>OZ243965.1:0-5319253 GCA_965214655.1 Bryobacterales bacterium | reverse complement strand
CAAGGTTGAATTGGGCGACAGCGTGTCCCCGTTCTGCGGCCAAGCGGTACCACTTCACGGCTTCCTGGTAGTCCTGGGGGATGCCTTCGCCGTTGGCATACATCAGCCCAAGGTTGTTTTGGGCGCCGGCGTCTCCCTGTTCTGCGGCCAAGCGGTACCACTTCACGGCTTCCTGATAGTCCTGGGGGACACCTCGGCCGTTGTTATATATCAGCCCAAGGTTGAATTGGGCAGCGGTATTTCTTCCCTGTTCTGCGGCCAAGCGGTACCACTTCACGGCTTTCTGATAGTCCTGGGGGACGCCTCGGCCGTTGTTATATATCAGCCCAAGGTTGAATTGGGCAGCGGTGTTTCCCTGTTCTGCGGCCAAGCGGTACCACTTCACGGCTTCCTGGTAGTCCTGGGGACCGCCTTCCCCGTTGGCATACATCACCCCAAGGCTGAATTGGGCGACGGCGTGTCCCTGTTCTGCGGCCAAGCGGTACCACTTCACGGCTTCCTGGTAGTCTTGGGGGACGCCTAAACCGATGTCATACATAAGCCCAAGCCTGTTTTGGGCCTCGGCGTCTCCCTGTTGCGCATCCAAACGCAGTTGTTCGACCTCTGCCGATTGAGCCGCCGCCCCGGCAACGAATATCAACGTCAGAATCGCAGCGTGCAGAAAAGGCGCTATACGTCGCATCGCGGATTTCCATTTTACCCCCGCACCCGGCGCCGCCCCACAATAGAACGTTGCCTGCTCAAGAGCGCATGCGGGTCGATCGGCTGCCGGTCGAGCGGGGTCTCGCGGACTGCCGGCATAAAGCCCGGGCGCCGGCGGGGGAAGCGCCGATCGACCGGCAGAAGATCAAGGCCGCGCTCGACCGTTTCGCCGTTGCTGCGCGCGGCGGGCTGAGCCGCGCGGGACCTATTGGCTCTGCGGATACTCTCCCCGCGCCAACCGCTTGGCTTCGGCGATTTGCGCAGCAGTCATCTTCTCCGCCACCGCGTCTCTGGCCGGGCCATAAGCATGCTCTTTCAGTATGGCTTGCGAGATCGCCAAATCGAACCATTTGTAGGCTTGAACATAGTTTCGGGGAACGCCTTCGCCCTTGTCGTACATCGTCCCAAGGTTGAATTGAGACTCGGTGTGCCCCTGTTCTGCGGCTTGAAGAAACCACTTCGCTGCTTCCTGGTAGTCCTGGGGAACGCCTTCGCCGTTGTAATACATCCGCCCAAGGTTGTTTTGCGCTTGGGAGAATCCCTGTTCCGCGGCCAGGCGGTACCACTTTGCTGCTTCCCCGTAGTCCCGGGGAACGCCTTCGCCCTGATCGTATATCGTTCCAAGTTTGAGTTGGGCCTCGGCATGTCCCTGTTCCGCCGCTTGGAGGAACCACTCGATCGCTTCCTGGTAGTCTTCGGGAACGCCTTGCCCTGTTTCATACATCCGTCCCAGGTTGTATTGGGCATTGGCGTATCCCTGTTCTGCAGCCGGCAGGAACCACTTGACCGCTTCCTGGTCGTCCTGGGGAACGCCTTCGCCGTAATCGTACATCGTTCCCAGGTTGTACTGAGCATTGACGTTTCCCTGATTCTGCGGCTTGGAGGAACCACTTGAGCGCTTCTTGGTAGTCCTCGGAAACGCCTTGCCCTGTTTCATACATCAGCCCGAGGTAGTATTGGGCCTCCGCGTATCCCTGTTCCGCCGCTTGGCGGTACCACTTCACTGCTTCCCGGTCGTCCTGGGGAGTGCCTTCGCCGCTGGCGTACATCACGCCTAGACTGAATTGGGTCTCGGCATGTCCCTGTTGAGCGGCCAGGCGGAACCACTTGAGCGCTTCCCGGTCGTCCTGGGGAACGCCATTGCCGTTGGCATACATCGTCCCCAGGTTGAGTTGGGCGTCGGCGGTTCCCTGTTCTGCGGCCAAGCGGTACCACTTCACGGCTTCCTGGTAGTCCTGAGGAACGCCTCGGCCATTGTTATACATCAGCCCAAGGTTGAATTGGGCGTCGGCGTATCCCTGTTGAGCGGCTTGGCGGAACCACTTCACGGCTTCTGGGTCGTCCTGGGGAACGCCTTCGCCTTTGGCATACATCACCCCAAGGCTGTTTTGGGCGTCGGCGTCTCCCCGCTCCGCGTTCAAGCGCAGCTCTTCAATCTCCGTTGACTGAGCCATCGCCGCGGCAACGAATGCCAGAGTCAGAATCGCAGCGTTCAGAACAGGCGCTTTACATTTCATCGCGGATTTCCATTTTATCCCCGCCGCGGCAAGACGTAAAAACGCACATGCTAAGAAGATCAAGAAATTGCATCGCGGATTTCCATTTTAGCCCGCGCCCGGCGCCGCGCCATAATAGAGTGTTGCCTGCCCAAGAGCGCATGCGAGTCGATCGGCTGCTGGTCGAGCGGGGTTTGGCGGACTCCCGCCACAAGGCCCAGGCGATGGCGCTGGCGGGAGAAGTGCTGATCGACGGGCAGAAGGCCGAGAAATCCGGCAGGCAGGTCGCGGCTGCTGCTGCGGTCCGGCTTGTCGGCCGGCGTTCCCGCTTCGTCAGCCGCGGCGGGCTGAAGCTCGAGGCCGCGCTCGAGCGCTTCGCCGTCGACGCGCGCGGCGCGGTATGCCTTGACATCAATGCCTTGACATCGGCGTCACCGCCTGCTCGAAGATTGTCCGGGCATCAACCGCGACAACAAAGATCTCTATAGTCGATGAGCCGCAAGTTCTCGTGCTGACGCGCGAAGCGCATCGAATTTTCCATGCCGAGGCTCGGACGGAAACAGCCGGGCGAAGCGCCGGAGATCAACCGATGTAGTTCGACCCACGGGATGCGCGGATAGCAGCGCTGCGAGAAGAACTTCAAGGAAAAACTTGTGTGCTTGGGACCGCTGTCGGAGAAGGTCGAAGCGTAGGGTTTTCAGCCGGCGAAAAAGTCCCCGATGAACTGCCCGATAACGCCGGCTGCGATGAGGCCGAGAATCCACTTCAGGCCGGAGATTTTGTCGTTCATTCGGGCTTCGAGAGCGGCAATGTCCGAACGTACGTTGTTGCCTGCCATTTCTTGAACCGTTTCAGTTGCAGTATAGGCCAAATCTTCCTCGACGTCTGCAGCGCGCCAAGCCTTGTAAATCGGTCTGCTGGATGGATTGACGAGTTCAGGCATCGGCTTTCCGTAGAGCAGTTTGCAGAGCCCCGCACACCAAACTACTTGGCCAGTGTAGCACACCGCATCCGAACCCCTATTCCAATCGGAAGACAGACAGGCGCTTTACATCTCATTCCGGATTTCCATTTTAGCCCGCCCCGGCGCCGCGCCATAATAGAGTGTTGCCTGCCCAAGAGCGCATGCGAGTCGATCGGCTGCTGGTCGAGCGGGGTTTCGCGGACTCCCGCCACAAGGCCCAGGCGATGGTGCTGGCGGGAGAAGTGCTGATCGACGGGCAGAAGGCCGAGAAATCCGGCAGGCAGGTCGCGGCCGCTGCGGCGGTCCGGCTTGTCGGCCGGCGTTCCCGCTTCGTCAGCCGCGGCGGACTGAAGCTCGAGGCCGCGCTCGAGCGCTTCGCCGTCGACGTGCGCGGCGCGGTATGCCTCGACATCGGCGCTTCGACCGGCGGCTTCACCGACTGCCTCTTGCAGCGCGGCGCGGCGCGCGTGTACGCCGTCGATGTCGGGACCGCGCAACTCCACTGGCGCATCCGCCGGGACGAGCGCGTGACCGTCCTCGAAAAAACGAACGCCCGCTTCCTCGCGGCCGAGCACGTTCCCGATCCCGTCGCCTTTGCCTGTTGCGACGTGAGCTTCATTTCCTGCACGATGATTCTTCCGCGTCTTCCGGCGCTGTTCGCGCCCGGCGCGCAAATGGTGGTTCTGGCCAAGCCGCAGTTCGAAGTCGAGAAAGGCGAGGTGGGCAAAGGCGGCATCGTGCGCTCCGCCGCCCTGCACGCCCGCGTAGTCGAAAAGGTGCGGCGCGCCCTCGGCGAATTGGGCTTCGCGATCGTCGAAGCCGTTGAAAGCCCCATCCTCGGCGCCGCCGGCAACAAGGAATTTCTGCTCTATGCCGGAGCGCTGGAACGGTCTGCGCCATGATCCAAAGAGTCGGCATCGTCAGCAAGCCCGGACGCGCGGACATCCCGCCGCTGCTCGACCGGTTGATGGACTGGCTCAACGGACGGGGCATCGCCATCCGCGCCGATGCAGTCACGGCTGCCTATAGCGGCCTCTCCGGCGGCGTCGACCGCGCCCGCGTCGCCGACGGCTGCGACCTTGTGGTCGTGCTGGGGGGCGACGGAACGCTGCTCTCTGCCGCGCGCGGCGTCGGCGGCGCGGAAATCCCCATTCTGGCGGTCAACATGGGCGGACTGGGGTTCATGATGACCACCGGCCCGAGCGAGCTTGCGGTTGCCCTCGAAGACGTCGCGCAAGGCAACTACGAACTCGATTCGCGCATGGTGCTCGCCGCCGAAGTCGAGCGCGGCGGCGAAACGATCAACAGCTTCCTGGCGCTCAACGACATCGTCGTCACCAAGGCCGCGGTCGCCCGGCTGCTGCATCTCCAGGCATACGCCGACGGCGAGTATATTTGCGCCTACCACTCCGACGGCCTGATTATCTCGACGCCGACGGGCTCCACCGCGTATTCGCTCGCGGCGGGCGGCCCGGTGATGGTTCCGGCGGTATCGGCGATCTGTCTCACGCCGATTTGTCCGCACACGATTTCAAACCGCAGCGTCGTCTTGCAGTCGACGGCGCGCCTTGAAGTAAAGGTCTCCGGCGGCGACGATAACAACTTTCTCAGCGTGGACGGTCAGGTCGGCGTCAAGCTCGAGCCCAACGACTGCGTTCGCGCCTGGAAGGCCGATCACGCGGTGAAGATCGTTCAGCCGCGGAACGTGCGTTTCTTCGATGTTCTGCGCACGAAAATGGGCTGGGGAGAAAGGTGATGGGCCGCTGGCGTGGCCCAGTGGAGAGTGGAGAGTGGAGAGTGAAGAGGAAGACGGCTATCCGGCGATGCCCAGCCAAGCGAAGAAAACGACTGCCGCCGCGAGCACGACGTTGCTCCACGGCGGATTCTGGAAAGCCTTTCCGACCCACTCGAGCCGGTTGTTCATCATCAGCAGCGTGAGCGCCAGCAGCGGCAGGAACATGGCTCCGAATACGCCGTAAACCAATTGAATCTGCTTGACCGAGGCGTTCAGCAGAAACAGCGGGACGATGGCGATGAGAAACAGCCAGGCGCGGTACGCCGTCGTCCGGCGCAGCTCTTCCGCGGAACTTTCTTCCCTGCGCATGCAGTCGGCGAACATGTACGGAATGCTCTGCCAGACGCCCAGCATGCTCGAAAATACGGCGCCCCAGAAGCCGGCCAGGAACACGCTGCGGCCGAACGGGCCGACGGCCTCGGCCAAGCGGTCGGCCATTTGCGCCGCCAGCGCCGCGCCGCCCGCCTCGACGTCGATTTGCGAGCCGATCACGACCACCGACAGGCCGAAGATCCCGGTCACGCCGTTGCCCACCGCCAGATCGGTCTTGCATACCGGCAGCATCGCTTCGCCGCGCCGGCCCTGCTCTTGAATCCAGTACCCGTAGGAAAGCAGGGTCACCGTTCCGCCGACTCCGCCGAGCACGGCCAGCACCCACTGCGTTCCGCTCTGCGGGATCGACGGTACGAACCCGGCCAGCACTTCGCCCACAGGCGGCGCAATGATCGCCGCTGTGCCGACCACGGTCACGAACATCAACCCGATCAGCGCCGCCATGATCGACTCGAACGCCTGGAAGCTGCGCCGCAAAACCAGAGCGGCGCCGATGAGCGAGTGGATGACGGCCCAGAGCAGCACCGACGTTTGCGGGTCGCCGAGCGGGTAGATCGCCGTGCCGGCCGTCCCGCAGGCGGCGGCCAGCGCCCGCCCGACGATCACCGTGAACAGCGTCAGGTAAACCAGGAAAATCCAACGCGCCCAGCGCCCCAGCTTCAGCCGCCAGCCGTCGAGCAGCGTCATCCCCGTCGCCAACTGCCAGCGGGCGATGCCCTCGGTCAGGACATACTTCAGCCCGGCCCCGACGACTACCGCCCAGAGCAGGCTTACGCCGACTTCGCTGCCGGCCAGCGTGCCGGTCAACAGGTCTCCCGCGCCGACGCCGGTCGCCGCCAACAGGATGCCGGGAGCGATCGTGCGGAACAGACTGAGCTTCGGGGTTTCGGTTGCCGCCACGGTCGGCTTCCAGCATAACGAAGTTGCGCGCCGCGACGCGGGAGGGCAGGGACGCAAAGGGTTGATAAGCTGGAGATTCGGGACCGCCGATGCTTCCCCTTGGTCTCCGGCCATGACTCGAATCGCGCCCTCCATCCTGGCCGCGGATTTCGCCCGTCTTGGCGAGCAGGCCGCAGCCGTCAAGCAAGGCGGGGCGGAAATGCTGCACGTCGACGTGATGGACGGGCGGTTCGTGCCCAACATTTCGATAGGCGTTCCGGTCGTCGAATCCTTGCGCGCCGCGACCGACTTGATGCTCGATTGCCACCTGATGATCGTCGAGCCGGAAAGATACGTGGAAGCCTTCGCCCGGGCGGGCGCGCGGATGATCTCCATCCACCGGGAAGCCTGCCCGCATCTCGACCGCGATATCCGCCGCATCCAGGACCTTGGCGTGCAGGCGGGCGTCGCGCTCAATCCGGCAACCCCGCTGCATACCCTCGATGAAGTCCTGCCTCTTGTCGATTTTGTGCTGCTGATGAGCGTCAACCCCGGCTTCGGCGGGCAAAAGCTCATCCCCGCGGCGGTGGACAAGGTTGCCGCGCTCGCCGGCGTCCGCGCCGAACGCCGCCTTGATTTCCAGATCGAGGTCGACGGCGGGATCGACTGCTCGAACGCCGCCGCGCTCGCCGCCGCGGGCTGCGATATCCTTGTCGCGGGCTCGAGCATATTCCGCGCCGCCGACCCGGCCGAGGCCGTGCGTTCGATGATGCGGTTAGCGAACCCGCCGGGGGCGGCTCGCGCGTAACAATTCATGGCGGGCGCACAATCGCCCCGATGCTTTTTGAAATCGTGCAGAATAGAATAAAGCGATGCGTATGAAAACGAAGTTCCCGCCGGCCGCTTGCGGTGCGGTTCTGTCGGCCGCGGTTTTGTTGCTTGCGGCAGGCTGCGGGCGCAGCCCCTACGACAACCCCATCGCCAACAATTCGCAGCAGCCGGACAAGATACTGTTCGACAAGTCCATCGAGAACATCGAGAAGCACAAGTACGAGTTGGCGCGCATTACGCTGCAAACGCTGATCAACACCTATCCCGACAGCGAGTACATCGCCAAGGCCAAGCTGGCGATCGCCGACAGTTGGTACCGCGAGGGCACTTCCAGCGCACTGGCCCAGGCCGAAGCGGAGTACAAGGACTTCATTACCTTCTTCCCCAACATGGAAGAGGCCGCCGAGTCCCAGCTCAAGATCTGTCAGATCCACTACAACCAACTGCAGAAGCCCGACCGCGACAACCGCCACGCAATCCGCGCCGATCAGGAATGCCGGCAACTGCTGCTGCGCCATCCCAACAGCGTGTTTCGGCAAGACACCGAGCAGCTTCTGCGCAACGTCCAGGAATTGATTGCCGAGGGCGAATACCGCGTCGGCAAGTTTTACGTCGGCAAGGGGAGCTTCCGCGCCGGGGCGAACCGGCTGCAGGCGATGACGGACCACTATCCGCTTTTCAGCAAAGCCGACGAAACGCTATGGATTCTCGCCGAGACGTACGAGAAGCTGGGCGACAACTTCGAGGAGCAGCAGGTCGAGGCGTATCGCCGGATCGTTCGCGGCTATCCGCTGAGCCCCTACTTGGAAGAGGCCAAGCAGCGGTTGTCGGCGATGGACCGCGAAATTCCCGATGCCGATCCCGAGCGTTTCGAAATCCACAAGCACAACCTGGAGAACCGCGTCTACAGGGGCCGCATCGGCAGTTTCTGGGGGATGTTCGCAGGCAAGCCCGATCTGGGCCTTGCGGCCAAGGCCGGCGACCCGATGATGACCACGTTGATGCCGCGCACGCCCCCCGGCATCCGTGCCGCGACCGCGGCGGCGGCCGCGCAACCGAGCGCCGAGGTGGCGGTGGAAACGATCTCCGGGCCGAGCGCTCTCGACACCGAACCGGACGCGCGCAGGAATCAGCCCCAGCAAGAGCAGCCGCAATAGAATCGAGTGGCCGACATACTCATCGCAGACGATAATCCGCACGCCCACCACTTGGCCGAGGCGGCTCTTGCGCCCGCGGGGCACCGCGTCCGCGCCGTCTCCGACGGGCGGGCCGCTATGCGCCGTATCGAAGACGCCAAGCCCGACCTGGTCTTGCTCGACACGAAGATGCCGCTTGCCGACGGGGCCGCCGTGTGCCGCAGCATTCGCGCAAAGCCCGACTTGGCCGACGTGCGCATCGTGATGCTCGCCGGGCCGCTCGATCCGTTCGACCGCGGGGAAGCCGGCGCCGAGGGTTTCGATGCGGTCTTGCAAAAGCCTCTCGACGCGGCCCGTCTGCTCCAAACCGTAAACGACCTGCTCGGCGACCGCTCCCCGGAAGCCGCCGCCGCTCCGGCCGCCGATCCGTTTACGCATCTCGTCGAAGAAACGCTCGGCGGCAAGAGCGGCCGGATTGTGGAAAAGGAGATTCGGCAGGCCGTCGAAGAGGTCTTGACCGCGGCGATGCCGGCAATCGTCGAGCGGATTGCCATGCGCGTCAGCCGCAAGCTCAGGGAACTGTGACCGCCGGGCGATTCGATCTCGCCAAGGACATGAGATACGCCGCGCAGTTTCCCCTTCCATGCCAACAGCCGCCGTTGCGGCAAGTCGACCGCCGGTGAGCGATTCCGGCCGAGAAGAGAGGCCGCCGCTGCCCGGCGCGGACGCTGCAGACGGAGACGCGGCGCCGGCGGCGGAGCGCGAGCCCTCTCCCTACGACGTCAGCATCGAAGAATTCGAAGGCCCGCTCGATCTTCTGCTCGACCTGATCCGCAAGCACCGCGTCGACGTCTTCGATATCCCCATCGCCAAAATCACCGATCGCTATCTCGACTGCATCCGCCGGGCCGAAGAGTTGAACGTCGACGTCAGCGCCGAGTTCATCTTGATGGCCGCGACTCTGATTCAGATCAAATCGAAGATGCTGCTGCCCGTCGATCCGACGCTTCCCCCCGAAGAGCGCGAAGACCCCAGGGAAGAGCTTGTACGGCAGTTGCTCGACCGCGAAAAATTCATGCAGGCGGCGCAGATGCTCAGGCACAAGCGCATCGTCGAAGAAAACGTCTGGTCCGTCCCGTCTGCGGAAGATTTCATCGCGGAAGACGATGCGGAGCCGGGTCTGACGGTCACCTTGTTCGATCTCGTGCAAACGTTCGAGGATGTCCTGGAGCGCTTCAAGAGCCGTCCGACTCTCGATGTCGAGGGAGAAGATGTTTCCGTCACGGGCCGCATTGCTTACCTGAAAAACTTGTTGATGAGCGAAGACCGCCCGATCTCCATTCGCAGCGTGTTCTTGCGCCAGCCGAGCCGCCGCGCTCTGGTGGCTACGTTTCTGGCGCTGCTGGAGTTGGCCAAGGCGCGGGCGGTCGTCCTGATCCAGGCGGAGGTTTTCGGCGATATCGTGATGCGCAAGCACAAGATGTTCGACGCGGCGTTCCACGACGCCGGGGCGTTTCCCGAGGTCGATGGAGGGGGCCGCTCGTGAGCGGCAAGACTCAGCCCGCCGCGGCGGCGGAAACCCGGCCCGAGCAGCCGCCGCTGCCCGCGGCCGCGCCCGGCCCCGAGCAGAGGCGCGCCTTGCTCGAAGCCGTGATCTACGCGGCGGACGATCCGCCGGCGATCGCCGACCTTGCCGCGGGCCTGGGTCTGCCGGCGGAACTGGTCGAGCAAGACATGGAACAGCTCATCGCCTCCTACCGCTCGGCCGGCCGGGGAATCGAGATTCGAGCGGTCGCCGGCGGTTACAAAATGTTCACCAAGCCGGAGCATCACGAGGCCGTCAAAGCCTTCGTGAAAACGCTGCGCCCCAGGCTGAGGCTGT
This sequence comes from Bryobacterales bacterium, assembly GCA_965214655.1. Taxonomy (GTDB): domain Bacteria; phylum Acidobacteriota; class Terriglobia; order Bryobacterales; family UBA6623; genus CATQHP01. The sequence goes on along the minus strand of OZ243965.1, from coordinate 5,309,235 downwards.
CGCTTCCCGCGCTCGAGACGCTGGCCGTCGTTGCCTACAAACAGCCGGTTACCGTTCCCGAAATCCAGGCCGTGCGCGGCGTCAGCGCCGTGGGCGTCATTCACACGCTGCTCAAGCATCGGCTGATCGCGGCCGCCGGACGCAAGAAAGTCATCGGCCGCCCGATGCAATACAAGACGACGAAGGACTTTCTGGTGCAATTCGGCCTGAACGACTTGAGCGAGTTGCCGAGCCTCAAGGAAATGGAGGAGCTCAGCCGCGCCGCGCTCGGCGAAACGAGCTTCGAGGCGCCGGCGCAAGAAGCCGAGGGCGCGGATAGCGAAGCGTAGGACGCAGCCGGCTGCGCCGCAGCGGCCGCTCGCGAAATGTCGGAACGACTGCAAAAGATCATTGCCGCCGCCGGCATCGCCTCGCGGCGCAAGGCCGACGAGATGATTCTCGCCGGCCGGGTGAGCGTAAACGGCGAGGTCGTCCGGGCGCCGGGAACGAAGGCCGACCCGGGCGGCGACCGCATTCGCGTCGACGGCAAAGCGATCGAACCCGCGGCCAAGCGCCGCTATTTCGCCGTCAACAAGCCCAAGGGATACGTGGCCACGACCAGCGATCCGCAGGGCCGGCGCACGGTGATGGACCTGCTCGACAAGCGCGTTCGCAAGGGCCTCTACCCGGTCGGACGGCTCGACTACAACAGCGAGGGCCTGCTGCTGGTCACCAACGACGGCGATTTCGCCAACCGCATCCTTTCCGCCAAGAACGGCATTACCAAAACCTACCGGGTCAAGGTAAGCGGCGCTCCCTCGGCAGAGCAGATCGACAAGCTGAGAAGCGGCGTGCGGCTCGACGGGCGGCTTGTTGTGCCCGCGGCGCTCAAGCTGCTGCGCGCGGCGAAGAATCCTTGGTACGAAATCGAGCTTGCGGAGGGGCGGAACCGCCAAATCCACCGCATGTTCCGCAGCATCGGCTTCCTGGTGGCAAAAATTCGGCGGGTGCGCATCGGCGCGTTGGCGCTCGGCGATCTGCCCTCCGGGCAGGCCAGGGAACTGCGGCCCGCAGAGGTCAAGAAGCTGTCGGCGCCGCCCGCAACCGCCAAAAAGCCGTCCGGACGCCGGGCCGATCGCAAACGCTCAGCGCAGGCGGCCGGGTCCGCGCCCCGCGGCCGGCCCCGCCGTCATTGAGCCGTTGCGGCAGTGGTTTCAATCCGCTCCCCCCGCCGAAGCGGGGGGAGATTTCGAGTTGTGGCGGCGCGGCATCTTTGCCGAGGACCTTGGGAAAGACCACGTACGTTAAGGTCTTCAGGACACCCTTCAGGAGATCCAAGAAATAAGGACAACCACGACCGTTTCATCCCGGCAGCCACAGGCCGGCGGCGCCGCCGCTTAGACAAGAACGGAGGCCGTCCGCTTGGCGGCGTCTCCGATCGCAAGATGTTGACGCCTCGGAACTGCAAAAACCCCAACATATGGCGTCTGCGCCGCGCTCGGCGACGGGGCCGCCGCCGGACGGCGCTGAGAGAAGAAGGCTGCTTTAGCGCTCCCAGCCGAAGCCGCGGGAGGGCCCGCGCTCCGGCTTGGAGTCGGGGAGAATCGGGTAGTTCTGTTTGAGGTTGGTGTTGAGAATCCTGGCTACGGCGGGCGGCCAGACATCTTCTCGCGGCTCCCGATCGGTTTTGGCGTCAAAGGCAGTGACATGCTCGAGTCGGTACAGGCATTCCTTGGGCAGGAGGCGGCCCCAATTGCGGAACGTCTGTTCGGCGCCGCCGGGGCGATGCTCAAGATCGTATTTTTGGAACCGTTTGACGGCCAAGTAGCGCCCACGCTTCCAGGCAGCGGCGAACATTTCGGAGTAGTGGCCCTTCAGTCCCGGATTCTGCTCAATAAGCTCGGCCATTTCGTAGCGAAAAATTCCTATTTCAACTGCCCAATGTTGTAACACCCCTTTGGTGGAGTGGTCCCAATATTCGATCTTCAGCAGGTGCTCGATGACCCGGGCGCAAAATTTCGTCCAAAAATTCTTCTTGTCTATTCCCAAGTCTTCGATCTCCTCGATGACGTTGTTCCAATCGACGGCGGCAAAGTCGCGGCGCTTCAGCGCCTCGGCCTGCTGCACCGCCCAAGAGTAGAAATCTCGCTCGTAGAGGCCGTTCGGTTTGCGGGCCTGTTGCGTGTCGGGGCTGGAGGCAAGTGTAGCCATGAGATTGCTCCAGCCATCATTAAAGCACTTCTCTTCTTGACTTGCGGCGCCGCGGACGCTCCAGCGGGTTCACCCCCAAGTAACCGAGCAGCAACACCATTGCCGCCAGGATCAGGACAACAGCGCCCACCGCGTCCTCGACGGTTTCATACAACAACAGCACGATGACCGCCGCCGTAGCGTCATGCTCCTTGCCTCCTTGCCGCGGTCTTGTCGGCGGCGGGGGCTGCGGCCTGCATTTCCGCAACCGCTTCATCAATGATCTCGGCGACGCGCTCTATCGCCAACTCCCGCCCTCTTTCGCCGGCGGCGTCGGCGCAGGCATGCACGAAGTCTGCGGCTACGCATTGGACTTCGGCGGCGCAATCGGCGCACAACGCAGCACCGATCTCGCCGGCGTCGTTGGGGACCCGCGAGCGGATCCGCGAGTTAGCCGGTTTCAATCCGCTCCCCCCGCCGAAGCGGGGGAGATGAGGATGCCGACATCGTGACCGGAATCGATGCGGAGTTTCAATCCGCTCCCCCCGCCGAAGCGGGGGGAGATCTACGTGCATACGTCTTGTTTAACTACACACTATTGTTTCAATCCGCTCCCCCCGCCGAAGCGGGGGGAGATCGATGAAGAGCACAAGTACATGTACCGCTATTTCATGTTTCAATCCGCTCCCCCCGCCGAAGCGGGGGGAGATCTTGCGTAGCATCTCGTAGGACATGCAGCGGTGCATGTTTCAATCCGCTCCCCCCGCCGAAGCGGGGGGAGATCGATGAAGAGCACAAGTACATGTACCGCTATTTCATGTTTCAATCCGCTCCCCCCGCCGAAGCGGGGGGAGATCTTGCGTAGCATCTCGTAGGACATGCAGCGGTGCATGTTTCAATCCGCTCCCCCCGCCGAAGCGGGGGGAGATGCGGCGAGCAGCGCCGCATCGACAGCCATGTTGCTCGTTTCAATCCGCTCCCCCCGCCGAAGCGGGGGGAGATAAACAGGTGTCAGACGATCTCCGCGTTGATTTCGGTTTCAATCCGCTCCCCCCGCCGAAGCGGGGGGAGATATCGCAATAACGATCTGGCGATAAACCCGATTGTAGTTTCAATCCGCTCCCCCCGCCGAAGCGGGGGGAGATACGTTGCATCTGGCAGGCTTCAGCTTGACGAGAAGTTTCAATCCGCTCCCCCCGCCGAAGCGGGGGGAGATCGCTGATCGGCCGCAAAATGTGCCTGGTCTGCACGTTTCAATCCGCTCCCCCCGCCGAAGCGGGGGGAGATCTCGGCGACCCAGGGCCGATCTCTCAATCGCTGTACGGTTTCAATCCGCTCCCCCCGCCGAAGCGGGGGGAGATGTTGAGACAGATTACCCACGCTGAGACCCTACGTGTTTCAATCCGCTCCCCCCGCCGAAGCGGGGGGAGATAGGTTACCAGAAGCAACGTGATTCCGAATGACACGTTTCAATCCGCTCCCCCCGCCGAAGCGGGGGGAGATTCATCGTTATTGAATCTGATCGGGATCCACTGGTCAGTTTCAATCCGCTCCCCCCGCCGAAGCGGGGGGAGATCTCTCGGCATCGAGTAAGATGTGGTCAGTGGCCGGTGTTTCAATCCGCTCCCCCCGCCGAAGCGGGGGGAGATATCCACGGTCGCCCCCTCGGTGCCGCCGACCGAATAGTTTCAATCCGCTCCCCCCGCCGAAGCGGGGGGAGATATCCACGGTCGCCCCCTCGGTGCCGCCGACCGAATAGTTTCAATCCGCTCCCCCCGCCGAAGCGGGGGGAGATATCCATCCGGCGGAAAGCAGATATCGGTGGGCGAGGTTTCAATCCGCTCCCCCCGCCGAAGCGGGGGGAGATCCCGTCGCGCCCGATCGACTTCGCCCTGGGCGACCAGTTTCAATCCGCTCCCCCCGCCGAAGCGGGGGGAGATGCGCGATCCGTGGTGGCGACCGCATCGACCGCCGTGTTTCAATCCGCTCCCCCCGCCGAAGCGGGGGGAGATCGGCCAGCTGCTTGCGCCGGCGGTCCCGATCGTGGGGTTTCAATCCGCTCCCCCCGCCGAAGCGGGGGGAGATTCCGCGGCGGCCGCGGTAGAGCGCCAGCAGTGTCCGGTTTCAATCCGCTCCCCCCGCCGAAGCGGGGGGAGATAAATCACGGCGCCCGATGGCGTCACGGTGACCGGTGTTTCAATCCGCTCCCCCCGCCGAAGCGGGGGGAGATATCGAGGCCGGGCAGGCCGTGCAGGATGCCGCGCTCGTTTCAATCCGCTCCCCCCGCCGAAGCGGGGGGAGATATCACACGCCGTAGCTCTCCGGCGAATTCTCCTGCGTTTCAATCCGCTCCCCCCGCCGAAGCGGGGGGAGATGGATGAGGAAAGCCAGACTGGCGTGGGTGGAATTTGGTTTCAATCCGCTCCCCCCGCCGAAGCGGGGGGAGATTCGGAATGGTGGGAGATCCCGGCAAGAAGCAGCGAGTTTCAATCCGCTCCCCCCGCCGAAGCGGGGGGAGATGCCGCGGCAGATCGATCGGCTGATCGGCGCCAGTGTGTTTCAATCCGCTCCCCCCGCCGAAGCGGGGGGAGATCGAGATGGTCGAGTCGATCGCAGAAGATCACGGGCTGTTTCAATCCGCTCCCCCCGCCGAAGCGGGGGGAGATCACGGTGACTGGAGATGTGGCCGTGACTGGAGACATGTTTCAATCCGCTCCCCCCGCCGAAGCGGGGGGAGATATTTCGGATGGCGCGAATTATGATTTTGCGCTGCTCGTTTCAATCCGCTCCCCCCGCCGAAGCGGGGGGAGATATGTGGTCAGTGGCCGGTGACCGGTGGCCGGCTTCTGTTTCAATCCGCTCCCCCCGCCGAAGCGGGGGGAGATCTGGGCCAGCCCCGGACCGACCCGCGAAATAGCGGTTTCAATCCGCTCCCCCCGCCGAAGCGGGGGGAGATCTGGTCGATCTGATCAGCGATGCGAACGACCGAGAGAAGTTTCAATCCGCTCCCCCCGCCGAAGCGGGGGGAGATCGAAAGGCCCCGCTGCCTGAGTCGGCCATAATAAAGTTTCAATCCGCTCCCCCCGCCGAAGCGGGGGGAGATACACCCCCCCGCCCGTCCTGTGGTCCCCGTATGGCTGTTTCAATCCGCTCCCCCCGCCGAAGCGGGGGGAGATAAGTCGATCTCCCGCACGGTGCCGCGAATCTTGATGTTTCAATCCGCTCCCCCCGCCGAAGCGGGGGGAGATTCACCACGCGGACCTGCCCCGGCGACGGGCTCGAAATGTTTCAATCCGCTCCCCCCGCCGAAGCGGGGGGAGATCTGCGCGACCGGCTCGGGCGCGACCGGCTCGGGCGCGTTTCAATCCGCTCCCCCCGCCGAAGCGGGGGGAGATAATGAAATAGTGAATTTATTCCGGGTGGTCAAGGGTTTCAATCCGCTCCCCCCGCCGAAGCGGGGGGAGATTCCGAGGTGGATACGGAGGCGGCGCGGATCAGGGTGTTTCAATCCGCTCCCCCCGCCGAAGCGGGGGGAGATAGAGAATTGCCTGGAAATCTCATCCGGGTGTTCCTTGTTTCAATCCGCTCCCCCCGCCGAAGCGGGGGGAGATGCGAGTCATCCGGGTATACTTTCGCGGTCGACGGCGTTTCAATCCGCTCCCCCCGCCGAAGCGGGGGGAGATGGAGAGCTCGGCGACCGTGGCGCCCCGGAGATGGGGTTTCAATCCGCTCCCCCCGCCGAAGCGGGGGGAGATGGGCTAGATCGTGATCGATGTCGTCTGGCACCCGAAGTTTCAATCCGCTCCCCCCGCCGAAGCGGGGGGAGATCGGCCAGCGCGAATGTGCGCGTCGAGCGCACTCCAGACGTTTCAATCCGCTCCCCCCGCCGAAGCGGGGGGAGATTACGCCGCGCGCGCCGACCACATCCAGGCGGCAATCGTTTCAATCCGCTCCCCCCGCCGAAGCGGGGGGAGATTGGCGACGTGGCCGACACGACCGAGCCGTATCGGCTGTTTCAATCCGCTCCCCCCGCCGAAGCGGGGGGAGATATCCGGAGTAGAGATTTTCGGCGCGGACATCCTCCGTTTCAATCCGCTCCCCCCGCCGAAGCGGGGGGAGATCAGGATTTCCGGCCCCGAAGTCCCGATCCTGCCGAAGTTTCAATCCGCTCCCCCCGCCGAAGCGGGGGGAGATGCCGGTTGCCGTAACCAGCAGAATCTTCAATGGTTGCACAGGTGGATGCGCGATTCGGCCAACCGATTGTCATGGATTCCCGATTCGACTGTCAAGAAATGCGATAAACCGTTACCGTGCAGTTACTTGCCGGCTGCGCGGATACACGGGAAAAACTTCGTTGCTTCGGTTTCGCGCATGTTACAAAATCAGCGGGGCGTCGAGGTCCACGGGTTCTTCGATCCCGTAATGCTCGATTTTCTTTCCGGCGTCTTCCTCCAGGCGGTAGAACCGGAGAGAATCTCGCTTCAAATCGATTTCCTTCAGCAGACGGTTCCTGAGCGCCGCCCATTCGACTTTTCCTATCCGGCATTCGAAAAGCGATTTTTGAACTCGGACGCCGTAATCCTCACAAGCTCTTGCCACCCGGCGCAGTCGTTTTTGCCCGGAGTTGTCCACAGTCGAAACGTCGTACGCAATCAGGACAAACATCATTTTGAAAGGAAGGGGATGTAGTCAGGGATATCGCCGCGGAGTTTCCGGGCCAATAACCTGGCTTGAATGCTGAAGACTTGCCCTATGCGAATTTTTTGTTGGAACAGGGCGTGTTTGACTTCCGTTTGTTTGCGTTGCTGCCATGCCCGGATGACTTCTTTCCGGCCCCGGTCGGTAAACTCCACGGCGCCGCCCTCGCGTTCGCGAAAATGTCCGGGTTCGATCTGGTGGCGATTGATCAGCGTCAACGCCAGTCTCTCCGCCAGGCAGGGCCGGAATTCTTCCATCAGGTCCAAAGCGCAGGCCGGCCTTCCCGCGCGCGTCGCATGGAGCCAACCGACATAGGGATCGATCCCCGCTGTCGTCAGCGCGGCCAGGCAGTCATGGCGGACCAGGGCGTAGATGAAGGAAAGCAGGCAGTTTACCCGATCCCTGGGCGGCCGCCTCATGCGGGTTGCAAACCTGAAGTCCTCTCGTTGTTGTTTGAGCATGTATGGGAATACCGAGAAATATACCTTTGCGCCCAAGCCTTCCAACCCCCTGATCGGGTCGAGCGCCTCTCGGAGCCCGCAACTTCCGGCAGCGGCCGGGGCATTGCCCAGCCGGCGGATCAGCCGAGCCAGTTCGGCCGCTGCGCCGGCCAGCTCCCGGCGGCTGGAATCGTCGTCGGTTTCCCGGCCGGCGCGCAACAGGTTGGAGCGTGCGTTTTGCAGCTTTCCGGCAACGAACCGCCGCGCCAGGCGCGATGCCTCCTGCGGGCTGTCCGCCGCGGCGTACTGAGCCCGGCGCAGCAAGTAGCGGGTGTCGCCGCTTCCCAGGACCTGCGCCAGCAGGCGGCCGTTCTCGGTGTGATAATGCACCGCCACCCGATGCTCCCAACACAAGGCCATCGCCGGAGGCGTAACCGTGACTTGTCCGAATGCGCAGATGCTTTCCAGGTGGTGAATCGGAACGGTCAAGCGGGTTTGTTTTTCGATTTCGACCCGGAGCGTCAGATGATCCTTGAGCACCACGGTTTTCGGTGTCGTCAGGTAAAGAGTGTTCTGGATGACGGCCATGATGCATCGCTGCGCCCCGTGCGGAGTCGGGCAGTCTCTAATCGGCGGCGGCGAACACTTCCCGGCCGGCCCGCGCCAGCGCGGACGAATCTCCGACGATCTCGGGAAGGCAATGATCGAAAAGCGAACATTGCGAGCATTGGGGCTTGTGGATTGCGTTCGGCACGCTTTCCTCTTCGATGAGCCGATGCACGGCTGCAACGGCTTGTTCGGTGAGGCGGCGCAAGTCTTCTGTAAACGCCACTTCTCGGCGGCGCCGGCTGGACGCATGAAAGATGAACCCCCGGGGAATATTCCGCCCGAACATTTCTTCCAGGCATAACGCCTGCGCGCAAAGCTGGGCGTCATCGTTGTCGAACCTGCGCCGTCTGCCCTTTTTGTACTCGACCGGCGTCAGCGAACCGTCGGGCCGGCGCTCGACGATGTCGCACTTGCCGCTGAGTCGGAGCCGGTCCGACCAGACGGGCAGCGCGCGCAACAGAGTCACGCCTCCGACCGTTTCATAGCCGGAAAGGTCGGCCTGCTCGTGCAGTTGACTCCCGATTACGGTGTGCTCGTTATCGGTAAAGACGCCTTCGACGTGAATCAGGGCCGCCCGGCGAGAGCAGTAGAGATAGTGGTTGATGGCGGAGAGCGGGATGATATTTTCTCCGCCGGCGGCCGCCGCAACGCGCTGAATTCCGATTTGTCCCATTCCACGCCTCTTTACCGGAATGCGAAAGAAACTCTCACGCATGACGCTTATGCAAGCGCACGCCGGCGGGCAGATTAATGTTGTCGTCCCAACGGCAGGTTATCGCGTAGTCAGCGAAAGACCGAGGAAATTCGACATCTTTCTTCAACTTCACTTCGATGCCCTCGAAAAGTTTGTGGGCATGGGCGCAACCGAGGCGGGCTTCGCGTTTGTTTTGTGCGGCGTTGTTTTCATGCTGAGTGCCCACGTGCTCGAAGTCGTAGATGCCGCGCACCACCATTTCGCCGCGTGCGGCAGAGCGGTCGTGCTCGAACATGTGGTTGAGAGCATCGAAGAGAATCTCAAGATCGGTATTGGTGAAGCCGGTGCGCTCGGCAAAGGCAGGCGATACATAAACCTTGGCGGCGTAGAGGGCGTAGGGCACGATGTGCTTGTTGCCCATGGTACGTTCCTTTTCGGCGTCCTCCTCTTTGGTCACGGCGCAGCGGGTGATGGTTATCTCCAGCGGGGTGATGGGGTGATAGGACTGGCCAAAGGTGAATTGCACCGGCCCGCGCACTTGGCCCCAAGCGGAGCCTTTCATGATGTCGTCCCCGGTAGAGAGCACGCCGCCGAATGTGCGGACATCGAAAAACTCGCGGCACAGCCATTTCATGGCGGCTTCCTGTTTTTCTGGTTTTTGGGCCTTCTCGGCCAAAGGCTCGCTGCTTTTCTCAATGCCTTTATTGATCTCGGTGTTGAGTACGGCGCCCTGCTTTACCAGCAGGTTATAGCCGTTGGCCTTGTTCCCAGCCCGATCGGGCGTAAACATTTCAACGAAGTTGCGCACCTTACGCTTGAGGCATACATCGGAGACGATACCGCGGTTGGTGTTGGGGTCGAGACGCGGCAGGTTGCCGGCATCGGGATCGCCGTTGGGATTTCCGTTGGTGACCTCGAAGAGCAGCAGGATGTCGTGTCGATTGGTGAGGATACTGGTGTTTTCATTCATGGCCTTATTCCTTTCCTTTTTTTTTCTTTGCCGCTTCGCGTGCAGCTCGATCGGAGGCTTTTTGTTGATAAAATCCGATGGCAAACCGCCCTTGTGCATGCATATTCAGAGTTCGAGGGAATTGGTTGACTCTGATCAACACGTTCTGAATGGCTTCATCGAGAAAGCGGTCATGCCCTTTATACTTGTCGGACTTGCCGATTTTATTAAGATGATGGCAGTTGAGCTTGAGGAGAATGGGGAACACAGAGGACGGCGAGACCATGGCAGAGCCAAAGTAACGCTCCGTGATTCCGGCTCCCTCAAGCTTATAATCGTGCGCCTTGGCCTGAGCTTCGGCGAGTACGGCGAGCAGCCGCCCGCATTGATAGGCGGCATCTCCCGCATCCGCATTTTGCCGTTCGGGAATTTCCATGATGTTGTCCTTTCGATTTCGGTTTAGAACGAGCTTCGCCAAGGCGAATCGGGAATGGTTCAGTAATGCCGTACCGCCATCGCGAGACATATTGACGCGCAGGCGGTTCAGTATGGGATGCAGCACCGTGAGTGAGGGCGAAGCGCCTTCCAATGCGGACCGGAATAACTGAGCGGTTACTTCCGGCTGCAAATCCTTCGCCTCACGCACCGTAGCACAGGCCAGTCGGAACAGGGCCAACGGCGGCGTCTTTTCCTTGCCGGAAGGCAGGCGCACAGGCTCAAGATGGAGGTCGCTGAACCAGCGCCGCAGGTTTTCGACGGCGATTTCCAACGTAGTCTGCATCCAGTGGCGCACGATGATCCGTCCACTGTTGCCCGCGAAAGTGACGGCATGAAATTGCTCTCGCCGCAGCGCCTCGCGCTCCCGTCCGCCCCATGGGGACTTCAGGAAATCCGCTACTGCCTTGGGGTCGGCTTGGTTGAGCAGAGCTTTGTAGGAACCGACGGCGTCCGTTTCGTTCCGAGTCCAAAAGCAGCACGATGTCTGCCCCAGGCGGATGGAATGATCCTCGCGGCCAAGCATCGTGTTGAGCGCAGTGCAATAAGCGGTAGCTGCCCGGATTGAAGTGGAAGCGTTGAGACTTTGCTCAAAGCCGTAGGAGATAAAGGCATCCTTATCAAACGAGACAATCGATGCACCGAAGGCCTGGGTGTTAGGTACGCCTTGCACCTTGGGGTCGTGGGTCCGCGCAATAGGCTGATTACTGTTACCGGTGACCAAGCAAAGCCCGTGGGGAGCCTTCGCTTTGCGGTCTTCATTTTCCTTTTCGAAATGCTTCCTCCAAAAAGACCGGATACTTTCGTCTTCCAGCAGCAAGTGTCCCTCTACGCGGAATGAGAAGTTGTCCTGCCCCAGCTTGACTTCTCTGCCATCGGTCTTAGTGACCCACCAAGCGGATCTCTCCTTGGGTTTGGCGTCGGGACTGACGCCCCAGCGCAAAAAAGATGGCGCTTTCCCCGGCTCGGGTTTGAAAGCCAACAGTGACTTGAGCGTTGGGCTGTCAGTTTCCTGATAGGCTTGTTTAATTTGCCTCCAAAAATCATTGTATTTAATAGAGATTGTTTTATCCCGGTTTTTTTGCTTGCTTTTGGACATAGGTTTTTCCGGATCTGTGTCGAGACCGAACACGGCTGTGATGCTGTCCGCCATGAACTCGGACACTCCACCGGCTACTTTGGACCGCGTGGTTTGCGGACAAGCAAATCTCTTGCCACGGTTCTTTTCTCCCTCTGTTTCCACAGGCCCCCGCCCTACGAGGTTGCCCGCACCGTCCAGAGTGATGATCCATCTCACCGTCTTAGGCTTGAATGCCAAGTCATCGAGAAGGTTTCGGCTATTCGCAAAGTCGTTCAAGTGTTGCAATAGCATGGTTAGTTTTCCTGAGGTACGAGGATTTCGATTGCATCGGGATGACAGACCAAAGCGGAATCCTGGATATTGGCTCGAAAGAAACAGGCCTTGGGCTGAACCAGTTCACCGACGAAACGCGGAGTAGTCTTCTTGGGTTTTGTTCCCAGTTCATCGGGGCGTTTCCAGCGGAAGCCTCGGGATCGGGCCGCGGGCGGAAAAACATCGTAGAGCATCAACCCCAGGTCCTCATCGAGAGGCCGCCAATCGGCGCCAAGCTCAAGCGCTCGCTGTTCCAGAGCGGCTTGGGGATCGTCCACCCATTCAAAATCAGCCGCGAATTCACGCATGCCCAAGGCGGGCCGGTGGAAGCACTTGCCATGTTGGGCGCGGCGCTTGAACTCAGCAAGATACTTCATCGGCGTGTCGGTCTTGCGGTCCGCCAATTGCGTGAGGCGCAACTCGGCGCTGACGATGTACTCCACGTCCTGCAGCGCTAGCATGTTGCGCTGAGTGCCGTCGGGCGCGCCGCCCCCGGCCTCGATGGGCGAGAATCTTTCCGGCTTCGTCATCCATTGGTTGACGTTGCGCAAACTGACGACCGATTGCACCTCATTGCGCCGAATCGAGACCCAACGGCCTCGTTGGACTACCCGAATGGCGGCGACGCGATAGCAGATTTGCGGCTCCCAAAAGACAGCCTCCAGGATACCCCGAGCGGCCGAGGGCGTCATGACCGAATAGCTGACGCGCTCCACTTTCATTTCAGGGCGGGTGAAGCAGGCCCAATCGCCCCAGACTCTCAGGTGTACGCAGTTATCTTTCATAACAGGAAATCCTCGGCTGGGCGTTGGTCGATCACAACGCCGAGATGTTCGTGATAAGCTGCCTCATTCAGCACTCTCAGTTCCATACCGGGCAGCAGCGGGCAAAGCAATCCCATTCGGTCGAGCTTCTGGAAGTCGCACCAATGCAGATTCACCATGAAGCGTTGGAGACCGCGTAAGTCCTTACGGTAAAAACGCAGGCCGTCCGTTGGGGAGCGTTTCCGGATTGCGTCCACTTGTTTCAAGGCTTCCTTAATTGTAACAATAACAGCCTGGGTATCGTCAACAATTACCTTTGCTTTACGAGCCACGTCACGAAAACGCAGTTTCTCCCGGTCGTCTTGAATGGAGCACTCCCGATGGCGCTGGTGATCCGTGGGCGTGTATTGAAAAAGTTCGTCGAAATAACGCCCGAACAGTTCCGGCTCGCCAGTCAGGTCATCGGGAGCCAACTCATCCAGCAACCGCGCTGCGATGTCCGTGGCTACACGGTACACGCCGCCGGGCAGCTTGGCGTCCGTTGGCCGGAACACCACCACGCGCCCCTTGCGCGGCAGCCGGCCTTCCCGATTGCAGCGGCCGGCCGCCTGCACGATCGAGTCCAACGGCCCCAATGCGCGGTAAACCAAAGGGAAATCAATATCCACCCCGGCCTCTATCACCTGCGTGGCCACCAAGCGGCAAGGTTCGCCGTTCGCCAAACGCCCTTGCGCTTCCGCCAACACCTTGGCGCGGTGCTCGGCGCACATGGCCGAGGAAAGATGCAGCACGCCTTCGAATTCTTGTCCGCGCAACAGTTCCCACCACTCGGCTGCCTGTTTGCGCGTATTGACCACGCCCAAGGCTTGAGGAGCATTCGCCCATTCCGCGGCCAGTTCCGGCCAGTCGCTCTCCGTGGGCCGCACTTCGTAAGCTACCCGGCCCAACTTCTGAAACAACTCGCCGGGCTGAGAGGCGATTTCCCTCACTTCATTCGCATCGAAACCATGCGGCAGCGACATGCTGCGTCCAAATGCCGGTTGGGTTGCAGTGGAGAAAACGAAACTCGTGCGATAGTGCTCTCCGAGATCGCGCAGCACATGCAGGAGCGGATTGAGCAGATGTGAAGGCAGGGTCTGCACCTCATCCAGCAACACCACGGAGTTCGCGATGTTGTGCAACTTCCGGCATCTGGAGGCGCGATTGGCAAAGAGCGACTCGATGAACTGCACCGAGGTGGTGACGATGACCGGGGCGTCCCAATTCTCCGCCGCCAGTTCCTCCGGGGACCGGACTTGCTCCTTATCGTCGCCCTTTGCGGCTACTGCCGAATGGTGCTCGATCACGATGCCGTCCTCTTCGGGATCGAGCACTTTGCGGTATTCGGCGGCGTTCTGCTCGATGATTGATAGATAAGGTATCACTACTATCACACGCTGCTTGCCATACCGCCGCGCATGTTCCAGGGCAAAGGCCATGCTCGAAAGCGTTTTGCCCCCGCCGGTCGGAACGGTCAGAGAAAAGAAGCCTGCCGGCTCAGCCGCCTTTGCTAGGCAGTCTTCGAACACTTTGTTGCGCAACCGATTGAGTTCGCCGGACGAATCGAACTTGCCCCGATGAGCTTGCAGCCGCTCCAGCAGCAACGAGGCGTCCAGCTTCGCCGAACGCCGTTCCCGGCGGATCTTGAATTGTTCCGTATCCAGAAAATCTGCGTCCACCAAGCAGGAAAACAGCATCCGTACATAGAATTCCGTGATGGCCGTGTCCTTCGAGGGATCAGCGAATTCAGGATCGTTTAGCTTGTCAGGAATTGTTCCCAGTTCCGTTTCAAACCGCTGGACCAAAGAAACGAGCCGATTCTTGGCGTCGTATCTCTCTGCACGAACCAGTTCCTGCAGACCATTCAGGTCATGCAGGCCGGCATGGTGTCCGGCAATGGCGAATGCCGGCCCTAGCCAATTCCGCTTGAAAACCAGCGCAGCGCCGTACACCGCATGGTGGGTTGCAGTAGATTCCGGACGTTCGCCCGCCAGGTATTCCTGGAAGGGCGCTCTGTATTTCCCAAAGTCGTGGAGCAGGCCGGTTAACTCGGCAACCTCGGCGAAGCCGAGCGGTTCGGCGAAGTCCCGAGCTTTACGAGCGACGTTTCGCAAATGCTCGGCCAGCGGCTGCCAGTGTTCTCGACTTGGCCGTTCCCCTGTTTTCGTTTCGGCTGTGTGCGCGTAATAATCCATGGATCGAGCGGAATGTCGGAATTTCATTTTCCCTCCGGCGGCGCCTCGCTACCCGTTCGCGTGTAGAGAGGCCCCTCCCGGCCCTCGTGCGGGGCCGTCTTGATAGCATTTGGGTATGCGCCTGCTGAAGGCGGCCAAGGCCGGGTTGGGAGCGCTGAGCGGCTCGCTGCCGCGGCTGCTTTCCATTGGCCGCGAGCTCGGTCTCGAAGTGGTCGGCTTCGTTTATTGGGTCTTCGCCGCGCTGTTCATTTTCAGCCCCTACGGCTTCATCGAAGCGTACCGCTCGCTGCCCGAAAGCTTCGGGCGGATGCTGCTTTCCGGCGGCGGCGCGTTGATGTGGGCGTGGTTCGGCTATACCTCGTTCCGGCGGGCCAAGAAAATCGCGCGCGAGCGCTGAGACGGCGCATTCACCGCCATGAAAGAGCTGTACCCGCTGAAACCGGCCGCCGCAGACCCGAGCATCGGCCTCCCGGGCGAGTTTCCCTATACGCGCGGCATCCACTCCGGCATGTACCGCGACCGCCTCTGGACCATGCGCCAATACGCCGGCTACGGCAACGCCCGGCAGTCGAACGAGCGCTACCGCAGCCTGATCGCGCGCGGCGCCGCCGGGCTTTCCGTCGCCTTCGATCTGCCCACGCAAATGGGCTACGACTCCGACCATCCCCTGGCCCTCGGCGAGGTCGGGCGCGCCGGCGTCGCCGTCTCGTCGGCCGCCGATATGGAGCAGCTCTTCGCCGGAATCCCCCTCGATAAGGTCTCGACGTCGATGACGATCAATGCGACGGCGGCGATTCTGCTCGCCCTGTACGTCTCCGCGGCGAAGAAACAGGGGACGCCCGCGGGCGCCTTGCGCGGAACCGTGCAGAACGACATTCTCAAGGAATACATCGCCCGGGGAACCTACATCTATCCGCCTCAAGCCTCGCTGCGGATCGTTACCGACCTGTTTGCCTGGGCGGCGCGCGAGACGCCGCAGTGGAACGTCATCTCGATCAGCGGGTATCACATGCGCGAGGCCGGGGCCGCGGCGGCGCAGGAGTTGGCCTTCACCCTGGGCAACGCGATCGCCTACGTCGAAGCCGCCGCCAGCGCCGGGCTCGAGGTCGATGTCTTCGCGCCGCGCCTCTCGTTCTTTTTCAGTTGCGACCGCAATTTCCTGGAGGAGATCGCCAAGTTCCGCGCCGCCCGCAGACTCTACGCCCGGCTGATGAAAGAGCGTTTCGGCGCGCGCAATCCGCGCTCGCTGAAGCTGCGCTTCCATACGCAGACCGCCGGGTCGAGCCTCACCGCGCAACAGCCCAAGGTCAACGTCGTCAGGACGACGCTTCAGGCTCTGGCCGCGGTTTTGGGCGGAACGCAATCCTTGCACACCAACTCGCTCGACGAGGCGTTGGCGTTGCCTACCGAGGAAGCCGCCACGCTTGCCTTGCGCACCCAGCAGGTCATCGCTCATGAAACCGGCGTCGTCACTACGGTCGACCCGCTGGGCGGAGCGTATTGCATCGAGGGGCTTACCGACGAACTCGAAGAGCAGGCGCTGGCCTATCTCGAACGGATCGACGCGCTCGGCGGCATGGTCGCGGCCATCGAGCAAGGCTACGTCCAGCGCGAGATACAGGATTCGGCTTACGAGTTTCAACGCAAGGTCGAGACCGGCGAGCAAAAGATCGTGGGCGTCAACTCCTACCGCGTCGAACGCGAGGAACCGGCGCCGACGCTGCGCATCGACGCCGAGCAGGAGCGCCGGCGCGCCGCCGAGCTCGCCGCGTTCCGCTCCCGGCGCGGCCGGGCCGCCGTCGCCGCCGCCTTGGAGGCGCTGTCCGAACGCGCGCATGCGGGCGAAAACCTCATGCCGGCGATCCTGGCGGCGGTCGAGGCGCACGCCACGGTGGGCGAGATCTCCGATGCGCTGCGGGATGCGTTCGGCGTTTACGAGGAGCGGGTCGTCCTGTGAGTCCGTACGGTCCGCAACCGCGCAGAGTCGACTAAACTGAGAACATGCTCCGTGGTCTGCTTGCGCTCCTTCTGCTTGTTCCGTCGGCGCTCGCCGCGGAGTGGCGTCAATGGCGCGGGCCCGACCGCACCGGCATCTCGAGCGAGACCGGGTTGGCGGAGAGTTGGCCCGAAGGCGGCCCGGAGAAACTTTGGACCGCCTCCGGCCTGGGCGAAGGTTTCGCCTCGTTCGCCGTTTCCGGCGGGCGGCTGTTTACCCAGGGGCAGCGCGCGGGCAGGCAGTACGTGATCGCCGTCGACGAGGCGACCGGCAAGAAACTCTGGGAAGTCCCCAACGGACGCGGCTACAGCGACCGCCGCGGCGGCGGTCCGCGCGGCTCCCCCACCGTGGACGGAGACCGCGTCTATGCGCTCAGCGCCGGGGGCAATCTGATCTGCATCGAGGCCGCGAGCGGCCGAAAAGTCTGGGAAAGCAATCTGCTCGACCGCTTCCGGGCGTCGAACATCCGCTGGGGCATCAGCGAATCGCCCCTGATCGACGGCGGCAAAGTCATCGTCAATCCGGGCGGACGAGGCGCCTCAGTGGTCGCTCTCGACAAGAACGACGGAAAGCTCATCTGGAAGTCGCAAAGCGACGAGGCCGGCTATTCCTCGGCGATCGCGGCCGAAGTCGACGGCGTGCGGCAATACATCCTGCTCACGGGCACGGGCGGGATCGGGCTGCTGGCGAAGAACGGCGAGCTGCTCTGGCGCTACAACGGCGTAGCCAACGGCACCGCCAACATCGCTACGCCGATCTTTCACGACAACCACGTCTTTCTGTCGAGCGACTACGGCACGGGCTGCGTGCTGCTCAAGCTCAGCGCGGACGGCGCGGAGGAAGTTTACTTCAACCGCGACATGCGCAACCACTACAACAGCTCGGTGCTCCTCGACGGCGTGCTTTACGGCTACTCCAGCCGCATCCTGACGGCCATGGATTTCAAGACGGGCGAGGTGCTTTGGAAAGATCGCAGCGTCGGCAAGGGGCAAATCATCCTCGCGGACGGCAAGCTCTACCTGTATAGCGAGGACGGCATTCTCGGTATGGTCCGCGCCGCGCCGGAGGGCTATCGGGAACTGGCCCGCCACGAGATCGGCCGCGGTGACTTCCGCACCTGGACGCTGCCGGTGATCTCCGCCGGCAAGCTCATCATCCGCGATCAGGATACGGCCTGGGCCTTCGATATTCGGGAATAACGCCGCGTTTCCTTCAGTCGTTTCCAACGACTTCGATGCGATTGCCGTCGAGGCGGAGAACGATGGCCTCTTCCGCTTCTCGCGGCGCTTGTTCGAAGCGGGGCCTCTCGGATAGATAGCGCTCGCTCCCGCCGCCCGTATCGTCGGGCAGCAGGTAAACGTCGCGAACGTTCCAAAGGCGGAAGGGGCGGTCGTAAACGGCGCCCCAGAATAACGGCTCGTCCACGCCGGCCAGGTAGATCGTCTTGCGCGGGTGCAGCCGGCGCGTTTCGACCACGCCTTCGACGAGCGGTTTCACCCGCTGCCCGCGGACATGGTAGTAAAACATCTGCGCGCGGCCGATGGGCAGCGCCGACAGGAGATAGAGGCAGACGAGGGCGCCGGCCGCAGCCGCGGTGCGCATATTGCGGTTCAGCGCCGTTTGCAGGCCCCAGCCCGCCAGCAGGCAAATCCCGGCGGAGGCCGGAAACGGGTAGTAGTCCATGCGATGGCCGCTGAGCGGCAGATACGGGGCGATGGCTATGACGAACCAGGCAAGTAGAAACAGCCCGCCCTTGCGGCCGGAGCGGCAGAGCGTCCAGGCGAAGCCGATAAGAGCCGCGGTCAACAGGACGGTCCCGGCGGGGCCGAACCACGGTTCGACTCCCGAAATGAGATGGAGTTGCGCCGGGCCGAGAGCGCGGCCCCAGAAATCGAGGAAAACATCGGCCATCGAGAAAGCGCCGAGGTCGAGCGCGTACGGCCCCTCGGGATTTTGGCCGGCAAAGGTTCGATGCAGCGCCGCGTAGGCCAGAGCGGGCAGCCAGAGAGGCAGCGTTCGGCGCCGCAGCGCCGGGGCGCAGAGCGCGGCGTACGCGCTTGCCAGGGCGGGGTAGACGACGTTGAGCTCCAGGGCGCCGAACCCGAACAGGTAGAGCCCCCACTGCATGCGCCAATCGCGCTTGCGGCCGCTCGTCTCGAAGCACAGCAAAAAGTAGAATGCGCCGAAGATGCAGCACGCGCAGAGAATCTGATTGAACGCCGACGACCACGACATGGGCACGGCAAGCGAGGGGTTGGCGGTCCACAGCAGTGCGGCGAGGCAGCCCGCGCTCGCCGAGCCGGTCAGACGGCGGCCCACGGCGTTGAGCAGCAGCAGGTTGAGCGTCTGCACGAGAAAAGCGGTGAGCCGATAGGGGAACGCCCAGATTCCGAACAGGCCCGCATAGACGGTGAAAAAGAGCCGCTCGCTGACGGGCCGCACCGTGCCCTGAGCGAGCGGCTCGAACAAGGCGCGCGGCCAGTCGGACAGACTGCGTATCTGCTGCCGCAGGCCGAGCCAGGCGAAATCGTCTTGCTGCAATTCGCAGAAAAGACCCTGCCAATAGACGGCCAGACCGATTATCGGCGGCGCGGCCCAGAGCGCGATATCGACGCTGCGGCGCGTTGCGCTCAGGCGGTCGACGGCTGCGGCGGGAGAGCGCAAAAGCGAACGGGCCGAGCCGGGTTGCATCCTCACGCGGAAAAGGCGTTCAGTAAGGCCGGATGCGCTCGGGCAGCGGATCGCGGGTTTCCATGATTTTGAGCAGCAGCCGATGCCGCATCTTGTCCCGCAGCGCCGTTGCGCTCGCAGCGACGTTGCGCAACTGGCGCGGGTCTTGCCTGAGATCGAAGAGCAGCTCCTCGCCGTTCGCATAGATTGCGTACGTCGCTTCCCGGCTGCGCACGATGCGGTTGTTGAGGCCCTGCATGTAGATCGCGTCGCGGCCCTTGCCGCCGCTCATCACCGGCAGCAGCGTCGTTCCCTGATTGCCTTGCGGCAGCGGCAGGCCGGTCATCTCGAGCAACGTGGGCATGACGTCGACGATCTCGACCAGCTCGTCGATGCGCTTGCCCCGCGGCACGCCCGGCCCGGCCATGACCAGCGGGATGCGCATCGCGCCTTCGTACGGATGATCGGATTTGTTGGCGATGCCGTGGTCGCCGAGATAGTCGCCGTGATCGGACGTCAGCACCCAGATCGTGCGCTCCCAAAGTCCGAGATCTCTTACCTTGCGCATCATTTTGCCCACGTTTTCGTCGAGGTGGGTCACCATGGCGTAAAAGTGCCGGCGGTAGGCGTCCCATCGATCCGCGTCGTACCGGGAGCGCCAAGCCTGGAGGCGTTGGGCGAAGATCGGCGGCAGGAAGTCGATCTCGTCCTCGCTCCAGTAGCGCGGCGGCAGCTCGCGGTCTGCGTATTGCGCGAGCGCCGAAGCCGGCGGGTTCAAGGGCGGATGCGGCGCATAAAACCCCGCGTGCAGGAACAGCGGCCGCTCGGGGAAGCGCTTCGCCGCGTCGTCCAGGAACGTGTTCGACATCTCCGCCACGAACGAGGCGTGCGTCGTATCGTCCGCGCCCGCGAACGTGTAGTACTCCATCGTCTTGCGTTCGCCGGGCATCGTCACCCGCGCGTTTTCCCGCGCCTCCGGCCCCTTGGCCCACAGCCAGCGGCCGTAAGCGTCGTCGTAGCAGCCCGGCTCGTCGGAAAGGCGCATCTGGTGGAAACCGTACGGCTTGTAGGGCTCGCGGTGGTCGCGGTCTTTGTGCGGCATGAAGTGCAGCTTGCCCATCTGCCCGGTGTAGTAGCCGGCGTCCCGCAGGACGTGCGTCAGGGTCACCTCGTCGTCGGGCATCATGACGCCGTTCGAGATCAGACCGTGCGCGTTCGGGTAGCGTCCGGTCATCAGCGAGGCGCGGTTCGGCGTGCAGGCGACGCCCACGGTGTAGTGATGGAGGAACGTCGCGCCGCCGCGCGCCAGCTCGTCGATGTTCGGCGTAAGTATCGCCGGATTGCCGTTGGCCGCGATATGGTCCCAGCGCAGATGATCGCCGGTAATCAAGACGATGTGCGGCAATTTCTTCATCCGCTCGTCGATCTCGGGGGGAAAGTAATCCGCCTGCGGAAACGCCGGCAGGGTCAACAGGAAAAGGGTCAAGAGCCGCATCGCTCTCAAGAAGATAGCAGCCGCGCAGGGAGACACGGCGTTCGGGGCGGGCGGGGAGCTATGCTTTTCCGCCGAAGAGTTTCTTCAGCGGATCGTAGAACCGATCGACGATGCGTTCCTTGAGCGGAATGATCGCGTTGTCGGTGATGGCGATTTCCTCGGGGCAGACCTTCGTGCAGCATTTGGTGATGTTGCAGAAGCCGATGCCGTGCTCGTCTTTGAGCTCCTTCAGCCGGTCGGCTTCGTCGATGGGGCTCATTTCGAGACCCGCGGCGTGGACGAAGAAACGCGGGCCGACGAACTCTTCGTGGAGGCGGTGCTCGCGCAGCACGTGGCAGACGTCCTGGCACAGGAAGCACTCGATGCACTTGCGGAATTCGTGAGAGCGCTCGACGTCCGGCTGCTGAATGATCCAGGCGCCGTCCGCGGTGTCGGGCGTCCTCGCGCTGAGCGGCGCGATCTTTTCCTTGACCCGGTAGTTCCAGGAGACATCCGTGACGAGATCGCGCACCAGCGGGAAAGTCTTCAGCGGCTCGATCGTAATGGTTTGCTCGGTGTCGAGCGACGACATTCTGGTCATGCACATCAGGCGCGGGTTGCCGTTGATCTCCGCCGAGCACGAGCCGCACTTGCCCGCTTTGCAGTTCCAGCGGCAAGCCATGTCCTGGGCCTGTTCCGCCTGGATCTTGTGGACGACGTCGAGCACGACCATGCCCTCGTCGTAGTCGCTGTCGTACTCTTCGAAGCCCCCCGTTGCGCTGTCTCCGCGCCAGATTCGAAGCGTCGCGTTGGCCATATCCGATCGTTCCCCTTCAGGCTTGCTGCTGCTCGTCGATGATTGCTTGAAGACGGTCGGGAATCGGCTCGACGTCGTGCTGCTCGAGCTCCATGCCGCCGTCCGCTCTCTGCCGTACCGCGTGGTTCACTTTGCCGAAGCGCTCCACTTTGTCGGGAAAATCCGAACGGGCGTGGGCTCCCCGGCTTTCCTTGCGGGCCAGGCCCGAGCGGGCGATCGCTTCGGCCACCGTCAGCAGGTTCGGCAGGTCCAGGGCGGTATGCCAACCGGGATTGTACTCGCGGTTCCCCGGCGGAGCGGCCATCTGCGCGCGCGCGCGCAGCCGGTCGATCCCCTCGAGCGCCTCCAGCATCTCGCTTTCATTGCGCACGATGCCGACTTTCGCCTGCATCATCTCCTGCAGCTCGTACTGAATCGCAAACGGATTCTCGCCCTTGCCGCCTCGTTCGAGAGGGGCCGCCGCCCAGCGCTCGGCGTTCTCGACCTCTTGGCGGTCGATGCGCGCGGACCCGTTCTCCCGCGCGAACGCCGCTGCGTATTCCCCGGCCCGCTTGCCGAAGACCAGCAGATCGGACAACGAGTTGCCGCCCAGGCGGTTGGCCCCGTGCAGGCCGGCCGAGCACTCTCCGGCGGCAAACAATCCCGGCACGCTGCTCATTTGCGAATCGGCGTCGACGTCGATGCCGCCCATGACGTAGTGCGTCGTCGGGCCGACCTCCATCGGCTCCCTGGTGATGTCGATGCCGGCCAGTTGCTTGAACTGGTGGTACATGCTGGGCAGCTTGCGCTTGATGTGCCCCTCGCTGTCGGACATCTTTTCCTGGATCCAGGAGATGTCCAGGTAAACCCCTCCGTGGGGGCTGCCCTTGCCCTCTTTGATCTGGCGCACGATGCAGCGGGCGACGTGATCGCGCGTCAACAGCTCGGGAGGCCTGCGCGCGTCCTTGTCGCCGATGACGTAGCGCCAGCCTTCCTCGGGGTCATTGGCGGTCTGATGCTTGTAGAGGTCCGGAATGTCGTCGAACATGAAGCGGCGGCCTTCCGAATTCTTGAGCACGCCGCCTTCGCCGCGGACGCCTTCGGTGACCAGGATGCCGGCGACGCTGGTCGGCCAGATCATCCCGGTGGGATGGAATTGCACGAATTCCATGTCCTTCAGCAGGGCGCCGGCGCGGTAGGCCAGTCCGTGGCCGTCGCCGGTGTACTCCCAACTGTTCGAAGTGATGCGGAACGACCGCCCGATTCCTCCCGTGGCCAGAACGACCGACTTCGCCGCGAAAACCTTGAAGCGCCCGCGCTCGCGGTCGTAGGCCAACGCTCCCGACACGCGCCCGTCGTCGGTCAGCAACTCGATGACCGCGTGCTCCATGTGCACGTCCATGCCCAGATGGACGCCGTGATCCTGCAGCGTGCGGATCATTTCCAGGCCCGTGCGGTCGCCGATGTGCGCCAGCCGCGGATAGCGGTGGCCGCCGAAGTTGCGCTGCAGAATGCGCCCGTCGCGCGTGCGGTCGAACAACGACCCCCAGGCTTCCATCTCCCTGACCCGCTCGGCCGATTCCCGGGCGTGCAGCTCGGCCATCCGCGACTTGTTCAGGTACTGTCCGCCGCGCATCGTATCGGCGAAATGAACCTTCCAGTTGTCGCGGTCGTCGACATTGGCGAGAGCCGCCGCCATGCCTCCTTCGGCCATCACCGTGTGGGCCTTGCCGAGAAGCGACTTGCAGACGATCCCCACCTTGACGCCCGCATTCGACGCCTCGATGGCGGCGCGCAGGCCGGCGCCGCCCGCGCCCACGACAAGAACGTCGTATTCGAAAGTTTCCGCGTCCGGCATGTCGCCTAGAGAATCCTCCAGTCCGTCCATATCCCCATGGAGCAAAGCCGGACGTAAGCATCGGAAAAACCGACCCAGAACAGACTCATCCAGGCGAAATTCATGTGACGGCAGTTGAACCAGGTCACGCGCTTCCACAAGTTGAGCGCCAGAGGGCTGTTGGAGAGGATGTCCCTGCCGCCTCCGACAATGTGGCGGAGCGAATGGCAGCCGAAGGTATAGCCGCCCAGAAAAACGACGTTCAGAACGAGCACGATCGTTCCCACGCCGATGCCGAACTCGGTTGCGCCGGTGTACGGATTGACGAACCACATGGCCTTGAGGGCGTCGTAGGACAGGATGGCGATGAAGACCAGCGCAAGGTACAGGAAGTACCGATGCACGTTCTGCATGACCAGCGGAAACGAATTCTCGCCGCGGTAGGCGTTTCGCGGCTCGCTGACCGCGCAGGAAGGCGGGTCGAGCCAGAATGCCTTGTAGTAGGCGCCGCGGTAGTAATAGCAGGTCAGGCGGAAACCGGCGGGCGCCCACAGGATCAGAAAAGCGGGCGAGAAGGGCAGCCACATCGGCCACCACGCAGGCTTGGGACCCAGCCAGCTATGGGCGGAGTCGCCGAAGATCTCGGGCGAATAGAACGGCGACAGGTAAGGGCCGGCCGTGTAGTGCCCTCCCTGGAACGCCGCCCAGGTCGAATACACGATAAATGCCGAAAGCCCCAGGAAAGTGGCGGCCGGCGTCAGCCACCAGGCATCTTTGCGCGAGGTCTTGCCAAAACCGCCGGCAGTTACCGGGACATCGAAACTTGCCATTCATGAAGAGCTTAGCCGATGGGGGCCTGCGGACGCAAGCGCCCTTGCCCGTTCGCGGCCCGGCGGCGGGCGATGTATGCGCGCAACGCCGTTACGGCAGGCGGTCTGCGGGTTCCGGCGGTTGTCCCCCGTTCCTGCGCAGCAGGAGGCGCGCCGCTTCGATGTCGGCCTTGGCCCCGTGCGCAGCGAAGAATTCGGCGGTCTTCATGGCGGAAACTTTTTCGGCGACCGCCGTCGCCACGAACTGATTGATGCTCGTGCCGTCTTCTTTGCAGATCTCGGCGACGTATGCCTTCAAGGACGCGGGCAGCCGCAGCGAGTAGGCGCTGGTCCGTTTCTTCATGCCGGCATTCTCCTCGATGCAGATTGATCTCCGATTGAAAAAGACTCGCTGCTCGCCGTTGCGCGGCAGGCTTCCTTTGTTTCATTTTAACGCCTCCGCCGCGGCGATTTGCGACAATGGTTTTCAGAGGTAACGTCGCATGGGCCAGATGAAGCGCGATTCCGCGTCCCGCAGGGGATTTTTGAAGACGGCGGCGGGCGCCGCAGCCGCGCCCGGGTTCCTGCAGGCGGCCGATGCGAATCAGGCGATCAAGGTCGGTCTGGTCGGCTGCGGCGGCCGCGGCACAGGAGCCGCGGCGCAGGCGCTCCAGGCCGACGACTATGCCGTGCTTACCGCCGTCGCGGACATCGAGCAGGCGCGGGTCGACAAGAGCCTGGCGGCTATCGAAGGCCGCCACAAGGGCAAGAACAAAGTTCAGGTCGACAAAAAGCGCCAATTCCTCGGCCTCGACGCCTTTCAGAAAGTGATCGACAGCGATGTCGACGTCGTGCTCCTGGCCACGCCGCCCGGCTTTCGCCCGATGCACCTCAAAGCCGCCATCGAGGCGGGCAAGCACGTCTTCTGCGAAAAACCCATGGCGGTGGACGCGCCCGGCACGCGCTCGGTGCTCGAAACGGCGCGGCTCGCGCGCGAGAAGAATCTATCGCTCGTCGCCGGATTCTGCTGGCGCCACAACAACTCGCGCGCCGAAATCATGGAGCGGATTCACAACGGCGCGATCGGCAGCCTGGTTGCGTACTACGCGACTTACTACACGAATCCGGTCAAGCCGATGCCGCCCGCCTACGAGCGCCCCATCGGCATGAGCGACGTGGAATGGCAGATCCGCAACTGGTACAACTTCGTCTGGTTGAGCGGCGACGGGTTGGTCGAGCAGGCGGTGCACAGCGCGGACAAGATCGCCTGGGCGCTGCGCGACAAGCCGCCGGAAAGCTGCGTCGCGGTCGGCGGGCGCCAGATTCCGGCCCACGACGGCAACATCTTCGATCATTTCGAAGTCAACTACCTCTATCCCAACGGCGTCCGCGCCTTCCTCGGGTGCCGTCAGATAGTCGGCTGCCACAACGAGAATTCCGACTATATCCTCGGCTCGAAAGGCCGCGCGATCATGGGCCGCGGCATGTCGCCGACGATCGAAGGCGAAACGAATTGGGTGTTTGACGGTCAGGAAAACAACATGTACCAGGAAGAGCACGACGTGTTGTTCCGCGCCATCCGCCGCGGCGAGCCGGTCAACGACGGCGAAAGAATGGCGACCAGCACGATGCTCGCGATCATGGGCCGCATGGCCGCATACACGGGCAGGCAGGTTACCTGGGAAGAAGCGATGCAGTCCGAGGAAAGACGCTTCCCGGAAGAGTTGAGCTGGAACATGGCCTACGACCCGCCGCCCTTGGCGCGGCCGGGGCGGACGGAGTTCGTCTGACGGCGGCATCCATGCTCGGCGTTGGCCAAACGCGCTGCGCGGCTTCGCTTCTTGCGCTTGCGCTGAGCGTTTTGGCCGCCCCGTCGCCGGCGGCCGGCGGCGAAGAGATGGATCTCGTTCGCCGCATTCGCGCGCGCATCGCGGCCAACGCTGCGGACAGCCCCGCCGCGGAGGCCTATGAGCAGACCATCCCCGGCTCCTCGGTATCCTTCCGCATGACGCCCGTCCCCGCCGGCGAGTTTCTGATGGGCTCGCCGCCCGGCGAAGCGGGCCGCAACGACGATGAGGGGCCGCAAAGGCGCGTGCAAGTCGATGCGTTCTGGATGGGCAGCCGCGAAGTGACCTGGGACGAGTACCGCATCTTCATGCTGCGCGAATCGAGCGGCTACCGCGATCCGGACGCCGCCGTAGCCGCCGTGTCGAGCCCGACGCCGCCGTACGTCGAGATGAGTTTCGGCATGGGCATCGAGGGTTTCCCGGCGATCAGCATGACCCAGCACGCCGCCAGCAAGTACGCGCAATGGCTCAGCGCCAAGACCGGGCATTTCTACAGACTGCCCACCGAGGCCGAATGGGAGTACGCCTGCCGCGCGGGAACCGACGGCCCGTTTTCCTTCGGGGATCAGGTCTCCGAGCTTGACGCGCACGCCTGGTTTCAAGACAACAGCGGGCGAAGCTACCGGCAGGTCGGCGCCAAGCAGCCCAATCCGTGGGGCCTTTACGACATGCACGGCAACGTCTGGGAATGGACGCTGGACCGCTACGAACCGTCCTACCCGGCGGCCGGCGGCGCGCTCGAAAATCCTTGGGTCAGGGCCGAAGCGCTGTACCCGCGGGTGGTCCGCGGCGGCTCTTGGGCGGACGGCGCCGCGCTGCTGCGCTGCGCCGCTCGGCGCGGCTCGGAAGAGGCCTGGAAAGTACTGGACCCGCAACTGCCCAAGAGCATCTGGTATCACACCAGCGCGCAATGGCTGGGGTTCCGTTTGGTCCGCCCCGCAAGCATTCCTGCGGCGGAAGAAATGTATGCCTTCTGGAACTCGGCGGCGGAAGAGGAATAGCTGCGCGGCGGCCTTGCTGCTCGCCGGCTGTTGCGCCGCCGCCCCAGGTACGATTTCGCGGGCCGCGCAGGCCGGCCCTGCGGGCTTCCGCCGCCTCGTTGCCGAGGAGCCGCACATGGGGGCGCTGGTGCGCGTCACGGCCTACGTTCCGGCCGGCATCGACGGCGTGCAAGCTTTGCGCGCCGCTTTCGCCCGAGTCCGCGATCTCGACGCCCGCCTCTCCGATTATCGGGGGGATTCCGAGATCGACCGCGTTGCGCGCGAGGCTTGCGCCGCGCCGGTGCGCGTTTCCGCCGACCTGTTCGCCGTCCTGGCGCGGGCGGTCGAGATATCGGCGCGCACCGGCGGCGCTTTCGACGTCACCAGCGGCGCCCTCACCCGGCTTTGGCGCCGCTCGCGGAGCGAGGGAATCCCGCCGGACCCGGCGGCCATCGCCGCGGCCCGCCGGCGCACGGGATGGCGGAACCTGATTCTCGATCCCCGCAACCGTTCCGTGTATTTTCGCCGGCCGGGCATGCGCCTCGACCTGGGCGGCATCGCCAAAGGCTACGCGGCCGACCGGGCGCTGGCCGAGTTGCGCCGCCGCGGCATCGCTCGATCCCTCGTCGCCGTGGCCGGCGATATCGCCGCGGGCGATCCGCCGCCGGGAGAATCGGCCTGGACCGTCGGCATCGACGCAAGCGGCAAGCCCGGCGGCATGGAGTGCGCGGTCGATTTGGCGAACCAGGCGGTTTCGACCTCCGGCGACCGCGCGCGCTCGTTCAGCCTCGGCGGGAAGTTCTATTCGCACATCCTCGATCCGGCTTCGGGACGGGGCGCGCCGGCCCCGCGGGCCGTGACCGTGGTCGCGCCTTCGGGCGTCGAAGCCGACGGTTGGGCCACGGCGCTGCATGCCGCCGGCAGGTCCGCTTCCGAGCGCATCCTGCGCGCCGCGCCCGGTCTGCGCGTCTATTGGGCTGGCGAATCCCGCGGTTGCGCCGCCCTCAGCCGGGGAGCATCGCCATGAAAACCGTATTCGACAAGCTCAATCTCAAGAACGTCGAGACAATTCTTGTGCTCAATCCGCCGGCCGCTTTCGAAGCGGAGATCGCGCGTCTCGACGCCGTTGCCGTTCTGCGCAATGCCGGCTCGGCCGAGCGCGTCGAGTTTGCGCTGGCCTTCGTGACGACCCGCGCCGAGATCGAAGCCATTGCGCCGGTCGTCGTCGGCAAGGCCCCCGGCGACGCGGCGGTCTGGTTCGCCTACCCCAAGGGATCGTCGAAAAGGCGCAAGTCAGAGATCAACCGCGACCGCGGCTGGCAGATCCTGGGGGAGCTCGGCTTCGAGGCCGTGCGCCAGATCACGGTCGACGAGGATTGGTCCGCGCTTCGCTTCCGCCGCGTGGAGTACATCAAATCGTTCCGACGCGCGCGCAGCCGCGCCATGACCAAGGCCGGCCGCGAGCGGGCGTCCGCGCGCGATCCGAAGACGTAACCCCGCCAACGGGAAGATTCCGTCTTATTCCGCGCCGGTATCGGCCCACCTGCCGGTCTTGGCCGATAGCAACACCGCGTCGCAAACCTTCTGCGTCTGCAATGCGTTGCGGAAATCCGGCTGCGTCGGCTCGCCCGCCTCGATGCCGGCTACGAAATCGGCCAGCGCATTGAGGAAGGTGTGCTCGTAGCCGATGCACGTTCCCGGAACCCAGTACCTGTCCATGTAGGGATGCTCCGAGTTCGTCACGTGGATCTTGCGCCAGCCCGTCAGGTGGCTTTCCATCTTCTTCTTCGGCTCCTGCCGCATGTACTCGAAAAAGTGCAAGTGCTCGGGGTCTTCCAGGTCGAAGTAAACGGAGCCGTCCGCGCCGTTGAGCTCCAGCGTATTGAAGTTCTTGCGGCCGCGGGCGTAGCGCGTCGATTCGAACGTGCCCATCGAGCCGTTGGCGAACTCGGCCAGGAACATGCAGGCGTCGTCGATGCCAACGTCCTGCACCTTGCCGGTGACTGCGTGCCTGCGCTGCTTGACGAACGTTTCCGTCCGCGCGACGACGCGGGAGATCGGGCCGTTGAGCCACATCGCGGAATCGATCGAATGCGCCAGCAGATCGCCGGTCACGCCCGATCCGGCCACATCGACGTCGAGGCGCCACGTCGCCGCGCCGCCCTGCGGCACGTCCTCGGCGATCGTCCAGTCCTGCAGATAGGTCGCGCGGTAGTGGAAGGTCCTGCCGATGCGCCCCTCGTCGACGATCTGCTTGGCCAGCGCGATCGCCGGAACGCGCCGGTAGTTGTACCAGACCATGTTCGGCACGCCGGCCTTTTCCACGGCTTCGACCATCTCTTGCGCCTCGCCGACGTTCATCGCCAGAGGCTTTTCGCAGCAGACCGCCTTGCCGGCCTTGGCCGCCTCCAGCACGATGTCTTTATGCATGTGGTTGGGCGCGCAGACGTCGATCAAGTCGATGTCGTCGGCCTGGACGACTTTCTTCCAGTCGGTCTCGACTCTTTCGTAGCCCCAGTTTCGGGCGAAGGCCGCCGCTTTGTTTTCGTCGCGGGCGGCAACCGCCTTGAGCGCCGGCCGATGCTCGACCGGGAAGAAATCGTTGAGGCGCTTGTACGCATTCGAGTGCGCCCGCCCCATAAAGCCGTAACCGATCATGCCGACGCGCAGTTCCTTGCTCATGTGGATGTTCCAACCCCTTTCGATTCCGTAGGCTACTAGGGCGCCCGGCGCATCGTCAAGTCCCCGTTCCGCCGTCGCCGGCGAAAGCGTCGGAAGCATAATCGGGATGGAACGGGAACCGGCGGCAATCCTTTGCGGAATCTGGCACAATCGAAGTTTACGGGCGAAGTTTTGCAAGTTTCGCCGGCCTCTTTTTTTCCAGCAGCATGATCGCAGCCGTTCTCAAGGAATCGCTTCCGGGCGAGCGTCGGGTGGCGCTGATTCCCAAAGACGCGGCCGCCCTGAAGGCGAAGGGCGTTGACGTGCGCGTCGAATCGGGCGCCGGCGCCGAAGCGCTGCACGCCGATGCCGACTACGAAGCGGCCGGCGCAACGGTCGAAGCCGGCCGCGGGCAACTGCTGGCCGCGGCGGACCTGGCGCTGACCGTGCGCGGGATCGACGATGACGCCGCCGGCCGGCTCAGGCCCGGAACGGCGCTGCTCGGATTCCTCGATCCGCTGGACCAACCCGAGCGCATGGGCCGCCTCGGCGCCCAGGGCCTCGCGCTGCTGGCCATGGAGCTCGTGCCGCGCATCACCCGCGCGCAGAGCATGGACGCGCTCAGCTCGATGGCCTCGATCGCGGGCTACAAGGCCGTTCTCGCCGCGGCCGACCATGCGCCGCGCATGTTCCCCATGATGATGACCGCCGCCGGGACGATCACTCCCGCCAAGGTCTTCGTGCTCGGCGCGGGCGTGGCCGGCTTGCAGGCGATCGCCACCGCCCGCCGCCTGGGCGCGGTGGTCGAAGGCTACGACGTCCGCCCCGCTGTCAAGGAGCAGGTCGAAAGCCTGGGGGCGAAATTCGTCGAGTTGGACATCGACGTCGAAAAGACGGAAGGGCAGGGAGGCTACGCCGCCGTCCAGTCGCAGGAGTTCTACCGCAAGCAGCGGGAGGCTTTAGGGCGGCATCTCGCGGGCGTGGACGTGATTATCACCACGGCCGCAGTGCCCGGCAAAAAAGCCCCGTTGTTGATTCCCGCGGAGATGATGGCGGGACTGCGGCCCGGCACGGTCATCGTCGACCTCGCCGCCGAGCGCGGCGGCAACTGCGCCGGCGCCGTCGCCGGAGAAATCGTGCGGCGCAACGGCGTGACGATTCTGGGGCCGGCGAACGTTCCCGCCGGCGTTCCCGCGCACGCCAGCCAGATGTACTCCAGGAACGTGGCGAACTTCGTCGAGCTCCTGGTTCGGGACGGCGCCCTCCATCTGGATACGGAAGACGAAATCGTCCGCGGCGCGCTGGTCGCCGCCGGCGGCGAAGTCGTGCATGAGCGCGTCGCCGAGCTGCTCGCCGCGCCTCGGAATCAGGGAGACTGACTGCCTTGGAAACCTTTATCGTTTCGATTACGGTATTCGTTCTGGCGGTCTTCGTGGGCTTCGAGATCATCACCAAGATTCCGGCGACTCTGCACACGCCCTTGATGTCGGGGTCGAATGCGATCTCGGGCATCGCCATCGTCGGCGCGCTGGTCGCCGCGGGCTCGGGAGCGAAGGATTGGGCGCAGTATCTGGCGTTCGGCGCCGTGGTGCTGGCGACGGTCAACGTGGTCGGCGGGTTTCTCGTGACCCGCCGCATGTTGGCCATGTTCAAGAGAAAGAAGTAGCGCCCGACAATGCAAGCCAACGCGATCAACGCCGCCTATCTTGCCGCGGCGGCGCTTTTCATCCTGGGGCTGAAAGGGCTCGCCTCGCCCCGCACCGCCGTGCGCGGCAACCTGCTCGGCGCCTTGGGCATGCTCGTTGCGGTTCTGGCGACGCTGGCCGACAGCCGCATCCTCAGTTACGAGCTGATCGCTTGGGGCGTTGCGCTCGGCGCGCTGATCGGCGCCGTCTGGGCCGTGCGCGTGCAAATGACCGCGATGCCTCAGTTGGTCGCGGCGTTCAACGGATTCGGCGGCGGCGCGTCAGCTCTGGTCGCGGCCTCGGCCGTGCTGACCGCCGAGGTTGTGTCCGGCGTTCCCGCCGTTCAGCTTCATATTTCGAGCGCGCTGTCGGTGCTGATCGGCGCGGCCACCCTGACCGGCAGCATGGTCGCCTGGGCCAAGCTGCAGGGTGTGATGCATTGGCAGCCGCGCGGCGCATTTTTCCGGCTGGTCAGCTCCGGCGCGGCGCTGGTTGCCCTTGCGCTCGGCGGATGCTTCGCGGCCAATTCCTCCTGGATGTCCGCCTTCTGGGGGGCGACCCTTGCCGCGTTGGTCTACGGCTTCCTGTTCACGGTCGCCGTCGGCGGCGCCGACATGCCCGTCGTCATCGCTCTGTTGAACTCCTGTTCCGGCTTGGCCGCCGCGGCGACGGGCTTCGTCTTCGGCAACAACGTGCTGATCATCGCCGGCTCTCTGGTCGGCGCGTCCGGGCTCATCCTGACGCGGATCATGTGCAAGGCCATGAACCGTTCCCTGTGGGACGTTCTCAGCGGCGATCTGGCGCAAGCCGCAGCGGGCGCAACTGCCGCCGCCGACATCTACGCGGGGCGCGTCAAGAGCACGAGCCCCGAGGAAGCCGCCTTGCTCTTCGAGACGGCGCGCGTGGTGACGATCGTTCCCGGATACGGCATGGCCGTCGCCCAGGCGCAGCACACGGTGCGCGACTTCGCCAACCTGCTCGAATCCCGCGGCGTCGAAGTGCGCTACGCCATCCACCCCGTGGCGGGCCGCATGCCGGGGCACATGAACGTCCTGCTGGCCGAGGCCGACGTGCCCTACGACCGCCTTTACGACATCGACGAGATGAATCCCGCGTTCGGCGAAACCGACGTCGCGGTCGTCATCGGAGCGAACGACGTGGTCAACCCGGCGGCGCGCGACGACAAGAGCAGCCCGATCTACGGCATGCCGATCCTGGAAGTGGACAAGGCGCGCACGGTGATCGTCATCAAGCGCAGCCTCAGCCCGGGTTTCGCCGGCATCCCCAACCGACTCTTCGCCAACGACAACTCGCTGATGCTGTTCGGCGACGGCAAGCAAGCGGTGCGCGAGCTCACCGCCGCAGTCAAGGAGTTGTAGTGGAGTTTGTCGGGGCCGCTGGAATTGCTACGGCCGGTCAGTTGATTTGCGATAAGTCCGGCGCAGCCGCTCTCGTTGCTCTCGTGAGTGACCTGCTGCTCGCTAACCGCAGACCTCAGACCTCATCTGTCCCTTGGTGAGAAAACCGGGTTAGCGTGTATTTCAACACGAATCCGGTCGGCGCCCTCCACGGGCCGCTATGCTTGGGCGATGGCGCTCTATTCGATCGACCCTCTTTGCAAAATCACGTACATCCCACATCGCGCCGAGTTCGACGTATGGTGTTCGCGACTCACTCCTAGCCAGTTGGGGGCGATCCGTGCAGAGCTTCAACGCATGATTGCGGGCGACGAAATCCATACGTCGAGATGGATGCCCGGGAGCGACTGGACGGGCACGGTTTGGGAGCCGACCTACGCGGACGCCTGCGGGTACGATGATGTCACCGCCGGACGCTGCTTCGGGTTGTTCGTTTGGGAAGCCGTCAGGGATCATCCCGACGCATGGACGTTTGGGAGGTATGAGAAGGACGGCATCCCGATCCAGGGCATGACCTACTTCCGTATTCACCCAAATCGCTAGCTGTCGTCCGATGCGCACCCGGACGCCTAGAACAATACAGCATGATAAGAGGACGTTATAATGCTCTATGCGAGACGCCCTCGTGAGCGCCACGCCCGCCGCGCCGACCCCCGCACCACCCGCCTCTACGACCGCCGGCGCAAAAAGATCACCCGCAACATCGTCGAACGGATCTCGATCTGAGAGCAAGGACCCTCAAGCGGAGGGGCAGCCCTGCGCGGGAGGGGGATGTGACAGTTCGGAGGCTTCCGCTATGCTGAAGAATAGGGTTTGACTTTCCAACTATGTATTAACTATGTATTAAGGGGAGACTCTGCTGTGCCAATCGTCAAAGTAAAGGGCAAATACCAGGTGACGCTGCCGTCTTCCGTACGCGATCAGGTGGGCATTGCCGTAGGCGACATCCTTGAGGCCACCGTGGAGGGGGGGAGAATAACACTCACCCCGAAGAGCATTGTCGATCGTGATATTGACGAGGGTCTTGAAGACTTCAAGAAGGGTCGTTCCATCGGTCCGTTCAAGACCGCCGATGCCGCCGTCAAGGCGCTTCGCCGGACGACCGGACGCGTGGAATGAAGGTTGCGTTTTCAAATCGTTCCGTTCGCCAGTATGGAAAGCTTCCGACGACCGTTCAGGCGCGCTTCGACAAACAACTCGGTTTTCTTCTTTCCAATCTCCAGCATCCCTCGCTCCGGGCCAAGAAGTACGACGAAGCCGCGAATTTATGGCAGGCCCGCGTCAACGATCATTACCGCTTCTATTTCCAGATCCACGGCGACACGTATCGGATTCTGAGCATCACCGGGCATTCTGAATAAGCTCCCCGGATCGTTTGCTCATCGAGTTGATGGTCTTGCCGTGTTCGATCCCCACAGATCGCCGGTAGTGACGACGATGCGGGCGGTGAAGGGATCGCAGGCCGAGGCGGCGATGAACAAAACGAATCGAGATAAGGCCCACCAAGACCTCTGTTGTTGACGTGCTCAATCGCCACGAGGGATCTAACCCGCTTGTTGCCATGGCCCCTCTCATAGCCGGAATTCGTAGCTTCCATGCTGGGGACGGGTGCTTCTCGATGAACCCGCCCCGCCGCAAAACCGATGACCTGATAGGAGGGCGATGGCCCTCTGACGCCGACTCGCAGCGTCTCACATCTATCTGAACCGGCACATGACATCGACGATGATGAATCCCGCGTTCGGCGAAACCGACGTCGCGGTCGTCATCGGAGCGAACGACATGGTCAACCCGGCGGCCCGCGGCGACAAGGGCAGCCCGATCTACGGCATGCCGATCCTGGAAGCGGACAGGGCGCGCACGGCGATCGTTATCAAACACATTTGACTTTTTTTGACCCCAAGATGTGGTAGATGTGGACAAGGTGCACCCAGTGACCGTCATCAAGCGCAGCCTCAGCCCCGGTTTCGCCGGCATCCCCAACCGACTCTTCGCCAACGACAACTCGCTGATGCTGTTCGGCGACGGCAAGCAGGCGGTGCGCGAGCTCACCGCCGCAGTGAATGAGTTGTAGTCGGGGGCTATTCACCAACTTTTACATTTTATTTACAACTATTTTATGCCTCGGTTAAGGAACCGTGCTAATTTGATTGGATTATAGTCAAGGTTTTGACAGCCGATTTTCGGACGACGACGCCAATGTTTTGCGGCGGCGCTCCGAATCAATCCGCCGAATTGAGAGCATCGAGCTTCCGCGGCGTGCTGCGGTTCTGGTTTCGTGCGGCCGCATGGTCCGAAGCGACGAACGGCGATCTCAAGAAAGTCCATAGCCTTGAGGAAGCTCTGTTCGGCTCTGCGGCTGCCGGGCGCGGCGCTTTGTCCCTTTCCTTGGAAACGTCTCCGAATCCGCGCGGCGGCAACCCTCGATTCGATCCGGGCGCGCGCTACCTTGGGTACGGGGTAGTCGACACCAAGGGGAATCCTCAGCGGAAGTTGCTGCCTGCAGGCTGCGAATTCCGGGTACGGATGCGGCTCCGAGACGAGTCGCTCAAACCGGCCTTGCTGCGAGCGGTCGAGGCCGCCGGATTGCTTGGCGGCTTGGGAGCCAAAAGCCGCAAGGGATACGGAAGCATTTGTCTCACGAAACTGTGCG
The DNA here is from genome assembly GCA_965214655.1 of Bryobacterales bacterium. Taxonomy (GTDB): domain Bacteria; phylum Acidobacteriota; class Terriglobia; order Bryobacterales; family UBA6623; genus CATQHP01. The sequence continues at coordinate 5,273,964 of OZ243965.1, read as the reverse complement.
GGGATTGGGGGATCCCTTGGATCCCTCCGAATTCTCCCAAAGAAATTGAAGGTCGCATCCGGTCGTTGCGGCCGCAACGTAGCGAGTCGGAGGCGTTGCCGCCGTATACGGCCGTTAGCGGCCGGTCGCGTTTTTTGATCGTTCTCGGCAAAGCCGGCCAGCAACCACTGGACTTGCTGGACGGCATCGGCCGGGAGATCGTTTGTTACCGCAGTCTTGGCCGCAACAAGAGAATATTGGATGGCAAACCGGCGGAAGTCGACAAGCGTACCGGAAGACACAGGTTTTTCGACGACCATATCCTGGTGAACAAGGGAGCGTCAGGGCGTCCTGGCGAACATCCCCGCAGAATCGCGTTCGGGTTGCCCCACAATTACGGCAAAAGCAAGCATGAGAAGGTCGAAGCGGCTGGAAAAACAGCGGCTGGAAAAACCATTGACCGCCGCGCGAGTCCGCTGTTCATTCACATCCACCAGTGCGGCGGCGCGCCCGCGGCCGTGTTGAGCTTCCTGCCTGCTGCGTTTCTTCCTGACGGGTCCAAGATCAAAGTCGGCACAGTTTCGGTCGAGCCATTGGCAGATCCCGACATCTGGCAGCCGGTTCGCGATCTCTTCGACCGCCTTGTCCATGGGCCAAAGGACCATTTGAAGCCTGCCATCGAGATCTGAACATGCCGCTCCATCTCGACTTTTCCATCGGCCCGGTACAGAGTTTCGTCAAGCAGTCGCGGCGGACGCGCGATCTTTGGGGCAGTTCGTACCTGTTGTCGCATCTTGCCGAGCGCGCGATTCGGGAGATTCGGGCGAACGGCGGGAAGATCGTCCGGCCCGTCGGAGCCGGAGATGTTTTCGGTCCCGCCACCGCTCGGCCATACGGCACGGCGCCCAATCAGTTCAGAGTCGAGGCTTCCGATGAGGAGCAGGGCGCGGCATTTGCGGCGGCCGCGCACGAAGCAGTTCATGATGCCTGGAGCCAGGTCTGCGAATCGGTTTGGAACTGTTTTGTCAGACACGCGGAAGCTCTCGGCAGGGATGTCCGCAGGATATGGAACCGTCAGGTTCGGGCCTTCCCGGAAATTTCGTGGGTTGTCGGGGACGATCCCGGACTCCTTGCTCGCCGCAAGCATTGGAGGACGGACGTTCGGGATCCGGAGCCCGGCGACAAGTGTCTGGTGATGCCGGAGTGGCAGGAGATATCCGGATGGATCCAAGCCCGTCCGGGCGAAGCGGAGAAACAAAACCGTTTCTGGAAAGCAATCACGGACCAGAAGGGCATGGGTCCGTTGGACCTGGAGCCGGAAGAGCGGTTGTGCGCCATGGCGTTGGTCAAACGTCTCTATCCGAAGCCGCGGGTTTCGCGGCAAGCGATCGGCATCGATCTCGACGCCGCGCACTGGCTTTCGACCCCCTACATTGCGGCGGTCCCTTGGCTGGCGCGAGTCGGGAAGGCTGCAACGAATGCTGCCCAGAGATATGCAGAGAGGGTAAAGGAGTCCGTTCCGAAAGATGCCCTGCTAAAAAAGACGCCTCAATTGCAGGCGTTCGAGTCGTGCCGCCTGAGCGGTCTTGAACGGCTCGATCCGGCTTATTTCCGTTTCGATTCGCTTGGCAGCAAAAAGCATACGCCACTGAAACGCGAATGTGAAGGCCGTAGGGGCGAGCTTCTGAGGCTTCTGGAGGACTTGCAGAAAACAAAGGATGGAAACGGCGCGTTGGGCGGGCCGGGGTCCTATTACGCTCTGATTCTGGCCGATGGCGACCGCCTTGGAGAAGTTGTCAGCAAGCTCGATCTTGACGCGGTCGCGGAGGCCCTCGGCAAATACGCCGAAGACATCCCTCAGGCATTGAGGGAAGTCTCGGGATCGGTTGTGTACGCCGGCGGCGACGATTTGCTGGCGATGGCGCCGCTGGAAGGGGCGCTGCAATGCGCTGAACGATTGGCTCGTGAATACCGCGAGGCGTTTCTCAAGGCAGCCGGCAAGGATGCCGGGGCGACTCTTTCGGCGGCGGTCGTTTTCGCGCATATCCGCGCCCCCTTGACCCGCGTGTTGAGCGAAGCCCATGACGCGCTCGATAAACACGCGAAGGACGAGAACGGTCGGAACTCGCTATGCGCCAGTGTCTACGGCAAGAACGGGTCGCGGGTCCGTTGGACAACCGCGTGGGAAGAACGCGGCGAAGCATCCTCGGTTGAGCGAGTGAACGCTTTGGTCGAACGGCTGCGGAACACTGAGAATCCGGAAGTGTCAAGTTCGCTGATCTACCGCCTCCATCGTTTTCTGACGCGATTGACGGATACAGAGCATTGGAAGCCGGGAGATTGGATTCCCAGGGTTGAAGACCTTGATCTTCGCCTATTGGTGCGCGCGGAGATCGACGGCGAGACCGCGGCAAACGCGGACGACGCCGACGAATTGGCGGCTCTGCTGACTGAAATTTTGCGCCGACGAAGTAATCGCCCGCCCCTATCCTCTTCCGAGGAGTTCGGTTTGGACGGTCTGTTGTTGGCCCGTTTTCTTGCTGCCGGCGGCCTGGAGGGAGACCATTGATGAGACCGCTGGCCCTCGCTCCTCTCGACACTTGGTTTTTCCGCGATTCGCGGCCGTTCACCGGCGGCGGATTGGACGTGTCGGCGGTCTTCCCGCCCTTTCCCCCGACGGTTGTCGGCTGCGCCCGGGCCGCGATCGCACGAGCCAACGGTTGGAACGGCGTCGGACGCTGGCCCGCGGAATTCAACGACGTATTGGGCGACGGACCTGAAAACCTTGGGGCGCTCAGTTTCACAGGCCCCTTTCTGCTGATGGACGGACGCCCGTATTTCCCTTTGCCGCGGCACGTCGTCGGGTCGCGGGAAGAGCAGCAGGGCGAATGGACGCCGCGGGCGCTGCTCAGACCCGGCCGGCCGATCCGCTGCGATCTCGGGCGAGCGCGGCTTCCTGAGACTACGCAAGACCGCTGGAAACCAGCGGACGATCTCTGGCTCCCGGCAAAGGCGCTGCAAGAAACATTGAACGGTCACATGCCTGCCCGCGGGGATCTGATTCCAGCAGCTTGCCTGTGGTCGGTCGAACCCAGGATCGGCCTTGCCCGCGACCCGGAACGGCATACCGCCGAAGAAGGACAGCTTTACAGCGCCCGGCACGTTCGCCCTTGGCGAAACGTGGCCGTCGGACTGCTTGTTGACGGGTTGCCGAACGATTGGAAATGGCCCGTCGGTTCCGTGGCGGGCTTCGGCGGCGAAAGCCGCATGGCGGCGCTGGAAAGTTGGAGGCCCGATTTTGATTTTCGCCCTCCCCTGCAGAAAATCGCCGCCGCCGGGCGTTTCGTTTTGGCTGCGCTGACTCCGCTCGCCATGAGTGGAGAGGTCATCATGGGTAGAGGCAAAATCCAGGAGTTGGGGAGGGTGTCCATCGTCTCGGCCTGCCTCGAGCGCCCTGTCCGCATCGGCGGATGGAACTCGATCCAGCGCAGACCCGAGCCGCTGATCTCGTGTCTGCGTCCGGGATCGGTCTTGTTTTGCCAAGCAGACGACCCGGCGGGCGCCGCCCAAGCGATCGCCGATTCAACGACAGCCAACCGCGGTCTGGTAAAGATCGGCTGCGGAACCGAAACCGGCTACGGATTGGCCGCGGTCGGGACATGGGAGGACAACACTGCATGAACGGACATATCTTGGGATTGTTGGCCGAAACCTCGATCCACCCCGGATCGGGGACCGATACCGGCGTCATCGACCTTCCCGTCACACGAGAAGCAGCCACGGACTACCCGGTAATCACCGGTTCCAGCCTCAAAGGGGCGCTGCGGGACGCCGCCCGCGGCAAGAAACTCGACTCTGACGAAATCAATCGGATTTTCGGACACGAGAAACCGAGCGCTGAGGCGTCCGCCGGCCAAATGCTCGTCTCCGATGCGCGGCTCATGCTGCTTCCGGTACGCAGCTTGAACGGCGCTTACAAATGGACCGTATGCCCGCACATCATCGAGCGGTTGCGGCGAGACATGGCTCGCGCCGGACTGAATCGAAGGCTCGAAGTTCCCAGCGTGTCGAAGGGCGAGGCGTTGGCATCCGCGCAGGACGGCTTGTTTCTGGAAGAACGGCAGTTCAAGGCCGTGCGTAAGCCGCCCGAAGATGTTGTCCAGGCGCTCCAATTCCTGATTTGTCACCCCAACTCCCGAGAGCGGGTCGGTAGTCAACTCGCGATTCTGCACGACGACGACTTCGCTTGGTTCGCTCGCTACGGCCTGCCGGTGCAGGCGCGCAATGTTCTGGATAAAAAGACGAAACAGAGCCTGAACCTGTGGTACGAAGAAACGCTTCCTGCCGACACGTTGCTTTACTGCTTTTTGGCCGAGCGCAGCGACGGCGCCGATTTGACTGGGATACTTGGGAAACTGTTCCCGGATGAGCGGCCTTACCTTCAGGCCGGGGGGAATGAAACGATCGGACAAGGTTGGTTTGCGGTCCAACTTTTAGCCGCTGACCGGGGAGAGTCGCAATGAGTCGGACGCTGGAGCAGCTTCGGGCCGCCGATGCCTTGAAGCGCGCAAAAGAGATAAAAGAGATCGAGAAGGGAGACAAAAAATTTCGATCGAGCTACCGCTCGTACGTCCAGAGGTTGGGGCCTTCGATCGTGATGAACGGGTTGGGACAAGCCCTTGCGACCGAGTTGGCCGCGGCCGCTTCCGGCAGCGGCGGATCGGAACATAAGGCGCACCGCAAGCTCTACGAAAATCTCCGGCAATGGCTTTGCCGTTCCGCTTCCGAAGACGGACCCGGAGGTCCGTACGCCAACGACAAAGACCTGCTGGAGGCATTGACCGATCAAGGCCAGGATCGCTATATCTTGGCTCACGCCGAAGCCCTCGCTTGGTTGACCTGGCACAAGAAATTCTGCGCGGCTTTCCTTCCGCGCGAGCAAGAGGGCGGCTTGGATGGCGGGTAAACGACCGCTCTACAAAGCCGTCGCGCTTGAGAAGCGTCCTCCCGGAGCGAACCTGGGTCTCTGGTACGACAAGTTTCCTCCAATGCAGGCCGGGGAGGAGGGTCGATGGAAACAGGACTGGATCGAGGAAGCCGCTGGGAAAATAACGGATCCGCTCATCGGCGAATGCGCCGGGCGGCAGGCCGATATGGTCCTTTCGCTCGGCGGGCGCGTCTGGGTGTTCGAGGCAGAAAGCCGCTTCGTAACCGGATTGGGACGGTCGCACCCCGTGGAGAACGGTTTCGCTTGGCATTGGACGCTCGGTGCGCCCTATCTTCCCGGCAGTTCCGTTAAAGGCGTAGTGAACGCTTGGCTGCGCGAAGAGTCGTCAGACGAAAAGGAACGCCGACAGAGGCTCTTTGGAACGTTCCAGTCGGTGGGATCGGTCTGCTTTCTCGATGCGCTCCCGTACGGGGGCGCCGTCCTTGAAGCGGATGTTCTGACCCCGCACTACGCCGGCTGGACTCCAGACAACCCGCCGGGCGACTGGCGTTCTCCTACGCCCGTTTTTTTCCTGACGGTCGGGGCGGGGGCGCGCTTCCTTTTCGCGGCCTTGCCCGCCCAAGCGGCAGAATTCAGCGAGTCGGATTGGAGCTTCGTCGGCCAAGGTCTCGAAGAGGCGCTGCTTCAGGCCGGGGCCGGCGCCAAAACTTCCTCCGGTTATGGGCGAATGAAGCTCGACAACCGTGAAACCGACAAGTTGAGTCGCCATTTCAAGCGCAAGCAGTATGAGGCCGCGGAAGCGCAACGGCTCAGAGAGATGCCGCCTGTCGAGCGCGAAATGGAGGAGCTTATTCGCAACAAGCCCAATAAGGACGAACCGGACTATCGAGTTCTCCTGACAGCGTTCGAGCAAGATAGATGGAAAGACCGGGAGGGCCGCCGCGCCGTGATCCTTCGCATCCGAAAGGAGATGGAGGAAAGCGGAAACTGGAAGCCTTTCGGAGGGAAAAAGCTCCCGAAAAACTTGAATAAGTTGAAAGCGAATGCCCGTAACACTATGAAAGTGCAAGAGATTTTGCGCGGGCTTGGAGAGCCCGATACATGACCAATGTTCCCGCCGGTCCCAGGCAAGTCTTGCTGATCGCTACCGTGGGCGGCGCCGTGCAGCCGATTGCCGCCGCCGTCCGGCACAACCGGCCTGTGCGGATCCGGTTTATCTGCTCAGCCGATACACGCGCCTTGATTGACCGGCCGGGTGATAACCCCGGCATCGTGCAACAGCTTGCCCGTGACGGCTATCGACTCGACCCTGCCGTCTGGGATGCGATTGATGTCCCTAATCCCCAAGACTTGGCCGGCTGCGTCGAAACCGTGCGCCGCAGTCTGACAACCGAGGTCGAGAACTGGGTCTTCCGCGGCGATGAATTCCAGGTGATCTGCGACTTCACCGGCGGCACCAAGTGCATGACCGCCGCTCTTGCCTTGGCAGCGCGTCATTGGCCGTGTCTGATGGAATACGTCGGAGGCAGCCAAAGAGACAAAAGCGGCGTGGGCGTAGTCGTCGACGGCCGCGAGCAAGTGGTTCGCAAGCTTCATCCCTGGACTGCGCTCGGCTACCAAGCCGCCGAAGACGCCATGACTCTGTTCGATCAGGGCGATTTCGCCGCCGCCGCATCCATTGCCGCCCGCGCCAAACAAACGTCCGAAGAGCCGACGAAAGCCGCGCTTGCGGCATTGGAGCGTTATATGGAGATATATCTCCGCTGGGACCGTTTTCAGCACAAGAAGGCCCACTCGGCGGTAAGCCAATGGCGAAAAAGCCAGCATCACCTCCGGCATTTTTTCCCTGATACCGTCGTTTCGTCACTGGTCCGATCTCTCGACGAGCACGAGCCGGTCTTGCAAGAACTGGCGGCGACGGAGAAACGGCCGTCGCCGGCGCTGGTCCGCGACTTGATCGCCAACGCTTGCCGCCGTAAGCGCGAGCAGCGTTACGATGACGCCGTGGCGATCTTCTATCGAGCGGTCGAAGCCTACGCTCAGCAGCGGCTCGCGGATTGCGGTTTTCCGTCAACGGATTGCATTCCACTGAAAGATATGCCGTCTCCGATTGCTTCCAAGTGGCGGCACGCCGCCAAGGATGGTTGCCTGAAACTCGGGCTTCAGGATGACTACAAGTTGTTGGCCGACCTTGGCGATGCGAGCGCGGACCGATTCGAAGAACTTGGCTTAGCTAGAAAAAAGTCGGTGCTGAGCGCGCGTAACCAATCGATCCGGGCTCACGGTTTCGAGCCGGTTTCGGAAAAGACAGCGGAAGAGTTTTGCAATAAGATTTTCGAGTTGACCGAAATCAGGCGAGAGCAACTCGTCTCTTTCCCGCGGATGTCGGCAGGAACTCGATAACCGCCCGCCGCGGGCTATTGCGAGTCCCCGCCGCCCTGCTGCATGGCTTCGGCCATGCGGCTCTCGAGCTCTTCGTCGGGGACGTCTTCGATGTGGGTCATGATCGTCCAGATGTGGCCGTAGGGGTCTTGTACGGTTCCCGACCGGTCCCCGTAGAACTGGTTCTGGAGCGGCCTGACGACGGTTGCGCCCGCTTCGACCGCCTGGGCGAACTTCTCGTCCACGTTGTCGCAGTAGAAGCACAGGGTGACCGGCGTGCCGCCTCGGGTTTTCGGCCCCAGGGCGTCGAACTCCGGGTGCTCGTCGGCGAGCATGACCCGCGAGTCGCCGATCGTGATTTCCGCGTGTCCGATCTTGCTGCCGTCGGGCCAGGTGAGCCGCAACTCCTCCTTGGCGCCGAACGCCTTCTTGTAGAACTCCAGCGCTCCGGCTGCGTCGTCGACGATCAGGTACGGGGTCACCGTATGGTATCCATCGGGGATTGTTTTCACTGCCATGGGTCCATCTTACCCCGCGGGCATTGCGGCGGGCGCGGCGAGCGGATTTCAAGTTCCCCTTGCAAAACGACCCCTCCGAACCGCAAGATGAGAGTTCCCCGTAATGTCGAAACCGCGCATGTGCCCCAACTGCCGGGCCTTCGTCGACGCCTCGGCGAAGACCTGTGAATACTGCGGCAATGAGTTGCCGGCGCCCGCGGCGAAACGCATCCGGCGCGAAGAGGCCGCCCGGGGCTTGCTCACGCAGGCGAGCTTCACGACCTCCATCATCATGCTGATCAACGCCGGTCTTTTCGCCGCGACCTGGATTCTCACCACCAGCCTTACCGGCAAGAGCGGATTCCTGGGCGGCATCGACGGCCGAGTGCTGCAGATCCTCGGCGCCAAGGAGTACGCCGGCGTCATGTTCCGCGGCGAATGGTGGCGGCTGATCACGGCTTCCTTCCTGCACGGCGGGCTGATGCACCTGGCGTTCAATTCGCTGGCGCTCTATCAGCTCGGGCCGTTGTGCGAGCAGATTTTCGGCACGCAGCGCTATATCGTGATCTATATCCTCTCGGGCGTCACCGGGTATCTGGCAAGCCTTTTCTGGACGCCGGCTCTTTCTATCGGCGCCTCCGCCTCCATTTGCGGGCTGCTGGGCGCGCTCTACGCCTACGGGCGCATCAGCCGCAACCCGATGGTCGAGTCCGCGGCGAAGCGCTGGATCATCGGCATCGCCATCTTCGGCTTCATCGCCCAACATATCGACAACGCCGCGCACGCCGGCGGGCTCGTCGGCGGCTTTGCGCTGGCCTACGCCGCCGATACCCCCGGCCTCAGCGAAGACCGGGAAAAACTCTGGCAGGGCGCGGCGATCGTCGTCGGACTCGCCTCCGCCGCGGCATTCGTGCTCGCCTACAAGAACTTCGCGGCGGCGGCTCTGTAGCCGCCCGCGGCGCGCCCGCCGCCGTTCGTACGAAAATCGCCGTTCGTACGAAAATAAGGAAATGGCCGAGACCGAGCAGCGCCAGGACGCCTTCGCGACGCGTAAAGCCACGCTCATCGCAACCGGTTTGGCAGTGGCCGCCGTCGTCATTCCCTTCTGGTTCTGGATGGACACCTGGTTCGGCCGCGAGCTGGACGACGACCGGATCCGCGAATATCTCGCCGATACCGACTCCCCGCGCAAGATGCAGCACGCGCTGGCGCAAATCTCCGAGCGGATGACCCGGGGCGATCCGACCGTCCGCCGCTGGTATCCCGACATCCTGGCGCTCGCGGGGCACGAGTTGCCCGAGTTGCGGCTGACGGCGGCTTGGTTGATGGGCGACGACACAACGCATGAGCAGTTCCACGAAGCGCTGCTGAACCTTTTGAAAGACTCCCAGCCCATGGTCCGCCGCAACGCCGCGTTGGCCCTGACCAAGTTCAACGACCCGAGCGGCCGCGAAGAAATCCGCGGGATGCTCAAGCCCTACCGCGTGAAAAGCGAGCATCCGGGCGTCGTCAGGAACAGGCTGCAGCCGGGCGACAGTTTCGACAGCAACGCCCTGCTGGCGAGAATCGAGCAAGAAGGCGAAGAGGAATCCCGAGACCTGCGCGCTCCGTTCCCCGGCATTGTCCGCGAACGGCTGCACGCCGACGGCGCAGCGGTCGAGGCGGGCGACGCCGTCGTCGTCATCCGTCCCGAGTCGGTGCATGCGATGCAGGCGCTGGTAGGGCTTTACCTCGTCGGAACGGTCGAGGATATCGAGTTGATCCGGCCCTACCAGCGGCGGATGGAAGGCATCGACGCAAGCGTGGCGCAGCAGGCCCGCTTGACCGTAGAACGCATTCGCCAACGCGCCGCGGAAAAGATACCGGCTCAACCGGCGGCGGCCAACGCCGGCGGCGCAATCTGATCGAGGGTCAGCGTCTCGTAGCAGCTCGGGTCGTTCATCATGCGGCCCACAAGCGCCGCATGCATCGCGTGGCCGGCCCGCACGGCCGTCAGCCGGCCCAACAGCGGGCGCCCCAGAAGCGCCAGATCGCCGATCAAGTCCAGCAGTTTGTGACGGCATGGCTCGTCCGCAAAGCGCAGACCGCCCGGGTTGAGCACTCCGTCATCGCCGAAGCAAACGGCGTTCTCCAGACTCGCGCCGCGGATCAGGCCCATATCCCGCATCGCCTCCAGGTCGCGTTCGAAGCCGAACGTCCGCGCCGGCGCGATCTCGTCCGCGTAAACCTCCGGCGTCAGTTCGAGATCGAGCCGCTGCGCGCCCACCAACTCGTGCGCATAGTCGCTCGCGCAGGCGACGCGGAACGATTCGCCCGGCTCGATCGCAATCCGCTTGCCGCCGTCGACGCGGAACGATTCGCCCGGCTCGATCGCAATCCGCTTGCCGCCGTCGACGACTTCCAACGCTTCCTTGACGCGGATATAGCGCCGCAGCCGGCGCTGCCTGCGGACGCCCGCCCGCCGGATCAACTCGACGAAGGGCAAACCGCTGCCGTCGGCAATGGGCACTTCCAGGTTGTCGATCTCGATGCGCACGTTGTCGATGCCCATCGCGTAGAGCACGCTCAGCAGGTGCTCGGTCGTGGACAGCAGCACGCCCTGCCGCATCAAGCTGGTCGCATAGCTGACCCTGGCGACGTGCTTCCAATGGGCGGGAATTGCAAAGCCGTCCAGGTCGGTGCGCACGAAAACGACGCCCGTTCCCGAAGCCGCCGGCAACAGACGGATCGAGACGTCCGCGCCGCTGTGCAAGCCGACGCCCGCAAGACCGACGGGCTCGGCAATCGTGTGTTCGAACTTGTGGGGAATCATCCGCGAATCTTGCTCGGGGAAGGGCAGTCGCCTGACAAGCGCCCAAGACAAATGCCTGAAAAGAAACGGCTGCAAACTTTTCGAGTGTGTCGATTATACAACACTTGCAGGCCGTGCGCGGTCCGCCGCCGGCGCTATTTCTTGCGCCCCACGCGTTCCCGCAATCGCTTGACGCGGCGGCCCATTTCCTTGCGCGCCTCGGCGAAGCCCGCAACCGTAACCTCTCCGCCGCGGCAATAAGCGAGAACGGCTTCCTCGGCGGCGACGAACTCGGCGCAAACATCCGCGGCCTCGCCGGCGATCTCATGCGGGATATTGGTTACGCCGTTCTGGTCGGCGTGAAGCAGATCGCCCGGATAAACCGCCAGCCCGCCGACGTGGAGCGGAACATGGAAGGCCAACAACTGCGGCCAGCCGTGCGAGGGGTTCACCCCATTCGCGAAGCAGGGAAACCCGATTGCGCGGACCTGATCGAGGTCGCGCGCCGCTCCGCTGGTGATCAGGCCGCAGGCGCCGAAAGCCTGGTAAGTCGAGCACATCACCTCGCCGAAGGTCGCCGACTTCGTCGGCTCGTCGAGGTCTTGCACGACCACGATGGGCGGGCCGGGAATCTCGCCGAAGCGGGCTATCTGCTCGTCCAGCGATCCGTAAGCTCCCGAATCGTGCGGCGCCACGGCCGAGCGGAACGTCGCCGTCGAGGCGTAGCCGCAGACCGGCCCCATTCCCGGAAAGCACGCCCGGATGCGCTGATCCATATAGCCCTCGGTCTGCGGGCGAACGGCGAAAAGCTCGATGACGTTGCAGACCGTCGGGGTGTCGTAGCGCTGCAGCTTCTTCAGAACGGCTTGGGGAATCGCGGGCAGCGCCATAGCCCCCATCGTACCCGACTTTTCAATCGGCTTCGCGAGCGGCCGGCGAGCGCCGCGGCGGTATCATAGGCCTTATGTCCCACTCGGTATCGCGTCGTCATTTCGTGCGCGCGGCCGCCGGCTCCGCCGCTCTTGCCCAGGCCGCCCGCGGCGCGAACGAGCGGGCGCGGGTCGGCTTCATCGGGGTCGGCGCGCGCGGCTTCGGCGGCCACGTCAAGCGCGCCGCGCTGCTCAAGGAATTCGGCGCCGCCGTCGACCTCGCCGCCGTCTGCGACATTTATTCCGTTCACCGCGAGCGCGCCGTCAATTACATCGCGGAACAGACCGGCGTTGCGCCGCAGGGCTACCACGACTACCGCGACCTGCTCGGCGACAACTCCATCGACGCCGTATTCATCGGCACGCCCGACCACTGGCACGCCAAGATGACCATCGACGCGCTCGAAGCCGGCAAGCACGTTTACTGCGAAAAGCCGATGACCAAGACCATCGAAGAAGCCTTTGCGGTGGTCGACGCCTGGAAAGCTTCGGGCAGGGTGATGAGCGTCGGCGTGCAATCGACCTCGCTGCCCGTCTGGAACAAGGCGAACGCGCTCATCCGCGCCGGCAAGCTGGGCAAGGTCGTGCAGTTCCAGACCGAGTATTACCGCAACACCAACCACGGCCAGTGGCGCAACCGCCCGATCACGATGGAGATGACGCCGCAAACGATCGACTGGGACCGCTGGCTCGGCAAGGAAGAGGGCCTCGCCCCCGACATGCCGTTCGACCGCGCCGTTTACGTCCAGTGGCGCGCCTATTGGCCTTTCGGCGCCGGACTCTACACCGATCTCTTCGTCCACCGCACGACCACGATGCTCAAGGCCACCGGTCTCGGCCTGCCCGGCCGGGTCACCGGCGCCGGCGGGATTTTCCTCGAATACGACGGCCGCGACGTTCCCGACGTCGCCACGGTGGTCGCCGACTACAACGAGGGCGCGCAACTCATCGTCAGCGCCTCGATGGTCAGCGCCGGGGCGCCGCTCAAGCAGGTAATCCGCGGCCATCTCGGTTCGTTCGTGTTCGGCAACGGGGCGCGCTTCTCGGGCTTCGATTTCGTTCCCGAGAGCGAGCGCGCCATCGGCCAAGCGCTGCAGCCCGAACGCATCGAGGCCGGCGCAATCGAAGACGACGCCCGCGGCCACATGAAAAATTTTGTCGACGCCGTGCTGGCCGAAGACCCGGACGCCGTCAACAACCCCCCCGACCTGGGCGCCAACGCCGTCGTCACCATCAATCTCGGCGCGAGAAGCTACCGCGAAGGGAAGGTTTTCTTCGTGGACCCCGCGACGCGGCGCATCTCGGACAGCGATCCCGGCTGGTCGAAAAAGTGGGAATCCATGTCCCGCACCCGCTCCAGGCCCAACCATCTGCCCGGCTGGGAGGCGGGCGACACGGGCAGCCTGATCGTTCCGCCCGAGCAAATGAAGATCGCCGGCCCCTGGATTGACGGCAAGGATCCGGCGCTATAGCGGCCCAGCGCATGATCGCAAACCGATTGACCGGCAGTCCCGAACCGACTGCCCGCTAATCCCGCGTCAGCAGCCGATTTTCGTACCAGACCACGTTTTTCGAGAGTTGCCCCGCCACCAGTACGTCGAGATCGCCGTCCACGTCCATATCGACCAGGCGGATGTCGTACGCCGCCTGATCGTCGTGGATGGCGTGCTTGGTGAACTTGCCGCGGCCGTCGTTTTCGTACCAGGCGACTTCGTAGCTGAGCTTGCCGCAGGTCACGCCGTCGATATCGCCGTCGCCGTCGATGTCGCCGACGGCCAGGTCGTGCGGGCCGTCGATGTGCGGGTCGATCTCATGGAGCTTGAAGTCCGGCCCCTCGAACCAGAGCACGCCCTTGCCGTGGCCGCGGGTTGCGAAGATATCCATCTTGCCGTCGCCGTTGAGCTCGGCGGGCAGCGTGTTCGTCGCGCCGGTCTGATTCACGGCGATCGTGCGCTTCAGCCAAGGCGTCGAGCGGTCGCGCGGCTGCTTCCACCAGGCGAACCAGTTGCCGCCGCCCGTCACCGCGTCCTTGCCCGCCGAGGCGACGTCGGCGACGCCGTCGCCGTCGAGATCGCCGATGCCCAGGTAGTGGCTCAGGCCGGGGGCGTCCTGATCGGCGAAAACGTAGCGGATCCACTCTTCGGCGGCGCGCGGATTCGGGGGAATCTTCCACCAGACCAGCGAATTGGGGTAGGCGTCCTTCGGTTGCGCGCTGTTGCCGGCGAGGTCGTCCCGCCCGTCACCGTCGATGTCGCCTTTGACCAGGCCGTGAGTGCCGTTGACGTCGTTGTCGATCACGCGGTAGGTCCAGCGGTCGTTGATCGGATCGTCGGGCCGCTCCAGCCAGAACACCGGCCCCGGCGAATAAACCGCGCCGATGTAGTCGGGGTCGCCGTCCCGGTCCACGTCCATGACTTCGCTGTGGATGGTGTCGCGCTCGCCGGGCCGAAACGGCCATTTGGCGTCGATGACGACCTTCTGCCAATCGGGCGCCACGTAAAGATGCGTCTCGCCCGCCGCGTCGACGATCGCGTCGGGCAGCCCGTCTCCCGTAAAGTCGGCGGCGACGGCGGTCTGGCACACGAAGCCTTCGGCGATCGGCCGCCGCGCCCAGCTCGCGCCGCTCTCGGCCTGCGCCGCCGCGACGGCGGCAAGCGTCATTCCCCAAGCAAGTCGTCTCATGGCAGTACCGTAAAATTACCACGAAAAAATTACCACGAACGCAGCGCCGTTTCTCGGCCAAGGGCAACCGCCTATACTGGAAATTGCCGCCCCCGCCCGCCGCTCGCGAATCCTTCGACGTCATCGTTGTCGGCGCCGGCCCGACCGGGATCGCCTGCGCCATCGACGTGCAGAGCGCAGGTTACAGCGTCGCCACGTTCGACAAGGGCTGCCTCGTCAACTCGCTCTACAACTACCCCACCAACCTCACCTTTTTCACGACGCCGGAGTTGCTCGAAATCGGCAACATCCCGATGACCGCGGTGCGCGACAAGCCTACCCGCGGCGAAGCCCTCAAGTATTACCGCCGCGTGGCCGGCCATTACAAGCTCGACGTGCGGCAGTACGAGGCCGTCGACGCTGTCGGCGGAGAAGACGGGGCCTTCGCGGTCGAAACGACAAGGCGCACGGGCGAGCGCCGGCGCTACGCCGCGAAGAAAATCGTCCTCGCCACCGGCTTTTACGATATCCCCGTGCGCATGGGCGTTCCCGGCGAGGAGCTGCCGAAAGTCCGCCATTACTATCGGGAGCCGCACCCGTTCTACGACTGCGACGTCGCCGTCATCGGCGGCAAGAACTCCGCGGCGATCTGCGCGCTCGAATGCTACCGCGCGGGCGCCCGCGTCACGCTCATCCACCGCCGCCCGAAACTGAGCGAGAAAATCAAGTACTGGATTCTGCCCGACATCGCCAACCGCATCGCCGGCGGCGAGATCGAGGCTTGCTTCAATACGTCCGTCGAGCGCATCGACGAAGAAACGCTCGACCTGCTCACGCCCGAAGGCCCCCGGCGGATCAAGAACGACTTCGTCCTGGCCATGACCGGATACACGCCCGACATCGACTTTCTGGCGCAGCTCGGCATCCTGTTCGACCGCGAGAGCCGCCGCCCGCGCACGAATCCCGACACGTTGGAGAGCGACCGCGCGGGCGTCTATCTTGCCGGAGTCATCGTCGCCGGCATGAACACCGGCGAGATTTTCATCGAGAACGGACGCTTCCACGGCGGCCTGATCGCCGCCGACATCGCCGCCAAGCTCGGGTAAAAAGTAAGCACTCCTTACTTGCAGCGCAACCAACTTCCGAGGCTTCGCTCGAATGTCGCGGAATACGGTTTCGAGAGAGGTTCCCGTCAGGGCCCCTCGCAGAGCAGCAGGCCGGGACGGGCACAGGTCACGCCGCTTCTGCTTCCGCTTCCGCCGGCAAGCGCTTCTCCTGCAGGACGGCAGGGGCCGCCGCACGGGGTTGGTTCAACCGCTTACGGGCTTGTGCGATGTCCCAATCGATCTGCAACCTCATCCAGGCATCAGCGGTAGCCCAGCCGATCGCTTCCATTTTCATCGCCAGATCCAGTGTGATAGGGCCGCGCCCGTTCACCACGCGGGAAAGGCTGGTACGGCTGACGCCCAACTTCTCAGCCGCTTCGCTAACGGTCATGCCCGGATAGTCGTCAACGGCATCCAGGCAGCCGGTCTTGATCATGCCGCCCGGGTGCGGGGGGTTCAGCAGCAGCCAAGCGTCTTCTCTCGCTCCAACGATCATCGTTCCGCTCTCTTTTTAGTGGTAGTCGACCAAGTCAATATCGTCAACATCGCCGTTGTCCTTGATGCGGAACGTGATTCGCAGATTCCCCGACACCTTCACGCTCCATTCACCCCTGCGGCTTCCTTTCAGTTGATGCATGCGGTAGGCCGGCAATCGCAACAACTCTTTCGGGTCTTCATGCAGCGCTTTCAGGATATAAGTAATCCTCTCCAGATGCTGTTTCGGTAGCCTCCGCGCGTCGTCTTTGTCGAAGAACCGTTTGAGCCTGCCGCTCTTGAACCCGTCAATCGCCATTGAATTGATGGCGCTGCTTCATTGTACACACTGCAATGGGGCCGCCCGCCGCCAATCCTGTCTTGACAGCAAGCCCAAAGTATGAACCGGATCGTTCGATCCTGTTCCTGAGTCAGGCGCGGACAAGCGGAGCAGTCAACGTTTACGGACGCCCCCGCGCGGGCGGCGCTCAGCCGGCCGGAACCCGCAGAACGAGCATGCGCTTGGGCGCCTTGCCCCGCGGCGGCGCTCAAGCACCCGCTGCAACAACGCGTGCTTTGTCGCGCTCGACAGCAAGCGAATCGCCGCCCACAGTACGTTTCTCGATATTGAGCTTCTCGATGTTCGGCCACTGCCCCATACGTTTCCTCGCCTGTGTCAATTCGTAGTTAGCCTGCGTCTGCATCCAGGAATCGGCGGTTCCCCAGCCGGCCTCTTCCAGTTTCAGAGCCATCTCCGCCGAAATTCCCGTGTGTCCGTTGACGACCCGCGACAACGTTGCCCGCGAAACGCCTAGCTTACGGGCTGCTTCGCCTAGAGTCATGCCCGCATAATCGTAGTCGTTGCCCTCCAAGTATCCCGTTCGGATGAAACGACCGGGCTGCGGCGGATTACGCCGCAGCCATGCATCCCCGCGCAGTCCGGCAATCATTGCTCCCTCTTCTTTTTAATGGTAATCGATCAAGTCGATATCGCAGGCTTCGCCGCCCTCGAATCGGAATGTGATGCGTCAGTTTCCCGATACCCGCACAGCCCATTCGCCCTTGCGCTTTCCCTTCAATTGATGCAGCCGGAAACTGGGCGCCGCCGACAGTTTATCGATCGGGTCGCGCCCATCCAACGCAGCCAGGATTTCCGTTATCCGTTCCAGGTACGGTTGCGGCAACCGCCGCCCGTCCTGGTTTTCTGAGAACCGTTTGAGGCCGCTGTGTTTGAATCCCCGAATCGCCGCTGAATTAGTGTGCTGTGTTATTGGAAGCACTGCGCTGAGGCCGCCCGCTGCGCGTCGTCTCGACGCCGAACGGCAAGGGCAACAAGTTCTACGAGTTGATGACCGGCGGCGGCGATACGGGCGCCGTCTGGTCGCGGCACGTGGTCGATATCCACCGCGCCGTGCGCGAGGGGCTGCCGCGGGACATCGAGACGCTGCGCGCCGGGCTGGGCGATCCCGACGCCTGGGCCCAGGAATACGAACTCGAATGGCTCGACGAAGCCAGCGCCTGGCTGCCCTACGACCTCATCGACTCCTGCGAGCACGCCGACGCCGGCGATCCGGGCCTCTACGGCGGCGGGCACGCCTGGATCGGCATGGATATCGCCCGCCGGCAAGATCTGACGGTGATCGTCGCCGTCGAGCAGGTCGGCGACGTGCTCTGGGCGCGCGATCGGCGTGAGATGCGCCGGGCGTCGTTCGCCGCGCAGGCCCAGGCGCTGCGCGACATGGTCATGGCCTACCGCCCGTTGCGGATCGCCCTGGACCAGACCGGCATGGGCGAGGCCGTCGTCGAGCAGGCCCAGGACGCGCACGGCCGCTTGCGGGTCGACGGCGTGCTCTTCACCGGGCCGACGAAGCAGCACCTGGCCGGGCTGCTCAAGGAGCGCATGGAGGATCGCCGGCTGCGCCTGCCGGCAGGCGACGCGGCGCTGCGGGCGGACCTGCACTCGCTGCGGCGGGTGACCACGCCGGCGGGCAACGTGCGCTTCGACGTCGACGCCTCGGAGGCGGCGGCGGCGCGATCGCACGCCGACCGCGCCTGGGCGCTGGCCCTGGCCGTCTACGCCTCCTCGACCGGCGCCGAAGTCTACGACTACCGCGCGGTCCCGCGCGGGCGGAATCGCCGCCGCGATCGGCGCGGCGAAGATCGCCCGCAGCGGCTGGTGCGGGCCACCGGGGGGTGGAGTCGATGACCGATGCTGCGACGATGCGCAAGCGGCTGGAGAATCAGACGCGCTATCTCCGGCTGGTCGAGGCCGGCCTGTGCGTCACTTGCGGGCGGCAGCCGGCGGCGACCGGTCAGCGGCGCTGCGACGGATGCCGCGGGCGCCGCGCGGAGGCCGCCGCCACGAAGCGCGAGCGACTCACCGCCGCCGGCAGGTGCGTGCGCTGCTGGGTGGCATTGTCGTCGGACGCGCGCCGCCTGACGTGCTTCCGCTGCCGCCTGGCGGAAGCGGAACGCGCCGCGCGCTTGCGCCAGGCGCGCAAGGAGGCCGCCGATGGCTGAGCGCAAGCGGAGGCAGGATCAGATGCGCTATCGCCGGCTGGTCGAATCCGGCCTGTGCGTCACCTGCGCCCGGCAGCCGGCGGCGACCGGTCAGCGGCGCTGCGAAGGATGCCGCAGGCGGCACTCGGAGTACGCCGCCGAGAGGCGCGAGCGACTCATCGCCGCCGGCAGGTGCGTGATCTGCAAGGATGCTCTGTCGCCTGGCGCGCGCCTCCCGGCGTGCTTGCGCTGCCGCCTGGCGGCAGCGGAATACCACGTGCGTTATCGCCAGGCGCGCAAGGAGGCCGCCGATGGCTGAGCGCATGCCCCGGATCATCGACCCGACGACCGGGCAGCCGGTGCGCCGGCGCGGCCTGACCGCCGAGCACGCCAGACCGCATCTCACCGGCGTGCGGCAGGTCTGGCGGTCGGAGTCCATCTCCTACGGCCTCACGCCAGACCGGCTGACGGCCGTCTTGCGCGCCGCCGATCGCGGCGAGCACCGCGACTATCTGACGCTCGCCGAAGAAATGGAGGAGCGCGACCCGCACTATGCCGCCGTGCTCGGCGTGCGCAAGCGCGCGGTGTCGGGGCTGCAGCCGGAGGTCGAGGCGGCCTCGGATGCGACCGCCGACGTCGAGCTTGCCGACGCCGTGCGCGAGATGGTCGCCGAGTCGAATTTTCCGGCGCTGGTCGAGGACTGCCTCGATGCCCTGGGCAAGGGCTTCGCCGCGATCGAGATCGTCTGGCGGCGGGGCGAGCGCTGGACGCCCGAACGCTACGAGTGGCGCGATCCGCGCTGGTTCCGCTGGGATCGGACGGACGGGCGCACGCTGCGCCTGCTGACCGAGCAGGACGGCTTCAACGGCGAGCCGCTGGCCCCGTCGAAGTGGATCACGCACGTTCCCCGGCTGCGTTCCGGGCTGCCGGCGCGGGCCGGACTGGCGCGCCTGGCGGCGGCGGCGTACTTGATCAAGGCCTATGCGCTGACCGACTGGACGGCCTACGCCGAGGTGTTCGGCATGCCGCTGCGGGTGGGGCGTTACGGGCCCGGAGCAACCGAGAGCGACATCGATACGCTCATCGGCGCGGTTGCCAACCTGGGCACGGACGCGGCGGCGGTGATGCCCGAATCGATGCGCGTGGAGTTCGAGCAGGCGGGCGGTTCGGGGCAGTCCGGGGCGGACGTCTTCCGCGATCTTGCCCGGTACGTGGACAGCCAGATCTCGAAGGCGGTGCTGGGGCAGACGATGACCACCGACGACGGCTCGTCGCGGGCGCAGGCGCAGGTGCACGACGAGGTTCGCGGGGACATCCTCGGCGCGGACGCGCGGCAGTTGGCGGCGACTCTGAACCGCGATCTGGTGCGACCGTTCGTGCGGCTGAATTTCGGCGCGGAGGTTGCCCTGCCGCGGCTGACGCTGCCGGTGGCCGAACCCGAAGACACGGCGGCGCTGACCACGGCGCTGGAACGGCTGGTTCCGCTGGGGCTGCCGGTGCAGGCGTCGGTGGTGAGGGATCGGCTGGGGCTGCCCGACCCCGAAGAGGGTGCGGAGTTGCTGGCGGCTCCGGGCGCGCCGGAGCAACCCCCTGCGGCGGCGGCGAATGCGGCTTTCGCTGCGGCAGCCGCAGCGGCAGCCCGCGCGGCGGACCGCGACGCGGTCGACGAGATCGCCGCCAAGGCGCTCGAAGATTGGGAGCCGCTGATCGAGCCGCAAATCGATGAGGTGCGGGCCGCGGCGGAGGCCGACAGCCTGGATGATTTTCGGGCGCGTATCGACGCCTTGGCCGCGCGTCCCGCGTCGGAGCGCGTGGCCGTCGCGGTGGCGCGGGCGCAATTCGCGGCGCTGCTCGATGGGGTGGCCGGCGATGGCCGTCGTTGATCCCGGCCTGCCTCCAGAGGAGGCCATCCGCGCCTTCCGCGCCAAGGGCTACGCGGTCGGTTTCAGCTGGCGCGATATCTACGCCGGCGAACACGCCGGCGCCTTCACCGTCGCCAAGATGATGCGTCTCGATCTGCTGGCCGACGTGCGCGCGGCGGTCGACAAGGCGCTGGCCGAGGGGACCACATTCGAGGACTTCCGAAAGGAACTCGAACCGCTGCTGATAAAGGAGGGCTGGTGGGGCAAGAAGGAGATGATCGACCCCAAGACCGGCGAGACGCACAAGGTCCAGCTGGGCAGCCCACGGCGGCTGCGCACGATCTTCGAGACCAATCTGCGCGTCTCCTACGCGGCCGGCGACTGGGAGCGCATCCAGAACGTCAAAAAGAGTCGGCCATACCTGCGCTATTCGGCGGTGCAGGACGAAGAAACGCGGCCCGCTCACGCCGCCTGGCACGGCACGATCTTGCCGGTCGACGATCCCTGGTGGAAGACGCACGCGCCGCCGAACGCATGGCGGTGTCGATGCTGGCTGATCCAGCTCAGCGAAAGTCAGATGGAGCGCCGCGGCTGGAAGCCGAGCGAGCGCCCGGAGGTCACGAAGCGGACCTGGTTCAACAAGCGCATTGGCGAGACGCGGCAAGTGCCCGTCGGCATCGATCCTGGCTGGGACTACAACCCCGGCGACGCGGGGGCCAGGCGTACGGAAATGTCACGGCTGCTCGCCGAGCGCCTGGAGCGGGATTTCCCCGGTCAGGAAGCCGCCGCGCCCGGAGCGGGGCACGTCTACGAATGGGACAACCGCAAGCGCGCCAAGGTGCGCCGGGATCACAAGGTCGACTTCGCCGCCATGCTCGACTTCGACTGGGACACGGCCACATACCCGGACATCGAGATAGAGGCCGGCGAAGAGGTGGAGAGTCAGTACGGCCTCATCCTCGGCACTCTCCACAAGGCGGTCTACACGCGCCGTGACGGACGCATCCGCATGATTACCCTGCGCAAGGCGACCAAGCCCGAGCAGAGGCGCTATACTGAGTGGCGGCATGGGCGACAGTAATTTCTACCTCGCGCCGATCTCCGACGAGGAAGACGCCGAAATCAACGCCGCCATCGAGGCCGATCCTGAAGAGCGCGAGAGAACGCGCAAAGAGGAGGCCGGCCTGCTGCGCCGGGTAACCGCCGAGGAGCGGCTCACCAGCCCGGAGTTCGCCGGCCCGGAGTATGCCGTACAGCGCGGGATCGCCCGCCGTCAGTTGGCTTGGCGCCGCAAGCACGGCCTCGCCTGAAGCCGCGGGCGGCGCGGCATGATATGATCAGATCCGATGCGGCATGAGTACCGCGACACTTGGGCGGTGGAGCATGCAGGCGCCTTTACCGTCGCCAAACGCGCCGATCCCGACTTGCCGGCCGACATCCGCGGCGCTGTCGATAAGGCGCTGGCCGAGGGGACGACGCTCGAGCGGTTCCAGCGCGATCTCGAGACTCTTTAGCCCGCGCACGAAAGCGCGTCAAAGTGGGCCAAAGTGCAGCTCGAGGTTGTGCAAATCATCTGGCAAAAAAACGCACAGACCATCTGGCAACGCACATTGGCCGCGCCCCAACGTTCGCGGACGCCCCCGCGCGGGCGGCAATCAGCCGGTCGGAACTCGCAGAACGAGCATGCGCTTGGGCGCCTTGCCCTTCGGCAGTTGGATGCGCGTTTTCTCTTTCTTGGTCTTGGCGTCGAAGACGGAGATCGTGTCGTCGGCCGTGTTGGCGACGTACACGGTGCTCCCGTCGGGCGTCATGGTCAGCCACAGGGGCGTGCGGCCGGTGGCGAGCTTGGCGATCTGCCGCGGCGGGTCGGCCGTCACGTCGAAGACGTGGACGAATCCGTGGTTGATGTTCGTCGACCAGACTTCCTTGTTGTCGGGCGTAACGCCGATGCCGTGCGAGCGGCTCGGCGTCGCCCGCTCCTCTTCGGTCAGCGCGTACTCCGAGCGGTAGAGCAGCTTGCGCTTCTCCAGATCGAGCGTGACGAAGCCCATCAGGTTGTCGGTATTGGCGTAGAGGCGCTTCCCGTCGGAGCTGACGGCGATCGGTCTGGGGGCTTCCAGGGTGTCGATCGTCGCGGCGACTTCATGGGTTTCGACGTCGACCACGTAGATTTTTTTGTTCAAGGTGGTGCATTCGCCCGCTTTCAGCGCGTTCTCGACGGAAAGGCTGCCGCGGTCGTAAGCGGAAAGGTACATGAAACGGTCGTCCGGCGACACGACGACGTTGTGCGGATAGCCGCTGACCGGAATCTTGGCGACCAGCGCTTCCTTGACCGTATCGAAAACCTCGTAGCGGCACTCGCCTCTGGCGGGCAGATAGAGGTAGCGCCCGTCGGAGGTGATATCGATTTCGTTGGGGCGTTTGCCGAAGACCGTGTGCCTAGCGACCGCCTTGTCGCTGACCGGATCGACGACCGTGACGCCGTGATCCTCGCCTTCGGTCGCCACGTAGAGCAGCTTGTGCGAGCGGGGCGCGGCGATGCCGTGCGGCAGGGCGCCGACCGTGACGGCGCCGACGATCTTGTTCGTGGCCGTGTCGACGACGGTCATGTCGTCGTCGGCGCTGCTCAGGATGTAGAGCTTTTCCCGATAGCCGGCGGAATCCGCGGCGTAGGCGCCGGACGCGGCGGCAAGGGCGAGCAGGGCGGGGAACAGACGGGTATGCATCGGACGGTCTCCGCTGAATAGGATAGCCGCCCGGCGCGCGCTATACAAGCGCCGCGCGTTCGATCTCGCGTACGACGACCGCGCCGCCGCGCGTCTCCAGCCCGAAGCGGTACAGTCCGCGGTGCGCCGGGCCGGCCAGCCGTCCGCCGTCCGCGAGCGGATCGAAGGCGCTGAAGTGGCACGGGCAGACGAAAAGGGGATGCCGGGGAAGGCGCTCGGGCGCCAGCTCCACGCCCTTGGTTTCGGTGGTGAAATCGACTTGGCAGATTTCGTGCGGGCAGGTCAGACAGTAGGCTTGGAAGTCCGCCCCGCCGCCGGAAGCGGGAAGGCGCAGCACGACGCCTTTCAAGAGGACTTCCCGCGCGGGCCGCTCGGGATTGCCGGGCGCGGCGCAGCGGGCGGTGAACGGAACCGCCGTCCACGGCCGCGGAAAGTCGGCGGCGGCGAAGCGCAGCGGCTCCAGCAGCGGGACAAAGGCCGGGAGAGATTCTTTCCGCTGGGCCGCGGCCGGCCGGACGAGGCCCATGACCGCCGCCGCAAAGCGCAGCAGCCAACGACGGGTATTGCCGCGCGCCGGCGAGCGCCGGCATGCGTTCGTCATGCGACTACTCGCTTCGCCGGTCTTGGTACGACTTGAATCCGTAGACGCCCGCAAACCCGGCAAAAAACACTGTCAAGCTTTGCAGAATCTGAGAATACAACTCGGATCACTCGGGCATGAGCAACAACGTCAGGAAAACGAAGATTCCGATACCGAGCGCTGTATAGAAAAACCGAAACCACCGGTTGCTCCTACGAATCTGCTGTTCGGTCTTTTCTTTCTCGAATGAATGATCGAGAAACAGTGTGACGTGTTGCGACTCGAACTTGTCGAAGATCGGATGATGCGCCGGACCCGAACGAATGGAGCCGGCGAAGACCTCCTGAATCAACTGGGTACGCTTGTTGACAGGCTCATTGGCGCCCGGTTCGCGAACTGGTTCTTCTACTTGCCGCTCTTCGCTCACTTGAAGTGCCTATTGAACCTATCGACCGTTTTCTCAAGCCTGTCGATGAACTTGTACGCCGAGCCGTTACGCTGGTCGAATAGGTAGGCTTCCATTCTCCGATAGATGAGGGCTTGGATACACGCCTGAATCAATTCCCGCTCCTCTTCGTCGCATTCTTCCAGAACATCGGCCAACCTATCCAGCATCTGCGGGGATATGCCGTAAGGGTTCGCGCAAGAATAACTTCCTAGAAGCGCCCGTAGTCTCGCAGTAGAACCCACCGGCGCCGCGACTCTCGTGATCAGCAATCAAGTCCCGTCATCTGAGGGGCGCAGCCCGTCCGAGTTGTGGCATCATTGCGGAAATGCGAACCCGCAATGGCGCCATAATGAGACCAACCCAATTCTCCGCCGACACGATCATCGCCCTGCTCCGCAACCAGACCATCGCCTCGCTGGCCGAGGTCATGGCCGCGCTCGGCGCCCGCGCCAGCAGGCGCACCGCGTTCCGCAAGCTCAAGGACATCGACGCCCGCACCAGCTACTCGCATCGCGGCGGCTACTACACCCTCGACCAACTCGCCCACTTCGACGAGCGCGGCCTGTGGTCGTTCGCCGGCGTCCGCTTCTCCCGCGCCGGCACCTTGATCGCAACCGCCGAGTCGTTCATCAACCACGCCGAGGCCGGACACTTCGCCGACGAGTTGGACAACCTGCTCGGTGTCGGCACCCAGGACGCGCTGCGCAAGCTCGTCGATGACCGGCGGCTGACACGGCACAAGCTCGCCGGACAGTTCCTCTACTGCGCCGCCGACCGCGCGCAACAGACGCACCAGGTGCGCGCCAGACGTCTGCTGCTGGCCACGCCCGGACTCGGGCAACCCCTGCCCGACGCCGACCTGATGCCCGAGGAGTTGCGCGCCGCCATTGTGTTGTTCGCCAGCCTGCTCGACGAGCGGCAGCGGCGGCTGTTCGCCGGCCTCGAAGCCCTCAAGTGCGGGTGGGGCGGCGACCGGCGCATCGCCCGACTGCTCGGCATCGACCCGTCGACGGTCGCCGCCGGCCGGCGGCAACTGGTCGAGCGTGACGTCGAGGTCGACCGGGTGCGGCGCGCCGGCGGCGGACGCACACCGACGGAAAAAAAACGCCGGAAGTCATCGCCTGCATCAAAACCTTGATGGACCACGAGACGGCCGGCGACCCGGTCAGCGGCCTGAAGTGGACACGCCGAACGACCGCCAAGGTCGCCGACCAACTGGGCGCGCTCGGCATCGACGTCTGCCCCCGGACGGTCGCTCGACTGCTCAAAGCGATGGGCTATTCGCTGCGCGTCAACCACAAGAAGCTCGCCGGCGCTTCCCATCCGAGGCGCGACGATCAGTTCCGGCACATCGCCGACCTGCGCGAGCGTTGCGCCGCCGACAACGTCCCGGTCATCAGCGTCGATACCAAGAAGAAGGAACTCGTCGGCGCGTTCCGAAATCCCGGCGCCAAGTGGGACCGCAGTCCCGAACAGGTCAAGGACCACGACTTCCGCTCCGATGCCGAGGGCCTCGCCGTCCCCTACGGCATCTACGACCCGCGGGCCAACGCCGGCACCGTCTTCGTCGGCCAGACCGCCGACACCCCGGCGTTCGCCGTCGACTGCATCGAGAAATGGTGGCGCACCCAAGGCTGCAAGCACTATCCCGAGGCCAACGCGCTGCAGATCCTGGCCGACGGCGGCGGCAGCAACAGTTGCACGGCGCGCGCCTGGAAATTCAACCTGCAACACCGCCTCTGCAACCGGCACGGCTTGCGCGTGACCGTGGCCCACTACCCGCCGGCCACCTCGAAGTGGAATCCCATCGAACACCGCATGTTCTGCGAGGTCACCAAGAACTGGGCGGGCCGCCCGCTGGACAGCTACGAGACCATCCTGAAATACCTGCGCACCACACGCACCGCCACCGGACTGCGCGTGCGTGCACACCTGGTGCGAAAGACCTACAAGACCGGCGTCAAGGTCACCGATGAGGAAATGCAGGAGCTACGCATCACACCCGACAGCTCAATGCCCAAATGGAACTACACCATCGAACCCATGTAACAAAAACGGAAACTATTTTTGCGCCGGCCCTTAGCGCGGTCTCCCCATAGCGCCCGCTTTTCCTCGTCCCGGAGCGGACGCCGAAGGGATTCCGCCGACGGTATCGGCATCGATGCGAAATACGGCGAAGTCTTCTCTGTCGGCATAAAACTTCCGATTCTTAGTATATACGCACTTCAGGGATCCCGTGTATCGGCCGGCTCATTCCGCCGCTGTCGGAACCCGCGTCCCGGCGATCCACACGCCGGCCAGGCTGCGCGTGTTCTCGATGGCGTCGAGCGGATTTTCGTCGAAAACGTTGAAGTCGGCCCACTTGCCCGCTTGCAGCGTGCCCACCTCGTCGAAGCCCAGGCATTCCGCGGCGTCGCCGGTCGCCGAGCGCAGAATCTGCTCCGGCGTCAGCCCGGCTTCGGCCATCAACTGCATCTCCATGTGCTCGAAATAACCCTGGAACCTCGCCGGGGGGCCGGTGTCGGTACCGAAGACGATCCTGACTCCGGCGTCGGCGAGCTTCTTCAGATTCGCGGAAGCGGTCTCCAGCGCAACCTTGTACTGCTGCGCGGCTTCGCTCTCGCGCATGCGCTTCTGGCGCTCGGGGTCTTTGAGCTGCTCCAGGACGGACGGGTCGGCGTCCTTGAGAAAAAACGGATCGCTGAAAAACTCCGGCGTGTCTTCGTAGACGAACGTCGAAACCTCCCGCGTCAGCGTCGGACACAGGCAGACGTTCATCTCCCTGAGCAGTCCGATGACCTCGTCGTCCGCGGCGCGGTCGCGGATGCTGTGCGCGATGAAGTCGGTGCCGTCTTCGAGCAGCGTCTTGGCGTCTTCCAGATAGAAAAGGTGCGCGGCCAGCCGCAGACCCCGCTGGTGGCTCTGGTCGATCGTCGCGCGGTAAACGTCCCGCGGCATTTTCCTGGTAGTTCCCAGGTTGTCGTCCACACGGATTTTGATGTAATCGACGGGCATCTCGGCGTTGCGGTCGACTTGAGCGCGCGCGGCTTCGGGGGTGTCGCCGTCGACCACGGAACCGGCGATGTAAATCCGCGCGCGGTTCAGGCCGGGGGCAGCCTGCTCCTCGCGCAGCCGCGCCGCTTCCGCGCCGTCGCCGCCCAGGCTGAGAACCGTGGTGACTCCGTAGCGCGCGTAGAGCGCGAGTTGGTCGAGCAGGTTCTCGCGGGTATAGACCGCCGGGCCGGTCTCGAGACCGCGCGCGCCGCCGACGTGGCCGTGTCCGAGGATGAAGCCCGGGGTGACGAACTTGCCCGCGAGGTCGATCGTCTCCGCGCCCGCCGGCGCGTTTACGGCTGCGGCGGGCCCGACTGCGGCGATGCGCCCGTCGCGCACCACGATCGCCGCGTTCTCGATCGGCGGACCGCCCAGCCCGTCGAAGACTGAGGCGCCGCTGAAGACCTTCAAGCCCGCGGCGCTCTCGTCTCCCGCGCCGCCGCAGCCTGCAAAAAGGAAAAGCGCGCCCGCAAGCAGCGCCGGAGGAATGCGTTTCATGGCCGTCTCCTTCTTGCGCTCAAGCGTAACCGCAAGCGCGCAAAAAGACAAGCCGCGCCGTTACAGTTCGATGGCCTTGGCGAAGGTTACGGCGCGCGTCGCGTAAAGCTGCTCCAGCACGGCGGCCGGCAGGGGTTGGTCGGTAAGCACGACCGCGACCGCGTTGGCCGCCTTGCCCGCTTCCGGCGGCTTGCCGCGGCCGAGCGAAAAGTCCGCGATGTTGATGCCGTTGTCGCCGAGGATCGTCCCCACGCGGCCGATGACGCCGGGCACGTCTTTGTTGGTGACGTAAACCAGGTGGCCGCCGAGCCGGGTCTCGACGTAGATGCCGTCGATGCTCAGCAGGCGCGGCGACCCGTCGGGAAAGACGGTTCCCTCCACCGCGCGCCCGCCTTCCTCGGTCTTGAGCGAAAGGGCGATCGAATCGCTGAAGTGCGTGCGCCCGCGGCGCACCTCGGTGACGCCCAAGGCGCGCTCGCGGGCAATCTGCGCGGCGTTGATGAGGTTGGCCTTTTGCGAGAGAAAACGGTTGAGCACGCCGCTCAGCGCCGCGTTGCGAATCAGCGCGGAATCGCTCTCGCCGAAGTTCCCCGAATAGGTAATCTTCAGGCGCACGGGCCGGCCCTGCGCGGTTTGCGCCGCAAACGAGCCGAGACGCTCGGCCAGCGCCAGAAACGGCGCCAGCTTGCCGTATTGCTCGGCGCTGACGGAGGGCATGTTGACCGCCGACAGCACCACGCCGTGCTTGAGAAAGTCGCGCACCTGCTTGGCGATGCGGATGCCGATCTTCTCCTGGGCCTCGGCGGTCGAGCCGCCGATGTGCGGCGTCGCCACGACGTTTTCCTGAGCGAGCAGCGGCGATGCGCCTGGAGGCTCCTTCTCGAACACGTCGAGCGCGGCCCCCGCCACCTTGCCGGCGGAGAGCGCGTCGTTGAGCGCCCGGCTGTCGATCAACTCGCCGCGGGCGCAGTTGACGATGCGCACGCCGTCTTTCATCTTGGCGATCGACGCGGCGTTCACCAGCGCGCGCGTCTCGGGCGTCAAGGCAAGATGCAGCGTGATGTAGTCGGCGCGGGCGTAAAGCTCGTCGAGTTCGAGCAACTCCACGCCGGCATCCTGGGCGGCGTCGCTCGAAACGTATGGGTCGTGGGCTACGATCTCCATGCCGAACGGCTTGGCGCGCCGGGCTACCTCGCGGCCGACGTTGCCGAAGCCGACGATGCCCAGGGTCTTGCCCGCCACTTCGCTGCCCACGAACTTTCTCTTCTCCCATTTGCCCGCTTTCGTCGAGGCGCTGGCGCCGGGCACCGAGCGCGCCAGCGAGAGCATGAAGGCCAGCGTGTGCTCGGCCACCGCGACGGCGTTGCCGCCCGGCGTGTTCATCACCACCACGCCGCGCGCCGTCGCTTCGTCGCAATCGACGTTGTCCACGCCCACGCCCGCGCGTCCGACGACCCGCAGCTTGGGCGCGAGCGCGAACTCGCGCTTGGTCATCTTGACCGCGCTGCGAATGAGCACCGCCTCGGCGCCGGCGAGATGCTTGCGGTATTCCCGGGCGTTCGAAACGATGACGTGGAACTCCGGCTCGGCCTTGAGCACGTCCGCGGCGGCGGGGGCGATGGCGTCGGCAATGAGAATGGTCATCGGCGCGTGTCAGGCCCTGTCGGCCGCTTTCGCTTCGAGATAGACCTCTTGCGCGGCGCGGACGCCCGCGCCGAACGCGACCGGCAGGCCAAGCTCGTGCAGGATCAGCTCCAGCTCGGCGACGGTCGCGAAAAGGTCGTGAAAATCGAAATACCCCAAGTGCGCGTAACGGAAGATGCACCCCTTCATCGACCCCTGTCCGTTGGCGACGATGGAGGCGAAATCGCTCTTGTAACGCTTGACGATCTCGCCGGAGTCGATTCCCGCGGGCGCGCGGATCGCGGTAACGGCCCCGGCGGGGATGGCGTCTCTGGCGAAAAGCTCGAGGCCCAACGCCTGCGCCGCGCCGCGGGCCGCGCGGGCCAGCAGTTGCGCGTTGGCGATCAGCTTCTCGCGGCCGATCTCGCGGACGAAACGGAGAACCTCGCCGAGTCCCAGAATCAGGGAAGTCGCCGGCGTCCAGGGTGAATCGCCTTCGGGTCCCGCGGCGATGTGCTTGCGCAGATCGAAGTAGAAATAGGGATTGGAGGCGGCCGCGGCGCGTTGCAGCGCCTTTGCGCTGACCGAGCAGTAAGCCAGGCCGGGCGGGATCATGACCGCTTTTTGCGAGCCGCCGATGACCACGTCGAGCCCCCAGGCGTCGATCTCCAGCACGCTGGTTCCGAGGCCGGTGATGGCGTCCACGACCAGCACGGCGTCGGTCGCGGCGACGATTTCGCCGATGGCTTCGACGTCGTGGGAAATGCCGGTCGAAGACTCGGTGGCCTGGATGAAAACGCCTTGGACGTCCGCATTGGCGGCGAGCGCCTGCGCCGCCTGCTCCGGCTTGACGGATTCGCCGTAGGGCTTTTCGACGATGACCGTATCGAGGCCGAAGGCCTGCGCGATGCGCGCCCAGCGCTCGCCGAATTTCCCCGCCGTGCAGACGATAACCTTGTCGCCGGCGGAAAACAGGTTGGAGACCGCCGCCTCCATCGCGCCGCTGCCCGAGGCCGCGAACAGGGCGATGCCGTTCTCCGTTCCCATGAAATAGTGCAGGCCGGCGATGACGCTGCGGTAAACCTCGATGAACTCGCCCGTTCGGTGGTGCACGTCGGCGCCCGCCATGGCGCGCGCCGCCGGCGGATACAGCGGCGTCGGGCCGGGGGTCAGCAAGCGGGGCTTCTTGACGTACATGGGAGCGGCGCTGCGGAAACCATCAAGCCGCCCGCAAGGGCAAACAAGAGCGGCAAGGGAACGGGGCGTTGCCGGGGCCGTGAGCCGGAGCCGTGAGCCGGAGCGTCCAAACGGTATTTTAGCGCAGGCGGAAAGCGCCTACCGCGCCGCCGCCGGCTTGTAGCGGAAGCGGTCTTGATCGAGCGTGACGTCCCAGGGCTGCGGCGGCAGCGGGTTGTAACGCGGCCGCGCGTCCTTGGCCGGCATCGTTGCGGCGACGGCCTGCAAGCGGGCCAGCGCCCGGACGTGCGCGGGGTCGCCGCTGTCGATCAGATTGCTTTCCTCGCCCGGGTCGCGGGCCAGGTCGTACAGCGCCGTCGCCGCGCCGTCATGGACGTGAATCTTGTAGCGCTTGCCGCGGATGACCCGCGGCGCGTAGTCGCTGACGCCGCGCACGCCCTTTTCGTCCAGCGCGCCGGGGCCGAAGCCCATCGCCAGAATCCACTCGCGCGGGCCGTCGGCGGCTTTGCCCAGGATCACCTTGGCGAGCGATTTGCCGTCGAGCGTCACGCCCTCGGGGAGCGGCGCCCCGGCGAGCTCGCAGAGCGTCGGCAGCAGGTCGGAAAAATCGGTCAGGGCGTCGGTCTTCACGCCCGCCGGAACCAGGCCGGGGCCGTTGACGATGTACGGTTGGCGCGGGCCGTTCTCGGTCAGCTTGGCCTTGCCCCCGCGGATCGTTCTGCCGTTCATGCGCCCGGAAATGCCGCCCGCGGTTCCGTTGTCGGTGGTGAAGATAACGATCGTGTTGCCGCGGACGCCGGCGTCGTCGAACGCCTTGACCAGCTTGCCGACGAGATAGTCCGTATAGCGCACCATCGCCCGGTGCTTTTCCATCTTCGTCTCGGCGAACGGTTCGTGGGGGGTATGCACGAGCGGCCCGTGGGTCAGCGCCATCGGGTAGTAGAGCAGCATGGGCTTGGATTTGTTGCGATGCACGAACTCGACCAGAAAATCGTTGTACATGGCCGGCCCGAACGCGCCTGCGTAGGTTTTGCTCGCGGCCTTGCTCGTGTAGACGTAGGGCCCCCAGTAGCGCTCGTCGCTGGCCGGGTTGCCGCCTTCGCCGCCGGTCCACATCGACCATGCGTCGAAGCCGTGGGCGCGCAGGATGTCGGGCTGCACGCGGAAGTCGTTGATCTGCCACTTGCCGGCGATCGCCGTGACGTAGCCGGCCTTCTTCAGTTGCCGGGCGAAGGTCGCGTTGCGCGCGGGGTCGAAGTGGCAGCCGGCGCCCCAGCGGGGCACGTCCCAATGATTGGTCCAGCCGTGGCGGAAGGGATACTGCCCGGTGAGCAGCGTCACGCGCGTCGGCGTGCATTGCGGCATGGAGTAGGCGTTGTTGAACTTCATGCCGCCCGCGGCCAGCTTGTCGATGTTGGGCGTCTCGATGCCCTCGCCGCCGTAGGCCGAAATCCACTCGGGGCCAAGGTCGTCGACCATGATGAAAACCAGATTCGGCTTCGCCGCGAGGGCGCAAGCCGCAAGAAGGAACAGGGCGAATCGCAGAAAGCGCATACGGTCATGGTAAACGGTCAGCGCACTCTGGACGAGTACACTTGCCGTCAGGCGGAATTGGCGCCGGGTATGCGGATGCGGCCGCGTTCGCCGGGGTACGCGGCGCCTTGCTTGTTCCGCCACAAGAAACCGATATCCAGAGCGATGTCGAAACTCTGCGCAATCGCCACAACCGCTTGGCAGGCCGCGTTGGAAGCCTGACCCTGGACTGAAACGTCGATATCGGGCAGGTAGCTGTAGCCTTCGTCTTCCTTTTGACCGCTGACAGCGTTGATGGGACACAGGCGGCAGAGTTCATCCAGTGTTCCGACGCGCTTGATTGCCAAGCGAACCATTTTCTTCAGCAGAAGATTCCAGTTTGGGCGTGGGACTGCCGTTCCGGCGACCGTCGCGTCCAGTATTTTCGCGTGCGTCAAGTCAGGAAGCTGCTGCGGGTCGATCCGCCGTTCGGATGCTGTGCTGTAGCCGTTGTTCGGGGCAGGGACGCCCGCAAGCCGATCGAGAGCGTCCAGAGCGCGGTTTATGACCGTGTCCGGAGTGTCCACGAACGCCTTGGCGTGCCTTTCCAATCGCTTGAAGGTCGTCGTTGATATTGAGAGTGAGTGCATATGTCCTCCTGGAAAATTAAGGTTTAAGGAATTATAACAGTTATAAGATCGATGTGCAAGCGCCGATCCAAAGCACGGATCACTACTGTCCGGTTATAAGTCAAGAAGATTCAACTGTTTAGTGGGCGGGGTCGGTTGGGAGTTGTATTCCTCTGCAGTAAGTGCTTGGTATAGAGGCATTTGCTCGAAGGGCATGACCGAGAGGATCTGCAGCATTGTGGAGAGCGGGGGTGTCGATTGCGAGGCGCTTGCGGAGGATCGCTACGAGCACATAGACCGAGACGGCGATCCACAGTTGCGACTTGACTGCGTTTTCCGAAACTCCCAGAAAGCGTTTGACGCGCAAGTGTTGTTTCAGCCATTTGAAGAACAACTCGACCTGCCAGCGGCTTTTGTACAGGCTGCAGATCGTCAGCGCGTCGAGTTCGCTGCGGTTGGTGAGGAACACCAGGGTTTTGTTGGCTTGCGGGTCTTTGTAGCGGATGCGCCGCAGGCGGTCGGGATAGAGGTTCTTGGTGCGCAGGCCGTCGAGAGCGATGGTTTGGTCGGCGATGACGCCCAGAGTACGCTCCGTGGGGGCCGAGTAGAGACGCCGGCACGGAAGTTTTTCCTGGCGCGGGTGACGAAAAAGGCGCCGGCTTGGTGTAGCCGGTAGAGGCGCTCAAAGTCGACATAGGCGCGGTCCATGATGTAGGTCGCGCCCGCTTCCGGGAGCAGCAAATCGAGCACGTTGACGTCGTGGAGTTTGCCCTCGGAGAGGTGCATGAAGCTGGGGATGGAGCCGCGTAAGTCCAACAGGGAGGGTATGCATCTTGACTGCGGCCTTGGTCTTGCGGAAGCGCGCCCAGGGGAACAGCGACAGGCACAGATCGACGGTCGTCGAGTCAAGGGCGTAGGCGGTCTCGTGCAAGGCCGCCGCCAACGGCTCGTGGGCATACAGGGCGCGCGCCTGGACAATCAGGCGCTGGGCGAAAGCGGCGAACAGGCGCCAGTCGCGCCGCGCGTTGGCGTCAGCCAGAGTCGAGCGGCGCACCGCTGTGCGGAAGCCGGAGTGGTAGAGCTTGGAGGGACGGGCTGCAAGGCAGGCCTCGAGATCACGCAGACTCTCGCGGCCGGTAAGTTGGGCGAAGGCCATCGCGCGGTAGTGCTCGCTGCAGCGCAGCCTGCGCACGAGGCGGTCACCTTGGTAGCGCGCCACGATCCGGGAGAATGTTTTCCAGGGTAGAAAGCTCATAACTTGGGCGAACAGGGTCTTGCCGCCATACATGCAGACAGCCTACGCAGCCGCTCGTCGGCCCCCAAGTGCGGCCAGCCCGTGTCTGGCGCAAGCTCGATAGGTAGGCGGAAAACGGCGCCCGGTTCAAGTCGCGGACACCCTAATATGCTTGTAAACCTATCAAACCAAATAGCTTATATCGATCTCCCAGCGAACGAACCGGACAGTAGTGAGCACGGATGGCAAAATCGAAGCGTCCATCGACGATTTTCCGAAGGCTGTCCCGCCGGACGGTTGACCGGCCGCCGCCGGCATGTCCGCAAACCGGCCTCATGTCTTCCAATTGGTAAAATACCGACAGCCCGAACGGCGGTCCGCTCGGGCTTCTTGCAGTTCCGTTCATGAACGATTCGACGCCCCTTGACCCGGCGCCCGGCGCAGGAAAAAATTTCGAGCGACTGAAAACCCTGCTGCGCGAGATGTTCCAACTCGACCGCGGCGACCTCGATTTCGGCCTGTACCGGATCATGAACCTGAAGTCCGCCGAGGTCGTCAGGTTCCTCGACAACGACCTGCTGCCGCAGGTGAAGACGAAGCTGAATCTCGCCGGCGCCGAGGAGATGGCCGAACTGGAGAGGAAGATAGAGCCTGCCGCCGCAACGATCAGGGAAATGGGACTCAATCCCGATGATTCGCCCGTGATCCGGCAGCAGCGCGAGCGGCTGGCCGAGATGCGCAAGGACATAGACGCCGAGGCCGACGTTTACAACCATCTCGCCAACTTCTTCGCCCGTTACTACGTCGAGGGCGACTTCATCTCGCAGCGCCGCTACTCGAGCGGCGGCCGCGCCGCTTACCTGATCCCCTACGACGGCGAGGAAGTGAAGCTGCACTGGGCCAACGCCGATCAGTACTACGTCAAGACGACCGAGAATTACGCCGCTTACGCCTTCACCGTGGGCGCGGGCAAGGCGGCGCGGCGCGTGCGTTTCGAGATCGCCGCGGCCGACAACGAGAAAGACAACGTCAAGGAAGCCGACGGCAGGCAGCGCCGCTTCACGCTCGCCCGCGGCAAGAGCGCCGTCGGCGTCGAGGGCGGCGAACTGATCGTCCGCTTCGAGCACCGGCCGCTGACGGACGGCGAAAAGAAGAAGTGGCCGGGCAACGGCAGCCGGCAGCAAAGCCGGATCGACGCGGCGGCGGTCGAGCGCGTCCTGAATGCGGCGCCCCCGGATTGGCTGCCCCTGCTGGCCGCGCCGACGCCGACGGAGGCTGACGGCGAGCGCACGCTGCTGGGCAAGCACGTCGAGCGCTACACGGCCAGGAACAGCTTCGATTACTTCATCCACAAAGACCTGGGCGGCTTCCTGCGCCGCGAGCTGGACCTGTACCTGAATACCGAGGTGCTGAACCTGGACGATCTGGAGCAGGGCGGCGCCCCCCGTCTCGACCGGGCGTTGGCGCGGGTGCGCGCGGTGCGCCACATCGGCGGCAAAATCATCGATTTCCTGGCGCAACTGGAAGATTTCCAAAAGAAGCTCTGGCTCAAGAAGAAGTTCGTGCTCGAAACGAACTGGTGCGTGACGCTCGACCGCGTGCCCGAGGCGCTCTACTCCGAGATCGCCGCCAACGCGGCGCAGCGCCGGGAATGGGTCGAGTTGTACGCCGTCGACGAGATCGCGGGCGATCTGACCAACGGCGGCGCGGGCTGGAGCGACCCGCCGAGCGAGGACTTCCTCAAGGCCAACCCCTACCTGGTGCTGGATACGCGGCATTTCGACCGCGGCTTTGTCGAACGGCTGCTGGCGGCGCTCTCCGAAGCCGGGCCGCTGGACGAGCAAACGGACGGGCTGCTGGTCCACGGCGAGAACTTCCAGGCGCTGAACCTGTTGCAGGCGCGGTATCGGGGGCAGGCGCAGTGCGTTCATATCGATCCGCCGTACAACACGCAGACAAGCGGATTCCTGTACAAGAACGGCTACCGGCATTCGAGTTGGCTGGCGATGATGCAAGAGCGCATCGAGGCCGGGATTCGGCTGCTTGAGGGGAACGGCGCCTTCTTATGCCACATTGACGAAAACGAATACGAAAATCTGTATATGTTGTTCGAGCAGTTTCCGTTGGCGGATGCAGGTAGTGTCGTCTGGGATAAACGCAACCCGATGAATGCCGGTCGGGGCATAGCGACTCAGCATGAATACGTTACATTCAGATCGAATAGTAGCGAACCTGTTTATCGTCAAAACGGTTCCGCCGTTTCTATGCTGAACAAAGCTTCGCGGCTCGTATCCAGAGAGGGGGGAGTTACTGATAAAGTAAGGTTGGATTTCGCTGCTTGGGTAAGTCAAAATCCTACATTGAGCGGGGGCGAAAAAGCATACCGTTATATTGACGACGAAGGCCGGGTTTATCAGAGCGTCAGCTTGCGTGCTCCGGAACCTAGAGACGATGAGAAATTTCACCGCCCGCTGATTCATCCTACGACGGGGATGCCGTGCGCCGTTCCCCCCAATGGCTTTTCAAGAACACCCGAAACGCTCAAGGTAATGATGGATAAAGGAGAGATATTATTTGGCGAAGATGAAACAACCCAACCTAGGCAAAAAGTTCTTTTGACTCCCGGAACTCGAAGGCAATTGTCATCCGTGATTCGAGATGCCAAGAAGGGAAAATCTTATACCGATTCCATGAACATAGATTTTCCCTATTGCCATCCTGTTTCGCTGTACGAAGAACTTTTGGCGGCGGCCGCGCCCCAAGGCAACGACTTGGTTCTCGACTACTTCGCCGGTTCCGGCACGACCGGTCATGCGGTCGTCAATCTGAACCGCGAAGACGGGGAGCGCCGTAAATATATCCTGGCGGAGATCGGCCAGCACTTCGATACGGTGCTGCTGCCGCGCATGAAGAAGGTCGTCTATTCGAGTGACTGGAAGGACGGCAAGCCGGTTTCACGCAAGGGCGTATCGCAGTTCTTCAAGTACATCCGCCTGGAATCGTACGAAGATACGATGGACAGCCTGGAAACGGCGCCGCCATCGGACGAGCAAACGGCATTGCTCGCCGAGAACCCCGAAATGGCAGAAGACTACCGGCTGCGCTACGCGCTCGGCGCGGAGACGGCCGCCAGCGCCTGCCTGTTGGGCAAGGAGTTCACGGACCCCTTCGCCTACACGCTCTCCGTCGTGCGCGACGGCATACGCCGTGAAGCGCCGGTCGACCTGCCCGAGACCTTCAACTACCTGATCGGCCTGCGCGTGGAGTCCCGCTGGAGGATCGACGGCGTACTCGCCATTACGGGCACGGACGCCGAGAGGCGCAAATGCCTGGTCCTCTGGCGCAATCTCGACCAGATGGATTACGCCGCCCTGGACGCCTGGTTCGACCGCAACCACAAGCAGTTCGCAGGACCGCTTGACGCTATCTACGTCAACGGCGACCACACACTGAACGCCATGCAACAGCCCGGCGAGACCTGGACCGCCGAGACCATCGAGCCGGTCTTTCGGGAGGCGATGTTCGCGGAGTCCGCCGGCTGATGTCCGTCCTCGAAAACCGCCTCGCCCTGCACCGTTTCGTCTGCCGTGAGTTCGGCTGCGACGACATGGGCGAGATGCTCGAGCATCTGCGCAACGTCCGGACCGAGGAAGACGCCGGCGGCGGCATGAGCGGCTACGGCCGGGCGTTGTGGTTGTTTCAGGGCAGCCGTTACCGCCACGTCGCCAACGAGCGGATTGCCGCATACGACGCCAACATCGCCGCGCACAGCCGCAAGCTGCGCATGGCGGGCGAGCACGGCCGGACCTGGAAGCCCCACCAGTACCTCGCCCTGCTGTTCACCGAGCATTATCTCAACCGCTATTTCGACGACGCCGAGGCGCTGCGCGCCGACTTGAACCGTTCGAAATGGGAATACGGGCCGACTCGGTCTCTGCCGGACTACGAGCCGGACGACCTGCGCACCGTCGCCTTCCAGAGCGCGACCGGCTCGGGCAAGACGCTGCTGATGCATGCCCACATTCTGCAATACAAGCACTATCTGCGCCGCGCCGGCGGGCGGTTGAACAACGTCGTGCTGGTGACGCCGAACGAGCAGATGTCGCGGCAGCACGAGCGCGAGATGCGGGAAAGCGGCCTGCGCGCGCGGCTGTTTTCGGCCGAGGCAGGGGCGGACCTGTTCGCGCCGGTCGAGATCGTCGATTTGAACAAGCTGGCCGAGAAAAAGGGCGTCAAGCGCGTGGCCGTGGCGGACTTCGGCGGCGACAACCTGGTGCTGGTCGACGAGGGGCATCTGGGCGCCTCGGGCAAGGTCTGGCGCGAGCGCCGCAAGGAACTCTCCCGCGGCGGCTTCACCTTCGAGTATTCGGCCACCTTCAACCAGATTGCGGGCAAGAAAGACGACGACCTGCTGCACGCCTACGGCAAGTGCCTGCTGTTCGACTACGCCTACCGCCGCTTCCACGCGGACGGCTACGGCAAGGACTACGCCATCTCCAACCTGCCGCACGGATTGGAGGACGAGAACAGCGGCATGTACCTGCTGGGCTGTCTGCTGACCTTCTATCAGCAGTGCCGCATCTGGCGGGAAAACGGCGCCTTGTGGCGCGACTTCAACCCGGCCAAGCCGCTGTGGGTGTTCCTGGGCAAGACGGTTACGGGGTCGAGCAGGGCGGACCGCGAGACGCGCTCCGACGTGGCGCGCATCCTGAACTTCCTCGGCTGGGTGTTGGCCCGCGGCAACGAGGCGCGGCCCATGATCGCGCGCCTGCTGCAGGGCGAATCGGGACTGCTCGACGAAGACGGCCGCGACTACTTCGCCGAGCGCTTCGACCATCTGCCGCGGGAGGGCGGCCTTTACGCCGACCTGTGCAAGACGCTGTTCCACGGAGCGGGGCGGCTGCGCGTCGTCTATCTGACCGCCGGCGAGGGCGAGTTGCACCTGCGCACCGCCGACAACGAGCCTTTCGGCGTAGTCAACGTCGGCGACTCGGCGAAGCTCTACGCGCTGTTGACTGCAAACGCCAATCCCGATTTCGACGTGGAGCGGGAGATGGGCTTCGCCGAGCGGCTGTTCCACGGCGTGGACCGGCCCGACTCGCCGGTGAACGTCGTCATCGGCGCGCGGCGCTTCATCGCCGGCTGGAACTCCTGGCGCGTGAGCGTCATGGGGCTGATGCACGTCGGCCGCGGCGAGGGGCCGGAGATTATCCAGATGTTCGGGCGCGGCGTGCGCCTGAAGGGTTGGAAGATGAGCCTCAAGCGCCACGGCGCAAGCGGGGCCGCTCCGCCCGGGGACGGCGGCCGACTGGCGGAGTTGGAAAAGCTGTACATCTTCGGTCTGCGCGCCGACTACATGCAGCGCTTCCGCGAAATGCTGCGCGAGGCGGGGATGGGCGCCGAGCGGGAGACGTTCCGCCTGCCCGTCACCTGGAACTTCGCCAGGAAGACCGGCCTGAAGACGCTGCGGCTGAAGGAAGGCCGCTGCTACGACCTTTCCGCCGAGCGCCCTGTCCTGCCGGAACCCGACCCCGGCGCCGCCCCTTCCGTGACGCTCGATCTCTACTCGCGGCTGCAAGCGGTCGCCTCCGGCGGCGGCGCGGCCCGCCGGGAAACACAAAAAAGCCAAGTCAGTTTCAAACCCTACGCCTCGTTTTTCGACACGGCCCGCGTGTACGACAGGCTGCTGCTGCGCAAGCGGCAAAAGGGTTGGCGCAACCTGGCCGTCGCGCGGCGCACGGTGGAGCGGCTGCTGCAAAGCGACGATTGGTACGAGCTTTATATGACCGAAGAGCGGCTGCGCTCCGGCGGGTTCCAACGGGTGAGGGAATTGGAGGACATCGCCGTCGACCTGCTCGCCGCATACGCCGACCGCTTCTGGCGCAAGCAGCGCCGGCGCTGGGAGCACACCGAGATCGAGGTCGTCGCGCTGGACGAGAACGACCCGAACAACCCCGGCGCCTACGAGCTGCACGTGGACGCAACCCAGGAGCGGTTGATCGCGGACGCCCGCAAGCTGCAGCAAGACATCGAGGAAGGCCTGATTCTCTGGTACGGAGCGTTGAAAGTCGGCGTTGTCGGGGGGCAAAAGGCCCATGCCTATCGACCGTTGCTTTATGCCGAGAAAGATCGCGTGGTCACGATTCAGCCCGTTCCCCTGGACTTGAACGAAAAGAAAGTTGTCCAGGATCTGGAGTTTCTGGCGCTAAGAGGCGGCCCTTTGCTGCAGGACAGGGAGTTGTTCCTGATCCGCAACCTGACGCGTGGCCGGGGCGTGTCGTTTTTCGACGACTTCGGCTATTACCCGGACTTCATCGTCTGGCTGAAGGACGGCGGCGTGCAGCACATGCTGTTCCTCGACCCGAAAGGACTGAGCCGGTTCGGCCTCAAGGAAAGCGAAAAGACGAAGCTGCATAGCGAGATCAAGGAGGTCGAAAAGCGGGTGCGCGAGGACGACCCGAACCTGCGCCTGCACGCCTACGTTTTGTCGGTCACGCCGCCCGGAGAGATCGGCGGCGAACTGCAATCGAAGGGCGTATGGGAGCAGAAGGGCGTTTACTTCCTGAGCGACGCCGATTGTTTGCAGAAGGTTATCGAGAACGCCCTGCAGCCCTTGCCGTCCGCCTGACTTTGCGCCGCCGCCAGGCCCCGACGAGCGCCCAGACGAGGATGAGCGCGTCCATGGCGTGCTCGACGGCCGAGACTACGCCGGCGTGGCGCCGGGGGTCCCAGTAGCTGATCGGGCTGTAAAAACGAGTTTCCCAATCGAAGGGGAACCATAGCAGCGGGCCGTCGTCGTGGTGCGTGGCCACGTCGATGGCCGAATGGAGGGCGCAGCCGATAGCGAACCAGAAGAACGCCGTCCACAATGGATTGCCCCGCCTGACCCCGGCGAAGTAGCCGAGCGCGACCCAGGTCGACACCGCGGCCGGGGCGTGGAAGACGTTGTGGCCGGCGATCCAGAGCGGATCGTGAAAGTAGTAGGCGTCGTAGTCCGGGCCGAAAAGCGGAAAGCCCGGTCCGTGCAGGGAGTATTGCCGCCAAAAGTGCCAAAGCGTCAACAGCAGCAGCGGCATGTCGGGCATGAACGATCCCAGGATCATCGCTCGGTGCGGCGCCGGCCGGTGTTTGGCCAACTGCGAGCGGAGCCAGACGGTCAGCAGAACATGGGAGTAGGTTTGCATCGAACGTCGGGGATCGGCTGAAAATCAAAGGCCCGCGCCGCAGGATTTGCAGAAGCTCGCGTCCGGGTCGTGCTTCGTCTGGGCGCAGGCCGGGCAGACGCGGGCGGAGCGGGAGGGTCGGCCGGCGCGGGTCAGCTCGGCGGAGACGATCCCCGTGGGCACGGCGATGATGGCGTAGCCGAGGATCATCAGCGCCAGCGCGAGGAACTGGCCCAGCGCGGTCCTGGGGGCGATGTCGCCGTAGCCGACCGTGGTCATGGTCACGACCGCCCAATAGATGCTGGTCGGGATGCTGGTGAATCCGGCTTCGTCCCCTTCGATCAGGTACATGACCGCGCCGAAGACGACCGCCGCGGTCATCACGCCGCCCAGGAAGACGACGATTTTGGGCCGGGCGGCCTTGAGCGCGGCCATCAGCCCGTACGCTTCGCGCATGTGCCGCACGAGCTTGAGCACGCGGAACACGCGCAGCAGCCGCAGCGCGCGGATCACCGACAACGACTGCGAGCCGGGCGCCAGGACGCTGAGATACGCCGGCAGGATGGCGATCAGATCGACGATGCCGAAAAAGCTGAAGGCGTACGAGCGGACGTGCGCGATGGTCCACAGGCGCACGGCGTACTCGACGGTGAACAACACGGTGAACGCCCATTCCGCGATGCGCAGCGCGGCGCCGTACTGCTGTTCGATCGCCGGAACGCTCTCCAGCATGACCGCCGCCACGCTGAGCAAAATCGCCAGCAACAGAAGAATGTCGAAAGCCTTGCCGGCGGGCGTGTCGACGCCGTAGACGATCTCGTGGATTCGGGCGCGTACGCCGCCTTCCGGCGGACTGTCGGAAGAAGTTCGCATAGGGACAATATACTTGCCGCGGATTCCCCGGAGAGACTGAAAGTATGGCAATCTAAACGACATGACTGCCATCGGATACCGCCGTGCGGCGCTGCTCGCCGCACTGGCGGCAATATTTTGCTTCGCGGCGGCCGAGGCCCAGCGCCGCAAGGGCGCAGGCCCGCGCCGCAACCGCCCGCGCATGTCCGACACGATCAAGGCGAACGTTTACGCCGATAACTCGTTCATGCTCTGGATCAACGGCGAGTTGGTCGCCGTCGATTCGATCGCCTTCGTTCCCCACAACGCGATTTCCGTCGATATCCTGCCCAAGTACCCGATAACGATCGCGGTCATGGCCAAGGATTTTTCCGATGAGAAGACGGGCCTCGAGTGGAACAACACCCAGATCGGCGACGGCGGCTTCGTCATGAAGCTCGGCGACGGCACGGTGACCAACGGCGACTGGAAAGCCAAGAAGGTTTTCTGGGGGCCCATCGACGGCGACATGGAAAACCCCAGGACGGAGCGCATTCCGCTTCCCGAAGGCTGGAACCAACCCGAGTTCGACGATTCGGACTGGGGCCGCGCGACGGTCTTCACCGTGGAGCAGGTGCGGCCGCAGCAGCCCTACCGCGACTACGATTTCGAGGGCGCCGAGTTCATTTGGACCGAAGACCTCGAGCTCGACAATACGATCCTGTTCCGTTACCGCGTGGAATCGCCGCCCAACCGCTAGCGCGGGCCGGTAAAACCGCTAGCCCGGATTTCTCACCAGGCATGGCTGGGCGGGCCGGAAGCGGTTTGCGGAACGAATTTGAGGGGCAGTTGATGCGGGTCGCCCAGTACAGTGGCCGTGGCGCACGCTGGGTGTAGCGTCTGGCGCTACACGCGGGGGCGTCAGGAGGGTTTGGGGCCGATTTTGCGCACACTCCGGCCAAGCCCCCGCCGGGGCTGCTGCGCTTGCTGTGACCTTCGAACCCGCAGGCGCCAGGCGCCCCTTCAGCAGCCCTGCGGCGGCGGCCTTCCCAGATTGGCGTAAACCGCAGCAAACAGCGCCTGCGCCGGATGGCCCGTAGCCATCAAGACCCACACCTTGCGCGCCGTCACCCGCACCCGCGCCCCGATCTTGAGCAGCCGTACGCGGATCGTCGCGCATTGCGCCCGCGCCATCTGCGTGCCCGCCAAGCCCAACTCGCGCAACGCTTGCAACAGACAGTAGGCGATCGCAGAAAAATACAAACGAATCTGGTTCGAGCGCAGCAGCGCCGTCGAAGTGCGGTCGGCGAACAAAGCCAACTGTTGCTCTTTGATGCGCTTCTCCATCTCGCCCCGCGCGCAGTAGAGATCCTCGTACAAGCTCTGCGCGGCGTACTGTGCGGTGCTGAGCGAGGTCACCACGAAGCGTAGATTGGGAAGCGCGGATTGGCGCCCTTGGCCAGCCGCTCGGCCTTGCCCACCACACGCCGTTTGCGCCGCCAACTGTGGCGCGTGCGATAACGGAACTCGGCGAACGCCCGCGCCGGCTTGCCGCTGGCAGCGTAGCGCCGCTGCGCCTTCTGCAACGGCTTGTGCAGGCGGCGCAACAAGCGCTGGTTCTTGGCCAGTCCGAACACATAGTCCACCCCCTGTTGCTCACACCAACTCATCAACTCCTCGCGGCAAAAGCCTGCATCGGCGCGCAGCAGAATCTCCACCCCAGGCCATCTCCGGCGCAACTGCCCCACGATCCGCACGACCTCTTCCAGCGCCCCCGCCGCAGCGTCTCGGTTCGCTGTCCGCAACCGCGCGCAGACCAACTGCTCGCCTATGAAGATGTACAACGGCAAGTAGCAGTAGGCGCCGTAGTAGCCGTGAAAAAAACGCCCTTCCTGCTGCCCGTGCAGACGGTCGTCAGTGGCGTCGAGATCCAGCACGATGCGCTGCGGGCGGCAACTCTGCCGCTGGATGTAGAGTGCGACCAACAGCGCATCGACTGCTGCGCTGTCCAGGGCGATCTTCTTGTAGCGCGCCCGCTCAGCGGGCTCAGCAGGGGTCAACTCCAGTCGGTTCAGCGTGCTCTTGCCCGCCCCGGCCCGGCCCCGATCCCGCCGCCGCCGACGTTGGCGGCCCTGCACATCGCCCTTGCCCGACAACAGCGCCAGCAGCGGGTCGCTGCGCAGTCGATCATGGTCGTTGAGGTCTTCGTAGCCCAAGGCCAGCCCATAGACCCGTTGACTCACCAACTCCGCCACGCTGTGCTCGATCCGCTCCGCTTGGCGGGAGTCGCGAAAGCAGCGCGCAAACTGGCGCAGGATGCCGGTCTGCCGCTCGGTGCGCTGCAGCAGCAGGGCCCCGGCCTCGCTGGTGATCGTCCCGCCATCGAAACGGGCTACCGCCTCACGGCGGAATCGGGTAGCAAAACGAAAACTTGTTTGGTTACACTGTGTCCTAGCGAAAAGTCGTTCGTTGCCGGCTGCAACATATTCATCTACATACGTTTATGCCACAATCAGCGGCTTTTCGC
This sequence comes from Bryobacterales bacterium, assembly GCA_965214655.1. Taxonomy (GTDB): domain Bacteria; phylum Acidobacteriota; class Terriglobia; order Bryobacterales; family UBA6623; genus CATQHP01. The sequence continues at coordinate 5,229,814 of OZ243965.1, read as the reverse complement.
TACAACCTGGTGAGAAATCCGGGCTAGCGCGGGCCGGTAAGACCGCTGACGCGGCCGCGGGCCTGCTGCGTTTTCCCGGCGTTTGACGCTATGATTGTTTGACCATGAGCGAGAATCGTTTTCCCAAATTGCACAATGCCGCTTGGCCCGGAGTGGTCGGCAAAGGTCCCGACTCGGAGCCTCCGATCGACCTGGACACGATGCTCGATCTGACTGCGAACGCCGAAGTGGACGGTCGGAAGTTCGACGGCGTCGATCTGTTTTTGTACGACCCGCACATCGACATCGACATCTCCGACGACGATCTGAAGGTTTGGGCCGACAAGTTTTCCGACCGCAATCTGGCGATCGGCTCGGTGGTCGCCCCGATTTGGGGGCCGACCGGCGGCGGCGCGGCGATCGATCCCGGCGAGGGGCGCGCGGCGTTTCTCGAAGCGGTGCGCAAGGGCTGCCGCATCGCCCGCAAGCTCAAGGAGTGGGGCGTTCGGCCCTACGGGGTGGTGCGCATCGATACCGCCAGCGGCGTGGCCGACTGGGCCGCAGACCCCGCGGGCAACACCGCCAACGCCGTCGAAACGTTCCGGCAGGCCGCCGCCATCGCCGCCGACAACGGGGAAAAGCTGGCCGCGGAGGGCGAAATTTGCTGGGGCGGCATGCACAGTTGGAAGTACATGCTCGAGCTGCTCGAAGGCGTGGACAGCCCGCACGTCGGTTTTCAGGCCGACATGGCCCATACCCTGCTCTACACGCTGGGCTACAATGCGCCGGAACACGCGCTCCTGCCGCAGGATTTCGCCTGGGACGACGAAGACCGGCTCGACGCTGCGCTGCGCACGGTGACCGCCGCGCTGCGGCCCTGGACCATCGACTTCCACGTGGCGCAGAACGATGCGACGGTGCACGGCACGGGCAGCCACGACCGCACGGGGCGCCACTGCCAGGCCGGCGATCCGAACGGCAAGCTGGACATTCCCAAGCACGCCGGATTCTGGCTGCGCGACGAAAACGGCGATCTCACCAAAAAAGCCCGCCATATTTGTTGGGACGGCTGCATGTTCCCCAACGCCGTGATGATGCAGCCGCAGACCTGGAACGACATTCTGGCGGCGATGCTCTCCGTCCGCGACGCCCACGGCTGGGCCGAGTAGCGGCCGCCGGGATTCTTCAGTCCGCTTGCATCCGCACGCCGCGGTAGATGAGCCACGTGCCGAGCATCTGCACGACGTGGTAGAGGTCGTTGTGGTTGAACCCGGGGTGCGGCGCCAGACCCAGCGCCTGGATCGCCGCTCCCGCGAAGCAAACGAGAATGCCGCCGGCGATCCAGCGCGCCGCGGCGTCGGCCTGCCGCAGCGCCGCCCACAGATGCGCCGCCAGGGCGAAGACGAAGGCAAGACCGTAATCGACGATGGAGTAGAAGAAGTCGTCGTGGAAGGCGATCCAGGCCAGATAGATTGCAAGCTGCGCGGCCCCGAGCCGCAGCGCCGCGCGGGCCGCGCCCGGCGGGAGATAGCGCAGCGCGGTTCCGCGAATGGCGAAATACGCCGCCAGGCCGATGGCGGCCTGCGTGGATTTCCAGAGAATCCAGGGGATCGGTTGGGGCAGCGCCGGGAACCCGTGGCTGCTGCCCCCGCAGAACGCCGCCGCCGCCGAGGCGGCCAGCGCCCACGTCCAATTGCCGCCCGCGGTCGCCGGCCTGGTTTTTCCCGAGCGGGCGAGGCGCCGCGCCCAGTACGCCGACAACGCCGCCAGAAGAAAATCGGTGAGCGTCGTCATCGGCTCGTGCAAGGTCACAGCGGGAAAGAGCACTGGGGATAGAATACGAGAAATACGGGTCTTCTCCGCGCTCCGGCGCGCGGCGGCTCTCGAACGGATGAAGAAACTGACGGCCGCAGCAGCGGCGCTTGCTCTGGCGGCCGCGGTTTACGCAGCTTGGCGCAGCGGACTGATCGCCCGTCTGGGCGATCACGAGCAGATCGTGGAGTGGATGCGCAGCAGCGGCGTTCGCGGGCCGCTGCTGTGCATTGCCGTGCAGTTCGCCCAGGTCGTGATTTTCGCGATTCCCGGCGAGATTACGCAAATCGCCGCGGGCTACGTGTTCGGCCCGTATCTCGGGTTTCTCTACTCGGCGGCCGGCATTATGCTCGGCTCGGCTTTCGACTACGGCTTTGCGCGGCTTGCCGGCAGGCCGGTCGTCGCCAAGATTCTCGGGCGCGCGCGGCTGGCGCGCATCGACGGCAAGCTGCGCAGCCGCAAAGGCAGGATCGCCTTGTTTCTGCTGTTCCTGGCGCCGGGAATGCCCAAGGACGCCATGTCGTACGCGGCCGGCCTGACCGATTTCCGGTTTCTGGAATTCGTCGCGATCAGCGCGGCGGCGCGGGCTCCCGCGCTGTTCCTGAGCACGCTCTTCGGCGCGCAGGCGTATTCCCGGGACTACTTCGCGATGGCGCTGGTCGGCGCGGCCGCCGTCCTGCTGTTTGCGGGGTTTCTGATTTATTGGAGGAGGAGGGAGCAAGGCGCATGATTCGCTCGATGACGCCGCAAGACATTCCCGGCGCGATGCGGCTGAAAGAGGCGGCGGGCTGGAATCAGACTCCCGCGGACTGGGCGCGCATGCTCGCCTTGGAGCCCGATGGCTGCTTCGTGGACGAGCGGGACGGCAAGATAGCGGGCACGGCGACGGCGCTATGCTACCGAACGGAGCTGGCCTGGATCGGCATGGTGCTCGTTGCGCCCGAATGCCGCCGGCAGGGCATCGCCCGCGGCTTGACGCGCCGCGCTCTTGCCCGGCTGCGCGGCCAGGGAGTTCGCTGCATCAAGCTCGATGCTTCGGATATGGGCCTTCCGCTCTACCGGCAACTAGGCTTTGTCGACGAGCAGCCCATCGAGCGCTGGGCGCGCCGCCTAGGCGGGGCAGCGCCGGCGGCTGAGTCGGCGGCGGCCGAGTCCGGCGTCGAGCGCCTCGACGCGTGCCGGGAGCTGGACCGGCTCGCTTTCGGCGCGGACCGCGGCCCTCTGCTCGCTTCTCTGGCGACTGCGGACGGGGGCGCCGCTTTCGCAAGCGCGGACGGTTATCTTCTCGGCAGGCCGGGATCGGGCGCCTGCTTTCTGGGGCCTTGCGCGGCGTCTGCCGAGACAGCGGCGGACCGGCTGGCGCGCGCATTCTTGGCGGGCCGCGCAAGCAAGACTGTATTCTGGGATTTGTTGCCGGGAAACGCGCCGGCTTCGCGGCTGGCATGGAGCTTGGGGTTCCGGCCGCTGCGCCGCCTGACGCGCATGGTTTTGGCGGAGGGGGCCGCGCCGTCGTTCGGCGCGGCTCGTCCCGAGTTCATGTACGCCGCCGCCGGCTTCGAGTTCGGGTAGGCCGTATTGACGTTTCAAAGAAGCAAACCCGTCTGGAAGATTCGCGGCCAAGAGATTACGCTCGGGGTGCGGACCTGTCTCTGCGCCTCGATCCGGCTCGCGCCGAAGCCGGCCTCCGGCGCGAGCCGCCTGGACGAAGCGAAGCTTCTGGCCGCGGCGCAGCGCTTCGAGGAGGAGGGCGCGGACTTCATAGACCTCGACCCGGGCGGCGCGCATCTCGAAGACAAGCGGCCCTGCGCGGGCGATGAGTTGCCGCTGCTTGTGCCCGTTCTGAGGAAATTGCAAGCGCGCCTGCAGGCGCCCGTGATCGTGACGACGCCGAACGCCGATACCGCCAAGCGGGCGATCGATCTCGGAGCGGCTGCGATCTACGACAGCAGCGGACTGACTTTCGATCCGGATCTGGCTCCTGCGGTCAACGATTCCGGCGCGTCTTTGATTTTGGGGCACATGCGCGGGGATTCCGAGGCGTGGTCCCGTCAGGCGCCGCTCGTCAACCTCTCCGAAACGGTCGGCAAGGCGCTCCTGGCGTCGCTGCTCCGCGCGCATCACGCGGGAATCGACCAGCGGCGGATCGTTGTCGATCCCGGACTGGAGCACGGCAAGCGCGGCCCCGAGAACTTCGACTTGCTCAGGGGGCTGCACAAGCTTGCGCCCGCGGGGCAGGGGATTCAAGTGACCCTCTCGGACAAGCGCTTTCTGGTGGAGTCGGTGCGCTCCGGCGATGCGGAGAAACAGGCCGGGATTGCCGTGGCGGCCACGCTGGCGCTGGCCTCCGGAGCGCATATCTTGCGCGTTGCCGAACCGCGCCTCGTCAAGCTCACGGCCGCCGCGGTGGACCGCATCTACCGCGCCGACGACCTGCGCAGATTCCGGGATGCGGATGCGGCTAAGCAACCCGCCGCGACAGACAGGCGGCCCGGAGCTCCTCGCGGAGAACCTCGCAGTCCGACTCGCTAAGTTTGCCGTTCGTGCCGCGCACGTAAAAGACATCGCGGGCGCGGTGCCCGCGGGTGTCGATCAAAACCACGTCGATGTCGCATTCGTGCTGCGAAAAGCGGACGGCCAGATCGAAAAGCAGCCCCGTGCGATCCGCGGCGGTCACGTTGAAAATGGTCGCGCGGGCCGATGTCTCGTTGTCGTAGGAGACTTGCGGCTCGATGAACACTCTGCGCCGCCCGCCCAAGGTGCGGCGCTGCTGGAGAAGCTCTTCCGCATCGGCTCGTCCGTCGGCGACTCTGCGCAGGTTCTTTTTGAGTTGGGCGATTTCGCCCTCCTGGAGATCGCTGCCGCCGATGTTCTCCGATACCGATACGCGGAACGTATCGAGAACGACGCCGCCGGCATTGGCGAAGGCCTCGGCTTTTTCGATGTTGAGCCCGAATCCGGACAGCGCGCCGCACAACGAGGCGAACAGAAACGGGCGGTCCCAGGCCATCGCCACGATTGTGTAGTGGCCTTGAACGTTCTGCACGTCGATGACCGCGCCGCCGGGAGCGAGTTCGCGGCTCAAAGTGTAATGCCGATAGATTTGCTGCGGGGTATGCGTGCGCAGATAGCGGTAGGGAAAACCTTTCAAAAAGGCGCGCAAGTCGCTCCCTTCGCCGGGGTCGTTGGCCAATTCCAACAGCACTTCCTCGCGGTCGGGCTCGATGCGCTTGTCTTCCAGGTCGCGCGTGAAAATGTGGTGCGCGCCCAGGTAGAGCTGCCAGAGCAGGTCTTTCCGCCAAGTGCTCATCGCCTTGGGATTGACGCTGCTGGTGTCGGCGAAAGTCAACACGGCGAGCATCTTCAGTCTTTCGATCGTGCCGACCCGCTCTTTGAATTCTTCGAGCGTTTCGGTTTCGTTGATGTCCCGCTTCATCATGACCCCGGACATCGCGAGATGCTCTCGAATCAGGTAGAGGACCGTTTCGCGGTCCGCGCGGTCGGTCAAGCCGATGCGCTCCATCGCTTTTTCCGCTAGCTCGGCGCCGGCCTCGGAATGATCGCGGCCTTTGATCCCTTTGCCGAGATCGTGGAACAGTAGCGCGAAATATACCAGTTCCGGGCGGTCGATCTCTTCGAGCAGCCGGGCGAAACGGCTGTCGCGCCTGTCGCCGTTTGTCTTGAGGCTTTTCAAGACGCGGATGGTGACCAGAATGTGCTCGTCCACCGTATAGCGGTGGTAGAAATCGCGGATGACCAGGCAGTCTACGAGCTTGAACGACGGGAGCAGCGCGAACAGCACGCCGGTTTCGCGCATCGCCCGCAGTGCCGCATAGGCGTGCGGCGCGAGCAGGATTTCCCGCAGCGCCGGCCAGTGCGAACGGCGGGAATCGAAGTATTGACGCACCGCCGGCAGTTGCGCCTCGATGCGCCGCTCCGTCTTCGCCGCCAACGGAAGGCCGTGGCGCGCCATGAAAGCGAAGATTTCCAAGCCGAGCTCGGGCGCCGCTTCCAATTGCCGGGTTCCGCGCCAGAAGATTTTTCCGTTGCTGACGGTGAAGTAGCGGTTGGAAATTTTCGACTTGCGGCCGCGGAAGACCTGGAAGAGAGCGTGTTGCGACGTCGCGTGCTCGTCGACGGTGCGCGCGGCCAGGCGGTGGATGATGCGGATGTTGCGGAAGAACTCGCGCATCCAGTCGGACACGCTTCGCGTTTCGGCAAACGCTTTGCCGCTGCCTTCGTGAGCGACCGTCTCTTGCAGGTCGAAGGAAAGATGGTTTTTGTCCCGCCCGTTGAAGTAGTGCAGATAGCAGCGCAGGGCGAAGAGAAAACGGATGGCTTCGTCGACTCGCCGGTCGTGGTCGGGGGGCAGGAACTCCTGGCTGGAGGGGATTCCGGCGGGCGACAGGTTCTCGAGTTGCGTAAGCCAGCAAGCCAACTGAAAATCGCGCAGCCCGCCCGGCCCCTCTTTCACGTTCGGCTCGAGGTGATAGATCGTATTGCCGAACGCGCGCCAGCGCTTGCGCGCCGAATCCACGAGCTCGCGAATCAGCGCTTTCTGCTCACGCAGATAGAACTTCGGCAACTTCGTGCTTGCGAACTCCTGGAAAAACGCTTCGTCCCCGCACAAGAACCGCGTGTCCAAAAGACTGATGTGCAACTCGGTGTTGTCGGGCGTGAGGTTGGTGCAGTCCGACGGAGTGCGCACCGACTGGGAGACGCGCAACTGCGAGTCCCAGAGCTCGGTCAACAGCCGTGCGATGCGCTCTTTGTTTTGCGCGGCCTTCCCGTTGTCCTTGACCAGCAGGAGCAGGTCCACGTCGGAATAGGGGAAGAGTTGCTTGCGTCCGTATCCGCCGACGGCCGCCGCGGCCACGCCGGAAGCGGAGCCTTCGAAAGCCTCCTGAAAACGCCCCTTGACGATCTCGTCGACTGCCAGGGTTCGCTTGGCGATCACTCCGAGTCCGTCGCCGGATTGAAAAAACTCGGAGTTGGCGCTCTCCATTTGCTGGAGATGATAAGTGGAAAGATCCGACATCGCTGAGCACTTTGGCGGCCGTCTCCGCAACTCTCGGCAAAACCCGATGCGGGAAGCGCGGCGCTGGACAAGCAAGCGCGCTTTTCCCGGAAGCTCGGGCGCTAGCGCCGCGCCGTTGCCTGCGCTTGGCGGGCTGAACGCAGTTCTTTCGCCGCTGCCTTAGAGCGCGGCGTCATCTTTATCGCTGTTCCGAATGCGTATCGCCTCGGCAACGTCGGAAATAAAGACCTTTCCGTCGCCGATTTTGCCGGTTCGGGCGGATTCGACGATCGCTTGGACCGTCTCTTCCACGCGGTCGTTCGGCACGACGGATTCGATTTTCACCTTCGGCAGCAGATCGACCTCGTATTCCTGCCCGCGGTAAACCTCTTTGTGGCCTTTCTGCCGGCCGTGGCCGCGAACGTCGTAGATGGTCATGCCGTCGATGCCGACGGCCTTCAGCGCTTCCCGCACGTCGTCAAGCTTGAAAGGCTGGATCACAGCTTCGATTTTCTTCATTCCCTAAACTCCTTCCTGAATTTACCAAACAGCATCATGAATACGCCTCTTCACCCTGCTGCGCGATGTCGAGTCCTACGACCTCATCGGCTTTTGAAACTCGCAGACCAACGACTTTATCCGTGATTTTCAGAAGAATGAGGGTCATGACCGCGGCCAGGATCCAAGTGACCAAGGCGCCCAAGAAATTATTGACAAGTTGCCCGCCATTGCCTTCCAGAAGGCCGGTGGAGCCTTCTTGCACGGCATTGCTGGCAAACACTCCGGTCATGATCGCGCCGAGCGTGCCGCCTACGCCGTGAACGCCGAATGCGTCCAGCGAGTCGTCGTAGCCGAACCTGGCCTTGACGACCGCCACGGCCAGGTAGCAGATGGCGCCCGCAAGCAGGCCGATGATCAGCGAGGCCATCGGGGTCACGAAACCGGATGCGGGGGTGATCGCCACCAGGCCGGCGACTGCGCCGGTGATGCCGCCCAGAATGCTGGGTTTGCCGTCCCGTATCCATTCGGTCGCCAGCCAGCCGACTACCGCCGCCGCGGCTGCGAAGTGCGTGTTCACGAACGCCGCCGCCGCCAGCCCGTTCGCGGCCAGGGCGCTGCCGGCGTTGAAGCCGAACCAGCCGACCCACAGCAGACAGGCGCCGATGAAGGCCAGCGAGAGATTGTGCGGCATCATCGGCTCCTGGCCGTGGCCGTGCCGCTTGCCGATGTACAGCGCCGCCACCAGCGCGGATACGCCGGACGAAATATGCACCACCGTGCCGCCGGCGAAGTCCAGGCAGGGAATGGCGCCGTCGTCGAATGCGTTCATCAACCCGCCCGGCCCCCAGACCATGTGGGCCATCGGGAAGTACACGACCGTGATCCACAAAGTCATGAAAACAAGCATGGCCGAGAACTTCATCCGTTCCGCGAACGCTCCGGTAATCAGCGCCGGCGTGATGATGGCGAACATCAGTTGGAAGACCATGAAGGTCAGGTGCGAGATCGATCCGTTCGCTTCTTGCCCGACCCCGTCCAGAAACAGGTACTCGAGCCCTCCTACGAAGGCGTTGCCGCTGCCGAAGGCGAGGCTGTAACCGTAAACGGCCCACAAGATCGTGATCCAGGCCATCATGATGAACGACTGCATCATGGTGTTGAGCACGTTCTTCTTGCGCACCAGCCCGCCGTAAAACAGGGCGAGGCCCGGCCCCGTCATCATCAGCACCAAGGCGGAACTGACCAACAGCCAGGCGTTATCTCCGGTGTCGACGCCTTCTTGGGCGTTTGCCGCCGCGGGGAAACACAATAATCCCATCGTCAGCAGGTACGTCATGGTCCTACGGTTCATGGTTCACTCCTCATCCAAAAAATAGGGCTGCAAAATAGGGCTGCCCGATTCGGGGCGCCAAGGGTTCTTGCGTGCATGCGAGTTGACCTGCGTCCTCGGGGGACTCGAAGCCGGCGCAAGGCTTTGCCCAAGCCCGCTTGTATGAACTCCCGGTCAACAGCATCCGTTTCATCCGGCGGCCCGCCGCGAACTCCGGGCGAGCCTCACTGAAATATCATCTACGAACGGCGGAGCGCAAGACCCGGACAATCGTTCCTATCGAAAATTTCTATACGATGCGGGTCTTTGCCCGGCGCCGCGGCAGCCGGAGGCGGACAATCTGTATATACTCAGGAAGTCATGGTCAAGCGAATCGTTCTGTTCGGATGTTTTTGTCTGCTGGCCCTCTTCGCGTTCATTGACAGGCCGGCGTTTTCTCAGGGCGGCAGGGGCGCCGCGGGAAAAAAGAAGGGCGGCTTCTCCGGGGCCGTTCAGTCGGCCAAGGAGCTGGAGAAGCGGCAACTCGCCGCTCCTTGGGTGGGGGTGACCACGAACGGCAGCCCGCTCTCCGGGTTGTTCTCGATCGAGCCGACCGGAGTGTCGACCGCGCCGGTGCGGGCCGCCGCGCAGGAGTTTCTGGCGAGCCTGAGCGAGCAGGAAAAAAAGCGGACGCTTTACCCGGTCGATGACCCCGAATGGCAGAAATGGGGCAACTGGCACTTCTACTGGCAGCAGGGGATCCGGCTGGACAAGATGTCGGCGAAGCAACGCAAGCTGGCGCTCCGGGTCGTGCGCAGCGGTCTCAGCGCGAGCGGATACCGCAAGACCCGCGATATCATGCGTCTCAATCACACGTTGGCCGAGCTGACCGACAACTTCGACGAATACGGGGAGTGGCTCTACTACCTCACCGTCATGGGCGAGCCGTCGGATTCGGAGCCGTGGGGCTGGCAGTTCGAGGGGCACCACGTGATCGTGAACTACTTCGTTTTGGGCGACCAGGTCGTGATGACGCCGGTATTTATGGGTTCGGAGCCGGTTATCGCCGATTCCGGGAAATTCCAGGGCGCGGCGGTGATGCAAGCCGAGCAAGCGAAAGGCGCCGTGCTGATGGATTCGCTCAATGCGCAACAGCGGGACAAGGCGATTCTCGGCGGCCGGGACGGAAAGCAGCGGGTCAACACGCTCGGCGAGGCGTTCCGCGACAATCTGGTTCTGGATTACGCGGGCATCCGCGCAACCGATCTGACCAAGCTCCAGCGCGAGTTGTTGATGGACATCGTTGCCGAATTCGTCAACAACATGAAGCCCGGCCACGCCAAAGTTAGGCTCAAGGAAGTGCGCAAGCATCTCGACGACACCTATTTCGGTTGGATCGGCACAACCGGACCGGCGGGCGTTTATTACTATCGCGTGCACAGTCCGGTGGTGCTGATCGAGTTCGACCACCAGTCTCCGATAGCCTTGGACGGCCCGCGGCAGGTGGCGACGCGGCGCCACGTTCACAGCGTGATCCGCACGCCCAACGGCAACGATTACGGGAAAGATCTGCTGCGCCGGCATTACGGCCGCAAGCACGGCGCGGATTGACGAGCCGGTTTCAGGACTCGTCCTGCGCTTGAGGCTCGATCGTCCAGCCCGTGAATCCGAAAACCAGCGAGACCGCCGGAACCAGAAGATTGACGAACGCATACGGGAGATAGGCTCCGGTGGCGACTCCCAGCACGCCGGCCATGTAGGCGCCGCAGGTGTTCCAGGGAATCAGCGGCGAGGTCATCGTCGCCGAATCTTCGAGCGCCCGCGAAAGGTTTTTGGCATGCAGTCCGCGCTGGATGTACGCCGAGCGGTACATGCGCCCCGGGATCACGATGGATACGTACTGATCGGCAGTCAGGACGTTCATGCCGATGCCGCTCGCCAGCGTCGCGGCGATGAGCGATCCCGTCGACCGCGCCAAGCTCAATATGCCGCGCGCCAGCGACGCCAGCATACCGGAAGTTTCCATCACGCCGCCGAAGGCGAGCGCGCAGAGAGTCAGCGCAATGGTGTCGAGCATGCTGGTCATTCCGCCGCGTGACAAGAGCTCGTCTACCGTAGCTATGCCGGTGCTGCTGTCGTAGCCGGCGTATAAAGCGTTGAGCGCGGCCGCAGCCGAGCCGCCTTGCACCGTCAGCAGCAAGACAATGCCCGTCAACACGCCCGCCATCAGAGCGGGAAGCGCAGGGACCTTGCGGATCACGAGCCCGAGCACGACGGCCGGCGCAAGCAGCAGCGCCGGAGAAAGTCGAAACGTATCGGCCAGCGCGGCCATGAGTTGTTCGTAATCGGCTGAAGCCGCCTCGGCCTCGACGCCCGACCCCAGCGCCGCATAGGCGATCAGCGCGAGCGCCAGGGCCGGCGTCGTGGTGTAGACCATGTGCCGAATGTGGGCGAAAAGCTCGCTTCCCGCGGAGGCGGAGGCGAGGTTCGTCGTGTCCGACAACGGCGACATCTTGTCTCCGAAGTAAGCTCCGGAGATCACGGCGCCCGCCGTCATGCCGGGATCCACTTCCAGCGCGCCCCCGACGCCGGTCAAGGCCAAGCCAACGGTCGCGGACGTCGACCAGGACGAGCCGGTCGCCAGCGAGACCGCGGCGCAGATGACGCACGACGCCGCCAGAAAGTAGCTCGGCGCCAGAATCAGCAGGCCGTAATAGATCAACAGCGGAACGACGCCGGAGGCGATCCAGATGCCGATCAACAGACCGACGACCAGCAGAATGACGATGGCCTGCAGGCCGGACGCAATGCCGCCGCGCATGCCGGACTCGAGTGTGTCCCAGGAAGTCCCGATCCTCCAGGCGGCCAGACAGGCGGCGAATGCCGTGCTCAGAATGAGCGGGACATGGCCCGTTCCGCCCAGGATTCCGGTCGCGGCAAGCAGCAGGATGCTCAATACCAGAACGGGCAATATGGATATCGCGAAGGGAGGATTTTGAGTTTCTTTATTTTCAATATGCTGCATTCTTTATCTCATGGAAAAATTGAACTGGAGCAGATTGCCTGACGCTTCAACGGGCGAGCCGGTCGAGCGTCTCGCTCGCTTCCCGGGCGATGCGCCGGACGACGTCGCTTGCCGAGGGCGCGTCGTGGATCAGTCCGCAGCTTTGCCCCGCGGGCAACACGCCGTTTTCGACGTCGCCTTGGCGCCGCCCGAGATCGGACGCATGGTGGCCGACCTCCAACTGAAGCGGATAGGGGCGGATGTCTTCTTCGCGCGCGGCCCACTCGTCGGTGAACCTGTTGCGGATCAGCCGGCAAGGCTTGCCGCTGTGCGCCCGGGTGACCACGGTTTGCGCTTCGCTGGTCTCGACGATTTTGTTCTTGTAGTTGCTATGGCCGTTCGCTTCCCGAGTGGCGATGAAGCGGGTGCCCAGCCAAACGCCTTGGGCGCCGAGGGCCAGAGCGGCTGCGAGGCCCCGTCCGTCGGCAAGACCGCCGCCGGCCACCACGGGAACATCGACGGCGTCGACCACGGCGGGGACCAAAACGGCCGTCCCCACTTTCCCGACGTGTCCGCCGCCGTCGCAGCCCGTTGCGATGACGGCGTCCACGCCGTCGGCGACCGCCTTGCGGGCGTGGCGCACCGCGCCGACCACCGACAGCACCTTCATGCCGCGGGCGCGCGCTTGCGGAATCGCCTCTTTGGGGCTGCCCAGCCCGGAAACCAGGACCGGAACCTTTTCTTCGAGCACGACCTCGATCATCTGCGCAACTCCTTCGGTATAGACGGCTGCGGCGCGGGCTTCGGCTTGGATCGTGGCAAAAAGAATGTCCACGCCGAAGGGTTTGTCGGTCAGGCTGCGCACCAACCGGATCTCGCGCCGCAGCTCGTCGGCGGGCATGTTCGTGCCGGCGCCGATGACGCCCAGCCCGCCCGCGGCGGAAACCGCCGCGGCGAGCCGGCCGTAGGCGACCCAGCCCATGCCCGCTTGCAGGATGGGGACTTCGATCCCCAAAAGGTCGCAGACGGGCGTGTGCAGGGCCTTCGTTATCGGTTCCATAACGTTTCTTTGCTGTTGGCGGGGTCAGGCGTCTCGCGGCGCGGCCGCTCCGCGCAGCAGCGCGTTGACCTCGGCTTCTCCATATCCTAATTCGCCGAGCACTTCGGCGGTGTGCTCCCCCTGCGCCGGAGGAAGGTTGCGCACAGGCGGCCGCTCTCCATCGAATTTCAGAGGCAGCGCAGGGTTCCGATAGCCGGGGATCCTGGGATGGGGATACGGCTCGAACATGCCGTTCGCCCGGACTTGCGGGTCGTCGACGATCTGAGCGATGTCGTTGATGGGGGAGCAGGGCACATGATGCTTGCCCAGCAAGGCGGCCAGTTCCGCGGTCGAAAATGTTTTCGTGCGCTCCGCGAGCAACTCGTACAGCGCGTCGTGATGCGCCACCCGCGAGGGGTTGTCGAGGAAGCGCTCGTCGGAGACGGCGCCGGGGATGTCCAGGGCTTGGCACAAGCGCCCGAATATCCCGTCGTTTCCGCCGGCGATCATGAGCTCGCCGTCCGCGGTGGGGAATGCTTCGTACGGCGCGACCATCTTCAGGCCGGAGCCCATGCGTTCGGGTACGTTGCCGTCCGCGAGATAGCTCATCATGTGGTAGGTGATCCAGCCGATGGACGTGTCGAGCAGCGCGGATTCGACGTGGGTGCCTTTGCCGGCGGCGTCGCGTTTGCGCAACGCGGCCAGAACGCCCAGCGCCGTGAGAATTCCCGTGCCGATATCGACAACCGAGCCGCCCACCCGCGCCGGCGGGCCGTCAGGATAGCCGGTGATCGACATGATGCCGCTGTAAGCCTGCAAGAGCGGATCGTACCCCGGCCTGTCCGCCAGCGGGCCTGCGGAGCCGAAGCCGGTGAGGGAGGCATAGATCAGCCGGGGATATCTCTGTTTCAGATTGTCGTAACCGAAGCCGAGCGCTTCCACGACGCCCTTGCGGAAAGCCTGCACGACCACGTCGGCGCCCGCGATCAACTTTTCGAGAACCGCCTTGCCTTCGGCCGTCTTCAAATCCAGCACGATGCTGCGTTTGTTACGGTTGAAAGCAAGGAAGAGCGGAGCCTCGCCGGCCCAGAACGGCGGCCCCCATTTGCGCGCCGGGTCGCCGGTCGGGGGCTCGACCTTGATCACGTCGGCGCCGAGATCGCCCAGAATCTGAGTAGCGTTCGGACCGGCAATGTTCAGCGAAAGGTCAATGACCCTGATCCCATCGAGCATTCAGACCGTTATACCGCTATTGAGACTGGATTCGCCGCTACACTGAGGCTTTCATGGCTTTTCAACTCGCTTCGGACTATATTCCGAGGGGCGACCAGGGGGCGGCGATCGAGCAGCTCACAGCCGGAGCGCGCGCCGGCGACCCGCATCAGGTGCTGCTCGGCGTTACCGGCTCGGGCAAGACCTACACCGTCGCCAAAGTCATCGAAGCCACCGGCCGTCCGGCGCTGGTGCTGGCCCATAACAAAACTCTGGCGGCGCAGCTTTACCACGAGTTTCGGGCGTTTTACCCGCAAAACGCAGTCGAGTACTTCGTCAGCTACTACGACTACTACCAGCCGGAAGCCTATCTTCCATCGAGCGATACCTACATCGAAAAAGAGGCGACGATCAACGACGAGCTCGACAAGCTGCGCCTCTCCGCGACGCGCTCGCTGTTCGAGCGCCGGGACTGCATCATCGTCGCCAGTGTCAGTTGCATCTACGGCCTGGGTTCTCCGGAGGCTTATTACGGCATGCTGCTGATGATCGAGCGGGGCCGGCGGATATCCCGCGAAGAGTTGGCCAAGCGGCTGGTGAAGATCCTCTATCAGCGCAAGGACGGCGGCGAGTTCACGCGGGGCTCGTTCCGCATGGTGGGCGACGTAATCGAGGTTTACCCGACCTACGACGATTACGCTTACCGCATCGAGCTTTGGGGCGACGAGATCGAGAATCTCTCGCAGATCGATCCGCTGCTGGGGCAGATCCGGCAGACCTACCTGCGGCTGCCGATTTACCCGGCCAGCCATTACGTGATGTCCGAAGAGACCAAGAGCGCCGCAATCGAGGGCATTCTGGAGGAACTCGATTGGCGCTGCCGCGAGCTGCACGGCAACGGAAAGCCGCTCGAAGCCCAGCGCGTCAGCCAACGCACGCAGTTCGACGTCGAGATGATGCGCGAGATCGGGTATTGCCACGGCATCGAAAACTATTCGAGGCATTTTTCCGGGAGGCTTCCCGGCGAGCCGCCGCCGACGCTGCTGGACTATCTGCCCCGCGACGCGCTGATCTTTATCGACGAAAGCCATCAGACCGTGCCGCAGTTGCGCGCCATGTATCACGGGGACAGGTCGCGGAAAACCGTCCTGGTCGAGCATGGCTTTCGGCTGCCCAGCGCGCTCGACAACCGCCCGCTGACGTTCCAGGAATTCGAGCGCCGCGTCGATCAGGTCATTTACATCTCAGCCACGCCGGGGCCGTATGAATTGACGAAATCCGCGGGAGTCGTTGCCGAGCAGATTATCCGGCCGACCGGATTGCTCGATCCGCAGGTCGAGGTGCGTCCCGTGCGCGGGCAAGTCGACGATTTGCTGGGGGAAATCCGCGCGCGCGGCGAAGCCGGCGAGCGCGTGCTCGTGACCACGCTCACCAAGAGGATGGCGGAAGACCTCGCCGAATATTATGCCGAAGCCGGAGTCAAGTGCCGTTACCTCCATTCGGAGATCGAAACCCTGGAGCGCGTCAAGACGCTCCGCGACCTGCGCAAAGGGGAATACGACGTGCTCGTGGGGGTGAACTTGCTCCGCGAGGGGCTCGATCTTCCCGAAGTTTCCCTTGTGGCCATACTGGATGCCGACAAGGAGGGCTTTCTGCGGTCGGCGGGATCGCTCATCCAAACGATCGGACGCGCCGCGCGCAATGTCAACGGCAAGGCGCTGTTGTATGCGGACCGCATGACCGACAGCATGAAGCAGGCCATCGGCGAAACCGAGCGCAGACGCGCGGCGCAGCGCCGCTACAACGAGGCCAACGGCATAACCCCGGAGAGCATCGTCAAGCCGCTGGAAATGAGTCTTGCCAAGATCGTGGACGCGGACTATGCGCATATACCCGCCGGCGAGGACGCGGCTGCCCTGCCGGATACGCCCGAAGAGCTTGCCGCACTCGTCGATTCGCTGGAAAAACAGATGAAGGAGGCTGCAAAAGCGTTCGAATTCGAGAAGGCCGCCGGTTTCCGCGATAGAATCAAAGCGCTCAAGACGCGGGATCTGACGAATGTCTCGGCGGATTGATTCTATCGCGGGAGCAGGCGCTGCATGCGATTGGCAAGGAAAGCGCGGTTCTTTGTAGCTGCGGGGATTTTTCTGCTGACCGCTGCGGGCTTGGATCTGCAGGGCGGGGCGCCGCCGTGCAGCGTTGAAAGGAACGTCGAGAAAATCGACGTCAACAAAGCAACGCGGCAACGGCTTGAGACGCTTCCGGGCATCGGTCCGACCCGCGCCGCGATGATCGTGCGCATTCGCGAGACGAGCGGACCGTTCAAGTCGGTCGAGGAGTTGCGGGCGCTTCCACGCCTGACGGACAAGCAGTTCGAGGAGTTGCGCTGCCGGGTCGAGGCAATCCGCCCGCCCGCCGGCCGCGGCGAACCTTGATTGGCCTCCGCGCGTCCGAGGCTGCCGCTCCGTGTCCGTGCGGCGGAGCTTGGCCGGTGATGGAGAATGGAAGGATGGAAGGAACAGCCGGGGCGGCGCTCGCGAGTTGCCCGGGGCCAATGGCGGCCCTGAGACTCCGCGCGGCTTCGTTTCCCGCTGCCGACCCGTCTTTTCCCTGTATAAGATGAGCCGTAAGAAGCGACGTTCGCCTCGGGCGGCGGTTCCGGGCGGACAGCCGAAGAAGCCTGCCGCCGGACAGCCGCCGGGTTCGAAGCCGCCCGAAAGAGAATGGTTGTTTCCCTTGCTGCTCCTCATCGTCGGCGCGGCCATCTATTGGCCGGCGGTCTCCGGCCCGTTCGTCTGGGACGACAACTACATGTTGGAAGCCGTGAGCGGCATCCGCGGCGTCGATTTTCAGCAGTGGCTGCACAGCGGCCGCCCGCTGCTGATAGCCACGTTCTGGTTGAGCTATCGCATGACCGGCGGGTTCAGCCCCACGATCTGGTTTCACCTGCCCAATATCCTCCTCCATGCGCTCAACGCCGTTTTGCTTTGGTTGTTCTGGCGGTCGATATGCGGACTGGAACCCATGCGCTCGAAGATTTCCGACACCCTCGGAAAGTGGCTGATCTACGGCGTGCCCCTGCTGTTCCTGGTGTTGCCGATTCAGACGGAAGCCGCGGCATACATCAGCAGTCGATCGGACGTGCTGTCGACTACTTTTTATTTGGCCGGGCTATGCCTTTTTGCAAGTCCTCTGCGCCTGCGCCGCCGCTGGCTGACCGCGTTCGGATTGCTGTTGCTCACCGGGATGGCTGAGTTGACCAAGCAAGATAAAGTGACTCTGCCGGCAGCGGTTCTGATGCTCGACTACTTGGTCCTCTCGGGCCGCGATTGGAAAATCGTTGCTCGCTCATGGCCTACTCATAGTTTGCTTGCTTTTGTGGGGATCGCTGGTTTGTTTGTTCTCGTCAAGCCGTTTTTTTTTGCGAAGACGGTTGGGTTCTCGCTCGATTGGACTACGTATTTGTTTACCCAGTTTCGTCTGTACTTTCTATACCTGAAGCTCGCGTTCGTGCCGTTCGGGCTGAACCTTGACCACGACATCAGCCCTTCGACCCACATCTTCGAGCACGGCTCGTGGCTGGCGATGTTGGCTTTGGCCGCAGTCTTGGCCGCCGCAGTCCGGGTGCGCCGCAGGTTCGCTCTGCTCTCTTTTTCAGCGCTGTTTTTTTTCCTGACGATGGTGCCGACCAGCAGCTTTTTCCCCATACTCGATTTCGTTGCCGAAAGGCGTATGTATCTCCCGCTTGCCGGTCTTTTGCCGGCGGCGTTTTTCCTGTTGGACCGGTATGCGGGCATCGGGCCGAAGCTGGTGACGCCGCTGCTTATCGGCCTCGGCTTGGTCTATGGGGCGGCGACCTTCCAGCGCGCCGCGCTGTGGGGCGACGGTCTGGCGGTTTGGCGGGATGCAGCCGAGAAGTCGCAGCGCAAGGCGCGCCCATGGATTTGGTTTGGAACGATGCAGTATGCGCGGGGTCTCACGGCCGAGGCGCAGCGTTCGTGGCTGCGCGCCGCGGAAGTTGTCGATCCGGGATCCAGCGAGCGGCCCGTCATTCTGAGGAATCTCGGATTGAGCTTCGCGAAACAGAAAAACTATATCCGGGCCGTCGATTACTATAAAGAGTCGCTGGCCGCAGATCCCGAGAGCGCAGTTACTTGGGCGCAACTGGCCGTAGCCCGAATGAAATTGGGGCAGACATACCAGGGTTGGCGGGACTTTGAAAGGGCGTTCGAGCATGGTCCCGGCACGCCCGAGGCGCTCCAATTGCGCGGCCAGGAGTATTTTTTGGCCGGCCGCTGCGCGGAAGCGGCAGACGATTTCCTCGAGGCTTCGCGGCAGATTCCCGAAAACGATGGACTGCGCAGGAGCTTCGAAGCGGCCCGCGAATGCGCCGCGCAGTCGGGGAGGTGAAGGAAACGCCGCCGGAGCGGGTTACGCCGCACGGCCTTTCGCGATCAGCGACAGGAACTCCTCGCGGGTGCGTTCGTTCTCTCGAAACGCCCCGAGCATGGCGCTTGTGATCGTCGATGAGTGCTGCTTCTCGACCCCGCGCATCATCATGCACAGATGCTGCGCTTCGCAGACGATGCCGACGCCGACGGGGTCGATTGCGTCCTGGATAGTCTCCGCGACTTGTTGCGTCAAGCGTTCCTGAATCTGAAAACGCTGGGCGAAAATATCGACGAGGCGCGCTGTCTTGCTTAACCCGATCACTTTTTTCCTGGGGATGTAGGCAACGTGCATCTTGCCGAAAAACGGCAGCAGATGATGCTCGCACAAGGAAAAGACTTCGATGTCTTTGACGATGACCATCTCGTCATAGCTGACGTCGAAAAGCGCCGCCTGCAGCATTTTGTGGGGATTTTGCTTGTATCCGCGGGTGAGATCGCGGAACGCCTGGGAGACTCTGCGCGGAGTGTCGACCAAGCCGGCGCGGGTCGGGTCTTCGCCGACCAGTCGGATCAACTCGCGGATAGAGCCTTCCAACGCATCGTTCAACCCGTTGCGGTTCTCGATATTGTCTTGCAATTCGTGAGCGCTGAATATTTTGGCCATTAATTTCCTTCGCGTAATTCGTCAGTTTAGCTGAAAGCTGTTTCGCGGAGTCTCCTCGATGCGCACTCCGCTCAACCTGCACTCCCTGCCGGGGAAATGCCGCCGCCAGCCTTCGCGGAGCCATTGCTCGACGACTACCGTCAGATTCTCGGTCGTGGGCACAAGGTCTGCGAATTCCCGAACGTCTTCGTCGAGGCGCCTATGGTCGATGCGGTCGATGACCGATTCCCGCACCCAGGCTTCGAACTCGCCGCGGTGCAGCGTCATCCCCGAACGTTCGTCGGGCCTGCCCGAAACGGTGACTTGCAAGCTGTAGTCGTGGCCGTGTCCGAACGGGTTGGCGCATTTGCCGAACACACGGGCGTTCTCTTCCTCGCTCAAGGCGCGAGCGTGCAGCCGATGCGCCGCCGCAAATCCGAAGCGTCTGGTCAATCGGGTCAAAACGACTCGGGATCGGAGTAGTCGACGAAAAGGTCGGGCGATTCGTACAGGCGGACCGAGTGCAACTGCGGACCGCTGTCTCGAATCGGCTGCGCCAGCCGTTTCCAGATGTCCCTGGCGATGTTTTCCGTGGTGGGAACGACACGGTCGAACGGGGGGACTTCGCGGTTCAAAAAGCGGTGGTCATAGACGGCGATAACCTCGCGTTCGATGATCTGCTTGAGCTCCTTGAGATCCAGAACCATCCCGCTCACCGGATCGATATTTCCGCTCAGAGTGACCTCGAGCACATAGTTGTGCCCATGCCCCGCAGGGCGCGCGGCCTTGCCGTACAAGCGCGCGTTTTCCTCGTCGGAGAGATCGGGGCGCGCGCAAAAGTGCGCTGCCGAAAACTCGGCCTTGCGCGTAATCAAGATCATTTGCCTACACTATCCGGGGGCGGCTACAGTAAGGGTGAAATCCCATTATGCCATGGAACCGCAAAGAGGCCGTCGTTTTCGGCCTGTCGCTCGCGCTGGCCGCCGTCCTCGTCTTTCGCGTTCAGGGCTACCTGCGGATTTACGACGTGCAGCCGGGCGACCGCGCCCCCGGGTTCGATCTTGTCGATGACCGGGGCATCGGCGTCGGCCTGCGGGACTACGCGGGCAAGGTGGTGCTGCTGAATTTCTGGGCGACGTGGTGCCCGCCGTGCGTCCGCGAGATCCCCTCGCTGAATCGGCTCTACCAGCGGTTCGAGGACGAGGGGTTTGTCGTCCTTGCCGTCAGCGTTGACGAGGACAACGATCGGTACCTGGAATTTTTGACCGATGCCGGCGTTGCCTTTCCCACGGTGCGCGACCCGGGACGCTCGGTGAGCAGCCGTTACGGCACGGCGAAGTATCCCGAGTCGTATTTGATCGACCGCAGCGGGCGGGTGCTCCGCAAATACGTCGGCGCCGAGGACTGGCTGCGGCCCGAGATCGTCAACTACATCCGCTCGGTGTTGTAAAGGATTCCGCTGCCGCGGGCGGTTTCGGTTGACGCCGGGCGTCCGCTCTCCGCAGAATATAGCAAGTGGGTCTGTCGCCGGCAGTTCGTATTTTTCTGTGCGCGGCGCTTGCGCTCGGCGTCTCGGCCGCGCAGCAGAAAACCGCCAGCTCGACCACGCGCCCGGGCGTCAACGACAACACGACGGGCGAGGCGCTGGAGGGCGCGCGGCCTACCTCGGTTCTGAAGATCGTAAAGACCAAGGGATCGGTCAAGAGCGTCGACCTGCAGAAACGCACGGTGACCATCGCGCCGCCGAAAGGCGAGCCGCTGGTGTTGGCCTTCTCGCAGCCCGCCGGCCGCGAGCAGGTCAAGACCGGGAAGAAAGCGGCGAAGAGGCTGGGCAAGAAGCGCTTGCGCCTGGAGGAGCTGGAATCCGGCGCGAAGGTGCGGGCGCAGTACTACCCGGTGCTGGGGCAGTTGATGGAGCTGGTCGTCGAGTAAGGCCGGGCGGCTAACCGGCCGCCGCCTGGTTGTCCGCCGCAAGCTGCTGCGACAGGTAGATGCCCAAGCCCATGTCGTCGATCATCTGAAGCTGCGCTTCCAACCAGTCGACGTGATCTTCCTCGTCTTTGAGGATCGTCTCGAACAGCTCCCGCGACCCGTTGTCGCCGGCGCCGACCGCATCGGCGATCGCGTTGTTGAGCAGAGCGACCGCCTCGTGCTCCAGCGCAAGATCGTTCGTGAGCTGATCTTTCACGTTGCGGCCGACGTGCAGCGGCCGCAACGCGCCCATGCCCGGAACCCCGTCGAGGAACAGGATGCGCTCGATGAGCGCCTCGGCGTGGCGCATTTCGCCGATCGCCTGCTGCTTGATGAAACCACCGAGCCCCGTGTAGCCCCAGTTGTCGCACATCTCGGCATGAACGATGTACTGGTGAATGGCCGTGAATTCGCCCTTGAGGACTTCGTTCAGGCGCTCGATGATTTTTTCGTTGCCTTGCATCACACTCATTATAGTCGGCTGCGCGCCGCCCCGGCGCCGCAGTCGGCTATCCTGGTTTTCGCTCATGTTCCGCGCCGTTGTTTTGCTTGTTGCTTGCGCCGCCGGCACGCTCGCCGCCCGCGGCCCGAACGTTGTTTTCGTGTTCATCGACGACATGGGTTACGCCGATCTGAGCTGCTACGGCAACCGCGACATCGCCACCGTCAACATCGACCGGCTGGCCGCGGAGGGAATCCGCTTCGAGCAGTTCTACGTCGGCTCGCCCATCTGCTCGCCGTCGCGGGTGGCGGTTACGACGGGGCAATACCCCGCGCGGCATCTGATCAACTCGTACCTGAACAGTCGGGAAAGAAATCGGCAGCGCGGCATGCGCGATTTCCTGGACCCCGCGGCGCCGGCCGTGGCCCGGGCGTTTCGGCAGGCCGGCTACGCCACCGCGCACTTCGGCAAGTGGCACATGGGCGGCGGCAGGGATGTCGGCGGCGCGCCTCTGCCTTCCGCCTACGGCTTCGACGAATCGCTCGTTTCTTTCGAAGGATTGGGCGACCGCATTCTTCCGCCGGGCGGGCTTTCCGAGCAAAGCAAAAAGCTGGGGCGGGGCAACATGCGCGATGTCGCCAAGCACGAAATGACGCAGATCTATGTCGACCGCGCGATCGACTTCATGCGCCGCAACAAGGACAAAAGCTTTTATCTGCACGTCTGGCTCAACGACGTGCACGACAGGTTCTATCCCAAGCCGGAGTTGCTGGCCAAGTTCGAGAAGTTCGCGGCGAATCCTTACCTGCAGCAATACTATGCGGTGATCGACGAAATGGACCGCCAATTGGGCCGCCTGTTCGCCGAGATCGACCGCCTGGGACTCGCGGAAAGCACGCTGATCGCGCTGGCCGCTGATAACGGGCCGACGGCCTGGAAGCGCTATTACGACGAGGGGTACGATCCCCCGGGCAAAACGGACGGGCTGCGCGGGCGCAAGTGGAGCCTTTACGAGGGCGGCATCCGCGAGCCGCTGATCGTGCGTTGGAAGGGCGTCGTTCCGCAGGGCCGGGTCAACGGCAAGACCGTCGTCGGGGCGGTCGATCTCTTTCCCACTTTTTGCCGCATGACCGGCGTTCCGGCGCCGGATGCGGCGTTCGACGGCGTCGATATGAGCGCCGCCTTCCGCGGCAAGCAGCCCGCGCGGCGGCGGCCTTTGTTTTGGGAATACGGCCGTCAGCCGAGCTACCTGCGGCCGGGGGACCCGTCGGATGTCAGCCCCAATATGGCGGTCCGCGACGGCCGTTGGAAGCTGCTCATGAACGCGGATGGGTCCAGCGTCGAGCTCTACGACTTCCAAAACGGCTTCGACGAATCGCGGAACGTTGCCGCCGGGCGCCCGCAAGTAACGCGGCGTCTATCGGCCGCGCTGCAGTCGTGGCGGCGGTCGCTGCCGCAATTGCAAGGGCAGGAGGACTGACGTGCGCCCTCTGATCGACGCTCATCTCGATATCGCCTGGAACGCGGTTTCCTTCGACCGCGATCAGCTTTTGCCGGTTGACGAGCTGCGCCGCCGCGAATCGGGCATGACCGGCAAATCTCGCGGCAACTGCACCGTGAGCTTGCCCGAAATGAAACGCGGCGGCGTGCGCATCTGCTTGGCGACGCTGCTCTGCCGCGCGCTGCCCGCCGGTTTTTCCGGTTCGGCTGCGGACTCGGGCGCGGTCGAGGAGCGCGGGCACGGCGCGGTCATCCTTCGCGAAGACCTCGATTATGCGAATCAAACCATTGCCTGCGCCGCGGCGCAGGCGCAACTCGCCTACTACCGCCTGCTCGAACGGCAGGGGCGGATGCGCATGATCCGCTCGGCCGCCGACCTCGATGCGCATTGGCGGTCGGCGGACGCTCCGTTGGGAATCATCCTCAGCATGGAAGGCTGCGACCCGATCGTTGAGCCCGCGCAGGCGGAGTGGTGGTACGAGCAGGGCCTGCGCACGGCGTGTCTGGCGCACTACGGCCCCAGCGCCTATGCGATGGGCACGGGCGGGGACGGCCCGCTGACTGCCGCCGGACGCGAATTGTTAAAGCAGTTCGACCGTCTCGGGCTGATTCTCGATCTGGTGCACACCGCGGATACGGCTTTCGCGCAGGCCCTTGACG
This sequence comes from Bryobacterales bacterium, assembly GCA_965214655.1. GTDB lineage: Bacteria > Acidobacteriota > Terriglobia > Bryobacterales > UBA6623 > CATQHP01. The sequence continues at coordinate 5,206,337 of OZ243965.1, read as the reverse complement.
TCTATTCCGGCCCGGTGTTTGTCAGCCACGGAAATTGCCGGGCGCTCGTGCCGCATGACCGCCAGATCCGCGACGACCAGATCCGCGCCGTCGCTGCGCGCCGGGGGGTTCTCGGCGCCGTCATGGACGAATGGATGCTGCTGCCGGGCTACCGCCGGGACGCCCCGGACCGCCCGCGGGCCGCTCTCGAAACGGTCGCCGATCATATCGACCATATCTGCTCGCTCACCGGCAGTTGCGCGCATGCGGCGATCGGCAGCGACCTGGACGGAGGCTTCGGGACCGAGCAGACGCCGGAAGGGCTGGAGACCATCGCCGACCTCCAGCGCATCGCGGGAATCCTTGCCGGCCGCGGCTACTCCGACGCCGCGATCGATGCGATTTTCCACGGCAACTGGCTGCGCTTTTTCAGGCAAGCCCTTTAGCCGGACGCTCCCCGGCAAAGTCTTCGCCGGCAGCCTACGCGGCGCCGCGGGCTGCGGCCAGCGCTGCGTCGTAGTCGGGGTGCTCGGCCACTTCCGGAACGTACTCGACGTGGACCAACGTGTTGTGCGCGTTGATGACGAACACGGCCCGCGACTCGATCCGCAGGTCTTTGATCATCGTTCCCCACGACTCGCCGAAGCTGCCGTCCTTGTAATCCGATAGCGTCGTCACCTTGTCGACGCCCGCGGCGCCGCACCAGCGCGCTTGCGCGAAGGGGAGATCGCAACTCACGCAATAAACCGAGACATCCTCGAGGCTCGCGGCCTCTTCGTTGAAACGCTTGATCTGCGCGTCGCAGACGGGCGTATCGAGCGACGGGACGACGTTCACGACCCGTACCCCGCCGGTATCGTCGAGAGTGACCGGCTGCAGGTCGTTGCCCGTCAGGGTAAACGCCGGCGCCGCGTCGCCCGGTTTCAACTCGTTTCCTAAAAGCTCCAGGGGATTGCCCTTGAGTGTGGTTTGCCTCGCCATGATTGTCCAACCTCTTGTGCAGGATGCTCGAATAGAACCTTCAAGGCTACCAGCCGCGGCGCGGCGGGGTCAATCGCTTGTGCGGGATCAGGACAAATGAGACGGCGGGGGTAGAGCGAAGCTGTGGGCACGAAGGTGCTGGATAGGGGAGCGGGAGTCAAGGGCGTCATGGGGGCGGTGGCGGTTGTAGCGGTGGGCGAAGGCGTCGATCAGGGGGTTGAGTTGCCGGAGGCGGGGCAGTGTGTAGACGGAATGGAACTCGTAGCGCTAGGCGGCTTGCATGCGTTCGACGCGCCCGTTGAGTTGGGGGCTGTTGAGTTGGGGGCTGCGGGGAGGGAGGACATAGAGGGCGCCGGCCTTCTGACGCCGGCTCGCTGCGTCTCACATCTATCTGAACCGGCACAGGGGGGCTTACCGGAGCGGGGTCACTTCCGCCCCCGTTGCCTGCGTGTCGTAGCCGCCGAACGCGGAAAGCTCGCGTCGAAAAGCCGCCCGGTTCAAGACGCCGAGGAGCGCCTGCACGGCCGGCAGATCGAACAGGTCGCCGGGAACCGTCAGGTCGTAACGCTCGGCGACGAGAGGAACAAAGCCCAAACCAAAGATATCCGCCGCGACCCGCGGCGCGATGCAGCAGTCCGCCTTCCCTTGCTTGACCGCCCAAGCGGCGGCCAGGTGCCCCGGCGCGATATCGCCGTACCCGCCAACGGCCGAAGGTTTCACGCCCGCCTGCTCCAGGCCGGCATCGAGAAGGGCGCGGCTGCCCGACCCGCGTTCGCGGTTGACGATGCGCGCGCCGTTGCAGGCAAGGTCGGCCGGCGCGCGTAGAGCTTTGGGGTTCCCGCTTGCCGTCACCAAGCCCTCTTCCCATTCGGCGAAGGCGAAAGTCCGGCAACCGCGCGGAACCCGCGTCCGATGCTTGCCGAGGTGGGTGCCCGCCATGTGCACGAGCCCGTCTTGTAACATCTGCAAGGCCCTTGCGCTCGCGCTCGGAACCGCGAGCAGATCGATTCCGGCGGCGTTTTTGACCTGCGCGGCCAGTAACGAAACCGCCGGATCGCATCCGGCGAGCGCCAGACGGTTTTCTCGGAGGCGAGAACCGGCCCGCCAATGGACATCGATCCATCCCGCTCGGGGCTGAGCAATCGTTGTCGCATCGAACAGGGGCAGCGCAAAGGCTTCCGGCGACCAAGGCGCGGCAACCAGACGGCGGCCGACCCGGGCCAGGTGCAGCGGCGCTCCGGCATATGCTCGACCCGCGATCAATTCGGCTTGGTCGGTGGCCGGCTCGCCGTCGGCCAACTGGAAAAGATCTTCGACGCCCACTTCGAGCAGCCTCGCAAGTTTCAGAGCCAAAGCGGTATTCGGAGCATAGGCGCCGTTTTCAATAGCATGGATCGTCTGCCGGCTGACGCCGGCTTGCTCCGCCAATACGGCCGCCGACAACTGCGATCGGGTTCTGATCTCTCGAAGACGGTTCGTAATTTTCACGAGACATTGACAAGAATAACAGACACAAGGTATCCTGGAAAGCTCGATGCGGTTGGCTATCGAGCCTCTATGCGGCTCCCGAAATCGTTGCTTGCCGCTTTGCCGGCCGTTCTGGCCTGGCCGCTTCCGGCCGGCGCGGAGCGCGCCTTGGCGGCGGTGGCCGCCAACTTTGCGGAAGCGGCCGAGCGTCTGACGGCCGATTTCGGCCGTGCGACGGAACACGAAGTCACGGTTGCGGCCGCCTCCACGGGCAAGCTGTACGCACAGATCCGCAACGGCGCCCCTTTCGACGTTTTTCTGGCCGCAGACCGGCGTCGGCCGGAGCTTTTGGAGCAGGCCGGCGCGACGGTTCCGGGGTCGCGCGTCACCTATGCCGTCGGACGGTTGACCTTGTGGAGTCCGAACGCAAAGCTGATCGGCAATGACGGCCGCAAGACGCTGCAAGAGGCAAAGTTCCGGCGGCTGGCGCTGGCCAATCCCGAATTGGCGCCCTACGGCGCCGCCGCCCGCCGGACGTTGGCTGCGCTGGGTCTTTACGATGCTTTGCGAAGCCGCATCGTAACGGGCGAAAACATCGGCCAAACGTATGCCTTGGCGGCGACCGGCAACGCCGAGGTCGGGCTTGTCGCGCTGTCGTATGTGTTGAGTCCGCGCAACGAGCTGCGCGGAAGTCGATGGGATGTCCCGCAGCGGCTTCACGACCCGATCCGCCAGGACGCGGTTTTGCTCCGCCGGGGAAAAAGCAACGGCGCGGCGCGGGCGTTTCTCGACTACCTTCAGACTTCCGCAGCGCGGCAAGTCATCCAGAGCTTCGGTTACGCAGTCGAATGATTTTGGACGAGCCGGGCCCGCTGCGGCTGACGCTGACCCTGGCCGCGGCGGCCACGGCGATCCTGTTGGCGCTCGGCACGCCGTTGGCCTGGTGGTTGGCCGTTACCCGCTCGCGTCTCAAGCCCGCGGTGGAAGCCGTCACCGCGCTGCCGCTCGTGCTGCCGCCGACCGTGCTCGGATTCTATTTGCTGGTCTTGATGAGCCCCGCTTCGCCGCTGGGCAAGCTCTGGGTAGAGGCTACGGGCGAATCGCTTGCCTTTTCGTTCAGCGGCCTGCTGGCGGCATCCGTCGTGTATTCCTTGCCCTTTACGGTTCAACCGCTGGCGAGCGCTTTCAGAAGCGTCGGCCGAGCTCCTCTGGAGGCGGCGGCAAGCCTGCGGGCCTCGCCGCTCGATGCGTTTTTCACGGTTGCCGTTCCTCTGTCGAAACAAGGTTTTCTCACCGCGGCGGTGCTCACTTTCGCCCATACCGTCGGCGAATTCGGAGTCGTTCTGATGGTCGGCGGCAACATCCCCGGCCGCACGAAGGTCATTTCGATAGCCGTCTACGAGCACGTCGAGACCTTGCGTTACGCCGAGGCGCACGCTCTTTCGGCGGGTCTGGTGTTGTTCGCCTTTTGCGTGCTGCTCATCGTGTACTCGGTGAATCGGGGAGGGGGGGCGCATGTCCGCTGATGTCCTGTCGCTGCGCGCGCGGCTGCCCTATCCGCGCTTGGAGCTGGACGTGTGCGAAGAGCTTTCCCTTTCCGGCGTTACCGCGCTGTTCGGCCCCAGCGGCAGCGGGAAGAGCACGTTTTTGCGGCTGATCGCCGGACTCGAAACGCCCCGCGAGGGCAGGATTGCCTTCGGCTCGCAGGTCTGGTTCGACAGCCGCTCCGGCGTGAACGTTCCGGCGCATCGCCGCTCGGTCGGTTTCATGTTCCAGGATTCCCGCTTGTTCGACCATCTGAGCGTCAGGGGCAATCTGGAGTTCGCCGACAAGCGCAGTGCGGCGGGGCTGCCGGGTGTCGCTTGGAAAGACGTGGTTTCCGCGCTCGATCTGGAGGCATTGCTGGAGCGGCGTCCGCAGTCTCTTTCCGGGGGCGAGCGGCAGCGCGCCGCCCTGGCCCGCAGTCTGCTGACCCGGCCGCGGCTGTTGATGCTCGACGAGCCGCTTTCCGCCCTCGACGACAAGAGGAAAGCCGAAATCCTCCCCTATCTGGAGCGGGTTCCGCGGCATTTCGGCATCCCCACGATTTTCGTCAGCCATGCATTGGATGAGATCGTCCAACTCGCCGGCTCGATGCTGGTGCTGGCGGACGGCCGCGTTCGGGCGTACGGTCCGACCGCGGCGATCGTCGAGCGTCTGGACCTGCAGCCGGTCACGGGGCGCCTGGAAGCCGGAGTGCTGGCGCCGGCGCGCGTCAGCGGCCACGATTTCCGCTTGGCGCTGACCCATCTCGATCTCGACGGACAGCCGCTCAAGATGCCGCTCGTCAAGAGGCTTGCCGTCGGAGAGAAGGTGCGGCTGCGCATCCCGGCCCGCGACGTAGCCGTTGCCCTGAACCGGCCTCGAGGAGTCAGCATCCGCAACGCGCTGGCGGCCAGGATCGAGCGCATCGCAGTTGACCGGGACTCGGCCTTCGCCGAGGTTTTCCTGACGATGCGCAGCGTCCGCATTCGCGCCCGCCTGACGCGGGACGCCGTGGAAGAGTTGAACCTCGCCGCGGGGATGCCGGTCTTCGCCTTGATCAAGAGCGTCAGCTTCGACCGCAGAATCGTCTGAATTGGCAGGAGTTCGCGGGGCGTTTCAACCCAGTTCGCCGCGCTTGAACCGCTCGATGACGTAATCCGCGGCCCGCACTGCCAGCGCCATCATCGTCAGCGTAGGGTTCTGGTGGGCAACTGTGACAAACGCCGAGCCGTCGGTAACGAACAGGTTCTTGATATCGTGCGATTGGTTCCAGCGGTTGAGCACCGACGATTTCGGATCGTCGCCCATGCGTGCGGAGCCGACCTCGTGCGTCTTGCCGCCCGGCCACTGGTCGGGCAGGAACGACTTGATATCCTTGGCGCCGGCGGCGCGCAGCATTTCTTCGGCCGAATGCGCGGCATGACGCCGGAGCGCCAGCTCGTTCTCGCTCCAGGTAACGTGCATGCGCAGCGCCGGGATGCCCCAGGCATCTTTCAAATCCTTATCGATCTCGACATGGTTGTCGTAGCGCGGCAGACACTCACACGAGCTGCTGAGCGAAAAGACCCAGCGGCCTGCGCGCAGCCGTTCCTTGAATTCCTTGCCGAACCCGGGCGTCCGCCACAGCGAAGAAAACGAAACCGCCCGCGACCCGGCCTGATATCCGTATCCGCGAATCAGCCCGTCGGTGCGGGCGCGGTCGATATTGAGCGTCCGCGGGATGTACAGTCCGTTCGGACGCCGCGGAGGCCCTGTCCAGACCCGGCTCTCGGCGAGCGGTAATTCGCCGGTCGTGGAGCCGCTCAAGTGATCCATGACGTAATGGCCGAGGACGCCGCTCGAATTGGCGAACCCCTGGCCGGAGTTCAGCATCAGCCGCGTCGATTCCAGTGTCGAAGCCGACAGGATGACGACCTTGCCGCGAATCTCCCGCGGCGTCCGCGTCAGACGGTCGATGTAAGCGACGCCCGCAACGAGTCCGGTGTTGCGGTTCGTCGTAAGCCGGCTCGCGACCGCATTGGGGATCACTTTCGCGCGCCCTGTCGCTTCGGCGTCTTGCAGCGTCGTCCAGGGGCTGGCGAAATAGCTTTGGGTGATGCATCCTTGCTCGCAGGGGCCGCAATAGTGGCAAGGTTGCCGGCCGTTGTGCTCGCGCGTGACGATCGCAGTGCGTCCGATGGTCACCCGCCGGCCCAATGTGGACTCGACTTTTTGCTTGAAATGCTTTTCGCCGCAGGTCATGCCCATCGGCGGCAAAAAATCGCCGTCCGGCAATTGCATCAACCCCTCGGCTTGGCCGCTGATGCCGGCATAGCGCTCGACGCGGGAGTAGTAGGGCGCCATCTCTTGGTACGAGATCGGCCAGTCCTTGCCGTAGCCGTCCCGCGAGGCGGCCTTGAATTCGAGATCGCTGAAGCGATAGCTTTGGCGCGCCCAAGTGAGCGACCGCCCGCCGACCAAGCGGCAGCGCGTCCACTGAAACGGCTTGTCCGCGTCGTGAGCATAGGGATTTTGAATGTCGTCGACGAACCAGTGGTAATTCGACTCACGGCATGCGTATTTCATCGACTGAATGGGCCGGTTGCGGGCGATCTCGGGGGACTTGCCGCGGTACTTGAGTTGATAGGGCTGAATATGTTCGCTGAATTCCGCGGGCGGGACGCGCGGACCGGCCTCGATCACCGCGACCGTCATGCCCGCCTCGCTCAGTTGCTTGGCGACCCAGCCGCCGGTGGCGCCCGATCCGACGATAACTGCGTCGTACGGCTCGGAACGGTCGATGATTTGCACCGAGTCAGTTTAGCAAGGGGCTGCGGCCGTCGAACATTATGCGGCCTCTCGGCTCTCATGGCCGCCGGCCGGCGTTTTTTCCGCCGTTGGCTTCGTCCCCCACTCGGCCGGGTCGAATCCCCAGAAGTTGCAGACGAGCAACTCGCCGCCGTCCGTCCGCACGGCGTCGCCGACACGGATTGCGCGGGGAGATTCCGCCGTCTCCGCTTGCTCTTGAAGCTTGCGCCAAAGCTCGTAGGGAGTCTGCGCCTCGACCTCGAGGCCTTCCTCGTAATGACTCTCCCTTAGCCGGTAGGGCGGGTCTTGGGGAGGCTTCTCTTGAAATTTCGCGGCATGTTCGGGGCGCCGATAAAGAACGCGGTAGAGAGGCATGCGCTTTATTATGCGCGGCGCAGCGAAACGTTCGAGACGCAAAAAACCATCCCGATCAGCGGGCCGGTTCCTCGGCCGCGGTCAGCGGGGCGCTCGACCGTGCCCGCGACTGCGCCAGCATCGCGCCGCCGGCAAACGCATAGCCCGCAAAAAATAGGGCGAGGAAGGGGGCCGACAGCCAGTTTCCGACCGTGGCCGTCCAGCACAGGCAGAATGCGAAGTAGGCCGCCGCGAGCAAGTTGGCCGCCGCCCGCCGGCCTCCCCGCGCCCCGTATCTGCGGCGGGCGAGAGGAGCGATCTTTCGATCCGCGCTGTATTTTGCCGTGCGTTCGAAAGGCGAGGCGGAACCGGCGGCGGCTTCCATGACGGCTTTCGCGTTGCCGATCGCGAGTCCGATTCCGGTCGCGGCCAGCAGCGGCGCCGACAGCGCGTGGCGCCAGAAACCGCCTCTGCCGAGTTCCCGCTGAGCCAGGATGTAGAAACTGCCGAGAGAGCTGAACGTAGCCAGAAATATCGGCAGGTCGAGCCACAGCAGACGCCCCTGCCAGTGATGGAAGCGCACCGACATCGACGGCAGGGCAAGAACCGAGAGCAGCAGCAGCAGGGGGTAGGCCACGTTCGCCGTGAGGTGTACGAACGCTTCCGCCTTCACCCGCGGCGGCTGGTCCGAGCGCAGAATCCGGGGCAGCAGCTTGAACCCGGTTTGCGCCAGCCCCTTGGCCCAGCGGGCTTGTTGGAGTTGAAACGAGGCCATGTCTGCGGGCAGCTCGGATTCGACTTCCAGCTCGGGCAGGTAAACGAATCTCCAACCCCGCAGTTGGGCGCGGTAGCTCAGATCGGTGTCTTCGGTGAGCGTGTCGTGCTGCCAGCCGCCTGCGTCCTCGATCGTTTTTTTGCGCAGAATGCCCGCCGTCCCGTTGAAATTGAAAAATCGCCCCGAGCGCGCCCGCGCTCCGTGCTCGAAGACGAAATGCCCGTCCAGCAGCATGGCCTGGAGCCGGGTCAGCAGCGAGCCGTTGCGGTTGCGGTAGGTCCAGCGCGCCTGCACGGCGCCTACCCGTTCATCGCTGAAGTAATGCACGGTCTTTTGCAGAAAATCCTTCGGCGGGGTGAAATCGGCGTCGAAAACGGCGATCAGATCGCCGGTCGCGCGCGCCAATCCGGCCTCGAGCGCGCCGGCCTTGTAACCGTCGCGGTTGCCGCGGCGGAGGTATTCGATCGGGATGCCCTCGCCGCGCAGCTGCTCCACCTTGCGCAGGGCGAGTCGATGCGTCTCGTCGGTCGAGTCGTCGAGGACTTGGATCTGCAGGAGCTCCCGCGGGTAATCGATGCGGCTGGCGGATTCGAGCAGTTGCTCGACAACGAACCGCTCGTTGTAGATGGGCAGTTGCACCGTGACCCGGGGCAGCCGGCGGAAGCGGCCCGCGGGCTGCGGATGCGCGGCGCCGCGATGCCGGTAATAAAGGAAGATCAGGCAGTAGCGGTGCAGGCCGTACAGGCTCAACACCGCCATGAGCATGAAATACAAACCAACCAGCGCCAGGTCCGCGGAGATCATGTGAGATACGCTTGGGATGGCTTTGACTCTCTACCGTTCGGATGCGCCGGCGGCCGCATGATCCGATGAACGCCCGTCACCGTTTCGGCCTGCTTCTCGCCATCGCGCTGCTTGAAGGCGGATACCTTTCGCTGTTCCGTTCGGGGCGATTGGCTGACGACGTTCCCTCGTATATCGCGCACGCGTTCTATCTGTCTGTAGTGTACTTGGTTTGTTGCTGGGCGGTTGCGCGCCCCGCCGCCGCGCGGTTGGACGAGCGGGCGGTCTTGCGCTGGATTTGGGCGGGCGCGGTTCTGTTTCGGCTGACCGTCTTGCCGCTGCACCCGAGCTTGTCGGAAGACACGGCGCGCTACCGCTGGCAAGGGGTCATGCAGGCTCACGGCGGGGATCCCTACCTCCATGCGCCGCACGAAGAGCGGTGGGAGAGCATCCGCGACGAAACGTGGCCGCGCGTCGGGCGCAAGGACCTTGCCTCGGCCTATGGCCCCGCGTACGAGCAGATCTACTTCCACTACTACAGGCTGATCCGCGCGTTCGGGGCCGCGCCCGCAACGGAAGTCCGGCTGTTCAAGCTGCCCTTCGCCTTGGCCGATGTCGGCGTCGGCCTGGCGCTCATGGGGCTGCTCGCCGCGGCCGGACGCCCGCGGACGTGGGCGCTGCTCTACCTCTGGTCTCCGCTGGCCGTCGTCGAATTCTGGGCCGAGGGGCATAACGATTCGGTGACCCTGTTCTTTGTCGTGTCCGCGCTGGCGCTGCTCTTGCGTGGGCGCCGCGCCTGGGCGTTCGCCGCCCTGACCGCGGCGGCGCTCGGAAAAATCTGGCCCGTCGTTCTGTTTCCCTTTTGGGCGTTCGACCGCGCGGCCGGCGGCCGCCTGCGCTTCCACTGGCGCCCGCTATTGGCCTGCCTGCCGGTTGCGGCGGTCCTCTGCGCGCCGTATTGGCGCAGCGTGATGCGCATCGAAGAAGCGCTGACCGGACTCATCGGCGGATGGCGCAACAACGACAGCCTTTTCGCCTACGTCTACGCCTACGCCGGTTACGATTTCGCCGCCGCGTCGGCTCTGGTCAAAAAACTGCTCGCCGCCGCCCTGGGCGCTCTCTGGCTCCTGCAGTTGCGCCTGCGTCTCTGTCCGACGCAGACCGCCCTTGCGGCGGCAACGGTTCTGCTGCTGCTTGCGGCGAACTGCTTCCCCTGGTATCTCACCTGGCTTCTGCCGCTGCTCGCGCTGCATCCCTATCCGCCCCTGCTGCTGTGGACCGCCGTCGTTCCGTTGGCCCACCATGTCGTGACGGGGTACGAAATCGCCTCCGTCTGGCAATACGACCGCGCGATTCTCGCTTTCGAATATATCCCGGTGTTCGCCTGGCTGGCGGTCGATGCGGCGCGCCGGCTATGGAAGACACGGGTGGCGGGTAATTCTCTCACATAAAACGGCGCGTTTTCTAAAAAAACATCCAAAAACAGGGCGATTTGACTGAGATTTTGATTTGTGGCTGACCCGCTCACATTTCACTGTCATCGGACGGGTCTTCGTATTCCCAGGTCTCTCGATTCCACCACGCATACTCCCAAGCGTCCGCAACGGCAGAAGGTTCGATGGCCGATGCGGAGATCCAATTTTTCACGGGGCGCTGTCCTGGCCTTGGCACAATGGCTACTTGGTACATGAGGTTCCCGTTCATAATAGTAGGTTGGATAATCTCCGCGTCCACAGCTAGTTGTCCGGTTTGTTGGTAACAAACGCGGGAACCTGCTTTAAATACACGCTCATAGCCTGTCGGCACATCCACGATAGTCTCCTGAGTAGCGCCCCCTGCAGTAGCGTTCGATATTTCATCTTGAATTCTCGTCACGATAGACTTAATATCTTCTTCACCATCAATTGAGTCCGCTACAACTGCGGTCAACAGTCGGTCGAGAACATGTTTAAATTCAAGATACAACCGTTCAGTCAGCCTCAAGCTTCCATAAGTTTCGTCGTATATCGCTACACATCCGCCCTGTCGCCCGCCACCATTCAGGCTCCGAATCGATATATTAGAGGCAGCCGAGCCAACGTCCTGGGGAGCAACGCTATATTCTCGGACGAATACTTCCCGCAGTCTATCGGCGAACGCCATTTTTGACGACGTTTTCTTGAACCAATCTCTATTGATGCATAGCACTACGCCGGTAGTACGAAAATTGCGTGAACGTGCTCGCATGTTTGGGTTTCGTTGCTGGAGTTCTTTGTAGGAATGGAATTCTCCGGTGCCATCGACGTAACCCTCAACTCTTTGAGTTATCTGCATAAGACACTCGGCAAGAAAACCATGCTGACTTTTGACAATGTAGTTTTCCTGGATGTCTGCGGATGTTACTCCAGCGTTGACCCATGTCGTGATTCTTGGCTGCGTCGACCGACCCGGCGGGGCGCGTTTCACACGGATGAAGGATTCGAACGAGTTTGTGTGCCACGCAGCAATTTCGTACGCTTTTTTTAAATGGAGATAGGTCGCGCCCGGATAACACTCACGAAGTGCTTGAAGTTGGTTTACATTGCCAATGCTGTTACCTTCCACATGCATTTTGATTTGAAAACTCGCTTCGCCGACGTTGCGCAGCGGATAGCCGTAATGTGGGGTGTCTCCACCGAGAGCGGCAATTGCATCGTATTGCTGCGGTCGGTTGCCGCCAGGTCTTGCAGCCGCATGCATGTTGCGGAATCCGTCAGGCCAAGTGCCCCGAGATGGCGTTTTGGAAGGTGCTCCAAGAGACTCTTGCTCAACGGCAAGACACCGTCCATGCGCGAACTGCATAAAGCGATTGTCAAGATACAGATAGGACGGCTCAACAGACATTTCGTGATACTCGCGGAATGAAGTGCCGTATCCGCGGAATGCCCGTGGAGGAGCAATTACCACAAAAGCACCAGGGCTGCTTCTCCCAATTCGTCCGAGTCGTTGCCGATATGCTTTGCGCGTGCCGGGAACTCCAATGTTAAGGCCGACCCGCAAATGAGGAATATCGATCCCGAGTTCAAGTGCGGATGTAGATACAATGCCGCGAAGTTTTCCAGACTGAAGTCTTCGTTCAATCAACTGGCGATCTTCCACGTCGTAGCCCGCGCGGTACGGCAGAACATCTGTGCGGTCAAGCATCTCGTCCGACTGGCCGTCACTCGCCATCGCCAAGCCTTCCACACCTTTTCTTGAATCTAGAAATGTAATGAACCCTCCGTCACGTGCGTTATCGAGCATACGGTCATGCAACGCCTTAGCGACCTGGGTTTCTTCGCCGGACGGACACCCGATGTGCGCGATGAGTCGTTTATGTTGCGGAGCGCCGTCGGTCTCATGGCTGACAATAGAGAATTCTGCTCCCGTGAGTTGTGTCATGTGTTCGCCGGGGTTCTTGATCGTGGCGGTTGCCGCCACGATCTGCAACGGTGGAGCCTCAGTCGTGTCTTGAATGAGATGGCTGCGTGCGGCAATCAACCGGCGTATCAGAAACGCAAAGTTGCTGCCGAATACGCCTTCGAGGGTATGCGCCTCATCCATCACGACCGTCGACAGATCCCGAACGAAATTCCTGACTACAGGTAAGGACAGTCGGGACATCAGCCATGCCTGACACACGTCCGGCGTCATCACGACAATGCGGGCACTCCGTAAAACGTCTTCGCGCTCTTGGGACTGCACTGAACCATCAATGCGCCCGATGATGTGCGCACCGAGACCGAGCGCGGACGCCATTTCCTTCCAACCGTGAACTTGGTCTGTCGCAAGCGCTTTGAGCGGATAAAACACGAGAGTGCGGTTGCCAGGATCGAGTAGCGTCTTGTGGAAAGCGAGCGACCGGAACACGAGACTCTTGCCGGATGCTGTCCCGGTCGATACCACAACGTTTTCCTCCCGGCCGAGTGCTTCGAGCGCTTGAGCTTGATGTACCCACAGTTTGCCCTTTTGTTGACGACTCTCGGACTGACGATCAAGATACAGGCCTGTGCGGGAGTCAAACAGGAATCGGGGGATCGGTGCGTACCGGGCCGATCGTTCCGGCAGATTGAATCGTTCGACAACCGAAAACTCACGACTATTAAGGATGTCGCGAACTACCTTGAACATTGTCACCTTCCTCATTGAAATGTATCGTTTCCAACGGACCCTGATCAAGGGAAGTCCGGGATAGATGGTTCTGCAATCCGAACAGTCCAGTTTATTCTATCAAATTTCGCTTAGACAAATCCCCAATAATTTACAATTGTCAAATTATGGTCAAAGCGGTCGGCGACTTTTCGACTCCGGCTCAACTCCGTTTCCTCGAAATGATCGAGTAGCTTGCCGGGCAGCTTCGCCACGCGCTCCTTGAGGCCGGCCGCAATATCAGCATCAAGAAAGACCACGAGGCGCTTTGGAAAAACGTTTCCGGCCGGCCGACCGGATTCGTGAACGGCGGACTGCCAATCTCTCCATGCTGAGACCCGCGCCGCAGGCCGCACCCGTGGGGGGATACGCCGTGATACCCGGCGCGCGGAAACGCGCAGAGGGCATCGCCCGGCTGATGGACAGCGCTTCCGACGCCGCGGTCATGGCCGAGTTCGGCATACGACCGGCCACCCTGTCCGGGTGGGTGCGCTGGGCGATCGATGCGCATCGCAGGCTGAGCGCGGCCGCATAGCGTGAAACGTCGGGTTCCGGCCTGTCCCCTGTTTACGCTGAGTGGCATGGTTCATCCGACCCGGAGTTTCATCCCATCCAGAATTCTTTACGTTGGAATACTCCAAGCACCTTCCTGCAACGACCACAGAAATAGAGGAATCGCACACCAAAGAAGCTTTTTATTCTCTGACAGAGCGGCCGATCGATCTTTGTTTCGCAATACGGACAAATTGGCGTCTGGGTCGCCGATTCGACAACTTTTATCATTCCTCTATTCCAATCGAAAGATGAGCCTGAAGAGGAGCAGGGGAACTGTGGGTGAGGGCAGTGTAGCAGAGGAGACGAGAGGGCGGACAGAGGGGGAGCGGCGGCCCGGGCCGCCGCTCCCCCTCTGTCCGCGGAGAGCATGTAAGTGGGGCGCCGTTGCCGCGCGCTCACCACGGCAGAGCGAGGTTCTCGCAACTGTGCTGCAAATCGCACAAGCGGGCCTGCAGCCGCTCGGCGAAGTCCGTGTCCGAGTACGCTTGAGACTGTGCTTGCAACTCGGCCAGGGTCACCGCCGCGCGCAGTCCGCGCTGTTCGGGGGGTAATGCTGCGAGCGCCTCCAACGGTGTGCGCCAGTGCTGATAGACCTTGCGCAGCTTGCCCTTGCGGTCAGGCCGCAGCACGGCGAAAGCGCTCGGGCGATGATAGTTCCCGTAGGGGTTGAGCCACTCCCGGTAGAAGGCCTGAATCTGCGCCGTGGCCGCCGAGGGCAGAAAGCGGTAGCCCATCCATTTGGCGCCACCGAACCGTTCTTCGACTCCACCAGGGCGTTGTCGTTACTGCGCCGCGAGCGTGACTTGGTGAACTCGATGCGCAGTTTCTCCAGCAAGGCTGCTGTCCTGTGGTTGATGGACTCGCTGCCGTTGTCGGAATGAAAGCCGCGCACGAGGAAAGGGAACTGTTCCAAGAGCTCTGCGAGCGCCGGCGCGAGGTAGTGCTCGCTGATCCGTTCGACGCAGCCAAGTACTTGCCATTGCGTCACTTCGTCGACCAGGTTGATGGTGTAGGCGCCCTTTGCGCCGTCCTGTTCGGGCGAATGCACGGTGTCCACGCGCAGGTAGCCCGGACGCCCTGCGGGGCGCGGTTGGCGGCGTTCGCCGATGGCCGTCGGCGTCGCGCGGGTCTTGTCCAGGCGCAGGCGCCGCCGGCGGTAGAGGCGGCTGCGCCGCAGATTGTACAGGTGGGCCACCGACAGCCGGGCCAAGCGGGCGAATTCGCGCCGCCCGTGGAGGGCGAACTCACGGCGCAAGATGGCGCACGTGGCCGGCCCCGACAACTGCCGGTGCGCCTCGTCCACGCGCGCCAACAGCACGCTGTCCGCCCGCGTGTAGAGCGTCGGGAAACGCCGTCGCCGGTAGACTGTCGGGCGTACCGTGCGCTCGCGTAGAAACTGCCCGATCAGCCGTGTCGTCTGGGCCCGGCTCAGCCCGCTCAGCTTCTGCAAGAAGCGCCGCAACAGACCCTTCGCCGCGCGGCCCTGCTCGGCGTAGTGGTGTTTGCATAACACGGCTTCGAACAAGCCATACCTCGCGGCCCGGCTCTCCGCCCGAAACGCGATGCTCTCACTGCCGGCCAGGAAGGCCTCGATCTGCTCCAAACTCAACCTCTCGACTTGCTGCATGGCGACTCCCATCGCCCACAGCTTGCCCTGCTCCTACCTGTCCCCCTCCAACCTCTTCAGGCTTGTCTGTTTAAACTGCTCTCGTGGGCAATGGGATAAGGCTCACCTCCCGGCGCCCGGCCGGGCGCCGGGAGTGGCGGTGGTCGGACCGTTTCAGGCTAGGCCGATCAGGGCCGTAAGTGAGTTGGGTCGCCACCGTCTTTTCCCACGACCTGAATGGATACAGGAGCGTAAAGGCTCGCAAGACAAGCACAGGAGGAGGAAAAGATGTCTGATTCTACCGTAGGTGTGGACATTTCAAAAACACATTTGGACGCTTACATGGCGCCGCAAGGCAAAGCGGCCCGTTTCACCAACGACGCAGCTGGTTTCCACAGCCTGCTCGCCTGGATCGAGCAGCCGCCGGCTTGCCTGGCCTATGAACCCACCGGGCCCTGGCATCGCGCCTTCGAGCAAGCGCTGCTGGCGGCAGGTCTGTCTTTGGCCCGCGTCAATCCGCTGCAGGCGCGGCGCTTTGCCCAAGCGCTGGGCAGACGCGTCAAGACCGACGCGGTGGATGCCCAGGCGTTGGCTCACATGGCGGCCGCTTGCCCGCTGCGCAGAACCCAGGCGACATCCCGGACGCAGGACGAACTCAAAGAGTTGCAGGTAGCCCGCGAGGCTCTGGTGCGGGATCGCACCGCCGCCCAAAACCGCCAAAAGCACAGCCAACACAGCCTGCTCCGGCGGCAGAACAAGGCCCGCCTGACCCAGATCGAGAAACATCTCCAGGCGCTCGACGCCCAGATCCAGCAACTGCTCGACGACGATGCCGCGCTGGCTCGCCGGGCGCAGATCCTCAAGTCCATCCCCGGCATCGCCGCAGTCAGCGCAGCCGGCCTGCTCGCGGCCATGCCCGAACTCGGCGCGCTCGACGCCAAGTCCGCCGCCGGCTTGCCTGGTCTGGCTCCCATCACCCGCCAATCCGGCGCCTGGCAGGGCCGCAGCTTCATCCAGGGCGGACGGCCCGGACTCCGCCGCCTGCTCTATATGCCCGCCGTTGCAGCCATCCGCTGCAACCCGAACCTCAGCAAAAAATACCGCCAGCTACGCCTACGCGGCAAACCATCCAAGGTCGCCCTCACCGCCGTCATGCGCAAGCTCCTCCTCTTGGCCAACGCCCTCCTTCAACAGAACCGCCTCTGGTCTCCTCACCCCCCATCATCCCCCGCTTGACACATGGATACTTGTCTTGTGTTGGAATCGGCTCTCCCTTCAGGCTTGTCTTGTCTTGTGTTGGATAAGACGCATTTCCGCGCTGTCTCCTGTCTTCGGTAGAATGACCGCGCTTGGCATCATGGTGCCGGAGGCCCGAGTCTGAGCCTCCGCGCAATGACGTCCTGGTCCGAATAGCCAATGACCCGCCGGAAATTTCTGCAATCCAGCGGCGGCGCGGGCCTGCTCTCCGCCTGCGCGGGCCCGCCTGCCGCAAAGCGCCCGAACGTTCTGCTGATCGCCCTCGACGATCTGAACGATTGGGTCGGCTGCCTCGGCGTCCGGGCCGATGCGCATACGCCGAACATCGACCGCTTGGCGGCCCGCGGCATGCTTTTCACCGACGCGCACTGCGCCTCCCCGAAATGCAACCCGTCGCGCACCGCGCTCTTCACCGGACTCATGCCCGCGACAACCGGAATCTACGACAACGGCCACTGGTGGAAGCCGCATCTGCCGGACGCTGTAACCATGCCGGAATATTTTCGGCGGAGCGGCTATTGCGCCGCCGGCGGCGGAAAGATCTTTCACCACACGTCCGGCTTCAATCCGCCCGGCCAGTGGGACGAATACTTCGCTCTGCAATTCGACGATCCCTGGGACCGCCGCTCCGCCGCTTACTACGGGATCCCGCAAGCCGACCCTCCGCCGAACCATCCCCTGAACGGCATCCGCCCGTTCCGCCATGAGTTCGACTGGGGATCGCTGCCGCTCGCCGACAACCGGTATGCGGACGCAAGGACGATCGCATGGGCCGCGGATTTCCTCGCCCGCAAGCACGACAAGCCCTTCTTTCTCGCCGTCGGACTTTTCCACCCGCATCTGCCCTGGTACGCTCCCGAGCGATTCTTCGCCGCCCACCCCGCCGGAGATACCGCAATCCCCAACATGCCGGAAAACGACCTGGACGACATCCCCGCGGCCGGCTTGCAGCTTTCCGCCGCCGGCCGGCAAAGTCTGGAGGCGGTTCGCGCAAGCGGCAAGCATCGGGAAGCCGTCGCCGCGTATCTGGCCAACATCCGTTATGCGGACGAGTTGGTCGGCCGCTTGCTCGACGCGCTCGACGGCAGCGCCTACGGAACGGAGACGATCGTCGTCCTGTTCTCGGACCACGGGTTCCATTTGGGCGAGAAGGAGCATTGGCACAAATCTACGCTCTGGCAGCGGGCGACGCATGTGCCGCTCGCCGTTATCGCGCCCGGGACGACCGAACCCGCGACAAGCCGGGACATGCCGGTCAGCCTGATCGACCTGTACCCGACGCTCCTGGACTTGTGCCGCTTGCCGCCGAAAGCCGATCTGGACGGACAAAGCCTGGCGCCGCTGCTGAGCGGCGGTTCAACGGCGGCGCCCCGCTCCGTGCTGGCAACGTTTCGCCGCGGAAACCACGTCGTGAAAACAAAGCGCTGGTCGTACATCCGCTACGCCGCCGGCGGAGAGGAGTTGTACGACCGTCTGGAAGACCCGGATGAGATCGTGAACTTGGCCGGCCGCGTGGGACTCGCCCCGGTCAAGAAACGGTTGGCGGCCCGCCTGCCGCCGCGGGAAGCCGCAGCCGCGCCGCTGAAATCCGCGTACGACTTCGATCCCACAAACTATTCATGGGCTCCGAAGTAATTTATAATCAGCTTCTTAGAATCGAACTCAGCGTATCGGGATGAATATTCCCGCCGCTGAGGACACATACGACCGGCGATCCGTCCGGCGGCGCGGCCCCCGCGAGCAGAGCGGCCGCGGAGACCGCGCCCCCCGGCTCGACGACCAGTTTCTGCTCCAGCGCCAGCAGCCGCACGGCGCGGGCAATCTCTTCCTCGCTCACCAGAACGACGCGGTCGACCAGTTCCTGCGCCGCTTGGAAAGTCGCTTCGCCGGGAATCGCGACCGACAGCGCGTCGGCCAGCGATTCCGGCGGAGCAGACGCGCAAGCCGTGCGTTTTCCTTGTTCGAGCGAGCGCTGCATCGACGGATTGGCCTGCGCTTGCACGCCGACGATGCGGCATTCCGGGCGCGCGGCCTTGACCGCCAAAGCGATGCCGGCGATCAATCCGCCGCCGCTGACGGGCACGAGAGCGGTGAAGACGCCCGGCAACTGGGCGAGGATCTCCAGACCCAGGGTCCCGTCCCCGGCGATGGTTTCGAGCGAATCGTAGGGATGCAGCAGCAGGCGGCCGCTCTCCCGCTGGATGCGCAGCGTCGTCTCCCAGCGCGCCGCGAACGTGTTTGCGCACAAGACCACGCGGCCGCCGAAGGACTCGGTGCGTTCCCGCTTGAAAGCGGACGATCCTTCCATCATCACGATGCGGGCGTCGACCCCGAGCGTTGAGGCGGCGTAGGCGACGGCCTGCGCGAAGTTCCCCGACGACGAGGTCACCACGCCCGCCGCGCGGGCCTGCTCTCGGTGCGCCAACATGCCGTTCAGAGCGGGGCGCGCCTTGAACGAGCCGGTCGGCTGTTGCGTTTCGAGTTTGAGCCGGACGTCACGGCCCGCGCGGGCGCTCAAGAAGCGCGATGGCGCCAAAGGCGTCGGCGGCAGATAGCCTGCGAGCCGCGCGCGGGCTTGATGAATCGGATCGTTGTAGCGGTCAATCAACGCCGGCATATCGCCTCGCAGCTTACAGGTTACGCAAAAGCGTCCGCCGGACGGTTTGATACGGTAGGGGCGATGGCCGCCGCATGGGAGCCGCAGCCCGGCCTGACCCCGCCGGACGACGAAGAACGCGGCCGGCGGCGGCGTTTCATGCAGGGTCTGATCGCGGAGATCGACGCGCTGAGCGAGCGCGTGAAGGCCGGCGGCGGCGCGGAGCGCATCGCACGCCAGCACCGGGCGGGCAAGCTCACCGCGCGCGAGCGGATCGCCGAGTTGCTCGACGCTCCCGAAGAGTTTCTCGAAATCGGCCGGCTCGTCGCCTATGACAGCTACGGCGGCATTGCTCCCGCGGCTGGAGTCGTCACCGGAATCGGCCGCGTCGCCGGCAGGCCGGTTGCGGTCATGGCCAACGACGCCACGGTCAAGGCCGGAACGTGGTTTCCCGAAACGGTCGGCAAGATCCTGCGCATCCAGGAAGCGGCGATGCGCTGCCGCCTCCCGATCGTTTATCTGGTCGATTCCGGCGGGATCTATCTGCCGCTGCAAGAGACGACGTTTCCCGGCAAGTACGGCGGCGCGCGGATTTTCTACAACAACTCCCTGATGCGCCGCCGGCTCAAAATCCCGCAAATCGCGGCGGTCATGGGGCCGTGCATCGCCGGCGGCGCATACCTGCCGGCGCTGAGCGACGTGATTTTCATGGTCGAGGGAACCGGCTTCATGGGTCTCGGCGGCGCCAACCTGGTCAAGGGCGCCATCGGCAAGACAGTGGACGCCGAAGAACTCGGCGGCGCGCGGATGCATACCGCGGTCAGCGGCGTCGCCCACTATCCGGCGGCCGACGACCGCGATTGCATCGCCAAGATCCGCGCCGCGATTGCGGACCTGCCGCGGTCTCCGGCCCCGGCGCCGCCGGCGGCCGCCCCGGCGCTCGACGACGACGGCATCGACAGCGTCCTGCCCGGCGACCGGCGCCTGCCCTACGACGTTCACGAGATCGTCCGGCGCATCGTCGACGGCGAAGGCGGGTTGGAGTTCATGGCCGACTACGCCCGCGAGCTGCTTTGCGCCAACGCCCGCATCGGCGGCCGCCCGGTCGGCTTGATCGCCAACCGCCGCGGGCTCTTCCATCAGGGCGGCGCCGCCCGCATCGGCGCGATTCTTTACACGGAAACCGCCCGCAAGGCCGCGCAATTCGTCGAGAAATGCGACCGTCAGGGGCATCCGCTGGTCTATCTCCAGGACGTGACCGGATTCATGGTGGGGCCCGAAGCCGAGCAGGGCGGCATCATCCGCGCCGGCGCGGAGATGGTCGAGAGCATGGCCTGCGCGCGCGTGCCCAAGATCGTCGTCACGCTCGCGCACGCCAGCGGCGCGGGATATTACGCCATGGCCGGCCAAGGCTTCGACCCCCATTTCATCTTCAGTTGGCCGACCGCGCGCGTGGGCGTGATGGAAGGCGAGTCGGCGGTGCAGGCGCTGTTCGCCGAGCGTCTCCGCCGCCTGCGCGAGGCGGGCGAAGAGCCGTCCGCCGAGCTCCGGGCCGCCATCGAGCGCACCCGCGCCGAATACGAGCGCTGCCTGGACGCCAAGCGCTGCGCCGCTCGCGGCTGCGTCGATGCGGTGATCCGTCCCGGCGATACGCGCCGCGTTTTGAGTTTCTGTCTGGAAGCGGCTGCCGGCGCGCGCCGGCGCGGGCCGGTGGAGAGTGGAGAGTGAAAAGTGGAGAGCAAGACGCCGGTGCGCCGTTGACGCGCCCGCGCGCGATTGCCTACGATCGAGAAAGAGGCCGCGCGCAGCTTGCCCGCCATCACCGAAATCGACGCGGCTGAAGAAGCGACCGCCGGCGGCGTCGAAACCGTTCTCGACCGCATCGGCAACACCCCCCTCATCCGCCTGCAGCGGATCGCCGCGGCGACGCCGAACGTGGAAATTTTCGGCAAGGCGGAGTATTTCAACCCCGGCGGCTCGGTAAAAGACCGCCCCGCCTGGAACATGATCCGCGAAGGCGAGAAGAGCGGCAAGCTGCGCCCGGGCGGAACGATCATCGACGCGACGAGCGGCAACACCGGCATCGCCTACGCCATGATCGGCGCAGTCCGCGGATATAAAGTCAAACTGTTCCTGCCCGAGAACACATCTCCCGAGAGAAAAAAGATTCTCAAGGCGTACGGCGCCGAGCTCGTGCTCACCGCCGCAGGCGAGCAGACCGACGGCGCGATCCGCGCCTGTCAAGCTGAATACCGGGCGCATCCCGGACGCTACTTCTACCCCGACCAGTACGGCAATCCGGCGAACTGGCAGGCTCACTACAAGACCACCGGCCCTGAAGTCCTGCGCCAGACCGGCGGGCGTCTGACGCACTTCGTCTGCGGACTCGGCACCAGCGGCACGATGATGGGCGTAGGCCGCTTCCTGCGCGAGCGCGCTCCTCGCGCGCGCCTGATCTCCATGCAGCCGGCGACGCCCCTGCACGGACTGGAGGGCCTCAAGCACATGGATACGGCCATCAAGCCGGGCATCTACGACGAGTCCGTCACCCACGAGGCCATTTTCGTCGAGACCGAGGATGCTTACGAGACGGTAAAGCGGCTGGCCCGGGAAGACGGTCTGATGGTCGGCATCTCCGCAGGCGCCAACGTCTTCGCGGCCTTGCGCCTGGCGCAAACGCTGGCAAGCGGCGTGGTCGTTACCGTGCTCTGCGACGGCGCCGACAAGTACTTGAGCGCGCGTTTCTGGGACGACGACTGAGAGCCGTGCTGCGCATTGCCCAAGACCCTTTCGAGCGGATGAAGGCGCACGCCGAAGAGGCCTATCCGAACGAGTGCGTCGGCGCCATGCTGGGCAAAAACGAGGGCGGCGTCAAATGCGTCGACAGCGCCATGCCCCTGGAGAACTCGGCGGAGGGCTCGCAGCGCGCTTTCTACCGGCTTTCCACCGAGCATCTGCTCGCCGCCGACAAGGCGGCGCGGGCGCAGGGCAGGGAATTGATCGGCATCTACCACTCTCACCCCGACGCCGACGCCTATTTTTCGGAAACCGACCTGAAGAACTCCTGCCCCTGGTACTCGTTCGTCGTGCTGTCGGTGAAGGACGGCAAGTACGATCACGCCAATAGTTGGCTGCCCGACTTCGAGCAAACCAGGGCGGAAAAGGAAGAACTGGAAATCGACGGATAGAACGGGGTGGAATGGATGAAGACACGGATTTTCAGTTTCGACGGTACGGGCAATGAGCCGGCCGATGCCGGAGCATACACCGAGGACGAGAGCATCAGCAACGTCCTGAAGCTGCACGTCCTGTGTGGAGGCGCGCTCACGGAGGACCAGCCCGAGACGAAGACGCCGCAAGGCAACAGGCAACAGACCTACTACTACACCGGCATCGGCACGCGCAACGTTTGGCCGATGCCGGTGTTCGAACGCGTTCGTCGCGCGGTAAACACGATCGCCGCCCCAAAGTGGGGCGATGCGCGGCGCATCCTCGAAGATGCCATGGACGACTTCAGGAACGAGTACGCACCGGAGGACAAGATCGTCATCTTCGGCTTCAGCCGCGGCGCCGCGCTCGCGCGGAAGTTTGCGGCCCAGCTCCTTGAAGGGCAAGAAGAGTGTCGAGTCTCGTTTCTCGGAGTCTTCGACACCGTGGCGGCGATGAACGGCATCCATCGCCGCGGCGACCGGATCAGCAGCGATGTCGTCTTCGAGAACGGCACGCTGCACGCAAGGATCGACCGCGCCGTGCATGCGGTTTCGCTTGACGAAGACCGAGTGCCGTTCACGCCGACGCTCATCAACCATGACACCGAGGAGGAGCGCATCCTTGAGGTGTGGTTCCCCGGCGTCCATAGCGACATCGGCGGCGGCTACTGGTTCGACGGACTGTCCGACACCGCACTGGCGTTCATGATCGAACAGTGCCGCGCCGCGCTCGAGAACGACATCCGGATACACTCTGCCAACACACTGCCCCAAATCGATACGCTGGACGGGATCGACATTGACGATATCGCCGTCAACCCGCTTGTTGACGGCGTTCTGCACGAACATGCGGGTCTCCTGGCGGAAATGGGCGACCGGGAGCCGCGGTCAGTCCACGTTGCCGAAGGCGACCGCCCGAGCCGTCGCATCCCGATCCTTCATCGCGCGGTCAAAGAACGGTTCCATAAAGTGTCCGGCTATCGGCCGCCGGCGCTGCGCGGTCTGACGTTCAAGTTGTGGCTGGGGGCCGACAAAATCAGCTCCGAAAAAAATCCGGGGCGTCAGCGAATTGCGCGCATACCCGTTGCCGGAATCTTCCGCAGCGCCGGTACCGCCTCGCGGCTCGGATGACCAGTTGAAAGAACAAGGCGGAAACGAATAAGTTTTCGTACAGGAGCGCCTACTCATGCACTTGGCCGTCGTCGCCCCGGTCTTGCATGCCGGCGTAATCGGAATCATTTGGCGACGACTTGGTAGAGCAGGCCGAAGACAGTAGTGGCGAGGAGGCCGATCAGCGCCCAGAGGACGCGGTGCAGGGTATCGATGCGCGAGTCTATGGCATCGAAACGCGCTTCCATAGCACCGAAACGCGCTTCCATAGCATCGAAGCGCGAGTCCACGACATCGAAGCGTGAATTCACGACCGCGATGACGTTCTGGCCGGCCTGAACGCGGACTTCTTCGGACGCTTCGTGGGCCAAGTCGGGATCCACATGTGCTCCGCGCAGTGCGCGGAAGAGGGCGGTGGAGGGCCGTTCGGGGGCGGTTACGGGCATCGGCAGTCCTCTTTATCGGGCGGTTCAAGCCACACCCGCAGTTTAGCATGGAGCGCTATTCGGCGGTCGAAAAACAGCCGGACGGGGCACGTTCCTTGTGGTAACCTGTTTATCGCAACCGTTGTTCGGGGAACCCGCGAGTCGGGTCTCCTGCCGAATACAACAGCCAAGCTTACAGGTCTGGATTAGCTACCCGGACCTTTGGCGAACAAGCAGGACCTCTCTCTCGTCTCCGAGTGACGGTTGCAAGGCCCGGCGCCCAGGGTCGCGCCTTGACCGGTTCCATTGAACAGGAGACGACCATGTACGGCATTCGAGGTTTCGCGAGATCCGTACTCGCCATTGTTACGGCAACAGGTCTGCCGGCTTCTCGATCAGTCGGTTGTCCTTCTTTCGCCCACGCAACGCTTTCTTTTTTCCTGTATTTGCGTCAGTGCGCGATTAACAAATTATACATGCATTTACCGGGCATCTCGCAGTGTCTTTTTTTAGCGGTATTCGTTCTGGCGTCGTCGGCTTGGGGCCAGGCGGTGGAGCCGGCGTTTTTCGACGGCGGGCGGCAGTCGAAGGAGGCGGTCGAGCGCGAGGCGCCCAGCTTGGGATTGAGCCTGCCGGCGCCCGCCGCTGCTGCGCTGCCGCCGTTGGACCCTGACGAGTTGGAACGGCTGCAGGCGCAAAAGCGTCCGGCGCCCGTCATCGGCATCCATCGTTCGCTGCCGGCGGAGGCGGTTAAAACGACCGCTGAGGGAGCGTGGCAGGCTACCGCGGCCGGGCGGCTCTGGCGGCTGCGGGTGACTTCTCCCGATGCCCGCGCGCTGCGTATCCACTTTCAGGACTTCGACGTCGGCAAGGGCAGCGTCTGGCTCCACGCGGCGGACGGGCAGGTTGGCGGGCCTTACAGCGGCAGGGGCATTTACGACGACGGGGACTTCTGGAGCGATATCGTTTTCGGCGACAGCGCGACCATTGAGTATTTGCCCGATCCCGCGGTGGAGCCGGCGGAGGCCACGCCGTTCCGTATCGCCGCGGTCGGCCATATCCGAAGCGTCCCCGGACTCGTAGGCGGAGGCGGACCGCCTTCCCCGTCGAGCCATACGGAGCCGGCGCCCTGTCATCTTGACGCAACCTGCTATTCCGATTGGTCGGAAAATGCTTCGGCGGTTGCGCTGATTTTGTTTGAGAGAGACGGCAATACTTATGGGTGCTCGGGCGCTCTGCTGATCGACAGGCAGGAGACCTTCATCCCCTATTTCCTCACCGCCGCCCATTGCATCAATACCAACACGCAGGCGCGGAGCGTGATCGCCTACTGGCGTTATCAGACGCAAACCTGCGACGGCATTCCGCCCAGTTTATACAGCAGACCGACAACCCGGGGGGCGCGCCTGCTCGCAACCATGGACGGCGGCCTCTGCACCGACGAAGACGGGGAAGAAAAACCTTGCCCCGACAGAGGCGGCGATGCGACGCTGCTGCGGCTTGGAGAAGATCCGCCTGGCGGCACTTGGTATTTAGGGTGGGACGCGGGATCTCAATCTGTCGGCGCGTCAGTCACCGGCATTCATCATCCATCCTACTCCTTCAAGCGGATTTCTTTCGGCCGGATCGTATCGCCAGAGTATTCCTACCACGAAGTCTCCTGGTCGCAAGGCCGCACCGAACCCGGCTCTCCCGGCTCCCCGCTTTTCGACGGCTTCGAGGGGAACGGAAGAGTGATTGGCATAGATAGTTTCGGCAGGCGGGAAGACGAGCACGAAGACATCTGCCTGACAAACCCGGTTGACGGTTACATGAGATTCAGCGATTTCTATCCCCGTATCCGTCGGTTCCTCGAGGGCGAAGCCGAAACTGCGCCGACAGTGAGCCTGACGGCATCGCCAAGTTCGATTACGCGGGGCGGGAGCGCGACCTTGCGCTGGTCGTCCACGAATGCGGCGAGCGGCCAGGATCAGTCCGGGCATCGGTACGGTTGCGACCTCGGGCTCGCGGCGCGTGTCCCCGACCGCCACGACGACCTACCGCATCACCGTAACCAGCGCAGACGGACGCACCGCCGCGGACTCGGCAAGAGTCACCGTCACCGCGCCGCCGCCGAGGGTGAGCCTGACGGCGTGGCCCACTTCGATTGTGAGAGGCGAGAGCGCGACCTTGCGCTGGTCGTCCACGAATGCGGCGAGCGCCAGGATCAATGCGGGCATCGGCGCGGTTGCGACTTCGGGTTCGCGGCGCGTGTTCCCGACCGCTACGACGACCTACCGCATCACCGTAACCAACACGGACGGACGCACGGCCGCGGACTCGGCAAGAGTCACCGTCACCGACCCGCAGCCGAGAGCCGGCGGCTTGCTCACATCCGGACAACCTGACAATTTCCGTCTGGGACCGGTCGACAGCCCGACGCTCTTCACCGGAGATTTCTCGTACCGGCTGGAGGTTCCCGACAACGCCTCCCGCGCAACCTTCGACCTGATCTCCGTCCACCCCTCAACAGACGTGGATATGTTTGCTCGTTTCGGGCAGGACAACGATGTTCAAGACGGGCAGGCTGTCTCGGACTACTCCTCTACGAGTCCCTCCGGCAACGAGCGGATCGTCATGAACCGCTTCTCCAGTCCGCCGTTGCGCGCCGGAATCTACTACGTCTCGCTGGCGCTCTGGGATACGGGCGTTGTCGCCGAAGGCGCGCTTACGGCAACGCTGCAAATCGATGAGTCGCCGCCCGGCCCCCGCATCTCTTCGGGCGGCATCGTGCTTGCCACCGGAGACCCCGTCGTGAACCGCATCTCTCCGAACGCGCTCATTTCTATCTTCGGGCAAGATTTCGCGTCGCAAGGGACGCAGGCGCTGAATCCCGTACTGGCCGCCGCGGGCAAGATTGCCGCCAATCTCGCCGCTACCTGTCTGGAGATCGACGGCAGGCGCGCGCCGCTGTTCGCGGTCTTTCCGAACCAGATCAACGCCCAGGCTCTGCACGATCTGGCTCCGGGGCAAGCGCGGGTCGCGGCGGTCCGCGACTGCGGCACGGCTAGCCCGGATTTCTCACCAGGGGGGTAGCGAAAAGCCGCTGATTGTGGCATAAACGTATGTAGATGAATATGTTGCAGCCAGCAACGAACGACTTTTCGCTAGGACACAGTGTAACCAAACGAGTTTTCATTTTGCTACTGGATTCCGCCGGGAGGCGGTAGCCCGTTTCGATGGCGGGACGATCACCAGCGAGGCCGGGGCCCTGCTGTTGCAGCGCACCGAGCGGCAGACCGGCATTCTGCGCCAGTTCGCGGGCTGCTTTCGCGACTCCCGCCAAGCGGAGCGGATCGAGCACAGCGTGGCGGAGTTGGTGAGTCAACGGGTCTATGGGCTGGCCTTGGGTTACGAAGACCTCAACGATCACGATCGACTGCGCAGCGACCCGCTGCTGGCGTTGTTGTCGGGCAAGGCCGATGTGGCGGGCGGCAAGCGTCGGCGGCGGCGGGATCGGGGCCGGGCCGGGGCGGGCAAGAGCACGCTGAACCGGCTGGAGTTGACCCCTGCGCAGGTCGAAGCGAGCGCGCGCTACAAGAAGATCGCCCTGGACAGCGCAGCGGTCGATGCGCTGTTGGTTGAACTCTACATCCAGCGGCAGAGTTGCCGCCCGCAGCGCATCGTGCTGGATCTCGACGCCACTGACGACCGTCTGCACGGGCAGCAGGAAGGGCGTTTTTTTCACGGCTACTACGGCGCCTACTGCTACTTGCCGTTGTACATCTTCATTGACGAGCAGTTGGTCTGCGCGCGGTTGCGGACAGCGAACCGAGACGCTGCGGCGGGGGCGCTGGAAGAGGTCGTGCGGATCGTGGGGCAGTTGCGCCGGAGATGGCCTGGGGTGGAGATTCTGCTGCGCGCCGATGCAGGCTTTTGCCGCGAGGAGTTGATGAGTTGGTGTGAGCAACAGGGGGTGGACTACGTGTTCGGACTGGCCAAGAACCAGCGTTTGTTGCGCCGCCTGCACAAGCCGTTGCAGAAGGCGCAGCGGCGCTACGCTGCCAGCGGCAAGCCGGCGCGGGCGTTCGCCGAGTTCCGTTATCGCACGCGCCACAGTTGGCGGCGCAAACGGCGTGTGGTGGGCAAGGCCGAGCGGCTGGCCAAGGGCGCCAATCCGCGCTTCCCAATCTACGCTTCGTGGTGACCTCGCTCAGCACCGCACAGTACGCCGCGCAGAGCTTGTACGAGGATCTCTACTGCGCGCGGGGCGAGATGGAGAAGCGCATCAAAGAGCAACAGTTGGCTTTGTTCGCCGACCGCACTTCGACGGCGCTGCTGCGCTCGAACCAGATTCGTTTGTATTTTTCTGCGATCGCCTACTGTCTGTTGCAAGCGTTGCGCGAGTTGGGCTTGGCGGGCACGCAGATGGCGCGGGCGCAATGCGCGACGATCCGCGTACGGCTGCTCAAGATCGGGGCGCGGGTGCGGGTGACGGCGCGCAAGGTGTGAGTCTCGATGGCTACGGGCCATCCGGCGCAGGCGCTGTTTGCTGCGGTTTACGCCAATCTGGGAAGGCCGCCGCCGCAGGGCTGCTGAAGGGGGGCGCCTGGCGCCTGCGGGTTCGAAGGTCACAGCAAGCGCAGCAGCCCCGGCGGGGGCTTGGCCGGAGTGTGCGCAAAATCGGCCCCAAACCCTCCTGACGCCCCCGCCTGTAGCGCCGGACGCTACACCCAGCGTGCGCCACGGCCACTGTACTGGGCGATCCGCATCAACTGCCCCTCAAATTCGTTCCGTAAACCGCTTCCTGCCCGCCCAGCCATGCCTGGTGAGAAATCCGGGCTAACGAGCGGCTCGGCCCGGCGGAAACGGTTGCGGTTGCCGCCGTCTCGCCGTCGTTCTTCAACTTCCAGGGCAACCCCGACGGCCGCAATCCGATCGTGGCGCTGCACGGTGGAGGCCCGACTCTGGCCGGACCGCCCGGACTGATTCCGGGCGTCGCCTTCACCCCGGCCGAGCCGGGCCAATACGTCACCCTGTTCGGAACCGGCTTCGGGGCGACCGAACCGCCCTTGGAAGCCGGCCGCATTCCAGGCGCCGCAGCCGCTCTGGCGAACGAGGTCTCGTTTACCCTCGGCGGCATTGCCGTTCCCTCCTGGGACGTGCTCTACGCCGGCGCAGCGCCGTGCTGTGCGGGTCTCTACCAGTTCACGGTGCGCCTGCCGCCCATCGTCCCGGACGGCAACGCGCTCGTCATCGCAACCGTACAAGGCGTTGCCACTCCCGAAGGGCCGTTCCTTGCTGTGAGAAGACGGCGGCAATAGGCGGAATGTACGCGCAAGCGCGGCAGGCGCCGCGTCAGACGGTCCCGTCGACGCGCAGTTGTCGGATTTCCTCTGCTGTGTAACCGAGTTCGGCTAAGACTTCGTCGCAGTGCTCGCCGGGCTGCGGGGCGCGCGAACGGATCTTTGGCGAACTTGCCGAAAGGCGCACCGGCGGCGAGGCCAGCGGCATGTCTTGGGGCTCTCCCGGGTAGGACAGGCATTCCAGCAGCCTCCGCGCCCGCACTTGGGGATCGTGCAGCGTTTCGTCCAGGGTGTAAAGCGGGCCGGCGGGCGCGCGGGCCTGCTCGGGCGCGTCGATGACCTGTTGCGTCGTGCGCTGCCGGCGCCAGGGGATCATCGCCTCGTCGATCGTCTCGTGATGGTCCGCGCGGTCGAGGTCGGTCTGCGTATGCTCGTGCTCGACCAGGTCTTCGCGGTCCACGGCCCTGGCCCAGCGGGCGAACATGCCCCCGCCGTTGCAGGCCACGACAGCCCAGCCGCCCTTCGTTTTGTACATGTCGCTCGGCGCCGCCCCATACGCGGCGTTGCCTGGCGCCCGCGCCGCGCATCCGCGACGCGCCGTTCGGCCGGAAAAGCCGCCATAAAAGCCACGCCCGTGGCCGGCCGCGAAGCGCCACCATATTACACAGGCATCGGCACACGCGGCGTTTGGCCGGCCACGGTGTTTGAACGCGTCTGTCGCACGGTAAACATGATCGCCGCCCCAACGTGGGGCGATGCGCAGCGCATCCTCAACACAGCGATAGACGACATAGGCAAGAGGAGTACGCATCGTAGGAAAAGATCGTCATCTTCGGCGTCGATCTTTCAAACGCTGTTTAAAGAAGCCTTAAAACGCCTTAAAACGAGGATTCCAGATCGCTCATGCGGTTGACGTTGCGAAAGGGCGCAACGCATGGCGCGCATGTTCCCGGCGAGTGTTTAGCGGTCCGTCCAGGGGTCGTATTCCAGGGGCGGCGGCTGCATGGCGGCCGCGGACTTGGCCGCAGCGATCAACTCGACAAACTCGGCGCGGTAGCCGAACCGGTCGTCACCCATCGCCTCCCGAGCCAGTGCGAGCGCATCGTCGTAACCGTAGTCTCCGGTGTAGCGTCCGCCGCGGAGAATCTGGCCGAAAGCGGCAACGGCCGCGGCGAACCGCGCCGCCTGCGGAGCCGCTGCGGTCTCGGCAACCTGGTCGCCAAGATCGATCCGCCGCTCAATGAGATTGCTGGTTTCGCCGCCGGGCAACTTGTAGCGGATCTTGACGAAGGCGAACTCATCCGCCGGGGCGCCGCCCGGCGTTGCCGTTTCGGGCCGGTACCGCAGGGGCGCGATGCGCTCGGCTGCGGAACCCGCCGGCGTGACCTCGTATAGCGCGGTGACGGCGTGTCCCGCCCCGATGTCCCCCGCGTCGACCTTGTCGTTACGGAAGTCCTCGCGCTCCAGCAGGCGGGTCTCGTAGCCGATCAAGCGGTGCTCGCTAATTCGCTGCGGATTGAATTCGACCTGGATTTTGACGTCCTGCGCGATGGGGAACAGAGTCGACGAGGCTTCTTCCGCCAACACCTTCCGCGCCTCCTGCAACGTGTCGATATAGGCAGCGGCTCCATTCCCGTTCTGGGCCAGGGACTGCATCAATGCGTCGTTGTAATTGCCGAAACCGAAGCCCAGCACGGAGAGAAGCACTCCGCTCGCGCGTTTGCGCGCGATGAAGCCCTTCAATTCCTCAATATCCGTGATGCCGACGTTGAAATCGCCGTCGGTGGCGAGAATCACGCGGTTCACGCCGTCCTTTACGAAATGCCTCTCCGCCAGAAGATAGGCTTGGCGGAGTCCTTCGCCGCCCGCCGTGGAACCGCGCGCTTCCAGGCAGTTCAGAGCGGCCAGGATCGCGGCGCGCTCAGCCGCCCGCGTCGGTTCCAGAGCGACGCCGGCGAATCCCGCGTAGGTCACGATCGCCACGGTGTCGTCCGCAGCGAGGGAATCGAGGAGCAGCTTGAAAGACTTGACCGCGAGCGGCAGCTTGTTCGGCGCTTGCATCGATCCCGATGTGTCGATCAGGAACACGAGATTCGCGCGCGGCGGCGCTTCCGGCTTCAGTCGGTAGCCCTGAATGCCGAGATGCAGGAGCCGAGTATCGGCATTCCACGGCGTCGGCATCAGCGAAACCGACACGGAGAACGGCGCTGCGCGATCGGCCGGGAACGGGTAGTCGTATGGAAAGTAGTTGATCAACTCCTCGACGCGGACGGCGTTGGGCTGCGGCAAGACGCCGGCGTTGAGCCGGGAGCGCATGAAGCCGTAGGCAGCCGTGTCGACGTCGATGGAAAATGTAGAAACCGGTTCCTCCGCGGAACGCTTCACCGGATTGTCGTCGAATTTGTCAAAGCGATCCCTTCCTTGGGGCATACGCGGCGCAGACCGCCCTATCGACGCCTCCAGGGAATAACGGCTCGCGCCGGGGCCGGGCGCGGGCGGCGGCGGCAGCTTTTTGCAGCCCAAAAGCGCCCCTATCAGCAAGGCAGGGAAATACGGCCCGAAACGGCGTAGAAATA
Source organism: Bryobacterales bacterium (assembly GCA_965214655.1). Classification (GTDB taxonomy): domain Bacteria; phylum Acidobacteriota; class Terriglobia; order Bryobacterales; family UBA6623; genus CATQHP01. The sequence goes on along the minus strand of OZ243965.1, from coordinate 5,174,922 downwards.
TTTTGTCTTGCATTGCGGAGTTTCTTTTCGGCATGTCCCAGGGATATCGTCTATTTTTTAGACTCCGAGCGGGCGGATTCGGTTCCCGGAATGCTCCGGAGCCGGCCGCCCTGCATCCCCGCAGTTTCTCCGCTCGGCGTACCGCTTCGGGTTCACCGCCGGCAACCGGGACAGCAGCGTTTCCACCGAGCATTTGCTCGAGGCCGACAAGGCGGCGCGGGCGCAGGGCAGGGAACCGATCGGCATCCGCCACTCCCGCCCCGACGCCGCGGCCTAGTTCTCTGACCGTGTAAAAAGGTTTGTTTGATAATGGAAGGTGGAGCGGGCGGCCTGACGAGTGAATTGCCAGTTGATCTTGACGCGGTCACGATTGACGCGGCGATTCCAGGCCTTGGCCTCGGCACGTAAGGTACGCAGATTGGCGATACGGCGCGTACCCAGGCATTGCCGCGAGAATAAACTGACCTCAATTTCGGCTTGGTTGAGCCAACTGCCGTGTTTGGGCGTGTAGTGCAGGCTGAATCGCTCCCACAAGCGGGCCGCGTGCTCTTCGCCGAAGCGTTCGACCAGCGGCTTGCGGCGGTGGATATTGAGATTGTCGACAACCAGGTGAATCGTGCGCGCGCGAGGATAGCTGCTGGCCAGCTTGTCGATAACTTGGGCGAATTCCTCCCCGCGGCGCGTTGGCGTGGGATAGGTGAAATGGCGGCCCGCCTTGGGTTCGACGGCACAAAACACATTGGCGGTTCCACAACGTTTGTATTCGCTGTCGCGCTTGGCCACCCGGCCCGGCCCGGCCGGGTGGCGAGGGCGTACTTCAGCGTGCAGCGAAACCGCCTTTTCGTCCAGGCAAACCACCGGTTGGTGCGGATCATAGGGCGTTTCGTAGAGCGCCAAAACATCTTCCATTTTTTCGATATAGGCGTCGTTGAGTTCAGGCAGACACCACATTTTTTTCCCGCCACGGCTTGAGCTCGTGGCGCTGCAACAGAACACGGACGGTTTCCCGTCCCACGCGCGGTACAAGCTTTCGTTTGACGGCTTCGGCAGCGATGAGACGCACACTCCAACGCGCCGCCCCTCTCGGCGGCTTGCCGCACGCCATCGCCACGATGCGCTGCCGCGAAGACGCGTCGAGCAACGGTTCCCTGCCAGGCCGGGCTTTTTCGTAGAGCGCACGGTCGAGACCTCCCTGGCGGTAGCGGCGCGCGATGGCGCGCACCGTCTTGGGCGTCAGACGCACCCTCTCGGCGGCTTCGGTGGCGCTGACGCCTGTAGCGAGATGGCGCAGGGCGAGCGCACGCAAAACGACGCGCACTTGCTGCACCCCGCAGGCGAGCACGGCGTCCAAAGCCTCTTGATCGGCGACGGATACACGGAGACGTTGAGCAGTTCTGGGCATGTACAAGCATACCATGCCCTCCTCCTATATTTCAAACCTTTCTATACGGTCGAAATACTAGTTTTCCGAAACCGATCTCAAGAACTCCCGCCCCAGTCGCTCGTTCGTCGTGCTGTCGGCGAAGGGCGGCAAGTACGACCACGCGAACGGTTGGCTGCCCGATTTCGAGCAGACCAAAGCCGCAAAAAAAGTTGAAAATCGGCGGATAGCGCGGAACGCCCGCCGGCTCAGGTTTTGGCGACGACCTGGTAGAGCAGGCCGAAGACCGTAGTGGCGAGGAGGCCGATGAGCGCCCAAATGACGCGCTGCAAGACATCGATGCGCGAAGAAAGAGCTTGAATCTCGGCCTTGACCTCGGCAAAGCGCGCCTCCATGACGGCGAAGCGCGAATCCACGACGTCGAAGCGCGAGTCCACGACGTCGAAGCGCGAGTCCACGACCGCGATGACGCTCTGGCCGGCCTGGGCGCGGACTTCTTCGGACGCTTCGTGGGCCAAATCGGGGTCCACGTGCGCGTCGCGCAGCGCGCGGAAGAGAGCGGTGGCAGGCCGTTCGGGGGCGCTTACGGGCATCGCGAGTTCTTCTTATCCGGCAGGTCGGGCCACGCCCGCAGTCTAGCACGGCGCCGCGCCGTATCGATTGCGGCCATGCAGCAGTCGGCTTCGATCACGAAAACGGCGCCGGCGCGTCAAACGGCCCCGTCGGCGCGCAGTTGTCGGATTTCTTCCGCCGTGTAGCCGAGTTCCGTCAAAACTTCGCCGCAGTGCTCGCCGGGCTGCGGGGCGCGCGAGCGGATTTTCGGCGGGCTTGCCGAAAGACGCACCGGGGGCGAGGCCAGCGGCACGTCTTTGGGCGCTCCCGGGTAGGGCAGATATTCCAGCAGCCCCCGCGCCCGCACTTGGGGATCACGCAGCGTTTCGTCCAGCATGTACAGCGGGCCGGCAGGCACGCGGGCGCGATCGAGCTCGTCGATGACCTGCTGCGTCGTGCGTTGCCGGCACCAGGGGATCATCGCCTCGTCGATCAGCCCGCGATGGTCCGCGCGGTCGAGGTCGGTCTGCGTGCGCTCGTGCTCGATCAGGTCTTCGCGGCCCACGGCCCGGGCCCAGCGGGCGAACATGGGCCCGCCGTTGCAGGCGACGACGACCCAGCCGTCCTTCGTCTTGTAGACGTCGCTCGGCGCCGCCCAGTAGGCGGCGTTGCCCTGACGCCCGCGGCGCGCGCCGACGACGTGCCGCTCGGCCAGAAAAGCGGCCATGAAGGCCACGCCCGTGGCCAGCAGCGAAGCGTCCACCAACTGCCCCCGCCCCGTTTTCTCGCGGTAATAGAGCGCCGCCATCGTGCCGAAGGCCGCGTGCAGGGCGGTCCCGTAGTCCTCGAACGGCACGAGCGCCCGCACCGGAGCGTCCGGGAACCCGGTCAGCCGCATGGCGCCGCTCATCGCCTGCGCGACCGCGTCGAAGCCGACGCGGTCGGCGTAGGGGCCGTCCGGCCCGAAGGTCGAGATCATCGTCAGAACGATGTCGGGCTTGATCGCCGTGAGGCTGTCGTAGTCGATGCCCATCTTTTTCATCACCGCAAGCGGCAGATTGGCGATGACCACGTCGGCGGACTCGACCAGCCGGCGGATCAACTCGCGGCCGCCGGGCTTCGAGGGGCTGAGCGCAAGGCTGCGCTTGTTGCGGTTGATCGACAGAAACATCCCGCCTTCGCCGCTTGCGGCGACCGGCCCCAGATAGCGGTCTTCGCTGCCCCCGCGCCGGTCGATGCGGATGACGTCGGCGCCGAAATCGGCCAGCATCATGCCGCAGTAGGGGCCGGCGATGTAACGGCCGAAGTCGATGACGCGAATGTCGGAAAGGAGCATGAGCAATACTGTACGGTTGAGGAGGGCGAGACCGAACGGCCCGATCTCTCGATAGTATCAGCCATGCGCATCACCCAATTGACCGTTCGTGACATCCGCTTTCCCACCTCCCAGGATCTCTCCGGCTCCGACGCGATGAACCCCGACCCTGACTATTCCGCCGCCTACGTGGTGTTGGAAACCGACTCGGAGCATTGCGGCCACGGCCTCGCCTTCACCCTCGGGCGTGGAACGGAAATCGTCGTCCAGGCGGTCAAGGCGTTCGCGCCGTTGATCGCCGGCCGTTCGCTCGAAGAGTTCACCGCCGACATGGGCAGGTTCTGGCGCCGCGTTACCGGCGACTCGCAGTTGCGCTGGATCGGCCCCGAAAAGGGCGCCGTTCATCTGGCCGCGGGCGCGGTGATCAATGCTGTGTGGGACCTGTGGGCGAAATCCGAGAGAAAACCCGTCTGGCGCCTCGTCGCCGACTTTTCGCCGGAAGAGTTCGTGCGCTCGATCGACTTCCGCTACATCACCGACGCGATCACTCCGGGCGAAGCCCGCGCGATGCTCGAAGCCCGCGCCGACTCGAAGCCCGAACGCATCGCCCGCATGGAGGCCGCGGGCTATCCGGCGTATACGACCTCTGCCGGCTGGCTGGGCTATCCCGACGAGAAAATCCGCGCGCTCTGCCGCGAAGGGATCGCCGAAGGATGGGACCGCTTCAAAATCAAAGTCGGCCGCGATCTGCAAGAGGACATCCGCCGCTGCCGGACGATCCGCGAAGAGATCGGCGGCGAGGGGGAACTGATGACCGACGCCAATCAGGTCTGGGACGTCGGCCAAGCGGTCGAATGGATGAAACGGCTGGCGCCTTTTCGTCCGTTATGGATCGAAGAGCCGACGAGCCCCGACGACGTGCTCGGCCATAAGGCGATCCGCGAGGCGCTCAAGCCCAGCGGGATCGCCGTCGCCACGGGCGAGATGTGCCAGAACCGCATTCTTTTCAAGCAGTTCTTGCAGGCCGACGCCATCGACTTCGTGCAAATCGACAGCTCCCGTCTGGGCGGCGTGAACGAAGTCCTGGCCGTGCTGCTGCTGGCGGCGAAATTCGGCAAGCCCGTCTGTCCGCACGCCGGGGGAGTGGGCTTGTGCGAATACGTCCAGCACCTCGCCCTGATCGATTCCATCTGCGTGTCCGGCTCGCTTGACAACCGCGTTCTGGAATACGTCGACCATCTCCACGAGCATTTCGTAACGCCCGTGCGCATCGAGAACGGCTGCTACATGCCGCCGGAAGCGCCCGGTTACAGCATCGAGATGAAGCCCGAGTCGCTGGCGCGGTACGAGTTCGGGGCCGCCGGGCCGCTGACGCGGCCAGTCAATGGCGGATAGTGGATAGCAACGGCTCTTAAATGCGGTGAAAGGCTTTGAGAATGTCCCGCATGCCGTATTTCAGTGCGATCGGACGGCCGTGCGGGCAGGCCATCGGGCAGTCGGTCTTCGCCAGCGTATCCAGCAGCCAGCGCATTTTCTCCGTCTCGAGCGAAGTATTGACCTTGATCGCGGCGTGGCAGGCGACCGTTGCGGCCATCCAGCGGCGCAGGTCTTCCAGCGAAAGCGCGCGCATCTCGCGCTGCGGCGTCTCCAGGATTTCGTTCAGCAGCGTCTCGACCTCGTGCGGGGACAGCACGGCCGGCGCCGCCTTGACCGCGATCGTGCGGCGTCCGAACGGCTCCAGATCGAAGCCGTTTGCGCGTAATTCCGCCTCGATCTCGGCAAACGCGATCTGCTGCTCCGGCGTGAGCGTCAATACGATAGGCATCAGCAAGCGCTGCATGTCCGCCTGACCGGAAAGCCGGCCGGCCAGCACTTGCTCGAAGAGAATGCGTTCGTGGGCAACGTGCTGATCGATGATCCAAAGCCCCTCTGCTCCCGCCGCGAGAATGAAGCTATCGCGGAGTTGGCCCAGCAGCCGCAGATTCGACAGTTCCCCGAGATTTTCGGGTTGCCGATCCGCCAGCGGAGCGCGGCTGTGCGTCGCGTACTCGGCCCCTGCGGCGGATTCCGCGGCCGGCGCGGCAGGAGCGGCGGCGGCTTTTTCCTGCAGCGCGCCGGCTGCGGCAACCTCGATGACCGCATTCGAGTTGAAGGCAAGCCGGGCCGGCGCCGGAGCTTGCGGCTGCGCGGCGGGGGAGTCGGCGTCCGCGCGAGTCGGCTGCGCGGCGGGCGGCGGCGCAGCGGCGGACGCTTCCGGCGCCGAGCGGGGCAGCGGCAGCTTCGAGGCCGGCTTCGCTCGTTCCAGACAGGCGCGAACCGCGTCCCGCATGAAATCGTGCACGAACGCTTGATGACGGAAACGCACCTCGGTTTTCGAGGGGTGCACGTTCACGTCGACCTCTTCCGGCGCCAGATCCAGAAACAAAAGCGCGAAGGGGAAGCAGCCGGGCGGCATGAAATTGTGATAGGCCGCTGCAATCGCCTTGAGCATCAGCTTGTCGCGGATCAGCCGCTTGTTGACGAAGATGTATACCGAATTCCGGTTGAGCTTTTGCACCTGCGGCTCGGAGACGAATCCGTGCAGGCGGAGCGCGCTCGCGGTTGCACGCGGCTTGCCCTCGCGGAAAGCCTGCACGGCGCGGGTCGCCGGCGCGGGCGAGGCGGCGGCTTCCAGGACCCGCTCGACGGGCTCCACTGCGACGAGGCGGTCGAGCATGTCTCCGCCGAAAATCTGATACAGCCTTTCCCGCAGCGTCTCTACCGGCGTAACGTTCAGCAGCGTTGCATGCTCGTTGCTCAGCAGGAACGACTTGTCGCAGTGCGCCAAGCTGTAATGCGTGACGAGTTGTACGACATGGCCGAGCTCCGTTTTTTCGGCGCGCAGAAACTTCCGCCTTGCCGGAACGTTGTAAAACAGGTCGCGCACCGTGATGGTCGTGCCGGGAGTCAACGCTTCTTCGCGAACGTCGCGCATCCGGCCGCCGTGAATCTCGACCACGGTTCCGAGATCCTGTCCGCCGATCTGCGTTTCGAGCAAAAGCCGCGACACGCTGCCGATCGAGGGCAGGGCTTCCCCGCGGAACCCCAGCGTGGGAATCGCCAGCAGATCGCCGACTTCGCGCAGCTTGCTCGTGGCGTGGCGCTCGAAGGCCAGCATCGCGTCGTCGCCGCCCATGCCGCAGCCGTTATCGGCAACGCGGATCAGACGCCGCCCGCCGGCTTGCACCTCGATGCGCAGCCGCGTCGCTCCGGCGTCGATCGAATTCTCGAGCAACTCCTTGCAGACGGACGCGGGCCGCTCGACGACTTCGCCGGCGGCGATTTGATTGGCCACCCGTGTGGGCAGGACTTTGATGCGGCCCATCGAAACTAACAGCGTAACGCGGGCGGCGGCGTTCGTCGTTTGCCGGCTAACCCGGATTTCTCACCAGGCATGGCTGGGCGGGCAGGAAGCGGTTTGCGGAACGAATTTGAGGGGCAGTTGATGCGGATCGCCCAGTACGGTGGCCGTGGCGCACGCTGCGTGTAGCGTCCGGCGCTACACGCGGGGGCGTCAGGAGGGTTTGGGGCCGATTTTGCGCACACTCCGGCCAAGCCCCCGCCGGGGCTGCTGCGCTTGCTGTGACCTTCGAACCCGCAGGCGCCAGGCGCCCCTTCAGCAGCCCTGCGGCGGCGGCCTTCCCAGATTGGCGTAAACCGCAGCAAACAGCGCCTGCGCCGGATGGCCCGTAGCCATCGAGACTCACACCTTGCGCGCCGTCACCCGCACCCGCGCCCCGATCTTGAGCAGCCGTACGCGGATCGTCGCGCATTGCGCCCGCGCCATCTGCGTGCCCGCCAAGCCCAACTCGCGCAACGCTTGCAACAGACAGTAGGCGATCGCAGAAAAATACAAACGAATCTGGTTCGAGCGCAGCAGCGCCGTCGAAGTGCGGTCGGCGAACAAAGCCAACTGTTGCTCTTTGATGCGCTTCTCCATCTCGCCCCGCGCGCAGTAGAGATCCTCGTACAAGCTCTGCGCGGCGTACTGTGCGGTGCTGAGCGAGGTCACCACGAAGCGTAGATTGGGAAGCGCGGATTGGCGCCCTTGGCCAGCCGCTCGGCCTTGCCCACCACACGCCGTTTGCGCCGCCAACTGTGGCGCGTGCGATAACGGAACTCGGCGAACGCCCGCGCCGGCTTGCCGCTGGCGGCGTAGCGCCGCTGCGCCTTCTGCAACGGCTTGTGCAGGCGGCGCAACAAACGCTGGTTCTTGGCCAGTCCGAACACGTAGTCCACCCCCTGTTGCTCACACCAACTCATCAACTCCTCGCGGCAAAAGCCTGCATCGGCGCGCAGCAGAATCTCCACCCCAGGCCATCTCCGGCGCAACTGCCCCACGATCCGCACGACCTCTTCCAGCGCCCCCGCCGCAGCGTCTCGGTTCGCTGTCCGCAACCGCGCGCAGACCAACTGCTCGTCAATGAAGATGTACAACGGCAAGTAGCAGTAGGCGCCGTAGTAGCCGTGAAAAAAACGCCCTTCCTGCTGCCCGTGCAGACGGTCGTCGGTGGCGTCGAGATCCAGCACGATGCGCTGCGGGCGGCAACTCTGCCGCTGGATGTAGAGTTCAACCAACAGCGCATCGACCGCTGCGCTGTCCAGGGCGATCTTCTTGTAGCGCGCGCTCGCTTCGACCTGCGCAGGGGTCAACTCCAGCCGGTTCAGCGTGCTCTTGCCCGCCCCGGCCCGGCCCCGATCCCGCCGCCGCCGACGCTTGCCGCCCGCCACATCGGCCTTGCCCGACAACAACGCCAGCAGCGGGTCGCTGCGCAGTCGATCGTGATCGTTGAGGTCTTCGTAACCCAAGGCCAGCCCATAGACCCGTTGGCTCACCAACTCCGCCACGCTGTGCTCGATCCGCTCCGCTTGGCGGGAGTCGCGAAAGCAGCCCACGAACTGGCGCAGAATGCCGGTCTGCCGCTCGGTGCGCTGCAACAGCAGGGCCCCGGCCTCGCTGGTGATCGTCCCGCCATCGAAACGGGCTACCGCCTCCCGGCGGAATCCAGTAGCAAAATGAAAACTCGTTTGGTTACACTGTGTCCTAGCGAAAAGTCGTTCGTTGCCGGCTGCAACGTCTTGATCTACATACGTTTATGCCACAATCAGCGGCTTTTCGCTACCCCCTGGTGAGAAATCCGGGCTAGGCGAGCACCTCTTCGACTACGCGCCCGTGAACGTCCGTCAGCCGGAAGTTCCTGCCTTGAAAGCGGTAGGTCAGCTTTTTGTGGTCGATGCCGAACAGGTGCATTATCGTGGCGTGCAGGTCGTGCACGTGCACGATATTCTCCACCGCGTTGTAGCCGAGCTCGTCCGTCGCGCCCCAGGCGGCGCCGCCTTTGACGCCGCCGCCGGCCATCCACATCGAAAATCCCTTGATGTGATGGTCCCGGCCGGCGGTCTCCCGCTTGCCCTGCGACATCGGCGTGCGCCCGAATTCGCCGCACCAGATCACCAGCGTGTCTTCGAGCATCCCGCGCTGCTTGAGGTCTTTTACCAGCGCCGCCGAGCCCCGATCGACGTAACCGGCAGTCTCGACGATGCCCTTCTTGATGCTGCCGTGGTGGTCCCAGCCGCGGTGGTAGAGGTGGATAAAGCGCACGCCCCTCTCGGCCAAGCGCCGCGCCAGCAAGCAGTTTGCCGCAAAACTTCCGTCTCCGCCTTGGGTTCCGTACAAATCGCGAACATGCTGCGGCTCGTTCGAAAAGTCAACGAGTTCCGGCACGCTCATCTGCATCCGAAAGGCCAACTCGTACTGTGCGATGCGCGTTTCGATCTCCGGGTCGTTGACCGCGCCGCCTTGCAGGCGGTTCAACTCGGCAACGCTGTCGATCAAATCTCCCTGCATCTTGTTATCCACGCCCGGGGGATTGCGCACATAGGCCACGGGGTCGCCGACCGAGTTGAGCTTCACTCCTTGATAGCGGCTCGGCAAAAACCCCGAATGCCATTGCCGCGCGGCGATGGGCTGCGCCTGGCCGCCGCCCTCGGAGGTGAGCACGACAAAACCAGGCAAATCGTCGGATTCGCTGCCCAATCCGTAGCTCAGCCAAGCGCCCATGCTGGGCCGGCCGGCTATGCCCGTTCCCGTGTTCATGAAGGTGTGCGCCGTGTCGTGGTTGATGTGCTCGGTCTTCATCGAGCGGACGATGCAGATGTCGTCGGCGATCGCTCCTGTATGCGGCAGCAGAGCGGACATGAGCTGCCCGGACTTTCCGTAGCGCGCAAACGGATGCTGCGGCCCCAGCACGCGCAACTCCTTGCCCTGCAATTGAGCGATTTGCTGCCCTTTGGTGAAGGACTCGGGCATCGCCTCGCCGTCGTGTTTGGCCAGTTCCGGTTTGTAGTCGAACAATTCGAGATGCGAAGGCCCGCCGGCCATGCACAGCCAGATCACCCGCTTGATCTTCGGCGTGTAGTTGGGGAAGCCCGGAACCGCCGATTTTGCGGCGAACAACTGCGGACGCAGCAGCGAAGCCAAGCCGAAGGCGCCCATGCCCAGCGAAGCCCGTCCCAGGAAAGCGCGCCGGCTCAGTGCTTGCAGCGTTGTGTTCATGATCGATCCCCTTCAGTAGCGCATGACGAACTCATGCTTGTTCAGCAGAGCGCGGGCCGCCGTCGTCCAGGCGGCCAACTCGGCGCGGTCCACGCCCGCGGCCGGGTCGGAGTCGCCGACCGCAAGCAGTTCCGCCGCCCGGCCGGGGTTCGCCCGGAAGTCCCGGCGGGCTTGCGCCAACAGCTTCGCGATCACGGCAGTTTCTTCTGGCGAAGGCTTTCGGGAAAATGCCTCGGCAAAGGCCGCGGCGATTCTTGCTTCATCGTTTCCGGCAAGTTTCAGCAGCCGCTCGGCAAACGCCCGCGCAGCCTCCACGAAGGTCGGGTCATTCAAAAGAACCAGAGACTGTAACGGCGTGTTGGAACTCTCGCGCTCCGCGATGCATTCCTCCCTCGCCGGCGCATCGAACGCAGCCATCGAGGGGTGCAGGAAGGTTCGTTGCCAGTGCGTATACAGCCCCCGTCGATACTGGCTCTCGCCGTAGTCCGGTTCGTAGATGCGCTTGGGGAAATTCAATTCGCGGTAGTATCCCGCTGGCTGGTAGGGTTTGGCGCTGGGCCCGCCGATGCGCCGGTTCAACAGACCGCTCACTTCGAGCGCCGCATCCCTGACGAACTCGGCATCGATGCGCGCAATCGTCTGCCGTCCGTGGAGTCGATTGTAGGGGTCGGCCGCGAGCAACTCCGCGCCGGGCTCGCCGGCGCGCCGGTAGGTTTTGGAGAGCAGCATCGTGCGGATCAGATGCTTCACGTCCCAACCGTTGTCCATGAACTCGACCGCCAGCCCATCGAGCAGTTCCTGATTGGGCGGGGCTTCTCCTTGGGAACCCAAATCGTCGAGCGACTGCGACAACCCAATTCCGAAAAACATGCGCCACAGCCGATTGACGAACACGCGGGCGGTCAGCGGGTTCTCCCTGTCGACGATCCAGTTCGCCAAATCGAGACGGGTCGCCCGCCGCCCCTTGGAGTCGACCTGCTTCAGGAAATGCGGAACGCCGGGCATGACGACCTCTCCCGAGTCGTCCATCCAGTTCCCGCGCGGCAAAACGCGCACCGTCCGCGGGTCGTCGACCGTCTTTGTCACGAGGCAAGCGACGGCCGAGTCGCGGATGCGCCGGACGCGGCGCTCAAGCCGGCGAATCCGCAGCCAATTCGCATTGCCGCCGGTCAACGCGGCGTACGCTTCTGCGGATGCGGCAAGGGGAAAGTCGGGAAACTCCGCGGAGGTTGCGGCGACCCTTACTCTGCCGGGGATCAACCGAGCGGCGTTGGCATTGAACAGCAGAACGACTTCGAACCGCCCACCCCGTTCGATGCGCACCGGCGACTCCGGCTCGAAGATCGCCGCATAACGCGCAGCCTCATCGAAACTGCCGCCCCAAGTCGTGTGATTGTTGCCGTCTGCGGTCTCGGGCAGACCCTGCCGCGGCGTCCCGGACGCGGCATGGAAGCCGGAGAGCTTCACCTTGCGGCCATTCGCCCGGACCTCGAATTCGCTGAGCGCGAACTTGTCGAATCCCTCTGCCGGCAGCACTTCGAGCAGCCACCCGGTCAAGCTCGCAGGCGCGGCGAACGGACGTGAGCGCAAGCGCATCATGGCTTCGCGCGGTTTTTGGGCTTTCTCCGTCAGGACTGTATCGACGAATACACCGCCTTGCCGCCGAATCTCGAGGTCGTATGCCTGGCAACCGTCGATATCGGGGTGCGCGCAATCGTCAACGGCCTCTTCCAACCAGTCGGCGCTCCACATCCCGGCTGTCTCGGCGGCGTATTGCGCAAGCGGGCCGCGGTCCCGATGCTGGGCATCGAGCAGGCCGTAGCCTTCGGCCGTCAGCCGTTCGATCTCGCTTTCGAGCCGCCGAATTTCCGTCTTCGCCTCAGGGGGCAACACGAGAATGCTGCTGCCGAAGCCGGCTTGCCCCGCGTACACGCCTTTTTCTTCGATGTCCGCGAAAAACGCTCCGAAGCGGTAAAAGTCTCGATGGCTGAAAGGATCGAACTTGTGGTCATGGCATTCCGCGCATCCGAGCGTCGAGCCCAGCCAAACCGTCGAGGTCGTCCGAATGCGGTCCGAGGCGTATTTTGCCAGGTATTCTTTCGGCTGCGAGCCGCCCTCGGCCGTCATGCGGTTGAGCCGGTTATAGGCGCCGGCCACGAGTTGCGCCTCGCTGCGTCCGGGCAGCAAATCTCCGGCCAATTGCTCGCGCGTAAACTCGTCGAACGGTTTGTTTTCGTTGAATGCGCGGATGACGTAATCCCGATACGGCGACATCGAAACTTCGACATCGCTGTGGTAGCCGACCGAATCGGCGTAGCGCACCAGGTCCAGCCAATAAACCGCCATGCGCTCGCCGAAATGCTCGGACGCCAGATAAGCGTCGACCAACCGCTCATAGGCATCGGGACGCGAATCGTTGACGAAGCGCCGCACGGTCTCCCAATCCGCGGGCAGCCCCGTGAGATCGAAGCTCAGCCGGCGGACCAGGGCGCGGCGGTCGGCCTCGGGCGCTGCTTTCATGCCTTTCTCGCGCAGACGCTTGTCGATCAGCGCGTCGACCGCTACGGGCCCGCGCAGCACAGTGGAGCGCTGCGGGGGGATGTACGCCCAGTGCGGCTCGTATTCAGCGCCTTGCGCGATCCAATCCGTCAACAGTTGCTTTTGCGCATCGCTCAGGCGCTTGTTGGCATACGGCGGGGGCATGCGCAGGGCCTCATTCGCCTGATTGACCCGAGCGGCCAGCTTGGCCGGAGCGTCTCCGTTCGGCGTGAGAACGCCTCTCGCCGCTGCGTCTTCCCGGCGGTCGAGCCTGAGGCTCGCTTGGCGGGCATTGCCGTCAGGGCCGTGGCAGGCGAAGCAGTTCTCCGCAAGAATGGGTCTGACGTCGCGGTTGAAGCGAATCTCCGCCGGAGCGGCAAGCATGGGCGCCGCAAGGAAAAAGAGCAACAGGCGCATTCCAACCGTAATGTATCGACTCGACAGCCGTACGGTCAATGCCCCGCAGCGCCGGCCGGAGGATCGTCTACAATGAATCGTCTGCGTATGTATCCGCGGGATGAGCCGCCGGCCCGTTCATTTTGCAATAGAGCAGGATTCACGCGCCGAGGCTTCCTCGCCGTCCTGCCCGGAGCCGCCGTAATGGCCAAAGCCGCCGTCAGTGGAATTCGAGCGCTTACGTTCGACGTCTTCGGAACCGTGGTCGACTGGCGCGCGACCGTCATCCGCGAGGGTAGGGAACTGGGACGCTCCAAGAGCATCGACATCGACTGGGCGGCCTTTGCCGATGCTTGGCGCGACGGTTACGGCCCGGCGATGAACCGCGTCCGAAGCGGCAGTCTCGGCTGGAAAACGATTGACGAGCTGCACCGCATGATCCTCGACGAGTTGCTGGCGCGGTTTGGGATCGAAGGACTCTCCGAAGCCGAAATCGACAACCTCAACCGCGTCTGGCGCCGTCTCGACCCGTGGCCCGACGCCGTCGAAGGGCTGCTGCGCCTCAAGCGCAAGTTCATCGTCGCTTCTTTGTCCAACGGCAACGTGGCCTTGCTGGTGAACATGGCCAAACATGCCGGATTGCCGTGGGACGCGGTGCTGTCCTCTGAGTTGGCCGGGCGCTACAAGCCGGACAAGGAGGTCTATCAGAAAGCCGCCGATCTGTTGGATCTCGAGCCGCGCCGGGTGATGATGGTCGCGGCGCACAAGGGCGATCTCCGGGCGGCAGCTTCCGTTGGCTTCAAGACGGCCTTCGTCCCGCGCCCGCAGGAACGCCCCAACCGGAATATCGACCTCGAGTTCGATGACGCCTTCGATCTCAATGCGGTCGACTTTCTCGACCTGGCCGAGAAGCTGGGAGCGTAACGGACCGCCGGTTGCTGTATTCTGTATAGGGAAGCTGCAGCCGCCTTATGACGCCCATCGTTGCCTACAACCGCAGAGATCTGTTGAAGGCGCTCGGCGGGGGGCTCGCCAATCTGGGCTTGGCCTCCGTGCTTGCCCGAGACCGCGCGCTGGGCGCTTCGAGCGGCGCCGCCGCCCCTCATTTCGCGCCGAAGGCCAAGAGCATCATCTCGATCTTCTGCTACGGCGGTCCGAGCCAAGTCGATACGTTCGATCCCAAGCCCGATCTGGAAAAGCACGCCGGCGAGGCGATGACCGGCGTCGGCGATTTCACGGTCTCGCAGGGCAATCCCGGCGGCCTCATGCCTTCGCCCTGGAAGTTCAAGCGGTACGGCGCGAGCGGCATTCCGGTCTCCGCGCTTTTCCCCAACGTCGCCAAGCACGTCGACGACTTGGCGGTTATCCGCTCGATGTACGCCGTCTCGAACGATCACGGCCCAGCGCTCTACCAAATGAACACGGGCACGGTTCTGGCCGGACATCCCAGCATGGGAAGCTGGCTGACCTACGGCCTCGGTTCGGAGAACGAAAACCTGCCCGGATACATCGTTTTCACCGACCACCGCGGCGGCCCCATCAACGGCCAGCCCAACTGGGGCGCGGGATTCATGCCGGCGGCGTTTCAGGGGACGCAATTCCGCTCGGCCGGCGAACCCATCGTCGATCTGAATCCGCCGAAGGAAATGAGCCGCGCCCGCCAGCGCAAATGGCTCGACCTGCTGCAGAAGCTCAACCGCGAGAACTTGCAGCGGAACCCCGAGGACAACGAGCTGGCGGCGCGCATTCAATCCTACGAGTTGGCCTACCGCATGCAGATTCACGCAACCGAGGCGATCGACATCGCCAAAGAGAGCGCGGCGACCCGCAAGCTGTACGGCCTGGACGAAGAGCGGACCCGCTACTTCGGCCGCCAGGCGTTGATGGCCCGCCGCCTGGTCGAGCGCGGCGTGCGCATGGTGCAACTGTACTCCGGCGGCGGCAATCACGAACCGACTTGGGATCAGCATTGGTCGCTCCAGTATTTCCATACGATGCATGCCGGAGAAACGGACGGCCCCATCGCCGGACTGATCACCGACCTGAAACAGCGCGGCCTTTTCCAGGAAACGCTGATCGTCTGGCACGGCGAGTTCGGACGCATGCCCATCAGCCAGCGCCTGGACGGCCGCGACCACAACCCTGACGGCTTCACCGTCTGGTTGGCCGGCGGCGGCGTCAAGGGCGGAACCGTGGTCGGCGCGACCGACCGGTTCGGCTATCGGGCGGTTGAGAACCGCAAGTCGGTTTACGACCTGCACGCGACGATCCTGCACTTGATGGGCATCGACCACGAACGACTGACCTATCATCACAACGGCCGCGACATGCGCCTCACCGACGTTCACGGCAACCTGATCCGCGAAATTCTGGCTTGAAGCAACCCGGGAGGGCGAAGACCCGTCTCAAAACCAACAAAGGCCCCTGTCATGCTGCTCCGTTCGATCGCTCTGCCGCTTGTCCTGTGCTTTCCTCTGTTTGCCGCCACAAAAGCCGTTGAGCGCACTTGGCGCGCCGCCGAAGTGCTGGACGAAATCATGGGCATCAAGGAACAGTCCATACCGCTGGACATCCTGGCGAAAGCCCACTGCGTCGCCATCATCCCCGGAGTCAAGAAACTGGGCTTCGGTTTCGGCGCCAAATACGGGAAGGGAGTTTTGACTTGCCGTACTCCCGGCAACGAGGGCTGGACCGGCCCCTCGACCGTGCGCATCGAGGGCGGCAGCTTCGGCCTGCAAATCGGCGGCAGCTCCACCGATTACGTGCTGGTCGTGCTCAACGAGAAGGGCAAGCGGAAGCTCATCTCCAGCAGGTTTACCCTGGGCGCCGACGCCGCCGTCGCCGCCGGCCCCGTCGGCCGCTCGGCGCAAGCCCAGACCGACGCGCAACTGCGCGCCGAGATATTGGCTTATTCCCGCTCGCGCGGCGTTTTCGCCGGAGTGTCGCTCGAAGGCGCGACACTGCGGCAGGATAAAGCCGACAACCGAGCCATCTACGGCAAGCCCGTAACGCCGGCGGAGATACTCCACGGCGAGGCCGCCGCCCCCGGCTCCGTAAGGATATTGCTCGACAAGCTGAACAAGTACTCCGCGTTCGAGCACTAGGGAAGGCGTCATTCCGCGAGGCGATGCTCAGGGTTTTGCTTTTTGGGCTGGCGGGCGCGGCAGCAGTTTCCGCCGGCGGCCCGCATAACGTTCTTGCCCCCGGCGAGCGGCGTCAAGGCGTCGAATTGCTGTTCAACGGACGCGACCTCGCGGGCTGGGAAGGCGACCCCGCGATGTGGTTCGTCGAAGACGGCAAGATCGTCGGCTCGACGGACGGCGCCCCGCTGGCCGCGAACTCCTTTCTGATCTCGCAAAAGGAGTACGCGGATTTCGAGCTCGATTTCGATGTCAAGCTGCGCAACGGCAACAGCGGCGTCCAGTTCCGCAGCGAACGCTTGCCCGGCGGGGTCGTTCGCGGCTACCAGGCCGACATCGCCGAGGGCAAAGGCTGGGGCAATCTGCACGGCGAGAGGCTGCCGGGCGGTCTCATCATGGACGGTTGGCAAGGCAAGGCGGAGCATCGGGTCCGCCCCGGCTGGAACCACGTCGCCATCTATTGCCGCGGCCATCACATCCGTATCGCGGTAAACGGCCGGGTCATGACGGACGTGCGCAACCCGGGCGCGCGGAGCGGCGTTTTCGCTCTCCAACTCCACCGCGGGCCGCCCATGCGCGTCGAGTACCGCAATCTGAAGCTGCGCCCGCTGCGCTGAGGCCCCCGCGCATGCGCCGCCGAACGGCCGGCGAGGACGCAGCCGCGGCCGATGCGCTCGCCTGCTAAAATTTCGAGCGGGCTTATGATGGCGGTGAATGGGAATAAGGTAAAGGTACAGATACGTGGAATCGGCAGATACGATCGGCAGGGCCACCTTGATCGCCTGGAAACTGTTGAGGAGATCGCCCTGCCTCATCCTCTGAATGTTCCCGCGCGTCTGGATGCATTCCGGGAATTGAAGGACGGTTGGTTGGACGGGGAAGGACTGGCCCCGGATCATGATGCATTGGGCTGGTTGGCCGCGAGTTTCGACCTCCACTATCCGGATGATCTGCCGCGGCCCCATGTTTACCCGACCGTTGAAGGCGGCGTACAGGCCGAATGGTCGATTTCGTCGAACGAGGTCAGCCTTAATGTAAATCTTGCGGCCCGGCGAGGCGAGTGGCACTCGCTCCGAATGGACACCGACGACGAGGAAACACGGATGCTGAATCTGGATGGAGATAGCGGCTGGTCGTGGCTCGCAGAAAAAATCCGTTCGCTGGCGGATATCCCCGAATGAGTCCCAGCACATTGCTCTATCGACAGGTCCATCCGTCATTCGTGCAAGAAGGCCGTATCACATCACAGGTATTTACGCCGACGCCAAAGGACTATGGCTGTCTGTCGGTTTACGACGGAAATCAAATAACAGCGCGGGCGGCGTGGCGGCACTATACGAGCAAACAGCGTTTTCTGTCGGCCGGGGTCGTAGCCCTGACGGTCGACGAGTGTTTCAAGGAAGAGCTCCAGGTAAGTGCCGACCCGGATGCTTTTCCAGCACATGTATTGATCGACTTTATAGCGATTGCGAGAAATCGAATCAAACGCACAGCGAAACGCTTACGGGCAATTGCTGAACAACGTGGCTGGCAGTATCGACCGGAAGCGTCACTTTGAATTTTGAAAGCCGCTTCCATGCCTGCGTCTCAGACCGCAGCGGCGCAGTGCTACGCTGTCTGTCTTGCAGTACTTGGCCGACAACGGGCCGATTCTGTTTCTGACGGCCGTCTATCTGGCGGTCTGCCTGGGAGTCGGCCGGTATTTCAGCAACCGCGCCTCGCAGGGCGTCAGCGAATTTTACGTCGCCAAGCGCGAGATTCCCGGATGGGTCGTCTCGCTCGCGTTTTTCTCGACGTTCGCCAGCACCAATACTTATATCGGGCAGGCCGGCCAAGCCTTCGCCGCGGGATTGAGCTGGGCCTGGGTGGGAGTTTTCTGGACCGTTTTCTGCATGATTTCGTGGCTGCTGCTCGGCCCGCGCCTGCGCGATCAAACCGCCGGCCTCAAATCGGTCACCATTCCCGATTACTTCGATTTCCGCTATAAGAGCCCGCTTTCACGGGCCATTCGCGTGCTGGCGGCGGCGACCATCCTGTTCGCCACGCTGTGGTACATGGCCGGCATCGCCAAAGGCTGCGCTCATCTGCTCGAGATCGTTCTCGACATTCCCTATGCCTGGGGCGCCGCCCTCATCATCTTCTGCACCTGCGCCTATACCGTCATGGGAGGGATGTACAGCGTTCTCTGGACCGACGCCGTGCAGGGCGTGATGATGCTGGCTATCGCCTTGATTATGCTTGCGATTCCGTTCGTCTACGTAGGGGGCGCGGGAGAAATGATGCGCCGCATCGGCGACGTCCGGCACGTCACGGCCGCCGGCGAGCCCATGGGCGACGGTCTGGTGACGTTCGGCGCCCTCGTTTCGTTCACCTACATTCTCGGCATCGGTCTGGCGGTCGGCGCCAAGCAGATCTCCGAGCCGCGCTGCCTGGTGCGTTTCTATTCCGTGGACAGCGTCAAGGGCATGCGCTTCGCCATGATCTGGACTCCCGTTTTTCTGGGCGTGTCCCTGATCTGCGTCATGGGACTGGGCGCCCTGGTCCACGGCATGGCCGACGAGCAGGAGGCGGCCTATCTGATCCGCCATACGGACGAAGTGGTCGGTTTCATGCTTGCCAAATTCGGCAACCCCTGGATCAGCGGCGTCTGCATCATGGGCCTGTTCGCCGCAGGCATGTCGTCGCTCGCCTCGGTTATGCTCATTGTCGGTACGGCAGCCGTCGGCGATATCTGGAACGTGTATCGACCGATGAGCGCCGCGTCCGTGGTGCGCATGACCAAGCTGGCGATCGCCGCCTACTCGGTCGTCGTATTTCTTTGCACGGCGTTCCCGCCCGCCGGCATCGTCGAGCTCACCAGCTTTTCCGGCGCGCTATTCGCCGCCGGCTTCTTCCCGGCCGTTTTCGGGGGCCTCTATCTCCGCTGGGGAACCGGGCACGGCGCTTTCTGGTCGATGCTGATCGGTATGCTAACTTGCGTGGCATGGCGCTTCTTGTTTCGATTCGAATACGAAGCCCTGCACGACGTTCACGAGATCATTCCATCGTTCCTGATTTCCCTGGCGGCATTCATCGTAATCAGCAAGCTGACCGTTTCGCAAGCGCCGGACGAACGGCATTTGAAGCTTGTGTTCGGCGGTTAAGGAAGGTCTGAATAAGTAGTGGCAAGCAGGGGGGATGTATCCTAGTGGAGTTGTAGGGTAGATGTTGTCGTTAGAGGGAGGAAGGATGCATCAGCGGAGCTTTGCGGATATGGAGTACGAGGGCAAGAAACACCGCACGAGGCGGGAGAAGTTTCTGGGGCGGATGGAGGAATTGATTCCGTGGGAGCGTTTGGAGGAGCGCATCCGCCCGTACTACCCCAAAGCGGGGCGGGGGCGGCGGCCGTACGAGTTGGCGGTGATGCTGCGCGTGCACTGCGTGCAGTTGTTTTACAACGTGAGCGATCCGGGGATGGAGGACATGCTGTACGAGATCGAGTCGGTGCGGCGCTTTGTGGGTTTGCGTTTGGGAGATGCGTTGCCGGACGAGACGACGATTTTGCACTTTCGGCATCTGTTGGAGAAGCACGAGTTGGGCGGGGTTGTGCTGGCGGAGAGCAACGCGCACTTGGCGGGGCAGGGGTTGCGGTTGCGGGAAGGGACGATCCTGGACGCGACGATCATCGCCGCGCCGAGTTCGACGAAGAACAAGGAGCGGAGTCGCGACCCGGAGATGCATCAGAGGAAGAAGGGGAAGCAATGGCATTTCGGGATGAAGGCGCACATCGGGGTGGACGCCGAGACGGGGCTGGCGCATAGCGTGGCGGCGACAGCGGCGAATGTGGCGGATGTGACCCAAGCGCATAAGTTGCTGCACGGCGGGGAGAAGGTAGTGTGCGGGGATGCGGGCTATCAGGGGGTGGAGAAGCGCCCGGAGCATCGCCGGCGTAGGGTGGAGTGGCAAGTGGCGCTGAAGGCTGGGCAGCGGCGGCGCTTGGCGGCGGACAGTGCGGAGGCGCGGGCGGAGCGGCGCAAGGCGGAGGTGCGGGCCAAGGTGGAGCATCCGTTTCTGTATGGGAAGCGGCACTTTGGTTACGCCAAGGCGCCTATCGCGGCTTGGCCAAGAACAGGGAGCGGATCAGTCTGCTGTTGGGCTTCGCCAATGTGCTGCTCGCCGGGCGCTACGCGACGGCCTGAGCGCCACAATACAGGAGTCGTGCGCCCACAGTGGCGCAAAGCCGCAGAAGCGGAGTTGAAACCGTCGCTGCGGGGTCAAAATTGGCGTTGCACAGTCAAAAAGAGCAGGATTTAGCCGCAAAATTCGCTGGCAGCCCAACTGCAACCGCTCCTTACGGACAGCATCAACCATCCAGCGCACCAAAAACTGCCTTATTCAGACCTTCCCTAAGGAGAACCTGAAAATGCAAGCTACGCGAAGACGATTTTTGAGCGCCGCGGCGGGTTTTGTAGCTGCCGGCGCCGGGAACCTCAAGGCCAAAGCGGGCCTGTTTCACGCTACTTCGATCAACCACCTGTCGCTAACGGTCCCGGACGTGAAGAAGGCCGGCGAGTATTACGCCCGACTTTTGGGCGCGCGAGTCATCCGCGACATGGGCGAACGGGGGCAGATGCGCGGCCTTCAGCGCAACTACCTGGCGTTGTTCCAGGGAGACGAGCCGGGCCTCAACCATTTTTCTCCCGGCGTCGACGGTCTCGAAGAACCCGGCGCGGGCGCTATTCTGAAGCGGCACGGCTACGAGCCGTTCGAGCGCGCGCCGAACATCTGGGCCTGCCTCGACCCCGACGGCAACCAGAACCATCTTTCCGAGACGATGCGCCGCGAAGATCAGGTCGCCGAGGCGCTCCAAAAGGACCCCAACCCCGATTCCATCCTCCACGCGGTCGACGTGAACCACGTCGCTCTGCGCGTCAGCGACGTCGGCCGCTCGGTCGATTGGTATCAGAAGCTGATGGGCCTGCCGCTCATTCAGCGCAGCAATAATTCCGCGTTCCTCGGTCTGGGCGGCAATTTCCTCGCGTTGTTTCAGAGCGGCAACCCCGGCGGCGCCGCGCATTTCTGCTTCTCGGTGGACGACTACGGGCCGGAAAAAGTCATCGCCAAGCTGGCCGCGCACGGCATTCAGGCCCGGCGGCGCGCGGACCGCGTTTATTTCGAGGACCTGAACGACCTGACCGTTCAGGTTTCCGAAGAAGGCCACCAACCCTGAGGAAAATTCACCGCGCGCCGCCGGCCCCAAAGCGCTATCATCTGTATGCGCAACCCCAAAACTTGAAAAGGAGCAAAACCGATGAATATGACTCGACGCGGATTTCTGGCGGCCGGCGGCGCGGCGCTCGCGCTCCCCGGCCTGCGCGCTCAGTCCGGCGCGACCCAATACGTTCGCTACACCGAGGGCAAGGTCACGCATTACGGCGAACTCGAAGGCGATGTCATCTACCCCCTCGACGGCAGCGTCCTGGGCAGCCGCAAGCGCCGCGGCGGCAAGGTGAACTTGGCCGACGTGACGCTCCGCTACCCGGTCAAAAGCCCCAAGGTCTTTGCCGTCGGACTCAATTACAGGAGCCACATCGGCAACCGCCCGGCGCCGACCCGCCCCGAAATCTTTTACAAGCCCACCACGGCGTTGCAAGACCCCTTCGGGCCGATCGTCATCCCGCCGGGATCGAAAGATCTGCACTACGAGGCCGAATTCGTAATCGTCATGGGCAAGCTCGCCCGCCGCGTCTCCGAGGCCGACGCCGAAAGCCATATCCTCGGCTACACCTGCGGCAACGACGTCTCCGAACGCAACTGGCAGAGCGGCTCGATCGACAACGACCAAGACATGCAGTGGTGGCGGGGCAAGGGCTGCGACACTTTCGGGCCGATGGGGCCTTCCATCGCCGTCGGTCTGGACTACAACGCCCAGCAGATCGAGCTGCGCCTGAACGGCGAAGTCAAGCAACAGCAGAAAATCAGCGATCTGGTGTTCGGTCCCCCGGCCATCGTCAGCTTCATCAGCCAACACGTCACGCTCGAACCCGGCGACGCCATTTTCACCGGCACGCCCGGCACCACGAGCGCCATGAAAGCCGGCGACAAGGTCGAAGTCGAAATCAGCGGCATCGGCATTTTGGAAAACACGGTCCAGGCTTAGCGGCCGGCGGCCCCGGCGCGGCCAAGCCGGGAGCCGCCGCTCATGAGGACCCAGACGTGAAACAACTCTACGCCGACCTCTGGCAGACGACTCGGCAGAAGCAGTTTTCCATACTCACGGTTCATGCCTATCTGCTGCAGCGTCCGCAGGGCAATGTTCTCTTTTACAACCCGCGAAGCTCGGACGATTTTCAGCGGATTGCCGATTTGGGAGGAATCACGCATCACTACCTGAGTCATTGCCACGAAGTTCACGAGTCGGTGGCCGCCGTCGCCAAGCGCTTCGGCTCGAAGTTGTGCTGCCATGCTCTCGTGGAGCCGTATCTTGCCCAAACGATGCCTGCCGATGTGTACTTCGATTGCCCTGCCGTCGAGATGCACTTGGGCAATATCGAAGTCATCGGTACGCCCGGCCACACGAACAATAATTTGTGCTATCGCTACCGCTCGCCTCACGGCAAGACCTATCTGTTTACAGGCGATACGATTTATCTGGACAAAGGCGAATGGAACACTATTGTGTTTCCGAGCGATGGAGGGAACAGCCGGGACTTGGCGGGCAGCCTCTCGCTGCTCCGTACTCTCGATGTCGACGTTATTGTCTGCAGCGTGTCCATAGGCAAAATGGAAGTAGTCGAAGTAACTGCCGGCGAATGGCGGAGCGTCATCGACGGTTTGCTTGGCCGCTTGGACGGAACTGTTCCCGATGACCTGCAAGTCGCACCCGGATCCGGAAGTCAATAGAACAAGATGAGTTTTCACGCCAGGGTCGCGCGGCGGAACCTGCGTAGTCCCGTTACCGCCTCAAGATTCATGCCGCGCATCCTGCTTGCCGCCGTTCTGTTGCCGGCGCCGGCTTTGCTCCCGGCCGCCGAATCCGCTGCCGACTGCGGCGCGGCCGGCCATCTCCTCGACGTCTCCAAGTTCGCGGGCGCCGGCGAGCAGTACGCAAAACCGAGCGTCGAGGGCGCCTGCGAAGGCGATGAGTTCGTCATCCGCTCCAACGGAATTCCTCACTACGAGTTCGTCCAGATCACCCCGAACCCCTTGGTCGAGCAGAAAAACGAGTTCCGCCTGCCCCGCCGCCCGCAGCTCGCCGAGGAGCCTACTTCGATCCCTTTTCTCGGTTCGACCGGCGTGGCGGTCAACGGCATCGCTCTTTATGGACCCAACGAAGGCCCCGTCCCCGCGGTCGAGCGCTTCGGCGACCCGATCTTCAACGCCATCATGGACGAGTGCATGGGCCACACCGCAGATCAGTACCACTACCACGCGCTCAATCAACCCTGCCTCACCGACGGCGTGAAGGAAGGAGCGCCGTCTCCGGTCTTGGGTTACGCGCTCGACGGCTTTCCGATCCGCGGCCCGCTCGGTTGCGCCGACAAGGATTGCAGCGCGGTCATCCGCTACGAAAGCTCGTGGGAAATGACCGGCGACCCGACCGTCAACGCCTGGCAAGCCTATACCTTCGTCGAAAAGCAAGAGCGGCAATTCCTCGACCGCTGCAACGGCCACAGCGGACCGGCAGGCGATTACCACTATCACGCCACCGCAACGTTCCCTTATATTCTGGGCTGCTATGCCGGCAGTCCCAACCTGCCTGAACGGTCCCGCGCTGGGCGCGGACGACGCCCGCGTCCGGAAGGGCCTCCGAGACCGCCCGGCGGACCGGGCGCCGGACGCCGCGGCGGCCCGCCGCCCGGAGGCCGCAGCGGGCCGCGCGTCCGACCGGGCGATCTTTCCTCAGCCGCTGCGCGTCTGGCCGTCAGCGAAGAAGACTTGGCTGCGGTCATCGACCGGGAAGCGCTGCGCGCCTACCTGCGCGATCCCGAAAACGCCTCGTTCGATTTCGCAACGGCCGCCCAGAAGCTTCACCTGAACGCGGAAGTTCTGCGTCATGCGCTCGAGCATCAAATTGCGACGCCGTTGGCATACAAAGGCCACCGTCCGGGCTGCACCACCACGCCCGAAGGCTACTTGCTCTGCCACCCCGACGCCGTTCATCGTTTAGTGGATCAAATACAAGGGCGACCGCAACCCTGACCGCATTCAAAGGAGGAAACATTGCTGTTACGAATTTTCCTGGCGGCGGCGCTGCCAAGTCTCTTGTGCGCCAAAACCAACATTCTTTTCATGATCGCGGACGATCTCGGCTGGAACGACGTCGGCTATCACGGAAGCGAGATCGCCACGCCCAACATCGACGCGCTCGTGCGCAAAGGCGTCGAGCTCGACCGCTACTACGCCTACCCGCTTTGCAGCCCGACGCGCGCCGCCCTCATGACCGGCCGCATGCCCATCCGCATGGGCATCGACAGCCCGATCGGCCCCAACGGAGGCCTGCCGCTCGACGAACATCTCCTGCCCGAAACGCTGCGCGCCGCCGGCTGCCAGACCCTGATGACCGGCAAGTGGCACCTCGGGCTGGAACGAACGGCCTCCCACCCCTACAACCGCGGCTTCGACCTCTCCCACGGGCATCTCGGCCCCGCCGTCGATTACTTCACCCACATCTGGAACGGCGGGCTGGACTGGCACCGCAACGGGAAAGCGATTCGCGAGGAAGGCTACTCTACCGAGCTCATCGTCCGCGAAGCCGTCTCCCTGATCGAAGGCCGCGACCAATCGAAGCCGATGTTCCTGTACGTCGCTTTCAACGCTCCGCACACGCCCTTGCAAGCGACCGAGAAATATCTCGATCGTTATGCCGGCATCGCCGACGGGAACCGCAAACATTTTGCCGCCATGGTCAGCGCCGTTGACGACGGCGTCGGCGCGATACTCGACACCCTGCGCGCCGAAGGACTCGACAAGGACACCATCGTCGTCTGGGTAAGCGATAACGGCGGCAACGAGCGCGCCGGGGCCGACAACAGCCCTTTGCGCGGAGGCAAGGGGACTGTGTTCGAAGGCGGAATTCGCGTGCCCGGAACGATCTACCGGCACGGCGTCCTGGAAGGCCGAAAGTTCACGCGGCAGATCACGGCGCACGATTGGTTCCAGACGCTGACGACCGCCGTCGGCGTCAAGCCCCGAAACACCGAAAAATTCGACGGCGTCGATATGTGGGCCGCGCTTGCAGACGGAGCGGAATCTGCCCGCGGCGATACGATCGTCGGCGTGGATGGCAATTACGCCATATTCCGGGACGGCTGGAAATTCGTCGAATACACAGCCCGCAACGGCGCGCGGACAACCCATCTGTTCCGTATCGAAGACGACCCCAACGAAGAGCACGACTTCATCGACGAAAAGCCCGATCTGGCCGAGCGGCTTCTTGCCGCGATTCGAGCCGTCCCGCGGCCGCCTTCGGTGAGCCGGGACATTCCCCGTGCGTCCGCTCCCGGCGGCGCCCGCGCCGAGAAGGGCGCCGGAAAGAAAGGCCGCCGGAGGCCGGGAGGCCGCAATCCCCGCGAGGGCTGGCCGGAAGAAACCCGCGCCCCCTGGGTCGAGGCCGCCATCCGCGACTAGCGGCGGGACAGGGAAGCCATGCAATCGCACAAGAGAAGACAGCTTCCGCTTGCATTTTTCGCGGTCTTCGCGACTGTGTTTCCGGCTGCTTCGGCGCGCTTGGCTGCTGCGGCCAACGTTGTCTTCATCATGGCCGACGATCTCGGCTGGAACGACGTCGGTTATCACGGCAGCGAAATCCGCACGCCCAACATCGGCCGCTTGGCAAGGGAAGGCGTCGAGCTCGATCGTTACTATGCCTTCCCGGTTTGCAGCCCCACCCGCGCGGCGTTCATGACGGGGCGCTCGCCCATCCGCATGGGCGTCGACCGCCCGATCGAAACCCGGAACGGCGTCCCGCTGGATGAGCGCTTTCTGTCGCAGATTCTCCAAGCCGCGGGTTACCAGACGATGCTCGCCGGCAAGTGGCATCTCGGACTCGAGCATGTCGATTATTTCCCGGCGGCCAGAGGCTTCGACCGCTGGTACGGCCACCTGGGGCCGGCCGTCGATTACAACACCCATATCTGGAGCGGCGGACTCGATTGGAACCGCAACGGCAAGGCGGTTCGCGAGGAGGGCTACGCCACCGAGCTCATTGCCGCCGAAGCGGCGCGCAATCTTCGCGAACGCGACAAGTCCAAGCCGACCTTCCTCTATGTCCCTTTCAACGCTCCCCACGCGCCGCTGCAAGCGCCCCGGAGATACATCGACGGCTACGCCGGCATCGAGAACCGCAACCGCCGCATCTACGCCGCCATGGTCGAGGCCATGGACGCCGCGGTCGGCGTGATTCTCTCCGCCCTTGAGACTGAGGGGATGACCGGCGACACGCTAATCGTCTGGGCCAGCGACAACGGCGGAGCGGCCCGCTTCGGGGCCGGCAACGCTCCTCTGCGCGGCGGCAAGGGAGGCTCTTTCGAAGGCGGCATTCGCGTGCCGGCGCTGATTCATTGGCCCGCGCAACTCGAGCCGGCCAAGTTCACGCAGCAGATTACCGCGCTCGATTGGCTGCCCACCTTGACCGCGGCGCTGGGAATCGATTGGAAGCCGCCCAAGCAACTCGACGGGCATAACATGTGGCCCGCGCTGAAAACCGGCGAGACGACCGCGCGCGGACCGACGCTGATCGGCATGCGCGACAGTTACAGCGTATTTCATGACGGCTGGAAGTACATGGAGCACCGCGGGCGCGGCGAGAGCGCGGAGCGGCCCTATCTTTTCCGTATTCTCGACGACCCGACCGAGAAGAACAATCTCGTCGAGAAGCATCCCGGCGTAGTCGAGGAAATGGCCGCGCTGCTGCGCTCGATCCCCCGCGCGCCGACCGTCGCGCCCGACGTGCGGCGCCCGGGGGCGGGCGGGCGCGGCCCCGGTCGCGGCGCCGGCGCGCAAGGCTGGAGCGAAATCACCGGCATCCCCTGGGTGGAACGCGCAAAACGCGACTGAACGAGTCCACGTGAAACAAGATCGATTCGGTTCGCGTTTGGGCATGATGCTGGCCATGCTGGGCATGGCCGTCGGCACCGGCAATATCTGGCGCTTTCCCCGCATCGCCGCGAAAAACGGCGGCGGCGAGTTTCTCGTCGCCTGGATTGCCTTTTTGCTGCTGTGGTCGATCCCGCTGATTCTGCTCGAGTTCGGCATGGGCCGCAAAACGCGCTCCGGGCCGGTGCGCTCGTTCGTGGACTTCCTGGGGCCGCGCCGCGCCTGGATGGGCGCGTTCTGCGTTTTTGTCACCGCCGGCATCATGTGCTACTACTCGGTCGTTGCCGGGTGGACCGCCCGCTATGCCTTGGCGGCAATCCTCGGCGAGCTCCCCGAGGCGGCCCCCGGCGCGTTCTGGGTTCGCTTTACCACTTCCGCCTGGCCTGTCGTCCCCCACGCGCTGATGATCGGCCTAGCGGCCTTTGTCGTGGCCCGCGGCGCGCGCGCGATCGAGCGGGCGGCGTTGATCCTGATGCCGACTCTGATCGTTTTGCTGGGGGTGCTCGCCGTGCGGGCCGTGACTTTGCCGGGCGCATCCGACGGTCTGAGCTATTTGTTCAGCGTGGACTGGTCCCAACTTTCCCGCGCCCGCATCTGGGTCGAGGCGCTCACGCAAAACGCTTGGGACACCGGCGCCGGTTGGGGCCTGGTGCTTTGCTACGCCGCATATCAGCGCGAGCGCGACGACACCGCGCTGAACGCCTTCGTTCTCCCCAGCGCCAACAACCTCATCTCCCTGCTGGCCGGAGTGACGGTGCTATGCACCGTTTTCTCGGTCGTCCCCCCGCTCATCGCGCGCGCCGCGGACAATCCCGAATCGTTGCGCGGGCTCGGCGGCCTGGAAAACGCCGTGCGCGCGGGGACGCCGTTTTCCGCGCAGCTTATGCAGCAGACGATCTTTGCCGAAGACAACGCCGGCATTACCTTCATCTGGATGCCCCAACTCTTTCGCAGCCTCGCCTTCGGACGTTTCTTCCTGGCGGTATTTTTCCTGGCTCTCGCGGTCGCCGCCTTTACCAGCCTGATGGCGATGGTCGAAGTCGCCGTCCGCGCGTTGACCGACTCCGGCATGAGCCGCCGCGCAGCCATTCGTACGGTGGCGGCGGGCGGCTTTCTGCTGGGCGTTCCATCCGCGCTGTCGGTGAAATTTCTCGAAAATCAAGATTGGGTCTGGAGTATGGCGTTGACCTTGTCGGGGCTGTTTTTTGCTTGTGCGGCGGTCGGCAAGGGCGCCCGACCGTTCCGCCGCGCCTACCTCAATCACCAGCACTCCGACATCCGCATCGGCTCGTGGTGGGATTTCGTCATCTCCGCGCTCGTCCCGGTCGAGGCGGTCGGACTTTTCCTTTGGCTGCTGTATCAGGCTTGGCGGGACGATCCTGCAGGGTGGCTCCATCCGTTCAATCCGGCAAACATTTTCAACGTCGGCACGGTGCTTTTTCAATTGGGAATCGTGCTGGCGACGTTGCTTCTCTTCAACCGGCGCATCGCCGCCTCGGTCTCGCGGAGCTGACCGCCCTTGCTGATTCTCAGCGCGGACGAAGTTAGAAAAGCGCTGCCGATGCCCGCGGCGGTCGAGGCCATGCGCGCGGCGTTTACGGCTCTTGCCGAGGGGCGGGCCCAGGCGCCGCCGCGCTCGCTGCTGGCTGCGTCCGAAGGGAGGGGAAACACCCTGACCATGCCCGCCGCGTTAGCCGATTCCGAGGCGCCGGCGGCGGCGGTCAAGATCGTTTCGGTGTTCCCGGAGAACAAACGCCGCGGCCTGCCGACCATTCACGGCGCAGTCCTCGCGGTCGATCCGGAGACGGGCCGGCCGACCGCTCTTCTGGAAGGCGGGGCGCTGACTGCTATCCGCACGGGCGCCGTCAGCGGACTGGCGACTGACCTGCTCGCCCGCAAAGACAGCCGCGCGCTCGCCGTTTTCGGCAGCGGGATCCAGGCGCGGACTCAGGCCGAGGCGGTCTGTTGCGTTCGTCCGATCGAAACTCTGTGGATCTGCAACCCGTCCGCCGGCAAAGCCGAGAAAATGGCGGCGCAGATCGACGGCGTTGCGCCTTTTCCGAGCGACGTGCGGCCGGTGCGGTCGTCCCGCGAGGCGCTCGCGGCGGCCGATATCGTCTGCACCGCCACCACGTCCTCGACTCCGGTCTTCCGCGATGCCGAGTTGCAGCCGGGGACGCATATCAACGCCGTGGGCTCGTATCGGCCGCAGGTCAGCGAAATCCCCGCCGAAACCGTCCTCCGCGCGTACGTAGCGGTCGATCAGAGAGAGGCCGCGCTCGAAGAGGCCGGAGACCTGATCCAGCCCATCGAGCAAGGCCTCATCAGGCCCGAGCACATCCGCTGTGAATTGGGCGGTCTGCTGCTCGGCGCAGAGCCGGGCCCCCGCGCGGACGAGCCCATCACCTTGTTCAAGTCCGTGGGTCTGGCCGTCCAGGACGCGGCGGCGGCGCGGGCCGCCCTCGCCGCCGCCCGCCGCTGCGGTCTCGGCGCAAACGTCGACTGGTAAAGCAAGCAACAGACTGTGCGCTACGATGCCGCGGGCAGCCCGGATGAAAATATAAGCCTTCGCCCACATCGTTCAGAAAAATGAAAATCAGGATCGGATGAAGGCGTTGCGGACGACCGGCGGAGACGAGTTTCTTTTGGCGGTTGCCCCCAAGCGTTGCTGGAACTCGCGAAGCGCGAAATCGGGCGAATGATCACGGCGGCGGACATTGCCCGGGGGCGGATAACGGGACAACGGGCGTCTCAGCAGGATCGGGCGGCGCGCCTGTCGCCGCCGACGGGGCGCTCCTCGCCTTGGGGGGCGTAGCCCTCCGCGTCCGCTTTCTGAACGGCGGTGCGGAATGAAATCGCGAAGCCGCGGGATCGAGATCTTCTCGATGTCGGCGTTGGACCTGTTCGCCTCCGGCATGGGCGCATTCATCCTGTTGGCGTTGACCGCGCTGGTTTTTTCCCAACACGGGGGATTCCGACGAACGCGTCGATGAGATCGAGAAAGCTTTTGTGCAGTCGCGGCGCAGACGCGATGTCGTCGAATTCGGGTTTGCGGAAGCGGAACGGATGCGGCAGGAACTTGAGAAACGCGTCGTCGAAAGCGAGCGTCGAATCAAAGAGATTGAAATTCCCGACATCGACATCGTGATTTGCCTGGACGTGACCCGTAGCATGACAGATCAGATCGAAGGGCTGCAAAAGCAGATTGTGGATTTGGCGAACGTGCTGGACGCGCCGGCGCCCTCCGCCGGCATCGGCGTCGTAGCGTTCGGGGGCCGGGCTTGGCGCCGACCCACTTATACCCAGCGGATCGTCGAGACGGCGCAAGTAGCGGCGCTGCAAGGCTTCGTCGACACGCTGTCGCCGGCAATGGGCCATGCGCCGGGCAACGATCCGAATCCGGACAATCCCGAGGCGGTGGCGATGGCCCTGGAAGAGGCCGTAAGGCTGAACTGGCGTTCCGTCAGCCAACGCCGCTACATCGTCGCAGTGACGGACAACCCGGCCTATCCCGAGAGGGTGGGAGCGGCCAAGCGCACGGCGCGCGCGTTCGCCTGGCCCCCCGGTCAGCACGTCTCCACGGTCCGGGCGAACGCGACCGTTGCCGGAAGCTATGCGGCGGCGCCGTTCCTGAGGGGCCTTGCGGCGGAGGGCAATGGGGAATTTGTCGATGCGGCGGGCGGCGGGTCGATGATTGCCAGCGTATTGATGGCCGTCCTGGACAGGTGAGCGGCGTTCCGGTGGGAGACGCCATGACCGGGGAAGGCAGATGACAACGGCCGCAGGACATGAGCGGCGCGATGCGTTGCCGGTCGGAACGGCGCTGCGCGATTACACGGTCGAAGCAGTGCTGGGGCACGGCGGCTTCGGAATCGTCTATCGGGCGCGGCACCGCGAATTGGGCAACCTGGTCGCGGTCAAGGAATACCTGCCCATCGGGTTGGCCGTGCGGGAAGGCGTGGAAGTGCACCCCAGGAGTGCGCAGTGCCGGAGCCGTTATGAGGGTGGCCTGCGCCGTTTCCGTGACGAGGCCAGATCGCTGATCGACTTCCAGAACCACCCGAACATCGTCTCGTGCCGGGAATTTTTCCGCGCCAACGGCGCCGCCTATTTGGTGATGGAGTACGAGGACGGTCTGCCCTTGTCCGACTTGCTGCGGGGACGCGAGGCGGAGGGGCGGCCGTTCGAGGAAGCGGACTTGCTGGCGGTGATGGTTCCGCTGTTGGAAGGCTTGACGCAGGTGCATCAGGCCGGAGCGCTGCATCGGGACATCAAGCCGGCGAATATCCTGGTGAGGCGGGCGGACGAGCGGCCGGTGCTGATCGACTTCGGGGCGGCGAAGCAGGCTGTGGCGGGGCACAGCGAGTCGATGGCGCCGTACACGGAGGGTTACGCGGCGTTGGAACAGGTCGGGGAAGGGGAGTTGGGGCCGTGGACGGATATGTATGGGGCGGGGGCGGTGATGTGGCGCATGATTGCCGGAGGAAACCGGCCCTGGGAACCGCCGAATCCGGTCAAGGTGGAGAAGCGGGCGAATGCGCTGGTGCGCGGGGCCGCCGACCCTTTGCCTGCGGCCGCCGCCTTGGGGGCGGGGCGGTTTTCGCCCGGGGTGCTGCAGGCGGTCGACCGCTGCTTGAAGCTGAACGAGGCGGAGAGAGTGCGGGGCTGTGGAGAACTTGTGGCGCTGCTCCGGGGCCGGTGGAATGGGCGGGATTCCGCAGCGGCGGCGACTGGGGAAAAATCCGGGCGGCAAAAGGAGTCGGCGCAGGAAATCGAGTCGACGGCGGAAACGTCAACGGGTAGAGACAAGCTGAAAAGAAGATCGGTAGAACCGGGTATGCGTTTCGTATGGGGCGCGCTGGCGTGGATTGTCCTGTTGGCGTTGGCATGGGCCTTTCACGACTCGATGGATAAAGCCTCCGGCGGCAGTTCGGTCGTTGCCGGCGGGGACCTGGAGAAGCTTGAGCGGGAAGTCGCACAGGCGCGCCAAGCGTGGACTGCTTGGGAAAAGATCGCGGAATCGCAGAACGAGGAAGAGTTGGGAGCGTACATAGCAGAGTATCGGGGCATGGCGGCTGCAAGCGGGTGGGTGACCCTGGCGCAGGAGCGCTTGGACGATCTGGCAAGAATCCGCAAAGAGAAAGCAAAAGAAAAGAAAGAAAGGCAAGAGAAAGCAAGGGAGGCGGAACGCGCGCGGGCTGCAGAGGAGGCATGGGCGGAAGTCGCCGAATCGCAGAGCGAGGAAGAGTTGGGAGCGTACATAACGAAGTATCGGGGCGCGGCGGCTGCAAGCGGGTGGGTAATGCTGGCGGAAGAGCGCTTGGACGATCTGGCAAGAATCCGCAAAGAGAAAGAAAGGGAAGAGGAAGCAAGGGAGGCTGAACGCGCGCGGGCTGCAGAGGAGGCGTGGGCGGAAGTCGCCGAATCGCAGAACGAGGAAGAGTTGGGAGCGTACATAACGAAGTATCAGGGCATGGCGGCTGCAAGCGGGTGGGTAATGCTGGCGGAAGAGCGCTTGGACGACCTGGCAAGAATCCGCAAAGAGAAAGAAAGGGAAGAGAAAGAAAGGAGGGCTGCACGGGTGCGGGCTGCAGGGGAGGCATGGGCGAAAGTCGCCGAATCGCTGGGCGAAGAAGAGCTGGAAGAGTACGTGGATAAGTGGGGCGGCGTGGCTGAAGCCGCCTTGTTCGTGATCGAGGCGAAAGCTCGTCTGAGCGATCTGGTGCGCGCTCGTGAGGCAAGAGAAAAAAAGAGGCGGTTTCAGGACTGCCCTGTATGTCCTGAGCTGGTGGCGGTTCCGGCGGGAAGTTTTTCGATGGGATCGCCTGAGAGCGAAGAGTGGCGGTCTGCCAACGAGGGGCCGCAGCACAGGGTAACGATCCCGAAAGCCTTTGCTGTGGGCGCCTACGAAGTGACGTTCGAGGAATGGGATGCGTGCGCAGCGGATGGGGGCTGCGGCGGTTACAGGCCGCGAGATCGGGGCTGGGGCCGAGGAAGGCGGCCGGTGATCTATGTGAGCTGGAAGGATGCGCAGCAATACCTGGACTGGCTGCGTCAGAAGACGGAAAAGAGCTATCGGTTGTTGAGCGAGGCGGAGTGGGAGTATGCGGCGCGGGCGGGGAGTCGGACGCCGTACAGCTTTGGGGACTCGGTAACTCCGAGACAGGCGAATTACTTGTATTCAAGGGTAGTAGGAACAACACCGGTAGGTTCGTATAGGCCGAACGGATTCGGGCTGTACGACATGCACGGGAACGTGTGGGAGTGGGTGCAGGACAACCGGCACAAAAACTACAAAAAAGCGCCGCGAGACGGCAGCGCATGGGTAATTCATTGGTTCTACCGCGCTTGGAACAACCGCGTTTTACGCGGCGGTTCCTTGGGCAGCTACTTGGGGGACCTCCGCTCGGCGAAACGCGACTGGCGCGATGCCGGCGTCCGCAGCCTCGACGTCGGCTTCCGTGTGGCGCGGACGCTTCCGCCGTGAATCCTTGCCTCCTTACATCTTTGGCGAGGCAAGCAAAAACGGGTGAGCGCCGGCGGTGGCGATGCAGGATCGAGTTGACGCCCGCCGCCGCGGTCTCGGCGCAAACATCGACCGCAAGGCAGACGGCAAGCGCGGACTTGTTTGCGCGCCGCCCTTCCGCCATGATGATTAAGCGGCAATGCAATTAGCCGACAACGAGTTCGCGCGGATCGCGGCCGCGTCGACCGCCTTCGCTTTGCTGTGGACTTGGGAGTCGCTCTCTCCTTTCCGGCCGTTCGCCAAAGGCCGGCGGGCGATCCATTCGGCGCGGAATCTGATTCTCGGCGGGATCAATGCCGTCATGACGGCGTCCGCGTTTTCGGGCTTCACTGTTGCGGCCTGCGTTTACGCGGAAACGCAAGGCATGGGCATCTTGCGTTGGGCCGCTCCGCCGCCGCTTTTCGCCGCGGCCTGCGCGCTGATCGCGCTGGATATCTGGACCTATGCCTGGCATCGCGCCAACCACGGCATCTCCTTTCTCTGGCGCTTCCACCGCGTACACCACGGCGATCCGTCGATGGACGTCTCCACCGCGGTCCGCTTTCACTTCGGGGAGATCGCCGTCTCGAACCTGCTGCGCCTGCCGCTTATCCTCTTGCTCGGCCTGCCCCTGGGCATGCTGCTGCTCTACGATCTGCTGCTGCGCATCGCAACGTTGTTCCACCACTCCAACATCGAATTGCCCGAGCGGATCGACGGACTGTTGCGGCTGCTGATCGTCTCGCCGGACATGCACAAAATCCATCACTCGCAAAAGCGGGCCGAAATGGATTCCAACTATGCCAGCGTGCTCTCCGTCTGGGATCGGCTGTTTCGAACCTATCGGCAGCGGACGGAAAAGGCGCAACTGCGTTACGGCGCGCCCGGTCTGGACGGCGAGACCGTTCAACGGCTGCGGGGGCTGCTGCGGACGCCTCTGGCGCCGATTCATCGGAGCAACTGACCCCCATGGCGCGCAAGGAGCATTTCGCCGCAATCCCATGAACGATCTTCCCCTGCTCGACCATCCGCTGGAAGAGGATACGCAGTTCAAGCCCGAAAAGCTGCTGGAGGCCGTCAGAGCGCGCGCCGGCATGGCGGCGGCCCGCGTGCCGGAAGTTTGCGTGCTCGACTTCGACGGCGACCTGGTCGACGCGCTGAAGGCCGAGGGCGCGACTTCCCAATCGGAGCATTGGGCCTGCTTCCACACGGCGATGGAGACGCTGCGCATCGACGGCGTCGAAGTCGGCATCGTGGATCGCACCATCGGCGGCCCGTATGCGGTGCTCGTCGCCGAACAGATGGCCGTTTCGGGCGCAAAGGCGATTATCGGCTTGGCGTCCGCCGGAAGAATCGACCCGCAATTGCCGCTGCCGAGCCTCGTGGTTCCCAGCAAGGCGCTGCGCGACGAAGGAACGTCGCTGCACTACATTCCGCCTTCCCGTTACGTCGATGCGCCCGAGCCGGCGGCGGCCATCCTGGCCGAAGAACTCGCCGGAGCGGGCTTGCCCGTCGCCCGCGGAGCGGTCTGGACAACCGACGCGCCGTACCGGGAAACGGCGGCGCAAATCCGCAGCCATGCCGCCGAGGGCATCCTGGCCGTGGAGATGCAGGCGGCCTCGCTTTTCGCCCTCGCCCAGGCGCGGGGGCCGGCCGTAGGAATGGTTGTTCACGTGACGAATGCGACCGACGGCGAAGAGCGCAACTTCGATAAGGGCGCCGACGACGAGGGCCGCGAAATTCTGCGGCGGATCGCCCGCGCGGGGCGGCGGATATTGGATAGCGCCCCCGGCCGCGCCTACCGCTCGATGCCGTAGCAGTAGAGAACGCCGTCGAAAGTGGCGATATAGACCCGCCCGTTGGCGATCGAAAGACCGCTCCAGTGGTTCCACGAGGCGATCTCGTCGCCGCTCGACCAGAGTTCCTTGCCCGTGCGGGCGTCCAGCGCGTAGAGCACCGCATGAGACGAACCGGCGATCCGTTCTTCCGCCGTGTTGGTCAGCCCGACGTCGAACATCGCCTGGTGCGTATCCTCGCCGTTGCCGAAAGCGAAGACGATGCCGTTGGCGATCACCGGCGGCTCCGCGCGGTTCATGTTGCGCGAAATCCAGGCCGGCGCCAGCCAGGTTCCCTCGTCACTGTCCTCGACCTTGAAGGCGACGATGGCGCCGTCCTCGACCTCGCCGTACTCGATCGGGGCATGGAACTTGGAGTGCTTCGGCCCCCAGATTGGCGTCAGCACCCATACCGTCCCGTCCGTGTCCTCCCAACTCGCCATCGAGCCCCAGACGCCGGCGGAGGCGAAATTCACTTCCTCGTTGCAGACCAACGGAGAGCGGTAGAGAGGCGTGCGGTGATCGTCGCCGCCGATCGACTCGAGATCCATCAAATAGATGCGGCACTCCTTGCCCGCATCGACCATCAGCTCCCGGCCCTTGTAGTAGAAAATCGCCGGGGTGACCTGCATGTCGAGATCGCGCTTGAAAAGCCATTCGGCATTCGACGGTCCGTAGTAGTCGTAAAGCTCCAGCGATTTCGAATCGGGGTCTTGCTGCAAGCCGATGATGCCGTTGCCGAATACGCCGTTCTCGGGGTCCCAGACGCCGTCGCCCGTTCCCGTGTACATTACTTTTTCCGAGCTGATCGCCGGCCCCGTGCGGCCCCACATGCCGCCCCCGGCCGGCCCCCAACTGCCGACGATGTCGGTGGCCAGGTCGTAGACGTAAGCCACGTTCGGGTTGCCGCCGCAGCGCTGCGCGCTGTGCGTGTAGATGACGTTATCGACCAGGTTCAGCGCGTAGGGCTTGCCGTTTGGCGGCATGAACTTCGCCGGCGGAGCGATGTCTTCGCCGTCGGCCAGGTTGACCCGCCGCAGCCGGCCGTCCCAGGAAACCGCGTAAACCGTGTACTTGCCCGGCGTATCCGTCGGGCCGATCACCGGCGTCGCGGTCAGCCCGCCCGGACACAGCAGATAGTGCGGGCGGTCGCCGGGCCGGGGCTTCCATTCGTTGTCGAAATGCTTGCTCCAGATCAGCCTTCCCGTTTCCACGTCGATGGCGAAGAGGTTGTCCGAAACCCCGGCGACCAAGGCAATCTGCTTCGGGCCGGCGGCGGTCTCGACGCGCTCCGCGATCAAGGGAGGGAAAAGCGAGTGCATCTGCCGCGGCTCGTTGTCGAGCTTGATTTTCCAGAGCAGCTTGGTTTCGGCAACGTTTTCGAGCGTGAAAATCGTTTCGTCTTTCTGCCACGCCGTGCGCTGCGGGTTGCCGCCGTCGGTCAGCCAGTCCGCGCTGCGCAGAGGCGCGGAACAGAGCAGCGCGGCGCAGAAGCAAATCGGGATTCGCATCGCCAAGATGGGCATCGTTGAGACATTTTACTGCATCCGCTATATTTACTTGTGGCGGACAGCCGAAGCCGCCCGAAGAATCCGCCATGACACGGTCCGCCGCCGATACCGCCAGAACGATCGCATGCCTGCTCGCATTCACGGCCGCGGCCAACGCCGACGACTGGACAACCGCCGGCAACGACGCGCAGCGCTCCGGCTGGGTGCGCGCGGATACGAAAATCTCGAACGCCTCCGTGCGCTCGTCCGAATTGCAGATGCTCTGGAAGATGCAGCTCGACAACGAGGCGCGGCCCGGCGCCGCCTTGACGGCGCCCGTCCTGCTCGATTTCCTGATCAGCCACCGCGGTTTCCGCTCGCTCGGCTTCGTCGCGGGAAGTTCGGGCGCGGTTTTCACGATGGACACCGATCTCGCCCGGCCCGAATGGAGCCGCCCGCTCGGGAGCGCCGCGGGCGGCGGCACGGCCGCGTGTCCCGGCGGGATGACCGCGAATCTCTCGCGGCCGACCGCGGCGGCGCTGCCTTCGCTCGGCGGCTTCGCCGCCCGCGGGCGGCGCACTCCCGGCAAAAGCGGCGCGGGCGAGCCCAAGCAAGGCGCCGTAACCTTGGCCGCGGCCCGCGCTCCGGCTCGGCCGGCCGTTTCCCGGCCGCAAGACACGCGCACCCGCCCGCCCGCCGGGCGCTCTCTGCGCGGCCTGAGTCTGGTCTATGCGCTGTCGGCCGGCGGCATGCTGCATGCGCTCTACACTTCCAACGGCCATGACCACGACGCCCCCATCCCCTTCCTTCCGGCGAACGCCAACGCGAAGGGATTGGTCGTCGTCGACAACGTCGCCTACGTCGCCACGTCCAACGGTTGCGGCGGCGCGCCCGACGGCGTCTGGGCGCTTGATCTCCAGACGAAAAAAGTCTCCCGGTGGCAATCGACCGGCGGTTCCGTAGCCGGGCTGCTCGGCCCGGCAATCGGCCCGGACGGCGTCGTCTACGCCGCGACGGAGCAGGGAAGCATCGTTGCCTTGGAAGCGAACAGCCTCAAGCAGCTTGCCGCGAGCCCAGGCGGCGGCTTCCGTTCTTCGCCGGTCGTCATCGATTACAAAGGCAAGGATTACATCGCAGCCGCAGCCGCCGACGGCTCGCTGCGCCTGCATGACGCCGCCGACCTCGACGCGCCGGCGGCAAAAACCGAAGCGTTTTTCGCGCGGGATTTTTCGCCGGGGGCGCCGGCCACGTGGCGCGGCGCGGACGGCGCGCATTGGATATTGATTCCGAGCGCCGCGGGCGGCAAAGGCTCCGTCGTCGCCTGGAAAATCATCGACCGCGGCGGAAAACCCGCTCTCGAAAAGGGCTGGGAGTCCGCGCCGATGACCATGCCCCTGCCGCCGATCGTGGTCAACAGCGTCGTCTTCGCCGTCTCAGGCGGCCGCCGGGGTTCGATTCCCGCCAAGCTCTACGCGCTCGACGGCGCGACGGGCGAGACGCTTTGGGACAGCGCCGCCGCCGTCGCTTCGTCCGCCGCCGGCTACGCCCTCTCCGCCGGCCCGGCCCACGTCTATTTGACGACGACCGACGGCGCCCTCTATGCCTTCGGCATTCCGATCGAGCACTGAGCGCCAAACGGCCTTGCCATGAAACTGCCCGGCGATACCGCGTTCCCGTTCCGCCTGCTGGCGGCAGCCGCGGTGTCGGTTGCGCTTGCGCCGCCGGCCCGGGCTCAGCTTCCCGAGGGCCCCGGCAGAGCGGAGACGGAAAAGCTCTGCCAAACCTGCCACGAAATCGCCAAGTCCGTGTCTCTGCGTCAAGACCGCAACGGCTGGGGCAATACCTTGATGAAAATGATGGGCTTGGGCATGAAAGCCGCCGACGAAGACCTGCGTCTCGTGCTCGAATACCTGACCCGCAACTTCCCCGCCGAGGAGTTGCCGCCGATCGACGTCAACAAGGCGCGGGCGATCCAGCTCGAAAGCCGCATGTCGCTCAGACGTTCCGAGGCCGCCGCCATCCTCCGCTACCGCAAGCAGCACGGCGACTTCCGCTCGCTGGAAGACCTGCTCAAGGTTCCCGGCATCGACGCCGCCAAAATCGAAGCCAAAAAACACATTCTGGTTTTTGCGGATTCGGGGTCGCCGCAGTAAGCGTCTCCGCGGCGCTCAGTTGCCGCGCGGCCGCCCGTTCCCCTGCCGCCTGCGATTCCGCCGGCCTCCGCCGCGCTCGCGCCGCGTCGAAGGTTGCGCCGCATCGGCGCGCGCGTATCGATCGGAACGATCCTCGCCGAGGCTCGGGCGCATTCTCTTTGCCCGCAGTTTCCGCCGCCTCCGGCAGAAGAAAAACTTTTCCAAGACTAGCCCGGATTTCTCACCAGGTTGTAGCGAAAAGCCGCTGATTGTGGCATAAACGTATGTAGATGAATATGTTGCAGCCGGCAACGAACGACTTTTCGCTAGGACACAGTGTAACCAAACAAGTTTTCGTTTTGCTACCCGATTCCGCCGTGAGGCGGTAGCCCGTTTCGATGGCGGGACGATCACCAGCGAGGCCGGGGCCCTGCTGCTGCAGCGCACCGAGCGGCAGACCGGCATCCTGCGCCAGTTTGCGCGCTGCTTTCGCGACTCCCGCCAAGCGGAGCGGATCGAGCACAGCGTGGCGGAGTTGGTGAGTCAACGGGTCTATGGGCTGGCCTTGGGCTACGAAGACCTCAACGACCATGATCGACTGCGCAGCGACCCGCTGCTGGCGCTGTTGTCGGGCAAGGGCGATGTGCAGGGCCGCCAACGTCGGCGGCGGCGG
Organism: Bryobacterales bacterium; assembly: GCA_965214655.1. Taxonomy (GTDB): domain Bacteria; phylum Acidobacteriota; class Terriglobia; order Bryobacterales; family UBA6623; genus CATQHP01. The sequence continues at coordinate 5,135,294 of OZ243965.1, read as the reverse complement.
GATCGGGGCCGGGCCGGGGCGGGCAAGAGCACGCTGAACCGACTGGAGTTGACCCCTGCTGAGCCCGCTGAGCGGGCGCGCTACAAGAAGATCGCCCTGGACAGCGCAGCAGTCGATGCGCTGTTGGTCGCACTCTACATCCAGCGGCAGAGTTGCCGCCCGCAGCGCATCGTGCTGGATCTCGACGCCACTGACGACCGTCTGCACGGGCAGCAGGAAGGGCGTTTTTTTCACGGCTACTACGGCGCCTACTGCTACTTGCCGTTGTACATCTTCATAGGCGAGCAGTTGGTCTGCGCGCGGTTGCGGACAGCGAACCGAGACGCTGCGGCGGGGGCGCTGGAAGAGGTCGTGCGGATCGTGGGGCAGTTGCGCCGGAGATGGCCTGGGGTGGAGATTCTGCTGCGCGCCGATGCAGGCTTTTGCCGCGAGGAGTTGATGAGTTGGTGTGAGCAACAGGGGGTGGACTATGTGTTCGGACTGGCCAAGAACCAGCCGCTTGTTGCGCCGCCTGCACAAGCCGTTGCAGAAGGCGCAGCGGCGCTACGCTGCCAGCGGCAAGCCGGCGCGGGCGTTCGCCGAGTTCCGTTATCGCACGCGCCACAGTTGGCGGCGCAAACGGCGTGTGGTGGGCAAGGCCGAGCGGCTGGCCAAGGGCGCCAATCCGCGCTTCCCAATCTACGCTTCGTGGTGACCTCGCTCAGCACCGCACAGTACGCCGCGCAGAGCTTGTACGAGGATCTCTACTGCGCGCGGGGCGAGATGGAGAAGCGCATCAAAGAGCAACAGTTGGCTTTGTTCGCCGACCGCACTTCGACGGCGCTGCTGCGCTCGAACCAGATTCGTTTGTATTTTTCTGCGATCGCCTACTGTCTGTTGCAAGCGTTGCGCGAGTTGGGCTTGGCGGGCACGCAGATGGCGCGGGCGCAATGCGCGACGATCCGCGTACGGCTGCTCAAGATCGGGGCGCGGGTGCGGGTGACGGCGCGCAATGTGTGGGTCTTGATGGCTACGGGCCATCCGGCGCAGGCGCTGTTTGCTGCGGTTTACGCCAATCTGGGAAGGCCGCCGCCGCAGGGCTGCTGAAGGGGCGCCTGGCGCCTGCGGGTTCGAAGGTCACAGCAAGCGCAGCAGCCCCGGCGGGGGCTTGGCCGGAGTGTGCGCAAAATCGGCCCCAAACCCTCCTGACGCCCCCGCCTGTAGCGCCAGACGCTACACCCAGCGTGCGCCACGGCCACTGTACTGGGCGATCCGCATCAACTGCCCCTCAAATTCGTTCCGTAAACCGCTTCCTGCCCGCCCAGCCATGCCTGGTGAGAAATCCGGGCTAATATCCTGAGTCTTCCTCTCCCGCGGACTTCCCGGCATAAAAGGGTTGTCCGTTTGGACGGCTAAGGTTCGAGATGGCGGTCGAAAAACTCGGCCACCATCCGGAATAGCGATTCGGGCGTGTCCGTCGTCGGATTGCGGAACCCGTGATCCGCGCCGACCACCTTGTACAGCCGCGATTCCACGCCGGCCTTCCGCAGCGCCGCGTAGAGCAGCTCGCTCTGGTTATAGGGGACCGACAAGTCCTTTTCGCCGTGCATCAGCAGCATCGGCGGATCGTCGGCGGTGACGTAGGCGATCGGGTTCGCCCGTTGCGTTTTTTCGGGATGTTCCTGTATCCGGCCGCCGATGAAAAGAGACTCGGGCGATCCCTCGGCGTCGTGATCGATGCGTCCCTCGAAGTCGTTCATGCGCAGAAAATCCGTCGGTCCGAACCAGTTGCAGACGACGGTCGGTTTTGAGGAGACATCCTGGTTTTCCGGGTGGATAGCGTCCCACTCCTCGACCTCCCAGGCCGTGCCCAGAAGAGCCGCGAGATGCCCTCCGGCGGACGAGCCCCAAACGGCCAACCGGTCAGGGTCGATGTGGTACTTGGCGGCATTGGCGCGCAACCAGCGCAGCGCGGCCTTGCAGTCGGCGATCGCGGCGGGAAAGACGGCTTCGCCGCTCAGTCGGTACTCGACGGAGGCCAAAATGTAGCCGCCGTGATCGAGGATGGGCCTTGGCCGGCCGAGACCCTCCTTCGACCCCCCGCGCCAGCCGCCGCCGTGGATCCAGACGACCAGCGGCATGGGCTTGGCGGGCTTCGTCTGCGGAACGTAGAGGTCGAGACGAAGTTGCCGATCTCCGACCGCGGCGTAGGCCAAGTCGCGGTGGGCGGCGACGCCGTTGGGCAACTCGGCCGGCGGCCGGGACCGGCGGTCTCCAGGGCCGCGGTTTTGCCCCGGGAGCGCCGCGGCGCTCGCCAGCGCCAGAACGATTGACGCCGTTGCGCGGAGAAAAACCGGCATGGAACGAACTTCGCAGCGATTGCTTTCCGTAAGATTATTATGCGTGCGCAAAGACATGATCGGTACGATACTGCATGTGCGGCGCGATGGCAACCCCGAATTTGCTGGGCTTTTCCGCCCTGCCGTTCGATTTTTGAGGATCCGCACCGGGAGCGCAGCGATGCAATACTTTCTTCCCCTTCTTGCAGGAGCCGCCTTCGCTGCCGCCATTGCGCAGAACGTCCCGTCCGAGGAACAACGCGTCGAGAACTGGTTGCATGCCCAGGATGCGGACAAGGACGGCCGGATTTCGCGCGATGAATCCACCGGCCGGATGGAGACCGACTTCACCCGCAACGACGCCAACGATGACGGTTACCTTGACAAAGAGGAATTGGGCGCGTTGGCGGAACGACTTGCCCGAGACCCGACCGCGCGCCGCGCGCCGAGATTGGTCACCGACGAGCGCCTGCGCCGGCGCGCCCCCGAAGGGGTTTTGCTCGAGTTGAACATTCCCTATCGCGAGGGTCACGAGCTGTGGAAGCTCGACTTGGCCATGCCGGAGGCCGAGTCCGACAGTCCGCGCCCGGCAATCGTTGTTATCCATGGCGGCGGCTGGGTCCGCGGAGATAAGCGCACGGAAGCGTTCGTGCGACAAATGCTCGAGTATGCGGCTCGAGGATACGTGGCTATCAATGTGAACTACCGACTCGACGGCGCCAAGCGGCCGTGCGTGGAAGATGTCAAATGCGCGGTCCGTTGGCTGCGAGCGCACGGGCGGAAATACAATGCCGATCCCGACCGAATTGGGGCGTACGGAAATTCCGCCGGCGCGCATCTGGCGGCCATGCTCGGACTCTCGCACGCTGAGAAACGGCTTGACGCCGGCCCTTGGCAGGACCACTCCAGCGCTGTTCAGGCAGTGGCCGCTTCCGCCGTTCCGACCCGGCCGAGGGTTCCCGGCGGAACACAGGAGGAGCAGGCGCTGATTTCCCCAATGACCTATGTCTCCGCCGACGCTCCGCCGTTTCTACTCTTCCATGAGGTCTCCGACCGCGTCGTCAACGTCAGCAACTCGGATGAACTCGTGGCGGCGCTGCAAGAGGCCGGCGCCACGGACGTCACCTACAAACGTTACGCCGACGGCTCCGGCCACGGAGTCTTTCGAGCCAATCTCGAAGAGACCGCGGCTGAGATGGAACGATTCTTTGCCCGCGCGCTCGACGCGCAGTGAACTCGATTCTCTGAAGCGGTTTCGTAAGGCGGTCGGGCCTGCCTGCGGGGAAGCCTGTTGCCGGAGGCAGGCGCCGATCGCCCGAGCCGCGCAGCTTCTTGAATTTTTACGAATTTTGAAATTTTTATAAACTGCCCTTGACATTAAGGGAAGGGCTCAGCGGAAAATTGAATTGAGAGATGCGCCCACGAGTCCCAGCGAGCGCTCGGACGAGCTTCCTGACGGCCTGTTGCGCAATGAAACAACGAGCACACCGGAGGATGCGCCGACCTGGATGGACAAACTCTCACGGTCCAGGATAACTATATGACTCTGTATGAGTTGGATAAACCCGATGGCCATGATCTCGTTCAATCCCTGTATTTTGTGGATGTGTCGGTGACATTGGATTGCACGGTGGAGGGGTGCTCGGCCGTCGGGGATGCCGACCACGACGGCTGGATCGATACCGTCAATGACCGCGCCGGCTCTGCATACGTGTGGCCCGTCAAGTATCAAGACGACTGGGACGTGGCTTGCTACGCAAGTGACGCCAATGTGCCTTGCAAGAGGGCGGACGCCACGATTCGAGTCGGGGGCGTCACTTCGTTTTACAACGGAGACCTCTGCGACTGGTCGTGCCCGACCGATCCTTCGTGCGAGTAAAAGTGCGTTGGCAAGGAGGGCGTCCCGAGATGCAAGCGCGGCGGCCGGCGGCAGGGAGCGTATGCTGGTGGAGACAGGTGGTTGTCCTGTCGCTATGCGTGTGGTTGCCGGCGTCCTGCAGCATGCGCACTGCTCGGGATCGGGTCATCCCGCCCGTCAGCGCTGCGGAGACCGGGCGGTTGCGCGATCTGCTCGGCGGCAAACGCATCGATGCCTCCTTTGCGGACGGCTCCCGCCTGCGGGGCCGGGTCAAGGAGGTTCAGGATGGCCTTCTGACGGTAAACGTCAACAAGAGCGACGGTCTTAATGCGCCGCCGCCCGGACTTCAGGAGATCCCCACGGAGCGGCTCTTGACCATACAGTTTACCCAGTATAAAGGATGGTCCAAGAGAGCCCTTTTCGGAACCGTGTTTGCCTTAGGAGGAGCCGCTCTAGGGCTTATGATCGTCGCTTCGGAATGGTCAGGCGAGGGCATAGACGGTACCGATACATGGACGTGTTACGGAACGCCGGTCGGGATGGGGGCGCTCGGCTACCTGTGGGGAAAGAAGAAAGACAAGCAGAACGTCATCTTGGTGATCCAACAACCGGAAGCATCCGGAGATCCCTGAAATGAGAAGCGCTGTATTGGTCAAAGTGTTGTTGCCGGGGTTCCTGTTGGCCGGCCTTGCGGTTTCCGGCAACGCCGCCGCCGCCGTGATCGTTGGCGAGCTGTTCGACGCGGAGACCCTGCTCGGAACGCCTGGAGAAGTCGCCTTGACCTCGAACGAGAAGGGCAATCTGGTTTCGCGGCACGCGAAAAGCGTTCCGGAACGGCTCCGCAACGTGCCTGCAACTGCGATTGCAGAGTTGCCGCGGGGCTGCGCCGAACCGTGACGTTCCCTTGGGCATCGCCCTAGACTGATGGGGTGAGGTTGCGTCTCTGTTGGTTGCTGTTGTCGGCGCTTGGCGCCGCTTGGGGGCAGGGCGGGCCGCCGGGCGCTGCGGTCAGCGATCTGGTTTTCGCCGCGGACGCCCCGAACGCGGCGTTCGCCGCGACGAGCGCAGGTTTTTTCGTCAGCTATTCCGGCGGGCAAACGTGGTCCGAGGCCAACGGCGGCTTGCCGCACGGCAACGTCCGGCGGGCGGCCGGGAACGGCGCCGTACAGTTCGCCGCTTTGCGCGAGGAAGGCGTTTACCGCTCGCGGAACGATGCGGCCTGGGAGTTCGCCGGCGACGGCCTGCAAGGGAACGACATCCTCTCCATCGAAATGTCGCCGGAAAACCCGGACGTGCTCTATGCGGGGAGCGCCGCGGGGCAAATCTTCCAGAGCTTGAACGGCGGCGAGGGGTGGGTCTCCGCCGACCGGGGGCTGGTAGAAGGCGCCTATGTCGATATTTGGGCGTCGCCCGTGGAGCCGGGCCTGCTGTTCGCCTCGAATTTGAGCGGCGAGGAGGCGCGCGGACGCCTGTTTCGCAGCGTGAACGGCGGCGAAAGCTGGGAGGAAGCGATTTCCGGCCCCGTCGCGATTCCGGGCGTCGCCTTCGCGGCGGATGCTCCCGGAACCGTCTGGGTGGCCACCGGAGGCGGTCTGTTCGTCACCGCCGACGGCGGCGACAGTTTTGTCGGGCCGATCTTCGGCGCGGGCAGTTTCCAGGACGTTGCGGTTTCTCCGCTGGATTCCCGGATCGTTTACGCCGGGACCGCGGACGGCAACGTCATCCGCACGACGGACGGCGGGGAGAATTGGGTTTCGATTGCCGCCGGACTGCCGCGGGCGAGCGTTTTGCGCCTGGAAGCGACGGAACGGAGCGTTTTCGCCGGTCTGGACGGATCGGGCGTGTTTCGTTCTGACGACGGAGGAGACAGTTGGCGGATCAGTTCCGCCGGGATGCATGGAGCGGACGTTCCGGCCGTCTCGATTGCGCCATCGGGCGACGGCGCGGTTCTGGCCTCGACCGCGGGCGGCGGAATGTTCCGGACGCATACCGGCGGCAGCGTCTGGGGCGAGTCCCGCTCAGGACTGGCGGCCTTCCAGGCAACTTCCCTGCGGCACGACCCGGCGGACGCCGATCGGGTGTACGCGGGAACGATCAATCCGTTTCTTGCGGGAGACGGCTCGCTTTACAAAAGCCTGGACGGCGGGAGGAGTTGGCAGCCCTTGTTCAGGCAGCTTTCCGTGTTCGCTATTGCCGTTCATCCAACCGACGGCCGCACGGTCTGGGTCGGAACGCCGACGGAGCGGTTCTTCGGAACGCCCGGCCTGCTGCGCTCGCGGGACGGCGGCATGACGTTCGAGGAGATTTGGGGCGAGCGCGGCGAGTTGAACTTTCTGGAGGCTACCGCTATCGCCATCGACCCGGGCGACCCGCGCAGAGTGTACGCCATCGTCCGCGATCGGTTTTCCTTTCCCACGGCCTATCAGTTCGTCTGGAGCGACAACGATGGGGAGCGATGGTTCGGCGCGGGTTTCACGGCGACGCCCCTGACCGCGGTGGCCGTCGACCCCGGCGACAGCCGGCGCATCCTGGTCGGCGCCGCGCCCGGAGTTTTTCTGAGCGTCGACGGCGGCTCGAGCTTCTCTTCGGCGAACGACGGGTTGCCGGAAGATGCCGTCGTCAGCTCGATTGTCTTCGACCGCAACGACGACAACGCCGTTTACATCGCAACCTCCGCCGGGGTGTTCAAGAGCATGACGCGCGGGGCCGGCTGGACTTCGGCGAATGCGGGCCTGGAGCGGTTCCCGGTGCGGCAGCTTGCGGCGGATGACGGCGCGGCCGGCCGGCTGTATGCGGCGACGCCGGGCGCCGGCGTGTTCAAGACCGTGGACGGCGGCGCCAATTGGACCCCGACCGGAGGCATTGCGGCGCTGAGCTCGGCCGGCGTGGTGAACGCGGCCACGTTTCAGGGCGGGGGAGCGGCGCCCGGCGGAATCGTCTCGTTGTTCGTGCGGAACGCCGGCCCGGAGACTGGTGTTGCGGCTACGGAGTTCGATCCCGAAACGGGCGGGCTGCCGACCTCTTTGGGCGGCGTGCGCGTATTTTTCGACGACGTGGCGGCGCCGCTGTTTTTCGTCCGCCGCGATCAATTGAACGTGCAGGCGCCGTTCGAGATTGCCGGTCGGGAGTCGGTCGCCGTGCGCGTGGAATATGAAGGAATGCCGAGCGGCGCGGTTCCGGTGAGCGTTCGCGAAGTCGACCCGGGGCTGTTCGCGCCGGTGCTGAATCAGGATTTTTCGCTGAACGGCGAGGCCAACCCGGCGGCGCGCGGCAGCGTCGTGCAGCTTTTCGCCACGGGGCAGGGAGCGGTCGCCCCCGCTCTGGCGACGGGAGCGCCCGGCCCCGCGGTTGCGCCGTTTCCGGCGCCCGATCTGCCGGTCAGGGTCCGGGTCGGCGATCGGGAAGCGGACGTGTTGTTCGCCGGGCTGACGCCGGGGCTGGTCGGCTTGATGCAGTTGAACGTGCGCTTGCCCGCGAACGCGAGCGGGGCCGTGACGGTTCGCTTGCAGATAGGGGAGATGGAGTCGCCGACGACCGCAACGGCGTTTGTGCGCTAACGGCCCGTGACGGCGGCGACGGCCGCTTCGACCACGTGCAGGATCACTGCGAAGCTGTCGGCGGACAGCTTGTCCATCGTGTCTTCCGCGGTGTGCCAGTAGGCGTTGCCCGGACCGTAGTTGAAGTCGATCAGGTCGATGCTCGGGATGCCGACTGCCGCGAAAGAAAGATGGTCGTCTTCGATATAGCCGACCCGGCGCGGAAAATGCCGCTCGTAGCCCAGTTCCGCGGCGATGGACCAGACCCTCTCCATCAGCGCCGGATCGGAGTTGCGGTCGAAGACCAGCGACAGGTCCTTGTCGCCGATCATGTCCACGTTGATCAGCGCCTCGATGCGCCGCGCCGTTCCGTCCGCTTGCCAGCGCCGCGCCAGCCGGCGGCTTCCGTAGGTGCGGTCGGTCGCGCTCCACCTGACCAAGGCTTCTTCCCCGTCGAGAAACGCAACCCAAACCGCGGCGCCGGCTTTCGAATCGAGGCGCTCGGCCAAGGCCATGAGCAGGCCTGCTGAGGAGCCGCCGTCGTTGGCGCCGACGAATCCTTCCTGCCGCAGCGTGTCGTAGTGTCCCGAAACGACGACGACGCGTTCGGCGCCGCGGCCGCCGAAGCGGGCCGTGATGTTTTTCATCGGCAGCATCCCGAGCGGGGTCGCTGCGGCGAAGGCGTCTTCTTCCACGCTGCACGAAAGTTTGCCCAGCGCGCCGGCGATGAGCCGCTGCTGCGCCCGCAGGGCTTCCGATCCGGCGGGCCGCGGGCCCAATGCCGTGAATTTGCCGGTCCATTCGAGGGCGGCTCGACCGGCCCGGCGGTATTCTTCCGGCACGGAGGCGGGCTGCGACCGAGCCGTGCAAGACAGCGCCGCCAGGATCAGCGCCCCACACGCGGCCCGGCCGGCCAAAGTCGTCAGCGTTTTTCGACCAAGCATACGTATCCCAGGGTAAAATCCCGCTTTGCGTCCAGTCTGTCGAGGGCGGGCAGCAGAAGACCGCCGATCAGCCCGATCGTTGCGGCAAGCGGGAACAGCAGCCAACGCAGGCCGCCTTGAAAGAAAATCAGGCCGTTCATCAAGCGGCGCGCCAGCAGGGTGAAATAGCCGCCGATCGGTTCGATGCGAATCGTCTTCAAAGCGGCGCAGTCGAACAGGAACGCGAGGCCGTGGCGGGTGAAACGGAAAAAATCGTTTGGCGATTGATGGACTTCCCAGGAGAGCGGCGCGATCAGCAGGAGCCGGCCGTCCGGCCGCAGGACACGGGCCAGCTCGGCGACGACTCGGTCGGGGCATCGGGTATGTTCGAGCACCACGATGTTGAGCGCGGCTTCGAATGCGCCGTCTCGAAACGGGAGCGCCGCCAGATCGGCAACGACATCGAGATCCCGATAGTTCCAGCTTGCGTCGCCGACGGCCAGGTCCGCGCCGACATAGCGAGCGTTGGCGAAGCGGGCGCGGTGGCGTCCTTCGCCGCAGCCGGCGTCCAGCACCGCGGCCTGCGCCGGCAGCGAGGCCGCGAATCGCGCAATCTCGCGCTCGATGCGGGTTTCGACCGCGGCCAAGCGGTTTCTGACGAAGTCCGGGAGCAACCGGCCGAAGCGCGCTTCGAGCACTAGGCTTCCCCCCGGCGGGCCGCCTCGATCATGACGGTCGAGCCCGCGCCGGCAGCGGCTTCCAGCAGGGTCAACGGCGCGGCGGCGGCGGTCATGGCGAAATACAGCGCGTCCCGCAGTAGCGAACCGAAGGCGGACGCCTCGATCTTGCGCACGCGGCGGACTACCGGATCCAGCCGCGGGCAGAGGCTTGCCGCCAAGCCGGGCGGGTTATCCCGCAGCGAAAAAAACTTGCGGCGGACGATTTCGAGGCCGCAGGAATCCATGAGGTCTTGCAGATCTTCGGTGCGGAAGTTCAACAGATGCCGCGGCACGTCGAAGCCGTTCCAATTTTCCCCCAAGAGGAGGGCCTGCCAGGAGTCGGCGTTCGGCACTTGAATGACGATACGTCCTCCCGGAGCGGGCAATTCGCGGAGAGCCGTGAGCGCCGCTGCCGGGTCCGGCAGGTGCTCGAGCACGTGCAAGGCCGTGACGACGCTGAACGAGCCGGGCTGAAAGGGAACGTGAGGCAGCAGGCAGCAGACGGCCGGGACGGCGTGAAAGCGGCGGACGCGCCGGACGTTTTCTTGCGACGGGTCGCCGCCGCAGACGGGGATGTCCCGCGACTGGAGAGCCCGCAACAACGAGCCGCCGCCGCAGCCGATATCCAGGACAGGCTCGGGTCCGTGAATCGCGCCTTGCACGAAACGCACGTGGTCGCTCAAGACGAAGCGGCGGTAGCTTTCGGCCAGCCGTCCCCGAATCGTGGGTTCTTCTTGCCACCAGTAGGCAGCGGGGTAAAACTTTTGCAACTCGCCGGGGGAGGGCGCCGGGTGGAGTCGGATCAGCCCGCAACGCCTGCATTCAATGACGCAGAAGCGGCGGCGGGTGGTTCCGTAGAGCCGGTCGGAACTGCGGAACAGGGTCGTATACGGCTCGGCGCCGCAGCGCGGACAGGCCGCTTGCTCAGCGCGGACCGTCGGGGCGGATGCAAGAGCGGGCGGCGGCACGGCGGGCTAGCGCGTTTGCGCAACGAGCTTTTTCAGAGAGATGCGGTAGCGCCACAGGAGGCGCGTCGTCCGCCACCCATTCAATTTCCGCAAACGCTTGATTTCCTTCCGTTTGGCCAGCATCGCCGGCAACCCGCGCAAGCCGTCCGCATAGGCGCGCAAAAAGCATTTTAGCAGCGTGAAAAAGGGGAGCCGTTGCAGCGCGGCGTGCAAATCGCCGCGGCCCCCGATCGCGCTTGCGCCGTAGGCCAGCCAACGCATGGCCGCAAAGATGGGATTGAGCAGCAAAAGCGGCAGAGGGAACAGCTTGGCGGCCAGCCAGATGCGGTTGCGCTCGATGAGGTACAACCTTTGGGGCGAATACCGTCCCAGCGAAGAGCCGCGGCGGTGCCGGACGACGGCTGCCGGGGCGAAAACCGCCGTCCAGCCGGCGATGCGGGCGCGGAGACCGAGTTCGGCGTCGTCGGCGTAGGCAAAGAAATCCTCGTCGAACGCGCCGATGCGGTCGAGCATGGCGCGGCGGTAGAGCGCCGCGCAGCCGTCGGGCCAAGCGGTATCGAGCAGGTTGTCGTAGCGGCCGCAATCTTTCTCGCCGGCGCCGCGGCCGCAGTTCTGGCCGTCGAAATAGATGAGGTGCCCCGTCTTGTCGATGATCTGCGGATCGTCGTAGGCAACGATCTTGGAAGCGGCCATGCCGGCGCCGGGGCGGGCTTCGACGGCCTCGATCAGCGCTGCGAGCCAGCCGGGTTCGGCTGCCGCATCGTTGTTGAGCAGGGCAATGAATTCTCCGCGGGCCGCCCGTATCCCTTGATTGTTAGCCTTGCAAAAGCCGAGGTTGGCCGTGTTCGCGATGACGCGGACGCCGGCGCCTTTCCGCTCTTCCAGCAACTCGCGCGTGCCGTCGTTCGAAGCGTTGTCGACGACAACGATCTCGAAGTCCCGGAAGGTCTGTTGGCGCAGCGACTCGAGACACTCTTCGAGCATTCGCCGCCGATTCCAGGTTACGACAATGACCGTTGCTTTGGGCGCGGGGTTGGGCATCGCTGAGCGTCGGGCCGGAGGCGGATTGCAGCGGCCTTCTTCCGATACCGTAACGCAGCAGCGGCAATCCGCTCGCCGGGCCTGTCTGTTCAAACTGCTAAACTATTGCGATAAGGGATTGCCGATTCCCGGGAGGTATGGATGGCCGAGAAGAACACGGATGCGAAGAGCGTGAACCGGCGGGATTTCGCCAAGGCTGCCGCCGCGGTCGGGGCCGCAGCCGCCGCCGCGGGGCAGGGGCCTTTGGGGCGCAAGGCGAGAGCCGCCGAGCGCGCGATCAAATACGGCTTTATCGGCCCGGGCAGCCGCGGCCGGCGCCTTCTGGAGCGCCACCTGCAGTTCATGGATCACGGCGAGTGCGTCGCCATGTGCGACATCTATGAGAAGAACCTCAACAGGGCTCTCGATATCTTCGACGGCAGGCCGACCGCCTACACGGACTACAACAAGCTGCTGGAGCGAGAAGACGTCGAGGCGGTGTTCATCACGGTTCCGCTTTTCATGCACTTCCCGGTCATCAAGGCCGCCCTGCAGACGGGCAAGCACGTTTTCTGCGAAAAGTCTCTGGTCTTTACTCCGGCGGAGGTCCATGAGTTGCGCGCGCTGCACGAGGCCAATCCGCAGTTGACGATTCAGGTGGGCCTGCAGCGGCGCTACAGCAAGTTTTACCTCAAGGCCAAGGAGTTGATCGACGCCGGAGCGATCGGCGAGGTCACGCATATCCAGGCGATGTGGCACCGCAATACCAACTGGCGGCGCAAGGCCAAGCCGGAATTCGAAGATCAGTTCAACTGGCGCTTGTACCGCAAGTATTCCGGGGGGCTCTGCGCGGAGCTGATGTCGCACCAAGTGGATGTATCGGACTGGTTTCTCGGCCAGCATCCGCGTTCGGTGATGGGTGTCGGCGGGCTGGACTACTGGCAGGACGGCCGCGACATTTACGACAACATCCAGCTTATCTTCGAGTATCCGGGCGGACAGAAATTGCAGTACAGCTCGATCATGACGAATCGCCATATCGCCGGCCGCAGAGTTCCCGGCGACGGCTGCCGCGAGACGATCCTGGGCACGAACGGGGCGATCGAGCTCACGCTGATTCCTTACGGCGACGGCATGTACTACCCGGACAAGATGAAGGTGACGATGGAGTCGCAAGCGAAAGAGAAGCCGCCGGAGGAGAACTGGGTCGCCGGATCGACTGTGGGGACCGATACGGCCGAGCAGGGCGAGGGGTTTCCGATCGACCCCGAAGCGGTCAACCCGAACGAAGTCGGCTTCATCGAGAAGGAGTTGTACTTCGCCAGAACGTGGGCCTACAACAAGGGAATCATGCGGCCGGAAGAGTCGGTCGATCCGGAGTACGCGGAGCTCTCCAGCTTTCTGCAGGACGTTGCCCATGGGAATCGTCCGCGCGCGGACGTGGACGTCGGGCTGCAAGACTCGGTCGCGGTGATCCTGGCCAATCTGAGCATGGACGAAGAGCGCAAGGTGTACTTCTCGGAGATCGAGACGATGGGCAAGACGGGAACCGAGATCAGTTCCGCGGACGGCGGCGCGCGCTCCGGGGCCTGACGCGCGGGGCCGCCGCGGCCGGCGCAAGCAACACGAAGCACCGCCTGCCCGCGGAGTTTTCGCCGCCGCGGCTTGTCGAGGGAACAGCGGCTGCGTTTCAAGCGGCCGGCGCTTGCTGCAGCGTCCGGCGGTAGTCCGCCAGGAACTTCTCCAGCCCGATAGCGGTCAGCGGGTGATCGAAAAGTCGATCGAAGACCTTGTAGGGCAGCGTGGCGACGTGGGCGCCCGCCAAGGCCGCCTCCTTGACGTGCAGCGGGCCTCTGGCGGACGCCGCCAGCACTTGCGTCGCGTAGCCGTAGTTTTCGTACACGGCGACGATTTCACGAATGAGCTCGCAGCCGTCGAGAGCGATGTCGTCCAGGCGTCCCATGAACGGGCTGACCAGGTAGGCGCCCGCCTTGGCGGCGAGCAGCGCCTGCATGGGCGAGAAGCACAACGTGACGTTGGTGCGGATTCCTTCGCCGGCAAGGACTCTTACGGCCTTGACGCCGTTGCGGATGAGCGGAATTTTGACCACGACGTTGTCGTGAATGCGGGCCAGCGCGCGGCCTTCGGCGATCATTTCGTCCGTTTCGGTCGCAACGACTTCCGCGCTGATATCGCCGTCGATGACGCCGCAGATCGCGCGGATCCGATCGTAGGGATCGCCGCCCTCTTTGGCGATCAGCGACGGGTTGGTGGTCACGCCGTCGATGATGCCGTATTCGGCCGCCTTGCGGATTTCGTCGAGATTGGCGCTGTCGATGAAGATTCTCATTGCGGCTCTCCCCTGGCTTGGAACGGACGGCGCCGGCGGGCTGCGGGCGCTAGCGGCGGATCTTGCGGTCTTTCTTCTTGGACGCCTTGGTCTCGCCGCTTGCGGCGGGCATTTCGAGCTCGGCGAGCTTCCGGCGCAGCTTGCCCATCTCTTCGTCGTCACGGTCGGCGGGCGCCGTGCGCCGCCACTCTTCGAGGCTGCGCCTCCAATGCTGCCTGGCTTCCTGCACCCGGCCTTGCTCGAAGTAGACGTCCCCGAGGTGAGTGAGCACCACCGGGTCTTTCTGATATTCGGCCAGCGAGCGCTCCAGGTACTTCGCCGCGAGATCGAGCTTGCCCTGGCGGTAATAAACCCACCCCAGGCTGTCCAGGTAGGCGCCGTTCTCCGGGTCCATGTCGAGGGCCTTCTGGATGAGATCGTGGGCCTCGTCGAGATGCACGCCGCGGTCGGCGAACATGTAGCCCAGGTAGTTCAGCGCCCCGGCGTTGTCGGGGTCGATCTCCAGGAGTTGGCGAAACCGCTCCTCCGACTTCTTATAGCGTTTCGCCCGCTCGTAAACCGAGCCGTAAGTGAACAGGACATTGATGCGTTCCCGTTTGGACTCGGCAAGATCGCTTGCTTTGTCGATGCGCGCGACCGCCTTGTCGAACTGCTTGCCTTTTTCATAGACGTGAGCGATCGCAAGGTGCGTATCGAGGTCGGTTCGGTCGCCTTTCAGCAGCTTGCGCAGAACTGCGGCGCCTTCTTCGGGCTTGCTCCGCTCGGCCAGCACCGTTGCCAGGACGTTGGCCAGCATGAGGTCTTCGGGGTGCTCTTCGACGGCTTTGCGCGCTTGCTCCTCGGCGCCGTCGAAGTCGCGGGCGGCGCGGCGGGTCTCGACGATTTGATGCAGCGCCCGAGGCTTCGATCCCGGATCGACTTCGCCGATCCTTCGAAATGCCTTTTCGGCTTCGTCGAATTTGTCTTGACGGCGGTTCAGAAGGCCCAGCTTTTCCAGGAACAACGCGCGGTTGCGGCGTTCCATGGGCGTGTATTCGTCTTTTTCGGTTCGACCGAGCAACGCCTCGACGGCTGTGACCGCTTCGGCGAGCTTTTTTTCCGATTCGAGCAGATTGATTCCGCTGAACTTGATCTCGATGGAGTCCGGCTCCAGCTCGCGGGCGCGGTCGAGCGCTTCCCAAGCTTTCTCGTAGTTCTTGCGCTCCTGCTCGATCATGGAAATCCTGAGCAGGTGGTCGGCGTTGCGCGGCTCGAGCGCGATCAGTTTGTTGTATATATCCAGGGCCGCCCGGTATTGGCGGGAATAAACGAGGTTCTCGGCCAGGCGGAGCATTGCCTGCAGCCTGTTGCCGCCCATTTCGGCCAGTTTGCGGTACATCCTGGCTGCGTCGCGGTAACGTCCGGCCTGCTCGTAGGCGCCGGCCAAGGCGTTGATGTGGCGGTTTTGCACGGAAGGGCCGGCAACAATGCTCTCCAGCGCTGCGATAGCTTGTTCGGTATCGCCGGATTCCAATTGCAGATAGGCCAGATCGATCTGCGCGTCGGTGTGGCGGGGTTGAATCTCCAGCGCCCGCTTGAGCGCCTGCTCGGCCTTCTCGGGCTCGCCGACCGAGCGGTAAAGGGAACCCAGGGCCAGATGGGTCTCGATATCGCCGGAATCGATCTCGGCGGCCTTCTCGAATTGCTCGATCGATTTCCCGATGAGCTGCGGGTCGACCTGCCGGCGGCGGCCGGCGGCGTAGCGCCGATAGATTGCGCCCAGCAGCTTGCGCACGGCGATATTCTCGGGATCGCGCTCGAAAATCTTTTCGGCGACGCGGACGGCTTCGTCCAACTGGTTCGTGCCGGCGTAGAGATTGATCAGCTCGATTCGAATTTCGTCGGCCTCGCGGTCGATCTGCAAGGCCGCGTTGTATTCCTTGACGGCGCGGTCTACGTATTCGGGGCGGGCAAACCGGCTTGCGAGCTGGTGATAGAGATGCCCCAGCGCGTAATGGTAGTAGGCTTCGCTGCGGTCGAGAGGCGCGGAGTCCGCATCGTCTTCGGCCGCGGCAAGAAGCGGAGCGGCCAAAAGCAGAACGATAGCCGAGAGTGCGGAGCGTTCGATCAATCTCTTGAGCCGTCGATTCACAGAAACATCCTTGCGGCGGAATGCGGGCGCGGAGAATGCGGATACGCCGCTGCTGCGCTCAGTATAACTCCATAGCATAACCTTTTACCGCAGCGGCAGGTCATCCTTTATCGTAGAGGGGCTCTTCGCCGGGCGGGCGCGTCTTCCACCGCCGGTGAATCCAGAGCCATTGCTGCGGATGCCGGCGAACGGCTTGTTCCACGACCGCCTGGCAACGGCGCGTGTTTTCGACGACATCCGCTTCGTCGTCCCCGGTCGAGGCCATCTCCACGGGCGGGTGGTACTGCAGGACGTAACGCGATTCACGGGAGTTCCACCAGGCAAAGCCCGGAACGACCGCTGCGCCGGAGCGCATGGCCAGTTGCGCGAACCCCTTGTTGGCCGCCGCGGGCAGGCCGAAGAAATCGACGAATACCGCTTCCGAGGCGGCGGCGTTCTGATCGATCAGGATGCCGACGGCTTCGTTGTTGCGCAGGGTCTGGAGCACGGTTCGGGCGGCGTTTGCTTTGGGAACGATCTTGTTGCCGGAGGCGGTGCGGCTGTTGGCGACGATACGGTCGAGCGCGGGGTCGTCGAGCGGACGGACCATGACGTGAATCGGGCCGACCGCCAAGCCGTGGGCGAACGCCGAAAGCTCCCAATTGCCCAGATGAGCCGTCAGGAACAATACCCCTTTGCCTCGTTTTTGGGCGTCTGTAAAGTGATGGAGGTCTTTGAAGACGATCCAGCGGGGCAGGTCTTCGCGCTCGATCGCGGGTGCCCGCGCGATGGTCAGCAGAATCCGCCCCAGATGTCTGAACATTGCGCGGCGGATGCGGGTTTTCGCTTGCCGGTCCATCTGCGGGAAAGCGATGGCCAGGTTTCGCTCGGCGACGGCCGGCCACTTGCGCAGCAGAGCGCCGGCCGCCGCTCCCAGCCGTTCCGACAAGGTTAAAGCCGGCGCATACGGCAGCTTGCGCAGCAACGCGAGCACGGCTTTGCAAGCCAGGCGTCCGGCGGATTTCTCGATGCTGGAACGGAAGGTCACAGCGTTTTACCGGACTGCGCAGCGGTTTTACCGGTCCGCGCAACGGTCTTGCTATTCACTATCCCCTATTCACTCCCCCATTCACTATGCACCGGCCGCGCAGCGGCCCTGCTAGACTCGGGCGTTGGCGGCGCGAACCACTATTTGCCTGACGGTCGTTATCGGCGCCAACGCCTTCGGCAACATTTCCCTGGGGTATGGGATGCGTCAGGAAGGCGATATTGCGTCGTTCTCGCCGCTGGAGTTGTTTCGCTCCGGAGTGGCCGCGATGGGCAATCCGTGGGTGCTGCTGGGCGTGGTTCTGCTCGTCGTCTATTTCGCGGCGCATACCCTGGTTTTGAGCTGGGCGGATCTGAGCTACGTGCTGCTGATCACTTCGAGCGGTTATATTCTGACCGCGGCGTTGAGCGGGCTGATTCTCGGCGAGCGCGTTTCTTGCTCCCGCTGGGCGGGAACGCTGCTGGTTGCGGCCGGGGCCGCGCTCGTCGGCTCCACTGCGGCGTCCACGGCGGCATCCGCTGACGGGGAGCGTGGATGACCGCGTTTCTGCTGTCTCTGGTCATCGGCGGGAACGTAGCCGGCGATCTGTTAAAGGCGCGGGGGATGCGCAGGCTAGGAGCGCCGGATACGCTCGGCGCCGGCGCGCTCGGCGGATTCGCGGCGGCGGCGGCCGGGAATCGTCTGTTTTGGCTGTCGGTGGCCGCTTATGCGGTTTCGTTTTTCGCATTCATGGCCTTGCTCTCGATCCGCGAGGTGAGCTTTGCGGTTCCCGCGACCGCCGCCGGGTATGCCGTCGAGACGGCGCTTGCGGGGCTGCTGTTGGGCGAGCGGATTTCCAACCGGCGGCGTCTCGGCGCGGCGCTGGTGGTGGCAGGAGTCGCGCTGGCGGCGTAGCGCGGCCGCACGAAGATTATTCCGCGGACGCGGCAGGAGCCGGCAGGCGCGAGAAGAGCAGCGCGGCGGCGACGGCTGCCGCGCTGCCGACGACATTGAACCAGAGGAAGGAAATGTCCGTCGCCGCGGCGGCCCAAAACACGGTTGACTGCCCGACGACAATGCCGGCAAAGGCTGCGGACGCCCCGACCCGCGGGAAGAAGAAAGCCAGGATGAATATGCCCAGCAGCGAGCCGTAGAACAGCGAGCCGATTACGTTGATGGTTTCGATCAGCGCTCCGTATCCGCCGGTCGCCTCCGTAGTGAGCACGGCGAAAGCGCCCCAGGCGACGGTGAAAACTTTGGCGGCGCGCAAGTAATGGCCGTCGGACGCCGCTTTGACCCAATGCCTGCGGTAGAGATCGACGGTTGTCACGGTCGCCAGTGAATTGATTTGCGAGGCGATGCTGGACATGGCGGCGCCTAGGATCGAGGCCATTACGAGGCCGATCAATCCCTGCGGCAGGCAATCGGTGACGAACGTGAGAAAAATGTAATTCGTGTCATTGAAGCGGCTGCCGCCGCCGGTTCGTTCCGCGTCGGAGAGCGCTTCCCGCCGCACTTGCTCGAATCGCTTTTGGGCGGCGCCGTAAGCGGCGGCGGCGGCCGGGTCGGCGAGCATGCTGCGGGCGGCTTCTCTGCGCGCGGCGAATGCGTCGTTGTAGCGGTCTTCGAGAGCGGCGAACGCGGGCGAGGAGTCCGCGATGCGTTGCATGGCGTTCGGCTCGAAAATCATCGGCGGCGCGGTAAACGTGTAGAAGGCAAAGACCGTGACGCCGATCAGCAGGATGAAGAACTGAAAGGGGATTTTCGCCAGCGCGTTGAAAAACAGGCTCGTGCGGCTCGCCTCCTGCGAGCGGCCCGCCAGATAGCGCTGCACCTGCGTCTGGTCGCAGCCGAAGTAGGCGAGGGCGAGAAACGAGCCGCCGATCAACCCCGTCCAGAGGTTGTAGCGGTCGTTCCAGTCGAAATCGAGGACGATCGGGTTGAGGCGCCCAGCGGCGCCCGCAACGGTGAGCGCATCGCCGAATCCGACGCCTTCGGGAAGCGCGAGGACGGCGGTGACGAATGCGGCCGTCAGTCCCAGCGTCATGACGATCATTTGCAGGAACTGGGTCCAGGCGACGGCCTTGACGCCGCCCGCGGCCGTATACAGAATGACGATGCCGCCGACCAGAATTCCAGTGACGCGGTCGGGCAGGCGGAGAATGACGGCGAGCGCGATGGCCTGGGCGTGGATGGCGATGCCGACGGCGAAGCCCCGCTGAATCAGGAAGAGCAGCGTCACCAGGGCGCGCGTTTTCGCGTCGAACCGCCGTTCGAGGTATTCGTACGCCGTGAAAACCCCGGACTCCAGAAATCGAGGCAGGAAGACGGCGGCGATGACGACCATGGCGATCGGCAGGCCGAAGTAAAACTGCACGAAGCGCATGCCGTCCGCATAGCCTTGCCCCGTGGTCGAAATGAAGGTGATGGCGCTTGCCTGCGTGGCCATGATCGAGAAGGCCATGACGTGCCAAGGCATCGAGCGGCCGCCCAACAGATAGCTGCTGTAGTCGCCGGGGCCGCGCGCCCGCCGCAGACCGAAAGCGACGATGGCGGCGATCGAGCCGATGAGTACGATCCAGTCGAGAGCGCTCAAAGGGGGATTTTCTCAGCGGGGCTACGCTGGCAGCCGGCTCAAGGCGCTGCAGCTCCCCAAGGTCAATTCGGCTGCTTCAGACTCGATTAGGCGCAGGGGCGGTCGGAAACGTTACCGGAATCGGTTTTGGCGGCGCTTGCGCGCGGCGCAAAGACTGCTTGCGCGCGCCGGAAAGAACTAAAAGCCGAATTGCAGCGTGAATTTGAACGCGCGGCCGTCGTTCAGCGTGTTGGTGATCTGGCCGAAGTCGGGGGACGTGAGGTTCCGGCCGGGTTCGGCGAACTGGGGGTGGTTCAGCAGATTCAACGACTCGGCGCGGAAGGTCAGCGAGGCGTCGCCGCCCGGAGTCCACCTGCGGGAGAGGGCGGCGTTGACGTTGAAGATGCCGTCTTTGCGGAAGGTGTTGCGGCCCAGGTTGCCGGCCGTCTCATGGGCTTGAATGAAAGCGAAGGCCGACAGGGGGAGGCGGCTCGGCGCAGTGTCGGGGTCGTCCACGGAGCGGCCGAGCACGCGCGGGTCCAGCAGATGAGGCCGGTCGCCGGGAGAGCCGTCGACGTTGCCGAACCCTTCTCCGTCGGATCCGGACGCGACGTCGAAGGGAGTGCCGGCCTTGGCCAGAAACACGGAGCTCAATCGCCAGCCTCCCAGCAGAAGCGCTTTTGCTCCGCGCAGGCGTGGCATCGACCAGCTTGTTCTCAGCAGGAAAGCATGGGGTTGATCGAACGTGCTCACGGAGCGCATTTCGGCATGAGAATTGAATTCGGATTGGCTGCGCCCCAGTCTTCCGTCTCTGCCGGAGGCCGTATTGGAGAAATTGTTGCCGAGATCGATGGCCTTGCTCCTCCAGTAGGAGGCATCAATTCCGACGCCTTTCCAGCCGGGTACGGTCAGGACGACTTTCCCCGCGTCGAAGTAGCCGCGGGAGCCGTTGAGGACGAGGCGGTTGTCGAAGAAACGCGGGTCGGGCCGGCGCAGGTTCACCGTGCGCGTGGTTTGCGCGATGCCGGCGACCGGCTGCGCGCGGTTGGTGTACCACATGGTGAGCAGCTTGTGGGCGCGGCTGCCGACGTAACCGAGGCTGAGCGTCCAATCGCCGCCGAGAGGCAGGCGCCAGTCGAAACCGTACTGGTGGGAATAGGGCGTTGCCAGGGCGGGATCCATGGTGAAGACGGTCGAGCGCGCGTTCGGGTCGAAATCCTCCGGTTTGAGTCTGTTGAGCGGATCGATCAGATCGGGCGCCTGAACGGCGATGTTGAGGTTCTGCGGCGGACTGAAGCGCGCCTGTCCGAAAGTTACGTTGAAAATCCGGCCGTAGTGGATGCCGTAGGCGGCCCGCAGCACGCCGAGCCGGCGCCCGAGCCGGTAGGCGAGACCGAAGCGCGGCGCGAAATTGTTGCAGTCGCAGTCGTAGGGGACGTCGGTCAGCCGATTGACTTCCCGCGGCCGCGTGACGGGTTCGTACCGGATCCCCATATCGAGCGTGAGCCGTTTGGACGCCTGCCAGCGGTCGCCGAGGTAAAACTGCATGTCCCAGTTGCGGAAGCCGCGGTGAACGTTGCCGATGGCTACGCGGTAGACGCTGGGGACGCCGAGGCGGATGTTGGTGATGGCGTCCCTGCCGAAGTCGTTGCGGAAGAAAAACAAGCCGCGGTGGCTTTCGGCCTCGAATCCGTTGACGTGTCTTCTCAGGATTTCGCTGCCGGCCGTCAGCTCGTGGCCACCGGCGGAACGGCGCGCCCGCGCGGCGTAGAAAAAGCGGTTTTGGGCGCGGTCGATGGGAATGCTCGAGCTCGGGCCGAGGAATTCGATTACGAACCCGGTGAGCACCAGCGGGCCGACCGCCGTTTCTTCCGGCACGATCAGCGAGCCGACGCGTTCGTAGCCGATGGTGAAGTCGGTCGTCGTGCGCGGCGACCAGTTGCGCGTCCAGGTTGCTTTGGCGTCGTGGTTTTTGGTGGTTGTGTCGGGATTTTGTCCGCCCACGAGCTGGAACGCTTCGACGTTCTGCGCGGTAAAGCTGTAGCGCAGCGTGAAACTGTCCCGGTTGCTTGGACTTTGGTCGAGCCGGATCGAAGCGCGGTCGTTGTCGATGCTCTGAATGTCGTTGGTGTTGAGCGCCCGCGGGTTGATGTCGGTGCGGTTGGGCAGCTCTTTGGGATAAGCGTCGAGCAAGCGTTGAACGTAGGCCCGCCGCTGCGGATCGGTCGCCAGCGGGGTGCGTTCGTCGGGAGTCGGCACAAGAACGTTTCCGTTGACGTTGCCGCGCAGGCGGACCTGTTCGGCATTGACGGTGATCGCCGCGTCTTGCCACAGCCGAGTTGCCGCGGTAAAGCCGTAGGAGTTGTCCCGCGCCGGCTTGACGCCGCCTACCTGGAAAAAAGAGCGGGCGCTGGTGACGCTGTTCTGATGCGTCCAATAAAGATTGCCGTGGAGGTCGGCGCGGGACCCCGCCGCCAGGTGAACGGGGCGGCCGACCGGCTGGCCGAACTCGGACGCGAAAAAACGCCGGTCGACCTGGAATTCGGTCGTGACGGTTGCCGTGGCGCCCATGCGGGTGGTGAGCTCGCGCAGGACGTTGTTGTCGATCAAGGTGATGCGCACGTTTTCGTTGCGCCGGCCTTCCCCTTGCGCGGAATCGATTTCGCCCAGCAGATTGAGCGAGGTGCGCTCGACGTCTTGCGTCGCGTCGGTTTCCGTTTCCGCCTGCGGCTCCGGCTCGTCGGCAACGGCATTTTCCTGGCCGGACATGCCGCAGGGGATGAGCAGCAGCAAAAGCGCCGGCGGCGGGAGTGTCGGAAACGGTTTTCTCATGGTCGCGGCTCTGGTTGACGGGTCGGATTTTCGTACCAGACTACCCCCAGCAGATCGACCTCTTCGCAGGTGAGCACGTCGAGGTCCCCGTCGCCGTCGAGATCGAGCAGCTCCACGCGGTCGAATTTCACCCCTTCGGGGCCGCCGATGTCGTCCGCCCGCCACTTCCCGGCGGCAGGGTCGCCCCAATGCCGGAGCAGGCCGACGCCCGACAATTCCCCATGAGCATTCTCGCAGGTGAACACCAAATCGAGGCGCCCGTCGAGGTCGATGTCGCCCGCCGCGACGGCCTTGCCCGTGCCGTATCCAGCGGGCATGTCGATTTCATGGGTTGCCCAGCGGACGCCGCCGCCCGGCAGCCGCCGGAAGAACAGGAACGGCCCCTCGCGCACTGCCGCGACGGCGTCTTCGAGTCCGTCGCCGTCGAGGTCGGCGATGTCGAGAAACATGATTTCATGCTTGTCGACCGGCCCGATGCGGCGGCTCTTCCAGGGGCCGGAGCCCCCGGGGTTCTCGAACCACAACGCGCCTCGCGCGCCGCCCTTGCGGTCGGTGGCGAGCACGTCGGAATCGCCGTCGCCGTCGATGTCGCGGGCGATCAGCGACATGATCCACCCGGCGTCGTACCAGCGCTGCCAGGCAAGCTTGCCCCCGCCGGCCGGCGATTCCCAGATGCCGACCGCGGCGCCGTCGTTTTTGGAGCCGGCGATCAAGGCGACTTTTCCCGTGCGTTCGTTGTCGATCGGCAGAGCGTACATCCATTGCGCCATGCCGGCCGAGCCGGCCAGCGGCTCCGTCCGCCATCCTCGGGGATCGAGGTAGTTTCTGACGGGCGCCCAATGCACAAAAAGCGTCTTGCTCTTGCCTTCGGTCGAGCTGACGACATCGACCGCCCCGTCGCGGTCGATGTCGACGAATACGGCGTCTTCGGGGGAAGGCACGCTGCCGACGGTCACCGCGGGCCAGGGGTCGCGCGCGTTGCCCGGGCCGGGATTCAGATACGCGCGGACCTTGCCGCCTTCTTCCCAGCCCGTGGCGATGTCGGGCAGTCCGTCGCGGTTCGCGTCGGCGAGACGGACGCCGTCCGCTCCCCGCGAGGACGAGTCAATCGTATGGCGCTTCCACGGCCCGGCGAGCAGCAGACCGGGGAGCACGATTCCGATCGTGACGGAGCGGACCATGCGGCAGATTGTAGCGAACGCGCCCGGCCGTTGCCGCCCGCGGCGAAATCGAGACGAAGGCTGCGCGGGCGCCGCCCGCCGCCGCGGCCGATTTGCCGCCGCTTTTTTATGCGGACGCTACCAGATCAGCTTCAGGCCGAATTGGATCTGGCGGTTGTCGCTGATCGTGCGCCGAATCTGCGGCCCGGCGCCGCGCGTGAGCATCGGGCGTCCGGCGGTAACGATGGAGCCGCCGCCCGGCTGATCGAACTGCGGAATGTTGAACGCATTGAAGAGCTCCGTGCGGAATTGCGCGCGGAATTTTTCCGTGATCGTGAACATCCGGGTGACGCCGAGGTCGAAGTTCACCGTTCCCGGCCCGTCGAGAATCAACCTTCCCGCGTTGCCGTGAGTGAACTCCGCGGGCACGGCGAAAGCGCTCGTGTCGAACCAGCGGTCGATGTTGCGCTGCGAGGCGGGCAGCTTTCCGTCGCCGATGCGGTCCGGACGCGCGTTGTGCGGCGCATTGCCCACATTCGAGGAATCGAATCCCAACCCTACGCTGAACGGCAGGCCGCTCTGGAGCGTATTCACGCCCGTAAGCTGCCAGCCGCCCAGGATAGCTGACGCCGCGCCCGAATTCGCCCAGGAACGCTCCTTTCCAAAAGGCAAATCCCAAGTGAACGAATAGACGAAACGATGGCGCGCGTCGTTTGCGGTGCGCGCGCGTTCGCCGCTGAGGTTCAGGTTGTTCTGTATCCTCGGCAGCGGCCCCGACGCCTGCTGCGGCAGCAACTCGATGGCGTGTCCCCAGGTATAGGAAGTGAGGAATTGCAAGCCGCTCGTATAGCGTTTTTCGAACTTGAACTGCAGGGAATTGTAGTTGCCGCGCCCCATCACCTCGTAGGTTTGCAGGAAGCCGATGTCCGCGAAGCGGCGGCGGCTGCGCGGCGACCCCGACCCGGGCAGCGGCTGATTCGAATTGCGGTTCGAAGCCAGCTTGACCGAAGTGTTGCCCACGTAGCCGATCTCGAACAGCAGGTCATGCGGCAGTTGGCGCTGAATGTTGAGATTCCACTGCTGGGTGTATCCGGCCGGGAAATTCTGCGAAAACGATACCGTCCGCGGGTTCGGCGGCTGCACCTCGGGATTCAAGACGCCGACCGGGAAACCGTTGCGCACGATCAGATTGGGATTGATCTGATCGGTCGGGAAGCCGACGTTGATATGAAACGGAAACGCCGACACCATGCGGTTGACCACGCCCCACAACTCGTTGTGCGTGTAAAAGATGCCGTACGCGCTGCGGATCACCGTCTTGTCGTCCAACTGATAGGCCAAGCCGAAGCGCGGCGCGAAGTTGTTCTTGTCGGGCCGGATCAGGCCGCGCCCTTGCCATCCGTCGCCGCGGGCTCCGGCGATCAAAAGCGACCCGAAGGCCGAGTCGCTCGGGTCGAGGATGAAGTTGCCTTGCCGGTTGTCTTTTTCCATGAACGGGCTGATCAACTCGTAGCGGACGCCGACGTTGACGGTGAGGCGCGGCGTGGCTTTCCAGTCGTCCTGGATGTAGAACTGGTAGGCGCTGTGCTCCAGCGTGCCCGTAATCTCGTTGCTCAAGATTCCGTTGTTGGCGATGCCGAGGATGAAATCGGCGATGCTGTGGCCCGTGCCTCCCCGGCTCTGCGGGTTCTGGGTGAACGTGCCGTTGAATTGAAACAGGCCGCGCTCCCGCTGGTAGGTATTGAAAAAACTGTCGGGGAAGCGAATGTCGGCGCCCGCCTTGATGGTGTGCTTGCCCCTGATGATCGAGAGCGAATCGATGATCTGATGCGTTTGGGAGCCTTGGAAATTCGGCAGGAACGGCGCGTCTCCGATCGCCGCGAAACCTGCGGGTTGAAAATTCGCCAGGCCGGTGACCTGCTCTTTTTGCGAGACGCCCAGGATGCCGAACTCATCGCTGCGCCGTGTTGTGTCGAAAGGGCGCAGATTCGCCTTGACGCGGTTGTAGCCGTAACGGAATTCGTTGATGACCGTCGGGCTGAAGGCGTGAGTTTCGACCAGCGCCAACTGGTGCGAGAGGAATTGCTGGTCGCTCAAGCGGTCGCTGGTAGAGCCTATCGCCGGAAACGGCAGCACGCCGGGCGCGACGAACTGGCGGTTCGTGTAGCTGTAGCGCCCGTAGATCTGATCTTTTTCGGAAATGCGGTAATCGATGCGGTTGTCGAATTGATGGCGGTCTTCGGCCTGATTGGGATTGAACAGGAAGTTCGAATTGAGTCCGGGCAGGTTGGGCGCCGGATACAGCGCGAGAACCCGTTGCGCGAGCGGGTCGAAGCGGTCGGCCGGAATCGTATTGTTCGCGTACGGGTCGCGCACGAAGCCCGAGCCGCCGGGGTTTTCCCGCACGCTCGCGGGGTCGAATACGTCCCTGCCGCCGAAATCGCCGGCCGAAATCGAAGCCACGGGAACGTTGGTGATGCTGGTCAGTCCCTTGCGCACGATCGTGCCTTCGTAGCTGGTGAAGAAAAAGCTCTTGTTCCTTGCGATCGGCCCGCCCAGCGTGGCGCCGAACTGATTCTGTTTGAAGGGCGGAATCGGATCGGTCGCCGAGGCGAAGAAGTTCTTGGCGTCCAAGGCCGAGTTGCGCACGAATTCGTAGGCCGTGCCGTGGATGTCGTTCGTGCCGCTTTTGACCGCGACGTTCACCACCGCGCCGGCGCTGCGGCCGAATTCGGCCGAGAAGTTCGAGGTCTGAATTTTGAACTCCTGGATGGCGTCGACGGAAGGGCGCATGATTTCTGCTCCGCCGGACTGCAGGTTGGTGATCTGCGAGTTGTTGTCCAGGCCGTCGAGCAGATAGTTGTTCATGGTGTAGCGCAGTCCGTTGGCGAGGAACGCCGAGCCGTGGTCGTTGAACATCCCTTTCTTGGTCGGCATCATGCCCGCCGCCAAGGTGCCGAGCTGCAGGTAGTTTCTGCCGTTGAGCGGGAGCTCGACGATCGAGCGGTTATTGACGACCTGGCCGAGCGAGGTTTCTTCCGTGGCCAACAGCGGCGCGGCGGATTCGACGGTCACGACCTCGCTGACCGCGCCTACCTCCAGCGCAAAGTCGATCTTGGCGCGTTGCTGGACTTGCAGCGCGATGTTTTCGGCGACTCCCGTTTTGAACCCCGGAACCTCCACGGTGATGGTGTAGACGCCGATCGGCAGGGGAGTAATGACGTAGTATCCCGACTCGTTCGTTTGCACGGGGTACGTTGCGTTCGTGCCTACGTTCGTTGCTTCGACTTCGGCAGCCGGGACGACGCCGCCGCTGGAATCGGTGACGAAGCCGTTGATGCCGGCCGTTTCAGTCTGCGCGTAGGAGGGCGAAACGCAAAGCGAAAAAACCAATGGCGAGAGAACCGAAAACCTCAAAAAACGTTTCATGACGACACCTCCTCGAGGAAAGCGTGCGGGTTGGTTGGTTCGGGGGGAAACGGCTCTGCAACCGCCAAGGCGAGCATAGCCGCTCGTTGGTAACGGTCGTGTCGGGGCTGCGCCGAAGAAATCGCCGAAAAATTGCAATGGAGACTGCGATTCCGCGAGTGGACGGTTTGCGCGCGCCGCGCGCCTTCGGGTAAGCTGTCGGCATCATGCCCCGCGCCGCAAGCTTCCTGATTCTTGCCGTGCTGCCGTTGTCGCCGCTTGGCGCGGCCGACATCGGCGGCAAGTGGGACATGGTGTGGGATACCGAGGGCGGCGTCCGCCGCACCGTCTGGGAGATTCGCCAAACCGGCGAAAAAATCACGGTCGAGACCGGCGGCGTTACGTTGCAGGGCGAATTCAAAGACAACCGCTTCACGGTCGAGGGCAGGTTTTATTCCGCGGAGGCGGGCTACAGCGCGACGCTCAAGGTGTCGGGATCGCTCGAGGGCGGCGAGCTCAAGGGCAGCGGTTCGTGGGACCAGTACGCGATGACCTTTACCGGCAGGCGATCCCCATAGGCTTGTCGTCAGCCCTGCAGACGGATGAGGAACCAGCCGAGGCCGAGGAGGAGCAGGAGCAGCGCCCCGAGTTGCTCCGAGCGGCGGCCGCACGTCTTGAGCCGCACGCCGCCGAGAACGGCCAGAACGGCGATCTCGCCAAGCGCCGCGCCCGGCAAGAAATAGAGCGCTTGAAGCTCCGCCTGGCGGAGAAATCCGCTGAAAAAAAGGCCGTGGAACAAGCCCAGGCCACCGGCGATGAGCCAGCGTTTTCCGGTGTCGGGCAGCAGCAGGATCTCCACGGCGACGTAGGCGATCGTCAATGCCCCGGCGGCCTCTACAAAGCGCGCGGGCAGCGGCAACGCCGCGGTTCGAAAGACGAGCGCCGCGGCAATTTCGACGGCCAGAAACGCCGCGGCGATTTGGAGAGCTTCCCGCGGCGTTCTTGCCGCCAGGGCGAGCGCCAGCAAAAAAAGCAGGAGCACGGGGTTGACAACGGCCCGGCGCGCGCCGGCGGCGAATTGCTGCCGAAAGATTTCGGCCGGAGTCGGCGCAACGAAACGAATTTCGGCTTCCGGCGAAACGATGTCGAACATGGTCCGGCGCGCGAGATCGCCTTCGCCTGAACGCAGCACATGGACGTGGTTGGGGACGATCACGGAATGATATTCGCAGCGCACGCGGACGCTGCGGGGGGGCTGCTCGAAGAGGAACGACGACCGGCACACGTACATGTCCTCGGCAGGCTCTTCCGCGCAGGCTCCGCTGAAGCCGGACGGGCCGAGGCCGCCGGCGCTGATATGCAATGCCCCGAGCAGGGCGCTTTGGGGCGAATCGACGGCGGCTATTTCGTAGAGCGGCATGCGCAATTCGTAGCGCACCGCGTTGCCGGCGAGGCGCAGCGTTCCCCGACTCGCGCTCATGACGTGAGCGCCCGCGGGAAAAGCCGCGAGCCAAGGGAAAAAAATCGGCAGCGCAAAAACCGCCCGCAACGTCGGGGACGCTTTCATTGCGGCCTCCGGCGGCTCAGCGCGGGCCGAATGCGTAGAGCGCGCTCATCGTGCGCAGATAGACGCGACCGTCCGCGAGCGCAGGGGTTGCAAAGCAGGTGTCGTCGATGCTGCCGGTGGCGGCGACTTCCCAGTCGGCGCCCGGAGCGACCACGCTTACGGCGCAGCTTTCGCTTACGGTGTATATCTTGCCGTCTCCGGCAACGGGCGAGGCCCAGTATTTGTCGATGGCGCCGGTCAGCCTGGCCACGCGCTGGGGGCGGCCGCTCGCGGGATCGATGCTGCTGAAGATGCCGCCGTCTTTGACCAAGTAGAGCATCCCTCGATAGAGCAGGGGCGAGGGCGTGTTCGGAAGCGATTTGGCATAGCGCCAGAGTACGCCGCTGGTGGAGATGTCTCCCTTGAGATTGCCGGGGCGGATGGCGACCAGGTTGTTGATCGGGGCGCGGCGCGCGGCGTAGAAATACCAGTCCCGCTCGCCGAGCAGTCCGTCTCCGTCGAGGTCGTGCTCGGACCACGAGCGGGCGCGGGCCAGGCGTTCGTCCGGCGACTCGGACTGCGCCAGCTTGCCGTCGCCGTCGGCGTCGTGCTTGGCCAGCACTTCCGCGAAAGGAGCGGTTTCCTGTTGTTGGCCGGGGTCGCCGCCGATCTCCCAGCCGTTGATGTAGATCGTGTTTTCATCGAAAACGGGGACGCACTTCAGTTGCCAGGCGAAATCGTTGACCCACCAAAGTTTTTCGCCGGTCTCGAGGTCGTAGGCCAAGACGCGGTAGGCCCCGGGCACGACAACCTGCGGCTTGCCGTTGGGAGGGCGAAAAATTCCGGCCGTGCCGTAGCCGCGGGTAACCTCGGAGCGGTCGGTTTTCCAGGCAATGGCGCCGTCGCCGGCATGGAGCGCCAACAGGTAGGAATCGCTGGCTTGATCGCAGACCAGAATGAGCTTGCCGCCGGCCAGGATTGGAGACGAGCCGTGTCCGTTGGCGTTGACGAACGGCCCCAGCGGGCGCCGCCAGCGCTCATTGCCCTTGGCGTCGTAGGAGAGGACTCCGAAATCGCCGAAAAAAACATAGACGTTTTCGCCGTCGGTGACCGGCGAAGGAGAAGCAGGGCCGTGAGTGGGTTGGAACTGCTCGCGGCGCGGCCGCGGCGCTTCGCGTTTCCACAGGACTTTGCCCGTTTCCCGGTCGAGCCCAAGCGTTAACAGACTCTCGTCTTCGTACGCGGTGAGAAATATCATGGTCTCGCTGAGCACGGGGGAGGAATGACCGGGCGGCGCGTCGGTTTTCCAAACGAGGTTTTCCTTGACGTTGAAATGCGCCGGCAGCGGGCCGTCTCGGGCGATGCCCATCCCTTGCGGGCCGCGGTATTGCGGCCAGTCGGCGGCTGCCGCCGTCAACGGCAGGAGGAACGACAGGAGAAGCGGTAGCAGGCGCATGTAAGAAAATCATAGCGCGGGCCGCCTGACGGGCGGCTTTCGCTGCGCACGATGCGTGATACAGTGCAAAAGAGCGCGCATTTCCTGAATGGAACGGATTGGTCGTTACCAGATCTCTGCGGAGTTGGGACGGGGAGCGATGGGCATCGTTTACCGCGCCCGCGACCCGAGGATCGGCCGCGAAGTGGCGATCAAGACGATCAAGCCGGCCGATCAGGCCGAGACGGAAGAGATCGAAGGATTGCGGGAGAGGCTGTTCCGCGAAGCGCAGTCCGCCGGCCGCCTGTCGCACCCCGGAATCGTTACGATTTTCGACGTCGACGAACAAGACGGGCTTGTTTATATCGCGATGGAATTGGTCGAGGGGCGGACGCTCGACCGCTACGTCGCGGCCGCTGGCGGTACGGCGCGGAGCCTGGATTTTGCCGTCGAGCTTTTGTTGCGAGTCGGCGACGCGCTGGACTATGCGCACCGCCGCGGGATCGTTCACCGCGACGTCAAGCCGGCGAACATAATGATCTCTTCCGACGAGGTGAAGATCATGGATTTCGGGGTCGCTCGAATCGTCTCCTCGCAATTGACCCGCACCGGCGCCGTCATGGGCACGCCGAACTACATGTCGCCCGAGCAGGTGAAAGGAGAGGAAATCGACGGCCGCTCGGACCAGTTTTCTCTCGGCGTCATCGCCTATGAATTGCTGACCGGCAAGAAGCCGTTTCAGGCCGAGAATCTGCCGGCGACGATTTTCAAGATCGTATCGGCGGAACCCGTGCGGCCGAGACAATGGAATCCGGAGCTTTCGCCGGCGCTCGACGAAGCCGTGCTGCGGGCGCTGGCCAAAGCCCCGGACAGCCGTTTCGCAACCTGCAGCGAGTTTGCCGAGGCCGTCGCCGCCGCCGTGAAGCGGATCCGCGCCGGGGGGAAGACCGTTGTCTTGCCCGCGGGGCTTGCCGAGAGCGATGAGGGGGATGAAACGACGGGAGACGCAGTGGCGCGGCCGGACGTTGCGCATGTCCGCCCCCGCTCCGAGGACGGGCCGGTTGCGGGCGCCGGCGGGAGCGCAGGGAAAGACGAGCCCGCTGCTGCGGAAGCAGAGACTGCCGACGGAAAAATCGAGGCGCAAGAGGCCCGCCCGATTCTTCCGGAGCCGGCGCGAAAAAGACGCGCCGCGAAGTCGGCGCCGGGAGGGGCCGCCGGCGCCGCCGGAGACGTGCGCGGTCTCGCCGCGGAAAGAGCGGGGGGAAAACGCCATTGGCCTTTGGCGATTCTGCTGCTGCTGTTTGCGGCGGTGGGCGGTTTGACGTTTTTCCTTTATAACAATCCCGCTCTGCTCGACGATCCCGGGCGATTGATTCAGATCGTCCTGGGTCCCGCGCCGGCCGGCGATGCCGGCGGGCCGATAACGCCGCCGGCCCCTGCGGCGCCGGAGCCGCAATCGACGTCGAGCGGCGGCGCGGACAACGCTGCTCCCGGCGGCCGAGCGGAGGCCGGCAGCGGGCCGAATCCGACGGAACCGGCTGCCGATCCCGTTTCCTCCGAACCCTCTCCCGCCGCGGTCGAGACAACGGCGCAGCCGCCCGCCTCTACTCCTCCATCGCCTCCTGTATCGCCTCCAGGGTCGCCGATTTCCGCGCCGCAAGCGGTCACCTTCAGGAGCAATGCGGCCGGGGCGGAAATTATGGTCGACCGCAGAGTCGAGTGGACTTGCACGGCGCCGTGCGAGCCGATGCAGCTTCCCCCGGGCGAGCATACGGCAACCGCCGCTCTCGACGGCTACCGGCTGCAGCGGCAATCTTTCGACATAGGAGCGGAACCGCTGGAGATTTCTTTTTTGCTGCAGCCGGTACGGGCGACTTTGATGGTGACTAGCCGGCCGACGGATGGCGATATCTATATCGACGGCCGCAAGACGGGCCGGAAAACCGCCGCGCGCATCGCGGTCGCGCCGGGCCGGCGCGTGGTGCGCGTGATCAAGGGCGGCTTGTCCGCCGAGCAAACGATTGAGGCGGCGGACGGCCGCTTGCACACGCTGGACTTCACGTTGGGCAGCCGCTAGCCCGAAACGCAACGCATGCTCGGTCAGATCAGCGTTCGCGGCGCCCGGCAGCACAACCTGCGCGATCTCCATCTGAAGATCCCCCGCAACAGCTTCACCGTCGTTACCGGTCTCAGCGGATCGGGCAAGTCGTCGCTGGCGTTCGACACCATCTATGCGGAAGGGCAGAGGCGCTATGTCGAAACCCTTTCGCCGTACGCGCGGCAATTCCTCGATCAGATGGAGCGGCCCGATGTCGATGCGATCGACGGTCTCAGTCCGGCTCTTTCGATCGAGCAGAAAACGACCGCGCGCAGTCCGCGCTCCACGGTCGGCACCGTCACCGAGATCTACGATTATTTACGGCTGCTGTATTCCTCGGTCGGCAAGCCGTATTGCCACAGGTGCGGCCTGCCGGTTGAGCGGCAGACTTCAGAGCAGACGGCGGCGCGGATTTTCAAAGAGCAGAAGGGCAAAAAAGTGATGGTGCTGACCCCGTTTGTGCGGGGCAGGAAAGGGCATTACCGCAAGGAGCTTCAGGATTTCGCCGCCAAGGGGTTTCTGCGGGCGCGCATCGACGGCAAGATGGCTCATCTCGAAGACGACATCCGTCTCGACCGCCGCAAGGCGCATACGATCGAGATTGTTGTCGACCGCGTGCATGTGCGCGCAGGCGTCGAGCAGCGTCTCTTGAATTCGATCCGAACGGCCTCGAAGCTGGGCAACGGCCTGGTGGCGATCGTCGAGATCGACGGCCCGGAAAAACTGTATTCGGAGAAGCTGGCCTGCGCAAGTTGCGGTTCGAGCGTCCCCGAGTTCGAGCCGCGCTCGTTCTCTTTCAACAGCCGCTACGGCGCTTGCCCCAATTGCCACGGGATCGGCAGCATTTGGGATTTCGATCTGGACAAGTTGATTCTCGATCCGGCGAAACCGCCTCTCGACGGCGCCCTGCCGCCGACGTGGCTCTGGTGGCATATCGTTCGCGATGCCGAAAAGGTCGCCAAGGTCAAGAAGATCGACCTCAGAAAGCCCTGGAAGGCGCTGCCGGAAGAGCATCGCAATCTGTTGTTGTTCGGCGCCGGCGAGGACGAAAAGCTGCGTTCGGTGCGCGGGTTTCCGGGGATTCTCAATCAGATTCGCGCGTATTACGGCGGGAACGCGGCCGAGGAGCAGAAGGAGCATGTCCTCAAATACATGTCGGCGCAGCCGTGCCCCGAGTGCGCGGGGCGGCGCCTGAAAGCGGAGAGTCTGGCCGTCCGCATCGCCGGGCTGTCGATCGCCGAGATGTCGGCGCTGCCGCTGAAGCGGCTGGCCGGGCTGATGGACGGCTTGGAGTTCAACGAGCGGCAGCGGACGGTCGCGGACCGCCTAACCGCCGAAATTCGCAAGCGTCTGAGATTTTTGCAAAACGTCGGCCTGACGTACTTGAGTCTCGACCGCCCGTCGGCGACCTTGTCGGGCGGCGAAGCCCAGCGCGTGCGGCTGGCCACGCAGCTCGGCACGGAGTTGCGCGGCGTGCTGTATGTGCTCGATGAGCCGTCGATCGGGCTGCATCCCCGCGATAACGACCGTTTGCTCGACAACTTGGCGCGCCTCAGGGATTTGGGGAACACCATCATCGTCGTCGAGCACGACCGGGAAACCATCGAGCGGGCCGACCATGTGGTGGACCTCGGCCCCGGCGCCGGCCGCCTCGGCGGCGGGCTGGTCGCGCAGGGAACGCCCCGGCAGGTCTCGCGAGCCCGGAATTCGTTGACCGGGCAGTATCTGTCCGACCGCAAAACGATCGGGGCGCCCGCCCGGCGGAGACCCGCGACGGAACGCCGTCTGACGGTCAAGGGCGCGCGCCGGCACAATCTGAAAAACATCACGGTCGAATTCCCGCTGGGAACGTTGACCGTCGTGACGGGCGTGTCCGGGAGCGGGAAGTCGACGCTGGTCAACGACATTCTTTACCCCGTGCTGGCGGAACGGGCGCGCCGCGGCAAGGGCCGGGCGGGCAAGCACGACAGCATCGAGGGTCTCGATTTGATCGACAAGGCGATCCGCATCGACCAATCGCCGATCGGCCGTACGCCCCGCTCGAACCCCGCGACCTATACGCAGGCGTTCACGCCGATTCGAGCTTTTTTCGCCGAGTTGCCCGAGTCGCGCGCGCGCGGCTACAAACCGGGACGCTTCAGCTTCAACGTCAAGGGCGGACGCTGCGAAGCCTGCCGGGGAGACGGCAACAAGCGCATCGAGATGAGCTTTCTGCCGGATGTTTTCGTTCTCTGCGACGTTTGCCGCGGCCGGCGGTACAACCCCGAAACGCTGCAAGTCAAATACAAGGGCTATTCCATCGCCGACCTGCTCGAGGCGACGGTCGAAGAAGCGCTTCCGCTGCTGGAGAATTTCCCGGCGATTTATCCCAAATTGAAGACGCTGGACGACGTGGGGCTGGGCTACATTCACCTCGGCCAGTCGTCCACGACCCTGTCGGGGGGCGAGGCGCAGCGCATCAAGCTGGCCCGCGAGTTGAGCAAGCGCCAGACCGGCAAGACGGTCTACATCCTTGACGAGCCGACCACCGGCCTCCATTTCGACGACGTGCGCAAGCTGCTCGAGGTGCTGCACAAGCTGACCGATCTGGGCAACACGGTCATTGTGATCGAGCACAATCTCGATGTCGTCAAATGCGCGGACTGGATCGTCGATCTCGGCCCCGAGGGCGGCGAAGAGGGCGGGGAAGTCGTGGCGGTCGGCGCCCCGGAAGCGGTCGCCAACGTGCCCGCAAGCCATACCGGCCAGGAGCTCAGACGAATCGGGGTCGCATGAGCGAAGCATATCGGCCGCAACCGCCTGAAACCGGCGCCCGCGCTCACTGGGCGTACCGCGAAATCGTTTCGCTCGCTGCGGTGGCCGTGCTCTCCATCTTTGCGGCCGGCCAGGTTGCGCTGCATTTCTAC
Source organism: Bryobacterales bacterium (assembly GCA_965214655.1). Classification (GTDB taxonomy): domain Bacteria; phylum Acidobacteriota; class Terriglobia; order Bryobacterales; family UBA6623; genus CATQHP01. The sequence continues at coordinate 5,100,505 of OZ243965.1, read as the reverse complement.
ACGCGGGCGAACGGCGCCGCGGATTTGCCGTCGGCGGTCGAAGCCCTGCAGCAAAATCCCTACTGGATGCTTGCCGTGCAAGCGGCGTCATGGATCCCGGTGTTGCTCTACATCTACTGGGTCGTTGTCCGGCGTTGCCGGAGAAAGTTTGCGGAGGGGGTCGGATGGACGCCGCCGGCGCGTCCCGCAAAGCTCTATTTGGCCGGCGGCGCGCTGCTGTTGTTGAGCGTGACGCTGCTGGCCGCGGGCATCGGCATCCCCGACGAGTCTTACCCGATGCTCGAGTTGTTCAAGGACAGCGAAGCGATATGGATGCTGGGAGCGTTCGGCGTGCTGGCCGCGCCGGTTATCGAAGAGATCGTATTCCGCGGATTCCTGTTCGCGGCTCTCGAGCATGCTCACGGCGCCGGCGTTGCCTTGGCCGCCACGAGCGCGGCGTTTGCGTTGGCCCACGGCTCGCAATACGGATGGCAGTGGCAAAATCTGACGATTTTGTTCTGGGTCGGACTGGCGCTCGGCGCGGTCCGCCTGAGAACGGGATCGACGAAAGCGGCGGCTCTTGTGCATGCCTCGTATAACGGGCTGATCTTCGCCGTGCTTCTCGCGCTTCCGGATCGACTCGGGTAGACTGGAAGCTTGTCTGTTTCCGCTTATGGTCAACACAATCGAATGGACCGACGCGGGCGTCGTCATGATCGATCAGACGAAGTTGCCCGGTGAGGAAATTTACGTTACCTGCAAGACCTACAGCGAGGTCGCGGATGCGGTCCGCACAATGGTCATTCGCGGAGCTCCGGCCATCGGCTGCGCGGCTGCGATGGGCGTTGCGCTCGGCGTGCGGCAGGCGGCGGACGACGATCTCGATGCGCAGATCGAAGACATTTGCGACACGCTGGCGGCCACCCGCCCGACGGCGGTCAATCTGTTCTGGGCCATCGAGCGCATGCGGGCGCTGTTCCGCAAGCTGCGGCGGGCGGGCGCCGGCGCGCCGGAGATTCGGCAGCGTCTGCTTGACGAGGCGCAAGAAATTCTGCGCGAGGATATCGAGAGCAACAAGTCGATGGGCCGCCACGGCGCGGAGCTGCTGCCGGCAGGGGCCACGGTGATGACGCACTGCAACGCCGGAGCGCTCGCCACCGGCGGCTACGGAACGGCGCTCGGCGTGATCCGCGCGGCCGTCGAAGGCGGCAATCCGCTGGCGGTCATGGCCAATGAAACCCGCCCCTTCATGCAGGGCGCGCGACTCACCGTTTGGGAATTGCAGCAAGACGATATCCCCGTTACCCTGCTGACCGACAGCATGGCGGGCTATATGATGCAGCGCGGCGAAGTCGACGCGGTCGTGGTCGGGGCGGATCGCATCGCTGCGAACGGCGACGTGGCGAATAAAATCGGAACCTACTCGCTGGCCGTCCTGGCCAAAGAGAACGGTATCCCCTTCTATGTCGCCGCGCCGCTCTCGACCCTGGACATGAACCTGGAATCGGGCGATCGAATCCCGATCGAAGAGCGCTCCCCCGACGAGGTCACGCAAATCCGCGGGCGCCAAATCGCGCCGGCGTCGACGCAGGCAAGAAACCCGGCGTTCGACATCACTCCGCACAAGTACGTGTCCGCGATCGTCACCGAGCGGGGCGTCGCCCGCGCGCCGTATGACGAGACGCTGCGCAAGCTGACGGCGGAGCAGCCGCGCCGGCAAGCGGTGTTTGCGGCAAGCGGGCGATGAAGTTCTCCAATTTGCTGATCGAGGCGATCCGCAACGCCGAAATACCCTTGCGTTTCGAGCCCGGCGCCGAAGAAGCCGTCGCCGAGCCGGTCATCGAGTTGCTGAAAGCCTGGGTGGCGATTCACGACCCCGATCTGCCGGGGAGCGACTTCGAGTACGGGCAGAAAGCTCTCGTCGTCAAGCTGTTGGAAGAGTTGGACGACCGCATCGACTTGCCGGTGGCGGATACGTGATAACCTAGCAATCCGGAGTTCGCATGAAACGTAGATCTTTCGTTGCGGCCGCCTCCGCCGCGGCCGCTGCTTCCCCATTGTCGGCGCAGACCGCGGGCGGCAAGAAAATTCGCCTGGGCGTGATCGGCTGCGGCAGGCGCGGCCGGAGCAACCTGCGTTCGGTGCTCAAGATGCCCGACGATATCGAGGTCGCGGCCTTGAGCGAGGTTTACAAGCCGAATCTCGAGTTGACCCTCAAGATGGTTCCCCAGGCGAAGATCTATCCGGATTTTCGCGATCTGATCGCGGCCAAGGACATCGACGCCGTTCTGATCGCGACTCCCGACCACTGGCACGCATACATGACGGTCGAGGCGTGCAAGGCGGGCAAGGACGTCTATGTCGAAAAGCCGATCTCGGTCACGGTCCACGAAGGGCAAACGATGGTCCAGGCCGCTCGGAAATACGACCGCGTGGTTCAAGTGGGGACGCAGCAGCGGTCGGGCGAGCATTTTCAGGAAGCCGCCGAGATCGTGCAGAGCGGCAAGCTGGGCGTCATCAGCTTCGCCCGCACGTGGAACTATGCCAACATGTATCCGCAGGGCATCGGCGCCCCTCCCGACACCGCCCCTCCGGCGGATCTCGACTGGGACATGTGGTTGGGGCCGGCGGCCGAGCGCCCGTTCAACAAGAACCGGTTCGGCGTGAATCCCTACCAGTTCGCGCATTTCCGCTGGTTCTGGGACTACGCCGGCGGCATGATGACCGACTGGGGCATCCATCTGCTCGACATCGTGCTGATGGCGATGGCCGAACCCGGCCCGCGGGCGGTCTCGACCTTCGGCGGCAAGTACGCGCTCATCGACAACCGCGAGACGCCGGACACGATTCTGGCGTCGTACGAGTTCCCGACTTTCGTCTGCACCTACGAGAACCGCGTCGCCAACGCCTACACCGGCGGACTGCCGGGCTACGGCATCCTGTTCCACGGCACCGAGGGAACGCTTTACGTCAACCGCCAGTATTGGGAGATTTCGACCGAGGTGCGGCGCTACCGCGAGCCGCGGCCGCGGGTCGAGCCGCGCATGAGAGCGGCGCGGGGCGACGCGCGGAATGCCTCCACGGACGACCACTGGCGGGATTTCATCGCCGCAATCCGCAAGCGCTCGAAGCCGGTCTGCGACATCGAAATCGGCCACAAATCGACGACGATGGCGCTGCTGGGCAACGTTTCGCTGCGCAGCCGCCAGCGCATCGATTGGGACCCGGTGGGCGAAACCACCGAAAACAAGGAAGCCCAAACCTACTTGCGGAAAGAGTACCGTCCGCCCTGGAAGCTCGAGATATAAGCAGCACAGGCGCGGCCGGTGGATAGTGGATAGCAAGACCGCCGGCGTTTCGAACGCTCGCAGGATTGTCCGAGCGGGTCTTCCGTTTTCGACGTCGCTGCGCTGTAGGCGTTGGCGTACCGATTCCGGTCGTCTCAAGCCAACGAAACGATAATGCGGTCGGGGGCGCTTGCCGCCGCTCTCCCCCGACCTCAAGGTAAATCATTGTACGATCCAATGGTCTGTGGCGATCAGAGGGTTCAAGAGTAACGAGCTCAAACGGTTCTTCCGCAAGCAAGACGCGCGGAAGTTGCAGCGCCGGCAACTCGCAAAGATTACGGATATCTTGGAGCTACTGGACAATGGGGAACCGCTGCAAGACTTCCGCAAGCGCCGGGGCTACCATCTGCACGAGTTGACGGGGAGAGACAAGGGAGTTTGGACGGTGCGTGTTACCGGCAACTGGAGAATCACGTTCCGCGTCGACGAGCACGGGAACGCATACGATGTTGACTTTGTGGACTACCATTAAAAGGGGTAAGAACATGATTCTTGGGGAACCTGAAGACGCCTACATGCGGCTAAACCCGTCGCATCCCGGCAGGTCTTTAAGAATGGGATTCATCAACGTGGACCCCGACTTCCCGGAAGATCAACCGGGAATGACTGTCGGGGAAGCCGCCGCCAAGATCGGGGTTAGCCGGGGGAACCTCTCCCGCGTCCTGAACGAACGCGGTCCGGTAACTCTCGACTTGGCGATGAAACTGGAAAAGATCGGCTGGGGAACCGCCGACTCTTGGTTAAGGCGTCAGTTGAAGTGGGACCTTGCGCAAGCCCGCAAGCGCTTGAATCAGCCCCGCGAAGCCGCGCCTGCCGTCGTAGAAGTGAAGAGGATGCAGGCCGAAGCCGCCGCCGCGTAGATCGCGTCAAGCGTTTGCATCGCGCGGGGGGCAGAGCCGGTCGGACTGCAAGACCGCCGGGCCTATTCCTTCAGTGAAAAAGCGGCTTCCGCAACCGTCTTCTCCCAGATCAGGGAGAGCTTGCCGCCCGTCTTGGTCATGTCTATGAAGGCGATGGTGAATTGCTCGTAGGACACGGGCAGGCTGCGGACATCCATCCCGACGCGCAAGACATCCTTGTCGTCGGTGTACCCGTAGGCGCCCCAAAGCCCTTCTCCTGGAGCGCGGAAGCTGTCTTTGGCCGCGTGGGTGGAAAAGATCAGCGTCCAATCGCCTTCCTTCAGATCGACGAACATGCTGTACTCGCCCGCCGGAAGGACCTTGTCGCCGAACATGAGGTCCGCTTCGGTCATGAAGCGGGTCGATTGGTTCGCTCCGGCGCGCCAGACCGGCGCTCCGGCGTTGGCCTGCTTGCCGTAGGAGTCGCCTGCGCCGAAGATGCCGCTGCGCCCGCGCAGGATGGGCCGGCCGTAGTCGACGGTGATCCAGTGGCCGCCTACGTATCTGCGCTCTTCGTACTCGCCGCCCAGTTGGACGGCGGCCTCGCCCCGAGGCGACGCGGGCCGCTGCGCCGAGGCCGAGCTGGCGCCGAGCAGCAAAGCGGCGGAAAGCGCTAAGAAGTTCAGAGAACGCATGGGAATTCCTCCTTGCTTGGCATGGTTCCAACTCAGGTTATCAGATTTGGGCCCCGCCGCGGTCTATTTTTCGGCCGCGCCGGCGCAGGCATGCTGGTTCTCCCTCAGCCATTCGAGCAGAGCTTCGGCGGCCCAGCGGTGGCCGGCGGGTCTCCAGTGGGTGTCGTGGGCCCATTGCGCATCCTCGATCCTGCCGCTTTGGCGGAGAATATAGGCGTATTGGTCGATAACGGGAATGCCTCGCGCCTCGGCCAATGCGTTCATGCGCTCGAATAGAGGGTCGCCGCGGGTCCCCATCGTATGCGTCGACAGGATGACCAACGAGACGCCGTCGCGGTCCGCGCGCCTTGAAAATTCGTCTAGTATTTCGACCGTATAGAAAGGTTTGAAATATAGGAGGAGGGCATGGTATGCTTGTACATGCCCAGAACTGCTCAACGTCTCCGTGTATCCGTCGCCGATCAAGAGGCTTTGGACGCCGTGCTCGCCTGCGGGGTGCAGCAAGTGCGCGTCGTTTTGCGTGCGCTCGCCCTGCGCCATCTCGCTACAGGCGTCAGCGCCGCCGAAGCCGCCGAGAGGGTGCGTCTGACGCCCAAGACGGTGCGCGCCATCGCGCGCCGCTACCGCCAGGGAGGTCTCGACCGTGCGCTCTACGAAAAAGCCCGGCCTGGCAGGGAACCGTTGCTCGACGCGTCTTCGCGGCAGCGCATCGTGGCGATGGCGTGCGGCAAGCCGCCGAGAGGGGCGGCGCGTTGGAGTGTGCGTCTCATCGCTGCCGAAGCCGTCAAACGAAAGCTTGTACCGCGCGTGGGACGGGAAACCGTCCGTGTTCTGTTGCAGCGCCACGAGCTCAAGCCGTGGCGGGAAAAAAATGTGGTGTCTGCCTGAACTCAACGACGCCTATATCGAAAAAATGGAAGATGTTTTGGCGCTCTACGAAACGCCCTATGATCCGCACCAACCGGTGGTTTGCCTGGACGAAAAGGCGGTTTCGCTGCACGCTGAAGTACGCCCTCGCCACCCGGCCGGGCCGGGCCGGGTGGCCAAGCGCGACAGCGAATACAAACGTTGTGGAACCGCCAATGTGTTTTGTGCCGTCGAACCCAAGGCGGGCCGCCATTTCACCTATCCCACGCCAACGCGCCGCGGGGAGGAATTCGCCCAAGTTATCGACAAGCTGGCCAGCAGCTATCCTCGCGCGCGCACGATTCACCTGGTTGTCGACAATCTCAATATCCACCGCCGCAAGCCGCTGGTCGAACGCTTCGGCGAAGAGCACGCGGCCCGCTTGTGGGAGCGATTCAGCCTGCACTACACGCCCAAACACGGCAGTTGGCTCAACCAGGCCGAAATTGAGGTCAGTTTATTCTCGCGGCAATGCCTGGGTACGCGCCGTATCGCCAATCTCCGTACCTTACGTGCCGAGGCCAAGGCCTGGAATCGCCGCGTCAATCGTGACCGCGTCAAGATCAACTGGCAATTCACTCGTCAGGCCGCCCGCTCCACCTTCCATTATCAAACAAACCTTTTTACACGGTCAGAGAACTAGGGCGAAGACCGTGAAGTCCAACTCTTTCTCGATGACAGGCGGTAGGTCTTTTTCAGCGAATACTTCAGCCAGGCTCCTCTGCGTCGTCGGCTGCCAGCCGGCGAGCAGCGATTCATAGTCGGGGCGCCGGCTTAGAAGCTCCGCCCATGCGATCAGTTGAGGATCGGCAGCCGTGCGATAGGAAGAAGAGAATAAAATGCTTGCCTTGGCGTACAACCAGTTCGCGAAGCAGGAAACCCGAAGCCCGCTTCGAATGGCGAAATTCTTGATCCGCGTGCTCCAGGGTTTCGATTGGGGAGGGAGCCGCGGCAATCTGTACTTTACCGAATCGGGGTCGGGCGGCCGTAGCTTGATAATTTCGTCCGCGCTTCTTTTCGCAGCGACATAGGGAAACCGATCAGGGTCGAGTCCCATATATAGTGCGTCCAGGAGAGGAGAATTGTCCATGAAGTCGTTAGCAACGAAGACAAGCGCCAGCAGCTTGGGGCGCAGATGCCGCGCATAGAAATCGTAAAACGGAAGTTGGTTGACTTGCCCGGCGCCGGAATGACCGAACGCCGATGTGGTGATGTCCAGGTGGGGCAGCTCCCGAGCGGCCAATTCCTCGAGCCGGACATGAAATTTTTCGGCGATGGGGACTTCGCGCGCTTCCACGAAGGAATCGCCGATCATGGCGATATGACAGCTCGCGGCGGTGCGCTCGGGGCCGACGGGTTCGCGGTCGACAAAGCCCAGGCTGTTGACTCGCGAGACAGTCCAGAAATCGAGTCGGTTCGTCCAGCGTATTTCCGTATTGGGTACCCGAGTGAGCCCCACCTTTGGAACGAAGCGCACGGGACCGTGCGGGGTCATGAACGGCGCTTTTATACGGAACCAGGTTGCCGCGGCAGTGGAGCCGTCCAGCCGCGCGGGCATACCGATATACGGAGGCGCCTTTACCCGGAAATAGATTTCCCCGACAGTCGCGACCGAGGCCAAGCCCGCGGCGAGGAGCAATGCGTTCCAGCCGAGCAGCCGCAGGGCGCCGAGGATTTCTTTGTTTCTACCCGCCTCCGCCTCGATGAAGGTAGAATTATGAGCCTTGATTTGTCGCATCGCCTGTTTTCTCGATCCCTTTTCGACTCATTACGAACGGGTTCGTCAACGGCCCGCGCAACGGTCAACCCCAAAATACCGTTGCAGCAAGTCCTCGGCATCGGGGGCACCCAGGCGCGAGCCGATCCAGCAGGCGAGCGCGCAGATGCCCAGCGACCAGACGAACGGGTCGAAACCATAAAAGCTGCGCGTTCCGAACAGCGCATATTGCAGCAGGAACGAAGAAAATCCGGCGGCGATGCCCGCCAGACAGCCCGCGCGGTTCATGCCGGGCCAGTAAACCCCGAAAACGATCGGCATGAGGAACGTCGCCGCCAATCCGGTCCCCGAGAAGACGACGATGTATTGCAGATAGTCGGGCGGCCGCAGAGCGAAGATCACGGCGACCGCGGCCACGGCGAATGTCGCCAGATGCGTCAGGCGCCGGGTCTCGCCCTCTTTCAATTTCCTGCTTGTGTTCCTCTGGTAAAGGTCTCGAACCAAAGCGCTTGCCGAGACCAGCAGATACGAGCTGACGGTCGACATGATCGCCGCCATCGGCGCGGCCAGCACGAATCCGGCCAACAGCGGAGGAACCGCCGTCAGAATCGTTGCGGGCAAAGCATGGTCCGGCGCGGCCAGATGCGGAACCAGCACGCGCCCCACGATGCCCACGAAAATGACCGCCGGATACAGCAGCAGGATATAGCAGCCGATGAGAAAGGAAGCCCTCCTGAGCGCGGCGGTATCGCGGCAGGCGAGAAAGCGCGTGATCAGCGCAGGCTGGCCGGCAATGGCCAGCGGCCACACGAAAAAAAACGAGACCGCCGCGGGCAGGGGCAGGAAGTCGTCCGGCCCGGGCGCGGAAAGAAGCTCAGGAGACTGCGCGGCCAGGCCGTCGAACACGCCTGCGAACCCGCCGGCCTTGCGTAAGGCGAATCCCGCAGTAAGCAGAACCCCGGTCAGCATGACGATGGCCTGGAAGCTGTCCGTCCAGGCGACGGCGCGGAAGCCGCCGTACGCCGTGTACAGGCAGACCGTCAGGGCCAGGCCCGTCGCTCCCCAGACGTAAGGGACGCCGAGAACGACTTCGAGCACCCGCGCGCCGGCGATGTACTGGGCGACGATGAAGCTGGTGTAAAGGACGATCAGGGCGATTCCCGAGATGATGCCGATCGCCCGGCTGTCGAAACGGTCGCGCAGCAGATCGGAAAAAGTCAGGGCGGCGGAAGTTTGGCCGATTTCGGCGATTCTGCGGCCCAGCAGGCCGAAACCCACTGTCGCCACGACGATATAGCCGGAAATCCACAGCATGACCGACCAGCCGTTGGCGTGCCCCAGCGAGGGAGCGCCGATGAAGCTGCCGCCGCTCGCCGACGTGGCGATCCAGGTGAGACCCAGCACCCAGGGACCGAGCGTGCGGCCGCCGACAAAGAATTCTTCCAGGAAGCTCCCGCTTCCGGCCCGCCTGTGGGCCAGATGAGCCAAGGCGAAAGTGATCGACAGGTACAGGCAGAACGCCGCCCAGACAGTCGAGCTTGCCGTGTACACTTGCTCCCTGCCGCCTTATCCGCGCCGGCTCCCGAAGTACAAGGAAAACCAGACGTGTACGAAGAAAAAGGCGATCCAGGGCGCGAACACGCCGAGCGCGGCCCAGCGGGGAATGCCCCAGAGGCTTTGCGGCGCCGATTCGCCGTAGCCGAGCGCGTACGACAGGCCGACGGTGGTCGCCAGAGCCGCCGCCCAAATCAGAGCCGCGGCGACCGCCTCGCGGCGGGCAGGTCGATAGTCGGTCGGATTGTCCAAGGCGGATTCCGGTCGCAGGGCTCGCTTACTCGTCGAAGGCTGCGTCGAAGGCGCGGCCCGAGGGCGCGAAGTCCACGGTCTTGGTGAACGCGCAGGCTTCTTCGGCGCCGGCTTCGCGCTCCATGCCGCTGTCTTCCCACTCGATCGAGAGCGGGCCGTCGTAGCCGATGTGGTTCAACGCGCGGATGATTTCTTCGAAGTCCACGCCGCCGTGTCCGAGCGAGCGGAAGTCCCAGCCGCGATTCTGATGCCCGAAGTTGAGGTGCGAGGCCAGAATGCCGCTCTTGCCGTCAAGCTGAAGCGCAGCATCTTTCATATGAACGTGATAGATGCGATCCTTGAACTCACGGATGAACATCACCGGATCGACTTGCTGCCAGTGCAAATGGCTGGGATCGAAGTTGAAGCCGAAAGCCTTGCGTCCGCCGACGGCGTCGATTGCGCGCTGGGCCGTGTAGATGTCGAAAGCGATTTCCGTCGGATGCACTTCCAGCGCGAAGCGCACGCCGCATGCGTCGTAGACGTCGAGGATCGGGTGGAACATTTCGGCGAAGTAGGCGAAGCCTTCGTCGATCGTCGCGTCCGGCACCGGCGGGAAGCTGTAGAGCAGATGCCAGATCGAGGAGCCGGTAAAGCCGGGCGTCACCTCGAGGCCCAGGTTCTTTGCGGCGCGCGCGGTGTTTTTGAGCGCCTCGACGGCCCAGGCGCGTTTTTTCTCGGCGTCGCCGGCGCATTCGGGCGAAGCGAAACCGTCGGAGCGGGAGTCGTTGTTCGGGTCGCAGACCAATTGTCCCGCGAGGTGGTTCGAGATGGCGAAAAGCTGCAGGCCGTGCTTGTCGAGGATCGCTTTCTGCCCGGCGCAGTAGTCGAGGTCGTACGCCGCCCGGAAAACGTCCATATGGTCGCCCCAACAGGCGAGCTCCAGGCCGTCGTAGCCCCACGAGGCCGCTTTTTCAGCAAGGACTTCGAGGGGTAAATCGGCCCATTGGCCGGTGAACAGGGTGACCGGTCTTGCCATGAGTTCGTTGCTGCTCCTTGATTCGGTTTGGAAAGGTATAGGTTAGCAGAGCGGGGCCGCCTCGTTTCGCAGTCTGCGCGCCGCCCGGCAAGGTCAACGGTCTTGCCGGGCGAAGCAATAAAGCCACTCGGTCGTGCGCACGAATATCTTGCCGTCGGAGAGCGCCGGCGTGGCGAAGATGCCGCCTTCCAGGACGTTGACGGCCAATGTCTCCCACTCTGCGCCGGCCTTCAGCACGGAGAGGTTGCCGGATTCGCCGGCCACGAAAAGCTTGCCTTCGGCGGCTACCGGAGACGAGGAATAGGCGTCGATGGCGCCGCGCAGGCGGCCCTGCTTCAGCATCGCGCCGGTCTCGGCGTCCATGGCGGTGAATATGCCGCCGTTCTTTACGAAGTACAGGACGCCTTCGTAAATCAGGGGCGACGGAATGACGCCTTGAAAGCTCCGCTCGTAATGCCACAACTCCTCGGATTGCACCCTGCCGTTCTCGGCGCCTTTGAGGCGCATTGCCGACAAGCGCGACGGGCCGGCGTAGGCGTTTTTGACGACGTCCCATTCCTCTCTGGCGATGACGCCGTCCCGATTGCCGCGGAACTTGGCGATTCCGGTGAAGAACGAATCCTTGTATTCGCCGGCCGCGAGCAGGCCGTCGCCGTTTGCGTCACGGCCGGCGAGCAGATTGTCGAAGCTGGTGGGCGTGGCGATGTTGTAGCCGTAGGCGATGAGCAGGTCGTCTTCCAGCACGGGGCTGGCGACGATGTATCCGCCCAGTTTGAACTCGTTCAGCGTTCGCTTTCCCGAGCGGGTTTCGTGCGCGCCGAACAGTCCGTCGCCTACCGTCAGCAACTGCGGGACCCGGCCTTCTTGCCGGTAGACGATCGGCGTCGCCCAGCCTTCGTGCTCGCCGCGGGCGGTTCGCCAGATCGTTTCGCCGTCGGCTGCGTCGAAGGCGGCGATGTACGAATCCGCGGCCTGGTCGATCTGCAGGACGATCCGTCCGTCTAAGAAAATCGGCGAGGAGCCGATGCCCTGGTTGTTGCTGAACGGGCCGAGCGGCCTCTTCCAGCGCAGATTGCCCGCGGCGTCGTAGGAAACCAGACCCCAGTCTTCGAAGAAGGCGTAAACGTTCTCGCCGTCGGTGACGGGCGACGCCGCGGCGGGTTCGTTGAGCGGATGGGTGAACGCCTGCCGCGGGCGGTCGACGGATTCTTCCCAGAGCAGCTTGCCGGTCTTGCGGTCGTAGCAGTGCGTGAACAGCTTGTCGTCCGTCGCCGACGTGAGGAACACGCGGTTCGCGTTGAGCACCGGCGAGGATTTGCCCGTTGGAACCCTTGTTCTCCACAGCAGATTTTTCAACGCCCCGAACTCGACTGGGAAACCAGCGTCCGCGGAAATGCCGGAGCCGTTGGGTCCGCGGAAGCGGCTCCATTCTTCGGCCCGGCCCGGGGCCGGGAACGCCAAGGCGGCTGCGAACAGAAACAGAAAGACGCGCGTCATGATGAGACGATTCTACCCCCAAGCCGCTCTACGGCAGGTTCTGGAACCGAGTGAAGTCGATCGCGGACTCCTCTCCCTTTGCCGAAGCAGCGCTGGAAAGCTCGAGATCCACGGTGATCAGCGGCTTTTCCGCCAAGACTACCTCCAGCAGCGCGGCATCGGTTAACCCAAGCCGCGTGAATGAACTGCTGCGCGCGGCGGTCGCACTGGCTACGACGATCTCCTCGCTTTGTTCGATGCCGAATCGCAGCCGGTCGCGAAAGCGGGTGTCTCGGGGTTGCTTGAGTAGATTGGATGTTTCGGTATGCGTATTCGGCGTAACGAACACTCGGTTGCCCAGCACCTCGATCGTATCGAGCAGACGGTCGTAATCTTCCGCGGTAAATGTTCGCGTCCGGCGATGTCCCTCGATCGACTTTCGATTTACTGAGCCGACGACAAACGGCACGAGCAGATTTGCGTCGATGAACGCTCCGCAGGGGCGCATCGGTTCAACGCGTCAGGCAATGCGCGATGGGTCAGGGATACGGCGCGGCCGGTACGGTCGTCGATTGGAACAACCTTGAACGATCACCGTCCGCCGGTGAAGCCCTGGTTCCATGTTCGAGAGAAGCCGACGGTCACTTTCCAGGCATGTTTCGTGTCGTCGAAGGCGACCTCCTCAAGGCCTACGTTCGCAATGCTTTCATTCGCAAACAGATCGTCGACGTATTTCTTGGCCGTTCCCACGGCTTCTTTCACGTCCATGCGCGCCTCCGCCTCCGGGATTCTTGCGACCTCTTCTGCTTCTGCGTATCGGCGCAAAAGCGGACAACGGTGCTGAGATCGTTCGTCCCGCGGGCCTGCTGCATGCCGGAGATTGCGGCAAGCGTTCCCGTCTCACCTCTCCGGTGATTATTAGCACGGCTTTTTTTCCAATGCCGCGCGGTCGGCTCGGCATGTCTTCAGCGGGCGGGGCTGTCGGCTTGCCCGCCTCAGTTGCCGAGCGACTGGAGATCGATGAAGGGCACCGCGCCGCCGCTGACCTGAGGCAGGACGCCGTTCCATTTTTCGATGGCGCGCAGTTGCAGCAGCGTGTCGGTGATCGTTTCGCGCTGCAGTCTCTGCGCCTCGGCTTCGGCCTGAGCGCTGGTGATCTTCTGTTCCGCCTCGATCTTGATGCGTTCCAGATCGCGCTGGGCTTTCAGCGCGGCCTGCTCGGCGGTCTGCTTTGATTCGATGGCTTCGTTGAAAACGTCGGAGAAGGCAAAGTCGACGATGTTGAACTCGTCCACCAGGATGTTGCGGGCCAGCAGGCGCTCCGCGAGGGAATTCTTGATTTGCGCCGAAACTTCGCCGCGGCGGGTGATCAATTCTTCTGCCGTGAACTGCGCGGTCGCCGCTTTGACGGCTTCCTGCACGGCGGGGTCGATCAACCGTTCCTTGTAGCTGACCCCGACATCCTGATAGATGGCCGAAGCTCTGTTGGGGTCGATGTGATAGTTGAGCGCGATGCGCGAATGCACCGTTTGCAGGTCTTTCGACGACGCCGAGGCGTCCGTCTCGGATTTCTGGATCTTTACGTCCATGGCGATGATCTCATGAACCAAGGGGATTTTGAACTGCCAGCCTTCCCCGCGCACGCCTTCTTGAACGCCGCCCAGCTTGGAAAACACGACGCCGCGCTCGCCGGCGCCGACTACTTCGAAGCTGTTGAACAGGACAATGAGCAGGGCCAGGACCCCGGCCAAGCGGCCGAGGGAGCCGATTCGAAAGCCTCCCAAGGTACTGGGTATATCGGTGAACTGCGAATGTCTTGCCATGACGTGGTCCTTTCTCTTGGATATGTACGGTCAGGGGCGGAGAACCTTCCCGGAATCTGGGGAAACGGCAGCGCCGGCCTCTTCCTCCGCGCCGAACTGCCGCACGCTTCTTTTTTATGGTACAAGGCGGGGCCGCTCTGCTTCCCCGTTATTCGAGGCCCGTTATTCGAGGAACGTCGCCCAGGAGTCAACGGGCTCGCGCTCCGTACGCAGAGTATTCTCGATCTTGGCGTTGTCGGCGTAGCCCATCGACATGCCGCAGACGAAGGTTTCGTTTTCCGGCATCTGCAGGCATTCGCGGATGATGCGGTGGAACGGCGTGAAGGCGGCCTGCGGGCAGGTGTCCAGCCCGCGTCCCCTGGCCGCGACCATGATGTTTTGGAGGAACATGCCGTAGTCGAGCCAGCTTCCCTTTTCGAGCACGCGGTCGATCGCGAACATGAGTCCCGCCGGAGCGTCGAAAAACTTGTAGTTGCGCGAGTGCTGGGCGTGCATCTTTGCCTTTTCGCCCTTCTGAATGCCCAATAGGCCGTAGAGGTCCCAACCGATTTTGCGCCGCCGCTCGATAAACGGAGAGGTCCATCGGGTCGGGTAGTAAGCGTATTCCTGCTTGTGCTTGGCCGCTTCTTCGGGGTCGTCGTAGGCGGCGAGGATGCGCCGCGAGAGATCGTCTTTGGCCGCGCCGCGCAGGACGTAGACGCGCCAAGGCTGGGTGTTAGTGCCCGACGGCGCCCGCGCGGCCGATTCCAGAATCGCGCGGATCGTTTCCTCGGGAACCGGCGTCGGCAAGAAAGCGCGCACGGAGCGGCGGGAGCGGATCGCCCGATCGACGGGATTGATCTCGTTGGCGTCCATCGAACCAATCTAGCAATCCGCGGCGCTTACGGCGGGGATTGCTACGGCGTCCAGTAGCCGGCGTAGAGGCCGGTCAACCAGCCGGCCACAGCGCCGGCGAACGGAAAAGCGAGGAAAACAAGCAGGATTCGCGGGAGCGTGAGGGGTCCGCGCCAAAAGGCCGGCGCCGCCTGGGCGATGACAATGGCGCCGAACGCCGCGCCGCCGTAGCGTCCGCCCTCGACGCACCAGGGGCAGTGCGGCGGATTCGCGTTGTTGATGTTGCAGTGCTCGGCCGCTCCCGCCCAAAGCGGCCGGCAGCCGCAATCGAAGATGAAATCGCACCAATCGATGAAGAAGACGTAGGCGACCGCCGAAGCGGCGGCGAAGACGGCGATCTTGGCCCACGGGATGCGTTTGCCAAAGGACATCGCGGCGTTTGTTTCGTCTGGGCTCATGTCGATATTATGAAGTTGCTGCGGCGGGTACGCTTTGACGGCGCGCATAATCCTTCTCGGTCTCGTTTCACTCACTGTTTTGCCGGCGCAGCAGGCCGCTTCCGGCGGCTACATCGGCAGCGGGACGTGTAGCCTGTGCCACCCCGATACCGCGCAGGGCTTCAATCGCAATCCGCATTTCCAACTGCCCGCCTTGACGCAGGAAGCGCCGGGCGGAACCGCTTGCGAAGACTGCCACGGGCCCGGCCGCGAACACTTCGAGGGCAACGGCGACAAGACGAAGATCGTGCGTTTTCCCGCGCTGCCGGCGGCGCAAACGATCGACCGCTGCTTGCGCTGCCACGCCAAGGACTTCGGCAAGATGGCCATCCGCCGCTCGTCCCATGCAACCGCAGAGATCGGCTGCGCGAGTTGCCACAAAGTCCATCAGGCGCCCGAGATCGGGCCGTTGCTGCGGGCCGCCGAGCGGGATACCTGCTACGGCTGCCACGCGGAAATTCGGGCGCGCTTCGATCTGCCCTTCAAGCACCGCGTCAACGAAGGGGCGATGCGCTGCAGCGACTGCCACAACCCGCACGGCGCGCCGCCGGCGACGTGGGGCGGGTCTCCGTCGACGGCGATGGTGCGCCATGCCTTCGGCAACGATGCGGTCTGTACGGGCTGCCATGCGGACAAACGCGGGCCGTTCGTTTACGAACACGAGCCGGTAAGAGTGGAGGGATGCGTGAGCTGCCACAATCCGCACGGGTCGACGAACGCGCGGCTGTTGAACCGGCCGGCGGTCTTTACGATGTGTCTCGAATGTCACAACAACGTCATCGGGTTCGGCCCGCGCGAGGCGGGCATTCCCGCTCCGGGGGCGAGCTTCCATAACCTGCGCGACCCGCGCTTTCAAAACTGCGTGACCTGCCATGCGCGCATCCACGGCTCGAACGCCGATGCGCTGTTCCGACGATGAATGCGCTGCGGTCGATAGCGGTTTCCTGGGCGTCGGCGGGCGCCTTGGCCGCCCAGCCGGTGGTGGCCCCGACGCCGGACCGGCCGAGCGACCTGCTCACGCTCGACAGCTTTACCGTCACCAACTCGTTCGAGGTCGGCTACCGCTTCAACGGCGTCGGCGGCCACCGCGACGTTTACCGCGCGGCGGTGAACTACGGCAACGGAATCCGGCTGCTGGAAGGCGAGTTGCGCATGAACTCGAAAGACGGCCGCGGCGCTCTCTTCGACGAGCTCGTCTGGCGCATGACCGGCGCCGGCGGAGACCCGTATCGGGCGTCCGTGCTGACGGTCGAGAAGAACAGGCTTTGGCGGTACGACATGCGCTTGCGGACCGTCAACTACTTCAACCGCTTGCCGAGCCTCTGGAACGGCGAGCGCGGACTGGATGCGAAACGCACCCTGCAAGGACACGACCTGACGTTGCTGCCGGGCCGCCGGATCGAAGTCTTCCTGGGTTATGAGCGCAACAACAACAACGGCCCCGGGTTCTCGTCGGAAGCGGTCGGCGATCTGCCCGGGTTGGGCCGCGAGAATTTTTTGCGCTACGCGACGAATCTGCGCCAAGTCAACAATCGCTATCGGGCGGGCGCCAACCTGCGCGCCGGCGGGGTGGCGCTCACTTTCGCCCAGGCGTTCGACAACTACAAGGAAGATACGGAATACCGCGATGCTTCGCTGGGGCCGGGGTCGCCGGCGGATGCCCGCTTGCTCGACGGGGTTGGGCGGGCCGAGCCGTTCCATGGGAATACGCCGGTCACGTCAATTCACTTGCGATCGGAAAATGAGGGGAAGGTCGGTTTTCACGGCCGTTGGGTTTACGCGTCGGGCAACCGCAATGCGCGGCTCAACCGCGCTCTGACTGCTTCGCCCGCATTGCAATCGACCACACTGCAGACGTTCGTTCTGGGCGGCGCCTCGCGCAAGCAGGGAACGGGCGATTTCACGGCGCTGTGGATGCCGTCTGCGAAGCTCACGCTGTCCAACACGACTTCGGTCGACAATACGCGCATTCACGGCGGCTCGTCGTTCCTGGAAGTCGGCCTGTTCGCCAACGAACTGTTGACCTTCGAGCATCTGGGGATTCGCCGCATGGCCAACGCAAGCGAGGCGAACTACCGCCCGACCCGGCGCATCGGCTTCCATGGCGCCTACCGCCTGATGAAAAGGCGCATCCGTTCCGAACGGGCGTTTGAATTCCCCGGCGGATCGTTCGGCATACCGCTGGAAGGGCAGAATAACGCAGTCCGCTCCGGCGCGGGCGGGGTGCGTCTGATGCCCGTTTCGGGCCTGCGCATTTCGTTCGACGCCGAAGTCGGCCGCGCGGACCGGCCGCTGACCCCCGTCAGCGACCGCAAGTTCCACAACGAATCGGCCCGCGTGCAGTGGCGGCGAAAAAGCTTGCTCCTGAGCGGACACTTCAAGAGCCGGGTCAACGCCAACCCCGCGAGCCTGATCGACTATTCGTCGACCAGCCGGAGCTGGGGGCTTTCCGCTTCATGGTCGGATGCCGAGGGCCGCCTCATGCTGGATGCCGGCTACCTCAAGATCGGCCTGAACACATCCGCCGGCATCTTCAATTTTTTCGATTTCGACCGCGGCGCGGCGCCGGGACGCTCGCTTTATGCAAGCAATCTGCACACGCTGAATTTCGGGGCGCGCATCGCCGCGCACAAGCGGTTGACGCTGTACATCGGCTATGCCTTGAGCAAGGACACGGCCGACGGAGCGGCCGCCGCGGGCTTCCCGGACTCCTTTACCCCGGCCTATCCGAACTTTCGCTTCGAACCCGGCGCCGCGCCGACTTTCTACAACAGCTTCCCCTTGACCTACCACGCGCCGCAGGCGCGGGTTTCCATAAAAGTGCGCGGCGGGCTGGAGTGGAACGCCGGCTGGCAGCACTACGGCTACAGCGAGCGCTTTACGGCCTTGCAGAACTATCGTGCGCACGTCGGCTATACCAGCTTGCGCTTGAGCTTCCGATAGCCTTATCGTTTGGGTTTCCGTCTTCAGCCACGGTCCGACTCGAGTTTTCCGCTGAATTTGTATAATTGCCAAGGGGCGTCGACGCGGCGCCGCGAAGCGAGGAGGAAGATGGCATGACGAGAACGATGGCGGCTGCTGTCGCTACGCTGCTGGCGGCAGCTTGGGTATTCCCTGCAGTGGCCCGAGCCTCGGACCACTACGATTCAGTGTGCATGCCCGACAAAGTTGCAGTGATTCGCTGCGAGACGGATTCGGATGGGGGCGTCACGGTGCGCAACTCGAGCGTGACCAGCGCCGTCGGGGTGACGATCCAACGCGGGAACAGGTGCGCCGCAGCGGTGTCAAGCCTGCTCCAAGCGGGCTTGAGGTTGTCGCAAAGACCGGAAGTGACGACCGGCTCTTTGATGGCCGATGAAGTGAGTTTCAACTTCGTTTTCATAGACTGCTATGATGATGACGACGACGACTGCTATGATGATGACGACGACTGATTTTTGGGTGGGTTAGAATAGCGGCGTTATGAAGCTCCAGCCCGCGGTTCTCGGGATTGTTTCCTTGCTCGGCTGCGGCGGCGCGCCGGTCGATGAGCGCGCCGCCGAGCCGCCCAACATTATCGTCATTTTGGCCGACGATCTCGGCTACAACGATGTCGGCGTCTACGGTTCGGAGATCATCGAGACCCCGCATATCGACCGGCTTGCGGCGGACGGGGTCCGGCTGACCGACGGCTACGTCGCCGCGGCCGTTTGCAGCCCATCACGGGCGGGTCTCTATACGGGGCGCTACCAGCCGCGCTTCGGCTACGAGTACAACCCCACCGGACACGACGAAGAACTCGGCCTGCCGCCCGATCAGACGACGCTCGGCAACATGATGCAGGAGGCCGGCTACGCCACCGGATTGATCGGCAAGTGGCATTTGGGCAAGCCCGAAAAATACCACCCGCTGAACCGCGGCTTCGACGAGTACTTCGGCCTGCTCGCCGGGGGAACGAGCTATATCGACGCGAGCAAGAAGGGCGTCGAGTCTTGGCCCCCGCGGGACGCGCCTACGAGACGCAGCGACGCAAATGCGATTTTCGACGGCTTCGAGAAGGTCGAGGTCGAAGAATATCTGACCGACGTGTTCGCCGAGAAGGCCGTCGATTTTATCGGACGCCACAAAGACGAGCGGTTTTTCCTGATGCTCACGCCGAACACGCCGCATACGCCGCTGCAGGCGACCCAGGAATACATCGACCGCTACGCGCACGTCGAAGAGCCCGGCAAGCGGGTCTTCGCGGCGATGGTCGCCTCTCTGGACGACTATGTCGGCGACGTCGTCGCCGCGCTGCAGGAGCATGGACTGGAGGAAAACACGCTGGTCGTGTTTTTTTCCGACAACGGCTGCGTCGCCTATCTCAGCGAAGAGGTTTGCTCCAATGCGCCGCTGAGCGGGTCGAAGCGATTTCATCTGGAAGGCGGCATTCGCGTGCCGTTCATTTTCAAGTGGCCCGCAGCGCTGCCCGCGGGCAAGGTGTATTCCGAGCCCGTTACGGCGGTCGATCTTTTTTCGACGTTCGCGGCGGCCGCCGGTTCGGACGCTGCGGCCCAAGACAGCGTGAACCTGCTGCCGCACCTGCGCGGAGACAATAACGAGCCGCCGCACGAATTTCTCTTTTGGCGCTCGAAGCCCAATATGGCCGTGCGTTGGGGCAAGTGGAAGATGTGGAAGGTGAACAACACCGACCTCGGCTTCGACGCCATCACGCTCGGCGGGCGGCGGCTGCCGGAGACGGACTATCCCGGCGACTCGCCGCTGGGCCAAACCACGGCGCTCTACGATTTGTCCGCGGACATCGGCGAGCAAGCGAACTTGGCGGCGGAGCATCCGGAGATCGTCGAGCGCCTTGAAGCGGAGTTGCAGGCGTGGAATGCGCAGTTGGCCGAGCCGATCTGGAAGAGCCGGCGCTCGACGCTGCACGATCTCCACGGCCAAATGGTGCAACTGTTTTTCTGAAGGGCAGCGAAAAGTTTGTCAGTCATCGGGTGAATGGGATCGGGTGCCGCCCGCCGTCGAAATCGTGTTCGTTTGGCTGCCGATCGCCTTGTCGGTCGGCTTCGTAGGTTGGTATCTGCGCCGCCGGGTGCGGGAAGGGCTCACGCTTTTCGCAGCGCTGCTCGACCGCAACTTCATGCTGGTCTTTTTCTACAGCGGCGCGCTGCTGGCGATTTACCTGTCAACTTTCCATTTCTTTTATTTCGGGCTGATCGCCGGCCGGCGTTAGCAGTCGTGGCGGAAGCGCCGCAGGCGGCACTGGCGGGCAAGATGCTCAAGCGGAAGATATTGAACGACATTATCCGGCGCATTGTGGATGCGGCTCAGCCGGAGAAAATCATCCTCTTCGGGTCAGCCGCCCGGGGAGAGATGGGCCCCCACAGCGATGTCGACCTGCTCGTCGTCAAGCGGGGAGCGGACGCGCTCGATGTCACCTTCCAAATCTACGGGAATCTGTATGGGGTCGGCGCGGCGGTCGATGCGGTCGTGGTTTCCCCCGAGGACGTGGAGCGCTACAAGGGAAGCCCCGCGCTGGTCATCAAGCCCGCTCTGCAAGAAGGGAAAACGGCGTGTGAAGCCCCCCGGACGGTTCCCGCCCGATGACCCGCGGGAATGGCTGAACCGCGCCAGAAGCAATCTTGCCTTGGAGAAGAATCGCATTCCCGAGGCATATCTTGAGGATCTGTGCTTCAAAGCCCAACAGGCGGCCGAAAAGGCCGTCAAGGCCCTGATGATCGGGCGCAAAATCGAATATCCATACGTACATGATTTGGCCCGCCTGTTGTCGCTGCTTGAAGAAATGGGCGAGAGCGTCCCGGACGGGGTCCGCAAAGCTGAGAAGCTCACTCTGTACGCCTTGGTTACTCGATACCCCGGAGTCGTCAGGCCTGTTGCCATACAGGAGTATAGGCAAGCGATTGAACTCGCCGAAGCAGTCGTTCAATGGGTTGAGGAGCGTCTGTGATCCCCAAAGGAGAGTCTGAAGAGGCAATCGAGTCGGCGCGGGGCTTCGGGGGCTTGCTGTTGGGCTTCGCCGATCTGCTGCTCGCGGGGCGCTGCGCGCCTGCCTGAGCGCTAATAGGCACGAGCAGTGTGTCCACAGCGGCGCAAAGCCGTTCGCAGTCAACTCGACAATCACTGCTCATCGCGGGCAGCATCGAGCAACCGATACGCCTGCGGCCGCCTTATTCTGATCTTCCCTGAGAGTAGCGGCGGTGGACCGCCAGCACTCTTCCTCGAATGCGAACCCGTTCGGCAGGGACGACGGTCGGCTCCATTGCGCTGTTGGCGGGCTGCAGCCGAACGCGGCCGCCTTCCAGGTAAAAGCGCTGGAGCGTGGTTTCCTTGCCGTCGACCAGAGCGACCACGATTTCGCCGTTGCGCGCTTGTTGGGTCTTTTCGACGAGCGCGCAATCGCCTTCCAGGATGTGGTCGTCGATCATCGATTCGCCGCGGATCTCAAGCGCGTATACGCCTTCGGCATCGAGGAACGGGGCAAAGGGAACGGATGCGCCGCTCTTGGATGTCGCCGCCGGCGCCGGCTGCGGCTCTTTGCTCCGAAACTCGACGGTCTGCTTTTTATTGCCGCGCAACTCGCGGTTCATTCTAGCAGGCAAAGAGCAAGGAAGCCTTCGCCGGCGGCAGCGGGTCAACGCGCGGCGGCAGCGGCGATGACGGCATCGGCGGCGGCGTACCCGCTGCGCACGGCGCCTTCCATCGTCGCCGGCAGGCCGGTGGCGGTCCAGTCGCCGGCGAGGAACACGTTGGGATAGCGGGTGCGCGCGGCGGGTCGAGCCGCCTCCAGGCCGGGCTTCGCCGAATAGGTTGCGCGCGCCTCCTTGACGACGCGGGCGCGCTCCAGCGCCGCGCCCGCGGCGTCAGGGAAAAACTCCGCGAGCTCTTTCCGCGCCGTCTCGACGATCTCCGTACTGGTCATGCCCATCATGTCCCGCGAGGCGCTGACCACGGCCAGATAGTAGCTTTCGCTTTTGCGGAAAAGCCATTGCAGCCGGCGGTCGAGAAGGATCGCATGATCGAGCGCGGCGATCGGGCGGTCGAACCACAAGTGGATTCCCGTGATCGGCGAATGCTCGAAGCGCTCGATCCCCAGGGACAGATCGGGGAGCAGGCGCCCGACGCGCTCGAATGGAACCGCGCTGATGAAATAATCCGCTTCGCGGCCGGCGGGATCGATGCGCTCGACGGCCGAGCGGAGATGGACGCGCACGCGCGGTCCGAGGCGCTGCTCCAGCGCCGCCGAGTAGAGTTCCGAGAGGGGCACGGCAGGCAGACCCATTTCGTAGCTCGTGCGGCCGGCCAGCAGCCCCTCGTCGAAGACCTGCAAGGCGGGCAGCGCCGAGCTGCGCTCCGGTTCCTCGTTCAGCGCGCTGACCAGGAGCGGCCGCCAGAATCTGGCGTACGACCGCGGCGTCGCCTTCTTTTCACGCAGCCATTCGGCCATCGTGATCCGGTCGAGATCGCTTCGCCGGCGCCGCTCGCGCGGGATGGCTTGCAGGCAGCGGATCAAAGAAAGCTTGTCCGCCCGATCGAGCATCTTCAGCGCCAACAGCGAGCGGGTGAAGTGGAATGGCACCGGCAAGAGGCCGCGCTTGAGCGTGTCGACGCTGCCGCCGGGCCGGACGAAATAGAGGCGGTCGTAGAAGCGGATTTTGTGGGCGACTCCGCAGCGGCGGTAAAAATCGAGCAGCGCGTCGAAGCAGCGCAGCAGCACGTGCTGGCAGTTGTCGATGCGCGGAGAGTCCGGCGCGGCCGGATCAAGCGGGAACGAGGCGGCGCGTCCGCCCAGGAACGGCTTGGCTTCGTGCAGATCGACCGCGAAGCCCGCGGCTCCGAGCTTGGCGGCGGCGGCAAGTCCGGCCAAGCCGCCGCCGACGATCTTCACGCTGGGAATGGCGGAGTTCCTCCCAGCAGCCGCAGCTTGAGCGCGCGGGCTACGATCCAGGTCTTCTCCCAATCGCTCAGCCGCACGCGCTGATCGAGCACGTTGTATTTCAGGCTGCGGATGCGCAGCAGGATGCCGTGGTAGAGGGCGACCATCGCCCACAACGCCGGTTGGCTGCGCCGCTTGACCATCGCCAGCAGCGGGGCGGCCTCGCGGTAATAACGCTCGGCTCGCGCCCATTGAAACTCCATCAACCGCCGAAACCGTTCGTCCGCGGGCTTGATGGTTCTTTCCAGAATCTCGCTGCGGGCGAGGCCGAAACGTTCGAGGTCTTCCTCCGGGAGATAGACCCGGCCGAGCCCGGCGTCTTCGGAAACATCGCGCATGATGTTGGTGAGCTGAAAGGCGACGCCGCACTTCTCGGCCAGCTTCAGCGCCGCCGGCTTGTCGAATCCGAGCACGTGGATCGTGGTCAGCCCGACCACCGAGGCGGCTTGATAGCAATAGCGGTAAAGCTCGTCGAAGGTGCGGTAGACCGCCGGGCGCAAATCGCTTTGCATGCCGTCGATCAGCTCGCTGAAGTAGCTGCGGGGAATGTCGTAGCGGGCGATCGCCGAGGCGAACGCCGGCAGCACCGGGTCGTTGCCGAAACGTCCGGCCAAGGCGTCGGCGAGCTTGGCCCGCCAGGCGTCGAGACGCTTTTGGCGGTTTTCGATCAGGTGAGATTCCTCGTCGCTGATGTCGTCGGAATAGCGCATGAACGCATAGATCGCGCACATCGCGTCTTTTTGCTCCTTGGGGAGCAGCAGAAACGAGTAGTGGAAATTCCTCGCGCGTGCGCGCGCAACGCGGCGGCAGTGCGCGAAAGACTCGTCAACGCTGGGCATATCGAGAACCCGGAGGCGCGGGAGCGGGGCGCAGCAAACGACGCGCCGCCACCCGCAACAATAACATGAGACGGTCGGCCCCGGAGACTTTCGGCCGGGCGCGGATCGTGTCGAAGCGCTGCGCGCGAATCTTGTCGAGGACGGCCATTCCTCCGCGCGAAAACAGCTCCACGTCAATCGCCAGCCGGCGGTCGAGCTTGTCCGCCAAGGGCAGCCCTTCCGCGAACAGGCGGTCGGCCCGCTCGACCAGGCCGCGGACGGTCGTGCGGAAACCGTCTGACGCCGCGCCGCGCCGCATGTCGTCCGCCAGCGCTTCGTAGGAATAGCCGTGCGCCGCCATGACGTCTCGGGGTATGTAAACGCGGCCCTTCCGCCAATCGCGCCGCACGTCCTGCCAATGGTTGGCCAGTTGCAGAGCGGTGCAGGTTGCGTCCGAGAGCCGGAAAAGCGGTTCCTCGCGGTAGCCGCCGAGCATCAAAACCAAGCGGCCTACCGGATTCGCCGAATAGCGGCAATAGTCGAGCACTCGCTCGTGGGTCTCGTAGCGGACGACGTGCTGATCCTGCACGAACGCCCGGATCAGGTCGCGGAAAGGCTCGATGGGCAGGTCGCGCCGCCGCACCGTGTCGGCGAGCGCGGTAAAAACCGGGTGGCGCGTGTGTCCCGCGTACATCGCGTCGAGCTCTTTTTCCCACCAGGCCAGCAATTCCAGGCTCCGTCCGCGGTCGCCGATCTCGTCGCCCAGGTCGTCGGCCCAGCGGCAGTAGGCGTAGAGGTTGAAAAAATCCTGATGCAGCCGCCGCGGCAGCAGGAAGCTGACAACCGGAAAATTCTCGTAGCGCCCGCGGGCGAGCGCCGCGGTGTAGAGCCTGGAATCCTCGAGCGGCCAAGGCGCTGGGTCCGTGCCGTGTTTTTCAAGAAAATCGACGGGCTGGATCGCTTTGCTCACGTTTTCGGGCGTCGTCTCGACGGTCCGCACGGTCAGAAGCCGGCCGCGGTTCCCTCGGATCGGGAATCGGCGGCGCCGGCCAGGTAGTCTCCCTCGACTTCAATGGCCATGACCTGCCCCATCGCCCGGCCGAAGGAAATCTTGTGACCCTTGCGCCGCAGCGCTTCGATCGTGTCGGGGGAAAATCCGTAGGATTCCATGTACAGCCGATCGGGCATCCACTGGTGGTGAAACCGCGGGTAGTCGACGGCCTGCTGTACGTTCATGCCGAAGTCCAGCACGTCGAGGATCGTTTGCAAGACCGAGGAGATGATGGTCGGCCCGCCCGGCGCGCCGAGCGCCAGGCGCAGTTTGCCTTCCTTGCTGACGATCGTCGGGCTCATTGCCGACAGCGGGCGCTTGCCCGGCTCGATCGCGTTGTTTTCGCTTTGCAGCAGCCCGTAGGCGTTCGGACTGCCCGGCTTGGCGGTGAAGTCGTCCATCTCGTTGTTCAGCAGAACGCCGGTTCCTTTGGCGGTGACGCCCGAACCGTAGCTGCCGTTCAGGGTATAGGTCACCGTTACGGCGTTGCCTTGCGCATCGACGATCGAATAGTGCGTCGTATCGTTGCTCTCACGGCCTGCGGGATCGCCGCCGCCGACTTCGGCGCTGGGCGTCGCGCGCTCGGGCCGGATGGTCGCGGCGCGCCGCTTGGCGTATTGCTTCGACAGCATCTCTTCCAGCGGAATCTCGACGAAATCCGTGTCGCCGAAGTATTGCGCCCGGTCGGCGAAAAACCGCCGCATGACTTCGGCGACGCGGTGAATCGCCGCCGCCGAGCCGGCCCCGGCGGCGGACAGCTTCTCCCCTTCGAGCATGTTCAACATTTGAATGACGCCCGCTCCGCCGGAGCTTGGCGGCGGCGCGCTGAGAATCTCGAACCCGTTGTAAGTTCCCCGCAGCGCTTTGCGCTCCACGGGCCGGTAAGCGGCGAGATCGTCGAGCGTAATCAGGCCGCCGTTGGCCGCCATGTCGGCCGCGATGAGCTCGGCCGTTCGCCCGCGGTAGAACTCGTCCGCGCCGTTCTCGGCCAGGCGCTGCAGGGTGTCGGCGAGGTCGCGCTGTTGCAGCGGCTCGCCGAAGGCGAAGGGCCGCCCGTTGTTGCGGAAGATTTTTAGGGACTCGGGGAACCGCGCGAGACGGCCGCTCTGCCGCAAAGAGGCGGCCAGGTCCCAGCTTACGGGGAACCCTTCCCGCGCCAGGCGCTCGGCGGGAGCAAGCAGACTGCTCCACTTTTTCGTGCCGTACTTGCGCAGCGCGAGCTCGAAACCGCGGACGGAGCCGGGCACGGCGACCGCGCGGTAGCCGACGACGCTCTCTTCGGTCGCGGATCCCTTTTCGTCGAGGTACATATCGCGGTTCGCCGCCGCCGGCGCCCGCTCGCGGAAATCGAGGAACGTCGAGCGGCCGTCGGCGAAGCGGATCAACATGAACCCGCCGCCGCCCAGATTGCCGGCGTTGGGTTCGGTCACCGCCAGGGCGAAGCCGACCGCCACCGCCGCGTCCACCGCGTTGCCGCCTTTGCGCAGGACCTCGACGCCGGCGGCGGTAGCCTGCGGCTCCGCCGTGACAACCATCGCCTGCCGCGCATATGCCGGCGTAAACGTCCCGGCGCGCGCGCCGAAGCAGGCCGCCGCGGCAAGAGCAAGGCATGCGGTCGAACGGCGAAAAAAGCATGGCGGCATCCCCATCGCGCCGAAAACAGCAGCTAAATTTTGCATGTGTTATGGCCCCTTCAGTGGATTTTTGGAAAACATTTGAGTATTATAATATACTCAACATTGATCCGTACGCTGCTGTAGACGCAACGAGTGAAATGAGGAGCGTATCGTGTAAATAGGGAGGAAATCATGCAAGGCCCACAACGAAACTGCCTTTCCGCACTTTTGTTCCCGGTTCGGTTCGTGCTGCCGGTCGTCGCCTGCGCGGCTTTCGCCGGCCCGGCATGGGGGCAGTGTCTGGAGGTTCGGGTCGTCGACCCCTCGGGCGTTGTGCTGACGAACGCCCAAGTTTCGATCGGAGATCGGCGCATGCCGGCGGACGATGCCGGCCTTGCGAATTTCTGCGATTTGGGCCCGGGGCCGCACACGCTCATCGTCGAGGCCCCGGACTTCGAAGTACACTCCCGGCAGGTGAGCGGCGCGGAAGGTTCGATCACGGTCACGCTGCAGCTTCCGGCCGTTACGGAAACGGTGGACGTGGTCGCCGTCGGCACGCGCGCGGAGGGCCGGCAGCCGCTGGAGTCTCCGGTGCCGGTCGAGCTAATCGTCGGCGAGCGCCTGCGCCGCTCCGGGCAGATGGAGACCGGGCGGGCGCTGCAGATGCTGGCGCCTTCGTTCAACTTCACAAGCTCGTCGATCACCGACGGCACGGACGCCGTGCGCCCGGCCACCTTGCGCGGCTTGGGGCCGGACCAGACGCTGGTGCTGGTCAACGGCAAGCGCCGCCACAACAGCGCGCTGGTGCACGTGCTCGACACCGTCGGACGCGGTACGGCGGGCACGGACATGAACGCGATCCCCATCGCGGCGATCGAACGGATCGAGGTTCTGCGCGACGGCGCCGCGGCGCAGTACGGCTCCGACGCCATCGCGGGCGTGATCAATATCGTCCTCAAGAGCAGCCCCGGTTTCAGCGTCGATACTTCCTGGGGGCAGACCTATGCCGGGGACGGCGACACATACTTGAACAGCGTCCACGGCGGGTTCGGCTTCGGCGACGGCGGGTTCCTGAATCTCACCCTCGAGGCCCGCAACCGCGGCGACACCAACCGCGCCGGCCCTTGGGGCTGGCCCTTCTTTCTGCCGGTCGACTGCGCGCCCGGCGAGCCGGAGGAGCACTTTTTCGGCGGCTGCTACGACGACCGCGAATATACGATCGACCGCGACGTCATCCGCCTGGGCGACGCCCGCAGCGACCACTACACCGGCTACTACAACTTCAGCGCCCCGCTCGGCGAGAACGCCAGGGTTTACTCTTTCGGCGGAATGTCGGTGCGCGACAACAACAGCGCCGGGTTCTACCGCGTGCCCTCCGTTTTCGACAACCGCATCGTGTACGAGCACTATCCCGACGGGTTCCTCCCCGAGATCAACACCGACGTGGACGACATTTCGGCGGCGGGAGGGATCGAATGGAAGACGCGCGGCGGCTGGACCTTCGACCTCAGCGTGAACCACGGGCGCAACGAATTCGACTTCTTCATCTCGAACTCGAACAATGCTTCGTATGGCGCGCGCAGTCCGACAGGGGCCGATTCCGGAGGTCTGCAATTCAACCAGACGACGTTCAACTTCGACGCTTCGCGCCTGTTCGAATATACGGGCCGGACGATGAATCTGGCGTTCGGCGCGGAAACGCGCCGCGATTCCTTCGGCATCCGGCAGGGGGAGCCGGTCTCCTATCTGCATTGCCTCGACGATCCCGGCGTAGCGCCTTCCGACTGCGACCCCAGGGGCAGGGGAGCGGCGCTCGGCATCCAGGTCTTCCCCGGGTTCCAGCCGAGCAACGAGGTCAGCCGCAGCCGCTACAACACCGCCGCCTACGCCGATCTGGAGTGGGTGTTCAACGGCAAGTTCGTGCTGGGGGCCGCCGGACGCTTCGAGCGCTACAGCGATTTCGGGGCGACCGTCACGGGCAAGCTGCTGGCGCGCTACGACTTCACCCCCAGTTTCGCCGTGCGCGGCAACGTGAACACGGGCTTCCGCGCGCCGTCGCTCCATCAACTTTATTTCAGCAAGGTCGATACCCTCTCCGTCGAGTCCGACGACGGCTCCACGGTGCTGGCCGAAGTCGGCACGTTCCGCAACGACAGCGATCTCGTCAAGGCCTTGGGCGTGCCCGCGCTGCAAGAAGAGACCTCGCTGAATCTCAGCGGCGGCATCGTGGCCAGACTGGGCAAAACCTCGTCGCTCACGGTGGACGCCTTCCGCGTCGAAGTGGACGACCGCATCGTGTTCAGCGCCAACGTCACAGCGGCCGATCTGGGGCCGGTTTCCCCGGAAGCCGCGGCGTTCATGCAGGCCAACAGGGTCGAGGGCGCGCAGTTCTTCGCCAATGTGGCGCAGACCGTAACCAACGGCGTGGAGTTCGCCTTCGACAGCGTGCATTCCTGGCGCAACGGCTCCGTGCTGGATCTCGGTTTCTCCGGCATGTACATCGATACCGACTTGGCCGACGACGGCATCCGCCTGCCCTCGTCGCTGGCCGGCCTGGAGGACACCGTGTTCGCTCCCGCCGACCGCTCCATTCTGGAAGACTGGCAGCCGAACACCCGCCTGCAGGCGCTGGCCGAATACAGGATCGATCGCTTCCGCTTCGGCGGCGGGCTGCGCTACTTCGGCAAGTACACGCTGTGGGACGTCCTGGGGCTGATCAGCCGCGACCGCCATCAGGAGTTCGGCGGCGAGTGGCTGACGGATGTCCATTTCGGCATCCGCATGTTTCGCAAGACGGAGCTGACGGTCGGCGCCGCCAACCTGTTCAACGTCTATCCGGACAACAATGAGTTCACCAATCTCTTCGGCACGCAATGGAAGGATACGGGCGGGCCGCCCTTCGCCCCCGTCGTCGACGGCGCCGGGCGCACGATCGTGGATTCGGCGGGCATCTTTCCCTACGCGCGCACCGCGCCCTTCGGCATCAACGGCGGCTACTACTACGTCCGCTGGAGCGTCCGCTTCTGACCGCGGCGGGGCCGCGCCGACCGCCCGTTTCTCGGGTGTAAACTGTTTCTCATGCAAAAAATTGCGGTCCTCGGCGCGCGCGGGCAACTGGGCAGCCGCATCGTCCGCGGGTTGATCGCCCGCGGCCAGGCGCCGGGCGCCGTCGTTGCGGCCGTGCGGACGCCGGACCGGGCGGCCGATCTCGCCGCGCTGGGATGCGATCTGCGCCGCGGCGATTACGACGATCTCGACTCCATGACCCGCGCTTTCGCCGGATGCCGGACGGTCATGCTCGTGCCTACGTTCGCGCCGGTCGAGCCGCGCATCCTGCAGCACGCCCGCGCGATCGAGGCCGCCCGCCGCGCCGGCGCGCGGCGCCTGGTCTTCGCAAGCTTCCTCGCCAGCAGCCCCGAGAGCCCGTTCCTCGTCACGCCGTTCCTGACTTACGCCGAGTCGGCGCTGCGCGTTTCCGGGATCGAATGGACCATCCTGCGCAACGGCATGTACGCCGACCCCTTGGTTCCCTACCTGCCCGAGCTGATTGCTACGGGCCGCATTCCGTATCCCGCCGGCGAGGGAAAGATCAGCTACGTCACCCGCGACGACCTGGCCGGGGCGTCGGCGGCAGCGCTTCTGGACGACGCCTGCGCGGGCAAGGCTTACGACCTGACGGGGCCGGAAGCGCTCGCGATTGCCGATCTGGCCGCGCTGATTGCGAAGATAACCGGCAAACCCGTGCGCTACGAACCGGCTTCGGACGAGGAATTCGCCGCGATGTGCTGCGAGCCCGGCCTGCCCGACTACATCCCGCAAGCGCTGGTTACGATCTACCATGCGGCCGCTCAGAGCTTTCTGGGCAAGGTGACCGGCGATATCGAAACCCTGGCCGGCAAACCGCCCGAGCGACTTGAGAGCTTTCTGGCGAGATCCCTCGACATTTGACTTTTTTGCGCCGGCAGCGCGCGAAAAGTTCGGTTTGGCGTCCGCGGCGGGGCTTATAATGTGTGTGGCTCTCGAAGCGAAGCGGTCGGCGCAAGTGTGTAACGCGATACGCGCGCAGATTCGACCGCCCAACGCTGCGCGCTTGGCCTGACCTGTCGGCCGCGGCTCTCAGCCGCGCAAGCGTTGGAGGAGAGATGACCAAGCAGTCCGTCGCGCTCGCAGCCTTGATTGCGCTGCTTTCCGTTTCTAAACGGCCACTTGATTTGTAACGATTGGCCACATGGTTTGCGATACCAGCGGCTTGTGCGGCGATACGCGCCAGCGCCCGCGTACAGTGGTTAGTGGCTGGTGGATAGTGGAAGAAAAACTCCAGCGGCCGAGCGGCGCTACTCAGCGGCGTCGTCGGGTGGGTCGTAGGGCAGGTCGCCGGCTAGCCAGTCTGGATCCCGCTGGACTTCTTCCCAGGTCATCTCTGGGCCGTACTACGCGCTCGGACGCGCGCTGCTCGAGCTCGGCGAAACGAAGGAGGCGGTCGCATTGCTGAAAAAGGCCGCGGCGCTGTCGCCGCAGGACGGAGCGGCATCCTACTCTCTGGGGCTGGCTTGGCGTCGCCTCGGGGACGAGGCTGCGGCGAATCGGTATCTGCAACTGTCCCAAAGACATGCTCGGACGAAGCCGCCGATTCGGGACCCGATTCTGGCGAAGGTCGAGGAGCTGGGCGCCGACCGGCACGACTATTTGAATCTGGGCCGCGGGCTGGAAGCGGGCGGCCAATGGGAGCAAGCGATCGAATCCTACGAAAAAGCGCTCGAACTCGACCCCGGCATGGCGGCGGCGCACGCCAACCTGGTCGGCGTCTACGGGCGGCGGGGGGAGTTGGAAAAAGCCGAAACCCACTACCGCAAAGCGCTCGCAAGCGACCCCAATCTGGAAGAGCTGCACAATAATTGGGGCGTCGTGCAGGCCATGCGGGAAAACCCGGCCGCGGCGGCCGACGCATTCCGCAAGGCCCTCGGCCTCAATCCCGAATCGGCCGAGGCGCATGCGAACCTGGGCACGGCGCTCCTGCAGATGGGGCGGGCAAAAGCCGCTGCGGCGCATTTCGAGGCCGCCTTGGCCGGCGATCCCACGCACCGTACCGCCCGCTTGCATCTGGGCCGGCATGCGCTCGGCGCCGGACGCTTCGGCGAAGCGATCTAGCATCTGGAGAAAGCGCTCGCGGGCGCCGCCGACGCCGACCGGCGCATGCCGTTCGTGCTCCAAACGCTTGCCGAAGCCTACCGCCGAGCCGGTATGGAGCGCCGGGCAGCCGAAACCGCCCGGCGCGCTATCGGCGCGGCCGAGACACTCGGCATGACCGAATTGGCCGCCCAAATCCGGCGCGAAGCGCAACCCGCTTCCGCGCCTTGATTTTCCCGTTGCCGCCGTTTCGGGCGCCTCCATTCCAATCGAAAGACGAGCCGTTAGCACGACGGGCGCCGCAGCACCTTGAGCCGGCGTCCGCTGCTGTGCCCTCGGGCGCGCTGAGCGGGGAGCGGAAGAGGGAGCGGCCGGTCCCGTTTTCGCTAGCGGAGCCCTAGCCCGGATTTCTCACCAGGCATGGCTGGGCGGGCAGGAAGCGGTTTACGGAACGAATTTGAGGGGCAATTGATGCGGATCGCCCAGTACAGTGGCCGTGGCGCACGCTGGGTGTAGCGTCCGGCGCTACACGCGGGGGCGTCAGGAGGGTTTGGGGCCGAATTTGCGCACACTCCGGCCAAGCCCCCGCCGGGGCTGCTGCGCTTGCTGTGACCTTCGAACCCGCAGGCGCCAGGCGCCCCTTCAGCAGCCCTGCGGCGGCGGCCTTCCCAGATTGGCGTAAACCGCAGCAAACAGCGCCTGCGCCGGATGGCCCGTAGCCATCGAGACCCACACCTTGCGCGCCGTCACCCGCACCCGCGCCCCGATCTTGAGCAGCCGTACGCGGATCGTCGCGCATTGCGCCCGC
Organism: Bryobacterales bacterium; assembly: GCA_965214655.1. GTDB lineage: Bacteria > Acidobacteriota > Terriglobia > Bryobacterales > UBA6623 > CATQHP01. The sequence continues at coordinate 5,068,218 of OZ243965.1, read as the reverse complement.
GCCATCTGCGTGCCCGCCAAGCCCAACTCGCGCAACGCTTGCAACAGACAGTAGGCGATCGCAGAAAAATACAAACGAATCTGGTTCGAGCGCAGCAGCGCCGTCGAAGTGCGGTCGGCGAACAAAGCCAACTGTTGCTCTTTGATGCGCTTCTCCATCTCGCCCCGCGCGCAGTAGAGATCCTCGTACAAGCTCTGCGCGGCGTACTGTGCGGTGCTGAGCGAGGTCACCACGAAGCGTAGATTGGGAAGCGCGGATTGGCGCCCTTGGCCAGCCGCTCGGCCTTGCCCACCACACGCCGTTTGCGCCGCCAACTGTGGCGCGTGCGATAACGGAACTCGGCGAACGCCCGCGCCGGCTTGCCGCTGGCAGCGTAGCGCCGCTGCGCCTTCTGCAACGGCTTGTGCAGGCGGCGCAACAAACGCTGGTTCTTGGCCAGTCCGAACACGTAGTCCACCCCCTGTTGCTCACACCAACTCATCAACTCCTCGCGGCAAAAGCCTGCATCGGCGCGCAGCAGAATCTCCACCCCAGGCCATCTCCGGCGCAACTGCCCCACGATCCGCACGACCTCTTCCAGCGCCCCCGCCGCAGCGTCTCGGTTCGCTGTCCGCAACCGCGCGCAGACCAACTGCTCGTCAATGAAGATGTACAACGGCAAGTAGCAGTAGGCGCCGTAGTAGCCGTGAAAAAAACGCCCTTCCTGCTGCCCGTGCAGACGGTCGTCGGTGGCGTCGAGATCCAGCACGATGCGCTGCGGGCGGCAACTCTGCCGCTGGATGTAGAGTTCAACCAACAGCGCATCGACCGCTGCGCTGTCCAGGGCGATCTTCTTGTAGCGCGCGCTCGCTTCGACCTGCGCAGGGGTCAACTCCAGCCGGTTCAGCGTGCTCTTGCCCGCCCCGGCCCGGCCCCGATCCCGCCGCCGCCGACGCTTGCCGCCCGCCACATCGGCCTTGCCCGACAACAACGCCAGCAGCGGGTCGCTGCGCAGTCGATCGTGATCGTTGAGGTCTTCGTAACCCAAGGCCAGCCCATAGACCCGTTGACTCACCAACTCCGCCACGCTGTGCTCGATCCGCTCCGCTTGGCGGGAGTCGCGAAAGCAGCCCGCGAACTGGCGCAGAATGCCGGTCTGCCGCTCGGTGCGCTGCAACAGCAGGGCCCCGGCCTCGCTGGTGATCGTCCCGCCATCGAAACGGGCTACCGCCTCCCGGCGGAATCCAGTAGCAAAATGAAAACTCGTTTGGTTACACTGTGTCCTAGCGAAAAGTCGTTCGTTGCTGGCTGCAACATATTCATCTACATACGTTTATGCCACAATCAGCGGCTTTTCGCTACCCCCTGGTGAGAAATCCGGGCTATCTCCGCTCAGCGCCTCCTTACAGCCGTGGCGATGCGGGGCATTCCTGGGCCGCACACAGGAGCGCCTACGGGCGCTGAAAGCAGACGAGGTGCTTTAATGATGGCTGGAGAGACGCTATGGCAACCGTTGCCCCCCGTACCGCCACTGTCACCGAAGTCCTCGAACGCTCTAACCGCCGTATCCTCGCCCGCGATTCCGGCAGACCCCGGAAGGAGAACTAGCAATGCCCGTCGCCACCTTCGACACCCGCCAAGCCGTCCGCAAGCTCCAGGCCGCCGGATTCGCCGAGGCCCAAGCCGACGCCGTGGTCGATACGCTGGCTGAAGCCTTCAGCGACACCGTGGCCACCAAAGCCGACATCGCCAACCTCAAAGCTGAGATGTTCCGCGCTCTGTGGATTCAAGGCGCCGGACTTGTCGGCGTGCAACTGGCCATCGCCGGGTTGCTGTATACGCTGCTCGCCTGATCCGCGCGGCCCCGGCGGATGCCGCGGCATCGAGGGGGACGAAAGTTGACCACTTTTCCTCGAAAGATGAGACTGAACAGGAGCGGGGGAACTGTGGGCAGGGACAGCGCAGCAGAGCAGACGAGAGGGCCGACAGAGGGGGGGGCGGCGGCCCGAAACAGGATGCTCTCACTGCCGGCCGGGAAGGCCTCGATCTGCTCCAAGCGCAACCTCTCGACTTGCTGCATGGCGACTCCCATCGCCCACGGCTTGCCCCGCTCCTACCTATCCCCCTCCAACCTCTTCAGGCTCATTTTGTGTTGGAAAAGACGGTCTTGACGGACTCAAACCAACCAATGATATCATTAGGGTTTATAGTTGGTACTATAAGAAGTTAGAAGTGATGTCAAGCGAGGGATCGCCGAAGTCCGGCCGGTTCGTCCTGCGGATGCCGCCGGCGCTGCACGCCGAGCTGCAGGGAGCCGCGTGCGCAAACGGACTGTCGCTCAATGCGTACTGCGTGCGGCGGCTTGCGGAGGCCGGCCTCGGCGTTGCTGGCGACGAAGAAGTGACTTCACTGCTCGGGCGCGCCCGCGCCGTGGCCGGTGACGCGCTGTCGGCGGTAGTCCTCCACGGGTCCTGGGTGCGCGGCGAAGCCACCCCCGCCTCGGACGTTGACACGCTCATCGTCGTCGAGTCGCGCCTGGCGTTGAGCCGCGCCTTGTACCGCGCCTGGGACGCGCAACCGATTGCATGGCGGGGTCGCCGCGTGGACCCGCACTTTGTCCACTTGGCCCCGGAAGGGGAGTTCAGCGGCCTGTGGGCCGAGCTGGCGGTCGACGGGGTCGTGCTGTTCGAGCGCGACTGGAAGCTGTCGGCGCATCTGGCGCGCATACGCCGAGCGATTGTCGCCGGCCGGCTGGCGCGGCGCGTCGTGCATGGACAGCCCTACTGGGCGGAGACCGGGTGATGCGCAATCGCACCCTCGCTGCCGATCACGTCCGGCGCGCCGCGGCGCGCCTGCGGGCGATAGACGTCCTGCACGAGGCCGAGAGTTGGGCCGACGTGGTCCGGGAATCGCAGGAAGCGGTCGAACTCGCCCTGAAGGGTCTGTTGCGCGCCGTCGGCGTCGACCCGCCGCGCGTGCATGATCTCGCCGATGTGCTGGAGGCTGAGCGGAGTCGGCTGCCGGCGAGTTTGGCCGGGGAGATCAATCGGCTTGCCGCGGTCTCCCGCGCTTTGCGGCGCGACCGCGAACTCGCCTTCTACGGCGCCGAGGACTTGACGCCATCCGAGTTCTACCGCAAAAGCGATGCCGACGAGGCGCGCGAAGGCGCCAGGCTCGTGGTAGAACGGGTGCGCCCGCACGTCCCGGCCGACACCTCCCGCTGAAGCGCCCGCCTGTTTTTCAGGAACCGCTCGGCCGGCGCCGCTTGAGGCATCGGGAGCTCGAGGCGTCTATGGTAGTCTCAAAATTACGGAGCGGCCCTGTCTGCCCGCTTGCCCGCAAGCCACGATAGCTCAGTTGGTAGAGCAGCGGTTTCGTAAACCGCAGGTCGTCGGTTCGAGTCCGACTCGTGGCTCCATTTTTCAGCGTCGTCGGTCGGTCTGCATGAACCGCGCGGTTTTTGCGATGCTATTGCCATGATGCCGAACAAGAGCGCGCTTCGAGTTTCGTTTCTTCTCGCCGCGGCCGTATGGGCGGCAGCGCCCGAGCGCATGCCCGCGCAGCCCTATTCCAATCCGTACCGCATGGTGGAAGGCTGGGCCAAGTTGCCCGAAGGCAGAAAGATGGGCGCCGTGGGCGGCGTCGCCATCGACCCCGACGGCAAGCACGTCTGGGCCGCGGTGCGCTGCGACGCGGGGCCGGAGCGTTTCGGCTACGAGTGCCTCGACTCCGATCTCGACCCCGTGGTGAAGTTCGACCTGGAGGGCAACGCGGTCGCCGGCTTCGGCGGCGGCATGTTCATCTGGCCCCACGGCATCCACGTGGACGCTGAGGGCAACGTGTGGCTGACCGACGCGGTCAGCGCGGCGCGCACGCCGCCGGGAAACCGAGGCCACCAAGTGGTGAAGTTCAGCCCGACCGGGGAAGTGCTGATGACCCTCGGCACGCCCGGCGTCGCCGGCGCCGACCGCAGCCATTTCAACGCGCCGGCCGATGTCGTGGTCGGCGATGACGGCCATATCTTCGTCGCCGACGGCCACGGGGAGAACGACAACAACCGTATCGTGAAGTTCACCAAGGACGGCGAATTCGTCAATGCGTGGGGCAAGACCGGCTACGCCCCCGGCGAGTTCCACACCCTGCACGCCTTGGCCATCGACTCCCGGGGCCGCCTGTTCGTGGCCGACCGCGGCAACAACCGCATCCAGATTTTCGACCAGGAGGGCAAGCACCTGGCCACCTGGACGCAGTTCGGCCGGCCCAGCGGCATCTACTTCGCCGGAGACGACCGCATCTACGTCGCCGACTCGGAATCGGACGACGTGCAGAATCCCGGTTGGGAGATGGGGTTGCGCATCGGCGACGCGCACAAGGGCTGGGTGTCCGAGTTCGTCCTCTTCCCCTGGGGCGACCCGCGCCAGACTCGCGGTTCCGGCGCCGAGTTCGTCGCCGCCGACGCGGAGGGCAACCTCTATGCCGGCGAGCCTTTCCGCCGCCGCCTGCAAAAATACATCCGCGTCAGGCCGTAGGAGAGGCGGGTCGAGTCCCGCTTGCAGTCTGGCACGGCGTCCCTGCCCATCGAAACGGCCGCTTGGGTTTGAGACAATATTGGCGCTATGGCTAACGAGGTTTTGCTTGTTGCGAACGGCGACCTGCGCCTTTCGGCGAACCGCATGTGCTGGCCGGCTCAGCGGGAGGTCGAGGGCAAGCTCATTGCCGCCGTCGAGCGCGAGGGCTGCGCGGCAAGACGGGCGCACGAGTACGACGCGGCCAAAGGACACGGGTTCATTGACAGCCAGAAACGCGGCCTCGAAGTCTTCCGCGCCATCGACCGCAAGCTGCCGCTGATCGTCGTCGAGGCGGTCTGGCAGTATTCGCAGCACATCCTCGCCGGCCTGATGAGCCACGAGGGGCCGATTCTGACCGTCGCCAACTGGAGCGGCCAATGGCCCGGCCTGGTGGGCATGCTCAACCTCAACGGCAGCCTGACTAAGGCCGGTGTCCCCTATTCGACGCTTTGGAGCGAGGATTTCACCGACGAGTTCTTTCTCAGCGGCCTGCGCCGCTGGCTCGGCGGAAAGCCGGTGCGCCACGCGCGCAACCACGTGCGCGCGGCCGGCGACATGATGCTGCCGCACAAGGCGCAGCTCGCCGGCCGCGACGTCGCCAGGGAGCTTCAGGAGCGCAAAGCCGTCATGGGCGTCTTCGACGAAGGTTGCATGGGCATGTTCAACGCGATCATTCCCGACAGCCTGCTGGCGCCCACCGGCGTATTCAAGGAACGGCTCAGCCAATCCGCTCTGTGGGCCTCCATGCAAGAGGTGACCGAGGAAGAGGCGGCGGAAATCCGCGCCTGGCTCGACGCCAAGGGGATGCGCTTCAACACCGGCGCGGATGAGGCGAGCGAGTTGACCGACGCGCAGATTCTGATGCAGTGCCGGATGTATATCGCGGCGCTGCGCATTGCCGACGAGTTCGGTTGCGACGCCGTCGGCATCCAGTACCAGCAGGGACTGAAGGACATTTGTCCGGCGTCCGATCTCGTCGAGGGGCTGCTGAACAACGTGGACCGCCCTCCGGCCAAAGCAAAGGACGGCCGGGAGCTTTACGCGGGCCGGGCGTTGCCGCACTTCAACGAAGTCGATGAGTGCGCGGGCCTCGATGCGCTGGTTACGAACCGCGTCTGGTCGGCGCTCGGCTACGACCCGGAAACGACGCTGCACGACGTGCGCTACGGGGCGCCGTTCGCCGTCAACGGCAAGGAAGAGTTCGTCTGGGTCTTCGAGATCTCGGGATCGGTCCCGCCGAAGCATTTGATCGGCGGGTACGCGGGCGCCGTCAGCGAGCGGCAGCCGCCGATGTATTTCCCGCTGGGCGGCGGCACGATCAAAGGGATCAGCAAGCCCGGCGAGATCGTCTGGAGCCGCATTTTCGTGGAAGACGACAGGCTCAAGGCGGACGTGGGTCTGGCCAAGGTCGTCGAGCTGCCGCAAGAGGAGACCGAGCGGCGCTGGGCGGCCACGACGCCGCAATGGCCGATCATGCATGCCGTGACCTACGGCATCGACCGCGACCGCTTGATGGGCCGCCACAAATCGAACCACATCCAGGTCGCCTACGTCCCCGACAAGGCGGCGGCGACGCAGGCGCTGAGCGCCAAGATTTCGGCGTTCCGCAATCTGGGCATCGAGACGTTCCTGTGCGGCAGCGGGCACGACCTGGCCTGAGCGGCGCGGGTTGCGCATCCTGCCGCCGTAGCGCTACGCTACTGAATCGTTGAAGATACGGGATCGTCAAGGAAAAAAGGTATGCGAGCATTTTTGCCTTTCGCGGCCGCGGCGGCGCTGCTGTGCGCGCCGGCGGCGGCCCGAACGCACGAAACCAATCCGTTCGGCTCCGCCGAAGACCTTGCCGCCGGCAAACGCCTGTACCGCGTCAATTGCGGCGTGTGCCACGGCATGGAAGGAAAGACCGGGCGCGGCGCGCGGCTGGCGCGCAAGGTCCACCGGCGCGCGAATACCGACGCCGAAATGTTCGATCTCATCGAGAAGGGAGTGCCCGGCACCGACATGCCCGGCGTGTGGCTGGAAGAGGACGACATCTGGAAGATTCTGCTTTTCGTGCGCACGTTCGAGAAGACGGCGGAAGAACCCTGCCTCGCCGCGCCGGGCGACGCCGCCGCGGGCAGGGACATCTTCTTCAACCGCGCCTCTTGCGCCGCGTGCCATACGGTCGGCATGGGCGGCGGCCGGCTCGGCCCCGACATGAGTTTCGCCGGCGCGTCGTTTTCACGGGAGCAGCTTCGCGTCGCCCTGGTCGAGCCGCACCGGGACGTCGCCGACCGCTACCGCGCCGGGCGCGTCGAAACCCAAGACGGCAAGCGCCACAAAGGCGTCGTGATGGCCGAAAACGGCTACTCGCTTTTCTTGATGGACCGCTCGGAGGAAACGCTCGGTTTTCAAAAAGCGGATTTGAAGTCTTTCACGATTTCGCGCGAATCGCTGATGCCGTCGTACGCGGACATCTTGAGCGCGGCGGATATGGACCACCTGCTGGCCTATCTCTGTTCGCTGCGCGGTTCCGAAAGGGGGGCGTCGGAATGATCCGTTCGTATCTCGGCGCGGTTTTGGGCGGCGTGCTGGCTTGCGCGGCGGCGCCGGCCCAGGTTTCCTACAACGACATCGTCAAAGCGGAAGAGCAGCCTCACAATTGGCTCAACTATCACGGCGGATATTCCGGGCAGCGGCACAGCCGGTTGACCGAGATCACGCCGGAAAACGTGAAGAACCTGCGGCTGAAGTGGGCGTTCCAGGAAAAAATCGACGAAAAGTTCGAGACGACCCCGCTGGCGCTCGACGGCGTGATGTACATCACGGTTCCCCCCGGAGACGTTTATGCGCTCGACGCGGAGACCGGCACGAGGCTCTGGCGCTATTCGCGGAATCTGCCGCCGAAACTGATCGCCTGCTGCGGGCTGGTCAACCGCGGGCTGGGCATGCTCGGCGACCGGCTGTTCATGGCGACGCTCGACGCTTACACGGTCGCGCTCGACCGCAAGACCGGACGGCTGCTGTGGGAGTCGAAGATGATCGACTATTCCCAGGGTTACTCGGGAACGCTCGCGCCGCTGGTGGTGAAAGACAAGGTGATGGCGGGCACGGCCGGCGGCGAGTACGGCATCCGCGGCTTCATCGACGCCTTCGACGTTGAGACGGGCGAGCGGTCGTGGCGTTTTTACACGATTCCGGGGCCGGGCGAGTTCGGCCACGACACCTGGGCCGGAGATTCGTGGAAGCGCGGCGGCGCGTCGATCTGGATCACTCCCTCCTACGATCCCGAGCTCAACCTGGTGTACTGGGGCGTCGGCAACCCCGGGCCGGACTGGAACGGGGATGTCCGCCTGGGCGACAACCTTTTTGCCGATTCGGTCGTGGCGCTCGACGCGGATACCGGAAAACGGAAATGGCATTTTCAGTTCACGCCCCACGACGTTCACGACTGGGACGCCACGCAGGTGATGGTGCTCTTCGACAGCGAATACAAGGGCGAGGAGCGCAAGCTGTTGGTCACCTTCAACCGCAATGGCTTCAGCTATCTGTTGGACCGCGAAACAGGAGAGTTCCTGCGCGCCACGGAGTACGTCAAGCAGGATTGGGCGATCGGCATCGACGAGAACGGCCGTCCGATCCGCCGGCCGGGCAAGCTGCCGACCGCCGAGGGCAACGAAGTCTATCCCCGCGTGGCCGGCGGCACGAACTGGATGTCGCCTACGTTCAGTCCGCAGACCAATTTGCTTTACGTGACTTGCGGCGAAGGCAGCAGCGTTTACGTCAAGGGGCCGAGCGAATACCGGCCGGGGACGCGCTACTGGGGCAGCATGTTCCTGAACGAAGAGACCAGCCACGAGTGGACCGGCGCCGTGCGCGCGTTCGATCCGCTGACCGGCAAGAAGGTATGGGAGCACCCGCTGTTCCGACCGACGCTTGCCGGTCTGGTTTCCACGGCGGGCGGGCTGATCTTTGCCGGCACCTCGGACGGATTTTTCAAGGCTCTCGACGCCGCGAGCGGCGAGGAGTTGTGGCGGATCAACCTCGGCGCCCAGATCATCGCCAGTCCGATCAGCTTCGGCAGCAAGGGCCGGCAGCATGTCGCCGTCGCCGCGGGCGGCGGCATATTCGTGTTCGCCCTGCCGTAACGCCCCTCATGGTCCGTGAGCGTCCAGATTCATGTAGGATGGCCCAGTAGCTGGATACAGCGGTTCGTCATCCGCGGACAACGCCGTGGATTCGGACTCGGCGCCGCCGTGCTCGTCCCGCTTGCCGAAGCCCACAAGCAGGCGCTCGCCAACCGCAGGCCGGCGCGGTCCGGGAGCCCGACCCCCTCTCCGAGAAGCACCGCGTCCAGGGCGTCCCCAGCTTTGCAGCCGCCGCCCGGCGCATGCTTGAACAGAAGCGCGGCCGTTGGCACGCGCAGAACTGGCGAAGCAGCCTTGAACTCCACTGTGGATACATCGTAAGGCATTTACAATCAGCACGCTACGCCTTTTTTACGCTTGTTTCCCTGGTTGCGTCCATCGTTTCGCATCAGATTCCAGCGGAGCAAGGACACCGGCCGCGGACCGACCGGGATCGGGACGCTCCTCAGCCACTCGTACCGCGGACGGATTGCACGGGCCGGCCGTACGGCGCCTGGGCGCCCGTGGTAGCATGATTTGGTAATCGATACCCATGCCATCGCCCGCCGGCTGACCGGAAGCGGCTTTTCCAACGAGCAGGCCGACGCGATCACGGACGCCGTTCGGGAGGCCGCCGAGCACGGCGATCGCGTGACCCCGGAGGCGCTACGCGCCGAACTTGCCGGCTTGGAGGCTCGCCTGACGTGGCGCTTCGCCGGTGCGATGCTCGCACAAACTCTCGCGATCCTCGGCGGCGTGCTCGCGATGCTGCGCTTGCTGGAGTGACCCTCACCGGCCGGCGGCAGCGATGCGGTTTTCCTTGGTTGAGTTCCGCCGAGGACCTGAACGAACACATCACCGACAGCGGATTCCTCGAGTGACATCCTGCGTTTGGCGGAGGATTCGTCGCGGCGCTGACACGATTTGGCGCGGAGGAGAACCACCCCGTTGGGCGGCGCGTCAAGCCGTGTAAGTGTTGCTGCTCCAGCGGCGTTGCGCCCCTGACAAGTGACCCGCCGTCCGCCGGCGCGGTCGGGGCGGTTATGGCCGGACGCCAAAGCCCCGTCGCCGCCGGCAGCTTAGCCCGGAAATCTTACCGAGGGGGTAGCGAAAAGCCGCTAATTCTGGCATAAACATAGGTAGATCAATACGTTGCAGCCGGCAACGAACGACTTTTCACCAGGACACACTGTAACCCAACGAGTGCTCCCCGCCAGAAGTTCTTATACAGTATGTTTTGAGTGATTCGAGGATTTGATCGGCGGTTTTGGTCCAGACAAAGGGCTTGGGGTTCTGGTTGTAAACGGCGAGGTATTCTCGGATCGCTTTCTCCAGCGCTTGTGTGCTGCGATGGGTTCCACGCCGAATCTGCTGTCGCGTGATTTCCGCGAACCAGCGTTCGACCTGGTTGATCCAGGAGGCGCTGGTGGGTGTGAAGTGCAGTTGGAAACGCGGACGGCGAGCCAGCCAATTGTGGATCATCGCTGTCTTGTGCGTGCCGTAGTTGTCCAGCACAAGATGGATGTCGAGTTGCTGCGGAACCGTTCGGTCAATGAGCGCCAGGAATTTCTTGAATTCCAGTGCGCGATGCTTGCGGAAACACTTGCCGAGCACCTCGCCGGTAGCCGTGTTCAAGGCCGCGAACAGGGAGGTCGTTCCGTTCCGCTTGTAGTCATGCGTCCGCTTCTCGGGCAGTCCCGGACGCATCGGCAGCACGGGCTGGGTGCGCTCCAAGGCCTGGATTTGCGCTTTCTCGTCCACGCACAGCACCACGGCCCGTTCGGGCGGATGCAAGTACAAGCCGACGATATCGCGCACTTTGGGGACGAACAACGGATCCTTCGCCAGTTTGAAGGTCTCGCTGCGGTGCGGCTGCAGGGCGAAGGCGCGCCAGATGCGGCCCACGGTCGAGGCTCTAAGGGCCGGCGCAAAAATAGTTTCCGTTTTTGTTACATGGGTTCGATGGTGTAGTTCCATTTGGGCATTGAGCTGTCGGGTGTGATGCGTAGCTCCTGCATTTCCTCATCGGTGACCTTGACGCCGGTCTTGTAGGTCTTTCGCACCAGGTGTGCACGCACGCGCAGTCCGGTGGCGGTGCGTGTGGTGCGCAGGTATTTCAGGATGGTCTCGTAGCTGTCCAGCGGGCGGCCCGCCCAGTTCTTGGTGACCTCGCAGAACATGCGGTGTTCGATGGGATTCCACTTCGAGGTGGCCGGCGGGTAGTGGGCCACGGTCACGCGCAAGCCGTGCCGGTTGCAGAGGCGGTGTTGCAGGTTGAATTTCCAGGCGCGCGCCGTGCAACTGTTGCTGCCGCCGCCGTCGGCCAGGATCTGCAGCGCGTTGGCCTCGGGATAGTGCTTGCAGCCTTGGGTGCGCCACCATTTCTCGATGCAGTCGACGGCGAACGCCGGGGTGTCGGCGGTCTGGCCGACGAAGACGGTGCCGGCGTTGGCCCGCGGGTCGTAGATGCCGTAGGGGACGGCGAGGCCCTCGGCATCGGAGCGGAAGTCGTGGTCCTTGACCTGTTCGGGACTGCGGTCCCACTTGGCGCCGGGATTTCGGAACGCGCCGACGAGTTCCTTCTTCTTGGTATCGACGCTGATGACCGGGACGTTGTCGGCGGCGCAACGCTCGCGCAGGTCGGCGATGTGCCGGAACTGATCGTCGCGCCTCGGATGGGAAGCGCCGGCGAGCTTCTTGTGGTTGACGCGCAGCGAATAGCCCATCGCTTTGAGCAGTCGAGCGACCGTCCGGGGGCAGACGTCGATGCCGAGCGCGCCCAGTTGGTCGGCGACCTTGGCGGTCGTTCGGCGTGTCCACTTCAGGCCGCTGACCGGGTCGCCGGCCGTCTCGTGGTCCATCAAGGTTTTGATGCAGGCGATGACTTCCGGCGTTTTTTTTCCGTCGGTGTGCGTCCGCCGCCGGCGCGCCGCACCCGGTCGACCTCGACGTCACGCTCGACCAGTTGCCGCCGGCCGGCGGCGACCGTCGACGGGTCGATGCCGAGCAGTCGGGCGATGCGCCGGTCGCCGCCCCACCCGCACTTGAGGGCTTCGAGGCCGGCGAACAGCCGCCGCTGCCGCTCGTCGAGCAGGCTGGCGAACAACACGATGGCGGCGCGCAACTCCTCGGGCATCAGGTCGGCGTCGGGCAGGGGTTGCCCGAGTCCGGGCGTGGCCAGCAGCAGACGTCTGGCGCGCACCTGGTGCGTCTGTTGCGCGCGGTCGGCGGCGCAGTAGAGGAACTGTCCGGCGAGCTTGTGCCGTGTCAGCCGCCGGTCATCGACGAGCTTGCGCAGCGCGTCCTGGGTGCCGACACCGAGCAGGTTGTCCAACTCGTCGGCGAAGTGTCCGGCCTCGGCGTGGTTGATGAACGACTCGGCGGTTGCGATCAAGGTGCCGGCGCGGGAGAAGCGGACGCCGGCGAACGACCACAGGCCGCGCTCGTCGAAGTGGGCGAGTTGGTCGAGGGTGTAGTAGCCGCCGCGATGCGAGTAGCTGGTGCGGGCGTCGATGTCCTTGAGCTTGCGGAACGCGGTGCGCCTGCTGGCGCGGGCGCCGAGCGCGGCCATGACCTCGGCCAGCGAGGCGATGGTCTGGTTGCGGAGCAGGGCGATGATCGTGTCGGCGGAGAATTGGGTTGGTCTCATTATGGCGCCATTGCGGGTTCGCATTTCCGCAATGATGCCACAACTCGGACGGGCTGCGCCCCTCAGATGACGGGACTTGATTGCTGATCACGAGAGTCGCGGCGCCGGTGGGTTCTACTGCGAGACTACGGGCGCTTCTAGGAAGTTATTCTTGCGCGAACCCTTAGCCCGCAGGCCCGGGCCATCGACTGCCGGCTCCACTGCGTCGCCCCGCGCGGCAGCGATTCGAGCGTGCGCACCACGACGCGCTCTACATCCTCGTCCGACACCGAGCGCGGCGCTCCCGGCCGCGGCTCGTCCAGCAAACCGTCGCAGCCTTTGTGCAGGAACCGCCGCCGCCACTTGCCCACCGTGGCCCGCGTCGTGCCCAACGCGCTCGCCACGGCTTGGTCGCTGTTGCCCTCGGCGCTTTGCAATATAATGCGCGCCCGCAGAGCCAGCGCTTGCGCCGTCTTCCGCCGCCGCAGCCAGCCGTGCAACTCTTTGCGCTGCTCCTGCGAAACCTCTGGAATCTCCCGTGTATAATGATTCGGCATACCCACCAGTGACCGTATCACAAACTCGTTCTACTGGTCAATAACTTCTGGTGTGGAATACTAGCCTGGATTTCTCACCGAGGAGGTAGCGAAAAGCCACTGATTCCGGCATAAACGTAGGTAGATGAATATGTTGCAGCCGGCAATGAATGACTTTTCGCTAGGACGCAGTGTAACCAAACGAGTTTTCGTTTTGCTAGCGGATTCCGCCGGGAGGCGGCAGCTCGTTTCGATGGCGGGACGATCACCAGCGAGGCTGGCGCCCCGCTGCTGCAGCGCACCGAGCAGCAGACCGGCATCCTGCGCCGGTTCGCGCGCTGCTTTCGCGACTCCCGCCAAGCGGAGCGGATCGAGCACAGCGTGGCGGAGTTGGCGAGCCAACGCGTCCATGGGCCGGCGTTGGGCTGCGAAGACCTCAACGATCACGATCGGCTGCGCAGCGACCCGCTGCCGGCGCTGTTGTCGGGCAAGGCCGATGCGGCGGGCCGTAAGCGTCGGCGCCGGCGGGATCGGGGCCGGGCCGGGGCGGGCAAGAGCACGCTGAACCGACTGGAGTTGACCCCTGCCGAGCCCGCTGAGCGGGCGCGCTACAAGAAGATCGCCCTGGACAGCGCCGCAGTCGATGCCCTGTTGCCCTGTTGCCCTATTGATTGAACTCTACATCCAGCGGCAGAGCTGCCGCCCGCAGCGCATCGTGCTGGATCTCGACGCTGCCGACGACCGTCTGCACGGGCAGCAGGAAGGGCGTTTTTTTCACGGCTACTACGGCGCCTACTGTTACTTGCCGTTGTACATCTTCATTGACGAGCAGTTGGTCTGCGCGCGGCTGCGGACAGCGCACCGAGACGCTGCGGCGGGGGCGCTGGAAGAGGTCGCGCGGATCGTGGGGCAGTTGCGCCGGAGATGGCCGGGAGTGGAGATTCTGCTGCGCGCCGATGCGGGCTTCTGCTGCGAGGAGTTGATGAGTTGGCGCCGGCAACAGGGGGTGGACTCTGTGTTCTGACCGGCCAAGAACCGGCGCTTGTTGCGCCGCCTGCACAAGCCGTTGCAGAAGGCGCAGCGGCGCTACGCCGCCGGCGGCAAGCCGGCGCGGGCGTTCGCCGCGTTCGGTTATCGCACGCGTCACAGTTGGCGGCGCAAACGCCGTGTGGTGGGCAAGGCCGAGCGGCTGGCCAAGGGCGCCAATCCGCGCTTCGTGGCGCCCTCGCTCAGCACCGCACAGTACGCCGCGCGGCGCTTGTACGAGAAACTCTACTGAAACTCTACTGCGCGCGGGGCGAGATGGAGAAGCGCATCAAGGAGCAGCAGTTGGCTTTGTTCGCCGACGGCGCCTCGACGGCGCTGCTGCGCTCCAATCAGATTCGTTTGTATTTTTCTGCGATCGCTTACTGTCTGCTGCAAGCGCTGCGCGAGTTGGGCTTGGCCGGTACGCAAATGGCGAAGGCGCAGTGTGCGACGATTCGTGCGCGACGATCCGCGTACGGCTGCTCAAGATCGGGGCGCGGGCGCCGGTGACGGCGCGCAAGGTGTGGGTCTCGCCGGCTACGGGCCGGCCGGCGCAGGCGCTGTTTGCTGCGGTTTACGCCAATCTGGGAAGGCCGCCGCCGCAGGACTGCTGAAGGGGCGCCTGTGGCGCCTGCGGGTTCAAAGGTCACAGCAAGCGCAGCAGCCCCGGCGGGGGCTTGGCGGGAGTGTGCGCAAAATCGGCCCCAAACCCTCCTGACGCCCCCGCCTGTAGCGCCGGACGCTACACCCAGCGTGCGCCACGGCCACCGTACTTGGCGATCCGCATCAATTGCCCCCAAATTCGTTCCACAAACCGCTTCCTGCCCGCCTAGCCATGCCTGGTGAGAAATCCGGGTTAAGCTCAGGGAGGCCCACGATGCCGTCTAGCAACTACGGCGTTATCACTCGAAGCAGCAGGAGGAGATTCAATCGGAGGAGAGCAAGGTCGAGGTGCGGAAGATGTTCGCCGAGCGACAGCGTCAGGCGACCTAGTATTTCGACCGTATAGAAAGGTTTGAAATATAGGAGGAGGGCATGGTATGCTTGTACATGCCCAGAACTGCTCAACGTCTCCGTGTATCCGTCGCCGATCAAGAGGCTTTGGACGCCGTGCTCGCCTGCGGGGTGCAGCAAGTGCGCGTCGTTTTGCGTGCGCTCGCCCTGCGCCATCTCGCTACAGGCGTCAGCGCCGCCGAAGCCGCCGAGAGGGTGCGTCTGACGCCCAAGACGGTGCGCGCCATCGCGCGCCGCTACCGCCAGGGAGGTCTCGACCGTGCGCTCTACGAAAAAGCCCGGCCTGGCAGGGAACCGTTGCTCGACGCGTCTTCGCGGCAGCGCATCGTGGCGATGGCGTGCGGCAAGCCGCCGAGAGGGGCGGCGCGTTGGAGTGTGCGTCTCATCGCTGCCGAAGCCGTCAAACGAAAGCTTGTACCGCGCGTGGGACGGGAAACCGTCCGTGTTCTGTTGCAGCGCCACGAGCTCAAGCCGTGGCGGGAAAAAAATGTGGTGTCTGCCTGAACTCAACGACGCCTATATCGAAAAAATGGAAGATGTTTTGGCGCTCTACGAAACGCCCTATGATCCGCACCAACCGGTGGTTTGCCTGGACGAAAAGGCGGTTTCGCTGCACGCTGAAGTACGCCCTCGCCACCCGGCCGGGCCGGGCCGGGTGGCCAAGCGCGACAGCGAATACAAACGTTGTGGAACCGCCAATGTGTTTTGTGCCGTCGAACCCAAGGCGGGCCGCCATTTCACCTATCCCACGCCAACGCGCCGCGGGGAGGAATTCGCCCAAGTTATCGACAAGCTGGCCAGCAGCTATCCTCGCGCGCGCACGATTCACCTGGTTGTCGACAATCTCAATATCCACCGCCGCAAGCCGCTGGTCGAACGCTTCGGCGAAGAGCACGCGGCCCGCTTGTGGGAGCGATTCAGCCTGCACTACACGCCCAAACACGGCAGTTGGCTCAACCAGGCCGAAATTGAGGTCAGTTTATTCTCGCGGCAATGCCTGGGTACGCGCCGTATCGCCAATCTCCGTACCTTACGTGCCGAGGCCAAGGCCTGGAATCGCCGCGTCAATCGTGACCGCGTCAAGATCAACTGGCAATTCACTCGTCAGGCCGCCCGCTCCACCTTCCATTATCAAACAAACCTTTTTACACGGTCAGAGAACTAGTCTCAGCAGACTCTCCGCGCCCTCAATGACAGACTGGACGCTCTTGCGCGGTCACTGGGCGAACAAAAGGCTGGTTACGATTTTCAGGAATGGTTCTACGAGTTGCTGGAGTTCTCCGAAATCCCGAACCGGAAGCCGTACGTCCACAAAGGCCGCCAGATCGATGGATCGCTGACTGTGTCGGGGACGACCTACCTCGTGGAACTGAAGTTCACGACGGGACCGGCTGACGCAACTGACGTCGATTCGTTCTACAGGAAGATCACAACCAAGGCCGATAACACTATGGGGGTGATGGTCTCGATCTCTGGCTATTCATCAGTGGCTAAGCAGGAAGCTTCCGGCGAGCGTACACCTATGTTGCTGCTGGATTCCCGTCATTTGTATATGGTTCTGGGTGGCATCGTGGGACTTGGAGACCTTGTTAACCGGGTTCGTCGACACGCGTCCCAAACGGGAGAGGCGTATCTGGCTGCCGATGACTTTGGTGGCTGACGACACCAGAGGATAACCAATGTCTGCAGACTGATGGCGGGATAAAGCATCTTCCCCGGGAATGCATGGGAAGCCAATATCCGCGACGACGCTGCCCAAAATGCTACAGCATCACCAGATCGAGGCCATGACGCACGGCTTCCCCTCGTCGTTCCGGGGCTGGACGGCAGGGAGACGGACCACCCACGCGAAGTCATCGAGGTAGTGCTGGCGCACATGGTACAGAACAAGGTCGAGGCGGCCTACGCCCGGTCGGACCTGTTCGAGCGGCGGTTGATGGACGACTGGGCAGCGTGTGCCAGCGCAAAGCGTCGAGGGGATGACCTGTCGCTGTGCTGACGCCGTACCGCGACCTTGGAACTCGACTCATCCGAACGATGCCGTCGTTGAGTACAATCAGGAACCGGCCGAGCAACGTCGATGAGATTCGCGCTTGTCAACGAGGTTCGTACCGAACCTTCCCCGGGCCTCGCCGGAACATGCGACTTTTGCGGTCGTGCAATGATTCCGCAATGCGGTCGATACGTCCGATGGCATTGGGCCCACAAGCGCAGGAGCGGCTGCGATCCATGGCACGAAGCCGAGACCGACTGGCACCTCATGTGGAAAGATTGCTTCCCGCAGCATTGGCAGGAAATGATGCATGTCGACAAGCAAACAGGGGAAAAGCACATAGCGGACGTCAAGACGGACAGCGGACTCGTCGTGGAGATCCAGCATTCACCGATTGCCGAAGGCGAGATGCAGAGACGCGAGCACTTCTACGGCAACATGATCTGGATTGTCGATGCGCGCGACCTCCATGGATACTTCTCTCTGGGTACGTCGCACGACCTCGCCACCTGCAATCCGATGTCATACCACTTTAAATGGTTCAGCAGAAGCACGCTGTTGAAAAGATGGTCGGTGGCCCGGAAGCCCGTCTATTTTGACACTTTCTTTCAGAGCTCCTTTACTCCCGCCGTACAAACTCCGTCCGCGGAACATGTCCTGTGGAGATTGCTCGAATTCGATCCCGGCGACGGCCTGGGTCTCATTGCTCCGGCCCGTTCGGACTGGCTCGTGCAGGCCATCCTCAATGGCGATTCCGTGCCCCTGATGCAATGCGAAGAAGAAGATGCGTGGTGCTACCGGAGAGAACTCGTCGAGTTGGTCCGCTGATTCAAGCCGGTGCGTTTCCCTAGCTGTCCAGTCCCGGCAAGTACTGATACAATATTTTCTTGGAGGCAGCAGCAGGCTTTATGGGCCAAGTATTACACAGACGCGCCACGACGACGCACGCTATCCGAGCAGAAATACAGCGATCGCAAGCTTCGCTCCGCGAGTTGAGCCGCCTTTACGGGATCAATCCCAAGACGGTGCAGAAGTGGCGGCGGCGAACCTCGGTCGAGGATCGCCCGATGGGGCCGAAGAACCCCCGCTCAACCGTTCTCAGCGAGCAACAAGAGGCGCTCATCGTGGCCTTTCGCCGCCATACGGCTGCTGCCGCTTGACGACTGCCTCTACGCCTTGCAGCCGACCATCCCCAAACTGACCCGCTCCTCATTGCACCGCTGCTTGCAGCGCCACGGCATCAGCCGGCTGCCCCAGCCGGCTGCCGACAGGCCCGCCCGCAAGCGCTTCAAAAGCTACCCCCTCGGCTACTTCCACATCGATATCGCCCCACTGCGTACTGCTGAAGGCAAGCTCTATCTGTTTGTGGCCATTGACAGAACCTCGA
This sequence comes from Bryobacterales bacterium, assembly GCA_965214655.1. Lineage (GTDB taxonomy): Bacteria > Acidobacteriota > Terriglobia > Bryobacterales > UBA6623 > CATQHP01. Next base: position 5,049,981 of record OZ243965.1, on the reverse strand, counting down.
AGTTCGCCTTCGCTCGCGCGCAACCCAAGGCCGACCGCAGCGCCGCCGCTGAGTTCCTGCGCGAACTGGTCGCCGCAGTCCCCTACAAACTGCACACCGTGCTCACCGACAATGGCGCGCAGTTTACCCACCGGCGCACCGCCACTCGTTCCGCCCAGCACATCTTCGATAAAGTCTGCGCCGAGCACAACATTCAGCACCGCCTCACTCAGCCCAACCATCCCTGGACCAACGGCCAGGTCGAACGCATGAACCGCACGCTCAAAGAAGCTACCTTCAAACGCTACCACTACAACAGCCACGACCAGTTCCGCAGCCACCTCAACTCCTTCCTCAACGCCTACAACTTCGCCCGCCGCCTCAAATCCCTCAACGGCTTGACTCCCCACCAATACATCTGTAATATCTGGTCTTCCGAACCTCATAGATTCCGACTCGACCCCTCCCTGTACTTTCCAGGACTGAACAGCTAGGGGGTACGTACAACACCGGTAGCGCCCGCACCGCATCGCCACGCGCTCCGTGACGATATGGTCTCAACGGTTCGGACCATAGCTCCTCTCTGGTCCGTGCTACCGGTCGTGCTGGGCGCATCAGTTCCAGCGCCCGCGCAACATCGCGGCGAGCGTCCTGTAGTCCGTGTCCAAGCACGTCACTTGCCTGGAGAGCTGCTCGATTCGCTGCCGCAAGGTTTCGCTCTGCGCGGCCTGCCGCTCGACACGCTGCTGCAAGGCTTCGACCTGCTCGGTGTGCCGCCGCTGTTCCGTCTCGTACTGCGCGGACAACTTCTCCAAGGCGGTCGTCGACTGCCGTTCTAGACAAGTCCTTCACCTTCGCGATAGCTTCACGGCAGGCCGCCTGCCCACGGTCCAGGGCGGATAGTCCATTGTGGCTCCAACTGGTGGCAGCTGGCAGCACGATTCGCGGCCGTTCGATCAGACAGGCCGGCAGCTTTCGGTTGCGCACGATGGCTTCCCCAGCCGTGACTGCTGACCCGCGTTCAGTTTCACCTGAGGAGCAATGTGCATCGTCGATGTCCTCTCGTCGTTGCCGACTCGCCGGCCTGGCGCGGCCTCGCCCGCGTCAGGGATTGCGCCTCCGGCCTCTTCAAGGGGATTTTTGTCCTCCGGCAGCAAAAATACATTGCACATTTATGCATTGCTATGCTATGTATAAATGTGCAGTCGCTTTCCGGTCGACGCAGGGCATGAAGATGAACATCAGCAAAGACTTGGTAGCCGCCTCGGCCGCGCCGCTCGTGCTGGCGATTCTGGACCAGGGCGACAGCTACGGCTACGCGATCATCAAGCAGGTGGGCGAGCTTTCGGGTGGCCGGCTCCAGTGGACGGACGGCATGCTCTACCCGGTGCTGCACCGTCTCGAGCGGCTCGGCTGCGTCGAGGCGCGCTGGGCGACCGCGGAGAGCGGCCGGCGGCGCCGGTACTACCGCATCACCCAAGCGGGGCGGGCGCAGCTGGAGGCACAGAGGCGGCAATGGCAGGCGGTGGACGCCACGCTGCGCGGAATCTGGATGGAGTTTTCCCTAGCGTCCGATGCAGGGTAGGCGCCGCCGCGAGAGGAGGTCGAACCGACATGATGACGCACGACGACGCGCTCGAAGCGCAAATCGCCCGGTGGCGAAGCTGGCTGCGGCGGCGGCCGGCGATCCGCGATTCCGACGTGGAGGAGCTCGAAGGCCACCTGCGCGATCTGGTCGCGGCGCTCCGCGCTACGGGCCTCGCCGCCGATGAGGCGTTTCTGGTGGCCGTCAAGCGGATGGGCAGCCTCGACGCCGTGTCGCGCGAGTTCGCGCGCGAGCACTCCGAGCGGCTGTGGAAGCAACTCGTGATAGGCACGGCCGCGGACGGCGCGCCGAACCGGAGCGTGCCGCGCGAAACCGTGGCGGCGATCGTCCTGGCTGCTGCGGCGGCGGCGGCGATCAAGCTGCCCGAGCTGTTCGGCTATCCGCATATCGGAGCGGGGGAGGGCCTGTTCGACGACGGGTCGTTCTACTTCCCCAATCTCAGCTTTTTCGTGCTGCCGTTCCTCGCCGGCTACTTTGCCTGGAAACGCCGCTTGGACCGGGCATGGCGCCTGCGACTGGCGCTGGCGTTCGCCGCGGCCGCTCTGGTCATCAACGGCTTCCCGTTCACGCCGGGCGGTCACACGCTGACGCTCGCGGCGTTGCACCTGCCGATTGCGCTGTGGCTCGCCGTGGGCATCGCCTACGCCGGCGGACGCTGGAGCGGCGGCGGCGGTCGGATGGACTTCGTGCGCTTTTCCGGAGAGCTGTTCATTTACTACGTGCTCATGGCCCTCGGCGGCGGCGTCCTCACGGGTTTCACCGGCGTCACTTTCGCCGCCATCGGCGTGGATATGGAATGGTTCGCGCAGCGCTGGTTGCTGCCGTGCGGCGCCATGGGGGCCGTCATCGTCGGCGCCTGGCTCGTGGAAGCCAAGCAGAGCGTCATCGAAAACATGGCGCCCGTGTTGACGCGCCTGTTCACGCCGCTGTTCGCCGCAGTGCTGCTCGCCTTCCTCGCCACCATGGTGTGGACGGGCAGCGGCATCGACGTGGAGCGGGAGGTGCTCATCGGTTTCGACCTGCTGTTGGCGGTCGTTCTCGGCCTGCTGCTCTATGCGGTCTCGGCGCGCGACGCGCAGGCCCCGCCGGACGCATTCGACGCGCTGCAACTTCTGCTCGTGGTCTGCGCGCTGGTCGTCGACGCCGTGGCGCTGGCCGCCATCGCCGGGCGGATCTCCGAGTTCGGCCTCAGCCCGAACCGGGTGGCGGCGCTGGGCGAGAACCTCGTTCTGCTGGTCAACCTGATCTGGTCGGCGTGGCTGTACGCCCGGTTCCTGGCCGGCCGCGGCCCATTCTCGGCCCTCGAGCGCTGGCAGACGGCCTACCTGCCCGTCTACGCCGTGTGGGCGGCCTTCGTCGTCGCCGCTTTTCCGCCGTTGTTCGGCTTCATGTGAGGCCCGGACAATCCGACGGCGACCGTGCTCAGGAAACCGCGCGTAAGGAAACTTACCGCACGCTACAGTTGGGAGGCAGTTATGCGGAAGTGTTGCAGGCGCATCCGCTGTCCGGTCGGAACGGCCCTGACCTGGGCGGTTGCAGGGGCGCTCGTTGGCGTGCTCATGGAATGGATCAACGACGCCGTGCCCGGCGGTCTTGCGCCGGCATCGCTCGTCGATGTCTGGCCGCCGGCGCCGGCGATAGTCGGCTTCCTTGGCGGCGCGGTCTATTCCGCGGCGCTTGGGCTTGCCAGGGGCCGCCGCATTCAGTGAGTGATTCGCCGGGACCGGCCTCGGAACTCGCGGGGCTTCTGTAGCGGACCGCTCGGACGATGAGGACGGCGCGGTGCGCGAACGGCTTTGAGGGTCCTGTGGATTTCCGTTAGGGAACCTCTGATCAATAGGATTGTTTCAAAAGGTTTTTGTTGAGGCGGACAGAGCGGTTGCCGTGCCTAAAGGGGCGGGAGGGCAGGTCTTGAGGCTTTTTGTTCTGGAAGCCTTTGATATATAGGGATTTATGCTATAATAGAGCAGTACGGGCAACAGCCCCGGGAGGACAGCATGAGCGGTTCCAGGATGCGCCAAAGTACGTTCGCCGAAGCGGGGTTCGAACCCTACCGCAAAGCAACCCGTCGCGAGCGCTTTTTGCAGCAGATGGAGCGGGTCGTGCCGTGGCCGCAACTGTGCGCCCTGATCGAGCCGTTCTATCCGCAGCGCCGAGGGGCAGGGCGACCGGCGGTGGGAGTGGAGCGCATGCTGCGCATTCATTTTCTACAGCACTGGTTCAACCTCTCCGACCCTGGGGTGGAGGAAGCGCTGTACGATTCCCGCGCGATGCGCCGTTTCGTGGGCATCGACTTGGGGCGGGAGCCGGCCCCGGACGAGACCACGGTGTGCAAGTTTCGTCATCTGTTGGAGAAGCATCAGTTGGGGGAGAGGCTCTTCCAAGCGGTGGGCGAGCATTTGCAGGCGCAAGGGCTGCGAGTCAGTGGCGGGACGATCGTCGATGCGACGATCCTTCACGCCCCGAGTTCGACCAAGAACAAGGAAAAGCAGCGCGACCCGGAGATGCATCAGACGCGCAAGGGCAAACAGTGGTACTTCGGCATGAAAGCACATATTGGCGTGGATGCCGAGACGAAACTGATCCACTCGGTGGCGACGACGGCGGCGAACGTGCATGACTCGCGGGTGCTGGGCGCGTTGCTGCACGGCAACGAAAAGCAGGTGTGGGGCGACTCGGCCTACCAGGGACAGGGCAAGACAATCCGCGAGAAGGCGCCGCAGGCTCGCGACTGCACGCAGCAAAGAAGGACGCGGCAGGCCCCGTTGAGCGCCGCGCAACGCGAGCGCAACCGGGTTCAAGCGAAGGTGCGCTGCAAAGTCGAGCACCCCTTTCAGGTGATGAAGCGGCTCTTCGGCTTCAGCAAGGTGCGCTATCGGGGCTTAGCCAAAAACACGCATCGGGTGCATGTCAGTTGCGCCTTGGCGAATCTTTTCCTGAGCAGAAAGCATTTGTTGGGGCCGACCGGGGCGTAGTGCGCCCAGAGGGGGAAAAGTGCCCTCATCAGCCCCGCGCAGCCTGAAAACGACCTGTCTCCCAGGCTGCAAACGGCCTTTCTGCTTCCCCCATCTGTAAAAATTGGCCCTATAGATCAGAACGGTCCATGATTCACCCATTGTTCAGACTTTCCTTAGAATGAAAGGCGCAACGAGAGAGACAGGGCCGGGCCACTGACAGCAAATCATTTTCGATGAGTCGCTTGCAAGCATTGGATGGCTAACGCTGCCTGCGAAATAAAGGGAGTCTTTTCATGCCTGAAACCTTGCTGTTCGAAATGCGCGGCGCCGCCGCGCTGCTCACGTTCAATCGGCCGGAGCGGAACAACGCCATGACTCCGGCGATGCGCGAGCATTATTTCGATCTGCTCGAGCAATGCGCCGGCGACCCCGGCGTGCGGGCGATCGTGCTGACCGGGGCGGGGAAGTCTTTCAGCGTCGGCGCGGACACGCGGGCGCTGCAGCAGCTCGACCCCAACTCCGCCGGGCGCACGCGCACGGCACCGGCAAGGCCGGTTCATTACCCGTTGTCGATCCCGAAGCCGATCGTTTGCGCCATCAACGGCGGCTGCGCGGGAGTTTCGTTCGTGCATGCGCTTTGTTGCGACGTTCGTTTCGCCGCGGCGGGGGCCAAGATGACGACGGCGTTCGTGCGCCGCGGACTGATCGCCGAATACGGCGTCTCGTGGCTGTTGCCGCGGCTGATCGGACAGTCGCGGGCGCTCGACTTGCTGCTTTCGGGCCGGGTGATCCTGGCCGAGGAAGCGCAGCAACTCGGTCTCGTCAATGCGGTCTATCCGAAAGAGGAGTTGATCGACCGGGCGGTCGCCTACGCGCAGGATCTGGCGGACAACTGCTCGCCGGCTTCCATGGCGGTGATCAAGAGCCAGGTTTACGGCGACTTCGGCGCTACGCTCGACGAATCGGCGGCGCGGGCGCGCGAAGAAATGACGGCGTCGTTCCGGCGGCCCGATTTCAAGGAAGGCGTAGCGAGCTTCGTCGAGAAGCGCAAAGCCGCGTTTCCGCCGCTGCGCGCCGTCGCGGCCGCCGCTGTTTCGGGATAGCGGCGGCGCAGCGAGCGGCTCTACTGAATGAGATCGAGCACGAGGTCGCGGGGCTCGGGCATGGCGGCCGACAGACGGAACGCATCTTCGACCAGTTGCACGGCTTCGGCCAGGTTGGTCTCGTCGGTGTAGTAGAGCGCGCAGAGTCCCGAGCCGGCGACCACGTTGTCGCCCACCTTGGCCTGCAGGACAATGCCGACCGCGGGATCGATTTTGTCTTCCGCATCGGTGCGGCCCGCGCCCAACAGCACTGCGGCGCGGCCGATGTCGTCGGCATTGATGCGGCTGATGTAGCCGTCGCGGGGAGAGGTGATGACGTGCTCGCCGGAAGCGTTCGGCAGCAGCTCGAATTGCTGCAAGACGTTGGCGTTGCCGCCTTGAGCGGCGATGACGTTGCGCAAGACTTCCAGCGCCGAGCCGTCTTCGATCGCCGTGTTGGCCTGCTCGCGGGCGCTGTCGATCGAGATCAGCGGGTTGCCCATGAAGATCATGCGCGCCGCAGCCTCGACCCCCAAGCCGGTGAGATCGGGCGGGCCTTGCCCCTGGAGCGTCTGGGAGGCTTCCATGATCTCCAACGCGTTGCCGATGGTAAAACCCAGGGGCTGGTCCATATCGGTGAGCAGAGCTTGCACCTTCACGTCCATCCGCCGGCCGATGCCGATCATCAACTGGGCGAGGCGGCGGGCTTCGGTGCGCCCCGAGAGCAGCGATCCCTTGCCGACCTTGACGTCGAGAACGAGGCCGTCGAGGCCCTCGGCAAGCTTCTTCGACATTGCCGAGGCTGCGATCAACGCCTGGGATTCGACGGTTGCGGTTGCTTCGCGCAGATCGTACAAACGCTTGTCCGCGGGGGCCAGCTCGTTGCTCTGTCCGGTGAACGCCAGACCGAATTCCGTTACCAGGTCTTCGAAGTCCGCCAGCGCGAGTTGCGTGCGGAACCCGGGGATCGACTGGAGCTTGTCCAAGGTTCCGCCCGTGTGTCCGATGCCGCGTTCGGCGATGACGGGAACCGCCAGCCCGCAGGCCGCGGCGACCGGCGCGGCGATCAGTGATATCTTGTCGCCGACGCCGCCGGTCGAGTGGCAGTCCACCTTGGCTTTGGGGACTGCGGAAAGGTCGACGCGCTGCCCGCAGCGGAGCATCGCCGCCGTCAGCGCGGCGGCTTCGGAGTCGTTGAATCCGTTGCACGTCCCGGCCATCAGGAAAGCGGCCATTTGCGCATCGGAAATTTCTGCGCGGATGTATCCGTTGATCAGCCGCTCGAGCTCTTCGAGAGCGAGTTCTTCGTTATTGCGCTTGCGGCGGATCAAATCTACAATTCGGTCCATAAATTACACATTCCTCTCAAGATAACCCTCGAAACGGGCAACTTTTCTGCGGAACGCAAAACCTTCAGCCTAACACAGGGCGGTGGCTAAAATACAGGGAAACACACAGGTTTTCCGCCACGCCGGACGCCCGTGAGGGTATCGTGCGGGGCTGCTTGCCGCCGGCGTTCGGCTATTCGGCGCGGCGTCTCGGGGAAAAGGCGCGGAAGACCGCTGTATTTTTCTACGGCCGCGGGGTATGGCGCGAGTTCGAGACGCCGGCAGTTGGGATGCGGAGCAGTATGCCCGCGATTCGCGTTACGTCTCCGACCTCGGGGCGCCGCTGATCGAGTTGCTGGCCCCGGCAGCGGGGGAGCGCATTCTCGACTTGGGCTGCGGGGACGGCGCACTGACCGCAAAGCTTGCCGCGCGGGGCTGTTCGGTCGTGGGCATCGATTCGAGCGCGTCGATGGTCGCGGCCGCCTGCGCGGGCGGACTCGACTGCCGCGTCGCCGATGCCGTCGCGTTGCCCTTCCGCGCGGAGTTCGACGGGGTTTTTTCGAACGCCGCGCTGCACTGGATGTTGGCCCCGGACGCGGTTCTCGCGGCGGTTGCGCGGGCGCTGAAACCCGGTGGGAGATTCGTCGGCGAGTTCGGCGGGGCGGGCAACGTGCAGGCGATTGTCCGCGCCTTGCAAGCGGCGCTGTCCGCCCGCGGCGCGAGCTACGATGAATTGTCTCCCTGGTATTTTCCGTCGCGCGAGGAGTACCGCGGGCGGTTGGAACGGGCCGGTTTCCGCGTCGCCGCAATGGAGTCGTTCGCGCGGCCGACTCCTCTGCCGGGCGACATCGCCGCTTGGCTGAGGGTTTTCGCGGCGCCGTTTGTCGAGGCGTTGGCCGGCGGCGCGGACGACGCCTACGACGAACTGCGCGAGCGCTTGCGCCCCGAGCTTTGGGACGGCGAGAAGTGGACGGTGGACTATGTTCGCCTGCGTTTCGCGGCCGTGCTCGACGCCGCCTGAAACCGACCGCCTGCAATGAGCGGACGGCGTGTTACTCTGAAAACTTGCCTCGCGGGCCGCCGACGGCCCTTGCCTCCCGCCTCGGAGACCGTTTTCCATGCTGCATCGCGCGGCCCAGGCGCCGACCTTTCAGGACGTTATCTTTCGGCTCAAGTCCTACTGGGCCGAGAAAGGCTGCATCGTTCAAGAACCGCTCGACTGCGAAGTCGGCGCCGGGACCATGTGTCCGGAGACGTTTCTCCGCGTTCTCGGCCCGGACCCCTATAACGTCGTTTACGTACAACCGAGCCGGCGGCCGGCGGACGGCCGATACGGCGAGAATCCGAACCGCCTCTACAAGCACATGCAGTTGCAAGTGATCCTGAAGCCCGCTCCGGAGGACGTGATCGAGCTTTACATGAAGAGCCTCGAGGCGATCGGCATCGACCTGACGCGCCACGACTGCAAGCTCGAGGAGGATAACTGGGAATCGCCGACGCTAGGCGCTTGGGGCGTCGGTTGGCAGGTGATGCTCGACGGACTTGAAATCACGCAGTTCACTTACTTTCAACAGTGCGGCGGCATCGACCTCGAGGTCTTTCCCGCCGAGTTGACTTACGGCCTCGAGCGTCTGGCGGCGTTTATCCAGAACGTCGAAAGCGTTTACGACATTCGCTGGAACGACCGCGTCCGATACCGCGACGTCCGCTTCGACGACGAGCGGCAGTACTCGGTCTATAACTTCGAGGAGGCCGACGTGGATTCCGTCTGGAAGGAGTTCGAACTGCACGAAGCCGAGTGCCGGCGTTTGCTCGACGCCTACAAAGGTCTTGACGACCGCGCGGCGCGCGAACGCTTCCCGTTGCTCGCGGCGCACGACCGGACGCTCAAGTGCTCGCACCTTTTCAACATGCTTCAGGCGCGCGGCGCGATCAGCGTGACCGAGCGCGCCGTCGTGATCCAGCGAGTGCGCAATCTGGCGGTCGGCGTAGCCAACTCCTGGGTCGATCAGCAGCGGGGAACCGCCGGGGCGGCGTCATGAGCGAGCTGCTGCTGGAGGTCGGGACCGAGGAAATCCCGGACTGGATGATTCCCGGGGCGCTGTCGGATTTCGAGCGCCGGTTCATGGAGGCGCTGGCGAAATTCCGGTTGGGCGACGGCGTATCCACGACTATGGAAGCGACCGCGCGCCGCCTGACGCTGTTCGCCGCAGGCTTGCCCGCGGGCCAGGCCGACCGCGAAGAGATTCTCACCGGCCCGCCGCTGCGCGCGGCTTTCGACGCCGGCGGCAAACCGACGAAAGCGGGCGAAGGGTTTGCGCGCAAGGCCGGCGTCGAAGCCGCCGATCTGCAGGTTGACGACAAGGGACGGTTATTCGTTGCGCGAACGGTCAAGGGCCGCTCGACGGCGGATATTCTTGCGGAAATCTTGCCGGATGTCATCCTTTCGATTTCCTTCCCCCGGAACATGTACTGGCTGGGCAAGAACGGCCCGCGCTTCATCCGCCCGATCCGCCGGCTGACGTGTCTGCTGAACGGCGAAGTCGTTCCTTTTGAAATTGCGGGCGTTACCGCCGGCAATACGACCTTCGGCCACCGCCGCTTGGGCGGCGAGCGGATCGCGGTGACCGGCGCCGCCGACTATCGGCTGAAGCTGGCCGCCAACCACGTGATTCTCTCGAGCGCGGAGCGGCGGAAAAAGATACTTTCCGAGGCGGAAGAACTGCTGCCGCCGGGCAAAAAAATTCGCGGCAACCCCAAGCTGCTTGCCGCGCTGACCTATCTCACGGAGCGCCCGACGGCGATTCTGGGCCGGTTCGACGCAAGCTATCTGACTCTGCCGGACGAAGTGCTCGAGACCGTGATGCTGGTTCATCAGAAGTATTTCGCCGTCGAGGACGAGTCCGGCAAGTTGGCGAACGCATTCGTGGCGGTCGCCAATCTCGACGGCGACCCCGACGGCGAAATCCGCCGCGGGAACGAGCGCGTGCTGCGGGCGCGTTTCAACGACGCTCGATTTTTTTGGGATTTCGATCGCAAGCAGCGGCTGTCCGACCGCGTGCAAAGCCTGAAGGCCGTGACGTTCCAGACGGATTTGGGCAGTTACTTCGACAAGACCGAGCGCAACCGCGCCGCCGTGAAAGACCTTGCCGAGGCTTTGCGCTTCGACGCCGCGCAGTTGCAGGCGGCCGACCGCGCCGCCGAATTGGCCAAGTGCGATTTGACCACCGAAATGGTGGGCGAGTTTCCCGAGCTTCAAGGGCGGATCGGCGGTCTGTACGCCGCCGATCAGGGCGAAGCGCAGGACGTTGCGGAGGCGGTCTACGACCACTATTTGCCGGCGGGCTCCGGCGGCGGTCTGCCCCGCAGCGAGGCGGGCAAGGTCGTCTCGCTTGCCGACAAGCTGACGACGCTGGGCGGCATGTTCTCTCTGGGCATGATCCCGACGGGTTCGCGCGACCCGCTGGCCTTGCGCCGCGCGGCCTACGGGGTAATCCGTATCGTCGTCGAGGGCGGGCTGGCCCTGTCGCTCGACCGCCTCGTCGGCATCGCCGGCGGCGGCGGGAATGCCGGGAGGCTGCGCGAGTTTTTCGTCGAGCGCCTCCGTTATTGGCTGCGCGAGGTCGGCGGCTTCGCCTACGACGAGGTCGCCGCCGTGCTCGCGGCGTCAGACGCGGCGCCGTTCGACGCCGCAGCGCGGGCGAAGGCCGTCGCCGCCGTGCGTCCGACGCCCGATTTCGAGCCGCTGGCGGTCAGTTTCAAGCGGATCCGCAATATCCTCGAAAAGGCCGGCGGCGAGCGGAAGTACGCCGGCCGAGTCCTCGATCGGGAGTTGCTCGAGGCGGGCGCCGAAGCCGATCTGCACGCCGCGTTCGGCAATGTCCTGGGCAGAATTCCGCAGCTTGGCGAGACCGCGCGATACGAAGAGGCGCTGCGGGAAATTGCCGCCCTGCGGCCCGCCGTGGACAGATTTTTCGACGACGTGCTGGTGATGGCCGAGAACAAGGCGGTGCGGGAGAACCGCCTGACGTTTCTGGCGCGCCTGTTGACGGGACTTTCGTCGATTGCGGATTTCTCCGAGATCGTTTCCGCATGACGCGCGGCTCAGGCGACAAACTGGCGCAGAAACCGCGCGCCTTGGCGCAATGCGCGCTTGCGCGCCTCCAACGACCCCTCGTAAGAGCGGTCTTCGACTTCGAGGCAGACCGGACCGTCGTAGCCGCTACTCGTCAAAACCGAGAAAAACCTGCCCCAATCGACGTCGCCGAGGCCGGGCAGCTTGGGCTCGTGAAACTCCAGGGGATGAGCGAGAATGCCCACGTCGTCGAGGCGGCGGCGGTCCACCCGCACGTCTTTGGCGTGGACGTGGAAGATGCGCTCGGCGAAGTCGCGCAACGGCGCGATGGGGTCCATCTGCATCCAGGCGAGATGCGAGGGGTCGTAGTTGAGACCGAAGCACTCGCTCGGAATTGCGGCGAACATCCTGCGCCAGACAGCCGGCGAGACCGCCAGATTCTTTCCGCCGGGCCATTCGTCGGAGGTGAAGAGCATCGGGCAGTTTTCGATGCCGATGCGCACGCCGTGTTCTTCGGCGCAGCGGACGAGCGGCTTCCAGGTTTTCAAAAACGGCTGCCAGTTGGCTTCGAGCGACCGGGTCCAGTCGCGGCCGACGAACGTGTTGACGTGCGACAGGCCCAGTTTTTTCGCCGCGCGAATGACCTGCTCGATATGCGCCGCCGCCGTCGCTGCTTCGTTCGGGTCGGGCGACAGCGGATTCGGATAGTAACCGAGCGCTGCGGCGGCCACGCCGTGCTTGTCCAGGGTTGCCTGGATGTTACGGATTTCCCCGGCGTCGAGCCGGTTGACGTCGATGTGGGTGACGCCGGCGTAGCGGCGCTCCGCTTTGCCCACCGGCCAGCACATGATTTCCACGCAGTCGTAGCCCTCGGCGGCGGCGGCGGCGCAGACTTCGTCCAAGGTCAAATCGGGCAGAATGGCGGACACGAAACCGAGCTGCATGAAATTTAGATTACGGGAATCGGCCGGCCGCCGCGGGGCCTGCCGCTTGCCGCTCCCTGATACATTCTAGGAATGCATCGTTTCGCCGCGGTCGCCGTTCTGGCCGGCGGAGCTTTGGCTGCGCAAGAGGTCGAAACCGCTCAACTCGGGGCGGATCGAACGCAAGCCGCGGCGTCCGAGGCGCCGCCCGCCGCCCGCGCGGTGCAGCCGGTTTTTGACGTTCACGCTCTGTTGAGCCTCGCGCGGATTGCAGATCCGCAGCTTTCGCCCGACGGCGCGCGGGTCGCCTACGTGGTCGAGCGGGTTGCTGAGGAAAAGAATGCAAAGACCAAGCAGATTTTCACGGTCTCCGCGGACGGCGGCGAGGCGCGGCAACTGACCCATGAGGGCAACAACAGCCGACCGCGTTGGTCGCCGGATTCGGCGCAACTCGCATTCGTCTCCGACCGGACCGATGCGTCGCAGATCTGGCTGATGGAGTCCGACGGATCGCGGCAGCGCGCCGTGACCGATCTCCCGACCGAGGCCGACGGGGTCTTGTTCTCGCCGACCGGGGACACTCTGGTTTTCGCCAGCCGCGTCTATCCGGATTGCGGGAGCGATTGGGAGTGCAACAAGGCCCGGCTCGCGCGAGACAAGGACGGCCGCGTCCAGGCGCGCGTTTACGACAGCTTGCTGTACAGGCATTGGGACGCCTGGGACGACGGCCGCCGGAGTCATCTGTTTGCGGTTGCGGCGGATGCTGCCCCCGGCAGCGGAGACGACGCCGTCGATCTTACGCCGGGGCAATACGACGTGCCGCCGTTTTCGCTGTCCGCTCCCGAGGGCTACGCGATTTCTCCGGACGGCCTGGAGGTGGCCTATGTTCGCGCCTCGGACGGCGCGGCCGAGGCGGGCCTTGCCCTCAGCACCGATACCGACCTGTTCGCCGTCTCGATCCGGGGAGGCGAGCCCGCTCGGCTGACCGACAACCCGGCGTTCGACGGAGGGCCGGCGTATTCTCCCGACGGGCTTTACATTGCCTACCTCGCACAACAGAAGGCCGGCTATGAGAGCGACCGTTTCCGCCTGATGCTCTACGACCGCGAAAACGGCGAAACGGCGGCGGTGACCGAGACCTTCGATCGGTGGGTCACCGGCGTGGCGTGGTCGTCCGACTCCGGTCGCTTGTTCCTTACGGCCGACGACCGCGGGCGAGAGCCGATCTTCACCGTTCTGGTTAGCGGCGGCGGGGTCAACATGGCCGTTTACGGAGATGCGTCGCACGGGCGCGTGCAATTGCTTCCCGATGGGAAGTCCCTGATCTACACGGCGCAGAGCGGCTCGCATCCGGTCGAAATTTTCAGAGGCTTCTCCAGCGGCGGGGCGCCGCTTCGACTGACGCATGAAAACGACGCAATCCTCGACCGTTACAAGCTTCCCGATTACGAGGAAGTCCGCTACGCGAGCAACGACGGCAGCGAGGTTTCAGGCTTTTTGCTCAAGCCTCCGAATCTTGACCTGGACCGTACCTACCCGTTGCTGCTGTTGATTCACGGCGGGCCGCAAGGCGCATGGCGGCAAAGTTGGAGCTACCGTTGGAACGCGCAGGTCTTCGCCGCGGCCGGGTTTGTGGTTTTCATGCCCAATCCCCGCGGATCGACCGGCTACGGTCAGGCGTTCATCGACGGCGTCAACGCCGATTGGGGCGGCAAGGTCGTCGAGGATATTCTTGCGGGTCTGGATACGGTCATCCCGCGCCCGTATATCGACCGCGACCGCGTGGTCGCCGCGGGCGGATCGTACGGCGGCTACATGGTCAACTGGCTGCTGGGCCATTCGCAGCGGTTTCGGGCGTTCGTTTCCCATGCGGGCGTCTACGATCTGGAGAGCTTTTTCGGCGCTACGGAGGAACTGTGGTTTCCCTTATGGGAATTCGCAGGCGCGCCGTGGGAAAAACCGGAAGTCTACGCGCGGTGGTCGCCGAGCGCTTCGGTCACGGAATTCCAGACGCCCACGCTCGTGGTTCACGGCCAAAAGGACTACCGCGTGCCGGTCGAGCAGGGCATGGCGCTTTTTACGGCGCTGCAGATGCGGGACGTTCCGTCGAAATTCCTGTATTACCCGGACGAAGGCCACTGGATTCTCAAGCCCGCCAACAGCGTGCTGTGGTACGAGACCGTGCTCGGCTGGCTGCAGCAGTGGGTCCACGAGTAGGCCGCGGCGGCGCCCTCAGGCGGGGCCTTCAGCGGCGGCGGCCCGCCCCGCGGCGCGCTTGACGATTTTTTCCACGGCCGAGCGTCCGCTTCTGTAGGCGTCTTTGTAAAAAGCGTTCTGCTCCATGCGCGTGAGCCGGCGCCCGCGGCGGAACCACTGCTCGAGTCCGCGTCCGACGGCGTATGTGCCGGCGAAGGCGATCAGGCCTTTGGAGATGAGCCCGCCGCCGGCGGGAACCTTGGAAACCGCCTGTCGGGCCAAAGCGCGCCAGCCGAATGCGGCCGCCGCGATCGATCCGATTTCCGCGCCTTGCTCGCCGTAGCCGATTGCGCAGTCGTGCGCTGCTGCAAGCAAAAGGGCCAGGCGCACCTGGTTCACGGTCAGGAACGCCGTGTCGGATGCGAATTCTCCAACCGCCCAGGGCAGGGAAATCAAGCTCGGCGCCACGTTGGGCAAGGCCGTGGCGACGGTAAACATCGTGTTTTCCTTGGCGATTTTCCAGATCAAGCGTTCGCTGACTGCGCCGCGAAGGCCCGGAAACCGGCGTCCGAGCACAAGCTGTTCGTCCTCATGGTTGTCCAGCAGCGACTGCGCCGCCGGCTCCGGATTCCAGGCGTCGAAGGCGTAATAATGCGCCGGGTGCGGCACGCCCGGTTCGGAAAAACCGACCGTCGTCCGCGCGAAATCTTCTTCCGATGCAACGCGGCGGATGCAAGCTTCGGCCGCCGCCGTTTTTTCGGGCGGCAGATCCCGAGGAACCAGGAAGTCGTGAATATCGGCCGCCGCGGTCTCGTCCGCGGCGAGCACGCCGAACGTTACCGGCCGGTCGGCCAAGGCGCGCACTGCGCCGGGGTTGAGCGTGCGCAGCGCGAGAGCGACCTGCTTGAGAACGGGAAGCGTCACTTCAAATTCAGTATATCCGCCCCATCGGCTGCTCCGAAGCAGGGGAGTGGAATGCAAGAAACCATACGGCCAGGGCCGGTCTGCTAGACTGAGACAGCTTGGTCGCCGGTTCCGGCCGGAACCGGCGACCGGGCGCAGTCGGCTGGACCATCCCCAACTTGAGCGGAGCCGCGCAGAAACGGCGCACTGCTGACGCATTGCCGCGAGAGGCGCCGGAAAAGTGCATCCTCGTCGGACTTCGTGTGCGGAAAGACGGCGGCACGGACAACGGACCGTACGCCTATACTGCCGAAGAATCGCTCAACGAATTGGAGGAGCTTGCCCGCGGCGCCGGGGCCGAAGTGTTGGGCAAGACGCTCCAGTCCCGCGATGCGCCGGATCCGGTGACGTTGATCGGCGCGGGCAAAGTGCGCGAGATCAAAAGCTGGGCGGCGGAATCCAACCCCGATTTCGTGCTGTTCGACCGCAATCTCTCGCCGAGTCAGCAGCGTAACCTTGCCCGCGCAACCGAATGCCGCGTGCTCGACCGCACGCAGTTGATCCTCGACATTTTCGCCCGCCACGCGCGCACCCGCGAAGGCCGCCTGCAGGTCGAGTTGGCGCAACTGAACTATCTGCTGCCGCGGCTCGCCGGCAGGGGCGCGGAAATGTCGCGGCTGGGCGCGGGCATCGGCACGCGCGGTCCCGGCGAAACGCAGCTTGAGACGGACCGCCGCAAGATTCGCCGCAAGATCGACAAGCTCGAAGCGGGCTTGGAGAAAGTGCGCTCGACCCGCAGGCTGCAGCGCAATCGGCGCAGCGCGGCGAGACTGCGCACTATCGCCCTTGTCGGCTACGCCAATGCCGGAAAATCGGCGCTGTTCAACGCGCTTGCCGCCGCCGACGTTCTGACGGACAAGAAAATGTTCGCCACGCTCGATCCGACGATTCGCCGCTTGACCCTGCCTTCCAACCGGGACGCGCTGCTTGCCGACACCGTCGGCTTTATCCGCAACCTGCCGACGACTCTGATCGAGGCATTTCGAGCGACTTTGGAAGAGGTGAACGAAGCGGCAATGATCTTGCATGTGGTCGATGCCGCAGCGCCGCAACGCCGCGGCCGGATGGAGGAGGTCGAGCGGCTGCTCGCCGATCTCGGATCGAGCGGCAAACCACAGCTTCTCGTGCTCAACAAGTGCGACCTGTTGACGCCTGAAGAGCGTGAGGCCGCTTCCGAGGCCGAGCGGTCTTTCGCTTCGGCGGCCCGGGTCTTGTGCGTTTCCGCCAAGACGGGAGAGGGGCTTGCGCAACTGCCGGCGAGCATCGACGAGTTGCTGCCCGACGACCGTATCGTGCGCTCGCGGTTTCGTTTTCCATTCGAGACCGGCGGCAAGCTCGCCTTCCTCTACGAGCATGCCAACGTCCTCGAACGCCGCGACGACGAGAGCGGCGTCGAAGTGCTGGCCGACGTGCCGGAGTCGGTCGAGCGGGCGCTCTGCGAACACCGCCGGCTCGGCGGCCGGCCGACCGGCGTTTCTTGACATTTTTTTACGTCCCCGGGATGCTGTGGCATACTGGATACGAGTACACTTGTATCTAGGTGCCGCACGGCCGCAAGGAGGCTTCCTGCAACGATGAAACGGTTTCTGCCGCCGATTTCCACCCTGCTGATTGTTTCCGGTTTTGTTATTCCCGCCGCCGCCGAGATCGAACCCGCTCAACTGGACTTTTTCGAGAAAAAGATCCGTCCGGTCCTGGCCAAGAACTGCTACATGTGTCATTCCGCCGAGGCCAAGACGCGGATGGGCGGCCTCTCGCTGGACACCAAGCAGGGCATTCGCAACGGCGGGCAGCGCGGCCACGCCGTGGTTCCGGGCGACGTCGAGGCCGGCGTGCTCCTCGCAGCATTGCGCTACGAGGGCAAGCTGAAAATGCCGCCGATGGGCAAGCTTCCCGACGGCGTGATCGAGGATTTTGCGGCGTGGATCGAGATGGGCGCTCCCGACCCGCGCGAGATAAAGATCGCTCAGGCGCAATCGACGATCGATGTCGAGAAGGGCAGGAAGTATTGGGCGTTTCAGCCGCCGCAGAAAGCGGACCCGCCGGCCGTCAAATACACTGGCTGGCCGCGCGGCGCGGTTGACCGATTCGTTCTGGCGAAGATCGAAGAGAAAGGGCTGCGGCCGGTAAGCGATGCTTCCCGGGAAGCTTTGATCCGCCGCGTCTCTTACGATCTCACCGGCCTGCCGCCGGCGCCGGCGGAAATTGCCGCGTTCGTTGCCGATGACGACGAACGCGCCTTCCACAAGGTGGTCGACCGGCTGCTCGCCTCGCGGCATTTCGGCGAGCGCTGGGGCCGCCATTGGCTCGATGTGGCGCGCTACGCGGAAACCATCGGGCGGACGCGCAATCTTCCTTTCCCGGTCGCCTGGAAATACCGCGACTATGTGATCGATGCGTTCAACGCAGACAAGCCCTACGACGAATTCATCCACGAGCAGATTGCCGGCGACCTGCTGCCTTACCGCAATCGGGAGGAGCGCAACGAAAACCAGATTGCGACCGGATTCCTCGCGCTGGGGGCCCACGATCTCAATGAGCCCGACCGCAAGCTGTTTCCGATGGACGTCGCCGATGAGATGATCAACGTGACGACGCGCTCGATGCTGGCCTTGAGCGTCGGCTGCGCGCGCTGCCACGATCACAAATTCGATCCGATTCCCACCAAGGACTACTACTCCATGGCCGGCATCTTCCGCAGTTCCGAGCTGCGCGACGGCCTTCGCCTGCGGCCCCGTTTCAACTCGGGCTACTTCCGCATCGAGAAGATGGTGACGCTGGACGGCGTCCCCGATTACTCGGGCGAAGAGGCCGCCGAGCTGCGCGCCAAACGCGAGCGGCTGTGGCAAGAGTTGCTGGCCGCCGAGCAAGCGCGGGACCGCGCGAAAACCCGCAAGCTCGCCCGCGAGCTCGGCGACATGCCCGTGCCCGAGAACTTGGCGATGGGCGTGGTCGAAGCCGAGCAGGCCGTCGATTGCCAAGTCAATATCGGTGGCGACCCGCATATGCTCGGCGACGAGACGGAGCGCGGCTTCGTTCGGGTTTTGTTCCCCAGAGACCGCGCCCTGCCGCAAATCGGCAAGAACGAAAGCGGCCGCCGGCAACTCGCCGCATGGCTGACCGACCGCGACAATCCCATGACCGCCCGGGTGATGGCCAACCGCGTCTGGCATCATCTGTTCGGCCGGGGCATCGTCAAGACCGTCGACAACTTCGGCAAGATGGGCTCCGCCCCGACGCATCCGCAATTGCTGGATTATCTGGCGGTTCGGTTCATGGAGCAGGGCTGGTCGGTCAAGAGCATCATCCGCGAGATCGTGCTCAGCCGGACGTACCGCCTCGCGACCGACTTCGACGAGAAAAATTTCGAGGTCGAGCCCGACAACACGCTGCTTTGGCGCGCCAACCGCCGCCGGCTCGAAGTCGAAGCTCTGCGCGATTCCGTCTTGCTGATCAGCGGCGAGATGAGTTCCGAGCGGCCGCAGGCTTCCCCGGTGCATGCCTTTTCCCGCAATCAGTTGATCAACGCCGGGAACAGGCAGATCGAGCCTTGGGAAGTCGAAGAAACCTACCGCAGCATTTATGTCCCGGTGATCCGCAACCAGACGAACCGATTTTTCGAGACGTTCGATTTTCCCGAGCCGAGCGAGACCCACGGCGCGCGCGATGTGACCACGGTAGCGACGCAAGCGCTGTTTCTGATGAACAGCGATTTCGTGCAGGCGCATGCGCGCACCGCAGCCGAAAGGCTCATGGCCAGGGAAAAAACGGACGCCGCAAGAGTGAAGCGCGCTTTCCGCCAAGTGCTCTCCCGCGAGCCGACCGAGGCCGAGGTGGAGAAGTCGCTGGCGTTCGTCGCCTCGACCGTCGAGACGCTGCGCTCGGAAGGACAGCCCCAACGGTGGCGCACCCGCGTCAAGGCCGAAGAGAACGTCGAAGACTGGCTCTTCACCGCCGTGACCGAATTGCTGCGGCGTCAGCCGACGGATTCCGAGATGGCGGAGGCCATAGACTACGTGAGCGAAAAGCAGCCGGGCGCCGAGAAAACCGTCCAGGCCGTCAAGCGCTTTTTCGTGAATAACGAAGGCGACCTGCGCCGCCGGCAAATCGGCAAGCTCGTGGAGTTGCTTCGCGGACGCCCGGCCGACCCCCGCGATTTCGACGAGATCGCGGCGTTTCTCGAAGGCGCCGAGCGGCCGGCGCGGGGCCGGAGCGTCCCCACGGTTCGCGGCCCGCAAGAAGCGTGGGCCCGTTTGTATCACGCGCTGTTCGGCAGCGCCGAGTTCCGCTACCGCGGATAAATCGACCAGAACTGACGAGAGGTTCGAAGATGACCCATTCCGATTTCAGCCGCCGGAATTTCTTGAAGTCCGCAACCGCCGGTTTCGGCTACACGGCGTTTGCGCATCTCGCCGCGCAGGAGGCGTTACGGGCCAAGACGTTCAAAAACCCCTTGCTGCCCAAGCAGCCCCATTTCGAGCCGAAGGTCAAGCGGGTCATCTTCCTGTTCATGCAGGGCGCCCCGACGCAGCACGAGACTTTTGATTACAACCCGGAGCTTGAGAAGCACGCCGGTCAAAATGCCGAGATGAATCTCGCCGCCGGCAATCAAAAGGGGAAAATACTACCGCCGGTTTACAAGTTCGACCGCTGCGGCGAGAGCGGCCTGCTCATTTCGGAGGTCTTTCCTCACCTGCAGCAACACGCCGACGACCTGTGTCTGCTCAACGGCATGCATACCGATACGCCGGCGCACCCGCAAGCATCGATTTTCACGCATACGGGCAACATCACCTTCGTCAGACCGTCGATGGGTTCGTGGGTCGTTTACGGCCTCGGCGCCGAAAATCAGGACCTGCCGGGCTTCGTGACCATGAACCCCCCGCCGGTCGGCGGCGCGGCGCTTTACGGTTCTGCGTTTCTGCCGGCGACGTTCCAGGGCACGCGCCTGAATATCGATCCGGGCCAAGACCCCATCGGCAACATCCGCAATGCGCGAATGAGCCTCGAAGCCCAGCGCCGCCAAATGGATTTCGTGCAAGACCTCAACCGCGGTCTGCTGGAAAAAAACAAGGTGGACAGTCAAGTCGAGGGCGTCATCCAGTCCTACGAACTGGCCTTCAAGATGCAGAAGACCGTTCCGAACGTCATGGATATTTCTCAGGAGCCGGAGCATGTCCGCGCGCTTTACGGCATCGACGACAAGGTGACGCGCGACTTTGGCACGCAGTGCTTGTTGGCCCGGCGCATGGCCGAAGCCGGCGTGCGCTTCATCGAGCTCGGCCATCGCGGTTGGGACCAGCACAACAGGCTCCGCGAGCGCCTCAAGGCCAACGCCACGGCGACCGACAAGCCGATCGCCGCCTTGATGACCGATCTCAAGCAGCGCGGCCTGATGCAGGACACGCTGATCGTCTGGGGCGGAGAGTTCGGGCGCTCGACCTTCGAGCAGAACAAGGGCGACGGACGCCGCCACAACAACCGCGGCTACACGATGTGGATGGCCGGGGGCGGCGTCAAGGGCGGCGTCCGTCACGGGCGTTGCGACGCAACCGGCGCGGCGGTGGAAAACAAGGTTCACCTGCACGACCTGCACGCCACGATGCTGCACCTGCTCGGGCTCGACCACAAAAAGCTGACCTACCGCTACGCAGGGCGCGACTTCCGCCTCACCGACGTGCACGGAAGAGTGGTCAACGAGATACTCGCGTAGGCCCCGAACGCCGCTGCGTCAGGGTTTGCTAAAAGTTGCCGGACGTTGCGCCGCGGGACGGAGTCCGTCCCGACCCTGCGCCCCCTCCGCGAGCGTGAGCGTCCCATGCGGCGCAAGTGCGCGCATTTCTCCGTTCGGAGATCGATTTCGGGCCGTTGGCGTAGGGACGCCGGCGATTTCGTGGTAGTCTACAGGCGCCTCTCCGGGCGCTGCGTGCGACACGGGTGCCCGGTTCCGTCTGCGAATGGAGAAGAAAAATGGACAAGAAGAATCTTATTGTCTCCGGTTTGGCGGTTTACGTCGTTTTCCAACTTCTGGACTTTCTCGTGCATTCGGTTCTGCTGAGCGGAGCCTACGAGGCCACCGTCGACGTCTGGCGGCCGGAGGACGAGATGATGTCGATGTCATGGATCATGTTCCTCGCCAACCTTTTGTGGGCGTTTATCTTCGTTCACATCTTTGCCCGGATGCGGCCGGGGGAGGGAATCATGGAGGGGATCCGGTACGGTTTCTGCATCGGCCTCTTCGTGACTGTCCCCATGGCTTACGGTTTTTACGTGGTGTTGCCCGTCCCGCACTCGTTGGCCCTCTCCTGGTTCGTGTACGGGATGATCCAGATCATGCTCTGCGGAGCGGTGCTGTCCCTCGTATATCGGCCCCGCCAGTCGCCCGAATAGACGCGGCGGCCTTCTGGCGCGGAGACTCTCGGGCGCCGCCGCTAAGGAAGGTCTGAATAAGTAGTGGCAAGCAGGGGGGATGTATCCTAGTGGAGTTGTAGGGTAGATGTTGTCGTTAGAGGGAGGAAGGATGCATCAGCGGAGCTTTGCGGATATGGAGTACGAGGGCAAGAAACACCGCACGAGGCGGGAGAAGTTTCTGGGGCGGATGGAGGAATTGATTCCGTGGGAGCGTTTGGAGGAGCGCATCCGCCCGTACTACCCCAAAGCGGGGCGGGGGCGGGGGCCGTACGAGTTGGCGGTGATGCTGCGCGTGCACTGCGTGCAGTTGTTTTACAACGTGAGCGATCCGGGGATGGAGGACATGCTGTACGAGATCGAGTCGGTGCGGCGCTTTGTGGGTTTGCGTTTGGGAGATGCGTTGCCGGACGAGACGACGATTTTGCACTTTCGGCATCTGTTGGAGAAGCACGAGTTGGGCGGGGTTGTGCTGGCGGAGAGCAACGCGCACTTGGCGGGGCAGGGGTTGCGGTTGCGGGAAGGGACGATCCTGGACGCGACGATCATCGCCGCGCCGAGTTCGACGAAGAACAAGGAGCGGAGTCGCGACCCGGAGATGCATCAGAGGAAGAAGGGGAAGCAATGGCATTTCGGGATGAAGGCGCACATCGGGGTGGACGCCGAGACGGGGCTGGCGCATAGCGTGGCGGCGACAGCGGCGAATGTGGCGGATGTGACCCAAGCGCATAAGTTGCTGCACGGCGGGGAGAAGGTAGTGTGCGGGGATGCGGGCTATCAGGGGGATGCGGGCTATCAGGGGGTGGAGAAGCGCCCGGAGCATCGCCGGCGTAGGGTGGAGTGGCAAGTGGCGCTGAAGGCTGGGCAGCGGCGGCGCTTGGCGGCGGACAGTGCGGAGGCGCGGGCGGAGCGGCGCAAGGCGGAGGTGCGGGCCAAGGTGGAGCATCCGTTTCTGTATGGGAAGCGGCACTTTGGTTACGCCAAGGCGCCTAT
The DNA here is from genome assembly GCA_965214655.1 of Bryobacterales bacterium. Lineage (GTDB taxonomy): Bacteria > Acidobacteriota > Terriglobia > Bryobacterales > UBA6623 > CATQHP01. Next base: position 5,027,471 of record OZ243965.1, on the reverse strand, counting down.
CGCGGCTTGGCCAAGAACAGGGAGCGGATCAGTCTGCTGTTGGGCTTCGCCAATGTGCTGCTCGCCGGGCGCTACGCGACGGCCTGAGCGCCACAATACAGGAGTCGTGCGCCCACAGTGGCGCAAAGCCGCAGAAGCGGAGTTGAAACCGTCGCTGCGGGGTCAAAATTGGCGTTGCACAGTCAAAAAGAGCAGGATTTAGCCGCAAAATTCGCTGGCAGCCCAACTGCAACCGCTCCTTACGGACAGCATCAACCATCCAGCGCACCAAAAACTGCCTTATTCAGACCTTCCCTAACGGCGGAATACTCGTTCGGGCGGCAAAAACCGTGTTTTCGGGTTTGCGTCTGTTAAGTTGGCCAATCGTTTCGTGGTAGTCTACAGGCGTTTCGCCGAGCGCTGCGCGAGCCGCGGCGGCCGGATCTGTCTGTGAACGGAGGAGAAAATGGATAAGAAGAATCTTATTGTCTCCGGCTTGGCGGTTTACGTCGTCCACCGGGATCCTTGACTTTCTCGTGCACGCGGTTCTGCTCGAAGGAGCTTACGAGGCCACCGCCGACGTCTGGCGGGCCGAGGACGAGATGATGTCGATGTCGTGGATCATGTTTTTGACCAGTCTTTTGTGGTCTTTCATTTTCGTTCACATCTTTGCCCGGATGCGGCCGGGGGAGGGAATCATGGAGGGGATCCGGTACGGTTTCTGCATCGGCCTCTTCGTGACTGTCCCCATGGCTTACGGTTTTTACGTGGTGTTGCCCGTCCCGCACTCGTTGGCCCTCTCCTGGTTCGTGTACGGGATGATCCAGATCATGCTCTGCGGAGCGGTGCTGTCCCTCGTATATCGGCCCCGCCAGTCGCCCGAATAGACGCGGCGGCCTTCTGGCGCGGAGACTCTCGGGCGCCGCCGCTAACGGCGGAATACTCGTTCGGGCGGCAAAAACCGTGTTTTCGGGTTTGCGTCTGTTAAGTTGGCCAATCGTTTCGTGGTAGTCTACAGGCGTTTCGCCGAGCGCTGCGCGAGCCGCGGCGGCCGGATCTGTCTGTGAACGGAGGAGAAAATGGATAAGAAGAATCTTATTGTCTCCGGCTTGGCGGTTTACGTCGTCCACCGGATCCTTGACTTTCTCGTGCACGCGGTTCTGCTCGAAGGAGCTTACGAGGCCACCGCCGACGTCTGGCGGGCCGAGGACGAGATGATGTCGATGTCGTGGATCATGTTTTTGACCAGTCTTTTGTGGTCTTTCATTTTCGTCCACATCTTCGCCAGGATGCGGCAAGGGGAGGGAATCATGGAGGGGATCCGGTACGGTTTCTGCATCGGACTTTTCGTGACCGTGCCCATGGCTTACAACTCGTACGTCGTGATGCCCGTTCCGCACTCGCTGGCTCTGTTATGGTTCGTGTACGGGATGCTCCAGATCATGATCTGCGGAGCGGTTCTGGCTCTCGTGCACCGGCCCCAACAGTCGGCCGGATAGGCGCGGCGGCCTCCCGGCGCGAAGCGTTTCCGGGGCGCCCCGCCGCGAGAACGGCGGGGCGCCCAAGCCGAAGTTGTATGGGAGAAGAACGGTGGCGGGAGCGACGAGACTCGAACTCGCGACCTCCGGCGTGACAGGCCGGCGTTCTAACCAACTGAACTACGCCCCCGGGCGGGAACCCCGGCGGCAAGGCCGAGGCGTTCAAACTCTGATCGTAGCACGGCCCGCTCGGACGGCGCAAGAGTGAGTCGGGGTATGTTCGCCGGGGCGCTTCAATATCGAAAGAGCGGCGTCGGCGTGTCTTGCGCGGCGACCGATAGGGCCGTCTCGGTCGGTCCGGCGGCGTCCAGCGCGCGTTGCGCATCCATTTGCGCCAGCGCGGGGTGGTTGTTGTTGCCGCTCAGATGCGCCAGCACGATTCTTTGCGCCCGGCGGTCCCAGTCATCGGCGAGGAATTGCGCGGCGGCTTGATTGGAAAGGTGTCCGTCCCGGCTCAGCACGCGCTGCTTCACCGCCCAGGGGTAAGGCCCTACCTTGAGCATCTCCAGGTCGTGATTCGACTCCAGGATCAGGAAGTCGGCCCCGCGCAGATGATGCCGCACCGAGTCGGTCATGTATCCGAGATCGGTAGCGATCGCCAATTTGACGCCTTGGCTGCGCAGGCAAAAGCCGACCGGATCCACCGCATCGTGCGGAACCGTGAACGTATCGATGTCGAGATCGCCGATCGCAAGGTGCCCGCCCGCCTCGAAATGCTCCATCGGCGGCGGGGTCTTGTTCCAGTCCAAGGTTTCCGCCGTGGGTTCGGTCAAATAAATGCGGACTCCGGTCTGCCTTGCCAAGACTTCGAGTCCGCGAACGTGATCGGCATGTTCGTGGGAGACGACGACGGCGTCCAGGTCGGCAGCATCCTCGCCGATCGTCGCCAAGCGTTCGCGAATCTGCTTCGCGCTGAACCCGGCGTCGAAAAGAATGCGCACCTTTTCCGTGGCGGCGAACGTTGCGTTGCCGCTGGAGCCGCTGCCAAGAATGCAGATGCGCAGGCTCGCGTCGATGCCCTTGAGTCTTCAGGCCCGCGGCGGCGTTGCGGAAGCAGCCTGCCGGGGCTGTGGATTGAACTATTTTTAGCAAATCGGAGCGGCGGCGCACAAGCAAGCGGCAGGCGCTTATGCTCGGGCCGCCAAGCGCTCCAATACCCGCGGCCAGACTTCGGGATTCAGCAGTCGATCGGGCCGTTCGCCCTGCAGGGCCTGCTTGAGATGGTGAATCGCGCCGGAAAGAATCCGCCGTTTGCCGGCCGCGCTGGCCGAGCCGACGTGCGGCGTTACGATGACGTCGTTGCGTTGCAGCAGCGGGTGGTCGGCGGGGGCGGGTTCGGGATCGGTTACGTCGAGCCCGGCGCCGCGCAGGCGCCCGCTTTCCAGCGCCGCGAGCAGCGCTGCTTCGTCAACCAACCCCCCGCGCGAAACGTTGATCAGGATCGCCCCTTGTTTCATGCAGGCCAAGGTCGCCGCATCGATCAGATGCCGCGTATCGGCGTTCAACGGCAAATGAAGCGAGACCACGTCCGCTTCGGCCAGCAGCGACTCCAGCGAGCAAACCCGCTCCACTCCGAGTTGTTCCGCGCGTTCGGCGGACACGAAGGGATCGAACGCGCTTACTTGCATCCCGACGCTGCGCATCGCAACCGCCACGCGCGAGCCGATCCGGCCCAAGCCGACGAGACCCAGGCGCGAGGCGAAAAGCTCCAACGCAGAATGACGGCCGTAATGATCGGGCCGGCGGTCGTGCCGCAAGCTGTGCTCGGCCTTCTTCAGATCCTTTGCGACCGCGAAAATCAAGGCAACGGCGTGCTCCGCCGTCGAGATCGTCGGCCCGTCCGGCGTGTAACTGACGGCGATGCCGCGCTCCGTGGCCGCAGGGATATCCACGGCCTCATAGCCTATCCCCATCCGCGAAATAATCAACAGGTTCGGGGCTTGGTCCATCACCTCCGCGGTATAGCGCATGCCTCCCGCGAGAACGCCGTCCGCTTGAGGGAAAGCGGACAAAATGTTGTCGGGCGTAGCGACTCCCGGCCCGATGGGCTCGGCAATGGGGGCGAGCAGGCCGACGCAATCGGACAAAATATGTCTTTCCGACCAGACTTTGAACATTCTACGAGTCTAGCCGTTTCGAGCGCCCTCCATCAGGGGCGGCGCCGGGAGGCGGCGCAGCGGCTATTACAAGAGTAAAACAACGTGCGAGCAGCGACTTTGACAGTTGTTTCCAATATAAAGATGAGCCTGAAGCTGGAGAGTGAGAGGAGGAGTGGGAACTACTGGAGTATAGCGTTTTTCTCAGCGCGCAGCGCGCACTTGTGGGTCAACGCGGTGGGGGGGCGGCAACACTTTCCAATGAGAGATGAGCCTGAGGGCGGGCATGCTCAAGCGGCGGCGCGGATCTGCCGGAAGAGCGCGTCCCGCGCCTCGTTGAGCCGGCGCGCAGCTGCCATGTCGCTGAGCGCGTTGGCCTCGGCATCGAGCATGACGAAGCTTATCCCAGGGCGCAGGTAGCTTTCCGCTTGGGGCAGCGACTTGAGTTTTTCATAAGGCGTCATCACGTCCTGTTGGCGGTAGCGCTTGCGCACCCGCCCCTTGGCATCGACTGTTTCGCTGGGGAACAAGCAGGGCCGGTGATAATTCAGGTAGGGGGACAAGACGGTGCGGTTGAAGCTATCCAAGCGCCCGCCATGGCGGGCGGGGATGTGCCCGTAGCCCAGATGTTTGCGCACCACTGCGCCGTTCTTCGCCTCCACCAGGGCATTGTCGTTGCTGCGCCGCGGGCGCGATTTGGTGAACTCTCCGACGTGCAGTTTTTGCAGTAGCGCGGCCACTGTGTGGTTGACGTATTCCGAACCGTTGTCAGAGTGGAAGCCGCGCACGGAGAAAGGGAAGCTCTGCAACAGCGCCTCCAGCAGCGGCAGCAGGTAGCGCTCGCTGATCTTCTGGCAACTGCCGATGTACTGGTACTGAGTTACTTCATCAACCAGGTTCAGGTGATAGACCCCTTTGACTTTATCGCGATCTCCCTGATGCACCGAGTCGACCCGCAGGAAGCCCGGCCGGCCTTGCGGGCGCGGGCGGCGGCGCTCGCCGAGGGCCACCGCGACGGGCCGCGTGCGCTGCGGCGCGACATACTTGCGGGTGTAGATGCACGTCTGCCGCAGGTTGTACAAGTGCCCGTTGGAGATGCCTGCCAGGCGCTCGAAACGAACGTCGCCGAACACTTTCCAGGCGCGCTCGCAGAGCTTGCGCGTGGCCGGCCCGGATAACCTGCCATGCACTTCGTCCGTTTCCGCCAGCAGCACGATATCCTCCCGTGTATAGCGTCGCACGAAGGGCTTGGCCGGCCTCTGCCGTCGATCGCGCAACTCCCCCTGCGCCAGGTAGCGCGCGATCAGCCGCGCCAACTGCGCCCGGCTCAGGCCCGTCGTGCGCTGCAAGTAGCGGCGCAGCAGACCCCGCTCCGCCTTGCCCAGCCGCCAGTAGCCAAAACGCGCCAACACGCTCCCGATGTGCCTGTAGGCCGCTTCCCGCTGTGGCGCCAGCGCCGCTGTCCCCGCGCTGCCCTCCACAAACAACCGCACCTGCTCCAACGTCCTGTGCGTCTCCAACTCCAAATGCAAGATCACCCTCCGATGATTCCCACATCCCGCTCTCTCGCCCCTTCAGGCTCATCTCTCGTTGGAAACCGCCCCCCTCTTCAGGCTCATCTCTCATTGGAAAAGGCTTTGACTTGCAATCCGGGGCAGCGTGCCGCATAATGTAGACGAGAGCGAGTTTGGGAAGAACTTGGGCTCGACCAAAAACCGGCTCCCGAATCGGACCATCAGACCCGACAGCGACAGGCGCGGGTATCCCTCGAAAATTTCCGATCGTGGATGTTCCCGGCTCCTGGTGAAGAGCGACGCACAAGCCGTCTGGGCAAGTAGGGATTTTTCGCGCAAGCGATAGCCGTGCGCGGGGCGTAACGAGCCGGGACGCGCAAAGCAGGAGGGGGCTTTGGATCAATTCGAAGACGCAATCGCAGCAGTCGGAGGAAAAATCGACGAGGGCATGGAAGAGTCCTCTGCAAGGGGCTTTCTCGATATCAGGGACGGCGCCGCTGAGCGGGACTCCCAGCAAAGCCAAGAGGAATCGATTTACACGGACGACCCTGTCCGCGTCTACCTGCGCGAGATGGGCGCGGTTCCGCTGTTGACCCGCGAGGGCGAGGTGGACTTGGCGCGGCGCATGGAGCGCGGCAAGTTCCGTATGTGGAAGGCGATCTCACGCAACCAGCTCACGATCGAAAAGCTGCTGAAAAGATACGAGCAGGTCAAAGCCGGCGAGGTGCGCATCACCTCCGTCGTCGAGATCGTCGACAACGGTGAAGGGCCGGAGGCATTCGAGAAGAAAGAAGCTCAGGTCAAGCGACAGTTTTCGATGCTCTTTCGCGCCAACAATCATTTGCTGCAGACGCAGGCAAAGTTGGAAAAAACTCCGAAACGCCATATTCACGTGGCCAGGAGGCTGACCGCTCTGCGCAACCGCCAGATCATCACGGTTTCGCAGGCGATGCAGAAGATACGCTTCAAGCAGCATGTTTGGGACGGCTATCAGAAGGATCTGCTGGATATCCACAAACACTTGAAGGATGCGGAATCGCGCATCGTCAAACTGAAGAGGCGCAACCCGCGTCCGGACGACTATCAGTCGAGGCTGCGCGAGTTGAACAAGGAGCGCCGCGCGGCGACCGCCGCGGCGCGCATGACGCCCGAAGCGGCCAAAGCCTGCGCCAAGATGATCCGCGCCGGTCACCGCGAGGCCGAGCAGTCCAAGAAGGCGCTCGTCGAGGCCAACCTTCGTTTGGTGGTCTCTGTCGCCAAGAAATATGTCAACCGCGGCCTGCATCTGCTGGACTTGATCCAGGAAGGCAACATCGGCCTCATGCGCGCCGCCGAAAAGTTCGAGTACCGCCGCGGCTACAAGTTTTCGACGTATGCGACCTGGTGGATCCGCCAGGCCATCACCCGCGCGATTGCCGATCAATCGCGCACCATACGCATCCCGGTGCATATGAACGAGTCGATGAACAAGTTCCTGCGCGCCTCGCGCGAGTTGGAGAAGGAAATGGGCCGTTCGCCCAACAACGAAGAGATCGGTGAGCGCATGGAAATCCCGCCCGACAAGATTCAGAAGCTGAAAACGATCTCGCGCGATCCCGTTTCACTGGAAACGCCGGTCGGACGCGACGGCGAGTCCGCTCTCGGCGACCTGCTCGAAGACAAGTGGGTCGGCTCGCCGGTGGAAGCGGTCATCGATTCCAACGTCAAGGACGAGACCGGCGACGTGCTGAAGACGCTCTCCCCCAAGGAAGAGAAAGTCATTCGCATGCGCTTCGGCATCCAGTACGAACGCGAGCATACTCTTGAGGAAATCGGCCAGGAATTCGCCGTAACCCGCGAGCGCATCCGCCAAATCGAAGCCAAGGCGCTGCGTTCGCTCAGGGGGCCGGACCGCGCGCGGCGCCTGCGCTCGCTGATGGCCGCGAGACAGTAGCGCGGTGCTTCCGATCGCGCGCGGCAGGGTGGGGCGGCGTCTTCGCCCGCTGTGCCTTTCCGCCATTTTTGCGGCAGCGGCCGCTTTCGCGCAGGGCGGTCCGCAAAGCCGGCTGAACGTTCCCTCGGGCCGGGTCGCCATCGTCATCGATACGGATGCGTACAACGAAGTCGACGACCAGTTTGCGGTTGCCTACGCCTTGCTGGCGCCTGAGCGCCTGAAGGTCGAGGCGCTCTACGCCGCGCCGTTCGTCAACGCCCGCGCCGCGACTCCCGCCGCAGGCATGGAGCAAAGCTACGCAGAGATTCAGCGCGTGCTGAACGTTCTCGATCCGCCCGCCGGCCGCTTCGACCGCAAGCAGGCGTACCGCGGCGCCAAGAGCTATCTGCCGAGCGAGGGCTTGCCGCAGTCCAATCCCGCTGTGGAGGACCTGATTCGCCGCGGCCTCGCCGCGCGGGAGAGGCCTTTGCTCTTGGTTGCTCTGGGCGCTCCTACGAACGTCGCCGCCGCCCTCTTGTTGGAGCCGAAGCTGATCGACCGCATAACCGTGGTGTGGCTGGGCACGCAGCCTTACAGCTCGCCGCGGGCCGGCGATTTCAACACCGATCAAGACGTGCGGGCTTCGCAACTGATGTTCGACAGCGGCGTTGCGCTCATCAACATCTCGGGCTTCAACGTCTCCGAGCACCTGAGAACCTCGATTCCCGAGCTCGAGAGACACATGAAGGGCCGCTCGCCGATCGGCGACTACCTTTTCCAGAACGTTTACGAGTACTACCTCCAGCGCCGCAAGAGCCCCGATTACCCCTGGTCGAAGGTGATCTGGGACATCGCAACCATTGCCCTGTTGCTCAATGAAGACTGGGTTCCGAGCCGCATCACGCACAGCCCGATCCTGACCGACGAGCTGACTTGGCGGCGCGATGCGTCGCGGCATCCGGTGCGGGTCGCGACGGATGTCGTCCGTGATCCGGTTTTCGACGATCTGTTCCGCCGCCTGGCGGCTTCGGGCGATTAGCCCCCGATGCGCAACAGCCGCTTGTCGGTGCGCAGGAACAGGCTGCCCTGAGCGATCGCCGGCGTCGCCATGCACAGCTCCCCGACGGAGTTCTTGTGCAGCAATTTGTATTCGCGTCCGTGCGCGATGACGAAGCAGTCCCCGTCTTCGCTCAGGCAGAAGATGCGGTCGTTGTACGCCCACGGGCTTGCGGTAAACGCGGAGGCGCCGACTTCGAAGCGCTGCTTGTCGTAGATTTCCCGGCCTGTCCTGGCGTCATGGCAGGTCAGGAATCCACGGTCCATCAGCGTGTAATAGAGGTCTTTGTAGAGCAGCGGCGACGGGTTGTAAGGCCCTGCTTGCGGGTGATGCCAAGCGATGAAGTCGTTGGCGGTTTGACCCTCTTTCAGCGAGATATCGCCCTCCGCCCCCGGACGCACGGCGTACGTCGGCCGATTTTGGTCGCCCACGTATCCGGAGGTCAGATAGAGCAGCCCGTGGCCGCTGAACGGCGTGGGGATGACGATCGACGACATATCGGCGATCTCCCACAGCAGCTTGCCGTCCAGGTCGTACGAGCGGATCTTCTTGCGGCCGTTGGTGACGATTTCCGTGCGCTTCTCGTTTTCCCAGATGAAGGGCGTCGCCCAGTTGCTGGGTTCCTCGCGTTCGATCTCCCAGATCGTTTTTCCATTCGATTTGTCGAGGCAGGTCAGCGTCGAGCGCTCGTCGTTGTCGTTGACGAAGTAGAGCCTGCCCCCGTGCAGCACCGGCGAAGACGCGGTTCCCCAACCGAGGCGCGTGCGGTAGGGCTTCCACTCCCGTTTCCAGACTTCGTTGCCGGCGTGATCGAGGCACCACGTCCCCAAGTAGCCGAAGTGAACGAACAGATGCTCGCCGTCTACGACGGGGGTTTCCGAGGCGTATGAGTTTTTCAGGTGGCGGGGTATCTTCGGCGCGCCGCGATGCAATTGCTTTTCCCAGGCGATTGCCCCCGACTGCACATCGAGGCCGTAGGCCATCCAGCGGTGCGGGTCGGCGCTGACCTCCGGGCGGTTGCCGCCGAAATAGAGACCGCGCTTGACCGTCTCGACTTCGCCTTCGCTGGCGACGGAAGACAGGAATGCCTTCTCGCCCCAAACGACGGGCGAGGCCCAGCCCATGCCGGGCAGATCGGTCTTCCATTGCACGTTTTCCGTAGCGCTCCAGGTTTCGGGGAGCCGCGGGTCGTCCGCGGACACGCCCCTTGAGTCGGCACCGCGGAACTGCGGCCAGTTGGTCGGCGAGGCGGCGGCCAAAGGCGCCGCGGCGGCAAGCCAGGAAAGCACTTCGCGTCTTGTCTGCATAACGATGAACACTCCAAGACCATTCTAAACGCTCAGGCGGCCGCCCAAGCCTGGAGCGCTTCCTTTCGCTGACTGCGGCGAATATGTATCGGGGAGGCGAACGCCGAAGCCAACGGGAAACCGTCGCGCTTCATCGGAAGAACCGGCGACGGAAGTTTTTCGAAGGAATGGCGCGCCTTCGTTGCCGCTCAAGGATTGCTTCGCTTGCCCGGCGAAGACCGGCGCCTCGCGGACATCGGCGGCGGCTGGGAACTGGAAAAATCCGGCAAAAAGGGGAGGATGAGCAGCGATGACGAGCGCCGGGCGGCGCAGGAGATCTGCGATCAGCTCGGCATCGAGCCGGGGCAAGCGCTTGGCGAGAGTGGAGACCGTTTGTCGTTTCCGGAGGTTAATGACCGGCTGTTGCGTGCGTTCCGCCGGGCGAAGCGGCGGTTGCAGCAGCTTCAGAGCTTGAGTTGGAGCTTGCTCAATGAAACGCGCCGGAATCGGGCGGTTCAAGAGATTCAGGAAAGCGAAGAGTTACGGGAGTTGCTCGACCTGACGGGCGAAGAGTCTCCCGACCGGATGGCAGAGATCCTGAGGCCGAAGCTCGAATGCCTGCGATCCAAACTGCCCCGTATCCTCGAACGCATTGCGGACCGCGTGCTGCCGTTTCGCAACGGCCGCTGGGTTTGGGAGGCGCATCCAGACTCTTCCGGCAGTTACATCCTACGCCGCAGCCGCGCGGACGGCCCGGCTCGGAAAATCATGGGGCAGCGCGGTTTGTCTTTTCGCCGCATCGAGCAGCTTGAGAATCTGCGGCGGCAGGCGCAGGGGCTTAATCGTGCGCTGACCCAAATTCCGGGCCGAGAACCCGTTCGCGGTAGAGCGACCCGCGGCGAGGAATGGCCCGACCCTTGTCCCGAGATATTGGACAAACTCAATCGAACGAAGGAACAGCGTATCAACCAGACGGCGCACATGATCCTTGCGGAAGCGCTCGGCGTTCGACTCCGCATCCCGCAGAAGCCGCAGGAACTACGGGCAACGAACGACATTCACGGAGAGTACGAGCGGTTCCGCGATCCGGTGGATTTCATCGTACTCGAGGATTTGTCCCGCTACCGCAGTTCGCAAGACCGCGCGCCGAGGGAAAACTCCCGCCTGATGCAATGGTCGCACAGGGCCGTGCTGGGGAAGTTGAAGGAGCTTGCCGAGCTGTACGGCATTCCGGTTGTCGAGGTCAATGCCGCATATTCGTCACAGTTCTGTTCGCGCAGCGGCGTAGTCGGATTCCGAGCGGTAGAGTTGACGCCGAACCGTAAAAACGACAGATACTGGCAGCGAAAGCTGGACCGTCCGCAACGGGCCGGAAAACACAAAAGTAAATTGACCGAAGATGAGAAACGGGAACGGGAGTGCGTCCGTCGTCTATTCGCTACACTCGACAAAATCAATGCCGGGCGCAAGAAAGCGGACAAGAAGCCGCGCACGTTGTTGGCGCCGTTAGACGGCGGCCCGATCTTCGTGCCGGCGGACGACTCGACGCCGCCGATGCAGGCCGACATCAACGCCGCGGTCAACTTGGCGCTTCGCGCGATTGCGTCCCCTGATTGCCACGACATCCATCCGCGCATTCGGACCCAAGCCGAAGGCGGGACGGTCCGCGCGCGGCTGGGATCGAACCGGGAAAGAGCGCGTTGGGGCGGTCGTTCCGGTCGAGGCCCGGAAGTGGGCCTTTGCGACGACCCTTCGGCTGCGTTGGCAAAGCAACGCTATCCCAATTTCTTCGTGGACCGCGGCAGGGTAGCCGAGTTCGACAGGGGAAGTATCGATGGAGTCGAAGACCGAGTCGCCGGATACCCCGGATTTAAAAAGAACCGGTGGAAAGTTATCGACCGCCTGAACGGAGCGAAGCTTGAAAAATGGGGGCACAAGCACGGTTATGACGAGGATCTGCCGTGGTAACGTGATGCGGACGGAATCGACGAGAGGATGGGTTCATGTCGGAAGCGGCCTTGCTGACATTGGGTGAAACCGCTCCGCAACCGCCGCTGCCGGTTCGCCGGTTGCACAACTATCTGTATTGCCCGCGCCTGTTCTACTACCAGTGGGTCGAGAACATTTTCGTTGACAGTGCGGATACCGTCGAGGGAAAAAGAAAGCACCGCAACGTGGATGCGCCGTCGCGTATCAAGGATCCGACGGAACTGGACTTGCCTGAAGGGTCCAGGCTGCGAAGTCTGAAGTTGGAAAGCCGCTCTCTGGGCTTGGTGGGCGTGGTCGACATCGTCGAGGACACAGGCGACGGGGCGGAAATCATCGATTACAAAAGAGGCGCCGCGCGGCGGGACGAAAACGGCGAGCGCTGCGCGAAGGAGAGCGACGCCATGCAGGTCGTTGCTTGCGCGCTGCTGTTGAGAGAACACGGTATTACGCCCGTGCGCGGCTGGGTCTATTACGCCCGGGAACGGCGCAGAGTTCCGGTCGCGTTGAGCGCCGCCGCCTTTGCAGAATGCCGAACGAAGATCGCCGCGGCCAAGGCATTGGCCGCGTCCGGGCAGTGCCCGCCGCCGCTCAAAGACGATCCGCGCTGTCTGTATTGCTCGGCCTACCCGGTTTGTTTGCCCAACGAATCTTATTGGTGGGCGCGGACTCGCGAGGCAGTTCAGCCTGATCCGCAGATGCGTTTCCCATTCGCGCCTGCGCCCTCGGACATGGCGAGCGGACACATCTTGGAAGAGATGGACTTCGCCGCCGTAGAACCGCGTAATCACGCTATCGAAGCGCCGCGGCCCGAACGCAGCGACGGCGAGGTACTTGTAGTGCAAACTCCCGGCGCTCGGGTCGGCGCGCGCGGGATGCAACTGGTTGTCACATGCAAACAGGAAACGCTGGCGACAATGCCGGGGCGTCAGGTTCGCGCCGTGTATTTGTACGGCACCGTGCAACTCACCGCCCAAGCCGTCGCGGCATGTTTCGAGCTCGGCATCGACGTGGCGTGGTTCTCGGCGTCCGGCCGCTACCTGGGCAGCCTGCAGGGACTTCCGGCAAGCGGGACCGACGCCCGCCGAGGACAGTATCGCTTGTTCGAACTCCCCGGCATCCGGCTTCGGCTCGCCAGAGCGATTATCGAGTCGAAGATACGCAATCAGCGCGTGATGTTGATGCGCAACGGAGACCCGCCCAAGCAAGCCCTCGAAGCGATGGCCGGACTTCGCAATGCAGCCAAACAGGCGAGAGGCATGGATGAGTTGCTCGGGGTCGAAGGCGCCGCCGCAGCTATTTATTTCGAACAGTTCCCATCCATGGTAAGAGGCGACGGCGAGTGGACCTTCGATTGGAAGGGGCGTAATCGCCGCCCGCCGCGCGACCCGGTCAACGCGCTTCTGTCGCTGGGCTACTCCATGCTCGTCAAGGAACTGACCGGCGTTTGCCATGCGGTCGGGCTCGACCCCTTTTGGGGTTTCATGCATCGGCCGCGGTATGGGCGGCCCGCTCTCGCTCTGGATCTGATGGAGGAGTTCCGGCCGTTGATTGCCGACAGCGTGGCGGTCAGCCTGATCAATCGCCGCGAACTGGGGCCGGAGGATTTTTTACACGGCGCCGGCGGGACGTTCCTCAACGAATATGGGCGGCGGGCGTTCTGGGAATCGTGGTTTCGACGCATGGACACGAAGGTTCGGCATCCGGAATTCGGGTACACGATGGCATACAGGCGCATGATCGAAGTTCAGGCGCGGCAACTATGGCGCTTCGTGCGTGGAGAAGCCGCGGCGTACCATGCCTTCCATACGCGGTGAGCGCCAGGATCCGATACTTGGTCAGCTACGATATCGCAGATCCAAAACGGTTGCGGCGAGTCGCCCGAATTTTGGAGGGCTTTGGCGTGAGGCTCCAATACTCGGTTTTCGAGTGCCCTCTCGACGGTCTCCGATTGGCTGATCTCAAGACGCAGCTTCAGCCGGTCATGAACCACGATGAAGACCAGGTGCTCTTTGTGTCTCTTGGGCCGAGCGCCAAGGATGCGACGCTTGTGATCGACACGATGGGACGGCCGTATACGGCTCGCACGCGCGTGACGATCGTGTGACTCTGCGCTGCCAAGCTAACCCGAAGCTGCCGGGGCTTCCCGAAAAACGGTGTAGATTTGCTAATCGAGAGCGTTGTGAAGTATATTGTCTTCGGCTATGGGCCAATGAACATCTGCCTCCCGCCATCGGGCAGACACGTTGCTTTTTGAAGCTGTGAAGGAGGACGGCAAGGTTGCGAGTGCGCTAATGCCGATCGTTCTACCGGGAGAGCGCTCGCACCGCTCCAAGACGTTGAAAGTCAAAGCAAACGACGCCTGCGGTCTCGGGACTGAGAGATATGTAGCATGCAGTTTGACATGGCGCTCGCGTTGAGGGATAAAAGCGCAATGATTCCAACGATTTGGGAGCGGGCTGTTTGCGTCGTCGCAGTTTCGGACAGCGTGAGGCTGTATTTGAACGCTGAACGGAAGGCCGCGGCCGCTCAGGCGGTCAGGAGCAACGTCGCGGCGCCGAGCGCTCCGAAGTCAGCGGCGATGCGGTCGCCGGCGGCGATGGGCGGCGGCGCGACGCATGTGCCGGTCGTCACGATCTCTCCCGCGCGCAGCGCAGCGCCGATGCGGGACAGTTCGTTGAGCAGCCAGGCAAGGGCGGTCAACGGTCCGCCGAGCACGTTGCTTCCCCGGCCTTGGCGGATGACCTCGCCGCCGGCGGACGACGCAACGGTCAATCGAGCTTCATGCCCGGATAAATCGACCGTTCGCCAGGATTCGGGCGCGGCCTCGCCGAGCACGAACTCGTGCGCGCAGGCGTTGTCGGCGATCAACTGCGCCGCGCCGACGCGCGTGAAGTCAGTGAACCGCGAATCCGGGATCTCGATCGCCGGATGCAGGCTTTCCACCGCCGCGAGGGCGTCCTTCTCGCTGTAAGGCGCGGACCGCGGCGGCAGATCGCGGCTCATGCGGAAAGCGAATTCGGCCTCCGCTACCGCCATGCGGTTCGCGCCGAAACTCCGCGCCGCGCCGCCGGCAAACGCCCGCTCGGCAAGCAGTCTGCCCGCGAGCGGGCCGTCGACGTTGATATGCGCCTGGCCCGCGCTGCTGGTAGCCGCGATCTTCCAGCCGAACAGCGGGGCGCCGCTGCGCTTTTCCAGCAGGGCCTGAATGCGGTAGCCGTCCATCCGATCGGCCGGTCTGAGCTTTTCAGGAAGCGCGTCGATTCGCCGGCCTTGCCGCCAGAGGTCGAAGAGCAGATCCGATGCCGCTTGAACTGCTTCAGGTTCCAGCATGACCGGCGTCCTTCAAAACGATCGATAGAGACGGTGTTCCCGAATGTAGCCGCAGACATCGGCGGGAACCATGTCCAACAGCGATCCGCCGATTTTGACGCGGTGGCGAATTGCGCTCGAAGAAGCAGGGTTCATCGGCCCTTCGTGCCGCAGCGCCCGAACGCCCTGCGGGGCGGGTTCTTCGCTTCCGTCGCCCGGACGGCTCACCACGATGAACTCGACCTCCCGCACAACGTCCTCCCAGCGGCGCCACAGCCGGACTTCGGCGAAAGCGTCGCTGCCCACGATGAAGCGCAGCGGGGCGTCGAATGCAAACCGACTTTTGATTTTCCGGATCGTGTCGTGCGAATAGTGCCGTTGCTCGGGCTCGCTGGGGGCTTCGATGCGGCTCGGCGTCAACCGCGCGTCTGCGGCGCAGGCCAGCTCGACCATGCGCCAGCGGTGCTCGTAGTCGGTTTGGCCGGCGCGGGCCTTGTGCGGCGGGTTGCCGCTGGGAATGACCAGCACGCGGTCGATAGCGAAAGCGTCGGCAGCGCTGACCGCTGCAGCGATGTGTCCCGAATGAATGGGGTCGAACGTGCCCCCGAAAATCGCAAGATTCACTGCTGCGCCCCCGTAGTTGCCTGCGGGCGGCCGTCGTTCGGATTCCCGCGCAGCGCCCGTACGCGCGAGCCGATTTCCCGCATCAGTTGTTCCACTCCTTCTCCCGTCACGGCCGAGACCGCGCGCAACTCCAGCCGCCGGCGCTTGCAGAACTCTTCCAGCGGGCGCAGGCGGCTTCTGTCCTGGAGCGCGTCCAATTTCGTTGCCACCACGATCGTCTGCTTTGCGGCGAGTTGCGCGGAAAACTTGGCGAGCTCCGCTTCGATTATCCGATAGTTCCGCAGCGGGTCGCCTGCGGAAGCCTCGCTGACGTCGACGAGATGCGCCAGGATAGCGGTCCGTTCGATATGCCGCAAAAAGCGGTCTCCCAGGCCGTGTCCTTCGTGGGCGCCTTCGATCAGACCGGGGATATCGGCGATGGAAAAGCTGTCGAATTCACCCAGGTCGACAATGCCGAGATTCGGTTCCAGCGTGGTGAAGGGATAGGCGGCGATCTTCGGCTTCGCGGCGGAGACGCGGGAGATGAGCGTCGATTTGCCGGCGTTGGGCAAGCCGATCAGGCCGGCGTCGGCGAGCAGCTTCAACTCGAGCCGCAGCGTGCGCGAATCTCCGTCTCCGCCGGGCTCGGCAAAGCGCGGCGCCCGGTTGGTCGAGGATTTGAAGCGCGCGTTTCCACGGCCGCCCCGCCCGCCGCGGGCGGCGATGAAGCTTTGTCCCGCAGCGGTGAAATCGAACAGCCTCTCGCCGCTGTCCGCGTCGAAGATGATCGTGCCCGCCGGCGTCTCGAGAACGAGGTCTTTGCCGCTGCGTCCGGTGCGGTTGCCGCCTTCTCCCGGCCGGCCGTTCTCGGCCTTCCGCTCGGGCTCGTATTTGAAGTGAAGCAGCGTGTTGCGGCTGCGGCTCGACTGGAGAACGACGTTGCCGCCGTTGCCGCCGTCGCCGCCCCACGGTCCGCCGCGGGGAATGAATTTCTCGCGCCGGAACGCCACGCAGCCGTTGCCGCCGCCGCCGGCCTTGACCTTGATGACTGCTTCGTCGACGAACACGGCATCAACTCCGTTGCGGCTGCGTTGCGCAGGGCGAACGCCGGCGGCGCCGAACGCCGGAAATCGCCCGCGGCGGGATGCGCCTCGGGCAAAAGGACGTCAGGCGCGCACGACCGCGCGTTCTTCGCGCTCGCGCAAGGCCCGTTTGAGCTCGCGCGGGAAGACTTTGAGGAACCGCGGCGCCATCGATTCCCAATGTTCCAGCACCCATTGCCCCTTGGGGCTTTTGGTGTAGCCGACATGGCGCTCGATCAGATTGCGGACGAAGGCGATATCCGCCGGGTCGTCGAACGGGTCGAGATCGATCTCGGCATTGTAAAGCGCCTTTTCCGCGAAGTCGCCGTGCTCGTCCAGCACGTAGGCGATGCCGCCCGACATGCCGGCAGCGAAGTTGCGCCCGCAGGCGCCCAGAATCACGACGCGGCCGTTCGTCATGTACTCGCAGCCGTGGTCGCCGACGCCTTCGACCACCACGGTAGCCCCCGAGTTGCGGATGCAGAAACGCTCGCCGGCCATGCCGTTGACGAACGCTTCGCCGCCGGTTGCGCCGTAGAAGCAGACGTTGCCGATGATGATGTTTTCTTCGAAAACGAAATTGGAGCCCGCAGGCGGACTGATGATCAGCCGGCCGCCGGAAAGGCCCTTGCCGAAGTAGTCGTTGGCGTCGCCGCGCACTTGCAGCGTCATTCCCTTGGTCGCCCAAGCGCCGAAGCTTTGCCCTGCGGCGCCCAGAAAATGGATCCTGACGGTGTCGTCCGGCAGCCCCTCCGCGCCGTAGCGCTTGGTGATTTCGTGCGAGAGCATCGTCCCCGCGGTGCGGTTGACATTGCGCACGTCATAGGCGAACTCGACCGGCGTTCCGTCTTGCAGAGCGGGGCGGCAGAGCTCGATCAATTGGTTGTCGATCTGTTGGGGGATGGCATGGTCTTGCGCGCCGGTATGGCGGCGCGAGATCGCCCTGTCGACCGGCGGATCGAAGAACACCTTGGAGAAGTCGAGCCCCTTGCTCTTCCAGTGGTTCACCGCTTCGCGCACGTCGAGGCGGCTTACCTGCCCGATCATTTCAGCGAACTTGCGGTAGCCCAGCCTGGCCATGATCCGGCGCACTTCTTCGGCGACGAAGAAGAAAAAGTTCACGACGTTTTCGGGAGTCCCTTCGAACTTTTTGCGCAACTCCTTGTCTTGCGTGGCGATGCCGACCGGGCAGGTGTTCAGGTGGCATTTGCGCATCATGATGCAGCCCATCGCCACGAGCGGCATCGTAGAAAATCCGAACTCGTCGGCGCCCAGAAGAGCGCCGATGACGACGTCGCGCCCCGTCTGCAATTTGCCGTCGACCTGCACGCGGATGCGTCCGCGCAGGTCGTTCAGCACGAGCACCTGCTGGGTCTCGGAAAGGCCGAGCTCCCAAGGCGTGCCGGCGTGGCGGATCGAGCTGACGGGCGAGGCGCCCGTGCCGCCGTCATGGCCGGAGATCAGCACGAGGTCGGCGCGCCCTTTGGAAACGCCGGCCGCCACCGTGCCGACGCCGACCTCCGAAACCAGCTTCACCGAGACGTTCGCATCGCGGTTGGAGTTCTTGAGATCGAAGATCAGTTGCGCCAAGTCTTCGATCGAATAGATATCGTGATGCGGCGGGGGCGAGATCAAGCCGACGCCCGGGGTCGAGTGGCGCAGCCAAGCGATCGTTTCATCGACCTTGTGGCCGGGAAGCTGCCCGCCCTCGCCGGGTTTGGCGCCTTGGGCGATCTTGATTTGCAGTTCGTCGGCGTTGGCCAGATAGTGCGCCGTAACGCCGAAACGCCCCGAGGCGACCTGCTTGATCTTCGAGCGGCGGTCGTCGAGATAGCGGGCCGGGTCTTCGCCGCCTTCGCCCGTGTTGGAGCGGCCCCCGATCCTGTTCATCGCCTTGGCCAGCGTCGTGTGCGCCTCGGCCGAAATCGAGCCGAAGCTCATCGCGCCGGTGCAGAAGCGCTTGACGATTTCCGACGCGGGCTCGACCTCTTCCAGCGGCGCCTGCTCGCTGGAATATTTGAAGTCGAACAGGCCGCGCAAGGTGCAGAGCTGCTTGTTCAGGTCGTTGACGGTCCGCGAGTAGTCCTCGTAGGTCGCCCAGTGATTGAGCCGCGCGGCGTGCTGCAGCTTGGAGACGGTCTCCGGATTCAACAGGTGCTGCTCGCCCCGCGTGCGGAACTGATACTCGCCGCCGACTTCGAGCTCGGTGACGTCGTCGGTGACCGGTAAAAACGCCCGGCGGTGCTTTTCCAGAGCTTCGCGCGCCAGCGCTTCGAGATCGACGCCCTCGATCTGCGAAGTCGTTCCGGTGAAGTACTTGTCGACCACGCCGCGGGCCAAGCCGATCGCTTCGAAGATCTGGGCGCCGTGGTAAGACTGCACGGTAGAGATGCCCATTTTCGACATGACCTTGAGCATGCCTTTGCGGATCGCCTTGGCGAAGTTCCGTTGGGCTTGCTCGAGGCTCAACTCCGGTTTGGCCAGCATGCCCCGGCAATGCATCTCTTCGATCGTTTCGTAGGCAAGGTAGGCGTTGACCGCGTTCGCTCCGTAGCCGACGAGCAGGCAGAAGTGCATGACCTCGCGCGGTTCGCCGGATTCGATAATGATGCCCACCTTGCCGCGCTTGGCGGCGCGGATCAGGTGATGGTGCACCGCTGCGCAGGCCAGAAGCGACGGGATCGGCGCGCGGTTCGCATCCATGCCGCGGTCGGAGAGGATCAACACGCCGGCGCCGGAGTCCGCGGCGGCTTCGGCTTCCGCGCACAGGCGGTCGAGCGCCTTTTCGAGTCCGGCTGCGCCGTCGGCGACGTGGAACGCGGCGGCCAAAGTCTTCGAGCCCAAGCGCACTTTGGAACCCGGACGCCGCAGCCTCTCAAGTTCCGTGTTCGTCAGAATCGGCAGCGGCGCCTTGATCACGTGCGCGTGTTCGGGCTGCTCGTCGAGCAAGTTGCCTTGCGGGCCGACATAGGTCACCGTCGACATCACCAACTCTTCGCGGATCGGATCGATGGCCGGGTTCGTCACCTGCGCGAAAAGCTGCTTGAAGTAGCTGAACAGCAACTGCGGCCGCTCGGAGAGGCAGGCCAAGGGGATGTCGATGCCCATCGAGCCGACGGGCTCGGCGCCGGCTTCGGCCATGGGGCCCAGCAGAATGCGCTGATGCTCCAGCGTATAGCCGAACGCGCGCTGGCGCTGCAGCAGCGTCTCGAAATCGGTTTTCTTGACGTCGACCGGCTCCGGCAGATCGTTCAAGTGGATGAGATGTTCCTTGAGCCATCGGCCGTAAGGCTTGCGGTTCGAGATTTCTCTTTTGATTTCCGTGTCGCCGATGATCCGGCCTTCCTGCATGTCGACCAGGAACATGCGCCCGGGCTGCAGGCGGCCTTTGAGGCGCACGTTCTCGGGCTTGATCTCGGCTACGACGCCGGTTTCCGAGCCCATCACGACCAGGTCGTCGTGGGTGACCCAGTAACGCGAGGGGCGCAAGCCGTTGCGGTCGAGCGAGCCGCCAACGTAGCGGCCGTCGGTGAACACGATCGACGCCGGGCCGTCCCACGGCTCCATCATCGTGGCGTGGTACTCGTAAAACGCTTTCTTGTAATCCTCCATGTGCTCGTGCGACGACCATGCCTCGGGGATCAGCATCATGAAGGAATGCGCAGTTGAGCGGCCGGACTGGATCAACAACTCGAGCGCGTTGTCGATCTGCGTCGAATCGGAGCCGTTCTCGTCGATGATCGGCTTGATCTTTTCGGTGTCCGCGCCGAAGTAGTCGCTCTTGAGCGTGGCTTCGCGGGCGCGCATCCAGTTGGCGTTGCCGCGCAGGGTATTGATTTCGCCGTTATGCGCCAGGTAGCGGAAGGGCTGCGCGCGTTCCCAAGTGGGAAACGTGTTCGTGGAAAAGCGCTGATGGACGAGAGCGACGGCGGACTTGAAGTCCGAGTCGCCCAGGTCCGGGTAGTAGCGGAAGATCTGCGGGGCCAGCAGCAGCCCCTTGTAGCAGATCGTCCGCGACGACATGGACGAGGGGTAGTAGCGCGCGAGCCCGCGCCGCTTGGCCTCGTTCTCTGTCGATTTACGGATGATGTACAGCTTGCGTTCCCAAGCGTCGCCGCTCAGCGTGACGCCGTCGCCCTTGCCGATAAACACCTGCAGGACGCTCGGCTCGCTCTCGCGGGCCAGCCAGCCGATCTCCCGCGAATTGGTCGGCGTCTCGCGCCAACCCAGCACTTTTTGACCCTCGCGGGCGACGATCTCGTCTACCATCCGCTGCGCGGCGCGGCGCTCGTCTTGCTTCGCCGAGAGGAACACCATGCCTACGCCGTACTCGCCGGGGGCGGGCAGCGCGAATCCGCCGGACTTTGCTTCTTTGCGGAAAAACTCATGCGGAAGCTGCACCAGCAATCCCGCGCCGTCGCCGGTTTGGGGGTCGCAGCCGCAAGCGCCCCTGTGCGTGAGATTCACCAGCACTTCGACGCCCTGCTCGACGATCTTGTGCGTTGCGTTGCCCTTGATATTGGCGACGAAGCCGATGCCGCAGGCGTCGTGCTCGTTGCGCGGATTGTAGAGGCCCTGTGCCCGAGGCAGTCCGAACGTTTTGCTCATAAGATTTCCCGCATTGACGGCGGCCGGCCGTGGCCGCTGAAACGCATTCCGATCGCGGGCGCTACAGGGGCCCGTCACCCGGCCAGGGAGACAAGTTTGCCGTACTGCCCGCCAAGGGACAGTTCTCATCGTCCATGATAGCAGGACGGCGCCGCTCATGCGCCGGAGGGCAATTCGCCGGTATATCCCTCTGCCTGCAACCTTGTCAGTGCCTCGACTGCTCGGGGAGCTTGTCGTTCGGTTGGAATTTTCCCTCCGGGATTCGCCAGGAAGTTGAGTATCCCGACCTCGGCGTGTGAGAGCAAATCCCGTTTGTTACCCCACGCAAGCGCGTCCCGCCAGAACTCGGGACCGGCCTTCACGACCGCGACCTGCATCTCGACGCTGTTCAACTCGCGTTGTTCGCGTCGAGCGCCCCGAGCTGCGTCTCGATGCTCGTCAGTTGAAATGAGGGTATCGAGAAACGGCTGGGGCCAATCAATATCCAGATCGCTGACGCGTTTCCAGCAGGACTGTTTCTTTGCCCACTCCGTCACGTTGCTGATACCCGCCGGGGGATCAATCAGCACTTGATGTACGAGCTCGGCTACCGCTATCAGTGCGTCATTCGTCACGGGAGTCATTGCTTGGCGGCGCCAGATGCTCTGAAAATCGACTGCACGACCCATCTCGGCCACGTCGTGTGCGGCTTTTGCGATTGTGTAGGCGACGATGTTGGCGCGATACCCACCTTGGTACCATGGCTGTTTGGTAACGAGCCGCTCGGCTGTCTTGAAAACGATTGCCTTGGCAACAGCCTCGCGATACCATGCTTCGTTAAAGTTGTCTGATGCCTTGTCCCAACCTTGGCCAACGCGTCGCGCAAAGGCCGCGAAGTTCTTCTGCGCACCGAGACTCACTTCGTGAGGGCGCTTCTCCCACACGTTGATGAACTTGGCGAGATCAGTCTTCGTGAAGAGTTGTTTTCGCGGGTTTTCGAGATCAAACTTCCGGCGTTGGGCCGGCGTGAGCCCTGTGCGAGCGTCTGCATACTGGCCTCGAGCTCGTTCGTAAAACCATTTTGACTGCCGGAACGTGCCGTCTGGCGATGGGGCGTGAACGCGCCGCGAGAATCCTTCCATGCGAACATGGAACGGGTGGTTCGCGAAGAAGTCCGCTGCACTCACGCGGTTTTGACTATTGGCGAACTCGGAAATCTTCGGCACAAGCCTGGTTGCCCGTTCAGGGTCGACAAC
Source organism: Bryobacterales bacterium (assembly GCA_965214655.1). Taxonomy (GTDB): domain Bacteria; phylum Acidobacteriota; class Terriglobia; order Bryobacterales; family UBA6623; genus CATQHP01. The sequence continues at coordinate 5,005,263 of OZ243965.1, read as the reverse complement.
CGAGAGTTTCATCTGGACGAAGGTCTGCGACACGTTAACTTTGCTGCGCAGCGCTACGTGGAGTGACGCTGTGGTCTGGCCGCCGTTCACTATCTGAAAGTTCTTGAGGTGACGTAGCAACAGCCTGCCTCCGTCGTTTTCGATCTCGACTTCCTCCGCAGTGGCAGTGATGCCGTTGTTGTAAGCAAAAAACATGCTGGGCTCATTCTCGAGCGTCGCCTTGATCCCCTTGTTTACTTTGCCGCGAGCTTGCAAGAAGACTCGCACGTTCTGTTCGAGAAGACGGGCGCCCCATTGATCGTAAATTTCCGCAAGCACCCTTCCGGGCATGATTGCCAAGTAGGATTCGTGGTCGGCTTCCGGCTGGTGCGCCGGAAGAACAGGGATTGGGCCGCCGAAGCTTCCAGCCAAATTGACGTCGATGTCCTCGCGGCCGTGTCCGACTGTCGCTTGCCGGTATAGCCGTTCGATGTCCCACACGCTATAGGTGATCGTTCTCCCCTCATGCTCGTCCGCTTTCCGCCCGTCGACTCTCTCGCTCAGCTTGCGATTGGTGATCAGGAACAGGCGTATCCGACCGATGCGGCTCCAGCGTTTGGAGAGCAGATCAGCCAGTCCGAACACCGGGCTCGTCTCTTCGAGTGCGTTGCGCCATTGGGGATTGAGAGCATGTCTGAGAAAATTGGACAACCGCCGGAAGATCGCGTTCATATCGCTTCCGACCAAGCGCTCAGTATCCGCCGAGTGATGGAAGTCGGAAATGAGGAGACTGAAGGTGTCCGAGTCGTCAGCAACTGGATCGCCTCCGTAACCATCTACACGGATGCCTCTTCCTGGTGGCCCCTGATACGCTACCCGGTCGGCCGAGTCGATCTCGCCCGCCTCCATCAGGTGGTCGCAGAACTTGTGAAAGAAGACATCCTCAACGAATTGGCCGTCGGCATCCGATTCGGCAAGGACATCCTGGAAGAACTCTCGTGAGAACTCCTCAACTGTCATCGAACGCTCCCGAAACCGCGCCTGCAAGTGCAGTGGGAACGACGCGAAATGTTTCGCAGTCAGGGAGAGATATCGTGTAGCGTACGTTGCTGACTCCCCCCGGAAACATTGCAGACGTTATTCGTGGAAACCCTTCGCCAACTTCATAGAGAGATTCTTGCCCAATCAGCCAATACTTGTCCGAGTAGTCGTCTGTCCATTCAAATCCTGCTGCGCTGAGGCGCTCCTCGAAAAGTTCAACAGCGGCCATGTCCTGTTCGGCCATAAAGGAACGAATCCTGCTCGCCATTTCGCTTAGTGTGAACGCGTCCGTCGCGCTTTCTGCCCCGGTTGTTACCTCCGTGACGTGAAGGAACAGAGGGTCGGCGCTACCCTGCTCAAGCTGGTATTCGGACGAGATGCGCACACGAGGCGTTGCCGATCCTCGTACTTTTTCCTCAACGTGTATCCGCGAAATTTCGAAGTCGTGGGGCGTATCCAGCGGGCCGGTCCAGCATCTGACGGCGGCCAGAGCGCCAAGAACAGGAAATACATGCCTTTCCAGCACAACAAGTTCCCCGATCAGTCCCCTCTGCTCGTCATCGCCGAGCCGGTTGTCACGTTGGCCTTGGAGCAGCCTGTGCCATCTCCAGGTCCGTGCGAGAAATCGCTCCACTGCTTGTTCTTCGGTCTTCGCAAGAGCGGTGGCTTCGACGATGTCGACACAGAAACGAAGAAATATATCTCTTTGCTCCCGGTCTGTCAGCCGGATTATGATCCGTTCACCCGATGCTTCGCCCACATGCTGCGCCTCGACCCGCAGCCCGCGCAGCTTTGGCAGGCGGCGCGACCGCCTGACCCCGCTCGTGTGCTGGAGAATCAGAAGAATGTTCCGGTCGGCGTCCACGGCCCAGTACAGTCCCCACGGCGTCTCTTGGTCGACACGCCGTGCATTGATACGCGATGTCTGAACCGGGGGGCTGTTGATGCTACTCCATGGATCGTCATTCTTCATCATCGACATCCTCGTCCCTGTCCTCATCCGGGTAATGCTCCCGATGCCACGTCGTGTTGACTACGTACTCGACCTTTTTTTCTTCCCGATTGGTTGCCGGAAAGCTGATGCTCCAGGCCACTACAGGCTTTCCCCCGCTCAGGTCCTCGCCGGCCTTGCCGATCGCAAGCAGGTGAACCACGAGGAGCGGCCTTGTGCGAACCGCTCCGTAAATCCAATCAGGATAGTTCGCCCGTTCTTTGGTGGAGGGATGCTCCCTGTTGTAACGTTCCTCTGCGTTTCGAGCTTCTTCGTCGGTTAGGCCGGTCTTTGCAATACCTCGTGAGCTTACGCGTTGCTTGTTGGTGACTATCAGTGTCGCATCGTCGCTGTGTGAGCCCGCAGTGCGCCGCTGACAGATCAGATCAAAACCGAGACTGGAGTCCACCAGTGATGGATCCTCTTGTAGCATGACACCAGGGAAGAAGATGTCCCATTCGCAAAGTTCATCGGCTTGTCGTTCCCTGATGTACTTGCGAACCGGTTCGGTCGCCGTCTGCAGAGACCCTTGGTGATTTTGGAAGGCCAAGAGAAATGCATCCACGACCGATACCGGTACGTGGCGCACGAGCCGACCGCCGTTGAGTTTTTCCCCCCGCTCTGGCGGGTATCCGTTGCGCCGCAGATTCTTTGCAATGGCAACTGCGGCCTGACGATTTGCCTCCAGACTCACCGGGTCGCGCCGCAGTACCGCCGTCTCGACGAAGCGTTTCCCCAAACCAATCAGGATCGTGTGCCGACTGCCAGTTCCCATCTTGTTGCGGGCGGTCACGACAAGCGTGTCCGGATGGCTGCGCACCCGAAGTCCGAAATCTCTCGGTGTGGCATTCAAGTTCTGCATGAGAGACAACTCGCCCCGAAGTTCGTCTATGGACTCGGCAATGTGGGTGTACCAGCCCTGCGCCTCTTCCGGCATCCACACACGGCACAGATCCTCGTATCCGGGCCGATAGCCGAACCAACGCCCCATTTGCAGGAGTGTGTCGTACATCATTGAGTTTCGCAGGAAATAGCTGACAACCAGCCCCCCCAGTGTCAGACCGCGGGAGAGCGAGAACCCCCCAACCGCGATCACATTCAGTCCCGATGTCTCATAGGCAGCGTAGTCCAGGGAGCCGGATGACCGGCTGTTCACCTCGACCACATTTACCGGGCTGACACTCTCGAACAGCCAAGTCTGGACGGACGGCCAGGAAACCCCGCACGAACCAGCGTAGTGATCCTGGAACACCCGGTGCAATGCAGCAATTTCCGGATCACGTACCGCCAAATCTGACGGTTTTGCACCGTTCACGCGAACGCTGCTGCGGATGCGTCCTACGAGTGCATGGATCTCGTTGCAAATCTGTCTCTGAACATCCAGAAACCGGGAAACATTCACCAGCATCGAGTTGTGCTGGCCAATCTGCCTGCGTGCAAGCCGGATGGCTCGTGCGACCACAAAAACGCGTACCGCGGTCTCCAGTGTCTCCGGAAGTTCGGTGACGTAGTGGTTTTTCCGATGCTTCAGCGGCAGTACGTCCGCGTAGTCATCGGCGTGGCGAACGATGCGCTCTGCGTCATCCGTGAACACCTTGGTTGCACCAAAGTAATTGTTGGGCGGATCCAGGCTGACTATGAAGTCACGCGGGAAAAGATCATCGCCGAGCATCTCGTCGTCGCTGTCGGGATCAATGAAGATATTTGCGAATGGAGTGGCCGTGTAACCGACATAGCAACTCCTGTCGAAGAGACTGAGAAGCTGGCGGATTTGGCCATTGATCCTGGAAACTTCATCCTGTTTGTATCGGATGTTGATCGAGGCGTTGTCCGCCTCGTCGTCGATCAAGAGCATCGGCTCACGGACCGTGGAAGTCCCATGTTGCGCATTGTGCGCGGTTAGCCACTCGATCAGGTTCCGCAGCGTGTTCGGGTTTTTCTTGATTACGAAGACCGCAGGCTCCCTGAGATTCTGCAAGGGGACGCCAATGCTGTCCGCGGTTGACTTGTTGAAATCTCGTTGAGATGTCGTGAATACGTTGGGTCGCTGCTGGAAGTCGAAGCGTCCGACACCTACGACCGACTGTTTCGGGAGAGTATTTTTCAACCTTGAGGCACTGTCAAAACCGATAAGACCCTCGTCAATTCGTCTCTGAGTCTGGTTGCGCAAGTTGTTGTGGAGACCGGCAATGATGACGATCACCTTGTAGCCGGCGTCAGCGGCCTTGCATGCCAAGCCGATGTAATTTGCCGTTTTTCCGGATTGAACGTGACCCATCACCATGCCTCGACGGTCCCACTTTTCCTCCTTGGCCGGGTTTTCGAGGAGTCCGAGTATTCGGTCTGTGTCGCGGTCCAATGTGGCGAGCACATGTTTGGAGAAGCTCTTGTTCACCAAGAGTTTCCTGTAACGTTCCCAGTAGTAGGGATTCCATCGAGAACGTGCGTCTTCCAGCCACGGTTCGAATCCTGTCTCCTGCAGAACAGCACTGTCTTGCATTGTGACGCCGTGAATGGTTTCGAACCGGCGGATCAACTCTTCCGCCTCGTCATCCGTTACGTCGGGAAAAGAAGGTCGAAGTTGGCTGACGAACTCGCGAACCCCTTCTTGTGTCGGCAACTCGCTACCGAGCAGGGCACCCACCGAAATCTTGAGCTTTTTCCGATCCGTCACGGTTACCTCTGTCTTCCCGCTTCAAGAGTCTGGATTATCTTCAATGTCTCCGGCCAGTGCGAACGGAACGGGTCAGCAAAACGCATTTGTTTCTCCGTGTCGGTGCTCGATAGCCTGTTCTCTCTGAGAACGCGCCAAGTTGCTTCCACAATCTCTGCGAAATCCTCGGATGCCAGTGTTTGCGTACACACGGACCCGGGATTTGAGCCGACATCCGCGTATAGTGCTTCGATGGGGAGCGTAGAAATGATGAGGCTGACTATCTTCTTGAACTCGTCCGCTGTCGCACTGTCGAGCCGAGTCTTGAATGACGAGAGAAGCGGATGCTCCATGTTGAGCCCATACGATATCCGGTTCTTGTCCTGCGACCGTGTCCACACAGGTAAGCAACCGTCTTCCGTCAGACGGGCGCCTCGTGCCGTGTACGTCCTCCTGGATGGAACACCAATGCGCTCAATGATACGGCCAAGCCTCTCGCGAACCGGAGGCGGTGGCTGTGCCCAAGCCTTTTTTACGTCAATCTTCCACTCCGCATCGAGACTGCTGGGCATGTCAATGCGGACGCGGGACAGCCTTGTCAATTCCAACTGCCGCGCGAGGCCAAACCAAGTTCCGTAAACGATCAAGCGTCGGTTTCGGTACAGGTAGAAGCCTTGGTTCTTCACGTATCCTTCCGGCCCGGCGTACCGCTCCCAGTCGGCCTTCGAGACCTTGTCATGATGAGGCAGGGTCACGGGCTGGATACGGATATCCTGCCCGGCCAATGCGAAAGTTTCTTCCTGGTGATGTTGCGTGGCTGGATGGTGCGAATGAAAGGGATCGAAGGGCTGCAATTCACAACCGTTGAGTGATATCTCTACGCGGCCTTCCTTGTCTTCTCTGCCGGACAGGAAGCGGTGAAACACGAACTCGACATGCTGTGCCGTCTCATCAAGCTGGCGAACGAGATACTGTCGATTTCCTCGGCCGTCGGGGCCGATGAGACGGTCAAGTTTCTCCCAGACCACAAGCGTGCCATCCGCCACAAGGCGTTCGGCCCACGGGACCTCCGCAGGGTTTTCGGGAAGCTCGACAATCCACTTGTCGCGTTCTGCGACCGTATCAAGGTCCCAGACCGCACAGGATAGTACGCCGTGCCTGCGCGTGAGTACGGTCAACCGGCGACACTGCGAAAACGATGCCGTCTTGAGTCCGAGACCGAATCTGCCCAGGTCAGTACTGGTTCGTTGTTCCAGAGGGTTCCTGCTGCCGGGACGCATCGCTTCCAGGAGTTCCGTTTCGGTCATGCCTACGCCATTGTCGAGAATCCCGATTGCAGGGGCTTCCCCATGTGTTTCTGCAAGCAGGTCGATCTTGCGGGCTCCTGCAGTCAGTGAGTTGTCGATAACATCGGCTATAGCGGTCTGCAACGAATAGCCGATATCGCGAAGGCTTTCCACGAGGACCGAAGCCTTGGGAGGAACCTCCTGCTCGCGCGTGGTGTGTCTGGCTGTCATGGTCTCTCCATGGCAACCAGTGGTTGCATCGGTTCGACGGCAGGCGGTCGGTGTGGCGTAGCCGAAACGCGATGCACCGAGCGCATTCCGATATGGTCATGACGATCCAGAACTTTCGAAAGATCGCGAGCGATCTGATACGCAAGGAAGGGCGGAACGGCATTGCCCACTTGAATGTACTGTTGTGTGCGGGTACCGTGGAAAAAATAGTTGTCCGGAAAAGTCTGGAGGCGTGCGACTTCTCTCACGGTGAGGCTCCGGCACTGCCCCGGATCAGGGTGAATGAAGTAGTGGCCGTCCTTTGACAGGTGGCTCGTGACGGTTGTACATGGGCGATCAGGGAGCTGTACCCGATAGCGGTCATCGAATTTCCCAGTGCCCCAGTTCATGTGGTTCGGCATGAGCGCTTTGGGAAAATCGAACGTTTTCGGAGAACGCCCAAAGGCGTGACCGAATGCTGTGGCAAACAGGTAGCGAGCGAGATCGGCGGGCATGTGTGCTCTCGTTTCGTTGTTGGGCAGCACCCGAAGGTGTTCGTCGAAGATCCAGTCACGGAGACCGGGAGGGCAGCGCACGGGCAGGCGCGTGTTGCCACGCGCATCGCGACATGGGGGGGCAGCGCCATCCACCGTAGCGAGAGCGTGAGCAAGAGCCCTTCGAAACCGGGCGTCCTCGTCTTGCGACATGAGAGGCTGGTTCGCGGAAACAAGCTCATGGGCCGCTTTTACCGCGTCCTGCCATGAGCCAGGAGCGTCACCTTGGCTCAGACGGCTGCGAAGCTTGGGCATGGCGTTGATGATGTGACTCAGCGGAACCATGCCGCCATCTTGCTGGAGTCGCGGCAGGCGCCCTTCCGTAAGTGTTGCGGCAACATCACGCCGCAAGCAGATTACGAATACCCGGTGGCGAGTCTGTGGCACACCGTGCTTCTCTGCCTGCACGATATAGTCTTTGGGATTCAACCTCTCATCCCAGGATCGAACAGGCGAGTGAGAAGCAAGGGCGAACAGCCGATATTCGTTCGTGCCGCCTGCATGCTGAAGACTATGCATCACTTTCGGGAAGATCAAATCTCCGTTCCGTCGAGCGGAGAGCATCCCCTTGACATTCTCCATGACGGCCATCGCCGGCCGGAGCTGCTGGAGCACGTCCACATATTGCTTGTAAAGCGATTGACGTTCATCCTCGTCGGCGTTGTATCTGATGTTGCCGGCATTTCGTGACCTGCCTATCACGGAATAGGCCTGACACGGCGGCCCGCCGAGAAGCACGGTTCGTCCTCCGTAGTCGGCCCGAATCTGCACAATCCGCTGCCTGAGAAACGCGTTCGCCGTGTGCGTGCCCAGTTCCAGGCACTTGGTCTCATCACAAGCTGCGGTCCAGTGCTTGGGATAGAGCTTCGCCCAGTTCGGCTCCTTTGCGCCCCTTCCGTTCAGGAAATCGTAGTATTCAGGTGGGAACCCTCTCTCGAACTTGCGCAGAAATGCCCGCAGTCGCAATGTGCGATGTGCTGCGTGATCCTTCTCTATGGACAACACGATACGGTACGGGTGTCGACCGTTTGGCCTTTGGAACGCGGAGAACCCTTCAGCGAGCCCGCCTGGTCCAGAGAACAGATCCACGACTGGTACAATTTGCGTCATGGGTCGCTCCGGAAAGGCGTCAAGATGGCATGAAATCTGTCGGCACCGCCAATCTCGCCATCAGTTGTCCGTCCGTGCTCACATCGCCGACGGACGGACCCAACCCGGGCAGCACCGTGGCTTGGCTGTCCTTCAGGCCTGATCATGTCCGAGAAAGCCCGTGAACTCTTTTGCCTGCGGCACCCTTCCGAGCCCCCCCAGGATCGACGATGCCGGACATAGTAGATCGAGCGACCCGTTCGCGCATGATGGCGGGGATCAGAGGCAAGAACACACGACCTGAAATTGCCGTTCGCCGGGCTCTGCACGCACGGGGACTCAGGTATCGTCTGCATGATCGGAAACTGCCGGGTACTCCGGACCTTGTGTTTCGTCGCTTTGGCGCTGTGTGTTTCGTTCACGGCTGTTTCTGGCATCGGCATGCGGGCTGTCCTTTCGCAGCCATCCCGGCCACTCGTGAGGAGTTCTGGCAAGCAAAATTGAATGCAAACGTGGAAAGGGACCGACGTAACCGACGCGATCTGCTCCAGGCAGGTTGGCGGGTCGCAACCGTCTGGGAATGCGTGTTGCGCAAGCAGAATGAAAACGAGATCGCTCTGCAACTGGCCCAGTGGCTGAAGGGAACAGAAAAAGAGTTCGAAACGAGTCTCATTATAGGCGCGGATAGTGTCAATTCACCCTGAGTGATACGGGGCACGACTCGGTGCTGCCACTTGAGCCAAGCAGAGGGTTGTTCTTCAGAGACTTGTTTCCGAGTCCGTTTCCACTGGGCTTCGGTCAACTTCGCCAAGACAGGGAGTATACCCAAATTTATTTCTCCCGCCATTTGTGTGACAGATTCGGTGCATGAGGCTGCGGCCTGCGCCGCATCCTATACGCGCGTCGCAGGCCGAGGATTCGCAAGACGCCCGCACCCTATCCGCACAGGCCGCTAGGCCATACCTCCCGTACGCAAGACGGCACAAACTGCCCCAATCAACCGTCCTCTTGCGGAGCCGCGCGCACGCGATACGGAATTGGAACCGAGCGTTGGGCGAAAAAGCGGACGTGAGTTGCCGATCAGCTTCAGCTATCGTGCTTTCGGTTGCTGTATAGTATGGGTAGCCTTGCCCCGAGCGCCTGCCGGGCAGCGCGCAAAGATTCAAAGAAGACGCGGCAAGAGCGTAAGCGCATGATGCAGCATCCGATCGGGACGCGGCGCCGTACCTTGGCGCTGTTTCTCGCCGGCGCCGCCTACGGCTTCGGAGAGACGACGCCGCACCGCGCTCTGATCGATCGTTCCTGCGCCGCCTGCCATAACCGCAGCCTGAAAACGGCAGGATTGGCGCTGGACGAGATCGCGCAGAGCGATCCCGCGAGGCGGCCCGATATATGGGAAGAAGTCGTTCGCCGGCTGCGCGCGCGCCAGATGCCGCCTGCGGGGATGCCGCGGCCGGATGAAGACGCCTATCGGGCGGCAATCGCGTCGCTGGAGTCTTCGCTCGACGCCCATGCCGCGGCCAACCCCAATCCCGGACGGACCGACGCCTTCCGCCGGCTCACCCGCACGGAATACCGCAACGCGGTCCGCGACCTGCTCGCTCTCGACGTGGATGTAACCGAGTTGCTGCCAGGAGACGAGTCGAGCCGCGGTTTCGACAATATCACGGTTGCCGATCTCTCGCCCACGCTGCTCGAAAGCTACGTCAACGCCGCCGAGAAAATCAGCCGCCTCGCCGTCGGCGGCCCGCGCAAGTCTGCCGAAGGCCGCACGATTCGGCTTCGCCCGGACCTGACTCAGGAGGAGCATCTCGACGGCCTTCCGATCGGCACCCGCGGCGGCGTGAAAGTCAACCACAACTTTCCTCTCGATGCGCAGTACGAAATTCAGATTCGGCTTTCGCGAGACAGGGACGAGCACATCGAGGGCTTACGCGAGCCGCATGAGATCGAATTGACGCTCGACCGCGAGCGGATCGAATTGTTCGTCATCAAGCCGCCGGCGGACCGCTTGGACCATCACACCGCGGATCGACATCTAAAAGTGCGCATTCCGGTGCAAGCCGGGCCGCACGAGCTGGCCGCGGCGTTTGTGAAGAAACCATCGGCGCTGCTCGTTACCGAACGGCAACCCTACCAGGCGGCTTTCAACTTCTACAGGCATCCGCGGACGCAGCCCGCCGTGTTTTCGATTACCGTCAGCGGACCTTACGGCGAGGCGCGTCCCGGCGATACGCCGAGCCGCCGGCGCATTCTGATTTGCCGGCCGGCATCGAGCGATGAGCAAGAAGAGTGCGCCAAGCGCATCCTGCGGCCGTTGCTGCGGCGCGCGTACCGCCGGCCGGTGACGCAAGGCGACCTGGAGCGGCCTCTCGCGTTTTTCCGCGAGGCCGCAGCGGAAAGCGGTTTCGAAGCGGGGGTCGAGCGGGCGCTCGCCGCCGTGCTGGTGAGCCCCGAGTTCTTTTTCCGCATCGAACGCGACCCCGAGGGCGCCGCGTCCGGCGCGGCCTATCGTCTCAGCGATCTGGAGCTGGCTTCCCGCTTGTCGTTCTTTCTCTGGAGCAGCATTCCCGACGATGCGTTGCTCGACGCGGCCGTCCGCGGCGAATTGTCCCAGCCGGATGTTCTCGCGCGCCATGTGCGCAGGATGCTCGCGGACGACCGCGCCGGCAACCTGGTCAGCAATTTCGCCTCCCAATGGCTGTACTTGCGCAACCTGGAGACGATCACGCCGGACATGCGTCTCTTCACGGATTTCGACGACAATCTGCGGCAGGCCTTCCGCCGAGAAACGGAACTGTTTTTCGCAAGCGTCCTGCGCGAAGACCGCAGCATCCTCGACCTTCTGCGGGCCGACTACACGTTTTTGAATCAGAGGTTGGCGAAACATTACGGCATCCCCAACGTCTACGGCAGCCGCTTCCGCCGCGTCGCGCTCGATGCGGACAGCCGCCGGGGCGGGATTCTGCGCCACGGCAGCATTCTGACCGCGACATCCTACGCAACGCGCACGTCGCCGGTCATTCGCGGGAAATGGGTGCTCGAGAATGTCCTCGGCATTCCGCCGCCGCCGCCGCTCGCGAACGTTCCGGCGCTGAAGGACAATACGGTAAGCGGCGGCCTTTCCGTCCGCGAGCGGTTGGCCGAGCACCGCGCGAATCCAGCCTGTTCCGGCTGCCACAACTTGATCGACCCCGTCGGCTTTTCGCTGGAGAACTTCGACGCCGTGGGCCGCTGGAGAACCATGGAATCCGGCGCCGCCATCGATGCATCGGGCGGCTTGCCGGACGGCAGCCAATTTTCCGGAGTCGACGGCCTGGAGCAGGCGCTGCTGCAGCGTCCCGAGGTCTTTGCGGGCACGGTGACCGAGAAGCTGTTGACTTTCGCTCTCGGCCGCGGCGTCGAACCCTATGACGGCCCGGCCGTGCGCAAGATCGTCCGCGAGGCAAAAGCCGACGATTACCGCATTTCGTCTCTTATCCTGGGAATAACGGCAAGCACTCCGTTTCAAATGAGGAGGTCACGATGATTCTCACCAAAAAAGCTCTGCCTCGGAGGAGGTTTCTGCGCGGGGCCGGCGCTTCCATCGCCTTGCCGCTGCTGGACGCGATGGTTCCGGCGATGACCGCTCAGGCCAAGACTCCGGCCTCGGGAGTGCGCCGTCTGGGATTCGTTTACATCCCGATGGGCTCGAATATTTCGATGTGGACCCCGCCCGGCAAGAGCGACTTGTCGGAACTGTCGCCGACGCTGAGCCCGCTCGAGTCGGTGAAAGATCAGGTCACGGCGCTTACCAATCTCGAATTGAAAAACGCCTATCCCGGTACGCACGCGACCTCCAACGCGGCGTTCCTGAGCGCGGCGAAGGCCAAATGGACCGAAAGCACCGACTACCATCTGGGGACCACGGTCGATCAGGTGGCGGCCAAGCAAATCGGCCAGGAGACGCAACTGCCGTCGCTGGAAATGGCGATGGATCTGCTCAAGACCGTAGGGCAGTGCGACAACGGTTTCGCCTGCGTCTATCAGAACAATTTGTCGTGGTCGTCGCCGACGACGCCGCTGCCCGCCGAAGCGCACCCGAGGCTGGTATTCGAACGTCTTTTCGGCGACGGCGGCACGACTGCCGAGCGCCGCGCCGCATTGCGCCGCAAGGCGAGCCTGCTCGATTTCGTCAACGAAGATATTTCCCGGCTGCAAGGCGAGCTTGGCGGCGCCGACCGGGCGAAGGTCGGTGAATATCTCGATACCGTGCGCGAGGTCGAGCGGCGCATTCAGAGAGCTGAAGCCGACGCGGCTGACAACCGCCTGCCGGATCTCGACCGCCCTATCGGCGTGCCGGTCGAATACGCCGACCACGCCAAGCTGATGTTCGATCTCCAGGTCTTGGCGCTGCAGGGTGACGTGACGCGCGTGATCAGCTTTCAACTCGCCCGCGAAACCAGCAATCGGACGTATCCCGAGGTCGGCGTTCCCGATCCGCATCACCCCACGTCGCACCACGGCAACAGACCGGAAAAGCTGGCCAAGATCGCCAAGATCAACCGATTCCACGTGTCGCTTTTCGCCTATTTCCTGGAAAGGCTCAAGGCCACGCGCGAAGGCGGCGGAACCCTGCTGGATCACTCGCTTTATCTGTACGGCAGCGGGATGGGCAACCCCAACGTGCACGACCACACGAACTTGCCGATCCTGGTTGCGGGCGGGGCGGCCGGCAGGATGAAAGGCGGGCGGCACATTCGTTATCGGGAGGCAACGCCCCTGGCCAATCTGCACCTGACCATGCTCGACAAAGTCGGCGTGCGGCTGGATTCGTTTCAGGACAGCCAAGGCAAGATCGACGAATTGCTCGAACCGCTTGCGGTTTGACGAGGCGCAGTCTCGGGAGCGCGAAAACGGGAGGCGGGCGTGAAGGTTGTGAGCTTGTTTGCGGCGCTGTTTGCGGCTTCGGCGGCATTCTCGGCCGGCGGTTCCGAGGCTTTGCTCGCGGATGCGGTCGAACAAGGCGACAGCGGGCGGGTCGAGGCGCTTCTTGCCGCCGGAGCGAACGTGAACGCGGCGCAGCCGGACGGCATGACCGCGCTGCATTGGGCCGCTTACCGCGGCGACGTCGAGACCGCGCAAGAGTTGGTTCGCGCCGGCGCGGACGTTACCGCTGAGAACCGCTACAACGTCACCCCGTTGACGCCGGCTTGCATCGACGGCAACGGCGCGATGGTGGAGTTGCTGCTCGAAGCGGGAGCGGACGCCGACACTGCGTCGAGCGGCGGCGAGACCGTGCTGATGCTCGCGGCGCGCACCGGGGAAATCGGGCCCGTCAGAGCTTTGCTGGAGCGCGGCGTCGAGGTGAACGCCGTTGCCGGAGCGACGGGGCAGACAGCCCTGATGTGGGCCGCGGCCGAAGGGCATACCAAAGTCGTGAGCGCTCTGCTTGAAGCAGGCGCCGACCCCGACATCCGCCTGGATTCGGGGTTTACAGCGTTTCTGTTCGCGGTGCGCGAAGGGCGCCTCGCCGTCGTCCGCCTGTTTTTGCAGGCCGGCGCCGACGCGAACGAGACGATCCGGACGCGGAAGCCCCCGCGCGGCGGCCGCGCCCGGCACGGAACCACCGCGCTGATGATCGCCACCGTGAACGCCCACTACGCGGTCGGTGCGGCGTTGCTGGATGCCGGCGCGGATCCGAACGCGGCGGAGCCCGGCTACGCTGCCCTGCACCTCATGGCGAAAGTGCGCAAGCCGGGCGTCGGCGACAACGATCCCCCGCCGGAAGGGTCGGGCGCCATGAGCGCCATCGAATACGTGCAGGATCTGGTTTCTCACGGCGCAGATGTGAATGCGCGGATGACCGAAAAAATCAACCTCGGCAACACGCGGCTCAATAAACTCGGCGCGACTCCGTTTTTCCTCGCGGCCCACGCCGCCGATGCCGAGTTGATGCGCGCGCTGGCGGACTTGGGCGCCGACTCGCTGCTGCCCAACGCCGACAACAGCACGCCCCTGATGGCCGCCGCCGGGCTGGGCACGCGCTCTCCCGGCGAGGATGCCGGAACCGAGCCCGAAGTGCTCGAAGCGGTGCGCCTGGCGCTGGATCTCGGCGCCGATATCAACGCCGTTGACGACAAGGGAGAGACGGCGGTGCACGGAGCGGCCTACAAAAACCTGCCCAAGGTGGTCGCTCTGCTTGCCGAAAAGGGCGCCGACATCGAGATCTGGCATAAACGGAACGCATGGGGCTGGACGCCGCTGGAGATCGCCGAAGGGTACCGCTTCGGCAATTTCAAGCCTTCTCCCGTGACCGTCGAGGCGCTGCACAAGGTTATGCGGGAGCGCGGCGTGGATCCGAACGCAAACAGGCTCCCCGTGAAGAGCTTCGAGATCTACTAGCGTCAGCGGCGGAAACGCCGCAAGGGGACGGTTTGGACCGCCAATCGAGACGCCCCAGCGCAAACCCAATGACCGGCCGTCTCAAACCAATTGCCCGCTTGGCGGCCGCGGCCGCTCAGCGCGTTGCTTGCTATGCTGAGGCACGGAACCTCCGACGGGCCCGTAGCTCAGCCGGATAGAGCGGCCGCCTCCTAAGCGGCAGGCCGGGGGTTCGAATCCCTCCGGGCCCGCCACTGCGTGAACCGCTGCGCCAACGTCCCGCGGCGCTGTGCAGGCAGCGCGTCGAGCGCCGGTAAATCTCTGAAGAGGAGTAGTATGCGGATCGCCGCTGCGGCCTGCATCCCGGAAAAGCGTTACAGGATCGGATATAGTGGCTTCAACCGCATCGTGGCGATGTTCGCATCCGGGTCGAGCCTCGAAAAGTTGGATGGAACGAAAATCGTGAAGGATAGGGACGCTCGATACCTTGAAATAATTTTGGACTGTGTGCGGGTTTGTTCCAGTTACAGGCCAAAATTCGGGCAAGGCCGGAGCAGTGGCCTGACGCTCGGAGAATTTCAAGATCATTACGGGAAAGACCCGTTCTACGGCTGGTTCGGCCTCGACAACCCGATGATGTATGCAGCGCACAAAGCGGCCGGAGGCATGACGAGCGTCTATCGCCAGATTGGGATCGGCTGCGAGAGGGTTTTCCGGAAAATCCTCCAGGACGCGCTTCAACTGTCGGAAACCGATGTCGTCTGGTCCTATAAAGTTCCGGCCCCTAGCGGGAAAACGCGAAGGCTGTCCCTTGACGGGCGAGTGCTTCTGGAGAGTATCCGGGATAATGCAGCGAAAACGCGATTCCGAGATTGAATGAGGCAATCCGCCGATGCCATCGGGGTTGAGCCTCGAGTATTCGATGCTCTGACGGGAGCGGTATTCGAAGTGCGGCAAGGATACAAGAGCAAAGACAGCAAGCGCCAGAATGCCGATATCGCGAATGCTTCATCGGCTTACATCAAATCCTATTTACCCTGTGCCGTGGTTCTTTCAAACCAGATCGACGAAGATATTCTGCGGCGGTATCGCTCCGAAGGATGGGTGGTCACAACCGGCGTCATTGGTCGGAACGATCCGCTTACCTCTACCTATGACTTTATGAGCGAGGTGTTGGGATACGATCTCGCAGGCTTCTTCGAGCGCAGTAGAAATACGCTGCGCGCCGAAGTGGAAACGGTATTGGAAGCGTTGCTTGCTCCGGGGAATCCATGATGCAAGGGACAAAAAAGCGAATTCGGCAAAGAGCCGAGTACACTCACAAGTTCAACAGCAAGACCGGCCGGCATGGCTGGCTGCGCCTCACTCCCGCCTATTCCGTGAAGTTGGTTGAAGAAACCATCGGACTCTATGGAAGGTCGCTCAGTGTCCTCGATCCTTTCTGTGGGAGCGGCACGACGGCGCTGAGCGCCGCCAACCGCGGCCACGAGGCGACCACGACCGACATCAACCCGTTCCTGACTTGGCTCGCGCGCGTCAAGACGGCTCATTATTCGGATGCGTCGCTGACAGAGGCCGAGAAGGCCGGCAAAGCCGCTCTCGATCTGGCTCGGCGCGAGGCGGTCGATCCAGTAGCGGAGCCGAATATCCACAGGATCGAACGATGGTGGAATGAGCGCGCGCGTTGCTTCCTGAGTCACTTGAAAGCGGCGATCCCTCAAGTCGCCGGCAGCGCAGGGCCGGTCTCGGATCTGCTTCACGTCGCCTTTTGTAGAACCCTCATCAAGCTCTCCAGAGCGGCGTTCAATCATCAATCGATGTCGTTCAAAAACGACTCGCAATTGGAGTTCGATCTCGATCTGGAGGCAGGGACGGCATTTCTCGACGATCTGCGGCCTGTTCTTGACGGCGCCCGTGAGAATCCCCCAGGGCTTGCCTCGGTTGTTTGCGGCGACGCGCGCAATCTGTCTTCGTGCCTCGATGCCCGTTTTGATCTAGTGGTGACATCGCCGCCCTACGCTAACAGGATGTCCTATATCCGGGAATTGCGGCCGTACATGTATTGGCTTGGATATTTGACGGACGGCCGCGATGCAGGCGAATTGGATTGGCTCGCGATCGGTGGAACTTGGGGCGTTGCGACCAGCCGGCTCGGGGACTGGGCGGCGAGCGGCGATTACTGGCTTCCGGCCGATCTCTCTGCTCTCCTTGCAGGTATCGCGCACAGTGGCAATGAAAATGGAAATTTGCTTGCAAATTATGTTGCAAAGTATTGTGAGGATATGTCGAGGCACTTCAAAGGTTTGCGGAAAGTCCTGAATCGAGGCGCGCGTGTTCACTACATAGTTGGGAATTCCACGTTTTATGGCGTACTTGTCCCGACCGAGCGTATCTATGCAGCAATGCTGAACAAGTACGGATTTGAGGATGTGGATGTGCGAGCGTTGCGGAAGCGAAACTCCAAAAAGGAACTCATCGAGTTCGATGTGTCTGCAACGTGGCTGGGCGGTTAGCGACTGCAAACCGATTCGAGCTATCGACTCCCAAGCGCTGAGGCCATACATTGAATCAATGGGCGAGGGGCGGCTTCGTCGCGCTGTCATCTCCGCGGCGTGGGGCGCGAACCATCAAAAGTGTTTGACAGAATGTCCATGTCTGAAAACAGGCATTAATTTTTCCTTGTATTGAAGTCGCGGGTATCGTAGCACGAGAGGCCGGCGCCTGTGACGCGGCCGTTACCGAGATAGTAGGGTATGCGTCTCAGAGGCTCGTGAAGAATTCCGGTTTGGGCTTGACGACTTCGACTGTCTCCGTGCTTACGCCCAGTCCGAGATCCTTCAGAAGGATGCAGAGATCGATGCCGTCGATCAGATCGATAGCCGGCGCTCCGTCCCGCACGGCTTCCCGCTCCGCGTCCTTGGTGAACCCTCCCGTCGTGAGAAACAGCCCTTTGTCGGCGCGACCGACCATTGCCCCCCGGAAGTCTCGAATTGCAGGCGCGCCGACCGGGCCGGAATACCTCTTGCACTGAAAACGGACATGAAACGAGATGAGGTTGATCCGCAAGACGCCGGAGCCGTCGATGCCGCCGTCGCCGGAACGGCCCGTGACTTCCACTTTCGTAAATCCCGATTCTCGAAGGACACGCTGACAAAGACGTTCGAAGGCAGTGGGCTCCATGCCGCGAAGAATATCGAGGAGAGCTTCCTCCCAGCCCTGCTCATCGGGCGCGTCGTCGTTTTCGACCTCGGATTCGGCGTTCCGCGCTTGCCTTGCCTTGTGTAGATGGGCACGGTCCTGGCGGATCAACTCGTGTAGCTCCTCTACCGTTCGCATTCGCCGCCCCATTTCCGTGATTGTCCAAACGCCTCTCGACGTGTTGGCGACCGCGCCGATACGCTTCAAATAGGTGCGCGCCCATGCAGCGCGATAATCGATTTCGGAGTGCGGGCCGTCTTTGTGCGGGACCTCCAAAATCTCGTCGGGCAATGCCAGATCGGCGGCTACCTGTTCCGAAAGTTCCTGAATGGAGGCGGATCCGCCCCGGGCTTCCAATGCCTTGAGGGTCGGCCAAAGCAGGTCATGGCTTGTGGGAAGTTGGCGCTCTGTCATGCGTTGTTCTCGCTCAATATCTCACAGCGATGTCTTCTATCCGCCGATTCCAAGCTTCAACGGCGGCTTCCGTAAGACCAGTATAATCGTGGTTCGGTGGTCGAAGTCGCCAAAACGATTCTGTTTGCCTTGGGCTTGATTTACGCCGTGCTCCTGTTCGTCGGCCTGTTTCTTGCGGATTCGCTGATGTTTCCGATGCCGCCGAACGACTACTCGATTCCGGGGTTGATACGGCTGCCGCTCCGGGCGGACGAGCCCGGCGGGTACGTCGAGGCGCTTCACCTGGTAAACCCCAAGGCGCGGCATACGCTGCTCTACAGCCACGGCAATGGCGAGGACCTCGAGACGATTCTGCCGCTCATGCAGGAATATGCCCGCCGCGGCTTCTCCGTGATGGCGTACGAATACCCCGGATACGGGCGCAGTCCGGGGAAAAGCAACGAGAAGACCGTCGTTGCGTCGGTCGATGCGGCTTACGCGTATTTGACCGCGGTAGGACACGCGGCCCCCGCGGACATCGTGCTTTACGGGCGTTCGATGGGCAGCGGCCCGTCCGTAGACTTGGCCGCGCGCAAGCCGGTCGGCGGGTTGATCCTGGAGGGCGCGTACATCTCGGCCTTCCGAGTGATTACGCGGCTGCCCCTCTTGCCCTGGGACAAGTTTGCCAACGAGCGGAAGCTGTCGAGCGTCCGCTGTCCGGTCTTTGTCATGCAGGCCGCGAACGACGAAGTGGTGGGCTATTGGCACGGCCCGCGTCTGTTCGCCGCGGCGGGGGAGCCCAAAACCTATTGGCGGGTCGAGGGGGCGGGGCACAACGACCTGATCGCCGTGTCGGGAGAGGGATATTGGCGCAAGCTCGACGCCTTCGTTGCCGGTCTGCCGCAGCCGCGGGTTCAGTAGCCGATTTCGAAGATGGCGCGTATCTTGCGCCGGATGCCGCGGTAAAACGTTCCGTAATGCGCGCTGGCAAGGTTCGCTTGCATGTCCTGCGGGTTGAACGTGTTAAGCACGTTGAACAGCCTCAAGCCCGTGCGGAAGCGGCGCTCCTTGCCCTTGAAGTTCAAAGCGAGGTTCTTGGTGATCTGCAAGTCGATCGCATTGTAGATCGGAAAACGGCCGGCGCGGTTTCGCGGGCCGATGAAATCTCGATTTTCGTCCGTGTCGGAGTAGGGAAAACCGCTGCGAATCTCCCAGACGGGGATCGCTCGGAGTCCGCCGGGGAGCCCGAATTCGGTCCATGTCATCAGGCGATGGGGCACGTCGAATTGCAGCGGCGCGCGTTCGTTCGGGCGAATCAGCGCCGCCGGCGCCGGGCCGTAGATCGAGCCGAGGTCGTTCAAGTCGCCGACGGACGAAGAGCGCACATAAGACGTTGTGAAGTGTCCGGATCCGGCCAGCCGATAGCGCAGCGTGAACTGGTATTCGCGGTAGAGATCGCGGCCCGCGTTGCTCAGGGTCAGGAAATTCGTGGAGAGCGGGTCGGAACCCGCCGGGTCGAGCGTTGGATTGACCAGAAAATTGCGCCGGGTGCGGCGCTGCTGGTAACCGACGCGCAGAAACAGGTTGCTCACCAGTTCGTGATCGAGTTGAAGGTTCCAGCCCAAGCTCCTTGCATTACGGATGTTGCCGATGACCCGCGGCGTGAAATGACGAACCGAGCGGGCGCCGCCGTTGAAATCGTAAAAGGTCTCGGTGCGCTGCGGGAGCTGCAAAAACGTCGGCACGAGCAGGCTGATGCGGTCGATAAAGACCCCCGCGCCGCCGCGGATGACGGTGCGCGCGCCGCCGCCGAAAGAATAGGCGAAGCCGGCCCGGTAAGAGGGGTTCCAATTGCTCGAAATCGAGTCGCGTTCGGCGCGGACTCCGAGGTCGAACGTGAGGGTCTCGGAGAAAGACCACTTGTCCTGCACGAAAACGGCCGCGTCGCTGCGGGTTCCCTGGACGGCCGCCGGCGCCGTGTAGCGCAGATCGGCAACCTTTCGCCCGCCGAGGCCGAGCCAGGAGACCGGGTTGAATGTCTGCTCGCCGTTGTAGGATTCCCGCCCGAAGGCGAACCCGGTCTTGAGTTGATGCCGCCCGGCGACGTCGAACGGCCGGAAGTGGTAGTGCTCGGTCAGGCGGCTGCGCATCGTGTTGCGGGCTTGGCGGTTGAAGAATGCGCCCGCCGCGCGTTCAAGGCCGATCACCGACGGAGCGTAGCTGCGGGGCAGCACATCGTTGTCGAGATTCTGGTAGGAAAGCGTGGACAACAGCAATCCGCCGTTTGCCGTTTCGTGGCTGTCGCGCACCGAGAGCAGCGTCCCGCGCCTGCGCAGGTCGGGGGTCGAAGCCTGCGTATTGAACGCATTCAGACCGAAGTAGTTGAGCTTTTCGGGGAAAAGCAGCGCGTTGAAGGTCGCGCGGTTGCGGTCGGTGATTTGAGCGTCCGCCTGATTGAAGACGGTGAGGGACTCGCGTTCCACGTCTCGCTCGAGCAGCGGCAGGTTGGCGTCTTCCTGGTCGGCGCGCACGAACTGATATTCGGTGGCGTGCAGGAAGCCGACGCGGCCGTCTTTCAGGGGCATGTTGACGGTCAGGCGCGGCGTGCTCGATTCGATGCCCATGATGGCGCCCTCGCGGCGTCTGATGCGGGGGGTGAAGTTTTGCAGGTCGAGCCTGAATTTGTCCAGGTTCGCGGGCCGGGTCTGCACGGTAGACACAGCGCCGGCGAACCCGCCGTATTGCGCGTCGTAGGGCGTGGACAGGACTTCGACGTTGGAGACGACGCTCAGGGGCAGGGCAATCTGCGACGTGCGCACGACGGGGTCGGTCACATCGACGTTGTTCATATGCGAGCCGCTTTGCGAGGCGCGCACGCCGTTCATGTTGATCTCGCCGGCCCGGCCGCGCAGCACGCCCGGAATCAGGGGCATCACGTCTTCGACGCTGCGGTTGGCTTTCGGGGCGTTGTCCAGCGTAGATACGCCCACGGAACCGGAGGAAGAGGTCTCGGTAGGGTCGATTTCGATGGCTGCGGCGGTGACTTCGACGGTTTCGAACACCGTCTCGACCTGCATTTCGATCTCGATGCGCAGAGGCGATTCCTCGCTCGGCAGGCAGAAAATCTCGCTTTGCCCGTTCATCCCCGGGGACTCGCCGACTGCGACGTAGCAGCCGTCCGCGACAGCGGCGAAGCGAAAGATGCCCAGACTGTCGGTTTCCGCCGTAAGCGCCGCAGAGGCTTGCTCTTCGGACTCGGTGACCGATTGCAGCAGAACGGCGACGCCGGAGGCACCGTAGCGTTCTCCGTCCGGTCCGGCGATCACCGCTTGGCCGACGACCGCGGTTGCGGGGCGGGCGAATGCGGCGTCGGTCAGCCCGCATGGCCATGCGAGCAGCGCCGCGGCGGCGGCGATGCTCGACCGGCGCTGACCGCTGCTCATCATACTGTCAAGTTAGCAGGATGCGCCGCCGAAAGCCTACCGGCAGGGAACCTTTGCTGCTAAAAACTGTCCGGGGATCGGTTTTGCCGCAAGGCTTCGCGGATTTTCGCGGCGGTCAGTTCCGCGCGGTGCTCGACGATTTTCCTGCCGATGGCGATGCCGTCGGGCGGGGCGATGTCCACTCCGTTGATCGACATCTTTCCGGCTGCGATGCGCTGCTCCGCGCGCGCCGCCGCCGGATCGGTCGCCATCGCTTGCGTCGAAGACGCCACGCTGTCGTGATGGCCTTCGTTTGTCTGTCGAATGCCTTCCGCCTCCAGGAACTCCCGCGCCTGAGCGCTTTCGTAAAACTCGGCGATGTAGTGGATCGCTGTCTTGCCGCCGGCCCATTTTTTGCTCAGCTTCTTCGCTGTCGCGGACATGCCCGCGACGTTGCCGCCGCTGTCCGAGAGCAGCACGATGTGCCGGAACCCGTGGGAGCGCAGGCTCTCGGCGATATCGACGAGCAGCGCCTGAAACGTCTCCTCCCGGACCGAGATCGTTCCCGGGTAGCGCATGTGCCCGCTTGGGGGGTCGATGTTCCCCTCCGGAACGAATGGAATCAGAGGAACGACAAGGGCGTTGCCGAGCTTGCGGGCGATGGCTTCGGTATTGGCGCGCAAGATGTACTGATGCTTGCCGGCGGCGAGATAGGGGCCGTTCATTTCGATGCCGCCGGCGGCGACGATTACCGTGTCTTTTCCGGCGCGCATCGCGTCGCGGATCTCGAGCCAGGTCAACTCCTCGATGAAAACCGAATCGAGCGCCGCGATGGGCCGCGGCATGTCCGGGTCGGGGCTCAAGCGGTCGGGGACATCCTGGGCGCTCCCGTACCCCAGCAAGGCGAAAAACGCACAGAAAGCGGGCAGGCGCATACGCCGGTATTGTGCCACACGCGCGCCTCATGAGAAAAAGGGCGGGATAAGAGACCACGCCCCCTGGTCGCGGCGGCCTAAAACGAATACTTCAGCGAGAACTGGCCGATTCTTCCCGCTCTCGCGCCGGTAATCCGGCCCAGGCGGCGGTCGGTCGCGCTGCCCCTTCTGGGGGTTCCGAAGTTGGGGCGGTTCGGCAGGTTGAAGAAGTCCACGCGGAAGTCCACGACGTGTTGCTCTGTAATGGAAAACCTTTTCCTGAGCGAAATGTCCCAGTTGATCAGGCCCGGCCCTTGGAGGATGTTCCGGCCCGAGTTGCCGAAGGTTCCCTCCGGCGCCAGGGCGAAAGCGTCCGCGTTGAACCACTCGAAGATCTTTTCGCCGCGGCTGCGGTTCGACGGCAGATGCGGGTTGCCGACAAGCTCGGCCCGGTCGTGACGCACCGCGGTCAGCGATTGGTCGCGGCCGGCATCGACGTGAAACGGTCTTCCTTCCTCCAACGTAATGATCGAGCCCAGTTCCCATCCGCCGAGCGCGGCCTTGGCCGGGCCGCTTCCCGGCCAGGGGATTTCATACAGGAACGAGGTGACGAAGCGCTGCTGGAGATCGAAATCCCCGCGCCCGCGTTCGGCGCCGCGGTTGTTGGGATTCTGCAGGCCGTTCTGGGTCACAGTAGCGAAGGCCGCACTGGTCAGCACTTCGTCGATCGCGCGCCCGTAGGTGTAGGAGATCTGGAAGGTCAGTCCGCGGCTGAACCGCCGCTGCACCTGGAGTTGCAGGCTGTTGTACGCCGAGTTTGCGCCGGTGTTCAACTCGCCGATGCTGCCGAATCCCTGGAAGATGCGCCGGGCGTCGGTGTTGCGAGCCGTTGCGCCGGGCCCGTACAGCGCCATGTTCTGCTCGCGATTGTAGGCGAGGTTTCTGCCCACGTTGCCGACGTAGGCGATCTCGACCATGAGGTTATCCGTCACCTGCTGCTGCAGGGTCAGGTTGTAGGTCTGCATGTAGGGATTGCGCACGCCCGGAGCGAACCCCTTGGGGATGGTGACCGGGAAGACGAAGTTCGCCCGGTCGGGGTCGAAGGCGAACGGGAACGGGTTCTGCCTGCCGCGGAAAGGCGCCGACAGCGCATACGGTTGATTGATGTCGACCGAGACGCCGAACGGTTGCAGCGCCTGCACGCCGCCGGCCATTTCCGCGGTAATCGGATCGTACGAAATGCCGTAGCCGGTGCGCACCGACGTGCGGCCGTCGCCGAAAACGTCCCAGGCGATGCCGAAACGGGGCGCGATGTTGATCATGGTGTTCTGGTAGGGGAACTGCCCGTCCGAGAGCCAGAGCAGGCCCGCCGGCGCGCCTGAGATGAACGACGATTGCGCGCCCGGCACGAGCGCCGTCTGCTGATTTTGCTGTTCTTGCCAGCGCGGATAAAACTCGTTGCGAATGCCCAGGGTCATGGTCACGTTGCGCTGTATCTTGAAGCTGTCCTGGAAGAAGATTCCCGACTGGATGTAGCGGTGATCGAACTCGATGGGCGAGGCTTGGCGGACGCGGCGCGCCTTACCCGTCAGGAAGTCGGCCATCGGGACGTTCGTGCGGTTGCCCGTGAACTGCCATTCGCTGCCCGTCGCGCGGTTGTCGCGGTAGAGAAACTGGTTGCGCTGCGTGTCGAGGCCCCACTTGAAGTTGTGGTTGCCCTTGATCCAGCTCATGTTCCAGGACAGAGCGTAGTTCTGCGACAGACGCTGGCGGTGGCGTCCGGGGCCCAATCGGAAGCGGTTGGTGATCTGGACCAGCGGCCGCGTCGGGGTCACGCCGCCGGCGTGAACGAAGTCGCTGGCGCCGAAGTCCGCCAAGTCGTCGTCGAAGGGGATGCTCTCCTGGTAGTTGAAGCGCGTGTAGGTCAGCCGCAAGGTGTTGACCAGAGTCGGCGTAAACAGGTGCGTGTCTTCGAGCGTGTAGGTCTGCATGCGGTTGAAGCGGGGGTTCGGCCCATAGTTAATGAAGTCGGCGTTGCGCAGCGGGTCGGCGCCCTGGTTGTGATCGAAGAACAGGCGGAAATTGATTTTGTTCGTATCGGTCAGGTTGTGATCGATGCGCGCCAGGTACTGGTTGTCGTCGCTGGGCTGGCTGACCTGGGTTACGAAGCTCCCGTCCGGGCGGTCGGGCAGCGGCACCCAGCCGTCGAGCATGAACGTCGCCACGGGGTCGATCAGGCTGGCGGGAACCATGTTGTCCGGGAAGTCGACGCCGCTGTCCGCGTTCTTGATCTGCTCGGCGCCGGAAAAATCTCCGACGCGCTCGGCCGCCGTGGCCGGAAACGCCGCCCTGAGGCGGTCTTCGCGGATGCGCTGGCCCTGATAGGTGAACTGAAAGAAGGACTTGTCCTTGGCGATCGGCCCCCCGACCGTGCCGCCGAATTGGTTGAAGCGCAGCTTGGGAACGGTGCGCGAGAAGAAATTGCGCGCATCGAGCGCGTCGTTGCGCAGGAAGTGCCAGACACTGCCGTGGAATTCGTTCGTTCCCGAGCGGGTGACGGCGCTGATTACGCCGAAGCCGCGCCCGTGCTCGGCCGTCACCCCGGTGGTGGAGACGCGGAACTCCTGGACCGCGTCGGGCGGCGGCAGAATCAGGCCCTGGCCGCGGTGGAAGTAGCTCATCGAGCCGCCGTCGAGGAGGTAATTCACCGAAAAGTGCCGCCCGCCGTTCATGCGCACCGTCTGCTGGCCGAACGAAGGCCGAATAGTCGTGCTGACGCTTTGCACGCCCGGCACGAGCCGCACCAGGTCGAGAGGGTTGCGCCCGTTCAAGGGAAGGTCTTTGATGCGGCGGTCGTCGACCGTCATGCCAATCTGCGTGGAGCGCGTATCGACCTGCGGGGCCTGGCTGGTAATCGTCACGGTTTCGGTGACTTGGCCGAGCTCCAGCACGAAGTCGACGCGCAGGCTCTGCAGCGCCGACAGCGCGATGCCGGGGCGCTCCAACGTGCGGAAGCCGTCGGATCGCACCGACGCCTTGTAGACGCCCACGGGCAATTGCGTCGCCAGATAGTCCCCCGTCGGGCCCGATTCCACGAGCTTGACTTCGCCGGTGTTCTCGTTGGTGAAGGTAATTTGCACGCCGGGCACGGCCGCGCCGGTCGGGTCGGTCACGGCGCCGGCGATCTCGCCGTTCGTGGACTGGCCGAGCATGGCGGCAGCCGCGAGGAAAAAGGATACAACGAGTCGTTTCACGGTTGGCCTCTTCGATCTTGCAGACAACTCGTTCCGGCTGGCGCCAAAGCTTTCAGGGGCGTTCAGGCCCGAACTTGTTTAGAGCATACACTCCTGGCTCGGCGAATTGCAGCGCCGGCCGAGCTTTATTCGACTTTGCGGTAGTTTTCGCGCATTCCCGGCAGGAAAAACGGCGGGCTGTGCCGGCGGACAAACGGCGAACTTCGGTTCAGATCAGCCGCTGCCGAACCGCTCGAAGGACGGCCTCGAGCCGCGTATGGCACTGCAGCTTCGAGAAGATGTGCTGAATGTGGTTTCGAACCGTGGCTGGGCTGATGCAAAGATGGCCCGCAATTTCCGCCGTGCTTCGGCCCAGCGAGAGCAGTCGCAGAACCGCAAGCTCGCGCGGCGTGAGATCGACCGGGGGGTGCTGCGACAGGTCCTGGGGCGGGATTCGATCGCTCTGATTTCCGCTGAGCTGCTGGATTTGGGCCAAGGCGTTTCGAGTGACCGTCTCGACCCGTTTTTGACGGTCTACGTCCCGCATCAAATGGACGACCAGCGGCGACGAGCCGCGTTCCAAATAAGCGACGAAGGTGGTCACGTTCAGCCACTTGCGCTTACCGGAGGAGGTCGCCGCATGGAGATCGAAGGAGGGGATCCGCTCTCCCCGAACCGCCATTGCCAGAATGCGGCAGTCGTGAGTGCAGATAGCGCAGCCTGCATCATCCTCGCCGGCAAGGATATCGGCGCAGCCTCTTGACAAGATCTGCTCTTGCGAGAAGCCGAGGAGTTTCTCTGCGTTCCGCGACCAGTAGCAGATAGACCCCTGAGGATCGATAGCGAACGCCGCGTCGCCCGCCGTGTCCAAGAGATCAAAAAGCTCCCGACCGACCATCGACTTTTCCGGGCGCCGGCCCCGCCCACCCGGCGATTTGACGAAATTGTACTACATAAATGAAGCGCTTGACTCATTGTCATGGACCCGGAACGGGAATTACGCTTAACGTACTGAGACGCCGGTTCGCCAACAAGAAATGGTTCTCGCAATGACAATGAGGGAATCGATCTGGGGGGAGTCGCGGATTTGGATATTCAGGCCGTCAATTGCCGTGGGGATCGCTCCGTTGGCGGTTTGTCGGAGATCGCCCGTCGAGACAAGGCGCTGTAAAGAATGAATACTGCACATATCGATATGCCTCCGGAATCAGGGTCTTTCCGCACGGGAGCAAGACGACAGCGTCGAACCGGCGGTTGTTTCCTGCTGCTCGTTCTGGCGCTGGCGGCGTGCGGGAGCGAGCAAGACACACCCTTGGCCGCCTCCCAGTGCGTCGATTGCCACCGGGAGGCGACGCCGAGCATCGTCACCGACTGGGAATTGAGTCGGCACAGCTCCGAAGGCGTGGATTGCTCTCTGTGTCACGGTGATGAGCATCAATCTGCGGAGGACACGGCGTTAGTCAAGACTGCGACGCCGGAAGTCTGCGGGACCTGCCACCCGGTCCAAACCGAGCAATTCAATGCGGGCAAGCACGCTTTGGCCTGGGCCGGCATGAAGGCCATGCCCACGACCCATTGGCTGCCCATGGCGCTCACCGCCGGCATGAAAGGCTGCGGCGGCTGCCACCAAATAGGCGCCAAGAGCGAAGAAGAGATACGCCGGTTGAAAAACGAAGGAGTCCTGTTCGGTTTGGCCTCCTGCGACGCCTGTCACACGCGGCACCTCTTCTCGGTCAAGGAGGCGCGGGAACCGCAAGCTTGCCGAACCTGCCACATGGGGATGGACCATCCTCAGTGGGAGATGTACTCCTCGTCCAAGCACGGCGTTCGACACGCGCTCAAACAGAGCGGAATCCTGCCCGAACAAGCCGCAGCGCCCACCTGCCAGATCTGCCACATGCCCCAAGGGAATCACGAAGTGCGGACCGCCTGGGGCTTCCTGGCCGTGCGTCTGCCCCTGCCGGAGGACGAGCAGTGGGCGGCCGATCGTGTGACCATACTCAAGGCGTTGGGCGTCCTGGACCCCCAAGGAAATCCGACGGCGCGCCTGGAGGCGGTCAAAGGCGCCGACGTCGCCCGGCTCACTGAGCAGGATTGGCAGGCGGAGCGGGACCGCATGATCCAGGTCTGCGAACAGTGCCACTCCGCCAATCTCGTCCAAGCGGAGTTGAAAAAAGGGGATGAGATGATCCGCGAGGCGGACCGGTTGCTGGCCGAGGCGATTCGGATCGTCGCCGCCCTCTACCGCGACGGAGTGCTGCGCAAACCCGATCACTACGCCTATGACTTTCCCGATCTACTGGCTTTTCACGATGCGCCCACCGTGATCGAGCAGAGACTCTTCAAGATGCATCTGGAACACCGGATGAGAGCCTTTCAGGGGACGTTCCACAACAACCCGGATTACGCGCTCTGGTATGGTTGGAGCGAGATGTTGCAGGACTTGACCGAGATCAGGACGTTAGCGGAGGAGTTGCGCAGCAACCGTTAGCGGACGGCAGGAGGAACAGGCATTTGTCCGATTCGACCGTGAGCTTAATGGTTTTGGCCGCGGCAACCCTCGCCATCATCGCGGTTCTGGTCCGCCGGCCCGAGAGCGCGGCCACCCTCGGCGGCAAGGTGTTGGCGTTCCTGGCTTTCTTCGTGTTGCCCGGGTTGTTGCTTCTGGGAGGCGCCGGCCGGCACTACCGGCAGGCCCAGACGACCGAGTTCTGCCTGTCGTGTCACGTCATCCAGCCCTACGCGGAGAGCCTCTCCATCGACGATGCCCGCTTTTTGCCCGCCTCCCACTATCAGAACAAGCGCATCCCCGCCGACCGGGCCTGCTACGCCTGCCACACCGACTACACCATGTTCGGGGACGTGGACGACAAGCTGCGCGGCGTGAAGCACGTGTGGCGCAACTTCTGGGGCTCTGCCGCCGACCCCGTGCAACTCTACGATCCTTATCCGAATCGGACCTGCTTCGAGTGCCATCGGGGGGCGCGATCCTATGAAGAGCACGACGCCCACTCGGATTTCAAGGAAGAGCTTCTGACCGGCGGCAAGTCGTGTCTGATTTGTCACAACCTGGTCCACGAGGCGGACAGGCTGGACCGTTTCGGGCGCTGGAACCCGGAGGAGCACAGCCGGTGATGCAGGATCATCCATCGAGACTTCCCACAGAACTGTCCGCACGCCTGCGGTGGGCCGGAATCCTGATCGCGGCCGGGCTGCTCATCGAACTGGCCACCCTGTTCTGGACCATACGGTCTCGCTCTTTCTCTTCCTGGTCCGGGAGATCTGCTTGTAGGAGCCGGCATGCCGCTTTACTTGTGGTCGGTCGTCCTTAGACTCGCGTATCCAACTTCCGGTGACCACCGATGAGAATCCTCGTCTACGGTGCGGGCAACATCGGCAGTCTCTACGCGGCGCTTCTGAAGGAGACGGGACAGGACGTCTCCATCCTTGCGAGGGGCAAACGTCTCGCTGATATTCGCAACCATGGGATCAAGCTCGACAATGTGGTCAGCGGCAAACGGACCGAGGCGCCGATCGATGCCGTCGAGCGGTTAGACCCTGCTGATGCCTACGACCTCGTTCTGGTCATCCTTCCGAAGAACCGCGTCTCGGAAGTATTGCCGATACTCGCTGCCAATCGCCGAACACCCAGTGTCCTGTTTTTCGGGAACAATGCCGCCGGACCGCAGGAGATGATCGAGGCGCTCGGTCGTGACCGCGTGCTGCTCGGCTTTCCGGGGGCGGCCGCAGTGCACCGAGACGGCGCCATCCGCTACCTGATTACCTCGCTCCAGGAGCAAGCGACAACAATCGGCGAACTCGATGGCGCGCGGTCCCCACGAATCGAGGCGATTGCCGGTGCGCTGAAGGCCGCCGGATTCCCTCTGGCCATCTGCTCGAACATGGACGCGTGGATCAAGACACACGCCGCGGAGATCAGCCCCACCGTCAACGCGCTCTATATGGCGGGCGGTGACGCCGGTCGGCTGTCGCGCACGCGGGATGCCCTCGTGCTTATGCTCCGGGCGATCCGCGAGGGATTCCGTGTGCTGCAGGCGCGCGGCATTCGCATCACCCCGGCCATGCATCGGGTCTTCCAGTGGCTTCCCGAGCCGCTGCTTCTCGTCATCATGCGGCGACGCATGGTTGAGAGCGACGAGACGAGCGTCAAGATCGGTCACGCCGCGGGCGCGCGGCATGAGATGCGGACCATCGCCGATGAGTTCCGCACGCTCGCCGCGTCGACTTCGGTCGCGACCCCGGCGATGGACCGTCTCTACAGGTATCTCGACCCGGCAATAGAGCCGGTGGCGGACGGAGCCTGCGAGATCCCGCTCAGATGGGGCGGAGTCTGGATTCTTGGTCTCGGGCTCGCCGCTCTGACTGCATCGGTCGCGGTGGCGCTCCTGGGAGCGCGCTGACTGCTGCGGCACGCTCCGCTACTCGGCCATCGAGCGGGGGGCCGACGCTGACCTCCGCGGCGGCATCGTCGATGACATCCTCTCCGGAAACGGCGCTCCTCGCGTTTCGCCTCCAAAACCCGTTCCTCATCGGCTGTCCGGCGACTCTCCACCCAGCAGTCCATCGCAATGCACGCAGTGAGATCCCCGGTGACGTTCACCGCGATGCGCGGCATGTCGAGGGGATATGGCCGCAAGTTGCGCGGCGTGAAGCACGTGCGGCGCAACTTCCGGGGTACGGCTGCCGACCCCGTTCAACTCTGTGAGCCGTATTCGAACCGGGCCTGCTTCCAGTGCCGCCGGGGGGCGCGATCCTACGAAGAGCACGCCGCCCACGCGGATTTCAAAAAAGAGCTTCCGGCCGGCGGCAAGTCGTGTCGGATGTGTCATAATCTGGTTCACGAGGCGGACAAGCTGGACCGTTTCGGGCGCTGGAACCCGGAGGAGCACAGCCGGTGATGCAGGATCATCCATCGAGACTTCCCACAGAACTGTCCGCGCGCCTGCGGTGGGCCGGAATCCTGATCGCGGCCGGGCTGCTCATCGAACTGGCCACCCTGTTCTGGATCCACACGGTCTCGCTCTTTCTTTTCCTTGGTGTGGGGACGCTGCTCGTGGGCGCCGGCATGCTGCTCTATTTGTGGTCGGTCGTGACAAGGAGCGAGTGACAATGGCGGGGACACGCCCGGGCCTGCTGCGATGCCGCGACGATGAGCCGGCCCGCAACAACATGCGTTTCAGGAGGCAAGTCCGATGACCATAGAAACGATGAGCGCTTTTCTGGGGTGGTGTACGATCATCAATGCAGGGATTCTTATCTGGTGGTTCCTGTTTTTCTCACTGGCCCACGACTTCACCTATCGTTGGCATCGAAAGATTCGTTGGCATCGAAAGATCTTCAACGTTTCGGTTGAGACATTCGAGGCGATCCACTACGGTGGAATGGCGGTCTTCAAGTTCGGCGTGATTCTGTTCAATCTGACGCCGTATCTGGCCTTGAAGATCGTGGGATGAGGAAGCCGCGATCGACGGCGTTCGACCGTCGACCGCCTCCTCCATCGGCCCCTCGGTCAGGGGGCTGTCCGGCTGTTTTTGATGGACATGGAGGATACTGCAGAACGGTTCGGAAGGTGGTGGAGGCGGCGGGAGTCGAACCCGCGTCCGAAAAAGATCTGCGCAGAGAGACTACATGCTTAGTCCATTCGAAAGTCTCGACCGTTGCCTGGGAATGAACAAGCCTGCAACGGTCCAGCCCGATTGATCTCGGTGCCGGAGCTACGGGCGGAAGCGCCGGAGCCTATCTCGCCAAGCGACGCCGTTCGCTGCCGTGCGAGCCCGGTGGCGTCGGCGCGCGGACCTGACTAGGCCGCGTAAGCGAACTGCTGATTGGTGTTGGCAGTTATAGATTTTCCGATCGTTTTACGGGTGCTCGGAACCCGGCATGCCTCTCGACGTCGATAACAATCCCGTCGAATCCTTTACGCCCCCTCCTTTCGCTTCTCAGTATACTCCCGACCGGCGCGAGGCTACGAAAAAATCCCCAGGGGCGGGAAGTCGCCCTTCAGAATCGACTTCGTGTCGGGGCAGCCCATCCATTCGGCGATCATGGCGGCGTAAACGCGGCGAAAGTCGGTGGTCATCTTGAGGTTGCCGTCGTCCAGATCGGTCAGGCTTGGCGCTTGGCCGTAGAAACCGCCGCGGACGCCTTTGCCGACGACGAACATCGGGCCGGCCGTGCCGTGGTCGGTACCCCGGCCGGCGTTTTCCTCGACGCGCCGGCCGAACTCGGTGAAGATCATGAGGGCGGCGTCTCCGCCGCGTCCGATGCGTTCGAGGTCTTGCATGAAACCATGCACCGCGTCGGACGCGTACATCAGCAGGCGGCTGTGCAGGTCGGCCTGGTGGACGTGGGTGTCGAAGGCGTTGCCGCGATAGCTGACGTAATAAATCCGCGCCGGCAGCCCCGCGGCGATGAGCGCCGCCGTCTTGCGCAGGTCGGCGGCGAGACCGCCGCCGATGCCGTAGTCCACCGGGGTGCTGTAGGAGGCCAATGCATCACGCGCCAGAGCGCCTCCGGCGGCCGCGTTGCGGGCGGTTGAGCGCAGGAAATCGAGCGCCGGGTTCGCCGTCTCGCGCCGGCGTCCGAAACTTTTCAGCACCGCTTTTTCCTTTGCGGTTCCTTCGCGGCGAAGCTGGGACGGGTTGTCGAAGACGAGCGGAGAGTGCGCCGCGCTGCGCACCGCCGGCGACTGCGCGCTGCCGATGTTGACGATGGCGTTGGGCGTTCCTTTGGGAGCGTGAGCGTCGGCCAAGCGTCCGACCCAGCCCAACGCCTCGCCTCCGTGGGGAACGCCGGTGTGCCAGAAACCCATCGAGGAGAAGTGCGAAAGGCTGGGGTTGGGATAGCCGCAGCCTTCTACGACAGCCATGCGGCCGTCTTTGTAGAGGCGCTCGAAACCCGTCAGAGAAGGGTGAAAGCCCGCCTCGGCGGTGACGGCGATCGCCTCGCTCTTGGCAATGCCGAGGGTCGGACGAAGGCGGTAATACGCGTCGTTGCGGTAGGGCACGACCGTGTTCAGGCCGTCGTTGCCTCCCGACAACTCCGCCACGACAAGGATCCGGTCGGCGTACTTTCCCCCGGCGCCGGCCGCGGTTTCGGCCGCCAGAGCCCTGGAGGCGCGCTCCAGGATCAACGGCAGGCCGGCGGTTGCGCCGACGGCGTAAAGGCCGCCGCGCAGGATATCGCGGCGCGAACGGGCGGGGCGGCTATGCTTCATGGCGTCATCCCAGTTGGTATTCAGGAGAACCGAGAATCAGGTAGAGCACGCTGCGCAGCGCATCTTCTACCTCGGTCTCGGCAACGTTCGAGCGGCGCTCCAAGCGCTGGGAGCCGAGCCGGCTTTCAAGAAAGGCGATGAGCGCTTGCCGGTCTTCGCCGTCGAGCGGCGCTCTCAAAAAGCGCAGCAGCAGATGATCGACGGCTTCGGCCGCCGACTCCGCGCCTGCCGCGCGGGCCATCGCCGCGAGATCGAACTCGGCTGCATGGCGGGGCGTGAGCGCGATGCGCTCGAAAGCGAGCACGTAGCCGCGGTAGCCGCCGTAGCGCGTGTTGTATTCTTCGTCGGCGTCGGCCATCTTGCTGACCGCGGAGTCGCCGGCGTACGTGGCGTTGGTGATGTTCATGCCTTGCGCCAGACGCTCGCCCACGGTGCGGTAAATGCTGGGCATGCGCCGGTCGGGGCGGCCGTAGTCCTCAAGCTTCGGCGGAAAAAGCACGCTGCGCATGACGTTGCCGCGTTCGAGCAGCGCCGACGGCGTGATCCACGTCCGCCCGCCGGCCCAGCCGGCGACGTTCGGCGGGTAAAACAGCGCTTGCCCCAGTCCGCCTGTCAACCGGTTGAAGTCGGGCACGGTCGGCAGCTTCCGCAGACCCAGCTTGCGATACGTAGACACGACCAGATGCACCGGATCCTTGATCTGCGCAGCGTTCGAGGGCGGGCTGTAGAAATCCCGCGAAAGGAAAATCGCCTTGAGCAGCGGCTTCAGCTCGTAGTCCGCGCCGCGGAAAATTTTTCCCAGCGCCGCGCGCGCAGTCTCGGAAATCTGCTCCCGAACGAAAAACCGGTAGAGCTTGGCGGCTACGAACTCCGCAGCGGCGGGCTGCGCCAGGATGATGTCGACGATCTCCTCGCCTCCGAAGTCGCCCTCCCGCCCGAGGAACTTCTTGCGCCCGGCATCATGCAGGTCGGGGTCGAAGCGAAAATCGAGAACGTCGTTGGTCCAACCGGTGAAAGCGCGCGAAGCCTCGCGGATATCCTGCTCGGCGTAGTTGCCGATGCCCAGCGTAAAGAGTTCGAGCAACTCGCGCCCGAAGTTCTCATTGGGCCGGCCCTTCACGTTCTTGTTGTTGTCGAGATACGTCAACATCGCCGGATCGCGCATGATGCCGAGCAGAAGATCGCGGAAGTTGCCGGTGGCCCTCGCGCGCAGCATGCGGTTCTGGGCGAGCATCATGCGGTAGTCGCGCACCTTGGTTTCGGATGTGGCGAAGTGACCGTGCCAGAAGAAGGTCATCTTTTCTTCGAGCGGCCGCGGCGTGGTCATCATGCGTTGCGCCCACCACAACGCCAGCCGGCGGGTCTCCAGGACATTGGCCCGCAGTCCGTAGAAAAATTTGTCCACGACGGGCTGCAGCCGGCGGGAAGAGCCTTCCGGCAGCACGGCCACGCCCAGCCCCGATCCTTTTTCGCGCGCGATGCGCACGGCCTCGGCGCGGCTCGGCGGAAACGGGTCCATGCCGGGGTCCCACATTCCCGATTCTTCGAAATCGGCAAGACCCGAAGCGTCGATCGATTCGTAGTCGACGATCCGTTCTACGGCCTCGCGCGGAGACAGCGCGGCGAGCCGCCGAATTTCGTCCGGCGCGGCGCCGAAGCCGGAACGCTCGACGAGATGGGCCGCGCGGTCGTAGCTCCAATCGGCGGCGTCGATCGGCCGCAGGTCGTCGACCCAGGCGGAGGCCGGCGCAAGCAACGTCAGGGCGGCGCAGACAGCGAGTGCCGGCGCCCGCAGGCGCGCGCCGCTGGAGAAGGAAAAGTGGGGAGTGAAGAGCAAAACCGCTGCGCCTCCTCCGCGGCTTCCCCGCGGACCGTCAGAAGTTGAACCGCAGCGAAAACTGGAACTGCCGCGGGTCGAATGCGGAAGTGAACGAGAAGGGGTCCGTCACGGGGCCCCGGCGTCCCGTAAGCGAATCGGGAAGCTCGTCGAGAGTGACGTTTCCCACGGTGCCGTTCACGTTCTTGAAATTCGTGCGGTTGAGCAGATTGAACGCCTCGGCCACGACCTGTATGTTCCTACGCCCCTCGTCGCCCAACGAAAATTGCCGCGTCAGGCGGAGATCGACAGTGAAGAAACTGGGGCCGATGCCGATGTTGCGCCCCGCGCCGAGCGGGCGATGGGTATCGGTGTGCCGATCGCCGGTGTTGTCGAAGCCCGCGTTGAGGTTGAAGGGCGCGAACGAACGCGCGATCACGATCCCCGAGAAGGTGAAGTCGCCGAACAGGTTGCTCGCGAATCCCTTGCCGGCGCCCGCCTCCCAGGGAGAGCCGGCCACGGCGTGCGCGACGAAGCGGTGTCCGCG
Organism: Bryobacterales bacterium; assembly: GCA_965214655.1. Lineage (GTDB taxonomy): Bacteria > Acidobacteriota > Terriglobia > Bryobacterales > UBA6623 > CATQHP01. The sequence continues at coordinate 4,970,337 of OZ243965.1, read as the reverse complement.
ATGGTAAGACGACAGCGCCCGCTCGTTCTTGGCGTCCCATTGATAATGGGGCTGGAACGACGAGTTGTAGTCCGTGTTTTCGTCCATCGTCTTGCTCCACGTATGGTGCGCGGAGATCATGAAGCCCTCGGAGAAACGCTTTTTCAACTGCAGGATCAGAGCGTGGTAGGAGGAATTGGCCCAACTGCCGTAAACGTTATCCTGCAAGATCAGCGGATTGTGAAAGCCCGGGATAGGCAGTCCCTGTTCGTCCGTGCCCGCGAGGAAGACGTTGGTGTCGAGCGGACGAATGAGATGGATGCCGCGGTTGAAGTTGTAGGCGGCGGAAAAGGCGTAATTGCCGACGGCTCTTTGGATCTCGAAGCTGCCTTGCTGAGAGTAAGGGTTCACAATATCCGGGGCCACCCGGAACTGCACGCGAAGCGGCGAATCCGGGCCGACGTTGACGCCGTGGATGTTGATGTCGTCGAGGGTGACGGAGCGGCTGCCGAGGATGCCCCGGGAGAGCACGCTCTGGTAGATTTCAGCCGACGTGACGGGTTGGCCGGTAACCGGGCTGACGGTTCCGGGCAGGCCCGTCAGCGGTATGAACGCCTGTTGGATCTGTTGCTTCTCTCCGAGCAGATCGTCGATGTAAGTGACCTGCCCGTCGATGCGCGCATAGAAAATGCCGTAGCCCCCGCGGATGACGGTCTTGCCGTTCGGGCTCCAGGCAAACCCGGCCCGCGGTCCGATGTTGTTGTTGTCGCGCGGTAATCCCGTTTTGTTCTCGAACTCGTGGCGCACGGCGAGGGTCAGCAGAAAGTTCCGCGACAAACGCCAGGAGTCCTCGGCGAAAAAGTTGTAGCGGTTGGCCCAGCCGATCCAAATGGGGTCGCCGAAGCCTTGCTGGTAGATGATCGGCAACCCCAGGGCATACGCCTGCAAGGAAGAGATGGGATGATCGACCGAGGCCGCCAGTTCGGGCCGGCCTGCTCCTTGCAGCGAAAGCTTGATCAATTGCGACAGACTGCTTCCCGCGGCGCTGTCGATTACGCTCGAAAGCGGTACGGCCTCGCCGAAAATGAACCGTCCGCCGAAGAACGTCTCCGCGCGCGCGGCGTCGCGCAGGGGATTGATGTCCGCGCCGAATTTGAATGTGTGCCGCCCGGAGATCCGAATGAAATTCTGCCGGACTTGCCAAGTGCGCTCCACTACGCGGGTCGGCAGGATGAAGTCGCGTCCGAAAATGCCGAAGCCGTTGATTTCGATCGCCGGGCCGAGCGGCTCGGTCGGATAGACGCCGAAATCGTAGTAGCCCATGCCCAGCCTGGTCTCGCTGACCCACTGCGGGCTAATTACCAAGGTATCCCCGAACACCAGCGAAAAATCTTTGGCGTTCATATTTCTGCCCCGGCTGTAGGCGACGAGCGAGCCGAAAGACGTGTTCTGGTTTTCCTGTCCGGTCCAGTTGCCGCGAAAGAAAAGGTTGTGGCCGTCGCGCAGCGTGTGATCGAAGCGGGTCATGAATTGCTGGCGCTTCTCGGCGAAGGGGAACACGCCGCTGTTCTCTTCGAACAGGGACGCGACCCGGGGATTGTTGCCCGGAACCAACGCCGTGGAGAGCTGTTCGAGCAGCGGCAGCAGGCTGGGCGGAGCGCTGGCGCGAAGCGTATCCGCCAATGTCTGTTGCGAAGGCGTCAGTCGATATAGAAACGAGTCGTCCTGCAGCAAGGGCACGAACACCGATTCGTGGCGGTCGAGGCGCTCGAAAGCGCTGTACCAGAAGGTCTTGTTGCGCTCGATGGGGCCGCCTGCGGACACGCCGCTCTGCGTCCTGGTGTATGCGGATTTACCTGGGTCGAAGTAGTTGCGGGCCTGGAAGCGGCGGTTGCGCAGCACGCCGAACAGCGTTCCGTGCAGCTCGTTGGTTCCGCTCTTGGTGACGATATTGACCGCGCCTCCCGGCGCTCCGCCCAACTCCGCCGAGAACGAGTTGCGGTTGATTTGAAATTCGTAGACCGCCTCCTGGCTGACCGCCGGGCGGACGCTGCCGGAGTTGTAGTTGTTGGTCACCCCGTCAATGGTGAACGTGTTGCCGCGCCCGTTGGTGCCGCCGATGCCCAGCCCGGACTGGGGCGTGGGGGCGATGCGGAAGTCCGAGTCGTCTACGACGTAGTCCGTGTTCACCACTCCGGGGGTCAGCAGGGCCAAATCCAGATAGTCGCGGCGGTTGATGGGCAGATTGCGGATGCTGATGAAATCGATGTGGTCGGACTGCTGGGTTTTGTCGGGCTCGATGATCGGCCGCGCCGCTTCCGCCGAGACGGCGATGCTTTCCGCAGCCGCGGCCACGGAGAGTTGCGGCGAAAGCGATGCCGTTTCTCCGATTCGCACTTCAAAACTTTCGATGAGCAGCACGGCGAAATTTTCCGCTTCGAAGCGCAAATCGTACAGGCCCGGCTCGAGATGACTGAAAAAATACTCTCCGAATTCGGTCGTTTCGGCCCGGCGCTGCGCGCCGCGGCTCCGATCGGTTGCCGTGACGGCTGCGTTCGGGACGACCGCCCCTGTTTCGTCGTAAACGTAGCCGCGGAGGCTGCCCATGTTGGTTTGGGCCTGCAGCAAGCCGGCGGCTGCAAACAGCAGCGTGAAAAGAAGATGGCAATGGTGAAGGCGGCGGCGCAAAACCATAGCGGTATTATAGACGATTCAACGAGCGCAGTTGCGCTCCGCATCCCCGGCCGCCGGCGCTGTTTTTGCAGCCGCCTCTCGATAGTTACGGTAAAGTTTGTAAAAGCTTCATTCCACGATTTTGGCAGGCGGCCGGACGGACTTGCGCGCGCATTTTGCCCTGGAGCGCCAAAGTCCCAGCGAATCCGCGCGTGCTGATACTCTTGGTTCTGCTCCGTGCCCCGCGTTGCCAAGCCGTCGCTTGCTTTCTGGATTCTCGTCGCCATGGCGGGAGGCGTTTTGCTCGGCCTCATTGCCCCGCATTGGGCCGAACGGCTCGAGTTTCTGAGCACGCTGTTTCTGCGGCTGATCCGGTCGATCGTCGCGCCCGTGCTAGTCGGCGTCCTGATCCGAGCGGTCGCCGGCGCCGGGAGCATGGGCGCTCTCGGACGCATCGGCTGGAAATCGGCGGTTTGCTTCGAGACGGCTACCACCGCCGCGCTGCTGTTGGGCTGGTTTACGGTGCTTGCGGCGCGTCCCGGGGAGAGCTTGACGCTTGGGCAGGCCGGCTCAGGCGATCGTCCCGAGCCGAGCGGCTTGACCGATGCGCTGGAGTCCGCCGTTCCGACGAGCATCGTCGATGCGCTGGCGCGAGGCGACGTGCTGCAGATCGTGGCGTTTTGTTTCCTGTTTGGAGTTGCCTGTCTCTCCGTAGGCGAGAAGGCGCGGCCGGTAGTGGAGCTTGCCGATTCGCTTGCGGAAATCGCTTTCCGCTATACCGATTACGTCATGCTGCTGGCGCCGCCGGCCGTATTCGCCGCCGCGGCCAACGCAGTGGCGGGCGGCGGGTCCGGAGCTTTGGGGGGCTTGGCCGCGTTCGCCGGCAGCGCGTGGTTCGCGCAGGGCGTTTTCCTGGCATTGCTGACGGGCGGATTGATTCTGTTCGGCGTGCCCTTGCGAAGATTCGCGCATTACGCGCGCCAGCCGTTTCTGATCGGCTTCGCAACGACCTCGAGCGCCGCCGCCCTGCCTCAGACGCTTGAGAACTTGCAGTCCTTCGGCATCCCTCGGCGCATCCTCGGCGTGGCCGCCCCGTTGAGCTTGAGCCTCAACCTGAACGGCAGCACGATTCACTTGGGCATGGCCACGCTCTTTGTCGCGCAGGCCGCCGGAATCCGGCTTTCCATGGAACAACAGGTCGTGATCCTGCTGACGTTGAAGTTGATGAGCAAGGGCGTAGCGGGAGTGCCGCGCGCAAACTTCGTGATTCTGGCCGCCGTGTTCGAAAGCAGCGGCCTGCCCCTGGAAGGACTCGCCGTGCTTCTCGGCGTCGATGCGCTGATCGACCCGATCCGCACGAGCGTCAACGTCGCCGGCCACTGCGCCGCGCCCGCCGTCGTGGCGCGATGGGAAGGCGTTTCGTTCCCCGCGGGGCAGGCGGCTTCTCCGCCGGAGGAGGGCGCATCGCCGTGATGCCGGCGGCCCGCGCTCAACGCGCCTGCGCCGGAGGGGGCGCGATGACCGCCATCACGATCAAGCGCTCGGGGCCGGGGTTGAAAAGCGCGTGGGGCTCGTCGGACTTGGCCAGCGCCAAATCGCCGGCAACGATGCGTTCGACCGTTGCCCCGATCGTGACCTCACCCGTTCCTTGCAAGACGTAGTAAAGCTTGTCCTGGCCCGGATGCGTGTGCAGGCTGTGCCGCTGGCCCGGCTCGAAGCAATTCAGGCCGGCGAAGATGTTGCCGCCGGCCAGCAGGCCGACCTTGCCCATCTTGTCCTGACGAAACTCCGCCCGCGAGGCTGCCGAACGAACGATCATTCCAGCGGCGCGTACTCCCCGCCGTCGATGAGCGCCGTGAAACGCTCTTGTTGGTCAGGCTCCAGAAACTGCATGATCCGCCTGCGGCCTTCCATCTGGTTCCATTTGATCCGGGTCAGCAGGTCGGCCTCGGTCATGATGATCTCGTCGAGGACGCCGCGCACCTGCTCGATTTGGTCCGGCTGCAGGCCCAAGTGCTCGATGAGGTCTCCCAGCGTGGAATCCACGCGCTTGGCGTGCAGGTCGGTTTCGGCGCGGCCGCCGTTCATGAGGTTGGGAATGAGAACGCCCGTCGTCAATCCCAGGACGAATACGAGAATCAGGATGGCCCCGGCCTTGTTGCGGCAGGAATCGAGGCGGGCGGACATGATTATCGACTCGGCGCCAGCACCGCGGACAGCATCGTGTCGCGGTTCATATCCAGGTCGGACCCCAGGCGCACGTAGTAATCGGCCACCGCCGGAGGCTTGGCCAGGATCGACTCCGCCATATGGCTTCGAGCAGGCTCGCCGCCGCGGTAGAGCGTTGCCGCGCCCACGGCGAACAACCAAACGCAAGCCGCAACCGCGACTCGGCGCAAGATGAACGGCTCCAGGAATACCTCCCAGAAGGGGGTTTTTTCTTCTTCGGCGATCTGTCGGCGGACGCGGGCGTAGAATCCGGGAGAGGGAACGGGGGACAGTTCTCCTGCGGGCAGATCGAACGCCTCGAACAACGAAGCATTGTCGATCATTGCCGCAAGCTCCGCGGCGGATCGGGGGTCTTGCTCCAAGCGGCGCTCGAACTGCTCCAGCCGCTCGCCGCCGAGTCGGCCGGAAAGATATTCCTCAAGATGTTCTTTCACAAATCGGTTCATGGCCTACCGGTCCTTAGCTCCGTATCTCAACTCCGTATCCCATCCAAACCCTATGCTACAGCATGGCCGCTCCGTCAGACCGCCGTTTTCATTGCAGCCGCAGCTTTCACGAGCTTCTGTCTTGCCCGGAACAGCTTGACCTTGATCGTGTTCTCGTTCAACCCCGTCTTCTCCGCCAGTTCCTGAACGGAGCGGCCTTCGACTTCCTTCTCGAACAGCAGCATCCGCTCTTCGTTGCTGATCCGCTCCAACAGCTTGACCAGATAGTCCCGTTTCTCGGCCCGCTCGTCGAATTCGATGCTTGGGTTGACGGCAAGACTGGAGTTCTCCAAGGAGCGGTTGTCCTCTTCGCCCATGTCGCTCTCGTAAACCAATCTGCGGACTTTCTTCTTGCGCAGGTAGTCGTAACACTCGTTGACCGCGATTTTATAAATCCACGTCGAAAGCGAGGAACGAAAATCGAACTTGTTCAGCGAAAAGTATATTTTGGTGAAAACCTGTTGGGCGATGTCCTCGGCGTCGTTGCGCCGCCGCAGGATGCGGAAGATTACGGCGAAGACCTTGTTCTGATGCCGTTCCACGATCTCGCGGAACGCTGTTTCGTCACCGGCTTGAGCGTGGCGGACAAGCTCGGCTTCCGGAGTTTCCTTGAATGACACGCGGCTTCCGGTCCCGGTCCGGCTGCCTGCAGCGCTTTGCTCCAAAAAAGTCGCTGGCATCGTCCCCATGATGTATAGGAGAGACGCGGGACGGAGCCGGTCGGTTTCAATCATACAATCGAGATTTCAGGTTAACGCAATGCGGCGCAGGCGGGGCCCGCCGCCCTCGCTGTTCGGCGGTTGGTCGCCGACGGGCGCAAAGAGCGCATGGAGCATAGCGAACGCCGCGCTGTTGCCGGGCGCAAGGTTCATCGTACAGCCTTCGGATGCTCCCATTCCGCGCTTATAATGAAAAATCGGGGCGTCGGCCGAATGGTGCGGGCTATCGAAAAACGGGTCTTTGCGCGCTCCGACAAGAACCATGCCGCCCTCCGTGGAACGCACTCGTCTGCTGAAAGACGCCCTGAACGAACGCATTCTGGTGCTCGACGGCGCCATGGGCACGCAGCTTCAGGACTGTTGTCTCGACAGCTCTGATTTCGGCGGCGCGGAACTGGAAGGCTGCAACGAAAATCTGGTTCTCACTCGGCCCGACGTGGTTCGCCGCATCCATGCCGACTACTACGCGGCCGGGGCCGATATCGTCGAAACCAATACTTTCGGCGGGACCGCGATTGTGCTCGCCGAATACGGCCTGCAAGATAAGGTCGGCGCAATCAACCGAACGGCCGCGGAGATTGCCCGAGCGGCGGCCGATGAGGCTTCCCGGGACGGGCGGCCGCGATTCGTGGCCGGCTCGATGGGCCCCACGACCAAGTCGGTCACGGTTACCGGAGGCGTCACCTTCCACGAGCTTGCAGCCGATTTCCGCGAGCAGGCGCTGGCGCTGACCGCTGGAGGCTGCGATCTGCTCGTGCTGGAAACCTGTCAGGACACGCGCAACGTCAAAGCGGCGCTGATCGGCATCGACCAAGCGTTCGAGCGGCTCGGCGTCCGCATCCCCGTAATGGTCTCGGGAACCGTCGAGCCGATGGGCGCAATGCTCGCCGGGCAGTCGGCGGACGCCCTGGTTGCGTCGCTGCAGCACGTCGATCTGCTGGCGGTCGGATTGAACTGCGCGACCGGCCCGGAGTTCATGACCGACCACATCCGCACCATCCACGAGATGGCGCGCTCGCCGGTTTCCTGTTATCCGAACGCCGGACTGCCCAATGAAGAGGGCCTTTATCTGGAAACGCCCCAGTCTCTTGCCGGGTCTCTCGAGCGGTTCGTCCGCAACGGCTGGCTGAATCTGATCGGCGGCTGCTGCGGAACGACGCCGGACCATATCCGCGCGATCGCGGATATGGTCTCCGGCCGCGAGCCGCGCCGGCATCGCGGCGAGCCGCGCGCTTACTACAGCGGCATCGAGCTGGTCGAAGCAAATGACGAGACCCGTCCGCTGCTCGTCGGCGAACGCACCAACGTAGTCGGCTCGCGCAAGTTCAAGCGTTTGATCGCGGGAGAGAAATACGAAGAGGCTGCGGAGATTGCCCGCGTCCAAGTCCGCAAGGGCGCGCACATCGTCGATATCAATCTGGAAAACCCCGACCGTGACGAGCTGACCGACATCGACGCTTTCTATGCGCAGGTCATTCAGAAGGTCAAGGTTCCGATCATGATCGACTCGACCAGCGTAGCCGCGGTCGAGCGCGCTCTGACCTATTGCCAGGGCAAGGCGATTGTCAACTCCGTCAATTTCGAGGACGGCGAAGAGCGTTTCGAGCGCACCATGCCGCTGGTGAAGAGATACGGCGCGGCAGTGGTAGTGGGTTCGATCGACGAGGACAAAGAGCAGGCGCAAGCCATTACGCGCGAACGCAAGCTGGCCGTAGCCGAACGCGCCTACGGTCTGATTACCGGCAAGTGGCGAGTCGGGGAAGAGAACATTATTTTCGATCCGCTGGTATTCCCCTGCGCGACCGGCGACGAAAACTACATCGGCAGCGCCGTCGAGACGATCGAGGGTCTGCGGCTCATCAAGGCGAAGATGCCGCGCGCGAAAACCGTGCTGGGGATCAGCAATGTCAGCTTCGGACTGCCGCCGGCGGCGCGCGAGGTCGTCAACTCGGTGTTTCTTTACCATGCGACCAAGGCCGGGCTCGACATGGCCATCGTCAATACGCAGAAACTCGAGCGGTATGCGGCGATTCCCGAAGAGGAGAGAGAGCTCGCCGAAAATCTGTTGGGCAACTATCCGCTTGCGGGAAGCGCCGCGCCGCGCGATTACCGACGGCAGACGGCCGAGCAGCGCGTTGCCATCAACCAGCGCCACATCGCAAAAATCACCGAGCATTTCCGCGGCGCGGCCGGCCGCATCGAGAAGGATGCATCCAATCTGCCGCTCGACGAGCGTCTGGCAAGCTATATCGTCGAGGGAACCAAGATCGGGCTCCTTGCCGATCTCGAAGCAAAGCTGGCAGAGGGCTGCCCGCCCCTCGACGTCATCAACGGTCCTCTGATGGCCGGCATGGCGGAGGTGGGCAGGCTGTTCAACAACAACGAGCTCATCGTTGCCGAGGTTCTGCAATCCGCCGAGGCGATGAAGGCCGCGGTGGATTACCTGCAGCAGTTCATGGAGAAGGGAACCGCCGCCGACAAGGGCAAAATCGTGTTGGCGACGGTCAAGGGCGACGTCCACGACATCGGCAAGAACCTGGTCGAGATCATTCTGGCGAACAATGGCTATACCGTCGTCAACCTGGGCATCAAAGTTCCGCCCGAAGACTTGATTGCAGCGTGCCGCAAGCACCGGCCCGACGCAATCGGACTTTCCGGGCTGCTGGTCAAGAGCGCCCGGCAGATGGTCGTCACCGCACAGGATTTGCAAGCCGCCGGCATAGCGGTTCCGCTGCTGGTCGGCGGCGCTGCGTTGAGCAGAAATTTCACGCGCAAGAACATTGCGCCGGCCTACCGCTCGCTGACCTGTTACGCGCAAGACGCCATGAGCGGCCTGGATCTGCTCGACCGCATCATGGACGACGACCGCCGCGCCGCAGTCGCGCGCGAAAATGCGCCGGCCTTCGCCGAGGACGCCGCCCGCGGCAGCCGGCCCGCGCCGGCCTCTGTTCGGCGCAGCTCGCGCGCCCGCGCGGACGCTCCGCCGTTGCCTCCGCCGTACACGGAACGCATCGTGCGCGACGTGCCGCAGCTTCGCGAAGTCTGGGCCTATATCAATCCGGTCATGCTGTTCGGCCGGCACTTGGGCTTCAAGGGCAACTTCGAGAAGGCGCTGGCCGAACGCAACCCGCAGGCGCTGGAGTTGCACTCCACGATCGAAGAGATCAAGGCCGAAGCGGCCGCTTTCATGAAAGTGCGGGCCGTGTGGCGCTTTTTCGAGGCCGAAAGCGAGGGCAATACGATCCGGGTCTTCGAGCCGGGGGCGAACGACGCCGCGCATGCGTTTTCCTTTCCCCGCCAGCGCCGCAGCGACGGCCTTTGTCTCGCCGACTTCGTTGCTCGGCCGAACAGCCGCCGCGATACTCTGGCCATGTTCTGCGTCGGCGCGGGGCAGGGCGTCCGGGAACGCGCCGAGGCGTACAAGCAACAAGGCGAATACCTCAAGTCGCACGGCATCCAGGCGCTGGCGATCGAAACCGCCGAGGGCTGCGCCGAGTGGCTCCACCGCCGCATCCGCGAGGACTGGGGTTTTCCCGACCGCTCCGAGCTGTCGATGCTCGACCGCTTCAAGTCCAACTACCGCGGACGCCGCTACAGTTTCGGCTACGCCGCATGCCCTGATCTGGAAGATCAGGTGGGACTCTTCAAGCTGCTGAAACCACAGGATATAGGAATTCATCTAACCGACGGTTTGATGATGACGCCGGAAGCCAGCGTGAGCGCCTTGGTCTTCCAGCACCCCGACTGCATCTACTTCGACGTCAACTCTTGAGCGGACTTGCCGCGCAGTCTCCAACCGCGCGATGCGGCCGAGACCGGGGGGCCTGCCGTGGTATACTTGCGCCAATGCTTCGCGCCGGCAGCTTCCTTGTGGCCGCGCTTGCGGCCTCGGCGCCGGCGGGCCTTGCCTCCGACCCGCTCGAGTTTTTCGAAAAACAGGTCCGCCCGATTCTGGCCGAAAACTGCCTGATGTGCCACAACGAGAAGGCGCAGAGCGCCGGGCTGGACCTGAAAACCGCGCAAGGCTATCTCGCGGCCCGCGGAGCGGGGTTTTTCGGCGCCGCCGACGATCCGCAACGCAGCTTGCTGCTGCGGGCGCTGAGTTACGAGCAGCGCGTCAAGATGCCTCCGCAGGGCCGCTTGGCGGCGGAGCAGGTCGCGGTAATGCGCAGGTGGCTGTCGCTGGGCGCCCCCTGGCCCGGGATCGAGGAGCCCGAGGCCGTTCGAGCGGACGATTCGCTCGGAAAGATCACGGCCGAGGACCGCAATTTCCGGTCGTTCCGTCCGCTGTCGGGCGGGGCGCCGCCGGCCGTCGAAGAGGCGGATTGGGTGCGAACCCCTGTCGACCGTTTTATCCTCGCCAGGCTCGAGGCCCGCAATGTGGCCCCCGCGCCCGAGGCCGACAAGCCGACCTTGCTGCGGCGGGCGGCGTTCGACCTGACCGGATTGCCGCCGACGGAAGAGGAAATCCGCGATTTCCTGGCCGACGAATCGGAGGATGCTTTCGCCAAGGTCGTCGAGCGGCTGCTGCGCTCGCCCCGCTATGGGGAGCGCTGGGGCCGCCACTGGCTCGACGTGGCCCGCTACGCCGATTCCACGGGCAGCGACGAAGATCACCGCTACCCGCATGCCTGGCGCTACAGAGACTATGTGATTCAGGCGTTCAACGACGACGTGCCTTACGACCGATTCGTGCAGGAGCAATTGGCGGGCGACATCCTGGCCGCCGATCCTGCCGCCGGAGTCGGCGCCCGCGGCATTGTCGCCACGGGCTTTCTCGCGCTGGGCAAGAAAGCCTTGGCGCAGCGCGACCTCGTGCTGAAACGCTACGACGTCGTCGACGATCAGATCGACGTGACTTCCAAGGCGTTTCTGGGGCTTACCGTGTCTTGCGCCCGCTGCCACGACCACAAGTTCGATCCCATTCTGCAGCGCGATTACTATTCGCTGGCTTCCATTTTCGCCTCGACGCACAGCTACGAGAACGGAGCGAAAGGGCGTCCCGTCGAAACCCCTTTGACGCCGGTCGAAGAGTATGAGGAGTTCCTCGAAGCGTGGAACGAAATCCTGGACGTCGATGCGAAGATCAAGAAAATCCTCGATTTCGACAAGGCCGCCAAGGAGCGCCGCGACAGATACCACGCCGACATGGCCGAGTACATGCTCGGCGCGCATGAGGTTTACGCGGGAGGCGCGGACGCCGCTGAAACGGCGGCCCGGCGCGGCCTCGAGCCGGCCATGCTCGCGCGATGGACCGCCTATCTCGATGACCCGTCGGCGCCGGAGCTCGTCAAGTGGCGGGAAGCGGACGAGGAGCGCGCGACAGTCGCCGAGCATTACGCGATCGAATTCAAGCAAGCAGCGGAATTCCACGACCGCAATCTGCGCTGGTGGACCAATGCGCGCAGGCGTTACCCCCGTTCGGGCAAGCTGGTCGGCCCGAAGCCCGGGGTCCGTCCGGAAGACAATTTGTTTTTCTACAAGGTCTGGCTCGACGGCGGGCCGCTGTATCAATCCGCCAAGGAGCAAATGGCGGCGCTCGACGAGAAGGACCGCGCCAGGCTGGAAGAGTTGCTGGCGCGGCAGAAAGAGTTGGAAGCGGCGGCCCCCGGCGCGGAGATCCCGATGGCCTGCGCCGTCAGCGAGGGCGAAGCAGTCGAGCAGCGCATATTCATCCGCGGCAATCACCGGAATCTCGGCGCCGCCGCGCCCAAAGCGTATCCTCTCGTCCTGACGGGCGGGGAAGAGCCGGCGGAGTTGTCCTCGACGAGCGGCCGCCTCGATCTGGCGCGGTGGATCGTGGGCGAAGACAATCCGCTTGCCGCGCGCGTGATCGCCAACCGCATTTGGGGTTGGCACTTCGGCGAGGGGCTGGTGCGCACTCCCAACAATTTCGGCAAGCTCGGCGAAGAACCGACGCATCCCGAGCTGCTCGATTATCTGGCGCGGAGCCTGCGCGAGAACGGCTGGTCGATCAAAAGCCTGCATCGGCTGATCATGCTTTCGAGCGCCTACCGCATGGCAGGGGCGCTCGACGCGGAGCGCCTCCGGGCCGACCCCGAGAACCGCCTGCTGACGCGCTTCCCGCGCCGTCGCCTGACGATCGAGGAGATTCGCGACGCCTTGCTGGCCGTCGGCGGCAACCTCGATACGACAATGGGCGGAACGCTCGACCCGGGCATCGGTACCGACGGCGAAACCAGCCCCGACCGCATCAGCAAGAACCCCGACGATTTCACCCGCCGCTCGGTTTACCTGCCTTTGCGCCGGGCCAACCTGCCGAATCTGTTTACGCTGTTCGACTTCGGCGACGCCACGAACCCCAGCGGCAAGCGCGGCGCGACCACCGTGGCTACGCAGGCGCTTTTCATGATGAACAGCCCGTTCCTCCAGGATCAGGCGCAATCTCTCGCGCAGCGCCTGCTGCAAGACAAGCAGCAGGACAGCGAGCGCCTCGAACGTCTCTATCTGGCGGCGCTGTCGCGGCTGCCCGACGGCGCGGAACGCGACAGGGCGATGACCTACCTGCACGGCGTCAGGCAAAAGTTCGACGACTTCGACGAGTCGGAAGCTTGGCAGAGCCTCGCTCGGGTGCTGCTGGCGTCGAACGAGTTCATCTACGTGCGGTAGCCGCGGCCCTCCAAAAAGCAACGGGAACCAGCCGGAGGGTCTACCCTTGGCTGCGGACCAGGTACAGGGACACGAATGCGAAAACCAGTCCCGCGCCCAGCAACACGGACCCGATCAGGCGCTCGTCACAGGTTTTGAACCATAGATAAATCCCCGTGACGCCTATCGCGAACAGGCCGACCGAAGTCAGCAGCAGCACGGCGCCCCACACGTTGATCATTCCGTTCTCGTGCCAAAAGCCGTGGGCGAAGTGCATGCTCAGCAACATGCCCGTAAAGGCTTGACGGCTTTCCTTGACGTGGACTTGCGCAGTGCCTTTGTCGTAGCGGACCTGGTAACCGGTTCCGAGGCGCCGGATCAACAGGTTGAACTTTCCGTCTTTCACGGGTTCGACGCGGGCGATCTCGCCCCGTATTCCGTGCTCCTCGATCAGATACAGGCCCAGGGCCCGCGGCGTCAGGGCGCGCTCGGCTTCGACCGGATACGTACGTTCGCTGACCGTGGGGCGGGCGGAGAACCACGAGCGGTGCGCGAGACGCACCGAGCTCAGCAGATAGACTCCCAGAGCCAGCGCGAAAACCAGCCCGAGAATCAAATGAACGTTGCGCATCAAGCGGTACACGGCGTCACCTCAAGCTCACATAGAGAGCGGCAAAAGCCAGGGCGGAGAGGCCGAAGGTCCATAACGCCCAGCGCATGCGCGGCCGTGTCGCCAGCCAGAGGTAAAACCCCGACGCCGTCATGAAAATGACCGCCCACAGCGAGAACTCGTTGTAAGCGCCCCACATGCGCACTTCCCATCCGGGGTTGTGATGGTTGAAGGTCTGGTAGTGCATGATGTTCAAAAACCCCACGAACGGGCTGGGAACCTGCTCGATGCGGATTTTGTTTTCCTTTTCGAGCAGCAGGATGCGGCGCGTGCCGTTGGGCGTCAGATAGCGTACTTGCAGGCGGCCCTGCGGGTCGCGGTTCGGCTTGCGTCCGGGCTGGATGAAAGGCAAGCCGGAAGCGGCGATCATCGCGTCGGTGATTTGCTGATCCGCGGCCGAGCCGTCCACCTGGAAGGGGACCGTGCGGATCTGCGGATCCGGGCGAATCCGCGCGGCGGGAGCGGGAAGAAAAGTCGCCCAGATTCCGACGATCCCCCAGATCGTGAAGCCGGTAAAGCTCAGCAGTCCGGCGTAAATGTGCAGTTTTTTGATCCAGCGGTACACGGCCGGCGCGGTTCCCTTCATTCTACTCCCGCCGCAGCCGAATCGTTTCTTCGGTCGTGAGAGTCAGTAGAATATGGCGTAATAGCCCACGTACAGCCAACCGAGCAGGCCGTGAACGATGGCCCAGAGGATTGATTGATTTTGCGACCACGAGATCGCGATCGCCAGGGCGCTTCCGAAGGTTATGCCCGATTTGACGTATTTGATTCGTTCTTCACGCATCGCCGATACAGGGGTTCCTGAGCTTGCCGATACCCTCGATCCAAACGACGCACTCGTCCCCCGGCTTGAGGAACACCGGCGGCTTCCTGGCGAAGCCGACGCCCGGAGGCGTGCCGGTCGAGATCACGTCGCCCGGGGCGAGGGTCATTACGGTCGAAAGGTACTCGACCAGATAGGGGATATCGAATACGAACTGCCGGGTGTTCGAGTCTTGCAGGGTTTCTCCGTTGAGGTCGAAGCCGATCCGCAGATTGTGCGGGTCTGCGATCGCGTCTTTGCTCACCAGCTCCGGCCCCATCGGCCCGAACGTATCGAACGTCTTGCCGATGGTCCACTGCGAAGTGGCCAATTGATAATCCCGCGCGCTGACGTCGTGGACGCAGGTGTAGCCGAAGACGTAATCTCTCCAGTCGGCGGCTTTGACGTTCTTCGCCCGGCGGCCGATCACGAACGCCAGCTCCGCCTCGTAATCGACCTTCTGCGAAACCGCAGGGAGGACGATCGGATCGCCGGGGCCGCAAACCGCGTTTGCGTACTTCGTGAAGACGGTCGGCAACTCCGGAATTTCCATGCCGGACTCGACCGCGTGATCTTTGTAGTTCAATCCGATGCAGATGAATTTGCCGGGCCGCGGAACCGGCGCGCGCAGCTTGACATCTTCGACTCGGGGGCCTTCCTCAGCGATCTTGGCGAACCGCTCGGCGCGCCGCGCCGCCTTGCCGCCTTCTTCCAGGAACCTGAGAATGCCGCCGTAGCCGATATCCGCGAGATCGATCACGCGGCCGTCCACGACCATGCCCAAGGCCGCCGAACGCTCTCGGTGCGAGTAGGTGACGAGTCTCATGAACCTCTCATGGTACGAGATCATGGTACGAGATTTCGCGGCGCGGCCTTTTAACGGAAGTGCGCTATCCTGGATTTTCGAGCCGACTGCGCCGCGGCTCGCGCTCCGCCCGGCCCCCGGGTTTTCAGCCGAAGCGTAACCCCATGGCGAATATCTTTCCGTTCCGCGCCCTGCGTTACACGGCCAAGGCGGGCGATCCCGCCGACCTGCTGACGCAGCCTTACGACAAGATACCGGACGATCTGCGCGAACGGTATTACGCCGCCAGCCCGTACAACTTTGTCCGCCTGATCAAAACCAGGCCGGAGACTTCAGACTCCGCCGCCGGCAATGTCTACGCGCGGGCCGCAGCGTCGCTCAGGGAATGGCTCGCCAAGGGCATCGTCGCCGAAGACGACGCGCCTTCTTTCTATCCGTATTTTCAGGAATTTCCGCATCCCGAAACGGGCGAAACTTTCGTGCGCAAGGGCTTTATCGGCCTTACGGAGCTTGCCGAGTACGCGCAGGGCATCGTTCACGGCCACGAGTTGACGCACAAAGGCCCCAAGCTCGACCGGCTGGAGTTGACGCGGCATACGCGCGCGCACTTCGGCCAACTCTTCATGCTCTACGACGATCCCGAACGGCGCATCGACGCTTTTCTGGATGAAGCCGCGAAAACCGCGCCTCTGGTCGAAGTCCGCGAGGGAGACGTGACGCATCGCATGTGGCGGATAGCGAATCCCGACAGGGTCGAGCGTATGCGGCAAGCGATGGCCGACAAAAAGTTGCTGATCGCCGACGGTCACCACCGCTACGAGACGGCCTTGGCCTACCGCCGCGAAAACCCCGACCTGCGCGGGGCGGACCGCGCCATGATGACTTACGTCAACATGAGCTCGGAGGGGCTTGTCGTCCTGGCGACGCACCGCGTGTTGGCGGGACTGGCGGATTTCGACGCCGCAGCCGTCCGCGCGCGCGCATCGCGGGATTTCGAGATCGCGCGCCTGGAGTCGCCCGCCGCGCTCGAGCGCGCGCTCGACGCCGCGCCGCCCGGGCGGCCGGCGGTCGGCGCCGTTTTCGAAGGCGACTCGGCCGCATACCTTTTCGCCATCAAACCCGCGGCGGTCGAACGCCTGCGCGCAACCCTGACGGACGCGGAGCTCGGTCTGGACGTCGTCGTTCTGCACAAAGCGCTGCTGGCGCCGGCGCTGGGCGTCTCGGAACAGGATGTCTTCGAGCTCAAGAACATTTCCTACGTGCGCGGCCTGCGCGCCGCAGCGGAAAGCGTAACTTGCGGTTCCGCCCAGGCCGCTTTCCTGCTGCGTCCGGTTTCGCTGCGGAAAGTTGCCGAGATCTGTTTTTCCGGGCGGGTCATGCCCCAGAAATCGACGGACTTCTACCCCAAGCTGCTGGCCGGACTGACGAGCTACAAATTCGGCTAGAAACAGTACGGGATCAGGCGCTGCGCACAGCCCAGAGGAGCAGTCCGAACAACGCGGCGGCCGTGGCCAGGAAGCCCCCGGCGATCGCATACCACGGCGGCAGCCGCGCCGGCTCCCGCGCAGCTTCCGCAGCCGACTCCAGCGCGTCGACAGCCGCGCGCATTTCAGGCGGCAGCGTGCGGATGTCCTGCGCGATCCGCTCGAAAGTCTCTCGGTTCATGATGAGAATCGTCCGCGCCTGCGGTCCGTCGAGAGTGTCGCGAATCTTTTGCCGCAGCGGTTCCGGGCAGTCTTCGACCGATGCGAACACGGCGTCCCCATCGGCCGAGCCCACGATGACGCGCGACGATTTGACGGCCCACTTCATGACGCTTTCTTCACCGCCAGGGAAGCCGCATTCGTTTCGCGGGCGAATTCGGCGACTACATCGATGAAGCCGAGAGCCGCGCGGGAAAGCGCCTTGTCTTTGCGATAGATGAGTCCTATGGTGCGAATCATCGGCAACGGCTGCAAGCGGATCGCTTGCAGCCGTCCTGCCGTGATTTCTTCCCGCGCGTGCGCCGCGGCCAGGAAAGTGACGCCGAGATCGGCCATGGCGAAATGCTTGAGCATCTCGCTGGATTCCAGCTCCATCGAGACATTGAGATCGTCTTCGTAAGCGTCGAGATACTCGTCGATCCGCGCGCGCGTGCGGCCGCTTTTGGGCAGGATCAGCTCTTCTTTTGCGATTTCCTCCGCGCCGACGGCTTTGCGTTGCGCGAAACGATGCTTGGGAGAAACCAGCAAACAGATTTCGTCCGAGTAAATCTGCATCATGACCAGCTTCTTTTCAGAGAGCGGCAACTGCGTGATGCCGAAATCCACCGAGTTGTCCAAGACGGATTCGATCGCGCGCGAGGCGTACGAGCGCACGACCTGGATTCGCACGTTGGGGAAGCGGCTCTTGAAGTTCGAAAACACGCTGGGCAAAACGTTGACGCAGGTGGCTTCGTTGGCGGCGATGACGACTTCGCCGCGGGGAATGCGGTCGAGCTCGCGGACCGCATCGAAGCCCTGCTTTTTGAGATCGAGGATTTTGCGGGAGTACTCGGCGAACGTCTTGCCCGCCACGGTCAGGGAGATGCGGCTGCCGAATCTCTCGAAGAGTTGCGTGCCCAGCTCCTGCTCCATCTGGCGGATCTGCGCGCTGATCGCCGGCTGCGTGCGGAAGCACGTTTGCGCCGCCTTCGAAAAACTCTTCAAACGGACGATCTCGAGGAACGTGTGTAGTTGATCGAAGTCCACAATCCGGAATTGCAGCGCCGCGCTTGATCGATCGCTGGATCGATCGGATGAAGGGCGGCGCCAACAAGCCCCGTCGACCTTCGGTTTTAATATATCACCGGACGGGCCGCACCGCCCCGCGGACGAAGCGCGGATAGAGAGATAAAATGGGGATTCCCCATTGCACTCATGAAACCTCGCATTTTCTCCGGCATGCAGCCTTCGGGCGGCCTGCATATCGGCAACTATCTCGGCGCACTGCGCAACTGGACCCGAATCCAGTACGATTACGAGCCGATTTTCTGCATCGTCGACCAGCACGCCATCACGGTCTATCAAGACCCGAAGGAGTTGAAGGAGCGCTGCGAGCAGCTTGCGGCGCTCTATATCGCCGCCGGAATCGACCCCGACCACGCCGCCGTATTCGTGCAATCGCAGATTCCCGGCCACGTCGAGCTGGCCTGGATTTTCACTTGCGTGACGCCCTACGGCTGGCTCGGGCGGATGACGCAGTTCAAGGCGAAAATGCAGCAGGCCGAGGGCGCGCAAGAATCGGTCGGCGCGGGGTTGTTCGTTTACCCGGTGCTGATGGCCGCCGACATCCTGCTGTACCAGGCCGCGATCGTTCCCGTGGGCAACGATCAATCGCAGCATATGGAGCTTGCCCGCAACATCGCCCACCGCTTCAATGCGCTCTACGGGAAAACCTTCGTGGTTCCCGAAACCAGGCTGCCGGCGGTCGGCGCGCGGATCATGGGCCTGGACGATCCGACGCAGAAGATGAGCAAGTCGGCTGCCGGCCCCAATCACGCCGTGGGGCTGCTCGATCCTCCGCAGCGCATTCGCAAGCTGATCGGCCGCGCCGTCACCGATTCGCAGCCCGCGGTGAACTGGGAGCGGCCAGGCGCCGGCGTGCGGAACCTGCTGGCGATCTTCCAGTCTCTTTCCGGTTGGAGCGAACGGCAAATGGAAGCCCATTTCGCGGGGATGCGCTACAGCGATCTCAAACGAAACGTCGCCGACATGCTCGTCTCGGGCCTTGAGCCGATCCAGGCAAAGTACGCAGAGCTGATGGCCAACCGCGATCACTTGCGCGAGATCCTGCGCGGCAGCGCCGAGCGCATCGCCCCGATCGCCGAAGAAACCGTGCGCCTGGCCAAGGAGCGCACCGGGCTCTACAGCGCTCAGGATTCGCGGACGGGGAATGCCGGCGGCTCCGTGCGCGCCGAGCAAAGCGCAAAACCGCCGTCGATGCATCGTCATTCCCGCGTGTGAATGGTAAGCTCGGTTGAAGGCCGGCGGGATGCGCAGGCGTCATCGCACCGCGCGGTTTTGCAGGGTTTCCATGCGCTATCGGCGGGACGAGTTCGAAGCTTGGGTGGAAGACGCCTGGCACAGCATCCCCGAGGAGATCCGCGCGCGCTTTTCCAACCTCAGCATAGTCGTCGCGGACTGGCCTTCGGCCGAGCAGCTCTACGCCGGAGGCGTTCCGCCGGGCGGAACCCTGCTCGGCCTCTACCAGGGCGTTCCTCTCGACCGCCGCGGCTGGCATTACCAAATGGCGCTGCCCGACCGCGTCACCTTGTTTCAAGGCCCGCTCGAGCGCTATGCGCGGGGCGACGTCCGCCAGGCGATTTACCGCACGCTGTGGCACGAGCTGGCGCATCATCTGGGCATGGACGAGGCGCAGGTGCGCGCGGCCGAGAGACGCAAGTTCGGCTGACCGCGGCGCCTGCGGTAGAATCGCGCGGTATGGACCGTCGCATCTTCCTGCTGTCTTCGAGCGCCGCGGCTCTCGCCCAAAGCCCGAACGCGCGCATCGCCCTCGGACTGATCGGCGCGGGCGGGCGCGGCCGCCGGGTCATGGCCGAGTTTCAGCGCCATCCCGAGCTGAAGGTTCACGCCGTATGCGACGTTTACGAACCCAATCTGGAGCGCGGCCTATCGGCGGCCGGAACCGGCGTGAAAGCCTACCGCAACTACAAGCAGTTGCTCGACGACAAGGACATCGACGTCGTGCTGATCGCCACTCCCGATCACTGGCATCACCGCATGACTCTCGACGCCATGGCCGCCGGCAAGGACGTATATGTTGAAAAGCCGCTCTGCCACACGCCCGAGGAGGGCAGGGAACTGGTCGCGGCCCAACGCGCTTCCGACCGCGTCGTGCAAGTCGGCATGCAGCGGCGCAGCTACAACCTCTACCGTGAGGCCCGCGACATGCGCCGCGCCGGACGCTTGGGAACGGTGCGCATGGTGCGCACCTACTGGCTGAACTCCAGAACCGAGCCGCGGCGCGCGCAATTTGCCGGGCCGATCGACTGGGAACAGTGGCTCGGGCCCGCGCCCCAAACTCCCAAAGACCCGCTGCGCTTCTTCAACTGGCGCAGCATCGCCGACTACTCCGGAGGCATTGTCCAGGATCAGGGCGCGCACATCTACGATTCGATTCACATGATTATGGACGCCGGTTACCCCCTCTCGGTCAATGCGTCCGCGCTGCGGCCTCACGTCGAGGGCATGGATCAGCCCGAATCCGTCGTCGCGGCCGCCGAATATCCCGAGGACTTCCTGGCCGTTTTCACCATCAACTACAACGCCGTGGTCTACGAGAGGCGCGCTGACCAGCTCAACGCCTACGACGGCAGCCTCGCCCGCATGGACATCGGCCGCGAATTCCTCCGCGTTTACGATCGGGAAGCGCCCGACCGCGCCTCCTTCGCCAAGAGCAGCCCGGCGGATTCAATCAAGCGACGATCGACCACGTGATGAATTTCCTGGAGTGCGTGCGCACCCGCGGCGTCCCCAACGCGCCGATCGAAAAAGGCTTTCAGGCCGCGCTGATCCTGCAGCTCGCCAACATTTCGATTCGAGAAGGCCGCAAGGTCGACTGGAACGCCGCAACGTTGTCGGTCGTTTAGCCGGGCGCCGGGTCGAACGACCCGGTGCGCTGGAGTATCTCAAACCCCACTGGCGGGCGATTTTCGCCAAGCACTGATGGCCCATCAAATTCCATGGAGGGCCGGCGCTGCCGGTCCCGGCATCTTTGTTTTGCTTTGGCGTGAGAGCCTTGGGCTTGGCGGCTCCGGGCCGGAAAGTCAGTCTGGAGGAACGCTCTGTCCGCCGAGGCGAAGACCGAGTTCCTCCGATCGAAGAGAGACCGCAAAGAGCGTGCCATAAGGATTGCTTCGCCATGCTATAGTGGGGTCCGATCATAGCCGTTAAACCCGCTGCAAGCGCTGTCTTTCGTGCTTTTCGCAGCGTCGACGCGGGCCGCGGCTTGGCCCGCCGGGCAATGGAGGAGAGCCGCAACGCGCTCGCCGCCGGCCGGACGTTCAGCGGAAAAGTCTTCAGCAACCGGAGCGGGCCGCTGTGGGACATTTGCAGAGACTCTCACAATGGAAAATGAGTTCATGGCGATTATTGAGCGGGATGGCGCATGGCATATCGCCTACTGCCCTGAAATTCCCGGGGCCAACGGTCAAGGCAAAACCAAGGACGAAGCTCGTGCGAATTTGGCTGAGGCCATCGCGCTTGTTCTTGAAGACCGTCGTGAGGAGGGATTGCGCGGAGCGCCGCCCGAGGCCATCCGGGAAACAGTCACTGTTTCATGAAACGGATCCGCCTGCTCCGACACCTTCGCAGGCACGGTTGTCATCTCAAACGCGAAGGACGTTCTCATTCGTTGTGGAGCAATCCAAGCACCGGCGCAGTTGAGACTGTTCCGCGCCATACTGAAATACCCAACCGTTTGGCTGAGAAAATCTGTCGTGGGCTTTCGGTTCCAGAAATTGGGAAAAGCTAATTGCGGCCTGTTCACAGGAAGAAAGCGATTGGAGAGAAAATTCGGTCTCTGAGCGTCCGGAACGTGATTGCCGCCCTCGGAGCCAGGGTCGACTCCAAAGGCGCCCGGATCACCGGATTGTGCGCGGGGCGCAGCGGCGGTTCCGTGTAAAACTTGACCCCGAACGCCTGCTGTATCCGTTAACCGTCGAGGGCCTGCAGCAGGTCTTCGACGATGTCCTCGGGGTCTTCGATGCCCACTGAAAGACGCAGCAGGTTGTCGCCGATGCCGAGCCGCGCCCGGTGCTTGGGCGAGAGATTGCGGTGGGAGCTCATGGCTGGGTAAGAGACGAGCGAATGGACGTCTCCCAGGCTGAGCGTGCGCACCACCAGCTTCAGCGCGTTGGTAAAGCGGAAGACTTCCTCGCGGCCTGCGCCGGCGATCTCGAAACCGACCATGCCGCCGTACTGCCTTGCGCCGTCCGCCGCAGGGGAAAACAGGCGCGAGGCGATCGCGTGGTCCGGATGGTCGGCGAAGCCGGGATAGCGCACCCGCAGAATGCGCTCGTCCTCGCGCAGCGCCGCGGCGACGATCTGCGCGTTGCGGCAGTGCGCTTCCATGCGCAGCGGAAGCGTCTTGACGCCGCGCATGGTCAGGTAGCACTCGAACGGTCCGAGATTCGGCCCCAACATTCGGTTCAGCGCCGCCATCGAGGCTTCATGCTCTCCGTCGTAGACCACGACGCCGCCCAGCACGTCGGCGTGTCCGGCAAGGTGCTTGGTGCCGCTGTAAACGATGAAATCGACGCCCAGACGGCGCGCCCGCAAGAGCGCCGGCGTGGTAAACGTGCAGTCGGCGACGACGAGGGCGCCGTGCTCGTGGGCGATGGCGGCGATGTGGTCCAGCTCCGTTACGCGCAGCAGCGGATTGGAGACCGCTTCCACCAGCACGCAGCCCGGCTTCTGCTCGGCGACCGCCCGCTCGAAGGCCGCCGGATCGCAGGGGTCGGCGAAGCGGGTCTCGACCCCTTGGGATTCCAGGACGGCGGACAAGAGCAAATAGGTTTGTCCGAAAAGCACGTTCGCGGCAACGATGCGCTGCGGCCGTCCGGCCAGCGCCGCCAGCAGCGCAAGATGCAGCGCGGACATGCCCGAGGATGTCGCCAATGCCTTGCCGCCGCCTTCCAAAGCCGCGATCTGCTGCTGCAGCCCGTCGGCGGTGGGGTTGCCGTGCCGGGCGTATCCATAGCCTTCGGTCCGGCCTGCGAAAACCTCTTCGAGATCGGCTGCGGTTTCGTAGAAATAGCTCGTTGCCGCATGGATCGGCGTTGTCGCGGGCGTGAACTGCGCCGCCGGCTTGCGTTCGCCGGCGTGCACCGCAAGGGATTCGAGCTTCATGGCAGCGCCTGCTCCAGATCGCCGACGATGTCGTCCGCCGCTTCGATGCCGACGGAAAGCCGCAGCATCGCTTCGCCGATTCCCAGCCTCTCCCGCTGTTGCGGCGCCATGAGCCGGTGGGAAGTCGTGGCCGGATGAAGAATCATGGAGTGAACGTCGCCGAGGCTGGCGGCCGGAACGATCATGCGCAAGCGGTCGATGACCTCGAACGCCGCTTCCTTCCCGCCTTTCACGTCGAAGCTCATCATCGCCCCGAACAATCCGTCCGGCAGCAGCCGGGCCGCGGTCTCGCGGTCGGGGTGGCCGTCTGCGCCGGGGAAGTTCAGCTTTTCGACGGACGGATGCCGCTGCAGCCAGGAGGCAACTTGTAGCGCATTCCGGCACTGCTTGCGCACCCTCAGCGGCAGCGTTTTCACGCCGCGCATCGTAAAATACGCGGCGAATGCGCCGAGGTTGTAACCGAGCGTGCGGTGCAGCACATGCGCGGTCTCGCGGTGCTCGCCGCCGGTCAGCAGAAACCCGCCGAGCGTGTCGCCGTGCCCCGCCAGATACTTCGTCGCGCTGTGCACGACCATGTCTGCGCCCAGCGCCAGCGGTCGCATGAGCGCCGGAGTGGCGAACGTGGAATCCACGATCAACAGCGCCTCATGGCGATGGGCGATTGCGGCGATCTTGTCGATCGGCGGCACGCGCATCAGCGGGTTCGAGATGGTTTCGACGTAGACCGCCGCGGGACGCGCCGCCTCCACTACGGTTTCAAGCCGAGCAAGATCGCAGGCATCGCAGAACGCCGTCTCGACGCCGGCAGGCGCGAGCGCTTCCGTCAGAACCCGGATCGTCGCGCCGTAAAGCACGTCGGCGGCGACGATCGACTTGCGGCGATCGGTCAGCGCCGCCAGCAGCGCGAGATGGACCGCGCCCATTCCGGACGAGGTCGCCAGGCAGACCTCGGCGCCCTCCAGCGCCGCGACCTGCTCTTCGACCGCGGCGACCGTGGGGTTGCCGAACCGCGCGTAGCTCCAGCCCGGCTTTTTCCCCTCGAATGCGTCGTCCAGGTCTTCGATGCGCTCGTAGAAAAAGCTCGAGGCCGCATAAATCGGGGTCGTGACGGGGATGAAGCCGCCAGGCTTCTTGCGGTCGCCCGCATGCACCGCGAGGGTCTGAAGTTTCATCGACGATCGCTTGCGCGGCGCCGCGCGCCGGGGCCGAACTTTGAGTATAGCCGCGGGCTGCGCCGCGCCTGCCTGCCTTGCCCGGCGACAAAAATCTGGAGCCGACGACGGGACTCGAACCCGTGACCTCGTCCTTACCAAGGACGCGCTCTACCGACTGAGCTACGTCGGCCCCCAGCCGCCGCCCCCGCGGCGGTTTTTGGAGCGGGAGACGGGAATCGAACCCGCAACCAACAGCTTGGAAGGCTGTGACTCTACCATTGAGTTACTCCCGCGATGCTTTGTCCGCCGCGTTGCGGCCGCTCTCTGCCTTGGAGAACTGGAGCCGGCGAGAGGACTCGAACCCCCGACCGTCCGATTACAAATCGGATGCTCTACCAACTGAGCTACGCCGGCAGCGCGCGAACGCCAAGCGGCTCTTTCAGCATAGCTTGACCGGCCCATGCGGGCAACCTCCTGTGCGGGTTCAATACATAGGAGACGGCAGGGGCAGACCGAAGCTCCAGGCACGGAAGATACTGCATGAGGAAGACGAAGGCTCAGGGGCATTGGCCTGAAGGGGCGTTTGAGAGTGATCCGGGAATCTCACTCAATCGCGCCCGCGGCGCAGTGTTGCGCAAGCGCCTGGGCTACGGACACATCGCCGCCCGCCATGCCGGGCGCTTGCATGCCTTCAACCGCACCGTCTTGTCTCCCTGTCGCAACGATCCTCGGCCCTGCTTGTTCGCCGACGAAACAGTCGACGCCCCGGGGCGGGCGCCCAAGCGCCCCCGCCAGCGGGAGGTGATGACGCCCTACGAAAGACTCAAGTCGCCGCCCCGAGCGGAATGCTGCCTGCTCCCCGGAACAAGCTGCGCCGTGCTCGACGCCGAGGCGCACGCACTGAGCGACAGGGAAGCTGCGCGCCGCTCAACGAGGCGCGGGACGAGATCTTGCGAGATAGGCATGCCGCCGCTTGCGCGCGCCCGCCTTCCGGCTTGCCGTCATGTTGGAAGCAACTCCATATTGGAAGCAACTCCGCCGGCCGCAACTTGGGGATGAGCGCCGCTTGCGGCCTCGTTCAGCCGCGAACAAGCGTGGAGATGGCGATGAAAATACTGAGTAGCGTGAACCCGATCCCGATCATCCAACGCAGCGAAGATATTTCGCGCTGGAGTGCGTCGATGCGGGCGTCGGTTGAGTCGAAGCGGGCGTCGATCGTGTCGAAGCGGGCGTCGGTGCGGGCGTCGGTCGTGTCGAAGCGGGCGTCGATCGTGTCGAAGCGGGCGGTCGTTCGGATTTCCAGTCCCTCGATGTCTTTGCGGACGTTCTCCCCGGAAATGGCGCGGATGTCCTCAAGCGCCTCATGAACCGTGATGGGGTCCTGCTCGATCTTGGCGAAGAGGCGCAGCAATGCGTCGTGCTTCGGCGGCTCGGTTGGCGGCAAGGCTGTATCTCCCATGGTTTATTCTCCCATCCGTGCCGGTTCAATACATTGTGCGGGTTCAATACATAGGAGACGGCAGGGGTAAACCGAAGCTCCGGGCACGAAGATACTGGATGGGGGAGAGGGAGTCAAGGGCGTCGTGGGGGCGGTGGCGGTTGTAGCGGTGGGCGAAGGCGTCGATCAGAGGATTGAGTTGCCGGCTGCGGGGAGGCAGGAAGGACATATGAGGGCGATGCGGCGCTGTTGGCAAGCGTTCTCAAAGTCTTTGTGGAACTCGGAACCGCCGTCGACCTGACCGGCGCGGATGGGGAAGGGGGCGGAGTGGACGAGCTTGTCGAGGAAGCGGGCGGCGGAAGCGGAGGCGGCCTGGGAGGCGGTCCAACGGGAGTAGCGATCGAGGGCGGTGAAGCGCTTGCTGGTCTTGCCCGGCAGCAGCGTGAGCGAGAGGGTGTCCTGACGCCGGCTCGCTGCGTCTCACATCTATCTGAACCGGCACGCCTCTCGGTATACTGGGGGAGATTGAGACGCGCCGCCCGCGCCGCGGGCGTTTCTCGCCAAACCTCGAATGGCAGTCGATTACCAGACTCGCTTCAAGCGCAGGACGCTTCACTGGCACCGCAAGATGCGGGAGATCTACATGGTCTTCAAGGGGCTTGCCGATACCGATCATCCGCTTTTGGCGCACGTGATCCCGACCCGGCGCTGCAACATCGCTTGCGCCTACTGCAACGAGTACGACGACTTTTCGAGCCCCGTGCCCATCGAGGAGCTCAAAAAACGAACCGACCTTCTGGCCGCCCTCGGCGTCAGCATCGTCACCCTCAGCGGCGGCGAGCCCCTGCTGCACCCGCAGTTGGACGAGATCTTCCGGCACATCCGTTCCCACGGAATGATCGCCGGCCTCATCACCAACGGATACTTGCTCGGCCCCAAGCGCATCCGGGAGCTCAACAAAGCCGGTCTGGAGTATCTCCAGATCAGCATCGACAACATCAACCCGGACAAAACGTCGATGAAAAGCCTGCGCGTGCTCGACCGCAAGCTCGAAATGTTGGCTGATTACGCCTACTTCGACGTGAACGTCAATTCGGTGGTCGGAGGCGGCATCCCCAATCCCGAGGATGCCTACCAGATCGCCCTGCGCGCCATCGCTCTCGGCTTCACCAGCACCGTCGGCATTATCCATGACGGCAGCGGACAGCTTCAGCCCCTGTCGGAGGCCGAGAGCAACGTTTACCACCGCATCAAGGCTCTGTCGTCGAAGTGGGGCTACAGCCGCATCAACTTTTTTCAGGACAACCTCGCGGCGGGGCGCACCAACAAGTGGAAGTGCCGCGCGGGCGCCCGCTACCTCTATATCTGCGAGGACGGCCTGGTTCACTTCTGCTCGCAGCAGCGCGGCTACCCGGGCATCCCGCTGGAGCGGTATTCGGTGGCCGATATCCGCAAGGCATACAGGTCGGCGAAGTCCTGCGCGCCGGCCTGCACGGTTTCGTGCGTTCACAAGGCATCGGCAATCGATTTCTGGCGCGACCCGCAAACGCCGGCGATCGCCCGCTCCCAACAGCCGCACCGGGCTTGAAGCGGCCGCTCGGGATTTTCCGCCACCGGCCGTCAGTCGAGCCAGAAGCAGGCGGCGGCGGGGCAAAGAAAGACGCGGCTGTCCGGTGGGCGGTTTTCCCGGGCCCAGTCGGCCCCGTTCACGAAAATTGCCGTCGCCCACGCTTCGCTGTCGATCGTTTTCGGCGTAATCACCGACACCGAGCGCATGCCCGCCGCGGGGCGTCCGGTTCTAGGGTCGAGGACGTGCGCGTAGCGCTTCCCGGCGAACTCGAAGAATTTCTCGTCCGAACCCGAGCTGGAGAGCGACCGATCCTTGAGCGCGATTTCACCGGCGGAGGCGGAGCTTCCACTCGGATCGCGGATGCTCACGGTCCAGCCGCGGGGGTCGCCCGGCGGAGCGCCCAGGGCGTAAATGCTGCTTGTCCCGGCGCTGACCAGCGCCCGCTCGATGCCGTACTCGCGGAGCGCGTCGACGGCGCGGTCGACCGCGTAGCCTTTGCCGATGCCGCCGGGGTCGAGACGCAGCCCCGAGCGCAAGAATCTCACGGTGCGCTTCGCGCGGTCGAGCTCGATGTGCCGCGATCCGACTTTTCGGCGGGCAAGCCACAGCGACCACCGACTCGGCATCTTGCCGTCGCCGCGAAAAAACCCCCAGGTTTCGACCAGCGCGCCGACGGTAATGTCGAACGCGCCTTCGCTCGCGCGGTGGTAGCGCAGACAGGCCGCGAGCAGATCGGTCATCTCCTGAGAAATTGCAACTGCGCGCCCGCCGGCTTCTCGATTGATCCGGCTCAACTCGCTGTCGGGCTTGTAGTTGCTCAGAAATGCGTCGATGCGGCGCGCCTCGTCGAACGCGGCCATGACCGCGTTGGCGGCCGACGCCGTCTCCGGCGCGTAGCAGGCGATGCGGAATTCGCTGCCCATGATGTCCGCCGCGGATTCGAACCGCTGCAGCGACTGCTCGGCGTGGCCCGCGGCGGCCGGCAGCGCGCACAGCAGAACGACGGCGGGGCCGGTCTTGCGCGCTTGCTTGCGGATGCGTCGGAGCAGCGTATCCATGCGCTTCGCGGCTTGTTCCGCGTGGTCGTATTCGAAGCGCAAACGCGGCACGCTGCGCATCGGAACGCGGGCCGCCAGACTTTTCTGAATGAAGCCAGCGGCGCGCTGCAGCGCTTGCAGCGGCTTTTCCGGCGAGACGCGCGGTCCGCCCGAGTCCAGGCCGGCAATCAAAACCCGCGCGGATTTTTTGTCGGGGGCAAGCGCCACTTGCGTCACGTAGACGCCGGCGGCGGCCGGGTCGAGCACTTCTTCCGTCAGGATTCTGCCGATCTCGCGTTTGAGCGCCCCTTCCGCCCGCCGGCGCTGAAACGATGCCATGCTGCTCTTCATAATCCCATGCATTGCCGTCAACTCGGAGATGAAGGGCGCGGTTGATAGAATGAGGCTGCCGTCGAGATGCGCCCCGTCGCTCTGAGCGTTGCCGGGTCCGACCCTTCAGGGGGCGCCGGCATACAAGCCGACCTCAAAACCTTTCACCAGTTCGGAGTTTACGGAACCTCCGTGCTGACCGTAGTCACCGTGCAGAACAGCTTGCGGGCGCCGGAGGCCGTTCCGCTCGATGCCGGGGTCGTGGAGCGCCAATTGGCCGCCGTGATGGAAGACATCCCGCCGGACGCCGCCAAAGTCGGCGCGCTGGGCGGCGCGGCCGTCATCGAGGCCGTTGCAGCCTGGGCGGAACGGCTGCGGGTTCCGCTGGTGGTCGATCCGGTCATGATCGGCAAGCACGGCCTGCCGCTGGTCGAGCCCGGCGCCGAGCGATTGCTGTTGGAGCGCCTGCTGCCGCATGCATACCTGGCGACGCCCAACCTGCGCGAGGCTGCGGCGCTGGCCGGCATCGCAGTCGATACGCCCGCCACAATGGAGGAAGCGGCCCGCCGGATCGCCGGCAGCGGCGCGCGCAACGTGCTGATCAAAGGAGGCCATCTGCGCGGCGCCCCAGCCGACCTGTTGTGGAGCGGCGGCGAATCCCGTGTCTATTCTTCGGCGCGTTACGATACGCCGCACACGCACGGCACGGGCTGCACCTATTCAGCGGCCATAACGGCGCTGCTGGCCCGCCGGCGGACGCTGGAGCAGGCGGTCGCGCAGGCCAAGAGCTTCATCGCCGAGGCTATTCGCACGGCTCCCGGATTGGGGCGCGGCAACGGCCCGGTCAACCACCACGCGCCCGTTCCCAGCGAGGTCTCCGCGGCGGCCTAGCGCGCCCCGCCCGGCATCCCCAAGGCGATGGCGAGTCGAAACAGAAGCAGGCGCTGGCTGCTTGCCGTAGCCGCCGCCGTAATTTTTCCCGCCGCCGCCTTCCATGCAAGCTGCATCGCGGTGATGGGGCCGGGCACGTGGGGATCCGGGATGCAGGAAGCCTATCCCGAACGCCTGCCGCCGACCGAGCGCATCCTGCGCTATGCGGACGAGTTGGCCGCCATGCCGCCGGGCGACCGGCCCGAGACGGAGGACGGCAACCCTCCCGACGCCTTTGCAGGGAGAATCCGGCAGTCCCACCGCGCGCGGGGCCGAACGATTTTTTTGACGGCCGAAGGCGAGCGCTGGACCGATCGGCAGCATCTCTATTTGCGCGAAGGCTCCAAGGTCGAGGAAATCGCGCTGCCCACGGGCGTCGCCGTAACCCGTCCGCGGCTGCTGCCCGGGCGCGTCATTGTCGAGCGCTGGAATCCGTGGGCGATGTCCGCGACGCAGAAGATTCGCCGTTACATCGCGAGTTGGGCGGACAGCAGCAAGCGCCCGGAAGCCGCTCTTTACGCCTACGATGCGGCGGCGCGCGAGTGGCGCTTCGTCATGCCGGGCCACACGCTCGTCCCCTCGCCCGACGGCCGAAACGCGGCGCTGCTGCGCTCCGGCGCCATGGCCGCCGGATATTACAGCGTTCATCTCTGGTCCGACGACGCCGTGGAACCGCCGGCGATTCTGAGCCTCAGAGAGGCGGTTGCCGGTTCCGGCCGCTCGTTCCGGTTGCGATGGACAGCCGACTCTTCCGCCGTGCAAATCGTCGGCCGCACCGGAGGCTTCGCGCGCCGCAAACGCGAGATGCGCGACTTCAACCTGATCTATCTGCTCGACAACGGCGCGCTCTACGACTTGGCAAGTCGGCCGTAAGCCGGCCGGCGGGCGAATCCCATAGCGTGTCCCGTCCGGGCGTCGTTCCGCCGGCGGTTCAGAAATACAACTGCACCGTCCGGCCTTCGATTTCCCGCAGCGCGGAACGCTGCGCCGGCCAGGCCGGATCGACCATCTGCGCGTCCCACTGCGCCCATGCCCGTTCCAGCTTTTCGACGATATCGGGGCGCTCTTCAGCAACATTCTTGCGTTCGCCGACGTCCGCGGAAAGATCGTAGAGCAGAGTGACGTGGCCCAAGGGCGCGTCCCAGGCGTAATCCTGCTGCGGAAGGCGTCCCGAGGAATCGCTCGAATCCGCCAAGTCGCGTTCCGACTTCTTGATCTTCCACATTTTCCACTTGCCCCAACGGACCGCAAGGTTCGGCTTCGCCCGCCAGAACAGAAACTCGTGCGGCGCTCCGGCATTCTCGCCGCGCAAGTAGGGCAGCAGGTTGACGCTGTCCTGCGCGCCGGCTTGCGAGCCGGCCGCCGCCGCGAAGGTCGCAAACAGATCCAGCGAGATCGCCGGCTGCTCGTACGCCGCGCCCTGCGGCAGGCCGGCGGGCCATTTGAAAATGAAGGGGATGCGGATGCCGCCTTCCCAGTGGTAGCGCTTGAACCCGTTCAACGGCCCGTTCGAGCAGGCTCCGTTGACGTAGCCCGCGCAGCCGTTGTCGCTGAAAAAAACAACCAGCGTGTTCTCTTCCAGGCCGGTCTCGCGCAGCTTGGCCGTCACGGCCCCGACCATGTCGTCCAGCGAGGCCACCATCCCTGCGTAGATCCGTTCGTTCGCGGCTTCGATGTGACTGTAGCGGCCGGTGTACTTCGTCGTGGCCTGCAAGGGCGTATGCGGCGTATTCGGGGTCATCATGAGGAAAAACGGCTCATCCTTGCGGCGCTCGATGAAATCGACCGCCTTTGCGGTGAATACGTCGGTGATGTACTCTTCCACTTCGACCGGCTCGAATCCGTCGAAAATGGCGTTCCCCGGCCCGCGCATCGTAGGAGCGTTCTCCTCGGGCCACGACTCGACGCCCGGCAGGCGCGAGTCGATGTAGGTCGATCCGCCGGCAAGCATTCCGTAGTATTCGTCGAACCCGCGGCTCATCGGGTGATGCCGCCGCTGCTTGCCCTGGTGCCACTTGCCGACGAGGCCGGTGGCGTACCCGGCGTCCTTGAGCATGTCGGCGATCGTGGTCTGGTCTTCCGGCAGCCCGACTCGCGTGTCGCGGCCGGCAACGTTGTACTCGAATCCGAAACGCTGCTGATAGCGCCCCGTGTAGAGCCCCGCCCGCGAAGGGCTGCACACCGGGTGCGAGACGTAGCCGTCCGTGAGGCGCACGCCTTGCGCCGCCAACTCGTCGATATGCGGCGTCGCGATGACCGTCCCGCCGTTGGCGCCGATATCGCCGTAGCCAAGGTCGTCGGCGAGGATCACGACGATGTTCGGCTTGCCGGGGCTTTCCGCTTGCGGCGAGTACGAGGAACATCCCGTCGTCGTCAGTCCCGCAAAAAATACGAAAAGCAGCGAATATCTCGTGGGATTCATAACGGCAACCGGCGCCAGTATAGCTCAGTCGCGCGCCTTTTTGTAGAAAGACGACGGGGCGCGGGCCAAGCGGATTACAATACGCCAAGGGCGTCACAGGCCCTTGGCGGCAACATTGTCTTTCCGAACCCTTTTGCAACTTTCCCTTCTGCTCGCGCCGTATGCGGCGGGCGCCGCGACGCGGCCCATCGTCATGGGCGCGCAAGGCGTCGTGGTCTCCGGGCATCACGCCGCGAGCGACGCCGGCTTGACGATGCTGAAAAACGGCGGCAACGCCGTCGACGCCGGAGCCGCCGCCGTCTTCGCCCAAGCCGTTACCGAGTTCGATCGCTTCGGTTTCGGCGGTGAAATCCCCATCCTCATCTACAGCGCGGAACGCGGCAAGGTCCTGGCGGTCAGCGGGCAGGGACAGGCTCCCGCTCGGGCCACGCTCGAGTGGTTTCAGGAGCGCAATATCGAAGCCGTGCCGGGAGACTGTTTTCTGCCGGCCACGGTTCCCGCCGTTTTGGGCTCGCTCATCCGCGCTCTCGATGAGTTCGGCACGATGTCTCTCGAAGAAGTTCTGGCGCCGGCCATACGCCTGGCGGAGGAAGGCTTTCCGGCCTACCCCTCGTTCGTGCGGCGCCTCCAAGGGGTTTCCGGCCGTATTCGCCGCGAGTGGCCGTCTTCCGCGAAAATCTTCCTTCCGGGCGGCAAGACGCCGCAAGTCGGCGACATCTTCGTGCAGAAAGATTTGGCGCGCACGCTGCGCCGCCTTGCCGAGGCCGAGCGGTCCGCTGCGGCCAAAGGACGGAAGGCCGGCCTGCAAGCCGCCTACGACCTCTTTTACCGCGGCGAAATGACCCGCCAAATCGTCGACTACCAGAAGACTTTTCAGTGTGCCGACGCCAACGGCTTCACCTCGGGAGGGCTTCTGCAAGTCGACGACTTCGCGGCATTCGAAGCCCGCGTCGAAGAGCCGACATCCACCAGCTACCGGGGCATCGAAGTTTATAAAGTGGGCTTCTGGTCGCAAGGCCCCGTCCTGCTGCAAACGCTGAACCTGCTTGAAGGCTTCGACGTGAAATCGCTGGGTCACAATACGCCCGAATACATCCATCTGATCGCCGAGGCGATGAAGCTCGCCTATGCCGACCGCGAATGGTATTACGCCGACCCTGACTTCGTCGGCGTTCCCGAGCAGGGGCTGCTTTCGAAGCAATACGCCGCCGAACGCAGCAAGCTGATCGACTGGAAGGCGCCTTCCCTGGAGCTTCGCCCCGGCAACCCGTATCCCTTCCAGCCCGGTCACACGCAGTACGCAGCCATTCCGCAGGCAGTCGCTTTCCGCCCCGATCCTCCGGGGACGACCGGCACGCGCGTTGCCGACGCCGCGGGCAACGTATTTTCGGCAACTCCGAGCGGCGGCTGGTTCCCCACGTCGCCGATCGTCGAGGGTCTGGGCTTCGTGCTGGGCACCCGCGGCCAGAGCTTCTTCCTCGACGCAACCCGCGCCAACAACATCGAACCCGGCAAGCGCCCGCGAACGACCCTCACCCCGACTCTGGCGCTCAAAGACGGCAAGCCCTTCATGGCTTGGGGCACGCCCGGGGGAGACGCTCAAGACCAGGTCAATCTGCAATTCTTCCTCAACGTCGTCGAATTCGACATGGACATTCAGTCCGCTCTGGACGCCCCGCTCATTCAGATCCTCGACTTTCCACCGTCTTTTTTTCCCCGCGACGCCCGGCCGGGAACCATGCTGGTCGAGACCCGCATGAACGGCAGCGTCATCGAAAGCCTCGAAGCGATGGGCCACAAGATACGCCGGGCCGGGGAGTGGGCGATCGGCGACGCCACCGCCGTCCGCATCGACCCCGATCGAGGCGTCATTTTCGGCGCAGCGGGGCCCCGCCGGGACAAGTCCTATGCGCTGGCATGGTAACCTTCGGGCGCCGCGCGCCGGCAGCCTGCCGTTACCGTCTTACCGGATTCACGAACGCTCCATTGGCGGCGACGTCCCAAACGGCGATGCGCGCCCACTTCCAGCCCGGCGCTCGGCGTTTCCATTGAAAATCCCGCTCCCCGAACGAACCGCTTGAGCGCAGATCGACAATTTCCCGCCGGGTGTTTTCGCCGTCGCTCCAGACGATCTCGGCGAAGTTCAACGGAAACGTCCAGCGCACCTTTGCGGAGGCCCGAATCTCGTCCGCCGACCCCGTAATCTCCCACTCGGGCAGCAATATCTCGCCGGTCGAAACAAACATGTCCCCGCGCAGCAGCGGCTCCAGCAACCGCCCGTATTCCTCGAATTGCGGCAGCTTGCCGGCGCGCACGTAGTTGACGTTCATATGCGCGTAAAGCTCGTGCGTAGTGTCGAGCTGGAACACGTCCACCTCGCCCAATACCCGCTTGTCGAGACCCCAGTTGCGCATGTCGTCCAGCAGCTTGAGCGCCCGCTCGCCGAGTCGGGGCGAAGACGGGTCGGAGGGCATCGCCTTCCATCCCGCGCCGAAATAACGCGGGTCTCGAAAATGCTCGGTCTCGCGAATCGCGTCCGGATACCCGGTCGATCCCTTCGTGCGGGCGTGCGTCTGGTACATCCAGCCGTTCTCGCGCCGAACCAGATCCAAAAGCTCATCTGCGTTCGCGGCGCTGTAGACCGTCCCGTATTTTTTATGCTTGTCAACGAATTTGCCGCCTTGCGGCCGATTCATCCACCAGTAGACCGGCTTGGGAAACACCAGCGCCCAGTGCCCCCCGAAATGCACGTTCGCCTCCTCCGAGGGAATCAACAAAAACTTCTCGTCCGACTGCGCGCGGCAAGCTTCGAAGAAGCTGTCGAGCTCCTGCAAGCGCAACTCGGTCAAATCTTTGGGATGGCCGTCGCCGTGAAAATCCATGATGATCGCGGCGTCCACGCCCATCTCCTGCAAGACCGTCTTGAACGGCGGCGTCCAATCCAAACCCTTTTCGATCGCCTGAACGGTATAGGCCAAGTGCCAATGGGCCGTCAGCGTCTTGTATCCGTCGAGGGCGGGGAAGCGGTCGCGGTTCGTATAGCGCAGCGCGTCCTCAAGCGCCGCCTCGGGCGGCTCTCCGCTGAGCAGCAAAAACATGCTCATGCGCTGCAAGCTTCCGGGCGGCGCGTTCATCCAGGGGTAGAAACGCCAGTTCGTATCGCGGATCTGACGAATGCCCAGAGAAACCTCGCCGCGCCAGGAGCGATGCCAGTTGTGTCCCAGGTTGGAAGTAAAATCGCGTGGGAAAAAGTACTGATGCGGGGCGGGGAAGGCCGCGACGCTCCCTCCCGACGCGGCCGCGGCGAGCGCCCTGTAGCGGACTTTGTACGGGATGCGCTCCGGCTGGAGGCCGTTGGCGGACAGCGACCGCAGCGCCCCTTCCGTGTCGTAGTAGGCGAAGGGAGAGCGCATGTTCCGTCCGGGTTGCTCGTGCTCGGGCGCAGCGAACTCCAGTCCGGCATCGTAGTAATAGGCCGTGTCGGGAACGTCGGTGGACAGCGCCGCTTCCTGCTGGATCAACCGCAAGCCGGGGAAGAACGTATATACGAGATCGCCGGAAAAGATTCCCAGGCGAAAGCCGCTGCAAACGACGCGCACGCGGTTCCCGACGCTCTCCACGCGGATGGATTTCAGATCCAGGCGCCCCTGCCACGCTTGCGTGCCCTCGGGATGCGCTGGCGGGTAATCGAAGAAGGCGTTCCAACCCTTTCGGCGCTTGCCGGTCTCGGCCCGGTAAAACGGCCGCGCATCGCGCAGCACGTCCCGGCCGTTCAGGCGGACCGCGGCGATCGGCGCCTTGCCGGGGTCGCGGCGGAAAACGGCGGCCCACTCGCGCTGCGCCTCGTCTTTCCAGTTGACGCTGACCGTTGCGGCGTCGGACGCAACGGCGATCTCGGGACCGATTCCGGGCGAGACCTCCAAAGGAACGTTTTGCGCCGCCGACGCACAGCGAAAGACCGCGCAACAAAAAACGACGGCGGTCAAAAGCTTCGAGGTTCGCATCGCCAATCATCATATCCAAGCAACAGCGGCCGGCCTGCTATCATTCAACCCGATGCCGAAACGGATCTTTCCGCTTGCTTCCGCCCGGTTCGACAACCACCTCAAGTAAAGACGCCGCCATGAGACTCGGACTTGTCACTTACAACGTCGCCCGCAACTGGGACATCGAGACCATCATCGAAAAGCTCGAGGCCGCCCGCTTCGAGGCCGTCGAATTGCGCAGCACCCACATGCACGGAGTCGAACCCGGCATCTCGCGCCGAGAGATCGAGCGCGTCAGGGATCGCTTCGCCAGAAGCAAGGTCCGCCTTTTGAGCCTGGGTTCGGCCTGCGAGTTCCACTCGCCCGACGCGGCGGCGCGGCAAGCCAACATCGACGAGACCCAAGGCTTCATCGAGCTTGCGCACGACTTGGGCTGCTGGGGCGTCAAGGTTCGTCCCAACGGCCTTCCGGAAAACGTCCCCGAAGACGTCACCATCGGCCGCATCGGCGAAGCGCTGCGGACATGCGGTGAAATCGGCGCCCGCTACGGCGTCGAAATCTGGGTCGAGGTCCACGGCCGCAAAACGCAGGAGCCGGCGCGCATGAAAGCCATCATGAACGCCTGCGGGCACGAGAACGTAGGCGTCTGCTGGAACAGCAATCCCACCGATATCCGCAACGGCTCGATCCGCCAAAGCTTCGATCTGCTCAAAGAGCACATCCTCAACGTGCATCTCCGCGATCTCCCCGATTATCCGCACGGTGAGCTCTTCCACCTGCTCAAGGGCATTGGATACAACCGTTACACGCTCGCCGAGACCCAAGCCAGTTGCGAGCCCGACCGCTATCTGAAGTATTATCGAGCGCTGTGGGCGGAGCTCGTCCGCTCCGCCTAGTTGGAAAAACACAACTTCGCGGGCGCCCGATTTGCAGCGAAACGGCGCGCTTGGCGTTCCTGAACTTCAATTTGAGATCGGGGTTAGGAAAGCAAAATCGTTCCGATTCTGCTAAGATAGAAACAAGCGCAGCACTCCCAGGCTCATAACGAGCCGCCAAGGCGCGGGCGAAACCGCCCGCCACGCGGTGCCGGCGGTAGATGAGCGCGCATTGGGCCGCATCCGGAACGATTAGATGAATTTTTCGCTGTAATTCATTGAAGTATAGCGGTATGCCGGCTTTGGGGAAAAGAGCTTGCTATGGCCATAAAAACAACAGCCAAGACGCCGGACGAAAAGTCTCCAACGGTCGACTCGCCCTCGTCCGACCGGAAGAAAAGCCGTTTGCCCGGCCCGGTGATTAAACGGGCCACGAAAAAGACGGTGAAGAAGACGGCTGCCGAGGCGAAATCCGCGAAGCTTGCGCAGAAGTCCCGAAAGGTTGGCCCCAGGCCGTTGGACGGTATTCAGGTGCTCGATTTGAGCCGCCTGCTGCCCGGCCCTTACGCCAGCGCGATCCTGGCCAATTTCGGAGCGGAGGTCATCAAAATCGAAAAACCCGACGAAGGCGACTACGCCCGAGGCGGGCAGCCGCAGATCAACGGCAAGGGCGCGGTATTCGAAACGATCAACCGCGGGAAAAAAAGCATCGCCCTCAACCTCAAAGATGCGGCGGGGAAAGAAGCGTTCCTGCTTTTGGCGGAAAAAGCTGACATCGTGATCGACGGTTTCCGGCCCGGAGTGATGGACGGGCTCGATGTCGGTTACAAGAAACTGAGTCGTCTCAACCCCAAGCTTATCTACGCCGCGCTCACCGGTTACGGCCAAGACGGGCTCTACACGCAAATGGCGGGCCACGATCTCAATTACATCGCGTTGGGCGGCCTGCTCGATCTCATCGGCAATACCGACGGCATGCCCGTGATGCCCGGCGCCCAGATCGCCGACGTCGCGGCCGGCTCGCTGCCCACCGTCATCGGCATCTTGCTTGCGCTGCAGGCAAGGAACTCCAGCGGCAAGGGGCAAATGGTCGACATCGCCATGCTGGACGGCGTGTTGGGGCTGCTCCCCGTGCAGGTGGCGGACTATACCGCCACCAAGCGCAAGCCCAAGCGCGGCAACGAGCGCTTGTTCGGCCGCTACGCCTGCTACAACATCTACCCCGTCCGCAACAGCCGCTATATCGCTCTCGGAGCGCTCGAGCCCAAGTTCTGGAAAACTCTGTGCACGGTTTTGGAGCGCGAAGATCTGATCGAAGATCAATATGCCGGAGGCGACCGCCAACAGGTGCTCATAGCCGAATTGACGCGTATCTTTCAGAAGAAGGAAGTCAACGACTGGATGGAGATTTTCGCAGAGCAAGACGTCTGCATCGCCGAAGTCCGCGACGTCGCTCACGCGGTTCAAGATGAGCATCTGTCGCTGCGAGAGATGATTATTCCAACGCGCACCAAAGACGGCGGCGTTTACGAGCAACTCGGCGTATTCCCCAAGTTGAGCGGCACGCCCGGAGCGGTTGTGGGCGAGTCGCCGGAGCGCGGCGCGCATACCCGCGAAGTGCTGCTCTCGATCGGCTATGCGCAAGAGCGCATCGACGAGCTTGTCGCCTGCAAGACCGCGGAGACCGCTGAAAAACCGGATGCGCAGTGAGGGCGGGGAAGACCCCTCCGCGTCAACCGCGCAGTTCCGGTCGAGGCCGCCGCGGGGCCTTCCGCACCGAACGAGCGCTCAGCCGGCTTGCCGCGCCGCGCCGGCAAGCGCGTTGCCCATCTTGCTCAGAAACTCGTCCACGTCGGTTTTGGAAACGTTCATCGGCGGACTGATGCGGATAACGTTGCCATACAGGCCGCCTTTGCCGATCAGCAGGCCCTGCCGGCGGGCATGCTCCATTAAAGCGTTCGTTTCCTGCGGCGCCGGTTCTTTGGACAGCGGATCGCTCACGAGCTCCAGAGCCTGCATCAGCCCCATGCCCCGCACGTCTCCGACGATTGCATGGCGTTGCTGCAATTCCAGCAATCCTTCGCGGAGGTATCCGCCGACGACTGCGCAGTTCGCCAACAGGTTCTCCTCCTCGACGAAATCGATCACGGCTTTCGCCGCCGCCGCCATCACCGGATTGCCGCCGAAAGTCGACAGGGTCAGGTAATCGAGCGAGTCCGCAATCTCGGGCCGCGCGGTAGTCGCCCCGATCGGCATGCCGTTGCCCAGCCCTTTGGCCATGGTCATTACGTCGGGAACGACGCCGTATTGCTCGATGCCGAACCACTTGCCGCCGGTCCGCCCCCAGGCGGTTTGCACCTCATCGCTGATGAAAATCCCGCCGTGATCGCGAACGATCTCTTCCACCGTCTGGAAGTATTCCTGGGGCGGGGTAATAAACCCGCCCACCCCCTGGATCGGCTCGGCGATGAAGCCTGCAATTTCTCCGGATGTCGCGGTCTCGATCAATTCCTTGACGTCGCGGGCGCACTGCAGGTCGCATTGCGGATAGGTCCGGGCGAACGGGCAGCGGTAACAGTAGGCATTGTGCGCGTGGACGATCCCGTTCTGAGACGCCGGCCCCCGCCATACGCTCTGCCCGCTCAGCGCGCGGCCGGCGGCGGTCCGCCCGTGGTAT
The DNA here is from genome assembly GCA_965214655.1 of Bryobacterales bacterium. Lineage (GTDB taxonomy): Bacteria > Acidobacteriota > Terriglobia > Bryobacterales > UBA6623 > CATQHP01. Next base: position 4,931,055 of record OZ243965.1, on the reverse strand, counting down.
CCGTGGCGCAGCGCCACGATTTCCGTGTTGCCCGTATAGCATCGGGCAAGCTGAACCGCCGTTTCGTTGGCTTCGGTTCCGCTGTTGGTGAAGAACGACTTGGTGAGCTTTCCCTCGGGCGAAAGCTCGGCGATGCGCTTGGCGAGGGCGATCTGAGGCTCCGTGGCGAATACGGTCGAGACGTGCTGCAGGCGGTCCGTCTGGCGGTGAATCGCCCGGTTGACCCGCTCGTTCAAATGACCGACGCTGACCGTTACGATGCCGCCGAAAAAATCGAGGTACTGACGCCCGTCGGCATCCCAAACGAACTGACCCTTGGCCCGTTCGATCACCAGCGGCTCATCGAAGTAATGGAAAACCGCCGGAAACAGGAATTCGCGGCCGGCAAGGATGATCTCGTCGCGCCCCATCTTCATTTCATCCTACAGGCGGACGCGCGGCGGCAGTCCCCCCCATGTTATCGGGATCACCCTGCGGTTCCGCCGGAAACCGCGGCCGGCTATCGAGGAAAAGCTTTGACGCTACCGCCCCAGAACGGCCGCGAGCCGCGCCGGCTTGTCGGTGATCATCCCATCGACGCCCAAGCCGATCAGCCGCCGCATTTCGGACTCCTCATTGACGGTCCAGGCGTAAACTTCCAGATCTTCCTCGTGGACCTCGCCGATCAACCCGCGCGAAGCCAGGCGGAATTGCGGGATCACCACGTCGATCGGGCTGTTGTGCCGCGACTCTTCGTCCTGCGTACGGTTGTAAATGAATCCCAACCGCACCTCGGGGCACAACTCCTGGACCTTGTTCAGCATATCCGTGTCGAATCCGCTGACCATGACTTGCGAAAGGTCGGCCCACTGCTTGATCAGCGCGACGGCCTGCTCTTCGAAGCCTTTTGTTTTGAACTCGATGTCCAGAAAAGTTTGCTTCCCGAACTGCTTCAGAACGTCCTCGAACAAGGGCGCCTCGAACCCGTTTCCCAAGTCGCGGAATTTTTCGTAGGGCGTCGACTGAACCGAGCGGCTGCCGACAACCGAGCCGTGCACGACTACGAGTTGCCCGTCCCCGGACTTGCGGATGTCGAGCTCGAAGCCGTCCGCGCCCTGTTCCAGAGCGTGCTCGAAACTCGGGATTGTGTTTTCCGGAAAGCCGGCGGCCCCGCGGTGTCCGATGATGGCAACCTTGTGCATCTGCCGTGTCTCTATGCCTGTCTGGTGAAATGCCTGTCTGCGTGAAGGGCCGGTCGGCGGAAGTCCCTGCGACGGGAGGGAATGAGAACAGGGAACTGCTTCTCTATCTGCTACCTGATGCCAGCCTTACAGCATACCATAACGTTTCCCTGGAAAAGTTGCGCCCTCTTCGGCGATCAGGGCTGAAGGAAGCAGGGCCGCTGTTTACAATAGGGCACAATGTCTCGAAACGTATCGCGCCGCACATTTTTCGGAGCCGCCGCCTGGACTTCCATTCCATCGCCGGCGCGGGCTGGGCAAGGGAAGCCCAACGTCGTCCTGCTCATGACCGATCAGCAGTCGATGAGCGCTCTCGGCGCCAACGGCAATCCCTATCTGAAAACCCCGGCCATGGACAGTCTGGCCGCCGGCGGCGTGAGTTTCACGCAATCCTATTGCACCTATCCGGTTTGCTCTCCGGCCCGCAGCAGCATCGTGACCGGCCTTATGCCGCACCAAACCGGAGTGAGAAAGAACGGCCAAGCAATCGCGGAAGGCATCCCCAATCTCGGCGAGCATTTCCGCAAACACGGCTACCGAACGTATTACGCCGGGAAGTGGCACCTGCCGAAAGGTTTCGGAGAGCCCGCAGGGTTCGAAACATTGATCGGCGGCCACACGCTCGGAGCGCACATGGACGAGCCGCTGGCCGCGAAATGCGTCGAATTTCTCCATGAGGGCCCGCAAGAGCCGTTTCTGCTCGTAGCCTCTTTCATGAATCCCCACGACATTTGCCACTGGATTCGCGGCCACGAAGGCAGCCGCGATTACGAGACTACCGCGCGGTATCCGCCGGCGCCGGGAAATTTCTGGCGCGATCCGGAAGAGCCCGAATACATGATTCATCACCGCGAGGCCAATTACAATCGCATGTCCAACTCGCTGCATATCTCCAAAGAGTGGAAAGTCGACGATTTCCGGCATTATCTGCACGACTACTACCGCATGGTCGAGGATGTCGACCGGCAGATCGGCCGCGTGCTTTCGGCCTTGCGCTTCCGCGGCCTCATGGAGAACACGGTCGCCGTGCTGACGTCCGATCACGGCGAAGGCATGGGGGCGCACCGCTGGACGCAAAAGGCCGCATTTTGGGAAGAGACCGCCAAGGTGCCGCTCATCGTTGCCGGGAAGGGGATCGAACGCCGCGGCGCGGTCGATAGCCGGACTCTCGTCTCCGGAGCGGATATCGTCCCCACTCTCTGCGACTACGCCGGGGCGCCGCCGCCGAGCCGTGTTGCAGGAACAAGCCTGCGTCCGGCAATCCAGGGCAAACCGCTCGGCCGCGAAGTCGTGGTCTGCGAGCTTGCCGACCTCGGCTTTGCGGACCGCGCGGGGCGCATGCTGCGGACCGACCGCTACAAATATGTAGCGTTCAACGGAGGCGCTCGCCCGGAACAATTGTTCGATCTCGATCTCGACCCCGGAGAAGTGCGCAATCTGGCCGTTTCCAACGAGGAACCCGCGGAGCTGAAGCGCCACCGCGGTCTGTTGAGACAGTGGATCCGAGATACGCGCGACGACTTTGCAATGCCTTTCCAAGCCGCTTAAAAGCCGCCGGCCGTAACGGAAAAGACCTCTTCCCAGGAGTTGCCCGGAGCGATCTCCTGCAGGCCGGCGTAGCGGCCGCGGTGGGCCAGGTTGAAGGCGTTGGTGATGCCCGACATCGGCTCGAAGCAGATAAAGCTCTGTCCCTTTCCATTGGGAGCGTAAATCACGGCCGTCGAATACTTCGGCCCGTAAGAGACGGTCAGCTTTTCGCGCTCTCCGCGAACCGAAAAATGGGCAAAACCGCTGTTGTCGCGCCGCAGGCCGCCGAAAACGTGGTCGAGGAACACTCCTTCGAGCTGGAGATCGTCCGCTGCGGGGAAACGGTCGGTCACGGGGCCTTTTTTTCCGGTTGGAGTCAGCTTGTCGTTGAGCTCCCAAAGGCTTTCCGCCGCGATGCGCACGCGCCAGTGGTCCCGCGGCGCATCGTGCAGTTGAAAATAGGGGTGATGGCCGATCGACAACGGCATCGTTGCGGCGCTCCGGTTGACAACGCGCGTGCGCGTCTGCAGGGTCCGGCCGCTCAGGCGGTAGGTCATCGAGATCGTGTGCGCAAACGGGAATTGCGCCATCAAAGCGGGAAACTCGCCGAAGCGCAGCTCGCTCGTTACCGAGGCCGAGTCGTCGTCCGCCTGCAAAGCGACAACTTGCCAGGCTGAGGAATACGCCAACAGCCCATGAATCGGCTGGCCGGTCGGGTCGCGCTCGAAATTCCCGAGACCGGAATTCAAAAGATATTTCTCGCCGTTCGCGTAGTAGCCGTCTTCATCCAGCCGATTGGCCCAGGGCGCGAGAAACGGGTTTCCGCAGAACTTCGGGTCTGCGGCGAACTGCGCAGCCGATGCGTAGGGGAACCAGTAGGCGTTCTTGCCGTTGACCAGGAATTCGTAGGCGGCGTTGCCGACCTCGATGGCAACCGAAACGGTTGTGCCGTCGGCATCGTTGGTCAGGCGCGCGACGGCCACGCCGTCGGCGGAGGTTATCGTTGCGGAGTAACGCTGCGCGGAAGCGGACATGGGAGTTGCCGACAAGCAGGATAACGCGCGCCGCAGCGGCGCTCACTCTTCTGGGATTTCACGCAGCTCGGTCATTTCCTGGCAGCACATGCAACGGCCGGGCTCGTATGTGGTGATGTGACAGATTTCGCAGTAGAAGGTTACGCGGTGACGCCGGCCGTTCTTGATGGTGAAGGCCCGGTCCACTTCGAACCGGCCGTCCGCCGTCTTGCGCCCAAGCGCCTCCCAGGTGCGGCCGGCAAGCGGCGGGTCGCGCATCGTGCGCTCCAAAAACTCGTCCACCGCCAACTCGACCGTGCTGCCGTCGGCCGCGATCAATTGCAGGGGCCGGCCCTCGACCGGCTGCGCGAGGCGGCCTTGAATGCTCTCGGCGGCGGCAACCGCGGGCAGTCCCGAAGCGAGCAGCAAGCCCCAAACCATAATTGCCGATAACATATATTATGTCAACTTTCTGAACCTGCAGGTTCGCTATTCATCATACTGCCCTCACGCTCAAACGACTTTGCGCAGGACGATCGACGAGTTTTTGCTGCCGAAGCCGATGCAGTTGCACAGCGCGAACTCCAAATCCTGCTTGCGGCCGATATCCGGGACATAGTCCAGGTCGCATTTCGGGTCCGGAGCGTCGAGATTGATCGTGGGCGGCAGGACGCCGTCGCGCATCGCCAGCAGCGTGGCCGCGATGCCGGCTGCGCCCGACGCTCCCTGCGGGTGTCCGATCATGGACTTCAGCGCCGAGCCGCAGAGACGGTCAGCATGCGCCCCGAAGCAATTGCGAACCGCTTTGGTTTCAATGCGGTCGTTCAGCTCGGTTGAAGTGCCGTGCAAGTTGATGTACTGAACTTGCTCCTTTTCGATCCCGGCGTTGCGGACGGCCATTTCCATGGACAGAGCCGGATCTTCCCCGCCTTCTTCCAGGCGCACGCGGTGGTAGGCTTCGCAGTTCGAGCCGTAACCGGCTATTTCGCCGTAAATCTTTGCGCCGCGGGCTTTGGCCCGTTGCAGAGTCTCCAAGGTGAAGAACCACGAGCCTTCGCCGATGACGAAGCCGCTGCGGTTGATCGAGAACGGCCTCGAGCCGCGCTCGGGAGCGTGATTCCAGCGAATGGTCATGATCCGCATGAGCTGAAATCCGCGGATGATGAGATACGACAGCGGCGCGTCCACTCCTCCGACGAGCGCGGTTTTCAGCATGCCCGTACGAACGTGCTGCGACGCATAGTAGACGGCGTCGGTTGACGAAGTGCATCCCGTGGAAATGATGTGGCTCAGCCCGCGGGCGCCGAATCCCATGGAGACTTCGCTGGCCAGGCCGCCGATCGTCGAGGTGGGAATGGTATAGACGCTGACTTCCCTCTCGCGGGATTCGTAGTACAAGCGGTACTGCTTTTCAGTGAAGACTTGGCTTCCCCCGCCGGAGCCGACGAGCACGCCGATGCCGCGCAACTCTTCGAGCGACATCGACGCCGTGTCCAAGCCGGCGTCGGCCAACGCTTCTCCCGCCGCGGCCCGCGCCAGCGCTACGGCCCGCGAGACGTGCTTGCGATATTTGCGGTCGATATGCGCGTCTTCGTCGAAACCTCTGATTTCTCCGGCAATGGTGCAATTCAGATCGGCGACATCGAACGATTGGATCGTCTTCACCCCGCTGACGCCGTTGCGTGTGGCTTCCCAAAAATTTTCGCGGCCGATGCCGTTTGGAGAGACGCAACCGATACCGGTGACTACGACACGAGTGGAGTCATTCATATAACGAGGTTTCCCGGGCGACTAGAACTCTGTCGAACGCGCCGTGGGTTTCGCGGTTCGACGAATCGCGGTCGATTTTATCGGCCAAGAATTTTTCGGCAAGCTCCCATGATACCGCTATAGAGCATAGATCGTCAGCGCAGCCGAAACCGCATTGCGCGCAACGGAAGATTTCAGCCGGCGACAGGGTTTCGCTGCCGCTGAGCGTATATGATGGGCAATTGGCTTGCTTGACCGTTCCGTTCTTTTTTTCATTTCGCGGGCGGACGGCAACCGCCGCAAGCATATACTCAATGGTTCGGCACAGGAGAGGCGCCGTGCTCGCTCGCATTCTGCTCCGCTGGGGATTGCCCGGATTGCTCGGCGCGGCCGCCGCCGGTTCGGCCCTGCCCGCCGTCGAGCAGCCGATCGAATTTCCGCACAACAAGCACGCCGCGATCAATCTGGAGTGCGTGGATTGCCACAGTCAGGCCGATATCGGAGACGCGGCAACCATTCCAAGCATCCGCAAATGCATGTTGTGCCACGAAAAGATCGCGGTCGACCGGCCTGAAGTGCAGAAACTGGCGGCATTCGCCGAGGCCGGCCGCGAGCCGCCCTGGGTGCGCATCTACCGCTTCAATCGGACGGGCCACGTGAAATTCCGCCATTCTCCCCATATCCGGGCCGAGATGCAGTGCGCGGACTGCCACGGCAACATGGCCGAGGCGGTGACGGCGCAGCCGCTCGTGAAACATACAATGGGAACCTGTCTCGGCTGCCATCGGGAGCAAAGGGCGAGCGAGGACTGCGCGGCTTGCCACAACTGACGGGGAGCGGGCAAAAAGCTGAAAGAGCGAATGGACAGGCGGAACTTTTTCAAGCTGGTCGGAACGGCCTCGGGCGGAGCGGTTACCGGTGCCTGCGGCCGCAAAGCCAACAAGTTGATTCCTTTGCTCGTGCCCGAAGAGCAGATTGTGCCGGGCATCGAGGAATGGCGTCCGAGCGTTTGCCGGCAATGCCCTGCCGGCTGCGGGACGATCGTCCGCATCATGCGCGCGGAACGAACCGTCGAGATCGATGGCGAAAAGGTTCGCAAACCGATTGCGGCGGTCAAGAAAATCGAAGGAAACCCGCTCGATCCCGTGAGCGGCGGAAGAATTTGCGGCCGCGGACAGGCGGCGGTGCAAAGGCTTTATCACCCCGACCGCCCGCGCGGGCCCAAGATTCGCAACGCTGCCGGCGTTTTTGAAGACGTCTCATGGGAGGCGGCTCTCGACCGCGCGGCGGCGTCTTTGCAAGGGGCGTCGGCAGAACAGGTCTTGTATCTCGCTTCGGCCGTATCCGGGTCGCGAAGCGCCGCCGTTTCCGCTTTTCTGGAAGGATGCGGTTACGGTTCGGCGCGGACGGCGGGGACGTTCGATTTCGAGGTAGAGCGCGCCGCTGCCGAAAATGCCTTCGGTTGGAACGGCATTCCCGTGTATGAGATTCAGGATGCCGATTTCGTGCTGAGCATCGGCGCCGATTTCCTTGGCGGCTGGGTCTCTCCGGTGTTTTATTCGAGGCGCTTCGGCCACATGCGCCGCGGCCGCGAGGGCGTTCGGGGAGCGTTGTTTCATGCCGAGCCGCGGTTTTCGCAAACGGCCTGGGCGGCCGACCGCTGGCTGCCGGTCGTTCCCGGAGGAGAGCACGCGCTGGCGTTGGCGGTCGGCGCTTTGCTGCTCCGGCGGCAGGGGAAGGACGGCAGTTCTCTGCCCCCGGCCCTTGCAGCGGCCCTGCTGGATGCGGACATCGCCGGGCTGTGTGCGCAAAGCGGAGTGCGGCAGGCCCGGATCGAAGAAGCGGCCGAACGTCTTGCGTCCGCCGTCGCCCCGATTGTCGTCGGCGGAGCAAGCATTGTCCAAAAGAACTCTGTCGCCGCGGTGTCGGTCGCCAACGCGCTCAATCTGATTTTGGGCAACGTAGGCCGTGCGGGCGGCGTGAGGGCGCCCTCCCGCCCGCTGGAGACGGCCGCGGTCGATACTGCGGCCCCCCGCCCCAAAGCGGTATTTCTCGACGGCATCGCCGACGCCGCGATTCCGCCCCGAGTGCGGGCTTTGCTGCAAGAAGCAACCGTGATTTCTTTTCAGTCGAGCGCCTATGCCGACGTGCTGCTGCCCGACCATGACGCACTCGAAGCCGACCGCGTCGTTGCGCCGCTGACGAGCCCGGGATACGCCGTGACCGGCGGCCCCTCGTTTGTCCGCCCCTTGCATGACACGCGGGCCGCCGAAGAAACGTTGGCCGCTATCGCCAAGCGGCTGGGCAAGTCCGCCGCCGTTGCGCCGTCTCCCTATGCCCGGGCGTTCGACGCGCAGGACGGCTTTGCCGACGCGGGCGAGTTCGTCGCTCACGCCGAGCGTCAGGGCGGCTGGTGGCAAGAGCGCTCCGCTGACGATCCCGTACGTCCCGCCGCCGATGGACCGTGGGACGCGGCTGCGTCTCCCGGCGCGCCGGCAACGGCCGAGTATCCGCTGGCGTTTCAAGCCTTTTCGACCGTTCAATACGGCGACGGCGGCGGCGCCGACCTGCCCTGGTTACGACAGCTTCCGGACCCGGCTTCGTCGCTGATGTTCGATCTGCCGTTGGAGATCGATCCCGCCGCTGCGGCTTCGCTTGGCGTGCGCAACGGCGACCGCGTCAAGGCGGTCTCCGCCTGGGGTTCGCTTGAAGCTCCGGCGTACGTCAATCCGGCGGCGATTCCCGGCGTCGTGAGCTTGGGCTTGGGAGGGAAAACGGATGCTTTGGCGCTGCTTCCGCCGGAATCGGCCGACGGCGCGGGAGCGCAGGTTTTTTCCTGCTTCGTGCGCGTCGAACCGGTCGGACGCTCCGACCGTTTTTTGCAATTCACGCGGGTAGACCGCAAGCAAGAGTTGGTTCGCTTGTAGCCGGCAGCGATGGGCTGGAAAGGAGCGAAGCGCCGATGACCGAAAAAAAACGTCCGCAGTGGGCCATGGCCATCGATCTCGACCGTTGCACCGGATGCGAAGGCTGCGTGGTCGCCTGCCACGCCGAGAACAACGTGCCGCTGACCAGTCCGGACGAGGCGGAAAAAGGGCGGATGAAGCACTGGATCCGCATCGACCGCTACTACGAAGGAACCTTCCCCGATATCAAGGTCAAATACCGCCCCGTCATGTGCCAGCAGTGCGACGACGCGCCGTGCGAGCCGGTCTGCCCGGTCTATGCGACGTATCAAAACGAGGAAGGGCTGAATATCCAGGTCTATAGCCGCTGCGTGGGCACGCGCTACTGCGCCAACAACTGTCCGTACACGGTTCGCTACTTCAACTACGAAGATCCGTTCTGGCCCGAGCCGCTCGAGTTGCAGCACAACCCCGACGTTTCCATCCGTCCGGGCGGCGTGATGGAGAAATGCACTTTCTGCCTGCAGCGCATTCAACGCGGCAAGCTGGAGAGCGAACGAGAGAATCGCGAGCTTGCGGACGGCGACATCCAGCCCGCCTGCGTACAGGGTTGCCAAGCCGAGGCCATGGCCTTCGGAGACATCGGCGACCCTGAAAGCAAAGTCTCCAAGTGGGCCGGCAGCGGCCGGTCGACGCAACTGCTCGAGGAACTGGGAACGAAGCCCCGCGTGTTCTATCTGGAGAAAGGCGCTTAGCCGATGACGTCCGCGGCCGCCACCGAAGAACGTATCCGGCAAGACCTGCTGCGGCCGCTGAGCGGAGCCGGCGCGGGCTACCTCAGCGCAACGGCATTTTGCCTGGCGGTCGTGGCCGCGGGCGCCGTCGCCTGGGGCATCCAAATCTACAGCGGCATGGTCGTTACCGGTTTGGCGCGGCCGGTCTATTGGGGTTTTTACATCGTCAATTTCGTTTTCTGGATCGGCATCTCCCATGCGGGAACGCTCATCTCCGCGATCCTGCGTTTGACCGACGCCGGCTGGCGCAAGCCCGTCACCCGCGCCGCCGAGGCGATTACCTTGTTCGCGCTGACGATCGGCGGCATGTTTCCGTTGATCCATCTCGGGCGGGTCCATCTTTTCTACTGGCTGCTGCCCTACCCCAACGAACGCCTGCTCTGGCCCAATTTCCGCTCGCCGCTGGTGTGGGACATGACGGCCATCCTCACCTACCTTGCAGGAAGCTTTCTCTATTTGTACTTGCCGTTGATCCCCGATTTCGCGCTGCTGGCGAAGAGAACAAAAGGGCTGCGGTCAAAAATCTGCGGCCTGCTCTCTCTGGGTTGGAGCGGCGCGGATCATCAATGGCGCGCTCTGGAGCAAGCAAACAAGCTGATGGCCGCGATCATTCTCGCTATCGCGGTTTCGGTCCACTCGGTGGTTGCGTTCGACTTTTCGATGTCTCTGGCGCCGATGTGGCATTCGACGATCTTCGCGCCCTACTTCGTTACCGGGGCGATTTTCAGCGGCATCGGCGCGCTTGTGGTCGTGATGGCCGCCATTCGCAAATTTCTACGGCTGGAAAAGTACTTGCGGCCCGTTCACTTCGACAATCTGGGAAAGCTGCTGCTGCTGATGAGCGTCGTCTGGCTTTACTTCACCCTGTCCGAGCATCTGACCGTCTGGTACGGCAACAATCCGCTCGAAATGAACGTTTTTCATGCGCGGGAACAGGGGGGCTTCGGCTTGGCCTCCGTGCTGATGGCGGTTTGCAACTTCGCGATCCCGTTCACCTTGCTGGGCATCCGTAGGCTGCGCAAGATTCCGACAATCGTCTTCAGCGGGTTTTCGGTGCTCGCAGGCATGTGGCTGGAGCGCTTTCTGATCGTCTTGCCGACGCTTGAGAACCCCCCGTTGCGCGCGGCCGCTGGAACTTATCTGCCGTCCGCCGTGGAATTGACGATTACCGCCGCGACCTTTGCCGCGATGGCCTTGTTGTATCTGTTGTTCGTCAAGGCCGTGCCGATCATCGCCGTCTGGGAGTACGAGCATGAGGCTGACGGCTAAGTTCGAGAGCGCGCACGCGCTCGAAACGGCTCTGCGGTCCGTTGCTTGCGGTCGGGCGGTTGTCTATTCGGCGAAGCCGCTGGAGATCGAAACGGGCACGCGCGGCCGCCCCAGCCGGATGTCGCTGCTCGCGGTGGCCGGCGCGGTAGTCAGCGGGCTCGGGACGACCGTGTTCATGCTTTGGACGCAAAGCGATTATCCGCTCGTTACCGGCGGAATGCCGCTCCGGTCGCTCTGGCCGATCGGCGTCGTCACTTACGAGACCACGATGCTTGGCGCCGTCATCGGCACGCTGTTGGGATTCCTGATTGACGGACGCTTTTTCCGGAGAGAGCCGGGGCCCCGTGAAGCCCTCGATTCCGCGGGACTGTTTCTGCAACTGCCCTGCAGCGCCGGCGAAGCGGACCCCCTGATCCGGCAACTCCGCGCAGCGGGAGCCGTTTCCGTCGAGAAGGAGCAGGTTTGATGCGCCTCCTTATCCTGCTTGCTGCGCTGCTGCCGCTCTGCGCCGCATCCGCGGCGCAGCGGAAAGCTCCGCCGTGGGAAAGGCCGCTTGCGGTCGGCCGGCAACTGTATCGAGAAAACTGCATCGTCTGCCACGCCATCGAGCCCGGCAAGCCGGCCAAGCTCGGCCCCAACCTTTTCCGTTTCTTTCAGAATGAGCTGACGCCGCTGAGCAAGGCGCAGCCGACCGAAGCCTACATGCGCATCAAGATCCAATTCGGCGGCGACCTGATGCCCGCTTACGTGGGCCGGCTCAGCGAACGCAACATGGACCGGCTGGTCGAATACATTCGCTCGCAAGAGTAGCAACGGCCAGGTTTCCGATGGACAAGCGCCGGCCGTTGCCCGCGCATAATGAACGTATGACGGGCGGCTCGAACTCGCTCAATCTCAACGTTCGAGGAATCGGCGCCTCGGCCACGCTGGCCATCAGCGAAGAGTCTCAGCGGCTGCGCAACGAGGGCCGCACGATCTACCGCTTGGGACTCGGTCAATCCCCCTTCCCCGTCCCGGAACCGGTTGTCGAAGCCCTGCGCGTCAACGCCCATCAAAAGAGCTACCTTGCCGTGAAGGGGCTGCGCACGCTTCGCGAGGCCGTGGCGGAATACCACCGGCGCCGGCGCCAACATGCCGAATGCACCGCGGACGACGTCCTGATCGGGCCGGGATCGAAGGAATTGATGTTTCTGCTGCAACTCAGCTACTACGGCGATCTGGTGATCCCCATACCGAGTTGGGTCTCGTACGCTCCGCAGGCGCACATCATCGGCCGTCACGTGCGCTGGCTCAAAACCGACCCCGCCAACTATTGGCGGCTCACACCCCGGGAACTCGACCAACTCTGCCGCGACGATCCGCAGCGCCCGCGATTGGTCGCGCTGAATTACCCTTCGAATCCGACAGGCGGCTCCTACACGGCGGAGCAACTCGAAGAACTCGCTGGAGTCGCTCGGCGCTACGGGGCGATTCTGCTCTCGGACGAGATCTACGGCGAGCTGCACCATCGCGGACGGCACGTGTCGATCGCCCGCTATTACCCCTCGGGGACGATTATTTCCGGCGGATTGAGCAAGTGGTGCGGCGCCGGCGGCTGGCGATTGGGGACGTTCACGTTTCCTCCGAGTTTGCGTTGGCTGTTGGAGGCGATGGCGAATGTCGCCAGTGAAACCTACACCTCGACGAGCGCTCCGATCCAATTCGCGGCCGTACGGGCGTTTCAAGCCGACTCGCGCATCGAGCGGTATATCGTGCAGTCCAGGCGCATCCTTTCGGCCTTGGGAATCGCCTGCGCGAAAAGGCTGCGAAAGGCCGGAGTGTTGGTCCACGAACCCGAAGGCGGCTTTTATCTGTTTCCCAACTTCGAGCCCCGGCGAGACAATCTGCGGGCGCGAGGGATAGCGACCGCCGCCGATCTTTGCCGCCGTCTTTTGCAGGAGGCGGGCGTAGCGACCCTGCCGGGAGGCGATTTCGGGCTGCCCGCGGAGGATCTGCGCGTCAGGCTGGCCTATGTCGATTTCGACGGCGCCGGCGCGCTCGTCGCTGCGGAATCCCATTCGCTCGACCGGCCGCTGCCGCCTGAATTTCTCGAAAACCATTGCGGCCCGGTATTGCGCGCGGCCGATCTTATCGGCGACTGGTTGAACGCTTGAACTCCGACGCGATAAGCTGGGCAACTACGCATCGCATGGCTCAGAATACGTTCGACATCGTTTCCAAAGTCGACCTCCCCGAAGTGGGAAACGCCGTTCAACAGACGGTCAAAGAAATCCGGCAGCGCTACGATCTCAAAAACACCGGCAGCGAGGTCGAGCTCGACCGCGGGGATCCCAAGATCGTTTTGCGCTGTCCGGACGAGTTCGTGCTGCGGCAGGTCAGCGAAGTTTTGCAGCAGAAACTGATTCGCCGCAAGGTTCCGCTCAAGGCGTTGACGTTCGGGATCGTACGCCCCGCCGCCGGTTCGAGCGTCATACAAGACATCGCTCTCCAGCAAGGCATTCCAAACGAGAAAGCGCGGGAGATCGTCAAGGTCGTGAAAGGGACCAAGCTGAAGGTTCAAGCTGCGATTCAGGGGGATCAGGTGCGCATCGGCGGGAAGCAGCGCGACGATTTGCAAGCCGTCATGGCGGCGCTGAAGGACAAGGATTTCGGAATCGACATGCAGTTTACGAACTATCGTTAGTCATGCCCGGCATTCTGAAGTCACAATTTCTGAAAGGCCCGGCGGGCCGTCTTGAAGCCCTGCTCGAGGAGCCCGGCACCGGCATGGAAATCACCCGCGCGGCGGTCCTCTGCCACCCGCATCCCCTGTACGGCGGAACGATGCGCAACAAGGTGGTCTTTCGGCTGGCGCGGGCCGCGCGGCGGACGGGCGCAGCCGTCTTGCGCTTCAATTTCCGCGGCGTCGGCGCCAGCGCAGGCTCTTATGACGAGGGGCGGGGCGAGCAGGACGACTGCCGGGCCGCTCTTGCTTCCATGCGCAGCCGATACGCAGGCCTTCCGCTGGTCGTCGGCGGGTTTTCGTTCGGTTCGCGAATCGCTCTACGGGCATGCTGCGGCGAATCCGGCGTCGGGCGCGTAGTCGCCGTCGGAACGCCCGTAAACCACGGAGACTGGAGCTTTTTATCGCAATGCGGCTGCGCCAAACACTTCATCCAGGGCACGAACGACGAGCACGGCTCCCGGGAGAACCTCCAGCGGGTTTACGACCGCCTGACCGGCCCCAAGCAGCTTGCCTGGGTTGAAACGTCGAACCATTTTTTCTCCGACGCCCTCGACGATCTGGAAGCGGCGGCTCGCGGCGCGCTGGCCTGACTTGGGGGGCCGAACCGGCGGCGGCTTTGCGCTGCGGCAGGTTTTTGCGTCACACTCGGATTTGGCCGCAAGCCTTGGCTGGGATTATCCCGAGATCGTCGATCTCGTCGAGCGGGCGCTGGCCGAGGACATCGGCTGCGGCGACGCGACCAGCGAAGCCTGCATACCGGAAGATCGGCAGGCATCGGGATTTTTTCTTTCGCGCGAGCCTTTGGTGCTTGCGGGAACGCCTCTGTTGGCGTTGATTTACCGGCGCGAGGACGTGCGCCTGCTCCATGGCGACGGCGATTCGCTGCCTGCCGAAACCGTTTTCGCGCGCGTCGTCGGTTCGGCGCGCAGGTTGCTGGCGCTCGAGCGGACGGCCCTGAACCTGCTCCAGCGGGCCTGCGGCATCGCCACGGCCACGCGAAGATTCGTCGAAGCCGTAGCGGGAACGAAGTGCAAGGTGCTCGACACCCGCAAAACGGCGCCCGGAATGCGCCGCTTCGACAAACTGGCGGTCCGGGCCGGGGGCGGCTTGAACCATCGCCTCGGCCTGTTCGACGCCGTTTTGATCAAAAACAATCACATCGCCGCGGCCGGCGGCGTCGCGCCGGTGCTCGCCAACTGCCGCCGAAACAGCAGCCTCTCCATCGAGATCGAAGTGAGAACGCTCGACGAGCTCCGCGAAGCCCTTGCCGGCGGCGCCGGCCGCATCCTGCTCGACAACTTCACGCCCGAACGGGTCCGCGAAGCTGCCGCCGTCATCGGCGGCCGGGCAACGATCGAGGCATCCGGCAACATCACGCTCGACACGATTCGCGCTTACGCGGAGAGCGGCGCCGATTTCGCCTCCGTCGGCGCGCTCACGCATTCCGCGCCCGCGGCGGACATCAGTTTCCGGCTGGGATAGCAAGCGGTCGCGCCGCCGCGTCAATTGCCGCCGCCGAGGCGTATTTTCCCGTCGTAGCCGGTCATTTCCAGATAGCCGACTCCAGCGATCGCTTCCCCGCCCCGGGCGCCTTCGTAGCGAACGGCTCCTTCCCAATAAGTCGGCGCCGCCGACCCGCGCGTGAACATTTCCTGTCGGTCCATGGCGGGCATGCAACGCAGCTCGATCTCGAGCTTGGGGACGCGTATCGTCCACTCGACCGGATACCGCGCGCCGGAATCCGGGCTTTGCCAGATACGACCCGGCTGCAGCGAAAAGTCCGCTGCTGCGAGGTGGGCGCCGACTCCGCGCGCATCGACGAACGTTCCCGAAGAAAAATTATCGTGCGCTCCGTCCGCGCGGCGCATGCCGTACAGCATCAACTCCGTACCGTCGTTCAACTGGATGCTCATCCAGTCCCAGCCCTGCGAATCCGGCCCCATGCTGTCGGAAGAAAACTCGTGATCCATCCACGAGACTCCCTCGACGGCATAAACTTTGCCGCTGACCCGGATGCGCCCGGTCGTCGCCAGCCGCGTAAACGAGATGTAGTGCGACGCGCGGCCCGGACCTTGCGATTTTTGACTGACGCCGTTCAGGCCGTTCACAACCGGAGGTTTGCGGGGGCGCAGCGCGAAGTCGATGCTCACGCCGCCGGCGACGGCAAACAACGACTGTCTGCCGTCGGCAGCCCAACGGGAACTCCAATTGCCGTTCCAAATGGTCGATTTCTCTTGTGAGGCGCCGGCCAAACCGGGCCCCGCGCGATTCAACCGTTCGTTGCGGTAAAACCGCCCCGCCTCGATGTCGCTCAAGGCGAAGTGCGCGAGGTAAAGCCGATCGACGTCCCAGGCAGAGGCAACCGGCTCGGCGCGTTCGACGGCGAGCCGAAAGAAAGTCAACTCGTAGCCGAACCGCCTCCCGCCGGCGGTCTTGACGTTCCCGGTGTAATACCACCATTCGATTTCGAATGCAGGATGCTCGAAGTGATCCCGCGGAAACTCGAACGCGTAGCCGGGCAGCGCACGTTCGAATGCTGCAAGCGGAGCGGCCCATAAGGCCATTGCAATCAGTAAATGGAAAATCATTCTTCGTGTACCGACTCGCTTGGATTCAGGGCCGCGGCAAGCCGCGCCGGATACAGCCCGGCGAGCACGGCGGCGAGATGGATGCCGGTCAGCCCCGCGAGCAGAAGTCCGACCGGCCAATGAAACTGAATCGTCCAGCCGAACGACTGTTTGTTGATGACGTAAATCAATATCAGCGACAAGCAGATGCCCAACGCAAGCCCCATCAGATTCGACAGCAGCCCCAGCAGCCCAGCCTGAACGAGCACGATTTTTCGGATTTGTTTGGCCGAAGCGCCTATGAAGCGCAAAACGCCGATCTCCCGGCGCCGGTCGATCACGAGCGCGAGCAAACCGCCGGCCATGCCCAATACGGCGACGACGATGGCCACGGCTTCCAGAGCGTAAGTGATCGCGAACGTACGGTCGAACACGGCGATTCCCTGCTCGCGCAGCATGCGGTTGGTCGCAACGAAAATGCTGTATTCGCCTGTTGCTTTCACGATGGATTCCCGCGCGCGTTGCAGGTCGGCTCCCGGGCGGAGATAGACGGCCAGGTTGCTCGGCCGCGGGTCGGGAAGATACTGCAGAAAGATCGCGCGGTCGCCGACGATGAAACCTTGCTCGCCGGAATAGTCGTAGTAGACGCCGGCGACCCGAAATTCGATTTCCCTGCCGGCCAGCGGCAAGGCAATGCGGTCTCCCGCATGCACGTCGTGTTTTTGGCTGAACGGCTCGCTGACGATCACGCTGTCGCCGGCAGCAAGACTTGCCCATATCTTTTCTTCCGCCGGACCTTCGAGAAACCGCGTCGCCGCCCGCCGCCCGTGGATATCGACCTGCCCGAAGGCCAGCGTCGCCGGCAGCGCATTGTAGGCAATCTCATAGCTGCGGAAGCGGTCTACAGCCGACACCTCGGGCAATGCTTGAATCCGGTCGGCGATTTCCGGCGCCATCGTGGCCGCAAGGCCGCCGCCGCCGCGCCCGGCGGGCCGAACGTAGAGATCGGCGCCGAGTTGGCGGTTCATCCACAGAATCACGGTATCGCGGAAGCTGCCGACCATAATGCCGATGCTGACCATCATTGCCGCCGCTGTGGCAAGCGCGGCGGTCAGAGCGGCGGTCCGCGCCAGCGACGCCGCAAGTCCGCGGGCGGCCAGGAAGCTTTCCATGCCCAAGAGTCCGGCCGCCCCGCGCGCCGTCCCGCGCAGGATGCGCTCGACCGCCGCGGGCGTGGCGCAGGCCGCTCCGGCGATCAGCAAAATCGCCGCGGCGTATCCGGCAACGGGAATCCTGTTCCAGGCCGGGAAAAGGCACAGAGCGGCGGCGGCGGCGGCGCAAAGAACGGCATACCTGAGATTCGCCCCGCTGCGCAGCCTTGCGCGGTATTCGATCCGCGCTTTTCTCATGGCTTCGGCGGGCGCCGACGACGAAGCCTCGGCGGCAGGCAGCCAAGCCGCGAGGAGCGCCGTCCCCAGGCCGCAGCAGACCGCCGCCAGCACGGACCCGGCGGAAAGCTGAATCGCGCCCGGAGTGCTCGTGACGTAGAGCGAGTTGACCGTTGCGCTCATGGCCTCGACCGCTCCCGCCGCCAGAAGCCGGCCCAAGGGAAGGCCCAATGCGCTGCCGGCAAGCCCGAAAACCGCTCCCTCGAGCAAAAATGCGGAGCGGACCATGGAACGGGAAGCTCCCAGAGCGCGCAGAATTCCGATTTCCGTCCGCCTGCGCACGACCGAGACCGCAATCGTGTTGTAGATCAGAAACGCCCCGACGATCATGGCGATATAGCTCAAAACGCGCAGGTTCATACGAAACGCCCGCAGCATCCGCCGATTGCGCTCGGAGCGCGCGCCGGAAGGCTCGAAGGCGGCGCCGGCGGGAAGAGCAGCGCGGACCGCCTGCTCCCAGCCGCCGTCTTCGGGCGCATCGTAAACGTAAATTCGGTCGACCTTTCCGGCGCGGTCGAGGATGCGCTGGGCATGGGCGATATCCATTACTACGAATCGGCCTTGCGCGCGGTCTTCCGAGCCGCCGCGGTCCAAGACGCCCGCGACTTTCAGTCGGTGCGCGCGGTCGTTGATCGTCAGCGCAATCGCGGCGCCCTTTGCGTAGCCCAGCGCTGCGCCGACGAGCGCCGCCGGATATTCCCCCAGACCCTCGCGGAACTCGCCGGCTGCGGCTGCGGCAACCGGGTCGCCGATCAGGTCGACGCCGAAAAGCGGAATCCGCTCGCGGTCCGGACCGACAACCGCATAGTCCTCGATGCGCGCGGCGAAGCGCAGCGGATACGGCAGCCGGGCCAGATCGCCGAGCACATGCTCTGGAATTCCTCCTACGGCGTCGATCTCATAAGCCGCCGAGCCGCTAAGGGTTTCCAGCGAAGACTGAAAGGACCCCGTCGAGGACTCTCCGGCCAGATCGATGGCGGCGACCACCGCAACGCCCAGCGCTGCGGCGAGCGTGGTCAGCAGCGCGCGCAGCGGCTCGCGCAGCAGTGGGCGAACGATCAGGCGAAAGAACAGCCGGGCGGCGCTCATCGTTCAAACGCCGGCCGCGGCCGGCTCGATACGGCCGTCCCGCAGCGCCACGATCCGGTCCGCAACGGCCGCGGACTCCAGGCTGTGCGTGGCCATGACGACGGTTGTGCGCAACTCGTCGGCAATGCGGCGCAGCAAGCGCATGATGCCGCCGGCGCTCTCGCTGTCGAGATTGCCGATGGGTTCATCGGCCAGAACGACCGAGGGAGAATGCGCCAGCGCGCGCGCGACGGCGACGCGCTGCATCTGGCCGCCGGAAAGCTGATGCGGCAGCCGATGCGCGAGATCGGAAGCCTCCACGACCTCCAGAGTTTCAAGCGCACGGGATCGCGCATCCGCGCAAGCGGCCAGTTGCAGAGGAAGCTCGACGTTTTCAACGGCGCTCAAGGTCGGCAGCAACTGAAAAAACTGGAATACGAATCCGACCTGGCTGCGGCGCACGGCGGTAAGCTCGCCCTCCGACATCTTTTCCGTACGGCGTCGATTGATGGCCACGCTGCCCGACGTGGGAAAGTCCATCGCCCCCGCCAGATTGAGGAAGGTGCTCTTGCCGCAGCCGCTGCGGCCTGTCAAAGCTATGAACTCTCCGGCGGAGATCTCGATCGAAACGTCGCGGAGGGCATCCACCGCCTGGCCGGCAAGGAAGTAGCGCTTGGAAACGCCGCTGAAGCGCAAGACCTCCATGACCCAGAATAACAAGCGTGTTTCCAAAGCGAAGCCGGCAACGCTTGGCAAGCGGGATCGTACGGCGAGCCGGGCTGCCGGCAGGGTGCGGCAGCAGGGAGCGAACAATTGGTTTGGAACAAGCAGGCCGGTTGATTCGGGACGCCGGCCACCCGCAACAGGCCGGCGAACAGCGGCTGGAACGGAGCCTGCAAGGCAAAGCTCGCCCCGCAGGAACATTTGCGGAAACGAAACGGAGAGCAAGCAGGGCGCGCGGCGCTGCGCTTGCCTGGTTGAGCCCGTTTGCGGTTTGACCCGCGGGTTTGTGTTCGATGTTGGAAGTAATTTCTTACAAAATTTGCGTTACGGAGCAGTATGATGAGGAGGACGAGGCATCACAATGACCGACGCAAAGCAAAATCCAAAGCCTTTCCGAAGCCGATTCCCTTTTTTTGAGCGGCGCCCTGCCGCGAGAGAGATTGGCGGCCAACGACCGCGAATGAACAAGCCCGCGGCAACGGCTATCCTCGCGCTGGCGCTGTTTCCTGTCGCCGCAGTGGGCGTGGAGCCGGTTCCGGAATGGAAGGCGTCCCGGATTGACGATCCGATCACCGGCAAGCAGACCTGCTATGCATTTTCGCCATGGGTAGAGAGCAAAAGGATATCCGACGCCTATGCCGACATGACGGCGTCGCTCAGGTTCAGGATCCTGAACGCCAAGAGACGAAGCGGTGAGTTTCACTTCGTATTCTCCTCAGGAGGGAACTCAGGGGTGAATACGTCCAGTTCCGCTTGTGACTACGAAGAGACTGCCGGCGGAGACATCGAGGAGCAGTGCTGGGTGCGGGCGGCGGGCCCGAACGGGCGCAAAGCGATCAAGATCATTCCCAAGCAAGAGCAGCGCCTGAGACTCGGACAAATGTTTGGAAGCAGGTTTTTGGCCAACAACCTGGCTACCGGCGGGAATGTTCTGGTGGAGATTCCTTGGTACGACAGCCCAAGCTCGTTGTGGACATTCGTTGGCCGGGGATTCACCGAGGCCGTCGAAGAGGCTGCGCTTCTGTGCCGGAAGAAGTGAGGCGCGCTATAAGCAGACAGCAACCTGATGGCTTCGTCATCGCCGCAGGCAGCCGAAAGAACCAATCCGGCGTCACGATTGCCATCGAGTAACAGGCTGCATCGAGTAACAGGCGGGGCGGCGGGTTGTTGCGGAATTTTCCGGTTCGCCCGACAGAGGGCATGGCGGGGGGGAGCATGGCGCGGGCTCGTTGCCTTGCCGCACTCCCGCCTCGGCGGAGCTAAATTGTCCGCGTCACTTTGGAAAGCATCCGCGGGTGATCCGGGTCGAGTCCTTTGTGCCGGGACAGATAAGCGGCGAACAGTTGCCCGGGAACGATTGCCGGAATGGGCGTCATGAGGTCTTCCGGGCAGCCGGGGACGATGGGGATTGCTCCGTTCAAAAGAACTCGTTTCGTCGCCGGCAGGCTGCCTACGACGTCGGGCGGTCCGATCGCGATCGTCTCGGCGTCCGCTTCCGCCAACCGCGACAGCAGCCGTGCGGTTCCTTTGCGCGCCGGCCCCCCGGGCGCGAAAGCGAACACGGGAAACCCTTTTTCCACAAGGGCCAGCGGGCCGTGCATGAAATCGGCGCCGGAAAACCTTTCGGCGACGACGTAGCTGGTTTCCATCATCTTGAGCGCGAACTCCAGGGCGTTCGCATAATTCAGCCCGCGCCCCACCACCACGGCGTGATGCATATAGCGGTAACGTTCGGCCAGCGCGGCGACCTGCTCCTTGGACTCCAGTTGCCGCGCGACCAGATCCGGCATGCGGCGGAGCGCCGTTTGCGGAATCCGCGCGCCCAACGCCCGCGCCAGCAGATAGATCGCCAGAAGCTGACCGGTATAGGTTTTCGTGGCGGCAACGCTCTGCTCGGGGCCGACGCGAACGCTGAGCAGCGCATCGGCCAGCCTGGCCATGCTGCTTTCGGACTCGTTGGTAATGCCGAGAGTGGCGGCGCCCGCCGCGCCGGCCTTTTCCAGATAGAGATTGGTGTCGGTCGACTCGCCGGATTGCGAGATGCCCACGACGAGAGTGCGTTTGCGGCGCGCCGGCCTGTCGTAAACCGTGGCGATCGAAGGCGCCGCCAAAGAGGCGGGAATCCCCAGCAGAATTTCCAGCAGATAGCGCGCGAACGTCGCCGCGTTGTCGGAAGTGCCGCGGGCGACAAGCACGATCGACTCCGGCCGCTCGACGGCGAAGCGGCGCTCGAGCTCCCCGACCTGCTTCGAGCAGCCGTCGAGCATGCGGGCCAGCGCCTGCGGCTGCTGTTCGATTTCCTGCAGCATCAACGACATCTACTGTCGATTGTAGACATTCCGGCCGGGCCGGCGGGAAGGCGCCGCAGAAGCCGGCCGCCAACCGCTACGGAGCAAAGGGCCAGCGGGCCGTCGTCGTGTAGCCGCCGTCGGAGGCGATGACCTGTCCGGTGATGTAGTCCGCCGCCGGACTCGATAAAAAGACCGCCAGCCCGGCGATGTCGTCCGCAGAACCGAGCCGCGGGTTGGGCTGCGCCCCCTTGAGCCACTCGGCCATCTCCGGCGGCCGCCACATCGCGCGGTTCAGATCGGTAAGAATAAAGCCGGGGGCGATGCAATTGACCTGAATGCCGTGCTCCGCCCACTCCGCGGCCAGGGCGCGCGTCAGACCGGCGAGAGCGCTTTTGGTCATCGCGTAGATCGAGATGTAGGGCAAACCCAGCAGCGACATCAAGCTGCCGATATTGACGATTTTTCCTCCTTCGCCGCGGGCGATCATCCGTTTGCCGATATTGCGGGTGAGGCGGACGATGCCGTGCAGGTTCGTTTGCATGATCCGTTCGTATTCCTCGGCGGTGTAGTCTTCGAAGCGTTTGCGGATGTTCGTTCCGGCGACGTTGACCAGAATGTCGGCGTCGGCGCATGCCTCGGCGGCCTTGTCGACGGAGTCGGGATCGACGATATCGAGCGCCAGCGTTGCGGCGGAATAACCCTGCGCGGCGAGCGCTGCGGTTTCGCGCTCGAGCGCAGCGGTCGAACGCGCGGCGAGCACCGTGTGGGCGCCGTGGGCGGCCGCCGCCTTGGCGATGGCCAGACCGATGCCGCGGCTGGCGCCGGCGATCAGGGCTTTTTTGCCTTGCAGGGAGAACATGGTTTCGTAGCGCTGCATAAGGACGCACAGTTTAGCAACTGCTTTCCGGGCGGCGGCGATGGTCGGCGCGGAGGGTCGGCGACAATCCTTTGGCTCCAAATCCGAGTTCCGAATGCGGCCCGAGGCGAACAAGCCGCAGCGTGTCGGCATCGGGTTTCTGGTAGATCAGAATCAAGTCGGGCTTCAGGTGACAATCGCGGTGATCTTTCCAGTCACCGCCCAGCACATGGTCGTGGCGCCGGAGTTCCAGCGGCCGGTCATTTGCCAAGGCGGCCAAGACAGGAACCAATTCGGCGTCGAGTAACGTCCGGTGACGACCTCTGCTCTCACGCCTGTAATCGCGTTTGCATTGGCTGGCGCGTTCAATCCTGCGCATGCAGATCGTCCATGAGGGCCGCCACGCTGTCGAACTGCGGCAGGCCGCCCTGTCGGGCTTCCTTCATCGCCTCGATAGTGGCAGCGTTCGGAATCACCGGCGCAAACGGCAATGCCTTTTCCTGCGTAACCCTGGTCAGCAGCAACCGTACGGCATCGGACACGGTCAAGCCCATTGCAGCCGGCACGGCAGCAGCCTCTTCCTCACGGCTCCGTTAGGGAAGGTCTGAATAAGGCAGTTTTTGGTGCGCTGGATGGTTGATGCTGTCCGTAAGGAGCGGTTGCAGTTGGGCTGCCAGCGAATTTTGCGGCTAAATCCTGCTCTTTTTGACTGTGCAACGCCAATTTTGACCCCGCAGCGACGGTTTCAACTCCGCTTCTGCGGCTTTGCGCCACTGTGGGCGCACGACTCCTGTATTGTGGCGCTCAGGCCGTCGCGTAGCGCCCGGCGAGCAGCACATTGGCGAAGCCCAACAGCAGACTGATCCGCTCCCTGTTCTTGGCCAAGCCGCGATAGGCGCCTTGGCGTAACCAAAGTGCCGCTTCCCATACAGAAACGGATGCTCCACCTTGGCCCGCACCTCCGCCTTGCGCCGCTCCGCCCGCGCCTCCGCACTGTCCGCCGCCAAGCGCCGCCGCTGCCCAGCCTTCAGCGCCACTTGCCACTCCACCCTACGCCGGCGATGCTCCGGGCGCTTCTCCACCCCCTGATAGCCCGCATCCCCCTGATAGCCCGCATCCCCGCACACTACCTTCTCCCCGCCGTGCAGCAACTTATGCGCTTGGGTCACATCCGCCACATTCGCCGCTGTCGCCGCCACGCTATGCGCCAGCCCCGTCTCGGCGTCCACCCCGATGTGCGCCTTCATCCCGAAATGCCATTGCTTCCCCTTCTTCCTCTGATGCATCTCCGGGTCGCGACTCCGCTCCTTGTTCTTCGTCGAACTCGGCGCGGCGATGATCGTCGCGTCCAGGATCGTCCCTTCCCGCAACCGCAACCCCTGCCCCGCCAAGTGCGCGTTGCTCTCCGCCAGCACAACCCCGCCCAACTCGTGCTTCTCCAACAGATGCCGAAAGTGCAAAATCGTCGTCTCGTCCGGCAACGCATCTCCCAAACGCAAACCCACAAAGCGCCACACCGACTCGATCTCGTACAGCATGTCCTCCATCCCCGGATCGCTCACGTTGTAAAACAACTGCACGCAGTGCACGCGCAGCATCACCGCCAACTCGTACGGCCCCCGCCCCCGCCCCGCTTTGGGGTAGTACGGGCGGATGCGCTCCTCCAAACGCTCCCACGGAATCAATTCCTCCATCCGCCCCAGAAACTTCTCCCGCCTCGTGCGGTGTTTCTTGCCCTCGTACTCCATATCCGCAAAGCTCCGCTGATGCATCCTTCCTCCCTCTAACGACAACATCTACCCTACAACTCCACTAGGATACATCCCCCCTGCTTGCCACTACTTATTCAGACCTTCCCTAATGCGTGCTTGAACGAGTTGATTTGCGGGCACGATCGATTCTCCTGGATCTCTTGAATGACATTATCATGCACAATAGAAACCCGCACAGTACATTTCGGCCGGCTGAAACAGTTGCTAGAATAATCGCCGTATGCACCTTGAACCTACGCGCCGCGATATCTTGCGAAGACTCGCGGGGGCCTCGACAGCCGCCGTTTCCGCCGCTCGGGCGCAGCAGGGGCGCCGTCCGAATCTGCTTTACGTTTTCAGCGACCAGCATCGGGCCTGCTCGCTGCCGGGCGAGGCATACAACGACGCAGCCGCGCCCGCGCTGGCCGCACTGGCCGCGCAGGGGACGGCGTTCACGCAGTGCATTTCGAACTATCCGGTCTGCTCGCCTTACCGCGCGATTTTGATGACCGGGCGCTGGCCCTATCAGACCGGCGTGATCGACAACGCTTATCCGCTGCGGCAGTCGGAGCTTTCGCTCGGCGAGGTTTTCCGGCAAGCCGGGTACCGCACCGGATACGTCGGCAAGTGGCACCTCGACGCGCGCGGCTCGGAAGGGCTTGCGCTGAAGCCGGAAGGCGAAGCGCGCCACGGATTCCAGGAGTGGCGCGCCTGGTACCGCACCAACAGCCATCAAGGCGGCTCGACCACTTTCGATCCCGTTTCCGGCAAGGAGTTGCAGCCGCCCGGATACAACGCGACCAACATGACCGACGATGCGGTCGATTTCATCGAACGGAACCGCGCACAGCCCTGGATGCTGGTTCTTTCGTGGAATCCTCCGCACCCGCCTTTTCACGACGCGCCGCCCGATCTGATGAAGAAGTATCCGGCGGGCGACTTGCAGTTGCGGCCGAACACGGTCGAATCCGTAGGGCGCAGCGGCGTCAGCGGGCGCGGGAGGACCGTGCGCGCGGACTTGACGGGATACAACGCGCATATCGAAGGCATCGACATCGAAATGGCGCGCCTGCTGCGAACGCTCGAGGAGACGGGCCAAGCGGACAACACGATCGTGGTTTATACTTCCGACCACGGCGAAATGCTGGGCTCGCATAACCGCATGGGCAAGCGGCTGCCGCACGAAGAGTCCTGCCGCGTGCCGTTTCTCGTCCGCGCGCCGGGGATGCCGGCGAACCGCAAGACCGACGTGCTGTTGGGGACGATCGATATCTATCCGACGCTCTGCGGGCTTGCCGGGATTCCCGTACCCGAAAGCTGCATGGGGCGCGACCTTTCCGGCGCCGTCCGCGGCGAGGACATCCGCGGGCCGGAGCATCAATTCCTGATGCATGTTTCCAAAAGTCAGGCCGGCGGCGGAGGGAGAAACCATCCTGCCCCGCTCTTCCGCGGGATTCGCACCGAGCGCCATACGTATGCTTGCGGGGAGATCGGCCGCTGGTGTCTCTACGACAATCGGGAAGACCCGTATCAACAGCACAACCTCGCGGACGACCCATCCCGCGCGAAGCTGATGGCCGAGCTCGACGGCGAAGTGTTGAGCTACCTGCGGCAGGCGAAGGACGGCTATCCCTATCGCACGGTCAGGGACTGACCGGCGTTACGCCGGGACGTCATCGAAGTCGATTTCGCCGCGGGCGCGCATCTCGCCGGGCAGCAGCGCGGCATGGAGCGTGTCGAGCGCCGGCGTTGCGACGCCGGCCGCGTCTCCGTAGCGGATCACGGCGCCGACCTGCTCGTCCAACTCCGAGGGGAGTCCGCGCGCCAGATCGCGGTGCATCGATGCCGTGGTTTCGGGGATCAGCCGGTCGAAAGCTTTGAGACAGCCGGCGGCAAAATCGGGCGGGACGTTTGCTCCGGAGGCGCGGCCGACCGCGGCTATTTCGCCGGCGACCGACTGCAGCAGCATACGCAGCGGCGGGATCGAGCGAACAGTGCCGACCGGCGCCCGCGCGATCGCGCCGACCGATCCGAGGGCGGCCACCAACACCAGCTTTTTCCACATATCGGTCACGATGTCCGCCGATGCCTGGACATCCATAGCCGCTGTCGGCTCGAGATGCGCGGCAATCCGTTCGACGCGCGCGGAGATTCCTCCGGCCGGCTCGCCGAACGCCATCGAGGGGCGGATATCGGAGTGGCGTATCCTTCCGGTTGCGATTTTTTCGCTGAAAATCCTGGAGAGTCCGCCGAGCACGCGTTCGCGGCCGAGCGTCGCTGCGGCGGCCTTGGGGGCGTCGACCCCGTTTTGCAGCGGGATTACGGTCGTGTTCGCGCCGGTTGCGGGGGCGGCGAACGCGGCGGCGGCGGTTACCTGGTACGCCTTGACGGCCAGGAACAGAACGTCGACCGGCGCCGCGTCCGCCGGATTGCTGCAAACGTTCGGCTTGGCGAGCGCAAAGTCTCCCAGAATGCTCGCGACGCGGAGGCCGCCGTCCCTCAGCGCCCGGGCCGTCTGCGGCCGAGCCAGAAATACGACGTCGAGGCCGCGCTCAACCATGCGGCCGCCGAAATACCCGCCCACGGCGCCCACGCCGACGAAAGCGATTTTCATGGAACTGCGATTCGCAAAGCCGGCTCGCCACCCTGTTCGGCAAGCCGAGCGCCACTGTATATCTTACCCTTCCCGGCGGCGCTGCCGGGAAGGGAGCGGCGTAACCTGAGCTCATGCCGCGCGCCTATACCCAGGATGGATCGGGAGGCGAACATGGCGGGTTGCGCGGCGCAGTCACGGGCAAGTTGCGGAGTTGCGCGGGGCTCGCGCTCCGTCCGGGCTCGGCGGCTCGGCTTGGCCATGCTCGCCGCGTTGGCCGCGGGGATGCCCCCTTCGGCGCCGGGCCACCATAGCTTCCGCGGAGAATACGATCCGAACCGCCCGCTTGCCGTGCGCGGCCGTGTCGCCGAATTCCATTATGTGAATCCCCACATCCTGATCGTGATCGACGAGATCGGCGACGGCGACCGTCCCCGGCTGGATGCGCAGGGCAGGCCGATCCGTTGGACGGTCGAGACGCTTGCGGTCGGGCCGGCGCGACGCAGGAACTTCAGGAGCGATTCCCTGCGGCCAGGCCAAATTCTCACCATTCGCGGTTGGGCTTCCCGACGGTCAGGCGTACGGGAGATGGGCCTCGGCCGGATCGTTCAGGAATCCGGACATGTGTTCATCGTCCGAGACGGACTGCGGTACGCCGACCGCGCGCGGTTCCGGGACGCGGCCCCGTATCCCGGGCGGATTCCCGCGCAGGCCCCGCAGCGGTAGCCTGCATCGGCCCGGCGCGCGCCGGGTTATACTGAAAGTCGGCCCATTGCCCCAAGCGCGCCGCCTGCGCTGCTGGGAGGTAGTGTAACGGTAACACGACAGACTCTGGATCTGTTTATCGGGGTTCGAATCCCTGCCTCCCAGCCATTTCCCTACCCTTTCGCCGTGAGTTGCTAGGGTACGACCTTGACCCGGTTGACGACCTTTTTCACGCCTTTGATCTTGGCCACCTTGACGATTTTCCGCAGTTTCTTTTCCGTACGGACAATGCCGTCGACGGTGACGACTCCGTTGGTTACGTCAACCTTCAGCCCCTGAATCTTCAGGTCGCGGTCGTTGTTGAGACGGCGGTGGATTTTGTCGTAGAGGATGTCGTCTTCTTCCGCGCCCAACAGCGGCGCGACGGCAACGGCCGGCGCCGCCAGAAAGCTGCGTCTCGCAATGCTCATGACAGCGTATTCATTATGCAATATCTCTACGAAATCTCTACGAAGTTCCCGGCAGCCGGCGGAAATCGAGATCGTGGATGAAGCGGCGGTCGTTCCGCCAGTTGGGCCGCACCTTGACGAACAACTCCAGGAATACGCCGCAGCCGAAACGGGCTTCAAGGGATTCCCTTGCCTTGCGGCCCAGGTCTTTCAGCTTCGCCCCCTTTTTGCCGATAAGAATCGCTTTCTGCCCCTCGCGCTCGACGACCACCGCGGCGGACAGGCGCAGGCGGCCTGCGCTTTCCGTCCAGTCTTCGACAAGCACCGCGACGGAATGGGGAACCTCGTCGTGGGTCTCGCGCAAGATGCGCTCCCGAATCAACTCCGCTGCCAGGAACCGCTGCGGCTGGTCGGTGATGTAGTCGTCGTGAAAGCGCCCGGGAGATTCCGGCAAGCGCGCGAAGATCAGCTCGAGCAGCGTGTCGAGCTGCACTCCCTTGCGGGCGGAGATGGGCACGGTCTGCGTGAAATCGTGGACTTCCCGCAGGCGCTCGATGAGCGGCAGCAGCCTGGTCTTGTCGGCAACCTTGTCGATCTTGTTGAGCAGGGCGAAAGCGGGCAGGCGCAAAGCGCCGACCGTCTCCGCGGCTTGCCGGTCGGCAGCGGTCAGCGGAACGGATGCGTCGATCAGCAACAGCGCCAAGTGACTGCCGGCGGCCGCGCGCTCGATTTCGCGCATCATGCGCTTGCCCAGTTCTTTCGTCGGCCGATGCAGGCCCGGGCTGTCGATGAAAACGATTTGCCCGCGGGCTTCGGTTCGCACGCCCTGAATCGCATCGCGCGTCGTTTGCGCGCGTTGGCTGACGATCGAGACTTTCGTTCCGACAAGAGCGTTGAGCAGCGTGGATTTGCCGACGTTGGGGCGGCCCAGGATGGAAACGAAACCGGATTTCACGAAGAAACTTCCCCGCCCTTGTCGACGGCTTCTTCGGCGCCGCGGCGGCTCACCCGCACTTGGCTGACGCGGCGCTCGTCGGCCGCAAGCACTTCGATCTCGAGGCCGTCGAGGCGCAGCTTCGCTCCGGCGGCCGGCACTTGGCCGAGTTGCTCGCAGACCAGCCCGCCGAGCGTGGTCGATTCAAGATCTTCGCTCGGCCGGAAGTTCACCAGCTCTTGTAGACGATCGAGGTCGAGATTGCCGGAAGCGATGAAAGAATCGTCGTCCTGGCGGGCGACGTCGAGATCGGGCTCGGTTTCGTCGCGGATCTCGCCGACAATTTCCTCCATCATGTCCTCCATCGTGACGAGGCCGGCGGTTTGCCCGTATTCGTCGATGACGACCGCCATTTGCGCGTTGTTTTCCTGCAGCTCCTTCATCAACGCGGAGATCGGCTTGGTTTCGGGAACGAGCGCGATGGCGCGCAGCGCCTTGCAAAGCGGCGTGCGGCGGCGTTCCTCCTGGTCGACCTCGAGAGTATCGCGGCTGTGCAGGAAGCCGACGACGTTGTCGATGTCGCCCCGATAGACCGGGATGCGCGAGTATTCTTCGGTAAGCATCAAGCGGCGAACGTCCTCGAGAGTGTGCTCGGCTTCGATCGCGACCACGCGCGGGCGGGGCGTCATGACCTCGCGGACGGTCTTGTCGCCGAACTCCACGACGGACTGGATCAACTTGCGGTCGCCAACGTCGATGAGGCCCTCTTCCTCGCCGGCGTCGAGCAGAGCTTCGATTTCGCCGCCGCTGTGGCCCGGCTTCTCTTCTTGCTCTTCTGCGCCGAGCGCGGCCACCGATGAGGCGAATCCGCTCAAAAGAACGATGGGCTGGGTCGACCAGGCGAGCGCCTTGGCGATCCCCGTGAAACGCAGCGCCCAGCGGCCTGCGGTGCGCGTGACGAGTATCGAAGGGACGATTTGGGAGAAGACGACCATGACCGTCACGGTCAGGATCAACGCTTCCACGAGGGCGTATTCGATCGGTTGCGTCAGCGAGCCCAGATAGAGCAGGTCCATGCTGAGCAGGATCAAGCTGATTTGACGCAGCAAGCCGAAGCGTTTGAGGGCGTTTTCGATTTCGAAGCCGAGGCGCGGCTGCAACTCGGCTTCGAACAAAGCGAACGAGCGGTTGGCTTTGTGCGGGCGGAAACGCAGCGACTCGACGCAGAGAATCACGAAATACGACGAAAGGGCGATGACCGCGCTGAGCGCCAGCGCGGCAACCGTGCAGGCGGCGCTCATGAGACGGCTCTTTCGAGCAGGCCGCCCGGCAATGCGTACTTGCGCCGCAACCGCTTTTCGGCGCGGCGCATCTCGCCCGCGTCCGACTCGTGATCGTAACCCATCAGGTGCAGCAGGCCGTGCAGCGTCAGAATCTTCAATTCGTCCTCGATCGCGTGGCCGAAGTCCGCTGCCTGGCGCTTGGCGCGGAAGGCCGAAAGCAACAGATCGCCGAGGCGGCCGTTTTCGCCGTCAGGAAACGAAAGCACGTCCGTAGCGCGGGAAACGCCTCGGAACCGGCGGTTGGCCTCGCGCAGCGCGGCGTCGGAACCGATGACCACGGCAAACTCGCGGCCTTGCGCGATGTCTTTCGCGATACGGCCGACAAAAGCGCGCACGGCGTGTTCGTCGAACGCGACCTTGCGCTGGCGATTCTCGAAATACCAGGGTTCTTCGCCGGGGTCGGAGCTCATCGACGCGGACTATTCGTTGGAGTCGGCGGCGTCCCGCTTGCCCGATGGCTCGCGGTTCTCCCGCTGCTTGCGATTATAGCGGTCATAAGCGCGGACGATGCATTGCACCAGGTCGTGGCGGACCACGTCTTTTTCATCGAAGTAGACGAATTGAATGCCGCGGACGCCGGAAAGCACTTCGATCGCTTCGACCATGCCGCTGCGCTTTCCCTGCGGCAGATCGATTTGGGTGATGTCGCCGGTGATGACGGCCTTGGAGCCGAACCCCAGGCGCGTAATGAACATCTTCATTTGCTCGGCGGTCGCGTTTTGCGCTTCATCGAGAATGACCGCGCTTTCGTTCAACGAGCGCCCGCGCATGAAGGCCAGCGGGGCGATCTCGATGGCGCCGTTGTCGAGCAGGCGCTCGACCCGGTCGGGCTCGAGCATGTCGTGCAGCGCATCGTAGAGCGGGCGCAGATACGGGTTGACTTTCTCCTGGAGCGTGCCGGGCAGAAAGCCCAGACGCTCGCCGGATTCGACGGCCGGACGGGCCAGAACGATGCGCCGCACGCGTTTGGCCAGCAATTGGGATACGGCGTGAGCGACGGCAAGATACGTCTTGCCCGTGCCGGCCGGCCCCACGCCGAAGACCATGTCGGAGCGGTCCATCGCCTCGAAGTAGCGCATCTGATTGAGACTTCGCGGCGTGAGCGACTTGCGGCCGCAAAAGCGGCGCCGACTGCTGCGCACCAGATTTTTCAGGCTGACCGCGGAGTCGGCCGTGACCACGTTGAGAAAATCGCGCACGTCGCCGTTCGAGAAGCGGTGCCCCTCTTGGACAAGCGCTTCGTAATCGCCGATGATTTCACCCGCGCGGCGAACCCGCGCTTCATCGCCTTCGATTTCGAGGCATTCGGCGGAAAGATGCGTGCGGACGCCCAAGGCGTCTTCCAACAGCCGGATATTTTCGTCACGGGTACCGAAGAACGACTGCATTCCCTGGGTGACGGCGATTTGCGTTCTGGCCAATTTGTCGATTCGAATCCTGAACTGCCTCGGCGCCGGGACTGTCAGACGTCTTCGCGGACGACGAACGGTTCCCGGTATTCGCGCGCCAGCAACGCATCGGCCTCGGGGTCGTCGAGGATGCGTTCGGTCGCCGAATCGAAGCGGATCTGCCGCTTGACCCGGTAGGAGATGTTGCCCAAGTGAGCCATGAGCGAAGATTTGTGGCCCTCTTCGACATCGGCGTTGAGATCGCCGACCTTGCGGCTGCGCACGGCGGCGATGAAGTTGTCGAAGTGCGGCTGATTCTTGATTTTATCCTTGGGGTCTTCAGCGAATGGGCCGGGCTTTTTGTTTTTGCCGAGATATGTATAGTAAGCGCCGTAGTGGGGCAGCGCCATGTATCCTTCCGAGCCGTAGAAAAGCAGGCCGGTGCAGATGCCGTGCGTAGGCCACTTTTCGCCGATGCCCGCCTCGACGTTGGAGATCCAGGGGCGAATCTCGAAATTCAGATAGAGGTCGCGGCCTGCGTATTCGTAAGCGACGGTCTGCGCGTTGGGAGTCTCCTGGGCGTCCTCGTGAACGAACATGCCGCCCATCGACTGCACGCGGCTGGGATGCTCGTGCAGGTCGAGCGCCCACCGCATCATGTCGAGCTGGTGGACGCCCTGGTTGCCGAGCTCGCCGTTGCCGTAATCCCACTGCCAGTGCCATTTGTTGTGCAGGCGCAGATTGCTGAACGGCCGGTCGGGAGCGGGGCCTTTCCACAGGTCGTAGTGGATGCCGGCGGGAACCGGGCCTTCCTTGTGCGCGCCGATGCTGTTGCGCCACTTGTAGGCGAGTCCGCGGGCCAGGTACACCTTGCCGATCAGCCCGTCCTTGAGCTTTTGGACGCCCTCGACGATTTCCGGGCTGGAGCGGTTTTGCGTGCCGTGCTGGACGATGCGGCCGTAACGGCGCGCGGCGCGGACGGCCTGCTTGCCTTCGAAAGCGTTGTGCGAGAGCGGCTTTTCGACATAGACGTCCTTGCCCGCCTGGCAGGCCCAGATCGTGCCCAGCGCATGCCAGTGATTCGGCGTGGCCTGGAACACCACGTCGATCGACTTGTCTTCGAGCAGCTTGCGGATGTCGTGATAAACGGCGGGCTTGTTGCCGGTGCGCTTGACGTGGTCGCCGAGGCGCTGGGCCATGATCGACTCGTCGATGTCGCACAGCGCGGCCAACTCGACGTTTTTGGCGGCGAGGTTTTCGACGGCGGCGACGTGCGAGCGCCCCCGTCCGCGCAGGCCGACCACCGCCGCGCGGATGCGGTCGTTCGGACTCAATCGGCCGGCGGCAAGCGCCGGCGCGCCGAGCATCGAGGCGCCCGCCGCCGCGGCCGTGCTTGCGCGAACGAATTCTCTTCGGGTCGAGTCGCTCATGACGGGTCTGTCATCTTTCTATACAGATACTAGCGAAGTCGGCGTGGAGAATGTCATGCGCAACGGGCCGCCGCTCGCCGCGTAAAAAAATTATTTGCGGCGCTCCGCTAACGGCGAAGCTCTGCGGTACGCCTGTTCAGCGGTACGCTTGTTCCAACGAAATGCACTCGATTCGCCTGCTCGCCCTGGCTGCCTGCTGCCTCTGCCTTTCTTCCGGCGCTCACGCCCGCAAGCCGAACTTCGTCTTCATTCTCGGCGAGGGTCAGGGCTGGAACAGCACTTCCGTGCGCATGGATCCCGATGTTGCGGAGTCCGCAAGCGCAGTGTTCCGCACTCCCAACCTGGCGCGGCTGGCCGCGGAGGGGATGCGCTGGACAAGGTTTTACGCTCCCTCGCCCCGCTGTACGCCCTCGCGGGCAACCTATCTTACGGGGAAGAGTCCGGCGAAGCTGGGCATGACTTTCGTGACGGCGCGCACGGGATCGAATCCCCGATTGCTGGAACCCGAAGCGCTGCTGGAAATGCCGCTTGGCGAAACGACCGTCGCCGAGCTTCTCGGCGGGGCCGGATACGCATCGGCCCACTTCGGCAAGTGGCATGTCGGCAGCATCGACCCGAGCAAGCACGGCTTCACGGAGAGCGACGGCGCGACCCGCAACGGCGGGCCGGACAACGTGCAGCATCCGAATCCGACCGAAGCTTACGGCATAACCGAGCGCGGGGTCGATTTCATGGAGAGGCAAGTTGCCGCCGGCAAGCCTTTCTATTTGCAGATTTCTCACTACGGCGGCCGCAGCGCGGCCGATGCGCTGGATGAGACCAATGCCCGGGCGCGCGGATGGGGCATCGGCCGCAGCGCCGGCGCGGCCGCGGTGATTTTCGACATGGACATCGCCCTCGGCGCGATCCTCGACAAGATCGACGAGCTGGGCATCGCCGGCGACACTTACGTTTTCTACACGACCGATCACGGGACGGGCGGCGCGGCGAACGGCCCGCTCAAGCAGGGCAAGGGGTCGGTTTGGGAAGGCGGGTTGCGCGTCCCCTTGCTGATACGCGGGCCGGGGATCGCGCCGGGCTCGGTAGCGCGGGCGGCCGCTACGGGGGCGGACCTGGTTCCCACCCTGGCGGAGTTGGCCGGCATCGACCGGCTGCCCGACGGGCTTGAAGGCGGCAGTCTGGCCGGGGCGCTCAAAAACGGCGGAAACGGGAGCATCGAGCGTCCGCTGCAGGAATTGGTTTTTCATTTTCCGCATTACGACTTCGACCCGTTGGGGCCGGCGTCGGCGATCGTTGCCGGGGATTTCAAATTGATCCGCTTTTACGAGAGCGGGGAGCGGCGCCTGTTCGATCTTTCCCAGGACCTTGGGGAACGGCGGAATCTGGCCGCGGCGATGCCGGCGAAAGCGGCCGAGCTGGATGCGCGGTTGTCGGCCTATTTGCAAAGCGTCGGCGGCAAGCTGCCCGTGAAGAATCCCGACTACGATGCGGCGCAACCATCGACACGGCGCGAGCGCGGCGGAGTCCGGCGGAATCGCAGGCGGCAGGGGAACGGGCGGCCGCGCGGCAACTGAGCGCCTGCATGCTTACCCCTATCCTCCGCTTGGCGCAGCTTCTTGCGGCGCCCGACATTTCGCTGCGGGAAGGAGCGGCGTTGCACGGTCCGGGGCGCATTCGCCTGGCGATTTCACTGCAGGAGCGGCCGCCAGAACCGCTTGCGCTTTCTGCCGCTGAAAACGAGCAAACGCCAAGCCGCCGCAAAACAACCGAGGCCGGCGCGCCCGGTCACTCGTCACTCAGTCCAGGCTTGCTCTTTCCTCTGACAGTTTTTGTGGAACTTCACGGCGCCACAACAAATATCTTGATATTTTTTACAACCATGATAAAGTTGCAAGTTCAAATCTACACGCCCTTCAGCAATGGAGAAATTCGGATGTCGAAAAAATATTCTTCCCCTTCGCCCCTCCCCTCGCCCGGATCCGCAGTGTTGACCCGCCGCCGAGCCGCCTGGGTTTCCCGCCGCCCCGTTTCGCTCGCCGGCTCCTTGCTGCTTGGTTCGGGCTTCCTCGCGACGCCGGGATCCGCCTTGGGGCAGGTCCCGGCCGTCAACCTCGAACCGAGCAACGTCTCCAGGATTGTGCTCTACGATCACTTGTTCCACCATATCCAGTTCCTTGAGGACCGGGCCGCGGAGGTGGAAGCTTCCGGGCTTGACGCGCGCCCTCTGCGCGAGCACTACCGCCGGCGCGCCGCTTTGACTGCCGGAGAGCACTCTGCAGCCGTTGCCGATCCTGTTGTTGCTTGCCGCCGCGCCCGACGATGCGGCGGCCCAACGCGTCACCGGCTTCTCCAGCATCGCCGTCCAGTGTGTCGGCTGCGACGTGGAATCCTACTCCCGCACGCTGCTGGACTATGTGGCCAAATACTATTACGAACCCCGCGCCGACGGCTATCTGTCGCGGGGCGGCGTGACCCAAGTCACCAACTCGAAAACGGGAATCTGGGGAGCCGACGAAGCCGCCTTCTACCTGCGCACGCCACTGGTTTACGACACGACATTTCAGATCCAGACCAATCACTGGGTTCGCGCCTACTTCCAGGTCTATGTGGACGGAGGCTACCGGTACAATGACTACTACGGATTCAGCTTGCTCTCAAGCGGGGACTATGCCGGCTCGCACTCCTTCAACCCGCCTGAAACCCAGTCTTACATCGTCAGCCGGGATATCTATCTGGGGGCGACGTACGTCGGCTTCAGCAGCCCCTCGCCGATCGTCAGCGGAATCAACGTCACCGGCAACCCCGCGCGCGGCGGCTCGGGCCACGTCGAGATCTACGGCCAGTACTTCGACGGCCTCCAGTCGGTTGCCATCGACGGCGGCGGGGTCACGACAGACACCACATATGAGAGCGACACTCAGGTCAACATCGGCTACTCGATCGAGTCCACAGCCGCCTCGGGAAACCGCGATCTGACCGTGACGACCGTCTTCGGGCCCAGTAACGCCGAGACGTTCGAGATTTACGACCCGACGCCGCAGGTTTCGGCGGTCACGCCCAACGCTTGGCCGGTCGGGGCGACGACCCATTTCACCATCTCGGGACAGTACTTCGGATCCGACCCGACAATGTCGATCTCGGGCGGCGGCGTCACCGGGTCGGGAACCACCTCCAAGAGCGACACGCAGATCAGCGCCTGGGCGACCGTGTCGTCGAGCGCGGCGGGCGGGACGGTGACGATCTCGATTACCTCGACCGGTTACTCGGGCAGCGGCTTTCAGCAGGCGCCCGGCGGAAGCGGCGCGATGGCGGAAGCCGCGGCGACCGTCTTCAACTATACCTTGAGTCAGTCGCCCGCAGTTCTCAATCTCTCGACCGGCGACACCGATAAGCAAATTACCTCAACGGTAAGCGTATCGACGCTGAGCTTCACGCCAGCATTTTCGGTGGGGCTGCAAGAGAACCCGAACAGCAGTTGTCAGGTCACCCTCGGATTTTCGAACGACAGCGGCACGGGCTCGGCGCAAACCACGGTAACCGCAGGCGCGGCCGGCTGCAGCGGGATTTTCAACGCCATCGCGACGACCAACGGCAAGGTTTCGACCGGCAGCACGAAAATCGTCGTCCCGCCGCAAATTCTGATCAAGATGCTGGTGGGCGAGGCCGGCGGGCAATCCGCTGCGGGGGACATGACCCAGCCGGCGATCGGCGTAGCCGCGCGCAACCAATTCGGTGACGCTGACTTCGGCAGCCCGTCCACCTACCAGGCGGCGATCATCCCTGAGCAGTTCGATGGCTTGAACGACCCGGTTGCGAATGCGCTTGCGAACGGTCCGGAACCGCCCCTCACTCACGCGGCCGGTGTCTTCTCCAACGTGGTCGGGGCGATCGTGGAGAATGCGACGTGCTTCTGGAGTCCGACGACGGCCGAATGGACGATCGTCCAAGCCGCGCTCGACAGCGGCACGACCACCTTCCCGGAGAACCTTTTCGACCCCGACTGCTATGACGCGAGTGAGCGACAGATTTTGATCAAGACATCCGTCGCCGACAACGCCAGCGGAGGAAACAAGGAAGGCGCGCCGGCGTTTCTCTTCATTCAGGAACGAGACCCCACAGCGCCGGCCGTACGCCGGATCGACTAGTTCTCTGACCGTGTAAAAAGGTTTGTTTGATAATGGAAGGTGGAGCGGGCGGCCTGACGAGTGAATTGCCAGTTGATCTTGACGCGGTCACGATTGACGCGGCGATTCCAGGCCTTGGCCTCGGCACGTAAGGTACGGAGATTGGCGATACGGCGCGTACCCAGGCATTGCCGCGAGAATAAACTGACCTCAATTTCGGCCTGGTTGAGCCAACTGCCGTGTTTGGGCGTGTAGTGCAGGCTGAATCGCTCCCACAAGCGGGCCGCGTGCTCTTCGCCGAAGCGTTCGACCAGCGGCTTGCGGCGGTGGATATTGAGATTGTCGACAACCAGGTGAATCGTGCGCGCGCGAGGATAGCTGCTGGCCAGCTTGTCGATAACTTGGGCGAATTCCTCCCCGCGGCGCGTTGGCGTGGGATAGGTGAAATGGCGGCCCGCCTTGGGTTCGACGGCACAAAACACATTGGCGGTTCCACAACGTTTGTATTCGCTGTCGCGCTTGGCCACCCGGCCCGGCCCGGCCGGGTGGCGAGGGCGTACTTCAGCGTGCAGCGAAACCGCCTTTTCGTCCAGGCAAACCACCGGTTGGTGCGGGTCATAGGGCGTTTCGTAGAGCGCCAAAACATCTTCCATTTTTTCGATATAGGCGTCGTTGAGTTCAGGCAGACACCACATTTTTTTCCCGCCACGGCTTGAGCTCGTGGCGCTGCAACAGAACACGGACGGTTTCCCGTCCCACGCGCGGTACAAGCTTTCGTTTGACGGCTTCGGCAGCGATGAGACGCACACTCCAACGCGCCGCCCCTCTCGGCGGCTTGCCGCACGCCATCGCCACGATGCGCTGCCGCGAAGACGCGTCGAGCAACGGTTCCCTGCCAGGCCGGGCTTTTTCGTAGAGCGCACGGTCGAGACCTCCCTGGCGGTAGCGGCGCGCGATGGCGCGCACCGTCTTGGGCGTCAGACGCACCCTCTCGGCGGCTTCGGCGGCGCTGACGCCTGTAGCGAGATGGCGCAGGGCGAGCGCACGCAAAACGACGCGCACTTGCTGCACCCCGCAGGCGAGCACGGCGTCCAAAGCCTCTTGATCGGCGACGGATACACGGAGACGTTGAGCAGTTCTGGGCATGTACAAGCATACCATGCCCTCCTCCTATATTTCAAACCTTTCTATACGGTCGAAATACTAGGTACATGCTTTACAGAAAGGAATTCAACATGAGCAACAACGCATTCATTTACGCCGTGTTACTGCCGGCAGTCGCGGCCGCCGCGGACGCTCAGCAGCAGCCGGTACTGCCCAAGGTCCGCGAGATGACGCAGCGCCTGCTTGTCTTGCGCGGTCAGGGGCGCCGCCCGGCGGCGAGCGCGCCGAGCTCGTCGAGGCCGTCCGCTACAGGGTTCGCGAGCATATCGAAGCGGCGCTGAACGCGCGTAAGAAAACCAGCCTGAGCGCGCGCATCGCCGCGCTGAAGGCGCAACTCACAGAGGCGCAGATCGCCGGCTCGCAGATTTGGGTTCGTTCAATCGGCAAGCCCTTCGTGCATTTCACGGAAGGCCCGCCCGGGCCGACCGTGCTGGTCTCGTTCGTGGCGCCGGCCGGCCGCTCCGGGGCGCCGGAATCGAAGACCTGGATTTGGGCGTTTCGGCAACGCGACGGCAAGTTCGAGGCCGTCGATGGCGCCGGGTCGGACTTCGAGGGCTGCGGTCTGTTCCTCCAGGAGATCCCGGCCGGGCGTTCGGGAGAGACGTGGCTGCTCGCTTGGGGAACCGTTTTCGGAGCGAACCAAACGCCTAGGCGCATGCGCGTTTACTCGTTCGACGGCGAAAAGTTCGCAACCATTTGGAGCCCGCCCAACCGGCTGCAGGGCAAGATGCGGCTGAAAGACGGCATGATCGAGGTCAGTTATCTCGACAGGGTGCAGCACTATCAACTCCGCGAGCCGCCCTTTAACCGCTATGCGCTGACCGTTCAAGGAGTGGTCGAGACGCAGTCCGTGCTCACCGAGTT
Organism: Bryobacterales bacterium; assembly: GCA_965214655.1. GTDB lineage: Bacteria > Acidobacteriota > Terriglobia > Bryobacterales > UBA6623 > CATQHP01. The sequence goes on along the minus strand of OZ243965.1, from coordinate 4,892,154 downwards.
TCGGGCCTTCTAAGCGCTCAGCGGCTTGAGCGGCGGCTGTCGGCAACCTTTCCGCAGCGCGCCGGCCGTGCGATGGATCGACCAGGTCGGTCCATCGCAGAAAGGAATCAACCGTGGGCAACAACGCATTGACTCACGCCGTGCTGCTGCCGGCAGTCATGGCCATTGCCGCCGCTCAGCAGCAGCCGGCGCTTACAGAGGTCCGCGAGATGACGCAGCGCCTGCTCGTCTTACGCGGCCAGGGGGCGCCGCCCGGCGGCGAGCGCGCCAAGCTCGTCGCGGCCGTCCGCGACAGGGTTCGCGAGCACATCGAAGCGGCGCTGAACGCGCGTAAGGAAACCCGCTTGAGCGCGCGTGTCGCCGCGCTGAGGGCGCAACTCACAGAGGCGCAGATCGCCTCGCAGACTTGGTACGATGCAGTCGGCGCGCCCTTCGTGCATTTCACGGAAGGGCCGACCGTCCCGGCCTCGTTCGCGGCGTCGGACGGCAACCTTGCCCACGGCGCCTGCTGTACTTAGACCGAGGTCTTGCTGCCTCTATTCCAAGCGAAAGACAAGCAGGCTGCGGCAAAAGTCACGCGGGCGGCGAGAGAGATTTTGAAAAAATCCGTAGAATCGAAAAGGAAACAACCGCAATGGCCAACGCCTCTGTCCGTCTCGCCGCATTTGTTTGCGGCATCTCCCTGGCCGCATGGCCTGCAGCCGCCCAGCGCGGACAAAGCGGCCCGGCGTCTCGAATGGAGCCCACGGTCGCCGATTTCGCCTATGGCGATCATGAGCGGCACGTGTTGGACTTCTATAAAGCCGAGTCGTCTTCACCGACGCCTTTGGCGCTCTATATCCATGGCGGCGGCTTCACCAGAGGCGACAAGAATACGGTCAACCAAGAGACCCTGAAGCAGCTCTTGAACGCCGGCATTTCCGTCGCTGCGATCAACTATCGCCTCGCCGGGCAAGCGCCGTTGCCGGCGGCCCATCATGACGCCCAAAGAGCGCTGCAGACGCTGCGGTCGAAGGCCAAGGAGTGGAACTTCGATAAGCGCCGGGTCGGCGCGTTCGGCGGCTCCGCCGGCGCGCAACTGTGCATGTGGTTGGCCTACCGCGACGACCAGGCGGACCCGTCGAGCGGCGACCCCATTGCGCGCGAGTCGACTCGGCTGGCCTACGTAGCGCCGCTTCGCGGGCAGATCACGAACGATTTCGATTGGTGGCTGCAGAATATTCCGGGCTACGACGAGCTTCATCGCGACCCGGCCGAAATATTCGGTTCCGGCGATCGCGCCAAACAGGACGCCATCGCCAAGAAAATTTCGGCGATTTCGCTGGTGTCGGCCGACGACCCGCCCACTTTCATGAGTTACGGCATGGCCCCGGGAGACCCCGTTCCCGAAGGCGACAGCGCAACAGCCTGGAAAGTCCACCATGTGACCTTTGGCATCGCACTGAAGAAGAAACTGGACGCTGTCGGCGTCGAGGCCGACCTGCACTATCCCGGCGCGGACTCGACCTACGACTCGGCGGCCGACTTCTTCATTCAAAAGTTTGGCAAGTTGTAACAGTCCGTAGCGAAAGTCACGCAGGCGGCGGCCGCGCGCCGCGCCGGCGCGGTAAGATTTGGAGCGAGGCCGCACGAGCGCAAGGAGAACCGTAACATGGCAAACACCCTCTTCTATCGCAGCGCTGCAGCCGCCCTGCTGGGCGTCGCCTTGCTCGGCTGCTCCTCCACGCCCGCGGGCCTCGACGCCATCCCGCTTGCCGAGCTCGACGACCGCATCGCAGGCGGCTGGGCCGGCCAGATGATCGGCGTCAGCTACGGCCTGCCGACCGAGTTCCGCTTCAACAACCAAATCATCCCGGAGGACAGGCTGCCCGAATGGACGCGCGACCACGTCGCCAGAGCCCTCACCAACGACGACCTTTACGTGGACATGACCTTCGCGGCCGTGCTCGACGAGAAGGGCCTCGACGCCACAACGGAAGACTTCGGCGCGATGTTCAGGGAGTCCGGCTACCGCCTCTGGCACGCCAACCTGGCCGCGCGCCGCGCCCTGCGCCGCGGCGTGCCCGCAACGCTTTCGGGCACGCCCGAATACAACGCCCACGCAAACGACATCGATTTCCAGATCGAGGCCGACTTCATCGGACTGATGGCGCCGGGTCTGCCGCAGGCATCGAACGACATTTGCTGGCGCGTCGGCCGCGTGATGAATCACGGCGACGGCATCTACGGCGGGATGTTTACGTCGGCCATGTACGCGGCAGCGTTTTTCGAATCCGATCCCGAAGCGGTCGTGCGCGCTGGCCTCGCCGCCCTCCCCGCCGAGAGCCCGTACGCGCAGGTCATCGCCGACACCCTTGCCTGGTACGCGCAGAACCCGGACGATTGGACCGCCGTCTGGAGACTGCTCGAAGAAAAATGGAACAAGCGCGAAGCCTGCCCCAAGGGATCCATCGAGCCGTTCAACATCGACGCCAAGCTGAACGGCGCCTACATTGCTCTGGGCCTGCTCTACGGCGAGCGCGATTTCGCCAAGACGATGGTCGTCGCCATGCGCGCCGGCCAGGACTCGGACTGCAATCCGGCCAGCGCCGGCGGAATCCTCGGAGTCATGCTCGGCTACGAGGCGATTCCCGAGCAATGGAAATCGGGCATCCCGGCCATTGCAGACAAGAAGTTCAGCTACACCGACTTCACCTTCGAGACGATCGTCGAAAGCACCCGCAAGCGCGCCATCGCCCTGGTCGAGCGCAACGGCGGGCGGCTCGAAGCCGACCGCCTGCTGGTCAAGCGGCAAGAGCCGCTGCCTGCGAAGCTCGAGCTATGGGACGACTACGGTTCGCCGGTCGAAGAAATCCCCGTCGAGGACGCGAGGTGGAAGTTCAAGGGCGCCTGGCAGCGCGCCGAGGCGAAGCAGCGCAGCCGAACCTACGTCGGGCGCACGGCCGGAACCGCGGGCGCGCAGGCGGAGGTTGCTTTCGAGGGAACCGGCGTCATCCTCTCGGGCCCGTACATGGCCAACGGCGGCATGGCCGATGTCCATCTCGACGGCGAGCTGCATCGCACGGTCGACGTTTACTCCGACGGAGACCATTACCGCAATAGCGAAGCGGTGTGGCACGCATTCGGGCTGTCCGCGGGCGAACACACGATTCGACTCACGGTGCGCGGCGAAGCGCCCGAGGGCAGCCAAGGGAACGACGTGAGGATCGAGAACCTGATCGTATTCCGCTAGAGAAACAACGCGCCCTCGATTTGGAGAAAACATGACCCCACTGACAATGCATATATCCCGCCGGGCTGCTTGGGCGGCCTTGCTGCCGGCGGCCGCCGCATACGCCAATGCCCAAGTCGCAGAGCAGGGCGTTGCCGAAGACTGGGTTCGTCTCTATGAACCCCATGCCGATGACGAAATGCCCTACCGCCTGATGAAGCCCTACGGTTTCGATGCAGGCAAGCTTTACCCGGTCATCGTTTCCCTGCACGGCGGCGGCGGCAGAGGGACGGATAACCGCAAACAACTACGCGTCTGGAACAAGCTTCTTGCCGAAAAGCCGACGCGTTCCGCATATCCGAGCTACGTGCTCGCCCCCCAGACAACCCGTCTCTGGGACGCCGCGCATCTCGAGAAGATCAAAACCGTGATTGCTGCGCTGTCGTCCGTCGATAGGGACAGGATCTACATCCTCGGGCATTCCATGGGAGGGCATGGGACGTATATCCTTTTGCAAATCGATCCCGGTTACTTCGCGGCGGCGGCGCCCTCGGCCGGGACCGGCCTGACCGAGACAGAAGAGTTCATCGATGCGTCTCGGATCCGGGACGTTCCCATATGGGCCTTTCACGGGGACAAGGATACGGTTTGCCCCTACGAGCGCGCGCAGAAACTTTTCGCCGAGATGCAGCGCCTGGGAGGGAACATGAAGCTGACCACCTGGGCCGGCGATGGACACGGCGTTGCCCCGAAGATGATTCGCGGCGGCGACAACGGCGGCACGCGATGCAGCAGCGACCGCTGCGACGGAGAACCCGAGATGCTGCGGTGGCTCTTCTCCCAATCGCGCGCCGCCGGAAACTGAAAAGCCACGACCGCTGCGGGCTCTCCCCCGCGCCGCCGCCGGCCGGAAGCTTTGCCTATGCGGCGAACAGTTGTCCCTGCTCCGCCCGGCGCGGCCGCGCCCCCGGCAGCAGTTCCGCAATCGCCGCGGCGGGAACGTTGCCCAGCTCCCGCGGCTCCAGTTTGTGCAGACCGCCGCCGTAAACCCTTCCTTCGCCCAGCATCGCCGCGGGGGGTATCTCGTTCAAAGATGCCCAGACTTGTCTTTTCATATCCGGGTTCCCTTGCAAGACGCGAGCGAGCGGCGGCTTCGGATAAAGCATCAAGTAAACGTTCGCAGCCGTCGCTTGCGAGTTGTTGAGGATGAAGCGGAACGGCCTCCCATTTTTCTTATCGCCGCGCCCGAGGTAAGTACACAGGAACGGCGCCGGCGGCCGGTTTTCGGGCAGATACCACGGCGTCCTGTGCCGGCAGAGGTAACGTTCGGCTATGCCCCGCGCTTTCCCTTCCTGTAGATAGGCCCACAGTTGCGGATGCTTGCTTGCAATCTCGGCTTCCTGCAACCGGCAATCCAGCAGGAACAAGCGCCGTTCCAACATGGGGTTCCCCCGACTGTCGGCAGCCACCTCGTCTTTCGGCAGATAGCGCGGGCTCGGCAAGATCGGCCGAAACGACTCCATCGGCAGCCCGCGCCGCTCGATTTCTTCGGCCGACAGAATGAAATAGTCGTTGCTTCCCGTCACCAAGCCGCGCTTGATTTTGAAGAAATCGCCCAAAACCGGAGCATCCGCCGCTGCAAGGCCCGCCTTGGCCGGATATCTTGTCCATTTCGCAGTCCGGCGCAGCGTCTCGGCCGGCATCGCTCGGTCAAGCTTCGGCTGTTGCAGTGAGCCGCCGTAGGTAAACCGCGCTTCGTAATCCCGCGGCGGTTTTTGCTTGCGGAACCAGACAACGGCCGACGACACCAGCGCATCGCCGAACTGCACGTCGTTCGGGTCGAAGCGATGAATGTGCAGCAGCGTAACCTTGTCGAGTAGATACCGTTTCACCGGCGCGCCGTAGTTCACGTCCATGAACTCGCTGGGGATCAGCCAACCGGCCAACCCCCCGTCCGCCATCCATTCGTGGCACAGAGTCAGAAAATAGCAGTACAGACCGGCCAGTCCATCGATTGCGACCCCGCCGGCTTCCCGCGCCCGCGCCCTGAGCCGCTGCTTCTCGCCGCCGGCGATGTGATGATGCCGCACATAGGGGGGATTGCAGATCGACAGATTGAACTTTTCCCGCTCCGCCGGCGGTGCGGCCCGCGTAAAGTCTCTCAAACGAACGTCCAGGCCCGTCTGCCCCCATAACGCGGACGCCGGGGCGCCGTAATGCGGATCGATCTCGTAGCCGACGGCGCGGGCGATTTCGCTTTGCGGGAATACGCGCAGCAGCGCCGCATAGAACGAGCCGGTTCCAATCGCCGGGTCAAGGAAACGAATGCTCGCATCTTCTCCGAGATGCGCCCCCGCATAGCGCAGCATATCGCGAGCAAGCCCTGGAGGCGTTGCGAACTGACCCAGCCGATTCCGCTCCGCCTGATCCTTGGCGGCATCCAACTCGGTCTGCAAGCGCAGCCGCCGCCCCTCCAACTCTTCCGCTTCCATCTACAGTCCGAACTCCCCGAGATCGTCGATGCGATGTTCCCACACCCAGTCGATTCCTTCCGCCGCTTCATAGCCAAGATATCCGCTATCGAAGTAGCCGCACAGAAACAAGACAAACCGCACTCCTTGTCCATACGTCCGGCGCAGCTGATTCATCTTCGTTGCCTCTTCCTTGCGCCGCTTATTGACGTTCGTAAAATCTCCCGCCGATTTTGCCTCTACGAGCAACGGCAATTCCCCTGGCTGGGCTTTCATCGGCACGATAACAGCGTCCACGGGGATGTTGATCGATTTGCCAGCCCCCTCTTGTTCGACCGGAACATTGAGACGGAACGAGAATGTTCCGGGTCGCATGTCGGCATATTTTACGCCTTCTCCCGCCGCAACGCTTCGGTAGCCTCTGGCTGTCAGCCAGTCGCCGACTGCCGCCAGTTGCCGTTTCTCTTGCGCATTGCGAACGATCGGGTTTGCTACCGCGCCGCACAGTCGGTCGGCCACGACCGTCGCTGAGCGGTACAACTCCTGCTGCGACGCGGCGGTCCCGCGCCTCAACCAGACAAAGATATCCGGGTCCGCCATTTTGCCGATGGTTTCCCCGATCTTCTCGAGGTCGTTGTCAAGCTCATGCCTTGGCATACGCGCCGGCAGCTTGCCTTTTTTCTCCATCACCCTGACGAGATTCGGGGAAACGCCGGCAAGCCCGATCAACCGGTCCACTGCCAGCGGCGGACAGGTGGACATACGCAACGTCGACAGCACGGCAGGGTTGCGCTTCAGAGAATCCACCCCGATATCGGTCAAATTTCCGGTGGCTTTCAGAGCCGCCTCGACATCTTTCGTCGTCTGCATCCGCGTTGCTCGGTATGCATCCGGCGCGAAGCGCACGAACCAGGCGTTGTACATGTCCACTGACCGTACGATGTCTTCTTTCCACCGGTCGGGCCTGTCCCTGTTGACTGCCATCGTTCAATCTTTTTACATGTTCACACGGTCTTGCCGTTTTCAATCCGGAGAACCCGAAAACCACGGCGCCGTGCCAACAGCGCTGAAACGCTGTCTTTTGTGCCGCCTCAGCGGTAGCGGTCGAGCGGAATCTCGAAGTAAAACAACTCCCGTCCGGTGGTCAGATCGACGATGCCGGAAATATAGACCGAAGCGCCGGCCAGCGGCTCTTCCGTGCCGGTCCAGTAGTAGAAAAATCCGCTCGCCGTGCTCTCGGGGGTCAGCACGGGCGCGCGGAACTCCCTGTCGGTGATCTCGAACCGCGCCAGCGGCCCTTTCTTCACGCGCGTCCGGCTGAGTCCGGGGACGCCGGGAATGTTGCGCTGCCTGGGCCGGTGGCCCTTGGGATTGAAATAAGCCAGTTCCGCGCCGCCGATCGGCTCCAGACCGTCCCGGCCGGCGGTGATGAAGCGCACCTTGAGATTCTTCAGGTCGTAGGGATGCAATCCGGTATTGGTCAGCACCAGCAGCAGCGGCATCACGCCGTGTTTGTAGGGCCGCACCTTGCCGAACGCGCTCTTTTGATCCTTTTCCGAGTAGAACGGCTTGACCGCGGCAATCAGGTCGCCCTGCGACTGTTTCCCCGGATAGCGGTCCGCCGTCTTGGCCTTGAAGCCGGCGTCCGCCGCGAAAGCCCCCGGCAGCGGCCCGAGCAGCAGAGCCAGCCCGAGGAAGAATCGAAAAGTCGATGTTGCCATAATACTTAAGACGCCCGGCCCCTCCCGCTTGTTCTTCTTCTTTTACAACCTCGTCCTCACGCTGCTCGCGCCGATTGCGGTTCCCTACTGGCTGCTGCGCAGCCGGGCGAAAGGGCAGGCTTGGCGCGATCTGCCGGAGAGGCTCGGCTATCTCGGCGGCCTAACCAATCGGACTCCTGCCGACTCGATCTGGTTACATGCGGTTTCGGTCGGCGAAGTCCTGTCCGCCGTTCCGCTGCTGCGCCGGCTGCGCGAACGCTTCCCCGCGTCGCCGCTCTACGTCAGCGCGTCCACCGCCGCCGGCCGCAAGCTCGCCGGGGAAAAGCTCGCCGGAGCGGCCGACGCCGTGTTCGGCGCGCCGCTGGAGTTCCCCTGGTGCGTAGCCCGCGTGTTCCGCGCGCTGCGTCCGCGGCTGCTGATCGTGTTCGAGACGGAAATCTGGCCCAACTATTTTCTGCAGGCCGAGCGCTTCGGCGCGGAAACGCTGCTTTTGAACGGACGCATGTCCGACCGTTCGGCGCCGCGCTACGCCCGCTTGCGCCCGCTCTTCGCGCCGGTCCTGCGCCGCGCCGGCGCCATTCTGACGCAAAGCGAAGCCGATCGGCAAAGGTTTCTGGCGGCCGGCGCGCCTCCCGAGAAAACGCAGGTCGGCGGCAACGTCAAGTACGACTTCGACCCGCCCGAAACCGGCGTCGCCGGCGATCTGAAGCAGTTTTTTCAAACCGCCTCGCCCACCCCCATCGTGATCGCGGGCAGCACTCGCGAGGGAGAAGAGGAACTGCTGTCCGCGGCATTCCGCGAAACGGCGGACAGCTACAGGCGCGCGCTTTTCGTCGTCGCGCCGCGCCACCCGGCGCGCTGCGACGAAGCGGCTGCTGCGTTCGACGGCTTGCTTCCGGTCATTCGCCGTTCCAAGCTCGACGCCGCGGCGGCGCCCAAGCTTCCGGCGGTGCTGCTGCTCGATACCCTGGGCGAGCTTGCCGGCCTGTACCCTTTCGCCGACGTCGTGTTCATGGGCGGATCGCTCAACGGATGGGGCGGCCACAACGTCCTCGAACCGGCACTGGCCAAGCGGCCCGTCATCGTAGGGCCGGCGATGCAGAACTTCCGGCAGATCGCCGACGATCTGCTGGCGGTCGGCGGACTGCTGCAAGTCGATTCGGTGGAAGAGTTGACCGCAGTTCTGCGGCGGCTGCTGGGCGACCCCGCGGCGCGCAGAACCCTTGGCGAAAACGCCTTCCGTCTCGCCCGCTCGAAGCGCGGCGCGGCAGCCCGCGGCGCCGCAGAAGCGGAAAGGCTGTTCCAACGCGCGCTCCCGCGCTGTCCGCCGCGGCTCGGACGGCGGCTCGCGCTGGGCATCCCGGCAATGCTGTGGAGCCTCGCCGCCAGACTGCGGCTATATTCCTACTCAAGCGGCGTCCGCAAGCCGCGCCGCCTGTCCGCGCCCGTGCTCTCTATCGGCAACCTGACCGCGGGCGGAGTCGGCAAAACCCCTGCCGTAGCCTGGCTGGTCGAACGCCTTGCCGAGGCGAATATCCAGGCCGTCGTGCTGACCCGCGGATACGGGCGTGACAACCCCTCTTCGGCGCGCATCGTTGGCCCCGGCGGGCAGATCGACCCCCGCTGCATCGGCGACGAACCGGCGCTGCTGGCAACCCGTTTCCAGCGCACGGCGCCCAACGCCGTCATCGGCGTGGGCGCGGACCGCTTCGCCGTCGGCGCCCGGCTCCAAGCAGAAGCAAACCCCGTCGCTTTCGTTCTCGACGACGGCTTCCAGCACCTGCGTCTGGCTCGCGATCTCGACATCCTGCTGATCGACGCCTCCCGGCCGCTGCTCGGCGACTGCCTGTTGCCGTTGGGCCGGCTGCGCGAGCCCTTGTCAAGCTTGAAGCGCACCGATGTCATCCTGCTCACCCGCGCCGAACCCGAACGCGATTACGGCGCCCTTACGGACGCCATCCGCCGCTGGAACGTCTCCGCTCCGGTTTTCCATTCGCGGACGACGGCAACGCATCTCGTTCGCCCCGGAGAGCGGCGCCCGATTCCGCTCGACAGCTTGCGCGGCAAGCGCATCCTGGCCTTTTGCGGACTCGGCAACCCCGACGCTTTCCGGCGCCAATTGACCGCCCTAGGCTACGATCTCGCCGCTTGGCGCGTCTTCCCCGACCACTACCGTTACACTCCCGCAGACCGCAAGCGTCTCGCAGCGGACGCGGAATCGGCCCGCGCCGACGCACTGGTAACCACCGTCAAAGACCTGATGAATCTCACCGCCCCGCACGATTTCGCACGGCCGCTGTACGCGCTCGAAATCGAGTTCCAAGTCGACGAGCCGGCCGAACTCGCGGCGCTCGTCAAGCAGGCGTTGAAGCGGCGGCAAAACGCAGGCGGCTAATGCACGGCTTGCGCCGCCGGCATCTCGTCGTACACCCGGCACACCCGCTTGCGCGCCCGGAACAGCCGGACTTTCAAGGCGTTCTCGTTCGAGCGATAGATGCTCGTCATCTCTTTCAGCGTGAGGCCCTGGACTTCCTTGAGCGCCAGCAGCCGCCGGTCTTCTTGCGAGACGTTGGCGAACAGCGACTGCAGCAAGTCGCGGGCCTCCGCTTGACGCCGCGTAACCGCCATGTCCTTGCCGGCGGCGGCGCTGTCGGCCAGACGGATCTGCTCTTCGCTCAAGTCGGCCAGCGGTAAATCGCAGCGGCGGCGCTCCTTGCGCAGATAGTCGTAAACGGTATTGACGGTCAGGCGGTACAGCCAGGTCTCGAAGACCTCGACCGTGCGCAACTGCCCGAGCGACTGGTGCAGGCGGATAAAAACGTCCTGGCCCACGTCCTCGACGGCGTCGCGGCGTCCGAGCATGCGGTAAACCGTGCCGAACACGCGCTGCTTGTAGGCGCCGAAGACGGCGCCGAAAGCGGCCTCGTCTCCGTTTTGAGCTTGGCGGATGATTTCGGGATCGACAGACATACCAACAAGACGCAGTAGCCACCCGAATCGGTTAGCCCCAAACGGTAAAAGTCAAGTTAAACCCTCTTTACAAGCGGTTTACACCGCCCCTAAATGCAGCGGCGCGCCTTGCGGACAAGATTATCTTTCGACAGAAGGCGGGGCGCGCTATGCTGAAGGCAGCGCCGCCGGACTCGATGCCGGCGCCATGCGCCCGTAGCTCAGTTGGATAGAGCGCTTGCCTCCGGAGCAAGAGGCCGCAGGTTCGAATCCTGCCGGGCGTACCAGTTTCTCCAAGCGCCGCGGGCCTTTAAGCGATAGAATAGCCTCGCACGGGAGGTCGCCTCGCATGCCGCATTCTCAGATGAACCGCCGCTCTTGGCTGCGTGGATTGACGGGCGCCGGAGCGCTTTACAGCCTGGACGCCCTGTTCACCGCGGAGCGCACCGGCGCCGCCGCGGTCGGGCCGAACGACCGAATCAAGGTCACCCAAGTCGAGGCTTTCGTGCTCAGGAATTCTTGGGTCTTCGTCAAAGTCTCCACCGACGCCGGCATCTCCGGCTGGGGGGAGATGCTCAAAGACGACGCCAAAGCCTGCGCCGCCGGAGCTTTGGAAGTCGGCGACTATCTCGTGGGGCAAGACCCCTGCCGCGTCGTGCATCACTGGCAGGCCATCCACCGCGGCGCCTTCTACCGCGGCGGGCCGATCAAGACGGCGATTACCAGCGGCATCGATCAGGCCCTGTGGGACATCAAGGGCAAGGTTTACGGCGTGCCCGTGTACAAGCTGCTCGGCGGCCCGACCCGCGACCGCGTGCGCGTTTACGGAACGATCGACGAAAAAACCGGCGTCAACGCCATGAAGACCGGCCCCCGGGGCCAAGAACGCAAGGCCATCAAGTACATCGAGGGACAAAAATACGTCGATGAAGTCGTCGAGCGTTTCCGGGCGCTGCGCGAGCAATACGGTCCCGACGTCGATATCGGCCTCGACTTTCACGGCGCCGTGCAGCCGCCGACGACGCTGCTGCTGATGAAAGCCCTGGAGCCCTACAATCCCTGGTTCTACGAGGAGATCGTGCAAGCGCTCAACGTCGATATCATGGCCGAGCTAGCGCGCAAGACCCATGTTCCGATCGCCACGGGCGAGCGCATCTTCACCAAATGGGGATTCAAGGAAATCCTGGAGAAGCGCGCCGCCGCCATCCTGCAGCCGGACGTCTGCTACGCCGGCGGGATCACCGAGTTGAAAATCATCGCCGGCATGGCCGAGGCTTACTACACGCCTTTGGCGCCGCACAACCCGCAAGGCCCCTGCTCGCTCGCGGCGAGCCTGCAAATCGCGGCGTCGATTCCCAATTTCCTGATTCAAGAGCGTGGCGACAACGAGTATGCCGACCTGCTGGCGAAATCGCTGCCCCCGGTGCGCAACGGGCACCGCCCGCTGTTGACCGAACCCGGCTTGGGCATCGCCATCGACGAAGACAAGCTGATGGCCCAAGTCGGCGAGCCCCGCGAATACCGCCCGCAATTCGACCCCGACGACGGCTCGGTGGTGGACTGGTAAGCCCCCGCGCCGGTCGGCTATTCCCAGCGGGGCCGCGCGGCCGCTTGCGACTTGCGGCCTTGCTCCCGGGGAATTTTGGCGCCGTGCTCGGGCATGGCGTCCAGCGCGTCTTGCAGCTTGACGCGGATATCCCGCGCAACCGCGTGTCTCGGGGGCAGCGGACGCTCCTCGCGCGGGTCGGCTTCGAGGTCGAACAACTCGCCGCTGCCGTAGAGCTTGTAGCGTCTATCGCGCGCGTAGCGCACTTCCGGATTGGTGTAGGGAGTGGCGAACTTGTCGGCGAACGGGCGGGGGAAGTAGTAAGTGTAGTGCCACTCGCGCGGGGAGCCTGTCTCGCCTTTCAGTTGCGGCCAGAAACTGCGGCCGTCGAGTTTCCCGCGGTTGGCCGGCCGCAGCCCGGCGGCGTCCGCCAGCGTGGGCAGGAAATCGGCGAAATCGATGAGGTCGTCGAGAATCCGCCCGCCCGGAACCGTGCCCGGCATGCGCACGAACAAGGGGACGTGCGTCCCGGCGTCGGTGGGCGCGCCCTTGTCGCCGCGGATCGTCCGTCCGTCGAGAGCGGAATAGAGATTATGGTGCGCGCCGTTGTCTGCAGTGAAGATCACCAGGGTTTTCTCCAGCAGGCCGAACTCTTCGAGCTTGTCTTCGAAGCGGCCGACGATCTTGTCGGTATAGGCCACCATGTCTTCGAAATTGCGCTGGGTGTCTTGCGAGTTGCGGTCGGCGGAGTCCGGCGTGGGCACGAAGGGCGAGTGGACGAGCGCCATCGGGTAGTAGGCGAAAAACGGCCGCTGCCGATTGGCCTCGATGAAATCGAGCAGGAAGTCGGTGAAGATGTCGGGGCCGTAATCGTCTTCTTCGACCTCCATCAGCTTGCCGTTGCGGTCGAGCGAAGGGTTCCAGAAACGGCGCCGCTCGGTGATGGCGGTGTTCCACAGGCAATGCGTATCGAAGCCGTGGCCGGCGGGAACCCCCGCGGCGAGCTTGCTGCCCTGCAATTGCCATTTCCCGGCGACGGCCGTGGCGTAGCCGGCTTCGCGGAAAAGATCGGCGAAAGTGTATTCCCCCGAACTCAGGGCGCCGAAGTCCGTATAGTTGCGGGCATTGCTCTTGCCGGTCATCAACGCTACGCGGCTGGGCGTGCAGAGCGGCGTCGAGTAGCAATGCGTGAACTTGACGCCGCTGTCGGCCATCCTGTCGAGGCGCGGCGTTTTGTACTGCTTGCTCCCGTAGGCGCCGAAGCACTCGTAACCCACGTCGTCGGCCATGATCAGCACGACGTTGATCGGCCCGTCCGCCGCGAAGGCGGAAGCAAGGCCGCAGGCGAGCAGAGCGCAGCACAGACGGAGCATCATAAGCGCAGTATATCCCGGCGGGAACCGGGCAGATACGCCTTATTGCCGCTGTGGGCGTCAGTCAGTACGCTCAACGCCGAAACCTCATCTCGGTTCGTTCGGCGATTGCTCCCTCATCGATTGTCAGAATGAGATAGTCTTGGGACTCCCAACCCCCGCGTTCTACAAGCACGTCGATGCCGGAAGAAAGTTTCCAGAATACGATGGGAATGTCAAACGAGGCTCCTTTCATATCGCAATCGGGCATGCTGAAATTTTGTTCGAGCGATACGAGCTCTTCGGATTCGTCGACGAGAATCCAAGTTCGAAGATAGGAGTAACCCGGACAGGAAACAGTTGCGCTGGCCGTACCCCCATAATCTCGAACAATTTCCAAATAGTAGATCGAGGCAGCGGCTTCCCGTATGCGGAACGCTTTTTTCACCTGGAGCGGGATTGCGTTTCGTCGGCCCGCATCGAGCCACTGACCCGTGTACCGTAACCGCCCCTCGGTAGTTCCATATTCGCGGGCCCAACGCTCAACCGCTCGGCTTTCGATCCCGTCGAAACCATTCCGAACCTTGGCGGCAATCTTGCGGACGGCATCGCTGTCGGGGTCCAGTCTCTCGACCAACCTCGGCGGAATCGTCCCGGTCGTCGCGACGCCCCTCTTCGCATCCGGGCAGTTACCGGGTCGGATCAGGGAATCACGAAGATCCCCGGCGTCAGTGAATAGCGCGAGGTTCAGGGAGCATTGCGCTTCAGACATAACCAGGCCGCCGGCAACAAGCGCTTTACGCTGCGGGGACAGTCGAGAGACCCAATCCCACGCCGGTCGGGTATCTTCGGAAGTCGCGCCGGTATTCTCAAACCATAGAGTCCAGTCCCTCAGCGCTACCCCTGCCGGATTCCAGCTCTCCGGCAGGTCGGGCCATGAGGGAGCGTCATCGCCCAGAACAAAATCGGCAGGCCAAGGGTTAGACCAAATTGTCCCGTCGAAAGTTGCGACCGGCACAAGGTTTCCGCCGGCTTCGACGATGCCTACCGCAAACGCTGAATTCATCTGCGCCGAAACGGTCGGCAGAACAGACAGCAACACGCAAAGCAGGCGCAGCGTCATAGGCGCAGTATATCCCGGCGGAGTTCGCGCGGGGCCGGTCAGCACGGTAAGAAAGTGAAGCAGAGCACGCCGAGGACGAACCACAGCACGACGTAGATCATGTTGTAGCCGATGTAGGCGCGGAAGTCGATGCGGGCGATGCCGGCGGCAATGACCGCCCAGAACGGCGATACGAGGTTGCCGACGTGATCGCCGACGCTCAACGCCAGCAGCCCGCGCTGCGCGCTGACGCCCACCGCAGCGGCGGCCTTCGTCGTAATGAAGCCTTGAATCACCCACTGGCCTCCGCTGGAAGGCACGAAGATCGAAACGGCGGCGGCCGACAACGCCGTGAAAAGCGGAAACGTGTGCTCGCCGGAGATGGAGGCCACATACGAAGCGAAGTCCGCGCCGACCGAGGTGTATTGGATCAGGCCGGCGACCCCGGCGTACAGGTGGTAAAGCACGATCACCGGCCAGGCGGTCACCACGGCGGCGGGCAGCGCTTTCGAAAAACTGCGCACGCTGCCGTGAAACGCCAGGCAGAGCAGCAGCAGCGTCGTGTTCAAGGAATTGAGCTCGAGTCCGCCGCCTTTGACCTTGAAATGGTAGGTCAGCCAGCCGACAAGGCCGAGCGCCAGCGCCGCGGTCGGCAGGCGGTGCGATTCGATGCGCGCGGCCGGAGTCGCTTCGGGCGTGTCCGCGCTGCGTTCCGTCTCGGCGTCGGCGCCGGCCGGTCCGGCGTCGGCCAGGGCGCATGCTCTGGGGAATTGCGAAATCGGGCGCGGAATCCGCGGCAGCAAGAGCCGCGCGGCGGCGTAGCTCGAGACGAGAAACAGCGGAATGAAAACCAGCGTGGCGGGCGCGAAGATCGTGGTGGACAGCGACATCAGGCCGGTCATGTCTTCCAGGAAGTGCCCCGGCGTATTCATCAGCAGCGGCGCGCTGGCCGAGAAGCCGAATTGCCAGATTGCGCCGGCCGCGCCTCCCGCGGCCAGCAGGAAGGGAAAATCGACGGGCCGTCCCTTGCGCTCGGCCTGCCGGGCAAAGTTCACCGCGACCAGCGGCCCCATGGCCAGGCTGAGCCCCCAGTAACAGTAGGCGAGCGTCCCGGTGGTGAGCATGGCCAACGCCAATGTTTGGCCGGGACTGTTGGGCAGCCGCGACAAAGTTACGATCAGACGCCGGAAAAACGGCGTGGCCGCCAGCGTCGAGCTCAGCACGAGAATGAGCGTCATCTGCATGGTGAAAGGCAGCAGCATCCACAACCCGCGGTAGTAGGCGTCGGCGGTTTGCGTAAAAGTGTTGCCGATGAGCAGCGCGACGCCGGTCACGGCGGCCATCAACAAGATGGCGGTGGTCATCGCGTCGGGGATCAGCCCGCCGACGAGCGTTGCGATTACGGTCAAGCGGTCGCCGCCGGGAGGCCGGGCGGGTGCGGTCGAATCCGGTCGATCGGTCATCAGATACGGCCCGCTTCCATGACTTCGGCGGGGTCCCAAGCCGTGAGTCTATACAGTATCGTCTCCTCTCGCGCGTTGCGGCGGGCAAGCGCTGCGGCCGGGGATTTGCGGTTATACTGACGCCGGAAGCAATGCTCTCCCGATTCGTCCGGATTTGCCTCGCGGCATTGGCGGCGGCAGGCTGCGGCCCGCCGCCGGCCGAGTCCCCGCCTCTGCAATCCGCGGAGCGCCCCCCGAATTTCGTGATTATCCTCGCGGACGATCTGGGTTACGGCGACCTCGGCTGCTACGGCAACGCGCGCAACCGGACGCCGAACATCGACCGCTTGGCCGCGGAGGGGCTGCGCTTCACCGATTTTCATGCCAACGGGCCGATGTGTACGCCGACGCGGGCGGCGCTGCTGACCGGCCTTTATCAGCATCGCTTCGGGCCGGAGTTCGAGGCCGCGCTTTCGGGCCGGACGCACTACGATTTCGGTCTGCCGCTCGATGCGGTCACCATTGCCGACGCGCTGGGCGCGGCCGGCTACGCCGCGGGCATGTACGGCAAATGGCATCTCGGCTACCATCCGCCGTTCATGCCCGGCAACCAGGGGTTCGACGATTTTCGCGGATTGACCTCCGGCGGCGGCGACCATCATTCCCACATCGACCGCTCCGGACGAAAAGACTGGTGGCATAACGGCGAGATCGCCATGGAGCAGGGCTACAGCGTCGATCTGATCACCCGGCACAGCGTCGCCTTCATCGAACAGCACGCCGGCCGGCCGTTTTTCCTCTATGCGCCGCATCTGGCCATCCATTTCCCCTGGCAGGGTCCGCGCGAGAAAGGCTACCGGGCGGAGGGCGGCGATTACTGGGACCTCAGCAAGCTCGGCATCCACGAGAGCAAAGACGTTTCGGCGAAAGTCCGGGAGATGGTCGAGGCCGTGGACGGCAGCGTCGGCGCCATCGTTCAGGCGCTTCGGGACCGCGGACTTGCGGAAAACACGCTGGTGATTTTCACCTCCGACAACGGCGGATATCTGACTTACCAGGGCGGCTACCATAACATTTCGAGCAACGGGCCGCTGCGCGGTCAGAAGACCGACGTTTACGAAGGCGGGCACCGCGTGCCGGCGATCGCCTGGTGGCCGGGGCGCATCGCTCCCGGCGTCAGCGGCGAGACGGCGGCGACGTTCGATCTGTTTCCAACTCTGCTGGAGTTGGCAGGGGCGCCGCCGAGCGGTCTCGTTTTCGACGGCGTGAGCCTCGCCGCGCTGCTGTTCGAGGGCGCGCCGCTCGCGGGGCGAAGCCTCTTCTGGAAGATGCGCGAAGAACGGGCGATGCGCCGGGACGACTGGAAGCTCGTGCAACTCGGCGGCGCCGCGCCCGAGCTCTACGACTTGCGGGCGGATATCGGTGAACGCAACGATCTCGCCGCGGACGAGCCGCAGCGCGTGAGCCGCATGATGGCGGAGCTGGCCGCCTGGGAAGCGGCCGTCGCCAAGCGGTAAGCTATGTGCGTTCGTTGATAGAATTGTGCAGGAATCGGCGATGACCTCGAAATGGGCGGTTACGATCGTTGCGGCGGCGTTGCCGGCGGTTGCCGCGGGGCAGGCGCAGGACCGCGCGGGGGAGCGGTTTTTCGAGAAAAACGTGCGGCCTGTGCTGGCGGCCAACTGCTATGCCTGCCACAGCCGGCAGAGTCCCGAGGCGCAGGGCGGCCTGCGGGTCGATTCGCCGGAGGCGATTCTTGCCGGCGGGAACGCCGGGCCGCCGATCGTCCCCGGCAAGCCCGAGCGCAGTCTGCTGGCGCGCGTGCTGAGCTATGAGAGCGAAGTCAAGATGCCGCCGACGGGCAAGCTCGCGGATGGTGAGATCGCCGCCATCGAGCGCTGGATCCGCATGGGCGCGCCGCTGCCCGCCGCGGCGGCGCCGGCCGCAGCGGCCGGCGACAAGCAGGCGGACGGGCATTGGGCGTTCGCGCCCCCGCAGCGTCCCTCCCCTCCGGCCGTGAGCGGCGATTGGGCGTTGACCGCGATCGACCGCTTCATCGCAGCGAAGCTCGAAGCCGAGGGCCTGCAGCCGTCAGAGGAAGCAGATCGGCGGACGCTCATCCGCCGCGCGTACTTCGATCTGATCGGGATGCCGCCGAGCCCGCAAGAAGTCCGCGCTTTTGCCGCCGATCCCTCGCCCGGCGCCTATGAAGCGCTGGTCGACCGCCTGCTGGCGTCCAAGCACTTCGGCGAGCGCTGGGCGCGGCACTGGCTCGACGTGGCGCGCTACTCCGACGAAGGATTCCAGGCGCGGCCGTTCGCCATTTCCTGGACTTACCGCGATTGGGTCATCGACGCCTTCAACGACGACATGCCTTACGACCGCTTCATCGAGCGGCAGATCGCGGCGGACCTGACCGGCGGCGAGCGGCGGCATCTCGCCGCTCTGGGCTTCCTGACCGTGGGCATCAACCTTCCGCGCCCGACGGACGTTCCGGAAAACCTGGACGACAGAATCGACGTGGTGACGCGCGGGTTTCTGGGGCTGTCGGTCACTTGCGCGCGCTGCCACGACCACAAGTTCGACCCCATTCCGCAGAAGGATTACTATTCCATCTACAGCATTTTCTTGAACTCTCCGGACGTGCTCGAACCGGCCCCGATCGAGAGCATGCCAAGCGGCGGCGAGGCGCGGTTCTTCAACGAGAAGCTGAAAATGCGCCGCGAGTGGATCGACGCATTCCGCCGCGAGCGTTTGGCTTGGCACACCGCCGAGTTCCGCAAGCCGGACGTGCTGGCGCGTTACATCGGCGCCGCCTGGAACGGGCGCAACCTGTCGAACCGCCAATTGGAGGCATTGGGCAAAGAGAACAGTCTGAACCAGTACCTGCTGGAGCGCTGGCGCACGTACCTGCTCGACCGGGAAGACGAGGGTTCGGCCCTGGTTGCGGACCTGGACGCGGCGGAGGGCGCGCAAGAGCTTGCGGCGCGGCTGGCGGAGGCCGACCGCGACGCTCCGTGGCCCGACGCCGAGCGCGAGCGCTTGCGGCTGGCGCTGCGCGGCCCCACAGCGCCGACCAACGTCCCCTTCGAAGATTTCTGGTGGATCCAGAACGAAGGCGACTCCAACGTCGTGAAGGCGCTCAAATGGCAGTACAACGCAGTCATGACCGATTGGAGCTTCCGCGGCGGGCCGCGGCACGCAATGACCGTCGCCGAGGCAGCCAAACGCCAACCGACATACGTCTTCGTGCGCGGGAATCAGCACGACAAAGGCGCTCGGGTCGAGCCGCATTTCGTCTCGGTCGTTTCCAGCAAGCCGTTCCGCAACGGCAGCGGGCGGTTGGAGTTGGCGCAGGCGATTGCCGACGCCGACAACCCCTTGACGGCGCGGGTGATGGTCAACCGCGTCTGGCAGCACCTTTTCGGCGAGGGCCTGGTGCGCACGCCGAGCGATTTCGGCAAGCGCGGCGACAGGCCTGCGCACCCCGAGTTGCTCGACTATTTGGCAACGACTTTTGTCGAGGACGATTGGTCGGTGAAAAAGCTGATTCGGCGGGTGATGCTCTCGCGCGTTTACCGCCAACGCAGCGGCGACTCCCCGGACTGCGCAGCGGTCGATCCGACGAACCGGCTGCTATGGCGGCAAAACCGCCGGCGCCTGGATTTCGAGGCCCTGCGCGACTCCATGCTGACCGTCGCCGGCCGCCTCGACGGCGCCGTCGGCGGGCCTCCGTTCGCCCTGGAGGCGCGGCCCGCGGCGACGCGGCGCTCGATCTACGCATACATTTCGCGGGAAGAGCCGTCGGGGTTGATGCGCTCGTTCGACTTTTCCAATCCCGAGCAACACACGGCGCAGCGTTCGTTGACCACCGTTCCCCAGCAGGCGCTGTTCCTGCTCAACAGCCCGTTCGTCGCCGAGCAGGCGCGGGCGATCGCCGCGAACTTGAAGGCAAGTGATTCCGACGGACGGATCGTCGAGCTTTACGAGTTGCTGCTGGGCAGAGAGCCGCGCCCCGCGGAAGCGGCAGCGGCCGAGCGCTTGATCCGCAGCCGTCCGGAGCCGCCTGAAAGCGACCCGCCGCCGGCAAGCCCTTGGCGCTACGGAACCGTTGCGCTGGCTGCGGACGGGGCCGGCGTAAGCGAATTTCGCGAGTTCGGCTACCGGCAGGGCGAGCGCTTGCAGCGCGGGGCGATTCTGCCCGCCCGCAACGGCGGACGGGCTTCGCTGACCGCGCAGGGCGGCGCGCCGGGCGACGATCTCTCTTCGGCGGTGACGCGGCGCTGGATCTCGCCGATCGACGGACGCATTTCCATCGAGGGAACCTTGAACCACCCGATGAGCGGCCTGGCGCAACGGTTTTCCTACTCGAACGGCATTCGCGGCTGGATCGTCTCCAGCCGGCGCGGCGCGGTGGCAAGCTGGACGCTCGCGGGCATGCAGGCGGCAACCGACATCGAGCGGATCGAGGTCGCGCGCGGGGAAACGCTCGACTTCGTCGTGGACTCGCGGGGAGACTACGAATCCGATAATTTCTCCTGGGCCCCGGTGATCGAAGAAACGCTCTCGCCCGAGCAGAAAAAAGCCGGCATGACCGCGAGACGCTGGAGTGCGGCGGACGATTTCCGCTTGCCGGACGAAAAACCTCTTGACGCCTGGGAGCAGTACGCGCAAGTTTTGTTGATGACGAACGAGTTTTCATTCGTGGACTGAACGGGAAGGGACGATGACGTTTCTGGAGCCTCCGAACGATTTCGCCGGCCGGCGCCGCTTCTTGCGCGAGGCGACGATGGGCATGGGCGCCGTTGCCTTGGCCGCGCTGCGCGCCGACGCGGCGCCTGCGTTCGACCCCTCCGATCCGCTGGCGCCGAAATCGCCCCCGCTGCCGGCCAAGGCCAAACGGGTGATTCACATCTTCATGAACGGCGGGCCGTCGCAGGTCGATACCTGGGACCCCAAGCCCGCCCTGCAAAAATACGCGGGCAAATCGATCCCCATTCATTTGCGCACCGAACGGCCGACCGGCGCGGCTTTCCCTTCCCCGTTCGCCTTCCGCAAGCGCGGGCGGAGCGGCATCGAGGTCAGCGAGATATTCCCCAAGGTCGGCGAGCGCGTCGACGACCTGTGCGTGATCCGCTCGATGCATACCAACGTGCCCAATCACGGCCCCTCGCTGATGATGATGAACACCGGAACGACGCAGTTGTCGCGGCCGAGCTTCGGCTCGTGGCTGACCTACGGGCTGGGCACGGAGAACCGGAACCTTCCGGGGTTCATCGTCTTGTGCCCCGGCGGCTATCCGATATGGGGCGCCAAGAACTGGCGCGCGGCGTTCCTGCCGGGCGCGTATCAGGCCGCGCACGTAGACACGAAGCACAGCGAACCCGAGAAATTGATCGCCAACGTGCGCAGCCGCTTCAGCGGACGGGCAGCGCAGCGGCGGCAGTTGGATTTATTGGCGGAGCTGAACAAAACGCATAGCGAGCAGCGCGGCGAAGATCCGCTGCTGGAGGCCCGCGTGCAATCGTTCGAGCTGGCCTACCGCATGCAGGCGGAGGCCGCAGATGCGTTCGACGTGAACGCGGAGCCCCGCAAAATCCGCGAGATGTACGGCGAAACGCTGCACGGGCGGCAGATGTTGATCGCCCGGCGGCTGCTGGAAAAGGGCGTGCGCTTCGTGCAGGTCTGGCACGGGGCGGGTCAACCTTGGGACAGCCACAACGAAATCGAGGCGAATCACCGCCGCTTGGCCGGCCAGTGCGACCAACCGATCGCCGCCTTGCTGACCGACCTCAAGCAGCGCGGAATGCTCGACGACACGCTGGTGATCTGGGGAGGCGAGTTCGGGAGGACGCCCGTCGTCGAGCTGACCACTTTCGGCGCGAACACCGGCAAAAACGGGCGCGACCACAACTCCTACGGGTTTTCGATGTGGCTGGCCGGCGGCGGGGTGCGCAAAGGCCACGTGCACGGCGCGACGGACGAGTTCGGCTTCCGCGCGGAGCAGGACAAGGTTCACGTCCACGACCTGCATGCGACGCTGCTGCATCTGCTGGGCTTCGACCACGAGCGCTTTACCTACCGCTACGCGGGCCGCGACTTCCGCCTGACCGACGTTCACGGCCGCGTGGTCCGCGAGTTGCTGGCTTAGCGGCCCGCCGGACGCAATGATTCGCTCACGCCGCCGGCGCGCCGCATCGGCTGCGCTAGAATGAGTGCGTCATGCGCCCAGGGGTTCTGTTGATTGCGTCGATTTTTTTCGCCGCAGCCGCACATCTAATCGGCCAGGAGGTAATCGGCCAGGAGACCGGCGTCGATCCGAACACGATCACGGTCGAGGTCAATGTCGTCAACCTGCCCGTTACCGTCACGGACTCCGGGGGCAAATTCATCATCGACCTCGACAAGAACGATTTCGACGTCCGCGAGGACGGGGAATCCGTGGAGATACGCTACTTTACCCGCAGCGTCGAAGAAGAGAAAAAACCGCCGCTCTATGCCGGCTTCATCGTCGATCTCAGCAACACGGCGCGGCTCTATTACAAGACCTACCAGGAATCGATCGGCGATCTGGCTTGGCTGCTCGTACCCGAAGGCGGCAAGAACAAGGGATTTCTGTTCGGATACCACACGGAAGTCGATGAACTGGTCGATTTCACGAACGATCCCGTCACGCTCACCGAAAGCATGGAAAATCTCAAGCACGGCGGCGGAAGCGCGATGCTTGACGCGATTTACAGGGCCTGCAGCGAAAAGCTGGCCTCGGAACCTTATCAGGGCGCGAGCGAACCGCGGAAAGTGATCGTGGTGATCGGCGACGGCCACGACAACGCCAGCAAGCGCTCCATCGAGGAAGTCATCTACGAGGCGCAATTGCATCAAGTCACGATCTATGCCGTCAGCACCGTGGGCTGGGGTTACCACGAGGCATCCGAAGAGAATCTCGTAAAGCTGACGCGGGCGACCGGAGGCCGCGTCGTGCGGCCCTTGCAAAAGGTGCACAAGGATATCGCCGGCTATCTTTCGAAGCCTCAAGACGCCGGGAACTATCAGTACGAGGTGGGCACCGGCGGCTACGCGGCGGCCCAGCTTTCGGCTTTGTACCAAGCGATTCTGGCCGTGGCGGGCAACGTGCAAAGCCAGTACATCCTGGGCTACATCCCCCAAAAGCCGTTTGCCGACCGGACGTTCCGCACCATCAAAGTCAACGTGGACCTGGGAGCCGAGATTCAGATTTTCCACAGGCGCGGCTACTTTCCGCCCGCCGCGGCCTCGAACTGACCGCCGCGTCTTTCCCCGCAGCAGTCGATCCGCGCCGGCGCCGCAAATCCGGCTATAATTCAAGGGAGTTGGAACTCGAGAGCCACGCGCGCAGGCTTCAAGATGTCGGCTTGAACGCCTACGAATCCCGTGCTTATCTGGTTTTGATCGGCCACTCGCACTTCAAGGCTCTTGAAGTGGCGGGCAGGGCCGATATCCCCCGTCAGAAAATCTACGAAGTGCTCGACAGCCTGGTCGAAAAGGGATTCGTGCGCGTGGTTCAGGGCAAGGCCAAGCAGTTTTCGGCAGTAGAACCCAGATTGGCGCTCGACGGCTATCTCAACCGCAAGCGCGAATCGTTCCAGCGCGAGTGGCAAGACCGGCAAAGCCTGGCGAAAAACGTCAGCGACGACTTGGCCGCCGTATTCGAGTACGGCAACCAGGGCCAAGGGCCGCTCGATTATCTGCGAATCGTGGCTGACACGCGGCAAATCGTCGAGGAATATCACCGCATGCTGCGGCAAACGCGGACGGAATACCTGGAATTCGCGCGTCCGCCGTACGGCGTCGATCCCGTCCGCGAGCCGATGGTCCGCAGCCGCGCCGATCAGGGAACCATTTGCAAGCTGATGTTCGACTCCGAAGTCGTCAACAGCGAAGACCAATTGCAAAGACTGAAGCTGCTCCAACGGGCGGGCGCGGAGGTGCGGCTCGGCAAGAACGTGCCGATGAAGCTCGCCTTGTTCGACAGCCGCAGCGGCATGATTTCGCTGGACGATCCGGTGGTCAGCCATCCGCAGATCACCGCGCTCGTGTTCGAGCACAAAAGTCTGGCTTCGGCAATGCGCAGTCTGTTTGACGATTTCTGGAACCGAAGCGTCCCACTCTAGGCCGCCCGATCGCGGACTCCCCAGCCGGGCCGATTGGTCCCGAAACCGTCTGATAGATTGGGTGAGTGATCCGCAACGCCGTCGTACCGGTGGCAGGTCTCGGCACCCGCCTGCTGCCGGCGACCAAATCGCAGCCCAAGGAAATGCTGCCGGTCGCCAAGAAGCCGGTCGTCCAGTACGTGGTCGAAGAGCTCGCCCGGGCGGGCGTGCAGCAATTGCTGTTCGTTACCGGCCGCGGCAAGACATCGATCGAAAATCACTTCGACCGCGACCAGGCGTTGATGGAGCACCTGCGGCAAACGAACAAAAGCGATCTGATCGCAGAGCTCGATTTCGAGAAATCGGGATTGCGCTTCTGGTACACGCGCCAGAGCGTGCAGCGCGGCCTTGGAGACGCAGTGCTGCACGGCGAAGCCTTCGCCGGACAAGACCCCTTCCTCGTCGCTCTGGGCGACTCGATCATCGGCATTCACGGGAACGCCGCGGTCTGTGACCGCATGGCCGCGGCTTACGAAGAGTGCGGCGCCGCGGCGGTGGTCGCCGTCGAAGAGGCGCCTCTCGAGCACGTTTCGCTGTACGGCATCGTCAAGCCCGAAGGCGACGGCGACGTATTTCCGATCGGCGCCTTGGTCGAAAAGCCCCGGCCCGAGGAAGCGCCAAGTCGTCTCGCCATCGCCGGACGCTATATCTTCACCCCCGTCATTTTCGACATGATCCGGCGCGTCGCTCCGGATGAACGCGGCGAGGTTCAGTTGACCGACGCCATTCGCATGATCTGCGAAAGCGGCCGGCGTGTTGTGGGCGTCAAGCTCAGGCCTTCGGAAAAGCGCTACGACGTCGGCAGCATTCCAAGTTACTTCGAAACATTCATCGACTTCGCGCTCGCCGACCCGGAGCACGGCGTCCGCGTGCGCAATTACCTGACCAAGCTGTTGTCCGCATGAAAGCCCTGATTCTGGTCGATCTGCAGAACGATTTCATGCCCGGCGGCGCTCTCGCCGTCCCGGGAGGCGACGAAGTCGTCACCGCGGCGAACCGCATGGCGCGGCGCTTCGAGCACGTTGTCGCAACCCAGGATTGGCACCCGGCCGATCACCTCAGCTTCGCCTCGCAGCACCCGGGCCGATCGCCCGGCGACGTCGTCGAGCTCGCCGGTCTGCAGCAAACGCTCTGGCCTGACCACTGCGTGCAAGAGACGGAGGGCGCCGCGCTGCACCGCAGCCTCGCCATCGACCGCATCGACGCGATCATCCGCAAAGGCAGCGATCGTTTGCTCGACAGCTACAGCGCGTTCTTCGACAACGCGCACCGGCGGGCGACCGGACTGCATGCGCACTTGCAAGGCGCCGGGATCGACGAAGTCTACCTGATGGGGCTTGCTACCGACTACTGCGTCAAATTCAGCGCACTCGACGCCGTCGGACTGGGCCTGCGCACTCATGCGATCCGTGAAGGCTGCCGCGGCATCGACCTGGAACCCGGCGATATCCGCCGCGCCTGGGAAGAAATGGCCGCGGCCGGGGTCGATGTCGTCGAGGAGGCGGCATTATGAGCGAAAAAACCGGCACATTGGGCGAAGGTCGGTTTCTCCGCCTACGGAAACGCAACGGATGGGAGTTCGTCGAACGGGTCGGCGTCCATGACGTGGCGGTGCTCGTCGCCGTCACCGCAACCGATGATCTGGTGCTCGTCGAGCAATACCGCGAGCCGGTCCGGGCGAAAATGATCGAGCTGCCGGCCGGGCTTGTGGGCGACGAAGCGGAGTTCGACGGCGAAAGCCTGCTGGATGCGGCCGGCCGCGAGTTGGAGGAAGAGACCGGATACCGGGCGGGACGGCTTTCTATCCTCGCCAAAATGCCCAGCTCGGGAGGGATGACCAGCGAGATCGTCACGTTCGTTCACGCGGAGGAGTTGACCAGGGTCGGCCCGGGAGGAGGTGTGGAGGGCGAGAACATTCGCGTCCACGCCGTGCCAGCGGCCGGTGTCGACCGCTGGCTCCGAGCGCGCAGCGCGGAGGGCTGTCTGATCGATCCGAAAATCTATGCGGGCTTGCGCTTGTTGACCCACGCGCTCGATGAAAGGTGAAGCGTCTTCGGGACGGCTATAGCCCGCCGCGGAGTTCATTTTGGCCCAGCGGCGATCGGCTGCCGGCTCCGCCCTGCCGTTCGTCTCATCTTCCGCCTGCCGGCGGTCGATTTCTTCCCATTCGGACGGGAGCGCCTTGTCTTCCGGCGTCAGGCTGGGAAAGCCGCTTCGGTGACGGTCTAATCGAGAATGTTCAAGCCGCCGTCGTCGAGTCGCCGCGGCCGGCGCCAGTAAGCGTACTGCGGCGTCCAATCGTCTTCGCCGAGGCCGGCCAGGGCCAAAAAGTTCCAGGCTGAACAGAACATGTCGCCCGGGCCGAAGACAACGGCATTCTTGCGCAGAATCTTGCCGTCCTTTTTTGCGTAGAGCGCCGCGCCGGGCATGTTGTCCACGCCGGGCTGCGTCGACTGCTCGCGAATGTAGGCGCCGCCCCCGTGCGAGGCCAGACGAAACCGCCAGCCGCGGGAATTGGCGAAGCGGCGCTGCACATCGGCCGGGTCCCTGGACAGCAGCGCCACCGCCATCGCCGACTCCAGATGCGGCAGGAAGCCGTTGATGCCGTCGGCCCACAACGTGCAATAGCGGCAACCCTGCCCCATGTTGTGGATGGCCAGCAGCTTGTCGTGAACGCCGAACAGGTCGCTCAAGCGAATCTCGCCGGTCAGCGTGCGCAACGGGTAGTCCGCAACCTCTCTCCCGGCCGCGGCCCGCCGCCGTTCGTTGAGCTCGGCAGTCAGATCCGCTATCCGCCGCTCGAGTTCCTCGACCGACATCTCGGCAGGGACCGCCGAGTCCTGGTTCTCAGACATGAGATCCTCCTCAACAGGGCCGCAGCTTCGTTCGCAACGCCGGCGCAAGCGCCGCGCGTCCCTTCCCTATTCTTCCACGATCCGCCGGACGGCGTCAGACGCCCCTGCTGAACTTCTTCAGCCTTGGCGAGACGCCCCGCCAAACGCCATGCTCTTCTCCCCAGAAGCAACACGGCGCGGCGCCGGCCGCCGACAAGACCTTCGGCTACGTCACCTGCATCGCCGCCAAGACGTCGCCCCAAGCCAAACTGCGCAAAGCATGCGGCCGTTTACAACGGAGAAGCCACGACCGCGCCGCTCCCCTGTATCTGGTAAACGACTTGCGGGCCCTTCACGCTGAGGAGGTCGAAGCGTCGGCCCTGCTCTTCGGCCTCGTGCCGCGCGGCGGCGGCGGCCTGCTCCCGCGATAGCTCGAAGCGCACGAACTTGCCCTCGGCAACCGCCTCGCGTCCCAGCGCTTCCTTGGGAAAGACGATCTCCCCGTCGGCCACTTTGATGCGCACCATGTCTCCGCCGTCGCCGCGAAGCATCATCCAACAGCCCTCCATGAGGCAGACTTCCGTGATCTTTCCCTTGACTTGCACGGTCTTGCCGACGTAATCGTCCGCAGACGCGAGCAGCTTGCCGATCTCGATGGGGCCGCTCAAAGTCAACGGTTCGCCGAGCTTCAGGTCGGCGGCATACAGGCCGGCGGAAACCAGGAGCGCGAGGGGAATTCGAAGCATACCCCCAGCGTACACGAGGCGGCCTGCATTGTCCGCAACGGCCTTGGCGGCTCCCGGCAGACTCTCCTTCCGACGGGCGCGTACAACGGAATTCCGCTCTTCTCGCGGAACTTCCCGCGACGTCGATTCCGACTACTCGGTCATAATGCCTATTCCAACGGGGCGCCGGGCCTCACATACGAACACGCCCGCGGGACATCTTGATCGCAGGGTTTGCAAACTACCAGGTATCGACGTTCGGGCGCTTTTTGGTTGCGCGCTTCGCGGGCGGTGGAACCGACTCCAGCGCGCGGGCTATCCAGAGCCGCGAATCCGCCGGGTCGATCACGTCATCGAACGCAAAAGAAACGCCGCCGTTGAGCGCGCGGCCCCGTTCGTAAGCGGCGGCCACGAGCTCGTCGTAGCGCCTGCGGCGCGCTTCAGGATCGTCGATGGCCGCCAATTCGTTGCGAAAACCGAGCTTCATCTGGCCTTCGAGGCCCATGCCGCCGTACTCGCCCGTGGGCCAAGCCACGCAGAACATCGGTTTCTTCATATCTCCGCCGGCCATCGCCTGCGCGCCCAGGCCGTAAGCCTTGCGCAAAACGATGGTCACCAGCGGCACAGTGACATTCGGGCCGGTTACGAACAACCGGCTGCAGTGGCGCACGAGGCCGGTCCGTTCGATTTCCGGACCGACCATCATGCCCGGCGTATCGCAAAGGACGACGATGGGCAGATCGAAGGCGTCGCAAAGCTGCATGAAGCGCGCCGCCTTATCCGCTCCGTCACTGTCGATCGCGCCCGACAGATGCTTCGGGTTGTTGGCGATGATTCCCAGCGGACGCCCTTCGACCCGCGCCAGCGCGGTAACCATGCCCGGCCCGAATTGCGGGCGCAACTCCAGGACGCTGCCCGTATCCGCAAGCGTTCGCATCAGATTGCGGATGTCGTAAACCCGCAGCCGATTTTCGGGAACGGCGTTGCGCAGCAACCGTTGATCGGCGCACTCCCAACCGCCGGCCGAACCTTGAAAGTACGACAGATACTGCTTCGCCGCAGCCGCCGCGGCTGCCTCGTCCTTGACCGCGATATCGACTACGCCGCTCGGAACCTGGACGTTCATCGGGCCGACCTCGTCCGGACGAAAAACGCCGAGGCCGCCGCCTTCGATAAGCGCGGGGCCGCCCATGCCGATGCTCGAATTTTCCGTGGCGATAATCACATCGCAGCAGCCCAGCAGAGAAGCGTTGCCGGCAAAGCAGTAACGAGAAGCGATGCCCACGAGGGGAACCCATCCGCTGAGCGAGCCCATGGTGGCGAATGTCGAAACATCGAGCGGTCGGTAAGCGTCATCGGCCCTGCCCTGCCCAGCTCCGGTAGTGCCGCTTCCGCCTTTGCGCTTGCCGCCCGTGCCCGCGCGGCCTCCGCCGCCTTCGGCGAACAGCACCACCGGACGCCGCCATTTGCGCGCCAACTCCAGCATGCGGTCGGTCTTGAGATGGTTTGCCACCCCTTGAGTTCCGGCGAGCACCGTATAGTCGTAGGCCATGACGACGCAGCGCGACGCCTCGCCGGGGAACCGCTCTCCGTTGACCGAGCCGATGCCGGTGACCATGCCGTCGGTCGGGAATTTCCGAATCGCCTCGCTGCGCTGCAGCCCGGATCCGGGGGTCAGCGCAAGCTGTCCGTATTCGATGAAGCTCCCCTCGTCACAAAGATCGTCGATATTTTCCCTGGCCGTGCGCTGGTCAGTCTTGCGGCGCTTGGCTACCGCGTCCGGCCTGGCTTCGTCGAGCGTGACGCGGTGGCGCTCGTGAACTTCCGCCAAATCGGGCCGCACGGAATCGAGATCGAGGGATACTCCGCCGTCGTCCGCTCGCGGCGCGAGTTCCTTTTCCTCGATGAACGCCAGCGGACTCCCCTCATGAACCGTATCGCCAACCGCAACGGCGAGCCGGCGCACGGAGCCGCTGACCGGGGAACATATCTCGTGCTCCATCTTCATGGCTTCCATCACCAGAATCCGCTCGCGCTTGCGGATCTCGACGCCCGCAGCGGCGTCCAAACTCACAATCGTTCCCTGCAACGGCGCCCGAACGGCGACAAGGCCCTCGATTGCGGATGCCGCCGCGCGGGATGCGGCAGACACGCCCGCGGTTTTGCCGTGAGCGATCACGGCGAGCGGATCCTCGCTGTCGATCTTGGCGCCCGCCATGCGCCGGTCTGCGGCCGCTTCGCTGGGGGCCGCAAGATTTGCCGGTTCATAATCCCTGGAAGCAGCCGCCAGTTCGTTTGCCCGATCGTCGACGAAACGCGTGTACGCACGAACTCCCAGCACGTCGGGGTGCGCCAGCAGCGCCCGCAGGAAAGCGATATTCGTCTGTACGCCGGCGATACGGAACTCGCCGAGCGCTCGGGCCGTCCGCGCCGCAGCGGCCGGGAAGTCGGCGGAGGGCGAGTAAGCGATGACTTTCGCCAGCAGCGAATCGAACGCCGGACTCGCACGGTAGCCGGAACAGCCGAAAGTGTCGGTGCGAATCCGCGGCCCCGACGGGACCTCGAACGTCGTCAAAAGGCCGCCCGCAGGACGCGCCTCCCCGTTGGGCCCCATCGTCTCCATATTCACGCGCGCCTGAACCGCGAAACCGCGCGGGGCCGGCGCCATCGGCTGCGCTGCGCCCAGTTCCGGCAAGGACTTTCCTCGCGCGATCTCGAGTTGCAAGCGGACAAGATCGATGCCGGTGACTTCCTCGGTCACGGTATGCTCGACCTGCAGCCGGGCGTTGGCCTCGATAAACGAGAAGCCGTCAGGGGCGTTCGCATCCTCGACCAGAAATTCGAATGTCCCGAGATTGCAGTACCGCGCGGCGCTTGCCAGCTTCACGGCAGCCGCGGCCAAGTTCGCTCGCAGCGCGCCGTCAAGCTGGGGAGCGGGCGCGATCTCGACGATCTTTTGATGACGCCGCTGCAGCGTGCAGTCGCGGTCGCCGAGCGAACTCATGTTTCCTTCATGGTCAGCGGCGATTTGCACCTCGATGTGCCTGACCCTCGGCAGAAACCGCTCGACGAACACGCCGCCCGCGCCGAATGCCGATTTTGCCTCCGAGCAGGCGCGGGCATAAGCGTCTTCGACCGCTCCGCGGCTCGTAACCAGGCGCATGCCCCGCCCTCCGCCGCCGGCGACGGCTTTGATCAGCATCGCCGAACCTGCGGGCAAGCCTGCGAAAAAGTCCTGCGCCTCTTCGAGCGAGACGGCTTGCGAGACGCCCGGCACGACCGCAACGCCGTGCTCCTCGGCAAAAGCCCGCGCGCGGGCCTTGTCCCCGAACAGCGCCAGAGCTTCCGGCGGAGGACCGACGAACAGAAGGTTTTCCTCCGTGCAGCGCGCGGCGAATGCGGCGTTTTCGCTCAAAAATCCATATCCGGGATGAACGGCGTCGCAGCCGTGTTTCTTCGCGGTCGCAATCATCTGCTCGATGTCGAGGTAGGCGCGGGGCCCGCTGCCTGCAAGCGCGGCGGAGCGCTCCGAGCGAAAAACGTGCAGCGAGCGGGCATCGTCCTCGGAATAAACCGCGACGGCAGGAATATCGAGTTCGGCGGCGGCGCGCGCAATCCGAATCGCAATTTCGCCGCGGTTGGCGATCAACAACTTCATCGGAGCTTCCCTTCTTGTCTAACGGGCTTGTCTAACGGGCAGGCATCAGCGGGCGGTTCCCAATGATCCCCGATGCGGCGAGGTCTGCGATCTCGCGGTCGGACAGGCCCAGGATTCCGCCGAGTATCTCGCGGTTGTGCCGGCCCAACGTAGGCGCGGGCCGCTCGATGTCAAACGGCGCTCCGACCAACCGATACGGCGCCAGCGGATTCGGTTGTGCGCCGACGAAATCCCGTTCCAGGATTCGCCAGTAGCCCCGCGCCTGAAGATGGGCGTCCGCCGTTAGATCCGACGCCGGGCGGACGACGCCGGCGGGGACTCCCGCCGATTGCAGGAGGCGCATTGCCTCCCAGGCGTCATGAGCGCGAGTCCAGCGGGCAACCGCTTCATCCAATTCCCCGCGGCGTTCGAGACGTTCTGCAACCGCGCCGAAACCGGCAACGGGACGGCCCAGCGCCCTCCGCAGGCCGACCCACTGCTTTTCGTTCTGCACTTGCACCGCCAGCCAGGCGTCGCCGCCGGCGCAGCGATAGACCCCGTGCGGCGCAAACCGCGGCGAGCCGTTGCCCGGTCGTAAGGGCACCTTTCCCGTCACGGCTTGCTCCACGATGCCGTGCGCGCCGAGCGGAAACAAACACTCCGCTTGCGATAGATCCACGAACTGCCCTTCGCCGGTTCTTTTCAGATGCCGGACCGCCGTGAGCAGCGCCGCGGCGCCGTTCAAGCCGCCCACAGCGTCGCCGAGAGCGACATGCGCCATGGTCGGCAGTCCTCCGTCCTTGCCGCAAAGATGCGGCAAGCCGGATGCCTGCTCGGTTGTCGATCCGTAAGCGCGGTAGTCGCGCCAGGGTCCGCTGCTGCCGAACGCGGGCATCGACAGCATAATCAGATTGGGTTTCGCTTGCCGCAGGACTGCGTATCCGAGATTGAGTTTCGGCAGCACGCCGGCCGAGTAATTTTCCACGACGACGTCGGATTTCGAGACGAGGTCGAGTAGCAGCCCGCGGCCTCGCTCCGCCGTCAGATCGAGCGTCGCATCGAGCTTGTTGCGGTTCACCATATTGAAGGTGACGGCCTTCTCGGCCCCGCCGGCGTCGAGCCATTCCTGCGTCGGCTCCCAGCCGCGCCACCAATCGAAACGCGCGCAGGATTCGATTTTCAGCACCTCGGCGCCCATGTCGGCGAGGTGTCGGGCCGCGAGCGGACCGGCCCAGCCCATCGACAGGTCGACAACCCGCAGCCCCTTCAAAAACGAAGGACGGCTCATGCCCGCAACTCCCGCGCGCCCGCCGGCAGCGCTGCGCTGTCTTGCCCCAGGCGCGGCGCTCTGCCGCCTGCGGCGGCCGGCGTTCGAAACAACCGGAACGGCGTGACCGGCGCTTGAAATTCGCCCTGATCGGGATGCGAAACCGCAGCGAACGCTCTTCGCGCAACGTATTGATCCACCTCGAAAAGCTGCTCCATCGTCGGCACGGGCGCGAGCGGGATGCGCAACTGCTGGCCGCGGTGAAAAAGTTCTTCCGCCGACCGCCCGCGCACGGCGGCCAGGATTCTCTTGTCGATCGCGTCCGCCTCCGCCAACCGCCCCAATGTGGTTCGGTACTGCGGCAAATCCGCAAGATCCTCGATGCCGAGCAGGGCGCAGAAGCTCTTCCATTGCACCGGAGTCAGCGCCGTCACGCCGAGCCAGCCGTCGCGGCAGGGGTAAACGCCCAGAGGATAAGTCGGCGGAAAGCGGTTCACGCCCATCCGCTTGGGCGTTTCGATTCCGTTGTAGCCGCGGATGCCTCCCAGCACGGTAAAGCAGAGATTGGCCTCGTAGATCGATACGTCGAGGTGGCCGAAACCTTCTACGTTGCCCATCTCGCGCGCCGCGATCTGCCCCAAGGCGGCGATGTAGGCCGCCAGCCCGCCGACAATCTGCGCCTGATAGCCGCCCGGCATCAGCGGCGCTTCGTCCGCCGGTCCGATTGGGTACAGTTGCCCGGTAAGCGCTTGGCAGACGCCGTCCGCGCCCGCAAAATCGCGGTACGGGCCGTCTTGCCCAAACCATGTAACGGACATCAAGACGCCGTTCGGAGCCGCCGCGGCAAGCCGTTGCGGATCGACGCCCCCGCGGCCTCCGACTGCGGAGTCGATCACCAGCGTGCTGCCTCGCGCCAACTCGAAAAATTTCGCGGCGTCATCGGGGTTGTCCATATCCAGCGCGATGCTGCGCTTGTTCGTGCTCAAGTAAGCATGCATCGCGCTCGATTCGGGCGGCTCGACGCCCGGAACGAACGGAGCCAGTCCGCGAGTCGCGAATCCGCTGCCCGGCGGCTCCACCAAAACCACCTCGGCGCCGTGATCCGCGAACAGCTTTCCGCAATAGGCGGCGGCTACTGTGCCGGCGACATCGAAGACGGAGACGCCCTCCAACGCTTGCACTCCCCGGTTCATCGCTTGATTACGGTCATTGCCGGGACCGGCGACTCGACGGCGGAGCTATGCGACAGGTTGACGCAGGATCGCCCGGAGCTTCTCCGGCGGCGCGCGGCGGGGGCGCTGAGATAGACATCGCGATGCTTGCCGTTTGCCTCCACGCGCATGAACGTCTCGAGCTCAGTCCGCCGGAAGAGGCGTCACGGCCCGATCGAGGTATTGCCGGACGGCGTCGACCGTTGCTCGATTCTCCGCCGCTACGTCGTTTTCTTCCCCCGGATCGACGGTCAGATCGAACAACTCGATCGCTTCTTCCGGGCCTTCGCGAACGGCTTTCCACGTGCCCCAACGAACGGCTTCCGCGTTGCCCGGAGTGCCGCCCCAATAGAGAAAACGGTCGACTCGTTGCTGCCGGGAACCCGTCAACTCCGGGAGGATGCTGATGCCGTCGATCGACTCGGGAGCATCGAACCCAAGCAGGTCGGCGACGGTGGGCAAGAAATCGGCGAAATACCATACGAAATCGCTGGTTGCTCCGGCGGGCGCTTTCCCCGGCCAGCGCACAATCATCGGGACGCGGATCCCGCCGTCGTGCAACGAACGTTTATAGCCCTGCAGCGGGCCGTTCGAGTCGAAGAAAAACGGATCGTTGCCGCCCTCTTTGTGCGGGCCGTTGTCGGAGGTGAAGAAGACCAGCGTGTTCTCGTCGATGCCGTGCTGCTTCAATGCGTCGAACAGGCGGCCGACGCCGGCATCCATGTACGAGATCATTGCCGCGGTCCCTTTCTGCGGGCCGGGCCAGTCTTTGCCGTCGTATATCCCGGCGTCGGGGACTTCCATCCCGACCCGCTCGCGGTGAGCGCCCAGCTCGGCCTCAACGTTTTGCATGCCGGGGTCGCCGCCGCCCTCGCGGCTGCCGGCCTCGTTGTTCGCATGGGGGATGGTCAGAGCCAGATACAGGAAAAACGGTTCGGACGCATGCTCTTGCAGCCAACGCAAGGCTTCGTCCATCAGCAGGTCGTGCGAATAATCGACCCGTTTCACGGCGACGCCGCTCATGCCGCCGTAACGCCCGGAGGGAACGACCTCGTTGCGCAAGGGAACGCGGTCTCCCAGACGCATCAAGAACTGCGGATAGTAATTGTGCGCGTGCCCCTGACTCAGATAGCCGAAGAAGTTGTCGAAGCCCTGCCGCCACGGAGCTCCCGGAGAGTCTTCCATGCCCAGGCCCCACTTGCCGATCAGCGCCGTTGCATAACCCTGTTCTTTGAGAAGTTCCGCAACCGTGACGTCTTCATCGAGCAAGCCCGGCGAACCGTTGCGCCGCACGCGGGTATGGCCGGTGTGCTGTCCCGTCATCAGCACGCTTCTTGACGGCGCGCAAACGGTAAAACCCGCGTAGACATCGGTGAACCGTATTCCCTCCGCCGCCATACGGTCGAGATGCGGCGTTTGAATTTGCGTTTGGCCGTACGAACCGAGGTCGCCGTAACCGAGATCGTCGGCCATGATCCAGACGATGTTGGGTTGGGAAGGTTCGCGTTCCCTGTCCCCGCCGCCGCAGGCGGCAAAAACGGCTAGCCCGCAGAAAACGCAAGCGAAGCGAAATGCGGCAAACGGCGCCGTAGCGGCAGCTTCGGTCATGTATTCACTATCCACTATCTCCGCTGCTTGTTGCTACAATGCCGCGGCATGGAGAACGATCTTGACCGCCGCGGTTTCCTGAAAGCCGGCGCGGCTGCGCTGGCTGCCGCAGCCGCGCCCAAGGCTGAAGCCGCCGCCATATCTTTCCGCCAGGCGGACACGCTCTACCACGGCCACGACTGGGAATCGCTCAACCCGGGCTATTGGCAAATCAAGGGAAACGCTTTGCGGCGCCGTATCCACAATTACGGAGACCGCGCCCGCCGCACGGGCTTTCCCTACCACTATGAAACCCACGGCGACCGGCTCGGCTCCTATGCCATGCCCGTGGACTACGATCCTTCCCTGCCCCCGGGATTTCTCTGGAACCGCAATTGGAAGCTCGCAGGCAACTACAAGCTCGAAATCAAGGGCCGCATCGCCGCCCGGCCGCACCCCCCGGAGGAACGCGACGATCCTTCCTGGAAGATGTACCGGCCGGGGTACGGGTTCGTCGGTTTGGCATTCGGGTCTTCGACGCTCTATGAGTCCTACGGACAGGCCGGATCCGGCGGCAAGGCCGCTTGGTTCGCAGCTTGGCGGGACGACGGCCGGTTCGGCATCTACGAGCACGGCGCGCAAGCGAGCATCGCCGACAAACGAGCCGAGCGCCCGGCCCGCGGCAAGGAGTTCACGCTCACCGTATCCGTCAGCGGGGATGACCCCGTCCTGGCCGACCTGAAGGCCGAGCTGGCGGTCGCCGGCAGCCCGAGCGTTTATCGGGTCGAAAACCGCTCTGTCCAGCGGCGCGCCCACACCGAGGGATACGTGGGCGTCGCCGGCCAAGGCCTTCTTGACTTCGAAATTACGGACTTCACCGTCGATCCCGGCGAGAATCGGCCGCTGTCGCCGAAAATCAACGACTGCCACGCCTGCTACGCGCTCGGGGACACGCTCAAGCAACTCGACGGCGGCTGGCGGGTGCGCTTCATCGGCTTGTTCCGTTCGGACGGCGAAAAGGCCGAAGTGCGCATCAGCGACTCGCCCGCTCCGGCCGGAGGGTGGGAGAGCGTGCCCGCCGCCGGCTCGGGCTCCATCGTCAACAACGATTTTCGCCGCAACACCTCCGTTATCGACGCCAAGCTTCCCGGGAACCCCGCGGAAACGGCCTTCTATTACACCGTCTGGAAAGACGGCCGCAACGTCACGGCCGACCCGCGCCTGGGCACGGATGCAGTCGGCCTCGGCGCCGGTCAAGTGGGCAAGGTTCCCGAAGACGGCGATTACGTCGGACGCCTGCCGCGGCTGCAAGCTCCCTACAAGCTGTGCGGCCTTTCCTGCCACGCCATCCACGGCGGCGGCCCCAAGCTCCCCGACGCCGGCCCCGGCGGCGGATTCTTCGTCCATGACCAGCCCACTCCCGACGCCTACAAATACCTCGACGACTACGATTTCCAAGTCATGCTTTGGGAAGACGACGTCTGGTACATGGAGTTGCTGCTCTACCCGCCCTCGCCGGACGATGCCTACAAAATCGTCACGACCACTCTCTGCGGCCCCGCCTCGCGCTGGCAGATGATGCGCCATTGGAACGTCATCAACCCGGGCGACCACGACTACGGCATGGACGACATCAAGGGCCCCGAGCAGATCGCCGTCCGCAACCACCCCGACCTCGGCCAGGACGTCGATTACATGAGGCGCAATTTCCAGATCGTGCATCACCTGATCACGGGCGGCGAGTCTCCTTCGGGAACCGCCAATCCGAAAAAGTGGCGCCGCTGGAAGATGCCCAACCGCGATTTCAGCCTGCTCGTTCTCGACAGCCGTTTGTGGCGCTCCAGCCAGGACACGAACATCTGGGACGACGAAGGCTGGGGCGCCAAGGAAAGCCTCTACTCCCGCCGCGACGTCACCCGCAGCCTGCTCGGAGAAGAACAGTTCGCCTGGCTGAGCGACACCGTGCGCACCGACTCTTCGCCGCTGATCTGCCTCACCGGCATCAACGGCATGCATACGATCTGGACCGGCGACGGGCGCAAGCCCGGCTCCAAAATCCGACTCTACGAACGCGACCGAGTAGCGGCGGATTACGCCGGATGGGTGTCCGCAGGAGTCGATCGGATACTCGAACTTTTGGGCTCAAGAGATGGGATTGTCAGTGTTTACGGAGACGTTCATGTCGGCATGATTCTGCGCAACTCCGCCCAGCGGGTCTACGAGTGTTCGTTCGGGCCGATAGGCCGCAGCGGCGGCCGCGGCGTCAAGGAAGGCTTCGGCCCGCGGATGCAGGACTTCGACGGCCGTGCGGTTGAGATCGAGGCGCTCTACCACCAGCGCTACGACACGCCCATGCTCGAAAAAAAGGACGGGCCGTTCTATTGGAACTTTCTCGAGATGGAGTTCGACCCGCGGGGCGCGCAACCCCGATTCGGACTGCGCGTGCGCAATCTCGTCGATCCGCCGAGCGAAGAGCCGCGGGGAGGCGGGTCGGTTGCCGAATCCGCCGCCAATACCGGCCGCCCGCCGACATGCCGTATCCCGGCAGTCAAGCTTCTGCCGGATGCCGACGTGCTGATTACCGACAGCATGGGCCGCCCGGTCCGCGGGGGGCGAACGCTATCCGACGGATCGCTCCCGATTCGGGGACTCACGGGCGTCGCCGCCGGCGAGATCGTGATTCTGATCGCCCGCAACGGCGAGAATGTTTCTTCGAAAGCCGTTACAACGACAGCCGTCGAGGCGTAAAGACGGGACAAAACCCTACGGACCGACCCGGTCGATGCGCTCCGCCCCGAACAACGTCCAGCCCATCGTGGGGTCTTCGCTGCGCAGCACGATCTCGAAAACGACTTCCGGCGGGTCCGTACGCTTGTATTCGCGCATCCGCGTCCACTGGTTGAATTGCAAACGGGAGCGCGACGGCCAGCTCACCTTGCCGAACGCCTCGGGCACGATCAACGCGCCGTAAGCCACCAGGATGTTCTCGGTGTCCGGCAGCCAGTCCACGTCGCCCATGGCGATGCTGACGACGCGGTCCGGCCCGAAGGACTCCGACTCCCATTTTTCCCGCACCGTCATGTTCTCTTCGTCGATCGCATATTCGACTGCCCGGGAATACGTTTTCTCGAGGGCCGCGGGCTTGCGGAACGGCCGCGCCTGATAGTTGCCGTTGTCGTAGATCAGCAGCGTTCCGGCCGGCGTCGGGTTGGGAGAATGCTGGTGATAAGGCCATTTCACGGGTCCGTCCGCCCGCAGCACTTTGTCGGAAAGCCTCCCCCAGCCGGTAGGCTCGCCGAATATCCACTTGATTTCCTTCGTTTTGCGGTCGATCTTCATCGCCGCCGCCTGGTAGCGGAAGTTCACCACGATGGAATCGTCGGCCTCGTCATAGAGCAGATTGTTGGCGTGGCTCCAATCGATCGTGTCGGGGAAGCCGCGGCGGATCCAGTAGTTCGAAAACGTCTCGTAGCCGATACGGAACGGATCCATATGATCGAAGGCGCGCCACTCCCAAATGACGTTGCCGGTCTCGCGCTCGAACTCGACGATCACGTCGCCCATGACCTTCTGCCGCTTGCGCGGCGCTTGTTCGTTGTATTCGTCGGAGTAGTAGTTGTCGATCTCCTTCCATTCGGTCGACAGCACGACGATGTTGCCGTTGGGCAACTCGTCGATCTCGTGATGGAAGGTCAAGGCATCGACCGCAATGCCTTCTTCGGGAGGCCCGCCGGGGCGATTCGCGGCATACCACTGGTTCACGGTATTGCCCAGCCAATCCGTTTCGATCAGCCGGAAATCGGCGGTGCAGAAGATGATATTGCCGTTGCGGACTTTCTCGAAGTCGCTGATCCGCGAATCGACTTTGTAATACCAGACCACATCGCCCGCCGCATCCGCGGCCATCAGCATGCCGAAGTTGGAGTTGAAGTCCGCGATCTGTTGTCCCATGCCGACTTTTCTTCGGCGCGGGTTGAACAGCGTCACGCCCGGCTCCATCTCGTCCGGCTTGCTGACGCGCACGTCGAGCGGAGGAAATTCGACGCCTACGTCCGGAAGTCCGGGAGTCATGAACTCGAACGGGCCGGCCGTCGCGCTGCCGCCCGCATCGGCGATCTTCACCTCGATCCGGTGGTTGCGCTCGGGGCGCATGCCGACGACGGCAAGACCGGCCGCCGGGTCCGCGGACTCGTCGTAGTTCAAGTCCCATGCGTGAGTCCCGTCGGAAACATGAATCGTTGTCTCCACGGCCCCCGAAGCCTCGAACGAAACCACTGCCGCCAACGGCACGTTCGGATTCGGATTCGCCGTAACCGTAACCTCCGAGATGAATGAGGGGCCCGCAGAGCACCCGAGCAAGGCGCAGAAGGCAAACGCCAAGCCCGCAAACCGCATCGTAAACATCGCCGAATGTCCTCCCTTTTCATGATGTACCACAATGCCCGACGGCAAACCGAAGCGAGCGGCCGCAGCGCCCGTCCGCCAACTGCCGCACTAACTGCGTGAAGCGCCTGCGGGCCTCATGATTGCTCGAATTTGGCCGCTTTTGTTCGAGAAGGAACGCCTCCGATGCCTGCCGCCGCAGCGCCTCCCGAGCCGACCGCCGACGCCATTTACCGCGCTTGGCGGTCTGTTCGCGCTCTTCGGGAGTTGACCTCTATTTCGCGCGCCCTCCGTAATCCCGGAGTAAAGCAACAGGCACAACGAGCATTGCGTCAGGCGCGGCGGCTGAGCCGGCTGCTGCTCCAACGGTTGACAAGATAGAACGCCGCAGCCAATGCGGCGCAGCACAACGCGGCCGCGAGAGCGTGCTCTTTGGCGAAGGCCAAGGCGTTATCGCCGAAGCGCAGCGCCAGATAGGCGACGCCGAAATAGCGCAGGACGCGCGCAAAAACGATCGCGGCGCAGAACTGCCCGAGCGGCATTTGGAAGATGCCGGCGGCCAGTACGACCGGCTTCATCGGCAGAGGCAGGGGAATCGCCGCGGGCGGAATCAGCGCCGCGGCGCCGTACTGTTCGATCATCCGCCGGATGCGCCGCATACCGCTCTCGGAGACGCGCTTGCGCAGCATTGCGAAACCGGCCTTCCGCGCAAAAAAATAGAGGACGACCGAACCGATCAGAGAACCCGTCACGCCAAGGCCCGCGGCGAAATAAACCGTCGCCGGAGCGGCAATCGCCTGAGCGACCAGCAACGCATCCACGCCCTGCGGAAACGGGATAAAGGCATTGTCCGCCAAGGCGGCGAAAAAGATCCCCCAAGGGCCCAGCACCGGCGCGGCGGCGGCCAGCCATTCACCGAACTGTCTCATGAAGATGCGCTTGCAGGAGGGACATTCCCATCTTACCTTTGCAACGTCCGCCCCCGTATGCCGCCTGAACTCGGCTTTTGGCGGGAAGAAACTCTGCTGCCGGTCCGTATACTTCTATGTGTCCATGTCTACTACAATCGGTTCTTCCGTAGCGGTTGTCAGCAAAGCGGCAACCGCGGAATCAGAGGATTTCGACCGCCTCTTCCGCGAATGCCACCTGAGGGCCTATCACTTCACGCTGCAGCTTGTAGGCAATCCCGAGGATGCGATGGACATCGTGCAGGAAGCATTCCTGCGCGTTCACAAGCATTGGAGTCGGCGCGACAAATCGCGTCCGTTCGTTCCCTGGCTCTATACGATCATCCGCAACCTGACGGTCGATCTGCACCGCAAGCGCGGCGCGCGCAGGGAAACCGATTGGGACGAGGCGCAACCTCAAGAATCGCCGCATCCCGGCCCGGATGTTCTGGCCGAGAAAAACAAATTGAAAGAGCGCGTTTGGCTGGCGATCCGCCAGCTCTCCCCGGAGCAAAGAGAAGTTCTGGTGCTGCGGGACATCCAGGGGTTCGCCTATAAGGAAATCGCCGCGGTCACCGGCAATTCGTTGACGACGGTGAACTCACGGCTCCACGATGCCCGTGAAATCCTACGCCGCAAGCTCAGGAGGTATCTGTAACCATGGATGAGAAACCTATCGAGAGCATGCTGTCCGCTTATCTTGACGGCGAGTTGACGCAAGCCGAGCAGCAACGAGTTCGCATCCATCTGGAAAACTCGCCCGAGGCGCAAGAAAAGCTCCGGCAACTGCGGGCTCTCAAAAAGGCGACTTCGGAACTTGCCTTCCGTCCGCCGCCGGACGACCGCATGGACAAGCTGGCGCAGCGGCTGTCCGTAAAGGTGCCGCGGCGCATCGGCTGGGCATTGTTCGTTGTCGGCGCGGTTGCCTGGGCGGTCTACGCCGGCTACTTGTTCGTTACAGCGGACATGTATTGGCTGCGCAAGAGCATCGTCGGCTCGATTCCCCTGGGACTCCTTCTGCTGCTGGCCTCCGTAGCCCGCCAGCGGATGCTGGAGCTGCCTCACGACCGCTATCGAGGAGTCAAGAGATGATCGTCGTCACTACCGAGAGCATCGCGGGAAAACGGATCGTCCGCACGCTCGGGTTCGTTCGCGGGAATACCGTTCGCGCGCGGCATCTGGGCAGGGATATCCTGGCGGTTTTCAGAAATCTTGTCGGCGGAGAGGTGCATGAGTACACCAAATTGCTTGCGGAGAGCCGCGAGCACGCTCTCGACCGCATGGTCGCCGAAGCGCAGCAATTGGGGGCCAACGCCATCGTTGGAGTTCGTGTCGCGACTTCCTATGTCGCGGCCAACATGGCGGAGATTCTGGTCTACGGCGCCGCCGTAGTCGTTGAGGACGAACCGACGGCGGAACCGCGTTGAGACGCGGACACGGACGGAACAGGCGTCAGGGCTTCGCCGCCAGCCGCCTGTACGCGTCGATGTAACGGGGAACGATGTCCTCGCTGTTGAACCGGGCGACGGCGGTTGCGCGGGCCGCCGCGCTCATGCGGCGAAACGTCTCCGGCGAGGATAGAATTTCGACGGCTGCATCCGCCATTGCTTTCGTGTCTCCGGGAGCGGTCAAACGCCCGTCATGACCGTCGGTGACGACCTCCGGCAGCCCACCGACTTTGGCCGCCACGGGCGGAGAGCCGCAGGCCATCGCTTCGAGAGCGGCGAGGCCGAAGGACTCCATTGCGCTGGGCAAAAGCAAGAGGTCCGAAACCGCCAGAAGCGAAGCGACCCGTTGTTGCTTGCCGACGAATATCGTTCGCCTCCATACGCCCAGCTCGCGCGCCAGCTTCTCGGCGGGAACGCGGTCCGGCCCGTCGCCGATCAGCAGCAGCCTGGCGGGCAGCTTTCCGGCAATTTCCGCAAAAGCGCGTATGCAGTCCGCCACGCGCTTCACCGGACGAAAATTCGAGAGGTGTGCGAGCAGCTTCTCTTCCGGGCGGGCGTAACGGGCGCGCAGCGCCGGATCTCCCTGCGTGCGGTACAACCCGCAGTTGACGAAGTTCGGAATCATTTCGATCTCCCGCGTTACGCCGAAAACGCGCTCGGTTTCCTCCCGCAAGTGCTCGCTGATGCAAGTCACGCCCGGACTGCTTTCGATCGCAAACCTCGTGATCGGCAGGTATGAGGAATCCGCGCCGACAAGCGTCACGTCCGTGCCGTGAAGCGTGGTCAGGAAGGGCAGCCGCCCTTGCGTCATTTGCGCGGCCAGCAAGGCGCTGACCGCGTGCGGAATGGCGTAGTGTACGTGCAGCAGGTCGAGCCGTTCGTTCTCCGCCGTCTCGACCATGCGCGACGCCAAGGCCAGGCTGTACGGCGGGTACTGAAAAAGCGGATAGTCGCTGACCTCGACCTCGTGATAGAAGACTCCGGGGTGGTTGTCGGTCAGACGGATCGGGTTCGCGTAGGTAATGAAATGAACTTCGTGCCCCCGAGCGGCGAGCTCCATGCCGATTTCGGAGGCGACGATGCCGCTGCCGCCGTAGGTGGGATAGCAGGTGATTCCGATTTTCATCGCCAACCCCAGGGACTCGGCGGCCGGACAAGTAAAATACGAGTTCCATGCCGGACGAGCGCCCGAACATTATTTTCATCATCACAGATCAGCAGCGCTTCGACACGATCGCCGCTCTGGGCTATCCGCATGTCGACACGCCCAACCTCGACCGCTTGGCGCGCGAGGGCGTCGTTTTCACCCATTGCTTCATTCCGGCCGCTTCGTGCGCGCCGTGCCGCGCCAGTCTGTTCAGCGGCCAATACCCTCATGCTCACGGCGTGCTCCGCAACGGCGACCGCTGGCGCCATTGCTGGGTGGAGAAGCTCAAGGAAGCCGGCTACAACACGATCAACATCGGCAAGATGCACACCTTCCCCTACAACGAATTGTTCGGGTTCAAGCAGCGTTATACGGTCGAAAACAAAGACCGTCATCTGGAAGGCCGCTATTATTTCGACGAATGGGACAAGGCGCTCCAGGCCCGCGGCCTGCGCAAGCCCGGACGCCTGCTCTACCGCGGGATGCCGGACTACAAGGAGCGTCTCGGCGCTTTCGAGTGGACGCTTGACGAAGACATGCACCCGGATGCTTTCGTCGGCGATCTCGCCAAGTGGTGGCTGAAGCGTTACCCCAAGACTGAGCCGCTGTTTCTGCAAATCGGTTTTCCGGGGCCGCACCCCCCATACGACCCGCCGGCGCGGTACGCGGAGCCCTATATGCGCAAAGAGCTTCCCCTGCTCGAAGTGACGCAGGAAGAGCTGGACAACCAGCCCGAATCGTACCGCGGCATGATCCGGCACAACTGCGAGGTCGATCACGACTCGGTCGTCCATCAACAGCATCCTTCGCAGCAAGCCCGGCATCGCCAGCGCGCCTACTACCTTGGCAACGTGACGCTGATCGACGAGAAAATCGGCGAGATCATCGAGACGCTCGAAGAAACGGGCTATCTCGACAACTCGATCGTCATCTTCACTTCCGACCACGGCGATTGCTTGACCGACCACGGACACAGCCAGAAATGGACCATGTACGACACCGTGACGAAGATGCCGGCGATCGTATGGGCGCCGGGCAAGATCGCAGGCGGCCGTACGGTCGAAGAGCTATGTTCGCTGATGGACCTCGGACCGACGATTCTGGAAATGGCGGGGCTCGCTCCGCTGCCGAAGATGGCGGCGCGGTCGCTCATGCCGGCGATACGGGGCGAAGAGTTTTCAGGCCGCGATTTTGTGTATTGCGAATCGGCGCGCGACGTCAATTTCACCACGAACGACTACCAGACGATGATCCGCAGCCGCGACTGGAAGCTGGTTCACTTCGTCGGAGCAAGCGACGGACAACTGTTCGATTTGCA
The DNA here is from genome assembly GCA_965214655.1 of Bryobacterales bacterium. Classification (GTDB taxonomy): domain Bacteria; phylum Acidobacteriota; class Terriglobia; order Bryobacterales; family UBA6623; genus CATQHP01. The sequence continues at coordinate 4,847,667 of OZ243965.1, read as the reverse complement.
AAACGACCCCGACGAAGTGAAAAACCTCTGGACGGACCCGGCCTGCGGGCACAAGAAGCGGGAGTTGCTCGACGCCCTGCTCGAGTGGCGCATCCGCAGCCAGTGCGACCACGCCGGTTGGGAGTTCGCCTATCTGCGATAGATGGGGCCGGGGCCGCCGATGCGGCCCTGCGCAAAGCGGCCAAGCCCCGCTCCCGTCCCAAATCCAAAGGCCCGCGATCGCAAACCAACTGTCCGTTTACGCCTACCGGAACTTGGCTTCGGAGAACTTCCGGATCGCCTTCGGCGCGAACGCTGCGATCAAAAAAACGGAAAGATACAAACCCTTCTCGCCGTCCGCCCGGGAGCAGAACAGAGCGAGCAGCCCGAATGCGAACGCCGCCGCGAGCGCCGACAGGCTCATCAGCCGCATCGCCGAATGCTTGCCGTGACGATCGTCGAGGAATCCGGATTTGCGGTTGACCGCGCGGATGTCTTGTGGAATCATCCCCCAGCGTCGTTACTCGACGGCGATCGTGACGCCGGCCTGGCTGGCTCGGCCGCCGGCGGCGATCCTGATCTCCGCTGCGGCGGACGGCTCGATGCCTGCGGGCGCCTCCACCACCACCAGGTCTACGCCGACCAGCGCCGGCGCCAAACCCGAGAACAGCACGCTCTCGGCGGCGATCTCCACGCCGCCGATGCTCACCCGCGGCCGCTCGACCGTGCGCCGCAGCACGACGTTCGAGCCGTCGGCCAGGCAGACGCCTTGCGGCCCGCACGAGTTCTCCCCGTCGGCTATGGGCGGCCGCACCGGCCCCAGCCCCGTCGCGTAGATCTCCAACACGTCTCCCGCCTGCGCCGGGCGGCTCTCCCCGACCACGCCGCGCGGCGCCGCCAGAACGCCCGCGCCCGCCAACAGCGCCGCCGCCTGGCCCGTCCCCTCGCCGGACACCGTAAATACGCCCGGCGCATGCGCGGCTACAGTGAAGCGCCGCGGATAGCTGCTGCCCTCCGCCGTCTCCACGACCACCGTCGCCGGCGCGATTCCGCCCGCCTCAAGCGCCTCCGCTTGCGCGGGCTGGAAAGACATGCCCGGCAGGGAGGGCAACTGCGCTTCGATGCGCTGCGGCCCCACCGCGAACAGCCGCGCTTGCAGGCCGCTGCGCGGGCCGGAAAGACTGCTGCGCGGGCCGGAAAGACTGTCGAACCTCACGCTGACCCCTCCCAGGCTCACGGGCAAGGGGAATCCCTCGGCCGCGAGCGTCTCCTCGTCGAAGGTGAAATTCTCGCCCAGCACGACGACCATCGAACCCGGCGCCAGCGGCATAGCCGTCGGGCCGTACGGAGTTGTCGACTCGCCGAGCGCGCTCATCACGGCGGAGTTCACTACGCCAAGCTCCGATACGGCCGGCCCCAGCACTTCCAGCTCGATATTCACCCGCGCCGTCAACCGCCCCCGGAACGGATGTACACCCGCCCGCCGTGCGCCCCTACGCGCAGCCCGGACGGACCCACCGTGACCGTAACGACTCTCTCTTCGCCTTCGCTCAGGCTGCCGCTTGCCGGGGATACGCTAATCCAGCTTTGCCCCGGCTGCGCTTGGAAGTCCGCCGCTCCGTCTTCGGCGTACAGCGCAACTTCTTGCGCAGCCGGCGCGGCGTCCTGCGGCAAGACGAAGGTCCGCGCCTGCACCGCCGGAGCGAGGGGAGGCTCCGGAGGGGTCGGCGGCGGCCGATCCGAGAGGATGCGGTGATTCTCGGTATCGGCAATGTAGAGAATATCGCGGATGTCCACGGCCACGCCGCGGGGCGTGTTCAACTGCGCCTCGGCCGCCGGACCGCCCTCGCCGCCGAATCCCCGCGTCCCATCTCCCACGAGAGTGGAGATGCGCCCCGTGACGGCGTCGACCTTGCGAATGCGGTGGTTGTCCGTATCGGCAATGTAGAGGTTGCCCGATCCGTCCAGCGTTGCGCCGAAAGGGGACTGCAAATACGACTCGGTGGCCGGGCCGCGGTCCACCGCCGTGATCCCCGCGACGGTGTAGATCGGGTCGCCGGCCGCCGGCGGCGCCCGGGCAACCGCAGCCGGCAGAACGGCGCAGAGGGCAAATGGAAACAGTCTCCACCGAAAAGAGCCGATTCCGAAGTGCAGGAGGATACGATTGGAAACGAGCCGGTTGCGTCTATGGACGCAAAACATTTAATTATATTAACTAAAATTAATAAAGAAAAAAGGCGAAGAGCTGGAAAGCCGCGCTGCAAGGCGGAAATTTTACATCGACGGCCCGAAAAGTCGGAGGAGCCAAAAAACGGGGGGCGCGCCGCGGTTCGCCGCCGCGGGTCGTCAGCCCGCTTGCTCGGCCCAGCGCCGGGCAATCAGTTCGCGCAGCACGGCCTCGTCGATGTCTTCCAGTTTCTTGACGTACAGACAGGACTTGCCGATCTTGTATTTCCCCAGCTTGTTCAACAGCGGCTGCTGCGCGGAAACGTCGCACATCAAGTAAACGGTCAACGCCTGTTTGCGCGGCGAGAATCCGGTAATGAACCAGTCTCCCTCGCGCCCGCTGGCGTAGCGGTAGTGGTAGGTCCCGAAGCCGACGATGCTGTCCCCCCACATGCGGGGCCTCGCGCCGGTGATTTCCTGCATCATGACGAGCAGGGCCCGGCTGTCCCGGCGCTTCCTCGCGTCTTCGACCGAAGCGATGAACTTCTCGACGTCGGCCTGGTTCGGCTTCGTTTTCAGTTCCGCCATTCTCGTTGCTCCGTTGCTGCCGGATCGTACGGCGCCGCTCCTACGGTCCGACGAACCAGGGGAATTCGGCAACGAATCGGTAGCCCATGTTGGCGAACATGTAATAGACGATTCCGGCGACCGCGCCGAAGAAGATCAGCGCCGCCAGGGCGATGCGGAACCACGGAACCGCCTGGCCTTCGCGCTTGAGCGTCAGCAGCCAACTCGCGCCGATGCCGATGAAATACAAGAGAATCATCGGCCCGGCGAAAAGCGTCATCGTGAACGGGTCGCCCGTGGGCGTGATGATCGCCGCTACGATGAACATGATCAGGATGGCGTAGCGTACGTTGCGCAAAAGAAACCGCGGCGTCGTCAAACGCATCAGGGTAAAGAAAAAGATCAGCACCGGAAGCTGGAAAACCAACGCCAGCCCGAGCTCCAGGACGATAAACGTGTCCAGGTACTCGCTGACGGAAATGTATGGCGTGATCTTGTCGATGCCGATGGTCAGCAGAAACTGGAGCGTCACGCGCAGCGCAACGAAATAACAGAAAGCGCCGCCCATGATGAACAGCGCGGCGGTCGAGAAAATAAACGGCGCGGCCCAACGCCGCTCGCGCTTGTAGAGTCCCGGAGCAATGAAGCGCCATGCCTGGTACATCAGCCAGGGCGCGGCCAAAAAAACCGCCGCGATCAACGGCACCTTGATATAGATGACCTGAAACTGCTCCAGAGGCCGTATGTTGACGATCTCGAGAGCTTCGCCGTTCGGCCCCTTCATCGACTCCGTTGCCGCGTAAAAGGGAACGAGCACGAACTGCAAAAGGTCCTGCGCGAAGGTCAGGCAGAGAAGATAAACGACAAGCAATCCCGCCAGGGCGCGGAGGATTCGCGTGCGCAGTTCGCTGAGGTGGTCCATGAACGACATGCGCACCATGCCCTCTTCTTCGTCATCCTCGCCGTCTTCGTCGTCTTCGTCCGGCTCGGCCGGCGGCTTCGGCGGCGGAGGAGACGCCGACTCGGGCTGAGCGCCGCCGGCCGGCTTTGCGCTCTCTTCGGCGGAGCGCTCCCCCGCGGCGTAAGGATCGTCGTGCTCGTAGTCGGATTCGTCGTGATGGGGATCGTCGTAGTAGGTCGATGACGCTCCCTGAGCGGACGAAGGCGGCGAATCGGCGGCGGATTCCTCCCCGCTCGGCCGCGGCTCGGACTCGCCGTTGGAATTGTTGTCCTTTGGGTCTTTGTCTTCTGGATTCATCGCACGATACAACCGCTACGCCCGCCGCGGGCGCAATTCGACCGGTCGGCGTTCCCGGGGAACCCCTACGCCGTTTTCTGCTTCGAGTCCTCCCCATCGGCTCCAACGGCCGCGACGGGGACCTCGGCGGCCTCGACGGCGCCGGCGCTTGAGCTGTCTTCGCTCGGGGTTTCAGCCGCGGCGGCCGCCGCGCTGCCGGAAGCTTCCATGCTGGTGGAGTCTTTATCGGCGGCCTCATCGCCGGTCGAATCGGGTTCGCCCGCGGCGCCGTTGGCTGCTGCCGAGCTCCCCGATGTCTTGGTTCCGGCTCCGCCGTCGTAATCGTAGGCGTCGTAGTAATCTTCTTCGCCGTCGTCGTAGTAGGAGGCATCGATGTCTTTGCTCACATCGCCGGCCAAGGTTTTGACTTCCCGCGTTTCCTTCTCGATGTTGTCCATCTCGCGCTGGAAGGTCGATTTCAACTCGTTCGACGCACGCTTGAACTCGGCCATGCCCTTGCCGAAAGTCTTGCCGAGCTCGGGCAGCTTTTTCGGCCCGAAGATCAACAAGGCCAGGATGAAGATGACGATGATCTCGCCCATTCCAAGAGGACCCATGCGTTGGCGCCTACCTTCGCGGTTGCGCATGGCTGCGCAACCGCTAACCTGATGATAGCTACGCTTCCGAACGAGGGTCAACCGAGCAGAGCGCCTGCCGGTTAGGGGACAGAGCGCACTATAATCGGGGATCGCAGGATAAGGAGAAATCGAGTCTATGAAAGTCTCGCGGATTTACGCGACCGGCGGCCCCGAGGTGCTGCGTTACGAGGATGCGCCCGAACCGCAGCCGAAAGGCAACGAGGTTGTGCTGCGCGTGGGCGCCTGCTCGCTCAACCACCTCGATTTGTGGGTTCGCGGCGGGTTGCGCGGCCTGAAGCTCGATTTTCCCTGGGTGCTCGGCAGCGACGCGGCCGGCGAGATCGTCGCCGTCGGCGATTTGTGCGCGCGCGCGAAAGTGGGCGACAAGGTTCTCGTCGCGCCGGGGCGCACGCTGAGCGCAAGCTACGAAACGGCCCGCGGCCGCGACAATTGGGCCCCCGACTACGGGCTTTTCGGCTATGTCTACCAGGGACTGAACGCCGAATACGTAGCGGTTCCCGAAGCGAATGCGCTGCCCATCCCCGGCAGCCTGAGCTATGCGGAAGCCGCGTCCGTGCCCTTGGTGTTCCTGACGGCGTGGCACATGCTCGTCGGCATCGCCAATATCAAGATGCTCGAGGACGTTTTGATCATCGGCGGCTCCAGCGGCGTCGGCATCGCGGCAATCCAGATCGCCAAGCTCTTCCACTGCCGCGTGATCGCTACCGCCGGCGGCGAAGCGAAGCTGGCCAAAGCCAAGGAACTCGGCGCCGACTACGTGATCGACCACTACAAACAGTCGATCAAAGACGAAGTGCGCGCCATCACCGGGCGCCGCGGCGTCGATATCGTCTTCGAGCACGTCGGCGCGGCGACCTTCGGACATTCCGTCGCCTCGCTCGCCCACCACGGCCGTCTGGTCACCTGCGGAGCGACGACCGGGTTCGAGACGCCGCTCAACCTGGGACGGCTTTTCGCCAAGCATCTCAGCTTGAACGGCTCGTTCATGGGAACGATGGGCGAACTGTACGAAGTGCTGCGGTTTTTCGACCGCGGATTGCTGAAGCCCGTGATCGACCGCAGCTTTCCGCTGAGCGACGTGCGCGGCGCTCACGAATATCTGGAAAACAAGAAACAGTTCGGCAAGATCGTGATCGTGCCCGAATAGCCGGATGCAGGCGGCGGCCTGCACGGTGACCGGCGCCTGCGATTTCGCCGCATGTTGCTATATTGCGACTGATGCGGACGACAGTCGACCCGGTCGCCGCCTATCTGGAGACGTTCGAGAGATTGCGCGCCCGCAAGCCCTGGACCGTCAATACCGTAACCTTCCGCTTCGCCGCGCTGGCCCTGGACGGCGCCGGCCCAGCCATCGACTGCGACCGCCTGGAAGGGACGGCGGACGGGCTGCGCAAGCGCGCCCGCCTGTGGAGTCCGCTGAAGTCGGAGATTCGTTACGTGGTTGCGGCGATCGTCCTCCGGCGCGGACTCGATCCCGCAGAAATCCAGTCCCGGATGTTCGCGATGCGCAGCGCGTTCCGGGCGCGCAAGCTCCCGCGCCGCGGCTGCGGTCCGACGTTGGCCGCATTGCTGCTGGCGCTCCAAGCCGAGAGGCGCCCTGTGTCCGAACGGCAATTCGACCGCCTCGCGGCCATCTACAGGCGCTGGCGCAAGGATCGTTTTTGGCTGACCACTGCCGACGACCTGCCGGCCGCGGCGCTTCACGCCGGCCGGGACGAGGCGGTTGAAACCCTGACCGCCGGAGTGGAGCGGGTCTACGAACGTCTGCGGACCGCCGGTTTCCGCAAGGGCAACGCCCTGCAACTCGTTGCGCACCTGCTGGCGGCGGACCCGCGGGGCGTGGACACGGGCGCGCAGCGCTTTTGCCAAATCGCCAACAGACTGAAGAGCGCCCGCGAACGCGCCGGAACCGGCCGCTACGATGGGACCGCGCTGCTGGCGCTGACCCGGGAGACCGCGCAGCGCGGGGTCGACCGTGTGTTGGAATACCGCGACCGTCTGCGCGCCGCCAAGCCGCGGCCGTCGAAGGGCGAGGCGTTTTCGCTGGCCGCCGGCATCGCCTTGGCGCAAGACAGCAGGAGCGCCGGCGAGCGAAGCGTCGGCGACTTGGCTGCGCTGCAGTCGATCCGCGAAATTCTGGATGCGCAGCAGGCGGGATGATTGCCGCGGTCTCGACGGCGGCCGTTGACGGCGAAGCCCTCCTCGCGCCTGCCCGTTCGGCGGCGTGCGCTACGCTGCCGGCAATGCGGGCAATCGGCGTCGCTTTGGCCTGCGGGGCTCTTTTGCTGAGCGCTCTCGGCTGCGCGGGTCGCAGAGCCGCTGCCTATCGAATCGTTGGGGAACCTCGAAATGCGCTGTTGGCGCCGCCCGGCGTGCAAGATCTGTCTGTCGATTTGCGCACGTTCACAGTTCGGCCGCCGGACCGCCACGCCGACTGCCGGCTTGAAGAGCCCGGCATCGCAGTCGTCAAGCGGCGCCGCAAGTACCGGATTTCGATCGCGCGGGAAACGCTGACGGCGCGGCCGCCGGGCTGGTTGACCCGTTGGACGGACCTGTTCAGCGAAAGAGGCTGCCTTGCGCCAAGCCGCAGCGGGCCGCTGGCAACACGGATTGCCCAATCGTTTCCATTGGAGCTCAGGCACGCCTACAGCGTGCTGTTCGGCCATCCCGCGGACTCGAGCTTCATGGACTTCCTGCCGGGACGCGCATTGAAAGTGGTGGGGCCGGTCTTTCGCGGCGGCGCCGCTTCCGGTCGGTCCGCCGTCGCCTCGGCAAGCGATCCAAAGGCCGCGGGCGGCGCAAGGCTGAGCATCGACGTGCGCGCATCCGAAGATCTGATCGGATACGAAGAATCCTGGTACGCAATACGGGAAACGACGGATGGCGGCATTCGGGTCGAACACGAACGAACCGCCTTTTTCCATGACGGGGAGGCCGAGAGCCTCGACGCGCCTCTGCGCACGGGCTTCGCCTTCGCGCCGCAGGCGCGGTTCATGCGCATGATCTACCTTACTCGCGTCGCTGAGTCGGGCGATCACGACGTACTGTTCCTTGCAGCGCCCACGCGCCGGGAACTCGAAACGCGTTCCACAGCGGTGTTGGACGATCCGCGAACCTGCTCGAAAAAGACGGCGGAGAGCTGGTGCGCAACGGGGCCGTCCGAATTGTCGTTCAATCTCTACGTCGCCGTCGAAAGGAACGGAACCGAGGAGCGCATAGCGCCGGGGACGACGCTGGGAGATTTTTTGCGCATGCAAGCGCCGGCCGCGGGCGGCGATCTGGAGATCCTGCGCCCCTACGGCGACCGCCTCGCAAAAGTCGACTTCGACCCCTCGAGCGGCGCGATTTTTTCGCTCCCTTTGCTTGGAGGGGAGAAGATCCGCTGGCTGGGCGCAAAGAATTGAGTCTCGAAGGCGCTGCGTCGTCGTCAACGCCCGGCCGCCCGGCGCCGCCCTTCCCCCGTCGATCTCGTTATACTGGCCGTTGAGCCCGATAATCCGGGCACGGCTCCCCTAGCAGCCCGTGGCAAAAGTCACGCTGGCGCCGTTACGCGCTTGGGGCCAATGCAGTATCGTGTGGGCAATCAAGTGACTCGACATGGCGTATGCTACCGGATCGGCAGTTCAGGGCGCGTAACCCTTTGGGCGGCAGGCATTTGCGGCCGTCGGCTGCGTCCTTCGTCGGGGACGATCTCCCGGATCGCCCCCCTCCTCACTTCTCGCCGAACCGCTTGCGCGGGCCGGAAAGACGCCGCAGTAGCCTGCCGCGCCGCCCACGGGACTTTCACCACGGACTGCTAGCGCCCATGAACCGCGTCCGCTTCGCACCCTCCCCAACGGGATTTCTGCACATAGGCGGCGCGCGCACCTATATCTTCAATTGGCTGTTCGCGCGCTCCACCGGCGGCCGCATGGCGCTGCGGATCGACGACACCGACGCCGAGCGCAGCAGCGAAGAATCGCTGCGCTCGATCCTCGAAGGACTCGAATGGCTGAACCTGCCCTGGGACGAGCAGCACTATCAGTCCCGGAGGAAGCAGCTCCACCGCGAAGCGGCCGCCGCCCTGCTGGCCAAAGGCGCGGCCTACCGCGACTTTACCCCGGAAAATACGGCCGAGAACGCCGCGGCGAAGCAAGTCTCCGCGGGAACCCGGACCGCTTGGCTTTGCAACCCCGGAATGCGCGAGCTCTCGAAAGAAGAGAGCGACCGCCGCGCCGCCGCCGGAGAGCCCTTCGTCTTGCGCTTCCGCGTGCCGCGCGAGCGCGGAGACGGCGTTCCCTTCAAGGATTTGATTTTCAAGAAGCAGTTTCGCAAGTTCGCCGACATCGAGGATTTCGCCCTGGCCCGCGCCAACGGGGATCCCACCTATCACTTGGCGTCCACGGTCGACGATTGCGACTTGGGGATCACCCACGTGATCCGCGGGCAGGATCATCTGTCGAATACCTACAAGCACATTTTGATTTTCGAGGCGCTGGGCCGAGATTTGCCGCTGTTCGGCCATCTTCCGCTGCTGCTCGGCCCCGACGGATCGAAGCTCTCCAAACGCAAGCACGGCCCCATAGTCAGCGTCACGACCTACCGGGACAAGGGTTTTCTGCCGGCCGCGTTCGTCAACTATCTCAGCCTGTTGGGGTGGTCTCCCAAAGACAACCGCGAAGTGCTGACGGTGGAGGAGTTGGTCTCGCTTTTCCGAACGGACGGGGTGCTGCGCACCAACGCAGTCGTGCAGTTCGACGAAACCTCCGCGCAGAATTGGGCCGACCCGAAAGCCCTTTGGCTGAACGCGCGGCACTTGCGCGCCATGCCCGTCGAGCAACTGCTGCCCTGGGTCGAGATCGAGATCAAACGCGCCGGCTGGTGGAAAGCCGAATACGCAGGCCGCCGGCGGGACTGGCTGGCCGCCGCCGCAGACGCTCTCCGCTCCCGCTTCACCTTGACGACCGACTTCTCGCTGCGCGGCAAAGCCTACTTCGAGGACGTCTTCGAGACGGAAGCGAAAGCCGCGGCCAATCTCGACAAAGAAGGCGCCCGCGAAGGCCTGCGCGAGTTGGGAAAGCGCCTGGAAGCAGCAGACGATTTCTCTGAGGAAGCGGTCGAAACGACGCTCCGCTCGCTCGCTGCAGAACGCGGAGTCAAGCCCGGCCTGTTGATCAACGGCGCCCGCGCCGCGTTGACCGGACAGTCGGTCGGCCCGAGCGCCTTCAAAGTCTTTACGCTGATTGGTAGAGAACGCGTTCTGGAGCGCCTCGCGGGCGTGTAGACGCTCGACTCGGACAAAACATGCTGATACTTGGAATTGGAGGCTGGCTGCACGACGGAGCCGCCGCGCTCATGCGCAACGGACGCTTGACAGCCGCGATCGAAGAAGAAAAACTCGCCCGCCAGGCGCACCGCGGCGGACTGCCCAAACAGGCGATCGATTGCTGCTTGGCGGCAGGCTCGTCGGCAGCGAGCGATGTCGACGTCGTCGCCCTCGCGCGGCCGTTGGCCGCCGGCGCGGACAACTCGTTTCATTTCCATCTGAAATCGCTTTTCCCCAAAGCGCGGATGGTCATCGTCGATCATCACGACGCCCATGCCGCCAGCGCATTTTTCGCTTCTCCCTATGAGCGCGCCCGCGTCCTGACCCTCGACCGCCGCGGCGATATGCGCTGCGGAGCGGTATGGGAAGGCAAGGGATCGCAACTCGACGCCGTAGAAGAGCTTTACGCGCCGGATTCCCCCGCCGCTCTCTACAGCCGGGTGACCGAGTTGGCGGGGTTCGCTGCAGACGGCGAGGAACACAAGCTGCAGTGGCTGTCGCTATCCGGCAAGCCGCGGTTCGCCGACTTGTTCTGCGCGATTCTCGGCGGCGCGGAAGCGGCGCTGCCCAGACTCGACCGCAGCTATTTCGACACCGCGCGCCCGACGCAAGGCGGCTTCAGCGAAAAGTTCTACCGCGCGGCCGGCATCGAGCCCGGCAAGAGCATCGCTCCCGCTCTGCGGCGCGATTTGGCCGCCGGAGTGCAGAGCGCCGTCGCCGTCGCCGTGATCCGTCTGGCCGGAGAAGCCGAGCGTCTTTGCCTCGCCGGCGGCTTGGCGATGAACGCCATGCTGGTGGAAGCGCTGGAAACGAGCGGGCGCTTCGGCGAGGTGTTCGTACAACCGGCCGCCGGCAACGCGGGCACGGCCGTCGGCTGCGCCTATCACGCTTGGCACAAAATCCTCAAGCGCGGCGAGCGCGTGCCGATGGAAAATCTTTTTCTGGGACCGAGCTTCGGAAGCGAAGAGATCAAGCAGGTATTGGAAAATTGCAAGCTCCGGCTGCGCTACCTGATGACCGATACCGAGCTCGTCGACGATGCGGTGCGGCGTTTGACCGACAATCAGATTCTGGCCTGGTTTCAAGGCCGCACCGAGTTCGGGCCGCGCGCTCTCGGCAATCGCAGCATTCTGGCGTCGCCGTTGAATCCTTACTCGACCGAGAATCTGAACGTCTACATCAAGCGCCGCGAGCATTTTCGCAAATTTGCGGCATCCGTGCCGGAAGAGCGCGCGGACGAGTACTTCCATACCACGCCCGTCGCGCGGCATCTGGCCACCGTGAGCCGCGTGAAACCGCGCCACAAGAGGACGTTCGAGGCGGCGCTGCTCGACGGCGAGCGCATCCGCGTTCACCTCGTGCGCAAAGCGGACAACCGGCTTTATTGGGAGCTGCTGCAGCAAGCCGGCCGCGTCAGCGGACTGCCCGTGCTCTACAACACTTCGTTCAACCTGTTCGGCGAACCGCTGGTCAACGATCCCCGCGCGGCCGTGCGCAGCTTTTACGCCTCGGGCATCGACGCCATGTTCGTCGGTCACTTCCTGCTCGAAAAATAGCCGCCGCCGCCTGGCGTCTCGATTCTCATGCGGTCTCCCGGCTTGGCCCGGAAGTTCCCCTTGGCGGGGACGACGACGCCGTTCAAGGAGTTGCGTCCGGGTTTTCCGGATCCGCCGCCGGCAACGCCGTAAGGTCCGCGCGCGCGCCTTTCCGAGAGCAGCGCAACTTCGGCGCCGGCCAAGAACTCGATCTCGCGGATCACGCCGTGTCCGCCGCGGTGCTTCCCTGCTCCGCCGCTGCCCGGCCGCTTCGAATAGCGGACGACCCGCAGCGGATACTGGCGCTCCAGCGCCTCGATGGGGGTATTCAGGCTGTTCGTCATGTTGGTGTGGACAGAGTCCAGGCCGTCGGCAGCGGGCCGCGCGCCCATCCCGCCGGCGATCGTCTCGTAGTATGCGAACGGAGCGCCCGAAAGGGGATCGACCCCGCCCAGGCTGACGTTGTTCATGGTCCCCGCGGAGGCTGCCGGCACGCTCGCCGGAGCGGCTTTGTGCAGCGCTCCCATCACCACGTCCGCGATCCGCTGCGATGTCTCCACATTGCCCGCAGCCACGCTCGCCGGCAAGCGGGCGTCGCACACCGTGCCCGCGCGGGTCACGACCGTGACCGGGCGCATCAGCCCGGCATTGTACGGCGCGTCGTTCTCGATCAGGCAGCGGAAACAAAACATGGTCGCCGAGGTGGTCACCGCGTGATTGGCGTTCACGCCTCCGCGCGTCTGCGGGTCCGATTCGCTGAAATCGACCGTGGCCGACCCGCCCGCCACGGTCAGGCGGCAGGCAATGCGCACCGGCCGCGAGGAAAAGCCGTCGTCGTCGAGCCAATCCTCGAACGCATAGCATCCATCCGGCAGGGACCCGATGCGGCGCCTCATGCGGCGCTCGGCATAGTCCTGCAACTGCGCCATGCGGTCGGCGATCTTCGCCGGCCCGTGCTTGGCCAGCGCCTGCAGCAAGCGCCGCTCGCCCACTCGATGCGCGGCGACCTGCGCGCCCAGATCGCCGCGGCGCTCCTCGGGCGTGCGCACGTTCGCCAGAATCAGAGCAAGCAATCCCTCGTCGTACTCGCCGGCGCGAACGAGACGCACCGGCGGTATGCGCAGTCCTTCCTGGAAAATTTCAGTGGCCAGAGGCATGGATCCCGGCTTCATGCCGCCGACGTCGGCATGGTGAGCGCGAGTAGCCAGGTAAAGCGCCGGCTCGCCGGAGTCTTCGGGGAACACGGCGGAAACCGAGGTAATGTCGGGCAGATGCGTCCCTCCGCGGAACGGGTCGTTGAGAAAGTAAATGTCCCCCGGACCCGGCTGCGCCTCTTGGAGCACCGCGCTGACCGAGACCGGCATCGCGCCCAAGTGCGCGGGCATGTGGTCGCCCATCGCGACGGTCCGGCCGGCCGCGTCGTAAACCGCGCAGGAATAATCGCGGCGCTCCTTGATGTTCGCCGAAAACGCGGTGCGCCGCAGCACGATGCCCATTTCCTCGGCGATCGAAACAAAAAGATTGAGGAAGACCTGCAAATCCAGAGTCATGCGGCTTTCGCCCGGCGGGAGGTCCTGCCGGCGGGCCGCGGATATCTGACCGTTCATCTTCACCAAGTTAGCGAATCCGGAAGCAGCGGGCTTGGGCGGCGCGGGTACACTATTGGACTATGCGCAGCGCCGTACCGGTTGCCTTGACGCTTGCTCTGCTGGCCGCCTGCGGAGCTAAAAACCCGAGTCCGAATCGGCTGCCGCCCCCCAAGCCGGCCGTGATCGGCGCGACCCAGCGGGGCATCGCAAGCTGGTACGGACACCCTTATCACGGCCGCCGCACGAGCAACGGCGAAGTCTACGACATGAACAAAATGACCGCGGCGCATCTCGCGCTGCCGTTCGACACCTGGGTTCAGGTGATGAACCTCGACAACGGCCGGTCGACGCAAGTCCGCATCAACGACCGCGGCCCGTTCGTCAGGAACAGGATTATCGACCTTTCGCGCGCTGCGGCGGAAGCGATCGCCATGATCGGCCCGGGCACGGCCCGCGTGCGCTTGAAGATCGTCAAGGCGCCGAGATCCGCTTCCGCCGCGCGAAAATCCGGCTCCCGCGGCTCCTCCGCCCGAAAATCCGGCGGGCGCAGTTCCGTTGTCCAGATCGGCTCCTTCCGGCAGCGCAGCAGAGCCGAATCGGTCGCCGCCGACGCCCGGCGGCTGGGCTACGCAGTCGATCTGGAAAAAGCGCAGACCAACCGCGGCGCAGTCTTCCGCGTACTGGTCACGCCGCAAAAAGGCGGCAGCGCCGAAGCCGCGCTCAGACGCCTGCAGCGCGAAGGCTTCCAGGGCTTCGTGCGCAACGCGCCGTAAGCGGCAGGTTCTTTGCATGCTTGCGGCGCCGCGAGATCCTTTGCGAAGGATTGGGGAGCGGGCGTTTCAGGCGAAGTCCGATCTCCATGCCCGGGCCGCTTCTTTGGCGAGTTTCCTTCGGCGTTCCTCGACCAATTCCGGCGCCCACTGTTCGGGCGCCAACTGCGGAATTTGCCGGGTAAGCGCGTAGCCGCTGCGCTCGTAAGCAGCGAGCTTGCCGCGGTACGATTCGTTTCCTGTTCCCCGATTGGCGGAAGCTTCCAGCAGGGTGAGATTGCCGAGGCGGCAAACCCCGCTGTCCCATCGCTCGGACGGGTACGTTTCGTTCCAGATTTCGGCAGGATGCTCCGGCAGAATATGCTCGACGGTAGCGGGGTCGGTGTCCGGATCGCAGGCGCGGCCGGAGGCGCGCTGCTCCAATCGCGCGAGAATGTATTTTGCGAGCTTTCTCCGCCTGCCTCTGGTGGCGACCGTAAGCAGGGCGAAGTCCTGCCGCATCTTCTCGTCGCCTACATAAATCGGCTTGAGCCGCTCGAACACGGCCGCCGGGGTTGCCGCCTCCCCGTCCATCACCGCCTTGGCGGCGTGATGGTAAACGGGTTCCAGGGCATTGGCATTGAGTCCGCTTACTACGGTGTAGCGGAACGCAACCGCGCCGACCAGCTTCAACACACGGATGAAGTCCTCTGCAGAGAAGGCTTCCCAAGCCGCAAACAGCAGGGGCATCGGCTGCCGTACTCCAAAAAAATTGAGCTCGCCGATATACGGCTTGGCGCCGGGCATATCCAGCCAATAGCCGTGATTCGAGTCGAGAACGGCGGCGAACAGCTCGCCTCTGCCCTCCAAATCGTCCAAAAGATGGAAGACATCGCGGGCGGTTTGCGTCCTCTCCCGCACCAGCTTGAAAAGCCGCCGGCTGCGAATTTTCGGCTGCTCACAGAGCAGGCGGTACCGGAGAAACTCCGGAAAACGCGCTTGGCCCACAGTCTCGATGAGCGCCCGCCAGCGGCGCTGCAGGGCATCCAGGTCGGAGCCGACGCGCACCTTCGAGAACAGGTAATTCTTGAGCAAGTCCGTGGTCGTCAACTCCAGACCGCGCGCGTTGAGCGTCTCGAAAACGGTATATGCGTTCAACTCATCGTCTACCCTGATCAGAATGAAGAGGAGTTGGCGCGCCACCGTCTCGGACAGAAGGCTTGCCATAGCCTTTCCATCGTTCTGCAAGCCGTTCAACTCTTGCAGCCGTTCGACGAAGTACCGGAAGCATTTCCGGAGAAGCCGGTTCGATTGAGGCAGCTTGCGCGGGTTACGCGGTTCTCTGAGTTGAATCAGATAATCCTGATAGAAAGCGTTGTCCGTTGCATTCAGATGCAGGCGGCTGCTTTCGACCAGCGCGGCCGGATCCTTTTCACCGATGAAGCGATTGCGCAATTCCCGGCTGCGCTCCGTGTTATCGGCGGAGTCGATACCGCTGTCGGCCATGGCGGCCAGCCTGTCGATCACGGCGAGCGCAAGCAGGCTTAAAGTGGCCAAACGCTGCTGGCCGTCGATAATCAGAAAATCTCGATCTCTTGCGCCTTCGACGACCAAGGCGCCCAGGTAGTGGCGTTTCTCCCGGTCCGACCGCAATTCGACGATATCGCTCCAAAGATATTCCCACTCTTCTTCCGCCCAGGAGTAGTCGCGCTGATAGGGCGGCGCACGGTACGTCTTGCCGTTGCCGATCAACTCCATATAGTTGATCGTGCGCGTATCCAAGAGGTTCGATCTTGCCACCAGGAACTTTCTATCCGATGACCGGCATGGCAAGCGAGAAATGCACTTTCATCCCGCGCTCTCACCTTATTGTGATGGATTCATTCCGCACCCTGGAGGCTCCGCGGAGCGGCTACTCTTTTTCAGGGAATCCCCGGCGCTCGGCGCGGCCGTTGACGATGCGCAAGGCGCGGCCACCGTTCAGAATGGCGATCAACTCTTCGCCCATGACGTCGAGCGCCCGAGGGGAGAGAAGCCCCGAGGCGCGCAAATCTTCCAGCGACGAAAAGCGTCCGCGCAAAAGCCTGCGCAGCGCGGCGTCGTCGACGAGGTAACGCAGCGGTATCCGGTTTTCGGCGGCGAGCGCCGTCAGAAAACACTTCAATACGGTCAGCGCCGCGGTCTCGGCTGCCGTCGGCTCTTCTTCCCGCGGAGGAGTCTCGCGCTTTTCCGGCGGCGCCGCTTCGCCCCGGCGGACCGCCGCCAGAATCTGTTCCGCGCCGCGTTCGCGCAACTTTGCGCCGAGACCCCGAAAATTCTGCAAGTCCTCAGCCCGCTTCGGACGAGCGGCGGCAAGCTTGACGAGCACGCGGTCGTCGGCCAGCCAATTCCGCGGAATGTCCCTTTGACGGGCATGCCGCTCGCGCCAGACGACCAGTTCCTTGAGCGCCGCGAAGCCCGCCGCGCTCAGGCGGCTGCGTGCGGCAAGCTTCCGCGCCAGGGCGTCCGCGTCGAATTCCGCGCGCGCGGCCGCGCCGCAGCCGGCCGACAACTCCAGCGCCCAATCCCAGCGGTTCCGGCGGCGCAGGTCGTCCGCCAAATGCTCCGCGGCCTCAGTCAGATGAGCCACGTCGCCGGCGGCGTACTCGATCATCGCCGCGGGCAACGGACGCTTCAGCCAGTTCGTTCGGGTATGGCCCTTCGACAAGCGCACGCCCAACAGCTTGTAGAGCAATGCGGAAAGGCCGATCTGATCGCCGCGCCCCGTCAGCGCCGCCGCGGTCGCCGTATCGAGCAGCGGCTCTACCGTCATGCCGTAAGCGCGGAAAAGGCATTCCTGGTCTTGCTCCGCCGCGTGGGCCGTCTTGAGCGTATGCGGCGATGTGAAAACATCGAGCAGCGGCTGCATTTCCTCAGGCGAAAGCGCCAACGGATCGATGACCCAAGCGCATTCGCGATCCGCCGCCTGGATCAACGCCAGCCGCGGATAAAACGTTTTCTCTCGCAGAAACTCCGTATCGAAGGCGACGACGTCCTGCCGCGAGAGGCGGCCGGCAATTTCCGCAAGCCGCGCGCCCCGATCGACGAATTCGATACGGGAAGATTTCAGGTTGGAGGCGGACGCAGGCAAGTCGGCAGCGCGGAGATTGCAGCAGGGAGGCGAAAAAGCAGGATAGCAGGCCGCATCAACTCGGCCCGACCGGCTCGCGCCAACGCGCCATCCGCCGGCTCGGAATGCGCAGATAGTACCCGAAAATACAAAGCTGATTGATCCAGGTCATGCGCCAGACGCCCATCCTGCGCCAGCGCCGGGCGGAGGTTACCGCGTCAGCGCCGGCGATCGCCACCCGGCCGAGCTTCTTGAGGCGCGTGACGAAATCGAAGTCTTCCATGACCGGGCTTTCGGGAAACCGCCCCGCCCGCTCGAACGTTTCCTTGGTTACGAAAATCGCCTGGTCGCCGTAAGGAAGCTGAAAGAGCTTGCAGCGGAGCGCCACGACGCGCTCGATGAGGCGGAACCGCCATCCCAGGCCGTCGAGGCGAAAGCGAAAGGCGCCGCCGGCGACTCCCGGGCCGGCGAGCGTCTCGCGAATCCGCCCGGCGAAATCGACCGGCAGCTTCGTATCGGCGTGCAGGAACAACAGAATCGGCCCGGCAGCGCGCAGAGCGCCGAGGTTCTGCTGCGCGCCGCGGTTGGCCGCGCTCGCGATGACTGCCGTGCCGAGCGATTGCGCAATCGCGGACGTGCCGTCGGCGCTGCCGCCGTCGACCACGATAATCTCGCCGGCCCCGCGCGACTGCGCCGAGCGAATCGCCGAGGCGATGCAGTCCGCCTCGTTCAGCGTGGGGATAATCACCGAAATCGAGGCGGCCATCGCGTCAGCAGCTTTTAACATTGTCGCAACCGCGCCCGCCGAAAGGCCGTTCCGGGCGTTACCGGCGCCACTCGAGAATCTTGCCCAGCAAGCTCTTGACGCGCGGCGTCAACCGCGAGCGGTTGTAAGCGTCGGCTGCTTTCTTGACGGCTTCCGCCTGAGTCGGATAGGGGTGGATCGTTTTGGCGATCGAACCGAGTCCGACGCCCCCGACCATCGCCGTCGTGATTTCGGAGATCATCTCGCCGGCATGACGGGCGACGACGGTCGCGCCCAGGATGCGCTCCGTTCCCTTCTTGCAATGGATTTTGACGAACCCCTCGCTCTCGCTTTCGAGCACCGCGCGGTCGACCGCGGACATCTCGATCTGGAACGTATCGACCGCGATTCCCTTCTCCTCGGCATCGTGCTCGTAGAAGCCGACGTGGGCGATTTCGGGATCGACGTAGGTGCACCATGGAATCGTCAGCGCGCTCGTCCGGCCGCGCCCGAAAAAAAGCGCATTGCCGATCACGATGCGCGCCATCGCGTCGGCGGTGTGGGTGAACTTGTAGGGGAAGCAGACATCCCCCGCGGCGTAGATGTCTCGGTTCGACGTGCGCAGGAAATCGTCGACCGCGACGCCGCCGCGCATGTCGTAGCGGACGCCCGCCGCCTCCAGCCCCAAGTTTTCGACGTTCGGCGCGCGGCCCACGCCTACCAGAATTTCGTCGACGCGGATAGCGGCGCGTTCTCCGCCCTCGGCGCTCTCGACCTCGATTACTTTCTCCCCGCCCTCTTGGCGCACGTTGACGGCGTTTTGGCAGCAGTTCAGGCGGACCCCGTCGCGGATCAGCGCTTTTTCGACAATCGCCGCGGCGTCGCGGTCTTCGCGGCTCAGGATGCCCCGTCGATTCTCCAGTAGGGTGACCTGCGAACCGAAGCGCGCGAAGCATTGCGCCAATTCGACGCCGACCGGCCCGGCGCCGATGACGGCGAGCCGCGGCGGCAATTCCGTCAAGGAAAACACCGTCTCATTGGTAAGCGCGCCGACCTCCCACAGCCCCGGAATCGGTATGCGCGCGGGACGGGCGCCCGCCGCGATGCACGCTTTCGCGAATGCGAGAGTCGTTCCCTCGACCTCGACCGTGTTGCGTCCGGTAAACGCCGCGTCGCCGATATAGACGTCGACGCCGAGCTCGGCAAACCGCTTGGCCGAATCGTGCCGGCTGATCTCCGCGCGCAGCCCGCGCATCCGTTCCATCGTTTTGGCGAAGTCGAACGAGACGCCGCCGGGGATAGCGATGCCGAATTCCGACGCGCCGCGGACATCGGCCAGAGCGCGCGCGGCGCGAATCAGGGCTTTCGAGGGAACGCAGCCGACATTGAGGCAGTCGCCGCCCATCAAATTGCGTTCGATGAGGGCGACCTTCGCGCCCAGTCCGGCGGCGCCGGCAGCCGTGACCAGTCCGGCCGTGCCGGCGCCGACGACGACCATGTTGTAGCGGCCGCGCGGCGCGGGATTCACCCAACCGGACGGATGCACGCGGCTGACAAGCGCGCGGTTGTGCTCGTCGAGAGGACGGGCTTCGACGATCTCTTCAATCGGAGTCGGCATGATCTCTATTCTTCTGCGCCGGCCGCGCCAAGCCTCGGCCGGCGGACCTGGCGCGAGACCGGGGCTGCCGGCGGCGCCCGCCGCTCGTTCAGCGACCAATCGTAATCGAGCCAGCGGATGGTGATTTTGCGGCCGCCGTCCAGCGCTTTCTTGACGGCCGGGGAGTACCTGGAGACGACCGCAAGCGGCGAGCCGTACGCCTGCGCGAAGTCCCACCTGTACCATCTGTAAAACCGGGTCAGCGCAAGTTCTCCATTTTCTTCGTCGAAGCGCAACCAACGCTCGCCGCCGTGGAGCTTTCTCGCCTGATCTTCAAGCTGCGCTTCGAGCCGGCCGGCAACGTACGCTTCCTTGCGCAGAGGCGGGCAGCCGACCGCCGCGCACACCAAGGCGAAGTGAATGCGCGGCTCGCGGAAATTGGGGCGCAGCCATTCGTGCTCGATTTGATCCAGGCTGTAAACGCCTCCGGCCAAATTCCAGCGGACAGCCGTCCAGCGCCGCTCCTCGGGTATCGCTTCGATGGAGTCCACCGGGTAATTTTCGAGGATCAGCCGCAGCGTAAAAGCGTTGTAGGCGTTGATCAGCAGCGCCAACTTGCCGTCGCGGTCGAGCCGAGCGAAAGGCGCGTCCGCCAGCACGGCGAGATAGGCGTCGAGATCGGCGGCGTTTTCGTTGAGGGACGCATAGTCGACAAAACCCCGCTCGTCCACGTATGCGCGCGCTACGCGGTCGAAAGCCGAGTGGTCGACGGTTGCCGCTCCGCGGTCGTTTGCATAGGTTTCGCGCAGTTCCACAACGGGCGGATGGAACCAACCCTGCAGCGCCTCGCGATGCCGGTAGGCGTACAAGGCGGCGGCGAACAAGAGCAGCGCGGCCGCGGCCGGCATCGCTGCGTCCCGCACGGACGCCGGCGCCTGCCGCCCGCCTCCGCCGTCCGGAGCCTCCTCCACGGCGGCGTGCTTTTTGACGGCGCGCGAGGCGATCCGGGCGATATACAGCGTGACCAGCACGGTGGCCGCGAGCCCGGCGCCCTGAAGCGCAAGCTTGGCCGTATCTGCGCCTCCGCCGCTCGCGGCCGCGGCCGCCTGTCCTCCGATATAGCCGAAGTAAACGTACAGGAACGTTCCCGGCAGCATGAAGACCGCACTGGCGAGGACGCACGGCCAGAAACGAATCGAGCTCACCCCGTAGAGATAGTTTTGAAGACCGAACGGAAAAACTGGGGACAGCCGCATCAAGGCGACGATTTTCCAGCCCTCCTCGCCGAGCGCCTTGTCGACGGCGCCGAATTTCGGATTTTCCTTGGCGATCCGCTCGACTCTTGCGCGGGCAAGATAGCGGGCAATCAAAAAAGACAGCGCAACGGTCAGCGTAGCCCCGACCCACACCGCGGCCATGCCGGTACCGAGTCCGAATACCGCGCCGGCAACCAAGGTCAGCGCCGACGCGGGCAGCAGTAAAGTTGCGGCGAGCGCATACGCGACGGCAAAAATCGCCGGCCCCCAGAAACCGAGTTGCCCGACCCAAACCTGCAACGCCTCGAACAACCGATCGACCGGCAAAACCCGCAGCAGCAAAAAAAACGAGGCGGCGATCGTCGCCAGCGAAGCCCAGCGGACAAAGCGGATCCGGTTCTGCGGCGCGGTCTTCATCTTTCTCCGTTATCCTCTGCCTGGCGCCTGCGCAGCGCCGCGGCTCACGGTCATGCGCCCGGCCCGATTACTTCTGATCGCGCCTGCGGCCGCGGCCGAGCTGCGTCATTCCGCAGTCGACCAGGATCGTCTCGGCGGTAATCGCCGCGGCGTCGTCGGAGGCGAGGAACAGTACGGTTGCGGCAACCTCGTCGGCGGTTGCAATCCGCTTCAAGGGCGACACTTTCCGCGCCAACTCGAAAGCCTCGGCCGGCCAGCCTGCGAAACGAGTCTCGATCAGTCCGGGAGCGACGGCGTTCACTCGAATTTCCGGCGCGAGAGCCCGCGCCAGCGACTTCGTCATGTTCATCATCGCCGCCTTCGAGGCCGAATAGACGATCGTGCTGCCGGCGGCCGTAAACGCGGAAGCCGACGTGTTGTTGACGATCGCGCCGCCGCCGCTCTTGCGCAACAGAGGCGCAGCTGCGCGTACGCAATAGAACGCTCCGCGCAGGTTGGTGTCGAGCGTGCGGTCCCAGATTTCGTCCGTCAGCGCAGCGAGATCCCAATGGGGGGTGATCTTGCTCCAACCGGCGTTGTTCACCAGGATGTCGAGGCGGCCCCAACGTTCTTCGACTTGCGCCGCCATCGCCTGCACTTGCCGTTCGTCGGCAACGTCGGCCTGGAGCGCGAGCGCCGTCCCGCCGGCGGCCTCGATCTCGGCGGCAACTTCTTCCGACGCGGCCCGCGAGGCGCGGTAATTGACCGCTACCGCCGCGCCTTCCGCAGCCAGTCGTTTCGAGATCGCGCGGCCCATACCCGTGCCGCCGCCCGTGACAATCGCTACCCGGCCTTGCAGCTTCATCGCAACTCCCTGGTTGCTATAGTTTAACCGGATACAGAAACTTTGCGCCGCGCCGCGGGCCTTGGCGGACGGCGCCGCTGAAGATCGCCGTATCCCCAGCTCAGTCTGAATCGAGGAATCGCTATGCCGTTTCGCTTTTTCTTCTGTATCGCGCTGCTCGCGGCCGCGCCGCTGCAGGCCGATCGTCACGGCGAGGTGAAGTATTGGTCGTACGAAGACCTGCAAGCCCTGCCCGCCGATCTGCAAGCCGTGCTCGACAAAGCGCCGAAAGACCGGGTTCCGTACAACCAGGGGGTCTCGCCCCGGCACTTGCTCGACGAACGCGAGGGCGCCCACCATTACATGGATGTCATTCACCGCGAAAAAAGCGGCCTCGCCGAGCTGCACGAAGTCAAAACCGACTTGTACGTGGTGCTCCAGGGATCGGGCGCAGTGCTCGTCGGCGGAGAGATCCCCGGAAAAACGGAAATGCGCAACCGCCCGGGCGAATGGCGCGGCGCGAAGATCGCCGGCGGCAAGAAATATCCGTTGAAGCCCGGCGACATGATCAATATCCCCTCGCGAACGCCCCATCAGCTTTTGCTCGAAGACGGCAAGAAAATCACCTATCTGATCATCAAGATCATCGATTAGGGGCGCGGCGTGTTTTCAAAATGCAAACGAACCATGCCCGGCGATCCGGCCCGCCGGGCAGCGGGCCGATTTCTGCTCGCGCTCGCTGCCATCGCCGCCGGCTTGCAGGCGCAGCCTTCTTGCCGGTGGTGCGGCCCCGGAGCCGGCGCCGCGCCGGTTCGCCTGGACGGCGTTATCGACATGCACGTCCACAGCGCCCCCGATAGCGGACCGCGCTCCATCGACGCGCTGCAGATCGCGCGCATCGCCCGTGACGCAGGCATGCGGGCGATCTTGCTCAAGAACCACTACGCGCCCACGGCGGGTTTGGCGTTTGTCGTGGAACGCGCGGTTCCGGGGATTCGAGTTTTCGGAGGCGTGGCGCTGAACAGCTCGATGGGCGTCAATGCCGCCGCAGTCGCGCACATGGCGGCGACGACCGGCGGACACGGCAAGGTGGTCTGGATGCCGACGTTCGACTCCGAGCACTACCACCGCGTCGACCGCCCCAATCCGGACTTCGTCCCCGTCTCACGCAACGGAAAGCTCCTGCCCGAAGTTCTGGAAGCGCTCGACCGGATCGCCGAGCACGACCTGGTTCTGGCCACCGGGCACTCCTCGCCCGAAGAGTCGCTGATGCTCATCCGCGAAGCCCGCAAACGCGGTATCCGCAAGATCATCGTGACGCATCCGCTGCCGCCTCCGGTGGCGATGCCGATCGCGCTGCAGAAGGAAGCGGCGGGCCTCGGAGCCCTGCTGGAGTACCCGGTAGGAACGGCGCTGGCTTCCTATCCTTCGTGGAAGATATCCGCGGATGAAAAATTCACCGCTTATGTCGAAGCCATCCGCGCGGTCGGCCCGGAGAACGTCGTCCTGTCGAGCGACCTCGGGCAGCCGATGAATCCGATCCATACCGACGGCTTGGCCGGATTCATCGGCAAGCTGCTGGGCGCTGGTTTCAGCCGCAGCGACATCGACAAAATGACGAAGAGCAACCCGGCCGGGCTGCTGGGACTGCCCGCCGATTAGTCGATGCGGGTTGGGCCAAGGCGCGGGATCGTCCGCGCAACCGAATGGGACGAATACCCATGGTTGATTCATGGCTTCTCGACGCGCGCCGCCGGCGATTTCAAAGGCCGTCTCGACGATGAGACCGTAACCCGCATCTTCGCCGGCGGCAAGACGACGGCAACGCCGCGGCAGGTCCACTCCAACCGCGTCGTGCGGGCCGATTGGGGCTGGGGGAAAGCGCGCCCCGAGGCCGATGCGGTCGTCACGGACAGGGCGGGCGTCCTAACCGGCGTACGCACTGCCGACTGCGCGCCGGTTCTGCTTGTCGATCCCGCGCGCAGGGCGGTCGCCGCCGTTCACGCCGGCTGGCGCGGCGCCGCGGCGGGAGTGCTGGAAAACGCGCTCGATCGGCTGAACGGCGAATTCGGATCGCGGCCGGAGGACGTCGAAGCGGCGGTCGGCCCGGCGATCGGAGCGTGCTGTTTCGAAGTCGGCCCCGAGGTGGCATCGCGGTTCGCCCCGGAATGCGTCATCCCGCGGCGGCCCCGCCCCCATGTCGATCTCGCGGCGGCCGTGCGCAAGCGGCTCGAGCGGCGGGGCATAGCGCGCGTGCTCCGTGTCGCGGAATGCACGAAATGCCGCGCCGATCTGTTCTTCTCGCACCGCGGCGAGGGCAAGGGCGCAGGCCGCGCGCTGTCGGCGATCGGCATTCGCTAACCTTTTAGCTTCAGAAGATGCCTGTCGAGCTTGGCGAGGTTCTGATCGCGGCGGACGCGATCGCGCGGCGCGTCCAGGGCTTGGCGGCCGAGATCGACTGCGACTATTCCGCCGGAAGGCTTCATCTGGCCGTGGCGCTCAAGGGCGCTTGCTTTTTCGCGGCCGATCTCTCTCGCGCCATTCGCCGCGACTTGTCGCTCGAGTTCCTGCAAGCGTCGAGCTACGGAGCGGGAACCGAGAGCTCGGGGCAGGTTGCGATCTCCTGCAGCGGCGAGCCCGACATCTGCGGCGCTCAGGTGCTGCTCGTCGAGGACATCGTCGACAGCGGCCGCACGGCCGACGCTCTGACCGCGCACCTCGCCCGGCGCGGGGCCGGGTCCGTTCGACTGGCGGCGCTGCTCAGCAAGCCCGAACGCCGCGAGATCGACGTGCGCATCGACTATCTGGGATTCGAAATCCCCGACCGGTTCGTCGTCGGCTACGGCATGGACTACGACGGGCGCTACCGCAACCTTGCCGACATCCGCGTCCTGCGCCGAATCGCCGGCAACGGCAGGGCGAATGACGAGTGGGCAGCGAAGAGCAAGACCGACGGCGGGATTATTCCGCTGTCCTATCCGCCGGCATAGGCCCCTCGGCGTCGAGCCCGATGCGGTAGAGACCGGTGCGGGCGGTCATGTAAAGGGTCTTGCCGTCGTCTCCCCAAGCTACGTTGGCGGGAACTTCCTCCGGCCGGATCGTACCCAAATGCACGCCCTCCGGAGTGAATATCCAGACGCCGCCGGGACCCGTGCAGTAAAGGTTGCCTTGCTTGTCGAGCTTGAGTCCGTCGGGCATGCCCTCAGCGGTTTCGGCGTTCACGTCGTAGAAGACGCGGCCGTTGGCGAACTTGCCGTCGTCGGTTACGTCGTAGGCCATCCACACCTTGTCGGCCGCATCGGAGTTGGCGACATAGGCGGTTTTCCCATCCGGCGAGAACCCGATGCCGTTGGGCCGGCTCTGGTCCCGAACGAGCAACTCGAGCTCTCCGCTTGCGTAATCGAGCCGGTAGATGCCGTTGAAGTCCAATTCCCGCTCGGGGTCTTCTTCGAGCCGGGCCAGGCCGTAGGGCGGATCGGTGAAATAAAGTCCGCCGTTCGCGTGCCAGGCAAGATCGTTGGGGCTGTTGAGTTTCTTGCCTTGATAGTTGTCGACTACCGTGATCCATTCGCCGTTTTCCAGACGCGAGATGCGGCGGTTGGCGTGCTCGCAGGCGAGGATGCGGCCCTGCGCGTCCAGATTGAGGCCGTTGGGGCCGACGCCGCCTTCGCGGTCCCCTTCGTAAACGTTCGCCCGGAAAACGGACGCCGCGGTATCGCCGGGGTTCCAGCGGTAGATGGCGTTGCCGCGGACATCGCTGAAGATCAGATACGGCCCTCCCTCTTGAATCCACAGCGGCCCCTCGGTGAAAACCATGCCGCCGGCAAGCTTTTCGATCCTGTAGTCGGCGGGAACGATCGCGTCGAGGGCGTCGTCGGCCTTGAATACGTCGCCGGCGCCGTGATCCATTTCCGGCGCGGGGTCCGGAGCGGAGCAGGCAAGCGTCAAGGCGATGAGAGTAACAAGCGAGTATCGAAGCATGGTAGTGGAAGCCTTTCCGGGAATTACCCCTATCATAGCGCCCGGTAGCGTCTCGCGTCCCGCAAACCCCGTCCGTACGGCAAGCGCTCAGTTGAATTCCGCCTTGACTTTGGCCGTGCGGGTGTGCGATTGTTGCGGGTTTGCCGCCGGTTTCCGGCGATTCGGCCAAAAGGTTCCAGTCTGCCTCGATGACAGACGCGCGAAAGCTTTCATTGAAATTGGAGAGCACGTTGGACAGTGTCGAGGCAGCCGAACTGATTGCGCAGCGCATGGCGCAGATCAACGGCTTCGACGAGGAACAGACCGGCCATATCGGCATGGCTGTCCGCGAGGCCGTCGTGAACGCGGTGACGCACGGCAACGGCTACAGCCGCGACAAATCGGTGTTTTTCGAGGCTTCGATCGACGCCGAGGCGTTTCGCGTCGCCATAGCCGACCAGGGAAAGGGGTTTGACCCCGGCCGGGTAGCCGATCCGCTCGCCGCCGAGAATCTTCTCAAGGCGTCGGGACGCGGATTGCTACTGATGAACGCTTTCTTCGATGAAGTCGAAGTCAAGCCCGGAGATCGGGTTGGCACGAAGGTTTTTTTGGTAAAGTACCGCAGTGGCCGGGAAAGTCAACAAGAAAAGTTCAAAAGTTACATAGGAGGAAGATTTTCAATGAGTTTGTCAACTGGAATCCGCGAAGTCGACGGCGTTACGATCGTCGACCTGTCGGGCCGCGTTACGCTGGGCGAAGCCTCGGGGAAACTCCGCGATACGGTTCGCAATTTGCTGAGCAATGGAGTGACCAAAATGTTGCTCAATTTAGGCGGCGTGAGCTACATCGACAGTTCCGGCCTCGGCGAATTGGTTTCGGCCTATTCGACGGCATCCAGCAAGGGCTGCGCCATCAAGCTGCTGAACGTGCAGGCGAAAGTTCAGGATCTGTTGCAGATCACCAAGCTGTACACGGTTTTCGAATCGCACGTCGACGAAGCGAAAGCCATCGCCAGCTTCTGAAGGCCGCCGGCGCGGCCGGCGGGTTTCCACCGCGGGCCGCTAGTCGTGGTAGCGCACGAATTCGATCGTGTGGCCGTCGGGATCGCTGCAGAACGCTTGGCTCATGCCGAGGCGTTCGTTTCCGCCCTCGACGAAGGGCACGCCGCACGCGTTGAGCCGCGCCTTGACCGCATCGAGGTCGGCGACTTCCATCGCCATGTGATCGGAACGGCTGATTTGTCCGCGCGCCTCGCGCTCCCCGCCGGCTTGTTCGATGAGGTGAAGCTGGCGGTCGCCCACGGCATACCAGGCGCCGGGAAAATTGAAGTCAGGGCGGTCGTCCTCGGGCAAGCCGAGAACTTCGCCGAAAAAACGCTTGGATTCCGTCAGGTTCGAGACCGCGAAAGAGACGTGGTGCAGGCGTTTGAGTCCGATTTTGTCCATGCCTTCCCCAGTGTAGCGAAGCGCGGGAGCGGGACGGTTGCTGCCGGACGGCGGCATTCGCAATGCTGAAACGAGTGTCCCCGTCCGCCCTCGCAGCCCTCGTTTTGTCGGAGACTCCCGGCTCGGCTGCCTGGCGCGAAGCGGTAAAGTCGCTTGCCCGGGCGGCGCTTTCGGCAGATTTCGATACGGCTGCGGGCGCCACCTGCTGTATCTTCGCCGAACTTGTCGAACCCTGGTCCGACTCTTTCGAGCCTCTGCAGTGCGAGCGGTATCTGGAGTTCATGGCGGAGTGCCTTCTCGTCGACGGCAATCCTGCCGCCGTTCCCTTGCGCGCGATGGGTTTCACCGCCCCGGACGGCCTGCGCGCGCGGGCCCGCGGCCTGCGCGCGCAGAACCCCGTGGACTTGCCGGCGGACCGCGTGGAGAAAGTCCTGGTGCTTTCCCGGGTGACTCTGGGCGCCGACATCGCCGTCTCCGGCGTTGTCATCGAGGCGGCCAAAGCCGCCTACCCGCAAGCCGCGGTGGAATTCTTGGGCGGGCAAAAAAGCGCGGCGCTCTTCGCCGGCAGCCCGCGGGTGAGGCATCGGCCCGTTCCCTATGCGCGCGGGGCTCCGCTCGCCAAGCGCTGCGAAGTCTGGCTCGAAGCGCGCCGCGCGGTCGCTGAGTCGGTCGCCGGCTTAACCCGCGATGCGTACGTTTTGATCGACCCCGACAGCCGCCTGACGCAACTCGGGCTGCTGCCGGTGCTGGACGAAGATACGCACTACCGGTTTTTCGAGAGCCGCAGCTACGGCGGGCGGGGCGGCGAGCCGCTCGGCCGGCTTACAGCGCGGTGGTGCGGCGAGATACTGCCGCATATCGATGCGGGCGGCTTGCGGCCGCGGGTGGAATTGCCGCGCTCCGACATGGAGCGGGGGCGCAAGCTGAGAGAAGCGTCGCCGAAACCCCTGGTTGCGGTCAGTTTGGGCGTCGGCGAGCGCGAAGCGAAGCGCCTGTCCGATGCTTTCGAAGACCGGCTGCTGGAAACGCTGCGCCGCGCCGGCTACGCTATCCTGCTGGACTTCGGCGCGGGAGGGACGGAAGCGGCCCGCGCCGAGGAGCGCGTCCGGCGGTTCGGCGGATCCACAGCCTCGTTCGGCTGCGCGGCCGCCGATCTGGTGACTTGGCGGGGAAGTCTGGCGGCATTCGGCGGAGGCATCGCCGCGTGCGACCTCTACGTGGGATACGACTCGGCATCCGCGCATCTCGCGGCCGCGCTCGGCGCGCCCGTGGTTGAAGTGTTTGCCGGGGCGGCCTCCAAGCGTATGAGACAGCGTTGGACGCCGACGGGTTCGGCGGACGTTACCGTGATTCCGGCGGAGACGGACACCTCCGAAGAAGATGTCCTCGCCGCCGTCGAAAAGGCAATCGCGCGATGATCGGCATCGACGCCGGTCATAGCCTGGACTCTCCGCCGACCGGCGTTGCCGTCTATTGCCGCAATTTGATCCGCGCTCTGACCGCGGTCTCGGCGGACGAGCGCTTCAAGCTGTTTTACCGCAGCAACCGCTACTTTCGGTCGTTCCGCGAGCCGTTGCCCGAGAATTGCTCGCGGGCTTTGCTGGCGGACTTCACCCTGAGCCGAACCGCGCGCGGGCTGCGGCTCTTCCACGGCCTGAATCAGCGCTTGCCGGCCGGCTTGTCCTGTCCGGCGCTGGCGACGTTCCACGATTTGTTCGTTCTGACCGCGGAGTATTCGACGCCGGAATTCCGGGAGCGCTTTGCGGCCCTGGCGCGGAAAACCGCGCAACGGGCGGATTGCATCGTTGCCGTTTCAGCATTCACGGCCGGGCAAGTCACCGATCTGTTGGGCGTTCCGCGGGAGCGCATTGCGGTGATCCATCACGGAGTCGAGACGCCGCCGGCGCTATCCGACGAGCGCAAAAACGCGCTGCTGGCGCGGCTGGGCATTACGCGGCCGTTTCTGTTGAACGTCGGCGCCGTGCAAAAGCGCAAGAATATCCTGCGGATCGTGCGGGCGTTCGAAATGCTCGACGCCGACCTGGATATGGTTTTCGCCGGTCCGGAGGGATACGGCGCGGACGAGATCGCAGCGCGCATCGCGGCCGGCCCGGCGCGGGCGCGCATCCGGCGAGTCGGGTTCGTCGGCCCGGAGGCGCGGGCGGCGCTATACGCGGGGGCCGAGGCGCTGGTCTTTGCCTCGCTCGATGAGGGTTTCGGATTGCCCGTGGTAGAGGCATTCGCGGCCGGACTGCCCGTGATTGCATCGAATTCCTCGGCGCTGCCCGAAGTGGCCGGAGACGCAGCCCTGCTCGTCGACCCGCTGGAGACGGAAGCGATCGCAGCGGCCATGCGGCGGATCGTTCACGATTCCCGGTTAAGAGATTCTCTCAGAGACAAAGGAACGGCCCGCGCCGCACGCTTCACCTGGCAACGGGCCGCCCGCGAAACGAAAGCGGTCTACAACGAGCTGCGTTGACGCGATCCCTCACCAAAAACCCGGCAATGCGTCCATGCAAAGAGCGTCCCCGCCGGCTTGCGCCGGCAAGGATGCCCCGTGAGATAATCGAGCAAGCGCAAGATGGCCGCAAAAAAAACATCCTCGAACAAGGCCGCCGCCTGGACCGCTGCGGAAAAATGGGCACCGCCGGTCATCCTCGCTTGGCTTTTCCCCGGAGTCGGCCATTTTTACCTGAACCGCCGCAAGCACGCCGCCCTCCTGCTGTTTTCCATTGCCGGCATGTTCGTTCTCGGCTTGATGATGCGCGGGCGGATGTTCGAGCCGGTGGCGAGTGGGGACCTTTTCAACACCGTAGTCAATTACGGCGGTTACTTCGGCGATCTTTGCAGCGGTTCGTTGTATCTCCTGGCCGGCTGGCTGGGCTACAGCCAGGATGTGCTGCCCGGCGCGATGCCCGATTACGGAACCAAGTTTTTGGTTTGCGCCGGTCTGCTAAATCTGCTGGCCATCGTCGACGTCTACGAAATCGCCACCGGAGCCAAGGAATAGATGTTCATCGCGTTGTCTCATTTGCAAGCCGCGTTCCTGTTCGCGTTTTTCACTTCGATCGTGATGGGCGTGGTCGGGCGCTCGACCGACCGCGAGCGTTGGCGGTACGGCGTTTATTGTTTCGGCTACTTTCTCGTTGCCATTTTCGGGCTGGGCTGGATCATGCACTTCGGCCACGGATAAGACGCGCTTGCCGAAGAATTTTTCGCCGAACGGGCAGCGAGCCGCATTTTACGACTTCGACGGGACCCTTGCTTCCAGCAACGTCGTTACCCGCTACGCCTGGTTCGCCAAAAATCATCCGTCGCGCCTGCAAGCGGCGTGGCGCTACGGGAAGACGCTGGCCGGAGTCCCGCTCTGGATCCTGCTCGATACCTGTTCGCGGCGCGCTTTCAACGTGGTTTTTTACCGGCAGTATCGAGGGTTCGAGGAAGAATGGCTGCGCTCGCGGGCGCGGGCGATGTTCGAACACGAGGTGCTGCCCCGAGTCTTTCCTCATGCGAAAGCACGGGTCGCGGAGGACCGGCGCGCGGGCTACAAAACGGTCATGGTCAGCGGCGGCCTCGACTTCGCTTTGCAAGCGGCCGTCGAATATTTTGCCTTCGACGACCTCATCGCCAACCGCTTGGAGTTTGCCGAGGGAATCGCCACGGGCAGGATCGTCAAGCCGCTGCTGGCCGGCCGCGAGAAGGTCGAAGCGATGCGGGCCTACTGCGAGCGCTGCGGTTTCGCCATCGAAGAGGCCAAAGCATATTCCGACAGCTGGTCGGACATGCCCATGCTGGAAGCGGTCGGACATCCGGCCGCGGCAAACCCCGACGTCCGTCTGCGGTGCGCGGCGGCAGCGCGCTCCTGGCCTGTCTACGATCTCACGAAGGACCACAGGAAAAGTGGCGCGCGGGAAATGGAGCGGGGAGAATGAGGCCGCCGGAACTCCCGGCGGGATTTCTGCCGCCGATTGCTAGAATTGCCGATAATGACCCTTCGCATCCTGTTCTATAGCGCCTTTGCCGCCGCTGCGCTCGGAGCGCAGACGAAACTTCTGCGTTTCCCTGACATCCATGATGACCGGCTCGTTTTCGTTTACGCGGGCGACCTGTGGACGGCCTCGACCGGCGGCGGAACTGCGGTACGGCTGACCGCCCACCCCGGTCTCGAGCTTTTTCCCAAGTTCTCTCCGGACGGCAAGCGGATCGCTTTCACCGGACAGTACGATGGCGACGAGCAGGTCTACGTGATCCCCGCTGAAGGCGGGGAACCCAAACAACTGACCTACTATCCCGCGCGCGGCCCGCTGGCGCCGCGCTGGGGCTACGACCACCACGTTTACGGCTGGACGCCGGACGGCAAAGCAGTGCTCTTCCGCTCGACCCGCGATTACTGGGGCGCGAAAGACGGCAAGCTCTACACGGTTCCCGTGACCGGCGGGCTGCCGTCGGCGCTCGAGATGCCGGTCGCGGGCGCCGGCGATTTCTCGCCGGACGGAGACGCCGTTGCGTACTCCCCGCTGTTCCGCGACTTCCGCACCTGGAAGCGTTACCAAGGCGGTTGGGCGCAGGATCTCTACATCTTTTACCGCAAGACGGCAGAAGCCCTGCAAATCACCGCACACGTCCGCTCCGACCGCGATCCGATGTGGATCGGCAACGCGGTCTACTTTGCCTCCGACCGCGGCGGCTCCTTGAATTTGTACCGCTACGACATCGCCTCGAAAAAAACTGCGCAAGTCACCCGAGAGAAGCAATGGGATGTTCGCTGGCCCTCTTCGGACGGCCGTTCGCAGATCGTCTACGAGCTGAATGGAGAACTTCAAGTATTCGATGTAGAATCAAAGGAACAAAGGGAGATTGAGATTCATGTCCCCACCGACGCCGTGTATAAGCGTCCGACCAGAATCTCGGCGTCCAAGAACATCGAAGATTTCGAGCTCAGCCCCTCCGGCAAGCGGGCGCTGTTCGCCGCGCGGGGCGACATCTTCACCGCCCCGGTAGAAAAAGGCCCGACACGGAACCTGACACGATCATCGGACGCGCACGACCGCCTGCCCCGCTGGTCGCCGGACGGCAAGAAGATCGCCTTCGTTTCCGACAAGAGCGGCGAGGAACAGATTTACATCGTGGATCAGGACGGCGGCTCCGATCCGGAGCCCCTGACCGACGGCCTGCAGGCGCGGTTGTTTCATCCGCAATGGTCGCCCGATTCCAAGCGGATCGCATTCGGCGACAAGGACGGCCAAGTCTACGTGCTCGATGTCGAATCGAAAGAGTTGAAGAAGATCGCCCGCGACGTCAACCGCGGCACGAACGTCTACAGGTGGTCTCCGAACGGCGGGTTCATCGCGCTGCAGATGAGCGTCACGCCCATGACCGACTCGATTTTCATTTGGGAAGCGGCGACGGACACGCTGCGCCAAGTCACCGGCGAAATGTTCCACGAGCGGACTCCGGTCTGGGGCGCCAAAGGAAATTACCTTTATTATTCGAGCGACCGCGAGTTTGCGCCGCAAATCTCGAAC
The DNA here is from genome assembly GCA_965214655.1 of Bryobacterales bacterium. Classification (GTDB taxonomy): domain Bacteria; phylum Acidobacteriota; class Terriglobia; order Bryobacterales; family UBA6623; genus CATQHP01. The sequence continues at coordinate 4,815,004 of OZ243965.1, read as the reverse complement.
ACCGAGTGGAACTTCGCTACCGACCGCCAAGCGGGCGTATTCGCCTTGGCGCTGCGCAAAGATATCCCGCACCCCTTTCCGCCGGAAAGCGACGAAGTGGAGATCGAAGACGAGGAAGGCGGGCAGGAAGAAGCCGCATCGAAAAAGGATGCGGAGCAGAAAAACCAGCCGATCCGCATCGACTTCGACGGACTTGCCGAGCGCGTTGCGGCGGCGCCCGTCGCGGCGGACAATTACTACGGCCTTTCTGCCGTAGAAGGCTCTCTGATCCTCGTTCGCGGGGCGCCGTTCTACTACGGACGCCAAGCGGACGTGAAGCCGGAAATCAAGATATTCGACCTTGAAAAACGCGAGCTGAAGCCCCTCACCGGCGGCGGCAGCTACGCGCTTTCGCGGGACGGCAAGAAAATCATGGTCCGTCAAGACGGCGCGTACAAGGTTTTCGACGTCAAGCCGCAGGCGAAAGACGGCAAGACGGTCTCGACCGCCAACCTGAAGCTTCAGCGCGAGCCCGAGCGCGAATGGGAAACGATCTTCAATGAAGTCTGGCGCCGCTACCGCGATTATTTCTACGTCGAGAACATGCACGGGTACGATTGGGCCGCGCTCCGCGAGCAATACCGCCCCTGGCTCGAACACGTTGCTCACCGTTCCGATTTGAATTACCTGATCGGCGAGATGATCGCCGAGTTGAACGTCGGTCACGCCTACATTTCCGGCGGCGATTATGCGACCGCCGAACGGCCCAAATCCGCCCTGATGGGCGCCGAGCTTGCGTTGGACGCGGACGCCGGACGCTACCGCATCCAGAAAATTCTCGCCGGGCAAAACGAAGAGGCGGTCTACCGCTCGCCGCTTACCGAGATCGGCGTAGACGCCCGCGAGGGAGACTACATCCTGGCTATCGACGGCGAAGAACTCCGCGCCGAGGAAAACCCCTACCGCTTGCTGGTCCACAAAGCCGACCGCCCGGTCGAGTTGACGTTGAACGACAAGCCATCGTTCGAAGGCGCGCGGGCGGTCCGTTACAAGCCGCTCGTTTCCGAATCGAACTTGCGCTATTTCAACTGGGTGGCGGGCAACCGCAAACGCGTCGACGCGGCGACCAACGGCAAGGTCGGCTACATCCACATCCCCGACATGGGCGCGGCGGGCATCCGCGAATTCATCAAGTGGTACTACCCGCAGATTCGCAAGCAGGGCATGGTTGTCGACGTGCGCGGCAACGGCGGCGGCAACGTCTCGCAGATGATCCTCGGACGCTTGAGCCGCAAGTTGCTCGGGACGCGGTTTTCGCGAACGAGCGAGTATGTGCGCACCTATCCGGCAGAGGTTTTCCACGGGCATCTGGTTTGCCTGCTCAGCGAGAACTCGGCTTCCGACGGCGACATTTTCCCCGCCCGGTTCAAGGAAGCGGGCCTCGGGCCGCTGATCGGCAAGCGCTCTTGGGGAGGAGTGATCGGCATTACCTCGCACGGGCCGCTGCTCGACGGAGGCGACGTGCGCGTGCCCGAGTTCGCGACGAACGCGGTCGACGGCGGCTGGATCATCGAGGGTCACGGCGTCGATCCCGACATCGTAGTCGAGAACGACGTCGAGTCCGTATTGACCGGACGCGATCCGCAACTCGAGCGCGGCATCGCAGAGGTACTGAGGATGATCCGGGAAAATCCGAAGACGTATCCCGAACGGCCGGCCGACCCGGTGCGGACGCAATAGCCGCCGTCAATCTCAAACCAAAAGGCGGATGCGGACGCCTTGCGGCCCGGCGCTTCCGTTCAGAGCCGAGGATCGACGGGCTCGCTTTCCAGAGCGAGGACGCCGAGAACGCACTCGTGGACTTGCGCGAGCGGCTGCTTTTCAACAAAGCGGTGCAGCCCCTCCAAGCCGATCCGGCTCTCCCGGGTCGCCAGGGAACGCTTGCGGCCCGTATCGCGTAGGCGGAGCCGCTCGATGTTGCCGGGCTCGGTGTAATCCGGCCCGTAGATGATCCGCAAATAGTCCCGGCCCCGCACCTTCAGGGCCGGCTGCAGCGAGCCGTTTTCGACCCCGGCGTCCCAATCGTTCGGCTTGAGCACCATTCCCTCGCCGCCGCGGGCGGTATGCTCCATCCACCATGCGGCAACGGCGGCGCAATCGGCCTCGTTGCCCGGGTCGAGCCGCCGCCAGACGGTCGGCTTGAGGATCGCTTCCTGCTCGGCCAGCCGTTCCAGCGTTTCCATGTGCCAGGCATGGCCGCGGTCCGTGAACACACGGCCCTCGGCGGCCAGCAGGTGAAAGGGGGCGACGAGATAGTCGTCGACGCTCGCGGCGCTCCAGCAGTAGTTCTCGATGGCCGCGTCCATGCATGCCGCGTTCGCCAGCCTGCTCTCGGCGGCTTCGCCAAGAGCGTCCAGAGCGGGAGTTGCGCGGGCCCGGCCGACGGCCTCCAGCAGCGCCTCGGCGGAGGCGCGCGCCCCGGCGGCCGTCGGCCGGAACTGGTTCCTGAGCAGATCGCCGGCCTTGGCGGACCAGGGCATGATCTCGGCGTCCAGCAGCGCCCAGCCGGTTTGCAGCTCATCCCAAAGCCCGCTCGCCGTCATGGCCGCGCCGACGCGTGCGACGACTTCCGCTTCGTCGGAATCGCTGCGGAAGAAACCGCGCCCCGTTCGGGTGTAGACTGCTCCGGCCTTGCCGTCGTCCGTACCGAACCTTGCCCGCGCAGTTGCGGCGTCGCGGGCGACGATCAGCAAGGCGCGGGAGCCCATATGCTTCTCTTCCGCCACCAGGTCGGATACGCCGCGGCTGCGGTAATACTGCAGCGCCTGATCCGGGTGCTCCAGATAGGGGCCTTGCGGCGGCGCGGCGGCCGGCGCCATCGTGGGCGGCAGGTACGCCAGCCAGCGGGGATCGACACCGAAGCGGCTGAGCGTCTCCAATGCCGCCAAGCCGTTCTCCGCCGGAATGACGACAGGTTTGCCGAACCGGGTTTCGATGCGCCGCTTGCCGGTGTAGTCGTCGAAGTACAGCAACTCGTCGTGAGCCTGCTGGGCGGTGCGTCCGCGCCGCGGGATCGGCCGGGGCGAGACGACGTACCGGCGGGCGGCGGGCACGGAGACCATCTCCCGCTCCGGCCAGCGCACGGCGGTCAGCCTGCCGCCGACCGCGCAGCCCGTATCGATGCAGAGCGTGCGGTTCAGCCACTCGGCCTCCGCCACCGGAGTATGGCCGAAAACGACCTCGGCCCGGCCGCGGTAGTCGCGCGCCCATTCGAGACGCACGGGCAGGCCGTGCTCGTCGGTTTCGCCGGTCGTCTCGCCGTACATGGAGAATTCCCGAACGGCGGCGGAGCCGCGGCCGTGCATCTCCTCTTTGAGGCCGGCATGGGCGACCACCAATTCCCCGCCCGCAAGCCAGTAGTGCGAACGCAGGGTATCGAGAAATTCAGCCATGCGCCGGCGGAACGCCTCGGATGTGCGCTCCAATTCCGCGACGGTCCGATTGAGTCCGTGGGCGATCTGCACCCGGCGTCCACGCAGCCACCTGCTCAACTTGAAATCGTGGTTGCCCATGATGCAGCGCGCCGCGCCGTCAGCGCACATCCCGGCCACAAGGCGCAGGCAGTCCACGTTGCGCGGCCCCCGGTCGGTAATGTCGCCGACGAAAATAACCGTTCTCCCCTGGGGATGGCGGGCGCGGATGATCTCTTCCGATCCGGCCTCGAACGGATCGATTCGATAACCGAGCCGTTCGAGTAAAGCCGCGAGTTCGTCGAAGCAGCCGTGAATGTCGCCGACGATGTCGAACGGGCCGTGGTCCGTGCGCAGATCCGTCCACAGCGGCTCCCGCACGATCTCGGCTGCGGACGCTTCCTCGGGCGACTTCATGACGTAAACCTGCCGGAAGCCTTCCTTGCGCAGGCCGCGCAGGCCGCGGCGCAATTCGGTCGACTGGTTGCGCACGACGCGGGGGCCGGGGCCATGTCTTTCCCGGTTGCGGGCGATGCACAAGCGGGGATCGACGTCGAACGCGAAGACGACCGGGAGCGCATGGCGTTCTCCGGCAATGCGGATCAGAGATGCGCGGTCTTCGCGGCGGACGGCCGTGCTGTCGATGACCGTGAGCCTGCGGCGCTTCAGACGAAGCGACGCCGTGCGCCCCAACAGATCGAACGCGTCGGCGGTCGCCGACTGGTCGGTCTCGTCGTCCGCCACCAACGCCCGGCAGCGGTCGGAAGACACGATCTCCGTCTCCAGGAAGTGCTTGCGGGCGAAGGTCGACTTGCCCGCCCCGGTAGGCCCCGCCAGGACCACCAGAGAAAAATCGGGAATGGCGATCTTCATGCCGGCGCCTCCGCCGTTGGACCGCGTTCGAACACCGCTATTTGGGAAGGCGCCCCCGCCTCGACGCTCTGCGGTCCGACCGCCTGGAAATCGACGGAGTAGCCGCGCTTGGCGGCGACGCCTTGCCCCCAGGCGCGGAACTCCGCGCGGGTCCATTCGAAGCGATGGTCGGCGTGGCGGAAAGCTCCGGGCTTGAGAGCCGGGAATTGGGAGTTGTATTCACGGTTGGGCGTGGTCACCACGACCAGACGCGGCCGCGCCCGCCCGAACAGCGACTCCTCCAATACCGGCAGCCTCGACGGCTCGATGTGCTCGATGACTTCGACCAGTATTGCGGCGTCGAAGTCTCGCCAACGCCGGTCGCCGTAGGTGAGGCCGCCCATCTGCACTGCGATTCGTTCTTCGGCTGCGGGCGCGTCCCGGTCGAGGCCCAAGCGCCGCGCGGCCTTCTCCAGCGCGGCTGCCGACGCGTCCACGCCGACGATCCTCCTGGCCCACGACTGCTCGGCCAAACGCTGCATCAGTTTTCCATCCCCGCACCCGAGGTCCAGGATGCTGGAGACGCCCCGATCGCGCAAGACGCGCAGAACTGCTTCGTAGCGCAACTCGTGCAGGCGGATGGGCTGCTCCAGCGTCTCTTCTCCGTCCGGCGGCGAAGGCCCTTCAGAACCGGCGGCGGCGGATTCTTCGAGACGCGCAAGCGCGGCGTTCGCCAGCTTGCGCTCGTGCCGCAGAGCCCGCCGCACGATCCATTCCTTGGCCGGGTGCTCCGCCAGCCAACCTTCTCCCTTTTCCAGCAGCTTGTCGATCTCGTCGCCGGCAACCCAATAGTGCTTGCGGTTGTCCAGCACCGGGATCAGCACGTAGAGGTGGCGCAACAGATCGCGCAAACGGACTTCGCCGGCGATGCGCAGCGCGAGGAGCGGACATGCCGCGGAATCGCCGAGGGGCGCCGGCGTCACGGCGTAGCCGAGCGGCGCGAAAAGCGACTCGGCTGCGGCGGCGCCGCCCGCCGCAGCGACCGGCGTCACGCAAGCTGCGAGCGGCAGAGCCCGATCGGCCAGCGCTTGGCGATCCTTTGACACGCCCGCCAGCGCTTGGCCGTACGCGCGGGCGAGCGCGACCGAAAGAAACGAGTTGGCCACATAAGGCCGGTCGTTGACGTACTGGTCGAGCAGTCCTTCCGCAGTGCGGTTCGTTCCGCGCACCAAAGCGATCGGATCCATCTCCAGGTAGAGCACGGCCGACGTCTTGCGCTCTCCGGCAGCCGTGTAGAAAACCGAGACCTTCCCTGCGGATATCTCCCGCTCGAACAGGCGGTCGGGATGCTTGCCCAGCAGGAACCCCAGATCGCGGGCGGAATACCCTGCCCCGGACGGAGACTCCAATGCGATCTCAACCTGCACAACATTTCCCCGGATCGTGGAACGAAGCGGGCCCCGTTTTTAGTGTAGGGCACGCTTTTGCCCGTCCGCGCCTACCGGGCGTAGGCAGTATATCTGCGGTATACGCAAGCGCGTCGAGGAGGCGGTTGCCGCCGGCTATGAGGATTTAGCTGTCGGGCAGCCTGGAGGCTGCCTTGAAAACGGACAATGAAGCGCGGAGAGACGGACAGATCGCCTATTTGCATGCCATAGCCAAGCTCAAAGAGGCCGGACTCTCGACGCAGGCCCTGCAATTTCTCTATCGGCAGCGGCCCATAGGAATCGATTCCAACGGCCGGATCGTGATCCAGCAGGAGAACACGATCACCGCGGACATGACCGAGCGCGACAAAACGCTCCAGTTGGTCTCGCGCGAACTGCAGAAAGGAGATTGGGCGACCGGCCTCTCTTTCAAGTACGCGAACCCTCCCGCGGCTCATCACAACAGGTTCAAGAAGCTGCTCTTCCTGCCCGCCTTCCTGGTCAATATGACGCTGCCCCATCGGCCGGTCAACGGCAACGAGTTCAGCCGCCGCAACGGCGCCCTGCAACTGAGCCTGTTGGCCCCGCGGTCGGTCGGGCTGCCCTACGGCGTCTACGCCCGCCTCATCCTGATGTACCTGACCACCAAACGAGTGACCTCCAAGGAAAGGCGGTTCCGCCTCGGATCGAGCTGGCGCGACTTTCTGCAGCAAATGGGAATTGCCTGGAGCAGCGGCCCCCGGGGTAGCTACACCGCGGCGCAGGATCAACTGCGCAGACTGTGCGCGACCTTGTACACGGTTCACGACGCGAGGAGCGAGAGGGAATCGATCGATAACGTCCTGGTGGCGGATCGATGGCTGCGGTCCGACAACGGCGTGTACGTATCGCTGAGCGAATCCTTTTTCACCCTGTCCGGCAAATCCGTCGTCCCCCTGGAAACGAAAATCGTACACAGTCTCCGGCGTTCGCCCCTCATGCTGGACCTCTACGCCTGGCTGACCTACAGAACGTACATAACGAAACAGCCGACAATCGTTCCCTGGCGCGCCCTCGAGCGGCAGTTCGGCGCGGACTACACCCGACCGCGGGCTTTCCGTGCCAAGTTCCGCAGCAGCCTCGAGACGGTGCTGGAACAAAGTTCCGCGGCGCCGCAGGTAGACGTTCGTGCGCAGGGTCTGCATCTTACGCCCGGCGGCCCGTCTGACATCGACTGGGTAGAGCGCCTGCGCCTGGCTGCCAAATCTCATAGTTTGTAAGCCGCGCTTTCCTGGGCTGAAACGGTGGCGCTTTCCTGGGCTGAAACGGTGGCGCTTCTGGGCTGAAACGGTGGCGCTTCTGGGCTGAAACGGTGGCGCTTCTGGGCTGAAACGGTGGCGCTTCTGGGCTGAAACGGTGGCGCTCGCTGGGCTGAAACGGTGGCGCTTGCCCAAGGACCCTCCTCTCTTATGTAGCTAGATCTACTCTCCCTGTAACTACCTGTAGTTCTTGCCTGTAATAAATCCTGAAGGTCGGGCGCGCGCACGCGCGCGAGCGCGAGGAGCGCAGGGATCCGCATAAAGACCACACTGGCGCGCGCTGCGCTTAGAGATTCGAACTCCGAGTGGAAAAATCAAGGGTACGCATGCAACCCAAGCGGTATCGAGCATTGGCGGCGGCGGCGACGTTGGCGGCGGCGTCGCTGCAGGCCCAAACACCGGTCACGGGGCCCTGGGTCGATGCCGTGACCGCGCTGCAAACCGCTTTCACCGGCACCATTGCGCGCGGGCTCTCGCTCGTCGCCGTCGTCATCGGCGGGCTGATGTTCGCCTTCGGCGAGGGCGGCAGCAAAAGGGCCTTGGCGGGCATCATCTTCGGCTTGGGCATGGCGCTCGGCGCCGCCAACTTCATCGGCTGGCTGTTCTGACCATGTGCGGAAAACGATCCTGGCCGGCCGGCCGCTCGCTGGCCCGACCGCTCACCGTGCTCGGCTGCGAGCGGCGGATTTTCATTCTCAGCGCCATGTTCGCCGCCGCAGCCTTCAACGCGCTCAACTCCCTGCCGGCGGGATTGTCGATCTTCCTGATCGGCTACGCGACCGGCTGGTTCGGCACGCAGCGAGATCCCCATATGCTCGCCGTCGCCCGCGCCGGCGCAACGGCCAAGGTCCGCTACGACCCCGCCAAGCGTCCCGCGTCGATGGATTGCATCAAAGTCGCAGAGGTTCGCCAAGAAGCGCCATGACTCCCGTCCACCGGTTGGCCAAAAAGCGGCTTGACGAAGCTGGATCGCTGGCCGAGGAACTGCCCTACTGGGCCTGGATCGACGAACGCACGCTGCTGACGCGGCGCGGCGAGTTGGTCACGCTGGCCGCCCTGCGGACGCGGGGGATCACGGGCAAAACGCCGGCGGAGCTCGACCACGCGCTCGCGGCCTGGATGCGGCTGCTGGCGCAATTGGAAACGGACGCGCGTTTGAGCCTGATCGTGACGCGCAGACCGGCGGCGGACGACGCCGTAGCCGACCCGGGCCAGCAGCGCTTGCCCGACGCGATCTTCCGCGGCCGCGGCGAGGCCTTGACGCGGCGCAGCGGCGAGTTGCGGTTTTACGCCGCCTGGACGCTCGATCCGCAGCTGAGCGAGGGAAGCGGGCCGGGCCAGGGCAACGGCATCGCCGCCCGGGCCAGACGCCTGGGCCGCAACGGGTCCGCGCAGCGCGTCTACTTGCGCGATTCCCTGGCGCGCGGAGCCGAGCGGTTGCAGCGCATCGTGGACGCCGGGCGGGCCCTCGTCTCCGACGTGTGTCCGTCCGGCGCGCTCGCCGCGGAAGAGGCCACCGCCGTCTTGGGCGACCTGATCAACCGGCCGGGTTCCGTTGTTCCTGCGTACGAGGGAGGGGCCCTCCATTGGGCCTGGGGGCTCTCGGACCTGGAGGCGCACCGCCGCTGTCTGACGCTGGACGCAGAGCCCCTCGCCATCTATTCCCTGCTCGAGCCCCCGCCTGCGGCCGCGGCCAATATCCTGTGGGACCTTCTCAGCCTGCGCGCCGTGTGGTCCTACGTCTGGGAGTGGCGCGGACTGAGCACCGCCCGCGCCCGCGGCAAAATCCGCTCCGCGCAGAAACACTTTTTTTCGAGCCGCTACTCACTGCTGGCCCACGCCAGGGGAACCGAAGCAACGGAGGCGGCCCTGGTCGATTCGGCAGCCGCGGCCGAATCCGCCGCTCTGGGGGAAGCGCTGGTCGAGTTGCAGAGCGAAGGCGTCCCTTGGGGCGAGTTGGCCGCCTCGCTGTCCGTTCACGCGCCTACAACGCAGCGGCTGGAAGAACTCGATGCGGCCGTCGTGAAGATCTTCGCCGGGCGCGAGATCAAGATCCTCCGCGAAAGCTACGGGCAGTTGAGCGCCTGGTTCGCAAGATTGCCCGGCCAAGCCGCCGGCCGTCAGTTGCGGCGCATGCCGGTCTCGGCGGGCACGGCGCTTTGTTGCGCCGCGCTCTTCGCGCCGGAGCGCGGCAGCCCGCGCTCGCAGCACTTGGACGCCCCGGCCCTGGCGACGCTCGAAACCCGCCTCGGCACGCTGTACGACTACGACCTGTTCGGCGGCGGCGACGTCGGCCATTCGTTGGTGCTCGGCTCGACGGGCAGCGGGAAATCGTTCCTGCTCAACTTCTTGCTGGTTCATGCGCTGCGCTACTCGCCCAGAATCTGCATTCTCGACTTGGGCGGGGGATACCGGCATCTGAGCGAGCTGCTGGGCGGCGGGTATCTCCGGCTGGACGCCGAGCGCGGCGGAACGGCGCTGCGGCCGTTCAGCTTGCCCAAGAGCGAGCGCACGTTCTCTTTTCTGGCCGGCTGGATCGCGCAACTCCTGGCGCTGGGAGGCTACCGGGCCGGCGGAGACGACGGCAGCGAGATACGCGCGCGCATCGAGGACCTGTACCGTCTGCCGGCGGCGCAGCGGCGCATGAGCGCCCTGGTCAAGACCCTGCCGCCGCGCATGACGGCGGCCATGAGCCGCTGGACGAGCGGCGGGCAGTGGGGACGCATCTTCGACGCAGCGGGACGCGCCGGCGAAATCTCAGGCAAGGATTGGCAGGCGGTCGATCTATCCGGAGCGGCGGCGCACCCGGATCTGGTGTCGGCAGCGCTGACCTACAGCCTGGAGAGGCTGCGGCTCGAGCTCGAGCGGCCCGACGAAACCGCGCGTCTCAAGATCCTGCTCGTGGACGAGGCCTGGCGCTTCCTCGCCGAACCGGCCACAGGGCGCTATCTGGCCGAAGCCGCCAGAACCTGGCGCAAGCGCAACGCGGCGCTGATCCTCGCTACGCAATCGGTCTCGGACGTGGTCGGCGGCGCGGCCAGCGCAGCGCTCATCGAGTCGATCCCCAATAGACTCTACTTGGCGATCCGCGACTTATCGGATGAAGCGGCCGCCGGCCTGCAACTGACCGCGGCGGAGGCCGAGTTGATTCGCGGTCTGCTGCCCAAGCGCGAAATCTACGCGCGGTCGGCCGCAGCTGCGGAAGTGTTGGAGCTCAACGTCGATCGGCGCAGCTACTGGCTGTTCACCAGCGATCCCCGCGAAGCGGAGCAAAGGGCCGCGGCTATGGAAAAGACCGGCGACCTGCGCACGGCGCTCGAGGAACTGGCGCGGGGCGGAGCTTGAATCCATGCCCTGGCGAATCGCTGCCGGACTCTCGCTCATCGTGTGGGCCGTCGCGCTGCTGCTGCTCGGCGAGAGGCTGCAGTACCTCGCTCCCTACTCCGCGATGCTGATCCGGCAGTACGCCTGGACCGTCGGCCTGCATGCGGCGACCGCGGCGCTGGCCCTGTTCGCGCTGCTCTACTGGCTCGCTCGCCGCGCCGGACTGGGCGACGTGGGCGGCAAGCTGCAACTGATGGACAAGCGCCTGCACGCCGGCGAGGCGCACGACGACGAGTTGGCGCGGCGCGTGCAACAAGAACGGGAAGGGAACGTCGAATGAATGCTTTCGCTTCAGACGATATCGGGCCGGTTTGCCGCGGCTGCGGTTGCACCGATTGGAACGCCTGTATCGAGCCGGACGGCTGGCCTTGTTGCTGGGTCGAGGAGAATCTCTGTTCCGCCTGCGCTTACCGGGCCAATGCCGGCGAGGTCGAGCTGCGCACTCCCGCCGAGCTGGAACGTCTACGGGAGATGCCGCGTGAGAGGGCTTGAGATCGATCCGCGCAGCGCAGGAGGAGGCGGGCCGGAGAGCGCGGCGCTTCCCGAAGAGCGGGAATTGTCCGGCGACGCCCGCGTCTCCCGCGAAGTGGAGAAAACCGTCCGCAGGATCGAAGAGCAGGGCGGAAAAGTTCTCAGCGTCCAACTCGCCGGCGAGCTCGCCGAATCTCTTGAGAACCATAAGCGCGGCGACGATACGCGCGACCCGGAACGGGATTGGGCCCGCAGCATGCGCCTCCCGCTGGGAAAGGACGGCAAGGTTTGTTTCCCCTCGGCGCAGATTTTCTACGAATCCAAGGACGGCTTCGCGCGTGAGAACCTGTGGCTCGACGGCCCCCCCGAGGAAAATGTCCGGGAACCGGTAAAACCGCGCAGCCGCGCCGGCGGCCGGCGCGCGCGGGCTACTCGACGGCGCGAGCGCGACCCGCGGCGAGAACGGATTTCGTTCGACGAACGGAAACGGGGGGCCTTGGCGGACGCAGCTACTTACCGCGTGGTCAGCGTCAAGGACCTGGTCGACCAGCGCTTCGGCGGCAACGCCTTCGCCGCCCGCAAAGGCATCGAGGACCTCAAACGGCGCGGCTGGATCGAAGAACATACCGTGCAGGTCAGGTCCGGCAAGACGTTTCGGGTGTTGACCGCGACCGAGCGCGGCGCCGAACAAGCCCGGCAAAACGATCCGGGCCGCAGGCAGCGCTATTGGTCGGGCATCGTCAAACCCAAGGAATTGCGGCATGACGCGGCGGTTTATCGCGCGGCGCGGGCGGAGATCGAGAAGCTGGAAAAGGCCGGCGCGCGGGTGTTGCGCGTCCGGCTCGACTACGAGCTCAAAGCCAAAACCGCGCAGGCCTCCGAGAGCGCCCGCGCCAAAGACGGCGATCTCGCAGCGCAACAAGCGCGCAGACAGGCCGCAGAGGAACTCGGCTTGCCGCTCGACGAGAAAGGCCGCGTCACCTATCCCGATGCCCGGATCGAGTACGAAGACGAGAGGGGCATGGCGGGCCGCGTCGACGTCGAAGTGACCAGCGGCAATTACCGCTCACAAGAAATCCGGGCCAAGGCCGCGGCCGGGTTCGCGTTGCACGCCAACGGCCGCTCGGCGAGGCGCACATTGGCCGCGGCGCTGGGTCGAGACGGATCGAAGCGCGGCGGACGACCGCGCAAAGACGACGAGTGGATCGAGCTATGAACTTCCCTCACCTCAACGGACGGGCAGAAAGACTGGCGCAAGAACTTGGCTTGGCGCCCGACGCCGCGCAGTGGATCGCGCTCGCGGCGCTCCACTCAGGCTGCTTCCTGCGCTCGCAGTACTGCGCTGCTCAGGTCACCCCTGGCGGCAATTTACGAGTTAGCGCCGAACGACTGACAAAGTCACTGATCGAGCACGGCCTCGCAGTAGAAATGCCGGTCGACGGTCTCGGGCTGCTGTGCAGGATCACCAGCAAGACGGTCTACCGCGCCGTGGGCGCGGCGGATATCCGCCACCCGGCGTCTGGCGAGTTGGCCGATCATGCGCCGCCGGCTGCTGTCGCTCGATTACGTGCTCGACTGCCCCGATCTTCCCTGGCTGCCTACCGAAGCGGAAAAACTGGCCTGCTTCGACGGGCTGGGCGTCCCGCGGGAGGCGCTTCCCCGGCGCGTCTACCGGGGCGCGGGGAAGCAAGCCAAGCGCTACTTCGCCAACAAGCATCCCATCGCCGTCGATCCCGGATCCAAGTCGGCGGTCTTCGTCTACGCCGATTCCGACGAACAAACTTCTCAGGGTTTGAGGCGCTGGCGCGGCGAGCACGCGGCGTTGTGGTCCCGCCTCTGCAGCCGGGGCTTCCGCTTGTCGGTTGTCCACGTCAGCCGCAATCCCGAGATCGCAAAGTTCGTCGAAGGCCTCTTCGCAACCTGGTCGAGAAGCGCCGGCGGCGCGGCGAACGCCGCCGAACTCACCCGGGAACTGCGCAGGCTGGAGGCAGCGCTGGAAAAAGACGACGATGCCGTCTTCGACGAGTACGGCGGCTTCTCTCGAGCTCTCAGCCGCGCCGGGAAACTCGAGCGGCGGCTCAAGCAGAAGAACGAGTTGGGCGGCTACGAAGCAGGCCACAGCGTGTGGTTGTCTTCGCGCATTCGGCCGAAGGGCGCTTGGCGCAACGTCCTGGGGCCGCATCAAGTCGAGGTGGAAGAAGGAGACGACGATGAAGCCTGACGAGTATATCAACGATCTGTTCGAAAAGGACGACCGCATCGCCCTTGTGCTCGTGCCCCGCAAGAAAGGCGCGCGGACGCAGCAGCGTGTCTGGACCGCGTCGAAGGCCGCTTCGGATCCCGTGCAGCGCTGGCTGCGGCACGAAAACGCCCACGGCAGCGATGTCTACGTCTCCATGAATCCCCTCCACAGCCGGGCCCGGGGCCGCACGAAGCAGGACGTGGCGGCTGTGCGCCGCGTCTATCTCGACCTCGACGAAGACGGCCCCGCAAAGCTCGGACGCGTGCTGCAGGACGGCTTCGACCGCAAGCTGCCCATGCCGTCTTACATCGTCAATTCGTCGAAGAATCGCTATCAGGTGATCTGGAACGTGAAGCAGGATTCGCTCTCCACCGCCGAAGCGGAAAAGCTCATGCGCGGTCTGGTCAGAGAGTACGGCGGCGATCCTGCGGCCACGGACGTTTCCAGGGTTCTCCGGCTGCCGGGCTTCAAACACCGCGGCCGCGGCGACTGGATCACCATGAGCGCCACCCATGAGGCGGCGGCGCCGCTGGAGGTCTGGCCCAAGCAACTGTTCGAGGAGCGGCGGCCGGTAGACCCTGACATAGATAACTTGCGCAAAGCCAATGTCCGCTGCGAACCCGGCGCTGAGGGCGGTTGGGACTGTACCGAGGTCTCGCAGAATGAGTACCTCGGAAACTTCGAGTCCCCGGCGCAGGCCGCGGAAACGCTTATGGGGACGTCCGTGACGAAGAAACGTTCCGCTCCAAGCCGCTCATCAGGCGGCGATACGTCGGCCTCGGGCCGCGATTGGGCGCGGACTCGAGACGGCCTTCGGCGCGGTGAGAGCCCCGCCGCGATTGAAAAGGAGCTTGCAACGAAACGCGCGGACAAGCGCAACCCGTCCAACTATGCAAAGAGAACCGTCGCCCGCGCCGTTGCGTCGCTGGCGATGGAACGATGAAAAGGAGCCACCGATGCAAAAGAAAGCGTACCGCGAGATTCCGACCCCGGACGGCGGAACTCAAAGGGTCCGTTTCATGGATGAAAACGCGACCTTGGAAGAAGTCAAACAAGCCATGGCCGAGGAGGATACCGTGGTGATGGCCGAAGAGCATGCCCGCGCTCTTGGCGCGGAGCACGGCAGCGAGGAAGAAGAGGAAGCCGCTTATTACGCCCAGATCGATACTCCCTGAGAAGGCTCATGCTGCGCAAGCAAGCAGTTAAAGAGTTCGCCGCGAGCGCTGCCGAGCGCCTCATCGAGCAACTCGAGAAGGGCGTCGCTCCCTGGCAGAAAGGCTGGGATTCTCCATCCGAGGCCGACGCTCCCCCCTACAATCCCGTCTCCGGCACTCGCTATAGAGGTCTCAACTCGATCGTGCTTCGCTCCGAGGCGGAAGAGCGCGGCTACTCCGATCCGCGCTGGATGACCTACAATCACGCCAAAAAAATAGGAGCGCACGTGCGCAAGGGCGAAAAGGGGACACGGATCGAATTCTGGAAGCCGATCGAACCAAAGCCGCGAGCGGCGGGCAGAGAGAACGAAGAGCTGACTGAAGAATCGGCGCCGCGCTTTCACCTGATTCGGACTTACAAGGTTTTCAACGCCGAGCAGATCGAGCGCCTGCCCCAGCTGGAGCACGGGGCGCCCAAGCAGTGGGAAGTCTCCGAACGCGCCGAGCGACTCTTGCAAGCGTCGGGGGCCCGCATCGAGCATCGCTCCGGCGACAAGGCTTTCTACAGGGCGAGCGAGGATAAGATCGTGCTGCCCGAGCAGAAGCAGTTCCGCACGCCCGAAGCCTATTACTCGACGGCGGTCCACGAGCTCGGCCACTGGACCGGGCACGAAAGCCGTCTCAACCGCGAGACGCTCCGGCAGGGCGTCAAGGAGGGCTTCGGGTCGGAAGCCTACGCCAAAGAGGAGCTGCGGGCGGAAATGACCTCGATGACCGTCAACGGCATGCTCAAACTGCCTCACGATCCCGAGCGCCACGCCTCCTACGTGCAGTCCTGGATCAAGACGCTGAAAGACAATCCCGATGAGCTTCGCCATGCGGCGCGGGACGCGGGCAAGATGGCCGACTACATCCTGCAGTACGACCGTGAGAGGCCCCGCGAAGTCTCAAGTCCTTCCCGTGAAGCGGAGTCACCGTCTTCTCTGCCCGAACGACCTCGAGGCGCTGAAAAAGAGCCGCCGCAACAAGCGGAACGCAGTCCCGAACCGGCCTTCAGCAGGTAGCTTCAGAGTGTTACGCAGGAGGTGTGCCTGCGTAACACTGCTGCGTAACAAGATCGATTGGGTGCATCTACCTGTTGTTCTTGCATTTACCGGCATTCGCTCCCTCTGGCCGTGCTGGGAGAGGGGGGGTGTCCGTGCGCGTAGCGACCCCCCTGTTGCGCGCTCTGCGCGCGCACGGGCTTGCTTGCCCGGGGGCAATCCAGCGGGGGGTCGCTACGCGCTTCATCGATCCCTGCGGGAAGGCCGGCGGCGCGGGGCCGCCCCTGCCGCGGCGCGGCGCCGAACGCCCCCACGGGGCGCTTGCTTCTCGAATCCGGCCCGCGCGGGCCGTTCTCAGCAGCTTTTCAGCAGGGAACTTCAGCGTTTTTCAGCGCCGCTTTCAGCACCGATCCGCTGCTGAATCCAGCGCTCCGGGCTTCTCAAAACCGCCAAGGAATGACATGCTCGAAGCATGAAATTCCTGCTCCCCTGGCTCGCCGGGCTGCTGCTCGCCGTCTCTCGCTGGCGCTGGGAACCGTTCCCCGCCCCAGGCCTCAATCCCTTCCTCGACCTGATCGCTCTGCACGATCCGTTGCTCTACTTCGCCGTCGAGGCCTGGTACTACCTCGCTCCCTGGGCCGCCGCCGGCGTCGGCGGGGCCGTCCTTCTCTCCGCCCGGCAAATCTGGTTCTCGCCCGGCAAGCGCAGGGCCGGAGGCCGCGGCTCCTTGCCCCGCTTTCCCTTCTCGGCTCGCAGGAAATCTCTCTCCCTTGTGGTCGGCGAAACCCACCACCCCACCGCAGCGGTCGAGTCTCCCCAACCCGGCTGGCTCACGCTTTCGGAAAAGGGACTCTTCACCGGCGTTTTCGTCTGCGGCGCCGTGGGCTCCGGCAAGACTTCCTCCTGCATGCACCCCTTCGCCGAGCAGCTCTTCTGCTGGCAGGCGCGGGACGCGCGGCGCAAGGCCGCCGGACTCGTGCTCGAAGTCAAGGGCGACTTCTGCCATTCGATCCGCGACATCCTCAGGCGCGCGGGCAGGGAAAACGACTACATCGAGATCGGTCTCGGCGGACGCCGGCAGTGGAATCCGCTCGACGCCGAGCACATCGATTCCTACTCCCTGGCCTACACCATCGCGGGCCTGATGAACCAGCTTTTCGGACGCGGCAAGGAACCCTTCTGGCAGCAGGCATCCACGAACCTGGTGCGCAACGTCATCGAACTGTACCGCGTCACCGACGGCTAGGTGACGCTGCGCGATGTCTACCGCTGCGCCATCGACCCCGACTTGCTGGAATCCCGCCTCGAGCAGGCGCGCCGACAGGCCGCCCCCCGCGAAGACTCGAAACCGCGCATTCTCGTTCGCCGGCAAGACGTTCTCGCCTCCAAGGACGCCTTGGCCAAGTGGCCGTGGCGCCGCGAAGCCGGCCTGCGGATGTCGGCGGAAACCAACGCCGCGCTGCTCGAGGCCCTGGCCCGGCTCGGCGTCGATCACAAGCCGCTTGCGCCGCCCGAACCGCCGCCGCCTTCTCCCCGCCTCGAGCGCTTGGAAGCCGTCGAACGCTGGTTCCATCATGACTGGCAACAAATCGACAAAAAGCTCAGAACCTCCATCGTCGAGGGGATTTCCGTCTTCCTCGGTCTGTTCGATCAGCCCGCGATGGCGCGCATCTTCTGCCCCCCGCAACCGAAAAGCGACAGCGACGCCCGCAGGCAAGAGCCCGCAGACGCGCCCGCCGGCGACGGCGCCGAACCCGCCGCCGTCGCCACTCTCCAGACGCTGCCCCCGCTCAAGTCCTTGATCGAATCCGGCAAGGTCGTCTGCCTCAACATGCCCGCCTCCGCCAATCCCGCCCTCAGCCGCGCCGTCGGCGTCATGCTCAAGCAGGCCTGGCTGCAAGCTCTCCTGCTGCGCCCCTCCGAGATGCGCCGCTCCCCGGCCAAGTACTTCCGCCCCGCGGTCTTCCTCTGCGACGAATACCAAGCCTTCGCCACCGTCGGCGAAGCCGACCCTTGCGGCGACGAGAAGGCTTTCGCGCTCTCCCGCCAGTCTCGCTGCGTCCCCATCGTCGCTACGCAGTCCGTCTCCTCGCTGCGCTCGGTCACCGGCAGCGGCGAGGCTTGGCGGACGCTGCTGCAGACCCTGCGCACCAAGGTATTCCTCTCCCTCTCCGACGACGCTTCCGCCCGCATCGCCTCCGAGATGTGCGGACAAATCGAGCGGCTGAAAGCCTCCTACTCCTACAACGAATCCACCGCCAAGGCGGGCGTCTCTCTTCTCCGGAGCGCCGGGCGGCGGCAAATCGTCCCTGGGCGCTTCCAAATCCTATCAGTCGCGGCTCGAGCCTCTCTTTCGGCCCAAGACATTCGCCGAACTCGACACCGCCCAGGCGATCGTGCTGCCCTTCGACGGTCTGCGCAACCTGCCGCCGCGGCGCTGCTATCTCAAGCCCCACTTCCTGCCCCGCGACCTCGGCTACTGGCGGCAGCGCGAGCGGGGGCTGCTCTGATGCTCTCGCTCGACCAGGTGCTCGCTTCCCTGCCGACCGCCTTGAGGCAGGTGTTCGACGATCCCTCCGTCACCGAACTGACGATCAACTCCCCCGACTCGGTCTGGTGCGAGCGCGGCGGCCGGCTTTATCCCGTTCCCGCCGAAGGCCTCACCGAAAAAGACATCGCCGCGGCCGCCTTGCGCATCGCCCGGCCTCTGGGACTCGACGCCGACCAGCGCGCCCCCATCGCCGACGCCCGGCTCGAAGACGGCAGCCGCGTCGCCATCGCCGCCCCGCCCGTCGCACCCTGCTACGCCCTCTCCATCCGGCGCTTCGGCGGCCGCGCCTGGACTACCGGAGATCTGCTGAAAAGCGGCTCCCTGCCGCCCGAAGTTCTCCGGGCCGCCGCCGAAGCTCTGGCCGAACGGCGCAACATCCTCATCTCCGGCGGCACCGGCGCCGGCAAGACCACCCTGCTCAGCGCCCTCGCCAACTTGATCGGCGACGACGAGCGCATTGTGGTCATCGAGGATACCCGCGAACTGCGCTTCAGCGCCCCCAACTGTCTGCGGCTCGAGGCCCGCGGCGCCAACGTCACGATCCGCGCTCTCGTGCGCCACGCCTTGCGCCATCGGCCCGACCGGCTGATCATCGGCGAGGTGCGCGGCGGGGAAGCGGAAGACCTCATCCAAGCCCTCAACACCGGACACGGCGGCTCGCTCTCCACCCTGCACGCAAACTCCGCCGGCGCCGCTCTCACCCGGCTGGCGACTTGCGCCTTGCAATCTTCCTCGCCCCTGCCCTGGAACGTCGTCTGCGAACTCGTCTCGCTGGCCGTCCAACTAGTCATTCACCTGGGCCGCGACGACGACGGCGCAAGGGCGGTGCGCCAGGTCCTCCGCGTCCACGGCTACGACCAGGCCCGAGGGCTCTTCCGCTGCTCTGCCCTATGGCCGGCGGAGCATGCCGAAGCGCAGGCCGACGCGAGCGACCGCCCCGCCGCGACCTCCGCGCCCGGCGCGCAGCGCTGCTCCCGCTGTGGGGGCGAGTTGCGCCCCGGCGTCAGAGGACTGCCGACCGCTCTTTGCAAGCAGTGCAGACGCCGGGAACAGAACCGACGGGCTTACGCACGAAGAAAAGCCAAGGGAAGCTGAAACCACACGGCGCGCGCGCTGAGAGAAAATCCCGCGCGGCAGCGGCGGCCGCCGGCGAGCGCGGGGAAAACCGGCCACTTTTCAGGCAACCGCCAAAAATCGGCCGAAACCCGAAATTCGGCGATTTCGCGCGGATCGGCGCGAAAACTTTGCGCATGGATGCGCTGTGCGGGCTTATCTCGGGTTGGGTGGGGCTACAGTACCCCGGAATTCCGGCTGCGCAGGCGTTTTCGGGTGCGGCCGCTTTTGCTCGAAAACAGGGGCCTGTCGGCCACTTTCGGAAAATCGTTCGCCGGCGAACCGCTCCGATCCGCGCTTCGTGGCGGAACCAAGCGCGGCGTTTCGGCCACTTTTGCGCATCCGGGACGGCCGGCCGAGCGGCTGAAACTTGCGGCCGCAACGCCGGGGTTCCCAACGAGGGCAAGACGAAACGCGGAGCTACGACCACAAGCGCCGCGCCTGACGGCGCTGAGAGAAGCGAATCGGCGCGCTGCCGGATCTGCGGCGACGCCTTCGCGGCGGCCTCGCCGCCGAGCGCGGCGCAGGCGCCATATGTTGGGGTTTTTGAAGCTCCGCGGCATCAACATCTTGTGATCGGAGACGCCGCGAAGCGGGCGGCCCCCGTTCTTGTCTCAGCGGCGCCGGGACTATCGGCCCGCCAGACCGAGCACCGTGTTGAGCAGGCCCAGGGCCGTCAAAGTGGCCAGCAGCGCCAGGATCGCGCCCATCATCCAGCGGGTCGTGCGGATCTCGCTCGCTTGAGCGTCAATCTTGCCGCTGACCTCGGCGAAGCGCCCTTCGATCTTGGCGCCGAGTTCGGCCTTGTACCCTTCAATCTTGGCGCCGAGTTCGGCCTTGTGCCCTTCCAGAGCGGCCGTGATGTTTTGACCAGCCATGTTGCGCAGCTCCTGTACGGCAGTATACGCCAATTCTTCCTCGATGTTCGCGGCGCGGAAGGCGCGGAACAGAATTTTGTCGTCGGGATCGGGCATCGGCGTTCTCCTGTGCGCTCAGCGCGGAGCCGGAAAGACGCACTCCACAGGCGGCGGTTCGACAGCGCTCGACCGAATTTTCGCGGCGCTTTTCGGATAGCGAGGAGCGCGGCGCGAGGCGGCGGAGCCGGTCGCGGCCGCCGCTTGTTCCGGCGGCGCCGGAAACGCCGGGGCCGCGCACCTCCCCGGCCACTTGCCGCCCCCCGGGTTCTCGCGGCGCCAAGCCTTCTCCTCCAGATAACGCTCGAACACCAGCTTCTCGAAGTAGGCGTAGCGGTTCGGCGCGTACTGCTCCATGTCCAGGTAGGTTTTGTAATTCTCTATCGGTACGCTGGGGTACTTCGCCCTTCTGTTTCTTACGAGCTGCATGGGCATGGAATAATGTTCTGCGAGGTCGGCCAAGGTTTCCCTGGCGGTAGTGGCATCGTCAACGAGGCTGCCATCTCTTTCCCCTACCCATTGCAACCCGTTCTCCTGACGGTAAATGCGGTCGGCTTCCACGGCGCGCAGCCAGTTTTCTTGCAGCACCCAACCGTCCACGTCGCGGCGCTGATGCCAACAGGCGAGATACAGGCGGAACTCGTAGACATGCATGAGCTCGTGGACGAAAGCCTTGTACTCAAGGTACTCGCTGGCCCGGCAATATTCGGTGAGGACGACCGCCCAAGTGCCTGCGGCGGCGCAAGAGCGTAGCACAGGAATTTCGCCCTCCCACTTGATGTATATCGCTCCCGCCACGCTGGGCATGTAGCGCAGCGCCGTATCCTCGACGCCCGCGGGCCACTTCGCGCCCAGGACGGTGCGGCCGCCGTTCGAGAAAACCTCTTCGCGGGGCTCCAGAGGCTCGCACTCCAGGGCTCCCTCGAGGCAAGGAGGCGGATCGAAGCGCAGCCGCGCTTCTGTTGCGGCGAGATCCGGGAAGGCGAACCAGCCCGCCGCGTCGCTTTGCGCCGGAGCGGGGCATCGCTCAGCGCAATCCAGCACGCTCACGGTGACGCCTTCCAAGGGAATCGAGGGGAAAGTAGCCGGCGTATGCAAGTACCAGTCTTCGTCGAGCTGCGCCGGATCGGGCGTGCCCACTTGCCCCTGAAAATAGCCGGGCAGCAAAGCGGGGGCGGCGCAGAGCAGAAAACTCGAACAAACGGCGGCGCGGGTCATAAGCGGTAGACGGTCGAGGCGCCGGCGGCGTTGCGCAAAAGCCCCTCGACCGCCGCCCCAAAATACCATAGACGGCTTGACCGCAATCCGCTTCGCTGCTAGGGAACCTCTGATCAATAGGATTGTTTCAAAAGGTTTTTGTTGAGGCGGACAGAGCGGTTGCCGTGCCTAAAGGGGCGGGAGGGCAGGTCTTGAGGCTTTTTGTTCTGGAAGCCTTTGATATATAGGGATTTATGCTATAATAGAGCAGTACGGGCAACAGCCCCGGGAGGACAGCATGAGCGGTTCCAGGATGCGCCAAAGTACGTTCGCCGAAGCGGGGTTCGAACCCTACCGCAAAGCAACCCGTCGCGAGCGCTTTTTGCAGCAGATGGAGCGGGTCGTGCCGTGGCCGCAACTGTGCGCCCTGATCGAGCCGTTCTATCCGCAGCGCCGAGGGGCAGGGCGACCGGCGGTGGGAGTGGAGCGCATGCTGCGCATTCATTTTCTACAGCACTGGTTCAACCTCTCCGACCCTGGGGTGGAGGAAGCGCTGTACGATTCCCGCGCGATGCGCCGTTTCGTGGGCATCGACTTGGGGCGGGAGCCGGCCCCGGACGAGACCACGGTGTGCAAGTTTCGTCATCTGTTGGAGAAGCATCAGTTGGGGGAGAGGCTCTTCCAAGCGGTGGGCGAGCATTTGCAGGCGCAAGGGCTGCGAGTCAGTGGCGGGACGATCGTCGATGCGACGATCCTTCACGCCCCGAGTTCGACCAAGAACAAGGAAAAGCAGCGCGACCCGGAGATGCATCAGACGCGCAAGGGCAAACAGTGGTACTTCGGCATGAAAGCACATATTGGCGTGGATGCCGAGACGAAACTGATCCACTCGGTGGCGACGACGGCGGCGAACGTGCATGACTCGCGGGTGCTGGGCGCGTTGCTGCACGGCAACGAAAAGCAGGTGTGGGGCGACTCGGCCTACCAGGGACAGGGCAAGACAATCCGCGAGAAGGCGCCGCAGGCTCGCGACTGCACGCAGCAAAGAAGGACGCGGCAGGCCCCGTTGAGCGCCGCGCAACGCGAGCGCAACCGGGTTCAAGCGAAGGTGCGCTGCAAAGTCGAGCACCCCTTTCAGGTGATGAAGCGGCTCTTCGGCTTCAGCAAGGTGCGCTATCGGGGCTTAGCCAAAAACACGCATCGGGTGCATGTCAGTTGCGCCTTGGCGAATCTTTTCCTGAGCAGAAAGCATTTGTTGGGGCCGACCGGGGCGTAGTGCGCCCAGAGGGGGAAAAGTGCCCTCATCAGCCCCGCGCAGCCTGAAAACGACCTGTCTCCCAGGCTGCAAACGGCCTTTCTGCTTCCCCCATCTGTAAAAATTGGCCCTATAGATCAGAACGGTCCATGATTCACCCATTGTTCAGACTTTCCCTAGACTAAAAGAAGTAGCCCGCCAGCCCGCCCTAAGGAGTAGCCGCGCAGCGGCCCCGCTCCTGCGGTCTTTTTTTACCCTTCTCGCCTCGGTTCTCCGCGCCGCGCAAGCAGTTTTACTATCTACTGCCCATTATCCACTATCCACCGGCCGCGTAGCGGCCTTGCTCTCCATGGGCAGCATAGCGGCCGCAGCGGCCTGGGCGTAGCCTGTAGGCTCGAGCCTCATAATCATCGAAACGGTCGCGGGTACCGGCACGTACGGCTTCTCCGGCGACGGCGCAGCGGCCACATCGGCGCAGTTGGACAACCCCCAAGGCGTGGCGGTGGACTCTGCGGGCAATCTCTACATCGCCGATAGGAGCAACAACCGCATCCGTAAGGTCGACGCTGCGGGCGTCATCACCACCGTGGCGGGGGGCGGATCGTCGTTGGGGGACGGCGCAGCGGCCACCGCAGCGCAGTTGAGCGGTCCCAATGGCGTAGCGGTGGACTCTTCCGGCAACCTCTTCATCGCCGATACGAACAACAGCCGCATCCGCAAGGTCGACGCCACTACGGGCTTCATCTCCACGGTCGCGGGCGACGGGACTGCAGCCTTCGGCGGGGACGGCGGCGCGGCCACATCGGCGCAGTTGAGCTTCCCCAGTGACATGGCGGTGGATTCTTCGGGCAACCTCTACATCGCCGATTCGGGCAACAACCGCATCCGCAAGGTCACCCCGATAAGGCTAGTGCTAACGGACGATTTCCGGATCTTGACGGTCGCGGGTACCGGGACTTCCGGGTTCGGCGGGGACGGCGGGGCGGCGACCGCTGCGCAGTTGAGCTCCCCCCAAGGCGTGGCGCTGGACTCTTCGGGCAACCTCTACATCGCCGATTCCAACAACCACAGCATCCGCAAAGTGGACGTCGCTACGGACAATATCTCCACGGTCGCGGGTACCGGCACGAGCGGCTTCTCCGGCGACGGCGCAGCGGCCACATCAGCGCAGTTGGACGACCCCTCCGGCGTGGCGCTGGACTCTTCGAGCAACCTCTACATCGCCGATTCCAGCAACAACCGCATCCGCAAGGTGGACACGACCGGCAACATCTCCACGGTCGCGGGTACCGGCACGAGCGGCTTCTCCGGCGACGGCGCAGCGGCCACATCGGCGCAGTTGCATTACCCCCAAGGCGTGGCGCTGGACTCTTCGGGCAACCTCTTCATCGCCGATTCCAGCAACAACCGCATCCGCAAGGTGGACACGACCGGCAACATCTCCACGGTCGCGGGTACCGGCGTGCGCGGCAGAAACGGCGACGGCGGCGCGGCCACCGCAGCAGGGTTTTCTGCCCCCCGAGACGTGGCGGTGGACGGCTCGGGCAACATCTTCATCGCCGATTCCGCAGACAACCGCATCCGCAAGGTCGATACCGACGGCAACATCTCCACCACCGCGGCATCTTTGAGATCCCCCTGGGGCGTGGCGGTGGACGGTTCGGGCAACCTCTACATCGCCGATCTTGTCAACCACCGCATCCGCTGGGTCCTCCCGCCGGTCAGAGTCACGCTCGCCGCCGCGCCCGCTACGATCACAAGCGGCCAGAGCGCGACACTGACGTGGTCTTCCCCCGGTGCGGTGAGCGCCGAAATCGACAACGCCGTCGGCACGGTCTCTACCGCCGCGGGAGGCTCGGTCCCAGTCTCTCCGACCGAGACCACCGCCTACACCGTGACGGTCACCTTCGCCGACAACTCCACGGCTACGGCTACGGTCTTCGTCACCGTCACCCCCGCCCCCACCGCTACGCTCACCGCCTCCCCGGCGGCCATCGCCGCGGGGCAGCCGGCCACGCTCACCGTAGCCTCCACCAACGCCGTCAGCGCGGTCATCAATCCCGGCAGCCTCTCCATCACTCTCGACGAAGACGGCTTCGGCTCGGTCAACGTCTCCCCGACGGCCACCACCATCTACACCCTCACCGTCACCGACGCCAACGGCGTGTCGGCCACCGCTGTCGATACGGCCACGGTCACCGTCGTCACCGCTACGCTCACCGCCTCCCCGGAAACGATCGCCGCAGGGCAGTCCTCCGCACTCGTCGTCGCTTCCAGCAACGCCCAAAGCGCGCTCATCAATCCCGGCAGCTTCTACATCACTCTCGACAACACGGGCGCCGGCGCGGTCATCGTCTCCCCGACGACGACCACCACCTACACCCTCGACGTCAGAGGAGGCTTCGGCACCGTCAACGATATCGCTACGGCCACGGTCACCGTCGTCACCGCCCCCACCGCTACGCTCACCGCCTCCCCGACGACGATCGCCATAGGGCAGTCCTCCACCCTCAGCGTCTCGACCGACGCCCAAAGCGCGGTCATCAATCCCGGCAGCCTCTCCATCACTCTCGACGAAAACGGCGCCGGCTCGGTCAACGTCTCCCCGACGGCCACCACCATCTACACCCTCACCGTCACCGACGCCAACGGCGTGCCGGCCACCGCTGCGGCCGTCGTCACCGTCAGCGACGCCCCCACCCCCGACCCGGGGGCGATCACCACGGTGGCGGGTCCCGGGTATTTCGGGGGGGACGGCGGGGCGGCTGTCTCGGCGTTTTTGAACCACCCCTATGACGTGGCGTTGGACTCCGCGGGCAACCTCTACATCGCCGATACCAACAACCACCGCATCCGCAAGGTCGATGCCGACGGCAACATCTCCACGGTCGCGGGGAACGGGACGGCAGGGTTCGGCGGCGACGGCGGCGCGGCCACCGCTGCGCAGTTGGATACCCCCCCAAAGCGTGGCGCTGGACTCTTCGGGCAACCTCTTCATCGCGGATACTTGGAACAACCGCATCCGCAGGGTGGACGCCGTTACCAAAAACATCTCCACGGTCGCGGGAACCGGGACGTACGGGTTCGGCGGCGACGGCGGCGCGGCCACCGCTGCGCAGTTGGATACCCCCCAAAGCGTGGCGCTGGACTCTTCGGGCAACCTCTTCATCGCGGATACTTGGAACAACCGCATCCGCAAGGTGGACGCCACTACGAAGAACATCTCCACGGTCGCGGGGAACGGGACGGCAGGGTTCGGCGGCGACGACGGCGCGGCCACCGCTGCGCAGTTGGATTCCCCCCAAAGCGTGGCGGTGGACTCTTCGGGCAACCTCTTCATTGCCGATACCGACAACCACCGCATCCGCAAGGTGGACGCCGCTACGGGCTTCATCTCCACCGTCGCGGGGGACGGGACTTTCGGGTTCAGCGGAGACGGCGCAGCGGCCACCGCAGCGCAGTTGAACTTACCCCTAGGCGTGGCGGTGGACGCTTCGGGCAACCTCTTCATCGCCGATACCGACAACCACCGCATCCGCAAGGTGGACGCCGCTACGGGCGTCATCTCCACGGTCGCGGGAGGCGGGTCCGGGGACGGCGGCGCGGCCACCGCAGCGCAGTTGAACTTACCCCTAGGCGTGGCGGTGGACGCTTCGGGCAACCTCTTCATCGCCGAGTACAACAACCAGCGCATCCGCAAGATCGATACCGACGGCAACATCTCCACGGTCGCGGGGAACGGGACGCACGGGTTCAGCGGAGACGGCGTCGCGGCCGTCTGGGCGCAGTTGGACTCTCCCTCTGGCGTGGCGGTGGACTCTTCGGGCAACCTCTTCATCGCCGATTACAACAACCGCATCCGCAAGGTGGGCACGGACGGCAACATCTCCACGGTCGCGGGAACTGGAAGTTCGGGGTTCAGCGGCGACGGCGCCGCAGCCACCGCAGCGCGGTTATCCTCGCCCTCTGGCGTGGCGCTGGACGCTTCCGACAACCTCTTCATCGCCGAGTACGACCGCATCCGCAAGGTCGACGCCGTTACGGGCAACATCATCTCCACGGTGGCGGGGGGAGGAGTGTTCTCGCAGGACGGCGTCGCGGCCACTGCGGCGTGGCTCCAGTACGCTTCTGACGTGGCGGTGGACGCTTCGGGCAACCTCTACATTGCCGATTGGAACAACAACCGCATCCGCAAGGTGGACTTTACGGCCACTCCCGCCCCCGCCGCCTCGCTCACCGCCTCCCCGACGACGATCGCCGGCGGCCAGTCCTCCACCCTCACCGTCGCTTCCACCAACGCCGTCAGCGCGGTCATCCAGCCGGGCAACCTCTTTGTCACTCTCGACAACACGGGCGCCGGCACGGTCACCGTCTCCCCGACGCAGACCGTCACCTACGCCCTCACCGTCACCGACGCCCACGGCGGGCAAGCCATCGATACGGCTACCGTCACCGTCAGCGACGGCCCCACCTCCACGCCCCCCGATCCGGGGACAATCACCACGGTGGCGGGTCCCGGGGATTTCGGGGGAGACGGCGCCGCGGCCGCCGCGGCGTGGATGCGGAACCCTTCTAGCGTGGCGGTGGACGGGTCGGGCAACCTGTACATCGCCGATAGCCCCAACCACCGCATCCGCAAGGTGGACACGGACGGCAACATCTCCACAATCGCGGGGAACGGCGCGAAAGGCTTCTCCGGGGACGGCACCGCAGCCACCGCAGCGCAGTTGAACTTCCCCGGGGGCTTGGCGCTGGACTCCGCGGGCAACCTCTACATCGCCGATGGCAGCAACCACCGCATCCGCAAGGTGGACGCCGCTACGGGCTTTATCTCCACGGTCGCGGGGGACGGGACTAGGGGGGGCCAGCGGCGACGGCACCGCGGCCACCGCGGCACAATTAACACCCTATGACGTGGCGCTGGACTCCGCGGGCAACCTCTACATCGCCGATGGCGCCAACCACCGCATCCGCAAGGTGGACGCCGCTACGGGCTTCATCTCCACGGTCGCGGGGAACGGCCCTAGTATTTCGACCGTATAGAAAGGTTTGAAATATAGGAGGAGGGCATGGTATGCTTGTACATGCCCAGAACTGCTCAACGTCTCCGTGTATCCGTCGCCGATCAAGAGGCTTTGGACGCCGTGCTCGCCTGCGGGGTGCAGCAAGTGCGCGTCGTTTTGCGTGCGCTCGCCCTGCGCCATCTCGCTACAGGCGTCAGCGCCGCCGAAGCCGCCGAGAGGGTGCGTCTGACGCCCAAGACGGTGCGCGCCATCGCGCGCCGCTACCGCCAGGGAGGTCTCGACCGTGCGCTCTACGAAAAAGCCCGGCCTGGCAGGGAACCGTTGCTCGACGCGTCTTCGCGGCAGCGCATCGTGGCGATGGCGTGCGGCAAGCCGCCGAGAGGGGCGGCGCGTTGGAGTGTGCGTCTCATCGCTGCCGAAGCCGTCAAACGAAAGCTTGTACCGCGCGTGGGACGGGAAACCGTCCGTGTTCTGTTGCAGCGCCACGAGCTCAAGCCGTGGCGGGAAAAAAATGTGGTGTCTGCCTGAACTCAACGACGCCTATATCGAAAAAATGGAAGATGTTTTGGCGCTCTACGAAACGCCCTATGATCCGCACCAACCGGTGGTTTGCCTGGACGAAAAGGCGGTTTCGCTGCACGCTGAAGTACGCCCTCGCCACCCGGCCGGGCCGGGCCGGGTGGCCAAGCGCGACAGCGAATACAAACGTTGTGGAACCGCCAATGTGTTTTGTGCCGTCGAACCCAAGGCGGGCCGCCATTTCACCTATCCCACGCCAACGCGCCGCGGGGAGGAATTCGCCCAAGTTATCGACAAGCTGGCCAGCAGCTATCCTCGCGCGCGCACGATTCACCTGGTTGTCGACAATCTCAATATCCACCGCCGCAAGCCGCTGGTCGAACGCTTCGGCGAAGAGCACGCGGCCCGCTTGTGGGAGCGATTCAGCCTGCACTACACGCCCAAACACGGCAGTTGGCTCAACCAGGCCGAAATTGAGGTCAGTTTATTCTCGCGGCAATGCCTGGGTACGCGCCGTATCGCCAATCTCCGTACCTTACGTGCCGAGGCCAAGGCCTGGAATCGCCGCGTCAATCGTGACCGCGTCAAGATCAACTGGCAATTCACTCGTCAGGCCGCCCGCTCCACCTTCCATTATCAAACAAACCTTTTTACACGGTCAGAGAACTAGGGGGGCCAGCGGCGACGCCGCCGCGGCCACCGCGGCGCAGCTCCGGAACCCCGTGGGCGTGGCGCTGGACGCTTCAGACAACCTCTACATTGCCGATTGGAACAACCACCGCATCCGCAAGGTGGACGCCGCTACGGGCTTCATCTCCACGGTCGCGGGTACAGGCACGAGCGGCTTCTCCGGGGACGGCGCCGCGGCCACCGCAGCGCAGTTGAATTCTCCCCACGGCGTGGCGGTGGACGCTTCGGGCAACCTCTTCATCGCCGATACCTACAACCAACGCATCCGCAAGGTGGACGCCGTTACGAAGAACATCTCCACGGTCGCGGGGAACGGGACGGCAGGGTTCGGCGGGGACGGAGCCGCAGCCACCGCGGCGCAGTTGAACTGGCCCGATGACGTGGCGGTGGACGCTTCGGGCAACCTCTTCATCGCCGATACCGACAACCGACGCATCCGCAAGGTGGGCACGGACGGCAACATCTCCACGGTCGCGGGAACTGGACGTTCGGGGTTCAGCGGCGACGGCGCCGCAGCCACCGCAGCGCAGCTATACCGGCCCTACGGCGTGGCGCTGGACGCTTCGGACAACCTCTACATCGCCGATACGTACAACAACCGCATCCGCAAGGTGGACGCCGCTACGGGCAACATTTCCACGGTCGCGGGAGACGGAACTTCCGGGTTCAGCGGAGACGACGGCCCGGCGGTGCAGGCGCAGCTATCCCGGCCCTACGGCGTGGCGCTGGACTCTTCGGGCAACCTCTTCATCGCCGACCGGAGCAACACCCTCGTCCGCAAGGTGGACGCCGCTACGGGCTTCATCTCCACGGTCGCGGGGGACGGGACTTCCGGGTTCGGCGGGGACGGCGGGGCGGCCACCGCTGCGCGGCTATCCTGGCCCGAAGACGTGGCGGTGGACGCTTCGGGCAATCTCTTCATCGCCGATACGAGCAACAACCGCATCCGCAAGGTGGACTTTACGGCCACCGTCACCCCCGGCCCCACCGCTACACTTACCGCCTCCCCGGCAACCATCACCGCAGGGCAGTCCTCCACCCTCACCGTCGCTTCCACCAACGCCGTCAGTGCAGTCATCCAGCCCGGCAACCACACCGTCACTCTCGACAACACGGGCACCGGCTCGGCCGCCGTCTCCCCAACGATAACCACCACCTACACCCTCACCGTCACCGACGCCAACGGCGCCACTGCTGTCGATACCGCCACCGTCACCGTCAACGCCGCGCCCACCGCCAACGCCGGACCCGATCAGATCGTAGCCGAAGGCGATACCGTCACCCTCGACGGCTCGGACAGCTCGGACCCCGAGAACGAGACGCTCACTTACGCCTGGACCCAGACTTCCGGCAAGACCGTGACCCTCAGCAACGCGACGACGGCCTCGCCCTCGTTCACCGCCCCGACGCAACTGGCCGCCAACGCCGCGCTCGTCTTCTCGCTCACCGTCAGCGACGGCGCCAACACCTCGACCGCCGACACCGTCACCATAACCGTCACCGCCGGAACCAACGACAAGCCCACCGCCAACGCCGGCGCAGACCAGACCGTGGACGAAGGCGATACCGTCACCTTGGACGGCTCGGGCAGTTCCGACCCCGAAGGCGAGGCGCTCACTTACGCTTGGTCGCAGACCTCCGGCGAAACCGTCACCTTGAGCAACGCGACGACAGCCTCGCCTTCGTTCACCGCCCCGACGCAACTGGCCGCCGACGCCGCGCTCGTCTTCTCGCTCACCGTCACCGACGCCCGCAATTTAGCTTCGACCGCCGACACCGTCACCATAACCGTCACCGCCGGAACCAACGACGCGCCTACGGCCAACGCCGGCGCAGACCAGACCGTGGCCGAAGGCGATACCGTCACCCTCGACGGCTCGGGCAGTTCCGACCCCGAGAACGAGACGCTCACTTACGCCTGGACCCAGACTTCCGGCGAGACCGTGACCCTCAGCAACGCGGCGACGGCCTCACCGACCTTCACCGCCCCGACGCAACTGGTCGCCGACGCCGCGCTCGTCTTCTCGCTCACCGTCACCGACGCCCGCAACGCCGCTTCGACCGCCGACACCGTCACCATAACCGTCACCGCCGGAACCAACGACAAGCCCACCGCCAACGCCGGCGCAGACCAGACCGTGGCCGAAGGCGCCTCCGTCACCCTGGACGGTTCGGGCAGTTCCGACCCCGAAGGCGAAACGCTCACTTACGCTTGGTCGCAGACCTCCGGCGAGACGGTCTCGCTCAGCGACTCGACGGCGGCAAGCCCGACCTTCACCGCCCCGACTCAGTTGACCGCCGACGAACGGCTCGTCTTCTCGCTCACCGTCACCGACGCCCGCAACGCCGCCTCCACCGCCGACACCGTCACCATAACCGTCACCGCAGGAACCAACGACGCGCCTACCGCCAACGCCGGACCCGACCAGACCGTGAGCGAAGGCGCTACCGTCACTCTCGACGGCTCGGCCAGTTCCGACCCCGAAGGCGAAACGCTCTCCTACGCCTGGTTCCAGACCTCCGGCCAGACCGTCACCTTGAACGGTGCGAACACTGCAAGCCCAACCTTCACCGCCCCGACCGAGTTGACCGCCGACGCCGCGCTCGTCTTTTCGCTGACCGTCACCGACGCCCGCAACGCCGCCTCCACCGCCGACACCGTCACCGTCACCGCAGGAACCAACGACGCGCCTACCGCCAACGCCGGACCCGACTAGACCGTGGCCGAAGGCGCTACCGTCACTCTCGACGGTTCGGGCAGTTCCGACCCCGAGGGCGAAGCGCTCACTTACGCCTGGACCCAGACCTCCGGCCAGACCGTCACCTTGAACGGTGCGAACACTGCAAGCCCAACCTTCACCGCTCCGACCGAGTTGACCGCCGACGCCGCGCTCGTCTTTTCGCTGACCGTCACCGACGCCCGCAACGCCGCCTCCACCGCCGACACCGTCACCATAACCGTCACCGCAGGAACCAACGACGCGCCTACGGCCAACGCCGGCCCCGACCAGACCGTGAGCGAAGGCGCCGCCGTCACCCTCGACGGCTCGGGTAGTTCGGACCCCGAAGGCGAAACCCTCTCCTACGCCTGGACCCAGACCTCCGGCCAGACGGTCACCCTCAGCGGAGCCAACACCGTCGCGCCCAGCTTCACCGCGCCGACCGAGTTGACCGCCGACGCCGCGCTGGTCTTCTCGCTGACCGTCACCGACGCCCGCAACGCCGCCTCCACCGCCGACACCGTCACCATAACCGTCACCGCAGGAACCAACGACGCGCCCACCGCCAACGCCGGACCCGACCAGACCGTGAGCGAAGGCGCTACCGTCACCCTAGACGGCTCGGGCAGTTCCGACCCCGAAGGCGAAACGCTCACTTACGCCTGGTCGCAGACTTCCGGCGAGACCGTGACCCTCAGCGGAGCAACGACGGCCTCACCGACCTTCACCGCCCCGACCGAGTTGACCGCCAACGCCGTACTTGTCTTCTCGCTGACCGTCACCGACGCCCGCAACGCCGCCTCCACCGCCGACACCGTCACCATAACCGTCACCGCAGGAACCAACGACGCGCCTACCGCCAACGCCGGACCCGACCAGACCGTGAGCGAAGGCGCTACCGTCACCCTAGACGGCTCGGGCAGTTCCGACCCCGAAGGCGAAACGCTCTCCTAGCCCGGATTTCTCACCAGGCATGGCTGGGCGGGCAGGAAGCGGTTTACGGAACGAATTTGAGGGGCAGTTGATGCGGATCGCCACGTACGGTGGCCGTTGCGCACGCTGGGTGTAGCGTCCGGCGCTACAGGCGGGGGCGTCAGGAGGGTTTGGGGCCGATTTTGCGCACACTCCGGCCAAGCCCCCGCCGGGGCTGCTGCGCTTGCTGTGACCTTCGAACCCGCAGGCGCCAGGCGCCCCTTCAGCAGCCCTGCGGCGGCGGCCTTCCCAGATTGGCGTAAACCGCAGCAAACAGCGCCTGCGCCGGATGGCCCGTAGCCATCAAGACCCACACCTTGCGCGCCGTCACCCGCACCCGCGCCCCGATCTTGAGCAGCCGTACGCGGATCGTCGCGCATTGCGCCCGCGCCATCTGCGTGCCCGCCAAGCCCAACTCGCGCAACGCTTGCAACAGACAGTAGGCGATCGCAGAAAAATACAAACGAATCTGGTTCGAGCGCAGCAGCGCCGTCGAAGTGCGGTCGGCGAACAAAGCCAACTGTTGCTCTTTGATGCGCTTCTCCATCTCGCCCCGCGCGCAGTAGAGATCCTCGTACAAGCTCTGCGCGGCGTACTGTGCGGTGCTGAGCGAGGTCACCACGAAGCGTAGATTGGGAAGCGCGGATTGGCGCCCTTGGCCAGCCGCTCGGCCTTGCCCACCACACGCCGTTTGCGCCGCCAACTGTGGCGCGTGCGATAACGGAACTCGGCGAACGCCCGCGCCGGCTTGCCGCTGGCGGCGTAGCGCCGCTGCGCCTTCTGCAACGGCTTGTGCAGGCGGCGCAACAAGCGCTGGTTCTTGGCCAGTCCGAACACATAGTCCACCCCCTGTTGCTCACACCAACTCATCAACTCCTCGCGGCAAAAGCCTGCATCGGCGCGCAGCAGAATCTCCACCCCAGGCCATCTCCGGCGCAACTGCCCCACGATCCGCACGACCTCTTCCAGCGCCCCCGCCGCAGCGTCTCGGTTCGCTGTCCGCAACCGCGCGCAGACCAACTGCTCGCCTATGAAGATGTACAACGGCAAGTAGCAGTAGGCGCCGTAGTAGCCGTGAAAAAAACGCCCTTCCTGCTGCCCGTGCAGACGGTCGTCAGTGGCGTCGAGATCCAGCACGATGCGCTGCGGGCGGCAACTCTGCCGCTGGATGTAGAGTGCGACCAACAGCGCATCGACTGCTGCGCTGTCCAGGGCGATCTTCTTGTAGCGCGCCCGCTCAGCGGGCTCAGCAGGGGTCAACTCCAGTCGGTTCAGCGTGCTCTTGCCCGCCCCGGCCCGGCCCCGATCCCGCCGCCGCCGACGTTGGCGGCCCTGCACATCGCCCTTGCCCGACAACAGCGCCAGCAGCGGGTCGCTGCGCAGTCGATCATGGTCGTTGAGGTCTTCGTAGCCCAAGGCCAGCCCATAGACCCGTTGACTCACCAACTCCGCCACGCTGTGCTCGATCCGCTCCGCTTGGCGGGAGTCGCGAAAGCAGCGCGCAAACTGGCGCAGGATGCCGGTCTGCCGCTCGGTGCGCTGCAGCAGCAGGGCCCCGGCCTCGCTGGTGATCGTCCCGCCATCGAAACGGGCTACCGCCTCACGGCGGAATCGGGTAGCAAAACGAAAACTTGTTTGGTTACACTGTGTCCTAGCGAAAAGTCGTTCGTTGCCGGCTGCAACATATTCATCTACATACGTTTATGCCACAATCAGCGGCTTTTCGCTACAACCTGGTGAGAAATCCGGGCTACGCCTGGTCCCAGACCTCCGGCCAGACCGTCACCCTCAGCGGAGCAACGACGGCCTCGCCGACCTTCACCGCCCCGACCGAGTTGACGCAGAATGCCGCGCTCGTCTTTTCGCTGACCGTCACCGACGCCCGCAACGCCGCCTCAACCGCCGACACCGTCACCATAACCGTCACCGCAGGAACCAACGACGCGCCTACCGCCAACGCCGGACCCGACCAGACCGTGAGCGAAGGCGCTACCGTCACTCTGGACGGCTCGGCAAGTTCCGACCCCGAAGGCGAAACGCTCTCCTACGCCTGGTCCCAGACCTCCGGCCAGACCGTCACCTTGAACGGTGCGAACACCGCCGGCCCGACCTTTACCGCCCCGACCGAGTTGGCCGCCAACACCGCGCTCGTCTTCTCCCTGACCGTCACCGACGCTCGCAACGCCGCCTCGACGCCCGACACGGTGACCGTCACCGTCACCGCAGGAACCAACGACGCACCTACGGCCACCCTCACCGCCAGCTCGACGACGATCACCCGCGGCCAATCGACCACACTCTCCTGGTCTTCGACCAACGCTGTCAGCGCGGAGATCAACCGCCGCATCGGCGCAGTTCCCACGGTTGGATCGCGCCAAGTTTCCCCGACAATTCGAACGGTCTACACGCTGACCGTCACCGACGCCAACGGGGCTGTCGCCACCGCCACCGCCTCGGTCATCGTCAGCGAGCCGCAGACGCCCGTGGATACCCTCGGCGGCGACGGCGAGCCCGGCTTCAGCGGCGACGGCGGCCGCGCCTCCGAAGCACGGGTGGACTCTCCCGGCGGCGCTATCCTCGACGCGGAGGGCAACCTGTACTTCGCCGATACCGGCAACCACCGCATCCGCAAGATCGACGCCGAAGAGGTGATTACCACCGTGGCCGGCAACGGCATGGCCGGCTACGACGGCGACGGCGGATCGGCGGACGCAGCGCAACTACGCTTTCCCGCCGACATAGCCCTGGACGCGGCGGGCAACCTCTACATCGCCGATACGAACAACCACCGTGTGCGCAAGGTCGATGCTTTGGGGACCATTACCACGGTGGCCGGCAACGGCATGGAAGGCTACGGCAGCGACGGCGGACCGGCGCGCGAAGCGCAACTGAAAACCCCTCGCGGCGTGGCGGTGGACGCGGCGGGCAACCTGTATATCGCCGATACCGGCAACCACCGCGTGCGCGCGGTAGACGCCGCTACGCAGACCATCGACACGATAGCCGGCGACGGCACGCCCGGGACGCTCAATTTTCCCTACGACGTGGCGGTAGATGCAGCGGGCAACCTGTACATCGCCGATTGGGGCAACCACCGCGTGCTCGCGTTCGACGGAGCGTTCTTCGCGCCGAAGAGGAGCGCGAAGAACGCGCCGCAAGGGCGCGCGCAGGAGACCCTGTCCACTCCGCTTCTGCTTACGGTGGCGGGGACCGGGGCGGCCGGTTTCGACGGGGACGGCGGGGCGGCGGCGGAGGCGCTGCTGGACAGTCCTTCAAGCGTGGCCGTGGATGCAGCGGGCGTGTTGTACATCGCCGATACGAACAACCACCGCATCCGCCGGGTGGACGCCGAAGGCAACATCGAGACGGTGGCGGGGAGCGGCGCGGCGGGCTACAACGGGGACGGCGGGGAGGCGACGGCAACGCAACTCAACGCCCCGGCGGGCATCGTGGTGGACCAGACGGGCGCGCTGTACATCATGGACACTGAAAACCACCGCATCCGCAAGGTGGACCCGGAGCCGCCCGCGGAACAGCCTCGGGATCCCGAGCCGGCGGTGCGGGCGCGGACGTTCGAGTTGCTGTTCGTGCTGCCGCAGGACGCGGCGCCGGCAACGCAAGAAGTGGTGTTGTACGCCGAGGACGGCGATGCGGACTTTCTCCTGCAGCCGGCGCAGGGCTGGATCGCGGTAGAACCGGCGAGCGGCAGCCTGGCCGAGGGCGAAGAGACGACGGTGGAAGTCACGGTGGATCCGGCTGGGCTGCGCGCCGCTAGCGCGGGCCGGCAAGAAGGCCTGCACAAGGGGCGGGTGTACGTTCGCTCCGAGGGGCGCCTCACGGGATGGGTGCGAGTGGCCTTGGAAGTGCTGCCGCCCGAGGGGCCGGCGGTGTTGGAGCAGGGCGTGGTCAACGCGGCGGTGATGAGCGCAGCGGGCAGGCCGGGACTGTTCGGCGCTGCGGCTTTGCCTGTGGCGCCGGGGTCGATGGTCGTCGTGCAGGGCGAGAACTTTACCTCGGGTTCCGGCTCCGGCGAGACGGTCGCGGCGGAAGGCTTCCCGCTGCCTGCGCGTCTGGGCGGGACCGCGGTGCGGTTAGCCATTGTCGGCGGCGCGGGCGGCGGCCTGGAAGCGCGGCTGTTTGCGGTAGGTCCGCAGCGCATCGAGGCGCAGTTGCCGTTGCTGTTGGGCAGGGAGGCGCTGGAGGAGGGCGGAACGGATCTGCTACGGTAGTGGTGGAGACGGCGGAGGGCAGCAGCTACGAGCGGCGCTTCTCCATAGCGGCCCATGCGCCGGGCGTCTTCACGGCCTCGGGCGAAGGGACGGGCCAGGCGGCGGCGCTGTTGGCCGGCGCGGGAGTTCTGGCGGCGCCGTGGGGCGCGGTCGGGGAGAGCCGGCCGGCGCGGGCCGGGGATGTGCTGGAGATTTACGCTACGGGGCTGGGGCCGGTGCAGCCGCTGCTGCTCGACGGAGAGAACTCGTGCGGTCCGCAGGGCGTCTGTCTGCCCGACGGCTCGAACATGGTGCTGCGGCGCACGGTCGAGCGCCCGCGGGTGAGCATCGGCGGGGTGGAGATCGAGGCGGACGGCGTACTGTTTTCGGGGTCGGCGCCGGCATTGGTTGTGGTGAACCTGGTCGTCGTCGAAGCGCCGCAAGGCATCGAGCCGTCGGACGCGGCCGAGGTGGTCGTCGCCATTGGCGGCAGAGCGAGCCAAGCCGGCGTGACGATTGCCGTCGAGTGAGCGGGCGCCGTGGAGCAACGGCGCCAAGGGGTGACTGCGCAAGACATCCGCGCGGCCAATCGAAAGCCCGGATTCCCGAGACGATCGCCGCGGCAAGCGCTCGTCGATGCGGCTACAACCACCACCGCCCCCATGACGCCCTTGACTCCCGCTTCCCCCATCCAGCACCTTCGTACCCAGAGCTTCGCTCTGCCCCGCCGTCTCATATGTCCTGAACCCGCACCATGAGTTGACGCGCGGCAAGCGTTTGGGGTACGATGAAGGCCTAGGGGTTCTTCCCTTTTCAGGAGATCTATGTTCCATGTCGGTGAAGACATACGTTCCCCGTGCGTCCGAGGTGAAAAACGATTGGTATCTCCTTGACGCCGAAGGGAAAACCCTCGGGCGGTTGGCGACCCAGGCG
The DNA here is from genome assembly GCA_965214655.1 of Bryobacterales bacterium. Classification (GTDB taxonomy): domain Bacteria; phylum Acidobacteriota; class Terriglobia; order Bryobacterales; family UBA6623; genus CATQHP01. The sequence continues at coordinate 4,777,588 of OZ243965.1, read as the reverse complement.
GCAACGCTGCTGATGGGCAAGCACAAGCCGAGCTTCACGCCGTTTCTGAAAACCGGAGATTTCGTCGTTGTGGTCAACGCGGCCAAGGTTCATCTGACCGGCAAGAAGGAAGACAACAAGATTTACCGGCGGCATTCCGGTTACCCCAGCGGCCTCAAAGAGAGCACCGCGCGCCAAGTCCGCCAAAAGCAGCCCGAGCGGCTGATCGAAAGCGCGGTTACGGGCATGCTGCCCAAAAACAAGCTCGGGCATCAGTTGGCGTCGCGCCTGAAAGTTTACGCCGATGCCGACCACCCCCATAGGGCGCAGAGCCCGAAGCCCTGGACTGTTTAGGGTTTTCGAGAGAAGGAAGAACATTCAGTGGCTTCTACGCAAGTTCAATACCTCGGCACGGGCCGGCGCAAATCCGCGGTCGCCCGCGTGTTCCTGCGTCCGGGAACCGGGAAGATCGAGATCAACAAACGTTCGCCGGAGGAATATTTTTCGACCAAATCCTTGCAGGTCAAAGTGCGCCAGCCCTTGCTGGCGAGCGAGACCGACGGCAAATTCGACGTCCTCGTCCTGGCTCACGGAGGCGGCAACGCCGGACAGGCCGACGCGGTTCGATTGGGCATTGCCCGCGCGCTCCAGAATTTCAATTCCGAGTTGCGCGCGACGCTCAGAAAGGGCGGCTATCTGACCCGTGACCCGCGTAAGCACGAACGCAAGAAATACGGGAAGCCGGGAGCCCGCAAGCGCTTCCAGTTCTCGAAACGCTGATTCCCGTGGGCTTTTTCCGGTTCCAACGAGAAGACGATTTTTCCGCGGTTCGACTCCAAATCCCGCTTGGAGGGAGCCGGACCGCACCGGGCCGTTCCTGACGGACGGCCGCCAGTACGCGCACATCCGACAAAGGAGCAACCCGTGCCGCAAATCACCATGAAGGAACTGCTCGAATCAGGCGTTCATTTCGGGCACCAGACCAGGCGCTGGAATCCGAAGATGAAAGAATACATCTTCGGCGAACGCAACGGCATCCACATCATCGACCTGCAGAAGACGCTCAAGCACTTCAAAGAGACCCTGCGGTTCATCACCGAGCAAGCCGCGGCCGGCAAGAACGTTTTGTTCGTCGGAACCAAGCGGCAAGCGCAAGAGGCCATCGCCGAGGAAGCCAAGCGCTGCGGCATGTACTACATCAACCACCGCTGGCTCGGCGGGCTGCTGACCAACTGGGAGACGGTGCAGAAGTCGATCGAACGCTACAAGGAGCTCACCCGCCTGTCGGAAGAAGAAAGTTACGAAGGCCGCTCGAAGAAAGAGATCGCGCGCCTGGAGCGCGAGCGCAAAGCTCTTCACGCGAACCTTGCCGGCATCAAAGACATGCCGGGCCTGCCGGAGGCGCTGTTCATCATCGACTCGCGCAAAGAAGAGATCGCCGTTCACGAGGCGCGCAAGCTCAAGATCGCGGTCGCTGCGGTAGTCGATACGAACAGCGACCCGGACGTCATCGATCACGTCATTCCGGGCAACGACGACGCCCTGCGCGCGATCCGCCTGTTCGCCAATAAAATCGCCGACGCCGTAATCGAAGGCCAGGCGTTGGTGACCGAGCGGGAGATGGCCGAGGCAGCGATGGTCGAAGGCGAGGACGAACCGGCTGCAAGCGAGGCGAAACTTCCGCTGAACGACCCCGTACCCGTCGCCGAATAGCCGCCGGAAACGCTCCGGAACGCTTGTCCGATTGCGGCGAGATCACCAAAATTTATCGAAGCATCAACTGAATCGAGGATCGAGGCACAGCTATGGCGGATATCAGCGCGAAACTGGTCAAGGAACTCCGCGACAAGAGCGGAGCGGGATTTATGGAATGCAAGAAGGCGCTTGTCGAAGCCGGCGGGGACTTTGCCGCCGCCGAGATCGCTCTGCGCAAACGCGGCATCTCGGTAGCGCAGAAAAAAAAGGGCCGCAGCGCCAACGAGGGGCTTATCGGCAGCTACATTCACGCCGGATCGAAGCTCGGCGTGCTGGTCGAGATAAACTGCGAGTCCGATTTCGTCGCCCGCACCGAGGATTTTCAGAACCTCGTGCACGACGTTGCGATGCACATCGCCGCAGCCGACCCGCAATACGCCCGGCGCGAGGACGTTCCCCGGGAAGAAGTTGAGAAAGAGCGCCGGATTCAGCGCGAGCGCGCTCTGGGCGAGGGCAAGCCCGAGCGCATCGTCGACAGGATCGTCGACGGCCGCATGGGCAAATTCTACGAGGAAATCGTGCTTGCCGACCAGCCGTTCGTGAAAGACCCTAGCTCGAGCGTCGGCGATCTCATTACGGCCGCCATCGCCAAGCTGGGAGAAAACATTGCCATCAGCCGCTTCATCCGTTTCAAGGTCGGCGAAAACGACCGCTAACGCGCTCCGGTACGCTTGCGCGCGCCGATATGCTTGCGCGCGCCGGAAAGGCTCCAAGGGTTGGCGGCATCCGCCGCCGCGGCTTCCCGGCGTGCGGATATCATGGAAGAATCGCTGCCGTTCCCGGCGCGCGCTCCCGCCATGAAGACGAAACGCATCCTGCTCAAGCTCTCGGGCGAAATGCTGGCGGGGTCGGGAGGGTTCGGCGTCGACCCGGCCACGCTTTCGGGGCTTGCCTCCGATCTGAAGGCCGCAGTCTCAACCGGAGTCGAGATTGCGGTGGTTTTGGGCGGCGGCAACTTTTTCCGCGGCATCCGAGCAGCGGATACCGGAATCCGGCGCGTCACCGTCGATGGCATGGGCATGCTCGCCACCGTGATCAACGCCTTGGCCTTGGCGGATTTCCTCCATGCCGCCGGAGCTCCGGCGCAGGTCATGAGCGCCATCCCGATGGGATCGCTCGCCGAGCCCTACAACCGCGCGCGCGCGGCCAAGCATCTAGCCGAAAATACGATTGTCATTTTTGCCGCCGGAACCGGCAATCCTTACTTCACCACGGACACGGCCGCATCCTTGCGGGCGATTGAAATCGGCGCCGACCTGCTGGCGAAAGCAACCAAGGTCGACGGAGTTTACGACAAAGACCCCGCCGTCTACCCAGACGCGCGCAGGTATGAGAAGATATCGTACGATCGAGTTTTGGCGGACGGTTTAGGGATCATGGACGCCGCGGCAGTTGCCTTGTGCCGCGACAACGGCATGCCCGTGCTCGTATTCGATCTCGGCGCGGAGGGCAGCATCGGCCGTATCGTCTCGGGCGAAGCGTCCGGCACGCTCATGAGCGGATAAACCGGCGCGCGGCGCATCCCGGCGCGGAAGGAGCATTCATGGCCCACATTCATGGGGAATCCATTGAGGAAATCATGCTGGAAGCCGAATTGCGCATGGACAAGGCCGTCGACGATCTCGGTCGCGAAATGGCCACCATCCGCACCGGCCGCGCCTCGGTTAATCTGCTCGATCCGATCAAGGTCAACTACTACGGCGCCCTCACGCCTCTCCATCAAATGGCCACTCTGGCGACGCCCGATCCGGTAACCATAACGATCCAACCGTGGGACGCCGGCCAGATCCGCGCGATTGAAAAAGCAATTCACGCCTCCGCTTTGGGCATCAACCCGACCAACAACGGCAAGCTGATTCGTTTGTCCATTCCACCGTTGACCGAAGAGCGCCGCAAGAAGCTGGTCAAGCAGCTCCATGACATCGTCGAGCAACACCGGGTGGCCGTGCGCAATGTCCGCCGCGACGCCAACGAAGCGGTCAAGGCCCTCGAAAAGAACAAACTCGTCTCGGAGGACGACAGCAAGAAAAGCCATCAAGACGTGCAGAAGCTGACCGACGCCATGATCAAGGCCATCAACGAGGCCGGCCTCATAAAGGAAAAGGAAATCCTCGAAATCGGCTAATCGGACATGGGCCGTCTTCGAACCGCCGCGCCATCGCCCCTCAATGCCGACCCTCGAGCAGCTCTCCGATCGGTTGTGGAAGGGGATCGACAAGACCTCCGACAAAGGCTGCCACCCCTTCGCCCCGCTCTATCGAATCGAGGAGGTTGCGGACGGCGTGGCCTTCTACAAGGGTTTCTCGAACTTGGCGGTGGTCAAGACCGACGCCGGCGACGTTCTGATTGACACCGGTTCGTCTCACGAAGTCGCCCGGCAGCGCATTTTCGAGAAAGTCCGCGGCTATTCCCGGAACCGCATCGACACGGCGATCTATACGCACGGCCACGTCGATCACGCCTACGGCTTGCCGATCTTCCTGGAGGAGGCGCGGCGGAAGGCATGGCGGCCCCCTGAGATTATCGGCCACGAACGCGTTCCGGCGCGCATGGAACGCTACATTCTGACCAACGGGTTCAACACGATCATCAACGCGCGGCAGTTCGGCGCGTCTCTCGAATGGCCGACGGAGCCGATCTATCCGACCGTGACTTACCGCGAGCGGCTGGTACGCGAAATCGGCGGCGCGCAGTTCGAGGTGACTCACGCCAAGGGCGAAACGGACGACCACAGTTGGGTCTATCTCCCCGAGCGGAAGGTGCTCTACACGGGGGATTTGTTCATCTGGGCCGCCCCGAACGCGGGCAACCCTCAGAAAGTGCAACGGTACGCGCGCGAGTGGGCCGCGGCCCTGCGGGCGATGGCCTGCCGCGGCGCGGAGGTGCTGCTATGCGGCCACGGCGTCCCCGTATTCGGCCGGGAGCGCGTCGAGCAAGCCCTGCTCGATACCGCCGCCTATCTCCAATCCCTGCACGACGAAACCCTGGCGTTGATGAACGCAGGCGCGCCGCTCGACCGCTTGATCGCAGAAGTCCGTCCGCCGCGGGAACTGGCGGAAAAGCCCTATCTGCAGCCTGTCTACGACGAACCGGAATTCATCGTGCGCAACATCCACCGCTGCTACGGCGGCTGGTATAACGATGTCCCTTCCGATCTCAAACCGGCGCCGCGCGCCCGGCGCGGGCAAGAAATCGCCGCGCTCGCCGGAGGCGTCGGAACTCTCGTCAGGCGCGCGGCTGCTCTGGCCGAAGAGGGCGATTTGCGCATGTCCTGCCACCTGCTCGATTGGGCCGCGGACGCCGAACCGGACAGCAAGGAAGCGCACGCAGTCCGCGCGCACGTTTACGCCAAGCGAGCCGAGCAAGAATCCTCGACGATGGCAAAAGGAATTTTTCGCGCGGCCGCGCGGGACTCGCGGAAAATCGTCGAGTAATGCTCCCGCCCTTCTATCCGATTGTCGATACGGGCCGCTTGGCGAAGAGCGGAACGGCTCCGCTGGATTTTGCGCGCGTGCTTGCGCGGGCCGGCGCGCGCATCGCTCAATACCGCCACAAAGGCGAGATCACGCGGCGCCGTTTCGAAGAAGCGGCGGCAATCGCCAAGCTGTTCCGGGAAACCGGCGCGCTTTTCATCGTCAACGACCGCGCCGACATCGCCCTGGCCGTCGGCGCCGACGGGGTGCACGTCGGCCGAGACGACCTGCCGCCCGCGGAGGCCAGACGAATCGTCGGCCCCGATCTGCTGCTCGGTTGCTCGACTCACAACGCCGCTCAACTTGCAGCGGCCGACGCGCAACCGGTCGATTATCTGGCAATCGGCCCGATGTTCGGCACGCGATCCAAAGAAAACCCGGATCCGGTCGTGGGCATCGAAAACCTCCCGGCCCTGCGCAAGCTGACCGGCAAGCCGCTGGCGGCGATAGGCGGCGTCTCCCTCGAAAACGCCGGCAAGCTGCTCGCCGCCGGCGCCGACTCGCTCGCCGTCATCTCCGCCGTATCGGCAGAAAACGTCGCGGACTGGATGCGCCTCCGCCGTTAGCCTGAAGGCAAAATCCAACACCGCGTTCTACAATAAAAGTCATGGGAACCGCGTTGCAGACGAAAACGAGCCGGCGGCTGCCGATGATGCCTATTCGCGACGTCGTCATTTTTCCGCACATGATGACGCCGTTCGTCGTCGGACGCAAAGCCAGCGTGCAGGCTCTTGAAGAGGCATTGGCCGTCGACAAGAAAATCTTCCTCGCAACTCAGCACGACGCCTCGATAGACGACCCCGAGCCCGACCAGATCTACCGCACCGGAACGATCGCCGGCATCGTCCAGAGTCTCAAGCTTCCCGACGGCAACATCAAGGTTCTTGTCGAGGGACTTGAGCGCGCAACCATTCGCAATGTCAGCATCGAAGAGGGCTTCATGCTGGCGACGGTCGAAACCGCGTCGTTCCCGATCCCGGCCGACGTCGATCTGGAACAGATCGTCAGCCGCGTCACTGCGTCGTTCGAACAGTACATCAAGCAAAGCCAGAATCTGAACTACGAGACGATGATGGCCGCGGTCCGCGTCGACGATCCGAGCAAGCTGGCTGACACCATCGGCGCGAATCTGCAGCTCACAATCCCGGAAAAACAAGACCTGCTTGAGATCTTCGATCCGATCGAGCGCATTGCGCGCATCGCCGACGTGCTCGACATCGAGATCGAAAAGCTCGCCGTCGACCGCACCATCCAGGAGCGCGTCAAGCGCCAGATGGAGAAAGCGCAAAAGGAGTATTACCTCAACGAAAAGATCAAGGCGATCCAAAAGGAGCTCGGCCGCGGCGAGAAGAGCGAATTCGACGAGATCAGAAAGAAGATCCAAGAAGTCGGCATGAGCAAAGATGCCCAGGAGAAGGCCGAGAACGAGCTCAAAAAACTCGAGAACATGCCTCCGATGTCGGCCGAGTCCACCGTATCGCGCAACTATATCGACTGGCTGCTAACCATCCCATGGGGCAAGAAGCCCCGCGAGATCCGCGACCTCAAGTTCGCTGAAAAGGTGCTGGAAACCGACCATTACGGGCTTGAAAAAGTCAAGGAACGCATTCTGGAGTTTCTGGCTGTCCGCCGTCTGGTGCGCAACCCGCGCGGTTCGATCCTCTGCTTCGTCGGCCCTCCCGGCGTCGGCAAGACGTCTTTGGGCAAGTCGGTCGCCCGCGCCACGGGCCGTAAATTCGTCAGGCTGTCCCTCGGCGGCGTTCGCGACGAGGCGGAGATCCGCGGCCACCGCCGCACTTACATCGGCGCGCTCCCCGGCCAGATCATCCAGATGATGAAAAAGGCGGGCGCGCGCAATCCGGTCTTCATGCTCGACGAGATCGACAAGATGTCAACCGATTTCCGCGGCGACCCTTCCGCCGCGCTGATGGAGGTGCTCGACCCCGAGCAAAACAACGCTTTCCAAGATCATTACCTGGGCGTCGAATACGACCTTAGCCATGTGTTTTTCATCGCTACGGCCAACGTGCTGCACACGCTGCCGCCGCCGTTGCTCGATCGTCTGGAAATCATCCGCATCAGCGGCTATACCGAGATCGAAAAGCTCGAGATCGCCAAGCGCCACCTCATCGCCAAGCAACTCAAGGCGAGCGGACTGAAGGACAAGGATCTGGAATTCACGGATTCGGGGTTGTCGACCGTCATTCAGGAGTATACGCGGGAGGCCGGCGTGCGTAACCTGGAACGCGAAATCGGCAATATTTGCCGCAAAGTCGCGCGGAAGGTCGTCAGCAACTCGAAGTCGAAGAAAAGAGCCAAAACGACCATCGAAGCGGGCAACGTCGCTGAATTCCTCAAAGTTCCCAAGTACCGCGATCTCGGCGCAGACAAGAAAAACGAAATCGGCGCTGCCGTCGGGCTGGCCTGGACCGAGGTCGGCGGAAGCTTGCTACACATCGAGGCCACGCTCATGGACGGCAAAGGCAAGCTCACTCTGACCGGCAAGCTCGGCGATGTGATGCAGGAATCGGCCCAAGCCGCGATGAGCTACGTGCGTTCCCGCTCGCGAGCGATCAACCTGCCGAAGGACTTTTATCAGCACCTCGACATCCATGTGCATGTCCCCGAGGGCGCGATCCCCAAAGACGGTCCGTCCGCAGGCATCACACTGACCACGGCGCTGGTCAGCGCGTTGACCAAAGTGAAAGCGCGCGGCGATGTGGCCATGACCGGCGAAGTCACGCTGCGCGGCAAAGTCCTGCCGATCGGCGGCCTGAAAGAAAAGCTTCTAGCGGCGCACCGCAACGGCATCCTGGAAGCGGTTCTGCCCAAGGACAACGAGAAAGATCTGCCGGACATCCCGGAGAACATTCGCGAGGACATGCATCTCCACTTCGTGGAAACGATGGACGAAGTTCTGACGATCGCTCTCGAAGAGCCCATCGTCGGCTTGGTGAAAAACCCGTTCGTGCCCGGCGGCGTCGAAGTCGAGCGCCACGAAGAACAGGTGGCGAACTAGGCATCCAACCGCGCCCGGCCGCGCCGGCTTCAAGTTGAGAATATGCCGGTCGAATTCGTCCGCAGCGCGCATCGGCGCGGGCAGTTTCCCGCCGACGGCCTGCCCGAGATCGCCTTCGTGGGCCGTAGCAACGTCGGCAAATCGAGCCTGCTCAACACGCTTTTGCTGCGGGGCAAGCGCGCCAAAGGCGAGCCGCTCGTTTCCACCAAAAGCCTGGCCCGCACAAGCCGGACGCCCGGCCGCACCCAGTCGATCAACTTCTTCCGCGTCGACGGAAAGATGTACTTTGTCGATCTTCCGGGGTATGGCTACGCCAAAGCTCCGCAGCGGGAGCTCGAACGCTGGAAGAAGCTGGCCGAAAGCTACTTGACGGGGCGCGAGACCCTGAAACTGGTCGTCCTCATCGTCGACATCAGGCGCGGCCCCACTCCGCTCGACCGCCGGATGGCGGATTGGCTGACGGCAAACAAACGGAATTTCTTGGTTGCGGCATCGAAATCGGATACGCTAAAACGAGCGGCGCAGTTGCGCTCGATTCAATCCATAGAGGAAAGCTTTTTCGCGGCGGTTCCTTTTTCGGCCGTGTCGGGCGCGGGGGTTCCTCCGCTGTGGAATCGTATCCGCGAAGCCGCCTTCGAATAGTTTCCCGCCGTTTTCATTACCTGCCGAGTCGCCAGAGGTCAACCGTGCCTGCAGATCCAGCCGATCCCACCGTAGAGGAAAAAGCCGCAAGGGCGCCGCGCAAGCGGGCCGTCAAAAAAATCGGCGGCAAAGACAAAGCGGAAACCGAACCGCTTTCCGTTGACGCAGCGGATGTGTCCGCAGCGCATGCGGCAAGCGAAGAACCCGAGGCCGACAAGCCGAAAAGCCGCTCCCGAACGGCGCGGTCGAAGCCCGGCAAGGAACCCGCAGCGGACGAAGCAACGGACGGCGGCGATTCGACTGCCGACTCGGGCGCGCGGAAAGCAGGGGACAACGGCTCATCCGACCGCGAAACCGAATCCGCAAGTTCGGCCTCAACCGAGACCGCCGGAGAGCGCGGCGAGCTGGATCGGGAACGCGACCGCGGGTATGGTTTCGGACGCGAGCGCCGGCGGCGCCGCGACCGGCCGTCCAGACGCGACCGCGGCGGCGAGGAGCTCGACGAATCCTCCGGCGAGCAAGCGGCAGGCAAAGAAGCTCGGGAAGGCGACCGCGGCGAAGACGAGCGCGAGCGGTTCCGCCGCGGACGCCAAGGCCGAGGGCGCCGCGAGCGCGGCCGGAGGCGCTACCGCGACGAAGAAATCGACGAAGAGGCCCGCTACGCGGCCGAGCTCGAGGCCGCCGGCCGCGAGGGACTGCAACCCGTCGATCTGGCGGCTCTCAAGGAAATGAACATTACCGAGCTCCACGCCAAAGCGCAGGAACTCGAGATCGAAGCCATATCGGGCCTGCGCAAGCAAGAGCTTCTTTTCAAAATCCTTCAGGCCCAGGCGGAAAGCAGCGGACTCATTTTTTCCGAGGGCGTGCTCGAAGTCCTGCCGGAAGGATTCGGCTTCCTGCGGGCGCCGGAATACAACTATCTTGCGGGCCCCGACGACATCTACGTATCGCCTTCGCAGATCCGCCGTTTCGATCTGCGCACCGGCGACACGGTTACCGGCCAAGTGCGCCCGCCCAAGGAAGGGGAACGCTACTTCGCACTCATCAAGGTTCAAGCCATCAACTTCGAACCGCCCGAGGTAGCCAAACGGAAAATCCTCTTCGACAACCTGACCCCGCTGTATCCCGAGGGCCGCTTCAAGTTGGAGACGAACAAAGACAATCTCAGCGGCCGCGTTCTCGACCTTCTGGTCCCCATCGGGAAAGGCCAGCGCGGACTGATCGTCGCTCCGCCGCGCACCGGCAAAACAATGCTGCTCCAGGCGATCGCCAACTCGATCACCGCGAACCAGCCCGAAGTGACCCTGATCGTACTGCTGATCGACGAACGCCCCGAAGAAGTGACCGACATGCAGCGTTCCGTGCGCGGCGAGGTGATCAGCTCGACGTTCGATGAGCCCGCCGTCCGCCATGTCCAGGTCGCCGAGATGGTCATCGAGAAGGCCAAGCGGCTGGTCGAGCACAAGAAAGACGTGGTGATCCTGCTGGATTCCATCACGCGCCTGGCCCGCGCCTACAACACGATCGTGCCGCCTTCGGGCAAAGTGCTGTCCGGCGGCGTCGATTCCAATGCGTTGCAGCGTCCGAAGCGTTTCTTCGGCGCGGCGCGCAACATCGAAGAGGGCGGCTCGCTGACCATCGTGGCGACGGCGCTCGTGGAAACCGGCAGCCGCATGGACGACGTGATCTTCGAAGAGTTCAAGGGCACCGGCAATATGGAGAGCCATCTCGACCGCAAGCTCGTCGAAAAGCGCATCTTCCCCGCCATCGACACCAACCGCAGCGGAACCCGCAAGGAAGAATTGCTGCTCACGCCCGACGAGCTCAACAAAGTATGGGTGCTCCGCCGCGTGTTGAGTCAGCTTGGAACCGTCGAAGCCGCCGAACTGCTGCTCGACCGCATGAGCAAGACCCGCAGCAACACGGAGTTCCTGGCATCGATGTCGGGTTAGCCGGCAACCGGAAACTCGACCCGCACACGCAGATCGATGGACCTCTCCGACCGCCGCGACACAAGAAACCGATGGCGTTCTCGCTCGACAAAGTCGTCCCCTGGGGCAGATCGTTCGAGGAATACCGCCGTATGTTCCTCCTGACCGACGACGATCTTGAAGGTCGGATACTCGGCTGCGCGGACGGTCCGGCGAGCTTCAACGCCGAGGCCGCCCGGCGCGGACACAACGTGGTTTCCTGTGACCCTCTCTATCGGCTCGACGCCGAAGACATTCGCCGGCGCATCGAAGCCTCCGCAAACGAGATTCTTGAGCAGACCGCCAAAAACCGCCGGGAATTCGTGTGGAAAGAGTTTTCTTCGGTAGAGGAGTTGGGCCGCGCACGGTTGCGGGCGATGGCCGCTTTCCTGAATGACTATGAGCCGGGACGAGAGCAGAACCGCTACATCGACGCTGAGTTACCCTCGCTCCCCTTCGTTGACGGCCAATTCAGCCTGGCTGTGTGCTCGCATTTTCTGTTTCTGTACAGCGACCGGTTCGGCGTCGATTTTCACCTATCCGCAATCCGCGAGCTCTGCCGCGTCGCGAAAGAGGCGCGCATCTTCCCGCTCCTTGCGCTCGGCGGCAGCCCCTCCAGACATACGGCGCGCAGCTCCCGAACGCTGGTTTCCGACGGATTCGAAGTCGGCATCGAAACCGTCCCCTACGAGTTTCAACGCGGCGGCAATCGGATGATGCGCGTCACGAAATCCCGATAGAGATCAGACCGCGCCGGCCTTCCGCCCGGCAAGCGGCAAGTTGTCCGCGACCATCTGTGAATTTTTCAATTCGGAATTCACGGCCGCGATCCGCGAATCGCGCAGCGCCCAGAGATAGCACTTCTGCGGAACCTTCAAGTCTCCCGGAACCGCCTTCTCGATCATTGCCACGCGCCGAGGGTCGTTGGGCCGGCCGTTGCCGCGCCCGTGATGGCAGGGGCGCGCGACCTTCATGGCGATCACGCCGAGATCGGCTTTGCGGGCCGTGTCCAGCGCGGCATCGACGTAGCCGCGGTTGACAATGTTGTAAGCCACCATCGCCGCCGAGTATTCGCCGGCCGCGACCGCCCCTTCCAGAACCCCCGCGGGGTCGCTATGACCCGAAACGCCGAGGTGGCGCACCTTGCCCGCTTTCTTGAGTCGCGCGAAGGCTTCGAGCGTCTCCGGAAATTCCGTCAGCTCGTATGCGCTGTTCGCCCCGTGGGGACACATCAGCAAGTCCAGATAGTCCGTGCCCAGCACGCGCAAGCTTCTTTCGACGGAATGAATGACGAGATCGCGGTAGTTCTTCGGGCGGGCAATCGAACGGCCGTGCCTGCGTTCCACCGCATTCGCCAAAAGCGAATCTTCGAGCGCCTTCTGCTGCCCGTCGAAGTAATGGCAGATATGGTCCGGCTCCAGCGCACTGCGGCGCTCCAATTCGTCTCGCACTGCTGCGCGAATCTTTTTCCGTTCGGATTCTTCGAGACCCTCATATACCTTGCGCAGCAACTCGTTGCGGTTCGAAGACCAGGCGCTGACCTTCGTGTTGAGAAAAACCCGGTGGCGCTTCGCGCCGGCGATCACCTTCGCGTAGCCCTCCTCGCTCTTTCCGCGACCGTAAGCCGGAGCGGTATCCAAGTAATTCAATCCCTGCTCGATTGCTTCTTCGACGTGCCGGAAATTGTCGGGCGCGATCGTGTTCCCGCCGCAGACCACCTCTGAAATCATGTAGTTCGTACGCCCCAGGCGCCGATAAGACATCTCGGAATTGCGGTTGCGCCATTCGCCCCCCGCGCCCTCCGCGGCTGCATCGGCCTTTCGGCTCAGCGCAAAGCCCAGCGCGGAAGCGGCCCCGGCGGAAAGAAACTCGCGTCGATTGGCAAGGCAGGAGACGGACATGGTTTCATTCTATCGCTCCGCAAACCCGCTCTCCGTTATTATTGTTGAGCTTTGCCGTTACCGATTCCGAGGCGCGGCCGCCGGCGCGCGCCGGCGGCCCTGCTGCCCAAACTCATCATTGCCGCGGCCGTTGCTTTGCTCGCCGCGGCCGGTCCGGCGGACGCCGAAGTTTTCGCATGGTCCAAGCTCCCCGATCTGCCCGAGCCGCTCGGAATCGCCGGGCCTTTCGTATTCGTCATCGACGACAAGCTGGTCGTCGCCGGCGGCGCGCACTTCCCGGTCTCGCCTTTCCAGGGCGGCGCGAAGCGCTGGGTCGCCGCTTCCTGGGTGCTCGACTCGCCCGCCGGAGAGTGGCGCGCTTCCACGCCGCTTCCTCGCCCCCTGGCCTACGGAGCAAGCGTCTCGCTGGGCGATTCCGCCTTGTTGATCGCAGGGTCGGATGCCGAGCGCCATTACGCGGACGCCTACCGCGTCAGATTCGACGGCGGCGATCTCGTTTACGAACCGGCCCCCCCTCTCCCCGAGCCCACGGCCAACACGGCCGCGGTCGAGTTGAACGGCGCCGTTTACGTCGCCGGAGGACAAAGGGATCCCGACTCCGTAACCGCCCAGGACGCTTTTTGGACACTCGATCTCAACGCCGAAAACCCGCAATGGCGCGCCGGCGACCCGCTCCCCGGCCCCGCGCGCATCCTGGCGCCGCTGGTTGCCCAGGACGGCGCCGTTTTCCTGTTCAGCGGCGCCGAACTGCTTCCCGGCGCATCAGGCGCGCCGACCCGCCGTTTTCTGACCGACAGCTACCGTTACGACCCCGGGAAAGGCTGGAAGCGGCTGGCCGATGCCCCGCACAGCGTAACCGCCGCCCCGGCGGCTCCTCTGGGGCCGACCCATATCGCTATCTTCGGCGGCGATGACGGCGCCAACTTCTTCCGCAACAGCGAGCTCGGCGACAACCACCCGGGTTTCCCGCGCAGGATCCTCGGCTATCACACCGTCACGGATACCTGGACCGCTTTCGGCGAGGCCCCTGCCGGACACGTCACCGCCGCCGCGGTCGAGTGGCGGGGAAGAGCCGTCATCGCCAGCGGCGAAGACCGCCCCGGCCACCGCTCGCCCGCCGTATTTGCCGCGGCACCGACCAGCGTAACGTCCGGGTTCAAACCCATCGATTACATCGCCTTGGCCGTCTACCTTGCCGGCCTCGTCCTCATGGGAGTCTATTTCTCCCGCAAGGGCCTCACCAGCGACGATTTCTTCCTGGCCGGAGGACGCATGGCCTGGTGGGCCGCCGGGCTCTCGATCTACGGCACGCAACTCTCTTCCATCAGCTTCATGGCGATCCCCGCCAAAATCTACTCCACCGACTGGGTCTATTTCCTGATTCAGATGACGATCGTCATGATCGCCTTCCCCGTGGTCTTTTTCTACTTGCCCTTCTTCCGGCGCGCGAAGATGACCAGCGCCTACGAATACCTCGAGCAGCGCTTCAATCTCCCCGTCCGCCTCTACGCCAGCATGTCGTTCATTCTCTATCAAATCGGACGCATGGCGATCGTCCTCTTCCTGCCCGCCATCGCTCTTTCGACCGTTACGGGATTCGACGTTTACGCTTGCATCCTGCTTATGGGAACCCTCGCCACCGCCTATACCGTCCTGGGCGGCATCGAGGCCGTCATCTGGACCGACGTCGTGCAGGTCGTCGTGCTTTTGGGCGGAGCCTTGCTCAGTCTCGCCATCCTCGCCTTGAACGTAGAGGGAGGCATCGGCGGCATCGTCAGCGCCGGGATGGAGTACGACAAGTTTCACATGTTCAACTGGACATGGGACTGGACGACCACCGCCGTCTGGGTCGTCGTTATCGGCAACCTTTTCAACAACCTGGTTCCCTACACCTCCGATCAGGCCGTAGTGCAGCGCTATTTCACGACCCGCGACGAAAAAACCGCGGCGAAGTCCATATGGACCAACGCCGTCATGCTCATCCCCTCGACATTGACCCTTTTCATGGTTGGAACGGGCCTTTGGGCTTTTTACCGCTCGCATCCGCAATTGCTCGATCCGACCCTGCCGACCGACTCCGTTTTCCCCCTGTTCATCGCCCAGCAACTCCCCGCAGGAATCGCCGGAATCGTCATCGCCGGAGTCTTCGCCGCGTCGATGTCGACGCTCGACAGCAGCCTGAACAGTGTCTCGGCGGCTATGGTCACGGATTTTTACGTCCGCTTCCGTGAATCCGCAAGCGACAGGCAGCGGCTGCGCCTGGCCCGCCTGCTGACCGCCGTCCTGGGCGTGCTGGCGACGGCAACATCCATTGCTCTGGCAAGCTTCGAGGTCAGCTCGCTGTGGGACACGTTCCAGGGCATGATGGGCCTGTTCGGAGGAGGGCTGGCCGGGCTCTTTGCGCTGGGAATCTTTTTCAAAAGGGCGAGCGGGCGCGGCGCGCTCATCGGCGCGGTCTCAAGCGTGGCGATCCTTTATTGGGTGCAGCAGCACTCCACCCTGCACTTCTTCCTGTACGGCGCCGTCGGCGTGCTGAGCTGCGTGGGAGTCGGCCTCCTGGCGAGCCTCTTGGTCAAAGACCGCGCGGCCAAAGACTTGGCGGGACTGACGATCGGCGCCGCGCGGCGGCCCTGATAACCGTTCCCGCGCTAACGCACAAGAAGTTGCTTTCGCAACTCGAACAGGTCGAAATCCAGCCCCGAGCGGTCGTATTGCACCAGCCCTCTCCGGCGAAGCTCGCTCATCTGCTGCGTGACGATCTCCCGCGATGTTCCGATATATTTTGCCAGCAACTGATGCGTAACCGGCATCACATGAACCGATGCCCCCTCGCCGGGCTCGCCGAACTCCTCGCCGAGTCGGACCAGCGTCCTGACTATGCGCTTCGCGATCGGATCGACCGCCATGCTCTCGATGCGCGCGTGCGCCCGGTTGATCCTGTCGGCCATCAACCGCAGCAATGCGCCGCCAAGCTCGGGACAGCGCAGTATGATGCGGCTCAAATCGCTGAGATCCCACTCCATGACGGCAAGATCGTCGATAGCAATGGCCGATTCGTTGCGAATCCCTCTCTGGCGTATCGCCGATTCTCCGAAAAACTCATCGGAGCCGATGAAATCGAGCACCGTCTCGCGTCCGGATTCCGAAACGCGGCTGAGCTTCACCGCACCGCGGACAACCAGGAAGATGCTCTCGGCGCGATCTCCGGAAGAATAAACGTTTTGATTCTTGTGAAAGTTCTGCGGCTGCTTGCGCGGAAGAAGCAACAGCGGGTCATCATTCCAAACGTTCGTTTGAGACAGCGCCTGGGAGACGCGAATCGACATCTTTCAACCTCCATACTCCGGATGAACTTCCGTGAGAGATTCGATTGAAAGGACGCGCTTCCCGGAACCGCCGGCCCCCTGGGCGGCTCCGCGTCCCATACACACTTCTATTGTTAGACCCGCCCTGCAGCGGTTGGGTTTCATGAAAAAAGAAAACAAGTATCGGCATCGAAGCCGCGGCTCTCTTCAGATTCATTTTCCATGCTCCTTTCCGATGCAGGACGATCAAAGCCGGGCCTTGTAGGTGTCACACGGGAACGTGAGAGTCCTGCTGATTCGCCTCCATTCGGGTAGCTACTCCCAAATTTTCCGAGACTGTTGTATTCACAGGAAGCCCGGCACATGGGCTTCCCGCGCCACACCTACGCTTCCAAGATTATCACTCCCGGAGAGTCCCGTCAATTGTTAGCCTTTTCCAATGAGAGATGAGCCTGAAGAGGGGGGCGGTTTCCAACGAGAGATGAGCCTGAAGGGGCGAGAGAGCGGGATGTGGGAATCATCGGAGGGTGATCTTGCATTTGGAGTTGGAGACGCACAGGACGTTGGAGCAGGTGCGGTTGTTTGTGGAGGGCAGCGCGGGGACAGCGGCGCTGGCGCCACAGCGGGAAGCGGCCTACAGGCACATCGGGAGCGTGTTGGCGCGTTTTGGCTACTGGCGGCTGGGCAAGGCGGAGCGGGGTCTGCTGCGCCGCTACTTGCAGCGCACGACGGGCCTGAGCCGGGCGCAGTTGGCGCGGCTGATCGCGCGCTACCTGGCGCAGGGGGAGTTGCGCGATCGACGGCAGAGGCCGGCCAAGCCCTTCGTGCGACGCTATACACGGGAGGATATCGTGCTGCTGGCGGAAACGGACGAAGTGCATGGCAGGTTATCCGGGCCGGCCACGCGCAAGCTCTGCGAGCGCGCCTGGAAAGTGTTCGGCGACGTTCGTTTCGAGCGCCTGGCAGGCATCTCCAACGGGCACTTGTACAACCTGCGGCAGACGTGCATCTACACCCGCAAGTATGTCGCGCCGCAGCGCACGCGGCCCGTCGCGGTGGCCCTCGGCGAGCGCCGCCGCCCGCGCCCGCAAGGCCGGCCGGGCTTCCTGCGGGTCGACTCGGTGCATCAGGGAGATCGCGATAAAGTCAAAGGGGTCTATCACCTGAACCTGGTTGATGAAGTAACTCAGTACCAGTACATCGGCAGTTGCCAGAAGATCAGCGAGCGCTACCTGCTGCCGCTGCTGGAGGCGCTGTTGCAGAGCTTCCCTTTCTCCGTGCGCGGCTTCCACTCTGACAACGGTTCGGAATACGTCAACCACACAGTGGCCGCGCTACTGCAAAAACTGCACGTCGGAGAGTTCACCAAATCGCGCCCGCGGCGCAGCAACGACAATGCCCTGGTGGAGGCGAAGAACGGCGCAGTGGTGCGCAAACATCTGGGCTACGGGCACATCCCCGCCCGCCATGGCGGGCGCTTGGATAGCTTCAACCGCACCGTCTTGTCCCCCTACCTGAATTATCACCGGCCCTGCTTGTTCCCCAGCGAAACAGTCGATGCCAAGGGGCGGGTGCGCAAGCGCTACCGCCAACAGGACGTGATGACGCCTTATGAAAAACTCAAGTCGCTGCCCCAAGCGGAAAGCTACCTGCGCCCTGGGATAAGCTTCGTCATGCTCGATGCCGAGGCCAACGCGCTCAGCGACATGGCAGCTGCGCGCCGGCTCAACGAGGCGCGGGACGCGCTCTTCCGGCAGATCCGCGCCGCCGCTTGAGCATGCCCGCCCTCAGGCTCATCTCTCATTGGAAAGTGTTGCCGCCCCCCCACCGCGTTGACCCACAAGTGCGCGCTGCGCGCTGAGAAAAACGCTATACTCCAGTAGTTCCCACTCCTCCTCTCACTCTCCAGCTTCAGGCTCATCTTTATATTGGAAACAACTTTGTTTGTGCGGGATCAGGACATATGAGACGGAGGGGGTAGAGCGAAGCTGTGGGCATGAAGGCACTGGATGGGAGAGAGGGGGTCAAGGGCGTCACGGGGGATCCGGCGACATGTGCGAGAATTGTCGGTCGGCAGCAGCGGGGAGAGCTTGCATGAAGGTAGAAGGAAAAGTCGTCGTCGTCACCGGAGCCGCCCGCGGCATCGGCCGCGCCATGGCCGAGCGTTTCGTCGCAGAGGGCGCCAAGGCCGTTGTCGTCTCCGACATCGACGCCGCGGAGCTCGCATCGACGGCCGCGCAAATCGGCGCTTGGGCAATTGCCGGCGACGTTTCCTCCGAGGCGGCCGTCAATCAACTGATCGAGCGCACCGAAAAGCGCTGGGGCGCGATCGACCTGTTCTGCTCCAACGCGGGCATCTCGCACCCCGGCGGAGTCGAGGTCTCCAACGCCGATTTCGAGCGCGTCTTCGACGTCAACTACCGCCCGCATCTGTACGCGGCGCGCAACCTCGTGCCCAAGATGACGGCGCGGGGGCACGGGTACCTGTTGAACACCGCCTCCGCCGCGGGAGTGCTCACGCAGATCGGCTCGGCCCCTTATGCCGTCACCAAGCACGCCGCCGTCGCGCTGGCCGAGTGGCTGGCCGTTACTTACGGCGACGAAGGATTGAAAGTATCCGTGCTATGTCCGCAAGGCGTGCGCACCCGTCTCTTGCTCGGCGCCGACGGCAGGCGGGAAAATTTCCTCATCCCCGGCGCGGTCGAGCCGGCCGATGTCGCCCAATGCGTCATCGAAGGTCTCGACGCAGAACACTTCCTCATCCTCCCGCATCCCGAGGTAGCCGAATACATGCGCCGCAAGGCCGGCGACCCCGACCGCTGGATACGCGGCATGCGCAAGCTCCAGGCGCGCATTCGCGAAAACGCCGCCACGGCGATGCGGCGCTGACCTTCTTCAGCCGCCGTCCGCGGCATCGATTTTCTGCTTCAGGCACTGGAAAAACCGGTCGGTCATCGTCTTCGACACCCCGCCGAGCAAACGCTGCCCCACGCGGGCGATTGCGCCGCCGACTTTCGCGCTGCCGGCAACGTCGACGACGGTTTGCCCGCCGTCCGGGCGCAGCGCGACCTTCCCCTCGCCGTTCACGAACCCGGCGGCGCCGCGCCCCGCCACGGCTATTGCGTAGGATTCCGGCCGGTTCAACGCGCCGATCTTCACCGCGCCCTTGTAGCGTCCGGCGACGGCCGCAAGGCCGATCGTCAGCACCGCCTCGTACTCGCCCTCGCCCGCCGGCTCAAGCTTTTCGCATCCCGGAAGACAGGCAGCGACAACGCCCGGGTCGATCATCGCGTCGAACACCCGTTCGGGGCTCGCGTCGAATCGGTATGTTGCCTTGATCTTCACGGCAGTCCGGCGGCGTCCTCCCCAAACATTATGACCGGCCGCGCCCGCCGTCCGAAAGAGCATTGAGATGTTCGGCGAGCTTTCGCAGACTCGTCAAGTTGTGCGCCGGCATGAAGTCATGCACATGGGGCAACGCCGCCTGCATGCCGCGGGTCAGCGGCTCGTAGACGGGCGAGCCCAACAGGGGATTCAGCCAGATAAGCCGCCGGCAGGAGCGCTGCAGCCGCGCAATTTCCCGGCGCAGCAACTGCGGATCGCCGCGGTCCCAACCGTCGGAAATGAGCAGCACGACCGGGCCGCGGTTGAGCGCCCGGCGCGACCACTGCACGTTCAAGCGCCGCAGGGACTCGCCGATCCGCGTCCCGCCCGACCAGTCGGGCACATGGGAAGAAAGCTGCGCAAGCACGGCGTCCAGGCGCCGCCGCCGAAGTCGGCGCGTAATGCGGGTCAGCCGCGTGGCGAACAGGAACGTCTCGACCCGCTCCAGTCCGCTCGAAACGACGTAGGCGAAACGGACCAGCATCGAGCTGTACCGCTCCATCGATCCGCTGACGTCGCACAGCAGCACGAGAGGCCGCCGGCGCAGCTTGCGCCCGCGTTTCGGGAGGCAAAAAACCTCCGCGCCGCAGGCGCTCCTGCGCAGAAGACACCGCAAATCGACGCCTCCGCCGTTGCCGCTCTTCCAACGCCGCGACCGCCGCAGACCGGGCTGCCAGCGCAACTCTTCCATCAGCCGCGCCGCCTCCTCCAGTTCCTCCGGGGTCATATCCTTGAAGTTTTTTTCTTGGAGCGCTTCCCGATCGCTGAAGGTCCCCAGCGCGACCGACGCCGCCGGAGGCTCCGCGGAGCCGTCCGCCGGGGGGCCGTCATCGCCGCGCAGCGAAGGCGTTTCGACCCGCGGCTTGCCGAACCGGCGCTCCTTGCCCAGAGGCCGGATATCCTGCGTCGTCCGCTCGCCCGGCGGCTTGCGCCAGAAAATGCGGAACGCCTCGTCGAAAACGGGCAAATCTTCGGCGCGGCGGACGAGCAGCGCCTGCAACGCATGGTAAAACTCCAGGCGCCGCCCGATGTTGACATGCTCCAGCACCTGGGCGGCATCGAGCATCCGGCCGGCCTGGACATCGAGTCCGAGCGCCCGCAGCAAGCGGCCGAACTGCAGAAGATTCTCGAGCAAGCGGCCCATCGCAGATCGTCAACGAAGCGCACTGCGCTCAGCGTCCGCAGTCGAGCGCGCGCCGCGGTTGCGCGCCCGCGCCAACATGCCGCGGACGGCTTCTCCGCGGACCGCCCGGATGTCCTCCTGATTCTTGAGCAGCAGCCCGAGCGTTTCGTCGATCGTTTCGGCGCTGAGCTTCTCCTGGTCGAGGGCGGCAAGAGCGGCGATCCAATCCAGCGTTTCCGACACGCCCGTCGTTTTGTACAACTCCGCCCGGCGCAACTCCTGGACAAAGGCGGCAACCTGCTCGCTGAGCCGCCGCGGGGCATCGGGGGCCTTGGCCTCGATGATGCGCAACTCCTTGTCGAAATCGGGGTAGTCGATCCAGCAGTAAAGACAGCGCCGCTTCAAGGCGTCGTGCAATTCGCGGGTGCGGTTCGAGGTAAGGATCACGATCGGCGGCCGCGCGGCGCGGATCGTTCCGATCTCGGGAATCGTCACCTGAAAATCCGAGAGCAACTCCAGCAGATAGCCCTCGAATTCCTCATCCGCCCGATCGATCTCGTCGATCAACAGGACCGGGGCGCGGCCGCCGGCGGCGACGGCGCGCAGCAAGGGTCTTTCGATCAAGAAGCCGCGGCTGAAAAGCTCACCGCGCGCAGCTTCGCGGTCCACCGCGCCGGCGGATTCCATCAGTCGGATTTCCAAAAGCTGCCGCGCGTAATCCCACTCGTAAACCGCGTGGTTGACATCGAGGCCCTCATAGCACTGCAGGCGGATCAACTGCGTATCGAGCGCTGCGGCCAAGACCTTGGCGACTTCGGTCTTGCCGACGCCGGCTTCGCCTTCGAGAAGCAGCGGCCGGCCGAGCTTCAAGGCAAGGTAAAGCGCCGTGGACAAGCCTCGGTCTGCGATATAGCCGCGGCCCGCCAGGATCGACTGCGCCTCGTCGATCGAGGCGGGCAGGAAACCGTCCGTTGCCGGCTTGCAGGGCAAGGTCAGCCGGCGCACCGCTCCGCCGCGGCCGCAAGCGCCCGCCGCACCCAGACGTGAGCGACGGCCCGGCGGTATTCTTCCGAGGCGTAAATGTCGCCGATGAGATCGTCGCCGAGATCGCCGGCGGCATTTTTCGCGGCGGCGGCGATGACGTCCGCCGACGGAGCTTGCCCCACGAGGGCCGCCTCGACGCTCGCCGCCCGCGTCGGCTTGGACGTGAGGCCTCCGAGCACGACGCTCGCCGCCGAGAATCTGCCGGCAGCGACCGTCACGCTCGCCGCCGCGCCGATCACCGCATACCGCGACGCCGGATGGGCCAGCTTGGCGTAGGCGGAGCCCTGACCCGGCCCGGCCGCGGGCAACTCTATGGACGTGAGCAACTCGTCCTCGCGCAGGGACGTCGTCATCAAGCCCTCGAAAAAGTCCGCCGCGGCGACGGAGCGCGCTCCCCCCGGCGAGTTCAAATGGAAGGTTGCGCCCAAGGCGGCGAGCGCCTGCGGCAGGTCGGACGCGGGATCGGCGTGGGCCGCGTTTCCGCCGATGGTGCCCCGGTTGCGTACGGCCGGGTCGCCGATTTGAGCGGCGGCCTCGGCAAGCGCGCGCGCGTTCGCCCGCAAAACCTCCGACGACGCGAGCTCGGCATGCGTCGTCAACGCCCCGATCGTCACGGCCCCGTTGCTTACGGCGATCCCTTTCATCTCGGGAATCCGGCCGATGTCGATCACGACGGCGGGAGCGGCAAGCCGCAGCTTCAGGATGGGAATCAGGCTGTGGCCGCCGGCCAGAACCTTCGCTCCGGGATGCTCCGCGAGCAGGCTGCCGGCTTCGGCTATCGAGCTTGCGCGGTGGTAACGAAACTCGGGTGCGAACATCGCTCAGTCTCCTTTCCCTTCTTGAATCGCCCGCCAGACCCGCTCCGGCGTGAACGGCATGTTCACCGCGGGCGCGTTGAACGGCTTCAGCGCATCCATCACCGCGTTGTAGACGGCGGCGGTGGAGGCGATCGTGCCCGCTTCGCCGATGCCCTTGACGCCCAGCGGGTGATGGGGCGAAGGGGTGACCGTCGAGAGCACCTCGATCTCGGGCAGCTTGTCGGCCCGCGGCAGCGCATAGTCGAGCATCGACCCCGAGAGCAACTGGCCGTCCTCGTCGTAAACCGCCTCTTCCCACAGCGCCTGACCGATGCCCTGCACGACGCCGCCGTGGACTTGGCCCGCGACGATCGTCGGGTTGATCTGCGGGCCGCAGTCGTCGAGCGCGATGTAGCGCTTGAGCTCGACCTGGCCCGTTTCGACATCGACTTCGACGAGCGCCAAGTGGGCGCCGTATGGAAAAACGAAATTCGGCGGATCGTAGAACGTGGACGCTTCCAGGCCGGATTCGACGCCTTCGGGCATGTTCCAGGAGACATTGGCCATCAGGGCGATGTCCTGGATCGTCTTGCCGTTGTCCGGCGACCCCTTGACGAAGAAGTTGCCGTCTTCGTATTCCATGTCTTCGACCGCCGCTTCGAGCAGGTGCGCGGCGATCACCTTGCATTTTTCGCGAATCTTGCGCGCCGTCAGCGCGAGCGCCGCGCCGCCGACCGCCGTCGTGCGGCTGCCGTAGGTGCCCCAGCCCATGGGCGTGTTGTCGGTGTCGCCGTGCACGACCTTGACGTCGTCGGGCGAGACCCCGAGCTCGGCGGCGACGATCTGGGCGAAGGTCGTTTCCTCCCCTTGGCCGTGGGGGGAAGAGCCGATGAAGACATGGACTTTTCCGCTCGGATGGAAGCGAACGATGGCGCTTTCCCACAGCCCGCCCTGGAAGCCGATCGCGCCGGCCACCTGCGACGGGCCGAGACCGCAGATTTCCACGTAGGTGGAGAGGCCGATGCCGAGGCAGCGCCCCTGCCGCCGGGCCTCTTCCTGCTCGGCGCGCAAGCCGGCATAGTCGGCATGGCCCAGCAGCTTGTCAAGCGCCTGCTCGTAATCTCCGCTGTCGTAGGTCAGACCGGTAACCACGTCGTGGCCGTCGTCGAATTTGGGGATGAAGTTCTTGCGGCGAATTTCGGCCGGATCCATGCCGAGCTTGTCCGCCAGCACGTCCACGAGGCGCTCCAGCATGAACGTCGCCTCGGGCCGGCCGGCGCCGCGGTAGGCTTCGACGGGCGTTTCGTTGGTGTAAAGCCCGTAAACTTCCTCGTGGATCGCCGGGATGTCATAGACCCCGGAAAGCATCAGACCGTGGAGAATGGTGGGAATGCCGGGCGCGGCGGTGGAAAGATAAGCGCCCATCCCGGCGCGCACCACGGCCCGGATGCCGGTGATCTTGCCGTCGTTCGTTGCGGCCAGCTCGACATCCTGGACATGGTTTCTGCCGTGCGTCGTGGCCTGGTAGTTTTCGCTGCGCGTCTCGGTCCATTTGACCGGCGCGCCGAGCTGCATCGCGCAGAATACGGTCACGAAATCGGCCGGATAGACGGCGATCTTGCTGCCGAAGCCGCCGCCGACCTCGGGCGCGATCACGCGCAGCCGGTCTTCGGGGACGCCCGTGACGAGCGAACACAGGAAGCGCACGATGTGCGGGTTCTGCGTGGTGTTCCAGAGGGTCAGCTCGCCCGAAGCCTTGACGTACTGCGCGACCGCCGAGCGGGTTTCCATCGCCGTGGGGATCAGCCGCTGCTGCAGAATGCGCTCCTTGACGACCACGTCGGCGCCAGCGAACGCCGTCTCGAAGTCTCCCCCGGTCACGGTCCAATGAAACGCCTGGTTGCCCTCGATTTCGGCGTGAAGCCGCGGAGCGTCGGGGCCGCCGGCCTGTTCGAGGTCGATCGCGGCGGGCAACGGGTCGTAGTCCACGTCGATGAGCTCCAGCGCGTCGTATGCCTGGTAGCGGCTTTCGGCGACGACGACCGCGACGATCTCGCCGACGTAGCGCACCGTGTCCTTGGCGAGACAGGGGTATTCGGCGATCTTCAGGTCGGAGTCGGGCAGCAGCCAGGCGCACGGCGACGGCTGCAGCGCGCCCTCGGTGTCGGCGCTCGTATAGACGGCGACGACGCCGCGCGCGCTCTTCGCCCGCGAGACGTCGATCGCCCCGATGCGGGCGTGGGCGTGCGGACTGCGCAGCATCGCCGCGTGGAGCATGCCCGGGAGAGTCAGATCGTCCGTGTACGCGGCCGCGCCGGTAATCAGGCGCGGATCCTCGCGGCGGCGAATTCCGGAACCGAACGTCGCCGCGCTCATGAGGCTTCCTCCTGAACCGCATCGCGCACCGCCCGGACGATGTTCTGGTATCCGGTGCAGCGGCAGAAGTTGCCCTCCAGTCCGTGCCGGATTTCTTCGTCGCTCGGGTCGGGGTTCGTGCGCAGGACCTCGTGCGCGGCGAGGATCATGCCCGGCGTGCAGAAACCGCACTGCAAGCCGTGCTTGTTCCAGAACGATTCCTGCAACGGGTGGAGCCCGTCGCCGCCGGCGAGGCCCTCGATCGTCGTGATCTCCGCGCCGTCGGCCTGCACGGCAAGACAGGTGCACGACTTGGCCGCCGCGCCGTCGAGCAGCACCGTGCAAGAGCCGCACTGGCTGGTGTCGCAGCCGACCTTCGTGCCGGTCAGGCCGAGCGTGTCTCGAATGAAATGAACCAGCAACAGCCGGGGTTCGACCTCGCGCTCGTAGCGGCGGCCGTTGATGGCTATGCTTACGGGAACCGTCACCCCAATAACCTCCCTGCAGAAAAAGGGCCACAACGGCCCGAATTGTCAACGCAGCATGATTGTATATCAACCGGGCCGAAAAATGCCGCGCGAAAATTTCGATATTTCGAAACGGGCCGAGAGGCGCGCAGGGTCTCAGCGCTCCGAGTACCGGGTCACGTGCTCGACGAGCAGCGACGACATCGCGTCGGGCGCCAGCTCGGGGATCCAGTGACTGACGCCTTCGAGAATTTCGAAGCGGTAGGGTCCTTCGACGTATTGCTCGGTGAGGGCCGCGCCGTCGATGCAGAGCGCGGTGTCGCCGTCGCTCCAAACGAACAGCGTCGGCGTCGCGACGGGGCCGACGGCCGGCCCCCGCGGCTTGCGGTCGGCGATGTTCGCGCGATACCAGTTCAGGGCGGCGCCGAGCGCCGCCTTCGACCCGAGGACGCGCACGTATTCGGCGACCGCGGCGTCGTCGATGCCGGCGAAGATGCCGCGCAGCGCCGCACGATCGTTGGCGAGGAAGGCGTCTTCCGAATCCGGCAGGACGAACCGGTCGAAGTAGGACGACGCCTCGACCTGACACGACGTCGGGTCGTTCAGCACCGCAGCGAGCGCGTCCGGGTGCGGGACCGACACCGGGTTCGCCGTGATGACGCGATCCCGGGCGGCGGCCGCGACGGCCCAGGCGACGACCGCGCCCCAATCGTGACCGGCGACGTGGAATCGCTCGGCGCCGATGGCGTCGGCCAAACCGATGACGTCCCCGACAAGGAGCGGCAGCGCGTAGTCCTCGACGGCGGGCGGGCGGGCCCCCGGCGAGTAACCGCGCTGATCGGGCGCCGCGGCGCGGAACCCGGCCTCGGCGAGCGCCCGCATCTGACGGCGCCACTCATAGGAGGTCTGCGGAAACCCGTGCAGCAGGATCACGACCTCTCCGTCGTCCGGGCCGGCCATGCGCACGTCGAAGGTGAAGTCGCCCACGGCGACCTGCGTCACCGCGATCTCGCCGCCGGACTTGCCCGCGCCGCCCGCCGCCGTCTGCGCGCCGGCGCCGACCGGCGCCCCGATCGCAGCCAAGAACGCCCACCCGCAACATACCGCCGGGAACCGTTCGACCGCGGGGATATCCATCGGTTCAGCATACCGCGGCAAGGCTGCGGATCGGCCCGTTCGGCGGCGGCGCTCGAAACGTGTACAATCGGCCAATCCCCGCTGCGCGGCCGCACAGTCGGCGGCCCCGCGCGCCGCACGAGTCGTTCCATGCATCCGTTGGCCATCCTGCTGCTCGCCATCTGCGTCGTTCTCTTCCTGATCGTCAAGCTGCGCGTGAACGCGTTCGCCGCCCTGATCGTCGCGGCGACGACCGTCGGGCTGCTGTCGCCCAACATCGAGTTGGGCGAAGTGATGGGCGAGGTCGCGGCTTCGTTCGGCCGCGTTTGCGGCGGCATCGGCATCGTCATCGCGCTGGCCGCCGTCGTCGGCCAATGCCTGATGGAAAGCGGCGCGGCGGACAAGATCGTGCGCTCGCTGCAACGGCTGATGGGCAGGAGCAATCCGGCCTTCTCGATGGTGGCCGGCGGATACATTCTTTCCATCCCCGTTTTCTTCGACACCGTTTTTTATCTGCTGGCGCCGATCGCCCGCGCCACGCGGGTGCGCACCGGCAAGAACTACGTGCTCTACCTCATGGCCATCGCCGCCGGCGCGACCGCCACCCATGCTCTGGTGCCTCCTACCCCCGGGCCTCTGGCGATGGCGGAATATCTCGACGTCGATATCGGCATGATGATCCTCGTCGGCATCGCCGTCAGCTTCCCCAAGTCGATGGCCGGCCTGGCCTTTGCGTTTCTGCGTGACCGCCAGCTCAGCGTCCCGCTGCGCGACGCGCCCGGCGTCACGGTCGAGCAACTCGAAGCGGCGGCGCGGCAAGACGAGACTGCGCTGCCCGCTCTCTGGGAATCGGCGCTGCCGGTGATCCTGCCGGTCGTGCTCATTACGGCGAATACGATCCTGTCCGCGCTGGAGGTCGGGGGGCCGGTCGGCTCGGTCGCGCGCTTCGCCGGGAACCCGAATTTTGCTCTGCTGGCCGCGATGACCGTGGCCGTGCGCACCCTGGTGCGCCAAAAAGGCGGCTCGCTCACGGACATCGGCCCGTCGATCGAACGCGCGTTGGCTTCGGGCGGCCTGATTATCCTGATTACGGCCGCGGGCGGGGCATTCGGCGGGATGCTGGTCAAATCCGGGATCGGCGACGAAATTGCCGGAGCCTCGCAGTCCCTGGGGCTGCCCGCGTTGGCGCTCGCGTTCATCCTTCCGGCCATGCTCAAGCTGGCGCAGGGCTCGGGCACCGTCGCGATGATTACGGCGAGTTCGATCCTAGCGCCGCTGGCCGCCGAGGGACTGCCGTTTCACCCGGTCTATCTGGCCTGCATGATCGGCTCGGGATCGAAGCTCGGCTCGTGGATGAACGATTCGGGTTTTTGGGTCTACGCCAAGATGTCGGGGCTTACGGAGACCGAAACGCTCAAGACCTGGTCGCTGCTGCTGACCGTGATGGGCTTCGCGGGCGCGGCGATCACGCTGACCTTTTCGACGCTGTTCCCGCTGATCTGACCGGCCGGCGGGCGTCCGCAAGCTCGGTCGGGAAAATTCTTTTCGCATGCTCAACACCGCGTACGGATGCACGGGGCAGGGTGTCGGCCTGCAGTCCGCCGGCTCGGAAGAATCGGGTTATACTTCCGGGGGAGCCGTCATGAAGGCATGCGCAGTCGCAATCGTTTTGCTTGCCATGCGGGCGTCGCTGGGGCCGCCCGCATGGGCGAACCCGGAGTTGTTGCCGCCGGCAATGGAGCTCGGCGCGAAGGATTGCCTTTTCTGCCACACGGAACCTGCCGGCGGGCGCAACTGGAACGCGCGCGGACACTGGCTGCTCGAACAGAAGCAGCAACGCGGAGCGCCGCAAGTCAGCGTTGCCTGGCTGCGCGGTTATTCTGCCGCCGAGACGCCTGAGGCCGCGGCCGGAGCGGGCGCCTCCGCCGGCGCGGCGCACATCCCCGAAACCCTGCACCGGGGGCCGTTTTTCCAGCCCAGGCCCGAGGCGGCGGCGCTCCGGCGCTGGATCGATTCGCGCGGGCGGTATTCCACCTCCGGAGGCGAATGGCCGCAGTATGCCGGCGACGCCGGGTCTGCGAAGTACTCTCCGCTCGACCGCATCGACAGGGAAAACGTCGGGCGGCTGGAGCCTGCCTGGGTTTGGGACGCTTTCGACAACTCGAACTACATCAAACCCGACGGGGAAAAGACCGAGCGGCGGATGTATCCCGACGGATTCAAGGCCACGCCGCTGATGGTCGGCGGCAAGCTTTTTATCCGCACGAACTTCAGCGGCGTCGCGGCGATCGATCCGGCAACGGGCGAGACGCTTTGGACTTACGACCCGGGCACGGCCGCCTGGGGGCGTCCGGGGATTTTCGGCTTCGCCACGCGCGGGCTGTCGTATTGGTCGGACGGGGAGGACGAGCGGCTGCTCGTCTGCACGGGAGACAGCTATCTCATCGCCTTGGACCCCGGCAGCGGCAAGCCCATTCTGGATTTCGGCGATAACGGCCGCACCGATTTGACGCAGGGCTCGCGGCGGCCGTTGATCCGCGAGCTGGTCAACTGCAGCGCCCCGCCGACGATCGTGGGCAATGTCGCGGTCGTCGGCAATCAGATCGCCGACGGCCCGCCGGGCAGGTCGGCGCGCAGCGGCGGGCCGCGCTGGAAAGAGAATTGGCCGGTCGGGGACGTCCGCGGCTACGACGTGCGAACCGGCAAGCGCCTGTGGACCTTCCATACGATTCCCCAGGAAGGCGAATTCGGCGTCGAGACCTGGGGCAACGAGTCCTGGAAGTGGACGGGCAATACGAACGTCTGGTCGATGATGAGCGCCGATGAAGCGCTGGGCTATGTTTATCTGCCCGTCACCGGCCCGACGTTCAATTTCGCGGGAGACTTTCGGCCGGGCGACAATCTTTTTTCAAACAGCATCGTCTGCCTGAACGCGAAGACCGGCGAGAGGGTCTGGCACTTTCAAACGATCCGCCACGATCTTTGGGATTGGGATCTGCCAGCCGCGCCGACCCTGATCGACATCACCGTGGAGGGAAAGAAAATCGCGGCGGTCGCGCAGGCGGCCAAGACGGGGTTCGTGTACGTGTTCGACCGGCGTACGGGCGAGCCGGTTTGGCCGATCGAAGAGCGGCCGACGCCGCGCAGCGAAGTGGAGACGGCCGCGGAGACGCAGCCGTTCCCGACGAAGCCCCCTCCGTTCGAGATGCAGGGGATCGACGAGGACGACCTGATCGACTTCACCCCCCGGCTCAAGGTCATGGCGCTCGCAGCGGTCCAGCCTTACCAACTCGGGCCGCTGTTCACGCCGCCGTCGAGGCGAGGAACGATCCTGGTTCCCGGTTGGGGCGGCGGCGCGAACTGGGGCGGCGCGGGTTACGATCCGGAGACCGACTATCTCTATATCTCCTCGCGGCGGCAGCACATTACCGTCGGCATGGAGAAAGTGAGCGACCCCGAGGCGCGCGGTTACGACTACGAGCACAAGTTCTATCGGCCGACGGTCGGGGGGCTGCAAGTGGTCAAGCCGCCGTACGGAGCGATCACCGCCTACGACATGAACCGCGGCGAGATTGCCTGGCAGACGCCCCACGGCAACGGGCCGCGCGGACACAAGCTGCTCAAAGACCTGGATCTGCCGCCTCTGGGAAACCCGAACGCGGCAGGGGTGCTGGTGACGCGGTCCCTGTTGTTCGCGGGCGACCGCGGGGAGACCGAAAGCGGCGGCGCCTCGTTTTTCAGAGCGTACGACAAGGCGAGCGGCGAGACGCTTTGGGAAACGAAACTGCCCGGAAGGCACCATAACGCCGCGCCGATGACCTATCTTTTCGGCGGCGAGCAGTGGATCGTGGTGGGCATCGGCGGGGCTGCGGAACCCGCCCGGCTGGCCGCTTTTCGCTTGAACGACGGCCCGCAATAAAAAGGCAGTCCGCGGCGCTTTCGCCGCGGACTGCCGGGATTGAGGGTTTGGCGCTTGCCTGCGAGCCGGCTTAGAAGTCGCCGCCGTGCGGGTCCGGGGGCGCCGCCGGCTTCTCTTCGGGGATCTCCACGATGGTCGCTTCGGTGGTGAGCATCAAGCTGGCGATCGAAGCGGCGTTCTGCAGAGCCGTGCGGGTGACCTTGGCCGGATCGATGACGCCGTCGGCGACCAGGTCCCCGTAGGTATCGGTCGCGGCGTTGTAGCCGAAAGTGTCGCTATCGCCGACGCGAACCTTCTCGACGACGATGGCGCCTTCCTGTCCGGCGTTGGAGGCAATCCAGCGGATAGGCGCTTCGATGGCCCGGAGGACGATGTTGACGCCGATCTGCTCGTCCTCGGTCTTGGCGGTGACGCCGTTCAGCGCCGCCGCGGCGCGGAGAAAGGCGATGCCGCCGCCGGGAACGATGCCTTCCTCGACCGCGGCGCGGGTGGCGTGCATGGCGTCTTCGACGCGAGCCTTCTTCTCCTTCATCTCGGTCTCGGTCGCCGCGCCGACCTTGATCACCGCGACGCCGCCGACCAGTTTGGCCAGCCGCTCTTGCAGCTTCTCCCGATCGTAGTCCGAGGTCGTCTCCTCGATCTGCGCGCGCAGTTGCTTGACCCGGCCCTGGATCGCCGCCGAGCTGCCGCCGCCTTCCACGATCGTCGTGTTGTCCTTGTCGATCACGACGCGCTTCGCGCTGCCCAGGTCCTCAAGCTGAACTCCCTCCAGCTTGATCCCCGTCTCCTCCATGATCGCCTTGCCCCCGGTCAGGATCGCGATGTCTTCCAGCATCGCCTTGCGCCGGTCGCCGAAACCCGGGGCCTTCACCGCGGCCACCTTCAAAACGCCGCGCAGCTTGTTGACCACCAGCGTGGCCAGCGCCTCGCCTTCGGTTTCCTCGGAAATGATCAGCAGAGGCCGCCCCGAGCGCGAAACGTTCTCGAGCACGGGCAGCAGGTCTTTCATGCTGCTGATCTTTTTCTCGTGGATCAGCAGCATCGCGTCCTCGAGCACGCACTCCATCGAGTCCTGATCGGTGACGAAGTAGGGCGAGGCGTAGCCGCGGTCGAACTGCATGCCCTCCACCACGTCGAGCTCGGTGTCGATCGTCTTGCCTTCCTCGACGGTAATCACGCCGTCCTTGCCGACCTTGGCCATCGCCTCGGCGATGATTTCGCCGATAGCCTCGTCGTTGTTCGCCGAGATCGACGCAACCTGCGCGACGGCATCGCCCTCGACCGGCTTGGCCATGCTCTGGACCTGGGTCGAAAGCGCTTCGGTGGCTTTCTCGATGCCGCGCTTGATGTCCATCGGATTGGCTCCGGCGGCAACGCTCTTCAGCCCGTCGCGGTAGATCGCCTGGGCCAGAATGGTAGCCGTGGTGGTGCCGTCTCCGGCAACGTCGGAAGTCTTCGAGGCGACCTCGCGCACCATCTGTGCGCCGAGATTCTCGAGCTTGTCTTCGAGCTCGATCTCTTTCGCTACGGTCACGCCGTCTTTGGTGACGGTCGGCCCGCCGAACTTCTTCTCCAGAACGACGTTGCGGCCTTTGGGGCCGAGAGTGACGCGAACGGTGTTCGCCAGCTTGTTGACGCCGGTCAGGATCGCCTGACGGCTGTCTTCTCCGTAAACAATGTTTTTTCCTGCCATGGTGCGTTCGCTCCTTCTATTCGATGACAGCGAGAACCTCGTCCTCGCGCATGATCAGATACTCGTTGTCGTCCACTTTGACGTCGTTGCCCGAATATTTGCCGAACAAAATCCGGTCTCCGGCCTTGACGTCGAGAGGGACGACCGTGCCGTCGTCTTTCTTCTTGCCGTTGCCAACGGCGATAACCTTGCCCTGCTGGGGCTTTTCCTTGGCCGAGTCGGGGATGATGATGCCCCCGCTCGATGTCGATTCATCCTCGTCGAGACGCTCGACAAGAATGCGATCGTGCAATGGTCGCAGACTCATTTCAATTGTTTCCTCCTATTCGTCTGGGATGGATAGATGACGGATGAAAGCACTCAGGGGATAAGTCAGGGCACGGCGCTGCTCATGAAATTTGATGCGGCCGTTGTCAACTTGACAATAAAACCCATTGTACTACGGATACGGAAAAGCTGTCAACCGTTGTTTTCTCGGTTTTTCGGTTTCTCGGGGCCGAACGGCCCGGCGCGAGTCCCGCGGGCCGTCCGACAATTCTGCCGAGATGCTGCGCCCGAGGCGCCGCAACCGCTAGAAATTGATTCTGTAGCGGACGTAGAAGAAACCTCCGTTGAAGCCGAACGGCGCCGCGCGGCGCGAGTATTGGAAGACGCCGGGCGAGTCGACGATCGTGAAGCCGGAGGCATCGACCAGCGTGCCGCCGCGGGATTGGCCGATCGTGTTGATGTCCGGCGTGACGTTGAACAGGTTGTGGACGCCCAGCGTCAGTTCGTCGCGATTCAATATGCGTATGCCGAGGTGGACGTCCGTCAGCCACTTGCCGCTGAACTTCTGGCGCGAGGAGCCGCCTTCCTGCACCCAATAAGTGCCGAAGTAGCGCAATCCGCCGCCGAACCGGAAGCGGCCGATGCGGTAATCCGCCAGCGCCTGCAGGCGGGTGTTCGGCTGCCATTCCTCGATGATCGAGCGGTCGCGGCTGGAAAAGATGATGTCTTCCAGTCCGGCCAGCAGCATGGGCGCGTTGACCGAGCCTTCCAGGCGGGTGTCGTTGAAGGCGCCCGAGAGTCCGAAGTCGAGCACCGAGCCGTTACGCCAGGAATGCGCGTGGTCCAAAGAGAATTCGACGCCCTGCGTCACGGTCTGCGCGGCGTTGGTGAAGAACTGCGCGCCGGCGGCGCGGGCCTCGCGCATCACGGCGGCGACATCGGGGTACGACGCTTCGAGAGAAGCCGCTTGGAAATTTCCGCTGATGACGATGCGGTCGTCCACCTTCACGCGGAAGGCGTCGATGGTCAGCGATGTAGTCCTGCTCGGCCGGGCCACGATCCCGCCGCTGATATTCAGGGAGGTTTCCTGCTTGAGATCCGGAATGCCCAACGCTTTGGCGACCGGACTGTCGTTGCGGAACGTGCCGATCTCGAAAGCCTCCAAATCGCCGCTCGGGCCGGGAAGGAACTGCGTGCTGAGGTTGTTGAAGTACAGTTGGTGCAGCGAGGGGGCGCGGAATCCGGTGTTCACGCTGCCGCGCAAAGCGAAGGCGGGGGTGAAGTCGTAGCGCGCCGACAGCTTGCCGTTGACGGTCGAGCCGAAGTCGCTGTAGCGCTCGAAGCGCCCGGCGGCGCCCAGCATGAGCTTGCCGTTGAACACCCACTCCAGATCGGCGTAGGCGGCGGTGTTGGTGCGGCTTTCGTCCACCGCGTTGCTCGGCTTGAAGCCGGGAAAGACCTGGATGCCGGCCGCCTTGTCGGCGATGCACCGTGACGTGTCGAAGCTTGCGTCGTCCGTGCAGTGCAGATAGGAAATGGGCTCTCCCGCGCGGATGCCCCAGCCGTCGCGCCGGAACTCGCCGCCGAAAGCCAGGTTCATCGTCTTGCCGGAATACTCGAAGAGACGGGAAGCGTCGAAGTTGAAGGTGGTCTGATCGAGGTGCGGGCCGCCGGAATCGGCTTCTGTCGGACTGGCCGCCCCGTACGAGGCGTTGATCGAGTTCGAGATGAGGAAATCGAAGGTGTTGCGGCCGTGGTTCACGCTGAGGTCGAATTCCCAGCCTTGGCGCGTATTCCACCTGACGCCCCCGGCGAAGGATGCATCGTTCACGTCGGTGTTGATCTCGGGCAGGAAGCCGTCGGGATAGACATCGAGCACGGCCCTGGCGTACTGGTTCGGCCGCCGATAGAACCCGGCGCTGTTGTTGTCGCGTATGGACACGCCGCCGAAGGAGTAGAACTCGGCGCGGTCGCCGATGGGGATGCCGGCGTTGTAGTAAACGGTCTGCTGGTCGCTGTCGGCGTCGCCGATGCGGAAGTTGGTGCGGTTGAAAGTGTACTCGCGCGGATCGAAGCAGTTGCCGCCGGAGGGATTGTCCGGGGCCTGCCCCGGGGCGCACGAGCCCCAGTCGTACTGGCGGTTGCCGCTGAGGCCGGCGCGGTTGGTGCGTTCGCGGTCGCGGAGCTGATAGGTGAGGTTCAAGAACCCGCCCTCGCCGAAAGCGAACCCGTGGTGCGCGCTGAAAGTGTACGTGGCGCCGTCCCCGGCGTAGGTGCGCCCCCAGGACGTTTCCAGCTCGGTGCCCGGGGTGTTTTTGAGCACGATGTTGATGACGCCGGCGATGGCGTCCGACCCGTACTGCGCTGCGGCGCCGTCGCGCAGCACCTCGATGCGCTCGATCGCCGCCAGCGGGATCGCGTTCATGTCGGTGCCCGCGGTGCCGCGTCCGACGGAAACGTTGACGTGCAGCAGCGCGCTGTTGTGGCGGCGCTTGCCGTTGACCAGCACCAGCGTCTGGTCCGGCCCCAGGCCGCGCAGGGTGGCCGGGCGCAAGGCGTCCGTGCCGTCGCTGATGGAGGAGCTCGAGAAGTTGAACGAGGGCGCCAGCATCTGCAGCGCCCGCCCGGTTTCAAACTGGCCGGACTGCACCAGGCGCTCGCCGGGGACGAGCTCGACGGGAACCGGGGATTCCAGGGGATCCCGGCCTTCCGCGCGGGTGCCGACAACAACGATTTCTTCGCTCACGACGCCCAACTCCAGCATGATCGTCAGCGCCCCTGCCGACTGCTGTACGGTTTGTTCCTTGGAGGCGAAGCCGGGGGCCGTGACGACGACCGAGTGGGGTCCGGCGCCCAAGCCGCAGAAGGCCACCGTTCCGGAGTCGTCCGTCGGTTGCTCCTGAGCCCCGATCGAGACGGTTGCATTCGATACGGGCGCGGACGAGGGGTCGGTGACCAGGATTCTGAGACATTCTTGCTGACCCGCCGCGGGGCTGACGGAGAACGCTGCCGCCGCGAGCAGCAGGGCAAGAGAAAGGCAGGCGGACCCGAGCGGCGGAAATTTGCCGCGCGGAAGATTTCTTATCGACATGTCTCCCTTATAACATCGTTGGCAAAGAGAAAACATTGAAAGCAATCCACAAGAAAATCTTTTCTTCAGTCGCCGGATGCCGGATTTCTGCAAGAGGCAGTCTTGCAGGGACGCCGGAGTAAAAGGTCGGCAAAGATACCGCCTAGCCCGGATTTCTCACCAGGGGGTAGCGAAAAGCCGCTGATTGTGGCATAAACGTAGGTAGATGAATATGTTGCAGCCAGCAACGAACGACTTTTCGCTAGGACACAGTGTAACCAAACGAGTTTTCATTTTGCTACTGGATTCCGCCGGGAGGCGGTAGCCCGTTTCGATGGCGGGACGATCACCAGCGAGGCCGGGGCCCTGCTGTTGCAGCGCACCGAGCGGCAGACCGGCATTCTGCGCCAGTTCGCGGGCTGCTTTCGCGACTCCCGCCAAGCGGAGCGGATCGAGCACAGCGTGGCGGAGTTGGTGAGCCAACGGGTCTATGGGCTGGCCTTGGGTTACGAAGACCTCAACGATCACGATCGACTGCGCAGCGACCCGCTGCTGGCGTTGTTGTCGGGCAAGGCCGATGTGGCGGGCGGCAAGCGTCGGCGGCGGCGGGATCGGGGCCGGGCCGGGGCGGGCAAGAGCACGCTGAACCGGCTGGAGTTGACCCCTGCGCAGGTCGAAGCGAGCGCGCGCTACAAGAAGATCGCCCTGGACAGCGCAGCGGTCGATGCGCTGTTGGTTGAACTCTACATCCAGCGGCAGAGTTGCCGCCCGCAGCGCATCGTGCTGGATCTCGACGCCACCGACGACCGTCTGCACGGGCAGCAGGAAGGGCGTTTTTTTCACGGCTACTACGGCGCCTACTGCTACTTGCCGTTGTACATCTTCATTGACGAGCAGTTGGTCTGCGCGCGGTTGCGGACAGCGAACCGAGACGCTGCGGCGGGGGCGCTGGAAGAGGTCGTGCGGATCGTGGGGCAGTTGCGCCGGAGATGGCCCGGGGTGGAGATTCTGCTGCGCGCCGATGCAGGCTTTTGCCGCGAGGAGTTGATGAGTTGGTGTGAGCAACAGGGGGTGGACTACGTGTTCGGACTGGCCAAGAACCGGCGTTTGTTGCGCCGCCTGCGCAAGCCGTTGCAGAAGGCACAGCGGCCCTACGCCGCCAGCGGCAAGCCGGCGCGGGCGTTCGCCGAGTTCCGTTATCGCACGCGCCACAGTTGGCGGCGCAAACGGCGTGTGGTGGGCAAGGCCGAGCGGCTGGCCAAGGGCGCCAATCCGCGCTTCCCAATCTACGCTTCGTGGTGACCTCGCTCAGCACCGCACAGTACGCCGCGCAGAGCTTGTACGAGGATCTCTACTGCGCGCGGGGCGAGATGGAGAAGCGCATCAAAGAGCAACAGTTGGCTTTGTTCGCCGACCGCACTTCGACGGCGCTGCTGCGCTCGAACCAGATTCGTTTGTATTTTTCTGCGATCGCCTACTGTCTGCTGCAAGCGTTGCGCGAGTTGGGCTTGGCGGGCACGCAGATGGCGCGGGCGCAATGCGCGACGATCCGCGTACGGCTGCTCAAGATCGGGGCGCGGGTGCGGGTGACGGCGCGCAAGGTGTGGGTCTCGATGGCTACGGGCCATCCGGCGCAGGCGCTGTTTGCTGCGGTTTACGCCAATCTGGGAAGGCCGCCGCCGCAGGGCTGCTGAAGGGGCGCTTGGCGCCTGCGGGTTCGAAGGTCACAGCAAGCGCAGCAGCCCCGGCGGGGGCTTGGCCGGAGTGTGCGCAAAATCGGCCCCAAACCCTCCTGACGCCCCCGCCTGTAGCGCCGGACGCTACACCCAGCGTGCGCCACGGCCACTGTACTGGGCGATCCGCATCAACTGCCCCTCAAATTCGTTCCGCAAACCGCTTCCGGCCCGCCCAGCCATGCCTGGTGAGAAATCCGGGGTAGAATGGTTGCGGTGGTTTCGACTCGTTTTCTTGCGGGTTGCGCGGCCTTCCTTGCCGCCGCGGCGTCTCCGTACGCTTTGCCGGCGGCGGAAGACGCTGCGGACCGGGCGCTGATCGGGCGGTACTGCATCGCCTGTCACAACGACGATCTGCTGACGGCGGGCGTCTCCCTGCAAGCGGCGGACCCGGCGGACGTCGCGCGGCGCCCGGAACTGTGGGAAAAGGTGCTGCGCAAAGTCTCTTCGGGCGAGATGCCGCCGGCGGGGACGCCCGCGCCCGACGCTGCGAGCGCGGCGGGGTTCGCAGCCCGCCTGGAAGAAGCGCTCGACGCGGCCGCGGCCGCCGCTCCCAACCCGGGGCGGCCTCCGGCGCACCGCCTGAACCGGGCGGAATACGCGAACGCCGTCCGCGATCTGCTGGCGCTCGATCTCGATGCCGGCGACATGTTGCCGGCCGACGATTCCGGTTACGGCTTCGACAACATTGCCGATGTCCTGTCGTTGTCCCCCGCCTTGCTCGACCGCTACATGTTCGCGGCGCGCCGCATCGGTCACCTGGCCGTGGGTTCGGGCCCGCCCAAACCCCAAAAGGATATTTTCGTCCGCAACCGCGAGACGGGCTTTCTGCATGCGGGGCACGGCCCCACATCGCGGCAGGACCTGCCCATCGGCGCGGAGCGCGGCGCGGCCTTGCGCTACTATTTCCCGCTCGACGGCGAGTACGTCGTCTCGACGGCTCTCGATCAGGGCGACAGCAGGACGGCGTACGAGTCCCACGAGTTGCGGCTGAGCGTCAAGGCCGGAATGCGCGTGCTGGCCATGACGTTTCTTGGCGAGTCCTCTCGGCCCGAGCGCGCGCGGCCGGCCGGTGCCGCCGCCTCCGAGCTCGCGCACCCGCCGCTCGACGTGCGGCTGGACGGGAAGCGGTTGCGGCTCATCGAGCTGCCCGAGGCGTCGAAGCCGTTCCAGGTCCGCTGGATCGCAATCGAAGGACCGTATAACCCAACGGGGCGGGGGGATACTCCGAGCCGCCGGAAAATTTTCTCCTGCCGTCCGACCAACACGGTGGAGGAAGGGCCTTGCGCGAAGCGGATTCTCTCCGCTCTGGCCCGACAAGCTTACCGCCGCCCCGTCGATGAAGCGGACGTGAGCGCGTTGCTGGCCATCTACGAGCTGGGCCGCGCCGAGGGCGGCTTCGAACATGGCATCGAGAAAGCGCTGCGGGCGCTGCTTGTCGCGCCCGGCTTCCTGTTCCGCCTCGAAAACGATCCCCCCGGAATCGAGCCGGCGGCGGCCTACAGGATCGGCGCTGTCGAGCTTGCTTCGCGCCTCTCCTTTTTCCTGTGGAGCAGCCTTCCGGACGAAGAGTTGCTGCGTCTGGCCGAAGACGGGCGTTTGCGCGAGCCGGAAACGCTCGCCGCCCAAGTGCGGCGCATGCTCGCCGACCGCCGCTCGCAGGCGCTGGTCGAGAATTTCGCCGGACAATGGCTCGAATTGCGCAACGTCGCCAAGGTCAAGCCCGACGAGGCGCTGTTCCCCGAATTCGACGGAGAGCTGCGGTTGGCGATGCAGCGCGAAACGGAGCTTTTCTTTGCAAACATCCTCAAGAACAATCGCAGCGTGTTGGAGTTGCTGGATGCGGATCGCACGTTTTTGAACGAGAGGCTGGCCGCGCACTACGGCGTGGAGGACGTTTACGGCCCGCAGTTCCGCGAGGTGCGGTTGAGCGATTCACGGCGGGGCGGCCTGCTGGGTCAGGGCAGCATCCTGACGATCACTTCGTATCCGAATCGAACTTCGGTAGTCATCCGCGGCAAGTGGATTCTCGAGAACCTGTTCGGCATGCCGCCCCCGCCCCCGCCGCCCGACATCCCCGAACTGGAAGAAGCCGGCGGCGGCGAGCAGCTCACGCTGCGGGAAATGATGTCGCTGCACAGCAAAAGCCCGACCTGCGCGAGTTGCCACGTGCGCATGGATCCGATCGGTTTCGCGCTCGAGAACTACGACGCGATCGGCCGCTGGCGGAGCGCAGACGAGGGAACGCCGATCGACGCTTCGGGCGAACTGCCGGGCGGGATCGTTTTTAGCGGCCCGGCTGAGTTGAAACGCGTTTTCGCGACGGATTTCCGGGAAACTTTCGTGACGACGGTCGTAGAAAAAATGTTGACTTACGCCCTCGGACGGGGCTTGAAGTATTACGATAAACCTACAGTCCGCGCAATCGTCCGCGAGGCGGAGCGGAATGAGTACCGCATGGCGGATCTGATACTGGGGATCGTGCGGAGCATGCCGTTTCAAATGAAGAGGAGTCGGGAATCATGATCGTGACGAAAAAATCTCTCGCGCGGCGCACCGTGCTGCGCGGTCTGGGCGCCGCGGTCGGCCTGCCGTTCCTGGACGCGATGGTTCCGGCGATGGCCTCGCCGTTGGAGCGCGCCGCGAAGTCGGCGGTGCGCATGGGGTTCGTATACGTTCCCAACGGCATCATGGACCTGAAGGGCGAATGGACCCCCAAGGACGAGGGCAAGGACTTCGCGTTCAGCGAGACTACCCGGGCTTTGGAGCCGTTCCGCGACCGCCTGACGATACTCAGCGGCCTGGCGCAGGTCAACGGCCGTCCCGGCGGCGACGGACCCGGCGACCATGCCCGCGCGGGGGCGACCTTTCTCACCGGCGCCCGGGCGGTCAAGACCGAGGGCGCGGGAATTCGGGCAGGCGTTTCGGCCGATCAGATCGCCGCGCGCGAGTTGGGCAAGCACACGCAATTGGCGTCGCTCGAAGTGGGCATCGAGGAAGCCAGCATCGCGGGGGGCTGCGATTCGGGCTATAGTTGCGCCTATACCAACACGATCTCCTGGCGGACGCCGACGACGCCCAACCCGGTGGAGGATAATCCGCGGCGGCTCTTCGAGCGGCTTTTCGGAGACGGCGACAGCACCGACCCGGCAGAGCGGCTGGCGCGGCTGCGGGAGCAGAGCACGATTCTCGATTTCGTCCGCGAAGACCTTTCCCGTCTGAGGGCGGAACTGGGCGCCGGCGACCGGCGCAAGCTCGACGAGTACGCCGAAGCGGTCCGCGACCTGGAGCGGCGCATCGAAAAGGCAGAGGCGCAGAGCGGGCGGGAGCTTCCTACGATCGAGCGCCCCGGGGGCGTCCCGGACAATTTTACCGAGCACGCGAAATTGATGATCGACTTGCAGGTGCTGGCTTACCAGGCCGACCTGACGCGCGTCACCACCTTCATGATGGGCCGCGAGGGCACTTGGCGCAGCTACCCCGATATCGGCGTGCCCGACGCCCACCACGCGGTGACGCACCATCAACACGACCCGGAAAAAATCGCCAAGACGATCCTCATCAACAAGCATCACGTGTCGATGT
This sequence comes from Bryobacterales bacterium, assembly GCA_965214655.1. GTDB lineage: Bacteria > Acidobacteriota > Terriglobia > Bryobacterales > UBA6623 > CATQHP01. The sequence goes on along the minus strand of OZ243965.1, from coordinate 4,736,991 downwards.
TCGCTTACATGCTGGAGAAAATGCGTTCCACCCAGGACGGCGACGGCTCGCTGCTCGATCGTTCGATGCTGCTCTACGGCAGCTCGCTTGCCGACGGCAATCAACATACGCATCACGATTTGCCGCTGGTCCTTGCCGGCGGCGCCGCCGGACAGTTGCGCGGCGGGCGGCATTTGCGGTTTCCACGCGAAACCCCGATGAATAATTTGCTGCTGAGTCTGCTGGACATGGCGGGCGTCCCCACGCCACGACTGGGCGACAGCACCGGCAAGCTCGAAGGGCTGTCGCACGGATAAGGGTTGCGAGGATGCGCGGCGGGCATTGCAGCGCCGGATGCGCCTTGGCACCGGCAGCGTTCCGCTGTCTGGGGGCCGTTCGGTTCTTCGCGCTGCTCGTTTGCCTGGCCGGGACAGTCGCCGCTGCCGGCGCCGCGGACTTGCGCTTGATCGACGCGGTGCGCAACCGCGACAGCAGCGGCATCGCCGAGTTGATGGCGCAAGGCATCGACGTCGATGCGGCTCTGCCCGACGGGGCGACCGCGCTTGCCTGGGCCGTTCACTTGCAGGACCGCGAAACCGCGGAACGGCTGCTTGCGGCCGGGGCCGATGTCAACGCCGGCGACGACTACGGCGATACGCCGTTGACGCTGGCCTGCGCCAACGGGGACGCTCATCTGATCGAAAAGCTGCTGGAAGCGGGCGCCGACCCCAACGCGGAGCGCTGGAACGGCGAGACTCCGCTCATGCTGGCCGCGGGAGTCGGTCTCGCGGACTCGGTGCGGTTGCTGATCGCAAAAGGCGCCCAATTGGATGAAACGGAATCCCGGCAGGGACAGAACGCGCTGATGTGGGCGGCGGCGGAAGGGCATTCCGGCGTTGTCGAAGTCCTGGTCGATGCGGGCGCCGATGCGAACGCTGCCTCGAAAACGGGTTTTACCGCCTTGGCTTTCGCAACAACCCGCAACGCCGTTCGGGCCGTCCGCGCCTTGATCGAAGCCGGCGCCGGCCTCAACGCCGCCGCCGCGGACGGCAGCTTGCCGGTCAATGTCGCGGCGGCCTACGGCCACACGCAGACGCTCAAGCTGCTGCTCGACGCGGGCGCAGACTTTTCGGCGGCCGACCGGGACGGCCGAACGCCCCTCTATGCCGCGGCCCGGGCGGGCGACGTCGAGTCGGTCGCTCTGCTGCTCGCGGCGGGGGCCGATCCCAACCGGCATACGGCCCCGGTCGAAGATCTCGGCTCGAACAGAAATCTCCGGCGGACGGACGGTGAGGACACGCCGCTGCTCGCGGCTGCTCGCGGCGGACACCTTGAGACGATGCGCCGGCTGATCGCCGCCGGCGCCGACACCGCAGCGCGCACGCAAGACGGCGCGACGCTGCTGATGCAGGCCGTGCGCAGCGCGCGGATGCCGGTGATCGAATACGCCTATACGCTCGACGACGACATCGCGGCGCGGACCCACATCGGGCGCAGCGTCATGCACGCCGCGGTGCTGCTCACCTCGTTCGTCGCCACGCAGGACGAGATTTGCGAGGTGATCCGCTTTCTCGCCGAGCGCGGCGCGGACCCCGACCCGATCGACGACGGCGGCCGGACCGCCATTTCCATAGCCGACGTCTGGCCGGTGGAGAAAGCCTCGAAGCTGCTTTACGAGTTGACGGCGGCCGCCGGACGAACGCCAAAGATACTGCCGACGAATCTGCAGTAAGCGGCAATGCAGCCCGCCCTAACCGAAACCGCCGAATTTTACCGGATCGCCGCTGCGCTGAAACTCGATCCGCAACGACGGTCCGGTCTGGGGCAGTACATGACCCCGGCGCCGATAGGCCGTTTCATGGCAAGTCTGTTTACGGATACCTCGGGAGACGTTCGGGTTCTCGACCCAGGCGCCGGCGTCGGGTCTTTGACCGCCGCCCTGGTTGAACGATGCGCGGGCGGCGCAACAAAGTCGCGTTCCCTTTCTCTGACGTGCTACGAGATCGAACCGCTGCTGATCGATTATTTGCGGAGCACGCTGCAAGAAGCGGAACGACGCAGCGAGGCAGCACAGATTGCCGTCGACGGCCGAATCTACCCGGACGATTTCATTCTTTCTCACGCGGTCGGCCCGCAAGTGAATTTGTTCGCCGAGGAACGACGTCCGCCGCAACGCTTCACGCACGCGATCATGAATCCGCCGTACAAGAAGATCCATTCGGATTCCGGGCACAGGGCAGCGCTGCGACGAGCAGGGATCGAAACTTCAAACCTTTATACCGGGTTTATGTTCCTTGCCGCCGCTCAAATTTGCGAGGGCGGCGAGATGGTGGCGATTGTCCCGCGCTCCTTTTGTAACGGACCCTACTTCAAACCCTTTCGCGAGCGATTCTTCTTCATGATGACGCTGCGGCAGATACACGCCTTTGAGAAGCGAAACGCGGCTTTCAAAAGCGATGAGGTGCTGCAGGAGAACATTATCATCCACGCGGTGAAGGGCGCAAAGCCGTCTACGGTCAAGATCACGACCAGCAGCGGGGGAAATTTCGAGATCGATCCGGTTTCCCGCGAGTGCACCGCGGCGGACATGACACAACGGGTTGTCGACTATGCCTCGGTAATCGGACCAGGCGATCCCAACCGCTTTGTCCATATTGCCGCGGGCGATTTTGAGCAGTGCGTCGGCGACCGGATGTCGCATTTCACGGCCACGCTCGCCGATCTGGGTTTGGAGGTCTCCACTGGGCCGGTGGTCGATTTTCGTTTGAAAAAAGATTTGCGGTTTCACCCGGAAAGGCACACGGCCCCGCTTTTGTATGCTGCACATTTTCGAGACGGATCGCTCGAATGGCCGAAAGAAATGAAGAAGCCAAACGCCATCGAAATAACGGCACAGAGTCAAAAATTGCTGTGGAATAACCAAGGCTATTTTGTCGTCATGAGGCGTTTCACGACAAAGGAAGAACGTCGCCGTATCGTGGCGTCAGTTTACGATTCTTCTTTACCCGGAAAATGGGTAGGATTCGAAAATCATTTGAACGTTTATCATGCCATACAAACAGGGTTTTCCCAATCGCTTGCGGCAGGGTTGAGCGTGTACTTGAACAGCAGTCTTGTCGATCGCTATTTCCGGCAGTTCAACGGCCACACGCAAGTGAACGCAGCGGATTTACGCTCTCTGCCCTACCCGGAGCGAGAGGTGCTGGAGCGCATGGGAGAACAAACGCGCGGCGTAAAACTTTCGCAACAGGAGATCGACAACCTTATCGAGAATGAGCTTGCACATATGACAGAAGATGAAAACCCGTTACCGGCTCAGCAAAAAATCGAGGAAGCTTTGGAAATCGTCAAGGCGCTCGGCATGCCGCGCGGCCAACTGAACGAACGCTCCGCTCTGACGTTGTTGGCCTTGCTCGACCTTAAACCGTCCGGCGCCTGGAGCGAGCTGAAGAGGCCGCTGATGGGCATCACGCCGATCATGGAGTATTGTCGAGAACACTACGGTCGCCAATACGCGCCGAACACCCGCGAAACGTTTCGGCGGCAGACGATGCATCAGTTCGTCGAGGCCGGTATTGCGCTCTACAACCCAGACAAGCCGGACCGCGCGGTGAACAGCCCGAAAGTCTGTTACCAAGTCAGCGCCGAAGCGTTTCAAGTAATTCAAGCCTTCGGCACGGACGCTTGGCAAGCGGCGCTCGATGAGTACTTGGAAGGCCGGCAGACACTCGCGGCTAAGTGGGCGAAACATCGAGAAATGCAGATGCTCCCGGTTCAAGTCGCGGAAAATCGAGAGCTCCGCTTAACGCCGGGCGCGCATAGCAAGTTGATCGCACAAATCGTCACGGAATTTGCGCCCCGGTTCGCCCCCGCCGCCGAGGTTCTCTATGTCGGCGATACAGGCGGCAAGATCGGCTACTTTCGAGAGCAGAGACTTGCCGATCTGGGAGTCACCGTCGACCGACATGGAAAAATGCCGGATGCGGTTCTGTACTTCGCCAAGAAAGACTGGCTTTTGCTCGTGGAAGCCGTCACCAGCCACGGCCCGGTAGACGCCAAGCGCCGCAACGAACTTGCGGCGCTCTTTTCCGAAGCCAAACCGGGACTTGTATATGTCACAGCATTCCCGGACAGGGGGATCATGGCGCGTTATCTCGGCGAAATATCCTGGGAAACCGAAGTCTGGTGCGCCGACGCCCCTACGCACTTGATTCACTTCAACGGAGAGCGGTTCTTGAGTCCCTATGAGGCGTAGCTCGGCCGCTGCCGGACCGCCCGCTATACGCGGTCGAGGTTGGGGTTCAGCAGTCGTTGGACTTCGGGCGTGTCGATATCCGCGGTGCGGACGACCCGGGCGGGAGAGTCGATTTTTTTAGGGGGCGTCTCGCCGCGCAGCTTTTGCACCACGGTTTCGACTCCGCGGTAGCCCATGTTGTAGGGGTCCTGGACGATCAGGGCGTCGATGATCCCTTCCCGCAGGTTTTTTTGCAGCGTGGGGCTGGCGTCGAAGCCCACCAGCTTCACCTTGCCCGCCATCTCGCGGGCGCGGACGGCCTGCGATGCGCCTACCGTTGCGGCCTCGCTCGAGCAAAACAGCGCGTCGAGCTCCGGGTGCGCCGTCAGCATGTCTTCCGTGATCGACAGAGCGCGGGTCCGGTCGGACATGCAGTACTGTTCGTTGACGATTTCCAGACCCGTGTACTCCTCCTCCAGGGCGGCGTGGAAGCCGATTTCGCGGTTGCCGGTCGAGGCGCTTCCGGGGACGTGCTTGACCATGGCGATCTTGCCCGCACCGCCGACCATCTCATTGAGGGTCTTGGCGGCCAAGCGGCCCGCGCCTACGTTGTCGGTAGCCACGAAGCAGACGTAGTTGTCGGTATCGATTCCCGAGTCGAAGATGGTCACCGGGATGCCGAGCTCCGCGGCGCGTTCGACGACTCCGACCAGCGAAGTGCTTTCCGAGGGCGACAGCACGATGCCGTCGACGCGCCGGTTGATCATCGACTCCACGATCTGTATCTGGCGGGCGTACTCGGTTTCTTGCGGGGGGCCGTTCCAGAGGATCTCGACATCGTACTTCTCGCCGGCGGCAATCACGCCGGCGTGAACCGCCTGCCAGAAGATCGACGACGTTCCCTTGGGCGCGACTCCGATGACGGTCCGGTCGGAGCGGTTACAGGAAAACGCCCAACCCAGGCCGCCGAGGGCCCGCAAAGCGTCGCGGCGTCTCATGGACAACAGAATAGCAGCCGGATGGGCCGGCCGGCGGATCAGTGGGCGGGCAGGTCGCTGCGCCCCATCAAATACATGTCGACGGCTCGCGCGGCCTTGCGCCCCTCGGCAATCGCCCAGACGACCAGCGATTGGCCGCGGCGGGCGTCTCCCGCGGCAAAGACTTTCTCCGCCGAGGTGCGGAACTCGCCGAACCCGGCCTTGACGTTGCCGCGGGGATCTTTCTCGACCCCGAGCTGCTCCAGCAGCCCTTCGTGGACCGGATGGACAAAACCCATGGCCAGCAGCACGAGGTCGGCGGGAACTTCGAATTCCGAACCCGGAACCTCCTCGAACTTGAACGGACGCTTGCCGCTGATGGGATCGGGGGCGGCCCAGCGCAGGCGGACGGCTTTCAGCGCCTTGACGTTGCCGTCGCCGTCGCCGATGAATTCCTTGGTGTTGACCGCGTAGTCGCGGACGTCGCCCTCTTCGTGCGAGCTTTCGACCTTGAAGGTGAAGGGCCACAGCGGCCAAGGCATCGCGCCCGGTTCCTCGCGGTTCAACGGAGGCTTGGGCAACAACTCGAACTGGTGGATGCCGGCCGCGCCTTGCCTTCTGGACGTGCCCAGACAGTCGGCGCCGGTATCGCCGCCGCCAATAATGACGACGTTCTTCCCTTGGGCGGTGATGTCGAACTGCGGATCCACCGCACGGCCGCCGACGCGCCGGTTCTGCTGCGGCAAAAACTGCATGGCGAAGTGTACGCCGTTCAATTCGCGTCCGGGGATGTTCAGGTCGCGAGGTTTTTCCGCCCCCGTGCAGATCAAAACGGCGTCGAACTCGCTGACAAGCTGCTGCGCCGGAACGTCCACGCCGACGTGGACGTTGCAGCGGAACACGACGCCTTCGGCCTCCATCTGCTCGACGCGCCGCGCAACGAGACCCTTGTCCATCTTGAAGTCGGGGATGCCGAGCACCATCAGCCCCCCGGGCAACTCGTTTTTCTCGAAAACCGTAACGGCGTTGCCGGCGCGGTTGAGTTGCTGGGCGGCGGCCAACCCCGCGGGGCCCGAGCCGACGACCGCAACCTTCTTGCCCGTCCGCGAGGGCGGAGGCTCGGGCTTGATCCAACCCTCCTCCCAGCCGCGGTCGACAATCGCTTTCTCGATCGACTTGATGCTGACCGGATCGTTGTTGATGCCCAGCACGCACGCCGCCTCACATGGAGCGGGACAGATACGGCCGGTGAATTCGGGGAAATTGTTCGTCGAGTGCAACTCGCGCAGCGCTTCCCGCCAGCGGTTGCGGTAGACGAGGTCGTTCCAGTCGGGAATGATGTTGTTGATCGGGCAGCCGGTGTGGCAAAAAGGGATGCCGCAGTCCATGCAGCGCGCGCCCTGCGTTCTGAGCTCGGACTCGCCGAGGCTGTCCATCACCTCGTTCCAGTCGCCGACGCGTTCTTCGACAGGCCGATACGGCGTGGCCTGCCGGCTGTATTCCATGAATCCTGTAACCTTGCCCATAAGCAACCCTCTCCGGGAACAGCGGCTGCGGCCTTCGCCCCCGCTTGCGGAGCCCGCGCCGGGGAAGCGCTCGACCGGACCGGAAAAGCGCCCGCGGCCGCGCTGCCGGGAGCGGCAACCGGACGAAACCGGCGCCGGCGATCCCGGCGCTTCTTACAGGATACAGCGGTTTGCAGCCGGCGGTCAGCGCCTCGCAGGCGCGCGGAACGCTCGAGCGGCTAGAATTATGGGCATGCGCCTCCTCGTTTGGCTGCTCCTGGCCGCGCTGCCGCTCGCGGCGCAGACCTCTCTGCGCGGTTTCTCCGCCGCCAACGCCCTCCGGCAGGCGGCTCTCGAAGAGCGGCTCAAGGCGGCCCCGCAGCCCGAGCGGGTGCGGGAATACATCCGCGTGATGAGCGAGGAGCCGCACCATACCGGTTCGCAGGCGGGGCGGGAGGTCGCGCGCTACGTGCTGCGGCAATTCCGCTCGTGGGGGTTGAACGCCGAGATCGAGGAGTTCGTCGGGCTGATGCCGACGCCGCTGGAGCGCCATGTAGAATTGCTCGCGCCCGAACGCTACACGGCGAAGCTCGTCGAACCGCCTCTCAAGGAAGACAAAGACTCCTCGGACGCGGGCCAACTGCCGACGTACAACGCTTATTCTCCCGACGGCGACGTAACGGCGCAAGTGATGTACGTGAACTACGGCATGCCGGCCGACTACGAAAAGCTGGACGAAATGGGCATCGACGTCAAAGGGAAGATCGTCCTGGCGCGTTACATGGGCGGCTGGAGAGGCATCAAGCCGAAAGCCGCCGCCGAGCGCGGCGCGGTCGGCTGCCTGATCTATTCCGACCCGGCCGACGATGGGTTTTACAAAGGCGATGCGTACCCGAAAGGCCCGTTCCGCCCGAGATGGGGCGTGCAAAGGGGCAGCACGATGGACATGCCGATCCATCCGGGCGATCCGCTGTCCCCCGGCTGGGGCGCGGAACCCGGCGGGAAGCAACTCTCGATCGCCGAAGCGAAGACGCTGCCGAAAATCCCTGTGCTGCCGATTTCGTGGGGCGACGCCGAACCGATTTTGCGCAACCTCGGCGGGCCGGTCGCGCCCGAGGCCTGGCGCGGTTCGGTCCCGCTGACGTATCACCTCGGCGCGGGGCCGGCCAAGGTGCGCATGAAGACGAAATTCGACTGGGCGACGACGACCGGAGAAAACGTCATTGCGCGCATCGAGGGCAGCGTGCATCCCGACGAATGGGTGCTTTACGGCAACCACCACGACGCCTGGGTCAACGGGGCGACCGACCCGGTGAGCGGCAACGCGGCGCTGATGGAAACGGCGCGGACCCTCGCCGCAGCGGTCAAGGAAGGCTGGAAGCCCAAACGGACGATCGTTTTCGCAAGCTGGGACGCAGAGGAATGGGGGCTGATCGGCTCGACCGAATGGGCCGAGAAACACTCCGACGAGTTGCGCGCCAAAGCCGTCGTCTATTTCAACACCGACAGCAACGTCGCGGGAACGCTCGCCATGAACGGATCGCACACTCTGGAGCGGTTCCTGAACGACGTTGCCGCAAGCATCGAAGATCCGCGCACGGGCAAGAGCCTCCGCCAAACGGCTAAAGACAAGCTGCTCTCCGGCGCCGGGGCCGAGCGCAAGGAAAGAATCGCCTCCCGCGACGACTTGCGCATCGGAGCGCTGGGCTCCGGGTCGGACTACACGGCGTTTCTCGACCACTTGGCCATCGCTTCCGCAGACTGTAGATTTCGGGGAGACGGCACAGGCGTCTACCACTCGATCTACGATTCCTTCGATTGGTACCGGAAATTCGGCGATCCCGATTTCGTTTACGGCCGAGCGCTGGCGCAGTTCCATGCGGTGGCGATCGCCCGCATGGCCGACGCGGACGTGCTGCCCTTCGAGTTCACCAATTTCGCGGGCGCCATCGCGATGTATCTCGACGAGATCCAAGAGCTTGCCGAAGACAACAAAGTGGATCTCAAAACCGTGCGCAAGGCATTGGAAACATTATCCAAAGCAGCCGAGAGCTACGAAAGGAAACTGTCGGCGAGCCGGCTGGAGGGCGATTACAGACAGGTCAACGCCATCTTGCAAAAGGTCGAGCAGGCGATGGCCCGAGACGAAGGCCTGCCGCAGCGGGAATGGTTCAAGCACCAGGTCTATGCGCCGGGGTTCTACACCGGATACGGGGTGAAAACCGTTCCCGCCGTCCGCGAGGCGCTGGAACGCGGCGACCGGGAGGCGGCCCGGCAGGGGGCGGCGGTCTTTGCGCAAGTGCTGGAGGCCGTAACGGAGAAGATTCGCCAAGCGGCGGCGGCGCTGCAATAGGCGCGAGACGCCGTCTTTCCTTTATACTGGGAGTTGTTCGATTCGAAGAACCGCTTGCCCGGTCGGGCGCCTTTACCGGCAGGTCCGCCGTCTTCCAACTTCGTTGACTTTCCCCGGGCCGCATGGAGCACGGAAATTTTTTGAACCGGAGGGAACCATTTGGCGCGTACCGATAAACACCTTTTCACATCCGAGTCCGTCTCGGAAGGCCATCCGGACAAGGTAGCCGACAAGGTTTCCGACGGCATTCTGGACGCCGTGATGGCCGGCGATCCGAACGGCCGCGTCGCCTGCGAAACGCTGGTCACAACCGGGCTTTGCATCGTCGCCGGCGAGATTACGACGACGGCGAACATCGACTTCACGCGCATCGCCCGCGGCACGATCCGCGAGATCGGCTACAACGACGCCGCGTACCGCTTCGACGCGCAAAGCTGCGCCGTCATCACCGCCGTTGACGAGCAGTCGCCCGACATCGCCATAGGCGTGGACCCGGGCGGCGCCGGAGACCAGGGATTGATGTTCGGCTATGCCTGCGACGAGACGCCGGAACTGATGCCGCTGCCGATCATGGCGGCCCACCACCTGGTGCGGCGGCTGACCGACGCGCGCCGCGCCGGCGAGCTGGACTTTTTGCGCCCCGACGGCAAATCGCAGGTTACGGTCGAGTACATGGACGGCAAGCCTTCGCGGATCGACGCCGTCGTCGTTTCGACGCAGCACGACCCGATCGACCAGGCGGAGCTTCGCGCGCGCGTCAAGGAAACGATTATCGACACGGTGATTCCCGCCGCTATGGTCGATCGGGACACGAAATATCACATCAACCCCACGGGCAACTTCGTGGTCGGCGGCCCGCACGGCGACACGGGTTTGACGGGCCGCAAGATCATTGTCGATACCTACGGCGGCGCGGGCCGGCACGGCGGCGGCGCCTTCTCGGGGAAAGACCCGACGAAAGTCGACCGCTCGGCGTGTTACATGGCGCGCCACATCGCCAAAAACATCGTTGCTGCGGGGTTGGCCTCGCGCTGCGAAGTGCAATTGGCCTACGCGATCGGCGTGGCCGACCCCGTATCGGTCATGGTCGATACGTTCGGCAGCGGGCAAATCGGCGAGCCGGAATTATCCGAGATCGTTCGCGAGATTTTCCCGTTGACTCCCAAAGCCTTGATCGACTATCTGGACCTGCGGCGTCCGATCTTCAAGGCGACCGCCGCATACGGGCATTTCGGGCGGACGGAAGATTCCTTCACCTGGGAGAAAACCGACAAGGTGGAGGCATTGCAGCAGGCGGCCTCGACGGCGGACTCCGTCTGATCGATCGGACGGATTTTTTAGAGGAAAGGATGTCTTTGCACATGACGGTTGCCGAGCCTGTTGTCGAGAGCGTTCCCGCAACGCGCGGGCGGTTTTCGGATTTCAAGGTCAAGGACCTTTCCCTGGCCCCGTTCGGCCGCGATGAAATCCGGCTGGCCGAGCACGAGATGCCGGGCTTGACGGCCTTGCGCCGCGAGTACGCCGGCTCGCGGCCGCTGCAGGGCGCGCGGATCGCCGGCTCGCTGCACATGACGGTTCAGACGGCGGTGCTGATCGAGACGCTGACCGCGCTCGGCGCCGAGGTCCGCTGGGCTTCGTGCAACATTTTCTCGACGCAGGATCACGCCGCGGCGGCGGTCGCCGTCGGCCCGCGGGGAACGCCGGACGACCCGCAAGGGGTTCCGGTGTTTGCCTGGAAAGGCGAGACGCTCGAAGAGTACTGGTGGGCGACTTCGCAGGCGCTGATCCGGCCCGACGGCAAGGGGCCGAACCTGATCCTCGACGACGGCGGCGACGCCACGCTGCTCGTCCACCGCGGCCTGGAGTACGAGAAGGCCGGCGCGGTTCCCGACCCCGCGGCGGCCGATTCGGAAGAATTCGCCGCCGTCCTGAAGACTTTAAGCGGCCTGTTCGCCGCGGACCCGGGTCTGTGGCGGCGCATCGCTCCGGGCATCCGCGGCGTTTCCGAAGAGACGACCACGGGCGTTCACCGTCTCTATCAAATGCAGGAGGCGGGGACGCTGCTCTTCCCGGCGATCGACGTCAACAACTCGGTTACGAAGTCGAAGTTCGACAACCTCTACGGCTGCCGCCATTCGCTGGTCGACGGCATCAACCGCGCCACCGACGTGATGATCGGCGGCAAGGTCGTTGTGGTTTGCGGCTACGGCGACGTCGGCAAGGGCTGCGCGCAGTCGATGTGCGGGCAGGGGGCGCGGGTGATCGTCACCGAGATCGATCCGATCTGCGCGCTGCAGGCGGCGATGGAAGGGTTCGAGGTGAAGCGCCTCGAGGACGTGCTCGACATCGGCGATATCTTCATCACGGCCACGGGAAACCGAGACATCGTTTCCGTCGAGCACATGGCGGGCATGAAACACCAAGCGATCGTCGGCAACATCGGGCACTTCGACAACGAGATCGACATGGCCGGCCTGGCCGCGCGCAAAGACGTCGTGCGCAACACCATCAAGCCGCAGGTCGACGAGTACCGCTTCGCCGACGGGCACACGGTGATTATCCTCTCCGAGGGGCGTCTGCTGAACCTGGGCAATGCCACCGGGCACCCGAGTTTCGTGATGTCGTGCAGCTTCACCAATCAGGTATTGGCGCAGATCGAGCTGCACCGCAACGCGGAAGCGTACGGCCTTGCGGTGGCCACCCTGCCCAAATTGCTGGACGAAAAAGTGGCGCGGCTGCACCTTGACGCGCTCGGCGTCAAGCTCACGGCCTTGCGCCGGGAACAGTCCGACTATCTCGGGATTCCGGCCGAAGGGCCGTACAAGCCGGACCACTACCGGTATTGAGCCGGCCGTGCTACAAGGTCGAAAGAGTGTCGATTGCTCGATATTCGCCGTCATGAGCAGTCGATGATGCAGCCGAACGCCAGCGGCCGGCAGGAGGTAGCAACCCTGCTGGCTACCCGGGGAATGGTTCTTGCCTTGGGCGTGCTGACCCAAAGCCTCCTCGCCTACACGCTTCTGCCCGCAGGCCGGGGAGCCTACGCGGTCTGCGTTCTCTTCGGGGAGCTCGCCGGCGTCGCATCGACGCTGGGCGCCGGCCGCGGCGCTCAGTACTTCGTAATGACGGGACGGATCAGCGTGTCGCAGGGCGCGTCCATCGCCTTCACTTGTTGTCTGCTCGGCAGCGCGGCCGCCGTTCTGGCGGCGATGCCGTTGATCCACAGCGATCTCGGGTTTTTCCTCCTGGCCGACACGAGCTCTTTCTATCTGGCCCTCCTGCTGATCCCCGCCTCGTCCCTGAGCTTCGCCGCCGCGCTGCAGTTGGGGGGGGCTGCGGCGGTTCGCCAGGCTGGCGGCGTTCTCCTTCCTCCGCTCGGCGGTGGGGGCGGTTGCCGTCGCGGCTTTGGCTTGGGGGTTGGACCTGGGCGTGAACGGCGCGCTCCTTGCCTTGGCGCTGGGACACCTGACCATGATCTTGCTCTGCACCGCCGATCTCCGGCGGCACTGCGGCCTTGTCCCGGAGTTGCCCGCTCGGGAGGAACTGAGACAGGCGCTCCGCTACGGCCTCAAGGAATATCTCGCGGAAGCCGGCCAATATGTCGACCCCCGCGTGGGGGGTCTGTTGCTGAGCGCCGTGACCGGCCGCGCCGACATCGGGCTGTTTACCGCGGGCAATGCGCTGATAACCAAAGTCCTCTATTTCCCGGGCGCGATTTCCACCTACCTGCTGCCGCGGGTAGCCGGCGACGGCGCCGGGAGGCCCGAACTCACCGCCTTTTGCGCCCGGATTACATGGTGGGCGGTGGGCGGACTGCTCCTCGTCTGGCTCGCCGTCAGCACTCCCCTGACGCCGCTGCTCCTTTCGCCGGCCTTCGCTCCGGTAATCCGCTTGACCTGGATCATGTCCATCGGCGTGCTGGCCTATTCCGGCGCCGCGATCTTCGCGGCCTACTTCCGCGGCATAAACCGTCCGCAAGTCTTTTCCGTCGCGATGTGGATCGGTCTCTGCGCCAACGCCGCCCTTTTTTTCGCCCTTTACCCGATTGGGGGATTGCACGGGGCCGCATGGGCTTTGACAGGCGGACTGCTTTGCCGCAGCTTCGTGTTGGGGTTCATGTTCCAGAGGACCGCTCGATTGCCTTTACGCTCCCTCTTGCTGCTCCAGAGTGCCGACGTTAGGCGCCTGTGGGCGGCGAGCACGAGTCTGCTCCGCCGCAAGGGGGTGCCGTAAGCCCAATGCGCATCCTCGATTCTGCCGCCTTGGCACAGGATGTAGTCGTGCTGGTCGATGACGGGAATTCCCCGCGCTTCGGCCATGGCCTTCATGCGCTCGAATAACGGGCTGCCGCGGGTCCCCATCGTATGCGTCGACAGGATGACCGGCGAGACGCCGCCGCGATCCGCGCGCTCCTGGAACCGATCCAGGGCGAAGGCCGTGAGGTTCAACTCTTTCTCGATGACGGGCGGTAGGTTCTTTTTGAGAACGAAGTGGGAGGGAGTGCTGCTTTTCAGAAACGAGGTCGTCAGCCGCAACCGGACTTCTGCGGCAGCCGCGGTCGGCGCCAAACCCGCGGCAAGAAACAACGTGTTCCAGCCGAGCAGCCGCAGGGCGCGGCGAATTGTTTCCCTCCTCCGAAGAAGATAGAATTATGCGCCTTGGTTCGCGGCATCGCCGGTTATCTCAATCTTTTCAAGAATTCATGGGATGCCGGGTTCGGATCTTGCATTGGAAAGGCCGCGCAAGTCCTGCGCCACCCGGTCGTACCAGACGGCGCTGCGGAAGCGTTCCCCCCGCTCCCGCGCCCCCGCGCACAGCCGCCGATACAGCATGGGATCGTCCAGCAGCCGCTCGATCGCGGCTTGCAGAGCGGCAGCCGAGCGCGGTTCGACGAGCAGACCGTCCCGCTCGTGGCAGACGATCTCGGAAATGTCGCCCCACTTGGCGGCGACGACCGGCACGCCGCACTGGGAAGCCTCGATGATAACGCCGGGATAGGTCTCGTGCAGACGGTAGCTCGGAAACAGCAGCAGGTCATGCTCGCTCAGGACCCGCGGCATTGCAGACGGCTCCAGCACGCCGCCGTAGCTCGCCCTGGGGTGGCCCTCGAACAGCGAGAGGTCCGTGTCCCGCATCACGGGCCCGAACACGTTGAGCCGGCAGCCCTCGGGCAACGCGCGGCACGCCTCCAGCGCCTCGGCCAGTCCCTTGTCCATCCACAACTGGGCAGCGAAGACCAGCCTGCGAACCTCTGCGCGCGGCGCCGGCGGAGGACTCGCAATGTCCCGCGTATTGGGCAGCCAGCAAAAGTTGCTCGGATTGCCGAACGCGCTGAGCAGATAGTGGGTCTCCATATGTACCCGCGGGCAACGCAGAAAGGTCCGGTCGGCCAGCCGGCGGGCTGCGCGGCCATACCCCCGATAGAGCTCGGGCAGAGTGCCCCCGAAAAAACGCAGCGCCAGGGGCCGGCGCGCGGCCTTGCAAATGAGCCAGACGGCCGGCGCTACGCCGATCGCCGAAGAGCTGGACATATTGAGAAAAACGAGCCGCGAGCGCCGGACACGCCGCAGAACGCCCCACATCACACGCGCCAGGACGGCAAGGCCGACGAGATGCATGCGCCAAGGGGCCAAGCCGCTGCGCGGGCGCGAGGTGTTCACGATGTCCAGGTCGAACCCTCGCAATTCCAATTGCCGGACCGTTTCCGCGAACAGCGTCCGGGAGCCGCCGATGGCGTGTCCGGCCGTCGGCAGTGGGCCGATTGCCAGCACTCTGAGCTTTTTACAGGCTTTTCCCTTCTCTCCTGCCTGAAACCGCCGCCGGCTTGTGCTCACCAGTCGAATCCCTCGCTGAGAAACTCGAGCAACTTCCGGTTGTGCGGCGCGAAATACTCCTTCAGGCGGGCCGGCTCCCTACCGTAATTGCCCCGGTCATAATGGCCTGGGTTCCGCTCGGCCATACCGACGAACAACTCAGCGGGCGCCAGTCCCAGACAGGCGACGACTTTCGCCGGTTCCGCTGCGGAGTCGCGGTACAGCCGCTCGCAGTTGTCCATCCTTGGCGTCACTGGCATCGACGAAAGACAGGTTTTCGTAGTATTCACGGACACAGTTCTCATAATGGCTCGGCACCCGCTCTGCCGGATTGCGCAGGAGCGCAATCAGCTTGGCCTGGGAGACAGGTCGCGGGCGCGCCGCAACGCGGCGCGTGGAGTCGGAAAAGGTAAAACGGCGACGCCTCCAGCGTGATGCGCTCGCCTTTCAACTCCCGCTCCAACGGAAAATGAGCCCGATACCAGCGCACTCCCCGCCGAAAATTGTAGTTGAAATAGTGAACCTGCTCGAGTAACGCGCGCACAATCTGCGGGTGGCGGACCCGATACTCGTAGGCAAATGTCGTCCCTCCCTTCATAGCCCCAAGAATCAGCGCCAAGGGCAGACTGCTCCGGCCACAGCGCTGACCCTGCGCCAGGGATGCCGCCCTGTCCGATACGCTTCGCGGAGATAGCTTCTGACCGGATGCGGCAGACGCGCCAGGAACGCCTGCCGTTTTCGTCGATATTTACTCACCTCTTTGCCACAGGGTCTTGAGTTCGTTGGACAGCCGCTCATGCTTGTCGTCATGCAATCCGGAAGCTGGGTTCCAACATGTACTCCTGCCGGGGCGCGCCGAAGAATTCAAGGATGGCCGGAGCGACTTCGAGATAGTCGCTGCTGGGCAAGCATGATTGGCCGCCATTGGGGCGGGGCGGTTGCCGTTGTAGACAATCAGCGTCCCATAGGGATGGTGCTGACCGCTTTTGTGGTCGTCGATGTTGACCGACTTCAAGCCGAAGTCCGCCGGCGTTTTCGACTTACCCAGTGACTTCAGCAAGTTTTCCACCAAATCCTGGCGGACGGACACCGTCAAGACTTGTTCGTTGAGATCGAGCCAAGACCTTGAAGCCCTGACGGGCAAGGCATCGAGCGTTCGAAACACCCTTTCGGCTTCGCGGGCGGTTTCGAACGCGAGTGTGTACTGAGGGACTATCGCCGAGCGCATTTTCCACGCGCGCGCCGGCGCGCCCAAGGCGGAGAGGAATCGATTCATGTCGTCCAGCACATATTGGCTGTCTTGGTGCGTTTCCAGGCCGGGGTTCGCCGATTGCCCCATGCTGCCGGCGACGATGAGCACTCTGTTCGTTGCGCGGCAGTAGTCCATCGTCCGGCCAACGAACGAATCGAACAGGCCAAGCGCAAACGGAATCTCCCCGCAATATCGTTCCACCCACTCTTCCGAATATACCTGGTCCGAAAACTCTTCGGGGAACGAGGCGTACCAGTAGCGATGCATGTTCGCCGCGATGTGATTCGTAAAGAACACGCCCAAATCGACGTCGGTGTCTGCGAGCAGCTTGATGAACATGTCCGCCGTAAGCATGAAGGGGACGTTGCGCAGCCGTTCCTTCGTCGCCCGTTTCGCCGCCGCGGCCACGATCCCGGCGACGCCGAACGTCGTGCCCGCGGTGACGCCGAGCCGAGGGAAGGCAAGCGCAGCGCCATCCGCGCCTCAAACGACCCCAAGGTAACCGCAGAGGCGACGCGCTGGTTTTTGCTTGTAAGTTCCTGGTTGAACCTCTGGAACGCCTGGTATTTTGCCGGCTTCGTCGACGACTCGGGGGCGAACACGTCCGGTATCAGGAACTTTATCCGCTCGTCTGCGATCAGCGCCTCGAGCGGCGACGCGTGCAGAGAATTGACGAGGCCGACGCTACGTCCCTTACTCGCCAGAATCCTCCAATACAGAGGATAGCGCTCCGGCTTCGGGTCGTTGTACCAATGCATGCGGTGCTTGCGATAAGGAACTCCGCTGTTCAGGGACATCCACGTCTGCGACGGGTAGGGGAAGTCCAATACGTCGGTGACCGTGGTGACGATCAAGCGAGACGCTTGCAGCAGCGACGCCGTGGGCGAGAAGGGGTTGCGTTCGGCGAGCCATCGGAGGATCCCGAGCGGGACCTCGTTCGCCTCGATCACGACAGCGCGCGGCCGAGACCGGCTGGAGCGGGAAAGATTCGACATCGCAAGCAAGGGCGATTTACTCATAGTCCATAGCCTAGGTGTAGGGTCACGGCGACGGCTTGCCCTCGGATTCGTTACCGTCGAAGCGGTACCCGAACGACTCGATGTCGCGCGCATAGCGCCGGGCGACCAGTTCCTCCGTCCGGTCTGTATAAGCCGCCCGGTAGCGTTTGTACGCTCCTGAATACGCCCGATAAGCAACTCCAGACAGGGACAGGGGCATTCCGATCTTTGCCGACAAGATATCGAGATCGTCGGACAGCCGTTCATACTTGCCAATGAAGTCGTGCGCACAGGGTCGGGGCCCCTCAGCGCTCAGAATTTTGTGCTGGGACAGCCAGTGGCTGTCGGTCTTTTCATCCGCGCCCTCCTCCGAACAAAGCCAGGCGGCAAACTCATCGAACGGCATGTTGAGGAACAACCCTTTGCGGCCCTTTATCAAACGCGCCGCAATGAAAGGATCGCCGCTCTGGATCTGCTTCGCAGGAGCCGCATTTTTTCGGCACAGGGTCTCATAGTACATTTTCCGCGCAAGTCGAGCAATGCCGCGCCGAAGAATACGATGAACTACGCTTCACGGGTCAACCGACTGCGAAACGACGAATAGACCCAGCCGTCGCAATAGCCCGGACATGACCTGTGATTTACAACCAGCCAGTCGGCGCAACGAGCGAAAGAGTTCCAGTGTTCCGGTTTCCCGTCGCGAAGCCAAAGCTCGAAATAACCCAACGCCATCACCGCTACGGAAACAGGCACAATGTCGCCCTCCAGCGAGGTGGAAGGCACGGGGAAGGCCCACTCTTCTTGTCGGCAGCGACCCTCACGCGTCTTGTTGGTAAAATCCAAATAGTAGCCATGTAATCCGTGCGCGCTCCATTGGCGGCCGATCGACACTGCTGCATGCCAATAGTCTCTTGGCCAACGGGCATAGAGCGTTCGGGGCGTATGCCGTTTCTTCCAGAACGATGCGCCGTTCGTCATTCTCTTGCCAGGAGGGCCAGGCTGGTGAGGTGGTTCGAGCCGCCGCGTCCGGGCGGCCGGGGCAATGCGCCGAGGGGCAGGGCGACGAGGCCGGCGCCTTCCCGGCGCAGGCGGCGCACCGCAAGGTAGGGGCCGGGCGACGCGGCGCCGCCCGGACACAAAGGTTTCCCGTCGGGATAGTAGGAGTTCATCAACAAGTGCCCGCCGGCGCGCAGCGCCGCAAGAGCCAACGGGATCTCCCGGTAGACGATGTCCGCCGAGGCGGAGTGGTCCACGAAAATGAAATCGAACACGGCGGCGCGTCCGGGAAGATAGTCCAGAGACGAGGCGGTGACGAATTCGACCAGATCGGCGCAGTCAAGCCGTGCCAGCATGGCCCGGGGCGGCGCGGAGAGGCGATACCATTTCGCTTGGGACTCGGACGGATTATTGACGTCAAACAAGTCAATAGTAACCAGACGGGGCGGGAGCGAGGTAGACCGGTACCGATTCATCGCCATTGCAATGGACAGGGTGGATGCGCCGGCGTTGGCGCCGATTTCCAGAATGGAGAGCGGTCGATAATAGCGAACCATTGAGTAGAGCGCCCGGCGGCCTTCGTGGCCGAGGGCGTGGCTCCCCGGCGCGTCTTGGAAGATTTCTTGAATCGAACCGCTCGCCTTTTCCCATTCGGCGTCAATGTCCTCACCGCCGAGCATATCTGGAAAGGAAATCTCCGCCGCTTGCGGAAGCGGGGCAAGGTCCACCGCCATTGCAGGCACTCGGTTGAGCCGCAGAGTCGAGGCCGCCCGGCGAAGCGCATTGTGCATAGGCACAGGGAGGAGCTTGCGGAGCAGCCGCTTCATTCGCTGAGAGGCATTGGGCAGGGCCTCCATTTTTCTAAAAAACCGCTGACAAAGAGGTATTGTCTCAAAAGGATTGCCCCGGCATGAAGTTTCGTCAATCTGTTGGAGAGGCATCGGTTGGGGGGGGAAGCGATCCTCCGGGCGGTGGGGGAGCGCTTGCGGGCGCACGCCTTCAACGCCATGGCGATGCGCAGGGCGGAAGCCCCGACGAGGGCGCCGGCGGCGAACCGGATACCGGAGCGCCCGCCGGAGCGGGGACAAGCCGGCGGACCGTCCGTTGGATCGCTTCCATGAAGAAAATTTTGAAAAGTCAAGGGGTGAAGTCACCGGTTTTTGCTTTTCGGTTTCTTGAAAATGCCGGTCAGGATGGCGATCCGTTCAACGCACTCTTCCTCTCTTGCGGTCAGTCCGCCTGGCGAACGCGAACGTCCGTTCCGGCAAATCCGATTTCCCCCTGCGAACTTCCTTGTACGATAAAGTGTGTCCACTCAGGCGCCGGCGGCTTTTTTGCTCTGCGCGGGCTTGCTTGCCGCGCAGCAACTCTACCGCGGGGCGCCCTTCCCGCCCTTGGCGCCGTCGATCGCCGAGCCGGCGGACGGCGGGCGGGCGGCCGAATTTTCCATGGCGCGCATGGCCTATTCCGACCGCTATCCGGGGCCGCAGCTCGAATTTCGATTCCACGGCGAGGTCGAGCGTCCGTGGCAGATCGACACTCCGGACTCCGAGAGGCATTTTCTGCAAGGATTGCGGCGTCTGTCGGCGGTGAACGCGCGTTCGAAAGAGGTTTACGTTCACCCGAGCGACGAAGGATTCTTCGACTACCCGTTTCTTTACGTCGTCGAAGCTGGCCACTGGGAGCTGACGGACCTGGAGGTCGAGAACATCCGCGAGTATCTGCTGCGCGGGGGATTCATCGTATTCGACGACTTCCACGGCTCGGAAGAATGGGAACTGTTCATGCGCGGCATCCGCCGCATCTTTCCCGACCGCCCAATCGAAGACATCGCCGCGGGCGACGAGATATTTCACGTGCTGTACGACATGGAGCGCCGCGAGCAGATTCCCGGCCTGCAGGCGGTCTTCAGCCGCCGCACCTACGAGCGCGACGGGAAAGTTCCCCATTGGCGCGGCATCCGCGACGATGACGGCCGGTTGATGGCGATGATCAACCACAACATGGACCTGGGCGACGCCTGGGAACATGCCGATTGGGCGATATACCCGGAGAGGTACACCGCCCAAGCCTACCGGCTGGGCATCAACTACATCATCTACGCGATGACCCACTAAGCCGCTCGGCCGGGCGCAGCCGGCGCGGCTACCTGCCGAACAGTTGGCGGCGGAAGTTTCTTTGCCGCAGGGGCGACCGGCTGCCAACCGCGTCGATGACGACTTCGGGGCGCATGCTGCCCGGAATCGATACCGTCAGTTGGTTGGCTCCCGGCGCCGAAGCGAGAGTCCATTCAACCGCAACGAACCCGAATGAGTCGGACAGGATGCTGCTTGCCGAGACGCGGCCGTCCGCGGACGCTTCGAAACGGACCTCGACGCTCCCGGTCGGCAGCAAGTTCTCGTCCAGCACCTGCATATAGATCGCGTACGGCAGCGGCTGCCCCGCCTCGCCGGTGCGCAAGCGCTCGCGCGAATCCCCGAACAGGATCTCCAGCGGCAAGATGCGCGCCGCCGCCAGCGAGGCGGTCGACCGGTGGACCCGAATCGCCCCGCGCGCGGTCTCGAAATCGAGGCCCGCCGACCCCGCGATCCTGGCGATTCCGCCCTCGACGCCCTCGACGGGGATGCGCGCAAAGTCGCCGCCGGCCGCAATCTCGACCTGCTCCGGCAACAAAACCGCCGCCGTATCCGACTCCAGAGCGACCGTGACGGGCTCGTCCGACGGGGCCGCGCGGAATACGGCGATGTCCATCGAGCCGCCCTGCAGCAGGCCGGCCGCCGGCCAAAAAGAAAACGCCAACTCCTGCCGCAATTCGGTTTCGGCGTTTCCCCGGCGCCCCGTCATCTCATCGAAAAAGTCGTCGAACGCCGCGCGGAACCTTTCCATCTTGGTCAGAGATTCCGCCGACGGCGGCCGCTCCTGCGGATGAACCAGCAGAAAGGCGTAGCGAAAGTTCCGCTGCGCGATGGAGGCGTTCGGGATGCGCCGCCCGTGCGCATCGACAATATCCTCGATCGAGACATCGACCCGCTCGCCGTTGAAGAAAATGCCGGCCAGCGGCTCGTGCTCCGGCGAAAACAAAGTATCGCCGATGTCGGGATCGCGAACGAAAAACGTATCCGCGACCTCTTGCGGCGGGATCAGCCCCATCAGATAGAGGTCCCACGAGCTGAACCCCTCGACCGTTCCGACGGTCTCGAAGCGAAATTCCCCCGAACCGTGATCGACGATGCGGTTGCCTTCCAGCAGAGATGCTTCGGAGTTCAGAAAGTAGCTCCAGTGGCTCAATTGGCGGCCCAGCAACTCGGTCGAAAAAACGCCCTGGTCATAGTCGATGAAAAGCGCCCGCGCCAGAAATCGGTGGCCCGCCTCATGAGTCAGGATCGTCAGCGGCGTGTTCAACCCCAGGCCAAAGCGGGCGTCGATGCGCGCGAACGGATCATCGGGGTACTTATCCAACAGCCCCATGTACATCAGGCCCTGCAGGCGGCGCGGCGATCCCAACAAGTCGCCGATATCGACCAGATTTCTCGACTCCAAGGGCGGCGGCCACAAGCCGATGCCCAAAACCGAATTGCGCACCGGAAGATAGAAAGCAAAGGCGTCGGTCTCGAATCCGAGATCGAAGTCGTGAAAGACAACCAGAAAATCGTAAGCGTCTTCGAATCCGCGGTAGAAACTTTGCCCGACCGCGCCCAGGTCGAGCACCGCGTCCTGGAAGATCTCCAGAACGGAGCTGCTGAAGACTTCCTCGGTCGGGTCGCTGAAGTCCGCCGCCTGCGCTTCGCCGCCGTCCCCCGCCCCCAAGCCGACGATCGCCGAGGTCAAGGTCACCTGTTCATACGAAAACGCGATCGCCCCGCCGGCGAACAGCGCGGCCTGGAAAGTCTGCGGGTCGCCGTCCCCATTCGGGGTGTAGGGGGGGACGGACGACCAAGTGACAACCAGCCGGTCGGCGGCGCCGTAGGCATGGACGGACCCGCCGGGAACGCTTGGGTCCAGATCCGCGAACAGGGGGCAAATCCGCGGGCCGCCCGTCAAGACCCTGGCCGCGTCGCGCTCGCTAATCGAGGTGTCCGGGCCGCCGAAGGTCAGATTTCCGTCGGAATTGAGCCAGATTTCGGCGTACGTGCGCCCGAAAAACGGAAAGTCGAAGTCCAGTGGAATCAGTCGCGCATCGTCGTCGCCCAAGTCGACCTGCTCGCCGAGATCGGCATGGAAGGCAATCGAGTCGACGGATGCCGTATAGCCTGACGCCGCCTCGTCGACCGGCGAGAACGCGGCGGTCAGCCCGTTCAGGTCGAAGGGAAACTCTTGCTGAAAGACGCCGTCGCTCGTATCCACAACGGCGATGTCGCCATGCCGCGCCGCGCGCGGAGCCGGTACGGCCCGGCGGCGGGCGGGCGAGCCGTCGGAGGGCTTCGCCGAAGCGGGCCGCATCTGCTGCTGCCGGTTGAGCAGCCGGAACGTCAGGGGGTCGAGGACATCCGTTGGCCCGGAAGACTCGGCCCGAGCCGCGGCGCAGACGAAACCCAAGCAAATAGCCGCCGCGGCGGCAAAAGCGCGCATTCGCAACCCCCGCCGACTCACCGCCTCTATCATACGAAAAGACTGCGGCGCCGATGGAGCGCCGGCATGATAAACTGCCGATAAGGGCGGCTCCAACCCCGTTTTTTCAAGCCCCCCCGAGCTCCCCGCAAAGGTATCCGCCCCCGTGTTCCTCGCGCTCGAAGAACGTATTCGCGAATGCGTATCGCGCCACGTCTCCGCCAAGTACGGCGTCAGCATCCCCGTCGTAGTCGAACTCCCCCGCCGCCCGCAGTTCGGGGAGCTCGCCCTGCCGCTGTGCTTCGGCTTGGCGAAGCGTCTCAGGCGCCCGCCGCGGCGGATCGCCGAGGAACTGGCGGCGAGCCTGCCCCCGATCGCGGGAGTCCGCTCGATAGAAGCCGCCGGCGGCGGTTATCTCAACGTTCGCTTCGAACGCGGCGCCTACGCGGTCGAAGCGCTCTCGGCGCAGCCGCCGCCGGCCGCCGCCGACAAATCCAAAATTATCGTCGAGCACACCAACATCAACCCCAATAAAGCGGCGCATATCGGGCATTTGCGCAACGCCGTGCTGGGCGATACTTTCGCGCGCATGCTGCGCGCCCTGGGCCGAGAAGTCGAAGTGCAGAACTATATCGACAACACGGGCGTCCAAGTGGCCGACGTCGCCGCCGCGTTTCATTTCTTGCAGCGCCGCAGCCCCCGTGACGTCGCAGCTCTGGCGGACGACCCCGCCATCAGGTTCGACTACTATTGTTGGGACCTCTACGCGGACGTTTCTCGGCACTACGCCGAACATCCGCAGGCGCTCTCCTGGCGAACGCAGGCTCTTTCCGCCATCGAATCCGGGTCGGGCCAAATAGCCGCCATCGGCCGCATCGTATCCGACGCCATCGTCAACCGCCATCTCGACACGATGCTGCGCATCGGCGTGGAGTACGACGCGCTCCCTCGGGAGAGCGAAATCCTCGGCCTCGAATTCTGGGCCGCGGCGTTCGCCTTGTTGCAGCGGCGCCAAGCGGTCTATCTCGAAACCGCGGGCAAGAACGCCGGCTGCTGGGTGATGCCCGCCGAGAACTTCCGCGGCGCGCCCGCCGCCCCCCGGCCGGAGCGGGACCGGCCGCAGGCCGAAGCGGATGACGAAAGCGCCGCCAAGGTCATCGTCCGCTCCAACGGAACCGTGACCTACGTCGGCAAGGACATTGCCTACCAACTCTGGAAATTCGGCTTGCTGGCCGGCAAGGACTTTCATTACGCTCCGCTCCGCCGTTACCCCAGCGGACGCCAAGCATGGGTCTCCTCAACCGATGCCGGGGAGGATGACGCCGCGGCTCCTGCGTTCGGGGCCGCCGGCGCCGTCTACAACGTCATCGACGTGCGCCAGGCGTATCTGCAAGACGTCGTCCGCGCCGCGTTGCGGCTGTTGGGCTACGCGCGGCAGGCCGAGCGGTCGGCGCACTTTTCCTACGAAATGGTTGCGCTGTCGCCGCGCTGCTGCGTGGAGCTCGGCATCGAGCTGTCGGAAGAAGACCGCGAGCGGCCCTACATCGAGGTATCGGGGCGCAAGGGTCTGGGCGTCAAAGCGGACGACCTGATCGACCGGTTGATCGACACGGCTTACGCGGAGGTCAGGGACCGCCACGAAGACCTCAGCGAGACCGCGTGCCGCGCAATCGCCGAGCAAATCGCCGTGGGCGCGCTGCGTTACTTCATGCTGCGCTTCACGCGAACCACGGTGATCGCCTTCGATTTCGCCGAAGCGCTCGCTTTCGAAGGCGAAACCGGCCCTTATCTCCAGTACGCGGCCGTCAGGGCGAAAAACATCCTGCGCAAGTTCGCGGAGCGCGCGGGAGCGCCGCCCGACCTTTCGCCGGCGCTCCCGCGGGAAGCATGGTCCCGGCTCCTGGACGAAGACCTCTGGCAAATGCTGCTTGCGGCTTCCCGCTCGCGATGGGCGGTTTCCCGCGCCGCCGCCGGCGGCGAACCGGCCCAACTGGCCCGCCACGCCTTCGAGCTGGCCCGGACGTTCAGTAATTTCTATCATCGCCACCACATCCTCAACGAAGCGGACCCCGAGCGGCAGACGGCGCTGCTGAGCATTGTCCGCTACGTGCTCGACGAGTTGACCGCGCTGCTGTCGGTGATGGGCATCCCCGCCCCGGACGCGATGTAGCGGCCTGCGGCGCAAGCGGCGCGGGCCGTGATAGATTCGGAGAACCGATGCGCTCCTGGGCGGTGATCGACCTCGACCGGCTCGTGGCGAACTACCGGGCGCTATCGAGGGCGGCCGGCCCCGCGGTCACGCTGCTCAACGTAGTCAAAGCCGACGCCTACGGCCACGGGAGCGCCGCGGTCTGCCGCGCGCTCGCGGCCGCGGGCGCAACGCACTTCGCCGTCTCGAGCCTGGACGAGGCCGCCGCCCTCCGCGCCGCCGGATGCAATGCCGCGCTGGTTGTCTTGAACGGCCTCGACCGCGGGGAGTCCGCCGAAGCCGCCGCCCTGAACCTGCAACCCATGCTCAACACCAAGCGGCAACTCGAACAATGGAACGCCCGCGGCCGCAAGCTGGGGCGGCCCTTGCCCTGCCACATCATGCTCAATACGGGGATGAACCGCTTGGGATTCGACTTCGACCCCGGCTCTTCCGCGCACACAGGGGCTTTCCTGGACACGCTTCGCGCCGCCGCGGGCATCGAAGCGGCGGGAGTGGCCACCCACTTCGCCTCGGCCGAAGATTTCGAATCCCCGGCATCCGCGCGGCAGGCCGCCCTGTTTGCGCAACAGGTCTCGGCGCTGCGGGCGGGCGGCGTCAACCCGCGTTACGTCCACGCCGCGAACAGCGCAGCGCTGGCCTACAGGCGGAACGACGATCCGGCGGCCAAAGGACTGCAAGCCACGATGGCGCGCCCCGGCCTCGCTCTGTACGGGTACGTCAGCGACAGCAAGCCGCCCGGACGCGCGAGTTCTTTCAGCGTGCGCCCGATCCTGCAATGGAGAGCCCGCCTGCTCGAAATCCGTCAGGTTCGCTCCGGCGCCGCCGCAGGCTACGGATGGACGTACCGCGCCCCGCGGGATATGAAAATCGGCGTAGTCTCCGCCGGTTACGCGGACGGCTTCAGCCGGAGCTTGTCGAACCGCGGCGCGGTTGCCGTCCGCGGCACGCGGCGCCGCGTCATCGGCTCGGTCAGCATGGGCCTGACGTTGATCGACCTGTCGGCGGCGCCGGCGGCCCGAATCGGGGACGAAACCGTGCTCCTCGGACCCGGCGCCGACGACGCCAAGACCATCGCCGAGCGGATCGGAACCATCCCCTACGAGGTCTTATGCGGCATATCGGAGCGCGTCGAGCGCAGATACAGGGCCGCTGCGCGACCGCTGGAGAGTGGAAAGTAAGGCTTCGGCCGTTGCGGCCGAATCTCGTTTTCTCATGGTTTTGCGCGGCGGCTAAGGCTCGATCAGGAGTCGGGCCGCGTTGCTGCCCACGCCGTCGGCATAGATTTTGAGCACGCCGACGCCGGCCGCCGCGGCCGGCTGCAATGCGACCTCGACGATATATGTTCCGATGTAGCCGCCCGCAAGCCGCGCCGAGATCACGCGGAGCGGAGCGCCGTTCAACGACGCGCCGATCTTGGCGGCCGGACGCGGCGGATCGACAAACGGCGCGGCGAAACCGGCGGGCCAGTCGGGAACGACCCGGCCCAACCCCGTCGCCAGAATCAGCAGCCGCGATCCCGGCCGCGCCGGTCGATTGCCGCCGACGATCGCGCCGCTGCCTGCGTCGAGAATCAACGGCTCGCCGTCCTCGATAAAGATCGCCGGCGAGACCCTGGCCAACGGCGCCGACAACTCGAACTTGCGCACTCCCGACCACAAGGTAATGTCCAAAGAATTCCCGACCCGGTCGAAAGGCACTTGCAGTTGCGTCTCCCGCCGCCCGCGCGACAAGATCGGGGCGCGCGCGTTTCCGGCTTCGGCGCGGTCCGCGGCCAGCCCTCGAATCGTCACCAGGCTGCCCGGCGCCGCCGGCCGGTTCGACAGATCGGCGGCGTTCAACGCCCGGATCGCTTCTTCGACGACGGGAGCCCAAGTGCGGGAAACGCCGTACCCCGTTTGCAGGGCGTATAGCCGGCCGGTAGAGAAATCCACTGTCAGATCGTCCACGGCCTTGGCCGGCAAGTTGCCGTTCAAGCGGCGCCAGACTCCGGGCGGTCCCGGCTTGTCGAGATCGACGCGGCTGTAGAACACGCCCTCCGCGCCGGCGACGTAGACGGCGCGAGCCTGCGGGTGTCCGACGACCGCCGTCCACGCCCCCGCGGGCAGGTTGCCGCCGATGTCGTCCCAAAAGACGCCGCCGTTCGTCGAGCGCAGCACCCGCGTCCCGGCAATCGCCAGCGCTGCGTCCGGGTTTTGCGGATCGGCCCAGATCCGCCCGATCCGTTGACTTTGCTCATCGCGGAAAGACAACAGCCAATCCTCGCCGCCGGCGCGCGCAACCCAGATGCGCCCGTCGGACGTACCCGCCCAAAGCCGCCCGTTGCTTGCCAATGCGGTCAGGTAATGCCGCCGCGGATCCACGCATTGCGCAACGGCGCAGGCCGTCAGGTCCGGCGAAATCGGCGCTCCGTTTTTCCACACCCGGTAGGAGAGGGCGAATCCCGGCGGCAAGAGCGGCGCGTTCGGCGGGCGCCGCGCGGCGTCTTCTCCGGCCAATCCCGCCGGGCGCCCCGCCGCAGGCCGCGGCAACCGCCGGAAAGCGGCCGCGCCCGCTCCGGCGAGCTCCAACTCGCCCATGGAATCGACCCTGATGCGCAGGCCGCCCGGATCGCCCATGGGCAGAAACTCGGCTCGAGGAAAGTTCGGCAGCGTGCGGTTGAGGCTGCTCCAGGTGATCCCGCGATCAACCGACTTCCACAGGCCCATCGAGTTGCCGACGACGACAAAGTCGGGATCTCGCGGGGAAAAGGCAATGGCGGCTTGCCGCCCGCCGATAACGGACCCCAGGCCGCCGTTCGTCAAATTCGTCCAGCTCCGGCCCCCGTCGAGCGAGCGCAACAGATCGCGGCCCAAAGCGTATTGCACCGTGGGACTGAAAGGATCGCGCACGACGCGTCCCGCCGCCCCGCCGCCGTCCGGCATGCCCGCAAACCGGGCCGCGCGGCCGGATTCGGAAAGCGCATCCTCTCTGCGCCAAGTCTGCCCCAAGTCGGCGGTCGACCAGGCTGCGCCGGAGCGCAGCACGACGTACAGCGCGGCGCCGTCGGGGGAAAACCACGTCTCGGACACGGCCGAACCCGCCGGGCCCGCCAAGCCCAGCTCGATCCCGCCCCGGCCCACGGGCTTCCAGCGGACATCCTGCCCGAAAGCAGGAAAACACAGCGCCGCGGCCAACGCGGCAGCCGACGCCCTGCTCAGGAGCTGTCGTCTCGGCGGCGCTTCATTCACGTTTGTTGCCGGTCGACGACTCATGCCGCGTCGCGAATACGGCCTGTGAAACCGTCCCCCCAATCTTATACGTTACTACGCTTGCGCCGCGCCGGCGTCTTATCCAACACAAGACGAGCCTGAAGAGGTTGGAGGGGGAGAGGTAGGAGCGGGGCAAGCTGTGGGCGATGGGAGTCGTCATGCAGCAAGTCGAGAGGTTGAGTTTGGAGCAGATCGAGGCCTTCCTGGCCGGCAGTGAGAGCATCGCGTTTCGGGCGGAGAGCTTTCCGTTGCCGTCGAGCCTGTGTGGAGTCAAGGTGAAGTTCGCCCGGCTTCGGACACGCTCGACGCCGTGCAAGCGCCGCCGGAAAACGTATTGTTTTCGGGACTGGCGCCGACGCTGGCGGGAGTGAACCTGGTGGTTGTGGAAGTGCCGCCGGGGGTCGATCCCTCCTCGGAGGCGGAGGTCGTCATCGCCATCGGCGGCAGAGCGAGCCAACCCGGCGTCACCATCGCCGTGGAGTAACGGCCGCGGGGAACGCAATCCCGGGCGGGCCGAATCGTTGCCGCGCCGCTATAATACGGCGAATGCCTGCTTCTCGGACGGTTCTGCCCTGCGCGCTCGGTCTGGCGTTGGCCATCTCTTGCGGGAGCGGCCCGCCCGCCGATACCTCCGGCATGGTTCTCATCGCGGGCGGCGAGTTCACCATGGGCACGGACCGGGGGTTCCCCTACGAGGGGCCTCCGCACCATGTCGTCCTCGATTCCTTCTACCTGGACGAGCACGAGGTGACGAACGCCCAGTACGCCGCGTTCGCCGAGGCGGCCGGCCATGTTACGGATTCGGAAAAGCTGGGCTGGTCGGGCATCTTCGATCCCGAGCAGGAAAGCTGGACAAAAGGCGACGGCGCGGACTGGCGGCATCCCGACGGGCCGGATTCCTCGTACAAGGACAAGCTCGACTATCCCGTCGTCCATCTCTCCTGGCAGGACGCGGCCGCGTACTGCGGCTGGAAGGGCCGCAGGCTGCCGACCGAAGCGGAGTTCGAATACGCCATCCGCGGCGGGATCGAAGGCGCCCGCTACCCGTGGGGCGACGAGCTCACGCCCGGCGGGGTTCATCGCGCCAATCTCTGGCAAGGCCGTTTTCCCCATCAAGACCTGAGCCATGACGGTTTCGCCGGCTACGGACCGGTCAAGCAATTCCCCGCCAACGCTTACGGCCTGTACGACATCACCGGGAACGTCTGGGAATGGGCGGCCGACTGGTACTCGCCGACATACTTCCAGGCATCGCCGACGCGGAACCCTCAAGGCCCGTCTTCGGGGACGCAAAAGGTGCAGCGGGGCGGCAGTTGGCTTTGCAGCGAAAACTATTGCCAAGGCTACCGCTCGGCGGCGCGGATGATGACCGAACCCGACTCCGGGCTCAACAATCTGGGCTTCCGCTGCGCCGCCGACGGGGAATAGCCGGCAAGACTGCCGCGCAGGCCGGCGGGAAGTCCGACTACTTCGAGAACAACAGCTTCAACAGCGGCGGCGTAGCCAGGGTCGTGACCATCACCATCACCACCATTGCCGAAAAAATCTGCGGCGTGAACACGGGCGCGCCGCCGACGGTAAGCGAAGCCCCGATGCCGGCAAAGATCAAGCCGACCTCGCCGCGCGGAATCATGCCTACGCCCACGACCCAGCGGTTCACCCCCTTCTCCAGGATTCCCAGCGAGCAAACCTGCTTGCCGATCACCGCGGCCACGCTGAGTCCGCAGGCAAACTGCAGCACCGACAGCGACCCGAACGACCGCAGATCGACCTTGATCCCCATCAATACAAAAAACACCGGCACGAAAACCGCGCCGAGCGGAAACATGATTTCCTCGATCCTGCGCCTGCGCATTTCGCGGTAGCCGTTGTAGAACGTGTCGTCGAGCACGAGCCCCGCGGCGAAAGAGCCGACAATCGCGGCCAAGCCGATGGTCTCCGCAAGCGCCGCCATCAAGAAACAATAGGCCGCGCTCAACACGATCGGCATGCCCGCCGTCTTGGAGCGCGATCCGATGCGCAGCATCCGGCCGGCGAAAATCCGGCCGGCCACGACCCCGACGACCAGGAACGCCATCGCCTTGCCGACAATTGCAAGAACCGGCAGCAGCGACATCCCCCCGCCGCTGTCGATGGACTTCACCAATCCGGAGACGACCGCCAGAATCACCAGACCGAGCACGTCGTCCACGACGGCCGCCCCCAGGATGATGCGCGCCTCTTTCGTGTCCATCCTGCGCAGATCCTTGAGCACTCGGGCCGTGATGCCGACGCTCGTGGCGGCCAACGTGGCGCCGGCGAACAAGTGGACGTACCAAGCCGCGGACTCCGGCAAAAAGAACGCCGAGACTCCGTACCCCAGAACGACCGGAACGACGATGCCAAGAAGCGCGACCAGCATGGCCGAGCGTCCCACGGCCAGCAATTCGTTCACGTTGCTCTCCAGACCGACCTCGAACAGCAGCAGAATCACGCCGATCTCGGCGGCAATGGCCAGCCCCGCATCCGTCTTCAGAGCATCGAACGCATGGAATCCGAAGAGGCTCACGTTGCCCATGAGCACGCCGAACACCAACTCGCCGAGCACGGCGGGTTGGTTCACGCGCTCGAAGAGCTCGCCGCCGATCTTGGCGGCCAGAAGAATGGCGGCAAGTCCGAACAGAAAAGGCGCGATTCCGCCGTGGCCCCCCGTTTCGCCTCCGTCACCGCCGGCGGCAAACGCCGCAACGGGTGCAACGACACACAGCGCGAGCGCCTTGACGGCAAGAGTACGCATTTCCTACGCAGCTTTCCGATCGGGGGACTTCAAGAAACGACAGAAGCTGAAATGCGCCGCGGCGGATTTTCCGGCGGTTCGAACCGACTGCGGGCTCGGATCGATCTTCGCCGTTCTCGATCTATCGCTTCTAAAGTAGCATCTTGCGGGGCGGAACACGCATACGGCCGGCGAGAAAGTCGGCGAGCGCGCCGCCGTCGAACAAGCAAAAGGCCGCGCGGGCCGGCTACAGATGCATGACGACCATCTTGGTTTCGGTCATTTCCTCGACCGCGTATTTGGGTCCTTCCTTGCCGAAGCCGCTCTCTTTCAGTCCGCCGTAGGGCATCAGGTCCGCCCGCCACTGCGATCCCCAGTTGATATGGATGTTGCCCGACTCGACTTCGCGGGCGAAGCGCATGGCGTTGCTGAGATTCTCGGTGAAAACGGCCGCCGACAAGCCGTAGTTCGTCGCATTGGCGCTCGCAATGGCGTCGTCCACCGACTCGAAGGGGGTCAGCCCCACCGCCGGGCCGAACAGTTCCTCGCACGAAATTTTCATTTCCCGGTCGACGTCGGCCACGATCGCCGGCTGCACCACGGCGCCATCCCGCTCCCCGCCGCGGATCAGACGTCCTCCGTTCTGCGCCGCTTCCTGAATCCACGCTTGCACGCGCTCGGCGTCGCGCTCGCGCACCATCGGCCCCAGTCGGACGCCCTCATCGAGCGGGTTTCCGGTGGTCAGGCCCTCGACTTCCGACGACAGGCAGTGCAACAGATCGCCGTAGATGTTGTTGTGCGTCAAAATCCGCTGGGCGCTGATGCAAACCTGGCCTGCATTGGCGTAGCCGGTGACCGCAATGGCCTTCGCCGCCTTTTCGAGGTCGGCGTCGGGCAGCACGATCACCGGGGCGTTGCTGCCCAATTCCATGGTGACTTTCTTCAGCCCGGCGGCGCGGCAGATGCTTTCGCCGACATCGCGGCTGCCGGTAAAGCTGATCTTGCGGATGCGCGGGTCGGAGCAAAGCATGCCGCCGATTTCGCCTCCGCCCCCGGTGACGACCTGAAGAGCCTCCGCAGGCACGCCGGCGTCGAGCAGCAGCCGCGCCAGCTTCAGCGCGACCAGCGGCGTGTCGGTCGCCGGCTTGACAATGACGCTGTTGCCCGCCGCGAAGGCCGGGCCGACCTTGTGGCAAACCAGGTTGAGCGGAAAATTGAACGGAGTAATGGCCAGCACGACCCCGCAAGGAACCCGCAGCGTAAAACCGAACTTGTTCCCGCCGCCGGGAGCGCCGTCGAGCGGGACGACCTCCGCGCCCAGACGCTTCGCCTCTTCGGCCGAGCAGACGATCGTCTCGCGCGCCCGGTCGACTTCGAGCTGCGCCTCGGCGATGATCTTGCCTTCCTCCATCGTAATCGTGCGGGCAAGGTCTTCCCGGCGCTCGATCATCAACCCGGCGGCGCGCATCAAGATGTGATAGCGGTCATATCCGGTCGTCTTCCTGATTTTCTTCGCGCCCTGTACGGCGTAGCCGACGGCCCGCTCGATATCAGCGACCGTCGCGCGCGGAACGGTGTCGATCTCGCTGTTGTCGTAAGGGTTGATTACGGGGATGGCGTCCGAGCCGTCCGTCCAATCTCCGGCGACGAGCATTTGCATGGTATGTTTTCCTTCCCGATTAGTGGATAGTGGTTAGTGGATGGTGGAGAGCAGAACAACATTATCGCAGCCGGAGCGGCGGGTGGTGGTCGTTGCGCCGATGCCGCCCGAAAAGAGCGCCTACGCCCTGGCGCGGTACAGCCGCTCGGCCGATTCGGTCAGGGACAGCCTGGAATGGGTGCGCGGGCACGATTCCACTAAATTCCTCGACAGCTTTTACTTCCAGTACGGCCATGCCTCGATCGCCGACCTCGGGCATTGCATTTTCTGCTTCGAAGGCATCTCGGAGTTGGCCGCCATCGAGATCGAGGACGAGCAGCTCTGGGACGGTCAGGCCAAATCCAGCCGCTACCAGGATTTTTCGCTGGGCAACATCGTCTTGCCGCCGGAGTTGGCCGGCGCCCCCGCCGAGACCGTTTACCGGCAAGCCGCCCGCGAGCTGCTCGACGCCTACCTCGCTCTCCATGCGGACTTGCGCGCTTATCTCAGTGAAACGCTTCCCAAACCGGAGGGCATGAAGGCCGGCGCCTACCGCCGCACCATCGCCGCCCGCGCCTACGATGTCGCCCGGTATCTGCTTTTTACCGGCATCTCGACCAACATCGGGCAAGTCACCAGCATCCGCACGCTGGAAAAGCAGATGCGCAAGCTCGGCGTCTCGGAATACGGCGAGGTCCGCGGCATCGCGCGGGAAATGCACGACGCCTGCGCCGCGCCCCCGGCCTGCGTCTGGGACGCGGCGCAAGCCCGCGAACCCGTCGCTCCGACGCTGGCCAAGTACGCCGCGCCGGATACGGCGGCGGCTGCGGCCTACGCGCGCGTCGCCGCCTGGGCGCGGGAGAATTTCGATCCGGGAGCATACGAGCCGCCCCGCGACGTCGACCTCGTCCCCGCCTGCGGTCCGCTCGACGAAGCGGTTGCGAGCTGGCTTTATGCAGTCACGGCGCACCCTTTCCGCGTGATTCTCGACGAGGTCAGCGGCTGGAGCCCCGGGCGGCGGCGCGAAGCGCTCGACGTAGCGCTCGCAGGCCGCAAGCGGCGCGACGAGCTGGCGCCGCCGTTCCGCAGCGGCTACGCCTACATCTTCGACATCGTGACCGACATCGGGGCGTACCGCGACCTGCACCGCCACCGCCGCTGCCAGCAGATCCGCCAGCGGCTGAGCGACAAGCTGGGCTGCGCCCGGCCCGATCCGGTGGACGCGGCCGGAGTCGGCGAACGCTACGACCACGCCCTCGCGCGCGCCTGGGCCGCCCGCGAGCGCATCGCCGCAGCGTCGGAGCCGGCGGCGCACTATCTGTTGCCGTTCGCCACGCGCTGCCGATCGCTCTACAAAATGGACTTCGCCGAAGCCGAATACATCAGCCGGGTGCGGTCGGGCGTCAAGGGGCACATCGCCTACCGCAAGGTCGCCTGGGAAATGCGTGAGCGCATCCTCGAACGCGACCCCGCGCTGGGCCGTCTGATCGCAGCCGTCCCGCCTTGGGAAGAAGACGCTTTGACCCGCTGAAGGCAGCGGATGGCAAGACCCGAGGTCAGAGGATCAACATGCAGTCGCCGTAGGAGTAGAAGCGGTACTTTTCGCGGACGGCGTGAGCGTAAGCGTCCAGGACGAGGCCGCGGCCGGCGAACGCCGCCACCAGCATCAGCAGCGTCGAGCGGGGCAGGTGGAAATTGGTCAACAGGGCGTCGAAGGCCTGGAATCGGAAGCCCGGCGTAATGAAGATGCCAGTGCTGCCGCTCGCCGCTTCGATGCGCCCGCGGTTCGCCGCGGCGACATGCTCCAGCACGCGGACCGATGTGGTTCCGACGGCGACGACGCGGCTTGCCGAGCGGATGGACGCGGCGGCGGCGGCGGACACCTCGAAACGCTCCTCGTGCATGCGGTGCTCTTCGACCTTCTCGGCTTTCACCTCGCGGAACGTTCCCAAGCCCACGTGGAGCGTGATTTTCGCCAGCGCCGCGCCTCTCCCTTGCAGGGCCTCAAGCGCGGCTTCGTCGAAGTGCAGCCCGGCGGTCGGTGCCGCCGCCGAGCCGTTCCGTTTGGCGAAGACGGTCTGATAGCGCTCGCGGTCTTCAGGGCGGTCCGCGCGGCGAATGTACGGCGGCAGCGGGACATGGCCTTGCGCTTCGATCCAGGCCGCCGCCTCGGCCGCGGACATGCCCTTGAACTCGACCGTTCGCAGGCCGTTCTCGCCTTGCCCGACAACTTCGAGCGCGGCGCCTGGGAAATCGATGAACGCGCCCGTCTTCAGCCTTTTGCCGGGGCGCGCCAGGGCTTGCCAGCGGCAGGGGCGGGCGGAGACTTGCCGCAGCAGGAGGACCTCGGCGGCGCCGGCGCCGCGGCGGCGCCCCAGCAGCCTTGCCGGCAGCACCCGGCTGTCGTTGACAACGAGGCAATCGCCGCGCCCGACCAGGGACGGCAACTCGCGGAACGATGTGTCCCGCCAAGCGCCCGCGCGGCGGTCGACGACGAGCATGCGGCTTTCGCCGCGGACCCGCGGCAGCTCCTGAGCGATCAGCGCCTGCGGCAGATCGTAGTCGAAAGAGGATACCCGCAACTCTACAATTTTAGGGTGCGGCGCGTTTGGCTTTGGAAACCGAGGAGCGAATCGGGCCCCAAGCCGCTCCGTTCGCAAACGGCCGTGCGCGGCCGGCGCTGTAAAGCACGATGAGTCCAATCACCGGCGTCCCGCAAGAAACTCGGCAATCCCCCAGTGCGGCCTTTTGGCGGGAAAGACTGCAAGAGAATGCCGCCGAAACCTGGGCGCCTGCATCCGCGGCCGCCGAGCCGCCGCTCTCTCGCATGTTGTTGGAGGGGTTCGATCTGACAAAACACAAAGGCGAGCCCACGGGCGCCGGATTCCAGGGCATCGTATTCGGTTTTTTGAGAGCCGACAATCCCCATCTCCAGATTGAGATCGACAAAATTCGTACCGATTCCAAGCGGCTGCAGAGAGTCGGAGACGTGGATGATTGGGAAGGCGGACGTCTCGCGATTTCCGCCGAGGTCAAACAGTTCGTTCTCTCTGCGGACAACGTTGCCGATCTCGAGGCATTCGGCAATGCCGCCAGTCGCAAAGGATCGCTCGGAGTCGTAACCGCGCTTGGCTTTGCCGAAGGCGTACGCGATCAACTCGAAGCCCTCGGGCTGCTCCCTCTCGACCGGGACGACATGCTCCGCACGGTAGCGTTCCGGGACCTCGTCAAACAGCGCACGGCTGTCGCGTCAGTGATCTACTACGCACACCACGTCGAAAAAAACTCGGTTTTGAGCAGACGCATCGACTCTTTCCTCGATCGGGCTGGGCGGGACTGGCGGGAGATGCGTCCCCAAGGCAATCGAAGCGCGACACAAAACTGAGCGGGGCTCGCGCTGTTTTGCCCGCGGTTATGGGCCGAAGCCGAGTTGCTCGCGATGCTCCGCCCACCATTGGGTCCAGAAGACCGCCTGCTCGTCGGCCGTGACTCTTTTTGACTTTCCCGCAAACCACCGCGTGTTTTCGTTCCAGAACGGATGCGGCCCGCTGCTGCTGGGCCGCTTGATCCGCCCGTCCGGCCCGGCCAATGCCGTGAAGGTGTGGAACAGCCAACCGGCGGCGCGCTTCGCCTCGGGATCCGAGCTGTCGAGCAGGAGCGCGGCCAGCGGCAGGAGTTCCCTGCTCAGCACACGCCAGAGCGCATGACCGATGGCGGCATCGAGGCCCGGAGCGTCCGACCTGCGCTCGATCAAATCCTGCAGCACGGCAATTTCTTCAGGGCTGTTCGGCTTGTACGCGTTGTGCAGAGTAAAAACGATGCGCTGAAAGTTGCGATCCAGTTGCAGCGAATCGAGCTCGGAGGCCAACCGGCGCAGCGCCGCATCGGAACCCAAACGGATCCCCAAGGCAATTCCGCTTGCGCGATCTTCGGTCCGGGAAGACTCCATCAATTTTCCCGCCACATCCAGAGCCGCGTCTCGGTCCGCAGCATCCAAGCTCGCGGTCAGCATGAGTTCCTTCATTGTGGACCGCGGTTCCTGGGCCGCATAGGACTCTTGCAAGGCCAGGAGTATTTGCCGACCGAGGTCCGCGCCCGTTGGGGGAGTCCACGACCGGGGAACCGTCACCAACGACTCCCGCTCGATGTAGTCCGACGATACCGCAGGCAGAACGACATATCCGTCGCCGGCTGCATGCTTCAGCAACCAAAGCCCGTACCATCCTTCTTCGCCTTCCTCGATCGACGCTGTCCGCTCCGCATGCTGAGCCATCAGAGCGGAAGGCGGCAGCGCCGCGGTAAAGACGGATGCCGGCGCCTCTCCCTTCAGCGCAAAACGCGGCCGGATGTCGAGCTCGACGCCCCCGCCCGCGGACAATTCCATCGACACCGCTTCGCCTAGCAGCACCAAGTCCGCCTGCTCCGCGAGATGCAAAACCGGAGTCACTGCCTGCGCAACTCCTGGACTCAACACGCCCAGCAGCAGGCAGCAACCCCACTTCGTTACGAGGATCTTCATTGATTCCTCCTACCGCGAATTGCCGTGATCGCGGAAGTGCTCGATCGTTCCGTCAAACGCCTGCCGGCCCGAAAGGCTAAAAAAGATTCGCGTACAAACCTTTTCCAAAGCGGGCTTTTCGTTGGGCTGTTCCCACATTGTGCAGAATAACGCCCAAGCCACTACACCGCAAAATTTTCATGCTGCCGCCCGTTCGCCGCTCCATCTTGCGCGCCGCAGGCGACGACAGCGGCGAACGCGCACGATGCGCAGGCAGAGGGCAAGCCGCTGCATGGCCGGGACGAGCAAGTATGGGCCGATACTGCCGCAGAAGCCGCGGGCGCAGGATGAGAGTTGCCGACGGCGGCCCGGTGCTACAATGGATTTCTCCCTTGCCCTCAGATATGCTTCCGAACTTCCTATTCCCAGAAACCACCGTTGAGAGCAGCGGTTCAGGCGAGGCCTGCGCGGTCGGCGGAGGCAACGGCTTGCTTTTGCTCACGTTGGGCATCGGCGAGGTCGTCGAGCAAGAAAGCCTGGATATCCGCATCATGGGTTCCGCCGACGGCGAGCAATGGCTGGAGAAGCCGCTGCGCAGCTTCCCCCAGAAGTTTTATCAGGGCGTTTCTCAAATCCTGCTCGATCTGAGCGCGTCGCCCGAAGTCAAGTACCTGCGCGTCGACTACCTGACGGCGCGCTGGGGAGTGGGCTTCAAGACGCCCAAGTTCAAGTTTTACGTCTTCGCCGAGCCTTTCTCCGAAGCGAAATCGGCATAGGCTCTGGGCCGCCGCCCCGGGTCAGCGCGAGTTCCGCTCCAGGAATTGCAGCACGCGTTCGGTGCTTTCGTCTCCCGGTGCGCCGAGGTAGGCGTTGAGCGGGCTGTGGCCTCGGCCCTTGGCTTCGAACCATTCCGCTTCTATGCCCGCGGCTCGAAGCTTTTCGGCAAATGGAATCGGTTGTACGGCGGCTTCGCGGCGGCCGTCCGAGATGAGCAGCAGAAAAGGAGGGATGCCCTTGCCGCGGGCGACGTGGCCCCACGGCGAAACCGGCGCCCATTGCTCGGGGTCGCCGCCGAACGCCTCGCGGTGAACCCGGCCTGCTGTTTTCATTTGCGGCGGAACGTTGTACATGATCGTATCCAGCGGGATGACGCCGGCCAGATCGTGGAGCGCAGCGCCGGCGGTCTCCAGGAAGGCTGCGTTGGTTACTACCGCGGCCGCGAGATGGGCGCCGGCCGAGTGGCCCATCAGAAAGATCTTGCCGCCGTCGCCTCCGTATTTTCCGGCGTTGTCTTTGAGCCAGACGACGGCGGAGGCAACGTCTTGGGCCATCTCCACAAGCGTCGCATCAGGACGAAAACGGTAGTTCATCGAGGCGAAAAGATAGCCGGCGGGAACGAAGCGGGCTGGTTTGAACAAGGCGCTGCGCTTGCCGCCGCGCACCCATCCGCCTCCGTGGGCGAAAAGGATGACCGGAGCGCCGCGGAGGTAGTCTTGGGTGTAAACGTCGAGACTGAGGCGTTCCGGGGCGACGCCGGGCTTTTTGTCGTAAGGTAGATCGGCGATGCGCACTACGCCGCGCGCGCGGCGAAGCTCGTCGGCGCGGCGCAGCAGGGAGGCGGCGTCCGACGCCGCATCGGACGGCCAATAGACAATTGCGTCCTGCCGGTCGTCGCGGCGCTCGCCGTCCGCGTCGATGCGCCGCGCATCGGACGGCCAATAGGGGAACGGCTTGAAACCCATCTGCTTGAGGCGTTCGGCGCGGTTGGCGCGGAACTGCGTCACGGCGGGGTCGGGTTCCGCGGGCTGCGCCAGATAGCGCGCCAGGAAACGGAAGCGGTTCAGCGAGCGTTCCTCCAGAGAGCCGCCGATGTGGTCGGCCCAGCGCACCAGGCGGTACTCGTGCGGAATGCGCAGCCGCCAGAGCGTGCGGTGGAGAAACTCGTTGCCGGCCTGAAAGCCGAAGTCGTCTTCGTCGCCGCACTCGAAGTAGATGGCCAGGTCCTTGAGCCGCGCGGGGTCGGCGGCGGCGATCGACGCAGGGTTGGCGGCCTGCCAGCGCAACTCGTCGAAGGGGTCGCCGAAGAGGCGGGCGCGGCTCTCGGCGCGGCGGATTTTATTTTGGCCGGGAACCTCATCCCAATAAAGCCCCGGCCAGACGCCGGGTTCCATCGAGGCGACCGCGCCGAAGGTTTCCGGATACTTGAAGGCAAGGCGCAGCCCGCCGAGTCCGCCCATCGAAATACCCGTGACCATCGTCGTTTTGCGGTCGCCGCCGGCGTGGAACCGCTTGCGCAGGTAAGGCAGGAACTCTTTCATGAGGAAGGTCTCCCATCGCTCGCTGCCGTCGTAGCTGTCGAGATAGATCGTGCCCGCCGGGACCGACGGCGTCGCCACCACCATCGCGGGCAACCGGCCCTCGCGCCAGAGCCTTTCGATCTGCGGCCGCCGGCGTGCGATGTGCTCGCGGTCGCCGCTCGCCCCGTGGAGCATCAGCAGCAAGGGAAGAGGCTCGCCTTGACCGTCGTGACCGTCGGGCAGCAGGGCGGCGTATTCGACCGGAGACGGAACCAGCGCAGTCTCCACGGCATCGCGGACAATCTCGGAAGCCCGCCCGCTCGATGCGGCGGCGAACAGGCAAAGCGGAAGCGTCAAGTGCGGCGGGAGGCGCATGGCGCACCCATCATAGGGCATGCGCGCCGCGCCGCCCGGAGGTTTCAGCGCCGCCTGACTCTCCCCCGACATCCCCGCCAAGCCGGCTCCGGGCCGCGGCGGCCAAAGGGTTGCGCGCCGTTGCCGGCCGGCCTGTTGGAGCGCGCCGTGCCGAGTTCCATCGGCACCCGCGCGTCGATGGCCCGCGCGCCGATGGAGTGGTCTTGAGGCGCCCAACGCCGCCTGCGCAACTTTTGCCGCGGGCTGCCGGCGAGGGCGCCCCTCGGTCCGCACCTTCCACGCTCGCGCATTCGACAACCCCCCGGGGGGGCGAACGTTTCCGCGATAGCGTCAGAACTCCAGCCGAAGCGCAAGCTGCGACACCCGGCCGCCCGTGCCCCGCAAAGTGCTGGCGATGCGTCCGAATCCGCCGCGCCCCCGCCGCTCTTCCGGATTGGCGAATTGCGGGTGGTTCGGAAAGTTGAAGAAGTCGGCTCGAAACTGCATGCGTAGTCGCTCGCTGAAGTTGAACCACTTGTGAACCGAGAAATCGACGTTCGCCAAACCCGGACCGCAACAAAGCGAGCTCGGACTGCTGCCGAACACCCCGACTCCCGGCGCCTCGAACAATGCGGTGTCGAAGAACGTTTCGCCCTTGACGTTGCCCCGCCACCCGGGCAGTTGGACCGGATCCCCCAGGATATTGGGACGCTGGCTCGCGGCATACGTGTTGCTGCGATTGGTGTTCTCGATGACCACGAAAGGCGAGCCGGTGCGGAACTCGGTAATCAGCCCGATGCCCCAACCGCCGGCGACGGCGTTCAGAAAGCCGCCGGAGATGTCGAACTTGCGGCCCTTGCCGAACGGCAGTTCGTAAACCGAGCTGAGCGCCAACCGGTGGCGGATGTCGCTGCCCGAATACCCTCTGTCGAGGTGACGCAACTCCTTGTGCTGCTCGCGGTTGCCCTGGAACTCGGAGAGTTCCGACCCGCCTTCCACGTCATCCAGGTACTTCGCCCACGTGTAGTTCATGAGCATGTTGAAGCCGCCCGAGTAGCGCTTCTCGATTTTCAGATTTCCTGCGTGATAGGCCGAGTTGCCCCAGTCCGCCGATCTTTGGCTGATGTTGTTGAAAGTCGGAAACAAGCGCGCTTGCTGCGAC
Source organism: Bryobacterales bacterium (assembly GCA_965214655.1). GTDB lineage: Bacteria > Acidobacteriota > Terriglobia > Bryobacterales > UBA6623 > CATQHP01. The sequence continues at coordinate 4,696,171 of OZ243965.1, read as the reverse complement.
TGCCTGGCCGGCCCCATGCCATTGACAAGCGGGATATAGTTCCAGTTCGTATTGGCCCCTCCCAGCCGATGCCCGATGTTGGCGATATAGGTTCCTTCGATGAGAAATTCGTTCGGGAGTTGCCGCTGGACTCCGAAGTTCCACTGCTGCACCATGGCGCTGCGATGCTCCTTGCGGAAGTATTGAGGGGAGACGCGAGGGCGCTCTCCATATTGCACCGAGCCGAAGCCCGGGCCGAGTTCCGCGGCGGCCGTCGACGGCATGCCGTCCATCAGCGACAACGCCCGGGTGAAGCCTCCATCCGGAGACACGAAGTTCCCTTGCGTGCTGAAACCGAGAGAGAAAGCATTGGGCACCGCCCCCCTGTAGGCTCCGTAGTAGTTGATGCCGTATCCGCCGCGAACCACCGTATTGTCGTCGACGCGATAGGCGAACCCGAACCGCGGGCCGAGGGCGCCCTTGTAGGTATCGTGCGAATACTTGCCGAGACCGTCCCTGCCGAAGAACGTGACCACGCCCGGAAGCCCCGAAACCGGATTGATTGCGTTCCAGTCGAAGCCGTTCAGCCGGTTGTTGCGGTCCCATAGCGGCGTATCGACTTCGTAGCGCAGACCGATGTTCAACGTGAGCTTCGAAGTAACCCTCCAGTCGTCTTGAACAAAGACGCCGAAGTAGTCGGTTCTGCGGTCGAGAATGTCGGCGTCATTGATATCCGCCGAGGTCACATGGCCAAGCAGCAACTCCGCCGTCCCGACGCCCGTTGCGCGATTCCCAAAGACGAATTGGCCGCCGGTGCGGTTGTTCTGGTCGTCTATATTTCGGGAATAGCGCCAGTTGAAGCCGTACTTGACCTGATGAGAACCTCGTATCCAAGTCTGATTCTGGTTGACCTCGATCGTGCGAATAGGCGTCTGGATCCGCTCTTGATTGCCGGGCACGAGAGGCGTCAGCCCGTTGACGTTGATGCGCGCGAACGATTCGCCGTTGACGCCGGCGATGCCGAATTCCTCGTTCTTGCCTGAATTCCGCGCCGCCGAGCGGTTGATGTGCAGGCGGTCGCCCCAGTTGAACCGAAACTCGTTGATGATTGTCGGCGAGAAGTTGTGGATCCAGTTGACGGTTGTGTTGTGGTGCCTGTTTTTGCGAATGCCCGCCCGCGGGTCGGCGAAGTCGTTCGGGTAAACCGCGGGGATGTTCTGCGGGGCTTTCACGTGCATGAAGCGCACCGAAACACGGTCATTATCGGATATGTTGTGGTCCCATTTGGCCGTATAGTAGTTCTGATCCAGGCCGTTCGAAGCGTTGTTCCTGTAATTGTTCGCCGGCGCTCTCGTGATGTCTCCCTGCACGTTCGGGTCCGGATACAGCCCGACGATGCGGGCTGCGATGGGATCGAGTCGGGCTTGCGGAATGGTATTGTTGGCAAACGTTCCGCCCATGGGATCGTTCAGCGTCAGCCCTGCGCGATTCGAAAAATCCCCGGTTTTTTCGATCGCGTGAGGAACATCGTCGCCCGAGTAGGTAACTCCGTCGCGGCGGCGCGCTCCTTCGTAATTGAAGAAGAAAAACGACTTGTTCTTGGCGATCGGCCCGCCGAACGATGTGCCGAAAATGTTGTAACGCAGCGGCGCTTTCTCGCGAGCGAAAAAAGACCGCGCGTCCATCGCGTCGTTGCGGAAGAACTCGTACGCGGCGCCGTGGTATTCGTTCGTTCCGCTGCGAGTCGTCATTACGATGAAGCCGCCGCCCGCGCGGCCGAATTCGGCCGAGTAGTTGCTCGTCTCGGCCTTGAACTCTTGCAGCGATTCGGCAGGAGGATTCAATCCTAACTGTTGCGTGCCGATCGCCATGTTTTGGACCACCGATCCATCCAGCGTCCACATCTGATTCTGCGACCGCCCGCCCGCCATCGAAAATTTCGGAATCTGTTCGCCGCCGTCCTCGGAACGAAACGAGATATTCCCCAGCAGCCGTACCAGCGAAGCGCTGCGGCGGCTGATCATCGGCATGTTGAAAACGGTTTCGCGCTCGATGAATTGACCGACCGAAGAAGTCGATGCTTCGAGCTGCGGCGTCGTCGCCTCTACTGTGATGACCTCGGTCAATTCGCCGATTTCCATCTGCACGTTGACCGAGCGAGTCAGTCCCGTTTCCAGGACGACGCCTGTCTGATTCGACGTCTTGAACCCGGCGACCTCGATCTGCAGCGAGTAAACGCCCGGAGCGACGTAGGGAAAGATATACACCCCGGTTTCGTTGCTTTCGGAAGTCGTGGTCACTCCAGTGGCCACATTGTTCAAAGTCAACTTGGCTCCCGGTATCGCCGCGCCCGTCGTGTCGGTGACGGAACCGGTCAAGGCGGCCTGATCTTGAGCCCGAACGCTCGCCGCGGTCAGCGCAAGCAGCAAAGCGGCGCCGGCCAAGCGGCCCGCCCAGGAAAAAATCGTACTCTTCTTCATGACCCCACCCCTGATCGCATAGGGCGCACGACGACCCTGCAGAGTTACCTGCCCGCTTGTGGTTTTCCCGGATCAGGGCGGCAGGGATCCTGTCGCGGTCGGACCTGCTCGGCAGAGCGCACGGCGCCGAATCCTTTGAGCTTCCGCCCAATACCGCATCGGTCTACGGACGCGCAACGCCCCCTGCGTAACTTTCGCCGCGGACTGCTACACGTCGCAGAGCTTGACGGCGGCGGCCAATCCTTCTTCCGGGGTTCGGGTGGGAATGAACTCATGCCCGACGTAGCCGTCGTAGCCGACCTCGACCAGCGCTTCCATCACGGCGGGGTAGTTGATTTCCGATCTGAGATGAAGCTCGCCCCGCCCCGGATTGCCGGCGGTATGAATGTGACCGATGAGATCTTTCATCTCGTGGATGCGGCGAATGACGTCGCCGTTCATGATTTGCACGTGATAGACGTCGAAGAGCAGCTTCACGCGGGGCGAGTTCACTTCGCGGATCATGTCCGCGCAGTAGTCGATGTCGTCGCCCTGAAAGCCGGGATGGCCCTTCATGGGGTGCGTGCCGTCGCGGGTGTTGAGCATCTCGAGGTTGACCGTGACGCCTTTCTCCTCGGCATGGGTGGCGAGCTCGCGCAAGCCGGCGACGGTGTTGCGGGCACCCTCTTCGCGGGAAATTTCGCCGCTCGAGGGATCTTCGGCGTCGGTCCACTTGTAGCCGGTGAAGGCGATCGTGCTGGGGATGCCCTCCGCGGCGCAGGCGTCGATCGTCTTCCTGGTCGTGTCGATCACCGTTTGCTGGTAACGCGGGTTGTTCAGGCCCTTCATGAACGGCGGGTCGGACATGCCGTTGTTGGCGATGGCGCAGGTGAGTCCGTGCTCTTTCGCGGTCGGCCACTGCTCGGGACCGAGCAGCTCGACGCTTTTCAGGCCCAGCGCGGCCGCCTCGCGGCAAAGTTTTTCGAGGCTCCAATTCCACTCCGGGACGCTGAAGCACCAAAAGCATACGGAGTGCTTGATGCGGCCGTTGACGGCCTTGGTCCAGGTTTCCCGCTCGCTCGACGCCGGGGGCGTGGCGCACGCTCCGAGGGTTGCCGCAGCGGCGGCCGCAGACGATTGCAGCAGGGCCCTGCGCGTCGGTCGATTGTTCATGGCGTTCGATCCTCCGCACACGATGGTAGCAGCGCATTGGCGCGGCAGGCGGGCCATGCGTCAAACTGATTGGGAATGACTCATTTGTTCCGCGCGGACGATCCTTCGATCTACGAGATTCAAACGAAAGCCCCGGGACCGAAAGGGTTCTTGCCGCTCACTCCCGACATGCTGCGGACGCGGCCCAGCGGCGACATTTTCGGCTGGACGCAAGACGCGGGCATGGGCTGGAATCCGGCCGAGCTGGGCCGCGACGAGTATCTGATCCTCGGCACGCAGGGCGGCCTGCGCGCCGAAGACGGAACGCCCATTGCCCTCGGCTACCACACGGGACACTTCGAGATCGGTTTGCTGATGGTCGAAGCGGCGCACGAGATTCGGCGGCTGGGCGGCATCCCCTTCGCTGGATTCTGCTCGGACCCCTGCGACGGGCGCACGCAAGGCACCCCGGGGATGATGGATTCCCTGCCCTATCGCAACGACGCCGCGCAGTTGCTGCGGCGGCTGATCCGCTCGCTGCCGACCCGCCGGGGCGTCATCGGCGCCGCAACCTGCGACAAAGGTCTGCCGGCGATGATGATGGCGCTCGCATCGATGCGCGACTTGCCTTGCGTTCTCGTGCCGGGCGGCGTGACCCTGCCCGCCGCGGACGGAGAAGACGCAGGCAAGGCGCAGACCATAGGAGTTCGCTTTTCTCGGGGCGAATTGACGCTCGAAGACGCCCAGGCGATCGGTTGCAAAGCTTGCGCAAGCCCCGGGGGCGGCTGCCAGTTTCTGGGCACCGCGGCAACATCCCAAGTCGTCGCGGAGGCCCTCGGCCTGGCCTTGCCGCACACGGCATTGACCCCGTCGGGTCAGGCGGTCTGGAAGGATGCCGCCAGACGGTCGGCCGCCGCCGTCGCCGCGCAGAAGGCTGCCGGTCTCAGCACCAAGGACATCCTGACGGACGCGGCGGTGCGCAACGCGATGGTCGTCCACGCGGCGTTCGGGGGATCGACGAACCTGCTGCTGCATCTGCCTGCCGCGGCGTTTTGCGCCGGGATCGAAAGGCCCGGCGTCGAGGCCTGGACGGAGGTGAACCGCCGTACTCCGCGCCTGGTCGATGTCCTCCCGAACGGCCCTGTCGGACATCCCACGGTGCGCGTGTTCCTGGCCGGCGGCGTGCCGGAAACGATGCTGCACTTGCGGGCTCTCGGCCTGCTGGATACTTCCGTCCTGACCGCGGCGGGCATTCCTCTCGACGAAGCGCTCGATGCCTGGAACAGCTCCGAGCGGCGGCGGCGGTTCAGGCGGCTGCTTGTCGAGCGCGACGGCGTCGACCCCGACGAGGTCATCCTGTCCCCCGATGCGGCGACGAAGCGCGGCCTGACCGGAACGACCGCTTTCTGCCGCGGGAATCTGGCGCCGGAAGGTTCCGTGGTCAAAAGCACGGCAATCGATCCGACGATGGTCGATGCCGACGGCGTTTACCGCAAGCGCGGTCCGGCGCGAGTGTTTACGCGCGAGCCGGAGGCGATCGAAGCCATCCGCTCGGGCGCGGTCCGGCCGGGCGACATCATGGCGCTGATCTGCTGCGGGCCGCTGGGATCGGGCATGGAAGAGATCTATCAGATCACTTCGGCGCTGAAGCATCTCTCCTATGGAAAACAAGTCGCGGTCATTACCGACGCGCGGTTTTCGGGCGTTTCGACCGGCGCCTGCATCGGCCATATCGGCCCGGAAGCGCTCGCCGGCGGGCCGCTCGGCAAGCTGCGCGACGGCGATATCGTTTCGCTGGAAATCGATCGCAACCGGCTGCAGGGTTCGATCGACCTGATCGGATGCGGCGGGGAGTCTTTCGACGCCGCGGAAGGCGCGCGGCGGCTCGCCGCCCGGGCGCCTCGCACGGATCTCGCGGCGAATCCCGGCCTGCCCGACGACACCCGACTCTGGGCGGCGCTGCAAGCCCGCAGCGGCGGAACCTGGAGCGGCTGCGTCTATGACGTCGATGCCATCGTCGGTGCGCTGGAACGGGTCGGCCGGGCTTGACCCACAGCCTCTTTCTCTGCGTTCGGGATGCCGGAGGCGCGCCCGGGGTGGTATAACGGTGGGCATGGACCGCCGTAATTTTCTCGCCAGTTCTTCCGCCGCAGGATTGGCGGCCACATCCGCTTCGGCCGCCCAACACGAAGAGGGCGGCAATCAGATTTACGAGTTGCGCTGCTACTGGATGCGCAATTCCAAGACCGACCAGTACGGGCGGCTGACCGCGTTTCTGGAAGCCGAGCACTTGCCGATGACCAGGCGCACGGGCATAGAGGCGCAAGGCTACTTCCGCGTCACGCTCGGCGAATACACGCCGCGGGTCTTTACCCTGTCGGCGTTCGATTCGCTGGCGGATATGGGCGAGAAGCGCCGGGCGCGCGCGGCCGACAAGCAATGGACGACGGCCGCGGACGACTTCGGCGCGCAGGACTATCCGCAGTACGACCGCGTCGAAAGCTGGTTGCTGCGAGCCTTCGACGGCATGAAAAAGATCGAGACGCCCGGCAAGGCCGACAAGCCGCGGGTGTTCGACTTGCGCGTTTACGAGCAGGAAACGTTCCGCGACACGCGCGAGAAAACGCGCATGTTCAACGAGGAAGAAATCCGGATTTTCCGCGACTGCGGCATCCGCCCGCTGATTTTCGCCGAGACGATTGTCGGCTCGCGCATGCCCAGCATCACCTACATGACCTATTACGCGGACATGGACTCCCGCGGCAAAGCCTGGCGCGCGTTCGCCTCGAACGACGACTGGAACCGCATCAAGAAGGTTCCGAAGTGGGCGAACGCCGAGGTCGTCTCGACGGTGTCGAACACGCACTTGGCCGGCCTGCCCTTCTCGCCGATCAGGTAAGGGTCCGGAACGGCGCCGGGAACTTCGCGGAGAACGAGCGCCAGCTGCCGTCGATTCCATCCTTTACCGCTCACGCACAAGCTCTGCCGGGAGCGTACGCACAGGCGCTTTCCGGTTCGGATCAACTACTCTCCGTGTCTTCCTCTGGGAGTCCGCTGAGAGTTTTTTCGTGAACGATCTTGCCGTCCTTGAACACGGCAACGAAACCCGATGTCTCTATAGCCCGTCGGCGGGCAATTTTAGCCGCTCTGCGCATGGCGGCCTCGGCGCCGACGAGGTCCGGATCGCGTGGTTTCTTGGTGGGCTCCCGATTGCCCTGTTTTCGTGTAGTCATAGTTGGTTCTTCTCTGTCAAAAGTACGGGGGCGCTCCCTGAATTGTCATATACGGCCCACTCATCCGCCAAACCTCTATAGATAGATTCGAAGTTCCGCCACCCGCTGCCTGACGCGAGCGATAGCCATCTCCGGCTCCGGCAGTCGCAGAAAAAATAATTTTATCCAGTAGCTCTGTTTCCGCCAACCAGGGATCAAGCGGGCATAGCCGCGTCCACTCAGGGTGGTCTCGAAAGCAAAGCTTTCTCCCCTTCTTACATAGTCGTGAATCAAGTTCAACATCACCCTGCCTGCGCGAACTGCGGACTTGCCCGGTTGAAACGGACTCAGACCTGCTGCAATGAGATCTGCGTTGATGAAGGTTAGGCAATTCGCTTCGTTGGGCAGGAACTCAGTGGCGAATACGGTTTTGCCTGCGCCGTTTGGCCCCGCAATGATAAATATCCTTTTGGCGGCCCTCATATTTCTATCTTCGCAAGCGGCGTTGCGCGTGCCGGCAGGACGAACAACCGTAGAAGCCCGCCGCGTGACTTTCGCCGCGGGCTGCTACCGCCGTATCTCGACAATCGTCGCGCCGGCGCCGCCCTCGCTCCCTGCGGCGTCGTAGTGCTTGGCGACGTGGACGTGGCCGGACAACATCTTCGACAACTCCCGCCTCAAGATGTTCCGTCCGAACCCGTGAATGACGCGGACCCGCGGCATCTCCGCGAGAACCGCGTCATCCAGATACTTGTCCACCACTTCGCGCGCCTCGTCTGCGGTCTTGCCGATCACGTTGATTTCGGCGGGAACGATGCCGCTGCGCGGCGCGGCGCCGAAGCTCACGCCGGCGGGCAGCTTGACCGGCGGCTCCGGGTCGGGTCCGAGAACGCTGATGTCGTCCGCCGAGACCTGCATCTTCAGTTGGCCGGTCCGGACTTCCCAACGCCCCGCGGCAAGCCTCCGCACGATCGTTCCGGCAGCGCCCATGGAGTCGATATGCACTCGCGCGCCGATTGCCGGTTCATCCGCCGCAGCGCCGGGGACGGAGGCGCCCGGGCCGAGCTCGGCGCGGATCGTCCGTTCCATCTCCCGGCGCAGCGCCCCCCGCGACCTTGCCGCCGAGCGTTCGGCGGCTCTCGCGGACTTGCCGTCTCCAGCGGCCGCTTGCAGGCTTGCCAAGGCCTCCTGCAGCGCTTCGCGGTAACGGCGCTCGAACGTTTGGGTCAGCTTTTCGATGCGCCGCTCCATTGTTTCTTTCGCCCGCGCAGCTTCCTCTTCGGCTTCCCGTTCCAACTGCTCTTCGCGCGCGGCGAGCGCCCGTTCCCGCGCGCGCAGCTTGCGCCCGGCCTCGGCGGCTTCCTCGACACGCCGGCGCAGACCGCTGAGGAATCGGGAAGCGTCTTCCGCCGCTTTCCCCCGCGCCTCGCGCGCGCGCTCGATCACCTCGGGCGGCATGCCGAACCGCCGCGCCGTTTCCAGGCCGGCCGACCGGCCGGGAACCCCGAGCAGCAACTTGTAGGTCGGCGTAAGCGAGTCTTCGTCGAAACCCGTTGCCGCGCTGACGACGGCTTTGGACTGAAACCCGAAAACCTTCAGCGCCGGCAGATGCGTCGAAACGGCCAGGAATGCGCCGCGTTCGAGCAGCCGCTCGACAATGGCCGCGCCCAACGCGCCGCCTTCTTCGGGATCGGTCGCCGAGCCTAACTCATCGAGCAGGATCAGGCTGCGCGGGGAAGCGCGGTCGAGCATCGCCGTCAACTTGGCTGCGTGCGCCGAAAACGTGCTCAATCTGTCGGCGATCGACTGCGCATCGCCGATATCGGCCAGCACGTTTTCGAACCAGGGCATCCGGAATTCGTCGGCGGGAACGGGCAGCCCGGCTTGGGCCATCACCGCCAGCAATCCGACGGTCTTGAGCACAACGGTCTTGCCGCCGGCGTTCGGCCCGCTGATCAGCAACGCCCGCCGACCGCCTTCGAGCCGAACCGATAGCGGAACCGGCCTGTCCCCCTGCTGCGCCAGCAAATCCTGCAAAAGCGGATGCCGCGCCCGTTCCAGCACCACCCGCGGCGGCTCGTCCTCGCGGCAGAATTCCGGCAGGCAGCAGCGGAACTCCAGGCCGAAACGGGCGCGCGCGAAGACGTATTCCAACTCGCCGAGAACGACTGCCGCCGCGCCGACCGCCGGAGCGTCCCGTCGCAGGCGTTCCGTCATCTCCCGCAAGATGCGCAAAATCTCACGCCGCTCGTCCTCCAGCAGCCGCACCAAGCGGTTGTTCTGCACGATCGTGTCCAACGGCTCGACGAAAACCGTTTGCCCGCCGGAACTGCCGCCGTGAACGACGCCGTCGATGCGCCCCTTCCAACTTGCCTTCACGGGAACGACCGAACGCCCGTTGCGAATGGTTATGTAATCGTCTTGCAGCACGCCGGCGCGCGCATGCTTGCGCACGAATTTTTCGAGCGAAATCTTGACGTTCCGGCGCTGCGACTCGATGCGCCGGCGGAGCTTCGCCAACTCCGAGCCGGCCAAGCTGGAGACCTCGCCGTTCGGCAAAATTTTGCCCGCAAGCTCGCGCAGCAGCGGCCTGAAATCCGCCAATCGCTCGCCGTAGTCTCCCAGCAGAGGCAGACGCGCCCGCTCACTGAGAAGCATGCGGCGGATTTCTTCGGCGCGCTCGAGAACGTCGAGGACATCGCGGATCTCGAGGGCCTCCAGCGCCGCGCCCTCGGTTGCGAGCCGGCTTACGGAGCCGCGGATGTCCGCGATTCCCCGAAATTGCGGCGGCGGCGTAACGTTGCTTCCTTGGGGCCGTTCCGCGCCCCGAAGCCAGTCCATCGCCTCGCCGACTTCCGCGAGCGCCGCGGCCGCGGCTTCGGCCGACGCCGGCCGCGGCTCGGCTTGCAGCGCCCCCAGGCGGGCTTTCCCCAGAGGACTGACGGCGTACCGCAGCAGCAGGTCCGCCACGCCGTCGAATTCCAGCGCTTGACGCGATTGTTCAATCATCGCCGGCCAAAGAAGAAGAACAGACGGGAGCAGCGGCCGCTCGAAACATCGCGAACCCTTTGCGGATCACTCCGGCAGTGCCCTCGGTCATGCGCAGGCCATCCAATCGATCCAACGAAAACCAGTCCGCGGCGGCAGCGTCGTCTCCGCTTTGCAATGCGCCGCCGGTAATTTCGCACAGGTAATCCATCAATACGTAGTGATAGGCAACGGCGCCCGATTCGCCGCGGCGGATGCGCTCGAAAATCTCGACCAGCGCCCCCGCCCTCACCTCCAGCCCGGTTTCTTCGAGCGTCTCGCGCTCGACGGCGTCGCGAAGCTTTTCGCCCAACTCCACTTTTCCGCCGGGAATCGACCAGTGATCTTTCAGCGGCGGCGCGGCGCGGCGGATCAGCAGCACGCGCGAGCCGCGGAAAATAACCGCGCCGACGCCGACGATAGGCCGAGGCGCCGCCATGCAACAACTCCCGCGGCGCCTAACGCAGGTAAATGAATTCCTTCAAATTGAACAGCGCGTGCGCGAGATTCGTCCAGGCGCCCGCATCCTCGATGCCGCCCATGTAGGTCTGCGCGCGGTCGATTTCTTCGGGGGTGGGGGCCCGCCCCAACGCCTGGAGGAACATCTCGCTGATTTTCTCTCCGCTGCCCGCCGGCTCCCCGGCAAGCCGCTTGCCCCAAATCTCGGCCTGTTCGATTACCAGCGGACTGTTCAGCATCGTCAGCGACTGCGCGGGAACGTTGGTCGCATCGCGCCGCCCGCGCGTCGAAGCCGGCTTGGGCTGATTGAAGACTTCCAGAAACGGGTTGTGCGCGTTGCGCCGAATCTCCTGGTAGACGCTGCGCCGTCCGTCGCCGTCCAGAGGGCCTTTCGGGCGGTCGCCTTTCGTTTTGCCCTTGGCGAATCCATAATAGACGTTGATCGACGGACCTCCCACCTTTCTGTCCAGCCTGCCGGAAACCGCCAGCAGGCTGTCGCGAATCGCTTCGCCCTCCAGCCGCCTGACGGGCATGTGCTGCAACAGCGCGTTGTCCGGATCGACCGCCGCGGCGCGTGCGGAGCCGTTGCTGCTCCTGCGGTAGGCGTCGGTCAAGGCAAGACGCCGGATCGTCCGCTTGATCGACCATCCGTCGTCGACGAACTTCGCCGCCAAATAGTCCAGCAACTCGGGGTGCGAAGGTTTATCGCCGAGCCGTCCGAAATTGTCGACCGAGGCGACGATGCCGCGCCCGAACATGTGCCGCCAGATACGGTTGACCATGACCCTGGCGGTCAGCGGGTTGTCGGCCGAGGCGGTTTCGTCCGCCAGCCGCAAACGCACCTCGGCGGGGTCGTCGTAGGGCTTGCTTCCCAACGCCGTCAGGTAGCGCCGCGGCACCGGGTCTCCCGGATTTTTGTGCCCGCCGCGAATCAAGAGCGGCTGATCTTCGCCCCCTTCCTCCACCACGCCGGGCGCCCGCCGGTATATGGGCGTCTCATCTTCCAGGCGACGGTATCGGGCCGTCAACTTGCGCAACGCGGCATTGCCGTTCGCGGTCACGGGCAGCAGCTTGTTGCGCACGAAGAAATCCAGGTAAGCCGCCTGCTCCTCGCTCATCTCGCCCAGACGCCAGGACGCAACGGCCGCCTTCAACCGCTCGCCGTACAGCCGCGCCAGTCCGCCCGCGTCGTCGGGAGCGGCGCCCTGCAGCAGATAGGCAACCGCAGGCGAGAGATTCTCCGGCGGCGTCCGTCCGTCGTGAAAGGCGACAGCCGTCGCACCGAAAAACGAACGGCCGTCGCGGACCGGCTGCGGGCGCGGGTTCTTTCTGAGATCGATCTTGTCGTGAAGGAAGTTCGTCGCATCGTCAAGCGTCGCGAACTCGACGTAGGCAGTGAACCCTTTCCAATATGTCGTGTCCCAGGTGTGCCAGACCGGCTCGTCTTTCTTCGGCGAGTACCGCTGGTGATAGATTCCGCTGCGCGGCACCGCGTAGTTTTCGACGATCAGCCGAACGACGCTGAAGTTCCCGCCCTGGACGCGGAAGCTGATGTTGTTCGTCTCGATCTTGAATCGCGGCGACTGCAAAACGCCGTTGTGGCGCCGCGAAAGCAGCGCTGTATGCGCCCCCGCTCCATAGACGCCTTCGAGGATGCGTTCGCCTGAAGGAGCAATGGAAAACTCCCCGGGCGCCGACGCCGTTTCGCCCAGGCCCGTGCCGTGCCGGATCCACTGCGCGTACCCCTCGGCGACATTCCAGAGCATGGGAAATTTCTCTCTGTTGAATCGCTCGCGCCGGGCCCGCTCCCGCGCCCAGCTCGCAGCGAGGCGACGCCACCCCGCGCTGACTTCCTCTCCGCTCTTGCCGCCCAGCTCGAACCAGGGGAAAAGCGGATTGTCCTCGTCGCATGCGGCCTGCTCGAGCAACGGGGCGAGCGATCGGTGGCGCGACTGCAGCCGCTTGCCAACGCCGTCTGCCGCCGCCAACCATTGCTTGGCCAGCGCATCCTTGATTTTTTGCTTGAGCGCCGCAAGCTCCGCGCGGTTCTTGCCCAGCAACGCCGGCGAGTCGATCGCTCGCTGCGTCGGCCGGGCGTTCTTGAAGATGCCGAACAGCGCGTAGAAATCCTTCTGGCTGATCGCATCGAACTTGTGGTCGTGGCAGCGGGCGCAGGAAACGGTCAGCCCTTGAAACGCCTTGGAGAAAACGTCGATCTGGTTGTCAGTCCATTTCACCCGGTCTTCCCACGGGTCGACCGGTTGGAACCCGTGCTCGATCATGCGGTAGTGCGCGGTGGCGACGATGGATTCGTTGATGCCGTCTTTTTCGTTGATGCGCGGGTTGGGCAGCAGGTCGCCGGCCAGGTGCTCGCGGATGAGTTGATCGTAAGGCGCGTCGGCGTTCAACGCGCGGATCAGATAATCGCGGTAACGCCATGCTTCCAGCGTGTCCGGATCGCCTTCGCTGCCGTGCGATTCGGTATAGCGGACCAGGTCCATCCAGTGCCGCGCCCAACGCTCGCCGTAATGAGGGGACGCGAGCAGGCGGTCGACCTGCCGCTCGTAGGCGTCCGGCGATGTATCGTTGACGAACCGGCGTATCTCCTCCGGCGCGGGAGGCAACCCGGTAATGGCATACGACAGGCGCCGCAGCAGCGTGTGGCGGTCGGCGGCGGGGGCCGGTTGCAAGCCCTTCTCCCGAAGCTTGGCGACGATAAAGCTGTCCACGCCCGGCGCGGAAACCGCCTTTACCGGCTGCCAGGCCCAATGCGCAGCCCGCCGCGCTTCCAGGTCGAAAGCCTCGGATGGATCCGGCAAACCGGGAGCGTCTTCCTCGGGCCAGGGCGCGCCCGCGTCCACCCAGGCCGCGATGGCTTCGATTTGCTCCGCCGGCAATCTGCCGGTGGGCGGCATCGGCGTCTTCGCCTCCCCGCGCAAAGCCCTGAGCAGCAGGCTGCCGGCGGAGTCCCGCGGAACGATCGCCGGTCCCGAGTCTCCCCCTCGAAGCAGCCCGGCCTTGCTGTCGACCCGCAGCCCGGCGAACAGATTCGAAGCGCCTGCGCCGTGGCATGCGTAACATCTTTCGGCCAGAACCGGCCGCACCTGCTTCTCGAAGTACTCGAAGTCAATCTCGGCGCCGGCCGCCGGGCCGCCGGCCAGCCCGCAGACAACTGCAATCCATGCTGCGATGCGGTGTGTCAAAGCGTTTTTATTTTAATACCCTGCAAACGGCCGCTGCATGCGCCGCATGCCGACCGCGGCGGAAATATAAAGGAACAAGGCCGATCGTCTCATTTTCCACGGCGCGGATCATGCGGATGACCAATCCGGATTCTTGGCGCCGAGTCGACGGGCAGGGGCATCGCCGCGGCCGCATGCGCCGCTCGGCAGGCGCGAGCGATCCCCATCGCTGAACGAAACGGGGCGATTCCATTCGTCCAAGCGATCCGACGAGATTCGAACTTTGCGGTTCAGCACCTGCGCCATGTCCGCAAAAATCCGCAAAGTCATGTTCCGCGAGCCGTTCAACAACTGCGCGACATATGCCGGACTGCGCCCGAGCCTCTCGGCGAGGTCGGCGCGCGACAGACCTTCCGCCGCGAGCCATTCGCAGACGGCCTCGGTCGCGTCCAAAATCAGGGTCTCTTGCGCGAGCAGCCTGCGTTTTCGGGGGTCGGCAATAAACTCCCCATACAAACCCTCCTGTTCGAGCTTATTGTGTGTTTCGATCTGCTGCTGATTCAATTTCATGATTCAATATCCAAAGCTTTGTGAATTTTTGTTTTCACCCCGCCGCCGCGGGCTTTCCACCGTCGTTCGCGGCTTGCGGCGGACAGTCCCTCCCGTTCAACGCTACAATAATAGCGAGGGACGCAGCCGGAGGCATACGCCCTCGCTTGCCGAGTGCTGGAGTGGCGGAATCGGCAGACGCACTGGACTCAAAATCCAGCGGGATTCACTTCCCATGTGGGTTCGACCCCCACCTCCAGCACCAACCCCGTTGCGCCTCCCTTCCCTGCCGCCAAGCGAAAGCGGCGGTTCCCCTTTGCCTGGCCCGTCAAGTGCTTTTCGAAGCTTATATTTCTTATACTTGAGCTGTAATGGCCACGAGAACGAGAGCGGCGGACGGGCCGTCCGCCGACTACGCAGACTGGAACTCAAAGCGGTACTTTCGGGCGGCGGCGGCAAAAGACGTGGCCGCACGCTTGCGATCGGGCGCAGATCCCAATGCGCGGGACGAGTACGGCTACGCTCCCCTGCATTTTGCCGCCGGGTCGAACGCAAGCTCCGCCGTGATCGCCAGGCTCCTGGCCGCCGGCGCGGAACCCAACGTACAGGCGAAAAAGGGCGAGACTCCGCTGCATCATGCGGCCGGAATGAGCACGAGCCCGGCCGTCATTGCGGCGCTCCTGGCCGCCGGCGCCGACCCCAATGCGCGCAGCCGGAATGGCTGGACACCCCTCCATCGCGCGGCCGGCTTCAATGCGAGCCCCACCGTTGTCGAGACGCTCGCGGCAGCCGGCGCAAACGTCAAAGCGCGGGACGAAGACGGCTGGACGCCCTTGCACCTTGCGGCCGCCTTCAACGAGAACCCCGCCCCCATCGCAGCGCTCCTGGCGGCCGGAGCCGATTTCCAGACGCGGGACGAAGACGGCTGGACGCCCCTCCATCTTGCGGCCGCCTTCAACGAAAACCCCGCGGTTATCGCAGCGCTCGCCGCCGCCGGCGCCGACCCTCAGGCGCGCGACGAAGCCGGCAGGACGCCTCTCCATCGAGCTGCTTTCAACGAGAATCCCGCCGTTGTCGAGACACTTGCTGCCGCCGGCGCGGAAGCCAGGATACAGGCCGCCACCGGATACGACTGGCCTCCCCTGCATTTGGCGTCTGCTTTCAACGAAAACCCCGCGGTCGTCGCCGCGCTCGCCGCCGCCGGCGCCGACCCCAACGCACAGGACAAGCATGGCTGGACCGCTCTGCACCGCGCGGCGTGGTTCAATGAGAATCCGGCAATCATCGCGGCCCTCCTGGCGGCCGGCGCGGACTCCCAGGCGCGGGACGCGGCCGGCCTGACCATCCTGCACATGGCGGCCGGCTCCAACGAGAACCCTGCCGTTATCGAGACGCTCGCGGCCGCCGGCGCCGACCCCAACGCGCGGGACGCGGCAGGCTGGACTCCTCTGCACAGCGCAGCCGGATTGAACGAGAACCCTGCCGTCAGCGCGGCGCTCCTGGACGCCGGAGCCGATTTCCAGGCGCGGGTTGCCGAATATGGCTGGATGCCCCTGCATCTTGCGGCCGGCTTCAACGAAAACCCCGCCGTCAGCGCGGCGCTCGCCGCCGCCGGCGCGAGTACTCAGGCACGGGACAAGATCGGGCGTTGCCCCCTGCATCTTGCGGCCGAATCCAATGCCAACCCCGCCGTCGCCGCGGCTCTGCTGGACGCCGGCGCGTACCCCGCCGCGCGGGACGCGGCGGACAAGACGCCTTGGGACTACATCAAAGACAGAGAGCCGCTCAAAAGTTCTCAGGTCTACTGGCGGTTGAACGACTCGCGGTTCTGACAGTGGGCCGTCCGGCCCGGCTTTGTTTTGCGCCCGGCCGGCGGTGTAGAATTGGGCCGTCATGAAGACTGCATCGCCCGTCGCTCTTCTGTGCGCGCTCGTTTTTCCGGCCGCGGCGCTCCGCGCGCAGCAACCGGCGGATTATTCCTACCTCGACATCTATTCACAACAAGACGGCCACCGCTTTCATCCCACGGCGCGTGAGGAATGCCGCAGCGTCGTCTTCGACAGCAAGGGAGCTGTGTATACCGTCGGCGTGCAATCGAATGACGCCGATACCCGCAACGCAACGCGCCAATTCATCTCTCTCGGTCGCTGGCAAGGCGACCACTGGACATCCATCGCCAAAGTCAACGAGCGCGACGGCTACGTTTACAACCCCGCCGCGGCCGCCGACGGCAACGGCGGATTGTGGGTTGCCTGGGCCGAATTCAACGAGGTCGAGCAGGATTGGGACATCCACGCCCGCCACTGGAACGGCGCGGCTTTCGGCCCCGCCTCGCGCCTCAGCCCCGGACGCGGCCCCGACCTGCGCCCCGCGGTCGCCGTGCGCAGCGACGGCGCCCCGGTCGTCGCCTGGGAATCCGCTCGCAAGGGCGCCGTGCGCATCGCCGCCGCGGCGCTGTCCGACGGCAACTGGAACGTCGAGACGCTCACCCCCGATGCAGGCTTCCATTTCCGTCCCAACTTGGCGGCGGCCGCGGACGGAACCGTCTGGCTGGCTTTCGACCGCTGGATGGACGGCGATTACGACGTCTATATCCGCTCGGCGAAAAACGGGCGCTGGTCCGAGGAGACCGCTTTCTTCGCCTCGCCCCAAGACGAGCAGCGTCCGACGATCCGTTTCGCGCCCGACGGCGCCGTTTGGATTCACGCCTCGAAACGCGTCGGCGGCTTCATGGGGGAACAGCGGCTTGCCCTGCCGGACGCAGCCGCAGACTTCATAGCGAAAATGAACCGCCTCGACGAGTTCCGCATCGACCCCTCCGGCCGCTTCTGGTTTTTCGAGCAGACCGCCTCGTACGCGCCCGGCAACCCCGGCTACCGCGCCGGCCGCACCCCCGCGTCCGCCGGCGCCTGGTTCGACGGCAACACGCTGCAACCCTTCACGCTAGGCGTCGCCATCGGCTACCGGGCGCCGCGCTTCGCCTCCGACGGATCGTTCTGGCACGCCACCGACATGATGGTTTACCGCCGGCCGCCCACGCCGGCCGCAGCCGGCGTCGGAATGGTGCGCGGGGAGGCGCAAGCAGGGCCGTTGGGCGAGGAGCGGCAAGCCGCCGCCGGGAACCGACCGGCCCGCGCCCCCCGCGAAACGCTTTCGATCGACGGCGAAAACTACACGCTCTACTACGGCGAGCTGCATACCCACTTGAGCGAATATCCCGGCGACCGCGAAATCGAGTTCTGGACCGACCGCTACTATCTCCACGCGATGCAATCGGGAGTGCTCGATTTCGGCGCGACGTCCGATCACGACTGGCCTTCGATGACCAACTCGAAATACCGCGTCGAGCAGGCCTACGCCAACGTGCTTTCCGAACCCGGCCGCTTCGAGGGCTTCAGCAGCTATGAGTGGAGCGGCGATGCCGCCGGACGACGCCGCCATGGCGACCGCACCATCGTTTTCTCGCGGCCGTATTCGCCGATCTTCCGCATCACCGACCCGGCGAGCAACCAGGTCGAGGAACTGCACCGCCTGCTTGCCGGCGAAAACGCCATCGACTGGGCGCACCACGTGGGCGCTCCGTGGGGCGTGATGGACTGGTCGAAGCACGATCCCGTTGCCGAGCCGGTAATGGAAATCACCTCCGGCCACGGCATCTATGAAACCTACGACAAGCCTCGCGCCGTCCCGGACTGGCTGCGCCGCCCGCCGGTGGGGAAAAGCTCCATTCAGGACGGCTTGGCCTACGGCAAGAGGTTCGGATTCGTCGGCTCGAGCGACCGGCACGACGGCATCAGCGGCTACGACACCGGCATGTTCGGCGTCTTCGCCGAGGAGCTCAGCCGCGAGTCGGTAGTCGAAGCGCTGCGCAGCCGCCGCAGCTTCGCCGTCCGCGGCGGCGAGCCGCTGCTGCTCGACTTCCGCGTGAACGGCGTGTTCCAAGGGGGAGAGGCCGCCGCGAGAACCGAGCCGCCGCATTTGGCGGTTCAGGTCAAGGCGCACTCCACAGTGGAAAAGATCGAGGTCGTGCGCAACGGCGCGTACATCTTTACCCATGTTCCCAAGGGCGAAACCATGCAGACCGCGTTCGGCTACCGCGAAACCTCCGCTCCCCAGCCCGGAACCTACTATTACGTGCGCGTCTGGCTCAAGGGTCGGCAGCCGATCCTGCAGCCCGGCCGCGGCGACACCGGCAAGTACGCCTGGAGCTCGCCGGTCTGGATCGGCCGTTAGCCGCGGCCCGCTTGCCGCTTTGCGTGCAGTTGGCGGTTCCAACAAACATTCTCTTTCCGCTCCTGCAAACTCCAGCCAACCGCTATTGCACAATAATTTACAGATTCCCTCGATGACGAGACTGTTCGGCTCTGTGCGGCGCCCCCAAGCAATTCCGTTCCTGCTGCTGCTGGCGGCGCTGTCAACGGTGTTTCTGTTCGGCAACGACCGGGGCCACTTCTACCGGAGCGGGCATCACAATTTTCTGTCGTCGCACGGCATGACGTTGGCGGCGAATCTCTCCCCTGCCCACAACTTTCTGATGTTCGAGCACCAAACGATGAGACCGGACGGCACTCTGTCTTATGCGCCGTACAATCGGTTTCCCCTAGTATTTCGACCGTATAGAAAGGTTTGAAATATAGGAGGAGGGCATGGTATGCTTGTACATGCTCAGAACTGCTCAACGTCTCCGTGTATCCGTCGCCGATCAAGAGGCTTTGGACGCCGTGCTCGCCTGCGGGGTGCAGCAAGTGCGCGTCGTTTTGCGTGCGCTCGCCCTGCGCCATCTCGCTACAGGCGTCAGCGCCGCCGAAGCCGCCGAGAGGGTGCGTCTGACGCCCAAGACGGTGCGCGCCATCGCGCGCCGCTACCGCCAGGGAGGTCTCGACCGTGCGCTCTACGAAAAAGCCCGGCCTGGCAGGGAACCGTTGCTCGACGCGTCTTCGCGGCAGCGCATCGTGGCGATGGCGTGCGGCAAGCCGCCGAGAGGGGCGGCGCGTTGGAGTGTGCGTCTCATCGCTGCCGAAGCCGTCAAACGAAAGCTTGTACCGCGCGTGGGACGGGAAACCGTCCGTGTTCTGTTGCAGCGCCACGAGCTCAAGCCGTGGCGGGAAAAAAATGTGGTGTCTGCCTGAACTCAACGACGCCTATATCGAAAAAATGGAAGATGTTTTGGCGCTCTACGAAACGCCCTATGATCCGCACCAACCGGTGGTTTGCCTGGACGAAAAGGCGGTTTCGCTGCACGCTGAAGTACGCCCTCGCCACCCGGCCGGGCCGGGCCGGGTGGCCAAGCGCGACAGCGAATACAAACGTTGTGGAACCGCCAATGTGTTTTGTGCCGTCGAACCCAAGGCGGGCCGCCATTTCACCTATCCCACGCCAACGCGCCGCGGGGAGGAATTCGCCCAAGTTATCGACAAGCTGGCCAGCAGCTATCCTCGCGCGCGCACGATTCACCTGGTTGTCGACAATCTCAATATCCACCGCCGCAAGCCGCTGGTCGAACGCTTCGGCGAAGAGCACGCGGCCCGCTTGTGGGAGCGATTCAGCCTGCACTACACGCCCAAACACGGCAGTTGGCTCAACCAGGCCGAAATTGAGGTCAGTTTATTCTCGCGGCAATGCCTGGGTACGCGCCGTATCGCCAATCTCCGTACCTTACGTGCCGAGGCCAAGGCCTGGAATCGCCGCGTCAATCGTGACCGCGTCAAGATCAACTGGCAATTCACTCGTCAGGCCGCCCGCTCCACCTTCCATTATCAAACAAACCTTTTTACACGGTCAGAGAACTAGGCTCATTCGCGCTGACGAAACTAACCGTGCTGATCGCCGGGGATGAACCATCGAAGCAGATCTATGCCGCCCGGATGCTGATGCTGGCGTTCTTTGCCGTAGCCGCAACTCTGGCCTACCTGTCGTTTGCACGGTTGTCGCCCACGCAGTGGATTGCCTTGACCGCAACGCTCCTGGCCTTCTCCTCGTACTATTGCCTGTACTACAGCGATATGGTCTGGAACGACGTGCCGAGTCTTTGCGGAGTGATGTTGACTTTTCACGGCATGGTCGTTTTCGCGCAAGACGGCCGCTTCCGGCAGTTGCTGGTCAAGACGTGCGCGGCTCTGCTGCTGGGATGGCAGGTCTTGGCGCTGCTGCTGCCCTTCGTCATTCTCGGTCTGTTTACCCCCCCCGCATATCGTGTCAATCGAAGCGTCCGGCAGCCTCTCCTGTTAAACTTGGGCTAACGCTTGGCATCGTTGCGCTGCTTTTCGGCATATTGGTCCTGGCATTCAATTTCGTCAATGAGCACTTCATGCTCAACAATGGAAGAGCGGTGACCGAGTTACCCTCTTTCCAGTCCATGTTGGCACGCATCGGGCAAAACCAGGATTACGACTCCCGTCATGCCGAGTACACCTGGCGGCCTTTTTTGAAGGAGCAGTTCTACCGTATAGGCGGCATGTCGCTTCCATTTGCTCTGCCCGGCTACGTTAATGCGCTCGGCAAGGACACAACCTTGCCGTTGGGGCCGGAAGGCGTCATCGTAGGCATCGCCGTAACCTGCGCCTGTCTGATCGGACTGAAGATTGTCCGCCTGCGCCATAAGGCCCTGCCGGCGGCGTTGGCGCTGTCCGGCTTCTGCTGGGCGTTGCCGCTGCGTCGTTTCACCGTCTTTCACGATTTCCAAAGCCTGTTCTACATAGGCATTCCGCTGGTCTTCTTTCTTCTCGTTATGCTGCACATACACAGGCTGTCGAGCGACCGCCTCATTGCCGCCGCCGCTGCCATTTCCTTGTTCGTCTTCGGCTTTTCCGCCTTGCGGATGAGTTTCGTAGGCCACGATGCCGAAGCAGCCGAATTCCACCGAGCGATGATCGACGACTTCAAATCCATCCGCAAAAAAATGAACGAGACGGAGATGGACTCTGTATTCGTCGCTGTACCCTATCCTGAACAAGAGTCCGCTATAGGGGCTTTTCATGCAGCGAATTACTATCTCGCCGGAAGCGTCATGGAATACAACCGCGGGAGACGCGAGACTGCCGACTTGTTTATCACACGCAATCGCGAGGATGGCCCCGGCCTCCTTACTCCGAACAATCGGCTGATGTTCCTTTACGACCGGGCCGTTTACGACAGGCCGTACGTTGAACTCGGCGACCCTGTAATCGAATCCAACTGGAATGTCTATCTCAGGAACGGCCGGCTGGTGTACGCTCATAATGAACGATGCAGGCCTGGAGAGGACTTCGAAGCGGCGTTCTTCTTGCACGTGGTTCCGCGCGACGAAAACGATCTTCCCGATCCACGCAAGCAATGCGGCTTCGACAACTTGGATTTCAGGCCCAAGGAATACAGTTTCGAGGCTGCAGGCCGCTGTATCGTGGAACGCCCTCTGCCAACGTACGCTGTCAGCCAAATCAGAACCGGCCAGTATATCCCCGTGCAAGGAAGTTCCAATACAAAGCGCATCTGGGAGGGAACGATCCTTCTTGAAGAGTAAGCCGGCGAATGGATTTTCAGTCGGCGGGCGTTGTGTCGTCTTGAGTGAAGACAATCTAAAACCGTGAGTCGGGATCGCGTCAGCCCCCCTACTCGACGGCAATCGTGACGCCGGGCCGGCTCTCTCCGCCGCCGATGGCGATCGCGGTCTCCGCCGCGGCGACACCGGCAAGTACGCCTGGAACTCGCCGGTCTGGATCGGCCGTTAGCCGCGGCCCGCTTGCGCACGGACCCCGGCATCGCCGCGCCGCCCACGCCCTGTTGCAACATCCTCACGGCGGCGGCCATGGCCGGGCGCGGCGCACAGCTTGACTTCGACCGGCGCAAGCTCTTTCCGCAAAATCGATCTTCGCGTATCGTCCGGCGATTGCCAAGGCAACTCCGGCCGCCGGTTACTTGGCGGTGAGGACGATCCGGCCGGGTGCTATCCGCACCGCGTCGATGCCGCTCGCAAGGGGGATCGGCCTACCCGCGAGATAGGGCCGCAGCGGCTCGGGGGCGAGCGCCGCCAAAAACCAGTCGAGCGCGTCGCCGCTCAACGTGAAATCTTCAATCCTGACCGCAGCGACTCTTGCGGCGCCGGCGCCAGCGCCGGCTTCGTAAACAATGTCCGCGCTGACCTTGCGCGCGCCGCTCGCCAGCAAGCGAATGAACAGCGGCGCGTCTTCCAGCGACGCGCCGGCCGCCTCAGGGTCGACCACCGCATCGATCGTGGCGCCCCCGTCGCGCAGCCGAACCGCGACGTCGTCGATTCCCGGCGGAATGCCTGCCGCGCCGTCGTAACGCAGGAAGGAGTTCAACTCGTCTTCGCTCAGGACGATGGTTTCGCCGCTCTCGAGGGCGGAGCGAGCGATGCGGTCGAGCTTGTCCGCCGCCGCTTGCGACGCCTGCGGCGTGACCCCGGCGATCAGCGGCAGCGCCAGCGCCAGCGCTGCCGGCCGGCGGAGAGTGGAGAGCAAGCGCGCCGTCATCTTGCCGCCCCGGGCGCTGCTTCGGCAGGCTGCAGGCAGGCCAACGCGGCGGCCGCGGCTTTGTTTTCCGCCGCCTTTTTCGACGGACCCTCCGCCGCGCGGCGTTCGCCGCCGACGCGCACTTCGACCGTGAACGCAGGCCGGTGAGCGGGGCCGCTCGCCGCCAGGACGCGGTATTCGGGAGCATCCAGCTTGCGCGCTTGCGCCCACTCTTGCAGCGTGGACTTGGGAGCGCTCCGGGCAAGGTTCTCGACGGCCTCCTCGAGCGCGGCTTCCGTCAGAATCAGCGCCTCGACTGCACCGCGGGCGGCGTCGATTCCGCCGTCGAGGTACACCGCGGCGAGCAGCGCCTCGACGGCGTTGACGAGCAGTCTCTTTTTGGAACGTCCTCCGCTTGCTTCCTCGCCTTTGCCTATTAGCAGGCAAGAGCCGATCCCCACGCGCCGGCCGACTGCCGCAAGGTTTTCCCCGCTGACCAGAAACGTCCTGAGTTTGGTGAGCATGCCCTCCGGATAATCCGGAAAACGCCGGTAGAGAACGTCTCCGGCCACGAAGCCGAGCACCGCGTCGCCCAGGAATTCCATCCGCTCGTTGTGCTCCGCGCAAGCGTCTTTTTGGCCCGTGCAAGCGGAGCGGTGGGTCAACGCGCGGTGCAGCAGAGAAGCGTCCGCGAACTCGTGCCCGAGCGCCTCGGTCAGGGCTTTGCGATCGCCGGTCACGGGTCAGCGGCCGGCTTCGACTTTGAGCTTGCTGCACAGGTCGGCGCCATTGGGGAGCTTATAACCGCCCGCGGCCATGCAGCGGTCGGCGATGTTGATCGCTTCGTCCTTCTTGCCTTGGCGTTGGAGCGCGATCCCGAGGTTGTACAAGGTTGACGGCAGCGGCTCCGTCGACAGGTCGAGCGATTTGCGCAGCGATTCCTCGGCCGCCGGAAAATCTTCCCGCTTGACGGCGACCAGCCCGATGGACTCGTGGCATTGCGACATGAAGTTTTTTTTCGTCATCAGCCAGTCGTCGTCGCTCAGGTTGGGGTCGACTTTCTGGAGCATCGGAATCATCGTTATGGCGCGTTTGGCGTAATCCTCGGCCTTGGACAGCTTTTCCTCCTTGTCCAGATCGAACTCGCGCGTGCGGTTGGGGATGGCGTTGGAGAGCGAGACCAGCACGCCGACCGTAACGCCCGGGTCCGCGGTCGAAGCGAGTGTCTCGTCGCCGTAGATCAGCATATTTTCGAAGTCGTTCTTGCCCTGATAGCTGAGCATCAGCATATAGGCCGCCAGACCCTTGGCGTCGCTGTCGGGGAAATCCGCCATGAACGCCGTTCCGGCCTCGATGCGTTCGTCGAGGGACGTCGCGTTCTGAATCGCAACGAAGCCGTCGAACTCTTCCTGAGTTTTGAATTGAGGCTGCGCCGCCAGGCTCGGCGCAAGGACAGCGAGCAACGCCGCAAGCGGAAAAAGTCGTTTCATCGTTCGGGCCTCCAATACCGCGCCCCGCCATAGGGAGGCGCTATTCCAGTGTAGCGCTTGCTCGCCGCCCCGCTTACGGTCGCGCGTCGCCCCGGGATATGAGATCCACTCTTAAAAACACGAGAAGGCTGTTTCCGACCGCGCCGAGCAGCGTAACGGATGCGGCAATGGCCGGCGGCGCGAGCGCTTTCTTGTAGGACGCCGCTGCGGGCGCTGCGTTCATCGCAGCGCGCTGGGGGCATTCGACGGGCGGCTCGGCGCCTACGGTTGCGGCGGGCATCGGGGATTCTCCTTTTCGAACGGGGACAGCCGGGCGGCCTGTCGACCCTGCCCTTCTTGGCCCCGCCGTCCGCTGCCGTCCCCGCGCGGGATATACTCAGATAGAGTTTGTCTGCTCGATGCGCGGCGCGCCGGTGCGGTTTGCGCGGCGTTTTCCGAAATCGTTTCCCTTGTCGCAGGACCACCTCGAAATTCGCGGCGCGCGGGTGCATAACCTCAAGAATATCGACGCGCGCCTGCCCCACAATCGGCTGATCGTGGTCACGGGCGTCTCCGGCTCGGGCAAGTCGTCGCTGGTATTCGACACGGTTTACGCCGAGGGCCGCAGGCGCTACGTGGAATCGCTCTCGGCCTACGCGCGGCAGTTCCTCGAACGGATGGAAAAGCCCGCTGTCGATGCGATCGTCGGCATCGCGCCGCCTGTCGCCATCCGCCGCAAAAGTGCGCCGCGGAATCCGCGCTCCACGGTGGCCACGACCGCGGAGATTTACGATTTCCTGCGCCTGTTGTTCGCCCGGGTCGGCGCGACGCATTGCCCGGATTGCGGCAAGCCGGTGTCGCGCGACACTGCCGGCGGCGTTGCCGAGGAAGTTCTCGCTCTGGAGGAGGGGTCCCGCTGGCACGCGCTGTTTCCGGCGCGCGCGGCGAATGCGGACGGCGATCTCAAGGGGCGCCTGGCCGATCTGCGTTCGCGCGGGTACAACCGTCTTTTCCAGGACGGCGCAGTCTTTTCGTTCTCGACGCCCGAATCGCTGCTCGACATCGATTTCAACAAGCCTCTTTTCGTCCTGGTCGACCGTCTGCGCGTCTCCCCGAATATGCGGGAACGGGTGGTCGACGCGGTCGAAATCGCCTTCCGCGAAAGCGGCGAGGTCTGCTTTGAAAGCGCCCCGGCTTCCGCTGCCGCGCCGCCGCGCCGCCTGTGGTTCAGCGAGAAGTTCGAATGCCGAGATTGCGGCGTCGCCTGTCTCGAACCCGAGCCGCGCCTGTTCAGCTTCAACTCGCCGTTCGGAGCGTGTCCGCGCTGCCAAGGCTTCGGCAACACCGTCGATTACGACATGGGCCTGGTCATTCCCGACCGCCGCAAGACGCTGGCTGCGGGCGCAATCGAGCCCTGGAGCAAGCCCAAATACCGCGGCTTTCAGAGCAAGCTGCTGGCCGCGGCGGTTGCGGCGGGCGTCAGGGTGAATGCGCCCTACGGCGACCTCACGCCCGAGGAACGCGCATTCGTCGAAGCGGGGGCGTCTTTGCGGCACGCGCAGGCGGACGGCTTCGGCGGCGTCCGGGGTTTCTTCGACCAGCTCGAAACCAAGAAGCACAAGATGAGCATTCGCATGCTGCTGGCGAAGTACCGGGGCTATACGCTCTGCCGCGACTGCGGCGGCAGCAGGCTGCGCCGCGAGGCGCGCAACGTGCGTATCGCGGACAAGACAATCGCCGACGTGACGGCATTCTCGCTGGGCCGCGCCAAGGAGTTCTTCGACGCGCTCGAGCTGCAAGGCGAAGCCGCGAAAATCGGCGGGCGGCTCGTGCTCGATATCCGCCGCCGCTTGCAATTCCTCAACGATGTCGGTCTGGAATACCTGACGCTCGACCGGCTCTCCTCAACGCTTTCCGGCGGCGAGGCGCAGCGCATCCAACTGGCCTCGTCGCTGGGATCGCGGCTGGTTGGCGCGTGTTACGTTCTCGACGAGCCGTCGATCGGCTTGCACGCCCGCGATACCCGGCGCTTGATCAGCGCCCTGCACGAGCTCAGAGACATCGGCAACACCATCCTCGTCGTGGAGCACGATCCCGACATCATGCGCTCGGCGGATCACATTCTCGATCTCGGCCCCGCGGCGGGCGAGAACGGCGGCAAGGTCGTTTTCAACGGAACCGCCCGGCAAATCCTCGCCGATCGGCAGTCGTTGACGGGAAAATACCTGAGCGGCCGCGAGAAGATTCCAGTTCCCGCCCGCCGCCGCAAGCCGCGCGGCGCGCTGCGCTTCGAAGGCGCCGACAAGCACAACCTGCGCAACGTGCACGTTTCGCTGCCGCTGGGAGTCTTGACCGTCATTACCGGAGTCTCCGGCTCGGGCAAATCGACGTTGGTCAATGAAGTCATCCACAAGGGCCTCGATTGCGTTCTCAGACAGCGTTTCGGCGAGTGGGATGCCGGCGCCGAGCGCCTGCCGTGCCGCCTCATCGCCGGCGCCGAGCAAATCGACGAGGTGGTGTGCGTCGATCAATCGCCCATCGGCCGCTCGCCGCGCTCCAATCCCGTGACTTACGTCAAGGCGTTCGACGCCGTGCGCGAGTTGTTCGCCTCGACGAGCGAAGCCCGCAGGCGCGGCTACCCCCCGGGGCATTTTTCGTTCAACGTGCCCGGCGGCCGCTGCGAGACCTGCCGCGGCGACGGCTCGATCACCGTCGAAATGCAATTCCTGTCGGATGTCGATCTGGTCTGCGAAGACTGCAAGGGCAAGCGCTACCGCCCCGAGATCCTGGAGATCCGGCGCCGCGGAAAAAACATACACGACGTGCTGCGGCTGACCATCGACGAGGCGCTGCGGTTCTTCGCCGATCACAGGAATATCCGCGGCAAGCTGGAAACCCTTGCCCAGGTCGGATTGGGCTACCTGCGGCTCGGGCAAGCGGCGACGACTCTCTCCGGCGGCGAGGCGCAGCGCGTGAAGCTGGCCGCCCATATCGGGCAGTCCGCGGGCCGCGCCGGCTCGAGCAACAAGACCTTATACTTGTTCGATGAGCCGACGACGGGGCTGCACTTCGAAGACATCGCGAAGCTGCTGGAGGCCTTCGACCGCCTGCTCGACAAGGGCGGCACGGTGCTGGTGATCGAGCACAATCTCGACGTCGTCAAGTCGGCCGACTGGGTTATCGATCTCGGCCCCGAAGGCGGCGCGGGCGGCGGAACGATCGTGGCCCAGGGTCCGCCGGAAACCGTCGCCGGGGCGAAGCAGTCGCATACCGGGAAATTTCTTGAGGCGGTGCTGGGGTGAAGCGCTTTGGGGGGGCGCGCGCAAGCGTCTTTTCGGCGCGCGCAAGCGTACTTGCCGTTGGCTTGGCGCTATGGAGCGCCGGCGCAGCCGCGCAGGACCGCAATGCCCAAGAATGGAAGTTCCCGCACGGCGCGCACCTGGACCAGGGGCTTGCCTGCACGGATTGCCACGCGGCCGCGGCGGACAGCAGGCGCGCCGAAGACCGTTTGCTGCCCGCCGCGGCCGCGTGCGAGTTCTGCCACAGCGGGCAAATCGCCGCGGAAATCGACCTCGCGCCGCTGGAAGCCCGGCAGCCGCCGGCGCGCAGCTACCGCTTCGACCACCGGCTGCATCTCGAGTTGGGCAATGCCGCCGCGCGCATCGCCGCCGCCATCGACTCCGGAGAATACATGGGGCGCGCGGAGGGCGTCCGGAGCTTGCTCGACGGCGCCGCTGCGCGGGGCGGCAAGACAGACAGTTGCTCCGCCTGCCACCGCGGGCTGCAAGCAAGCACGGCCGTAACGGGAACGGCCCACATGCCCCGCATGGCCGACTGCCTCGTCTGCCACAGCGAAATCGACAACCCGTTCAGTTGCCCCGATTGCCACCACGAAGGCATCGATCTGCTGCCGGCCGATCACACCCGGGAGTTCGCGGACTTGCACTCGACCGGCAAGCTGGGATTCGACAAGCAGACTTGCCTGCCCTGCCACGGCCGCAATTTCGCCTGCATGGGCTGCCACTGAACCCGCTGCTTGCGCAACGGCCCGCACAAAAGCCGCCCCAAAAGTTATACGTCCTGGGGCGATGCAGGATCGCGCCGGCGGTTGAACGGACCGCTATCCGCCCGCCGCAGCAACGGCGCGGCTTTCCTGCGCCAGGCACCAGCCGATTCCGGCGGTCATTTCCACTCCCTTGCCGAGCAGCAGCGCCGTCTGCGAGCTGGCGTTCCCGTCCAGTCCGCGCTTGTACACCCCCTGGCCGATCCCGGCCGAGCGGAACAGCGAGAAGGCCATGTAAAAGTTCCAGTTGTCGATGCCGTCCCGCCCGGTGTGCTTGCAGTAAGCGGCGAGATAGTCTTCGAGCCTGGGGATGCCCGATAGCGCGGGATCGTTGTCGACCAGCGACGGACCGCGGTGGGCGGGCAGGTAATAGGGCATGCAGTTGTAGGCCAGATCCGCGAGCGGATGCCCCAGAGTCGACAGCTCCCAATCGAGCAGCGCCAGAATGCGCGGCTCGGTAGGGTGCAAGATCATGTTCCCCAGCCGGTAATCCCCGTGAACCAAACCGCTGCCGCCGCCGGAGGGGACGTTCTCGGGCAGCCAGGCGATCAGGTTGTCCATCGCCGGGATGGCGCGCGTTTCGGCGGCGCGGTATTGCCGCGTCCAGCGGCTGATCTGCCGGGCGTAATAGTTTCCCGGTTTGCCGAAGTCTCCCAGCCCCACATCGCCGGGGACGACCGTGTGCAGATGCGCGAGGACCTCGACCATGTGCGCGTAGACCGCCGCCCTGTCGCCCGGAGGCAGCCCCGGCAAGGTCAGGTCGTGGAAAACCCGGCCGGCAACGTGCTCCATCACGATGAACGGCGTGCCGATCACCGAGGCGTCTTCGCAGAGCAGCAACATGTGGCAAACGGGCACTTTCGTGCGCTCCAGAGCTTTCATCACGCGGTATTCGCGCTCGACCGCGTGCGCCGACGGCAGCAGCTTGCCCGGCGGCTTTTTGCGCATGACGGAATCGCCGCCGTCGGTTCGCAGCAGGAAAGTAGGGTTCGACTGCCCGCCCTCGAATTGCCGGATTGCGCACGGCGCGCGAAACCCATCGAGATGCTGCGTCAGATAGCGGATCAGGCGGTCCTCGTCGAAGCGGTGAGCGGCGCGCACGGGCGTTGTTTCGGGCGTCGAGCTCATGAAGATACCGCTGCCGTCCAGAAATTGTAGACGATCGAGGGGCCGCGGGCATTATAATCGGGAACTGCTCGAAAGGACGGAACTGAGATGAGCTTCAGCTTGGCAGGCAAGGTCGCGATCGTCACCGGCGGAGGCCGCGGCATCGGCAAGGAAATCGCCAGGCGCTTCGTCGAAGCGGGCGCCCAAGTCGTGATCGCCAGCCGCAAGATGGAAAACCTGGAGCGGACGGCGGCCGAGTTCGCCGGCCTGCCGGGCGAGGTGATGCCGTTTCCCTGCCACGTGGGCAGGAAGGAGCAAATCGAGGCGACCGTCGCCGCGGCGGAAGAGCGGTTCGGCACGGTCGACATCATGGTCAACAACGGCGCGACAAACCTGGAGCAAGGGCCGGCGCTGAACGTGACCGACGAGGCGGTCATGAAGATGGTCGAGATCAACGTCCTTTCCGCGGTGCGCTTCCTGCGCCTGGTCGTGCCCAAGATGATCGAAAAAGGCGGAGGATCGATCATCAACACCGCCTCGATCGCCGGACTGCGGCCGCAAAAGGAAGGTCTGCTTTACAGCCTCACCAAATCGGGGCTGATCATGATGACCCGCTCGTGGGCTTACGAATGGGGCAAGCACAATGTCCGCGTCAACGCGATCTGCCCGGGCCTGGTGCGCACCGACTTCAGCTCGTTTTTTTGGAAAAACGCCGAAGGCGGGGAGCGCATCCCGTCGAACCAGCCCATCCGCCGCCTGGGCGAAACCCGCGACATCGGCGGCATCGCGCTCTACCTGGCCTCCGACGAATCGACTTGGGTAACCGGCCAAACCTGGGTCATCGACGGCGGCGCCACGGCGCGTTAGGGGGCGCCGCATGGGGCTGAGAGAATAAACTACAGCCATGGACGACGACAGACAGGAAGAACTGTTGGAAATCTACAAGCTGCACGCCGAGCTTGCGGATCGGGTGAGCCAACGCAGGGAAGGGGCAAACAGGCTTTACGTCAGTCTGCTGACAGCGATTCTGGTTGTGCTTGCCGCTTTCCTGAGATACGGGACGGGATCGTTCCCCGTCCATGGGATTTTGATTGCCGGAGGCGTTGTGGGAGTTTTGCTCTCGGCATCCTGGTATGTTGTCATCCGTTCCTACCGCCAACTGAACTCGGGGAAATTCGCTGCGCTGCACGAGTTGGAAGAAAAGCTTGCCTATCCGTTTTTCAAGCGGGAATGGGAGTTGCTCGAAGAAGGCAAGAACAGAAGCCGCTACTGGAAGCTGACCGTTGTCGAAACCGGCCTGCCGATCGGTTTCTTTGTTTTTTCCGTAATTTTGGTCGTGCTGGCTCATTTTTGTTGACCGGCGGTTCGGCCGGGCCGGACTTTCCGCCGGACGGATACGCGGGTTTGCGGCGCTTATACTGAAACGCATGGCGGCGCAAACGACAGCGGCGGCCGCCCCTGCCGCCGGAGCGGACTGGAACTCGGAGGAGTATTTCCAAGCGGCGACTGTCGAGGACGTGGCCCGCCGCCTTGCCGCCGGAGCGGACCTGAACGCGCGGGATGAGAAAGGTCGGACACCACTGCATCATGCGGCCGGGCATAATCAGGACCCCGCCGTCGTTACGGCGCTGCTGACCGCGGGAGCGGACCCAACGCATGGGACAGGGACAGCAAGACTCCACTGGATCATGCGGCCAAGTCCAATGCGAACCCTGCCGTGACCAAGGCGCTCCTATATACCTATACCGCGTATGCAGAGGGGGGCATGACCGGCAAGACGCCTCTGCATTATGCGGTCGAGTTCAACAATGCCCCCGCCGCGGCGCTGATGAATGCCGGAGCAGATCCCGACGAGCGGGATTAGCCTCGTTGCCCGTCGGATCCCCTTTTCGCCGCAGAGGCTACCGCGCGCCGCCCACCGTGACCCAGATGGGCGACGACCAGGCGAGTTGGCCGTCCACTTGCTGGACGCGCACGTAGTAGTAGCTTTCGCCCGCTTCCGCTTCGCCGTCGGTAAAGGTGAACGCCGCCTCCCGGCCGAGGTTCTGGCGGGTGTGCACGAACTGCCCGCTCCTGACGATGTCGATCTGGCGGATCGGCTCCGTGCCGATGACGCGCACCGACAGGCGAAAATCGCCGGATACGGTCGCGATGTCGCCCTGCAGATACTCCTTGCCGCCGGCCTGCAGCCGGTAGTCCAGCACGATGTTGTCGGTCGCCCCGTAAGAGTGCCGCTTGCGCATGGCGTCGAGCAGCCCCTCGCGGCTCGAATCCTCGGAAATCGTGCAGGCGTAGGAGATATGCGTCGCCACGTGGTCCGACGCCGCCTGCACGCCGAGCTTGTAGCCCTTGGCCCAGGCGTTCCAGACGTAGCCGGCGGGCTGGAACCCGCCCGGCGCCGAGCGCGGGTTGCCGGCATAGGCGGCCCGCGGCGCGCCTTCGTATTCGGCCGAGACGCGGTCGCCCTGATAGATCTCGACCAGCGGCTCGACTTGCGGGTCGTTGTCCCGCCAGTCGGTGCCCATGTTGGTCGCCGAGGTGTGCGCGATGGCGATGCCGTCGTTCTCCTTGAGGTAGGCGTACAGGTCTTTCGTGCCCACGGGTTCGGGGTTGGCCGAGCGCTTGGTGACTTCCTCGGTGGAGAAGGGGAATAGGCCGCCGAACTCTTCGCGCGAAATGCGGAACGGCCGGACGCCGCGTTTGGCGAAGATGATGTTGCGGTGTCCGTTGGGGTAGCGCACGCTGCGCTCGTAGGCGAACAGCGGCGTGAAGCGGCCCGGCAGGTGGAAGCAGTCCACGAACTGCTGCAGCAACCAATCGTGGTATTCCACGTCGGGGCCGCCCAGGAAGTTGTGTTCCGAGTTGGCGTAGAAGTCAAGGCTTGCCGCGTCGATGGCGTAGCGGTAGGCTTGCAGCAGCGAGCCGTCGTTGAAGCCGTCCATCGAAAACTCGGTGTGGCGGTGGGTGTCGCCGCGGTAGATCCTGTAGGTTTTGCCGCCCGAGACGATCTCGTAGTTGCGGATTCTGGCGAGGTCTTCGGCCTCGTTCGGATGGATGGGGTAAACCGTGATCTCCGGCTGCTTGCGCGGTTGCAGCTTGAGCGCGCCGCCGGCCGCGGGCGCGGGGATTTTCCCGACATAGATATCGGCTTGATCGACCAGCATCGAGGCGAAGTCGCGGTTGTCTGTCGGCCAGGCCGCGGCGATGCCGCCGTCTTCGGTTTGGGCGAAAGCGCTGCGCACGTCCATGCGCCCGGTGCTGTGCGGGAAATGGAGCGGCTCGCCCCAAGCGCCGCCCGTGTAGCGCACGCCCCACAACTCCCACGCCGCGCGGTGCGCCTCGAAATCGGAAATGATGTCTTTGAGCCGCGGGTTGCGGCACCGGAAAAATACCCATACGCCGCCCTTGCCGTCGGGCTGGACGGTCGGCAGGTCGTTTTTGTCGCGCAACTCGGGCGGCAGCGCGTCGTCGAGCGGGACGGCCGGTTCGAGCAGGCGGCCGCCGTCGAGAGCCGCGACGGCGATCTTCCGCCACTGATAGAGCCGCGTCCCTTCCTGCTCGAGTCCGAAGCCGTTGTCTTTGCCCCATAGGGTTCCGCTTTCGCTCCAGGCGGCCCACAGCCTGTCGTCGCCGTCGCAGGCCAGGGTGACGTGCGCTTCGAACTTGGGGGTGTCAGCCAGCGGAACGGCGCCCTCCCAGCCCCCGGCGCCGCGGCGGCGCATCAGGATGTCGTAGTTGCCCTTGTCGTAGGTGTCCCAAGCGATATAGACGTTGCCGCCGGCGTCGGCGGCGATGGCGGGCTCCCAGTCGTTGGCCGGAGATGCCGAGACTTTCTCGGCGGGCGACCACTGCCCGCCCTCGTAAGACCGCGCAAAAATGTCGGCTTGGCCGTCGCGGAACCCCTGCCAGGCGACCCAGACGCGGCCTTGGGAGTCGGTAGCGAGGTTGTGGTAGAGATCGGGCTGCGGGGCTTCGCTGAGCCGCCGGACGGGCGACCATTGCCCGCCGTCGAGGGCGCGGGCGTAGAGGTCGCGGTTGCCGTCGATCTGGTCGGACCAGACGACATGGATGCGGCCGTCGCCGCCGCGCGCGGCCTTGGCCAGGAACACGTCGCCGGGTTTCTCGGTGACCGTTTGTATCTCTCCCCACTCGCCGCCGTCGTAGCGGCGGAGAAGAACTTCGTTCGCCCCATCGCGGTAGGCGACCCAGACGACCCAGACCCGGCCGTTCGGGCCTGTTACGAGCGATGCGAAATCGTTTTGACGCCCGCTCTCGGAAATTTTCCGGGCGCTGACGGTCCGCGAGGCGACGACGCGCCCCCCCAGAAAACGGCGCGGTTGACCGGCGGCCAGGTCTCCGAGGTCGATGCGGAAATCGCCCTGCTCGGTCTCGAAGGCCATGCGCGCGCGGCCCCGGCTTTTCAAATCGACGATCAGGCCGGGGGTGAAAATATTCACCGGGACGCCCGTGACCGGCTGCGGTTTTGGAGCGGGGTACCAATGGTTGGGGCCTTGCCACGAGCTCAGCTTCCAGGAGTTGCCTGCGATGCGGTCGTCGGGAGTCGGCCGCCGGCTGGAGATGCCGACCAGTTCTCCGCCCGAGACCGAGAGCTTCCCGTCCCAAGCCTGGGGCTGCTCGTCCCCGACGCCGAGCTCCACGCGGACGGAGACCAGCGCCGGATCGTCGAAGCGTTCCTGCGCCGCCGCGATTCCGCCGCTCCACCAAAGAAGCGCCGCCGCGGCAGCCGGGGACGCAAAACCGCTTGAGATTCGAGTTGACATGATTGGGAGTATATCAGCCGCTCCGCGGGCGCTTCTGTGTTTCGCTCCGTGCGGAAACGAAACCGAAGGCGGCGGAAACAGCTCCGGGACAAGCTGCAGGAAGCGTAAAAACCCTCTGATAAAATGGGCTTTGACAACGGATTACGACGTTCTGATCATCGGCGGCGGGCCCGGAGGCTATGCCGCGGCCATCCGCTCGGCCCAGTACGGCTTGAAGGTCGGCGTCATCGAGAAAGCGCCCAAGCCGGGCGGAACCTGCCTGCACGTAGGCTGCATCCCGACGAAAGCGCTGCTGCACTTCGCGGAGGTGTACGAAGACATCCTGCGAGCCGAAGATTTCGGCATCGCCGCCGGGCCGGCCCATGTGGACATGGCCAAGATGCGCGACAAAAAGCGGCAGATCGTCGAGAAGCACGCCGCAGGCATCGAATTCCTCTTCAAGAAACATAAAATCACGCTCATCCAGGGCTACGGACGGCTTGCGGGCAACGGCGCGGTCGAGGCGCGGCAAAACGGCGGCGCGAAGACGCTGACGGCCGGCGCCGTTATCTTGGCGACCGGATCGGAAGCGCGCATGCTTCCGGGATTGGAAGTCGACCCGCAGCGGATTCTCACCAACGTCGAGATTCTGGATCAGACCGAAGTCCCGGCGTCGCTGGCGATTATCGGCGCGGGCGCCGTGGGCGTCGAGTTCGCCTCGATCTACCGCAGCTTCGGCGCGCAAGTGACGCTGCTGGAGATGCTGCCGCGGCTGGTCCCGATGGAAGACGAGGAGGTTTCGACGGAGCTTGCGCGGGCCTTCCGCAAGAGGGGAATCCAAGTGCTGACCGGAGCAAAGGTGGACGGCATCGAGCCTTCCCCGGACGGGGTTTCGCTGGCCTACACCGACGCGGACGGAAAACAGGGCGCGCTGGCGGCGGAAAAGCTGCTGGTCGCGGTCGGACGCAAGCCGAATACCGAGAACATCGGCCTCGAAAACGCCGCCATCCCCACCGAGCGCGGTTTCATCGCGGTCGACGGCTTCATGGAGACCGCCCGCAAGGGCGTGTTCGCCATCGGCGATATCGTTGCCGGCGCGCCTCAGCTTGCGCATACGGCAACGGCCGAAGGGCTGGTCGCCGCGGCGCGGATCGCCGGCAAGGAAGTCGAGCCGATCGACTACAACCTGAATCCTTCGTGCACGTATTGCGAGCCGCAGATCGCCTCCGTCGGACTGACCGAAGCGCGGGCGCGGGAAGCGGGGCATGCGGTCAAGGTCTCGAAGTTCTCCTTCGCGGGCAACGCCAAGGCTTCGATCCTGGGCGGACGCGGCGGCTTCGTCAAGGTCGTCGCCGACGAGAAATACGGCGAGATTCTCGGCGTCCACATCATCGGACCGCAGGCGACGGAGTCGATCCACGAAGCGGTCGTCGCCATGAAAGCGGAGGGGACGGTGGAAACGATGACGGCGGCGATCCACGCCCATCCGACGCTCTCCGAAGCCGTGCAGGAAGCGTTCAACGGCATCTACGGATTGACGATCAACGGCTGACGGGGGCGGCATGAACGGCGCCCTCATGGCGAAAGACAACTCCGGCGGCGCAACGGCGGCCGGGACGCGGGCCTGCGCGATCCGGCGATTGGGCGCGGTCGGGTTCCGCCAAGGTTGGCGCCTGCAACTGGAGGCGGCCGCGGCGCTCAAGCGGGGCGACGCGGGCGATCGGTTGCTGTTCGCGGAGCACCCGGCGACGATCACGCTGGGGCGGAACGCGGACGGCGCGAATATCCTGGCTTCGCCGGAATTGCTCGAGCGCCGCGGCATCGCCGTCGAAGAGACCGACCGCGGGGGCGACGTGACCTTTCACGGCCCCGGCCAGATTGTCGGCTATCCGATCCTGGATTTGAAGTTCTGGCGGCGGGACGTCGGCGCCTATCTGCGTAACCTGGAAAGCGTGATGATCGGGGCGCTCGGCGAGTTCGGCATCGCCGCGGGGCGGCTTGACGGCTGTACCGGCGTATGGGTCGGCGGCGCGAAGATTGCGGCCATCGGAGTTCATCTGAGCCGTTGGGTGACTACGCACGGGTTCGCCTTGAACGTATCGACCAACCTCGACGACTTCGGGTTGATCGTTCCCTGCGGAATTCCGAAGCCGGTGACTTCGATGCAGCGCGTGCTGAGGTCCGCGCCGCCGCAGGAGCGGGTGGTCGATGCTCTCGTCCGGCATTTTTGCCTGGCCTTCGAGCGGGTTCCGGTCGAGGCCGCTTCGCGGCCGGTGAATAGTGGATAGTGGATAGTGAGATTCATTGCAAGACTGAAAAGGCGAGGAACAATCGGTTATGGGCGAAGTGCTGATGCCCCAAATGGGCGAAAGCATCGTGGAAGGCACGATCACCAAGTGGCTGAAGGAACCCGGCGACAGGGTGGAGCGCGACGAGGCGCTGTTCGAGATCTCCACGGACAAGGTGGACTCGGAGGTTCCGGCGCCGGAGTCGGGCGTGCTGGAAGCCGTTTTCTTTCCTGAAGGCGATACGGTTGCGATCAACACGGTCGTCGCCTTGATCGGGGACGGGTCGCGGGTCGGACAGCACGAAGCTCCTTCCGGCGATGCGCAGGCTGCGGCGGAAGCCGCCCCCCTGCCCGCGGCATCCGTTCCGGCGCCGGCGGCGCCCGCGCCCGAGGCCGCGCCGACCCCGGCCCCCGCCGATGAAAAGGGACGGATTCGTTCCTCTCCCCTGGTGCGGCGGATCGCCAAGGAACACGGAATCGACTTGGCGGCCCTGGGCGCCGGCAGCGGCAGCGGCGGACGGATTACCAAGAAAGACATCCTGGCCTACGTCGAGCGGCGCAAGCGCGTTCCCGAGATTCCGGCGGCGGCGGTTGCGGCGTTCCCCCCGGCGCCGGAGGCCCGCTTCGGCAAGTACACGGCGGAGCCCTTGAGCGCGATGCGCCGCAGCATCGCCGAGCACATGGTGCGCAGCATGCGCGTGTCGCCGCATGTTTCAACCGTTCATCAAGTGGACTGCACCGCGATCGCCAAGCAACGGGAGGCGGTCAAAGACAAGTTCCTCGCGCAGAACGGGACGAAGCTGACTTTCCTGCCGTTTTTCCTGCGGGCCGCCGCCTCGGCGCTGAAAGCGTATCCGGCGGTGAACGCTTCTCTCGACGGCGCAGATTTGATCCTCCATCGAGAAATCAACATCGGCATCGCGGTGGCGCTCGACTGGGGGCTGATCGTTCCGGTGATCCGCAACGTGGACGAGAAGAGCGTCCTGGGCTTGCAGCGCGCGGTCAACGATCTGGCCGGGCGGGCGCGGAAAAAGCAGATCAAGCCGGACGAGACCGCCCAGGGGACGTTCTCGATCTCGAACTACGGCAGCTACAACTCGCTGCTGGCCACGCCGGCGATCAACCAGCCGCAGGCGGCGATTCTAGGCTTGGGCGCCGTGACCAAGACGCCGGTAGTCATCAACGACGCGATCGCCATCCGCTCGATCGCCTATCTGACTCTGACCTTCGACCACCGCGCGCTCGACGGGGCGGTCGCCGACCTTTTCCTGGAGCACGTGCGCGGCGTGATCGAGGGCTGGAACGAGTCGATTTTGTAGATGCCATGCAAAACTACCTCAAAATCGCATTGTATGGTATTAAACTTAAGGAGTAGAAATCAATCGTTCTGAAAACAAAATGGTTATGCCATGGTTCGATAAATGCGCAACCCAGTATCCGCAATTTTTCGAGATAGATTATAATCGTAGGTTTCCCAATGGAGTTGTGGGTTATCGCTCTTATTGCCGGCTACGGGTTGTTTCAGCTTGTACGGCGAGCAAAAGGAGAGAGCCCCACAACCGGCAGTTCCGATTCATCCCACTCTGGGCCAACGAACTCCAGTGTGCCATCGATAGGGTCGGCGCGCCCAAACACAAACCGCGAGCGCCACGTCCCGCCAAGTCACCGTAGGCTTACAAAACAGTCTCGAAGAAATCCGAAGCGCAAATCATGCTGGGTTGAGCCGGGCGGCACAGCGACTGTAGCCGGGCGCACAATCGGCGGGATGATCTATCTTGGCCCAGAGCCAAACCGAGAGATGGCCCCAGGGATAGGTGGTGCGTTCATCGATCCTGAATTGCCCGTTGCAACGGCCGGATCCGATTTTTCCGGCGAGAGCATGCCTTATTGGCCGCGCTATAGCAGCATCAACCCCCGAGCGCGAGCAACCTATCTCGACTGGCTGGCCGGAGAAAGATCGGACAAACAATATGGACCGGGGTATGTCTTTCTCTATTTCTATGGACTTGAACAACGGTTTTTTGTGGACTCTCCATCTGAGCACGAAAAACACTTCATCGTTGGTGAGGTCGAAAGGTTACTCGATATTTACGGAGAAAATCATTCGATCCAGCATTATTTGAGAGCTTTTTTAGATGCCGCACGGATCGTCCTGGGGTCTGTCGGCGATACCGAGCCCCGTTTTAAGAAGTCAGGATATGAGTTGCCGCTCGGCCTGCTAGTTGCGATTGGCCGGATGGCGAAGGAGAAACAGCCGCTAAGCTCCGATTGGCTTCTGAGTTAGTATATCGCTCATCCCGAAACTCGACTCCGGATGGCGGCGACACGAGTGTTTCCCGAATTCAGAGCAATGTTTACCCTGGTTTTCAATGAGCGGTTCCCAGTGGGCCTGAAGATGCGCACGCCCAAGCGGCTTCTTCACGCCCGCTATGCCGCTGCTTCAAGAGCGTTTGAAGTCGATCTCGATCGTTTCCTGGGTGATACCCCGAACATCTCGCACACATCCAAACCACTCGCCATCGCGTATGAGATCGCAGAGGATGCCGCAGAAGCCCTTGGCAAATACAGCCGCTTTCTTGGACGCAATCCGGATGGCCGGGACACGATCGAGGCACACGCGCTCTTGCCCGAGCGCCTCTGGCCGCTATTTCCCTGCGCCGAGATGGACAATCTGCGCCATTGGGCAAATGGGGTCATCGGCACGGGCGGCCTTGCACCGGTCAAGCAGCTTATCGAACGACTCGAAGGCACATCGCCGGAGAAACTGAGCAAGCGCCAACTGACCGGGGCTGCCGACGCCTTGGCGCGCTTGTCGATCGGCATGGCGCCCGATCCACGTTTCGCGCTAAGGAGCCCAAAACCCAATGAACCCGTAGTTCTCTTCCAGTTGCCCAACGGAATCACAGCGCTTGAGAATGTCAGCGAAAAATACAAGAGCATCCTCGTTGCTATCGCCATAGGAAGTTTTGTCGCCCATGCAGACGGAACGATCGCCGCGAAGGAACACAACGCTCTCAAAGCTTTGATAGACGCCGCGGATTTGTCCGGGGCTGAACCAGCTCGCCTCCTTGCGAATCTTCAATGGATGTTTGCGGTTCCACCCAATCTGACCCTGCTCCGGCGGCGCTTGCGGGATGTTCCTGAAAACGCCAAGCACGAACTCGGACAGATCGCGATAGCTCTTGCTGCAGCCGACGGAGTGATCGCCCCGGGGGAAATCGAGGCAATCGAGAAACTCTATAAAGCTATGGGCCTAACAGCGGAAGGCGTCTATTCCGACCTTCACTCCTTCACGGCCCAGAGCGAGTTGGTAACCGTCCGGCCGGCCGGCGAGCAGGAGCGAGACTTTGCGATTCCGCCGCCGCCATCAGATCGCGATAGCGAAGTGGCGCTTGACGCCAAGCGCGTCGCTTCGGTGATGGCCGACACGGCGCGTGTATCTTCCGTTCTGGAAGATATCTTTCGTGACGGTGAGACCGCAGAGGAACCGAACGAAACACAGGAAAATGTTAAGGACGGTTTTCCGGGTCTGGATGCATACCATGCTGCCTTCCTCCGTGAACTATTGACACGGCCCCATTGGGACGAGGTCGAATTCTCGACCTTGGCGGGTCAGTTCAAATTAATGCAGGCGGGCGCTCTCGAGACACTGAACGAATGGTCTTTCGAACGCTTTAGCGACAAGCTGATCGAAGAATACAACGGGTACGAACTTAACCCGGATATCGCAGCCGAATTGCGGGCATAAGGAGCAACCGATGCAGATGCCAAAGATTAAACGCCGTGAGCGCGACACCATCGTTCAGGCGCTTAAGGCCGGCGTGGCGCCCAAGGTCGGGTTACAGCATATCCAGGTCGGTCGCGCGCGGGAGATCGAGGAACTGATCCGTGACATCGAGCGCATCGGCGAGGGCGGCGCGGCAATCCGCTTCGTTATCGGCGAATACGGTTCAGGCAAGACCTTCTTCCTGAACTTGGTTCGTTTGATTGCGATCGAGAAGGGAATGGTAGTCCTGTCAGCGGATATGGCGCCTGATCGGCGCCTCCATGCGACAGGCGGGCAAGCACGATCGTTGTACGCCGAAATGACACGCAACGCCTCGACCCGCACCAAGTCCGAGGGCGGCGCGATGGCGTCGGTCGTCGAACGTTTCGTCAGCCAAGCCATGCGCGCCGGAGAGAGAAGCAATCAGGAACCCGGCGGAGTGATTCGAGAGAAGCTCGCGCATCTGGAGGAACTAACCTGAGGATATGATTTCGCGACGGTCATTACACGCTACTGGGAGGGTTTCGATGCCGGTAACAAGGAACTCACATCCGCCGCGCTGCGGTGGCTGAGGGCCGAGTATTCGACTCGGACAGACGCCCGCAAGTCTCTCGGGGTCCGTACGATCATCGACGACGCCAATGTCTACGACCAGTTGAAACTTCTGGCGTTGTTTGTGCGCGAAGCCGGGTATAAAGGGCTGGTGGTGTCACTGGATGAACTTGGTCAATCTTTACAAGCTGACATCCTCACGAGCCCGGAACGCGAATTACGAGCAGATCTTGCGCATCCTCAACGATGTGCTGCAAGGCAGCGCCGGCCATCTCGGCTTCATGCTGGGCGGCACGCCCGAGTTCCTCATGGACACGCGCCGCGGCCTCTACAGTTATGAAGCGCTCCAATCCCGGCTGGCAGAAAACACTTTCGCGCGCAATGGACTTGTCGATCTGTCAGGTCCGGTAATCAAGCTCGCGAATCTGACGCCGGAGGAAATGTTCATCCTTCTAGCCAACATCCGCCGGGTAATGCAGAACGAGAATGACGCCTTGCCGGACGACGCGCTCACCGCCTTTATGTCCCATTGTTCCGAGCGCATCGGCGATGCCTATTTCCGGACACCCCGCAACACGGTCAAATCCTTTGTAAACATGCTTTCCGTGCTCGAACAGAATCCAGGCGTGGACTGGCGCGCACTAATTGGCTCGGTCGATCTCGTCGAAGATAGCGGGGACGACATGAGCGATATCCCAGATAGCGAAACGGATGATGAACTCGCGTCCTTCAAACTCTAAACGATCAACGGGGTTTGACCGACTCGCCGAGCCTGTCCGCCGCTGGATCTGGAGCAAGGGCTGGAAGAGCCTGCACGACATCCAGGAGCGCGCGATTCTGACTCTGCTGGATGACGACCAAGACATGATTATTGCCGCCGCCACAGCGGGCGGCAAAACCGAGGCTGCTTTTCTGCCACTGGTTTCCTCGGTTCTGGAGCATCCCGGCGAAAGCGGCTTCGATCTCGTCTATGTCAGCCCCCTCCGAGCACTTATCAACGACCAATTCGAACGTATGGAGGATCTCTGCGCCAAGGCCGAGTTGCCGGTCTATCCATGGCATGGCGACATATCCCCGAGTGTGAAGACCCGCGCTCGCAAGAATCCGCGCGGTGTGCTACTGATCACGCCGGAATCACTCGAGGCGCTCTTTGTGCTGCGTGGGCTTGAAATCCCGGCGCTGTTTATGAGCGCCCGCGCGATTGTCATCGATGAGTTGCATGCGCTGTTGGGCAATGAGCGCGGCATCCACCTGCGCTCGCTTCTGACGCGGCTGGAAATGGCGGTCGGCCACAGGATCCGGCGAGTCGGGCTATCTGCGACGCTGGGCGAAATGTCTCTGGCAAGAAAATATCTCCGCCCCGAAGCCCCTGAGTCAGTGACGTTGCTGGAGAGCAAGGCAGAAGGACAGGAATTACAAGCCCAACTCCGCGGCTACCTTCAAAGACGGAATCAAAGCCGATACGACGAAGAGAACGAGGCCGCAAAACGCGCAGTAGCCAAGCATCTGTTCTCCAGACTACGCGGCAGCCAAAATCTGATCTTTGCGGGGTCGCGCCAGAATGTCGAGTGGTATGCAGACGCCTTGCGCGAAATGTCAGAGGAAAAGCGCCTGCCGGTGGAGTTTTTCCCGCATCACGCCAACCTCTCGCGTGAACACCGGCTCGATCTTGAGAAACGTTTAAGAACGCATCCGGCGATAACCGCCATCTGCACCTCGACCCTGGAGCTTGGCATCGATATTGGCGACATCGCCTGCGTGGCGCAGGTCGGCGCGCCATTCTCTGTCGCGGCGCTCCGGCAGAGGCTCGGCCGATCAGGACGCCGCGCCGGTCAACCGGCCGTGCTGCGTATGTACGCGATAGAGACTGAACCCCGCAGCGATTCTCATCCATTGGCCCGCCTGCACTTGGGGCTCGTCCGTTCGATTGCGATGGTTGAACTGCTGATTATGAAGTGGTGCGAACCTCCCGCTTCTCAGGCGCTGCATCTTTCGACGCTTACTCATCAGATCCTTTGGGTGATCGCGGAACACGGCGGCGCGAGCGCCAAACGGCTTTATGCAACGCTTTGCGAACGGGGACCGTTCCGGCGCGTCGACCCTCGCCTGTTCACTCGCCTCCTTAGACACCTCGGCAGTTCCGACGTGGCGTTGATCGAACAATCACCCGACGGCACACTGCTTCTTGGCCGACAAGGTGAGCGGTTGGTCGAGCACTATAGTTTCTATGCAGTGTTTCAGACAGCCGAGGAGTACAGGGTCGTCGCCGGCAAAAAACCGCTGGGAACGCTTCCAATCACGATGATTCTAGCGCCCGGCATGACAATTATCTTCTCGGGACGGCGCTGGCGCATCACCGAAATCCATGACCGGGACAAAGTGATTGAAGTTACTGCCGATAGGGCGGGACGGCCACCGGGTTTTGGCGGAGACACCGGCCTGATCCATGACAGGGTCGTAGGGAAAATGAAAGAGATGCTCTCCCGATCAGACATTCCCGCCTACCTCAATGAGTGTGCAGCGCGTCTTCTGGGAAATGCACGATTCGAATTCCGGCGGTTGGGTCTTGACCGGCAATCCATCTGTGAGATCGGCGAGCGGAGCCGTTTGATCGCGACATGGACCGGCACGGCCAAGACTTCGACGCTTGCCCTGGCCCTCCGAAACATGGGGTACAAGATCGTAGCAGGCGACGGCTTTCTCGATATCAATTATGAGAGAGGCATCCAACCCGTAGAAAATGCCCTTGAGAAAATAGCCTCCTCTTCTCCGGTCTCTGCTGACAGTCTCCTGTCGGGCGAGGAAAATTTCATAACTGAGAAGCACCATCCCTATCTGAGCCCTGAGCTTCTTCTTGAGGATGCGGTCAGCAGCCGGATCGATCTCAATTCACTGCCGGAATTGGCGCGCGGCGTGATCGAAGGCTGGAACGAGTCGATTTTGTAGGCTTGGTGCGCTACCCTATAGGGCGGCACACGCTCGTAAGGAGGGACACGATGCCGGAAAGTCGAAGAGAGTTCGTAAAAAGCGCTGCCGGGCTGAGCTTGGCGGCCGGCGCCGCGGTTGCCGCCGCGGGCGATATTCCGAAGCGCAGGCTGGGCAAGACCGGGCTGGAGGTGACGATCGTGGGCCTCGGCGGCGCCCGTGTCGGCAACGTCCGCGACGAAGCCCAGGCGCTGCGCACGATCCGCCATGCTTACGAGGTCGGCATCAATTATTTCGATTCGGCCGCCGCCGGCGCTTACGGGCTTTCGCAAACACGCTACGGCATCGCGCTCGAAGAGGTTCCCCGCGACAAGATCGTCTACGGCACGAAGACGCGGCACCGCACCTACGCGCACGCGGAGCTGGACCTCAACCAGAGCCTGGCCAACCTGAAGACGGATTATCTCGACCTCTACCAGATACACAACGTGATGCATCTGGAAGACATCGACTTCGTCTTCGGCCCGCGGGGGGTGATGGAAATGATCCACAAGGCGAAGCAGGAGGGCAAGGTTCGCCATGTCGGGTTCACCGGGCACATGGACCCGCGCGTCCTCGTCAAGATGATGAACGCCTACGATTGGGACACGATCCTGATGCCGCTCAGCGTGACCGACGGCGCCAACCCGCAGATGAGCTTCGAGCGCACGACGTTGCCGGGCGCGGTCGAGAAGGGCCTGGGCATATTCGCGATGAAAACCACCGGCGTCGGAACGCTGCACAACCAGGGGATTTCTTCGTTGAAGCAGAACCTCGATTACGTCTGGTCGCTGCCGATCGCGACGGCGATCCTGGGCTGCGAGACGACGGCGCAGGTCGACGCGGACGTAGCCTTGGCGAAAGCGCACAAGAAGCTCGACAAGCGCGAGATGAGCTCGCTGCGGAAGCAATGGTCGAAGACGGACTTCGCCGTGCTGGAGAACTGGAAGGTCGATCAGAGCGCAACCCTAGCCTCGTCGAGCCGGGACTACTTCGGCGATTGAATCTCGTTCCGCCGCTCCGGCCGCTATGCCCG
Source organism: Bryobacterales bacterium (assembly GCA_965214655.1). Classification (GTDB taxonomy): domain Bacteria; phylum Acidobacteriota; class Terriglobia; order Bryobacterales; family UBA6623; genus CATQHP01. The sequence continues at coordinate 4,651,701 of OZ243965.1, read as the reverse complement.
TCGCCCCGTCAGCCCGGATTGCGTCCACGGCCCGGGTGGCGGCAGGCGCGGTCATCGGCCCCGATACGGTAATCGGCCACTACGCCATCGTCGAGGACGATGTCGCGATCGGCGCGCGGTCGGAGATCGAACCGCATGTCGTGGTCAAACGCTGGACGACGCTGGGCGCCGACAACAAGATTTCGACGGGCACGGTTTTGGGCAGCGATCCCCTGGACAAAACGTTCGGCGGCGCGCGCAGCTATCTGAAGATCGGCAACGGCAACACGATCCGCGAGCACTATACGATCAGCCGCGGCACGGCCCCGGAATCGGTCACCGAGATCGGCAACGACAACTACATCATGACCTCGGGCCACATCGCCCACAACGCGAAGATCGGCAACGGCGCGGTCATCGCCAGCACGGCGCTGATCGCCGGCTACGTCGCAATCGAAGACCGCGCGTTCGTATCCGGGGGCGTGGTCGTGCACCAGTACTCGCGGATCGGCGAATTGGCCATGATCGGCGGCATGACCCGCGTCAACCAGGACGTGACTCCTTACCTGCTGCACGTCGGGCCGACGATGGAAGTCTGCGGATTGAACCTGGTCGGACTGCGGCGGGCGGGCTTCAGCAAGGAAGAAATCGGACGCATCCGCCAAGCCTACAAGATTTTGTTCCGCTCGAAGCTGCCCCTGAGCGAGGCCCTCGACCGCACGGCGGCCGAGGTCGCAGGGCCGCACGCCGGACACATGATCGAATTCATTCGAGCCTCGAAACGCGGCGTGTGCCGCCGGGGCCGCAAGGGAGAAAACACCGATGTATAAGGGAATCGAACACACCGCGATCGCCACCGCCGACCCGGAAAAGCTGGGCCGCTGGTATGAAGATTGCCTGGCCATGCCCATCGTTCACCGCTATGGAGGCAACGTTTTCGTCAAGGCCGCCGACGGCACGATGCTGGAGATGATCCCCGCCGAGGGCGCCGCCGTAGAGACGGGGCTGAAGACCCCCGGCATCCGGCATCTAGCCATTGCCGTCGACGACATCGAGGCGGGAGCGGCCGACCTCGCCGCGAAGGGCATCGAGGTTTTTCAACGGGTCGAGGCGGGGGACAACCGGCTGGCGTTCTTCCGCGATCCCGACGGGAACATCCTGCACCTGATCTTTCGCGGAACGCCGATATAGCCGCTTACGAGAGCCCGGATCAAGGCAGATAGAGGATGCCCTTGGCCAAGGCGATCAGGGCAACGACGACCAGGCAGGCGACAGCGAAGCCGTTGATGTCCACGCGAAATCTGCGGTAGAAAACATTCCAGCCTCGGGACAAGCCGGGATCGAACAGGTGCACGAACAGCAAGGCGCGGCCGGGCTCGTGGGAGTCTTTCTCCTCGCCGGTCGCGGCATCCAGGTACGAGCTGCGGTCCAGGCGTTCGTAGAATTCGCGCAGCCGCCCGCCGGATTCCGCCGGGGTGGCCAAGCTGACCGCGACCAAAGCCGCGAACCCCGCCAGCAGGGAAATGCCGAAGTTCGCGGCGTCCCAGTACAGCAAGACGCCGAAATCGCGGTAGGTCAGCAGAAAGAAAACCGTTGAGGAGACGACCAGGCTGGAAAGCGCTCCCCAGCGGTTCGCGCGCGGCCAGGAAATGGCGCCGAACATGCTGATGCCCATGAACGCGGCGATCGTCTCGGTAAAGAGGAACGCCTGCAGAACGCTGCCGACGTAGAGGCCGAAGAGCACGCCCATTGTAGTCATGGCCAGCCCGGCGAAGCGGCCGGCCCAGAGATAATGGCGGTCCGACTCATTTCTTTTGACGTAGCGGCGGTAAAAGTTCTGGGTGAAGAGCGCGGCGCCGTCGACCATGAAAGCCGAGCCGGTGGACATGTTGGCGGCGAGAACGCAGGCGATCATCAGGCCGACGGCTCCCGGGAAGAGCAGCTCGCGCGTCGCATAGCCGAACGCATCCTCGGGGTCGGCCAGCGCCGCTTCGCCGCGCTGCAGCAGCATCACCGCTACGATCACGCCGACCAGCGCCCAGCCGATCGTGCAGAATCGCTTGACGAAATTGCCGTAAGCCATGCCGATGCGGCAGGAACGCTCGTCCTTCCCCGTGCCTACGCCGGCCAGGATGTGCGGTTGGGCAACGATGCCGATCAGCCCGTTGATCGTCAGCATGACGATGGTGAAGACGCCGACGTCGCCCGGAGTGACCATCGAGAGCATCCGCGGGTCGAGCGCCGTGCGGACTCCGGCGAACCCGCCGACCTCGCGCAGACCCAGAGGAATCAGCAGGAAGCTGAGCGCGATGATGAAGAAGCTCTGCACGAAGTCGGTATAGGCCGCGGAAACCAGGCCGCCCACGAAACTGTAGATCAGGAACGTGCCGGTCATCGCCAGCACGACGGCGTTCGGCGTGATCACGTCGCCCGAGGCGACGCTGACCAGCTTCCCCGCCCCCTTCAGCATCGCGCCCATGTTGAAGGTGAAATAGGAGAGCGCAAAGATCGTGTAAACGGCGCCCATCCAGTCCCCGTAGCGGTCTTCGTAAACCTCGCCGGTGGTCGTGCGGCGGAAGCGGCGGAACAGCGGCGCCAGCAGCCAGTAGAACGGCGTGATGAAGAGGTTTTTCCATTGGTACCAGATGCCGGCGTAGCCGGACTGGTAAACCTTGCCGGCCAGCGAAACCGGCATCTCGGCGTGCGTGCCGACGCCGAAAGCCTGCGCGATGATGAGCCAGACGCTGAATCCGCGGTTGCCGAGGAAGTAGTCCTGCGTCCTCTTGACCTTGCGCGCGACGTAGAGGCCGACGGCGACGATCAGCGCGAAATAGCCGGCGATGACGATCCAATCGAGGGTGGCCAGAGTCGTTCCCATACGAAACGCCCATTATAGGCGCGGCTCGCTCCGGCGGGCGGCGGCGAGCGCGAATACGCCGGCGCTGACGGCGATTCCCGCGGCAATGGGGCTGAGCAGACCGAAGCCCTGTCCGCCGGAAGCGAAATGCACGAGCGCGGCGGCCGGCAGCGAGAGAGCCATCGAGCACAGCACGTCCGCCTGCCGGGCTCGCGCCGAAAACAGTCCGGCGAGCAGCGGCATGCACAAGGTCACCGTCAGCAGGCCGTAGAAAAACGACAGCGCATCGAGAATGGACTGGAAATAGAGGGCGAAGAAAATGCCCGCTGCGCCGAACAGCAGGGCGGAAATCCGCGCCGCCCGCAGCCGCCGCTTGTCCGTGATCGGCGAGCGCGCAAGCGGCTCCAGAATGTCCTTGACCAGCGAGGTTGTCATCATGAACAAGACTGCGTCGGCCGAGCTGACCTCCGCCGAGAAGATCGCCGCCAGCATGAGCGAGCCCAACCAGAAGGGGACGCCCTCGGCCAGCAAACGCAATAGAGCCGCGCCAGGGGTTTCCAACTCGCCGAAACGGACCCGCGCGGCCATCCCCAGCAGCGCCGGCATGAAGGCGTAACCCAACAGACAGACCGCCTGGAGCCCCACGCCCGCGCGCACGGCCGACTCATCCCTGGCGCCGTACAGCTTCTGGATCAGCCCCGGAGAAGTAAAGAACGCCGGGCCGAGCATGAGCAGCAAGCGCGCGGTTCCATCGAGGCCGGCGCCGCCGAGAGACAGATACTCGGGGCTTGGCGCGGCGGCCGCCAGCGCCGCCCGCCCGCCCGCGGAATCGAGCGCCCAGGGAACGGCGAGCGCAAACCCTGCCGCTTTGACGATAACCTGGGCCAGATTGACCCAGGCGGCGGAGCGCAGGCCTCCCAGAAAAAAATAAGCGGTCGCCACCCCTCCGCCGAGCGCCGCTCCCCAAGGTTCGGGCACGCCGGCGACAACACGCAGCACCAGACCCAAGGCAATGATTTGCCCGGCAAGAATGGCGGGCGCGCCGCACTGCAAGACGACCGCTGCGGCGATCCGCGCAGCGCGCCCGTAACGGTGTTCGAGATAGTCGCCCACCGTGTACAAATCGTGAGCTTTGGCGATAGCGTAGACGCGCGGCCCGACGACGAACGCCAGAACGAGCGAGCCCAATCCGGCGGAGCCGACCCACCACCAGGCGGAAAGGCCGCTGGCGTAACCGAGCTCGGCGGCGCCCACGGTGCTGCCGGCGCCGAGATTCGCGGCCAGAAAGGTAGAGAAAAGGAGGGTCGGCGAAAGGGAGCGTCCGGCAACGAAAAAGTCTTCCGCCCTCTTGACGCTCCGCGACGCGCGGAAGCCGATCCACAGCAGGATTCCGCAGTAGACGATGAGAACAACCGGCATGGGCGTTCCCGCGGCGCGGCGCGCCTTCAGCGCGCTCCCGAGGCAACCAGCATGCGCACGTCGCGGACGTTGTTGCCCGTGGGACCGGTGATCAAGGCGTCGCCGAGCCGCTCGAAAAACGCGAACGAGTCGGAGCGGCGCTGGTAATCGCCGGGGTCGAGGCCGAGGGCGGCGGCGCGCGCCGGCGTCTGATGATCGGCGAGGGCGCCGGCAGCCGGCGAATTGCCATCGATGCCGTCCGTGCCGGCGCTGATGACCGCCGCCGGAAAGCGCAGCGCAGCGAGCTTGCGGGCGGCGCAGAGCACGAAAGCCTGGTTGCGGCCGCCCCGCCCGCCGCCGGTGACCGGACTGCTGAGCTCGCCTCCCGTGGTCACCGCCGCCGTGCGGCCGGGATTCCTTGCCGCAAAAGCCCGCAGCCACTCGATGAGCGTGTCCGCGGCTTCCTCCAGCGGCCGGTCGTCGACGCTGAGGTCGCGCTCCGTCAGCCAGCCTTCGCCGCGCGCCTTCGCTTCCACCACGTCGAGAGCCGCCGTGTTGTCGAGCAGGCAGCGCCAGGAACTCCCGGCGAATACGGCATCGCCCGGTTTGGGCGTCTCCGGAAGCCTGCCTTGCTCGAAAAGCTCGCGGATGCGGCGGGGAAAGCGGGCGGCGACGCCCAGCCTCCGCGCGGTCTCGCAGGCGAGCGCCGCGCTGGACTCGTCCGGCATGGTCGGCCCCGAGGCGACGGTCGAGGGCCGCTCCGGCGGCACGTCCGAGACGTAGAGCGTCAATTGGCGCGCCGGGTGGGCGGCTGCCGCCAGACGTCCACCCTTGATGCGCGAAAGATGCTTGCGCAAGACGTTCATATCGACGATGCCTGCGCCGCAGGTCACCAGCACTTCGTAAAAGGCGCGCACGTCATCGAGCGGAATGCCCGGGTCGATCGGCGCCTCGCAGATAGCCGAGCCGCCGCCCGACAGCAGGTAGATGACGAGATCCCGTTCTCCCAAGGCGGAGAGGCGCTGCAGAAGGAAGTCCGCCGCGGCGAGGCTCTGCTCGTTCGGATAGGGATGCCCGCCCGTAAAGGTCGCGAAGCCCGGCGGGGATTCTCCGGCCGGGGCCGAGGAAACGACCGCGCCGGAAGTCCGCTCGAGCGGAAGCCCGGCAGCCAAAGCTGCGGCCATAGGACTTGCCGCCTTGCCGACCGCGGCCACGAAAATGCTGCGGCAAGCGGAGAGATCGACCGTTTCTCCGACGGCGCGCAACTCGGAGCCTGCGAATCGCACCTTCTCGGCCATCACCCGCTCGAGCGAGATCTCCTCCAGCGTTTCGAGGAACAGCCGCCGCAGCGTTGCTTTCATCGGGTCAGTCCAGCGCCTCGGGGTTGACGATATTGGCCGGGCGGCCGCCTTGGAGTCCGACGGCCATGTTTTCCGCGGCGATCATGCACATGCGGGTGCGCGTCGCTACCGAGGCGCTGGCGATGTGCGGCAGGATCAGGGCGTTCTCGCATTCGAGCAGCTTGGGGTGAACCTTGGGTTCTTCCTCGAATACGTCCAGGCCGGCGGCGGCGATGGCGCCGGAGGCCAGCGCTTCCGCCAAGGCGGCTTCATCGACCACCGGACCGCGCGAGGTGTTGACCAGAACGGCCGTGGGTTTCATCGCCTGCAAGTCGGCGGCGGCAATCAAATGCCGCGTTTGCGGCGTGAGCGCGCAATGCAGCGTGATGAAATCGGATTGCTCGAGAAGCTCGCGCTTGGAAACGTATGCGGCGCCGAGCGCGGCTTCGACCTCCGGGCTCTGCCGCACGGGGTCGTTGTAGAGCAGGCGCATGTTGAAGCCGCGCCCGCGGCGGGCGACGGCCTGCCCGATGCGCCCGAGGCCGATAATGCCCAGCGTCGCGCCCCAGATGTCCCAACCGGTCAGCAGGTCGATCCGCCACTGCTTGTACCTGCCCGCGCGCAGGTAGCGTTCTGCTTCGCCGAGCCGGCGGCCGGCCCCCAGGATCAAGGCGAAGGCCAGATCGGCGGTGGTGTCGGTCAGCACACCCGGCGTGTTGGTGACGACGATCCCGCGCGCGGTGGCCGCCGGGACGTCGATGTTGTCGAAACCCACAGCGACGTTCGAGACGACCTTGAGCTGCGCCGACGCGTCCATCAACTCGGGCGTGATCTTGTCAGTAAGTTGGCAGACCAGCCCGTGTTTCCCCGCAAGCCGCGCCGCCAGTTCCGCGGGCGCGAGGCTTTCGTCGGAATCGTGGTAGTCCAGTTCGACTCGAGTCCCCAGAAAGTCGACGGCTTGCCGATAGATGTGCTTGCTGACAAGAACTTTGGATTGCATGGCAGTGCGGTATTTTCGCACAAGCCGGCCCGACCGCCCCGCGCCGCGCTTCCCCGCCCGCTTTCCGCCGCCGGCGGCAAACAAGGTTTTTTGTACAATCTTTGCTTATGGCAAAACTCGGATTCCTCGGACTTGGACTTATGGGCCGCCCCATGGCCGAGCATCTCATCGACGCGGGCCACGACACGGCGCTGTGGAGCCACACCGATTCCAAGGCGCGCGAGCTTGCGGCGGCTCATGAGAACGCCCGCTACTGCGCCTCGCCGGCCGATGTCGGCGAATTCGCGGATTGCATCTTTCTTTGCGTCGGCGACTCGGCCATGTCCGAGGAAGTCCTGACCGGCAAGAACGGGGTGATCGAAAGCGTTCGCGCGGGCGCGGTCGTCGCCGACTGCTCGACGATCGGGCCGAGCACGGCGCGGCGGATCGCCAAAAAATTCGAGGCCGAGGGCGCTCACTATCTCGACAGCCCCTGCACGGGGTCGACTCCCGGCGCGCGGGGCGGCACGCTGACCTTCATGATCGGCGGAGACGAAAAAGTTTTCGAGAGCGTCCGCGAGTATTTTCTCTGCATGGGAACGAACCTGTACTACTGCGGCAAGCAGGGCATGGGCCTGCACGCCAAGCTGTCGCAAAACCTGGTGCTGGCCAACATGCTGCAAGGGTTCGTCGAAGGCATCGTGCTGGCGACCAAGGCCGGCGTGCCGCCGGAGCTGATGTACGAAATCCTGGACAATTCGGCAGCCAAGGCGGGGCTGATCTCGTTCAAGGCGCCGGCCATCTTCGACCGCAAGTTCGATCCGGCGTTTCCCTTGAAATGGATGCGCAAGGACATCGGCTTGATGCTGGAATCCGGGCGGGAGATGGGCGTTCCGCTGCCGGCCACGGGGCTTGTCCACGAGTTGTTCGGCGCCGGCGTCGCCAAGGGCTACGGCGACGAAGATATCGCGGCCGCGGTGAAGCTGTTCGAGGAACTCGCCGGCGTTGTCGTGAAACGCTGAGGGCGCGTCTTCAGCCTGAAATCCGTTGCGCTCGCAGCGCAAGCGCCTCCGGAATGCGGATCCGCGCGAGCTTGTTCCGCCCCCCCCGTCGGGCTGCTGCTCAGACAGGCGTTCTTTGGGGATTAGCGGCCGCGCGCCGCCAACTCTCCACTCTCCACTCCCCACTCTCCACTGGGGCCGCGCAGCGGCCCCCGACAACCTAGTCTTGCGTTCGAGGCGCGGGTTGCAAAAATGGGATCCATATGAAGCACATCGGCGGACGCGCGTTCCTTTTCCTTGTGTCTGCGACGGCGGTTTTTGCGCCGCCGGCGGCGGCTGACACGGTCAAGCTGGACAACGGCGACAGGATTACCGGCGCCGTGAAGAAGTTGGCGGACGGGAAGCTTACGATCGACACCGCATACGCCGGTCCGGTCGAGATCGAGTGGAGCGCGGTCAACGAATTGGAAGGTCAGGGAAACTTCGATATCCGCGCGGCCTCCGGCAGGATATACACGGGAACCATCGAGCGGACGGACGACAAGCTTTCGATCGCCGGCGCCGACGGCGCGCAAGAAATCGACATCGGCGATGTTTCCGGTTTCACCGCGGTCACCGAAAAGCCGCAATCGACTCTCCGGGAGAATGTCAAGATCGGCTTCGACTGGGGCTACAATCTCACGCGGGGGAATGCCGCGCTGACGCAATCGGCGCTCGGAACCAACGCGCAGTACGCCGATTCCAAGCAGAAGTTGAGCGGCATCGCGACTTCGATCCGCAGCCGACAGGACAACGCGGAAGCAAGCCGGCATGCCGGGGACGCGCGCTACGACCGTTTCATCAACGAACGCATGTTTGCCTACGGCCTCGGCGGCGTGGAGCGCAACAGCCGCAAGTTGCTCGCCCTGCGCACGAAGCTCGGCGGCGGGTTCGGCCTGCGGCTCGTCAAGGACAAGGAGACAACGGTTTCGCTGCTCGGCGGAGCGAACTACTCGCGGGAAAACTATTTTCCGGACGAAACGGGCATGAGCGTTTCCGCCAACAGCGGCGAAGGCACTGCGGGGCTCGAAATCGCCGCGGTTCGCTTCGGCGGCATCGAATTTGCGTCGCGGCTGCTGGTCTTCGGGAGCTCGACGGGATCCGGCCGCTATCGCTTCGAATACGACGGCAGCGTGCGTTTGCCGGTTTTCAAGAACTTCAGCTACGGATTGAGCTTCTACGACCGCTACGACAGCCGCCCGGCCGTTGCCGTCAAGAAAAACGACTACGGACTCATCAGCGCTCTCGGCTATACCTTCTGAGCGCCGATTCCGGCGGCGGCGCGCAAGGTCCGCTCGAACAGCGTCAGGAAACGCTCTGCGTCGACGGCGGTGGCGACCTTCACGTTGGAGCCGTCCCCGCCGGCGGACGGCCGCGTATCGACGATCATCATGCCGGTGGTCAGATCGCCTTCGATCTCGACGTCGCAGGGATAGCGCCTGACGGAGATCAACTGCGGATCGATCGCCGCGCCGACCGCCAGGGGGTCGTGGAGATAGGCGCCGTCGATCCCCCGCCGCCGCCTGGAGACCTCGAAGTATTGCCGGGTCAGGTCCGCCAGAAACTTCCGCGCCGGGGCTTCGCTCGGAATTTCGCGGAGCAGCGCCTCGAAGCGCAGCCGCGGCAGCGCCGCCCGATGGGTCACGTTGAGGCCGATCGCGGTGACCGGCAGGCCGGACTGGATCACGACGCGCGCCGCCACGGGGTCAGCGAAGAAGTTGAACTCCGCGGCGGCGGTGACGTTGCTTTCGCTGCCGAACGAGCCGCCCATCACGATCAACTCTTCGATCTGCGTCATGGTCTCGGCGTCGACTTCGATCGCCGACGCCACGTTGGTCAGCGGCCCGAGGGCGATCAGAGCCGCCTCGCCCGGATTCTCGCGGACGGCGGAAAGGATGGCCGTAACCGCATCCGTGCGCGACGCTTCGAGCCTGCGCACGGGGTAGCGCTCCGCAACCCCGCCGAATCCGTCGCCGCCGTGCACGTGCTCCGCCCGCGGGGAAAAGCGCCCGCTCAGCGGACGGTCGCAGCCGGGGTGGACGGGCGGAGGCGCGGGACCGCCGAAGGCTTCCAGAACGCGCAGCGCGTTGGCCGTACAGCGCTCGAGGCCGACGTTCCCGGCCACGGTCGTAATCAGGCGAACGTCCAGCGCCTCCGCGCCCAAGGCAAGAATCAACGCCAAGGCATCGTCGATTCCCGGGTCGGTGTCGATGATGACTTTGCGGGGCTGCATCGAGCGCGGCGTGCTCACGCTAACGAGTCCGATGCCGTTATCCTTGCCGCCGGCATCGACCCCATGCCCGCAGTCTGGCACACCGCCGCCCGGCCGGGCAAGATACTCGCTGTCGGGCAGCGCGCTATGGTTGTAAGAAGTCGGGGAGCGAAGAGGAATTCTGCAAGCGCGTTGTTGAGAACTCAAGGTTCGGAACTCAAGAAAGGGCCTCGATGCATCCCCGACTCGGTTCTTTTCTCGTCAAGCCGTTCGGGCTATACGCTTTTGCTGTCCGGCGCCGGCGGTCTTGCTCTCCGCTCCTCACTCTCCACTCTCCACCAATCAGGTTTTCCGTCTACGCCGCGCTGCTGGTTGCGGCTGCCGGGGCGCAGCCTGCGGCCGACTGGACAATCGACACGGTCGCGGGAACCCTGGATAGAAGGGACGGCGGCCCGGCGGCCGAAGCGTGGCTGTTCCATCCCCGAGGCGTGGCGGCGGACGGCGCAGGCAACCTCTACATTGCCGATACTCTCAACCACCGCATTCGCCGGGTCGACGCCGCGGGGACCATTGCCACGGTCGCGGGAACCGGCGAGAGCGGATTCAGCGGGGACGGCGGCCCGGCTGTCCGGGCGCGGCTGAATCGCCCCGCCGACGTTGCCGTGGACGGCGCGGGCAATCTCTATATTGTCGATAGTCTCAACCACTGCATTCGCCAAGTCGACGCCGCGGGGACCATTGCCACGGTCGCGGGAAGCAGAACGGCCGGATTCAGCGGGGACGGCGGCCCGGCTGTCCAAGCGCAGCTATTTTTGCCCCGAGGCGCGGCGACGGACGGCGCAGGCAACCTCTACATTGCCGATACTTTCAACCACCGTATTCGCCGGATCGACGCCGCGGAGATCATTACCACAGTCGCGGGAACTGCAGCGGCCGGGTTCGACGGGGGCGGGTTCGACAGGGGCGGATTCAGCGGGGACGGCGGCCCGGCAGCCCAGGCGCGACTCATGTTCCCCCAAAACGTGGCGGCGGATGGCGCAGGCAGCCTCTACATTGCCGATAGCGGCAACCACCGCATCCGCCGGATTGACGCCGCGGGGGCCATCACCACGTTCGCGGGAACCGGCGAGAGCGGATTCAGCGGGGACGGCGGCCCGGCGACTCAGGCGCAACTCAGTAGTCCAGGCGGGGCGGCGCTGGATGAAGCAGGCAACTTATACATTGCCGATAACGGCAACCAGCGCATCCGCCGGGTCGACGCCGCGGGGACCATTGCCACGGTCGCGGGAACCGGCGAGAGCGGGTTCGATGGGGACGGCGGCCCCGTAACCCAGGCGCTGCTCAGCGGTCCCCGCGGCGTGGCAGTGGACAAGGAGGGCAACTTCTACATTGCCGATAGCGGCAACCACCGTATCCGCCGAGTCGACTCCGCAGGGATCGTTACCACGGTCGCGGGAACGCTGGAAAGAGGGGACGGCGGCCCGGCATCTCAGGCGCAGCTCAACGAACCTGCCGGCGCGGCTGTGGACGAGACAGGCAACCTCTACATCGCCGACACTTTCCACCACCGCATTCGCCGAGTCGACTCCGCAGGGATCATCGCCACGGCCGCGGGAACCGGGGAAGGCCAGGACATGGTTCCGCCGGTCTGGATCCCCGTGTCGCTAGCCGCCGCAGGAAGCGGTGCGGTCGGGCTCAACGGAGACGGCGTCCCGGCAGTCGAAACGCGGCTGACCCATCCTTACGGCGTGGCGGCGGACGAGGCAGGCAACCTTTATGTTGCCGATACCGGCAACAACCGCATTCGCCGGGTCAACTCTATGGGGATCGTCACCACAGTCGCGGGAACCGGCGACAGCGGGTTCGACGGGGACGGCGGCCCGGCGAGTCAGGCGCAACTCAGCAACCCCCTGGGCGTGGCGGCGGACTACGCGGGCAACTTCTACATTGCCGATACTCTGAACCACTGCATTCGCCGGGTCGACTCCGCGGGGATCATCACCACGGTCGCGGGAATCGGGCGTTTCAACCCGGTCAATGGGGGCGGGTTCAGCGGGGACGGCGGCCCGGCGGGCCGGGCGCAGATCAATTCCCCCGGCGGCGTTGCGCTGGACGGCGCGGGCAACCTCTACATTGCCGACACCGGCAACAACCGCATTCGCCGCTTGACGCCGCCCGCGGAGAAAACTCCCCTGATTTCTTCGGGCGGCGTCGTGCTCGCCGCCGGAACCCCCGTCGTGAAGCGCATCTCCCCGAACTCCCTCATCTCCGTCTTCGGACAGGATTTCGCTCCGCAAGGGACTCTGGAATCAACTCCCCGCCTGGACGCCGAGGGCAAGATTGCCGCCAACCTCGCCGCTGTCTGCCTGGAGATCGACGGCAAGCGCGCGCCGCTGTCCGCGGTCGCCCCGACCCAAATCAACGCACAGGTTCCGCACGACCTGACCCTGGGGCAGGCGCGGGTTGCGGCGATTCGCGGCTGCGGCACAGAGGAAGAACGACGCAGTCCGGCGGCAACGGTTGCCGCCGCCGCCGTCTCGCCGGCGTTCTTCAACTTCTTGAATAACCCCGACGGGCGCAATCCGCTCGCGGCGCTGCACGGCGAAGGCCCCGACTTGGCCGGCGCGCCCGGATTGGTTCCCGGAGTAACGTTTACCCCGGTCGAGCCGGGCGAGGTCGTCAGCCTGTTCGGAACCGGTTTCGGGGCGACCGAGCCGCCGTTGGAAGCGGGTCGAATCGCACGGTATCCGCTCCATCTCGCAAACGAGGTCTCGTTTACTTTCGGAGGCGTTGCGGTTCCGCCTTGGGATGTCTTCTACGCGGGCGCGGCGTCGTGCTGCGCGGGCCTCTATCGGTTTTCGGTGCGCGTCCCGCCCGGCCTTCCGGACGGCGCCGCTCCCGTCATCGCAACCGTGCGGGGCGTCTCGACTCCCGAGGGGCCGTTCCTCACCGTCCGCCGGCGCTGAGGCCGCGGTCTTGCCTGCCCGCGCAGCGGCGGCAGACCGTACGCGCTCCCGTGCAGACCGACGTTGCCCATTCCCGCTACAATGGCGCCTTTCGGATGCTGTTTCAGTCTCTCGGAATCGGCGCCAAGGCCATGCTCGTCGGCGGCGGACGGCGCCGCATCGAGCGGCCCGGAAAGGCGCGCAAGCTCGTGGAAAGGCGGCCCGGATCGTCTTCGGCGGCACGGAAGCGGTCCGCGCAGGGCAAGAGGCCGCGCATGTCGCCGAGCGCGCGGTTTTCCGTTTGACGGACGCCGCATTCTTCACGGCGGAGTGAGCCTCGTGAGCAAAGGAACCGTTCGGATTGCGCTGATCGGCGCGGGCCTCATCGGGCGACGGCATCTGCGCCTGATCGCCGCCGATCCCGACTGCCGATTGACCGCCGTTGCCGATCCGGACCCGCGCGCGGAGGCTCAGGCCGCGGGCGCGAATGCCGGCTACTACACGGACTATCGCATGCTGCTCGACCGAGAACGGCTCGACGGCGCAGTCATTACGGTCCCGAGCGCCTTGCACGCCCCGGTCGCAACGGCCTGCGCCGAACGCGGCATCCACATTCTGCTGGAAAAACCCGCAACCGATACCGTAGAGAACGGGCTGCGCCTGCTGGACGCCGTCAACGGCGCCGGCGTCCGCGTTCAGGTCGGGCATTACCGGCGTTTCGACCCCGCCGTCGAGGAAGCGGCCCGAATCTTCCGCTCGGGTGAATTGGGCAAACCGGTCGCCGGCTCGGGGCTCTGGCTCCTGCGCAAACACGACGCCTATTACGACGTTGCCTGGCGGACCGCGCCGCCGGGCGGCGGGCCGATCCTGATCAACCTGATTCACGACATCGACATGCTGCGGCACTGGCTCGGTGAAGTCGAAAGCGTTTACGCGGAGACAGGCTCCGCGCTGCGCGCGCTCGATGTCGAGGACAGCGGAGCCCTCCTGCTGCGTTTCTCCGGCGGCGTGTGGGTCACCATCGCCTTCTCCGACTGCGCGCCTTCTCCCTGGGGTTGGGAGCGTAACAGCGGCGACAATCCGCACACGCCGGCAGTGGCCGAAAACTGCTACCGCTTCGCCGGCGACCGAGCCGCGCTCGAATTCCCGAACCTCGTCCTTTGGCGCCATCCATCCGGCGCTGAAGGTTCGTGGCTGCAGCCGCTGGTCAGGGAACCGCGTTCAACCCGCACGCGCACGGCCCTGGCCGACCAATTGAAGCATTTCCGCGAAGTGATTCGAGGCAGACGCCCGCGGGTCGCGCTGGAAGACGGGCTGGCGAACCTGGCGGTCGTCGAAGCGGCTGTGGAATCGGCGCGGCGAAGAATGCCCGTGACGCCCCGCTATCGACAGAGCGGGGATTAGGACTTGTATCCTTGCGGTCCGCAGGGGCGACCGAACCGCCGGGCGCCGGGAGGCGAGACTGATCCCCAAACCCCCGAGGGCAGTTCAAGCAGACAAGCCTGCTGGAGGGCTGCAGGAACCGCGGGCATCGGTGGAGTAGGCAGAGACCGGGAAAGTTGTCTGGGGCTGCAGCCGTCGGCCGCTCGTCGCGAATGACCCGGCCGCCGCCGTTGGCTGCCCGCCCGCGATATCGAATGGATCGATCCGTAGCCCGCCGCGGCGAATCGCGTCGAAAACCTCCGGGTGGAGGGACCCATGAACCCGGCAGTTCGTCGCTGCCTCTCGGTCCCGGTCTGGAGATCGATCCCGCAGGATCCGCTCGATTTTCGAGCGGATCCTTCAGCCGCTGGAGCGCTGCTCGGCCGCCGCGGCGCATCCGTATAATATTTGTAAAATCATGGCAATGAGAATTACGGAGGAAAAAGGGCATCCCGTCAGTCCGTCAGCCGGTCGGCGAAACAGGAAAAGCCGGCCCGTTCCAAGGCGGCGCGGCGGGAAATACGGCCTGCCGTTCCGGGCATCGCGCCGCTCGGGAGTTTTCTTTTTCCTGACGTGCGCTCTGTTGACGCAGGCATCCTGGGGACAAGGGGTCGGCTCGGAGCTTTTCGACGGCTGGGAACAGACGCAGACGCCGTCGAGCTTCATCGACGGAACCGCCAAAACAATTGTCGAAAGCACGCTTACGGCAACGCTGGAATTCGACGGGACGCCGTCACCTCCTGCTACGGTCGATTACACGATCGACACGATGGCGGGACCCGGAAATGTAGGGGACGGCGGCGCGGCAACCGCAGCATGGTTGCGCTCCCCCGGGGGCGTGGCTGTGGACGGAGCGGGCAACCTCTACATCGCCGATTCCTGGAACAACCGCATCCGCAAGGTCAACGCTGCCGGCGTCATCACCACCGTGGCCGGGGACGGGACGCGCGGTTTCGTCGGCGATGGCGGGCCGGCCGCCACAGCGCGGCTGGCCTTCCCCGTCGGCGTGGCCGTGGACGGGGCGGGCAACCTCTACATCGCCGACAGGAACAACAACCGTATCCGCAAGGTCAACGCTGCCGGCTTTATCAGCACAGTGGCGGGGGATGGGACGTGGGGTTTCAGCGGCGACGGCGGACCGGCCACCGCAGCGCAGTTACGCGCCCCCTCCGGCGTGGCTGTGGACGGGGCGGGCAACCTCTACATCGCCGATAGGAGCAACCACCGCATCCGCAAGGTCGACGCTGCCGGCTTCATCACTACGGCGGCGGGGGGTGGGTCGTTTCGGCGACGGCGGGCCTTCCCCGTCGGCGTGGCCGTGGACGGGGTGGGCAACCTCTACATCGCCGATTCTTCCAACAACCGTGTCCGCAAGGTCGACGCTGCCGGCTTCATCGCCACCGTGGCCGGAGACGGGACGCCCGGTTTCGTCGGCGACGGCGGGTGGGCCACCGCAGCATGGCTACTCTCCCCCTCCGGCGTGGCTGTGGACAGGGCGGGCAACCTCTACATCGCCGATTCTTCCAACCAGCGCATCCGCAAGGTCGACGCTGCCGGCGTCATCGCCACCGTGGCCGGGGACGGGACGGCAGGTTTCGGCGGCGACGGCGGACCGGCCGCCTCAGCCCGGCTACGCTTCCCCAGGGGCGTGGCTGTGGACGGGGCAGGCAACCTCTACATCGCCGATTCTTCCAACAACCGTGTCCGCAAGGTCAACGCTGCCGGCATCCTGACCACGGCGGCGGGGGATGGGACGGCAGGTTTCGGCGGCGACGGCGGGCCGGCCGCCTCAGCCCGGCTATTCGCCCCCGAAGACGTGGCTATAGACGGGGCGGGCAACCTCTACATCGCCGACAGGAATAACCACCGCATCCGCAAGATCGACGCTGCCGGCTTCATCGCCACGGCGGCGGGGGACGGGACGGCAGGTTTCGGCGGCGACGGCGGGCCGGCCGCCTCAGCCCGGCTTCTCTACCCCCAAAGTATGGCTGTAGACGGGGCGGGCAACCTCTACATCGCCGATACGGACAACCACCGGGTCCGCAAGGTCGACGCTGCCGGCTTCATCGCCACCGTGGCCGGGGACGGGACGGCAGGTTTCGGCGGCGACGGCGGGCCGGCCGCCGCTGCACAGCTACGCTTCCCCAGAGGCGTGGCCGTGGATGGGGCGGGCAGCCTCTATATCGCCGATTCTTCCAACCACCGCATTCGCAAGGTCGACGCTGCCGGCGTCATCGCCACCGTGGCCGGGGATAGGACGTGGGGTTTCAGCGGCGACGGCGGGCCGGCCGCCGCAGCGCAGCTACGCTCCCCCAGAGGCGTGGCCGTGGACGGGGCGGGCAACCTCTACATCGCCGATACGGGCAACCAGCGCATCCGCAAGGTCGACGCTGCCGGCGTCATCACCACCGTGGCCGGGGACGGGACGGCAGGTTTCGGCGGCGACGGCGGGCCGGCCGCCGCTGCACAGCTACGCTTCCCCAGAGGCGTGGCCGTAGACGGGGCGGGCAATCTCTACATCGCCGATCGGGACAACAACCGCATCCGCAAGGTCAACGCTGCCGGCGTCATCGCCACGGCGGCGGGGGACGGGACGTTCGGTTTCGGCGGCGACGGCTGGCCGGCCGCCGCTGCGCAGCTATGGAGCCCCTCCGGCGTAGCCGTGGACCGAGCGGGCAACCTCTACATCGCCGATTTGAGCAACCATCGTATCCGCAAAGCGACGCCTTCGACACCGCTGCCGCCGCCGGCGAGCCCTACGGCGACCCTGACGGCGTCTCCCGGTTCAATTACGAGAGGCGAGAGCGCGACCTTGCAGTGGTCGTCCACGAATGCGGCGAGCGCCAGGATCGAGCCCGGCATCGGCCTGGTTGCGGCATCGGGCTCGCTGCGCGTAGCCCCCACCGCCACGACGACTTACACCATCACCGTAACGAGCGCAGACGGACGGACCGCCGCGGCTTCGGCAACAGTCGTCGTCAACGCTCCCCCGCCGCCGCCCGCGGGGTCGGGGACCATCGCCACGGTGGCCGGGAACGGAACGCACGGTTTCAGCGGCGACGGCGGGCCGGCCACCGCAGCGCAGCTAGACGACCCCCAAAAAGTGGCCGTGGACGGGGCGGGCAACCTCTACATCGCCGATTCTCACAACCAGCGCATCCGCAAGGTCGACGCTGCCGGCGTCATCTCCACCGTGGCCGGGGATGGAAGGCAAAGTTTCAGAGGCGACGGCGGGCCGGCCACCGCAGCGTGGCTACACTTCCCCTCTGGCGTGGCTGTGGACGGGGCGGGCAACCTCTACATCGCCGATTCGGGGAACCACCGCATCCGCAAGGTCGATGCTGCCGGCGTCATCACCACGGTGGCGGGGGGTGGGTCGTTCGGTTTCGGCGGCGACGGCGGGCCGGCCACCGCAGCTCAGCTAAGCTCCCCCAGGGGCGTGGCCGTGGACGGGGCGGGCAACCTCTACATCGCCGATACTTTCAACCACCGCATCCGCAAGGTCGACGCTGCCGGCGTCATCTCCACGGCGGCGGGGAACGGGATGCTCGGCTTCGGCGGCGACGGCGAGGCGGCGACCGCAGCGCAGCTAGCCTGGCCCGGCGACGTGGCCGTAGATGGGGCGGGCAATCTCTACATCGCCGATATTTCCAACCGGCGCATCCGCAAGGTGACGTTTTCGACATCGCCGCCCGGGACCGCTCCCCGCATCTCTGCGGGCGGCATCGTGACGGCCACCGGAACCCCCGTCGTGAACCGCATCTCTCCGAACGCCATCGTCTCCATTTTCGGGCAAGAACTCGCGCCGCAAGGAACACAGGCAGCGAGCCCCCGACTGGACGCCTCAGGCAAGATTGCCGCCAACCTCGCCGCTACCTGTCTGGAAATCGACGGCAGGCGCGCGCCGCTGTTCGCCGTCTTCCCCGCTCAGATCAACGCCCAGGTTCCCCACGACTTGGCGCCGGGGCAGTCGCGGGTCCAGGTCATTCGCGGCTGCGGCGCGGAGGCGGAGCAACCCAGCCCGGCGGCTACGGTTGCAATCGCCGCCGTTTCGCCGGCCTTCTTCAACTTGCAAAACAACCCCGACGGGCGCAATCCGCTCGCGGCGCTGCACGGCGGAGGCCCCGGCCTGGTCGGCGCGCCCGGAGCGATCCCCGGATTGACGCTTACCCCGGCCGAACCGGGCGAGGTCGTCACCCTGTTCGGAACCGGCTTCGGGGCAACCGAACCGCCGCTGGAAGCGGGCCGAATTCCGGGGGGCGCGGCCGAACTCGCGAGCGCTGTCTCGTTGGCCATCGGCGGCATTGCCGTTCCGCCCGAGGATGTCTTCTACGCAGGCGCGGCGCCCTGCTGCGCCGGCCTCTATCAATTCACGGTGCGCGTGCCCCCCGGCCTTTCGGACGGCGACGCGCCCGTCATGGCCAACGTGCGGGGCGTTTCCACCCCCGCAGGGCCGTTCCTCGCCGTGAGGCGGCGGTAACTCTGCCGGCGCCGCAGCCGCGGCTCTTCGCCGGGAACGTATCCTTTATTCGACCGCGATCGTCAGCAGTTGAACCGGTGGGCTGAGCAACTCCTCCCCGCCGGCGATCAATCGAATCGGAATATGGGAACCGCTCGGCGTCGATTCGCCGATGCGCACCGTGACCTGCGCGAAGCCGGCCGCTTGCCCCGCCGCTCCGCCGGCGTAGAGCACCTCCGCCAAGCGGTTCCCGATCATAACGCCGACAGGCGCCCGAACCGCCGGCAGCGCGTCCGCCGCCGCCACCCTTCCCGCGATCCCCGGAGGATCGGTGCGGCCCAGCCCGGTGGCGTAAAGATCGAGAATCGAGCCTTTCGCCGCCGGATTCTGCGGGCCGTTGAGGCTGCCGTCCTCCCGATGCATCGCCAGCGCCTGGCCCGTTCCCGAACCGTCCAGGGCGAACAGCCCCGGTTGCGTCTCGAGAATGAACGGAACGACCGTATTCGACGGTACCCCGTTGCGCTCGACCCTCAAGCGCCCAAAAACCCTGGGCGCTGCGAACGGCGCCACCGCTTCGATCCTCGCCGCGCTGACGGAGAGCAGAGCAGAGGAATCGGCCTCTCATCCAACAGCACCCGGGTTCCCGCAAGCTCTTTGGGCATGTCCTCGCCGCCGTCCGCGCGCGCCTCAACCGCTGTTTCCGGCCCCAGGCCGCTGCCGAAGATCGCCACGACCTCGCCGGGCGAGATCCTGCCGAAACCGAAGATCGCGCTTGCCGCGTTCACGGGCTCCACGATCCACGGCGCGCCGCCGGGGTCGCCGGGATGCCAGGCTCCGCGCACTGCCTCCCCGCCGGTCGTCCGCACCGCTACGGAGAAAGGGCCGGCGAACGCCGGCTTGAAGCCGATGAGCGCAGACAGCGAGCGGGCATTCCCCGCAACCTCGTCTTTCATGCCGGAAACATCGAGGAAACATAAATCGTTCTCCAAGACGATCGACGACACGAAAGAAATCGATCCGATCGCAACGGGGTCGCTCGATATGGCGTCTCTCGTCGTCCGGTCGCCGTCATAGAGAAAACGAGACAAAGAGACCTCGCCGCCGTCGACTTCCACGGCGCAATAAGCGGTTTCGGAAGCGGAAGAAAATCTCAGGCCCCCCGATACGGCATTCTCGCCGCCCCCGGCATGGAGCAAGGTCCATTCGAAGCGCTGCGAATCGCCGCTGCCCACTGCAGGGGAAACGAAGCCGGGCAAAGCCGGCGGGCCGAATCCCGCAGGCGAATGCTCGAAGTCATCGTTCGCCGTGTCCGCCATCCCTCCGTAATCGAGCACTCTCGCCCGGACGGTTAGCGGCCCCGCGAAATCCTGCGAAAAAACGATGGCGCCGTCGCGCGCATCGATGTGCAGGTCCCCCGTGAAACTCCTGAAAACTCTCAACAGAGACGGAAACACGGTGCAGTACTCGTTTTCGAGCGGCGCTCCGTCCAGCGCCCCCTGCCGCACTCCCGATGCGCCCCACAGAGTGACCCTTTTCTCAGCGAAACTGTAGGCCACGCCGCACTGTTTCGACTCATCCGCGGAACGGATATCCAGAGACACGTCGGCAATGTCGGACTGGCCGTCGGGATCGCTGGTCCGAATCGAAAAGTAGGGAAGATCGAACGACCAGGCAAAGAATCTGTCGATGACCGGGGGCCTGTTGTCCGCGGACTCCCCGACAAACCAGGTTCCATACTCGGTATCGACGGTTACCAATCCGCTGCTGGTGAATGTCGTGCGCGCCTCGACTTGCAAGCGGCCCCGCGCGTTTTCGTTGAAGACCACGTGAAAATCGATGGCCGCCTTGCCGTCCGCGAACGCCGCCCGCGACCGGGACAAGTCGAGAGCGCAGCCCCAATCGTAATTGGAACGGCTGAACGCCGAATCGACGGGATCGTACCTCCAGAAACAGACTCTTTCCCTTTGCCCATCCCAAAAGGTAAGGTCCACTCGGGGCGCAAGAGCTTGATTGGGCGCCGGGACGACGACCCTGAATGTCTGCGACATGCCCGAACCGTGTCCGGGAGACAACTCCGCGACCTTGGCAAGCGCATGCGGATAGGGATTCTGAACGGCAACGAACGATTGACGGCCGACCAGCGCCACTCCGCTGCGGCTGTGCAGATATTCCGTATTTCGATCCAGTCTGTAGGCGACCTGCCCGGCGCCGATGCCGGAAGCGCTCGCGGGATCGATCTCTATCCAAGCGGAACCCGAGCGGGCCTCCCAGGCGCAGTCCGCCGGCGCATTCACCTGGAAAAACCCTTCCTGCGGCAGATACGTGTGGGCGTACACGCCCGGGGAAACGCTCTGCACGCAGCTTGCCGTGCGCTCGACTCGAACGGTCATGCCGGCGGCCGAAACCGATTCCACCGTCAGAGACAACGACGAATAAGGATCGTTCCACGTCTGCCCTACAGGCAACTCGTAGTTATGGGCATGTTCATCATTCGGCAGAAAGTCGAGGACGTGCGTAGCTTGCGCATTCAAGCTCCGCAACTCTTCGTTCTCGACTCGGACGAGCGCTCCCGGCACGTCGTCGACGACCGGTTTCCATACTCCCTCGAACCCGTATTGCTCCAGAGCGGAACTGCTGGAGAGCGCTTCCAGCCACAGCCATTCGTCGGTTCCGGCCCTCCTGGAAATGCGCAGGACCGAGGGTAAGTCCGCAGGGGAACCATCGTCCAGCAGCTTTACCGTGAAGGTCCCTTGCCCTTCCACGGTGACGACGTCGTCCGGATCGAGCCAGCCGAGACCGAGCAATTGCCGAGCGTTGAAAAACCTGCTGTCGTCTCCGTTGCCCATCGGGTCGTACCAATCGCCGTATTCGCTGATGCTCATGCCGCCGGACGCCGCCTGCAGCGTTTCGCCGTCCGCCAGAAGAGAGCGGCTGTGACGGAGCGCGAGGCTGTGGCCGTATTCGTGGATGAAAAGCTCCGACAATCTGTCGAGCATCGCGTCCCTCTGCAGTTCGCCGCCGTGGGTTCGGTCATAGATATTCGCCAGCAGGTACGAAGCGCGGTAAGGGGTGGAACGGCAGCCCACGGAGGAAATCCCCGCAATGAAGCGGGAGGAAGTCAATGCGTAGCCGATGGCGGCGTAGCGATTGAACTGCCCGAGATCCTGCAAGCCCGCCTCCTCGGCGAGACTCTCGAAGCTTCTGTGATTCGGGCTGGTTCTTGCGCCGCGGCCGATTTCGACTTCGAACACTTCGCCGCTGAGCCAGGCTCTGCCGGAGGATACCGTGCGCACGTAGCGGTCCACCGATCTTCCCGGCCCGAAGATAAACTCGCGGATCGTCTCGGCTGTGAACGGCTTGGTTTCTCCGGGTCGGGTAATCAGGAACACTGCCGTCTTTTGCTCCCCCGTCGGGTCGCAATTGGAGGCGGTGTCGTAAACGTAGGGGGAAGCAGGAGCCGCGGCGGCAACGGGATCCGCCAGGCGGGCCTCTTGCACGGCGATGCGCCCCCCGGCGGAGACGCCGGAAACCGCGACGCGGTCGCCGTTGCGGGTCCAGGCCCCGCGCGGAACGCCGTATGCCTCGATGCTCCCTTGCGGCGTTTCCAGAATGTGGAACTCGATGGCCTGCTGCTTGTCGACGTCGTCGGCCACGTACATCGTGGCCGCGCCTTCCCAGGAGCCTCTTTCTTCGAGGCGCCCCGCGATTTGCGGACTGCGCGCCCGAAGCTCGCGGAGCGTATCTTCAGAAAAAGCGGCGGCGAGCGCCCGGCCGGGGTTCCGCTGGATCAGCGAAGCGAGCGCTTCGGCTCTGGCGCGGGCGAGCTCGAGCGTGTCCAGGGCGGCGGCCGGCGGCGCGGCGCCCTTGGACGGCGCGGACGGCGCGCTAGGCGCCATGCCGTGACGCGCCAGCAACTCGGCCCCGAACTCCAGGACCTGCGCTTCCGCCTCGTCCGCTTCCGGCTGCTCCTGCGCCGCCGCGGATACCGCCAACAGGCAGGCCAGGAAACAGACCGGCAATGCGGGCGCGGCGGCCCGCAAGCAACGAGTTACGGCGCGCATCGGAATCTCGAAACATCGGGGGAGGGGGCGTCGATTTTTCATCGCAAATTCAAGAGTACACCACCAAAACCAGGGAGCGAACAACCGCGGCATGTAACGCAAATTACATCGGGGCCGCGGCCGGCGGAGTCAGCGATTTGCGTCCCCGGCACGGTCGCAGCTCCGGGCCGTAGCTGCAGAATCCAGACGTCGAACAGGACGAGCGCAGCCGCTTTCATCGTTCGTGAAGACGGTCGGGGATGTACGCTTTCATTTGCTCGGGAACGCAACTGAGACTGAACGGCATTGCCCTCCCGTTGACGCTGCCGCGGTTGCCTTGGGGGCAAGAGGAAGGGGCCGGGCCCTTCGCGCCAAAGATTCCCGAACGAGCCCTCTCCTTCCGGGTTAGCGCCGTCGATCTTGGCGCCGGCGGCCTTGTCCGTTGGTTCGATCGCCGCCCTTCGCTCGGGAATTGGGCGCGGCATAGGTCTCCGTACGGCTGCGGCCCGTTCCATCTGTGAAAACGAACTCCGCGCTGCCGTCCCCCAGCAGCGTATAGCCGACCGCATGCTTTTGTCCGCGCAGATCGAACTCCAGGCGATAGCTGCTATTGCCGTTGCGTTCGAAGCCGGTGATCACGGCTCCACGAAGCGGTCTCGTGAACGGCCGAATCCCGCGCGCACGCGGTTGCATCGCGACTGCTCCGTTGCTCATCTCGACCTCCCCGCGAAAACCGCCGTTCACCCAAGGGTATTCTCGAGTCGCGTGGTAGTGGTACGGGCCGCCTGCGAGGGAGTGGCCGTTCAGCCGGTCGAGGCCCTGCGCTGCGGATCCGTCAGGATCGCCGTAGCCGAAAATCGGAAACCCGTCAAGCGCCCAGGCCGGCGGCAAGGCAGCCCCGATCCGGTCCGTGAGGTGAACCGGGGCTATGTGATAGTGATAGTCGTCGGCTCTGCCGGCATGTCCGCCGAACTCGTCGAGCTCGCCTGCAAGATAGGTGTCCGTGCGCCCGTCCTGCTTGATCGGGTTGAAGATGGGGATACCGTTCGCGGCAATGGCAATTGCGCCTCGAAACAGCGTTTCTCTCCCGGACACCGGGTTTTCCGCCAAGCGAGGCCGCAGCGGAAATCGAAAGGCGTTGTCTCCGAAATAGGGCTGGGGAATCGGTACTTGGCGATTCCAGGCGCGGATCCCAACCATCATTCTATGCCGGGGCATGGAGTTGGACTCTACATAAAAATAATCCTCATCCCAGCGCACGTTCACGTCACCGGCGAATGCCCTGAAGGAACGCGCAACGATCTCCGGATCGAAACGGAAGGCGTTCCGGGGCTTCTCGTTGGCGCCGGCCGCCGCCAGAGCCAAGCCAAGGAACAAGACGAGAGTCAGCCGCTTCATCGGGGATTGGGTTCGGCGCGGAGACGGCCCATCGGCTCCCGATGCAGCTTCGCAGTCGGATGCGGATGTTTGCGCCGCTGCATCGTGCGTCTCCCGCATGTCAGCGCTCACCTCCAATAGGGATTCCGATTCGCACGTTCATTGGCGCCCTCCGCTGCACTACGGCTGGAGACGAAACGAGTAAACCGTCCGTCCGTTCCCCTCTTCGACCCCTTCGAGACGGGACTGCACGAGTTCGACCAGGACCGCTTGCGGAGACACGGTGACGCGCACGTGCCCCGGCCCGCCAATCACGTCCCCGCGCGCGTAATCGCCGCCGACTGCACGCGGCGCCCCATAGCGGTCCAATCCCGGCTGGGGAACCAAAAGATACACGACGCCGTCGAGTTCTTCTTTGGCGAACACATGGTCGTGGCCGTGGAACACGATGTTCACGCCGGTCTCGACAAGCAGTTGATGAATAGGCTTGCCCCAGCCCGGCCTGCGCTCGTCGAATGCGTACGCCCCATCGAATCCGCGGCCGCCCCACTCGAACAGACCGGCGGCCGCAACTCCTCCGCGCGCGGCCTGGTCGATACCGCCTACGAGATGGTGAATGAAGACGAACTTGAACCTCGCCTCGCTGGCCCGCAACGTCTTGGCCAGCCACCGGAACTGATCCTCGCCAAGCGTGCGCAGCCAATAATCGCCTCGTGGTCGGACGCGGGGAGTCTCCCAGAAAGGATCCAAGGCGACAAAAAGCGCGTCGCCCCATTCCCATGCGTAGTAGTTTCCACGGTCCGCGGCGACGTCCGAAGGCGTCGCAAAGAAGACGTTGCGCTGTTCCCGCGCCCATTCTCCCATCGCGCCCCTCCTGCGCCCCTCGCCATCGTGATTGCCTGACACGAGAAAGACCGGCGCGACCGTGCCGATCAGGCCGAAATAGTACCTTTGCGCAAAATACTGCGGGAGGGCGTCCCTGTAGTCCGCACGCCGCTTGTCGGTCATGAACGTATCGCCCAAGTCGATGTGGAAGTCGGGGCCGGCCGCCTTGGCGTTGCGCAACGACGCCTCGTACAGGCGCGGGTCGGTCCGCTCGTCCAAGTGGGAGTCGGACTGCACGGTGAATACGAACGCGTCGCCCTCCGCCCGTCCCGTGCGAAACCCGAATTCATCCGACGCCTCGAAGGCGTCCCCCGGACCGACCCTGCTGCGCCAACGGTAGAAGTACCGCGTATTGGGGACAAGGCCGCCCAGGATCGCCTCCCGCGGCGCGCCGGCCTCAAGTTGCAGGAGATTCGACCGCGCCGAGGGTTCGCCTTGCTGGGGGCCGAATTCGAAGTAGCCTTCGAGCGGTGAAAAGGCAAGGACGCTCGCAGTGACCGACGTATCCGTAGGGTTGCCGAGGACGATGTCGAATGGGCGGCGCGGCGTCTCGGTGCGGAATGCCGGCATGAATTCCTGTCGCGGCCGTCCTCTGTCCCGCTCGACCCGCTCGGGCGCCTGGAACGCCAGGAGGCTGGCCGGTCCCGGCCGCGGGGAGGGAGAGGGCGCAAGGAGGGCGATCAGGGACCAAGCAACGAGAGCGAGCAGGCAGCGCGCCGCCATACATGAAATTACCGATCCGGGAGAGCGCGCGCGTAGAACTCGAGCGCACAGGCGCCGTGACGGACGGCACGTGAAACCGCAATTCCAAGCAGCTTCGGCGCTCGGGAAGCGGTTCCCTGCTCCGCACAAAACCGGAGAATGCAATCGCCTGGCCACAGAATCGCTCCGCCGGGCTTGCCTGCGGCGGGCGGCGTCCTCCGGGAAACTCGACACTGCGCTCATTGTCAGGTCAGGATCCCGCCCGGTCAATGCGCCGGGCAAGATGCAGCGGTAATTTCACATAGACTTTACGCCCGTGACGAGGGCGGAGGTCGGTTGTCGGGCCGGGAGCCGCCGCAAGAAACCGTCGCGCCTTTCCGGCTCTTTCGCCGCAAACTGCTACGGACGGCGGATTCTGCCGATCGCCGCCGTGGCCGCGGCGGCAACGTCTGCATCGTCTCCGCGCCGCAGGGCCGCCAGGGCAGCCAGCGCCTCGGGGTCCCGCCGCACGCCGATCGAGTTGATCGCGCCTATGAGCAAGCCGCCTTCGAGCGTCTCCAGCGCCTCGCGCAGCGCCCGGTCGGCCGCCGGGCCGGGCAGCGCCTCGAGCGCCGTGCGCGCATAGTGCGCAAGCTTGGGGTCGCTCAGCAATCTTGCCGCCGCCGCCGCCGTCCACTCGTCTCCCACGACGGCCAGCCGCTGGCACGCCTTGGCCTTCAGGAACTCGCCGGCGTCGGGGTCTTCCAGAACGGCGACCAGGTCCGCGGAATGCAGCTTCATGATTTCCGCCGCTTTGTAAGGCGTGCCGGCCAGCGACTGCTCGGCCAGCCGATTCAGTTCGGCGCGGGATTGCCCGGACAGCCGCTTGCGGACGGCCGCGGCGAAGAAGGCCGCCGCAAAGAGCGTGCGTCTCAACATTTTGACCTCTTTTCCCAAAACATCTAAAACAACCGCCAAGGCTCCCGCATCGCCCGCGAGCGCATGCGGTTCGCCTCTTCGTCGAAAGGAAAACTGTCCGTAGCGGGATCGAATTCCAACTTCCTGCCGAGTTGATAGGCAATGTAAGCGGCATGGCAGGCAACGTGAGTCTGGCACGCCGCAAGCGCGTTCGCCCGCGTCTCCTTGTGAGATTTCACGCAGTCCAGAAAGTTCCGCACGTGCCGCGTGGTCGCCTCGCGGGCGTCGTCGAAAGTCTTGCGGTAGCGTTGCAGGCCGTCGGAGGTCTCGACGATGCCGGCGTCTCCCGTCTGCACCCAGCCCTCATCGCCCTCGAAACGCGCGGCGCAGGCGCCCAGTCCGTCCCAGCCGGTATCGCGAAGAACGAGTTGCAACCCGTTCGCGTAACGGCAATCGACCGCATAGGGCGTCACGCCGTCGGGGCGGCGCGGCTCGAAGCTGACCGGAGCCGTCTCGTCGAGCCCGGCCGCGGCGTGGCAGAGATCGAGGGTATGCGATCCCCATTCGAGGATTCCCCCGCCGTGGAAATCGAAGTATCCCCGCCAGCGGCTCTTCACGTAAAGCGAATTGTACGGACGCCACGGGGCCGGCCCCAGCCAGCGGTCCCAATCGACAACGTTTTTGGGCGGCTCCGGCTCGCCCGGCAGCCAGTCGTGCGTCGTCAGGGGCGTGTAGCGCTCGCCCGGCGCCGCATTGGCGTGCAGCGCCCGCAGCTTGCCCAGCTTGCCGCTGCGGGCGAGGTCGATGCAGTACTCGAAATTCGTGCCGTTGCGGCGCTGCGTTCCGGCTTGATAAACCCGGCCCAACCGCTGATACGCATCGGCCAGCGCGCGGCTCTCGGCGATTGTCATCGAGCACGGCTTCTCGCAATAAACGTCTTTGCCCGCCTTCGCGGTCAGGATCGAAAGCAGCGTATGCCAGCGGTCCCCCGTGGCGATCAGCACGGCGTCGATGTCCTTGCGCGCCCACAGGTCGTACATGTCGGCGTACATCGCGCAGTCCTTGTTGCCGTGATGCTTGTCCGCCTTCGACTTGATCGCTTCGCGGCGTTCGTTGCGGGCGTCGCAAATCGCCCGAAACTGCACGTCGTCTTGCAGCAGGAACGACTCGAGCACGCGCTCGCCGCGCCCACCGATGCCCAGCCCGGCAACGTTGAGCCGGTCGCTGGGAGCGACGGCGCCGGCCAGGCCCAAGGCGCTGCCCGGAATGAAAAGCGGAGCGGCCGCCGGCAACAGGCGGCGTCTGGAAATTCGCGCGGGCTCGGGCATGGCGCCTATTCTACGCCGCGGCCCCCTGAAAGGCAATAAAATCTTGGCCGAACGCCGCGCGCAGCGTCCTGTAGCTTTCCTCGACGGCCTGTTCCGCCGGGGCGTTGCCTTCCATTTCGAGCGAGACGTAACCCTGAAAACCGGCGTCTTGCAAAGTTCGGGCGATCCTCATGTAGTCGAGATCCAGCGTGTACCAGACCCCGCCGCCGATGTAGGTCTTCGCCTGTACGATATCGGCGTGCGGCGCCAACTTCTCGATTTGCGGATAGGGGTCGCCGACATAGTTGCCCGTATCCATATTGATCCCCAGCCAGGGCGAATCGACTTCCCGGTAAATCCCCAGCAGCGTGTCGGGATTCGTGGACAGGCCCCAATGGTTTTCCAGCGCCATCACCACGCCCGCCTGCTCCGCATGGGGCAGGCACTGCCCGATGGACTCGACGCACCAGGCGATGCCGTCCTCTTCGCGGTACCCTTCGAGCGGCGGCTCTTGACCTTCCGCCTTCATCAAATCGTTGAACGAGCGGATCGTGCCCCAGCGTCCGGTATTGAGCCGGATCGCCGGAATGCCCATCTGATGCGCCAGGTCGATGCAATGCTTCGTATGATCGACCGCCTCGCGCCGCTTGGCCGGCTCGGGGTCCACGAAGTCTTGATGGATCGACAGCATAATCAGATCGAGGCCGGCCTCGAACGCCCGCCGCTTCAGCGCGTTCATGTAGCCGACTCCCTCCTGCTCCATCTGCCTGTGCAGGATTTCCACGCCGTCGAAGCCCACCTCCGCGGCATGATCGATCACCTTCTCGATCGGATACTTCTCCTCCGTGAAATGCCAATAGGAATAGGTGGAAACACCCAAACGGATCCGCCGCCCGGACGGCGCCGCCGCCTCTTCGGCAGCGGTTTGCCCGCCGTCGCTGCAACCGGCGGCAAGCCCGGCCAACGCGGCGCCCTGCAGAAATCCTCGTCGTGTCGGAGCAACTTTCCTGGACATGCTTCAATCGTAACAGCCGGCGGCTTGCCGGCAACTCACGATGCACCGCTTACGACCTGCTTTCCACCGGCTGCGCAGATGCCTCGCCGTCCCGGCGGCGCTGGCCGCCGCCGCCGCGGCCCAACCCGTAAGCACCGCGGATCTGGAGCAGGCGGCCGGCAATACCGGCGATTGGCTGATGTACGGCCGCGACTACTACGCCCAACGCTACGTCGAGCTCGACCAGATCGGTCCGGCGAACGTCCATCGGCTGCATCCGGTTTGGGTCTTCGCCGCGGGCGGCGAAAACCGCGGCCTCGAAGCGACTCCCTTGATCCATGAAGGGGTGCTCTACGTTTCCGCCGACGGCTCGCGGGTGTTCGCCATCGATGCCCGCACCGGGGCCAAGAAGTGGCATTTCGATCCCCAGATCGCCAACGACGTCGAACGGGTCTACTGCTGCGGGGCGATCAACCGCGGCGTCGCGCTCTTCGGGGAGCGGGTCTTCGTCGGAACGCTGGACGCCCGCCTCGTCGCGCTCGACAAAGAGACCGGCGCCGTCGCCTGGGAGGCGGAAGCCGCCGACTGGAAACAGGGCTACAGCATCACCGGAGCGCCGCTGGTCGTCAAGGACATGGCGCTCACCGGCGTCGCCGGCGGAGAATTCGGCATCCGCGGGTTCGTCAAGGCGTTCGACGCGGACACGGGAGCGCTGCGCTGGACGGCCTACACCATTCCCGCGCCCGGCGAGCCCGGCAACGAGACCTGGCCCGGCGACACCTGGAAGAACGGCGGCGGATCGACTTGGACCACCGGAGTTTACGATCCCAAATTGGATCTCGTCTACTGGAACACGGGCAACGCTGCGCCGTGGAATTGCCAAGTGCGCAAGGGCGACAACAAATGGACCGCCGCAACCGTCGCCATCGAAGCCGACAGCGGCCGCATCGCTTGGGGCTATCAATACACGCCCTGAGACTGCTGGGACTACGACGCCGTCAGCACGCCGGTGCTGGCCGACCTCGATCTCGACGGCCGCGGCCCTGTGCAGGCGCTCTTCCACCACGACAAAAACGGCTTCTTCTACGCGCTGGACCGCACCAACGGCGAATTTCTCTACGCCGAACCCATCGTGCCCGGCATCAACTGGACGTTGGGCCTCGACCCCGAGACGGGCCGCCCCGAGATCAACCCGGATATGGTGGCCGCATCCGGAGGTCCGGAAGTCGGCCCGATCATCCCCAGCCTGGAGGGGGCGATCGATTGGCAACCCCTGTCCTACAACCCCGAGCTGGAGACCCTCTACTTCATGTCCAACCAGTGGGCCATGGGCTACAAGTTCTGGGAAGAAGATCAATTCGAGCCGCCTGCCAACGGCGAGTGGTATCTCGGAGCGGATTACCAGCAGTACCTGACCAGCGACAATCCGGGCAATTTCGTTGCCTTCGACGTCGCCGCGCGCAAGATCCTCTGGCGGCGAACGAGTCCCGCTCCGTTCTGGGCCGGCTCGCTGGCCACCTCGAGCGGGCTGGTCTTCACCGGAGACATGCGCGGGTATTTCATGGCCCTGGATGCGCGCACCGGGACATTGCTGTGGCAATTCCAGACGGGTTCCGGCATCATCGGCAGTCCGATCAGCTACCAACTCGACGGCGTGCAATACGTGGCGGTCCCTTCGGGCGGCATCGGCGGCGACATGACGTTCTACTACACCGAACCCAAAGCCGGAAACATCTGGGTCTTCGCACTGGACGGCGGCGGCCCGGCCCGCGTCGCTCCCGGCACGAATCTCACGACGCTGGAAGGCGCATTGCCGCGGGTGGGCGAGCCGGGCCATACGCTCGGCGGCCGCGTGCTGCCCGGCTACGGCTTTCCGGCCGCCGCGGGAAGCGAGCCGATCCGCCCCGCCGCCCCCGCGCAGACGCCGGCGGGCAACGGCGCCGCCGAAGAGACGGAGCAAGCGGAGAGACTTTACCGCACTCGCTGCATCGGCTGCCACAAGGCGGGCGGGGGCAGCGGCCCGAATCTCTTCCGCACCCGCCTCGCCGCCGGCCTCTTCGCCGACAAGACGCTTCAGGGCGGCAACGGAATGCCTGCGTTCCGCGGGCTGCTCAGCCGGGAGCAAATCCTGAAGCTGTACGCCCTGGTCTCCTCCCGCGACCGGCTCTGAGCAGCCTTGCCATGCGCCGGCCGCCGCGCGGCCCCGCTACTTGCCCTCGGCCGCCCAGGCTTTCATTTGGGCGATGTTGCGCTTGAGAATCTCGGCCTGCAACTCGTCTCTCTGCCCGCTTGCGTACGCCGCCATGTCGGCATCGTACGCCGCTTCGGACTCCAATTGCCGCCCCCGATCGCCCGTCTCCCGAACCCAGCGGTCGAGAATGCCGCGAAGCTCGGCCAGAACGTCTTTCGCTTCGGCCTCGTCCGCCAGATTGTTCATCTCCCAGGGATCTTCCTCCAGATCGTAGAGTTCCTCGGGCGGGCGCGGCGCATAGAACATGCGCTCGATCGCGGGAGAAAGCTCGCCGGCTGCGCGCAGCGCGTGCATCCGCTTGATGATCACCTTGCCGTCTTTGTAGCGGTTGGGCTGAAGATGCGGCCGGCGGTGCAAATAATTACGGATGTACTTGTAACGCTTCGTGCGCACGCTGCGCAGATGCTCGACCGTCTCGTCGCAGCGGTCGCGGGCGGAAACGACATACTCCCGAGGATTCGCTTCGGGGCCGAACAAGGTCCGCCCCTCCATCCACTGCGGAATCTCGATCTCCGCGAAATAAAGAGACGATGCCGTGACGTCGATATGCGCCACGAGATCTTCGCGCACCAGGCCCGGCTCGACCCGCCCGGGCGCGCGCACGATCAGCGGCGCCTTGATTCCTTCCTCGGTCAGGAACTGCTTGCCGCGGGCGTGGCTGACGCCGTGGTCGGTCAGGAAAAAAACGACCGTGTTTTCGGCAACGCCCTCGCGCTCCAGACGGGCCATGATGCGGCCGACCTCCCAATCGACATGCTCGATCGATTCCAGGTACTGCGCCCAATCCTTGCGCAAGTCCGGGTGATCGGGGTAATAGGGGGGCAGCTTGACCTTTTGCGGATCGATCCCGCCGGTGTGAACGGTAGCGACCTTCTCGAGTGTGCGCTGATTGCGGTGCTTCCCTCCCCTGAGCTGGATTTGCGCAAAGAACGGCTGACCGTCGGCCCGTCCGGACCAGTGCGCGCCGTCATAGAGATCTTGCGGGTACTCGAAGTTGTAATCCGTCTTGCCTTTCGTAAGCGACTCGTCGTTGTTGAAGCGGCCGTTGGTCACGTAATAACCCGCTTCCCGCATGAAGGCCGGCGCCAAGCGCACGTGGCCGGGCAGATCGATCTTGATCGCTCCGCGACCGCTGCGATGGTTATGCGCCCCGATCGTGGTCTGATACATTCCCGTCACCAAAGCCGACCGCGAGGGAGAACAAACCGGCGCCGTAACGAACGCCCGGGTAAACCTCGCGCCCTCGGCGGCAAGCCGGTCTACGTTCGGGGTTTTCGCCAGAGTCTCGCCGTAAGGCCCGTAATGGTCGGACTGGTCTTCGGCGAAAACCCAGACGATATTGGGCCTCTCGGCGGCCGCGGCCATGCCGGCGGCCAAATACAGCAATGCAAAAACAGACGAAAAATGCTTCACAGCGGCTCCTCTCTCTTGCCGTTCTCCGCTGCCGCGCCGGCGGTCCGCCGCATGAAATCGGTTAACGCCGCGCCGAAATCCTTCGGCCGCGCGATCGGGTACTCGATCAGCCCCAGCGGCTTCAAAGCATTGCCGATCGCCCCGCGCCAGGGATGGCTTTGCGGATTGCGGTTGTACACAAAGTGAAACATCGGCGGATGCCGCCCGTCAATATCCAGCAGCCCTTCGGGAATGCGCTTATCCCGGTCCGCCTTGGGCCCCAGAATAATCACGGCATCCGCGCGGTTCCCGCCAACGCGCAGGGCGCGGTTGAGCACGCCGGCCAAAAACCTCCCGCCGCTCTCGGGGTCGCGCAGCGCCGAAAACTCCACCGTTCCCGCCGCGATGCTCTCGACCGCCTCGCCCAGCGCCTTGAAATCGATCCGGCTCAGACGCGGCATATCGTAAACGATCTTTTCCTGGCTTGCCAAAATGGCCGTCACGCTGAACAGGTCGATGCCCGGCTGGCGGTGCAGCGCCCTCAGCATCGAGATCAAGCCGGCCAAGTCGTATTCGCTCAACTTCGGTTTGCTCGGTTCCAAAGGCGAAAGATTCAGCACAAAACGCACGTGCAGCGGCCGCTTCCCGCCGCCTGTCCGCATCACCGGCGGCTCGTCGATGAAGATATCGCGGCGGACGGCGGCGATGGCGTTCGCCGCCGCCGCGGACGCCAATGCCTCGTACCCTTCGAGAGACGCCGCCTGCGTTTCCCAATGCGCGGAACAGACCCGCCCCGCGCGGTCGCGCATCAGCCAGTCGATCCGATACCGCCCCGGCCCCAGGACGTAGCGGCCGGGCAGCGTCACGCTGCCCTTGGCGTCCTCCTCGATCGGCGGCACGTCGAAATACTGCGTAAAATAGAGCGCTTCGGACGCCTCTTTTGCGAGCGGCCGAATCCGAAAAAGCACGCTCAAGCGATCGCCGTCCACCCCCAATTCCGCCATGGGAATGTGAATCAGATACCCCGCTTGAAACTTGATCTCGAAATCCATGCGCGGCTCGAGAGGCTCCACCCGGCACGGCAAATCGGTGCGGTCGACTTCCGACGAGAGAACCGCGCGGTCTCCCGCGATGATATGCAGCACGCGGTCGGGGCCGGCCCCGAAACGCTCCTGGCCGCTCAGCAAAGCGCAAAAAACGCAAAACAAAAAAGGAGCGCCGCGCAGAGCCGCCGGTCCCGTTCTCCGCTCTCCTTTTTCCACTCGTCACTCTCCGCTAACTATCCGCCTGCCGCCGCTATAACCTCGCGCGCGGCCTGGACCGCGCGCCGGCACCCGGCCCGGTCGACATCGTGATGCGTGACCATGCGAATACGCCCGGGCCCCAGGGACAACGCCAGCACGCCGCGAGCCTTGAGGCCGGCAAGGAAGCTGCCGCTGTCCACTCCCGTGCCCGTAATATCGAAGAAAAGAATGTTGGTCTCCACGGCCGCCGGATCGACGGCGATGCCCTCGATCTCAGCCAGGGACTCAGCCAGATACTTGGCGTCCGCGTGCGCGGCCGCTATCTTCGGCGGACTCTCCTCCAGAGCGACCAGGCCGGCCGCGGCGAGCACGCCGGCTTGCCTCATGCCGCCGCCCAATGCTTTTCTGACTCCCCTCGCTTGGGCGATAAAATCCGCCGAACCGGCCAACACCGAACCAACCGGCGCGCCCAACCCCTTGGACAAGCAGAATGAGACCGAATCGACCGAATCGACGATTTCGCGAACGGTCTTGCCCAAGGCGACTGCGGCGTTGAAGATGCGCGCCCCGTCCATATGCACCGGAATGCCGGCTGCATGGGCGTTGGCGCAAATTTCCTCGACGGCCGCGGTTGAATAGACCCGCCCGCCTGCTTGATTGTGCGAGTTCTCCAGCTCGATCAACCCGGTCCCGCGGTAGTGATCGCTCGGTCCGCGCAGCCGCTTGCGTATCTCCGCCCAGGTCAATCGCCCGTCATCGGTCGCGATCGTGCGCGCCAGGCATCCCGAAAACCGGGCCGGCATCCCCCACTCGTAGAGGACGATATGCGCACGGTCTTCAACAATCACTTCATGTCCCGGCCGGGTATGCGCCGCAATCGCGGCCTGATTGCCCATCGTTCCCGAGGGAACGAACAGCGCGGCCTGCTTGCCGCTGATCTCCGCCGCTCTTGCTTCAAGCGCATTGACCGTGGGGTCTTCTCCGAAAACGTCGTCGCCGACCTCGGCCTCGAACATTGCTCGGCGCATGGCCGGAGTCGGCCGCGTCACGGTATCGCTGCGAAGATCGACTACGGCAGCCATCTCGATCTCCTCTCTACAACTGGAACGCCCATTCCCTCACCGCCTCCGGCTGCACCCATTTTCTGATGCCCGCGATCTGACAGGCGCGCCAATACGCCGGCCAGTCGATCGACTCCGGCTCCCAGGGCAGCTTTTCGCGGTCGTCCGCGGACAACGCCGCGTACGCCTCGCGAATGTTGTGCGCCTCGAAAACGTAGCGGTTGTCGAAAATGAAAGGCAAGTATTCGGCCATCGTCCGCTCCCGGAAGACCGTCTGGATCTCCACTGCCCGCAACGCCGCGGCGCGGGACTCCAGCCCCATGTTCCGGAGCATTCCGCTGCAGCGCTCAATGCGCTTCTTCAGTGCGCGGCGGCGCTTGTCGGCCTGTGCCGGATGCAAAAAACGCAGCCGCCGAAACGGATCCAGCCAAAACGGCGCCGCCGCGGAACGACTGCCGTTGCCGCCGGCTTCCGTCGCCAGCAAGCGCACCAGATCTCCCAGAGGATACGGGTTCACGTCCGAAGCCCCAAGCTGATAGACGCAGCGGCTCCCGCCTTCCAGCAGCAGCGCGGAAACCGCCAACGTC
Source organism: Bryobacterales bacterium (assembly GCA_965214655.1). Taxonomy (GTDB): domain Bacteria; phylum Acidobacteriota; class Terriglobia; order Bryobacterales; family UBA6623; genus CATQHP01. The sequence continues at coordinate 4,616,333 of OZ243965.1, read as the reverse complement.
GCGGCGGCAACCATATCCACGGGAACGACCTCAAGCGAAAGGTCCGGCCGGATCGGCCAGTCCAGCAAACCGCCCAGCGCCATCAACACCAGCGGCGCCGCCGTGCGTCCGCCCTCGACCCACCCCGGGAACGGATAGCGCAACGCGCTCTCGACAATCGCCGGACGGACGATCGCATACTCTACGTCCGCTTGCGCCGCCAGCGCCTGCTCGCCCAGGCTTTTCGCATAGGTGTACGTATTGACCCAGCCCCAGCTCGCGGAGCGGACACGCCCCAGCTCGATCAATGCTGCGGAACGCCGCTTGCCCTGCAGCCCCTCTGCGGCCCGCTCGACCGCCTGCCGGCACTCGGCGAGCTCGCGATGCGCATCGAATGCATTATCCGCGGCATCGCGGCGGTGCGGATAAAACCCCGGAATCGGCTCCGTCTCTTCGATCAAGCCGTCGGCTCTGCCGGCCACGTAGCAAGTCGATACGTGCAACAGCTTGGCGCCGAACCTGCGGGCCGTTTCGAGCAGCCGCTCCACGGAGGTCGCATTGGCCTCGAGCGCGCGGTCGACGGGCGGGAAAAACTCCACCAGTCCGGCGCAGTTCAGGATCAACTTCACCCGCCCGCCAAGAGCGCCGCAGGCCGTCTCGCCCAAGCCCGCGAGCAGCTTCGAAACATCCCCCGCATGAACCTGTATCCGCCGCTCGACCGCCCCGCGGCCCGCCTTTTCCAACAGCGGACGAAAAGGCGGCGAATCCAGAACCTCCGTCCGCAAGCGATCGGCCGCCGAAGCCCCGCCGCGGGGCCGCACCAGCACGTGCACGCGCTCCGCTTGCGGATAGCGGTCCAGGAGCATGGCGAGGACCACCTTGCCGACGAAGCCGTTGGCGCCGGTCAGCAGGATCTCATTCTCGGCGAATGTTTGGGAAAAGTCGGTCAACTGGGGAACGAGCTTTCAACCTATCGACGGCGCGGCGCGATGTCAAGACTGTGTGCGGGTTCAGGACATATGAGACGACGGATTTTTTCCGCCCGCCGTCAGGCCGGCGGCGGCGCGGCGGGCACGGCGTCGATGATTGCGCGCAGAATGTCGTCTTCGGTTCGGCCCTCGGCGTGGGCGTCGAAGTTGAGGATGATGCGGTGGCGCAAGGCCGCCAGGGCCAGCTCCCTGACGTCTTCGATGCTGACGTTCAGGCGGCCGCGTATGAAGGCCCGCACCCGCCCGCATTGCACCAGCGCCTGGGCGCCCCGCGGCGAACTGCCGTAACGGATGTATTTCTTCGATACCGCGTGCGCCTCGGCATGCTCGGGCTGCGTCGCCAGCACCAGGCTGATCGCGTAGTCGCGGACGTGCGGCGCCACCAGCACCTCGGCGCATGCGTCGCGCAAATCCAGGATCTCCTCGCGCGTGAGCGCCGCCTCCACCACCGGCTTGCGCGGCGACGCCGTGCGGTCGACGATGGCGGCCAGCTCGTCGCGCGCGGGGTAGGTCACGAGTATCTTCAGCAGAAAGCGGTCCAACTGCGCTTCCGGCAAGGGATAGGTCCCCTCCATCTCCAACGGATTCTGCGTGGCCATGACCAGAAACGGCTGGTCCAGCCGGTGCGTCGTGGTGCCGCTGGTGACGGTCTTCTCCTGCATCGCCTCGAGCAGCGCCGACTGCGTTCTCGGGGTTGCCCGATTGATCTCATCCGCCAGCACAAGGTTCGAAAAAATCGGGCCGGGATCGAAGCGCAGCGCCTTGGCCCCGATTTCGTCGTGATCCATCACCATGCTGCCCAGGATGTCGGCCGGCATCAGATCCGGCGTGAACTGGATGCGCGAATAGTCCAGGTGCAGCGCTTCGCCCAAAGTCCGCAGCAAAGTCGTCTTGCCCAGCCCCGGCACGCCTTCCAACAACACGTGACCGCCGGCCAGAAGAGCCGTCAGAACGCCTTCCACTACGTTTTCGTGCCCGACGATCACCTTGTGGATTTCGCTGCGAACGCTCTCCAGTTGGGCCGTCGCGTCCTGGACATAGGATTCCGTGCCTGTCATCTAGTTCCCGTTCTTCCTCAAAACTTCAAAGTAATTCTGAATGTACTCGCGGTACTCCGCCGGAATCTCGTCGCGGCTGACGTCGCCGCCGCGGTCCGACCGGCCGGGCGTCCGGCTGTTGAACGGCACGGCGGCCGACTGCTCGGCGAAGCGCGTCTCGATCGTCACCTCCCCGGTCATGTTCTCCGCGCGCTCCATGAGCAACTCCTCGAGCTCGCCCATGACCTGCATTTGCTCGGCTTCGGCCAGTTCCTTGGAGCCCTCGTTGCTGCCCGCGGCGGAGGCGTTTTCGCCGCTGCCCGGCTGCTCGTTGGCGTCTTCCCCGCCCCGGCCCGGCGCTTCGCTCGAATCGCCCGCCTGATCGGTCTGTTCGCCTCCTTCCATTTCGGCGCCGGCGGCTTGCTCGCCGGGCATGTCGGATTCGCCTTCGCCGGTCTCGCCGCCCTCTGCGCTTTTCTCGGTTGAAGGCTCGCCGTCCTCGTTGCCCGGCTCGCCGCTCTGCGTGGAAGCCATGTCGAAAGTCTCGATCATGTTCTCGAACGCCTGCTTGAGCTTGTCGAGCAGGCTTTGCGCTTCATCGTTCCAGTCGTCTTCGGGGGGCGTTTCGGAGTCGTCTTGCCGGCCGGCCTCCTCGCCCGCGCCCTCGTCGGAGCTTTCTTCGAGGCTCTCGGCAGGATTCTCGAACAGCCGGTCGCCTTCGCTATCTTCATCGGGATTGACCGCCAGCCCCTCGACTTCGGGTTTCCATTCGGGATCATCCGGAGGCGGCTGGAACTCTTCCTCAGGCAGCGGCGCCGCGTCGAGCGGCGTCTCGGCCTCCTCGCCGGCCGGCAACTCGGCGGCGTCTTCGGCAAACACGGCGTTCTGTTCGGCTTCGCCGTCAATTGCCGCGCGCTCGATGACGCCGTCGCCGGGCCGATTCCAGTCGTCGCCGAAAAGCGCCGCCATGATGACCGCAGGCAGAGGCGGCTGCAACGACAACCGCGGCTGCAGCGCGGCGCGAACGCCGAACAACAGCAAGCCGGCAACGGCAAGCGCCGCCGCGGAGCGAAGGGTGGGCGGCGACTTGTCCGGAAACACCGACTCCAACCGGACCGCCGCGGCCGCCTTGCGGGCGCGCTCGTATTGCACGCCGACAAAGGGGCCCGCGGGGGCCGCGGCGCGAAAATGGTAAGCGGTCGCGAGCTGGTCGTCGAGGCCCCAGCGGCTGTCGACCAGTTGGGCGATCGCATAAGCGTCGGGATCGCTCGCGCGGCGCCGGTTCCAGGCCAGATAAACACCCAGGCACGCGACCAACAGCACCAGCAGAACCGGGAAGAAAGCGGCGCCGAAGAACAACAGCCCGCAGACGCCGCCCAGCAAAAAAGAAAGCGCCAGAAACCGCTCCCGCCTGGAGAGCTGGGCGGCGACTCTGCGGCGGCCTCGGTCGACGAGAGATTCGACCGCGTTTGAATTTACGGGGATGGAGGCCATTCGGCGGGGAAGGAGTTTCACCCATTATAGTGTTCATAGCCGCACCTGCAGCCGCGGCAAGACGCCGCGGCGCGAATCGATGCGGTCGAACGCCATGAGATTGCGGATGCCGCCCGGCGCCGGTTGCGCGCTCTTGGCCGCTGTCGCCGCCGCCGCGCCGGCCTGCGCCCAAGCCCCGCGGGAGATCACCGTGAGCGACGCCGCGGCATCGCTGCAGCGCGGAGATCTCCAGGAAGCGATTCGCATCGCCGGCGGCCTGCTCGAAGCCGAAACTCCCAACCTTGCCGCATATTGGGTCCGCGCGAAAGCTTACGAACGGTCCGGCGATTTCGCCGCGGCGATCGAAGACTACGCCCAGTTGCTCGAATACCGCCCCGGCGATCCGCAAATCCATAACGCCATCGGCGCCGCCGCCTTCAAAAACGCCGACATCGAACGCTCGATCGCAGCCTTCGACGCCGCAATCGAACAGGAACCCGCGCTGGAGCCGCACCACTGGCAGCGCGGCATCTCCTACTACTACGCCGAGCGCTTCGAGGAAGGCGAAGAGCAGTTCCAACTGCACCGCTCCGTCAACCCGCAAGACGTCGAAAACGCCGTCTGGCACTTTCTCTGCGCGATGCCTTCGATCGGCCCCGTCAACGCCCGCGCCCGGCTGATCCCCATCGACAACGACCCCCGCGCGCCCATGATGGAGATCTACAACTTGTTCCGCGGCGAGGCAAGCGCGGACGACGTCCTGGGACGGGCGCGCCAAGCGGCCTCGCCCGACGAATTGGCCGGACAAATGTTTTACGCGCACCTCTATCTGGGGCTGTATCACGAAGCCTACGGGCGCGCCGAAGCGGCGGCCGGGCACATCGCCAAGGCGGTGCGCAACTATCCCGCGAACCACTACATGGGCCATGTGGCGCGGGTTCACCAGCAGCTTCGCAGCCGCGGCAAGTAGCCCGCCGCCGTTCGGTGCTACGATAGCGCCAACCCGCCATGAATTTCGCATACTCCCCGAAGGTCAAAGACCTGCAAGCCCGCCTGCGCGCCTTCATGAACGAGCATATCTACCCCAACGAAGGAAAATTCCGCAGCCAAATCGACGCGGGCGACCGCTGGGAACACCCGCCGATTCTGGACGAGCTCAAAGCCAAGGCCCGCGCCGAGGGTCTGTGGAATCTCTTCCTGCCCGACAGCGAGCACGGCGCCGGCCTGACCAATCTCGAATACGCTCCGCTGTGCGAAATCATGGGCCGCTCGCCCTTCGCCTCGGAAGTCTTCAATTGCTCGGCGCCCGATACCGGCAACATGGAGGTGTTGGTCCGCTACGGCGCCGAGGAACACAAGGAGAAATGGCTGAAACCGCTGCTCAACGGCGAAATCCGCTCCTGCTTCTCGATGACCGAGCCGGACGTGGCCTCTTCCGACGCCACCAACATCCGCTCGCGCATCGTGCGCGACGGCGATGAGTACGTCATCAACGGCAGGAAATGGTGGTCGTCCGGGGCGGGCGACAAACGCTGCAAGCTGTCGATCTTCATGGGCAAGACCAACCCGGATGCCCCGAAGCACAAGCAGCAGGCGATGATTCTGGTTCCGCTGGACGCGCCCGGCGTGAAGATCGAGCGCATGTTGACCGTGTTCGGCTACGACCACGCTTCCCACGGCCACGGGCAGATCACCTTTACCGACGTGCGCGTGCCGGCGTCGAACCTGCTGCTGGGCGAGGGGCGCGGCTTCGAGATCGCCCAGGGACGCCTCGGGCCGGGCCGCATCCACCACTGCATGCGCTCGGTCGGCATCGCCGAGCGCGCTCTCGAAGCGATGTGCCGCCGCGCCAAATCGCGCACGGCGTTCGGCAAGACCCTCGCCGAGCAGGGCGCGCTGCGCAAGGACATCGCCGACTCGCGCATGGAAATCGAGCAGGCGCGGCTGATGGTGCTGAAAGCGGCCTACATGATGGACACCGTCGGCAACAAGGTCGCCCGCCAGGAGATCGCCCAGATCAAGGTCATCGCGCCGAACATGGCGCTGCGCGTGATCGACCGCGCCCTGCAGGCGCACGGCGCGCTGGGCGTCTGCCAGGATACGTTCCTGGCCGGAGCGTGGGCGAGCCAGCGCACGCTGCGTCTGGCCGACGGGCCGGACGAGGTTCACCGCGAGGCGGTCGCCAAGCTCGAGCTGCGCAAATACGACTAACCTCCCGCAGCGCAAGCGCCGCGGGGCTAAATATCACGGACGCAGCGGAATCCCAGGTTCGCCGTCGAGCTGTCCGGCGTGTTGGAAGTGCGCGCCGCGACGCGGTAGCGATTGCAGTAGGAAGCGTGGCACAGGAACGAGCCGCCTTTCATCACCCGCGCCGCGCCGCCGGGCGGGCCGACCGGGTTCGATTTGGTCGCCGTGACGTGATACGCGGGGTGAAACCAGTCGGCGCACCATTCCCAGACGTTGCCGGTAATCGAATAAACGCCGTAGCCGTTGGGCGGGAACGCATCGACCGGACACGGTCCTTTGTAGCCGTCCGCGCCGCTGTCTTCCAACGGGAAACGCCCTTGCCAGACGTTGCACAGATGCTTGCCGCCGGGCTCCAACTCCTGCCCCCAGGGATAGGAGTTCTGCTCGAGGCCGCCGCGGGCCGCGTACTCCCACTCGGCCTCGCTGGGCAGGCGCTTTCCGGCCCAGCCGCAATAAGCTAGGGCGTCGGCGTGGGAGATGTGCGTGACCGGGTGACCTTTGCGCCAACCGACGTTCGAATCCGGCCCCTCCGGGCGCGCCCAATAGGCGCCGGAGACCTTGCACCACCACTCGTGGCCGGCGACCGTGTCGTCGACGAGCGCATCGTACGCGCACGCGGGAATCTGATTGCGGAAGACGAACGACCAGCCAAACCGCTCCGCCTCGGTCTTGTATCCGGTTGCTCCAACGAACTCCGCAAACGCCTCGACGGTCACCGGAAACCTGTCGATGTAAAACGGATCGACGCGGACCTCGCGCACCGGGCCCTCGCCGTCGGCGGGGAATCCCCAATCGGTCTCGGTACCCATGAAAAACTTTCCGCCGTCGAGCGCGATCATCTCCTCCGTGGAGCCGGAGGCGGCCTTCCGGCGGCGGCGCGACAGTTCCCTCGATTCGGCCAGAACCTGCGCGCGGTCGATGCTCGGCACGCAGCAAGGGTGCGGGCCGGCCAACGGCGCCGGCGCCGCGATCTTGCCGCCCGCCGCCGGGCTGCCCTTTGTCGGATGGATCCCTATCGGCTTGCTCATCGTCAACGCCCCGTCACGGTGGCCACGCTGTGCGCAGTGTCGTCTTCCACCGACGCGCGTTCGCGAAGCTCGTCGACGGCATTCTCGAGCGCCTTCGTCCGGCGGTCGTTCAGCAGTTCCTGGCGGATCTCGACGGCCACGTCCTTCAGCGGCCTCAATGCCTCGGGCCGGCGGTCGACGAGCTTGGCGATGTGGAACCCGAAGACGGTTTGGAAGACCTCGCTCGTCTCGCCGATCTTCATGGCGAAAACCACCTCTTCGAACTCGGCAACCATCTGCCCGCGCGGGAACCAGCCCAGGTCGCCGCCGTTGCCCGGACAATCGGACTGCTCGTCGGCGATGTCCTCGAACACGCGTCCGGCCTGCAGATCGGCATACAACTTGTCGATGGCTTCCTTGGCCTGCTCTTCGCTCACGTCTTTTTCCACGTGCTTGACGATGTGCGCCGCGCGCAGGGTTTCCGGCGTCTTGAAGCGCTCTTTGTTCTTGCGGTAGAACTCGGCGACTTCTTTCGATTTCGGCGGCTTCGCTTTGGCGGTAATGCGGGCGATCAGCGCGTCGACCCGCAGGCGTGTCTCGACCTCCTTGCGGATCTGCGCCGCGCTGACGCCGGTTTCCTCGAATTTTTCCTCGCCGCCGCAGCGCTCGACGGCCTCGGCGAACGCCTTCTGCACGTCCTCTTGAGCAAGAGGCCCGGCGTCTTTCCGGGCTTCCTGCCGCAGCAGCGTTTGCTCGATGACGTTTTCGCGCGCCCATTCGACGGCCCGCCGCTCCATGTCGTCCGGCGCGAGACCGTACGCCTGCTGTTCCCGCTCGGACAATTGGCGGAAGCGCTGCCGCAGGCTTTCGGCTTCGCGCGCCAGCGCGGCGTCGTCTACTTTTTCGCCGTTTACAACCAAGCCCATGCCGGTAATTGTAGCCGCCGGCGTCGGGGCGGCGATAATAGTGCGTCATTGGAGCAACCATGAGCATCCAAATGCAACTTGTCGAATACGCCGCCGGCGGCCGTCTTATGGAAGGATACATGGCTTGGGACGATGCGCTCCCGGACGCGCGCCCCGGCGTGATGATCGCCCATGCCTGGGCCGGCCGCGGCCGTCTCGAGTGCAAGAAAGCGCGCGACCTCGCCTCGCTGGGCTACGTCGGTTTCGCGCTCGACCTCTACGGCAAGGGTGTGCTGGGATCGAGACCCGAGGAAAACGCCGGCTTGATGCAGCCCTTCCTCGACGACCGCGCCATGCTGCAAAGCAGGATGACCCAGGCGCTCGAGCTGCTGCGCGCGCAAAAACCGGTCGACGCCTCGCGCACGGCCGCAATGGGCTTTTGTTTCGGCGGACTCTGCGTTCTCGACTTGGCGCGCACCGGCGCGGACCTGCAGGGGGTCGTCAGCTTTCACGGACTTTTCCATCCCGCTCCCAATATCTCCGGGCGGAAGATCCGGGCCAAAGTGCTGGCTTTGCACGGTTGGGACGACCCCATGGCAACGCCCGATCAGACCGTCTCGCTCGGACGGGAGTTGACCGCCGCCGAGGCCGACTGGCAAATCCACGCCTACGGCCGGACGGCGCACGCCTTCACCAACCCGGCGGCGAAGAATCCCGCCGCGGGCACGGTCTACAGCCCCGGCGCCGACCGGCGCTCGTGGCAGGCGCTGCGCAATTTCCTGGCCGAAGTCCTTGCCTGAGATCCCGCGGACGGCGCGCGAGCGCGTGCTAAGATGTGGCCGAGGTTTAAGGAATGTCTGAGCTTGCAGAGAAAAAATGCGTCCCCTGCCGGGGCGGCGTTCCGCCGCTCGAGGGCGAAGAGCTCGCGGGATTCGCTTCGGAAACGCCGCAATGGACGGTTGTTGACGGCCGTCGGATCGAACGCGAGGTGACTTTTCCCGATTTCCGCCAAGCGCTCGATTTCACCAACAAGGTCGGCGAACTGGCGGAACAAGAGGGCCACCACCCCGATATCTACCTGGCTTGGGGCAAGGTCGGCATCCGCATCTGGACCCACAAAATCAATGGACTGACGGAGTCCGACTTTATCCTTGCAGCTAAAATCGATCTTCTGCCGCGGTAAAAATCCGCCCGTTATATACTGAAGCAATACCGCGTGCGTAGCGTCCATCGCGTCCAAGCATGAAAAATCTCCGCTGGTTGCTGCTGATCGCCGCGGTCGTTGCCGTCTCGTCCATTGTCGGCGGGCGCTTCGGCCGGCGTATCGGCACCAACGGCAATCTCATCGCAACGGGTCCGCTCGAGTCCTATCTCAACCGGGTCGAGAATATCGCGCGGCTGCTCGACGACCGTTTCATGAACGAGATCGCATGGGATCAGGCCGTCTATTCCGGCGCGATTCCCAGCATGCTGGCGACACTCGACCCGCATTCCACGTTCTTCGACCCGCAAGCCTTTGAAAAAATGCGCGAGGAGCAACGCGGCAGCTACGCGGGCGTCGGCATGCAGATCGTCAACTTCCGCAGGCAAACCGTGATCGACTTCCCCTTCCCGCATACGCCGGCGTTCGAAGGCGGCGTGCTGCCCGGCGACATTATCGAAATGGTCGACGACCGCCCGACCAGCGGACTCGGCGTAGTCGAAGTGGCCTCGCGGGTGAAAGGACCGTCGGGGACGACCGTCCATCTCAGCTTGTCGCGCGAAGGAACCGACGGTTGGATCGAGCTCGATCTCGAACGCGCCAACATTCCCCGGCGGACGATCCCGATTCAGACGGTTTTCGATGGAACAGTCGGCTATCTGCGGGTGGAAAACTTCGGCGACACGACTACCCTCGAATTGAACCACGCGCTCGACAGCTTCGAGGAACGCCGGATCGAGGGTCTGTTGCTCGACCTGCGGGACAACAAAGGGGGGCTGCTGACCGCCGGGGTGCACATGGCCGGGCGGTTTCTCAACGAGGGCGCCGGCGTGGTCTCGCACCGCGGGCGCGCCTCGCAAGAACGCCGCTACGACTCGCGGGCAGGCAACCGCAACCACCGCTACCCGATGGTGGTGCTGGTCAACTGCAATTCGGCGTCCGCGTCGGAAATCGTCGCCGGCGCTCTGCAAGACCACGGCCGCGCCTTGATCGCCGGAACGAACACGTTCGGCAAAGGCTTGGTGCAATCCGTGTTCGCGCTGCCCGAATCGACCGGAATGGTGTTGACGACGGCGCGTTACTACACGCCGAGCGGACGTTTGATCCAGCGGCCTTATGAAAACATCTCGCGGAGCGAATACTACGGCAATCCGTGCAGCGAGCGCTACCGCCCCCGGCAGGGGCCTGCCCGCTTGACCGAAAACGGCCGCAAGGTCTATGAGCAAGGCGGGATTGCTCCCGACGTGCGCATCGACGAGCCGCGCCTGACTCCGGTGCAGTCGACGATTCGCCGCCGGCGGAGCGTCGAGCGGTTCGTCGCCAAGCTGCGCGTTTCCGGATACAAAATGAAGCGCGGCCGCAAACCCGAGCCCAAATTGCTGGCGCTCCTGGAAGATTTTCTCCTCGCCGAGGGCATCGTCGACAACAGAAAGAAGCTGGCCGCAGAGCGCGCTTTCCTGACCCGCTCGCTGACGACTCATCTGCATATCTCGTATTTCGATTACTACGAGGGCTTGCGCGTTCTGGCGGGGTTGGATCCCGTCGTGCAACATGCCCGCTCGCTGCTGGGAACCGCCGGCCGCCTGTTGCGCGGCGAAGTGGACGCGCTTTCCCAATACGAATCGCAGCTTGACGATCCTCCGTTCCCGCAAGCGGCGCAATAGCCGTCCGCCGCAAATCCGCTTCGAATCCGCCCCGCAGAAGCGCGTCTCGGGGCTACAATGGAAACGCACGGTTTCTGTTATGAAATGCCTTCTCAGCTTGGCCGCCGCCGTTTTGCTCGCGGCGCCGGCGAAGGCCGATGACCCGGTCAGCTATTACAACGACGTCCGCCCTGTAATCCAGCGCTATTGCTCGGGCTGCCACCAACCCGCGAGCAAGATGAGCGGCTTGGTGCTCACCGAATACACAGGCATTCTCAAGGGCGGTCAAAAGCACGGCAGCACGGTCGCCAAGGGAGCGCCGGACACGAGCCCGCTGGTGCAGTCGGTCACCGGCGCGCTGGAGCCGCGCATGCCGCTCGGCGGACCGAATCTGCCCGACGAGGCCGCCGCTCTGCTGGCGCGCTGGGTGAAAGAAGGAGCGGAAGACGATACGCCCGCGGAAGCGAGGGCGCCGCAAGCGCCGAAGGAGCCGCCGGCCTATGCCCGGCCTCCGGTGATCACCGGCATGGCCTTTTCTCCCGACGGCAAAACGCTCGCCGTCGGAGGCTTCAAGGAAATCGTCCTGCACAAGGCCGACGGGTCGGGCATCGAAGCCCGGCTGCTCGGCCGCTCGGACAAAATTCATTCGCTTTCCTTCACTCCCGACGGCGCTTCGCTCGTGGCGGTCGGCGGCGCCCCGGCCCGTTTCGGCGAAATCCAGGTCTGGGACGTCGCCTCGCGGAAGCAGATACGCTCGATCATGGCCACCGCGGACACGCTTTTCGCCGGGGACGTCTCGCCCGACGGCAAGCGGGTTGCCTTCGGCGCAGCCGACAAAACCGTGCGCTCGATAGATCTGGAGACCGGCAAAGAACTCTTCAAGGCCGGCCATCATGAAGACTGGGTGCTGCAGACCGTTTATGGCATCGACGGCAAAAGGATCGTCTCGGTCGGCCGCGACCGCGCCGCGAAGCTGGCCGACGCCGAGTCCGGCGCGTTCCGCGAAAACGTCAATCTCCTGCGCGAGAAGTTGTATGCGATCGCGCGCCACCCCCGCCGCGATTACATTGCGATCGGCGGCGAAGACCGCGTGCCCTATCTCTACACGATGGACCGCCCGCGGGCGTTGAAGATCGCCGACGACTCGACCTTGATCCGCAAGTTCGAGGAACAGCAGGGCAAGATTTTCACGCTGGCGTTCAGCCCCGACGGCGCGCGCCTCGCGGTCGGCGGGATCGGTTCGGAAGTGCCGATCTACGATACGGAATCCGGCGCCCGGATCGCCTCCTGCAAGGGTCACAGCGGAGGCATTTTCACGCTTTCCTTCCATCCCGGCGGAAAACAGCTCGCAGCCGCGGGGTTCGACGGCTTGGTGCGGCTTTACGATGCCGCCACGGGCGCCGAGCGAAAGGCGTTCATCCCCGTGCCGATCGAAGATCCCGGGCGGCAGGCGGAGTAGTCCGATGCGCAATCCGTTCCGTATTCCGTTGGCCGTTGCAGGCGCCGCCTGCGCGCTGTCTGCGGGCGGACCGACGATTGCGCGGCTTGACCCCCCGGGCGGCCGGGCGGGGACGGCGGTACGACTCACTCTGCAGGGCAGCGGACTCGACGACAAGCTGATCCTGCACTCGAAGATTCCGGGGACGCTCACGCCGCTGAGCGCCGTCGACGGCGGCAAGGAGTATCTGCTTGAGATCGACCGCGGCGCGGCAGTAGGCGCATACCCGCTGCAAGTCGAATCCGCGGCGGGCCTCTCCACTGCGCGGCTGTTCAGCATTTCGTCGTTCCCGGAAAGCGTGGAGCGGGAGTCCGCTCTCAAGCGTCATTTGCCGCTGAACGATACGCCGTCGAACGCGCAGCCGCTGGAGGCGCCGGCAACGGTAAACGGCACGCTGGTCGGCGCCGACCGCGACTACTATCGACTGAACCTGTCCGCCGGAGACGAGTTGGTTCTCGAAGTCGAAGCGCAGCGCCTGGGATCGGCGATCGATCCCGTCATCGCCGTAAGCGGCGCGGACGGCCGCCCCCTCGCGCGCAACAACGACGCCGCGGGCATCGGCATCGACGCGCGGCTGCGCTGGAGGGCTCCCGGCGCAGGAACCTATTTCGTCGCCGTTCACGACGCGCGTTTCAGCGCGCAGAAAACCAACTTCTACCGCTTGAAAGTCGGACCGACCGCATTCGCCGACGCGATTTTTCCCCTCGGCTGGACGCGCGGCGAAACGGCGGCCGTCGAGCTTTCGGGCGGCTCGCTGGCTCAGCCGCTGCGCGTCGAGACGATCGGCGATGCGGTGCGCATTCCCGGGCGGCACGTCTCGCTGCCGCTGCCGCTGGTGCGCGGCGAAGGGCCGGAAGAGCTCGAGCCGGAGGGCGCAGGACGCCGCCGTCTGACCGACTCGACAGTCGTTAACGGGCGCATCGCCAAGTCCGGCGAAGCCGACCGCTATTCCCTGGACGTGCGCGCAGGCGAGGAGTGGCTCATCGAGACGCAGGCCGCCGGATTGGGCACGTCCCATCTCTACTCGCTGCTGACTCTCTACGATCAGGACGGCAGGAAATTGGGTTCGGCCGGAGATCGGGAGCCGGAAGCAACGCTTTCGTTCATCCGCGCCCGCGCAGAGACGTTCGGCGATCCGCACATCGGCTTCCGCGTTCCCCCGGGAGTCACGCGGATCGACCTGACGATAGAAGACCTGCTGGGACGGGGCGGCCCGGGCTACGGCTACCGCCTGGTTGCCCGCAAGCAGCCCGGCGATTTCATCCTGCGGCTGAACGAAGCCGTCGTGAACGTCCCGCAGAACGGCAGCGCGGCATTGTCGGTCACGATGGACCGGCGCGGCTACGAGGGCGCGGTGCGGCTCGTCGTCGAGGGGCTGCCGGAAGACATCATGGTCGAGGGCGGCCATATCCCGGCCGAATTCGGCGGCATGACCACAGCGCGGACATCGCGCACCGGCAGAGTGACGCTCACGGCCAAGCCGGGCGCGAAACCGCAGCCGCTGCATTTCGTCGTCTACGGAGTTGCCGAGTTGCCGTCGGGCGAAATCATCAGGCGCCGCGCCGCGGCGTCGACAGTGGTCACGCCCGTCGCCGGCAAAGACCAGAAGCCGCTGCGCATCGCATCGCGCCAACCGGCGGTCGAGGCCAGGCTGGCCGGCCCCGAAGCGGGCGTGCTGGAAGTCTTGACGCCGCGCAGACTGCGCATGATTCAAGGCATGGCGCACAACATCCGCTGGCAGTTCGCCGGCCGCGAGCCAGGCATCCACCCGGCCGATGCCGTGAGCGCCATCAACGGGCCGAACGTCGGCAACCTGCGCATCACCGGCGGCGGCAAAATCAAGAAGGGAGACACCAAGGGCGTTTTCGAGCTCAATACGACGATGGGCACTCCTGCGATGACCTTCGACCTGATCCTGGTCACGCAGATTCGCAGCAACGGACGCCTGCAGCAGATCCTTTCTCCCGCGATCACCGTAGAGGTCGTGCAGGGTTACGACGTGGGCGCGCCGGAAAAGCCGATCGTCGTGACGAGCAATCGGCAGTTCGAAATCCGCGGCGCCTTCCGCCGCGAGCCGAATTTCGACGCCAAGGTGATCGTCGAAGCCGAGAACCTTCCGCTGGGCGTGGAGTGCGGCGCGGCCGCCATCGCCGGCGCCCCGCCCGACTACACGCTCGACTGCAAGGCCGGCGAGGTTGCCGGCGGCGAATACAAGATTGCGATTACGCCGAAATCCGTGCTCGCAAGCCGCGGCGAAGAGGCCGTGCCCTACAACATCACGCCGGTCGACGCGACGCTCGTCGTCGCAACCGGGCGTACAATAGCATTGGCGAACGACTGAGCGAACCCGCAGCGGTCCTCACGGAGAGAACCTTTATGAAAGCCGTCAACATTCCCCTTGCCTTCTGCGCCGCGGCGTTCGCCTTCCCCGTGTTCGGCGCGGGCGCCGAGCGTCCGACCAATTTCATCCGCGACGTCATGCCGGTGCTCAACCGCACCGGATGCACGAGCGGCGCCTGCCACGGCTCGGCGAAGGGAAAGAACGGATTCAAGCTCTCGCTGCGGGGCTACGACCCGGAATTCGACTACCGGGCGCTGCTCTTTGAAGTTTCGGGGCGGCGCTTCAACCGCGCAGCTCCGGCCGAAAGCCTGATGCTGGCCAAGCCGGCCATGCAGATTCCCCACGAAGGCGGATTGCGCTTCGAGGTCGATTCCGACTACTACAAGACGATCCATCAGTGGATTGCAGAGGGCGCGCCCTACGGCGATCCCGCGCTGGACGCCGCAACGGAATTGTCCGTCGAGCCCCCCGAAATCTTCATGGAGAAGCCCGGCGGCGACCTCGCGCTGAAGGTCACGGCGAAGTACGGGGACGGTTCGACGCGCGACGTATCGCGCGAGGCCGTGATCGAAAGCAACTCCACGAGCACGGCCAAGATCAACGACGACGGCTCGGTGCACGGAGAACGGATCGGCGAGGCCGCGGTGCTGGTGCGCTACGAAGGCAAATTCGCAACCGTCCCGGTGACGATTCTGAATCCCGAGCCCGGCTTCGAATGGCGGCGGCTTGCGCAGCACAACTACATCGACAAGCACATCGACGCCAAGCTCAAGCGGTTGAAAATCCAGCCCGCGCCGGAGGCCGACGACGAAACGTTCGTGCGCCGGATATACATCGACCTTACGGGCATTCCGCCGACGCCGGAGCAGACCCGCGCATTCCTCGAAGACCGCGCTTCGTCACGGACGAAACGCGCGCGCCTGATCGACCGGCTCATCGGCTCGCGCGAATTCGTCGATCACTGGGCGCTCAAATGGGGCGACCTGCTGCAATCCAACCGCAAGCACCTCGGCGAAAAGGGCACTTGGGCGTTCCGCCAGTGGATTCGCGACGCCATCGCCTCGAATCAGCCGTATGACGATTTCACCAGAGAAATTCTGACTTCGGTCGGCAGCACGTTCCAAGCGCCGGCTTCCAACTATTTCCGCGTCAACGACGATCCCAAGATCGCCATGGAGACCACCACCCAGTTGTTCCTGGGCGTGCGCATGGTCTGCGCCCAGTGCCACGACCACCCCTTCGAGAAATGGACGCAGAATCAGTACTACCAGCTTGCGGCGTTCTTCGCGGCCGTCGGCATGAAGCCCGGCTTCGACGCCGACGAGCAGATCGTTTACCTGAAACGCGCCGACAACGACATCAAGCACCCCAAGACCAACAAGGTCGTGGACGCCGAGTATCTGATCGCCTCTGCCGGCCTGCCGCCGATCGCCGATTTCCAGGACCGCCGCGAAGCTCTGGCCGACTGGTTGACCTCGGCGAAGAATCCGTTCTTCGCCAAAGCGATCGTCAACCGCGTATGGAGCTACTTCCTCGGACGGGGCATCATCGAACCCGTCGACGACATCCGCGGCTCGAACCCGCCGATCAACCCCGACTTGCTCGACGCCCTCGAACAGGACTTCATCGCCGGCGGCTTCGACCTGCAGCGCTTGATCCGCACGATCGTCAATTCGCGCGCCTATCAGACGGGCATCGAAACCAACAAGTGGAACGAAGCCGACGAAGTGAATTTCTCGCGCTTCGCGCCGCGCCGCCTGCCCGCCGAGTCGCTGCTGGATGCGATCACCGTAGCCACCGGGTCGCGCCCGAATTTCCCTGAAGTGCCCGAAGATTTCACGGCGCAGCAACTGCCCGACCCGCACGTCGGCAAGGGCGGCTTCCTCGACATGTTCGGGCGGCCGGAGCGCGAGTCCTCCTGCGAATGCGAGCGGCGCAACGATTTGAGTCTGCCGCAGGCGATGAATCTGGTGAACGGGCCGACGCTGGCGGAAGCGATTGCAGACCCCGAAGGGCGCATCGCCGAGGCAATCCTGGCCGGAAGGTCGGACCGCGAGCTGGTCGAAGAATTGTACCTCTCTTCCCTCAGCCGCTTTCCCACGGGAGTCGAGATGGACCGGGCGCTGACCTATATGCGCAGCAAGCCCGGCCGCGCGGCGCAGGCCCAGGACCTGCTCTGGGCGCTGATCAACTCGAACGCATTCCTGTTCAACCGGTAGGAATCGTGCGCACGGTGAAGGGGCGGCGGCAGTTTTCGTTCGCTGTCGATTCGGTTGTGCCGGCTGCGCACAAGGACGACGGCGTGTTCCGCGCGGGGAACTGAAGGCATGGGTTGGCGGATGGCTTGGCGAAGAGTAATGTTTGGGGCCGCGGGGCGCCGGCGGCGGGCTGCGCGCTGATCGCGGCGGCGGGCTTGTGGGCGCAGGAGCCGCCGGCGGCGGGGCAGCGTGGCAAGGGCGGCCGGGGCTGGCGTCCCGGCGGCGGTTTCCTGGTCAGCGAGATCGAGACGATCAACCCGGTCAACGGCAACGTGCTGCTGCGCATCCCCTTGGCCTCGCTGCCGCCCGGGCGGGGCGGTTCGGCGTTCACCCTCGACCTGCTGTACAACTCGCAGATCTGGGACGTGGACTCGCAATTGGTGGACGCGGGTCAGTATCCCGACACCGGAACCGTCTACGAGTTGCGGCATACGCTGCGGAATTCCGCCCAGGGCGGCTGGCGCTATGGGTTCCAATACGGGCTCGAGTTCGAAGAGCGGATGGGGGTTCCCAGCCCTGATGGCGATTGCCGCTCGGTTTTCGACAAGTACACCACCAAGATGCGGGTGCATTTCCCGGACGGGAGCGCGCATCTGCTGCGGTTGGTCAACGCGGAGGACACGGTTGGGGACGACAACGGCGACGGTTTCTACGCCTGGCAGTCCGTGGTGAAAGTCCCGTGGGCGGCGCGGCAGGCTCCTGCGGCGTCTTTTCGGCCCGGGCTAACCCGGATTTCTCACCAGGCATGGCTGGGCGGGCAGGAAGCGGTTTACGGAACGAATTTGAGGGGCAGTTGATGCGGGTCGCCCAGTACAGTGGCCGTTGCGCACGCTGGGTGTAGCGTCCGGCGCTACACGCGGGGGCGTCAGGAGGGTTTGGGGCCGAATTTGCGCACACTCCGGCCAAGCCCCCGCCGGGGCTGCTGCGCTTGCTGTGACCTTCGAACCCGCAGGCGCCAGGCGCCCCTTCAGCAGCCCTGCGGCGGCGGCCTTCCCAGATTGGCGTAAACCGCAGCAAACAGCGCCTGCGCCGAATGGCCCGTAGCCATCGAGACCCACACCTTGCGCGCCGTCACCCGCACCCGCGCCCCGATCTTGAGCAGCCGTACGCGGATCGTCGCGCATTGCGCCCGCGCCATCTGCGTGCCCGCCAAGCCCAACTCGCGCAACGCTTGCAACAGACAGTAGGCGATCGCAGAAAAATACAAACGAATCTGGTTCGAGCGCAGCAGCGCCGTCGAAGTGCGGTCGGCGAACAAAGCCAACTGTTGCTCTTTGATGCGCTTCTCCATCTCGCCCCGCGCGCAGTAGAGATCCTCGTACAAGCTCTGCGCGGCGTACTGTGCGGTGCTGAGCGAGGTCACCACGAAGCGTAGATTGGGAAGCGCGGATTGGCGCCCTTGGCCAGCCGCTCGGCCTTGCCCACCACACGCCGTTTGCGCCGCCAACTGTGGCGCGTGCGATAACGGAACTCGGCGAACGCCCGCGCCGGCTTGCCGCTGGCAGCGTAGCGCCGCTGCGCCTTCTGCAACGGCTTGTGCAGGCGGCGCAACAAGCGCTGGTTCTTGGCCAGTCCGAACACGTAGTCCACCCCCTGTTGCTCACACCAACTCATCAACTCCTCGCGGCAAAAGCCTGCATCGGCGCGCAGCAGAATCTCCACCCCGGGCCATCTCCGGCGCAACTGCCCCACGATCCGCACGACCTCTTCCAGCGCCCCCGCCGCAGCGTCTCGGTTCGCTGTCCGCAACCGCGCGCAGACCAACTGCTCGCCTATGAAGATGTACAACGGCAAGTAGCAGTAGGCGCCGTAGTAGCCGTGAAAAAAACGCCCTTCCTGCTGCCCGTGCAGACGGTCGTCAGTGGCGTCGAGATCCAGCACGATGCGCTGCGGGCGGCAACTCTGCCGCTGGATGTAGAGTGCGACCAACAGCGCATCGACTGCTGCGCTGTCCAGGGCGATCTTCTTGTAGCGCGCCCGCTCAGCGGGCTCAGCAGGGGTCAACTCCAGTCGGTTCAGCGTGCTCTTGCCCGCCCCGGCCCGGCCCCGATCCCGCCGCCGCCGACGTTGGCGGCCCTGCACATCGCCCTTGCCCGACAACAGCGCCAGCAGCGGGTCGCTGCGCAGTCGATCATGGTCGTTGAGGTCTTCGTAGCCCAAGGCCAGCCCATAGACCCGTTGACTCACCAACTCCGCCACGCTGTGCTCGATCCGCTCCGCTTGGCGGGAGTCGCGAAAGCAGCGCGCAAACTGGCGCAGGATGCCGGTCTGCTGCTCGGTGCGCTGCAGCAGCAGGGCCCCGGCCTCGCTGGTGATCGTCCCGCCATCGAAACGGGCTACCGCCTCACGGCGGAATCGGGTAGCAAAACGAAAACTTGTTTGGTTACACTGTGTCCTAGCGAAAAGTCGTTCGTTGCCGGCTGCAACATATTCATCTACATACGTTTATGCCACAATCAGCGGCTTTTCGCTACAACCTGGTGAGAAATCCGGGCTAGCGGTTCGGCGAGAAGTGAGGAGGGAGGCGATCCGGGAGATCGTCCCCGACGAAGGACGAAGCCGACGGCCGTAAATGTGTCTTTCCGGCCCGCGCAAGCGGCCGCCCAAAGGGTTACGCGCCCTGAACTGCCGATCCGATAGCATACGCCATGTCGAGTCACTTGATTGCCCGCACGATACTGCATTGGCCCCAGGCGCGTAACGGCGCCTGCGTGACTTTTGCCGCGGGCTGCTACCATCCGGACGGCAGGCGAGACTTCTGCTACACGGGGGGCAGCGACATCACCGGCGACATGCGCTACGTGACCACCGACGGCGCGTACGCGCACGTGACGATCCACCGCGGAACGGAGCAGTACTGGGGGCAGCGGCGCTGGACGATCCATTTCAACGACGGGCGGCGGGTGGAGGGCCGGCGCGATCAGACGGAACGGATCGTGGATCGCAACGGCAACACGATCACGGTGGAGCGCCGCACCGACTGCGCGTATGGGGAAGGGACAAAGCTGCAGGAGAACCGCCCCTGCACGTTCTTGAGGGAGGATCTGGGCCGTGAGATCAAGATCTTTCAGTTGGAGGATGGCGACGAGATCGTGACGGCACCGGGGTACGACAAGGACCTGGCGGCGGAGGAGCGAGGGGGCGAGTTGGAGTGGGAGATCGAGCGCGGCACGGTGGACATGAGCGGGGGCACGTACTCCTGCGTCGGCGATGAATCACTATCTGTCCAATCCCATGGCTTCATGCCTTGCTCTCGAGGGCATCAGGGCGCTAGCCAAGTCGTTGCCGGTCGTCGTGGTCGAGCCGAGTAACCTGGAGGCGCGCGCCGAGGCTCTGTACGGCGCTTGTCTGGCCGGCGGCGCGTTGGGCGTCGGCGACGGCAGTCTGCACCACCGCTTGCGCCATACCCTCGGCGGGGCATACAACGCCCCGCACGCCGAGACGCATGCGGTTCTGCTGCCGCACAGCGTTGCCTACAATGCGCAAGCCGCGGCCGCCGGGACGCGCAAGGTTGCCGCTGCGCTTGGCGTGGACGATGCCGCGGCCGGCATCTACGAACTGGCCGGAAAGCTCGGGGCGCCCACCGCCTTGAGCCAAATCGGCGTAGCCGAAACCGATCTTGACAGGGCGGCAGAAATAGCCGCGGGAGGTTCGTTCCACAATCCCGAGCCGGTAACCGTCGAACGCATTCGAACGCTTTTACAAAATGCATTCGAGGGTCTGCCTCCGCGGCCGGCGTGACCGCCCGCAAGTCTGATAGATCGAAGATGCGCGCCGCCCCCAGATCAACAATCATTCCAGGAAAAAAGGAGACAACGAAATGCAGAACCACAACTCGAGAATCGTCAAACCCACCCGCCGCGAGGCGCTCATCGCAGGCGGGGCGGCGTTCGGCGCGCTCGCCGCCGGCCCGGATTTCTCGCGTGCGGCCGAGTGCATCCTGACTTCGCGACAGATCGACGGCCCCTACCACATCGAGGGCGCGGAGGAACGGCGCGACGTCCGCTCCGGCAAACCGGGCGTCGATCTCGTGCTGCGCATGAAAATCGTCAATGCCGGCTCCTGCGAGGCGGTCGCCGGCGCAAAGACGGAAATCTGGTCGTGCGACGCTCTCGGCAACTATAGCGGTCATCCCGATGTCGATCCCGACGTGCCGCCCGGCTTCGGCGGCGGACGCGGCCGCGCCGGAGGGGGCGGTCGAGCCGGCGGAGGAGAAGGCCGGCGAAACGGCCCGCCGGGCGGATTCCGCGCAGGCGGGGGGCTGGGCGGCCGGCGCGAGCCAACCGGGCCGAAGCGGTTTCTGCGCGGCTCGCAAACGGCCGACGATCGAGGCGAGGTCGAGTTCCTGACCGTCTATCCCGGCTGGTACGCGCCGCGCGCCGTTCACGTGCACGTGAAGGCGCATCTCGACGGCAACGAGATGCTCACGACGCAGCTTTATTTCCCCGACGATCTTACCGACGCGATTCACCGCACCGAAGCCTACGCCTCGCGTCACCCGACGCCCTATCGGAACGCCGACGATCGGGTCAAGTACTGGACAACGGGAGGGGACGAGCCGACCGGCGTCTTTCCCGCGATGACGACCGAAGGCAAGACGCAAGTCGCTACGATCGTCATCGGAATCGAAAGGGCCTGAGGGCCGTGAGGTTGGCAATGAAAGCTGGAAAACGAGCGGCGCGCATAGCGCCCCTCCTCTTGACGTTCGCGGCGGCGGCGCCGGGCGCCGGACCGAACATCCTGCTGATGATGGCCGACGATCTCGGCTGGAACGACGTCGGCTACAACGGCAGCGAAATCGAGACGCCCGCGATCGACCGGCTCGCCGCCGAGGGCTTGCGGCTGGACCGCTATTACGTTTTCCCCTTCTGCACCCCGACGCGCGTTGCCCTCATGACGGGCCGTTCGCCGCTTCGCTTCGGCATGTCGGGCCCGATCATCGACCGCGGCGGCCTGCCGCTCGACGAAACCACCATGGGAGAGGTCTTTCAGGATGCCGGCTACCAGACGTGGTTCCTGGGCAAGTGGCATCTCGGCCATGACAAGCGCGCCTACTTCCCGAACGAGCGCGGCTGGGACCACTCCTACGGGTCGCTGACCGGCGGGCTCGACCACTACTCCCACAACAGTGACGTTCTGCTGGGCGCCCCCGACTGGCAGCGCAACGGCGAGCCGCTCGAAGAAGAAGGCCATACGACCGACCTTTACACCCACGAGGCTCTCGAACTGATCGAAAAGCGCGACAAGGAGAAGCCTTTCCTGCTGTACGTAGCGTGGAACGCGCCGCACACGCCGTTGCAGGCGCCCGGCAAGTACCTGGAGCGCTACGCCCACGTCGAAGACGAAGTCCGGCGCATCTACAGCGCGATGGTGACGCAGATCGACGACTCGGTTGCAACCCTCGTCGATGCGCTGGAGAAGGAAGGGCTGCGCCGGGACACGTTGGTAATCTGGCTGAGCGACAACGGCGGACTGGTGACGGGAGGCGCCGACAACAGTCCTTTGAGCGACGGCAAGGGCAATCTCTACGAAGGCGGCATCCGCGTGCCGGGACTCGTGAACTGGCCGGGAAAGATCCAATCCGGGGTTCTGTCGCAGCTAATCAGCGCCCACGACTGGCTGCCGACGCTGATTGCCGCCGCCGGAATCGCTGCGACCGTCAAGAAATCGTTCGACGGATTCGACATGTGGCCCGCGGTCGCGGGCGGCGCATCCGTCGAACGAGGCGATTTGGTCTTCGCCTCCCGCTTCGGACGCGCGATTTTCCGCGGACAGTGGAAATATGTCGAAGCCGTTCCCAAAGGGCTCGGTTTTGGCTCCAACCGCTTCGGACCGGGCCGCGGCAGACCGGGGCCCGGGGGGCCGCCGGGCCGCGTCGGCAGACCGGCAGCCGGGCCGGCCGCTAATCGGGCCCTGTACGACGTCTTCGCCGACCCCGCGGAATCCAACAACTTGGCCGCGGAGCATCCCGCTCTCGTCAAGGAGCTCGCCGCAGCGGCTCGCCTGATCGATGCCGACGCCCCGACGATGCCGCGGAACTTCAACCTCCGCGATGGGGGCCGGTTTCAACGATTGGGTGCGCTTGAAGGCTTCCCCGAAGATCGCGGCGCCCACGTCATCGACCGCGTGGATGAATAACCGCCGCCGGACCTCTCCAGGTTGAACGGGCGCTTCCCCGGGCCGGTTCAACCGCCGGGGCGCTCCACCGGCAGCCGCGCCGCGACCAGTTCCGCCACGTCGACTACCTTCACGTCTTCGCGTCCGGCTTGGTTGGCGGCGTCCTTGAGCATGATCGGGCAGTAGGGGCAGGCGACGGCGACCGTGTCGACTCCGGACGCCTCGATTTCTGCGAAGCGCTTGTGATTGACCCGCCCGCCCGGCAATTCCTGCTTGTCGTCGGCGATGTAAAGCTGCGCTCCGCCGGCGCCGCAACAGAAGGTTTGCTTGCCGTGATGCTCCATCTCTACTACGTGGACGCCGATCGTTCGCAGCACCGAGCGCGGCTGTTCCGTAACGCCGCGGCCCCGCGCGAGATAGCAGGGGTCGTGCAGCGTGGCGCGGTCCAGCGACGGCGTCAGATCGAGCGCGGGCAGCAGACGGTCGAGAAGTTCGGTATGGTGGACGACCTCGATCCCAAGCTCGGCGAAGGATTCTTCCTGGCGGTAATCGAGGTCGAACATCCGCGTGCAATGCGGGTCGGCGGTGACGATTTTCCTTGCGGAATGCGCCGCGAAGGATTCGACGACCTTTTGCGAAAGCTCCATATAGAGGTACTCGTTGCCCGCCCGGCGGGCGGGTTCGCCGCAGCAGGTCTCACGTTTGAGCACGCCCCATGACACGCCCGCGGCATTGAGCACCCGCTTCATCGAACGGGCGACTTGCTGGCCGTGCGGGTCGTAACTGCAGCCGCAGCCGAGCCACAGCAGCCACTCTTGCCCGCCGTCGAAGACAGG
This sequence comes from Bryobacterales bacterium, assembly GCA_965214655.1. Taxonomy (GTDB): domain Bacteria; phylum Acidobacteriota; class Terriglobia; order Bryobacterales; family UBA6623; genus CATQHP01. The sequence goes on along the minus strand of OZ243965.1, from coordinate 4,592,802 downwards.
CATATCCTCGGCTTCGACGAACTTGCGCCGGATGTCTTGGGAAACCCCCCAAGCATTATGCGGAGAGCGCTCCATTGTTGTGAACATGCCGGTAAGGTTGTCGTTGTGCGTGCGGCCCTCGCTCACCAAACCGCGCCGCAACTCGAGAATCTTCATGCCGACGTGCTCGATGCCCACCGGGCAAGCCTGCTCGCAAGCGCCGCACGAGAGGCACTGGAAAAGGTCGGCTTCCGCCACCCAGGCATCGCCCGCTTCGACTTCGCCGGCCGTCCCGGCAATCGTTTTGCCGCCGGCCAGCAGACCGCGCTGCATCTGCAAGACAATCTCTTTGGGATTCAGGGTTCCGCCAATGATGTTGGCCGGGCAGTTGTCGGTGCAGCGCCCGCATTCGACGCAGGAGTTGACGTCGAGGATGTCTTTCTGCGAAAGATCGCCGAAGGCGAGCATGCCGAAATCGTCGTCATCGTCTTCGCGCAGCGCGCGCATGCTGCTGGTGGCCTCTCCGCGGAAAAAAATCGCGGCAGGCGCGAGCACGAGGTGCAGGTGCTTGGATTGCGGGATCACCCACAGCATGCCCAGCAAAGCCGCGGTATGCAGCCACCAGTTGGCTTTCCAGACCGCGCCGGGCGGCTCCAGCCAGCCCCACCCGGCCAGATAGGAAACCATCAGCACGACGATCAGCGCCGCCACCGCGCCGGACGTTTTCGAGAGATGCTCGCCCAAAGCCTTGGGGCGGACGATGAACCGCCGGTAGCTGAGTCCGAGAATGCCTGCCAGAACGGCGGCCGCCCAGACCGCCGCGAACCGACCGTACCCGGAAGAGTCGGGCGCGGCGTGGTCCAGGCCCGCGAAACCGTGCCCGAAATGCTGGATGCTCACCCAGGCGAAAGCGAAGAAGCCCCACATGACCAGCGCGTGGAGAATGCCCGCCAACGGTCTCTCGCGAACGACTCGGGTTTGCAGCATCACTTCGCAAAACACGGCCCACAATCGCCTGGGAATGTTGTCGAACGGCAGGTTGCGATCTTTCGCGGCGCGCATCCCGCCCAGGCGGCTTGAGACAATTTTCAAAAAATAGGCAACGCTTGCAGCGGTCGCGAGCAGCAGAACGATTCGGGTCCACACAGCTTTACGATAGTAGCGCCCAATACCCCTCGCCGTCGTTTACGATAAGATTCATCATGTTGCGCGCGGTCATGGGAATCGTCATCGGCGCCGCCTGCCTTCCGGCGGAGACTTTCTACGTCTACTACCTGGGCGGCCAATCGAACATGGACGGCTACGGAAAAGTCAGCGAGTTGCCGGCCGGCATGAGGGCTGCGTCGGACTCGGTACCGATCTTTCACGGCGACCCGCGGCCCGACGCCGAAAGCGGCGGCGGCGAAGGAATCTGGGCAGAGTTGCGGCCCGGCCACGGCGCAGGTTTTCGTTCCGACGGCAAGAGCAACGCGTACGCGGAACGTTTCGGCGTCGAGCTGACTTTCGCCCGGCGCATCCGGGAGCTTCGCCCCGGTGAGAACGTTGCGTTGATCAAATACTCGCGGGGCGGAACTTCGATCGACGAAACCGCGGCGCGCTGGTTCGGCAGTTGGGAAGCGGACTTCCTCGGCGGCCCGCGCGAACATTCGGGGCTGAATCAGTACGACTATTTTCTGGCCACGTTGCGCAACGCGTTCGCCTGCCGCGACATCGACGGCGACGGCGAGGACGACGAATTGATCCCGGCCGGCATCCTCTGGATGCAAGGCGAGAGCGACGCCGGAAGCGCCGCGGTCGCCAAGCGTTACGGGCGTAATCTGAAACGCTTGATGGACCTGATGCGCGCCGCGCTGCGCGCCGACGATCTGCCCGTGGTCATCGGGCGCAAGGCGCAGCAGGATTTCGTCGACTCGGACGCCGCCGCCGCGATCGTGGTCGAGACCGACAAGTACGGCTACTCGGACCCCTATCACTACGACACGGCGGGTTACATCGAGATGGGCAAGAGATTCGCCGAGGCGATGCATGCGCTTCGCCCGCGGTAGCGCTTTTGCCGGCCGCCGACTTTCCGCTACCCGCGGCTCCACGGATTGGATTCCGTGCGCGGCAGCAGCCAATCCACAGAGGTTCCGAAGCCGCTCAAGACCGCGGAGCCGATAGCGATATTCCAGAACACGAACATCACCAGCCAGCCGATCAAGGGAATGAACTGGATGCAGGTAATCAGCAGGGCACCGGTGAACGCGGCGCCGAGGACGCCGGCGTTGCGCAAGATGCTGCGCCCGACCCAATAGCTGACTCCGCAATAACCGACAATCGAGAGCACGACGAAGAATAGAAATACGGGCAACGGCACGGGAAAAGTCAAGGCAACGACGATGGAGGCCAGGAACAGCGCCAAGGATGTGCCGATGCCGATCAGAAACGAGAAGCCGCCCCGCTGCGCAGCCGTGTCGGCCAGGACGCGGAAACGGCGCTCCCTGAGCACGGCGAAACCCAGCATGACCAGCAGCGGATGGATCAGCAGAACGACAAGCAGAAAAATGCAGAGACCGATCAAAAGCCCGGAGATAGCGAAAGGGGCCATCGATTCGCCGCCGACCTCCACGGCTTCGCCTCTAACTACCGCTCGGTCGGCTCCGTGAATGCTTCCGAAGACTGCAACGGCGTCTCCGTCGATCTCGATTCCCGGCGCAAGCCTGAGGCCGCCCGCGATAACGACGGCGTCGCCCTCGACAGAGGCGCCCAGCTTCGCGCTTCCGGCCATCACGACGACATCGCCATCGATCGGCCCGGCGGAGTCCAGGCTGCCGGCCAATACTACGGCATCTCCATCCACGCGGCCCGGAATGCTGACGCCGCCGGCAATCACGACGACCTCTTGTTCCACGACGCCCTCGACACGGACCGAGCAGGCGATGCAAACGACCGTATCCACCACTTCGTTCGGGCCGATGTAGATGTTCTCGGCCACCATGAAGCGGTTCGCAGAAGCCGCGGGCGCCAGCAGTCCTGCGGCGAAAACCGCGCCGAGGACGCGCGTGAATCTTTGCTTTCTCAAGCAGTCCACAGTCAAAAATACGCAGTTATTGCAGCAAAGTTCCTGCGGGCGCACAACCGCCCTCGGGCGCAATCGAGCCGGCCAGGGCGAGTATCAGGCGCTTGAGCCCGAGTTCCCTGCCTTGCGGGTCGTACCATTCGCTCGGCGTGTGGGCGTCGCCGCCGCGGCCGCCTGCGCCTACGGTTACGGCCGGCAGCCCCTTGGCCAAGGGGATATTGGCGTCGGTGGAAGCGCACTCCACCCGCGATGGAATGTTCAGATACCGGTCTACGGCTTGGAAGCAGTCGACCATGGGGTTGCTGTCCAGCAGGGCCGCAGCGGGACGATTGCCGACTTCGCGCAAGCGGTAGGCGGTCAGGCGGTCGGTGGAGCGCCGGTTCTCTTCTTGGACGGCCAGACGGGCGGAATCCTCGATGACGCCGACAACCTTTTGAATGCCGGCGCGGTCCCTTGAGCGCACGTCGATTTTCGCCCACGCTGAAGCCGGGATGGCGTTGATGCCGGAGCCGCCCTGGATAACGCCGACGGTAAGCGTGGCCCGCGGATTGTCGGGAAGCGCGGCCTCGGTCATCAGCGCAACCGCGCGCGACAGCGCATGAACGGGGTTGGCCCGGCCGAAATCGTTCCAACTGTGGCCGCCGCGGCCTTCGATGATCAACTCGAAGCGGCGGCTGCCGAGCGCCTCCGCGGCAATGTAGCCGATCGAAGCTCCGTCGATGACCAGATAGCGGTCGATCCGCTCGGCATATCGCGAGTGTTCCGTGATGTAACGCATACCCTGCAGGTCGCCTTCGCCCTCTTCGGCGACGTTGGCGATCAGCAAGACGTTGCGCGCGGCGCCCGGCAGCAACGGAGCATCCAGAACCCTGGCCAGCGCCAACAGGGCGCTCAAACCGCTGCCGTTGTCGTTGACTCCCGGACCTTCCATCGTGCCGTCCGGGCGGACGCGGACATCCTCCGGGCGCGCGGGAGCGAGGATCGTATCCATATGGGCGCTTACGGCTACGTAAGCGCCGTTCTTCGCCTGTGTAACGGGGACCACGACGTTGCCGGCTTCGTCGAGTTGCGGGCGGTGGCCGAGCTCTGCGAACTTCCTGCTGAGATACTCCGCCCGCTGCCGCTCGCGGAAGGTCGGCGCGGGAATGCGGCAGACCTCCAGGTGCTGCCGGTCGATCCAGCGCTTATGACGGGTGACGAGATCGAACCCGCGGCGAACGCTTTCGAGCGCGGCCAGGGACACGACGAAATCGTTCAGTCGATCCGGCCCGTTCCGTCCGTCGAGCGTCGGCGGCATGTTGCGGCCCGCCATAGAGCGATCAGTTTAGCAACCGGCGAACCCGCGTCCGGCGACTGCCGCGCGCAGCCGCGTTGCCGTCTTGCCGGCCGCTCTCCACTGGCCGCGTTAGCGGTTCTCATGTTACCGTTGCAGTTGCGAGGCGATTGAAAACTTCGATGCATTCACGGAAACTTGCCCGGTCGATCTGTTTTGCCGCGGCGGCTTTGCCGCTGCTCGCGCTTGCGGCGGCAGGGCTTCAGGCGCAGCCTTACGATCCCGACTGGGAGTCGCTCGATGCGCGCCCCACCCCGGAATGGTATCTCGACGCCAAGCTCGGCATCTTCATTCACTGGGGCGTTTACTCGACGCCTGCGTTCGCCTACCCCGATTCGTATGCGGAATGGTACTGGCATTCGCTTGCAGGCGAGCGCGCAAACCCCAACGAGCGCCAAGCGCGGAACGCCCGCGCGACGCGCGAGTTCCATGAGCGCGTCTATGGCAAAGATTTCAAGTACGAGGATTTTGCTCCGCTGTTCCAGGCGGAGTTGTTCGACCCGGACGAGTGGGCCGACGTCTTTCGGCGGTCGGGCGCGAAATACGTGGCGCTCACGTCGAAGCACCACGACGGCTATGCGCTGTGGCCCAGCAAGGAGGCCAGCAAAACCTGGGGCCGCAAGTGGAACAGCGCCGAGATCGGCCCGCAACGGGACTTGCTGGGCGACCTGGGCGCCTCGGTACGGGCGGCCGGGCTCAAGATGGGCTTCTATTACTCGCTGTACGAATGGTTCAACCCGCTGTGGCTCAGCGACCGCGAGCGCTACGTCAACGAGCACATGATCCCCCAGTTCAAAGACGTGGTGACGCGCTACAAGCCCGCCATCATTTTCAGCGACGGCGAATGGGATATGGAATACCAAAAGTGGCGCAGCCCGGAACTGCTGGCCTGGCTTTTCAACGAGTCTCCAAGCCGCGGCGAAGTGGTCGTCAACGACCGCTGGGGAAAAGGCATCCGCCATAAGCACGGAGGCTATTACACGACCGAGTACGGAGCGGGCATGGCCGACGCGTCTCACCCCTGGGAAGAGAACCGCGGCATGGGCCATTCGTTCGGTTACAACCGCAACGAGCCGCTCTCCAACTACAGAACGGGCAAGGAATTGGTTTGGATCCTGATCGACCTGGTCAGCCGCGGCGGCAACTTCCTGCTCGACGTGGGGCCGACGGCGGACGGCCGCATCCCGGAGCTGCAGCAGGACCGTTTGCTGGAACTCGGCGCCTGGCTCGATGTCAACGGCGAGGCGATTTTCGGCACGCGCGCCTGGGAGACCTCGGCGCAATGGACCGAGGGCGAGCGGCCGGTTCAAGGATACGGGGAATATCGGGAAAAATACGACATCCTCGAACTGGTCGGATCGGCCCCTGTAAACGGCAAGGCGCGGAAGCAGGTTTTTTTCACGCGCAAGGGCCCCGACCTCTACGCCATCACGCCGGGATGGCCGCAAGGCGAGCTTGTTCTCAAGGACGTGAGAGCGCCGGAAGGAGGCGCGGTGTCGATGCTCGGCCTGGAGCGGCCGCTCAAGTGGAAGCAGCGGAAAGGCGCTCTGGTCATTACGGTTCCGGCGTTGTCCGTGGATGAGGTTCCCGGACGGCACGCCTATGCCTTCAAGATTCCGGGCGGCGCGGGCGGCCGTTAGCGCGGTCCGGTCCGCTTCCGGTTGACGCAAATCGAGTGTCCGCTTATCTCAATTCCAATGTCCGCTTCAGCGGGCCGCATAGCGCAGCCCGCTCGATTTGCGCCGCGGGCTGCTCAATCGAGTAGGCGGTCGAGCTTCTCGAAGACGGCTTGCGGGGTGACCGCCCGCATCGAGGCGGCGGGCGTTTTGCCGCGGCGGTAGGCGGTCTCCGCGTCCGGGCTGCGCAGCACTGCAATCGACTTGCCGTAAGGACCGTTGCGCGCGGGATCGGTCGGGCCGAAGATCGCCGCGCCCGGCTTGCCCAGCGCCGCGGCCAAGTGCAGCGGCCCGCTGTCGAGGCCCACGACAGCCGAGGCGCGGCGGGTAGCCGCGATCAGCCCTTCGAGGTCGGAGGCGTGCGCGACGACCGCCCCGGACGCGGCCCGGCGGGCGATCGCCGCCGCGGTCTCCCCGCCGTCCGGGGGGCAGTCGATCAGCAGCGGAATGCGGCGGCGGCTCCAAAGCAGATCGGCCAGCGCCGCATAGTGCGCAAACGGCCACTGCTTGGCCCCCCAGCCGGCATGGGGAGAGGCAATCACGTAGTTGTCGGGCAGATCGGCCTCAGTCTCGCCGGTCGGAAGCGGAAAGGCCGCCGCGCCCGCGGGGCGCAGCCCGCGCGTCGATGCGGCCAGCTCGCGGTAGCGGTCGACGACGTGCCGCGACTCGGCTCTGACGCGGTTCGAATAGACCGCCGCCGCCAACGGCTCGCGCAACTGCGGGCGGTCGAATCCGTAGACGCGCTCCGCCCCGCTGAGGAATGCGACGGCGGCCGATTTGACGAGGCCCTGATAATCGACGGCCAGATCGAATTGCATCTGCCGCAAGCCGAGCCGGAAGTCGGCGATCTCACGGCGCGTGGTCCGGCGCCACTTCGCCTCGCGCCAACGCTTGAGCGGAACCTCGACAACTTGGTCCAAATGAGGGTTTCCGCGAAGCAGCGGAGCCCAGCGGCTCTCGATCGCCCAAGTCAGGCGGCCTTGGGGAAAACAGCGCCTGAGCTCGGCGGCAGCGGGCAAAGTCTGGACGACGTCGCCCATGGCTCCCAGGCGCACGAGCAGGATGTTCCGGGCGGACTCACCCGCTGCGCTTACCGGCAATGACATCGGCGACCACGTCGCGCTTCACGCATGCTTCGACATCGACGGACGCCGCTGGATTCCACTGCGCAATCAGCGCGTCCGCCTCGGATTCGTCACAGATTACCACTGCGTCGACGCAACCCAAACCGGCGGCGAGTTGAGCGCGGTCGTTGGCGTCGAGCACGGTCGGGCGGCCGGCGGACTCCCGCAACACCAGGACCACCAGATCGGCCGCGGCGGCTTTGGCTTCCGCCAGCGTGCGGCAATGCTCGGCGGTCAGGACGTCGAATCGGCCCTTGGCGACGACGGCGCCGGGCCGGAGAGCGACAGCGTCCGGCGGACGGATTTTCGTGCGTGTGTCCAAGAGCGATTGACCTGGGATGCGGAGGGTTCGCGCCGGCGCCGCGGCTTTCCGCTCAGAGCGTCTCCAGCGGTTTCGGGGCGTAACGGTTATCGACGTACTCGTCGAGGATTTCGATGAACTCGGCGACGATGCGGTCGCCCTTGAGGGTGCGGTTGAGGCGGCCGTCGATGTAAACGGGAGCCTTGGGTTCCTCGAAAGTTCCGGGCAAAGAGATGCCCAGGTCGGCGTGCTTCGATTCCCCCGGTCCGTTGACCACGCAGCCCATCACGGCGACGTTCATCTCTTCGACGCCTTCGTAGCGGGTTTTCCAGACAGGCATTCGGGAGTTCAGATAGCTTTCGATTTCTTCGGCCATTTCCTGAAAGAACGTGCTCGTGGTGCGGCCGCAACCGGGACACGCCGTGACCTGCGGCGTAAAGCTGCGGATTTCGAGCGACTGCAAGATCTGTTGCGCGACGCGGACCTCTTCGGCGCGGTCGCCGTTCGGCTGCGGAGTCAACGAGACGCGAATGGTGTCGCCGATGCCTTCCTGCAGCAGCACGGCCATCGCGGCGGTGGAGGCGACGATGCCCTTGTTGCCCATGCCGGCTTCGGTGAGCCCGAGATGCAGCGGATAGTCGCAACGGGACGCCAGATCGCGGTAAACCCCGATCAGATCGCGGACGTTCGAGACTTTGGCGCTGAGCACGATGCGGTCGTGCCCCAAGCCGTAACTTTCCGCGGCTTCAGCGGAACGCAGGGCGCTGGCGACGATGGCCTCGCGCATCACCTCACCGGCGTCTCGCGGTTCGGGCAGGCGGGCGTTCTTGTCCATCAGATCGGTGAGCAGCCGCTGGTCGAGCGAGCCCCAGTTGACGCCGATGCGCACCGGCTTGCCGTACTCGATCGCCGCTTCGATCATCGTCCGAAAATTATCGTCGTGCTTCTTGCCGATGTCGACGTTGCCGGGATTGATGCGGTACTTCGCCAGCAGCTTCGCGCATTCGGGATAGCGCCGCAAAAGCAAATGACCGTTGTAGTGAAAATCGCCCACAATGGGCGCGCCGCAGCCGAAATCGCGCAGGGCGCGAACGATCGCCGGCACGGCCGCGGCGGCCTCGTCATGATTGACCGTTACGCGGACGAGCTCTGAGCCGGCATCCGCCAGCGCCAGCGCCTGGTTGACGGTGGCCGCCGTGTCGGCAGTGTCCGTATTCGTCATCGACTGGACGACGATCGGGTTCCGGCCGCCAACCTTGACGCCGTCTATGTCGCAAACGGCAGCGGTTCTTCTGTCTATCCGCATCGGTTTTCCGGCGCGCGGCTCTTCTTCGAGTTTAACAATCGGGGCGGCCTGGAAGTTTCCGCGGCGAGTCGCCGGGGCGCCGGCGCCGATGGCCGTTCGCGCGGAGGCCGCTCCGGCTAGCCGTAGAAGGAAATGCCTTCCCGGAGGCGGTTCCGCTCGGCGTCGTTCTGCGAAACCTCAGGCGGCGATCTGCGGAATGGGCTCGCCGTGCACATCGGTCAAGCGCATGTGCCGCCCGTTGAAGAAGTAGGTCAGCCGGGTGTGGTCCATGCCCAGCAGGTGAAGGATCGTTGCGTGCAGGTCGTGGTACGTCAGCACCTGCTGCTCGGCTTTGTAGCCGAACTCGTCGGTCGCGCCGATCGACTGCCCGCCCCGGATGCCCGCGCCGGCCATCCACGCCGTCATCGCGCCGGGATTGTGGTCGCGGCCGACGCCCCGCTGCGAGATCGGCATGCGTCCGAACTCCGAGTGCCAGACGACCAGCGTGTCCTCCAGCAAGCCGGTCCGCTTCAGGTCTTCGAGCAGACCCGCGATCGGACGGTCGACTTCCTTGGCGTGCAGCGTGTGGTTCTCGACGAGGTTGCTGTGCGCGTCCCAAGTGTCGATATTCTGCTGGCGCAGCGCGCCGCTGTAAAGCTGGACGAAGCGCACTCCGCGCTCGACCAATCGGCGGGCCAGCAGGCACTGCCTGCCGAAAGGTTCGGTAACCGGGTCGTCCATGGCATAGAGCTTTTTCACGGCATCCGATTCCTGCGAGAGGTCCACCGCTTCGGGAGCGCACCCTTGCATGCGGTAGGCCAACTCGTAAGACGCGATGCGCGCGGCCAAGTCGCTGGCCCCGGGGTATTGCTTGGCGTGCTCTTCGTTGAGCGCCGCCAGATGATCGAGGCGCGCGCGCTGCTGCGCCGGGGAGACCATATCGCCGGGCGGCCGCAAATCGAGGATGGGATCGCCCGAGGAGCGGAAAACCGTTCCCTGATATGTCGCCGGCAGATAGCCGCTGCTCCAGTTCGCCGGCCCCGAGAACGGGCCGCCGCGGTGATCGCAAACGACCACGAATCCGGGCAGGCTCTGGTTCTCCGAGCCCAGGCCGTAGGTCACCCAGCTTCCGACGCTCGGGTGGCCCATCAGCAGCGAGCCGGTATTCCACTCGTAATGCGAGAGCACGTGGTCGTTCGAGCGGCCCTGGCAGGAATGCACGAAAGCCAGATCGTCCGCCATCGCGCCCATATGGGGGAACAGCTCGGAAACGTGCTTGCCGCTTTCGCCGTATTGCTTGAAACCGAACGGGCTCTTCATCAGGGGTCCCGGGAACCCTTGGCGCACGCGCACCTTGCCTTTGCCCGTCAGCGGCTTGCCGTGATGCTTCTCGAGCATCGGCTTGTAATCGAAGCTGTCGACGTGACTGACGCCGCCGCTCATGAACAGCGAGATCACCGCTTTGGCCCGCGGCTTGAAATGGGGCTTGCGCGGCGCGGTCGGCGAAGCGATTCCCGTTGCGTCGCAAGCCGGCTGCGAGGCGAGCAGACCTTGCCCCTGCAGCATGTGCGCCAGAGCGATGCCGCCGATGCCCTCGCCGGCGCGGAACAAGAAGTCGCGGCGCGAAACGAAGCGCCTGTCAGTTGATGTAGACGAATTCATTGAGATTCAAAATCACGTCGCAAAGGTCGGTTAGAGCGGCCGTCGCATCGCCGCCGTGGAAACGCGTCTGGCGCGCCAGAAAGTCTCGATTCGCCGCCGCTTCCGCCGCCGTCGGCTCTCTGCTCAGCGCAATGCGGTACGCTGCGGCGATCCGTTCCTCGGCGGTTTCCTTCGCGCCCGCCGCGCGCTCTGCGAAATAGCGCGCCTGCCGCAGCGTGAAGTCGTTATTGAGCAGGGTCAGCGCCTGCGTCGGAACAGTCGTCGTCGTGCGCCGCTCGCAGGTCACGTTCATATTGGGCTGATCGAACACCTCGAACATCGGGTAGCGCAGCCCGCGCTTGGCGTAGCTGTAAACGCTGCGCCTCCACACCGCCGGGCCCGGCTCGTTCATCTCCCACTTGCCCTTGGGGAAGGACGTGCGCAATTCCTCTGGAATCGGCGGGAAAAATCCGGGGCCGCCGGCTTGCAGATTGAGAGTTCCGGCAGCCGCCAGAATCGAATCGCGGATCGCCTCGCCTTCCAGCCGATGCCGCGGGTAACGCCAGAGCAAGATATTCTCCGGGTCGGCTGCGCGCGCCTTTTCATCGTCGTAAGCCGAAGCCATGCGGTAAGCGTCGGAATTCATAATCAGCCGGTGCAGCGCCTTGACGCTCCAGCCGCCGCGCACGAACTCGAGCGCCAGCCAGTCGAGCAGCTCCGGGTGAGAAGGCAGCGTGCCCATGCGCCCGAAATTGCCGGCCGTAGTTACGATCCCGCGGCCGAAGTGGTGCATCCAGACGCGGTTCGCCATCACGCGGGCCGTGAGCGGATTCTCTTCCGAAGCAATCCATTTCGCCAGCGCCAGCCGCCGTCCGCTGGAAACGCGCTCGTCTTGCGGCGCTGCGGGAACGAATTTCTGCCCGCGGGCCAGAACGGCCACATATCCCGGGGCGACGGGATCGCCCTTGCTGCGGTAGTCGGCGTTGGGCAGGAAATATGCCCTGGGCGGAACATACGGCTTGGAGGCGATCCAGGTTCCGGTCAATTCGCCGAAATCTTCGCGGTCGCCCTTGCCCGGCTGGACCTCGTCGCCCAGTCCGTTGGGCGCCAAGCGGTAGTCCCCGTCGCGGATGCCCATGGCCAACGGCAACGGCTCCGGCAGATCTTTCTCGATCGCGGCGATCTCGGCTTTGAGCGCTTCGACGCGCGCGGCGTCTTCGTCCGACAGGACTTCAGCGACTCCTCCCACGCCGATCGACTCCACCTGCGCGGCCAGCAGCTTCTGCCCTTCCGTGCGCCGCTCCTCGGGGGTGTTCACCGCCTCCTGAATATCGACCGGAAACTTCAGCAGCCTCTCGGCGCGGAGCTTCTGCCTGTAGGGCTTCTCGATCGCGGCAATGCGCTTTTTCAGCGGCTCCGTACGAGCCTCGACGGCTTGCACGGCTTCCTCGCGCCGCTTCACCTCATCGGGCGGCGCCAGCGGAAATTCATAGCGGATGTGCGGGAAAAAGACCGCCATCATGCGGTAGTAGTCCATCTGTTCGATGGGATCGAACTTATGGTCGTGGCAGCGGGCGCAATCCACCGTCAGGCCGAGGAAGGCGCGGCCTGTCGTCGCGATCATGTCGTCGAGATAGGTGTAGCGGTACTGCGGGTTGTCTTTTTCGCGGAACAGAACCCGCGGGCCGATGCGGTGCATGCCGGTGGCGATCAGCGTCGCGTCGCTGGGGTTTTCAACCTCATCTCCGGCAAGCTGCTCTTCGATGAAGCGGTCGTACGGCTTGTCTTCGTTGAACGATTGGATCACGTAATCGCGGTAACGCCAGGCGTGGGGGTAGTCGTAGTCGTGCTCGTAGCCCGACGAATCCGCATAGCGGACGACGTCCAGCCAATGACGGCCCCAACGCTCGCCGTAGCGCGGCGAGTCGAGTAACTCGTCGACGAGCTTGGCAAAGGCGTCGGGCGCATCGTCGGCGACGAATTGATCGACTGCTTCGGGGGAAGGCGGGAGTCCGACGAGGTCCAGATAGGCGCGGCGGATCAGGGTATGCTTGTCGGCGCGCGGCGCGGGCGCGAGACCCTTGCCCCGCAGGACGTCCAGCAGGAAGCCGTCGATCGGGGACGCGGCGGCCGCCTGCGGCTCGCGGCGCTCCGGCGGCACGAACGACCACCACGCTTTCTCTTCCTCTGCGCCGGCGTCCTCCCGCCACTCGGCGCCTTCGTCGATCCAGCGCGCGACGATCTCGATCTGCTCTTGGGGAAGCGACTTGCCGAAGGGCATGACGGGCGTTTCGAGTCCCGTCAAGTGGCGGTAGAGGCGGCTCTTGGCGGCGTCGCCGGGAACGATCGCCGGCCCGTGCTTGCCGCCTTTCAACAGCGCCTCGCGGCTGCTCACGTCGAGATCGGAAAGCTGCTGCTTGTCGCCGTGGCACTGCGAGCACTCCCGTTCGAAGATCGGGGCAACGTCGCGGGCAAAGCGAACTGTTGTCTCGCCCGCGGCCGGAGCGAAAACGCCCGCTCCGCAACATGCAACGAACATTACCGCCAATCGCTTCATCAGGCCGCTCCCGTGTCACTCGCAGTGTAATTCTCTTGCCGATTCCCGGTCAACCCTTTCCACGCAACTATTTTCGCCGGATCCCGCTCCAACCGGCGGGAAATTCAGTCCGTCAGCGACGCGTAAACCATCTTCAAAAACTGATCGCGCAGAGCCGCTTTGCGTTTGCCGCCGCCGGGATAGAGTTGCGTGGCGAATATCGTGACCATTTCCCTTTCGGGGTCGAGCCAAAACCGCGTTCCGGCGGCGCCGCCCCAGCCGTACAGATTTCCCACTTTGCCGGGAACCGGATCGATGCCGAATCCGAGGCCGAACTTGGGCTTGGGTTGCGGCTGATGATTTTTGAGCATCAGCGCTACGGTTTCGCTCGTAACGATGCCGCCGCCGCCATCGAGCAGCATCTGCGCGAAGCGGAAATAGTCTTCGCCGCCGGACGCCAAGCCGCCGCCGCCCGAGAGGAACGTCGTGGGACGGGTGAAATCGCGGTTCCGTCGTCCGGCGGCCGATAATATGCCGGCGTCCGCGTGTACGAGAGCATCGCCGGCGTCCGGGGTATAGATTTTCGCCAGTCGAGACAGATTTTTCTTGCGCACGTAGAAGCCGGCAGACTGCATCCCCAGCGGCTTGAATATCCGCTGTTCGAGATATTCGTCGAGCGGCAGGCCCGAGACGACCTCGATGACGCGCCCGAGCACGTCGGTCGAGTAGCCGTAGTTCCAGCGCTCGCCGGGGCGGTGCTTGAGCGGCAACTCGGCGAGAACGTCGATCAGCGCGGCCAGGTCCGGCGTTTTGTGCGTCTCGGCTTTGCGGTAGAGCACATCGACCGGGTCTTCGGCGAAAAACCCGTAGGTCAGCCCCGAAGTATGGGTCAGCAAATGGCGGATCGTCATGTCCCGTCCGGCCGCAACCCGCTTGCCGTCTTCCAGAACCTCGAGGCCGCCAAGCTGCGGCAGGTATTGGGCAACTGAATCGTCGAGGGAAAGCCTGCCCTCCTCGACGAGGATCATCGCCCCGACGCTGACGATCGGCTTGCTCATCGAGAATATGCGCACGATCGTATCGGTCGTCATCGGCAGGCCGGCTTCGCGGTCGCGCTGCCCCCACGCTTCGAAATAGACGATCTTGCCGCGGCGGGCGACCAATCCGAAGCCGCCGATCATGCGCCCCTCAGCGATGCGCCGCTGCATGGCCGCATCGATCTCGGCGAGCTTCGCGGAGTCGAGGCCGACGCTCTCGGGAGAGGCCTTGGGCGCCGCAGCGAGGGCTGCGGCGGCGAGAAAAACGAGCAGGAAGAGGGCGGTTTTGCGTTTGGGCATGAGTCCGAGGAACATCCTACCAGCCCGCCGGCCGGCGGGCAGCGGAGAGGGGAAAGCAAAAAGTGGGGAGCGTGACCGCAGGATGACGCCGCGCTTCCCGCGGGACTTGCCTCGCCGGCGGCCTACCACTCGATCAGCGGCTTGATGACGCCGTCGCGGTAAGCCTCCATCGTCTCGAAGGCCTCCTGGCCCTTCTCCAGCGGGAAGCGGTGGCTGATGATCGAGTCGGAGCGGACCGCGCCCCGCCTCATCAACTCGAGCGCATCGTGATCGTTGCCGTTGGAGCGCCGCTGCACCTTGATCGTCGCTTCGACGGCCATGGCGCGCCAGAAGTCGACCGGCACGGGCGATGCGGACGGAATGCCGATCAGCACCATGCGCCCGCCGGGACGCAGGCAGCCCAGCGCGCTGCGGATCGAGTCGGGCTTGCCCGCGGCGTCGAACACGACGTGCGCGCCGAGCTTGGTCAGATCCATGACGGCGTCGACCGGCGAATCCCTATCGATGTTCACGGCGGCGTCCGCGCCCAACTCCACGGCCCGCTTGAGGCGGTGCTCGATGCGGTCGGCGACGATCACCGTCGACGCCCCGGCAAGCTTCGACACCGCCGCCGCCAGCAAGCCGATCGGCCCCGCGCCCATCACCGCGACCGACTCGCCCAAGCGCAGCTCGGCCAACTCCATCGAGTGCAGCAGCACGGCCAGCGGCTCCACGAACGAGGCGTCGGCGAAGGTCATTCCCGCGGGCATCGCCAGCAGGTTGCGGCGCGGGATCAGGGCGTATTCGCGCAGCGCTCCGGGCACGTCGCCGCCCAAGAACGAGCCGTGCCGCGCCTTGTTCGGGTGGCCTTTCCGGCTGAACTCGCACTCTTCGCGCACGATCGCCGGTTCGACGGCTACCTTCGCGCCGACGGGAAGATCCGTGACGCCCCTGCCGACCGCGAGCGCCTCGCCTCCCGGCTCGTGGCAGAGCACGCGCGGGTAGTCCGCCGGGTAGCCGGCGATGCCGCCCTCGCTGAAGAAATGCATGTCGCTGCCGCAAACGCCGGTCGAGCGCAGCCGGACGAGAACCTCATCCGGTCCCGGATCGGGCGGGTCGGGCAATTCGCCCATTTCGAGTCTTCGCGGCGCAACGAGCTGGAGAGCCTTCATAGGTCAAGAAACCGGCTGTAACCAGACATGGTAACCGAGTCGTCAGATGGACCGCGGCTGCGAACCGGCGCCGATGCGCGCCACGCCTTGCGTCGCCGCAAATCCCAGAGCGATCAGAACGAGCGAGAGGCCGATCTGGCCGACGCTCGGATCGAACCGTTGCAGAGGGTAGTCTTCGGCGTCCAAGGCGGCGATAAGCTCGGGCGTCATGACTTGGCCTTTGACGATATCGCCGGGCGCCGGCGCCGCGCCGGCCTGGAACGGCCACAGACCGAGGAAGGCCCCGAGCAGCAGACCCAGCAGCAGACCCAGCGTCAGCGATCGATAGCGGGCCAGCAAGTAGCGGATCGCGTTGCTGACCGCCGCCGCGCCGATCAAGACGCCGAGACCGACCGGCACGAAGACGTGCAGCGCGTCGAAAACGAGGCCCCAACGCGGGCCGCCCGCATGCAGCAGCGCGGTCTTGGCTTGGTCGATGGCTCCCAGGACGGTCAGGTACTGGCCGAGCACGAGCAACAAATAACCGCCCGAGATGCCCGGCAGGATCATCGCCGACACGCCGGCGACCCCGGAAGCGAAAAGCAGTCCATAGGAGCGTTCCCCGCCGCCGGCGCCGGCCGGTTGGGCCGAAGCCATCCAGATCATGACGGCCATGCCGGCGGCCGCCCCGGCCCAGACCCGCGGGTCCGCCGGCTCAATGAGCTTCCAGACGACGGGGACCCCGCCCAGCGTGAGCCCGATAAAGATGCTGAACATCGCCCAGCGGTGATCGACGACCAGCCCCTTCACCAAACCCGCGAAAAGCACGATCGCCAGCGCCGCCGCGGCGACGATCGCCGCCAGCGGCGCCAGCGAGCGCAGGCGGAACCTGAGAGCGGTCAGATCGGCGATGCCGCCGACGAAGCGCGGGTAGACCCCGGCCGCGAGCAGCATCGTCCCTCCCGAGATGCCCGGCACGAGGTTGGCCAGCCCCATCAGCAGGCCGCCCAGCACGGCGCGCAGCAACTCGGGCGCCGGCGGGCGCTCGTCTTCAAGGGTCAGCGGCATGCGCTCCGCCGCGGCTAGCGGTCGAGCCGGCCGCCATCGACCGACTGCGCGGCATGAACCTGCGGCGCCTTCGCGGCGGCCGGGCCGGCCGGAGGCTTATAGAGCGTCACCAGACACCCGCCGAGCGCCGCCAGAGCGATGCCTGCAAAGAATTGCCAGCGAATCGAACCCACGCCGCCCGCGGGCGGGTGCTGCGCGATCGAAACCACCGCGTTGACCACCGGGGCCCCGGCAAAAACGATCGACATCACCACGGCGGGCGAACCTTTCGCGCCAAAGGCCAGCAGGATGCAAAACGCCCCGACAGCGCCGCACGTTCCCGCGGTCAGCGACAGCATCGCGCCCTTGGCGGGAATGTTCCAGTCCGAGCCGGAAAACAGCATCATCGCCAGCGGCGCCAGCACCGCGACCAGAAAATAGGCGATGCCCACGAACAGAAACGATTTGTAACGGCCGTTCACCGGATCGGCCATGTTCATCTGGCCGCCGTGCAGGAATACTCCGTAAACTCCGAACGCGGCAACCGTGCCCAAGGCGAATACCAGCCAACCCATCCCCGCCTGGTTCATCTCGTTCCTCTCCTTTGCTCAGAAACTTACGAGCATAGCAGGCGCAAACCGAGCGGCGTCAGGCTTGCCTGTGGGAATCGAAATCCCACTTCACGAACCCGCCGCGTCTTGCCGAGTCGTTGATCAGATGCGCGCACGACGCGGCGTGGTGGCCGGCCCATTCGTCCTGGACGGTCTTGGTCCGCTTTCTGACCGACTCGAAGAAATTCTTGAAATGGAGCACGGTGGCGCCGTCTCTTCCGCCGCCCATGAACTCCTCGGGCTTCTTGGCGGCGCGGGGCGCTCGTTCGGCCTTGCCGGACGCGGACTCGTAGTAAGCCTTCTCGAGTTTCGAGGGCCATGCCTGGACGATCCATCCATTGTTCTCGCGCACGTTCTCCGGGGTGAAAACCGCCCCGCGGACGCCGAGCGCCGCCGAGCCTTCCGTGCCCAGAAACTGAAATCCGGCGCCGCCGTCGCCGCGGTTGTTGAACGTCGAGCTCATGTTCACCGTGAAGCCCTGCGGATAGCGCAATACGGCATTGAGCGTATCCGCAACGTCGCGGCTTTCTTTCCAGCGGTAGAGGTCGCCCATCGCGGCGACTTCCGCGGGCATGACGGCGTCCATCACGAAATGAATCGTCGTGCACAGGTGGACAAACAGATCCGTGGCGATGCCGCCGGAGTAATCGCGGTAGCAGCGCCAGCGGAAAAACCGCTCGAGATCGAATTCGCGGGGGGCTGCCGACCCCAGAAAAGCTTCCCAATTGACGGTCTTCGGGGATGCGTCGGGCGGGATGGGATAGATCCAGGACCCGCTGGCGCTGTTGCGGTTGTAGCTTGCGCGGATCATGGTGACCCGCCCGAGCTTGCCGCTCCGCACCCATTCGCGGACTTTCTGCTGGTTGCCGCCGCTCATCCCCTGGCTGCCCACCTGCAGCAGCTTGCCGGTTCGCTTGACCGCCTTGGCGATCTCCAGCCCCTCGTCGACGGCATAGGTCAGGGGTTTTTCGCAGTAAACGTCCTTGCCGGCCTCCAGCGCCTCGATCACCATGCGCTTGTGCCAGTGGTCGGGAGTGGCCACGGTCACGGCGTCGATCGACGGATCGGCCAAAATGTCCTCGTAGCTTGCAAAGACTTTCGCCCGGCCCTCGGTGCGCTCGACGGCGCGTTCGACCCTACCGGAATAGGCGTCGCAGACGCCGGCGATCTCCGTGCCGGGAATTTTCTTGATCGCTTCGAGCAACTCCTGGGCCCGAGAGCCTACGGCAATCATGCCGACGGCGATGCGATCGCTGGGCGGGGCTGACTGGGCCTGCGCCAAAACTCCGGCCCCGGCGCCCAGAAAAATGCGTCTTGAAACCTGCGTCATCGCTTTTTCTCCCTCGAATACGCTCAATGATACCGCGCCGCAGCGGCGCGCGGCGGCTACCGTCCGGCCGCGGAGGCCAATTCCAACTCGCGGTCGATGACGGCCGCAAAGACGTCGAACGGTTGGGCGCCCGACACCAGGATGCCGTTAATCATGAACGCCGGAGTGCCGCCGATGCCGAACCCCTGCGCCTCGGCGGCATCGGCATCGACCAGCGGCTTGAACTTCCCCGAATCCAAGCAAGCGCGGAAGACCTGCCGGTCCAGCTCCAGCTTGGCCGAGAGCAGGTCATGAAGATCGTCGGAAATTTTCGTGTTCTGAAAAAGCGCTTCGCGGTACTGCCAGAACTTGCCCTGCTCGCCGGCGCAGCGGGCGGCTTCGGCGGCCTTGCGCGCCGCCGGATGGATACTGACCAGCGGGAGGTCTTTGAACGACCAGCGGATCTTGTCGCCGTAGCGCCGTTGCAGCGCCGCCAGCGTCGGCTGCACGCGCCGGCAAAAGGAGCACTGAAAATCGGAGAATTCCACGATCGTCACCGGAGCGTTCTCCGGGCCGCGCTTCGGCGCCCGCGACAGATCGACCGGCAGGCGCGGCGGGTGGAGCGCGATCCGGACATCCGCCGCTGCGCGCAGCTTGTCGACGTAGGCTTGCCGCACCGCCTGATAGCGGCTGTCCTTGAGCAAGTCCGCGATTTGCCCGCGCACTTCGTCCAGCGGCCGCCGAATGCGCTCCCTTTGCTGCGCGTAAAACGCTTCGATCTCGTCGTCGGATGCGTCGTCCACGTGAAAATTGACCTCGGCGTCGAGCAGCGCTTGCAGGCTTACCCCGCGCCTCGCGGCCTCGCCTCTGAGCAGCCTGTCCGCAATCGCGGCTTCCAGCGCCTGCATACGCAACTCGTACGCTTGCCGCTCGAGGTCTCTCAACTCGCCGCCGGTCTTCAGGTCGCTCGCGTAGATCGGCGCGCCGTTCACAACGGCGAGCGCCTCGTCGCCCTGAGCCGCGGCGAGCGCCGGAAGACCAACCAACAAAACAAGCCGCTGCAGCATATATGAGCTTATTGTACGCGGTAAGCCGGGACTTGGCGCCGCGGAGCCGCTCGGGCTAAATTGAAAAGTATCCGCACGCTCGCCGGCCGGTTGAGACTGCGTTGAAATTTCGTTTAGATTAGAATTTTCCGTTTCATCGGGAACGCTTGGCGCGGAGGCTTCGCGCCGGGCTGCAAAGCGACCAGTCAGTGTTATGAGCGACAAACGAGGCGCGCCCGCCATCGAGGCCGTCGGCCTGAGCAAGTTCTACGGAAATTTCGCCGCCATCCGGGACGTTTCCTTCCGCGTTGCGCGCGGGCAGGTCACCGCCTTTCTCGGCCCGAACGGCGCGGGCAAGTCCACTACGCTGAAAATCCTAACCGGCTACCTGACTCCGACGGAAGGAACCGCGCGCATCGCCGGCCTCGATGTCGCCTCGCAGCGCATCGCGGCGGCGGCGCGGCTGGGCTACCTGCCCGAGAACGGCCCGCTCTACCCCGAAATGACGCCGTTGGAGCTGCTGCGGTTCTTCGGCGCAGCCCGCGGCCTCGAGAACGGCAGGCTTTCCTCGCGCATCGATGCCGTCGTCGAGCAGTGCGGCCTCGACGCCGTCATCGAGAAAGCGATCCACAAGCTGTCGAAAGGCTACCGCCAGCGCGTGGGCATGGCGCAGGTGCTGCTGCACGAGCCCGAAATCCTGATTATGGACGAGCCCACTTCCGGCCTCGACCCCAACCAGATCCGCGGCGTCCGCCGGCTCATCCGCGAGCTGGCGCAAGAAAAGACCGTGCTGATCTCGACGCACATTCTGCAAGAGGTCGAAGCTGTGGCCGATCACGTAGCGCTGATCGACGAAGGCCGCATCGTTTTCGACGGCACGCCCGCCGAGATGGCCGCCGGCGGAGACCTCGCGGACGCCTTCTACAGGCTGACCGGCGGCGCATCCGCAGAGGCCGGCGAGGCGGAGACGGCGCCCGAAGAACCCCAGGAGCCGCCCGCCGCAGCCGGCCCCGAAAACAATACTTCAAGCGAGCCGGAGGCGGAGTAGATCGTGTCCAAGGTCAAAAAGTTGCCGGCGTCCCAACTTCAAAGGACGCACGAATTTGAAACAGCGCTGTCGCGGGTCGGACGCGACAGACCCTCGCTGCAGCTTCGTCTTCAGCCGGAAAGCGTGGAGTATAAGAAACTGGTTGAGCTTGTCGAAGAGGAAGCCGACCGCAACAGGAAGGCCGCCAAGCGAGCCGAGGGACTCGCCAGGCTGATCGACGGCCAGACCGAGGAAGAAATCGTGATCGATATGGATGTTTCGCGCAGCACCGTTCGAGGTTGGACGCGAAAACTGGACACGGTTCAACGGAAGCTGGAGAGAGGCATGCCCGTACGCTCCATACGCTACGAATTCGATTTGTAAGGTTACGAACTGCACTGCTTATGACGGCATCCACACACCTTCCCCAAGCCGTTTGCCGCCGGGAGCTGACTTCGTATTTCAGCAGCCCGACCGGCTACGTGTTCATCACGCTGTTCGTGTTTCTCAGCGCGGTCGCCGCCTTCTGGCAGGAGGCGTTCTTCGCCAACAACCTGGCCAACCTCGACACGCTCAACGCCTGGTTCCCCTACCTGCTGATCCTGCTGATTCCGGCGATCACGATGACGGCGTGGGCGGAGGAAAAGATCAACGGCACCGACGAGTTGCTGCTGACCCTGCCCGCGACCGACATCGAGATCGTGGCCGGCAAGTACGCGGCGTACTTGGGGATCTACAGCGTGGCGTTGGTTTTCTCGCTGAGTCACGTGATCGTGCTGCTGATCCTCGGCAGCCCCGACCTCGGGCTCGTATTCGCCACCTACGCGGGCTACTGGCTGATGGGCGCGGCGCTCGTCGCGCTGGGCATGGTCGCTTCGCTGCTGACGACGAACCTGACCGTGGCCTACATTCTGGGCGCGCTGCTGTGCGCCGCGCCCGTTTTTATCGAGCACGCCGGCGCCCTGGCGGCCGGCGGCCTGCGCCGCCTGCTCGAAGGGCTTTCGTTCGTGGAGCAGTTCCGCGACTTCGCCGCAGGCGTCCTGCCCCTGGCCGGCATTGTGTATTTCATCGCCTTCGCCGCGGCGATGCTTTACTTGAACGTCACGCTGCTCGGACGCCGCCACTGGGCCACCGGCAAGAACGCGCCCCGCCTCGGGCGCCACTACTGGGCGCGCGGCGCCGCGCTGGTGGTCGCCGTCGCCGCAGCGGCGATCCTGCTGGGCCGTCTCGGCGGGCGCGTCGACGTCACCGCCGAACGCCTGCACTCCCTGGCCCCGAACACCCGCGCGCTGATCGACAACCTCGACGCCGAGAAGCCCGTATTCATCCAGGCCTACCTCAGTCCCGAGGTCCCGCGGCGCTATCTGCAGACGCGCAACAACATCGTCTCGATGCTGCGGCAGTTCGACTCCCTTGGCGGCGCCCGCATCCACTCCAACGTGATCCTGACCGAAAAATTCACAGACGAGGCGCGCGAAGCCCGCGACCGCTTCAACATCCGCCCCCAACCCGTGCCGGCTTTGTACCGCAGCCCGGGCGGCCCCGACGAGATCTTCATGGGCATCGCTTTTACCAGCGGCGTCAACGAGTTCGTCATTCCGTTCTTCGACGTCGGCCTGCCGGCGGAATACGAACTGATGCGCTCGGTGCGCGTCGCGGCCAACGCCGAGCGCAAGAAAGTCGGCGTGCTCAGAACCGCCGTCAACCTGTTCGGCGGATTCGATTTCCAGGCCCGGCGGCAATCCCGGCAATGGTCGATCGTCGCCGAGTTGCGCAAGCAATACGAGGTCGTCCAGGTAGCCGCCGGCCAGCCTTACCCGGAGGACATCGACGTGTTGCTGGCAGTGCTGCCGAACACCTTGAACCCGGACGAAATCCCGGCCCTCACCAAATGGGTCAAAGCCGGAAATCCCACGCTGCTGGTCGTCGACGCGCTGCCCGCGTTCAACATCGAGTATTCGCCGCAGCAGGCGCCGCCGAGCCCCTTCCAGCAGGGTCAACCGCAAAGAACCCCCGCCGACACCAAGCCGCTGATGGACGCGCTCGGCGTCGACTGGCAGAGCGACCGCATCGTCTGGGACAAATACAATCCGCACCCGCGCTTCAGCAATTTGCCCGAGGAGGTCATTTTCGTCGGGGCCGGCAGCGGCGCCGACGATGCGTTCAACAGCGACGAGCCCGCGGCCTCGGGACTGCAGGAAGTCGTTTTTCTGTACCCCGGCGGCATTGCGCAAGCCGAGGGCGGCGAGGTCAAGACCCAATTCGCGCCGCTGCTCCGAACCGGCGTCGATTCCGGCGCAACGTCATGGTTCCGGCTGGTGCAGCAGTCGATCTTCGGCACGCAATTGGCCGCCAACGTACCGCACGAGGCCGACGAAGACAGCTACGTCCTTGCGGCGCGCGTCAGCGGCGGAGACGAAGCCCAACCCGTCAACGCGATCGTCATCGCCGATTCCGACATGATGGGCGAGCAGTTTTTCGAGTTGCGCCGCCAGGGCATCGAGGAGTTGAGCTTCGACAACGTGACGTTCCTGCTCAACGCGGTCGACCAGCTCGCCGGAGACGACTCGTTCATCGCCTTGCGCAAGCGCCGCCGGCGGCACCGCACGCTCACTACCGTGGAAGCGCGCACCAAGAGTTACGAAGAAGACCGCCTCGAGGAAACCCGCAAAGCCGAAGCCGAAGCGGAAGAAAAACTCGAAGCCGCGCAAGCGCGTCTCGACGCCGCGGTCAAGAGCCTCGAAGACCGCACCGACCTCGACATGCAGACCAAGCGGATCATGATCGCCAATCAGCAGCGCATCGAGAATCGGCGTCTCAGCGTCGCCCGCAGCAACATCGAAGACGAGAAGGAACGCAGGCTCGAAGCCGCCCGCGCCGACATGGAAGCGGGAATCCGCCAAATTCAGAACACCATCAAGATGCTCGCCGTGGCGCTTTCGCCCGTGCCGGCGTTCCTGCTGTTCCTCTTCGTTTCGGCGCGCAGGCTCAAACGCGAGCAAATCGGCGTTTCCAAAGACCGCCTTGTCGAGCAGGAGGCATAGACGAGAGATGAACGAACTGACGAAAACCCTGTATTTCGTGCTGGGCGCGGTCGTAATGGCCGCCGCCGCGGTGATCGTGGACCCCAGCGGCTACACGCCCCAAGTCTTCGACGACCAGGGCGACGTTTTCTTCGCCGACTTTACCGACCCCCAGGCGCCGAAGACGATCGAGGTCATCGACTACAACGAGGCGACGGCGACCGCAACGCCGCTGCAGGTCGAGTTCGCCGACAACAGGTGGGTCATTCCCTCGCACCACAACTACCCCGCCGACGCCGAGCAGCGCCTCGCGCAAACGGCGGCGGCGCTGATCGAGCTGCGTAAAGACCGCATCGTCTCGGACCGCGTGGAAGATCACGCCGCATACTCGGTAGTCGATCCGCTCGACGAAAACGCGGTTTCGCTGGCCGGCCGCGGCAAGCGCGTGACGCTGCGCGACGGCGAAGGCGCCGTCCTGGCCGACTTTATCGTCGGCGACAAGGTCGAAGGCAAATCCGGCTACCGCTACATGCGCGCGCCGTCGCAGAAACGGACTTACGAAGTCAAGACCGAAGCCGACGTCTCGGCCCGCTTCGAAGACTGGATCGAAACCGATCTGCTCAAAGTCACGACCGCCGACCTGCGCCGCATCGTCGTCAACCGCTATTCGATCAACGAACGGCTCGGACGCGTCGAAAACCGCCAGACGACGACGCTCGTCCACGACGACGGCAAGTGGAAGATGGGCGGACGGAACCCGAACGCCGACGCGATGAGCGATCTCACCGCGGCTCTCGACAAGCTGACCATCGTCGACGTGCAACCCAAGCCCGAGGGCCTCACCGCCGACCTCAAAACCCGCGCCGGCATCAAGCCCACGATGGAAAACTTCCGCTCCCTGCAAGGCAAGGGATTCTTCCCCAACCCCTACAGCGGCCAGTTGCTCTCGAACGAAGGAGAGATCGTCGTCGATTCGAAGAACGGCCTGCAATACACGCTGCGCTTCGGCGAAATCGCTTCCGGCGGGGGCGCGCGGGAAGGCTCGGAGGAACAGGCCGAAAAGGAAGAAGGCGAGCGCCGTTACGTGTTGATCACCGTCAGCTACAGCGCGGACCGCGCCAAGCGCTACGAAGGCGACGCCGCAAAGGGCAAGGAGCTCCACGAAGAGCTGCGCAACCGTTTCGCCGAGTGGTACTACGTCATCTCCGGGGCGGATTTCGCCAAGCTGCGGCCGAGCCGCGCCGACTTACAGCGCGGTTAGGATGCGCCGTGCCGGAAAGTCTCCTCTCCGATATTCGGGTCATCGACTGCGCCAGCTATATCGCCGCGCCCTGCGCCGCAACCGTTCTGGCCGACTTCGGCGCGGACGTAATCAAGGTCGAGCGTCCCGGGACGGGCGACGCCTTCCGCGCTCTGTCCTCGTTCCCCACGATGCCGCAGTCGGAGCACAACTACTGCTGGCTGCTCGACAACCGCAACAAGCGCAGTCTGGCCCTCGATCTCAAGAACGAAGCGGGGCAGGCCGTCCTGCACCGGCTGGCGGCGAGCGCCGACGTCTTCGTCACGAACTATCAACCTGACCTGGTCGAAAAATTCAACATCGGCTACGACGTTCTGCGCGAACGCAACCCCGGGCTGATCTACGGCTACGTCTCGGGCTTCGGGGAGGCCGGCCCCGAAGCGGGCGCGCCGGCATTCGATCAGACGGCCTACTGGGCGCGTTCGGGGCTGATGGGCATGGTGCATAACGCCGGCGCCGAGCCGGCCCGCGGACCGACGGGCATCGGCGACCATCCCACCGGCATGTCGCTCGTCGCCGGCATCATGATGGCGCTGTACGCGCGGCAGCGGACGGGCCGGGGCGCGCGCGTCACGACCTCGCTGATGGCCAACGGCGTGTGGGCCAACAGCTCGTTCATCCAGGCCGAGCACTGCGGCGCGGCCTACCCCGCGCGCCGCTCGCGCGCCGACTGCAGCAACGCCCTCTCCAACCACTACGTCAGCGGCGACGGCAAACGGTTCCTGCTCTGCGCGCTCGACACGCCCAAGCATTGGCCCGCGCTGTGCCGCATCGCAGGCCGCCCCGACCTGCTCGACGACCCTCGCTACCGCACCATCGCCTCCCGCGCCGCGAACGCCCGGCCGCTGATCGCCGCTCTGGACGAAGGCTTCCGCAAGCTCGAGATGAAAGCTATCGCCGAGGCCCTCAACCGCAACGACATGCCCTTCAGCCCGGTGTCGCTGCTGCCGGATATCGTCAACGACGCCCAGATGCAGGCCGAAGGGCTTTTCCCAGAAATCGAAGGCGAAGGCCGGCCGCTCAAGACCGTGGCGGCGCCCGTTGTCGTCGAAGGCGTCGAAAAGGAGCCTCCCCGAGCCGCCCCCGGCCCCGGCCAGCACTCCCGCGAAGTGCTGCGCGAGATCGGCTACTCCGACGCCGAAATCGACGGCCTGCTGCAGGCGAACGTCACCAGCGCGCCGGCGCGCTCAGGCCGCTGACTTGCGAGCGAAAAAGGGGTAAGCTGACAGTTGCTAAAGAACTTGCTTGGCAACGGAAAGCATACATGCGGATGAACGGCCCCTACGACGTACCGCAACCGATCCCCTACCAAGGAAGCAAACGTCAGATCGCGCCAACAATCCTGCGGTATTTTCCAGCCCGGATATCCCGTCTCGTAGAGCCGTTCGCCGGTTCCGCCGCGCTGTCCATCACGGTTGCCGCGCGCAGTTGCGCCGATCATTTCTGGATCAACGACGCACATTACCCGCTGATCCAATTGTGGGAGGAGATCATTCATCGGCCCGATAGTCTCGCCGACCGATACACGCATCTATGGAACGACCAACTCGGCCGGGAACGCGAGTATTTCGATGAAGTGCGCAATCGCTTCAACGACAGGCACGAACCCGCCGACTTCCTTTACCTGCTTGCACGCTGCGTCAAGGCTTCGATTCGATACAACGCGAACGGCCGGTTCAACAACACGCCGGACAATCGGCGCAAAGGAGATCGTCCGTCGGAAATGCGCCGACGAATCGGCCATGCCTCCCATCTGTTGCGCAAGCGAACGCGGCTCACAGCTTGGGATTACAAGAATGTTCTCAACGACTGCGCCGAAGACGACCTCGTTTACATGGATCCGCCGTATCGGGGCGTTTGCGGAAATCGCGATCAGCGCTATCTTCCCAAGGTCGATCACGATGAATTCTGCGGCTGGCTTTCCAAGCTCAATGACCGCAACATCATGTTCGCGGTGTCTTACGACGGTCGAACCGGCACGAAAACATATGGCGAGCCGCTTCCGGATTGCCTCAAACTGACTCAACTGGAGGTACGCGCCGGCAGATCGACGCAGGCGACGCTTTTGGGTCGGTCGGCTGTTACCTACGAATCGCTGTACTTGTCTCCGGCTCTTGCTCTATCGCTCAAGCGAGCCGGGCGCGTCAATGAACCGCAGCTTTCGCTCTGGTAAATATCTCGACAGTGGCAAATAAAAAACGCCCGCAAAAACCGAAGGTCCCAAAGGAGTTCCTCGATCGCCTGAAAGCCGTCACTGCGAAACGCGCGAAGACCGTCATCGATCACATTCTGGAGCATGGTTTCATCACGACCGAAGAGTTGAGCGAAAGATACGGATACGATCACCCGCCGCGAGCGGCACGCGACGTGCGGGAGCAGGGCATTCCGTTGGAAACGTTTCGTGTAACCGGAACGCATGGCCGAAGAATCGGGGCCTACAGATTCGGCGAGACTGCCAAGGTCGCAGGCGGCAAACTTGGAGGCCGCAAGGCGTGGCCGAAGAAATTCAAGGGAACCCTGGTTGAATTTCACGACTCGCGTTGCGGCATTTGTTTCACGGAATACGAACCGCGTTATCTGCAAATCGACCATCACGTCCCTTTCGAAGTCGCCGGCAATCCGACAGGAGATCCGGACCCCGCTGAATTCATGCTCGTTTGCGGTTCCTGCAATCGGGCGAAGTCGTGGTCGTGCGAGCACTGCAAGAATTTGGACAACAGACCAATTGCTCAAAGTCTGTCAATCATGCTATTGGGCCGCTCCCGAGCATTATGCTCATGTCGCCTTGCGACTCGTTCGCCGTCTCGATGTCGTTTGGTCGGGTGACCGAGTGCCTGAATACGAACGCCTTGTCAGGCTGTCGCAACATGCGCGGAAAAAGCTCCCCGAGTTTGTCAAAGACGTGCTGCGTGACGCAATCGACGAAAACCCCGCATGAATCGCAATACATAAATCAATCCAGCGCGTCCGACGGCTCCGATAAGCGCCCATTGCAACGCCCCGTCCGGCTTCGCCGCTTGCGCCGCGGCAAAGCGGGCGGTTATGATCGCAGTTTGCCCGCAACCATGTCCCCCGTTATTCTCGAAACCCACATCCCCGAACTCGAGCTCGTCGCGCGCGGCAAGGTCCGCGACGTTTACGCCGTTGGCGAAGACAAGCTTTTGATGGTCGCCACGGACCGCCTGTCGGCGTTCGACGTCGTGCTGCCCACGCCGATTCCGCGCAAGGGCGAAGTGCTGACCAAGCTTTCGACCTTCTGGTTCGACTTTCTCAAGGACACGATCGGCACGCACTGCATCGCGTCCGACGTCGACGCCTATCCCGAGGAGCTGCGCAAATACCGCGATCAACTCGAGGGGCGGTCGATGCTCGTTCACCGCCTCGACATGTTCCCGATCGAGTGCGTCGCGCGCGGCTATCTCGTCGGCTCCGGCTGGAAGGACTACCGGCGAACCGGCAAGGTCTGCGGCATCGAGCTTCCCTCCGGCATGCGCGAATGCGGCAAGCTGCCGGAGACGATCTACACTCCGGCAACCAAGGCCGTGACCGGACACGACGAGAACATCGACTTCGAGCAATCGTGCGCCATCGTCGGCCGCGAGGCCGGCGAAAAGCTGCGCGACCTCACGCTCGACATCTACGACCGCGCCGCCCAGCACGGGCTCGCCTGCGGTCTGGTGATCGCCGACACCAAATTCGAGTTCGGCAGGCTGAACGGCGAGATCGTGCTCGGCGACGAAGTGCTCACTCCGGACTCGTCGCGCTATTGGCCGCTGGAGTTGTACCAGCCCGGCCGCCAGCAGGAATCCTTCGACAAGCAGTACGTCCGCGAGTATCTCGAATCGGTCGGCTTCAACAAGCAGCCGCCGGGGCCGGAGTTGCCGCCCGACGTGGTCGAGAAAACCACCGAGAAATACCTCGAGGCGTATTTCACCGTCACCGGCGAAGAGCTATAGCGCGAAGCGCCGCTTACGCGCCGCCCACAACCGATTTTGCTCATGTCCGCCAGTCGCCGACTTCGTATTGGACATGCGCGATTCTTTGATTCTTAACTTGATGCGCGATCATCAGCGGAGAGACTCCAAAATCCTCCGCCAGCCTTCCTATATCTTCTTCGTCCAATACGTTCCGCTGAATTCTTGCTCGCAAGCCGTCGGCCGGGGCGAGGAATTCCGCCGCGAACGCGCGCCCCTGTTGCTGGCGGTTCGAACGGGCCCGCGTGAGGATGGCGTCCGAGAACGGCGATAGCAGAAGCTCGGCCAAACCGCGGCAAAAGAGGAATCTGAGAGTGCTGTCATTGCCGGGTCGAAAGGCGAGAGCCGGCTGCCCGTTCTTATCCGTAGTCACTACTCCGTCAACGCGGCGAATCGTGTCGTTGAAAACTTCGGACTGCGTCACACCGTTCTCCATACGGGTTTCGCCGAGAGCTTGGCTCAACTCCCGCCATGAAGCGAGCGGACTGCCGTCCAGATTCAACTGTTCCCGAACGCCGCGCGCCAAGGAGTAGCCTATCTTCCAAGGGCGACCGTGCCCCTCGGCTGCCCGGCAGGCTGCGCCGCGGATCGAGGCGAGACGCTCCAGGGGAAGAACGGCCGTCTTGCCGACTTCCAATACGCGAACAATTGCATCTAGATCCGCCTCCAGCGTCTCGGCGTTCAGGATCGGTATCGCCTCTTCAAACACGGCGCCGTTCAGAACTTCGCCGATGCGGACCACGCTTGCCCGTTGCGCATCGCCAATCGCATACGGATCCCAACCCAAGCCGGCGGCCGTTTCGCAAAACATCCGTTCCTCATCGTCCGCATTCCGAATCGCCGCCCAGTCCTCTTGCAGCAGCGTACCCTTGATACCGCTGGCCGACAGCCGCCGGACAACTTTATCGATCAGGCCAGCGCAAGTCTGATGAAACTCGTCCTTGCCGATCCACTCCTCTCCTTCCCGGTCGAGAAACTCAAGAGCGGTCCAGCAAAGCCGGTCGTGTTTCCAGGCAATGCGCGTAAAAGCACCGGACGACGCCACTTGCAAATTCGGAAAACGGTATCCTTCACGCGATGGGCCGATCCAATGCCGTTCCCTGAAGAAGGGATCGGATTCTCTTGCCGGATCTTCGCATTCGTTCAATAAAAACCACCAGTTCGTGGCCAGCCACTCGGCGAGCGGGTAAAGCGGCGCGTAAATCCGATTGCGGACCCGCCCGTCCGCGTGGTCGACGACTCGCGTGAGCACCGAATCGCGAACCCGAACCGACAGAGCCGCCCAAGTCGCGGCCAGTTCCGGCCCCTCGATTCCGCCGGCGTCTTCCCAGTCGAAGTCGAATTCAAGATGCGGCATGGATAGCCTCGAAGTCGGCGGGCCACTCGGACCGTTCCAGCGGATAGCCCTTGTACTGCCCGAGTTCCCGGTTCACCAGCCGCCCCTCGAACACCGTGCCCTCACGCCGATGCCACACGTATCGAGGAAAAGGAGGCGAATGCCCCTCCCAAAACTCTCCCGTGTATCCCTGGCGGATCGCAGCGCGCAACCAGCCGGTAATCCTCTTCCATTCTCGTGCGATCTCGGGCGGGCAACGCGAAGCGTCTGCGCGAAAGGCGGGCGGCCCCGCGGGGCTGGGCACGTCTTTGTGCTCGGGGCTGCCGACATAGCTCGCCTGCTCAGCCACAGCATCGAGATCGACGCCCGCAGGCACAAAAACTCGGCGCTTCAATGGCCGGCGGCGTTGCGGAGCGCGCATACTCAGTCAAGCCAGACCTTTACAGTATGGTGCGTGAACCCTAAAATCCATTCGCGCCCACCACCGAGACGAAGCTGACGCAGCGGCCGGGGGCGCCGCCCAGGTTATGGGTCAGTCCGAGGCGGGGGTTGGCGATCTGCCGCTGCCCGGCTTCACCGCGCAGTTGCAGCCACATCTCGTACATCATGCGCAGGCCGCTAGCGCCGATCGGGTGTCCGAAGCTTTTCAGGCCGCCGTCGGGGTTCACCGGCTGCGCCCCCGAAAGCTCGAACCGTCCGTCCAGGGTATCCTTCCAGCCGGTCCCGCGGGCGGAGAAACCGAGGTCTTCCATCAGCACCAGCTCCGTCGGCGTGAAGCAGTCGTGGACTTCGGCCATCGAGATTTCTTCGCGCGGGTTCTTCACTCCCGCTTGCGCATAGGCGTCCTCGGCGCTGGCCACGACTTCGGGGAAGGTCGTGTAGTCGTAGCCCTGCCGCTTGGCGCCTTCGGCGGGCCCCGCGATGAACGACAGCGCCTTGATGAAAATCGGACGGTCGGTATATTTGTGCGCGTCCTCGGCGCGGCAGAGAATCGCCGCCGCCGCCCCGTCGCTCACGCCCGAACAGTCGAACACGCCCAGCATGCCGGCCACTTGCGGCGCGCCCTCGATCTTTTCCTTGGCCACTTCCTTCTGAAACTGCGCCTTGGGGTTCTTCGCGCCGTTGCAGTGATTCTTGTAGGCGATATGCGTCAGAACCTGGCGCAGCGTTTTCTCGTCCACGCCGTATTTGCGGGCGTAGGCCGGCGCTAGCAGCGAAAAGGTCGCGGGCGCGGTCATCGTCGATTCCGTGCCGTCGGAGGGCGGCGCCCCGGAACCGGTCAAACCCGAGTAGCCCGAATCCTTCAGCTTCTCGGCGCCGATCGCCATCGTCAGATCGTAAGCTCCGCTGGCGACCGCGTAGGCGGCGTTGCGCAGGGCCTCGCTGCCGGTGGCGCAGAAATTCTCGACGCGCGTGATGGGCTTGTACCGAATTTTCAGCGGCTCGGCCAGCATCAACCCGGAAAGGCCGCTGGAAAGCGTGCCCAGCCAGTAAGCGTCGACCTGTCCGCGCTCGACGCCGGCGGACGCATAAGCCCCCAGAGCGGCTTCGACCAGCATGTCCCCTGCGCCGCGGTCCCAGTGCTCGCCGAAACGGGTGCAGGCCATGCCCACGATCGCTACTTTGTCTTTGATGCCTCTGCTGGCCATGGCTTACTCCGATGCAAAAAGCGCTTGTGAATTCTCGTACTTTACCTTAACAGCGCGCGGCGGCAGTCTTGCTCTCCACTCTTCACTCTCCACTTTCTCTACTACCCTCGCTGCGGCCGCGCCTTCCAGAAATAATTGTGGACGCCGTCGGCCGTGTACAGCCGGCGGAAGGTCATCTCCAGCTCATCGCCGATGGCGACCTTGCCCGGATCGACGTCCGTGAGCTGGCATTGGAACCTGCCGCCCTGCTCGAAGTCGATCACTGCGGCGACCACCGGCGGCTGCAGCGAGTAGGCCAGGCGGTCGACCGTGTAGGTGACCACCGAGGCGCGGGCATCGGCGTAGCGCTCCGGCTCCATCGCATCGACCGCGCCGCACAAAACGCAGACTTTCTGGGGAGGCACGTTGCCCCCGCCGCAAGAGCGGCAGCGCGAGCCGACAAAAGCGAATTTCCAGCGTTCCGCGCGCTGCATGGGCGGCGCCGCCGGCCGCGCCGGATCCGGACGCCGCGGCGGCTCGAAGGGCAGCACCCCGCGCCAGCGCAGATACGAGGCATAAGCAAGATCGTTCCGCTTGGAACGAATCCAGTCGGCGACCGAGCGCTTCGGCCGCGCCTCGGCGATGCGCTCGGTGACTTCGAGGATGAGCGCCTCGGCGCCGTCCGCCGCGCAGGCCACTGCGAGCCGGTCGCCCGGCGCAGCCTCGTCGAGCATGCCCGCCAACAATATGCCGGCATGAGCGGCGCCCGCTCGCCCCACCGTTGCGGCCAGGTCGTCCGCGATCTGCTCGGCGCCGAGCCCGGCCCGGCGCAAAAACGAGCGCGGGATGCGCGGGTTCGCGGCATCGACGGCGACTTTGGCCAAATCGGCGGCGCGCAGGCCGGCCGCGGACAGCGCCTCCTGGAACGCCTCCGTCAGCGCCGGCGTGAGAACCTCTTCGCCGAAGCGCTCCTCCCATTGCCGCGCAAACGGCTGCTCGGGGCTGCGCCACACGTCGAGCAACTCCTCGGTCCGCGCCGCCGCCGCGACGATCTTCGCCGCCGCCCGGTCGTCCGGGCCCACCAGAAAGCTGCAAGCGCCGTCGCCGCCGACGGATTCGGCGCTGCCCGCCGCGGCGCTGCGGGTAATGTCGGACGCGGCCACGAGCGCCGGCGATTCCGCGGCCAATCCGGCGGCCAGCCCGAGAACGGCGAGTCCGGCGCGGCCGGAGCCTCCGCTGTCCACGCTGCGCACGCCCGCCGGCAGGTCGAGCGCCGCGTGCAGGACGCCGGCGTTCAGCTTTTCGGCATAAGCGTGCGCCAGCGAGGCGAACAGCAGACTGGAAGGGGCCGCCTCCCAACCGCGCAGGGCCTCGCGGCTCGCTTCGACTGCAAGGGAAGTGGCGTCTTCGTCGAAAGCGGCTACCGCGCGCTCCCCGCGTCCGCCGGCCGGGGTGGTTGCGCGCTGCAAGCGGAAATACGGAATGTACGAGCCGTAACGCAGAATGCCGGCCATCGAACGGATTGTCTCATGCCGCGAAAAACGGCGCTCCGGCGGCCGCAAGCCCCTATAATCAGGTCCTATGGCGTCGGCCGCCGCCCCGCTGCGCCTTCCGGGCCTGCGGCTCGTGGATTTGCGCGAGCTGCGCGGCAACGATCTGAGCGCAGCGCTCGAAGAGCAAACCCGCTTTTGGCGCGAGCGCTTTTTCTTGGATTTCACGCCTTCGGCCAAGACCATCCGCCGCTTTCTCGACATGCGCAACCTGCCGGGCTGCGCTTTGGTCTGGTCGGGGCGGCCGGTCGGCTACAGTTATTGCGTTCGCGAAGAGTCCAAAACGCTAATCGGCGAATTTTACATTCAGGAGGATTTCCGGGAAGCCGGCGCCGAAAGCCGGCTGTTCGCAAGCACGTTGCTGGCCGCGGCGACGTTCCCGGGCGTGCGGCGGATCGAGGGCCAACTCCTCGCCTTGCGGTCATTGCCGGACGCGCGGGCGGTCTTCGGCAGGCCGCTTGCCGTCTACCCGCGCTGCTTCATGCTGCGCGAAGCCCGCGAGCCGCCGCCGGCGGCCGCGGCGCCCCCCGCCGCTCGATTTTCGGGCTGGTCGGATTACCTCATCGACCCTGCCGCGGAACTGCTTGCGACAGCCTACGCGGGCCACGTCGATTCGCGCATCAACGATCAGTACCGCACCTTTACGGGCGCGCGGCGGCTCCTTCTGAACTCGATCCAACATCCCGGCTGCGGGCGTTTCCTGCGGCGCGCGGCGGTCGCCGCGGGCAGCATCCGCTCACTGAAGCTGCGCGGCATTTGCCTGGGCAGTCTGGTCGCCGCCGACGTCGGCCACATCGCGCAGCTTTGCGTCGACCCGGAAATGCGCGGGCGGGGTTTGGGCCGCGAGTTGTTGCGGCGGTCGCTTTGCGCCTTTCACGACGCCGGCAGCCGGGCGGTGAGCTTGACGGTGACCGCGGCCAACCGCGAAGCGGTGCGGCTCTACGAACGCGCAGGGTTTCGCACCGTCCGGGAATTCCCGGCCTTCGTTTGGGAAGCGTGATCGACGGGTCCGGGCTCGCGGGTGCGCAACTCAAGCTCGTCTTGTGTCGGAAAAGACGCTCCCGGTGGGCGTTGACCGGGGTGATTTCTGTCCGAACAGGTGCGGGAGGCGTCGGAACACGGACTGCAGTCGGGGACAGTCTCGGCGGCGGCCCGGTAGCGGGAGCGGAACGACGCCCTGGAGCGGCGAGTGGAAGGGTTGGAGGGGAACCTCCAAAGCAGCCTTTGGAAGAAGAGGCTGGGGAATCTGCCGCGGGTGGAAGGCGTGCGTGAAGGAGCCGTCCAGCCCGTTCGATTCCGGGCGCAGAGTTGAGTTCATGCCGCCTTGACACCGATGACAATGCAATCTAGTCTGGTAACTAGTCAAGTGAACAGCATCCGGGGTGAACCATGAGCAAGAGATGGCCGGTTCAAGATGCCAAGTCGAGGTTCAGCGAACTTCTCAATACCACCCTCGCCGAAGGGCCGCAGATCGTGACCAGGCGCGGGGTGGAAACCGCCGTGCTCCTGCCCATCGATCAGTGGCGGAGGCTGGAGCGGATGACCAGGCCGGACCTGAAGGAGTTGCTCCTGGCCTCTGAGGCGCGGACAGAGGACCTTACGCTGCCGCGCCGACAGCATCGCCGCCGAGTACCCTTGGCCGTGGAGTAGGCTCCATGTACCTCCTCGATACCAACGTGGTCTCGGAGCTGCGTCGCCCCCGTCCACATGGAGCCGTTCTGGATTGGATCGCGGATGTGCCGGCCGAGCAACTCTTCGTGTCTGCCGTTACGGTTGGAGAGATACAGGCGGGGATCGAGATCACCCGTGAGCAGGATGAGGCCAAGGCGGAGGAGCTGGAAGCCTGGCTAGACAAGGTGCTGGCTTCGTACGGCGTGTTGCCGATGGACGCGTCCGCCTTCCGTGAGTGGGCGCGGCTCATGCATAGGAGATCGGACACCATGACCGAAGACGCCATGATTGCGGCGACAGCCGCGGTGCATCGGCTGACGGTGGTCACCCGAAACGTGCGTGACTTCAGCCGGCTTGGGGTTGAGCTACGGAATCCCTTTGAACCGGCCCTTTGAACTGCCCTTTGAACTATAGGAGATACAGCAACACGGGCAAGACTCGCCGGCGCTTGTAATCGACAACCCGATAAAAAGCGCCGGTCAACCGGATAGCAGGCCATTCCGTGAGCGATCTCGCAAGGTAGGCGCCGTTTGCACGATCTCTTGCAGTAGCGCCATAGCGGCTGTATACGACTACGACCGGCAACAGGTAACCAAACGAGTTTTCGTTTCGCTACCGGTAAGCCCGTGGTGAGGAGCTTCTCCCCCAACGCCCTCGTTTCCGTCTTCGGGCAGGAGTTCGCGCCGCAGGGGATGCGGACGGCGAACCCTGCACTGGACGCCGCGGGCAATATCGCCGCACAACTCGCCGCTGCCTGCCTGGAGATCGACGGTAAGCGCGCGCCGCTGTTTTTGGTGACGCCGCAGCAGATCAACGCCCAGGTCCCGCACGACTTGTCTCCGGGGCAGGAGGTTTCAGTCACGGTCGTGCGCAACTGCGGCGCGCAGCAGGAGCAGCGCAGCCCGGTGGAGACGATAGAGGTCGCCGCCGTCTCGCCGGCTTTTTTCAACTTCACAAACGACAACCCCGACGGACGCTATCCGCTCGCCGCGCAGCACGGCGGCGGCCCTTCCCTGGTCGGCGCGCCCGGCCTCGGGGCGGAGTTCACGCCGGCCGAGCCGAGCGCGATCGTCACTCTGTACGGAACCGGCTTCGGGGCGACCGAGCCGCCGTTGGCGGCGGGCCGCATCCCGGGAGCCGCGGCCGATCTCGCGAACGAGGTTGTGTTTACCGTCGGCGGCGTCGCGGTTCCCTCGGCGGACGTCCTCTACGCGGGCGCGGCGCCCTGCTGCGCCGGGCTCTACCAATTCACGCTGCGCCTGCCGGCTGATCTCCCCGACGGCGACACGCCCGTCGTCGCTGCGGTGCAAGGCGTCTCAACCCCCGAGGGGCCGTACCTTGCCGTCCGCCGCCGGCAATGAAGAGCGAGCCCATCCGGCGCGGCGCTTGCCGTGGAGTCAGGGCGCCGAGGGATGGCTGCGGAAGACATCCGCGGGGCAAATCGAAAGTCCGAATTCTTGTGACGACCGTAACAGTCAGCGCTCGCCGCTGCGGCCGATGAGCCTGTTGGCGCTTGCGGCGGCGTTCGTTCCCAAAACGATCCTGCAGTTCGCCGAAGCCAAATTTCCGCAGGTGGACTGTAAACGGCCGACCGGTTTTTGAAATCGACCCGCGGCCCCGCCGGCCTCAAGCCAAAATGTCGTGGACGATTTCGCCGTGGACGTCGGTCAGGCGCATATCTCTGCCGCTGTAGCGGAACGTCAGCTTCTTGTGGTCCATGCCCAGCAGGTGGAGCATCGTCGCGTGCAGGTCGTGGACGTGGACCTTGTTCTCGACCGCGAAATAGCTGTATTCGTCGGTTGCGCCGTAGCGCATGCCGCCCTTGACGCCGCCGCCGGCCAACCACATGGTGAACCCGAACGGGTTGTGGTCGCGGCCGGTCTGCTCGTCGAATTTACCGTTGTTCGTTTGCGCGGTCGGCGTGCGCCCGAACTCGCCGCCCCAGACGATCAGCGTCTCGTCCAGCAGGCCGCGTCCCTTGAGATCTTTGATCAGCGCGGCAATCGGCTTGTCGGTTGCGCGGGCGTTCTTGGTGTGGCCTTCGATCAGGCGCTGGTGTTGATCCCAGCGGTCCTGGCCCTTGCGCGCCGGCGTCAGCAACTCGATGAAGCGCACGCCGCGCTCGACCATGCGGCGGGCCAGCAGGCATTGTCGCCCGAACTCGGCGGTGTCGTCCTCATCGAGGCCGTAGAGCTTCCGTGTGGTCCTGGTCTCCCCCGTCAGATCGAGCAGGTCGGGCACGGCGCTCTGCATGCGGTAGGCCAGCTCGTAGTTGGCGATCGAGGCTTCGATCTCGCTGACCGCGCCCAGACGCTTGACGACGCCGCGGTTGAGTTGGCGGATCAGATCCAGCTTGCGCTCCTGGAGGCCGGGCCGGCCCTCGCGCGGCCGGATGTCGGCGATGGGATGCTCGCCGCGCCGGAAGAGAGTCCCCTGATAGGAGGCCGGCAAGAAGCCGCTGCCGAAGCAATCCATTCCGCCCGGCGGGATCAGCCCCGAGTCGAGCACCACGAAGCCGGGAAGATTGTCGCATTCGCTGCCCAGGCCGTAAGTCACCCAGGCGCCCATCGAGGGGCGGCCCTGAAAACCCGAGCCGGTATGGATGAAGTAGTTGCCGGCGGTGTGCTCGGAGTGGTCGGCGACCATCGAGTTGATCACGCACAGGTCGTCGGCGCACTGCGCCAAGTGGGGGAAAAGATCGCTGACCCAGAGGCCCGATTCGCCGTACTGCTTGAATTGGAAGGGGCTGGCGAAGACCTTGTTGGTGATGTTGAAGACGGTGGTGGGAATCTCTTCCATGCCGATCGGCCGGCCGTGCTCGGCGGCCAGGCGCGGCTTGGGATCGAACGTGTCCATCTGGCCCGGACCGCCGTCCATGTAGAGATAGATGACGCGCTTGGCTTTCGCCGGAAAATGCGGCGGGCGCACGGCGAGCGGCTCGACGGCGCGGTCGGGCGGCGCGGCCGCGCGGGCGGCTTCGGCCGTCATCGCGGCCAGAGCCAATCCGCCGAAGCCGTTGGCATAAGTTGTAAGCCATTCGCGACGGGTCATCCGTTCGTTTACTTTAGCAGCAGCCCGCAGAGAAAACTCAGTCCGTCTTGCCACCCACTATCCATTACAATGAAGTGTCCATCCCATCCCGCCCTTGTCGCCGGGCCGCGAGGCAGCATGAAGTTTCATTCCTACGAGACCGGCGAATTCTTCGACGAAATGTTTTTTCCGGACGGCGCGGTGCGCCCCGAGGCGAAGACGTTGTTCGACCGCATCCAGGGGCTCGGCGAAGGCGAGCTCGAGGAACGCCAGAAGGGAGCCGAGCGGGCGTTGATCCGCATGGGCATTACCTTCAAAGTTTACGGCGGAGACGAGGGCGACGAACGCATCTTCCCCTTTGATCTCGTGCCGCGCATCGTTGCGGCGGGGGAATGGGAGCGTCTCGAACGCGGCTTGCAGCAGCGCATCCGCGCGCTGAATCTGTTCATTGACGACATCTACCACGAGCAGAAGATCGTTCGCGACCGCGTCGTCCCCAGAGAGCTGATCGCCTCCGCGGCGGGCTACCGGCCGGAGTGCATGGGGCTCGACCCGCCGGGGGCGGTCTGGTGCCATATCACCGGGACCGACCTCGTGCGCGGCAAAGACGGCGTGATCTACGTTCTCGAAGACAACCTGCGTTGCCCGTCCGGCGTTTCGTACGTCGTCGAAAACCGCACGATCATGAAGGAGACTTTCCCGCAGGTCTTTTCGGGGCTGCCCATTCGAGCGGTCGACGACTATGCCGGCCGGCTGCTGACCATGCTGGAGGAAGTCGCGCCGCCGGGCCGCGCGAATCCCGAAGTCGCCGTGCTGACCCCCGGCATCTACAACTCGGCGTACTTCGAGCACTCGTTTCTGGCCCGCGAGATGGGCGTCGAGCTGGTCGAGGGGCGCGACTTGGCGGTTGCCGACGGCGCCGTACACATGCGCACCACCAAGGGCTTGCAGCGGGTGGACGTGATTTACCGCCGCATCGACGACGATTTTCTCGACCCCCAAGTATTCCGCAGTGATTCCATGCTCGGAGCGCCGGGCCTGATGGAAGCGTACCGTTCCGGCCGCGTAACGCTCGTCAACGCCCCCGGAACCGGCGTCGCCGACGACAAAGTGATCTACGCCTACGTGCCCGAGATCGTCAAGTATTACCTCGCGGAAAAGCCCGTCATCCCCAACGTGCCCACCTATCTCTGTTGGCGCGATGCCGACCGCAGATACGTTCTCGACAACATCGCCAAGCTCGTCGTCAAGCCCGCGAACGAGTCCGGCGGGTACGGCCTGCTGATCGGCCCGCACGCGGCGGCGGCGGAACTCGAGGATTTCAAGGGCCGCATCCAAGCGAATCCGCGCAACTATATCGCCCAGCCGACTCTGGCGCTTTCCCGCGTGCCCACGCTGATCGAAGACCGCTTCGAAGGCCGCCACGTCGACCTGCGCCCGTATATCCTCTACGGCAAGGAGATTTACGTACTGCCGGGAGGGCTGACGCGGGTCGCGCTGCGCAAGGGTTCTCTGGTGGTCAATTCCTCGCAAGGCGGCGGGAGCAAGGACACATGGGTGCTGGCAAGGTAAGCAATGCGCGCGGCGGCGTTCGCCCCGCCAACCTCGACGCCGAAGCCGGCGCGGAAGGACGCAAATGCTGAGCCGCGTGGCGGAATCGCTTTACTGGATGAGCCGCTACGTCGAGCGCGCGGCCAGCGTCGGCCGCTGCGTCGACGTCAACCTGCACCTGCTGCTCGATTTGCCCGATCTGTTCGCAGGGCAGTGGGACGCGGTCGTCAAGATTACCGGCGACTATGACGCCTTCCATCGGCGCTACGCCGCCGCCCAAGACGCCGCGCGCTTCCGCGCCTTCGACAAGCTGGTCGACGCCATGTTCGGCGAACTGGGCGTCAACGCGCAAAACGTCATTCAATTCCTTGCCTTCGACCGCGAGAATCCGAACTCGATCGTATCCTGCGTGACGGCCGCGCGCGAGAACGCCCGCTCGATCCGCGAGATCATCTCGTCCGAAGCTTGGGAAGAGCTCAACGTCTTCTACCTGGACGTCACCTCGCCGGACGCCAGGGATCGAGCGCGCTCCAATCCCGCGGAATTCTTCCGGGACGTAAGAAGAGCCGGCCACGCGATCGCGGGCGTGACGATCGAAACGATGTCGCGGGGGGAGGCTTGGCATTTCTCGCGCATGGGGCGCCTGCTCGAGCGAGCGGATCAGACAACCCGCATTCTCGATCTCAAGTATTTCCTGCTGCTCCCCGGCGTCCGGCATATCGGAACGGCGGTCGACGACATCCATTGGATGGCGATTCTGCGCTCCGCGGGCGCTTTCGAAATGTACCGCAAGGTTTACGGGCGGGTCGCCGCAGAGCATATCGTGCGTTTTCTCGTGCTCGACGCGGAGTTTCCGCGTTCCGTCCGCTATTGCGTCAACAACGCAGAGATGTCGCTTCGCGCGATTACCGGAACGCCGCACAAGAGCTTTCGCAATCCGGTCGAGCGCCGGCTGGGGCGTATGGCGTCGGAACTTGACTACACGGAAGCGGCGGAAGTGATCGCCGGCGGCCTGCACCAGTTTCTGGACGGCGTGCAAGTCAAGCTCAACGAAACCGGCGACAGCATTTTCGAGACGTTTTTCGCCGCATAGAGCGCTCGCGCTCTATGCGCCGGCGCTTGCGCGGGCCGAAAAGACGCCGCAGGAGCCCGCCGCGCCGCCCACGCCACTTTCACCACGGACCGTTGACAACGGCAAGATAGGATAGTGGGAAGGCTCCGGCTCTCCCCACTCTCCATTCAACATGACGTTCTGCTTGGGCATCGCTGTCGAAGAAGGCCTTGTCGGCATCGCCGACACGCTGATCACTTCCGGGCGCGAGATGATCTCGGCGCGCAAGATGACCGTTTACCACCCGCCGGAAGGGGCGATGTTTCTGATGACGTCGGGCCTGCGCTCGATTCGCGACAAGGCGCTGACGTATTTCGAAATTGCGCTTGCCGAACGCGAGGAGCCTTTCGACCGGCTGTTCGAGGCCGCCAATCTGTTCGCCGAGCAACTTCGCAAGGTGCGCCGCGAAGACGGCGATTGGCTGCGCGAAGACGGCTTGAGCTTCAACTCCCACGCCTTGATCGGCGGGCAGATGCGCCTCGACGCGGCCCACAAGCTCTATCTGGTCTATCCGGAGGGCAACTGGATCGATACCAGCCGCGCGACGCCCTATCAGGTAATCGGCTCGACCGGCTACGGCAAGCCGATTCTCGACCGCACCGTGAAGGTCGGCGACCCGCTGCGCCACGCCTTCAAGGTCGGCTGCCTGGCTTTCGATTCCACGCGGATCAGCGCCGCCGACGTGGATTTCCCTATCGATGTCGCCCTCTACCAAAAAAACAGCTTCCGCATGGTGCAAAGCCGTTACCACAAGGAAGATCTGGCCCCGCTTTCCTCCCTCTGGCAGGAGCGCATCCGCAGCGCGATTCAGGACCTGCCGATGGAGTGGGAAGAGCAACTGTTCGCCAAATTGGAGCCGCCGGAAAAGTGAGATTCCGCGTTGTCCACACCACGACGTACAGTTACTCGGACGCAGTTTTTCTCGAACCGCACACGATTCGGCTCAGGCCGCGTTCCGACCCGGCGCAAAGGGAGCTGGCCTACCGCCTGGCCGTCGAGCCGGCTCCGGCGCGCTTGAGCCATGCGCTCGACAGCGAGGGAAACTCCGTCGCCTGCGTCTGGTTCGAGGGCGCGACGCCGCGGCTCGAGATCGTTTCCCGCCTGGAAGTGGAAACGCTGCGCGGCAACCCCTTCGACTTCCTTTGGCTGAACGGCGCGCACCGCCTGGGGTTCCGCTATGCGCAAGAGGATGCGCTGGCGCGGTTCCTGCGCGCGGACGCAACGCGCCTGGAGCCGGCCGCGTGGGCGCTAGCGCGGAGCGGCGGCGAGACGCCGGCTTTTCTGACGCGCCTGAACGAGCGCATGCACGAGGCGATGCGGATCGTCGAGAGGGAACGCGGCAAGCCGTACGCCCCGGCGGAGACCCTGCGGCGCGGCGAGGGCGCTTGCCGCGATCTGGCCGTCCTGTTCTGCGCCTGCTGCCGCG
This sequence comes from Bryobacterales bacterium, assembly GCA_965214655.1. Classification (GTDB taxonomy): domain Bacteria; phylum Acidobacteriota; class Terriglobia; order Bryobacterales; family UBA6623; genus CATQHP01. Next base: position 4,550,762 of record OZ243965.1, on the reverse strand, counting down.
AAGCGGGGCTGGCGGCGCGGTTCGTCAGCGGGTACCACGCCGTCGATCCCGCCGACGCCGGCGAGAACGGCGGGCGGGAACGCCGCCTGCACGCCTGGGCCGAAGTCTACCTGCCGGGCGGCGGCTGGCGGGGCTTCGACCCCACGACCGGCTTGGCGGCGGCGGAGCGGCATATCGCCCTGGCCGCGGCGGCGCAACCCGCGGACGCCGCCCCGGTAACCGGCGCCTTTCGCAAGACGGGCGCCGCCTGCACGATGCGCTCGCATGTAAAACTGGCGGCGCTGCCGGCAGCGGCTTAACGACTCGCGTACGGCGGTCTGCTGTCTACTATCCCCCGGCCGCCGGCGGGCTCAAACGCGGACCCCGATGTCGACTCCGTCCATTTGCCGCGGAGGGCGGTAGCCGAAGAGGCTCAGGGCCGTGGGCGCCATGTCTTCGATGCCCGGGTTCTCGGCCCCGAAATCGCGGTTGCAGAAAAGCACGCCGGGAATGAGCGGCGGATCGACGCAGTGGTCGCCGCTCCATGCCTTGACGTTGTCCTCGAAAACCGGACCGCCGACCTTGCCCAACGCCGTGTCCCACGAGCTGCGGTAACCGATGTTGTAGCCGACGACGACATCGGGGGCGGCGCCCACATAAGGTCCGGCGTATATCTGCCTTTTGGGGTAGCCTTTGCGGACGGCGACCGCTCCGCGTTCTTCGTCAACCAATCCGGTGATTTTGGCGGCGATCTCTGCGGTCAGGGCGTCGGCGTCGGCTTTCTCCACGATGCCCTGCGCTTCGCGGCCTTTCAAATTGAGATAGATGCCGGCTAGCCCGAAGCTGTAGGCGCGGGTGCGGCTCCAGTCGACGCCGCGCAAGTAGCCGGCGCCCGCGCCGCCTTCCTTGACGGCAAGATACCCTTCCCGCTGCAGCCAACCGTTGAGATCGACCCCGCGCCGGAACGACTTGAAGCCGTGGTCGGAGAGAACGAAGAGCGCCGTCTCGCGGTCGATGGCATCGAGCGTTTTGCCGACGATCGCGTCCATCCGCGTGTAAAGCCGCTCGACCGCGTCGGCGTAGCGCTCCAGCCCGTTGCCGTTGGCTTGATGCGCGGGGTGATCGGGATCCAGATAGCGGTAGAACATATGCTGTACGCGGTCGGGGGTGTCGAAGACGCAGGCGACTACCCCTTTCTTGGCGCGCTCCAGAGACGAGAAGAACATGGCCTCGCGCTCCTCGCAGATGCGATACGCCTGCTCGAGAAACGCGTCTTCGTCGATGACCCGCTCGTTCAACGCCCAGGTATCCTCGGCCAAGCCGAGCGTCGAGTAGGAGCCGAGCAGTTTGGCCAAGTACGGCGCGTAGTATGCGGGGTAAGAGACGGGCAGCGCCGGTTTCTCGGGGTCGATGGCGATCGGCGTGAGATAGAGCGACACTTCGGGCTCGGTGGAAACCAAGCGGAATTGGCCGATGCCCGAGACCGTAACGCCGAGTCCGGCCTTGAACGCGAGCCGTATCCAGGGCGTGTTTTTCCCCGGCTCCAGATCGTATTTCCTGCCGCCGATGGAAAGAACGCCGCAGCCGGGGCGTCCGTTGAGTTGCAGGCGAAAAGGCAGTCTCAAATCGCCCTCGCCTTCGCGCAGAGTGTTGCGCGGCCCGCGAATTTCCCCGACGTAAGCGTCTCCGTCCTTCGCCAGCCGCCGGCGCTCGCCGGCCTCGGCGAACTCCGCCCGTTCTACCCGCGTGGTGAACTCCTGAAAGCTCCCTTGCGTGCCCAGCAGATCGGGCGTGCACATCGCTGAAAGAACGCGGCCTGCGAACTTCTCGGGAGGAAACGTGATCGGCACCCGCAAAACGGTCGAGGACACTTGGTTTTCGCCGAGAATCGACCAGAACGTCCGGCTTTTGCGGCGCATTTCGACTGTCGGCTTGCTCAGCGGGATGCGCCGGCTGCCGAGCTTCAAAACGCGCGCAGGCTCGTTGACCCGCGACGACGAAAGCTCCGGCAGGTAGCTGCGCATGCTGCGGCTGAGAAAGTCGAAGAGATTGTGCTTGCCGGGGTTCGACCCCGTAGCGAACGTCGCCCAGGCGACCGGAGAGAGCGGCGGGAAGGTCGTCCGCAGGCGGCTGTAGCGGCCCTGTTGCTTGAGCTTGGCGAGATGGGGCAGCTTGCCCTCGCTCAGGTAGCGCTCGACCAGTTCCGGCTCGAGTCCGTCGAGACCCAGGAAAACGACTCTCTTGACCTTGGCTTTCTTATACCCCTGCGCTCTGCCGACAGCGCGCAGGAACATGCGGAAAGGAAAAATCAGCAGCGAGGCGGCGCCGATCAGAAAAGCCGCCAGCAAGCTCAGAAACGAGCCGACGAAGGCGAATCCGGCGCCCGGGCCGACATAGGCTGCGGCCGGAGCGGCGGCCAGGAGCAAGACGGCAATGGACCGCGCGGGGAGCAAAAGACTCATCGTAACAGCCGGCCGCCGGCGGTCTTGCTATCCGCTGTCCCCCGGCCGCGCCAGCCGCAGGGCGCGGACGATGTGGACGCGGGCGGCGAACGCCAGCAGGTACGCCAAGGTGAAGGGGAATACCGCCAGCCGCGCCAGCGTGCGCGCCGCGAAGGGGTCCCGCAAGCTGGTTCGCCTGAGTAGAAACTGTCGCATCGCGCCGAAATTCCCCCGGTCGAGCCAGAAGAAATCGGCGTTCTCGTTGACGATGAGAAACTTGGCCCGCAGCATGACCAGGAGAGCGAAACGCCATGGCCCCATAATGGCGTCGCCGGCGCAAAGCATCGCTGCGGCCGGGTGCCTTTCGCGGCGCAGCGCCCGCAGCAACGCCCAGCGTTCGAAGGCGCCGGCGGCATCGAGCGTGCGCCAGACCGCCGCGCCGCCGCTCAGCCCCGGCGGATCGTCCGGAAGGCAACTCAACAGGTCGATCTGCAAGCCGCCGCCGAACGTTTCGCGCAGCCGGGGAATCACGCGCCGGCACAGGTCCCGCGGGCCGCTCTCGATCAGCAGCATCCGCGTTGCCGGCGGCGTCCGTTTTGTGAGGAACCACTTCACCGCCGATCTTGTGCGCCGCGCCGCCCGTCCAGCATCACTGCGCCGCGTAGCCCTGCAACTCGGTCTTTGCCCACGAGGCGGTCTCCCCGTCCCCGGCGGCCCGCGCCGCACGCTCCAGGCCGATGAACGACAAGGCGCGGCGGGGAGTCCGCTCGAGCGAGCGCTTGAAGACGCGCGCGGCCTGTTGCGGGCGGCCCAGTTGCAGCAACGCCTCGCCCAGAAGCTCATGCGACGGCTTGATCGGCAGCGGCGGGCCGCCGCGGAACGCGATTTTCTCCTCCAGTTTCGTTGCTTGCTCCAACTTGCCCAAGGCCGCATCGCCCTTTCCCTCATGAAGCAGGATCAACGCTTCCAGCTCCAGCGCGGCGACCGGCAGCGAAGCCGCCCCATAGGCCGAACCGTCCGCTTGCTCTTGCTTCTCTTGCATCTTCGCAAGCCACTGGCGGGCTTTCGCGGCGTCCCCTGCGTGCAGCGCGCGGCGGCCTTCCGCATAGGCGTTCGCGCCGTAAGCGGCCGGCTCCAGCCCGTCATCGCGCGCGTGCGCCAAGTCGGCGTCCCACTGGCGGCTCTCCACCAGATAATGCGCGCGCATGTAGGCGTGATGGGAGCGGGCCTGCCGCGAGCCGCTGCGCGCCGCATCGGCCTCTATGATCTCCAGTTGCTCGCGGGCCGCGTCGAGCTTGCCCTGCTGGAGATAGGCGTACAGCAGCCACCACAAAGCGTGGTAGCCGCGCTCGTCCGATCCCAGTCCCTTGCGTTCGACGCGGGCTTCGGAGGAATTCCAGGAGTCGATGTTCGAGGAGACGCAATCCTGCCACATGCCGAGCGCCAAAAAGATATGCGACGGCATGTGCTGGGCATGCGGCGCCGCCGGGGCGACTTTCGCATAACGCCGCGCGGCGCGCAGACCCAGCGGCGCATGAATCGGGTCGTCGTAGGCGTGGATCAAGTAGTGCAAGGCCCCCGGATGGGTCGGGTTCTCGGCGTACAACTCCTCGGCGATCGAAGCGATCTTCATGTACGTGCGGAAGTCCCGCTCCCTGCCGGTGGTTCCGAACAGCGAAACGGCATGGAGGGCCGCGGCCTCAAGATCGCGCGGATAAGACCCCGCAAGACGCCCCATCGCCTCGGAGTAGCGCAGCCAGCGCTCTTCCCGGCCGCCTTCGCCGAAAAGAATCTCGGCGGCGTCCCAATAGCCTTGCTCACGCGCATCTGCAAGACGGGCCCTGCGGCCTTTTTCCAGGGCTTCCCTGCCCTTTTCGATCTCCTCCCGATTCCACACGGGCCGGTAGGAAGTCAGCGCCTCGCCCCAATAGGCCAAAGCGAAATCCGGATCGGCGCGGCGCGCTTTGCGGAACGCCTCGGCCGCGTCGTCGTATTCGAAGCTGTGTAGCAGCAGGACGCCGCGCAGAAACGGCCCTTGCGCCTCCTTGGAGCCGGAATTGAGAAAGTCGAGGGCTCCCAGGTCCTGTGGGAACGCCGGCGCGGCCAGAGCCAGAAGCAACGCAATGCAGAGTCGCATAACGCCTCCTAGTTTAGCGCTCCGCAGTTCAACGGGCGTACGACATGATTTTGATTTTGCGGGGTTGGGCCTCAAGGCGCGTTTGACCATAAGAGCGTTCGCGTTTCATTTCTTGTACAGGTTGCCCCGTCCGCCGCCGCGTCACAGGGTCGGCCCAACTGCGCCTCGACCGCCGGGCCGTCGTCCGCGCCCGGCAGCCCTCGTCCCCGGCCGCCGCCGGCGCGGCAAGCCCGGCTGTTCGACTCATGCGAAAGCAACGTCCCCGCAAGCCGGGAGGGGAACGCCCCGCGAGCGCCGCGGCTCCGACTATTCTTTGAGTTGCTTTCGGATCGCCGCGGCAACCTGCTCCGCCAAGAGCTTCGAACCCTCGGGCAGGAAGTGTACGTTCGCCTCGCGCTGAATGTCCGCCAGCCGCGGCAGCGCGAACGCATACAGGTCGTTCACCGGCACTCCGTGCTTTCTCATGATGCGGGCCGCAACCGCGTTGTATTCTTCCACCTCGGCATTCTTTCGCGGAGGCGACACCGGCGCATCGGGCACGGGCGTGGTGGACGCCCAAATCAACTTGGCCCCGGTCGACTGCAGCCGTTCGACGAGCCGCTCGAGATTGCGCTCGTAAACGTCCAACTCGACCTGCTTGCGGCCGTCTGCCATGTACTTGAGGTCGTGCAGCCCCCAGTTGAAATGAATCGCGTCCCATTCGCCTTTGCCAAGCCAGGAATCGATCTGCTCGACGCCTCGGGGCGTCGGGCCGCCGTTCACGGGGATGCGGTGAACGTTGGCGGCGGCCGCGAGCAGCGCCCGCGCCGGCAGCGTGTAGCCTATCGAAATCGAGTCGCCGATCAGCAAAACCCGAGGCAGACCCGGCGCATCCTCGACGGGCGCAAACACGGGCCGCGTATCTTGCGCGCGAATCGACCCCGGCAAGACAAGCGCGGCGGCAAGCACGAGCGTTGTCGGCTTCATGCCGTGATTATAGTGCGGACTGCCCTGCAGCGGCACAGGCGATAAAATCAAAAGGAAAAGGTCTCGCGGAGTCATCGGCCATGGACAGCGTTTTCATTTACTGGGACAACTCCAACATCTTCCACGAAGCGCAGCGCTTGGCCGAAGAACGGGAAAAAAGCCCCGACGCCCGTTACCGCGTGCGCATCGATTTCGAGAACATGATGCGCTTGGCGCACGCCGGCCGCGATGTAAAAAAGGCCCTTGCCGCCGGTTCCGTGCCGCCGGAGATGCGTCAGTTATGGAACCGCATGGAAAACATGGGCGTGGAGGTCAATCTGTTCGACCGCGGCAGTTCCGGGCGCGGCGAGCAGGACATGCCCGATCGGGTGCTCAAACTGCGCATGCTGGAAGATGCCTTGGATTTCAACGGCGATCCGGGCATTGTCGTCTTGCTGACCGGCGACGGCGCAGGCTATCTCGAAGGCGCGGGTTTCCACACTACTTTGGAGCGCATGCGCAAACGGGGCTGGCGCGTGGAGATCCTGTCCTGGGAACACTCCTGCAATCAGCGGATGCGCCGCTGGGCGCAAGAAAACGGCGTCTTCGTGGCGCTGGACGATTTTTACCGGTCGGTCACGTTTCTGGAGCCGTCCAGGCCGGGGCACGAGCTTGCCCGCGCGCGCGACGCGGCGCCGCTGGACCTGTCGCGCCGGCCGACGGCGTAACGGCCCGCAGCGTCAGGGGATGAGCTTGACCAGGGCGACGGTGAGCGAGACGATGCCGGCGGCCGGCATCCACAGATTGCGGTAAAGCTTGAACTCGTTCGCCATCCTGACATTGACTTCCGCAATGTCATTTTTGGTAGCCAGGTTTCCCCCAACGGGAATCGCCGCTGCTGCGGCTTTGGCTTTCTCTTCCGGCGCGCCGGCGGCGATCAAGGCTTCGTAAACTTCGGCAACGAGAAGGCTCACGGGCGTGTTTCCGCCCAAAAGTACAAGGCAAGCGACTCCCGCGTCTACTCCTCCGCGCCTACTTTTCAGTGGCCGGCGCCCAATGTTGCGGGGCTTTCCAGCCGGCGGGGGGCGGGGCCGTCATCGGCGGCGCTCCGCCGTCCTCGCGAAGAGATCGAAAATCTCTGAGTCGTTCGATCATGCGGCGGACCCTGGCCGGCTCCCGCCGCGCCAGATCGCGTTCTTCGTGCGGATCGTCGCGGATGTTGAAGAGCTCGACGGTAGGCTCTGCGGGCGCCCGCCGGTTGCTGCGGTAGCCCTCAGGAGGCGCGTCGGCGGGGTTCGGACCCAGGATCGGCGGCCCCCTGCGCACGATCTTCCAGTCGCCGTCGATCAGCGCCAGTTGCTCGTCCTCGTACCTCTCGAAATAAGAAAAAAAAGCGCGCGGCGCCGGGTCGCGGCGGCCGGCGATCACATCGAGCATGTCCTCGCCGTCCAACGGCTCTCCCGGCCCGCCGGCCGCGCCGAGGCCGGCGACGCGGCGCAGCGTCGGCCAGACGTCCAGATAGCTCATCATGCCGGACACCTTGCGGCCTCCGCCGGAAATCCCGTCGGGCCAGCGCAGCGCGGAGACCACCCGGATGCCGCCCTCGTACACCGTGCCTTTCCCGGCCCGCAGCGGCGCGTTGTCCGAAGCGCCAAAACCGCCGTTGTCCGAGGCGAACCACACCAGCGTGCCCGCGGCCAGGCCGTTGCGGTCAAGGGCGTCCAGGATGCGCCCGACCGCAGCGTCCAGCGCGGCGACCATCGCCATGTAGATGCGCCGATTCTCGTTTTTCACGTGGGCGAAAGGCGGCAGCCACTTGTCCGGAACCTGAAACGGCGTGTGCGGAGCGTTGAACGGCGCATAGAGGAAGAACGGGCCGTCCCCGGCGCGGCGGTCGATGTAGTCCACCGCGGCGTCCGCGATGAGATCGGTCGAATAACCCTCGTCGAAGTTGGCCTCGAACCCGCGGTGCCAGTCGAGCTCGCCCTCCCGGAAATGCGTGAAGTAATCGATGTTGCCGTTGTAGTGGCCGATGTAGAAGTTGAAGCCCTGATTGAGGGGGTGGTATTTGCGGAAGGCGTGGCCGATGTGCCACTTCCCCGCGGCGCCCCGATAGCGGTACCCCGCCCTGCCCAACATTTCCGGCAGCGTCTCCTCGGCCGGCGGCACGCCGATCTTGAGGAACGGACGGCAAACGGCCCGCTGCATGCCGAAACGAATCGGATAGCGGCCGGTCATCAGGCCCGCGCGCGTCGGAGTGCATACCGGGCAGGCGTAATAGCGTTCGAGTTGGACGCCTTCTTGGGCGATGCGGTCGATGTTGGGCGTCGGGATGGCGCCGCCGTGGTAGCTCACGTCGTTCCAGCCCTGATCGTCGGAGACGATCAGGACGATGTTCGGCTGGGAAGCCTGCAGCAAGACGCCGCCGGCCGCGGCAGCTAAAAGTATGAACGCCCGATAGATCATGGCAAGAGAGTATCAGACGGAACGGGGCTGCGCGGCGCCCGTCTTATCCAACACAATATGGATACTGCTGACTCAGGCCGGCCTGAACGTACAGGCGTGGCGGCACGATAACCCCTCGCCGTACCTGCAGAGCTACAGCCTCGATTTTCAGTACGAGCTCGGGAACGGCGCCGTGGTGGAGATCGGCTACACCGGAAATCAGGGACGCAAATACGCCTGGGGCCAACCGCGCAACATGAATCAGGTTCCCATGAGCTTTTTGAACGAAGGCCAGGCTCTCAACAACCGCGTTCCCAACCCGTTTTTCGGCGTCCTCGCCGCAGGGCCGAACCGCGGCGGAACGATTCCGTTTCACCGCCTGCTGCGGCTCTTTCCCCATTTCAACAATGTCAACACGCCCAGGAGCGAAAAGGGCGCGACCTCCAGGTTCGACGCTCTGTACTTCAAGAAGACTCTGCTGTCGTCCACAGCTCGTTTCGGTCTTCCGGCCGCAATTTCGATTCTGGTCTCAGCGGGCGCCGTTCAGGCGCAAACGTCAGGCACGATTCCTGGTGCGGCGACCAATGACGTCGCCTTGGGCATATCGGCTGACGCTCCTCACACAAAAGAGCCCCGACCGGCATCGGCGGAGCATGGAGGACTCCGCCTCGACTCCCGGGAGGCGGCGCTCAAGGGCGGCGGCAGCGGACCCGCGGCCATACCGCGTGAACCCGACCGGAGCGTGCTGCTACAGGCGCTCATCGTCGCTTTCCGCCGCTATACGCTGCTGCCCCTCGACGACTGTCTCTACGCCTTGCGCCAGCGTCAAACGCTACCACTACAACGCCCGCCAACAGTTCCGCAGCCACCTTTCATCCTTGCTCAACGCCTATCACTGTGCCCGCCGCCTCAAATTCCTCCACGGCTTGACCCCTCACCAGTTCATCAGTAAACTACACTCATCACAGCCTCACAAGTTCAAATTCAACACCCCCCGCCAAACCCCGAAACCATACACCCAGAGGCGCACTGTTCATGCACAAGACGGGCAATGAGACGGTAGCGGGCACGGACTTCACGGCAGCCCTCGGCCCTCCCAAGAAAACGGTTCCGCGCCGAATTCGGAAAGCAGTGCGAAAGGCCAAGTTGGGGGAAGCGCCGAGGGGGCGATGGTTATTCACCCCCAGCCCGGATGTTTCGCCAAATTCGACCGGAAGGGGCCGGCGGCGGTTCGAGCAGCGTTTTTCGAGGCGCTCGATGCGGAACGTCTGCTCAGACGCCCGTTGCGCGCGCCGACAGCGCTGCGAGCGAGGCCGCGAAGACGTTTTGCGACCGTTTTCGCCCAAAAGTTGTGTGTGCGGATCGTTGCGGCGCCCGATCGCACATCTCGCGCTGTGGCCGGCGGTTGCGGCGACGCTCGGTTTTCTCTTTGCGACGGGAGCGTCAGCTCAATCGCCCGTTTCGACACCAGAGGAACGATCCGGCTTTCTCCAGAGCGTGCTGCCTGTTCTCGAGCGGCGCTGCGCCATGTGCCACCGCGGTCAAGCGGCGCAAAAAGGCTTGCGCGTGACCAGCGCGCCGGCGCTGATCGAGGGCGGCGCGAGCGGACCGGCCGTGGTCGCCGGCAAGCCCGACGAGAGCTTGCTGATGGCGAAGATCTCCGGCCCAAGCGCCCCCATGCCGCCCGTCGGCGAGAAGTTGACTCCGGCGGAGATCGAAACCATTCGTGCTTGGATCGCCGCCGGCGCGATCGACGACTCGTCGGGCGAAGACCCCAGGGAAGGCGAGGAGGAGCTCTGGTGGTCGCTCCGACCGTGGCGTAAAGTTGAGCCGCCTGCGGCCCAATACGACTGGGCGCGGACCGCAATCGACCGCTTTGTCGCCGCCCGTCTCCAGGAGCGCGGTCTCAAGCCTTCTCCGCCCGCCGACCGGCGCACCCTAATCCGCCGGGTCACGTTCGACCTCACCGGCCTGCCGCCCACGCCGGAACAAGTCGAAGCCTTCGTCGCCGCCCCCCGTCCGGATGCCTACCGCCGCTTGGTCGACCGCCTTCTGGACGACTCGGCCTACGGCGAGCGTTGGGGCCGTCACTGGCTCGACGTGGCGCGCTTCGGCGAGAGCAACGGTTACGAGCAGAACCATCTCCGCAAGAATGCATGGCCCTACCGTGACTGGGTGATCCGGTCGCTGAATCAGGACAAGCCATTCAACCGCATGATCCTGGAGCAGCTGGCCGGAGACCAACTCGCGCCGGGCGATACCGACGTCGAAGCGGCGACCGGTTTCCTGGTGGCGGGCCCGCACGATACCGTCAAGATTCAGAATCCCGAGGGCGAAGCCCAGAAACGCGCGAATCACCTCGACGACATGATCGCCGGCACGGCCTCGGCCTTTCTCGGCCTGACGGTCCACTGCGCCCGCTGCCACGATCACAAGTTCGACCCCATCCAACAGAAGGACTATTACCGCATGCAGGCGGCCTTCGCCGGCGTCCGGCACGGCGACCGCGTCTGGGAGCAGCCGGACGTGATCGCCGCTTACGAAGCCGCCGCCGAACCGCTGAGGTCGGAAATACGGAGCGCCGCGAACGGCCTCGATCGATTACGGGAAGCGGCCCGGGAACGCGTCGCCGCTCGCCGCGAGGAGATCCTCGCCGGCTACCGCCCGAGCGTCGACCCAGCAGGCGTCGAGGAGAGCTTCGAGCCGGTCGAAGCGCGCTGGGTGCGCCTGACAATTGAAGCGGCGACGGCCAAGCGCAAGTCTCTCGACCTCGACGAGCTCGAAGTCTGGAGCCCCGAGCCGAATCCGCGCAACCTGGCCCTTGGAGGAACAGCGTCCGTCTCCTCCACGCGCGTCGACGAAGCCAGCCCCGACACCTACGCCGCGGCCAACCTCATCGACGGCAAGTTCGACAAGCGCTGGATCTCGGCAAGCGGCATGCCGCAATGGGCCGTGGTCGAGTTGTCGCACCCGGCTACGGTCAACCGCGTGAAATGGTCTGCGGACCGACTGATGGGTTTCGGCGGGCGCTTCTCGCGGCCGATTCCCGAGCGCTACAAGGTCGAGGTCTCGCTCGACGGCAAGCAGTGGCGCACCGTCGCCGACTCCCGGGGCCGCCTGCCACATTCCGCCGAGGATCGCGAGCGCCTGCTGCTCTTCGCCGTCTTCTCGGCCGACGAGGCGCAGCAGTGGGAGCAGCTCGAGCAGCGCCGGGAATCGGCGAAACGCAGGCTTGCTCAACTCAAAGAGCCGCGCCGGGCGTTCCTGGGCCGCTTCGGGCAGCCGGCCGAGCCGAGCTTCGTCATGTTGCGGGGCGACCCGATGCGCAAGGGCGACGAGGTCTCCGCGCGCAGCATCGCTGCGCTGAGCGAGTTGCTCGCAGGCTTCGCGCTCGACCCGAACGCCCCCGAAGGCGAGCGACGTTTGGCGCTCGCGCGATGGATCGCCTCCGATGACAACGCGCTCACCGCCCGCGTCATCGCCAACCGCGTCTGGATGCATCACTTGGGGCGGGCGATCGTCCGCACGCCGAGCGACTTCGGCGCCAACGGCGAGCGCCCGACGCACCCCGATCTGCTCGAGTGGCTGGCCGACCGGCTGGTCCGCAAGCACGGCTGGCGCCTCAAGGGACTGCACCGGGATATCGTGCTCTCAGCAACCTATCGCCAATCCAGCGCTTACCGCGAAGAGGCGGCGGCCGAAGACCGTGACGCGGTCTACTTGTGGCGGCGCCCGCCGCGCCGCCTCTCCGCCGAGGAGGTGCGCGACACAGTGCTCGCCGTCAGCGGCCGACTCGACCGCACGATGGGCGGCCCCGGGTTTCAACTCTATCGCTACACGGTTGACAACGTCGCCACCTACTACCCCATCGAGGAGTTCGGACCGGAAACCTATCGCCGCTCGATCTACCACCAGCACGCCCGCTCGGTGAAGCCGGAATTGCTCGGACAGTTCGACTGCCCGGACACAGCCTTGGCGGCTCCGAGGCGCGTCTCGACCACCACGCCGCTCCAAGCGCTGAGCCTGCTCAACAACCCGTTCTTGCTCCAGCAGGCCGAGTTCCTGGCCGCGCGCTCGCAGTCCGACGCGGGCGACGATCCCGCGGCGCGCATCGGGCGCATCTGGAGACTCGCTTTCCAACGCGCGCCCGACGCCGAGGAGCTTGGCGAATCCCTGGCGTTCGTCGACAGCCAGGGCTGGACGATGTTCGCCCGCGCCATTCTCAACGCAAACGAGCTGATCCATGTTTTCTAGGCCGTTTTCTAGGCCGTTTTCTAGGCCGCGCCGCCGTCTTCCGTCCCGTCGCGACTGGTTCGCCGACATGGCCAACGGCCTCGGAGGCGTCGCGCTTGCGGCCATGCTGCCGCGCGAGGCCGGGGCGGCTGTCGGCCCGCACTTTGCACCGAAGGCCAAACGCGTCCTGCAGATCTTCTGTCCCGGCGCGGCCTCGCACATCGACCTGTGGGACTACAAGCCCGAGCTGCAGCGGCGCTCGGGCCGGCCGCCGCCCGCGGGAGCCGAGCTGGTTACCTTCCAAGGCAAGAACGGCGCGCTGATGGGCTCGCCATGGGAGTTCAAGCCGCGCGGCGAATCCGGCAAGCCGATCACTGCATTGCTGCCGCACCTGGGCGGGTGGGTCGACGAGATCGCCTTCGTCCACTCGATGCAGTCCAAGACCAATACCCACGGGCCGGGCTGCGTCTACATGAACACCGGCTTCGTGCTGGAAGGCTTTCCCTCCGCCGGCTCGTGGATCGGCTACGCTATCGGGTCGGACAACAACAATCTGCCGACCTATGTCGCCATCCCCGACATCCGCGGCGAACCGCCCGCCGGCCCTGCCAACTGGGGCGCCGGCTTTCTGCCCGCCGAACACCAAGCGATCGTCTTCAACGCCCAGAACCCGATCCGCAATCTGGCGAGGCCGGAGTCGATCAGCGAAGCGCAGGAGATCGGCGCCCGCAACTTCCTCGGTTTCCTGAACCGCCGCCACGCCGACCGTCATCCGGGCGACGGCGACCTCGAAGCCCGCATCGCCGCCTATGAGTTGGCCGCGAGAATGCAGCTCTCGGCTCCCGAAGCCTCCGACCTTGCGAGCGAGAGCCCCGCCGTCAGGAAGCTCTACGGCGCAGATGACCGCAACCCCCTCAAAGCCGCCTACGCCCGCAACTGCCTGCTTGCGCGGCGGCTGCTCGAGCGCGGCGTGCGCTTCGTCAACCTCTTCTGCGCCTCGCGGGCGTCCGGCGTCGACGGGCTGCTCAACTGGGACGCGCACAAAACGCTCAAAGCCGACTACGAGCGTCACTGTCCGATCCTCGATCGGCCCACGGCGGCGCTGCTCCAGGATCTGAAGACGTTGGGCTTGCTCGCGGACACACTGGTCGTGTGGGCGACCGAGTTCGGCCGCATGCCTACGCACCAGGAAGGAACCCTTGGCCGCGACCACAACCCGAATGCGTTCACGGTGTGGTTCGCCGGGGCGGGCGTCAAGGGCGGCGTCAGCTACGGGGCCACGGACGAAATCGGCGCCAAAGCCGTCGAGCGCGTCTCGACGCCATACGACTTCCACGCCACAATGCTGCATTTGCTGGGCATCGACCACAAGCGGCTGACCTGGCGGCACAACGGCATCGACCGGCGCCTGACCGACGTGCATGGACATGTGATTGGCGAAATCCTCGCCTGAGACATCCTCTCCTGAGACGGGGCGAAGCCGGATATCTCAGTTCGGATAGCGTGCGTCGCCGCGGCGCCGGCCTGTAAAACCCGGCCCATAATGCCTCCTGCCGTTCCCGGGAAAACATGGCGCCGGCTCTTCCCGAGACCGTACATTCTACGGCCCCGGCACGAACATGGCGAACTTCGCGGGCGCCGGAACTTTCCGCCGCCGCTCAACGAAACGTCCAAGATCGAGTTCCGCTTCGAGGCGTTCAACTTCTTCAACCGGGCCCATTTCGGCCTGCCCGGCCGGCCATCGGCAACCCCAACGCCGGCGTAATCGGCGGCGCGTCGCAAGACAACCGGCAATTGCAGTTCAGCCTGAAATTCAATTCAGCCTCAAATCCCTGTTCTGAGGCGCAGCCCCCGAATCTTCGCTATCCACTATTCACTATTCACTATCCACTGACTCCAGGCTCTCCCAGTCCGGCGGGCGGTACGCGCGGTTGCGGACATCCTTCTTTTCGGGATCGAAGTCGGGGTTGGGCTTGGGGCTGACCGCGCCGACCGCTTGCCGCCAGCGGTCGAGCGCCCGCGCCAACTCGGCGGCAAGCTCGGCGCGCCGCTCGATCAAGTTGTCGCTTTCGCCGATGTCTTGCGCCAGATCGTAAAGCTCGCGGCTGCCGTCGTCGTAGAACTCGATGAACTTCCAATCGCCGCGCCGCACCGCGCCTCCGGGTCGCCCGAGTTGATTGGAGTAGTGCGGGTAGTGCCAGAAAAGGTCGCGCTCGGGCAGAGCTTCGCCGCGCAGCGCCGGTACGAGGCTGACGCCGTCGGTCGCGCCTGCGCGGGCCGCTCCCGTCAATTCCATAAGGGTCGGGAAATAGTCGTTGCTGATCACCGCGCCGTCGTAAACGCTGCCCGGTTCGGTAACGCCCGGCGCGCGAATAATCGTCGGCTCGCGAATGCCGCCTTCGTATAAATGCCCCTTTCCGTTGCGCAGCGGCAGATTCGAGGTTACCGACTCGTCCTTCCATTCGGGCGATTGCAATCCGCCGTTGTCGGAGGTGAAAACGACGACCGTCTCCTCGGCGATGCCCAATTCTTCGAGCTTGTCGAGCATGCGCCCGACGTTTTGGTCGAGATTCCAGATCATCGCCGCATAAATGGGATTGTGATGGTCTTTACCCGGAACCAGTCCCTCGGCGACCTTCGCCTCGAAGCGGGCGATATCTTCCTGCTTGGCTTCAATCGGAATATGCACCGTGTAATAAGCCATATAAAGAAAGAACGGCGCGGCGCGGTTCGCCTCGAGAAACTCCAGCGCGCGGTCGGTCAGCCGGTCGGGAAGGAACTCGCCGTCTTTGCCGTCGGCGGGGACGTTCTCTGTCCATTTGGGATAGAAAAAGCTGCGCGGCATGCCCGCCGCGGTTCCTGCATAGTTGGAGTCGTAGCCTTGGTCGGTGGGCAGGAATCCGTCGCCGCCGAGATGCCATTTGCCGATGCTGCCGGTAACGTACCCGGCGGGCTCCAACGCCTCGGCGATGGTGGTTTCTTCGTGCGGGAGCTGTTGCCGGAATGGAGGCGGAATCACTGCGGAATAAGGCAAGCGGTGCGTGCCCGGAATATAATTCGTCAGTTGCAGCCGCGCGGGGTACTTGCCCGTCTGGATGCTGGCGCGCGTGGGCGAGCACACCGGGCAGGCGGCGTACGCGCTGCTGAAGCGCATGCCGCTCGCGGCCAGACGGTCGATGTTGGGCGTGTCGTACAACCGCGAGCGCCGGTTGATATTGACGTCCGCCCAACCCAGATCGTCCACCAGGATGAAGAGCACGTTCGGGGGGCGTTGCGGCCCGCAGCCTGCGGCCAACCCCCCGAGCCCGAGCGCGCAAGTCTTGAGAAAGTCTCGTCGAGTGTCGACAGGCGTCACGGTGCCTATTGTAGCCGGAATAACAGGTGCATGAGAAGCCGCGAACCATCAGCGCCGGCGAGCGAATCTGCCCCGCGCGGCTGAAAAAATCTGAAAAGTAAATATTTTGCGCGGCACTGTTACGGTCCACCAACGAGTTCGTGCTACAATGCGCCTGCAGCATCGGTGGTGACCGGAGCGAGGCAAACTCGTTTCGCCGTAGGGATTGAGCATATGGCGAACGTGCTTGCTGGTTCTGTTATAGGCGGCTTGCTATGCTATTCTTTAGAAATCCTAACCAGCGACGGAAAGAGGCGACCATGAAACTGGGGTTGGTTGCGCGTCTGACAGCAATGCTTACAGACTGCGTTGGATCGGCTTTGGTAGGCGTGGTGCTAGTAATGATTTTCGGTGCTTGCGGGGGTGGTACTACCGAGTCAGCAGTGAGTGAATCTTTAAAAGAAACACCAAAAAATGATTATTCATTCGGAACGAAATACAATACGAACGTGGGTGCTATATTAATGGCTATAAAGAAATCTAAAGGGTGCGGTACTGATATAGTCGTAATTTAACGCTCTAAACAAGTGGTATTTGGTTTCCCCAAACATTAGCGGCACTCCAGTTAACTTGGAAGATATGATCGAGCTGCAAAAAATATTGGCAATTGTGAACTCTAAAGAATTCGATGCAGAAGTCACCAAGGAACAATATACTAATGGTTTTGAAACATATAGCAAAGTACTAAAGAAAAGAGAATTCATGTTTAGTGATATGGTTGCGGCTTTCGATCTGTGCAACTAAATTCTACCGCAGAGTTGCGTCCCAAACGATACTGACCGGACGGCAACCCCTACCCAACATCTGAACACGGCACTAATTGGCCGCGGCGGCCCCCCCGAGCCCGAGCGCGCAGGTTTTAAGAAAGTCTCTGCGGGTGTCGGCGGGCGTCATGGGCCTATTGTAGCCGGAAAGCCGGCAGCCTGAGAGACTTGCCGCACCGGGTGTGCGACACGATTTCGAGTTTGTCCGATTGAGTTATGGAACCTCCGATCAATAGGATTGTTTCGAAAAGTTTCTGTTGGGCAGGCACGGCGATTCGCGTCCCCAAGGAGCATAGAGGCAGTCCTTCAGGGGTCTTGTTTTCTGCAGCACGGGTTCAAGCGCAGGCGCGGCGCCAAGTCGAGCGTCCTTTGCAGGCAATGAAGCGGGTCTTCGGCTTCGGCAAAGTGCGCTATCGGGGCTTGGCGAAGAACACCCATCGGGTACATGTCAGTTGTGCTTTGGCGAATCTTTTTCCGGGCAGGAAGTATTTGTTGGGGCTGAGTGGGGCGCAGTGTGTCCGGAGGAGGAAAAAAGCCCCATAAGTCCCTCGCAGCTCGAAAACGACCTGTATCCAAGACTGAAAATCGGTTTTTTACCCCCCCCCCGATTATAAAATATATTAAGATTAAACCTTAGACCAGAACGGTCTAAGGTTTAATCTTTGTTTAGAATTTTCCGATATCTACGGAAAAATGGTTTTGTATAGTGTAAAAAAATATAAATATAGTTAAAGCAGTGTAGACAGCGCGCTGTCGGTCTCTGTAATAATAATTCTTCTGTTGACAACAGAGAACTCCTTGCGCTTGCTTTGGCAAGCGCATACAGACAATGGACAAGAGCGCTGTAAAGAATTAGAGGCGTGTCATGAAACGGAACGGAGGCTCGTCAAAGGCTCCGGCGCAGAGACCCGGGGAGAAGTTTCGCGACGGCGCTGCCTGTCCGCAGATGGTGACGATACCGGCGGGGAGTTTCCTGATGGGTTCGCCGGAGAGCGAGGAGGGGCGGGATGACGACGAGGGTCCGATGCATGAGGTGACGATTGCGGAAGCTTTTGCGGTGGGCGCATACGAGGTGACGTTCGCGGAATGGGACGCCTGCGCGGCAGAGGGGGGTTGCGGCGGCTATCGTCCGGACGATAATGGCTGGGGGCGGGGTCGTCGTCCGGCAATCAATGTGAGTTGGGAGGATGCCCAGGGTTATGTGCGCTGGTTGAGCGAAAAGACGGGGCAAGAGTATCGGTTATTGAGCGAGGCGGAGTGGGAGTACGCGGCGCGTGCGGGGAATGGGGCCCGGTACAGCTTTGGCGACGACATATCGCCGAGTCAGGCGAACTATAGAGACTCGGGTAACGGGAAGACGGCAGCGGTGGGGTCGTATAGAGCGAACGGCTTTGGATTGTATGACATGCACGGGAACGTGTATGAGTGGGTTCAGGACTGTTGGAACGGCAGTTATGACGGAGCGCCGAGCGACGGGAGGGCGTGGCAGAACAGGAATTGTTCGCTCCGCGTTTTGCGCGGCGGCTCCTGGTACGACCATTCGCGGGCTCTCCGTGCGGCGAACCGCAACAGGAACGATGCCGGAAACCGCAACAACAACAACGGCTTCCGCGTGGCCCGCACGCTCAAAAGCCGGAGCCGGCGGCGTTACGGCGCCGCGGGGAGAGCGATGAGCGTCCAGGGGCGGTCATGATGAGCAACCGGGCGGCGCCCTTCTTGCCCCGCAGGACCGCGGGGGAGGGGCGCCCGCTCCCGGGCGTTTTTTCAAAAAACAGAGACTGAAGAGAGGAAAGCAATGAAGGCCGCACAGCGCACGTCAACAACGGTTTTCGCGTGGCCCGTGGGTTCGCGCGGTGAAAGGAAGGAAAGGGATAGGGACATGAGTATGGCAAGGAAAAGGATGGTTGGGCTGAAACGGAACGAGGGCGCGTCGAAAATGCCGGGCGTATGGCCGGCGGCGGTTTTGCTTGCGGCGGGCTGCGCCGGGGCGCAAGCGCAGGCGGTCGGCGAACTGTTTGTTCAAGGACTGCGCTGTCTGTCCGGGGATGGCGGTGGTTCCGGCGGGGAGCTTTGAGATGGGTTCGCCGCAGAGCGAGGAGGGGCGGGATGGCGACGAGGGTCCGGCGCATCGGGTGACGATAGCGCAACCGTTTGCAGTGGGGCTGTACGAGGTGACGTTCGCGGAGTGGGAGGCGTGCGCGGCGGAGGGGGGCTGCGGGGGCTACCGTCCGTACGATGGGGGCTGGGGCCGAGGGGAGCGTCCGGTAATCGACGTGAATTGGGATGACGCGCAGGCGTACGTGAGCTGGTTGAGCGGGAAGACGGGGAAAGAGTACCGGTTGTTGAGCGAGGCGGAGTGGGAGTACGCGGCGCGGGCGGGGACGGTGACGCGCTACAGCTTCGGGGACAACATAACGCCGAGTCAGGTGAACTATAGGGATTCGGGTCATGGGCAGACAGTTCCGGTAGGTTCCTACAGACCGAACGGCTTCGGGCTGTACGACATGCACGGCAACGTGTCTGAGTGGGTGCAGGACTGTTGGCACGACAGTTATGAGGGAGCGCCCAGAGACGGGAGCGCTTGGGAGAGCGAGAATTGCAGCAGCCGCGTTGTGCGCGGCGGCTCCTGTTACAGCTTCTCGTGGGGCCTCCGTTCGGCGAACCGCTTAGGTTCGATGCCGGTCCGCGACATCGGCCGCGGCTTCCGCGTGGCCCGGACGCTCACCCCATGAATCCTTACTTCTTTACCTCATGCGGGGGATGGGCAAGGAGGCTGCGCCGGCGAGCAGAGCAAAGAGCGGGGGGGGGCTGGGGGGCATAGCCCCCCAGGGAAATTTTTTTGCGGTGGTAGGGGGATAGAGGAAGGAGCTAGCGCGCGATGAGCGGGACGGGAAAAGACGAGCAGGGGAACGCGGCGGGCGGGCCGAAGGCGCGCGAGTCGGAGACGGCGCTGGAGGCGCACTACCGTTTTCTGTTGTGGTTGATTCCGGCCTTGAGCCGCTTTCCCCGCGACCAGAAGTTTCTGCTCGGCGACCGCATCCAGGGCGCGGCGCTCGACGTGCTCGAGCGGCTGATCGAGGCCACCTACAGCAAGCGCCGCGAGGAGCCGTTGCGGCGGGCCAACCTGGACCTCGAGAAGCTGCGCTGTTTCTGCCGCTTGGCGCACGGGCTGCGCTACCTGGACCAACGCCGCTACGAGCACGCGGCGCGCAGCCTGGACGAGACCGGCCGCCGCGCCGGAGCGTGGAGGAAGGCGCATCGTGCCCGCGAAGGAGCGTGACCTGTTCGACCGCATCGCCTCCTTCCAGGCGCTGCACGAGGCGAGCCTGCGCGCGGCGCGGGGCAAGCGGGCGAAGCCGGCCGTCGCCGCCTTCCTGGCCAACCTCGAAAAAGAGGTTCTGCGGCTGGAGCGGGAGTTGCGCGGCGGCGCCTACCGGCCGGGCCGCTATACGAAGATCGAGGTCTTCGATCCCAAGCACCGCGTTGTCTCCGCCGCGCCGTTCCGCGACCGGGTGGTGCATCACGCCTTCTGCGCGGTCTGCGAGCCGCTCTTCGAGCGGGGCTTCATCCACGACAGCTACGCCAACCGGCGGGGCAAGGGGACGCACCGGGCGGCAGCCCGCTACGAGCGCTTCCGCGACCGCTTCCGCTACGTCTTGCGTTGCGACGTCTACCGCTACTTTCCGGCGGTGGATCACGAAATTCTCAAGCGCGATCTGCGCCGGCGCATCGCCTGCCGGCGCACGCTGGAGTTGGCCGACCGCATCGTGGACGGCGCGAATCGGCAGGAGCCGGTGCATCTCTATTTCCCCGGCGACGATCTGTTCGCGCCGTTCGAGCGGCGGCGGGGACTGCCCATCGGCAACCTGACCAGCCAGTTCTTCGCCAACGTCTATCTCGACGGCCTGGACCGTTTCTGCAAGGAGGTTCTGCGGGCGAAGGGCTACCTGCGCTACGTGGACGACTTCGCCTTGTTCGACGACGAGCGGGAGCGGCTGGAGGAGTGGCGGCGGCGCATCGCCCGCTTCCTCGAAGGCCGCCGTTTGCGCCTGCATCCGCGCAAGACGGCGCTCCTGGCGACGCGGGAACCTGCCGAGTTCCTGGGCTACGAGCTGCTGCCGGGCGGTTGGCGGCGGCTGCCGGAGGGCAACGTGCGGCGCTTCCGCAACCGGCTGCGCGGCCTGCGCGACCGCTGGCGGCGGGGCCGCGTGGAAGAAGAAGAGATACGACGGCGCGTGAACTCCTGGATCGCGCACGCGAGTCACGCGCATACGTGGCGCTTGCGCCAGGCGATCTTTCGGGCCGGGTGGTTCGATCCGGCCCGGGGGCCTGACCGTCCCCCGACCGCGTTTTGCGCGGCGGCTCCTGGAACAACAACTCGAGGAACCTCCGTGCGGCGAACCGCAACAGGAACGATGCCGGAAACCGCAACAACAACAACGGCTTCCGCGTGGCCCGCACGCTCAAAAGCCGGAGCCGGCGGCGTTACGGCGCCGCGGGGAGAGCGATGAGCGTCCAGGGGCGGTCATGATGAGCAACCGGGCGGCGCCCTTCTTGCCCCGCAGGACCGCGGGGGAGGGGCGCTCGCTCCCGGGCGTTTTTTCAAAAAACAGAGACTGAAGAGAGGAAAGCAATGAAGGCCGCACAGCGCACGTCAACAACGGTTTTCGCGTGGCCCGTGGGTTCGCGCGGTGAAAGAAAGGAAAGGGATAGGGACATGAGTATGGCAAGGAAAAGGATGGTTGGGCTGAAACGGAACGAGGGCGCGTCGAAAATGCCGGGCGTATGGCCGGCGGCGGTTTTGCTTGCGGCGGGCTGCGCCGGGGCGCAAGCGCAGGCGGTCGGCGAACTGTTCAAGGACTGCGCGGAGTGTCCGGAGATGGTGGTGGTTCCGGCGGGGAGCTTTGAGATGGGTTCGCCGCAGAGCGAGGAGGGGCGGGATGGCGACGAGGGTCCGGCGCATCGGGTGACGATAGCGCAACCGTTTGCAGTAGGGGTTTATGAGGTGACGTTGGCGGAGTGGGAGGCGTGCGCGGCGGAGGGGGGCTGCGGGGGCTACCGTCCGGACGATGAGGGCTGGGGCCGAGGGGAGCGTCCGGTAATCGGCGTGAATTGGGATGACGCGCAGGCGTACGTGAGCTGGCTGAGCAGGAAGACGGGGAAAGAGTATCGGTTGTTGAGCGAGGCGGAGTGGGAGTACGCGGCGCGGGCGGGGACGGTGACGCGCTACAGCTTCGGGGACAACATAACGCCGAGTCAGGCGAACTATGAGGATTCGGGTCATGGGCAGACAGTTCCGGTAGGTTCCTACAGACCGAACGGCTTCGGGCTGTACGACATGCACGGCAACGTGTCTGAGTGGGTGCAGGACTGTTGGCACGACAGTTATGAGGGAGCGCCCAGAGACGGGAGCGCCTGGGAGAGCGGGGATTGCAGCGGCCGTGTTTTGCGCGGCGGCTCCTGGAGCAACCTCTCGTGGTTCCTCCGCTCGGCGCTCCGCGACAGGGACTTCACCGGGTTCCGCTACAGCGTCATCGGCTTCCGCGCGGCCCGGACGCTCACCCCTTGAATCCTTACTTCTTTACCTCGTGCGGGGGATCGGCAAGGAGGCTGCGGTGTGGAGAGCAGAACAAAGAGCGGGGGGGCTGGGGGGCATAGCCCCCCAGGGAAATTTTTTGGCGGCGATAGGGGGCTTTCTGCCTTCTCTGTTGAGCGAGGCGGAATAGAGGAAGGGAAAAAATGAAATACGCACAACGTACGTTAACTTTGAACGTTCCGAAGCCAAACAAGGAACACGCTGAAGCGGGGAGCGCAAACCCGTCGGCGCTTGACGGCGTGGGGTCTCGCGATCGCAACCGCGGCGCTTGGATACGGTTTTTGCTGGTGCTTACTTTTACGATCGCGGCTCCTGCCGCCGATGCGCAGAAGTTCTTGCCGCGATTCGAGTTCGAAACTTCCACTGGAGATACGATCACGAATTCGGTTCTGAAGGGGAAGGTCGTGTTGATCAATTTCTGGGCGACTTGGTGCCCGCCTTGCAGGCAAGAAATGCCCGATCTGGCCTACCTGCACCGCAAATACAGGAACCGGGGCTTTTTGGTGTTGGGCGTATCGATGGACCAAAAGGGAGGATGGAGCCGGGTGCGTCGCTACATCAGAGGTCTCAAAATCAATTTCCCCGTCGCGAGGATGTATGACAGGAATTCCTCATACAACCGCAATCTGGTCAATTGGCAATCCGATAGTCTGCCCGAAACGTGGATCATCGATCGCCAAAGCAAGATCCGATACCGTTACGTTGGGACAAGATCGCGAAGTGTGTTTGAAAGAAGAATCAAAAACTTGTTGTAGATCGAGGTTTTCGAACAAAAAACTGACACTTTTGATATAAGGAAATTTATCCAATGATTTACCGTATCGTGCTTGTCGCATTCACTTTTATCTTGGGCATTACAGCATTGAACGGGCAAAGTGAAAATCTACACAATGTAAGACCGGTGCGTTTCAATGAGTGGCCGTTTTTGGTGCAGCTGAATTTAACAACGAGCGTGAAGATCACGAAACGTTCCGGCGCCCGCTTCCGCAGCCGTAACTTTGTGCTTTGTACGGGAGCTCTTTTTACTTCGCAACATGTTCTTACTGCAGCCCACTGTTTAACCGATGACAATGGGGATGTGAATATTGCCTGGGGTGAATCCGAAAAGGAGGTTTTGTTTTGTCACAGTAGAGAAGATCCGAATTGCAATGAGAATTTCGCTGATGTCAAAGGATTTACGATTCATCCAAGTTACGATCCGCATACTTTAGAAAACGATATTGCTTGGCTCACCCTGAAACGTCCTGTTGCCATCGAACCCTTAGCAGTGTTGAATCGGGACGAAGCAAAGCATCTTGAGTGTGGAGATGCCGCGGCTCTGTTCGGCAATGTAAAAGGGGAGATTCTTCAGGCAAATGTACTGATTGAATTCCATTGCAACCAGCAAAGGGGGTATTCCACTGTCGGCGCTAAACAGTTTTGCACCGTTGCGGCCGGCGTCCAATCCGGCCCAGGATCAAGTGGCGGACCGTTTGTCGCCTTTACTCCTTGGGGACCGCGCTTGGCTGGAGTTCTTTCAGCCGGTTTTTCGCAAAATAGCCGGTACCCCAATGTATTGGAAAATGTTTCCTTGCATTACAAATTTATTGTAGAACACGTTCCTGAGGCTAGAAACAGAAAAATGGTGTCTGTGCGCAGGCCCCGAAACGTGCAGCGCCTCCGCGAATTTAGGGATTGCGACATTTGTCCGCAAATGGTTGCGATTCCTCCAGGTAATTTCATGATGGGATCGCGTGGAGTGATCGAAGGGAATTTTGACGATGAATTGCCCATGCATCGCGTGGGTATCGATTATTTTTTTGCTGTAGGAAAATACGAAGTCACCGTGGAGGAATATTCGGTTTTTGTTGAAAAATCCGGATACGACGGCGGACGGAGTTGTTGGATTTCGCTGATGGAAGAGAGAGACGGTCTTACATGGAGGAATCCCGGCTACAGACAGTCCGGAGGAAACCCGGTGGCGTGCGTGAGCTGGCGCGATGCTAACGCGTACATACGGTGGCTAAGCAGGCGTACCGGTAAAAAATATCGCTTGCTGAGCGAAGCCGAATGGGAGTACGCGGCGCGGGCGGGCAGCGACACGCGCTACCACTTCGGCAATGCGATTTCCAGCGAACAGGCCAGTTACCTTTCCGGAGAAACGGTCGCTGTCGGCAGGTATGAGCCGAATGCCTTCGGGCTGCATGACATGCATGGGAACGTCTGGGAATGGATCGCGGACTGCTGGCACGGGAATTATCGTGGCGCTCCGCAAAACGGCGAAGCGTGGACGGCCGGCGATTGTAAGCAGCGCATGTTGAGGGGAGGTGCGTGGAATTTTCCTCCATTCAGCCTGCGTTCAGCCGCACGCGCGGGCAATCAACCCGATCTTCGTTCCAACAGTTACGGTTTCCGCGTGGCCCGGATGCTGGGTAACGAAGCCCCAGGGAAATTTTTTAGCGGCGGTATGGGGATAGAGGAAGGATTTGGCGGGCGATGAGCGAGAGGACAAAAGACGAGCGGGGGAATCCGGCGGGCTGCGCGACGAAGGCGGCGCTGGTTATGTTGGCGGTCTCGGTCGGGGCGGGTTGCGCGCCAAGGCCCGGGGAGAAGTTCCGGGACTGCGCGGAGTGTCCGGAGATGGTGGTGGTTCCGGCGGGGAGCTTTGAGATGGGTTCGCCGCAGAGCGAGGAGGGGCGGGATGGCGACGAGGGTCCGGCGCATCGGGTGACGATAGCGCAACCGTTTGCAGTAGGGGTTTATGAGGTGACGTTGGCGGAGTGGGAGGCGTGCGCGGCGGAGGGGGGCTGCGGGGGCTACCGTCCGGACGATGAGGGCTGGGGCCGAGGGGAGCGTCCGGTAATCGGCGTGAATTGGGATGACGCGCAGGCGTACGTGAGCTGGTTGAGCGGGAAGACGGGGAAAGAGTATCGGTTGTTGAGCGAGGCGGAGTGGGAGTACGCGGCGCGGGCGGGGACGGTGACGCGCTACAGCTTCGGGGACAACATAACGCCGAGTCAGGCGAACTATGAGGATTCGGGTCATAGGCAGACAGTTCCGGTAGGTTCCTACAGACCGAACGGCTTCGGGCTGTACGACATGCACGGCAACGTGTCTGAGTGGGTGCAGGACTGTTGGCACGACAGTTATGAGGGAGCGCCCAGAGACGGGAGCGCCTGGGAGAGCGGGGATTGCAGCGACCGCGTTTTGCGCGGCGGCTCCTGGAGCGTCAACTCGTGGGACCGCCGCTCGGCGGACCGCGACTGGGACAACACCGGGTTCCGCTACTACAACTTCGGCTTCCGCGTGGCCCGGACGCTCACCCCATGAATCCTTACTTCTTTTACTTCATGCGGCGAATGGGCAAGGAGGCTGCGGTGGAAAGAAGAGCAAAAGCGGGGGGACTGGGGGGCATAGCCCCCCAGGGAAATTTTTTGGCGGCAGTAGGGGGGAAAGCGTATCCATAAAAGTGGAGCGCATGATGGACGGCGTGGAAAGAGTCGAGCGGCGGAACCGGGCGGATCGTACAGCAAAAGCCTTGCCTCTCAAGCCGCTTTCGCCGCGGACCGCGAGGGCGCGGGCGCATTCCGCCGGCATCGCTCTCTCAGGATTGCCGGGCGGCGATCTTCTGGGCGGCCAGGATCGCGGCGCCTTGGGTCACGGCCCGCTCCCGTAGTTTCGAGGGGACGATCTCGAAAGCGTCGCGGAAATAGCGAACCACGAGCGGGGCCGTTCGTTCGCGCAGCAAGCCGAGCAGGCGCGCGCTCGAGGCGCCCAAGCCGCCGCCAATGACGACCTTTTCGGGAACCGTCAAGTTCACTGCGGCGGCCAGCGCCGCGGCCAGGTAGTCCATGGAGCGCTCGACGACGAGCGAGCCGAAAGGGTCTCCGGCCTGCCAAGCCGCAAGGATCGCCTTGCTGTCCGGCGGGTCCGGGGCAAACAGCGTCGAAGAACGCCAAAGGCCGGGATGCCGTTCCCCGAGCAGCGCCGCCAGACGGCTCAGGCCGGGACCCGAGCAAACGGATTCGACGCAGCCGCGCCCGCCGCACCAGCACGGCGGCCCGTCGGGGGCGACTACGACGTGGCCGATTTCGGCCTCTCCTCTATCTCCAAGTTCCAGGATGCGGCCTTGCCGCACGAGACCGCCGCCGACCCCCGTGCCCAGAGTCACGTAAAAAACGGAGGACGCCCCGGCGCCGGCGCCGCAGTGGGCTTCGGCGAGCGCGGCCAGCTTGCAGTCGTTTTCGACGAACGCCGGCAGACCGAACCGCGCGCCAAGCTCTCCGGCAACGTCCATCTCCTCCCACCCGTCTTCGTGCAGACACAGGAGCGGGCTGTTGGTCGAGCGCCTGACGGCGCCGCCGAAACCGAAGCCGACCGCGCGAAAATCCGCGCCGTTCGCGGCGTAGCGCCGATAAAGCTTCTCGGCCGCGGCGGCGACCCGCTCGAAGCTTCGCTCGGCGCGGTCGGATTTTTCGCGGTGCAAGACAACCGTTTCCAGAATCCGCCGGTCGGGCCCGGCGACGGCGGCGACCAGCTTCGTGCCGCCGGTTTCGAAGGCGAGGTAATGGCTTCCGGCGGTCATGCGTTCGAGCGCAGCCAGGCGAGCATGGCGCGAAAGGCGTTCCCGCGGTGGCTGCAGCGCCATTTGTCTTCCGCGTCGAGGCGGCCGAACGACGCGCCGAGCGGCGGAAAGTAAAACAGGGGATCGTAGCCGAAGCCCCCCTCGCCGTCCGGCTCTTCGAGAACCAGGCCCTCGACGCGGCCGTGAAAGCAGGCCGCCGGGCGTCCCGCGCGGAGCAGAGCGATGGCGCAGACGAAGCGGGCCGTCCGCTCGGCCCGCGGCACGCCGCGCAGCCGGCGCAATACGAGGTCGTTGTTGGCCCGGTCGTTGCGCGGTTCTCCGGCATACCGCGCGGAATGGATGCCGGGATCGCCCCCCAAGGCGTCGACGACAAGCCCGGAGTCGTCGGCAAAGAGCCACTCGGCTTCTACCCGGCTGCCGTAACAGAGCGCCTTCTGTTGCGCGTTGGCCGCGAAAGAGTCGCCCGTTTCGGGACAGTCGAACGGCCCGCAGCCGCGGATCGAGACCTCCGCGCCCGAGGCGTTTTCGAATTCGCGGAGCTTCGCCCGATTGCCGGTAGCGCAGAAAAGCTCGATCATTTTCTTAGATTTCTATTGCAATCCTTTGTTTTTGAATAATTTGTTCGATGCCAATTTCTGCCAGAGAAAGCAGTTCCAACAATTGGTTGCGGGAAAACGCGCGGCCTTCGGCGCCGGCCTGAACCTCGACGAATTCCCCGGCCGAGGTCATCGCGGCGTTCATATCGACGTCCGCGCGCGAGTCTTCTTCGTAACAGAGATCGAGCATGGGCCGGCCTGCGACCACGCCGACGCTGACCGCGCCGAGGTACGCGCGAAGCGGAAGCTCGCCGATTGCCTTGTAATCGTGCAGTTGCTTGACCGCGGCGGCCATCGCCACCCAGCCGCCGGTAATGGACGCGGCGCGCGTGCCGCCGTCGGCCTGAATCACGTCGCAATCGATATGGACGGTGCGTTCTCCGAGCTTGCCGCGGTCGACGACGGCGCGCAGCGAGCGGCCGATGAGCCGTTGAATTTCCGCCGTGCGCCCCGAGGGGCGGCCGCGGTTCACCTCGCGCGGCGTGCGGGTGGTCGTGGCGCGGGGGAGCATCGCGTACTCGGCCGTCACCCAGCCGCGTCCGCTGCCGCGCATGAACGCAGGCACGCCGTCTTCGACCGAAGCGGTGCAGATCACCTTGGTGTTGCCGGCCTCGATCAGCGCGGAGCCTTCGGCGGTCGGCATATAGCCCGGCGTGATCGTAATCGGGCGCAGCCGATCGGCTGGACGGCCATCGATCCTCATACGGACCATTGTCGCTAACCGCGGCGCGGCTCACCAGGCGCCGAGGCCGGAGACGAACAGGGTCTTCATGCAGTCGCGCAGGGCGGCGCAGCTTCCGGGTTCGGCGCGGAGCGGAGGCGCGCGCCCCTGCCGGTCGTAAAGGCCGAATCCCCAGGCCGGGCCGCCCGAGCGGGGAGCGTCGAACGCCTGCCAGAGAACGACATAGGGGCAGCCCCAGTCGAGGGCGGCGCGCAGGGAAGCCCGCAGGCGCGGTTTCACGCCGCCCGTGGCCAGATGCTCGAAGCGGTCGCGCGAGTAGCCGAGTTCCCCGATCATCACGAAGCGGTCGCCGAACCGCTTGCGGCCTGCCGCGCTGAGCGAGCCGCGCGCCGCTTCGCGGATGCGGTCGAGGTCGCGCGTCAGCCGCTCGCCGGCCGCAGCCGGCGGGGCGTCGGGGTCTTGCGTTTCGTACGGCGAATTCGTGGATTCGTAAGACGAGTAGGAAACGAGATCGAATTCGATCTCGGGAAGGACGCGGGAGAGCGCGTTCACTCCCGGTCGAGGAGCCTTGCGAAAGCCGCCGCCGCCGGCAACCAAATGCAGGTTGACGAGCGAGATTTCCACCGCGTGGAACAGTTGCAGCGCGGCGTTCGGGTAACGCGCGCGGGCGGCTGCGACCGCCGCTTGGCGAGCCCGCAGCCACGCGCGCAGGTTCGCCGCGGCAAGCTCGACGGACCCCGTGTAGTCGGCGATATCGAGGAGCTTTTCGTCCGTCTCGTTGTTCGCCAGGATGACGGTCATGCGCCGGCCGCCGTAGCGTGCGTAGAGCCATTCGGCGAGCGCGGCAATCTGTTCGCGGACCAGCTTCTCTTCCCGCTCGGACCACGGGCGCTGCAAATTGATATCGTCCGGGCCGCCGCCATAGTCCGCGCACGAATAGACGGTGAAGATTACGGTCTCGAGCGCGGGGTCGTCGAGGACGGCGCGGTAGCGGTCGACTGACGCAAGAATTGCGGCGGGAGTAAGGGACTCGGCGCCGTCGAAACGGCGCTCGTCCATCAGCGGATGCCGGTAATCGTAGCGGCAGCCGAGATACAGCCGAAAGACCCGCGAGCCCAGAGCAACAGCGCTGCGGCGCGCCTGCGTCAGCAAATCGCCGGGCCGGTCGGAAACTCCCAGCCATTGATAGAAGCCAATCGTTCCGCCGAGCGAAGATTGCGCGCAAACCGCGGCCGCCTGGCTCAACGCAAAAACCGCCGCCGCGGCCCGAGTCCGCCGCTTCACCGCCGCACCTTGAACGAACGGGGAAAGCTGCGCAATCCGCCGCTTTCGACAATCAATTCATGATTCCCCGGAGCGAGCGGCGCAGGCAGCTTGAAGTTGATCTGCCCGGCGTCGACATACAGCGCTTCCGCCCGCTCTCCATCGATCCGCACAAACGTGTCGTCCGGGAGAAAACCGCTGCCGAAGATCGAAACGACGTCTCCGGCGGCGAACGGCGGGGGCGTCAGCTCGACGCCGTGGACGAGGCCGCCGGGGGCGACCGCGGGGAAGTCCCCCGCGTGCAGCGGGGCGGGCCGCGGCAAGACCGTCCGCAAGCGCTTGGGCGCGATCTCGATTCGCGTTTCGCCGGAAACGCCCTGCCGCGGCACGAACACCGTGTAGCCGACGGGGTCGGGGAACAATCGGCCGCCGCCGGACAGGAGTTCCCAGCCGACGGCGAACGGAACCCGCACGAGAACTGCGTCCATGCCCGATAGATCGGCGCGGATGGAGAGCGCTCCGCCGGCGATCCGAACGCGAAGGGATTCCGGACGGTCCGCCCAGAGCAGGTACCGCTCCAGCGCTTCGCGGTCATAGACGCCGCGTATCGCCGGCAGTTTCTCCCACAGCCGGCGCGAAACGAGCGCCGCATCGCCCGGAACCGGCCCGCCGAGAGCGAATAGAGAGGAGTCGTCGCCGGCGGCCGGCTCCAGCAGGTCGGCGAAGCGCCGCCGATCCGGCGCCCACAGCGCGGGCGCGCCCATGGCCCGCGCCCACAGTATCGCTTCCGCGGCCCGCTCGGTCGAGGATGCGGCGAACACTTTTGCGCTCGCGGCGGACAGCGCCGGGTTCAGCCGGGTGCGCAGGTCGTCCAGACCGGCAACGCGGGCGGATCCGTTCGCCGCCGCCGGGGGCCGCGGCGTTGCCGTCATCGCCGCGGCCCCCGCCAGAGCGGCGCTCAGCAAAGGCAGAGCGGCCAACCGCCGAGCCTGCGCAGGCCGATACAGCAGCGCGCCGGCAATGACCAGGAGCTCGACGGCGGACACGAGATCCCAAAGAGTCGCCGACCAGGCTCGGGCGCAGACCCAGGCGAGCGCCGCGGCGGCCGCCGCCGAAAAGCGAAGCGGCGCGGGCTTGCGGCGGAACCTGTCGCAGGCAAGCGCGCAAACAGGGGCCAGCGACCAGAACAACAACTCGTTCGGATTGCCGCCTTGAATCAAGGCGTGCATCCGCGACGGCGCCGCGCAGTAAGCCGCCGCGGCCCAGGCCGCCGCGCCGCCGGCGGCGCACAGACTTCGCGCCAGAACGCAGGCAGCCGCGCAACCTCCGGCATAGGCGCCGAGGCGAACCGCCGTTTCAGCGGACGCGAAGTCCAGGCCGAAACCGGCATGGCCGGCGCACAGCAGCAACTGCAACAGCGGCGACGCAATTTCAAAAGGCCCGAACGCCCCGTAGCGCGCCAAAAACTCCGCCGACTGCAGCGCCAAGCGCACCGGATGGCCGAGGGCAATCACCGGGGCGCAACCTGAATCCCGAGCGGGCCGATCTTGCGCCTCCCGAGCGTCATACGAAGATTGCAGGCGCCGGGCGGAACCGTGTCGGGCACGCTCAGATTCAACTCGAAAAGCCGCGGCAGCGGGTCGATGCAAAATGCGTCGACGTTTGCAATCGGATGATCGTCGATCGCCGCCGCAAAAGATTCGAGCAGCGTGGCGGCCGTTGCGTAAGGAGCTTCCTCGATTTGAACCTTGATGACGCGGCTCTCGATATTCAGCTTCGAGAGCAGATTGACCCCGTCGCAAAGGTTGACGACGCGCGGCGCCGGCGGCCCTTCCGGGATGACCCGCAGCGCCGCAGCAACCTCCCGCGGCAAGCCCTCGTGAAGCAAGCGGACGGACAGGATGCCGGTGCGTACGCCCGGAGGCAAATAGACGTTCACCTGACAAGGCGCGTTCGGCAGCCGGCGGCCGATGAAGCTCGGCGCGGTGGGCGCGCCGTCGATCTCGACGCGAAGGCTGTTGAGATCGACGGCGGCGTTCAACCCGGGAACCCAGAGCGAGGCGGCGGCGAACCGCCCCGCGCGGGGGATAACGCAGTCGTCCGTGTAGCAGTTCGTCACGCGGGCGATGCGGACGTCGGGCGCGGGGCCTCGCTCGCCGCCGTTTGGCTTGCGCATCGTCACCCATAGATACTGCGTGTCGAAGCCGTCCATCGCCAGCAATTGCATGCCCGCGCCGGCCGCGAAAGCAGCGATCTCTTCCCCCGAGAAGCTGACCCCGCTCCAGGTATCGGGGCGGCCGTCGAGAACGACCGAGCCCGCGGGCGCGCCGGAGCGGGCCGACCAGCCGGCGACCGGTTCCGGGCGCGCGGCGCCGGCCCGCGGCAGGCCGTTGACCTGGAAGCGGAACACTCCCCCGGGCTTCAAGACGCGGCAAGCCTCGCGCATGTACGACAGCACGACCGCGCGCTCGGGTACGTGCTGGAAAACGGCGTAGGAGTAGCAGAAATCGATCGACTCGGAAGCGAATTGGCCGAGGTCCGACCCGTTGCACAACTCGACCCCGGCGCAAGCCGTCGCGGCGAGGTTTTTGCGCGCCAACGCGACCATCGTCGGCGAAACGTCAACCCCCGAGACGGCGCCGAACTCTTCGCTCAAGGGCAGCATCAGCCGCCCCGGACCGCAGCCGATCTCCAAAGCCGACATCCGCGACAGGTCGGCCGCCGGCGAAAGCCGATACAACTCCGAGCGAATGGCGGTCAGGGCGTCCTGAGCCGAAGCGAAAAATTCCTCGGGCTTCTGATTCCTGCCCCCGAACGCCACGTAATAGGAAGCATCTTCGCAAGCGCGGCGTTCCCAATCGTCCCGCATCCGCCGGCGTACGGCCGGCTCGAACTCAGAATTGTCCGCTAAAAACACCGGCGCCTATCCTGCTCCACGCCCACAAAATATAGTAGGCTAATGCGAGACACCCTTTCCTTCGAACCGCGCATGATCTTGAACCGAGGTTTGCCGGGATGAACCTGCCCAACACGCTGACGCTGTCGCGCATATTTTTCGTGCCGGTCCTGCTGGCCGTGCTGTTGCGCAAAGGCAGCGTCGAAGTCGATGCCGGTTGGGTCACCTTCACGCGCGAATGGATCGCGCTGCTCATCTTTTTGACGGCCTCGCTCACCGACCTGCTCGACGGCTACCTCGCGCGGCGGCGGCGGCAGGTTACCAAATTGGGCAAGCTGCTGGACCCGATCGCCGACAAGCTGCTCATTTCGGCAGCGTTCATTTCGCTCGTCGAGCTCGACCGCGTGCCGGCCTGGATGGTCGTGCTGATCGTCAGCCGCGAGTTCGCCGTTTCGGCGCTGCGTTACGTAGCGTTGACCGAAGGGATCACCATCGCCGCCAGCGACCTCGGCAAGACGAAGATGGTGGCGCAGGTTCTGGCGGTCTCCCTGCTTTTGATGGCGCCTTACTCGCCGCTGATCGACGGTCTGGCGTACATCGTCCTTTGGCTGGTGGTGCTGGTGACGATCTGGTCGATGGTGGATTACTTCCGCAGCTTCTGGAACCGCTCGGACGCGCCGGTCAAGGCGGACGCCGAGGGTCTGATGGTCATGGAGAAAAACCTCCGCCGGAGCGAACAGCAGCAATACAAG
The DNA here is from genome assembly GCA_965214655.1 of Bryobacterales bacterium. GTDB lineage: Bacteria > Acidobacteriota > Terriglobia > Bryobacterales > UBA6623 > CATQHP01. The sequence continues at coordinate 4,518,075 of OZ243965.1, read as the reverse complement.
GCGCGCTCGTAGCGCTTTACCTTCCGCCGCGCCGCTCGAAGCGCAGCACGGCATCGCTCCCGACGGCCGCGAACCGCGCATTCACGCGGAACACCCGCGACAGCAAATCCGGGGTTAGCGCCTCGCGCGGCCTGCCGGCGGCGCTGAGCCGCCCGCCGTCGAGAACGTAAACGGCATCGGCGACGCGCAGCACGCTGTTCAAGTCGTGCAGGGCCAACACAACGGCGCGGCCGCCGGCGGCAAGCTCGCTGCAAAGATCGAGCATCGACAAGGCATGGTCGATATCGAGATTTGCGGTCGGCTCGTCGAGCAGCAAATATTCCGATTCCGTAGCCAAGCCCCGCGCCAGCACGACGCGTTGCTTTTCTCCGCCGGACAATTCGTTCAACCAACGGCCGGCGAGATGTCTTGTATCGGTGGCGCGCAAAGCGGCCTCGACCGCTTCCTTGTCGCGGTCGGTCTCGTCCTGGAAGCGCCGCCTGTGGCAATAGCGCCCCATGGCCACGCATTCGCGAACCGTGAAGGCCGCATCGGGCGCGGCGTTCTGCGGAATGTAGGTTACGCGCCGCGCCAATTCCCGCCGCGCGAAAGCGCCGAGATCTTTGCCCGCAAGCATGGCCCGGCCGTCCTCCGGCTTCAGCAGCCCGGCAAGCAGTCTGAGCGCGGTCGATTTGCCGGCGCCGTTGGGGCCGACGACCGCGGTCACCTGTCCGCGCTCGATACCTATATCCAGGCCCTCAACGACCGGCTTGCCGCCGATCGCATAAGCGGCCGCGGACAACTCGAGAACGCTCATGCCGCCCCCAACTCCCTCCGGCGCGCATGCAGCAGCCACAGAAAGAACGGAGCCCCGATCGCCGCGGTGACGACTCCCAGGCGAATCTCCATGGGCCCGTAAATCGTTCGGGCCAAAATGTCGCAGCCGATGAGAAAAGCCGCTCCGGTCAACATGGAGGCCGGGAACAGGATGCGATGAGACGGCCCCAGGATCAAGCGGACAATGTGCGGAACAACCAATCCGACAAATCCCAGAATTCCGCTGACCGATACGGATGCAGCCGTCAGCAGAGCCGTCGCGGCCAAAACGCCCCGCTTCAGGGCTTGCACGTCAACGCCCAGGGATGCGGAGACTTCCTCGCCCGTCAGCATGAGATCGAGATCGCCCGCGAACCAAATCGTCAGCGCGCCGCCGATGAGCGTAAAGGGCAGCGCGATCCAGACATGAACCCACGAGCGGCTGTCCAGGCCGCCCATCATCCAATACAGGATTTCCGCGGCGACTTGCCAATCGACGAAGTTCAGCGAAATCAGCAACGAGCTCAGCGCCGTCAGAAACGAGCCGACGGCGATGCCCGCCAGCAGCAGCGCCGCGACCGGGGTGCGCCCTCCCCGCGTGGCCAACGAGTAGACGCCGAGCAGCGTCGTCAGAGCGACGGCGAACGAGCACAGCGGCAGCCACAACGCCGACTGCGCAACCAGCCCCGTGACAAAGGCCGCCACCGCGCCCAGTCCGGCGCCGGCGCTGACGCCCACGACGCTCGGCTCGGCGAGCGGGTTGCGGAACAAGCCCTGCATCGCTGCGCCGGCCGCAGCCAGCGATGCGCCGGACAGCGCCGCGACAAGAACGCGCGGCAGCCGAATCGTCCACACGATCACGTCGTCGGCTTCGCTGACGCCTTCTGCGGAAAACGAAAGCAGATGCATGCCCAGGACGCGCAGGATCGTCTTCCACGAAAGCGCGGTCGAGCCGACGAGGATGCCGGCCGCGGCGGCAATGCCGAGCAAAGCTGCGGCCAGCGCAAAATAAGCCGCCGGTTGGACACGGGCTTTCAACTTGGCCGGCCTCGTTCCGGGAGCGGTTTACTCCGGGCCATAAAGCGCCTCGGCGATGGCCTGCATCATGTGGACGATATGCTGCGACGTGGTCACGTAGTGGCGGTTCTCGACGACCAGGATGCGCCCGTTGCGGCCGGCGGCAGTGACTGCGACCGCGGGATCGGCCGTCAGCCTGGCCGCCACGTCGGTCGGGTCGCTTTCTCCCGATCCGGTAACGATCCAGTCGGGATTCCAAGCCGCGATCTGCTCTTTGCCGACCTTGCCCCACTCGCCCAATCCCTGTTCGCTGCCGACGTTGACCGCGCCCAGCCTGGTCAAGATGTCTTCGAAGAGCGAGCCTTGCCCATAGCTGTAAGAAAAGCCTGACAGGGCCAAGACGCGAGGCGGGGAATGCCGTCCGCCTGCGGGGCGCTTGGCCGCGGCGGCCGCGGCCGCGGCCCGGAACTCGGCTGCCGCGGCTGCCGCCGCTTGCGGCTCGCCGGTCAACTCGCCGATCCGGCGCAGGCCGTCCTCGATCTCTTCGAGCGAACGGAAGATGGTGCGCATGGCATACGTGGGGATGCCGGCGTTGCGCACAAGATCGGTGAAGTCGGCCCGCGAAATATTCGAAACGAGCAGCAGGTCGGGCTGCAAGCGCACCGCCTGCTCGGCTCCGCGGAGCGCAGGTATGCCGCGCCGCCGGACCGAGTCGGCGACGTTGCTGTACTGCGGGTTGCCGGCGTAGACGCTCACCGCGGCTATGCGCTCGGCGGGGACGACGGCGAACAGCAGGTGATCGGTGGGCAGCGATTGCGAAGCGATCCGGGCAGGGGCCTGCTCGAGCGTAACTGCGAAGCCGTGGAAGTCCGCGAAGGTCCGCGGGAACGCGGCGCCGGACTGCCGGGGGCCGCCATGCGGCGCGCCGGAGAAGCAGAAGACGCCGCCGCCGTCGCCTATCCCCAGGACAAGAGCCGCAGCAGCCGCGGGCGCGGCAAGCAGCCAAACGCGTCGGGTCATCGCGGCGCCCCCTCTGCTCCGCCCGGCCAGTCGCTGCCTAGAACTGGAATTGCACACCTCCGACGGCCCAAATGCCGGGCGCGGCAAAGCCGTTCTCAAAATAGCGGCGGTCGAGCAGATTCTCCACCTTGCCGTAAAACTTCATGCTGCGCGTTTCGCCGACGGGCACGGTGTATCCGAAAACGGCATCCGCCTTGACCGGCCCCGCGAACGACAAGCGGTCATGCGCCCCGAACAGACGCAGCGGGTATCCGCTCACAACGAACAGATCGAACGATACGTCAAAGCGCTTACCCAAGCTCTGCATCGCCGTCAGCGAAAACATGTGGTCCGAGACTCCGAGCGTCTTGAAGAAATCCGTGCCGGGCACGGTCGGCGCGCGCGAGTCGGAATTCGTATACGTATAGGCCGCCTTGAGCATCGTTGCCGCCGCCGGCGACGCCGAAACGCCGATTTCCAGCCCCCGCGCCAGCCCTCCCCCGCCGTTGCGGTAGCCGCCAAAGCGCTCCCAAGGGTCGGACGCCGCATCGATCACGCCGAAATCGAAGAGAACGATCTCTTGCAGCGCCGTGTAGAAGAACGTCCCCGAAAACCGCGCCTTGCCGCCGGCGAACCACCGATCGATGCCGGCATCGAATGCCGCCGACCGCTCCGGGGCGAGACCCGGATCTCCCCAGAAACTCGGCAAGCCCCGAAAAAACGAAGCCCCGAACCGCTCGTACGCAGACGGCGCGCGGTAGGCCGTGCCGCCGTGCGCCCGCAGCTTTGTCGCGCCGGCGCCCGGCAACCAGGCCAGCGAAACATCGCCCGTATAGGCGCTGCGCGGCGAAACGGCGTCTGCTCCGGAATAAGGGTTCAGGCCGCCCGTGAACACGGGACGGCGAAGATCGAACGTCTGCGCCCGGCCCGACAAGGCGATTTGGAAATCTCCGAGGCGGATCTGATCTTGCGCAAATGCCGAGCGGCTGCTTTGTTGGAGCGAAGAAGTCGAATCGAACCGCGCCGCGGCGTCGGGATTGCCGTCGCTATTGAAATCGAAGTACGCCTCGCGTTCGTATTCCCAGCCGACCGTGAGGAAGTGCCCGCGGCCCGCCGAAAAGTCGGCCCGGGCCTGGAACGTGTCTATGAGGCCCTCATAGCGGCTGCCGGCGCTGTAAACCGGCTCGAAGAAACCGACCCCAGCGGGGCCGTCCCGCAGCGAGCGGTTCGTATCGACGCGTTGGTAGCTCAAGCGATACGAACGATCCGCAGCGGCCTGGTGCTGAAAAACGACCGCGAACGCGGCGAACGAACCCGTGCGGCTGCCGTCGGGGTCATTGAAATCGGGTATGAAAGTGGCCTTGCCGGCCGTGATCGGCCGTCCGCTTGAAAATCGCCGAACTTCTTCTGCCGGCAGGCCGATCGCTGGAATCGGCCCGGCGGCGGGGTGATTGGCCGTGACGGCCTCGACCAGGGTCGGGCTTTCGTTCAAGGCGGCGAACGAATCGCCCCCGTAGAAGCGCCCGCTCAGCGAAACGTCGGGCGTGAAGCTATAGCGCAAATAGCCCTGTCCGCTCGTGTTGCGGTAGGGGTCGAAGCCATCGATGCCTTCGCTGACGTTGAAATGCGCGACGCCTCCGCTATAAATCAGGCGGTTCAGCGGCAAAAGCCCGCCGCCGACACGGGCGGCGCCGCGGGCCGCGCCCAGTCCGCCGCCGCCGACCGAGATTGCGCCGCGCGGGCGGCCGCCGCCCGTAGCCGATTGAATATTGAGCGCCCCGCCGACCGCATGCGATCCGTAAAGCGACGAGCCCGACCCGCGCAGGAACTCCAGGCGGTCCGCATCGACGACAAGGAAATCCTGAAGTATCGACGTGGCGTCGCCCTGCGTCCCCGCGGCGTCGCGGAAGCGCAGTCCGTCAAGCAACACGGCCGTATCCTGATTGCGCAGGCCGCGGGTTTGAATCGTCGTCAGGCCGCCGGGGCCGCGCAACCGCCGCACGCGCGCGCCCGGCACGTTGCGCACGGCCTCGGCAATGAAAAATTCCTGGCGCCGGCCGATCTCGCCGGACGAAACGACGCTTGCCGCCTTTGCGCTTTCCTCGCTCGTCGCAGGCGTGCCGGACGCGGTGACGATGACGACCGTCTCCAGTGTCTTCACGCTCAGCGTGACATCGTGACCGCGCAGATCGCCGCGGATTCGCAGGCGTTCGGAAGCCGCCAGCGCCGATTGGTCGTCCTCAAACTCCAGCAGGTACGTGCCCTCGCCGAGGCCGGACAACAGGTAATTCCCCGCCCCGTCTCCGCGCGCGGAAACCAGCGCCCCGGTATCGATATCGTGCGCGCGGACCAGCGCGTTGGGAACGGCTTTTCCCTGGGCGTCGCGGACCGCGCCGCCGACCGAGGCGGCATCGAGAACTCCGTGGAAACCGATAAACAGCGGCGCGAACGCCGCAACAGTCGAGCAAAACCGAAACATGACGCTCCCTCCGGCCGACAGGCCGTTGCAAGAACGCGTCGATCAGAGGAAGAAGCGCACGAGCGCGCAAGGCCCGCGCCTGTCAGATCTCCGTATCTCCGCGGAAGAACTGCCATTCCAATCCGCAGGCAGGTCTCCTGGCTCGCAGCTTCAAACGGCCGTGCCGTCAACGCCTCGGAAAACCTTCCCCCGGCGCCAAGCGCCGGAGTGGCGTCTCATTCCGAGAGCTCGCTGCTTACAGTGGCGGGACCGCGCCGGAATTTCACCGGACTTCCCTCTTACGCCCAACGGGCGCCTGCAAACAAGTTTGGTCGAGCGCCTTGGCGCTCTCCGGCCACTATAGCCGATCCGCCGGCGGGGCGTCAACGATCAGAAGCGGAAACGCAACAGGAAGCGGAAGGTGCGTCCGTCGTTCAGCGTGTTGGTGATCTGGCCGAAATTGGCGCCGCTGAGCTCTTCGCCGGGGCCCGCGAATTGAGCGGTGTTCAGGAAGTTGATCGACTCGGCGCGGAAGATCAGGGCAGTCTCGCCGGCCGGGTTCCAGGTTCGGGAAAGGGCGAAGTTCACGTTGCGGATGCCGTCTTTGCGGAACGCGTTGCGGGCCAGATTCCCGCGCGGCTCGCCGGGCTGCACGAAGGCGAACGCCGCCGGCGGCAGGCGCAGCGGAGCGGTGTCCGGATGGTCGATGCTGCGGCCCAGAATCGACGGGTCCACGATATGCGGCCGGTCGCCGGCGGCGCCGTCGACGTTGCCGAAACCCGGCCCGTCCGAACCCGAGCGGATGACGAACGGCGTACCCCGTTTGAGCAGGACGATCGAATGGGTCTCCCACTCACCGAACGCCTTGTTCCAAAGGCTTTTTGCGCCGCTCAGCCGCGGCGTCTTGTAGACGATGCGCCACATCGCGGAGTGCGGCTGATCGAAGTCGCTCGGAGCCTTGATGTCCCCGAAAACCTCGAACTCAGTCTGGCTGCGCCCGGCGAAGGCGTCCCTGACGCCGGCGTTGCTCGCATAGTGGGCGCCCAGATCCAGGGCTTTGCTGAACCAGTAGGAAAGATCCAGCGCAAGCCCGTTCCATTCGCGGAGGACGAACTCGGCCTTCGCCGCGTCGTAATAGGCCCGCGAGCCGTTCAAGATGCTGCGGACATCGAAAAACCGCTTGTCCGGCCGGCGGAGGTTGACCGTTGGAACGGTCAACTCGACCCCCTCCACAGGCACGGCGCGGTTGAACACCCAACCGGTCAGCAGGCGGTGCGTGCGGCTGCCGAGATAGCTCATGCGCAGCGTCCAGCGCGCCGCCGGGGCGATTTCCCAGCCGAAGTTGTACTGATGCGAATACGGGGCCACGAGGTCGGGCGAGAACACGACGATCGTGCTGCGCGCGCCCGGGTCGAGCGAGATGTCTTTCGTCGGGTTCAGCGCGTCCGGCGCGACGACGCTGACGCGGATGTTCGCCGGGGGATTGAAGCGCTGCTGGGTGTAGGTCGCCGGGAATATCTCGCCGTAGTGCAGCCCGTAGGCCCCGCGCAGCACGGCCCAGTTGCTCAGGCGCCAAGCGAACCCGAAACTCGGGGCGAAGTTGTTGCAGTCGCAAGCGTAAGGAAGCTCGGCGAGGCCGTTCACTTCGACCGGCCGCGTCACCGGCTCGAAGCGCAGCCCGAAGCTCAGGGTCAGCTTGCGCGCCGCCTGCCATTTGTCGCCGATGAAGGTTTGCAGCTTCCAGCGGCGAAATCCGCGGTGCGTACCGCCGAACGCCCGCGAGTAGCGGCTAGGCGTGCCCATGCGCAGGTTGGTGATGGCGTCGCGCCCGAAGTTCGAGTTGAACATGAACAAGCCGAGATGCCCCGACCCCTCGGCGCCGTTGAGATGTTCGCGGTAAAGCGCCGCGCCGGCGGTCAACTCGTGATTGCCGCGGACGGCGCGCGCCATCCCCGCGTAGCGGTACTGGTTCTGCGCGCGGTCGTAGGGCAGACTCGACGAGCCCCCGAGCGTTTGCAGTTGGCGGCCGCTGAAAATCAACGGCCCGAACGCCGTTTCGTCCTGCACGATCAGCGACGTGACGCGCTGGAAGCCGGCCGTGAAATCCACGGTCGTCTGCGGCGACCAGGAGCGGTTCCAGGTGAGGCGGCCTTCGTGCGAACCGGTTGTCGTATTGGGATTCTGGCCGGCGACAAGCTGGAAGGCGTCGACCTTCTGTTTTTTGAAGCGGTAGTTGGCCATCAAGCGGTCGGCGATGCTCAGCGCCTGATCGATGCGCCCGCCGAATGTGTCGTTGTCGATCTTCTGCGTCGCGTTGGTGTTCAGGGCGCGCGGGTTGATGTCGGTTCGGTTGGGCGCAACGTCGGGGAACGACCCGAGTATCTTGTCGACGAACGCGCGCAGGTCGGGATCGGTTGTCAGCGGCGTCCGCTCATCGGGTTGGGGAACGAGCACGTTGCCGTTGACGTTGCCGCGGATGCGCTGCCGGCCGGCTTCGACGGTAAACGCGGTTCCCGTCCGCAGCGGCGCCGTCAACTGGAAGCCGTAATCGTTCGTGCGCGCCGGCTGCACGCCGCCGACCTGGAAGAACGACCGCGCCGAGAACAGGCTGTTGTTGTGCGACTCGTAAACGCTGCCGTGCATGCCCGAGAGGAGATTCGGCGCGAGGTGAACCTGACGGTTGGGCGGGCCGCCGAACTCCGCGCCGAAGTACCCCTTGTCGGCCTGGAATTCGTCGACGACGGTCGCCGTCACCCCCATGCGGATGTTGATCTCCTTGAGAACGTTGTTGTCGATGAGCGTCAGTTGGACGTTTTCGTTCCGGCGGCTCTCTCCCTTGTCGGAATCGACCTCTCCGAGCAGATTGAGCTCGGTGCGCTCGGCCCCGCCCTGCGCGGCGCCCTCATCTACTCCGGTTTCGGGGCTTGCCGCTGCGGGCTTGGGGTCAGGCGGGGCGGCGTCCGATTCGGAATCCCCCGCCGGCGCGGAAGCGGCGGACAGCAGCAACAGCAGCGACGCCGCGGCGAGAGGCGCGAACAAACTTTTGCGGAAAGCTGTGCCGGCTGGTTTCAAAGGATAAAAACATGCGCCGCGGCGGTACGGCGCAAGATGCGCGGAGCGCCCCCCGGCGGCGCAGCGGCCGCCCCTTAAGAATATCACTCCGGCGCCGGCGATACGGCTTCTCGTTCTCGACCGTGAGCGCCTCGATCGAGATCCTCAAGAACCGACCGCCGAGAGAGCGGCGGGCGGGCGGACTCGGGCCGCTTCATCCGGTCGGAGCCGGCGATACGCCTCGGACGCCATCAACTCGCTTACGACTTGCCGGAAAGGGCCGTCGTTCATGTAGCGGACGAAGATTTCCTGGTTCTGGTCCATACGCTCCATGAAGAAACGCTCCAGCAGGTTCTCGAATACCAACTCGAAATTGCCTGCGGAGTTCACGGCCGCGGCCTGCCGCAAATCGTCGTCGGCCAGCGCCGCCTCTACGATCTGATTGAAAAAGAGCCGATCGGCCTCGTTGAAATCGGCGCCGAAACGCTCATTGACGGTCTCGATCAGTTCGGAGAGCGGCACGGGCCGCTCGCGGACCATTCCGCTTCCCACCTCAGTCGGCCCGTCCAGAGCGCGCGCGCCGCCTTCGCCGAGAGAGATCGAGCCTTCGCTGATTTTCTGCAGTCGGTAATACTCGAGCCGCACCTCTTCGTCGAACCGATAGGCCGGTACGGAACCTCGCCGGGGGAGTTTCGCGGCCAAGTGGCGAAGGTAAACGTAGAGGCGTTCGAGGTCGGAGTCCTGATAGGGGATCACCTGACTGAGAAAACCGTATAGATTGCGGAACGCCTGCAATTTGCCGCGCCAGAGCTCGGCCTCTTCCTCGTTTTTCTCCTGGAGCGCCGCGAAGCGCGAAACCGCCGGATCGAGCGCGGCGTTCATGATTTGATGGTCATGCACGCTCTGCCGCCGCTTCGGTTTGAAGTACGCCGCGCAGAAGCGTTCGACCTCTTCCTCGAGATAAATCCCCGAGGCATCGAGTTCGCGCTTGACAGCGTACATGCGCGCAGGGTCGACCTCTTGGCCCAACTCGGCGCCCTCGTAGTAGGTTTTGAACGCCTCTTGAATTTCGTCGCGGTCGTTCACGAAATCGAGGACGAACGTGTCTTCTTTGAGGGGATGGATGCGATTGAGGCGCGAGAGCGTCTGCACCGCCTGAATGCCGGCCAGACGCTTGTCCACGTACATTGTGTGCAGAAACGGCTGGTCGAAACCCGTCTGGTATTTCTCCGCGACGAGGAGGACGCGATAGTCCTTGGCGGCGAACCGCGCGGGCAACTCTTTCTCGCGCACGCCCTCGTTCATCTGTTCCTCGGTATAGGTCACCTGCGGGTCCAGATCGTCTTGCACCGTGCCCGAGAAAGCCACGAGTGACTTGATGGCGTAGCCCTTTTCCCGGATGTAGCGATCGAAGCTCTGCTTGTAGCGGACCGCTTCCAGCCGAGAGCCGGTGACCACCATGGCCTTCGCCCGGCCGCCGATTTTGTGGCGGGTGAACGCCTGGAAGTGCTCGACCATCACCTCGGTTTTTTGGGCGATGTTGTGCGGATGCAGGCGGAAGAAGCGTGCGAGCGCCTTGGCCGCCGGCTTGCGCTCGACGTTGGGATCGTCTTGACAAGCCTTGAGGAGCTTGTAGTAAGCGGCGTAGCTCGTGTAGTGCTGCAGGACGTCGAGAATGAAGCCTTCCTCGATCGCCTGACGCATGGCATAGCGGTGGGCCGGCTTACCGCCGCGTCCGAAGACCTTGAGCGTCTTGTGCTTCGGCGTTGCCGTGAAAGCGAAGAAACTCAGGTTCGCTTGCCTGCCGCGCTTGGCCATGCTGTGGAAAAGCGCCTCCATGTCCTCGCCGCCCTCTTCCGCCGCCTGTTTCTTGGCTTTTTCGCGCAGGTCTTCGCCGGCGAGCACTCCCTTGAGCTCGGTCGCCGCTTCCCCGCCCTGGGAACTGTGCGCTTCGTCGATCACCACGGCATAGCGCCGGGTCGGCAGCACGCCCGCCGCTTCCGTCCCGCGCTCCTCGGCCATCTGGAGAAGGCGGCGGGAAACGAAAGGAAACTTCTGTAGCGTGGTAACGACGACCGGAACCGCGTTCTCAAGCGCTTCCGCAAGTTGCCGCGAGCTTCCGTCGATTTTTTCGACCACGCCCAGCTTGTGCTCGAACTGATAGATGGCGTCTTGGAGTTGCCGATCGAGCACGACACGGTCGGTCACTACGATCACGCTGTCGAAGACGCGGGCGCTCCGCAAGTCGTGCAGCGAGACCAGGCGATGCGTGAGCCAGGCGATCGTATTGGTTTTGCCGCTGCCCGCCGAGTGCTCGACGAGGGCGTTGTGCCCGACGCCCTCGCGCCGCGCGGCATCCACAAGCAACCGCACGGCCTCGAGCTGGTGATAGCGGGGAAAGATCATGGTCTCGACTTTCGCCTTGCGCCCCTGCTCGTCGCGTTTCTCGTCGACCTGCAAATGAATGAAGCGCGCCAGCAGGTCGAGCAGGCTGTCACGCTGAAGGACCTCTTCCCAGAGATACGCAGTGCGGCAGCCTCTGCCTTCAGGATCGGGAGGATTGCCCGCGCCTCCGCCGCAGCCCTTGTCGAAGGGCAGGAAGCGCGTTGCGTCGCCGGCGAGCCGAGTGGTCATGAGCACCGATTCGGTATCGACGGCGAAATGGACGAGCGCCCGCCGCTTGAACTCGAAGATGGGCTCGCACGGGTCGCGGTCTTGCCGGTACTGCTGGCGCGCATCTTCGACGGTCTGACCCGTGAGCGGATTCTTCAACTCCAGGGTGACCACCGGAACGCCGTTCAAGCTCAGCGTCACGTCCAGCGACTGCTCCGAGCGCGGCGAAAAGCGGAGTTGGCGGGTAATCCCGACGCGGTTGGCGGCATAACGCGCCTCAAGCTCGGGGTTCAACTCGTGAGCCGCCTTGAAAAAGGCGATGCGCAGCGTTCGGCCATAGCACTTGAAGCCGTGACGCAGCGCCGCCAAGGCGCCGTGCGCGTCCATCCACTTGCAGAGATCGCTCAGAACCTGCTCTCGGGTCCGCCCGCCAAGGAGGGCCTCAAGCTTGGCCCACTCCTTCGGCTGCGTCTCGCGAATGAACTCGACCGCGGTATCGGGGAATACGGCGCGGCCGCGGTCGAAGCCGTCCGCGGCGACGGCGACGTAACCGTTCGCCAGAAGGTGCGCTTCGATGACGGTCTCGAAGGCTGCTTCGTTCGTTCGGTTCATGGGGCGCCAACTCTGGCGGGAATTCCTGTGTCTTTCCAACGCCAAGCACCAAATCGCCAGTGCTCCGAATCGGCAGCCAACGCGCGCCAATCCTTCCTACCGGTAATCGAGGTCAGGGTTAATTGAATTTTCATCCTGATGGTTGCTCCGTAATGATTTTCAAAGATGCAATGTCCTTGAAATCCTTCGTGTTGTGCGTCACCAACGGTACGCCGTGTCGAACGGCACAGGCGGCAATCCAAGCATCGTTGGGTGCAATCGGATTACCATTTCTCTGCCGCTCCGCGACAAGCCTTCCGTAACAACGAGCGATTTCATGGTCGTAAGGAGTAACAACGAAATTTCGCAACATCATTTCAAGTTTTTTTCGTTATCTTCTCATCCCAGTTCCCTTTCTCTACTCCGAAGTACAATTCGCCAACAGTGATAAAGGAAATTGCAAGCAATCTTCCTTCGATGTGCGGAGCATATGCCTCGGCTAAAAGCCCGCCCTTCATCAAATACGAGACAATGTTTGTATCGAGGATGACTTTAGCGGCGCTCATGACCGGCTGCCTCTCTTCATTCCTGAATGACGCAATTCGTCAATGGATGCTTCGAATCCATCGTTCTTTTCTCCCGGCCACGTGCCAAAAATAGCCCGCACGTTTACCATCGGCAGTACATTTTGAGATCTCGCTAGATCGTCCAGTTCCGGCGATTCCCAGAAGCCTTGCGAAATCGGCGTACCCTGTGGTAGCAGGTCCATTGCTTCATCGTCGTAATCCTCCAAACGTTCGATATCGTGAATCTTGATGCCGGTGATCTTGCCACTGACAGGATCTTCTTTCGCTTCTCCGAAAACGCGAACATAATGGAGGATGTCATCCAGTACTTCATCCCTTTGTTCTTCGTCGAATAAACAAAGCACCGGATCTCCGATCGAAGGATGTACCCGGCAGCGAGTTCCATGCTCCTTGAAGTCCGCCATGAGCAGCCGCCCTTCGATAGTACGGATGTTTGTCTGAGGTCCCTGAATGCGCTCCTGAATGCGTCTGAATCCTTCCGGTGTAAACACTGTCGTTATAGGCTTGGCTTGTTTGAGCAGTGTGAATTCGATCTCCGTGACGCCTTGGTTAAAAAGCGTCCCAACGTCGCGCCAAGCCATCAGGACTCCAGCATCGTAACCAGCGGGCAGCGCTTCTGCCTCCTTATCTTCCTGAACTGCAGCCAGTCCGCCAATCATTTTTTCATATATATCCATCCCAAAATCCATTTCTGGCAACGACAATGTGGTTTGTCTCCGCTCAAAACCCAACACTGCGGCCGGACTTCCATGCGTCAGCAATACCAAGTCAAGCTCTACCTCATCCTTGATTTTCCGCGGTGGTTGTCCTCGACGCACACTCTCGGCGTCGCCCTGCAGGATCCGTCCGACTCTTTGCAGCGCCTTATTCATATTGGAAAGAAAACTCAGTAGATGCGACACCGAGATTTTTCCCGGTCCGACCGCTTCGCCATCAAAACGAATTTTCAACATGGAATTGTGTTCGTTCATGGTTTCATCCCCTTTGATTCCCTGGTTGGATGGACACGCTAGCTGTCCGAATCAGGCAGCCTGTGAAACGCGCTGAAGTGTCGGCGGACTTGCTTCGCGAGAGCGGCGAGCTCAATCCGCGCGCGTCCGCACGCCCAGCGTAGTATCTCGGGACGGCTACCCACATTATCACGGCGACATCCTTGCGAAATTGAGACGGGTCACTTCCACACGGCTCCCCCGATGTCGATCTTGCCGTTCACGGCAGCGGCGATGAGAGCGGCGCGACGTTCCTTGAGAAGTGTAACCGTGCGCTCGGTTGTAGATCTCAGCATGTCAATCTTTGCTGTGGCTAGCCCGACTTTCTGTACAATGATGGACTGTTCGCCTAAGGAAGGCAGCGGAATTTCGATGCCACGAAACCCATCCCAGTAGAGTCGCAAGCGGTCCCAGACGATGCCGTGCGATCGCCTTGCGCACTCCGCGCTGAATGCCGAAGTCTTCAGGAGCAGGTTGGCATAGGTCGAAGACAAGGGGCCAGTGGGTTCGGCGACAACATAGTCAGGACTCACGAGCCCGTCGACAGGAGCGACGCCCACGGCACCCTGCCACATACGCATTTTGTTGAACACAATATCACCTTCGCGGGCTACTTTATAGCTGTTGAAATCCGCTGCCGTACTCTCGATTCTCTCTCCGGTGAATTCCCGCAGAACCACGCCGGAGTTGAGCGACACCTCCAACAGTGGCAACTCCGGCGAACCTCGTTGATCGCGCTGGCAAAAGAGCCAAGCAATCTTGCGCGATTGCCAATGCGCCGGAATTTTGCCCAGCCAGGGAATGCCGGAGTCGCGGAGGGGAGCTTGGGGGTCGAGGCCGCGGGTGACGGCGCGAGTTATCAGCGCCCGGCGCTTCTCGGCCAGCAGTTCCAGCAGCCGCTCCTTCGCCGCTACCAGCGCATCCAGGCGCGCCGTCTCCCGGTCGAGGTAGTCGGCGATGGCGCGCTGGTGGGACATGGCAGCCTTCACGACGAGGATATTTTCCACATCCTCAGCAGCGACTGCTTCGTATGTACTCCCAGTGGATACGTAGTTCAATTGATGTCGAGCCTCTTGCAGTGCCCACCACGCAAAGCGTGGAAGCAAAGTGTCTCCAAGCCGTATCGCACAAAGCCCGCGACCGATACCCAGTATTTGATCGGCAGCGTTGAGTTCACCAACAGGCGCTCTTACCGAAATCAGTATGTCACCAGGGAAAGCAACTTTTGCCGGGGTTGAGCAATACGTTTCTGGACGTGGCGTTGCATTTCCGAAGTCAGCACTCCCCTGTAAAAAAGGCACGCCGTTCTGCGCTGAGTCTGAGTACGTCGATGAGGGAGGGGACTGCCCCATCTCAACATGTGCTTGGAATTTCAAGCGCTCCCTATCAAGACGGTCTCCCTTCACACCGTCGTCCCCCGCACACCACTCCGTCTCATGGCTTCGATTTCAGCGGTCAGCCACTCCCAGTCGCGGCCGTCGTCACAATTCAATGTGCGTTCGGAGACTGTATCGGTCTCCATGTTGAGCGCGTGCCATTCGCCGTAACGGGTATTGATGTCCACTGTGAAAATGACCTCGTTCGGACCAAGAGACCACTCGGCTTGAACGCCTCCCGCTTCGGTCGGGTAAAGGTGTGGCAACGGCGCATCTTCGGAAAAGTGCCGGTCGAAGGCTTGGGATAACCAATCGAGGCCCGCGTCATGCGGCGCCGCTCCTCCGCCTTCAAGCCAACCGTCCTGTATCGACCTCATTTCACCGAGTTGCGAACCGAAATCGAGGGTATCGAGAGCCTTCACGCCGTCACCTCGCGCAAGAGCCGCACGATTTCTTCCTCGGCCTTTTTCAGATCCGCGTCGATCGCTTCCAGCGGGCGGGGCGGCGTGTATTTGTAGAAGTAGCGGTTGAAGTTGATCTCGTAGCCGACTTTGTCTTTGCTGCGGTCCATCCAGGCGTCGGGAACATGGGGGCGCACCTCGCGCTCGAAATAGGCGTCGATGTCCTCGGGAAGCGGGACGTTTTCGAAGTCGCGCAGCTTGGGATCGGGTTCGAAGCCGTCTTTCCGTCCGCTCTTGCTGACCGGCTCGGCTTGGGGGTCCCTTATGGTGAAGACATCGCGGAAGAGCTTCTTTTCGGCCTGCGTCCAGCGTCTTGGGAGCAGGTCCGCGATCCGCTTCCATACGGCGTTCCAGTCGCGCAGGGGTTCGCGGCCCAGCGTCTTGTCCACGGCCTGAACGTCGTCGAGCAACTCGGGGCAGGCGTCGAGGAAGCGCGCCTTGTCTTCGATGGTCATTCGGTAACGAAGACGCAGCGGGCGCTCGACGGTCACGCGCGTGTAGCCGAAATCCCGGTTGTCGAAGAGCTTGGAGCGTTCGCCGTGCGCGAAGCGTCCGTAAAGCCGCACGATCTCGTCGATCTGGCCGTCGGCGAGATGGCGGCGCTTGTCGCCCAAGCTGCGCCTGCTCTCCGCGCTGCCTCCCGGAGTCCAGATATCGCGCGCATCGAGAAGCTGGATCCAACCCTTGCGCCGCTGCTCCTTGCGGTTGGCGACGATCCAGACGTAGGTGCCGATGCCGGTGTTGTAGAACATCTGCTCGGGCAGGGCGACGACGGCTTCGAGCCAATCGTTCTCGATAATCCAACGGCGGATGTCGCTCTCGCCCGAGCCGGCGCCGCCTGTAAAAAGCGGCGAGCCGTTGAAGACTATAGCGAGCCGCGAGCCGTATCGGCGCTCGGCGGGGCGCACCGGTTCGAACTTGTCGATCATGTGCTGCAAGAAAAGGAGCGCGCCGTCGTTCACCCGCGGCAGCCCGGCTCCGAAGCGGCCCTCGAACCCCCGCTGCTTGTGCTCGAGTTCGATCGTATGCCGCTGTTTCTTCCAGTCCACGCCGAAAGGCGGATTGGTGAGGAAGTAATCGAAGGTCTCGGCTTCGAACTTGTCTTCGGTGAAGCTGTCGCCGAAGCGCACTTTGTCGCCGCCGCCGTTGTGGTCGACTTCCTTCATCAGCATGTCGGAGGCGGCGGTGGCGTAGGCGCGCTTGTTGTAGTCCTGGCCGTGAACATAGAGTCTGGCCTCGGAGTGGTGGTCGCGCAGGTAGCTCTGCGCCTCGGCCAGCATGCCGCCGGTGCCGCAGGCCGGGTCGAGGAGCTTGCGCACGACGCCCGGAGAGGCGAGCAGTTCATCGTCCTCGATGAACAGCAAGCTCACCATCAGCCGGATGACCTCGCGCGGCGTGAAGTGGTCGCCGGCGGTCTCGTTGGCAAGCTCGTTGAAGCGGCGGATCAGGTTCTCGAAAATGAGGCCCATCTGCTCGTTGGGCACAGCGGAGGGGTGCAAATCCACGCTGCGGAACTTCGAGACGATCAGGTAGAGAATGTTCGCATCGCGCATCTTCTCGATCTCGGACTCGAACTCGAAGCATTCGAAGATGCGGCGCACATTCTCGGAGAAGCCCTGAATGTAACTCACCAAGTGCTGCGCGACGTTATCGGGGTCTCCCTGCAGCTTCTCGAAGTCGAGCTGCGAGCGGTTGTGGAAACGTTGACCGGCAGCTCGGCTGAGCATGCTGTCGAGGGCGGCTCCCGTGAACTTGCCGCCCTTTCGTTTTTCGTACTCCGCCAGCACCTTGCTCTTGGTGGGCGCGAGCACGCAGTCGAAACGCCGCAGCACGGTCATGGGCAGCATGACGCGCTCGTACTGCGGAGGGCGGTAGGGGCCGCGCAGCAGGTCGGCGATCTGCCAGATGAGATTGGAGAAGTAGCCGTGGTCGGGCATCGGCGAATCCTAGTGTAACTTTGCCGCCGCCAAGCTTTCGAAGCCCGAAAATCGGAACTCCTGGGGCGTCAATGCACGGATGCAACCGAGGCTGTCGACGGCTCGATCGACATCCTCAAAAACCGATCTTCCTGTCTCGAAGGCGGCTTCATCGGATCGGCTCACCAGCTCAGTGCGCATTATGGGGCGCCGCTTCGTGGGGAATCCGGTAGCAGATTGTGAAACGGCTCCGTATCCTTCCAGCGATAAGCGTTGAAGTCGCGCCGGTCCGTAGAGAGAATACGGCCTTCTCCAAGCTCGGCCGCCGCCACAACGAGTGAGGCGTCCGCCAAATCCATCGGCAGATTCGCGTACTTCTCCATCAACGCGCGGATGGCGCCGAGATGTTTTTTCCCGATCTCATGGATATCCACGTTTCGCGACACTTGCTCAACGAAGCGCAATTCAGCTTGCACACCCAGCCGCGTGAGCATGAGATAGCAGGTTTCGGTCACCACCGGCCACGTGACGACAAGCGGCTCATTGAGGCTCCGGCTGACCGTCACTGCCGCCTCGCGCCAACAATCCCGCACATTGGCTAACGCAAGCCAGTAGCCGGTATCAGCCAACACCATGTTTGTTCTCAATATCCCGTGTCAGGCACTGCTTATATCGGCTCGCCAAGTCTTCCGGGCCTGCGGCGCAGCCCACGAAATCGCTCGACAACAAGGCGTCGAGCTTTTCTCGGGGCCGCTCCGTTTGCTGCCGATAAAAAAGATCGATCGCCTGCTTTACGATTTCGCTTACGCTGAGCCGCGTCAGCGATCGGATCTGCTTCAGTTTCTCGGCGCGCTCGTCATCCAATCGGGCATTGATTCTCATCTCAATAATTGCTTCCCCGTCAATTTAGCATGTATGCCGGCGTCAGCCGCTCCTCAAAGCAGGCTCATCGGGTCGACGTCGATCACCAGCGCCGTTTGCGGCCAGCTTTCGGCGAGCGCGAATTCCCGCGCCCGCTTGAGCACCGCAGCGATGCTTTTTCGGCTGCGGGATTTCAGAAGGAATTGATAGCGGTACTCGGCGCGCAGCTTGGCCACGGGGGCGGCCGCCGGGCCCATCATGCGCACCCCCTCAGGGGGCGGCGAGAGACGCCGGGCGAGCGCGCCGCTGAGGGCAAGCGCCTCTTCCGGCTTGCGGCTGCGCACGATCATCGCGGCCAGCACGGCGAACGGCGGATAGCGCAGATTTCTGCGAAAATTCGATTCGCGCTCGTAGAAGGCGTCGTAGTCCTGGCGCGCGGCCAACCGCACCGCATAGTGCTCGGGGTTCATCGTTTGCAGAATGACCTGCCCGGGCTTGCCGCCCCGTCCGGCGCGGCCGGCCACCTGGGTCAGCAATTGGAAGGTGCGCTCGGCGGCTCGAAAATCGGGCACGCCAAGCCCGATGTCGGCGTTGACCACGCCCACCAGGGTGACGTTGGGGATGTCGTGCCCCTTGGCGATCATCTGCGTGCCGACAAGCAGGTCGTAAGCCCCTTCGCGAAAACCGTCGAGGATCTCCTCGTAGCGCCCGCGGCCCCTGACCGTATCGCGGTCGAGCCGGGCGATGCGCGCCCGCGGAAAGTCGTTGCGAAGCCGCTCTTCGACTTTCTCTGAGCCGCTGCCCTGGAAGTGGATGTATTCGCTTTGGCAGGCCGGGCAGGTCTTGGGCGGCGGCGCGGCGAAACCGCAGTAGTGGCAGAGCAACCGCCGCTCGCGCTTGTGGTAAGTCAGCGTGACCGAACAGTTTTCGCACTCAACCCGGCAGCCGCAGGAACGGCACAGCGCATACATCGAAAAGCCGCGCCGGTTGAGCAGGATCATCGCTTGCTCGCCGGCCTGCAAGCGCTCATCGACGGCGTTCGCCAGCGCGCGGGAAAAGAGCCTGCTTTGCCGGGTTTCCAGAAACTCCCGGCGCATGTCGACGACGGTCACCGCCGGCAGCGGGCGGCTGCGGACGCGGTCGGGCAGGCGCAGCAGCGCGTACTTCCCGGCAGCGACGTTGCGCCGCGACTCCAGGCTCGGCGTCGCCGACCCGAGGACGGCAACCGCGCCGGCCGCCTGCGCGCGCACGACCGCTATGTCGCGGCCGTGGTAGCGGGGCGCTTCCTCCTGCTTGTAGCCGGATTCGTGCTCTTCGTCGACGATGACCAGCCCCAGATCGGACAGCGGAGCGAAGACGCCGCTGCGCGTGCCGATGGCGGCGCGCGCCCGGCCGGAGCGGATTCTGCGCCACTGCTCGGCGCGCCGCGCGTCCGGGAAGGCGCTGTGCAGAATCGCCACGTTGTCCCCGAAGCGCGCGAAGAACTGCGACGCCACGCCGGGAGTCAGCGCGATTTCGGGAACCAGCAGCAGAGCCGAGCGGCCGAGCGCGAGGCACTCTTCGATCGCCCGCAGATAGACCTCGGTCTTGCCGGAACCGGTTACGCCCTGGAGCAGGAACGCCCGGAATTTCCCGGCCCGGAGCGCTTCCGAGACGGCCGCGAGCGCCGCTTGCTGCGCGCCGTTGAGACGGATGCGCGGGGTCTCGATCACCCGTCCGCCACGCGCGGCCGGGGCCGACTCCAGCTTGACGACGCCCGCCCTGGCGAGCTTGCGGGCGGCGCGCGCGGCGTCCTTGCGCTCGATGCGCAGCAGATCGAGGTCGTGGCGTCCCGGGCTCCCGCCGAGGAAATCGACAAGCCAACGCTCGCCCTTGGCCGCTTTCGCCGGCAGCGCGTCGAGGGCGGCGGCCTCGACCGTCAGCCGCCCATCACGGGCGCGCGTCGGGTCGCGGTCTTCGATCCGCGCCTCGATCTTGACGAGGCCGCGTTTTTCCAGCCCGCGCAGCGCCGCTTCGGCCTTCTCGTACTTTCGTTTCAGATAAGGCAGAGAAAGAGGCCGCCGCTCGAGCGCGCGCAGGA
This sequence comes from Bryobacterales bacterium, assembly GCA_965214655.1. Taxonomy (GTDB): domain Bacteria; phylum Acidobacteriota; class Terriglobia; order Bryobacterales; family UBA6623; genus CATQHP01. The sequence continues at coordinate 4,498,281 of OZ243965.1, read as the reverse complement.
GCAACACGTGCGGCTCGTCCGCCCCGTCGGCATGCGCGAATCGGGCGGCTGCGCCGGCGCCGGCGGGCGTCAGCGCAACCGCTTTCGCGGCGCGTATCTCGCCGCCCAGCGGCAGCATCGCCTTGAACACTTCGCCGATCGGGGCGCAGTAGTAGTCGGCGATCCAGCGGCCGAGAGCGAGCAGCTCGGGCGTGAGCGCCGGCTCTTCGTCGAGCAGGCGCAGGACGCCGCGCGCGCCGCTGTCGGGCGCTACGCCGTGCGCCGCCAGGACGACGCCGGTCAGCTTCCGCGCGCCGAACGGAGCGACGATGCGGCAGCCGGGCCGCACGCGGCCCCGCAGCGCCGCGGGCAGGCTGTAGGTGAACGTCCGGTCGAGCGGCGCCGGCATGGCGGCGTCGCAATACAGCGGCGGCTCTTCTCCGCCGGATTTGCAGGCCATCAATCGAGATGCGGGCGCACCAAGTCAGCCCAGATCGCATATCCGGCGTCATTGAGGTGCAGGCCGTCTTCGACGAACAGGTCCGCGCGGGGCCGGCCGTCCGCGCCCAACAGCGGCGCATCGACATCGATGTATTCCAGAAGCGCGTCGCCTTCGGCGATCTCCTCGATCCGCGCGTTGGCTTCGCGCATCTTGTCGATCAGCTCCCAGCGGCGGATGCTGGGCTTGATCGAGACGAAGACGATCTTGACCTCGGGCAAGGCCGCGCGCGCCTTTTCGACGAACGCGCGGTAATCGGCGACAACGGTTTCCGAACTCTTGCCGCGCCCGATGTCGTTGTCGCCTTCGTAGACGAAGATCGTGCGGGGTTCGAGAGGAAGCACGGCGCGGTCGAGGTAACGCACGGCGTCGGACATTTGCGAGCCGCCGAAGCCGCGGTTGACCAAGCCCATTTCCGGGAACGACTTTTCCAGGTCCCAGCGGCGGAAGCTCGAGCTGCCGTAGAAAACCACGCCGCCCTTGGGCGGCGGATTGGCGCTGTCGGCCTTCTCGAAGGTCTGGATCGCCTCTTCCCAGCGGTCGGCCTGCTCGGGCGCGGCCGCCTGCGTTTGCGGCGCGGGATCGACCTGAAGCTCGGAATTCGAGCAGGCCAGAAAGGCGGCCAGCGCCGGGGCAAGCAAGATGCGCAGCAGGAGTTTCGACATGGAGAGTCCGTCCAGATACTATCCTACTGCGAACGGCGCCGGCTTTGGAGGCGCTCCGCTGACAGCTAAAGACGGGCTTGCAGCCGCCGGACGGCCAATTTCGCGCCGGGTTCGACGCCGCTGACGACTTCGACGTGGATGTCGCTGACGAGTCCCACTTCGACGCGGCGGCGCTCGAACGATTCCGCATCGCTGCCGCCGACTTCCACCCAGGCTCCGTCGGCCTCGAACGAAACGGCCTCGCGGGGAACGCGCACGACGTTCTCGGCGGTTTCGAGGATGATGTCGGCCGAGGCCGACAGATCGGGAATGACGCGCTCGTCTTTGGAGAGAATGCTGACTTCGACGGCGATGTTGCGCAGGAAGTTTCCGCCGCCGCTGCGGCTGAATCCGCCGCGGCCGCCCCGCCCACCGCCTCCTCCCGTGCTCGTCCCCGCCAGCGAACCTACCGCGGCTATGCGCGCGGGGTATACGGCGTCGGGGTAGGCGTCGAGGCGCACCTCGGCAGGCATCCCGGTTCGAATGACCTGGCTGTCGGCCTGATTGACCGCCGCTGCGAGCACCATGGACGCGGTATCGACGATGTTCAGCAAGTGCATGCCCGGACGAACCTGGTCGCCCTGCTCGATTTCAGAGATGTTGCTGCCGCCGGTATTCGACATGAGCACGACCATGCCGTCGATGGGCGCCTCGATGCGCATGCGCTCGATGTTCATCTCGGCGCGCTTCTGATCGATGAGTTCCTGGTCACGGCGGATTTCGTTGGAGCGCAACTCGGCGAGGCGGGCCTTGTCGGCCAGGCGGAGCTCTTTGCGGGCCGCTTCGAGGTTGACCTCGGCCTCTTCCACGACCATCTGCAGGCGCGCCGCGACGATAGCCGATTTGACTTCGGTGGTTTTCAGATCGAGCTCGGCCTTGCCCAGATCGGACTCCGCCTTGGCGGCGGCGACGCGCTCCCGTTCCTGAGCGATGGTCTGATCGGCTTTCACCTTGAGTATCCTGGCCTCTTCCTGGACGACCTTCGCTTTCTGGTCGTCCAGCTTGAGGAGTTGGTTCTGCGTGTCGAATTCTGCGACCAAGGTTCCTTTTTCGACCCAGGCTCCGGCTGCGGCCAGCTTGACCAGAGTCATCTGGGCGCCGCCGCCCGCTCCGCCCGCTCCGCCGCCGCGGCCGCGGATGCGCGGCGCCCGCACGGCGGCGACATTGAAGGCTGCGGTGTCGCCGGCGATGCGCACGGTCTTGCGAATATCGCCGCGGTCGGCTGCAACCGTCCGAATGGGACGCGGTTGCGCGACTTGTACGATGCGCTCGGAATTCTGCGTCAGCGCAAACCCCGCCCAGATGCCGATGCAGAGGGGTATCGCCAGCCACCAGCGGGAAATCGGCGGGGGCGGCGGCAGATCCGGGACGAGTTCCGGTCCGGCTTCCTTCTCCGGCTCCGGCTGAGGATCCAAGAGCGGCGCGGCGGCGCCGAAGCGCTGCGCGAGTCGTTTGTCTTGTTCTTTTGGGTCTAGCATCGCGGCCTGTTCTCATTCTCACCGAAATTTTCTCCGGCGGCCAGTTTTCCAAGCCGCTCCAACGCCTTGAAACGTTTTTTTACCGGGGTTTAACACACTGTTTCCATCCGCAGGCGCCTGCCGGCAAGTCCGCCGGCAGGCGTGTACACTGCACTAAGAACGATGCCGATCGATCTCCGTGACGTGGCCGAGGCGGAACTGCCGGCCGTACGCGCCCTCAACGAGGAGGCCGCGCCGGCCATGAACAGCCTGTCGTTGGAGGAACTCGCCTGGTTCCGGGAGCAGGCATCTTATTTTCGGATCGCGGCGATCGACGGCGAAACGGCCGGGTTTCTGATCTGCCTGCATCCGCACACCGATTACGACAGCCCGAACCTGCGCTGGCTGAAAAAACGCTGCGGCGACGTCTTCTACATCGACCGCATCGCCATCGGCGGGAAATTCCGGCGGCGCGGCCTCGGCCGGGCGCTCTACCGCGACGCGGAGGCGGTGGCCGTTGCCGGCGGGTATCCGCTGCTTGCCTGCGAGGTGAATCTCCGGCCGCGCAACCAGGAATCGCTCGACTTCCACGCCGCCTCCGGCTTCAAGGCGGTGGGCTGTCAAGACAACGGATACGCGCTCGTGCAGTTCATGGTCAAGTGGCTGCAGCAGTGAGTTGCAGCAGTGGATAGCGGATAGCAAGACCGCCGGCGCGGCGCTGACGCCGCGGGCCGCTTACGGGAATGCCGCGTCGCCGTATTGCCGGCGCAGGGCGTTCAGCCGTTCCTTGAGCTGCGCAACGACGGGGCCGTAGGCTTCCTGCCCGTAGAGGTTGCGCATCTCGCGGGGGTCTTCCTTGAGATCGTACAGCTCCCAGAAACGCTCCCCGACATTCGGGCGGGCGCCGGCGACCGGCTTCCTGCCGTCGGGGCCGCGCGGGTCGTCGTAGAAGTAGATCAGCTTGTAGCGCTCCGTGCGCACGCCCAGATGCGCCGGGACGTTGAAGTGGGCGCGGTTCATCCAATAGCGGTAGTAGATTGCGCTCCGCCAATCGCCGGGCGGACGGCCTTCGGCTACGGGGCGGAAGCTGCGGCCCTGCATCGGCTCGGGAGCGTCCACTCCGGCCCAGTCGAGCAAGCTGGGGGCGAAATCGAGATTCTGCGCCAGGGCGCCGCTGACCGAGCCGGCCGGGATGCGCCCCGGAGCGCGGACCAGCAGGGGAATCCGCAGCGTCTCCTCATACATGAAGCGCTTGTCGTAGAGTCCGTGCTCGCCGAGAAAGAAACCCTGGTCGGAGGTGTAGAGCACGACGGTGTTGGCGGCCAGGTTCTCGCGGTCGAGGTAGTCGAGCACGCGACCGAGATTTTCGTCGATCGAATAGACGCACTGCAGATAGCGCCGCATGTAAATCCGGTACTGCGCGCGCTTGAGGCCGTCCCCCGCCAACCCGGCCAGATCGCGCTCCCAGCGGTTGATCTCCTCGGGCTCGTAGCGCACGCGCTCGAGGAACCAGCGCCAGGCGGGATTGCCGTAGGCCAGATGCTTGCCGCCGACTTCCTCGGTGGTGTCCCGCAGCGCCCGCCGGTTGCGGCGATCTTCGAGCAGGTTCGGAGGCTCGGGTATCGGGTCGGCGAACAGGCCGCGGTGCTCGCGCTTGGGCACGAAGACGTCGTGCGGCGCCTTGTGGTGAAACATCAAGAAAAACGGCTTGCCGGCGGGCCGCCCCCGCAGAAACTCGAGCGCCAGATCGGTGATGACGTCGGTGACGTAACCGGAAATCGTTTCGGTTTCGGGCCACGAGCCTTTGCGGCGGAACGCGGGGTCGTAGTAGAGACCCTGACCGGGCAGCACGGCGTACTCGTCGAAGCCCGTCGGTTCGCTCTTGAGATGCCACTTGCCGACCATGCCGGTGTGGTATCCGGCGGCCTGCAGCAGCTTCGCAACGGTCTGCTGCGAGCCGTCGAAGACGTCGCTCAGGGTGAAGACGCCGTTGCGGTGGCTGTGCTTCCCCGTGAGCACGACGGCCCGGCTGGGCGTGCAGATCGAGTTGGTGCAGAAGGCGTTGTCGAAGCGGACGCCCTCGACGGCGAGACGGTCGATGTTCGGCGTTCGGATGAGCTCGCCGCCGTAGGCGCTGACGGCCGGCGCGGCGTGGTCGTCGCTCATCACGAACAGGATGTTCGGCCTGTCGTCCGCCGCGGCTTGAGCGGCAAGCGCCAATGCGGGCAGAACGCCTGCCGCGAGCGTCAAGCGGCGCATGGCCTCAGCGCCCGACCTGCGCGCCCAGCCAGCGGACGGCGTTCTCGACGATCTTCATCACGTTTTCGTCCTTGAACACGGGGAATTGCTCATGGCCCGGGCGGAAGTAAAAGACCCTGCCCCTGCCTATGTTCCAGAGCATGCCGCCGCGGAACCGGCCGCCGTGCCGCCAGTCCTCGCGGAAGAGCACCGCGTCGGGCTCGGGCACGTGGAAAGGCTCGTCGTACATTTCGGTTTGCGGGATTTCGAACCGGCGCGGCAACCCTTTCACGATCGGGTGGGCGGGCCGCAGGACGGTGACCGTGCTGGGGGCGCCGTCCGGGCGGAATCCGGGGAAAACGCAATTCGGCAGATCGACGCGCACGCGCGCGACGCGGCCGCCCTTCTTGTAGGCGTAGTAGGCGGGCGTGACGATCGACTCGTAAGTGGGCGGGTATCTCCCGGGCGGCTCGATGAACTCGATTTCGGTTTTGGGGTCCGGGTAGCGCGCGCGGGCTTCCCTGCGGGTGCGGTCGAACATCGCTTCCATGAAAGGAGTCGACCAGTGCGCCGAATGGAGCGGCATCAGAGCAAGCTTGCCGGCTCTGACCCGCGCCAGAATCTTGCGCACCGCCGCGGCGGAAACCTCGTCCTGGCGCACGTGCCCCCACCAGACGAGCACGTCGTAGTCGTCGAGGTTTTCGAGGCCCTGGCCGGGGTCGTCCAGCCCGACGGAAGCGACCGCGAGGCCGGGCTTCGCGCGCAGCCGCTCGGCGATCTCGTTGCCCAGAAAGTTGTCGTAGGCTTCGGCCTGCCGCGGCTGGCGCTCGTCCCAGACCAGAACCTTGATGTCGGCCGCCGGCAGAGCAGCGGCAAGAGATAGAGAAACGCCCAGAAGCGAAAAGAAAGCCCGTATGGGTTGCAGCGGCGGCATGCTCACAATTTTACTGGGAAACGCCGCCGGCGCAAGCAGTCGGCCGCCGGATTTTTACCCGGCGGGCGACGGAAGCAACGCGGCATGCGCCGGAGAATTTATTGAGCTAGCCTTCGTTGCAAGACAGGGCCGAGGATGAGGCCTACCGTTTTCGGTCGTCGGCGTGGGAAGTCGCCGCCGGTGAATCCTGATTCCATCAGGGGCGCGCTGCGGCGCCCGCCGGCCTATATCTCGCCTTTTTTCATCCGATCGGCCATGTAGTCGGTGGCCCGCCAAGCGAACGCCAGGATGCTCAGCGTAGGGTTTTTCTCCGTTGGCGTGGGGAAGGCGCTGCCGTCGACGACGAAGACGTTCTTCACTTCGTGCATCTGCATGTGGGCGTTGAGCGCCGAGCGCTTGGGGTCCGCGCCCATGCGGCAGGTTCCGTGCTCGTGAATCGCCGCGCCCAACTCGTCGAGAGCGCCCCGTTCGTAGGGCAGCGGCTCGGCCTTCATCGCGTGCAGGATTTCTTCGACCGCGTCGTACATGCGCGGGATCATCTTGCGCTCGTTCTCGCCCAGCTCGTATGCGATGCGCATGGTCGGCACGCCGAAGCGGTCGTTCTGCGTACCTTCGACCGTAATGCGGTTGCGCCGGTAGGGCAGAACTTCGCCATAGGGATGCATCTGGATCAGCGCGGGATAACGGCGCTTGACGCCGCGCTTGAAATCGAGGCCGAAACCGGGAAGCTTCTTGGCGAACGCGGCGTTGGCGCCGCAGCCGATGCCCCAAAGCTGGATGCCGAACCCGCGCAGGTAATCGCGTTTTTGCTCGGGGCCCTCGAAACGCGGGATGTAGATGTGCCCGCCGGAGATGCCGTCGTCGTTGGACGCCGCCCGGCCGTAAAGCTGCGGCGCGAAGGCGTAGACGTGGAAGCGGAACTGCTCGCAAAGGTAGCGGCCGATGACGTCGGAGCCGTTGCCGATGCCGTTGGGGTAGCGCGAAGATTTCGAGTTCAGCAGGATGCGCGTCGAATCGACCGCCGACGCCGCCACGATGACCCGCTTGGCGGGGACGACGCGCTCCCGTCCGCTCAGGCGGTCGAAGTAACGGACGGCGTTGGCCAGGCCGTCTTCCCCGGTCAGGATATGGGAAACGACGGCATTCTCGCGGATCGTCAGCCGGCCCGTTTCGAGCGCGGCGGCCAGCAGGTAGTCGTAGGAGTTGAAGAACGCGCCGATGTCGCAGCCGCTGCCGCAGGCTCCGCAGAAATGGCATTGGGCGCGGCCGTTGTGCTCCCGCGTGAGCACCGCGCGGCGGCCGCGGACGACGGCGTAGCCGGCCTTCTCGGCCCCTTGCCGCAGCAGAACCTCGCCGCAGCGCAGATTCGGAGGCGGCAGGTGATGCTTCGAGCCGGGGAGGAACCGCGAGTCGTCTTCGCCGCCGCAGACTCCGATCAGCTTTTCCACGTTGTCGTAATAGGGCGCGATCTCGTCGTAGGTCGCCGGCCAAGGGATTTCCCAGCCGTCGACCGCCGGTTCGCTGAAATTGAGATCGCCGTAGCGCAGCGAGACGCGGCCCCAGATATTCGTCTTGCCGCCGACGCCCCAGACGCGGCGCAGCAGGAAAGGCTGTCCCGGCGGCGTCTCGAAGGGGCTTTCCCGCAGCGGCAGCCCCTCGAAGTCAGGCGGCCTCTCGCCGCGGCGGAGACGCTCGCGGGCCTCCCAAGGCTTGACGTGCGACCAGAAATCGGCGGAGTCGAACTTTTCGCCCGCTTCGAGCACCAGCGCCTTGGCCCCTTTGCGCGTCAGGTTCCAGGCGGCCATGCCGCCCGCCGCGCCGCTGCCGACGATGACAACGTCGTAGTCTTCCTGCGCCATCAGTCCGCCTCCTCGACCGCGCGCCCCTCGATCGTATGCTCGTGCGTGCAGCCCGGGAACTCGGCCAAGTAGGTGTTGCCCTTGTAGCCGAGCTCCTGCACGAGGCCGATTTCGGTCGAGTAGTAGGCGTCGATCGTCAGCGACTTGAGCATTTCGAAAAAGACTTTCGTCTCCCCGCTCGACTGCTCGTATTCGCGCAGCAGGGCGGTTTGCTCGGCCTGCCCCATGGCGGCGAAGCCGGCGGCGCGCAGACGCCGCAAACCGGCGGCGAAAGAAGCCCGCTCCCGCGGCCTGCCGGCAAGGGCTTCGTCGATGATCGCATCGACTCCGGCCTGTTGCGCCCCGGGCGTTTCCGACGGCGGAACGATCAGATCGACCAAGCCGCCCAACAGCTCGTAATCCTCGGCAGCGAAAGCCTTGGGCTCATACGCTTGCTGTGCGCCGAGCGCCGGCGCCGAGAGACCGGCGGCGGCAAGGGTGACCAGCGCATCGCGCCGCGAAGGACTTGCCATAGACCACTGATTATAAGCGGCAGGCCGCCGCTGTCACTTGACCGCTTTGTCAATGAAGCCGAGCGTATTGGCGTTCTCGATCAGCGTGCGCACCTTCGCCCGGTCGAGGCCGGAAGGGACCTCGGCAGCGATTTCGAGCTTCAGGGTCACGTCGCTGCCGGGCAGGGTCGTAAGCTGCTCGACCACGGCCTCGACGATGCGGTGGATTTCCTTCGCCGGCCGCTCCGGCGAGATCATCACCGCGCCGCTGAAGCGCGTCGGCTGCGCTTCGGGAGGAGGCGGCGGCTGCGGACCGAGGGGCGGCGGATCGGCGCCCGGACCGGGAGGCTGCGGACCGTCGGGCGGACCGGCGCCCGGGCCGGGAGGCGTCGCGGGCCTGTGCTTCTCCGCAATGTCTTTTCTCACGATGACGCTTTCGCTGTCGATAACGATCTGCGCGTTCGGGGCGTTGTCGATTTTCAGGCCGCGGTAGGTAGAGGCAGCGGTTCAGATACTCCCGGAGATCTTTCAGCGAGAGATGGTCTTTGTCCTGCCAGATATATTTGCGGAGCTCGCGGTCCAGCCGCTCCGGGCCGAGCGCGGGCAGCAACCCTTCTTTGTCGACGAGCCTCTTGCCGGCGCGTTCGAGAAGGCCGTCCTGCGCCTGCACCCTGCCCGTCATCCAGGCGACTTCGGCCTGCGCGCTCTCTTGCACCGGGTAAATGAGCCAGCGCCAAGCCTCCTTGAGGCGGGCCTGCAGGGTCTCTTTCGCCTCGGCCGACTTGGCCTTGGCCAGGGCGCTGCCGCGCTGGGTCAGGTCGAGGCTCACCGTGTCGCGGACGATCCCCTGCCAGGCGAGGACGCTGCGCACGGCCTCCTCGAGATTGTCCGCCTGCCGCGCGTCGGCGGCGAGAAACGCCAACACGTTGCGGTAAACGCGGGGCGCGCCGCCACGCTGCATGAGGATGTCCTGCGCCGCCTGCAGCGCCGCGGAATCGTCGCGGCCGTTGTGCGCATGGGCGATGCCGAGCACGACGGCGCGCACGCCGCCCGCTTCGTCGGGCACGTCGGCCGGGCCGCCCGGCGCCGTCTGCACGGCGGCGAAGGAGCCGCGCCCGCCGAGACCGTCGATATAGGCCGCCAGCGCCTTGTCCAACTCCATTTGCACAAGCGCTTCCTCGACCTGCTCGGCGCGGTCGGCGGCAAGGCGGTTGAGGTTCGCCGACACCGAATACCAGTAGCGGCCGCCCTCGCTGTGCATGAACCGCGCCCGATTGCCCAGCCGGCGCAGCGCGTCGCCGAAGAGCGCCGGCCGCTCGCCCGGCTGCACGACTCCCAGATGGATGCGTTTGTCGTCGAGCCCCCTGTTTTCCTCGCGGTGCGTCGGCGCCGTGCCCATGAAGACGGCGCGGGCGACCCGCTGCGCCGCGGAACGGCGGTTCAGATTGGGCGCCGCGCGGTCGATTTCATAGGGAATCGAGCTCGGCCCGTCCACGTCGCCGGCGATGATCGACTGCCAACTGACGTCGAGGTAGTGCAGCAACTCCGGCTCGACGCGGGCCGAGCCGACCGGCACGCCGCCCGGCATAATCATCGCCGACGAGTCGCCGCGCATCCACAGATGATGCACCGCCTGGGCCATCAGCCGCAGCACGCCGCGGGTGCGTTGAAACCGCTCCAGCGAGCCCCAACCCGTATAAAGCTGGTCGAAAAGCTCCGGGTGGATGGGGTACGCCTTCTCCAGCTTGCGCCGGTAGTCCGCGTCGGCGCAACCGCGGGGAAATTCGTTGGCGTTGTCGCGGTACAGCCGCGCGTACTGCTTCAGCGTGTTGTCCCGGTGGTGGAACTTGCCGCCGGGGATCTCCTTGAACAGCCGCCGGCGGACGATCTCGTAGCTCTCTTCCTGCGACGCCGGCCGCCACGACGACTCGATGCGCGAAAACGTCTGCTTGAGCCGGGCCAGCGCCTCCTGGCCCCCTTCGCCGCCGACCTCGATCTGCGAAGCCGGCAGCGCCGCCACGAGCAGCGTTCCGGGACTGGTCTTGACCGCTTCGGTCAGCGACTGCACGAAGCTCAGGTTGGCGTCGAAAGAGCCGGAGGGCAGGCCGTCGACCTTGTAGATCTGGCGCAGATAGGCCACCCATTCGTCAATCAGGATCAGGCAGGGCGCGCATTGCTTGAAGACCGCTTCCAGCAGGTTCGAACCGGGCGCGACGCCCTTCGCGTCGTTCTCGGCGATGCGCTCGAAAGCCGCCGCGCCGCCCAACTGCCAGGCCATCTCGCCCCAGGTGGTGCGGATTTCGCGGCCGCCCGCGCAGGCGATCGTGTCTTGCGGGCCGCGCGCCGTGCCCACCAGCACCGCGCGGTTGACCCGCGGCGGAACCGCCGCGCCGCGCTCCGACAGAAGCTGATCGAGGCCGGGCAGGTCCCGCGCCGGCGCGCCGCCCGCCATGTGATAGAGCGCCAGCATGGAATGGGTCTTGCCGCCGCCGAAGTTGGTCTGCAACTCGACCACCGGATCGCCGCCCGCGCCGGACAGCCTCTTGGCCGCGCCGGCCAACAGCGTGCGCAGGCCGTCGGTCAGGTAGGTGCGGCTGAAAAACTCCCGCGGATCGCTGTATTCCGGGGGCGCGCTGCCGGCATGAACCTTGCCCAGGTCGGCGGCGAACTCGGCCTGTTGGAACTCCCCGGAGGCGACGTCCTCGTGCGGCTCGACGACCTCGCGCCAAGGCAGCGCGCCTCCGGCGCCGCCGCCCGCAACCGCCGGCAGCCGGATCTGGCGGCGCTCCTCGTTGCGCTGCAATTCGGCGAACTTCGTGCGCAAGATCGTGTTGCGCATCGCGCCGAGCTTTCCCGCGGCCGCGCCGGCGCCGACCGCCTCGACCAGGCGGCGCATGGAGTCCAGCGCGCGCTCGGCATCGTCGTAGCTGAACGCCTCGTTGTGCGCGAGCTTGTGGCGGGCGGCGATCAACTCGTTCACCACGGCCCGCTCGGCGCGCCCCAGCACGGTCTTGAAGGCTTCCCCCCAGAACCGGTCCATGGCGTTGAGCAGCGCCGCCTGATCCCAACCGACCCGCCCGTCCGCGGCGAAGCGCAGCGCGGGGAATCGTTCCGCAACCCGATCCCGCCAGTCGCCGGCGAACGCGCTCTCCAGCCGCTTTTCGACAAACGCGGTCAGCGCAACGGGCAAAACCTCCATGCCCTCGAAGACGTACTGCCGCGTGCTCTTGGCCATGCGCTACTTCATCCGGGGGAGAGCCGGGCGGGCCGATTCCGCCCGCGCCGCAAACAGGCCATTATAAATGAGCAGCGGGCGGCTCTGTTAAAGTGTTTGGAATGAAGGGGAGCCATCGATTCAATGGCAATCGAGGGGGCGATCGAGGGGGCGATCGAGGGATTCAAGAGCGGCAGATCGGCCCAAGCGCCTCGGGACGCGGCGGAAACCCAGGCCAAGCGGGAAACGAAGCGGAAGCGGCGGGAACAGGCGCAACGCGAACGAGCGGCGCGGGAACGAGCGGATAGGCCGCATTGTGCCGATTGCGGGCGCTTGCTTGGTTGTGGCGCTTTGGGCTTGTTGACCAGAAAGGACGGGCGGAATGTTCGAAGAGAAAACGGCGGAAGCAAAAAAATCATCAAGGCCGGGATGTCTGTTGATTTTCGGTTTGGTTTTGGTTGCGATTCTTTTCTTCAGTCCGCTTGCAGGGTATATTTGGATACTGTTATTAGTTTTTTTCGCTCGGCTTGCGCAATCTTTTTAATCGGCAATGAGCACAGGCAATCTACTGTACTGGCTTGAACGGTCAAGCTCAAGCGGTTTCACGACAAAGACGATGCCCGCAGGCTGCCGAAACAGTACTTGGCGCGGATTGCGAAGATACTGGAATTGCTGGATTCACCGGATCCACTGAACGCCTTGAGCCTGCCGATGTATCGCCTGCATCGACTGAAGGGAGACCGCAAGGGCGAATGGAGCGTGAGCGTGTCGGCAAACCTGCGCATCGCCTTCCGAGTCGTGGACGGAGATGCCTGCGATGTTGCCCTTGAGGACTACCGCTAGAGCGCTTGCGCGCGCCGGCAAAAAAGCAACGAACGATGATTGTTGGAGTGAGCGAAGCGGCTGCGAAGCTGGGCGTGAGCCGCAACAGCCTTTCCCGTGTGGTGAACGGACGCGCCCCGATCACGATGAACCTGGCGCTGAAGATGGAAGCCGCCGGGTGGGCAACCGCCGATGTGTGGCTGGAGCTTCAGACAAAATACGATTTGGCCCAAGCCCGCAAACGGCTGCATCAACCCTTGGCGCAGGCCCCTGCCGTCCTGCGTGAGAAGCAGTTGTTGGCGGAAGCGGAAGAAGAAGCGGAAGAAGAAGCGGCGCAAGCGGCGTGACCCGTTCCCGGGCCCGGCCTGCTGCGCAGTCCCGCTCAAAGCTCCAACGCGGCTTGCCGCTCGGCACGCCCCGATACGGTCTTGAAGGCACGGTCTTGAAGGCGTCCGCGCAGAACCGGTCCATGGCGTTGAGCGGCGCCGCCCACTCCCTACTGGGAATCGCTGTCGGCGTCCGCTCCCCCGTCGGAGTCCTGCTCGTCGGAGTCGGTCCCGCTGGAGCAGGCCGCTGTCATGGCGGCGCCCGCCGCGATCGAGCCGGCCGCGATCGTACGCGAGAGAAAGGAACGGCGATCGACCCGCACGGCGGTGATGTCCTCATCTTTCAACGGCATGGGCGAGAACGAACGGTTCGCGCCGGACTTTCGATTCTGCGGTTTGCGCATGAGATTCCTCCCGAGTCGGTAAGATAGAACGGTCATTGCACTGTAGCCGCGCAGCCCCCCGGTTGTCAAGCTTCGACGCGGCTTGTGTCAAGACTCGATAGAAATGTCCCCTTTTGGAAATGAAAAATAGTCGTCGTGTCCTGCTGTGGGAATGTGGGAATCGTCGCCCCCCCCCCAAACTTGCGGAAGCCCGAAAAAACGAAACCCGAAAAACACTGTGTCCGCTTGCACAACATATCCGCATCGGATACAATATGGGTATAGTGGTACGAGGATTCAAGAGCAAGGCGCTGAAGCGGTTGATGCAAAAAGGCACGTGCCGCCCCAAAGCCTGCGGCGCATTGAGGCGATCCTTGATATCTTGGACGGCCCGCACCCGCTGAAAGCTCTGTCTGTGCGCACCTTCAAGTTGCACCCGCTGAGCGGCAACCGCAAGGGCTGCTTCGCCGTAACCGTCACGAGCAACTGGCGCATCACTTTCCGGCTTGACGGCGGCGACGCCTACGATATCGACCTGATCGACTACCACTAAAAGGGAGAAAACGATGATTGTAGGAGCGAAGGATACGGATTGGCGGCGGCAGAATCCGCTGCATCCGGGGAGCATTTTCAAGGTGAGCATTCTCGACGCTTGCGACGACTACCCCGGCATGACCATGGAAGCGGCGGCGGCGAAGCTGGGCGTTGCCCGCGTCACACTGTCGCGGATCGTGAACGGACATCGGCCCGTCACGGTGGAACTTGCGTTGAAGCTCGAAGCCATCGGTTGGGGCGTGGCCGATAGTTGGCTGGCTTATCAGACCCGCTGGGACCTCGCGCAAGCACGCAAGCGGCTGAATCAACCTCTTGCGGCGGCCCCCGCCGAACAGCGTGTTGAGCGCTTGATGGCGGACGCGCAAGCAGCGTAACGGCGCTGCAGCGCCGCACGGCCAAGCACGAGCCGTGAACCGCCCGCCCAGGCGAGCAGCCGCCCGATGAATCCGCGTCTTAGCGTAGGGAAGAGCAAGACATTCGCCGCCCTGCGCGGGCTTTTCTCAATAACTCTCGAAACTCTTGACGGGGAGACTGCCGGCGTTCGGACCGACGCCCCGCGCCCGCATGACCTCGTGCAGCGCCGCGACGGTCGCGGGAAAAGACTTGAAATTGCCGAAGCGATCAGCAGGAACTTGCTGAGATGAACGGCCTTCCATTCGGCCTGATGAGCCGTGAGGCAGGCTTACTCCTTGGCCGGCGGATCGGTCATCGCGTCCCTTGGAGAGCGGCGGCGGGCGATGTTCCCTGCCGCCACCCCCCTGAACATACTGTACATTTCGCGCAGACGCCTCAATAAACGATGAATTCCAGCAGATTGCCGTCGGGGTCGCGCACGTAGCGGCTCATTCCCTCTACGCTGCCGCCGCCACGCCCGCCGCGCCGCAAGCCGCCGCCCGGCCCCGGAACGGCAGGCATCGCGGCCCCCAAAAAACTTGCGGAAACCCGAAAAACACTGTGTCCGCTTGCACAACATATCCGCATCGGATACAATATGGATATAGCGATACGGGGGTTCAAGAGCAAGGCGCTGAAGCGGTTGGCGAAAAAGGGCGACGGGCGCGGCGTGTCCCCGCAGAGCGTGGCGCGGATCGAAGAAATTCTTACCATCCTGGACGGCCCCAACCCGATGAAAGACCTTTCGGCGCCCACCTACAAGCTGCACCCGCTGAGCGGCAACCGCAAGGGCTGCTTCGCCGTAACCGTCACCGGCAACTGGCGGATCGCCTTCCGTTTCGACGGCGAACATGCCTGCGACATTGACTTTGTTGACTACCACTAGAAGAGAGAGAACGATGATCGCCGGCATGAAGAATACCGATTGGCTGCGGCAAAACCCGCTGCATCCGGGGAGACTCATGAAGGGGGGCTACCTCGACGCTTGCGACGACTACCCCGGCATGACCATGGAAGCGGCGGCGGCGAAGCTGGGCGTTGCCCGCGTCACACTGTCGCGGATCGTGAACGGACATCGGCCCGTCACGGTGGAACTTGCGTTGAAGCTCGAAGCCATCGGCTGGGGCGTGGCCGATAGTTGGCTGGCCTATCAGACCCGCTGGGACCTCGCGCAAGCGCGCAAGCGGCTGAATCAACCCCTTGCGGCGGCCCCCGCCGAACAGCGTGTTGAGCGCTTGATGGCGGACGCGCAAGCAGCGTAACGGCGCTGCAGCGCCGCACGGCCAAGCACGAGCCGTGAACCGCCCGCCCAGGCGAGCGGCCGCCCGATGAATCCGCGTCTTGGCGTAGTGAAGAGCAAGACATTCGCCGCTCTGCGCGGGCTTTTCTCAATAACTCTCGAAACTCTTGACGGGGAGCCTGCCGGCGTTCGGGCAGACGCCCCGCGCCCGCATGACCTCGTGCAGCGCCGCGGCGGTCGCGGGAAAAGGCTTGAAATTGCCGGAGCGATCAGCAGGAACCTGCTGAGATGAACCGCCTTCCATTCGGCCTGATGAGCCTCTCGAACAAATTATTACATTTCGCGCAGACGCCTCAATAAACGATGAACTCCAGCAGATTGCCGTCGGGGTCGCGCGCGTAGCGGCTCGTTCCCTCTACGCTGCCGCCGCCGCGCCCGCCCCGCCGCCGGACCGGCCCCGCGATCACCGCGGCGCCGGCGCGCTGCAACACCGCGGCCAACGCCTGCTCCGAGCCGGTCCAGACGAAACAGAAGTCGCCGCAGGGCGGCTGCGCGGCCGGCGCGCGCAGCGTAAACTGCGGGTCCTGCCACAGCGCCGGCCGGTGAAAATTGATCTTGTTGTCGCCGCAGTGAACCGAGTAGATGCGCGCGCCCTTGTCCACGCGGAAGCCCAGCGCGCTGTAGAAACCGGCCATCGCCGCCTCGTTGCGCATCGGAGCGGCGACATGATCGAACCCGCCGATCCCGCCGGCGCTCTGCGCTCCCGCCCGGCGCCCCTGAAAAAAAGGAAACAGCGCGAGCCCCGAGCCGCACGCCCGAGAAAGCAGCCGCCCGAGGAATCCCCGCCGCCAAAAAAGCCGCGCCTTGTCTGCCATGGCGCGCCCATCATAGTACGACCGAGCGCAAGCGCCCCCGCTATCCGCTTATCTATAATGGGGCCATGAAATGCGCTCCGGCACTCCTGGCCGTTGCGGCGCTTCTCGCCGGCGCGCGCAGCGCGTCCGCCCAAATCGGCCGCAAGGAGCCGATTCCGCCGCGTCCGCCGGTCGACGCGCAGGAAATCGCGCAGGGCAAGCGGCTGTTCGGCGGACACTGCGCCGCCTGCCACGGCCCCGAGGGGCGCGGCGCCCAAGGCCCCAATCTCGCCGTGCCCGATTTGACGCACGCTCGGGACGCGGAATCGCTCTTCCTGGTCATCGATCTGGGCATTCCGGGCACCGAGATGCCACGCGGCGGGCAGTTCCACGACAGCGAAATCTGGAAGATCGCCGCCTACGTCGAATCCATCGGGCAAGCCGATCCCGAACCCCTGCCCGGCGACCCCGACGCCGGCCAACGGCTCTACGCAGGCAAGGGCGGCTGCGCCGCCTGCCATTGGCTCGACGGCGGCGGCGGCCGCCAAGGCCCGGAATTGAGCGGTATCGGGGCGCGCCGCAGCCCGGCCCATCTCCGCGAGTCGCTCACCGCGCCGGCGGCTTCCGTGTCCGCGGACTATCTGCCGGTGACGGCCGTTGTCGGCGGCCGGCGCATCCGCGGCATCCGTCTGAACGAAGACCCGTTCACCATCCAGATCCGCGATTCCTCCGACGCCCTGCACTCCTTGCGCAAAGCCGACCTGGACGCGCTCGACAAGCACAAGGGCGAATCTTCGATGCCGCCGTACGGCGGCGTGTTTTCGGCCGCCGAGATCGACGACCTCGTCTCGTACCTGGCCTCGCTGCGCAGGACCCGGTGAAGTTTAGTGGAGAGTGAATAGTGGAGAGTGGAGAGTTGAAAACCTTGCCGAGCCGGCGTCGCAAAACGATGTCATGGAGTATAGTTGCAGCCATGAGACGCATTCAGACGCGGGCGGCAAGCCCGGACAGCCGCCTCGGCAGGGCCGCAGCCGTGGTCGCGCTCTGCACGATTCTCTGCCCGTTTTCCAGTGGCGCGCCCCTTGCCTACGAGCGCATCCGCGATGCCGCCGCCGAGCCGCACAACTGGCTCACCTACTCCGGCAACTATTCCGCCCACCGCCATTCCCCGCTGCGGCAGATCGACCGCGCCAACGCCGCCGACCTCAAAGCCCTGTGGACCTACCAGATCGACACGCTGCACAAATTCGAAACGACGCCGCTGGTCGTCGACGGCGTGATGTATATCTCCGAGCCGCCCAGCGACGTGACCGCGCTCGACGCCCGCACGGGCCGGCCGCTCTGGCAGTACAAGCGCAAGCTGCCCAACGACATCCCGGTATGCTGCGGCGAGGTCAACCGCGGCGTCGCCGTACTGGGCGATTCGGTCTACATCGGCACGCTCGACGCGCACCTCGTCGCGCTCGACGCCAAAAGCGGCCTGGTGCGCTGGGACGTCGAAGTCTTCGACTACCATGCCGCCGTCTCGGTCACCGTCGCCCCGCTGGCCGTCAAGGACAAGATCGTCGTCGGCATGGCCGGAGGCGAGTACGGCGTGCGCGGCTTTCTCGACGCCTATGACGCGCAGAGCGGCGAGCGCGCCTGGCGTTTCTGGACCGTGCCCGGCCCCGGCGAGCCGGGCAACGAGACCTGGGCGGGAGACAGTTGGAAACGCGGCGCCGCAACGACCTGGGTCACCGGCTCCTACGACCCGGAGCTGAACCTCGTTTACTGGGGAACCGGCAACCCCGGCCCCGACTGGAACGGAGAGGTCCGCGAGGGCGACAACCTGTACTCCGATTCGCTGCTGGCGCTCGACGCGGACAGCGGCAAGCTCCGCTGGCACTTTCAGTTCACGCCCCACGACGTCCACGACTGGGACGCCACGCAGGTTCCGGTGCTCATGGAAGGCGTGGTGCGCGGCAAGCGGCGCAAGCTCGTCCTGTTCGCCAACCGCAACGCGTTCTACTACGTCCTCGACCGCGAAACGGGCGAATTCCTGCAAGGCCGAGCGTACGCCAAGCAAACTTGGGCGGAGGGCCTCGACGACCACGGCCGGCCGATGCGCCTGCCGGACACGACGCCGACGATCGAGGGCGTCAAAATCTACCCCTCCGTGCCCGGCGCGACCAACTGGTTCAGCCCGTCCTACAGCCCGCTCGAAAATCTCTTCTACGTCACCACCCTGGAGATGGGCAACATCTTTCACCAGGGCGAAGCGATCTACAAGACGGGCAGCCTGTACACCGCCGGCGGCGCGCGGGCGATCCGCGGAGAAGAGCCCTACAGCGAGGTGCGCGCCTTCGAAGCCGAGACCGGCAAGCTGCAATGGGCCTTCCCGGCGGGCGGACGGGCCAGGTCGGGGCTGCTATCCACGGCGGGCGGCTTGGTCTTCGGCAGTTCGCCCGAGGGCTCTTTCTTCGCCCTCGACAGCAGTACGGGCAAGCCGCTCTGGCACTTCCAAAGCGGCGGAGCGGGCGTCTCCAACCCGATCGCCTACGCCGTCGACGGCAAGCAGCGCATCGCCATCGCCCTCGGCCGCGCCATCTATGTCTTCGGCGTGGAAGAGTAAGGCGACGAGGCGCTTATATAGAATAATGCTCTGTGCCTGCAAGCGCAGCAGGATGCTGAACCGATGGCTGTACAGTTGCCCGCAGTATGTGCATAAATGTTCAAGACCAACCCCATATCTCTGGAGAATCTGCTTGACCAAGTAGAAGCCGGCCATATCCAGCTTCCCGACTTCCAACGCGGCTGGGTTTGGGACGACGACCATATCCGAGGACTACTGGCCAGCATCTCCCTGGAATTTCCTATCGGCGCCGTCATGATGCTTGAGGCAGGAGACGACATCCGGTTCAAATGTCGTCCGGTTGAAGGTATACCTGACATAATGGATCCTTGCCGGAGAAACCGGATAACTTCCTTTTGGACGGGCAGCAGCGGCTCACGTCACTGTACCAAGCTCTGCGTTACGCCGGCCCGGTAGCCACACACGATAACCGTGGCAAACGGATTGAACGCTGGTATTACATCGACATGATCAAGGCGCTATCTCCCGATCCCACTACAGATCGAGAAGATGCAATCGTCAGTGTTCCCAAGGATAAGAAGATCATACAGGACTTTGGACGCAGAACCGTTCTGGATTTGTCCTCCGATGAACTGGAATACCAACAGCATATGATGCCGACCGAGCGCCTCCTGGATGCTATGGACTGGTTATTCGCATACAACGACTATTGGCAGAAGAGTCCGGCCAACCATCCCGGAGGAGAAATCGCTGCATTTCGAAACGAATTCAAAGATAAAGTATTGAATAATTTTACCCAATATCTCCTACCGGTTATCAGCCTGGACAAGGAAACACCGAAAGAGGCCGTCTGCACGGTTTTTGAGAAGGTCAACACTGGCAGCGTCACGCTGACAACTTTCGAGTTGGTGACGGCTATATTTGCCGCCGAGAATTTTTCGTTACGAGACGACTGGAAGGAAAGACGGGAACGTTTGCACTCCCACTACGGAGTTCTGCGAGGAATCGAAGGCGAACAGTTTCTGCAGGCCGTTACGCTGCTGACAACTCAACAACATCGCAGGCAGGCCATTTCGGACGGCAAGGCTCAAGAGCAGGTCCCCGCCATCAGTTGCAAGAAGCGCGATCTGCTTAACTTGCGCCTTAGCGACTACCGCGATTGGGCGGACAAAGTGCAATCCGGCTTCATGCAAGCCGCCAAATTCCTGCGAAGACAGTTTGTGTTCGCGCGGGGCGATGTTCCTTACAACACACAGCTTGTGCCGTTGGCCGCGCTTTACGCGGAGTTGGGCAACGAGTTGCAGCCCGCTAACGCTACGGAGCGATTGTAGCGCTGGTACTGGTCGGGCATTTTCAGTGAGGCGTATGGCGGCGGAACCGAAACCCAGTTTGCCCTCGACTTGGCGCAAGTCGCCGAATACATTCGGAGCGGGATCGAACCCAGGCTCGTAACGGAAGCCAGCTTTGCTCCAGAGCGTTTGATTTCGCTGCGCACCAGGAACAGCGCCGCATATAAGGGCCTTTACGCGCTCCAGATGAAAAGCGGCGCCGCAGACTGGCGAACCGGCGAACCCCTGTCCCTCGTCACCTGGGACACAGAGAACATTGATATTCACCATATTTTCCCTGTGGCATGGTGCAATGATGCTCAGCGCAATATACCGAAACTGCTATACGACTCGGTCATCAGCAAGACGCCCATCGATGCCCGAACCAATCGCATCATCGCCGGTCACAGCCCCTCGCGTTACCTTGCCAGACTCGATCGGGAAATTCAAAATCTGAATCAGGCGCTGTCGGCGCATTGGCTGAAACCTGAACTGTTGCGCAACGACAAATTCGCCGAGTCCTTCGTGGAGCGCGGGCAAGCCATGTTCGAGTTGATTAACAAGGCGATGGGCAAGCCGGTAATCGACGGCCGCCAGGCATTCCGGAACGCACTCGCCTCCACCGGCTACAAGGACGCGTTCGAGGAAGATGTCGACGATTATGACGCGATAGGTGATGCAGCCTATTCCGATGCGGACGAAGCTTAAAACGAGGGCGACAGGAGACCCGGCGCCCACTTCGATTGTGCCGCCCTTCCCCTGGGACGAGGAGCGCCGACATCGCTTGCAGTGCGAGATCGACGCCGTCTTCGCGCGCATGTACCGGCTGGACCGCTCCGAACTCGCGTACATCCTGGACGCGCCCCCGCCGGACGCCTCGTTCCCCGCCCTCAAGCGCAACGAGATCGCCAAGTACGGGGAGTACCGCACCAAGCGCCATGTGCTCGAAGCATACGACCGCCTGGCCGCCGGCGCGGCCGTTGGAGAGTGACGAACGCAGGCCGCCGGCGCTAATACCAACGGGCAGCGAGGACAAGGCAAACAAACAGCGAGACCACGGAAACGACAAGCGGAACGTACACCGACTGGAAAACCGCGGCAACTAAAATCAGTATTCCGATCACGGCGACGATACCTATGCTTTGCACCCAAAAAGCGCGGTAGATATCCGCGCGCAACTTGTCGATGCCCGTTTCGGGTTTACTCCGCAGAGTAGCCTTGTCCGCTCTGGTCTCGGCCCGCAACTCGGCAATGTCGGTTTTGGATGCCGCATGCTCCGTGACGATCCGGCACACGGCCTGCGCGATGGCTTCGGCCTGGACATGCTCAATCCCGGCTCCCCGCAACTCGCGCACAGCGGCGAGCGTATCGAATTCCGCAGCCGGCATAACTTGCATTTTTTTAACTACCCCCGCAGAGCGTTGTCAAGAGCGGGCGCCGGCCGCACACGGACAGTTGGATTGCGACGGTTGGCCGCTTGAATTGCGCTGCCTCTCGCGCGCCGCAGCGCTCAGACTTCCAGCTTCCAGGGCTTGCGGTATTCCCGCCGGTACATGATCGCCGCCGCTTCAGTGTCGTCGATCACACGCTCTTTCTCGACGTCCCAATAAACGCGCCGGCCCGTGCGCACCGCGGCGTTGCCCAGGTGGCAGCCGATCATCGAATCGTGGCCGATCTCGACGTCCGAGCGGGGTTTTTGGCGCGTGCGCATGCAGTCGAGGAAGTTCTTCACGTGGTCCAGGTGCATGTCCTCGCGGTCGGCCCGATACGTCTGGCGCGGCAGGCCGGCGGCCTTGTACTCGCGCACGGGCTTGTCGATGCGGTCCGTCTCCGGGTAAACCTCCCAGCCGACGCGGTCGATCACCAGCACGCCCTTCTCGCCGTGCAGCAAGACGCCGTGCTCGCGGTCGGCGGGGCCGCGGCCAACGCCCAAGGCGTGCTCCCACATCATCGAAAATTCGGGGAACTCGTAAAGCACCTGCTGCGTGTCCGGCGTCTCCATCGCGTCTCGCGGATAGGCGAACTTGCCGCCGACGGACATCGCCGAAGTCGGCGCCTTGATGCCCATGTACCAGTTGGCGATGTCGATCATGTGCGCGCCCCAGTCGGTCATCAGGCCGCCCGAATAGGCCCAGTACCAGCGGAAGCTGAAATGAAAGCGGTTTTCGTTGAAGCTGCGCTTGGGCGCGGGGCCCAGCCACATGTCGTAATCGACGTGCTCGGGAGCGGGGCCGTCCGGCAGCGGGGGCGTCTCGCCCTTCCAATCGAGATACGCCCAGCAGCGCACCAGGCGCACGCGGCCCAGCTTGCCGCTGTCGAGATATTCCTTGGCCGCCAGGTAGTGCGACCCCGAGCGCTGCTGCGTGCCCATCTGCACCACCCGGTCGTATTTGCGCGCCGCCTTGACCATCTGCCGGCCTTCCCAGACGGTGATCGCCAGCGGCTTCTCGACGTAGACGTCCTTGCCCGCCTTGCAGGCCTCGACCGTGGGGATGGCGTGCCAGTGGTCGGGAGTGGCCACGATCACCGCGTCGATGTCGTTGCGGTCGAGCACGCGGCGGAAATTCTGGGTCAGCAAATCGGCTTTCTGGTCGGCCTGCTCGGCGATCCGCCGTTGGGTCTTCTCCATGCGCGTCGTATCGACGTCGCAAAGCGCAACGCACTCCGTATTGCCGGCGCGCAGCGCGTCGCGCAGGTCGCCGCCGCCCATGCCGCCGCAGCCGATCAGCCCCAGGCGGATGCGGTCGTTGGCGCCCAACACGCGGTTGGCCGAGGCCGCCGCCAGCGGCGCCGCGGCCGCGCCCAGGGCGGTCGAAGTCAGAAAAGAGCGGCGCGAAGCTTGCATCGTCAGTGCCTCCTTGGAAACCCCCATCTTAACAATGCGTTCCTAACAATGCGCGGGGAAAGCGCCGCGGGCGGCCTCTCGACGGGTCAGCCGCCGCCGTTGCCCAGTCTGGTTCTTTGCACGATGGCCCGGTCGATGAGTCCTGCGACGGTGCGCTCCACGTTGCGCATTTCGATGCGCGTCATGAAGGCGCGCGGCCCCATCTCCACGAAAAGACGGCCGAAGACCTCATCGGCGAACCCACTCGAGACGACGCCCACGCCGGCAAAGTCGAGAGCAACGGTGCGCCGTTCGCGCAACAGGTTCTCGATCATCCGGCGAACCCGCCTGCCGCCTTGGCGCGAACCGAAATCGCGCTCCGCATGCTCCTTCATGTTGAAGGCCGCTGCAGCCGGCGGCTCTGCCTTGCTATTCACTATCCACTGGCCGCGTAAGCGGCCTCCCTATCCGCTCACTACGCCGGTTTCCCCTGGCTCGCCAAGCTGAACTTCTGGTGCCAGGTCGACTCGGCGCCGCCGCCGTAGCGGGCGACGTTGACGTCGAGCACGTACGGGCGCCCCTCGCGGATCGCCCGCCGGCCGCGCCGGAAGGCCGCGTCGAGGTCCGCGCCGGATTCGACGCGCTCGCCGGAGACGCCTTGCGACTCGGCCAGCTTCACGAAGTCGAGGTCGGGATCGCCGAGGTACATCCCCGTGTAGCGGTCGCTTTGCGCCATGTTGCCCTTGTAGCGGTGATAGGCGTGGCGCACCGTCTGGTAGTTGCGGTTGTTCCAGACGACCGTCAGCACCGGGATTTCATACCGCGCCTGCGTCCAGAAACCCGCCGCGCTGTACATCACCGAGCCGTCGCCGATCGAGCAGATCACGTCGCGTTCGGGCGCGGCCAGCTTCGCCCCCGCGGCGGCGCCGACGCCCCAGCCGAGCCCCAGTCCGGTATTGCTGAGCCACATCGCCTCGTCCTCGCGGTGGCCGAGCTTGAGCAGCCCGTACTTGCCGGTCAGGTTTTCGCTGACGACAACCGCATGCTTGTCGATGCCGCGCGCCAGCGCCGCGCCGAGCGCGTCGGCCTGCACCGGCGACCCGCCGGCATTGGCCTCGGCCGCCGCGGCCGCCTTGCGCAGCGTTTCCCGCGACAGCGCCGCGAGGCGTTCCGAGCGCGGCTTGGCGATCTTGGTCCTGCGGTCGGCGGTGGTCATCGACTCCACGGCGTCCAGCAGGTCGCGCAGGCCCTCGCGCACGTCGCCTACGAGCGCCAGGTCGAGAGGATAGTTGCGGCCCAGATTGCCGGTGTTCATGCCCATGCGGACGAACTTGGCGTCGAGCGGCGCTTCCGGCGCGCGGGGAACCACCCGTCCGCCGAAGTCGGGCGCGCCGACGCTCATCACCACGTCCATGCCGCGCTTGGCGGCGGCGGAATTCATCGAGAACCGGCCCGCGTAATGCGGATGGTGGGACGGGAAATTCCAGTAGCCTTGCAGCAGATAAGAGACCGGCAGGCCGAGCGCCTCGGACAAGCGGATCAGGTCGTCCTGCGCGCCCGCCTTCCACACTTCGTCGCCGGCCACGAGCATCGGATTGCGCGCCTCGACCAGCAGGCGCGCGGCTTTCTCCACGGCGTCTTTTGCAGGCCGGGGCCGCGCGTTGGCGATAAAGCGCTTGCCCGGCAGGATGCCCTGCTCCACACCCTTCGCCTCCAGAGCGTGATGCGCCATCGCCAGATACACCGGGCCGCCGGGCGCCATCGTCGCCGCCTTGAAGGCGCGGCGCACCATCAGCGCCAGCGAGCGCGGTTCGCGCGCTTCCCACGAAATCTTCGTGAACTGCCGGTTGACGTCTTTCTGGTCGTACCCCGGACGCGGCGCCAGCGTGCCCTCGTCGCTCCACATCTCGTTGTCGTTGAGGCCCGCCGTGACGACCAGCGCCGAGCCGTCGCGCGCGGCGTTGTACATCTGCCCGGCGGCCTGCGCCGTGCCGGCGATCACGTGCAGGTTGAGAAACGCCGGCTTCCCGCTCATGCGGTGATAGCCGTCGGCCGTCGAGACCACCAGACCCTCGTGGAGGCTGACGATGAGCTGCATGCCGGGCTGCCCCAGGAAAGCGTCGAAAAGCCCCACCTCGAACGAACCCGGGTTGGTGAACAGGTATTCGACGCCCGCGGCCTTCATCTGGGCGACAACGGCCTCGCCGCCCGTGCCGCTGACCTTGTCAAAAGCGGCGCCGTCGCTCGCGCCGACCGCTTCCGCCGCGTCGAGCGGACGAATCAGAGATTCCGCGGCGGCCGCGGTAAAGCCCAGTCCGACCAGGCTTTCGAGCAGTCCCCGCCGAGACAGATTGCGAGTCAGATAGCTTCCGATCAGTTCGCGCATGACGATTCTCCCCGCTGAGAGTGTACGACATTCCCGGCCGCAACGGGGACCCGCAACGAAAAAGTGCAAAAAAGTAAAAAATTGCAGGAGAGCTTGACAGAATCCCCAAAAGATGCCTACAATCACTTCAGAACATCCGTTACACCCGTAGGCGGGACCTATACAGCGAACCCCCA
Source organism: Bryobacterales bacterium (assembly GCA_965214655.1). Lineage (GTDB taxonomy): Bacteria > Acidobacteriota > Terriglobia > Bryobacterales > UBA6623 > CATQHP01. Next base: position 4,473,047 of record OZ243965.1, on the reverse strand, counting down.
CAGATTCTTCCGTGGGGGTTCATTATATAGGAAGCCGGCGTATGATAGCCGTCCTGATCGACGGCGGGCATGTTCGAGCGCTCGCCCGAAACGCAAACAAAACATGTGATCCCGATTTCATTGAGAAACTCGGCCACGGGTGCGCCAAAGAAGGGGAACGCATTCAACGCATCCTTTACTACGATTGCGCTCCATACCGGGGTTCCCAGTCCTTGCCGGTATCCGGCCAGGAACGCCAGTTTGCAGGTTCGGACCGTTGGCTTCACGTTCTGGCGCAGCGAGACTTGTTCGCCGTCAGGCTTGGCGTATTGAAATTCAGGGGATGGAGTATACGGACTCCCATCGCTGAGCCACCCCTCAGAGACAGTGACTTCAAACCGAATTTCGAGCAAAAAGGCGTCGATATGAGGATCGGTCTGGACATGGCGAACTATGCTCAAACGCACGCCGTGGACAAGATCGCGCTTGTGACGAACGACACAGATTGCATCCCTGCCATGAAGTACGCTCGACGAGCAGGCATCCAGATAGCGCTCGTCTGCGTGCCGGGATGCACGCCGGCGCCGGAACTCCTCGCGCACTGCGATTTCAAAAGAGAAGTCGACTGGCCCTGAGTTCGAGAAGCCGGCATAGTCCTCCGCGCTGGAAACCCTTCCAACGCGCCGCCCGCGAATCGAGCCGCCCCCCCGGTTGCCCTCCGCCGCCCGGATAAGCTCTGATGTTGAGCATGCGCTATCTGCCGCCGGTTCTTTTCGCCCTGCTGTTCGCCTGCGCCGGGGACCCGCCCGAGCCGGAACAGACCGCCGCCAGCTACCTGATGTTCGTCGGAACCTACACCCGGGAAACGAGCAAGGGCATCCGCGCCTACCGTTTCGACCCGGCCGCCGGGAAAGCGACCGACCTGGGCCTCGCGGCCGAGTTGCGCGAGCCCTCGTTCCTGGCGCCGCACCCCAACCGCAAATACCTCTACGCCCTGAGCGAAATCGACGACTACGACAGCAGCCAAAGCGGCTCGATCAGCGCGTTCGCCATCGACGCCGCGAGCGGCAAGCTGACCCAGCTCAACGAAGTCTCCTCGCGCGGCGCGGGGCCCTGCCACCTCAGCGTCGACGCCGGCGGCAAGATGCTCATCGCCGCCAACTACAAAGGCGGCAGCGTCGCCTCGTTCCCCATCGGCGCCGACGGCGCTCTGGGCGCAGCCGTGTCGTTTTTCCAGCACGAAGGAAGCAGCGTTCACCCCCGCCAGAAGCGGCCCCACGCCCACTCCGCCGACTTTTCTCCCGACAACCGCTTCGCTTTCTTCTCCGACCTGGGCCTCGACCGCGTCATGGTTTACGCGGTCGATCCCGAAGACGCTTCGATGCAGCCCCACGACCCGCCCCACGCCGGCACGGCCCCGGGCGCGGGCCCGCGCCATCTCGCCTTTCACCCCTCCGGCCGATTCGCCTACGGCATCAACGAGCTCGATTCCACGGTATCGGCCTATGCTTACGACTCCGCCGCCGGCGCGCTGACCGCGCTGCAAGCGATCTCGACGCTGCCCGAAGATTTCGCGGGCGAAAACTACACCGCCGAAATCCAGGTTCACCCGTCGGGGAAATTCGTTTACGGCTCCAACCGCGGCCACGATTCCATAGCGGTCTTTTCCGTCGATGAAGAGAGCGGCCGGCTTACGGCAGTCGAGCGGGTCTCGACGCAGGGAGAGTGGCCGCGCAACTTCGCCGTCGGTCCCGGCGGCGGATACTTGCTGGCCGCCAATCAGCATACCGACAACATCGTCGTCTACCGCATCGACGCCGACTCCGGCAAGCTGGCGCCGACGGGCGAGCAACTGAACCTCGACGCCCCGGTATGCATCCGCTTTCTCGCCCCCTGACTGCTGCGCAGACCGAAAAAACTGCTGCGCAGACCGAAAAAACCGCCGCCCGGATCGGCAAGACAGGCAAGATAATGGAAGCGCGCATCGCCCTGTTGGCCGGAGCCACCGGGAAGGTTGGCGGCCATTGCCTGCGCCTGCTGCTGGAAAGCCCGCGCTACAAGCAAGTGCTGGCGCCGGCCCGCCGCGCGGCAACCGCGCAACATCCCAAGTTGCGCTGGCTGCAGACGGACTTCGACGCTCTCGAAACCATCGCTCTGCCGGCTGTCGACGACGCCTTCTGCGCCTTGGGCGTCAGGTGGGGCTCCTTGCTGAACCGCCGCGAGCTGGAGCTTGCCGAATACGCCTACCCGCTGGCCTTCGCCAAGCTGGCCCGGGCGCGGGGCGCGCGGCGTTTTTTCATCGTCACCTCCGTCGCGGCCAACGCCGACTCGCCTCTGTCGTACCTGCGCCTCAAAGGCCGCCTGGAAGAGGATCTGAAAAAACTCGAGTTTCCGCGCCTTGACGTCTTCCGCCCGAGTTTCCTGCTGCCCGCCTGCGGCGTCCGCAACGCGGCGAACGCGCTGCTGCGCGGGCGGCTGCGGCAATACCGCGCGGTCTCGCCGCTGGAAGTCGCCGCGGCAATGGCCGCCGGCGCGGCCGCGGCCGGAGATCGGCGTCCGCATCCATCGTTTCGGTTTCCGCGGCCCTGCGTGATATCCTGGATTTTTCGCATGGTTAAAACCGAACGCGAATACGCCCGCGACATCGTCGAGGTGGGCAAGCTCGTTTTCCAGAAAGGCTGGGTCGCCGCCAACGACGGCAACATTTCCATCCGCCTGGACGACGAGCGCATCATGTGCACGCCGACCGGCGTTTCCAAGGGCATGATGTCCGTCGACGACATCATCGTCGTCGATACCGACGGCAACAAGATTTCGGGCCGCCTCGAGCGCACTTCCGAAATCATGATGCATCTGACGATCTACAAGATCCGCCCGGACGTCGATTCGGTGGTTCACGCCCACCCGCCCGCGGCCACCGGATTCGCCGCCGCCGGCCGCGCCCTCGACACGGCGCTGTTGCCCGAGGTCATCATCGGCCTCGGCTGCGTGCCGCTGGCCGGCTACGGCCTGCCGGGGACGGACGCCCTGACCGAGCCGATGCTGCCGCTGATCCCCAAGTACGACGCCTTGCTGCTGGGCAATCACGGCGCGGTCAGCTACGGCAAGGACGTGATGCAGGCGTACTTCCGCATGGAGACCGTCGAGCACTTCGCGCGCATCAATTTCGTCGCCGAAATGTTGGGCGGGGCGAAAGCGCTGCCGCGACTCGAAGTTGATAAGCTATTTGAATCGAGAGGGCGCTACGGCGTTTCCTCGAATGCAACGGCCGCGCCGGGCTGCCCGGTAACGGCGGAAGACGCCCGCCCGGCAACTGCGGGCGGCAACGGCCGGGACGGGTTTTTTGTGACTCGCGAAGAGTTGATCCGGTTAGTGGAAGAAGCAATCCGCGCCAGAGGAGTGTGAGGAACTCATGGGTGAAGCCCTTGGAATGATTGAAACACGCGGCTTCGTGTCGCTCGTCGAGGCCGCCGACGCCTCAGTGAAAGCGGCCAACGTCAGCTTGGTCGGCTGGGAAAAGATCGGCTCCGGCTACGTTACCGTGCTGATGCGCGGCGACGTCGCCGCCGTCAAGGCGGCCACCGACGCCGGCGCCGCCGCGGCGCGGCGCATCGGCGAGTTGATCTCGGTCCACGTCATCCCGCGGCCGCACGCCAACCTGGACGACATCTTCTCGCTCCAGCCGGCCGGGAAAAAGTAGCCGCCGGCCGAAGCGACCGTCATGATTCTGGCTCGAGTCGTGGGCGCCGTCGTCGCGACGCGCAAAGACCCGCGCCTCGAAGGCAAGAAGCTGCTCGTCTTGCAGCACGTCACCCCCGGCGGCCAAGCCAAGGACGCCTACGTCGTCGCCCTCGACACCGTGGGCGCGGGCGCGAACGAAACGGTGCTCTGCGTGGCGGGCAGCTCGGCGCGCATGGCCGCCGGCATGAAAGACACGCCGGTCGACACCGCGATCGTCGGCATTATCGACCAGATCAGCCTCGACGAGGAAACAGGCCCATGAGATTGGCGCGCGTCGTCGGCCGCGTTTGGGCCACGGTCAAAGACCCTCTGCTGGACGGCAAGAAGCTGCTCGTCATCCAACCGATCGACGCCGACGGCGGCGACCGCGGCGCGCCCCTGGTGGCGCTCGACGCCGTGGGCGCCGGCGCGGGCGAAACGGTCTATTGGAGCGGCCGGCGCGAAGCCTGTTTCGCCTTCGACCCGCAAGCGCCCTCCGACGCCAGCATCACCGGCATCGTCGACCGCATCACGTGCGGGGAATCATGATTCTGGGCAAGATCGTCGGCGAGGTCGTCGCCACCGCGAAGCACGAGACGCACGCCGGGATCAAGCTGCTGCTGGTGCGCCAATTGGACCTCGCCGCGCAGGAGCGGGGCGCGCCGTTCGTGGCCGTCGACGTTCTGGGCGCGGGCGTCGGCGAAACCGTGCTGATGACCCAGGACGGCTGGGCCGCGATGACCGCCGTGAAGCGCATGAAAGCCCCGATCGACGCGGCGGTCATCGGCATCGTCGACAGCGTCGAGTTGTCGCCCGAGGCGGACGCGAGCCGAGAATCTTGACCTCCTCTATTCCAATCGAAAGATGAGCCTGAAGAGGAGCAGGGGAACTGTGGGTGAGGGCAGTGTAGCAGAGGAGACGAGAGGGCGGACAGAGGGGGAGCGGCGGCCCGGGCCGCCGCTCCCCCTCTGTCCGCGGAGAGCATGTAAGTGGGGCGCCGTTGCCGCGCGCTCACCACGGCAGAGCGAGGTTCTCGCAACTGTGCTGCAAATCGCACAAGCGGGCCTGCAGCCGCTCGGCGAAGTCCGTGTCCGAGTACGCTTGAGACTGTGCTTGCAACTCGGCCAGGGTCACCGCCGCGCGCAGTCCGCGCTGTTCGGGGGGTAATGCTGCGAGCGCCTCCAACGGTGTGCGCCAGTGCTGGTAGACCTTGCGCAGCTTGCCCTTGCGGTCAGGCCGCAGCACGGCGAAAGCGCTCGGGCGATGATAGTTCCCGTAGGGGTTGAGCCACTCCCGGTAGAAGGCCTGAATCTGCGCCGTGGCCGCCGAGGGCAGAAAGCGGTAGCCCATCCATTTGGCGCCACCGAACCGTTCTTCGACTCCACCAGGGCGTTGTCGTTACTGCGCCGCGAGCGTGACTTGGTGAACTCGATGCGCAGTTTCTCCAGCAAGGCTGCTGTCCTGTGGTTGATGGACTCGCTGCCGTTGTCGGAATGAAAGCCGCGCACGAGGAAAGGGAACTGTTCCAAGAGCTCTGCGAGCGCCGGCGCGAGGTAGTGCTCGCTGATCCGTTCGACGCAGCCAAGTACTTGCCATTGCGTCACTTCGTCGACCAGGTTGATGGTGTAGGCGCCCTTTGCGCCGTCCTGTTCGGGCGAATGCACGGTGTCCACGCGCAGGTGGCCCGGACGCCCTGCGGGGCGCGGTTGGCGGCGTTCGCCGATGGCCGTCGGCGTCGCGCGGGTCTTGTCCAGGCGCAGGCGCCGCCGGCGGTAGAGGCGGCTGCGCCGCAGATTGTACAGGTGGGCCACCGACAGCCGGGCCAAGCGGGCGAATTCGCGCCGCCCGTGGAGGGCGAACTCACGGCGCAAGATGGCGCACGTGGCCGGCCCCGACAACTGCCGGTGCGCCTCGTCCACGCGCGCCAACAGCACGCTGTCCGCCCGCGTGTAGAGCGTCGGGAAACGCCGTCGCCGGTAGACTGTCGGGCGTACCGTGCGCTCGCGTAGAAACTGCCCGATCAGCCGTGTCGTCTGGGCCCGGCTCAGCCCGCTCAGCTTCTGCAAGAAGCGCCGCAACAGACCCTTCGCCGCGCGGTACTGCTCGGCGTAGTGGTGTTTGCATAACACGGCTTCGAACAAGCCATACCTCGCGGCCCGGCTCTCCGCCCGAAACGCGATGCTCTCACTGCCGGCCAGGAAGGCCTCGATCTGCTCCAAACTCAACCTCTCGACTTGCTGCATGGCGACTCCCATCGCCCACAGCTTGCCCTGCTCCTACCTGTCCCCCTCCAACCTCTTCAGGCTTGTCTTGTGTTGGAATCGGCCCTCCCTTCAGGCTCATCTTGTGTTGGATAAGACGACCTCGTCCGCCCGGCGCGCCGCTTGATACGATGAGTCGGTCCATGCGGCCCGTCAGCCGTCGCACGCTTCTGGCCGGCTTCCCTGCCCCGATTCTCCGCGCGGCCGGCAGGGGGACGCGCCTCGACACCCCCCGCGCGCCGTTCTCCGACGAGCTCACCGGCCGCGAGATGTTCCGCCTGACGGACCCCGGCATCCTGCATCATCTGCCCGCTTATGGGCGCCGCCGCCTCTCGCCGGACAACGCCTTCCTGCTGCTCGCCGCCGAGCACTCCGGCGCGCGCCAAATCTACCGGCTCGACCTCAAGCGCCGGCGGCTGACGCAACTCACCGACGGCCCCGGCGTTCACCCCTATTCCCCTCACCTGAGCCGCCGCGGCCGCTCGTTTTTCTATCTGCAAGACAACGCGCTGCACGAAGCGCCGGTTCGCGGCGGCGGCCGCAAAACACACTTCCAATGCCCCGCCGGCTGGCTCCTGACCGGCGATCTGGGCGTCTCCCCGGACGACGGCCGCGCGGCCGTCGTCGAGATGCGCGAGGCCCATTGGCAGCCGACCCCCGAGCGGCAGATCGCCCGCAAGCCGCAGTGCCGCATCCGCGTCATTCCGCTTGCCCCGCGCGCCGCGTCCGGTGCCGCCCGCATCGTCGCCGAAGAGCGCCGTTGGCTGTCGGCCCCCCAGTTCCGGCCCGGACGCCCGCAGTTGCTCTACGCCGCCGAAAGCCCCGCGGAAAAAACCGCCCGCCGCTTATGCCTGACCGGCCTCGACGGCAAGGGCAAGAAAAACCGCCGGCCGACCGCCGCAGACGAGCGGCTGCGCGGAGCGCGCTGGTCGCGCGACGGCTCGCGCATTCGTTACGTCCACTACCCCGACGCGACGGACCGCCGGGCGACGATCCGCAGCCTCGATCCCGACACGATGGAAGAAACCGTCGACTCGCCGTGCTCGGCGTTCGGCTGGTTCGAGGAAAACGCCGACGGCTCGGCCATCGTCGGCGCCGGGCTCCGCCTTTCGGGCCCCAACGTCTACGTGCTGTTCCCGCGTCTGCAGCGTGAAATCACGCTCTGCGAGCACCTCAGCAGCCGCAAACCCTATCCGTTCGCCGGCGCCAACCGCATCGACCGCAACGCGGCGCTGCCCCAACCGCTCATCTCCGGCGACAGCCGCTGGGCGTATTTCGTAACCGACCGCGAAGGCCGGCCCGCACTCTACGCCACGGAAATCGCCGATCTGGTCGAGCCCACAGAAGCATGAGGCCCCAGCGGCGGCCTTTTCCTCCCACCCTTTTTCCGCCTCGCGTTGTGTTGCACAAGATCGCTCGATCCAAACCATAAATGTAATATTTATTACATTTATGGTTTGTTTTTTACGTTCATCTGCTATATCAAGAAAGTTGTCGGTTTCTTCGTTCACAGGGGTGGAGCGAAGAGTGGCGGTTTTGATTGCGCGGGTTTTCAAAAGCAGGTCGTAGCGCGGGGCTTTCTTTAACTATAAGTCGGCTTTTCTTTTCTTTTTTTGCAGCGTTTCTCCGCCCCGCGCGGCGGTTTTGCTCTCCGCTCATCGAGCTTGCCGTCTGCGCCGCGCTGCTGCCGGCGGCCGCCCGGGCGCAGCCCGCGGCCGACTGGATTATCGAAACGGTCGCGGGAACCGGGACGAGCGGATACCTGGAGAGCCAGGACGGCGGCCCGGCGACCTCTGCGCAACTCAGGCAACCCCGAGGCGTGGCGCTGGACGCGGCGGGCAACCTCTACATCGCCGATAGAAGCAACAACCGCATCCGCAAGGTCGATACCGCCGGCAAATCTCCACCGTCGCGGGAGACGGGGTGTACAGATTCAGCGGGGATGGCGGCCCGGCGACCTCTGCTCGGCTCAGGCAGCCCATCGACGTGGCGCTGGACGCAGCAGGCAACCTCTACATCGCCGATCTGTATAACCACCGCATCCGCATGGTCAATACCGACGGCGACATCTCCACCGTCGCGGGAAACGGGACGAGAACGTACGGCGGGGACGACGGCCCGGCGATCTCTGCGTCACTCAACAGCCCCGAAGGCGTGACGGCGGACGCGGCGGGCAACCTCTACATCGCCGATACTTTCAACCACCGCATCCGCAAGGTCGCGGTCCTTACCAACGATGACGGCTCCTCCAAGTTTGGCGAGTTTGGCAACATCTCCACGGTCGCGGGAACCGGGACGGCCGGATACCTGGAGAGCCAGGACGGCGGCCCGGCGACCTCTGCGCAACTCAATCGCCCCGCCGGCGTGGCGCTGGACGCGGCGGGCAACCTCTACATCGCCGATTCGAGCAACCACCGCATCCGCAAGGTCGGTACCGACGGCAACATCTCCACCGTCGCGGGAAACGGGACGAACTACGGAGCAATCGGGGACGGCGGCCCGGCGACCTCTGCGCGGCTCGACGGCCCCGCCGGCGTGGCGCTGGACGCGGCGGGCAACCTCTACGTCACCCCTTCCAGCCGCCACCGCATCCGCATGGTCGCGGCCCTTGCCAACGATGACGGCTCCTCCAAGTTTGGCGAGTTTGGCAACATCTCCACGGTCGCGGGAACCGGGAAGAGGGGGGACGGCGGGGACGGCGGCCCGGCCGTCGATGCGCAACTCAACCGCCCCGCCGGCGTGGCGCTGGACGGGGTGGGCAACATCTACATCGCCGATACGGATAACGCCCGCATCCGCAAGGTCGTCTCGCCGGTCAGAGTCACTCTCACTGCCACGCCGTCTGTGATCGCCAGCGGCCAGCGCGCGACACTGACGTGGCTTTCCCCCGGTGCGGCGAGCGCCGAAATCGACAACGACGTCGGCACGGTCACCCCCGCCGCGGGAGGCGCGATCCAGGTCTCTCCGACCGAGACCACCGCCTATACCGTAACCGTCACTTTCGCCGACGACTCCACGGCGATGGCGACTGCTACGGTCACCGTCACCGCCAAGAACGACGCGCCCACCGCCCACGCCGGCCCCGACCAGACCGTGAACGAAGGCGATACGGTCATCCTGACCGGTTCGGGATCCGACCCGGAAGGCGGAGGGTTCACCTACGCCTGGACGCAAACCTCCGGCGAGACCGTGACCTTGAGCTACGCGGCGGCGGCCAAGCCGACCTTCACCGCGCCGACCGAGTTGCTGCAGAACGCCGTGCTGGTCTTCTCGCTGACCGTCAGCGACGGCGTCCACGCCTCGCCGCCCGCCGCGGTGACCGTCACCGTCACCGTCAAGAACGACGCGCCCACCGCCCACGCCGGCCCCGACCAGACCGTGAACGAAGGCGATACGGTCATCCTGACCGGTTCGGGATCCGACCCGGAAGGCGGAGGGTTCACCTACGCCTGGACGCAAACCTCCGGCGAGACCGTGACCCTCAGCGGGGCGAACACGGCAAGCCCGAGCTTTACCGCGCCGACCGGGTTGCTGCAGAATGCCGTGCTGATCTTCTCGCTGACCGTCAGCGACGTGGGCAACGCCGCTTCGCCGCCCGCCGCGGTGACCGTCACCGTCACCCCAGGCGAGAGCGCCCCCGCGCCCACTGCCGACTGGATTATCGAAACGGTCGCAGGAACCGGGGAGAGCGGGTACAGCGGGGACACCGGCCCGGCGATCTCTGCACAACTCGGATACTCCACCAGCGTGGCGTTCGACGCGGCGGGCAACCTCTACGTCGCCGATTATGGCAACGACCGCATCCGCAAGGTCGATACCGCCGGCAACATCTCCACCGTCGCGGGACCAGGGGGGAGAGGCTCAAGCGAGGACGGCGTCCTGGCGACCCATGCAAGGATCAATCCCGTCGACATAGCGTTCGACGCGGCGGGCAACCTCTACATCTGCTTCGGCACCCGCGTCCGCAAGGTGGACACTGGGGGCGTCATCACCACCGTGGCGGGAAACGGGACGCCTGGGTACAGCAGGGACGGCGGCCCGGCGACCTCTGCGCAACTCGGATACTCCGCCGGCGTGGCGCTGGACGCAACGGGCAACCTCTACATCGCCGATTCCAGGAACCACAACATCCGCAAGGTCGAGGTCCTTACCAACGATGACAACTCCTCCAAGTTTGGCGAGTTTGGCGACATCTCCACGGTCGCGGGAACCGGGACGGCCGGATTCAGCGGGGACGGAAACGCAGCCGCCGGGGCGCAACTCAGCGACCCCCGCGACTTGGCGCTGGACGCAGCGGGCAACCTCTACATCGCCGATTCCGACAACCACCGCATCCACATGATCGATACCGCCGGCAACATCTCCACCGTCGCGGGAACAGGGACGGGCGGATTCAGCGGGGACTTCGGCCCGGCGCCCTCTGCGTCACTCAACAGCCCCGAAGGCGTGATGGTGGACGCGGCGGGCAACCTCTACATCGCCGATATCGACAACCACCGCATCCGCATGGTCTCGGTCCTTACCAACCATGACGACTCCTCCGCGTTTGGCGCGTTCAGCAACATCTCCACGATCGCGGGAACCGGGACGGCCGGGTACAGTGGGGACGGCGGCCCGGCCGTCAATGCGCAACTCAACAGCACCAACGACTTGGCGCTGGACGCAGCGGGCAACCTCTACATCGCCGATGCCCGGAACAGGCGCATCCGCAGGATCGTCCCGCCGGTCAGAGTCACGCTCACCGCCACGCCGTCTTCGATCATCAGCGGTCGGGGCCAGAACGCGACACTGAGGTGGTCTTCCCCCGATGCGGTGCGCGCCGAAATCGACAACAGCGTCGGCGTGGTCGCCCCCGCCGCAGGAGGCGCGATCCCGGTCTCTCCGACCGAGACCACCACCTATACCGTAACGGTCACTTTCGCCGACAACTCCACGGCCACCGCCAGCGCCACCGTCATCGTCATCCCCGCCCCCACCGGCCACGCCCAGCCCGTGGCCGACTGGACTATCGAAACGATCGCGGGAACCGGGACGGCCGGATACCTGGCGATCCCGGACGGCGGTCGGGCGACCTCTGCGCTGCTCAACCGCCCCGCCGGCATAGCGCTGGACGCGGCGGGCAACCTCTACATCGCCGATGAGCGCAACCACGCCATCCGCAAGGTCGATACCGCCGGCAACATCTCCACCGTCGCGGGAGACGGGGTGTGGGGGGACAGCGGGGACGGAAACGCGGCGACCTCTGCGCGACTCGCTAACCCCATTGCCGTGGAGTTGGACGCGGCGGGCAACCTCTACGTCGCCGAGTATGACAACCACATCATCCGCAAGATCGAGGTCCTTGCCAACTATGACGGCTCCTCCGCATTTGGCGCGTTTGGCGGCATCCACAGGGTCGCGGGAATCCAGTATCCCAGGAACACCGGGGACGGAAACGCAGCCGTCGAGGCGGAAATCGCCTACCCCACCGGCATTGCGCTGGACGCGGCGGGCAACCTCTACCTCACCAGTACGGACGATCTCGCCGATACAGACAAAGGCGTAGACACCGGCCTCATCCGCAAGGTCGAGGTCCTTACCAACGATGACGACTCCTCCAAGTTTGGCGAGTTTGGCAACATCTCCACGTTCGCGGCGGGCTGGCATACACCCTTCGGCATGGCGTTCGACGCGGCGGGCAACCTCTACGTCGCCGATTATGGCAACCACCGCATCCGCATGATCGATACCGCCGGCAACATCTCCACCATCGCGGGAACCGGGACGAGCGCATTCAGCGGGGACGGCGGCGCGGCGACCTCTGCGTGGCTCAATCACCCCCGTGACGTGGCGCTGGACGCGGCGGGCAACCTCTACATCGCCGATACTTGGAACCACCGCATCCGCATGGTCGCGGTTCTTACCAACGATGACGGCTCCTCCAAGTTTGGCGAATTCGGCAACATCTACACGGTCGTGGGAACCGGGACGCAAGGGTACGGCGGGGACGGAAACGCAGCCGGCGGGGCGCAACTCGACAACCCCGCCGGCGTGGCGCTGGACGCAGCGGGCAACCTCTACATCTCCGATACTCGCAACCACCGCATCCGCATGGTCGCCGCGCCGGTCAGAGTCACGCTCACCGCCGCGCCGTCTGCGATCGCCGGCGGCCAGAGCACGACACTGACGTGGTCTTCTCCCGATGCGGTGAGCGCCGCAATCGACAACGGCGTCGGCACGGTCTCTCCCGCCGCGGGAGGCGCGGTCGAAGTCCTTCCGACCGAAACCACCACCTATGCCGTGACGGTCACTTTCGCCGACGGCTCCACGGCGATGGCGACTGCTACGGTCGCCGTCACCCCCGTCAACGCCCCCAGCGCTACGCTCACCGCCGACCCGACGGCCATCACCGCGGGGCAGTCCTCCACCCTCACCGTCGCTTCCGCCAACGCCCAAAGCGCCGTCATCGAACCCGGCAACCATACCGTCAATCTCGATGCCTCCGGCGCCGGTTCGGTCACCGTCTCCCCGACGACGACCACCACCTACACCCTCACCGTCACCGACGCCAACAACGTCACCGCCACCGATACCGCCGTCGTCACCGTCATCCCCGCCCCCGGCCCGCCCGCGGCCAACTGGATCATCGAAACGGTCGCGGGAACCGGGACGGCCGGATACCTGGAGAGCCAGGACGGCGGCCCGGCGACCTCTGCGCAACTCAACTACCCCAACAGCGTGGCGCTGGACGCGGCGGGCAACCTCTACATCTCCGATGTGCGCAACCACCGCGTCCGCAAGGTCGATATCGCGGGCAACATCTCCACCGTCGCGGGAACCGGGACGGCCGGATACCTGGAGAGTCAGGACGGCGGCCCGGCGACCTCTGCGCAACTCAACTACCCCAACGGCGTGGCGCTGGACGCAGCGGGCAACCTCTACTACATCTCCGATAGAGACATAACTAGTTCTCTGACCGTGTAAAAAGGTTTGTTTGATAATGGAAGGTGGAGCGGGCGGCCTGACGAGTGAATTGCCAGTTGATCTTGACGCGGTCACGATTGACGCGGCGATTCCAGGCCTTGGCCTCGGCACGTAAGGTACGGAGATTGGCGATACGGCGCGTACCCAGGCATTGCCGCGAGAATAAACTGACCTCAATTTCGGCCTGGTTGAGCCAACTGCCGTGTTTGGGCGTGTAGTGCAGGCTGAATCGCTCCCACAAGCGGGCCGCGTGCTCTTCGCCGAAGCGTTCGACCAGCGGCTTGCGGCGGTGGATATTGAGATTGTCGACAACCAGGTGAATCGTGCGCGCGCGAGGATAGCTGCTGGCCAGCTTGTCGATAACTTGGGCGAATTCCTCCCCGCGGCGCGTTGGCGTGGGATAGGTGAAATGGCGGCCCGCCTTGGGTTCGACGGCACAAAACACATTGGCGGTTCCACAACGTTTGTATTCGCTGTCGCGCTTGGCCACCCGGCCCGGCCCGGCCGGGTGGCGAGGGCGTACTTCAGCGTGCAGCGAAACCGCCTTTTCGTCCAGGCAAACCACCGGTTGGTGCGGATCATAGGGCGTTTCGTAGAGCGCCAAAACATCTTCCATTTTTTCGATATAGGCGTCGTTGAGTTCAGGCAGACACCACATTTTTTTCCCGCCACGGCTTGAGCTCGTGGCGCTGCAACAGAACACGGACGGTTTCCCGTCCCACGCGCGGTACAAGCTTTCGTTTGACGGCTTCGGCAGCGATGAGACGCACACTCCAACGCGCCGCCCCTCTCGGCGGCTTGCCGCACGCCATCGCCACGATGCGCTGCCGCGAAGACGCGTCGAGCAACGGTTCCCTGCCAGGCCGGGCTTTTTCGTAGAGCGCACGGTCGAGACCTCCCTGGCGGTAGCGGCGCGCGATGGCGCGCACCGTCTTGGGCGTCAGACGCACCCTCTCGGCGGCTTCGGCGGCGCTGACGCCTGTAGCGAGATGGCGCAGGGCGAGCGCACGCAAAACGACGCGCACTTGCTGCACCCCGCAGGCGAGCACGGCGTCCAAAGCCTCTTGATCGGCGACGGATACACGGAGACGTTGAGCAGTTCTGGGCATGTACAAGCATACCATGCCCTCCTCCTATATTTCAAACCTTTCTATACGGTCGAAATACTAGGTACATAACAATCTATAGCCACCTCGGCCACATCCACAAGGTCGCGGTCCTTACCAACGATGACGGCTCCTCCAAGTTTGGCGAGTTTGGCGACACATCCACGGTCGCGACGGGCTTGAATGCGCCCACCGGCTTGGCGCTGGACGCGGCGGGCAACCTCTACATCGCCGATACTCTCAACAACCGCATCCGCATGGTCGATACCGGGGGCAACATCTCCACCGTCGCGGGAACCGGGGCGTGGGGGTTCATAGGGGACGGCGGCCCGGCGACCTCTGCGCGGCTCTGGGATCCCACCGGCATGGCGCTGGACGCAGCGGGCAACATCTACATCGCCGATCAAGATAACTACCGCATCCGCAGGATCTCCCCGCCAATCAGAGTCACCACGCTCACCGCCACGCCGTATGCGATCACCAGCGGCCAGAGCGCGACACTGACGTGGTTTTCCCCCGATGCGGTGAGCGCCGCAATCGACAACAGCGTCGACACAGTCACCCCCGCCGCGGGAGGCGCGACCCAAGTCTCTCCGACCGAGACCACCACCTATACCTTGACGGTCACCTTCGCCGACAACTCCATGGCGATGGCGACTGCTACGGTCACCGTCACCGAACCGCCCACCGCCACGCTCTCCGCCAACCCGGCGATCGTCACCGCCGGGCAGTCCGCCACCCTCTCCTGGTCCTCAACCAACGGAGACAACGTGGAGATCGACCAAGGCATCGGTTCGGTGGACGCATCCGGCTCGCAAAGCGTCTTCCCGACCTCCACCACCACTTACACCCTCACCGTCACCGACGCCAACGGCTTCGAGGTCACCGCCACGGCCGTCGTCACCGTCACCGACGCCCCCACCGCCACGCTCTCCGCCAACCCGGCGACCATCACCGCAGGGCAGTCCGCCACCCTCTCCTGGTCCTCGACCAACGGAGTCAACGTGGAGATCGATCAGGGCATCGATTCGGTGGGCGCATCCGGCTCGCAAAGCGTCTCCCCCACCTCCACCACCACTTACACCCTCACCGTCACCGACGCCAACGGCTTCAAGGCCACCGCCACCGCCGTCGTCACCGTCACCGAACCGCCCACCGCCACGCTCTCCGCCGTCCCGGCGACCATCACCAGGGGGCAGTCCGCCACCCTCAGCGTCGCTTCCACCAACGCCGTCAGCGCGGTCATCCGGCCCGGCAACCTTACCGTCGACCTCCAGCCCGACGGCACAGGCGCGATCCAGGTCTCGCCCACCTCCACCACCGCCTATACCCTCACCGTCACCGACGCCAACGGCTTCGAGGCCACCGCCACGGCCACCGTCACCGTCACCGAACCGCCTGCCGCCACGCTCTCCGCCAACCCGGCGACCATCACCGCAGGGCAGTCCGCCACCCTCAGCGTCGCTTCCACCAACGCCGTCAGCGCGGTCATCCAGCCCGGCAACCTTACCGTCGACCTCGCGGCCGATGGCAAAGGCTCGGTCGAGGTCATGCCGCCGACGACCACTACCTACACCCTCACCGTCACCGACGCCAACAACGCCATCGCCGTAGACACCGCCGTCGTCACCGTCACCGAACCGCCCACCGCCACGCTCACCGCCGCCCCGGCGATCATCACCGCAGGGCAGTCCGCCACCCTCTCCTGGTCCTCGACCAATGGGGTCAACGTAGAGATCGATCAGGACATCGGTTCGGTGAACGCATCCGGCTCGCAAAGCGTCTCCCCGACCTCCACCACCACTTACACCCTCACCGTCACCGACGCCAACGGCTTCGAGGTCACCGCCACGGCCACCGTCACCTTCAACGACAAGCCCACCGCCAACGCCGGCCCCGACCAGACCGTGGCCGAAGGCGCCGCCGTCACCCTCAACGGCTCGGGAACCGACCCCGAAGGCGAAGCGCTCTCCTACGCCTGGTCGCAGACCTCCGGCGAGACGGTCTCCCTCAGCGATAAGACGGCGGCAAGCCCCACCTTCACCGCCCCCACCCAGTTGACCGAAGACGCCGTGCTCGTCTTCTCGCTCACCGTCACCGACGCCCGCAACGCCGCCTCCACCGCCGACACCGTCACCATCACCGTCACCGCAGGAACCAACGACAAGCCCACCGCCAACGCCGGACCCGACCAGACCGTCAACGAAGGCGCCGCCGTCACCCTCAACGGCTCGGGCTCCGACCCCGAGGGCGAGGCGCTCACTTACGCCTGGTCGCAGACCTCCGGCCAGACGGTCTCCCTCAGCGACTCCACCGCAGCCGCGCCCACCTTCACCGCCCCCACCCAGTTGACCGAAGACGCCACCCTCGTCTTCTCGCTCGTTGTCACCGATGCCCGCAACGCCGCCTCCACCGCCGACACCGTCACCATCACCGTCACCGCAGGAACCAACGACAAGCCCACCGCCAACGCCGGACCCGACCAGACCGTGGCCGAGGGCGCCGCCGTCACCCTCAACGGCTCGGGCTCCGACCCCGAGGGCGAGGCGCTCACTTACGCCTGGTCGCAGACCTCCGGCCAGACGGTCTCCCTCAGCGACTCCACCGCAGCCGCGCCCACCTTCACCGCCCCCACCCAGTTGACCGAAGACGCCACCCTCGTCTTCTCGCTCGTTGTCACCGATGCCCGCAACGCCGCCTCCACCGCCGACACCGTCACCGTCACCGCAGGAACCAACGACAAGCCCACCGCCAACGCCGGACCCGACCAGACCGTGGCCGAGGGCGCCGCCGTCACCCTCAACGGCTCGGGCTCCGACCCCGAGGGCGAGGCGCTCACTTACGCCTGGTCGCAGACCTCCGGCCAGACGGTCTCCCTCAGCGACTCCACCGCAGCCGCGCCCACTTTCACCGCCCCCACCCAGTTGACCGAAGACGCCACCCTCGTCTTCTCGCTCGTTGTCACCGACGCCCGCAACGCCGCCTCCACCGCCGACACCGTCACCATCACCGTCACCGCAGGAACCAACGACAAGCCCACCGCCAACGCCGGACCCGACCAGACCGTGGCCGAGGGCGCCGCCGTCACCCTCAACGGCTCGGGCTCCGACCCCGAGGGCGAGGCGCTCACTTACGCCTGGTCGCAGACCTCCGGCCAGACGGTCTCCCTCAGCGACTCCACCGCAGCCGCGCCCACCTTCACCGCCCCCACCCAGTTGACCGAAGACGCCACCCTCGTCTTCTCGCTCGTTGTCACCGATGCCCGCAACGCCGCCTCCACCGCCGACACCGTCACCATCACCGTCACCGCAGGAACCAACGACAAGCCCACCGCCAACGCCGGACCCGACCAGACCGTGGCCGAGGGCGCCGCCGTCACCCTCAACGGATCGGGCTCCGACCCCGAGGGCGAGGCGCTCACTTACGCCTGGTCGCAGACCTCCGGCCAGACGGTCTCCCTCAGCGACTCCACCGCAGCCGCGCCCACCTTCACCGCCCCCACCCAGTTGACCGAAGACGCCACCCTCGTCTTCTCGCTCGTTGTCACCGACGCCCGCAACGCCGCCTCCACCGCCGACACCGTCACCATCACCGTCACCGCAGGAACCAACGACAAGCCCACCGCCAACGCCGGACCCGACCAGACCGTGGCCGAAGGCGCCGCCGTCACCCTCAACGGCTCGGGCAGTTCGGACCCCGAAGGCGAGACGCTCACTTACGCCTGGTCCCAGACCTCCGGCCAGGACGTGACCTTGAACGGGGCGGCGACGGCTTCGCCCAGCTTCACCGCCCCGACGGACCTGACCGCCAACGCCGTACTTGTCTTTTCGCTGACCGTCACCGACGCCCGCAACGCCGCTTCGACCGCCGACACCGTCACCGTCACCGCAGGAACCAACGACGCGCCTACGGCCAACGCCGGCCCCGACCAGACCGTGGCCGAAGGCGCCGCCGTCACTCTCGACGGCTCGGGCAGTTCGGACCCCGAAGGCGAGGCGCTCACCTACGCCTGGTCCCAGACCTCCGGCCAGACGGTCAACCTCAGCGGAGACAACACCGCCTCGCCCAGCTTCACCGCCCCGACGGACCTGGCCGCCGACGCCGTACTTGTCTTTTCGCTGACCGTCACCGACGCCCGCAACGAGGCTTCGACCGCCGACACCGTCACCATCACCGTCACCGCAGGAACCAACGACGCGCCTACGGCCAACGCCGGCCCCGACCAGACCGTGGCCGAAGGCGCCGCCGTCACTCTCGACGGCTCGGGCAGTTCGGACCCGGAAGGCGAGACGCTCACTTACGCCTGGTCCCAGACCTCCGGCCAGACGGTCAACCTCAGCGGAGACAACACCGCCTCGCCCAGCTTCACCGCCCCGACGGACCTGGCCGCCAACGCCGTACTTGTCTTTTCGCTGACCGTCACTGACGCCCGCAACGCCGCTTCGACCGCCGACACCGTCACCGTCACCGCAGGAACCAACGACGCGCCTACGGCCAACGCCGGCCCCGACCAGACCGTGGCCGAAGGCGCGACCGTCACCCTCGACGGCTCGGCCAGCTCCGACCCCGAAGACCAGCCGCTCACTTACACTTGGTCGCAGACCTCCGGCGCGGACGTGACCTTGAGCGACCCAACGGCGGCAAGGCCCACCTTCACCGCCCCAACCGAGTTGCTGGAGAACGCCGCGCTGGTCTTCTCGCTCGTCGTCAACGACGGCGTTCAGGACTCGGACCCCGCCACCGTCACCGTCACCGTCGCCGCCGGAACCAACGACAAGCCCACCGCCCGCGCCTCCGGCCCCAGCCAGAGCGTGGCCGAAGGCGCTACCGTCACCCTCGACGGCTCGGCCAGCTCCGACCCCGAAGACCAGCCGCTCACTTACACCTGGTCCCAGACCTCCGGCGCGGACGTGACCTTGAGCGACCCGGCGGCGGCAAGGCCCACCTTCACCGCCCCGACCGAGTTGCTGCAGAACGCCACGCTGGTCTTCTCGCTCGTCGTCAACGACGGCGTTCAGGACTCGGACCCCGCCTCAGTCACCGTCACCGTCGCCGCCGGAACCAACGACAAGCCCACCGCCCACGCCGGCCCCGACCAGACCGTGAACGAAGGCGCGACCGTCACCCTCGACGGTTCGGCCAGTTCCGACCCCGAAGGCGAGACGCTTTCCTACGCCTGGATACAGACCTCGGGCCAGACGGTGATCTTGAACGGCGCGGCGACCGCCAGCCCAACCTTCACCGCGCCGGACGAGTTGGCCGCCGACGCCGTGCTGGTCTTCTCGCTGGTCGTCAACGACGGCGTCCACGACTCGGACCCCGACACGGTGACCGTCACCGTCAGCGCCGCGCCCTCTTCTACGATCTCCTTCACCGCCGATGACTACTCCATCACCGCCGGTCAATCGACCACCTTGCGCTGGACCGCCGCCAACGCCACGAGCGCCGAGATCGACCAGGGCGTGGGCCCGGTCTCCCCCGCTACGGGCGGCTCGGTGCAGGTTTCCCCGACTGAAACCACCACCTACACGCTAATCCTCGACGCCAACACCGATGACGTTTCCACGGCCATGCTCACTATCACCGTCGTCGACGCCCCGGCAGTCGCCGCCTTCACCGCCACACCCGCGACAATCACCCTTGGTCGGTCCTCCACCTTGGCCTGGACAGCCTCCGGCGACGCCATCACCGCCGAAATCGATAACGGCGTGGGCGCGGTCAGTCCGGCCACAGACGGCTCGACGACCGTCACGCCCACCACGGCCGGCGCCATTACCTACACCCTCACCGTCACCGACTCGAACGGCGTCAGGGCCACGGCCACGGCTACGCTCACCGTCCGCGACTCGACGGAACTTCCGGTCGGACGGACGATCGATACGTTCGCGGGGAACGGAGTCCAAGGCTTCTTCGGGGACGGCGGCGCAGCCACTGCGGCGCAACTGAACACGCCCCAGAGCGTGGCGCTGGACGGGGACGGCAACCTGTACATCGCCGATACCGGCAACCACCGCATCCGCCGCGTCGACGCCGCCACGGACAGCATCGAAACGGTCGCGGGGAACGGAGTCCAAGGCTTCTTCGGGGACGGCGGCGCGGCCACTGCGGCGCAACTCGACACGCCCCAAGGCGCAGCACTGGACAGACAGGGCAACCTGTACATCGCCGATACCGGCAACCACCGCATCCGCCGCGTCGACGCCGCCACGGACAACATCGATACGGTCGCGGGGAACGGAGTCCAAGGGTTCTCCGGGGATGGCGGCGCGGCCCTCGCAGCGCAACTCGACACGCCCCAAAGCGTGGCGCTGGACGGGGACAGCAATCTGTACATCGCCGATACCGGCAACCGGCGCATTCGCCGCGTCGACGCCGTCACGGGCAACATCGCCACAGTAGCGGGCAGCGACGCCGGAGACCGGAATCTGGCCTTCGTTTTCGACACCGCGCCCTCTGCGGCGGCAAGCCCGGAAAAGTTCGTCGGGGACGGCGTCTTGGCGACCGACGCGCAATTGGACACGCCCACCGGCGTAGCGGTCGACGCGCAGGGCCGCTACCTGTACATTGCCGATGCCGGCAACCACAACATCCGCCGCGTCGATGCCACGGGCAACATCGCCACGGTCGCGGGAGACGGGACGGCCGGGTATAGCGGGGACGGCGGCTTGGCGGTCGACGCGCAACTCAACGGTCCCCAAGGCTTAGCGATGGACACCGAGGGCAATCTGTACATCGCCGATACGAAAAACCACCGCATCCGCCAAGTGGGATTGCCGCCGGATCCTCCCGCGCCGCCCATCGAGGAGCCGCAGCCGCAGGCTCCGGCAGTGCGGGCGCGAACTTTCGAGTTGCTGTTCGTGCTGCCGCAGGACGCCGCTCCGGCGGCGCAAGAAGTCGTGCTGTACGCCGAGGACGGCGCGGCCGGCTTCCTGGCGCAACCCGGATCCCAGTGGATCACGGTGGAACCGGCGAGCGGCAGCCTGGACGAGGATGAAGAGACCACGCTTACGGTCACGGTGGATCCGACCGGGCTGCGCACAGGCGCGCACGAGGGGCGGCTGTACATTCGCTCCGAGGGGCGCCTCACGGGATGGGTGCGGATCGTGCTGGAAGTGCTGCCGCCCGAAGGCCCGGCGGTATCCGAGCAGGGCGTGATCAACGCGGCGATCATGAGCGCGTTGGGCAGGCCGGGGCTGTTCGGCGTGATGGCTTTGCCTGTGGCGCCGGGCTCGATGGTTGCGGTGTTGGGCGAAAACTTTACTTCCGGCGGAACGGTCGAGGCCGAGGGCTTCCCGCTGCCGGCGAGTTTGAGCGGGGTCAAGGTGAGATTCAACGGGCTGGAAGCGCGGCTGTTTACGCTAGGGCCGCAGCGTATCGAGGCGCAGTTGCCGGCGCTGTTGGCGATGTCTTTGCCGCCGGCGCAAGCGGAGGCCCTGGAGGCGGGCGGGGCTGCCTTGGCGTCGGTGGTCGTGGAGACGGCCGAGGGCAGCAGCTACGAGCGGGACTTCCCAGTAGCCGCGCAGGCACCGGGGATCTTCACGGTAGCGGGCGAAGGAACGGGCCAGGGAACGGTGTTGTTCTCCGGCGGGGCGGTTCTTGCCGCGCCTTGGGGATACGCCGGAGAAAGCCGGCCGGCGCGGGCCGGAGACGTGCTGGAGATCTACGCC
This sequence comes from Bryobacterales bacterium, assembly GCA_965214655.1. GTDB lineage: Bacteria > Acidobacteriota > Terriglobia > Bryobacterales > UBA6623 > CATQHP01. Next base: position 4,451,351 of record OZ243965.1, on the reverse strand, counting down.
ACGGGACTGGGGGCGGTGTATCCGCCCATAGCCGACGGAGAGAACTCGTGCGGGCCGGAAGGGGTCTGTTTGCAGGACGGCTCGAACGTGATGTTGCGGCGCACGGTCGAGCGGCCGCGGGTATGGATTGGGGGCGTGGAGTTGGCCGAGGAGGCGGTGCTGTATTCGGGTTTGGCGCCGGCGCTGGCGGCGGTGAACCTGGTAGTGGTGGAGGCGCCGGCAGGACTGGAGCCCTCGCACGCGGCGGAGGTGGTCATCGTCATCGGCGGCCAAGCGAGTCAGCCCGGCGTCACGATCGCTGTGGAGTAACAGGCGCCGTCGAGTGAGGCCGCCTGACGGCAGCCGGCGCTGCGCTGTCTTGCTATCCACCGTTCACTATCCACTGGAGCGCAGCAACTTTTGCCGCACGTTGCCGCCAAGGTTTATACTGAACAGGCAATCCGTTCTCGGACCGCTCGCACGGGCGGCCGCGGCGCCATGAAAGTCTGGACGCAAGCAAGGGGAATCGCTCGCCGCCGTTTCGTCGTAGCGGCGGGCGCGGTCGTGCTGGCGGCGTTGTCGGCAGCGCCCTGCGCGGCGTTTCTCGCGGCGCCCGAAACCGACGTCCACGCAGGCTGCGGCCGGGAACGGTCGAACGCTCCGGACCCGGATGTTTGCGCGCGGCTTTGCGCGTCGGCGGCATCCCTCTTGCCGCCGGACGCCGCGGCGGCGCCGGCGCTCCCCGCGGGCGTCTCGGCCTGCGCCGACCCGGCGCCGCCGACGGAAGCTCATTCCGGCGCGCCTTGCCCCCCAGTCGTCCCCACGGGCTCGCCGCCGCGATTCATTTTGCACTGCGCGTTTTTGATCTAGCCCCTCCAAGGCAAGCGATCCGGTCCCCGCCCGCTTGAGGTCCGCCTCAAGCGCGGTCGGCCCTGCCCCTGAAACTGCCGGAAACCTTCGGAGGAACAAAGCGTGAACTCGAAACTTGTACTCGGCCTGATTCTGGCCGCGCCGTTATACGGCGAACCCTATTCGACGAACCGCGACGAGCTGCTCGCCGCCTACATCGCCGAAGCGCTGGATCGAAACCCCGGCGTCCGCGAGTCGTTTGCGGCATACCGCGCCGGCTTGCAAAGGTTGCCGCAAGTTGCCGCTCTGCCCGATCCCCTGCTGGAGCTGACCCAGTTCGCGCGGACGCCGGAAACGCGCGTCGGGCCACAAACCACCGCTCTGAGCATCTCGCAGCGCTTTCCGTGGTTCGGCAAGCTCAACGACCGGAAACAAGTCGCCGCGAAAGAGGCGGCCGTGCTTGCCCGAAGCCACGAAGCCGCAAAAGCGGAAGTCGTGCGGCGCTTGAAGCTTGCCTACTACGATCTCGCCTACGTCGACCGCGCGATGCGGATCAGCGAACAGGACCTCGACCTGCTCGACCACTTCGAAACCTTGGCGCAGGCCCGCTACGCCCAGGGCGTCGGCTTGCAGCAGGCCGCGGTGAAACTGCAGGCGGAGATCACCCGCGGCCTCAACAACCTCGAGACGCTGCGCCGGCAGCGAACGGACGCCGAAGCCGTTCTCAACAAGCTGAGAAACCGCCCCGCGGAAGAGCCCGTGCGACAAATCGAACTCCCTGCCGTGCCCGCTGCGCCCGTCGATTTCGAGTCGCTCCATGAGGCGGCCAAGCGGCATCGGCCGGAAATCGCAGCCATGTTCGAGCGGGTCGAGGGCGCCGAGAAACGCCTGCATCTGGCGCGCAGGGAGCGCCTGCCCGACGTGACCGTAGGCGCCGGCTTCATCAATGTGCTCGGCCGCCGCGACCCTGCCGGCGCGCTCCAGCCTCCCGACTGGAACGGCAAAAACATCTACAGCGTCACGGTCGGAATCAATCTGCCGATCTACCGCCGAAAGTACGACGCCGGCGTGCTCGAGGCGACCGAACGGCTCATCGCCTCGAAGCAACGCTACCGGGAAACCGTCAACGAAGCCGATCTGTCGGTGCGCTCAGTCGGGTTCCGCCTGCAGACCGTCCGCCGGCAGATCGATCTTTTCGAAAGCGCGCTGCTGCCGCAGGCGGAGCAGGCGTTGCGTTCGACCGAAGCCGCCTATGCGACCGCGACCGTCGGCGTGCTCGACCTGCTCGACAGCGAGCGCACCTTACTCGAAGTCCGTCTCGGCTTGGCGCGGCTGCAAAGCGACTTCATGAAATCGCTCGCCGAAATGGAAAGGGCGATCGGAACCGCATTCCCCGAGGCACGGCCATGACGAACCGCGCGAAAACGATTCTGATTGCCTGTGCGGCGTTCGTTCTCGGTCTGGCCGCAGCGAGCCTGGTCACCCGCAACCCGTTCGCTCGGCGACAAAGCGGCGCAACGACCGGCGGCCCGCCCGCCCCCGCGCCGGCCGCCGCCGAGCGAAAAATCCTCTACTGGCGCGCCCCGATGGATCCCAATTTTATCTCCGACAAGCCGGGCAAATCGCCGATGGGCATGGACCTCATCCCCGTTTTCGAAGACGAAGCCGGCCCGGAGGACGGCTCCGTCCGGGTAGCGTCCAACTTCCTGCAAAACTTCTCGGTGCGCACCGCCGTTGCCGAGCGGAGCAGCCTCGCGGTCGAAATCCGCACCGTCGGCACGCTCGGCCACAACGAGGAAACCGTCGTCTCGGTCAACACCAAGTACGACGGTTGGATCGAAAAGGCTTACCGCAACAACGTCGGCGAGCTTGTCGCAAAAGGCGATCCCTTGTTCGACGTTTACAGCCCTCAGCTCGTCACCACGCAACAGGAGTATCTGGCGGCGCTCGACTACTCCCACAAACTCGCCGGTTCGGCGTATCCCGAAGCCGTCGAGCGGGCGCTGGCGCTGGTCGAATCCGGACGGGAACGGCTGCGCTACTGGGACGTCGGCGACCAGGCGATTGCCCGACTCGACGCCACCCGCCAGGTCGCGCGCACCGTAACGGTCCACTCGCCGGCCTCCGGATTCATCGTCGACAAAATGGGCGACTCGCTGGAGGGAATGCGCTTGACGCCCGGCATGACGGTCATCAAGCTCGCCGATCATTCCCGCCTGTGGGTCGAAGCCGAGCTTTATGAGGACGACATTCGCCGCGTTGGCGAAGGCGCCCGCGTCAGCGTGCAGGCGCGGGCGTTCCCCGGCCGCAGGTGGAGCGGGCGCATCGCCTTGTTCGATACGGCGCTCGACCCGCGGACGCGCACGCTCAAGGCGTTCGCGGAAATCGACAATCCCGATCTGCAGCTGCGCCCCGGAATGTTCGTCGATGTCGCCATCCGGCCGCCGGACATCGCCGGCGCCGTGACGGTTCCCCAACAGGCGGTGCTGCATTCGGGCGAGCGCTCCATCGTCATCGTCGAGCGGCGCCGCGGCGTCTTCGAGCCGCGCGAGGTCCGTCTCGGCGCCGTTTCGGCAGACAAACAGCAAATCGTCGCGGGGCTGGCGGCCGGCGAACGCATCGTGACTTCCTCGCAGTTCCTCATCGATTCGGAAAGCAACCTGCGCGCGGCGGTCAATCGCTTGCTCGACAACCCGGCCGAGCCGATGCCGGCGCAGCGACACGGAGGCGGAACGCATGTTGGCCAACCTCGTTGAATGGTCGATTCGCAACCGCTTTCCGGTCATCGCCGCGGCTCTGGCGGCGGTCGGCGCCGGCCTGCTGGCGATCGCCGACATCCCGTTGGATGCGATCCCCGACCTGTCCGACGTCCAGGTGATCGTCCGCACGGAATACCCTGGCCAAGCCCCGCGCATCGTCGAAGATCAGGTCACCTACCCGCTGACCACGCAGATGATGGCGACGCCCTACGCCAAGACGGTGCGCGGATACTCGTTCTTCGGCCTCTCGCTCATCTACGTCATTTTCGAAGACGGCGCCGACCTTTACTGGGCGCGCAGCCGCGTGCTGGAGTCGTTGAACTTCGCCGCCGGCCGGCTCCCTTCGGGCGTGACGCCCAGCCTCGGACCCGACGCCAGCGGCGTCGGCTGGGCGTTCCAGTACGCGCTCAAATCCGACCGGCACGATTTGAGCGAGTTGCGCTCGATTCAGGACTGGTTTCTCAAATACGAGCTTTCCGCCGTCGCGGGGGTCGCCGAAGTCGCCTCCATCGGCGGTTTCGTCAAGCAGTACCAAATCACCCTCGACCCCAACAAGCTCCGCGCGTACAACCTGCCGATTTCCAAAATCCGCGAAGCCGTGCGCATGAGCAACCGCGAAGTCGGGGGGCGCGTGTTGGAGATTGCGGAAAAGGAGTTCATGATCCGCGGGCGCGGCTATTTCGAATCCCTCGACGACATCCGCACGACGGCGCTCGGGGTGGACGCGCGCGGCGTCCCGATCCTCCTGCGCGATGTTGCCCGCGTCGCTATCGGCCCCGAGATGCGCCGCGGGCTCGCCGACTGGGACGGCGAGGGCGAAACCGTCGGCGGCATCGTCGTCGTGCGTTCCGGCGCCAACACGCTGCAGGTCATCCGCGACGTCAAGACGCGCCTCAACGAAATCCGCCCCGGACTGCCCGCAGGCGTGGAAATCGAGACGGCGTACGACCGTTCGCGCCTGATCGAGCGGTCCGTCGCGAGCTTGAAAAACGCCCTGACCCAGCAGTTCGGCATCGTTGCCCTGGTCTGCATCCTCTTCCTCGTTCATTTTCGAAGCGCCCTCGTCGCCATCGTTGCGCTGCCGGTCGGCATCCTCATGGCGTTCGCCGCCATGAACCGGCAGGGCATCGACGCCAACATCATGTCGCTGGGCGGCATCGCGGTCGCGGTCGGAACGATGGTCGACGCCGGGATCGTCATGGTCGAGAACGCTCACCGGCATCTCGAGCGCTATCGGGGCGTAAAGCCCCACTGGCGGATCGTCGCCGATTCCTCGAAAGAGGTCGCCCCGTCGCTGTTTTTCTCGCTGCTGGTCATCGCCGTCTCGTTCCTGCCGGTCTTCACGCTGGAGGCGCAGGAAGGCCGTCTGTTCCAACCCTTGGCCTTTACGAAAACGTATGCGATGGCCGCGGCGGCCCTGCTCGCCGTGACTCTCGTGCCCGTTTTGGTCGGCTACTGGGTTCGCGGCGCGATTCTCCCGGAACGCAAGAATCCGCTGAGCCAGATGTTGACCGCGGTTTACCGGCCGCTGCTCGGGCTCGTGCTGCGGCTGCGCTGGTGGGCCTTGGCGGCCGCCGCGCCGGCGCTGATCGTTGCGGCAATCGCCTTCAAGGGGCTCGGCTCGGAGTTCATGCCGCCGCTGTGGGAAGGCGATCTGCTCTACATGCCGACCACCCTGCCCGGCGTCTCCATCGCCAAGGCGCGCGAGATTCTGCAGCAGACCGACAGGATCATCAAGACCTTCCCGGAGGTCGACCACGTCTTCGGCAAAGCGGGCCGCGCGGAAACCGCCACCGATCCGGCGCCCCTGTCGATGCTCGAAACTACGATCGCGCTCAAGCCCCGCAGCAAATGGCGCGAAGGCATGACGCCCGAAAAGCTGACCCGGCAGATGGACGCCGCGCTGCAAATCCCGGGATTGACGAACTCCTGGACCATGCCCGTCAAGACGCGCATCGACATGCTCTCGACCGGCATCAAGACGCCCGTCGGCGTCAAGATCGCCGGGCCGGATCTGGCCGAGCTGGAAAGACTCGGCAGAGAAGTCGAGCGCGTCATGCGCGCTCTGCCGGGTACGGCGAGCGTCTATGCGGAAAGAGTCATGGGCGGCAATTACCTCGACTTCGAGATCGACCGCCGGGAGATCGCCCGCTTCGGCCTGACGGTCGGCAATGTGCAGGAAATCGTCCAATCCGCAATCGGCGGCATGAACATCGCCGCGGCGGTCGAAGGGCTCGAACGCTATCCGGTAAATCTGCGCTACGCCCGCGAGTTGCGCGACGATCTGCCGGCCTTGCGCGCCGTGCTCGTCTCCACCCCGGCCGGGCCGCAGGTTCCCTTGGGCCGCCTCGCCGACATCCGCTACGCCGCCGGCCCGCCGCTCGTCAAAAGCGAAAACGCCAAACCCAACGCCTGGGTCTATATCGATATCCGCGATGTCGACGTGGGCTCTTACGTCGAGCGGGCGCGCCGCGCGGCGGCCGAGGAAATTGCGTTGCCGGCCGGCTACAGCATGACCTGGAGCGGCCAATTCGAATCCATGCAGCGCACGCGGCGGCGTCTGCTGTACATCGTGCCGTTCACGCTGCTGCTGATCTTCATGCTCATCTATCTCAACAACCGCTCCATCGCCGAAAGCCTCATCGTGCTGGCCGGCGCGCCGTTCGCTCTGACCGGCGCGGTAGGACTGTTGTACGCCCTCGACTACAACCTGAGCGTCGCGGTCTGGGTCGGCATGATCGCCCTGGCCGGACTCTACGCGGAAACGGCGATCGTCCTCTTGCTCTACCTCGACCGAGCCTATCGGGATTTTCCAAACCAGGGCCTGCCGGCCGACCGTTACGGGCTGCTGCAGGCGATCTACGCCGGCTCGGTGCGGCGCGTCCGTCCGATCGTCATGACCGTCGCCACCGACGCCTTCGGACTGCTGCCGATTCTGTGGAGCAGCGGCACGGGCGCCGACCTCATGAAACGGATCGCCACGCCGCTCATCGGCGGGATCGTCACCTCCGGCCTGACCGTGCTGCTGCTCATCCCCGCGGCCTATTGCTTGTGGCGCGGCCGCGGGCTGCCCAAGGGCAGGCCCTTTACCGGCTTCGCCGCTACTGAGGAAACCGTATGATTCTTCGCATCGTTCTTTTGGCCGGACTCGCCGCGGCGCTGCACGCGGCGGACAGAGCATTCGACGTCGTCCACCGCAAAAAGCTGCTGCCGGACGGCCGCGGCGTTCTCACAATCGCAGAACAGGAAATTCGCTTCGAGGCGAGAGACGCCGGCCGCAGCCGCCGCTGGAAATACGCCGACATCCAATTCCTCGACCGCCTCGACCCGACCGAAATCGTCGTCGTCACCTATGAAAACGCCCTGCCCTTCACCGGCCGGAGCAAGCGCTACCGTTTTTCGCTGACCTCCGGCGAGATCGGCAGCGAGCTGTTCGCGGAAATGGCGGAGCGGCTCGCCAAGCCCGTCTCGAACCGCGCGTTCTCAATCCCGAAGCAGGGCGTCGCATTCGCCGCCGGGGCGAAACATCTCCACCGCGCGGGCGGCCGCCAAGGCCGGCTCGTCTTCACCGCCGAAGCCGCATACTTCCAGAGTGCGGGCGGCAACCACTCCCGCCAATGGAGGCTCGACCGCGATATCGAGTCCGTATGGTCGGCCGGCCCGTACCAACTCGAGATCCACGCGCGATACCCCCGCGGCGCCCGGTTCCGCTTCCTGCTGAAGGAACCCCTCGACGGGCAATTCTACCGGCGCTTGAAGCTGAAGCTCATGCGGCTGCCGGAACGATAAGCTGTAAATCGTTCGACGACATCGGCTCGTAATCCTGCGGCCAGCGACCGCTCAATTCGATCAGTACGCGCTGCTTGGACTGCACAGGAACCGGATTGACCTTGACCACGCGCGCGCGGTACTCGCCGGAGGCGCAGGCCATTGCCTCGGCCAGGTCGCGGGCCAAGTAGCGGGGCGCCCAGCCGATCATGTAGTAGTCCTCCGTCTGAATCTGAACGGCAAAAGCGGCCGTCGGGTTGGTCAACTCGATAGCGGCGTAAAGGGTTTCGCCGGGTTGCAAGCGGTCGATCCGTTCCCGCGCCTCTTCGTTCGTATGCCGCCAGCCGTGGAGAAAGAATCGGCAATGGAAGGCTCCATCCGGCTCTTTCTCGATCTTGGGGAATACATGAAAGTCGTCCGTGACACGGTAGCCGCCGTCCACAGCTAGGATTTCCAACGGGTCGGGGTCTTTCTCTTCGATAGCCAGAAGATCGAGATATTTTCGAAAGCCGGAGCCCTCGCGCCACTTGGTCATGACACGATTCGAGAACAGCGGAAAGAGCCACTTCGAGGTATAGCGACGGTTGAAGTCGGGGAAATCGTAGAGCGGAGCGAATCCGCTTTTTTCTGCAGCCTCCTCTGCCCCGCGGATGTAGCCGAAGGAGTATCGGGGCAGTGAGGTATCCGCGTCCAACCTGCCCACCGGGAACCATCGCCGGCTTCGTTCTCTGTCCTGCCAAGCCAGGAACACGGTTTTCTCGCTCATCGAAAAATCTCCTGCAGCCGCTCACAATTGTAATGCAGCAACTTTCCTGCAAAAGTCCGCGATACAGGGGTCATCCAGCCATCCGGAATTTTCTCGACTACCTCTCGCATCTCTTCCGGATCCGGAAGATCGAGTTCGCGGAATGCCCTCTCAAAGAACTGCCGGTAATCGGCCTCCCTTACACACCAGCGTATCAGTTCCAGAGGAGACGGCCCGCGGGAGCTGGCTTCAGTTATAAACACCGCGCCGTGCGCCCGTTTTGCATAGCCCTCGATACCCAACTCGTCCAGGTAGCGTTTGCGGCTCTTCTTACTGCCGGTATCCAACAACTCACGGCCCAGCGAGGAAGCATGGTCAAAGGTCGGCGCAAGGCGGCCACGCCACTCTCCGCCGACGCGCTTGCGCAGGATACCCCAGTTCTCGTGATGCCGGTCAACGTTTCCGATTACGGCATCGAAGATAAGGTAGCCCGCCAGTTCTGCCCGACATTGATTTGCAAAGGAACCGTCCTTAAAAATGTCCATACCGGAAAAAATGCGCCGGATGGTATGCATTTTCTGCTTGAATTTCTGTTCGGGGTCGTAATTGACATCCATGCTGTGGAGAATCTGGTTGCCATGATGTAGTCCATATCCCTTGGGGGAGAAACTCTGCGTGATCGAGCCGCGCCGCAGCTCGCCATCCGCGGTGCGGCAGATCGCCAACTCAACTGGGGGTGCTTCGATACTACGCATTGTGCCGGCGATCTCGTAAGCGATTTTTTCCGCCCAATGCCCACCCGTATCTCCTTGGGGAAACTTGAACAGCCAATTGGGACCGTCAGGGTCTTCCGGCCTGCGGAACCAGAACTTCCGCTTGCTGCCCATTTGCTCCGGCCCTGTCTCCCATTCAGGGTCGACCTCCACGATTGGATATCTATCGCTCATGCTTGCACCCCGTCGCCGGCCGCCCGCTGCTCTCCCGCAGCATCAGCAGATCGCCGTCCAGGCCGCGCTGCAGGATGTTCAGGCGCGGCGAGAGGGCCGCCGCGCGTGCGGCCGAGAGGCGCGGCATACGAAAGGGAAAGAGGCTCGGGCTGTCGAACAGGTCCGTCATGACCGCCGAGCGGGCCGCCCCGGAGCGCAGCACGACCGCCGGGCCTTCCCCCTCGCCCCGGTCCCAGCGCGAGCGGAACCCGGATTCGTAGGCATAGCGAAAGGCAACAGGATCGTCGAACGCAATCGGCTCGAAACCCCGCTCGCGGATCGCCGCCAGAACGCCCTCTTCCAGCAGCAGCCCGTCCGGGTCGGCAACCAGCGTCAGCCGCGCCGCGCCGGGCGTGAACTCGCTCAAGATACGTTCGCGCCAGCTACTCATGGACCGCCGGCGTCCTTGTCGGCTTCAAGCTCCGTAGCCGGAGCTGGATTCCATGTCAACGCCCCATGCGGCCTCAGAACCCTGCCTCGACCGCACGGTAGCGCGTGACCCTGATATCGGCTTCCCGCTTGCGGGCGCGGGCGATGCCGTACGACGCCTGCATGCGCATAAGCGTGTCCATCTTGACGCCGAACGCCTTCTCGATGCGCAGCGCCATCGTGCCGGACAGAGCGGAGCGGCCGTTGAGAAACGCCGACAGCGCGGCGCGCGAGACGCCGAGCACAGCCGCGGCGGCGGAAACAGTCAGACCCAGAGGCTCAATGACCTCGGTCTTGACAAACGAGCCGGGGTGCGGTGGGTTCAGCATACGCATAATCATGCTCCTACTTAATGGTAATCCTCAAAATCAACGTCAACAACTTCCTCGTCTTCGACGCGAAAGGTGAGCCGCCAGTTGCGCGTGACGCGGAGGCTCCAGACGCCCTTGCGGTCGCCAGTCAGTCGATGGACGTTCCAGACAGCGATCATGCGCAACTCGTCGACTGTTTCCATGTCCTGCAGAAACGCCAACATCTTGCGGAGCTTGTCAACGGCCGATGCCGGAATTCCTTTAGGATCGTCCCCGAGAAAAAGGCAGCGGATTTCATGCCGGAGCTTTTGTTGTCCTCATGCGGACTCAGAACCCTGCCCCGGCCGGACGGTAGCGCGTGACCCCGATATCGGCTTCCCGCTTGCGGGCGCGGGCGATGCCGTACGATGCCTGCATGCGCATGAGCGTGTCCATCTTGACGCCGAACGCCTTCTCGATGCGCAGCGCCATCGCGCCGGACAGAGCGGAGCGGCCGTTGAGACACGCCGACAGTGCGGCGCGCGAGACGCCGAGCGCGTCCGCGGCAGCGGCAATGGTCAGGCCGAGAGGCTCGATGACCTCGGTCTTGACGAATGCGCCGGGGTGCGGTGGGTTCAGCATACGCATAATCATTCCTCAATCCTCATACTTTATATTGCGGAATAAATGGTCAGCAAAAGCTCGGAATCGTCGATGAGCCGGTAAACCGGCTTCTTCCCGGAGAGCTTCTCGCTTTCGCTTAAAATGATGGGAACGCCGTCGCCCCGCTTCTCCATGTAAAACCCGCGCCCTACGTCTCCCACCGTTTCCGCTACGGGCGTCTCCGCAAGCAGACTTGTAATCAACTCGTTTCGGGTCGCTTGACGGAGAGCTATGCTCTCAACGGTTACAGTATTCGGGAGAGCGCCCGGCGAATAGATTTCCAACCGGTCATCGAACATGAAAAACCGAATCTTCGAGCCGGAAATGGAATAGTCGCGGTGAGCCGCGGCATTGACAACCGCTTCGAAAACCGCTCGTTCGCTGAATTGCTGTTTCTCGACTCGATGCGGCGTTTTCACGGCTGCGACAGTCTGGTTTCTCCTCAAAAAAGCCATCGTCTGTTCGATCTGTCGATGCAGCGGGCCGCGAATTCTCTGAGCGTCCATCTGGTAATTGGAGTCCTGCCTTTTCCCTCGGTAGCGCACGGCTTCGATATACGCGCTGGGCAAAAAGCGCTCCGGAGCCTCGCAGCAGAGCAAAGCGCCGGCCACCGAGGCCCGCACCGTCCCGCTTTCTTCTCTCGTCAAAAGACTGCGTTTCAGGAGCACTACATCGACAGGTTCGTCGGACCGGGTCGTATAGTCGGCCCATAGCCTTTCCGATAAATCGCCGATGCCCGATTGCGGTACAGGCTGTTCCTCGAATCGAATCAAGCGGGCTTGGCTTTGCTGCTGGATCAGCCGTCCTAAATGTTCGAGCGGCATCGCCCGTTTCGAGCTTCCCTGCCGATAGAAATACCTCCCGGAGCTATTGTGAACGAAAAGACTGCGTGGCACCTCCACCTTGAGTACGGCCCGCAAGGCTCCCGTGTTGTCGGGAAGCTCCAGACGAAACGCGCGGAACAGAACGGGAGGCTCGATACGGTCGTTGCAGATTTCGTAAACCCAGCGTTCGACGGCTTCAAGGCGCTCCACCGGTATGCCGACAACTTCCCGCGTCTTGTCGTCCACGCCCAGAACAAGCACTCCATCGTGAGTATTGGCGATAGCCGCCAACTCGTCGGCCAAGTCGTCCCGACGCGGTCCCTCCACCCGGTCGCCCCTGAACCGGACCGTCTTGAGCTCCAGCGATGTATCTTCGCCCAAGCGTATCTTTTGCAGCAGTTCTTCCGTGCTGTCAAACATGGCGTTTCTCAAGCGCAATGCGGCGATAACGGTCATCAAAGGCTTTGCGTCCGCCCTCCATGACTGCGCAGATGGTATCTCGAACCTGTTTCTTCTGCAGACTGCCTTCGCACTCTTTTTGCGTCTCCTCGTCGTGCGCATCGAGCGCCGTCACCAATTCGGCGTCACCGTTGACCACGATATTCGGGTTATGCGTGACAACGATAACCTGCCGCCGGCGTTTGACTTCCCGCAATTGCGTCACGATCAAGTCGTAGATCAGGTGGTTGTCCAAATCGTCCTCCGGCTGGTCCAGAATCAACGGCTCCTCGCCGTAGGAAAGCAAAAAAGCCAGGAGCGCCGCTGTTTTCTGCCCGGGCGAGCCCTCCCGTATCGACCGGAAGCTCTGCCCATCGCCCGTTGCGCTGTATCGAACATCCAGGGAATCTTCCGGGAACCACAAATCGAGGCGATCAAGGGCTTCGGGCGGGAGTTTGCCGATGTGAGTTGCAAAACGTTTGTCCGCCACGTCTCCCGGTCTGTGTCGGTTCAAGGCAATTTTCTTGATCTTGTCCTTGATGTTCGCAAGATTCCGTTCGATGTCCTCAGTACTGTTCCCGTCCCCATAAAGTTTGCCAAGCAATCCCCCGTCGTCCGGCGACCCGATGTCTTTTTCGAAACCTCCTTCTTCTCTTTGAAGTAATCGACGGAACTCGTTTTCGACAGTCTCCCGCGCTCCATAAGAAACGACCCGTATCCGGACATATCGGTTCCCCTTCAGGACACTGTAGAGAAATTTCTTTCGGCTCTCGGTTAGCTCCCGGCGAATTGTCACGAGCCGCCACAACTGTGCATCCGCCTGAGTCTCCAGTTCATCGATCTGTTTCCTGCGCCCGTCCAGTTCCTTCAACCGCTCTTCGACACTCTGGTGGCGCAATACGAGACCACCGTAAGCCGCGGGGTCGCCGACTCCTTCGCGATCCAAGTTCTCCTTTAACGCCTCATAGGCTTGCACGGCAGCATCGACATTCCGTTGCCAGGACGACTCCTCCTTGCTTGTCAACCAATCGCTGACAACGTCATTCGCTTGCGACGCAAGAGATTCGACCTTTTCGCGAATTGCATTCAAGGAGTTGCGTATCTCGGCAGCACGGCCCATCAATTCCTTGTCCTCCTTCGAATCCGAATCGAAGGATGTTCCGTCCAGGATGTCCGGGACGATTTTACCCGCGGCCTGACGCAATTGTTTTCCGACGCCGTTCCAGCTTTCTTCCCATGCCTCGACATCCCGTTGCTGTCGGCGGCGCTTCTGGAACGTTTTCAGAACGTCGGCATGCCCTGCCTGCTCGAAGACAGCCAGTTTGCGTTTCATGTCGTCAATATCTCCGCGAAGACGCGGCTCCTCGGCAAGACCGGCTTCGATCTCCCTGGCCTTGGCGCGTAGAGCAAGAAAGCGGTTTGCCTCTTTCTTCCATCTTTCAGACCAGTAATGCCGGTCGACCTCCGGGGCCTCATCGACAACCTTAAGCAGCGCAAGCGGTGTTTTTGCAAGTTGGAACACCTGTTTCTGACTGTAGATCCGCACAGGGAACCGTTGTCGGATGTCGCCTTCCGTGGACCGCCACACTCCATTGGCATCTTGTTCAATGGGTTCAAGATCGCCGGCATGATCCCACTGAATGCGGTACCGGGAGCCGTTTTTTCGGTAAACCGCCCTGATGGCGGCTTTGCTCGTCAGCAGTCCACCGCCTTCTGTATCCGTGTCAAGCAGCCGGTATTTGCTAAACTCTGCTTGCAAATCGTCCGGCAGTTCGTTCTCCCGACGTAGAGCAAGGCGAAGCAACTCGACAAGAGTCGACTTGCCCGTGCCCCTCCCGCCGATAATAGCGTTAAGCCAAGGGTTGAACGTTTGCTCGAAGCTTTTCTCGCGTCCGATGTAACGCGCCTTGGAAACGTCAATGCTCTCGATAACCAAATCCGCATGTCCGTTCGGGTTGCCGGCCGCTTGGTCAGAACGTTGAACGGAAAGCCGGCCATCGAGCAAGGCAAGCCGCAACCCCTCGATGCCGGGCGATCCCATCTTGACCCAAGTGAAATGGCTGCCCGGATACCCTTGTCCTGGACCTCCGACAGGATGGTGAGCATCCGAGCCAAGGACTTCTGTCCAGTTCAGCTTCCTGTCGATGTAGAGTTGTGGTTTTTGAAAATCGGGGTTTACCAACTCTGTGGCGAAGATATTCTTGCAGTCCAATGCCTGCCGCAAAGTAGTCCCCTTCAGCCGAAGAAAAAGCCCGCTGTCCTTATCCACGTGTGCGGGAATCGCAATTCCCCCCGCTTCAACGACTTTGCCGACTACCTCGACGAACGATCTGCTTGTGACGCCGTCGCTGCTCCCCGGCTTTCCTTGATATCCAACTGCGCCGCGCAGTGCGTCAATGTCCGCAGATGTCTTCGAAGGATCGAAAATCGCAAGCAAATGGATTCCGTTGTTTACCGAGATTTCCATACCCGGGAAAACGTGAAGCGGCTTGAAACCCTCCGGCCTCTCCTGCTCGAGTTCGCCAAGCGCTTTTTTGACAGGATCGACCCATTTCCCGGTGTTGTGATCGGTGACCGCGACGCAGTCGATACCGGCGCGCATATAGTCGAGCAGCCACTCCTTGGGCGTGCGTTTCCGAAGAGTTGCCTGATCCGGCCCTTTGCCGTAATCTTCGGATGCTGGCGTATGCGTGTGAAAATCGAATTTCCACCACCGCGCGCCGTTCCATTTTCGTTCCGTCATAACCTGCCTTCCGTTCGGGTGATGGCCTGGTCGCACCACATCAGCAGCTTGGGGTCTTCCTGCAGGATCGTTTCGGGTATCTTGCGGGCTAAGGCGAGGACCGTAGCATAGTCGCTCTGCCGCCGCGCCCGCTTGAATCCGGCGCGGACCGCTTCGAGACGAAACACCCGCAGGCGCCTCTTCTCGGATTTGCGGTACTCCTCGAACGCCCGCAGCAGGGCGCGCTCACGCAGCCGCTCCAGGTCGGCGGCCTTGCTCGGGTCGGGCGCGCACCAGCGGTTCTTGACCTTGGCCTGCAACTCAGGATCGTTCTTGGGCCGGTTGCGCAAGTCCTTGAAGTTGGTCGAGAGATAGCCGTGAATCCGGCCGGGGACATCGCCCACGCCGTCGTAACACAGAAAGTTCTGCTCCAACATCCGGCGCGAGAGCTCCAGGTTGACGTTCACCAATGCCGCGCCGGTGCGGTTGCGCACTTCCCGCAGAGCGGCGGTCTTGCCGGCCCCCGCCGGCGCGGCGACCAACAGCAGTCGGTGGTAACGTCCGGCGGTCCGCTCGGTCCCGCGCGCGGTCCGGTTGGCAAGGGGTTCCGTCATTGCCCGCTCTTTCTATCTTGCCCTCTCCGGCGGCTCCTGCCGCAACCCATGCGCCCGCGGATACGTTGACACTCTCGGTCGAACCCGGCTATTCTCGAAAGAGAAACGCACCCCATGGCAAACCACAAATCGGCAATCAAGCGGACGCGGCAGACGGCGAAGCGCAATGCGCGCAACACCGCCCGGCACAGCGCGCTGCGCACCCAGGTCAAGAAGTTCTACAAGGCGGTCGGCGGCGGCGACCAAGAGGAAATCGACAAGCTGCTCCCGCAGACGGTCGGCCTCTACGACCGCGCCGCTCAGAAAGGCGTCGTCCACCGCAACAAAGCCGCGCGAGCCAAGTCGGCGATGACCCGCGCCGCCCGCAAACAGACAACATAGTTAATCGCGGGTCAAAAGACTCAGGGCCGGCGGCGCCCCTCAAACGCGCCGTCAGCCGGTCAGGCGCACCACAAGATGCTCCATGACGATTCTTTCGCCGGGGTTGGAGCTGCGCAACTCGCGGTCGGCCTCGAATAGCGCGACCAGCGCCCGCTCGAGTTCGCCGCCGCTGAACCGAGAGGCGATTTCCGCCACCTGCCGCGCCCGCGCGGGCCACAGCCGCAGGCCGTAAGAGCCGAGCTTCGAGCCAACCGAGCCGGCGCCGCGCAGGCGCAACTCGTTCGCCGCAAGCGCTTCGCGGAACAACTTGGCGATCAGGCTGAGCTGCATCGGCCAGTAAACGCCCGCTTTCGACATCGTGTCGAGCAATTCCAGGGCGCGCGTCCGGTCGCGGCGCGCCAGCGCGTCCGAAAAATCGAACAGCCCGCTCTGCCTGGCCTCGGGAACCAGAAGCTCGATGTCCCGGGAAGTGATCGCGGCGGGAGCGGCGCCTGCCTCGCTTGCCGGCGCCGCGTAGAGCGCCAGTTTCTGCAGATTGTTTTCGATCTTCGCCACGTCGCCGGCGAGCATCTCCACAAGCTCGGCCAACACCGATCTTTCGACGGCCAGATTCAATCGGCCGGCCAAAGTTGCGGCAGCCTTGACCGCTTCCTGCATCGTGAGCGCCTTGAGCTCCACGGTTTCGGGGACGGACGAAAAAAACTTCGCGGCGCGTTCGAGCGCGGCCTTGCCGTCCCGGTCGCGGCCGTCGAAGCGGGTCGCCTCGATCAGCACGACGACGCCCGGCGTCGGGCGGGCGAAATACTCCTTGAGCAGCGCCCGGCCGCGGTTTTCCTTCGAGCCGCCGCGGGGCAAGACGGCTTCGGCATTTCTGGCGATAATCAGGCGGGAAGCGGCGAAAAGCGAAGGGGTGCGCGCCTCATCCGCCAAGCGGCTCAAAGGCTGCTCCTTGAGGTCGATTTCCGCCAGCCCCTGCGGGTCGGCCGGCTCGCCCAGAACCGCTTTCTTGAGCGCCGCGCGGCAGCGGTCGCGATAGAATTGCTCGGTGCCGAGAAACAGGTAGCCGGCGGCGGGCTTGCCCTCTTTTCTGAAATGTTGCAGAAACGCGCGGGGAGTCAAGAGCCCAAGGTAGCATTTGGACGTATCTTATGGTGGAGCGCCGTCTTTTCCTCTGCAAAAGCTCGCGGACGGCCGCCGAAGGGAGATTGCCATGCGTTGTCTGCGCCTGTTCGTAATTGCCGCCGTTGCAACGGTTTCGCCCGCCGCGGAGGGCGGCTCCGCCGCACGGGCCGCCTGGTTGGCGAGCGCCTATCGGGTCACCCCGAACGTCACCTACAAGATCGCCGACAACGTCGAGCAAAAGCTGGATGTCTACGCCCGCCGGAACGCCGGCGGCCCCGTACCGACCGTGATCTACATCCACGGCGGCGGCTGGGTCGGCGGCTCGAAAGAACAAAGCGTGCTCGCGCTGGCGCCGTGTCTCGAAATGGGCTTCTCCGCGGTCAACGTGGAGTACCGGCTGGGCCGCGTCGCGCGCGCTCCGGCCGCGGTGGAGGACTGCCGCTGCGCCCTGCGCTGGGTCATCGCCAACGCGGAAAAATACGGCTTCGACACCGAACGGCTCGTCGTCACCGGCGCCTCGGCGGGCGGCCACCTGTCGCTGACCACCGGCATGTTGCCCGCGTCCGCCGGCATGGACTACGAATGCCCCGGCCGCGAGGAGCTCAAAGGAAAGTCTGAATAAGGCAGTTTTTGGTGCGCTGGATGGTTGATGCTGTCCGTAAGGAGCGGTTGCAGTTGGGCTGCCAGCGAATTTTGCGGCTAAATCCTGCTCTTTTTGACTGTGCAACGCCAATTTTGACCCCGCAGCGACGGTTTCAACTCCGCTTCTGCGGCTTTGCGCCACTGTGGGCGCACGACTCCTGTATTGTGGCGCTCAGGCCGTCGCGTAGCGCCCGGCGAGCAGCACATTGGCGAAGCCCAACAGCAGACTGATCCGCTCCCTGTTCTTGGCCAAGCCGCGATAGGCGCCTTGGCGTAACCAAAGTGCCGCTTCACATACAGAAACGGATGCTCCACCTTGGCCCGCACCTCCGCCTTGCGCCGCTCCGCCCGCGCCTCCGCACTGTCCGCCGCCAAGCGCCGCCGCTGCCCAGCCTTCAGCGCCACTTGCCACTCCACCCTACGCCGGCGATGCTCCGGGCGCTTCTCCACCCCCTGATAGCCCGCATCCCCCTGATAGCCCGCATCCCCCTGATAGCCCGCATCCCCGCACACTACCTTCTCCCCGCCGTGCAGCAACTTATGCGCTTGGGTCACATCCGCCACATTCGCCGCTGTCGCCGCCACGCTATGCGCCAGCCCCGTCTCGGCGTCCACCCCGATGTGCGCCTTCATCCCGAAATGCCATTGCTTCCCCTTCTTCCTCTGATGCATCTCCGGGTCGCGGCTCCGCTCCTTGTTCTTCGTCGAACTCGGCGCGGCGATGATCGTCGCGTCCAGGATCGTCCCTTCCCGCAACCGCAACCCCTGCCCCGCCAAGTGCGCGTTGATCTCCGCCAGCACAACCCCGCCCAACTCGTGCTTCTCCAACAGATGCCGAAAGCAGATGCCGAAAGTGCAAAATCGTCGTCTCGTCCGGCAACGCATCTCCCAAACGCAAACCCACAAAGCGCCGCACCGACTCGATCTCGTACAGCATGTCCTCCATCCCCGGATCGCTCACGTTGTAAAACAACTGCACGCAGTGCACGCGCAGCATCACCGCCAACTCGTACGGCCGCCCCCCCCGCCCCGCTTTGGGGTAGTACGGGCGGATGCGCTCCTCCAAACGCTCCCACGGAATCAATTCCTCCATCCGCCCCAGAAACTTCTCCCGCCTCGTGCGGTGTTTCTTGCCCTCGTACTCCATATCCGCAAAGCTCCGCTGATGCATCCTTCCTCCCTCTAACGACAACATCTACCCTACAACTCCACTAGGACACATCCCCCCTGCTTGCCGCTACTTATTCAGACCTTCCCAAAGTCGCCGCCATCGTCAACTACTTCGGGATTACCGACGCCAACGACCTGGCGGCGGGCAAGCCGAACGAGAAATCCTACGCCGTCGCCTGGCTCGGCGGACAGCCCGACCGCGAAGCGGTCGCCAGGCCCGTCTCTCCCCTCCACTACATGCGCAAGGGATTGCCGCCGATCCTGACGATTCACGGCGACGCCGATCCCATCGTGCCTTACGCGCACGCGGTCGAGTTGCACAAACGGCTGGACGACGCGGAGCTCGAGAACGAGTTGCTGACCGTCCCCGGCGGCAAGCACGGCGGGTTCACGCAAGACGAGGTGGCCAGGATCGACGGCGCGATCCGCGCTTTCCTGACGCAGCACGGCCTGATGCCGGAATGAAGGCGAAGCCGCCCGCGGCTCAACGCGCTTGCTCGATATAGGCTTCGATGTACCGTCGCAACGCGGCCCGCAGCTTTTCCATCACCGGCCATTCGCCGCGCTCGGCCGCCCGCAGCGGCCTGTCTCCGATGCGCTCGACCGGCATCAACTCGCGGACGGTCGAGGTGATGAACACCTCGTCGGCGGCATAGAGATCGTCCGGGTAAAGCGTCTTTTCCTCGACCGGCTCGGCAAGCTCGTCGAGCATGACCAGACGGGTAATGCCCGGCAGCGGCCCGCCGGCCAACGGCGGCGTATAGGTAACCCCGCCGCGTACGGCAAAGATGTTCGCCGACGTGCATTCGGCGACTTCCCCGCGTTCGTTGAGCAGAACGACTTCGTCGAACCCCTGCTGCCGGGCCGTTTCGACAAAGGTGAGATTGTGCGCCCAGGACAGCGTCTTCGTCCCCGCAAACGGCGATTCCGCGTGCCGGCCGTTCGGCCGCAGGGCCAAGCCGGCGGCGCTCCGGCGGCGCGGCACGTCGATGGTAAAGGCGACGACATCGGAGCGGTTCCCCGACCCCGGCCCCTCGAATATGCCGCCTTGGCTGCGCACGATGCACAGCCGCATGGAAGCTTCCGGACAGCGATTCCTGCGCGCCAACTCCAGCAGCCGCCGGCGAAGCTCGTCGCGTCCGACCGGAATCTCCACGTGCAGCAGCCGCGCGTCGCGCTGCAGGCGCTCCCAGTGGCGCTCGAAGGCAAAGGGAATCCCCTTGTAGATGCGCAGCGTCGTGAACACGCCCCAACCCGCTAGCAGGCCGAGCTGACCGGGGCGCAAAATCGCCTCGCCGCTGGGTACGATGCGCTCGTTGTAGAGAACGTTCGCGTGGATCACAGTTTCATTATCGCCATGCCGCCGCCCGCTCCGGCCGCGCTCGTCAGCGCATGTAAAACAGGCTCAGCCGCGGCAGCTTCAACTCTTCCAGCCGCCGCTTCTGCATGTACTGCTTTTCCAGAGCGGCGATCTGGCCGGCGGTCATCTTGGCCCGGTAGGCCGCCAGGCTGCGCTCCATCTCGCGGCGGCAGGCAAGCATCTCGTCTTCCGGAACCGACTGCATCGCCGCGCCGATCAAGCGCTCTTCCATCACCGTCAAGCGCTGCTCGACGGCCTCGAAATCGTTCAGCTCCCCGGCCAGCGCCGCCGCCCGCAACTCCTCCAGCGAAGCGATCGTCCGCTCGATCGCCTGCCGCCCGTCTTCGAGCCGCGGCAGGGCTTCGCGCAGAGCGCCGGCGTTGCGGCCGAAGTATTCCGCCAACTCCGCCAAGTCGAATGCCGGTGCGGCCTTGCGCCCCTGCTGCGGCCGGCTTTCCGCCATTCGGCGCGCCGCTTCGAGCACCTCCTGCGCGCAGTAGGCGACGGAGTTGACCGCGCGAAAGCGCCGCTTGCGGGCATGCCACTTCTCGAACGTGCGATCGATGCCCTGGAGCACCGCCTCCAGAGGAACGCCCGCCTCCTTCCAGGTTTCGATCAGCGCCCAATCCAGGGGAGAGAGCAAAAA
The DNA here is from genome assembly GCA_965214655.1 of Bryobacterales bacterium. Classification (GTDB taxonomy): domain Bacteria; phylum Acidobacteriota; class Terriglobia; order Bryobacterales; family UBA6623; genus CATQHP01. The sequence goes on along the minus strand of OZ243965.1, from coordinate 4,430,964 downwards.
CAATCCGCTGCGGCGGGCGCGGCGGAAGTGTTCTTCGATCTCGGTGAAATAGTTGAAGTAGCTCACAAGCGGCCGGGCGCGCGGCGGGCTTCAATAGAACAAACCGTTGAAGACCATTTTGAAGGCGGCGTTCGGCTGGGCGCGGTACTGCGGGCGGATGCCGAACAGCACGACGCGGCCGGCGCCCACGCGCAGATCGACGACGGCGGCGCGGTTGGCCAGATAGCTCTCGCCCAGCAGCCAGCCCGAGGCCAGCAGACGCCGCGAGGGATAAGTCAAAACTTCCCGCTCCTGCCCCCGATTCCGGCGCGGCGCGCGAAACGCCGGCCCCGACTCGAACCACACCGTCTCGCGCGGGCGCATCCCGAAGCAGAGCGGGTGGGTCACATCGACTTCCACGTTGACCAAGACGCCGGGGCCGTAGAAGCGGCTGCTGCTCAGCTTGCCGACCGTATTTTCGATCTTCAGATCGAGCTCGTCGATGGCGTATTCGGCGGCGCGGTTGAAAGCCAGAATCGTGCCCCCGTCTTCGGCAAACGCCCGCAGCGCGACCGCTCCCTCCACGCCGATGCCGCCGGTGAACTCCGGCGGCGCTTTCGCCCCGCGGTAGTCCTGCTCCGCCCGATAACCGTCGTGCAGCGTGTGCGGCTGCGCGTCGGGAAGAATGAGCACGTCGTAATCCGCGCCCAAATCTCCGGCCTGCAATCGGGCGTTATCGACCGTCGCGGCGGCAAACTCGTAGCGTTCGAGCAGCCAGCGGGTCCAGCCCTCGTCCATGATCGGCACGTGCCCCGCGTAGAGACCGGTGCGCGGCGCCTCGAGTTGGGGATGGTCCGCGGGCTGTTCGTCGGTGGCGACGAAATCGACGTCCAGTTCTTGGGCAAGCCGGCTCAATTGCACCCGCAGCGAAGTATTGGTCGGGATATAGAACGCGCCGTTGCGCTCGTCGCGGTAGACGCGGGCGCCCTGCCGCAGCAAGCGGTTGACGGCGATCCAACCGGCACTGAATTCCGGCGAAAGCGCGAGGTTTTCGGCCGCGTCCACCCGCCCGGCGCCGGGCTCGACGCGGGGCAGCCGCGCGATCTCGATATCCAATTCGCCAGTTACCGGGTCGCCGCTGACCGGAAATGCGCGCACGCCCATCAACATCGGCAGGTTGTGCGCCGTGACGTCGTAAGGCTTCTTGGGCGGCCCCCCGGGATACTCCCGCAAATCCGGGTATTCCTGCCGGTCGAGCAGCGTCTTGGCGAATGCGCCGTACGGCTGGTCGAGACGCACGATTCGGTCGCCTTCATGAACGAGGCGGCCCGATACCGCCGCGTCCCGTTGCGCGCGATCGATTTCCACCATGCCGAACTGCAAGATTTGCAGCAACTCGGCCGCGGCGTTGCGGTCGTGCTGCTCGCGGGGAATCACGTATGCCCGGCCCGTCCCGCGCTCGATGACCCTCTGCCCGATGCGGTAGAAATTGCGCAGCAAATCCTCGCGGCGCAGCGCGGCATGGTAGAGCACGGACTCGAACGTAATCAGTTGGTTGTCCACGATGTCTTGCAGCCGCCACACGCCGCCCGGCCACGGCTCCAGAAAATTCCAGCTCGCCCGGCGGGCGTTGTAGTTCCGCGCGCGCTCCTGAAGATCGTCGAAAGGCACCGTAATGGGCGAAGCGTAGCGCGCGCCGGCCGACTCGCTGAGCAGGCGCATCGCTCCGTGATAGCTCTGGTAGTGCCGCGCGGGCGTGAAGTAATCGTAGATGCCGTGAATGACCACGCCTTTCTTTCCGGCCGCCGTCAAATCCATGGCCATGGCCGTGCCGAAGGCGTTGACCTGCTGCACGATCAGCGGGTCGATATTGGGATCGATCGGGTCGATCCACGGCGGCACGAAAATGCGCGCGCCGTCGGGGCTCATCTGATGCACGTCGTAAACGATCTGCGGACGCCAAGCGTTATGCGCATGCTCGACGGCGAGGCGGGTTTCGACTTGGCTGAAGCGGTACCAATCGCGGTTGTTGTCGTGCCCGGCGTACTTGTGATAGAGCTCCGTCATCGGCGCGCCTTCGTATTCGGTTCCCAGCCAGCGCTCGTACCAGTCGTACACCTTGTCCACGCCGTCGGGGTTCAGCGACGGAATCAGCAGGAAAATCGTGTTCTCGAGGATCGCCCGGCGGCGCGGCGTCTCTTCCGCGAGCAGGTCGTAGGCGAATTGGACGGCCGTAAGCGTAGAGGCGACCTCCGTCGAGTGGATCGAGCAGGTAATCAGCACCACCGGCTTGCCGCGGGCGATCAACTCTTCCGCCTCGTCCGGCGGAGTCTTGCGCGGATCGGCCAGAGCGTATTGAATTTCCTGAAAGCTTTCGAGATCGGCCAGCGTGTCGGGCGCGGCGATCGTCGCCATCACGAACGGACGGCCCTCGGTCGACTTGCCCAGCTCCGACAGGATCAGCGAGTCGCTGGCGGCGTCCAACCGCTTGAAGTACTCGACCGTCTCGCTCCAGCGAATCAGTTCTCGGTCGTCGCCCATGACATGCCCGAAATGCGCTTCCGGCGTCGGCAGCGGCAGCGCCGCAACCGCCGGAGTCAGCAATGCCAGGAACAGGAGCGGGCGCATTGGCGGTCTCCCTACTATAGCGCCTGCCGCGCCGCGCGGACTAGCAGTGCGCCCGCAGCGGAGGCAGATCTGCCATGGTCGAACGCAAACCACCAATATGAAGTCAAACCCGGCAAACAAAATTGTGGCGTAAAATGCGCCGGACACCCCGCAACAATTGCTCATCACGACCGGCAACGAACAACCTATGCTCCTTCTGTTACCTTCTCACACAGCTTCCCTAGCGCAGTCGCTTGTTGTACTCCCTGCATGCAGATCGCAGAGATGGCGGCTCAGGTTGCTTCAGCTTCCCGGACCGGCACATTTCCAATAATCGTTCGACAAATTTCTGGCAATCTCTCGGGTGCTCCAGTTCCGGGTAATCGCTCTTTGTCTCGTCGACGTCTTCGCAGGCCAGGTAGGCAAACCACGTTTCAATGCGCCAATTCGGAACGAATATGTCAACTCGTTCGTTATCACTCCTGACAGCAACCTTTTGCGATCGGCATGAGTTGTCGAGGGAACGCAGTCTCGCATTCACGCCGACGGAATCGCCGTCAAGCATGACTATCAAGGCTTGTTCGATGTATTTACGGGAGCGGTAAGCAGAGAGTTCCTTCGGGAAACGTTCTCGCACGAACTGCTCGGCGGCCCCTTTGCCACAAGGAGACTTCTCGACACGAAGTCGTCGAGTGATCCAACCGTCCCTTTTTAGAAATCTACGGATAAAAGTTTCGTGTTGGGTGTCCTCGCATAATACGACTAATTGGACGTTTCGACCCACCGCTCCCACCCCCTAGCCACCATTTCCGAAAGCTTGAGTCCGCCCTCGACGCCTGCCGCTTCGAGCCTCCTGAGCTCTTGTCGCGCCCGAGCGCTCGCGCTGCAAGAGCCATCCATTGTCGCCGCCGAGATAGTCGATGAGTTCCGGATGGTGCGAGCAGAGCACCGCTTGCGAAACCGTTTCCCCGCAACTGTCTGCAAGTTCGATGAGCCAAGGCTGGATTTCCGTAAGGGCGACATAGTTGTCCGGCTCGTCGAGAAAGAATGTGTATCCTTGACCTGCAGTCAAGCGAATCAAAGAGTAAAGCGCAATGAGTGCGCGTTGCCCGTCGGAAATTTCGTCCAGACGCAACTCATACCGAATCTCATTTTCTGTGAACATCACCATCAAAGCACGCGTGTCAAGACCTATTCTCTCCAAACGGATTCCTAAAAATCCTTGGATGACATCCTGAACTGATTGCGTGAACTGCGGAACCAGATCCTGACGCTCTTGCAAAACATGACGGTACCATCCTGAAAAATTCTGCCCATACCGATCTAAAACAGGATCTTCAGTAGATGATTCCGGTTTGAAGCTCGCTGGGTACAAACCGCAGACCACGACTTTTCTCATAAACTCAAGGAAGCGTGTAAGCCGCGTATTATCGTGCCGCTGCGGAACGCGGGCAAGCGCGGATTCGCTCCAGTCCACACTGAATTTAGGGCCTGGAGAATGATTGTCTCGATAGAGTTGAACTTCTCCGGATTTGCAGTAGAAGAGCGGCCGACCGTCAGCAGTCAATTGCTCTAATAAAATGCGGGCCTGCCGCTTCTGAAGGTCGTGCTCAATTTCGATTCGGTAGGCGAATGAATCGTCTTGTAGTTCTATATCAGCCTGAAATACCTGAACATTTCTGCTTTGCCAGTGTGTAAGCGTTTGCGGCGGAAAAACATGTGCTTCCGTTACCTTGACAGCGCGTCCAAGGAGCCGGCTCAAGGCAAAGATTACATCCAATACGGAGGTCTTACCGACGCCGTTCCGACCGAGCAACAGCGTCAATTCCGATAACGGCAACTCAAAGTTAACGAGAGGCTTGTAGTTGTCAACGTACAACCGTTTGAGCATCGAGATTTCCCTCGAAAGTTCCTATCGACGGCCTGCTTCACGAGAAAGTCGTACCCATGGCCGGGGAACCGCTTGCACCAGGATACCGAACATGGGAGTGCTACGGCGCGCTTGGCGTTTTTCCTCAGCCGTGCTTCCATCAGCGTTCGAACATGGAACGACTTCCGCCTAACCAAAAGCCACCCCGTCTGCAGGGCAATCCTGCGGCCGTGAACGCTACCGCAGCGCGACCGTCTTGCCGCCGGCGTTTTTGCTGCGCAGCGCCGCGTCCATGAAGGCGAAAATCTCCAGGGTCTCTTCGTTCGGGACCGGCGGCTTGCCGTCTTGAAAGAACTGCACGACGTGCTTCAGAAGCTCCGCGTACGCTCCGCCGCCGCGCTCGGAAACCTTCGTCTCCTGCTCGCCGATCGCCACCACGCCGTACTTTCTCCTGCCGTCGCGGATCGTGCGCACGGTTCCCAGCCTGCCGCCGCGCCACGTGCCGACGATGACGTCGGCGCCGTCCGTGTACGTCCGTTGCACGCGCACGCAGCCCGTGCCCATCACGGAATACAGCAGCTCGACCGCGTGAATGCCGTACCAGGAGAGATCCAACTCGTGCGTCGGCTCCAGCGGCGCCGGCCCCCAGGTGACCGCGCCGCGCACGTTCTCAACCCGAACGTCCGCCGCCGCCTGCGAATAGCGCAGACTCGAAGCGCTCCACCACGGCGTCCCCTGCTGCTTGCCCAGCCGGGCAATCTCTTGCGCGTCGGCGTAGCTCGCCGCAAGCGGCTTGTCGATGAACACCGGCTTGCCCGCGGCGAAAACCGGCCGCGCCTGCGGCAAATGCTTGCGGCCGTCCACGCTCTCCAGCAATATGGCGTCGACCTTGGAGCAAAGCTCCGCAATGTCGTCCACGATCTCCACGCCCCAGCGGTCGCGAAGCTCCGCAGTGAAACGCTCGACGCGCTCGCGGCTGGAGGCGATATCCGGGCTGCCGCCCTTGTAAGCGGCCACCACTTTCGCGCCGGGGACGTGGTCCGGAGCGCCGGAGTCGTTCAGAATCCTGGTAAACGCCGGCGCGTGCGACGTATCGATGCCGATGATTCCGACGCGGATCGGCTGCGCCGAAGCGAGGGTCAAGCCCAGAGGCAACAAGCAAACGACGGCTTTCATGACCCGCATTGTAACCCTCGCGGGGGACGGCTACAACAGCGGCGCGGGAAACAGGACGCCGCCGAAAATCAGGAACGCGATCAGCAGCGTCCAGACGACGTTGAGCGCCTGCGCCCCGACGAAGGCCAGCGCCGGGCGGCCGTCGTCCATCCCGAGCAACTCGGCGAAGCGCGTCTCGAGGCCGATGCAGACAAAGGCCAGGGCGAACCACCACGTCCGCAAGCCCTTCATCAGCGATTGGGTTTCCGCCGCCGTTTGGGGATTCACCAGGAACGAAAACAACACCGAAGCGGCCATGAACCCCAGCACGAACTTGGGAAACCGCTCCCAGATCACCGCCGCCGAAGGCCGTTCCACGCCCTGCGGCTTATGCCGGAAGCTCCACCACAGCGCAAGCGCGAACGCCGCCAGCCCGAGCATGGCGTTCTGCGAGAGCTTCACGATCACCGCCGCGTTGGCCGCGGCCTCGCCAAGCATCTCGCCCGCGGCCGCGACGGCGGCAGTGGTGTCGATCGTGCCGCCAATCCAGGCGCCGCCCACAACGTTGGGAATCTCGGCCTGCGTCACGATCCAGGGCATGACGATCATCATCGGCGCGGCAACGATCAACACCAGCGAAGTCGTGTACGACAGTTTTTTGCGGTCGCCCTGGATCGCCCCGCAAGCGGCGATCGCCGCAGACACCCCGCAAACCGAAACCGCGGTGGCGATGATCGCCGCGAACTCGTCATCGACGCGCAGCTTGCGCGACAACCACAGGCAGGCATACCAGACCACGACGATCACCAGCAACGCCTGCAGAATCCCCAGAAACCCCGCTTTCAGAATTTCCTGGAAGAGGATATTCGAACCCAGAATCACCAACCCGGCCTTGATGTAGTACTCGGTGCGCACCGCCGGCTTCAGCCATTCCGGCACGCCTGCGGCGTTGCTGATCGCCAGCCCGATCAGCAGCGCAAAGATCACGTAGCTCAGGCCCCACCCCTTGATTCCCGCGTTGCCCGCCAGCCATTGCGAGACCCAGGCCAGGATGAAAATCAACGGGAAACCGGTCATGTAGGCAACGAGCCGCCCTCCCATCAGCGCAACCCCGCACACCGAAAGCCCGAGAAACACCGCTCCCAGCACGAACGACGCCTGCATGTTCAGCGTCGAAAACGGCTTGCCGATGCTTGCGCCGTCCCATGCGAACCCCGGCATATCCGGCCGGAAACCAAGCAGCACGATAACGATAAAGGCGAAACCGAGCCATACCGAAACCCAGTCCTCGCCGTGCAGCAACGCCGAACGCTTGCTTCCGTCAGCCATGAGCGGCTAACAGCATAACACCGGCGCTTGCAGCCGATACAATATCCCCATGCTGCGATTCGCCTTCGCCGTCCCGCTGCTGGCCGCCTGCCTTGCCGCCAAGCCCAACATCGTCATCGTCATGGCCGACGACATGGGCTACTCCGATATCGGCTGCTACGGCGGCGAAATCCGCACCCCCAACATCGACGGCCTCGCCGCAAACGGCCTGCGCTTCACGCAGTTTTACAATGCCGGCCGCTGCTGCCCGACCCGCGCGTCACTGCTGACCGGCCTCTACGCCCACCAGACCGGCATCGGTCACATGACCAGCGAGAACGAAAATCTGCGTTTCGACCTCGGCTACCCCGGCTACCGCGGCTATCTCAACCGCCAATGCGTGACCATTGCCGAAGCGCTCAAGCCCGCCGGATACAAAACATTGATGGCCGGCAAGTGGCACGTCGGAACGTTCGCGGGCATGTGGCCCGTCGACCGCGGCTTCGACGAGTATTTCGGCATCGTCCGCGGCGCTTCGAACTTCTTCCGCCCCCACCCCGACAAGCTGCTGAGCCGCAACCGCACCCCGGTAGTCCCCGGCGAGGACTTCTACACCACGGACGCCTTCACCACGAACGCCATCGAATTCGTGCAGGCTGCCGAGCGCGACGACGAGCAGCCGTTTTTCCTGTACCTCGCCTACACCAGCCCGCATTGGCCCCTCCACGCCTGGCCCGAAGACGTGCAGAAGTACCGCGGCAAATACAGCATCGGCTGGGACAAGGTCCGCGCGGCCCGCCTCGAGCGCATGACCGCGATGGGCCTGATCGAGAAATCCTGGGAAATGACCGTCCGCGACGCCGTCCCCTGGAACACGCTTTCCGCTGACAAAAAAAACGAAATGGATCTGCGCATGGCCATCTACGCCGCGCAAATCGACCGCATGGATCAAAACATCGGCAGGCTGGTCGCGGCCCTGCAGGAACAGGACGAGCTCGCCGACACGCTGATCTTCTTTCTCTCCGACAACGGCGGCTGCGCCGAAGGCGGGATGCTCGGCCGCGGGCCGCGGGCCATCCTGACGACGAAAAACGGCTACAGCCAATCCTACGGGCAGGCCTGGGCGAACGCCTCGAACACGCCGTTCCGCAAGTACAAGCACTGGGTTCACGAGGGGGGCATCGCCACGCCGCTCGTCGCACACTGGCCGCACGGCATCGCCGCCAAGGGAGAGCTGCGCGATCAACCGGCGCACCTGATCGACCTGATGGCCACCGCCCTCGATCTGGCCGGCGCGGACTACCCCTCCTCTTTCGGCGGCAACAGCATCGCCCCTCTCGAAGGCAAGTCGCTCGCGCCCGCCTTCGCCGACCGGCCGATCGCGCGCGAAGCCATCTACTGGGAGCACGAAGGCAACCGCGCGGTGCGCCGCGGGAAGTGGAAACTGATCGCCGAAAACCGCGGACCGTGGGAACTTTACGACATGGAGGCCGACCGCACCGAAACGAACGATCTGCTGCCGCTCTACCCCCTGGTTGCCCGCGAGATGATCGAGATGTACGCGGCTTGGGCGAAAGAGCGCGGCGTCCTGCCGGGCCGCCCGCAGCGCAAGCCCGGTTTCGTCCCCCAGCCGCTGCCCTACCCCGAAACCGCCGATTACCAGCCGCTGCCTACCACGCCCTGAGAAAAGCCCCAGACGGCCCGCCCCCATGCCGTGTAAAGGGCGCGTGAAGTGGATTTAACGCCTTTTTTACTCCGCGGGCCGCAACTCCGCGCCCGCCTGCCCGCATCCCACCCTATAGGAACGCTGCAACGCCCGACGACGGCGAGCATTCGTTCCCTTTCTTTCGATTCAGGAGGTTTTCCAATTCCATGAAGTCCATTGCAAAGATGGCGGCCATTCTTTCCACGGTGACGGCGGTGTTCGCCTGCTCCCTTTTCGGGCAGGACCGCGAGCGCCCCGCTCCGAACTACGACGAGATCGTCGAGCATCTCGGCCTTTCCGCCGGCCAGGTCTCGTGCCTCGAGGCGAACACGGACGCATTCCGCGAAGTCGCGTCGCCTCATCTCGAAGAGCTTCGCGGTCTGTACCGGGAATTCCGCCAAACGGCCCGCGACGGCGGCGACACTTCCGAAATTCAAGCTGAGATCGAAGCCGCCCGCTCGGCCGTTGCGGCGATCAGAAGCAACCATGTCGTTACGGCGAGCGCCTGTATCGACCCCGGTCAAGCCGCCGCCCTCGCCGAAGTCGCAGCGGCGGAAACGCTGCAAAACGAAGTCCGCCAAGCTATCGGACTGCTCCTGTTCGAAGCGACCGAAGAGAACCCCCGCCAGGACGACGCCAACGCCCGCCGCCCGAACAACCGCCGCGGCCCGCGCGGCGGCCCGCCGAGCAATTAACCCGGATTTCTCACCAGGCATGGCTGGGCGGGCAGGAAGCGGTTTACGGAACGAATTTGAGGGGCAGTTGATGCGGATCGCCCAGTACAGTGGCCGTTGCGCACGCTGGGTGTAGCGTCCGGCGCTACAGGCGGGGGCGTCAGGAGGGTTTGGGGCCGATTTTGCGCACACTCCCGCCAAGCCCCCGCCGGGGCTGCTGCGCTTGCTGTGACCTTCGAACCCGCAGGCGCCAGGCGCCCCTTCAGCAGCCCTGCGGCGGCGGCCTTCCCAGATTGGCGTAAACCGCAGCAAACAGCGCCTGCGCCGGATGGCCCGTAGCCATCGAGACCCACACCTTGCGCGCCGTCACCCGCACCCGCGCCCCGATCTTGAGCAGCCGTACGCGGATCGTCGCGCATTGCGCCCGCGCCATCTGCGTGCCCGCCAAGCCCAACTCGCGCAACGCTTGCAACAGACAGTAGGCGATCGCAGAAAAATACAAACGAATCTGGTTCGAGCGCAGCAGCGCCGTCGAGGTGCGGTCGGCGAACAAAGCCAACTGTTGCTCTTTGATGCGCTTCTCCATCTCGCCCCGCGCGCAGTAGAGATCCTCGTACAAGCTCTGCGCGGCGTACTGTGCGGTGCTGAGCGAGGTCACCACGAAGCGTAGATTGGGAAGCGCGGATTGGCGCCCTTGGCCAGCCGCTCGGCCTTGCCCACCACACGCCGTTTGCGCCGCCAACTGTGGCGCGTGCGATAACGGAACTCGGCGAACGCCCGCGCCGGCTTGCCGCCGGCGGCGTAGCGCCGCTGCGCCTTCTGCAACGGCTTGTGCAGGCGGCGCAACAAACGCTGGTTCTTGGCCAGTCCGAACACATAGTCCACCCCCTGTTGCTCACACCAACTCATCAACTCCTCGCGGCAAAAGCCTGCATCGGCGCGCAGCAGAATCTCCACCCCAGGCCATTTCCGGCGCAACTGCCCCACGATCCGCACGACCTCTTCCAGCGCCCCCGCCGCAGCGTCTCGGTTCGCTGTCCGCAACCGCGCGCAGACCAACTGCTCGCCTATGAAGATGGACAACGGCAAGTAGCAGTAGGCGCCGTAGTAGCCGTGAAAAAAACGCCCTTCCTGCTGCCCGTGCAGACGGTCGTCAGTGGCGTCGAGATCCAGCACGATGCGCTGCGGGCGGCAACTCTGCCGCTGGATGTAGAGTGCGACCAACAGCGCATCGACTGCTGCGCTGTCCAGGGCGATCTTCTTGTAGCGCGCCCGCTCAGCGGGCTCAGCAGGGGTCAACTCCAGCCGGTTCAGCGTGCTTTTGCCCGCCCCGGCCCGGCCCCGATCCCGCCGCCGCCGACGTTGGCGGCCCTGCACATCGCCCTTGCCCGACAACAGCGCCAGCAGCCGGTCGCTGCGCAGTCGATCATGGTCGTTGAGGTCTTCGTAGCCCAAGGCCAGCCCATAGACCCGTTGACTCACCAACTCCGCCACGCTGTGCTCGATCCGCTCCGCTTGGCGGGAGTCGCGAAAGCAGCGCGCAAACTGGCGCAGGATGCCGGTCTGCTGCTCGGTGCGCTGCAGCAGCAGGGCCCCGGCCTCGCTGGTGATCGTCCCGCCATCGAAACGGGCTACCGCCTCCCGGCGGAATCGGGTAGCAAAACGAAAACTTGTTTGGTTACACTGTGTCCTAGCGAAAAGTCGTTCGTTGCCGGCTGCAACATATTCATCTACCTACGTTTATGCCACAATCAGCGGCTTTTCGCTACAACCTGGTGAGAAATCCGGGTTAATTGAACGCTTCGCGGACACATCAACCCCTAACCAACGGAGGCCGCAAGCCGGAGCGCTTGCGGCCTCTGCTTCTTGGCCGGGTTCAATACGGGTTCAGCCAAGCCTTGCGGCGCGCCTCGGCCCCAGCGCCGACATCGGGATCGACTTCGAGGTCCCACTCGTCGGGCGGCTCCCGGCCCAACGCGACCCGGATTGCCGTCATCGCCCCGCGCCGCGCGACGAGGAATTCGACCGCGTCGCCCGGCCGGTGCTTGGCCAGCCGCTCGTCGAGCTCGCCGGGAAGCACGCGGTAGCCGTCGATGGCGACAATCTCATCCGCAACGTTGATTCCCGCCTCGAAAGCAGGCGCGCCCCGAAGGACCTCCGTGACCGTCAGCAGCCCTTCGCGAACCCTCGTCTTCGCTCCCCACCACGCCGCGGGCTCGTCGTCTTCGGCGGCGCCGGCCTTCTTGAAACGCAGGCCGAGATAGCGCAGCGCCGCAGCGTATTCGAGTTCCTCGGTCGAATCGACGACCTGGCGGAACCACGCGCTCAGGTCTTCGCCCGCGACCTCCGCGGCCGTCTTGTGAAAGTCTTCGCTGCGGTAGCCCTCGTCTCCGGAAAACCGCGCGTACGCCAGCCGCATCGCGTCGTCGAGACTCCTTGCGCCGCCGCTCGCCCGACGGATGCGCATATCCAGCAGGAAAGCGGCCACGGCGCCCTTGTTGTAGTAGCTGATCTCGGCGTTTCTCGAGTTCTCGTCTCGCTTGTAGAGCTTCACCCAGGCGTCGAACGACGACTCGCTCAGCGATTGCGTGAGCCGCCCGGGCGTCGTTTGCAGCGTTTCGATCTGATTCGAGAGCCGCTCCAGATATTCTTCGTCTGTGCAAAGCCCGGCGCGGCGGACGCCAAGGTCGTCGTAGTAACTGGTGATTCCTTCGGCGATCCAAAGATCGCGGGTGTGCGTCTCGCGCTCGAAATCGAACGGGCCGAGCGCCCGCGGGCGCAGCCGCTTGACGTTCCAAACGTGAAAGTACTCGTGACTCACCAGGCTCAGCCATTTCAGATACGTTTCGCGCTCCGCCATGGCCCAGCGGCCGGTCATCAGCACCGTCGAGTTCTTGTGCTCCAACCCTCCCCCGGCCTCGACGATCAGGTTGAAAAAGCTGTATCGCTCGTAAGGCAAATCCCCCCACATGCGCCCGAACGCCTCGACGATCTTCTGCGCGTCGCCGGCCGCCCGCGCGCTGTCCCAGGGGCCGGACGAGCCGACCTCGACCAGGAAGTGCGGCTTGCCCGCCGCGCTGAATTCGCGGATCCGCGGGTTTCCCGCGAGAATCGGCGAATCGACCAGGGTCTCGAAGTCCGCCACCGCGTAGCGGTTGGGCCCCGCGCCCGCGGCCAACCCGCTGTGCGACGACTTCCAGCCCGGCGGAAGCTCCAGATCGACGAGGTGCGCGCGGGGCGCTGCGCCCGTTCCGGCGTCCACCCTGGTGATGAACGTGGGCGCGCCGTTCAACAGCGCGAAGTCCGCGTCCACCCAGTTCGTGCGCACGCTCATCTGCCGGCAATAAACCCTGTATTGCAGAATGAAGCGCGGCGCGGCGCCGGTCTCCACCCGCCATCTGTTCTTGCGCGTCTTGGCGACAGCCAGCGGCGCGCCGTCCGCGGTCGCCGCCCGCACGCTCTCGACGTGGCCGGAATAGTCGCGCACCAGGTACGAGCCGGGCATCCAGACCGCCATCATCAACTCGACGCTCGATTCCCCGGCCGAGGGGATTTCCGCTTCCACCTCGACGTAATGGCTGTGCGGCGCCGGGAAGCGCAGCGTATAACGCAGGGGCGCGGATGTCTGAGACACGGCGGCGATCTCGAAAAGGAAGAAAAGTGCGAGGAAATTTCTCACCGCGGAAACCCTCAATATAGCGTTGCCCGCCCGCCCGGCGCGTTCCCCGAGGCGGTGTTATATTTTGATTTTGGCCGCTCCCCCTCCCCTCCCCCTGACATCGATGAAGTTAGAGAAAGCTTACGAGCCGTCGAGCATCGAACCGCATTGGGCCGACTGGTGGGTCCGCGAGGGCGTCTTCCGCGCCGACGAAACCTCCGACCGCCCCGTCTTTTCGCTGGTGATCCCGCCGCCCAACGTAACCGGGGCGCTGCACATGGGCCACATGTTCGAAACCGCGCAGGTCGATATCACCATGCGCTGGCAGCGCATGCGCGGCAACAACGTCTTGTGGCTGCCCGGCACGGACCACGCCGGCATCGCCACCCAAATGCTGGTCGAGCGCGCCTTGAGCGAGCAAGGCATCGACCGCCGCGCCATCGGCCGCGAAAAATTCCTCGAGCGCGTCTGGGCCTGGAAGGAAAAATACGGCGGAACGATCGTCGGCCAACTCAAGCGTGTCGGCGCGAGCTGCGACTGGAGCCGCGAGCGATTCACCATGGACCCCGGCCTCTCCCGCGCCGTCGTCGAATGCTTCGTGCGGCTCTACGAGAAGGGGCTCATCTACCGCGGCGAGTACATGGTCAATTGGGACCCCGGCACGCTCACCGCCATTTCCGACCTCGAGGTCGAATACAAGCAGCAAAAGGGCAAGCTGTGGTACATCCGTTACCCGGTCAACGGCGCCGAGGGGCGGTACATAGTCGTCGCCACCACCCGTCCCGAGACGATGCTCGGCGACTCCGCGGTGGCGGTTCATCCCGGCGACGACCGCCACGGGCATCTCCTGGGCAAGACCGTCACGCTGCCCCTTGTCGGACGCGAGTTGCCCGTAATCGCCGATGCGTTCGTTGACCCGCAGTTCGGCGCCGGAATCGTCAAAATCACCCCCGCGCACGATCCCAACGATTTCGCGGTCGGCAAGCGGCACGGCCTCGAGACGATCAACGTCCTCGACGAGGAAGCGAGGATCAACGAAAAAGGCGGCAAATACAGCGGCCTCGACCGCTACGCAGCCCGCAAGCAAATCGTCGCCGACCTCGCAGCGCAAGGGCTCATCGAAAAAATCGAGGAATACACGCACAACGTCGGCCACAGCCAGCGTTCCGGCCTGGCCGTCGAGCCGCGCGTTTCCACGCAGTGGTTCGTAAAAACGAAAACTCTCGCCGAAGCCGCCATCCGCGCGGTGGAAGACGGCCGCACCGAAATCTTTCCCGACAGGTGGAAGCGCAACTACTTCGAGTGGATGCGCAATATCCGCGACTGGTGCGTCTCGCGGCAGCTTTGGTGGGGGCACCGCATCCCGGCCTGGCATCTTGAAGACGGCTCGTTCGTCGTGGCCCGCGACGAAGAAGAGGCGCAGGCCAAAGCCGCGGCCGCCGGCCAAAAGATCGCCCATCGGGAAACCGACGTGCTCGACACCTGGTTCAGCTCCGGCCTGTGGCCGTTTTCCACGATGGGCTGGCCGGACGCAACCGACGACCTGAAAACCTACTACCCGACTTCGCTGCTCAACACCGGTTTCGACATCCTGTTTTTCTGGGTCGCCCGCATGATGATGCTAGGCATCGAAATGACCGGCGAAGCGCCGTTCCGCCGCGTTTACATCCACGGACTCGTGCGCGACGCCGACAAGCAGAAAATGTCGAAGACGAAGGGCAACGTCATCGACCCCATCGAGATGATCGACAAGTACGGCACCGACGCCGTGCGCTTCGCGCTCGTGGCCTCCGCCGGCCAGGGCTCCGACGTGGTGCTCAGCGAAGAGCGCATCGCCGGCTGCCGCACCTTCGCCAACAAGATCTGGAACGCGCTGCGCTTCGTCGGCATGAGCCTCGAACGCGCCGGCGCCGAGGTCTGGACCCCCGCCGACCCCGCCGCCTTCCGTCCCCTGCCCGACGAATCGACCGGAAGAACCGCGCTCGAAGACCGTTGGATCTTTTCGCGCCTCGACGCCGTCGCGGCGGAGGTCAACGACAGCATCGAAAAATTCCGCTACCACGAAGTCGCCAATACCCTGTACCACTTCTTCTGGCACGAGTTCTGCGACTGGTACATCGAATTCAAAAAGCTGTCGCTGCGCGACGGCAAGGGCCTGACCAACGGCTGGAAAAACATGCTGGCGGCGACCGAGCGGGCGCTGCGCCTGCTCCATCCCGTGATGCCGTTCATTACCGAAGAGCTCTGGCAGCAGCTTACCGCCAACACCGCCGCCAGGCTCAGGTCGATCGCCGTCGCGGCCTACCCGCAGCCTGACGGCGAAGACGCCGACGTCGGCGCCGAACGGCGCGTCGCGGTCTTGCAGAGCCTGACGGCCGCCGTGCGCAATCTCCGCGCCGAGAGGAACGTCCCGCCCAAGGCGCGCATCGCCGGACAGGTCTACTCCCAATCCGCCGAAGTTCGCGAAGTCGTCGAGACGGAATCGGAAATCCTCTCCAAGCTCGCCGGAGCCGACCTGACGGCCGGCGCCGAAAA
The DNA here is from genome assembly GCA_965214655.1 of Bryobacterales bacterium. Lineage (GTDB taxonomy): Bacteria > Acidobacteriota > Terriglobia > Bryobacterales > UBA6623 > CATQHP01. The sequence continues at coordinate 4,415,473 of OZ243965.1, read as the reverse complement.
AGCGCCGCAAGGCAAGACGATGGGCCATGCCGCGAACTTCGATCTGGCCTTGCAACTACCCGAGGCGCAGACGCGGGCGCTCAAGCAAAAGCTCGAAAAGCAACTCGAGCAGTTGCAAAAAGCGGCCGCCGGCGCCCGCGGACAGCTTGCCAACGGAAAATTCCTGGCCAAGGCCCCCGCCCGCGTCGTCGCCTCCACCCGCGCAAAGCTGGCCGACTGCGAATCGCAGATCGAGCGCATCCGCAGCACGCTGGCCGGCCTGTAGAAGCGCGTCCCGCAACGAACCGCTCCCCGGCGCGCCTCAGGCCAGGATTTCCCGAATCACCCGCCCGTAAACGTCGGTCAGGCGGAAATCGCGGCCGCTGTAGCGGTAGGTCAGGCGCTCGTGATCGAGGCCCAGCAGGTGCAGGATGGTGGCGTGCAGGTCGTGCATGTGCACCTTGTCCTGCGCCGCGCGGTAGCCGAACTCGTCCGTCTCGCCGAAGGTCATGCCGCCGCGCGCGCCCCCTCCCGCCAGCCAGGCGCAGAAGCCGTACGGGTTGTGGCCGCGCCCGAAGCTTTCCGCATCGCCCGCGCCGTCCTGCAAATCCTGATAGTGCGGCGTGCGCCCGAACTCGCCCGACCACACCAGCAGCGTCTCGTCGAACAGCCCGCGCGCCTTGAGATCCTGAATCAGCGCCGCGATCGGCTTGTCCACCGAGCGGCAGCGGGCCGGATGCGCGCTGCGAATGTTGGCGTGGCTGTCCCAGCCGGTCGAGGTGATCTGAATGAAGCGCACGCCCGCCTCGGCGAAGCGCCGCGCCAACAGGCACTGCCGGCCGAAATCGTCCGTCTCCTTCTCGCCGATGCCGTAGAGATCGCGCGTCGCCTGCGATTCGCCGCGCAGATCGATCGCATGCGGAACCTCGGCCTGCATGCGGAAGGCCAGCTCGAACGACTCGATGACCCCTTCCAGTCGGCTGTCGGCCCCTTGCCGCTCCAGGTGGCTGCGGTTCATCTCCTGAATCAGGTCGATCTGGCGGCGCTGCGCCTCGGTGGGGATCGAGCGGTCCTCGAGATATCCGATCGCCGCCTTGCCCGCGCCGGTCGCCGAGTTGCCCAGCGCCGTGCCCTGATAGATCGCCGGCAGGAACGCGCTGCCGAATAATTGCACGCTGCCGCCGTCCCCGCTCACGTTCGGCGCGATGGTCACGAAGGCCGGCAGGTTGCGGTTCTCCGTGCCCAATCCGTAAGCGACCCACGAGCCCAGCGACGGCCTGACGAGTTGCGTGGCCCCGGTGTGCAACTGGCGCACCGCCGGCGCGTGCGCCTCGCTGTCGGCCTGCATGGCCCGCAGCAGGCACAGGTCGTCCGCATGGCGGCTCAAATGCGGCAGCATCCGGGTGATCGTCAGGCCCGACTCCCCGGCGCGGGTGAAATCCGCGATCGGAGCCATCAACTTCGAGTAGACGAACCCGGGCATGGAACGGTTCGAAGGCAGCGCATAAGGGATGCCTTCGCCGTCGCCCCCGGCCAGCCGCGGCTTGAAGTCGAACAGATCGACCTGCGAAGGGCCGCCCTGCATCCACAGGAAGATCACCCGCTTCGCGCGGGGAGCGTGATGCGGCAGCTTGGGCGCGAGCGGATCGGTTTTCGCCCCGCCGGCCCGCTCCGCAAGCATCGCCTGCAAGGCGACCGCGCCGAATCCGCACCCCCAACTCTTGAGCAACTGGCGTCGATTCATGATTCCCCCTGTTTAGTGCAGAGTGGCGAGTGCAGAGTGGAGAGCAAAACCGGGCATGGTGCGAGCATGTCGGCCCCTGCCGTCAAATCCGGGAATTTCCACCAAGCCGACAATTCCCCATATGAGCTTAAACATCCCGAACTCTCCACTCTCCACTAGGCCGCGCCGGCCTCCCTACATCCGGAACAAAAACTCGTTGGAGGCGAGCACCGCGTGGCAGTAGCGCGCCCAAGCCGCCTCGCGTCCCAGAACGCCCTCGGTATCCTGCAGGAAAGCCGCTGCCCGCTCCAGATCTTCGGCAGCGGCGGGACGGCCCAAGGCGCGCAACAGAAACGCCCGCACCCGGTCTGCGTCCCCCGCGCTTTCCTCCGCCAGCAATCGCCGCGCGGCCCGCTTGGACTGTTCGATCAGAAAGGGCGAGTTCATCAGATACAGCGCCTGAGTGGGCACGGTGGTGACGTCCCGGCGGCCCTTGACCACATTCGGGTCGGGAAAGTCGAACAGGTTGAGAATATCGAGCGCAACCAACTGCGACTTGCGCAGCGTGGGCAAATATACGGTGCGCCGGAAACGCATCTTTTCGCCCAACTCCAGCTTGTCGGTCAGCAACGGCGGCTGCCCCATGCGCACGCTGCCCTCGTCATCCAGAGGCAAGCTCGGCCCGCCGCGCCGCAGGTCGAGTGCGCCGCTGACCTGCAAGACGGCGTCGCGGATCGTCTCGGCTTGCAGTCTCCTGCGATTCGCGCGCCACAGCAAGCGGTTTTCCGCATCGACGGCGGCCGCCCGCGGCTCGTGCGCGGCGGCCAGGCCGTATGTCCGCGAAAGCGCGATTTCGCGGATCAACCCCTTCACCGACCAATCCAGCCGCTGCAGCCGCAGCGCCAGGTAATCGAGCAACTGCGGATGGCTCGGACGCTCGCCGAGCAAGCCCAGGTTGTCCACGCTGCGCGCGATGCCCGCGCCGAACAGATGATGCCAGACGCGGTTGGCCATCGCCCGCGCGGGCAGCGGATTGCCCGGGTCGGTCAACCACTGCGCCAACTCCAGCCGTCCGCTGCTCTTCTGGAAGCCGATGCCGAACAAGCGGCGGTTGGCGATCTTGGGGTTCGGGTCGAGCGGCGCCAGCGAAAGGAAGCCGCGCGGAACCCGCTCGCCCAAGCTGTGCGGGGCGCCGCCCAAGCGGATTGCCGCGTCGCTCGGAACCGGCCGGTCCGCCAGCGCCGGCGCTATCGGCGGCGACGGCTTGGCGTAGTGCCGCATGCGCGCGGTCTCCTGCTTCAGCTTGGCCGCCTGCTTCGTTGCCGCCGCGGCGCGCTCCTGCAAGTCTTTCCGGGCAGCCGCATCGCCGCCGCTCTTGGCCTTCTCCAATTCGGCTTTCAGCCGGTCGCGGCGCCGCTCGGCCTGCCGTTGCTCTTCCCGCATCCGCGCGTAATCCTGCCGCCAGCGCTCCAGGGCTTCCGCGCGGGCCGCCAATTCGTCCGGCGTCTCCGGCAGCAGCGCGCGGTGGACGCCGCTGAAAACGCCGGACATGCGCGCCTCCAGCGTCTTCGTGCTCTGGAAAACGCCGGCCAGCGCGTAGTACTCGCGCTGCGGGATCGGATCGAACTTGTGATCGTGGCAGCGGGCGCAGCCGACGGTCAGGCCCAAAACGGCGCGGCCCAGGGTGTCGAGTTGATTGTCGATGACATCCATCCGCAACTGCGCCTTGTCCGCGTCGACCAGCGCCCAAGGGCCGATGGCCAGAAAGCCCGTGGCGACGATCTGCTCCCGGCGCTGCATGTCGTCGTCGAACGCGAGCACGTCCCCGGCGACCTGCTCGCGCAAAAACCGGTCGTAGGGCTTGTCGCTGTTGAAGGCGGCGATCACGTAGTCGCGGTAGCGCCAGGCGTGAGGCGCGGGAATGCGCCGGCCCAGGCCCAAGGTGTCGGCGTAGCCCGCCAGGTCCAGCCAATGCCGGCCCCAAAGCTCGCCGAACGCGGGCGAAGCGAGCAAGCGGTCCACCGCGGCCTCCAGGGCGGCGTCCCCGCCTGCCGCGAACTCCCGAATCTCCGCCGGCGTCGGCGGCAGGCCGGTCAGGTCGAGAGTCAGCCGGCGCAGCAGCGTGTACGCGTCCGCCGGCCCCACGGGATCGAGGCCGCGCCGCTCGAGCTCCGCCAATACGAAGCGGTCGATGTCGCCGCGCGGCCAGGCCGCATCGGCCGTTTCCGGGACAGGCGGCTCGGCAAGCGGCTGCCAAGCCCAATGCGCGGCCGCGGCCGGGTTGCCGCCGTCCGCGTCCTGCGCGAGCGCGCTCTCTCCGCTCTCGGGCCAAGGCGCCCCCAGCCGGACCCACTCCGTCAGCGCCTCGATTTCGCGGGCCTCCAGCTTCCCTGTAGGCGGCATCGCCAACTGCTCCCAGCCGTAGCCGATGGCTTGAATCAGCCGGCTGCCCTGCGGATCGCCCGGCACGACCGCCGGACCCGAGCGGCCCCCTTGCAGCACCGCCGCTGCGCTGTCGAGGCGCAACTCTCCGAAAACCGTAGCCGCCCGCGAGCTATGGCACCCGTAGCAGCTCCGCGCCAACACGGGGCGCACCTCCTTCTCGAAGAACTCCACAGGATCGGAGGCCGCCGCCTGCGCCGCGGCGCAGAGCGACAGAGCGGCCCACAGTGAAATCGCGGCTCTCACGGCATCGGAAGCGCCTTCATTGTACTGGAGGCGCGGAGCAATAGGGGCAACATTTTTTGCCCGGAGACCCTGCCCCGCGGTCGTTCCGGCGCAGCCGGCGCCCGTTATTCCAATTTCGGAGGCAAATTGAAATAGCGTCGCCGGTTATTCCAGGAATCGAAATAAGACGCCTGGACGCCCCCCCTGTTAAAGCCTGCCTTTACTATGGAGGCATCTTCGCTCCTTGTTAAAGGCTGCCTATAATATGGAACACCAAATGCGCTATATTAAAGGCGGCCTTTAATATAGCCGACTCACCGCTCCTTATTAAACGCCGCCTTTACTATGGCCGATTCACCGCTCCTTATTAAACGCCGCCTTTACTATGGCCGATTCACCGACCCATGTTAAAGTCTGACTTTACTATGGCGTGTCCGCCGCTCTATACTAAACGCTGCCTTTACTATGGCGGTCACTGGCAACGAAGCTCCCACGATTGCGACCTCAGCGCGAGCCGGTCGGTATAGCAAGCAGATCAACGGTTATCGGGCATTCATTCCGGAGCCGTTGCCGCCTGAGCCGCCGGTCCGCATGGACGGAGAGTTGCAAGCCCTGCTCTCCGCTGCCGACCGCAGCGTGGGGCGTCTTGACGGCTCCATTCAAACGCTGCCTAACCCCGACCTCTTTGTGTTGATGTACGTGCGCAAAGAGGCGGTGCTGTCGAGCCAAATCGAAGGGACGCAAAGCTCGTTGCAGGACGTGCTGGCGGCGGAAGCGAAGGTTCTTGCCCATGACCGGCCTCGGGACGTAAACGAAGTGATCCGTTACATCGAGGCGATGCGTTACGGCCTGGAACGCTTGCCCGAGTTGCCGGTCTCGGTGCGCCTCATCCGCGAGATCCATGCCAAGCTCATGCGCGAAGTACGCGGCTCCCATCTTACGCCGGGCGAACTGCGCACCAGTCAAAACTGGATCGGCGCCCCCGGCAGCACGCTGCGCGAAGCCGCTTTCGTGCCGCCGCCGCCTCATGAAGTGCCCAATGCATTGGGTAATCTGGAGACTTTTCTACACGACCCCGGCGAACTGCCCGTTCTCATCAGCATCGGCATGGCCCACGCGCAATTCGAGACGATTCACCCGTTTCTCGACGGCAACGGCCGGGTCGGCCGGCTGCTCATTACTTTTCTGCTTTGCGAGCGAAAAGCGCTCGTCAAGCCGGTGCTCTACCTCTCCCATTTTTTCAAGCAGCATCGGCAGGCGTACTACGAGCATCTGCAAGCGGTGCGCGATAACGGGGCTTGGGAAGAGTGGCTCGCTTTCTTCTTGCGCGGCGTTCTGGAGGTGAGCGCCCAAGCGACCGACACCGCGCGCCGGATACTCGCTCTTCGTGAGAAGCACCGCAGCATGGTTACGGAAAAGCTGGGTTATGCCGCCGGCAACGGCCACCACGTGCTGGAGCATCTCTACGAGCGTCCCACCGTTTCGGTAAGCGACGTGCAGGGACTGATCGGAACGACCTATCCGGCAGCCAATACTTTAGTCGCCCGGATGGCGGATTGCGGCATTCTACGGGAACTCACCGGCCGATCCCGAAACCGAGTATTCGGTTATCGGGACTACATCGACCTGTTTCACGACGGCGCCGAAACGGAAAACCCGATATGACCGCCGGCCTCGACTGCGGACGCCCTGCGCGCCTCGACACGCTGCTCGGCGCTGCCATTGGTGCAAACGACGCCCGTTATTAAAATTTTTGCGGTAAAATTTTAATAACATCCGAGGTTATTAAAGAAACTTAAATAAGGCAACCTCGGCAGGTCGCAGCGGGACCGCCACTGGCGGACGGTGAGGTACGGCCCTTCGGGAGTCGAAACGCCCTGCACGGTTGCCGTGACGGGCGCGTGGGAATGCTCCCGGCCGCCCGGCAGCCATTGCGGACGGCATGGCAGGAAATCGGTTTCGTTGCCGCCAACCGGGTGTGATTCGGACCGGCGTTGCCCGTTTGCGGTATGCTGCCCGGATAGGGAGATGCCGGCGCATGGACATCGGGACAGCCGGCGTAGTTGCAGCCGTCGTTGGCGGTTGGGGAACTTTGGTCCTGTTGCTTTACAACGTCCATCGGGATGTCGCCGACTTGCGCGAACGGCCGGCTCGGCTTGAAGGTCTGTTCGAGGGATTCACAAGACAACCCCGGAAATGACCGCGCCCCTCGCTTTCCGATACGCTCGCAAGGATGAGCAGGAGATGTAAAGTGCTATCGAAATAGAACCATATAGAGGATTGGTGTGGAGAAAAGGGCGGCTTCAGAATATGACCTAGCTCTGGAAATCCATTTAAGATAAACTAGGGTTTGGTTTGTTGGCTGACTCTTTAAAATTCTCAGTCGGTAAAAAATCGTTATTCTGAGGCCCCAACACTGATCCCACTCTCAGCTTCAAAAGCAGCAGTAACTTGAGAAAAGTTAGTCTTACTGAGTCTCAAAATCACTGGATCTCCATCTTTAAGCTCAATGGAAAGCCAATGTTTCTTGCCTTTAGATAAAAACATCGGAGCTCCAAACGGACCCAGCAAAGCAACCATAGCTATACCGGACTTTACCCGCGCATGTTTCGATTTAGAATATGTCAAAGACTCGATATCGTCATAGACAATTTCTTTGATAAGGCCGGCCCCATCCTTATTTCGGATCTGAACTGCATTATCGGTCAGCCTCAAACGTACTTCGGAAGTCTTCCCCGGGGTACGTTGATATCTCACCTTTCCAAATTGGGATTCCCCAACGGCAGTCTGACAATACACCAGACCCACCCCAACGATATAACCTGTCAATCTTTTCATCATGTCTCCTTTCACGACTCAATTCACCCTCGACTATTGAGAACGCTAGCATGCCTCAGATAGTTTGTCAAGTCTTATTGGCGCCCGCGGCAGGATTTGAATCTACATAGCCATTGACCGCCAAGCCCTAAGCCTGGCGCGTCTTCCTTGCTCCGTCGCGCGGGCCGTAAGCAAGATACGACGAGCCTATTCTCATACAGCCAAACCGGAGCAACTCCGCCGGCTATCGCCGACGGCTGTTTCCAACCGGCCCATTCTCCTCGCACTGCTTCGATTCTCGGCGGCAATTACCCCTGCCGGCCCAATGCCACGCAGCGCCCGGGCGCGGGCAAGGCGTATGCTCCGCATGACCTCCGGCATCGAGCCTTACCCCGACTATAAACCGTCCGGCGTCGAGTGGCTCGGCGACGCGCCCGCGCATTGGGAAGTGCGGCGGTTGAAGCGGAGCATCGCCAATGTAGTCAGTCAGACCAACAAACGACAGCAGGACAAAATCTACATCGCTCTGGAACACGTTGAGAGTTGGACCGGCAGCATCCGCGAATCCGGCTCGGATGCGGACTTCGATAGCCAAGTCAAACGGTTTCGGGCAGGGGATGTGCTGTTCGGCAAGTTGCGTCCATATTTGGCGAAGGTAACGCGCCCCGACCTCAACGGCGTGTGCGTCGGCGACTTCCTGCCTGGAGATGTCGAGACGGTGATCCGGCAGGATGCTCCCCAAGCTATCTACCGCAACCCGTTCTTGGCCGATGCGATGGTAGAACTGAACCTGATCGACACCCAGGGCGGCGGCATCAAACGCATGTTCGACACGCAAAGGAGGCGTTTCTTTCCGCTGCCGAGCTACGACTTGACCGAGCCTGCCCGCGTGTCCGTGAGCATCCACGGCCGCATACTCGACGAGCGCTACACCCGGTTCTTGATGGAACGCGCGGACTTGAATCTCGAGCAAGTCATGCTTCTTGACATGATTCAAAAGGGACGGCGCATCGGCCGAGAAGCGCATCGTCGTCTGAAGGCCGACGCCCTTGTCGAAGGCCGCTACCCGAACCTGATGGTCGTCGGCTCTGTCGCCAAAGCAGTCGGCGATGCCGGACGCCACGTTCGGGAGCGCGGGTTCAACCAACAGTACTATCTGGACTTGATCCTCGCCTTGGTGCATGAGCATGGTCCGGTCGGCCGCAAAGAGATCGACCAGGCAGTGGCGCCGAAGCTTCCCGACCGGCTAACGGATGTGCAGAAGCGGCAGAAGGTCCAAAACCTTGTGCAAAAGCTGCGGCGCGCCGGCTGGATAGTCAACCGCGGCATCCGGGCGCAGCCCGCTTGGGAGTCGGTAGAGAAGCGTTCAGGAGGAACACTCCATTAATAAAAATAGAGGGAAACGAAGCCTGAAAAAACTCTCGCGCATCCTCGGAATCGAAACAAGTCTTTGTTTTTCATAACTTTACTCCTTTAATCGGTCGCGTATCCATCAATGTTTTAGTAAAGGTTCCAGCAAAGCCCCGTGCTTAGCCGTGGGACAGGCGGCATTCTTGCAGGAAATCGAGTTGCTGTTCGTCCCGCTGCGGTACCGACGGCCTCACCGCCGCCGGCGGACGGTGAGGAGTGGCCTTTCGGGCATCGCAAGCTCCCAACGCCCGGCAGCCATTGTGGACGGCATGGCAGGAAATCGGTTGCCTTGCCGCCAACCGGGTGCGGCCCGACCGGCGTTGCCCGTTTGCGGTATGCTGCCCGGATAGGGAGATGCCGGCGCATGGACATCGGGACAGCCGGCGTAGTTGTAGCCGTCGTTGGCGGTTGGGGAACTTTGGTCCTGTTGGTTTACAACGTCCATCGGGGTATCGCCGGCTTGCACGAACGTATGGCTCGGCTGGAAGGTCTGTTCGAAGGTTTCACCAAACAACCCCGGACATGACCGCGCCCCTCGCTTTTCGATACGCTCGCAAGGATGAGGAAGAGTCGTAAGCAAGATACGACGAGCCGATTCGCATCCCGGCCAAGCCGGAGCAACTCTGTCAGCTATCGCCGGCGGCTGTTTCCAAACGGCCCATTCCCCTCGCACTGCTTCGACCCTCGGCTGCAATTACCACTGCCAACCCAATCCCAAGCGGCGCCCGGCCACGGGCAAGGCGTATGCTCCGCATGACCTCCGGCATCGAATCTTACCCCGACTACAAACCCTCTGGCGTCGAATGGCTCGGCGACACGCCGGCGCATTGGGATATGCGACGGTTGAAGCGGAGCATCGCCAATGTAGTCAGTCAGACCAACGAACGACGACAGGACGAAATCTACATCGCTCTGGAACACGTTGAGAGTTGGACCGGCAAAATTCGCTCCGGCCCGGATGCGGACTTCGATAGCCAAGTCAAACGGTTTCGGGCGGGGGACGTGCTGTTCGGCAAGTTGCGTCCATATTTGGCGAAGGTAACTCGCCCCGACCGCAACGGCGTATGCGTCGGCGAGTTCCTGGTGTTGCGCCCCCATACCGAAGACCTGTTGCCGGCTTATCTTGAGCAACTGCTTCGCTCGAAGCCGATTATCGATGCAATCGACGCCTCGACATTCGGCGCCAAGATGCCGCGCGCCGATTGGCAGTTCATCGGAAACTTGGTCTTGCCCATTCCGCCACTTGCGGAGCAGGCGGCCATCGCGCGCTATCTGGACCATGTTGATGGGCGCATCCGCCGCTGCATCGACGCCGGGGAACGGCTCATCGGCGTGCTGGAGGAACAGCGCCGCGCCGTCGTCCACCGCGCCGTCACCCGCGGCATCGACCCCAACATCCGCCTCAAACCTTCCGGCGTCGAATGGCTCGGCGACGTGCCGGAGCATTGGGAAGTGCGGCGGTTGAAGCGAAGCATCGCCAATATAGTCAGTCAGACCAACGAACGACAGCAGGACGAAATCTATATCGCTCTGGAACACGTTGAGAGTTGGACCGGCAGAATCGATGAATCCGTCTCGGATGCGAGCTTCGATAGTCAAGTGAAACGATTTCGGGCAGGGGATGTGCTGTTCGGCAAGTTGCGTCCATACTTGGCAAAGGTGACGCGCCCCGACCGAAATGGCGTGTGCGTGGGCGAATTTCTGGTGTTGCGCCCTCTCTCCGACAACCTGTTGCCGGCTTACCTTGAGCAGTTGCTTCGCTCAAAGCCGATTATCGACGGAATCGACGCTTCAACATTCGGCGCCAAGATGCCGCGCGCCGATTGGCGGTTTATCGGGAACTTGGCCTTGCCCGTCCCACCTTTTGCCGAGCAAGCCGCCATCGTCAAACACCTGGACAAGGCAACAGCCGCCATCGACGCAGCCATCGCTTCTACTCGCCGCTCTATTGAATTGCTGCACGAATACCGCGCGCACCTGATTGCCGATGCGGTCACCGGTCAACTGGACGTGCGCGAAGCAGCGGCCAAGCTGCCCGACGAGGCGGAGCCGCTACGTGAAATCTTGTCCAACGAGCAATAAGCCTGATTACGGTCTTGGGTTTTCGGACGCGGGAAGCGCCGCTCGGCTAAACTGGCAGGGATGAAACTGCGACTCGCTCCGTCCGCCCTGTCGTTGCTCGGGCTGCTGACCGCTTGCCGCAGCGCGCCCGAACGCCCCAACATCCTGTTCGTGATCTGGGACGACGTTTCTTATCCGCACGCCTCGGCTTACGGCTCGAAGATGGTATCCACGCCGGCCTTCAACCGGGCGCCCGGCTGCAGCCCCACCCGCGCGGCGTTCCTCACCGGCCGCCACATCTGGATGATCGAGATTGATCATGCCGGCGCCTGCTGAGCCGAAGATTTACCACATTGTTCACGTTGACCGGCCGCCCTCGATCATCGCGAGCGGCGGGTTGATGTCCGATGCGGAGATGAACGAGCGCGCCGCACAGGGGACAAGCATTGGCATGGACAGCATCAAGCAACGACGGCTGCGCAATACCCTGACCAGCCGCCCGGGTTTGCGCGTAGGCGGCTGCGTGCCTTTCTATTTCTGCCCGCGCTCCGTCATGCTGTACATGATTTACCGAGCGAATCACCCGAAGTTGTCCTATCGTGGCGGACAAGGCCTCATTGTTCACCTGGAGGCGGATTTGCGGCAGGTGGTTGATTGGGCGGAGGAACACGGGCGGCGATGGGCGTTCACGCTTTCGAACGCCGGCGCCAGCTATTTTGAAGATCGGTGCGATTTGGCGCAATTGGACGAAATCGGCTGGGATGCCGTGCAAGCCCGCGACTGGCAACAATGCAAGGAAGGCAAACAGGCGGAGTTCCTGATGGAGCGGCGATTCCCGTGGGAACTGGTCTTGCGCATTGGCGTTCAATCGCAGCAGGCTTACCAACAGGCCATGGCGGCGTGTGGCGGCGGCGCGTATCGACCGCGTGTCGAAATCAAACCCGATTGGTACTATTGACGGCAAGGAACCGCCATGATCGAATACAAGACCGGCGATATCCTCGCGGAAAATACCGAAGCCTTGGTCAATACGGTCAACTGCGTCGGGGTCATGGGGCGCGGCATCGCGCTTCAGTTCAAGCGCGCCTTTCCCGAGAACTTCAAAGCCTACGCCGCGCGATGCAAGCACAATGAAATGCAACCGGGGCGCGTGTTCGTCTTCAAGACGGGCCAAGTGCTGCCTCCGCGCTACATCGTCAACTTTCCGACCAAGCGCCACTGGCGGGGCAAGAGCCGCATGGAGGACATCGAGTCCGGTCTGGCGTCGCTCGCAGAGGAAATCCGGTCGCGCGGCATCCGCTCGATTGCTATCCCTCCGCTCGGCAGCGGGCTGGGCGGGCTGGACTGGCCGGAAGTGCGCGACCGCATGCACGCGGTTCTGGAGGAACTGGATGACGTCAAGGTCGTCGTATTCGAGCCGGGCGGCGGTCCGAAGGACGAGCGGCCCAACCGTTCGAGCAAGGCCCCCAAAATGACGCCGGGGCGAGCCGCCCTGGTAGGACTGATGGACCGCTATCTCTACGGCTTGCTGGACCCGTTCGTGACGCTGTTGGAAGTTCACAAGCTGATGTACTTCATGCAAACCGCGGGCGAGCCGTTGAAGCTGAGATTCGCTAAGGGCCATTACGGGCCTTACGCCGAGAATCTTCGGCACTTGCTCAACGCCGTCGAGGGTCATCTGGTGTCCGGCTACACCGCCGGCGGCGACGCGCCCGACAAGCAGTTGGAGCTGGTTCCCGGCGCAATCGAAGATGCCCGCTCGTTTCTTGCGAGCAAAGCCGAAACGCGAGCGCGCTTTGAGAGGGTTTCCGCTCTCGTCGAAGGATTCGAGTCATCGTTTGGCCTGGAGTTGCTTTCCACGGTTCACTGGGTCGTCAATGAGGAAAAGCCCCGAACCTTTGAAGGCGTGATAGAGGGCTCCTACGCCTGGAACGAGAGAAAGAAACAGTTTTCCCGACGACAACTCAAGATTGCCGTCGAAGTGTTGTCACGACAAGGCTGGATTGAAGCAGTCTTGTCCAATGAGGAGTGAGCCTGAGTACGGTCTTGGACTTTCGTTGTGTCCGGCTCATTGTTTTTCACGCGCCCAAATCCGCCGCTCGGCTAAACTGGCAGGGATGAAACTGCGACTCGCTCCTCTGGCTCTCTTACTCGGGGTCTCATTTGGGTGCGGCGGCGCGCCCGAACGCCCGAACATCCTGTTCGTCATCTGGGACGACGTTTCCTATCCTCATGCTTCCGCCTACGGCTCGAAGATGGTTTCCACGCCGGCTTTCGACCGGGTCGCCCGCGAAGGCGTCCTGTTCCACAACGCTTTCGCCCCGGCGCCGGGATGCAGCCCCACGCGCGCGGCGTTCCTCACCGGCCGCCATATCTGGATGATCGAGCAGGCCGGCACGCACGCCGGCTCGTTTCCGCAAACCTACATTTCGTACCAGGACCTGCTCGAAGAAGCCGGCTACGCCGTCGGTTTCACGGGCAAGCCTTGGGGGCCGGGCAAGTGGGACGTTTCCGGGCGCGCGCGCAACCCCGCCGGCCCCGAATACAACGACGTCAAGCTCGACCCGCCCTACGACGGCATCAGCGACAAAGACTACGCCAGCAATTTCCAGGCTTTTCTCGATAGCAAACCCGCCGGGCAGCCGTTCAGCTTCTGGGTGGGCGGCCACGAGGCGCACCGCAGATTCGAGCCGGGCATCTGGCGGAAAGCGGGCAAGAAGCTCGCCGACGCCGAGATTCCGCCGTTCCTGCCCGACACGCCTGAAATCCGCGCCGACGTGCTCGATTACGCCGTCGAGATCGAATGGTTCGACGCGCACTTGGGGCGCATCATGGAAACGCTCGAGCGCGCCGGCGAGATCGACAACACGCTGCTCATCGTGACCGCCGACAACGGCATGGCCTTCCCCCGCGCCAAGGCCAACCTCTACGAGTTCGGCACGCACATGCCGCTGGCGATCCGTTGGCCGGGGCGCGGCAAGCCCGGACGCAAGGTCGACGACCTGGTGCAATTCGTCGACGTCACCGCGACGATCCTCGACGCGGCCGGCGTCGCGCATCCCGGCGGCGCTTCGCAGCTTGCCGGACGCAGCATCCGCAATATTCTGGAGTCCGACCGGGAAGATACGGTGGACGCCTCGCGGGACCGCGCCTTCAGCGGCCGCGAGCGCCACTCATCCTCCCGCTGGAACAACTACACCTACCCGCAGCGCTCGATGCGCACCCCGCAGTACCTCTACATCCGCAATTTCAAGCCCGAGCGCTGGCCGGCCGGCGCGCCGCAAAAGTACGAGGCCGACGGCAAGACGCTGGGGCCGATGCACGGCGGCTATCACGACATCGACGGCTCGCCCTCGCTGACCTTGCTGATCGAGGGACGGGACGACCCGGCCATCGGCAAATACTTCCATCTGGCGGTCGACAAACGCCCCGCGGAAGAGCTTTTCGACATCGTCGCCGACCCGGGCTGTCTCAACAATCTGGCCGCCGACCCAAACCATGAGGAAACCCGCGCCGCGCTGTGGAGCGAGCTGGAAGCCTACCTCAAGGAAACCGGCGATCCGCGGGTTACGGGCGCCGGCGATATCTGGGAGGAGTACATCCGCTACTCGTCCATGCGCAAATTCCCCAAGCCCGATTAGCGGTCGATCTTGACCAACTGGTTCTCGACCTCTTCGATGTCGAGCTTGTGCTCGAAGGCCAGCTTGCGGATGCGCTCGACGATCTCGGGGTTTTCGCGCGAGATGTCGTAGTTCTCGCCCGGATCGTGCCCCAGATGGTAGAGCAGCGGCGGATTCTGCCGGGTTTCGCCGCGGTCCCGATACCCCGTCCGCGTAAAGAAGTGCGCCTTGTAGTCACCCAACCGCGCGGCGAACAGCTCCGTGCCGCGCCAGTAGAACATCTCGTTGCGCGGGCTGGGGGAGGTCATTTTCATGGCCCCGCTGAGGTCGTAGCTGTCCATCTTGCGGTCGTCGGGCATCTTCGTGCCGGTCATGGCGGCGATCGTCGCCATCAGGTCCAACGTCGAGCCCATGCCGGTCTGCGTCGTGCCGGCGGGGATCACGCCCGGACGCCACACGATCGTCGGCTCTCGCATGCCGCCTTCCCAAGTGGAGCCCTTGCCCTCGCGCAGCAAGCCGCCCGAGCCCCCGTGCGTATCGAAGATCAGCCACGGGCCGTTATCCGAGGTAAACACCGCCAGCGTATTCTCGGCCAGCCCGTTCCTGCGCAGGGCGTCGAGCACCTGCCCGACCGACCAGTCCACTTCTTCCATCGCATCGCCGTATATGCCGGCCATGCTGCGGCCCGTGAACTCCTTCGAGCGGAACAGCGGCACGTGCATCATGGTGTGCGCAAGGTAGAGGAAAAACGGCCTGTCCTTGTTCTCTTCGATGAACTTGACGGCCTCCTCGGTATAGCGCTTGGTAATGGTGAACTGATTGGCCGGACGCTCGATAATTTCCTCGTCGCGCATCAGGGGCACGTTCCAGTAGTCGATGCGGTCGGGATGCAGCAGCGCATGCCGCCGTCTCCCCGGCGGCTGCGCGGCGTCCATGTCGTTCGAATAGGGGATGCCGTAGTAGCCGTCGAAACCCTGCTTCGTGGGCAGATAGTCGGGCAGGTGGCCGAGGTGCCATTTGCCGACGTGCATCGTGGCGTAGTCCTTCTGCTTCAGCATCTCGGCGATGGTGATCTCGCTTTGCTGCAGGCCGCTCCACGATTCGGGGAACAGCACGCGCACCTGGTTATGCATCATGCCGCTGCGGATCGGCAGCCGCCCGGTGAGCAAGCCCGCCCGGCTCGGCGTGCAGACGCTGGCGGCGGCGTAGAAATTCGTCCACTTCTGCCCTTCATGGGCCATGCGGTCGAGATGGGGCGTGCGGATCGTCGGATGCCCGAAGACGCCGACGTCGCCGTAGCCGATGTCGTCGCCGAAAATAATCACGATATTCGGCGGGCGGCCTTGCGCAGCCGCAGCCACGACCGCCAACAACGAAACAAAAACGAGACGCGAAAATGCTTTCATGAGAGCGGGCTATTTTACCAGAGCACAGGCGTTTTCTACCCGAACAGCCGCTTGAACTCGGCGATCGAAGCGCGGAACCCGTCCTCGAAGCCGCCCCCTTGCGGGCGGTAAACGCTCTCCAGCGAGACCGCGCCGTCGTAGCCGTCGCGTCTGAGGGCGGCGGCGATGTCTGCAAGGTACGGCGCCATCTGCCCCTTGCCGATCGCGGCCTGATCGACGCGGGCCCTGGGGATGGCGACAACCGCATCCTTCACGTGCAGGTGCCCGAGATAGCCGTCCCGCAGCAGATCGTAAGCGTCGGGAAAGGGTTTTTCGGCGCAGTACAGGCTGTTCGCCGGGTCCCACAGAATCTTCAGGCTCTTCGCGCCCAACTCGTCGATCAGCTTGCGCCCCAACCAGGCGGACGTGACCATCGCATTGTTGCCGGTCTCGACAACCAGCGTGACGCCGCGGTCCGCGGCAAGCCGCGCGGCGGGCTCGAGCAGCGTCTTGAGCTTGTCCCAGGCGCCGCGGCTGACGTTCCACTGCTCGGCGCCGCCGCCGCCGAAAAGGATCATCTCCTTGCGGAAGCTCATCGTGCGCACCAGCGGAGCGCCGACCGCCCGGGCCAGGTCGATGCACCTTTCGAGCTTGGCCGTCTGCGCCGCGTACGCCGCGCCGCCGACATCGGTTCGGAAAATATCGAGTCCGCCGAAAATATGGCGCGAGACGCACGACACTCTCATCTCGTAGCGGCTGAGCAAGTCCGCGATGCGCCCTTCCTCGGCGTTCGTATGGTCGCCGACTTCCTTGTCCCAGACGAACTGCAACTCCGCGTACGTCAGCCCGAACTCGCGCATGACCTCCAGCGCATGCTCGAACTCCCGGTCGATGCCGTCCGTAATCGCGCCCAGCTTGGCCATCGATCCGCCCGCTACCAGGTCGCTTCCGTGCCTGCGATTTGTTCGAGCAGCTTGACGATCGCCCAGTTATCTTCGTCGGGAAAGAGCGAAACCCCCGACTGGAAGATTTCGTAAACCGCGCTGGTCAAAAACATCGCCGCGCCGTTCTCGTGCGCCAAGTTCAAGCTGATGCCCAGGTCTTTATGCATCGTTCCGATGCGGCTGCCCGTGTCTTTGAATTTGCGGTCCAGGATCATGCGGGCGCAGTTCTCGAACATCGGGCTGCCTGCCGCGCCGCCGCCGATGACGTCGAACATGGTCCGGCCGCTGACGCCGGCCTTGGCGGCCAGCACGAGCGATTCGGCGGCGGCGGCGAAAGTCGCGCCGATGAAAACCTGCAGGGCCGCCTTGACCGCCTGCCCCTGCCCGATCTCCTCGCCCACGTGAAAGATTTTCCGCGAAACCGCTTCGAGCGCATCCCGATTCGTTTCCAGAACCTCGGCCTTCGCCGCGGCCATCAGCGTCAGCGCGCCGCCGTCGGCGCCGGCCTTGCCGCCGCTGACCGGAGTATCGATCAGGCCGATCCCCGCCGCAGCCAAAGGCGCTTCGAGGAGCTGCGCCTCGCGCGGCATCATCGTCGCCGAAACGATCACGGTCGACCCGGGCTTCAACCCGCCGATCAGCCCGGCGTCGCCGAGCACGGCTTCCCGCGCCTGCGCTCCGCTGAAGACCATCACGAACACGGCGGCGCATTGCTCTCCCAACTCCCGGCAACTGCCTGCCCGCCGGCCGCCGGCCGCTTCGAGCAGCGCCAAGCGTTCCTCGCGCAGATCGAACCCGACCACGGGAAACCCCGCCTTGGCAACGTTTGCGGCCATGGGCAGGCCCATGTCGCCGAGACCGACGAAGCCGATTGTTTTCATTTTGTCCTTTCCCTCGCGGCGGTCCGCATCTCCCGCGGCGCGCCACCCGGGCAAATAAGGTTCCGTGATTGTACCCCGCGGCGGCCGCGCGTCAGTAAACTCCCGGCCAGACGCCGGGGATCGCCAATTCGATCGAATGCCCGTCGGGATCGCGGAAGTAGATGCTGCGCCCCCGGCGCGAGACGATCGCCGGAGGCCAGGGAACCTTATCCCACTCCACCGTGCTTTCGATCGGGACGCCCCCGGCCGTCAACCGCCCGGCCCACTCCTCGAACTCGCTTTCCTCTATTGCAAAAGCGACGTGCATCTCGCCGTCCGCGTTCCCGGGCGGGATATTGCCGCCGGGCGTCGCAATGGGCGCCGCCGACCCGCCCTTGGCGCACAAGATCAGCACCTGCCCCGCGGCGATCTCCAGCACGGCGATCCTCTCGGCTGCGGCGAGGACGCGAAATCCCAAGTGCGACTCGTAGAACTCCGCGGAACGCCTCGTATCCGCGACCCACAGCGCAGTTTCGACAAGCGGTCCCGGACGTTTCGAGGCCATGACTAACCCGTGAAAAGCGTCCGCGCGTCCACGAAGCAAATCGGATTGCCGAACGGATCCTGCCCGTAAAACAGCCGCTCGCCCCAAGGCATCTCGGCAATGCCCGCGTCGATGGAGCGAAAATTCAGCCGCCGGGCCCGCGCGAACAACCCGTCGAGGTCGTTGACCGCGAAATAGAAATACTGGTTCGGATGATGCCGCCAGCCGCCGCCGCGCCCGTCGCCGTCCGCTTCGGGATCGTAACAGGCCAGGATCGCGCCCCCGCAGTCGAAATAATGCCGCCCCGGCGAAACCCGCGAGCCGGGATCGTCGAGCAGCGCGGCGTAAAACTTCTCAGCAACGGCGATGTCGTCAACGGGCAGGATGACGCGGTACAGCCGGGCAGCCATGACCGCCGCAGTTTACTACGTCAGACCCAGTAAAGCCAATCGACCGCAAACCGCAAAACCGGCCAGAACAGGCGCCCGAAGAACGACCACGCCGCAAACAGGCCCAGAAAACCGAAAGTCGAATCGCGGCTGAAGTCGAACCAGCGGCGGGCGCGCTGCTCCGACAGGAACAGGCCCAGAACGGTATTGCCGTCGAGCGGCGGAACCGGCAGCAGGTTGAACGTCATCAACAGAATGTTCTGCGTGAACAGGATGCTGATAAAGAAAGCGAGCGGCTCGAAGTTTCCCTGCCCCTCGACCACGTGGAAAAAGGTAATCGAGTCCGGGATGGCAAAAAACCCCAGCCATAACCCCAGGTTGACGGCGGCGGCGGCCAGAACCGCCAGCAGGAGATTCGCGGCGGGGCCGGCCAAGGCCATCCACCCGGCGCGATGCGGATAGCGCTGCTCCCACAGCGGATTGTAAGGCGCCGACGCCCAGCCGAGCATCCAGTTCTGCAGCGCGAACGTCAAAAGGGGAACGGCGACCGTGCCCAGCGGCGAGCGGCGTATGTGCGGCGCAGGATTGAGCGTCACCTGGCCGCCCGCCGCAGCGGTATCGTCGCCGCCGCGCAGCGCAACCCAGGCGTGGGCGGCTTCGTGGCACGTCAGCGACAACAGAAACGCGACGTACCAAAGCGCTCCGATCGCCAGTTGCTCGGGATTCATGCGCGATCGCCCAGTGTAGCGCGCCGTCCGCGCCGCTTCGATTGCTTGTGTGGGTCCAATACATAGGAGACGGCAGGGGTAAACCGAAACTCCGGGCACGGAAGATATCGCATGAGGGAGACGAAGGCCCAGGGGCATTGGCCTGAAGGGGCGTTTGAGAGTGATCTGGGAATCTCACTCAATCGCGCCCGCGGCGCAGTGCTGCGCAAGCGCCTGGGCTACGGACACATCGCCGCCCGCCATGCCGGGCGCTTGGATGCCTTCAACCGCACCGTCTTGTCTCCCTGTCGCAACGATCCTTGGCCCTGCTTGTTCGCCGGCGAAACAGTCGACGCCCCTTGGCGGCCCCCCAAGCGCTCCCGCCAACGGGACGTGATGACGCCCTACGAAAAACTCAAGTCGCCGCCCCGAGCGGAATGCTGCCTGCGCCCCGGAACAAGCTGCGCCGTGCTCGACGCCGAGGCGCGCGCACTGAGCCGCAGGGGAGCTGCGCGCCGCTCAACGAGACGCGGGGCGCGCTTGCGAGATAGGCATGCCGCCGCTTGAGCGCGCCCGTCTTCCGGCTTGTCTTTTGTGTTGGAAACAACTGCGCCGGCCGCAACTTGGGGATGAGCGCCGCTTGCGGCCTCGTTCAGCCGCGAACGAGCGTGGAGATGGCGATGAAAATGCTGAGTAGCGTGAACCCGATCCCGATCATCCAACGCAGCGAAGATATTTCGCGCTGGAGTGCGTCGAAGCGGGCGTCGATCGTGTCGAAACGGGCGTCGGTGCGGGCGTCGGTCGTGTCGAAGCGGGCGTCGGTGCGGGCGTCGGTCGTGTCGAAACGGGCGTCGATCGTGTCGAAACGGGCGGTCGTTCGGATTTCCAGCCCCTCGATGTCTTTGCGCACGTTCTCCCCGGAAATGGCGCGGATGTCCTCAAGCGCCTCATGAACCGTGATGGGGTCCTGCTCGATCTTGGCGAAGAGACGCAGCAATGCGTCGTGCTTCGGCGGTTCGGTTGGCGGCAATGCTGTATCTCCCATGGTTTATTCTCTCATCCGTGCGGGTTCAATACATATGAGACGGCAGGGGTAAACCGAAGCTCTGGGCACGAAGATACTGCATGGGGGAGAGGGAGTCAAGGGCGTCATCAGGGCGGAAGTGGTTGTAGCGGTGAGCGAAGGCGTCGATCCAAAAGTCGAGTTGCCGGCTGCGCTGGGCAGCGAGCAGACCGCGTGGAGCGCGTAGCGCCAAGTGGACTGCATGCGTTCGGCGCGGCCGTTGAGTTGCCGGCTGCGGAGAGGCAGGACGTAGAGGGCGATGCGGTGCTGCCGGCAAGCGTTCTCGAAATCTTTCTGGAATTCGGAGCGGCCATCGACCTGGATGGCCCGAATGGAGAAAGGAGCCGATTGGACGAGAGCTTGTCGAGGAAACGGGCGGCGGCCATGCCGGCGGCGCCGGCGGGAGTAGCGATCAAGGGCCGTGAAGTGCTTGCTGGCCTTGCCCGGCAACAGCGTGAGTGAGCGGGTGTCGAGCTGCACGGCCTCGCCGGGCGCGCCGACGGAGACGACGTGGCCCTCGGCCGGCGCCGGCCCGCTGACGCCGGCTCGCAGCGTCTCACATCTATCTGAACCGGCACATTGCTATGCTGCATACTGGTTTCAAGGCATTGATGGCTTATTACCGCCAGCGGCGCATGCCGTCGGGTTTCGGCATGTTGCCGCCAACCCCGCCCGGCATCAAAAAGCTCCTGTGGATCAACGCCGGAGCCTGGCTGCTGTTTGCGCTCGCCCATGCCGCCGGCTTCCGCCCCTTGATAACGGTCTTCCGCTGGCTGAGCCTAACGCCCGGCGACGTCATTCGCGGCGCGGTCTGGCAGCCGCTGACCTACCTGTTCCTGCACGACCCCTCGGGACTCTGGCACGTAGGCTTGAATCTGTTCGCTCTGTGGATGTTCGGGGGAACGCTGGAGCGCGACTGGGGAACCCGCCGCTTCCTGAATTTCTATCTGGCCTGCGGCGTCGGCGCCGGACTCGCCGATACCGTCCTGCGGCTGCTGATGGGATCGTCCGCCGTAGCCACGGTAGGAGCCTCCGGCGCGGTGCTCGCCGTCGTTACCGCCTTCGCAGTGACCTACCCCCACACTCCGATCCTCATTTCGTTCATCCTGCCGGTGCCCGCCTGGATTGTCGCCGCGGCTTACGCCGCGATCAACCTGTTGGGCGCCGTCAGCGATTTTTCCCGCGGCGGCAACCCGAACAACACCGCCTTCACCGTCCACTTGGCCGGCATGGCGTTGGGCTGGTACTTCGTGCGTTTCCGCCCGAATCTGCCGGACATCGACTGGCAAGCGACGTACCGGCAGTGGCGGCTGCGCCGCTCGCGCAAAAGGTTCGAAGTCTACATGAAGAAACGGGACTCCTCCGGGAGAGGCGGACCTTGGGTCCATTGAGGCGCCCTCTCCCGCCATTTCATCTCCGCCAACGCTGCGGAGACCTTTTGGGACGGTCTGCGCAGCGGCGCCGCGGCCGCAAGACTGCACTCGAAATACTGAGGTAAGCATCGAATTTCCACGCCTTGAGCGACCGCTGACGACCGGGAACGGAATGTCCCGCGCCCGAGTAGCGGTTGACTCCCCTTGCGCGCATCCCTAGAATTATGATTAGGAGTCAACATGTTGCCTATCGGAACATCGCCGGCGTTTATCTTCGGGCCCTTCAGCATGAACGAACTGCTGGTCGTTCTGCTGATCGCGCTGATTTTCTTTGGGGGGAAGAAGATACCGGAAATCGGCCGCGGCCTCGGCGACGGCATCCGCCAATTCAAGTCTTCCCTCAAGGGCGGGGACGACGAAGACAAAGCAACGGACGAAAAGAAGAGCGAAGCCGTTTAGAGGCCCCAACCGCTCGGGCGAATCGAGCGAAAGCCGCGCGCAAACGCTGTTCCGCGCGGCTTTCCGCTCCTCCCTGCAACCGTTCGGCGCGGCTTCCCGGCCTGCTCGGTCTTTACCCGACGATTGCGTCCCTGCACGCCTTGGAGAGGCGCACTTTCACGACCTGCTTTGCCGGGATTTCGATAGATTCGCCTGTCGCCGGGTTGCGGCCCATGCGGGCCCCGCGGTCGGACTTCACCAAGCGTCCGATTCCCGGAATGATGAACACGCCGTTCTCCTTCGTCTCAGCGACGGCGAGAGCGGCAAGCTCGTCAAGGAGCCCTTTCACAACCTTCTTGTTCAGGTCGCAGGTCTCCGCCAGCTTGACGACGATCTGAGATTGGGTCAAATTTGCCATGCGTTCTCCTTAGTAAGGTCCCGGCTCGTCGGCCGAGTTTCAAAACATTCACGCAGTAAAATGGTTTATCCGCGCAACATCATCATAAGCAAGCCGGCCCGGCGTTTGCAAGGAAAATTTGTTAAAAACCTGACTTTTTAAGGGTTTTCGGCCTCTCCAGGGCGGGCAAACCCTTGCTTCGAACGTTTCGGGCCGACTGCCGCGCGCGAAATTGATACTGTTTTGAGAAAAGAAGGGCTCACAGGCGCCGTGTTCGATCCAAGGCCGGCAAAGCCGATCCACGTGATCGGCGGAGGGCTGGCAGGCCCCGAGGCCGCGCTGCAAATCGCGCGGCAGGGGCTTGCGGTCGTCCTGCATGAGATGCGGCCTGCCCGCAGGACTCCCGCGCACGGCACGGGCGATTTCGGGGAGCTCGTCTGCAGCAACTCGCTCAAGACGGAAACGGAAGGCAGCGCTCCTCGGCTGCTCAAGGACGAGTTGCGCCGCATGGGCTCGGTCTCGATGGAAACCGCCGCCGCGGCGCGCGTGCCCGCAGGCCATGCGCTGACGGTCGACCGCAAGTTGTTTTCGGCGCGGATGAACGCCGCCGTCGCCGCCGAGCCGCTGGTCGAGGTCCGCCGCGGCGAGGTTGCCGACTTGCCCGCGGACGACGGCGCCGTGCGGATCGTCGCTTCAGGGCCTCTGACCAGCGATGCGCTGGCCGCGTCCATCGAAAAGCTCACCGGGCAGGGGCGGCTGCACTTTTTCGATGCGATCAGCCCGATCGTCGATGCCGAGACGGTCGATATGACGATCGCTTACGAAGCCTCCCGTTACGGGCGTTCGCTCGACGGCGGCGGCGATTACGTCAACTGCCCGTTCACCAAGCAGCAGTATCTGGCTTTCCATGGAGCGCTTGTCGGCTCGGAGCAGCATCGGGGCAAGGAGTTCGACAACCCGAACTATTTCCAAGGCTGCCTGCCTATCGAGGAACTCGCGCGGCGCGGTGTAGACACGCTGCGCTTCGGGCCGATGAAACCGGTCGGCCTGAGAGATCCGCGCACGGGCAAAGGCGCCTATGCCGTGGCGCAGCTCCGCCGGGAAAACCTGCGCGCCGGTTCGTACAACATCGTGGGCTTCCAGAACCACCTCAAATACGGCGAGCAAAAACGAGTCCTGCGCATGATTCCCGGCCTGGAGAAGGCGGAGTTTCTGCGCTACGGACAGATCCACCGCAACACGTACATCAACGCGCCCGCGCTTCTGGCGCCGACGCTGCAGCTCGAATCTCACCCGCATATTCTTTTTGCGGGCCAGATATCGGGAGTCGAGGGCTACGTCGAGGCCATATCCACGGGGTTGATGGCGGGCTGGAACGCCGCCCGGCTAGCCCGCGGCCGGAAGCCGTTCGTCTGGCCCGCGGCGACCGCGCACGGCGCGCTGGCGCGCTACATCTCGGGCGCGAACCCAGACAACTACCAGCCGGCGAACATCACCTTCGACCTGTTGCCGCCGTTGACTCTCGAAGAGCGCCGCCGTTTCGGGCGCGACAAAAAGGCCCGCCGGCGGCGCCAATGCAGCCTCGGCCTCGAAGCCCTCGATAACTTCCTGCAGCAATATGAAGCCGCCGCCTGACTCCCCGGCCACAGAGGCCGTCGACCGCTTCCTCGACTCGCTGAAGCTGCGCAACGCTTCGCCCAACACGATCCGCGGCTATCGCACGGACCTGCTCGCTTTCGCCGGATACTTTGCCGCCCGCGATTCGGCTCCGGCGGAATTCACGGAATTCACGCGGCTGAACATCCGCGAATACATGGCCGCCGGCTTCGCCCAAGGGCACAGCCAAGCCACCGTGGCGCGGCGCCTTTCCAGCGTGCGCGCCTTTTTCGACTTTCTGGTGCGCGAAGAGGGCTTGGAGGCCAACCCGGCGCGGCTGGTGGCGACGCCGAAGATCCCCGCGAAACTGCCTGCGGTGCTGTCGATCGAGGACGCCAACCGATTGATCGAAGGCATCGTATACCGCGAGGGCCGCGACCGCTTTCCGAACAAGATCGTCCGCGACAGATTGATCTTCGAGCTGCTCTACGGCGCCGGGCTGCGCGTGAGCGAGCTGGCCGGCCTCAACGTCGCTGATTTCGACCGCCGAGACTGCTGGATCCGCGTTCGCGGCAAAGGCCGCAAGGAACGGCAAGTGCCCTACGGCCCGAACGCCGCGGCTGCGCTGAAACGTTACCTGCGCATCCGTGAGCGGCTGCAGGCGCCGCCGGCGTCCGCGCTGCTGCTGCACAAGTGGGGCGGCTCGCTGCGGCGGCTTTCGGTGCGGGCCATCGGCGGCATCGTCAAAAAATACGCGCTGGCGATCAACGGCGATCCTGCGCTCCACCCGCACTCCCTGCGGCACGCCTTCGCCACGCACTTGTTGACCGAAGGAGCGGATCTGCGCGCGATCCAGGAACTGCTCGGCCACGCCAACCTGTCCACAACCCAGCGCTACACCCGGCTTTCGCTGCAAAAATTGATGGAAATCTACGACGCGGCGCACCCGAAGGCGTAACAGCGCCTCGGGGCAAACGCTCCCTCCGCGGCAGGCGGGGCGAGCGGGGTTGCCGGGGAAACCCGATGCTATCCTGGAATTTTCACCCCTCCTCCATGCCCAAGCGCACGTTGTTCCTGAATCCGCCTTCATTCGAGGGATTCGACGGCGGAGCCGGGTCCCGCTGGCCGGCGACGCGCGAGATCGAATCGTATTGGTACCCCGTCTGGCTGTGCTACCCCGCGGGAATGTTGGCAGACAGCAAGGTCGTGGACGCCCCCCCGCACGGCATCGACCCCGAGCGGACCGTCGCCCTGGCCGGCGACTTCGAATTCCTGGTGCTGTTCACCTCAACGCCCGGATTCCGCAACGACTGCCTGCTCGCCGAGCGCATGAAGGAGGTCAACCCCCGTCTCGAAACGTGCTTCGTCGGCCCGCACGTTGGGGTCCTGCCCGAGGAAAGCCTCAACGCCTGCAGCGCCATCGATTTCGTCATTCGCAAGGAGTTCGACTACCAGGTCGTCGAGTTCGCCAACGGCAAGCCCGCATCGGAGCTGGGCGGCGTCAGCTTCCGCCGAAACGGCAGCGGCATCGTCCACAACCCGGACGCGCCGCAGGTCGAAGACCTCGACGCGCTGCCCTGGGTTTCGAAGGTGTTCAAGCGGGACTTGCAGATCGAACGCTACAACGTCCCTTTCCTGAAGCACCCCTACGTCTCGTTCTACACCGAGCGCGGCTGCCCCGCTCTCTGCACGTTCTGCCTGTGGCCGCAAACCCTGTCGGGCCACCGCTGGCGGATCCGCTCCGCCGCCGACGTCGCCGCTGAAGTGCAGTGGACTCTGAACAACTTCCCCGGCATCCGGGAAATCTTCTTCGACGACGATACGTTCAACATCCGCAAGGAACGTGTCCTCGAGTTGTGCGCCAAGTTGAAACCCCTCGACTTCACCTGGTCGTGCACCTCGCGCGTCAACGTGGACTACGAAACGTTGCAGGCGATGAAAGACGCGGGCTGCCGCCTGCTGATCGTCGGCTATGAATCCGGCGACCCGCAGATCCTGAAAAACATCAAGAAAGGCGCGACGGTCGAGCGGGCGATTCAATTCACGAAAGACGCCCACAAACTCGGGCTGGTCATCCACGGCGACTTCATCGTGGGCCTGCCCGGCGAGACGCGCGAAACCATACGCCGCTCCATCGACTTCGCCAAACGCCTCGATACCGAAACGATTCAGGTATCGGTGGCGCACCCCTATCCGGGGACCGAGTTTTACGACTACGTCCGGCGCAACGGCTCGATCACCGCCGACTCGATGACCGACGAAACGGGCCATCAACTGCCCAACGTCCGCTACGCCGACCTCGACCAGGCCGAGATGATGGAATGGGTCGAGCGCTTCTACGACGAGTACTATTTCCGGCCGAAAGCCGCTTGGCGCATCGTGCGCAAAGCGGCGTTCGACCGCAAAGAGCGCCGCCGCTTGTATAAGGAAGCCCGCGAGTATTTGGCGCTGCGGTCGAAGCGCAAGCAATACGTCAGCGGGCAGCGCAGCGCATAATTCCCCATGAATCCGCGCAGAGATCGGGCCGCCGGCGCCCTCTTGGGGCTGGCTGTGGGCGATGCCCTGGGCACGACGCTCGAATTCTCGACGCGCGGCGCCAAGCCCCGCGTCACCGACCTTGTCGGCGGGGGGCCGTTCGATCTCGCTCCCGGCCAGTGGACCGACGATACGAGCATGGCGCTTTGCCTGGCCGAATCCATCCTCGAACGCGGCGCAATCGACCCCGAAGACTTGATGAAGCGCTTCGTCGCCTGGTGGCGCGAAGGACATAATTCGGTGCTGGGCTGCTGTTTCGACATCGGTTTCACGACGCGGGCTGCATTGCAGCGCTTCCTGGAGACCGGAGAACCGCTCAGCGGCAGCGTCGATCCCCGCGCGGCCGGCAACGGCTCGCTCATGCGCCTTGCTCCCGTCGCCATCCGCTGGCGCGGCGCGCCCGGCAAGGCCCGCGCGGCGGCGCGGCTGCAAAGCAGGACAACCCACGGCTCAGCGCAAGCGGTCGATGCCTGCGACTTCTTCGCCGGCCTGCTGGTCGAGGCGATCGAAGGCGAACCGCAGGAAGCAATCCTGCGGCCGCGCGCCTTCGGGGGAGACAAGGCCGTCGCGGAGATCGCGTCCGGCTCATGGCGCGGCAAACGGCGGGACGAGATCGCTTCCAGCGGTTACGTCGTGCATACGCTGGAAGCGGCGCTGTGGGCCGTCGACAAGGCCCGGTCGTTCGAAGACGCCGTCTTGGCCGCGGTCAATCTCGGCGACGACGCCGACACCGTTGGCGCCGTGACCGGCCAACTGGCCGGCGCTCTCTGGGGCGCTTCGCGCATACCCGCCGCATGGCTTGAAAAACTCGCTTGGCGCCGCCGGATCGAGCGGCTCGCCCTGGATCTGTTCGACGCCGGCGAAGCGGACTGACCCCGCAGCCGCGCGCCGGGCAGGCAGGCTATACTGAGCAGCGGAAGGGGCGCAAAGCCGGCCGGCCGCAACAAGCCCGGGATCAAGCCGTTCGCGCCCAGGATTTCTGTGAAAACGATGCCCGCCGTCAACACTGTAGAAGACCTTGTCCGCGTACTCGACGAGCATCCGCAGTGGCTTGAAGCTCTACGCGCCCGGCTGCTGACGCGCGAGCTGCTCGAGTTGCCGCAAACCCTCGCGAGTTTGGCGGTCAGAGTGGACCGTCTTGCCGCCAGAACAGACGCTTTCATAGCCAGGACGGAAAGTTTCATGGCCAGGACAGAGCGTTTCATGGAAACCACGAATCAGCGTTTCGATGCAGTCGATCAGCGCTTCGATGCAGTCGATCAGCGCTTCGACAAGGTCGAAGCCGATATTCAGACGATTCGCAATGACATGGCTCCTCTGAAAGGCGCTCATGCCCGCAACGCGGCGCTGCGGGAAGCCGACCTGATTGCCGAGGGCATGGGCTTCTCTTTTGTGCGGATCTTGCCCCAAGATGAAATCAGAGCTTTGGTTCAATCTCAAGACACGACGGGCATCCCTGCGAATGATCTGAAAAGCTTCCGCCTCTCCGACCTGATCGTGGAAGCCGCGGACCAGGCGGGGGAACCCTGCTACATCACCGCGGAAATCTCCTTTACCGCCAACGGAAGGGACACCGCCAGAGCCGTCCGCAACGCCGGATTCCTGACAAGATTTACAGGCAGGCCCGCCCATGCCGCGGTAGTCGGCCTGCACATGGACGACCGCATTCGAGACAGCATCGCCTCCGGAGCAGTGTTCTGGCATCGACTGGATCGGAAAAACCTGGAAGTAGAGTAATCCGCATTGGGCCCAGAAACTGGGGCATCTCTATTCGCTGGAGATGGACTATGACGATCCGTTGCCAACGGACGCTCAGTTGACCGTGTCCTGGTCGAGGGGGGCCGGGCGCCGGATTTTCAAGGTAGGCTCCGTTACTGAGACGCCCCCGCCGGGTTCGCCCGCACGCCCCCGATAAAAACCGCGTCCATCTCGCGCAGATTGCGAATGTTCCCCAGCGGGCTCTTGTTCAGAACGATCAGGTCGGCGCGCTTCCCTTCGGCCAACGTCCCGCGCTCGCGGTCGATGCGCAGCGCCTCCGCAGCATTCTTCGAAAACGACTGAATCACCTGCATCGGCGTCAGCCCGGCTTCGACCATCAATTCGGCCTCCCTGTGCTCGAAGTAACCGGGAAACCGCCCCGGCGGCCCGGTATCCGATCCGAAGCCGATGCGCACCCCCGCGTCGGCAAGCTTTTTCAGGTTGCGCATGGCCATGTGGAATCCGTCGATGTTGATCCGCCGCTCGGGGTCCTTTGCCTGCGCCTCTCGAAAGTCCGTTTTCAAGGCCGCCAATACAGCCGCCTCCACGCGGTTTGCGAAAAACGGGTCCGCCAGCCATTCCGGACCGTCGGCGTACACGAACGTCGATTTTTCGCGGATCAGCGTAGGCGAGTAGACCACGTTCCTGGCCAGCAAACGCCGAATCAACCCCCCGTCGACTTCTTTGTCGCGAACGCTGTGTACGATGGCGTCGAGCCCGGCATCGACCAAGCCCTTCGCGTCTTCCAGCTCGTAAAGGTGGGCGGCCGCGATCAACCCGCGCTTGTGCGTCTGGTCGATGATCGCTGCGTAGAGCTCGGGCGTGAGCTTGTCGAACGTATCGTGGTGGTCGTCGACCCACATCTTCACCACGCTCGCCCCCTTGCCGGCGAGCATGTCGACGCGCTTGCGGGCGTCTTCCGCCGAAACCACTTCCTGCGCCAGCCCCTTCACCCCCGGCACGTGCGTCGGATAGCCGTTGCGGACGGTAAAGCCCTGCAGCGCCGGAACGACCCTTGCCGCCCCCGTCAACGAGCCGCCGTCGATCTCATCCCGAATCCCTACGATGAGATCGAGGTCCGTGCCCATGCTCGTGGTCGTCGTCACCCCGTACGCCGCATACGTGCGCAGATTTTCGATCGCGTTCGCCCGCGTATAGTATTCCTGCGCCTGGGCAAGACCCTTGGTCAACCCTACGTGGCCGTGGAGATTGATCATGCCCGGAATCACCGTCTTCCCCCTGGCGTCGATCGTCTCGGCGCCCGCCGGAGCCTCGATCCGGCCGCTCGGCGCGATGCGCGCGATGCGCCCGCCCACGAGAAGCAGCGCGGCGTCGCGCAAGGGCGCCCCGCCGCTGCCGTCGATCAACGTCGCATGCTCGATAACGACCGCCTCCTGCGCCCGGACGGCGAAAGGCAGCAGACAAAACGGAAGCAGGACGGAAACTTTCATGGACGGTCGGATTCTATCACGGCGGCGCCTGCCGAAAATACGGGCGCGGGCCGCCCGCCCCCAACCGGTGCTAGACTGGACCGACCGCATCGGCAGCGAACAAGCCCCATGCTGATCAATCCCGACAAGTGCGTAGCCTGCGCGAATTGCGTCCCCGTCTGTCCGATGGGCGCCATTTACGTCGATCCCGCGGTCAACCGCGCCACGATCAACCAGGATGAATGCGTCGAATGCGGCGCCTGCTTCCGCGGCATGAGCCAGGAGCATCTGAACCCGACCCTGGTGCGCGCCGTCCGCGCGCTGGCCAAGTTTTTCCGCTTCCGTTTCGAACCCGAACCCGACGTTTGCCCCACGGCCGCGTTCGAGATAAATGAGCTGGCCATGCCGCGCCTGATCCGCCGGGTTTTCTCCGACCCCGTCGTCGAGCACAAATCAACGGGCATCAAAGGCCGCGGCACCGAAGAAGTCAAAACCAACGACGTGAATCCCCGCGTAGGCATCGGCGAAGTCGGCTACACCATCGAGTTCGGCCGCCCGGGCGTCGGCGTCCGCTTCCGCGACATTCAGGAAATGACCCGCGCGCTGGCCAAGCTCGACATCGTTTTCGAAGCGAAGAACCCCATCAGCCACCTGATGACCGACAAGTCCTCAGGCGCGCTGCGCGAAGATATTCTCGACGAAAAAATCCTGTCGGGAATCGTCGAGATCCGCAGCGCGCTCGACCGGGTCGAAGAAGTATGCGGCACGGTGCATGCGGTCAACGAGCGCATTGACACCGTAACGGCCGTGGGCGTCTCGACCCGCTGCGGCGAGCAGGGAGAAGACGAGTCGCTCGCGCCCCTGCTCGAAGACCTCGGCTTGGCCTACGAACGCGCCAAGACCAACATGGGCATCGGCCGCATCACCAACGCGCAGCGCAAGCAAGCCGCATGACCAACACGCTGCACCGCTACGGCAAAGCCGCAAGCTTCGACGACGACTACATCGTTTTCTGCATTCCGTCGCCCGGCCGCAACGACGAGGGCGCCGTCGAGAAACAGAAGCAATTCCTGCGCATCTGCTCCCGGCACGGCCCTTCCAACATGGGCAACGGCAACCGCGGCAGCTTCAAGCCCGAGCGTCATCTGAACCCGACGGCCCACTGGAGCCGCGGCGCCGATCCAGACTGGCAAGGCGTCATCGCCGAAGTCAAGAAGCCCGGCACGGCGGCGGCTGTCTTCGACTCCCGAGAGAAGGCCGAAGCCTGCCTGCGCGACGTCATCGCCGCCGACCTCGGACTTTCGGTCAACATCAGCGCCTCGGTCGAGGGTGCGAAAGAAGTCGCCGAATGCTGCGGCATCCGCCGCCACAGCGTCGAATATTCGCTGGGCTTCGCCGACCCCCACGACCACCTGCCGAATTCTCAGGTCCTTCAACTCTCGACCATGTGCGGACACGGCATGGTGTCGTTCAACATGGCTCGCAAAATGCTCGACATGGTGCGCGAAGGCCGCCGCGCTCCCGAGCAGGCCGCCGCCACCCTGGCGCGATTCTGCCCTTGCGGCGTCTACAACCCCGACCGCGCCAAACGCCTGCTGGAAGAAGCCCGCCGCCGGACGGCATAGCTAGTGGAAAGTGAAGAGTGGAGAGTGGAGAGCAAGACAGGGCGCGGAGTGGAAAGACCGCTGCTCGAAGCTCACGGAATAGGGAGTTAAACGCCTTTTAACCGGAAGTTTCAGAGCGGATGGCATATAAGTGACTGTAATTGAGGGAGTTATGTTTTCCTGGGGGTGTTTGGTTCTGGCTACATTTTAGGCGTTACTCCGAGCAGTTCGAAACAGCGCTGTTGCACGGGCGTGGGCTGCGTCTGGATGGTGAAGGCGGCGCCGCCGACAGTCTGCATGGTGTTGGCGGTCAGCGTCCCCAGGTCGGCCAGCAGCGACCAGAAGCTATGCACCGGCAGATCGTCGGCGGTGCGCTTGCGGCCGGCCTTGGTCGCTGCCGCCGGCGAGCGGCGCGCGGGGGCGACTGGCGAAGGGCGCTGTTGCTCGGCCGCGGTCGGGTCGTGGTCATCGAACAGCAGGGGGGCCAGCTTCTGGCGCATGTGCCACTCGACGTAGTAGGCCAGCATGCACAGCAGCACGTGCGCCCGCACGCGATCCGCCCGCCGGTGGTGGATCGGGCGCACTTTCAGGCCCACCGATTTGAGGGAGCGAAAGGCCCGTTCCACCTGCGCCAGGTTCTTGTAGGCGCGCACCGTCTGGGCTGCATCGAACCGCTCCGGCTCGACATTGGAGCGGACAATGTAGAGCCCGTCGAGTTGCTGCTCGGCGGCGATCCGCTCTTCATCCCGGCGATAGGTGAACGTGTCGTCGGTGATGGTGGTGACGAAGTGCTTGGCGACCTTGTGGCGGTTGATCGCCTTGCCGACCCGCAGGCCGATGGCCGCCGCGCCGCGCAACGGTCGATTCTTGCGTCGAGTCGCCGCAGCGATGGGCGCCAAGTGCTGCTCGGTGGCGGCCAGCAACTCCTGCCGCTTGCGCCGGCGCTGGGCGGCCAGCAGGGGATTGCGGCACACGACCAGGCGCTCGCCAGGGAACTCCTCGCTGCGGATCTCGGCCAGATCGCGCTCGTCGAACAACGACGGCGCCACCGTGCCCGCAGCTACCAGTTTGCGTATGGTCGGCGCCCGCAGCGTGGTGATCCAGCGCAGCCCGTCAACGCCAGCCAGATCCTGGCGGATGCGCGCTGCGGTCAGCATGCCGCGGGCGCCCACCAGCACCACCCGCTCGAGCCCGAAGCGCTGCCGAATCTTGTTGACTTGCGCGGCCACCGTCTGCGCGTCCCCGGTCGAGCCGGCGAAGACTTCCACCGCCAGCGGGCAGCCTGCGGCCGTGCATAACAGACCGAAGACGATCTGCAACGTGCCTCTCTTTGTGTCGCGACTGTGCCCGCGTTGGGCCAGCGGGCAGTGGGTTCCCTCCATGTAGCTGGAAGTCAGCTCATAGAGCAGCAGGGTGTGTTGCTGCAGATGACGCTTGGCCAGCCGCTGCTCGATCCCCGCCTGCCGCCCCAGCAGCCAGTCCAGCGCCGCATACAGTTCATGCTGATCGACGTCGCCCAGGCCGAGCGCCTCGCCCAGGGTGGAGACGGCGCTTTCCGGGGCCAAGGCGCGAGCGGTGGCCAGCTTCGACTGCGCATCGATGACGCGGGCAACAACCAGGGCCACGACGAGGTCGCGGGTGCGGCTGGCGCCGCGCGCCAACAGGGTGGGCAGTGCGAGCTGCTTGAGGGCGCCGAGCACGGCGGCGACATGGCCGTGGGGCAGGCTGCGCAGGCAGGTGAAGGCGTCGTCGGGGTTGACCAACTCTTCGCCCTTCAGCGCGCGGCGGATCAAGGCAATGATGCGCTCGGGCAAGTGAGAGATGTTGCCCAGGGTCTCGTGCTTGACCTTGCCGTCCTGGCGGAAGGTTCGGCGCAGCAGATGGGTACGATAGGTCTTGTCTCGGTAGCGGCGTATAGTTGTGGCTACGTGAACAGCGCCAGATCTTCTTGGCATACCTTCATTATAGACCATCTATAGTTGGATCGCAACAATATTAGTGGCTATAAATTACAGCTCCGTACAACCCTCAAACGCTGCTAACCCGGATTTCTCACCAGGCATGGCTGGGCGGGCAGGAAGCGGTTTACGGAACGAATTTGAGGGGCAGTTGATGCGGGTCGCCCAGTACAGTGGCCGTGGCGCACGCTGGGTGTAGCGTCCGGCGCTACAGGCGGGGGCGTCAGGAGGGTTTGGGGCCGATTTTGCGCACACTCCGGCCAAGCCCCCGCCGGGGCTGCTGCGCTTGCTGTGACCTTCGAACCCGCAGGCGCCAGGCGCCCCTTCAGCAGCCCTGCGGCGGCGGCCTTCCCAGATTGGCGTAAACCGCAGCAAACAGCGCCTGCGCCGGATGGCCCGTAGCCATCGAGACCCACACCTTGCGCGCCGTCACCCGCACCCGCGCCCCGATCTTGAGCAGCCGTACGCGGATCGTCGCGCATTGCGCCCGCGCCATCTGCGTGCCCGCCAAGCCCAACTCGCGCAACGCTTGCAACAGACAGTAGGCGATCGCAGAAAAATACAAACGAATCTGGTTCGAGCGCAGCAGCGCCGTCGAAGTGCGGTCGGCGAACAAAGCCAACTGTTGCTCTTTGATGCGCTTCTCCATCTCGCCCCGCGCGCAGTAGAGTTTCTCGTACAAGCTCTGCGCGGCGTACTGTGCGGTGCTGAGCGAGGTCACCACGAAGCGTAGATTGGGAAGCGCGGATTGGCGCCCTTGGCCAGCCGCTCGGCCTTGCCCACCACACGCCGTTTGCGCCGCCAACTGTGGCGCGTGCGATAACGGAACTCGGCGAACGCCCGCGCCGGCTTGCCGCTGGCAGCGTAGCGCCGCTGCGCCTTCTGCAACGGCTTGTGCAGGCGGCGCAACAAACGCTGGTTCTTGGCCAGTCCGAACACGTAGTCCACCCCCTGTTGCTCACACCAACTCATCAACTCCTCGCGGCAAAAGCCTGCATCGGCGCGCAGCAGAATCTCCACCCCAGGCCATCTCCGGCGCAACTGCCCCACGATCCGCACGACCTCTTCCAGCGCCCCCGCCGCAGCGTCTCGGTTCGCTGTCCGCAACCGCGCGCAGACCAACTGCTCGCCTATGAAGATGTACAACGGCAAGTAGCAGTAGGCGCCGTAGTAGCCGTGAAAAAAACGCCCTTCCTGCTGCCCGTGCAGACGGTCGTCGGTGGCGTCGAGATCCAGCACGATGCGCTGCGGGCGGCAACTCTGCCGCTGGATGTAGAGTTCAACCAACAGCGCATCGACCGCTGCGCTGTCCAGGGCGATCTTCTTGTAGCGCGCGCTCGCTTCGACCTGCGCAGGGGTCAACTCCAGCCGGTTCAGCGTGCTCTTGCCCGCCCCGGCCCGGCCCCGATCCCGCCGCCGCCGACGCTTGCCGCCCGCCACATCGGCCTTGCCCGACAACAACGCCAGCAGCGGGTCGCTGCGCAGTCGATCGTGATCGTTGAGGTCTTCGTAACCCAAGGCCAGCCCATAGACCCGTTGGCTCACCAACTCCGCCACGCTGTGCTCGATCCGCTCCGCTTGGCGGGAGTCGCGAAAGCAGCCCGCGAACTGGCGCAGAATGCCGGTCTGCCGCTCGGTGCGCTGCAACAGCAGGGCCCCGGCCTCGCTGGTGATCGTCCCGCCATCGAAACGGGCTACCGCCTCCCGGCGGAATCCAGTAGCAAAATGAAAACTCGTTTGGTTACACTGTGTCCTAGCGAAAAGTCGTTCGTTGCTGGCTGCAACATATTCATCTACATACGTTTATGCCACAATCAGCGGCTTTTCGCTACCCCCTGGTGAGAAATCCGGGGTAAACCCCTGCTCTTCAACGACTTCGCCCAATTCAGCGCCCTGAAACTTCCGTTTAACCGCCGTTCAAAGGCATTTCAAAGCCTTTACCGGGGCCGGGGACCGGCGCCGGCAAAAGCGCAGGGCCGTCGTGATCGACGACTTCGCGGCCATCCACACGCTTGCGCGGCGCCTATTCGCGGAACAACGGACTGTCGATTACGGCTGCGATCGTTTCGAGAATCCGGTAGTCGTTTTCCGCGGACCTCGCCAGGATGCTCTCGATTTCCGGCGAATTTTCGAATTCTCTGCCGTTCGCGTAGGTCAGCAACTTCTGGATGAAGCAGCGCACGAATCGGTCTCGGTACTCGTCGTCCAGGAGGCGCTGACGGTATTCGACGATGCCGCTATACGCGGCGCCGTCAGGAAACCGCGAAGCGGCGTCAACCGGAATCGGAGCGCGCTCCCAAGGTCTCTCCACGGGCGCCAATCCCCGTGCGGATCGCTGCCGGTCCTGCTGCTCGATCTCCAGCAGCGCTTCCCGAGACGGCTTGGCGGCGATATGCATCGTGTATTCGTTGCGCCACGCGCCGGTCGGGTCGAAGTTCTCGAAAGCGTACCCGTACGGATCGATGCTGCGGTGGCAGGACGCGCAAGTTGGGTCGGCTGTGTGCGCGGCGAGGATTTCCTTGATCGTCTTGGCCTGACGGACATCGGGTTCGGCGATCTCGACGTCGGCCGGAGGCGGCGTCGGTCGAATCCCCAGGAACTTCTCCATCACGTAAACCGCTCTATGAATGGGCGACGTCGAAAGGCTGTCCGCCGTCAGGGTCAGGAAAGCCCCCATGCCGAGCAGCCCGCCCCGCCGTCCGTCGGCAAACGTGTATTTGCGCAACTGCGAGTCCTGCGGCGCGTCGTCGACCCCGTAGACCTTGGCCATATCCGCGTTCAGAAATGTGTAGTCGGCCGATAACAACTCGGGGACGGGAAGGTTGTTTTCCAGCGCATGCCGAAAGAACCGCAGCGCCTCGTCAACCATGTCCTCGCTCAACCGCTTGCGGGCGTACAGCGGAAAACGATCCGGATCCGGCGCCATGAAGTTGATGCGATCCAGTTCCAGCCACGCATGCGGGAACTCCCGCACGAACTCGTCCGCTGCGGAGCGCTCGAACCGGCGGAGGACTTCGGCGCGCACCGCCTCGAACGTCGCCAGCTCGCCATTGCGAGCAGCCTCACGGATGCGCGGATCGGGAATCGTGCCGCTGAGGAAATAGCTGAGCTTCGACGCGAATCGGTCAGAGGGGGCGCCATCACCCGAGTTCACCAGCAGGAACGAAGGCGAAGCGAGAATCGCAACGATGCCTTCCTTCAGCGCTTCGATATGCCTCTCCGTCGAGATGCCCTGCGCGGCCTTGGACGCGACGAAACGAACGATCGGGTCCAGATCGCCGTCGCGCAACTCGCGGCGCCAAGCCCTTTCCGCGATCGGGCGCAGGATGGCGGCGGCGTTCTGCGCCTTGGGAGACTCTCCCAGCAAAGCGGCCTGCCGCTTCGGCGGCCAGCTTGCATACAGCGGACCTTCGATCTCGGCGCTGAACAAGCGCGGCCGCGGCCCCTGCCAGTACTCGGTCCAGTGGCTCCAATGTCTCGGATTGTTCGCCGTTCGCGCCGGAGCCTTGTGTAGATTCTTCTTCAGGATCGCCGCATACAGCTTCGGATCGGTCTTCTGAATATGATCGTGGGCGATCGAGAACTGAAACTTGAAGTTCCCGTTGCCGCGCAGCCGCAAACCGTCCGTGGGATACGACAGTTCAAGCCGCGTTCCCGCCGCGATCCATTCGTCCAGCTCGATCTCGGTCGGCGTCTCGTCGGCAAGGGCGAAAACCCGGATACGGTCACCCAAGTGAACGCTCAAGCGAATCGGGTCACCGTCGTAGATGCCCGTCTCGGCGGAATCGTACACTCCGCGATCCTTGGCCGCGGCCCGGATCTTGATGCGATATCTCCCCGTTGCCGGCGCGCTTTCGAAGTTCGCGAAGTACACGCGCAACCTCGGATCGAGAAAGTCTATGCTCTCCGCTGTCCGATTCGCTCGCTCTTGCCTCCGCCTCTGAGACCGGCTCGTCATGCGCATGTCGCCGGCCGTGACTTCGTAGCGGCGCGTCTGCGGCCGCTCGCCGGACAGGATCGCAGCGTCGACGACTTTGCGAAACGCCTCGATGTACTGCTCCAGGTGAAATTGGCTCATCCCCAGCGCGTCGGCGTTCGTGTCGAAGCCGTCGCGCAGCGTGTCGCCAAGCAGATCGGCCAGCGGCCGATGCGTCCCGACGTCTTCGATCATCAGCGCGTCGCGGATACTGTTGGCGAGCTCGCGATTGTTGAGCCGCCGCGGCGCGCCTCCGATCGCCTCGCCGGTTCGTTCTTCCCCGCTGCGAATCCGATCTTCGAGAAAAGCGACGATGCGGCGTCGATCCGTTGCCGGCAGCCGCCCCGCTTCCGGCGGGGGCATGAACTCGGCCTGGACGTATTCCAAGCTCTTCCGCCACAGATCGGCGTTGCGCCGATCCGGGTCTGCGGCCAGAGAAGCGATGCGGAACCCTCCCTTCGGCTCCGCGCCGCCGTGACAGGACGAACAGTGCGTCTTCAGCAGTTCCAAACCGGGCGCGGCGATGCGGTCGCCGCCGGAAACCGATTGCATGGCGCCGAACGCGGCCAGCGCCATCGCCGCGCGGCGCAAGCTACCCATAGCGCAACTCGAGGGCGCCTGTGCTCGTGTTGAACCGGCCCCTCTCCACACCGAAGCGCTGCAGCAGCGTGACGTAGAGATTGCATAACGGCATGTTGGCGCCGCTCCCGCTGCGGGTATCGACGTGCCCCAAATGCCGGAAGCCTCCGCCGGCGACCAAGATCGGAAGGTTGCGGTTCGAGTGGGTGCCGCCGTATCCCATTCCGCTGCCGAACAAGACGATCGTGCGGTCGAGCAGCGTGCCGTCTGCATGGGGTTCCCGAACGGAGTCCAGCTTCCGCAGGCAACGGGACAACTGATCCATCTGGAACGACTCGATCGCAACCAACTCGGCAATCACCTCTTCCTTCTTGCCGTTATGCGTGCAGGCGTGGTAGCCGCGCGTTACGCCGTCGATGTCGGTGTATCCCAGTTCGTTGGGGAAAGCCACCGTGGCGACGCGCGTGAGATCGGTCTCGAATGCATACGCGATCATGTCGAAGATCGCGTCGTATCGGTTTTCGATGGTCGTCTCGGAACCGGCGAAGTGCCGCGAGATGTCGAACTGCGGCTTGTCGCGGTCGACCCATTCGCTGCGCTCCGCCAAGCTCGCTTCCAACTCGCGAATCGAAGTCGCGTACTGATCCAGCCGCGCCCGATCCCCTCTGCCGGCTCTGCGCTGCAAGCCGGCTAGCTGCTCGCCTACCGTGTCCAGAATGCTGCCGTTGCGCGCGATCAAATTCTTGCGGGCCGTTCGTTGCTCGGCGGTCAGGTTGAGAAACAGGTAGTCGAACAGTCTATGCGGGTCCGTAACCGGCTTCAGATCGACGCCGTTGGCGTTCCAACTCATCCGAATCCCGTTTTCCAGAGCTGCATGGACCGACGGAAAGCGCACGCGCCCGTACGTGCGGCGGGCCATCACCTGATCTACCGAGATGTTTTTCTCGGGGTAGGCTGAGCCGTTCTCGGGAAGGACGCCGTTAAGAAACGATATCTCGCGGCCATGACCGTTGTTCATCCCATGATCCGTATGAGACAGGATCGTGAGTCGACCGCGTAGCCATTCGAGAGACCGAAGGGTCTCGGGAAACGTGAACGACTTGCCGAATTCAGTTGGGAAAAAGTGCTCGGGATGCATTCCCAGCGGGTTGCCCACGACCAGGAACCGCGTAGGCGGAGGCTGAGCAGCGGCGGCGGATTCCAAGAGGGGGAGAGTCAGCATGCCGCCGATCCCTTTCAAGGCAAGGCGTCTATTCATCTTCATGTCACTGGTCCGTCCACTTCTCGGTCGGTAAGGCAACGGCGCCGAAGCGTCCCTCATCGCGTGCGCTGCGTTGCGGCTCATGCATCCTCCTTCGGTCGCATCGACAGCGAGACCGAGTTGGGCCAACAACATACTAACTCATCGGCTGGACAAAGCCGAACATAGCGCGGTTGCCCGCGGTTCCGCCCTTGCGGCGCGCCGGATTTTTGCCCTTTCTTAGAATACCGGCTGCTGCAACCGCCCCCCGCGCGGCGCTACACTGACGGCGTGACACAAACTACACGACGAGAATTCCTGGCCGCCGCCGCCGCCGTTTCCGGCGCGTGTCAATTCATTCCCGGACCGAGAAAGGCCGCGCGTCCGAACTTCCTGTTCTTTTTCCCCGACCAGCACCGCTCCGACTGGGTCGGCTGGAACCCGGCGACGCCGGTTCCGACGCCGAACCTGACCGCGCTGCGCAACCGCGGCGTCTCTTTCCCCAACGCCGTGGTCGATTCGCCCGTCTGCGGACCGTCCCGCGCGTGCCTCGCCTCGGGCAGCGTTTACGAACGTTGCGGCGTGCGCAACAACAGCGACAACTACCCCGTCGAGCGGGTCAGCTACTACAAGGCCCTGCGCAACAGCGGCTATCACGTCATGGGCTGCGGCAAGCTCGACCTGCACAAAGGCAACTACGAATGGGGGCTCGACGGCCGCGGCAGCATGGAAGCGTGGGGTTTCTCCGACATGATCGACAACGGCGGCAAGGGCGGCGGCGCGGGCGCGTACAACCGGGACCCCGTCGGCCCCAAAGACCCCTATTACGCTTACCTCGACTCCCGCGAGCCCCCGCTCGGCAAGCTCTGGGCGGACGAGATCAAACGGCTGGGCCTAAAGAAATGGAACCAGATCGTCAACAACCCGAACCTGCCGGACTACGACCGTCTCTTGCAGGAAGAGACCTGGTGGGGAGAAACCAAGCCGGTTCCGCTGCCGGACGACGCCTACTGCGACAACTGGATCGCCCGCAACGGGCTGAAGCTGCTGGACGGGGCGCCCGAAGACAAGCCGTGGCACCTGGCGCTCAACTTTGTCGGCCCGCACCCGCCGATGGACATCACCGCGAGCATGGCGGCAAGGTACCGCGGCCCCGACAGGGTCATCGACAACTTCGCCCAGCCCCACGATTACAACGGACCGTTTCCGCCCGAACAGCACGTCGCAATCCGGCAAAACTACGCCGCGATGATCGAGAACATCGACCGCTGGCTGGGAATCTTCGTGGAAAAGCTCAAAGAACGGGGAGAACTCGAAAACACGGTGATCGCATACTCCAGCGATCACGGCGAGATGTTGGGCGACCACGGCCGCTGGAGTAAATCCTGCCCCTACCAGGCGTCGGCCGGGGCGCCGCTGGCGCTGGCCGGCCCGGCAATCCGCCAGGGCTACGAGAGCGGCGCCATGGTCAGCCTGATCGATCTGACCGCCACCTTCATGGACATCGGCGAAGCCGGCGCGCTCGAATACCAGGACGGCCAATCGCTGCGGCCGATCCTGGAAAACACGGGCGAAGACCACCGCGAGTTCTCGCGCTCGTCGCTGAAAATACGCTCCGGCGTCTGGCGTTTCGTTCAGGATCGGCGCTATAAATTGGTCGAAAATTTCGAGGGCCGGGGCCGCGAGCTCTACGACCGCGAAAACGACCCGCTGGAAAACGAAAACATCGCCGGCGCCAAGCCCGGCGAAGTCGCGCGCTTGGCGAAGCTCTTCGTTGCAGCATAGGCCGGCGGATAACGGAGACAGCACCGCCCGCGCCAACGCCGCGAGCCGCGCGGCAGGCAAGCGCGGCAGTCCCGCCCCGGCAACCCGTTCTATTCGAAGCCGAACTCCTGCACGATCATTCCCAGCTCGCGTTCGTCGCCCGGCGGCGAGTAGGTTTCGTCCACGGCGATCGTGAAGCGCACGGCGGCTCCGGGCGCAACCGACACCCGGGCCTCCAGGTCGTGTTCTCCGCTGCGGTCGAGCCGGCGGTCGAGAGCCGCCTCTCCGTCCAGGCGGACCTCCACCCGGCGCGCAGGCGCGCCCTCGGGAACGAAGCAGCGCAGCCTGAACTTCGAAGCGCCGCGCGGCGCCAGCAGCAGACCGCTGCCCTGCCCCCCCATCCAGCGCCAGGGAGCTTCGTCCGGCGGCGGCCAAAACCCCGACAGCAACTGCACGTCGGCTTCCGCGCTGCGCATCCGCAAATACCCGGCCGTCGGCCGCGGCACGCCGATCGTGTAGACCTTCACCGTATCCGCGCGGCGCGCGCCGATGCCGAACGGCAGCACCCCGAACTCGCACGAGGAATACCCCGAATGCGTGCCGCGCCCGATCGTCGTCAACGGAATCCGGCTCGCGATCTCCGTCCGCGCAAGCTCGGTTTTGACGCCTTCC
Source organism: Bryobacterales bacterium (assembly GCA_965214655.1). GTDB lineage: Bacteria > Acidobacteriota > Terriglobia > Bryobacterales > UBA6623 > CATQHP01. The sequence continues at coordinate 4,373,984 of OZ243965.1, read as the reverse complement.
GTGCGATGCGCAATCCGCGCCGCCAATTCGCTCTCGACGTATACGCTTTCGGCAAACAGAACCCGATCCCGCAAGATCGGTTCGGCCCCATCGCGCGCCAGATAGTGCCGCAGACCCCACTCCGCATTCGTATGGACGGGCTTCGCGCCGGCCCAGCGCCCGATTTCTCGCGCAAGCCGCCGATACTGCCAGGCCTGCTCGTATTCGACGGCCGCCAGCCCCAGGCCGAGACAGAAGTGCAGCCCCAAGGCGCACGCAACCAGCTTCCGCGGCGGCCGCGCGCGGAAAACCAAAATCGCCAGCGCCGGAGCCGCCGGCAGCAGATACCGCGCCGAACCCGCGTAGAACGCCGCTGCCGAACCCGCGAAAAACACCAGCAGCCAAGCCGCCGCGAAGCCGCCCCCGCTTGCCCGCTCGCGCCGCAAAACGCCGGCGCATGAAAGCAGGACGGCCGCCCCCGAAGCAACCGCAACCGCGAGCAGCAGCCGCTCGGGAACACTGTAGCCGGAGACCGCGCAGCCGGCCAGCAGTCCCGCCCCGGCGGAAACGGCGCCGCTGTACCCGCCCGCGCCCGCCCGGCGCTTGACGCCCTGCCAGATCAGCAAAGGCGAGACCAGAAACCCCAGATGCCCGGTCAGCGTCAGGGCGCTTTTCGCCTTGAGCTCCCAGGCCAGCAGATCGTAGGCCGCGAAGTAACCCGCCAAAACCTCGGCGGGAGCCGTCCCCGCCGCCGCCCGCTCCCACAATTGCCAGGCGAGCAGAGCCAGCGGAGCGGCGGCCGCCGCCAGCCACGCCGTCCATTTCCTGCGCTCGTTGAACCACACCCAATGCGCCAGGATCGGCGCCGCGAAAACGCCCTGATAGGCGCAAAGTCCGGCCAGCCCCAGCGCCGGAATCGCCCAGCCGCGCCGCCCGCAAACAAGCAGCGCGAACCCCGCCAGCCAGAACGCCAGCAAAGGCAAGTCCGCTTCCAGCTTGTTGCCGTTGACGACAAACGCGGGCGCGCTCATCAGCGCCAGCGAACAGGCAAGCGGCGGCGCCCCCAACCGTTTCGCCAGAAAGTACATCGCGCCCGCCGCAAGCAGCGAAAAGCTCAGATACGCCGCGTGATACAAGGCCTCTCCCGGCGGCCCGAAAACGGCCGCCGCCAGCGCCAGCCAATAGGCGTTGAACGGCGGCCGCGTATGACCGGCCGCCCACACCGTCTCCCCCTGCAGGGAGAAGCCCATCTGCAGCGCATGCCAGGGGTCGGCCAACGCATTCTCGGCGAACAACAGATAGTAAACGTCGTCGCCCTGCACCGGCATGGCCAGAAAGGGCAGCCGCAGCAATGCCGCCGCGGCGGCAAGAATCAGCAGGTCGCGCCGCATGGCGGGTTGCTACGCGCCGTCCGCCGGCGGCGCCCAGACGACCACCGGCTTGCGCGCCGCACGCGTCTCGTCCACGCGGCTGGTCCGCGTCGTTCGCGGAGCTTGCAGCACCAGCTCCGGATCGCGCTCCGCCTCTTGCGCGATCGCTCGCAGCGCGTCGATGAAAAGATCCAATTCCGCCTTGCTCTCCGTTTCGGTGGGCTCGATCATCAGCGCGCCCTGAACGATCAGGGGAAAGCTCACCGTATAGGGATGAAATCCGTAGTCGATCAACCTCTTGGCGATGTCCCCGGTCCTCACCCCGCGCGCAACCTGCTTGCGGTCGCTGAAGACGCATTCGTGCATCGACGGCGCAGCGTAGGGCAGATGGTAATCGTTCTCGATCCCCTTGCGGATGTAATTCGCGTTCAGCACGGCATCGAGCGTCGCGTTGCGCAAGCCGTCGCCTCCATGCGCCAGAATATAGGCCAGCGCCCGCACCAGAACCCCGAAATTGCCGTAAAACGCGCGCACCCGTCCGATCGAATCCGGACGGTCATGGTCGTAGCGCAGCGCCCCGGCTTCTTCGCCGATCCGCGGGATCGGCAGAAAAGGCTCCAGGTGGCTCTTGACCGCCACCGGACCCGCGCCGGGGCCGCCACCCCCGTGCGGGGTCGAAAAGGTCTTGTGCAAATTCAAGTGCATGACGTCGACGCCGAAATCGCCCGGCCGGGCCACCCCGACCAGCGCGTTCATATTGGCGCCGTCCATGTAAAGCTGCGCTCCGCGGGCGTGCAGCAGCGCGGCGGCTTCGGCGATCTCCTGCTCGAAAATGCCGACCGTGTTGGGGTTCGTCACCATCAGCGCCGCAACGGAGTCGTCGACGGCGGCCTCGAGCGAAGCCATGTCGATCGTGCCCCGCTCGTTCGAGGCGATTTCCTTGACGCTGTAGCCCGCGATCGCCGCAGTCGCCGGATTGGTGCCGTGAGCAGAATCCGGAATCAACACGACGCCGCGCGCGTCGCCCTGCGACTCCAGATAAGCCCGAATCAGCAGGATGCCCGTCAACTCGCCGTGGGCCCCCGCCGCCGGCTGCAGCGTCACCGCGTCCATGCCGGCGATATCCGCGAGGTAGCGCTCCAGCGTCTGCTGGATGCGCATCGCCCCCTGCGCCAGCGCTTGCGGTTGATAAGGATGCGCATCGACAATCCCCTCGATGCGGGCAACCGCTTCGTTCAACCGCGGGTTGTACTTCATCGTGCACGATCCCAACGGGTACAGCCCCAGGTCGATCGCGTAATTCCAGGTCGAAAGGCGCGTAAAGTGGCGGATGATTTCCACCTCGCTCACTTCCGGAAAACCGGAAATTTCGCTGCGCACGCGCTCCGCGCCCAGCGCCTCGCGCGCATCGACCGCCGGAACATCCAGCGGCGGAAGCCGATAGCCGACCTTCCCGGGCGAGGAACGCTCGAAAATCAAAGGCTCGTTCTGCGTTTGATGCCTGCGAATTTTACTCAATTCCAATTCCCTGAGCGGCAGCTCGGAAACAGGCCGCATAGCGGTCCATCTCTTCCCGCCGATTCACTTCCGTGGCGCACGCCAGCAGCGCTCCGTCCAATTCCGGATACAGCCGCCCCAACTCCAGCCCGCCGATGATCTTCTTCCGCAGCGCCGCCTCGTTCACCTGCGCTCCGCCGCCCGACCCCGGCCGGACGACGAATTCGTTGAAGTACGGACCCGAAAAAACCAGCGAGCCGCCGTTTGCCCGAATGGCCTCGGCCAGATAGCGCGCTTTGGCCAGGTTCTGCTCGGCCAGCTCGCGCAAACCCTGCTTGCCGAAAACGGTCATGTAAATCGCAGCCATCAGCGCAACCAGGGCCTGATTCGTGCAGATGTTCGAAGTCGCCCGCGCCCGCCGGATGTGCTGCTCCCGCGTCGCCAGGGTGAGGCAGAACGCGCGGTTCCCGTCGGCATCGACGGTCTCTCCCACCAAGCGCCCCGGCATCTGTCGAATGTATTTCTTCTTTGTCGCCAGCACGCCCACGCAAGGGCCGCCGTAGCTCGTCGGATGCGCGAACGACTGCATCTCTCCGGCGACAATATCAGCTTCCGCCGTCGGTTCCAGGATTCCCAGCGCCGCGGCTTCGCTGAAAATCACGATCAGCAGCGCGCCGTGACGGTGCGCCAACTCGGCGGCTTCGCAAGTCTCGTCGATCACCCCAAAGAAATTCGGCGACTGCACGATCGCCGCCGCGACTTCGTCCGAAAGCTTGCTCTCCAAATCGGCAAGGTCGATCCGCCCCGAATCGCAGTCGTAAGCGACGGTTTCGATCGACAACCCCTGCCGGCGGTAATACGTGTCCAACACTTGACGGTATTCCGGATGCAGCGACCGCGCCGCAAGCAGCCGGCCCCGCTTGGTAATCCGCGCCGCCATCATCCCCGCCTCGGGCACGGCGGTGGAGCCGTCATACAGCGACGCGTTCGCCGCCTCCATTCCCGTCAACTGCGCAACCATCGTCTGAAACTCGAAAATCGTCGTCAGGACGCCCTGCGAAATTTCAGCCTGATACGGCGTATACGCGGTCAGAAACTCCCCGCGCGTCGCCAATGCGTCGATGACCACCGGTCGAAAATGGCGGTAGGCTCCCGCGCCCAGGAACGACGCATACCCCTTTGCGCCTTCGTCGGCCCGCGCCCGAAAATAGTCGCCGATCTCGTATTCCGACAGGCCCTCGGGGATGGCCAGAGGCCGCCGGCAGCGCAACTCTTCGGGGATGCTCGCAAAGAGCTCCTCGATGGACTCGATGCCCAGGGCCGCCAGCATTTCCCGGCGCTCCCCCGGAGATTTCGGCAAGTAGCGCAAACGGCGACCTCGCTACCCGCCCTCGGCGGCAACGTATTGCGCGTACTGCTCGGCATTCATCAACGCTTCGAGCTCCGTCGCATCGAATACTTTCAAGCGCGCCAGCCAACCCTCGCCGTGCGGATCGGAATTGAGCGTCTCCGGCGCGTCCATCAGGGCTTCGTTCACTTCGATGACGTCGCCGCTGATCGGCGCATAGATATCGGAGACCGCCTTGACCGACTCCACCGTGCCCAAGACGCCGTTCGCTTGCAGCTTGGCGCCGACGTCCGGCAACTCGACGAAAACGACGTCGCCAAGCTGATCCTGGGCATGATGCGTAATGCCGACCGTGGCCAAACCTCTATCGACCTTGATCCATTCGTGCTCGTTGGTGTAGCGATATTCCGAGGGATACATGATTGCATTCAGTTCCTGCGCGCATAAAACGGCGTGGGCACAATCTCCGCTGCGACCATTCGGCTGCGCACCGCAATCTCGATCGGGCGCCCTGTTTCGGCCGCTTCGACCGGCAGCATGCACATGCCGATGTTCTTTTCCAGCGCAGGCGCCGGAGACCCGCTCGTCACCCGGCCCGCATCTTCGCCGCCGACGTGAACCCGATAGCCGTCGCGGGCGATGCCCCGGCCTTTCATCTCGAAGCCGACCACCTTGCGCTTGACGCCCCTGTCTTTTTGAGCGGCCAGCGCGCCGCGCCCGGTGAATGCCGGCTTCCCGAGCTTGACGATCCAGCCCAGACCCGCTTCGTAGGGCGTGACCGCGCCATCGATCTCATGTCCGTAAAGCGGCATCGCCGCCTCGAGCCGCAACGTGTTGCGCGCGCCCAAACCGCAGGGCAGAATCCCGTATTCCCGGCCCGACTCCAGGACGGCGTTCCATATGCGCTCGCCCTCGCCCGCAGAAACATAGACCTCGAAACCGTCCTCCCCGGTGTATCCCGTGCGCGCGATGACCGCCGCAGCGCCCGCAAACTCATCGCGGATAAACCGGTAGTAGCGAATCGCCGACAGATCGGCTGGCGTCAGCGCCTGGGCCGTATCCAAAGCCTTCGGCCCCTGTATCGCCAACTGCGCGTAATCCGCGCTGACCAACTTCACCTCGGCATCGAACGGGTTACGCTCGCGAATCCACTCGAAATCCTTGTCCTGGTTCGCAGCATTCACGCAGAGAAAATAGTGGCCGCAGGAAAATCGATGGACCAGCAGATCGTCCACGAACCCCCCGTTGGGATACAACAGCGCCGAATACTGCGCCTGGCCGTCCTTGAGAGCGGCCGCCCGATTCGAGCAGAGCGAGTCGATCAGATCGACGGCCTGCGGCCCGCGAATCTCGATCTCGCCCATGTGGCTGACGTCGAAAAGACCCACTCGATGACGCACCGCAAGGTGTTCGGCGACGATGCCCGAGTATTCCACCGGCATGTCCCACCCGCCGAAATCGACCATCCGCGCGCCCATGCCCCGATGCGCCGCATGCAGCGGAGTCTTCTTCAGCGTGTCGCGAGCGGCGGAGTCGGCCATGCCAACCGTTTCACCGGCAAAACCGGAAATTCCCAAGCTACCACAATGGAGTGGAGAGTGGAGAGTGGAGAGTGGAGAGTGGAGAGTGGAGAGTGGAGAACGCGGTTGCCCTTGCGCCGGAGGCTTTTGTTATTTTGAGAGTTCATGGCGCCCGCTCGAATCCGGGAGAAATTCCGGGCGCGCATGGCCGCCGCAGTCATGGCGGTCCTGCTGCTGCCCTGGAACGGCCTGTTCGCAGCTATCGACTCGACGGGCGAATTCTGCTCGGCGCACGGCGCCGACTGCCGCTGCCCGGCAATGTGCCGGCGCAAAGCCGCGCCCTCCGAAGGGCAGCCGGCGGCGCACGCCTGCCGGCGCGAAGGCGCTCCCGAAACGCCGCAACGGCAATCTTGCGCCGCCCATCGCTGCGAAAGCGGCGGCGACGCCGCCCTCATTGCCGATAACGGGCGGTTTTTCTTGATCTCGGGACGCTTTCTACCGGCGCGCGCAAGCGATTCCATACAGCTTCCCGCAGTCGGAACGGCGGCGCCTGCCCAATCGGCCCACGCTCCGCCCGTACCGCCCCCTCAAGCCTGATCCTTCCGCCGAAACCGCAGCCATGCGGCCGCATTGACGCACAAGCCGGGCGTCTCGTCCCGCGCGGCGCCGAAGCGCGCTCAATGCCCCAAGCCCAACGGACGAAACCCAACGGATGAAAAAAGGAGCAGGGGGAGGATGTCTTTACGCATATTTTGTTTCCATGCAGCGTTGTTTTTGGCGCACGGGGCCGCCCGGGCGCAACTCAAGGTCGTTGTAACCGATCCCGCAGGAGACCGCGTGCCCGGCGCTGCGGTCGTCTTGCAAACGGGCGCCGGCAGCGAGCTCGAGCGCGGCCGGACCGGCGCTTCGGGGGAGATCGTATTCGACCGCTCCGGAGAATGGGTCGAAGTTTCCGCCGAGGGTTTCGAGCCGGCGCGCAAAAGCGTGCGCGGCCGCTCGGCATTGGCCGTCTCGCTTCGCCTGGCGACGATCGAGGCTCTGGTCGAAGTCTCGGCCGCGCGCCCCCCGAGCGCCGCTTTCGCCGCAGCGCGCGCCCCTGAACTTGCCGAGCTGCCTTCCATGGGGCTGGTCGAAAACCTGCGCGCGGTTCCCGGCGTCAACGCTTCCCGCCGCGGAGGAACGAACATCGAGCCGGTCGTTCAAGGCTTGCGGGAAACGCAGTTGGCCCTGGTCGTCGACGGCACGCGAACGTTCGCCGCCGGCCCCGCGCGCATGGATTCCGGACTCAGCCACGTCGAGCCGGGCCACGTCGATGTCGTGGAAATCGTCAGCGGACCCTACGCGCTGACCGAAGCTGCCGGCGCATTCGGAGCGATCCTCGTGCATTCGCCCCGCATTCCGCGCTTCGATGCCTGGAAGCTCGGCGCGGAAACGAGCGCCGGCTGGCGCTCGAACGGTTCCGGCCGCTTGGGCCGCATCCGTATTTTCGGCGGCGCGCGCAAGGCGGGCTTCAGCCTCAGGGCCGCAGGCAACAAAGGCAACGACTACCAGGCCGGCGCCCGCGGAGCGATTTCCGGCGCCTCCATCCCCGGCGACCACAGCAACCACCAACTCGGCGGGAAGCTGCGTTTCAACCCGACCGGCGGTCAAGAGCTTGCCCTGAGCGGTTTCTACGACGAGCAAACCGGCATCGATTACCCCGGACGCCTGCTCAACGCCGAACATTTCATCCTGCGCTCCTGGAACGGCAGCTATTTCATCGCCAACCCGTCCGACCTCATCGCATCGATCAAGTTCAACCTCTATCTCAACGATAAAAGCCACCGCATGAGAAATACGCAGAAACCGACGGCCCGCGACATGCCCGGACTCCGGCCGCCGTTCGCGCTGGAGGTATCCTTGCCTACCGAATCCGAAACGTTCGGCGGTTCCGGAAGGATCGAATTGGCCCCCGACCAGACCGCTCGAATCCGCGCGGGCTTCGATTTCTACAGCCTCAAGCAGGATGCCCGGCGTTTCGTATCGCGGCAGAGCAACGGCCTGCTCATTTTCAAGGATGCAGTCTGGCCCAACGCGGCAATCGACGATCGAGGAGTTTACGTCCAGGCGGGAAAACACCTCGACCGCGGCGAGGTCCTCGCTGCCTTCCGCGTCGATTTCGTCCGCGCAAGCGCGGGGCGGCCGACCGAATTCTTTCTGCAAAACGCCGGAGCGAACCTCGACCGGAACGAAACCAACGTCAACTTCAGCCTCTCCGCGCGCCGCCGCATCGCGGCAGGTCTCTCGCTTTCCGCCGGAGTCGGCCGCGTAGTGCGCACCGCCAACAGCCTCGAACGTTTCTCCGATCGGTTCCCCAGCAGCCGCTTCCAGACCGCCGCCGAGTTCCTGGGCTCGCCGGCGATCAGGCCCGAAGCGAGCCTGCAAGGCGACCTCAATCTGGAACTTGCCGCAGGCGGCTTTCGGTTCAACGTCGGCGGCTACCTGCGGCGGGTCGACGACTACATCACCGTCCGCGCCGACCCGAGCCTGCCCAAACGCCTGCCGCTCAGCCCCCCGCTCGTCTTCCGCTATTTCAATGGAGACTTCGCGTCTTTCCGCGGCTACAGCTTCGCTGTGCGCTATCGGGCCCCGCGCGGCCTGGAGTTGCGCTTCCAGGGCGCGAAGACGATCGCCGACGACAAGGCCCTGAACGAACCGGTGCTGGGCATCCCCCCGCTCGAGCTGGATTCGGGACTGCGCTGGGTCCTGCCCTCGGGGCGTTTCTGGATGGACTACTCTCTGCGCAACGTCTTCGACCAGAAACGCGTCTCGGCGGCGCGGCTGGAAACTCCGTCACCGGGCTTCTCGACGCACGACATTCGCTTCGGGACGCGGCTTACGCAACGCATCGACTTGCACGCCGGCATCGAAAACCTGGGCGGGAAATACTATTTCGAGCATCTCAACTCGTTGAACCCGTTCACCGGGCGGAGAATCCCCGAACCCGGACGCGCGTTCTACGCCGGCCTCATCGCCAAGTGGTGAGTGCACAGCGAATGCGAACAGGCGAATAGCGGCCGTCGAAGACCGCCGGCGCGGCCCGACCGCGCGGCGCATCCGGCAGACCGTTTGAATTTGCTGAAATCTTTCAGCCTTGGCGGCGGCCCCGGCGCCTGCAAGGATGAGCGCATGGGGCCGGTCACAGTGATCGAGGCGCGGCACTGGCGGGAAATTCGCCCCCGCGATTGGCCGTTCCCGCACTTTGCGCCGCGCGAGTTGGCCAGCCGCGGCAACGGCGCGGTGCGCACGAGTCTGGCCGCCGGCGAGCGGCTCGAAACCCTGCGCAGGCTGATCGGCCGGCCGCTGATCGTCAATTCGGCCTACCGCGATCCGCTGCACAACGCGCGGGTCGGCGGCGCGCCGCTCAGCAGGCACAAGGTCGGCGACGCCTTCGACGTCGCTCTCGACGACGCCCGCCTCTACCGCGCGTTTCTGCATCTCGACTGCCGCCCGCGGCCGGCGGTCTGGTACGGCAAGGGAGGATTGACGGCATGGGCATAGTGGACGCCGCGCTCGGAGCGGCATCGGGCGGCGTATTGGGGCTGATCGGCGGCGCGGTCATCAAGTCGATCTGCGACTGGCTGAGTTGGCTGGCCGGCCTCGGCGCGAGCGCCTGGGCGCTCTACCGGCTGACGCCGCGGCTGTGGTCGGTGCTGTTGGAAATCGAGGAGGACCGCCGAAATGGCTGAGTGGGACTGGTCTCACGTGGTCACCGCGTTGGCCGTGCTGGTGCCGATCGCCTGCGGCCTGGCTGCGCTGTGGCAGCGGGCCACGGCCGACATGCGCCGCTCGGCCGATTGGCGCGCGCGGGTCGACGAGCGGCTGGGTGACATGGACGGGCGGCTGGCCGATATCGAGCGGCGGCGCGGGCCGACCCACGAAGATATGCGCCGCATCTATGAGCGGCTGGACGTCTCGGGGCAGACCATGGCCGAAATCCGCGGCGAAGTCGGCGGACTGCGCCGCGCCATCGACATGATCCATCAACACTTGCTCGATCGAGAGGGAAAATCATGAGCAGTTACGCGGGTCTGATCGCCGAGTCAGCGCGATTGGCGATCTTGCAAATACTGGCCGAGGTCGCCGAATACCGACACAACCACTACATCGTCCACATTGCTCTGTCGGCCCTCGGCTTCTCCTTGTCCGGCGACGCGCTGCGCGCGCAGATCGTCTGGCTCGAAGAGCAGGGCCTCGTCTCAGTCGAACGCCCCGTGTTCGATCTGTGCCTGCTGCGGCTGACCGCGCGCGGGGCCGACGCCGCCGCCGGACGCGCGCGCGTCCCCGGCGTGGCCCGGCCTCAGCCGGAGAGGGTCTGATGGAACGGCGGCAGCGCAAGTCCCGCAGCAAGATCCGCCGGCTGCCCGCCGACCTGCGCGCAAAACTCGACGAGTGGCTGCTCGACGGCTCGGTCACCCACGCCGAGGCGGCAGCCGCACTCAACGAGCGCCTCGCCGCCCGCGGCGCGGCCGAGCGCGTCAGCCGAGACGTCGTCGGCCGCTACGACCGGCGCACCCGCGCGCTGGGCGTGCGCATGCGCGAGGCGAGGCAGGCCGCGGAGGTGTGGGTCGCCAAGCTGGGCGCGGCGCCCCAAGGACAAGTCGGGCTGCTCGTCAACGAAATCCTGCACACGCTCGCCTTCGAAATCTCGCTCAAGCTGAAGGAAGGCGAGCTGACCACGGAATCGCTGCCCGTCCTGATCGGTCAAATCAAGGAGTTGAGCCTGACCGCCCAGCGCCTGGAGGCCGCCGCGTCGGCAAACGTCAAGCGTGAACGCGAGGTGCGCAGGCTGACCGCGGAAGATCTGGCCCGGCGCGCCGAGGATGCCACAGGCAAGTCGCAGGCCATCACCACCGAGCGCCTGCGGGCGCTGGTCGCGGAGGTCTACGGCGCCTGATGCCCGACCTTGGGCAAGTAATGCTGCCCTATCAGCGCGCCTGGCTGGCCGACCGCTCGCGGTTCAAAATCGGCATGATGGCGCGGCAGACCGGCAAGACGTTCACCGCCACCTTGGAGATCGTGCTCGACTGCCTCGCCGCCGAGGCCCAAGGAGGCGCCGCCCGCTGGCTGATTCTTTCGCGCGGAGAACGGCAGGCCCGCGAAGCGATGGAAGAGGGCGTGAAACGCCATTTGAGCGCCCTGCAAACAGCGTTCCAGGAGCGCGAAATCGCCTTTTCCCCGAGCGAAGCCAAAGCGCTCGAAGTGCGCCTGCCCGCTGGCTCGCGGATCAGCGCCCTGCCCGCCAACCCCGACACCGCGCGCGGCTACAGCGCCAACGTGCTGCTCGACGAGTTCGCCCATCACGCCGACAGCCGCAAAATCTGGACGGCGCTGTTCCCGGTCGTCTCCGCCGGACGCAAGCTGCGCGTCGTCTCGACGCCGAACGGCAAGGGCAACAAATTCTACGAGTTGATGACCGGCGGCGGCGAGACCGGAGCCGTCTGGTCGCGGCACGTGGTCGATATCCACCGCGCGGTGCGCGAGGGTCTGCCGCGGGATATCGAGACGCTGCGCGCCGGGCTGGGCGATCCCGACGCCTGGGCGCAGGAATACGAGCTCGAATGGCTCGACGAAGCGAGCGCCTGGCTGCCTTACGATCTCATCTCCGCCTGCGAGCACCCGCGCGCGGGCGATCCCGCGCTGTACGGCGGCGGGCCGGCCTACGTCGGCATGGACATCGGGCGGCGCAGAGACCTGACCGTGCTGTGGGTGCTGGAGCGGGTCGGCGACGTGCTCTGGACGCGGCAGACGCGGGAAATGCGCCGGGCGTCGTTTGCGGCGCAGGCGGCGGAGCTGGACGAGCTGGTGGGGCGCTACCGGCCGCTGCGCGTGTCGATGGACCGCACCGGAATCGGCGAGGCCCCCGTGGAGGAGGCGCAACGGCGGCACGGCTCGGCGCGGGTGGAGGGCGTGTTCTTCACGGCCGACGCCAAACAGCGCATGGCCGGGCTGGGCAAGCAGGCGATGGAAGACCGCAGGCTGCGCCTCCCGGCGGGCAACGTCCGCTTCGATACGGCCCCCGGCGACGGACACGCCGACCGCGCCTGGGCGATGCTGCTCGCCGTCTACGCCGCCTCGACGCCGGCGGAGGAATTCGCCTACCATCCCGTGCCCCCGCGAGACGCGCACAGACGCCGCCGCGGCGCGCCCCCCGCGCGGCGCGTGCGCGCCACGGCCGGATTCCGCCGCGCCACGCTCTGAGCGCCCTCTTGCTCCCCACTCTCCACTGGGCGCCGTCAGGCGCCCTCGCGTTCCGGCTTGTAGTCGGGGAGAATCGGGTAGTTCTGTTTGAGCTTGGCGTTGAGAATCCTGGCTACGGACGGCGGCCAGACATCCTCCCGCGGCTCCTGATCGGTTTTAGCGTCAAAGGCGGTGACGTGCTCGAGCCGGTAGGGGCACTCTTTAGGCAGGATGCGATCCCACTTGCGCGGAGCTTCTTGGGAGGCTTCGCCGCGATGCTCACGGTCGTATTGTTTGAGCCTTTTGACGGCGAGAAAGCGCCCACGCTTCCACGCGGCGGCGAGAATCTCATCGTACTGTCCCTTCAAGCCTGGGTTTTCGTCGATGAGTTCCGCCATTGCCTGGCGAAAGTCCTGCACTTCATCCGCCCAGTGATGCAGCACCCCCCGCGTAGGGTAGTCCCAGTAGTCGATCTTCAACAGGTGCTCGATCATGCGCGCGCAATAGGCTTTCACGCTTCTTCGTTCTGCTCGGGCCAAGGCTTCGATTTCCTCGATGACGTTCTCCCAATCGACCGCGCTGAAGTCGCGGCGGCGCATAAGCGCGCCCTGCCGCACCGCCCAGGAGTAGAAGTCTCGCTCGTAGAGGCCGTTCGGTTTGCGGGCCTGTTGCGTGTCGGGGCTGGAGGCAAGGGTAGCCATGGGGTTGCTCCGACCATCATTAAAGCACTTCTCCTCTCGACGTGCGGCGCCGCGCCCGCTACGGCGGGTTTACGCGGCCGCTTGCAGTCTGCGCCGAACTGGGCGGCGAGCGCTTCCCAGCGAATCGGCGTGCCGCCCTCCGGCGTCGATACCCGGTAGGCCGGCCAAGCGTAGAGGTCCGGCGTGAGCGTGGAGCGGCGCAGGTTGCGCACGATGGCCGTATCAAGCGGCGCGACCGCTTGCCGGCAGAGGTTGAAGAACGATTCGCTGAGCGCGACGGTCAGCGCGCCTTCGGAAGGCGCCCACTGATCGATCGCCACGATGTTGCAGCCCCCATCCCGCCGCACGTCATGATACACGAACGTCGTCGCGCACATCCGGTCCATCTGCTTATGGGCCGCGGTGAACTGCCCTTTCCGCCCGGCGCTCCAGCCGATCTCCATGCGCTGCAGGAAGTCGCGCCGGCTTGCGCTCGTTGCCTTGCACGGCGCTGTGCGGCAACGTCGTGCAGACCGGGAAGCGCGGCAGAAACACCACTGCGGGGGACTTCCGCCGCGGCCGCGGCGCTGCGGAGGCCCCGGCCTGGGGCTTGAGAGTCAGGCCGTTCGCCCAACCGTGCTTGACGAGCTCGCGCGAGAGCCGCTGCAGCGCCGCGCTGTGCTTGGCGGCCGCGTTTTTGTGTTCGAGGACTATACGGCCGCGGGAGTCAATCCCGACAGGCCGCTGCTTGCGGAGATATTCCCGCTCCGGCGGCGCAAGCCCCTGCGCAACCAGGTTCTCCCTGGCTTGCAAATACGCAATCTGTGCGGCGCTTCGCGCCTCATTGTCGGTTCTCAAGGCAGCCTCCCGGCTGCCCGGCGTTCGGTTCCAGGAAACTGCGGTTCTTGCGCGCTCATGGATGTAGCGGCAAACCCCAAGATGTAGTGTTTTTACCCACTCTCCACCCGGCGCCGTCAGGCCCCCCTCTTGCTCTCCACTCTCCACTCTCCACTGGGGCCGCGCAGCGGCCCCCCAGTCGTCACCGCCGGAACGCGAACTCCTCCTGCCAGATCTGTATATACTCTTCGCCCTCCTCTTCGCTCTCTTCGCTCTCTTCGCTCTCTTCGCCGAGAACGAACTGACCGGCGCGGATGCCGGCGATGTCGTACTGCGGCAGCCAGACGGCGGCCGAGCACGTCTCCTCGAATCGCCTGCCGGCGGGATAGTTGTCGAAAGAAAAGTCCAAGTTGTCGAAACCGTGCTGCCGGCGCGCGCCGGGCAGGTCGTCAACGTTCGCCGGAATGACGTGCAGGAAAAACGTCGCCTCGGTGTCGGCTGCGGCGCAGGGCTCCTTGAAATAGATCAGTCGATCTTCGCCAAGGTACAGATCCCAGGTGGAGCGTGCAACCAGCGACACGTCGGAACGGAGCGCAGGGTTCAGCAAGTCGTATTCGTACCCCAAGTACTTGTCCCGGATGGCGGCCGACTCCTGCGGATCAACCCCTGTCGGCTTCCTCCACTCGCCGGGAGGCATCCACCCCGCAAAGGCGGAGTAGTATCCGTACAACTCCTCGAGGATCCCGTCGGCGGAGAGCGGCTGCAGCTTCATTTCCCGTTCGAGAAACCGCTGCAAGCAAACGGCGGAGAGCATGTTTCCCTGTTCGGCCCAGTGGTAGTCGTTGGAAAAATTCCAAGGCGGCGCGTACTCGTATTCGGCGACGTGTTCGTTGAAGCACTCGAACAGATTCACCACCTCGAGCTCCTGAGGAATCAGCGCGGACATTCGATTTTCCCCGGCGATCGGCAAGACGACGACCACGAATCGCGCTCCGCGCTCCTCGACAGCCTCGCGCCAGGCGCGCAGCAAGGATTGAAAAATGGCGGCGAACTCTTGCGCATGTTCGCCGTCCACCGTCCCGTCCGCAATGTCGGCCAAAATGGACATGGCCCGGTCGTCCTTAAATCGGCCCTTGTGTTCTTCCTGCTGCAACGTGCCCAGGGGAGCTGGGGCGGCGTATTCACTTCCCTGCTCGATCAAAAGCGACAAGCGCCTCGCACCGTCGATGACCAGGTACGTCATATGAAATCCACGTAACCACGAAACCCATCCGGCGGGCTCGAAGGCGGAGTTTCGCGCCAAGGCGCCGCTTGCGTCCAGATGAAAGAGCCCATTCTCGTAGATGTTCCTCACGTCGTTGTTGCAGAACAGGTAGAACACGACGTCCAGATCCGCTGCGTGCGGGAAGTCCTCGTAGTAGAGAAACGCCTGGTCGGGCCCGTAGCCGGACACGCCGAGATTCAGCACGTTGAATCTATCTCCTGCCCCCCCCCCCCCCGAATTCAGCAGATAGTCCAGCACTTCGCTGAATGAATACTGGGACGGCAAACGAACGTTTTCGGTATAGGAATCACCGAAAACGCCGATGTTGACGGCGGCCGCGATGTCGCCGTCGCTGAAGTTCCGATGCTGCCGCAGGGCCAGGTTGTTGTGGATGATCGGGTGACGCAGGCCGGTGTCGGGGTGTCCCCCGGAACCAACCGTGTGGGCGCTTCGCGCCCAAATCCGCTTGGCGGAGGGTTCGTATTGAAATTCCGCGGCGTACTCGTACACCGGATAAAAAAACCGCAGAAATCCTTCGCCGGCGGCGAGACAAACAGCCAGCGACGCTGCTGTCAGCAAGAGATTGACGCTTGCCGTCCGCACGGACGTCCCCGCGCTCCACCGGGCGCCGTCAGGCGCCCCCGCCCTCTTGCTCTCCACTCTCCACTCTCCACTGGGCGCCGCAGGCGCCCTAAAAGCCCGGATCGGATTGCAGGCTCTCGCCCACGACCGCGCCGATCTCCACCGGCGTTTCCTCCCCGTATCCGGGGATTTCGCTGAGATATTCGACCTCGGGAATCATCTCTTCCGGCTCGTCCTCGCCGGCGATCTTGACCCGCTGGTAGACGTCCAGGCCCGTGCCGGCAGGAATGAGACGGCCGACGATCACGTTCTCCTTGAGGCCGCGCAGGCGGTCGACCTTGCCGCTGATCGCAGCCTCGGTCAAAACCCGCGTGGTCTCCTGGAACGAGGCCGCGGAGATGAACGAATCCGTCGCCAGCGAAGCCTTGGTGATGCCCATCAGCAACGGACGGCCCACCGCCGGCTGATGGCCTCCGTCCAGAACTTCGGCGTTCGTCTTCTGGAAGCGGAAGCGGTCAACGATCTCATCCCGCAGGAAGCCGGTGTCGCCCACCTCCTCGACCTTGATCCAACGCATCATCTGACGCACGATCACCTCGAGGTGCTTGTCGTTGATGTCAACGCCTTGCAGCCGGTAGACTTCCTGAATCTCGTTCACCAGATATTTCTGCAGCTCCTTCTCGCCCAGCACCGCCAGAATGTCGTGCGGGTCGCGCGGGCCGTCCATCAACGGCTCGCCGGCAATCACCTTCTCGCCTTCCTGAACGTTGATGTGCACGCCCCGAGGAATCGAATACTCGCGCTCCTCGCCGTTGTCGGCCACGACGTAGATTTTGCGCTGCCCCTTGCTCAAGGCGCCGTACTTGACGGCGCCGTTGATTTCCGAAATCACGGCCATCTCACGCGGGCGCCGCGCTTCGAACAACTCCACAACGCGGGGCAAGCCGCCCGTGATGTCCTTCGTCTTGGTGGTTTCGCGTGGAATCTTCGCCAGCACGTCGCCGGCGTGAATCTCGTCCCCGTCGCGGACCATCAGATGCGCGTTGGTCGGAATCAGGTATTTGCGCCGGACCTGTTCCCCCGCGTCGATAATCTCGATGCGCGGTTCCTTTTTCTCGTCCGGCGAATCGGCGACCACCCACTGCGACATGCCCGTCACTTCATCGACCTGTTCCTGCAGGGTGAGGCCTTCTTGCAGATCGCGGAATCGGCAGAAGCCGCTCACTTCGGTCAGGATCGAGAAGGTGTACGGATCCCACTCCAGCAGCACCTGATGCCGATCCACCGGCTTGCCGTCTTCGACGCGCAGCTTCGCACCGTAAACGACGTGGTAACGCTCTTTCTCGCGGCCCTTGTCGTCGACCACGGCGAAGATGCCGTTGCGGTTCATGGCCACCAGATCCCCATCCTTGTCGCGCACGGCATTGATGGCGATGTATTTGGCGAAGCCGTCGGATTTCGAATCCTGCGTCGACTGTTCGGACACGCGCGTAGCCGTGCCGCCGATGTGAAACGTGCGCATCGTCAACTGCGTGCCCGGTTCGCCGATCGACTGCGCGGCGATAACGCCGACCGCCTCGCCTTGCTCGACCAGGCGGCCCGTCGCCAGATTGCGGCCGTAGCACAGGCGGCAAACGCCGCGCTCGGTTTCGCAAGTCAAAACCGAACGAATCCTGACCCGCTCGATGCCGGCCGATTCGATCGCCGCAGCGAGCTCTTCGCTGATTTCCTGATCGACGCCGACGACGACCGAATCCTCGTAATCCTTGATCTCCTCCACCGAGACGCGGCCGACGATACGGTCGCGCAGCGGCTCGATGATCTCCCCCGACTCCACGATCGGCTCGACCCAAATGCCGTCGGTCGTGCCGCAGTCCGACTCGGTGATGATGACGTCCTGCGCCACGTCCACCAGGCGGCGGGTGAGGTATCCGGAGTCGGCCGTCTTCAACGCCGTATCGGCCAGGCCCTTGCGCGCGCCGTGGGTCGAAATGAAGTACTGCAAGACGTTGAGACCCTCGCGGAAATTGGCGGTGATCGGCGTCTCGATAATCTCGCCGCTCGGCTTGGCCATCAATCCGCGCATGCCCGAAAGCTGGCGGATCTGCTGCTTCGAGCCGCGCGCCCCCGAGTCCGCCATGACGTATATCGGGTTGACCCGCGCACCCGAGTCCTCTGCGGATTCCATGCTCGAAAACATTTTGTCCGAGACGTTCTCGGTGACTTTCGACCAGATCTCGATGATCTTGTTGTAGCGCTCGCCGTGGGTGATCGCTCCGTCGAGATACTGCTGCTCGACGGCCATGACGTCTTTCTGCGCGCCGCTGACGAGTTCCTGCTTGGCCTCGGGCACGATCATGTCGTCGATGCCGATCGACATGCCCGACCGCGTGGCGTAGAGGAAGCCGAGGTTCTTGAGCTCGTCGAGCATGCCCACCGTCTTCTCCCGGCCCAGCTTCAGATAGCAGTACGAGACAAGCTGCGTCAGACCTTTCTTTTTGAGCAGGCCGTTGATAAACGGCATCTCGGCCGGCAGACTGTGGTTCAGCACCACGCGGCCGACGGTCGTTTCCAAATGCTGCTTGGCGTAGATCACCGGCTCGGTCTGGAGCAGGTTCTGGTTGTCAAACGACGTCTCCAGGTTGATCACCGGGCCGCTGTAATACAGCTTGATGATCGTCTGCGTTTCGACCTCGCCTATGTCGTAAGCAAGCAGAACTTCCTGGATGCCGCCGAAACTGCGGCCTTCGCCCACGGCCGTCCTGCGGCCCTTGGTGAGGTAGTAAACGCCCAGCACCATGTCTTGCGACGGGGTCGTGATCGGCATGCCGTTCGCCGGCGAAAGAATATTGTTCGCGCTCAGCATGAGCACGTGCGCTTCGATCTGCGCTTCGGGCGACAGCGGAATGTGCACGGCCATCTGGTCGCCGTCGAAGTCAGCGTTGAAGGCCGTGCAAACCAGAGGATGCACCTGAATCGCCTTGCCTTCGACCAGCACGGGCTCGAAAGCCTGAATGCCCAGCCGGTGCAGCGTGGGCGCGCGGTTGAGCATCACCGGGTGATCTTGAATCACCTCTTCGAGAATGTCCCACACGACCGTATCCTGCTGCTCGACCAATTCCTTGGCCTGTTTGATCGTCGTGCAGTGGCCCCGCTGCTCGAGCCGCTGATAGATGAAGGGCTTGAAAAGCTCCAGCGCCATCTTTTTCGGCAGACCGCACTGATTGAGCTTGAGGTCGGGGCCGACCACGATGACCGACCGGCCGGAGTAATCCACGCGCTTGCCAAGGAGATTCTGACGAAAACGGCCCTGCTTGCCCTTGAGCGTGTCGGACAGCGATTTCAAGGGGCGGTTGTTGGCCCCGCGCAGCAGATGGCCGCGCCGGCCGTTGTCGAACAAGGCGTCGACGGCCTCTTGCAGCATGCGTTTCTCGTTGCGCACGATCACGTCGGGAGCATTGAGATCCATCAACTTCTTGAGGCGGTTGTTGCGGTTGATCACGCGGCGGTAGAGATCGTTGAGATCCGAGGTGGCGAAGCGGCCGCCGTCGAGCGGCACCAGCGGACGCAACTCCGGCGGAATCACCGGGATGTTGTCGAGAACCATCCACTCGGCCTTGTTGCCCGAGCGGCGGAACGACTCGACAACCCGCAGGCGGCGCGCATGCTTGAGTTTCTTTTGAATCGACGTCTCCGTCTTCATCGCCTCCCGCAACTCTTCGGCCATCGCTTCGATGTCCAGCTTTTTGAGAACCTCCTTGACCCCCTCCGCGCCCATCATCGCTACGAACTCGTCGGGGCGCTCCTGGTCCAGTTGCCGTTTCGCTTCGTCGCTGACGATCTCGCCCTCGCGGACGCCGGCCGTTTCCTCCGCCTCCACGACGATATGCGCCTCGTAGTAGAGCACGCGCTCCAGATCGCGCAGCGTGACATCCAGCAATTGACCGATACGGCTCGGCAGCCCCTTGAAAAACCACACGTGCGAGCAGGGCGAGGCCAATTCTATGTGGCCCATCCGTTCGCGGCGAACGCGGCTCAGCGTCACCTCGGTGCCGCATTTCTCGCAGATCACGCCGCGGTGCTTCATCCGCTTGTACTTGCCGCACAAGCACTCCCAATCGGTAACCGGGCCGAAAATCGCGGCGCAGAAAAGACCTTCCCGCTCCGGTTTGAAGGTCCGGTAGTTGATCGTTTCGGGTTTGGCCACCTCGCCGAAAGACCAACTGCGGATCTTCTCCGGCGAGGCCAGACCGACCCGAATCGCGTCGAAATCGGTTGTCAAGCTTACACGTTCGTAGGGGCTAGAGCGAAACAATGCATCCTCCGTAAGCCGGTTGCGCGGCCGCGCCGACTGCAAGCAATCGGCCCGGCCGCTGATTTTTCCCTGCCCCGCCTGCGTCGACGGGGCCAAAATCTTCCGCGGTCAATCCGCCGCCAGAGCCGTTTGCATCGTGCTTTGCTGCGCTTTGATCAACTCGACGTCCAGGCAAAGCGACTGCAGCTCGCGGATTAAAACGTTGAACGATTCGGGCACGCCGGGCTGCATCGCCGACTCGCCTTTCACGATCGATTCGTAGATCTTGGCGCGTCCGTAAACGTCGTCGGACTTCGCGGTCAGCAACTCTTGCAGCACGTGAGCCGCGCCGTAGGCTTCCAGCGCCCATACCTCCATCTCGCCGAAACGCTGCCCGCCGAACTGCGCCTTGCCGCCCAGAGGCTGCTGCGTAATCAGCGAGTACGGCCCGATCGAGCGGGCGTGTATCTTGTCGTCAACCAGATGGCTCAGCTTGAGCATGTAGATGATGCCCACCGTAACGTCCTGCTCGAAAGCCTCGCCGGTCAACCCGTCGAACAGCTTGGTTTTGCCCGACGACGGCAGCCCCGCAGCCTCGAGCTGCTGCTTGATCAGCTTTTCGCCCGGACCCTCGAACACCGGCGACGCAAACTTGACGCCGAGCACGCGGCCCGCCCAACCCAGGTGGGTCTCGAGTATCTGGCCGACGTTCATGCGCGAAGGAACGCCCAAAGGGTTGAGCACGATCTCGACCGCTGTGCCGTCAGGCAAAAAGGGCATGTCCTCTTCCGGCAGAATGCGCGCGATGACGCCCTTGTTGCCGTGGCGGCCGGCCATCTTGTCGCCTACCGAAAGCTTGCGCTTCATGGCGATGTACGTCTTGACCGTCTTGATCACGCCGGGCGAAAGCTCGTCGCCCTTCTTCAGCTTGGCCACTTTTTCGTCGGTAAGTTTCTGCAGAACCTGGATCTGACGGATCGTCATCTCCTCGATGTCGTCGATGCGCTCGTCCAGATCGGGATCTTTGCCGCCCAGCCGCAAGCGCTTGAGGTCTCGCGCGCGCATGCGCCCAAAATGCTCGGGGCCGAGCGTCTCGCCCTTCTCGGCAAGCTTGCGGTTGGTCTTCTCGTCGTGCAGGTCGGCCCTGACGGTTTGCCCGCCGAGCAAAGCCTCGAGACGGCTGGATCGCTCGTCGAAGAGAATCCGCTTCTCGTCTTCGAAGTTGCGCTGCAGGCGCTCGATCGCAGCCGCTTCGATGGCTATCGCCCGTTCGTCTTTCTCGACTCCCTTGCGCGAGAAGACGTCGGCTTTGACGACAATGCCTTCGATGCCCGGCGGGCAATAGAGCGAAGCGTCTTTGACATCGCCCGCTTTTTCGCCGAAAATCGCCCGCAGCAGCTTCTCTTCGGGAGTGAGTTGCGTTTCGCCTTTCGGGGTCACCTTGCCGACGAGGATGTCGCCCGGCTTGACCTGAGCGCCGATGCGGATGATGCCGCTCTCGTCGAGATTCCGCAGAAAGCTCTCCGAGATGTTCGGGATGTCTCGCGTGATCTCTTCCGGCCCCAGCTTGGTGTCCCGCGCCTCGGTTTCGAATTCTTCCACGTGAATGGAGGTGTAGTAATCCTCCTTGACCAACTTTTCGCTGACCAGGATGGCGTCCTCGAAGTTGTACCCGCGCCAGGGCATGAAGGCCGCCAGCACGTTGCGGCCAAGAGCCAGCTCGCCTCTGTCCGTGCACGGGCCGTCAGCGAGCACCTGCCCCTTGACCACCCGCTCGCCGGCTTCAACGATCGGCTTCTGGTTGATGCACGTATTCTGATTCGAACGGCGGAACTTTGTCAGTTGATAGATGTCCGCGCCGACTTTGCGCGACATCTGATCCTCGTGCCCCGCGCCTTCGACGCGAACGATGATGCGCTCGGAGTCGACCGAGTCGACCGTGCCGTCGCGGTTGCAGATGACCACCGCGCCGGAGTCGCGGGCGGCGATCCTCTCCATGCCGGTTCCGACGATCGGCGAATCCGCGCGCAACAGAGGAACCGCCTGGCGCTGCATGTTCGAGCCCATCAAGGCGCGGTTGGCATCGTCGTTCTCCAGAAAGGGAATCAGGCTCGCCGCCACCGAAACAAGCTGCTTCGGGCTGACGTCCAGGTATTGAATCTCGGCCTTGCGCTTCAACTGGAAGTCGCCGGCGACGCGGCAGTTGGCGAACTCGGGCACAATGCGGCCCTCGTCGTCGACCTGAAGGTTCGCCTGGGCGATCACGTAGCGGTCTTCTTCCCAAGCCGAGAGATAGGCGCAATGGGTTGCGTACCGCGCCGCGGTCGCGCCCTCCTGCAACGCCGCGTTCGCCGCCTCCACCTCGTCCCGGCGCACGATCTGACCCGGCTCGTACGCCGTGTCTCCGCCCAGCGCGATGCGCACTTCGTCGACCACCACGCCGTTCTCCACCTTGCGGTACGGACTCTCGATAAAGCCGTACTCATTGATCCGCGCAAAACACGACAGCGAGCTGATCAAACCGATGTTCGGCCCCTCCGGCGTCTCGATCGGGCAGATGCGCCCGTAGTGCGTGGGATGAACGTCGCGCACCTCGAAGCCGGCGCGCTCGCGCGACAGGCCGCCCGGCCCCAATGCCGACAAGCGCCGCTTGTGCGTGATTTCCGACAGCGGGTTGGTCTGGTCCATGAACTGCGAAAGCTGCGAAGAGCCGAAAAACTCGCGGATCGCCGCCATGACCGGCTTGGTATTCACCAAATCGTGCGGCATCGCGGTCGACAGCTCCTGGTAAACCGACATCTTCTCTTTCATCGCCCGCTCCATGCGCACGAGGCCGATGCGGAACTGGTTCTCCAGCAACTCGCCCACCGCGCGGACGCGGCGGTTGCCCAGATGATCGATATCGTCGACTTCGCCGATGCCCCGGCGCAGCTTCAACAGGTAGCGGATCGTGTCGTAAAAATCGGCTGCTTCGAGCGTGCGCAGATCGAGCGAAGTCGCCTCCACGTCGCCCTTCAGCTTGATGTTCAGCTTCATCCGCCCGACGCGCGAAAAATCGTACTTCCGCGAATCGAAAAACATCCCGCGGAAAAGCTGATAGGCGGTCTCATGCGTCGGCGGATCCCCCGGGCGCAGCTTGCGGTAAATCTCCAGCAGCGCCTCCTGCTGGGTCTTCACCGTGTCTTTCTTGAGCGTCTCGGAAAGCACCACGCCGCATTCGTCCGTCTCGGGGAAGATCACATCGAATGCGTCGATGCCCGCTTCGAGCGCCGCTGCGATGCGCTCCACCGACGCTTCGCTGTTCGCTTCGCCGATCACGTCCCCGGTTTCGGTATTCGCCACGTCGGCCGCGAAAACCGCGCCCTCGAGATCGGCAGGCAGCGTGGGCAGGTCTTCGATGCCCGCCGCCTGGATCTGCTGCAGCAAATACGGAGTGACCTTGCGCCCCTTGCGCGCAAGGACCTTCGCGCCGCTTTTGATCTCGCCCGCCAGCTTCGTGCCCAGCAGACTCTCCGAAACCCTGCGCGTCAACTTCGCCCCGTCCTTCACCCGGACCGTATCGGTCTTGTAAAACTTCCTCAGAATCGCTTCGTCGGTTTCCAGACCCAGGGCGCGCAGAAAAACCGTGCCCAGGAACCTGCGCTTGCGGTCGATGCGCACGTGAAACAGATTCTTGTGGTCGTACTCGAACTCGACCCAGCTTCCGCGATAGGGAATGATCTTGCCCAGAAAGTAGGTGCGCCGCCCGGCGGGCGTGTCCCCCGATTCGAAAAATACGCCGGGCGAGCGGTGCAACTGCGAAACGATCGCGCGCTCGGTGCCGCTGATGATGAACGTGCCGTTCTCGGTCATCAACGGAATCTCGCCGAAAAAGATTTCCTGCTCCTTGACGTCGCGGATCGTTTTCCGGCCCGTGCCGGAGTCTTTTTCGTAAACGGTCAGATTGAGCGTCACCTTCAGCGGCGCGCCGAATGTCATGTCCCGTTCCTTGCACTCTTCCGCGTCGTACTTGAGAATCATGTTGACCGGATCGCCGCACTTGGGGCAGAACGTGACGTTGTTCGCGGTCAAGCGGCTGCAAGCGCCGCACAACACCTGCGACCCGCCCAGCGGATCGGTTCGGATCGTTTTCCCGCAATGCCCGCAAGTCGAACGCAGATGATGCAGACCGCGCAGATAGCCGCAGTTGCACTCCCAATCGCCGATCGAATACTTGCCCGGCCCGGGAGGATCGGTGCTCTTGTCGTCGAACTCGAGCTTGCTCAGGCCGCGGAAATCCGTAATCGGGAAAACGGAATTGAACACCGCCTGCAGGCCGATGTCGTCGCGCTCGCTCGGAAGCAGATCCGCTTGCAGGAAGCGGACGTAGGAATCCCGCTGAACCTCGATCAAATTGGGAATCGGAATCGCTGTCCGAATCGAAGAAAAATCATGCCGCGAGGCTCGGGAAGCATCGGCGGCGAAAGCATCAGGGGCAGCAGCCATCGTTTTGTCTTACTCCCGACCCGCATCGAACCGACCGGCGGCGGTTTGCGGGTCCGTTGGTTGTGCCGGCTGCCGTCTCGCCGCGGCGCGCCTCCGCGCCGATTCGAGGCGGCAATTCGCCCGAAAAGAGCCAAAAAAATCGAAAAAACGGCCCGCTTCGCGAATCCGGGCCTGATTGATGGAGTCAACCACAACGGGAGGACGCACCAAACCTCTCCGCACACGGCAGGCAACTCGTTTCGGCGACCGCAGCGCACTCGACCCGGCAACGGCCGGGCGCACCCGTGCCCGCAGCGTAAAGTCTAGCAAGTCCTTGCACTTGGAGGCAAGTTCCGCTCCCGGACTCGAAAATCCGGCGGCGCTTGAAAAAAACGGCGAACGCATCGACTACCTTCCGGTCCGCCCGCCGCCTACTTGATCTCGACTTCCGCTCCCACTTCAGCGAGCTTGTTCTTGACCTCCTCGGCCTCTTCTTTCGAAACGCCCTCTTTGACCGCCTTCGGCGCGCTGTCCACGAAATCCTTCGCTTCCTTCAGCCCCAGTCCGGTGATCTCGCGAACCGCCTTGATCGTCTTGATCTTGTTTGCGCCGTGGCCGGTCAGGACGACGGCGAACTCCGTCTGCTCGGCCGCCGCAGCCGCCGCCGCGCCGTCCGCCGCCGGAGCCGCCGCTACCGCAGCCGCCGCCGCGGAAACGCCCAGATCTTCTTCCAACTTCCTTACCAAGTCAGCGGCTTCCATCAGGGTCAGCCCCTTGATCGATTCCGCGATTGCACTGATATCCGCCATAATCATCACTCCTTCGGCTTGAAACTTCGAAAATTCCAGAACTTGCGCCGCCCCCCCGCCCGCGGGCAGCGGCCAATCCAATCCCAGCCGCCGCCTTACGCGGCGAACTTCTCCTCCTGCACGCCCTGGTCGATCACGATCGAAAGATCGCGCGCGGGCGCATCGATCACGCTCATCAGCCGCTGCGCCGGCGCATTCAGCAGGTACAGCAATTTGGCATGGACGCCTGCGCGGCCCGGCAGCTTCGACAACTCGTTGAGGCTGTCGATATCGAGCGCCCGTCCTTCGACCACGCCCGCCGTAAACGAAAACGCCTCATGACCCTTGGCGTACTCGGCAAGCGCCTTCAACAGGTCTATCGGATCCTCCCCGGCAAAGGCCAGGGCGGTCATGCCCCGCTGCTCGGCCAACGGAGCCTCGAACGCCGTGTCTTTCGCAGCCAGCCGGGCCAACCGGTTGGGAACCACCTGGTAGCGCCCGCCCTTGCCGCGAATTGCCTTGCGCAGGACTTCGGTGTCCGCCACGTTCAACCCCTCGAACTTGCAGATGACAACCGTCGGCGATTTTTCGAACTCGCCGCGCAAGACGCCCAGTTCCCGCTCCTTGACCGCTTTCGCTTTCATCGCGCCCCCCGTTATTTGTCCGTTACTTGTCCATGTCCGCGATGTCCAAAACCATCGACGGGCTCATCGTCGAACAGATCGTCACCTTGTTGACATAGCGGCCCTTCGCCGCCGAGGGCTTCGCCTTGATCACCGCCGAAATCAAGGTCCGCGCATTCTCCGCCAGCTTGTCGCCGGCGAAGCCCAACTTGCCGACGGGCGCATGCACCACCGCTCCCTTGTCTACGCGAAACTCCACTTTGCCGGCCTTGATCTCCTGCACCGCATGCGCGACGTTCATGGTCACGGTGCCGGTCTTCGGATTCGGCATCAGCCCGCGCGGACCCAGGATGCGGCCCAGCTTGCCCACGAAGCGCATCATGTCCGGCGTCGCCACGACTGCATCGAAACCCAGCCAGCCCTCTTTCTGAATCCTGTCGATCACTTCCCGGCCGCCGATAAAGTCGGCCCCGGCGGCCTCGGCCTCTTTCGCCTTTTCGCCTTGCGTGATCACCAGCACCCGCCGCGTCGCCCCCAGACCGTGCGGCAGCACCGTTGTGCCGCGCACCATCTGATCGGCGTGACGCGGGTCGACGCCGAGATTCATGTGCACCTCGACCGTCTCGTCGAACTTCGAGACCCTGTTTTCCTGAAGCAGCCCGATCGCTTCGGGCAACGCGTAGGAGCGATTCTCTATTTTGTCCGCGAACGCGCGGTACTTCTTTCCGGCCATAGATCACCTTGGTGCGAACGGCCCGCGCAATGCCCCAAGGGTTTCCCCTGCAGCCGCGGCGCCTCCCACGGAAATGAATCTCCTATTGTAACACCTCGACGCCCATGCTGCGCGCCGTCCCCTTGACGCATTCCACCGCCTGCTCGACGCTGTGGCAATTGAGATCGGGCATCTTTTGCTTCGAGATATCCTCGATCTGCGCGCGCGTCAACGTCCCTACCTTGTTGCGGTTCGGCTCGCCGGAACCCTTCGCCAAATTCGCGGCGCGCTTGATCAGCACGGCGGTCGGCGGCGTTTTCGTCACGAACTCGTATGTCCGATCGACAAAAACGGTAATCACCACGGGCACGATCAGCCCGTCCAGCTCGGGCTTGGACGTCCGCGCGTTGAACGCCTTGCAGAAATCCATGATGTTGATGCCCGCCTGACCCAGCGCCGGACCCACCGGAGGCGCCGGAGTCGCCTTGCCCGCCATCACCTGCAGCTTGACCATCCCCTGTACTTTTTTCGCCATCGTTCCGATCCCTTGCGGCCCGCCGCCGCTAGCTTTCCTTCTCCACCTGAAAATACTCCAGCTCCACCGGGGTCCCCCGCCCGAAAATCGTCACCATCACTTTCACCGTGCTGCGGTCTTCGTTGACTTCCTCGACCGTGCCGCTGAAGCTCGAGAACGGGCCGTCGACAATCTTGACGCGGTCGTTGCGCGAAAACTCCATCTTCGGCCGGGGCCGCTGCGCCGACGTCTCCTGGCGGTGCAAAATCTGATTCACCTCGTCGGCCGTGAGCGGCTGCGGATCGCGGCCGCCGCCCACAAAGCCCGTCACCCGCGGCGTATTCTTGACCACGTGCCACAGCTCGTCGTCGAGCGCAAGCTGCACCAGCACGTAGCCCGGATAGAGCAGCCGCTTCGAGGTCACCCGCTTGCCGTTGCGCATCTCCACCACGTCCTCGGTCGGAATGAGAATCTCGCCCACCCTTTGCGTATAGCCGAACGACTCGGCGCGCGTCCTGAGACTCTCCTTCACCTTGTTCTCGAACCCCGAATAGGTGTGAATGATGTACCACTCGATGCCCGGAGCGTCCTCAGGCGCCTTGGGCGCGCCGTTGCCCGCATCCGCGGGGCCGGCGGGATCCGGGCTGGGCGCAGGCGGCTCCGCGGCCGGCTGCCGATCCTTCGCGCGATATACAGAAGCTACGGTAAACAAGGGTCCAACAACCGGAACCCCTTTGGCTATGAGCTCGTATCCATTGGCCTCCATAATTCCTCGCGCCAGGAGTCCGATCTTTTTTTTAACGTGGTCCTGCCTGACCTGTTGCGGGTCAAACTCGTCGAGTAGTCCTCGTTGCAGGGGCTCGACGGCCGGACGTCCGGCATCCGACGCCTCGATCATCAACTTGACATTCTCGGGGCGCTCCAGGAATTCCCGAATCTCGTTATCGGTCATAAGTCTTAATTCTGGGATAGTTCCCTAAATTCGAACTAGCTCGACACCCCTACGTAAACGACTCGTAGAGCACCCGCTGGCCCCAGGCCAGCAAATAATCGACGATGCCGAAATAAACGGCGAAGGCGAACACCGTGACCAACACCACCATCGTGGTCGCCCGCACCTGCTCGCGGTTCGGCCAGGTCACCAGCCTCAATTCCCGCATCACGCCGTCGAGGTGGTTGCGCACGCGGGCCGGAAGACCGGCCTTCGCCTGCTGCCTCTTCAACGACTTGTCCTTGGCCATGATTGCCGCTGTCCCTTCTCAAGCTTCGCCCCTGCGGGCGGCGCCCTCTCCCTTGCAGCCGTCAACAGGGAAAACTGGCAGGGGCGGAGGGAATCGAACCCCCATTGGCGGTTTTGGAGACCGCTGGTTTACCGTTAACCGACGCCCCTCGATTCGCCGCAGCCTTTCTTAGCTTACCGCACCCCGCTACTTCACTTCGCGGTGCAGCGTATGCTTGCGCAGTCTGGGCGAGTATTTCATCATCTCCAACCGCCCCGGCTGCTTTTTCTTGTTCTTCGTCGTCGTGTAGTTCCTGTCCTTCGTTTCCGTGCACTGCAGCGTAACGATTTCTCTCGGCATTTCCCGCTCCTCCCGATTTGCTCTACTCGATAATTTCAGAGACGGTTCCGGCGCCGATGGTGCGGCCGCCCTCGCGGATGGCGAAGCGCAGCCCCTGCTCCATGGCGATGGGCACGATCAACTCGATGCTCAACTCCACGTTGTCTCCCGGCATCACCATCTCCGTCCCTTCCGGCATCCCCGCCACTCCCGTCACGTCCGTCGTCCGAAAGTAAAACTGCGGCCGGTAGCCGTTGAAAAACGGCGTGTGCCGACCCCCTTCCTCCTTCTTCAACACGTACACCTGCCCCTTGAACCGAGTGTGCGGCGTGATCGACCCCGGCTTCGCCACCACCTGCCCCCGCTCCACCGCGTCCTTGTCCAGTCCCCGCACCAGCAACCCTACGTTGTCTCCCGCCTCCCCTCGATCCAGCAGCTTCTTGAACATCTCCACGCCCGTGATCACCTTCCTGTGCGTCTCCCGGATGCCCGAAAACTCCATCTCCTCCCCCACCTTCACCACTCCCCGCTCGATCCGTCCCGTCACCACCGTGCCCCGCCCCGATATCGAAAAGATGTCCTCGATCGGCATCAAAAACGGCTTCTCCACGTCCCGCTTCGGCGTCGGAATGTACTCGTCCACCGCCCCCATCAACTCCTCGATCATCCCCTCCGCTTCCGCATCCTCGCTGTCCAAAGCCTTCAACGCCGACACCTTCACCACCGGGATGTCGTCCCCAGGAAAATCGTACTCGCTCAACAACTCCCGCACTTCCAACTCCACCAACTCCAACAACTCCTCGTCGTCCACCATGTCCACCTTGTTCAGCGCCACCACGATGTACGGAACCCCCACCTGCCGCGCCAGCAATATGTGCTCCCGCGTCTGCGGCATCGGCCCGTCCGCCGCGTCCACCACCAAAATCGCCCCGTCCATCTGCGCCGCCCCCGTGATCATGTTCTTGATGTAGTCCGCGTGCCCCGGACAGTCCACGTGCGCGTAGTGCCGATTCCCCGTCTGATACTCCACGTGCGCCGTCGCGATCGTGATCCCCCGCTCCCGCTCCTCCGGCGCGTTGTCGATCGAATCGAACGACCGCGCCTGGTTCGCCGCGTCGTGCTTCGACAACACCTTCGTGATCGCCGCCGTCAACGTCGTCTTCCCGTGGTCGATGTGCCCGATCGTCCCCACGTTCACGTGCGGCTTCGACCGATCGAACTTCTCTTTCGCCATCTCTGTTTCCCCTCTTCCTGTTGCCTCAAAACTCTGCGTGAAATCGCTGGTGGACGGGGAAGGATTCGAACCTTCGTAGGGCGTAGCCCGACAGATTTACAGTCTGTTGCCTTTGACCGCTCGGCCACCCGTCCGCAATGCTTTTTCGTCGACCGGAGCTTTTTTGTCGACCGGACTCTTGAAACGGAACCCTCCGCAGCGGAATCGAGTCGTACGGACTGCCCCGAACAAATTGCCGCCGTTCGACTGCCGGCCGGCAGCCCCGACCGAACTTTCAGCATACTCCACCAGGCGGTGGGGCGCAAGGCCGCGTGTGGGTTCAGGACATATGAGACGGCGGGGGCAGACCGAAGCCGTGGGTACGAAGGCACTGGATGGGGGAGCGGGCCGGCGCCCTCTGTGAGCGTTGTACGCGGCGGGACGAATCGGTCCCGCGCGAGTCACTGCGCCAACAGGCGAAACCCCTCACTGCCGATTGCGAACCGCCGCCCGGCGGCCTCGATTCTGCCGCGGATCGCGGCAACGACCCCCGCCTGAAACTCCGCTTCGTGCCAGCGTTCGAACCCTCTGACCGCGCTGACGCGCTCGGCTTCGGCCCGCGTCGTCGCGCCGCGGCGCTTCACCGCCCGGCTGTGGAACGGATCGCCGATCACGTCGCCCGCACTCGCTTCGAGGGCGAGGTCGGCCAGCGCGGCGGGGTCGCAGGGCAGAATCGGCGCCAACGTGCAGAACGCCCGAATCCCCGCCGCCTCCAAGGCGCGGACCGCCCGCAAGCGCTCGGCAATCGGCTCGCAGTGCGGCTCGTACCAGCGGCGCACGTCGTCGCGGTTCGTCGTGACCGAAAAGCTCACCCGCAACCGAGTTTTCTGCGCAAGCCGCTGCAACAGAGCAATGTCGCGCAAGATCAAGGGCGCCCGGGTCTGAACGACGAATACGGCGGGCGGCCTAGCAATCACTGCCTGCAAAATCCCCGGCATCGCCCGCTCCCGCCGCTCGACCGGTTGATAGGGATCGACCAACGGCGAGCAGTAGACGACCTGCTCCGGCCGCAGTTCCCTGGCCAGCAACTCGGCGGCATTTTCCTTGAAAGTGGAAAACTTGCCCCAGCGGCGCCAATCCTCCGGCTGCAGCCCGCCGTAAACGCGCATCGTCGGCACATAGCAGTACGCGCAGCCGTAAGTGCAGTTGCGCGCCGGGGTCAGGGAGTGCGTAAACCCGGCATCGCGGATAAAGCCGCCGGTGCGGCTCAGGATTCCCCGCGCCCGCGCGCGGTAAACCGGAGACCCGGCAGCGGCGTCTTTCATAGTAGACATCCTTGACAAGAGACGGCGCGGGCAAGGCGCCTCCCCGCGCAGCCTTACGGCGCAATTGTAGAATGGAAACTTACGCAAGTCAGCCTTCGATGAACGATCCGGCAAACATGACCGCTCACGCGGATGCAGGCGCCAACGAATCCGGCGAGCTCGAAGCGCTCGTCAAGGGAGGCGAGGGCGAACCGCTCAACCAGATGCTCAAAAAGCCGGCCGTGATCGTGGCCCTGCTGTTGGCTCTGTGCATCGTTGTCGGCGTGTGGTTCCTGCAGCAAGGCAGCGGAACGCTCATCCTGGACGCCCCGGAAGTCTCCTACGAGCTCCTGCGCAATCGCGGGCTCACCGACGGCGTTCCCATCGCAATTCGGCTGGGGCCGCTGACCGTGTTCCAGATCAGCGATCCGATGGCCGGCGGCGCGGGCGCGAGCCGCGCCAAGGAGATCGTGCAGAACGTCGAGCGCGCAATCGCCGAATTGGGCGAAAGCCCCGGACGCACGATCACCATCGCTTCGAGCGCCGACGAGCAGTTCCCCGCCATCGTCCAGAAATCTTCGCCGAACGATGACGGCGGGCTCGAAGTCGTCCGCGTCTCCAGCGACGACGTGACGCTGGCCGGCGAAGAAGACCCCAAGCGCGTAGCGCGCATCTGGGCCGAGCGTCTGACCGACAGCCTGAAGCTGCTGCAATTCGGCGAGCCGCCGAAATTCACCATCGGAACCGAGTTCGGCAACGCGCTCGAAATCCTTTATCTCAACGCGCGCAACGAAAAGGGCGGCATCTCGACCGACTCCATCGACGACTCGTTCGAAAAGCTTACCGATGAGCAAAAGCTCGCCCTGACAACCTTCCCCGCCCTGGAAAAATCCGACACGGACGACGACCAGGCGGACGACTGATTTACGTCCCGATCTCTCCCCGCCGGCGGTCGGGCGCACTGACTGCGGGTGCGCGTTCGACTGGGTCGTTGGCTGCGCAACCCGCCCGCCCATCCCGAAAGCAGGCATTTCGAGGTTTGCAAGGTTGTCAGCCGCGACGGCGGGCTGACTTGGCCGCAGCCCGAAATCATCGCCGGGCGCCCTCGGGCCCATCTCTGCAAGCCCGGAGCGGCGCGCTCTCCCGATGGCGGCGTAACGGAATCGGGACCACGCTTGATTCGGCTGCTATGTGGCCTGTTCCGCCCCGAGGCCGGTGTTGGCTCGTACGCTCAGCTCGACATACTTGTCTTCGGCTTCCGGCTCGCGCGAGGAGATCGACCCCAAATAGGCTGCCAGAAAGCCCAACGGAATGCTGACGATACCGGGGTTCTTGAGCGGGTACCACGCCGCAGCCTGGATCATGTGCCGGGCCCCTTCCGCAACTTCAGGTCCGTCCACGCCCATGAAGCTGGGGCTCGCCAGAATCAATCCGACCGATGAGAGCAGGCCGGCCGCCATTCCCCACACTGCTCCGCCGGTCGTGAATCGTTTCCAGTACAGGGAAAAGAGGATCACCGGAAGGTTCGCCGAAGCAGCCACGGCAAACGCCAAACCGACAAGGAACGCCACGTTGGCGTTCGGCCCCAGACCGATCGCGATCAGGATCGAGAGCGCGCCGACGACGAATGCCGTCCAGCGGGCCACGCGCATCTCTTCGCCCGGCTTCCGCTCCCGGCCGTGGTGCAGCACGTTGGAGTAGAAGTCGTGAGCGAACGATGTCGAGGCGCTGATGGTCAGTCCGGCAACTACAGCCAGAATCGTGGCGAACGCCACCGCCGAGATGAATGCAAAGAACACATCGCCGGCCAATGCCTTGGCCAGAAGCGGCGCGCTCATGTTGGCGCCGCCGTTCGCTGCGATGGCATCCGGACCGACAATCGTCGCCGCCCCGAACCCCAGGAACGTCGTCATGACGTAGAAGGCGCCGATCAGCAGCATTGCCCAGAAAACGCTCACGCGAGCGGTCTTGGCATCCGGCACCGTGTAGAAGCGGATCAGGATATGCGGCAGCCCCGCCGTGCCGAAGATCAACGCCATTCCGAGCGAAATCAGATCGAGCGCGCCATATGGCGGCCTGAAATAGTGGCCCGGGGCCATGAAGTCTCGCGTGACCGCGGCTCCATCGACTTGCAGGCTGACGCTGGACGCGGCGTCGAAGAGGTTTCCGATGTCGAATCCAAAGCGCGCGAGCACCAGTACGCTTAGCAGGAAGGCGCCGCTCATCAACAGGACCGCCTTGACGATCTGCACCCAAGTCGTCGCCAGCATTCCCCCGAACACCACGTAAACGATCATCAGGATGCCGACGCCGGTGACGGCCTGCGCGTAGCCGATGCCCGAGCCGGCCAGCAAAAGGCTTACCAACGCGCCCGCGCCCACCATCTGGGCAATCATGTAGAACGTCGAGACCGTCAGCGTGCTCAAGGACGCCCAAGCGCGCACAGGCCGCGCCCGCAAGCGGTAGGCAAGCACATCCGCCATGGTGTACTTCCCTGCGTTACGCAGCGGTTCCGCCACTACAAGAAGAACGGTAAGGTAAGCGACCAGAAATCCAACGGAATACATGAAACCGTCGTACCCGTAGAAAGCGATCAAGCCGGCGATCCCCAGGAAGGACGCCGCGCTCATGTAGTCGCCCGCGATCGCCAGACCGTTCTGCCACCCGGTGATCCGTCGCCCGGCGGCGAAGTAGGCGCTCTCCCCGGAAGACCTGCCCGCCGCCCAGTACGTAATGCCCAGCGTCGCTACGACGAAGGCCAGGAACATGACGAGCGGCAGCGGCATGTCACCTGCCTCCGTCCGCACTGCCGGACACCGCTGCGTCTTTGGCGTCGGCGAGAATGTCCGCCGTGATCCGGTCGAAGCGGCCTGCGTAACGCATGTAGACGTAAGCGATCGCCCATGTCATGAGGAACTGGGAAAATGCGAACAGGTAGGCCCAATTCACCTTGCCCCACACCGTGCGGGCCATCAACTCGGGCCAGTACCCGACCAGCACCGGCAACGCGAAATAGTAGACGATGAAGAACACTGTCATCGTCGCGACCGCACCTGTCTTCTGACGGATCATCTGCCGGTAGGGGCGCGAGGAATAGATTCGATCCCAATGGCTCATGGCGTGAGACTCAATAGGATACACGCTTGCGAGAGGCGCCCGCCATGCAGAGCTCTCGGAATCGCCTCTTCCGGCCGGGCCGCGACAACGGCCGCGCGGCCGCGGTCAGTTTCTTTCAGCGCTCGTGTAAACTGACTGCCAATGCGCATCGGCCTGCTTCTCATGCTTTTCGCCCTGCCGGCGGCAGCGGCGCAGCCCAAGGGCTACACCATTCCGACCATCGACGTTTCCGGCGAAAGCCACCGCCAAGTCGTCGTCGACCGCGAGCCCGGACAGTATCTCGGCCACCCCTCGACCCTGCTGCTGCCGGACAACCGCACGATGCTGATCGCCTACCCCAAGGGGCACGGCAAGGGCGCCATCGTCTACAAGAAAAGCCATGACGGCGGCCTGACCTGGACGGAACGCCTGCCCACGCCCGCGAACTGGTCCGAATCGATGGAGGTTCCGACTCTGTTCCGCCTCCACGACCCCAAAGGCAAGCCGCGGATTCTGCTGTTTTCGGGAAAAGCCGCCGGCATCCGCGTCGCCTATTCCGCGGACGACGGCGCGAGCTGGTCGCCGCTGCAGCCCATCCGCACGCCGGGGCCCGACTACGGCGGCATCGTCGCCATGAGCTCCATGATCGAGCTCAACGACGGCTCCTACATGGCCTTGTTTCACGACGACGGCCGTTGGCTGCGCAACCCGCCCGCCCATCCCGCAGGCAAGCATTTCGAGGTTTACAAGGTTGTCAGCCGCGACGGCGGACTGACTTGGTCGCAGCCCGAGGTTATCGCCAGGCACCCCCGCGCCCACCTCTGCGAGCCCGGAGCCATCCGCTCTCCCGACGGCGGGCAAATCGCGGTTCTGCTGCGCGAAAACAGCCGCCGGCTGAACTCGTTCGTCGTCTTTTCCGACGATGAAGGCCGAACCTGGAGCGAGCCGCGCGAGCTTCCGGGCGCGCTTACCGGCGACCGCCACACGGCGAAATACGCGCCGGACGGCCGCCTCTTCATCACTTTTCGCGACCGCACGCACATCAGCCCGACGCAAGGCGATTGGGTCGGCTGGGTCGGCCGCTACGACGATTTGCTCGAAGGAGGCGAAGGGCAATACCGCGTCCGTCTGCTCGACAATCACGTCCGCGCGGATACCGCATACCCCGGACTGGAATTGCTGCCGGACGGCACGTTCGTGACTACAACCTACGGCCACTGGATACCCGGCGAGGCCCCCTTCATTGTCAGCACGCGCTTCAAGCTGGAAGAGTTGGATCAACGCGCCAAGTTCCCCGGCACGCTCACTCCGGGGATTTCCTCCGCCGCAGCGTTGGCCGCCAGGCAACCGGCCCCCGCCGCAGCGCGTCCCACCCCGGCCCGCGCGCCGGCCGCCGCGGCTCATTCCCAACCCAACGTCTTGTTCGTGGCGGTCGACGACCTCAACGATTGGGCGCTGGACGACCCGTCGCCGCTGCATATGCCCAATCTGCGGCGGTTGATGAAGCGGGGCGTCGTCTTCACCCGCGCTTACGCCGAGTCGCCGGCGTGCAACCCGTCGCGTTCCGCGCTGCTGCTCGGCAGGCGCTCTTCAACGACGGGCATTTACGCCAACGGCTCCGATTGGAAAGCCCTCGCGCCCGACGCGGTGACCCTGCCCAGGCATTTCCGCGACAACGGCTATCGGGTCGAGGGCGCCGGAAAGATATTCCACCATCGCGGCAACAGCTCCTACCATGACGAAACTGCGTTCCACCGCTTCCAGAAAATGCAACTCGACCCGATGCCTCCCGCAAGGTTGAACGGGCTGGACGGGCCCACTTCGATCGCAGGCGTCGCCAGTCCGAACTTCGACTGGGGGCAGTGGCCGCTCGACGAGCGCTCCACGCCGGACGCCCGCACGGTCGAATTCGGCATCGACTTCCTCGGCCGCGGCCATGCCGCGCCGTTTTTCCTGGCCATCGGGCTTTTCCGCCCGCACATGCCTTTTCACGCTCCGCCGAAGTATTTTTCCTCTTACCCGGCAAACGCCGTCGCGATGCCGGCGGCGAACCCCGGCGACCGCGCCGACCTGCCGCCGGGGGCCTTGGCGCTCCTGGAGCAGAAAGCGCATTTTTTCAGGACTATCCTCGACGCCAACGCCCTGCGGCCCACCTTCCGACAAGAAGCGGTGCGCGCCTACCAAGCCGCCGCAACTTACGCCGATCATCAACTCGGCCGGCTGCTGGACGCCCTGGCATCCTCGCCTTACGCCGAAAACACCATCGTCGTGCTGTGGTCCGACCACGGCTACCATCTGGGCGAAAAGCAACATTGGGAAAAGTTCGCCCTTTGGGAACGCACGACGCGCGTTCCTCTCGTATTCGCCGCGCCGGGAATCACGACGCCCGGAACGCGCAGCGCCGTACCGGTCAGCCTGCTCGACGTCTATCCGACCCTGATCGAGCTGTGCGGCCTGCCGCCCCGAAAGGGCCTGGAGGGAGAATCGCTGCTGCCGCAACTGCGCGATCCGCAGCGGAAGCGCAGCACTCCGGCGATCATGACCTACCAGCGCGGAAACCACGCCGTGCGCACCGAGCGCTGGCGGTACATCCGCTACGCCGACGGCTCCGAAGAGCTCTACGACCATGACCGCGACCCCCACGAGTGGAACAACGTAGCGTCCCGCAACCCCGCCGTCACGGCTCGGCTCTCCCGCCGGCTGCCGGGAGAATGAGCGGCTTCAGCGCATCAGGTCGAATCCATCCGCGAAAAGACCGCCTTCTCGGCCAGGGACAGCTCTTGCAGCTTCATCAACCGGCAAAGCCCGTAAAGCAGTCCGACGCCCAGCGGCACGGCGATGAGCAAGGTCAGCAGCCGGGCCAAAAACGTTTCGCCCCACTGCGCGCCGACCATCGCGTCGACCGTCTTGCAGCCAAGACCCATCACAGCCGAAGCAAAACCGATCTTCAAGACCGCCGTCCACAGCCGCCGGCCCTCGATGCCCCCGATTTTCGCCCGCATGGAGAGCAGCAGCAGCAAAAAATTCAGCGTTGCGACCAGTGAAGTCGACAGCGCCAAAGCCCAGTGCCCCCAGCCCATCCGTTCCAGGAACAGCCAGTTCAGGCCGTAGTTCAGCATGATCGAGAAAAGCGAAATCACAACCGGCGCGCGCACGTCGTCCAGCGCATAAAATGCCGGAGTCAGCGTCTTGATCGCGGCGTAAGCCGCCAGCCCGAGGCAATAGAAAGAAAGGGCGAGGGCCGTTTGTTCGGTATCGTTCGCCGTAAACTCTCCGCGTTGGAAAATCACGCCCACAATCGGGCGGCTCAGCACGATCAGCCCCACCGCCGAAGGCAGGGTCAACAGGAACACCAGGCCCAGGGAGCGCGACAGCGTTTCCCGGAATTCCGCGGTGCGTCTGGACCCGGCCTCGCGCGAAATCGTCGGCAGGGTAGCCGACGCAACCGCTACGCCGAACAGCCCCAGAGGAAGCTGCATGAAGCGGAAAGCATAGCTCAACCAGGCCACCGGCCCGTTGATCGCCTCGCCCGAGGCGCCTGTAATTTCAGACGCGAAAACGCTGTTGACCATCACGTTCACCTGTACGGCCGCAGCGCCGATTACGGTCGGCCCCATCAAACGCAGCACCTGCCGCAGCGCCGGATCGGAAAAATCGAACTTGGGGCGGAAGCGAAGCCCCAGCCGGCGCATCTCGGGAACCTGGCAGTAGTACTGCACCATTCCTCCCAAAAGCGTGCCGATGGTCATGCCCATAATCGGCTCGATGCCCAGTTGCGGCCCCAGAATGAAGCCGATCACAAGACCGCTGCCGACGGAGGCGACGTTGAAAAAAGCGGAGGCCAGAGCCGGGATGCCGAAGCGCCCCCTGGAATTGAGCACGCCCATCGCTTTCGCGGCCAAGGCAATGAACAGCAGGAACGGCATCATGATCCGCGTCAACAGAACGGTCAACTCCTTCTTGCCTTCGATTTCCGTGTAACCCGGAAACAGCACGCCCACCAATTCGGGCGCGAAAACTATCCCGAGCAGACAAATCAACGCCAGCAGAGGCGTCAACAGCGTCGTCACCTGATTCGAGAGATCGTGGGCGGCGCTTTTGCCCTGCGTCGAAAGCGTCTGCGAAAAGGTCGTGACGAACGCCGAAGAAAGAGACCCTTCCGCCAGAAGATCACGCAGCAGGTTGGGAATCCGAAACGCCGCGACAAACGCGTCGTAGGCCAGCCCCGAGCCGAACAGCCCCGCAAAAACGGTCTCTCGCAACAGGCCGGTGATGCGGCTCAGCAGAACCGCCGCGCTGACCACGCCGGCCGAGCGCACAATCTTCGCATGCGCGTTGTTCGTCTCGCTTGAGGCGTCCGGATTCAAGGGGAGAGCGCCATTGCCGGAGCTCGTAATTCTTCCGACATCCCGGCTTTCTAGCCTATCACCGAGCGGCGCCGCGGAAGATTTCCGCGAAGCGCCGCGGTCAGTCCAACTGCGCGAACACGAAGCTCCAGATATCCGTCCATTCCTCGACCTGCTTGGCCAGCGGCTTGCCGCTGCCGTGGCCGGCCGCCTGCTCGTAGCGCAGCAAGATCGGGTTGTCCGCCGACGTAGCCGCCTGCATCCGCGCCGTCATCTTGCGCGCGTGCATGGGGTCAACCCGCGAATCCGAATCCGCCGTATAGATCAATGTAGCCGGATAGGCGGCGCCGTCTTCGACCCGGTGATACGGAGAGTAGGCATGGAGCCACTGGAAGTCCTCGGCCTTCTCCGCCGTTCCGTACTCCGAGACCCAAAGCTTGGCCATGCGAAACCGGTCGTAGCGCAGCATGTCGAGCAGCGGAACGCCGCAAACGACCGCCCGCCACATATCCGGGCGCTGGGTCACCGCGGCGCCCATCAGCAGCCCGCCGTTGCTGCGCCCGTGAATGGCCAACCGCCGCGGATCGACGTATTTCTCGGCCTTGAGGAACTCCCCCGCGGCGATGAAATCGTCAAACGCGTTTTGCTTCTTGTCGAGCATCCCGGCGCGGTGCCAGTCCTCGCCGTATTCGCTCCCGCCCCGTAAATTGGCGATCGCCAGAACGTTGCCGGCTTCGATCCAGGGGAAAATCCAGGCCGCATAAGCCGGCGTCAAGGCGATATTGAAACCGCCGTAGCCGTAGAGCAGACCCGGCGCAGTCCCATCCCGCGGCGTCCCCTTCTTCGCGATCACGAACATCGGAATCTTCGTGCCGTCCTTGCTCGGGTAAAAAACCTGGCTCACGTCGAAAGCATCGGCGTCGACAGGCGACTCCACGCTCTGCCACTCGGCGGCCTCGAGCTCTTCCGCCTCCAGATCGAGCCGCATGACCGCCGGAGCGCGGGTAAACGAACTGAACCGAAAGAATGCCTCGCCGCTGCCGGACTCGGCTTCGAACCCGTCCACCGTGCCGAGACCGCCCAACGGAATCTGCCGATGTTCCGCCCCGTCGAGCGTGTACGCCAGCAATTCCGAGTGGGCGTCTTTCAGCCGGCAAACGATCAACTTGCCGCCGGCCGGATCGATGTATTCGATCACCGCCTCGCTCTCCGCCACGATCTGCTTCCAGTTTTCGCGCCGCGGGCGCCGCACGTCGACAGCGAAAACCCGGTAGCGCGGCGCCCCCCAATTGGTCAGCAGATACAGAACGCCGTCGGCGATCTCGCCGTAATAGCTGAACTCGCCGTCTTCCGCGAGCGCGGTCGTCTCGCCGCTCTGCAAATCGCGCAAGTAAAGTCGATTCCGCCCCCAGCCGAGAAAAACGTCGATCAGCAGATAACGCTCGTCCGCGCTGAGCGACGCTCCCGGAATATGCGCCTTTTCCAGGCCCTCGCCGAACACCAGGGGGTCCTCATGAAAGTCCCGTCCCAGCTTGTGAAAATAAATCCGACGGT
Organism: Bryobacterales bacterium; assembly: GCA_965214655.1. GTDB lineage: Bacteria > Acidobacteriota > Terriglobia > Bryobacterales > UBA6623 > CATQHP01. The sequence goes on along the minus strand of OZ243965.1, from coordinate 4,334,221 downwards.
TGTAAACCTCTTCGCCCGGGCCGATGGACTCGACGTCTGCGGGGCGCGAATAGTAAAAACCGGAGCCGTCCTGCAGCCACTGCGGATCGGCAAAGCGCACCTTCGGAATCTCATCGGCAAGATGCTCTCCGGCGTCCACGTCGAGGACGTAGAGCGTGCTGGTTTCCGTCCCCTTCTCCGATTTGCCGTAGGCCAGAAGCTTGCCGTCTTTGGAGGGCGCGTACCAATCGACCGTAGTCGTGCCGTCTTCGCTCATCGTGTTCGGATCGAGCAGCGCCCGATCCCGCCCATCGAGACCCTCCCGCATGTAAACGATCGGTTGATTTTGGCTGCCTGTCTTTTTCGAGTAGAAGTACCGCCCGCCGGCGCCTGCAGGCGTGGAAATCGACCCCGAGCCGAGGACCTCCGCCATTCTCTTGCGCAGCGCATCGCGCTGCGGAACGCTGTCCAGATAGGCGCGGCTGTACGCCGTCTGCTCGGCGATCCAGGCTTTCGATTCGGGGCTGTCCGCGTCTTCGAGCCAGCGGTAGGGATCCTGCACGGCAACGCCGTGCAAAGTCTCTTCAACCATGCGCATTGCGCTGGGCGGCGGCGGCCCGGCCGACGGCCCGCCGCAGTGCACGAACGCGGCCGCCGCAACCGCAAGCAACGCCTGACGCATGCAATCATCGTAGCGCGGCGGCAATCTTTACAATAGGCGGTTGCGCGCCAATCGGCGCAAGGAGGCCGCGATGGCTTTTTACGAGCTCAGACAGTACAAAATTTTGCCCGGAAAAATGGACGAGTGGGTAGCCCTCATGGAACGGGAAATCATTCCCTTCCAGGTCGCCCAGGGAATGGTCGTCACGGCTTCGTTCCGCGGCGAGGAAGACGAAAGCGTCTACATCTGGATGCGCCGCTTCGCAAGCGAAGAAGAGAAAGAACGCCTGTACGCGGCCGTCTACCAAAGCGACCGCTGGAAGAACGACATCGGGCCGCGCATCCCCGCATTGATGGACCGCTCGGCCATCCGGGTCACGCGCCTGACGCCGACGCCGAAATCGCCGGCGCAGTAGCCCGCTCGGCGGCTCACCCGGCGCCCGGCGTCACCGCCTTCACGGTTACGCCCGCCAAGCGCAGGCCGTGAGTCAGGCCGCCGATCCCGCAAAAAAGCCCGTAAAAAGGGCGCCGGCCTGGATCGTTGGGCATGCGCCGCCGGGAATCGCCTCCTGGTCATCGCCCCCTGGTCATCGCCTCCTGGTCATTTCGATGTCCTGCCAACCCTGACGGGCTGACAAAATCTTGAAGAGATGCAATAGAATGGTTTACCATCGCCGGCGGTCGTCTCCTGCCCGTCGTTGCGAATAGCGGTGTCCCGCCGATGCTTCGACCGATGGCGGCCGCAATGGAGGATCAGCCATGCGCTCAATAAACGCAATTCCAGTTCTGTGCTTGACGATCGCGATGCTTGCGTCGTGCACAGGCAGCGGGCCTCCGACCGAGGCCGAAGAGGAGAGCGGGGCGGTTCGCTCGCTCTCCGCCGCCGAATACTACGAGAAGGTTCACGGGGCGTGGCTCGGCCAGGCCGTCGCGGGGGCTTTGGGAATGAGCGTGGAGGGCATGCACAAGCGGGATCTCAAGCCCTTCCTCGAGGAGCTCGGGCAGTGGCCGCTGACCGACTACATCAAGACAGTTCCACCGCATCGGAGGCAGAGCCGAAGGCAGTCGTACACGGCGGACAACTGGGGCCCGACGGGGTTCGGCCCGGACGATGACTCGCTGTATCAGATCGCGAATCTCCTCCTGATCGAAGAGAAGGGGCCCGAGATCACCAGCCAGGACATTGCCGACAAGTGGCTTGCCTCGTTCTCCGTGTTCGAGGCGCAGAACTGCGGCCGAGCGGTGAGGGTCGCAGAGGAACTCTTGAAGCAAGGAGTCCGGCCGCCCGAGTCCGGCCGTCACGAGCTGGGCGAGTTCATGGGAGGACAGATGAAAGGGGAATTCTGGGGCTTCCTGCTGCCCGGAAACCCCGAAGCGGCTGCGGAGTACGGCCGCATCGACGCCGAAGTCTCATTCCACACCGACGGCGTCCACGGCGAAATGTTCATGGCCGCGCTAACGGCCGAAGCCTTCTTTGAGTCCGACCCGGAGAAGTTGCTGCAAGCGGGGTTGGCGATGATTCCCACGGACTGCGACTATGCCCGCTGCATCCGGGACGTCATGGAGTGGCGCAGGCAATGGCCGGATGACTGGGAGAAGGCGCACGAGCAGATCGACGCAAAATGGGCTCCGGAGGGCCGCGACAAGAATCGCCGGGTGTTCCCGAACAACGCGGTGAACGCTCTCGCGCTGCTTTACGGCCAAGGCGATTTCGAGAAGACGATCTCGATCGCCGTAATGGCTGGCTGGGATACGGACACGAATGCAGGCGATGTCGGGCCGGTCATGGGAGTCGTCCTCGGACCGGAAGCCATCGCCGAGAAGTGGACCAAGCCCATTGCGAACATCCTTCGCTCAGACGTCAAGGGCGCGGAAGAGTGGAAGATCGACGAGCTGGCGCGTCGCACCGCTGACGCCGGAATGCGGATGACAGCGGCAAAGTCCGCAGGCATTGTGGAGATCGCCAACCCTTGATCGGTCCAGACGGCGCCGCGACGATCGATTGGCGCGCGGCGTCGATCTCGCGCTTCGGCGGATACACGACGTCGGCGGCGGAAACGCCGGCGAAGCAGGCCGCGGCAAGCGCCCAAACTGAAAATCGTCTCCTCGTTGCCTCTTCGTATTCCGGGTGCGTATTCCGGGCGTATCCCGGCGCCGGCATTATGGTTTTCTGTACTCCGCGCTGACGGTCGAGCGGATTCCGCCCCGCGGCGTGAACTTCCCTTCCAGCTTCGCCCATAGCGGAGAAGCCGCGGCAACGACGTCGGCCAAAATCCTGTTGACGACGTTTTCGTAAAAAATGCCCAGGTTCCGGTATTCGAGCATGTAGAGCTTGAGCGACTTCAACTCGAGACAGAGCTTGTCCGGCTCGTAGGCCAGCGTCAGCGTTCCGAAATCCGGCCGGCCGGTCTTCGGGCACAGGGAGGTGAACTCCGGAATCTCGATCGTGATCGCGTACCCCGGATACTGATTCGGCCAGGTCTCGATCTCCGGCAACTCGGCGTCGATGCCGGCCCGCGCATGTTCCTCGGTGTAATCGGCCACGATTTCCCATCGTAGCGGGTATGCTAAAGTCGATCAGGATAAGCCGCGGCGGTCATGTCTCCCGATCTATCCCTGCTCCGCCGAATCCAGACTCGCGACAACCGCATCCGGGAACTCTCCGAGGAGATTGCCCGACTCCCCCGATACGTAGCCCAAATCGAAGCCAAGCTCGCCACCCACAAGCGGCAACTGGCCGCTACGCAGGCCGAGCTCGAGGACAATCGAAAAAGCCGGCGCCGCCTGGAAGGCGAGATCGAGCGCGCCGAGGAAACTGTCGCCAAGCTGCAAGAGCAGATGAACAGCGCGAAAACCAACGAGCAGTTCCGCGCCTTCCAACACGAGATCGCCTTCGCCAAGGACAGGATCGCATCCTGCGAGGACCGCGTTCTCGACAAGATGATGCAGGCCGAGACGCTGGAAGAAAACGTCGCCAAGGCCCAGGCCGACCTCCGCGCCGAGGGCGAGAAAGTGGCCGCCGAAGTCGCCGAAGCCAGAAGCCGCGTGGCCGCCGATGAACGGCAAGTGGCCATGGAAAAGGGCGTCCGCGCCGAGTTGGCGGCGCAGCTCCCCGAACCGTTGATGCGCCTTTACGCCCGCATCCAGAAGACGCGCGGCACGACCACCGCCGCCATTGTCCGCGCGCAGTGCGAAGCGTGCCACGTGATCTTGCGCCCGCAACTGCTGCAAGATATGAAAAATCTCAGCAGCGGCGCGCTCACCTGCGAAACATGCGGGCGCATTCTCTATTTCAAGGACGATCCCGAAGACGGCGTTGCGCTCGAAGACCCCGCCGGCGAGCACAATTCCGGTCAAACCTGAAAATGCCGCGGCAAGCGCTCAGCGTCCTCAGCGAGGACGAGCAACTTTTTTTCGACGCCGTCGACTCGTTCGCCCGCAACGAAATCGGGCCGTACGTCCGCAAAATGGACGAGGCCGCAGAGTTTCGCAAGGATATCCTGCAAAAGCTCTTCGAGATGGGCCTGATGGGCATTGCCGTCCCCGAGGAATACGGCGGCCAGGGCGGCGCGTTTTTCAGCTCCATCCTCGCGGTGCAGGCTTTGTCGCGAACCGACCCGGCGGCGGCGGTCATCGTCGACGTCCAAAACACGCTGGTCATCAATGCGCTGCTGCGCTGGGCGAGCGACGCGCAAAAACGGAAGTATTTTCCCCGTCTGGCGCGCGATACGGCAGCCTGCTACGCCCTGTCCGAAGCCGGTTCCGGCAGCGACGCCTTCGCCATGACGACAACGGCCGTCGACAAGGGAGACTGCTTCGCGTTGAACGGGCGCAAGCTTTGGATCACCAACGCCAAGGAAGCCGGACTTTTCCTCGTGTTCGCCAACGCCGATTCCGCAGCCGGACACCGCGGCGTCAGCGCATTCCTGATCGAACGCGACTGCGAGGGATTCTCCGTCGGCAAGAAAGAAGACAAGCTCGGCATCCGCGCCTCGTCGACCTGCGAGCTGATCCTGGACAACTGCCGCGTGCCCAAACAGAACGTCCTCGGCGAGATCGGCAAGGGGTACAAGATCGCCATCGAAACGCTCAACGAAGGGCGCATCGCCATCGGCGCGCAAATGCTCGGGCTGGCCGAAGGAGCGTTCGGGCACGCCCTGCGCTACGTGCGGGAGCGCAGACAGTTCGGCAAGCGGCTGGCCGACTTCCAGGCGGTTCAATTCCAGATCGCCGAGCTTGCCGCTGAAATCGAAGCCGCGAAGCTGCTCGTCTACAATGCCGGCCGGCTGCTGGAAAGCGGCAGGCCGTTCCTGGCCCAGGCGGCAATGGCCAAATACTACGCCTCTGAAATGGCGGTGCGCGCCGCGGCGCAATGCGTCGACCTGTTCGGAGGCGTCGGCTTCACCAAGGATTACCCCGTCGAAAAGCTCTACCGCGACGCGAAGATCGGGACGATCTACGAGGGAACGTCCAACCTGCAACTGCAGACGATCGCCAAGAGCCTGCTGCGGTAAGGCCGCCTGCGCCTCAGAAGGCCAGGGGCAGTTTTTTCTCGGGTCGGGAGGTTTTTCTGAGGAAAGAGAAATCGCAGCCTTCGTCCGCTTGCAGCACGGAATCGAGGAAAAGCTTCCCGTAGCCGCGATCGTAATGCGCTTCGCGCGCCCGCCACCCGGCCCGGCGCGTTGCGAGTTCCTCAGCGGAGACGAGCAGATCGAGGCGCCGTCCCGCGGTATCGAGGCGGATTGCGTCTCCGTTGCGCACAAGCGCCAACGGGCCTCCCGCCGCGGACTCCGGAGCGATATGCAGCACGACCGTTCCATAGCTGGTTCCGCTCATCCGCGCGTCGGAGATGCGCACCATGTCTTCGACGCCCGCTTGCAGCAGCTTCGCCGGAATCGACAGGTTGCCGTACTCGGGCATCCCCGGCGCGCCGGTCGGCCCGCCGTTCTTGAGCACCAGGACCGAGCTCGCATCGACCTGCAAATCGGGAGAGTCGATGCGCTCCATGAAGTCTTCGTGGTCCTCGAAGACGACGGCCTTGCCGGTGTGCTGCAACAGCTTCTCGTCGGCGGCGCTGGTCTTGAGAACCGCTCCCCGCGGACACAGATTGCCGTACAGAATGACCGTCCCGCCGGAAGGCTGCAGCGGCTTGTCGAGCGGCAGCAGGACTTTGCGGTTGTGGCACTCCGCGCCGGCGACGTTTTCCGCGATCGTCTTGCCCGTCACAGTCAGGGCGCCGCCGTGCAGCCGGTCGAGCAAGTCGTTCATCACCACCGGAATGCCGCCCGCGTAGTACATATCTTCCATCAGGCGCTCGCCCGACGGCCTGACATTGGCGATCACGGGAGTCTCGCGCGAAATCTCGTCGAAGCGGTCGAGCGGAAAGTCGATCCCCAGACGCCCGGCAAGCGCCTTCAGATGAATGATCGCATTGGTCGAGCCGCCGATGGCCATATCGACGCGGACCGCGTTTTCCAGCGCCTCGCGGGTCAGGATTTTCGACGGCCGCAGGTCTTCGCGCACAATCTCGACGATCCTCTCGCCGGACCGCTGCGCAATCTCGTAGCGGCGCGAATCCGCAGCCGGGATATTGGCGCAGCCGGTAAGCGTCATGCCCATCGCCTCGGCGAGGCTGGTCATCGTCGAAGCGGTTCCCATGACCATGCAGTGCCCCGCGGAACGCGACATCGAGCACTCGATCTCACACCAGTCCTCTTCGCTGATGCGGCCTGCGCGCAACTCGTCCCAGTAGCGCCACACGTCGGTGCCCGAACCGACCTCTTCGTTCCGCCAGATGCCCTTGAGCATCGGGCCGCCGGTGACCATGATCGCCGGCAAATCGGCGCTCGCCGCGCCCATCAATTGAGCCGGCGTCGTCTTGTCGCAGCCGCAAAGCAGCACGACGCCGTCCAGCGGGTTGGCGCGGATCGATTCCTCGACGTCCATCGCCATCAGGTTGCGGAACATCATGGTGGAAGGCCGCATGTAGGGCTCGCCCAGCGACATGGTCGGGAATTCCAGGGGGAATCCGCCCGCGCTCCAGACGCCGCGCTTGACGGCCTCGGCGACGCCGCGCAGATGCGCGTTGCAGGTGGTCAGCTCCGACCATGAATTGCAAATTCCGATGACTGGCTTGCCCTCGAAAACGGTTCCCGGAAACCCTTCGGCGCGCATCCACGAGCGGTGCAGAAAACCCAGCTTGTCCTTGCGCCCGAACCATTCCTGGGAGCGCAGCGGTCTTTGGCGGTCAGACATCAGAGAGACATTATAGGCGGATGCCGGGGCATCCGGGAGCCGGCCCGCGCTAGCGGCTCGCGAAGCAGTAGACCGCTTCGTGCGAGCGGATGTAGACCCGCCCGCCGGCAATCGCCGGCGTGGAGTTCACGCCCTCGCCGAAATCCCGCTGGTAGAGGATTCGCCAATCCCTCTCCGCACGGACCACGGTCGCCACGCCGTCGGCGTCCAGCAAATAGACTTTTCCATCAGCGGACACCGGCGACGCGAAGTACTTTCCCAGAGCTTCGCCCAGGCGTCCGACCTTGAGGGTCTTGCCGTCGGAGGCGTCGACGGACGAGAAAATCCCGCCGTCCTTGACCATGTAGATCACGCCGTCGAGCAGCAGCGGCGAAGGCACGTTGGGCAGAAACTTCTTGTGAACCCACTCGACCCGCGTATCGGTCACGTCGCCGCGGCCGCCCAGACGGACGGCCATCAGCGCGTTGCGCGAAGCATGTTTGTTGCGGGCGTACGCCCAGTCGCGCTCGCCGACAACCCCGTCCTTGTCCAGGTCGTAGCTGTTGAATTTCCTGCGCATCTTCTCCAGGAAGGCTTCTCCGCGCGCGATGACGCCGTCGCCGTCGACATCGTGCTCCGCCCGCACCGTCGCCCAGGTCGGCAACGGCTCGGCCGGGGGCTTGTCTCCGCCGGCCGCCCAGCAATGGACGTAAACATGAGTCGGCGACGCGACCGCGACGGTTTTGGTCTGCCAGCAGACGCCGTTGGCCCACCACAGCTTCTCGCCCCGGTCGAGGGAGTAACTTGCAACTTGAAAGGCGCCGGGCAAGATAATTTCCTTGGGGCCGCCGCTCGGCTCATGGAGAATCGGCGTGGAGAAGCCGCGGGTGAACTCCGAGCGTTCGGCCTTCCAGAGCATTTCGCCGTTGGCTGCATCGACGGCGAGAAGGTACGAGCCGGTATTGCCGTCGGCGGCGAAGACCAGCTTGCCGCCGGCGAGAATCGGCGAGGCGCTCAACCCCGCGCCGTTGTCGAAGGGGCCGAGCGCCAAGCGCCACTTTTCTTCCCCGTCCAGCGCATACGCGATCAGGCCGAAGTCGGCGAAAAACACGAAAATGCTTGCGCCGTCGCTCGCCGGGGTCGACGCGGCGGCGTTGTTCATCTTGTGGTGGCGCGACTTGCGATCGCGCGGAGCTTGGCGGCGCCAAAGAACCTTGCCCGAGGCGCGTTCGAGGCAATAGGTCCACAGACCTTCGTCGTCGACCGCGGTCAGGAAGAGCCGCTCCCCGACCAGTATCGGCGACGAATGCCCCGCCGGCACGGGCGTGCGCCAAAGCAAATTTTCAGGGGCGAGCTTTTCGGGCGCGCGCGACGTTTGCGCCACGCCGGCGGCATTGATCCCCCGAAACTGCGGCCAGTCCGAGCCCGCCGCTGCAACCAACGCCGGCAAAAACGCAAGAACCGCCCAACGCATCATGCTTAGGATTCTACCCCAACATCGAAGCGCGGCCCTTTGCCCAACTCCAACGCCTTCAGCCCTCCGCGCGGCGCCGCTCCGACCCTGCGCCGCAACCTGCACATGCCGGGGCGGCCGCCGGCAGCGCGACGCTCGCCGGGATTGTCTTCCATCTTGCATTCACGACTACTTTTCCTCTTTGTCCTTTTTGTCCTTGTCCTCGTCCAAAATCATCACGATAGCCCCGGCCCTGCGGTCCGCCCGCCAAGCCAGCCTGTATGCCGCAGAGGGAACGCCGATGCCCATGCCGAGGGTCACGGCGGTCTCGGCGGCGCTCCACGGCGTTTCCCCGCAGCCCCCGAGCACAACGCAGCCCCCGAAGAACGACGCGATCCCGATCGGGACCGCGGCGATGGCGGCGACTTTGCGCCGGCCGCGCCGGCGCCCCCCGGACGGGACCAGCCGGACCGAGCGGATTTCGTCCCGCCCGATGAACCGGGGCCCCTTGCGTCGTTCGAGGGAGATTCCCGCCGCATCGATCGCCGCCAGCTTGCCTTTGACGCGGACGCTGCCGTCCGGGCCTGTCCGCAGCCGTAACGCGGGCGAGAAATCGCCATGGCCGATCGTCGTCCGCAACCCGTCCCAGTCCATGCGGATCGTGACTGGTTCCGCGCCCGCCGGGAGCGTCAGCAATCCCAAAACCACAATGACGCGCGGCGCGGACATCACCACTCCGTACATCCCGGACCACTCAACGGATCGCAGCAATTGCCGAAAGAGCCCTTGAAGCCTCCCTCGTCCGGGTAGTAGTCCCCGTCCGTATCGATCGGACACGAGACGACGATACGGACCCGTCGATACGGACCCGTCCTCCGCCGCGGGCGTCGATGCCGTCGAATTTGTTCTTCTGCTGCCGACTGGCGTCATGGTTGAAAAAGTTCGTGTTCGGGGCGGCGAACTTCAAAACGTCCGTGGTGCAGGAATTCCACTGGCGCCACGGCCCCTTTTGTTTTCATCGTCGCAGGTTGCGGGAGCGCTCCCTCCAGCACGCAGCAGTCTCCGCGCCAAAAGAATCCGGTCATGGGGGTCGGGCAGCCCGGGGGAATCTCACCCCCAGGCCCCTCAGAACCGGACATGCACGTCTCCGCGCATCCGGCTCTTCTCAACCAATGCCCGACAGCCCACCTCGCGGTCTGCCGGTTGCATGCGCAGTCAAACGAGTTGTTGCATAGATTTTTAACAGGGTTTGCCGATATCCCGGCCGTTTCCTGCAATTGCGATGTCCTGGCGCCCCAGGGCTTGTGGGAAATATCTTGAAGTTCGAAATTCGGCGCGCATCGAATCCTCAAGGCTTTGCCTCGTCTGAAACGCCGTGTGATACCAAGCGGGACAGATCCCTTTCAATTTCTCCGAGCGACAGAAGGCGTGACCCGATTCCCGTACCTTCTGCGCGGTTTTGCGATTCAGCCCGTCGAGCACGGCATCCGAGTAGATTGTCAGCAAGAGCGCTCCTCCCGGACGCAGCAGGCGCCGGAATTCTTTCAACCATTCCTTCTGTTGAAAACGGTCGATATGCGTGAACACGGAGACCGCGTACACGAGATCGAACAGCCCGTCTTCGAAGGCCAGAGGCGGCAAAACACGGTTTGTCGCAAAGGTCACGTTGCGAAGATATTTCCGGCGCCAGGCGATGCTTTACTCATCGACGTCGACTCCGAAAAACTCGACGGACGGAAACCGCCTTGACAGCCACGTCACGGTTCGCCCGCAGCCCACGCCGAAATCCAATACCCGGCGCAACGATCCCAACCGAATCCCGGATTCTTCAAGGCAGCGCTCGATCTCGCGGCCGGAAGACTCCCCCACCTCAAGAAAAGACCGCGCCGACGGCGTGCCGGCTACTCGGAACCGCAGCTCGGGCGGCGGCAGCCCGACGCCGGCGGGCAGAACGGCGAGCCGATCGCTGAAACGCGAACTCAGACACCAGGCGCGAACGAGCACGCGGTAAAGCCTGTAGTACAGTCGCTTCAGCCGCTGCGGGATATTCTGCCGGGAGACCATTCAGTGTAAACATTGTAAAAAAACAACCTTTACAGCAACTCAAGGACGCCCGCAACCAACCGGCCGGCGGCGCGGAGAAGCTAAAATTCGTTGCCTTTGTAAAGCCCGGCTACGTACTGCGCATAGCCGTTGTAGGGCAGCGTCGGACGCAACTCCCCGTTCGGGATCATGCGCTCCATCGCCTGCGACCAGCGCGGATGCGGCCGCTTGGGATTGACGTTCGAGTACCACCCGTATTCGGTCGGGACGGCCTTGTTCCACAAGGTCGGGGGACGTTTTTTGGTGAACTCGATCTGCACGATCGACTTGATGTTCTTCAGGCCGTACTTCCAGGGAAGGATCGCCCGGAAGGGCGCCCCGTTCTGCTTCGGCAAGGGTTTTCCGAACATGCCCGTGCCGAACAGCGCCAACTCGTTCATGGCCTCTTCCAGCGTGAGCGCCTCTACGTAAGGCCAGTCGTAGTGGGGCTGAGAGACGATTCCGGGCATCACCGCGGGGCGGAAAACGGTGACCATCTTCATGAATCTTGCGGCCGGCTGGGGATCGACCTCGCGGATCAGCGCGGACATCGGGAAGCCCGTCCAGGGCACGGCCATCGCCCACGTCTCGACGCAGCGGAACCGGTAGAGCCGCTCCTCGAGCGGAAACCGCCGAATCAGGTCGTCCACATCGTAAGTCCTGGGATTGTTGACCAAGCCCTTGACCTTGACTTTCCAGGGGTCGATCTCAAAGCGGTCGACCATATCGACGACGCGCTGCTTGTCGAGCGTGAACTCGTAAAAGTTGTTGTACGCCGTAGCGACTCTTTCGGGGGTGATCGGGCGGTCCAGAGTGTATTTCGTATTGCGCTCGGCGGGATAGCGGTCGTCCGTATCCTTGGCCTGCAACGCCTGCGGAAGCAGGCCCGCCGCGCCCGCGAAGCCCGCCGCCTGCATCCATTTCCGGCGCGAAAGATAGGCGCGCTCGGAAATCGCCTTGCTTTCGGGAATCTCCCATGCCCGGCGTGTTCTGGTCAACATGCTGCGCTCGATTCCGGCAGTCCCGCGCGAAGCAGGACCGCCGCGTTCAGCGTACCATAGAAGGCGCTTCTCATTGCGCGCAGGGCGCTTGCGAAGGGAAAGAACCGATGAGAATGAAAGCCGCGGTGAGCCGCGAAGTCGGCCGATTGGGAATCGAGGAAGTCGAGCTCGACCGGCCGCGAGACACCGAAATCCTGATCCGCATGAAAGCGGCCGGCGTTTGCCACTCCGACCTGCATACCTACCGCGGCGAATTGCGGGCGACGCCGCCGCTCGTGCTGGGCCACGAAGGCGCCGGAGTCGTCGAGGCAACGGGCGGCCGCGTCTCCCGCTTCAAGCCCGGCGACAAGGTGGTGGTCAACTGGCTCCCGGCATGCGAGTCCTGCGCGACCTGCCTCAACGGCCGTCACAACCTGTGCGAGCGGCTGGCGCGGACCACCTTCCGAGCGCTGATGCTCGACGGCACGACGCGCTTGCAGACGACCGACGGGATGCCGCTCAAGCACATGCTCAGCGCGGCGACCATGGCCGAATACGCGGTTGTCGACGAAAGCGGCGCGGTTTCCGTTCCCGCGGACGTGTCGTACGAGATCGCCGCCGTCGTCGGTTGCGCGGTGGCCACCGGCGTCGGCGCCGTAATCCGCACGGCGCAGGCCCAGCCGGGATTGCCGGCGGCGGTTATCGGCTGCGGCGGGGTCGGGCTGAGCGCGATTCAAGGTTGCAAGCTGGCGGGCTGCAATCCGATCGTCGCAATCGATGTGATGGACTCGAAACTCGAGTTCGCCCGCGCCCTCGGAGCGACGCACACGATCGACTCATCCAAGGTCGATCTCGTCGACGCCCTGCGGGACCTGACCGGGCAGGGTCCCGAATACGCGTTCGACAGCGTCGGGTCGGCGCAGACCATCGAAGCGGCGCTGCGGGCCGTTCGTCCGGGCGGCGCGGCGACCATCGTGGGGCTGCACGCGGCCAAGTCGGAAGCGGCCATCTCGGCGGGCGCGCTGGTGCTGCAGAACAAGCGGCTGCTCGGCTCGTTCGTGGGATCGATGCGGCCGCGGCTCGACTTGCCGATGCTGCTGGATCTGTACCGCGCCGGCAAGCTGCAACTCGACGACCTTATCACCAAACGCTATCCGCTGGACGCTCTGCCTCAAGCCTTCGACGACATGGAGGCGGGCAAAGTCGCGCGCGGGGTTCTGGTCTTTTAACGGTATTGGCGGTGATAGCCGCGCGTCTTCAGGCGAATGCGGTAGAGGCTCACATCCACCGTGACGTAAAGGGAATGGATGTCGTCCCCCAGGCCGAATTCGACGTTGCTGGGCAAGCCCGAGGGTTGCGGAGCGTCTGCGGCGGCCTTGGTGTTTTCCAACGCGACCGCCGGCACGCTCGAAACGGACACGCCCGGCCCGGTCGGAATGAAGGCCAGCTCCCTGCCCTCGGGGTCGAGCGCGAGCACGCCCGGACGCGCCGGGTCGCGGACCGTCAGGTACAAGTTGCCTTGCTCGTCGATCGTCATGCCGTCGCAGCCGAACTTGCTGCCGAAATCGTGGACCGTGCGCCGCGGGCCGGCGACCGATCCGTCCGGACCGAGAGGAAAAGCGTAAATCCGCATCGGGCCGGGGTTGCCCGGCTCGAAACCCGGCATCCCGTCGCCGCCGTTGTTGGTTTCGGCGACATAAAGCGTTTTCTCGTCGGGGCTCAGCGCCAGGCCGTTCGGCTTGGTCAGGTCGCGGGTCACTTCCACCACGCCGCCGGCGGCGGTCGCGCGGTAAACCGCCCTGTGCTCGAGCTCGCGCGGCTCATGGCCCGTGTAGCGCGGATCGGTGAAATAAAGCCGGCCCTTGCCGTCCACGCAGATGTCGTTGGGAGAGTTGAAGCGCTTGCCCTCGAAACGGTCGACGACCGGCGTCCGCTGCTTCGACCGAATATCCCAGCGGGAAACGCGGCGGCCGCCGTAGTCTGCCCCCTCGGCCGCGTAGAGCTTGCCGTCCGGGCCGAAAACGAGGCCGTTCGACTTATGGCTGTTCGCGGCGAATACGGTCGTCTCGCCGGTCTTCGGATCGAAACGGTGAATGACGCCCGGGTTTTCTCCGCGGCGGATGCCGGAAAAATAGATCGAACCGTCGGGGCCGACCGCCGGCCCCTCCGTCAAGCCGCCCTCGATCGGAGCTTCCCGAGTGAAAAGCAACTCGAGCTTTGCCGAGGAATCGACGATCGCATCGCCCGCCGGCGGCGGAATCTCGGCGCCGAAGACAACCGGCAACAGCAAATTCAAGATGAGAATCGATGAGAGTTTCATGGCTAACGGCTCGAAAAACGGTAAACCGTGGCGGTGCTGTAGGTTTCGCCGGGGTTGAGGACGGTCGAAGGGAACTGCGGCTGGTTGGGCGAATCGGGAAAGTGCTGCGTCTCGAAGCAAAACGCGCTGCGGCGCTGGTAGGCGACGCCGCCCTTGCCGATATGATGCCCGTCGAGAAAATTGCCGGAATAGAACTGGACGCCGGGCTCTTCGGTCAACACCTCCATCACCCGGCCGCTGTCCGGCTCGTAAACGGTGACCGCAAGCTCGAGGCCCTCGCCGCTGCGGTTGAGCGCGTAATTGTGGTCGTATCCGAGCCCGAACTTCAGTTGCTCATGGTCTTCTTCGATGCGCGCGCCGATGGCGGCGGCCTGCCGGAAATCGAAAGGCGTTCCCTCGACCGCAGCCAATTCGCCCGTCGGAATCGACGTCTCGTCGATCGGCGTATAGCGGTCTGCGGCGATGACGACCTCATGGTTCAGCGCGCTGCTTGCGCCCGCGTCTTTCAAGTTGAAGTACGAGTGGTTGGTCAGATTGACGACCGTAGGCTTGTCGGTGGTTGCCTCGTAGGCGATATGCAGCTCGTTGTCGTCGGTCCAGGTATAGACGACCCGTACGCTGAGCGTCCCGGGGTAGCCTTCTTCTCCGTCCGCGCTCACGTAGGTGAGCATCAGGCCGTCGCCGGCGGCGGTCGGCTCCGCGTCCCAGACAACTTTGTCGAACCCCTTCTCGCCTCCGTGCAGGGCGTTCGGCCCGTTGTTCCTGGCCAGAGTGAACGACTCGCCGTTCAAGGTGAACGCCGCGTTGGCGATACGGTTGGCGTAACGCCCGGTCAGCGCGCCGAAATACGGCGTGTCGGCAAGGTAGGCGTCGAGATTGTCGTAGCCCAGCACCACGTCCCCGAGATTGCCGGCGCGGTCGGGCGTCTTCAGGCTGACCACGATGCCGCCGTAATTGGTGATCGCAACTTGCGCGCCGGAAGCGTTCGTCAGCGTATAAAGCATGACCGACTGGCCGTCGACCGCGCCGAACTCCGCAGTCTCCAGCGCGCGGGCCGACTCCGCGCCGGATTCCGCCGGGGGGCCTGCGCACGCGGCAAGCGCCGCGGCCAAAATCGGAGCGGCTATCGAACGGGCGTTGCGGTAAGTCATGATGAAAGCTCCTGTTCTGACAGTGTAATGCAAGCAGTCCGCGGCAAAAGTCACGCGGGCGTCGTTACGCGCCTAAGGGCCGGCGCAAAAATAGTTTCCGTTTTTGTTACATGGGTTCGATGGTGTAGTTCCATTTGGGCATTGAGCTGTCGGGTGTGATGCGTAGCTCCTGCATTTCCTCATCGGTGACCTTGACGCCGGTCTTGTAGGTCTTTCGCACCAGGTGTGCACGCACGCGCAGTCCGGTGGCGGTGCGTGTGGTGCGCAGGTATTTCAGGATGGTCTCGTAGCTGTCCAGCGGGCGGCCCGCCCAGTTCTTGGTGACCTCGCAGAACATGCGGTGTTCGATGGGATTCCACTTCGAGGTGGCCGGCGGGTAGTGGGCCACGGTCACGCGCAAGCCGTGCCGGTTGCAGAGGCGGTGTTGCAGGTTGAATTTCCAGGCGCGCGCCGTGCAACTGTTGCTGCCGCCGCCGTCGGCCAGGATCTGCAGCGCGTTGGCCTCGGGATAGTGCTTGCAGCCTTGGGTGCGCCACCATTTCTCGATGCAGTCGACGGCGAACGCCGGGGTGTCGGCGGTCTGGCCGACGAAGACGGTGCCGGCGTTGGCCCGCGGGTCGTAGATGCCGTAGGGGACGGCGAGGCCCTCGGCATCGGAGCGGAAGTCGTGGTCCTTGACCTGTTCGGGACTGCGGTCCCACTTGGCGCCGGGATTTCGGAACGCGCCGACGAGTTCCTTCTTCTTGGTATCGACGCTGATGACCGGGACGTTGTCGGCGGCGCAACGCTCGCGCAGGTCGGCGATGTGCCGGAACTGATCGTCGCGCCTCGGATGGGAAGCGCCGGCGAGCTTCTTGTGGTTGACGCGCAGCGAATAGCCCATCGCTTTGAGCAGTCGAGCGACCGTCCGGGGGCAGACGTCGATGCCGAGCGCGCCCAGTTGGTCGGCGACCTTGGCGGTCGTTCGGCGTGTCCACTTCAGGCCGCTGACCGGGTCGCCGGCCGTCTCGTGGTCCATCAAGGTTTTGATGCAGGCGATGACTTCCGGCGTTTTTTTTCCGTCGGTGTGCGTCCGCCGCCGGCGCGCCGCACCCGGTCGACCTCGACGTCACGCTCGACCAGTTGCCGCCGGCCGGCGGCGACCGTCGACGGGTCGATGCCGAGCAGTCGGGCGATGCGCCGGTCGCCGCCCCACCCGCACTTGAGGGCTTCGAGGCCGGCGAACAGCCGCCGCTGCCGCTCGTCGAGCAGGCTGGCGAACAACACGATGGCGGCGCGCAACTCCTCGGGCATCAGGTCGGCGTCGGGCAGGGGTTGCCCGAGTCCGGGCGTGGCCAGCAGCAGACGTCTGGCGCGCACCTGGTGCGTCTGTTGCGCGCGGTCGGCGGCGCAGTAGAGGAACTGTCCGGCGAGCTTGTGCCGTGTCAGCCGCCGGTCATCGACGAGCTTGCGCAGCGCGTCCTGGGTGCCGACACCGAGCAGGTTGTCCAACTCGTCGGCGAAGTGTCCGGCCTCGGCGTGGTTGATGAACGACTCGGCGGTTGCGATCAAGGTGCCGGCGCGGGAGAAGCGGACGCCGGCGAACGACCACAGGCCGCGCTCGTCGAAGTGGGCGAGTTGGTCGAGGGTGTAGTAGCCGCCGCGATGCGAGTAGCTGGTGCGGGCGTCGATGTCCTTGAGCTTGCGGAACGCGGTGCGCCTGCTGGCGCGGGCGCCGAGCGCGGCCATGACCTCGGCCAGCGAGGCGATGGTCTGGTTGCGGAGCAGGGCGATGATCGTGTCGGCGGAGAATTGGGTTGGTCTCATTATGGCGCCATTGCGGGTTCGCATTTCCGCAATGATGCCACAACTCGGACGGGCTGCGCCCCTCAGATGACGGGACTTGATTGCTGATCACGAGAGTCGCGGCGCCGGTGGGTTCTACTGCGAGACTACGGGCGCTTCTAGGAAGTTATTCTTGCGCGAACCCTTACGGCGACCCGGTATCGCGGGGGCGCTCAAGGAACTCGGCGGCGTACGCTACAATCAGCCAGTCGGCAGGGGCGCGTAACCCTTCGGGCGGCGCCGCTTGAGCGGGCCGGAAAGACACATTTGCGGCCGTCGGCTTCGTCGTTCGTCGGAGACGACCGACCCGGATCGTCATCCTCCTCACTCCTCGCCGAGCGACCGCAGGAGCCCGCCGCGCCGCCCACGCCACTTTCACCACGGACTTGTCTGGCCGCGCCGAAGGGTCGTCCACAAGCTGCGCGAAGAGCACCGCCCGGCAGGCCGCCAGCGGCCGCCTTGCCCACCACAGGTGCAGCGTCGAAGGGTGCCCGTGCCGAATCGACTTCTCGCGCACCGCCGCGGCGTTGATCGCCTGCAGCGGCAGCGCCACTTCGATCAGCTTCTTGCGCGGCGGGGCCATACGCCGAGCGCTTTGGTTATGGGCGGAGAACTTTGTTTAATGGCTTACCGCAAGTGAGCAAACGAACGGCCTTACCAGAACCACAAAACAGCACTCTGTTGTTTCTGCTTCTCAACTTTATTTTTTGAAATTTACAGATACTGAAGACCGCAACGGGGAGAAAGTTGACCGTCTCATCGTTCGGAACAAGCTGCTCGGCAGCGCATGCACCGGCATGGAGTTGCTTGACGGCTTTTGTAACGACTCTGCCTATTTTGTTCGAGCTGCTGCCGCTTTTGAATTCCAGCGGCACGACCCAACTCGGCTTGCCGGAGACATCCGCGATCAACAGATAGTCGCAATGCATCTGCTCCCGGGCGAGCGGCGAGCCCTCCTCGTCGAAATCGATAATCAACCGCTGCTCCGGAGCGCCTTCCAGCAGCACGGAACAGTTATCCTTATCGCATTCCTCCACAAGACATTCCGGGGAAACCCGTTTGCGGACCGTTTCCACCAGCCCCATCATTCGGCATCCCCGATCCGGTCGGTAATCTCGGCCCAATCATTGTGCAGCGCTGCGGCGACATCGTCGAAGCCCGACGGATAAAGGTCGGAGTCGTCAAGGCGAATTTCCTTCACGACCGACCCCTTGGGGCGGCGTTTCGGCTCGAACAGCCATACCCCGACATCGCGATGCGGCAGCGAGAAATCGCCGTGCGTCGTCTCATTCCGGCGGGCTTCGGGGAGTTCGGAACGCCGCACGATGTTGGCGAGTTCCTCGAGGATCCATTCGCTGTGCGTCGTGACGATCACTCTGACGCCCGAACGCACGGCAAACGCAAGCTGACGGATCAATTCGACTTGCTTGGCCGGATGCAGGTGCGATTCCGGCTCTTCGACGATCAGCACGTTGCCGGGGTGGACCACGTGACGCAGATACAGGACTACCGGCGCAAGCTCCGACACCATGGACGAAGCGTTCATCAAGGGCATATCCTCTTTCCACCCCTTCGGCTGGTACATGAACCGCGGATAGCCGGTTGTCTCCGCTTTCTCGACGCGCACGGACCCGCCGAGAACGGTCTCTTCGATCCGCTCGGCAAGGCCGCTTTCGGGCTTACGCCATAAAAGCAACGGATCGTCGAGTTCGACCAACCGTTGGAGAAAATCCGCCAGGATGCCGGAAAGCATGGGCGCTTTGGGAGTCGGACGCAAGCCAGCCATCGCCGCGCTTTGAATCAGGGTGCTGACGATTACACTGTGCGCATGCATCACGCCGGTCCGGTCGGCGGGGAGATAAAACATCGGGCCGCGCAACAGGCCGATCACCTGATGCACGGCGAGCTCGGCCAGTTCTATTGCCAATACCCCTGCCTTTTCCCGAACCGTGCTTTGAATCTCAATATCCGTCCTTCCATCCTCTTGGACGACCGTAGATATCTCTTCTGCCATACGGCGCAAATCTCCGATCAATTTATTGGCGGCCGCACCCTGAATCCATAGAGGCGTCTTTTCAGGGATTGTCATCTTGAAGGCGACGCCCGACGCTTTGATCGTCAATTCATGCTCGATAAGCGCTGAGCCGTTCGAGACAGGCTTGCGAAGCACAACGCGCGCGCCGGCCTTGCTGCCATTGCGGATCAATCTCCCGATCTCGGCGGTGCCGAAGCATCTGCGGATTTCATCGCTTACCCAACTGTATATTCCAAATTCGTTAAACCCGGAACACAACAAGTCTGCAAAAAAATCGGGCAAAAAAATCTCTTTCCTACTCCGTGTTTCCATCCCGCTCGCAATCGTTTCCCCGACCCATTCGACAAGATCTTCGAAGGCTTCCTCGGGCAGTTTCTCCGCTGCGTGTCCCAAAGGCACAGTGTAATCGGCATAATACCTCCGATACCACTCGGAGAACCCGCCAGCCTCGACCCCGAAAGCCCTGTGCAGCGCATAGATCAGAATCGCCAGATAAGATTTGCCGGTGTTGCTCGGCCCGACGAACACCGTCAACGGACGCAGGTCGACCTGGGCCTCAACGATCGGCCCGAAGTCCTTCACTTCGATCTCAAGGGAATCCTGCGCGGGCTTCACAACTGCCTCCAGGCTTGGATCCGCTCCTGCAGCGGGACCAGGAGATCGGCAAGCTCGCGGCTGTCTTCCTGCGCTTCCCGCCGCCCGACAATCCTGGCGATATCGGCAGAAGCGCGGTTCAGTTTGTCGGCGAATGCTTCCAGCATGGCCTTGGCGGGGTCTCCCTGCTGTAATGCGCCGGCCATCGCCTGCTCGGTATCCTGCATGATGCGGGCCATATCTTCGGGCGACAGACCCAGCGAGGGGGCATAGCGGTCCGCTGCGCGCAGCAACGCCCGCCAGATCCAATGCTCCGGCGGCTTGTCTCCCGGCAGAAACAGCGGTTGCATGCTGTGTCCGTAGTCCGCGGCGGTTGTCTTGATCTTGTTCTCCATGCCGCGGGAGTCGCCGTCCAGCACGACAACGAAACTGTCCAGCTTGCCGAACTTTCCCAGCGTGCGGATATGGGCCGGAAACTCGTCGCGTCCGGTATTGCTGCCGATAACGAAGTCCTCGTGGCGAAGCCCCATGTCGGCGTTCAACACATCCAACACGCCAAGGATCGCCCCTTCGGCGACGGCGTCTTCGCACAGGATCGACAGTTTGTCGCGGGATTGCCCGTAGAGTGCTTTCTGGAAAATGTCGCGGTACGCGGGCAACAAACGCACTTCCGCGGTGCGGTCGTCGCGGTCCAGAAAGATGCGGGCGTCGGGGGGCACGCTGTCGAGTACGACCGGGCTGTGCGAAGCGACAACGATCTGTAGATTCCGTCGCAAGGCGATGCGCTGCAACTCCAGCATGACCTGCTGCTGCGTGTAGGGATGCAGGCCGGTATCCACCTCGTCGATCAGCACAAGGGCGTCTTTGAGACGGGAAATATCTTTGGAGATGCGCAGCACCGCCCGCTCCCCGGAAGACATGTGAAACTCCGAGTAACGGGCGTCCGGTTGCCCTTCGGTCTCGGCGAACAGCAGATCGCGGCCCTGGGCGGCGATGAGCGACAGGCGACGGTAACGCGGGCGCAGAATGCGCTGCGCGAAGACGAGCAGATCGGGAGTGAGGCCGACGGTTTGGTAGGGCTTCCGTCCGATCTGCAGAAGGCCGCGGACCTCGGACGGATTGGTCAGGTTGGCGAGCGTACGCAGGTACACGTCCCGTTGCGGCTGCCCGGCCCCCTTGCGGCCCATGAAGCTGCGGCTCCAGCGGCTGCCGGCGTCCTTGCGCTTCCAGACCATGGAAAGACGCGCGTTGTCGTGCAAATAGTGGAGCTCGATCTCTGTGTCGGCGGCGGCGTCCGAAAGCGCTCCCGACTGCTGGTCGGTGAAGTTCGGGAACAAACTGCCGGGGGCGAATTCCCGGGGGCGGCGTCCGGGAACGCGGTAGGCGCAGGCGCAGGCGAACAGCACGGTGGACTTGCCGCTGCCGTTGGGCCCCGCCAGCACGCAGACGGGATAGTCGAAGGGCACGCGCAGATCCCGAATGCCGCGCAGGTTCCTGATGCGGACTTCCAGCAGGGCATGGCGGCGCTGCGGGTTGCCGGCGCGCAGCGCATCCCACACTTTTCGCAATTGCCCGGCGATCAAGGACATACGGGGTTTCTCTATTCTAACGAGCCGCTCGGGGGCGCGATCACGGACGGATCGCGAGCCGCGCAATTCCGGGCCGGCTATCCCCTACCGCCGCCGGCCGGCTGCTGCGGTATGCGGGCTATTGTCCGCCGCCGGCCGGCTTGGCGCTGGTAAAACCTTCGAACAGCCCCTCGAGACGGGCCATGCGTTCCCGCAGGTCTCCAATTTCGCGCATGAGCGTAATGCCGAAGCCGACAACGGCAATCAGCACCGTTACGCCTACACCTAATATCGAAATAACTTCCGTGGTCATGCCGCCTCCGGTTTTCCGTCTCGGTCCGTCATTTTAGTACATCCGCTCGGCTCCGGCGCCCTCTCACAACCGCCAGAGTAAAACGGTCATCCCCACAGAACTTAGGATCCACTCGATTTCCCAAGCTCATTTTGGCCTCTCCGCGCGCGCCAGCAGTTTTTTCAGGTCGAATTGGACGGCGGTCTGCTCGAAGGGCGGCTCGCGCTCGTCGAGCGCGCCGCGGATATACTGCGGTTCGCGGGCCTCGCCGCCCTCGACTTCGACGATGGCCAGAATGAATTTTTCCGGCTCGTGCAGCGAGATGATGATTTCCTGGCGGGTGAGCGTCACGGTCTCGGGCCGGCGGCGCGCCCCTTGACCTCGATGAAGCGCAGGCGCTTGGCGCTCGGGTCGCAAGAAGCAACGTCGTAGCCGATTTTTTGGCGGAGACGTCGGGCGGCTCGTTGCCCAACTTGCGCTCGGCCTCGATCACCGCGTCCATTGCCGCGCGCTCGATCCGCCGTCGCGCCGGCGGCGATGCGCTCTGCAAGTTCCTCGATCTCGTCCTGTCCGTATTCGTCGATATTGTGCAGAACCTCGTCGCTTACCGCCTCGCCGCTCGGCGCCGCGGCGCCGAAACCGGCTTTGCGACCCTTGGCGGCAAGTCCGGCTTCGGCAAGCTCGCGCTCCAGCCGCTCGCGCCGCCGCTTCAGCGACCGGTAGATCGCGGCCGGCGAGGAGGCCAGCCGGCGCTGCAGGGTTTGCAAGGCGAAACCGACTTTGCTGCGCTTCTTGCCGTCGCCCTCGGCGAAACGCTGGACGCGGTTCATTTCGCTGCGGACGTACTCGGTGACGGCGGCGTAAAGCGCCGCTTCCTTGGGCGAAAGCTCGTACTTGGCGGTGTAGGCGCGGCGTTCGGGAAACAGCGGCCGCGCGTTGAAACGCAGCAGCTCTTCCTTGGTCAGCCGGCGCATCATGTCGGCGGCGTCGGCGTAGTGGACGCCGTCGCGGAAGCGGCCTTCGAAGCGGTCGCCGTCGAGCAGCGCCATGAAAAGCTGGAAGTCCTCTTCCTTGCCGTTGTGCGGCGTGGCCGTCATGAGCAGCAGGTGGCGGCAGAGGCCGCCGAGGCGCCGGCCGACCTGGTAACGCTTGGCGTACTTGACCTCGCCGCCGAAATAGGAAGCCGACATGCGGTGCGCCTCGTCGCAGACGATCAGGTCCCATTCGGCGGCTTGGCCGAGCTTTTCCTGCAAGTCTTCGTTGCGGGCGAGCGCGTCCAGCCGGGCGATCAACCGGCCGCGGCCGTCGAAGGGGTTGCCCGAGCGCGAGGACTCGACCGCGCTGCGCGTAAGGATGTCGAATTCCAGACCGAATTTCTCGCCAAGCTCGTCTTGCCACTGCTCGACGAGGTTTCCCGGGGCGACGATCAGGCAGCGTTCCAGGTCGCCGCGCGCGAGCAGTTCCTTGATGAGCAGCCCGGCCATGATCGTCTTGCCCGCTCCCGGATCGTCGGCCAGCAGGAAGCGCAGCGGTTGGCGCGGCAGCAGCTCGCCTTACACGGCGGAGATCTGGTGCGGCAACGGCTCGGCGAGGCTGGTGTGGATGGCGAGGTACGGATCGAAATGGTGCGCGCGCTCGATGCGCTTCGCTTCCGTGACCAGGCGCAGCAAGGCGCCGTCGCCGTCGAACGACCAGTCCCTGCCGCGCACGTCAATGCTGAGGCGATGCTCGTCGCCGCGGTAGAGCGTGGTTTCCGCAACTCCGCCGCTCGGCTCGCGGTAAACCAGGTTGACCGCCTGATTGCCGATCCACTCGACCGAGACGACCGGAACCGCATGGCCCGCAACGATCCCGCGCAGCCTGGCGCCGTGCTTGACGTCTTCGAGAACGGTCATCGCGGCAGGCCGCCGCCGGGCAACGCTGCGGTCATGGTTCCTCGATTATAGGTTGCGCGGGAGCGCCGGGTTGGCGTCCGGCCCCGCCGGCCGTGTATCCTTGCGAGAGATGCCGCCGCTCGGACTTTCCCTCGAACAAAAGCGCGTCGTGCGCCGCGACGACTCGATCACGTTTCTCGGCAGCGGCGTGCGTCCGTCGCTTTCGACGCCGAGCATGATCATGCACATGGAGATTTGCTGCCGCGACGCAATCCTGCCTCACCTGGAAAAGGGGCAGGACAGCGTGGGCACGAAGGTTTGCATCGAGCATCTGGCGGCGGCGGCGATGGGCAACGAAGTCACCTACCGCGCAACGGTGCAAGAGATCGACCGCCGCCGCGTCATCTTCGACGTTGCGGCCTTCGAGGGCGAGAAGACGATCGGCAAGGGCACGCACGAACGCTTCGTGATCGATGTCGCCCGCTTCGCGGCGAAGCTCAAAGCGAGCTTGGGTTAGCGCCGGCGGGACGGCGTTCAGGGGAAGAAAGCGTTCTCGATGCGCAGCGCCGGGATTGCCGCAGCGCGCCCGATCTTCAGAACCGCGCGTCGTTCAACCGCCAGTAGGCGTCGGAGCCCTTGAGCGGCTCGTTGTCCTTGGCGTAGTCCCAGGGCGTCTTGCCGTCCTGATTCCGCGCCTTGGGGTCGGCCCCGGCGGACAGCAGCGCCGCGACGACGGCGGGGTTTTTGTTGCGGCCGGCGGCGCGGCGCCCGGGCGTCAAGCCGGCATTGTCCCGCGCCCTCAAGTCCGCGCCGGCAGCGAGCAGCGCGGCGATGACGGCGGGATTTTCGTTCAACCCGGCGGCGAGATGCAGGGAGGAGCGGCCGGTTTCGTTGCGCGCGTCGGGCTCCGCGCCGGCGGCCAGCAGCACGGCGACAACGGCGGGATTGAACTTGGCGGCGGCGCGGCGCCCGGGCGTCTTGCCGTCGTTGTCCCGCGCTTTGGGATTCGCGCCGGCGGCCGTGAGCGCGGCGCTGACGGTGGGCTCGGCGTTCAATCCGGCGGCGAGGTGCAAGGGGGTCCAACCGTTTTCGGCGGCCCGCGCCTCCAGGTTCGCCCCGGCGGCGGCCAGCGCCGCGATGACCGCCGGGCGCGCGTTCCATTCGGCTGCATGGCGCCCGGGAGTCTTGCCGGTTTTGTCCCGCGCGTTGGGGTCCGCTCCGGCGGCAAGGCAGCGGGCCGTATCCTCGACCGCCGCCGCCCGGAAATACTCCTCCGAGTTCCAGTCCGCGCAGTCGGCGGCAGGGGCTGTCGTTGGCGGGGCCATGATCCCTTGAATACAAGCGCCGCAAGGGCGCGCGGCGTCAGCGCAGAACGGGCTCCGGCTCGACCATGTTGGGCAGCCGCTCGGTCATCAGAGCGCGGGCCTCGCCGACGATCTCGTCGAACAGCTCCTGCACCGTCGGAACGCTGCGGATCATGCCGATGATCTGCCCGGCGGAAAAGACGCCGTTGTTCAGGTCGCCGTTTTCGATCATCTTCTTGCCTTCGAGTCCGGACATGTATTGCTTGATATCGTCGATCGTAGCGTTGCCGCGGGCTTCGATCTCCAGGACTTTCTCGGTGTTTTCGTTGACCAGATAGCGGGCGGTGTTGCGCAGCGTGCGCATCAGCAGCCGGGTGTCGCGCTCGGAGGCGTTGACCAGGGCCTGCTTGACGTTGTCGTGAATCGGACATTCCCGGGTGGCGACGAAGCGCGTCCCCATGTTCATGCCGTCGGCGCCCAAGGCCAAGGCGGCAACCAAGCCGCGGCCGTCGCCGAAGCCGCCCGAGGCCACGATCGGAATCTCCAGCGTATCGGCGGCCAGGGGGATGAGGATCAGCGAGGTCACATCGTCTTCGCCCGGATGTCCGGCGCACTCGAAACCGTCGATGCTGACGGCGGCGCAGCCGATGCTCTGGGCCTTGAGAGCATGACGGATGGACGTGCACTTGTGGACGACCTTGACGCCGGCTTCGTTGAGCACGGGCAGGAATTCCTGCGGATTGCGGCCGGCGGTCTCGATGAACTTCACGCCTTCTTCGATGCAAACGTTGACGTAGGCCGGGAAATCGGGCGGACGCAGCGACGGCAGGAAAGTCAGATTGACGCCGAAGGGCTTGTCGGTAAGGTCGCGCGCCTTGCGGATCTCATCGCGCAGCAACTCCGGCTTGGGGTGCGTCAAGGCGGTCATGAAGCCGATGCCCCCGGCTTCGGCCACGGCGGCCGCCAACTCGGCGCGGGCCAGCCACATCAGCCCGCCCTGGACGATCGGGTACTCGATGCCGAACATTTCGGTGATCCTGGTTCTGAACATGGCGCTGCTATTCGATTTCCTGGAAAGCCGGTCGGAGTTTCGTTCCAAGATAGCTGAATTCCCTCCCGCCGCGTCAATCGAGGACGCGCAACGGATCGGGCGGCGGCGCAGACCGAAGAGGGAGCGCGGGCTTGCGGCCGGTGACGTAAAGCGCTCCCCCGCGCTCCCGTTCCGAGCCGGGAAGCGGGGGATCGCCGGGGATGCGTTCGGCCGTGACCTGCTCGAAGCCGGCGGCGCGGAAGAGATCGACCCATTCGCCGGCGCCCTCGATCTGCATTGCCGGCTCCTTGCCGGCGGGCCGCTCGTGAGAGCGCGGGCTTTGCATAGAAGAATGGAAAACAAGGTGGAACCGGCCTCCATAGGCCGCCACGCGGAAAATTTCCTGCGCAACCCGCTCGGGCGACGGCCAAGAGCAGGCCGCCTCGATGCCGATGACGTGGGTGAAGTAGTCCTCGGCCCAGGGAATCCGCTCGGCAGGCGCCGGCGCAAAGAGGACGTTGTCGAGGGCGCCGGACAAACGGCGGGCTTCGCGGATCGTCTCGGCGGCGGCGTCGATGCCCACGACTGCGCCATCGGGCAGCCGCGGCGCAAGCATGCGGGCGGCCCAGCCGTCACCGCAGCCGATGTCGAGGACGCGGTCGTTCGGACGGAGCTCGAGACGGGCAAGCAGGGCGGCGGCCAAGGGCGACTGCCGCCGCCCCGTGAATCGTGGATCGTGGATAGTGGATAGTTTAACCGCAGGGCGAGTGACAGGTCTCAAGTTTTTTCGACTTGCGACTCGGAACTCGCGACCGCCTCCCATCAGCGCTGCGGCTTCCTCGATGAGGTCGGCGTAATAGCCGGTTTGCGGCCGATAGAGCGCCGCCTCCAACAGACCGGCATCCCGGCCCCCCGGCGACCCGCCGTAGCGCTCGATCTGGTCCGCGTGAATGGCGAGAACTTCCGCCGGCGTGAGATAGTCCGTCATTCGGCGAGCTTCTTGTATAGCTCGTCGTAGGCGTCATGACTGCCGCGATAAGCGGCCATGACGCGCGGTCGGGGCCGGGCCTGTTTGCGCGTCTCGCTCGGGTCGGCCGGCGGCGCGTCCGCGGGGGCGGGCCGCTGCGCGGCTGGTCGCGGGGCGCGAGCCGCTGGTCTTGGCAATTCGCGGCCATCTTCCCTATGCACTATCCACCATCCACTGGGGCGCGCGAGGCACGCTAAACTATCTACTATCCATTATCCATTATCCACGATCCGCCGGCGCGCTCCGGCTTATGCCGCCGCAGGCGTCGACATCGACGAAGCGGAGCGCGCGACGCAACGTTTCAAGCGTTATGCCCGCGCTACCTTCGACCGCAACGTGCTGGCCGGCATCGGAGCTTTCGGAGCCGCCTATTCGCTGGCCGGCAAGCGGCTTCGCGAACCCGTCCTGATCAGCTCGGCGGACGGGGTCGGCACGAAGCTGAACGTCGCTTTCGCCATGGACAAGCACGACACGGTCGGCCGCTGCCTGGTGAATCACTGCGTCAACGACATTGCCGTGCAAGGCGCGCAGCCGTTGTTTTTCCTGGATTATTTCGCAACCGGAAAGCTCAGGGCGGACGTTGCCGAAAAGGTCGTCAAGGGTCTGAGCATCGCCTGCAAGCAGAACGGCGTGGCGCTGATCGGCGGCGAGACGGCGGAAATGCCCGGCATGTACGCGGCGGGCGAATACGACTTGGCCGGTTTCATCGTCGGCGCGTGCGAGCGGTCGGACCTGCTCGACGGGAAGAAAGTGGACGAGGGCTGCATTTTGATCGGGATCCCGTCGACGGGGCTGCACACCAACGGCTATTCGCTGGCCCGCAAGCTGTTTTTCGAGACGGCCGGATACAAGATCGACGCCCGCGTGCCGGAGTTGCGGACGACCGCCGGCAAGGAGCTGCTCAAGGTTCACCGCAGCTATCTCCCGGCGCTGCGGGCGCTGGCCAAGGAAGGCCTGTTGCTCGCCGCGGCGCACATTACCGGCGGGGGCGTCACCGGCAATACGCCGCGCATGCTGCCCAAGCGTTGCGAGGCGCATATCCGCTTGGGCTCGTGGCGGGTTCCTGCGGTCTTCAAGCTGCTGCAGCGGCTGGGCGGCATCGACGAAGCCGAGATGCTGCGCACCTTCAACATGGGCTTGGGAATGATCGTCTGCGTTGCTCGGGAAGACGCCGACCGCGCTCTCGCCGTTTTGCGGGAGATGAAGGAAAAGCCCGCGGTCGTCGGCAGCGTCAGGCGGGGCGCCAGAAGAGTCGTCTATCGGTCATGAAGCGCCTAGGGATATTGATTTCAGGCCGCGGCTCCAATTTCGAGGCCATCGCGGACAGCATCGACGCGGGGCGCATCGCCGCCGAAATCGCGATCGTCATCAGCAACACGCCGCGGGCCGCCGGGCTCGAACGCGCCCGCGAGCGGGGCATCAAGGCCGAGTGCATCCGCTCGAGAGCCATGGAGCGCGAGGATTACGACCGCCTGGTCGTGGAGCGCCTGAAGCAAGAGAACGTCGATCTGGTCTGTCTAGCGGGTTTCATGCGCCTGCTCAGCGCGTATTTCGTGGAGCAGTTTCCGCAGCGCATCCTGAATATCCACCCGTCCCTCCTGCCGGCCTTCCCCGGCCTCGAAGCCCAGCATCAGGCTCTGGAGTACGGCGTCCGCTTCTCGGGCTGCACGGTCCATTTTGTCGACGAGCGGCTGGATTCGGGGCCGATCGTGGCGCAGGCCGCGGCGCCCGTGCTCGACGACGACGACGAGGCGGCGCTCGCAGCGCGTATCCTGAAACAAGAACACCGCATCTATACCGAAGCGATCAACACGGTGCTCGGCGGCAACTACCGCATCGAGGGCCGGCGTGTGATCCGCGGCGGTCGGAGCGCATGACCATCGACGAACAATTGGCGTACCTGCGCAAGGGCTGCGCCGAAATCATCCGCGAGGAAGACCTCCGGCAGCGGCTTATCGACTGTGCGCGGAAAGGCCGCCCGTTGCGGGTCAAGGCGGGTTTCGACCCAACCGCGCCCGACTTGCATCTCGGCCACACCGTGCTCATCCGCAAGATGAAGCATTTTCAGGATCTCGGCCACACGGCGATTTTCCTGATCGGCGACATTACCGGATTGATCGGCGACCCCAGCGGACGCAACGCGGCGCGGCCGCTGATGAGCCGCGAGCAGATCGCGGCCAACGCGGAAACCTACAAGAAGCAGGCGTTCAAGATTCTCGATCCGGAGAAAACGGAGGTGCGCTTCAACAGCGAGTGGCTGCTGAAGCTCGGCACGCTGGGGCTGATCCGGCTTTGCTCGAAGTACACGGTCGCCCGGCTGCTCGAGCGCGACGACTTTTCCAAGCGTTTCAAGGAAGGGAAGCCGATTTCCGTCCACGAGCTGCTCTACCCACTGACGCAGGCGTACGACTCGGTTGCCCTGGAGGCCGACGTCGAGTTGGGGGGCACCGACCAGAAGTTCAACTTGCTGGTCGGCCGCGAGATTCAGAGCGACTTCGGAAGCCCGCGTCAGATCGCGATGACCATGCCGATACTCGAAGGGTTGGACGGCGCGCAGAAAATGTCGAAGTCGCTCAACAACTACATCGGCGTTGCCGAGCCGCCGGAAGTCATGTACCGCAAGACGATGCGGATTTCCGACGAGTCGATGTACCGCTACTACGAGTTGTTGACGGATCTTTCGCTCGACGAGATCGCCGTCCTCAAGCAGGCCGCCGGCGCCGGCGAAAAGCACCCGATGGAGGCCAAGCACGAGTTGGCCGAGCGCATCGTGACGGACTTTCATTCGCGCGCCGCCGCCCGGCGGGGGGCCGAGGCTTTCCGCAGGGTCGTCCAGGAAAAGCGCATGCCCGACCGGATGGCGGAGTTTGCGCTTCCGCGCGAGCTCGCGGGCGGGCCCGGCATCCGCATCGACAAGCTGCTGCGCGCCGTCGGGTTGGCGGCCTCCGGCGCCGAAGCGAATCGCAAGCTCAAAGCGAACGCCGTCTCGATCAACGGCGAGAAGCACCGCGAGATGAGCTTCGAGCCGGCGCCGGGCGTCAGCGAGCTGACTATTCAACTCGGCAAAAAATGGGCGCGGGTCAGGCTGTGAGCCCCGGCGCGGAGGCCGCATGGAAAACGGGAACCGGACGATGTTGACCGGCCGCGCCTCGTCTTTGTGCTTGCGGCAAACGGCGCCTCGTGCGTTCGCCGGCCTCGTCCTGTCGTTCTTTTCGCTCGCGGCTCCCGGGCCCGCGCAGCTCACGACAACCGGCAATCAGCGCTTTCAACAGGGGGCCGCCGGCATCCTCGGCAATTACGAGGGCAACGACCGCTTTGCTCATGCCCTGTCCGGCTGCGATTTCAACGGCGACGGCTTCGACGATCTGGCCGTCGGTTCGCCGGGCGAGAGCGGCGCGCGGGGAATCGTGAACGTCATCTACTCCGACGGCAACGGCCTGACGCCCGCGGGCAACCAGAAGTGGGAGCAGGGCGTCGACGGCATCGACGGCAATGCCGAGGGCGGCGATCAGTTCGGCATTGCGTTGACCGCGGGCGATTTCGACGCGGACGGCTATTGCGACCTGGCGGCCGGCGCAAACGGCGAAGACAACTCCAGAGGAATCGTGCATGTGCTCTACGGCTCCGAGCAGGGCTTGACGGCGGACGGAAACCAGGCGTGGCGGCAAGGGCATGACGGGCTTCGCGGCGACGCCGAAAGCGGCGATTTCTTCGGCACGGCGCTCGATACGGGCGATTTCAACGGCGACGGCTTCGACGATCTGGCCGTCGGCGCGCCGGGCGAGAACAACAACGGCGGCATGGTGTCGATCGTTTTCGGCTCGAGCAGAGGACTCGTCGCCAACGGCAACCAGCGCTGGCGCCAAGGCGATGACGGATTGCGCGGAGACACCGAAAACAACGATCTCTTCGCAGCGGCCTTGGCCGCCGGCGACTACAACGGCGACGGCTACGACGATCTTGTGGCCGGCACGCCGGGCGAGAACGGCGGACGCGGCACGGTCAACATGATCCTGGGCTCTTCCGGCGGCCTGATTTCCAATGGCAACCGCCGCTTCGAACAAGACAACGACGGCTTGCCCGACGACCGCGAAGGCGGAGACGGCTTCGGCGGAGTGATCGAGGCGGGCGATTTCAACGGCGACGGCTACGACGATTTGGCCGTTGCTTCGCTCGGAGAGAACGGGGGCGAGGGAAACGTCATCGTGATTCCCGGCGCCCGGCAAGCGCTTACCGGCGCCGGGAGCCGCCGTTGGCGGCAAGATCAGGACGGCCTGCCCGACCGCAGAGAAGGCGGCGACCGCTTCGGCAGCGAGCTCGTCTCCGGCGATTTCAACGGCGACCGCTACGACGACTTGGCCGTCGGCGTCCGCGGGGAAGACGGCAACCGCGGCCTGCTGCACGTCCTGCCGGGAAGCTCGCGGGGCCTGACCGGGAACGGCAACCAGGTTTTCGCACAAGGGGCGAGCGGGCTGAGCGACCAAGCCGAGACGGGAGACGATTTCACCTTCGCCATGGCCGCCGGCGACTTCGGCGGAGAAGCCGGCGACGACTTGGCCGTCGGCGCGCCGGGCGAAGACAACGACCGCGGCATCGCGCACGTTCTCTTCGGCGACGCGATTCCGCGGCCGCATATAGCGGCGATCGTCGGCGCCGGCTCCGGCGCGCCCCCCGTGACCAACGCCTCGTATAACGCCATCTTGACGCTGTGGGGCACGGAGTTTATTCTGGACGGCGCCCCGGCGGCGGACTCGGCAGGAGTCGGGCAGGGTCCGCCGACGAACAGCAACGGCGTCTGCGTGGAGATGGACGGAAGCCGTGCGCCGATTTTCGCAGCGTTCGCGCAGCAGATCAACGTTCAAGCCGCGCTGCAGCCCGGACGGACAAGCGCCGCGGTGCGTGTGCTTGCCAACTGCGATCGGGCGGACGAAATCGACAGCGACGCATTCGAGCTGCCGGTCGCGCCCAGCAGCCCGCAGTTTTTCTTTTTTATTTCCTCGCCGGACGGCCGTGGTCCGATCGCGGCGGTGAACGCGATCACGGGGACCTTCGTAGGCGCCGCAGGGCTGCTTCCCGGAGCGGGGTTTGCGCCGGCGGCGCCGGGCGACGTGATTACGGTATTCATGACGGGTTTAGGCGCAACCGAGCCTTTGCTGCAGCCCGGCCAACTTGCCGGCGGGCCGGCGGCAGCGACATTGCCGGTTGCCGTTTCCGTCGGCGGCGCCGGCGCCGACCTCTTTTACGCGGGCGTTACTCCGGGGTTCGCCGGGCTTTATCAAGTCAACTTTCAGGTTCCCGGGGAATTGGCGGCGGGCGACGCCCCCGTCAGCGTGACGGTCGGCGGAGCAGCCGCCCCCGCAGGCGGCTTTCTGACGTTGCAGGCGCCGCCCGAGGCAAGCGCCGCGCCGCAGGGCGGCGTGCTTCAATAAACTTCAGATGCCGCGCAAGTTCGCCGTCAAGAACTTCGGCTGCCGCGCAACGCAGGCGGACGGAGCCGCGATCGCGACGGATCTTTCCGCCCGAGGATTGGCCGCCGCAGCCGGCGGCGGGGCGGACGTGTACGTCGTGAACACCTGCACCGTCACCGCCGAGGCGGACCGCGATGCGCGCCGGGAAATTCGCCGCCTGCGCCGCGAGAACCCGCGCGCGGAAATCCTCGTGACCGGCTGCTACGCCCAACGCAAGCCCGAAGAGCTGGCTGCGCTGGAAGGCGTGAAATGGGTCGTCGGCAATTCCCACAAATCCGCAATCGGAGAGACGCTCGCGCCGCGGCTGGTGCAAATCGCGGGCAGCGGGCAATCCGGCAGCCTCGCCTATCACGGGCAAATTCCCGGCGGCGGCCTGCTGGTAGGCGAGATCGGCGCACAAACGCGCTGGACGGCGCAGCCGGTCTTCGACGCGGGCGGCGACCGCAGCCGCCCGAACGTCAAGGTCCAGGACGGCTGCAACAACCGCTGCTCGTTTTGCATCATCCCCTCGGTCCGCGGGCGCAGCCGGAGCGCAACAGCGGAGAACGCAATCCATCAGGTGCGAGCGCTCGCAGCCGATTACCCGGAGGTCGTGCTTACCGGCATCAATCTGGGGCGCTGGGGGCGCGATCTGGACGGCCGCCCGCGCTTCGTTTCCCTGCTGCGGCGCCTGCTGGACGAAACGCCGGTGCGGAAGCTGCGCATCAGTTCCGTCGAGCCGATGGACTGGACGCCGGAACTGATCGAGCTCATGGCGCAATCGCCGCGCATCGCCCGGCACGCGCATATTCCGTTGCAGTCGGCTTCGGACGCGGTGCTCAAGAGAATGCGCCGGCGCTACCGGACGCGCCACTACGCGCAACGCCTGCGCGCCATCCACGAGGCGCTGCCGGACGCCGCCATAGGCGCCGACGTCATGGTCGGTTTCCCCGGCGAAACCGATGCCGATTTCGCGCAGACCCGCGACTTCATCGAGCGCATGCCGTTGACCTACCTGCATGTGTTTACGTTCTCGCCGCGCGAAGGCACGGAGGCGGCTGCCCATGCCGCGCATGTGCCCAAGAGCGTCAAGAAAAAGCGCAACGCCATTCTGCGCGAACTGAGCGCGCGCAAGAACCGGGCGTTCCGCCGGCGGTTCGTGGGCCGGGAGATTGCGGCCGTCTCGCTGTCGCCGCGCGGCGGCCGGAGCCGGGCGCTCGCCGACAACTTCATTCCCGTCGATCTGGATACGCCGAATTTGCCGGCCAGACGCCCGATCCGGGTGCGCATCCATACGGTTGGAGAAGAGGCTGCCCGCGGGTCGCTCTGCCCTGTTTTGCCCGGCAGGAACTGAACCCCGCGGGATTCGCGCCGTTTTCGCCGCGCAAGCGTTTGCGGTCGCATCCCGCGTCCGGGGTAAAATTACTAGTGGGCCGGCGCGCAGCATCCCGCCCGCCGGCTCGCAACGCATCATGATCTCGCGCAAGCTCGTTCAACAGATCGAAACCCACGCCGACAAGCTGGCGATGGATGTGGTCGAGGCGGTCAAGCAAGACCGGCGGGCGGAGTTCTACCACTCCATGCCCGACAACAAGTACCACAAGCTGGTTCACGATCTGTACAAGCATCTGGGGAGCTGGCTGCACAGCCATACCTGGCGCCGCCTGCGCACGAGCTACGAACGCAAGGGCCGCGACCGCTTTCACGACGGCATGCCGCTGGATCAGCTCGTTTTCGCGCTCACGCAGACGAAAGTGAAGCTGATCGATTTCGTACGCGGGTCGGTCGAGGGCGATTCTTCCGAGCGGGACCTCGAATTGGAGCTATTGCTGGCGATATCCGCGTTTTTCGACCGCGCCATCTATCACACGGTGCGCGGGTTCGAGGACGCGCGGCTGACGGCGTCGAAGAACCCGGCGGCGCCGCAAGCGAAACAGCGCCGGCGGACGAAGAAAGAGCGGGAAATGGACGCCGCGTCCGATCTGTTGGAGTCGCCGGTGAGCCGCAGCGGCGACATCGGCGAATCTTCAGGCTGAGGCGGGAGGGCCGGCGTTGCGCACCGCTTGGACTCCGGCCTGCAGCGCCGATCTGTAGACGCCGCTATCGGCGCCGAACGAGATCAGATCGAAACCGAGGCGCAGCCACTCGCCGGCTTGGGACGCGCTGCCCGGTTGGATGCCGGCGAAGAGTCCGTTGGCCTTGGCGCACGCGGTCACGCGCTTCATCGCGGCAAGAAATTCCGGGCTTCGGAGTTGTCCGACGATGCCCATGGATTGGGTGAGGTCCATGTGCCCGACCCACAGGCAATCGACGCCCGGGGTTTGCGCGATGGCGTCCAGGTTATCCAGCGCCGCGCGGCTCTCGATCTGGCAGATCAACAGATTCCGCGCATTCGCCGCTTCCATGTAGGCGGCGGGGTCGGGGGGAATGAAGTCGTTATGCGCCGCCCCCAACCCCAGGCCGCGGGCGCCGGCGGGAGCGTAGCGCATCGCCGCGTTGAGCTCTCCGGCCTGCTCGGCCGTGCGGACGTTGGGGGCCATCACCCCATGCGCGCCGCAGTCCATGACGCGGGCTACGAAGTCGTATTCGCTTGCCGGCACGCGCACGATCGGGCTGATGTCCGTGGCCTTGAAGCGGGCGATCAGGTCGGCGACCTCGCGAATCCCGAACGGGCCGTGCTCCATGTCGATCAGAACGAAGTCCAGATCGGCGGCCGCGCAAAGCTTGGCGATGCCGCTGGTTGCGAACTCCATCAGCATGTGACCGACGGGAACGCGGCCCTCGGCGGCTGTCTGCCGAATGCGGTTCGCCTTCATCGCTTTTTCCACCGCGCCAGCTTTCTGCGCACGCCCGGCCGCTGGAGAGCCTGCGGATTGCCAAGATGCGGCGGGGCTTCCCCGGAAGCAACCCGCACAAGATTTTCACATGCCTCGCGGCTGTTGCCGGCCAGTCCTTCCTGCGTCCAGGCGACTGCATGCGGCGTCACGATTACATTGTCCATTGCAAAAAACGGGTGGTCTCGGGGCGGCGGCTCTTGAGCAAAGACATCGATGCCCGCTCCGGCGATCCGCCGCTCGGTCAGAATGCGGATCAGGGCGGGCTCGTCGACAATGGGCCCGCGGGCGGTATTGACGAAATAGGCGGTCGGTTTCATCAGAGACAGCAGGCGGGCGTCGATCATGCCCCGGGTTTCGCTGCTGAGAAACGTGTTGACGGTGACAAAGTCCCCCTGCGCCATGACGGTTTCGAGATCGCCCAGATCGACGCCGAGCGCGGCGGCGCGTTCGGGCGGACAGTACGGGTCGCAGGCAAGCAGGCGGCCGAAACCGACGCCGCGCGCCATCTTGAACATTTCAGCCGCGATCTTGCCGAGGCCGACGGAGGAGAGCGTCTTGCCGGCTACATCTACGCCAGTTATGGGCAGATCCGTCCGCCAGCGGCCTTCCCGCGTGCGTTTGTCCAGCGCCGGGAGTTGCTTGGCAAGGGCGAAGATCAAGGCGATCTCCGATTCGGCGACGGCGCGTTTGATCGCAGTCGGAG
Organism: Bryobacterales bacterium; assembly: GCA_965214655.1. Taxonomy (GTDB): domain Bacteria; phylum Acidobacteriota; class Terriglobia; order Bryobacterales; family UBA6623; genus CATQHP01. The sequence continues at coordinate 4,298,827 of OZ243965.1, read as the reverse complement.
TCAGCGCAATCAGCACGTCGGCCGCGGTCGCGGCGGCGGCGTCGATGCGGTCGAAACCGACTCCCCAACGCGCGATGCAGGCGAGCCGGTCGACGCCGCGGAAGCTGGAAGCCGGAAAGTCCATCTGAAACGCCAGCACTCCGTCGTAGTCCTGAAGCGCTTGCGGCCGAGCGGCGCCCCCGGGGAAATCGGGCATGATTTCCCACGCGATCTTGTCGTTGGAAGCGAAAAACTCTCGCAACGCGGGACCGAGCAAGGGCTCCAGGCGGCTGCCCCAACCGGGGTCGACGCCGACACGAAATTTTTCAGACATCGGGTCTGCGGATTATAGCGCGGACGACCCCGGCCCCTACGGTATAATCGCCGCAAGAAGCGCTCGCGAGCTTGGTCCCATGACCGGAGTTCGACTTTTCCCCGCAGTTTTTTTCCTGTTCGTCAGCGGAACCGTCCAAGGTCAGACTCCGACGGGGCTGCTGCATCTTCCCGCGGCGGAAACGATTCGGCCGGCCGCGGAGCGCGACTGGGAGCGGATCGGCGTCCGCACGTCGGAGATCCGCTTGCTGGAGCGCGTTCATCGAGAAGAGTCGTTCGACGCGCACCACGTCGCCTACAAATCGCAGGATTTCGGCCAAACGGGGCTTCTGGCGACGCCGCCGATCGAATGGGATGAACAGGACCCCGAAAAGGCGTTGACCGTCTACCCGGCAATCATTTTGGCCCACGGATCGGAGCGCGGCGTGACCGAGCCTTTCCGGCAAATCGCTTATGCGTTCGCGCGCCGCGGCTACGTGGTGATGGCCCCCAGCTTTCGCGGGCACGGCGGCATCGAGGGAATCTCTCAGGGCGTGAAGGAGTACGCCAAGGGCGAGGTTCTGGATTTGCTGCAGTCCGCTCAACTCGTGCGCAAGCTTGCTTACGTTGACTCTCTGCGGATGGCGGTGGTGGGCTTCGACCACGGGGCGTCCGTAACGGTGCAAGCGGCCGTGCGCTCCAATATCTTTCAGGCGGTTGTCGCCGTCTCGCCGGTGTTGTTCTCCGCCTCGCCTGCCTTTTCCTTCGCCGGCATTCATCGGCTGCGCTCCGTTTACCGGCGCGACTACGGGCGAGACTTGACCGAGCGGCAACTCATGCGCGAGCTGCAGCAGCGCGATTCGTTCCGCACTATGCAGCGCTTTCAGACGCCGTTCCTGCTGCTGACTCACGACGGGGATGCGGCATACAACGACCAGCAGCGCTTCGTGAATCTTCTTCGGGAAAACGGAAAAGAGGCTTACCTGCACAGCTACGGCGGCGTGTTTTCCGGCTTCCTGACCGCCGCCGACAACGGACTGCGGCCGCCGGCGTGGCAGGAAACATGCGACCGCGCCTGGACCGCCCTGTTCGATTTTGTGGAAAAGCTCGTCCCCGGAGGAACGCTGGAACAACTCGACGAGGCGGACGGCGAGCCGCCTAGAGAGGGAGCGGATAGCGCCCAAAGCCGCCTTGGCGTTGGTTCCGCTGGTTTCGCGTCGGATCGGGGCCCGCGCCGTAGCTCGTCGGGGGTCTCTGCAGCGGATTCTCGAAGGCGACTTCCTGCTCGCTAAAGTAGATATCGCGGTCGAGCGTCATGTCGAGCTGGGTGCCGCGTTCCAGCACGGCTTCGGGGCCGCGGGTCAAGAAGACGCGCGCCAGCCCGGCGGCCGCGCCGGCGGCTGCGCCGAGGCCGAGGCCGCGGGTAACGTTGCCTCCCGCCGCGCCCGCGATGGCGCCGATCGACGCTCCGGCAGCGGTGGTCTGCGCCACGTCGCCGGCGTCCCCGGCCTTGTCGCCCGAAGCGGTGATCTTGCCTTCCTCGCGATCGAAATCTTCAGGGGAGCGTCCATCCAGCGCGCCTACGCGGCCGACAAGGCTGCGGATGACGCCGTTCGGCAAAATCATCTGCTCGAAACGAAGATACAGTTCGCCGCGGCCCTTGACCCGCCCGGTGCGCTTGAGGCTCGTGACGCTGCCGGAGACGTATGTGCCGACGGGAACCAGTATGCGCCCTTGCACAACGACGGGGTAGACGGACTCGAGATAAACCTTGTCGCCCTCGCGGGCATGTTTGGAGCTGATGCTGTTGATCAAAATCAGCGGAATACGGGTGTTCGCGGGGAGAATGACGTTCGCGTCTGCGGGGCGCTCGCGGGTTTTCAGGCCGACGGCGACCTGAGGAGCTTCATCGTCCGGCGCCGCAGGCTGCGCGTCGGCTGCATTGCCGCCCACTAAAAAAGCGACCGCCAGCAGGATCGGAAAGAAAGCGACCGATTGAGTCATCGAGCGGGCTCCTGTACTTGGTTTCGCCGGCTGAACGCCTTGAACATTGTATCACCGCCGATTCTTCGGCTCTGCTGTTATAGACCGCGCGGACGGCCTCGGGCGTTACAAGCGCCCACATGATTTTAGCGTTCGGCACAGGTTTGGTACACTCGAGTTGCCGAGCCGCCGCCCGGCAACGGGCGCGCGCAAGTTTTTGCCGGGCTGCTCGGCCCATCTCGATCAAGCGTCATGCCGCTGTATGAGTACCGGTGCATGAAGTGCGGCGAGCGCTTCGAGATCATCCAGAAATTTTCGGATGCGCCGGTCAGGCTGCATTCCGAGGAAGGCGCTCGCAATTGCGACGGCGAGGTGAAAAAGCTGCTCTCGGCGCCGGCAATCCAGTTCAAAGGCAGCGGCTGGTACGTAACCGATTACGGCAAAAGCGGCAAAAAGCCCGCCGGCGGCGGGGAGAAGCCCTCGAAAGACGCGCAATCGGAGGCAACAAGCAAATCCGTTTCCGACGGCGCTGCCCAAGCGGATTCGAGCAAGAACGGCGGCGGCGCGGCGGCATCCGCAAGCTCGAGTTAAGGCGTCACTCGTCCGGGACGCTTTCCGGCACGTAGATCACTTCTCCGGTATCGAGGCGGTAGGCGATGCCCAGACGTTCGCCGCGGCCCTCGCCCCGGCTGTCGTCCGCGCGCAGGTGTTCGATCTTCTCGCCGTGCTTGATGATCATCTCCATATCGGGCTTTCCCGGATTGGTGACGATGGTGATGTCTTGCATGCTCATCCTGGCGGCGACCTCGGCCAATCCGGCGCTGCCTGCGAGCGCCAGAATCAGCGCCACGACGAGCACCATGCTCGCGTCGAACAGGTTGACCACGCCGCTCAGCGGATCGCCGTCATCGCCGGGCTCTCCGAGCGCCGCCCGGGCGCGTTCGCGCCAGCCGCTATGCCTGGATTCGTAGAGGCGCCGCCGTTTCATTTTCAATTTCGCGCCGGGCCGCCCATTGGTCCAGCAGGTAATGGATTTCGGTCAGGTCCTGGCGGTACCAGTTGCGCACGATCATGCTGATCGCGAACGACGCGCCGCCGACAATGAGGCCGAGCACCGTGGTGGTAAAACCGACCAGCAAATTGGAAGCCATCGCCTGCATGTTGCCGGCGGCCAGACCCGCCAATGCCGGCTGCAGAGGGATCAACGTGCCCACCAGACCCAGAATCGGGCCGGTCCGCGAGAGAACGGCGAGCCTCTCGACCCGTTTGCGCATATCGTTCTCGAGATCGGCAACGGCCTTTTCGAGCCGGTCCGCTGGGCCGCCCGCAGCCTCGGAAAACCGGCCGAGTTCGAGCTTCCAACGACCTTGCAGAAAACGCTCCCGGCTCGGCGCTCCAGCGTAAAGGCGCCGCAACTCGGTTCTGTTCGCCCGCCGGTCAAGCGCTTCGGAGAGCACCTGCCCCACAAGGTAGGCGCAGTAGAGAAACAGGCACAGGATCGTCAGCAGCGCGGGCCACAGGAAGGCGCTTGAAACCGAGTACAGAATGCTTTGGAGGTATTCCATGCAAAGTCGGGAGCTTCCCCTGAAAGCTTAGCAATACCAAGCCGTTACGAGCCGGAACGCCGGCCGGCGCGCTCCGCGAGGTCTGCCGCCGAAATCTCTTGCCGAAAACGTCTCCCGGCGTTAGAATAGTTGCAAGGTCACGTATTTCGGCCGTTCGGACGAGTGGGCTGGAGCCCGCTTTTTTGTTGTATGGACCATTTATGGGGTTTCGATCTGCAGAAACGGAAGCGCAAGTGCGCGAGATCGCGGAGCGGGTTGCCGCTTCCGTAGGCCTCGAATTGGTCGACGCCGAGTGGAAGGGCGGCTTGAAACGGGGAGTTTTGCAAATTTTCATCGACAAACCCGGCGGAGTCACGCACAACGACTGCGAAACCGTATCGCGGCAGTTGTCGTCGATTCTCGATGTCGAAGACTTTTTCCCCTACGCCTACAACCTGGAAGTTTCTTCGCCGGGGCTCGACCGCAAATTGTCCAAGCCTGCCGACTTCGAGCGTTTCGCGGGACGCAAAGCGACGTTCCGCCTCAGAAATCCATTCGAAGGCTCCAGACAATTGACCGCACGGATCGAGGGGCATGAAGACGGCAGAGTTGCGCTGGCAACGAAGAACGGCTCAACAGCGGCGTTGGCGCTCGAAGACATCGAACAAGCCCGTTTGGTAGTGGAGATATAGGCGTTCCGGCTCAAAGCCCGACAGCAGGGATGCAGACGAGCGCCGGCACGTAGAGGGGGAATCAATGTCCGCCGGAATATTTTCGGAGATTCAACAACTCAGCGAGCTGAAAGGCATCGATGCGAGCATCGTCATGGAAGCGGTCAAAGACGCCATGCTGGCCGCTGCCCGCAAATACTACAAGTCCAGCGAGGATCTCGTTGCCGAGATCAACGCCAAGACGGGAGGAATCGATGTCTACGCCGTCAAAACCGTTACGGATCTCGTTGCGGACCCGGCGCGGGAAGTCAGCTTGGCGCAAGCCCGCAAGATCGATCCCACGGCCAAGATGAGCAGCGAAGTCCGTTTCGCCAAGCCGACGGCGCCGCTGGGGCGGATCTCGGCGCAGATGGCCAGACAGGTCATCTTGCAGAAGATTCGCGAAGCGGAACGCGAAAGGATTTGCGCGGAGTTCGAAGGACGTCTGGGAACCATGGAAAGCTGCACGGTCAAGCGGACCGAGGGGCCCGACTTGATCGTAGAGATCGGCCGCACCGAGGCGCGGCTCCCGCGCCGCGAACAGTCGCGGCTGGAGAGCTTTTCGATCGGCGACCGCGTCCGGGTGGCAATCAAGACGATCGAGAAAGCCGGACGCGGTCCGGCGGTGATCGTATCGCGGGCGAGCGAAGATTTGGTGCGGCGCTTGTTCGAGCAGGAAGTTCCGGAGATCTACGACAACACCGTCGAAATCAAAGCCTGCGCCCGCGAAGCCGGCGAGCGCACCAAGATCGCCGTGCAATCGCATGACCGTGACGTCGATGCAGTGGGCGCCTGCGTCGGCATGAAGGGCATGCGGGTGCAAACGATTATCCGCGAGCTCCGCGGCGAAAAAATCGACATCATCGAGTTCACGGACTCTCCGACCGAGATGATCCGCAGAGCGCTCAGCCCGGCGAAGATCAGCCGCGTCGTCGTATTGGATGCCGAAGAGAAACACATCGAAGTCATCGTTGATGAAATGCAGCTTTCTTTGGCGATCGGCAAAAAGGGACAGAACGTCCGCTTGGCCGCAAAGCTGATGGATTGGCGTATCGACATCAAAAGCGAGGACGAGAAGCGCCTCGAGGTGGAAGAAGCCATGGCTGCGATGAGCGGCGGCGGCACGCCGGTGAGCGTGCTGATCGAGTACGGCCTCAGCGAGGGTCTTGTCGACCGTCTCATCGAATCGGGCGCGGCAACGGTGGAGGCGCTGGCCGACATGACTCCGGAACAGTTGCAAGCCATCCCCGGCATTGGAGCCGAGTTGGTGGAGAAAATCCAGGTGCATGTCAACGGCTACTATTCGCACCTCGAAAAGGCGGTCGGCGCCCGTACGCCGGAAACCGAAAAAACGGAAGCGCAGCAGGGCGCCGCCGGAGATTCCGAGGAACCGGCGGAGACCGCGCCGTCCGCTCCCGTCGTTCTTCCCGGCGTGCCGGAAGCGGGAGTGGCGGTCGGAGAAGACGACGATGAGGAAATCGAGTTTGACGAGGACGAGTTGCGGCGCTTTGGTAAGATGAATGCGTCGATTCAAAAAGTTGAGGATTCCGCTTCGCCTGACGTGTCCGGCGAAGCTGTGGCGACCGCGGCCGTGCTTGACGCCAAGAGGTCCGCTGAGACTACCGAGAGGGAAACTATCGACAACGAAGATGTCGGCAAAACGGACGGAAGCGATTGATCTTTCGAGGCGGCAAGCTCAACACGACGATTGGCAGGGAACACGAAGATTCGCATCAACGAACTAGCTCGGGAGTTGGAAGTCAAGGCGGCGGAAGTCATCGCCGTGCTTTCCGACATCGGCATTGCCGAAAAGAAGACCCATTCCAGCTCGGTCGACGACGCCACTGCGAACAAAATTCGCGATACGTTGCGCCAACGCAAGCGGGACGATCTCGATGTGTCGCGAAGAGATATCGAGTTGCCGCTGCCGGAGCGCCCGCGGCCAAGCGCAGCACGCTCGGCGGTGCAGAAAGGCCGCGCGTTGTCGGCTTCCGCCCGCCCATCGATCCGCATTGGCGGCAGCGGGGGAAAACCGTTCCGCCCGCCGATCAGCGGCTTCCGGCCCGTGCTGAGAAAGAAAGAGGAGCCGGCCGCCGAAGAAGCGGCCGAAACGGCAGCGAAAACCGCTCCCGCGGCAGTCGAAGCAACGTCGCCGGCGGCTGACGGCGCGCTCGTGCCGCCGCCGAAAATGAAGCCGGCGGCGGAATCTCCCACAGAAGAAGAATTGGCGGCAATGGAAAAACCGGAGATCTCGGAAATTCCACAGATCTCCGAAATTGCCGAGCGGCCCGATTTTGCGCCGGTGCCCGGCAAACCGATTACGCCCGCGCCGCAACTGGGCAGAGCAGTTCCCCGGATTCCGGCGCCGCCGACACGCACCGTGCAGCCGCCGGAAGGACTGCCGATTCGGCCGACGCCGCCGGCAGCCCCGACAGCCCCGGCAGGCGGCCTCCAGAGGCCGGTCCAGACGCCGCCGGCGGCATCGGCGCCGGCGGCTCCGGGAATTCCGGCGCCGCCCAAGCCGCCCGGAAGACCGGTTGCCCCGAAGATTCCGCGCGGCCGGCCGGTCCGGCCTCCGGGAGTCGCTCCCGGACGGCCGCAGCAGCCTCACGGAAGACCGAATTTTCCCTCGGCGGCGCCCCCGGGAATTCCCCGGCCCGATCCGTCCCGCGGCGGGGTTCCCGGAGGACGCCGCCGGCCCGTCCTGGTTCCGGGCAAGCCGATCTACGAGCGGCGCGCTCCGCAAGGGCCCGTGCCCGGAATGCCCTCGCCGCCTCCGGGAACCCCGCCGGGATACGTTCCAAGACGGCCCGCCCCCCCCGGCGGCTTTCCATTCGGCGGTCCGGGAATGCCGGCCCCGGCGCCGGGCGGAGCGCCCGGCCGCCCCGGCCCCCGCGGCCGCCCCGCCGGCGTCCGCCGCCCGCGCCCGGCTCAGGTGCGTCAGCGAGACCATGAGGCCGAAGCCGAGAGAAAAATCCTGCAGCGCAAGCGCAAGACCGAGGTCGTCAAGGCGGTCCATACGGAAATCTTCGCCGCCGACGGCGCCACGGTCAAGGAACTCGCCGAAAAGCTGGGCATCAAGGCCAACCAGATCATCAAAATGCTGGTCGAGAAGGGCCGCTTCGCAACCATCAATCAGCCCTTGGACCTCGACGGCATCAAGGAGATCGCAGACTTCTTCGGCGCTACCGCTACCGAGTTGACGTTCGAAGAGGAAACGCTGCTCGATCTCGACCAAGTCGAAGTCGCCGAAGACGTCGAGGCGCGCGCCCCCATCGTAACCGTGATGGGGCACGTCGATCACGGAAAAACGTCGCTGCTGGACGCGATCCGCGCGACCAATGTCGCCGATCGCGAAGCCGGCGGCATCACCCAAGCCATCGGCGCGTACCATGTCGAAAAAGACGGCAAGCGCATCGTCTTCATCGATACGCCCGGCCACGAAGCGTTTACCAAGATGCGCGCGCAAGGCGCCTCCGTCACCGACATCGTCGTGCTTGTGGTTGCCGCCGACGACGGCTTGATGCCGCAGACTCTGGAAGCCATCGACCATGCCCGCGCGGCCAACGTGCCCATCGTCGTTGCCGTCAACAAGATCGATCTGCCCAACGCCCAGCCCGAACGGGTGAAGCAGCAGTTGGCGGACCGCGGGCTGCTGGCGGAAGACTGGGGCGGCGAGACCATTCTGGTCAACGTTTCGGCTAAAACCCATGAAGGCATCGATCACCTCCTGGAGATGATCAATCTCGTCGCGGATCTGCGCGAGTTGAAAGCCAATGCAAGTCGTTCGGCCATCGGAGTCGTGCTCGAAGCCAAGCTCGACCGCGGCAAAGGCCCCGTGGCGACCGTCCTGACGCAAAACGGCACGCTGCGGATCGGCGATACCTTTATCGTCGGCTCCTACATGGGCCGCGTCCGCGCCATGATGGACGACCGCGGCAAACAGGTGAAAGAAGCCGGACCGTCGTCGGCCGTGGTGGTTCTGGGCCTCGACGATCTTCCCGATCCGGGCGATCAGCTTTCGGTGGTCACCGACACCGACCGCGCCAAGAAGATCGCGGAATACCGCGAGCAGCGCGCGCGCGAGCAGGCTATGGCCAAAACGTCGCGGCTGTCGCTCGAGCAGTTCCAGGAACAGCTTGCGGCAGGCAGCGTAAAGGAGCTGCCCGTTGTGCTCAAGGCCGACGTGCAGGGCTCGGCAACGGTTCTCGAGGATACGCTGGCGAAGTTGACCAGCGACAAGGTCAAGGTGCGCACGATCCATTCCGGAGTCGGGGCGATCAAGGAATCGGATATCTTGCTGGCCATCACCGCCAACGCCATTGTCATCGGCTTCAACGTCAGACCCGAGCGCTCGGCTACGAAATTGGCCGAAAAAGAAGGCGTCGACATCCGCCTGCATACCGTCATCTACGAGCTCGTGGACGAGCTCAAGAAGGGCATGGCCGGTCTGCTCGAACCGATCGTCAAAGAGGAGTTCCTGGGACGGGCCGACGTGCTCGAAATCTTCCACGTCTCGAAAGTCGGCACAATTGCGGGCTGCCGTGTCACAGAGGGCGTCGTGCAGAACACCGCCCACGCGCGGCTGCTGCGCGACAACGTCATCGTGCATACCGGCAGGCTGAAATCGCTCAAGCGTTTCAAGGACGACGTGAAGGAAGTGCGCGCGGGGCAGGAGTGCGGCGTGGGCTTCGAGCGCTACAACGACATCAAGCAGGGCGACGAGATCGAGCTGTTCCACAAAGTCGAGATCAAACAGGATATCGACGAGCTCATCCCGGTGCAGTGAACAGGCGGAACGCGCCGTGGCTGTCCTCGGCCTGCTCACGCTGGAAATCCACATCGAGCACGCCCGTTCGCTCAAGGACAAGCGGCAGGTCTTGCGCTCGCTCAAAGACCGTCTTCGCCGGCGCTGCAATGTCGCCGTCGCCGAACTCGACCGCCCGGACGCTTGGCAAGACTCGGTCATCGGCGTAGCGACCGTTTCGAGCACGCAGGCTCAGGTCGAAAAGGCGTTGCGCGCCGCCGAAGACGAGTCCCGCCGCGCGCTGGGGCCGCACCTTGTCGCAGCGACTCTGGAAATCTACTGAAGTGGACCAAGTGGGCCGGTTCGCCACCGCCCTTCAGCAGGCGTCGTGAAGGTGCGAGATGTTATCAGGATGCTCGAGAAAGACGGGTGGTATTTAGCCCGGATTTCTCACCAGGCATGGCTGGGCGGGCCGGAAGCGGTTTGCGGAACGCATTTGGGGGCAATTGATGCGGATCGCCACGTACGGTGGCCGTGGCGCACGCTGGGTGTAGCGTCCGGCGCTACACCCAGCGTGCGCCAGGGGGGGGCCGATTTTGCGCACACTCCCGCCAAGCCCCCGCCGGGGCCGCTGCGCTGCCCGTGATCGCCGAATCCGGCAGGCGCTGAGCGCCCCCCTTCAGCAGCCCTGCTGCGACGGTCGCCGGAGACTGGCGTAGACTGTTGCAAACAGCGCCTGCGCCGGATGGCCGGTAGCCGGCGAGACCCACGCCTTGCGCGCCGTCACCGGCGCCCGCGCCCCGATCTTGAGCAGGCGTACGCGGACCGCCGCGCACGAATCGTCGCACACTGCGCCCGCACCGGCTGCCTGCCCGCCAAGCCCAACTCGCGCAACGCTTGCAGCAGACAGTGGGCGATCGCAGAAAAATACAAACGGGTCTGGTTGGAGCGCAGCAGGGCCGTCGAGGCGCCGTCGGCGAACAAAGCCAACTGTTGCTCGGTGATGCGCTTCTCTATCTCTTTCCCCGCCTCTCGCCCCGCGCGCAGTAGAGTTTCTCGTACAAGCTCCTCGTACAAGCTCTGCGCGGCGCACTGTGCGGCGCTGAGCGAGGTCACTACGAAGCGCGGATTGGGAAGCGCGGATTGGCGCCCTTGGCCGGATGCTCGCCCTTGCCCACCGCGCGCCGTTTGCGCCGCCAACTGCGGCGCGTGCGCCAGCCAAACGCGGCGAACGCCCGCGCCGGCTTGCCGCCGGCGGCGCAGCGCCTTCTGCAACGACTTGCGCAGGCGGCGCAATAAACGCCGGTTCCTGGCCGGTCCGAACACAGAGTCCACCCCCTGTTGCCGGCGCCAACTCATCGACTCCTCGCGGCAGAAGCCTGCATCGGCGCGCAGCAGAATCTCCACCCCAAGCCATTTCCGGCGCAACTGCCCCACGATCCGCACGACCTCTTCCAGCGCCCCCGCCGCAGCGTCTCGGTTCGCTGTCCGCAACCGCGCGCAGACCAACTGCCCGCCTATGAAGATGGACAACGGCAAGTAGCAGTAGGCGCCGTAGCAGCCGTGAAAGAACGCCCTTCCTGCTGCCCGTGCAGGCGGTCGTCGGCAGCGTCGAGATCCAGCACGATGCGCTGCGGGCGGCAGCTCTGCCGCTGGATGTAGAGTTCAATCAATAGGGCAACAGGGCATCGACCGCTGCGCTGTCCAGGGCGATCTTCTTGTAGCGCGCCCGCTCAGCGGGCTCAGCAGGGGTCAACTCCAGCCGGTTCAGCGTGCTCTTGCCCGCCCCGGCCCGGCCCCGATCCCGCTGGCGCCGACGCCGGCGGCCCTGCGTATCGGCCTTGCCCGACAACAGCGCCGGCAGCGGGTCGCTGCGCAGTCGATCGTGATCGTTGAGGTCTTCGCAGCCCAACGCCGGCCCATAGACGCGTTGACTCGCCAACTCCGCCACGCTGGGCTCGATCCGCTCCGCTTGACGGGAGTCGCGAAAGCAGCGCGCGAACCGGCGCAGAATGCCGGTCTGCCGCTCGATGCGCTGCAGCAGCAATGCGCCGGCCTCGCTGGTGATCGTGCCGCCATCGAAACGGCTACCGCCTCGCGGCGAAATCCAGTAGCAAAACGAAAACTCGTTTGGTTACACTGTGTCCTGGCGAAAAGTCGTTCGTTGTCGGCTGCAACGTATTGATCTACCTATGTTTATGCCACAATCAGCGGCTTTTCGCTACAACCTCGGTGAGATTTCCGGGGTAGTTGCTTCGCAGGGTCGGCCCGGGTGCCGAAAAGCAGCGCGAGGGAATCGACGGCGAGCGACTTGCCGCTGCCCGTTTCGCCGCTGAAAAGATTCAGTCTCTTGTGGAAGCGCCCGCGCAGCTTGGCGGCTACGGCGTAGCCTGCGCTATCGAGTTCCTGCCGCATTCCCCGTAGGGTGCGCGGGCATGGGCAGGGGTTGCGAATCCTGCCCGCTGCGCATGGCCGCTCGCTGCGGGCCCGACGGTTCCGGGGCCGGCCGCGTTACGCCGCGCAATCCCCGGCATAGGCGGCGCATACTGTATTTTCCCGATTCGCCGGCGGTCGAACGGCGCAAGAGGTTTGTTCTCTATAGCACAGTTGCGGTTTGCCATGACTGGGCAAGGATTGTTAGGACTTGTGGCGGGGCATGCGGCAGCGGCGAATCGAGACGGAGCGGGGTAAGGGATAGAGCAGCGGCATGACGGCAGTTACGACCAGGAGAAAGTGGCTGTGGAGCGTCGGGGCGGTCGTTTGGGCGGCGGGCGCGGCGCCGCTGCGGATGCCGGCGCAGGGGTGGCGGACGCTGCGCGCGCCGCCGAACCTGCGCGCCGAACTCCAGGCCCAGGGAGAGCGCTTCGCGCGCAAGGGCAAGGAGCGGGTGACCATCGTCGGACGGTTGACCGACGCCGACGGGAGGTCCCGGTCGGTGAGTCTGATTCGCGACATCCGGGGGCGCTTCCGGGTGGCCTTTGCGGGGCGGGTTCTGGCCTTCGACGGGGCGCGGGAGAGCAGCGCGGGAGGGGCGCTGAACGCAGAGCAAGCGGCGGCGGCGGAATCGCTGCTCGACGATTCGATGGAGGCGTTTTTCGCTGCGGTGGATCGCGGCGACGTGCTGCGGCTGCTCGGCAGGCGCTTCCGCGCCGACGACGGGGCGGCGCCCGGATACCAAGGTCCCTGGCACGACATCTACGAGTTGCGCTGGCGCGGGCGGCTGGGAGCGGAGGATCGCGTCAAGCTGTTTTATTTCGACTCGGCGACGGGACTGCCGGCGCGGGTGCGCTACCGGGGCCGGGACGGAGAGGTGGAGACGCTGATGGGGCAGTGGCGGGAGTTCGCCGGAGAGTATCTGCCGCTGGCCATCGTGCGCACGGTGAAGGGGCGGCTGCAGTTTACGTTCGCTGTCGATTCGGTGGTGTTGACTGCTGACAAGGACGACGGCGTGTTCCGCGCGGAGAACTGAAGGCATGGCTTGGCGAAGAGTAATGTTTGGGCGCCGTGCGGCGTTGGCGGCGGGCTGCGCGCTGGTCGCGGCGGCGGGCTTGTGGGCGCAGCCGACGCCGCCGGCGGGGCAGCGCGGCAAGGGCGGCCGGGGGTGGCGGCCGGGCGGCGGGTTCCTGGTCAGCGAGATCGAGACGATCAACACGGTCAACGGCAACGTGCTGCTGCGCATCCCCTTGGCCTCGCTGCCGCCCGGGCGGGGCGGTTCGGCGTTCACCCTCGAGTTGCTGTACAACTCGCAGATCTGGGACGTGGACTCGGAATTGGTGGACGCGGGTCAGTATCCCGACACCGAAACCGTCTACGAGTTGCGGCACACACTGCAGGATTCCGCCCAAGGCGGCTGGCGCTATGGGTTCCAATACGGGCTCGAGTTCGAAGAGCGGATGGAGGTTCCCAGCCCTTACGGCGATTGCCGCTCAGTTTTCGACAAGTACACCACCAAGATGCGGGTGCATTTCCCGGACGGGAGCGCGCACCTGCTGCGGCTGGTCAACGCGGAGGACACCGTAGGGGACGACAACGGCGACGGTTTCTACGCCTACCATCCGGACGGCAGGCGAGACTTCTGCTACGCGGGGGGCAGCGACATCAGCGGCGACATGCGTTACGTGACGACCGACGGCACGTACGCGCACGTGACGATCCACCGCGGTACGGAGGACTACTAGGGACAACGGCGCTGGACGATCCATTTCAACGACGGGCGGCGGGTGGAGGGCCGATCCGGCCAGACGGAGCGGCTTGTCGACCGCAACGGCAACACGATCCGCGTGCTGCGCAGCACCGACTGCACGTATGGAGAAGGGTCAGACCTGCAGGAGGAGCGCCCCTGTACGAAATTGAGGGACGATCTGGGGCGCGAGATCAAGATTATTCGCTTGAGCGACGGCGACGAGATCGTCACGGCGCCGGGCTACAGGGGCGAGTTGGAGTGGGAGATCGAGCGCGGCACGGTGGACATGAGCGGGGGCACCTACTCCTGCGTCGGCGATGAATCACTAGCCGAAGGGGCCTACGACTGTTCCGCGCCCCGAACGGGGACGATCGACAAGATCAAGCTGCCGCAACTCGAGGGGCGGCAGCAGTTGGAATACGTTTTCGAGTATCACCGCCCGGCGCCCGCCTTCGGGGAGTTGCAGAAGATCGCCTTTCCGGGCGGGGGCAGCGTGAGCTACAGCTACAAACACAAGCAGCACAAGTATACTTCCATACTGCTGGAGAATCCGCTCACGCAGAAGGTGGTGACCTATACCGAACCGCTGACGGGAACGGAGTTGAGCGAGACCTGGACGTATGCGATCGACGTCAACAACGTGACCACGGTGACGGCGCCGGACGGCGGAGTGACGAAGACGTACTTTTACGAGAACCACAGCGCGACCGACTGGAAGGCGGGGCTGGTGTGGAAGACGGTGCGGCCGAACGGGGACAAGACGGAGCGCTACTGGCGCAAGAACCAGGCCTACAACTCGCCGGCGATCCACGCCAGCGACCCGGGCAACCCGTACGTGCGCGCGGAGTACCGCACGCAGGGAACGCAAACTGCGGCGCGGGCGATGACCAGGGACAAGAACGGCAACCTGCTGACGGCAGCCGAGTACGACTTCGGGGTGACGGTTGGCCGCGACAGCGGGGGCATTCCCAACGCGGCGCCGACGGGGACGCCGCTGCGCACGGCGGTCCACGTCTATACGCGGGCGACGTCGAACGCCGACACGCTGCTCGACGATACGGACGCCTACTGGCGGGCGCCGCCGGCGGCGACGGTGACGGGCGCCGTGCCGCCGCCGCGGCTGCTGGCTCTGGCGGACTACAGCGAGGTGCGCGCGGGCTGGTCGAACGGGGCGCTGAAGGCCAAGACCGACTTTACCTACGACGCGCGGGGGAACGTGACGACGGCGGCGCGGGGCGTGGGCGGCGCGACCGCAACGACGCGGCAGGCATACGATACGCACGGCAACCTGACGCAAACGACGGAGGTGCGGGGCAATGATGCGCGGGGCAATGCTGTGGGGGACAAGGTCGTCAAGCTGACCTACGGGACGATCGCCGGCTGCCCCGACGGCTCGGCATCGAGTCTTTACCCGACGAAGCGGGAAGAAGCCTACAACGAGACCGAAGAGCGCACGACGAGCTATGCCTACGACTGCGCATCGGGGCTGCTGACCAGCCGCAAGGATGATGACAACAAGGTCACGACGAGCTACGACTACGACGACCTGGGGCGGCCGACGGAGGTCGGCGAGAAGGCGCTGCAAGAAGACGAGGATGAGAATGTCGAAGAAGTGAACCTGCGCAAGACGCAGACCGCGTACGACGATCGAGAGCGGCGGGTGTACGAGCAGCGCGACCGGGCAACGTACAATGACGCCGCGCTGGCTGTGGCGAGCCGCTACGATCCCCTGGGGCGGCTGTGGCTGGAGCAGACCAACGGCGCGGGGAAGGTAAGCGCGAGCAGCGAGACGAGCGGGATTCAGGTGAGGCGGGCGTACCGCTACAGCGGGTCGAACCGCTATGAGTTGGCGTCGAATCCGCACGAGAGCGCAAGCGGGTCAGAAGAGACGATGGGCTGGCGGCGCGTCAAGTACGACCGCAACGGGCGGGTCGTGGAAGTGGCCGCGTTCGCCGGCGACGGCCGGCCGGCGCCGTGGGGGACGAACGCGAGCGGCAGGGGCAAGGTGACGACCGCCTACAGCGACAACACGGTGACGGTGACCGACGAGGCGGGAGTGGCGCGGACGAGTGCGTACGACGGCTTGGGGCGGCTGGCGCGGGTTGAGGAGAATGGTGTCCACACCTGCTACGAGTACGACGTGCTGGACAATCTGACCAAAGTGCGGCAGAACGCTGCGGTGAGCGGCAGCGGGGTCTGCACGGGCGGGCAGACGCGCACGTTCGCCTACGACGCGCTGAGCCGCCTGACTTCGGCGACCAACCCCGAAAGCGGGACGGTGCGCTATACCTACGACGGCGCCGGCAACGTGCTGACTGAGACGGACGGCCGCGGGGGGACGGCGACGCATACCTACAATGCGCTGAACCGCATCACGAAGACGGTTTACTCCGGCGGGGGGGACGGGATTCAACGCCACGCCGGACGTGACCTACGCCTATGACGCGGGAGCGACGACGAATTGCAAGAACAAGGGACGCTTGACCTCGGTGCGCACGAGCGTGTCGACGACCGGCTACGGCTGTTACGACGCCTTGGGGCGGGTGACGGCGAGCACGCAGACGACCTCCGGGGATGCGGCGCGAACATTCGCCTATACTTACAATGCGGACGGGACGCTCGAGACGCAGACGTATCCGTCGGGGCTGGTAGTGGCCTACGATTACGATGCGGCGGGGCGGTTCAAGGCCGTGGGCAAGAACACGCCTGGAGCAACGGACTACGCCGGAGAGATGAGCTACGCGGCGCACGGGGGGATCAAGGCGCTGAAGCTGGGCAACGGGCTGTACGAGACCCGGGCCTACAACGCGCGCTTGCAGCCGACGGCGATTCGGCTGGGGACGATGGCGAGCGGGACGCAGCGGGCGGACAAGCTGTCGCTGAGCTTCGACTACGGGACGACGAGCAACAACGGCAACGTGCTGAGTCAGACGATCGGCCGTCCGGGATTCACGGTGACGCAGCGCTACCGCTACGACGGGGCGAACCGTTTGGGTCTGGCCAGTGAAGGCGGAACGGCGCCGACGAGCGACTCCTGCCCGACGGACGCGGCCTGGTGTCGAGACTACAGCTACGACGCCTACGGCAACCGGGCGGTAACGGGAGCGCGGGGGCACACCCTGGCGACGGCGACGCCGACGGCAACAAGCGCTTTCAGCGTAACGACGAACCGCATAACGGCGGGGAGCTACGACGGAGCGGGCAACCTGCTGTCGCTGGCGGGCGTGGGCGCGCTGAGCTACGACGGGGAGAACCGGCTGACGGCGTACGACAACAACGTGGCGTCGCTGCAGGAAGAGGGGACGTACGCCTACGACGGGCTGGGGCAAAGAGTCAAGCGCACGACGACGATCCGCGGTTCGAGCGAGACGATGGTGTACGTGTACGACGCCTTCGGACGCTTGGCGGCGGAGTATTCGAGCGTGGCGCCTGAAGCGGGATCCGGCGGGACGTTCTACCGCACGGAAGACCACCTGGGCTCGACGCGGGCGGTGACCAAGCAGGACCAGACGGTCGCGGAGTGCCGCGACTTCTTCCCCTTCGGAGAGCGCATCGGTACGGGACTAAACGGGCGCAGCGCCGACTGCTACGGCGCGGCGGGCGGCGCCGTCAAGCAGCAGTTCACGGGCAAGGAGCGCGACAAGGAATCGAGCCTCGACTATTTCGGCGCAAGGTACTACTCGGCCCGCTTGGGGCGGTTCATCGGACCCGATGCGCCGCTCATGGATCAGTTCGCTTCCGATCCGCAGAGCTGGAACCTGTACTCCTACGTGCGCAACAACCCGCTGCGCTTCCTCGACCCGAGCGGGCGCAAATGCGTGACGATCGATGACGGCAACGTGGGGGACGACGGCGAAGGCGAAATGTGTCAGGCAGTCGTCAAAGAAGGCTCGCAGAAAATAGATGTTCCCCTTGACCCTCCTCTACCCATCGAGGTAGCCCAGGCGTTTCGCTGGGTAGGTGACAGTTCCGGGAATTTCGTGACGGGGTTTGCAGCAGTCTCGCTTGCCGCCGGCGCCGCGGCAGGCGCAGGAATGGCGCTGGCGGCAAGCAGTGGCGCCAATCTGACTCAATTAGGAGTAGCGACTGGGCAGGCGGTTTCTTCTCCTTTGCTTCCCGAGCTTGGGCGCAAACTCGATTTTCTTTTAGGATTAGCGAAAGGATCGATTGGTAATATTCAACGCTCGACAGGTATGTTCTTGGAACTGAAGCGAATTGGTCTTAAAGATACTCCGCAGGTCCGTACATACATTCAAGAACACCTTCAACGGGTTCTTAATGACTCTAGCTCCATCGTATCTATTTCGCGCGGTCGTACTGTTCGAGAGTCATTTCTCATGGGGCCGTTTGGTGGTGTTAAACTTGAGTCGATATGGGAAGGAACAAGACTCATCACTATCTATGTAAAGAGAGGACACCCATGACAGTACGCATTTCGTTTTTGTGGACTAGCATAGAATGCCATAGTTGGGGTTCTCGTGCTGAGATGGAGCGGCATCTTGCATGTTTTGAGTGTTTGAAAATAATCATCGAATCCAAAGATCAGGAACGGGAATTTTACTCTGTTATTGTGCGGCCGGAGTTTCAAGTAGCTACTAATATTCAGCAGATAGCATTAGGGGTCTGCAGTGAAGGAATTGGTTTACAACCACAATTATTAACGCTTTCAGAGTTTAACATGATTTTAATTGGAGCTAACAGTCAAGTAACTGCAGTCGATGTAGTCACTGGAAAAATTGCATTCCAGACTCGGTTAGAAGGAATTTTTTATAATATGACTTATCTCAGTGACCAAAAGATAATCCTCATAATTGATGAAATAGGAGTAACATCTCTTGAAGCAAACGGGAGGAAGCTCTGGGCCTTTTTTGCCCATGATGTCGTAAAAGGCGTCTCAATAGAAAATCGATTGCTGTATCTTTCGTTCATGGATAACGAGCCAGTTGCCCTCGACCTTGCATCAGGTAAGGAAGTATTTGGTGCTGGCGGGCCTAAGCCGGCAAGAACATGGTGCGAACAGTTGATTACGCTTCGAAAATCGGCTACGCGGCGCACGGGGGGATCAAGGCGCTGAAGCTGGGCAGGCTGTACGAGAGCTGGGGGTACAACGCGCGCCTGCAGCCGACGGCGATTCGGCTGGGGACGGCGGCGAGCGGGACGCAGCGGGCGGACAAGCTGTCGCTGAGCTTCGATTACGGGACGACGGCGAACAACGGCAACGTGCTGAGCCAGACGATTGCCCTGCTGGAGGGGAGCGCGGTGACGCAGCGCTACCGCTACGATGGGGCGAACCGTTTGGGTCTGGCGTCGGAAGGCGGAACGGCGCCGACGAGCGACTCCTGCCCGACGGACGCGGCTTGGCGTCGGGGCTATATTACGATACATACGGCCGGCAACCGCGCGGTGACGGGGACGCGGGGGCACACCCTGCCGGCGGCGACGCCGACGGCAACGAGCGCCTACAGCGCAACGACGAACCGCATCACGGCGGGCAGCTACGACCGGGCGGACAACCTGCTGTCGCTGGCGGGCGTGGGCGCGCTGAGCTACGACGGGGAGAACCGGCTGACGGCGTACGACAACAACGTGGGGTCACTGCAGGAAGAGGGGACGTACGCCTACGACGGGCTGGGCCAACGGGTCAAGCGCACGACCACGATCCGCGGCGCAAGCGAGACGACGGTGTACGTGTACGACGCCTTCGGGCGCTTGGCGGCGGAGTATTCGAGCGTGGCGCCCGTAGCGGGATCCGGCGGGACGTTCTACCGCACGGAAGACCACCTGGGCTCGACGCGCTTGGTGACGAAGCAAGACCAGACGGTCGCGGAGTGCCGCGACTTCTTCCCCTTCGGCGAGCGCATCGGTTCGGGGCTGAACGGGCGCAGCGCCGACTGCTACGGCGGGACAAGCAACGCCGTCAAGCAGCAGTTCACCGGCAAGGAGCGCGACAAGGAATCGAGCCTCGACTACTTCGGGGCAAGGTATTTCTCGGCGCGCCTGGGGCGGTTCACCGGCGTCGATCCGGCCAACGCCGGGGCGGATCCGTTGGTTCCCCAGAGTTGGAACGGCTATGCCTATGCGATCAACAATCCGTTGGCGTTCATCGACCCTACCGGGTTGTCCTGGATCAGGAGCGGCGACGGGTCGGTTACATGGACAGATGAATGCGCAAACGATCCGAACTGCTTCGACACGCTGGCGGTGGCGAACGAGAAAGGCATTACGGTGTACGGCAGCACGAACCAGGAGGACGTAACGCTGTATGCGGCGAAAAAAGGTCTGGTAGACGCCGCGCTGCTCGGCGGGCACAGCGATTCGGCTTTCGAAGTCAAGCCGAATCTGAAGGAAAGGTTCGTAGCCGCGGATGTCGGAGCCGCCATATTCAATGTGGCAACGGAATACAGCGGCAAGTTTCCAGGGAGTTCCGCCTTGGTGTTGACGAATGCATCGACAGCGGAAGGTGAATCGCGGGCGCCGAGTACTAGCCACACCGGGGGGCTGAGAGTAGATTTCCGATATCCCGGTTTGACGGGGCATTGGCTCCAGGGAAATCTCGCGTCGAAGAATGCGGATGAGCAGAGGATGAAATTCCTGATCGAAGCCTTCGGACACCAAAATGCCAACCTAGGCTCTGTTTTAACGGGCACGCCATGGCGCTTTGACTTACCCCAATATGAAAAAAACGCTCGCGGAGAAAAACTGCGAAAAAAACACCGAGATCATTTTCACCTCCAAAGGACATATCCATGGCTATTGCGAAAATGAAGCAGAAAATCGTGCTAGGAATATACTTTTTTTTGACATGTTCGATGCAGTGGTTCTTAATATCGCCGCTGATAGCTGAGGAAATGGGTTCCGAATATTGGATGGTACATCCCTCAGCTATAGAGAAATGCCTAGATCATGAAAGGACGCTGGCGATCGACTATTCCATGCATCCGTACTATCTTCGGATGGATCTTGATGGGGATGATGAAATGGAGTACATCGTAAGTGTACTTGGCAACTCTGGCTGGGAACGCGCCGGTCTCATGGTCTGCCGTGAGACCGGCGCAAAGACTATCTACCGCGGCATTGCGGACAGGGATGTATCTGCCGAAGAAAAAGACCGTATCGGTAAGATGTGGGGAATAGTGAAAGATGCAGTGCTCATTGAAGGGCGAACACCTGAAGAGACAATGAATTCAACGGTCAGTAAAACCTTCTCGTGGCCTCTGTCGAATTTGTTTAAGTATAGAATTGCAAAATGCTGCTATGGGCAAGGCAAATACAAGGGAGGGGCAATTAGTATTCACGGAGGTTGAGTCTTCGCAAGCGATACCGATAGGGGCAACTTGGCATACACTTTCCAAGGGTGAGATAATTAGTTGGGTCTCTGAAACCAATATCATAGATAGAACAGAGAAAATATCCGGGGAAGGAATTTTAACTGTATGGGAGATTACGACAGCTGTTGGGTTCATGCAAGGAGGTCAGTTTCGATGGTTCATTCATACATATTCCGACTAGAACTTACCAGTATTCATATTAAAAAAACTTTGAACTATGGTGGGATGACGAGCAACAGCGGTAACGTAACGGCAACGTGCTGAGTCAGACGATCGGCCGTCCGGGATTCACGGTGACGCAGCGCTACCGCTACGACGGGGCGAACCGGCTGGGCTTGGCAAGCGAAGGCGGCACGGCCCCGACGAGCGACTCCTGCCCGACGGACGCGGCATGGCGCCGGGGCTATATTACGATACATACGGCAACCGCGCGGTGACGGGGACAAGGGGGCACACGCTGGCGACGGGGACGCCGACCGCAACAAGCGCTTTCAGCGCAACGACGAACCGTATCACGGCGGGCAGTTACGACGGGGCGGGCAACCTGCTGTCGCTGGCGGGCGTGGGCGCGCTGAGCTACGACGGGGAGAACCGGCGACGGGGAGAACCGGCTGACGGCGTACGACAACAACGTGGCGTCGCTGCAGGAGCAGGGCGCGTACGCCTACGACGGGCTGGGGCAGCGTGTCAAGCGCACGACCACGATCCGCGGTTCGAGCGAGACGACGGTGTACGTGTACGACGCCTTCGGGCGCTTGGCGGCCGAGTATTCGAGCGTGGCGCCTGAAGCGGGAACCGGCGGGACGTTCTACCGCACGGAAGACCACCTGGGCTCGACGCGCTTGGTGACCAAGCAAGACCAGACGGTAGCGGAGTGCCGCGACTTCTTCCCCTTCGGAGAGCGCATCGGTTCGGGGCTGAACGGCCGCAGCGCCGACTGCTACGGCGGGACAAGCGGCGCCGTCAAGCAACAGTTCACCGGCAAGGAACGCGACGCCGAATCGAGCCTCGACTATTTCGGCGCAAGGTACTACTCGGCGCGTCTGGGGCGGTTCATCGGACCCGATGAGCCGCTCACGGATCAGTTCGCTTCCGATCCGCAGAGCTGGAACCTGTACTCCTACGTGCGCAACAACCCGCTGCGCTTCCTGGATCCGACGGGGCGCAAGTGCGTTGAGACCGATGACGGCAACGTGGCCGATGACGGCGACGGCGAAATGTGTCAGGCAGTCGTCAAAGAAGTTCCCCTTGACCCTCCTCTACCCCTCGAGGTAGCCCAGGCGTTTCGCTGGGTAGGTGACAGTTCCGGGAATTTCGTGACGGGGTTTGCAACAGTCTCGCTTGCCGCCGGCGCCGCTGCAGGCGCGGGGATGGCGCTGGCGACCAGCTTTGGATTTACGACTGCTGGAACAGTTACCCGTGGTATGACGACACTGGGGCCACTACAATTCGATCTCACCAACAAGGCAGTAGGGGCAATTATAAAGTGGGGAACTGGCCAAGCTGGTGCAGCCATTACACGGCGACAGGCTCAAAATCTGACCCGTGCTACTGTGCAAGTAATGAAGAGGAGAGGGCTTACAAGAAGGGCCGTTAAAGATCTGCTAAGAAAATACGAGGCAGCACTTGCCGAAGGTGGTGCGAAAGCGGCGAACACACAACTTGTCCCACGCATCAAACTAATGAAAAGGATACTTGATCTATGGTAACTGTGGGGCAAGATAGAGAGGATATCTTGGCTAGATTAATTGCTCGATGGCAGGCGAATGGCTCGGTCATTAGGAAGGGAGTACAGGAAGGCTGTCTCAGCGAGTTCGAAAAATATAACGACGTGATACTTCCTTGGGATTTAAAGCGCTATTTTTTGATGGCTGATGGCTTATCAAATGACGGATGGGACGGATTCTTATTCTGGTCTCTTGATTCTGTTAAGTCTGTTCCGGACATATGTACAAAAGAGAGAGTGCCTCTTCCAGCGGTTGATCAGCCAAATCAATATTTTGTTTTCGCAGACTATCTGCAATGGTCATGGGCCTACGCGATCTATTTAACTGATCGAATTGTGCCACTAAACCCCGTGATATTGGTTGGAACTCTGGAGCCAAAAGTAGTGGCCCAGTCATTCAATGACTTTGTTGAACTCTATCTTAATAGTTCCCCAGACCTTTATGCGAAAGCAGACTCAAAAGACTAAGGATACTGTATATATGATTAGTTCGCCGATTAAATCGTCGAAATCACTCCGGTAGAATCGGGGGGCAGCGGTGAGCCGCTACGATCCGTTGGGGCGATTGTGGTTGGAAGAAACGAACGCCGCGGCAGAGGTTGTCGAGAGCAGCGAGACAAGCGGTATGCGGATGAAGCTGGGGCGTCGTTACAGCGGATCGAACCACTACGAGTTGGCGCCGAACCCGCACAAGGAGGCAGGGGCGTTTGCAGGTGAAGGCGAGCACGCAGACGACCTCCGGGGATGCGGCGCGGACGTTCGCCTATACTTACAATGCGGACGGGACGCTCAAGACGCAGACGTATCCGTCGGGGCTGGTAGTGGCCTACGATTACGACGCGGCGGGGCGGCCCAAGGCCGTGGGCAAGAACACGCCTGGGGTCGCAGTCTGCACACAAGGGGAGATAGGCAGTGACTGCAAATCCATAGGGTATAGAAGAGGTTGTAATTATATGTTCGATAGGTTTTATTGAATCACACAGGCCTCGTGGGTTTGGAGCATCGTTTTTTCAAGAACAAGGCTGATCTCGGTGACCTCGAGCGTATCGACGACCGGCTACGGCTGTTACGACGCCTTTGGGCGGGTGGAGGCGAGCACGCAGACGACGACAGGGGATGCGGCGCGGACGTTCGCCGATACTTACAATGCGGACGGGACGCTCGAGACGCAGACGTACCCGTCGGGACTGGACAGGTAGTGGCCTACGATTACGACGCGGCGGGGCGGCGCACGGCGGGATCAAGGCGCTGAAGCCGGGCAACGGGCTGTACGAAAGCTGGGGGTACAACGCGCGCCTGCAGCCGACGGCGATTCGGCTCGGGACGGCGGCGAGCGGGCCGCTGACGCAGGGCTACCGCTACGACGAGGCGAACCGGTTGGGGCTGGCCAGTGAAGGGGGGACGGCGCCGACGAGCGACGCCTGCCCGACGGACGCGGTCTGGCGCCGGGGCTATATTACGATACATAACGATACCCTGGAAATCAGGTCGGGCGCGCAATGTATCTCGTCGAGAACGGCTCCTTCCGGGAACTGGGACATAAAGACCCGTGGACCTTCAGTTGCGAATGCGTGTTCGTCAGGAGCTTCCAACGTTACGTATCGATGCCGCTGAAACAAGGCTCGGCATAATGTGGTTGCCACTTTGTCGGGGATCGGTGAGTGTGATGGAAGGCGATCATGTCGCCACTCAAATCAGTTCCGGGCGAGGTCTCGAGCGACCATCACAATTCAGAGTCCAACAAGAGTAGGCCGCTTACGGTAAAAAACAACATTCGGGAACTGCCGCCAATCAATCGACAGCTGCCGTATCCCGGACAAATTCACCGTCGCTTGCAGTATACGGAACCCGTGGAAAAAAGGCTGCCGCGAACCGGGATTCCGCTTTCCTTGAACTTGTAATCGATTTCGCCCATGATCTGACGAGCCATATCTCCGATCATTTTTTTTATGCCGTTGATAGCTCTCGTGCGGCGGGCCGCTTCAAATTGCGGGCCGAACTCGCTAAGCAACCCATCCTGCAAGGGATCGACGGCCGGGCGTTCCTGGGATGCAGCGTCTTCCATCAGCTTGACGTTTTCAGATCGCTTCATGAACTCCCAAAGCTCCCGTCCAAATGGCGTTCCATATAACTCGGGATCTCGTGGATAGTATTCAAGGTTTTTGGGAACGTTACTCATGCGTGCATTATAGCCGTCCCCTACAGATTGGGGTTGAGCACCGGCCAGGGGTTCGCCTCGCTGTCTTTTTCGACGGCGACCTCGATGACCGCCGGCGCGCCGGCGCGGATCGCCTGCTCCAGTTCCCGCTCAAGCTGCGCGGGCGTGTCGGCGCGGGCTCCGCGCACGCCGAACGTCTCGGCCAGCGCCGCGAAGTCCGGCGTGCGCAGGTCGGCCCCCGTCGCGCGGCCCTGGAACAGCCTGATCTGATCGCGCCTGACGTTCTGATAGGAACGGTTGTTGAAGACGACCGCAATAACGCCGATGTCGTGCTGCGCGGCGGCGGAGAGCTCCGACAAGCCGTACAGAAACCCGCCGTCGCCGTTGATGGAAACGACCGTCTTGCCGGGATTGGCGACTTTCACCCCCAGGGCCGTGGGGAAGCCGAAGCCCAGCGTGCCCTGGAAGCCCGAGGAAATGAACTTGCGCGGGGCGTAAATCGGAAAGCCGCACAGCGCGACGTAGCCGACCTGCGAGATCTCTTCGACGAGGATGGCGTCGCGGGGCATCGCCCGGCGCATGGCGGCGAGATAGGCGGCCTGCGGTTGAAGGCTTTCGATTTTCGGGCGGGCGGCCCGCTTGGCCGCGGCAATGCGCACCCGCCGCGCGGCGTTCGGCCGCGGTTCGCCCGCAGTATGCTGCGTCCGCAGCTCGCGGACGAGCGCTGCGGTTGCGCTGGAGGCGTCCCCCGTAATCGGGGCGTCGGCGCGCAGGCGGGTCATTTCCACCGGGTCGATGTCGATACGCACGAGCTTGGGATGCGCCGGGCGCTCGAGATAGCCGCCCGGCGGCCCCCAGCGGATGTACGGCGCTTCGAGGCGCGTGCCGATGGCGATCAGCACGTCCGTCTCCGCCCACAGCTCGTAGGCTTCGACGCAGTTGAGGCCCAACTCATGCTCCTCGCTGACGACGCCGCGGCCGCTGCGGAACGCGCCCACCGGCGCATCGAGCAGTTCCGCCAGAGCGAGCACTTCCCCGCCCGCCTCGACCGCGCCGCTGCCGGTCATGATCAGCGGGTTCTGGGCCGCGGCGACGAGTTTCGCGGCGCGGACGATTTGGCGCTCGTCGAGCGGCGGCTTCGCCGGGTCGGGGCGCGCGGCGGGAAACTCGACCGGAGCGCGGCGGGCCATGACGTCCCAGGCCATCTCGACCGCGACGGGGCCCGGCCGGCCGCTCGTCATTTGTCGAAAGGCCTCGGCGACGATCTCCGGCGCCTGCGCGGCCGAGTCGATGCGCGCCGCCCACTTGACCAGCGAGCGCATGGTTGCGAGCTGGTCGGGCAATTCGTGAAGGTAGCCGCGCCGCTTGCCGATGAATGGCGACGGAACCTCGCCGGTGATGCACAGAACGGGTTCGTTGCAGCCCCAGGCCGTGCATAACGCCGCCGTGGAATTGAGCGCGCCCGGTCCCGGAACCACGCAGTACACGCCGGGCTTGCCCGTGGACCGCGCGTAGCCGAAGGCCATGTACCCCGCGCCCTGCTCGTGGCGGCTGAATATGCCGCGGATCTTGCCGCCGTGACGGTGCAGCGCGTCGAACACGGCATAGGTCTGCACTCCCGGCAGTCCGAATACCGTATCGACGCCGCGGTCGATGAGCGAGCGGACGATCGCCTCGCCTCCGCTGATGCGTTCCATCGCCCCCAGTGTAGGAGAATGCGCCCGGCGCAGCGGCCTTGCCATCCACTATCCACCGGCCGCGCAGCGGCCCGGCTTAGCCGGGGTCGTGGCAGAGATCGCAGTCGTTGGGCGCGTTGTGCTTGGCGTGGCAGTCCATGCAGGCCAGCATCGATGTCTTCTTCTCTTGGAACAGCACTTCGCGCTCGGCGACCGGACCATGGCAGCTCGCGCAAGCGATGGCGGCGTCCTCGACGTGAGAGGCGTGCGAAAACCAGACGTAGTCGGGCACGCGGTAAATCTTGACCCAGGGCACCGGCTTGCCCGTCTTGTTGAACTCGGCCAGCCTTTGAATGTGCGGGCTTTCGGTCTTGATCGCCGCGTGGCAGGCCATGCAGGTCGCCTCTGCGGGATAGCCGGCGGCGAATCCGGGGTCCGCGATGGCGTGGCAGTCCCTGCACTTCACGCCCAGCGCGACATGGGCCTTGTGACTGAACGGCAGCGGCTGCTCGACCGGCTCGAGATCGAGCTCTTCGGCGGCGGGTTGGTAGGCGTTCTGCGCCGCAACCGCGCCGGCGGCCGCAAGCGCGGCAACGGCCGCGGCGGCGAAAACTCCGACCCGAAAGGAACCCGTCACCGCACGAAATCCTTGCGCGCGCTTGAATCCGGCACAGCAATCATTGCGGCCGCCGGAGCGGCAAGGCCGCCGATCTCAATCGCCATACCCGTAGTCTGACAGACCGCCGGCCGGCCGGGCAATCCTTGCGGCGCGGGCAGGCGGGGCGACGCCGGCGACGCTGCCGGGAACCGCCGGCGCCGGGCCGCTCAGAACCTCGCTGCAGCGGACTCCAGGCAGAAAAGGCGCGCATGCCCGTTTTTGGAGTCAACTTGTCAAATATCAGAAATAGAACATGAATCGTCAAATTGAAATTTCTATACTTTCAGATATCAGGAGGTGAAATTTTTTGTAAGTTGACAAAAGATTAATAATTTGGATTAAATGTAAATCTCATGGCGTATCTGCAACCCGGTTCCCTTCCGTTCTAACTCTTCGAGCTATGCATTCCGCGCCGGAGGCCTTGCCCTCCGTTAGCCAAGCTTTGCGTCTGCGCCGCGTTGCCGGCCGCGGCTGCCTTGGCGCAGCCCGCGAACGAGTGGACGATCGACACGGTCGTAGCGGGGATCGCGCGGCTCTCCTCCGCCCAAGGCGTGGCGGCGGACGGCGCGGGCAACATCTACATCGCCGACACCGGCAACCATCTCATCCTCAAAGTCGACGCCGC
Organism: Bryobacterales bacterium; assembly: GCA_965214655.1. Taxonomy (GTDB): domain Bacteria; phylum Acidobacteriota; class Terriglobia; order Bryobacterales; family UBA6623; genus CATQHP01. Next base: position 4,271,198 of record OZ243965.1, on the reverse strand, counting down.
CGGCAACATGACAAGGGTCGCGGGAATCGAAAAAAACGGGTTCAGCGGGGACGGCGGCCCGGCTGCCGAGGCGCGGCTAAACGCCCCTCGAGGCGTGGCGGTGGACGGCGCGGGCAACCTCTACATCGCCGACACGGACAACCACCGCATTCGCAAGGTCGACACTGAGGGCATCATAACCACGGTCGCGGGAAGCGGCAGTTCCCGCTGGGGCGGGTTCAGCGGGGACAGCGGCCCGGCTGCCGAGGCGCGGCTGAGAGACCCCCAAGACGTGGCGGTGGACGGCGCGGGCAACCTCTACATCGCCGACACGGACAACCACCGCATTCGCAAGGTTGACACTGAGGGCATCATAACCACGGTCGCGGGAAGCGGGCGCTTCAGCAGGGGCGGGTTCAGCGGGGACGGCGGCTTGGCTACCGAAGCGCTATTATACCGCCCCCAAGACGTGGCGGTGGACGACGCGGGCAACCTCTACATTGCCGATACCCGCAATCACCGCATTCGCAAGGTCGACACTGCCGGGATCATGACCACGGTCGCGGGATCCGGGGCGCTTGGGTACTGTGGAGACGGCGGCCCGGCTACCGGGGCGTGCCTCTGGTTTCCCCGAAGCGTGGCGGCGGACGGGTCGGGCAACCTCTACATCGCCGATACCAGTAACTACCGCATTCGCAGAGTCGACGCAGCGGGAATCGTCGCCACCGTCGCGGGGCGCGGGTCAAGCGGAGAGGAAGGCGCCGGGGACGACGGCCCGGCTACCGCAGCGTGGTTAAGCCACCCTCAAGACGTAGCGGCGGACGGGGCGGGCAATCTCTACATCGCCGGCGGCAACCGCGTCCGCAAGGTCAACGCAGCGGGAATCATTACCACCGCCGCGGGGAGCAGAACCGGGGTCACCGCGACCGGAGACGGCGGGCGGGCGAGCGAGGCGGAGTTGAACGAGCCCCGAGGCGCGGCGGTGGACGGGGCGGGCAACCTCTACATCGCCGACACCAACAACCAGCGCATTCGCAGAGTCGATATCGCCGGGATCATTACCACCGCCGCGGGGGTCGAGAAGCGCAGCGCGTTCGAGGGGGTCCCGGGCGGGTACGACGGGGACGGCTTCCGGGCTGCCGAGGCGCTGTTATACGGCCCCCAAGACGTGGCGGCGGACGGGGCGGGCAACCTGTACATTGCCGATACCCGCAACCACCGCATTCGCAGGGTCGACGCCGCGGGAATCATTACCACCATCGCCGGAACCGGGAATTGGGGGTTCCGCGGGGACGGCGGCCCGGCTGCCAGGGCGCGGTTGCGATACCCCCGAGGCGTAGCGCTGGACGGGGCGGGCAACCTTTTCATCGCCGACAGCGGCAATCACCGCATTCGCAAGATCACTGCCGCCACGGGGATCATCGCCACGGTCGCGGGCTCCGACGATTACGGATACAGCGGAGACAACGGCCCGGCGGTCGAGGCGCGGCTGAGAGACCCCACAAGCGTGGCGGCGGACGGAGCGGGCAACATCTTCATCGCCGACAGCGGCAATCACCGCATGCGCAAAGTCGATTCCGAGGGAATCATTACCACCATCGCCGGAACCGGCGAGGAAGGATTCAGCGGGGACGGCGGCCCGGCGGTCCAGGGGCGGCTGGACAGGCCCCGCGGAGTAACGGTGGACAAGGCGGGCAATCTCTACATTGCCGATACGGACAACCACCGCATCCGCAGGGTCGACGCCGCGGGAATCGTTACCACCATCGCGGGAACCGGGAGGAGCGGGTTCCACGGAGACGGCGGCCCGGCAGCCGAGGCGCGTCTGAACAGCCCCCAAGGCGCGGCGGTGGACGGGGCAGGCAACCTCTATGTTGCCGATACCGGCAACAACCGCATCCGCCGCCTGACGCCGCCGCCTCCGCCGCCCGCTCCGACGGCCGGCGGCTTGCTCCGGCCCGGTCAGCCCGGCAACTTCTTTCTGGGCCCGGTGGACAGCCCGACGCTTTTCAACGGAGACGATTCGTTCCGCCTGGAGGTTCCCGCCAACGCCTCCCGCGCAACTATCACTTTGAACTCCGTCGACCCCGCGGTGGACATGGATCTCCATGTTCGTTTCGGAGAGGACAACCGCGCGCTCAAAGACGGACGGATTGTTTCGGACCACTATTCGCGAGGAGTCTCCGGCAACGAGGAGGTCGTCGTCACCCGCTCTTCCAATCCGCCGCTCCGGGCCGGAACCTGGTTCGTCTCGCTGGCGCTCTACGGCACGGGCGTCGTCTCCGAGGGCACGGTCACGGCGGAGTTGCAAGTCGAAGGCGAACCTCCCCCGAGCGGCCCCCCGATCTCTTCGAGCGGCATCGTGCTCGCCACCGGCGCCCCGGTAGTGAACCGCATCTCCCCGAACGCTCTTATTGCCGTCTTCGGAGAGGATTTCACGCCGGAAGGAGAGCAAGCGCTGAGTCCCCGGCAGGACGCCGCGGGCAGGGTCGCCGCCGAGCTCGCCGCCGTCTGCCTGGAGATCGACGGCAAGCGCGCGCCGCTGTTCGCCGTCTTCCCCAATCAGATCAACGCCCAGGCCCCGCACGACTTGGCGCCGGGGCAGGCGCGGGCCGCGGTAATCCGCGGCTGCGGCGCGGAAGACGAGCAGCGCGGCCCGGCGGCAACGGTGGAGGTTGCCGCCGTTTCTCCGGCGTTCTTCAACTTCCCCGTCAACTCGCACGGCCGCAACCCGGTCGTAGCCCTGCACGGCGGCGGCCCCGGCCTGGCCGGAGCGCCCGGAGCGATTCCCGGAGTCGAGCTTACCCCCGTCGAGCCCGGCGAGGTCGTCACCCTGTTCGGAACCGGCTTCGGGAAGACCGAGCCGCCCCTGGAGGCCGGCGAAATTCCAGGAGCCGCGGTCCGGCTCGCCGGCGAAGTCTCGTTTACCTTCGGCGGCATTGCGGTTCCGCCTTGGGACATCCTTTACGCGGGCGCGGCGCCTTGCTGCGCGGGCCTCTATCAGTTCACGGTGCGCGTGCCGCCCACCGTCCCGGACGGCGCCGCGCCCGTCACGGCGACCGTGCAGGGCGTTGCGACTCCCGAAGGGCCGTTCCTCGCCATCCGCCGGCAGTGAGGCCGCCGCGGTTATCGCCGCGGCCGGCAGAGCTGCGGCGCCGCGCGAACCGCCGCCCGCAGTCGCCATGCCCGCAGTCTGACGCATCGCAGCCCGTCCCGGCAATCCCTCCGCCGGCAAGCGGGGAGGGAACCCGCAAGCCCGTTGCCGCGTAGTAGGCATGCAAGGAACCGGCCGTGAATCTCCCCCTCCATTCTCTTGCGCGCAAGCTGCTTACGGTTGCCGTCTGCGCCGCGCTTCCGGCCGCGGCCGACTGGACGATCAACACGATTGCAGGAAGCGGACCGGGCGAGGAAAGCGGAGGGGGTCTCGGTGGAGACGGCGGACCGGCGGTCGCAGCGCGGCTCAGATACCCCCATGACGTAACAGTCGACGGCGCGGGCAACCTCTACATTGTCGACACGTGGAATCACCGCATCCGCAAAGCCGACCCCACAGGAATCGTGACTACGGCCGCGGGCAGCGGGACGACCGGGGAAGACGGCTGCGGATTCGGCGGAGACGGCGGCCCGGCAACCCAAGCGCAGTTATGCTTCCCCTCAGGCGCGGCGGCGGACGGGGCGGGCAACCTCTACATTGCCGATACATTGAACCACCGCATCCGCAAAGTCGACCCCGCAGGAATCGTGACCACGATCGCAGGAAGCGGATTGAGCGGGATAGGCAAAGGCGGGTTCGGCGGAGACGGCGGCCCGGCAGTTCGGGCGCGGCTAAGCCATCCTCAGGGCGTAGCGGTAGACGGGGCGGATAACCTCTACATTGCCGATGCCGGCAACCACCGCATCCGCAAGGTCAACCCCGCAGGAATCGTGACCACCATCGCAGGAAGCGGAGCAACCGGGTACGACGGGGACGGCGGCCCGGCAGTTCGGGCGTGGCTGAGCTATCCTCAGGGCGTAGCGGCAGACGGGGCGGGCAACCTTTACATTGCCGATGCCGGCAACCACCGCATCCGCAAGGTCGACCCCGCAGGGATCGTGACCACCATCGCAGGGGGCGGGACGCCCGGCGGCGGCAGGGGCAGATTCAGGAGGGACGGCGGCTTGGCGGTTCGGGCGCAGTTGAACCATCCCGCAGGCATGGCTGCGGACGGGGCGGGCAACCTCTACTTCGCCGATATCGGCGCCCACCGCATCCGCAAAGTGGACGCTTCGGGAATCATGACCACGATCGCAGGGAGCGGAGCAATCGGGTTCAGCGGAGACGGGGGTCCGGCAGCCGCGGCAATCTTGTTCAGCCCCAGAGGCCTGGCCATGGACGAAGCGGGCAACCTCTACTTCGCCGATATCGGCAACCACCGCATCCGCCGCTTGACGCCGGCGCCGGGGAACGTTCCCCCAACTTTTTGAACACGGCCGCCTTGCCTGCAACTGCCGGCGCCTCGAGCGCAGCGGCGGCAGCCGAATTAGTACCCTGAGTACATGGCGGACCGGTCGTATCATCCGCACGACATCGAGCCGAAGTGGCAGCGCTACTGGCGGGAAAACAACACCTACGGCGCCTCCACAGACCGGGCGAAACCCAAATACTACGTGCTCGAAATGCTGCCCTACCCGTCGGGCGCGCTGCACATGGGGCATGTCCGCAACTACTCGATCGGCGACGCGCTGGCGCGTTACAAGCGCATGAAGGGGTTCCGGGTGCTGCATCCCATGGGCTGGGACTCCTTCGGGCTGCCCGCCGAAAACGCCGCGATCAAGAACAAGCGCGACCCGGGCGAATGGACGCGCGCGAACATCGCCGTCATGAAGCGGCAGATGAAGCTGTTCGGCTTCAGCTACGACTGGGACTGCGAGATGTCGAGTTGCGAGCCCGAATACTATCGCTGGAATCAATGGTTCTTCCTGCGCCTGTACGAGAAGGGCTTGGCCTACCGCAAAAAAGCTCGGGTCAACTGGTGCCCCGCCTGCGCGACCGTCCTGGCCAATGAGCAGGTCGTCGACGGCTGCTGCTGGCGCCACGAGGAAACGCACGTCGAGCAGCGCGCACTCGAGCAATGGTTTTTCCGCACGACCGCCTACGCCGAAGAGTTGCTTGACCGGCTCGACGGGCTCGACGGCGGCTGGCCGGAGCGCGTCTTGACGATGCAGCGCAACTGGATCGGCAAATCGACCGGAACGGAGGTCGATTTCACGCTGGAGGGAACGGCTGCGAAAATCCGCGTCTTTACTACGCGCGTGGACACGATTTTCGGCGCGACCTGCATGATTCTCGCGCCGCTGCACCCGCTGGTTGCGGAATTCGGCTTCGCCGAGCGCGGCAGGAAGATGGCCGATGCCGCCGCGGCCCGCAGGCGGGACGATCTCGACAAGGAAGGCTTTTTTACCGGACGCTATGCGGTCAATCCGTACAGCGGCCAAAAAATTCCGATCTGGGTCGGCGATTTCGTTTTGATGGAATACGGCTCCGGCGCCGTCATGGCCGTTCCGGCGCACGATCAGCGCGACTTCGAGTTCTGCCGCAAGTACGGCATCCCCGTTGTCCCGGTGATTCGCCCCGACGACGGCCCATTGCCCGCGGCGGACGACATGACCGAAGCTTATGCCGCCTACGGAACGATGGCCGCCTCCGGCGAGTTCACCGGTCTGACCAGCAAGGCGGGCATAGCCCGGATGACTGCGCTGGCCGAAGAAAAAGGGTTCGGCAAAGGAGCGGTCACCTACCGGCTGCGCGATTGGGGGATTTCCCGCCAGCGCTACTGGGGCACGCCGATTCCGATGATCCACTGCCCGCTCTGCGGCGTCGTTCCGGTTCCGGACGAAGACCTGCCGGTATTGCTGCCGGCGAACGTCGAACTGACGGGCTCGGGAGAGTCCCCGCTGAAGACGGCGCCGGGATTCATCGACACGACATGTCCGCAGTGCGGGGGCCCGGCCCAGCGCGAGTCCGACACGATGGACACCTTCATGGACTCGAACTGGTACTTTTACCGTTACACGGATGCGCACAACGACCGGGCGCCCTACGCCCGGGAGAAGGCTGCGGCGTGGTTTCCGATCGATCAATACATCGGCGGCGTCGAGCATGCCGTCCTGCATCTGATCTACTGCCGTTTTTTCACCAAGGCGATGCGCGACCTGGACTTGATCGGCTGGGACGAGCCCGTGCAGCGGCTCTTCACGCAGGGCATGGTGCTGCGCAACGGCCGCAAGATGTCGAAAAATCTGGGCAACACCGTCAGCCCCGAAGAACTCGTCGAGAAGTACGGCTCGGATACGGCGCGCATGTTCGCCCTGTTCGCCGCGCCGCCGGACCGCGATCTCGACTGGCAGGACGAAGGCGTCGAAGGCATGTGGCGCTTCCTGTCGCGAGTGTTCCGTTTCGTCATGCGCAACGCGGATCCCGGCGTCGAACCGGCAACGCAAGCGCGCAGCGCCGCGGACAGAGCCGTTCTGCGCAAGTTGCATCGGACGATCGCCAAGGTTACGGCGGACTTCGAGTCCCGCTGGCATTTCAATACCTCGATCGCGGCGATCATGGAGTTGACGAACGAGCTTTACGCCGCGGAGAGCGGCCTCTCGGCGCCGGTCCGGCAACAGGCCGTGCGCGACCTGACGTTGCTGCTCGGCCCCTTCGCCCCGCACATCGCCGAGGAGATGTGGCGCGCCGCCGGCGGGACGCGCTCCGTCCTGGACGCCGCTTGGCCGCAAGCCGACGCGGCCCTGGCGAGCGACGACAGCGCTCAGGTGGTCATCCAGGTCAACGGGAAACTCCGCGGCCGCATCGAAGTCCCGAAGGCGCTCGACAAAGACGAACTCTCCGAGCGGGCAAGGCAGAGCGGCAAGATCCGCTCCCTGCTGGACGGCAAAACTCTGGTGAAGACCATCGCCATACCGGACAAACTGGTCAATTTCGTTGTCCGTTGAGACTGCCGGTTTTCCGGCGCGGGCGGCATCGTCATGCGGTTATACACTGGTAGGAACAGCCCTCCCGCAATGAAAACCTGCCGGCGCTATTGGTTGTTTCAGATTCCGGGCATTGTGATCGCAACCTCGCTGCTCGCAATCGCGGCGGTCTGGTTCGGCCTGCCGATCTGGGTCTGCGGCGCAATTCTCGCAGCCTGGATCGCCAAGGACGCCCTTCTCTATCCGTTCTTGAAGCGCGCGTACGAAGGAGGAACGGCCACCGCAACCGAGCGGCTGGTCGGCTCGACCGGGGTGGCGGCGCAGGCGCTCGACCCGCAAGGCTACGTCAAGGTCGGCGCCGAGCTTTGGCGGGCGCGCAGCGCATCGCGCATCCGCGCGGGCGAGTCCGTCAGCGTCGCCGGAGTCGCCCGGTCGGAAGCGCTGCTGCTCATCGTCGAGCCGCTGGCGCCCGAAGCGCGCCTAAAATATAGAAACATGAAGGGCGATCCGAAAGTCCTCGAATCCCTCAAGGACGTTCTCAAATCCGAACTGACCGCCATCAACCAATCGTTTCTTCACGCCCGCATGTGCGCGGATTGGGGTTACGAGGGCTTGGGGCGCAAGATACGCAAGGAATCCATCGTCAAGATGGAGCACGCGGAAAAGCTCATCGACCGCATCCTGTTCCTGGAATCGATGCCCAACCTGCGCGACACTTTTGCGCTGCGCATCGGCAGGAACGTCGCCCAGATGCATGAGAACGACTTGGCGATCGGCAACGAGATCGCCGCGCGCGCGAACAAGGGCGTAGAAACGGCCGCGGCGCGCTCCGACGACACCTCGCGCGAGTTGCTCGAGAGCATCCTGGCCGCGGAAGAAGAGTATATCGACTGGCTGGAGGCGCAGCTTCAAGTCATTGCCGACGCCGGCCTGGGCTTGTACCTGGCGCAGCAGATGCGGCGGTAGGCGCGCCCGAGGCGCAGTTTCCGCTATCCTGTTTTCCACTTTGGCCTCTGCATCTCATTACGCCTCGGCAAGCGAATGCTATGCCCGGCTCGGCGTCGACACCGGCGCGGCGCTGGAGAAGCTGGCGCAAATTCCCATTTCCCTGCACTGTTGGCAGGGCGACGACATCGGCGGGTTCGAAGGCCGCGGCGGAGACGTGGGCGGCGGCTTGGCCGTTACCGGGAACTACCCCGGACGCGCCCGGACGCCGGACGAGCTGCGCGCTGACATCGACAAGGCGCTGTCGTTGATTCCGGGCCGGCACAGGATCAACCTGCACGCCGGCTACGCCGAGACCGGCGGGCGCCGGGTCGAACGCAACGAACTGGAGCCGAAGCATTTCACGAACTGGCTCGACTGGGCGCGGTCCGGCGGCTTGGCCCTGGATTTCAACCCGACTTATTTCGCACACCCGCTGGCCGACGACGGCTTCACGTTGGCCCACCCCGACGCCGGCATCCGCCGATTCTGGATCGAGCACGGCCAAGCATGCCGCCGGATCGGCGCTTTCTTCGGACAGGGGACGGGAGCGCCGTGCGTCACCAACGTATGGATACCCGACGGCTACAAAGACCTTCCCGCGGACCGCAAGGCTCCGCGCGAGCGCTTGATTGCCGCGCTCGATGAACTTTTCGCGGAACCGCTCGATTCAAGCCGCAACCTCGACGCCGTGGAATGCAAGTTGTTCGGCCTGGGATCGGAAAGCTACGTCGTCGGCTCGCACGAGTTCTACTTGGGCTACGCGATCTCGCGCAAGAAAGCGCTTTGCCTCGACTCCGGGCATTTCCACCCCACCGAAACGATCTCCGACAAGATTTCCGCCGTGTTGCCCTGGGTCGAGCGCCTTTTGCTGCACGTCAGCCGCGGCGTGCGCTGGGACAGCGATCACGTGGTCATTCTCTCCGACGAGCTGCGCGCCATCGCAACGGAATTGGCGCGCGGCGATTACTTCCCGCGGGTTCACATCGGACTCGATTTTTTCGATGCCTCCATCAATCGGGTCGCGGCCTGGGTCATCGGCGCGCGGGCGACGCTCAAGGCATTGCTGCTGGCCTTGCTGGAACCCTCCGCCAAGCTGCGGGAAATGGAATCGTCGGGCGATTTCACCGGACGCCTGGCGCTGCAGGAAGAGCTCCGGTCGCTGCCTTTCGGGGCGGTCTGGGACGCCTGCTGCGAACGCAGCGGCGTCCCCCAAGGCATCGCCTGGCTGGACGAGATCCGGCGTTACGAAGCCGAGGTCTTGAGCCGGCGTTAGCCTCGCCCTGAAAGAGAGCACCATGCAGGCAAGCGCGCAACCTTCCGCGAACACGGCTCCCACAGACGGCCTTTACGAGTTCGACCGCGAGCCCGTCCCCGAATCGAAGCTTCTGGGGCCGGGCTACTTCGCCGGCGCGTTTGCCGGCGAGCACGTCGCCGCCACCGAATTCGTCATCGGGGTCACCTTCGTCAACTGGGGCGCCGCCGTCCGGGACATCTTCCTGGGCTTGGTCGTAGGCAATCTGCTTGCCGTGCTGACCTGGACGCTCGTCTGCGCTCCGATTGCGGTCAACACGCGCCTGACTCTCTATTGGTACCTGACGAAGATCGGCGGCCCGCGCTTCGCGTCGATCTACAACATCCTCAACGCAGCGGCGTTCACCGTATTGAGCGGCTGCATGATTACCGTATCGGCGTCGGCGGTGCGCATTCCCTTCGGCATCCCCGCGCAAGTCGATTGGTATCCGACCGATTTGCGTTTCGTGCTGGTCGTGATGGGAGTCGGCGCCGTGGTCGTCACTTTGGCCGTTCTGGGCTTCAAGAAACTGGCGACGTTCGCAACCGTCTGCGCGCCCTGGATGTTTCTGATGTTCCTCGCCGGAGCGCTCGTTTTGCTGCCCAAGCTCTACGCCGAGGCCGGCGTCGACGGTTTCTTTGAAATGGCGCGGCAGGTCGTATGGACCGGCAAAACTCCCGACGGCAGCGCGCCCATGGGTTTCTGGAAAGTGGCGGCGTTCGCCTGGATCTGCAATCTGGCGATGCACGGCGCGCTGTCGGACATGGCGATGTTCCGCTATGCCCGCAAGGCTTCGTACGGACTGTTCTCGATCTTCGGAATGTTTTTGGGGCATTACCTGGCGTGGATCTGCGCCGGGCTCATGGGCGCAGGCGCGGGGCTGCTGATGAATCGCCCGCTGGCCGAACTCGACTCGGGCGAGGTCGGCTATCAGGCGCTGGGCTGGGCGGGCGCCCTGGCCGTGGTCATCGCCGGTTGGACCACGTCGAACCCGACGCTCTACCGCGTCGGGCTTGCCCTGCAGTCGGCAACTCCCAACTGGTCGCGGGTCAAGGTGACTCTGGCCGCGGGCATCGTGACGACGATCATTGCCTGCTTCCCGTTCGTCTTCGCCGGACTGCTCGATTTCGTCGGCATCTACGGGCTGCTGCTCACTCCCGTCGGAGCCATCGTGCTGACCGAGCACTGGCTTTTCCCGCGCCTGGGTCTCAGACGCTACTGGACCGCCGCAAAAGGCATGAGGCTGAATCGGGCGGCGCTGCTTTCCTGGGTCCTCTCGATCGCCCTGGCGCTTGTGCTGGAAAGAACGGGCGCGCTGCACCTCTTCTATCTTTTCCTGCCGGTATACGCCTTCGCCGCCGGCAGCTACATCGTGCTGGCCCGCGCGATGGGGGCCGCGGAGGCCGCGCCGCCGCGCGGCCAGTGGAGAGTGCAGAGCGGAGAGTGGAGAGTGGAAGACAGTCGCGAGTCAAAAAAACCCGCGGACGCCGCGCCGACGACATGGCTTTTCGGCGCCGCCGCGGCCGTTGCGCTGGCAGTCTGCCTATGGCTCGCCGCCGGAGTCGCAGCGTCGAGCGCAAGCGAATACGACGCCGCGCTGGAGAACTTCAAGGCGTCGCTGGCCGTGCCGACCCTGGTCTATTTCATCGCCGGAACCGTCTTCTTCATGCGCCGCGCCGCCGTGCGCTAGCCGCGGCCGCCGCATCAGCGGCTGCAAGCTCTCGGACGAACGCAACGTCGCCTTCGAGAAAGTCGAACTGCGGGAAATCGCGCGCGCGTTCCCAGCGAATCCCGGCGAATCCCGCGCCGTCCGGCTCGCCCGTGAACTCCCGCACCGCGAAAAACGCCAGCCGGATCGGCTCCTTGCCCGGATACGCATATTCGTAGCGGGCGATCCGGGGACCGATCTCGGCCTCGATGCCCAACTCCTCGCGCAACTCCCGCCGAACCGCCTCCGCCGGCGACTCTCCGTCTTCGACCTTGCCGCCCGGAAACTCCCACTTGCCGCCGTGAACCTGGTCCGGGCGCCTGCGGCAGATCAACGTTTTCCCGTTGCGCTCGATCAACGCGGCGGCCACTGTGGTCATGACGCTTCCGCCCCGACGGGCAGGTCCAGGCTTCGCCAGCAATACCAACTGGCGACCGTGGCATAGGGCCGCCACGGCTCGGCAAGCTGCAGGCATTGCTGCTTCTTCGGCAGATCTTCAAGCCTGTGAAAGTTGCGAATCGCTTGGCGGACTCCCAGATCGTCGTACGGAAAGACGTCCGGCCGGCCCAACGAAAACATCAGGAACATCTGCGCCGTCCAGACGCCGATCCCCTTGACTTGCGTCAACGCCGCGACGATCTCCTCGTCGTCCTTGCGGCTTATCGAACGCAGATCGATCGCGCCGGACTCCACGTGCTGCGCAAGACTGAGCAAATAACGAACCTTTTGTCCGGAGCAGCCGGCCGTCCGCAGCCGCTCTTCTCCCAGACGCAGAATCGCCGCGGCGTCGAGCTTGCCCGGGGCGTCCGCCTCGATCAGCCGCCGCTGGATCGCCCGCGCGGCGTGACCGGAGATTTGCTGCGAGGTGATCGACCGCACCAGCATCATGAAGCGGTCGCGCTCGAGCTTGAGTCCGCACGGACCCACCCGCTCGATGACCCGCCGCATGTGCGGGCACTCGCGGCGCAAGTGGCGCTCCGCTCGGGCGAGCATGCCGGCATCGGGCTTCATAATCCTCCTTGAATCGCAGGGCGCAGCCCCGCGCTGCGGTAGGCCAGAATCAACGCGCCGACAAGCGGAGCGTGCCGGGGCCGTCCGGCATACTCCGCGCAACCCGTCAACGAGTCTTCGAAGGAGGCGCGCACCGCCTCGCCGGCGAATACGCCGCCGACCGGATAGACCGGCAAGCTCTCCGCTGCATCCGGCGACAGGTTGCGGCAAGCCGCGTTGGCCAGCCCGGCCAACAGCCGCCCCGCTTCGCGCAATACGTCTGAAGCGACCCGGTCGCCGGCTGCGGCGGCGTCATTCACCAGCGGGGCAAGCGCGGCGATGCGGTCGCGGGGCCATGCGTCCACATAAAACCGATGCATCGTTTCATTCACGGTTTGGGAGGACGAGGCGGTTTTGAGCGCGTCCGCCAACTTCGTCTCCGGAGCCCAGCCTTCCTCCGCTGCCAGCCCCGCCCGCAGCGCCCGCCTGACGATATCGAACGCGCTGCCTTCGTCGCCGAAGACGTAACCCCAACCGCCGGCCCTGGCCGCGCGCCCGGCTTTGTTTCTGCCGTAGGCGATCGAGCCGGTGCCGGCGATCACGACGACGCCCGGCCCTCCGTCCGCCGCTCCGGCCAGCGCGATTTCGGCATCGGTCACGACCGTGAGCGACTCGGCGTTCAGCGCCTCGCGCAAGATCGAGCGTTTGTCGTCGGGGCCGCCGCTCATCCCCAGGCATGCGGCCCTGAAGCGCGCGCCCGTTGCCATCCGCGCATCCGCGCACGCCTCGCTCACGGCCTCGATAACGACGCGGCGCAACTTGGCTGCGCCCTCCCCTGCCCCGACGTGGTTGCACGCCCCGGACGCGCCGCGGCCGAGGATTGCTCCCTTGTCGTCTCCGACCGCCGCGCGGGTCGAAGACTGACCGCCGTCGACGCCCAGAAAATACATGCCCTAGCCGCCGACCGCGCGGCGGTAACAGTGTTCGAACAGCGTCTGCCATTCGAGCCGCTGGAGCGCGATGAGCGCCTCGCGCTCGCCGCTGCGGCCGCGCTCGACCGCTTGGCAGCGGTCGACGAACGCGAACGGGTCCCAGACGGCGCCCGTGCAGCGTTCGAGCTCGCTCAAAACCGGGTGATCGCCGGCGCGCCGGAACCAGTACTTCGCATTCGAATAGTCCGGCTCCTGGCGGTGCATGATGCCGTGCCAGAAACTGCCCGACGGCGTCGGAACCGTTTGCGCAATCGAGTGGGACTCGTCGAGGGCGGAGAGATACAAATAGAGGCCGGCGTGGACGCAGCGGGCGTCATGGCGCGAGACGACAGTTTCGCCCTGAAAAAGATCGTCGGTCGTCATCGCCCGCAGCATGGCCGGCGCCTCGCCTTCGAGAGGGCCGCGGGGCGCGAGCGGCATCGCGCGCCCGCCCCCTCCGGCCGCGTCCAGAACCGAACGGACCGCCTCGGAAAACCGACTCGCATCGAACTGCATACAGGATTCTCAAGGTAGCCGAACACCGCCTTCGAATTCAACGTCAGGGCCGCCAGATCGAAAGCGCCGCCAGCGCCAGCGCCAGTGCGATCATCAGCGCAACCGAGGCATAGGCCACTGCATTGAACAGCGTCCCGTTTGTCCGCTCGTGCATCAGGTCGCGGCGGTTGACCAGCTTGACGATGAAGATCAGCACGACGGGCAGCAAAATGCCGTTGAGCACCTGCGAGAGCAGGATCATGCGCACAATGGGAAATCCGGGGATCAAGACGACCCCGGCGCCGCACACGATCAGCAGCGTATACAGCCAATAGAACGTCGGCGCCTCGTCGAAATCGCGGTCGACCCCCGATTCGAAACCCAGACCCTCGCAGACCGAATAGGCCGTCGAAAGCGGCAGGATGCTCGAGGCGAACAGCGACGCGAACAGCAGCCCTCCGGCGAACAAGACGTAGGCATGGTCGCCGAGGGGTTTCAGCGCCAGCGCGGCCTCGGCGGCGGTTCCGATCGCCCGCGGGCCGGTTTCCCAAATCGCGCCGGCGCTGGCCACGATGATGAAAAACGCAATCACGGCCATGACCACGCAGCCCAGGACGACCTCCATGCGCAAGGCGCCGTACTGCTTGCTGTCGACGCCTTTCTCGACAACGGCCGCCTGAAGATAGAACTGCATCCACGGAGCGACGGATGTCCCCACCAGACCGATCAGCATGGCGACGTAGGCGCCGTCGGGCAGCACTGCCGGCTTGACCGCGGCCTGCAAGGCGGCGTCCCAATTCGGCTTGACGAGAAACGCCGAGACGACGTATGCCGCGTAGAAGGTGCTGGCGACCAGGAAAACTTTCTCGACGCTTTGATAGGTGCCCTTGACGACCAGCACCCAGACCAGCAGCGCGCCGACCGGAACCGAGACGTAACGGCTGACCGGCAGCAATTCCATCGAGCCGGCGATGCCCGCGAAATTGGCGACGATGTTGGCGAAGTTCACCACCAGCAACAGCGCCATGACGATGGCCGTCGTGCGCAGTCCGAATTCCTCGCGGATCAAGTCCGAAAGGCCCTTGCCGGTTACTGCGCCCATCCGCGCGCACATTTCCTGGCTGACGATCAGCATCAACGTGATCGGAACGAGCGTCCAGAGCGACAGATAGCCCCAACGCGCGCCGGCCTCGGAATAGGTGAAGATGCCGCCCGCGTCGTTGTCGACCATGGCGGTGATGAAGCCCGGCCCCAACACGGCCAGGAAAACCAGCACCCGGCCGCGAAGATTGCGGAGCAATGCCATTCAGAGACCCCGCTCGACTTCCGGGCTGAGCTCGGCGATCACGTCGTCGGCCGTAATCACGCCCTCGAGCCGGCCCTCTTCGTCGACAACGGGCAGAGCGTAAAGATTGTACTTGTCGAACAACTCGACGACTTCGCCGCGGTCGGCTTCGAGAGAAACCTTGACCGTCTCGCGGAAGGCCAACGTGCGCAGCGGGCAGTCCGCCTCGGCGACCAGAATGCGGCCCAGCGGCGCCGACGCCGACAACCGCTCGCCGCCGTCCACCAGGAACACATGCGTGATGCGCTTGAGCAGCGCGTCGTCGGCGCGCAAGCCGCGCACCGCGTCGCCGACGGCGGCATCTTCGCGTATGGCAAAGAAACGCGCGCTCATCATGCCTCCGGCGCTGTCGTCGGGGTAGCTCAGCAACTCGGAAACTTCCGCGGCGGGCTCGCGCTCCATATCCTGCACGATTTCCCTGCGGGACTCCTCCTCGAGGTCGGCCAGGGCGTCGGCGGCCTCCGCCGGGTCCATTTCTTCGAGGATGTCGGCGGCGCGCTCGGCGTCGAGAGCGTGCAGAATCGACGTTTTTACCGCCGGCCGGATTTCTTCGAGCGTGTCGGCGGCGACTTCTTCATCCAGCGTCTCGAAGAGCGCCTCGCGCTCCTCGGCGCCGAGTTCCTCAACGATGTCGGCGAGGTCGGCGGGGTGCATCCGTTCGAGACGGTCGTGTGAGATGAGCAGCCGCAAGCGCCGCCGGGGGTCGGGCTCGACGATGTTGCAGGCTTCCCAAGGAATCGAATTGGGGGGCAGCCTCTCCTGGATGCGGCGAATCAGCTTGTTCGGCAGAACGCCTTCGGTCAGCCGCCGGAACGCGCTCTGCAGGCCGATGCCGACCTCGTGCACCCATAACTGCTCGCCGCCGTTGACCGCGGCGCGCAGGCCGACGTCGTTGACGCGCACGACCTTGCGTCCGTTAACGTCGACAATCTGCTGGTCGAGCAGGTCTTTGGTGAGCAGCAGATGGTAGTCGTCGCCGTAGTAGGGGGTGAAATTGTCGTCGGAAAGCTCGATGCCCTTAGCGGAAATCGAGCGGATCTGATCCCAACGAACGGCGAAGTTTGTTTTCCCGTGTCCGAAAAGGAAACGGGAGATGCGCCGCGGGTGTTCGCGAGGAGCAACGGCGGCTTCGCGGACGCGGCCGATGCGCGTGCCTTGCGGGCCCAGCAAGCGCATTCCCGTCAATTCCGTGAGATAGACCAAGCGCACCAGTCCTGCTCCTGCGTCCGCCGTGACCGCCAAGCCGCGCCACCGCCGCCGAGGCGGCGCCGTCAAAGCGCGGCTTCGCAATGTTGCGGCAGCTTCCAGGGTCGTCAAGCATGTTTGACGAAAAAACTCCCTCTCTATTCATCATGCGCGCAGCGGGCCGCCCGATGCAAGCCGGCGGCTTGGGCGCCCGTCTGCGGCGGTCAGCCGTTTCTATAGAAATAGCTGTACGCGTCGATCGCCGGAACGCCTCCGAGATGCGCGTACAAAACCTTCGATCCGGCGGGGAAAAACCCTTTGCGGACAAGGTCGATCAGGCCCTGCATGGATTTCCCTTCGTACACCGGGTCCGTCATCATGCCCTCGGTACGCGCGCACAAGCGGATGGCTTCGTTCGTCTCGTTCGACGGGACGCCATAGGCCGGATAGGCGTAATCCTGCTTGAGGATCACGTCGTCCGCGGCGATATCCCGGCCGAGCGCAATGAGAGCGGCGGTGTTGCGGGCGATCGCCAACACCTGGGCCCGAGTCCGCTCCGGCGTGGCGGAAGCGTCGATTCCGATGACCTTGCGGGCGCGGCCGTCCTTGGCGAACCCCACCAGCATTCCCGCGTGGGTGGAGCCGGTCACGGCGCAGACGATGACGTAGTCGAAGCGGATCCCCAGCGCGGCTTCCTGGCTGCGCACTTCTTCGGCGAACCCGACATAACCGAGACCGCCGTACCGATGCATGGACGCTCCCGCGGGAATGGCGTAGGGTCTCCCGCCTTGCGCCTTCACGTCTTCGATCGCCCGCAGCCAACTCTCGCGAATGCCGATGTCGAAGCCCGCATCGGCGAATTCGATAGCGGCGCCCATTACGCGGCTCATCAGGATGTTTCCGCCCCGGTCGTAAACGGCGTCCTGGAACGGCGCCCAGCTTTCCTGCACGAGACGGCACTTCATGCCGAGCTTGGCGGCAACCGCCGCTACCTGGCGGGTGTGATTCGACTGAACGCCGCCGATTGGTGACCAGCGTGTCCGCCTTCGAGGCGATGGCGTCAGGGACGATGTACTCGAGCTTGCGGAGCTTGTTGCCGCCGCAAGCGAGCCCGGAATTGCAGTCCTCGCGCTTGGCGTAAATGGCGACGCCGCCGCCGAGTTGTTCCGACAGGCGGCTCAACTTCTCGATCGGCGTCGGGCCGAACGTCAACGGATAGCGTTCGAACCGTTCAAGCATTGCGGCTCGGCATTCGATTCAATATACCGGTTGGCGGCAAACGGCCGCGGCGGTTCGGCGGGTCAGGGTTGTTGCGCGGTTTCGCGCAGCGTCTCTGTAACGGGGAGACTTCGCGCAGAAACCCGGCGCGACGCGAAGCGTTCTCCGAGAGTTGCGGCGCGCCGTCATAAGGCCCTTGGCCGCATACGCCATTTACACCATGTCAGGTGTTTGATTTCAGGTTCTCCATGGCCCGTTTCAGACAGATTCCCGGTTCAGCCTGACACGCCCCCGATGTTCAGTCCCGGCAAGTAGAGGGATGGGTCGAGTCGGAATCTATGAGGTTCGGAAGACCAGATATTACAGATGTATTGGTGGGGAGTCAAGCCGTTGAGGGATTTGAGGCGGCGGGCGAAGTTGTAGGCGTTGAGGAAGGAGTTGAGGTGGCTGCGGAACTGGTCGTGGCTGTTGTAGTGGTAGCGTTTGAAGGTAGCTTCTTTGAGCGTGCGGTTCATGCGTTCGACCTGGCCGTTGGTCCAGGGATGGTTGGGCTGAGTGAGGCGGTGCTGAATGTTGTGCTCGGCGCAGACTTTATCGAAGATGTGCTGGGCGGAACGAGTGGCGGTGCGCCGGTGGGTAAACTGGGCGCCATTGTCGGTGAGCACGGTGTGCAGTTTGTAGGGGACTGCGGCGACCAGTTCGCGCAGGAACTCAGCGGCGGCGCTGCGGTCGGCCTTGGGTTGCGCGCGAGCGAAGGCGAACTTCGAGGTTCTGTCAATGGCCACAAACAGATAGAGCTTGCCTTCAGCAGTACGCAGTGGGGCGATATCGATGTGGAAGTAGCCGAGGGGGTAGCTTTTGAAGCGCTTGCGGGCGGGCCTGTCGGCAGCCGGCTGGGGCAGCCGGCTGATGCCGTGGCGCTGCAAGCAGCGGTGCAATGAGGAGCGGGTCAGTTTGGGGATGGTCGGCTGCAAGGCGTAGAGGCAGTCGTCAAGCGGCAGCAGCCGTATGGCGGCGAAAGGCCACGATGAGCGCCTCTTGTTGCTCGCTGAGAACGGTTGAGCGGGGGTTCTTCGGCCCCATCGGGCGATCCTCGACCGAGGTTCGCCGCCGCCACTTCTGCACCGTCTTGGGATTGATCCCGTAAAGGCGGCTCAACTCGCGGAGCGAAGCTTGCGATCGCTGTATTTCTGCTCGGATAGCGTGCGTCGTCGTGGCGCGTCTGTGTAATACTTGGCCCATAAAGCCTGCTGCTGTCTCCAAGAAAATATTGTATCAGTACTTGCCGGGACTGGACAGGTAGCTAACGCCATTCACAAGGAGCCTGCCGTGCCTGTGGTGAACGTCCATGAAGCGAAGACCCAGTTGTCGCGCCTGTTGGTCCAGGTCGAGGCGGGCGAGGAGGTTGTGATCACCAGCAACGGCGAGCCGGTCGCGCGGCTCGTCAGTTGCAAGCGCCGCGGCAGACGGCAATTCGGCGCACTCAAAGGGCGGATTACGATTGACGACAGCTTCTTCGACCCGCTCCCGGAGAACGAACTGTCCGCTTGGGAGACATAGGCCGAGTGCGGCTTCTGCTCGACACCCACGCTTTCCTCTGGCGGCTCTCCGGCAGCGAACGGTTGTTGAAAGCCGCGCGGCGCGCGAAGCGTTCCCTAACAGTCGTACGGACCGCTGTCCAAATGCCCTTGACGGCGCCCGCCGTTTACGCCATGTTAGAAACATGAACCGGCTGTACGCCGCAATCCTGGAGCCGCCGGCCCGCGATGCCCCGTAGCGACCTCCCCTTCGGGAGCGAATTCTCCCCCGCCCGGATCGATCTCCCGGTCCTCCTGGGTATGGCCCACACGCACGGGGCTGACTGGAAAGCCTTCGAGTCCGCAGTTCGCGACCGCTATTTCGCCCGGCACGAGACGTCCGACTACAACAAAGCCAAGCTGGCCAACAACACCAAGCTCTCGCTTCGCGCCTACGGTCTCATTGGGGAAAAGGACGCTGCGCTTACCTCGACCGGCCTTGCCCTCTACGATTTGCGTGACGACAAGGACGCCCTCCATGAAGCTTTCGCGGGACACATTCTGAGGAACTGCCAGGGGATGAACTTCGTCCAGTGCATCCTCGATATGCAATCCGCCGGCGAAGGGATCGACCTCAACAAGCTTCACCGTTGGCTTAAAGATCGCGGCATCAGCGTCCCGCGCGGCGGCAAGCACATGAGCACTTTGCGCCTTTGGCTCGAGAAGGCCGGCGTCTTTGTCTCCGGCTACCGCATCGACCGCGCCCGCCTGGAGAAGATTCTCGGTCTTGAGGCGCAAGAATTCGAGGCGCTCGCTGCCTTCACCCCCGAGCAACGCGCATATCTCAAGGCGCTCGCCAACATGGGCGGCGGGGGCCCGCATTCCTCCAACGATATCGAGAAGCTCGCGACCGCCTCCTACGGCATCGGTTTCAACGAAAAGAATTTACCCAAGCAAGTGCTCTACCGCTTGCGCGACGCCGGCTACATCCATTTGGAACGCGGAACCAAGCAGGACGGACGCGGCGCAAAACCCTTCCTGGTCACCGCAGCCGCCAAGCTGACGGTCGACATCGTTACGCCTCTGATTGAACAACTGGAGCAACAAACCCACGCGGACCTGCGGCCTTTGCTGCGAAGACCGATCAAGGAGATTCGCGAGGAGATCGATTCGCAGGATCGACACACTCGCGGCCTTGCGCTTGAAGCCTTGGCGTTCAAGCTCATGCGCCTCATCGACCTGTCGTATGTCGCCACGCGGCTCCGCGGGAGCGCAACCGGCGGCGCTGAAGTGGATCTGGTTTTCGAGAGCGCGCGGCTCGTCTTCTCCCGTTGGCAAGTGCAGTGCAAGAATACAGCCCGCGTCTCGCTCGACGACGTAGCCAAGGAAGTCGGTTTGACGAAATTCCTCAAGAGCAACGCAATTGTCATGGTTTCGACCGGCGAGATCGGTAGGGAAGCCCGCCGCTACGCCAACAAGGTAATGGCCGACTCCAATCTTTGCATCGTCATGCTGGACGGCAATGACCTCGCTCGCATCGAGGATCGCCCGGCGATGATCGTTGACGTGTTGACGCGCGAGGCCCGTCACGCCATGGATCTCAAGAAACTCGAATTGTAGGGGGCTACTGTGGAAGAGGAAAAACGGCACGGCTTTACCGTCTTTCATGAAACGGATTTTGGTCAGATACTCCTCGGCGACAGCCGAGATGTGCTCGATACTTACAGCGAGGGTTCGGTAAACCTCATCATGACCAGTCCACCCTTTGGGCTGGTTCGCAAAAAAGACTATGGCAACGTCGAGGCCAACGAATATGTTAATTGGTTCAAGCCTTTCGCCGAGGATTTTCATCGTGTTTTGAAAGACGATGGTAGCTTGGTCATCGACATCGGCGGCGCATGGAACAAGGGTTATCCTACCCGCAACCTCTACCATTTCAAACTGCTAATCATGCTGTGCGAGGAGGTTGGCTTTCATCTCGCACAGGATTTTTATTGGTGGAATCCATCTAAACTGCCGACACCCGCAGAGTGGGTCACGGTGAGGCGGGTTCGGGTCAAGGATGCTATCGACACCGTATGGTGGCTATCCAAGACACCTTGGCCGAAAGCGAGCAACCGCCGCGTACTCCAGCCCTACAGCCAGAGCATGGAAGAACTCCTGACCAAAGGTTACAAGGCCAAGAAGCGCCCATCCGGTCATGATATCAGCGAGAAGTTCAACACTAATAACGGCGCCGCAATTCCGCCAAACCTCATTGCAATTCCAAACACTGAAAGCAATAGCTTCTATCTCCGTTATTGCGAGCAAAAAGGTTTCAAGCCGCACCCCGCCCGTTACCCGGCGGAGTTGCCCGAATACTTCATTCGCATGTTGACCGAGCCCGATGACCTTGTAGTCGACCCTTTTGCCGGCAGCTGCGTGACTGGAGAGGTTTGTGAGCGCATGAAGCGCCACTGGATTTGCATAGAGCTTTTGAAAGAATATTGCGAGGCATCTCTCGGACGCTTTATTCGTGACCCGCTGGAGGCCGCCAAACCCGCCGCCAAACCGGAAGACATCTCAAACTATTACCGAGTGCCGCGGCCCGGCATAATGTGGAAGAATGAACACACCGAAAAACTTGCACAGGACGGCGGTAGGAAGCGCCCTTTCACAATCCAGAAAGGATCTGTTCGGAAAACAACGAAGGCCGGTTCTTCAGGGGAAAACCGAAGCGAAACGACCGCTTTTGCAGCTTTATCGCTATTCGAGGAACAAGAGGACTAGCGAATACTAACCCCAAGACCCAGGAAACCTGCCAGGCCGGCGATAAACGTCCATCGAGCAAAGACCTCTGTTGTTTAGCCTGTCAGCCGGGGCGAGCGAAGAGGTTGCGATTGCCCGCAACGGCGAGCCTGTCGCGCCGCTCGTCGGTTGCAAGCGTCGCGGCAGACGGCAATTCGGAGTCCGCAAGGAGCGGATTACGGTTGACGGCGAAGGGCCGCTCCGGCCTGCGGGCGGGTCAGGGCTGTTGCGCGGTTTCTCCGCCGTCGAGACGCTCGATGCGGCCGCCGATGAGCGTCAGCAGCGTTTGCGCCGCCGGCACGAGAAGGCCCATGCCGATGAAGACCGCGCGGTAACTGCCCGTTCTGTCGAGCACGAGACCCACGACGACGTTCTTGATGATGTTGCCGACGCCGTTGACGGTTCCGGACAGCCCGAGAACCGTGCCGACGTTGCGGTGCGAAAACCAGTCGGAGGGCAGAATCATGACGTTGACCGACCAAGTCATGAAGAACAGACAGGTCAGCGCCAGCACCGCCAAGCCGGCGGAGAGGCTTTCGACAAAAGTCGTGGCCATGCCCGCCATTGTGCCCGCCGCGGCAAGCCACATTACCGTCCTGCGGGCGCGGTGGACCGTCCAGCTGCGGGCGATCAGCCAGGAAGTGAGGCCGCCGCCCAAAAGGTTGCCGATATCCGCCGCCAGGAAGGGAATCCAGGCGACGGCGGCGATGCCGGCGAGATCCAACCCGCGTTCGCGGGCGAAATATTCCGGCAGCCAGAAGAGGTAGAAGTTGTACATCGGGTCGCCGACTCCGCGGCAGACCGCGACCGCCCACGCCTGCCTGTATTGCAGCAGCCGCAGCCAGGAAGCGCTCTTGACCTTCGCTTGCGGCGCCGCGGCGTCCGCGCGGCTGACGGCAACCCGCCAGAACGGCAGCCAGAGGATGCCCAGCATTCCGGTGGCGAGAAACGCCGTCCGCCAGCCCCAGTTGAGCGCCAGCCAACCGACCAGCGGCGGCGTGATGACGGCGCCGATGGCCGAGCCGCTGTTGACGATGCCCATCGCCAGCGAGCGCAGCGGCCCGGGCACGTTCTGGGCGACGCCCTTCAGCACGGTCGGCCAGGTTCCGCCTTCTCCGACCGCCAGCAGGAAACGGAAAACGCCCAGCGTCAGCGCGCCGGTCGTCAGCGCGTGCAACATGCCGGCGCCGGACCACCACAGCACGTAAACGGTCAAGGCGAAACGCACGCCCCAGCGGTCGCCGAGCCGGCCGCCGATGCTGTAAAAAATCATGTAGCCGACTTGAAAGGCGTTGATGACCCAGCCGTAGGCCGAGTTCGACATGCCGAACTCATCGCGCAGCGTGGGCGCGAGAACGGAAATGGCCACGCGGTCGATGTAGTTGATCGTCGTCGAGCCGAGCAGGACGAAGATCAGGAACCAGGGAACTTCCGCCCGGCTGCGGGACTCCGGCGGCGTCATGAGCGGATTGAGTATACTTCAGGGGCGCGGCTCAAGGGCGTAGCTCGCCCAAACCCGTTTCTCCCCGGACCACAAAGGATTGCCGCGGACTTTCGACCCGACCGTATCCGCTCCAGGTCTTGAACCCCAACAGCGCCAGCAGGTCCGCGTCGGCCTCATCCAGAACTTCCTGTGAAACGCCGAGGGTCAGATTCTCCTGCTGACGGAATTGAGGGGCGCAGAAATAGTTCAGCGCCCCAAGCCGCGGCGTCGTTCCGCGATTGGCGCCGGTGCTGTGCCAGAGGCGGCCCTCGAAGATCATCGCGGTCCCGGCGGGCGCCGCCGCTGGAACCCAGTCGATTTCGGGGTCGATCTCGGGGTCGGGTTGACGACCCAGGAGGTGGCTGCCCGGGGCAACGCAGGTGGCGCCGTTTTCCTCGGTGAAATCGGTGAGCATCCACATGACGTTGCAGGCCACGGCGGGCGGAATCATCGGCAGACCGGTCGTCGCTTCGCCGCCCATGTGGGCGCCGCGCGCCTTTTCGCGGGTTATCGATCCCGGACGCACGACGGTCTTGCCCGGATAGGTCGGCGGCGGCATCCACCATTGGTCCGTGTGCGGCTGCACGATGCCGCCGGGGTTGGCGATATTGGCGGTGAAGCTCGACAGGAGATATTCGTCGCCGAGGATGTGCCGGACGAGCTCGCGGGCGCGCCGGTGTTGCAGCAGGTTGCGGAAGACCCGGCCCTTGTTGACCAGAAAGTAGAGCCGTTGGTTGACGCCGGCCCCGCCGGGGCCCGCGTCGCGGTAAGCGGCGCCGATCTTTCTTTCAGCCGCGGCCTGCTCCTCGAGGCGTATGCGCAAGACGGTTGTTTCCGCCGCGCTCAGCGCGTTGGCCAGCAGGCCGTAGCCGAACGCGTCGATATCGGCCTTGATGCGTTCCAGGTTCTCGGTAGGCCGGGGCAACTCCGACATTGACTGCACAGGCATCGCTCGTATCGTCGCCGTCCGGCGGCGGCGCAGTCAAGCGGCCGGCCGGCCCAGCAGGCGCTTCATGGTTTCGACGAGCGCGGCGCGCGGCGTCTCCTGCTGGCCGAAGCGGGCGGCCTTCCATTGCTCGTGACCGGCGATGCCGCTCGACCGCTCGCGGCCCACCGCCATTTCCTTGATGGTGACCACCCCGCGCGCCGCCTCGTCGGCGCCCATGATGAGCACGTACGGTATTTCCAGCCGGTCGGCGCGCTGCAGTTGCTTGCCGAGTTTCTTGGGCCGCCCGACGTTGATTTCCGTACGAATGCCGGCGCGGCGCAGCTCGAAGGCGATTTGCAGGCACTCGGCCATGAGCGTGCGGTCCATCGTGCTGACAAAAACCTGCGCCGCTGTCTTGCGGCGCGGGACTTTGCCCAGATGCTCCAGCGCGGCGAGCAGGCGGTCGACGCCCAGCGACGCCCCCGTCGCGGGAACCGGCGGACCGCCGAAACGAGCCACCAGATTGTCGTAGCGCCCACCGCCGAAAACCGAACCGAACTGCGGAGCTTCCAGAAGCACGGCCTCGAAAACGGGGCCGGTGTAGTAGGCCAAGCCGCGCGCGATGCCCAGGTCGAGCATCACCCGGTCGCTGCCGTAGCCGAGCGCGTCGAGGCCCGACGAGATGCTCTCGACCGCCGCGAGGCGTTCGCCGCTGCCCTCAACGTCACGGAACTCGCCGCCCAACGTCTTGAGCACGTCGGCGCGGGTGTCTCCGCCAATCGAAAGAAAGTCCTCGATTTTCGAGACTTGAGCGGCTTCCAGGCCGAGTCCGCGGACCGGCGCGCCGGACTCGTCCTCGTAGCCTTCCGCAAGTTCTTTCTTGACCTTCTCGAGACCCAGCTTGTCGAGCTTGTCGAGGACGCGGAAAACGTCCGTCGCGAGGTCTTCGCCGATGCCGGCGTATTGCAGCAGCAGGTTGAGAATCTGCCGGCTGGAGAACTTCACCTTGTAGGGGCCGGCCTCGACCGCGTCGAGCGCATCGCAGATCGCGGCAAGGATCTCGGTGTCCGCGATCTCCGACGGGGCGCCCACGGAGTCGATATCGAACTGCGTGAACTGCCGGAAGCGGCCGGGCTGCGGCTTGTCCGCGCGCCAGACTTGAGCGATCTGGTAGCGCCGAAACGGCAATTCGATTTGCGGATGTTGGCTGACGACGCGCGACAGCGGCACGGTCAGGTCGAAGCGCAGCCCCAAGGCCTCCTCCTCCGGGTTGGCGACGCGGAAAATGGACTGCTGCGCCTCTTCGCCGGCGGAGCCGGAAAGGATATCGAGATACTCCACCGCCGGGGTTTCCAGCGGCGAGAATCCATAATTCTCATAGACGGCGCGGACCTTGTCGATCAGCCGCCGGCGCGCCATCATCGCTTGCGGCAACAGATCCCGGAGTCCGCGAGAGAGACGGGGCTCGATCTTCATGGCCGGAGAATTTTCTAAGGTATCACGCCGCTTCGCGGGTTGCAGGAGGTAACCGAACGCCTCCGCGGAGCGCCTTAAGCCATGAGGAAAAAGTCTGCCCGCAGTTCTTGTGGTAGGCTGATGGCGCTTCCGGCGCATGCGTTCGCGGAAGCAGGATCGAAGACGGGCTTTCGAGGTATCCGAATCATGAAAACGACATGCAGAATTTTCCTTGCGGCTTGCGTCGTATGCGCGGCCGCTTGGGGCGCCGGCTTCTGGGAAAAGACGGAATTCACCCATTGGAGCGGTAAGGAAGTGCAAAAAATGCTGACGAACTCGCCTTGGGCGAAGCGCGTCACCATAAGCTACGGCTCGCCCATGGCCGGCGGCGGCGGGGGCGGCAGACGCGGCGGCGGCGCTCCCGGCGGCGGGGGCGGCGGAGGCTTTCCCGGCGGCGGCGGGGGCGGCGGCAGACGCGGCGGCGGGGGCGGCGGCAATGCCAATATCCCCATCGCGCCGACGGTGAACCTGACGATTCGTTTCCGCTCGGCGCTGCCGATCAAGCAGAGCCTGGTCAAGGGCAATATGGGCGAGAGCACGGAGTTGACGCCGGAGATGAACCAATTCCTCGACCGCGAAGAGACGCACTACGTGGTGGCGGTTGACGGCCTGCCGCAGCAATTGTCGCGCATGAGCCAAAATCCGGACGCTTTGGTCGGAACTGCGGTGCTGCGCCGCAAGGGAAAGGCCGACTTGGCCGCCGAGAAGGTCGAAGTGCAGGCCGCGGAGCGGGTGACTCGTTTCTATTACTTCTTCCCGCGCACGGAAGAAATCAGTCTCGCCGACAAGGAAGTCGAGTTCTTCATGAAGCTCCAGCGGCCCGGGGGCATGGGCCAACGCGGCGGCGGCAGAGCGGGCCGTGAAGGCGGTCCGGGCGCGGGCGGCCGAGCAGGCGGCGCCGGGGGCGGTCCTGGAGCTCAAGGAGGGCGCGGAGGCGCCGGAGCCGGAGGAGGCCGCGGCGGGGGCGGCGGCGCAGCCTTCGCCCTGTTCGGCAAAGAGATCAAGCGCAAGTTCAAGCTGAAGGATATGGTTTACAACGGAACGCTCGCGTTGTAGACCGCAAAACGGCGTCCGCCGGCTTGCCTGCGCCGACGCCGCGCTTACACGCGGGCAAGCTCGATCAGTCCTTGGGCGGGGCTCAGTTTCTTGATTGCGAAACGATGCACCGAGCCGGCCGTCAGGGGCTCCGCGGCAGGCTTCCGCGCGCCGCCGGCGCCCTTCCAAGCGGCTTCGAGCATCGACGTCATCGACGAAAGATCGGCGGCTGCGCTTCCCCCGCGCCCCTGCTTCGATCCTGCTTCCGCCTTCAGGGGGCAAATCCCGGTAACGCCCTCGTCGATCTGAACGACCGCTTCGTTTTTGCGGATTGCGACAACGCGCCCGGTAATCGTCTCGCCGACCCGCTTTTCGCTCATGAAGCTCTCCTTCTCGGTCGGCTCCAACTGCTTCATGCCCAGCTTCAGACGCCGCTTCTCGCGGTCGATTTCGAGCACCTTGACGCGGACTTCCTGATCTTGCCGCAGAACCTCGCCGGGATGGTTCAGACGCTTTTCCGAAGTGATGTCGGAAATGTGCAGCAGCCCGTCCATACCCTCGAAGATCTCGACAAAGGCGCCGAACGCGGCGATCTTCCTTACTCTTCCGCTGGTTGCCGCGCCGACCGGATATTCTTTCTCGAGACGATCCCAAGGGTCTCCCAGAGCCTGCTTCAGACCGAGCGCGATCCGTTTCTCGGCGATTTTCACATCGAGGACGGCGACTTCGACTACGTCGCCGACCTGGACTACTTCGCTCGGGTGGCGAATGCGCCGATTCCAGGCCATCTCCGAAACATGAACGAGGCCGTCAACCCCCGGCTCCACCTCGACAAACGCGCCGAAATCCTTCAAACGGGTCACGGGGCCGCGGATGCGGTCGCCGGGACGGATCTTTTCAGCGATCAGAGTCCAGGGGTCGGGCTGCAACTGCTTGAGTCCGACCGAGATGCGCTTGCCGTCCTCCTCGACCGAGAGAACCTTGACCTCTATCTGTTGACCCTCGCGCAAAATATCGGCCGGGTCATTGATGCGGCGCCAAGCCATGTCGCTGACGTGCAGCAGGCTGTCGACGCCGCCCAGATCCACAAACGCCCCGAATTTCCGCATGTTGCGCACGACCCCCGGAACGGTATCGCCGGGTTTCAATCCGGCCAGAGTTTCGAGCCGCTGCTTCGCGCGGTCCTCTTCCAGAACGACCCTGCGGTCGAGGACGACGTTGCGGTCGTCTTCGTCGAGCTGCACGATGCGGGCGCGGATCTCCTTGCCGATCAGAATCTGAAGACCTTCATCGGTTCGTTCTCCGGATCTCGACCCCGGCAGGAACGCGCGCACGCCGACATCGACGGCGAGGCCGCCCCGTACCGCTTCGATGACTTTGCCGACGACGTTTCCGCCCGAGGCAAACGCCGCCTCGAGTTGCGTCCATCCTTTGGGCCGTTGCGCCTTGAGGCTTTGCACCAAGAGGTAGCCTTCAGAAGAAGTTCCGCTGATCGTGACCTCTATCCTGTCGCCGATCTTCAGCGGCTCGGTGTCTTCCCGGCCTTGCTCAATCGGCAGGAACGCCTCGGACTTGCGGCCGATATCGACGAAAACGCCATCGGCGCGCCGTCCCGCGACGACGCCCGTAAGCACGCCGGGCGCGGACGATTCCTCCCGCGCGGAAGAAGCGGGAGAACCCGCGCCCCCGCGGACGATATCGCCGTATTCCACTTCGTCGGGAATCTCGAAGTCGTCATCGTCGTCATCGTCTCCGCCGGGGAGAGCGGCGCCCGGTATTGCGACCCCCGGCAAGGCGGGGCCGGCGTCCGCTGCGGATGGTTCGGGGCTTCGAGCAGCGGCGGGCTGCGGTTCGGCAACGGCTGCCGGAGAATCCGCCATCGCCCTCTCTGCGCTGTCCGCGCTGTCTGCGCCTTCCGGGACGGGAGGCTCGTCCGCCGGCTCCGCGGCAGGTTCGGGTTCCGGTTCGAGTTGTTCGGCCGGCCGCGGAACATCCTCAACCGCGGGTCGATGCGGCAACTCCGGGGGGAGCGGATTCACAGGATTCTCCATAGAAACGAATCTTTTTATTTTCCCATAGCAGCCGGGGCCGGGTATTTTATCGGCGCTGCCGCGCCGAGGCCTCGGCAAAATGGATTTCGCCGGGGCCCGGTTAAAGCCAGCGGCGGAACGCCTCGATTCCGGCGTAGCGGGCGTCGCCGCCCAGCTCGGCCTCGATCTCCAGCAGCCGGTTGTATTTCGCGACGCGGTCGCTGCGGCACGTCGAGCCGGTCTTGATCTGACCGCCGCCGCAAGCCACCGCCAGGTCCGCGATCGTCGTGTCGGCGGTTTCGCCGGAGCGGTGCGAAATGATGAACGTGTATCCGCTGCCGCGGGCCATCTCAATGCAGTCCAGAGTTTCGGTCACCGTGCCGATCTGGTTGAGCTTGATCAGGATGGAGTTGGCCAGCCCGTTGTCGATGCCGGCGCGGAATATCTTCGGATTGGTGACGAACAGATCGTCGCCGACAAGCTGTAACCTGTCCCCGAGTTGCGGCGTGCCCGACTTCCAGCCGTCATGATCGATCTCCGAAAAGCCGTCTTCGAGCGAAATCAGCGGGTACTTGCCGGCCCAGTCGAGCCACATTGCGGCGATCTCTTCGGCGCTGCGGCTGCTGTTGTCGGACTGGTCGAAAACATAGCGCCCATCTTGGAAAAACTCGCTCGCGGCGGCGTCCAAGCCGATGTACACCTCGCTGCCGGGTATGTATCCGGCCTTCTCGATGGCCGCGACGAGCAGTTCCATCGGCTCCTCGTTCGACTTGATCTCGGGCGCAAAGCCGCCTTCGTCTCCGACCGCCGTGCCGTAGCCTTTCGACTTCAAGATGCCCTTGAGCGTGTGGAAAATTTCCGCGGCCGCGCGCAGCCCTGCGGAAAACGTCGGCAAGCCGATCGGCAGGATCATGAATTCCTGAATGTCGACGTTGTTGTCGGCATGCTGCCCGCCGTTCATGATGTTGCACATCGGCACCGGCAGGATGCAGCTCTCGCGGTCGGCCAAGCGGCGATACAGCGGGATTCCCAATTCCGCCGCGCGGGCGCGCGCCACTGCGATGGATACGCCCAGCAGCGCGTTCGCACCGAGGCGCCCCTTGTTCGGCGTGCCGTCGAGCGCGATGAGATTTTCGTCGAGCCCGCGCTGATCGTCGGCGTCAAAGCCCTTGAGCGCGTCGAGAATTTCCCCGTTCACGTTGGCAACGGCCCGGGAAACGCCCTTGCCCAGATAGCGGCTGCGGTCGCCGTCGCGCAACTCGACGGCTTCGTTGACGCCGGTCGACGCTCCGGACGGAACCCGCGCCGCGCCGCGCGCGCCGGACGCCAGCAGCGCATCGACTTGAACGGTCGGGTTGCCGCGCGAATCCAGGATTTCCAAAGCTTGCAGACGATCGATTGCAGACATGGACGCCTCTCCAACGCCGCTGCCGTCCGCATCGAGCGGCATGCGGCAAGAATTTTCCGGGAACAAGGGGGCGCGCGGACAGCGGCGGCCCGACGCGGTCAACTTTCAAGCTTAACATGCCGGACGCCGGCGAATTCCTCGAAAGACGCCCGGCCCGGCTATCCCAAACCAACCGCCCGATTGCCCTAAATCGACTGACCGGTCAGGCCGACTGAAATCGTAAAAGGAACAACTGCTTCTACCCGAGACGGGCCCGGCGGAACAAAGCACGTCTTCCTCAGCCTCTCCAAGAGAGATCCCTTTTTTGCTTCGGAACCGGCAGTGCGCCATATGCGGTCAAGCCTTATCTTTATCGACTTGCGCCGGCCCACGGGTCGGCGACCTCAACGCCGGTGTTTCGGAACTCGCCTGTGTTTCGCGTGACGACGGCAAGCCCGCGGCAGGCTGCTGCCGCCGCGAGAAAGGCGTCCGCCAGATGATCGTCGAGTGGTTCGCCCCGGCGCCGTTTTTCTTCCATAATGTGGGCGCACGCCCGGGCATCGGCCGGTGTCCAATCGAATATTCGTCCCTCGAAAAGCTCGTCGAGAAGGCCCTCAAACCGCCCGGCAAGGTCGTCCCGGCGCCGTCCGGGATCGAGACGTCCGATGCCATTGAGGATTTCCCAGACGGTGATGGATGCCAGACCGATCCCCTCTTCGGCGATCCTATCAAGGAACTTGGCGACCCGCGGTTCCGGCTTCGGCCGCATCATCTCCGAGACAGTGTTCGTGTCGAGGAGCCAAGCGACGGGCGCGGTCACGGTTTGCTCTCGTCGGCAAACTCGACCGGCGTGTAAGCGTAACGCTTCACCGGCGGAAGGTCGACCCCGTGATCGGGCCCGAAATATCGCTTGAAAGCCTCGGAAGGTTTTGCGCGGCGTTCGCTCTTCTCGCGCTTTTCGCGAATGAGGCCACGCACGAACTCTTCCATCGAAACGCCGATGTGACGCGCTTCGTGCTTGAGCCAGGACTTATCTCCCGGATCGATATCGCGGACGGTGATGGTGGAACTCATTGCGGCGCCTCCTTTGCCGGATGGGGTATAGACTTGCGAACGCGATTAATGCTAGCAAAATATGCCATCAAAATCAAGGTAAGCGTCGAGTGCGGCTCAACTCGCGGAGCGGCGCAGACGGTCGCTGGATCGCTGCTCGGATAGCATGCGCCGCCGCGGCGCTTCCCGGTAAAGAACGGGCTTGCCGGCAGAAACGATACGAAATTTTCAATCGCGCGGAAAAATCTCAACTGCACCCGGAGGTCGAGCCGCAGTTCTCGCATTTATAGCAACTGCCGTTCACCGTCATGATCGAACCGCATTCGGCGCACAGCGGAGCGTCCGCGAGGGTCGCCGGCTGGAAAGGCAACTCTTGCTGCGGCTCGGCTTCCGTGGGACGCAGATCGGGCGTTTCGCCGGCCTCGCTCACTTGATATTCGCTGGAGATGTACTTTGCGCCCAGCCAACGGAACACATAGTCCGTAATCGATTTTGCATAGGCGATCTCCTTGTTGCCGGTCCAGCCGCTCGGCTCGAAACGAACGTGCTGAAACTTCTCGACCAGCATCTTCAAGGGAACGCCGTACTGCAAGGCGATGGAGACGGCGGTGGCGAAGTTATCCATCAGGCCGCTGATGGTGGAGCCCTCTTTCGCCATGCGGATGAACATCTCGCCCGGCGCGCCGTCGTCGTACAGACCGACGGTAATGTAGCCTTTGTGCCCGCCGACGGAAAACTTGTGGGTCAGCGATTGACGTTCTTCGGGGAGCCTGCGGCGCTGCGGCCGATAGACGATTTTCTCGACCGTCTCGCCGGAAGACTGCTTTCCGCTGTCCCCGCCGGTATTGAGCGGCTGCGCCATCTTGGAGCCGTCGCGGTAAATCGCAACGGCCTTCAGCCCGAGACGCCACGCCTGCGTATAGGCGTCCACGATGTCTTCCACGGTGGATTCCCGAGGCATGTTGATGGTCTTCGAGATCGCGCCGGAGATAAAAGGCTGCACCGCCCCCATCATGCGCAGGTGCCCTTTGTAGTGAATCGAGCGTTCGCCGTTCTGCGCCTTGAAGCTGCAATCGAAGACCGGCAGATCCTCGTCCTTGAGATGAGGCGCCCCTTCGACGGTGCCGGTCGCATCGATGTGGTTGACGATCTCGTTGATCCGATTGTCTTTATAGCCGAGCTTGCTCAAAGCGTCGGAAACGGTGTTGTTGACGATCTTGATGACGCCGCCGCCGACGAGCTTCTTGTACTTGACGAGCGCGAGCTCGGGTTCGACGCCGGTCGTGTCGCAGTCCATCATGAACCCGATCGTGCCGGTCGGCGCAATGACCGTGACTTGGCCGTTGCGGTACCCATACCGGCTGCCGACTTCATAGGCCTCATGCCAGACGGCTTCGGCGCTGTTGCGCAGATCTTGCTGGACGCCGCCGCGGGCAAGCGCCCCTGCCGCCTCGCGGTGCATGCGAATCACATCGAGGAACGGCTCCCGATTCTTGCCGTATCCGGGAAACGGCCCGGTCGTCTGCGCAATGCGGGCGCTGGTCAGATAAGCCTGGCCGCACATCGTCGCCGTGATCGCTCCGGCGATCGCGCGGCCCCGGTCGGAGTCGTAGGGGACGCCCATCGACATCAACAGCGCGCCGAGATTCGCGTAGCCCAACCCCAAGGGCCGGTAATTGTGGGAGTTCTCCACGATCTTCTCGGTTGGATAGGCTGCGTTGTCAACCAGAATTTCCTGGGCGACGATCAGCGTGCGCACCGCGCGGTGGAAAGCTTCGACCTCGAACGAGCCGTCGCGTTCCTGGAACTTCTTCACGTTGATCGACGCCAGATTGCAGGCCGAGTCGTCGAGGAACATGTATTCCGAGCACGGATTCGAGGCGTTGATCCGCGCCGTGTTCTTGATCGGATTCCAACGATTGATCGTGGTGTCGAACTGCATCCCCGGGTCGCCGCACTGATGGGCGGCTTCGGCGACTTCACGCAGCAACTGCCTGGCCTTGTGGCGGTCCTTGGGCTGGCCGGTCAATACCGAGCGCGTCCACCAATCGGCATCGCCGGCCGCCGCTTCCATGAACGCATCCGTTGCCCGCACCGAGTTGTTGGCGTTCTGGAAAGAAATCGTCGAATAGGCATTGCCGTCGATCGCGGCGTCATAGCCGTGGCCGATCAAAACATGGGCTTTCTCTTCCTCTTTGGCCTTGCACCAGATAAAGTCGCGGATATCGGGATGGTCGGCGTTGAGGATGACCATCTTGGCGGCGCGGCGGGTCTTGCCGCCCGATTTGATGACGCCGGCGAAGGCATCGAAGCCTTTCATGAACGAGACCGGCCCCGAAGCGCGCCCGCCGCCGGCCAGGCCGGCGTCGTCTTCGCGGATCGCCGACAAGTTCGAGCCCGTGCCCGATCCCCATTTGAAGAGCATGCCCTCGGTCTTGGCCAAGTTGAGGATCGACTCCAGAGAATCCTCGACCGAATTGATGAAACAGGCGGAGCACTGCGGGCGGTGCTCGTCGGGATTGAGCGTCGTCACGCGCCCGGCCGCCTTGTCCCAAGCCCAACCGTAGCCGCGGGATTCCTTTTTCACGCCGACGTTGAACCATACGGGCGAATTGAAGCTCGCTTTCTGATGGAGCATGAGATGAGCAAGATCGTCGCGGAAGTTCTCTACGTCTTGCGGCGAGGCGAAATATTCCCCCGCGGCGCCCCAGTCGGCGATCGTGTCGACCACGCGGCGCACCAAGTCGCCCAGGCTGCTTTCCCGATCGTCCTGGCCGAGGACGCCGTGAAAGTACTTGCTGGCAACGATATTGGTGGCTGTCTGCGACCAATCGACGGGCATCTCGACGTCGCGCTGCTCGAATACCGAGTTGCCCTCCGCGTCGGTAATCGAAGCGGTCCGCCGCTCCCATTTCAAGGCCGAATACGGCGTCTGGGCGGCCGCCAAGTCTTTGGTGAAGTATCGAGGGAACGTCAGCCCCTTGGGCACCGCGGTCTCTCGAGTCGTCTCCGGCGCAGTCTCCACGGAACGGGCGGCCAAGCCCATGCGGGTATCGTCCATTATCTATACTCCCTTGATCCGGCGGTCTGCATACCTGCGCGCCTCCGACCTCCACGGCGCAAGCCGAAGGTATGGAGAAACGCGCCGGCGAGCGGCTTTCCGCTCAAGCGGTTCCCATAGTGTACATGATCTTGGGTGTCAATCAAGATCAAATCCTAGATATCGTAGTTATTTTGCCGAATTTTGTTATTTCGCCGAATTTTCGTAATCGAGACCTTATTGCAGCCGATGGTTCGGGGCCTCCGCCACAAACTCTTGCAGCACCGCGAATTTTATACAATTGACACGCCTGCGCTTCGGGACGGCGTCGTGCACCCCGCGGCGCGCCCGCGCGGAGCCGAAGGACGCTTCGCCCGTCTCTGCGGCTCACCCGGCATCCGCTCATGAACGACCCAGATCGCCTGCTCTCGTGGCGCGCCGCGGCCGGGGCGTGTCTCCTGTTCGCCGTCAATGCGCTGATCTGCAGGGAGCTTTTCTTTACCGAATACACCCGGCACATGGGCTCCATCGAAGCGGCCTACATCGGCATCAGCCGCTATGCGCTGGAACGCCCGTTCGACTTCGGCTGGTTCCCTCTCTGGTATTGCGGCATTCCCTACCAGAACACCTACCCGCCGCTGCTGCACCTGGCAGTCGCCGCCGCGGCATGGGTTTCGGGAGCGTCCCCCGCTCTGGCGCACCACGCCGTGACGGCCTTCCTGTACTGCCTGGGGCCGGTTACGCTTTTCTTTCTCGCTCTGAAATTTTCAGGAAGGCTGTCGGTAGGCTTCCCGGCCGGATTGGCCTATTCGCTCGTTTCGCCGGCGATTCCCTTCGTCGAAACGGCGCAATCCTGGGAACAAATCTTCGCAAATCCCTACCGCCTCGACGCTCTGGTCGTATTCGGCGACGGCCCGCATATCGCATCTCTTGCGCTGGCGCCGCTCGCCGTCCTCGCCCTGCACCACGCGCTGGAGAGGCGGAAGCCCGGCCCGATCTACCTTGCGGCCGCCGCTCTTGCCGCCGTCGTACTGACCAACTGGCTCGGCGCGTTCTCCTTGGCCCTGGCGGTTCTCAGCTATCTGCTCGCGCGTTCGAACGAACCGTCGTGGGGCCGAACGGCGGCTCTGGCCTGTTGCGTCGGAGGAATCGCCTATGCTTTGGCCGCGCCTTGGATTCCCCCCTCGACGCTCGGCGACATTCGGCACAACGCCCAACACGTCGTCGGGCGGTATCCGCTGACGCTCCACCACTTGGGCTACGCCGCTCTTATCGCGTCGGCCGCCGCCTCGGTGAGATGGCTCTGCCGCAGGCTGCAAACTTCACTGGCGGCAAGCTTCGGCGTGTTTCTGGCGCTGTTTTTCGCGGCGCTCGTGCTGGCCGATGCCTGGTTCGGCGTCCATCTCATGCCGCAGCCCTCCCGCTACCGCCATGAGATGGAAATGGCGCTCTGTCTGCTCGGCGCCTGCGCATTCGTCCGCCTTGCTGACCGCTCTCCTCTCAAATTGAAGGCATGCCTGGCATTCGGGCTCGCCGCCGCGGCCCTGTGGCAGTTCGGCAACTACCGCGGCCGGGCGCGCGAGCTGATCCAACCGATCGACATCACCCAAACGGTCGAGCGCCAGGCAGCGTCCTGGCTCCGGGAAAATCTGCCGGGCGCCCGCGTCTTCGTTACCGGGTCCACTCAATTCTGGCTCAACGCGTTTGCCGACAACCCGCAGATCGGAGGCGGCTTCGCTCAAGGCATTGTCAACAGACAAATCCCCATCGTTCATTACGGCATCCCCCATACGCAGAACGACGGCGCAAACACCGCGCTTTGGCTGCGGCTGTACGGCGCGCAAGCGGTGGTTGTCAGCGGGCCCGAGAGCCGGGACGCCTACCCGCAGAA
Organism: Bryobacterales bacterium; assembly: GCA_965214655.1. GTDB lineage: Bacteria > Acidobacteriota > Terriglobia > Bryobacterales > UBA6623 > CATQHP01. Next base: position 4,235,403 of record OZ243965.1, on the reverse strand, counting down.
CTGGCGCGACCCCGACAAGTTCGAGGGGGTTTTGCCCGCGCTTTGGCGCAACCGCGGCGACGTCATCTATGCCGTCCCGCAGCGCTCCGCGTCATTGGCCCACGCCATCCTTGCGGAGCACATGGTAAAACGCCCGCCGGTCAACAATATCGACATGGAGCCCGTCCGGCCTCTGGCGGACGCATTGGAAGACGCCTCCCTGCCGCTCGCAGCCTTCGCCTGGCAAGGCCCGGACCGCGCTCTGATCTCGGCCTCCCTTGCAGAACGGCATCTGCTTTTCGTCCAGATCGCTTACCATCCCGGCTGGAGCGCCTCAGTCAACGGCGAGCCGCGCGCAATCCGCAAGGACGGACTCGGCTTCATGGTGATCGAACCCCGCTGCCAAGGGACTTGCACAGTGGAGCTGACCTACGACGGGGGTCTCGAAATGCAGCTTGCCGAGCTTCTCTCGGGCTTGACGGCTTGCGGCGGCCTGGTCTGGTGGTTCCTCGCCCGCCGCCCGCGCGCCTCGAAGAAACCCGGCTGAGCGGAAAAAAGCGGGATTGGAGCGCGCCGAAAAACTGCGCGCATCGAAACATTTTTGGACAAAAGTGTTCGTAACATGGTATGCTCGCCTCAAACACGGTTCTACTCCCATGGACGACATGCTTGGATCGCAGGCCGGCGCGCCGCAGCCGCGCAAGCTCCCGCCGGCTTTGGAAATGGAAGTCATGAAGGCGTTGTGGCGGCTGGGGGACGGCACGGTCGGCCAAGTGCAAGAGCAGATGCAGGATCGAAAACCGCTCGCCTACACCACGGTGATGACCATGTTGGACCGCCTCACGCGAAAGGGGATCGTCAAAAGGGCGAAGCAAGGCCGCAGTTACCGCTACGCGCCGGTCATGCACGAAGACGACGCCCTGCAGCTCGCGCTCGACCGTCTCGTTCACGACTTCTTCGGCGATTCCAGTCAACGGCTTCTCGAGCACCTCATCGCCGCGCGGCGGCAGGCCCGCCCGCCCGCTCCCGCGGAGCGCGTGCTGGACTCCGCGCTGCTTTAGCAGCAGCCCGCGGCAAAAGTGACGCAAGCGGCGTTACGCGCCCGGGGACCGACGCGCCGCCGCGTGGGCGCTCCAGGATTTCGGCGTCGAATTCTCTGCCTGGACGATGGGCAAAGGCGCGTACCCCATTGGGCGGCGGCCATTTCCAGTCGTCGGCTTCGTCGCCGCTTGCGCGGGCCGAAAAGACGCTTGCGCGGGTCGAAAAGACAGTCGGGGCGGTCTCCCTCAACCCTCACTGCATTGCGGACAAGCTCTTGTCCGGAGTCAGAAGATTTATTGCGCTGCAGGTCGGACAGACCCAGGCAGGAAAAGCCAAATACCGGCGCCGCACTCTGCCCGCCTCGGCGAGCGACGCCTCCTTGTGCCCGGAGCCGCAGCGCACGCAGACGTTCACCCACGGCTCTCTGTCGATTGCTCCCGGCACTTGGCCGAAGTACATCGCCCACCCGTAAACGGCCGAACGGGTTCCCAAAAGACGATCGCACATCCGAAAAAAATAATTCAGCAGGATCAGGACGTTCTCATTGCCTCCGCCCAGCAGAAGTTGTTTCCTGGGAGCGGGGGCAACCCTGTTTTTGCAATTGAGAAACGACAGCGACGTAAAAAGTGTCCGTGTGCCCCGATGATGCAGTCCGGTCCGCGTTTCGACCCGCCGGCTCAGACGCCTCGCAGAGCGAAAACCGTTGACGTGTCCTCCGCCTCGGCCCAGCCAGCGGTAAACGCGGTCCGTCAGGGAGCCGGCATCCGGAACGGACAAGTAAACCGCCGCCGTCCGTTTGGCGATCCGTCCCAATTCCAGAAGCGCCCGGTCGAGGTTCTCGAAGTGCTCCAGTCCGTGGTTACAGATCACGGCGTCGAACGCCCCGTCTCGGAAAGGCAACCGCGCGGCGTCGGCCCGCACCGAGTTGCCCCCTCCGGGGAAGCAGTCGATGTCCGCGCGAACCGTAACGAACGGATACCGTTGCGGGTCGAAGCTGCCCTTTCTCCCGCAACCCAGATCCAGGACGTATTCTCCTGTGCGCAAATACGGCAGAATCTCGTGCATCTTGCAGCTTCAGCGAAGCGGACGCAACGGCGCTCCGCGCTTGAGTCCATACGTCCGAACCGGCAAAGACCGTCTTCTCGCTATCGGGCGGTGCGTCATGAATTTCACGGCAACCTCGGTCGAGCACCGTTTGGTTCCGCCGAGCGGCTCGAATCGCGCGCCGGACTCCGAGCTGCTCGAAACGGTCATACCCAGATCGATTCCGCCGTTTCGCCGCCTATCCTGGCCTCTCCGCTCTGGACGATCGCGAACTTCGCGCTGATCGGCCCGAACATCTCATTCAGGGTTACCGACGAGAGGATGACCGTCGAGATCACCGGATAATACTCCGGGAACTGCCTGCCGACGGTAATCGTGAGGCCAACGGCCAAACCGGCCTGGGCCATCAGGCCGAAACCCAGAAACCGCTGCACCTGCGGCTCCATCTTGAGCCGCTTCGCTCCGATGCCCGCCCCGATGAACTTGCCGCAAGCGCGCGCGGCAAGATAGGCGAACCCGAGCGCGCCCATCGAAGAGACGAGCTCCAGGTTCAGGTCGGCGCCGGCGATCACGAAAAAGATGGCGTAAAAAGGCGGATCGGTCCCCTCCAGCGTCTTGAACAGTCTGCGGCTTCTGCGCGAGAGGTTGGCCATGGTGGCGCCGACGGCCAGACTCGCCACCAATGCCGAGATATCGAAAATCCGCGCCGCGCCGACGCAAAGCAAGATCGAGCCGGCGAGCAAAATAAGCATCTCACCCGTTTCCGTTACCTGCGTCGACCACCCCGCAAGCAGCAAACCGACCAAAAAACCCAGGGCGGCCGACCCCACCAATTGCCAGACGAGCGGAAAGCCCGCCCGGTACAGCGAGATTCCGATCGCCGTGTCTCCCCAATGGTTCACCAGGTTGATGCCGGCCGCGAACGAAAGATAGACGATGATGCAGATGATGTTGTTGACGGCGATAATGCCCAGCAGCGCTTCGCTCAACGGCCCGCGGCCGTTGCATTCGCGGACCACCATCAAGGTCGAAGCCGGAGCGGTGGCGATCGCGATGGCGCCGAGCAGCAATGCGATTTGCCAACTCTGCCCCAAAACGAGGATGCTGACGATCACCAGCGCCGCGGCCAGCGCCGATTCGATCAGCGTCAAGCGCACGATCCGGTCTCCGATTCGCCGAAAGCGTTTGAACTCGAAGATCGAACCGATAGAGAACAGGATCAGGCCGAGCGCGACTTCGCTGAGCACTTCGAGAGCCTGCAGGTTGTCGTGGCTGACCCAGCCGAGAACCGACGGCCCCAGCACAACGCCGGCAAGGATGTAGCCCGTCACCTCGGGAACGCGGATGACCTTGACCAAGTTGCCCGCCAGCAGCGCCAGCAACAGAATGAGCCCGAGCGAGGACAGTTCATTCATGGTTGTTCCGCCAGCAACCCCCACAGGCGCCCGTCCCGCTCGAAGATGAGATGAACCGAGCCGCCCTGCGCTCGAGTGAACATCCGCTCGACATCGGCAAACGACTGCGGCCGAATCTGATTCACGGCGATGAGCCGGTCGCCGGCCCTTGCGCCGGCCCGTTCGGCGAGACTGCCCTCTGCGGCCCTCGCAATCGGCAGGCCGTCCTCGCGCCCGACGAATCCGTGAGACGGCTGCGCGGCGGACGGCGCGAACCTTGCCGGCAGCGAAAACGTCTGGCGGCGCTTGGCCCGCCAAACATCCAACTCAAGCATTTCGCCGGACACCGGAAGCGTCAGCTTTTCCAGATCCGCAACGGTTTCGACATCGTGCCCGTCGATCGCCAAAATAAAATCGCCCGGCAGCAGTCCGGCTCGATAGGCCCCGTAATCGCTCCACAACTCGCGAACGATAACGCCGCCCGGGCGTTGAAAATACGCCGATTCCCGTCGCGTTGCGGTATCGACGCGCATGCCGTGACGCTCGACCAGCCGCGCTTCCAGCGAATTATCCCGGCGAACGGCGGAAGCCAAAGCGTCGGCATCGACGGCGATTGTCTCGATTTCACAGGCCAACGCCACCGCGACCAGATTTCCATCGAGATCGAAAAGGCCGCTGCCGGGATTGAGCGTGCGTATGTTGAAATTCGTCAGCACTTCGGTAACGTCGACGCCGGAGCAAGAGCGCTCGGCGATTCCCAGCAGGTAGCCCGTGGTGTAACGCATGCTGCCGTCCGGCGCCCGCCATACGGCCACAAGCCAGGAACCGGGCGAGTAGAAGCGCACGGGCACGCGCTGACTGGGGATGACATCGACCGGCGTGCGCAGCAAGACGTAGGGCAGATGCGGCCCGGCAATTTCCGTGGCGAGCTCGATCTCGTCCCCGTGCAAAACGGTTCTGTCCACGCTCGGGAAAGGCCCTCGCCTGGCGGCGGTGAGCACGGAGTCCGGTTCCCAGATCAGGCCGGTGCGCTCGCTGGCATCCAAGAGCAGAACGGTCTCTTCGACCAATCCGGCGACATGCGCGAAATACTCCGCGAAATCTTCAACGGACCGTCTCTGCGTGAGCCGCTCGAGTCTTACGCGCTCACTCGGCGTGGGCGCCGCGCCAAGCTCGGCCTTTTCCGGCTGCGGGCGTATGAGCACCCCCACCGCGAGGATGAGCGCCGACGAAATCGCCAGCACCGCGATGTACTTCGGCTCTGTTGACCGTACCGCCATGCAGTGTGAATGGAAGCCGGCCTGCCCGGCCGGAATTTTTTACGCCAACGCCGATGTTCCGCTCACGCGATTCTCAATCACAAAAACCAGAAGGGCGGCCGCGGCCGCCAACGCGCAGCCGAGCGGGGCCCAGATCACGAGCTCGATGCCCCACGCGCCCTGCAAACGCCCCACGGGCCAACACGCAGCCAGAGCGACCAGGAGCGAAGAAAACAGCAGCACGCTCAACCGACTCCGCCGGGCGGCGGTCCGGCGACACTCCATCATACGCAAAGTCAACAGGTGCAGAGCGCCCAGACCCAAGCCCAGCAGCGCCGCCCCGACAGCGGCCCCGGAAGGCCGCGCGGTCTGCAGTAAAAACACGCAGCCCAGACAGGATGCCGCCGTTGGACCGGCCAGGGATAACAAGTTGTCCCTTAAAGAAGGCAAGCGGGCGGCCGCCGCCCGGCCCGCCGCCGCAGACGCCCAAAAAACAATCAGCACCGTGAGGCTGCCTCGGCTGGCAAGACCGAGCCCGCGCGACAGGTATACCGTCAGCCAACAAGCGGCAATCCCATAGGCGGCGGACTGCAGCAACAGACTGAAGCTCAGCAGAAAAAAATTCAGGGAAAACGTTGCCGGCCGGCCGGCCGGAGCGCGGTCGGCGCTCGGGAGCGGGAACCGAAACTGCCAGGCTCGCGAAGCCGCAACCGCAACCAGGAGCGGCAATACGGCCAGGAAGCGCAAGATGCCGTCCAGCGATGCGAAACCCACCGCCGCGCGAATCGTCAGACATCCCGCGAGCCCACCAAGGCAAAAGCTCACTCCGGCCAGATCGAGCACCGCGGGCGCGCGTTTCGGAGTCAGGATTCGCGGCAGAAGAGCGGCTACGGCGGCGGCAAAACCTCCCAGAGACGCCCCCAGCACAAAAGTAAGGCCGAGCAGCCAAGCGGCGTCGTAGGCGAACGACATCGCCGCCAAAGCCGTTGCGGCCAGAATTCCGGACGTAACGAACAGGACGCGGGCGCCGGGGCCGACGGTCTCGGCCGGCTCGCGGCCCAGAAAAAACGCGGTCGAAAGCCCGGCAGCCAACGCCGGGAAAGCATTGCCCGCGGCCCGCGCATCCAACGAGAGTTGCAGCGGCCAAAGCTGCAGGCCGGCGCCGAGCAGCGCCAAGCCCATGCCCAAGCTGAACAGCCCAAGCATGGCGAAGCGCACGTACACCGGCTCCGGAGTATGCCGGCGCCCGGCATCGGCGAGCATCCCTGCATTCTAGCAACGCCCCTTTTCCGTCCCGGCGGACATCTCGCTAGAATGAGCTACCCTGCGCCGCGGATTCCCGTCTCACTGGCCGCGCCGCCAAGGGGCCGAATCCATGCGGGTTGCTTCCCAAAAGGCTGCAAGCACAGACCCCGACAGCGTCAAGCGCACGATCGAATCGTGCATCGATCGGTTTAGCCGGCCGGTGCTGATCGAAGAAGGCGAAGTTCCGATCTCCATCGAGCCGAACCGCTACTCGGTCGAAGCCGGCCCTCGGGGGTGCTTGCTGCACGTTTGGTCGGAGACCGGCAACCTGGTGCGGCGCATCACCGCCGTCGTTGCCGAGAGCGTCGGCCGCGTCGAGTTGAGCGCCTCCCGCTTCGGCGGCGGAAACGCCGCGCTGAGCCTGATCGATCAAGCAACGAAAGGCCCCTCCGCGCTGCGCGGCGCCCGCCGGATGGTCTTCCGGGAGTTCTTTCGCCGCATGCTTTCGCGGCATTACAAGGGTTGGACTCTCGAGCGGCTTTCCAGCGGCGCAGATCTCGAACGCTCGTTGTCGCCGCTTTTCACCCGCGCCGTCTTGAAACGCGGAACGAAGCAGTGGGCCGTCATCGGCGTTTCCGAAAACCAAGCCTCGGCGGCCGCGGACCGTATCCTGACAACGGGGCTGATCTGGCTCGACATTCTCCACCGAAGCGGCGAAGGAATCGCGACGGGACTCAAGCTGTTTCTGCCCGCCGGCCATGCGGCGGCAACCGCCCGCCGCCTGAACTTTCTGACGCGGGATTTCCGCTTCGAGGTCCACGAGTTCGACCGCCGCGGCAATCTCACGGAAGTCGACGCCGCCGACCACGGCAACATCCGCACCCGATTGGAACCCTGCATGGCGCCGGAACCGCCCTCCGGCGTCGTGCGGCAGCGGCTGCGCGAGATTCTCAGCGACGACCGTATCGACTGCATCTACGGCGCCGACGGCGCAATTTCCCTGCGGGCGCGCGGAATCGAATTCGCACGGGTCGCGGGCAAGCGCATGACCTACGGGCTCGACCGCAGGAGTCCGGTCACCGACCGCAACTTCGACCGCGTCAGCGCCCTTGCCCGCGAGATCCTGCGGCTGCGCTCGGCGCCGCCGCCCGACAGCCGCAATCCGCTCTATACGCAATACCCCGAGCGTTGGCTCGAATCCCAAGTACGGCGCGCCATTGCGGAAATCGACCCCCGGCTTGCCGCAACGCCGCTTTACGCCAACGTTCCGGCCATAAGCGGACGGGAACGCGGGGTCATCGACCTGCTCGCCCGCGATATCGACGGGCGGCCGGCGATTCTCGAGCTCAAAGCCTCGGAGGACATCCATCTGCCGCTGCAGGGCCTCGATTATTGGATGTGCGTGAAGTGGCGCCTCGAGCACGGCCGGTTTCACGAGAAAGGCTACTTCGCCGGCGAGCATCTCTCACGCCAGGCGCCGCGCTTGCTGCTGGTGGCACCGGCGCTCGAATTCCACCCGACCACGGAAACCGTCTTGCAGTTTTTCGCGCCCGAAGTCGCGGTGGAACGAATCGGCGTCGGCGAAGACTGGCGGCGGAAACTCGAGGTTCAATTCCGGCGAAGCGGCGCGCGCCGGCTTGCCTAATCGCCGCCGCGGCAGCCGTCGGCTTTTTCGCGGAGTTGCTTCGCCAGCCCGCTGACGGCGCCCCAAAGGATCGCCAACTCGTTGCCGCAGCCGATCAGCTTCATCCCGCGGTCGATCCAGAAGTCCGCCAGATCGAAACTGCGCACCTGAATCGCCGGAAAGACGCCTTTGTCGTTGCAAACCGCGATCATGCGGTCGATCGCCGCGACCAGCTTGGGATGCTTCCAGTCGCCCGGAACCCCAAGAGAGACGGAGAGGTCCGCGGGGCCCGCCAGCAGCGCGTCGAGTCCCGGAACCGAGGCCAACTCGTCAAGCCGCTCCAGCGCCGTTGTCGATTCGACTTGCGCAATCGAAAGCGTCTGCTCGTTGGCATGGCTCATGATTTCCGCGAACGTCATCCCGCGGTAGCCGACTTGCGGCGGCCCCAATCCGTATCCGCGGCGGCCCTGCGGCGGGAACTTCGCGCCGCGAATCGCCTGCTCCAGTTGGCCGGGATCCTCGCACCGGGGGAAAATGACGCCCTCGGCCCCGGAATCGAGCGCGCGGGCGACCAGATCGTACTGGAAATCGCACACGCGCACGACAACGGTGACATCCGTCATCAGATACGCGCGGATGAGGTCGTGCAGCGTATCGCTCGAAAACGGGCTGTGCTCCGAATCCAGAAAAACCCAATCGAGGTTCGCCGCCGCAAACATTTTCGGGATTTCGGCGGTCCCCAGCTGGCTGTGACTGACGCCTACGGCCGCATGGCCGTCCTTCAGCCGCTGTTTCGTTCGGTTCAGCCGCATGGCTACCCAGTATTGCAGATCGCCTCGCCGCGCCGTTACAGGCATGGATTCCAGAGGCATGGATTCCAGGGGCAGGCCGGAGGGGCAAACGAAGGAAGAAACAGGCCGAGCAGGAGCATACGGGGCCATCCAATGGAGCGCTCGTGAGGGCCGCGGACGGGCGCAAGACGCCTCAACCCGGGAGTCCCAAGTATGCATGCCAATCTTGACGTGTGCGCCGCCAAAAACCATAATGAAGGCTTGGGCAAGCATCAAGACTTGATAATCACTCTGGCTGCGATGGCCGGTTTGTTCGGATTTCTGTACATGTCGCTAGGCGGTCGGATTGACGGGTTGGAGCGGCGGATAGACGCACTTCACGGCGATGTTCGGATATTGTTGCAGTCGCACTTGCCGCCCGCCGACCATCAGCACTCGAACGGCGATTGATGCCGGGAGGGGCGAAAGCTCCGGAGTCCGCCGGCAACGTCGGCCGCCATAATGCCCGCCGCGCTCAATCCACGAGCGCCTGATAGGTCAAGGTCTGCAAGTCCTGGCGAATGTTCAGGTGGGTGTAGGGACGAACCTGCGTCATCAGAATGCCGACGATCTCTTCCACCGGGTCGACCCAGAACACCGTGCAGAAAGCGCCGCCCCAGGCAAACGTTCCCGTCGATGCAGGCATCGCCGATTGCCCCACGTCGGTCACCACGCTGTAGCCCAGGCCGAACCCATAGCCGGGACCGCGCAGCCAGATCAGGTTATCGCCGATGTGATTCGCCGTCATCAGCTCGACCGTCTTGCGGCCAAGCACGCGCACGCCGTCAAGCTCGCCGCCGTTCAACATCATCTGTTGGAAACGGAAGTAATCGCCGGCGGTGGAAACCAATCCGCCGCCGCCGCTGAAGTACACATGCGGTTCGCGCACGTAGCGGCTGTGTTCATCGGGCGCCTCGACGAGCTCGATCTTGCCGTTCTCGCCGGGGCGATAGTTGGCCGCAAACCGGGGCAGCTTCTCGCGCGGCAGGTAGAAGTGCGTGTCGGTCATGCGCAGCGGAACGAAGATGCGCTCCTGCAAGAATTCGTCGAAAGTCCGGCCGGAGATGACTTCCACCAGCCGCCCCGCGACATCCGTCGCCGGACCGTACTCCCAACGCTCGCCCGGATGGAAATTCAGAGGCAGCGTGGCCAGCTCCCGCACGTAGTCGCCGATCGTCCAGCCCGGTCGAATCTTGGCCCTGGTTTCGTCGTAGAGATCTTTCGTCAGTCCGCGGTAGGCGTTCGCCAGCCCGGCGGTATGGGTCAGAATGTGCTGAAAGGTGATCGGCCCCGCCGCCTCGACGGTTTTCATCGGCCCCCTGACGTACTCTCCGCTTTCAGGCGGCAGCGCCACGCGCATGTTGGCGAACTCGGGAAGATGCTCGGCAATCGGATCGCGCAACTGGAACGCGCCTTCTTCCCAAAGCATCATCAATGCCGCCGACGCGACCGGCTTCGTCATCGACGCGATGCGGAAGATGACGTCGTTGCTCATCGGCGCCGACGCTTCCGCGTCGCGCATGCCGAAACTCTTGTGATAAGCGATCTTGCCGTGCCGGGCCACCAGGGCGACGGCGCCGGGAATTTCGCCGCGGGCGACATACCCTTGCAGCATGCCATCCAACCGCGCCAGGCGCTGCGGGGAAAACCCGACCGATTCGGGCGTATGCTCCGCCGCAGCCGACTTGCCGGGCTCGGCGCCGGCAGCCGCGAAGCAGGTTGCCGCAAGAAAGGCGAAAAGTATGGGAACGCGCCGCATGATGAGGATATTGTACGCCGAACTCCGACCGTCCGCGCGAAAATCCCCGCGGCGGGCGTCCGCGGAATGAATTCCAACCGCCTACCGCAGCGCCCGCGGGGTTTTCTATGGGCCGGGCTTGTCGGGGGTGTTCGGATCGATACCAATTTGAACCGCCGGTACGGGTGGAAGAACATGCTGCTTGATAAACGCTCGCCCGGTATGGTTTTCGACAATCTTTACGGCCCGCGTGCCGGTAAACGTATGAGTCGTTGCATGGAACACCGAAAGACTCAGATCCTGAAGCTTTTCATCTTCCTCCAGTCGATGCACTCTCAGTTCATGTTTTTCGATTTCGGCTCGTGAAATGTGCCGGCCATGGCTTTTGAAGTTCTTGTGATCGGCAAGCCAATCGGAAATCGCCTGCGCCATCTTCGAACGGTTGCCCATTTCTTTGAACATGTACTTCTGCAGCCACGTTCCCACCAGTTCCTTGGACATATCCAGTGCGGATTCGCATTGCACCAGCAAGTCGGGACCGTATTGGCTCAGCATCGGCAACCAAGCCGACAGCTTTGCCGGATCGGAGCATTCCCGCTGGGCGCGGTCGAACTGATCCAAGACCGCCTGAGCAGGGACAAAACGTACGCCCAATGGCGTCGCAAGCAAGATTTGCGGGTCGGTGGGGCCAAGAAACGAGTGCTTGCCGAGTACGATCTCGTCGGCGGCGCAGGCAATCATCGTGGCCGCCGACATGGCCTGTTGCGGGACGATCACTCGAATATGAGAAAACCGCGACCGTAGATAAGAAACGATCGCCTCGGCCGCCTCCGCAGACCCGCCGGGACTATGCAGAATCAAGTCGAGTTCTTCGCCGCTCAATCCATGGCTAACTTCCATGAACGCCTGTATATCTTCGTCGCCGATAGAAACAAGTGCGGGCGGCGCTTTTTCTTTCAACCACCCCGAAGCATACAGGATGACGTTGCGGCCGGATTGCTTATGGAGATCGAAAAGATATTTCCGGCGAACGCCGTCGTAATCAGTCGGGATCCCCGGTCGTTGCGTTTGTTCCAGTTCCTTTAGAATCTCACTCCATATAGGCAATTAGAGGCTCCCGGATCCGCTGGTTTAACGAGCGCTCGTATAGTTCGTTGTTGTGACCTGTTCCGGCTCCTTCGCAGCCGAACGGTACCCATCGAGACCCCGATCCTTTTCCTGCCAGTCATGATAGACTTTCATGACCTCGCGAATGCCCGGACGGGCCAGCGCAGCCTTGAGCATTTCGGCATACTCCTGCCGGCGCTTGGAGCCAGAGAGATTAGCGCTCTCCCGCTGCTTCATGCCTGACATTTCATGTCCTCCCAAATTACGCTTACAGGCCAAGTCTTACTTTGATTATGTCTGCGTGCCTGGCCCCCGTCAAGCTTTTCAACCTGAGATTACAGGCCACGGGGCCGCCGTCTCGTAGCGCTCCGCGTCCGGCTCGCAGTACCGAACGGCGGCGCCGCCGGGCCTCACCTCGAGGAGCGGGCCGGCCCTTTGACGACGGCTCGCAGCGTCTCACATCTATCTGAACCGGCACACTTTGACTGCCCGACTGCCCCGCCGCCGCGCACAGGCCCGCTTGCGCAGGCCGCCCCTTCCAGGGGATTTCTACCGCGGACTGCCGAACGAACCGGCGAGGCGGGCCGTCAGGCCGCGATCATCGCGTGCGGGTCGATCACGAACTTCTTCGCCGCCCCGCGGTCGAAGTCCTTGTAGCCTTGCGGCGCCTCGTCGAGCGAAATGTAGTTCACGTTGCAGGCCTTCGCCGGGGACGCCTTGCCATAGAGGATGGCCTGCATCAACTGGCGGTGGTAGGTCATCACCGGGCACTGGCCGGTCATGAAGTGGTGGGACTTCGCCCAGCCGAGACCGATGCGAATCCCCAGGTTGCCGATCTTGGCGTTGTCGTCGACGCCGCCGGGGTCGCCCGTGACGTACAGCCCGGGAATGCCGATTCCGCCGCCGGCGCGGGTAACTTCCATCAGCGCGTTGAGCACCGTGGCGGGCCGCTCGACGACGGTCTCCTTGCCGTGGCCGCGGGCCTCGAAGCCGACGCAATCGACGGCGCAATCGACTTCGGGAACGCCGACGATCTGTTCGATTTGCTCCGCCAAGCCGGCGTCCGCGCGCAGGTCGACCGTCTCACAGCCGAAGCTCCTCGCCTGCGCGAGCCGTTCGGAGATCATGTCGCCCACGATCACGCAGGCCGCGCCGAGCAACTGGCAACCGTGCGCGCAAGCAAGCCCGACGGGGCCGCCGCCCGCCACGTAGACGATCGATCCCGGCCCGACCCCCGCCGTGACGGCGCCGTGAAATCCGGTCGGAAAGATATCCGAAAGCAGCGTCAGATCGCCGATCTTCTCCATCGCCTGGTCTTTGTCGGGAAACTTCAGCAAGTTGAAGTCGGCGTAAGGAACCATCACGTATTCGGCCTGTCCGCCGACCCAGCCGCCCATATCCACGTAGCCGTAGGCGGCGCCGGGCCGCGCCGGGTTGACGTTGAGGCAGATGCCGGTCTTTCTTTCCTTGCAATTGCGGCAGCGGCCGCAAGCGATATTGAACGGAACCGAGCAAAGGTCGCCGACATCGATGAATTCGACGCCGCTGCCCGCCTCGATGACCTCGCCGGTAATTTCATGGCCGAGAATCAGTCCTTCCGGCGCCGTCGTGCGTCCGCGCACCATGTGCTGGTCGCTGCCGCAGATGTTCGTCGAAACAATTTTCAGAATGACGCCGTGCTCGCACTTGCGGTCTCCGAGCGCGAGCTTCGGAAAGTCGATCGACTGGATCTCGACGACCCCGGGTTTGATGTACGCCACTCCGCGATTGGATGCCATGGTCTATCCTCCTCCTTCCCTGCCCAAAAACGCTTGCGTCTCTCGGCCGGCAACTGCCGTGCCATAGCATACACGGTACGCAAGAGGGATGCAACGGGGCGTATCCGCAAGCGAGCGGCCCTAGGCGGCCGGTCGCCGGCGGCCCGATCTCTTGTCTGCATACATCCTGCGGTCGCTCGCATCCAGCAACTCCTCGGCGGTCAAGCCGTCGCCGGGGTAGAAGGCCGCGCCGACGCTGAGCGCAGCGCTCACGCTCACGCCGGGCGCGACTTCGATGGCGCTCGCCGCCACCTTTTTTTTGAGTTCTCGAATCCGCCTGGCCAGTCCTTGCGGAGCCGCGCCGGGAAGAATCGCCAGAAACTCGTCGCCGCCGATGCGCCCGACGAAATCGTAGCCGCGCAGGGACTTTTCCAGTCTCCGCGCCGCGCCGCGCAGCAGCTTGTCGCCGGCGGAGTGGCCGCAACGGTCGTTGACCGGCTTCAAACCGTCGATATCCAGGAACAGCACGCCCACTGCCGCGCCTTCGCGCCCGGCCCGCGACAATTCTTGCTCCAGCCTGCGCAACGACGCCCGCGCGTTCGGCAGGCCGGTCGTTGCGTCGGTGCGAGCGTCGCGGACAAGCCTCTGCAGCTTCTGCGAGGAGACGAGCGTCTGCGCCAGCTTGTCGGCAATCAGGCCAACGAACAAGCCGTGCCCGCGGCTCAACCGCCCCGCCTCTTGCGCAGTCAACAACACCGCGCCGACGTGGCTGCCGGCGGAATGCAGCGGCGCCGCGAGGCTGCTTTTTACCTCCCTCAGGGAGGCGGCAAGCGGGCCGCCGATGACCGGCGCGCGGCGCTGCGCCGCCGTCCGAAACGGCTCGGCATCCTTGTCGAAGCGGAGCGGCAGACCCCGCCGTTCGAGCGTTCCTTCGGCTGCGACCGAACGATAGGAACCGTTTTCCAGAAGATAGATTGCGCCCCGATCGAAGGGACAAACGTTGCGCAGCTCCCGCAGGCGCCGCGCAAAACTACGCTCGAAATCGAGGTCCGCCTCCAGCGCCTGCAGAATGTCGTAAAGCGCCGCCAGCCTTGGCGGCGACCGCGCCAACTCGCGCAGCGCGGCCTGCTTCGCGACGCCGGCCGCCCCGCCCCCCGTTGCGCGTGTAAATTCGTGTGTAAACTCGTCAGGTTGCCGCATGAAAATCCAAAAAATCAGTGTCTACCAAGTCGATCTTCCGCTGCGCGAAGGCAGCTACAACTGGTCCGGGGGAAAATCCGTAGCGGTTTTCGACAGCACGGTCGTGCGCGTCGATACCGATGCCGGCATTACGGGCTACGGCGAAGTCTGTCCTCTCGGTCCGGCCTATCTGCCCGCTTACGCCGCGGGCGCGCGCACGGGAATCGCCGCAATCGCTCCTCATCTGATCGGAGAGACGCCCTGTCAACTCGAAAAGCTCAACCGCCGCATGAACGCCGCGCTCAAGGGCCATCCCTACGCCAAGTCGGCCATCGACGCCGCCTGCTGGGATATTTTAGGGCAGTCCGCCGGCCTGCCCGTCTGCGATCTGCTGGGCGGGCGCTACGGCAGCGACGTCGCGCTCTACCGCGCGATTTCTCAAGAATCCCCGGCAGCCATGGCCGCCCGCGTCCGCGAATACCGCGCCGAGGGTTACCGGCGCTTTCAACTGAAAGTGGGCGGCGATCCCGAGACGGATATCGCGCGCATCCGCGCGGCAGCGGCCGCTCTCGAGCCCGGCGACCGCCTCGTCGCCGACGCCAACACCGGCTGGCTGATGCACGACGCGATGCGGGTCGTCCGCGCCGTGCAGGACGTGGACGTGTATATCGAGCAGCCTTGCCTCTCCTACGCAGAGTGCCTCTCGATTCGCCGCCATGCCGACCACCCGTTCATCCTCGATGAAGCCATCGACGGAATCGCCGCTCTGCTGCGCGCCCACGCCGACCTGGCGATGGACGTCGTCAACATCAAGATCGGTAAATTCGGAGGGCTGACCAAGGCGCGCCAAGCGCGCGATCTCTGCGTTTCCCTGGGCATCGCCATGACCATCGAAGATTCCTGGGGCGGAGACATCGCCACGGCCGCCATCGCCCATCTCGCGCACAGCACGCCGCCGGAACTGCTCTTTTCCACAACCGACTTCAACAGCTACGGAACCGTCAGCACCGCCGGCGGGGCGCCCCAAAGGCGCAACGGCCGCATGGCCGCTTCCCGCGAACCGGGGCTGGGCCTCTCGCCGAAAGCCGACATCCTGGGCAAGCCGGCAATGGAATTTTGCTGAACGCAGGCGCGAATCGACATCTTCGCGCTCATCAGCGCTCCCGCAACTTGGCCAGCAAGCGCAGGCTCTCCAGATAAAGCCAGACGAGCGTGACAAGCAGGCCGAAGGTGCCGTACTGAGGTGGTCCCGCTTTTTCGGACAGCCGGTTAGGGTGTATTCCAGAGTCTTCGGGAGGTACTGAGATGGCGACGAGACGACGGCGACGGTTCACGGCGGACTTCAAGAAGGGGGTGGCACTCGAGGCGTTGCGAGGAGACCGGACGGTGCAGGAGATCGCCGCCAGGCACGAGGTCCATCCGAACCAGGTGAGTACCTGGAAGCGTCAGGCCATCGACGGGTTGGACGAGGTCTTCGGGGGCGGCAGAGCATCTCGCCAATCGGAGCACGAGGCGACAATCCGGGATCTGCACGCGAAGATCGGCGAGTTGACGGTGGAGCGGGATTTTTTTCTGCGCGGGTTCCAACGCTGAGCCGGGTCGAACGCCTGGAGATGGTCGACCGCGACGAGGCGTTGAGCATCAGCCGTCAGTGCGTGTTGCTCGGCATCAGCCGCTCGTCGGTGTACTACCCGCCACGCGGGGAGAGTTTGGAGAGTCTGGCGTTGATGCGCCAGGTCGACGCCTTGTCGCTGGAGTATCCGTTCTACGGCAGCCGGCAGATCGCGCGGCGCCTACGGCGCGAGGGCGTGTCGGTGGGGCGTCGTCGGGTTCGCCGGCTGATGCGCCTGATGGGCCTGGAAGCGATCTACCGGAAGCCGCGTACGAGCGAAGCCCAGCCGGGGCGCCGCATCTACCCGTACCTGCTGCGCGGGCTGACGATCGACCGTCCGGATCAGGTTTGGTGTGCGGACATCACCTACATTCCATTGTCGGCTGGCTTCCTGTACCTGGTGGCGATCATGGACTGGGCCAGCCGTCACGTGCTGGCGTGGCGGCTGTCGAACACGATGGACACCGGCTTCTGCATCGAGGCGCTGGAGACGGCGTTGCAGGCGGGCACGCCCGGCATCTTCAACACGGACCAGGGTGCACAGTTTACGAGCGCGGCGTTCCCTGATCGAGTCCACGCGGCGGGCGCCCGGTGCTCGATGGACGGCCGCGGACGGCGCCTGGACAACGTCTTCATCGAGCGGCTCTGGCGGTCGCTGAAATACGAAGCTGTGCACCTTCACGAGTTGGCCGACGGATTCGCGGCCGAGCGGGTGGTCGCAGCGTGGATGACATTTTACAGCCACGTACGTCCGCATTCGGCTCTTGAGGGACGCACGCCGGCGGAAGCCTACGGCGAGGAGCGTGCGGCATGAGCCTCCGAACGCCGCGGCGTGGGCCGATCACGGCGGGGATCGTTCCCTGCGAACCGGTGGTAGCGCCGCCGGTCCTCGGCAGAAGCGGTCATTGCATGATCGGAACGGTCACCGCATCCGTGTGGCACGCTGTAGAAGCGCCGGGCCTATGGACGCCCGGTCTCGACGTCGCGCTGAACCTGAAGGTCGGCGAAGCGGGCGGCCACAGGCCCTTGGAAATCTCGCCAGCGAGCGCTGCCGACCATGCCTGCGCCGGGGCCGCAAGATTTCCATACTCCCACAGCGCATCGTCATCTTGGCTATGATCAATCGGGAAGACGAGGGCGTGACTCTGCAACCGGAATACACCTTATCGCAGCCCTCGAACTGTCCAAACAACCGAGACCACTTCACTTGCCTCCTACTCCATATCCGCAAGGCTCCGCTGATGCATCCTTCCTCCTCCTATCGGCTACATCTACCCTAAAACTCCAGTAGGACAAATCCCCCCTGCTTGCCGCTATTTATTCAGACCTTCCTTAGGGCCGGCGCAAAAATAGTTTCCGTTTTTGTTACATGGGTTCGATGGTGTAGTTCCATTTGGGCATTGAGCTGTCGGGTGTGATGCGTAGCTCCTGCATTTCCTCATCGGTGACCTTGACGCCGGTCTTGTAGGTCTTTCGCACCAGGTGTGCACGCACGCGCAGTCCGGTGGCGGTGCGTGTGGTGCGCAGGTATTTCAGGATGGTCTCGTAGCTGTCCAGCGGGCGGCCCGCCCAGTTCTTGGTGACCTCGCAGAACATGCGGTGTTCGATGGGATTCCACTTCGAGGTGGCCGGCGGGTAGTGGGCCACGGTCACGCGCAAGCCGTGCCGGTTGCAGAGGCGGTGTTGCAGGTTGAATTTCCAGGCGCGCGCCGTGCAACTGTTGCTGCCGCCGCCGTCGGCCAGGATCTGCAGCGCGTTGGCCTCGGGATAGTGCTTGCAGCCTTGGGTGCGCCACCATTTCTCGATGCAGTCGACGGCGAACGCCGGGGTGTCGGCGGTCTGGCCGACGAAGACGGTGCCGGCGTTGGCCCGCGGGTCGTAGATGCCGTAGGGGACGGCGAGGCCCTCGGCATCGGAGCGGAAGTCGTGGTCCTTGACCTGTTCGGGACTGCGGTCCCACTTGGCGCCGGGATTTCGGAACGCGCCGACGAGTTCCTTCTTCTTGGTATCGACGCTGATGACCGGGACGTTGTCGGCGGCGCAACGCTCGCGCAGGTCGGCGATGTGCCGGAACTGATCGTCGCGCCTCGGATGGGAAGCGCCGGCGAGCTTCTTGTGGTTGACGCGCAGCGAATAGCCCATCGCTTTGAGCAGTCGAGCGACCGTCCGGGGGCAGACGTCGATGCCGAGCGCGCCCAGTTGGTCGGCGACCTTGGCGGTCGTTCGGCGTGTCCACTTCAGGCCGCTGACCGGGTCGCCGGCCGTCTCGTGGTCCATCAAGGTTTTGATGCAGGCGATGACTTCCGGCGTTTTTTTTCCGTCGGTGTGCGTCCGCCGCCGGCGCGCCGCACCCGGTCGACCTCGACGTCACGCTCGACCAGTTGCCGCCGGCCGGCGGCGACCGTCGACGGGTCGATGCCGAGCAGTCGGGCGATGCGCCGGTCGCCGCCCCACCCGCACTTGAGGGCTTCGAGGCCGGCGAACAGCCGCCGCTGCCGCTCGTCGAGCAGGCTGGCGAACAACACAATGGCGGCGCGCAACTCCTCGGGCATCAGGTCGGCGTCGGGCAGGGGTTGCCCGAGTCCGGGCGTGGCCAGCAGCAGACGTCTGGCGCGCACCTGGTGCGTCTGTTGCGCGCGGTCGGCGGCGCAGTAGAGGAACTGTCCGGCGAGCTTGTGCCGTGTCAGCCGCCGGTCATCGACGAGCTTGCGCAGCGCGTCCTGGGTGCCGACACCGAGCAGGTTGTCCAACTCGTCGGCGAAGTGTCCGGCCTCGGCGTGGTTGATGAACGACTCGGCGGTTGCGATCAAGGTGCCGGCGCGGGAGAAGCGGACGCCGGCGAACGACCACAGGCCGCGCTCGTCGAAGTGGGCGAGTTGGTCGAGGGTGTAGTAGCCGCCGCGATGCGAGTAGCTGGTGCGGGCGTCGATGTCCTTGAGCTTGCGGAACGCGGTGCGCCTGCTGGCGCGGGCGCCGAGCGCGGCCATGACCTCGGCCAGCGAGGCGATGGTCTGGTTGCGGAGCAGGGCGATGATCGTGTCGGCGGAGAATTGGGTTGGTCTCATTATGGCGCCATTGCGGGTTCGCATTTCCGCAATGATGCCACAACTCGGACGGGCTGCGCCCCTCAGATGACGGGACTTGATTGCTGATCACGAGAGTCGCGGCGCCGGTGGGTTCTACTGCGAGACTACGGGCGCTTCTAGGAAGTTATTCTTGCGCGAACCCTTATGGAAGGTCTGAATAAGGCAGTTTTTGGTGCGCTGGATGGTTGATGCTGTCCGTAAGGAGCGGTTGCAGTTGGGCTGCCAGCGAATTTTGCGGCTAAATCCTGCTCTTTTTGACTGTGCAACGCCAATTTTGACCCCGCAGCGACGGTTTCAACTCCGCTTCTGCGGCTTTGCGCCACTGTGGGCGCACGACTCCTGTATTGTGGCGCTCAGGCCGTCGCGTAGCGCCCGGCGAGCAGCACATTGGCGAAGCCCAACAGCAGACTGATCCGCTCCCTGTTCTTGGCCAAGCCGCGATAGGCGCCTTGGCGTAACCAAAGTGCCGCTTCCCATACAGAAACGGATGCTCCACCTTGGCCCGCACCTCCGCCTTGCGCCGCTCCGCCCGCGCCTCCGCACTGTCCGCCGCCAAGCGCCGCCGCTGCCCAGCCTTCAGCGCCACTTGCCACTCCACCCTACGCCGGCGATGCTCCGGGCGCTTCTCCACCCCCTGATAGCCCGCATCCCCGCACACTACCTTCTCCCCGCCGTGCAGCAACTTATGCGCTTGGGTCACATCCGCCACATTCGCCGCTGTCGCCGCCACGCTATGCGCCAGCCCCGTCTCGGCGTCCACCCCGATGTGCGCCTTCATCCCGAAATGCCATTGCTTCCCCTTCTTCCTCTGATGCATCTCCGGGTCGCGACTCCGCTCCTTGTTCTTCGTCGAACTCGGCGCGGCGATGATCGTCGCGTCCAGGATCGTCCCTTCCCGCAACCGCAACCCCTGCCCCGCCAAGTGCGCGTTGCTCTCCGCCAGCACAACCCCGCCCAACTCGTGCTTCTCCAACAGATGCCGAAAGTGCAAAATCGTCGTCTCGTCCGGCAACGCATCTCCCAAACGCAAACCCACAAAGCGCCGCACCGACTCGATCTCGTACAGCATGTCCTCCATCCCCGGATCGCTCACGTTGTAAAACAACTGCACGCAGTGCACGCGCAGCATCACCGCCAACTCGTACGGCCCCCGCCCCCGCCCCGCTTTGGGGTAGTACGGGCGGATGCGCTCCTCCAAACGCTCCCACGGAATCAATTCCTCCATCCGCCCCAGAAACTTCTCCCGCCTCGTGCGGTGTTTCTTGCCCTCGTACTCCATATCCGCAAAGCTCCGCTGATGCATCCTTCCTCCCTCTAACGACAACATCTACCCTACAACTCCACTAGGATACATCCCCCCTGCTTGCCACTACTTATTCAGACCTTCCTTAGCCCGGATTTCTCACCAGGTTGTAGCGAAAAGCCGCTGATTGTGGCATAAACGTATGTAGATGAATATGTTGCAGCCAGCAACGAACGACTTTTCGCTAGGACACAGTGTAACCAAACGAGTTTTCATTTTGCTACTGGATTCCGCCGGGAGGCGGTAGCCCGTTTCGATGGCGGGACGATCACCAGCGAGGCCGGGGCCCTGCTGTTGCAGCGCACCGAGCGGCAGACCGGCATTCTGCGCCAGTTCGCGGGCTGCTTTCGCGACTCCCGCCAAGCGGAGCGGATCGAGCACAGCGTGGCGGAGTTGGTGAGCCAACGGGTCTATGGGCTGGCCTTGGGTTACGAAGACCTCAACGATCACGATCGACTGCGCAGCGACCCGCTGCTGGCGTTGTTGTCGGGCAAGGCCGATGTGGCGGGCGGCAAGCGTCGGCGGCGGCGGGATCGGGGCCGGGCCGGGGCGGGCAAGAGCACGCTGAACCGGCTGGAGTTGACCCCTGCGCAGGTCGAAGCGAGCGCGCGCTACAAGAAGATCGCCCTGGACAGCGCAGCGGTCGATGCGCTGTTGGTTGAACTCTACATCCAGCGGCAGAGTTGCCGCCCGCAGCGCATCGTGCTGGATCTCGACGCCACCGACGACCGTCTGCACGGGCAGCAGGAAGGGCGTTTTTTTCACGGCTACTACGGCGCCTACTGCTACTTGCCGTTGTACATCTTCATTGACGAGCAGTTGGTCTGCGCGCGGTTGCGGACAGCGAACCGAGACGCTGCGGCGGGGGCGCTGGAAGAGGTCGTGCGGATCGTGGGGCAGTTGCGCCGGAGATGGCCCGGGGTGGAGATTCTGCTGCGCGCCGATGCAGGCTTTTGCCGCGAGGAGTTGATGAGTTGGTGTGAGCAACAGGGGGTGGACTACGTGTTCGGACTGGCCAAGAACCAGCGTTTGTTGCGCCGCCTGCACAAGCCGTTGCAGAAGGCGCAGCGGCGCTACGCTGCCAGCGGCAAGCCGGCGCGGGCGTTCGCCGAGTTCCGTTATCGCACGCGCCACAGTTGGCGGCGCAAACGGCGTGTGGTGGGCAAGGCCGAGCGGCTGGCCAAGGGCGCCAATCCGCGCTTCCCAATCTACGCTTCGTGGTGACCTCGCTCAGCACCGCACAGTACGCCGCGCAGAGCTTGTACGAGGATCTCTACTGCGCGCGGGGCGAGATGGAGAAGCGCATCAAAGAGCAACAGTTGGCTTTGTTCGCCGACCGCACTTCGACGGCGCTGCTGCGCTCGAACCAGATTCGTTTGTATTTTTCTGCGATCGCCTACTGTCTGTTGCAAGCGTTGCGCGAGTTGGGCTTGGCGGGCACGCAGATGGCGCGGGCGCAATGCGCGACGATCCGCGTACGGCTGCTCAAGATCGGGGCGCGGGTGCGGGTGACGGCGCGCAAGGTGTGGGTCTCGATGGCTACGGGCCATCCGGCGCAGGCGCTGTTTGCTGCGGTTTACGCCAATCTGGGAAGGCCGCCGCCGCAGGGCTGCTGAAGGGGCGCTTGGCGCCTGCGGGTTCGAAGGTCACAGCAAGCGCAGCAGCCCCGGCGGGGGCTTGGCCGGAGTGTGCGCAAAATCGGCCCCAAACCCTCCTGACGCCCCCGCCTGTAGCGCCGGACGCTACACCCAGCGTGCGCCACGGCCACTGTACTGGGCGACCCGCATCAACTGCCCCTCAAATTCGTTCCGCAAACCGCTTCCTGCCCGCCCAGCCATGCCTGGTGAGAAATCCGGGTTATCGGCGAAGGTGACCGTCACGGTGTAGGCGGCGGTCTCGGTCGGCGTGACTTCAAACGTGCCTCCCGCGGCGGGAGAGACCGTGCCGATGCCGTTGTCGATTGCGGCGCTCACCGCATCGGGGGAAGCCCACGTCAGTGTGGCGCTCTGGCCGCTCGTGATCGCACCGGGCGCGGCGGCGAGCGTGACTCTGACCGGCGGGAGGACCCAGCGGATGCGGTGGTTGTTCGTATCGGCGATGTACAGGTTGCCCGCTGAGTCCACCGCCACGCCTGCGGGGGCACTTAGCTGCGCGGCGATCGCCGCCCCGCCGTCCCCGTCGTACCCTTGAATCCCGCTTCCCGCCACCCTGGTGATGACGCCCTCGGTATCGACCTTGCGGATGCGGTCGTCGACCCTATCGGCGATGTACAGGTTGCCCGCTGAGTCCACCGCCACGCCACTGAGGGAATCTAGTTGCGCAGCGGTCGCCAACCCGCCGTCCCCGCTGTAACCCCGCTCCCCGGTTCCCGCCACCGTGGTGATGACACCACCGGTATCGACCTTGCGGATGCGGTTGTACTCATAATCGGGGATGTACAGGTTGCCCGCTGAGTCCACCGCCACGTCTGCGGGGAAAGGTAGCTGCGCAGCGGTGGCCAACCCGCCGTCCCCGCTCGTCCCGCTTCCCGCCACCGTGGAGATGGCGCCCCCGGTATCGACCTTGCGGATGCGCTAGTTGCGCGTATCGGCGATGTACAGGTTGCCCGCAGCGTCCATCGCCACGCCACCGGGTTCATATAGCTGCGCAGCGATCGCCGCCACGCCGTCCCCGCTGTACCCATGCCCCCCGGTTCCCGCCACCGTGGTGATGGCGCCCCCGGTATCGACCTTGCGGATGCGCTGGTTGTCCTTATCGGCGATGTACAGGTTGCCCGCTGCGTCCACCGCCACGCTGGCGGGGAGGGCAGGCGCGAACGCCTCGGGCGCCGGCGCCTCGACTTCGCGCCAATCGTTGTATCGTGCGGCCGTCGGTCGAGGCGTCATGCCAACTGTCTCATCTGCGGCGGTATATGACCGGACATCCGCCGCGGCTCTCGATGAAACGCCGTACGCCATGCCGCTGGGCGTGCATGAAGCTCAGCCACATTCGGCGGCCGTTCGCCGCTCCGCGGGGCAGAAACAGGAGGTCGTCCCGATGCTCTGGGAATAGACACCCCGGCTCGGTCGTTACCGCCGTCTTGTAACCGGCTTTGCCTGCGAGGCGGGCTTCCCGCTCTCGACAAGCGCCGAAGGGATAGGCGAAGTGGTCGACCGGAACACCCAAGACATCTTCGAGGTAAGCCTTGTTGTCGGAGATTTCATGGTACGCCTCCGATTCGCCGAGCGTCGTCAAGTTGGAGTGGCTGGTCGTATGGCCGCCGGTCGTCGCCAAGGGGTGACGGTGGAGCGCGAGCAGTTGCTCCCTCGACAATCCGGCGTCGGCCGTCACGGCGCTCATGGACACACCGTAGCGATCGAAAACATCGCGCAGCAGCAGCGCGCGTCCGCTGTCGGCCGCCACCCAGGACCTCACCGCCGAGAACGCCACTGCCTTCTCTCGGAACGACGCTGTCGTAAATCGCCGAGCCAGTGGCGTTAAATCGACCCTGTCGTTCTTGCGGAACAGATGCTCCAGGGCGAGCCACCACAGGCATCCGGTGCGCTCGACCATGTTCGTCGTCACGTACACGGTGAACGGCGCGTCGAACTTTTCCAATATAGGCAGGGCGTGGGTGAGGTTGTCGGCGTACCCGTCGTCGAAAGTGATGGTGACGAATCGTCGCCCCCTCTGACTCCGGCCTGGATCCCGGATGCACCGGACGGCCTCGTTCACGGACACGACCTGGACGCCGGCCGAGCGTATCGAGGCGAGCCAGACCTCCAGGAATCGCGTACTGACGTACGTACCTCGTTGCAGTTGCGCCGTGACATCCGGAACGACGCGATGAAACATGAAAATCGAACCGATGCCCGCGTAACGATTGCCGATCACGGCGGAGAGACCGCAACGGTAGACCACATTCCAGAATGGTCGGCTGTCTAGGTAATTCCAGCGCATCATCCGCTTGCCCGCCGCGGCCAGAACCTGGGGCGCTCGGCAGAGGCGCTTCATGGCCCTCACGGTTGCCACTTCACCTCTCCATCTACCGAACAGCGCTCCCGGGCGGTACGCCGTGCGGTTTGCTTCCTTCGAGCGTGAACGACTCCAATTGCAAGAACCCTTCCGGCATTCGCGGCCTGTTATGCGGCAAATGGCGAAGCGCCGCGTCGCCGCTCTGGTTCCGGTCGCACCTCGCGATATCGGCGAAACCGGCGTTCTCGAGCAGCCTGCGCAAGATCGGCTCATCGTAGACGAACGCAATCCCACAAGCGCGCATGAGGTTGTTGATCACGAAGCCCGCGGCCCCGGCCGGAGGCACATGGGCGCTGGCCCATTCCGCATACTCGACGTACTCCGCTAACGACACAGAGTCCCCTTTAATGAAGTTGTCGAAGTAAAACGGCAGCCGCCACTCGACGTAACGATCATGGAGCGAGGATCGTTTCTGTCCGTACAGATCCACGAGAAACGCCAGGTCCACGGCCGTGATGCGTACCTTGCCGCCCGGAGCCAGCACGCGGAGGCACTCGCTTAGCATCACCGGCAAGCTCTTGAAAGGAAGGCTCCCGATCATGTGTTCGCTGTACACGTAGGCGAAGGTATCGGCGGCGAAGGGAAAGCGGCGCGTCACATCCAGACGCAGGACTCTCGCGGATTGGGGCAAGAAATCCGAGTTCAACCAGCCGTCGAGCACGTTGCCACCGCAACCGACGTGAAGCTTTGGCTGCGTCGCCGTGGCGAGGTACCGCGCGGCGATGCGGCTGTCGGTGCGACGCAGGATACGCGACGCCCGATACAGGCCGCGAGAACATGATGCGCGACCCCGTTGCACCCACCGATACAGACCGCGTGCCTGCCTGTGGAGGTGAACGTAGGTGAGCAGCCTCTTTGCCAAGGTCTTCATGGTCGGGGGTTGTCCGCTAACCCAAGTTTAACAGGATTGGCGGTCATTTTGGCGATTAGGCGGCATTTTGAAGGATCATATTCCTGTAACTTGTTGATTATAAAGGATTGGGTTTTTGCGGCGCGCGATGTAGTGCCATAATCGTATAAAAGGGATGTGCCGGTTCAGATAGATGTGAGACGCAGCGAGTCGACGTCAGAGGGCCGGCGCCCTCTTACCGGGTCATAGTTTTTGCGGCGGGGCGGGTTCAGTCAAGGGCGCGGCGTAGCGCGCCCTTGACTGAACCCGCCCCGCCGCGTACAACGCTCCCAGAGGGCGATGGCCCGCTCCCTCGAGGTGGGGCACGGCCGGGTGCAGCCGGAAAAAGAGGGTTGCGCCCGCAGGCGGGGTTCTCCGAAGCTCGTAGAAGAACACCAACGAGCGAAAGGAGAACGCCATGCAGGTTTTTGGCCTACCGAGACAGGTTATCAGCAGCGCCCGCGTCGCCGCGCGGCTGGGCGAGGGAAAAGTCGATGCGGCCCTGGAGAGCCGGCGCGACGCAGTGCGGCGCTGGCTCCTGGCCAGGGAGCAGGGGCTGAGCGCGCAGGCGGCGGCGGACGCGGTGGGCGTATCCCGGGCCACGCTCTATCGCTGGCGCAAGCGGCCCGAACTGCGCTCCCGACGGCCCCGCAAGCTGTGCCGGCCGCGCTGGAGTCCGGCCCTGGCAGAGCGCGTCGAAGCCCTGCGGGAAGACAACCCCGTGTGGGGCAAACGCAAGCTCGGCCCGCTGTTGCGCGCCGAGGGCCATGCCGTCTCCGACAGCACTGTCGGGCGCATCCTGGCCCGCTTGGTGCGCCGCGGCTGCCTACAGCCCGTGACCGTCTTCCGCCGCCCGCCCGGCCGAACCCGCCGCTTGCGCGGCGCCCTGCCCGCCAAAGCCCCCGGCGAAGCCGTGCAGATCGACACCCTCTCGCTCACCCTGCTGCCGGGCAAAACCAGCAAGCACTTCACCGCCCTGGATCGCTACTCCCGCTGGAGCGCCGGCATGGCCGCCTCCCAAGCCACCTCCGCTTCCGCCGCCCGCTTCCTCCACAAGCTCGTCCAATCCGCCCCTTTCCCCATCCGCGCCATCCAGGTCGACGGCGGCTCCGAGTTCCACAAAGACTTCGAGAACGCCTGCCAACAACACCGCATCGCCCTCTATGTCCTCCCTCCCCGCAGCCCCCAGCTCAACGGCCGCGTCGAGCGCATGCAAGCCACCTGGCGCTACGAGTTCTACTCCGTCTACTCCCTGCCCCACCGCCTCCAACAACTCAACCCCCTGATCGACGCCTTCGCCCACCGCTACAACCACCACCGCCCCCATGACGCCCTTGACTCCCGCTCCCCCATCCAGTACCTTCGTACACACAGCTTCGGTCTACCCCCGCCGTCTCATATGTCCTGATCCCGCACAAGGGATTGACTGAAACAGGGTGCGCCCGCTATCGTAGGGTCGTGTTCATTCGGCGCACCCAAACCCGGCGGAGCGAGGACGGCAAGCCCTACTTCTCGCATCGCCTGGTGCATTCCGAGCGCGTCGGAAACACCGTCCGTCAGCGCACTCTGCTCAATCTCGGGCGCCACTTCGACATTCCTCAGGCCCAATGACCGCTGTTATGCATGCGCATCGAGGAGGTCTTGACCGGCCAAGCACCCTTGGTGGCCGATTGCCCGCTCGCCGTTGAACACGAAGCGCAGCGGATCGCCGCGCAGTTGGTCTGCCGCAGGGCACAGTTGGGCGGGCCGTCCGCCGGAGCGGTGCAGGAGCAAACCGTCGACGTCGACTCGTTGCGTCTGGTCCGCCCGCGCAGCGTCGGGGTTGAGCAGGTCGGCCTGTGGGCGCTGGAGCAACTGGGTCTGCCAGCTCTGCTGGCCGACTTGGGCGTCAACGGCGCGTTGCGCGCGGCGGCCTGCGGGGCCCTCGTGGGGCGTCTGGCCCAGCCCGCCTCGGAGCGCGCGACGCACCGCTGGCTGCAACAACGCAGCGGCCTCGGAGAGTTGCTCGGCGTCGACTTCGAGACGGTCCGCGCGATGCAGCTCTACCGCGCCTCCGACGCTCTGGTGAGGCATCTCGCGGCGATCGAGGCGCAACTGTTCGACCGTGCGCTGGGACTGTTCGACCTGCAGCCAACAGTGACCCTCTACGACCTGACCAACACCTACTTCGAAGGCGCGGCGCGCGCGCAGCCGCAGGCCCAACGCGGGCACTCGAAGGAGAGGCGCAGCGACTGTCCGCTGCTGACCTTGGGGCTGATGCTCGACGCCAGCGGCTTCGTGCGTCGCTCCCAGGTTTTCGCCGGCAACGTCAGAGAACAGCGCACGCTGGCCGGCATGCTCGAGGCGCTGGATGCGCCGGCCGGCGCCCTCGTGGTCATGGATCGCGGCGTGGCCAGCGCAGCCTGCCTGCTGTGGTTGCGCGCCCACGACTACCGCTATCTGCTCGTCAGCCGCGAACGGCAGCGCCGCTTCGACGCTGCGGCCGCCGTATCGCTTCAGACCAAGTCCAAGCAGACCGTGCAGTTGCACAAGGTGGTCTCGACCGACCCCGACGAGGTGCGTCTGTACTGCTATTCCGAAGAGCGCGCCCACAAGGAGCGGGCCATCGTCGAGCGTTTCGCCACCCGCTACGAGGCCGCCCTGACCCAATTCCACGAGGGGCTGGCGCGCCCCCGCGCCCACAAGCGACTGGACCAAGTCTGGCAGCGCATCGGGCGCTTGCAGACGAAGCATTCCCGCGTCGCCGCGCACTACCAGATTGCCGTCGCCACCGACGAGAGCGGCAAAAAGGCCGTCGCCGTCACCTGGTCCCGCCGTCCCCAGGACGGCTCGATGGCGACCCATCCCGGCGTCTACTGCCTGCGCAGCAACGAGCTGGCCTGGGACGCAGACGCCCTGTGGCGCACCTACACCACCCTCACGGACGTGGAGGCCGTCTTCCGCTCGCTGAAGTCCGAACTCGGCCTGCGCCCCATCTATCACCACAAGCCGCAGCGAACCGACGGTCACCTGTTCCTCACCGTCATCGCCTACCAACTCGTGCAGGTCATCCGCACTCGCCTGCGCGGGCACGGCAACCAGGCCAGTTGGACCACCTTGCGCCGCATCCTCGACGGCCAGCAGCGCGTCACCGCCACCTTCCGCCGCCCCGACGGACGCACGCTGCATGTGCGCACGGCCACGCAAGCCGAACCCAAACAGTTGGACATCTACAACGCGCTCGGTGTCGACCCCCACCCCGGAGGCGTTCGCAAGACGCTCGTCTGACCAACCGATCTCACCGCTTGACCCCCGCTTGTAGTGCCACTCGAGTCTTCCCATCGGCGTAAATCATTGATTCATAATGACTTGAATTTCACGCTGTTAAACTTGGGCTAGCGGCCCGCGGCGTCAGGGGATGAGCTTGACCAGAGCGACGGTGAGCGAGACGATGCCGGCGGCGAGCATCCAGAGATAGCGGTAAAGCGCCTCGAACTCGTTCGCCATCCTGACTTCGAACTTGGCGATATCCGCCTTGACATCCCCGATATCGGCTTGGGTAGCCAGGTTCCCTCCAACGGGAATCGCCGCGGCGGCGGCCTTGGCTTTCTCTTGCGCCGCGCCGGCGGCGATCAAGGCTTCGGAAACTTCGGCAACGAGAAGGCTTACGGGCGTGTTTCCGCCCAAAAGCACAAGGCAAGCGGCCCCCGCGCTTACTCCCCCGTGTCTACATTTTCAGTGGCCCGCGGCGCGCCGACCTCGCGGAACGGACGGCAAACGGCCCGCCGCGTACGGAACGGAGACGCGCGGCGCCGGGCGGTTTCACGGCGCGCGCATTGCGCCGGCAGCGTAACGCAACTCCGCCAGCGCCTGCTGCAGATCGCAGCGGGCGGCGAGCGCGGCGGCGCGGGCGGCCGCGAGATTGCTTTCGGCCTGGGAAAGCTCGACCATGCTTGCCAACTGTTCGCGGTAGCGCGCCCGCGCCAGGCGCGCGGCCTCGGCGGACAACTCGGCCTGCCGCTCGCGCAGCGGCAGCTTTTCGCGGGCCGCGCGCGCCGCGTAAAAGGCCAGGCGCGTTTCGAGCGCCGCGAGTTGGCGCGCTTCCTCCAGGCGGCGCTCGGCCCGCGCGAGCAGCGCCTCGGCCTCCTCCACCGCTCCCTCGACCGCGCCGAACGTCAGCAGCGGCATCGCGAGTCCGGCGCCGAGCGAGGTCAGATTGCCGAGCTGCAAGGGATTGAACCGCGCCCAGCCGCCCGTGAAAAAGACCCGGAACCAGGGCCGCCGGCGCGCTTGGGCCAGGTCCAGGACGGCCCGCGCGGCGGCCCGGCGGGCTTGCAGCGCGTGGATATCCGGGCGCTGCTCGCAAGCGCGGGCGATCAGCGCATCGAGCGGTTCGGCGGCGCGGTCGGCGAACTCGGCATCGACCGGCGCGCCCAAGTCTTGCGGGGAAACGCCCGCCGCGTAGGCCAGGCGGGCATGCGCGGCAGCGGCTTGCGCGGCGGCTTCGGCGAGTTGCGCCCGCGCGGCGGCGAGTTGCGCCTCGGCCGTCCCCCAGTCGACCCGCGAGCGCAGCTCCGCTTCGTAAAACGCCTGCGCCTGCCGCGCGGCGTCTTCCCTGCCCGCGACGAGGCGCGCGGCGGCCCGTTGCGCGGCGCGGGCGCCCAGCGCCGTAAAATAAGCCGTCTCGACGCGCAGCAGGACCTCGGCCTCGACGGCGGCCAGATCCGCCTCGGCCGCCTCCAGTCCGTGTTGCTCCACGGCGATGCTCGAGGCGGTCCGGCCGAAGTCGAAACCGGGATGGCTGACGTTCGCGCCGGCCGCGAAGTTGCGGAAGAACGGCGAGTTGGCCAGGCCCACCGGGTCCAGGCCGTTCATGGCGCCCGACAGCCCCGCCTTGGAGAGGCCGCTGAATCGCAACTGAGGCATCCGCCCGGCCTTGGCCATGCGCAGGCGGGCTTGCGCGGCGTCCGCCGCCGAGCGGGCCGCGCCTAGCGCCGGGTGGTTCGCCAGCGCCTCGCGGCGCACCTCTTCGAGACTCACGGCCCAAACGGGGAAAGCGAGCAGCAGCGCCGCGGTCGGGAGCTTCATGGCGGTCTCGATTCAGCGGGCTTCCACGACGGGGACGTTGTCCGCCAGAGGCGCGGATGCGTCGAGAACGACGGCGTCGTCCGCCGCCAGCCCTTGCACGATGCGCACGCGGCCGCCCGTCTGCAAGCCCGTGACGACCTCGCGGTACACGGCCTTGCCGTTTTCGACGACGTAGACGCCCTCGCCCTGCAGCGCCTCGACCGGCGCCGTGAGGGCGTCTTCGAGTTGGCGCAGCTCGAGCGTGACCCGGGCGGTCATGCCGGGCTTCAGCAAGCCCTCGGGATTGGGCAGGTCGCACTCGGCGCGCAGCGTGCGGGTGGCCGCGCCGAGCGCTCCGGACGTGCGCGAGACTTCGGCGGCGATCTCCTCCAGCCCCTCGACGGCAATGACGGCGGGAGTCCCCCGCTTGACGAAAGCGGCGCCGGTTTCGGGCACATCCACGACCACGCGGACGCGGTCGACGCGGGCCAGGGAGACCAGCGGCGCGGCCTGCGTGCGAGACGACGACGCCGCCTGAATCAGGGCGCCGGGATCGACGAACCGTTCGGTGACGACGCCGCTTATCGGCGCGGAGATGCGGGCGTATTCCGCGCGGCGCTTCATGGTTTCCCAAGCGGCGCGCCTGCTTGCGACGGAGGCTTCGGCGACGCGCGTCCCGGCCCGCGCGGAGCGCAGCAGGCTCTCGGCCGCGGCCGCGGCCGCGGCGGCCCGCTCCACGTCTTGCAGCGGCAGCAGATCCCTGTCCTTTTCACGGATGCTCCGCAGGCGGGCAAGCGCCGCGCGGCGGAACTCCAGGTCGGCCTCATGCCGCCCCAGCGCGGCCTGCGCTTCCTCGACGGCGGCCTCGGCTTCCGCCAACGCGGCCTTCCTCTCCTCCAGAGCGGCCGTCAGCTCCGGCGCATCGATCACGGCCAACGGCTGCCCC
Source organism: Bryobacterales bacterium (assembly GCA_965214655.1). GTDB lineage: Bacteria > Acidobacteriota > Terriglobia > Bryobacterales > UBA6623 > CATQHP01. The sequence goes on along the minus strand of OZ243965.1, from coordinate 4,204,310 downwards.
TTGCGGACGCGGTCGCCGAGATCCACGGCGAGGGACTGCAGATAGCCCGTGATCCTCGCGTAAACCGTAACCTGCTCCTCGGCGACAACGGCGCCGGCCAAGGCGATCGTGTCGGCAAGCGTGCGGACTTCGGGCTTGACGACGGTAACGCGCACGGCCGCGTCTGCCGCGGGAGGCTCCTGCGCAGCGGGCGGCGGGCCGCAGCCCAGCGCGCCCAGCACAGCCGGCAAGACAAGCCGGGCCGCGTGACTTGCGCCGCGGGCTGGAAAGGAGTGCGCTCGCGCGGCCATGCTCATTTCTTGAACTGCCGGTACAGCAGGGGAACCGCCACCAGCGTCAGCGCCGTCGACGTCGTCAGCCCGCCGATTACCGCGCGCGCCAGCGGCATGATCGGTTCGGCCGGGTTGAGCGCCGGCGGCAGCAGGGCGGCCAGCGCCGTTCCGGCGGTCATCAGGATCGGCCGCAGCCGCACCCGCGCCGATTCCAGCGCCGCGTCGCACGCGCTCAACCCGCGGGCGCGCAGGCGGTTGGCGAACTCGACGAGCAAGGTCGAGGTCGAGGCGGCGATGCCGATCATGAAAATCGTGCCCATGAACGATTGGATATTGAGCGTCGTGCCGGTCGCCCAAAGAATCCACAGCACGCCGACCAGGCCCAGGGGCACGGCCGGCATCACGATGAGCGGGTCCAGAAAGCTGCGGAACAGCGCCACCATGACGAAATAGACCAGGACGACCGCCAAAGCGAAGCCGAAAGCCAGGCCGCCGAACGATTCCGCGATCGCCTGCGTTTCGCCGCGCAGCGCAATCGAGTACCCCTCGGGGGTTTCGATCCGCGCCAGGCCGCGTTCGATGTCCGCGGCGACGCCGCCGACGTCGCGCCCCTCGACGTTGGCGAAGACATCCGTCACGCGGCTGATGTTCAGATGCGTCAACTCGGTCGGCGCTGTCGTGCGCCGAATCGAAGCGATGTTGCGCAGCAGCACGGGCGCCGCGGCGGCGCTCGCGGGCGGGCGCGGCGCGGCCCGCGATATGCCCGCGGTCAACGCGGCGGTCGCGGCCTGGCTCGGCGAAGTGATCGGAATGTCGAGCAGCGTATCGATGGAATCGATGTCTTCCTCGCGGTACTGCGCGCCGACGAAGTAGTGATTGCCGTTGCGCTCGTCGATCCAGAACGCGGGATCGAAATTCACGCTGGAGTTCAAGCTGGCCACGACGTTCTTGACCGCTTCATCGGCGTTGATGCCCAGCATCGCCGCCTTCTCGCGGTCGATGTCGAGCGAAAGCTGCGGGTAATCGAGCTTCTGCTGGATGCGCACGTCGGCGGTTCCGGGAACCGCCCGAATCACCCGCCGCACTTCCCGCGCGAGCTCTGCGGCCCGGGCCATGTCGTTGCCTTGAATGCGCACGTCGATCGGCGACGGCAAGCCGAAGTTGATCGCCGAGCTGATCATCCCGCCCGTCTCGAACGAAAACTCGAGCCGGGGGAAGCGCTCGGCCAGCAACGCCCGCAGCCTGCGCACGTGAGCGAACGACGGGGTCGCGTGCTCCGGCGTCAGTTGGACCATCAGCGTCGAGTCCATCGGGCCCGCGTTGCGGGTGTACGCGGCGGGCCAGTCGTAGAGCACGCCCGTATTGGAGATGAGCAGCTCCAGATCGCCGCCGAGCGCCTCGGTTACGACTCTTTCCACCTGGGCGACCTGCTGCTCGGTTTGCTCGATGCGCGTTCCCGAGGCGGCCCTGACCTGAATCGAGAACTCGCCCGTGTCGAGCCGCGGGAAAAGCTCGCGGCCGATGCTCCAATAGAGCGGGACGGAAGCGGCAACGACCGCGGCGATCAGCAGCAGCGCGAGGCCGCTGCGGCGCAGCGCCGCGTCGAGAAAGCGGACGTACGCCTCGCGCAAACGCTCGAAACCGCCCTGGCGCAGGCTTCCGGGCCGCAGAAACCGGCTGCAGTAAGCGGGAACCACGGTCAGCGCGACGGCATACGAGGCCAACATGGCCAGGGTGACGCTCAGAGCCAGGGGCGTAAACAGGAACTTGCCGATTCCCGTCAGGAAGAGCACCGGCGCGAAAACCACGACCGTGACGGCGGTGGCCACGAAAATCGGGGCGCGCACCTCGTCCGCCCCCGCCTGCGCCGCCTCGCGCGGGGACTTGCCCATGTCGAGATGCCGGTGCGTGTTCTCGAGAACGACGATCGAATCGTCGACCAGGCGGCCCACGGCCAGCGCCAGGCCGCCCAGGGTCATGGCGTTGAGCGTGTCTCCCGTGCAGTAAAGGCCGGCGACCGCCGCCGTGATCGACAGCGGCACGGAGAGCATGATGACCCCGGTCGAGCGCAAGCTGCCGATGAAGATCCAGATCATCAATGCGGCGAGCAGCGCTCCCAACAGCGCCTCGCGCTGCAGGCTGCCGATCGCCTTGCGCACGTAAATCGACTGATCGAGCACGACGTCGAGATTGACGCCCTTGGGCAAGCGCTCCAGGATCGTGGAAAGGGTCTGCTCGATGCCGTCGACCACGGCGATCGTGTTCGCGCCCGGCTGGCGGTAGATGGGGATGTACACCTGCCGCCTGCCGTTCACGCGCACGATGTTCGACTGAATCTGATGGGCGTCTTCCACCTCGCCGACGTCGCGGATGACGATGGGTGCCCCGCCCTTGCCGATGCGGATCGGAAAACGGTTCATCTCAGCGACCTCGCGGACCATGCCGTTGGCGTTGATCTGGTAGTCGAACGGCCCGATCTTGGCGTTTCCGGTGGGGATGAACGTGTTGAAATCCTTGAGCGCGCGGACTACGTCCATCGCCGAAAGATTGCGGGCGGTCAGCTTGTCGCGGTCGACGTAGGCCAGAACGCGCCGGATGCGGCCGCCGTACACGGCCGGCGCGATGACGCCGGCGATGCCCTGCAGCCGGTTGCGCAACTCGAAATAGGCGATGTCGTAGAGTTGCGTTTCGTCGAAAGTCGGGCTGCTGACGCTGACCAGGCAGAGCGGACGGCTGGCGGTCGGGTCGAAGGGCATGATCATCGGCGGGATGGTGCCCGGCGGCAGATAGTACATATCCGCTATGGCCAGCGACGACACCTGCGACATGGCCGTGTTGGCGTCGATGTCTGGCCGGAAGTAGTCGCGCACGATGGAAACGCCGTTCATCGACCGCGCTTCCTGGCGGGCGATGCCGTTCGCCTGGCCGGTCCAGCGCTCGAGGCGGCTGGTGATGTCCTTTTCCATCACCTCCGCCGGCATGCCGGGGTACAGCGTCAGCACCTGGACCGCCGGAGTGGTGAAGATCGGCAGGATGTCGGTCGGGATGCGCGACGCCGCGACGCCGCCGAGCAAGAGCACGGTCAACGCGCCGACGACGACGGCGTGCGGATTTTTGAGAGAGCCCCGGACCATGCTGCCCGCTTAGCGCGGTAGTCTACCAGAATCTCGGGCGGCAAGGCGTCTCATGCAACTTCCGGCGCGCATATCCGTATTATTGGGGCAGAATGAACGAACTCCGCAGTCAAGACCCTCAACCCGGCGAAGAAGCGGCCGACCCGGTCGAAGCGCCGCAGGCGGAGACGGCGGAAGCCGCTCCGGCGGACGCGGGCGACTCGCCTTTCTGTCCCCAATGCGGCGTCCGGATGGGCGCCGGAGACGCATTTTGCGGCGCTTGCGGCCGGAGCGCAAGCGCAACGGCCGGCCCCGCGGCAAGCGGCGGTAGAGTCGTCGCGAATCCGTCGGGGTTGAATCGGCTCACGGCGTTGCTGCTGTGCCTGTTCCTGGGGGTTGTCGGCGCCCACCGCTTTTACGCCGGCAAGATCGGCACGGCGCTCCTGTTCCTGGTGACGATCGGCGGATTCTTCTTCGTCGGCGTCATCTACGACTGCGTCATGATCGCCACCGGAGAGTTCACCGATTCGCAGGGCCGCAAGCTCCACTACTGGCAGTAGATGGGCCGCTTCAGGCCAAGTTCAGCGGGGCGGTGCTGTCGGCGAAGCGCTCGCGGCGGAGTCCGTTGCGCGCCAGCAGCGACAGCCACAAGTTCGCCAGCGGCGTCCCTTCCGGGCAGCGCACGTGGCGGCCGGTGCGCATGGGGAGGCGGGCATGCGGCCCGATGCCGCGGCCGGCCGTGACGGTCGCCAGATGGTCGTAGTTGTGCAGGTTGCCGTTGCCCAGGCCCGCTCCGAGGGTCAGCACGCAGCGGTCGAGCAGCGTGCCCTCGCCTTCGGGAATTTCCCGAAGCTTTTGCACGAGATAGGCGTACTGCGCGACACGGAAGCGGTCGATGAGGGCGACCTTGCGGCGCGCTTCGTCGTCTTTGTTCATCGCGTGGGTCAGCGTGTGATGCACCTCGGGCTTGTCGAACACGCCGTCGTAAAACTGCGGAGCGTTCCAGCGCTCGGGCCCGAACATCATGCTGACCACTCGGGTCAGGTCGAGTTGGAACGCCAGCGCGATCAGATCGCCCATCGTGCGGATGTAGGCGCTGCGCTCGGCCGGCATTCCGGCCGGTTCGCCCATGGGTATCTCCTTCTGTTCCCGGGCGCGGCGCTCGAGTTGCGTCATGCGGCGCTCGATCGACCGCACCGATTCGAAATACTCATCGACCTTGCGCCGGTCGGGCGCGCTCAACCGGCGCCGCAGCGCTTTCGCCTCGCCGCGCACGATATCGAGAATGCTGCGCTCCACGGGGCCGCCGGCGTCCATGCCGAACAAGCGGCGGTACACGGCGCGGGGGTCGTTCTCGGCCTTGGCCGACGAGCCCGGGCCGAACCATGAGATCGTGCGCAGATACTTCGATTCCTTGTTCCCCTTGAACGTGTTGCAGGTGAGCTCGAGCGACGGCAATACGCTCTGCCTGCGTTGCGCCGCGGCGATGGATTGATCGACGGTGACGTCGATGGGGAACATGCCGTCGGGCTTCTCAGTAGGCGGGGCGCTGGTCATCCAGCAGGAAGCGCACTGCGCGTGAACGTCGGTCCCGCCGCCGAAGACCCGGTCGAGGCCGCTGAAGACGATCACTTCGCCGCGCACCGGCGCCAGCGGTTCGAGCGACGGCGGCAACTCGAAATCGGCGCCGGTTTTTTGCGGGAACCAGAACTCCGGGACGATGCCGTTCTGCAGGTAGAAAAAGCCCATCCGCAGGGGCGGCTCGCCGTTGGGCGGCTTGCCCGCGGCCATGGCCTCCAGCCAGGGCAGCATCATGCCTCCGCCGATGCCGCGCAGAACGGTTCGTCTGGAAAGCCGCTTGCTCATCTCGAAACGCCTCGGTTGCTAAGAGTTTGACGGAATGCCGGACTTTTTACAAGCGCGACGACGATATCCTGCAACCGATAACCGCCGCCGCGCGCTGCGTCGAGAATATCGCTGACCGTCGGATCGTCGAACGCCGTCAACTCGCGGCCCAGGGCGTACGCCAGCAGTTGCTCGACGAAGCCGCGGGCGAACGGTTCCGGGCGCTCGAGCAGCGCGTCCTTCAATTCGACCGGGCCGTTGAACACCGCGCCGCCGCGCAGCTTGCCCGAAGCGTCGACCGGCGCCCCGGAATCGTATTCGCGCCAGAGTCCGACGGCGTTGTAATGCTCGAGAGCGAAACCCAACGGATCGATGCGTTGGTGGCACGAAACGCAGGCGGGGTCCCGGCTGTGCCGCGCGACTTGCTCCCGCAACGGCAGGCTGCGCAATCCGCGCTGGTCGGTTTCCTCGAGCGGCTTGATTCCCGGCGGCGGAGGAGGCGGAGGCCGGTGGAAGACGACGTCCGCAATCCATGCGCCGCGGGCGATCGGGCTGGTGCGTCGGGGGAGCGAGGTGAGAGTCAGCGTCGAGCCGAGCGTGAGGACGCCGCCCCGGCGGCGGTCGTCCAGCCGCGCGCGGAACCAGGTCCGCCTGCCGGCCAACCTGCCGTCGGTTTCCGGGAGCGCCGGATAGAGATGCCGCAGCCCGTAAAACGCGGCGAGATTCTCATTGAGATAGGTGAAGTCGGCATCGATAAAGTCCAGGATGCTGCGGTTTTCGACCAGCACCGTCTCGAACAGCAGCAGCGCCTCGAGCATCATGTGCAAGCCCACGGTGCGGCGGCGCGCGGGGCCGGCGGGCTCGTAATAGCTGGGGAACAGGTCCAGATCGGGAATGACCGCGGCCACCTGCCCCAAGCGCATCCAGGGGCCGCCGAAATGCTCGGCGAGGGCTTTCGATTTCGGATCGCGCAGCATCCGCCGCGCCTGCTCCGCGAGCCGTTCGGGCCGGTGCAGACCGCCCTCCCCCGCCGCGGCGAACAGCGCTTCGTCGGGCATGCTCGTCCACAAGAAATAGGAAAGCCTCGAGGCCAGGTCGTAAGCGTCCGGCGCGCCCGACGGCGCGCTCTTTTCGACCCGCATCAGAAAATGCGGCGACGACAGGACGCCCAAGACCATGTGCCTGGCGGCGGCCGCGAAATCGTTCCCCTCCCTGCGTGACCGCCGATACAGGTCGAGATACCGCTCGACCTCGCCTTTCTCTGCAGGCCGGCGGAACGCCCGGGGCAGGAAGGCGGCGAGCCGGCGGCGCGCCGCTGCAAGCTCCGACAGCCCTTCGCCGGGGGATCGAAAGAGCGGATGATCACCGGGAAAATCACCGGGAAAATCGGCGTGAAAGAGAAGATCCCGGGCTACGGCGAAATACTTCTCCAGCAACGCCGGAGAGAGGCTGACCTGATCGCTGCGATTGGCGAACCCGTGCTCCGCGCGGCTGTCGGCGGGCAGAGTGGCGATGCCCGGATAGCGCGTCAGGGGAGGATTGTTGCTCGTTTGCTCGTGATCGACCGCGACCTGCCGGGCCATGATTCCCGACGACGGCTGAAAATACGCCTTGTCCTTGGCAAACTGTTCCGGGAGGATGAACGGATCGGCGGGCAGTTCCAGCAAGTCGCGGATCGTGTGCGTGTATTCGCCGCGGGTCATACGCCGCGCGATGCGGTATGCCGGAGCCCGCCCGCCGGGCCGGTTCGCCCGCAGCCAACGGTCAATGCCCGCGATCAGCGCCTTCCGTTCCCGCTGCGCGGGCCGGTCCGCGCCGGGCGGCGGCATTTCTCCGGCGCGCAGGACGCCCAATGCGGTTTTCCAGTTCTGCGGGGCGGCCTGCGGGTCGCGCAGCAGCAACTCTTCCAGGTCGATCCCGCCGCTGCGCGCCGCGGAACTGTGGCAGGCGAAACAGTAGCGGCGCGCGATCGGGCGGATCTCTTCGAGCCCGGAAAAATCCGGGCCGGCGGCCGCAGCGCAGAGCGGCAACGCCAGGGACGGAAGCAACGCCGCGCTCCGCAGCAGCATCCGACCGGCGCCGAACGGCCGCTTCCCAAGAGCCGCTGACAACAACGTCATAACGCAAGCGAAAAGACTGCTTCTACTATACGTTCACTCAAGCCGTCAGCGCGCGGGCCACGCGGAACCCGCTGACGCCGCGGAAACCCGCGACGAGCTTGGCGCGGGCCGCCGAGCGCACGCCCGCCGGATCGTTGCTCCAGGAGCCGCCCCGCAACACGCGGCGGCCGCCGTGCCTCCGCTCCTGCATCCGCTCGACGATGTTCTGCGTTTCCCAGGCCGTCCCATCGCTCGGCGCTCCCTCGTAATTCCCGTGCCAACGGTCTTGCACCCACTCCCATACGTTGCCGTGCATGTCGTACAGCCCGAAGCCGTTCGGCGCGTAGCTCCCTACCTGCTGGGTCTTGCCTGCCGTCCCGCCGTAATTCGCCTCGCGCGGCGACAGGTCGTCCCCAAAGCAATACCGCGTTGTCGTCCCCGCCCGCGCGGCGTACTCCCATTCCGCCTCGCTCAGCAACCGATACGGTTTTCCCGTTTTCCGGCGCAACCAACTCACGTAGCTCTGCGCATCGTCCCAACTGACATTGATCGCCGGCCGCCTGCCGCGGCCCCAGCCCTCGTCGTGCGGGCTGTAGCCGCCGCACCCGCCTGCCGCCGCGCAAGCGTCCCACTCCGCGAACGTCACCGCGTAGACGCCTGCCGCGAACGCCTTTTCGATGCGCACTTCATGCCGCGGCCCCTCGCCGTCTTCGCGGCCTTCCTCGCTCTGCGGCGAACCCATCGGGAAACTTCCCGCCGGCACAACCGTCATCTGCGGGCAGTCCGGGCAGTCCCGGAAAGTCTCTCGCGCGCCTTCGCCGCCTGTCGATTGCATACGCGTCATTATCCGTCAAGCGCGTCTTGCCGATACAACTTGCTGCGCGGCTCCGGCCCGGCCATGACGGCAACGGCGGAATCAACAAAAATTGACACCCAGGACATTGACACACAGGAACAACGGGGAGACACTGAGCAGGGCTCTCAAAATTGAGAGGTGTTTCAATCATGAATCGCATACTGAAATTCGCAGGATCGGCGTTCCTGTTCGCCGCGGCCGCGGTCGGTCCCGATGCGGCTTACGGACAGTCCGACACGACCCAGCTCTCGGGCTTTGTCAAGGACGCCACCGGCGCCGTCGTGCCCGGCGCAACGGTTGCCGCAAGCAATGAAGGAACAGGCCTTGAACGGTCGACGCAAACCAACGAAAACGGCTATTACGTGCTTTCGAGCCTGCCGCCCGGACTGTACACGGTTGCGGTGGAATCGGAGGGCTTCAAGCGGGCCGTCAGCACGCAAAACAAGCTCGACCCAAACCTGCCGGCCACCGTAGATATCGTCCTCGAGCTCGGCGCCGTAACCGAGACGATCGAGGTGGTTGCGGACGTGGCGCGGATTCAGTCCGAAACCGCAACGGTCGGCAAATTGGTCGAGCAAAAGCAGATCCAGAACACGATTCTGAATGGCCGCAACCCGCTTTTCTTAGCGTTGCTGAAGCCGGGCGTCCGCCGCAACGGGTCGATCAACGCCTTCAGCTTCGGTCTGACCAGCGGCGGATTTTCGATCAACGGTTCGCGCAGCCAGGACAACATCATCGCCTACGACGGCGCGGTCAACGTGCGCACGCGGGCGAACGGCACATCCATCGGCACGGCGGATCTCGAGACCGTTCAGGAAATGCAAATTCTCACCGCGAACTACAACGCGGAGTACGGGCGCTCGGCCGGCGGGCAGATACGCTTCGTGACGCGCAGCGGCGGCCGCGATTTGCACGGCAGCTTCTACGAATACTTCCGCAATCAGAAACTCGACGCCAACACCTGGTCCAATAACCGCGCCGGACGCCCGCGCGAGCAGAATCAGTTCAACCAATTCGGCTACATCGTCGACGGGCCGTTGACGCTGGGCAACTTCAACCGCGACCGCAACAAGGTGTTCTGGCTGTGGGGGCAGGAATGGGTCCGCCGCCGGCGCGGAAGGACCGTCACCAACACGCACCCCACCCCGGCCATGCGCCAAGGGGACTTCTCCGAGTTGCTCGATGCCGGGAATCCGTTCTTTCGGCGGGTCCGCACGGTCACCGACCCGGATACAGGCGACCCTTTTCCGAACAACGCAATCCCCGCCGCCCGGTTGACGACGAACAGTCTGGGCATGTTGAACGCCGCTCCCGAGCCGACGCCGAATTTCCTGCAAGGCACGCGCAATTTCATCCAGACCCGCCCGCAACCCGCGGATCAGCGCAAGGACACCTTGTCCATCGACGTCAATCCGACCGAGAAGCACAACATCCGTTTTCGTTTCCAGAACTTCGGCTTCTTCGAAGCCGAAGCTTTCCGCGGCAACACCGACCGCGCCAACCGCACGATCGACCGTCCCAATCAAACCTATACGCTGAACCACATCTACACGATCAACCCGACCCTGGTCAACGAGTTTCTGGCGAGCTTCAGCTTCGACCGTGTCGACCTGGTCGTTCCGAATACCGAGGGGCGCGCGAACCGCAGCCGGTACGGCATCGATTATCCCTATGTGTTCCCGGAGCGCAAGGAAATCCAGGACAAAATTCCAACGATCGACATCAACAACTTCCAAAGGATCGACGGCGGGCCGTATCCGGCCTCCTCATACGGGCCGATCTACCAGATATCGAACAACACGACCAAGACAAGCGGCGCGCACACGTTGAAGTTCGGCGTGCGTTGGGAACGCGCCGGACAGAACGACTTCGACCAGATCAACGTCTCCGGCGTTCCCGGCGGCACGAACAATCAGAACGGACGTTTTGTGTTCACCGACGGCCGCCCGGGCGGATCGGGCCTCGCCGTAGCCAACGCCGCGCTGGGCTTGTTCAGCACTTACGCCGAAATCGGACCCCGCGCCTATACGCCCTACCGCAGCCACATGCTGGACTGGTTCGTGCAGGATTCCTGGAAACCCACGCAGCGGTTGCGCATCGAGCTCGGTCTGCGCCACACCTGGATACAGCCCTACTACTACAGCCTGTGGCGGAACATGGCGGTCTTCGATCCGAGCCGTTACGACCCCAACGACGCGGTGATACAAGACCCGCAAACCGGCAACGTGCTCGGCGGCAACCGTTTCAACGGCGTGATTATCCCCGGAAAGAGTTGGCCGGACGCAGCCCTGGGCCGCGTGGCGGTCGCCGACTCGGGCGAGTTCGACCACCTCTTCTCCGGCGGCGGCAAGACCTACGGCGAAACCCATTACACGAACTTCCAGCCGCGCGTGGGTCTGGCCTACCGCATCGGCGAAAAAACCGTGATTCGCGCCGGCGGCGGACGCTTCTACGCGCGGCCGGGCGTCGCGGACAACATTTTTCTGGGAGGCAATCCTCCTTTCCAGCCGATGGCGTCCATCGCCAACGGCCAAGCCGACGATCCGGGCGGCGGCGCCCGCACCGGGTTTCCGCAATTTTTCATGACCCAGGATCCGGTCTTCAAGATTCCCTCGGCCTGGAACTGGAACTTCACCGTAGAACGCGAGATCGGCTTCGGCGCCATTCTCGAGGTCGGCTACGTTGGCCGCGTCGGCCTGCACATGGAGCGCGTGCGCGACATCAACCAACTGCCGAAGGGTACGCGCAACGATCCCGCGAACAACGGAATCGACACGAACGCCCTGCGGCCGTACAAGGGATTCGCGGCCGTCAACATGAACGAAAACGCCGCGCGGTCGGAATACAACGGCTTGCAGATCGGCCTCAACCGGCGCTTTAGCGAAGGCTTCAGCTTCGGCGTTGCCTATACGTTCTCCGAAAGCGAAGACAACGCCGACGGCCGCCGCGACCAGATCTACGACAACTACGACGACTCGAACTTCTGGGGCTGGTCGGACTTCGACTCGCGCCACGTGCTTGTCATCAACTACATCTATGAGTTGCCTTTCTTCAAAGACAGCTCGAAGGCGGTCGGCAAAATGCTTGGCGGCTGGCAACTCTCGGGCGTTACGCACTTTCAGACGGGCCAGCCGATCACCGTCGGCCGCAGACAAGACGTTGCGGGCATCGGCGTAAACAGCTTCCAACCCTGGGAGGCGACGGGCGACCCCGCGCTTCCCGGCAGCCGGCAGAAGTTCTCGAACGGAGCGGCGGACGACAACTTCTTTTTCAATCCCGACGTATGGGCGGCTCCGGCGGCCGGCACGTTCTCGTCCACGCAGAACCGCAACAGCCTGCTGCACCGGCAAGGGTTCCAAAGCTGGAACGTAGGCGTCTTCAAGACGTTCGCCGTCAACGAGCGGCACTCGTTCCAGTACCGCTTGGAGATGTTCAACTTCCCGAACCATCCGAACTGGGGCAACCCGAACGCCGACCCGAACAGCGGAACCTTTGCCAAGATCACCAGCAAAAGCAGTAACCGCAACATCCAGATGAGCTTGCGCTACAGTTTTTAACCCGCCGGCGGCCGGCAGCCGAAAACGCGCCTCCGTAGCCGCATGGAACGGAGGCGCCACAGGGGCCTCTGCTACAATGCGCGGGTGAAGGCGCGTCTGCTCAATATCGCCCACGTCCGCTCGGGCGACAAGGGAGACGCCGTCAACATCGGGCTGATCGCGCGCCGCCCCGAGCATTACCCGGCGCTCGTCCGCGAGGTTACGGCAGAGCGGGTGAAAGCGCACTTTCAGGGCATCTGCAAAGGCCGGGTCGAACGCTTCGAGCTGCCCAATCTCGGCGCGTTGAATTTCCTGCTCCACGAGGCGCTCGGCGGCGGCGGAACCGTCTCGCTGCGCACCGACGCGCAAGGCAAAACCCTCGGCGCGGCGCTGCTGCGCCTGGAAATCGACCTCGATTAGCCGCCCGCGGCCTGTGCTAGGCTTGCGGACATGAGGCGAGATAAAGTTTGGCCGGCCAATTGAGAGTCATTCCGCTCGGCGGACTCGGCGAATTCGGCATGAACATGCTGGCTCTCGAGTCCGGCGACGACATCGTCGTGATCGATGCCGGCATTCTGTTCCCCGGCGCCGAGCAACTGGGCGTCGACGTCATCGTCCCCGATCTGCGCTATCTGCTGGATAACCGCGAGCGCGTTCGGGGGCTTGTCCTGACCCACGGGCATGAGGATCATATCGGCGCGGTTCGCTATGTCCTGTCGCAGATCGACATACCCGTCTATGCGACCGCCTTCACCTTGGCTTTGGTCAAGCGTCGCCTGAAGGAATACGGACTCGCTGAGCAGCCGCGGTTGACGACGGTCAAGGCAGGCGAGACCGTCGGCATCGGCTGCTTCAACATCGAGTTCCTTCACGTCACCCACAGCACGCTGCAATGCGTCGCGCTGGCGGTCGAGACGCCCGCGGGATACGTGATCCACACCGCCGACTTCAAGATCGACCAGACGCCGGTCGATGGGGGCGTAATGGATCTGACATCCTTCGCCGATTATGGGAAACGCGGCGTCCTGCTGCTCCTTTCGGACTCGACCAACGTCGACCGCCGCGGCTTTACCCCTTCGGAAAGAACGGTGGGGCCGGCCTTCGCCGACATTTTTACGCGCGCCAAGGATGCTCTGTTCTTTACCTGCTTTTCTTCGGCCGCCCACCGGGTGCAGCAGATCATCGACCATTCGGTCGCCTACGGCCGGAAAGTGGCGCTCGTAGGGCGCAGCCTGGTCACGGCTTCCGAGCTGGCCGCCGATCTCGGCCTGCTGCGGATGCCGAGCGGCACGCTCGTCCGTCCCCAAGAACTCGGCAATCTGCACCGCTCCCAGCGGACGACGATCATAGCCGGCAGCCAGGGCGAACCGCTCTCCTCGCTATCGCGGGCGGCGGTCGGCAAGCACCCGCAGGCGGTCGTCGAAGACGGGGACACGGTTGTTTTCAGCGCCAAGATCATCCCCGGCAACGAACGGCCCATCTTCCGTTTGGTCGACCACCTCTACAGGCGCGGCGCGGAAGTTCTGTACGGCGACGAGCACCCTGGAATTCACGTCTCGGGCCACGCCTCGCGCGAAGAGCTGAAGCTGATTCTGAACCTCGTGAAGCCGCGCTACTTTGTCCCCGCCCACGGCGAATACCGGCAGCTTTCGCTGCACGCGCGCTTGGCCGAAGCCGTCCTCGGCAGCGAGCTCGAGGAAGCGTTCATCCTCGAAAGCGGCGACGTGCTGCAGTTCGACGAATTCGGCGCCCGCAAGCTCGAGGAGAAGGTTCCGGTCGGCCGCGTTTTCATCGACGTCGGAACCGGCGACGAAATTGTCGAGGAGCTGGTGATCCGCGACCGCCGGCATCTGTCGGAATTCGGCGTGCTCGTGCCGGTCGTCAGCATCAATCAGCGCACGGGCAAGGCCGAGGACCCGCCCGAGATCCTTTCCCGCGGTTTTGTCGTCTCGCAAGAAACCGAAGACCTGCTTGCCGGAGCGGGCGACGTCATCGTCGCCACGGTGAACGGCAGTTCCGGCGAGGAACGAAGCGACTGGGGCGTCATGGAAGAGAAAGTGCGCGACGACCTGCGCCGCTACCTGGCGCGGAAAACGTCGCGGCAGAGCCGCCCGCTCATCGTGCCGGTGATCCTGGAGAGTTGACGCAGGACGGCGACTTGGCTTGACAGCCTCTTTGCGCCGTTTCTAAACTGAAAGCTGGCCGGCGGGAGTAACTCAGCTGGTAGAGTGCGACCTTGCCAAGGTCGATGTCGCGGGTTCGAGTCCCGTCTCCCGCTCCAGGAATCCATGAAGGCCCGCACGGGCCTTTCGGTTTCGGGCGCGGTAGCCAAGTGGTAAGGCAGAGGTCTGCAAAACCTTTATTCGTGGGTTCGATTCCCACCCGCGCCTCCACTCCGTAACGCCTGCAATCCCCCTCGAGGCATAGCGGGCGCAGAAAATCCGCCGTCTCGCCCGAAGGATGCAGCATGCGGATTTTCCCGTTCGGCCCCGGCCGGATAAGCTGAAACGTGCCCGCTCCTTCGCTTCGCCCCTCGATTTGTGTTGTCGCGCAGGGGCGGGGGCGCGCCCCGAACCTTTCCGGGCAGACTCTGCGGGACTATCAACTCCTCGTCAATGTCTCCGAGCGGGAAGCGCCGGCGCATTCCGAAGCGTCGTGTTTCCTGTGGCTGACCGGAGGCAGGGCGCTCAAGCCGCAGACGCTCGAAGAGTGCCTGTGGGGCTTGCAGGCCGCCGATTGGGTAACCTGGCTCGATACCGGAACGGCGCCGCCGCCCTCGCTGCGGCACTGCGCGGGACCGCTGGGAATCTCGCGGCGGATGCTGGAGCGGCCCGAATCGGAACGCAGCGGCCGCGTGCGCCGCTTGCCCTGGAGTTGCTTTACGGCAGGCGGCGCGGAGCGGCCCGCCGCTCCCGCCGGCCCGCCCCCCGCCTCTGCGTTCCGCGCGCCCCGGACGCCTGCCGCCAAGTCGATTCCGCTGCTCCTCAAGGAGCGTCTGAACGCGTTTGCCGGCAGGCCGCTCTTCGATCTCGGCCCTTACCTCCGGTCGCGGCCGCGCGCGGCGCTGGTCGCCGGCCGGGTCGTCGATCCCCTGGACTACGCGGTGCAGCCGAAGGGGCCGCGCAAGCGCCTGGGCGTCTTCACGCCGCGGCTGGAGGCGGGCGGAGCGGATGCCGCGCTGCGCGCGGTCGCGGGCCGGGTCGACCGCTCGCGCGTCGAAGTCGTCCTTGCCTGCGCGCTGCGACGGCCGGCCGAAGGGCGTTCCCGGGATGCGCCTCCGCTTCCTGCATGGAGCGGCGCAGCGGATCGGGTTTACGACGCCGCCGGACTCGCACCGCCCGAGCTGACCGCTCGATTCCTTTATTCTCTGGCGCTGAATTGGGAGTTCGACGCCTTGCTGCTGCAAGGCCTGCCGCAAGCCTATGCGCTGCTCCCCGCTCTCAAGGAAAAGCTCCCCGGGCTGCGGGCGGCCGACGTGCTGCACGGCGGCGAAGATTGGGATCTGTTCTCGGCGTCGCTGGACGTCGACGACTGCCTCGACCGCAGAGCGGCCGTCTCCGAAGCGGCGAAAGACCGCCTGTGGCGGATGAACGTCCCCGAGGAGCGCATTACTCTTGTCCCGGACGACGGCGCCCCGGCCTCAACCCGCCGGAACTGCCGCGCTCTGCTGGAAGATCTGCTGCGCCTGTAGCCGCCCGGGCGCGGCCTACAGATCTTCCTCTTTGGCCAGTATCTCCTTCATGATCTCCGACGTGCCTGCGCCGATCGTATACAGCCGCACATCGCGCCAGTTGCGCCCGATGGGGTATTCCGTCGTGTAGCCGAAACCGCCGAAAATCTGCTGGCAGTCGTAAATCACGCGCTGGGCGAGCTCGGTGGCGAAAAGCTTGGCCATGGTGATCTCGCGCAGCGCCCGCTTGCCGCGGTTCATCCGATCGACGGCGCGGTAGGTCAGTTGCCGGGAAGCCTCGACGCTCGCGAGATGCTCGGCGAATCTGTGCCGCCAGACCTGGAAGCTTCCGACGGGCCGCCCGAACGCATGGCGCTCCTTGCCGTAGCGGATGGCCAGTTCGAGCGAGCGGTCCATGAGCGCGTTCGTTTGCAGCGCGGTGGCCAGCCGCTCTCCCTGGAAGTGCTCCATGATGTAGTAGAAACCCTGGTTCTTGCCGCCGAGGATATAGCGTTTGGGGATGCGGCATGCGTCGAAAAAAAGCTCGCACGTGTCAGAAGCCGCGTGGCCGACTTTCTTGAGCTTTCTGCCCACTCGGTAGCCCTTGACATCGGTCGGAAAGACCACCATCGAGATGCCTTTGTGGCGGTGTTCCGCAGTGCGCACCGCCAGCAGGACGTAGTCCGCCAGTGCGCCGTTGGTGATCCACAGCTTCTGTCCGCTGATGACCAGGTCGCCGCCGTCCTCGCGCGCCGCGGTGCGCATGGCGGCCACGTCGGAGCCGCAGCCGGGCTCGCTGATGCCGAGCGCCCCGATCGCTTCGCCCGCCACGGCCGGTTGCATGAATTCGCGCTTGATCTCGTCCGAGCCCAGCTTGTCGAGCAGCGGGATCGCCAGGTCCATCTGGTCAAGCAGACCGATGTTGAGGCTGGGAAAGTCGGTGTAGCGCAGCGCATCGTAGGCCGCCGCCGAGGCCCACCAGTCCATGCCTGCGCCGCCGTAGGCGGGGTCGATACGAATGCCGAACAGGCCCAGATCGGCGGCTTTGCGGAAAAGTTCCCGGGGGTAGTCCCCGGCATTCTCCCATTCGTGCGCGTAGGGGGCCACCTCTTCCAGGCAGAAACGCTTCACCGAGGCGCGGAAAAGCTCGTGCTCTTCCGTGAAAGGAGGATAAGAATTCGGTTCGGCGGAGGAGTTGCGGCCTGTCGCGGTCATGGCGCTGATTCGATTATAGGCAGAGCGCAGCGCATCGTGGCCGGCGCACAGCGTCCCGCGCCGCGGCGGCGGGCGGAGACGAACGGGCGCCGTGAAACGGCTAAGATAGGAAGGCCCTGCATACGCACGATCACAACCGCTTGACCGGGCGAAAGTTGAGCTTTTCGCTCTGGGTCACAGTCGCCTTTATCGTCGTCGAGCTCGCCGCCGGCATCCGCGCAGACAGCTTGGCGCTGCTCTCCGACGCCGGCCACAACTTCACCGACGCGCTGGCTCTCGGGCTCGCCTGGTTCGCCGTCTATCTGCAAACCCGCCCCCCCGACGAATCTAAGACCTTCGGCTACCAACGCGCCGGCGTCCTGGCGGCTTTCGTCAACGCCCTCACGCTGGTTGCGCTGGCGTTGTTCATCTTTTACGAAAGCTACGAACGTTTCCTGTCTCCGCGCGCAGTCGAAGAAAACATCATGATCGTCGTTGCCGCCGCCGGTCTGATCGTGAATATCGCCGTGATGATCGCGCTGCGCGCCGACAGCAAGCGCGACATCAATATCCGCGGCGCCTTCGTCCACATGCTGGGCGACGCGCTCTCGTCGTTGGGCATCATCGTCG
Source organism: Bryobacterales bacterium (assembly GCA_965214655.1). GTDB lineage: Bacteria > Acidobacteriota > Terriglobia > Bryobacterales > UBA6623 > CATQHP01. Next base: position 4,187,095 of record OZ243965.1, on the reverse strand, counting down.
GCGGGTTCGCGATCGCCGCTACGGGACTCCAATGGATCGACCCGCTGCTCTCCGTTCTGATCGGCGTGCTGATCTTGTGGAGCGGCTGGGACATCGTTCGCGAATCCCTGAACATCCTGCTGGAGGGCCTGCCCCGCGGCATGGCCCGCGACGAAGTGCGCAACTCGCTGCGCAGCGTGGAGGGCGTCATTGACGTTCACGATCTGCACATCTGGAGTCTGTCGTCGCATTCGCACGCGCTAAGCTGCCACGCCGTCATCGACGACCGTCCGCTTTCCTCTTCCGCCGCGATCCTCGAGCGCATCAACCGCCTCCTCGAAACCCGCTTCGACATTCACCATGCAACCGTGCAGTTCGAGCACCGGCGCTGCGAGCGCTCCGAGGAAATCTGTTCCGAGCGCTAGAAACCGCCGGCGCGGATAGCAACTGCCGCTATGGTGTATTGGATGCCTCTGCTTGCAGTTGTGGGACTGAGGGAATCCGCCGCCGATGCAGTAGACACCGCTGTCGATCCAGGAATCCGTGAAAGCTCGTCGGGAAATCCAATGCCTGAGAAACAACGGGAGGCGGAATTCGATCCAAGCGCCGTACCGGAAGACATTACTGTTACTGAACCTTCCCGCCTCCAGTCCGGCGACTACAGCTATACCGCCGACCTCATCGGCTCTATGCAGAACCAACTGGGGAAGTTGACACAAGCCGTCGAATCTCTCACGGAGCAATCCAGGGAACACGGGAATGAATTGAAGAATCTCTCCAGGCAAATCTATGCCGCAAAGGTAGCGGCGGGAGTACTGGGCGGATTGCTCCTCCTCATTGGCAGCTTCATCGCCTGGATAGTGAATGCCTATATCTCTACGCGCCCGATCCGGTAACCCGGTCTCGACCCCTCACGCAGTTCCATTCTGAAATGGGTTTGCGCAGCGGTTCTTGCAGCACGCGCCACCGCCTTCGATACTGTCAACAAAGCTGAAAAAAATCACTCTCCACTCTCCACTCTCCACTCTCCACTCGCTTCCGCTTCCAGCACCTTGTTCAGCCGCCGCAGGTGCCGCTCCTCGGCGCTGGGGCGCGCCGCCAGGAACGCCCCAACCACCTCCCAGGCCAAGGCCGCTCCGATGACCCGCCCGCCGAGGCAGAGCACGTTCATGCTGTCATGCTCGACGCCCTGGCGGGCTGAATAGGTGTCGTGGCAAAGGCAGGCGCGGATTCCCCTGCGCTTGTTCGCCGCCACGCAGGCGCCGACGCCGCTGCCGCAGACGACGATGCCGCGCTGCGCGTCCCCGCTGCGCACCTTTTCCGCCACCGCGACCGCGAAATCGGGATAGTCGTCGGCGGCGTCGAAGACGTAAGCGCCGACGTCCGTCAATTCGTGTCCGGCGGACGTAAGCCGTTCGGCCAGCGTCCGCTTGAGCTCGAAACCGGCATGATCGGCCCCGATCGCAATTCTCATAAGCGTCCGATTGTACCGCTTGCGGATAAGGCGCTCCCATGCTCGTATACTGGAGTCGTTTGCGGAACGCGCCGGCAATCTTGCTGTCCACTATCCACTATCCACTACCCACAAAGTTTTTCGGCCTCGCCCTGGCGGTTGCCGCCGGCCTCTTGGTTGCGCCGCCGGCGCGGACGCAAAGCTCTGCCGGACGCCTCTCCGGCACGGTCGTCGATGCTACGGGAGCGGCCATTCCCGGCGCTTCCGTGCTGGTGCGCAACGAATCCACCGGAGTCGAGCTGCAACTCGAATCCAACGCATCGGGCGGCTACACGGCGGTTTCCTTGCCGGCGGTCTCCTACACGTTGGAAATCTCGGCGGAGGGCTTCAACAGTCAAATCCTGCGGGGCATCAAGGTCGATATCGCCGCCGAGACCGCCGTGGCGCCGGTCGCATTGCAGGTGGGCGAAGCTTCGTTCGCCATCGAAGTCGTCGCCGTAGCCGGCGGCGTCCAATCCGCCAACGCCGAGTTGACCAAGACGGTCACCCAAGAGCAGATCGACAACCTGCCGATCATCGGACGCAATCCGCTCGACCTAGTCGGCTTGCAGGCCGGCGTCAACTACTCGGGCGCCGTGCCGACGACCATCAACGGACAGCGCACCTCGTCCAGCAACGTCACTTTCGACGGCATCAACATTCAAGATAACTTCATCCGCACCAACAGCCTCAACTTTCTCCCCAACCGCGCCACCCTCGACCAGGTCGCCGAGTTCACGCTGACCACCCAGAACGGCAACGCGGCGGGCAGCGGCGGCTCGTCGCAGGTCAATTTCGTCTCCCGCGCGGGCGGAACCGAGTTCCACGGCAACCTCTATGGACACAACCGCAATTCCGCTCTCTCCGCCAACGAGTGGTTCAGCAACCGCGACGGCCTCGACAAGCCTTTTCTCAACCGCTGGCAGGCGGGCGCGTCCCTGGGCGGACCGTTGATCGAAAACCGGCTGTTTTTCTACGCCAACTACGAAGCGTTCCGCGAGCGCGCCGACACCCTGGTCAATACGGTCGTGCCGACCGCCTCGGCCCGCCGCGGCATCTTCACCTACGTCGGCAACGACGAGCGCAAGCACATCGTCAATGTGCTCAACATGCAGGGCCTGGCCATCGATCCCGAGGCGCAGGCCATGCTCGACAAAGTTCCCGGCCCGGAAAGCATCAACAATTTCGACGCCGGCGACAGCGACAGCGCAACCCTGCGCAACACCGCCGGCTATCGTTTTCTGGCGAACGACGACGGCAACCGCGATTCCGTCCTGAGCCGCTTCGATCTGGCCGCCGACGACCGCAGCCAGATCAGCGGCACGTACCAATACACGCGCGAGGACAACGACCGCAACGACATCGCCACCGGCTTCCACACCGACCCCGTCGTCAGGGATTTCGGACACACCCAACTGGTCTCCGTCGGTTGGCGTTGGAGCCCCGGGCCGCGCTGGTCCAACGAATTGCGCGGCGGCTTCAACCTGGCCCCCGGAGATTTCCGCAATTTCGACAACCGCCGCACGCCGGAGATCGGCGGGTTCGTGTTCACGAATCCCGTTGTCAACTTCGATAACCAGGGCCGCTACACCGACACGTTCAACCTGATGAACAACGCCTCGGTCATTCGCGGCAAGCATTCCCTGCGCTTCGGTTTCTGGTCGCAGCGGGTGCTCATCGAGAGCTTCGACTTCGCCGGCACGCGCCCGGCGTTCGACATCGGCATCAGCCTGGCCAGCCCGTTCCCGCTCACCAGCCGCAACTTCCCCGGCGGAGCGAGCGCCGAGCAGATCGCCGCCGCCGAGAACCTGCTGGCGAGCCTCGCCGGGCTGCTCGGCTCCGCCGCGCAAACGTTCCATATCCGCGATCGAACGTCCGGTTTCCTGCCCGGCATGGAGCTGCGCCGCCGCTACAGCTTCAACAGCCTCGCGGCTTACGTCAGCGACAACTGGAAGATCAGCCCGCGTCTGACGGTCGAGCTCGGACTGCGCTGGGACTATCAGGGCCGCTTCAACGAGCGCGGCGGCCTCATGCTCAGCCCCGTCGAGGGTCCCGACGGTCTGATCGCCACGCTGCTGAGCGACGCCGTGCTCGATTTCACGGGCCCCGGTTCCGGGCGCACGCTCTACAACCGCGACTTCAACAACTTCGCGCCCAACTTCGGCATCGCTTACGATCCGTTCGGCGCCGGCAAGACGGTCATCCGCGCCGGCTACGGCGTTCATTTCGTGAACGACGACGTCTTGGGCGCCGCGCGCAACGCGGTCGAGGCCAACGACGGCCTGGTCGGCCGCTTCAACGATCCTTCGCTCGCGCTGTTTCTGAGCGATCCCCTGCCCGATCTTGCCGCGCCCGAGTTCAAGGTTCCCCGCTTGGCCAGTGAAAATTTCGCCGCCGACGCCGGCTCTCCCATCTTCGCAATCGACCCCAACCTGCGCGCGCCTTACGTCCAGGAATGGCAATTCAGCATCCAGCACGAGGTACTGCCGGGAACCATCCTCGAAGCGCGTTACCTGGGCAACAAGGGCACGAAGCTGCTGCGGGGTTTCGATTACAACCAGATCGATATCTTTTCCAACGGATACTTCGACGATTTTCAGCGCGCCCGCTCCAACGGTTTCCTGGCCCTTGCAGCGCTCGGCGAGTTCAACCCGCAGTTCGACCGGCAAGTGGCGGGCAGCCAACCGCTGACGTTTTTCCCGCGCCTCCCGGGCGGCGGCGTGCTGACCAACCCGACCGTTCAGGGACTGATTCGCAGCGGCCAGCCGGGAAGCCTGGCGGGCCTCTACATCCTCAACCGGCTGACCGACGCCGACGCCGACTTCCGCCGCAACCGCGCCGCGCTCCCGGCCGATATCGTCACCAATTTCTCCAACAGCAGCTATCACGCGCTGCAACTCGAGATCGCCCGGCGCGCCCACAAGGGGCTCGGCTATCAACTCAACTACTCGTTCTCGAAAGTTCTCACCGATTCCAGCGGCGTCAGCCAAGTGCGCTTCGATCCCTTCCTCGACATCCATTCGCCGGAGATCGAGCGCGGCCGCGCCGACTTCGACATCACCCACGTCGTCAACGGAAACACGGTCTGGGAGCTTCCCTTCGGCCGCGGCAAGCGTTGGAGCCGCCCCGGCCTCGACGCCTGGATCGGCGGCTGGAGCCTGGGCGGCGTGCTGAACTGGCAAACGGGCGCGCCGATTTCGATCTACTCCGGCCGGGGAACCCTCAACCGCAGCGGACGCTCGGGCAAGAACACCGCCGACACGGCGCTCGATCTGAACCGGCTGCGCGAGGTCGTCAGCTTCCGCATGACCCCTGACGGCCCGTTCATGGTCGACCGCGCCGCGATCAACCCCCGCGACAACTCCGGCGTCGCGCCCGACGGCGAGCCGCCCTTCGACGGGCAACTCTTTTTCCACCCCGACGCGGGCAAGCTCGGCGCCCTGCAGCGCAACTTGCTCGACGGTCCGTCGGCCTTCACGCTCGATCTTGCGCTGGGCAAGGAAACCGCGGTCGGCGAAGGCCGCAGCCTCAAGTTCGGAGCCAAAGTCGCCAACATCCTCAACCATCCGGTTTTCTACGCGGGCGACCAGAATATCGGCAGCACTCAATTCGGCCGCATCGGCAGCGTCCTGGCAGGCGCCCGAGTCGTCGAGCTCTACCTGCGCTACAGCTTCTGACCAGGGGCCGGCCGTTCCCGCTAGCACGGTTAGAAATATTCTCCAGTATTTACACAATACAAGCTTGGGTCAAGTAAGTTCCTGAGACCCATTAGAGATTCTTTGTTTTAGATTTTATAGCGCAAGTCTACTATTTTATGATCGGATTTAAAGACCTTAATCACAACCAGATTACAGACAGTATAATAACAAAAATATTGCTTCTTTCACTATGGTTTCAAGCAATCTAAAGCGTACCATTTCCTTGTATCTAAAAAGCTCAATGGGTTGATCGGCAGGCCTCCCGCTCGAAGAATCAAGCGCCGGCGGATTAGCATTCGTCCTTACCGTCACATTCTTCGTAGCACTCGTCTTGATTGAAACATGACCCAATCAATTCCGCATTCTTGGTCGTAGTAATAGTCTCTTTCAAGCTACTGATGTGACACATCCTTAACTGCCGTGTCAAGTCGGGCACGTAATTCCCAATGCATTGGGCGCGCGGACGGCATCCGCAGCTTACTCGACGGCGCCGCTGCGCGGGGCGAGTTACGCCGCCTGCCACCGCGGCCTGAACGAGAGCACGGCCGTAACGGGCGATACCGTCGGCCGGTTGCAGATCAGGCGGCTGTTCGCTGGATTGGGGTTGGGCCGCGAGGGCAGAGCCGATAGGGGCCACAAGACATCGCCATGATTCGGTTCCCCATTATACCTATTATATTGGCGACGGTGCTCTAACGGAGTTTTCAGCGGCCTCTGCGGATCGGGGTCGGCTCTCCTCGCGAAAGAAGTCGCCGTTCTGCCGCACGGCATATCTGACGGGCTTGGCGTACTTTTCCAGGATGCCTTCCGCAACGAGCCGTTTTATCCAATCTTGGGCTTGACGATTGGTAACTTTCAGTTCCGCAGCAACTTCCGCGGTGTTTTTGGGTTTTGCGAGGATGCGGAGAATCAGCGACCGCACCGCTTCGTATAACTCTTCGGCGGGACGGAAAGTTGGAGCATCGGCCATTTTCCGCAGCGCCGGTCTTGCTTCTTTTTGCCGTTCCGGTTTCTTGGCGTCTTGTGGAGCGCGGAACGGCAAACCGCCTTGTGCCGACAAGCTTGGCGCTTCGGGGAGGGCTGCGCGAAAAGCCGCGGCAAGGCCGGCCGCGTCTTGCGGGTCGGGCCACCGCAGGGCTCCTTTTTTCTTCAGAGCAATGAGTCCCTCAGAAACTTCACCGGTCGAGCGCACGTAAACAGGCGTCGCGCGCAAATTTTCCAATTGTTCGATTGCGCCATTCCACGTACCGCCTTTGTTGAGGGCCGCATCCACCACCAGAGCCGCATCGGCCAAACCGTAAATGACCTTGTTCCGCTGCATCGCGTGCCCCAGGTGAAACCTCGCTCGCGGGTCGTAGGGCGAGATCAGCGCCAGCCGCCCCTCCCGTATCCGGTTCCGATGATCCCTGTTCATGCTCGTGCTTTCGAGGTCGCCCGCCAGTACGCCAACGACTTTCCCTCCGGTTTCCAGAGCGCCCTTCATGGCAGCCAGATCGACGCCCCGCGCCGCGCCGGAAACCACGTTTCTCCCCGCACTGGCGGCCAAAACCGCGGCGCTGCGCGCGTATTCGAGCAACGACCCGTTCGACTTGCGCGGCCCGACGATCGCCAAGGCGCCGGGAGTATTCACAATTTCCTGTTTTCCGCAACCGTAGAGCACGACCGGAGCATGCTTCTTGAGCCGCTCCTTGAGCATACGGGGGTAGGCGTCATCGGCGCGGCTCACTACCCAAATCGCCCGCGTCTGCCAGTGCTCGATGGCTTGGCTGAGCAGGAACCCTCTGCCAAGCAAGGCCGTGAGGCGCGCCTTGTCGACCGCAACGCCGCACGCATCCCGCAGCGTGTCCACGGCAGGTTTCAGTAAATCGGCCGGCTCCGCCTGATTCTCTTTCAGACGTCGGGCCAACTTTTCATACTCTCCAGCCGTGAAAGGTTTGACATTTTCCTTGCTCCTACCCGCAATCAAGGGCGCGGTCAGCAGAAGAATTGCCTTGGTATTCAGGGAAAGCGTCTCGCTCATTGTCCGCCTCCTGCCTCGGCCAGCGCCAACGGCCACACTTCGCCCGCCCCGTGCGAGCGGAGCAGCCAAGCCGCGATGGTGAAAGTCCACCGCGAATCCACTATATCGTCAACCAGAAGCACCGGCCCGGCAAGCATATCCTCATCCACGATCGCCAACGAACCATCGACATTGCGGGCCTGATAAGTGCTGTTTGCCATTGTTTTCTGTTCCGGGCGGTTCTCCGTCTTCACCAGCGCCGGCTTGAACGGGAATCCAAGTTCTTCGGCGAGGCGCCGGGCGAAATCGGGCGCCAGGCATGGGCGGCGGCGTGAAGGAACGGCAGTCACCCATTCGGGAGCCGGGTCGGGATTCCACTCTTGCGCCAGTTTCGCGCAGGCAGCCGCCAAGTCGTCGGAGAAACGGTTGTCCCGATACTTCCCTTGCCGCACCGAACTTCCCCAGCCGGCATCGTCCCAGACACAGAGCGCTTTCCCGGGTTGAGCTTGGAGCCGGGGATCGATTCGCCCGGAGAGACCGTATCGCGGCAATCCTCCGGAAGGCCACTGCAGACGGGGCTCGATCGGCAGACTCGTGCGGCATAAAAAGGCGATTGCTTCGCGAATGAGCTTCCGATCCACAGACGTTGGCAAGTTCGGCAAATCCGCCGGCGGGTCGTTGCCGGGTTCGCCGTCCAGCGCCCGGATCAGGAACTCCATGTGGCCGGAAGTCAACTCCACGTATTCCTGCATCTGCGCCTGTTCCTCCTGCCGCAGTTTTGTGAGCCGCTGCGCCCGCTCCCAGAAGTCATCGCTCAGCGCCGCGGCCGTGAGTTGCCACCTCGCCCCTTGCTTTGCGAGGGGAGCCGGCGACTCCAGGGAAAGCAGTTGGAGCGTCTTCTGTATGCGGCTGAAACTGACGTTGACCTTGCTCTCGATCTGGCGTGTTGACAAGCCCTCCGGCGCCGCCTCCAAGGCTGCGAGCACTTCCTTGACATCCTCGCGTGTCGGGAATGCGCTCCTGATGAAGTAATCGGTGATTTCCGTTTCCTCGCGGCCGCTCAACAACACACCGTAAGCATGGTCGATCGCGCGGCCGGCCCGCCCTGCCTGCTGGTAATAAGCCACCGCGGAGCCCGGGGCTTGGTAGTGAATTACGAAAGCCAAATCCGGCTTGTCGAAGCCCATTCCCAGCGCAACCGTTGCGACCAACGCTTTCACCTCGTTATTGAGCAAAGCCTGTTCCAGCTCCATCCGGTGTCCGCCTGTCTCGCTCGTGTAGACTTCCACCACGATTTTGCACGACTTGAGCCATGCGGCCACCAGATTTGCGTCACGAATCGTGAGCGTGTAAATGATTCCGCTTCCCGGAAGTTCGGGTACTTGTTCCGCCAGCCACGCAAGTCGTTCGGCCTGTCCCGGCAAGCGAATGGTTTGCAGCGCCAGTGACGGCCTGTTGAGATCGCCTCGCGAGATTCCCAGGTTTGGCCCCAGGATTTCCGTCAAATCTGCCATTACGCGTTTGTTCGCCGTCGCCGTGGTCGCCAGCAACCGGAGATTCGGCGGCAGCGTTCGGACAATGCGTTCGATCAGCCGATAGTGCGGGCGGAAGTCATGGCCCCAACCGGAGATACAGTGCGCTTCGTCGATGACGATCAGCGCGATCCGATCTGCAATCGCAGCCAGCACCTCATTGCGGAAACGCTCGTTTGCCAGCCGTTCCGGGGAAATGAGCAGGATATCCACCTTGTCGCGCCGAACAGCGTCTTCAATCTCGCTCCACTGTTCCTGATTGTCGGAGTTGATTGTCTCGGCTCCGATTCCCATCCGGCTCGCCGCGGCAATCTGGTTGCGCATCAGCGCGAGCAACGGACTGACGAGCAGCGCAGGCCCCGTACCCGCTTCCCGCAACAGCTTTGTTGCAATGAAATAAACGAAGCTTTTGCCCCAACCGGTCTTCTGTACGACCAGTATCCGGTTTTTCCCGCTGACGACCTGCTGGATGGCCTCTTCCTGGCCTTCACGAAACAGCGCATCGGATCGGCCGGAACCCATTCTCAGGAGTTCCAGAGCACGGGCCGATTCATAGATCATCGACTTGCTCTGAGTACGCCGCGTCTGGATGCGCCGGCGCGGAGGCGGCGCGCCACTCCGCGGACTCCTCGCCCGGCTCGGGGAGGATGCGCCCCGCTTCCATCGTCCATGAGGCGGGCGCTTCGCTGATGCGGCCGCTGACCTCGCTCGCGGGCACGCCGGCGATCTCGGCGAATTCTTCGAGCAGGCCGTCCAGGATGCGCTGCTTGACCGCGGGCTGCCGGCCCGCCCGATTGCCGCCGGCAATGAAATAGGGCGTGTCATAGCGGAAGGAACCCCGGCCGTGCGAATCGGCGATCTCGCCGTTCCCGGAAACCTCCCGAAAGACTACCTGCACGAAGTTGCGGGGCGCGGCGGAAATGCCGCAGTGCACGTCCGTAAAGGCAACGGCAATCTTGCGGCGCTGCTCGTACGACAGCGAATCCGGCGGAATCAAACAACGGTAGAACGGCATCGGATTTGTCTCCTCTTCGTATTTCCTCTATCGCCGGCGCTTCAGCCGGACCAACCGCGGTCTCGGGCCGAGACGATCACTTCATCCGCGGCCGCCCCCGTGATGCGCCGCCAGGAATCTCCAAGCGCATGCAGCAACTCGCCGCGGGTCTCGCGGTCGCAGCCGTCCGGGATGCGCCCGCGGACGAGCGAGGTGGTCGAGGGCCTTCCGCCCCGGAATCCGAATCCCTTGCGGATCACCACCCACGACACGCTCACCGGGCCGCTGTCCGCCCCCAGGATTTCGCTGCAGGCCGACTCGATGGCCTGCGCAAGGCGCGGCCGGAGATGCTCGCCGACGCATCCTTCCTGGACGGTGCATTCGAAGTCGATCATGGCGCGTTCACTCTGCGGCCCCGCTTCCGGCGCGGGTCGCGTTCATTGCCGCTCCGCCGCCCGGATCACCGGCGTCAACAGATTATCCACCGGCGCAAAGTCGTCAGTCAAGACCAATCCGCCCGAGCGCAGGCGAAGCTTGGCAAGATGCTCCGGCGCAAGCAGCGCGGCGCTGTGCCTATCGTAATCCAGGCTCTTCAAATTCAACAACTTCGTCGCGCCCACCACCACGAAAGTATCGCGCTCGTCGTCTTCCGACGGCCCGCCCGGGGAGGTGCAAAAGACGTGGACGTAAGGGAACGACCGCTCCAGCGTGTTGATCATCGCTCCCAGAAAGCGCCCCGAGCGGTATACGTCGATCACGTTCGCCAGAAATGCCGACTCATCGCTCATCAGGCGGCGGACTTTCTCGTTGAACTCATAGGTGGTCAAATGAAAAGGCGGCGAATAGTGGTTGAAGGCGTCGCCGTAAACCAGGTCGAACTTCTCGAATCGTTCAGCGGGTCGTTCAGCGGGTCGTTCAGCGGGCCGCCCGCCGCGCGGCAGGCGCAAGAGGAGATCGTCGACGTGATTGCGCGCGTCGAGATTGAAGATGCGCAGCGGCGTGTCGGCTTCGAGGCCGAACGTCTCGAAAGCCGCGCGCGTTACCGCCGGATCGATTTCGGCGGCCTCGGCGTATGCTTTGGGAAAGCGGCGCAGGTACCAGCGCGGAAACACGAAACCGCCGCCGCCGAGGAACAACGCCCGCGCATCGCCGCCGGGCCGCCAGGCGGCGACCGCGGCCTCGGTGACGCCGGCGTAGATGCGCTCGTAGTCGTAGTGCAGCTCGTCCGGATCGAACATATCGACGTAGGCGTGGATCAGGAAGTCCAGCGTCATCGAACGCAGGCCCGGCGTTTCGATTTCTTCCTCGACGCGGATGTAGGAATATTGCGACTCTTCTTCGAGGAAAACGTACTCATCGGCGTAATGCCGCAGCCCCAGACGCTCGCCCGCGGTCTTGGCCCACTCGAACGGAGCCGCCGCCGCCAGCGCGCAAGCGATCACCACGCCGCACCACATCCACTGCAGCAATCCGGCCGCTCCGTAGAAAATCGCCATCGCCAGCAAGACGGCCGCAACCGACAGCAACACCGCGATGGTGCCCATATGGGCGATCAGGAAATACCCCGTGAGGAAAGTCCCGACAATACTGCCGACGGCGCCCCAGGAATAAACGTTGCCGACAGCGCGGCCGAGGCGGCGGTTCATCTCGATCGCCATCTTGGCCGCCACCGGGCTGATCGTGCCGAGCAGGCACGACGGCAGGAAGAAGACGGCGAAGACGTGGCAGGCAATGCGCGCCGCCCAGTCCATCTCCCGCAACAGCGGCGCGGCGCCCAGGCGGTCGTTCAGCAGCGGAACCAGCAAGCAAGTCGCCGAAGCCATCAGAAACAGCGACGACAACGCCGCTCTGGGCTCGTAGCGGTCGGCGATCCGGCCGCCGGCGTAGTTGCCCGCGGCGATTCCGGCAAGAACGATGCCAATGACCGATGTCCAGGTATAGAGCGAACTGCCGACGTGCCGCGCGATCAGACGGCCGGCGACCAGTTCGACGACCATGATGCAGAGACTGGAAACGAAGACCGTCGCGACGGGGATCAGGCGGCTCCAGCGATGCGGGTCGGAACCGGCGGGAGTCTCGGCGTACATGAAAAAAGACAAGAGGCGCAGCCAAGGCGCAATGAAATACAGCGTAGCGCAACGGCGCGCGCTTGACGGTCCGTGGTAGAAGCGGCCCGGGCGGGATCCTGCGGTCGTTTGCCTTTTCGGCCGCAGAGGCCGCTCAACGCTTTACTGCTCTAACTCCTGAGCTTTTCTCGCGGCGCGGAACGAGCGGATGCACAGCACGAGGAACGCCGCCAGAACAATGGCCATGATTGCTTTGGCAAGCGATGCCTGGGGCCGCTCCGGGGCGCCGCCGTCGCCGAGCATCCCCAGGACATCGACGATACCGCCGGCGGTGGCCAGGAACCCGACCAGCGCCAGCGCCGCGGCGGCATGCATCGCGTGCTTGCGCAGCGAGTCTTTTCGCGCCAATGCTCCGAGTAGCGCGAAAACGATCCCGAAACCCGCCGGGATCAAGGCGGTCGGACTGGCCATGCCGCTCGCGGCGTAGCCGCCGGCGCCGAGAACGATCAAAACGACTCCGAGAACAACGGTGACGACAGACATGGGCGCTCTGCGATTGATTTTATCGGATCGGCGGCGCCGTTTGCGGCATGCCCGGCTTCGGGGCCGCAGACGCCTTCAGCCCTGCGCCGCGCGCGGCAAGTCCAGCGCGTCGCAGACCGCCCGGCCGACCTGCTCGGTTGTAGCCGGTTCGCCGGCAGGTTTCAGGTCCGCCGTGACGCAGCCCGCGTCGAGCGTCCGTCGCACCGCCTCTTCGACAGCCGCGGCTTCCTCGATCAGTCCGAAGCTGTATTGCAGCATCGCCGCCGCCGAGCCGATCGCCGCCAGGGGGTTCGCCTTGCCCTGCCCCGCGATATCGGGCGCAGACCCGTGGACCGGCTCGTAAAGCCCGCGCCAAACGCCGTTCGCAAGCCGGTCGCCGATCGACGCCGAAGGCAGCATGCCGATCGATCCGGCCAACACCGATGCCTCGTCGCTCAAAATGTCGCCGAACATGTTCTCCGTGACGAGCACATCGAACGAACTCGGCCGCAAGATCAACTGCATCGCGCAGTTGTCGACCAGCAGATGGTCGAGCGCGACGTCGGGGTAATCTTCCGCCAGCCGGGTCATCGTCCGCCGCCAAAGCTGCGAGTTTTCAAGCACGTTCGCCTTGTCCACCGAAGTGAGCCGCTTGCCGCGCTTGCGGGCCAGCTCGAAGGCCATGCGTCCGACGCGCTCGATCTCTGAGCGGCGGTAAACCATCGAATTGACCGCCGTCTCGCCGGCGCCGGAACCGCTGATGCCTCTGGGCCGCCCGAAATAGAGGCCGCCGGTAAGCTCGCGGACGATCAGGATGTCGGTTCCGCGCACGACCGCGTTCTTGAGCGGAGACGATTCGATCAGACTTTCGTAAGCCTGCACCGGGCGCAGATTGGCGTAAACGTCGAGCGCCTTGCGCATGCCGAGCAGGCCCTTCTCGGGGCGCTGCGACGGCGGGATCTCGTCGAATTCGGGCAGGCCCACGGCGCCCAGCAGGGTAGCGTCGGCTTCGAGCGCGAGCGCCCTCGTCTCGTCGGGAAACGGCGTGCCGGCGGCATGAATCGCCGCTCCGCCCAGCAGACCCTCGCGTAGAGTCAGCGTGTGCCCCCATGCGGCGGCAACGCGCTCGAGGACGCGAACCGCCTCGCGCGTGACCTCCGGACCGATGCCGTCGCCCGGCAAAACCAGAATTTTGAGTTCCATGGCGAACCCACCATTTTAAGGAAACAGCGCATGCCGGCGCGGCGGCATATGCGCCGCCGCCTCGAGAAGACCGAGCAGCGGTCAGCGGTCTTGCCCGACGCTCAACCCGCCGGAGGCATCGGCGGCGCGGCAAGGCGGGCTTTGACGAAAGCGATGGTTTCCTCGCTGCAATACGACGGCGGCTCAACGTGGAATATGGGCTTGCGCGCGAGCAGAGAAAGATCGAATCCCGGCCAAGGCGGAGCCGCGGCGGCCGCGGCCGGCAGGACGAAGGCGTCGGCCCTCTCGTGCAGCCTCGCCGCGCTGGCTTTGAAGTCCTGCTCGTCGAAGTGAAGAACCGCAAGATAGACGTCCGGGACGATGAAGTCCAGGACGCTGTTCGATTCCAGCAGGACGTGCTTCCTGCCCGCGATGCGCTCGCGCACGGCGGGCATCGCGCGGCCCAGGCCGCCCATTGCGGCGCGCACCCAGAGCGACTCCCGCGCCCCGGCGCGGAGCATTCTCGCGGTGTCGCAAGCGGGGTTTTCGCCGTTTTCGACGGTGATGTCGAACGGACATTCCGGATCGTCGATGGCGCAGCCGCAAGGCTCGCCCGTGCTGGAGCAGATGCCGTGGCCGAACTGCGTGACCTTGAGCGCCGTCCATTCCAACTCCCTGCTGGAGGCGATCAACGAGCACGCCAGGGAAGTTTTGCCGATGTTGCGGCTGTTGCCGCCGACGACGAGCGTTTTCATCCCTTCTCCAACTCGTCCACGCGGGCCTGGAGCCGTTTCACCTGTTCCTGCAGTTTCGGCAGGCGGTTGACGCGGGCCTGCGAAGCCAAATGTTCGCGCAGGGGGCGCGCCGGCGTCCCCCAGTAAACGCCGCCCTGCGCCAGCGATTTCTCCGGCAGCAGGCCGCCTTGCCCGCCGAGTTGGACCTGAGCACCTATACGCGCGCCCTCGCCGATGCCTGCCTGTCCGCCGAGAACCGCGTAATCCTCGACGGTCACCCCCCCGGACAAGCCTACTTGCGCGGCCATCACGACATGCTTGCCGATTTGGCAGTTGTGCCCGACGTGCACCAAGTTGTCGAGCTTCGTTCCCGCGCCGATGCGCGTGTCGTCGAGCGCGCCCCGGTCGACGCACGAGTTGGCGCCGATTTCTACGTCGTCGCCGATTTCGACCGAGCCGATCTGAGGGAACTTTTCGTAACGGCCGGCTTCCAAGACCAAGCCGAAGCCGTCGGCGCCGATGGAGACTCCCGCATGCAAGACAACACGGTCGCCGATACGGCAGCCGGCATAGACGCGGACGCCGGCGTGGAAGCGGCAGTTTTCGCCGACTTGAACTCCTTTTCCCAGGAAAACGCCGGGGCCGATGACGGCGCCGCGCCCGATCGCAACGCCGCGTTCGACCACGGCGTGGGGGCCGATTGCAACGCCTTCGGCAATCTTCGCCGCGCGATGCACGACGGCGCCGGGATGAACGCCGGACGCCGCCGGAGTCTCGGGCCGCAGCGCCCGCAGCGCCCGCGCGAACGCATTGCGCGGGCGCTGCGCGCGGATTACGGTTCGGCCGGACGCCGCGGCGCCGGGGGCGACGATGACGCACCCCGCCGCGGTGTCGGGCAAGTCCGCGGCGCCGGAGCGGCTTTCCCAAAACGCGAGATCGCGGGGGCCGGCGCGGTCGAGCGCATGGCCGGAGGCAATCTCGCGGTCGAGATCGCCCTCCGCCGTACCGCCGACCAGTTGCGCTATGGCCCGAACCTTCATGCGCATCCGCGTTACTATCGTACAAGGACATGCTTTTTCGATTCCCCGCACGGTCGGCGGCCGCCCGCGGCTTGCTTCTCGGCGCCTTGCTCCTCGGCGGAAGCTCGAACGCGCGAGGATGGAGCGAGATCGGTCACCGGATCATCGCCCGGCTTGCGCAGGAAAACCTCAACGACAACGTCGTCCGCCGCATGAGCTTCCTGCTCGGCAAGGAAGCGAAGCTGGTCGACTTCGCAGCTTGGGCGGGCTCCGCCGCCGGCAAGCGCCCGGAGACCGAGGCGTGGCGCTCGATTACGATCCCAGCGGACGCGCGGCGCGTGGAGTACGCGCGCGACTGCCCGCTCGGCGAATGCGCGCCCGTCAAGCTGCGCGACTGCGTGGGCATCGTGCGCCTGGCCATCAAACCCAAGGAAGAGCAAATCGAAGCCTTCAAGATGCTGACCATCTTGGCCGGCGATCTGCATCAGCCGCTGCGCGCGGGATACCCGCCGGGGCAAGGAAGCGAAGAAAAGCCGGTCGTGCTGGACGGCCGCAAGTTGGAGCTTTTCGAGGTCTGGGAGTCGGCTCTGCTCGCAGGAATGGGCTCGGAAGAAGAGATTCTCGAGCGCTCGCGGCGGCATATAGACGCCGCAACCAAGAGCGCCTGGGTGCGGGGAACCCTCCGCGATTGGACCTGGGAAACCCATCGGGCCGCCGTGCGCAACGCGTACGATGCGTTGCCGCCGGGCGCCTCGCAGCCACTGGACAAGGCGTACATCGAGCGGGCCGAAGGGATCATCGAGGAACAGCTCGCGAAAGCGGCCGTGCGGCTGGCCTACCTGCTGGCCGACGCTTGGCCGTAAGCCGGCGCCGACGGCCCCGGCGGGCGCTGCTCCGCGGCTATGGTGACGCCGGGTTGGCTCTTTCTACCGGCGGCGACATGCCGCCGCGTCCGCCTTTTCTCCTTGACCAAGGTCCGCCGGCGCTGCCGACAATTCCCCGCAGCCCGGATTGGCCGGCAGACAGCCCCCAAGCGCCGGCTCAGTCGTCCCGCCGCGACGTCATCAACGCATGGCCCAACGTGTCGCCATTCGCTCGAAACCCGCGGCCGTCAACATCGACGTAGATGGGATTCGTATACGCCACGGGATGCATCTGTCCGTACGGATTGAGCCCCCACCCCTTCTCGATGTTCGATCCTTCGCCGATCGCCACGACGATCAGATGCGCGTCCTCCTGCAAGTCAACCCGAACCGTCTCGTCGAAATTCACGACGCCGTCGGCGAACATGGCGGGGCGGGCTTGCTTGCGAAAGTCGTACTGCGCGGGCTGGCGTCCATTCACCAGGACTTGAACCCGATCGATCTCAATCCAGTTCGGAGTCTGCGCCTGGATCTTCAGGTCGATGTATCCCTCACGGATCACGCTTGAGCCGATCGGCGCGCCGTCCGCGGTCGTTACTCGCAGGAACGGACCGTTCGTGATCGTCATCCGGCCCGCCTTGGCGTTGCGGACGATTTCCTCCGCATCGATCGCGCCCGGATTGTCGGTGGAGCTCGGCACATAGGTCCGCCATCCGCCGACCCCGTTGCCGAATATCCGGTGCGCGTCGCTGACCGCGACGCACCAAACGTGACGGCCCTGATTCAGCATTTGCAGCCAACCGAAGGTCCGATTCGGCCCGCTTTGCGTGTTGTAAAGGGGGCTCAAGTTGAGGATCTCGGCGCTCCAGACTTCGGCTGCGTCGATCAAGTCCTCCAAACCCGTGAATCCGCCGTCTGCGACTCCGTCGCGGTTCTTGTCGAAGAACACTGCGCCGACATCCGGATGGTTCGCCTGCACCCAGCGCGCCGGACCGCCGCCGAACGGTTCGACGCCGAGGCGCGCGTTCTTGCCGGGATCGATGCGCGACCCGGCATCCAGGGACGGCGTCCCCCAATTGCGCAAGACGATGGCGTTGAGGCGCGGATCGTAGTTCCACAACGGCGCTCCACCGTTCTGAGCCAGCGGGTCGGGCATGAATGGAAACGCATTGAAGTGCTGGCCGGAGCCGGTCAACTCGATTCCGGGCACGGTCTTGATGCGATCGCCGAGACCCAACTCTTCGATTTGCGGGGCCCAGTCGTACAGCCGCTGATGTTCGGTCGTGGGCGCGAACTCGATGTGCTCGGCGGCAAGGTTGATGATCCGGTCGCGCGTGCTGCAGTAGTTGTCGCCGCTCGGGGTCGAATGCGAATGGAAGTCGGTGCTGATCCATCCGGCGGTGTCCACGGCGCGCCGCAGCCGCACTTCGACTTCGACAACCCGGCCTTCGTCGACCCGGATCTTCCGTTCCTCCAAATCGTATTCGGGGCCTCGCGTAACCCGCAAAAGATACGCGCCCGGCGGAACCTGCTGGCTCACGGCGCCGTCGTGAGTCTGGTACTGGTGATTGCCGCCGTGGGCCCTGTAATCCGTCCCGAAGTTCGGCGTCTCCGTGCCCTCGACGCCGAGAAACTGCACCTTGCCCGGGGACGGCCGGCCGTCCTCGTCCCTGATGCGGACGCGAACCGCGGACGCGCGGTCGACGACCAGGTCCAGCCGGGTCGTCTCGTCACGCTGGACAGTGACTTGCCTCTCGACGGGCTGCCGGCCGATGTCTTCGAAACGGAGCGCGTAGTCGCCGGGCGGAAGCCGAAACGAAAACTGTCCGTCCGCATCCGGGTAGTGCGCAATTTCGACTCCCTCCAACGAAGCCGCCAGCAATCCGCGGACAGCCGGTTCGCCGTCGCCGTCCTGCACGCTCCCCGCGACTTCGCCCGTCGGGCCGCTCGCGGCCGCCAATACGCCATAAGCCGCCAGCGGCGAATCGGCGACGCCGACCCGAATCCGGCACGTCTTTTCTTCGCCCGGAGCGAGCGTGACTTGCGTGGCGCAATCCGCGCCCTCGACGGATCCGACCGCGTAGCCCCTCTTGTCGAACGGGTCGATGCTGTCTCCGACCAACACTCCGCCCACGTTGCGCACGCTTTCGAGACCCTTCCAAACGGGGGGCGGTTCGATCGTCTTCGCTTGCGAGGTTTCGTTCCGATAGGTCGACGTAACGAGCAGGAATTGCCAATCCGGCCGCAAGCGATATTCGTGCCTCGCATACAGCCCATCGCCTTTTGCTGCGGTGCGGACCGCTTCGACGACGGCGGCGCCGTCCGAACCGTCCTCCACCACCCGCACGTAGGATAGGCGCCCGCGCTCCCCGCCCGGGCGAAGCGCCGTCAGTTGATCGTTCGCGGCCCCCACCAAGTCGAGGTCGTACAGGCATCCTTGCAGCACGGAAGCGTATTCCGTCGTCATGTTCGCCCGTCGAAACGGCTGGGCGCCGGAAACGAGCGCGTGAATTCTGTCGTTGCGCAGCACGAAATCGCCCGGCAAACCATCCGCTTCCTTGCCTTTGGGCAGCCAATCCACGTTGTGCGCGCCGATTTCGACGGCCGTGACACCGCCGCGTTGCGCCGTCAACGCCCAGACCAGCAGCAAACCAAATGCAGGAGCAAGCGCAAATCGCATTCTCATAACGCCTCCCTCTCCGGTCGTTTCGCAGACCGCCGTCCAGTCCCGCCGCCTCTTCTGCGCGCCGCTGAACCGAACGTTCCGGAATTATTGTAAACGCCGACAACGAACGGCGAAAAACCGGCGGATTCACGGCCGGCGCGCGCCCGGTTCCTTCAGGCGGACCCTCAGCTTCCGATGGCGTGAAGCTGGATCATGTTGGTGCGTCCGGCGATCTCGAACGGGGCGCCGGCGACAATGCACAGCAAGTCTCCCGGCTGCGCCCACCCGTTGCCGGTAACCAGCGCGTCGATCGCCTTGCGCAGATCGGCGAGGTCGCGCTGCCGTTCGATTTTCCGGGCGCGGACGCCCCACAACAGCGTCGCCCGGCGGCAAGTCTCGTCGTGCGCCGAGAGCACCAGCACCGGGCACGTCGGCCGATGCTTGGAGATAAGGCGGGCGGAGTAGCCGCTTTCCGTATAGACAACGATGAACTTCGCCTGGAGATCGTGCGCCAGACGGGCCGCGCTCTGGGCGACTTGCGCCGAGTAATCGGCCTTATCGTGAGCGAGAACGGGCAGGTCGAGCCTGGGGCCGCCGGCGTGCAATTCCGCGGCGGCAACGATGCGCGCCATCATCGCGACGGCTTCGAGCGGATAGGCGCCAACGGCCGTCTCTCCCGAAAGCATCAGCACGTCCGAGCCGTCGAAAACCGCATTGGCCACGTCGCTCGACTCCGCGCGCGTCGGCCGCGGGTTGGCGATCATCGACTCCAGCATCTGCGTCGCGGTAATCACCGGCTTGCGCAGGCGGGCGCATTCCTCGATGATGCGTTTCTGCGCGATGGGCGCCTGCCACGGGCTGAGCTCGACTCCCAGATCGCCGCGCGCCACCATCGCCCCGCCGGCGGCGCGCAAAATGGCGTCCAGATTCTCGAGCGCCTGTGGGCTTTCGATCTTGGCGATGACGTGGGCGTGCCCGCCCGCCCACTCGATCAGATTCTTGGCAAGCTCGACGTCCTTCGCCTCGCGCACGAACGACAGCGCGATGTAGTCGGCGCCTTGGGCGACGGCGAATTCGAGGTCGGCCCTGTCCTTCCTGGTGACCGCCTGAACTTTCAGCTTCGCGCCCGGGACGTTGACTCCTTTGCGCTCGCCCAGAGCGCCGTCGTTGACGACCTCGCAGAGCACGTCCTCGGCCTCGATGCGGGCGGCCCGCAACTCCACGGCGCCGTCGGCCAGCAAAATTCTCCGCCGGGCTTCACGTCCGCGGCCAAGTGCGGGTAGTCGATCGAAACAGCGGCCGCGTCGCCGACCCGGGACGCTTTGCACAAGCGCAGCAAGCTGCCCGCGCGAAGCTCGACCGGCCTCCCTCCTTCGAGCTTGCCGGTGCGTATCTTCGGCCCCTGCAAATCGGCGACGATCGGTATGAGCCGGCCGCACTCCGCGGCCGCGGCGCGGACCATTGCGATGTTCGCCAAATGCCGCTCCTGCGAGCCGTGCGAAAAATTGAGCCGGACCGCGTCCAGGCCGGCATCGACCATCTTGCGGAACGTCCGTTCGTCGGCGACGGAAGGCCCCAAGGTGCACAGAATCTTCGTTTTTCTGGAAGCGGTCATCGAGCTGCGAATGCCGGGGCGCGCTACGCCAGAAGCGGCTCGACGACCTCGCCGTGAACGTCCGTCAAGCGGAAGTGCCGGCCTTGATGCTTGAACGTCAGCCTCTTGTGGTCTACGCCCAGGCAGTGCAGTATGGTGGCCTGCAGGTCGTAGACGTGCACCGGGTCCGCTACGACGTTGTAGGAATAGTCGTCCGTCTCGCCGTGCGTGATGCCGGGCTTGATGCCGCCGCCGGCCATCCACATGGTGAAGCAGCGCGGGTGGTGATCGCGGCCGTAGTTGGTTTCGCTGAGCTTGCCTTGGCAGTAAACGGTGCGCCCGAATTCCCCGCCCCAGACGACGAGCGTGTCTTCGAGCAGACCGCGACTTTTGAGGTCTTGGATGAGCGCCGCCGAGCCTCGGTCGGTATCGCCGGCCAACAGGCGGATTTCGCGCGGCAGGTCGGTGTGCTGATCCCAGCCGCGGTGATAGAGCTGGACGAAGCGCACGCCGCGCTCGACCATACGGCGCGCCAGCAGGCAGTTGGCCGCATAGCTGCCGGGCCGGCGGGCGTCCTCGCCGTAGAGCCGGAACGTGCTTTCGGGCTCGCCGGCAAGATCCATCAGCTCGGGCACCGACGTTTGCATGCGGTAGGCCATTTCATACTGGGCGATGCGGGTTTCGATCTCGGGGTCGCCGAACTCTTCGGCGCGCATGCGGTTGACCCTGGCCACCACGTCGATGATGTTGCGCCGCGTCGAGGCTTCCATGCCGGGCGGATTCGACAGATAGAGCACCGGATCGCCGCTCGAGCGGAACTTGACGCCCTGGTAGCGGGACGGCAGAAAGCCCGGCCCCCACAGCCGCGAAAAGATTCCCTGCGCGGCGTTCTTGTTGCTGCCTTGGGAGACGAGCACGACGAAAGCCGGCAGGTCCTGGTTCTCGGAGCCGAGGCCGTAGCTGACCCAGGCGCCCATCGACGGGCGTCCGGGCTGCTGAAAGCCGCTGTTGATGAAGGTGATCGCCGGATCGTGGTTGATGGCGTCGGTCTGCATCGTTTTGATCAGGGCGATGTCGTCGACGATCCTGGCGGTGTGCGGCAGCAGTTCGCTGAGCCAGGCACCGCTTTGGCCGTGCCGTTGGAACTTGAAGATCGAAGCGGCGACCGGAAAGCTGTCCTGGCCCGCGGTCATGCCGGTGATGCGCTGCCCCCTGCGGATCGAGTCGGGAAGCTCCTGCTTGTGGAACTTGCGCAGTTGCGGCTTGTAATCGAACAGGTCGAGCTGCGACGGAGCGCCGGACTGGAACAGAAAGACGACCCGCTTGGCCCGCGGCGCGAAGTGCGGCAGGCCGGCCGGTCCGCCGGTTCCAGCAGCGGGCGCGGCGGGGGCCGCGTAACCGTCCCGCTGGAGCAGCGAGGCAAGCGCCGCGGCGCCGATGCCCGTTGCCGACCGCCCGAAAAATTGGCGGCGCGTGACGGCGAGACCGCGTTCGAGACAGGGGTTCATGGCGCCGCTACTCCTTGCTGATGGTTTCGTCGAAATTGAGGATGCTGCCGGCGACGGCGGTCCATGTGGCCAGCTCGCCGGGCGCGATCCGTTCCTCGCAGGCCGACTCGCCGACCGCCAAAAGCCGCGCGGCACGCTCGGGATCTCTGCGGAATTTGCCGCGTTCGACTTGAGCCAGCTCGCTCAGCAGGCGCGTTTCTTCCGCGCTCGGCTCGCGGGCCAAGGCGCGCAGATAGGCGTAACGGATGCGCTGCGCCGAACTGCGTCCGCCTTCGAGGATCGCCTTCTGGGCCAGCGCCCGGGACGCCTCGACGTAGGTCGGGTCGTTCATCAGCGCCAGCGCCTGGAGCGGCGTGTTGGTGCGCGCGCGGCGGGCGACGCACTTCTCGCGGTCGGGGGCGTCGAAGGCGCCCAGCGACGGCGGCGGGACCGTGCGCTTCCAGAAGGTGTAGAGGCTGCGGCGGTAGAGATCGGCGCCGCTGCCGGGACGGTAAACCTGCGCCGTGAACATGCCGCCGTAGGCCAACTCTTTCCAGATGCCGTCCGGTTGATAGGGGAACACGCTCGGCCCTCCGACGGCGTCGTTCAGCAGCCCCGAAACGGCCAGCGCGTTGTCGCGGACGAACTCGGCCGGAAGCCGGTAGCGGGCGCCGCGGGCCAGCAGGCGGTTTTGCGGGTCGCGCTCCAGCAACTCGGGCGTCAAGCGCGAATCCTGCCGGTATGTGTCGGACATGACGATCCGCTTGACGAGCCGCTTGACGTCCCAGCCGTTGGCGATGAAATCGGACGCCAGCCAATCAAGCAACGCGGGATGGGTGGGAGTCTCGCCCTGCGAGCCGAAATCCTCAGACGTTTTCACCAGTCCCTGACCGAACAGCATCTGCCAGTAACGGTTGACGGCCACGCGCGCGGTCAACGGATGATCGGGGCTGACGAGCCAACGGGCGAGCCCCAGCCGGTTGCGCGGCGCGCCGTCCGGAAACGGCGGCAGCCACGAAGGAGTCCGCGCCGACACCTTGCGGTCGCGGTTGCGGTAGTCGCCCCGCCCCAGCATGAACGTCTCGCGCGGCTGCTTGAGCTCGCGCATCACCATCAGATTGGGGATTTCCCCTTCGAGCGCCTTCTTCTCGCGGTTCAACGCTTGCAGGCGGGCGTAAAGCGCCCGTTCGGACGCAGGGGCGGCATACGTCAGATAGTATTCCCGCAAGCGGGAGTTGCGCGCCTTGCAGCCGCTTACGGTCTTGTCGGGCTTCGCTCCGTAAACGTCGTCCTCCGCGGGCGGCGGCGCGGCGGCGAGAATATCCGCGCAGGGGACGTAGGGCTCGGCCAGCAGCGCGCGAAGCGGCTCGTGGAGATGGATCGTCTCGAGCTCGGCGTCGGACAGCACGCGCGAATAGATGCGCAGGTCGTCGAGCGTGCCCGTGTAACGGCCGCCGAAGCGGCCGGCGCCGATCTCGAAAGGCCGCTCGACGTGCGGCGAGCCGCGCAGCGAGTCTTCGAGAACCTTCGTCTCCGCCGGCTTGCCGTTGAAGCGCAGCGCGATGCCGCCGGCTTTCCCCGATCCGTCGTAAGAGAGCGCGACGTGATAGAGGCCGGCGTAGGCCTTCCCGGAGTGCAGCGGTTCTTTCGTCTGCACGACAATCGCGTCTTCGGCCGAAGAGGCGAGGCGAACGATCATGTCGAAGTCGTTGCGCAGGGCGTCGGGAACAGGTTGCGGGCGGGTCAGCGTGACGGCAAGGCCGCGGCCCGATTGCGCATCGTCCATTTTGTGCAAGATCGGCTTGGCGACCTGACCCGCGGGCCGCATCCAGAAAGCGACGGTAAACGGCTGCGCAAGGTCCACGGCGGCGGTTCCGTCGAGGACGACGTGAGTATCGACGTCGAAGCTCGCGGCGAGTCCGGCGTTGCCCTTGCGAAAGAGAGGCTCGCCGCGCATGATGCGGCCGTGGCGGTAGCGGCCCGAGGAGTCGGCGAAGCCGCCTTTCATTTCGTAGTGCCCTTGCAGCCCCTCTTGCGGCGCCCGCGGGATCGACTCCCGCGCGAGACGCTCCCAGTCGCGGACATCCCGCTCGACCCGCGTGGCGGGCAGGTCGGCCTCGACGCTGCGCAGCGCCGCCTTGAGCGCGTCGAGCCGCTCTTGCTGCGCCTCTTCGGGAAGAGGCAGCACCGGCGCGGCGTTGCCCGTGGAGCCGTCCAGGCCCTTTTCGTCTATGGAGTTGAAAAAGGCGTAGAACTCATAGAATTCGCGCTGCTTGACGGGGTCGTACTTATGGTCGTGGCAGCGCGCGCAGCCCATCGTCATCGCCATCCATACGGTGGATACCGTCTCGACGCGGTCGATCACGTACTCGACGTGGTACTCCTCGGGGATCGCGCCGCCCTCGAAGTTGATCATGTGGTTGCGGTTGAAGCCGGTGGCAATGAGCTGGCCGCGGGTCGGATCGGGCAGCAGGTCGCCCGCGATCTGCTCGACGGTGAACTCGTCGAACGGCTTGTTTTCATTGAACGAGCGGATCACCCAGTCGCGCCAGGGCCACATCTCGCGGCGGCTGTCGATGTGGTAGCCGTGCGTGTCGGCGTAGCGCGCCAGATCGAGCCACTCCAGCGCCATGCGCTCGCCGTAATGCCGCGAGCGCAACAGACGGTCGACCTGTTTCTCATAGGCCGCAGGCGAACGGTCGGCGAGAAAGGCGGCGACATCCTCAGGGGCAGGCGGCAAGCCGGTGAGATCGAAGCTCAGGCGGCGCAGCAGGGTGCGCTTGTCCGCCTCGGGCGCCGGCGCAAGACCTTCCGCGGCAAGCCGGGCGCGGACGAACTCGTCGATGGATCCGCCGCCGCTGCCGTCGAGCGGCTCATACGCCCAATGGGTCTTCCACTCGGCGCCCTGATCGATCCAGCGGCGGATCGTCTCGATCTGCTCCGGCCCGGGCCGGCGGTCGGCCGCCGGCGGAGGCATGCGCGCCGCCTCCTGCTCATGGCTTATGCGCAGGTACAGTCTGCTGGCGGCGGCGTTGCCGGGAACGATCACGCGGTAGCCGCCGCGGTCGGCGAACGCGCCTTCGCGCGTGTCCAGCCGCAGACCGGCCTGCCGCGCCTGCTCGTCGGGGCCGTGGCAGGCAAAGCACCGATCGGACAGGATCGGCCGCACGTCCTTCTGGAAATCGATGGGCTTGTCGAGAGACGGCGCCCCGGCCAGCAACGAGACCAGAGTGAGTTGCAGCGCGATGGGTTTCAACATGCCCTCCCCGCACGGGCCACTACCAGTTTACAACCGCGGCGGCCGGCTCCGAAGCAGGGCCGAAGATTTCACTGATAAACTATCCAGTTCATGATCGAGTTCCCTTCCCTTGCCGGCGCCCGCGAGGTCTTCCAGAACGCATTCGACTTCGCGCAAGCCCAAGTCAAGGCGGTCGCCGCGCGCGACCCGGGCTTCTACCCGATGTACACCGAAGGCGGCCGCTGGCGGCACGGCAAAGAGGCCTGGACCAACTGGTGCGACGGCTTTCTGCCCGGCATGATGTGGATCTTCGCCAAGCGTTCCGGCGGCGAATGGGCCGAGCGGGCGGAGAGCTACACCACGCCGCTGGAGCACCGCAAAATGGACCGCAGCGTTCACGATCTCGGCTTCATCTTCCTCTCCACCTATCACCGCTGGCACAAATTGACCGGCAGGCCGGAATTGAACGAAGTGGTCATCCGGGCCGGGCGCACCCTGGCGCTGCGATTCCGCGAGAAAGGGCGCTACATGCCCTCTTTCCTGGGACCCGAGTCGCTTTTCATCGACATCATGGCCAATGTCGGGATCGTCTTTCACGCCGCCATGGAAACGGGCGACGCGCAACTCATGAACGTCGCCATGCAGCATTGCCTGACCACGCGCCGGACGCTCATCCGCGGAGACGGCAGTTCGTCGCACGAGGGGATTTACAACCTGGAAACCGGCGAATTCCTGCGGCAATCGACGCAGCAGGGCTACCGCTCGGACTCCTGTTGGTCGCGCGGCCTGGCCTGGGCGATTTACGGCTTTACCTCGGCCTACAAACGCACCCGCGACGCCCGCTTTCTCAGCACCGCCGAGCTCTGCGCCGACTACTACATCGCCAACACGCCCGCTGACGGCGTGCCCTTGATGGATTTCGACTTCCCGCCCGAAGTCAACCAACGCAAGGAATCCTCGGCCGCCGCCATCGTCGCCGCGGGGCTCTTGCGCCTGGCCAAGCTGTGCGCCGACCCGATCAAGGGCGCCTTTTACGATCGGACGGCCCGGCGCATCCTGCTCACCCTCGCCCGGCCGCCGTACCTGGCGAGCGAAAGCGAAGGCTGGGAGGGCATTCTCAAGGAAGGCGTCTACCACCTCGACAAAGGGCTGGGGGTCGGCGAGTCGGTGATGTGGGGCGAATACTTCTTCGTCGAGGCGCTCGACCGGGCGCTGGGCTGAGCGGCGGCCCGGCGGGGCCGCGCCCCTGCGAGAGCCGAACCGGTCGGGAACCGTTCCGACCCGCACGCGTGCGGCTACCGCGACGGGCGCGGATTCCAGGCGGGCATCGCGTGCAGCACGCGCTGTAATGCCGCGCGAACCGAGACGGCTTCCGCTCCGGCGGCCTCGGCATCGATCGGGCGCCGTTCTTCCCAATCGTGGGGAACGTCATACATCCGCCCGTCGCTGTATAGCTTGTAGCGCTTCGTCCTGGCGAAACGAACGCGCGGAAACGGCACTGTTTGCAGAGACGGGTCTTTGTCGTAGTGAACGAACAGCCACTCGCGCGGACTGCCTGCGCCGCCTTCGAGCTGCGCCCGGAAGCTGCGGCCGTCGAAGTGGGCGCCGGCAGGCAACGCCGCTCCGGCCAGATCGGCGAACGTCGCCAGAAAATCGCTGAAATCGATCAGGTCGTCGTTGACAAGACCGCCCGGAACCGTGCCCGGCCGGCGCGCGAACAACGGCACGTGAGTGCCGGCATCGGGAGGGTAAGCCTTTTTTCCGGTCACGATCCGGTTGCCCAGCTTCGATTGAATGCCCCGTGCCGTGCCGTTGTCGCCGGTGAAGAGAATGAGCGTTTTTTCACCGAGTCCGAGCGCATCGACACGGTCGATCAGGCGTCCCATCAAGTAGTCGGCGTAGGCGACCATGTCGCCGAAGTAAGCGTCCGGGTCGCTTTTGAATTTCGTCTTCTCGTCGATCACGCTGCTGTGGGGCGTGGCCACGAACGGAGCGTGCGTCAACACCATGGGGTAGTAGAGGAAAAACGGCTCGTCCCTGTGCCGCTCGATAAAGTCGAGCGCAAAGTCGGAAAACATATCCGGGCCGTAGTCGTCCATGCCCGTATGCACGTACTTTCCGTTCTCGACGATCGCCGGATGCCAGAAGCGCGAAGTCTTGTTTTTGCCCGGCGGACCGACCGCGGCGTACCGCTCCCGCTCTTCGCTCGACAACTCGGCGTTATACGCCCAAAACGCATGTTCGTCGAAACCCGCCTCGACGGGCGTCATTCCCGTCAGGTGCTCGTCCGCTCCGTTCGACCCGCCCGCAAGCTGCCACTTGCCCGTCAATCCGGTGGCGCAGCCGGCCTGCTTCAGCAGATGGGCGAACGTCGTCTGATTCTTTTCGAGGCGTCCGAACCGCCTGTAGTTCCGCCAGTTGTACTTGCCGGTCATGATCTTGTTGCGCGACGGCGTGCAAACGGGCTGCGAGTAGCAGTGGGTGAAGCGCATGCCCTCGTCCGCGATGCGCTCGAAGTTGGGAGTCTTGTAGCTCCGCCCGCCGTTCGCTGAAATGCATTCGTAGCCGAGGTCGTCGGCCATGACCAGGACGATGTTCGGCCGAGCATGCGAAAAAGCCGTAAATCCGGCAAGCAGAACAAGCGCTCGCATCATCGGCTCAATTCTAGCGGATGGTCCGTTTCTCCGTCTCCGGCGGGGAAAGTTTCGAGACGCCGCATGTTACAACTGGAGGCATGACGCGCATCCGCGTGAGCGCCCCGGGAGGCGGCTACGACGTCGTCATCGAGACCGGCTCGCTGGCCCGCGCGGGCGCATCGATCGCTGCCGCGGTCGACGCCCGGCGCCTGTTCGTCATCGCCGACGCGACCGTCTGGAGCTTGCTGGGCGGGCGTCTGGCCGCGGCGCTCGAAGGCCATGACTGGACGCTGCTCCAAGCCGACTTGAGCGAGCGGCGCAAGCGCCTGAGCACGGTCGAGGAGCTTTGTTCCGCGATGCACGCGGCAGGGGCGGACCGCGGCTGCGCCGTGGTCGCCTTCGGCGGCGGCGTCGCCGGCGACGTGGCGGGATTCGTCGCCGCGTGCTACATGCGCGGCGTCGACGTCATCCAGATACCCACCACGCTGCTGGCGCAAGCGGATGCCTCCGTCGGCGGCAAGACGGGCGTCAATCTGGCAAGCGGCAAGAACCTCGCCGGCGCATTCCATCAGCCGCGGCTGGTCTTGATCGACCCGGCGACGCTGGACACGCTGCCCGACCGCGAATACCGCGCCGGCCTGCAGGAGGTCATCAAGCACGGCATCATCCGCTCGGAAGCGCTGTTCGACTTCATGCACGACCGGCGCGAAGCGGTGCTCGCGCGCGACCCCGACGCCGTCGAGCGCATCGTCGCCGAATCGGTGCGCATCAAAGCGGCGGTGGTGGCGGAAGACGAGCGCGAATCCGGGCTGCGGCGCATTCTGAACTTCGGCCACACGCTCGGTCACGCGCTGGAGGCCGAGACCGCGTACCGCCGGCTGCTGCACGGCGAGGCCGTCGCCTACGGGATGATCGCCGCCGGGCGCTTGTCGGAACTCCGCGGCCGGCTGGACGCGGCCTCGCGCGAGCGCATCGAAGCGGCGATCGGCGGCTGCATCGCGATGCCCAGCCTGCAGGGCCTGTCGGCGCGCAGCATCGCCGCGCGCGCCGGCGGCGACAAGAAGGCAGTCGGCGGCAGGGTGCGCTTCGTGCTGGCCGACGCCATCGGCAAAGTCGGCGACGACCTGGACCCGCCCGCCGAGATGGTCGTCGCCGCAGCCGAACACGCCCTCGAGGTTTCGCGCCGCATGGAAGCGGCGGCGGCATAGCATGGCGGACGGCGCCGCAAGCCGGGGAGCCGCGCCGGCGGGAACCGCCGCGGGCGACGAAGCCGCCGCCGCCAGGAATATTCGCGAGATGTTCGGCCGCGTGGCCCCGCGCTACGACCTGCTGAACAAGCTGTTGTCCGGCTGTGTCGACCGCTGGTGGCGCCGCCGTCTCGTGAGCGCCGTGCGCCCCTACCTGGAGCGCCCCGAGCTGCGCGCGGCCGACCTCTGCTGCGGGACGGCGGACGTCTTGCTCGCGCTGGCCCAAGAGAGGCGACGCCTCCTCGTTTCCGAGCAGCCAAAAATTATCGGCAGCGACTTTTGCCGGCCGATGCTGGCCGCGGCCGCGACCAAAATCGCGCGGGAAAACCTGCCGCCCGCGCTGATCGAGGCTGACGCAACGGCCTTTCCCTTGCCCGACGGCTCTCTGGACCTGATTACGGTCGCCTACGGCCTCAGAAATCTCGCCAACTACCGCCGCGGCATCGAGGAATTCGCGCGGCTGCTCGATCGTGGCGGCTGCCTGGCCGTGCTCGAGTTCTCGCAGCCGACCAACCGGCTCTGGGGCCCGCTGTTCGAACTGTACTTTCGCCGCGTGCTGCCGAAAATCGGCAACGCCGTCTCGGGGGCGGACGGCGCCTATTCCTACCTGCAGCATTCGGTCGAGCGCTTCCTCACCCCCGAGCAACTGACCGAGCTCATGCTCGCCAGCGGATTCCGGCGCGTCGAGCGCCAATTGCTCAGCGGCGGAATCAGCGCCCTGCACCTTGCTTATAAATGACTCGGGCCTACAAATGACGCGGGCGGGCGAACTCATGGGGCCGCGAGACCGCATCCGGCACTCAGTTCACCTGCGACCAGATGAGCTTGTTCGACCGCTCGCCATCTTTTCCCGACCGCTCCAGGAAAACCAGGCTCTCGCCTTCCGCGCCCAGCAGCAGGCCGGAAGTGCCTTCGGGAAAAACCTCGGAGATTCCCACCAGCTCCAAGGCGCCGCTTGCCGTGTCGATCTCGAAAAAAGGGCTCCTGGGATACTGCGGATTTCTTGCCCCTCTCCAATGGCCTCGCACAAAAATCCTGCCGGAATCCGTGACGACTCCCCCAACCACCCCGAAGCCTTGGGGATAGTCGAGATCTCCCTGATGCATAACGTCTCCCTCGGTCGTTAGCAGCGCATATTTCTTGACCGACCCGGACACGATGGCAACATAATTTCTGGAAGTCGCCAGAAAACCGCTTTCGGTGGGATAGGGATAAAGGGCGTCCGCAAGTTCCGACCGCGGCAAAAAAGAGCCGGTCAGCTTGCCGTCCGGAGCGTACCGCCGCACCATGTCGTGGACCGGCTCGATCCCCCGCCGGTCCTTCTTTTTTACGATGCCGAAGGCCCACAACGATCCGTCCGCGGTGAACCCGATCCGTGAGGAGGCAAACGGCGAGGTGCGCACCGCGCGGACGAGCGATCCGTCCGCGCGCAGCCATGCGACGACGGACGCGAAACGGCCTTCCTCGTCCATGATCGTAGCGCTGACGGCGATCGCGCCGTCGAACGAGACCGCAATCCCGCCGATAGTGTGACGAAAGCTGCCGGGCAGATCGAGCGCCTGCTCGACCGCCGTCCCCGGATCTCCGCCGATGCGGTCGACCCGGATTGCGGTAAGCGTTCGGTTTGCGGAGAACACGCGCCCGGCGCGATAGGCCGGCATCGGGTAATGCGCCGGATCTCCGCCGGGGAAGCTTTCCGTTCTCTCCGGAACATGAAGCCGCAGCGAGACGCTTGGCGGCGCCTCCGGGCGGGGCGGCGGCGCGCCTCTGACGAACGCCCCTCCATGCAGAAAGATTGCCTTGGCTTCCTCGTCCGGCTGTATGCCGGAGAACAAGGATTCCAACCGCCCGCCTTGCTCGTTGTAAAGAAACCGGGCCGCTTCGGCGCCGTTTTGCGCAGGCAGCAGGCCGGCGGCGGCGAAAACCGGGATTGCCAATTTCCAAAAATTCGAAACCGCGATTCTCATGATTCCGCACCTCCCGTCCGTATGGCCTTACCCCCTGCCTATAAGACTGGCGAGGAGGCCGGCGATGACAGTTTTTTCTGTAAATTTTTTTGTAAATTCCGACGAAAGCAGGGGTCGAAGCGCGCAGCGTGAATGCGTTCCAGCCCGCGGCGGCCGCAACCGCTCACTCGTCCGGCAGGATCGCCGTTTTCAGCCGGCCGTTGCGGCTCATCATCGACTGGAAGACCGCGATCAGGTCAGACAGCGGAGCTTCGTCGAGGATGAAGTCCGAGGCGTGGACGTCGCCGCGGCAGACAACGTCGAGCGCCTCGCGGATATGTTCGGGAGTGTGGTGGAACGTCGCCCGCAGGGTAAGCGAGCCGTAGTGGATGCGCCCGGTATCGAGCAGGATCGCCGTCTCTTTGGGGCAGCCGCCGAAGAAATTCACGACGCCGCCGGCGCGCACCATGCCCACCGCCTGGCGCCAGGCGTGGGGCGAGCCGACCGCCTCGATCACGATGTCGGAGCCCCGCCCGCCCTCGGTGCGGCGGCGCACCTCGTCGCTGGGGTCGGAACCGCGGCGCGACTCGATCATGACCTCCGCGCCCAGATGCTCGGCGCGGTCGAGCTGCATCTGGCGGCGCCCGACGGCGATCACCCGCGCGCCCGCGAGCTTCGCCAGGCGTACGAACATCAGCCCGATCGGCCCCAGGCCGATGACCGTGAGCGTATCGCCCGGGCGCACTCCGGTCTCGTCGAGGCCGTTCAGGACGCAGGCCAGCGGCTCGGTCAAGGCCGCTTCGCGGTAGTCCGCGTGGTCGGGAATGCGGTGCGTGTTGCAGTCGGCGATCGGCCCGGGAATCTTCACGTAGCGCGCGTAGGCGCCGTTGTTGAAGAGCAGGTTCTCGCAGAGATTCTTCTGATCGCGCCGGCAGAAAAAGCATTTGAAGCACGGCGCCGAATTGGCGGCGACCACGCGGTCGCCGACCTGGAAGTGCTTGACCGCCGAGCCGATCGCAACAATGTCCCCGGCCAGCTCATGGCCGAGGATCGCCGGCGGCGTAATCATTTTGGCGTGGTGGCCGCGGCGGTACACCTTCAAATCGGTGCCGCAGGTCAGCGCCGCCTTGACCCGCACGAGAATGTCCGACGGGCCGACCGCGGGCGCCGCGACCTGCTCGATGCGCAGATCCTCCTTGCCGTACAACACCGCGGCCGGCATCGTTTCCTTCACGATCCCGCCCGCCCCTGCGGATGCACGATCAATTTCAGCGAACCGTTGCGCGGGTTCCGCGCCAACTCCATGCCCTTGTCGAACTCGTCCAGCGTCAGACGGTGCGAGATCAACTCTTCCAGGGGAAATTTCTCGTCCCATACGATGCGCGCCGACTCGGCCTGCAAATCGACCGAAGCGCTGTAGGAGCCGAACACGGCCCGGTCTTCCGCGCAGATTGCCTTGCCGTCGAGCGTGAACCTCTCCTGCGCCGAGGTCTGCGCGAAGAGCATGACCCTGCCGCCTCTGCGCGACAAGCCGACGGCCTGCTCGACGATTCCCGGCGCCGAGGCGGCCACGATGACAACGTCCGCGCCGCGCCCGCCCGCGGCGGCCTTGACCCTGCGCGCAACGTCTCCCGAAGCCTCCAGCGCTGCGGACGCGCCGAGCCGAACACTTTTTTTCAGCCGCGCGGGCAGCCGATCGGTGGCGATCACGTTCTCAACTCCCCGCCGCCGCAGCAGCGCCGTAAAGAGCAGGCCGATAGGCCCCTGGCCCATCACCAGAACGGTCTCTTGCGCGCCGACCGCGCATTTTTCCAATCCCTTCAAGCAGGTGTTGACCGGCTCGACGAACGTCGCGCGGTCGAAGCCGACGCCGTCGGGTATCTTCTCGACGCCGCGCTCCACGATCCAATCCATCGCGCGCGCGTACTGCGCGAAGCCGCCGCCGGCCGGCTCGAATCCGGCGGTGACCCCCACCTTCTTGTACGTCGCGCATTGGGCGTAATCCCGATACCGGCAGTAAAAACAACTCTTGCACGGAATGTGATGGAACAGGCACACCCGGTCGCCCGCCGCCAATTTCCCGACGCCTTCTCCCACGGCAACGACCACGCCGGCGGTTTCGTGGCCGTAGACGCGGGGAGCGGGCAGAAGGTCGTACTCGATCTTCTTGAGATCAGTATGGCAGACGCCGCAGCTTTCGACCCTGACCAGAATCTCTCCGCGGCCGATCGAGGGAATCGGCAAGCGCTCGACGGCAACGGTTCCGCCGCCGCGGTAGACGGCGGCCTGCATCGTCTCGCCGGATATGCGCATGTCAGCGGGCAAACTCACAGGTTGCCAGGAAAGCGGCCAGCGAACGGGCCGCCCGCTCGCCGTCGCGCTTCAAGCGCGCCAACTGCCGCCAGCGCGCGCGGCTCCAGCCAGCCTGACGGACGATGGCCGCCGCGGAAAACGAGCCGTCCCGGCGCAGCGCTCGATTGAAGTCGATCGGAAACGCGGCGTCCGCGGCGTCGCTCACCACGCGAACGCAGTAGAAAGGCAGCGAGCGCTCCGCCGCTGCCTCCGCTACCCCTGCCGCTTCCATGTCCACCGCCTGCGCCCCCGAAGCGGCCAGACGCCGTTTTTCTTCCGCGCTCTGGACGACCCGGTCCACCGTCAGCAAAGCGCCCTGCCGATAGGCGCCGCCCGCCGAACCCGGCGCTCCTCCAGCATACTCCACGCCGGCGCTCAGCACCCGCCGGGCGATGAACACGTCGCCGACCCGATAGTCCGGCGCCAGCGCGCCGGCGAATCCCACGGAGACAAGAGCGGCGAGCGGGGCGGCGCCGGACGCCGCCCGCACCGCGGCCGCGGCGGCGCGGCGGCCGACGCCGTTCGCGGCGAACAACGCCGGGACGCCGTTCAACTCTCCGGCGGCCAGGCAGCGCAGACCGGCTTGCGGGCGGAAAACAAGATTCTCGAACCCTGAAAATTCCCGGCGGTCCGCCGCGACCAGAAGCAGCGCCCCGCCCGCGCGCGGAGGAGAGACGCAGCCGTTACTTCGTGGCAATTTCTATTGTTATCTCGTTGACGCCGGGGGCGATTCGCACGACGAGGTCGTCCCCTGCGGGCGACTCCCTGGTGAATTTCTCGGCGTCTTCGAGCGAATACGAACCGCCTGTCGGGTCAGAGAAATCCGCCGCGACGCGATGCACTTCCACGCGGCAGCGGCCGACGCTCGGCCCGACGGCGGCGGCGATCTTGAACTTCCCGCCGCTGCGCCGGCCCATATAGGCCGTTGCCGGCGGGTGGTTTTCGTTTTCCGGCAGCAGCGTGAGCCAGCCCCAGTAAAGCGGCTCGCCGTCGAGCAGCACCGTGCCGCTGACTTCCGCGCGCTCGGCGCCGGTCAGCAACCCTTGGCGGCGCAGCCAGCCGCGCAGCAAGGCGGGCCATTGCCCCAGGTCGGGGTCGCCCGGCGCGAGCCCCGTGCCGTGCGGGCCGAAGGCAAAGACGTGCATCTCGGCCGATACTCCCGCGTCGAGCAGCGCCTGGTAAAAAGCGAGGCTGTGCTTGGGCGTCACCGTCGGATCGGTGTGCGTGTGCACGAGAAACGTCGGCGGAGTCGCCGCGGTCACCTTGGCGTCCGTATCGCGGTACGCCTGCGGATTTCCGCGCAGCAGCTTGCCCGACACCGCCGCATAGATCGGCGCCAGAAAGTCGGGGCGGGAGCTGACGCGCTCGATCGGATCGCTCGCCTCGGGATCGCCGTCGTCGAACGCAGTCCCCGCCGCGGTGGTCAGATGCCCGCCCGCCGAGAAGCCGAGCATGCCGATGCGCTTCGGGTCGATGCCGAGCTCGCGCGCCCGCGAACGGACATAGCGCACGGCGCGCTGCGCGTCGAGCAAGGCGAACGACGGCTCGTACTTCGGACGCAGGCGGTAGCGCAGAACAAAGGCGTTGATGCCGAAGGAATTCAGCCGGCGGGCGACCTGCAAGCCTTCGTGGTCCGCGGCGAGGATGCGGTAGCCGCCTCCCGGATTCACGATGACCGCCGCGCCCGTGTTGATCTCCGGCGCAGCGAGATGAACGGTCAGCGCCGGCCGGTCGATCGCTTCGTCTCCCTCCGCTCCGGGCGCTCCTGCGGGCCAAAGCAAGACCCGTTCCGGGTCCGCCGCCGCGGCGCCGGGAACCCCAAGCAGCAAGAAAATGGCGGATGTCAAAAAAATTCGCATCGGGAGTCGCCTCGCAAGCCGCGCCTCGGCGGGGCCGCGGCTTGAGCATATCACGGCTTGTCTTCCAGCGCGGCGGCCTGCCGTAGGGGCCCCAGATCCAAACGCCGAACATCGACGCCCGCGCCCGCGAAAGCCGCGGGGAATCTGCGGCGCACGAGCGGGTCGTGGCCGGGAATCACCAGGCGCCTGCCGCCCGCCAGGCGCGTCAACGCGTCGTATCCCTTGAGCATGTCCTCGACGTCGACAACCAGGGGGAACGGGTTTCTCTTCTCGTAGTTTTCGTAGTAGTGCGCCGCGTCCGAGGCCAGCACCAGCGGCCCCCGCTCGGTTGCGACGCGGACGACCTGCAAGCCGCGGCTGTGTCCGCCGACCTTGTGGACGCTGACTCCCGGCGCGACCTCCGCATCGCCGTCGTGAAACATCACCCCGCCGGCATGGACGCGCCGCACCATGCGGCAGACGTGATCGGCCGTAAACGGCTGCCGCAAAACGCGGTGGCTCATGCAAGGGCCGGTGGCGTAAACCATCTCGGCCTCCTGCAAATGGAAGCGAGCGTTCGGAAACTGCTCCAGCCCGCCCGCGTGATCGTAGTGCAGATGCGTAATAATCGCCGTGTCCACGGCATCGGGCGCGACGCCGACGGCGGCCAAGGCCGCGGCCGGCTCGCAGAGAACCGTCCGGCCGCGGCGCGCGCCTTCGGCGCCGTCGAACCCGGTATCGACCAGGATCGTTCGCTCGGCGTTGCGCACGACCCAGATGAAATAGTCCATATCGTGGGGCGCGTCGTGCGCGTCGTCGAAGAGGAACGACTGCCGGCGCGTGCGCGCGTTGCACTCGGCGTATTTGATGGCGTAAACCTCGTACCGGCCGGAATGGGACACGTTGCTTCTCCCCTTCTTCTTCGCTACCCGCTATCGACCGGCCGGCGGCCGGCGCCCCCTCAAAAGCGCAGCTTCATCTGCACCGCCGCCTGCCGCCCCGGGGCTAGCGCGGTTCCGGAAAACAACCCGCTGAAATTGATCACGTTGAGTCGGTCCGCAGCATTGCGCAGGTCGAATTGCAGGGTAAACGACCGCTCGGCCCGTTCCCAAACGCGGAAGCCCACTGAAAAATCGAGGCTGAGATTGGGCCGCACGCGGCCCCGCTCGAAATTGATCTTGTCGAGGATCTCCCGTGGAATCGGCTGCTCTCCCCCTTCTTCTTCTCCGCCCGCATCTTCATCGTCATCGTCATCGTCGTCATCGTCGTCATCGAGCTCGACGGGCAGGCCGCTGCCGTAACGGACGCCCGCCATCAGCCAGACGCGGCGGTGCGGCTCGAAACGGACTTGCGCGGCAAGCGTATTCCGCTGATCCTGGCTGATCGGGAACTCCACGGCCGCGTCGCGCAGCTCGTCGGCCTCGCCGCCCTCGATGAACAGGCCGCCGGTGACGGGCGAAACCGCATGTCCCGTCATGTTGGAGTAGCTGACGACCGACGACCAGCCGCGCCAACGGGGCATTTCCAGCCGCGCCTCGGTCCCCGCGATGCGCGCCGAGGCGAAGGTGATCGGGAACGACAGGCCGGTGTTCAGAAAAACATCGTCGTCGATGGAGTTGCGGAACGCGCGCCAGTAACGGCTGACGTCCAGGCGCAAGACGTTGGCGAGCGGCTTGCGCAGTCCGATCTCGAAGAAATTCGCCCGGCTCGCCGGCACCGGCAGAGCGTCTTCGACGGCGTCCAGACCCAGCGTGGGGGCGGCGCTGCTGAGCAGCAGATTTTCGATGGGAGGCGGTTGAAAGACCCGGTCGTAGGAAGCCCGCAACTGCAAGGCCGCCGCGGGGACATAGTAGCTCAAGGCGACGCGCGGGCTGATTGCATTGTCTTCGACCAGCAGACTGTAACGGTCGAAGCGGACTCCAAGGTTGGCGGCGAAGGCGCCCAGGCGGATATGGTCTTGCACGAACAGACTCGTCTCGACGCTGCGCCGGGCATCGAAGAAGTCGATGTCGAAACGGGAGGTCTCGTCCGGCTCGGCCAACTGAAATCGCTCGCGGATATCGTTGACGCGCACGTCCCCGCCGAGCTTGAAGGCGTGCCGCTCGCTCTCCAGGGTGAGATCGGCGATCACCGCGCCCTCGCGGAAGCCGCGGTCTTGCAGGACGTAGGCCGGCGTGGAGAATTCGTTGCTCCAGAGCCGCCCGGTCAGGTCGCGCGCCATGCCGCGCACCGAGCCCAGCGAGCGCGCCGAGAACGTGTGCTGGTAATGGACCTGCCCCGCGGTCTCGGCCGCTCGGCGGTCCTGGCGCTGCCCCGCTTGCTGTTGTTCAAGATCGTTCGGAACGAGGAACCCGGTGCGGTTGGAGCGCAGGTAGAAGGTGACCCGTCCGCGCTCCGCCGCGTCCTGCGAGAGGCTTGCGTTCAAGCCCGACGAGCTGCCCTTGTTGGTGAAATTCTGAAGCGCCGGCGGGTCGAGGTAGCGGTCGGTTTTGCCGCCTTGAACCCCGACCGAGAAGACCGTGCTCTCCGCCGCGTACTGGTGGGAAAAGGCCCCGATGGCCGTGCCGTACGCGCTTCGTTGCAGGTCGAGCGCGGAACGGTTCCCGCGCGTCCCTTTTCTGCGCGTGTCGAGGGCGATCACGCCGCCGAGGCGGCGCCCGTACTCGGCGGGAATGCCCGCAGTGAGCACGTTCACCGCTGCGAACTCGCTGTTCTCGAAGGCCGGCGCGAAGGCGATCGAGCGGTTGTCGTAGAGCGGCATGCCGTCGATGACGTACTGCGTGTCGTACTCCGACCCCCGCGGGTGCAAGACGGCGTTGGCTTCGAGCAGCCAGCCGGGCATGGTCGTCACCGCGTCGATCGTGCTGCGGCCCAGCGTGGCGCCGAGAGCGCGCTCGAGGAAATCGCTGCCGGCGCGCATCGTTTGCGAGGGCTGCAGCGCATCGAGCAGCGGCGCGGGGGCCTCGACGGTCACCTCGGCGCGCACGGGCGCGATGCTTAAGGCGATCTCGACGGTCCGCGGCACGGCGGAGCGGATTTCGACCCGCCCGGAATAGTCCTGGAAACCCGGCCGGCTGACGCGCAAGCGGTAAATCCCTGGAGGGATGCGGCGCAGCGTCGCCTCGCCCGCTTCGTTCGCTTGCGCGGAGGCGGCGAACTGCGGGTTGCGCCCGGTCAGAGCGACCTGCGCGGCGACCGCCCGGCCCGAAGCGTCGCGCACGCTGACGCGCAGCCGGCCGTCCATCGTCTGCGCCGTCAGCGCCCGCGCGAGCAAAAACGCCGCAACGACCGCGGGCGGCGCCGCCAAGCGGCAGAGACGAAAGCAACGCTGCAAGATCGGGCGCGCCGGTAGTTTCCCGCTCCAGGCGGTTCGCTCGGGCTTGCGCCCATGCGGCATCAAGAACTCGCCGCCGACGCTTGCGATACTCCGACCGATGTTCTGCACGGCATTGACTGAAAGTCCGCAATAGGTACGCGACAGGTAAAAGATAAAGGGAATTTATACCATAGGAAGCAAGCACGAACCGGCGGCGCAAGGCGCCCGCAGACGCATTCCGAACAGGCCGCCTCGCCATGACGACGCCCTGAATCGAGAGGAAGGACAGACATGACGCTCGACGAAGCGCTGATCGAACGTATCCGCCCGATGCTTTCGCGGCGGAAGGGGTACTCGGAGAAGAGGATGTTCGGCGGCGTCTGCTTCATGATCAACGGCAACATGTGCATCGGCACATGGAAGGGTTCGCTCGTCGTGCGGCTCGACAGGAAGAATCATGACAAGACGCTCGCCTACCCGCACACAAGACCTTGCGATATCACCGGCCGGACGATGCGGGGCTGGGCGCTGGTCGAGCCTGCGGGCATCGCCTCCGACGACGACCTGAAGACGTGGGTCGTCAGGGCCGTGCGGTTCGCGCAGACGTTGCCGGCCAAGTGATCCCCCCGCGCACGCGGCGGACGGAATCCGCTGCGGCGCTTCACTGGCGCCGCTGCTCGACGCGGCGCCACTCGAGGCTGTTGCCGAAAAACGGGTGGCCGAGGAATCCGCGCACCTTGAGCGTTCGGGGCGAAGTCAGCTTCGCCTTGCAACGGGCCTTGCGCCCCCGGTCGGGAGCGTAGATCCAACCCCGCTTCCATTCGCGCTTGCCCGCGTAGCGCAGGTCCCCGACTACGGCAATGCCCACGACCGGCCGCGCGCGCAGCGCCGGGTCGGGATTGTTGCGGTCGACCTTCGGCTGCCCGCCCATCCCCCACGGATCGTCCGGCGGGAAGAATTTCTGCTCGGTCCAGACGATCGTTCCGCAGTAGGTTTCGCCGGACCGCTCGATCGCGACGTGCACGACGTCCTTCCCGTTGTCCGCTTCCCAAACGCCGACAATGGCGTCGGCATCGCCTGCGGCGCCGGCGGCCAGGACCGCTTGCAGGCAAAAAATCAGCCAAAGGACGCGCATGGGGCCTCTATCATTGTGACGCCCATTCGCTCTTGTGTTTTGTATCGATTCGAACACCGCAGGATCCGGCGATTGCCGCCCCTGCTTAAAATGACTACAGGTTCCGCCGTACGCAATGCCTACGCAGCCGCCTCTGCTTTTTTTGCGCAGGGCCGCCTATCCGGCGGCGATGCTGGCGGCGTTCCCGGCCGCGGAGGCGCTCCACCGAGCAGCCGGGCTGCCCATCCTTGCCGGCGCCTACGCAGCAGCAGCAGCAGCCGGCGGCGCGGTCACGCTGCTCGAATTCGTCATTCCGTACGACCGCAACTGGCAGCCGTCCCGGACTGAAGTCAAGAACGATCTGGCCTTCATGATCGTCGTGCAGATGCTTGTTCCCCAAGCGCTTGCGGTGGGCGCGGCCGCGCTGCTGCTGCGCTCGGCGAAGGAGTTCCGCATCGCCGCCGAAGGCGTCTGGCCCGCGCATTGGCCGCTTGCGGCGCAGGTTGCGCTGATGCTGCTGTCGGCCGAGCTCTTGCGCTATTGGCTGCACAGGGCGGCGCACAACACGAATCTCCTGTGGCGGCTTCACGCCGTCCATCATGCGCCGAAGAAGCTCTACTGGCTCAACGTCGGGCGCTTCCATCCGATCGAAAAAGCCTTGCAGTTCGTGCTGGACGCGCTGCCGTTCATCCTGCTCGGGGTCGGCGAAGAAACCCTGGCGTTTTATTTCGTTTTTTATGCCGTAAACGGCTTCTTTCAACACTCGAACGTCGACGCCCGCTACGGCATTCTCAACTACATCGTCAGCGGCGCCGAGCTGCACCGCTGGCACCACTCGAGACTGCCCGCGGAATCGAACCGCAATTACGGCAACAACCTGATCGTCTGGGACCTGGTTTTCGGAAGCTGGTTTTTGCCGAAAAACCGCCGCGTCGGCGAGCTCGGCCTGATCAACCGCGCCTATCCGCAGGACTTCGTCTCGCAGATGCTGGCGCCGTTGACCCCCGGCCTGGACAAGGGGCCGGCCGCGCAGCGATGAATCTCGAACCGCTCGAAAACGCCGCCGTGCGCGCCCGCATGCAGGCGCTCGGCTGGACGCATTGGCGGCCTTTCGCGCGCGCCTGCCGGAAACCGCGGGAAACCCAAGACCGGCTGCTGCGCGATCTGCTCCGGCGCAACCGCGAAACCGCCTTCGGGCGCGAGCACAACTTCGCGGCCGTCGCCGGCTACGACGAATTCGCCGCGGCCGTTCCCGTCCAGACCTACGAGTCGCTGCGTCCGTATATCGAGCGGCAACAGGAAACGGGCGAGCCGGCGCTGACCGCGGCGCCCCCGGTGCTCTACGCCCAAACCAGCGGCACCACCGGCAAGCCGAAGCTCATTCCCCTGCTCGACGAGACGCTGGCGGCCTACAAGCGCATCCAGGCAACGCAGTCTTACGCGCTGTTTCGCGCCGAACCGGAAGTTTTTTACGGCAGGATTCTGGGCATCGTCAGCCCGGCCGTCGAGGGCCGCCTGCAAAACGGCGTTCCGTACGGCTCCGCTTCCGGACACGTTGCGCAAACCATGCCCCGCCGCGCCCGCCGGCGCTACGTCCTGCCCCAGGAGGCTCTGGCCATCGAGGACTACGAGTTGAAATACCGGGCGATCGTCGCGCTGGCCTTGAGCTGCTCCGACATCGCCTGCATCGCCACGGCGAATCCCTCCACGCTGCTCAAGCTGATCTCCGTGTTCCGCGAGCATCGCGAAACACTGCTGAAAGACCTCTCCGCCGGCTCGCTCTCCTGCGCCGGCCTGCTCACTGCGGAGCAGCGGGCGGCGATCCTGCCCCGCATGCGCTGCTCCGCCGGACGCATGGCCGAGTTGCAATCCCTGTTGCGCATCGACAACCCTTCCGTCAGCGATATCTGGCCCCGCCTGCGGCTGGTCACCACCTGGACCGGCGGCAGTTGCGGCATCGCCCTCGAAGCCGTGCGCAAGATCTTGCCGCCGTCGGTTCCCGTCGTCGAGCTGGGCTACATGGCGAGCGAATTCCGCGGCACGATTACGGTCGACACGGGCAACCAGAGCGGGGCGCCGACCATCCTGCAGAACTTCTTCGAGTTCGTCGAGCGCGGGGCATGGGACAGCGGCCGGCCCAGGTTTCAGACGATCGAGCAACTCCGGGAAGGCGGGCAGTACTACATTTTCGTCACCACCAGCGGAGGGCTCTACCGCTATTTCATGAACGACATCGTCGAGGCCCGCGGGCGGTTCTACAACACTCCCTGCATCCGCTTCGTGCAAAAGGGCAGCGGAGTGACGAGCATCACGGGAGAAAAGCTGTACGAGAGCCAAGTCATCGAGGCCGTGCGCGCCGCCGAGGAACCGCTCGGGCGGGCGTCGGTTTTCTTCGTCATGCTTGCGGATGCGCGGAGCGCGGTCTATCGGCTGTTCCTTGAATGGCCGCAGGCGGAAGAAGAATGGCCGCAGGCGGAAGCGCGGCAAGTGGAGATTCTGCGCGCCGCCGTGGAGAGCGAGATCTATGCGCGCAACGTCGAGTACGAGCAGAAACGCAAGAGCGGCAGGCTGCGCC
Source organism: Bryobacterales bacterium (assembly GCA_965214655.1). GTDB lineage: Bacteria > Acidobacteriota > Terriglobia > Bryobacterales > UBA6623 > CATQHP01. The sequence continues at coordinate 4,145,007 of OZ243965.1, read as the reverse complement.
CTCTGGAGATCGTGCCGCTCCGGCGGGCGGCCGGCCATGCCTACAAGCAGCACTGCGTCGCCCGCGGGCAGCGGGAGATGCAATTCAAAATCGTCGCTCTTCAGTACGCCGACGCTTGCTCCTTCCCGTTCGCCGAATTCAGGGCCGCCCTTGGCGACGCATAAGAAACGCATAAGAGCCGTGCGAATCGACGACCTGCGCATCTCGCGTCTGCGCATCCCCTTCAAGCTGAAATTCCGCCACGCCTCCGCGCAACGAGCCTGCACGCAGAGCGTCTGGGTAGAAGCGCGGGGAAACGGCTTGCAGGGCGTCGGCGAAGGCTGCCCCCGGCGCTATGTGACCAACGAGACGTTGGACTCCGCCGAGAAGTTCTGCCGCGGCGTCCGCGCCGACATCCGCCGCGGCGTCCGTTCGCTCGACGACCTGCGGGCCTGGCAATCCGACCGCGCGGCCGCCATCGACGCCAATCCCGCGGCATGGTGCGCCGTGGAGCTGGCGCTGCTCGATCTCTTCGCCCGCGAGAACCGCGCGCCCGTAGAAGACCTGCTGGGGCTGCCTCGCTTGCGGCGGCGCTTCCTCTACTCGGCGGTTTTGGGAGACAGCGCATTTCCGGCGTTCCTCAAGACGGCGGCGCGGTACCGCGCGTTCGGCCTGAAGGATTTCAAGCTCAAGCTTTCGGGAAACCTGGAGGTTGACCGGCGCAAGTTGAAGACCTTGCGCAAGTTGGGAATCGGCAAAGAGCGAATCCGCGTGGACGCCAACAATTTCTGGAAGGATGCGCGCACGGCCGCCGATTATCTGACGGCGCTCGGCCCCGTCGCCGCAATCGAGGAACCGGCCCAACCCGGCGATTACGATGGCATGCGGCTCATCGCGCAGCGCAGCGGAGCGCGCATCGTTCTCGACGAAAGCACGGCGCGGCCCGCTTGGCCGCAGCGTATCGCCGCAGACCCCGAGCGCTGGATCGTCAACGTACGCGTGTCGAAAATGGGCGGCCTGCTGCGCTCTCTCGACGCCGTGAAGCTGCTGCGCGAAATGGCTGTGCCCATCGTCGTCGGGGCGCAAGTCGGCGAGACCAGCGTGCTGACCCGCGCGGCGCTGCCGGCGGCGCAGGCCGCCGGTGAAGCGCTGTACGCCCAAGAGGGCGCTTTCGGCACGCGCCTGCTGCAGCGCGACGTCTGTTCCCGACCCGTCATGTTCGGCTTCGGCGGAACGCTCGACGCGCGCGGCTTCAGGTTCTCCGACCGCGCCGGTTGGGGGCTCTCGCCGTCCGCCCCGCAGTCGGCTTGACGGCGGACCGGGCGGGCAGGCCGTGTTCTGCTAAGTTGCAAAGAGAGAGGCGCGGACGCATGGACCGGCAGATCATCGCGAAAATGCGCACCGACTGGAACGCCAGAGCGGTCGAGAATTCCGAGCACTACGTCCAAAACGCGCACGAGCAATGGGATGAACGAGAGTTCTTCCGCTCCGGGGAGATCAACGTCGCCAACGAGATCATGCCGGACATGCTGCGCATCTGCGGCGGCAGCCGATCGCCGCTCGATCTGAACGTCCTCGAAATCGGCTGCGGCGTCGGGCGGATGACGCGCATGCTGGCGCGGATCTTCGGAGAGGTGACGGCGCTGGATATCAGCAGCGAGATGCTGGCCAAGGCGAAGGAGAATCTTCGCGGCCGGGAAAACGTCCGCCTGGCGCTCGGCGACGGCTATTCTCTTGCCGGAATGGAATCGGAGCGGTTCGACTTCGCGTTCTCCTTCATCGTCTTCCAGCACATTCCCTCGTTATCGGTGATCGAATCGTACTGCAGCGAGGTCTTTCGCGTGCTGAAGCCGGGCGGCTTGTTCAAGTTTCAGGCGCAAGGAGCGCCGGAAGCGCGGCAACGACGTTACAACACCTGGAACGGCGTCTCCATCTCCTTGGAAGAGGCCGAGCGACTGGCCGGGAAATCGGGTTTCACGATAGAGGCGCACAGCGGCGCCGGAACGCAATACTTCTGGTTGACGTTGCGCAAAGCGTGAGGCCGCGCCGGCGGGCGGCTCAGCCGCCCAGGTTCTCGTACCACTTGATGTTGTCGGTCCGCGCCCCGATGCAGACCATGTCGAGATCGTTGTCGGAGTCGAGGTCCACAATGTCGCAGCCGGCCGCGGACAGCCCGCCTTCGTCCACGGCGTACCGCTTCCAGCGGCCCTCTTCGAAGCGGTAAACGGCCAGGGAAAACGGCTCGCCGCGAGCGCCCGCCAGCAATTCGTCGTTGCCGTCTCCGTCGAAGTCGGCGACATTGAGCACATGTCCGTCGCGAAGGCTGTCGGTAATCGGCGCCCGCCGCCAATCGCTGCCCCCCTTGCGGCGGTAAACGACGACCTGGTTGCCGTGCCAGGGTTCGATCGTCGCCAGGAACCTCTCGCCGTCGAGCCGTCCCAGTCGGATTTCGCTGGCGCCGTTCAACGGCCTCTCGCGGGGGTCGCCGGCCGCCAGGCGGGCGCGCCGCCATTCCCCGCCGGTCCTGCGGAATCTTGCAACCCCGCCCATAGAGGCGGTCAGGACGACGTTGCCGTCCCAATCCGCTTCGTGCATTCCGTGAACCACCCCGTCCAGGTCTTTGCCGATGTATTGCCGTTGCCAGTCTCCGGTCTCGTAATAGACCAGCGGCGTAGCGCAGTCGAACAGGGGCTTGCGGCAGCCCGGCCCGGTCAGCGGGGAGTTGACGAGCTCGACTGCGCCGTCGCCGTCCAGGTCCACGAAGCGCAAGCGGTGCGTAGTCGGCAGGCGGTCGATTTCGCGCGCTTGCCACAAGCCGCGCGGATCGCCTCGATGCTCGACGATGTACACTCGGCCTTCGCTCGTCTCGTCGGTTTGGTCGAAGTGGGTCCCCAAGGCGATTTCCGGAACGCCGTCGCCATCGAGATCGGAGGCGGCCAACGTAATCATGCGGTGCATGCCGTTGACGAGCGCGCGCCGCTTCCAGGTGGGGTTTTCGTACCAGTAGAGCGCCTCGGACCGCTGGGAGAGTCCGATTACGTCCGGCCGGCCGTCGCGGTCGATATCGACGGCGACGATCTGATAACCCGACCGGAGATCGGCTTCGATCGTGTGCGGGCGAAAGTTCAACCCGCCGGCAACCAGAGGCGGGGCGAGCGCGAGAAGCAGCAGCCGGGACATGCCTGACATCTTCGCACGCTTGAGGCGAAAATTGTCAGAAACGCACGGCGGGCGGCGCCGCGGTTTTTCGATCGGCGACGACGCGGCAGTTCGGATGGCGGCGTATCCAGGTCACCGGATAATCGTCTCCCGGCTCGCCGAAGAGCGCCAGCCGCAGCACGGTGTTCGCCCAGTCGAGGCCGCGGTCGTTGCGGCAGTAAAGCTCGACGCGGCGGGCGCCGAGACACTGTTTCATGCCCAGCGTCCAGGCCCGGCGGGGAAAGTTTTCGAGATCGCCGCCGACACCCGCGCGGATTGCATTGATCGTGCGGGTGAACTCATTCAGCCGCACCAGGCGGGGGCCGGAATCGCGGACGCCCGGTTCCGGCTCATTGAACGCGAGATGCCCGTGAATGCCGATGCCGCCGTAGCAAACTTCGATTCCGCCGGCCCGCTCGATCGAAGCGGCGATTCCGGCGGCGTTCGCCTCGTTGGGGAACACCAAGTTTTCGGGCTTCGGGCGCAGTTGCGGGTCGATGGTTCGGAGCCAGGCTTCGACCGCTCCTTTGAAGCTCAGGGGGTGCGCCGCGTCCAGCGCGTTTCCTTGCTCGTCGGCGTAGTCGTCCATGAAAAAGAGCGCGCAGGTCTTGAGGGAAATGCCGTCCCGGCGGATGCGGTCGCGCAGCAGCGGGTATTGCCCGACGGGTCCGTAGGGCAGGATGAGCGCAGTCGGTTTTCCTGCGGCGTTGTTGGCCGCGACCGTCGCGGCGATGGAATCCGCAAAATGCAGGCGCAACGCCTCCAGGCTCTCGACAACCGTCAGCCGCCCGCCGGCCCTGCGGATGACTTCTTCGGTCGAAAGGGCGTTGAGCCGGCGAATCTCCGCTGCGCGTGGATGGGACATGAGTCGGCCTGTCTCGATAGTATGGATGAGTTCATGTCCGCTCATGTCCGCCGCTGAAAAAACGGGCCAAGCCTGGTATTCAGGGGTTTCGCGATACCAGTGGCTGGTCCTGGTCATCGCTTCCCTGGGTTGGGTTTTCGACGTTTTCGAAGGCCAGATCTTCGTCGCGAGCATGAACGAGGCGATGCTGGAGTTGCTGCCGGCGGGCGCCGCGTCGGAGGAGTCCGGCCTGGCCGGGCGGCTTTCCTACTACAACAACATCGCCTTCGGCGCATTTCTGCTGGGCGGCGCGCTGGGCGGCGTCTGTTTCGGCATGCTCAGCGACCGCATCGGGCGCGCCAAGACGATGGTGCTGACGATCGCGATGTACTCGGGGTTCACCTTTTTGTCGGCGCTTTCGCAGCAGTGGTGGCATCTGGCGGTCTTTCGCTTTCTGGTGGCGTTGGGCGTCGGGGGCGAGTGGGCGGTGGCGACGGCGCTCGTCGCCGAGGTTTTTCCGCGGCGCGCCCGCGCCTGGTCGTTGGCCATCTTTCATGCATCGAGCGTGTTCGGCACGATGCTGGCCGTTGCGGCCGGCGCGTTCATCGTCGCCGAACGCGAGATCGCCATCGCTGCGCTCGGCGGAGCGCAGGTCTCCGGTTGGAGACTGGGCTTTGCTCTCGGGGCGGTCCCGGCGTTGCTGATCGTCGCGGTGCGCCTGACGCTTACGGCCGAGCCGGAGACCTGGAAAAAATCCCGCGGCGCAAGCGGGCCGCGGAACGCGGGGCGCCTGTCCGCCCTCTTCTCGGCAAAGGTCGGCCGCCGCACCCTGATCGGCGTCACGCTCGCCGCAGTCGGCTTGGCGACATTTTGGGGCGCGCACATCTACGGCAAAGACACTCTGCGGCAAGCAATCGAAGAAGAATACATTGCCGCCAACCCGTCCGTCCCCCGCCAACGGGCGATCGACGAGAATTTCGGATCGATCAAGCGCTGGGAGATGTTGGGGATGCTGCTGGTCACGACCGGAGGCGGACTCGGACTGCTCTGCTTCGGCCCTCTGGCGGAACGATTCGGCCGCCGGCCGGCGTTTCTGTTTTTCCATGCGGCGGGCCTTGCCGCGGCGCTGGCGCTGTTTCAGTTTCTTTCCGACTTCCGCGTGTTGCTCGTTGCCTTGCCCGTCTTCGGATTCCTGACTCTCGGCATGCACGCCGGCTACGCCGTCTATTTCCCGGAGTTGTTTCCGACGCGGGTGCGCAGCACCGGCGCGGGGTTTTGCTTCAACATCGGGCGCGTCCTGGCCGCTCCGATCCTGTTCGCCGCCGGATGGATGCAGCGCGATTGGGGGTTTTCCCTGCGCGATACGGCCTCGTTGCTGAGCTTGCTGTTCGCGGTCGGCATTGCCGTGTTGTTTTTCGCTCCCGAGACCCGCGGAACGGAATTGCCGGAGTAACCGATCCCTGAAGGCGAGAATCTCTTCATCCGCTCGCCGGCGCTTGTAGAATACGAAGGCCATGCGGCAAGCAAGGAACAACCGGAACGATACGGCGTCTCCGACGCGGCGCGCGTTGGTCGGCGGCGGCTTGGCCGCTGCATTGGCGGCGCGGCTGCCGGCGCAGACAGGCAACGCCAAGCTGGGATTGATCGGCTTGGGCAACCGCGCGCAGCGGCATTTGGCGGCATACCGCGAATTGGGCGGCGTGGAGGTTGCGGCGCTGAGCGACATCCAGGGCGACCACATGCGCGCCGCGCGCAGCGGCCCGGCGGCCGCTGCCGCCATGTACGTCGATTACCGCGAGTTGATCGCCGACAAGAACGTCCAGGCGGTCGTGATCGCAGTGCCCAACTATCTGCACGCCGAGATCGCGATTGCAGCGATGGAAGCCGGCAAGGACGTTCTGATGGAAAAGCCCATCGGAATCGATTATCGGGAGGCGAAGCGCGTCGCGGAAGCGGCGCGGAAGCACAAGCGCATCGTCGCCGTGGGCATGCAGCGGCACTATGCCGACGACTACCGCAAGATCATCGAGCTGGTGCGCGGCGGAGAGCTCGGCAAAACGCATCTGTTCGCCCTCAACGAATACCGCGGCGACTGGAACCCGAAGACTTGGGCGGCGCCGGATCCGCAATCGGGGAAGCTCGTTCCCTGGCGCCATCTGCGCAGTCTCGCCGGCTCCAGCCTGCTGGAGTTCTCCGTCCATTCCTACGGCTTTCTCTACGAAATGATCGCCGCGCCGTTGACCAAGTGCTCGGCTGTCGGAGGCGCGGCGCACTGGCCGGAACGCACTACCGAAGATGCGATCGCCGTAATCGCCCGGTTCGGCGGCGTACGCCTGCAACACACCTATTGCGGCTTTGCCCGCGGCGCGGATTGGCAGTTGACGATCGCCGGCGACAAGGGATCGCTGCAATACGACCGGAGCAAGGCAGTGCTTCGATCGGAGGGTTCCGCCCCTCGCGAGCTCGATCTTTCCGGCGCCTCCGACGGCATGAGCAATGAAGCGCGCCTCTACCGCGATTTTTTCCGCGACGTGCGCGAGCGCTCGCGGTCCGCGCTCAACCCGGACTTTGCGATCGAAGCGACCAAGCTTGCCTACGCGGCCTGGATGAGCATCGACGAAAACCGCTTCATCACGGACAAGGATTTTGCCTAGGGCCGGGGCGGGCGCCGTGATCAGTCGACGTGAAGCATTGACGCTCCCGATGGCCGCGGGAGCCGGCGCGGCGCAGGAGCTTGCGCCTGGTCCTCCGGTGAAGATCGGCCACCGCGCGGCGGCGATGAAGATGGTCGGCAACTTCGATGTCTTCCGCTTGGCGAGCCGCATCGACGGACTGATGGGGGTCGAGCTGCAGATCGCGTCCGGCGATCCGAACCTGTGGGATCTCGACGCCGTCAGGCGGTACAAACGCGAGGCGCATCGTTGGGGGATTCAAATTCCCTCTCTCGCCGGCGTGTGGAGCAGGGGGGTGTCGATCAAGGATTCGCCGGTCGCCGGCATCCAGATCCTGCGCGCCGTGCGCGCCGCGGAGCTGATCGGGGCGCGCATCGTCCTGGTAGCCTTCTTCCGCGACCGCGCGCCCGACATGAACGACGAAGACTCTTACGGGCCGGTCGTCGATCTGCTGCGGGCCGCCGCAAAACCGGCCAGAGACGCCGGCGTCGTGCTGGGTCTCGAAAACTCGCTGAATCCGGCCCACAACATGCGGCTGGTCGACCTCGTCGCCGAAGAAAACGTCAAGGTGTATTACGACGCGCACAACATGGCCTTCTACGGCCATCGCACAGAGGCCGTCCCCGGCATCGAGATGCTCGGGAAGGAGCGGATCTGCCAGGTCCACGTCAAGAACGACGAGCGGCTCATCGCTGAGCCGGGGCCGATCGACTGGAAAGCCGCGCTCGACACGTTCCGTAAAATCGGATACGACGGCTGGTACGTATTCGAGTCGCGGCACTCCGGAACGGCGCAGCTCATCGAGGCCACCGAGCGAAACATCGCTTTTTTGCGCAGCCGGCTGACGTAGGCGGCCGCAAGGGCTTGTCCGATCCCGAGAGTGCGCTAGAATCAACCGATAGAAACCTGGAGGACTTATGAATCGCCGCCGCTTTCTTTCCGCCACCGGCTCCACCGCCGCCATGCTGACCGCGGCCCGCTATTCCCGAGTGCTCGGCGCGAACGAGCGCCTGAACGTAGCCGTGATCGGGGTCAACGGGCGCGGGAAATCCCATATCCGCGCAGCCGCAGCAAATCCCAAAACGGAGGTCGCCGCGGTTGTCGATATCGACCAGGCGGTCGCCGAGCGGGCGGCGGCGCTGGCGGCCCAAGAGCAAGGCCGCAAGCCCAAGGAGTACACAGACCTGCGCGACATGCTGCAGGACAAGTCGATCGACATCGTGACGATAGCGACGACGAATCACTGGCATGCGCTGGCGACCATCTGGGCGGCGCAGGCCGGCAAAGACGTTTACTGTGAAAAACCCGCCAGCCACAACGTTTGGGAAGGCCGCAAGATGGTCGAGGCGGCGCGCAAGTACAAGCGCATCGTCCAAATCGGACAGCAATCGCGCTCGACCCCGCACAAAATCGAAGCGGTCCGCCAACTGCGCGAGGGCGCGATCGGCGAGCTCTACATGGCCAAGGGCCTTTGCTACAAGCGCCGCATGTCGATTGGAACGAAGAGCGCAAGTGCCGCGCCGCCGGGAGTGGACTACGACATCTGGCTGGGGCCGGCGCAGCCCTACGAATTCCGCGAAAACCGGTTTCATTACAACTGGCATTGGCATTGGGCGTTCGGCAACGGCGATATCGGCAATCAAGGCATTCATCAAATGGATGTCATCCGCTGGGGAATGGGCAAAGACCATCTGCCCGCGGAGGTCTTTTCCTCGGGCGGCCACTACATTTACGACGACCAGCAGGAAACGCCCAATACCCAGCAGGCGCTTTTCCACTACGGGGACAGTCAACTGGCGTTCGAAGTGCGCGGGCTGCACACCGGCGGCGAGTGCGGCCTGCTGGAAAAAGAGGGCGGCGGACGCAATACGATCGGAACGCTTTTTTTCGGCAGCAACGGCTACATGGTGGTGGGCGGCAGCGGCTACTGGACATACCTGGGCGAAAAACGAACGCCGGGGCCGTACATGGAAAATACCGGCGGCAACGAGACCGAGTTGCACTTCGCCAATTTCCTGAAAGCGGTGCAGAGCCGGCGAGTGTCCGACCTCAACTGCGACGTGCTCGAAGGCCATCTCTCGGCAGCCCTCTGCCACATGGCGAACATCTCCTACCGCATCGGCGGACGCAGCTTGAAATTCGACCCCGCGCAGGAGCAGTTCGTGGGCGACGCCGGCGCCAACGACCTGCTCAAGCGGGACTACCGCGAACCTTGGGTCGTTCCCGAAAAGGTGTAAGGCTTCCCTTCAGGCCGCAAGCAATCCGAGCCGGGCAGTCGGCTTGGGACGGCCGGTCATTGGGTTTGCGACGATTCGCGCAGTTGCTTTGCGGCCTCGAGGCGGGCGGCTAATCTTCCGACTTGTCGTTCTCCCGGAGCATGTTGCGGATATCTTCCAGCTCGCCGCGCAATTTCTTTTCGCGGCCTGAAAGCGACCATACATAGCCGATGTGCAGCGCCCAAGCGACGCTGAACGCAGCCCAAAGCCATTTCAGATTCTTGAGGACTTCGACTTCCATCTTCTCTCCAGTCAGGTCAGGGCGTGGACTTCGCGGCGCAGCGCGTCGGTCTCGCGGCGCAGCGCTTCAAGCCCCCGCCGAGTCCGCACCAGACACCAGAAAAGCATCGCAAGCGCGAACATCGTAAAGAACAGCACGAACGTCATGCGCAGATCCAGAGATCCTTCGCCGCCCAGCACCGGCGCCGGATGCTGCGTCCGCCACCAGCGGTTGGCCATGTAAACGATCGGTATATCGACCATCCCGAATATCGAAACAACCGCGCAAACCACGGCGCGCTGGCCCGGCTCGGAAATCGATTTGCGCAGAATCAAATAGGCTATATAGATCAAAGCCAGGATGAGCATCGACGTCAGCCGCCGGTCCCACGCCCAGTAGACGCCCCAAATCGGCTTCGCCCACAAACAGCCGGTGATCAAATTGACCGCGGCGAAGACAAGCCCGACTTCGTTGGCGGCAACCGACAAATCGTCCAGACTGTTGCGGCGGTTATTGAGGAAGCGGATTGCAGCGAATCCGCCGATGAAAAACCCCAGGAACGACACTGCCGCGGAGGCTACGTGAAAGTAGAAAATCCGCTGGACGATTCCCATCGTGGCTTCGGTGGGAACCCATACGAAAATCAGGTAGACCGCCGCCAAAACGCTGATTCCGGTAACCGCCGCCAGTGTTTTGGGAACTCTTTCGCTCATCGCCGGCTCAAACCACCTATTGTACTCCGCGCTTGCCGCGCCCGGAACCGCTACGGCAGATGCATGACGAACATTTGCCGGGTTCCGTCGGCGGCAAACGCCGGCACGTAGATTTTCGCGCCGTCAGGCGACCAGCAGGGGCCGGGATCCTGGCGCAGGTCGCCGTGAGCTTGGCCGCCCCTGGAAAACGGCGGCGAAGTCAGATGGAAACCGTCGGCGAGACGGTAGACCACGTAGCGATTGTGCTCTTCGTCCCCCCAGCCGTTGACCAGCCATTCGCCGTCCGGAGAAAGGGCGATGTCTCCTTCGGGATTGGGGATGATCTCGGGCGAGCCGATCGTATCGACGACTTCCCGGCGGTCGGTGTCATAGACGACCTGGCGGCTGCGGTCGATGGAGCCGAAGAGCAGGCGCCCCTCGCCCCATTCGGGGTGGCCGCCGACGTGGAGCGGATGGTAAGTCAGGTTGCCGCCGTCTGGGTCGACGGTAAAGGGAGCGTTGATCCGCGTCCGGCGGTTGCCGAAATTGCCGCGGGCGAAGAAGTAGATGCGGTCGTCTTCGCGGTTCCAAAGGGTGTGATTGATGAACAACGCCGTATCGTCGACGCCGGGGTGGGTTGCGCGCAGAGCGGCGGCGAGCTGTGCGAACGACACGATGAGCCGCTTCTCGCCGGAAGCGACGCGCACGCGGAAAACGCCGTCGTCCTCGGGATGCAGGACATCGACGGTCCAATCCCAGGCGCCTTTGTAGCCGGTAACCGGCCTGAGCCGCGCAATGCGGGCGTAGTTGATGCCCAGAAACCAACCGCCGTTTTGTGCGACGCCGCTGTTGGCGAAGGGCGTATCTTCGTAGCGGAACTCCCTGACGCGCTTGCGCTGGGCGATATCGTAGAGAACCGTGAACGCCTTTCCGCTCTCGGGGTCGCGGTCGTTGAAGAAGAACTGCGTGTCGGGGCGTTCGGGGTTCCAGTACAACATCGCGCCCTGCTGGGGGTTCCAGCCTTGCGTCCGGTCGACCGCTTCCAGGGAATAGCCGTTCGCGGTGTCGATCAGGACAATGTCGGCGGCGTCCCCGGGTCCCGGCATGCGGTCGTCGAAGCTGCTGCGCAGAGCCGCCATGTAGCGGCCACTGCCGTTCCACGGAGTGTTGCCGACGTGGCCGATGTAGCCGTAGAAGTGATGGTAGTCCGGCCCGAAAGTAATCTGCTCGATGCGCAGCCCCGGCTCCGAGCCGGAGCAGGAAAGCAGAACCAGCGCCGCCGCAAGCCGCCGCATCGTTCGCTTGAGAATAGCAAGACGCGCCGACGCCCGCAGGCGCCGCAATTTCCTGCGGACGGCGCCCGGAGCGGGATTCGAACCCGCACGTCCCCGCGGACAATAAGGCTCGCGGGCAACAAGGATATGGAGCGGTGCGCTCAGGCCAAGGGCCGCCGCCCCGAAAGCTTTGCCATGAGAATCCTTTGCCAAGAAAATCCCGGCAAAGCCGTATCTTGTTGAAAAAAATGGTGCCCGGGGTGGGATTCGAACCCACACGTCCTTGCGGACAACGGATTTTAAGTCCGTTGCGTCTACCGATTTCGCCACCCGGGCGCTTGCGGGCGCGGTCCGGCTTCTTCGCTCGAATTCTAACAACACGGGTTGGCGGCAGGTTCTTGCCCGTGCGTCTAATGCTCGGCGGCCTCGCCCCAAACCTGCTTGAGGCGGGCGCTGCGCCCGCAGTTCCAGCGGTAGACCTTGTAGCGCACGGGGTTCTTTTTGTAATAGTCCTGGTGATATTCCTCGGCGGGATAGAACGCCGCCGGCGGCAGAATCTCGGTGGCGATCAAGCTGCCCTGCTTGCCGCCGGACTCAAGCTGCGCGACGAGCTTCGCCTTGGACTCCTCGGCGAGGCGGCGCTGCTCGTCGTTCAGCGCGAAAATCGCGGAGGTGTACTGCGGTCCCTTGTCGCAAAATTGGCCGCGGCGGTCGTAAGGGTCGATGTTGCGCCAGAACACCTCCAGGAGCTCCGCGTAGCCGACCCGCGCCGGGTCGTACTTGACGGCGACGACTTCGCGGTGGCCGGTTCGGCCGCTGGAGATTTTTCGGTATGTAGCGTCTTCCTTCGAGCCGCCCGCGTAGCCCGACGTGGTGGAAAGCACGCCGTCGAGATCGTCGAAGGGCGGCTCCATGCACCAGAAGCAGCCGCCGGCGAAGAGGGCCGTCTGCTCTTCGGCGGCAGCGCCGCCCGCGCTCGCCACGAGCATCAGAAAAAAAGCTCCGAGAATCGGAAATCCACGCATCGCTCCATCTCCATCTCCCGCTTGGGGCCGGGCGGCTTCCAAGCGTTATTCGCCGCCGGCGGCGGGCGCGAACTTCATGGCCGCGCCGTTCATGCAATAGCGCAGCCCGGTGGGCCGCGGACCGTCTTCGAAAACGTGGCCGAGATGCCCGCCGCAGCGCCGGCAGTGAACCTCGGTGCGGGTCATGAAAAACGAGCGGTCGACCGATGTTCCCACGGCGTTGTCGAGCGGCTTCCAGAAGCTCGGCCAGCCGGTGCCGCTCTCGTATTTCGTTTCCGAGGAAAAGAGCGGCAGCGCGCAGCCGGCGCAGACGAACGTGCCGGAACGCTTTTCGGAGTTGAGCGGGCTTGTCCCCGCGCGCTCGGTGCCGTGCTTGCGCAGCACGTAGTACTGCTCGGGCGTGAGCGCCCGGCGCCATTCTTCGTCTGTCTTCGTCACTTCGAATTTCCCCGTCGATTCCGCTCCGGCGAGAGCAAAGGAAAAGGCCCCGGCGGCGGCCGCCCGCGCGCCGCAAACTCCGACGAATTTCCGTCTGGTCATCCCCATTCTCACACCTCCCCGCCGGCCGTTGCCGGCAACCTTCGATACGCTTCCCTTGATACGCTTCCCCGGGCCGGCCGGTTACGATTGTACCGCCTGGAACTGCCGCTTCTTTTCAGGCCCGTTGCTCGTTGGCGCCGGCCCGCGCAGCCCCGGCCAAGGCGCCGTCTGGCGTATCAGCGGGAACGATCGGACCGTCCCCCCGCTTTCGATGACGCGCAGGCGCTCGCCGATCTCCCGCTCCAGCTCGCCGGTGGCCACGCCGCCCCATTCAGGAAGGTACCCCCGGATTTTCTTCAACCCCTTGCGGAGTTGCCGCACTGCGCCTACCTTGTTGCGCCGCCGATGGTGGTAAAAGCCCACGGCGAAATGAATCAGCGCCTGCAAAAACCAACGGTCCGGCTGCCGCGACGGCATCCAGATTTGCTCGAGACGCTCGTGGCAATCGTAAAATTCGCCGCGGTTGAAAAGGTCGATCCCTTGCTGAAAGACCTTCAACGGATCGCCGCCGGGTTCCTCAGTCAAAGCGCTGTGGGCCGCCTGCCCGCGGCAAGCGGATTCCATTGTACGCGGGCGTGGCGTGTGTTTTTCGCCTTCGGCTCGGCGCATGTTTTTCGCCTTCGGCTCGAGGTGTGTTTTTCGCCTTCGGCTCAGCGCGGTTCTTCGCCGCCGACCCAGATCGGCGACGACCAGGCGCGGGCTCCGTTCAGTTGCTCCACGCGGACGTAGTAGTAGTCGCCGCGGCCGGGCTCGCCCGTGTCGACGAACTCCAAATCGTAATCCAAGGGCGGGTCGCCGCCGAGGATCTGCAGCGCTATCGTGTCGATGTCGTCGCCCACCGGAACTTGCCGGATCAGCAGCCCTTCGTCGAGGCGGGAGAACGGAAGGCGCACCGTTTGCGCCGGGATCGTCATGTAGCCGCGGATTCTCGGCGGCGCCTTGCCGTACTCGACCGTCTCTTCCAGCCTGACCACGATTTCGGTCGCGGGCGAGGCGCCTGCAAGCTCGAGCAGCAGACTGTCGGCGCGGCCGCGGGTTTCGGTGTAGAAAGAAACCCGGTTCGGGTTGCGCGGGTCCGTTTCGGCGAATTCGATGTAGCGGTTGTCGAAATTGAGCGCCCGCGCCGCTTTGAGGCTTGCGCCGCGCACTTCGAGCGTCCCGCGCCAGCGGCGGTAGGGGCGGGGGTTGTCGCGGAACAGGGGCTCGGAGGAAGACTCGAAGGCTATCCGCACTTTCGCTTCGGCCGTCAAACCGGCTTGCGCCGGGCGTTTCGTCCAAACGATATCGCCGTTCTTGACGACCGAGGCTTCGACGATCGGCGCCGTGCCCAGAATACGGGCGCGGAGGCGGCGTTTGTCGGTATAGGGAATCCGCCGGCCCATGCCGGCGCCGTTGAGCTCCAGGTCCATGACGATGCGGTCGGCGGAGGTGACCGCGTACGTTCTTCGCGCGCGGAGCCCGTCGAAGATCGCGTCGGCGGTCTTGGCGGGGGCCATTACGGCGGCCAGTCCGCCGAACTGCGCCAGCGCGGCCCGGCGCAGCGTTCCGCTGTAGCCCGGACGGCTGCGGTGATCGTCCGACGCGGCGATGAAGCCGATCTGGTGACCGCGTTTGAGATAGTAGTTGCCGAACCATTCGAACGTCCCGTGCATCGACATGATCTCGACCAGACGCTCGAGGTCGGGGTCGTTGCGGCGCCAATCCCCGGCGTTGTGCGCGTGCGGGATAATCAGCACGTCGTTCGGCTCGAACAAGGCGCGCAGCCCCTGATAAAGCCGCGAAAGATTCGACGCCTGCTGGATGGGCATGCGCTCGCGGCCGGGCGTCCGGTAGAAAACGTTGTGGTGGCCGCCCAGCGGACGCCGCACGGTCCACTCGTACGCCGGGAAGGCAACGAACTCTCCCTCTTTGCCGTAGCGCCGCACCGCCTCTTGCATGGCGCGCCATTCCCCATCGTCCATGTATTTGTCGTGCTCGGAAAGTCCCAGAAAATCGAGGCGCGCGTCCTCGCGGGCGTAGCGGTAGGAACCTTCGACCGTGCCCTGCCCTTCGGCCATGCCGGTGTGGGTGTGCGTCTCCCCCCAGTAGATGCGGTGCGGCGGATTGCGTCTGACCCAGACGGGATTCGACGATCCCGCGACGGCGCCGTCGGGCGAGCGGAAGGCGAAACGATAGACGCCTTCCGCGTCGATGGCGAGTCCGTCGAGCACGTTGACCGCGGGGCCGCCCGCCGTGAGCTTGCGAAACGGACGGCCGTTCAGCGTCACTTCGTAGGCGGGGATCGCGCCTGTCGCACGGTTGTAGAGGCGGTCTTCGCTGCGCACCGCCAAGGCAAACTCCTCGCCGGGCTCGACGATCGACGGCGCGAAGCCTTTTACCGAGCGGACGCCCTCGCCGACCACCCGGAACGACGGCCAGTGCAACGCCATCGGCCGCCGGCTGCCGTCGATGTCGAGGAAGACCGGCAGCAATACATCGTCGTTGGCCATCGACTGCAAGCGCCAACCCTTCCCGCCGCCCGAGCGGTCCCCGTAGATCAGCGTCACCGTGTCTCCTTTTTCCAGGACCCCTTCGGCGACGCGGTAGGCCGGCATCGGCAGCGCCCTGTCGCGTCCGGCTTGCAGCCCGCCCATGGCGACGCTGGTCTTCTCGAAACGGACGCTCGGGTCGGATGCGCGCAGCGCGACGTAGTTGTCGGCGGCCGGATCCTCGATTTGCAGGACGCCCCCGTCCCAGGCAAGCTGCTTGGCGACGATCAGCGCCGCCCCTTTGCGCAGCGGCGCGGCGCCCACGGCGTACGTCTGCTCGATTGTCTGCAGGGAGCCGATGGAGAACGGACCCGCCGCGTCGAGGCTCAGCGCGCCCAGGCCGTCGGGCTGCTCGTCCTTGAACGTCAGCTCGTAGATCAGATCGTCCAGTTGGCGGGCGAGGCTGTCGTCGGGGAACAGCGCGGAACGGTGCGTCGCCTTTTCGGCCTCGAGCAGCTTCTCGAAGTCCTGCAGCGAGCCGCGGGCCCGCTCGTTCTCGAAAGCCGTCTGGAAAATCCACGAAGAGACGGAGGGGCCGTGAGGCGGCACGGGGCCTCCGCTGAGCGAGTAGGCGTTCAGCCATTCCCAGAAAACCTCGTTGCGGGCGGCGATGGTTTCCGCCGTCGTCGGTTCGCGGCGCACGTCGGCTTTGAGCGCCTCGACTTTTGCGCGCAACTCCGCCGGCAGATAATCGCGCGGGCCGCCGCAGCGGGCGCCCGCGAACACGACGGCCAGGACGGCCGCCGCCAAAGCAAGGGAGCGGTGTTGAACAAGACGCGGCACGGGAGCCTCCACGAACAGTGTATACCGCAAATCCGCCGTTGCACGACTCCCGCCGCGTCTGCCGCCAAGCCCTCCTCGGCGGAGCCAGGGGGCCGCGGCGGGCATGGCGGCATGGTGGGGCATGGTGGGGCATGGTGTAGGATACTTCTTGTCCGGCCGCTTGCCTGAAATCGCGGACGAGACATCTCCATGCGCGCGCGAGGAGCTCCGGCCAGGTCCGGATGGCGAGTGGCGCCAACAGACATCTCCATGCGCGCGCGAGGAGCTCCAGCCCGGAGTTCGCCGGCCCGGAGTATGCCGGACATCTCCATGCGCGCGCGAGGAGCTTCATTCGTCATTCTCACCGCAAGCTGCTTGCCGAGCCTCGGCCTCTGCGCGGAGGACATTCGGTTCGAAGACCTGTACCGCGAGGCTCTGGCCAGGCGGGAGCAGAAACTGGGCCCGCTTCACCCCGAGGTTGCGCGGAGTCTTGCCAATCTCGCCCTATTGCTGAACGCACACGGGCGGACAGCCGAGGCGGAACCGCTGTTGAGACGGGCGCTGGCCATCGACGAGAAAACGTTCGGTCAAAAGCACGAGCGGGTCGCTGAAGATTGGACGCATCTCGGCGATATTCTCGCCGCCGGACGAAACTACGCGCAAGCGGAGGCCGCGTTCCGGCGGGCGCTCGCCATCGGGGAGTCGCTTGACGACCGCGAGGACGCCGAAGCGATTCCCTTGCTGCGAAAACTCGTCGGAGTTCTTGAAGCAAGCGGCAGCGCGCAGGGAGCCGAAGCGATTTACGCGCGGCTGCTGGCGCTGCAGGAAAAAACGCCCGGCGAGGATCCTGTCCGCCTCGCCGCCACGATCAACAATCTCGGGCTGCTGAAGGAAACCGGGGGAGATCTCGGCGAAGCCGAGCGGCTATACAGACGAGCCCTAGCGATTCATGAGAAAAATCGGACGGACGAGGATCCGGAAGCGGCGGCAACGCTGCTGAATCTCGCGGGAGCGCTGCGCCTGAGAGGCGAGTTGGAAGAAGCTGCAACGAACGTCCGCAAGGCGCTGCGGATCTTCGAAAAATCCTTGGGAACAGCCGGCGCGAACGCGGGGAAAAGCCACGCGGCGCTGGCGGAGATCGAGTTGGAGCGCGGCAATCTCGAGGAAGCCTTGTCGCTGCGCCGCAAGGCGCTGTCCATTTATCGGACGGCGCTCGGAGCCGGCCATGCCGATACCGCGGCGGCATGGAGCGGCGTCGGGGAGTTGCAAGAGATGCAGGGAGACTACGCGGCGGCCGAAGCGTCGTACCGCCGCGCGCTGGGCATCTACGAGCATCTCGATGCCGCTTCCCCGCAACTGGGCTCCACGCTTTGCGGCCTGGGCCGGCTGGCCGGCATGCAGGGCGATCTCGCCGCGGCCGCGCAACTGTTCCGCCGCGCCTTGTCCGTCTATCAGGCGTCCCCCGCTGCGGAACATCCGGGAGCAGCGGCGGCTCTGGACGGTCTCGGCAGCGTGCTGCGGGACCAGGGAGACTACCGGCAGGCGGAAAAGTTGCTGAGTCGAGCGCTGGCGATGAGAGAAGAGTTGCTGGGCAAGGAGCATCCCGAGGTCGCTGCAACGCTGAACAATCTCGCCGGCCTTTACCACCTGCAGGGCAATTTGCAGACCGCGGAGCCTCTCTATCGACGCGCGGCCGCCATTCAAGAGAGGCAATTCGGCGGCGGCGATGCGCTCGCCGGCGAGACGATCTACAACCTGGCTCATTTGGCGCAGGCGAAGGGCGATGCTTCCGAAGCGCGCAGCCTTTTCGAGCGGGCCTTGAGAATTATCGAAAAGGCGAACGGCCCGGACGACCCTTTTGCGCGTGAGATCCGCGCGCAGATACAACGGGCGCCGTAAGTTCGGTCCCGCTATTCGCTCGGGCGCAACACGCCGCCGTTGCGGTAGATCCCGATCCAGTGGTTGTAAAACCGCAGGTGATCGTTGGGACGCACGGCGGGCATATGGCACGAACTGCACCCGGCGGAGTCGGTAGTCTTGCAGGTTGCGGGATTCGGCGGATGCGACGACGCGGCATGGCAAGCTGCGCAGCGGCTGTTGTAATAGGCCGGCGCGTTGCGCAAAACGCTGCGATGGGGATCGTGGCAAGTAACGCAGGAGAGGCTGTCGCCGCTCCCCAGGAAGCAACGGCTGCGGCTCAGGTATAGCGGATGGTGGCGGACGTTCCACGGGTCCCGCCAGTCGATGGCTTCGTTCTCGCTTGCCGGGGGGCGATGGCAGTTCCCGCAGAACGCAATCTGTTCTTGCGGGTCCATGCGCCCCGGGTTGACCAGCGAGGCGCGGGCGGCGTCCATATCGGCGCGCCGCACGGCGGCCGCGTGCGCCGCGCCGGGACCGTGGCACGACTCGCAGCGCACGCCCAGTTCCGCCGGCCGCAGATCGAAATTCCGGCCGAGCGACAACTTGCCCGTCGAATGACAAGAGAAGCAGCGCATGATCTCCGACCGCGGCGAGAAAGTTTCGTAGGGCGCGCCCAGAGCTTCCCGCAGCGAATCCGCGGCACGGCCCTCGTGGCCCGGCGTCGCCGCAAACGACTTGGTTGCGGAGTAATAGCTGAAGTGGTGCTCGACATACGTGTCTTCGTCGAGGCGGCTGACGAAAGTAACGGCTTGGCCGCCGGCGCCGAAGGCCCATTCGAGCGGAGTTTCTTGCGCCTCCTCCCCATCCGCGATGCGTACGCGCAACTCGTTCGGCATAGCGGCGTAGGTCAGTTGAAAGCGGCCTCTTCTCAAGGGGGCTTCGGGGACGAAGGACGAAGCCAACGGATGCAGGGCGGCCGGGCTGAGCGAACCGGCATGAGCGCTCTGCGATTGTTGCGCAAACTGCTCGGCATGGCAAGAGCCGCAAACTTGCGCTCCGACGAAACCGTCGCCGGCGGGCCTGCGGGTCTCCTCTTGCGCCCGGAGAGGCGGAAAAGACGCCGGCAGGACGCCCAGCGCGAGAACGGCGGCGAAACCCGCGCCGCCCCCCCGCGTCCGGCGGCGCCGACCTGCCAAGCAGAGTCCGAAAGGTGGAGTCATCGGCAAACCGCGCCTATAATACAATCGCATAGGCGGAAAGGGGAGCTTGAGCCTTTTCCAATGAGAGATGAGCCTGAAGAGGGGGGCGGTTTCCAACGAGAGATGAGCCTGAAGGGGCGAGAGAGCGGGATGTGGGAATCATCGGAGGGTGATCTTGCATTTGGAGTTGGAGACGCACAGGACGTTGGAGCAGGTGCGGTTGTTTGTGGAGGGCAGCGCGGGGACAGCGGCGCTGGCGCCACAGCGGGAAGCGGCCTACAGGCACATCGGGAGCGTGTTGGCGCGTTTTGGCTACTGGCGGCTGGGCAAGGCGGAGCGGGGTCTGCTGCGCCGCTACTTGCAGCGCACGACGGGCCTGAGCCGGGCGCAGTTGGCGCGGCTGATCGCGCGCTACCTGGCGCAGGGGGAGTTGCGCGATCGACGGCAGAGGCCGGCCAAGCCCTTCGTGCGACGCTATACACGGGAGGATATCGTGCTGCTGGCGGAAACGGACGAAGTGCATGGCAGGTTATCCGGGCCGGCCACGCGCAAGCTCTGCGAGCGCGCCTGGAAAGTGTTCGGCGACGTTCGTTTCGAGCGCCTGGCAGGCATCTCCAACGGGCACTTGTACAACCTGCGGCAGACGTGCATCTACACCCGCAAGTATGTCGCGCCGCAGCGCACGCGGCCCGTCGCGGTGGCCCTCGGCGAGCGCCGCCGCCCGCGCCCGCAAGGCCGGCCGGGCTTCCTGCGGGTCGACTCGGTGCATCAGGGAGATCGCGATAAAGTCAAAGGGGTCTATCACCTGAACCTGGTTGATGAAGTAACTCAGTACCAGTACATCGGCAGTTGCCAGAAGATCAGCGAGCGCTACCTGCTGCCGCTGCTGGAGGCGCTGTTGCAGAGCTTCCCTTTCTCCGTGCGCGGCTTCCACTCTGACAACGGTTCGGAATACGTCAACCACACAGTGGCCGCGCTACTGCAAAAACTGCACGTCGGAGAGTTCACCAAATCGCGCCCGCGGCGCAGCAACGACAATGCCCTGGTGGAGGCGAAGAACGGCGCAGTGGTGCGCAAACATCTGGGCTACGGGCACATCCCCGCCCGCCATGGCGGGCGCTTGGATAGCTTCAACCGCACCGTCTTGTCCCCCTACCTGAATTATCACCGGCCCTGCTTGTTCCCCAGCGAAACAGTCGATGCCAAGGGGCGGGTGCGCAAGCGCTACCGCCAACAGGACGTGATGACGCCTTATGAAAAACTCAAGTCGCTGCCCCAAGCGGAAAGCTACCTGCGCCCTGGGATAAGCTTCGTCATGCTCGATGCCGAGGCCAACGCGCTCAGCGACATGGCAGCTGCGCGCCGGCTCAACGAGGCGCGGGACGCGCTCTTCCGGCAGATCCGCGCCGCCGCTTGAGCATGCCCGCCCTCAGGCTCATCTCTCATTGGAAAGTGTTGCCGCCCCCCCACCGCGTTGACCCACAAGTGCGCGCTGCGCGCTGAGAAAAACGCTATACTCCAGTAGTTCCCACTCCTCCTCTCACTCTCCAGCTTCAGGCTCATCTTTATATTGGAAACAACTGCTTGTGAAGCCGCCGGGGTTATGAGACTTGCGTTGCGCTCATCCGGGTTGGCCGTATTCATCGCGTTGGCCGCCCCGGCAAGCGCGGCCGAAACGGAAGATGCCGCCCCGCTCGCCGCGGCCGCGGAGCCTGCGCGGCCGCTCCGGCTGTGGGCCGGCGCCGCTACGGATGTGCTGGGCGCTCCCTCTGCCGACGGCCGCTATGTCTCGGTCGTCGATCCGCAGAGCGGGGATCTCGCGGTCCGCGAGGTATCCTCCGGGAAGTTGCGCCGCCTGACGCGCAAGGATCCCGAGCGGGACGCAGGGCAGTTCGCCTACTTCTCGGTCATATCGCCGGACGGCAAACGGGTTGCTTACGCCTGGTTCAACGAGGAGAAATTCTATGAGTTGCGGGTTGTCGCCATGAGTCCCGCCGGCGAACTCGCGGAACCGCGCATTCTTTACCGCAATCGCCAAGCGGGCTTCGTGCAACCCTGCGCCTGGTCGCCGGACGGAACACGGATTCTGACGCTTTTTTTCCGCCGGGACAACACCAGTCAGATCGCGCTGGTCGACGCCCGCAGCGGCGCGACCCAGGCGCTCAAGTCGCTGAACTGGATCTATCCCAAGAAAATGGACTTTTCGCCGGACGGCAGGTTCATCGTCTACGACAACCTGGCGCGCGGCGGCGCCGCGCAGCGGGACATTTTCGTGCTGACGTCCGACGGGCGCAGCGAAACGCGATTGGTGGAGCACCCGGCCACCGATCTGTTCCCGCTTTGGAGCCGCAGCGGAAACGCCGTTGTGTTCGCCAGCGACCGGGGCGGAACGATGGGCCTCTGGGCGGTTCCCGTCGCCGCGGGAAAGGCGGCGGGAAAAGCGCGTTTGCTGCAGGGCGGCCTGGGGCGTTTCCTGCCCATGGGACTGACCTCCGGGGGCGGTTACTACTACGGCCTTCGCGCCGGCGGCGCCGCGGTTTATTCCGCCAGGATGGACCTTGCCGGGGCCAAACTCGACGGCATGCCGCAGCGGGCGTCGGAGCGTTTTTCGGGAACCCGCGGCTCGCCGGCGTGGTCGCCCGACGGCAATCGTCTCGCTTATTTCTCGAGCGGTCAAGCCGAAAACTACGGGCAGCAGCAACGCGCGATTACCATCCGCGACGTCAAAACGGGCCGCGAGCACGACCTGACGCCCAGGCTGGCGCATCTCGAGCGGCTCGACTGGTCTCCGGACGGCAAGGCGCTGCTGGTCGGCGGCAGCGACCGCAGAAACCGCGGCGGGCTCTACACGGTGGACGCCGCAACGGGCGACACGCGGCCCGCGGTTCACGATCCGGCCGCGGACTTCCGCGGGATCGAGGGAATCTGGTCGGAGACCGCCAAGTCGATCTATTACGTCAAGCACACCGGCCCGGCGAGTTCCCAGATTCGCGAGCGCCAACTCGACGACGGCCCCGACCGGCTGCTCTACGAGACAAGCCGGGGGAAGATCGGCCGCCTGAGCCGCTCCCGCCGAGGAACCCGGCTTGCGTTTCTCCGCGGCCGTCCAAGCGAGTCGGAAGCCGTTCTTTGCACGCTGGACATAGAAAAAGGCAAACTCCGGCGCTTCGTTCCCGTGCCGGCCGGAGCGGTCGAGAGCATCGACTGGAGCAGGGACGGCGCAAGGCTGCTCGTGGGGGTCTCGACGCCTTCCGGGCCCGAATTGTGGAATATCCCGGTCGAGGGAGGCGAGGCCGCCAAGATCAAGCTGCCGGCGGCCTGGAACGCCGATCTCGACTTTCATCCCGACGGCGAGCGGCTCGCGTTCACTCTCGGCCGGACTCGAACCGAGGTGTGGGTCATTCCCGATCTGCCGGCCAAGCTCGCCGCCGGCATCTAGTCAGCCGTGCCGGGTCGATCCGTTTTCGTCAACGCAGCCGCCGCGGCGTTCCTGCATGCCGGCGTCTGGCTGCACTCGGTCAAGCCGGCCATGGCCCAAGCGCCGGATTCCTGGAAACCGCCTCTGGGCCTCGACGCTTACATGCCCGCACCCGAGGACAACCCGCTCAGCGCCGGCAGGGCCGCTCTCGGCAAGCGCCTCTTTTTCGACAAGGCGCTATCGCGGGACCGCAGCGTCTCTTGCGCGACCTGCCACGACCCTGCGCAGGCATTTACCGACGACCGCGCGGCCGCGGTTGGAGTATTCGGACGGAAGGGGCCGCGCCGCGTCCCGAAGCTGGTCAACCGCGGCTACGGCCGCAGCTTCTTTTGGGACGGACGCATCGCCACTCTGGAGGAGCAGGTGCTGCAGCCGATCCAAAACGAGCTCGAGATGGATATGACTCTCGACGAAGCCGTGAACAGGCTGCGGGATTCCGCGGTCTATTCCGCCGAATTCAGGAAAGTGTTTCGCCGTGAAGTCCATGCAGACGACCTGAGCAAGGCGCTTGCCGGTTACGTGCGCACGATCGTATCCGGGGACTCCCCATACGACCGTTACATGAACGGCAGCCGGGAAGCGCTGTCGCCGGAAGCCCGCCGGGGCCTCGACATATTTCGCGGCAAGGGGAACTGCGGCGCCTGCCACATCGGACCGAATCTTACCGACGAATCGTTCCACAATACCGGCGTCGGCTGGAAGGACGGCAAGTTTGCCGACCCCGGGAGATTCGCAGTCAGCGGCGACCGAGGCGATCTGGGAGCCTTCAAGACGCCGACGTTGCGCGAGGCCGCCGCCGCCGCGCCCTACATGCACGACGGCAGCATCGCCACTCTGGAAGACGTCATCGAGCACTATGACCAAGGGGGCGTGCGCAATCCGAATCTCGACCGCGACATGGAGCCGCTCGAACTCGGCGAAGAAGAGAAGCAGGCGCTGCTGGCGTTCCTCGAATCGCTGAGCGGGAAATTGACCGACGGCCTTGCGGCGCCGGGCGCCGCGCCGCCATGAGGCGACGATTCGGGGCTGACGGCCGGCGCTTGTCGATCGACGGAGAGAGAAGAAAGCCGAGCGCAATGAATCCCTCACCCGAGAAAACGCAAGCGGCGGCAAGACGCAATCGAGAAGCCTTCTATTCCAATCGAAAGATGAGGCCGCTCCAATTCGCCTGCCGTGTTCTCCGTACCCTTGTCCCATGGACATCCCGGCGTACGCGCCGGCCGATGCCGGGAAGCGGCGGGGCGCAACGACCTTTTCACGGCACGGCGTGTCCTCGATGCCGAGGACGGCCCCGCCGACACAGCGTGCTCCACGCCGACAGACGGCGGAAAAGACCCTGAAATCAATCCTTTACATCCGTACGATATACTCATCGGAAACGCAACGGCTCCAAGCCGGCGCCCACCGGCTCTTGCCGGGGCCGAACAGCCGGCGCTGCCATGAACTCCGCTCGACCGACGCTTTTTTTGACGTTGCCGCTTATCAAAGGAACGATACGGGCGGCGCTCGCAGTCCTGCTCTCCGCCGCCGGCGTCTCCATCGCCGCCGCTCAGGCCGCATGGGGCGAAAACATCCTCCGGCAGGCGCCGGAGTGGTATGCCTCAGGCGAGGCGCGCGCCGCCGCGGACAACGTCATCCAATACCAGTCGCCGCAGGGAGGTTGGCCCAAGAATACGGATCTGACTGCGTGGCCGCCCTCGGCCGGAGCGCCGGGGCCGGCCACGATCGACAACGGCGCCACGACGAGGCCGATGCGCTTTCTCGCCCTGATGGCGCAGGCCGTCGGCGAGGCCGGATACCGCGAGGCATTCGAGCGCGGAATCGATTATCTGCTGGCCTCCCAATACCCTAACGGCGGCTGGCCCCAGTATTTCCCCCTCCGTGAGGGCTACTACTCCCGGATCACATACAACGACAACGCGATGGTCAATGTGCTGGCGCTTCTGCGCGACGTCGCAGCAGGCAAGGCGCCCTACGGCTTTGTCGACGAGGCCCGCCAAGCCGAGGCCGCCGCCGCCCGAGGGGTCGACCTGATCCTGCGCACCCAGGTGAAGCAGGAGGGCAAGCTCACCGTCTGGTGCGCCCAGCACGACGAAAACACGCTCGATCCGGCCTGGGCGCGCAGCTACGAGCCGCCTTCGCTCTCCGGCAGCGAAACCGTTGGCATCGTTCGCTTCTTGATGGAAATCGAGCGGCCCACCGCAGAGATCGTTGCCGCCGTCGAAGGGGCCGCGGCGTGGCTCCAATCCGTCCAGATCCGCGGGCTGCGCGTCGAGGAGTTCACCAACGAGGCCGGCGAGCGCGACCGCCGCGCCGCGGCTGACCCAACTGCGCCGCTGCTTTGGGCGAGGTTCTACGAATTAGGCACGAACCGCCCGATCTTCATCGGACGCGATAGCGTCATCCGCTACGACTTCAATGAAATCGAACGCGAACGCCGCGTTGGCTACGCTTATCTTGGCTCCTGGCCGGCCGAACTCCTCGTCGAGGACTACCCTCGCTGGCGCGCAAGACACGGACTGCGTTAGATCTTCGCTCCCGGCAAGAGTCGGCACAACTTTTGCCGGGAGCGCAGAGGGCGCTATGGGACAAGTTTTGCAGGGAAGCGCCACGAGCGGGTTCAGGCGAAAGCTCGGGATGCAGGATGACAGCGGCCGCTCGCGGAGCGGCTATTTTCGGTCCGCCGCCAGCACTTTCTCCTGAAGCGCGCGGAACGCGGCGAGATGCGCGGCCGCGGCCGGCGAGTCTCCACGCTTGCGGTAAAGCTGGGCAAGGTGGTAATGCACCCTCATCTGCGCCTGGGCGTTCGACTCAACGGCAAGCGCCTGGCGCAGATTGCGCTCGGCGGCGGTCAGCTCTCCTACGTCGAGAAGAGCCTTCCCCAGCAGAGCATGCGCGCCCGGAACGGGCGAGCCTCCCTCGAGCGCCCGGCGCAGATGCGGGATCGCCTGCGGCGCCTGCCCGAGGCGCAGCAGGGAATCCCCGTATCCGTAGTGCAGGGCCGGGTTCTGCGGCGCCAAACGCAGCGCGGTTTCGTATGCCTCCGCCGCGGCTTCATGGTTCCCCCGCCCGCGATGGATCTCGGCCAGAGCTTCGTGGGCGTCGCGCAGATTCGGGTCACGCTCCAGGGCGCTTGCGTACTCGGCGAGCGCTTCTTTTTCGCGGCCGTTGAGGCGGTGATCCTCCGCTGCCGCCAAGTGCGCGCGGGCTGAATCCGGATACAGGCGAAGCAACTCCGCCTGGAAACCGAGCGCGGCTCCGGCGTGGGCCTGTCCGAGATAATAGAGCAGATCCGCATCCGCCGGCTTGGCTTCGAGCACCGCGTGGAACAATGGAATCGCCTTGCCGGGCTCCCCTGCCCGCAAGTAGGCCAAGCCAAGCCAGGAGGCGATTTCCACGTTGCCGGACTCTTCCTCATACGCCTTTTCCAGTTGGCCGGCGGCTTCCCCGGCGCGGCCCAACTGCAGAAGATCGAATCCCAACAAGCCGTGAACCCGCTTCAGCTCGGGCTTGAGTTCGAGCGCCTTGGAGAAAGACTCGACCGCTTGTGGAAACCGCTTTTGCTCATGACGAACCAAGCCGAGATTGAGGTGCAGTTCCGCCAGTTGTTGAAGGAGCTGTTTTCAGATCGTCCGGTAACTCCGTCCTGGACCGAGACCTACATGGCTAGAACCAACGATCTGACGTCGAGGGCCGACAACCCGTTCAGCATAATGATCGGGGGGAACTTCGGAATCAGCAGGGGTTTCTTCTGGTCTGTGGGCGGGAATGACGAGTCGTTCATGCGCTGGGGTGTGGGACTAGAGGATAACGAATTCTGCTACCGCGCTTATACGTGCGGCGGGCTGATGGTGCCGGCTCGGGACGCCTGCGCCTGGCATCAGGGTAACTGGGAGGAGGGTAGAGCCGCCAGGCGCAGAATTCGTCGAATTCTACTCGGGAAAGCGGCTAACCTGATCGCCCATGATAGCCTCCGCAAAAGCAGGCCCGGGCGAATCTTCATGGTGCCCCAATACGTGGTGACCATAGACGCGGGACATCACTCAGTCGACCAGATTGTCAGTACCGCAGGGAGCATCTTGGCTGATCGTGTCCATGACCTCGTTGTGAGAATCGAAATGCGCGCGAATGATGATGACGAGCGACTGGCACGGCTCCAGGACGAGTTCGGTTCGGATCCCCGCGTGCGCGTCGGGCTCACCACCTCCGCCCTCGACGAGTTTCCTGCTTCGCCGTTCCACGTCACCGTTCCTGCTGTCTTGTTTGCCCAGGATCTGGTGCGCCGGCTGCGTATAGAGCTCGGAGATGCTGTCACCGTGACCTCCACCCTCCCCGACGGAAGCATGGTGTCCATCACCCGGGCCTGGGCGCTCCATCGGGCGCGTCGCACCGGGAAAAGCGCCGCCGACTTTGGCGAGGCGCGAACGATACCCGCTAGGGCGCTGAAACTCAAGGGCGCGCCGGGCCGGTGGATTCTTCCACAGATGTGGGAGCGCTTGCTCGACAGAACGCGGGACGTCCGCAGCCTCGGGGAGGCATGGTCGTTCCTGAAGTGGCTGGCCGGTTCCCTTCTTCGGCGGGCGATCAGCCAGCTTGGGTGAAGGGAGCTGTCGTGATCATATCTCACAAACATAAGGGCCGGCGCAAAAATAGTTTCCGTTTTTGTTACATGGGTTCGATGGTGTAGTTCCATTTGGGCATTGAGCTGTCGGGTGTGATGCGTAGCTCCTGCATTTCCTCATCGGTGACCTTGACGCCGGTCTTGTAGGTCTTTCGCACCAGGTGTGCACGCACGCGCAGTCCGGTGGCGGTGCGTGTGGTGCGCAGGTATTTCAGGATGGTCTCGTAGCTGTCCAGCGGGCGGCCCGCCCAGTTCTTGGTGACCTCGCAGAACATGCGGTGTTCGATGGGATTCCACTTCGAGGTGGCCGGCGGGTAGTGGGCCACGGTCACGCGCAAGCCGTGCCGGTTGCAGAGGCGGTGTTGCAGGTTGAATTTCCAGGCGCGCGCCGTGCAACTGTTGCTGCCGCCGCCGTCGGCCAGGATCTGCAGCGCGTTGGCCTCGGGATAGTGCTTGCAGCCTTGGGTGCGCCACCATTTCTCGATGCAGTCGACGGCGAACGCCGGGGTGTCGGCGGTCTGGCCGACGAAGACGGTGCCGGCGTTGGCCCGCGGGTCGTAGATGCCGTAGGGGACGGCGAGGCCCTCGGCATCGGAGCGGAAGTCGTGGTCCTTGACCTGTTCGGGACTGCGGTCCCACTTGGCGCCGGGATTTCGGAACGCGCCGACGAGTTCCTTCTTCTTGGTATCGACGCTGATGACCGGGACGTTGTCGGCGGCGCAACGCTCGCGCAGGTCGGCGATGTGCCGGAACTGATCGTCGCGCCTCGGATGGGAAGCGCCGGCGAGCTTCTTGTGGTTGACGCGCAGCGAATAGCCCATCGCTTTGAGCAGTCGAGCGACCGTCCGGGGGCAGACGTCGATGCCGAGCGCGCCCAGTTGGTCGGCGACCTTGGCGGTCGTTCGGCGTGTCCACTTCAGGCCGCTGACCGGGTCGCCGGCCGTCTCGTGGTCCATCAAGGTTTTGATGCAGGCGATGACTTCCGGCGTTTTTTTTCCGTCGGTGTGCGTCCGCCGCCGGCGCGCCGCACCCGGTCGACCTCGACGTCACGCTCGACCAGTTGCCGCCGGCCGGCGGCGACCGTCGACGGGTCGATGCCGAGCAGTCGGGCGATGCGCCGGTCGCCGCCCCACCCGCACTTGAGGGCTTCGAGGCCGGCGAACAGCCGCCGCTGCCGCTCGTCGAGCAGGCTGGCGAACAACACGATGGCGGCGCGCAACTCCTCGGGCATCAGGTCGGCGTCGGGCAGGGGTTGCCCGAGTCCGGGCGTGGCCAGCAGCAGACGTCTGGCGCGCACCTGGTGCGTCTGTTGCGCGCGGTCGGCGGCGCAGTAGAGGAACTGTCCGGCGAGCTTGTGCCGTGTCAGCCGCCGGTCATCGACGAGCTTGCGCAGCGCGTCCTGGGTGCCGACACCGAGCAGGTTGTCCAACTCGTCGGCGAAGTGTCCGGCCTCGGCGTGGTTGATGAACGACTCGGCGGTTGCGATCAAGGTGCCGGCGCGGGAGAAGCGGACGCCGGCGAACGACCACAGGCCGCGCTCGTCGAAGTGGGCGAGTTGGTCGAGGGTGTAGTAGCCGCCGCGATGCGAGTAGCTGGTGCGGGCGTCGATGTCCTTGAGCTTGCGGAACGCGGTGCGCCTGCTGGCGCGGGCGCCGAGCGCGGCCATGACCTCGGCCAGCGAGGCGATGGTCTGGTTGCGGAGCAGGGCGATGATCGTGTCGGCGGAGAATTGGGTTGGTCTCATTATGGCGCCATTGCGGGTTCGCATTTCCGCAATGATGCCACAACTCGGACGGGCTGCGCCCCTCAGATGACGGGACTTGATTGCTGATCACGAGAGTCGCGGCGCCGGTGGGTTCTACTGCGAGACTACGGGCGCTTCTAGGAAGTTATTCTTGCGCGAACCCTACCCCGGATTTCTCACCAGGGGGTAGCGAAAAGCCGCTGATTGTGGCATAAACGTATGTAGATGAATATGTTGCAGCCAGCAACGAACGACTTTTCGCTAGGACACAGTGTAACCAAACGAGTTTTCATTTTGCTACTGGATTCCGCCGGGAGGCGGTAGCCCGTTTCGATGGCGGGACGATCACCAGCGAGGCCGGGGCCCTGCTGTTGCAGCGCACCGAGCGGCAGACCGGCATTCTGCGCCAGTTCGCGGGCTGCTTTCGCGACTCCCGCCAAGCGGAGCGGATCGAGCACAGCGTGGCGGAGTTGGTGAGCCAACGGGTCTATGGGCTGGCCTTGGGTTACGAAGACCTCAACGATCACGATCGACTGCGCAGCGACCCGCTGCTGGCGTTGTTGTCGGGCAAGGCCGATGTGGCGGGCGGCAAGCGTCGGCGGCGGCGGGATCGGGGCCGGGCCGGGGCGGGCAAGAGCACGCTGAACCGGCTGGAGTTGACCCCTGCGCAGGTCGAAGCGAGCGCGCGCTACAAGAAGATCGCCCTGGACAGCGCAGCGGTCGATGCGCTGTTGGTTGAACTCTACATCCAGCGGCAGAGTTGCCGCCCGCAGCGCATCGTGCTGGATCTCGACGCCACCGACGACCGTCTGCACGGGCAGCAGGAAGGGCGTTTTTTTCACGGCTACTACGGCGCCTACTGCTACTTGCCGTTGTACATCTTCATTGACGAGCAGTTGGTCTGCGCGCGGTTGCGGACAGCGAACCGAGACGCTGCGGCGGGGGCGCTGGAAGAGGTCGTGCGGATCGTGGGGCAGTTGCGCCGGAGATGGCCTGGGGTGGAGATTCTGCTGCGCGCCGATGCAGGCTTTTGCCGCGAGGAGTTGATGAGTTGGTGTGAGCAACAGGGGGTGGACTACGTGTTCGGACTGGCCAAGAACCAGCGTTTGTTGCGCCGCCTGCACAAGCCGTTGCAGAAGGCGCAGCGGCGCTACGCTGCCAGCGGCAAGCCGGCGCGGGCGTTCGCCGAGTTCCGTTATCGCACGCGCCACAGTTGGCGGCGCAAACGGCGTGTGGTGGGCAAGGCCGAGCGGCTGGCCAAGGGCGCCAATCCGCGCTTCCCAATCTACGCTTCGTGGTGACCTCGCTCAGCACCGCACAGTACGCCGCGCAGAGCTTGTACGAGAAACTCTACTGCGCGCGGGGCGAGATGGAGAAGCGCATCAAAGAGCAACAGTTGGCTTTGTTCGCCGACCGCACTTCGACGGCGCTGCTGCGCTCGAACCAGATTCGTTTGTATTTTTCTGCGATCGCCTACTGTCTGTTGCAAGCGTTGCGCGAGTTGGGCTTGGCGGGCACGCAGATGGCGCGGGCGCAATGCGCGACGATCCGCGTACGGCTGCTCAAGATCGGGGCGCGGGTGCGGGTGACGGCGCGCAAGGTGTGAGTCTTGATGGCTACGGGCCATTCGGCGCAGGCGCTGTTTGCTGCGGTTTACGCCAATCTGGGAAGGCCGCCGCCGCAGGGCTGCTGAAGGGGCGCCTGGCGCCTGCGGGTTCGAAGGTCACAGCAAGCGCAGCAGCCCCGGCGGGGGCTTGGCCGGAGTGTGCGCAAATTCGGCCCCAAACCCTCCTGACGCCCCCGCGTGTAGCGCCGGACGCTACACCCAGCGTGCGCAACGGCCACTGTACTGGGCGATCCGCATCAACTGCCCCTCAAATTCGTTCCGTAAACCGCTTCCTGCCCGCCCAGCCATGCCTGGTGAGAAATCCGGGCTAACAGCCCGTGGTCAAAGTGGCGTGGGCGGCGCGGCGGGCTCCTACGGTCGCTCGGCAAGGAGAGAGGAGGGAGGCGATCCGGGAGATCGCCCCCGACGAACGACGCAGCCGACGGCCGCAAATGCCCGTCGCCCAAAGGGTTACGCGCCCTGAACCGCTGGTCCGGCAGGATACGCAATGTCGAGTCGATGGATCGCCCACACGATACTGCATTGGCCCCGGGCGCGTAACGGCGCCTGCGTGACTTTTGCCGCGGGCTGTTAAGCCATGCCCCGCACTGCGCCGGCGATTTGCGGGTTCACCGGACCTTTTTCAGCGCCAGCACCGCGTTGAGGCCGCCGAAAGCGAACGAATTCGAAAGCGCGACGCGCACGGGAACTTCGCGCGCCTTGTTCGGCACGCAGTCCAGGGGGCAGTCGGGGTCCGCTTCGGTGAAGTTCACCGTAGGCGGCACGAAACCGCCGCGGATGCCGAGCGCGGTCGCCGCCGCCTCCAGCGCCCCGGAAGCGCCGAGGGCGTGCCCATGCATCGACTTCGTGGAGGAAACAGCGAGAGAGTCGGCGTGCTCGCCGAACACCGCGCGGACGGCGCTCGACTCCGTCGCGTCATTGCTGCGCGTGCCGGTTCCGTGCGCATTGATGTAGTCCACCTCTTCGGGCGCGATGCGGCCGTCGCGCAGCGCCGCCTGCATGGCCCGCGCCGCGCCTTCCGCCGAAGGCTGAATCAAGTGACCTGCGTCCGAAGACATGCCGAACCCGGCGATTTCGGCGTAAATCTTCGCCCCGCGCCGCCGCGCGCGGTCGAGCGTTTCCAGAGCCAGGACGGCGGCGCCCTCGCCCAGCGTCATGCCCCGGCGGCCCAGGCTGAACGGACGGCAGAGGTCGAGAGACACCACGCGCAGCGAGTCCCACGCCTTGAGCGGCCCCAGCGTGATGCAGGCTTCGCTGCCGCCCGCCAAAGCGATTTCCGCCGCGCCGTTGCGCAGCATCCAGAGCGCCTGCCCCAAGGCATGGGCGGCCGACGCGCAAGCGCTCGAAACCGCGAACGACGGCCCCTGAATGCCCAGATCCATCGTCACGTGGCTGACCGCGGCGCTGAGCATCGAGCGGGGAATCACCGTGGGATGCACCCGCTGATTCCCCGCTTCGTACAACTCGCGGAAAGCGTCGTCGTCCGTCGTCTTGCCCCCGGCGCCCGACCCCAGAACGACCGCCGCTCCGCGCAGCCCGTTCCCGCGCTCGACGCCCGCGTCGGCGGCGGCTTCGCGCGCCGCCACGACCGCGAATTGCGCGAAGCGGTCCATCATCGTCAACCGCTTGGCGTCGATGTGCGCCGCCGCGTCGAAATCGGCGACGACCGCGACGTTCTTCATCTGCAAACGGTTGGGGTCGACCCGACTGATCGGCCGGATGCCGCAACGGCCCGCGCGCAGCGAGTCTTCGAACTGTTCCCGATTCAGCCCGATGGCGCTAACGACGCCGATTCCGGAAACGACAACGCGGCGAATCGGGTTGACGGCGTTCAAGGTGTCACCGCTCCGCTATTCGCCGCCGCCCGCCGCACGCTTCTCGAGCAGCCGTCCGACTCCGTCGACAACATCGCGAATCCCCCGCAGTTTCTTGGCGTCTTCGTCCGAGACCTGGATATCGAACTCGCTCTCGATTGCAAACAACAGATTCACGCCGTCGAAAGAGTCGATCCCCAACTCCTGGAACGTCGAATCGATCGTGATCTTCTCCGGCTCGATCTGCTGATTCTCGGCCACCGCGCGGCGCACTCGCTCAAAGATTTCATTCATGTTTCAAGACATCATACAACGCGGCGGCAATCCGTTCGCTTCGCGGCGAACCGTTGCCGGATCCCGCAGGGCGGCCTGCCGGCGCAGGCGGTCTTGTTCGAAACGTGCGGATCGGGAATAACACGGGAAACAATGGTGCGCAAGAGAGGACTTGAACCTCCACGGGATTTAACTCCCACTAGGACCTGAACCTAGCGCGTCTGCCAATTCCGCCACTTGCGCCCGGAACGCGGCTGCGGACCGCTCGGGCTTGCGCAGCACTCTTCATTTAACAACGGAAGCAGGGGGGCGCGTCAAGCGGCGGCCGCCTGCGGATAGTCCGCTTCCGCCGCCAGGCGCTCGATGAGGCCGCGCAGCGTCGAGCCGCCGGCGCCGGCCGCCGCTTCCGCCCCGACACGGGCGATAAACAGCAGATACTCCGCCGTCACCGATTCCCGCGCCGGGATCCAGCGGAAAGTCCGCTCCCCGAACAACCGTCCCCGCTCGACCGCTTGCCGCCGGGTCTCCGGCATCGGCGAGACGCCGAACTCCATGCCGCGCGTCAAGGTCCGGCCGTTCCACGGCGCCTGCCGGCGGGAATAGTTCTCCTCCCAAATGCCCAGCCAGGGAAAATCCGAGCGCTTCCACAAATAGCCGAAAAGCGTCTCGCTGTCCGGATGATACGCCGTGAAAAAAGCGTCTTCGAGAGAGGGGTTCATCAGATGGGCGGTGTATGCTCCCGAGACGGCGGCCGCGGTTGCAAGGCGCATGTCGCCCCGGCCGCCGGCCGACAGCGGCGCGAACGGCCAGTCGAAATCCGCGCCCGCCGGGAAACGGTCGTGCCCGGGAGCGAACTCCTGCTCGAAAACCCTGGACTTCGTCGCCGAAGCCGTGAACCGCGTCTTGCCTTTTTCCAGGAAGGGCGGCCCCAGCGTGACGTGCTGCGTCCAGCCGACCGGGCGGTCGATGCCGGTCAGGTTGGTTGCGGTTTCGACGATTGCAACGCAACAGCTTCCGGGCGCCAATCGCAGCCGGCGCTCGAAGCGCATCCCGGCAAGGGGCAACTCCACTTCGGCGGTAAGCCGGCCGTCCGCGGACTCGATTTCCCAGTCGCGCGAGGACGCCTCGCCATGCACGCCGAGACCGGCGGCGGCCTCGGCCGCGGAGGGTACGCCGAACAGGTCGAAGCAAAGGTTGTGGCCGGCGATGCCCGCCAGGAGTTGCGCGTCCACGCCGGATCCGTATTGCGGATGCGCCTCGGGATCGTAAGACGACGGATCGATCGTCTCCCAAGGCGGATCCCAGAGCGGGCTTACCCCGTTCTGCTTGAGGGCGACCGCGGCGATATGCCCCCCGCCGGGCAGCAGCGTCAGCCGCAGGCGGTCGTTCTCCAAGTGAACCTGACGCCGCTTCGCGTAGCCCATCGCGCAGTGCCGAAGCATCCAAGAATACCATTGAAGAGGCCCGACCGGCGCCACAGCGGACCGGCAGGATGAACGCGATGCCCCCCACCGTTCTGACGATCGGACACTCTTCGCACCCTTTCGAAGAATTCCTGTATCTGCTGCGGCGGCATGAGGCAAGCGCGGTCGCGGACGTGCGCTCGGCGCCTTACAGCCGCTACGCCCCTCAGTTCAACCGCGAAACCCTGGCGCGCAGCCTGCGCGAATACGGCATCCGTTATGTTTTTCTGGGCCGCGAGCTCGGCGCGCGCTCCGAAGACCCCTCCTGCTACGACGAGAACGGGCGCGTTTCGTATGAACGCTTGAGGGACTCCGCGCCGTTCCGCAAAGGAATCGAGCGCGTCATGCGCGCAGCAAACAAGCAGCGCACAGCTTTGATGTGCGCGGAGAAGGAGCCTCTGGATTGCCACCGGACGATTCTGGTTGCGCCCGTCCTGCGCGAGAAGGGCGTCCGCGTGCGGCACATTTGGGCGGACGGCAGCCTGGAGGACCACGAAGACTCCATGGAGCGTTTGGCGGATAACCTGAGACAGCCGCGCAAGGGCCTGTTCGAGACGCAGTCGGAATGGATCGAGCGGGCGCTGAAGAAGCAGGCGCGGCGCATCGCCTACGTGCGCAGAGAGTAAGCCGCAACGGCATTCGTCTTGCATGGGGCCGCGGGCGGGCGGCATCCGCTACAATCGAGTCGGGAAACCGTCATGGAAGAACATATCCGCCCGACCCGCAACCGCCGCGAGTTCCTGCGCGACTCCTGCTGCGGCTTCGGCGCCCTGGCCGCGCTGACGATGGCCTACGACGAAGCGCTGCGGGGCGCTCCGGCCCATGACCCTTTGGCGCCCAAGCCGCCCCATCTGGAAAACGCCAAGGCCAAGTCGGTCATCTTCCTTTTCATGGCCGGCGGGCCCAGCCACATCGAAACCTTCGATCCCAAACCGCTGCTCAACGATCTCGACGGCCAACCCCGCCCCGCCGAATTCGGCGAAGCCAAGTACCAGTTCGTCAAGAAAGACGCCGCGCTGCTGGGAACCAAGCGCACCTTCAAAAAATACGGCCAAAGCGGAATCGAGGTCTCCGACCTGCTGCCCCATACCGCCGCCTGCATCGACGACATCGCCGTTCTGCGCTCCTGCCACGGCGATATGGTCGTGCATTCCGCCGCGCAGTACCAGCTCATGACCGGCCGCATCACCCCGGGCTTCCCTTCGATGGGCTCGTGGGTCGTCTACGGACTGGGTTCCGAGACGCGCTCTTTGCCCTCCTACGTCGTCATGCCCGACCCCGACGGCGCGCTCGAAGCCGGGCAGCCGATGTACATGAACGGCTTTCTGCCCGCCGTCTATCAGCCCACGACTTTCCGCGCCGGAGACCGCCCGGTGCTCAACCTGGATTTGCCCGCGGGCGTCTCCCGCGACGACCGCAGGAAAACCGTCGCTCTGATCCGGGCGCTCAACGAAGCCGCGGCGGAACCCGGAGACGATGAGTTCGACGCCCGCATCCGCAGTTACGATTTGGCGTTCAAGATGCAGACCGAGGCGCCGGCGACGCTCGACATCTCGAACGAACCCCGGGAAACTCTCGACCTCTACGGCGTAGGCGTCGAGCCGACTCACGACTACGCCCGCCGCTGCCTGCTGGCCCGCCGGCTGGTCGAAAAAGGGGTGCGCTTCGTCACGGTGGTCTCCGGCGGCGGCCCCGGCAATCTCCAGTGGGACGCCCACAGCGACATCGAAGAAAACCACATCCGCATGGCCGCGCAGACCGACAAGCCCGTGGCGGGCCTGCTCCAAGACCTCAAACGGCGCGGCATGCTCGACGAAACCCTGGTCGTCTGGGGCGGCGAATTCGGTCGCTCGCCCGAAGCCGAAACCCGCAGCGACGGCAAGGTCGGACGCGACCACCACAACCTGGGCTTCACCATGTGGATGGCCGGCGGCGGCGTCAAGGGCGGGCAAGCCGTCGGCGCAACCGACGCCATCGGCCTGCGCGCCGTGGAAAAACCCTATCACTTCCGCGACATCCACACGACGATCCTCAATCAGCTCGGCCTCGATCAGGACAAGCTCAGCTATCTCCACCTGGGCCGCAACGAGCGCCTGACCCAAATCCACGGTAGGGTGATCGAGGAAATCGTGTAGGGCGCCCGCGGGCCGCCTTCTTCAAGAACAGCGGAAAGCGCAGCGGGCTGCTGCGCCGACTGTCTTGCTATCCGCTGTCCACAGGCCGCGCAAGCGGCTAAATCTCGGGCAACTCCCAGGGCTTGCGGTACTCGTAGTGCAGCAGTTCGTTCGCCTCGGAGTCGTTCGTAAACCGTTCCGCCTCGCGGTCCCAGACCAGGCGCTTGCCGGTGCGCAAGGCGATGTTGCCGATCAACGGCGCGGAAGTCGAGCGGTGCCCGATTTCGATATCGGCGTTGCAGCGTTCCCGGCTCTTGACGCAATCCAGGAAATTCCGCGTGTGGAACTCCGTCCCGCCGGGACCTTCCACCTTCATCGGCTCGATCACCGCTTGCGCCTCCGCGCGCTGCGCGCGCTCCGTCTTGCGGTTCAGCGGCGTCCGCGCATAGCGTCCGTGCGGGTTGATGCGGTCGGGGACAATCTCGAACCCCCTGCCCTGGACCAGCATCGTCCCTTTGGTCCCGCGCAACTCGATCTGCTGCCGCGTAGGCCAGACGTAGCCGTTGGCGTTGTACTGATTGAACGTCGCCAGCGTTCCCCCGGGGTATTCGAACAGGATTTTCGCCGTATCCGGAACCTCGCGGTTGTCGTCGATCGCAAACTTGCCGCCCATCGCCGCGACCTGCAGCGGGGCGTCCCGACCCAGCGCCCAATGCACCACGTCCATCAGATGCACGCCCATGTTCGTCACCTGTCCGCCGGAGTAATGCCGGAACCAACGGAACTTGTAGAACGTCCGGTTGACGTTGTGCGCAACGGCGGGCGCCGGACCCAGCCACAGATCGTAATCCGCGTCCGCGGGCGGAGACGAATCCGGCGGGTTGCCGATGCCCTTGGGCCATTCGTTGCCGATGTTGTAGGTATCCGCAACCGTGATGCGCCCGATGCCGTCCGCGCGGGCGATCGCGCTCAACTGTTTGACCCAGGGCAGCGAGCGCCGCTGCGTGCCCACCTGCGCCACGCGGTCGTACTTGCGCACCGCCCGGACCATCCGCCGCCCCTCGACCACCGTCAGGCTGAGCGGCTTTTCGACGTAAACGTCTTTGCCGGCTTGGCAGGCGTGAATCGTCTGCAGCGCGTGCCAATGATCCGGCGTGCTGATGACCACGGCATCGACGGCGGACTCCAGCAGCTTGCGGTAGTCCTTGTAAAAACGCCGCTCCCCGCGCTTCTCCGCGCGCCCCTTGGCATGTTCCATATAGTCCTGCCGCAGGTCGCAAAGCGCGTCGATGCGGCTGTCGCCGTGCTCGAGAAAGGCGGTCAGCACCTGGTCCCCGCGGTTGCCCAAGCCGATGAACCCAAGGCTCACCCGCTCATTGGCCCCGCGAACCCGCGAATAGCTCAGCGCCGTAAAGGCAGCGGCGGAAGCGCGTACAAAATCCCGTCGTTCCATCGCAGGTATCGTATCAGCATCGGCCCCGCCGGGCCGTGACAAAAGTCACATGGGCGGCTTTCTCCATCTCCAAGCGCAGCCCCGCGCTAAAATTGCTTGCTGTGAAGCCAACCGCCATGTCCGCGTCCGCCGTGCGGCAAGCCCAAGCCGAGCTTCGCGAGCGAGGCTACGTCCTGCTGCGCAACGCCGTCGCCGCCGATTGGCGAGAACGCCTGCGCGCCCGCCTGGAGCAACTCTTCGAGCAGGAAGGCGCCGATGCCGGAAGCGAATTCCGCACCGAACCCGAGGCGCGCCGCCTGGCCAACCTGGTGAACAAGGGCGAGGTCTTCCACGAAGTCATCCGCCACCCGGACGTTCTGGCCTGCGTCGAAGCGGCGTTCGCAGCTCCGTTCAAGCTCAGCAGCCTCAACGCCCGCTCCGCCAACCCCAACTCCGCAACCGGCCAACCGCTGCACGTCGATATGGGATTCCTGGCCGACGCCCAAGGCCCCAAGGGCGTCAACGCCGTCTGGATGCTGGACGACTTCACCCCGCGCAACGGCGCCTTGCGGGTCGTCCCCGAATCCCACCGGCGCAACGCCCGGCCACAGGAAGTTCTGCCGGATCCGCTCGCGCCGCGCCCGGACGAGATTGTCGTCACCGGCAATGCGGGCGACATTCTGATCCTTCAGGCCCATCTGTGGCACGCCGGGCTGGCCAATCGCACCGACCGCCCGAGACTCTCCCTCAACGGCTTCTACTGCCGCTGCGACCAGCCCCAGCAACTCTGGCAGAAAAAATGGCTCTCTGCCGAAGTCCAGGCCGGCCTCGACAGCGGCTTGCGCAAGCTGCTGGCGCTCGACGATCCGCGCAACGACGAGCTCTGCGCCCAACCGGTCGAAACCAGCGGCTTCCTGAAATCCAGTGGAGAGTGAAGAGTGGAGAGTGGAGAGCAAAACCGCTGCGCGGGACGCTATGGGTTATAAACCCCCAGCACGTGCTGATCGAAATCGATCACCGCGCCGGTCATCATCTCCGATTCGCCGCTCAACAGATAAGCCGTCATGCCGGCAACGTCCCGCGGGCGCAGAATGCGTCCGAACGGCATCCGCGCGTCCGCCTGCTCCAGCCAATCTTCGGGTCGGCCTTCCTTCAACTGCACGGCGTGCTCGGCCGGCGTCGCCATCCAGCCGATATTCAAGGCGTTCACGCGAATGCGATGCTCCCGCTGGGAATGCGCCGCGTTCTTGGTCAAGGCCGCCAACCCCGCCTTCGACACGCTGTACGGGGTCAGGTTCGGCGTGCCGCCGTGCGCCGACATGCTCTGAATGTTGACGATGCTCCCGCCGCGGCCTTCGCGCTGCATGACCTTGACCGTTTCCTGCATCAGCAGGAAGGGCGCCCGCAGATTGACCGCCATGATCTTGTCCCAGTGTTCGACAGACGTATCTTCGAGCGATCCTCGCTCGGTGTTGGCCGCCGCGTTGACCAAGCCGTCGATGCGCCCGAACTCCCGGTCGGCGGCCGCGATCAACCCGCGGCACGACGCGGCGTCCGCCAACTCCACGGGGACGAAGACGGCCCGGCAACCGGCGGCGGCAAGACTCGCGGCAACCCGCTCGCCGCGCTCCCGCGAGCGTCCGCTGACCACCGCCCCGGAAGCGCCGCGGTCGGCAACGAGCCGCAAAACCGCCTCGCCCAAGCCCTGGGTCGACCCGCTCGCGACGATCACCTTGCCCGCGAAGCCCGTTGTCACGGCATCCTCCTCAAATCCCCTGCCAGCGCAGCGCCGCGGAGCCGCCGAGGCCCAGCAAGTCCAGCAGCCGCCCCACCTGCTGCTCGACGATCTCATCGACCGTTTGCGGCTTGGTGTAAAACGCCGGCATCGGCGGGGCGACGATCGCGCCCATCTCCGTCACCGCCGTCATGGTCCGCAAATGCCCCAAATGCAAAGGAGTCTCGCGAACCATCAACACCAACGGCCGCCTTTCCTTCAGGGTCACGTCGGCGGCGCGCACCAGCAGATTCGAAGCGATTCCCGCGGCGATCGCCGACATGGTGTGGATCGAGCAAGGAACGATGGCCATCCCGTCGGTCAGAACCGATCCGCTGGCGATCGACGCCCCGATCCGATCGACGGGATGCAGCTCGCCGACCAACGGCCGCAAGTCACGGACAAGCTTGCCGGTTTCCTGATGCAGGGTCTTCTCCCCGGCGCGGCTGACGATCAGATGCGTTTCTGTCTCGGCCTGCTCGGCCAGCCGCTCGAGCAGACGGACTCCGTAAACGGCGCCGCTGGCGCCGCTGATGCCGACAACGATGCGCTTCATGGGAGGGTGTCTCTCGAAAGTATCAAACCCGCGCGCCGCATGCTCCGAACGGGAAAGATACCCGCGTATATTGCGTATATAATTACGGAATCCCGGCGGCCTGGAACCGGGAACTCGGATGGACGTTCCCATGTTCTGTGCTACCTGCGGCTCGCCGCTAGAGGAATCAGTCAAATTCTGCGCCAATTGCGGCGCCCCGGCGCTGCGCCAAGAGACGGCCGGGCAGGCAGGCTCAGCCGAGCGGATCTGGTCCGAACGCGTTGGCGCGGAGCGGGCGCGCGAAGGGTTGGCCGCGCAGCCGGGCTCGGCCGCCGCATCCTCCGCGCCGCCGGCAACCGCCAACCTCGATTTCACCGCCGGAGCGCTCGAATTTTTCTTCGTAATGCTTGGCGCCGGGCTGGGGATGCTGCTTGTCATTCCGGCCCCCTGGATAGCCTGCTGGTGCGCGCGATGGCTTGTGAGCCAAATGCGCTTGAGCGACGGAACCTCTCCGACGTTCGCGGGCACGCCGGGCAGCGTGGCCGTCGTGGCGCTGCTATACGGCATCTTTATTCTCGCTTGCGCGATTTATGCGGACGATGAGATTTGGAGCGACATTTTGGTTTTGGCGGGGATTCCCTTGGGGTGGGCCGTTCTCCGCTGGTTCGTGAACCACACGCAACTCGGCGCGAGTTCGTTTCGCTTCGACGGATCGGTATGGGGCTATATCGGCTGGTCTTTGCTGACGTATCTCTCGGTTCTGACTATCGTCGGCTGGGCTTGGGTGACGGCGGCCTTTTACCGCTGGATCGCGCGCCATATCCGCCACGCCGAAGGAACCCTGCGGTTTGTCGGAGAGGGACATCAGATCCTTTGGAGAGTGCTCGTTTCCATCCTTTTGTGCCTGCCGCTCGTAACGATGCCTTGGGCAATGAAGTGGCTGTTTCGCTGGTTCGTGCAGCAATTCGAGTGGGCGCGCCGGGCTTCCCCGCCCGTAGCGGCGCCGTCTCCGGCGCCGCTGTGAACATCTCGGGCGCCATCGTCACGCTCAACGAAGAAGCGAATATCGAGCGCGCAGTCCGCTCGTTGCGCTTCTGCGATGAGGTCGTCGTCGTCGATTGCGGATCGACCGACCGCACCTGCCCGATCGCGGAATCCTTGGGCGCGCGGGTCATCGCGAGCGAGTGGCGCGGCTACGCCGGGCAAAAGAATTTCTGCGCACAGGCTGCCGCCAACGACTGGATTCTCTCCATCGACGCCGACGAGGAGGTCGGCGCGGAGCTGGCCCGAGAAATCGAGGATATCCGCTGCAAGGGGATGGAGCACGCCGGTTACGACTTTCCCCGGCTGGCCCGCTATCGGGGCGCCTGGATCCGCCATTCCGGCTGGCACCCCGACCGCAAGGTGCGCCTCTACCGCCGCAGCGCGGCGCGCTGGGTTGGCGACTACGTACACGAATCCGTGCAGGTCGAAGGCTCCGTCGGCCGGCTGAACGGCAACCTCCTGCACTACACCTGCGACTCCGCGCAAGAGCACCTGCAGACGATCGAACGCTATACCGATCTGGCCGCCCGCGAGCTGTGCGACCGCGGCCGCCGGACGCCGCGGCATAAGTTGCTCACCGCGCCGCCGGCGGCCTTCCTGCGGGCGTTCGTCTGGAAGCTCGGCTTCCTCGACGGCGCGGCCGGGTTCGCCATCGCGCGCATGGCGGCGCTCTACGCCTACAAGAAGTACGCCAAGGCCCGTCGCTTGGCGGCGCAGCGGAGTGAGCGCTAGCCGATGCGCGTCCTGCACATCGACACCGGCCGCGAGATGCGCGGCGGGCAGTACCAGATGCTGCTGCTCGCCGACGGACTGCGCCGCGAAGGAGTCCCCCAGACGGTCCTGGCCAACGCCGTCCCGCCCCCCCAAGCCGACCGGCGCGCATCGTGGCGCTCCGTCCGCCGCTGCGCCCGGCAGGCGGACATCCTCCATGCCCACGACGCGCGCGCGCACACGCTCGCCGTCGTCCACGGCGGCGGAAAACCCGTCGTCGTCTCCCGCCGGGTGGCGTTTCCGATCAAGACCGGCTTGCTGTCCCGCTGGAAATACCGCCGCGCCGCGCACTACCTCGCCGTCTCGCGATTCGTCGCCGCCGAGCTGACCGCCGCCGGGGCGCCGCCGGACAAGATTTCGGTCGTCTACGACGCCGTCCGGCCCGGTTTGCCCGCCCGCCCCGAAAGAGACGAAAACCGCCCCTTGCGCGTCCTGACCCACGGCCTGGCCGACCCCCGAAAGGGCGGCGCGCTGGCGGCCGCGGCGTGCCGCCAAGCCGGCCTGGTTGCGTCGTTCGCCACAGACCTCCCCGCCGACCTGCCCGCAGCCGATGTTTTCGTCTATCTCTCGGAGTCCGAAGGCCTGGGCTCCGCCATCCTGCTGGCGATGGCCGCCGGCGTGCCCGTCATCGCCGGCAACGTCGGGGGCATCCCCGAGCTGGTGCAGCACGAACGAACCGGCCTGCTCGTGGAAAACGACGCCGGCAGCGCCGCCGCCGCGCTGCGCCGCCTGCAAGCGGACCCCGCTCTCCGCCGCCGCCTGGCCGCCGCCGCCCGCGTCAGGGCCGCCGCGGAATTCAGCGATACTAAGATGGTGCGCGAGACGCTCGCGATTTACCGCCGCGTCCTCGGACTCTCGCCGTGACCGCCGCCGTCTCGTTCCTTTTCGGGCTGCTCGTCGGCAGCTTCCTGAACGTCTGCATCCGCCGCTGGCCGGCCGGCGAATCCGTAGTCTCGCCGCGCTCCCGCTGCCCCCGCTGCCGGCAAACGATCGCCTGGTTCGACAACGTCCCCGTGCTGAGTTACCTGCTGTTGCGCGGCCGCTGCCGCCGCTGCGCCGCGCGCATCTCTGCGCGTTACCCGCTGGTCGAGCTGGCCAACGCGGCGCTGTACGCCCTGATCGCCGCGCGCGGCGGCTGGAGCCCCGAGTCGGCCAAGATGATGCTTTTCGCCTCGATGATGATCGTGCTGTTCTGCACCGATCTGGCCGAGCGCATCCTGCCGGACGAGATCACCGTGGGCGGCTGCGCCGTCGGGATTGCGCTGAGCCCCTTTCTGCCGCTCGACTCGGGGCTTGCCGACGTCGCCTTCCTGCTGGTGGGCAGAGACCCCGCGCCATGGGCGCGCTCGCTCGCCGAATCGGCGCTGGGCGCCGTTCTTTTCGGCGG
The DNA here is from genome assembly GCA_965214655.1 of Bryobacterales bacterium. Classification (GTDB taxonomy): domain Bacteria; phylum Acidobacteriota; class Terriglobia; order Bryobacterales; family UBA6623; genus CATQHP01. The sequence goes on along the minus strand of OZ243965.1, from coordinate 4,101,861 downwards.
AATGCTCTTCCTCGTCGGCGAAATCTACTTCCGCCTGCGCGGCGTTGACGGCCTGGGCCTCGGGGATGTCAAAATGGCGGCGATGATCGCCGCATTCTGGGGCGTCCCGCAGACCCTGCTCGTGTTGATCGCCGGCGCGCTCGTCGGGATGGCAACGGGCGTTCTCGTCATCCTGGCGGCCAAGAAGGATTGGAAATACGCGCTCCCCTTCGGCAGCTACCTGGCCGCCGCGGCCGTGCCGGCCATGTTCTGGTCGCGGGACATCTGGACCTGGTATTGGCATTGGACGGCGGGATGAAGCTGCGCGACATCGCCGACGCCCTCGGTTGCGTCCTCAGTAGCGCCGACGAGGGCGCCGCCGACCTGGAAATCAGCGGCGTGGCGGGACTGGAGGAAGCCGGCCCGACCGAGTTGACCTTCCTCTCCAACCCCAAGTACGCACCGCTCGTGCGCAGCACCCGCGCCGCCGCAGTGCTCGTCGAGGCCGTCGTCGCCGACTGTCCGGCGGCCCTGCTCTTGTCCGCGAACCCGTACCTCGATTTCGCCCGCGCGCTCGAGTTGTTTCACCCGCCCGAGAAGCGCGAGCCGGGCGTCCACCCCACGGCGGTCATCGCCGCTTCGGCCCGCATCGGCGCCAACGCCTCGATCGGCCCCTTCGTCGTCGTCGAGGCCGGGGCCGTCATCGGGCGCAACGCCGTGCTGCATCCCCACGTCGTGATCGAGCGCGGCGCCGCGGTCGGCGACGATTTCGAAGCGCATCCCCAAGTCACGGTTCGCAGCGGGTCGCGCATCGGCGACCGGGTGACGCTGCACAACGGCGTGACGGTCGGCTCCGACGGGTTCGGCTTCGCCCGCCGCGCCGACGGCGGCCATCACAAAATCCCGCAGACGGGCATCGCGGTCATCGAAGACGACGTCGAGATTCAGGCGGGCGCCTGCATCGACCGCGCCGCGGTCGGCGAAACGCGCATTGGCCGCGGGACAAAAATCGACAACCTCGTCCAAATCGGCCACGCGGTCAAGATCGGCGCCCACACGATCCTTTGCGCCCAAGTCGGCATCGCCGGCAGCACCACCGTCGGCAGCAACTGCGTCTTTGCCGGACAAGTCGGCCTCGTCAACCACCTCGAAGTCGGCGACGGCGTGCTCATCACGGCCCAATCGGGAGTTGCGGGCAACCTGCCCGACGGCGCGAAGGTCTCCGGCTACCCGGCGACCGACAACCGCCAATGGCTGCGCTCGACCGTCGTCTACAACCGCCTCCCCGAGCTCGCCCGCGAAGTGCGCCGCCTGCGCAAAAAGATCGACGGCGAAGATTAGCGGCATGGTCTCGGCAATAAACGGTGGCGCTCGATGGGTTTCGGCCCGGAATACGACCCGCCCCCGACTACTCCTTTCGAGGAGAGGACGCCCACGCACATTCCGTGGGTTCTCCCGTTACTCTATAATTCGTACAGTTCGATGGCTCCGCACGCCACCGCCAACAGGGCGATTGCGATTTCACAACCAGGGAGCAACCCATGACGAACACGGCAATCCATAGAGACGCCGATATCCTCGGCGGGACACCGGTGTTCTCCGGGACCAGGGTCCCCATATATATCTTGATCGAGTATTTGGAAGCGGGCGACCGGCTTGACGATTTCCTGGAGAACCACCCCACCGTATCGCGCGAACAGGCAATCGCAGTGCTCGAGCAAGCAAAGGCGGCGCTTGACAGAACTTCCGATGAAGCTACAACATGACCCGCAGCGCCTACATTTTTATCGACGAAGCAGGCAATTTCGACTTCGGCCCTGGCGGGTCCCGCTATTTTGTGCTGGCCGGTGTCAGCATGAGGAGGCCCTTTCGGTTATTCAAGCCGCTTGACGACTACAAGTACGACTGCATCGAATACGGCTTGAATAACGAATACTTCCACTGTACCGACGACAATAAGTATGTACGTGGCATGGTTTTCGATATTATCGGTAACTATATCGACGACATATGCATTGACTTCGTGGCGGTTGAGAAAGCCAACACTGATCCGGAATTGTGGGAATTGTGGGAATTGTGGGAGGACAAGCGCTTTTACTCGGAAATTCTGGGCAATCTTCTGAACCTTGTTCTTCCCGAAGAATTCTCGATGGATACCGATGAAGTTATCGTCATTACCGATACCATTCCGGTGAGTAAGAAGCGTAAAGCCATCGAGAAAAGCATTCATCTCGCATTGGCCGAGATGCTGCCATCCGGGATGAAGCACCGCATTCTGCATCATGGCTCCCGTTCCCATTACGGGCTGCAGGTTGCGGATTACTGCTGCTGGGCCGTGTATCGGAAATTACAGACCGGAGAAACAACCTGGTTCGATCGTATCCAGCCGGCAGTGCGTAACAATCACGGCATTTTTCGGGGAGGGCCATAGAACTGCTCCTGATGAATTTGCCTGCCCCAAGAATGCCCCCCCCGACTACTCCGTTCCCGGAGAGACCCCCTTGGTATCTTGTCATCGGGGGGGACCTTTGGTAATTACCCTAGCCCTTACGGCAGCGGATGTCAAGTTGTTGTGCGGGTTCAGGACATATGAAACGGCGAGGGCAACCCCCTTTTTCCGGCAGCCCCTCCTGTCGATCCGTCCGGTCCCCACCTCGGGGAACGGGCCGGCGCCCTCTGTGAGCGGTGTAGGCGACGGGACGGAACCCGTCAAGGGTACGCTACGCCGCGCCTTGGCGGGCGCGCCCTTGACTGAACCCGTCCCGCCGCAAAAACTATGACCCGGTAAGAGGGCGCCGGCCCTCTGACGCCGACTCGCTGCGTCTCACATCTATCTGAACCGGCACAGACGCCCGTCAATGCAATGCAGATAACCGAACCTTCTCTTGCCGCCAAGATCTCCGGCTGCCCGGCGGCCGACAACGGCTGTGCAAGAAGACCGACGGGGAAAATCGACGGTTCGGCGCAGCCGAGGGAATTTATGTTATAGTGCAGATATAGCAAACATGATGGATTCGGAAAACATCCCCGCCGCGCTGCGCGCCGTCCGCGCCCATCTCGATCTTACCCAGGAGCAGCTTGCGCAGCGGCTCGGCGTCTCCTTCGCCAGCGTCAACCGCTGGGAGGGCGGCGCGAGCCGGCCGCAGAAGGCGGCGCGGGAAGCCATCGCCGCGCTCGCCGCCGAAGCGGGCGTCGCCCCCGCGGAGGCGGAGCCGGCCGCGGCGGCGGCGCACGTAACGCGCCGGCGGACCCGCCGCGCCTCCGCCCCTTCGACCAAGCCCATGGAACAGATGCTGTGGGCCGCGGCCTGCTCCATCCGCGGCGAGAAGGACGCGGCGAAGTTCAAAGACTACCTCCTGCCGCTGCTCTTCCTCAAGCGCCTTTCCGATGTCTTCGACGACGAAATCGAGCGCTTGGCCGAGCAATACGACGGCCGGGGCATCGCCTTGGAGATCGCCGCGAGCGACCACAAGCTGCTGCGCTTCTACCTGCCCCCGGAAGCGCGTTGGGCGGCCGTCAGCGGGCGCAGGGACTTCGACCGGCCGGACCATGAGGGCCGCGGCGCGCAGCCCCCCGACATCGGCGAGCGTCTGACCCGCGCCGCGCGCGCCGCAGTGCGTCACAACCCTTCGCTGTCGGGCGTCATCGACCTCGTGGATTTCGCCGCCGAGCGCAATGGCGAGCGCGACGTCAACCCGGCCAAGCTGGCCGCCGTAGTCGAGACTTTTTCCGACCCGCGTTACCGTCTCGGCCTCGCCGACGTGCAGCCGGACTTCCTCGGCCGCGCCTACGAGTACCTGCTGCGCAAATTCGCGGAAGGCTCGGGGCAAAGCGCCGGCGAGTTTTTTACGCCGACCGAGGTCGGCTTCCTGATGGCGCACATCCTGCGCCCGAAGCCCGGCGAAGAATGCCACGACTACGCCTGCGGCTCGGCCGGGCTGCTGGTCAAGCTGCAACTCACAGCCCGCGAGATCGACCCCACCAGCGGCGTGCCGCTCAAGCTCAGCGGGCAGGAACTGCAGGCCGAGAGCTACGCCGTCGCCCGCATGAACGCGATCATCCACGACATGGACATCGCCATCGAGCGCGGCGACACGATGCGCAACCCGAAATTCAAGACGGCGGACGGCAGGCTGCGCGCCCACGACGTCGTGGTCGCCAATCCGATGTGGAACCAGCAGTTCAACCCGGAAATCTTCGCCGACGACCCGTTTGACCGCTTCCGCGCCCGGGGCGGCGCGACCGCCGGCAAGGGCGATTGGGCCTAGCTCCAGCACACGCTCGCCTGCCTGGGGGCGCGCGGGCGGGCGGCCGTCGTGCTCGACACCGGCGCGGTAACGCGCGGCTCCGGCTCGAAGAACGAGGACAAGGAGCGCAACATCCGCAAATGGTTCGTCGACCGCGACCTGATCGACGGCGTGATCCTGCTGCCGGACAACCTGTTCTACAACACCACCGCCGCCGGCGTGATCGTGGCGCTGTCGAGGCGCAAGCCCGAGGCGCGCAAGGGCAAGATTGTGCTGCTGAACGCAAGCAAGCGCGTGCGCAAAGGCCGTCCCAAGAACTTCGTCCCCGAAGAAGACATCCGCCCGCTCGCCGACGCCTTCCTCGAAGGCGAGCCGGTCGCAGGCGAAATCGCCGTCATCACCCGCGAGCAGGCAAAAGAAGCGGACTACAACCTCAGCCCCAGCCGCTGGGTGGGACAGACGGACGCTGTGAGTCAACGCTCTATCGAAGACATTGTTGCCGAAATGCAGCGCCTCGACGAAGAGGCCCGCGAAATCGATGCCGCGCTGATAAAGATGTTGGAGGGCCTATGCTGAAGGATTGTTGGACATGGCGCCCTCTCGGAGAACTGTTCGAGATCGGCGCGGGCAAAACCATGTCGGCCGCCGCCCGCAACGGCGCGAACAAGACGCCGTTCTTGCGGACCTCGAACGTACTTTGGGATCGGATTGACCTTTCAACAGTGGATAAGATGGCGATTCCCGAACACGAGTTGCCCGCCAAAAGTTTGCAACCCGGCGACCTCTTGGTCTGCGAGGGCGGAGAGATCGGACGGGCTGCAATCTGGAGCGGCGAAGTGGAAACGATGTCGTTCCAAAACCATTTGCATCGGCTGCGGCCGATTGCCGACAACGTGGAACCTCGCTTTTACGTGTACTTCCTGCAATCCGCCTTTACGCAACTTGGCATTTTCGAGGGTGCAGGCAACAAGACCACAATCCCGAACCTCTCCCGTAGCCGATTGGCGGCGCTCGATGTTCCGCACCCGCCCCTCGACGAGCAACGGGCAATCGCCGCAGCGCTCGCCCGGGTGCGGGAAGCGATCGGACTACACCGCAGGAAGCGCGCCGTGCTCGACGATCTTTTCAAATCCCTCCTGCACAAACTGATGACTGGTGAAATCCACTTCGCCGATCTTGACCTTTCGGCAGTAACGCACGCACTTCGATGCACCTGAACCACGTCATGGAAGCAACAACCCGCCCGCTCTTTGCCCTTTATGTCGTCTGGCATCCCTCATATGCGAACGGAGGCAAGATCGCGGACCTGCTTCGCACACACTTCAGCGGCGACCGCCATCGGAATATAGCCGGAGACTTCGGGGTGAGCGTCATCTACCGCAGTGAACCGGCGCCCGGCGAGATTGCGCCATTGCCGGTCGACTTGGACGAAGCAAAAACGACCGCTGTCGCCGTGCTGATAGATTCGTCGCTCGCCGGCGATGCGGCATGGTCGAATTATGTCCGCGGACTTGCCCGGAACGCGCAGGAGAAGGGACTATCGGCACGCCTCTTTCCGATAGCGATGGACTCCGCCGGTCTTGATCTCCAACTCGAAGAACAGGCATTGCTCTGGCATCGTTGGGAAGGATCGAATACGGAACGGGAGCAGCGCCTCATCGTCGATCTCACCCATGAATTCAGCCGAATGCTCCGGCATCGTCTCGACTTGCTTCGCCGACCGGAAGAAGCGGAGGCTCCTCTTGCAGGTTACCTGAAGAAAATCCAGGTGTTCATCAGCCACTCGAAACATGACAACGAAGGCGAACCGGTCGCCCGAAGCATCCGCGATTGGCTGCATGCGCACAGTACGCTGTCGAGCTTTTTCGACATCCACGATATCCCCGCCGGTTTGCCCTTCGGGGATGTTTTGCTTCATCAGATCGAAACCAGCGCCGTCGTGGCGCTGCACACGGATTCCTATTCGTCCCGCGAGTGGTGCTGTCGAGAGGTAATCGAGGCCAAACGGCGCCATGTGCCGATGGTCATCGTCGATTGCCTGCGTGACATCGATCGGCGAGGCGTTCCGTATATGGGCAACGTGCCGATCGTTCGCATGAGTCCGAATCGAGACGATCGGATTCGTATAGTCGTCGGATGCCTGCTTGACGAAGTTTTCCGGGCTTACATATGGCGCTGCCGCGTCGAAAGGTTCAGGGAATCGCACCCCGATGTGCTGTTCACTGCTCGACCGCCCGAACTGCTGTCTCTGGCAGTGCTGCCGACTCATCCAAGCGAGGCAGGCTCGGCGATTGTGCATCCTGAACCGCCGCTGAGCGCCGACGAGGCCCGATTGTTCTTGGAGATCGCGCCGGATGTGCGTACACTGACACTGACAAAATGGCTGGAGGAAGTCCCATGACGCTTCTGGAGACCAAGAAGACGCCCACTGTGGCGATTTCGACGTCGGAGAGCCCCGACATGCCGGCGCTCGGCCTAAGCGAAGGACACCTGCAAGATGCAATGGCCGAAATCGCGTTGCATTTGCTCTCCTCGGGAACAAGTCTGGCTTATGGCGGCGATCTGCGCGCTCACGGCTTTACCGAGTTGTTGTTTGAACTAGTCGGACGCTATCGGGGTCACCCGTATCACAGTGGAAAGATCGCTGTGACCGATTACCTGGCTTGGCCCGTGCATATTCGGATGACGGCGGACAATCTGGCTGCGTTTTCCGCCGGACACGAAAAATCTACGCACTTGGTCTTTCTTGCACGGGACGGCGCTCGATTGGAGCGGGAGCAACGGTTGAAACTTGCGGCGCACGAGCCGGACGATAACGAGTGGGCCGAAGGGCTGACGACGATGCGGGTCGTCATGCGGAAGGAGACCCAGGCGCGCATCGTGCTCGGCGGAAGAGTGGCCGGCTACAAGGGACGCATGCCGGGTATCGCCGAAGAAACGCTTCTGTCGCTTCAGTCGCGCCAGCCGGTATTTTTGATCGGGGGCTTCGGAGGCTGCACCCGCGACATCGCGGAAACTCTCGGATTGGTGGAACGTTGGGCCGGTTCGCGTTCCGGCTGGCCCGGCCGCTCATGCTTTGAGCGTTACTCTTCGAACGATCTGCACAACGGACTATCCGACGAAGAAAACGCCATTCTCTCGCGGACACCGCATATTCATCAGGCGGTAACACTCGTGTCGCAGGGTCTTCGGCGGATACTCGAAAAACCACCAAAGGGAGAGGCGCATGCACAAAGTATTCATTAGCTATTACCACGAGAATGACCAACAGTACAAGAATGCTTTGGTCGAACTAGGCAGGCGATATTCGATATTCATTGATGAGTCCGTCAATACGGGTGATATTTCAGATGACCTTAGTGATCAGAGGATCCGCGAGAAAATCAGAGACGAGTATTTAAGGGATTCCACCGTAACAATTGTTTTAGTCGGCACTGAAACAAAGTACCGCAAACATGTTGACTGGGAGATCTACTCAAGCATGTACGATGGGGTAGTCAACAAGAAATCAGGAATCCTGGCACTTAATCTTCCGGGGACATCCGATTTTTATACTGCAGCACACGGGGATGAAGAAAAAAAGTGCGTCTATCCTGACGTCACGCAGTGGATATCGGTAGACTCCAGAACGGAGTACGAACGCCGCTATCCATATATGCCTGATCGCCTTATCGACAATCTTCTAAAGCCGGAAGCCAAAATATCTGTCGCACCATGGGATAAGATCAATGTTCGAAGTCTGGAGTTTTTGATTGACGCGGCCTTCCGGGACCGCGGAAGCTGTGAGTATGACTTGAGCCGACCCATGAGGCGGCGCAACTCTTGATTTTGTTTGGTAGAGGATATCCGACAACACGACCCATCGAATCATCGAGTGGTGTAACCAAACGACTCTCCACGGACTCAACGCATGGCCTGAGGATTCACCGCTTGTGCAATTGGCAAAGAATGCATGGGAAACGCAAAACAAAAACCCCCAGCGGAAGGTTTTTGATGTCAGGCTGGGATATCCATATCGAGCCCACTCGGGGCGCCCGACAAATCAAGTGTAAGCGAGTACACGACTCGTGTCAACTTCATTGGTTCAAAAAAACGACCTCCCCGACTACTCCGTTCTCAGAGAGAGCACCCATGGCGCTCTTGTCATCGGGGAGGGACCTTTGGTGGTCAGCATAACTCCCAGGGCAGCGGAGGACAAGGACCGGCCATGACCGCTCTCAAGATCAGCGAAGCCGCCTCAGTCCAGTTCCCCATGGTGCGCCATGCGGAGGAGATCGGCTGGACGCCGCTTACGCCCCAGGAGGCGCTGCAAAAGCGCGGCGGCGAGGCCGGGATGCTGTTCCGGGGCGAGCTTGCGGAGGCGCTCGAACGGTTCAACCCCTGGATGACGGCCGACGCCGTCCGCCAAGTCGTCGAGCGGCTCGAAGCGCTGCCGCCGACCATCGAGGGCAACCGCGAGACGCTCGCCTGGCTGCGCGGCGAGCGGCAGGGGTACGACGAGAGCGAGAAGCTCCACCGGCGCATCCGGCTGATCGATTTCGAGACGCCGTCCGCCAACGCCCTGCACGTCGCCTGGGAGTGGAAGCTCAAGCCCCCGGCCCGCAAGGGCACCCGCGCGGACGCGATGTTCGTCGTCAACGGCGTGCCGGCCGCCATCGTCGAGCACAAGAATCCCAAAGACCGCGGCACCATCGAGCGCGGCGCCGCGCAGTTGCGGCGCTACGAAAAGGAAACGCCCGAGTTGATGGGCGCGGCGCAACTGTTCAACGTCACGCACCTGCTCGACTACTGGTACGGCGTCACCTGGAACGTCTCGCGGCGCTTCATGGCGCGCTGGAAGGAACCCCCGGAGGAGAGCTACCGCTTCGCCGTCCAGTCGTTCTTCGAACCGACCGATTTCCTGCGTACGCTGCGGGACTGGATTCTCTTCTACGTCGAAGACGGCGAGACGCGGAAATCCGTGCTGCGCCAACACCAGCGCCGCGCGGCCGCGCGCATCGTCGAACGCTGCGCCGAGCCGGGCAAGCGGCGCGGGCTCATCTGGCACACCCAGGGGTCGGGCAAGACCTTCACGCTGCTCACCGCCGCGCGCCTGATCCTGGAGCGCAAAGACCGGTTCCGCAACGCCACGGTGGTTGTGGTCGTGGACCGCACGGAGCTCGAAGGGCAGCTCAAGGGCTGGGTGGACAGGCTGCTCGGCGAGATGCAGCAGCAGGACATTCCCGTCTGGCGGGCGAACTCCAAGGCGGCGCTGAGGGAATTTCTACATACCGACAAGCGCGGCCTGATCCTGTCGATGATTCACAAGTTCGAAGGGCTGGAGAAAGACGCCAACGTGCGCGGCAACGTTTACGTCTTCATCGACGAGGCGCACCGCTCGGTCGCCAGGGAACTGGGCACATACCTGATGGCGGCCGTGCCCAAGGCAACGATTATCGGCTTCACCGGCACGCCCATCGACCGCACGGCGGAGGGCAAGGGCACGTTCAAGATATTCGGCGCGGACGACGAGCGGGGCTATCTCGACAAGTACTCCATCGCCGAGTCGATCGAGGACGAAACGACGCTGCCGATCCGCCACGCGATGGCGCCGAGCGAGATGACCGTGCCGGCGGAGCGGCTCGACAAGCAATTCTTCGCGCTGGCCGAGGCCGAGGGCGTGACCGACGTGGAGGAACTGAACAAAGTTCTCGACCGCGCGGTGGATCTGCGCGCGTTCCTGACCGCCGACGACCGCATCGAGAAGGTCGCCGCCTTCGCCGCCAAGCATTTTCGGGAGAACGTCGAGCCGCTCGGCTACAAGGCGTTCCTGGTCGGCGTGAACCGCGAAGCCTGCGCCAAGTACAAGCGCGCGCTCGACAAGCTGCTGCCGCCCGAATGGACCGCTGCGGTCTATACCGAGAACCCAGCCGACGCGGTCGATCGCCCGCTCGTCGCGGAGCTGCAACTCTCGCCCGAACGCGAGGCGGACGCGCGACTGCTGTTCAAGAAGGCGGACGCGAATCCCAAAATGCTCATCGTCACCGACAAGCTGCTGACGGGCTACGACGCGCCGCTGCTCTACTGCCTGTATCTCGACAAGCCGATGCGCGACCACGTCCTCTTGCAGGCCCTTGCGCGCGTGAACCGCCCTTACGTGGACGCCGGCGGCAACCGCAAGCCCCTCGGCCTGATCGTCGATTTCGTCGGCGTGCTGCGGGAATTGAAAAAGGCGCTGCGCTTCGACTCCGCCGACGTCAGCGGCGTGATCGAAGACCTCGACACGCTGCTGAGCGACTTCCTGGTCAAGATCACCAAGGCCGAGGCGGATTATCTCGACGTCGCCGCCGCCGGCGGCGCGGACGAGCGCCTCGAGAGGATCGTTTACGGGCGCTTTCTGGACCCGGAGGAGCGCAAGAAGTTCTTCGAGGCTTACAAGGAGATCGAGGCGCTTTGGGAGATTCTCTCGCCGTCGCCCGAACTGCGCGACCATATCGCGGCTTTCCAGAGGCTCGCGCAACTCTACGCGGCGGTGCGCAACGCCTACGCCGACCGCGTCGGCTTCATGGCCGATCTCGCGCACAAGACGCGCCGGCTGGTGCAACGCGACGCCGCGCAGAGCGGCCTCGGGCGGCTGACGCGCAGCGTGACCTTCGACGCCAAGACCCTGGAGGCGCTGCGCGGCGAGCCGGGCTCGGACGAGGGCAAGGTGTTCAACCTCGTGCGCGGCCTGCGGGAGGAAATCGAGAACGACCCGAGCGCGGAATCCGTGCTCCAACCGCTCAAGGAGCGCGCCGAACGCATCGTGAAGGAAATGGAGGAGCGCAAGACGACCGCGCTCGAGGCCCTCGACCGCCTGGCCGCCCTCGCCAAGGAGAAGGAAGAGGCCGTTAAGGCCATGCGGGAAAGCGGGCTCTCGCCGCGCGCGTTCGGCGTCCAGTGGACGCTGAAGGACGATCCGGCCCTGGCCGCCGCCGGCATCGCTGCGGCGGACCTGGCGCAAGAGGCGGAAACGCTGCTGACCCGCTTCCCCAACGCAGCCGTCAACGGCGACGAGCAACGGCTGCTGCGCGCCCAACTCTACCGGCCGCTTCTCGCATTGAAAAACGACGACCGCACCCGGATCGTGAAACACATCCTGCAAAAACTTCTGGGGCCGAGCGCAAATGCGGACACATGACGAACGGCGCGTGATCGTCCGCGCCCGCGCCGCCTACTGGGCGCAGCGGCTGAACGTCCGGCCGCAGGCTGTCCGCGTGCAGCGCATGACGCGCAAGTGGGGTTCCTGCTCGACAAAGGGGACCGTCACGCTGGCCGCCGATCTGGCCGACCGCGAAGCGGGCTTTCAGGATTTCGTCATCGCGCACGAGTTGCTGCACCTGCGGGTTCCCAACCACGGCAAGCTCTTCAAGGCGTTGCTGACGGCCCACGTGCCCGACTGGAAGCGGCACGATCTGGAAAGGCGGCGGGCCGCCGCGCCGGGCGCAGCCGCTGCGTAAGACAGCGGCGCCGTTTCCGATTACACTTGGATGCTGTATGCGCCGCAATCCCAACCGTAGAGAGTTTCTGGCCGCCGCCGCCGCCGGCCTCGCCCCGCTTGCCTGCAACCGCGCCGCGCCGCCCGCCGCCGGTCTCCGCCTGTGGTACGACCGGCCCGCGGCGGAGTGGGTGGAGGCGTTGCCCGTGGGCAACGGGCGACTCGGGGCGATGGTCTTCGGCGGCGTTTCCGCGGAGAGGATCCAGTTCAACGAAGACACCGTCTGGCAGGGCGAGCCCCACGATTACGCCCGCGCCGGGGCGCACCGCTACCTCGAGCGCATCCGCCGGCTGCTGACCGAGGGCAAGCAGGCCGAGGCCGAGCAACTGGCCATGGACGAGTTCATGAGCGTGCCGCTGCGGCAGAAAGCGTATCAGGCGTTCGCCGATCTCACGCTCGAATTTTCCGGCATCGACGCCGCCCGTCTTGCCGACTACGAGCGGGCGCTCAGCCTCGACGACGCCGTCGCCGCCGTCGCTTTCGAAGCCGGCGGCGCGGCGCACGCCCGCGAGGTCTTCGCCTCCTACCCGGCTCAGGTTCTTGTCGTTCGCTTGACGGCTTCCGGCAGCGGCCGTCTGAACTTCGCAGCCGGATTCCAGAGCGCCCACGAAACATCCGCCGTCGGCGAAAGCGGCGGCGATCTGATCCTCTCGGGCGCGGTCGCCGGCGGCGCCATCCGCTTCGAGGCGCGCCTCGCCGCTGCAACCGACGGCGGCCGCGAGATCGCCGGCGGCAAACTGGTCGTCCGGGACGCCGGCCAGGCGACGCTGCTCTTGGCCGGAGCCACGAATTTCGTCGATTACCGCGACGTCTCCGGCGACCCGTCCGCCCGCAACGCCGAGCGCCTCGCCGCCATTCGCGGAAAATCTTACGCACGACTCAAAGCCGACCATCTCGCCGACTACCGCAATCTCTACCGCCGCGTCACGCTCGACCTGGGGGGCGCCGCCTCCTCCGAACTGCCGACCGATCGGCGCGTCGAACGCTTCACCGCCTCTCCCGACCCCGAGCTGGTCACGCTGCTGTTCCAATACGGCCGTTACCTGCTGATCGCTTCCAGCCGGGGCGCGGGACAGCCGGCCAATCTGCAAGGGCTGTGGAACGATTCGAACAGCCCCGCCTGGGACAGCAAGTACACCGTCAACATCAACACCGAGATGAACTATTGGCCGGCGGAATCGACGGCCTTGCCGGAAACCCAGGAACCCCTTTTCCGCGCCTTGCAAGACATCGCGGAATCGGGCGCGAGCACGGCCCGCGAGCACTACGACGCACGCGGCTGGGTGCTGCATCACAATTTCGACCTGTGGCGGGGAACGGCCCCGATCAACCATTCCAATCACGGCGTCTGGCCGACCGGCGGCGCCTGGCTTTGCCAAAACCTCTGGCAGCGCTATCTCTATGGCGGCGACGAGAATTTTTTGCGGGAAACGGCGTATCCGCTGCTCAAAGGCGCGGCGCGGTTCTTCGCCGACGCGCTGGTCGAGTCGCCCGACGGCAAAGGGCTGATATCCGGCCCCAGCAACTCCCCCGAGAACGGCGGCCTGGTGATGGGGCCGACGATGGATCATCAAATTATCCGCAACCTGTTCGGCAACACGATCGCCGCCGCCCGCATCCTGGGGGTCGATCCCGACTTCGCCGCCGAGTTAGAGACCCTGCGCAAACGCATCGCGCCCAACGCTGTCGGCCGCCTGGGGCAGCTTCAGGAGTGGCTCGAAGACGTCGACGACCCCGAAAACAAGCACCGCCACGTCTCGCATCTCTTCGGCCTGCATCCCGGCGTCGAAATCACCCCCTACGGCGCGCCCGAGCTTTTTGCCGCCGCGCGCAAGTCGCTCGAATTCCGCGGCGACGGCGCGACCGGCTGGTCGATGGGCTGGAAGGTCAACTGGTGGGCGCGCCTGCTCGACGGCGACCGCGCGTACCGCATCCTGTCGAACCTGCTGCAGCCCGTGCCCGAAGCATCGCCCCGCAACCTGGACGGGCGGCGCGGCGGACTGTATCCCAATCTGTTCGACGCGCACCCGCCGTTCCAGATCGACGGCAATTTCGGCGCAACGGCGGGCATCGCCGAGATGCTGCTGCAGAGCCACGATCCCTACGGCTCTCCGCTGGGCGAGAGCGGCGTCCAAAGCGGACGGAGCGGCTACCTGCATCTGCTGCCGGCGCTGCCCTCCGCCTTCCTCAACGGATCGGTCCGCGGGCTGCGGGCGCGGGGCGGCTTCGAAGTGGCGCTCGAATGGGAGGGGGGCCGCCTGAGCGAGGCCGTGATTGCATCCGGTCTCGGCAAGCCGCTCAAGGTTCGCTACCGGGACAGCGAGATCGACCTCGAATTGGCCGCCGGGGAGTCGCGCAAGCTCACGGCCGACTCATTCGATGCCTAGCCGCTTCTGAATTTCTTCCAGGGGAACACCCTTCGTTTCGGGCATCGCCTTGAGCACCCATACCAACTGCAGCGCCATCATGCAGGAGTAGAAAGCGAAGGTATGGCCTCCCGAAACCTCGGCGATCACCGGGAAGGTCCACGAGATCAGCGCCGCGAAGAACCAATGGGTAAAGCAGCCCAGGGCATGGCCGCGGGCGCGCACGCGGTTGGGGAAAATTTCGCTCAGGAACACCCAGATCACGGCCCCCTGACCGAAGGCGTGCGAGGCGATGAACACCAGCAGACTCGCCAGAACGACCGTGCTGCCGAACGCGTCGAACTCGGTTCCGTAGCGGTAGAAGGCCGCCGCCGTCGCCGCCAGACTGACGATGTAGCCGATCGACCCGGCGATCATCAGTTTCTTGCGCCCGAAATGGTCGATCACGGCGAGCGCCGCCATCGTGAAGACGAGATTCGTGCCCCCGACGGCGACCGCCTGCAGCAGCGCGGAGTCGTCGCCCGCCCCGGCCATGCGAAAAATGTGCGGCGCGTAGTACATCAGCGCGTTGATGCCCGAAAGCTGGTTGAACGTGGCGATGGCCGCGGCCAGCAAAATAGGCTGCTTGTAGGCGGCGCGGAAGAGCGGCTCGCGCAGGCTGTGCCGCTCCAGCGCCAACGACTCCTCGATCTGCCGCACTTCTTCTTCGGCCGAAAGCGCGCCCAGCGACTCGATCACGGCGGCGGCTTCGTCGCGCCGGCCCCGAGCCGTCAACCAGCGCGGGCTGAGCGGCGTGGCGAACAGCAGCGCGAAAAACAAGGCCGCCGGCAGGGCTTCGACGCCGAACATCATGCGCCACTCCATCGCGCCCAACTCGAAGCGGGCGACCAGATAGTTCGACAGATAGGCCGCGAGAATGCCCAGCACGATGTTGAATTGGGTAATGGCGACCAGACGGCCGCGCAGCCGCGCCGGCGAGATCTCGGCGATGTACAGGGGCGACACCACCGAAGCGCCGCCCACCGCCAAGCCGCCGATCAGCCGAAAAACGAGGAACGAATGCCAATCCCAGGCCAGCGCGCTGCCCAGAGCCGAAACGAAATACAGCACCGCGATCCAAATCAGCGTCTGGCGGCGGCCGAAAGCGTCGGAGGGCTTGCCGGCGGTCATCGCCCCGAGAATCGTTCCGATCAGGGCCGAGGCGACGGTCAGACCCAGCAGCGATGACGAAAGATCGAAAACGCGGCGCAGGTGATCGGTGGCGCCGGAAATGACTGCGGTGTCGAAGCCGAACAGCAAACCGCCCAGCGCGGCGATGATCGAGGCGCGAAGCAAAGTGGCGTTCATGGGGTTTCGGCGCCGCAGCGGACGGTTGTATAGGATGGCACACTCGGCGGCGGCCGCCGCGCCGGCGGTTACCGCTCGATCGGGGGCATCTCGCGGACCTGCCCGCCGAGGGCCGCGTGCGTTTCCTTCACGCGGATGACTTCGCCGTTCTCGAACGTTACGAAAAGAATGTCGCCGGGCGGCTCCCCATAGAGCCAATCTTCCGTCTCGATGCCGGCTTTGTAGTCGCGCACCTTGCGCACGGGCGTGCCTTTCGACAGCAACACCATTTCCTTGTCCATGCCTGCGATGACTTCGTTGCTCTCGATGGCCTCGCGGAATTTCTTGTCGATCTTGTCCAGATACAACTCCGTCGCCGAGCGCTGCTCGAAGTCCAGAACCGGCTTCAGCATCCGCTTGAGATCGTCGGCGTTCGCCGGCGGGTCGCCGTCTTCGAAGACCAGGGCGAGCTTGGTTCCGCCGGGCGCATGCGTCGTCTGGTTGGCGCCCAAGGTGGTGCTCTGATTCATCGTGCCGGCCACCTGGACGCGGTGCCACCATCTGCGGCCGCCGCTGATCCCGTGATTCAACTCGACGATCAGCTTCTCGTCCTTGAACTCCAGCTTGGTAATCTGCACCAAATCGCCCAGGCGAGCCGCGGGGCCGAATTTGCTCATCGCAAAGGCCCACTCTTCGCGGTTATACCGACCGCCGGGCAACAACTCAAGCGGTTTCTTCGACCGCGGGATCAACACTTTCGCGGTGCCGAACTCGGCGCTGAGCGAGCGCACCAGACCGGCTCTCTGCTCCGCAGTCAGCTTCTCCGTCTTCGCGGGCAGCGCAGCCGCCGCGGCGGACAAGATCAAGAGGCATTGGAGCGCCCGCCTCGAGCGTCTCCGGCATCGCTCCGCGTTTCGCGTTCCCATAACAGCACCGGCTCTCCCTCGTGCCGCGGCAGCCGCCACAAAACAGCGGCTATGCAGACGGCTCCGAGAGTTCCAGCCGCTCCGGCCTCGGGGCCGTAGGCGCCGCCCGTCAACCAGGCGGCGCCAGTCGGCTCGAAATTCAACTCCGTCAATCTAATTGTAAGCCCGGAGACGTTGGCGCCAAGCAAAGCTTCGGCGCAATTCCAGGAATAATGGATTCCAACGGACAACCACAACGACCGCCGCCAGAGAACCGCGAGGCCGAAGACGCCTCCGTAAAGCGCCGTGTTCAGGGCCGCCGGCCAAGTGACCCCGGGATTCGAAGCATGCAGCAGAGCGAACGCGATGGACGTGGCCGCGACCGCCGCCGCGGGATTGAGCGCCCGCCCGATCTGCTGTAGCAAGTAGCCGCGCAGGAACAGCTCTTCGCCCGCCGCGCCGACCGCCAGCAGCAGCAGGCCGGTTCCCACCGAATCGCGCCAATCGAAGCGAATCGCAGACGGTTCGATTGCGCTCCACGACGCCCAGCCCGCCGCCTGCAGCGCGGCGACGACCAACGTGCAGCTTCCCGCCCCGAGCGCCAACCCGAGCAGGAGCGGCCGCAGGCAATCCGATCCCAGGCCCAACGCCGACCAGCGGCGGGCCGGCGGGACTCGCAGCAAAAGCCCGGTGACCGCCGCCGAGCCGACAAACAAGGAAATCGCGTTCAACGCGATCGGCGAAGCGGTCAGCGAGCGCAGCGCCCAGGCAACGGCGGCGCTCAGGACGATCGTCGCCGTGAAGAACAGGACGGCGAACAGCAGCGGCGCAACCGCCTGCTTCCATCGACTGCCGGGATTCGCGAGCACGGGTTGAGGCAAGTACAGTTCAGCGTAACCGATGCGCGGGTGCCGCAATCTGTAGCCCGTGACCCAAACCGCGAACCTTCGACGTGATACCACGACAAAGCTATGCTAAGTTGAAGATTAGATTTTGTCCACGAAAGGGGGCCGAAGAGCGTGACCACTCGAAACGGAAATTGGGCCGTTGTCATTGTGGGTCTCTTGGTAGCTTCGTTGCCGGCTCTGGCAAACGATGAAAGCGCTCCCGATGGCCCTATGCCTTCCTCACAAGGGGAAGTCTTTGCCGCTGCCAAGGTGGAACTCACACTCCGAGTGCATGCCCCGGACTGGTGGTCGATCAAACTGCCGGAAGCGATCAAGCAAAACGATAAGAATGTTACTCTGAAACAGGGCGAAGAAGTAAAGATACTCGACAAGAAACAGTTCAGTACGATTTTGGGGAGAGATACATGGTTCCTTGTCGAGAAAGTCGAGAAACAGGCGGGCAATGATAACGAACAGGCTGGTACGCCTAAAACAGGATGGGTCTTCGGAGGCGATTCAGGCAAACTGCTAACCCCCGCACTACAAGGTAGCCAAAATCGATAATGAACGATCCTCTACCCTTACCTCGACTATTGCTTACATACTTATTACTGCCCTTTTTCGCATATTATTCCGGAATCCTAGTAAGATATTACGCGAAGTTTTTACGATCTCCAGAAACTCCGCCACTTAGGGAGCAATTAATTGCAGGGATAGTGTTCTCAATACTTGCAATTGCCCCACTTTTACCATCGATAAAGCTATTCGGTGCAGGCTCCAGACGGAGTGGACTGGATTGCTTATACATTTATCATGGTCGTCATTATACAAGAAGGACTAGTTCTCCATGAAAGGGCAGTTTACACTGTTGGAAAACTGATTAAAGCTAGATCGAATGGCGCCGATAGCTAGAATGAACCCCTGAAAATATATGCCCTTCTGTTGCCTCGTGGCTGCTATTGGGTTCAGTGCGGATGAGCGGCGCGAACAATCGAACTCAGCAGAGTGCGCTCGCTGTCCCAATGTTCGGCGCCGCTCTAAAGAGCGACATTGCCCAGCCGAGCGGCATCCCCAAAAGCGCCATGCATCATCGATTCAGCATCTTCGGTCTCCAAGCGCGCCGCTTCGGCCTAACCGCCGAAGGCCGCGGCTACACCTCGATCCAGCGGCCCCCGTCGGCCGCCGAGCGCGCCGCCGCGTGAACGACGGCAACGCTGTGGGCGCCTTCCGCGCCGGTCGGATAGGAGGGGCCGGGCGGATCCATCTCGCGGTTCTCGCGCCGCGCCGTCAATGCCTCGGCGAGGCCGGCATAGACGTTGGCAAACGCCCCGAGCATGCCTTCGGGGTGACCGATCACGATCCGCGAGGAGCGCGCCGCCTCGGGCGCAAGGCCCGCCGCGCCGCGCTCGAGGATGCGCGTCGACTCGCCGACGGGCGTCCAGTAGAGCTGATTCGGCTGCTCCTGCGCCCAACGCAGCCCGCCGCGCTCGCCGAACACCCGCAGCGTCAACCCGTGCATCTGCCCGGCGGCCACGGCGCTGGCCCACAGGCGCCCGACCGCCCCGCCCGTAAAGCGCAAGGCAAGCATGGCGTCGTCTTCCAGGATGCGGCCGGCGACGCATGAAGCAAAATCGGCCGAAACGCTGCGCACTTCGCGGCCGATCGCATAGCAGGCCAAATGCAGCGCGTGGGCGCCCACGTCCGTAAGCACGGAGCTCACGCCCATCTGCTGCGGATCGTAGCGCCAGCGCACCCGCGGATTCTCGGCGTCCGCGGCGGCGGCGTGGAAACCGTGCGCGAACTCGGCGACTACGACGCGAATCCGCCCCAGCTGTCCCGACAGCGCCATGGCCCGCGCCTGACGGATCATCGGGTAGCCGGAGTAGCCATAGTTCACGGCAAGCACCCGCCGGCGCTCTCTTGCGCAGGCCGCCAGATCGAGGCCGTCCTCCACCGTCGTCGTCAACGGCTTTTCGCACAAGACGTCGAAGCCGGCGTCCAGAAACGCATGGGCGATCTCGTAGTGCGTAAAATTGGGCGTCGCAACCGTCACCAGGTCCAGCCGCCCGGCGGCGGGCGGAAGGGCGCGTTCCCGCTCCAGCATCTCGCGCCAATCGCCGTATGCCCTTGCCGCCTCGACGCCGCAGCGCGCGGCGAACTCGCGCCCGCGCTGCGGATCGATATCGAGAGCGCCGGCAACGAGCCGAAATCTACGGTCCATGGCCGCTGCAATGCGGTGCGCAGCCCCGATCTGACTGCCTTCGCCGCCGCCGATCAGGCCCCAGTTGAGTTCCCGTTCCATCCGCGTTCGTCGCTCCGTTCCGTCCGGCGATTCGAGTTGTCAGGCTAACAAAATCGCCCGCCGGCTGGAAACGGCGCGCGGCCCGGCCGACCGTCCTCCGCGCCCGGCTCATTCCGAGTATCATGGAGAAGAAGGCGGCAGCCGGCGTCCCGGAGCCGTCCGTTCCAGGCCCGAACGTGTCGCGCCAAGTAGCCCGGTTATTGCTCTCGACCGCGAACTTTCTCACGGTCCTGCGGTTGTTGGCGACGCCGCTGGTAGTGCTGCTGATCTGGCAATCGGCCGGGGCGCCCGAATCGCGCCTCACGATCGCCCTCTTCATCTTGTTTTTGCAAGCGACCGACATGCTCGACGGGTTTCTGGCCCGTGCGGGCCGTCGCCGGCTCGGGGCGGGCAACCGCTTCGGCGAGATCCTCGATCCGCTGGCGGATAAGCTCTACATCGGCGCGGCGTATCTCACGCTGGCGCTCACCGGCCAATTCCATTTGTGGTTCGCTTGCCTGGTCATCCTGCGCGACGTCTCGATCGTCCTGGGCTGGAGTCTGATTTTCTACCGCGCCGGCGTCGCCATTCAGCCGAACGCCGCCGGCAAGGTCGCCGACGGCTTCCAGGCATTCTTTCTGGCCGCCATCCTGCTTGAGGTCTCGCCGCCGGTGATTGTCTTCGGGACGGTTGCGACCGCAGCCATGATCGTGTTCTCCGGGATTTCCTATGCGATGACCGCCCGCCACTCGTTCCGGCACTGCTGACCGCCACCGGCCGCGGGGCATGGACGCGCAGCATCGAACGAGACGCCGGCCGGGGGCAACCGCCGCCGCGCTACCGGTGGAGTCGGCGGTAAAGCCGGCGGTTCTGAGACTGGCGCTTCAGGTCGACGGGGTCGATGTTGAGTTGCTGCACGTCGGCGCCTTCGGGCGCGGCCAGGATGGACGTAGGCGCCACCTTGCCCGCCAGCCTGCGCGTAACGGCGACCAGAATGCCGCCTATAACCATCAGCACAGCCAAAATCCCGCAGAGAAGGAGTGAATCCAGAACGATGTTCTTGAGGCTGTCGTAGCGCTGGGGCGGCTGGTGGGTGCGCGTGACGTCGGCCTTGTAGCGAATCGACGCCAGCAGCCGCTGCGCCTCGTCGGGCGAGGACGGGTCGAGCACCACCGAGATCAACGGGCCGTCGCGCTTGGCCACGACATTCTCGAGGCCGTAAAACCCCTCGATCTGCCCGCGGGAGATCGGCGACGAAGGATAGCTGAGAATTATCATGCGCAACTCGCCCGCCGGCGTGTCGTAAACGCCGTAATGCCCTTCCGTGCCGAAATGAAAGCCGACTACAGACGGCGGCAGCATCGGCGCCGCCTTGGCCAACGATTCCGGCCCCAGGACATAGCGGGCGGAGTCCGCCCGCAGCGACTCATCGGGCACGTATTCCAATACCGGCGGGTCGCCGGTCAGCTTCGGCCGCGGCAGATATGCCAAGGCCACCTCGATATCGTCGGACTCCGGCAGGTCGCCGGTCAGCTCGAGCAAATAGTTGCCGAAGTGGACCAGCGTATAGTTTCCCTTTTGCGCCGCCCGCTCGCCTTGAACAACGGCTTCCGCGCCGGCCGGCCTCAGCCATTGATACGCAGCGAAAGCGCCCGTGTCGTCGTAAAACTGCAAAACTCGCACATCGACGGCGAGACCGTCGGCGGTGCGGTATTCGGCGCGGCCGCCCTGTTCGAACCCGAACTCCTTGAAGAGCGCCGCGTCTTGGGGCTCGTAGGCGCTCTCCTCGCCCCGCTCGAAGGCGCCCATCGCATCGTGCAGGATCGCGGCGGGAGACAACGCCGCGCACGTCAGGAAAGCCAATACGAATTTCACGGACATCACCCTATAGACACCGCCGGCAAGCGGGCGGTTCCCCCTCTCGGTTTTCTTCGTGCGCTTTTCCTCTCAATTCACTTCAATTCAATTCACTGCGCCGCAGCATTTTTTGTACTTCTTGCCGCTGCCGCAAGGGCACGGCGCGTTGCGGCCGATCTTTTTTCCGCGAACCACCTGTTTCACCTCGACGGCAGCGGCGCCCGAGCCGGCCAGCTTGACCTGCTGCAGCTCGCGTTCCTTGCGGCGGCGCACGTCGCGGGTGAACGACTCGATCGAACCGGCTGCGGCGAGCTCTTCGTCGACCGGCGCGCCGGCCCCGTTCGTTCTCCGTCCGTCCAGGCCGGGCTGTAGCGGCTGCGGGGCGGCCGGCCGCGCTTCGCCGCCGGCCGCAGGCTGCAGGTGGAACAAAATCTTGAGGGTTTCGTCCTCGAAATTGGCCATCATGGCCTGAAAGATCTCGAACGACTCTTTCTTGTACTCGATCAACGGGTCTTTCTGCCCGTAACCGCGCAGCCCGATGCCCTCCTTGAGGTGGTCCATCGACAGCAAGTGCCCCTTCCACTGCTGATCGAGCAACTGCAGCATAATCATGCGCTCGGAGTAGCGCATGCGCTCATCGCCCAGCATCTCCGCCTTGGTTTCGTACCGCTTGCAAAGATGATCGGTGATCTCATCGGCGATGCCCTGCGGATCGAGGCCTTGCAGATCGATGCTTTCGATCTTCACGCCGAACTGGGCGGCGACATCGGCGGCGAGGCCGGCTATCTCGTAGGTGTCGGGATGCGCCTTTTCGGGGCAGCGCTCTTCCACGAAGCGGCCCACCGCGTCGCCGACCAAACCCAGGATGTACTCTCTCTGATCCTTGCCTTCAAGCAGCTTGCGGCGCATGCCGTAAACGGCCTCGCGCTGCTTGTTCATCACGTCGTCGTATTCCAGCAAGTGCTTGCGGGCCTCGAAGTTCTGCGCTTCGACGGCCTTCTGCGCCGCTTCGATGCGCTTGGTAATCAGCCGCGACTCGATCGGCACGTCCTCTTCCATGCCCAGCTTGAGCATCAGGTTCTGCATCTTCTCGCCGCCGAAGATGCGCAGCAGGTCGTCCTGGAGCGACAGGTAAAAACGCGAAGAGCCGGGGTCGCCCTGGCGGCCGGAACGGCCGCGCAACTGGTTGTCGATGCGCCGCGACTCGTGGCGCTCGGTGGCCAAAACGTGGAGCCCGCCCGCTTGCACGACCTCATCGTGCTCGGCGTCGGTCTCTTCCTTGAACTTTGCGAGCGTTTTCTCCCAGGTCTGCCGGTTATCGGGATGGTCGGAGTCGATGCCCTTGCGGAGCAGAGCGTCGCGGGCCAGCGATTCCGGGTTGCCGCCGAGCAGGATGTCGGTGCCGCGGCCGGCCATGTTCGTGGAGACCGTGATCGCCCCCTTGCGCCCCGCCTGGGCGATGATCTTCGCCTCGCGCTCGTGGTGCTTGGCGTTCAGGATTTCATGCTTGACGCCCATCTTTTTCAGGTGTCTGGAGAGCAACTCCGACTTCTCGATGGAAATCGTGCCGACCAGCACCGGCTGACCGCGCTCCTGGCACTCCTTGATCTCCAGCGCCGCATTGCGCCATTTCTCTTCCGCCGTGCGGTAAACGATGTCCTGATGCTCGACGCGGACCAGCGGCCGGTTGGTCGGAATGACCACCACCTCCAGCGAATAGATCTTGCTGAACTCCGCCGCTTCCGTATCCGCCGTGCCGGTCATGCCGGCAAGCTTGTCGTACATGCGGAAGTAGTTTTGGAAGGTGATCGTCGCGAGCGTCTGGTTTTCACGTTCGATCTTTACTTTTTCCTTGGCCTCGACCGCTTGATGCAAACCGTCGGACCAGCGCCTTCCGGGCATCAGCCGTCCGGTGAACTCGTCAACGATGACGACCTTCCCCTCTTTGATGACGTAGTCCTTGTCGCGTTGGAAGACGACATGCGCCTTCAACGCCTGCTCGACCGCGTGCTTGATGTCGTAATGCGCCAACTCGTTGATGTTATCGATGTTCAGCGCTTTCTCGACCTTCGCCTCTCCTTGCTCGGTAAGCCAGGCCGAGCGGTGCTTTTCCTCGAGAATGAAATCGCCGGTGTAGGTGCGGTCGCCGGGTTCGTCGCCTTCGATCGTCTCGCCCCGCTCGAGCCTGGGGATGATGCGGTTGACCCGGTAGTATTTATCGGTCGAAATCTCTGACGGACCCGAAATGATCAGCGGTGTGCGGGCTTCGTCGACCAGGATCGAATCGACCTCGTCGACGATGGCGAAATTGTGCGCGCGCTGCACCATGTCGCCCACCTCGAATTTCATGTTGTCGCGCAGATAGTCGAAACCGAATTCGTTATTCGTCCCGTAGGTAATGTCGGCGGCGTAACTGTCGTGGCGCTCCTGTTCGCTGAGGTCGTGGACGATCACGCCGACCGACAAGCCCAGCCACTTGTAGATGCGGCCCATCCACTCGGCGTCGCGGCGCGCCAGATAGTCGTTCACCGTAACGACGTGCACGCCCTTGCCTTCGAGCGCGTTCAGATAGACCGGCAACGTCGCCGTGAGCGTTTTGCCCTCGCCGGTTTTCATTTCGGCGATTTTCCCCTGATGCAGCACCATGCCGCCGATCAACTGCACGTCGTAATGGCGCATGCCCATCAGCCGCCAAGCCGCCTCGCGGCACACTGCAAAGGCTTCGGGAAGCAAGTCGTCGAGCGTCTCGCCGTCGGCCAGCCGCTGCTTGAACTGCGCGGTCCTGGCCTGCAAGTCCGCGTCCGACAGCGCCTTCATCTCCGGCCCCAAGCCGTTGATTTTTTCGACAACGGGCCGCATCCGCTTGATTTCGCGGTCGTGCTTGGTGCCGAACAGCTTGGCTAGCGCGGTGTCGAGCATAGAGCGGGCAGGGAGACCGTTCGTTCTCTATTGTAGCCGTTCGCCCCGGCCGCAAAGCGGCTCGCCTGCTTCGGACAGCGGCCGGCGGCTCGACCAGGCTCTCCGAACGCCATTTGAAATGGGGCCGGCTGGGCGGTTCGCGGATGCACTTCGGGTATGCCAAGGGCATCTTGCTGCGGAGATTGCAACCGTCAATCTCCGCAGCAAGATGCGGTAAGCAAGCCGGCGTTTCCCTGTACGGAGACCCGCGGCGTCGAGCGGCAAGCGCCGTCAAGCGAGGAGCAGCCCGCGTCTCTTCGATTGCCTATTCTCAGGCGCGCGGATTGCTAGAGTGGATGTTTGCGATGAAAATCGGCTTCGTCAGCCTGGGCTGCCCCAAGAACCTCGTGGACAGCGAAGTCATGATGGGCCTTTTGGAAGCCCGCGGCCATCGACTCACCAGCGATCCGGCCGATGCCGAGGCGCTGGTTGTCAACACTTGCAGCTTCATCGATCCGGCCAAGCAGGAATCGGTCGATACCATCCTCGAAATGGCCGAATACAAAAAAACCGGGCGCGCGCGGCGCCTGGTGGTGGCCGGCTGCCTGGTCGAGCGCTACCGCCGGGAGCTGCAAGAGCAGATTCCCGAGGTGGACGCCGTTCTGGGCACGAACGAGATCGAATCGATCGTCAGCCGCTGCGAAGGCGGCCTCGAAAATATCCCTGCCCCGCCGGGAGGCTATCTCTATCACGATCTCACGCCCCGCAAGCAGGCGACGCCCAGGCGTTTCGCCTACCTGAAGATCAACGAAGGCTGCGATCATCCCTGCACGTTTTGCATCATTCCGCAATTCCGCGGGCGTTTCCGCAGCCGCCGCTTCGAGTCGGTCGTGCGCGAGGCGGAGAGACTCTTCGGCGCCGGAGTCCGCGAAATCAACCTGATCGGCCAAGACACCACCGCCTACGGCGAAGATCTGGGCATCGACGACGGCCTGCCCGCCCTGCTGGCGCGGCTGGCGCGGGTCGAAAACGCGGGATGGGTACGGTTTCTCTACGCTTATCCCAACCGCATCACGCAAAAACTTCTGGATGCCATCGCCGCGCACGACGCCGTTTGCAATTACATCGACATGCCGCTGCAACACGCCAGCGCGCGCATCCTCAAGCGCATGAAGCGCGGCGCCGGCGGCGATATCTTTCTCAAGACGATCGAGCGGATACGCCGCGCCATACCCGGCGCGGCGATTCGCACCAGTTTCATCGTCGGCTTTCCGGGAGAAAGCGAGGCCGACTTCGAAGAATTGTGTGCGTTCGTCGAAGCCGCCGAGTTCGACCGCGTAGGCTGCTTCCGGTATTCCGACGACGAGCAAAGCGCCAGCTACGCGCTCGACGGCAAGGTCGACGCGCGCACCTCGTACAACCGCCGGCGGCGGCTGATGGCGCTGCAGCGCAAGATTTCGAGAAAGCGCAACCGCGCCCTCGTCGGGCAACGGCTGCCGATTCTCATCTCCGGCCCTTCGGCCGAAACCGAGCTGCTCTGGGAAGGCCGCTTGCAGACTCAGGCCGAGGAAATCGACGGCAAAACGTACCTGACCGCGTTTCCCGGCGACCGCTTTCCGACCCCGGGCGACATCGGCGAAGTGCGCATCGAGCGGGCCGACGACCACGATCTTTTCGGCGTGCTCGAACGCATCGTCCGCCCCGCCGCCGCAAGCCCTTCCGCCGCGCTCCTTCCGGTCTTGCAATAGAGGCCGGTCTTGCAATAGAGGCATTTTCCGCGCCGCGATCCATGCCGGATTTTGAACTCATGCCGAAATTGTTGAAACACTGTCCGCTCTGCGACAAGCCGACCGATCCGCAATCGAAGCAGTATCCCTTTTGCGGCGAGCGTTGCCGCACGCAGGATCTGGCCAACTGGTCGACGGAGGCGTACACGGTTTCCAGTCCGCTCACGGAAGCCGACGGCCATGCGGACCTTCTTGTCGATGCGAACGCCGATGCGGAGCCCCGTGAATAGCAGGCGAGCAGCGTTTGTGCTGGCGACCTGGTTCGGCTGCGGCTATTTTCCGCTTGCCTCGGGCAGCGCGGGATCGCTCGCAGCCCTACTGCTTGCCTGGCTGCCGGCAACAACCTGCGGCGTTCCGCCTTGGGCCTTCGCTCCTGCGGCGCTGCTGCTGCTTCCGGCGGCAGTCTGGTCGGCGCAAAAAGTAGAAGAAAGCCTCGGCGCCGGCGACCCTGGGATCGTCGTAATCGACGAAGTCGTCGGCCAATGGCTGGCGCTCGCGCCGGCCGCACAATCGGACTGGCGGCACTGGCTTTGGGCGTTCGCGCTCTTCCGTTTCTTCGACATCGCCAAGCCGTTCGGCATCCGCCGCCTGGAAAAAATCGGCGGCGGCCGCGGCGTAGTGGCCGACGATGTTGCGGCCGGAGCCTGCGCTATGATTGGGATGTTGGCGGTGCGCTGGTTTTCGCCCTGACGCCGGCACAATCGTATGCCCACAGATTCGGATTCCGGGCCCCAAATCGAAAGCGTCTCGCCGCCCGCGGCGATATCCGGCGGCCTGTTGGAATTGCGCGGCAGAGACCTGACCTCGAGCGCCGGCGAGCAGCCCGTCGTGCGCTTCGGAGGCGTCAAAGGGCGCCTGGTGGTTGGCGGGCCGCGGCGCGCCGTGGTCGCCGTGCCGCGAGAGGCCGAACACGGCAGCCTGGTCGTCGAGGCCGGCGGATACGAAAGCGCGCCGCATCCCTGTTCTCTCGGTTTCATATTGGCCGAGAATCTGCATCCGGTCGCAGCTCCCGCGGTCGATATTCACGGCAACGTCTTTACCACCCGCAGCGGCTCCCGCGGTGAGAAGCTCCCCGTTTCGGTATTCAAGATCGATCTCGAGGGCAACGTCAAGCCCTTCATCTCCGATATCGTGAACCCGACGGGGCTGGCCTTCCTCGCCGACGGCCGGCTGCTGATTTCGAGCCGCCACACCGGAACGATTTACGGAGTCACCCCCGACAGTCAAATGGAAATCTATGCCGAGGGCATGGGCGCCGCGACCGGGCTGGCGGTCGACCGCGAAGAGAACGTCTACGTCGGCGACCGCACCGGCACGGTCTTCAAGATCAGTCCGTCGCGGCAGATCTACGTATACGCCACGCTTGAGCCGTCAGTAGCCGCATTCCATCTGGCTTACGGCCCGGACGACCATCTGTACGTATCGGGGCCGACGACTTCGAGCTTCCAATGCATCTACCGCATCGACCCCAACGGACGCGTGACCGAGCACTGCTGCGGCTTCGGGCGGCCGCAGGGCGTGGCTTTCGATGCGGCGGGGCGGCTTCATCTCTGCGCTTCGCACCGCGGCCGCTACGGCGTGTTCCGGCTCAACGGCGACGCCTCGGTGGAGCAAGTCGTCTCCGGTCCGGGCATCGTCGGCCTGGCGTTCGCGCACAATCGAGACATGCTTGTCACGACGACGTCCGCGGTCTACAGGATCGCGGCCGAAAGCGGACTTTGAGCGCGGGCCTCGAATCCGTTGCCCGCGGCCCCGGATGAGCAAGCGGCTAACCCGGATTTCTCACCAGGCATGGCTGGGCGGGCAGGAAGCGGTTTGCGGAACGAATTTGAGGGGCAGTTGATGCGGGTCGCCCAGTACAGTGGCCGTTGCGCACGCTGGGTGTAGCGTCCGGCGCTACACGCGGGGGCGTCAGGAGGGTTTGGGGCCGAATTTGCGCACACTCCGGCCAAGCCCCCGCCGGGGCTGCTGCGCTTGCTGTGACCTTCGAACCCGCAGGCGCCAGGCGCCCCTTCAGCAGCCCTGCGGCGGCGGCCTTCCCAGATTGGCGTAAACCGCAGCAAACAGCGCCTGCGCCGAATGGCCCGTAGCCATCGAGACCCACACCTTGCGCGCCGTCACCCGCACCCGCGCCCCGATCTTGAGCAGCCGTACGCGGATCGTCGCGCATTGCGCCCGCGCCATCTGCGTGCCCGCCAAGCCCAACTCGCGCAACGCTTGCAACAGACAGTAGGCGATCGCAGAAAAATACAAACGAATCTGGTTCGAGCGCAGCAGCGCCGTCGAAGTGCGGTCGGCGAACAAAGCCAACTGTTGCTCTTTGATGCGCTTCTCCATCTCGCCCCGCGCGCAGTAGAGATCCTCGTACAAGCTCTGCGCGGCGTACTGTGCGGTGCTGAGCGAGGTCACCACGAAGCGTAGATTGGGAAGCGCGGATTGGCGCCCTTGGCCAGCCGCTCGGCCTTGCCCACCACACGCCGTTTGCGCCGCCAACTGTGGCGCGTGCGATAACGGAACTCGGCGAACGCCCGCGCCGGCTTGCCGCTGGCAGCGTAGCGCCGCTGCGCCTTCTGCAACGGCTTGTGCAGGCGGCGCAACAAACGCTGGTTCTTGGCCAGTCCGAACACGTAGTCCACCCCCTGTTGCTCACACCAACTCATCAACTCCTCGCGGCAAAAGCCTGCATCGGCGCGCAGCAGAATCTCCACCCCAGGCCATCTCCGGCGCAACTGCCCCACGATCCGCACGACCTCTTCCAGCGCCCCCGCCGCAGCGTCTCGGTTCGCTGTCCGCAACCGCGCGCAGACCAACTGCTCGTCAATGAAGATGTACAACGGCAAGTAGCAGTAGGCGCCGTAGTAGCCGTGAAAAAAACGCCCTTCCTGCTGCCCGTGCAGACGGTCGTCGGTGGCGTCGAGATCCAGCACGATGCGCTGCGGGCGGCAACTCTGCCGCTGGATGTAGAGTTCAACCAACAGCGCATCGACCGCTGCGCTGTCCAGGGCGATCTTCTTGTAGCGCGCGCTCGCTTCGACCTGCGCAGGGGTCAACTCCAGCCGGTTCAGCGTGCTCTTGCCCGCCCCGGCCCGGCCCCGATCCCGCCGCCGCCGACGCTTGCCGCCCGCCACATCGGCCTTGCCCGACAACAACGCCAGCAGCGGGTCGCTGCGCAGTCGATCGTGATCGTTGAGGTCTTCGTAACCCAAGGCCAGCCCATAGACCCGTTGGCTCACCAACTCCGCCACGCTGTGCTCGATCCGCTCCGCTTGGCGGGAGTCGCGAAAGCAGCCCGCGAACTGGCGCAGAATGCCGGTCTGCCGCTCGGTGCGCTGCAACAGCAGGGCCCCGGCCTCGCTGGTGATCGTCCCGCCATCGAAACGGGCTACCGCCTCCCGGCGGAATCCAGTAGCAAAATGAAAACTCGTTTGGTTACACTGTGTCCTAGCGAAAAGTCGTTCGTTGCTGGCTGCAACATATTCATCTACATACGTTTATGCCACAATCAGCGGCTTTTCGCTACCCCCTGGTGAGAAATCCGGGCTATGAGCGTCTGACGAGACTTTGCGACACGGTTAACGTGATACTGGTGACGCCAAACACGCTTACCGAAGCGTCGAACTTGCTCGCTCAGCATGGGGAACCCGAACGCTCTCGATTCTTCCGCGTGCTGCGAGCGTTGATCGGCGGCAGCAAGGAGATCGTCGTATCCAGCAAGAAGGCGTCCGGGAACGAGGTGTTCGAGCGACTCGGGCTGACGGACGCCGCGCTGCTGGAGGCCGTTTCAGCACAAACGCCCCTCATAACGGTCGATTTGGATCTGTACCACGCAGCATTAGCGAACGGACGGGAAGCCGTTATCAACTTCACGCATTTTCAATCCTGGTGATTGCCCATGGCAAGCAGACGTCGTTGGATAACTTTTGCGGCATGGCTGCTCCTCCCCGCCGCTTTGCTCGGTCAGCAGAAAGGGCACACGATCTTTCGGTTTCAAAGCGGGTTCTGGAGCAATCTACACCACTTCCTAATACAACATGCGCTTGAGCCGGCAGCGGACGAGCCGACTGCGTTCATGCCTCTCACTCCCTCACAGGCCGAGGCTTGGAGCCGGGCGCTCGGCTATTACGCGGAAGCGTTCAGGGGCAAAGACCTGCTGCAACGAGACATGGCGGCAATCAAGAACGCCCTCAGCGATTCCGGCAACGATTTTTCTTTGGAAGAACGCAACCTCGACCCCGATATCGTCAAGGTTCTCGAAGCGGCTGCGCCGGTTTACCGAATCCTCTGGCGGCGAGAGCACGATCCGAGCAACCGCGCCTGGATACGCCGACTGCGCCCTCTCTTAACCGAGCACGAGGAAGTTCTGAAGGAGCGGCTTGCAACCGTTTACGCAACCGCATGGCCGGAACGCGCGATTCGCGTCGATATAGTCTTTCATGCCAATTGGGCCGGCGCGTACACAACGCTGTATCCGACTCGGATTACGATCGCAAGCAGCGACCATAACCGGCCGGCGGCAGAAGGTCTGGAAACGCTTTTTCACGAGGCTTCCCACGCCCTCATCGGGACAATCCGCGAAGCAATCGGCGAGCGGACTCGCTCGCTTGGGAAACTGCTCCCCCGAAGAACCCTGTGGCACGCCGTCCTCTTCTACTCGACGGGCGAGATCGTTCGGCGGCGCATCCCCGGCTACACGCCGTACGCCCTCGAGCATGGCCTGTGGGAGCGTGTCTGGCCCGATCATCTCAATGTCCTCGAAGCGGCATGGAAGCCCTATGTGGACGGCAACAGGGAGCTTGACGCCGCAATCGAAGCGCTTGTCGACGGATTAGCGGTCGATCCATAGCCGGTGAATAATGGATAGCAAGACCGCTGCGCGGGGCGGCAAGACGCCGTAGGAACCGGCGCGCCTACTCTTCCGGACGGTCGAAGTTGGCGAACATGTATTCCGCGTAGGGACCGTTCAGGAACCCCAGGAAAACTTCGCCGATCAGCTTGACCGTCGCGCGGCAGGCGTAAGCGACGTCTCCGTCTGCCGGAACCACCTTGAGCGTGACGTATCCCTTGCGGTTGGAGCATTTCACCTCTGCGCGCGCGGGGTCGATCCGGCGATGCTCGGGAACCTCCGGCAGCGTCCGCGAACGGACAAACGCTTTCAGATCGCGGTAAATCGGCGAATCGGCCGGGGCGTCGGGCAGCAGGCGCGGGAGCGTCAGCGAACCCGTCCGCGGATCGAACAGCATCTCGATGCGCCGCGAGGACACGTACTCGAAAGAAAACTTCCGCTTCCCCCCGCGCGCGGCGGCCGCGCTGAACGAACGGAATACGCCGCGGTCGGCGTAGCGGCGCAGCGACCGCTCGACGTCATCGGCCGTCCGTTGCGCGGCAATCATCAGTGGTAGTAAGCCATGCAGCCCGGCTCGACTTTCTGCAGCAAGCCCGGCGGATAGTCCCGCGAGCTCCAGAACTCCTTGATCGCCTGGCAATTGATCACGGTGGAGACGCCTTGCGAGGCCGCGGCCTGGTAGCTTCTCTCCAGCGCCGGCCGGAAATCCGCGGCGGCGGTGACGTACTCGCCGCGTCCGCCCAGCGCCTCGGCGATCTTTTCGTAGCGCAGATTCTCCTGGAAGAGATACATGTGCTGCGCCCGCGCCGTGTTGGCTCTGCCGCCGGTTTGGCCGCTGCGCCAGACGCCCCAGGCGTTGTTGTTGTAGACGATCACCACCGCGGGGATGCGGTACTTCGACAGCGTTTCGATCTCCATGCCGGAGTAGGCAAAGCCCGCGTCGCCGGTAACGGCAACGACCGGCGATCCTTTGTACGGCTTGTGCGAGCCAACTCCCTGTTGGACCGCGGCGCCGGCCCCGACCGTGTAGCCCACGTCCGGGCCGATCGCGCCGTACTGATAGGCGCCGTTGCAAATTTGTCCGGGACGGTGCGCCCGCAGGAACCGCCGCGTGTAGCGCGCGATGCCGTAGCCGCCCGATACGACCGTGGTTTGCTTGGGGTCGAGCTCGGCGTTGTACAGAAAATCCCCAAGCTCGCGCGCGATCACCGCCGGGTGGACCGCTTGCGCCGCCTTGCTGTGCTGCAGGCCGAGCTTGTAGTACTCGTCGTTCTGCTCCTCGAACGTCTTGCGGGCGGCGGCCAACTCGTCCCGCCAAGCGGGCCTGCGCGCCTTTTTGAGCATGTCCGCCAACGCTTCGAGCGCGGCCTTTTCGCAGCTTACGATGCCCAGGTCAATCGGCAGATTGCGGCCGATGTCCGCCGGGTCGGGATCGATGCGGATGTAACGGGCGTCGGGATCGAAGGCGTATTCCCCGATTGTCGGCATCACGTACTGCCCTACGAGAACGACGAGGTCGGCGCTCAGCAGCGCGCCGGGCGCGGTATTCGCCGACAGCGGGTGATCGTCGCCGAAATGGCCGCGGCTGGGGCCGGATTCGACAACGGCGATATCGGCCTTCTCGGCCGCCGCCTGCAGCGCATCCCAGGCCTTGCAGTAAAAAACTCCCGCGCCGGCGACGATAATGGGCCGCTCCGCTGCGGCGATCATGCGCGCGGCCCGCTCGATGTCTTTTTTCGCCGGATGGGGCTTCGACTCGGTGCGGTACTTGGCGTGGTCGTGGAAGTAGGCCAAGTCTTCGGGAGACTCGAAAACCGCCCGCGCGACCTCGCCCGGAAAATCGAGATGGACCGGGCGCGGCGCTCCCGTCTTCAACTGGCGGAAAGCATAGGCCGCGTACTCGTGGACGCGGGGCGGGTCGATGAGCCGCTTGCCGTATTTTCTCAGCCCGACGGTCGTGGGCTGCTGATACCCGCGCTGGATCGCCTGCTCCGTGTCGTCCAGGCCCACGGTCATATTGCTCGCCAGCAACAGCAGCGGCGTGCGCGCCGCGTTGGCTGCGGCGACGCTCATGATCATGTTGGTGAAACCGGGGCCTTCGGTACCCGACGCGGCGGCGACCTCGGCGGTCACGCGCGAGAACCCGTCGGCGGCGGAGCACATCATGCCTTCGGTCCTGCCGCCGTAACTGGGAATGCCCTCGGAAGCGATGGCGTTGATGACGGTGTAGTTTCCAGGCGCGCAGAACAGCGCCGCGAGACCCTCCGCCTTGCACGCCTTGGCGAAGACCTGCGCCCCCGTCATGGGGAAGTCAGCCGGACGCGGCTCTTCGCTCAACGTCCCCGGCACTTCTTTCGGAATCAGGATTTCACGGCTGCGCTCGGTCGCCGCCGCAGCCGCGGCCGGAACGGCGGCCGAAGCCGCCGCGCCTACCAGAATCTTGCGCCGCGACACTTGTTTTTCACTCGCCATGTTGCTTTCCCTCCATTATTCAGACCGGCTGCCGCCCGGGCCGCGGTATTTCTCCGGGCCGATGCTTCTCAGAAAATGTACGATTCGCCAAATCTGTTCGTCCTCGAGCTGCTTCCGAAACGGAGGCATGTCGTGCCCGACGCCGTCCCGAATCGACAGGAAGAGGCGCTCGTCGCTCGTGCCGTTCCGCCACTCTTGCGGCCTGCGCAGGCTGGGCGCGTCGAAGTCGGGATTGGCCTGCGCCCGGCCGTCCTGGCCGTGGCAATATTGACAGAGACGAAGATACGTCTTGCGGCCCTCGCGGACGGATTCGGCGGAGTATGCAACGGCGCTTTGCGGCGTCTCCGCGCTCGACGGGAGAGCGGCCCCCCAACAGCCGGCGATAGCCGCCGGCAAAACTAAAGCGCTCGCCAAACGAGTCACGATCCAGCCTGAGAGGCGATGCCTCGGACTGCACTGTATCACAGCCGCCGCCCGCGGCGGAACTCGGGCGGAATCCCAAAAACTTAGCGGACTCCCTTGAAGACCGGCCTGCGCTTTTCCCCGAAAGCAGCCACTGCCTCGCGGAAATCGGGCGTCTCGCTGAGGGCGGCGATCGATTGCGCCTCGTACTCCATCTGGCTTTCGAGGGTATTGCTGAAACTCTGATGGAACAGCCGTTTCGTCGCGCCGAAAGCGAGAGTCGGCCCTCCGGCGAGACGGGCGGCGATCCCGGCGGCTTCCGCTTGCAGATCGCCGTCCGGCACGACGCGGTTGATCAAACCCCAGGCAACGGCCTCTTGCGCGGACAGCACGCGGTTGAGCAGAGCCATCTCCATCGCGCGCCGCATGCCGACCAACCGAGGAAGATAGAACGAAGTGCTGTTGTCCGGGCTGACCCCAAGGCCCGAGTAGGCCAAATTGAACCTGGCGCTCTCGGCGGCGACGGCCAGGTCCGCGCCCAGAGCAATGCCGATTCCGCCGCCGGCGGCGACCCCGTTGACGATCGCCAGCGACGGCTTCCGCGAGCGGGCCAGACGCGACATCGCGCCGTGCGCCAACAGCGTCATCCGCTTCAACAGCCGACTCGAGCGGTCGAGCTCCGCGGCGAACTCGGCGATATCGCCGCCGGCGCAAAACGCCTTGCCGGCGCCCATAATCGTTATGGCCCCCACGCTTTCATCGGCGTCGGCCTCGGAAACCGCCTCGAAGAACTCCCGGAACGTCCGCTTGTCGAGCGCGTTGTACGCCTGCGGGCGATTCAGCGTGATCTTCGCCACGCGGTCTTCGACTGCATAGAGAATGGACCGGAACTCCATTTGACCTCCCCGGGAAGAATGCTTCCGCCCTCAGAATACGCGATTGGGGCGGGCCGGCGGCGCGGACCGCCGCCTACTGAAACCCGGCTTCGGCGAACTTCCGGATCGCTTTCGGCACAAACGCCGCCGTGAGCGCCAACGGCTCATCTCTCATTGAAAAAGGCTGGGGATACCAAGAATGGATCCCACGGGATCGAAGGGGCTGCGCAATCACGGATCCGGAATTCTTCTCTCTGGTATGCCCTCGCGGCGCCGGTCCTTCCATCGCGTCCGTTCCCGCCACCGGACTCCACGGCTAGGGTTTCGGGCCGCTGCCCCGCCAAACCGTCACCTCGTAGGCCCCCATGGTCACTCCATCCTCCGCCGTCACATGGATCTCTATCCTGTTCCTGCCCACTTGCAGACCGGCGAACGTAACGATGTGCCGCTGAAGCTCGTGTTTATTGATTTCGATCGTAAAAGAGGTCATTCTAACCGCCAGGGGCGTACCGTCCACAGCGCTTCCACTCGGCCTGAGAGCCATGGTTCGGTTCAGCGAAATTGCCATCTTGACCGCCGTCACATTCGATGGAACGCCGGCCTCATAAGATGTAGTGCGACGGCTAAAGGCCGGACGCAGTATTCCACCTCCCGAAGGGATGTCAAGACCAAATACGCCTGCCGCTCCCTCTGCCAGCGACAGGCCGTCAAGCGTTGTGTCATTGCTCGGCTCCAGACGAAATACCGCTACGGTGTAGCGTTCCGTCGTCGAGCTGTCCTCGGCGGTTGCCAGGATCTCGATCGTGTTGCGCCCCACGGTCAAGCCGGAAACCGTCCTTCCCTTCACTGCCAGGGCAGTGCCGTCAGACGCGATTCCGCGCAGTTGAATAACCGTCGTCGCTTCCTTCCTGCTGAATCCCAGACCGAGAGCGGTAACACGGTACAATACGCTTGCCTTATAGGATTTGACTTCCCTCTCAAAGGCAGGAGTCAGGCCACTCTCAGATAGCTTCAGCGAAGTCAATGTTGCATCGCTGCCAAATGCCGCCGCACGCGTGACGATCACGTCGATGTTTTCGCGCTTCCCCTTGCCATCCTCGCCCAACGAGATGCGGATCGTGTTCTCGCCCAATTCAAGACCGTCGAACGACAGAATATGCCGCCTCTTGGAGCCCCGCTTGCTGGACCAAGCCTTGCGCTTTAGCTCCTTGCCGCCCGGCGCATGGTACCGTTCGACAGTGACTTTGGATGAACGATCTACTCGTATGTCAAGCGTTATTCCAGTAGAGCTGCGCGGGGCGCTGACCGTATAGGACGCGGTCCCATCAGTGTGGTTCACCTGCAGTTGAGGCAGTGTCAGCCGAAAGGCCTTGGGCTTCTTGTCGAGAAAGCCGAGGTATGCCTCCAAGAACAGGTCTTCGGCCAATGCCTCGCGGGGCAAGCCGCCGAACGGCGCAAGGGTGAACAGGGCCGGCGCCAACAAACCCGGCAAGGCGCGGCGCGGCATCCGGGAGTGACCGAGGGAGCGGACCGCCTCGTTCCCGCACCGGATTTTTCGAATCGAGCCCAAGCAGTCCTTCAACAGTTTCATGGTTCTCCCTTCGCAATCGCCTTCAGTCCCATCCGCCAATCGGAAAAATCGATCGATAGTCCGCCCGACGCAATGGAGGAGCGCTGCAGAAGCCTCGCGCGGCGCTGTTTTCGGCATTGCCGCTTTACTGCGCCTCAACCCTGGAGATCGTCCAAGTCCCATTCGCGTTCCTGCTTGCGTGGAACGTGATTCGAAATCCGTTTACTGTAAGGTTAGTCAGGCTCAGACCCCTTCCCGCGCAAATGAAAGCAACGCATCCAAAGCCGTCTTCACGAACGGTGAAAGTAGCTGCGTTTATCCCGTTCGAGGTCTGGATTCTGCAACTCCCGCCCGGCGCTACGATCGTGTCGGGGCGGCAAATCCCTGAACTCGGCGGAGGCGGCGCGGTGACGGTGACCCTAGCCGTATCCGAGGCGGTCCGTCCGTCCGAACTCCTTACGGTGATCCGGTAGGTCGTTGTGGAGGTCGGCGACACGCGCCGCGAGCCGGAGACGCTGACCGCGCCGATGCCCCGGTCGATCTCCGCGCTCGTTGCATTCGTGGACGACCACCTCAAGGTCGCGCTCCCGCCGCGCTCGATCGAAGCCGGCGACGCCGACAACGTGACCGTCGGCGCCGGGGGCGGCGCGGTAACGGTGACCCTGGCCGTATCCGAGGCCGTCCGTCCGTCCGAACTCCTTACGGTGATCCGGTAGGTCGTTGTGGAGGTTGGTGACACGCGCCGCGAGCCGGAGACGCTGACCGCGCCGATGCCTCGATCGATCTCCGCGCTCGTTGCATTCGTGGACGACCACCTCAAGGTCGCGCTTTCGCCGCGCTCGATCGAAGCCGGCGACGCCGACAACGTGACCGTCGGCGCCGGGGGCGGCGCGGTAACGGTGACCCTGGCCGTATCCGAGGCCGTCCGTCCGTCCGAACTCCTTACGGTGATCCGGTAGGTCGTTGTGGAGGTTGGTGACACGCGCCGCGAGCCGGAGACGCTGACCGCGCCGATGCCTCGATCGATCTCCGCGCTCGTTGCATTCGTGGACGACCACCTCAAAGTTGCGCTTTCGCCGCGCTCGATCGAAGCCGGCGACGCCGACAACGTGACCGTCGGCGCCGGGGGCGGTGGAACACTGCCGCCGCGGACGACCAGGAACGGCCCTTGGGGAGTAGATACGCCCCCCAGCGTTGCGCTGACGGATGCTGCGCCGCCCGGGATGTCGGGCGGCACGCGCACCGTGAATTGATAGAGGCCCGCGCAGCAGGGCGACGCGCCTGCGTAGAAGACATCCTCCGGCGGAACGGCAATGCCGCCGAAGGCGAACTCGACCGCGTTCGCCAGAGGGACCTGTCCGCCCGGAATTTGGCCGGCCTCCAACCGCGGCGCGGTCTCCCCGAAACCGGTTCCGAACAGGGTGACGTACTCGCCCGGGTCGGCCGGGGTGAGATCCACTCCGGGAATCGATCCGGGCGCGCCGACCAGAGCGGGGCCGCCGCCGTGCAGCGCCACGACCGGGTTGATCCCCTCGGGGTTGCCCGCGAAGTTGAAAAACGCCGGCGAGACGGCGCCGACCGCAACCGTTGCCGCCGAGCTGCGCCGCTCTTCTCCCGCGCCGCAACCGCGAATGACCTCGACCCGCGTCTGCCCCGGCGTCAGGTCGTGCGGAGCTTGGGCGTTGATCTGATTGGGGAAGACGGCGAACAACGGCGCGCGCTTGCCGCCAATCTCCAGACAGGTAGCGGCGAGCTCTGCGGCAATCCTGCCCGAGGCGTCCAACCGAGGACTCGACGCCTGTGTTCCTGCGGGCGCGAACTCCCGGCCGAAAACGGAAACGAGGGTGTTGGGGGAGATGCGCGCGACAGTGGGGGCCCCAGTGGCGAGCAAAACCCCGCCCGAGGATATCAGGGGCATCCCCACGGGAATATCCGACTCCACCTTGCGGATGCGGTGGCTGAACGTATCGGCGATATACAGGTTGCCCACTCCGTCCACCGCCACGCCATAGGGGACAGACAATTGCGCCTGCGCCGCCGGCCCCCCGTCCCCGCCGTACCCGTAAGTTCCGTCCCCCGCCACCGTGGTGATCACCCCCGCCGCGTCCACCTTGCGGATGCGGTTGTTGTCCCCATCTGCGATGTACAGGTTGCCCGACCCGTCCACCGCCACGCCGTAGGGGAAATCCAACCGCGCCTGCGCCGCCAGACCCCCGTCCCCGCCGTAGCCCCGCGTCCCGTCGCCCGCCACCGTGGTGATCACCCCCGCCGCGTCCACCTTGCGGATGCGGTGGTTGAACGAATCGGCGATGTACAGGTTGCCCGACCCGTCCACCGCCACGCCGTGGGGGAGATACAACCGCGCCTGCGCCGCCGGACCCCCGTCCCCACCGTAGCCCTCCGCCCCGTTCCCCGCCACTGTGGTGATGACCCCCGCCGCGTCCACCTTGCGGATGCGGTGGTTGTGCCTATCTGCGATGTACAGGTTGCCCGACCCGTCCGCTGCCACGCCTTGGGGGAGATACAACCGCGCCTGCGCCGCCGGACCCCCGTCCCCGCCGTAGCCCTCCGCCCCGTTCCCCGCCACTGTGGTGATGACCCCCGCCGCGTCCACCTTGCGGATGCGGTGGTTGTCCCTATCTGCGATGTACAGGTTGCCCGACCCGTCCACCGCCACGCCCCAGGGGGTATCCAACTGCGCCTGCGCCGCAGGGACCCCGTCCCCGAAGTAGCCGCGCCTCCCGTCGCCCGCCACCGTGGTAATCGTCCCCCCGGCTGCAGGAGGCGTCTCTTGGCCGCCGCCTGTAACACTCGCGTGCAGGGTGTAACTTCCCGTGCCGGAGCGGAAGCTTCTTACTGCGATGTAATACACGCCCGCGGCAAGCCGCCTCGCAATGCGGAAATTCAAACTCGTCCCGCCATCGTCGTTCCCGGCGATTCTGGCGTTCGAAGAGTTGTGCAGAGAACCTACCGTATCGAGGGAGCCGGTGGTATATATCTCGACGTCGCTTTCAGCGGGGATCTGCAGCCGAAAGTAGTCCACGTCGCCGCCGGTTTCGATACGTCCCTGCACGGAGCTTCCCGCAGACAGGGCGGTCGCTTCGGCGGGCGTGTCGCCGTGATCGTCCGTCGGCGTCCCGCCCCCGCCGGTCTCCACAGTTGCCGTGAGCGTGCCCGCGGCGGCGACTCCCGTGTCAAAGAGGGCCAACGAGACGAAGTAGGTTCCGGCTCGCAGCGGCGGATCGGAGGATCGGTCAATGACGATCTCCTCGTTGCCGGAGTCCCCGGTGGAGGAGTGATCCGTAACGACTCGCCCATTGCGCAGGTAATTGTCTTCTCCGAAACGAACGAAGAGGTCCACATCCACGGCGGAGTTGTCGGAGTTCAGAGTGAAGGTTACGCGGGAGGCGTTGTCGGGGACTTCCAGCCGGAACGAACCATCGCCGACGAAAAGCGTCGGGACGACGACCGGCCCTGCGCGGAAGCGGACGGGCTGCCCGGGCGTGAGCTCGTTGTGGCTGCTGGACGGGGCAGGCGGCTCGCTCGATAAGTTCCGTATTCCAGCCGCAACGCCCCAGCGCCGGCCTTCTGTCTCGATTTTTGCTTTGACGGCTTGCGCCCCCTGCTTTCTCGCGGCAACGCCGATCATGGCGGCCTGCGCCTTTATCGCTTCCCGTGCGTATGCCGCTCTCTGCCCGGCGGGCGCCGGAAGGCTCAGCCCCAGGCTTAGCGACCGGACCGCCACAGTGCGCTCGACCTGCGCCTTTGACTGCTCTCGGCCGTCGAGAAGCTCCGGCCCAACCTGTTGGCCCCAGGCGGGCTGCATCAGCAAAACGAACGCCAGGAAAAAAAACGCCCGAGCGGCGCGCATTTCCCGCCGCGCCGCTTCCTTCGAAAGGGTCAGTTTATACCTTAATACTATATATTCTGACGGGATGATGCAGTGACGGGCTAGCCTTTCCATCCCAATCTCCTCTAACAGCTCTGTCAACAATTGACGTTCGCTCCAGAATTTCGTATTAATGAATTTTGCAGAGCCATAATCTTTGCTCCAGAGATACCCTAAACTCCAGATCAAAGCAAGCTTGGAACGGCTGGATATGTACTCCAACGCACATTGAAAGTTCCCTGAACTCCGGCCCAAGGCAAACGGATAATCGGAAGTTTCGAAGCCGAATGCGGGCAAGTTACTGTTATTTGCGGAGTTGCTGTATTCAGAGGGCGTTTGGTTCTGGCTACATTCGGGGCGTGACCCCCAATAGGTCGAAGCAACGCTGCTGCACGGATGTCGGCTGCGTCTGCAGGATGGAGGTAGTTCCCCCGTCGGCGACCTGCATCGTGTTCGCGGTCAGCGTCCCCAGTTCGGCGAGCGGCGTGCGGAAGCTATGCACCGGCAGATCGTCGTCGGCTCGTTTACGGCCGGCGGCGCCGGCGAGCGGCGCGCTGCGGCAAACACCGAGGGGCGCTGCTCAGCGGTCCGTGGAGCAGGCTGCGCAGGCAACTGAAGGCTTCCTGCGGGGTGACCAGGCGGTCGCCGCGCAGCACGCGGCGGAGGGCCTCGATGCCGGCGGGGGGCAGTTTGGAGAGGTTGGCGAGGGGGCGCTTGCAGACCCGGCCGCGCTCACGATAGGACTCGCTCAAGAGGATGGCCGGGGGCGAGTTGCGGTTGGGGACATTACATGGCTACAAATTAGCGCACAAGACACATCGAAAATCAGATAAATCCTACGGTTTCAATAACTTATCCAAAATTTCCGCTCTGAAAATTCGGCTTGAACTGCGCCGCTTCGCAAAATCAACGGCCGACTAAACATGCCGGGGAGCGCCCCAGTGCCTGCGGTACCGCCGCTTGACATGGAGATTCGCCTCCGCGTCGCCGATGACGGTCTCGCTTTCGGGGTCGAAGCGCAGGGTGCGGTTCACGCGGGCGACGATGTTGGCCAAGTGACAATGCAGCGCCGACAAGTGGGCGATGCCGACGTCGGCGTTGGGCAGCTTGCGCGACTTGACCGCGTCGATGAAGTCCCGCCCGTGAGCGGCCATCTCGTCCTCGGTTTCCGCGTCGTGCATCACTTCCCCGCCCTGCGCGTCGAAGACCTTGAAGCCCCAGCGGCGGTTCCAGCGGCCGATGTGGACCATGCCCTCCGCGCCGTACACGGCGACCCCGTTATCGACGCCTGCCATCTTGTACGGCGTCCAGATGCGCATTTCCCAGATCATCGCCTTGTCGCCGTAGTCGAAGGTGACGTTCATCGTGTCGGGGGTCTGCTGGTCGTCGTCGAAGAACACCTTGCGGCCCATGCCCGAAATCGTTTGCGGATAGCCGGCGCCCAGCGCCCAGCGGGCGATGTCGAGCTGGTGCGCGCCGTCGTTGCCCGCATC
The DNA here is from genome assembly GCA_965214655.1 of Bryobacterales bacterium. Classification (GTDB taxonomy): domain Bacteria; phylum Acidobacteriota; class Terriglobia; order Bryobacterales; family UBA6623; genus CATQHP01. Next base: position 4,060,268 of record OZ243965.1, on the reverse strand, counting down.
CCCTGTGCCGAAATGCCAATGCCAGTGCCATTTGTAATGGAAGCGGTTTTCGTTGAACGGAATCCACGGCGCCGGGCCGAGCCAGGCGTTGTAGTCCACGCCTTCGGGAACCGGTCCGTCCGGCTTGTGGCCGATGTTCTCGCGCAACTGGATATTCCAGGCCTTGGCCATCAGCACCTTGCCGATCTTTCCCGATCTTACGTAATCAATCGCGCGCACGGTTGAAGGTCGGTTGCGGGCCTGCGTGCCGTGCTGCACGATGCGCTTGTTGTAGCGGGCGGCGTTGACCAGCAGCCGCCCCTCGCGGATGTTGTGGGAGCAGGGTTTTTCCACGTAGACATCCTTACCGGCTGCGCAGGCGAGCAGGGCGGCCGGAGTATGCCAATGATCGGGGGTGGCGATCACGACGGCGTCGATGTCCGCGCGGTCGAGGGCGCGCCGCATGTCGCCGCTCGCCGGCGGCCGCCCGATTCCGTTTTGGTCGAGTCGGGCGAAGGCGCGTTCGAGCGAGGCCTGATCGGCGTCGACGAGATGCGCGACGTTGACATCGGGCAGTTGCGCAAAGCTTGCGGCCAGGCTGCGGCCGCGGCCGCCTACCCCGATGAAGGCCAGGTTGACCTTATCGCTCGCGGCCGTCGAGCGGCGGGCGGCGGTCGCCGCGGCCGCCGCGCCGGCGAAAAAATAGCGTCGATTCATTGCCATAGCGCCTCCCTGACCATCATGAAAGCCCGGCCTCGACCCGGCGCAGAAATCGCGCGGCCTCGCGGGCGACAACCTCGCCGCTCGGCTCGAAACGGAAAACTTCGAGCGAGAGCCAGCCCTGGTAGTAGATGTCTTGCAGCGTTTTCATCGGCGCCGCGAAGTCGTAGCCGCCCGCGCCGGGACGGCTGCCGTCCATTTCATTGACGTGGACATGTTTAATATACAGTCCGTATTTCTTGATCAGGCGGTCGTGCGGCAACTCTTCGGCAACGGCGTTGTGGGTATCGAACATCGTCCGCACGGCCGGACTGTCGATGCGGCGGACGATCTCCATCGTTTCGTCCATCGTCGTCATCACGTCGCAGAGGTGCGGCGCGAGCGTCTCGGGCAAGATCGTCACGCCCTGCGCTTGCGCGTGAGGCGCGGCTTCGGCCAACCCGTCCGCGAGCCGCCGCAGCGCGTCTTCGACGCTGGAGCCGCCGACCGTGCGGCGCTGCTTGCCCGAACCCAGGATCATCAGCTTGTCGCCGCCCAAGTCGGCGCAGAGGTCGATCAATCTACGGAAGTAGTCCCAGCTTTTGCGGCGCACCCGGTCGTCGGGGGTGGTGACGTGCAGTTCTCCCGGCGGCGCCGTCAGCAGACTGTGCAGCCCGACGCAGGTCAGGCCTTCGTCGGACATGGCCCGACGGCAGTCCGCTCGAGCGGCTTGGGCAATGGCCGCGGGATCGCCGCTGAGCGTCCACGGAGCGATCTCAAGACCCGAATAGCCGGTTTCGCGCGCCAGGCGGCAGCCTTCCGCGAAGTCGGCGCGCTGAAACGTTTCGTTGCAGACGGCGAGGCGGAAGCGGAAAGGCGGCGGTTGCTCCGGCGGAGCCGACCGGCCGCACGAACACGCCGCCGCGGCGGCCATGCCCAGCCAGTCGCGGCGCGTCACAGTCAGGGCCGCCGGATTCATAGATTGAACAATCTCTCCGCATTGCCGCCGAATATCTTCGCCTCGTCCTCGGGCGGCAAGCCCAGGCTGTGGAGATGTCCGGCGATGGTTTTCGGGTCAACCCAGGGATGATCGCTCGAATAGAGCATGCGGTCCACGCCAACATAGTCGATGGCGTAGCGGAGCGCCAGAGGGATGGGCGAGACCGCATCGAGATAGACCTGCCGCAGGTATGCGCCGGGAGGCTTGGCGATATGCTCGGCGCCGCGCTTGAGAACCTGGGTCTGGTGATCGATACGGCCGATCAGATAGGGCAAGGCGCCGCCCGCGTGCGGGCAAACGAGCTTCAGCCGCGGATGCCGCTCCAGGATTCCCGCCAGGACGATGCGGGCCAGCGCGATGGTGGTGTCGAACATCAAGCCCAGCCCGGCCGCCATGCCGCGGCCCGCGGTTGCGTCGAACGTCACCGGGTGCGCGGGGTGCAGCAGAATCGGAATATCTCGGCGCTCCGCCTCTGAGAACAACTCCCGGAACTCTTCTTCGTCGGGAAACTTTCCGGCAAGATTCGAATAGAGCAGGATGCCTTTCATGCCCAGCTTGCCGACGCAGCGGTCGAGTTCCTTGAGCGCCGCGCTCATGTCCTGCAGCGGCAGCACGGCGAGACCGGAAAATCTGCCGGGGAAGCGCTTGCCCAGATCGGCTATCCAGTCGTTGCAAATGCGCGCGGCTGCTTGGCCGTCCGGTCCGAACGTCTCCGGCCCCGGATCGTTGATGCTGATCATCGTCCTTTCGATTCCGGCCGCGTCCATGTCGGCCAGCTTGGCCTCCACGTCCATGTGCTTGTCCCGCAGCCGGCGGCGCCATGCGCCCGGCGGTCCGGTGACGACGTAAACGGCGCCGTCCTGCTTATAGGAGTACGGCGGGGTTTTTCGCTTGGCCATCATCTCGACCAGCTCGGGAACGAAAAGGTGGCTCTGGCAGTCGATGGCCGGACGGACGGGCTTTTTGTAAGCCGCGGCCGCCGCGGCGGCCGCGGCGGGCGACGCCGCTCCGCTGCGCAAGAACTGACGGCGCGTAGTCGAGTTGAGCATTGCCTCCGGCTGCTTTCCTGAAATCCCTTGTCTTACGCGGCCGGCAGCAGACAACGGTCGGCTGACCAGCGCTCGAACCATTCTTGCAGAGCGGCCATCTGCCGCCGCCGGCCGGTCGAGAGCGGCAAGGAGAAGCGCGCTTCTCCGAGGCCGCGGCGCTGCGCCAAGAGCTTCAGCCCCCAAGGAACCGGGAGAGTTTCGATGCGTTCGATGAGCTCCAGCAGAACCGCGCGGGCGGCCGCGGGGTTTTTGCCCTCCCGATGGGCGCTGACCAGCGCGCCGACAACTTCGGGAAACACGCCGGCAATGCCGGAAATCAAGCCGTTCGCCGCGCCCGACGACAGAGCCTCCGAGATTTTCGAGTCATAGCCCACCCAGCGGGCCGGCGCCCGCTGTTCGCGAAGCGCGGCCAGAGATTCGAGGCCGCCGCTGCTGTCCTTCGCGCCGATAATGTTGGGCTCCGCCGCGGCCAGCCGCGCGATCCACTCCGGCTCGACGGGATTGGTAAACGCCGGGATGTTGTAGATCAGAATCGGGCCGTCCAGCCGCGATGCCGCCTGGGAATAAAACGAGGCGACGTCTTGCGCTTCGTAGCGAAAAAAATGAGGCGGAGGGAGCAGCAGAGCGTCCGCCCCCCGTTCCAGAGCGTGCCGGCCGAGGGAGACGGACTCCTCGAGCGTGGGAGCGCCGATGCCGACGATCAATCGGCCGCGGCCCCGCAGCGCCGCCCGCGCGTCCTCGGCAATCGCCCGCCTCTGCGAAGGGGTGAAGCGGGGATATTCGCCGGTGGCGCCGTTCACGCACACGCCGTCGACTCCGGCACCGAGCACAAACTCGATATTGCGTCTGAAAGAGTCCGCATCGAGCGCCCCCCCGGCGGCAGTCGGGGTCAGCAGCGCGGCGTGGAATGCTATCCGACGGTCATTCACTTGCCGTTCCAGCGTTTCATGCGGGGCGGCCGCGGCGGGAAAAGCCGGTGGAATCGGGCATGGAAATTCAAGGCGTTTCACTTTAGCACAAAAGTTTCACTTTTATAAGGGTTCGGCGTTGACGCCTGCAACCCGAGCGTTCGCCTATGCCCCGCCGAACTCGCGGACGATATTTTGGGCGCTTTCCTTGAGCGCTTCGACAATGCGCTGCTGCATGTTCTCGGTCTTGTGGCGGCTGGTCGGCATGGAGACGCTCAGCGCCGCGAAGGCCGTGCCCGTCTTGTCGAGCAGCGGCACGCCGCGACAACGGCCGCCCCTGGTGTTTTCTTCCGCATCGGTGGCGTGGCCCCGGCGCCGAATCTCTTCGAATTCCTGCTGCAAGCGGCTCTCATCGACGATGGTGTTCGCGGTATAGCGGTAGATTCCGTAGCTGCGCACCAGCGTTTCGCGCCGCTGTTCGCTCTGAAACGCGGCGATGGCCTTGCCGAGCGAGCTGGCGTGCGGCGGCAGGATGCGCCCGACCGTGTTGCTCATGCGCATAAACTCCGGGCTTTCAAAGACTTCGACAACCTCTACGTGGTTGTCGAAGAGCGCCGCCAAGCTGACCGTTTCGCGGAACCGCCGTCTCAGGCGAAGCATCTCGGGACTCGCCGCCTCGGGCAGTTGGCGGCGGTACCGGGCGGACTGCAGCGACCCGCGCCCGACAGCGAAATATCCGCCGGCGGCGTCCCTGCCGACGTATCCGGCTTCCTCCAGGGTATGCATCAGCCGGAAAGCCGACGCCTTGGCCAGGCCAAGCTGCTCGCAAAGCGATTGCAACGACTGGGCTTCCTGCGCTTGGCCGAGGGCCTCGAGCATCTTCAGCGCGCGCAGCACGGCCTGGGACGTATACGGCTCCTTGCCCGGCGTTTTTTTCTTCATCAGACAGCCTTGACGGGTCGTTCCCTTCCTTCCATGAAAACATGCCGGCGGGCCATGAAAACATGCGGGCGGGCTGCGCCGCCGAAATCGACCCCGCAGCAATATGAAACCGGTTTCATATTTGTTGACACAGGTTGCGGACATGGGCTATCCTTTGGGCGCATTGACCGGCGGGGCCGCGCTGCGGGCCTCGCGCCTTGGCAATCCGCAAAACCTTGAACCCATTCCCAAAAGGAGAGAATCGAATGAGAGACGTCACGCCGCGCGGTTTTTTGGGGGCCGCACTCATTGTGCTGACAGCGGCGGCGCTGGTTGCGCCGAGCTTCGCGCAAGTCACCACAGCCACGCTCTACGGTCGCGTGCAAGACCCGTCCGGCGCCGTGATTCCGGGCGCCCAGGTTACTTTGATGAACGACAACACCGGCTTTACCAAGGAAGCCGTCAGCAACGAACGCGGCGAGGTGACCATACCGTTTGTCACGGTCGGCAGCTATACGGCGCTGGTCTCTTCGGAAGGCTTCAAGAGCTACGAGCAAACGGGCCTGCAACTCTCTTCGGGGCAAAAGGTGGATGTCACCTTCACGCTCGAGCTCGGCGTGACGACCGAGACGGTGAACGTTTCGGCAGAGGCGCCGCTGCTCAACACGGTCAGCGCCGAGCAAGACGTCAACCTCAACAGCGATCAGGTCCACGAGCTCCCGCTTTTGCGCCGCGATATCACGGGAATCCTGCAGAACGGCACGGGGTTGTCCGCCGGAAACGGAACGACGGTATCGATCAACGGCCTTCCGCCGCGCGGCTTCTCCTTCTCAGTGGACGGCGTGGACGCCGCTCCCGATTCCGAATTCCCGTCGATTTCGCTCTATCAGAACTTCAACTTCATCAAGGGCGTCAGCCTGGAGGCCGTGCAGGAAGTCGAGATCTCGAAGAACATCTTCTCCGCCGAAATCGGCCAGACCGTCGCCGGCAACTTCAACATCATCACGAAAGGCGGAACGAACGACCTGCACGGCAGCCTGTTCGAGCAGTATCAATCCGGCGGGCTGAACGCCAACAACCATATCCTGGCGCGCAAGACCTCCCGCGTGTACCACCAGTACGGAGGTTCGCTCGGCGGCCCCATCGTCAAGAACAAGGTCTTCCTGTTCGGAGCATTCGAAGGCTACCGTCTCAACGAGCAAAGGCCGCTGACGGGATTCGTGCCGTCGGTGAAGTTCCGCGAGGAAATCGGGGCGGCCATTCCCGAATCGAGACCTTATTGGGAGGCTTGGTATCTGCCGACCGAAGCTCCGGCGAATCCCGACGACGCGCGCGCTTTCTTCAGCGGCTCCGGGGCGAAGCAGAACCAGGACAACCACCTGGTTCTGCGCGGCGACTACAAAATGGACGCCAATTCCCTGCTGACGGTGCGCTACACCCGCGGACGCCCCTTTCAACTCACGCCCAGGCTGGCCAGGGGCAATCCGCGCACCCACGACGGCCTGAACGAAAACGTGGCCTCCACCTTCAACCGCGTGCTCAGCCCCACCATGACGACAGAATCGCGTTTCGGCTACAACCGCTCGGACATGCACCGCGTCGATCAACTGCTGACGTTGAACGTGGCCAAGGTATTGGGCGCGGGGCTGCCCGACGCCGGGCAGGCGCGGCAGTTCAGCAAAACGGGCTCCACGACCACCTTCGAGCAGAACTTCGCCAAGAGCAGCGGCAGGCACTCGCTGAAGTTCGGCGGCCTTTTCCGCGTTCATTTCGCCCGCCGCATCCTCGCCGACACGCCCCGCTTCTCGTACAACACCCTGCAGGATGCGCTGGCCAACAACCCCGAGTCGGCGTTCTTCAACTTCGGCTTGAGCGAGTTCGAAATCCGCCGCAATTTCTTCGGCCTGTTCGTGCAGGACGACATCCGCATATCCAAAAAGCTGACGGTCAATCTCGGCCTGCGCTGGGACTACGGAACCGTTCCGGTCGAACGCGACGGACGATTCTTTAACCGCGACGGCCCGTTCGGCCCGTTCCTGCCGTCGGAGAACGTGTGGAAAGAGCATTACAACATGTGGTCGCCGCGCTTGGGCTTCGCCTATTCGCTGAACGACAAGACCGTGATCCGCGGCGGCTTCGGCGTGTTCTACACCCCTTTCAACTTGTTCTCGGGGCCGGTCGAACTGGTGCGCAACGACCTGACGACCCCGACGCAGGCGAGTCTCGACCGCTCGCAACTGCAGCAATTCGGGGTCAATTACGGGGCGACGCGCGAACAGGTGCTGCCGTTGGTCGCCGCCAGCGATATCGTCACCGGCTCGGCCGTCGACCCGAATTGGGAAAACTCCTACAGCCTGCAATGGTCGTACGGCATTCAGCGGCAGTTGACGGACACGCTGGTTTTCGACGTCGCCTACGTCGGCAACCGCGGCGTGAAGCTCATCTACAGTCCCGGCTTCAACCGCAACGACCGCCAGACGGGCCAACTGCCGGTAGCCGACTTCGCCCGCCAGTTCCGCTACTACCAGAGCGCCGACAACAGCGACTATCACAGCCTGCAAACATCGTTGAAGAAGCGGCTCTCGGCCAACTTGCAGGCGAATTTCAACTACACCTGGGGCAGCAACACTTCGTATTTCCGCGGCGACTATACGTGCTGCGGCGGAGGCGAAGAACCTCAGGATCTGACGAATCTGACGCTCAATCACGCGCCGACGCCGTTCCATATCCGCCACCGCTTCGTGGCGGACTGGATCTACGAATTGCCGTTCCGGGGACGCGGCAGCGCGGCGCGGCGCCTGCTTGTCGAAGGTTGGCAGATGGGCGGCCTGCTGACCGCCGAGACCGGCAATCCCCTGCGCATCTACCAAGGCGCCAGCGGGCCGGGCGCGCGTCCCGACTTCATCGGCGGCAGCCATGAGGAGGCGATCCGCAGCGATAACCGCACCGCGGCAAACGGCCGCTACCAGTATCTGAACCCGGACGTGTTCCAGAACGTCCCGCGCAACGCGCGCGGCAATCGCACGATTCGAGCGGGCACGCTGGGGCGGCGCTCGATCTACGGCCCGGGCGCCTGGACGGTCAACATGTCTCTCTCGAAAAGCCTCAAGCTCAACGAAGAAGGCATGCGCGTGCAGATTCGGGTCGATTTGTTCAACGCCCTGAACCACACCAATTTCGGGGGCGTCGATACGAATACGCGCGGCGGAGGCTCCGACGCCATCCGCGGCGGTTTCGGGCGGGTTACGTCCACCAGGCCGGGCCGCGAAACGCAATTCAGCCTACGCTTCGAATTCTAGTTTTTGCGCCCATCCTCGGAGGCAACCGGCCGGCGCGCAACGGGAGCGGCCGGTTGCCTCAGCGCGGAGAACCCCAAGCCGGAATTATGCCCGGTCAGAATGATGCCCGGTTAGAATGATGCCTGTGAAGGGCCTTTGCGCCGCTTTCCCGCTTGCAGCCTTATCGCTCGCGGCGCAGCCGCCCGCCGCCGCGCCGACGTTCAACCGAGACGTTGCGCCCATCGTCTGGAAGCGCTGCGCCGGCTGCCACCGTCCCGGCGAGGCCGGCCCGTTTTCGCTGCTGAGCCATGCCGACGCCGCCAAGCGGGCGCAGTCCATCCAGGCCGTCGTGCGCAGCGGCTACATGCCGCCCTGGCCGCCCGCGGCGGGGAGCGGCGAGTTCGAAGGCGAGCGCAGCTTGACGCCTGCGGAGCGCCGCACTCTGCTCGCATGGCTCGACGGCGGCTTGGCGGAAGGCGACCCGGCCGACCTGCCGCCGCAACCGGTCTGGACCGCCGGCTGGCAGCTCGGGGCGCCCGATCTCGTCGTCGCCATGCCCGCAGCGTTCCCCGTGCCCGCCGACGGCCCCGATATCTTCCACAACTTCGTGATCCCCATCCCGGTCGAAAAGCGCCGCTTCGTGCGCGGCTTCGAATTCCGGCCCGGAAACGCCCGCCTGGCGCACCACGCGCGCATGCTGCTGGACCGCTCCGGACGCTCGCGGGCCCAGGATGCGTTGAGCGGCGAACAGGGGTTCGACGGCGGCATGGCGCTCGACGCCGTGTTCGATCCCGAGGGCCACTGGATCGGCTGGACGCCGGGCAAGCAACCCGCTCTGCGCCCGCCGGACATGGCCTGGACGTTGGACCCCGGGACGGACCTGGCGCTCGAGCTGCACATGGTTCCGACCGGCAAGCCGGAAACCATCCAGGCGTCGCTGGGACTCTATTTCACCGACCGAGCGCCGTCCCGCAAGCCGTTCATCCTGCGCTTGGGAAAAAACACGATCGACATCCCTGCAGGCGAGGCGAACTATCGGACGGAGGATTCTTTCGTCCTTCCCGTCGATGTCGAGGCGCTGAACGTGTACGCCCACGCCCACTATCTGGGCAAAGCGGTCGAAGCCTGGGCCGAGCTTCCCGACGGCTCCCGGCAGCCGCTGCTGCAAATCGACGACTGGAGCTTCGACTGGCAGGACGAATACCGCTACAAGCAGCCGGTGTTCCTGCCCAAGGGGAGCGTGTTGTTCACGCGCTTCCGTTACGACAATTCCGCTGCCAACCCGCGCAATCCGAGTCACCCCCCGCAGCGCGTGACCTACGGTTGGAAAACATCTCAGGAGATGGGCGATCTATGGCTTCAGGTTCTGCCGGCAACGGCCGCGGAGCGCAAGATTCTGGCCGAGAAATTTCAGACCAAGGAAGCCGCGGCGCAAATCGCCGGACTCAAGAAACAACTCGAGGTCGATCCGGACGATCTGCCCCGGCGCGTCGGTCTCGGCTACCGTTATCTCCAGTCCGGTCGGATCGAGCAAGCCGTCGAGCACCTGGAAACGGCGGAGGCGGCCAAGTCGCCGCCGTCCGTATTCATTCTGCACAATCTCGGGGTGGCCTGGAACCTCAAGGGAGACATCGAGAACGCGGTCGCCTACTACCGCAAGGCCATCCGCACGGATCCCGGCCACGGCCCCTCGTACAACAATCTTGCCGTCGCGCTGGCCAACCGGGGCGAGGCGGCAGAGGCCGCGCGGCAACTTCAAACCGCCATCGAGGTCGATCCGCGCTATGCCGACGCTTACGGCAACCTCGGCGCGGTTCTCGTGTCTCTCCGCCGCTTCGACGAAGCGGCGGCCGTCTATGAAAAGGCGCTCGCAATCGATCCCGGACTCGGAACCGTTCACTACAATCTCGCCGGGCTCTACAAAGCGGCCGGCGACGAGGAAGCCGCGCGCAGGCACTACCAGGCAGCAGCAGCCGGCAGCTACCCGCAAGCGGCCGCCCTGGCCAGGAAGGCTCTCGCGGAGTTTTAACAGAGACCGGAGCGACACAGCAATTCACAATAAAGGGAGTGGCGATTGGGGGATTCAAAAATCGCGGACTCAAGCGGTTCTTCGATAGCAATGACGCTCGCTACATACCGCAACAACACAAGGCTCGAATCGAACAGATCCTGCGGGCGCCGGACGAATCAATCCCATTGGACGCTCCGGCAGTGTTGCCGGGCTTGCGGCTACATCCACTCAAGGGCAACCGGCGCGGCCAATGGAGCGTGAAGATGTCGGGGAACCGGCGCATCACGTTCCGCATCGAGGACGGCAACGCCTACGACGTTGACCTGACCGACTCTCATTAGACAGGGAAAGAATCAATGATCGATACAGTGAGAGAAGACGCTTGGCTACGGCGCAACCCGCCGCATCCCGGCGGCATGATCCAAGTCGGATGTCTGGACGCCGTCGACGATTATCCGGGCATGACCATAAGCGAAGCGGCCCGCAAATTGGGTGTTTCGAATGAATCGCTTTCACGAGTGATTCACGGGCGTTCGGCAATTTCGATTGATCTTGCGTTAAAGTTGGAAGCGGTTGGGTGGGCAACGGCGGATATTTGGCTGAAGTTGCAACTGTCCTACGATCTTGCACAAGCACGGAACCGCAAGGGACAATGGCCCGTTGGAAACAAGGGCGCTGAGCGCGTCGCAATGCTCGAAGCGGAAGCAGCGAAAGAAGCAGCGTGACCTGCCCCCAGCCCGGCCTGCTCTACCGCAAGGAGGGACGGCGCGCCGGCGCCGACCCGACCTTGCGGCGCGATGCTCGGCATGTCTTGCCGGGACGCCATTGCCGGCGACTACCTCGGCGCCCAGGAATGGGCGCACAACCGGCGCTGATCGACCCCGGACTCGCCGACAATAAATGAAACCGTATTTCACTATCTCGGGATTCAGTTTCAAGTTCAAAAACCCTGTCGTACAATGGAAGGCGTTGCGTGCGAAGCGCTATCTCTGCCTTGCGCTGCTCGGCGCCGCCTTGGCGGCGGCGGAACCGCGGCCGAACGTCGTCTTTCTCTACGCTGACGATCAGGCCGCCTGGACCATCGGCGCCCTGGGCAACGGCCAAGCGCGCACGCCGCACATCGACCGCCTCTACCGAGAAGGCGCGGCGCTTGCCAACGCCTTCACGACAACCCCGGTTTGCAGCCCGTCGCGGGCGGGCTTGATGACCAGCCGCTACGGCGTCGAGCTGGGGATCACCGACTATCTCAATACAAGCGCCGAACCCGACAACGGCCTCGACCAGGCAATCCCGACGTGGCCGAAGATCTTGCAGGCCGCCGGATACGAAACGTCGTTCATCGGCAAGTGGCACCTGGGCTCCGGCGACAGGCATTTGCCCACCCGCAACGGCTATGACCGGTTTTACGGCTTCCGCAGCGGAGCGGGCATTTCCAAAGATCCCAAGGTGGAATCCGATGGAGAAGTCAAGGTCGTTCGCGGATACACGCCCGACATTTTGACGGACGAAGCGATTCGCTTCATTCGCTCGCAGGACGGAGCGCGCCCCTTCCTGGTCAACGTTCACTATTGGGCGCCGCACGCCAACACCGCCAACCGAACGCCCGACGGCGACCGCACCTGGCTGCCGTTGAGCGATGCGGACTGGAAGCCGTTCCGCGGCCTCGATCCGATATTGCCTCGGGCCGACTATCCCAAGCTCGACATTGCGCGGGCCAAGCGCATGATGCGCGAGTATCTGGCGTCGGTGGCGAGCGTCGACCGCAACGTGGGCCGCATCCTTGACGTCCTGGATGAGACGGGGACGGCGGATAACACGATCGTCGTCTTCACCAGCGACCACGGCTACAACCTGAGCCATCACGGACTTTGGCACAAGGGCAACGGGCGGTGGCTGCTGATCGACAATCGCGGTCCGCGCGCCAACATGTACGATCATTCCCTGCGCGTGCCTGCGGTCGTTCGCTGGCCGAAGCGCCTGGACGCCGGGCTGCGGGTCGATGCGATCGTGTTGAACATCGACTGGTTTCCGACGCTGCTGGCCATGACCGGGGCGGCATTGCCGCAAGAGATACTCATCCGCGGCAGGAATTTCCTGCCGTGGCTGGAGCGAAAACGCATCCCGTGGCGAACGGCGTTCTATGCCGAATACAATCAGAAACACGTCGAGAGGGTCGATCAGCGCATGTGGCGCACTCGGGAATGGAAGCTCGTGCGCGACAGCCGGGAGGGCATGGACGAGCTTTATCATTTGAGCAGCGATCCGGGAGAGCGCCGCAATCTGATAGACGACCCGCGGCCGAAAGTGCGAAAGGCCGTCGAGCGGCTCGACCGGGCGCTGCGCCGCCGCATGAGCGAAATCGAAGGAACGAGGATCCTATGAAGCTGCGGAAACTCCGTATGCGCATGCTCGCGGCGTGTCTTTTCGTTTCGGCGGCGGCAGCCGCCCAAGATGAAGTGTCGTTCGCCAAAGACATCGAGCCGATCCTGGCGCGAAACTGCACGGCGTGCCACGGGCCCGCGCTGCAGCAAAACGGACTGCGGCTCGACCGCCGGGAGGATGCGCTGCAAGGCGGCAAGTCCGGCCCGGCGCTCGAACCGGGCGACAGCGCGCGAAGCGTCTTGATGAAACGGCTCGCCGGCCTCGACGGCTTGCAGCGCATGCCGCCCGGCGGGCCGCTGCCGCGCGAGCAGATCGAACTGTTCCGGGAATGGATCGACCAGGGCGCCAAGTGGGAGTCCGCGGACGAAACCGCCGCCGGGCGCCCCGGCGGCCACTGGGCTTTCCGCCCCAACCGCCGGCCGGCCGCGCCCGAGACGCGCCGCAAGGATTGGCCGCGCAATCCCATCGACGCTTTCGTGCTGGCGCGGCTGGAGCGCGAAGGCATCGAGCCGTCCGCCGAAGCTCCGGCGCACACTTTGCGGCGCCGCGCGTCACTGGATTTGACGGGACTGCCTCCCGCGGCGAACGGGGCCGAAACGGCCGGCGGCTACGAGGCGTTCGTCGACCGGCTTCTCGATTCGGAACACTTCGGCGAACGCTGGGCCGCCCCCTGGCTCGATCAGGCGCGCTATGCGGACTCGGACGGCTATGAGAAAGACTTGGCGCGCCCTCATGCGTGGCGCTACCGGCACTGGGTTATCGACGCGCTCAACGCCGACATGCCGTTCGACCGCTTCACCATCGAGCAACTGGCCGGCGACCTTCTTCCCCGCGCCTCCGTCGAACAGCGCGTGGCTACCGGTTTCTACCGCAACACCTTGAAAAATCGAGAGGGCGGCATCGATATCGAGCAGTTCCGCTTCGAGGAGGTGGTCGACCGCACCAACACGGTCGCCACGGTCTGGCTGGGTCTGTCGGTCGAGTGCGCGCGCTGCCACGATCACAAATTCGATCCGATCCCCCAGCGCGATTACTATCGCCTTTTCGCTTTTTTCAACGAGCTGGACGAAGTCAACATCGACGCGCCGCTGCCGGGAGAAATCGGGCCCTATCTGCGGGCCAAGCCCAAGCTCGACGCCCAAATCGCCGCGATCTACAAGAAATACAAGGTGCGCGAGATCCAGCGGCCCTGGGAAGCCAAAATGCTCTGGGCGGGCGACAACCCCGGCGTGGAGCACCAGTGGGATACGAGTTGGGACATCATCGGCCTCTATCTCGACAACGGCCAGCGCATCCTGCGGACGCCGCCCGAACGGCGCAACGAACGCGACGACTACGTTGTCACGGAGTGGTTTCTGCGCAACTACAGCCGCGTGACCGGCAAGGAAGAGTATGCCGCGACAGGGTTTCGAGACGCGGTCAAGGAACTGAACGCCGCGGTGGATTCCTTTCCCGACGTGAGCCGGGCGCGGGTCATCGAAGCAGCGCGGGAACCCCGCTCGACCCATGTTCACGAGCGCGGCGAATGGGACGCGCCCGGCGAGCCGGTCGCCCCCGGAGCGCTTTCGGCGCTGCCGCCTCTCAAGCACGCGGGCGCGCAGCCGACGCGGCTCGATCTGGCCCGCTGGATCGCCTCGGCCGAGAATCCCCTGACGGCAAGAGTCGCGGTCAACCGCATCTGGCAGGAATACTTCGGCGTCGGTCTGGTGGCGACGGCGGACAACTTCGGCTTCCAGGGCGAAGAGCCCAGCCATCCCGATCTGCTCGATTGGTTGGCGTCGGAGCTGATCGACTCGGGTTGGAGTCTGAAGCGCATTCACCGTCTGATCGTCACCTCGGCCACGTACCGCCAGTCGTCGAACTTGCGTCCGGATTCAAGCGCGAAAGACCCGGGCAACCGCTTGCTCGGCCGGCAGGCGCGCTTGCGCCTGCCGGCCGAGAGCCTGCGCGATGCGGCGCTGTCGGTTTCGGGGTTGCTGGATCCGCGCGTCGGCGGCAGGAGCGTGCGGCCCGCCCAACCCGCCGGCGTGGCCGAGCTGGCCTATGCAGGCTCGGTCAAGTGGAACGAGAGCGCGGGCGGCGACCGCTACCGCCGCGGCCTCTACATCCATTACCAGCGAACCGCGCCGTACCCGTTTCTGGCCAACTTCGATCTTGGCGAGCGCAATGCCGCCTCCTGCACGCGCGGGCGCTCGAATACTCCGCTGCAAGCGCTGAATCTGCTGAACGATCCGGTGTTCTGGGAAATCGCTCAGGGCCTGGCTCTGCGGATTCTGACGGAAACCCCCGGCGACTCATTCGAGCAGCGTCTCGACCATGCCTATAAACTATGCTTGGCGCGGGCGCCCCGCGTGAGCGAGCAGGAAGCGATGTTGGGTTATTTCGTCAACCAGCGCGAGCTGCTCGCAGCCGACCCGGCAATGGCGCAGGCATGGTTTCCGGCGGCGCTCGACGGCATCGACACCGGCGAAGCCGCCGCCTGGGTCGGCGTCAGCCGCATTCTTTTGAACCTCGATGAGTTTCTTACCCGGGAGTGACCGCAGATGACTTTCGAACAGTACCGGAACATCCAGACGAGGCGGCATTTCCTGGACGCCTGCGCCGGAGGGGCCTGCTCGGCCGCGCTGGCGCACCTGATGGGCCGCGAAGGACGGTCGGCGGCAGTCGGCAACAATCCGCTCGCGCCCCGTCCGCCGCACTTCGCGCCCAAGGCAAAGAATCTGATCTTTCTTTTCATGGCGGGAGCGCCGAGTCAGATGGATCTTTTCGATCCGAAGCCCGGCCTGGAGAAATGGCACGGCCGGCCGTTGCCGCCTTCGCTGACCAAGGAAATGCAGCTCGCGTTCATCAAGCCGACGGCGAAGGTATTGGCGAGTCCGCGCCGTTTCAGGCAATGCGGCCAAAGCGGCATGGCCATCAGCGATTATCTGCCGCGGCTGCAAACGATCGCCGACGACATCTGCCTGGTGCGCTCGATGCAGAGCGATCAGGTGAACCATCACCCGGGGCAGTCGCTGCTGATGAGCGGCAGCCCGCTGGTCGGCCGCCCGACGATCGGCTCGTGGCTGACCTACGGCCTGGGAAGCGAATCGCAAGACCTGCCCGGTTTCGTCGTCTTGAGCTCGGGCCGGGGGGCCAGCGGCGGCGCCAGCAATTTCTCCAACGGCTTCCTGCCGTCGAGCTACAGCGGCGTGCCTTTCCGCAAGACGGGCGATCCGATCCTCTATTTGTCGAATCCCAAGGGAGTGACGCGGCAAGCGCAGCGCCTGAGCCTGGACACGCTGCGCAAGCTCAACGAAGAAAATCTTGAGCTTACCGGCGACCGGCAAATCGCCGACCGCATCGCCGGCTACGAATTGGCTTTCCGCATGCAAGCGGCCGCGCCGGGTCTGCTCGATTTTTCCGACGAGCCGGAAGCCGCGCTGGAAGCATACGGCGCCCGCCGGGAGCCGACCGCGGCTTACGGATCGAACTGCCTTCTGGCGCGCAGGCTCGTCGAAAAGGGCGTGCGCATCGTGCTGCTGATCCATGCTTCCTGGGACGACCACACGAATCTGGACGAGGGACTCAAGAAAAACTGCGACATCACCGACGGCCCGGTCACGGCGCTGATCGAAGACCTGAAGGAACGCGGCTTGCTGGACGAGACGCTGGTCGTCTGGGGCGGCGAGTTTGGACGCACCTCGCTGGGACAACTCAAGCACATCGGCGACAAGGTCGGCCGCGACCATCACCCGAACGGGTTTTCGATGTGGCTGGCCGGGGGCGGCATCAAGGGCGGGCAGGTCATCGGCAAAACCGACGAGCTGGCGCTGCGCGCGGTCGAAGATCCCGTGCACATCCACGACCTGCAGGCGACCATGCTGCACGCGATGGGCCTCGACCACGAGCGGCTCACCTACCGGCACATGGGCCGCGACTTCCGCTTGACGGACGTCGCCGGCAAGGTCGCAGGCAAGATGCTGGCTTGAAGAGGAACGGCTGCAGCGGAATGAAGGAGCGACCATGAATCGACGGCATTTTCTCGGGCTGTGCGCCGCCGCCGGAGTCGGCGCATGCAACAGTCAACCCGAAGCGGAGCCGGAACCCTCCGCCCCGCGCATGAAGCTTGCCATGTCGGTGCGCGTCGCCGAGAGCTTCAGCAACAAGAAAGAATCGTCGATGACGATCGACGAGTTGATCGATACGGCCAAGGGCAACGGATACCAAGCCCTGTGCATGCGCGCATCGACCGCGGGGACGCACTCGCCCCAGGAGATCGTCGCCGAATACGCCGCCAATATCCGCGCCGCCGGTCTCGCCGTCTCGATGGTCACGGGCGATTTCGCCATCCCGATGAACAACGACGAGGGGCCGCAATGCCTGCGCAACATCACGCCCTACCTCGATCTGGCCGAAGCCTTCGGGTCCGATCTCATCCGCGTTTGCATGAAAAAAGAGGAGGACATCGCATGGGCGCAGCGCTCTTGCGATGAAGCGCAGGAGCGCGGCATCCGTCTCGCCCATCAAGCGCACAACTCCAGCATTTTCGAAACCGTGGACGGCTCCGTCGATGTTCTCGAGAAAATCGATCGGGAGAATTTCGGCCTCATCTACGAACCCGCCAACTGGATGATCGCGGACGAGCCTTACGGCCGCGAAGCGATCGAGAAGGCGCGCCCCTGGATTTTCAACGTATATGTCCAGAACCACCGCTTGAATCCCGCTGGCGAGACTGCGGTGGAAACCTGGAAGCGCGGTCCGGTGCAGATCGATCACATCGGTTTGTGGGAAGAGGGCGGAGTCGAGTTCGAGAGCGTTTTCGCCGCGCTGCGCGCCGGCGGCTACGCAGGCTACGTCACCGTGCATCAGGCTTTCGAAGGCGTGATGACCGTGGATGAAGCGGTGCGCAAAAGCGCCGCCTATCTGTCGCAGCTCATCGCCGGCTGAGAGGAGGAGTCGATGACCCGCCGTACTTTTCTGGCCGCATCCGCAACGCTCGCAGCGCCGGCCGCCGGAGCTGCGGGCAAGGTTCGCACGGGCATCCTCGGGGTTCAGCACGGCCACCTCAGGGGAAAGCTGCAGGCGATGTTCGACAACCCCAAGTACGAGGTGGTCTCGTTCTGCGAGCCCGACCGGACCACCCGCGAGGCATTCATCGCCGGTTGGCGGTGGGGCAAGGCTGCGCAGTGGGTTTCGATGGACGCCTTGCTCGGCGACCCCACGCTCGACCTGATCGTTTTCGAAGGCGAAGTCCGCGACGCCATCCCCTGGGGAACGAAAGTCATCGAGGCGGGCAAGCACCTGCACCTGGAAAAACCGCCCACGAACAAGCTCGAACCCTTCCGCGACCTGGTCGAGCTTGCCAGAAAGCGCGGCAAAAAGATACAACTCGGCTACATGTGGCGCTTCCACGAGGGCGTTCAAGCCGCGCTCGACGCCTATCGCAAAGGCTGGCTCGGCGAAGTCTTCATGATCCGCGCCACGATCAATTCCGACCGCGGCCTCGAGCAGCGGCAAGTCGAGGCCCGCTATCCCGGCGGCTCGATGTTCGAGCTCGGCGGCCACGTCGTCGACCGCGTCGTCGCCTTCCTCGGCAAGCCCTACAAGGTCAACCGCTGGCTGCGCCACGACACCAGCGAGCCGGACGACCTCAAGGACAACACCCTCGCCGTGCTCGAATACGAAAAGGCATTGGCGATCCTCGTCAGCTCGGCCAAGATGGGCGGCAGCGGCGGCCACCGCTCGTTCGAGGTCATCGGCACGGACGGCACGTTTTTCATCCAGCCGATGGAGCCGGCGCCCGTCATGAAAGTCTTCATGCGAGAAGCGCGCGGCCCCTATCGAGCCGGTTGGCAGCAGATCGAGTTGCCGCCGCAGCCGCGCTATATCGGCGATATGAACGAATTGGCCGCGGCCATCCTGGAAGGCCGTCCGCTGAAGGATTCCTACGATCACGAATTGATCTTGCAAGAAACCCTTTTACGGGCGTCCGGCGAAATCGACTAACCCAAGGGAGACCCTCGATGAACATGTCAAGCAAGCTATCCCGGCGGGCGCTGCTGGCAACAGCGGCAGCGGCGGCGACCGCGCCATCCACCCGGGCGAATTCGGCGGTTTCCGCAGCCCTCATCGGTTGCGGCGGACGCGGTCGCACCCTCATGCGCGATCTCGTCAGCCATACCGAGGCCCGGCTCAGCGCGGTGTGCGACCTGCGCTCCGAGCGCATGCGGCAGGCCCGCGCCGAAGCCGAGGAGCGGGGCGCCGAACCGGCGATGAACGGCAGCATGGAAAGCGTCCTGGCCTCGGACGTCGATGCCGTGATCGTCGCCACGCCCGTCTTCCTCCACGCGGATCATCTCGAAGCCGCCGTCCGGGCGGGCAAGCACGTGTACATCGAAAAACCGGCGATGCCCGACGTGGCCGGCTGCAAGCGCATGATGAAGATCGCCGATTCGGCCGACCGCAAGCTGAACCTCACGATCGGATTTCAACGACGCTACGGGCAGGTCTATCGCAAGGCCAAGGCGTTGCTCGACTCCGGCGCGATCGGCGATATCCGCTTGGCGCACCTGCACTTCATCAAGAACTCGAGTTGGAACTCAAGGCCGCAGGTTGCGGAGCCGAAAACCACGGAGGAAAAAATCCGGGGCTGGCACGTCTGGAACGGCCTGTCGGGAGACCTGATCGTCGAGAACAACGTACATCTGATCGACGTGATGAACTGGTTCGTCGGCGCCCGGCCTGAGTCCGCGATCGGCGCCGGCGGCCGGACCGCCAGAAAGATCGGCGATATGCGCGATCACGGCAACGTGTCATTTCTGTTCGAGAACGGCGTGCAAGGCGCGCTCATCGGAACTACCTTGGCGCCTCCGTTCTATCGCCAGGTACACGAGCAGTATTTCGGCGAGACGGGCATCATCGAAACCGCCGCGGAGTACTGGAAGCACTACACCGGCCGGAACGAGGCGTTCGAGGAGGCGTCTCCGCGCAACGTCACCACGGATGCGCTGGAGGCCTTCGTCAAGCGCATCGCCGCAGGCAAGCCCGAAAACACGATCGTGCGCGGCGCCGAAAGCACGCTGACCGCCATCCTCGGACGCATGGCCATGGACGCCCGGCGGGAAGTGACCTGGGATGAAATGATGCAATCGGCATAGGCCGCTTCCCCGCCCGCATACAGGACGCAACGTGAAACGAATAGCCGCCCAAACGATTTCCGCCATCCTCTTTGCTCTGCCGCTGGCGGCTCTGGACTTGACGCAAGCCGTCGTGGTCGCGCCCGCAGCGCTCGAGGGGCCGGAGAACAAAGCGATTCAGTCCCTGGTCGAAGAGATCGAAAAGCGCACCGCCGTGCGCCTGCCCGTAGGGCAATCGTGGCCGGCGGACGGCGCGGCGGCCATCGCCGTAGGCCCTCTCGCCAAGGCGCGGGAGTTCGCCGGCGCGTTCGCGCGCGATCTCGCTTCCGCCGACAAGCCCGGCGCCGAGGGCTACGTCATCCGCAGCGGCGACAGCGCCGTCGTCATCGGCGGCGCCGACCCGCGCGGGGTTCTGTTCGGGGTCGGGCGCCTGTTGAGCAAGCTCGAAATGCGCGCGGGCGTCATCCGCCTGCCGCAGCCGCTCAACCTGAGCGCAACGCCCGAGACCGGCCTGCGCGGCCACCAGCTCGGATACCGCCCGAAGACGAACTCCTACGACGCCTGGACGGCGGCCATGTGGGAGCAGTACATCCGCGAGTTGGCTCTTTTCGGGGCGAACGCGATCGAGATCATCCCGCCGCGCTCCGACGACGACGCCGACAGCCCGCATTTCCCGCTGCCGCAGATCGACATGATGGCCGAGCAGTCGCGCATCGGCGACGCATACGGCCAGGACATCTGGATCTGGTATCCCGCTCTGGACGAAAACTACGGCGACCCCAAGGACATCGAGTTTGCGCTCAAGGAATGGGAAACGGTCTACAAGCGCCTGCCGCGCATCGACTACATGTTCGTCCCCGGAGGCGACCCCGGCCACACCCGGCCCGTTCATCTGTTCGATCTGTTGGAGCAACAGACGGCGCTGCTCAAGAAATACCATCCGAACGCCGAAATGTGGATGTCGCCGCAGAGCTTCACCGCGGAGTGGATGGAAGAGTTTTACGGCCTGATGGACAAGGAGCCGGCCTGGCTGGGCGGCATCGTTTTCGGCCCGCAGCAGCGCGTCGGCCTGCCGGAATTGCGGAGGCGCGTTCCCCGGAAGTATCCGATTCGGCGCTACCCCGACATCACGCACAGCCGGCATTGCCAATACCCGGTTCCCGACTGGGACCTCGCCTACGCCGTTACCGAGGCCCGCGAGGGGATCAACCCCCGGCCGGTCGACCAAGCGCGCATCTACCGCCTGCTCGACGAGTACGCGGTCGGCTTCCTGACGTACTCCGAAGGCAACCACGACGACGTCAACAAGTTCATCTGGAGCGGCCTCGGCTGGGAGCAAGACCGGCAAGTCATCGATATCCTGCGCGACTACTCGCGGTTCTTTATCGGACCGGACTACGCCGATTCGTGGGCGCAGGGCATGCTCGACCTCGAGCAAAACTGGCGCGGGCCGCTGGCGCAGAACGCAGGCGTTTACACGACGCTGCAACGGTTCCAGGCGATGGAGAAGACTGCTTCGCCGCAACTCAAGCTGAATTGGCGGTTCCAGCACGGCCTCTACCGCGCCTACTACGACGCCTACAACCGCAGCCGCCTGCTTTATGAAACCGCGCTCGAAGACGAGGCCATGAGCCACTTGCGCCGGGCGCCCGTCATCGGCTCGCGGCTTGCGCTCGACCTGGCGCAGGCCGCCCTCGACCGCGGCCTCGCCCAACCGGTCTCGCAAGACTGGCGGGCGCGCGTCTTCGAGCTCGCCGAAGCGCTGTACCAAAGCACCCGCGCACAGCTCAGCGTCCCCCGCTATCAGGCCATCCGCGTCGGCCGCGGCGCCAACCTCGACACCGTCGACATGCCGCTCAACGACCGCATCTGGCTGACCGGACAGTTCGCCAAGATTCGCAATCTCGGTTCCGAGCAAGACCGGCTGGAGGTTATCGACGCGATCCTCAACCGCACGAACCCCGGCCCCGGCGGTTTCTATGACGATCTCGGCAACTTGACCCGCCAGCCGCATCTGGTGCGGGGCAAAGGCTACGCAAACGACCCGGCCCACCTGGAATCGTCGCTCGTCGGATTCGCCATCCGCGACGAATGGATGGACATGCCGCTGGCCTGGTGGCGTCACGCGGAAGCGTTGAACGATGCGCCGCTTCAGTTGCGCTACAGCGGCCTCGACCCCGAAGCGCAGTACCGGGCTCGAGTCGTCTACGCCGGAGACAGCCCGCAGGTACGCATCGCGCTCGAGGCCGACGGCGCCGAAGTTCACGGGCTGCTCGACCGCCCCATCCCCTTCGAATCGATGGAGTTCGACATCCCCAAGAGCGCCACCGAAGACGGCGGCCTGACCCTGACCTGGCGCGGCGAGCCCGGCCGCGGCGGCAATGGGCGCGGCACGCAGGTAGCCGAAGTCTGGCTGATGAAAAAATAGGGCGCCGGATTCGGCGGAAGGCTCCAGAGGCAGGGCGCAGGGTATAATCCATACGCACCTCTCTACCCGAGTAAAGGCGATGAGCCTCAATATCAAAAATGTCGAAACCTGCCGGCTCGCCGCCGATCTCGCCCGCCTGACCGGCGAGACCATGACCGGCGCGATCACTGTTGCGTTGCGTGAACGTCTGGCGCGCGAGAACCGCTGCCGCGATGCGGATGCGCGCGTCGCAGAGTTGCTGGCCATAGGGCGGCGCTGCGCCAGGCTGCTGGGGCCGGGACCCTCGGCCGCGGAGCACGGCGATCTGCTCTACGACGAGCGGGGCCTGCCCAAATGATCGTCGATACGTCGGCGGTGTTGGCGGTTCTGTTCAGCGATATCCGCCCGCACCGATATCGAGGCGGCATGAGGCGTCTCGGGTCGATGAAAAAATAGGATCGAGTTCGGCGAGGGTTCCAGCGTGCCCAGCAAAACGGCAGCGAGCAGCCGGCGCGAGTTTCTGAGGCCGGCGCTCGGCCTTCTTGCTGCCGGTTCGAGGCCGGCGCGCACACGAGCCGCGGCAAGCGGACGGCCTCCGAACATCGTTCTTTTCCTGGTCGACGACCTGGGCTGGGCGGACCTGGGCTGCCAAGGCAGCACTTTTTATAAAACGCCGCGGATCGACCGCCTGGCCGCGGAAGGCATACGCTTCACCAGCGCCTACTCCGCCTGCCCGGTCTGCTCCCCGAGCCGCGCCGCGCTGATGACCGGCAAGCAGCCCGGTTCCGTGGGGTTTACCGGACACATCACCGCGATTCTCCGCCATCGCTACAAAAAGCACGGGCGCATCGTCCCGCCCGACGACTATATGTTTCTGCGCCGGCGCGAGACGACTCTGGCCGAAGCCCTGAAACCCGCCGGCTACGTATCGGCGAGCATCGGCAAGTGGCATCTCGGCTCCGAGCCGTACTGGCCCGAAAAGCAGGGCTTCGACCTCAACGTCGCCGGTTACGACCACGGCAGCCCGCCGGCGCACTTCTACCCGTATCGAGACCCCGGCAAGGAATGGAACTCAGCAATTCCCACGCTCGAGGGCGGCAAACCCGGGGAATACCTGACCGACCGGCTCACCGACGAGGCGATCCGCTTTATCGAAGGGAACGCCGAGAGGCCGTTCTTTCTCTACCTGACCCACTACGCCGTGCATACTCCGTTGGAGGCCCCTGCCGGCTTGATCCGCAAATACGAACGGAAACTGCGGGAGGACGATTCCCAATTCAGCGCCGTTTACGCCGCAATGGTCGAAAAAGTCGACGAGAGCCTCGGCCGCGTGCTCGACGCGGTGGAACGCCTGGGGCTGCGCGACGATACCGTAATCGTCTTTACCTCGGACAACGGCGGGGAACAGGCCGCGACCCGCAACGCGCCCCTGCACGAAGGCAAGGGGCATCTCTACGAGGGAGGCATCCGCGTCCCGTTAATCGTTTCGCTGCCGGGACGAGGGCGGGCCGGGGCCGTGTCCGACACCCCGGTAAGCCTCGCCGACCTCTACCCCACGATCGCCGAGTTGGCCGGCGGCCAAGCCCGTCCGGGCGCAACGCAAGGGCGCAGTCTGACGCCGCTGCTCGATGGCGGCGGAGGCTTCCCTGCCCGCGACCTTTACTGGTATTATCCGCACTACAGCCCGCAGGCCAAGCGGCCCGGGGCCGCGCTCCGCTCCGGGCGCTTCAAGTTGATCGAGCACTACGACCCGCCCGCGGTCGAGCTTTACGACATCGAAAACGATATTGGAGAATCGCGGAACCTAGCCGAGGAAGACCCGCGAAGAGCAGCGGAGATGCAAGACAAGTTGAGCAGATGGATCGAAGGAAACGTCCCCATACGCCACCGAATGAACCCCGATTACGACCCTCGAATAGCCGCAACCGAGCGGCCGGAGTGAGCGCAGGGAAAGGACGCGGCTCAACCTGCAGGAAAACCCTGATGCTGAGCGAGGCTTTTTTGAAGGAACTGGATGAGGCGAGTCCCAGCACGCGTGTGACAGGCATCATCAGATGGAAGTCCTCTCAGTATGCGGCGGGCGGGACAGATGGCATGCTTGCATCGATCGCAGACGCGAAGCGCCCGCTACTCAAGGCTGCCAGAGACTGCCCGGACGTGAAAGTCAATCCCCTGGATGGGATACCCCATTCAATTCTGGACGCTCCCGTGGAGAGCTGGCGATTACTCCTGCGCTCCCAACGCGAATTACTGGAGGACGAGGGCTTGGTAGTCGATGCCAATTTGAGCGTGTTCAGCATTCCACCCACCCCCTAAATCTGATGTTTCTGGACGCATGTGCTCGTTCTCAAAGAACGTTGCCCACGCGGAAAAGCGCCCTTAATTGACGCGCACGCGCGGAACGTACACTCCGTTTTCGAACCGCTCGAAAACGGAATCGACGGCCGGGTGAACGATCGGCTCGCCGCTGTCGTCGCGCTCCAGATGACGCTCGGCGACGTAGGTCTCATGCATCCCGCGATGGACCAGGACTCTGTACCAGGGCTTGTCTTTCGGCGGACGCGACCGCGCGACCTGCTCGTACCATTCATCCGTACCCAGAAACACGGGGTCCACATCGTAGACCACGCCGCGGTAATCGAAGCGCAGATGATGGACGACGCTGCCGATGGCGAACTTGGCTTCCATGCCGATGCGGGCGGCTGCAATCCGCTCAGAGGGACTTGGCCATGATTCCGGCGAGCGCCCGGTTGAATTTTACCGCGTCGGGCAACTCCGCGCCTTCGGACAGCAGCGCATAGCCATAGAGCAACTCGGCGTATTCGTCGATGAGCGGGTCCGCCTTGTCTCGGTCGAAACGCTCGTGCAGCTTGCGGACGATCTCGTGCGCTCCGTTGAGTTCGAGAATCCGCTTCTGCTTCGGGCCGTCGGGATTGGCGATGCGCATCATCCGCTCAAGCTGCGGACTGACATCGTGTTCGTCGCCGGCCAGACACGCGGGCGAATCCGTCAAGCGCGTTGAAAGCCTCACTTTCTTGATGCCGCTTTCGAGCTTTTTGCCCAGCAAATCCAGAAGACTCGAATATTTCTTCTCTTGCTCTTTGCGCTCTTCTTCCAACTGCTTCTTTTCTTTTTCATCGCCGAGATCGAGCTCGCCCTTCGCGGCGGACTGCAACTTTTTGCCGTCGAACTCGGTCAGGTACTGTACGAGAAACTCGTCGACCGGATCCGTCAGATAGAGCACTTCGTAGTTTTTCTTGCGAAAAGCTTCCAGCAGCGGCGAATTCTCGACCGTCGCCCGGGAGTCCCCGGTGAGATAGAAAATCGCCGGCTGCCCCTCTTGCAGCCGCTCGACATACTCCTTCAGGGTCGTGAGCTTCTCGGGATGATGGGAGGATGCGAACAGCATGAGCGCGGTAAGCCGCTCCTTGTGCTCGAACGCCGTTCCGACGCCTTCCTTGAGCACGGGCCCGAAATTCTTCCAGAATTCGAGGTATTTCCCTGCGTCGTTTTTCTGGAGATCGGCAAGCGCATCCAGCACTTTCCGGGCCAGAAACTTGTTGATCCGGGCAATGTGGCGATTCTCCTGCAGCGTCTGCCGGGATATGTTCAGCGGCAGGTCCGACGAGTCCACGACGCCGGAAACGAAACGCAGATAGCGCGGCAGGGCTTCTTCACAGCGCTCCATGATGAGAACGCGGCGGGCGTAGATGCGCAGGCCGAATTCCATTCCCCAGACGTGCAGATCGTGCGGCGGCTCCGAGGGAATGTACAGCAGCGACTCGTATTCCGAGATGCCCTCGGCCTTCACGCGCACGTGCAGCAACGGCTCGTTCCAATCGCCGGAGAGATGCTTGTAGAACTCCGCGTACTCCTCATCGGCAACGTCCGCCGCGGCCCGCGCCCAAATCGGCTTCATCAAGTTCAACGTCTTGTCTTCGCTGACGACGCTCGTCTTGCCGTCGGGCTTGAGAATGCCCTTTTCGTCCGTCTCGCTCTCTTCGCGCCGCACCTTCTGCCGGATCGGGTAGGCGATGAAATCGGAATACCGCTTGACGGTGCGGCTCAGCGTCCACTCGTCGGTGAAGTCTTCGATGCCGGCGTCGGCGTCCGCGGCTTTCAAGTGCAAGGTGACGGCCGTGCCCCGTTTCGAGCGGCTCCCCTCGGCGAGCGCATACGTTCCGTCGGCCTCGGATTCCCAGCGCGTGGAAGCCGCTTCTCCCGCGCGCCGCGTCTCCAGCGTAATCTTGTCCGCGGCCATGAAGGCGGAGTAGAAACCGACGCCGAAGCGACCGATCAACTCGGGAGGAACCTCCCCGCCCTGGGCGGCCCTGATTTTGTCGAGCGTCTCGCGCGTGCCCGATTTGGCGATCGAGCCGATGTTCTCGACAACCTCCTCGCGGGACATGCCGATGCCGTTGTCGTGAACCGTCAAAGTCCGCGCCCGCTTGTCCACGTCGAGGCGAATCTCCAACTCTTCGCCCTCTGCCAGCAAGCCCGGTTCGGTCAACGCCGCGAAGCGAAGTCTGTCGAGGGCGTCCGACGCGTTCGAGATCAGCTCGCGCAAGAAGATTTCTTTGTTGGTGTACAGGGAATGGATCATCAAATCGAGCAGTTGCTTGGTCTCGGCTTGAAATTCGAGGGTCTCGGTCAAATTGGCCATAGCGGTTCCGTTCTTTGGGCGATGATTCAAGAAGATGCAAGCGCAAGCTGCGAAAACGGCGGGGGCGACGCCGGCGCAGCCGCTCAGGGTTCGCGGCAGGAACCCATATTTCGACTGTATTGCGAGCCGGGCTTTTCAGTCAAGCCCCCCCTACTGCGGCAAGCGCCGGGCGGCCGGCTCGCAGCGTCTCACATCCATCCGAACCGGCGCGCCTTGCCCGCACAGCCGCGCACGTGGCACAGTGACTGTGTGCCGCTCGGAGTCAAGCTGCTTCTCCCTCTCGGACTCGTATCGGCTGCGCCGGCCGGCGCGGACGAGCTCATTCGAATCCGCTACAACAACCCCGGATTGACGGTCGATCTCGGAGTCGGTCTCTGGGCGTGGCCCTTGCCGATGGATTACGACGGCGACGGCGACCTGGACCTCGTGGTCTCCAGCGGGGGCGTTCCCTACGAAGGAACTTACTTTTTCGAAAACGACTCGCCGCCGCACGCCGCAACGTCCATGCCGATCTTTCGTCCCGGCGTGCGCATCGGCGAGTACCGTACGAACGCGCAGATTTCGCATATCGACGGTCGGGCGCCGATCGTGATGACGCCGGGGCAAGAGCATCCGCAATTTCTCGAGCGCGCCTTCGGCAAACCGGCTGCGCTGCCGCTGAATGCCGAGGACGCGCACGTTGCGCGCGGCCGCATTCGCGCGAACCAGTGGAAACGAGTCGATTGGGAGGACGACGGCGACCTCGACCTCGTGATCGGAATCGGCGATTGGACGGAATACGGTTGGGACGACGCCTACGACTCCGCCGGGAATTGGACGAACGGCCCGTTGCACGGCTACGTTTACCTGGCCCTGAACGACGGCGCCGGGAACTATTCCCAAGCGGAGAAAGTCACCGCCGGAGACCGTCCCGTCGATGTTTACGGGATGCCCAGCCCGAGCTTCGCCGATTTCGACGGCGACGGAGATCTCGACCTGATCTGCGGCGAGTTTCTCGACGGGTTTACCTATTTCGAGAATACGGGGACACGGCGGGCTGCGCGGTACGCCGCGGGCCGGCGGCTCCTTTCCGACGGGCGCCCCCTGGCGATGGACTTGCAAATGATTACCCCGACGGCGGTGGATTGGGACCGCGACGGGGACATGGACCTCGTTGCCGGCGACGAAGACGGCCGCGTGGCGTTTATCGAGAATCTGGGCCGAGTCGCAGCCGGCATGCCTGTCTTCGCGCAGCCGCAATACTTTCGGCAGCGGGCGGAGTTCGTCAAATTCGGGGCGCTGGCGACTCCGGCGGGCTTCGATTGGGACGGCGACGGCGACGAAGACATCATCGCCGGAAACAGCGCCGGCTCCATCGGCTTCATCGAAAACCTCGACGGCGGCAGCCCGCCGAAGTTCGCCGCTCCGGTTCTGCTCGCGGCCGGCGGGAAAACGATTCGCATTCAAGCCGGAGACAACGGCTCGATTCAAGGCCCCTGCGAGGCGAAGTGGGGCTACACCACGATCAGCGTTGCCGATTGGGACGGAGACTCGCTGCCCGACATCGTGGCGAACTCGATCCGGGGGCGCATCGTCTGGTATCGCAATGCGGGCTCGCGCGCCAAGCCTTTGCTGGAGCCGGCCCGGCCCGTAGCCATGGACTGGGGCGGCGAGCCCCGCCGGCCTGCCTGGAACTGGTGGGTTCCCGCAGCCAACGAACTGGTCAGCCAGTGGCGCACGCGCCCCGTCGTCACGGACTGGGACCGCGACGGGCTGCAGGACATCGTGATGCTCGACCACGAAGGATATCTGGCCTGGTTCCGCCGCGCGCGAAAAAACGGACGGTTGACTTTGCTGCCCGCCCAGCGCATGTTCTTCGGCGCTGCGGCGTCGGGCTTCGACCGCCGGCACGAGATTTTGGACGGCGCTCCCGGCCCCCTGCGGCTCAACGCGGACCGCGCCGGGAAAAGCGGCCGGCGCAAAATCGACTTGACGGACTGGGACGGCGACGGCGCGATCGACATCCTGGTCAACAGCGCCAGCGTGGACTGGCTGCGCAACGTCGGCGGCGAAAACGGACGGTTTCTTTTTCAACAAAAAGGCGCGCTGACGTCTCGGAGGCTGGCCGGCCATACGACGAGCCCGACTACGGTCGATTGGGACGGCAACGGTGCGCGCGACCTACTCATCGGCGCCGAAGACGGTTTTCTTTACTGGCTGGAGAATCCGCGGGTTCGGTAGTTCCCCCCCCCCCCCCAGCATAACGGGGCAATATCTCGCCCGCGGGGCCATCGCTCTTCAGGCGCCCGTGGTCCAGCCAAACGACCCTGCCGCACAACTCTGCGACTACCCCCAGATTGTGAGACACCAATAACGCGAGGCTCCCCCCGTTGATCAGATGGGCGATCTTTTTGGCGCACTGCTGCAGAAACGCCCCATCCCCGACCGACAGCACCTCATCGAGGATGAGGATTTCCGGCTCGAGGTGAACGGCGACGGAAAAGCCGAGGCGGCTCAACATGCCGGTCGAATACGTGCGCGCCGGTTCGTCAATGAAATCCGCTATCCCGCTGAAGTCCACTATGGAGTCGAACTTGCGCTGGAGTTCCGTTTTGGACATGCCCAACAGGGAGGCGTTGAGACGGATATTCTCGGCGCCGGTCAGATCCGTATGAAAGCCTGTTCCGACTTCCAGCATGGAGGCGGTCTTTCCGCGGCGCTCGACGCGGCCCGAAGTCGGAAAGACGGTGCCGGCGACGATCTCGAGCAGCGTGCTTTTCCCCGCCCCGTTGTGTCCGACGATTCCTACGATTTCGCCGCCCTGCACGGCGAAGGAGACATCGCGCAAAGCCCAGAACGGCTCTTCGACGTTTCGCATGCGCTTCCATACCCGCTGCGCGACAAGCTGGCGTTTATGGTGTATGAGATAGCGCTTGCTGAGATTTTCGAGTCGAACGACCGCCATGAAGGTTGTTAGAGATAGTCGGCGAAATTACGTTGGACGCGCCGAAAGTACAGCAAGCCGATCGTCACGCTGGCCAGGGAAGCTCCGGCGAGCTTGACCAGCGTGCTCCACTCGAAAAACTCTCCGTACAGCAAAATCTTGCGAATGCAGAATATTGTCGCGGCCAGCGGGTTGTAACTGAGCACGGTTCTCAAGAACGAGTGACCTTCGGCCATCTGCTCGATCTCGGCAAAGCTGTAGAAGATAGGGACGAGCCAGAAAAGCACCAGCGCGGCCGATTCGACGACGTAGCGCGTGTCGCGGAAGTACACGTTCAGGGCTGCGGAGCAGAGAGACAGCCCGGAGACAAACAGGATTTGCAGCGCGAAGATCACGGGCAGCCAAACCCATAACAGCGAGGGGCCGATCACGATCCCCACCGCCAGGAGCAGCAACCCCAACTGGATCAGATAGTGCAAGGCGTTCGCCAGGATGCTCGCGAACGTGACGAGCTCGCGGGGAAACGATATTTTCTTGACAAGGACCGCGTTATCGGCGATAGATGTAGTGCCCGTCATCCATGCCAGGCAGAAAAAGTTGTAGGGGAGAATTCCCATGAGAAGGAACAGCGGGAAATACTGTTCGGTATTGCTGATGACGAAGGTGAACACGAACGTCAGCACGGACATCATGATGATGGGGTTCGCCAGCGACCATAAAACGCCGAGAGACATGTTTCGGTAGCGAACCTTGAATTCTTTTACGGTCAGGGAAGTCAGCGTGTATAGAATGTCATGCGTGGAGCCGAACGCGAGCATGATGGAGGGCGCCGCGGAGTTGCCGGAGCGCGGCGGGCGATTTTCCAGTGTACCGATTCCGCGGCGCGCTTGTCGCCGTCATTTTCCCGCGCGGGCGGAATTCCGCGGCGTTCGATAGATGTTGTTTCTGGACAGGCTTTTCGAGAACTGCCGTTCGTTTGCGGGCAAAACGGCTATCGAATTCCGCAACGGCTTTCAAGATTGCGGCGCGGCCGCCCTGAAAGTCAGCTACGGAGACTTGCGCGCCGCGGTCGAGCGCGCCGCCGGGTGGCTGCACGATCTTGGGGCGCGGCGCGGCGACCGCGTTGCGGCGCGGCTGCCGAAGAGTCCGGCGGGAATCTGCATCCACCTCGCGGCCTGCCGCCTGGGAGCGGTTTCCATGCCGCTCAATCCGGGCTGTTCGGAGCCGGAGTTGATCTATTGCTTGCGAGATTCCTCGGCGAAGCTGCTGATCGTCGACAATGCGGAAGGGCATGACCTGGGCGGCGTTCAGAAACAAGTCGAGACGCTGCAGCGGATCGTTTCCATCGATTCCGCTGCGCTCGACGTTTTTGCCGCGGGCGCCGGCGGCGCGCCCGCTTGCAGCGCCGCTCCCGAGGCGACCGCGCTGATGCTTTATACAAGCGGCACGACCGGGCGGCCGAAGGCCGCGGAGCTTTCGCACGCGAATCTGACCGCCAATCTCAACATGCTTGGAGAGGCATGGGAGTGGCGGGCGGACGACGTATTGCTGCACGTGCTGCCCGTCTTTCACGTTCACGGCTTGCTGGTGGCGCTGCACGGCGCTCTGAACGCAGGAGCTTCGACAATCATGTTCAGGCGATTCGAGTCCGCGCCGACGCTCGATGCGCTCCAGCACGGCGGCTGCACGGTGTTCATGGGGGTTCCGACGATCCATGCGCGGCTCGTGGCGGCGGCGCGCTCCGCCAAAGTCGATCTGAGCCGCCTGCGTTTGATCACTTCGGGGTCGGCGCGCATGTCCGAAGAGCTTTTCCGACAGTGCGGCGATCGTTTCGGGTACGAGCCGGTCGAACGCTACGGCATGACCGAGACCGGCATTCTGTCGAGCAACCCTTTGACCGGCCGGCGGCGCCCCGGTTGGGTCGGCCTGCCTCTGCCGGGCGTAGAGTTGCGAGTCGTCGATGCGGCGGACAACGCTCCGTTACCCGACGGAGAAGTCGGGGAAATTCAAACCCGCGGCCCGCATGTCTTCAAAGGTTACTGGAATGCTCCGGAAAAAACGGCCGCGGCGTTTTCCCCGGACGGCTGGTTCAAGACGGGCGATCTCGGGCTGCGCGCAGCCGACGGCTATTTCCAGCTCCGAGACCGTTCCGCCGATCTCGTGATCAGCGGCGGAATGAACGTCTATCCGCTTGAAGTCGAACGCGCCCTCGACAGCCACCCGGCCGTTGCCCGGAGCGCGGTCATCGGCTGCCCCGATGCCGACTGGGGCGAAGCGGTAACCGCCGTGCTGGTCGCCCGGGAGGAGCCTCCGAGCGAAGAGGAGTTGATGGAGCATTGCCGCCGCCGGCTCGCATCGTACAAGATTCCCAAGCGGGTCGTCTTCGTGAAAGAGCTTCCGCGAAACGCGATGGGCAAGGTCAGCAAACCCGCCCTGCGCAAAGCGCACTGCAAGGACTGCCGATAGAATGGATTTCCCGACTGCCGCCGCGTACATTGCGATTCCGCTGTTAGTGCTGCTGAACACGATTCTTGTGCGGCGCATTCGCATCGAAATCCGCGATGATGACGAAGACTAAGAAAACATGCCGCTGAAATTCGTTGCCTGCACGGCCGCCGCGGCTCTGTTGTTGCTGTCGCCGCTATCGCGAGCGGACATGAAGGAGTTGTCGTGGCCGCCCGGAGATCTTGCCCATATTCGAGCCGGTCTCGAAGAATCGCTTGCCAATGCGCCTGCCGGAACGACGAGCGTCGGGCGCCGGCTCATGCTCGAAGAATCCGGCAAGAGCGCCGAATGATATCCTGAAGAACTCGCGCCCGGCCCTTGGTCGGCCGGCCATTCTCAAAGAGGTTCGACTATGGCCAAAGTGGTTACTTTCGGCGAGATCATGCTGCGTCTCGCCCCTCCGAACTTGGAGCGCCCGTTTCAGTCGCCGTTTTTTGCCGCGACGTTCGGCGGCGGCGAAGCCAACGTCGCCGTTTCGACCGCGAACTACGGCATTCCCAGCGCCTTCGTGACCGCTTTCCCGGAAGACAATTTCCTCGCGGACTGCTGTATCGCCCAACTGCGCGGATTCGGCATCGATTGCAGCGGCATCGTCCGCATGCCCGGCCGCGTGGGAGTCTATTTTCTGGAGACCGGCGCCAACCAGCGCCCCTCGAAAGTGCTCTACGACCGCGCGGGCAGCTCGATCTCCCTGGCGCGTCCGGGCGATTTCGATTGGGACAGAATTTTCGACGGCGCCTCCTGGTTTCACATCACCGGGATTACCCCGGCCTTGAGCCCGGGCTGCGCGGCGTTGTCCATCGAAGCCGCGCGGACGGCGCGGGCCAAAGGGCTCACCGTATCTTGCGACTACAATTTCCGCAAGAAACTCTGGAAATACGGAAAGTCGGCGCCGGAAGTGATGGGCGAGCTGGCGCGGTTCGTCGACGTGGGCATCGCCAACGAAGAGGACTGCCAGAAAAGCCTGGGAATTTCAGTCGGCGATGTCGACGTGGAGTCGGGCGAGCTCGACGTGGAGCGTTACCGGCTGCTCTCGGAGAAGGTGCTGGAGACGTTTCCGAATTTGAAAATGCAGGCCATCACGCTGCGCGAATCCGTTTCGGCCTCGCACAACGGCTGGTCGGCCTGCCTGAACGACCGGGACGATTTCTACCTCAGCAAAAAGTATGCGATCACGCATATCGTCGACCGCGTGGGCGGCGGCGACTCGTTTTCGGGCGGGCTCATCGGCGGGCTGCACCACTTCCCGGGCGACCTCGCGCAGGCGCTGGAGTTCGCCGTTGCGGCATCCTGCCTGAAACATTCGGTGCCGGGAGACTTCAACCGCTTCTCGACGGGCGAAGTTCTCGCTCTGATGCAAGGCGGCGGCTCGGGCCGGGTGCAGCGATAGCCTCTCATGGCGTGCGGCCCGGTAAAGCCGCGGTCAATCGTAGGCGAGGTGGAAAAGCCTCTTCAGGTCTTCCCAAGCCAGACGCTTGGCCTCTGCG
This sequence comes from Bryobacterales bacterium, assembly GCA_965214655.1. GTDB lineage: Bacteria > Acidobacteriota > Terriglobia > Bryobacterales > UBA6623 > CATQHP01. The sequence continues at coordinate 4,026,938 of OZ243965.1, read as the reverse complement.
TTATAGGCGCGCAGCAGGTAGGAAGGGTGGAAAGTGGGCATGACGGGAATATCGCCCCAGCGCTGCCAGTTTCCTCTCAGCTTGGTGATGCCGGCGGTGGCGCCCAGCAAAGCCTTGGCCGCAGTGCCGCCGAGCACGCAGACGGCTTTGGGCGCGATCGCCTGTAACTGGCGTTGGAGGAATTGACCGCAGATTTCCATCTCGTCTTTTTCCGGGGCGCGGTTGTTGGGGGGGCGGCATTTGACGACGTTGCAGATGTAAACGTCTTTGCGGCGAACCGGCAGCCCTTCCTTGGCGCAGGTCTTTTCGATCATCTGGGTCAGAAGCTGCCCCGCCCGCCCGACGAACGGCAGGCCCTGCGCGTCTTCGTCGGCGCCGGGCCCTTCGCCGACGAAGACGACCTTCGCCTGCGGATTGCCGCTGCCGAAAACGATCGAGTGGCGGCCCTGGTGCAGACGGCAGCGCGTGCAATCGCCGATATCGTCTTGAATGACCTGGAGTTGCCGGGACGGATCGGCAGAATCCGCCGGCGCCGGCATCTGCGCGGCCTCGCCGGCCGGCGGCGGATCGACGAAAAGCTCGGCGACGCCGAGGTCGCGGTAGAACTCCAGGTATTTGCGCAGGGGCGCGGACATGGATACTGTTAAGCCGCCTGCCGCCGCCGCAGCGCGGCCGCCGTATCGAAGATGCAAGCGGCCATTTCCGATTTCAACATGGGGTCGAGACGAATGACGTCTCCGGCGCGGGTCAGGATCAGCCCCTGGTTTGCCGTCGAGTCGAAGCCCGTCGCTCCGCCCACCGGATTGGCCACGATCAGATCGCAATTCTTCGACTCCAGCTTGCGGCGGGCGTTGGCTTCCAGGTTTTCCGTCTCGGCGGCGAAACCGACGAGGAACAATCCGCGCTTTCGCTCTCCGGCGGCGCGCAGGATATCGGGAGTCTCTTCCAGGCGCAGCGCGGGCGGCCCGTCATGTTTCTTGATTTTCTGCGCCGCCGGACTCGCCGCGCGGTAATCGGCGGCGGCCGCCGCCATCACGGCCATGGCCGCGCCGTCGAGCCGCGCCGTCACCGCGTCGTACATTTCCCGGGTGGTTTCCACGTCGATGCGTTCGCAGCCGCTTGGGGTTGCGAGCGATACGGGGCCACAGACAAGGACAACCCTCGCGCCGCGGCGGCGGGCTTCCTCCGCCAGCGCGAACCCCATCCGGCCGCTCGAACGATTGGAGATGTAGCGCACCGGGTCGAGGGGCTCGCGGGTCGGGCCGGCCGTGATCAGAACCGTTTCCCCGCGAAGCTCTTCGCGCTGCGCGAAAACCGAGCGGACACAGCTCACGATGTCGGCAATTTCCGCCAAACGCCCCGGCCCGACCGTTCCGCACGCCAAGTCTCCGCTGCCCGGCTCAACGACCGTCACGCCGCGGCCGCGGAGCACGGCAACGTTCTCTTGGGTCGCCGGATGATTCCACATGTTCGTATTCATAGCCGGAGCTACGATCACCGGGCCGTCGAAGGCGAGCTGCGTCGTTGTCAGAAAGTCATCGGCGACGCCGTGCGCGAACTTTGCCAGGACGTCGGCGGTCGCCGGCGCCGCCAGCAGCAAATCGCCGCTTTGCGCCACGGCGATGTGCTCGATCGCGCTATGCAGCGTATCCGCGTCCGAACCGTCGTGAAACATGCCGGTGATGACTTTGTTTCCGCTTAACGAGGCGAGCGTCAACGGCGTGATAAACCGCTGCGCGGCGGCGGTCATCACCGCCTGAACTTCGTAACCCTCCCCCTGCAATTGACGCACGAGCTCGGCGGACTTGTAGGCGGCTATCCCGCCCGAGACGCCGAGGATGATCTTGCGCGGATCGGCCATGCTCGAGGACTCGCCCGTTATCAGTATGCCATCCGCAGTCCGCGCCGGCGGCCCCGGCGGCAACGGGTTAAAATCGAAAGGAAAGGCGGACGCGCGGCCTCCGGCGTCCGCCTTTCCTTTCGCGGCCCGATGGATTCTTCGCGCATACGCAATTTCTCGATCATCGCGCATATCGATCACGGAAAGTCGACTTTGGCCGACCGTCTGCTCGAACGGACCGGCGCGCTCAGCCGCAGGGAAATGCAGGAGCAAGTGCTCGACTCGATGGAGCTCGAGCGCGAGCGGGGCATCACCATCAAGGCGCAAACCGTGCGTCTCGCCTACACGGCCCGAGACGGCAAGACCTACCAACTCAACCTGATCGACACCCCGGGGCACGTCGATTTCTGGTACGAAGTCTCGCGCAGCCTGGCCGCCTGCGAAGGCGCGCTGCTGGTCGTCGACGCCGCCCAGGGCGTCGAGGCGCAAACCCTGGCCAACGCCTATCTGGCGCTCGAGCACGATCTGGAAATCGTGCCGATCCTCAACAAAATCGACCTGGCCGCCGCCGAGCCCGAGCGCGTCCGCGAAGAGATCGAAACGACGATCGGCCTGGACGCGCACGACGCGCTGCCGATCAGCGCGAAAACCGGGCGCGGCGTCGACGCAGTGCTCGAGACGGTCGTCGAGCGCATCCCTCCTCCCCGGTCCGTCGACGGCGCTCCGCTGCGCGCCCTGCTCTTCGATTCCTGGTACGACCCCTACCGCGGCGTCATCATGCTGGCGCGGATCGTGGACGGCGTTCTGCGCAAGGGCATGAAGATCCGCCTGTGGGCGACCGGGCGCGCGTACGAAGTTGAAGATATCGGCTTCCAAACCCCGAAGTCGATCCGCTGCGGCGAGTTGCGCAGCGGCGAGGTGGGCTGGGTCGTTTGCAACATCAAAAACGTCACCGAAACGAAGATCGGCGACACCCTGTGCGACAATGCCGACCCGCCCCAAGCGCCGCTGCCCGGTTTCGAGGAGTCCAAGCCCGTGGTTTTCGCCGGGCTTTATCCGGTCGAATCGCACGAGCACACGGTTTTGCGCGAGGCGCTCGAAAAGCTTCAACTCAACGACCGTTCGTTTCAGTTCGAGCCGGAAAGCTCCGCCGCTTTGGGATTCGGCTTTCGCTGCGGATTCCTGGGCCTGCTGCATCTCGATGTCGTGCGCGAGCGTCTCGAGCGCGAATTCGGTTTGGAGCTCATCACCACGGCTCCGGGCGTGCGCTACCGGGTGACCAAGAGCGACGGCGAGACGGTCGAGATCGACAATCCCAGCCGCTGGCCTTCCCCGCAAGCCCCGGCGAAGGTCGAAGAGCCGGTCTTCAGCGTAACGGTCATCGCTCAGGACCGGTATCTGGGGGGCATCTTGAAGCTCATGGAAGAGAAACGCGGAGTCCAGAAGAGCTTCGAATACGCGGCGGGCAACCGCGCCATCCTCACCTACGAGGCGCCTCTGAACGAGATCGTGCTGGACTTCTACGACCGGTTGAAGACGGTTTCGCGGGGCTACGCCTCGGTCGATTACCATTTCGCCGGCTACTGGGAATCGCCCATGGTCAAGCTCGATATCCTGGTGGCGGGCGAGCCCGTCGACGCGCTTTCGGGCATTGTGCATCGCGATCAGGCGCACTCCCGCGGCAAGTCGCTCATCCGCAAGTTTCGGAAACTCATTCCCCGCCAGCAATTCGAAGTCGCGCTCCAGGCCGCGGTCGGCGCGAAGATCGTCGCCAGAGACAACATCGCCGCCTTGCGCAAAAACGTTACCGCCAAATGCTACGGCGGCGACATTACGCGCAAACGCAAGCTGCTGGAGAAACAACGCGAGGGCAAGCGCCGCATGAAGCGCGTCGGACGCGTCGACATTCCGCAGGAAGCGTTTCTGGCGGTGCTGAGCGTACACGACGAGTGACGCGCGGCCGGCCGCCGCCCGGCAAGCCGAAGCGTTCGTATTCCCGGGATTTTTCGGGATGCTTTGTTTACACGCCGTACGGAGTTGTGGCAAGGTAAATATGCGTTCCAAAGGAGGTTTCCGCCATGAGCCGCATATCCGTCACCCGCCGTGAGTTTCTGGGCGCCGCAGCTACGGCCGCGCTCGCCCGGGGGAAAGAGTCCAAGCTGCCCACCCGGCCGCTGGGCAAAACAGGATTTCAAACTTCCATCCTGGCCATAGGCTGCGGCAGCCGCCTGGCGATGTACAAGGATCGGGACAAGGGCGTCGAGGCGCTCGATCTGGCGCTGCGCAGTGGAATCAATTACATCGACACGGCCCAGTCTTATGGCAGAGGCGAGAGCGAAACCTGGGTCGGCGAAGCCATCGAAGGCCGCCGCAAAGGGCTTTTCGTGGCCACCAAGACCCAAGCCCGCACGGCGGACGACGCGATGCGTACAGCCGACGAAAGCCTCAAGCGGCTGGGCGTCGACCAGATGGACTTGCTCCACTTGCACAGCCTCCAGAGTCCCGAAGACCTGGCCAAGGTCGAAAAGGAAAAGGTCATGGAAGCGCTCTACAAGCTGCGCGACCGCAAGATCACGCGCTTCATCGGCATCAGCTCGCACACGGATCCGGCCGTCCTGGCGGAAGCTCTGCGGCGTTACGACGTCGATTGCACGCAAATGGCTTTGAACGCGGCGTTGCAGGGCATGCGCAGCGGCGATGGCAAGATGGTCATCAATCCGGCGATGGCGACCAGCTTCGAGAGGGTTGCGCTGCCGGTCGCCGTCGAAAAGGGCCTGGGCATCGTGGCCATGAAGGTCTTCGGACAGGAAGACATCATCGGCGCCGATTCTCCGCCGGAGAAGCTTCTGCGTTACTCCCTTTCGCTGCCGGTTTCCGTTTGCACCGTGGGCGTGCCGAAACATGAGTACCTGCACGCCAACGTAAAGACCGCGCGGGAGTTCGAACCGATGGACAAGAGCGGCATGAAGGAATTTTCGCGGAAAATGTCCGCGCGCTACAAGCTGGCTCTCGACCGCCGCTTCCGCACGCATGAAGACGTGTAGGCCCCTACCGGCGCGCTAGCGCGAAGAAAACGTGCTGGTAGCGGGGATCATGAGCGGCACCTCGCTCGACGGGATCGATGTCGCTCTGGTGGAAATTACGGGAGAAGGCTTTTCCCAGGAAGTCCGTCCGCGCGCTTTCCGGCAAACGCCCTATCCCCGCGCGGTCGCGCAGGCGCTGCTTGCCGTCTCCAACGCCGACACCCATACCGGACGCATCGGCCAACTCAATTTTCTTCTGGGCGAGCTTTACGGCGAGGCGGTAGTCGCTGCCTGCAAGCGCGAGGAGATTCCATTGGAGCGTCTCGATCTGGTCGGCTCGCACGGGCAGACCATTTATCACCAGGCCGCGCCCGAGGAAGTTTGCGGGCGGCGGATTGCCTGCACGCTGCAGATCGGCGAGCCGGCGCTGATCGCGGAGAAGACAAGGACTCCGGTGGTTGCGGATTTCCGCCCGGCGGACATGGCCGCCGGAGGACAGGGCGCGCCGCTGGTTCCCTACGTCGACTATTTGCTTTACCGCGACGCCCATATCAATCGGGCGGCGCTGAACATCGGCGGCATCGCGAACGTCACCGCCATTCCGGCGGGCGCCGGCAGCGAGGCGGTTACGGCCTTCGACACCGGCCCCGGCAACATGGTCATCGATGCGCTCGCAGCGCAGTTCTCGGGGGGGCGCCTGCGCTTCGACCGCGACGGCGCGATGGCCCGGCGCGGGCGCGTCGACGAGGAGTTGCTGGCCGAATTGCTCGCTGCGCCGTACTACCGCCGGCCCGCGCCGAAGAGCGCGGGTAGAGAACAGTACGGCGCGGACTTCGCGGCGAACCTGCTGCGCCGCGGCATTCCCGCCGATTCGCTGACGGCCACCGCGACGGCGCTCACGGCGCGCACGATTCTGTTGGGCATCGAGCGGTTCGTGCAGCCGAAGATGCCGGTCGAGCAATTGGTCGTATCCGGCGGCGGTTGGCGCAACCCCGAAATCATGCGGCAACTGCGAGAAGGCTTGCCGCATACGGAAATTCTTCCCTCGAACGCGTTCGACATCGACAGCGACGCAAAGGAAGCGATCGCCTTCGCGGTGTTGGCCTACGAGTCGTTCCACAATCGGCCGGCGAATCTGCCGTCGGCCACGGGAGCCTCGCGGCCGGTCGTTTTGGGCAAGATCGTCCGCGTTTAAGTCCGCTTACTCTCCGCTCTCAACCGGCTCACGGCGGCGCATCCGAAAGGGTATGCTCGATACGATGCCGTCAACCAATGCGAAAAAGCGGTATCCGCCGGCAGCCAGCTTGGCCTGGACCGCATCCACGGCCGGGTTGTCGCTGCGCTCGACGCCTCGCCCCAAGGCATAGGTCATCAGTTTCTTGACAATAGCTCTGGAAACGGAATCCGCTTCGCTGTCGCGCAAGATGCGTTTCAGCTTGGCCGGCGACGCGAAGCGCTTGCCGCCCGGCAACTCACCGGAAACATCGAGCGGCAACCTGCCCTCGCGGGTGCACCATCTGCCGATCGGGTCGTAGTTTTCCAGGCCGAAGCCGATGGCGTCCATCACGCGGTGGCACGAGGCGCAGCCTTCGTTCGCGCGGTGCTTTTCGAGCTGCTCCCGGAGAGTTCCGCGGATCCCGACATCCGCTACCTCGAGCTCGGGCACGTCGGGGGGAGGCGGCGGCGGGGCTTGGCCCAAAATGTTTTCCATCACCCACAGCCCGCGCAAGACGGGCGAGGTGCGCGTCGGATACGAGGACACGGTCAGAACGGCGGCTTGGCTCAGCAGACCGCCGCGGCGCGCATCCGCAAGGACCACCTTGCGGAACGCATCGCCCTCGACCCCGTCGATGCCGTAGTGCCGGGCCAAGCGCTCGTTCAAAAAAGTGAAGCCGCTGTCGAGAAACTCCAGCAGGCTGCGGTCTTCGCGCACGATTGCGGCGAAGAAAAGTTCCGTTTCCCGCTTCATCGCCGCCCGCAACTCGTCGTCGAATTCCGGGAACAGCACAGGGTCGGGGCGCGCTTGCGCAAGGTTTCGCAATTGCAGCCATTGCCCGGCGAAGTTTTCGATGAAGGCGTCCGACTTCGGGCTGTCGAGCATCCGCTTGACTTGGCGCCGCAGCTCGCCGGGATCGTCCAGACCGCCTTGCTCCGCCGCATCCAGCAGTTCGTCGTCAGGCATGCTGCTCCAGAGGAAGTACGACAACCGCGAAGCAAGCTCGAAGGCGTCGATTCGTGCGATGCCGTTCTCGTCTGCGGCATCGGGATCGCGCTCGATCCGAAACAGAAACTCCGGCGAAACCAGAACCGATTGAAGCGCCAGTTGAACAGCGCTTTCGAAGCCGGCTCCGTTCTTCATCGCGCGCTCCATCAATTGCATGAAGCGATCGATTTGGGCGGCTGCGGCAGGCCGCCGGAAGGCCCGCCGCAGCAACTGCGCAAGCAGGCGCCGCGCGCAAGGCCGCCAGGGCTCTTCCGCATCGGGCGCGCAGATCACGATTCGGCGGTGGCTCTCCGGCAGCGGGCGCGCGTCAGCATCGAAAGGCCCGCTGATTTCGAGGGAATCGACCCAAAGCCGCCGCTGCTCGTACTCGAGATTCGGATTCATCGGCTGCGCTTGCGCATCGATAAAACCCACTCGGACGCCGCGCGTTCCGGCTGCGATGCGCCGCGTAACCTGCTCGCTGCGGTTGAAGCCGTCGGCGGCCTCGACCGCCTTGGTCGCGATCCGCTCTCCGTCGAGCGTCATCGTCATGATCCTCGGCGGAGGCGCGGGAACGTCGTTGAGATAGCGGCCGTTATCCGGTGAGCGCAACCGCCGGTCCACCGCTCCGAAGGAAATGCGGTAATTGCCGGTCGCCGGAAACTCATGGTTGAGACTGATGGAGCCGTCCGCAGTGAAAGGCGCAACCTCGCCGATCGCCGCCGCCGGCGGTTCGCCTGCTTGCCGCCGGTCGGCCTGAATCCGAAACCGCGTCGGCGGCGCCAGCCGGGGCTTGTCCCAGATTGCCGCGCGCGCGAGCCGGCCGGCCGCCTGCACGTATTTTTCCATCAACACGGGCGATATCGAGAGCACGTCGCCGTTGTTGTCGAAGCCGTACCCGGAATCGTCCACCGGGAAATCGTCGGCGGGGCGCAAATCGACGCGCAGCAGGTCGCGGACCGTGTGGTTGTACTCGCTGCGGTTCAGGCGGCGGGCGGTAACCCGTCCGGGGTCGGGCTTGCGGGCGGCAACGATCCGGTCGAGACGCGACTCGATCCATGCGCTCACCCGCGCGTAGGACTCCGGCGAAGGCCGCGCGCTGCCGGGCGGGGGCATCTTCCGCGCCGCGATCATGCGCAGCACGTCTTCCCAGACGTTCGGAGCGGCAAGCGCTTCCTGCTCGCTGGCGAATCCGTCCAGCCGCAGCTTGGCCATTGGCGCTGCGGATCCGTGGCAAGCCGCGCAATATTCGTTCAGGAAAGGGCGGACATCGGCGGCAAAATCGGCGGAGGAAAGCCGCGCAGCGGTCAGAACAGCGAAAAAAACGAGCCGCACGCTCTTTCGATTATACGATTGGGACGTTTGGCGCCGCCCGAACCGACCGCTCCGCATGCTCCCGGCGGCCCGCACCGTTGATACGCTGAAAGGCTCCCATGAAAAAGCTTTTAGCCGCCAACCGCGGCGAGATCGCGATCCGCATCATGCGCGCCGCAACGGAACTCGGGCTGCGCACGGCCACAATCTATTCGCACGAAGATCGGTTGAGCCTGCACCGCTTCAAAGCCGACGAGGCGTATGAGATCGGCGGCGGCAAAGGTCCCGTGGCGGCGTATCTCGACGTCGAAGGCATCGTCGCGCTGGCCAAGGAGCGCGATGTCGAGGCCATTCATCCCGGATACGGATTTTTGTCGGAAAACGGCGCATTCGCGAGAGCCTGCGAGGCCGCCGGCATTACCTTCGTAGGCCCTACGGCGGAGCTGCTCGACAAGCTCGGCGACAAGACCGCCGCCAAGCGCCTGGCGCGGGATGCGGGCGTGCCGACCGTGCCGGGAGTCGAGACGGCCGGCGAAAATCCCGACGAAGCGCTTGAGGCGGCGCAAGCCATCGGCTTCCCGCTCATGATCAAGGCATCTTTCGGCGGCGGCGGACGGGGCATGCGGGTTGTCGGATGCGCGGAAGAATTCAAGGCGAAATTCGAGGAAGCGCAAAAAGAAGCGCAACTGGCGTTCGGCAACAGCGCCGTTTTCATCGAGCGCTTCGTCTCGCAAGCTCGGCACATCGAAGTGCAAATCCTTGGCGACAGCCACGGCTCGATCGTCCATTTATGGGAGCGCGACTGCTCGGTGCAGCGCCGCCATCAGAAGGTCGTCGAGATGGCGCCGGCGGCGAATCTCTCGCGCAAACTGCGCAACCGGCTCTGCGAGGCGGCGGTTTCCATCGCCCGCTCCGCGGGCTACGTCAATGCCGGAACGGTGGAATTTCTGGTGGACGCGGAAACGGAGGAATGGTTTTTCATCGAGGTCAATCCGCGCATCCAGGTCGAGCACACCGTAACCGAAATGGTCACGGGAGTCGACCTCGTGCGCGCTCAGATTCTCGTTGCGCAGGGCTGCAAGCTGCACGAAAAACCGATCGACTTCCCGCCCCAGGGCGAGATCGAGACGCGGGGTTTCGCCATCCAGTGCCGCATTACCACCGAAGATCCCGAAGACAATTTTTCGCCGGACTACGGCCGCATCCAAACCTACCGCTCGCCGGCCGGCCTCGGCATCCGCCTGGACGGAGCAAGCGCCTACGCCGGCGTCGTGCTCAGCCCCTCTTACGATTCCCTGCTCGTCAAGCTCACCGCCTGGAACACGACGCTCGCCGGCGCCTGCCGGCGCGCCGACCGCGCGCTCCGGGAATTTCGCATTCGCGGGGTGAAGACGAACATCCAATTCCTGGAAAACGTCGTCAACCATAAAGATTTTCAAGCCGGCAAGGTCACCACCCGGTTCCTGGACAGCACCCCCGCATTGTTCCGCTACACGCAGCGCCGGGACCGCGCCAACCGCCTTTTGTCGTACATCGGCGATGTCATCGTCAACGGCAACCCCACGGTCAAGGGCAAGCCCGTCCCGGCAAAGTTCGACGCCCCGCCGCCGGTTCCGTTCGAGCGCGGGGTCGAACCGGCGCCGGGCACGCGGCAGCGCCTGCTGGCATTGGGTCCGGACAAATTCGCAGACTGGGTTCGCGCACAAAAACCGCTGCTGGTCACGGACACCACTTTCCGCGATGCGCATCAATCGCTGCTGGCTACGCGGGTGCGGACCCACGATCTGCTGGGAACGGCCGAGGCGACGGCCCGCCGTCTGCCCAATCTCTTCAGTCTGGAGATGTGGGGCGGCGCCACGTTCGACTCGTGCCTGCGCTTCCTTTACGAAGACCCGTGGGAGCGCCTGCGCCTCTTGCGCGCGGCCATTCCCAACATTTGCTTCCAAATGCTGCTGCGGGCGTCGAACGCCGTCGGCTACACGAGCTACCCGGATAACGTGGTGCGCGAGTTTACGCTCGATGCGGCGCGCCAGGGCATCGACATCTTCCGCATATTCGATTCCCTGAACGACGTCGGCAACATGCAGGTCGCCATCGACGCCGTCCATGAAACCGGAGCCGTTTGCGAGCCGGCCATCTGCTACACCGGCGACATCCTCGACCCCTCGCGGCCGAAATACAACCTGAACTACTACGTCGATCTCGCGCGGAAACTCAAAACGGCGGGCGCCCACATCCTCGGCATCAAGGATATGGCCGGTTTATGCCGCCCGTATGCCGCGACCCAGCTTGTCCAGGCGCTGAAAGAGGAAATCGGACTGCCGGTTCATTTTCACACTCACGATTCGAGCGGGCTGAACGCCGCGACGCTGCTGAAAGCCTCCGATGCCGGCGTGGACATTGTCGACGCGGCGAATGCGGCGCTTTCCGGCTCTACCAGCCAACCGAATCTCAACTCCATCGTCGGCTCCCTCAAAAACACCGCGCGCGACACCGGCCTCGACGAGACGGCGCTGGGCGATTGCTCGCTGTATTGGGAAACGGTGCGCAGCTACTACCTGCCGTTCGACAACGCCCCGCGCTCGGGAAGCGCGCGGCTGTACAAGCACGAGATACCCGGAGGGCAGTTCACCAACTTGCAGCAGCAGGCCGGGGCCATGGGCCTGGCGCACCGCTGGCGCGAGGTCGAACGGATGTACGCCGACGTGAATCGACTTTTCGGAGACATCGTGAAAGTCACTCCGTCCAGCAAAGTGGTCGGCGACATGGCCCTTTACCTGCTGGTCAAGGGCATGACCTGCGACGAGGTGCGCAAACTGCCCGCCGCACATTCCGTGGATTTCCCCAATTCCGTCGTGGACATGATGAAAGGCTCGCTGGGCAGGCCGCCCGGCGGCTGGCCCGAGGAAATTCAGAAAATTCTCCTGCGCAAGGAAAAGCCGATTCAGGGGCGCGCCGGGGAAAAACTGCCCGCCGTCGATTTCCAGGCCGCCGCCGCGGAACTCCAAAAGAAAATCGGGCGCCAAGTCAGCCGTGATGAGGTTTTGAGCTATCTGCTTTACCCGGAAGTTTTCAAGAAGTTCGCCGATACGCGCCGCAAATACGCCGACGTCGGAGTCTTGCCGACGCCGGTTTTTTTCTACGGCCTGAAGCAGGGCGAAGAATGCTCTTTCGACATCGAGCCGGGCAAGACTCTGATCGTGAAATTCCTCACCTTCGGCGAGCCGCATGCGGACGGCACGCGCACGGTTTTTTTCGAGTTGAACGGCCAGGCGCGGCAAGTGCGCATCCGCGACAACTCGCTGCAGGCGGAAGAAGCCGCCGCGCGCAAGGCCGACAGCAGCAACGAGAGCCACGTCGGAGCGCCTACGCCGGGCCTCATCACGGGCCTGTTCGTCGCGGTCGGCGATGCCGTCAAGCGTCATGACAAGCTGCTTGCCCTGGAAGCGATGAAGATGCAGAGCACGATCTATGCGCCGCGAGAGGGGAAAGTGAAGGAAGTGCTGGTCAAGCCCGGCATGCAAGTCGAAGCCAAAGATCTGCTGATCGTTCTGTAGTTTGCGCGCGCTCCGCTGGGCGGGGAGCGGGCGCTTTCGAGGCGAAAGGCATACGATAGAGACATGGCGTTGTTTGAAGTCGAATGCCCGTGCTGCCGCGCGGCTCTGGCGGTTGACTCCGTGAGCCGAACGATCCTTTCGCACGAACCGGCCGAACCCGAAACCAAGCCTGCCGATCTATTGGAGGAAATGCAACGGATCAAGGAGTCCGAACGAACCAGGGATGCCCGGTTCGCTAAGCAACTGGATGCCCAGCGGCGCCAGGAGGCCGCAATGGAGAACCGGTTCGAAGGACTGCTGCAGAAGGCCAGGAAGTCGGGACCCGCGCGGCCGGGCCTGCGGGATATCGACCTGGATTAGACGGCGCCTGGGGCGCTTCGATCGCCCGAACCGGCGCGCGGACAACGCGGCCGGAACGATGAGTTCGGCAATGACTGCTCAAGAAATAACCGCTTTGGCGCGCGAGATCGCCGCTGCATGCGATGCGGGCGCGGGCGGGCTCCATGCGCCGCCGTGCGGGTGCGGCCATTCCGCCGCCGCCGCAGCCGCGCCGCGCGCACGACGCGCCGAGCTTGCCGCGATGATCGATCAGACGCTCGTGCGCCCCGACGCTTCGGAAGCCGAGCTGCGGCGTTTCCTGGCGTCCGCCCGCCCGGCCGGCTTCCACGCGGTTTGCGTGCAGCCGAGCCGGGTTGCGGCAGCGGTGCGGGAGCTTCGCGGCACGTCCACGCGGGTCGCCGCGGTCGTCGGCTTTCCGCACGGCGCAACCATGACGCCGGTCAAGCGGCTGGAGGCGGAAACCGCGATCCGGCTGGGCGCAACGGAAATCGACATGACGGCGAACGTCGGGGCCGTCCTCTCCGACGACCTGGACGCGGTGTTTACCGACATCAAGGCGGTTGCGGCCGTGACGGCGCGGTACGGCGCGGTATTGAAAGTCATTCTCGAAACGCCCCGCCTCGACCGCAGGCGGAAAATCCACGCTTGCGTGGTCTCCAAGCTGGCCGGCGCCGACTTTGTGAGCACGGCGACGGGTTTCGAAGGGGCCTTCGCCGACGCGCGCGACGTCGCAGCGATGCACCGCGTTGTGGGCGGGGCGCTCGGCGTGAAAGCGGCGGGCGGAATCCGCACGTACGCGGAGTTGCAAAGCATGCTGCAAGCCGGCGCCACGCGCATCGGCGCCGGCAGAGGGCTTGAAATCCTGGCGGAATCCGGGGCCGCCTGAGCTTCGCTTTGCCCGGCGGACCCAGCCCATGCAGCGTTTCTGAAGAATCATGGCGACAACAGGCAACACTGCGCCCGCAGGCCGAGAGGCCGCGCTAGAAATCCTTCTCGAAGCGTCGGAGCTTGCCGCCGGCAACACTCTGGATCTCGACGCACTGCTGCGTGACCTTGCAGTCCTGGCGCGCAAGGTTGCGGATTACGAGTTGTTCGCCGTCCTGTTGCCGACCGACCGCGGCGACCTGCGCATCCGGCACGCGGTCGGCTACAACGAGGAGTTGATCCGCAACTTCCGCGTTCCCATCGGCAAAGGCATTACCGGGCAGGCCGCCGCCCGAAAGAAAACGATCTTCGACGGCAACGTCAGCGAAAACCCGAACTATTTGCCGGCGGTCAACGTCGTACAGTCCGAAATCGCGGTGCCGCTTGTGGCCCGCGGCAAGCTCGTCGCCCTGCTCGATCTGCAATCGGCCGAGCCCGACGCTTTCGGGGAGCACGAGCAATCGCTGCTCGAGCTGATTGCTTCGCGGTTTTCTCTGGCGATCGATGCGGCGCGGCTTTACCGCGCCCAGGCGCGCCAAAACTCCACGTTGCAAACACTGGCGCAAATCGCCCAGGAGTTTTCACAGATTCTCCATCTCGAAAGACTGCTGGGCAAGATTGCATCTCTGCTGCGGACATTGATCCGTTACGACGTTCTCGCAATCTACCTGCGCGAGCCCGGCAGCGACCTGTTGCAGCACTATTTCGGCGTATGCTTTCACCAACGGGTCCGTTGGAGCGACATCGCAATGGGCAAGGGTTTGGTCGGCCGCGCCGCCAAATTCCGGCGGCCCGTGCTGGTGGGGGACACGTCGAAAGACCCGCGTTACATCGCATCGACTCCGGGCATCCGCTCGGAAGTGGCCATACCGCTGATCCTGAAAAACGAAGTGGTCGGCGTGCTCGACCTGGAGAGCGGCGCGCTCGACAACTTCAGCCAAGCCCATGTTCATACGCTCAATCTGCTCGCTCCGCAAATCGCGGCGGCAATCGAAAATGCGCGGCTGTACGAAGAAAAGGAGCGCAACGAGGAACGCATGGAGCAGGATCTCACGGCGGCGCGCGTCTTGCAGCGGCGCCTGCTGCCCCGCGGCAAGCGGCGCTATCCGGGGCTGGAAATCGCGGCGCGCAACGATCCTGCATCCGAAGTCTCGGGGGACTTCTATGACTTTTACGCCTCCGAGCGCGCGTTCGGCGTGCTCAACGGCGACGTCAGCGGCAAGGGCATGGCCGCCGCGCTCTATGCGGCGTTGGCGAGCGGAGTGATGCGCAATGCGGCGGCCCCGCGCCGCAAGCCCGCCGACGTGCTGCGCAGCGTGAACACGGTGCTGCTGGCGCCCAAAATCGAAGCGCGGTTCCTGGCCGCCGTCTACTGCCTTTGGCTGCCGGACAAAATGCAGCTCGCCGTAGCGGCAGCCGGACAGCCGCCGCCGATCGCCGTGCGCGGCGGAAACATCGAGGTTTTGCCCGTCCGGGGCATTCCCTTGGGAATCTTCCCCGGCGTGGCTTACGATGAGATCACGCTCGACTTGCAGCCCGGAGACATCGTGGTCACCGTCTCCGACGGCTTCCATGAAAGCTTGAACCCCGACGGCGCGGAATACGGGGACGAGCGTCTGCTCGATCTTGTCAAGCGCTGCCGCGACGCTTCCGCCGCAGAGTTGCTCGAGCTGATATTCGACGACGTGCGTAATTTCAGCAACGGCCGGCCGCAAGCGGACGACCGCACGGCGGTTGTGCTGCGCATTGCCGCATAGAAGGGCTGGGATGCCGACTCAAAAGTTCCATTACGTCGACGACCGCCTGTGTTGTCATGAGTTCCCGCTGGAAACGATCGCCGAGCAAGCGGGCACGCCGGCTTACGTTTATTCGGCAGAGGCGATCCGAGAGAACTACCGCGCTTACGACAAGGCGCTCGCCGGGCTGGAGCACGACGTTCACTACTCGGTGAAAGCGAATTCGTCTTTGGGGATTCTGTCGCTTCTGGCCGAGGAAGGCGCCGGGTTCGACATCGTGTCCGGCGGCGAGCTCTACCGCGTGCTGAAGGCAGGCGGAGACCCTGCGCGCGTCGTATTCTCCGGCGTCGGCAAAACGAGCGGCGAATTGCGCTACGCGCTCGAGCAAGGGATCGGACGGTTCAACTGCGAATCCGGCAGGGAGTTGCAGTTGCTGCGGGATCTGGCCATCCAGGGCGGCCGCGAGCCCGAGGTATCGCTGCGCGTCAATCCGGATATCGACGCCGAAACGCACCCCTACATCGCCACCGGCTTGCGCGAACACAAATTCGGCATCGAACTCGGGGAAGCCGAGCGAATTTACAGGCAAGCGGCTGCATTGCTTCCCTTGCGGCTCAACGGCATCGGCTGCCACATCGGCTCGCAGATTTTCAATATCGGCGCGTTCGGAGAAGCGCTGCAGCGGATTCTGGCGCTGGCCGTCCGCCTGTGCGGCGCCGGCGTCCGCATAGAGACGCTCGACCTGGGCGGAGGCCTCGGAGTCGAATACGAAACCGGCAAACAAAGTCCGTCGATCGCGGATTACGGGCGGATGCTGTGCGCTGCGCTGGCCGGCGCGGGCTTCCGTTTGGGCATCGAGCCGGGGCGCTCCATTGTCGGGCAGGCAGGCGTTCTGCTCACCCGTGTGCTCTACCGCAAGGCAGGCGAGCGAAAATTCTTTGTAGTTGTCGACGCCGCGATGAACGACCTCATCCGGCCGGCGCTCTATCGGGCGCGCCATGAGATCCTGCCGGCCCGCCGCGGCGAGAGGCCGCTGGAATTGACCGACGTCGTCGGCCCGGTCTGCGAGAGCGGAGACTTCCTGGCCAAGGAAAGAGAGCTGCCCCGAGCCGAGCCCGGCGATTTGCTGGCGATAGCGACAACGGGCGCCTACGGCTTCGTGCTTTCCTCGAATTACAATTCCCGGCCGCGCGCCGCCGAAGTGCTTGTCGAGGGCGGCGAAGCCCGCATTATCCGCCGGCGCGAGCGCTGGGACGACCTGATCCGCGGCGAGCTTCTGCCCGAGGAGGCGCAGCGCGGCGGGCCTTAGCGAATGCGCCGCTCAAAGAGGCACGGCGACCGTCTGCACGATCTCTTCAACGATCCGATTCGAGCGGTCGCCCGCACTGTCTCCGAGAGAGTTCCGCGGCGCGACCCGATGGCCGAAAACCGGAACGGCAAGCTGTTTGACGTGATGGGGCGTGCAATAGGCCAACCCCTCGACCAGGGCCAGCGCCTGCGCCGCCCGATAGAGAGCCAGAGATCCGCGCGGGCTCACCCCGAGCGCCAGCCGCTCGTGCCTGCGGGTGGCGTTCACGATCGCGATCAGGTAATCCACCACTGCTTCGTCCACGCGAACCTCGCGCGTCTGAGCCTGAAGCTGCTTGACTTCATCGGCGGTCAGAACGGCTGCAATGCCCTCGAGCGCTTCCCTGCGCCCGCCGCGGCGCAGGATTTCCCTCTCGCCCGAGCCGTTCGGGTAGCCCATCCTGACCCTCATCAGGAAGCGGTCCAGTTGGGCTTCCGGCAACGGATAGGTGCCGTGGTATTCGATCGGGTTTTGGGTGGCCACCACCATGAACGGCTCCGGCAAGGCGTACGAACGCCGCTCGATCGTCACCTGTTCTTCGTTCATCGCCTCCAGCAGGGCCGACTGCGTCTTGGGCGTCGTGCGGTTGATCTCGTCCGCGAGCAGGATGTTGGTGAAAATCGGGCCGCGCTTGAACTCGAACTCCTCGCGGGTCCGCGAATACACGGTGACGCCGAGCACGTCTCCCGGAAGCATGTCGCTGGTGCACTGAATACGATGGAAGCTGCCGGCGATCGACAGCGCGAGAGTCTGCGCCAGGGTGGTCTTCCCTACCCCGGGAACGTCTTCGATCAGCAGGTGGCCGCGCGCCAGCAGACAGACCACCGCCGAGCGGACCGCTTCGGGCTTGCCCCGGATGACCCGCGCAAGCGCCGCTTCGAGAGCCGCCGTTTTCTCCGCGGCGGCGCCCGCGGCCTGGAAACCCGCAGCCATCGAGCCATTATCGTACGCCGGAGAGCGCGGGCTTTAACAGTCGGCGAACGCCGCACCGGCAGAGTTCCGGTGGATAGCGGATAGTGAATAGAGAAGAGCCGCACTGCGAAGCAGCTTTGCTCTTTGTCTTCTTCATGTCAGACTGCACATCCGACAATTCAGACCTCGGGGGCTGCCCTCCGCCGGAGCGCCCGATCGCCAACAGTTACTGGATCGTTCCGGGGCGGTTCGCCGCAGGCGAGTATCCGGGTTCGTTCAAGCATTCCGAGGCCGTGGAGAAAGTGCAGGCGCTGCTCGATTCGGGGATCGACCGTTTCATCGACCTGACGGCGCCGGGGGAGTTGAAACCCTACGCCGACATCCTGGAAGAAGAAGCGAGGAGCCGCGGCAAGACGGTCAGGCGCGACAGGCATCCGATCCGGGATGTCAGCGTGCCGACAGAGCAGCATATGGCCCGCATCCTCGATGCCGTCGACGCGGCCCTGGACGCCGGCGAGAACGTCTACGTTCACTGCTGGGGCGGAATCGGCCGGGCCGGGACGGTGACGGGCTGCTGGCTGGCGCGGCGCGGACACAGCGGGGAAAAAGCCTTGCGCCAAGTTGCCGACTGGCAGCGGGGAACCGGGAAACCCTGCCGCAGGTCGCCCGAGACATACGAGCAGGCGGAGTTCGTCCGCAAGTGGCAGGAGCCGCCGCGCGCGTGAGCTCGTAGTTTTTACGAAACAGCCGAGTCTCCGGCCGCTTAACGCGGGGCGTAAGACTTGGAAACGCCGTTACGGCTGTTCAGGATGGAAAAGCTGCCATCGGGCCGGACCGCGGCTTTCAGCCAATGCCCCGCGCATTCGTCGGTCTCGCCCAGATTCGCGGTCAGGCTTTCGTCCGTGTTGTGCGCGGCGTCGCTTTCCACGGCGCGGTGGACTTGCCACAGGTCTTCGAGGGAGGCCGTCCCGGTCAAAAGCTCGTAGGTCTCCGGACGGCCGCCTTTGCGCGGGCCGTTGTTCATCACGGCCACCAGCGGCTGGATCGCTCCGATGTGCGCCGGAGGGCCCGACATGTGCATGCCGTGGTGCGTCACCTGATAAAGGTCGATTTTCCCGAACAGATTCACGGGGCACGCGGTTTCGAGTTCGAAGTTCCAACTCAGATCGCCCAGGTCGAGGAATTCGAATTTGCCGATCCGAATCAGGAAGCCGACGCTTTTGCCGTTCTCCCCCCGGTCGACCGCTTTCTGGCGCGCGTCCCGGCACGCGCGGTTGGGGCCGCTGTCGACAAGCGGCCGTTCGATGAATTTGCTGCGCGCGGCAACGAAAACGAAGTCGGCGTTCTTCAAGGGCAGGCGGTCGCCGGGCTTGACTTGCATCCGCTTGCCCTCGGCAACGGAGAGATAGTTTTTCCAGAGCGTATCGGCGCGCTCGTTCCGGCCGATTTCGACGCTGTCGCCGTGATCGACGAACTTTTCGATAGGAATCAGCGCCGCCAGGGCGGGCGCGCCCCCGACATGGTCTCTATGGAAGTGGGACGCGATGAAATAGTCCAGCTTCTTTTTGCCGACCTCGTTTTCGAGAACGCGGACAATGCGTTTGGGATCGCGGTCGTCGAAGCCCGGCCAGCCGGCATCCATCAAAATCGTTTCGTCGTCGGGGGTGACGACCAGCGTGGCGGCGCCGCCCTCCACGTCGATCCAATAGATATCCAGCGTATCCCTGGCGGGCGCAATGCCGGCAGCGATGAGCAGCAAGGCCGAAACGAAACGCATCATGCCGGTATCTTACTACGCAGCGGACTTCGGCCGGCTCGCGGCAAGCTATGCAGGGTTTCTCATGCGCCCCGGGCGGCCCCGCCGGCCGACGGCATCGCGCGCCTCTTCCTTTTCGATGGCCTTCTTTTTTTCTTCGCGCCTGTCGTGGAGCTGCTTTCCCTGGGCCAAGGCGATTTCGAGCTTCACGCGGCCTTTCGCCAAGTAGACCTTGGTCGGAATCAGCGTCCGGCCTTTCTCGCGGACCTTCCCGGCAAGCCGGTCGATCTGCCGGCGGTGGGCCAGCAGCTTGCGCCGGGCGGTCGGCTCGCGGCGGTCGTCCCGCGCGTATCCGTAATGACTGATGTGGGCGTTGAAAAGCCACAACTCGTTGTCTTTTACGGCGGCATAGGCGTCCGCAAGCTGAATTTTGCCGGCTCGGCATGACTTGACCTCGGCGCCCGAAAGCACGATGCCGACCTCGAAGGGATCGCTCAAGCGATAAAGACGCCGGGCCCGCCGGTTGTCCGCCAGTATCTTGATGCCGTCCCCCGCGCCATTTCCTCTAAACGCCATTTCCTCTAAACGATCGAGCGGCCGCGCTCGTCAAGTTTTATGTAAGCGAGCATCATGCGGATTCCTTCCTCTAGAATGGCATGTCCTCTCAAACCGGCGCGCCTCGCCGCGCTGCTTGCCGTTGTTGTCTGCTTCGCCGCGCAGCCGGCCGCGGCATCGGCCAGGAAAGCGCGCAGTCTGTATGGCCAAGGCCGCCAGGCGGAATTGGCCAAAAACTACGACGAAGCGCTCGAACTCTATGCGCTCGCCGCCGCGGAAGCGCCGAGGGATCACCGCTACAGCCTCGCCGTCCGCCGCTTGCGTTTCGTTGCCGGACAGACGCACGTCGACGCCGGACACGGTCTCCGCGAGCAGGGGCTGCTGGAAGAGGCGCTGGCCGAGTTTCAGCGCGCCCTTGAGATCGACCCAGCCTCGAGCGTCGCCGCTCAGGAACATCAAAGAACGCTTGAATTGCTGCAGGAGCGGGAAAAATCGAGGGAAGAGGGCGCCGGATTCGATCTCGACAAGGCCGCCAGCCCGCTCGAAGCCGACCGTCTCGAACGGGCGCGGCGCATCGGCTCTCTGCTGAAACCGGCCGATCTGGTTCCTCTTTCCAACGATCCGATCGACATCATGCTCAAGGAAAAACCTCGGGTCGTCTTCGAAACCATCGGCAAGCTGGCGGGGATCAATGTTCTCTTCGATCCCGATCTCAGCGAAGACGAGATCGAGATCGAAATCAAGAATGCGACTCTGTACGAAGCGCTCGATTACGCCGCCTTGAGAGCAGGAGCATTCTGGAAGACCATCACGCACAACGCGATTTTCGTCACCACCGAAAGCCCCAACAAACGACGCGACTACCAGGAAGAGATCGTCAAGACGATTTATCTGACCAACGTCGCCACCCCGCAGGAACTCCAGGAAATTACGACGGCCATCCGCGGTTTAACCGATCTGCGGCGCATGTTTCCCATCGCCTCCATGAATGCAATCGTCCTGCGCGGCCCTCGGGCGAAGATAGCGATCGCCGAAAAGATCATTCACGACGTCGATAAGCCGCGGCCGGAGGTCATTATCGACGTTCTGGTGCTGGAAACCTCGAAAACGAACAATCGGACATTGGGCATTACGCCGCTTTCCGGCGGGACGAAAGGATTGCAGCTCCCCGCCACTTTCACCGGCATGAACGGTTCCGAAGGCGGCATTCCGCTCAGCCGACTGCGCGACGCCGCTTCTTCGCGCAGTTGGTCGACGACCCTTCCGGGGTTTCAACTATCCGCCCTGTTCAACAGCTCCGACACGAATCTGCTGCAATCGCCGCGAATTCGAGCCGCCGACAATTACAAGGCCGACTTGCGCATCGGCGACCGCATCCCGATTGCGACCGGCAGCTTCCAACCCGGCGTGGGCGGCGTCGGCATCAATCCGTTGGTCAATACCCAGTTCACCTACACCGACGTGGGCGTCAATGTCGCGCTTACTCCGAAAATTCATTCGAACCGCGAGGTCTCGATGCACGTCGAGATCGAGATCTCGAACGTGCGCGACTTCGTGGATATCGGCGGAATCTCGCAGCCGGTCATCGGCCAGCGCACCATCCAGCATGACGTGCGCATACGCGAGGGCGAGGCCAATGTCATCGGCGGCCTGAATCAGTCGCAGCTTTTCAAGACCAAAGCCGGCGTGCCCTTCCTCGGCGAGATCCCGATTATCGGGCGTCTGTTCAGCGAGGAAGAGGTCCAGCGCTCGGAAAGCGAGATTCTATTGGTGCTGATTCCTCACATCGTGCGCATGCCGGGCATCGACCCTACCAACCTGCAGACTGTCGCCTCGGGCACCGAAGCGATATTCCGCGTGCGTTACGAGCCCGAGAAAAACGGCAAGCCGGCGCTGCCGCCGCTGGCCAATCTCGAGGAGGAGGAGCCCGCGACTGCGGAAGCCGATCCAAAGGCCGCCGGCGCGCCCGAGGCGGAGACGCCCGCGGCGTCTCCGGCGGCGGCCCCTCCGGACGCGGAAACTGTTGCGCCTGCCGCGCCTCCGGAACCGGCAGCGGAACCGACTCCTCCGGCGCCGGCCGCCGCCGTCGAGAGCGGCGCCGAGTTGCGCCTCAGCCTCGACCCCGCCCGGCCGTCCATCGCCGTAGGCTCGACGGCCGCCGTCACCTTGCGCGTGAACAATGCCGCGCAGCTTTTCAGCATGCCGATGCGCGTGCAGTACGACCGCAACCTTCTCGAATTGACGAGCATCGAAAAGGGCGCGTTCCTCGAAGGCGACGACGCGAGCGACATCATTTTTTCGCGGAACATCCGCCAGAGCAACGGCTTGGCGGCCGTAAACATTTCCCGCTTTCCGGGCACGGGCGGAGCGGACGGCAGCGGCGAGCTCATTACGCTGACTTTCAAGGGGCTGGCGGCCGGACAAGCGCAGATTCGCTTCATGCCTACCGGCCCGCGCAACGCCGAATCGGAAGTCCTGAGCGTAGCGGCGCTTGCCGTCGATGTCACCGTGGAGTAGCTGCGGCGATGGCGTTCCCGGACAACATGCGGCGCGGCGCGGCGGTCCGTCCGACTCGCCGCTTGGCGGCCCGTCTCGCGCCCAACGCCGGCAGCGCCGGATTGACCCTGATCGAGCTGGTCGTCGCGTTCACCCTCTTGCTGATTCTTTCGTTGATGGCTCTGCCGGTCGCCCGCGTCAAGGTCCGCCGCGAGAAAGAACGCCGCCTGCGGGAAGCGCTGCACACCATGCGCCGGGCTATCGATCAGTACAAGGACATGGCCGACGCCGGAAAGCTGGGCGAGCTCGACCCCGACAACCACGGCTACCCCGAAAGCCTCGAAGCGCTCGTCGAAGGCGTCGATCTCGGCGAGCAGCAGGAACTTCCGGGCCAAGGCGGAAATTTCGGCCGGGCGTTGACGCAAAGCAGCGGGATGAATCGGAACCAGCCCGGCAGCTTCGGCGGCAATGCGCCGTTCGGCGGAGGCGCCTCGGCATTCGGGGCGTCATCCTCGAACCGCTCTTCCGTATTCGAAGCGGACGACGACATGTCCGACCCCTTGGAGAGCGAGGACGCCCCGAAAAAGATCCGCTTTCTACGCAAAATTCCGGTAGACCCCATTACAGGCAGGGCGGAATGGGGAATGCGCTCGATGTCCGACGACCCGGGTTCGATGAACTGGGGCGGGCGCAACGTGTTCGATGTCTTTTCCTTGAGCTACGATCTGGCGCTCGACGGTACGCCGTATTACGAATGGTAAGCCCCGCGATGACCGGCCGCCGCGGCTTTACGCTTGTCGAAATGATGGTCGTCATGGCCATCATCGTGACCATATTGGCGATCGCGATCCCCTTTTACTCGTCGGCCCTGGTGGCGGCCAAGGAGAGCGTCCTGCGCTCCAACCTCTTCACTCTGCGTTCGGTCATCGACCAGTACACCTACGACAAGGAAGCGCCGCCGCAATCGCTCCAGGAACTGGTTTCCGAGGGATATCTGCGCGACGTTCCGATCGATCCGTTCACGGAGTCGCGGGATACCTGGGAGCTCATCATCGAAACCGGCCCCTCGGGCGAATCCGGACTCTTCGACGTGAAGAGCGGCTCGGACAAGACGTCGCGTTCCGGCACGCCCTACAACGAGTGGTAGCGCTCAAGACCAGTAGCTCTCTCCCTCGGCCAGATGGGCTTGGACCACGTCGGGATCGAGCTCGATGCCCAGGCCGGGCTTTTTCGGGGCTTCGATGAAGCCGCCGCGCACCAGCAATCCGTCATGGACGATCACGTCATCCATCCAATCGCCCTTGCCAACGACCGTTTCGCACACCATGTAGTCGCGCACCGCGGTGGCCCATTGCACGGTCGCCATCGTGCAGACCACCGAGCCGGTGTTGTGATTGCACAGCGGAATGTAAAACAGATCGGCGAGATCGGCGATTTTCCTGGTTTCGAGCATCCCGCCGGTATTGCGTAGATCCGGATTCAGCAGGTCGACGGCGCTGTTGACGATGAAATCCTTGAAACCGTGCCGGCGGGCGAGATTCTCGCCCTTGCCGATGGGCACGTTGGAGGCATCGCACAGGCGCCGCCAGCTTGCCGAATAATCGGGCGGCATGGGGTCTTCGAGATACAGCGGCTTGATGGGCTCGATGGCTGCGGCAAGCTGAATCGAAGTGCGCAGGTCGTACTCCCAATGGCAGTGGACGATGATGTCGTAGTCCCAGCCGAGCGCGTCGCGGCAATTTTCGAAGCCCTGGCGAATTTCGCGCAACTCTTGCGTGGTCAGGACGCGGTTTGCGCCGTCGCGCGCCCCGTCGGACAAGGGGTCGCTGCGGGTCGGAGAGAATTTGCAGCGTTCCATCCTCCGGGGTCTTCGCGGCGCTCTTGCGCCCAATCGCGGCACGAAGAGCGGTCCAACCAGTCTTTGGGACCGCCGTGGTTGTAAACCCGCACCTTGTCGCGGAAGTGTCCTCCCAGCAGCGTTGTCGCCGGGACTCCCAACAATTTTCCGGCGAGGTCCCACAGAGCCATCTCGACGCCGCTCACTGCGCGCAGCAGCATGTGCGCGGAGCCGTCGGTGCGGCGGCCCAGCAACGTATAGAGCTTGTCGATCTCCAGCGGGTCGGCGCCCAGGATTTCCGGCTTGAGCGCGAGGATCTGCTCTTTTACGCCGGCGCCGGGAGAACCGTAGGCTTCGCCGATGCCGTAGACGCCCTGGTCGCTGGAGACCTTGACCAGCGTATAGGTCCGCGGGCCCTGCAGCATCATTGTCTGGATGTCGGCGATCTTGGCCTGCCCTTTGTACGGAGCGGCGCGGGCTTCGAAACAGCCCAACGGAGACGCCGCAGCGGCCAACGTTTGCAGAAAGTTCCTTCGGTTCATGACTGCGCTGATTGTACTGCGGTTCGGCCCGCGCCCGCATGAAGCGGGCCGGCTTACTACAATGGCAACTGTCGGATGCTGACTCAGACTTTCGGAAGCGGCGTCAAGGTCTTGCTTGTCGGCTGCGGTCTGCTCGCGGCGGCCCACGCGCAGAGCGCAGCGCCGCAGACCAAGAACCCGCTCGCGCGCAATGCCGATGCCGTGCGGGCCGGGCGGGCGCTCTACCTTGAGCGGTGCGCGGTCTGTCACGGTCAAGACGCGGCCGGAAGCATGGCGGCAAGTCTGGTGCGCAGCCGCACGGTCGCGCGCGGCAGCGCCGCCGCGCTGTTCCAGGTCATAGCCGAAGGCTTTCCGGGCACGCAAATGCCGCCGCAAGCCGATCTCGAGCCGCAGCGGATCTGGCAAATCGTCGCCTACCTGCACAACCTGGCCCGGCCCGGCTTGCAGCCGCCGCTTGCGGGCGACGCCGAGGCCGGCCGCAAGATCTTCGCGAACGCGGGCTGCGCCGGCTGCCACCAAGTCGAGGGCAAAGGCGGTTTTTGGGGGCCTCCCCTCGACAGCATCGCCGCCCGCAAGACCAGCGACCGCATTCGCGCCGACGTTCTCGACCCCGACGCCGAAATCCGCGAAGGCTACCGGAGCGTAGCCGCCGTGACGCGCGGCGGCGTTCTCGTCGAAGGGTTGCTCAAGAACGAAGACACTTTTTCCGTGCAGATCCTGACGCGCAGCGGACGTTTCCGCCTGCTCGACCGGAGCGAGATCGCCGAATTGCGCAAGCCTTTGCAATCGGCGATGCCGCGGGACTACCGCAGCAGGCTTTCCGACGAGCAGTTGCAGAATCTGCTGGCTTACCTCGACCGGCAGCGGGACGCGTACATCCCTGTCCCGCGGGGCTTCAGGAATTATTAGATGAAACCGTCATATTCGCTTTGGGTCTGCATCGCCGCCATGTGCGCGGCGTCCGCGGCAGCCGCCGACCGCGATACGCTGCGCGAAGAGCGCTATCGCTCTCCCGGGAACTGGCTCAGCTACGACCGCGACAACAGCGGGCAGCGGTTCAGTCCGCTGGACGAGATCAACGTCTCGAACGCGGGCGATCTGGTCGTGAAGTGGGCGTTTCAGTTCGTGCCCATACCACAGCGCACCGAGGCGACGCCGCTGGTCCGCGACGGCGTAATGTACGTGCCAATCGGCGGACTCGTCGCCCACGCCCTCGACGCGGGCACGGGCCGCAGTTTGTGGCGGTACGAATACATCCACGAGGCGAGCGGCGAAGGCCATCCGCCGAACTGGAGCCGCGGCTTCGGGCTTTCCGGCGAGCGTCTTTACCTGGGAACGTTCGATTGCCGCGTGGTCGCGCTCGACGCCCGCACCGGCAGCGAGTTGTGGAGATCGCTGCTCACCGACGAGCAGGCTTGCTTCGGAGCGCCCGGAGCGCCGTTCGTCGCGCGCAACCGCGTCTTGCTCGGAACGCGCGGCGGAGATACCGGCCTCTTGCGCGGCGCGCTGCATGCGTTTGACGCCGAGACCGGCGAGCGCGTCTGGCGCTTCTATACGGTGCCCGCCCCGGGCGAGCCCGGCGCGGAGACCTGGCCCGCCACCGACGCCTGGAAAACCGGAGGCGGAGCGCCGTGGACCACGGGAACCTACGATCCGCAACTGAACTTGCTCTACTGGACTACCGGCAACCCCGGCCCCAAAGATTTCGACGGACGCGACCGCGAAGGCGACAACCTCTACACCGCCTCGCTGCTGGCCATGAACCCGGACACCGGCGAGTTGGCTTGGCATTTTCAATTCACTCCCCACGACGAGCACGATTGGGACGCCAACCAGACCCCTGTGTTGGTCGACGCGGATTGGCAAGGCAAGCCCCGCAAGCTCCTGCTGCAAGCCTCGCGCAACGGCTTTTTCTATGTGCTCGACCGCACGAACGGGAAACTCCTGCTGGTCAAGCCCTTCGCCAAGCAGACTTGGGCCAAACGCATCGCAGCAGACGGCCGGCCGGTGCTCGAAGAAGACTCCCCGCCAAGCACGCAAGGGTCGTTGGTCTGCCCCGACATCCACGGCGGGACCAATTGGCAGGCCCCGTCTTACAATCCCTTGACGGGACTTTTCTACGTTGCGGCGCGCGACGCCTGCGGGATTTACTACCGCACCGGCCACAGCATCAATCACCAGGAGACGGACGCGCAGCAGCTTGTTCGCGCCATCGACTTCCGCAGCGGAGAAATCCGCTGGGAATTCCCCTTTTTCGGCGACGAAGCGCAACAGGTCAGCTTCGCGGGAACGATGACGACCGCCGGCGGACTGGTGTTTTTCGCAAGCCGGGTCGGCAACTTCATCGCCGCCGACGCCGAGACGGGCAAGCTGCTCTGGCGCTTCAACACAGGAGGCACGATCCGCGCCTCGCCGATGACGTATGCGCACAACGGCCGGCAGTACGTTGCGATTACCACGAAAAACGGCGTCTTCGTGTTCGGGCTGCACCGCTAGCACTGCACTGCCCGCTGCACTTCAGGAATCTCAGGTCAATCTTTCAGTTTTCTTTGTAAGCTACTCAGAAAGATTCGATTACACGTTTGTATTTCTGAATAACTGCGGTCATCGAGTGGGCCGCCTGCATATGCGCCGCCGCCTCGCGCCCGATTGCGGCGCGGACATCGGGATCGCGCCTGAGCCACAGCAGGCATTCGGTCAGCATCTCGACCTCGGGCTCGCCCGAGTCGATGCGAACGACGGCGCCGTCCGGCACGGCCGCGCTTTCTTCGCCGCGCGTCACGACCACGGGCTTGCCGGCCGCCATCAGCTTCATTGCAGTGGCCGAGGTCTCCCCGACCGAGGGATAGCGCAAGTTCACGCAGACATCCGTCAAGAAGGCCAGCCGCCAGAAATCGTCATCGCTGACGTAGGGGATGCGCATCACCCCCGGAGACTCCAGGAGGGCACCCAAGGCGCGCTCGTATTCCCGTTCCACGAAGTCCCCCACGATCAAGAGCAGGCAGTCCGATCCCAGGCGGCGGCGCGCTTCCAACACCGACCGCAGGCGCTTCGTCGGACGCTGATGCCCGAAGCAGGCGACGACAAAGCCGCCGGCGGGAATCGACCAGCGGTCGCGCAACTCTTCGTCGGACGCGAACAGACTCCGCGCCGGAGCTTCGACGTAATGAGGAATTTCCCAAATCTCGGGGTGGCTCTCGACCGCCGCGGCGCGACGGCGCGCTCCCGGATTGTGGACGATCACGCCGGCCGCCGACTCCACCAGCCTGCGCAGCAGCGGATAACGGAAAAATCGCTCGTCAGCGCCCGACAGCGCCCGCTCGTTCCATAGCGCGGCGCCGAGCGGCCGCTTGTCTTCGCCCTCGTTGTAGGCGAACTCGTCTTCGTATTCACGGCGGGTCAAAGCGCCCAGAAGCAATTGGTGCAAGACCGCGTCGTGCAGCTCGACCACTCCGCAATGGGCAAGCGCCGCTCTGTAAACGGGCGCATGGAGCCCGTTATTGCCAATCTGGTAAATGACCCGCTCGAACTGCCGAGCGCGGCCCGCTTCGGCCGGAGCGAGCAGCGTAACCGGCGCATGCCTGGCCAACTCGGCGCCGATGCGCGCGCTGTACTCGGCGACGCCGGTCGGCGCGGGCGGCAGCGGCGAAACAATCGCCGTAGCGAGACGGCCTCCGCTCACCGGGAATAGACCCGCTTGCCGAAGATTGCCGTGCCCACGCGCACATGTGTCGCTCCTTCCTCGATTGCAACCTCGAGATCGTTGCTCATGCCCATGGAAAGATCGGCGAGCCCATGCAGCTCGGCAAGCTCGCGCAGTCGGCGGAAGAAAGGCCGCGCGCATTCGGGATCGTCCGACCAGGGAGGCATCGTCATCAAACCCTTGAGCGCCAGATTCGGCGCGCCGGCAACAAACTCCTTCACCTGCGCAACCGCTTCGACGTCCATGCCGGATTTCGATTCCTCCTCGGACAGCTTGACTTCGAGGAAAACGTCCAGCCGTTTCCCGCCGGCGTTGAGCCGCTTGGCCAGCTTGACGCTATCGACGGTATGAATGCAATGGAACAATTCCGCCGCCGGCTTCGCCTTGTTGCTCTGCAGTTTGCCGATCATATGAAATCGGGCATCGGGCATCGTGGGCAACGCCGTCGATTTCGCTCGAAATTCCTGGACGTAGTTTTCGCCGAAATCGCGCTGCCCGGCTTCGTAGGCCGCGAGAATATCGGCCGCGGGCTTGACCTTCGAGACCGCAAGCAAAGTCACCGAATCGGGGCCGCGGCCGGCTCGGCGAGCGGCCTTGTCGATCCGCTCGCGCACTCTGGCGATCCGCTCGGCGATCATCCGACCATTTTAAGGCCGCTTGCGCGGCCGGAGGATCGTGGAGAGCCGCCCGCCTGAACAGTTAAACTGGAAAATGTGGCGGAACGGGTGATGGCGCTCGACTGGGGCCTGCGCCGCATCGGCATCGCCGTAAGCGACGAGCTCGGCGTTTCAAAAACCGGTTTGCCCACGCTGCAACGCACGAATATCGAATCCGATCTCAAGTCCCTGACGGATATGATCCGCTCGCGCCGGATCGAGAAAGTCGTGGTCGGCCGGCCGTTGAACATGAACGGCTCCAGCGGCAAATCCGCCAATTTGGCGGAGCGGTTCGCCCGGCGGTTGGCGAAGCGCGCGGCGATCGATACGGTCATGTGGGACGAACGCCTCACCAGTTGGCAGGCGGAATCGCTGTTGAACTCCCGCCGCCGGCGCAAGGGCGGCGTCGATCAGGCCGCCGCGGTCCTGTTGTTGGAAAGCTATCTTGAATCGCAAAAACCTTAGGCCGCCGCGCGGCTTCTCTCACCGATTGCCGGTTATCGCCGCCTCTCTAGCCGTTTGCATAAGCTGCGGCGGCGGCGCATCGCGGTCGGAGCCGTTCGGCGAGCCGGTTGTCGTTGAAATCGAAGCCGGATCGACCTCGCGGCAAATCGCGGAAGAGCTGCAAACGGCCGGGGTCATCGACTCGAAGTGGACTTTTCTGGCCCATCGCGCTCTGAACCGGCAAACCATTCTCATGGCGGGCGAGTACGAGTTCAAGAAACCGCTCCCCGCCTCCGAAGCGTTGGGGACGCTCGCCGCCGGCAGAGTCAAGCTCTATCCGCTCACGATCCCGGAAGGGTACAGCCGCTTCGAGGTAGCCGACCGGATAGCCTCCGCCGGCCTTGCATCCCGCGAGGAGTTCTTGCGCATGACGGCCGACCCGGCGCCCGTAAAAGATATTTTGCCTGCGGCTGAATCGCTTGAGGGCTGCCTGTTTCCCGATACGTACAACTTGGCGCGAACGGACACGGCAGACGATTTGCTCAATGTCATGGTAGCTCGATTTCGCCAAGTGCTGGCCGAAACCCGGCAACGTCGAGCGACCGGCCTGTCGGACTGGGAGACGTTGATTCTCGCCTCGATGATCGAAAAGGAAACGGGGCTGGAATCCGAGCGCAAGCTGGTCTCGTCGGTTTTTCACAACCGCATGCGAAAACGGATGATGCTGCAGTGCGACCCGACGATCGTCTACGGACTGCTGCGGGAGAATCGCTACCGCGGCAGGATATACCGGTCGGACTTGGAAAACCCGCACCCCTACAACACGTACATTCACGCCGGACTGCCGCCCGGACCGATTGCCAACCCCGGAAAAGCGGCGCTCGAAGCCGCCTTTCGGCCTGCCGAAACGAGCTACCTGTTTTTCGTAGCCAAACCGGATGCAAGCCAAGGGCACCATTTTTCTCAAACGATGCGCGCCCACCAACGAGGCGTAGCCGCACTGCGCCGCAGCGAACGGGCCGGCAGGCGCAGATGAGCAAAACTGCGAAACCGACGATCAAAAGCGTCGTCCTCGACTACATCGAGACGAACGGGACGAAGCTGGTGGACGACGCGGAATTCGCGGCAATCCGCCGGGAAGCGATGCGCAGGTCGAAGCGGGAGACGGCCCCTTCGGTTCTCTATTTGATGGATATTCTGTCGGCGGCGGACATCGCAATCGACCGCCGGATCGGCGGCGTCCCCGCCGACCTGCGCAACAGGATCCGAACGGGAACGCTGCAAGAGGCCAGAGAGTCTCTAGTTCTCTGACCGTGTAAAAAGGTTTGTTTGATAATGGAAGGTGGAGCGGGCGGCCTGACGAGTGAATTGCCAGTTGATCTTGACGCGGTCACGATTGACGCGGCGATTCCAGGCCTTGGCCTCGGCACGTAAGGTACGGAGATTGGCGATACGGCGCGTACCCAGGCATTGCCGCGAGAATAAACTGACCTCAATTTCGGCTTGGTTGAGCCAACTGCCGTGTTTGGGCGTGTAGTGCAGGCTGAATCGCTCCCACAAGCGGGCCGCGTGCTCTTCGCCGAAGCGTTCGACCAGCGGCTTGCGGCGGTGGATATTGAGATTGTCGACAACCAGGTGAATCGTGCGCGCGCGAGGATAGCTGCTGGCCAGCTTGTCGATAACTTGGGCGAATTCCTCCCCGCGGCGCGTTGGCGTGGGATAGGTGAAATGGCGGCCCGCCTTGGGTTCGACGGCACAAAACACATTGGCGGTTCCACAACGTTTGTATTCGCTGTCGCGCTTGGCCACCCGGCCCGGCCCGGCCGGGTGGCGAGGGCGTACTTCAGCGTGCAGCGAAACCGCCTTTTCGTCCAGGCAAACCACCGGTTGGTGCGGATCATAGGGCGTTTCGTAGAGCGCCAAAACATCTTCCATTTTTTCGATATAGGCGTCGTTGAGTTCAGGCAGACACCACATTTTTTTCCCGCCACGGCTTGAGCTCGTGGCGCTGCAACAGAACACGGACGGTTTCCCGTCCCACGCGCGGTACAAGCTTTCGTTTGACGGCTTCGGCAGCGATGAGACGCACACTCCAACGCGCCGCCCCTCTCGGCGGCTTGCCGCACGCCATCGCCACGATGCGCTGCCGCGAAGACGCGTCGAGCAACGGTTCCCTGCCAGGCCGGGCTTTTTCGTAGAGCGCACGGTCGAGACCTCCCTGGCGGTAGCGGCGCGCGATGGCGCGCACCGTCTTGGGCGTCAGACGCACCCTCTCGGCGGCTTCGGCGGCGCTGACGCCTGTAGCGAGATGGCGCAGGGCGAGCGCACGCAAAACGACGCGCACTTGCTGCACCCCGCAGGCGAGCACGGCGTCCAAAGCCTCTTGATCGGCGACGGATACACGGAGACGTTGAGCAGTTCTGGGCATGTACAAGCATACCATGCCCTCCTCCTATATTTCAAACCTTTCTATACGGTCGAAATACTAGCGGCGATGGCGCGCGCATACGCCGCCGCCGAGGATGCCGTCCGCGCCGAAGACGTCCGCCGCGCGGTACGCAACGCCAAGGACAGGCTCAAGCTGATACTGCGCCGCAATTTGGCTCCCGAGAAGCGCCGCGTGAAAGAAGAAATCCTGCGCTGGATGCTGGCTTGGCTGGAAAACCCGCAGGTGTTCGAAACCTGGGTTGCGCTGCGCATCGCGGCTCTGCCGCATTCTTGAGCCGCTGCGCCGCCCACGCTGCTTTTCCCACGAACCGCTAGCGGCCTTGCCAAACGGGCTCCCGCTTTTCGAGGAACGCACAGATGCCTTCTTGCGCGTCGGCGGCCAGCGCGTTCATGCTCATCACTTCCTTGGCGTAGGCATACGCCTTGGGTTGATCGAGATCGATCTGCGCGTAAAAAGCCTGCTTGCCGATGCCTACGGTCAGCGGGCTTGCGGCGGCGATCTCCAAGGCCAGCGAACGCGCCTCCTCGGCCAGCTTATGAGCGGGCGCGACGCGGTTGACGAGGCCCCATTCGGCCGCCGTGCGGGCATCGATGGTCCGCCCGGTCAGAAGCATTTCGAGGGCGCGCTTGCGCCCGACCGCGCGGCTGAGCGCCACCATGGGCGTACTGCAGAAAAGCCCGATTTTTACGCCCGGCGTGGCAAACCTGGCGGACTCGGACGCGACCGCCAGATCGCAAGCCGCGACCAGTTGACAGCCCGCCGCCGTCGCCAGGCCGTCGACCTGCGCGATGACCGGCTGCGGAACGTTTTGAACGGCCGTCATCAGGTCGGTGCAGAAATCGAAAACGCGGCGGTAGTGGTTGAGGTCTGCGCCGGTCATTTCGCGCAAGTCATGCCCCGCGCTGAAGACAGGCCCCTGTGCAGCCAATACGATCGCGCGAATGCCGCGCTCGGCGCCCAAGCGCTCGATTGCAGCCTGCAGGTCGAGCATCGTATCGATGGACAACGCATTGCGGCGCTCGGGGTTCGCCAGCGTGATCGTAGCGATCGGTTCTTCGCAAACAAGGCGGACAAATGTCTCGGTCATGGTGAATCCAGCATAGCAATCGGTGTATGCTGTCGGAATCCATGCACCCGATTCTCATCCTGTTGATTGCCATCGCCTCCGTTTTTCTGCTGATCATCCGCTGGAAGATCAATGCTTTCGTAGCGCTGATCTGCTCGGCAATCCTGATCGGGCTGCTTTCGCCGGAAATTCCGCTCGAGCGGGTGGTCGGAGAGGTGATCGACGCGTTCGGAGGACTTGCCGGCAGGATCGGCATCGTCATCGCCATGGCCGCGGTCATCGGCCAGTGCCTGATGGAAAGCGGGGCGGCCGAAAAGATCACCCGCCGCTTTGTCGCCTGGCTCGGCGAGAAATACTCGTCGCTGTCGATGGTCATCAGCGGCTACGTGTTGGCGATCCCCGTCTTCTACGACACCGTTTTCTATCTGCTGGTGCCGCTTGCCCGCTCGATGAGCATGCGCACGAACGGACGCAACTATCTTCTTTACACGCTTGCCATCGGCGCGGGCGGCGTAACCACCCACATCTTCGTGCCTCCTACCCCCGGCCCGCTGGCCATGGCCGAGACGCTGCGCATCGATCTGGGAATGGTGATCCTTGTCGGCGGCCTGGTAGCCGTTCCGGCCGCTCTGGCTTCCTGGGCGTTTTCGATATGGGTCGACCGCAAGATGAACATTCCTATCCGCGAGGCTCCCGGGCTTTCTCTCCAGGAACTTGAAGAAATCGCCCACCGGCCCGAAAGCGATTTGCCGAGCTTTGCGCGGTCGCTGTTGCCGATCGTTCTGCCCCTCGTTCTGATCACGGCGAACACGGTCACCAACACATTCTTTCCCGACAGCCCCCTGCAGCCCGTTGCGGCTTTTGTGGGCAACCCCAGCTTCGCGCTGATTCTTGCGGCGGCGGCGGCGTTATGGGTCCTGGCGAGCCATAAAGGCCTGACCCTCGCGCAAATGGCAAAGCCCACGGAAGAAGCGATCAAGAGCGCCGGGCTGATCATCCTGATTACCGCGGGAGGCGGGGCGTTCGGCCGCATGTTGGTCAAAGCTCAGGTTGGAGAGGTGCTTGGCGGCTGGGCGCAGGAAGTCGGCCTCTCCTTGATGTTGCTGGGCTTCGGCGTCGCCATGCTGTTCCGCATCGCGCAAGGCTCGGCGACAACCGCGATGATCACCTCCTCGGAAATTCTCGCGCCGCTCATCGCGGCGACGCCGCCGGAATATCACCCCGTCTACATCCTGACGGCGATCGGCTCCGGCTCCATCGTCGGCGGCTGGATGAACGATTCCGGCTTCTGGGTTTTCAAGACCATGACGGGCCTGACCGAAATGGAAGCGCTGAAGACGAAAACTCCCTCGCTGATCGCGCTGGGCGCCGGCGGCTTGCTGGCTTCGACGATCGGCGCCTCCTTGTTCCCCATGAATTAGCGGGCGGCGGCGCAGCCGGCCCGCTCGTCAATCGAACCATTCGTCGGCCGGATCGAACGCCGGAATCGGCACGTTGACGATCTTCATCCGACCGACCGCGCGGTGGCGGCAACCCGGCTTGATCAGCACCGACGTCATCGGGCGCACCGGCACACGTTCTCCGTCCAATTCCATGTAGCCCGAACCCTCGAGAATGAAATAGAGTTCGGTCATTTTCTTGTGGTAATGGACTTCGGAATCGGTCTTGATGTCGACCACGTGCAGCGTGGCCGTTTTGTTTTCAGGCACAGCGAACGCGCGGCGCGCCTGCCCGCAAGGACACTCCACCGGAGCGATTTCGTCCAAGTGCTCGATGAGATAGTTCATGCCGTTTGAATCCTTTCCGCGTATTGGAGACCGCGCAGCTCGATCTCCGTCCGCCGCATGACGAATTTCCGCACCTTGCCCGTGACGGTCATCGGAAACTCGTCGACGAAACGGATGTACTCGGGAATCTTGAAGTGCGCGATCCGCCCCCGGCAGAAGTCTTTCAGCTCGTCTTCAGTCAGAGATTCCCCGTCGCGAAGCTTGACCCAAGCCAGCACCCGCTCGCCCAGTCGTTCGTCCGGCAGGCCCAGCACGTAGACGTCGGCCACCTTGGGGTGCTCGTGCAGGAACTCTTCGATTTCGCGGGGGTAGATATTTTCGCCGCCGCGGATAATCATTTCCTTGGCCCGGCCGGTGATGCGGAAATTTCCGTCCTCGCGCATGACGGCGAGATCGCCGGTGTGCAGCCAGCCGTCGGCGTCTATCGCTGCGGCGGTCGCCGCCGCATCGTTGTCGTAGCCCTTCATGACCAGATAGCCGCGGGTCAGCAGTTCGCCTTGAACGCCGATATCCACAGCGGCGCCGGAGGAATCGGCCACCTTCACTTCGGTACACGGCATCGCCGCGCCGACCGTCGCGACGCGCACTTCCAGAGGATCGTCGGTCGAGCTCTGCGTAATCACCGGCGACGCCTCCGTCTGACCGTAGGCGATGGTCATTTCCGAGCAATGCATCGCGTCGACTACGCGCTTCATCAACTCGACCGGACAGGGAGCGCCGGCCATGATGCCCGTGCGCAGCGACGCTGTCTCGTATTGAGCGTAGTCGGGATGGTCAAGCTCGGCAATGAACATCGTCGGCACGCCGTAAATCGTCGTGCAGCGCTCTTCGTCGACCGCCTGCAACGCCGCCAGCGGATCGAACTGCGCCGACGGCAAAACCAGCGTCGCGCCGTAAAGCATCGCGAGCAGAGTCCCCATGACGCAGCCGAAGCAGTGATAAAGCGGAACAGGCAGGCAGAGCTTGTCGGCGGCGGTCCACTTCAACCCGCGGCCGACCAGGCAAGCATTGTTGAGCAGATTGTAGTGGGTCAGCAGAACCCCTTTCGGTTTGCCCGTCGTTCCCGATGTGTATTGGATATTCACCACGTCGTGAATGCCGGCCTTTTCGACCGGCGGCCGGACGCCCGCATCGACCATGTCTTGCCATTGAGCCGTTCCCAGCAGGATTGCATGCTCCAGGGACAATTCCCTGCCCTCCCGCGCGGCGGCCAGAACTTCGCCGTAGTGAACGCGCGCATCCCGCTCGTGAAGAAAGATCGCCTTCATCGCCGAACGCTCCAGGATGTAAGCCAGGTCATCGGCGCGATAGGCGGGATTGACGTTGACCAGAACGGCGCCTATCTTTGCCGTTGCAAACTGCAGATAGATCCATTCGACGCAATTCGACGCCCACATGCCGACCCGGTCGCCGGGCCGGACGCCGAGGCCCCAGAGCCCGGCGGCAACGGCCTCGACGCCGGCCCCGAGGTCGGCGTAGCTCAGCCGCAGGCCCTGGTGACGGGAAACCAGCGCTTCCTTGCGCGCATGCTTGACAACGGTCTCGTCGAACGCCTGACCGATTGTTTTTTCGATCAGAGGGACGATCGGACCTGCAGCGTAACTCTGCACTTCGAGTGTATTTTATCTCCCGCCGGCTCTTGTTCCCGATGCCGGCAGGATCCCGCCGCGCCGCCCGCGCCTGTTGCGCCGCGGATTGTCAACGCCACTCGACGGTCATGGGCAAGCCGCCGCGCGGCCGCAAGGTAATCAACGCTTGCGGCTCCACCGCTCGGCCCGCAACCAACTGCAGCCGGCAGCGCTGCGCCGTCATGGCCAGAGCGCAGATCGCCTCTATCTCTGCGAACCCGGCGCCGATGCACATCCGCGGCCCTCCGCCGAACGGGTAGTAAGCGAAGGGCGCCGGGCCTTTATGGTTGTTCAGGAATCTGCCCGGATCGAACTTCTCCGGCTCGGGCCAGACATCGGGCAAACGATGGGTATCGTAAATGCAAACCGCCACAAGCGACCGCTTGTCGATGGCGTAGCCGCCGATGACGTCTTCCTCGATCGCCGAGCGGGAAACGACCCAGGCCGGCGGGTACAAGCGCATGGACTCCTGCAGCACGGCGCGGCACAAATTCAACTGCGGAATCGCCTGCGCCGTCACTGCTTCCCCGCCCAGAACCCTGTCGACCTCGGCTTCGACGCCGCTCCTGATTTCCGGGTGCTCGGACAGCAGGTAGAACGTCCAGCTCAGAGCGTTTGCGGTCGTCTCATAGCCGGCGAGCAGCAAGGTCGTCACCTCGTCCTGCAACTGCGCCTCGCTCATCGCGCGGCCGCTTTCTTCATGGCGCGCCGCCAGAAGCGTGGACAGCAAGTCGCCGCCGGCCGGCCGGCTGCGGCGCTCTGCAATCAGCTTCGTGACGACTGCTTGAAGCCGCCGGCCGGCTCGTTTCGAGCGAAGGTTCCCGGGAGTGGGCAGAAAGCCCAGCATGGCCGGCAGCGAGCCGTAACGCTCCATCGCGTGGAGACTCAGAATACGGAATGCGTCGCCGATTTCGGCTGCCGACGCGCCGGCGTTGACTCCGAACAGCGTTTGCGTGGCCACCTCCATCGCCAAGCGCGCCATGTCTTTGCAAATATCGCGCGGGGCGTCACCCGCTTCCCGCCACGCGGCAAGCGTATCCTGCGCGCGCTCGACCATCAGCGGAACGAACGCCTCCGTGCGCTCTCTGTGAAACGCCGGCTGCATCAATTTCCGCTGCCGGCGCCAGAGTTCGCCGTTGCTCGTCAGCAGGCCGTCGCCGACGATGGTTTTCAACACGCGGTAGTCGAAGTTGTCTTTGTCGTAGTTGGTGTGGTTATCGCGCAGCACATGCCTGGCGTGCTCGGGCCGGCGCAGCAAGTAGGCCGCTGAGAATCCGATGGGAACACGCACGACATCGCCGTAACGATCGTGCATTTTCCGGTGAATCGCGAGCGGGTCGCGGCGCAGTTGCCGCAGCGCCCGCGGCAGTTCGTACCAAGCCGGCCCCGGCGCTTTCTTGCCGCTGCTCGGCATGTTACGACCCGCTCTTCAAAAACTTCAGAAATTCGGCGGTATTGCGCGTTTGCCCGGAGAAGGTCGCGGCCAGCGTGTCATCCGGGCGAATCACCGCGTAGAAGGGAATGACGGATGAGTTGAAACGGGAAATCTGCAGTTGCTGATTCGCCTCGCCGGCGGCGTCCAGGCCGTCGGTGTAAAGCTCCACAAGCACGAGATCTTCCAGAGCCGCCGCGATCTCGGGCCTGGTGAACATGTTCGTCTTCATCCACTTGCAGTTCGTACAGGCGTATCCGGTAAAGTTCGCCAGCAGCGGTTTCCCGCCGGCTTTGGCCGCGGCGAGAGCGCCTTCGAAATCGTCTTTGATCCACTGGAGCGCCGGCTTTCCTCCGCCGGCCGCGAAAAACCCGGATTGTTCGGCCTCCGGCACGTAGGCGTCGAGCTCGCCGAGCCTGCCGCCGAACATGCCCGGAACCAGGCTCAGGGCGAGAATCAGGAAGGCCGTGCCTGCCCCCAGCCGGACCAGCCCGACCCCCTCCGTCGGACCGTCCTCTCCGAGGCGGACGACGCCCCACAGATACAGGGCGGCCAACACGAACAGCGCAATCCAGATCGACAGGAAACGCTCGCGGGTAAGCGTATTCCAGCCGAACGCCTGATCGACCGTACTGAGATACTTTACGCCGACGGCCAGGATCACCAAGCCCATCACGCGCTTCGTTACGGCCAGCCAACCGCCGCTTCGCGGCAGCTTGCCCATCAGCGGGGGGAATAACGCAATCGCAAAAAACGGCGCCGCCAAGCCGCTGGAAAACAGCAGCATGCCGAATACCGGGTAAGCGATGCCGCCGCCCGACAGCGACCCCGCCAAAAGCGAGCCCACGAAGGGACCGGTGCAGGCAAACGAAGCCAGAGTAAACACCAGGCTGAGCATGAGCGTGGACGCTGCGCCCGATCCCGACGCCCGCCGGTTTGCGGCGGTCATGACGCCGCTGGGCATGGCGATCTCGAACGCCCCGAGCATGCTCGCCGCAAACGCAAAAAACACCAGGGCAATCGACAGATTGACCCAAACGTTCGCGCCGAGCTGACTCATGCCGAAAGGCCCGGCGACCGCCGACACCCCCGCCCCGAGCGCCGTGAAAAGCACGACCACGCCGAGGCAAAACAGTCCGGCTTGGCGCATGGCCGCGCCGCGCCGCGTGTTTTCCCCGCTGAGGAACGAGCCCATGTAAATCGGAATCATCGGAAAAACGCACGGGGTCAGCACCGCCAGCAGGCCGAAGCTCAGCGCCACCAGCGCAAACTCCAGCAATCCCCGATCCTCACCGACGGCCGTTTCGGGGGCTGAGCCGGCGGCCGGCGCGGCGGCGGCCGGCGATGCGAAGAGCTTCATCGCCTGGTAATTTTCCGGGACGGCCGCGGCCGTCCCCTCTGCGCCGGGCGCGACCGCCAGCAGCGCCGCAGCCGACTTGCGCTTCGGCGGCAGACATCGCCTGTCGTCGCACGCCGCATAGCGCACGGCGGCCTCGATGAGTTGCTCGCCTTCGCTGCCCTCGGTCAGATCGATGGCGATAAAGAACTCGGCCGCATGCTCGTACCACTCGCTGTTCATCTGAAAGTTCGGGTCGAACTTGACCGTCGGCTCGGGCTGATAAGCCTGCCATGAAGCTACAGCCGGCGAGTCGGAGATTTGCAGGTTGAGGGCAATCGGCTTCCCCTGCGGGGTGGTCGATGAGTAAAGATGCCAGCCGTCCTCGACGTCGGCCGTCAAGCGGGCCGCGATGCGTCCGCCCGGCGCGGAGTGAGCCGGTTCCAGAACCAGCCGCCACTGCACGGGATCCAACACCTGCGCGCCCGCCGCCGCCAGGAATGCCGCCGCAAGCGGAAGCAGCCGTACAATCCGCATCCTTGCCAAGTTCATAGCCCTTTATTGCGGCGCCAGCGCCGCGCTGCCGATAACGCCGTCCAGATTTTCGTCCGGCGACGCCCTGCCGCCCGCTCCGAAGAGAACCTGAAGACGGCCGGCGGCGGCCATGATTTCAGGATCGCAGACAACGGCGCGGCTCCACTCCGAACCGCCAACCAAGCGCGGCGCACGGTCCGCCTTTTTCCAGTCTACTCCGTCGGTCGATTGCGCCCAACCGATCTCTCTCCGCTCGTCCCCTCCGCGCCCGACGTACAGCATATGGAGCTTGCCGCCGGCGCGGAACACAGCCGGCTCGCCGACGCCGCGCTCATCGAACGTTCCCGGGCCGCCGCCCGCGAGCAGCGGATTGCGGTGCTCCTTCTGCCAATGGGCGCCGTCGCGCGATCGGGCCAGCCCCAAACGTTGGCTGCCGCGCCGATTCTGCCCCAGATAAAACAAATACAACCATTCTCCGCAGGCCAGCACATAGGGATCGCCAACAGCCGTTTCGTCCCACGAGCCGCGCGGGCCGGGACCGAGCACCGGCGCCGGCATTTTTTCCCAGCGGACGCCGTCCGCGGAATAGGCAAGCGCGATGCGCGTTTCTTGCCGCGGGCCGGCCTGATACCAGTAGAAAATCCTGTTGCCGCGAACAACCGCCGCGCCGTTGGCCGCAATGTAAGATCCTTCCCATCCCTCGGGCGACAAAACACGGCCTTTCTTCCGCCACCGCATCCCGTCGTCGGACACGGCCAATCCCGTGCGCCACGTCTTGCCGTCGAACCCGGAATAGAGATTCAGGTAGCGCTCCTGGAGGCGAACTACCGCCGGGTTGAGAACATCGACCGCGTCCCAGTCCCCGGCCGCCCCGCGCTCGATCACGGGCTGCGGCAAGGTCTCCCACTTCATGCGGCTCGGGTCGAGCGCGGGGAAAACGGATTGGCAACCCTCGACGGCGAACCGCGCCTGCAACGGCGGGTCGAACATGCGCCCGCAAGACGCGCAGGCGAGCAGCGCGCAAACGAAGAAACGCAATGCCGCGTCCCTTGTTCCGGGGGGTGTTTCCACGGCCATTCGAGAATCAAGAGTCTGCCGCGGACAAGCCGCGGAACTTCAGGCATTCGCCGAGCGCCGCGCGGTATTCGGCGAAACCCACGTCACGGTCGCAGCAGACCATCATCAGCACTCCATCCGATCGAAAGTTCCCATCCCAGGCGGCGACCTGCTCGTCACTCCAACATGCGGAATATTCGGCCAGCTTTTCGTCCGGCATGGCGTCGAAATACGCGCGCAGGTTCACGTCGGTCTCGTCGGGCGGCTCGGCGTAAGGAGCGTCTTCGAAGCGCGGCCGGTTCATCGAGCGTTCTCTACTCCCGATTTTCGACGGCAAGGTTGTTCATGACCGAGAACACGCCGGCGACGCCGTTCGCCTGGACGCCGGCGATGTTTTTCTCGGCTTGCGTACGCACCGCGCCCTCCAGCGTGACGTCGCCGTTCTTGACGACGATGTGGATCGGCGGCACGGACTGAAACGAATAGCGGCTCAGTACGGGCTGGTAGTAGACGGCGCGGTACACGGCCCTGCGAATGCGGTCGTCGTTGGGCGAGACCGGCAAGACCTCGATCTCATTGACCACTTCGGCAATGCCCTCGAGACGCTTGACGGCGCGCTCGGCGTCCGCCCGCAGCGTAGGCCGGGTGACTTGACCGCCCAAGGTCACCCGCGCGCCGTCCAACTTGTACGTGAGATTGTCGAACACGCTGTAATAAGGCAGCATGACCAGCTCGTGGCGCACTTGACGCGCGATGCGGCCGGTCTCCGCCATTGCCGCTCCGGCGGCCAACAGCGCCGCTGCGGCGAAGCTCGCGAAGGTTGCGTTCATGTCGTTTTCCTCCCGGTATGCAATATTCCGGTATGCAATATTCGAGCCGCCGCGCATGGCCGTGTGACGGGGCGGCGGGTTCACTGTGTTTTTTTATTGCGAGTTTTTTTATTGCGACGAGAACAGGCAGGCAGGGGTTTCGTATCTCCGGGCGCCGCGGGTTGTCGGGCGGCATCTTCAAAGCGCGGACTCCTCGCGGGGCGCCCGCAGCGCGCGCTCCGGCTCGACGAGGAGCCAGAGCATAGCGCTCAGGCCATAGTACGCCGACGAGAGCAGCAAAGGCAGTTGCCATGAGCCGCTGCGGTCGACCATCAGCCCGATCAGCCAGGGAGCGAGGGCGCCGCCGATTTGTCCGAACGAGTTCATCGCGCCGGACACCACGCCCGCATGCGTTCCGCCGACGTCCAGACATGCCGCCCAGGTAACGGCCAGAATCAACTCCGCGCAGCCGAAGCTTGCCGCCAGGCAGACGAGCGCCAACGCGTCGTTCTCGAGCAGAGCGGCGGGCGCAAGAAACGCCGCCGCGCCCAGCAATCCGGCCATGGCGGGCAGACGCCGCGCAGTGCGCAGGCTGAACCGCGCGGCGAGCCGGTCGCTCAGCCAGCCGCCCGCCAGATTTGCGGCCGCGCCGCACAACAACACGGCGGCCGTAACCGGACCGACCTCTCCCAACTCCACGCCGCGCGCATTCTGAATGTAGGTCGGCAGCCACTGAATGTAAAAATACAGCCCCCAAGTGTAGCCCGAGTACATCGCCGAAAGCGCCCATACATTGCGATTGGCCAGCAGAGCAGCCCAAGGCGCGCCTTTGCGGCGAGACGCGATGCCCCGCCCGCCCCGGATCAAGGCAAGCTCCTCGGCGCTGACGCCGGGGTGTTCCGCCGGGTCGTTGCGGAACCAGCTTCGCCAGCCCGCGGCCCAAACGATCCCCAGCACGGCGAAAATCCAATAGACCGCCCGCCAACCCCAGCGCGCCATCAGCGCGATCACGATCCACGAAGTCAGGGCGAAGCCGATGCGGCTGCCGAACATGATCACGGCCTGCGCGCGGCCCCGCTCGCGCGCAGGAAACCAGTAGGAAACCGCCGAGGCGCAGCCCGGAAAGGCGCCGGCCTCCCCGCATCCGAAGAGGAACCGAATCGCAATCAGGACGGTCAGATTCCACGCCGCGCCGGTCAGCGCCGTGAAAGCCGACCACCAGATCACGATCCGCGTCAGCAGCGCCCGGGCGCCGAAGCGATCGGCCAGAAAGCCTCCGGGAATCTCGAACAGCACGTAGCCCAGCACGAAGAAAGACCCCGCGCGGCCCAATTGCTCGTTGGTCAAGCCCAGCTCGGCGGACATGGCTGGGGCGGTGGTTCCGAAACAGACGCGGTCCATGTAGGTGATCGTCATCAGGACGAACATGAACCCCAAAACCCGGTAGCGCGTCGCCATGCCTGGAAAGTCCGGCCTGTTTGCGTCAGGGCGCGAACGCCCGCACCGCCCGCGCCCCGCGGCCTTCGACGGCGAAGGGCGCGGCTTCCGCCGGAATCAGAAAGCAGTCGCCCGTCTCGAAGGGCGTGCGATTCAGCGCTCCCGCTCCCTCGATCACGAGCAGAACGTGCGCTCTTCGGGGATCGGGGCGGTACTCGAATCCGGCGTCCCAACTCAGAAGCTCTGCGGCGAAGCGCCGGCATTGTCCGAGACGCTCGACGCAAAAGCCGTTGCCGGAGGCTCCTGCGGCGGCCGCCGGCGACGGCCGCAAGCGGACATCGGCAACCCGCGCCGCCCGGTCGATATGCAGCGGGCGCGGGCGTCCGTCGCCGTCCACTCGGCCGAAATCGTAAAGCCGGTAAGTCAAATCGGAATTCTGTTGGATTTCGCAAATCACGACGCCCGCGCCAAGAGCATGCAGGGCGCCCGGCGGAACGAAAACCGTCTGCCCGGCGCTAAGCGGAACCCAGCGCAAATACTTCTCGATTGCCCCGCTGCGGGCCGCCTGCGCCAAAGCATCGGGCGGCAAATCCTCGACCAGGCCGAGCGCGGCGCGGGCGTCCGGCCCGGCCGCGAGCACGTACCACAGTTCCATCTTGCCCGGGCCGTTCTCGTGCTCGAAAGCGTAAGCGTCGTCCGGATGCACCTGCACCGACAGCTTCTGCGCGGGAAACAACAGCTTTGTCAGGATCGGAAACTTCCCGCCGCTCGGTTGCCCGGGCCCCAGCAGCCGGCTTCCGTATTCGCTCAGCAAGCTACCGAGCGTCCGGCCCGCCGGCTGACCCGCGGCCACCACGTTTGTTTCGTGCGTGTACCAGACTTCGCCGATCGGGCTGCCGGTTTCGCCGAACACCGGCTCAAGATTCGTGGAGCCCCATATCTTCTCCCGAAACGACGGCCTGAGCTTGAGCGGTTCCAATCGTTTCACGAGAGATTGCGGATGAACTCGTCGATTCGCGCGATGCCGCGCGTCAAGTCTTCCATC
The DNA here is from genome assembly GCA_965214655.1 of Bryobacterales bacterium. Lineage (GTDB taxonomy): Bacteria > Acidobacteriota > Terriglobia > Bryobacterales > UBA6623 > CATQHP01. Next base: position 3,983,174 of record OZ243965.1, on the reverse strand, counting down.
GACGCGGCGTATGAAATCCTGACCTGCTCGGTCGTGCCGAAGGCCTCGGCCGGCACCACCGCGACGCGCGCCTCCGCCAGCAGCTTCTTGGCGAAATCCATCGGCGAGGCGACGCCGCCCTTGCCGAGAGCGCAGGAGATGTTGGGGTAGGCGTAAAACGCTCCGCCCGGCTCGGGACAGGCCACGCCGGGGATGGCGCGCAGAGCGCCGACGACGTACTCGCGGCGCGCGCGGTACTGCGCAAGCATTGCGGCGATCGAGCCTTGCGGTCCGGTCAACGCCTCGACCGCCGCCTTCTGAGCGATCGATGTCGGATTCGAGGTGGAATGGCTCTGCAGCTTGTTGATGTTGCGGATCAAAGCAGCCGGGCCCAGCACGTAGCCCAGGCGCCACCCGGTCATGGCGAACGTCTTCGACAGCGACCCGATCACGATCGTGTTGTCTTTGGCGCCGGGAAGCGAGGCAATGGAGAACGGCTCGGAGCCATAGACAAAATGACAGTAGCACTCGTCGCTCATCAGCAAAATGCCGCGGCGGGAGGTCAACTCGTGGATTTTTTCGAATTCGCCGCGTTCGACCACGGCCCCTGAAGGATTGTTGGGGGAATTGACGATGACGATCTTCGTCTTGTCGGTGACCGCGCCCGCGATGTCGGCGGCGGTCAGGGAATATCCGTTCGATTCCTGCGTTTCGACCTTCACGGGGACGCCGCCGTGATAGCGGATCACGTCGAAAAACGTGACCCAGTACGGCACGGGCAGCACGACTTCGTCGCCTTCGTCGATCAACGCCGCCATGCAGTTGAAAATGGCGTGCTTGCCGCCCACGGTGGCGATGCATTCGCTCGGCTCGTACGCCGTGCCGAAATCGCGCGCGTGCCAGGACGTAATGGCTTGCTTGAGCTCGGGAATGCCGCCTGCGGGCGTGTAGCGGGTAAAGTTTTCTTCGATGGCTTGAACGGCGGCCCTCTTGATGTTGTCGGGCGTCGGGAAATCGGGCTCGCCGGCGCCGAAGGCGACAACGTCGACCCCTGCGCGCTTGAGGCGTCCGGCTTCGGCCGTCACGGCCATTGTTGCGGATTCGCTGATCCGCGAAATGCGCTGCGAGAATTCCATCACTTCAGGTTACAGAAGGCTCATGCTGCATCGCGCGCAGCCGCTCGGCGACGCAGTGCGGCACGAGCGCGTCGACGTCCCCGCCGTGGCGGGCTACTTCTTTGACCAGCCGCGAGCTGAGATAGCTGTATGCCTCCGACGGCAGCATGAAGACGGTTTCCAGCTCCGGCGCGAGCTTGCGGTTCATCAGCGCCATCTGCAACTCGTACTCGTAATCGGAAACGGCGCGGATGCCGCGCAAGATGAGCTTCGCTCCTTTTTCGCGGGCGAAGTCCACCAGCAGACCGTCGAAGCTGTCCACGCTCACGTTGGCGAAAGGCGCGACCGCCTCGGCGATCATCGCCAGCCGTTCTTCGAGCGTAAACGCCGGCTGCTTCGAATCGTGCCGCAAGGCCGCGACGACCAGCTCGTCGAACTGCTTCGAGGCGCGCGCGATCAGATCGAGATGTCCGTTGGTGATCGGATCGAACGATCCCGGATAGATGGCGACGCGGCATTCCGGCACGAGGCTATTGTAGCCGCTCGGCTGCCGCTCGCCGCCCGCAAGCGCCTCTGAGACGCTCAAGCCAGTTGCCGATAGACGTAGCGGGCGACGGCGACGTCCTCGATCGCCAGGCCCTGCGACTCGAAAAGGGTGATCTGCTGCGGGGCGATGCGTCCGGGCTCGCTGCCGGCAATCACCGCGGACAACTCCACTGCCCGGCCCCAGTCGAAATTTCCCTCGGCGGCCGCCTGGATCAGGTCGCCGGCCTCCATCTGCGCCTGCTCGATCGAGTCCGCCGCGACGATATCGCAGCGCTTGACGGCGGCGGCGTCGAGCTCGCGGCGCTTGGCGTGATTGCTGCCGGCGGCGTTAACGTGTGTCCCGGCCGGCAGCGAATCGCCGGGGAATACCGGCTCGCGGGCGTTGGTCACGGTCGTCACGATGTCCGCGCCGTCGAGCGCTTCCTCGCCCGAGGAAACCGCGCGGACATCCAGATCGAGCTTCGCGCTCATCCGCACGGCGAATTTTTCGCGTTTTGCGGCGCTGCGGCTGTAAACGGCAACGCTGTCCAATGAACGCACCGCCGCAACGGCTTCCAATTGCGTCTCGGCCTGGAAGCCGCTGCCGAACAGCGCCAGCCGCGAGGCGTTTTCCCTTGCCAAATGACGGGTGGCTGCGCCGCTGGCGGCGCCGGTGCGAATCTGTCCGAGAGCGTTGGCGTCGATGACCGCCAGAAGCTCGATGGCCTCGGCATCGAAAAGCAAGACGACGAACCGCGCGCCGACCTTGCGGTTCGTGGCGTAAACCTTGGTCCCGACCACGCCGTCCTGGTTGTCGCCGCCTGCCATGTAGTGCAAAAGCGTTCCATTGCGCATGACCACGCGCCGCCGCGGATGATTTTCCGCGCGGCCGTCGGCCAAGCGCCGAAACGCTTCCTCGACCAACTCGACGGCCTCCGCCATCGATAGAATTTCCCGCACCTGCCGTTCGCCGATGTGAATCATGCTTGCTCCCGGAGCTTTCCTCGACGCCGTATTGTACAATCCGTAGTTGGGGCGCAGCGGCCTTTCCGCCCGCTGCGCGCCCCCGGCGAAACCGTCCCGAGAGGGGAGGTGCATACGCCGATATGGCAGAAGTTTACCTGAACGAAGGCGAACCCATCGACGCCGCGCTGCGGCGCTTCAAGCGCAAGGTGCAGCAGGAAGACATCATCAAGGAGGTCAAGCGCCACTCCTATTACATGAAACCCGGCGAGAAGCGGCGTCTGAAGCAAGCGTTGGCCAGAAAGCACAGGCGCAAGAAGAGTCGCCGTGAACGCGAGTAGCCGGCAGAACGCTTTTTCCTCTCGAAAGGCTTGGGGTTCCCCGAGCCTTTCCTGCTTGCGGCGCGCCGCCTGCCCGGCGGCTTGCTTGCTGCTCTGCGCCGCCCCGATCTTGCCGCAGACCGAAGGCCCTTTGCGCCCGCGCCGGCGTCCGCCCGAAAGAACGCGCGCAACCGCCGTCCCTGCGCCGCCGGAGCCGACTCGTCCGGCCCCGAACCATGCGGATGCCGATCCGCTCATCCGCCTGGCCCGCAAGGCCAACGCCGACTTCACCGCAAACCTCCCGGATTTCATCGCCAAGCGGCGCGTCGAGCGGTTCGTCAGCTTCAATCGGGGCCGCATCTGGGCGCTCCAAGACACGATCGAAGCCGAAGTCCTCTACGCGGGCCGCAAAGAGACCTACCGCAACATCCGCATCGACGGGCGGCGGCGGGTCGACAGCATGGAAGACCTGGACCGCGCCTGATCGGCAGGCGAGTACGGCACGCTGCTGCGCAACCTTTTCGCCCCGCAACTCGGTCTCGCCTTCGCCCGCAACCCCTCCCGAGACGGCGAGGCGCCCGGCGCGGCCGCCTATGCAACCCGCGCCTCGCGCGAGCAGTCCACGTGGAGCATTCACTTCAACGCGGCAAGCATCCGCCCCGCGTACCGCGCCGCCGTCTGGCTCGCGCCCGAGAGCGGACGCGCCCTGCGCATCGAGATGACCGCCGCAGCGGATCTGCCTCAGCGTTTCGGTCTGCGGCTGGTCGAGACGACCTTGCGCTTCGCCTCGGTGACGATCGGCGGCGCGGAGTATCTGCTGCCGGCCTCGGCGACGAACCTGGGCTGCCTGCGTCGTTCGCCCAAATGCTTTCGGCACGAGATCGCCTTCGACGACTACCGCAAGTTCTCGGCCGAATCGTCGCTCTTCCAGGTGGAATCGGACGTTTCGTTCGGGAACGATCCATTGCCGTAACCCGAACGGTCTCCCACTCCTTCCCCAGCGCCGTTACGGCTGCTGCTCGCGATACTTGGTGAATCCCTCGAACAGACCTTCCAGCTTCGCTATCCGACTGCCCATCTCGGCGCGCAACTCGCTGATCGCCAACTCGGTCTTGTGCTGTCCGCGCCACTGCTGGATACCGAGCGCTGTCGCGGCAACGACGACCGTGATGACATCCGGTTCCATTACTCTGTCACTGTAGCGCGGCTCGACGAAATTCCATCAGGCGCGCCGCTCGGCGCCGCCGGAGGGTTCGACCCAGGGCACGCTGTGGTCGCCGCTCACGGCCGGCGTCTCGGGCGGGGAATCGATATGGAAGATCGACCACGGCCCCGGAACGAAGGGGTATTTTTCCACGACGGACTCATCGACCTCAACGCCGATGCCCGCCCCGTCGGACATGACCAGACAGCCGTTTTCAAGGTGCGGCGGCTCGGTCAGAATCTCCGGCGCAATAACCGAACGGTTTCCCGCTCCTTCCCCAGCGCCGTTACGGCTGTTGCTCGCGATACTTGGTGAATCCCTCGAACAGACCTTCCAGCTTCGCTATCCGACTGCCCATCTCGGCGCGCAACTCGCTGATCGCCAATTCGGTCTTGTGCTGTCCGCGCCACTGCTGGATACCGAGCGCTGCCGCGGCAACGACGACCGTGATGACATCCGGTTCCATTACTCTGTCACTGTAGCGCGGCTCGACGAAATTCCATCAGGCGCGCCGCTCGGCGCCGTCGGAGGGTTCGACCCAGGGCACGCTGTGGTCGCCGCTCACGGCCAGCGTCTCGGGCGGGGAATCGATATGGAAGATCGACCACGGCCCCGGAACGAAGGGGTATTTTTCCACGACGGACTCATCGACCTCAACGCCGATGCCCGCCCCGTCGGGCAGGATCAGAAAGCCGTTTTCAAGATTCAGCGGCTCGCTCAGAATCTCGTCCGCGGCCGGGAACGGGTACATCCCCGGCTTGCCGCCGTTGGCATGCAACGGGTACTCCAGCCATTCGACCACGCTCGCGTCCCGGCAGACGCCGAACTGCGCCGCGGCGATCACTTCGAGCAGCGTCCCCCAACTGTGGAAAGCAAAACGAATGCCCTGTTTTTCAGCCGCATCGAAAATGCGCCGGCCCATCTCGAATCCGCCCTGGCAGCACACGTCCATTTGCACGAAGTCCACGCAGCCGGAGCGAATCAGGTCCAAAAATCCCGCCTCGTCGGGCTCGTGCTCGCCCGACGCCAGCGCCGCGATCCCTTTGCCGCGCATGGCGCGGTAGGCGGCGTGGTCGTCGGGGTCGAAGGGCTCCTCGACCCAATAGGGGGCGTAAGGCGCAAGGGCGCGGCACAGATTTTCGATCGTCTGCGGCGAATAGCTGCGCTCGCCCATGCGCCACCAGGCGTGGCAATCGAGCATCAAGCCGAAATCCGGCCCTACGGCCTTGCGCATCGCCTCGACCGTTTTCAGATCGCCTTCCGGGCCCGCCGCCGGACGCAGCTTGTAGGCGGGGAAACCCAACTCCTGCACGGCGGCGGCTTCGGCGGCGTAGCCCGCGGGAGACATGTACATCCCCGCCGACCCGTAGCACTTGATCCGCTCGCGCTTGCGGCCGCCCAGCAAGTCGGACATGGGCGCGCCTTCCGCCTTGGCCGCGGCGTCGATCACCGCCACCTCGACGGCGTGATAAGTCTTCTCGATCTCCAACCCGCCCGCGAAGCCGAAGCTCCTCCAATCCGCCGGATCGCGGCCTTCCAGAAAAGGCCCGATCGTCCGCTCGATTTCCCGCGCCGCGCGTTCATGAGCCGGGCCGGGAGCGAAGCCCTTGATCCCGGCGTCGGTCGTGACGCGGATCAGCATCGCGTCGCGTTTCAAAATCGTGCGCAACCCGCCGTAAAACGGCAGCCGGATCGGCTCCGCGAACGGACAGGACATCAGAAGACCTTCGACTTTGGTAATTTTCACGACTGCAGGAAGCTGCGCCGAACGGACACGACGCGGTCCAATCCGGCCAAATCTCGATGAAATTCAGGGGTTTGCCAATCCGGGGCGCGCAGCAACTCTTCGACTGCGGCCCGGCTGTTGTAGCCAAGCTCCATGATAAGCCATCCGCCGGGTTTGACGATCCGCGCCGCGCCGGGCGCCAGCCGGCGGTAAACGGCGAGACCGTCTTCTCCTCCGAAAAGCGCCAGCGAAGGCTCGCGGCGCAGCTCCCGCTGTATGCCGCCGATGTCTCTCAGCGGCACATAGGGGGGATTGCACAACACTGCATCGACCGCCTGCGGCAGCACGGCCCGGTCGAGGTCGGCAAGGAAAAAGCGCACGTCCGCGCCCAGCCGCCGGGCGTTTTCGCGGGCGACGCGGAGCGCGGCGGCGGAAATATCCGAAGCGCTCATCTTTACCCCGGCAACGTTCTTGGCGACGGCAACGGCGACCGCTCCCGAGCCCGTGCCGACGTCGAGAGCGCGCTCGCCCGGACGGATGCGCTCGACCGCCGCATGCACCAGATGCTCGGTCTCGGGCCGGGGAATCAGCACGCTCGGCGTGACGCGGAACTCCAGTCCGTAGAACTCCTGCATGCCGCGCAGGTACTGCGTGGGCGCGCCCTCGCAGCGGGCGGCAACGAGCTCGCGGTAGGCGTCCCATTCCTCGGCCCGCAAAACACGGTCGGAGTGGGCGTGCAGCCACTCCCTGCCCCGGCGCAAAACATCGCCGAGCAGCAACTGCGCCGTCAACTCGGGAACATGGACGCGGCGTTTTTTGAGCGAGCGGACGCCGCTGCGCAAGGCGTCCCGAACCGTAACCGGCAACGGCGCCGAATGGAGCTTCAGGGTACCGTCCATGCGCTGCGGGCCGGCGAGACGGAAGCGCAGGGGTGCAAGGCCAGGTCGAGCCGGAGGTGGCTCGGCCCGCCGGTCGGCTCGCCCGCGGCGTCCGCTACGGCCAGGCACAGACTCGGGGCGCCGGCCGGACGCAGGCGCCCGTCCGACAAGGCGAACCGTTGCAGCGCGCTGTCGGAGCACTCCTTCAACCGCAGTTGCGCGCCGGCCTCGGCGCGGTCCGCTTGCACGCACAGGGAATAGGCCGGCATCGCAAGCTGCCCCTCGTGCGGATAGTCCGTCTGAAAAATTTCGTCGTCGGCGCCGGGCTTGCAGGTGTGCGCCATCAGCGGCGCCTGCAGATTCAGGCGGCGTCCCCAACCGGGCACGTCCAGGCAGTAGAATTCCGGCTCGTCCAGCGGGTCTTTCAGCTTCACCAAACCTTTCTCGCCGGCAAACGCGGTCAAGGGCAAAAGCAGGGCAACCGCCGCCGTCAGCGCGGCGGTTCGACGGAAACGGCGCTCGAACGTCACGGTCTCAATATAGCGCCTCTTCCTGTATAATCGAGAGTCGCCGCCGGAATATCCACCGTGATTCCCTTCCCCGACATCGCCGGATTCGATTGGCGGACGGCGGCAACGCTCGCGCTTTTCGTTTTTTTGATCCGGATCTGGTCGCAATTCGAGTTGCAGGCGGCCGCAGAGCGGTTGCGCGCCGAGAAAAGCGGCGAACCTTCCCGCAAGAAGAACGCCGCGGACGGCGATTAGACAATGGGCCTTTGCAAGACGCGAACCGCCGCGCTCTACGGCGTAAACGCCCTGCTCATCGACGTGGAAGTCGACGTTTACCGCGGCAGCGCCAAAGACTTTTTCATGGTCGGTCTGCCCGACGCCGCGGTCAAGGAAAGCCGCGAGCGCCTCAAGTCGTCGCTGACGAACTCCGGCTTCGGCTACCCCAATCAAGCGGTCACCATCAACTTGGCGCCGGCCAACATCCGCAAGGAAGGCGCAGGGTTCGATTTGCCTATGGCGCTGGGGATTCTGGGCGCGTCGGGCATGCTCCCCGAGGGCGCCGCAGACGGCTTTCTGATCTCCGGCGAGCTTTCCCTCGACGGCGGCATCCGCCCGGTGCGCGGCGCCCTGCCGATGGCCGTGTGCGCCAAGGAGCAAGGCATCCGCAAGCTCATCGTGCCGGCGGCGAACGCGGTCGAGGCGGCGGTGGTCGAGGATATCGACGTCTACCCCGTCAGGCATCTGCGGGAGATTCCGAAGCTGCTCGAGAACCCCGGCGAGCACCCGACCGCCGAGCGCAACGGCGCCGCTCCCGCCGCGAACACGCTCAGCGCGGACTTCGGCGAAGTCCGCGGCCAGGAGACGGCCAAGCGCGCACTGGAGATTTCCGCCGCCGGCGGGCACAACGTGCTGATGGTGGGGCCGCCCGGATCGGGCAAGACGATGCTGGCCAAGCGGCTACCCGGCATTCTGCCTCTGCTGACCATGGACGAGGCCGTCGAGACGACCAAGGTGCACAGCGTCGCCGGCGTTCTCGGCGAGCACAGCGGCCTGCTGCGGGAGCGCCCTTTCCGCTCGCCGCACCACGGCGTCTCCAACGCGGGGCTGGTGGGCGGCGGTTCCGGCATGCCGCGCTGCGGCGAAGTCAGCCTGGCCCACAACGGCGTGCTGTTTCTGGACGAATTCCCCGAATTCCCGCGCAACGTGCTCGACCTGCTGCGGCAGCCGCTCGAAGACGGCCGGATCACCATCGCCCGCGGCGGCATCAGTCTGACCTTTCCTTCGCAATTCATGCTGGTCGCCGCCATGAACCCTTGCCCCTGCGGCTACTTCGGCGACCCCAACCGCGAGTGCCGCTGCACGCCGCCGATGATCCAACGCTACGTGGGCAAGATCAGCGGCCCCATGCTCGACCGCATCGACATCCACGTGGAAGTGCCGCCGGTCAAGTACCGCGAGCTGCGCGAGGATCAACCGGCCGAAAGCTCGGAGAATATCCGCGAGCGGGTCGAGCGCGCCCGCGCGATTCAACTGCGCCGCGGCTACGCCAACGCCCGCATGCCCGCGAAAATGATCCGCAAGCACTGCAAGCTGGACGCAATGGGCGAGCGGACGCTCGAAACCGCCGTGCAAAGGCTGGGTCTCTCGGCCCGCGCGCACGACCGCATCCTGAAGGTGGCGCGCACCATCTGCGACCTGGAAGGAAGCGAGAACATCCTCACGGCCCAACTGGCCGAAGCGGTCCAATACCGCAGCCTCGACCGCACTTACTGGGTGTAGGTACGTCCGGCGTAGCGCTCAAGACCGCATGGGGCGTCCGCAGCGCAACTCGTCAAGGTCGCCATCCCAGCCCGTCCCGCGAAGCTGCCGGGCTTCCTCAACGCCGAGGGGTTCGGCAGCATTCTCCTGCAGCGCAGAGTCGGCCGCCGTGCGCTTCATGGTCTCGGCGCGCGCCTCATCGCCACTGTTTGTATCGGCGCGTGACATACCCCGAGCGTACACCATGAGCGGATGCAGCCAAGGGTTTACTGCCTGCAGGTTGCCGGCTCGGAAATACGCCTGCGCTGCAGCGAATGCAGCTATAATGTTACTTACTTACCATTACTTGTAGATGATGGCGCAGCAGATTCCATTGGATTTCGACTCGGTTGTTTTGGCGGCAAGGTATTTCACGCCAACAGCTCCAATCGACGAAAAAGAACTGTTTGCCGGAAGGCGGGATCAGGTCCAAAGCGTAATCGATGTCGTGAACCAACGAGGTCAGCATGCTGTCTTATTTGGAGAGCGTGGGGTCGGCAAAACATCCCTAGCCAATATGACCTCAAAGTTTCTGACAGTCGATCCGTTGATCTGTTCACGGGTCAACTGTGACGGACTTGACAACTTCGGAGCCGTGTGGCGGAAACTCTTCAATGAGATTGAAATGGTAGCTGTTTCGAAGGAAATCGGATTTAACGGCTCCTCCGTCGAAACACGCTTGCCGGCTTCAGCGTATTTCAGGGAAGACGAGACACCGAACGGGGCAGACGACTGCTGGAGCAAATCTCCAAGCAAGCCCTACCCATTTTGATTGTCGATGAGTTCGACCGTCTTTCGCCAACGGCGAAGGGGGTATTCGCAGATCTGATCAAGATGCTTTCCGATCACGCTGTCAACGCCACGGTCGTTCTCGTCGGCGTTGCGGACAGCGTTCAAGAACTCATCTCTGAACACCGGTCGGTAGAGAGAGCGCTGGTTCAGATCAGAATGCCGAGAATGTCACGAGTGGAAATCGAACAGATTGTCAACAACGGTCTTCAGAACCTCGAACTCAAGATTACCAGGGACGCCATCAGGAAAATTGTGCTTCTCGCGCGGGGGCTGCCGCATTATGCGCATCTCTTGGGGCTGCACTCAGTCCGGGCGACAGCAGATCGCGGTAGCGATACCGTGGCCGTGCAAGACGTCGATGCGGCAATCCGAAAGGCTCTCCAGAACACCCAAGAGAGCACCCGAACCGATTATCACAGAGCTACCTTGAGCGCACGAAAAAACAACCTGTTCAAGCAGGTCTTGGCCGCCTGTGCGGTATCGGACGTGGACGATCTGGGTTACTTTCAAGCGTCGGATATTCGACAGCCCATGAAGTTGATCACGGGCAAAAACTATGACATCCCTGCCTTCACCCACCATCTCAATGCGTTTTGCGGGGACGGCAGAGGGCGCATTCTACAGAAAACCGGAATCCCCAGGAGATACCGTTTTCGTTTCACGAATCCGCTGATGCAGCCCTTTGTGATTATGCAGGCGCTCGCCGACGGAATGATTCAGGCAGAGTTGCTTGAAGACCGTATCTAACGGTTTCGTTCTCGCATCTCCCAGCGCACGGAGACAGCCTTTCGCGCAATTCTTCTCCGCTCGTCCGCGGTGAGTTTCTTGACCTTCTTGCCGCCCTTCGGTTCTTCGAGACGCTTTACGACGACAGTATGCGGCTTCCTGCCGGCCTGCGCAGGCTTGTTCTCGACTTCGCCCGAGGCGCTGTCTGCAATGAGTTTGCCGCGCCGGCCGGCATCGCGGGAAGGTTCCAGCATGACCCCATTGTCGCATGCCAGGGAATCATCACAACTGGACGGACTCACGCTGAGACGCCGTCGAACCGGCTGCCACGCAGGAAACCGTGCTTGATACAATCGTGAACCCACTTCAGATGACCGTAGGTTCTCTTTTCAGCGGCATGGGCGGATTCGCTTCCGGATTCGCTTCCGCCGGGTTCAAGGTGCTCTGGGCCAACGACATCGATCCCTACGCCTGCGCCGTATTCCGCCACAGGTTTCCCGGCGTGCCGCTGTTCGAGAAGGACGTGCGGGAGCTTTCCGCCTGGGAGTTGAAGCCGGTAGATGTTCTGGCGGCGGGGTTTCCCTGCCAAAGTTTCTCGCAGGCAGGGGAGCGGAACGGATTCGACGACCCGCGCGGCAAGCTGTTTTTCGAGATTCCGCGTATCGTGTCGGAGTTCGCCCCGAAAGAGCGCCCGCGGCTGATAGTGCTGGAGAACGTGCCGCACCTGCGCGTCGGGGCAGGCGGAGAATGGCTCGAGACCGTCCGCCGGGAACTGCGGGGAGCGGGCTACTGGTTCCGCGGCGACCCGCGAAGCCGCCGGACTTCTTCGACGCTGAGGGGTTCGGCCGCATTCTTCTGCGGTGCGGAGTCGGCCGCCTCGCGCTTCATGTCCTCGGCGCGCGCTTCATCGCCACTGTTCGCATCGGTGCGTGACATACACCTATCGTCCACCATGAGCGGATACGGTCAGAGGCTTATTGCCGCGATGGTGGCGGCGGGGCAATTGTGGCGTGAGACGCCCGCCCCAACGTCCTAATCGGCCAGCGCCCCGCGCTTGAGGATCGGCCTGTCGCCGTCGTCTTCTTCGGGCAGGGCGTCTTCATCGACCTCGATCGTATCCTCCGGGGCGCTGCGGCGCAGGCGCGGGCGGTTGGGGTCGTCCGCCGGCTTGCGGCGGTTCTGGAGTTGCGCCAGCCGGGCTTTCACCTTCAGGAACTCGCTGTTGGTCACCGCGTATTGCGGGCGTTCGGGCAGCAACTCGTCGATCGTCTGCTGCACGATCTTGATGCGCTTTTCGGTCAGCGGGTGCGTGCTGAACGCCGCGGCGACCTTGCTCGTCTTGCGCTTCTGCGCGGCCTTCAGGCGCTCGAAGAACTGCACCATCGAAGCCGGGTCGTAGCCGGTCTTGTACAGGTACTGCACGCCCAGAAAGTCCGCTTGCTTCTCGAACTCGCGGGAGAACTTCAGGAAGGTCATGGGCACGGCGAAGCCCGCCGCCTGGCGAATGCCGTAACCGGCCCAGCCGCCCAGGAAAACCAGCGGGATGGTGGCCAGCTCGGCAAGCTGCCCGCGGGAAGCGTTGCGCGTTCCGTGGCGCGCCGCCACGTGCGCGATCTCATGGGCCATGACGCCGGCCAGCTCGGCCTCGTCCGCGGCCAGATCGATAATCCCGGTATTGACGTAGAAAAACCCTCCGGGCAAGGCGAACGCATTCAACTCGTCGGAGTCGATCACCTTGATCGTGAACGGAACCTTGGCGTCGGAATTGCGCACCAGGTTCTGCCCGATGCGGTTCACGTACTCGGAAATCAGCGGATCGTCGACGATCTTGGCGTTGCGCTCGACATCCTGCGCCATGCTCCGCCCGATCTGGATTTCTTTTTCGAGCGAATAGAAGTTGACGCCGCCTCCGACGTTCCTGTCGCCGATTTGCGAAACGTCTTCCCGCGGCCCTTTGGGCTCGCGTTTGGAATCGGCGTTTTTGGCAAGCGCAGCCGTCGCCGTCAACGCGGCGGCGAGCAACATCGCGGCGGGCAAACGTTGCCTTCGATATCTCCCGGTATGTCTCATGTCGATTGGGACGCGCGCACGGGCGCTGCGGTTGCAGTCTTGACGACGCTTTTGCAGGCCGCTCCATTGCGGCCCTGCGGCAGCGGCAAGCGGCCGCCGGAGTACCATGAAAAGGACATATGACGGCACGCTATATCGCGGTCTGGGCGCTGATTTTCGGGCTTGCGGCCTGGGGCGTCATGACTCGGGCGCAGCAAGATCCGCAGGCTGCGGCCGAGCTTCAGGAAATCCGCAATCTGGGCAAGGCGTTTTACGAAACGCCGGGTTCGGCGCAGCAGGCCGTCGAGCAGCTCAAGCTCGCCGCGCAACGGAACCCCCGCTCGGCGCAAGACCGGCTCAACTACGGGCTGGCGCTCTTGCGGGCGGGCTCCGGCGAGGAGGGCATGGCGGAAATCCTGGCCGCGCAAAAGCTCGACCGCACGCTGCCCCATACCTATTTCAACCTGGGCATCGAATACAAGAAGGCCGGCGAGGCCGAAAAGGCCATCGCCGAGCTGCTGCAAATGGAAAGGCTGGTTCCCGACGAAGCCAAGACGCAGTACAACCTCGGCGCCCTCTACAAGCAGGTCGGCGACACGCGCCGCGCCGTCGAGAAATTCGAGCGCGCGGCGGAGTTGGACCCCTCGCTGGCCGCGCCGCGCTTTCAGCTTTTCGGCATTTACCGCCGCACCGACCGCACGCGGGCCGATCGCGAGATCGCCAAGTTCAGGGAGCTCAAAGCCGCTCAGGAAGGCGCCGCCGTCGGCGAGGACGTCGATTGGAGCTTTTACTCCGAGCTTTACGAACCGGCGCCGGCCGAGGGCGCCGCCGCCGAGGCCGCGCCGTTCGTCTTTGACGCCGCCGCTCTCGGCAATCTCGGCGAAAAGCCGCTGGGGGCCTTGACCTTCGATTGCAACGGCGACAGCCGCGCGGACGCGCTGGTCTGGTCGGCCGGCGCGGCCCTCGCGCTGCGCAGCGGCGCGTACGGGCCGCAAGCCGCAGACCTGGGGCTTGCCGGCGCCGCCCACTACGCGCCCGGAGACTTCGATAACGACGGCCTCGCGGACCTCTGCCGCGTCGACGCACAGGGCGTCGCCGTTCTGGCGAATGTGGAAGGCCGCTCGTTCCGCACGGCGTTCAGCCAGGCCGGGCGGTTCGCCGCCTGCCTCTTTCACGACTACGACCACGACAACGACCTCGACCTGTTCGCGCTCGGCCAAGACAAAAGGCTGCTGCAAAACAACGGCGACGGGACGCTCGCCGATGTCTCCTCGAGCTTCCCGTTCGGGGCCGGAACCGCCCGCGCGGCCGCCGCCGCCGAGCTTTTCGAGGACAACGGCAACGATCTCGCGGTCGTATACGGCGATCGGGTCGGCGTCCACCAAGACCGCAAGCTCGGCCTCTACGGCGAAGCCGTGGAAATAGCCGGCGTCCGCGTCCCGCCCGGCCCGGCATCGCTGACCGTAGTCGACGCCGACCACGACGGCTACCTCGACGTTGCGCTGACGACCGCGAACGGCGCGCGGCTTCTGGCCAACGCCGCAGGCGAATTGCGCGCCGGCCCGAAGCTGCCCCGCGTGACCGCCTGGGCCGATTTTCAGTTGCGGGGACGCATCGACGGCTCGACTCCCGAGCGTTTTCTGGTCAACGGGGGCGGCGGCTCGTTCCAACCGGCGGAAGCCGCGCCGGAGCACGCATTGGCCGTGAGCGCCGACTTCAACGGCGACGGCAAACCCGACCTGATCGGCGCCGGCGCGGACGGCGCCGTTCGTTTCCACGCCAACCGGACCGCCGGCGGCAACGCCGGAATCACGGTCCGCCTCGAAGGCGTCAAAAGCCCCAAGCTGGCCCGCGGCGCCCGCGTCGAGATCAAAGCGGGCCTGAGCTACGCCAAGCAGGTCTACCGCGGCGTCCCGCTGCACTTCGGCCTGGGCGCCGCCGAGCAATTCGACACGATCCGCGTCACTTGGCCGAACGGACTGATTCAAAACGAGCAGGAAGCGCCCGACGGCGGCGCGGTCAACATCGCGGTCAACATCAAGGAAGCGCCGCGGCTGTCCGGCTCCTGCCCGATGATCTACACCTGGAACGGACAGGAGTTCGAGTACATCTCGGAAGTGCTCGGCGTAGCCCCGCTCGGCGCAAGCCTGGCCCGCGGCGTCTACTTCCCCGTCGATCACGACGAATACGTCTTCATCCGCGGCGGGCAACTCGTCGAGCGCGGCGGCATGCTCGAGGCGCGCCTGACCGAGGAACTGCGCGAAACGGCGTACGTCGACCAGATCCGTCTGATCGCCGTCGACCATCCGGCAGCGGTTGCGGTCGTCACCAACGAAAAGGCCAAAGGCCCGCCGTTTCCCGAGTTCAAGCTCTACGGCGTGCGCGAGAAGCAGTATCCGGCCGCGGCGACCGACCAGCGCGGCCGCGACGTGCGCGGCCTGCTGACCAGCAGCGACCGCCGCTACCCCCTGTTCGAGCGCGACTTCAGAAACATCGCCGAGACGCACGCGCTGACGCTCGACTTCGCCGGCGCGGACCCGAACGACACGGTCCTTTTCCTGGAAGGCTGGGTGGACTGGCCGGCGGCGAGCAGTATCGTCGCCTCCTCGCAGTCCTCCGGCGCGGCGATTCAGCCCCCTTATCTGCAAGTCCGGGACGCGGACGGCGCATGGGTCACGGCGGTTGCCGACATGGGTCTGCCGGCCGGCCGGCCGCGCACCCTGGCCGTCGATCTCAGCGGCAAGTTCCGTTCCGCTTCCCGCGAAGTCCGCATCGTCACCAACATGTGCGTCTATTGGGACGAGGCGTACGTTGCGGCGGGGGCCAAGCGGCCCGAAACGCGGCTGACGACGCTGGCGCCCGTCTCCGCCGAGTTGCGCTTCCACGGGTTTTCCCGAAACTTGGCGCACCCCGAGCGCACGCAGCCGGAGCGGTTCGTTTACGCGGAAGTCGCCGCGTCGGGGATGTGGAATCCCACGTCCGGCCTCTATACCCGCTTCGGCGGCGTCGGCGAGCTGCTCGACGCCATCGACGACCGTTTCGTCGTCATGGGCGCCGGAGACGAAATCGCTCTCGGCTTTGCCGCCGCCTCGCTGCCGCCGCTGCCTCGGGGCTGGTCCCGCGATTATCTTCTTTTCGTAGACGGCTGGGCCAAAGAGAACGAAGCCAACACGGCTTTCGGAGATTCCGTGGAGCCGCTGCCCTTCCACGCCATGAGCGGCTACCCCTATGGGCCGGACGAGTCGTTTCCCGACACGCCCGAGCATCGACGCTATTTGCAGGAATACAATTCGCGGCCGGCGATGCGCCTGATTCGTCCGCTGACCGCGCGCGGAGCACGGCACGGACGATGACGACCGATCGGCGGTCACGATGGCCGGCGACGGCCTTCCTGCTGCTGTTGGTGAACTCCGGCTGGATCTGGGCCTTCCCTTCCCCCGATCTTTTTTACCTGGGCAACATTCTGCTGCACGTGCTGCTGGGAGCCGCGTTGTGCGCGGGCCTGTGGTTCTCGAGCCGCGAGATATTCCGCTCGGCGCGCCGCAACCGCGCATCGGCGGCGTTGCTCTCGATCGGCGCGGCGCTGGGGGGCGCGCTTTGTTTCATCGGCGCAACGCGCCCGAACCTGTGGATCGTGATCGTTCACGCTTCATGCGGCTTTGCCGGAGCGGCGCTGCTGGCCCGCGGCCGCAACCGGAAACCCCTGGCGGCGGCGCTGGGCGCCGCTCTTCTGCTGCCCGCGTCGGCGCACGTCCGCAACCGCTGGTTTCCGCGCGCGGGCGACCGCATCGTCAACCCTGCCTCCCCGCCGCTGTCGATGTACGAAGAAGGCGCCGGGGCCGAGAGCCCGTTTTTCCCCTCGTCATCCAACACCGACACGGGCGCTCTCATCCCGTCCGATTTTTTCATGGACTCGGCGACCTGCGGCGAGTGCCACGTTGACATCTACGAACAGTGGCGGTCTTCGATGCACCATTTCTCGTCGTTCAACAACCAGTTCTACCGCAAGTCGATCGAGTACATGCAAGAGACCGCCGGCGTGGAGGCGTCGAAATGGTGCGCCGGCTGCCACGACCACGCGATGTTTTTCAACGGGATGTTCGACGAGCCGGCCGCCGGTCAATTGGACACGCCCGAAGCCCACGCGGGCTTGGGCTGCATGTCCTGCCATTCGATCGTCCACGTCCCCGACACCATGGGCAACGGCGGGTTCACCATAGAATATCCCCCGCTCCACGAACTGACCAGGAGCGGCAACCGGTTGGTGCGGGCGGTGCATGACTACGTCACCAACATCGCTCCGGCGGCGCACCGAAAAGCCTTCCTCAAGCCGTTCATGCGCGAGGACGGCGCCGAGTTCTGCGCGACCTGCCATAAGGTGCATCTGGACGTTCCGGTCAACGGCTACCGCTGGATCCGCGGGTTCAACTCCTACGACAACTGGCAGGCGAGCGGCGTTTCGGGCCACGGCGCCCGCTCGTTCTATTACCCTGAAAAACCGCAGGACTGCGCCGACTGCCACATGCCGCTGACCCCGTCCGATGACCCGGGCAACGTCGGCGGCATGGTCCACTCGCACCGCTTTCCGGCGGCGAACACCGCAGTTCCCTACGTCAACCGCGACGAAAAGCAATTGGCGGCGACGCGGGCGTTTCTCGAAAACAACATCGTGACCGTCGACATTTTCGCCGTTTCGCCGGCTCTCGCGGACGCCGCTGCTCCGCAGATGATCCGCCGCTCGGATCAACTGCGCGCCGCGACCGGCTTCGCCGTCGCCGAAGAATCGGGCCTGTCCGGCGCGCCGGCCGTGCTGCGCGCAGTCGGCAACCTGGCGGCGCCCATCGACCGCGCGCGCCCGGTCGTCGAGCCGGGCGAAACGGTCATTGTGGACGTCGTGGCGCGCACGCGCACGGTCGGCCACGTCTTCCCGGGCGGCACGGTGGACGCCTTCGACGTGTGGGTCGAGATCGTTGCCGAAGACGCGGCCGGCGAAGTTTTTTTCTGGAGCGGCCGCGTGGCCGACGACGGCCGGGGGCCGGTCGACCCCGGCGCGCACTTCTACCGCTCGCTGCAACTCGACGCCCACGGCAACCCGATCGACAAAAGAAACGCATTCCACATGCGCAGCCTGCTCTACGCGCGGCTGATCCCGCCCAGCACCGCGGACACGGTCCATTTCCGCATCGAAATCCCCGAAAACGCCAAGGGGCCGATCAAGCTCGAAGCAAAGCTCAACCACCGCAAGTTTTCCCATGCGTACACGGCGTTCTCATACGCCGGCAAAGCCGGCGAAGGGCAGTTCGGCCCGGGGTTCGACGACCGCGAGTTCACCTTCGACCCGGCCGATATCCCCGCAAACGTTTCGGGAAAGATCAAAGACCGCATCCCGGCGCTGCCGATTACCGTTCTGGCGCGGGCCGAAGCCGAGCTTGCGGTCGGCCGCCGCGCCGCCGATTGGGCTCCGCAAATCCATGCCGGCGACTGGGAGCGCTGGAACGATTACGGCATCGGCCTGCTGTTGCAAGGCGATCTCAAGGGCGCGGAGCACGCTTTCGAACGCGCGGTCGAAGCCGATCCCTCCCGGCCCGACGGCCCGCTCAACATCGGCCGCGTGCTGGTCGAGGAAGGCCGCACCGCCGGCGCGAAAGCGCATATCCTGGAAGCGTTGCGACTGTCGCCGGAGCTGCCCCGCGCGCTCTACTTCCTGGCGCTGACGCAAAAGGCCGAAGGCGACTACGACGCCGCGCTCGACAGCCTCGAACGGGTTGCCTCCCGATATCCCAAAGACCGCGTCGTGCTCAATGAAATAGCCGGCATCCTCTTCCTGCGGCGGGATTACGCCGGAGCCCTCGAAATCCTCGACCGCGTCGCCCGGATCGACCCGGAAGACCTGCGAATGCACTACACGAAGATGCGTTGCTACCGTGGTCTAGGAGATGCCGCATCCGCCGAGCGGGAAGAGAAATTGTTCCTGCGCTTCAAGGCCGACGAGTCCGCGCAGACCGGCACCGCTGATTTCCGCCGCGCCCGCCCGGAGGACAACAACGAGCGGCAGTCCATTCACGAGCATGTTTCGGTCCCGTTGTAGCCGTCCGCCGGCGGTCGTTCTGCTCGCGGCCGCGCTGCTGACGGCGGGATGCGAGGATTCCCCGCCGGACGCCCCCCCGGCGGCGGCTTCCCCGCCCGCGAACGTCACGTTCCGCGACGTTACAAGCGAAGCCGGAATCGACTTCGTTCACCATAACGGCCGCTCGGGAAAGAAATACCTGCCCGAAACGCTCGGCTCCGGCTGCGTGTTTTTCGATTACGACAACGACCGCCGCCCGGACATCTTTCTGATCAACAGCCGCCCCTGGAAACGCGAAAGCGCCCCCGTCACGGGCAAGCTCTACCGCAACGACGGCGGCGGCAAATTCAGCGACGTTACGGCCGGCTCCGGACTGGACGTCGAGATTTACGGCCTAGGCGCCGCCGCCGGCGACTACGACAACGACGGCTTCATCGATCTCTACGTCACCGTGCTCGACGGCGACCGCCTGTTCCGCAACCGCGGCGACGGAACATTCGCAGACGTGACGCGCGCGGCCGGCATCGACAACGCCCGCTTCGGCACGAGCGCCGCCTGGTTGGACTACGACCTGGACGGCCTGCTCGATCTGTTCGTCGCCAACTACGTCGAATGGTCCATCGACAAGGATCTGTGGTGTACGCTCGACGGCGCGAACAAAACCTACTGCACGCCCGAGTCGTACCAAGGCCGGCCGGCGGCCCTCTACCGCAACCGCGGCGACGGAACGTTCGCCGACGTAAGCGAGCGGGCGGGCGTCGCCGATCCGACCGCCAAAGCTCTCGGCATCGCCGTTCTCGACTACGACGGCGACGGTCTGCCCGACATTTTCCAAGCCAACGACACCCAGCCCAACAAGCTCTACCGCAATGAAGGCGACGGGACTTTCAGCGAGCACGGACTCGCCGCCGGAATCGCTTTCGGGGAGGACGGCAAGGCGCGGGGAGCGATGGGAGTCGACGCCGCGGACTACGACCGCAGCGGGCGGCCGCATCTGTTGGTGGGCAATTTCGCCAACGAGATGCTCAACCTCTTCCATAACGAGGGCAACGGACTTTTCGTCGACGAGGCGCCGACCAGCGCCATCGGCCGCGACAGCCTGCTCGCGTTGACCTTCGGCGCATTCTTTTTCGATTACGACCTCGACGGCCTGCTCGATATCTTCTGCGCCAACGGGCACCTCGACGAAGAGATCGACCGCGTGCAGCCCACGGTCAAATTCGCGCAGCCCCCGCTGTTGTTCCGCAATCTCGGCGCCGGGCGGTTCCGTTTGGCGAATGACGCTGTCGGCAACGATCTCCCGCAGCCCGCCGTGGCGCGCGGAGCGGCCTACGCCGACTACGACGGCGACGGCGATCTCGACATCCTGGTCAGCAACAACAACGGCGCCGCGCGCTTGTTCCGCAATGACGGCGGCAACGCCAACGCGTACCTCCGCGTCCGCCTGCAAGGCAGAAATGCGAACCGCGACGCGCTTGGCGCGAAGATCACGCTGCGCAGCCGCTCCGGCGAGCAGACCGCCGTAATCCGCAGCGGCTCGAGCTATTGCTCGCAGAGCGAAATCACCGCCACGTTCGGCCTCGGCGCAGACAGCGAAGTCGATTCCCTGGAGGTGCGCTGGCCCGGCGGCGCAACGGAGACTTTCTCCGCTATCGAGGCGAACCGCCGGATCCTGATCGTCGAGGGCAAGAAGCAGTGGATCGTGGATAGTGAATAGCAAAGCACGGCGGCCGTGAAGCGTCTGGAGACCAACAAAGGAGTAGTGCGATGCCGTGGAGATATCCTGACTACGAAATAACGCCCGAGGAAGACGCTGTACTCACTGCGGCTGCGGAAAACGACCCCGACAACCCTCCGCCAAGATACGGCGAGAAACTTTACACCCCGGAAGAATATCGAAAGCGGTATGGGAGACCCTTCCTCTCCACTGAAGAAGAGGAAGAAGAGGCTGCATGGAACCCGCCTCCGCCTGACCGTTCGCGCCGGCGGTTGCCGCAATTCCGGCAGCGGCGCGCGGCTGGAGCCGCTATGGGAGCCGCCGATCCGGCGGCCGCGCCCAGTACGAGTAGGCGCCGGCAATCCAGACAAAGACCGGAAGCATGACCGTCTCCAACGGATCGCCCGCGCGAACGTGCGCATACGCCGCGCCCATGAGCAGAAAGCACAGGCCGGCGTAAGCCCATTCCTTGAGCAGCGGCAGCCCCGGAGCAAGAACCGCGCCGACCGCGAACAATTTGGCCGCGCCGAGAAACAGCATCAGATGCGCCGGGAACCCCAGACGCCGCAGCGCTTGAGCTTGCTCCTCGACGCCCAAGACATTGGCCGCGCCGCCGGCGGTAAGCACCAAGCTGAAGATGGCCGTCGCCGCCCAATAAACGATCCGGAAACTCAGAAACTTCATTTTATATCGACCCCGTTCTTTAGCAATTCTAACCCGCGGCCCATTACACACGGTTGATTTTTAAGGATCGAGTGTAGCGGCGGCGGCAAGGGGAGAGTTTCGTGATCGCGATCCCCGAGCTGCAGGGTCGGCCGGCTGGGCAGAGCATGGGCGGGGGACGAGTCGGGCGCCGGCAGTCCGCGGCGCCCCGCGCAGCGGTCTTGCTATTCACCATCCGCTGACCGCCGGCCGGCGCAGTGTTCTTCTTGTTGCCGAGTTCACGCGAGCGGGCGTAAAATGAAAAGGTCACTTCGTCAACATAAGAATTAACGTAGGCATTCCCACGTTTCTCCGCTTCGTGCAAGGGATTTCACCATCCACTATCCACCGGCCACGTAATCCGCCCCGGTCCCTGCACGCTCCCCGTCCTACCGCTTTTTCTTTCTTTTTGTTTTCTTCCTTGGCCTTGTTTTCCGCCGGCAAGGGAGGCCGAGTCCGGCGTCGTGTTGCGGCTTGGCGGCATCCTGCGCAGCAGTTTTACCGGCCGCTATCCACTCTTCGCCGCCCATCGATTTTCAAGCTTGCCGTTGGCGCCGCGTTGTCGGCGACGGTTGGCTGTGCGCAGCTCTCGGCTGAGGGGATCATTGAGACAGTCGCGGGTTCAGACCCTTTCCACGAGGACGGCGTCCCGGCGATCGCAGCGCAGCTAAACTCCCCCCAAGGCGTGGCTGTGGACGGGGCGGGCAACCTCTTCATCGCCGATACGTCCAACCACCGCATCCGCAAGGTCGACCCTGCCGGCGTCATCTCCACGGTGGCCGGGGACAGGACGCGCGGTTTCGGCGGCGACGGCGCCCCGGCGATCGCAGCGCAGCTAAACTCCCCCCAAGGCGTGGCTGTGGACGGGGCGGGCAACCTCTTCATCGCCGATACGTCCAACCACCGCATCCGCAAGGTCGACGCTGCGGGCCTCATCTCCACGGTGGCGGGGGATGGGACGTGGGGTTTCAGCGGCGACGGCGGGGCGGCGACCACAGCGCAGCTAAGGCACCCCAGCGGCGTGGCTGTGGACGGGGCGGGCAACCTCCTCATCGCCGATACCAACAACTACCGCATCCGCAAAGTCGACGCTGCGGGCCTCATCTCCACGGTAGCGGGGGGCG
Organism: Bryobacterales bacterium; assembly: GCA_965214655.1. GTDB lineage: Bacteria > Acidobacteriota > Terriglobia > Bryobacterales > UBA6623 > CATQHP01. The sequence continues at coordinate 3,960,981 of OZ243965.1, read as the reverse complement.
GGATGAGAGTTCCCATCGGCGACGGCGGGCCGGCCACCGCAGCACGGCTATTCCGCCCCAGCGGCGTGGCTATGGACGGGGCGGGCAACCTCTTCATCGCCGATACGTTCAACCACCGCATCCGCAAAGTCGACGCTGCGGGCCTCATCTCCACGGTGGCGGGGGGCAGCAGGGGAGATTCCATCGGCGACGGCGGGCCGGCCACTGCAGCACGGCTATCCTACCCCAGCGGCGTGGCTATGGACGGGGCGGGCAACCTCTTCATCGCCGATGAGTTCAACCACCGCATCCGCAAAGTCGACGCTGCGGGCATCATCTCCACAGTGGCGGGGGGCAGCAGGGGAGATTCCATCGGCGACGGCGGGCCGGCCACTGCAGCACGGCTATCCAGCCCCAGCGGCGTGGCTGTGGACGGGGCGGGCAACCTCTTCATCGCCGATACGTCCAACCACCGCATCCGCAAGGTGACGCTGCTCCCCGAAAGAGCTCCCCTGATCTCCTCGGGCGGCATCGTGCTCGCCAACGGAACCCCGATCGTGAACCGTATCTCTGCGAACGCTATCGTTTCTGTTTACGGCCAAGGGTTCGCGCCACAGGAAACACAGGCATCCAGCCCCGGTTTGGACGCCTCAGGCAAGATTGCCACGAACCTTGCCGATACCTGCCTAAAAATTGACGGCAAGCGCGTGCCCCTGTTCCTGGTTTTCCCGACTCAGGTCAACGCCCAAGTTCCGCACGACTTGGCGCCAGGGCAGTCGCAGGTCCAGGTCATTCGCGGTTGCGGCGCGGGGGAGGAGCAACGCAGCCCGGCGGCAACGGTTACAACCGCCGCCGTCTCGCCCGCGTTTTTCAACTTCCGCAACAACCCCGACGGGATCAACCCGGTTGCGGCGCAGCACGGCGGAGACCCCGAGCTGGTTGGCGCGCCCGGATCGATTCCCGGACTGGCGCTTACCCCAGCCGAGCCAGGCGAGTACGTCACCCTGTTCGGAACCGGCTTCGGGGCGACCGAACCGCCGCTGGCGACCGGCCAAAGGGGCGTGGCCGGTCTGGCGAGCGAGATCTCGTTCGCCTTCGGCGGCATTGCCGTTCCGCCGGAGGACGTCTACTACGCGGGCGCGTCGCCGTGCTGCGCAGGCCTCTATCAATTCACGGTGCGCGTGCCGTCCGACACCCCCGACGGCGACGCTCCCGTCATCGCAACCGTGCAGGACGTCTCGACTCCCGATGGGCCGTTCCTGACGGTTCGCCGCCGGCAGTGAAGTTGAGGAGAGGGAGCAGCGGTCATGAATCGCGTCCCATCGATACGCCCTCTCGAAAATGAATCGGCCGAAGCCCGTTAGGTTACAATACGCTCGTTATGCGCGCGCTCATCTGCTTCGCCTTTTTCACGATCCTGCCGACCTCCGGGCTTCTCGCCGAAGAAGGTTGGACCGACCTGTGGGACGGCAAGACCTTCGACGGATGGCGGTTGAGCGCCGAAAACCCGTCATCGTTCAAAATCGAGAACGGCGCGATCGTAGCCAACGGCCCGCGCGCCCATTTGTTCTACACAGGCGGCGTCAACGGCGGCAAGTTCCGAGATTTCGAGCTGAAAGTAGACGTGCTGGCCAAAAAGAACTCCAACGGCGGCATCTACTTTCACACGGCGTATCAGCCTTCGGGCTGGCCCGACGCCGGGTTCGAGGTGCAAGTCAACAATTCGTTCGTCAGGGATCCGCGCAAATCCGGCAGCCTCTACGCCGTGCTCGACAATCTGGTGCCGCCCGCCGGCGACGACGAATGGTTCACCGAGCATGTCATCGTGCGCGGCAGGGTCGTCAAGATCTTCGTCAACGGCCACCTGATCACCAAATGGAAGCAGCCCAAGAAGTGGAACGGAGTCGAACCGCTGCCGAACGGCAAAGGTCAGAGCATGCCCGGCCGCAAGCTCGGCGCAGGCACATTCGCCTTGCAAGGGCATGACCCGGGCAGCACGGTCATGTACAGGAACATTCGCGTCAAGGTGCTGGATTAAGCCCTCGGGCGGGGACCTCTCGCTGCAAAAACAAGCGACTTATGCCTGCGACGGGCTGGGCCAACGGGTCAGGCGCACAACGCAGAGCCGCGGTTCGAGCGAGACGACGGCGTACGCGTACGACGCCTTCGGGCGCTTGGCGGCGGAGTATGCGTCGGCAGCGCCTGCGGCGAGCAACTCCAGAACCGCCTGCGCAATCTCCAACGCACCTGCGAAGACCTCGCCCTACCCTGGTGAGCGCAGACCCTCTCCCGCCCGCTCGCGCCGGCGTTGGTGGGGGCAAGCCGGTCGTATTCGACGACACCTGCTATTTCCTGCCTTGCCGAGCACGATGCCAGGATCCTCGCCGAGTTGCTCAACTCGAAAGCCGCCAAGGAAGCGGGAGCACCGCTCCCCGCGTGTTCCGATGCGGATGCGCAACGATTATTTAATCTGGATTGAGCGGACGCCCGCCCGCAACTCCCGCAGCTTCCGGCGGCCCGGCCGCATCCTGATCGGGCGCAAGCATCCGCGGCCGCTGCGCTTCGAGACGCGCCCGCAGCTCGGCGACCGCCTCGGGGCGCTCGGCGGCAACGTTCACGGTCTCGTGCGGGTCGCTGCGACGATCGAACAGCTCGTATTCGGGGCCGTCGCCGGGGCGCTCGTACTTGACGATGCGGTAGCGCTCGGTGCGCATCGTGAACCGCCCCCGCCAGTAGCCGAACGCCGCGTCCTTGCCCGGATGGCCGGGGTCGTCCAGGATCGGCCGCAAGCTGCTGCCGGTCAAGTGCGCCGGGGCTTCCAGCCCTGCGTAATCGGCGAGCGTCGGGTAGATATCCAGAGTCTCGACGAGGCCGCGGGCAGGTACGCCGGGAGCATTCATCCCCGGCGCGCGGATCATCAAGACGCTCCGCAGCGACCGTTCGAAGGTCGTGTGCTTGCCCCAGACCGCGTGATCCCCCAAGTGCCAGCCGTGGTCGCCCCATACGACGACGATCGTGTTTTCGGCAAGGCCCAGCCTGTCCAACTCGTCCAACACCTTGCCGACTTGGGCGTCGACGAAAGACACCGCAGCATAGTAGGCGCGCCGCAGCAGCCGGGCGTGGTCGTCCGACACGCGGACGCCGACGCCGCCCTCTTCGTCATGCTTGTAGTTGCCGAACATCTCCCCGCTGGGATGCAGGCTTGCCGGGTTGACGCCTTCCGGCGCCTCCGGGTTGGGCGAAATGTCGATCGTCTCCGGGGCGTAGAGATCCCAATACTTCGCGGGCGCCGTGAACGGCAGGTGCGGCTTGAAAAACCCGACCGCCAGCAAAAACGGCTCGTCCTGCAGCTCGCGAAGCTGCGCAACCGCCTCTTCCGCGATCAACCCGTCGGGGTAGGCCGTGTCGGGGACGTCGGCCTGCTCGAACGGCGGATAGGCGCCGCGCTCCATGTTGCGGTTGGAACCGTCCGCGTAGCCGAAAAAGGCGTTCCAGGCCGTGCCCCATTTTTCGTAAGGCATGATGCGGCGGTCCCAACTGAAGGGCATCTCGAATTCGCCCTCGCCTTCTCCTGCATAGCTGTAGATGCGCCCGTCGACATAGTGGCTGATCTTGCCGATCGACACGGTGCGGTATCCGGCCCGCCGAAACAGGTGGGCGAAAGACTCCGGCGTCTCCCGCTCGGTCTTCGGCAGCAGATCGCGGATGGCGTCATTGCGGGTATGCGCGGCGGACGACGGACGGTTGCCGGTCAGCAGCGCATAGCGGGAAGCCCCGCAGGTGGGAACCTGCACGTAGTGGCGCTCGAACAACCGCGCCTGCGCAGCGAAGCGGTCGAAGTTGGGGGTGACCATTCCGCTCTCGCCGTAGGCGCCAAGCTCGGGCCGCAAATCGTCCACCGCGAGGAACAATACATTCGGAGGTTTCGGAGGCGCCGCGCCGCAAGCGCAGAAAAGCGCCGCCAGGAACAAGGCGGTCCAGCGGAGCAGGCACGGGCGCGGCGCTCGCATCTTCATTCAGGCGCCGTTTTCGCCGGCGGATCGCTCGTCTGCAGGGGGCGGCGCGGCAGCGATGCGCTCCACGAACTGCCAGCCGAAGCGGCCCTTGATGCAGAGATGCCCGCGGGTGACTTCCTGGTCTAACGGAGACGAAACTTTGACGATATGCTCTTCCTGCGTGTGGACGGTCAACGTACAGCCGACGCCGCAATACGGGCAGATCGTATCGGTCCGTTCCTGACGCGCCTCGTCCCAGGCGCCCGCTTCGCGCATGTCGCGCTCGGTCTTGGACATCAGCGCGCCAGTCGGACAAACCCCGATGCAGTTGCCGCAATAGACGCAGGCCGATTCCGTAAGCGGCGCGTCGTATTCTGTCGAAATTTCCGCGTCGAAACCGCGTCCGGCAACCGCGATGGCAAAAGTATTCTGCGCGTCCTCGCCGCAAGCCTCGACGCACTTGTAGCAAAGGATGCATTTCGAGTAATCGCGAATGTAGAGATCGTTATCGATTTTGACCGGCTGCGCGACCGTGGCCGCCCGCTCGGAACCGCCTTCGTAGCGCTGCGGGTCGGCGCCGTACTCGGCCATGTATCCGCGCAACTCGGGCGCAGTCGAAACATCGGTCGCCGAAGCCAGAAACTCGAGCACCATGCGCCGGCTCAAGCGCACGCGCTCGGAATCGGTGCGGATGGACATCCCCGTCTCGACTTTTCGCGAGCAGGCCGGGACCAGCGCCCGCGCCCCCTCAAGCTCGACCACGCACACCCGACAGACGTTCACCGGCGTCAGGTTTTCGAGATAGCAAAGCGTGGGCGTTTCCACGCCGGCCTGGCGGCAGGCATCCAATATCGTCGCGCCCGCAGGCGCCGCAACGGTCCGGCCGTCGACGGTCGCCTCGACCGCCGCGGCGTCATCCCGGCTTGGAATAACCGGGACGGGACCCCGCGGCACGGGAATCTTCAAATCGGGCGCGTCGAGGTTGGCGTTGTTTCCCATGGCGTCATCAGCGGAAGATCGGAAAACGGACGAGCGCAGATTCGACCGCGCTCGATGCGGTCTGGCCAAGCCCGCAGATCGAGGCGTCTCTCATGACTTGGCCGATCTCCTTCAGCAGCTTCATTTCCTGCTCGGTCGAGCCGAGCGGCTTGCCGCGTTCGAGGCGCTTGAGCAGTTCCTCCTGCCGGACTGCGCCGATGCGGCACGGCACGCACTGCCCGCAACTCTCGTCGCGGAAGAACTCAGCGATGCGCAGCAGTATTTTACGCAAATCGACCGTGCTGTCGAAAGGCATGACCACGGCGGAGCCGACCGCAGCCCCGACGGCGCGCATGCCCTCGAAGGTAAACGGCGTATCCAGCTCGCTCGGCGACAGGAACGCCCCGGCGGCTCCACCGACGAGCGCCGCCTGGAGATTCCCGTTCCCGGAAACCCCGCCTGCCAGATCGATCAGCTCTCGCACCGAAACGCCGAAGTCGGCCTCATAGACGCCGGGCCGCGCGACGTGTCCGGAAAGGCAGAACAATTTCGGTCCGGCGGAGCCGGCGGTTCCGCTTGCGGCGTATGCGTCTCCGCCCTCCAACACGATGCGCGGCGCGTTGACCAGGGTTTCGACGTTGTTGACCAGCGTGGGCCGGCCGAAGAGGCCCGCGTCGGTGGGATACGGCGGCTTGTTCCTCGGCTCGCCGCGAAAGCCCTCGATCGAGTTGAAAAGCGCCGTCTCTTCCCCGCAGATGTACGCGCCCGCTCCCCGGCGCAACTCGATGTCGAAGCCGCCGTCGAGCAGCCCGGCCTCGCGCGCTTCCCTGACCGCATGTTCCAGCCGCGCGGTCGCCAGCGGGTACTCCCCGCGGATGTAGATGAAACTTTTTTGGCAGCCCGCGGCGAACGCCGCGATGGCCATGGCCTCGATCACGGCAAACGGATCGCCTTCCATCAAGACACGGTCTTTGAAGGTCCCGGGCTCGGACTCGTCCGCGTTGCAAACCAGATATTTCCGTCCGCCGCGGGCGGCAACCGCCCGCCATTTGCGGCCCGCCGGAAACGCCGCGCCGCCGCGGCCGACCAGGTTCGAGCGGACGATCTGCTCGATGACCCATTCCCCGCCCTTTTCGCGCGCCCGAGCGAGAGCCGCGAAACCGCCGTGCGCGCGGTAGTCGTCCAGACTCTCCGGATCGACCCGCCCTACGCGCTGCAGCAGCTTGAGTTGCGGCTGTCCGGCTTGGGGAACGGAAACTTCCGCCGGAAGCGCGCCGGCCGGCGCTTCGCCGCAGCCGGTAAAATATCCGTCCACGGCCTCGGCCGAAGCCGGAGCGAGCACGCCTTCGCGGCGCCGCTCGCCGGAGGCCGCAACCAGCACGGCCGGCGCGCGCTCGCAGTGGCCGAGACAGGGACTGCGGAACCACGCCGCCTGCCCGCCGCGGCAAGGCTCGCCCGGCGAACCCCACTCGACCTCCAGCCGAGCGCACAATTCCTCGGCCCCGCGCACCTGACAAGCGATGTCGTCGCAAACGTGCGCCGTCAACGGCGGCCGCGGCTTCGTCGAGAACAGCGCGTAAAAATCGGCAACCCCGAAAGCTTCCGCCGGCGGAACGCACAGCCGCCGGCAAGCGTAGTTCAGCGCGCCCGGACTGATCCAGCCCACGCGCCCATGAATCGCATGCAGCACCGGCAACAGCAAATGCCGATCGGCGCGCGCGGCATGTCCCCCGCGCGAGGTCTGCGCCTCATTGTCTTCGCGTCCCCCGCCGGCCCAACGCGAGACAGCCGCGCCCAATACGGAATCCACGGCGGAAATCTCGGCCGCAGTGGGCTCGTGCGCGGTGAAGTGAAGATCCAAGCGGTTGCTCCGTTCGTTTCCGCCCGCTCCGCGAAAGCGCTTCGACGGCAATCAATCGCCGCCGAGCGGGGCCTCAATCTTATCAACTCGAATCGCCGTCGCCTTGAATTCGGCCGTTCCGGCTTTGGGGTCCACGGCGTCGATCGTCAGCTTGTTCGTATCCACCCGGTCGGGAAAATGCGGGGTCATGAACGCCAGTCCCGGCCGCAAGCCGGGATCGAACCTGACCGGAGCGGCCACCGCCCCCCGCCGCGACCGCACCATAACCCGTTCGTACTCCTTGAGCGCCAGCCGCTCGCCGTCTTCGGGCGACAGATCGAGGGTCTCCTCGCGCCGCAGCGGCGAGGGGAACAATCCGCTCTGCACCCCCGTGTTGTACGAATCGAGCCGGCGGCCGGTGGTCAGGCGGATCGGATATTCCGCGTCGAGCTTGTCCACCGCCCGCGAGTCCTCGACCGCGCTGAACGGCGCGCGGGGCCCGATCAAGGGATCCGCCCACAGCCGGCCGTGCAGGAACTGCTCGCCCGGGTGCGATTCGTCGTAACAAGGCCAGCGAATTCCGTCAAGCCGCTCCAGGCGCTCGTAGCTCATCCCGGCGTGCATCGGACTCAAGCTGCGCAGCTCGTTCCACAGCGCTTCGGAGTCGGGACGCCCCCAAGCGGCGCCGAGCGCATCGGCGATCGCGAACAGAATCTCGAGATCGTCTTTGGCGCCCGCTGGCGGAGCGGTCACCCGCCGCACCCGCTGCACCTTGCGCTCGCTGCTGGTGACGGTGCCCTCCGATTCCGCCCAGCCCGCGCCCGCGGGCAAAACCACGTCGGCAATCTCGGCGGTCTGGGTCAAAAAGAGATCTTGCACGACCAGGCAGTCGAGCCCCTGCATCAAGCCGAGAACGCGGTTCTTGTCGGCTTCCGAGCTTACCGGGTTCTCGCCCAAAACGTAAACCGCGGTCATCTCTCCGCGCTCCATCGCATCGAACATCCCGCTCAGGTGCCAACCCCGCTGCGGGGGGATCGCGCAGCCCCACGCCTTCTCGAATTTCGCGCGCAGCGCATCGTTCTCGACATGCTGAAAACCGGGCAGCCGGTCGGGCAGCGCCCCCATGTCGCCGCCGCCTTGCACGTTGTTTTGCCCGCGGATCGGACACAGGCCCGACCCCCAGCGACCGACGTGTCCGGTCAGCAACGCCAGATTGATCAGCGCCAGAACGTTATCGACGGCGTTGTGGTGCTCGGTGATGCCCAGCGTCCAGCACAACTGGGCGTGGCCGGCGCGGGCATAGGCATGCGCCAACTCCCGCACCGCCTCGGCCGGAACGCCCGTCTCGCGTTCGGCGTACTCCAAGGTGAACGGCTGAACGTACTCGCGGTAGGCTTCGAATCCGCTGGTCGCCCGCTGGATGAATTCCTTGTTTTCGAGTCCGGCGGCAAGGATTTCGCGGCCGACCGCGTGCGCCAGGGCGATGTCGGTACCAACGTCGATGCCCAGCCAGCGGTCGGCCCACTGCGCCGAGCTCGTCCGCCGCGGATCGACGACGAACATCCTCGCGCCGTTGCGCACGCCCTGCAAGACATGGTGAAAAAAGATCGGATGCGTCTCGCGCGCATTCGATCCCCAGAGCAGGATGACGTCGGTCTCCTCGATCTCCCGATAGGAGCTGGTGCCGCCTCCGGCCCCGAACACGGTCGCCAGACCGGCGACGCTGGGGGCGTGTCAAGTACGGTTGCAACTATCGATATTGTTGCTGCCGAGCACGCTCCTGACGAACTTCTGCGCGGCGTAGTTCAACTCGTTCGTCGTCTTCGAGCAACTGAACATGCCGAACGACCGCGGGCCGTGCTTGGCGACGGACGCCGCGAAGCCGCGCGCCGCGCGCTCGACCGCCTCGTCCCATGAGCAGGGCCGCAGGCGGCCGCCCTCCCTGACCAGCGGTTGCCTGATTCTCGCGCTGCGCTCGCGTTTCACGTCCATAGCTGTTTATCGTAACCAATGCCGGAAATGTAAAAAACCGCCGCGCCGCGCTAAGGGCCGGCGCAAAAATAGTTTCCGTTTTTGTTACATGGGTTCGATGGTGTAGTTCCATTTGGGCATTGAGCTGTCGGGTGTGATGCGTAGCTCCTGCATTTCCTCATCGGTGACCTTGACGCCGGTCTTGTAGGTCTTTCGCACCAGGTGTGCACGCACGCGCAGTCCGGTGGCGGTGCGTGTGGTGCGCAGGTATTTCAGGATGGTCTCGTAGCTGTCCAGCGGGCGGCCCGCCCAGTTCTTGGTGACCTCGCAGAACATGCGGTGTTCGATGGGATTCCACTTCGAGGTGGCCGGCGGGTAGTGGGCCACGGTCACGCGCAAGCCGTGCCGGTTGCAGAGGCGGTGTTGCAGGTTGAATTTCCAGGCGCGCGCCGTGCAACTGTTGCTGCCGCCGCCGTCGGCCAGGATCTGCAGCGCGTTGGCCTCGGGATAGTGCTTGCAGCCTTGGGTGCGCCACCATTTCTCGATGCAGTCGACGGCGAACGCCGGGGTGTCGGCGGTCTGGCCGACGAAGACGGTGCCGGCGTTGGCCCGCGGGTCGTAGATGCCGTAGGGGACGGCGAGGCCCTCGGCATCGGAGCGGAAGTCGTGGTCCTTGACCTGTTCGGGACTGCGGTCCCACTTGGCGCCGGGATTTCGGAACGCGCCGACGAGTTCCTTCTTCTTGGTATCGACGCTGATGACCGGGACGTTGTCGGCGGCGCAACGCTCGCGCAGGTCGGCGATGTGCCGGAACTGATCGTCGCGCCTCGGATGGGAAGCGCCGGCGAGCTTCTTGTGGTTGACGCGCAGCGAATAGCCCATCGCTTTGAGCAGTCGAGCGACCGTCCGGGGGCAGACGTCGATGCCGAGCGCGCCCAGTTGGTCGGCGACCTTGGCGGTCGTTCGGCGTGTCCACTTCAGGCCGCTGACCGGGTCGCCGGCCGTCTCGTGGTCCATCAAGGTTTTGATGCAGGCGATGACTTCCGGCGTTTTTTTTCCGTCGGTGTGCGTCCGCCGCCGGCGCGCCGCACCCGGTCGACCTCGACGTCACGCTCGACCAGTTGCCGCCGGCCGGCGGCGACCGTCGACGGGTCGATGCCGAGCAGTCGGGCGATGCGCCGGTCGCCGCCCCACCCGCACTTGAGGGCTTCGAGGCCGGCGAACAGCCGCCGCTGCCGCTCGTCGAGCAGGCTGGCGAACAACACGATGGCGGCGCGCAACTCCTCGGGCATCAGGTCGGCGTCGGGCAGGGGTTGCCCGAGTCCGGGCGTGGCCAGCAGCAGACGTCTGGCGCGCACCTGGTGCGTCTGTTGCGCGCGGTCGGCGGCGCAGTAGAGGAACTGTCCGGCGAGCTTGTGCCGTGTCAGCCGCCGGTCATCGACGAGCTTGCGCAGCGCGTCCTGGGTGCCGACACCGAGCAGGTTGTCCAACTCGTCGGCGAAGTGTCCGGCCTCGGCGTGGTTGATGAACGACTCGGCGGTTGCGATCAAGGTGCCGGCGCGGGAGAAGCGGACGCCGGCGAACGACCACAGGCCGCGCTCGTCGAAGTGGGCGAGTTGGTCGAGGGTGTAGTAGCCGCCGCGATGCGAGTAGCTGGTGCGGGCGTCGATGTCCTTGAGCTTGCGGAACGCGGTGCGCCTGCTGGCGCGGGCGCCGAGCGCGGCCATGACCTCGGCCAGCGAGGCGATGGTCTGGTTGCGGAGCAGGGCGATGATCGTGTCGGCGGAGAATTGGGTTGGTCTCATTATGGCGCCATTGCGGGTTCGCATTTCCGCAATGATGCCACAACTCGGACGGGCTGCGCCCCTCAGATGACGGGACTTGATTGCTGATCACGAGAGTCGCGGCGCCGGTGGGTTCTACTGCGAGACTACGGGCGCTTCTAGGAAGTTATTCTTGCGCGAACCCTTAGCTGTGCATACGCCACATGACAACGCGTTCCTTCGACCGGATCGAAATCGGCGAGAGCCACGAGACGCCCGGCGTGACCATCACCGATTGGCACGTGATGAGCTTCGCCGCCGTTTCAATGGACTACTTCGAGTTGCACACCAACGACGAATACGCCAAGAGAACGCAGTTCGGCAGGCGCGCGGCCCACGGCCTGATGGGGTTGGCCTTGGCCGACGGTCTCAAGCACCGCTCCGACTTTCAGGTGGACGCCATCGCCTCGCTGCATTGGTCGTGGGATTTCATCGGCCCGATCCACATAGGCGATACTATTAGAGCGAAACTGACGGTTACCGGCAAGAAAGCCTCGCGGTCGAAGCCCGACCGCGGCGTGGTCACCGTCGATTACCAAGTACTGAATCAGAACAACGAAACGGTCCAACGCGGGACCAACAAAATGATGGTGCGCCGATGCTCGAACGCAGAAACTTCCTCAGGCTCTCTCTCGGATTGACCGCGGTTCCCGGTCTCGCCAATTGGCCGCAGTTCCGCGGGCCGGGCGTGCGCGGAGTCGTGGACGACGACCCCGGCCTGCCCGAAAGCTGGAGCGCCACCGAGAACGTTGCCTGGAAAACCCGCATTCCCGGCCTGGGCTGGTCGTCCCCGGTCGTCTGGGGAAACCGCATTTTCATGATGACCGCCGTCGCCGACAGCATGAGCGGCACGCCGCGAGGCGGTTTCTTCGACGGCCGCGTGGTGAATCCGGTACCCAACGAGGAGCACCGCTGGATCGCCTATTGCATCGACCTCGCATCCGGCAAGATCGCCTGGGAGCGCGAGCTGCGCCGCGGCGCGCCCAAGACGCCCCGCCACAAGAAGAACACCTACGCCTCGGAAACCTGCGTGACCGACGGCGTCCACGTCTGGGCCCACGTCGGAGACCTGGGCGCCTACTGCCTCGACATGGAAGGCAAGCTCGTCTGGTCGCGCGAGTGGCCGCCCTTGGAGACCCGTTACGGTTACGGCACAGCCTCTTCGCCCGCGCTGCACGAAGGCCGGCTCTATATCACCAACGACAATCAGGAGCAGTCCTATACCGTCGCGCTCGACAAGCTGACCGGCAAGGAAATCTGGCGCGTCGACCGCGAGGAGCCGACGACCTGGTCGACGCCCTTCGTCTGGGAATCGGGCGAGCGCACCGAAATCATCACTGCCGGACGCGAAAAGGTCCGCTCCTACGACCTCGACGGCAAGCTGTTGTGGGAGATTTCCGGCATGTCCTCGCTGTCGATCCCGACGCCTTTCACCGCGGACGGCCTGCTCTACGTCACGTCGGGCTACTTCAACAGCGAAGAGCGCCCGGTATACGTCATCCGCCCCGGAGCGTCCGGAGACATCACTTTGGCCGCAGGCGAAACAGCCAACGAATACATCGTCTGGAGCCTGCCGCAAGGCGGGCCGTACCATCCCACGCCCATCGTTTACCGCGGCCTCTACTACACGCTCTACGACCGCGCCTTCATGACCTGCCACGACGCGAAAACCGGCGAGGAGGTTTACGGCAAGCAGCGCATCTCGCGCGACGGCGCGGCCTTCACCGCGTCGCCCTGGGCCTACAACGGCAAAATCTTCTGCCTCGACGAGGACGGCACGACCTTCGTCGTGCAAGCGGGCCGCGACTTCAAGGTGCTGGGCCAAAACCGTCTGGGAGAAATGTGCATGGCTACCCCGGCGATCGCCGGCGGCAGCGTGCTCATCCGCACCTACGCCCACCTGTACCGCATCGGCGCTTAGCCGCGGTCACGGACTATAGCGCTCGATCACGGCGCGCGCATGGCGGCGAATTCCGTCGTCTTTGCTGCGCGCCCAATCCTCCAGCAGCCTGCGGTACGAACAGGAAACGAAGACCGTTTCGTCTCCCGCTGCGGCCCTTGCGAAACGCGCGACCTCTTCCCTGTGCCGCGCCTTCGCGCCTGCGTCGACCGGATTGCCGGCCGGCCAAAAGTCCGGCTCCGCATAGATATAAAAGAGAACCGGGGTCAGACCGCCTTGCCGGCAGCAGGCCTCCGTCCGCAGGCCGAAGGCGTGCTTGACGAGTTGCGCCGCGTCGAGAGAGGAGTACAGTCGCCCGTCTCTGCGCAGCTTGTCGCGGACGCCCTCGTAGCCTTTCATGCGGCTCCCCCAGACCGGCCGCCAATAGGCATCGGAAAAGGAAGCGGCGGATTTGCCGCGGAACGGCTCGAACCGCTTGGACTCGATGCCGATGAGCGCCGACGGCGTTCGCACAAGGCAATCCAGAACGGGATGTCTCCCGCCGCGCCAAGGGAAACGAACTTCCGCTTCGAGCGCCAGCGAACGGGCGGGCCATGCTTCCTGACCGCAACCCGGCAAGGGCGGCAAGTCTTGCGGCCGCTTGAGGAAAAACCCGAAGGCATTGGCGGCCAAAGCGGCCGAGGACGCCGGGTTGTCGAACTTCCCGCTGCCGATCTCGTCGCCCGCCGCAGTGTTGTATATCCGCTCGATCTCCCGGCCTGGAACGCCGGGCAAAAATCTGTCGGCCATTTTCTTTGTTCCCCTTTACGACACAGGCCAAACCGGAGCGAGGTTGGCGAAAGCACCGCGGATATACGCGCCCTCGGCGGTCAATCTATGCGTCCCGCATTTCTCCTTGACCTCTTTCCCGTCCCGGAACGGCAGCCGGTCGAATTCCTTCGGGAAAGCAAGCGCGTCCAAGGACATCGATAAGCCGCCGATCCTGGAACCGGCGAACTCGTCAAGAGACTTGCGCATCCGCGCGATGCGGCGCCTCTCGTCATAGCCGTAATAGAAACGGTGGGGCGCGGCGACTTCGAGCGAGACATGACGGACGTTCATCAAAGGCCGTCCGCGAAGAGGCAATCGCTCTTTGTGGGCGCGGCAAAAAATATACGCGGCGCCGTAGCGAAGAATCTGCCTGAGCGCGGAAGGCGGGTCGTCGCTCATCCACTTCAACTCGACCAGCCGCGCGCGTTTTTTTGTGTGGGACCAGTGGACGAGATCGACCCTGCTTGCCCTGTCCCTGGAAGAATCGGTAATCCCCGAAGCGGCCGGACATTGGTTGAACCACTCATGCATGTATCCGCTTTCCGCCAGCATGGCTACCGACTTCTCGAGCAATGTTTCAGGCGCCTGATTGTGAGCGGAAATCTCGCATGCGCGCCGAAGTTCCCACAGTCTTTTGGAGTTCGACCACGGAGCGGGGCAATTGGCTTTCATCCTCTCGTAGATTTCCGCGATGTCCTCCATGCTGTCGGCGCCGTCGAATAAACCGGCCATATGGAACCTCCCTGTAAAGCCTTTTCGGCTTGATTTACAAATCTATCACTTTCAATCTTTATTGTCAACCAGACGCCAAGCGGCGACGCTCCCTGCGAAGCCCCGGACCGCCAATGCTCCCACGTAGCCCGGCGCGGGTTCCAGCGGGCGCAGGAACCAGCGTTCGCCGCCTTCTTCCGTAAGATGCATTCGGAGCGCGGGCGGCCGCTCGCCGGCGAACGTCACGTCGAAGCTGCGCAGCGGAATGGCCAGCCCGTCTCCCACTGCTTTCACATAGGCTTCCTTGCGGGTCCAGCAGGCGAAGAACGCCTCGATCTTGCGTTGCGCAGGCTGCGCGGCTAACGTTGCGCGCTCGGCCTCAGAAAAGAAGCGCCGGGCAATCGCGTCGGGGTCCCGCAGAGGGCGCAGGCGCTCGATATCCACTCCCAGCGGAATGCGCCCCAAGGCAATCAGCGCCCTTTCGCCGGAGTGCGAAAGGTTGAAGCGCAGAGCGGCGGCGGCGGTCAGATGCGGCTTCCCTTTGCGCCCGTAGGCGAAAACGACATCCGCCGGAGCAACATCGAGATAGGCGCCGAGCACTCGGCGCAGCGAGGCCCGAGCAACGACAAACCTACGCCTGTGACGCCCAAACGAGAACCGCCCGGCCCGCGCCCGCTCATCCGGCGACAAGACGACCTCCAGCGCGGCGGCTTGTTCTACCGGAACGTCGAGCGCAACCGACCAGACCTCTATTCGGCCCCGCTCCAGGCGGGCCTCGCCGGGGCGCGGCAACTCCCGCGGCCGGAAACTACCGCTCGCATCCTCTAAACTAGCGAGTTGCCCCAAGGCAGCGCGCCCATGACCGACTTTCGTTTCTTCCATGCCGCGGACATCCATCTCGACAGCCCGCTGAAGGGCCTCAGCGGCCATGAGGGCGATATAGCCGAACGCATTCGCAGCGCTGCGAGGGAAGCGTTCGACCGACTCGTCGGCGCGGCCATCGAGGAACAGGCCGACTTTCTCATTATCGCCGGCGACCTCTACGACGGCGATTGGCGCGACTACAGGACGGGCCTGTTTTTCGTCGACCGAATGGGCCGGCTCAAGCGGGCCGGCATCCCCGTTTACCTGCTGCACGGAAACCACGACGCCGCAAGCCAGATCACCAAGCGGCTCGACCTGCCGGAAAACGTGAGCGTTTTCAGCGCCCGCAAGCCCAAGACGTTCCACCAAGAAAGGATTGCCGTCGCGCTGCACGGGCAGAGCTTCCGGCAGCGCAGCGTAACCGAGAATCTGGTTCCGCATTACCCGCCGCCGGTTGCCGGCGCCTTCAATATCGGCGTGCTGCACACCGCCCTCGGCGGCATGGGCGGCCACGAAAACTATGCGCCCTGCTCTCTCGACGAGCTTGTACACAAGGGTTACGATTACTGGGCGCTGGGACATGTCCATCAGGCGAAAGTGCTGCACGAGAGGCCGCATATCGTGTTTCCCGGAAATCTGCAGGGGCGTCATGCGCGTGAGACCGGCGCCAAAGGCGCCCGCCTGGTCACTGTTGCGGACGGCGAGATCGTCGATGCCGCTTTCGTGCCCTGCGACGTTGTCCGCTGGGCAGTCGTGCCGGTTTCGCTCGAGCAGGCCGGCGGCATGGACGAAGTTGTTGCCCGCGTGCGGCAAGCGCTCGAAGCGGCAGTCGCCGACCAAGCGGACGGACGATTGCTTGCCTGCCGCATAGTCCTGGAGGGAGGCGCCGGCCTTCACGCGCGTCTCGTCGCTGCGGAGGAACAGATGCTTGCCGAGGCCCGCGCCGCCGCGCTAGGTCTGGGCGGCGGCAGCGCTTGGGTCGAGAAAGTGACGATCGAAGCCGAGCCGCCGTCTGACGCGCAGCCGGCGCAACTGCGCGAGGACGCTGTCGGCGAGCTGCAGCGGATGCTGGCGGAAGCCGCGGGCGACCAGGAACTCTTCGCACAGATTCGGAGCAAAGACAATATCGGCGGTTTGGTTCAGAGCCTGCCCTACGAAGCGCGCGCCGATGTCGAAGACCACATCCTGAAGGCGGCAGTCCTGGGCGATCACGCCGCGCTCGTCGCTCATGTTGCGCCGTATCTGTCCGCGCTGTTGACCGTGCAGGAGGAGCGCGCGTGAGACTGCGCCGACTCGATCTGATCCGCTACGGGCATTTCACCGACAGAACCGTCGATCTGCCCCGGGACAAGACCGATTTGCACATCGTGTTCGGTCCGAACGAGGCGGGCAAATCGACGGCGCTGGCCGCGGTGGAAGATTTACTGTTCGGCATCCCGATGCGCTCGCCCTACGGCTTCCTGCACGGCATGCCCGACATGCGCATCGGCGCCCTTCTCGAAAACGGCCGCGCGTCTCTGGAAGTCGTCCGGCGCAAGGGCGCCAAAGACACGTTGCTCACGCCCGACGGCTCGGTTCCGGCCGGCGGCGAGGGCGCGCTGCGGCCTTTTCTGGCCGGGGCGGATCGGTCGTTCTTCGAGCGCATGTTCAGTCTCGATCACGAGCGCCTGCAAAAAGGCGGAAAAGAAATCCTCGAAGCCAAGGACGATGCCGGCCAAACGCTGTTCTCCGCCGGCGCGGGCATTGCCGGCTTGACCCAGCATCTGACCAGACTCTCCAGCGAGGCGGATGCGCTATGGGGCTCCAGGCGAGCGAAGCACAGAAAATTCTATGCCGTCTCCGACAAGCTCAAGGAGGCGGAAAGGGAGCTTCGGGAGCATACCTTCACGGCAAGCAAATGGCGGGAGCTGAAAGGGAACTGCGAAGCCGCCGAGCAAGCCTACGCAAAAGTCAACGCCGATTTCGAAAAATTTTCCGCCGAGAGCAACCGGCTCAGCCGCATACGCCGGGTGTATCGGAACGTGCGCCGCAAGCAGGAGCTCGATGCCGCCCTCGAAGCATTGGGCGCGGCCGCGGCGCTGCCGGAAGACGCGGCGGAAGTGCTTGAAGACGCGGAACGCAACGGCTCCGAAGCAGCCGCCCGGATCGCGCTGCTCGCGCAGCAATTGGCCGGCGTACGCGCCGAACTGGAAGGGCTGACTTTCGACGAGGCGCTTGTGCAGCGAGCCGCCGACGTCGAGCAACTCCACGAACGCCGCATCGAGATCCGCCGCGAGAAAGCCGATCTGCCCAAGCGCGCAGCGGAACTCAACGCAGCAGAGCAAGAGTTGCGCGGCCTCGCCTCGGAATTGGGTTGGGCGGACTCCGCTACGGCCGATGCAATCGGGCGCATTCCACCCCGCCCGCAAGTCAGCGCCGCGCGCGCCCTGCTGAATCGAAAAGGCAAAGTAGATACCGACTGCGCCAATGCGGCGCGGTTGCTTCGAGAAAGAGAGGAAGAGATCGAGAGATTGCAGTCGCTCGATGCCGCAACGGGCGAACCGATCGACGCTTCCCGGCTTGCCGCGGCGGTCCGGGCCGTGCGCGGGCAAGGCGACATCGCCGGCCGCTTGCGCGCCGCGGAAAAGCAGGTCAAGGATGCGCGGGAGCTTGCCGCTCGGTGGTTGGGCGCGCTGCATCCCGGCGTCGCGGGCGAAGCGGACCTGGCGCGGATACCCACGCCGGTTCGGGCGCAGATCCAAAACCATCGGGACCGCGTTCAACAATGGGAGCGGGATTTGCGGGAAGCGGGGCAACAGTCCGTTGCGACCCGCCAGGCGCTGGACACAGCGCGCGGCGAGGCCCGGCGTCTGGTGAGCGGCGAGAGGGTCGTGTCCGCCGAAGAGTTGACCGAGGCGAGAACCCGCCGCGATACGCTCTGGAAGCTGGTGAAGGGAAAGCATATACAGGGAACGCCGGCCGCGGGGGAAGCGCTTGACGGCATCGCGGAAGACTTGGAAAACCTGGAAGACCCGATCGGCGCCTTCGAGCTTGCCCTGCCCCATGCCGACACTCTGGCGGACTTGCGCTTCGATCATGCCGCGGCGGCCGGACGGCTGGCGGAAATCGAACGCACGGTCGGCGAATTCGAGTCCCGTCTGAAACATGCCGAAACGCAAGAGGCGCAGCTTGTCAAAGACGGCGAGCGTCTCGATGCCGCGTGGGCGGCTCTGTGGAGCGAAGCGCCTTTCGATCCCGCAGGACCCGAGTCCATGTTGGAGTGGCTGGAGGCAAGGGACGGCGTTCTCGAAGCGTTTGCCGAGCGCACGGAAGCCGAGCACGGCCTGGAAGCGGCCCGCGCCGAAGAGCGCGATGCCGGGGAGCGGCTGTTGGCGGAGTTGACCGCGCTCGGACTTGACCGCGCCGCCTGGGAAACGGCCGCATTGCCCGATATTTTGGAAAGGGCCGCCGGCGAGCAAAGCCGCAGGGAAAGCGAGGCGCAGCGCAAGTCTCAGCTTCAAGAAGACATAAGGAAGGCCGCGAACGACGTCGCGCGGGGCAAGCGGGAACTCGGCTTGGCCGAGGAAGCGCGTTCCTCCTGGCAAGCCGAGTGGAGCGCGGCTGCAGGCGGTCTGGGGCTGTCTGCCGGCGCCGCGCCGGAAGCCATCGGCGCGCAGCTCGAGGTCATCGAACAGATGCGCGACAAGGCAGGGCGCATCGCCTCGCTGCGTTACGACCGCATCGACAAGATCCATCGGGACATCGCCGACTTCGAAAAGGCAGTCGCCGAGTTGGCGCAGGCGAGGGCCGGGGACCTGGAGGATCAGCCCGCGGAAAAGACCGTTCTTGCGCTCGAAGCGCGTCTCGATGAGGCCAAACGCTTGCAGGCACGGCAGAAAGAGAAGAAAGAAAAGGTCGAAGAACTCTCCGCACAGATAGACCGATTGCAGCAAGAGCGCCGGCGGTGGGAGGATTCAGTGGCCCATCTCAGGGAAGCGGCCGGCGCCGAGACCAACGAGGCTCTGCAAGAGGCGATCGACCGCTCGGGCCGGCGGCGCTCTCTCGAAAAGGAGAGACAAGCAATGATCGCGCAGCTTCGACAGGACGGAGACGGACTGCCCGCGGACAAGTTGGAGAAGGAGTGCGCCGACATCGATATCGACCGGGTCACCGCCAGAGAATCCGCCATGCAAACAGAGTTGCCCGATTTGCAACGGAGGCTTTCCAACGCGGCAGAAGAGCGCTCCAAGGCGCGCGATGCCTTTCAAGCGGTTGGCGGCGGAGACGCCGCGGCGCGCGCCGCGGCCGACCGGCAGGAAGCGCTCGCCGAGATGCGCAAAACGGCCGAGCGGTACGTTCGGGCGCGCACTGCGGCCATGCTTCTCGAATGGGCGATCGACCGCTTTCGACGAGAGAAGCAGGCGCCTCTGCTGCAACGCGCGGGCGAGATGTTCGCGGACATGACCGGCGGCTCTTTCACCGGCCTGCAGGTGGATTTCGACGATGGGGATCGGGCGCGTCTGATCGGCCTGCGTCCGGACGGAAAGACCGTGCCGGTCTCGGGTCTGAGCTCGGGAACGACCGATCAACTCTACCTGGCGCTGCGGGTGGCCTCGATCGAGGAATATCTCGAGCGCGCGGAAGCCCTTCCCTTCGTGGCCGACGACCTGTTCATCAATTTCGACGACCGTAGAGCCGCCGCCGGCCTCAAGCTACTGGGGCGCCTGGCCGCAAAGACGCAGGCGCTCTTCTTCACCCACCACCGCCATCTGGTGGAGATTGCCCGCAAGGCGCTCGGCCCCTCCGTCCACGTCATCGACCTGGCCGCGGAAACGTAGGAATAACCACAGAAATCGATCTCACAACCTATTGCAATGCAAAACCTTAGACTGACAATTTCAACTGTTTTCTTGATTTTGGGCGCGGCTTGCTCCGCTCCCGAATCGGAACGCGGCGGCGCGCCGCCCAATATCGTTTTCCTGCTGGTGGACGACATGGGCTACGCCGACGTCGGCGTCTACGGAAACACCTACCACCTGACGCCCCATGTCGACGCCTTGGCCGCGGCAGGCATGCGCTTTACGCACGCCTACGCCGCTGCGCCGAACTGCTCGCCCACCCGCGGCAGCATCGTGACCGGCCGCTGGCCGGCGAGAACCGGCGTCACGCAGTATTTGCCGGGCAACGTCCTGCCGCACGCCAAGCTGCTGCAAGCCGAGCTCCCCTTGGGCCTGCCCTTGAGCGAGACCGTCATCGCCGAACCGCTCGCCGCAGCCGGCTATGCGACGGCCAGCATCGGCAAATGGCACCTCGGCGGAGGCCGCTACGCCCCCGAAAACCGCGGCTTCGACCTCAACTACGCCGGCGGACACTGGAACGCCCACCGCTCGATGTTCGCGCCGCACCCCTTCGTCGCGGTCCCGGACGCCCGGGAAGGCGACTATCTGACCGATAACCTGACAGACGCCGCCGAACGCTTCATCGAAGCCAACAAAGATCGGCCGTTCTTCCTCTACCTACCCTACTACGCGGTCCACGGCCCGATTCAGGCCAAGCAGGAGCGCATGGAGCGCTACGCCGGCCGCGCCGACCCGTCCGGGCGCAACAACGCAACCTACGCCGCCATGACCGAGGGCGTCGACGAGTCAGTGGGCCGCTTGACAAGCAAGCTGGAAGAACTGGGACTGGCCGAGCGAACCGTCATTTTCTTTTTCTCCGACAACGGCGGAGTGCCCCGAGTCGCCTTCAACGGCGGCCTGCGCTCCGGCAAAGGCTACCTGTGGGAAGGGGGCATCCGCGAACCGCTGATCGTCAAGTGGCCGGGAGTCACGCAACCCGGCGCGGTGGAGGCCGCTCCGGTCAGCAGCATCGACTTCTATCCCACGATTCTGGAAATGGCCGGAGCGCCGGACGCCGCGGGCCATACCGTCGACGGGGTCAGCCTGGTCCCGCTGCTCGAGCAAACCGGCCAATGGAGCCGCGATGCCCTCTATTGGCACTACCCACACTATTCCAACTCCGGCTCGACTCCCGCGGGCGCCGTCCGCCGCGGCGACTGGAAACTGCTGGAGTTCTTCGAGGACAGCCGCGTCGAGTTGTACAACCTCGCGGAAGACCCGGCCGAAGCGAACGATCTGGCCGCCGCGCAGCCGGAGTTGGCGGAGCGGCTGCGGGCCGACCTGGCCGCCTGGAGAGAATCCGTCGGCGTCAAAGAAACCTCGCCGAACCCCGACTACGACCCCGCACGCGCCAAGCAACGCTACGGCGTCCGCTACAAGCCGGCCTGGGACGAGAACGACCCGTTCCTGCCCAGACCGCAAGACAACGGGGGCTGAGCGCCGCGGCAAGGCGGCGTTATCGACAAGGCCCTCGTCTCATGGGCCGTCAATCCACAACCGCCGCGTTCCCCATCTGAATGAACGCGCTGATCTCGTCGGCCAGATCGCCTCCGCCGCCGACGCGCTGAAACAAGACGATTCCGATCAATTCCTTCCGCGGGTCGATGAACCCGTAGGTGCGGTAAGCGCCGCCGTGGCCGTAGGTCCCGACCGAGTTGAAGCGAAAGACGCCCTGATTGTTGCGCACTACGCTCCAGCCGTAGCCGAAGCCCATGCCGGGAGCGAATCCGGCTTCAAGCTCTCCGGTGTGCAGTCGGGTCATCGTCTCCACAGCGGCCTGCGAAAGGACACGGGTTTCTCCGCTCGCGCCGCGGTCGAGCATCATGCGGTAGAAGCGGAAAAGATCTTCGGCAGTGGAGTAAAGCCCGCCCTCCGGGGCAGGATACTTCGCGCCGGCGCGGAAAATGTCCCGCGGGTCGCGGATCAAGCGGCCGTCCCGCGCCTCGTAAATTGCCGCGATGCGGGAATGCTTCTCCTGCGGCGGGAAAAAAAAGCTGTCCTGCATTCCCAGCGGTTCGAAGATCCGCCGGGCCAGAAAGCTCTCGTAGCGCATCCCCGAAACGACCTCGATAATGCGGCCCAACGTGGCAATGCCCATGTTGCTGTACCGCCAGCGGGTTCCCGGCTCGAAATCGAGCGGCTGTTGCGAGTAAACAGCGACGGCTTCGGCAAGGGTTCGGTCGCGCGCTGTAAAGATCTCGCGCAAGCCCTCGGGAAACCCTCCCGGCATCCCCGAGGTATGGGTCAGCAAATCGTGCAGCGTGATGCGCCGGGGCGGCGGCTCGAGAACCATCCGACCGCCGTTCCGCTCGACGACCATTTTCTGCCCGCGGAACTCCGGCAGATATTTCTCCACAGGATCGGCCGTCGCCAGCCTCCCCTCATCGGCCAAGATCATGATTCCCGCCGCCGTGATCGGTTTCGTCATCGAGGCGATCTGAAAAATCGAATCGGCGCGCATCTTCGTCTTCGATTCGACATCCTGTAAGCCTACCGCGCCGAGTTGCACGATCTCTCCCCGCCGCGCCAACAGAGTCACGAATCCGGCGGCGGTCCCCGCGTCCACGAATTCCTGCATCCGTAGCGGAATGCGCGACAGCCGGTCCGGATCGATGCCGGCGCGGCGCGCCGCCCTCGGATCGATCTGCGAAAAAGCAAGCGGCGCCAAAACCGCGAGAAGAACGGGAATGCGAACGCGAGTCATCGACACTACGGTAGCGCCTCTTCGCCGAGCCGACTCGACACTGCTTGAAAGGCGTTTCAAAGCGCCTGAAACGGCCCTTGAAAGCATGGGGTTCAGGCTTCCCCGATCGCCTACTCGGAGGCCGGCTCCTCCATCATACGGTTCAGGGCGCTGACCGGGATTTCCAGCAATTCGGCCGCCGCGTCCGCGGAAAGCGCGCCTTCCGAGAGGGCGCGGAAGCACAGGCGCTCGAACCGCCGGGGCTTCTCCCCTTGCATGGCGCAGGGATCGCGATACGGCGGCTTGCGCCAGCCGCGGCGGACACACTCGTCGAACAGTTTCTGGAACAGGGTCGGGCCGAATATGCCCAGATCCCGACAGCGCAAGAGCAAAGCCTGCACGCTGACTCCGAATATCCGCTTGAGCTCGAGAAGCTCGCCCCAGCCGATGGACTTGCGGCGCCGGCCGACCTCCGCCCGCAGCGTCTCCGCGGGCAGCAGGAAGGCCGCAGCGAAGCGGTTCGCGGCCTCCTCGCCGTCCACCTTGGCGGTAACGTCCAGCACCATGTGGCCCAACTCGTGCGCCAGCGTAAACCGCTGCCGCTCGCCCCAATGCCCGCTGTGCATGACGATCACGGGCGCGCCGCCGCCGTCCCTGCCCCGCGCCCGCGCCGTCAAGCCGTCCACGACGGCGAGGTCCATGGCGAGAACCTTGATCCCGCGCTCCTGCAGAAGCTCGGCCATGTTGGGGATCGGATTGAGGCCGAGTCCCCAATGGGCGCGCAGCCCGCGCGCGGCATACTCGACCTCGGCAAGCTCGCGCAACACCGGCCAGGGAGCTTGCCGCGGCTTGTCCCAAGCCGTGCTCGGCAGGCCGAGAAGCTCTTCCACCGCCAGATAGCGTTCCAGCAAGCGCAGCACGCGGGCCTCGATCCGTGTTTCTTCCCGCTTGCCCGCGGGCGTCTTCTTGCGGAACTCGACGCCTTCCAGAACCATGCTCCGGCCGCCGGTCAGCCAGGCTTCGGACACGCCGAGCGCACCGGCCAGCGCGGCGAGGACGCCCGCGCGCGGCATCGTCTCGCCGCGCTCGTACTTACTGATCGCCTGCGCCGTCACCCGGTTACCGATCTTGGCTTCCAGGCCGCGAAGCGACAAACCCGCGGCGGAACGGGACAGCTTGAGTCTTTGGCCTAAAATGATTTTCGCTCCATGCTGAAGATTGACAAAAAACTTTTGATAGTCATAATATATCAACTATGTATAACGCATTGTGCCCGATCCTGTTCCGCGACAAGCGTGACCGCGACTGTTGGCCCGCCACCGGACTGGAACAGTCTATCGCCTCCGTAGATGCGGATGCGTTGGCCGCCGAATACAGGGCGCTGCGGCAAAACGCGCCGCGCCGCCGCGATGCCGGAAAAGAGTACTTTGTAGGGCATGACGGGACAACCAAGGAATTGCCGCTTGATACCCCAAAAATTCAGTGGGAGCCGCGCTACGCAATGGCGTTCTGGAACCTCGCATGCCTCGGGCCTCGGCCCAATGGCGGCTGGCATCGATTTCTCGACTATCAGCTCCCGCTCCGGGCAAGGAGTGCAGACTCCGAAATCCGCGCGGTCGATCTCTTCGGCGTTACCGACCGTGGCAGGGTAATTGTTGTCGAACTGAAATGCCCGCGCAGCGGCCTCGGCCAATCGCCGATGCACGCTCTGATGGAAGGGCTGCGCTACGCCGCGGTCGTCGAAGCCAGCCTTGAAGTCCTGGCGAGCGAAACCCGGAAATGCTTCGGCTGCAAGGCAGATGCCAAAACGCCGCCGGTTGTGCAGGTGTCAGGGCCTCTTTCCTGGTGGCGCAATTGGCTCAAAAACCGGGCAGCAGGTAATTGGCGTCGCCCTTCACAAGCCTCGGCTATCGAGGCGCAAATCGACGTGGTTGTCGAATGCATGGCGACGGACATGAACATTGAGGAAATCACCGATAGATAAGGAGATTAGTTATGGGTGCATTTAATCCTTGGGCTTTTGCTTTTACAATTTATTTTCCTATAATTTTTATAATTTGTTTTATAGTTGAGTTTTTTCGAGTAAGAAAAAGACTTAGAGATGAGGATAAGTTGAGGGAAGAGGAGAATTCTGAATAATGAAAATTATTTGGATGGGACGGAGTATTAGTAATGAATATTAATAGTTTGGATGATTTAAATGATGATCTAGAAGGGGCAGACAAAGAGATTTACCAGTATAATGAGGCTTTGAATAGAGCTTAAAAAGAGTTTTTGAATTTAGCCCCTTCGGCGCGGTCTATCAGTTGGCGCGCGACGCGCTCGCCGCCTGCCGCGCGCCGGGGTTGCTGCGCCGCGTGAGTTGGCAGCGCCTGGCCGCGTCCTTCGCCCCGGCGCCGGACCTGGCATGGCCGGCCGCCGGCTTGCGCGCAAAGTACGGCATCGAACCCACAGCGCCTTGAACCCGGCCCGTCCGAACGCAGTCAACGAACGCCCGAGAATCTTGACGGCGGTCTTAAAATAAGAGGTTCGGCCCCGAGTTTCGATGCTGCGCTTCGAATCACCGTGGATGTTGCTGCTTCTGCTGGCGGTTCCGGCGTTGGCGTACTGCAGCATGCGCCGCGGCAGCCGCGCATCGTTGCGTTTTTCCTCCACCGCGGCCGCCGAGGCGCTCGCGGGATCGTGGCGGCAGCGCCTCGCCTTCCTGCCCGGCCTGCTGCGCGTGCTGGCTCTCATCGGCATCGTCGTCGCCCTCGCCCGGCCGCAGCAAGGCGCCGAGCGCATCCGCGACATTTCGCGCGGCGTCGCCATGCACATGGTCGTGGACCGCTCCTCCAGCATGGGCGCCGAAATGAAGCTCGACGGCCGCATAGTCTCCCGCCTGGAGGCGGTCAAGCAAGTTTTCCGAGATTTCATCGACCCCGCAAGCGGCGCTATGCCCGGACGCCCGAACGACCTGATCGGCATGATCTCCTTCGCCCGTTATGCCGACACCAGCTGCCCCCTGACGCTCTCTCACGACACGTTGGAAGAGCTGCTGGCAAGCGTGCGCCTCGCCGACAACCCCAATGAAGACGGAACCGCAATCGGCGACGCCGCGGCGCTGGCCGCGGCCAGACTCCAGCAGGCCGAAACGTTCCTGCAAGAAAAGGCAGGCAGCCGCCAGGACTACGAGATCAAAAGCAAGATCGTCATCCTGCTCACCGACGGCGAAAACAACGCCGGGGACCGCAGCGTCCAGGACGCCGCCGAGCTCTGCAAGGAATGGGGGATCAAAATTTACGCCATCGGCGTGGGCGACAAACGCGGTCTGCAAACCCCGTTCGGCAGGCTCTCGATGCCGTTCAGGCAGGGGTTCGACGACAAAGCCTTGCGCGCCGCGGCCGAGGCCACCGGCGGCATCTACCGCCTGGCCACGGACGCCGGCTCCCTACGCGACGTTTACGCGGAAATCGACGGCTTGGAAAAGAGCGAGTTCGAGGCGGTGCGCTTTTTGGACTACCGCGAGCTTTTCATGCCCTGGGCGCTGGCGGCGCTTCTGCTGCTGGCCGGCGAATCGGTTTTGCGCGCTACGGTTTTTCGGAGGGCGCCGTGAGCGGCTTTCGCTTCCACGACATCGCCATGCTCAATTGGCTCTGGCTGACGCCCTTGCTCGCCGTCCTTTTTTACTACGCCGCCCGCAAGCGCCGGGACGCGCTCGCCCGCTTCGTCGATTCCGGCCTGCTGCCGCAACTGAACCCCCATCTCAACGCCGCCAACCGCTTCTGGAAGGCGATTGCAATCACCTTGGCAAGCGTATTCCTGGTCGTCGCTCTGGCGCGCCCCGCATGGAACCGTCTGCCCCAAACGGTCAAGCAACGCGGCCGCGATGTCGTCTTCCTGCTCGACGTCTCACGCAGCATGTTGGCGGAAGACCTCGCGCCCAATCGACTCGACCGCGCCAAGCTGGCCATCATGGACGCCGTCGACAAGCTGGAGGGCGACCGCGTGGCCTTGGTGGTTTTCGCCGGGACCGCCGTCGTCAAGTGCCCGCTCACCCTCGATTACGGCTTTTTCCGTATGGCGCTCGACGACGTTTCCCCGCTGAGCGTCACCCGCGGGGGCACATTGATCGGGGATGCGTTACGAAAAGTCGCCGGCAACGTCTTCGATCAGAAGCAGAGCCAGTACCGCGATGTCGTGCTCATCACCGACGGCGAAGACCACGAAAGCTTTCCGGTCGAAGCGGCAAAATCTCTGGGCGAGATGCAAGTGCGCTTGATCGCGATCGGGCTTGGCGATGAAAACGTCGGCAGGCGCATCCCCCTGACGGACGCCGGCGGCGAGATGACCTTTCTCAAATTCAACGGCCGGGAAGTATGGTCGAAGCTCGACGCCCGGACTCTCCGCGAAATGGTCAACGCTACGCCCGGCGGGCGCTATCTGAACGTTTCCACGGGCGCCATCGACCTGGGCGACGTTTACCGGCAGCTCATCGCCTCCGCCGAGCGGCAGGATATCGAGTCGCGCACGATCGACCGCTACGAAGAAAAATTCCAGATTTTCCTGGCGGTCGGCTTTTTGCTGCTGGCGGTCGAAATGCTCCTTCGCGAGCGCCGGCCCCGCCGGCAACGAAACCGCGGAGCAACGCCGCCGGCCGCCGCCGCGCTCATCGCCGCGGCGTTGCTCTCGTTTCCCTCCGGCGCGCGGGCCGCGTCCGTGCGCAGCCTCGTCAACGAGGGCAACGAAGCCTACCGGCAAGAGGCGTACGAAAAGGCGATCGCCGCATACGACCGGGCCGCCGAGCAAGACCCCGATTCCGCATACGCCGCCCTCAACCGCGGCAACGCCCTCTATCGCAGCGAAAATTTCAGCGAATCGGTCGAAGCCTACGAACAGGCGGTGCAACGGAGCCTCGACCGGGGACGAACCGATCTGGAAGCCGGCGGGCGCTACAACCTGGGCAACGCGCTCTACAGGCAAGGCGAGCAACTCGCCGAGCGGAATCCCCAGGCGGCAATCGACCTGCTGGGCAAGGCGGCGCGTTCCTACAAAGACGCCCTCCGTCTCGACCGCGGCCTGACCAACGCCGCGCACAACGTCGAGATCGCCCGCCGCCTGATGCGGCAACTGCGCCGCAAAGCCGAGCAGCAGCAACAGCAGCAAGGCGGAGAGCAAAATCAGGAACCCGGCCGGGAGCAAAAGAGCGATCTGCAAAAAGCGGCCGACAGGCAGAAGGAGCTTGCCGAACAGAGCAAGCAACTGGACGAAGACCGGCAGCGGAATCGAGACAGCGAATCCGAGCAGCGCCGGCAGCAGCAAGCCGAGCGGCTGGCCGAGCAACAGCAAGACCTGCGCGAGCAAACCGAGCAAATGGCCCGCGATGCCGACCCGCAAACCAAACAGCATCTGGACAACGCCGCCGAGCGCCAGCGGCAGGCCCGAGAGGAACTCGAGCAGAATCAACCCAAGCAAGCCGAAGAGCAGCAGCGAGCAGCAGCCGAGGAGTTGCAGCAGGCCGCCGACGGCCAACGCAATCGAGAGCAGGCCGGCGAGCAAAGCGGGCAGCAGGCCGAGCAGCGGCGGCAACCGCCCGCGCAACCCTCCGGGCAGCAGCGGCAACCCCGAAATTCGGCGAAGCAGGCGATGACCGCAGCGGATATCCTCGACAAGGAAAAGCGCGACAAACGCGCCCGCCAAGCCTTGCTCAGAGCCCGCATCGCCCCCGTCGAGAAGGACTGGTAGGGAGGCGAGCGCGTTGTTGACTCGGACAATGCCGATCCCGGCTTTGCTGGCGGCCTCGATGCTGTCGGGCCAACAGCAGCAGCAACCGCTGCAGGCCCGCGCCGCAGTCGGCGCCCAACAAGTCTACGTCGGCCAGGGGTTCATTTTCCAAATCCAGGTGGAAGGAGCGGATGAGCCGGAAGCCGCCGACATCGGCGCCCTCGAGCGGGATTTCATCGTCCAGGAAGCCGGCGGAAGCGCGAACAACAGCACTTCGCTGACGTTCGTCAACGGCAGAATGCGCCAAATCGTCCGGCGCGGCTACACGTTCAATTATCGTCTCGCGGCGCGGCGCCGGGGAAGGTTCGTCATTCCCTCGCTGACGATCCGCCACGAAGGCCGTTCGGCGCGCACGCAGCCGATCGAGATTTCGGTGCAGCCGCCCCGCGAAAACGACGACTTCAAGCTGCGCCTGACGCTCTCCGAGCGAACGGCTTACGTCGGGCAGCCCGTCACGCTGCAGACGACATGGTACGTCGGCCGCGAAGTCAACGACTATGCGTTCACGATGCCGCTGCTCGACGACCGCCGCTTCGAGATCGTCGATCCCAACGTGAAGGCGCCCGGCGCGAACCAGCGGGAGCGCATCGAGATCCGCCTCGGAGACCGCCGGGCAACGGCGCTGCAAGGGAACGGGGAGCTCGACGGCCGCAACTATCTCACGCTGCAGTTCGAAAAAATCCTGATCCCCCGCGCCGCCGGCGATCTCGGGCTGGCGTCGTCAACGGTGACCTTCCGGGCGCTCAGGGGCTATCAGCGCCGCCGCGGCCTGCTCGACGATTTTTTCAGCGACAGCTTTTTCTCCGGCAGCGGCTTCGGACGGCAGGCCGTCTACGAGACGCTTACCGTTCCCTCCAACAAGCCGACTCTCAAGGTGCTGGACTTGCCCGATGCAGGACGCCCGTCGACGTTCAGCGGCCTGATCGGCGCATACTCGATCGAGGCCGACGCCCGGCCGACCGAGGTCAACGTCGGGGATCCGATCACGCTCAATCTGAAAATCAGCGGCAAAGGCTATCTGGGCGGCGTGCGGCTGCCGCCGCTCGGCGAGCAGTACGCCTTGGCGCGCGATTTCAAAATCCCCGAAGAAAGAGCTGCCGGCGAAATCAAGAGCGGCGCAAAGCATTTCACGCAGACGATCCGCGCCAAGCACTCCGGCGTCACGGCGATTCCGCCTATCGAGATCAGTTATTTCGACCCGGCGGCGGGCGAGTACCGCACGGCCAGGACCGCGCCCATCGGCCTGTCGGTCAAGGGCGCGCGCATCGTCACCGCCCAGGACGCCGAGGGGGTCGGCGGCGCGGACATCCGGCAGACCCGCATCGAAAGCAGCGAGCAGGGTATCGCGCACAACTACGTCGGCGCCGACGCCTTGATCCCGCAGTCCGCTTCTCTCGCGGAACGTTTTGCTTCGCCTTTCTGGCTGGGAGCGATTCTGCTGCCCCCGTTGGCTTTTCTCGGATTCGCCGGCGCGCGCTTTCTGCGAGAGCGAGAAAGTCCGGCCGAACGGCTCGCCCGAAAAGCCTACGCCCGCTGGCTCGCCGCGGCGGCCGCGTCCGGCGAACGCCCCGATGCAATCCTGGCGGCAATGCAGGAGTACCTCGGGGCGCGGCTGAACTTGGCCTCGGGCGCATTGACCTACCGGGACATTCAACAACGCCTCGCCCATGCCGGGGTCAACGGCGGCGCCCTCGACCGCTTGAAGACCGTCTTCGAACGCTGCGAAGCCGGACGCTACGCCGGAGCGGTTTTCGGCGCGTCCGACGATCTTCCGGCGGAGGCTCGGGCGGTCATAGCCGCCATCGAGGAGAAACTGCGGTGACGCGCCTGCTGCTCGCAGCTCTGGCGGCACTGCTGCCCGCCGCCGCCCAGGATGCTGCGGCGGTTTTCGACGAAGCCAACGCGTTCTTCCGCCAAGCCAACCAATTGCAAGCGAACGATCCCGAAGCCGCCCGCGCCCTCTACCGGCGCGCGGCGCTGCGCTACGAGCGCCTGATCGCCGAGTCCGGCATCCGCAACGCAAAGCTCTACTACAACCTGGGCAACGCCTATTTCCAAATGGACGACATCGGCCGGGCGATCCTCAATTACCGGCGCGCGCAGCGCCTCGATCCCTCCGACCCCAACGTCGACAGGAATCTCGCCTTCGCCCGAACCCGCCGCTACGACAAGTTCGAGGACACCCAGCAAACCCAAGTCCTGCGCACGCTGCTCTTCTGGCATTTCGATCTCGCGCCGGTTGCCCGGCTGGCGATTTTCACGGTTGCCTCAGCGCTTTTCTGGAGCGCGATGATCGTGAAGCTTCAGCGCCGCATGCCGATGCCGACAGGCCTGACGGCGGGCTTGGGGCTGACGGCCGCTCTCTTTTTCGGCTCGATTCTCTACGACGCCGCGATAGGCGAGAAGCAGCGGCACGGGGTCGTCACCGCGCCCGACGTGGTCGCGCGCAAGGGCGACGGCGAAACGTACGAGCCCAGCTTCACCGATCCGCTGCATGCCGGGGCGGAAGTCCGGCTCATCGAGCAGCGGACCGACTGGCGCCAAGTAGAGCTGCCGGACGGCCGGCGCTGCTGGCTGCCGGCCCGCGATATCGAGTGGATCGAGCCATAGCCCGCCGCGGCGAATTGCTTCGAAAATCTCCGGGCGCGTCGGCCATGACCCCGGCAGTTCGCCGCCGCCTTTCGGTCCCGGTCTGGAGATCGATCCCGCAGGCGCCGCTCGACTCCCCGCTCGAAGCCGCCGGCGCCGGAGCGCCGCTCGGCCGAGCGCGCGGCGGCGTTGGCTGTCGACAATCTGGAGCGGCTGCAGCGGCAAAAGGGTCTGATCCGCTCCATCTCGAAAACGCGGTCTCGGAGACCGCGCTCCCTTTGCAGGACGCGCAGGCGCTAACCCGGATTTCTCACCAGGGGGTAGCGAAAAGCCGCTGATTGTGGCATAAACGTATGTAGATGAATATGTTGCAGCCAGCAACGAACGACTTTTCGCTAGGACACAGTGTAACCAAACGAGTTTTCATTTTGCTACTGGATTCCGCCGGGAGGCGGTAGCCCGTTTCGATGGCGGGACGATCACCAGCGAGGCCGGGGCCCTGCTGTTGCAGCGCACCGAGCGGCAGACCGGCATTCTGCGCCAGTTCGCGGGCTGCTTTCGCGACTCCCGCCAAGCGGAGCGGATCGAGCACAGCGTGGCGGAGTTGGTGAGCCAACGGGTCTATGGGCTGGCCTTGGGTTACGAAGACCTCAACGATCACGATCGACTGCGCAGCGACCCGCTGCTGGCGTTGTTGTCGGGCAAGGCCGATGTGGCGGGCGGCAAGCGTCGGCGGCGGCGGGATCGGGGCCGGGCCGGGGCGGGCAAGAGCACGCTGAACCGGCTGGAGTTGACCCCTGCGCAGGTCGAAGCGAGCGCGCGCTACAAGAAGATCGCCCTGGACAGCGCAGCGGTCGATGCGCTGTTGGTTGAACTCTACATCCAGCGGCAGAGTTGCCGCCCGCAGCGCATCGTGCTGGATCTCGACGCCACCGACGACCGTCTGCACGGGCAGCAGGAAGGGCGTTTTTTTCACGGCTACTACGGCGCCTACTGCTACTTGCCGTTGTACATCTTCATTGACGAGCAGTTGGTCTGCGCGCGGTTGCGGACAGCGAACCGAGACGCTGCGGCGGGGGCGCTGGAAGAGGTCGTGCGGATCGTGGGGCAGTTGCGCCGGAGATGGCCCGGGGTGGAGATTCTGCTGCGCGCCGATGCAGGCTTTTGCCGCGAGGAGTTGATGAGTTGGTGTGAGCAACAGGGGGTGGACTACGTGTTCGGACTGGCCAAGAACCAGCGTTTGTTGCGCCGCCTGCACAAGCCGTTGCAGAAGGCGCAGCGGCGCTACGCTGCCAGCGGCAAGCCGGCGCGGGCGTTCGCCGAGTTCCGTTATCGCACGCGCCACAGTTGGCGGCGCAAACGGCGTGTGGTGGGCAAGGCCGAGCGGCTGGCCAAGGGCGCCAATCCGCGCTTCCCAATCTACGCTTCGTGGTGACCTCGCTCAGCACCGCACAGTACGCCGCGCAGAGCTTGTACGAGGATCTCTACTGCGCGCGGGGCGAGATGGAGAAGCGCATCAAAGAGCAACAGTTGGCTTTGTTCGCCGACCGCACCTCGACGGCGCTGCTGCGCTCGAACCAGATTCGTTTGTATTTTTCTGCGATCGCCTACTGTCTGTTGCAAGCGTTGCGCGAGTTGGGCTTGGCGGGCACGCAGATGGCGCGGGCGCAATGCGCGACGATCCGCGTACGGCTGCTCAAGATCGGGGCGCGGGTGCGGGTGACGGCGCGCAAGGTGTGAGTCTTGATGGCTACGGGCCATCCGGCGCAGGCGCTGTTTGCTGCGGTTTACGCCAATCTGGGAAGGCCGCCGCCGCAGGGCTGCTGAAGGGGCGCCTGGCGCCTGCGGGTTCGAAGGTCACAGCAAGCGCAGCAGCCCCGGCGGGGGCTTGGCCGGAGTGTGCGCAAATTCGGCCCCAAACCCTCCTGACGCCCCCGCGTGTAGCGCCGGACGCTACACCCAGCGTGCGCAACGGCCACTGTACTGGGCGACCCGCATCAACTGCCCCTCAAATTCGTTCCGTAAACCGCTTCCTGCCCGCCCAGCCATGCCTGGTGAGAAATCCGGGCTAAACCAGCCGTCCGTCCGGGGCGATGCGCTCGGCGTCGAGGTACGGCTGCAACGCCTCGGGCAGCTTCACGGAACCGTCGGCCTGCTGGCGGTTCTCGACGATCGCCAGCCAGGTGCGCCCCACGGCGAGACCGCTGCCGTTCAAAGTGTGCGCCAGTTGCGCTTTGCCTTTCTTGACGCTCCGGTCGCGGAAGCGAATCCCGGCGCGGCGGGCTTGGAACGCCTCGAAATTGCTGCACGACGAGATTTCCTTGTACTGCCCGAGTCCGGGCAGCCAGACCTCGAGATCGTAAGTCTTGGCGGAGCTGAACGAAGTATCGCCGGCCGACAGCACGACCTTGCGGTAAGGAAGCTGCAGGCGGCGCAAGATGTCCTCGGCGTCGGCGGTCAGGCTTTCCAACTCGTCGTAGCTTTGTTCCGGCAAGGCGAACTTGACCAGCTCGACCTTCTGGAATTGGTGCTGGCGAATGATGCCGCGGACATCGCGGCCGTAGGAGCCGGCCTCGCTGCGGAAACACGGAGTGAACGCCGTCAGCTTGAGCGGAAGCTCGGCGGCGCTCAGGGTTTCTCCGGCGAACAGGTTGGTCAGCGGTACCTCGGCGGTGGGCGCCAGCCAATAGCCCGTGCCTTCGAGCTTGAACAGGTCATCGGAAAATTTCGGAAGCTGCCCGGCGCCGTAAAGGCTGCTCGAGTTCACCAGGAACGGCGG
This sequence comes from Bryobacterales bacterium, assembly GCA_965214655.1. GTDB lineage: Bacteria > Acidobacteriota > Terriglobia > Bryobacterales > UBA6623 > CATQHP01. The sequence goes on along the minus strand of OZ243965.1, from coordinate 3,927,419 downwards.
CAGGACTTCTTCATAGCCGTGTTCCCGCGTGTGCACGTCGAGCATGAAATTGATCAACGCGCGCTCGAGTTTTGCGCCGGCGCCGCGGTACACGGCAAACCGCGCGCCGGTGATCTTGGCGGCCCGCTCGAAGTCGAGGATGCCCAGATCGACTGCAAGCTCCCAATGGGGTTTCGGCGCGAAGCCGAACTCGGGCGGCGCGCCCCAGAGGGCGACTTCGACGTTGCCGGATTCGTCCTTGCCCGGCGGCGTCGATTCGTGAGGAACGTTCGGGATGTTGTTCAGAATGCCGCGCAGCGCCGCATCGAGGCTCTTGACCGCATCCTCGCGCTGCTTGATTCGGGCGCCTACAGCCTTCGACCGCTCCATGGAGGCGTCCGCGCTTTGCCCCGCCCGCCTCGCTTTGGCGACCTGCGCGCTCAGTTGGTTGCGCTGCGACTTCAACGCCTCGATTTCCGTGACTGCGGCGCGCCGGCGGTTGTCGGCATCCAGGAATTCATCCAGGACTTGCGCATCGACACGATCTCTGAGGCGAAGCTTCGCTTCTTCGAAATTGCGGCGCAGCCAGCCTGGGTCAAGCATTTCTTTCAGGGGGAAAAAGCCGGGCAGTGAGCAAGGGGGAACGACCAGTTTAGCGCGGGAGTCTTGTCCCGGAGAAATACCCGTACTACGGTCAACTCTTGAGCAACGCGAACAGGCCGCCGCCGACCGCGCTGAGCAGTGCGACGGATGCGGCGATGACAAGCGGCCGGAGCGCCTTCTGGAGCGTATCGATACGGGCGGCCGGCGTATCGATGCGGGCGCCGAGACTGGTTTCCACGCGGTCGATGCGGGCGCCGATCTCGACGACTACGTTGTGGCCGGCCATGTCGCGAACTTCCTCGACGGCGGCGTAGGCCGACTCGGCCTCCACGTCGGCGTTGCGCAGGGCGCGGAAGAGGGCGCCGCCGGCGTTGGCGCGCCGCCGCGGGGTTACTGGCCTCACGGTCTGGGGAAACCGTTTCGGGCGGCTATCATAGGCACACGGAGAGGTTGAAGAAGTTTGTCGTCTGCGATCCGGAAACACACGATCCGCAAAGGAAGCGCCCGACTGCCGGCCTTTGCCCTTCTGTTGCCCCTGGCAGTCTGGGCGGCGGCGCCTCACGCGCGAGCCGCAGACTCCTGGAAAGGCGCCGCGCATCTCGACGCGGCCATCGAGCAGGCGCTCGCGGACGGAGCCGCTCCCGGCGCCGTCGCCATAGTCGAGTCCCGCGGGCGGGTTCTTCACCGCAAGGCGTACGGCAAGCGCAGCCTTTTCCCCGAACCGGAGGAGACCGCCCCGGACACGATTTTCGACTGCGCATCGTTGACCAAGGTCGTTGCGACGGCGCCCGCGGTCATGATGCTGGTCGAGCAGGGCAAGGTCCGCCTCGACGACCGCGTGACCCGCTATCTGCCCGGTTTTCGGGGGTCGCCGGAGATTACGGTTCGGCATCTGCTGACGCATTATTCGGGCCTGCGTCCGGATCTCGACATCGAACCCGAATGGAGCGGATACGAGACGGGCATCGCCCTGGCCTATGCCGAAAAGCCGGTTGCTCCGCCGGGATCTCGCTTTATCTACAGCGACATCAATTACATTCTGCTGGCTGAGATCGTTCGCGAGGTTTCCGGAACGCGCATCGATGCCTTCGCGCAAGAGCGCATTTTCGATCCTCTGGGTATGACCGACACGGGATTTTTACCGGCCCCCGGCTTGCGGCCGCGCATTGCGCCGACGGAGCGCCTCGAAGACGGAACCATCCTGCGCGGTGTCGTCCACGACCCCACGACGCGGTTCATGGGCGGGGTCTCGGGGCATGCCGGAATGTTTTCGACGGCGGACGATCTCGCTCGATTCGCGCGCATGATGCTCAACGGCGGACGCCTCGACGGCGCGCGCATCCTCAGTCCGCTCAGCGTGCTGCAAATGACGACGCCGCAAAGCCCCGGCGACAAACGCGACCGCGGCATCGGCTGGGACATCGATTCCCCCTACGCCTCGCCGCGCGGCGATCTTTTCGTCGAAGGCTCTTACGGTCACACGGGATTCACGGGGACCTCGATGTGGCTCGACCCCTTCAGCGATTCGTTCGTCCTGCTGATGACCAACCGGGTTCACCCCACGCGCAAGACTTCGGTTGTCGATCTGCGCAACCGAGCCGCGTCGATTGCGGCGGCGGCGGTCGACGGGATCGACGACGGCGTTCTGCGCAAGCGCCGCTGGGGCCTGCCGGGCGGCGACATTCCGACCGCGTACGCTGTCCGCACCGGGCTCGACGTGCTGGCGGCCGAGCGATTCGCGCGGCTCAAGGGCAAAACCATCGGCTTGATTACCAACCGGACGGGCATCGACCGCGAGGGCCGGCGCAACGTCGACCTGCTCGCCGCCGCGGACGGCGTGCGTCTGCAGTCGATCCTGACGCCCGAGCACGGGCTGGACGGGTTGTTGGACCAATCCGAAATCGACGACGGCGTCGACGGCAAGACCGGGCTGCCCGTCCTCAGTCTCTACCGCGGAAACCGGCGGCGGCCTACGGCGGCAATGTTGGAAGGGCTGGATGCATTGGTTTTCGACATCCAGGACGTCGGCGCCCGATTTTATACCTACCTCACCACGATGGGTTACGCGATGGAGGCCGCGGCCGCGGCCGGAATCGAGTTTCTAGTTCTGGACAGACCCAATCCCATCGGCGGGACGCAGGTCGAAGGCCCGCTGCTGGACGACGATTTGCGCTCTTTCATCGGCTACCACTCGCTGCCGGTGCGGCACGGAATGACCGTCGGCGAGCTGGCGCGGATGTGCAATGCGGAGCGGAAAATCGGGGCCGCCCTCGAGGTCGTGCCGATGGAGGGATGGCGCCGCGGCCTCTGGTTCGACGAAACGGAGCTCCCTTGGGTGAACCCGTCGCCCAACATCAGAAACCTCGACCAAGCGATTCTCTACCCCGGAATCGCCTTGCTCGAAGGGCTCCACAACTACTCCGTCGGACGGGGAACGGACACCCCGTTTCAATTCGTCGGCGCCGATTGGATCGACGGTTCCGACTTGGCGGCCGCCCTCAGAAAACGCGCGCTTCCCGGAATCCGCGTTTATGCGCGAAGCCTGACGCCGGCCGCCTCGCGTTTTGCAGGGAGGGAAATCAGCGGCGTGCAGCTTTTCATCGCCGACCGCAATTCCTTGCGCCCGACGGCTCTGGGACTGGCCGTCGCAACGGCCCTGATCGAACTGTATCCGAACAGAGTAAACCTTGCCGAAACCGAAAAGCTCATCGGAAATCGACGGGTTATCGACGCCCTCGCCGCCGGCCTGGAGCCGGAGCCGGACGGCGCGGCGATCGAAGCATTCAAAGAGCGCCGGGGCCGTTTCCTGCTCTACGGCCCTTGACGGCCCGGCGCGGATGACAACTCCTACTTCGTGCTTTCCTTGGCTTTGCGGCGGTCTTCGGCCTCTTTCATCCACGCGGGCCGACGGCCGCGGCGCTTGCCTCTTCCCTGCGCGAGCCGCTCCAACACCTCGATCGCTTCTTCGATCTGCTCGCGCTCACTGCGCAACTCCGCGATGATCTTGCTGACGTCCATCTTGATTTCAACCTCCTGATTGTAAAATCGGTTTTCGTTTGCAGCGCGCCTCGGCCTCACTTCCAACTCTTCCAATCATGCAGCGAAGACCGAAACCGTCCTGCAATTGGAACCCGGATCGAATCCTTTGGTTCTCAATTGAATTTATAGCAAAGGGCAATTCACAAAATCAAGAATTTTTGTCGCCAAATGGAACGAATGGGAAATGCCTCCGCGCAGCGGTAAACGGCGGACGGCATTCGACCTGCCGCAGCGCACATCGGGGTTGCGCAGGCGAGATTCCGCGGCGGCAAGAAATCGGCTTTCGGCAGCTTCGATTTCCTATGCGGCGCGCGGAGGAGGGCCGGAAGCGAAAATTCTCGACGCCAGCAGACCGACCAGATAAGTAACTGTCGCGCCGATTACCACGTACCAGGTCCAGGCGATGGACGTTGCAAATGTAACGTATCCAATCGCGGCGAAGCCTGCGCCCATGCCCACGCCGGCGGCGGTTTGCGACGTGCTTTTGGTGAACACGCCGAGGCTGAAAACGCCCAGCATCGCTCCCAGCGGCACGGAGGCGATGGCCAACCCGTCTTCGAGCACCGACTGACTGAGGCGCCCCGCCGCGATGCCGATGCCGAGCAAAACGGCGCCCCAAAACAGAGTCGCGATTCGAGAAACGCCCAGCAGTTTGTTTTGCGCCTTGCCGCTCTGGCCGGTCAAGGGAATATAGAAGTCCATGACGGTCGTCGATGCCAGCGAGTTCAGCGCGGCGCTGATGTTCGACATTGCGGCGGCAAGAATGGCGGCAATGACGACGCCCGATACCGCGGGCGGCAGAAAGTTCCAGACGAAACTGGGATAGAGCCGGTCCAGCCGTTCCGGAGCCGTCAGACCGTTTTGTTGGTAGAAGACGAACAATAGAACCCCGATCAGCAAAAAAAGCGTGAACTGCAAAAAAATCACGACCCAGCTCGCCAGCAGCGCGGCCTTGCTTTCGGCTTCGGTGCGCGCGGCGAGGAGGCGCTGGACGACCAATTGGTCGGTGCCGTGCGTCGCCGTGCTCAGGAAGCAGCCGCCCAAAACGCCTGCCCAGAACGTGTAGGTTTCGCTGAAGAAACCGGGATCGGATACCCAGGTTTCCAAGTGCAGAATGCGGAATTTGCCGGCAGCCGAAGCGAGCGGCGCGGCGGCGTCCCATCCCCCGGGGATATTCGCCAGCACCATCCAAAAACTCAGCAGCGCGCCCGAAACGTAGAGGAGCATTTGGACAACGTCGGTCCAGATAACGGCGGTCATGCCGCCGTGAAAGGTGTACAGCAGCGTGAGCAGGGTAATGATTACGATCGAGACGGTATCGCCGGTGCCGAGCACGACGGACACCACGATGGAGATGGCGAACACGCGCACTCCTTCCGCCAAAGCACGCGTAATCAAAAAAGTTCCGGCGGTGAAGCGGCGCAGCCCCTCGCCGAATCTGCGCCGGATCAACTCGTAGGCGGTGTACATTTCGCCGCGCCTGTAGGCGGGGATAAAGACCAGCGAAACGAATATCCGCGCGAGCAGATAGCCGAAAACAAGCTGGAGAAACCCGAGATCGGAGCCGAAGGCCAGAGCCGGGGTGCCGATGATGGTCAAGGTGCTGGTTTCGGCGGCGACGATCGACAGCGAAATCGCCCACCAGGGAGTGTCCCGTCCGCCCAGAAAATAGTCCTTCAGCGATTTCTGCGAATGCCGGAAGCGAGAACCGAAAACGGTGACGGCGACGAGGTATCCCGCGACGATGGCGAGATCCAGGATACGATCCGGCAAGAAACAGGAACCCCCGCGGGAATCGTGGATTGTAGCAGACGGATGAGCAGCCGCGCAGCCGGTGGAGAGCGGCCGCTGAGAGTGGAAAATCAGCGGAGGCAAGAGCGCCGCAGGGCGGCGATGCCTCAGTTGTTTCCAATATAAAGATGAGCCTGAAGCTGGAGAGTGAGAGGAGGAGTGGGAACTACTGGAGTATAGCGTTTTTCTCAGCGCGCAGCGCGCACTTGTGGGTCAACGCGGTGGGGGGGCGGCAACACTTTCCAATGAGAGATGAGCCTGAGGGCGGGCATGCTCAAGCGGCGGCGCGGATCTGCCGGAAGAGCGCGTCCCGCGCCTCGTTGAGCCGGCGCGCAGCTGCCATGTCGCTGAGCGCGTTGGCCTCGGCATCGAGCATGACGAAGCTTATCCCAGGGCGCAGGTAGCTTTCCGCTTGGGGCAGCGACTTGAGTTTTTCATAAGGCGTCATCACGTCCTGTTGGCGGTAGCGCTTGCGCACCCGCCCCTTGGCATCGACTGTTTCGCTGGGGAACAAGCAGGGCCGGTGATAATTCAGGTAGGGGGACAAGACGGTGCGGTTGAAGCTATCCAAGCGCCCGCCATGGCGGGCGGGGATGTGCCCGTAGCCCAGATGTTTGCGCACCACTGCGCCGTTCTTCGCCTCCACCAGGGCATTGTCGTTGCTGCGCCGCGGGCGCGATTTGGTGAACTCTCCGACGTGCAGTTTTTGCAGTAGCGCGGCCACTGTGTGGTTGACGTATTCCGAACCGTTGTCAGAGTGGAAGCCGCGCACGGAGAAAGGGAAGCTCTGCAACAGCGCCTCCAGCAGCGGCAGCAGGTAGCGCTCGCTGATCTTCTGGCAACTGCCGATGTACTGGTACTGAGTTACTTCATCAACCAGGTTCAGGTGATAGACCCCTTTGACTTTATCGCGATCTCCCTGATGCACCGAGTCGACCCGCAGGAAGCCCGGCCGGCCTTGCGGGCGCGGGCGGCGGCGCTCGCCGAGGGCCACCGCGACGGGCCGCGTGCGCTGCGGCGCGACATACTTGCGGGTGTAGATGCACGTCTGCCGCAGGTTGTACAAGTGCCCGTTGGAGATGCCTGCCAGGCGCTCGAAACGAACGTCGCCGAACACTTTCCAGGCGCGCTCGCAGAGCTTGCGCGTGGCCGGCCCGGATAACCTGCCATGCACTTCGTCCGTTTCCGCCAGCAGCACGATATCCTCCCGTGTATAGCGTCGCACGAAGGGCTTGGCCGGCCTCTGCCGTCGATCGCGCAACTCCCCCTGCGCCAGGTAGCGCGCGATCAGCCGCGCCAACTGCGCCCGGCTCAGGCCCGTCGTGCGCTGCAAGTAGCGGCGCAGCAGACCCCGCTCCGCCTTGCCCAGCCGCCAGTAGCCAAAACGCGCCAACACGCTCCCGATGTGCCTGTAGGCCGCTTCCCGCTGTGGCGCCAGCGCCGCTGTCCCCGCGCTGCCCTCCACAAACAACCGCACCTGCTCCAACGTCCTGTGCGTCTCCAACTCCAAATGCAAGATCACCCTCCGATGATTCCCACATCCCGCTCTCTCGCCCCTTCAGGCTCATCTCTCGTTGGAAACCGCCCCCCTCTTCAGGCTCATCTCTCATTGGAAAAGGCTGCCTCTTGCATCCGGGCGTGTTTGTTTATATACTTGCCGGTTAGTCCTGCTGCACTCATCCGTGCGATGATGGAGGGAAACGCCATCGACACGGAAATTTGGGAGACGAACCGGTATGTTGAGAAAAATTACCCCCTTCGCCGTTACGACGTGCCTGCTGGTCATGGTGGCCGCAGTCGCCGTTCCGTATCCGCAAGCGGAAAAGGAATACAAGGACCGCGGCGAATACGACGTGATGTCCAAAGTCTACGCGGAAGCCGACTTGACCAGGAAGCTTGCGCTGCTGGATGAGTGGACCGAGAAGTATCCCGAATCGGATTGGCACGTCGAACGCACGCAGTTCTATCTGGACAGCTACCAGAAGACCAACCAGAGCGAGAAGGCCGTGGAGACGGCCAAGGAACTGCTCGAAAAGGTTCCCGGAGACTTTACCGCCAACTACGCCATCACTCTGCTGAGCCCGTACCTCGGCAAGGCGGACGCCGCTACGCTCGACGCCGCCTCCAAAGCTTCGCAGGGTATGCTCGCCGGAATGGACAAGCAGTTTGCCTCCAAGCCCGACAAGGTCCCGCAAGAGGCGTGGGACAACGCCCGCAAGCAGGCCGAAGCGCTGGCGCACAAGACGACCGGCTGGGCCGAGATGCAGAGAAAGGACAATGCCGCGGCCGAAGAGTCCTTCACGAAGTCGCTGAAAATCGACCCGACTCAGGCGCAGGTTTCCTACTGGCTGGGCGACGTAGTGCTGAAACAGAAAGACGTGAAGAAGAACGATCTGGCGATGTTCTCCTTCGCCCGCGCGGCGGTATACGACGGCCCGAACGCGATGCCGCCCGAAGGCCGCCGGCAAATCGCGGACTACGTGAAGAATTTGCTGGAAGGATACGCCGGCGAAACGGGATTGAACGAATATTGGCCGCGTCTCGAGGCCATGGCCAAGGCTTCGGCGTTTCCAACCGAAGATCTCAACTTCAAGTCGAAAGCCGAATTGGCGTTCGAGGCTGAGCAAAAGGCCCGCGCGGAAGACCCGCTGCTCTACAAGTACATCGACCTCAAGGCGGCGTTGACCGGCGCCGGCGGCGATGCCGTTTGGGGCGATCTCAGGGGCAAGCTGACGCCCAAGATGAACCTCTACGTGGTGTCCGCGTCGCCGCCGGAGCGGCCCGCGACGATCAACCTGACAAGCGAGCCGGGAGCCGCGACCGAAGTCGTGCTCAATCTCGAAAACCGCAGGCGCACCGGCGTCAGGTCGGGCAGCAAGCTCACCATCGACGGCGTGGCGACGTCGCTGACGAAAGCTCCGTTCAGGCTGGTGCTGAACGACGGGCACACTTTCTAGCGGCTGCTCGATCCCCGGTCAAAAGCGGTCGTTCTTCGCCGCGAGCGGGTTTTTTCGGGCTGCTTTGCAATGGCGCCAACCGTGCTTCGCAAAGGGATTCTGCTCTTCCCGGTCGCCGCCGCCGGAGTCGCCGCAGCTTTCGCCGCCGAGCCTGTCCGGGTTCGCTATGCCCCGGACGATGGAGAGGCGTTCGTCAACGCGAGCATCGTGACGCGAACCGCCGCCATCGGAGAAAAGGAACCGAAGACCGACGTCAGCAGGACGAAGTCGCGAATCGTCGCGCACCGGACGGAAAATGGTTTCGCGAATGCCGTAACCGTCTTGTCCGCCGGATTCGAGCATGAGGGCCACCCTATCGCCAGCCCGTTGTTCGCTGCAATGGTGGATCTCGAGTTGACGTATCGACTCGACGCAGACGGCAAGCTGCTGGAGATCACGGGTTACGAAAAGCTGGCCGATGCGCTGAAAACGAAGTTCCCGCCGGCCCTTTCGCAAGCCATGGCGCCGTTGCTGAACTATCGCTCGATTCGTCTCCGTGACGAGGCGCAGCACAGGGAACGGTACGAAGAATTCATCGGCAAGACGTTCACGCCCGGAACGGCTCAGGCGTCGGCGAGGGCTTATGCCCTGCCCTACGGCGGAACGATTCCGCTATACGTCATTACGGAAGTCAGCGAGTTGAAGAGTTGCGGGCGGCGGCAATGCCTGGAGCTTCGTCAGATTTACGGCGCCGACGCGGAGAAACTGGCGGCGGCGCACGGCAGGATCGATGCGGGCGCGCTGCGAGCGGCGGCAAAAGACGTCCGGGCGGCCCTGCCGGCGAATTACACGCGGGCCTCGGTCGAGGGGTCGAGCGAAACCGTGCTCGAGCCGGAGACTCTTTTTATCGTCTCTCGAAATTCTTCCTCCGCTATCGAATTGGAGATCGATCAACGAGCAAAAGGCCCGCTGAAAATTTCCATGCAGGAAGCGCGCCGATTCACGGCCGAGCGGGAAACGCAGCCGGGACCCTGACGGCGCGCCGCCGGCCGCTAAACTCAGAAACAGAAGCGCATGAAGCTGGCGTTGGCGCAGATTGATCCCACCGTGGGAGATCTCCGGGGCAATGCCGCCCGCATCTTCGATTTCGCCCGGCGGGCCGACGCACAGGGCGCGGATCTGGTCGTCTTCCCGGAGTTGTGCCTGAGCGGGTATCCTCCGCGGGATCTGGTGAACGTAACCGCTTTCCTGCAAGGCGGCGAGGAGCAATTGCAACGCCTCGCGGAGATGACGCGCGGCCTCGGCGCCGGCTTGATCGTAGGCTACGCCGGACTCTCCCTGACTCCCGGCCCGCGCGAAGCCGGCAATTGCGCGGCGTATCTGGCGGACGGCGCGGTCGCATTCCGCCAACAGAAGATGCTGCTTCCCACTTACGACGTTTTCGACGAGCAGCGCCATTTCTCTCCCGCCGCCGAGCAGGCCGTGTGCGCGGTCAAGGGCCGGCGGGTCGGCATCACGATCTGCGAGGACGCCTGGAACGACAAGCAGTTTTGGGAACGCTCGTTGTACGCCCGCGACCCGGTCGAAGAGCTCGCCGCCAAAGGGATCGACATTCTGGTCAACATTTCCGCATCGCCGTACCACATGCGCAAGCGCGGTCTGCGGCTGGAGATGATCCGCGCCGCGGCGCGGCGGCACGGAGTTCCGGCGGCCATGGTCAATCAAGTCGGCGGCAACGACCATCTGGTCTTCGACGGATCGAGCTTTGCCGTTGACGCCGGAGGCGCTCTGGCCGCCCGCGCCGATTCTTTCGCGGAAGATCTCATTTTCTGGGAACCGGGGGAACCGGGCCGGGCGGATGCCTTTCATGGGCAACAGTGGCCCGAAGCGGGCTCTCCGGCCGAGCATCGAGCGGTTTACGACGCGCTTGTGCTCGGCGTCCGGGATTATGTTCGCAAGTGCGGATTCAGCAAGGCGATCGTCGGCCTCAGCGGGGGGATCGACTCGGCCCTGACCGTTGTCCTCGCAACGGATGCGCTCGGCGCCGAGAACGTGACGGGGGTGGCCATGCCGGGCCCCTATTCCTCCGCGGGCAGCGTGATCGATGCGCGCCATACCGCCGAGACCTTGGGCATCCGTTTCGAGGTGCTGGATATCAACGGCGTTTACCGCGGCTTCGAGGCGATGCTCGCGAAGCTGTTCCAAGGCGCTGAGCGGAACATCGCGGAAGAGAATCTCCAGGCCCGCCTGCGCGGGAATACGCTGATGACCCTTTCCAACAAGTTCGGCGGTCTGGTGCTGACGACCGGAAACAAGAGCGAGCTGGCCGTCGGCTACTGCACGCTCTACGGCGATATGTGCGGAGGATTGGCGGTTATCAGCGACGTCCCCAAGACCTTGGTCTACCTTTTGGCGCATGAGGCGAACAAAAGGCATCCCGGAGCAATTTCCGATTCGGTGCTCACCAAGCCTCCGTCCGCCGAGTTGCGTCCGGACCAGAAAGACACCGATTCGCTCCCGCCGTATGAACTGCTGGACCCGATCTTGCAGCTTTACGTGGAAGAGAATTTCGAGGCGTCGAAGATCGCCGAGCGGCTCGACCTTCCGCTCGATCTCGTAGCCGGCATTACGCGCAAGGTCGACCGCAACGAATACAAGCGGCAACAGGCGGCTCCCGGCCTGCGCGTAACGTCGAAGGCGTTCGGCATCGGGCGGCGGTTTCCGATCGCGCAACGCTTTGTCCGCTGAGCGCGGCGAGCGGCGGCGGCTTGCCGCCGCGCCGGCGGATTACGGATAACCAAGAGCCGCGAGCCTGCGCCCTTTGCGGCCGCTGCGCAACGATTCCGTCATTTCGCGCTCGACATTCGGCGGCGAACCGCCACAATAGAGGGTAATGACCTCGAAACGCCCCGGACGCCGCCGCTTGCTACCGATCGTCCTGCTTGCCGGGGTCGGCGCGCTTGCCGCCGGCATCGTCGTTGCAAACGTCGCCGGCATCCGGGTTACTCTGAGCGGATCGGGCTTCTACCCGGTGTTCGAGCGGCCGGACAGCGAATCGCACTATAGCGAAATCGAGGCCGACCGGGCGGAGAATGCGGCCCCCGCTCCTGCCGCGGCCGCGCCGCAAGCTCCGTCCGGCGTCGCAGCAAAGCCCGCCGCGGAGACTTCCGCCGCAACAAGCGCCGCCGTCGAACCTGCTGCAAACTACTGGACCGAATTCCGCGGCCCGGGCCGGGCGGGCCTATACGCCGAGCAGCCGATCGACACGAATTGGCCCGCAGAGGGGCCGCCCGAGCTTTGGCGGCAGAAAATCGGCGGGGGCTATGCCTCCCTGGCGATTGCGCAAGGGAAGATTTATACCATCGAGCAGCGCCGGGACAGGGAAGTCGTCGCGGCCTACGACTTCGAAACCGGGCGTCAGGTTTGGGAACGGGCATGGCGGGCAAGATTTTCCGAATCGATGGGCGGCGACGGGCCGCGCGCGACGCCTACCTGGCATGACGGAAAAATCTATGCGCTCGGCGCGGCCGGCGATTTTTATTGCCTCGACGCCGGCAGCGGGGACATTCTCTGGAAGCGCAACATCCTGTCCGATGCAGGAGCCGTCAACCTGACTTGGGGCATGGCCGCGGCGCCGCTGATCGTCGACGATTTCGTAGTTGTCCTGCCGGGCGGGCGCGCCGGCAAATCGGTCGCCGCTTACGACCGCGACTCCGGCGCGATTCGCTGGACTTCTCAAAATGACAAGCAAGGCTATACGTCGCCGCAAGTGGCGACTCTGGCCGGCCGCCGCCAACTCGTGATCGTCAGCGGAGAGCGCATCTTCGGGGCAAGCGTCGAAGACGGCGCGCTGCTGTGGGCGCACGAATGGAAAACCGACTACGACGCAAACTGCGCCCAGCCGCTGATCGTTGACGGCAATCACGTTTTCCTGTCCTCGGGCTACGGTCACGGCGCAACGCTGCTCAAGATCACCGCCTCGGGAAACGGGTTTGCGGCCCGCGAGGTGTGGTTCAGCCGCAGCATGAAAAACAAGTTCAACCCTTCGGTTCTGGTCGACGGGGTCGTTTACGGGTTGGACGAGGGCATTCTGGCCGCCGTTGACGTCTGGACCGGCGAGCGGCTCTGGAAAGGCGGCCGCTACCGCTTCGGTCAATTGCTCTACGCCTCGGAGCATCTGATTGTCATCAGCGAGCAAGGCGATCTGGCGCTGGTCAAGGCATCGCCGGAATCCCATCAGGAACTTGTCCGGTTCGAGGCGCTGAACGGAAAGACCTGGAACGTGCCCGCATTGGCCGACGGGCACCTGATCGTGCGCAACCAGACCGAGATGGCCGCCTACGACTTGAGACCGTAAACGCATGCAAGCCATTCCGGTAGCCGTCGTCGGCGTCGGAGCCTTCGGCAAGCAGCATGCCCGCGTCTATGCAGGCATGAAAGAGGCCGAGCTCGTTGCCGTTGTGGACGCCGACCGGGAGCGCGCGCAGGAAACGGCGGCGGAATTCGGCTGCGAGGCGCTCACGGACCCGGCCACGCTGGCGGGCCGCGTACGGGCCGCCAGCGTGGCCGTGCCCACCACGGCCCACGGCAGCGTCGGCGCGGGCCTGCTCGAAGCGGGACTCGACGTGCTGGTCGAAAAGCCTCTGGCAGCGGATCTGGCGACGGCCGACGCGCTGATCGAGGCCGCCGACGGCAACGACCGAATCCTCCAGGTCGGCCATCTCGAACGGTTCAACCCCATCGTCGAAGCGGCAATCGACATGGCGGATCTGCCGTTGTTCTTCGAGGTTCACCGCATGAGCCCGTTCAGCCCGCGCAGCCTGGATACCGATGTCGTTCTGGACCTGATGATTCACGATCTCGACATCCTGCTGGCGCTGGTCGCGTCGCCCATCGACCGCATCGAGGCTTCCGGATTGCCGATCGTTTCGACGCAGACGGATATCGCCGGCGCGCGCATCGTTTTCCGAAACGGATGCGTGGCCAATCTCACCGCCAGCCGCATTTCGACGGAGAAGGTTCGCAAGCTGCGCTTCTTCCAACCGCGCCGATACGTGTCGGTGGACTACGCGCGGCGCAACGGCGTCCGCATCGGCATGGACGCGGGGGGCGGGCTGCAGTTCGAGCGCCTGACCGCTCAGGACGGCGAGCCGCTGGAGCGCCAACTGCGCTCTTTTCTCGCGACTGTGCAAAATCGCGCGCAGCCCCGCGTGGGCGGACGCGAGGCGCGGAAGGCGCTCGAGCTCGCACTTAGAATAAGAGAGGCCATCGACCGTCATGCCGAAGTTGTGGCGGCCACGATCGCGGCGCATCGATAAGTGAAGAAAGAGCCGTCAGGCGAGATATTTTTTCTGCTCGAGGACTATTCCAAGAGCGTATCCGCCCGCGCCCGTGCCGGCGGAACCGCCGTTCTTGCGCCCGATCCGCAACCGTTGCGGCTTTTGCTCGACGACTACCCGAAGCTGCGCTCGGACTGGCTCGAACAATACTCCGGCAGGGCCGATATCGCTCCGTCGGACGCGCCTCCGCCGGCTTTTTTGACGAAGGGCTTCGACCCGATAGGCCGCTATGCCCAGAGTCCGGGGAGCGGAGTCTGGCCGCCCGACCATGAGACTCCGCTCAGGCTGGAGGTCGCTTGGCGGCCCGATGCGTTCCCCCGGCGCAAAGCGCAACTGGCGTCGGCGGCCGCGCACGGGTTGGCCTTGCTGCTGTTGGCGCTGCCGTCTGCGCAGACGCCCGATCTCAGCGAACCCGCGGAGCGGCAATATTCCCAAATCGCATTGACGGCGCCGTCTGCGGCCGAGTTGGCCGAGTTGACCGAGCAAACCGCAATCGAAGGCGACGGGGACGGCGGATTCAAGGGGCTGCCCGCGCCGCCGCGCCCGGCGCCTCCTTCGCCGGTCGAGAGCGAGGCCCCGCCGGCGCCGGAGCCCGAGCCGGCGGCGGAGACCCCGCAACCGATCGAGCCGGAGGAACCGCCGGAATCCGAGCCCGAGCCGCCGGCTGTCGAGCCGGAAAAGCCGCCCGAAGAAACGTCGGAGCCGGCGGCCCGCAGCCCGGCGCCGGACCGGTTTCAACGCGGCCGCGAGTTGGCCCAGGCGCGCAGCCCCCGGGAGTTGCCGATGCCCCAAGCCCCGTCCGTGAAGAAACCCAAGCTGGAGCTTGAAGATCCCAAGGCGATGATGCCGGGAAGCGCCGGGGCGGCGCAGCTCGGCAACGCCGAGCTGACCGCGCGTCCGGATCAGGTCATCGCCGGGGCGATTGCCAACATGCAGCGCGGGGGCGGCAGGCAAGCAGTCGGCGACGGGCTCGGCAGCGCCGCCGCAGGGGGCTACGTTCCTCCGTCCCCGACGAATTCGGGCAGCCGGCTGGAGCTGCTGAGCGATCCCAGAGGCATCGATTTTCGGCCGTATCTGATGCAGGTTCTCGGCGCCGTCCGCCGCAACTGGTTCGCGGTAATCCCGGAGAGCGCCCGTTTGGGAATGTCGCGCGGGCGGGTGCTGATTCAGTTCTCTGTCGCGCGTAACGGCTCGGTGCCGAAGCTGGTGATCGCCGGCCCCTCGGGCACGCCGCCCCTCGACCGGGCCGCGGTTGCCGGCATCAGCGCCTCGAATCCGTTTCCGCCGCTGCCGGCCGAATTCACGGGCAACGATATCCGCTTGCAGTTCACGTTTCTCTACAATATGAAGACGCGCTGAGGCAAGTCGATTCGTGCATGACAGAACAACTGCGGGCTCTCCCCTGCATCGACGCGATTTTCTGGGCGGCGGTATGGCCGCGGCCCTGCTGGCGTCCTGCGAGCCCTCCGGCCGGCGGCAGGCGCAGCCGTGGAATATCGTCTGGATCATCGCCGACGATCTTTCGCCTGACCTGAGTTGCTACGGCTCGACCGAAGTCGATACCCCCAACATCGACCGCTTGGCGCGCGAAGGGGCGCGGTTTACGAACGCCTACATCACCTGTCCGGTGTGCTCGCCTTCGCGGTCGGCGTTGATCACCGGCATGCACCAAACCTCGATCGGCGCCCATCGCCACCGCAGCCACCGCGAGGACGGCTACGCCCTGCCCGCCCCCGTCGGCATGATCACCGATTCTTTCCGCGAAGCAGGGTACTACACGGTCAACGATCACGAAAGCGGACTCGGCGGGCGCAACAAGACCGACTACAACTTCAGCCACGAAAAACCGTTCGACGGGACGGACTGGCGCGACAGAGCGCAGGGGCAGCCGTTTTACGCGCAGGTGAACATCTTCGAGCCGCACCGGGGACGGCCGCCCGACATCTGGGCGTTTACCGACCGGCTGGCGGCGAAGACCGACCCGGACAAGGTAACGCCCCCGGACTATTACCCGAACGATGAGATTTCGCGCAAGGACTAGGCCGGCTATCTCGACGCGGTTCGCCTGCTCGATGAGAAGGTCGGAAACACGCTCGAGCGCATCGACGAAGACGGTCTGACCGACAACACGATCGTGTTTTTCTTCGGCGACCACGGCCGCCCCATGCCCCGCGACAAGCAGTTCCTTTACGACGGCGGCATCAAAATCCCGCTGATTATCCGTTGGCCCGGCGGCCTCGAGCCCGGCAGCGTGCGCGATGAGCTGGTCAGCTCGATCGACATCTCGGCGACATCGCTTGCGCTTGCCGGCATTCCGGTTCCCGAGCACATGCAGGGCAGAGTGTTCCTGGGCAGCGGCAAAATGCCGGACCGTGAATACATCTTCGCCGCCCGGGACCGTTGCGACGAAACCGTGGACCGCATCCGTGCGGTGCGCGGCAAGCGCTTCAAATACATCCGCAATTTCCATCCCGAGCGGCCTTACATGCAGCTCAACCGCTACAAGGAAGTCTCGTATCCGATCTGGCGGCAAATGCAGCGTCTGGAAAAAGCCGGCAAAATCTCCGCCGAGCAATACCCGTTCCTGGCCAAAACCAGACCGCCGGAGGAACTCTACGACACCGAGGCCGACCCGGACGAGTTGCATAACCTGGCCGATTCGCCCGAACATCAGCAGACGCTGACGAAAATGGCGTCCGTGCTCGATCTGTGGATGCAGCAAACCGGCGACCGCGGAGCGGAGCCGGAAGACCCTGCAATCCCGGAGTATTGGGAAGAACGGATGATCGAGGCATACCAGGACGTTTATCCCTTGCTGGAAGACCGCGAGGAACCCTGGAGGTGAGCGGGAATCGACTTCCGGCCGCTTGCGCCGTGTTGTCGGCCGCCGCTCTGGCAGCCGGACTCGCCGGCCGCAGCCTGCTCTTCGGCTGGTGCGCGATCATCCTGATCGCGCTGCTGGCGGCCTTGGGCTTCGGAGCGCGCGCGTCCAGGCGGACCGCCGCCGCCGTCGCCTGCTTCGGCGCCGTCTTCTGTCTGCTGATCTACTTGAATCACGCCCTGCACGCCCCCGACGGGCCGCTGGTTGCATTCGCGGGGTTCCCTCCCGGCACCGCGGTTCTGATCTATGCGATCGGGCCGCTGGGCTTGTTTTTGGGCCTGCTCTACGCGCTCTCTTTCAACAACGAAATCCTGCCCGAGGAGCGGCGGAAAGCCTTTCTCGAACGCTTTGGCTCGCGGAAATAGAGCCCCCGACCGATGCCCCTGGCGGATTCCCCTCTGATCATTCTGTGCGTCGTCGCTTACCTGGCGAGTTGTTTCGGCATCGGCGTCTGGGCGATGCGCCGCACGCACACGTCTTCCGACTTTTTCCTGGCGGGAAAATCGCTCGGCCCCCTGGTAGTGGTCATCGCCACGATTTCGAGCGTGATGAGCGGCTTCGGATTCGTCGGCGGCCCCGGCTTGGTGTACCAATCCGGCAGCAGTTCGCTGTGGATGGTGTTCGTGGCGGCTTTCAGCCTGCCGCTGGCGTTTCTTCTGGTCGGCAAGCGGTTGCGGCTGCTGGCCGAGGTCCGCGACGTTCTGACCATTCCCGACGCGGTGGCCGCCCGCTACGGAGGCCGCTGGCCGCCGCTCATGATGGGCCTCGCAATCACTCTGGGGGTGCTGGGCTACCTCGGCACGCAGATCATGGCGGTGGGGATGGTCCTGCGGGCTGTGCTGGGCATCGAATTGATTCCCGCGCTCGCGGTCGGACTCAGCGTGTTGGCGTTTTATTCGATCGCCGGCGGAATTGTCGCCGGAGTCTATACCGATTTGTTCCAGGGCATTCTGATGCTGTTCGTCGCCGTCGCGGTGCTGCTGCAATGCCTGAAGGTCGGCGGCGGAATGACGGCGATCAGCACAACGCTTTGGGCGATGGACCCCGAATACATAGGCCCCTGGGGGACGCGCGGAGCGGTCACCTCGCTCAGTTGGCTGCTGCTTTTCGGCATCGGAGCGGTCGGCCAGCCGCACGCGATCACGAAGATGATGATGCTGAAAGACATCCGCCAGTTGCAATGGAGCGCCTTGGCGACCGGCGCCAGCTATCTGGTGCTGGCCTTGCTGTGGATGAGCATCGGCCTGACGATGCGCGCCCTGGTCGAACGGAACGCGCAGCCGGCTCTGGAAGACCCGGATTTGGCCGCCCCGTTGTTCCTGCTGCGCTATACGCCGGAACTGCTGGCCGGTCTGGTGTTCGCGGGCCTGCTCGCGGCCATCATGTCCACCGCGGATTCCTTTCTGAACCTGGGCGCGGCAGCCGTCGTCCGAGACATTCCCGCGGCGCTGCGGGGCAAACCCCTGCGCAACGAGCTTTATTGGTCGCGGGTCGCCACCGGAGCGCTGCTCGTGCTCTCGGCGTTTTTCGCGCTCTACATGGAAAATCTGATCGCTCTGCTGGGAACGTTCGGCTGGGGCACGTTCGCCGCCGCCATCGTTCCCAGCGTCGCCATCGGGATGAACTGGAAGCGCGCCACGGGCGCCGGCTGCGCCGCGTCGATCGCAACCAGCATCGTTCTGAATTTTGCCCTGGAGTTTTCCGCCCGGCACGAGATATACGCGCTGCCGCACGGCATCGCCGTCGGAGCGGTGTCGTTGCTGGCGGCGACCCTCGTGTTCATCGGCGTATCCCTGTTGACGCCGCAAGAGACGCCCGCGGACGATATCGACGCCCTGCTCGAGTTGTAACCGCGGCCGGCTTTGCGCGGTCCGACCGGCATCCATGGGACCACCGCTTTCCACTGCGGCTAAAATAGGAACTTATGGCCGACAGGATGGTTTATTGCGCCAAGCTGAAACGGAAGCTTCCGGGACTCGATGAAGTTCCCTTCGACAACGAGCTGGGCCGCAGAATCTACGACAAAGTCTCCAAAATCGCTTGGGATCAGTGGGCCGAGCACCTCAAGATGGTCATCAACGAGTACAGACTCAACCCGGCCACTCTCCAGGCGCAAGAGTTGATTATGCGGCAGATGGAAGAATTCTTTTTCGGCGGCGGCGCGGCGCCCCCGCCCGAGTACGTCGCCCCGGAACGATGAAACGGTCCGCTCTGCCGCTCGTTTTCCTGCTCGGCGTCTGGTGCGGCGCAACCGTCTTCATGTGGCAGGTCGCGGTGGGCAGCTTCACCGTCGCCAACGCACTGGCCGAATCCGACAACCCGGGCTTCATCACGGCGGTTGAAGGCGTGCCGGCCGAAAATCTGCGGGCGGCGGTTCGCTACCAGGCTTCCGAAGTCAACCGCCTCTTCTTTAACCGCTGGGGCTGGGCGCAAATCCTGCTCGCCGCGCCGGCCGTTTTTTTGGCTTGGCGGCTGCGCAACCGACTCGCCCTCGCCGCGGTAGGCGCCATGACCGCGCTGACGCTTTTTCTGCAGCTTTACGTGGTCCCGGAAACGATCCGGCTCGGCCGAACGATCGATTTCGTCCGCGAAGGCGAGGCTGCTGCCGCAAGCGAAATGTTCTGGACGCTGCACCACGCCTACACGGGCCTCGACATGGCGAAATTCGTCCTGGGAATCGCCGCGGCCGTCATGGTGTTCGTCCGTAAGCCTTGAGACGGCCTCCGGCGGCCTGAGCAATGGGTGCTACTCTGATAGGAGGGGTCTTGCAGCGGCTATGATCCAGGCGACCGAAAAGATCTGGCACAACGGGAAGTTCATTGCTTGGGACGACGCCAAAGTACACGTGCTGACACACGCTTTGCATTACGGCACCAGCGTCTTCGAGGGAATCCGCTGCTACGCAACCGCCCGGGGCGCGGCGATCTTCCGGCTCGACGACCACGTCCGCCGCATGTTCGACTCTTCGAAGATCTATCGGATGGAGCCACTCGGCTTTTCTCATGCGCAAATTGCCGAAGCATGCCGGCGGACCGTCAGCGAAAACCGGTTGAGCGCCTGCTACATCCGCCCGGTGGCTTTCCGCGGCTACGGCGAAGTCGGAGTTCTGTCGCTCGCGAATCCGATCGAAATCTACATCGCCTGTTGGGAATGGGGAAAATACCTGGGCGCCGAGGCGCTCAAGCAAGGCGTCGATGTCTGCATTTCCTCGTGGACCCGGATCGCTCCCAACACGCTGCCCGCCATGGCCAAGGTTGCGGCGAACTACATGAACTCGCAACTCATGAAGATGGAAGCGACGCTCAACGGCTATACCGAGGGCATCGCTCTCGACGCCTCGGGCTACATTTCCGAAGGCAGCGGCGAAAATATCTTCCTGATCCATGACGGGCAGATCTATACGCCTCCGCTGGGCGCGTCCGCGTTGCCCGGGATCACCCGCGACTCGGTGATCCGCATCGCCGGCGACTTGGGATACACGGTCAAAGAGCAGGCGATTCCGCGCGAGTGGCTGTATATCGCCGACGAACTGTTCTTCTCGGGCACGGCGGCCGAGGTAACGCCGATCCGCTCAGTGGATCGCATTTCCATCGGGGCCGGCAAACGAGGGCCGATCACCGAGCGCATTCAGAACGAATTTCTCGGCATCGTCGAAGGACGCATAGCAGACCGGCACGGCTGGCTCACGCCTCTGGACGCCTCGCGAAGAGCGGCGGCATAGGCTGCAAACCGGATAGGCAAAACCCGAGGTGCCGTTCGATCGATTTCCCTTCGACGGCGGCCGCCGAGAGGAGCCGCAAGCAAGCTTGAGGCCGCTGCAGCTCGGCCGTCCCTTTCAACAGTTGAGAGGCGCGGACGACCCGCCGGCCGTGCGGCCGCTGCGCCCGAGGAAACCGCGCGTCTGGCTGCACGTCCTGCTGTTCGTCCTGACGGCGGCGTCCACCACGCTCATGGCCGGCCCTTTGTATGCGCTCTGCTTGATGGGCATCCTGACGGCGCACGAGTTCGGCCATTACTTCGCCGCGCGCTTTCACCGGGTCGAAGCCAGTCTGCCGTACTTCATCCCGGCGCCTTCCCTCTTCGGCACGATGGGCGCGGTGATCCGCATGTCGCCGTATATACCGAGTCGCCGCGCGCTGTTCGACATCGCCTCAGCCGGGCCGCTGGCCGGAATGGCGCTGGCGGCGCCGCTCAGCTTTATCGGCATCATGCTCTCCGAACGAACGGCGCAGGCGGACAGCCAAGCCGGATCGATCATCCTCGGAGATCCGGTCTTGTTTCAAATCTTCGAGCGCATCGCTTTCGGCCCCGGCGCGCCCGGTGAGATTCTGCTGCTGCACGACGTAGCGTTCGCGGGATGGGTGGGGCTGTTCGTCACCGCGCTCAACCTGCTGCCGATCGGACAGCTCGACGGGGGGCACATCGGCTACGCCGTTTTCGGACAACGAAGCCGGCTGCTGGCCAAGCTGGCCTTCGGCGGCCTGCTGCTCATCACCGTGACGATCAGCGTGAACTATGCCCTGTTTCTCGTCCTGCTGCTCGTGTTCGGCATCAGGCATCCGCCGACGATGAACGATGCGCTTGCGCTCGACCCCCGGCGCAAGAAAATCGGTTGGCTGCTTGCCGCAACGTTCGTCCTCTGCTTCACGCCGGCGCCGCTCGAGTTCAACTTCTGAAAAGCCGCCGCTCAGACCCCCAGCGAAAAAGCAACGAACTCATCGCCGGAAGCCGTATTCCCTTTGCCCCCGCCTGCGGCGATCACGACGAACTGCCTGCCGTCCGCCTCGTAAGTGCAGGGAGTAGCAAAGCCGCCCGCGTTCAACTCGGTCGCCCACAGCACCTCGCCCGTGTCCTGATCGAACGCCCGGAATTTCTTGTCGAACGTGCCCGCCATGAAAACCAGCCCGCCGGCGGTGGCGATCGTGCCGCCGTGAGAAGGCGAGCCGGTCTTGGGGATGCCGCGCGCGGTCAACTCGGGGAACTCGCCGTTGACCACGCGCCATGCGAACTCGCCGCTTTCCAGATCGATGGCCGTGACATAGCCCCAAGGCGGCTTGATCGCGGGGTAGCCCTCGCGATCCTCGAACTCGCTGCGGTCCGGCAGCGCGTAGTCGAACTTCTCGCCGGGCGCGGCGGCCAATTGGATGCGGTTGGTCGTTTCATCGGAGCTGACGAACACGCGGTTCTTATGCGGATTGCAGCAGCAGCCTCCCCATAGCGGGCCGCCGCGGAACCCCGGATGCACCAGCGTGCCGCGGGTGCTCGGCGGCGTGAACAGGTCTCCCGAATCCGTCGCGTCCCAGACGGCGGCGACCGCCGCATGAGCCTCGGGCGAGATGTCGGTGATGTCCCGCTGGTGAAAGCCCTGGCGGCTGACCGGCGGGGGCTTCGTGGGGAACGGCTGCGTGGGCCAAAGATGCTCGCCGCCGACGTCGGACATCGGAATCGGACGTTCCTCGACGGGCCACACCGGTTGACCGCTCTCGCGGTGCAGAAAAAACAGGAAGCCCTGCTTGGTGCATTGCGCTACGGCGTCGAAAGCGCGGCCGTTGCGGGTCATGCGGATCAACGCCGGCTGCGCGGGCAGATCGTAGTCCCAGACATCGTGGCGCACCGTCTGGTAGTGCCAAATGCGCTCGCCCGTCTCGGCGTTCAGGGCAAGAACGCAGTTGCCGAAGAGATTCGCGCCGATGCGGTCGCCGCCGTAAAAATCGAAAGAGGGCGACCCGGTTCCGGCAAACACGACGCCGCGCGCGACGTCGAGGCTCATGCCCGCCCAGTTGTTCGTCCCGCCGACGTATTTATAGGCGTTCGGCGGCCAGGTTTCATGGCCGAACTGCCCCGGCCGCGGGGTCGTATGGAAGATCCAACGCCGCCTGCCGCTCACGGCGTCGTAGGCGCGGATGTGGCCGGGCGCTTGCGGATACGGCCCTTCGCCGCCGCCCCCGCCGACGATCACCAAATCTCTGTAGGCTACGACCGGGCTGGTGCATTTGACGGAAACGCCGGTCATGTCGTGGTCGATGTCCCGGTTGAGATCGACGGCGCCGGCGGCGCCGAACTGCGGGTCGGGTTTTCCGGTTTCCGCGTCGAGGCTGTACAGCAGGTTGCGGAAAGTGCTGAAGATGCGCTTCGCGGAGCCGTCTTCGGACTGCCAATAGCAGACGCCGCGGCTGACCCCGGCGCTGCGCCGGCCGCGCCCTCCGGCCGCCGGGTCGAAGGTCCACAGCAACTCTCCCGTCGCCGCCTCGAGCGCCTGCGTCTTCACCCGCGCGGTGGTGAGGTACATTACGCCGTCGACCACGATCGGCGTGCATTCGATTGTCGTTTGCGGCCGCTGCATCGCGTCGCCCGTGCGGTGAACCCAAACCGGCTTCAGGCCGGATACGTTGGAGCGGTCGATCCGGGCGGCCGGAGAAAAGCGCGAAGCGCCGGCATCGCCGCCGTAATGCCGCCACTCGCGGTGCGGCCCGTCGGAAAGCCACCGGCGCGGCCCCGGCAGCGCCCAAGCGGCGGCGCCCGGCAGCGCGGCAACGGCGGATTTCAGAAATGTCCTGCGGCTGATGCTCATGCCGGGCATGATTATAGCGAAGCAATTCGCTAAGCTATAGCGCAATGTCACAAGCTATGTGCCGTCGCCGCTTCCTGCAGCACCTGGCCGCTTCGCCTCTGTTTCTTTCGCCGGCTGCAAGCGCATCGCCGGAGACTATCGGCAATCCCGACGATGCGATCAACTTGTTCGATCTGAAAGACGCCGCGCAAAAAAATATCGCGCCGCAGCACTGGGGCTACCTGATGACCGGGTCGGACGACGATGCGACCATCCAGGCCAACCGCGAGGGCTTCAACCGGTTCCGTATCCGGCCCAGGCGGTTCAACGACGTCAGCAAGATCGACATGTCCATCGAGATGTTCGGCCGCAAGTATCCCTCGCCGATCTTCCTCTCGCCCGCCGGCTCGCAAGCGGCGTTCCACCCCGAGGGGGAGTTGGCCGCGGCGCGCGCGGCCGGCGCCAAAGGACATCAGATGACCCTTTCCACAACGTCTTCGACGTCCGTCGGCGACGTCGCCAAAGCTTACGGACATCCGCTGTGGTTCCAACTCTACCCCACGCCCGAATGGCCGCTAACCGAGGGGCTGATCCGGCGGGCCGAGGATGCCGGCTGCCCCCTGCTTGCGCTGACGGTGGACACGGCGACCCATTCCAACCGCGAGACGCTGAAGTTCGCCAAGCGCGCCAGCGGCGTCGATTGCAACGTCTGCCACAGGTATGAATTCCCCGAATCCATCGGCCGAAAGGCAAACTTCCGGGGCCTCGACGTCTCGCGTCTGAAGACGTTCCAGAGAGGCTACGACTGGAAACTGATCGACCGCATCCGCAAAACAACCGAGATGAAGCTCATCCCCAAAGGCGTGCAGACGCCCGAGGACGCCGAGGAGTGCGTTCGCCGGGGAATGGACGGCGTGTGGGTGTCGAACCACGGCGGGCGGCAACTCAACAGCTTGTTTTCGACCATCGAATCGCTCCCCGATATTGTCGAGGCCGTGGGCAAGAAAATCCCGATTCTGATCGACAGCGGCTTTCGGCGCGGCACCGACGTCTTCAAGGCGCTGGCCATCGGGGCCGACGCGGTATGCATCGGCAGGCCGTACCTGTGGGGGCTCGGGGCGTTCGGTCAAGCCGGCGTCGAGAAAGCGCTCGATCTGTTCCACGCCGAGATGGTCTACGACATGTCGCTCGCGGGCACGCCGAACATCGCCGCCATTACAAGCGAATTCGTCGAGCGCAGATAGGCCGCGCGACGCTCAGGCGCCGCGCCTCAGTAGCGGTGCAGCTTGCGCGCCTGCTCGATCACTTCGTCGACTCCGGGCAGGAACGCCTGCTCCAACGGCTCGCTGAAGGGAACCGGGGTATCCGCAGCGGCGATGCGCATCATCGGGCCGTCGAGGTGCTCGAAAGCGTGCTCGCCGACGATGCCGGCAAGTTCCCCTCCGAGGCCGCCGGTCAAGGTGTCCTCGTGCAGAAAAATGACCTTGTTGGTTTTGCGCACCGTGGCCAGAACCGCCTCGCGGTCGAGAGGCGCCAGCGTCCGCAGATCGAGAACCTCGATGTCGATTCCCTCGGCCGCCAGCTTCGCAGCGGCATCGAGCGCGATATGCGTCATCCAGCCGTAGGCGACGATCGAAAGGTCGCTTCCTGCGCGCCGGACCTTGGCTTCGCTCAACGGAACCGTATAGTCTCCTGACGGCAGCCGCTCCTTGACCGAGCGGTACAAATACTTGTGCTCCAGGAAAATCACCGGGTCGTTGTCGCGGATGGAAGCCTTGATCAAGCCCTTGGCGTCGTATGCGGTCGCCGGCTGCACGACCTTCAACCCCGGCGTGTGCACATAGGGCATCTCGACGTTTTGCGAATGGAACGGGCCGCCGTGGATGTTTCCGCCCGCGGGGGCGCGGATCACCATCGGAATTTGCTGCCCCCAGCGGTAGCGGCACTTGGCGGCGAAGTTCGTGATCTGATCGAAACCGCAAGCCATGAAATCGGCAAACTGCATTTCGAGCACCGGGCGCAGCCCGTTGATCGCCGCGCCCGTTCCCGCGCCCACGATGGCCGATTCGGACAGCGGGGCGTCCACTACGCGCTTCTTGCCGAAGCGCTCCAGCATCCCCGCTGTAACCTTGAACGCCCCGCCGTACTCCGCAACGTCTTCTCCCATGACGAAAACGTTCGGATCGCGCTCCATCTCTTCCCAGATGCCGGCGCGGATCGCCTCTACATAGCTGGTTTCGGTCATGTCTGCATTCACCGCGCCGGGCGGAACCCCCCGCGGGCCGACGCGGTCTCGTAAACGTCGTCCTCGAGCGTGGAGGGATCGGGAAACGGTTGCGCCAGCGCCCACTCGACGGCGGCGTCGATCTCGTCGAGAACGCCCTTGCGAATCTGCTTGAAGTCCTGCTCCGTCGCCCACTCCCGATCCACCATGTATTTCTGCAGCATCAGGATCGGGTCTTTCCGCGACCACTCTTCCCGCAGCGCCCCCGGGACGTATTCGGCTCGATCGTGCGCGGAATGCCCGCTCATGCGGAATGTCTTGCACTCGACAAGATACGGCCCGTTGCCCCCGCGCACGTGCTCCAACGCCCGCTGCGTCGCCTGGAAAACCGCGAGAACATCGTTGCCGGACACGATCTCCGCCGGCATGCCGTAGCCCGGCGCCCGCTCGACCACGTCCTCGATGTTCATTTGGCCGGCGAGCGGAGTCGAGTAAGCGTATTGGTTGTTATTGCACAAATAAACGATAGGCAGGGCCATCACCGTGGCCATGTTGAGCCCCTCGTGCCAATCGCCGCGGCTGGTCGCGCCGTCGCCGAAGTAATTGAAGACGACGTTCGACTCCCCGCGGTATTTCATCGCCAGCGCCAGCCCCCCGGCAACGGGCACGCTGGCGCCGATCGACGAGATGATCGGCACGCAATGGCGCCTGGCGCAGCCCATGTGCATGTTGCCGTCGCGTCCGCCCGTCAACCCCGCGGCGCGGCCCATGTACTGCGCCAGGATTTCTTTCGGAGCAATGCCGCGAATCAGCAGGGCTCCCATGTCGCGGTGCGAAGGCGTCAGCCAGTCGCCGGGCTGCGAAAGGATCGCGCTGCCGACCGAAATCGCTTCCTGGCCGCGACCGGTATAACAACCGCCGACGACCTTCCCTTGCCGGTAGAGCTTGGTCTCGATGCGGTCTTCCAACTCCCGCATCATCACCATGTGATGCAGAAGCGTTCGAGACAGATCGAGGTCTACCTCCGCGGATGGGAATGCGACAGCTAATGCGCCCATACCATCCATGCACGATATAACATGGCCGGGCGGTTTGCAAGCCGATCGGGCAAACCCAAAACATTCGATTCAGAGAATGTTTTGGGTTTGCCTCAACCGGACTGCCGGACCCGCCGCCGGAACGCATCGACCCGCAGCGCGCGGCCCCTCCTGCTATGGTTTGGGGAGGGCGCGGCCGCCGCGGCCCTTTACTTTGACCGCCCCGACCGCAGGCAGAAGCTTCTTGCGTCATTTCATCGGCGTCAAGGCCCGAACGGCCTTCGGCAGACGCATTACGCCCCCTTTCGTCACGCTCTACGTCACGACGAAATGCGACGAGCGGTGCATCCACTGCTACTACTGGAACGAGCTCAACCCCCGGCCGAACCACGATTTCACCTTGGCCGAATTCGAGAAGACACTGGCCTCGATGGGCGAAATCTACAACTTGTTCATAGGCGGCGGCGAGCCGTTCCTCAGACCCGATCTGGCGGCGATCCTGCTGGCGGCCTACGCGGCCAACCGCGTCGCCAACGTCTATGTCCCCACCAACGGGCAGCATGCCCGGCGCACGGTGGAAACGCTCGAAACGGTTCTCGCCGGCGCCCCGGCGATGCGCTTTCATCTCAATCTCAGCGTCGACCACGTCGACGCGCAAAAGCACGACCGCATCCGCGGCAAGACGGGAGCCTTCGCAAAGCTGCTGGCAACGTATGCGGCGATCCGGCCTCTGCGGGAGCGTTTTCCGCATCTGATCGTGCATACGCTGACGACCGTCATGAAAGACAACCAGCGCGACATTCTCGAAATCCACGAGGAGTTGAAGCGCCTCTTCGACCCTGACGGCGCCGCGTACAACTACTGCCGCGGCAACCCTCTCGACCCCGCGCAAACGGAAGTGGATCCCGCCGTCTACCGCCGTCTCGCCGAGCGGGTTGCGCGCGACTCCCGCTCGGGGGCCTTCCGCCGCGGAGCGTTCGGCGCCGCCAATCACGCCCTCGACCGCCGCGTGCGCGCAAGCGTCGAACGGACCGCCGTCACGCAGCGCCCGCAGTTTTCCTGCGTTTCCGGACGCCTGGCCTGCGTCATTTACAGCAACGGCGGCGTAACGGAGTGCGAGATCAAGAACTCGCCGCTCGGAAACCTGCGGGACGTCGACTACGATTTCCCCAGGCTTTGGTTCTCGCCAAACGCCCGCAAGATCGCCGACGAGGCCGCCGGCGGCTGCTTCTGCACGCACGAATGCGGACATTACGCCTCGACGATCTACAGCGCGGGCCGCTTGACGCAGGTGGCTTGCGAGGCCGCGGCGCAGCGTTTCTTCCCGAGGGCCGCCGCTGCCGCGCACGCTCCGGCAACCAGTGACCGGTTATCCCGGAGTCAGTGATGTTCAACGGTATCCGAGAACAGGTCCAAGCCGTCTTCAAGCACGACCCGGCGGCCAAGAGCGCGCTGGAGGTCTTGCTCTGCTATCCGGGAGTGCATGCAATCCTGATCCATCGGGTCTCGCACTGGCTTTACGGCAAGGGCCTCTACGTCGTCTCCCGGCTGCTCTCGCACTTCGCCCGCTGGATGACGGGCATCGAAATCCACCCGGGCGCCCGCATCGGCCGCCGCTTCTTCATTGACCACGGCATGGGCGTCGTCATCGGCGAAACCGCCGTCATCGGCGACGACGTGCTGCTCTACCAGGGCGTCACTCTCGGCGGGACCGGCCACGAAAAAGAAAAACGCCACCCGACGCTGGGCAACCACGTGGTCATCGGCTCGGGGGCCAAGGTTCTGGGCAACATCGAGCTCGGCGAGTGGGTCAAGGTCGGGGCGGGGTCGGTCGTGGTCAAGCCCGCCCCCGCGCACTCGACCGTGGTCGGCATTCCCGGCAGGGTCGTTGCGGTGAAAGGCGTAGCCATGACCGCGGACGAGTGGCAGATGCTCGAGCACGGCCAACTGCCCGACCCCGTCGGCCAGACGATGGCCAATCTCAACGAAAGGCTGGCGCTGCTCGAAGCCGAGGCCCGCATGCGCAAGCCGGAACCCGCTCCCGATTCGGCAAGCGCGATGCCGGGCGGCTAACCGTCTGCTCTACACCCAGGCGCACGCGGCCGGCAGCAAAGCATCCAAGCGCCGTTGCCGGGAGTCGGCGGCCGTGAACTTGGTCTCTGCAAACGCCTGTTGGTATCCTTCGCTTACGCGCATCCTGTTGCAGGCATGTTTGTGCTGCGTCTCAGAGTCTACAGAATGAGCAATCAACCGGCGTCAGGCATGCAGGCGCTCCTTGATAAGATCTTGCGCATGGCGCCGTGATCCAAGGCGCGGTCGATTCTATGTTTTCCGTCAGTAATTTACGCCTGTCCGTCGGGGGCGCGGCGCTGCTTGTCCTGTGGGGCTGCGGCGGCGGAAAGATACCGCTTACGCGCTATTACACCCTCGATCTTGCAGCGCCCGCGCCCGCGCCGCAGCGTCTTGAGTTCTCCGGCGTCGTGATGCCGTTCCGCACGGCCGGAATCGTCGACCGCAACCGCATCGTCTACCGTGAGTCGCGCGAGGAAGTCGGCTTTTACGAGTACCACAAATGGGCGGAGAACCCGCGGGCCAAAATCGCCGAGGCGCTGATCAAACAGCTTCTGGCCCGAGGCAGCTTTGCCGGCCTGACCCTCTTCGACGGCCGCGCCAAGGGCGACTACATCCTGCGCGGCAGCATCGACAGGCTGGAAGAAGTAGATTACGACCCTCCGGTCTCCGCTGCGGTCGCAATTTCCCTGGAACTGATCGACGGCAAAAGCGCGGAGGTCGTCTGGTCGGCTGCCGCCACCAAAACGGGGCCGGTCGCGAGCGCCGACGTGCGCTCGGTGGTCCGCGGACTGAGTCAAGCCGCCGACCAGGGAATCGACGAATTGGCCGGCAAGCTCGACAGCTATTTGCGCTCCATCGACTGAGCCTCCGGCGCCGCCATTCCCACTCCTCGCCGAACCGCTTGCGCGGGCCAAAAAGACGCTTGCGCGGGCCGGCAAAGCCGCTTGCGCAGGCCGGCAAAACCGCTTGCGCGGGCCGGCAAAACACCACAGGATCCCGCCGCGCCTCCCACGGGGCTTTCCCCACGCTTTCACCGCGGACTGTGAGCGCCGCGCCGTCACTCCATCAACAGATTGGGCAGCCAAAGCCCCAGGTCGGGGAACAAGGTCAGCAGCAGCAGCGCCGCGACGTTGGCCGCAAGGAACGGCGCCGCGCCGCGGAAAATCGTGCCGATGCCGAGATCGGAGATCGCGGCGCCGACGTTCAGGCACGTGCCCACCGGCGGCGTGCAGGCCCCGACCGCGAGACCCGAGACGAGCAGCACCCCGAACAGAATCGGCGAAACCCCGGCCTGCTCGAGCGCCGGCAGGAACACCGGGGTCAGCAGCAGGATCGCCGGACTGACATCGATCACCGTTCCGGCCGCAAGCACGATCAGGTCGATCAACAGCAGCGTTCCCGTGACGCCCAGACCGAGCGCGGCGACGGCGTCGGCGATGGCCTGCGGCGCGCGCTCCAGCGCCAGCACCCAGATGAACGCCTGCGACATGGCGATAATCAGCATGATCTTGGCGCTGGTCAAGGCCGCCGACAGCAGGCAGTCGCGGAACGCCGCGAGCGTCAGCGCCCGCGTGACGACGAAGCCGACGAGCAGAGCGTAAAGCACGCCGAGCGCCGCCGATTCCGTAGCCGTGGCCATGCCGAGCACGACGGAGCCGACAACGAAAACCGGCATGCACAGCACCGGCAGCGAGCGCGCGATTTCACGAACGGCATGACCCAAGCCGCGCGGCGCGTCTTCCCGCGGGTAGTTCCGCCTGCGCGCAACCGCAACCGTCAGACCGAGTTGCAGCGCGCCCACCAGCAGGCCGGGAAGCACTCCGCTCAAAAAAAGCCGCCCCACGGATTGCTGCGCAGCCACGGCGTACAGAACCATGGGGATGCTCGGAGGGATAATCATGCCCATCGTCGCCGAGGCCACGGTGATCCCCGCCGCGAACGGACGCGGATAGCCGCGGCGCTCCATTTCGGGAATCAGGACGGAGCCGATGGAAGCGGTGTCCGAAGCCGACGAACCCGAGATCCCGCCGAACAACATGCTGGCCAGAACGTTGACCAAGCCCAGACCTCCGCGAAAGCGGCCGACAAAAATCAAGCTGCAATCGATCAGTTGAGCAGTGATCCGCGCTGCGTTCATCGCTTGGCCCATCAGAATGAAAAGCGGCAGGCAGATCAGGGCGTACGAATCGAATCCCGAAAACAGCCGCTGCGGCAGCACCAGGATCAGTTGGGGATCGTCCACGAGGAAATAGAGCAGCGCCGAAAGCCCGAGCGCATAGGCGACCGGCACGCCGAAGGCGATCAGCAGCAACAGGGAAACGAACAGAAGCGGGATCATTCGCCGGAGCCCCCGCGCAATGTCTCGGCCAGGCGCGCGAAGCAATAGAGCGCCGCGAGGCCGCAACCGAGCGGCACGCTGATCTGCGCGGCGAGGCGGGGCAGTTGCGTCGCCGGCATCAGGTAGCCGCCGGTGACGCGGATCCACTCGATGCCGCGCTCGACCAGCACGACGTTGAACAGGCCGGCCAGAACCAGGGCCGCCGCATCGGCCGCCCGGCGGCCGCGTTCTCCGCAGCGCTCCACCAGATACCCGACGCGGATGTGCTCCTCCCTGCCCGCGGCCAGCGCCGCCCCGAGCGACGAAGCGTAGACGAAAACGATCGTCGCGCCCTCATTGGCGCCGACTACTCCGGCGCCGAAAAAGTAGCGCAGAACGACGAGCGCCGCGATCATGGCGAAAATCAAAAACAGAGCAAACGTCAGAACGGCCTCCAGCACGGCGGAGAGCTTGCGCGCCGGCGCGGACGACGGCATCGGCCTACTCCCCCCTCGCCGCGCGGCGGGCTTCTTGCACTTCTTCCCAGGTGAAATAGCCTTTGCCGATGAGATAGTCGTAAACCGGACGCGCAGCCTCGCGGAAGGGGTCCAGATCGGCGCCTTCGATGTAGTTCGTCTCCAGGCGCTCGGAGAGCTTGCGGATGTACTCTTCCTCGCTTTCCCGATTCATCCGGTCGCTGTAGGCGATCGCTTCGCGGGCGACTGCGTCGAAAATCCCCTGCAAGTCGGCGGGCAGCGATTCGTACCAGTCGAGGTTGACCATGAAGGGGTCCGGACCGGTGCTGTAATTGGAGATCGTCAGATATTTCTGGACTTCGTGAATGCGCATGTCCCACAGGTTGGAGGGCGCGTTGTCCTGGCCGTCGATGACGCCCGTCTTGGCCGCCTGATAGACCTCGGTGAAGGGCAGTTCCTGCGGGTTCGCGCCGAAGGCTTGCGCGGTAATCACGTTCGCCTCTTGCGAGGGGACGCGCATTTTCAGGCCGCTGAAATCTTCCGGACGCCGGATCGGCCGCACGCTGGTGGTGTGCGCGCGGAAGCCCTGCGAGATGCCGCAAGCCGGAACGTGAAAACCGTTCTTCCTTGCCCCGCGATTGATGCGCGCCGCGAACTCGCTGTTGACCAGCCGCAGCGCCTGATCCCAGTCCTCGACCAGAAACGGCAACAGAAACAGCGTGTACTTCGGGGAAGCGTCGGCGAAAAATCCGCCGCGGGTTCCTTGCAAAATATTGAGCGCCACCATGTCCATCAACTCGCGCTCCTGTCCGAGGACGCCTGAATAATACGTCTCTACGTCGATGCGGCCTCGGGCGCGCTTCTCGAGCTCTTTCTCGAAAAAGTCCATGGAAAGGCTGCGCGGGTGCTGCGGCGGCTGGGAATTGGCGTAGCGGAAGCGGTGAACCGAGCGCTCGGCGCCGCAGCCCCAAAGAGCGAAACAGACGAAGGCGGCAAGGCAGCGCACGGATTCGGAACAGTTTACTACTTCACGCGGGGCGGTCGGTCATTGGATCGACTCTCGAAGGGAGTTTCCACTATGTTAAACTGGCGCTGAAGTCCCTTGTGCATGACGCACAATCGTACGCATTGGCGCCCTTGCGCGGATTGCTGAAATTGAAATCGAGGATGAGGCGGAACGCCCTCATCCTGAAAGCTGCGATCCTGGCGGCGGCGCTCCTTGCGGCCGCAGCGGCTCAATCGACAACGATCGAACAACTGCACTCGCAGGCGCAGCCTGGAGACACCGCTGCGCAAAACACGCTCGGGGCGATGTATGCCGAGGGCCGAGACGTTCCCCGCAACTACGTCAAAGCGCTGTACTGGTATCTGCGGGCGGCGGAACAAGGGCACGCCGAAGCCCAGTTCAACGCCGGGTCGATGTATTACTACGGCCGAGGGGTCCCGGCGCACTATCCGCCCGCGCTGAAGTGGTACCTACGGGCGGCGGAGCGGGGGCATGCCGGCGCTCAATTCAAACTTGGCTTGATGTACGCGAAGGGCCAAGTCCTTCCACGGAATTACAAAGAAGCGGCGAACGCGTGGCGCCACTTGCGCAAAGCAGCGAACTCGCCGGGCCGCTTGGCCGCGCTGCTGGCCGTGGGAGCGGCCTGGGCCGGGGTGACCGCTCTGCCCTGGTTGACCTATCTGGTCGCGCGGAGGAGGAGCGGCGCCCCGGCATGTTGTCCTCCGGCGCCTGGAGGACCTGAAAAGGGATGAACGGAATCGGCTCGCTCAGGGAGCGGGCGCTCCCGACCCGGTTCGCGGCCGCCCATGTTCCGCTCGCCCTTTTCCTGACGGTGTTCCTCACCGGCATGGACCAGGAGCTCGTCCGCAGAGGCTGGCTGCCCGTGCCCGGCATTGCCCTGTTCGCCTCGTGCATGGCTTCCGTTGCAGTCTGGCTTACAGTAGGCCGCGGACGTTTGCGGGCTCGGCTTTGGGCTCTCGCCGCCCCCTTCCTGCGCCGTTATCGAACCTTCCTGTCGGCGTTTTTGGCGCTGGGCGGCCTCAGTTTGATTTGCTGGTTCGCCCGTCCCGATGCGACTCTCAGGGATGGACTGATCATCCCGGCTGCATTCTGCACGTGCGCCGCCGCTGCCATGCTGCCGGCGCTCCCCCATGTGCGGCAATGCCCGCAAGCCTGTTTTTGGGTTGCCTTTGCGGTCTATTGCCTGACCGTTTGGGTAGATGTCTGGCGGCCCGGCACGTTTTCTTTTCGGATAACGGAGGCGGCCGGCTTGGCCATGAATCCCAATACGGGAGCTTATATGGTTTCCATGCTGGCCGTGCCGTTGCTGGCCCACCGCCTCCCCTCCATAGCCGGCCTGTCCGCGCTTGGCTTGGCGGGTCTGACCATCTTTCCGACCCTGTCCAGGGGGGGATCGCTGACCTATCTGCTGCTGTGCTGCGGTTATTTGCTGGTTGCGGTTGCACGCTCTCCCGGCCGCCGTTTGTTCCTTTGTCTCGCTCTCGGCGCCGGGACCGTCCTCCTGGTCGTTGCCGTTTGGGTCTCTATATCGTTCTTCGGGTTCTTCTCGACTGAAGCAGCCCGGGAAAGGGTCGACCGCTTGACCGAGAATTGGTTTTATCACCGTGTCGATATCCGCGAAGAGGACGAGATCAAAAAATTATCCGAACGGAACGACAGCATGCGCTGGACGCGGGAAAGGCGCGCTGCGCCGGCCCCGCGGACGGACGGCGAATATGCGTACCTTGAGACACCGAGGCTGATCGCCCTGCAGAACGCTCTTGAAGCGATTGCGGCTTCTCCGATTTGGGGGCACGGAACCCGGTTCAGCGGTCGCCAAAGTATCCTTCCTCACAATACTTACTTCGCAATGTGGATCGATTTCGGCATTTTGGGGTTCCTTTGCTACATTGCATTGCTGACAGCCGGTTTTCGCAGCTTCTACAGACTGCGCTTCTTGCCGGGCATGTTCCTGATCGGCCTGCTGGCCCTCTGGAGCATGTTTAGCGGAACGATCTTCGATGAGTTCCCCTTGTTGGTAATGCTGGGGCTGCTGCTGGCCCTGCCGCTGGAAAACGGCGGAAGCGATCGCCGGCAAGCGGCGGCGGCGTCTTGATCGCAGCGCCGGAGGCGGGAGCAGACTCGGCGGCTTGCTAATATAATGTACGCCATGCGTACCGGGCAGCCCGAAAACGGAACACCCCTATGGTATCCTGCAATATCAAAGCTCCATAGGAGAAACAATTAGCAATGACCACGAACTCCAATATCGATATCGAAGGCACTCTATACTCTTATGACTCATCACAGACTGACAAGCTTCAAAAAATCGCGGATAGAGTGAAAAGTCTTCGCGACCGTGGAGCGCTCAGCCCGGAAGTACTCGGCAATATCCGGAGATACTTTAGGATTAAGAACATTTATCATTCGAGTGCTATCGAAGGCAATGAACTCACCGTTGGTGAAACAAGACAAGTGATCGAGCGTGGCCTTACAATTACAGGGAAATCTCTAAAAGATCAAGCAGAAGCAAAAAACTTGTCAGATGCTCTGGACTTCCTAGAACAACTTGCTGGAGATTTACAAAATCCTATTTCCGAAATAGACATTCGGGAGTTACACCGTTTTGTTTTGAAAGGAATTGATGATACTAATGCTGGGAAATATCGGACTGTTCCAGTAAAAATAAGCGGATCAGATTTTGAACCACCACGCCCTGAGTCTGTTTCCCCGGAAATGCAAATATTCGGAGATTGGCTGAAACAATCATCTATTGTAGTCGATAGAATGAATACAATGAATGGAATCTTAATGGCTGCTGTGGCACATACATGGCTTGTTTATATTCATCCGTTTACTGACGGCAATGGACGTGTAGCCAGACTTTTAATGAATCTCATTTTCATGCGCTATGGATACCCTATCGCAATAATCACAAAAGAGGACCGAATTCGATATTACGATGCCCTTAAAATATCTCAAAGTTCAGATCTATCACCGTTCCTCGCGTTGATAATAGAGAGTCTTTATGAAAGCCTAGAAGAATATGAAGAAGCTGCAAAAAGACAACAAGAAAACGAAGAATGGGCTGCCTCACTTGCTGCAAGTTTTTCAGAACAAGCAATTATTCATGCGAGGAATGAGTACGAAGTTTGGAAAAATGCTATGGAATTATTAAAAAGCTATTTTGTACAAATCGCGAAATCTATAGATGAAACTAGTAATGCAGGTCGTATTTGGGTTCGAGATTTTGGGCAACTTGAATTTGAGAAGTACCTGGGGTTACGAAACGGAAAATCCACCAAAAGAACTTGGTTTTTTAGAGTAGATTTTAAAAGAGAAAATAAAGCCGCCCGTTATTTATTTTTTTTCGGATCACCATCCTATGAATTAAAAGCTGACACAGATGTAACCCTGCATATTGCACGAGAAAATCCTGTCGGCTCTTTTCATTATGAGCGCCTTTCTGTTCTTTCACATTCCCAGTCGAATATTCCGAATATAATTGAAATTGGGTATAAGCAAAAAAACGAGAGATTTATAGAAAAATCATATTCATCTTCTGGGCCATCTCGACCATATAAAATTGACAATATATGCAAACGGTTTTTTCAAGACGTGGTTCAAAAGCATTTCCAGACGTAAAAAGGCTGTTCGGGCGGCTTTCAGCGGGCCGGATTCTCGTACCAGACCACTCCCAGTTCCCTGCCCTGGTAACCGCGCGCCAGGTACGGCCCCTTTTCTTCCAGCGTGACCGCGTCCGGGTCGCCGTCCTCGTCGAGGTCGATGATCCGCACCAAGTCGAAAATGAAGCCGTCGGGGCCGCTGATCGACGTGGCGCGCCAGCGCTCCTCCGTCGGCTCGCGGTCGTACGACAACCAGACGACCCCGCTTTTGCCGTCGGTCGCATGCTCGCAGGAGACGACCAGGTCCAGCCGGCCGTTGAGGTCGATGTCGGCCGCTTGGACGGCCTTGCCGCCGCCGGCGTTCGGCGGCAGCGCAATGGCGTGGGTTTCCCACGCCGGCGGCAAACGCCCGCTGCGGCGGTGATAGCGAAGGGGGCCGCCCTTGACGGCGACGAGCACGTCTTCCAGGCCGTCGCCGTCAAGGTCTGCGACGGCATTGTGCATCGCCTCGTAAGCATTCACGGCGCCGATGCGATGTTCCGTCCAGGGCGCAGCGGCCGCCGCGGCTGCGCCGGGATTCTCCAGCCAGAAAGCGCCGCGGCGCGGGCCCCTGCGGTCGGTCGCCACGATATCGAGATCGCCGTCGCCGTCGATGTCGCTCGGGCGCAGAGTCATCAGCCAGCCGGCCCGATAGAGCGGCCGCCAGCGCCAGGCGCTGAGATCGCGGGGGTTCTCGGGTGCCTCAAACCAGCCGAGCGCGGCGCCCTCACCCTTTGATCCCGCGACGAGATCGACACCCGCTTTGCCGTCCGCTTGCATGGCGAAGGCGAACATCCATTGGCCTGTGCCCGCGGCCGCGGGGAGCTCTTCGGTCGTCCAGGCGTCCGCATCCAGCAGCCGCGAGCGGTCCGCCGGCGCCCAATGAACGTAAATCGCGCGCGTGTCGCCCTCGCACGAGCTGACGACGTCGAGGTTGCCGTCGCCGTCCAGATCGACGAAAAAGGAATCTTCGGGGTCGCCGACTTCCCCGACGGTGACGGCCGGCCAGCGCTCGCGCAACCCGGATGCGCCCGGGTTGCGGTAAACCCGCACCAGCCCGCCCTGCTCCCAGGGAGAGGTGACGTCGAGTCGGCCATCGCCGTCGATGTCGCCCATGCGCACGCCGTCCGCGCCGAACGAGGAATCGTCGATGACGTGGCGCGGCCAGCCGTTTCCGACCGCTTCGAAATTACCCCTCTCGGGCGCGCCGCAGCCCGCCATAACGGCCGCGAGCAGCAAGATAGGCGGAAAAGGGCCAAAGAACGACATGGCAGGAAACAGTGTACCCGCCGCCGCACGGAATCGATGTCATGCCGCGCCGGTGTAAACTGAACCGGGGATTGCGATGCACGCCGCTCGCCTGACAGGCAAGCGCAACGCCGGCGGCCGCTGGTCTTGCCCTTGCCGGCTGCTTTTTTCGGCGGCCCTGCTGTCCGCCGCGCTCTTGCACGGGCAGGCCGCCCGGCCCGACGAGGGATTCAACGGACGGTGGCTCCTCGCGCCCGAAGAACACCCGGCGGGGCGCGTACTCTGGCTCATGATCGAAGGCGCCGGCAGCGGCGCGGTCGGCGGTTTCGCGGTCGGCGGCGCTTCGGGCGAGGAGATGGACCCCATCCGCGGCGCCAAGATTGTCGACGGCGTGCTGACCTATCATGTCGAGCATCGCCGCGGACGCGGCGAGACGCTGCGCACCGAGTCGACGCGGTCGCATGCGCGGCTGGTCGGCGATGAGTTGCACGGCGCCACGCGCTCGGGCGACCCCGAGATGGAATGGGTGGGGCGCCGCGCGCCCGCGATCGCCGACCGCGACGACGGCTCGTGGCGCAAGGGCGCAGCGGTCGATCTGCTGGACGGGCAAAGCATCGCCGAGGCATGGTCCACGCTGCGGCCCGGCCGCGAATCGGAATGGCCTCTCCGGGACGGCGTGCTGCGCAACAGCGAAAACGCCGACATCCTGGTTTCCAAAGAGAAATTCTGGAACTTCGAGATGCATGCCGAATACCGCATCGGGACGCGCGCGGACAGCGGCATCGGGCTGCGCGGGCGCTACGAGATCCAAATCGCCGGCGACCACGGCCGGCCGCCTTCACCCAAAAGCAGCGGCGCGCTGCGCGGCCGCATCGCGCCGAGCGTGAACGCCGGCAGGCCCGCGGAAAGCCTGCAGACGTTGGACGTCACGCTGATCGGACGCGATCTGACCGTCGTGCTGAACGGCCGCAAAGTCATCGACAAGGCAACGGCGGAAGGCTTGACGGCGCTGGCCACCGATTGGCGCGAGGCCGAGCCGGGCCCGATTACCCTGCAAGGGGACCGCGGGGCGGTCGAGTTCAGAAAGCTTGTGGTTCGGCGGCTCGAACGCCCGTAGTCCACGGCCTGTTCCCCGTTTCCCGCCGCTCCGGCCCGAAATCGACCGAAAGAATACAGCAACGGATACGTTTCGCCGTCGGTTTCGCGCATAATGGAGGCGCCCATGACACGCCTTGCTCCCACGCTGCTTGCACTCGTTCTCGCGCTGCCGGCTTTTGCCGCGGAATATCCTTTGCGAGCCCTCAATATCGAGTTCGGCATCAAAGACCACGAACCCCGCTCGTGGAACGGCTCGCTGAGCATCGACAAGGGAGAGATCGTCGAGCTTCGCGGACACCGGTTCAAGGAAGGCGAGTCGATCGGCGCGGACAACTCGTGGACGGCCCGCACCGACCCCTGGGTGCAGCCCACGGGCGGCATGCATCCCCATGAACTGCCCTTCCCGCACGTCACGCGGGTGCAGACGGTCGGCGTGACCGCGTACTACCGCGCCCCCGAGGACGCCGTGATCTCCGTCACGACGGTGAACGGAGACTTCTTTTTCCAACCTTCCGACTTGCCGCCGTCGGATGCGATGCACATCCTGTCCACGCGCGTCGAATTGCGCCGCGTGCCGCCGGTCGAGGCGGTAACGACGGACGAGTTCGAAGACGACTATTCCGTCATGGCCGTCTCCGGCGAAGGAGTTCTGTCGCTGGCCTGGATCGGCTATAAAAACGAGAACGACCAGGTTTTCGTGCGGGAACGGGTCAACGGTTCCTGGGGCGAGATCGCCCGCGTGCCGGAAGCTTCCGGGGATTTGCAGGGCTTGGCCGCGGCCTACGACGCCGAGGGCGCGCTGCACCTGGTTTGGTCCAAGCGCTTCGCGGGGAACTGGCGTCTGATGCACGCCCGGCGCTCGGGCGGCTCGTGGAACGCGCCCCAGACGATTACGCCGGGCAAGGGCAACGACCTCTTTCCCGTCATGGCGAGCGACAGCCGGGGGAACCTGCACGCCGCCTGGCAATCGGCGCGCAAGGGGTTTTCGGCGATCTACTACAAATTGTTCGACGGCTCGGCCTGGTCCGACGAGCTCCCGCTGAGCGATCCGGGAGCGGCGGCCAACGAGTGGCGCCCCGATATCGCCGCCGACACCAAAGGAACGGCCTGGGTCGTCTGGGACAGCTACGAGGGCGGCAGCTACAACATCCGCATGCGGCCGGTGCGCGAAGGACGCGCGGGCGACTTGATGAAAGTTACCGACACGCCCCGCTATCACGGCAGCCCCAGCGTTGCCGTCGACGCCGAAGACCGCGTCTGGATCGCTTACGACGAATCGGAAGAGAACTGGGGCAAGGATACGGGCTTTCTTCTGCGCGGCGGGAGCGGCATCTATCAATCGCGCGCCAGCCGGGTCGCCATCTGGAACGGCAGCGAGTGGCTGGCCCCGCTGGACGATGCCAACCGCCGCTTCCGGCCCAGCGTGCGGCGCTACGTGCAGACGCCGAAGCTGGCGCCCGACAACCGGGGCCGCATGTGGCTGCTGCTGCGGCCGCGGGTGCGCGCCACCAAGCCGGAGTCGCTTTGGGCCGCCGGAGGCAAATGGGAAGCGGCGGCGACCTACTACTCCGGCGGACGCTGGGCGGACCCGTTCGGCATCCCCGAAAGCGTCGGGCGCAACGAGGGTCCGCTGGATGCGGCCGCCGGCCCTGGCGGCGAGATGTTCGCCTCCTGGACAACGGATCAGAAACTCTGGGGCGGGCCGACCTTCGGCCACTACCCCAAGGAAAACCAAATCTTCTTTGCCGAGCTTTCCGCACAGTTCCGCGCGGAGAAGATCGAGCCGTTCGTCCTCGGGCCGCGCGGCAAGGAAAATCCGGCGATGCTGCCGCTCGAGCCCCGCGAGGCCGAGCAGGTCGCGGCGATTCGCAACTATACGATCCGCTCGGGCGGCAAGCGCTACAAAATCTACCGCGGAGACCTGCACCGCCACACCGACATCTCGCTCGACGGCTCGGGCGACGGCTCGCTGTACGACGCCTTCCGCTACATGATGGACGCCGCAGCGATGGACTTTTTCCTGGTCACGGATCACAAAGGCGGGGGGAACGACACGGAGTACAATTGGTGGCGGACCGAGAAGGCCGAAGACATGTTCCACGTGCCGGGCCGGTTCGTGACGCTGTTCGGCTACGAGCGCAGCATGTCGTACCCCAACGGCCACCGCAACATCATCCTGACCGAGCGCGGGCGCAGGCCGATTCTGATTACCCGGGAAGAACGCGACTCCAGCACCGGGCCGTTCCTCTACGACGCGCTGCGCAAGCAAAACGGCATCGCCACCTCGCACACCTCGCACACGACGATGGGCACCGATTGGCGCGACAACGATCCCGAGCTGGAGCCGATCGTCGAAATCTTCCAGGGCGCGCGCACGTCGGCCGAGCATGAAGGCGCGCCGCTGGCCTCGTCCGCCGCGCGCAGCGACCTTTGGGCCGGCAACTACCGTCCCAAGGGCTTCGTCTGGCTGGCCTGGGAAAAAGGCTACAAGCTCGGCGTGCAAGCCAGCTCGGATCACGTCTCGACGCACACTTCGTACGCCATGGCGCTCGCCGAAGACTACACCCGGCAGGGCCTCGTCGACGCCATGCGCAAGAGACACACCTACGCCGCGACGAGCAACATCGTTCTCGACTACCGGATGCGCGCCGGCGATGCGGAGTGGATTCAGGGAGACGAGCTCGCCGCATCGTCCATCCCGACCGTGACGGCGACGATCCGCGGAACCGGCGCTATCAAGGAAGTCGCCGTGGTGCGCGACAACCAATACGTCCACACGCGCAAAGGCGAAGGCGAGCGGATGGACTTCGCTTTCCGCGAGCAGTCGCTCGAGGCGGGCGAGCACTACTATTACGTGCGCGTCGAGCAAGAAGACGGGAACGTCGCCTGGTCGAGCCCGATCTGGGTTACGAAACAATAGCGGCCCGCAGGGGCGCTTCAAGAGATACAACGGTGGTGAGCGCGCAGGGACTCGAACCCGGAACCTAGTGATTAAGAGTCACTTGCTCTACCAATTGAGCTACGCGCCCGCCCGGACTCTTCTTCCCAGGATAACCGCGCGGGGGCGTCAAGGCAACAGCGGCGGCGCTCTTACGCCGCAACCTCCTCGGCCTTGCGCATGACCCGCAGAGCGTTGCCGCCCATGATCTTCTCGACGTCTTCCGCGGAAAACCCGCGGTCTTCCAGCGCCGCGACGAGATTCGGGGTTTGGCCGATATGATCCAGACCTTCGGGCGCCTTCAGGCCGATGCTGTCGTAGTCGCAGCCGATGCCCACGTGGTCGATTCCGGCTACGGTCGCCGCGTGTTCGATGTGGTCCGCCAATCTGGCCAAGGGTACCCGCCCGATCTTTTCGACCTCGGCTTTGGCGAGTTTCCAAAGCTCTTCCGAGAGCTTCTGCTTTTCGCCGGCGAACTGCTTGCGCACCGCGCCGCGCCGCCGCCCGATCTCGCGCAATTGCGGCAAACGCGAGCGGTAGTCGTCATCGAGCATGGCGGCGTAATAGGCAACGCCCAGCACCCCGCCGTTTTGAGCCAGAGCCTTGAGCATGTCGTCGGTGAGATTGCGCGGATGGCCGGCAACCGCGCGGCAGGCCGCGTGAGTATTGAGAATCGGCGCGGCGGAGGTCTCCACTACGTCGTAGAAGGCCCGGTCGGAGGCGTGCGACATGTCGATCATCATGCCCAGCCGGTTCATTTCCCTGACGACTTCCCTGCCGAAATCGGTCAGCCCCTCGGGGCCGTCGTCGTATTCGGCGGCGCCGACCCAAGGGGTATTGCCGCTGTGGGTCAGGCCCATGTAGCGCGCCCCGAGGCGGTAGAGTTGCCGCAGCACTTCGAGGCTGGAGTCGATCATTTGGCCGCCCTCGACGCCTATGAATACACCGATCTTGCCTTCGCGCCGCGCGCGCTCCACGTCGTCGGCCGTCGTTCCCAAAAAGAGGTCTGCCGGGTGGCGCCGCACCTCTTCGACAAGGGTGTCGATAATCCGCAGGGCCTGCTTCACCGCCGCGAGCGGCGTCTGGCTGCGGGCCGGCGTGGCGACGGCGAAAAAGCCCGCGTGAAGGCCGCCCTCGCGCATCTTGGGGATATCGACGTGCGTGTATTCGCGGCTCTCGGCCAAGTCGAGGCCTTCGTTGAGAAGGCGCGACGGCGTGTCGATGTGCAGATCGACGTAGAGCGGCCCGGCGGGCGCTTCCGGCTCGGCAGACGGCTCGGGCGGCGCGGCGCAGGCGCCAAGCAGAGCGGCGGCGGAAACTCCCCATTCGCGTCTGGTAAGCATGACGTTCCGATTATACCCGCAGGGCGCGCCGGCGCTACACCGTCTTCGGGTCGGGATGCTTCCAGGGCGCGCGGTACGGCCTGGCCAACATCCGCGTCGCCTTCTTGTCGCCGATTACCTCGTGCTTGACCGGATCCCAGCGCAGCGACCGCCCCAAATCGAGCGAAAGATTGGCCAACAGGCAGCACGCCGTCGAAATGTGCCCTTGCTCGATGTCGGCGACCGGCTTGCTGCGGTTGTCGATGGCCTCCAGGAAGTTCCTCATGTGATCGCGCAGGACGGGGAACTCGTGCCAGCCCAACCGGGATTCCACGTTGTCGATCTTGTCCGCCGCGTACTTTTCCCGCTCGGTCACGGCATCCACGCGAATTCGCTTGGCGTTCTTGTCCACCGGGATGAACTCCCACTTCCTGGTCGAACCCTTGAACACGCCTTTCTCGCCGTAGATGAAATAGGCCCAGGGATAGTCCGGATCGACCGGAGGCCCCCAGTTGCGGTGCGTCCAGACGACGTTGAGATCGGGGAACGAGAACGTCGCTGTCTGCGTGTCCGGGGTGTTGGCCTTGCTGTCTTTGTCCACGAAGATGCCGCCGGTCGAATAAATTTCCCGCGGCCAGCCGAGATCGAGAGTCCAGCGCACCAGATCGATCATGTGAATGCACATGTCGCCGATGACGCCGTTGCCGTACTCCATGAAGTAGCGCCAGCGGCGGGGGTGGGTCCACTGACAGAAAGGCCGCATCGGCGCCGGGCCGGTCCACGTCTCGTAGTCCAGGTGCGGCGGCGGATCGATGTCGGGCGGATTGCCGCGTTTCCCTCTGTACACGTAGCAGCAAACCTCGGCGTGCGAGATCTTGCCCAGCATTCCGTCCTGGATGCGCTTGCGGGCCTCGATCAGATGCGGCGCCGAACGCCGCTGCGTGCCGACCTGCACGACCCTGCCGTACTTGCGGGCCGCGGACGTCATCGCCTGCCCCTCGATCACATCGACGGAAATCGGTTTTTGAACGTAGACGTCCGCCCCGGCCTGCATGGCTGCGATGGCGGGCAGACAGTGCCAGTGGTCCGGCGTGG
This sequence comes from Bryobacterales bacterium, assembly GCA_965214655.1. Taxonomy (GTDB): domain Bacteria; phylum Acidobacteriota; class Terriglobia; order Bryobacterales; family UBA6623; genus CATQHP01. The sequence goes on along the minus strand of OZ243965.1, from coordinate 3,883,802 downwards.
CGACCTCGACGATATCGAGCTCTTCCTGCTCGAGCATCTCGCGGAAGTCCCCGTAAGTGCGCGGAGTCTTCCCGGACTTGTGGCGGGCGGAGGCCGTCCTGGCGTCCGCGGCCAGGCTCTTCTTGTCGGGATCGCAAAGCGCGGCGATCTCGACGTCTTCGACTTGGACCAGACGGAACAAATCGTTTTTGCCGTACCAGCCGCTCCCGACGAGGCCGACCCGGCGGGGCCGGGCGGCGGCCCGCGCGCCCATCAGGGTCATGCCGGCGGCGGCGGTCCGCACGAAGCGGCGACGGTCGATTCCATTGCTTGCCATAGTGAAGCTCCCCAAGCAGACACTACCACAAACGGCAGGCAACCGGCTTGCGCGATCCGACTTCGAGCGCCGCGGCTCCGGCCTCTATTCCAATCGAAAGATGAGCCTGAAGCGGGGCTGTGGGAGCTGCGGGTAAAGGGAGTGTAGCAGAGGGCAAGAGAGGGGCGTTGGCCGGGGGGGCCGCCCCGGCCAACGCCGCCGCGAGGGGGCGCGAGCAGTGTGCGCTCACCAGGGTAGGGCGAGGTCTTGGCAGGTGCGCTGGAGGTCGAGCAGGCGGCTGTGGAGTTGCTCGGCGAAGGCGGTGGCAGAGTGCGCCGTGGCTTGTGCCTGCAACTGTTCCCAGTGCAGAGAGGGGCGTAAGGCGCGCTGCGTGGCGGGCAGGGCGAGCAGCGCCTCGTAAGGCGTGCGCCAGCGGCGGTAGACCTTGCGCAGCTTGCCGCGACGATCAGGCTGCCAGGAGGGATAAGCGCAGGGTCGGTGGAAGTTGAGATAGGGGTTGAGCCAGTCGCGGTAGAAGGCATGGATGTGGGCTGTGGCCGCCGAAGGCAGGAAACGGTAGCCCAACCATTTGCGCACTACCGCGCCGTTCTTGGTTTCCACCAGGGCGTTGTCGTTGCTGCGCCGCGCCCGCGACTTGGTGAACTCGATGTGCAGCTTCTCCAGCAGCCGCGCCGTGGTGTGGTTGATGAACTCGCTGCCGTTGTCGGAATGGAAGCCGCGCACAGGGAAGGGGAACTGTTCCAGCAACTCTGCGAGCAGCGGCGCCAAGTACTGTTCACTGATCCGCTCGACGCAGCCAAGTACTTGCCATTGCGTGACTGCGTCGACCAGGTTGAGGGCGTAGGCGCCCTTGACGCCCTCTTGTTCGGGGGAATGCACGGTGTCCACGCGCAGATAGCCCGGACGCCCTTCAGGCTGCGGTTGGCGGCGCTCGCCGATGGCTATCGGTGTCGGTCGGGTCTGCTCTATTGGCCGCCGCTGCCGGCGGTAGGTTGGGCTGCGGCGCAGGTTGTACAGGTGCGCCGGCGAGAGCCGCGCCAAGCGCTGGAACTCGCTCCGCCCGTGGAGTTGGTGCTCGCGGCGCAGGATGGCGCATGTGGCCGGCCCGGATAACTGCCGGTGCGCCTCGTCCACGCGCGCCAACAGCACGATGTCCGCCCGCGTGTAGAACGTGGGGAAACGCCGCCTGCGGTAGACCGTCGGACGCACCGTGCGCTCGCGCAGAAACTGCCCGATCAGCCGCGTCGTCTGCGCCCGGCTTAGCCCGCTCAACTTCTGCAGAAAACGCCGCAGCAGACCCTTCTGCCTACGACCCAACTGGGCATAGTGATGCCGGCTCAACACGGCCGCGAACAACTCATAGCGCGCACTGCGGCCCTCCGCTCGAAAGGCGACGTTCTCCGTCCCCCCCAGGAAGGCCTCGATCTGTTCGAGACTCAACTCTTCCGCTTGCTGCATAGCGACTCCCATCGCCCGCAGCTTGCCCCACCACTAGCCCAATACCTCCCGCTCCTTCAGGCTCATCTTGTATTGGAATCACCCCTCCCTTCAGGCTCATCTTGTATTGGAAAAGACGCAAGCGTAAGGCGGGCGTCAAATTTGCTAGAATGGAGTGGACGGGAGACGGCGGAAGAAGATGTTGTCGCGCTCCATTGCAGCGCTCGGCGCACTGCTTGCCGCGCAGGCGGTTTCGGCGCCGCCCGTCCCGGCCCGACCCATAACTCTCGCGGAACTCGAGAATGCGGCGGGCATGCACCGCGCGCGCCGCATCGCCCGCCATAAACCAGGCGGGGGCGGCGGCCCGCGTCTCTTCCCGACCCGCCTCGATTCCAGCCGGTTCGCCGACAAGGCGCTGCAAGGCGGCAACGGGATGCCGGCGTTCTCGGGAGCGCTGAACCGGGAGCGGATCTTGAAGATTCCCGTCATGGCCGCCTCCAGCGCCCGCTTCTGAACCCGGCCATGTACGACGCAATTGTCATCGGCGTGGGCGGCATGGGCAGCGCCGCCGTGTTTCACCTTGCTTGCAGCGGCCTCAAGACGCTGGGCATCGAGCAATTCGACATCCCGCATGGCTACGGCTCGTCGCACGGCTCGACCCGCATCATCCGCCTGGGGTATGCCGAGGGCCCCGAGTACGTCCCGCTGCTGCGCTCCGCTTATGCCTACTGGCGGGAACTGGAGGCGGTCTCCGGAAAATCCATCCTGCGCCTCACCGGCGGACTCGACGTCGGCCCCGAAAACAGTTGGACGGTCGAAGGCTCCCGGAGATCGTGTCTGGCCCACGGGTTGGAGTTCGAGGAACTCGACGGCAACGCAGTCAACCGCAGGTTTCCCGGCTACCGCCTGCCGGCCTCCGCGCGCGCCGTCTATCAGGCCCAAAGCGGGTATCTGCTTTCCGAACTGGCCATCGCGGCTTATGCCGAGGCCGCCCGCGCCCGGGGCGCCGAGATCCACGCCGGAGAACGCGTGCGGAGTTGGCGCCGAGACGCCGGCGGCCTGCGCGTCGAGACCGACGCAGGGAGCTACAGCGCCGCGCGCCTGGCGATTACCGCTGGGGCCTGGACCGACAAGCTGTGCCCGCCGCTGCGCGACATGTGCCGGCCGGAGAGACAGGTCATGCTGTGGACCGTTCCGACGGAGCCCGCGCTCTTCGCGCCCGCAAGATTCCCGGTCTTCGTTCTGGAAGCGCCGTCCGGGCGCTTCTACGGCTTCCCCGACCATCGGGGAGAAGGCTTCAAGATCGGCAAATGCCACCACTTGCGGCAGTACGTGGACGATCCGGACCGAATGGACCGCGAATGCGGCGCCGCGGACGAGGCGGTTCTGCGCGAAGCCGTCGCAGAGTATTTTCCGGCCGCCAACGGACCGGCCCGCAAACTCCGGGCATGCCTGTTTACCAACAGCCCCGACGAACATTTCATTCTCGACCGCTGCCCCGGAGAGGCGGACGTATTCGTGGCGACCGGTTTCTCGGGCCACGGCTTCAAATTTTGCAGCGTGATCGGCAAGATCGTAGCCGAGTTCTGTCTGGACCGGCCGTCAAGTTGGAACATCCGGCGCTTTCGTCTGTCCCGGCTGTCCGCCGCATCCACAGGCGCCGCCCCCGCAAGCTAGGCGTGCGGTTCCGGCAAGAGATGGGAAGGATCACGTCTGAATCCATGGGGTTCTGAAGGCCGGAAATTACAGATGCGCCGGAGGGGAGTCATGCCGTTGAGGGATTGGCGGCGGCGGGCGCGGTAAACTCGGGGGATGGCCAAAATCCGCTTCTACCAAAAACCCGGTTGAACCGGTTGCCGCAAGGCCAGGAGTTTCCTGGCGGAACGAGGCGCCGAGCTGGAGTTGATCGATCTCAACAAGGGTCTCAGCGTCGCAGCGCTCGAAGCGTTGATCGGCGAGCGCGACTACAAGCAGTTCCTGAACGCCCGCAACGCCCTCTACCGCGAAATGGGAATGAAACAAAATCCCCCGCCGCGCGCAGAGGCGCTGCGCCTGATGTCCGAAAATCCCAATCTGATCAAGCGGCCGGTGGCTGTTGCAGGGCGGAAGATCGTGCTGGGATTCGACAGCGAGGCGCTCGGCGAGCTCTAGCTTGCCGCTGCGCGGGGCGGCAAGAACCGCGGACTGCCGTCGTTTCAAAAGCTGTAGCGCAGCGTGAACTTGAACGTCCGGCCGTCGTTCAACGTGTTGGTGATCTGAGCGAAGTTGGCGAAGGCGATGCCGTTGCCAGGCTCGGCGAACTGGGGGTGGTTGGTGACGTTCAGGGATTCCGCACGCAACAGGATCGACTGATCGCCCGAGAGCGTCCAACGCTTCGACAGGGCCATGTTGATGTTGAAGATGCCGTCCCTGCGGAACGTGTTGCGTCCCAGGTTGCCCCGCGCCTCGGTAGGCTGCATGAAGCCGAACGCCGACTTGGGCAGCCGCTCGGCCGCCGTATCCGGATGGTCGATCGAGCGGCCCAGAATCGACGGATCGAGCAGAGTCGGATTGTCGTTCTGCGTCCCGTCGACGTTGCCGAAACCCGGCGCGTCCGATCCCGAAAGCACCGAGAACGGCGTGCCCGACTTGCCCAGGAGCACCGTGCTGAGCTGCCAGTTGCCGAACAGTTGCCGCGCCCGGCCCGCCAACGCGGGAGTGCGGTAGCTGACGTTCCACAGCATGGCGTGCGGCTGATCGAAATTGCTCAGCCCGCGCAACTCCTCTTGAATCAAAAACTCGGACGGGCCCATGGTCTGCAGGCGGTTGGCGTTCGCCGCGGTGTTGAGATAGCTCCCGCCGAGATCGATCGCTTTGCTGTACCAGTACGACGCTTCGATGCCGAACCCCGCCCATTGGGGGATGCGCAGCCGGATTTTCGCCGCGTCGTAGTAACCCCGCGAGCCGTTGGTCACGTGCCGGACGTCGAAGACGGTGGGGTCGGGGCGGCGTTGATTCACCGTCCGCGTCGTCTGCGACGTCCCTTCCACCGGCCGCGCCCGGTTGAGATACCACATGGCCAGCAGCTTGTGCGAGCGGCTGCCGACGTAACCCAATTCGAGCTTCCAATCGCGGGCCGGCTCCAATTCCCATGAAAAATTGTAGTTGTGCGTGTAAGGCGTCGCCAGATCGGGGGCGAGCGTGTAGCGCGTGGAACGGGCGTTGGGGTCGATGTCGCTCGCATCCAGTCCGCCGAGGGGATCCGCCAAGTCCGGCGCCTGGACATCGACCGAGACGTTCTGCGGCGGGTTCAGGCGAGCCTGGATGTACGTTGCCGTGAAAACCTCGCCGTAATGCACGCCGTAGGACGAGCGCAGGACGCCTCCCCATCCCGGCAGCCGATAGGCGAGGCCGAACCGCGGGGCCAAGTTGTTGAGATCGGAGTTGTAACCGACTTGGGTCAGGTCGTTCACCTCGGTCGGCCTCGTGACCGGCTCCCAGCGCAGCCCGACGCTCAGAGTCAGATTCTGAGTCGCTTTCCAGTCGTCGCCGACGTACGTCTGGGTCAGCCAATTGCGAAAGCCGCGATGAATGCTGCCGATGGCGACGAGATAGCGGCTCGGCCTTCCGTAGCGAAGGCTCGTCACGCCGTCCAGGCCGAAGTTGCGGCGGAAAACGAAGAGCCCGCGGTGATCTTGAAATTCCGCGCCGTTGACCTGGCGGCGTCTGAGGGCGAACCCGAAAGTCAGATTGTGCTTCCCCCGAACGTGCTTGGCGCGGACGGCGTAGCGGAATTGATTCTGTGCGCGGTCCACCGGAAACCGCCCCGGCGGCCCCAGGCTCGTGAGCTCTCCGCCGATGCGGATCCACGCCCCGAAGGAGGTTTCGTCGGGAACCAGCGCCGAGCCTACGCGGTCGAAGCCGGCGGTGAAATCGGTCGTCGTGGCCGGCGTCCAACTGCGGTTCCAGGTCAGACGGGTCTGGTGGTTCTGGGTCGTCGTGTTCGGGTTCTGCCCGCCGACAAGCTGAAAGGCGTCCACGCGCTGGCGGACGAAGTTGTAGCCGGCGGTGACGCGGTCTCTGTCGCCGAGGCTTTGATCGAGCTTGCCGGAGAGGCGGTTGTTGTTGATATCCTGCGGCGCATTCGTATTCAGCGCCCGCTTGTTGATATCGGTGCGGTTGGGCGTTTGGGCGGGGAACGCCGCCAGGATGCGCTCGACCAGGGGGCGCACGCGCGGGTCGTTGGTCAGCGCGGTGCGTTCGTCGAGCGCCGGCACCAGCACGTTGCCGTTGACCTGACCGCGATTCTTGCCCTGGCTGCCGTCGACGGTGAAGGCGGCCCCGTCCCAGAGCGGCGCGCTGACCGAGAAGCCGTAATCGTTCGACCGCGCCGGCAGAACCCCGCCGACCTGAAAGAACGAGCGCGCGCTGAAGACGCTGTTGTTGTGCGTCCAAAACAGGTTTCCATGGACGGCCGCGGCGCGGGCGGGCGGCAGATGCAGCGGGCGCGACGGGGGGCCGCCGAGCTCGGTTCCCCAGTAGCTCTGCTCGATCTTCGAGTCACGCACGAGCGTGGCCGTGGTTCCCAGCCGCTCGTTGAGATCGCGCAGGACGTTGTTGTCGATGAGCGTGAGGCCGAGATTTTCGTTGCGCCGCCCCTCGCCGCGCTCGCTGTCGACCTCGCCCAGCAGGTTGAGCTCGGTGCGGTCGGCGGAAACCTCCGCAACCGCAGCCGGCGCGTCCGCTTCGGATTCGCCGCCGGCCGCGTCGCCGTTGGCGGATTGCGCGGCCGGCGATTCCTGGCCTTGGGCACCGAGCGGAGAAGCGCAGAGCAGCGCGGCAAGCGCGGCTGACGCCGCCCAGTGGATAGCGGATAGCGGATAACGGATAGCAAGACGGCGCAACGCCGGCGGCGTCAACGACCCGCCCCGACCGCGGTTCGCACCGAAAGCAGACGACTCGGAAGGTTCATTTGCAGGCAGAGACAGGACCACACTACATAGGCGAACGGCCCTGGAGCTTGGTAACAAAAACGCCGGCGCAACCGGGCGGCGTCAGCCGCCCGCGTACACGGCTTCGGCCGCGCGGGCGCCGCCGCTCGCACCGAGGCAGGTTTCCAGGGCTTGCAGCAGGAGCAGGACATAGTGACGCTGCGACGAGGCGCCCATCAGACCGATGCGCAGGATCTTGCCCGTAAGCGGCCCGAAACCGCCCAGCACCTCGATGCCGAAATCGTTCAGCAGTCGCTTGCGCAGCGCCGCCTCGTCGACGCCCGCGGGCAGGACGGGGGTGTTCAGCGTCCACAGGCGATTCTCGGCGGCCACGTGCATATGCATGCCCAGCGCTTCGATGCCCGCGACGAAAGCGCGGTGGTTGAGGCGGTGGCGCGCGAAGCGAGCCTCCATCGTTTCCAGCTTGCACAGGCGCAGCGCTTCCCGCAGCGCGTAGAACATGTTGATCGGCGTGGTGTGGTGGTAGCGGTGGGATTCTCCCCAATAGGCGTCGATCAGCTTCAGGTCGAGGTACCACGACACGCAAAGGCTCTTGCGCGCGCGCAACCGTTCGAGCGCGCGCGGCGAAAGGGTCAGCGGAGAGAGCCCCGGAGGGGCGCTGAGGCATTTCTGCGTGCCGCTGTAGGCGATGTCGATGCCGTTCTTGTCGATTGCAACGGGCATGCCGCCCAGCGAGGTCACGCAATCTCCGATCACCAACGCGCCGACCTCGTGCGCGGCGTCGCAGATCGCTTTCGCCGGCTGCAGGGCTCCGGTGGACGTCTCGGCATGGACGAACGCGGCGACCTGCGGCTTTTCGCGCTCGATGAACGCGCGCGCTTCATCGTCGCCGAAGACTTCGCCCCAAGGTTTTTCGAGGCGCGCGACCTCCGCCCCCTGCCGCTCGCACATCTCGGTCAAGCGGTCGGAAAAGTAGCCGTTGGCGAACATCGCCACCCTGGTTCCGGCTTCGACGAAGTTCATGACCGCGGTTTCCATGCCCGCCGTGCCGGTGCCGGAGATGGCCAGGGTGAACTCGTTCTCAGTGCCGAAAACGTAGCGCAGCAGATCGGATGTGTCCTGCAAGACGCCGAAGAAATCCGGGTCCGTGTGGCCGATGATCGGCGCGGCCATTGCCGAATAGACGCGCGGGTCGACCATGCTGGGGCCGGGTCCCAGGAGGATGCGGTTGGGAGGTTGGAAGAAAGCGGTCATGGCCGAAAGCGAAGGCTAGTTGACGCCGCGGGCGGCGTTTTCCTCGTATCCGTCGGATGCGCCGTATTCGTCGTAGAGCGAGTCCAGCGCCGCGCGGAGCTCGCGGCACATGACCCGGCAGGCGCCGAGCGCCGCTTGCCGCTCGCCTCCGGTCAAGGCGTCGAAGCGCTCGCGCAGCAGCCGCGGCTCGTCTTCGTCGGCTTCGTGAATTGCGAAATACTCTTCGCCCGCCCGGTCGAGATTGTAATGCTCGCGAAGACCTTTGAGCTTCGAGGCGGACGTAGCCGGCTGCTGGGCTTCGAATGCGTAGAGCGCGCCGATGGACTCCGCAGGATCGGCAAAGAATTTCCGGGCGGCCGCGGCAAGGCGGGCGACGCCCGCGTTCGACGGGGGTTCGATGTCGGCGCCCAGAGCGCCGGCGAACCGCCGCCACATCTCGACGTGGGAGCGCTCGACCGCGGCGGTCTCCAAGTCGCCGTGAGCCTCCCACCCTTGGGGAACCGCGGCAATGAACGAGCCGTACTGCGCGGCATAGCTCTGCAGCGCGCCGACGGGAAGCGTTCCGGCGCTCCAGGCTCGGTAAAACTCGCTTTTCAGCAAATTCCAGCGCGCGAGCGGCCGGTCGAGGGGGTGGACGGTACTCAAGATTCGCACTCCTGACGGGCGGTAAGCCCTGAACGGAAAGAACCAGGATAACCAGTGGCGCCCGACAACGGCAAGTCGGCGCGGGGCCGCTGATAGAATCGAACCGATGGCCTTCGTCTCGGTCGAGGAAGCGCTGGTAGAGTTGCGCGCGCGCCGCATGATTGTCGTCATCGACGACGAAGACCGCGAAAACGAGGGCGATCTGACCATCGCCGCCGAGCACGCCACTCCCGAAATCATCAATTTCATGGCCAAGCACGGCCGCGGGCTGATCTGTCTGGCCATGACTGAGCAGCGTCTGGAGCACTTGGGGATTCCCCCGGCCACGCGGCAGAATACGTCGCTGTTCGGCACTGCGTTTTGCGAGCCGATCGACGCCGCCTCCGGCGTGACGACCGGGATTTCGGCGGCCGACCGCGCGCGCACGATTCAGGTTGCGATCGACCCCGCCGCGCGGCCGGAAGACTTGGCGCGGCCGGGCCACGTGCCGCCGCTGCGCGCGCGCAAGGGCGGCGTGCTGGTGCGCGCCGGGCAGACCGAGGCCGCCGTCGATCTTGCCCGGCTCAGCGGCCTGATCCCCGCCGGCGTGATCTGCGAAATCATGAAAGACGACGGCACGATGGCCCGCGTGCCGGATCTGCTCGCGTTTTGCGAAATTCACGGCCTCAAGATGCTCACGATCGCCGACTTGATCCGCTATCGGCTGGAGCACGAGACCTATGTGCAACGCTTCGCCAAAGGCGTCGTCGATACGGAATTCGGCGCATTTCAGACTGTCGCCTACCGCACGACTCTCGATGACGAGGTTCATCTGGCCTTGATCAAGGGTGACGTGTCCGGCGGGGACTCGGTTCTCGTGCGGATGCATGCCCAAGATTTGTTCGGCGATGTTTTCGCGTCGAGACGAAACGCTTCCTACCGGCAGATCCACAACTCGCTGCGCATGATTGCCGGCGAAGGACGGGGCGTGCTGGTCTATCTGCACCACGGCGACCTCGGCTTCGGCCTGAGCAAGGGCGCGGGAGGCATGGAGCGCATCGTCGCTCATCCGCGGCTTGCCGCCAACGCGGGCTCCGCCGGCGGCCGCAGGCTGCAATACGGCGTCGGCATCGGAGCGCAGGTTCTCAAGGATCTGGGGCTCAGAAACATTCGCCTGCTGACCAATCGGCCGCGCCGCGTCGTCGGCCTCGAGGGGTTCGGCATCCGCATCGAGGAGCAGATTCCCATCGCCGAAGTCGCAGGAGTCCGGCGGTAGCGCTGACCGCCGGGATCAATTCTCGGGCAGCAACTCGCCGACCATGCCGCCCGCGGCCATGGACTCGCGCTCCTTTTCGGTCAACCGCCGGTGCATGTCCCGCTCTGCCCGCGCGGCTTCTGTTTTGCCCAGGCGCTGGTAGACGCGGGCCAGGCGGTAGCGCGGCTTCGAGGCTTCCGGATTCAGCTCGACGGCGCGCCGCAGGTATTCCTCGGCCTCGCTGTAGCGCCGCCTTTTTTCCAGCAGCGCGCCCAATTCGAAGTTCGCTTCCCAGAAATCCTCGCGCCGCTCGAGCGACTCGCGGAAGAGCTTCTCGATCGCCTCGATGGACTCGGCATCGTTGTCCGCGCCGAGTTGCGCGAGCAGGATTTGTCCGTAGAGGAACGGTCCCAGGTAATTCTTCGAATGCTCCGTATGAAAAACGCGGAGCCGCTCGACGACGTCTTCCATGCGGTATGGCGCGTGCTGCAAGACGCGGCTGAGGAAGGCGTGCGGCTGCTCCATCGACGGGGCGAGCTCGGCTGCGCGCAGGAACGCGTCCACTGCGTCCTGGAACCGCCGCTGCCCGTAATAGGCGATGCCGGCGCCCAGCTCGATCGCGGCGCTTTTGTCGAAGTATTTGCGGCCGTGCAGGAACGCCGCCGCCGCCGCGTCGAAGTCCCGGTGCCGCAAGTGAAAATATCCTAGGTCAAAGTGCAGCGACTCCTCGTAGGGCATGGACTCGACGGCGCTTTCCAGGTGACTGCGGGCAGGCTCCGCCTCTCCGATCGTTTCGTACGCCTTGCCGAGGACATTGTGCAGTTGCGGCGATTCTTCCTTTGCGAGACCCTTGGCGGCAAGCTCGATCGCCCGCCTGGGCATGTCCGCCTGGAGATACATCGAGGCGGCGCGCAGGTAGGCGTTGGAATCGGCGCGGCCGCTCTCGGCGAACGACTCTTCCCAGCGGGCGGCCTCGGCCCAATTGCCGTATTCGCCGTAGAACATCGACAGCGCGTGCTGCACGGTCGGATTCTCGCCGTCCAACCGCGCAGCCTCCCGGGCGTAGTTGTGGGCTTGGGCGTGCAGATTGAGGATGGCGTAGATTTGCGCCAGCCCGAGCCATGCGCGGGCGTCTTCCGGAGCTTCTTCGACGGCTTTTTCGAGATGCTCTTGCGCCGTGGGAATGTCGCGGGCGTTCAAGGCGAGCAGCCCGGCGCGAATGCGCTCCCCGGCCGCCGGGGATTCCTGAGCCGGGAGCGGCAAAAGCGCCGGCGCCAACGCGAAAACGATGTGCCGTAAGCCGAAGCTGCCCACTGACTTCCACTATAGGGCGTCGGCGCGGAGCGGCGGCGGGCGACGCCCTAAAATAGAGGGCTGCTTGCCATGAAGACCGCCATCATCGGGCTGCCCCAGGTCGGCAAGACCTCGCTGTTCAAGATTCTGACCGGCGCCGCCGGCGAAGGCCGCATCGGCGCAACCAAAGTTCAACTGGGAATCGCCAAAGTTCCCGACAAGCGGCTGGATGCGCTGGCCGCCGTCTTCCGGCCGGCAAGGTCGGTCCAGGCCGCGGTCGAGTATGCAGACATGCCCGGACTCTCGCGCGAAGCGCTGCGCGAACCGAGCTACATCGCCGACCTGCGCAACGTAGACGCCTTCACGCATGTGCTGCGCGCGTTCGAGGACCAGACGGTGATGCACGCCGCCGGCTCGCTCGACCCGCGGCGGGACTGGGAAAGCATCGAAACCGAGTTGATCCTCAACGACTTGCAGGTCGTCGAAAATCGACTGGAGCGCGTGGAGAAAGACATCGGGCGCGTCAAAAATCCCGCGCTTGCCATAGAGCGCAAGCTGCTGATCCGCTGCAGAAACGCCCTCGAGGAAGAGCAGCCCCTGCGCGAGCTCGATCTCGCCGCCGAAGAGGCCAAGCTCTTGAAGGGGTTCCAGTTCCTCTCCGAAAAACCGATGCTGCTGGTCGTCAACGCCGGAGAGGAACAAGCCGCGGGGTTGGCGGCCATTGAGCGCAAATACCGCGGGGAGCTTCTTCCCGGCCGCAAGAATCTCGGCGTAACCGCCGTCTGCGGCAGCATCGAATCCGAGCTGGTCGAGCTGGACGCCGAGGAAGCAAGGGATTATCTCGACAGTTACGGCCTCGCCGAATCCGGGCGCGAGCGGATCGTCGAAGCTTCTTACGACCTGCTCGGCCTCATGTCGTTCCTGACGGCCGGCAAGACGGAGTGCCGGGCGTGGACCGCGCCCAAGAATTCGACCGCCGTCAAGGCCGCCGGGACGATTCACAGCGACTTTGCAAAAAAATTCATCCGCGCGGAGGTCATCCATTGGGAGAAGCTGGTCGAGCACGCGGGGTATGCCGCCGCGCGCGCCGCCGGCAACCTGCGCCTGGAAGGCAAGCAATACATCGTGCAAGACGGCGACGTGCTGGTCATCCGCCACGGGTGAAGCGCGCGTCCGCGTCAGGCGGGCGTTCGGCACAGGTTTTCGACCGTGCGCACCAAGGTCTTGAGTTTTCCGAGCGCATTGCCGTCTCCGCCGAAGCGGGCGGCGAGATAGGCGTCGGTAAGCTCGTGCAGCGCGCGGCGCAATGCGGGGTCCGCAACCTGCGCGGCGAGCTCCTGCGGCGTCAGGGAGTCGCGCCTGCGGATTCCCCGCCGCCCCAATGCGCGGACGGCGCGGCGGTACAGCTTGACGGCTGCGGGATCTCGCCGGCGCCGAGCCGCGGCGCGCCGCAGCCGGCGGAAGCAGAGCCACGGCGCCCCGACAAGAACGATGGCGCAAAGCAGGCCGAAAGCCCATGATGCGGCGGGCGCATCGAGCGCCGGGCGCTCCGGGCCGGGAACGGCCGTCAAGTCGTTCCACAGCCGCCGCGCCCATTCGAAAACCGCGTCGGCCGACAGCATCAGCGCCAGCGCCGCGGACTGCGAACTCCGGGTCATGCCCCGAGCGAGCTCCCGCCGGCGCTCGGCGTCGTAGTCGATGACCCACTCCGTCCACACGGACTGCAGCGCGTCCCAGATCATCCAGGTCTGCGCGAGCCAGGTTCCGGCGAACGTATCGGGAGCGGCGGGAGTCGGATCGAACTCCAGCCAGCCGTAGCGCGGAATGTACGCCTCGACCCAGCTATGCGCGTCGGCGGCGCGGATGACGCGCACCCCCGAGAGCGGATTGTAGACGCCGCCGGCAAATCCGTTGACCAGGCGCGCGGGGATGCCCAGCGTGCGCAGCATGACGGCCATCGCCGAAGCGAAGTATTCGCAATGCCCTTCGCGGCGCTCGAATAGAAAGTGCGCCAGCGGATCGCCCGCCTGCTCGCTGGGGAACTCCAGCGTATAGCCGAACGCGGTTTTGAGATGCTCTTCGATCGCGCGGGCCTGTTCCAACGGGTTTGTCCGCCCGCCGGCGACTTGCAGCGCGTACCTGCCGATGCGCGGGTCGAGATTCTGCGGCAGGCGCAGGTTGCGCTCCACGAACTGCCGGGAGAACAACTCGACGGCGCGCCGCGGAGGGATCGTATCGGGGTCGGCGACCCAGCTCGACACTTGGTATCGCAGATCTTGACCCGGCGCGGCGCCTTCCACCAGCAACGATTCGCTCGGCGTCTTCCACAAGCGGGGGAAGGCGCCGCGGATCGCATCCGGCACGCCGGCGACGAACACCGCCCGGACGGGCATCGGCTCGACGACCACGCTGTAGCGCAGCCGGCGGAATTCGGCACCCCGGCGGCGCGCCCTCCAGTTCGGGCGGTATCCTTCGCGCGAGACGCTCAAGGCGGTCGAACGTTGCGCGGCCCGGCTCCAGCGCACGCCGTCGAACAAGCTGAGCGCGGCGCCGCGCCAAAACTGCCTGCCGACCGGCGTCCCGTCGAGCGACTCCACGCGCATCACCGGCGTGAAGTCGTTTTGCAGGGCGCCCGTCAGGCCCAGGTCGACGCCGTCCGAAAAGCCCGTGTTGTAGTTTCTGCCGAAAAGCGGGATGCGCGTGTCCGCCGGCGCGCGCGGCAGAACCGGAAACAGCGCCGCGCCGAGAACGAGCGCCCCGCCGGCAAACAAAACCGCAAACGAGCCGAGGCGGCGCAGGGCGCCAAAGCCTTGCAGCGCGCCCGAGCTCAGCGCCGGACGCTCGGCGGCGCGCGCGAAGCGGCGCAGCGCAAAGCTGCCGTAACAGAAAATCGCGGTGACCGTAAAAACCGCCAGCAGGACGAAGTAGCCGGGCCCGCCGGCGAACATCGCCGCGGTCAGCAGGTGCAGGAAAGCCAAAATGCCCAAGTAGAAATAGTCGCGCCCCGTCTCGGCGATCGAAACCTTGAGCGCCGTAAACAACAGCATGAGCCGCACGGTAGAGGCGGTGAAGTCGCCGCCCTGCAGGAAGTACAAATCCAGCGGATAGAACAGCACGACCGCACCCGTGAGCGCGGCCGCAAGCCGATGCGGCAGCCTGAGTCCGCCGGGGCGCGTCAAGCCCCATGCTCGAAAGGCAAACGCCGCAAGCAAAGCGAGGCCCGAAAGCGCATCCATTTGCCCGGCCGCCCAAAGTCCGAACGCGCCGTTCAGCAGCAGAAACAGCAGCGAAGCTTGAAACCAGCGGTCGGCCGCTTGCAGGAATCGATCGGCTGCTTCGGACCGCCGCACGATCTTCGTATTCTATAGAACCCGCGGCGGAGAACAGTTGGGCGTCTTATCCAATACAAGATGAGCCTGAAGGGAGGGCCGATTCCAACACAAGATGAGCCTGAAGAGGTTGGAGGGGGATAGGTAGGAGCGGGGCAAGCTGTGGGCGATGGGAGTCGCCATGCAGCAAGTCGAGAGGTTGAGTTTGGAGCAGATCGAGGCCTTCCTAGCCGGCAGTGAAAGCATCGCGTTTCGGGCGGAGAGCCGGGCTGCGCGGTATCGCTTGTTCGAAGCCGTGTTATGCAAACACCACTACGCCGAGCAGTACCGCGCGGCGAAGGGTCTGTTGCGGCGCTTCTTGCAGAAGCTGAGCGGGCTGAGCCGGGCCCAGACGACACGGCTGATCGGGCAGTTTCTACGCGAGCGCACGGTGCGCCCGACAGTCTACCGGCGACGGCGTTTCCCGACGCTCTACACGCGGGCGGACAGCGTGCTGTTGGCGCGCGTGGACGAGGCGCACCGGCAGTTGTCGGGGCCGGCCACTTGCGCCATCTTGCGCCGTGAGTTCGCCCTCCACGGGCGGCGCGAGTTCGCCCGCTTGGCCCGGCTGTCGGTGGCCCACCTGTACAATCTGCGGCGCAGCCGCCTCTACCGCCGGCGGCGCCTGCGCCTGGACAAGACCCGCGCGACGCCGACGGCCATCGGCGAACGCCGCCAACCGCGCCCCGCAGGGCGTCCGGGCTACCTGCGCGTGGACACCGTGCATTCGCCCGAACAGGACGGCGCAAAAGGCGCCTACACCATCAACCTGGTCGACGAAGTGACGCAATGGCAAGTACTTGGCTGCGTCGAACGGATCAGCGAGCACTACCTCGCGCCGGCGCTCGCAGAACTCTTGGAACAGTTCCTCTTCCTCGTGCGCGGCTTTCATTCCGACAACGGCAGCGAGTCCATCAACCACAGGACAGCAGCCTTGCTGGAGAAACTGCGCATCGAGTTCACCAAGTCACGCTCGCGGCGCAGTAACGACAACGCCCTGGTGGAGTCGAAGAACGGTTCGGTGGCGCCAAATGGATGGGCTACCGCTTTCTGCCCTCGGCGGCCACGGCGCAGATTCAGGCTTTCTACCGGGAGTGGCTCAACCCCTACGGGAACTATCATCGACCGAGCGCTTTCGCCGTGCTGCGCCCTGACCGCAAGGGCAAGCTGCGCAAGGTCTATCAGCACTGGCGCACACCGTTGGAGGCGCTCGCAGCATTGCCCCCCGAACAGCGCGGACTGCGCGCGGCGGTGACCCTGGCCGAGTTGCAAGCGCAGGCTCAAGCGTACTCGGACACGGACTTCGCCGAGCGGCTGCAGACCCGCTTGTGCGATTTGCAGCACAGTTGCGAAAACCTCGCTCTGCCGTGGTGAGCGCGGAGCAACGGCGCCCCGCTTACGCGCTCTCCTCTGTCGGCCCTCTCGTCTCCTCTGTTACACTGCCCCTACCCACAGTTCCCCCGCTCCTCTTCAGGCTCATCTTTCGATTGGAATAGAGGTGGGAGTGAAAAACCGCCCGCGGCATTTTCAACGCAAGGCGGCCCCGACAGGGAGCGCAGCGCCGGCCGCAAAGAGAATCGGGGCGGATGCCGAGAAACTTGCTCCGCGCCGTCTTGCTATCCGCTGCCCACGGGGCGTCTCCGGCTGCCCTCCAACACATACTTGCAACAGAATTACAAAAAAATACATTTCCTATTGCAACCCATGCAATCATTCGGGTATATTTGCAGGAGACTTGCAAAAGGAACGCAGGCAAAGGCGCTTGGAGAATTCTCGCCGCCGCGCTTGGCGCGGCGCAGAACGAACCGGCTGGGCGTCTTTTCGTACGCTGCCGCGCGGGTCGCAAGGCGCAAAGCTGCGCCGAAATCGAAACGAGAAAGGAAAAATATTCGAATGCAGAACACAACAAGAGGCCGATCAGCCCCGGCCGCCGCGCTGGCGCTGGCGGGGATCGGCATGCTTTTCATGCAGGCGGCGCCCGTGGCCGCTCAGGAGCTCGTCTTGGGCGAAGAATCGTTCTACCCAGGCATCGTCCTGATCTTCGAGGGCGCGGTGCGCGACGCGGTCACTCCAAGACAAGCCCACTTGGAGGAGGAACTCACGGATGTCCATATCGAAGCCCGGGCGAACTGGAATGCCGACGAGACCCTGATTCCGGAAGGCACTCCGCCTGCGGGCTTCGTTGCTTATATGAACATTTACGCACAGGTCACGAACCAGACTACCGGCAAGGAAACGTTCGCCACTCTCACGCCGCACCTCAACCTGATCGACAACCTCCATTACGCGCGGAACATCGCCCTGCCGGGAGAGCAAACCGACTTATACACCGTGAAGTTCTTCGTCAGCCCGCCGGACAAGCATACGCTGGCGCTGCACAGGGATTGGCTCAACGAGTACGGAGACAGGCTGTTCCCCAGAAAGGAATTCACCTACGAGAACGTGGATTTCTTCGATATCGCCACGGCGCCGCCGCGGAAATCGGCCTTCGAGGTTCCGAACAAGGCTCCAGGCGGAGAGTAGCAGGCATCGCGGATGCGGGCGGGGCTGCGCCGCCCGCGTTTGCTTGGCCGGCGGTCTCTTCCTTTGGACGGTTTCCGCAGCATCCTCTGAAACTCTCAGATTCAGCAAGGAATAGGTAAGGCAATGGCTGCAACCTTGTCCCTCAAAATCATTCGCATTGCAATGGCGCCGGCGCTGTTCGCGGTTTTTGCGGCCGCGGCCCATGCTCAGGTTTCGGTCGTGAATGCGGCCAGCTTCCGCGCCGGCAGCCCGGTGGCTCCGGGAAGCTTGGCCACGGCTTTTCTGGGCAGCCCGATCACAGTCGAAGCGACACTCGCTGAGGGATTGCCCCTACCGGCGGCTCTGGCCGGCGTGCAACTCGTCGTGGACGGCACCGCGGCGCCCCTTCTCTTTGTAAACGCCGAACAGATCAACTTTCAGGTTCCGAGCGGCGTTACTCTGGGGGCGCCGGTTCCCGTGCGGCTTGTCGTCGCCGGCGCCGAGTCGCAATCCGGGACGCTCACGGCGACTGCTGCGGCCCCCGGAATCGTCCACAACCCGCAGACGGGGGAAGCGGTTGTGCTGCACGGCGGGGACAATTCGCCGGTGACCGGCGCGAGTCCCGCCGCCCGCGGCGAGATCGTCGTACTCTATGGCGTAGGTCCGGGCGCCACGGAGCCCCCCGTTGCCGACGGCGCCGCGGCGGGCGGCGATCCGGTGTCCGTGCCCGTCGGCGTCACGCGGGCCTTTATCGGCGGCGTCGAAGCGGAAACGCTCTTCAGCGGACTGGCGCCGGGCTTCGTCGGCCTGTGGCAGATCAATGTCCGCGTACCGCGGGACGGCATCTCGGCGGGAGCGGTTCCGCTGCTGGTTACGCTCGACGACGTCCCCGCCAACGAGGCTGCACTGCAGATCGCGCCGCAGCATAGCGGCCCCGGTCTCGTTCTGGGCCAGGAAAGACTCACTCCCGGCATCGTCATGATTTTCGCGGGCGCGGCGCCCGGCGGTCCGCTGCCCGATGAGGCCCATTTGGCGGAAGCCCTCGCGGATATCCGCATCGCCGCTCGGGCGAACTGGGGCAGCGACGCGGCCCATATTCCGGAAGGCGCTCCTCCCGGGGGCTTCGTAGCGTATTTGAACGTTTATGCGCAGATCACCAACGAAACGACAGGCAAGAACAATTTCGCCACTCTCGTCCCGCACGTCAATTTGACCGACAACCTGCACTACGCGCGGAACGTGGCTCTACCGGGGGAACCAACCGATTCCTATACGGTGAGGTTCTTCGTCGACCCGCCGGACACGTTCGCATTGGCGCTGCACAGAGACTGGACAAGCGCTTACGAACTCGAGTTGTTCGCGCCCGTCGAGTTCGTCTACGAGCAAATCAATTTCATGGATATCGCCAACGCGCCTCCGCAGCCTGCGGCCTCTGCATCGCCGAACGGCGGGAAGCGTTAGAATTTCGAGCGGAGAAGAATCGACCGCGGAGACGATACTTTGCAACAATTTTGCAGAAAGGAAGTTAATAAGGCGATGGCTCCAACCTTGTTCTCGAAAAGCATGCGCGCGGTCGTTGCGCCGGCGTTGTTGGCGGTTTTCGCGGCTGCAGCCCATGCACAGGTCGCAGTGGTCAATGCAGCCGGCTTCCGCGCCGAGCATCCGGTGGCGCCGGGCAGCCTGGCCTCCGCTTTTCTGGGTAGCCCGGTCGCGGTCGAGACTACGCTCGCCGACGGCCTGCCCTTGCCGGCGGCTCTGGCCGGCGTGCAACTCGTCGTGGACGGAACCGCGGCGCCTCTTCTCTTCGTCAGCTCCGGGCAAATCAACTTTCAGGTTCCGAGCGGCGTGTCCTTGGGGACGCCGGTTCCCGTGCAGCTTGTGGTGGACGGCGCCGCGGCGCAAGCGGGGACGCTCACCGCGGACGCGGCGGATCCGGGCATCATTCACAACCCGCAGTCGCCGGAGCGGGAAGCGATTGCCCTGCACGGCGCGGACAACTCACTGGTGAGCAGCGCGAGTCCCGCCGCCCGCGGCGAGGTCATCGTGCTCTACGGCGTCGGCCCGGGCGCGACGGATCCCCCGGTTGCCGACGGCGCCGCGGCGGGCAGCAATCCGGTGTCCGTGGTGACAGGCGTCACGAAGGCTTTTATCGGCGGCGTCGAGGCGGAAGTGCTCTTCAGCGGCCTAGCGCCCGGTTTCGTCGGCCTGTGGCAGATCAATGCCCGCGTGCCGCAGGACGATGGCTTGGCGGGGGCGGTTCCGCTGTCGGTCACGCTCGACGATATCGCCTCCAACGAAACCACGCTGCATCTGGCGTCTGCGGCGGCGGCGCCGGCCGGTCCGGAAGAATGCTCGATTCTGGTGGGCTGCTTCCTGCCCTTGCCCGCCGGCGAGTTCACGATGGGCTCGGAGAGCGCCGAAGCGGCCGACGACGAGCGGCCGCTGACCCGGGTGCGCATCGGCCGGGATTTCCAGATGGGCAAATACGAAGTGACCAAAGAGGCATGGGAAATCATCATGGGTCCCAGCCCGTACGACGACCCCGATTGCACTGTCGGGTGCCCGGCCGACAACATGACCTGGGACGAGGTTCAAACGTTTCTCATGAGGCTCAACGGCCGCGACCCTGAGTTTACGTACCGGCTGCCGACCGAGGCGGAATGGGAGTACGCGGCGCGGGCGGGCACGACCGGGGACCGCTACGGCGATCTGGATGCGATCGCCTGGCACAAGGGCAACAGCGGGAACGAGTTGCAACCCGTGGGGCGGAAGCAGCCCAACGCTTGGGGCTTGTTCGACATGCTGGGCGGCGTGTACGAGTGGGTGCAGGACGTTTACGGCCCCTACTCGGGCGGCGAGGCGACGGATCCGACAGGACCTGCGACGAGCGGCCGCCGCGTTCGCCGCGGCGGAAGCTTTTTCCACGAAGCCGCCCACAGCCGCGCTTCGGCCCGCGCGCATTCCGGGCAGGGTCTCCGCCTCCCGTACTTGGGTTTCCGCCTGGTGCGGACAAAAAACTAGCCCGTTGGGCGGCCGGAGAGCGAGATGGGAAACCGCCGCGCAGCCCCGTCGGGCGGTCTGCGCCCCTGGTTTCTCGGCCGGCTGCTGCTTGCCGCGGTTTGCGCCTCTTTGGCCGGCGCGGAATCCCCTTCTCCCGGCTACGCCGAGGCCGCGGCCCGCGTTCGAAAATTAAGGATCGAGCAAAAACAGATCCACCGGGCGCGGGCGGCTCGGGAGTTGCAAAGCCAACGGGCGCATGCGCGCGGGGCGGGCGCTGCCGTTGGCGAGGCGTCCTGCCCGGTATTGGGCTTCGCCCCGGTGCCGGACGCCGCTAGGCGGCCCTTCGCCGCCCGTTTTGCCCGGTCTAAGAGCGAGCCGGAGAGCGCCGCCCCTCCGGTGGGCGAGGCCGAAGCCCTTTTCAGAAAATACCTGTCCGCTCCGGTCGTGCAGGCGAAGTGCGTCCATTGCCATGTGCCGGGAGGTCTGTCCGGGCATACCCGTCTGGCGTTCTCGCCGGCGGCGACGGCCGGCCACGAGGCGAAAAACCTGGCGGCGTTCCGCGCTTTTGTCGCGGCTGTCCCCGCGGGCGCCGACACGATTCTGAACAAGATCCGCGGCATCGGCCACGGGGGCGGAGCGCAAGTGCCCGCCGGCTCCGCCGACTTCGCGAATATGGAGCGTTTCCTGCGGATGCTCGAACGGGAAGCCGCCTTCGACCCGGACGCGCTGTTCGCAGGCGTGACCCCGGCGCCGCCCGAAAAGACGCTGCGCCGAGCCGCGCTGATCTTCGCCGGGCGGATTCCCACCGCAGCGGAAACCGCGTCCGTCGCCGGCGGCGGTCTGCCGCGTCTGCGCGCTGCGCTGCGCAAGCTGATGACCGGAAAAGGGTTTCACGACTTCTTGATTCGGGCAAGCAACGACCGCTTATTGACCGACCGCCATCTGGATGCCGTACTCGACTTTTCGCTGGAAACCAATCTTGTTGACTTGGCCGATCGGAACTGGGAAATGGCGCGGCAGGCGATCGCCCGCGGCTACCGCCGCGCCGCGGACGATCCGCTCTATGCGACCTGGGAGTCGGCAACGCAATACGGCCTGGCCCGCGCTCCGCTCGAGCTCATCGCCCACGTTGTCGAAAACGATTTGCCGTACACCGAAATCCTGACCGCGGATTACGTCATGGCCAACCCGCCGGCCGCCGCGGCCTACGGAGACGCGGCGCGCTCCAACAACCCCCAAGCGGCAACGGAATTCGTCCCGTCGAAAATCTTCAGCTACTACAGGAACGACAATGCGAAGCGCACGAAGTACGACAGCCAATACGGCACAAGGATCGTCAATCGGGGAAACCTGGCGACGCACTACCCGCACGCGGGAATCCTCAACGCCCTCGTTTTCCTGAAACGCTATCCGACCACGGCGGCGAACCGCAACCGCGCGCGGGCGCGCTGGACGCTGCTGCACTTTCTGGGCGTCGATATCGCCGCATCGGCCGCGCGTCCGCCGGCAGCGCTGCTCCCGGCGGACGCCGCCAACCCTACCCTGAGCAGCCCCGCCTGCACGGGCTGCCACGACATCATGGATCCGGTTGCGGGAACGTTTCAAAACTATGCCGAGGAAGGCGCGTACAAAAATAATTTCGGCGGCATCGACTCGCTGGCGGAGTCGTACAAAAACCCCCCGGACGCGAGCCCGTCGCCGTACCGCGACGGGGACACTTGGTACCGCGACATGCTCCCGCCGGGCTTCGACGGCAGATTGGCTCCCGACTCCGACAACAGCCTGCAGTGGCTTGCCGCGCAGATCGCCGCCGACCGGCGGTTTGCCCGTGCGTCCGTCGAGTTCTGGTGGCCGGCGATTCTCGGCGCGGAAATCGTCAAACCCCCGGCGGACGCCGCCGACCCCGATTCCGCCGGCCGGGCGGCCGCGGCGCGCGCGCAGGCCGCTGCAATCGAGCGGCTGGCGGCGGGCTTCCGCAAGGGATTCGGCGGCGGCCCCGCTTACAACGCCAAGGATCTTTTCGTGGAAATTGCGCTTTCTCCCTGGTTCCGCGCGGAAGCGGCGGCTTACGCCGACCCCCTGCGCACCGCCGCCCTGCGGCATGCCGGGGTCGAGCGCTTGCTGACGCCGGAGGAATTGGCGCGGAAAACCGCTGCGCTCACCGGCTACAGGTGGGGGCGGCGCACCAGCGGATTTGTCCACGAGGTCGGACACCTGGACGGGGAAGGCGAGCAACGCGGCGGCGCCCACGAACGCCTGTACGGAGGGATCGACTCGAATGGAGTGTTCGCGCGGGCGGGCGCCCTGACGCCGTTGATGGCTGCGGTGGCCCAGGCGCATGCCGTCCAGGTCAGTTGCGCGGTGGTCATGCGCGAGTTCTTCATCTGGCCGCAGAGCCGGCGGCGGCTGTTCGCCGGCATCGGCGCCGGCGATACGCCGCAAACCCGCGCGGGAGCGGCGCGCATCCGGCGCAAGCTGGCCGAGCTGCACTGGAAGCTTTTCGGCGTAAGCGTAACCGTCGATTCTCCCGACGTCGAGGCGGCGTATCGGCTCTTTGCCGCCGTGTGGCAGCGCAAGCGCAACACGGAGGGCAGTCATTTCCGCGACGCAAAAACCGCCTGTCCGATCGACGATATGGCCTACTTCGACGGCGTCCTCGACGATGTTGTCGTCAGCGACGAATGGGGCGACAGCAGCATCAATTGGCGGCGGGTCGAGTCTTCCTGGAATTTCGACATGGAAGACCCGACCTACGCCGCGCGCACGTGGGTCGTGGTTCTGGCCGGTCTGCTAGCCGATTATCGGTATTTGTATCTCTAGGAGGCGTCGCGGTGAACCGTCGAGACTTCATCAAGGCAGCGCTCGGCGCCGGCGCGGCAGCGCGGTTCCGCTTGCCGCTGGCCCGCGGCGCAGACTACCGCGGCAAGCTTTTTGTATTCGTGCAGGCCGGCGGCGGCTGGGATCCAACCAGCTTTTGCGATCCGAAAGCGAACATGCCCGGCGAGTTGGCGATCAACCATTGGGCCGAAACGGCCGAGATTCGCCAAGCGGGGAATATCCCCTACGCGCCCTGCGCCGCCAACACGGCGTTTTTCGAAAAGCACTACGTGAGGATGCTCGTTGTGAACGGCGTCGATGCGCAGACCGACGCGCATCACGCCGGCATCGTACACAATTGGAGCGGACGGCTTGCCGAGGGATACCCCACGACCACGGCGCTGCTCGCCGCGCACTACGGTTTCGGCCTGGCCATGCCCTATCTCAGCTTCGGCGGTTACGCCAACCCCGCCGGACTTGCCGTTTACACGCGGCTGGACGAGCCGAGCGCGGCGCGCGGCATCCTTGCGCCGGAAACCCGCGCGCATCCGGGCGCGGAGCCGTATATCCAGAAAGATGACTGGCAGGCGCTGCGCGCCTTTTGGCAGGCCGGCGCCGCCCGTTTGACGGCGGCGCCGAACCTGTTGCCGCGCGCGGCGCGGAACCGCGATCTTTATCGCGCCGCGGTTTCCCGCGAGGCCGGCGAGGGGCTGCGCGAATTTGCGGCAACCATTCCGGCCGTCGAGGAGGGATTGGAGGCCGTCGAGCAACGCGGGCACTTGGTGAGTACGCTGAAACGGCAGGCCCAGTTGGCGGTGCTGGCCTTCAAGGCGGGCGTGGCGGTCAGCGCCGATCTGTTCCTGGACGGCTTCGACACGCACGAGAATCACGATGCCGACCATCACTGGCTGTTGGCGAGGCTGACGGAAGCCGTCGATGCGCTCTGGGATTACGCCGAGATGCACGGCGTGGCCGACCGCTTGGTCGTAGTCATGGGCTCCGATTTCGGACGCATGAATTTCTACAACGACAACAGGGGCAAGGATCACTGGCCGATCGGCAGTTTCATCGTCATGGAAAAGAACCGGCCTTGGACGAACCGCGTGATCGGAGAGACGGACGAGATGCACTTCGTGAAACGGATCGATCCGCTTACTTTGCGGCGAGACGATGCGAACGGCATGTTGCTTCACCCGAGGCACATTCACAAGGCGCTGCGCCGGTACCTGGGGATCGAGAACTCGCCGGGCAGCTTGCAGTTTCCGTTCGACGACACGGAGTCTCTGGCGCTCTTCGGGGGCGTCTGAGGCCGCCCGGCGGGCAGTGAGGACGCTCGCACATCAAAAAGACCCGCGGCTCATGGCCCGCGACTCGTGACCGGCCTGCCGGCCCTGTAGTATCCTGGGGTTTCCGGGCGGCGCCGCGCCCGTTACCCCGAGAGAAAAAGCTCCCGAAGCCCGCGGCGGAGGATTTGTGCGCACCCCAGTAGTTGCCGGCAATTGGAAGATGTTCAAGACGGACGCGGAGACGGTGGAGTTCCTGACAACGTTGCAACCGCTGGTCGCCGGAGCCGCCGGCTGCGAGATCGTCATTGCTCCGACCGCTCCGGCGTTGGCCGCAGCCGTCGAGGCGGCGCGCGGCAGCGCGGTCAAGATCGGCGCGCAGAACCTGCATTGGGAAGCGGAAGGCGCGTTCACCGGCGAGATCTCGGCGCGGATGATCGCCGCGGTAGGCTGCAGCCACGTCATCGTCGGCCACAGCGAACGCCGCCGCTACTTCGGCGAAACCGACGGCCATGTCCATCTCAAGACCCTTGCGGCGCTCGAAGCAGGCCTTGCGCCCATCGCTTGCGTCGGCGAGACCCTGCAGCAGCGCGACGCGGGCAACACCGAAATCGTGCTCCGCGAGCAGTTCCTGACCGGACTCGGCGCTTTGACCCGCGCGCAGTTTTCGCGTATAATCGTGGCATACGAACCTGTTTGGGCTATCGGCACGGGCCGTACCGCCACCCCGGAGATTGCCGCGCAAGCGCACCGCATTCTGCGCGCTGTGGCGGCCGAACGATTCGGCGGCGATGCCGCGCAAAGCCTGCGCATCCTCTACGGCGGCAGCGTGAAGCCCGCCAACGTGGAGAAGTTGCTGGCGCGCGAGGAGGTCGACGGCGTTTTGGTCGGCGGAGCGAGCTTGGAGCCGGAATCTTTTGCCGTGCTGGCGAACGCCGGGGCGCGCCTTGGAGCGCAACGTGCATAGGAGAAAGCGATGCTGATTCTACTAACGGTCTTGCATGTGCTGGTAAGCCTGTTTCTGATCGTTGTCGTGCTGCTGCAAAGCGGCAAAGCCGCCGATTTGGCGGGCGCTTTCGGCGGCATGGGTTCGCAGACGGCTTTCGGGCCGCGCGGCGCGGCGACGATCCTTTCCAAGGCGACGACGACGGCCGCGGTTCTGTTCATGCTGACCTCGATCACCCTCGGCATCTGGCAGGGCCGCAACATCGGCACGGGTCAATCGGTGATCGAACGCAGCGGAATCGCAGCAGAGGAACCCGAGACGGCGCCCGAATCCGCGCCGGCCGCTCCGGCGGACGCGGAGGAATCGGCTGCGGAAAACGAATAGGAATCGCAGCAGACACGGCGGCGTCCGGGCAGCAATTGCGGAGGTGGCGGAACTGGCAGACGCGCTAGCTTGAGGGGCTAGTGGGAGCAATCCCTTGGGGGTTCGAGTCCCCCTCTCCGCACCAGTTTTTTTCGCACGAACTTCTTTTTTTCGCACGAACTTCGTGCCTGACGCGGAAACGGCCGCGGGCAAGGGCGGCCGTTCCGCAGCGCCGTGAGGAGCGCCGCCGCAGGCTGCCAAGTCGCCTCCGCCTCGACTCCGCAGATCCCGCCCGGTGTGCGTTACAGCACACCGCTGTGTGCGCCACAGTACACCGCTTACTGGACTCTCCCGCTTTCATGTTCCACAGTGGGGCATGGCGGAACTGGAACTTCCAGCCGAACCAGGGGAGAGAAAACTTTGTCAAAACAAAATGCATCGGCAACGGCATGCCGTTTTTTCTTTTTGGGCTTGGCCTTTTGCATCGGCCTTGCGCCCGCACTGCATGGACAGGAGGTGAGCGCCGGCATCACGGGAATTGTCGCGGACCCGTCGGGAAGCAGCGTCGCAGGGGCCGACGTGGAAGTTCAAGACCTCGACCGCGGCGTTTCATGGACAACCCAATCGAACGAAACCGGGAACTACGCGCTGCCGCGTCTGCCCGCCGGGCGCTATTCTCTGCGCGTAACGGCCGACGGTTTCCGCGCGTGGGTATTGCCCGAGATTGTGCTGGAGGTCAACCAGCGCGCCCGCATTGACGTGGACATGCAACTGGGCGCCGTTACCGAAACGGTCGAGGTCGTGGCTTCCGGGCCGGTTCTGCAAACGGAAAAAACGGAGCTCGGAGCGGTGATCACAGGCGAGCAGACCGTGGACCTGCCGCTGATTTCGCGCAACTTCATCGTGATGACCATGCTCGTGCCCGGCGTCACCACGACCAACCCGGCCTCTCTGAACAACGCCCGGCGCTCCTCGGGAGCCGGACGGCCGTATGTCAACGGCAACCGCGAGCAGGCGAACAACTTCCTGCTGGACGGCATCGACAACAACCAAGTCTCGGAGAACCAGACTTCGTATCAGCCCAATATCGGCGCTAAGGGTTCGCGCAAGAATAACTTCCTAGAAGCGCCCGTAGTCTCGCAGTAGAACCCACCGGCGCCGCGACTCTCGTGATCAGCAATCAAGTCCCGTCATCTGAGGGGCGCAGCCCGTCCGAGTTGTGGCATCATTGCGGAAATGCGAACCCGCAATGGCGCCATAATGAGACCAACCCAATTCTCCGCCGACACGATCATCGCCCTGCTCCGCAACCAGACCATCGCCTCGCTGGCCGAGGTCATGGCCGCGCTCGGCGCCCGCGCCAGCAGGCGCACCGCGTTCCGCAAGCTCAAGGACATCGACGCCCGCACCAGCTACTCGCATCGCGGCGGCTACTACACCCTCGACCAACTCGCCCACTTCGACGAGCGCGGCCTGTGGTCGTTCGCCGGCGTCCGCTTCTCCCGCGCCGGCACCTTGATCGCAACCGCCGAGTCGTTCATCAACCACGCCGAGGCCGGACACTTCGCCGACGAGTTGGACAACCTGCTCGGTGTCGGCACCCAGGACGCGCTGCGCAAGCTCGTCGATGACCGGCGGCTGACACGGCACAAGCTCGCCGGACAGTTCCTCTACTGCGCCGCCGACCGCGCGCAACAGACGCACCAGGTGCGCGCCAGACGTCTGCTGCTGGCCACGCCCGGACTCGGGCAACCCCTGCCCGACGCCGACCTGATGCCCGAGGAGTTGCGCGCCGCCATTGTGTTGTTCGCCAGCCTGCTCGACGAGCGGCAGCGGCGGCTGTTCGCCGGCCTCGAAGCCCTCAAGTGCGGGTGGGGCGGCGACCGGCGCATCGCCCGACTGCTCGGCATCGACCCGTCGACGGTCGCCGCCGGCCGGCGGCAACTGGTCGAGCGTGACGTCGAGGTCGACCGGGTGCGGCGCGCCGGCGGCGGACGCACACCGACGGAAAAAAAACGCCGGAAGTCATCGCCTGCATCAAAACCTTGATGGACCACGAGACGGCCGGCGACCCGGTCAGCGGCCTGAAGTGGACACGCCGAACGACCGCCAAGGTCGCCGACCAACTGGGCGCGCTCGGCATCGACGTCTGCCCCCGGACGGTCGCTCGACTGCTCAAAGCGATGGGCTATTCGCTGCGCGTCAACCACAAGAAGCTCGCCGGCGCTTCCCATCCGAGGCGCGACGATCAGTTCCGGCACATCGCCGACCTGCGCGAGCGTTGCGCCGCCGACAACGTCCCGGTCATCAGCGTCGATACCAAGAAGAAGGAACTCGTCGGCGCGTTCCGAAATCCCGGCGCCAAGTGGGACCGCAGTCCCGAACAGGTCAAGGACCACGACTTCCGCTCCGATGCCGAGGGCCTCGCCGTCCCCTACGGCATCTACGACCCGCGGGCCAACGCCGGCACCGTCTTCGTCGGCCAGACCGCCGACACCCCGGCGTTCGCCGTCGACTGCATCGAGAAATGGTGGCGCACCCAAGGCTGCAAGCACTATCCCGAGGCCAACGCGCTGCAGATCCTGGCCGACGGCGGCGGCAGCAACAGTTGCACGGCGCGCGCCTGGAAATTCAACCTGCAACACCGCCTCTGCAACCGGCACGGCTTGCGCGTGACCGTGGCCCACTACCCGCCGGCCACCTCGAAGTGGAATCCCATCGAACACCGCATGTTCTGCGAGGTCACCAAGAACTGGGCGGGCCGCCCGCTGGACAGCTACGAGACCATCCTGAAATACCTGCGCACCACACGCACCGCCACCGGACTGCGCGTGCGTGCACACCTGGTGCGAAAGACCTACAAGACCGGCGTCAAGGTCACCGATGAGGAAATGCAGGAGCTACGCATCACACCCGACAGCTCAATGCCCAAATGGAACTACACCATCGAACCCATGTAACAAAAACGGAAACTATTTTTGCGCCGGCCCTATAGCCGAATTCAATGTCATCACGAACAACGCCTCGGCGGAGTTCGGCAACTTCCAGGGCGGCATCATCAGCGTAACCTTGAAGTCCGGTTCCAACGATATCCACGGCTCGGCGTTCGAATACTTCCAGAACGACCGGCTGGCCGCGAACAGTTGGGCCAACAACTGGCGGGGCATCGAACGGCCCACGTACAGCCAGCACATCTTCGGCTTCACCCTCGGCGGACCGGTCGTTCCCAGCAAGCTGTTCTTTTTCACGGATTACCAGGGAACGCACCGTTCGAATCCCGGCAACCAGGGCAACTTCAACGTCATCTCGTCGGGCTTCCGCCGAGGCGATTTCTCGAGGCTTTTAGCCGAGCAGAACATCCAACTCTACGACTTCGCCGATACGGACGCCGACGGAAGGCGGCGGCCGTTCGCCAACAACGTCATCCCCATGAGCCGCATCGACCCTGTCGCGCAAGCGCTGTTCGCCGACACCGGCCTGTACCCCGAACCGGTCAACGACGGCTTGCGCTTCAACCAGTTCAATACGCGCAGCAGCAAGCTGCTGAACCATCAGGGCGATATCAAGTTGGACTGGAAGCCCACCGAGAGCGACCTTGTCTCCACGCGGTACTCCAAAGGCGTCCAGGACTCCCCGACCCCAAATACCTTCCCCTTGCAATTCGACAGCTTCAACAACTCGCCGTTCCAGGCGGGCGTGGTCAACTGGACGCGCACGCTCAGCCCGAACGCGGTCAATGAGGCGCGCCTCGGCGTGAACAACATCATGATTCACAGAGGCGGCGCCGACAAAGGGCTGGGCAACGTTGCCGAGCAACTCGGCATCGTCAATGGAAACGACCGCGGCCCCGGGCTGATGTCCCTCCAGTTCAACGGCGGTCTGGCAAGCGGAATCGGCAGCAGCAGAATCGGAACCTCGGCCATGTTTGCGAACACCACCTACCAGTACCTGAACAATCTGACGCTGATCCGCGGACGCCACCAGATGAAGATGGGCGGCCAAGGCCTGCGCCAGCACATGAATACGTTCTACGCGGGCAACACCGGCCGCACCGGATTCTTGCGCTTCAACGGAAATTTCACTCGCGATCACCTCGACCCGAGCTCCAAAGGATTCGCCGAAGCCGATTTCTTCCTGGGCGCTCCCGTGCGGCTGGGCAGAGGAGTCGCCGGAAATGTCTGGGGCCACCGCAAATGGATTCTCGGCTTTTATTTCCAGGACGACTGGCGGGTCTCCGACGAGTTGACGCTCAATCTCGGGCTGCGTTGGGAATGGCACCAGCCGCTGTACGAAGTACTCGACCGCCAGTCCAACTTCGAGCCCTACTCGGGCAAGCTCTTGCTGGCCGGCCAAGGCGGCAACTCCCGCGCTCTCTACAACAGCTTCAACAGGGACTTCCAGCCGCGGGTCGGATTCGCCTGGACGCCCAAGGCGCTCGGCGGCAAGACCGTATTGCGCAGCGCCTTCACCATTTCGTCGTTCATGGAAGGAACCGGCACCAACTTGCGGCTGCCCATCAATCCGCCGTTCAATGTCGAGTTCGAGGCCATTTACGATGCGGACGTTCAGCCTGTATCGCGAACCGGAGACGGCTTCTCCACCGTCGTGCAGACCAATCCCTACAACCGCGCAAACATTCGCTTGTGGGACCGGAACGTGCGTCCGTCTCATGTCCAGCAGTGGAACTTCACCATCGAGCAGTTGCTGCCTTTGGATACGGTGCTCTCCGTAGGCTACGTCGGACAGAAGGGAACGCACCTGGTGGTGCCGATGCCCTACTTCCAGCGTGTCGATGTGGACGGCAAGCCGGCGGCCTGCAATTGCAGCCCCTACTTGTCGGGAAACCCGGATCTGAGCGTGATTTCCCAGATTTCAGGGACCGAGTCCAACGGGAATCAGGAATACAACGCCCTGCAGGCCAGTCTGAAGCGGCGGATGAAGAATTCGCTGCAGTACCAGTTGGCCTATACCTATTCGAAGGGCATGAGCGATGCGATCGGATACTACGGCTCGGGCGGCCTGACGCGCTCGCAATCCGCATACTGGCAGAACCTGCGCGACCAGCGATCGGAGTGGGGGCCGACCTTTTTCGATCAGGCGCACAGCCTCGTCGCCAACTTCGTTTACCGGCTGCCCGTCGGCAAGGACAGGCCATCGGCGGGAACTGGGGGCCGGCTGCCGACGCCGTCCTCGGCGGATGGCAACTGAGCGGCATTCTCACCTTCAAATCCGGCTTCCCCTGGACCATTCGGGCGCCGGACCGCTCCGGCACGGGCTCGCGCGGTTTTCGCGCCGACCGGATAGGAGACGGCAAAGGAGCAAAAGAGGTGGGGCCGGGCGCGTCCTGGCTCGACACGACCGCTTACCGCAACCCCGCAAGGGGGACCTTCGGCAACGCCGGCAACGGCACGCTCCGGGGCCCGGGCTACAACACCATCGATACGAGCGTCGAAAAGAGCTTCCGCATCTCTGAAAATCAGCAGGTGCAATTTCGCGCCGAGTTCATCAATCTGTTCAACACGCCGATTTTCAACGGCGGGAACCGCAACGTGAACAATGCGCGCTTCGGAGAGATCACAAGCGCTCAGGGCGCCCGCCGCATCCAATTCGGCTTCCGCTACGAATTCTGAGAACCGGCCGCGCTCCGCAAGGCCCGGACCGGCCTTCGGGGCGCGGCGGCGAACTCGCCCGCGCGCCGTTGGCTGCCGTGCGGCGAAAAATTCCCCATCGCCCGCAGCGGGGTTGCAATCGAGCTATAATCGTGCACGGCCCGCAAATCGCCGGCCCCTGTTCGATGAGGCTCCGTTTGATGCGGCCCCGTTCGATGAGGAGAGTGCAGCCATGACCCCTTCAGCCCGTCTTCGAATCCTGTTTCTGTCGCTGGCCGTCTGCGCGGCGGGCATCGCCTACCGCCACTCCACCGAAGACATGATGGTCGGCGCGGCCAAAGCGTTCCTGGCCTCGCTCAACTCCAATCAGACGCCGGCCGCCCATTTCAAGCTGGACAACCCCGACTACGAAATCTGGCACTTCGTGCCGGACAACAACTTCATTCAGGCTCACGGCTACGCGCGCAACGGGCTGACCTACCGCGACATGACTCCCGAGCAGCGCACGCTCGCCGACGCCCTGCTGGCGGCCTCGTTGTCGAAAGCCGGATTCATCCGCGCGAAGACCATCATGAGCCTCGAAGAAGTCCTGCGCATTAAAGAAAACGACACCGTCGGACGCCGCGACGTCGAGCTTTACCACGTGAGCGTCTTCGGCGAGCCTGCAACCGAAGAATCATGGGCGTGGCGCTTGGAAGGCCACCACATCTCGCTGCACTTTCTGATGAAAGACGGCAAGCTGATTTCGGTCTCCCCCGCGTTCTTCGGGTCGAATCCGCACGAAGTCCGCGAAGGGCCGCGCAAAGGAATCCGCGTGCTGGGCCGCGAAGAAGACCTCGCGCGCGATCTGGTGCGCTCGCTCGACGACGCCGGCCGCAAGCAAGCCGTCATCGCCGACAAGGCTTACCCCGACATCCTGACGAGATACATGACGCGGGCCAAGCTCGAGGGGGCGCCGCAAGGCATTCCGGCGTCGCAGCTCAGCGGCGAGCAATACAAGATGCTGCTCGAACTTGCCGCGCAGTACGCGCTCTCGTTTCCGACCGAACAGGCCGAGGCGCGAAACGCCAGAGTCCGCGCAACCGCCAAGGACGATCTGTACTTCGCCTGGGCCGGGTCGATCGAGCCCGGCAAGGGCGACTACTACCGCATCCAATCGCCCGAATTTCTCATCGAATACGACAATACGCAGAACCGGAACAACCACAGCCACTCCGTCTGGCGCGATTTCGAGGGGGACTTCGGCCGCGATATCCTGGCTGCCCACTACCAGCGATTCGACCACGGTCTCACGGCCGAAGATCGTCAGTCGGCCGACTAGCCCGCTGCATCGCGCAAGACCGCCGGCGGCCGCGCAACAGTCCGCCGGCTCCGTTTCCCTCCCAACTCCAAAGAAAGCAGAACGAACGCACCATGACCGATCGACCCGAACGGGAATTTGGATTCCATACACGCTCTTTGCACGCCGGACAACGGCCGGACCCCGCGACGAATGCGCGCGCCGTGCCCATCTACCAAACCACCTCCTTCGTGTTCAATGACAGCGCGCACGCCGCGGCGCTCTTCGGCTTGCAGGAGTTCGGCAACATCTACACGCGCATCATGAACCCCACGAACGGGGCCTTCGAGGAACGCATGGCCTCGCTCGAAGGCGGCATCGGCGCGCTGGCCGCGTCGAGCGGACAAGGAGCGCAATTGCTGGCGATATCGAGCCTCTGCCAAGCGGGCGACGACATCGTTTCGGCGGCAACGCTCTACGGCGGAACCTACACGCAACTGGACACGACCTTCCGGCGGTTCGGATACAACACGATCTTCATCGATCCCGACGACCCGGAAAATTTCCGCAAAGCGATTACGCCGAAGACCAAGCTGGTCTATATCGAAACCATCGCCAACCCGCGCATGAACGTCGTCGATATCGAAGCAGCGGCGAAAATCGCTCACGACGCAGGGGTTCCATTGGTCGTCGACAATACGTTCGCTTCGCCCTATCTGTGCCGCCCGATCGAGTACGGCGCCGACATCGTTGTCCACTCGGCAACCAAGTTCATCGGCGGCCACGGGACATCCATCGGCGGCGTCATCGTCGACGCCGGCAAATTCGACTGGAACAACGGCAAGTTTCCGATGTTGAGCGAACCGAGCCCCGGCTACCACGGCATGGTTTTCTCCGAGACTTTCGGCGAGATGGCCTTCATCATCAAGTGCCGCGTGGAAGGGCTGCGGGACCTCGGCCCCTGTATGGCGCCGATGAATTCCTTTTTGTTCCTGCAGGGCCTGGAGACCTTGGGCATGCGTATGGACCGCCACTGCGCCAACTCGCTGGCCGTCGCCAAGCATCTCGAAGGCAGCCAGTCGGTGACCTGGGTCAAGCACGCGGGACTTGAGTCGAGCCCCTATTACTCGCTGGTCCGAAAGTATCTGCCGAAAGGCAGCGGCGCGGTATTTACGTTCGGCATCAAGGGCGGCCTCGAAGCCGGTCGGAAATTCATCGACGCCCTGCAGTTGTTTTCCCACCTGGCGAATGTCGGCGACGCCAAGAGCCTGGTCATTCACCCGGCATCGACCACCCACCAGCAACTGAGCGCAAGCGATCAAGCCGCAGCCGGCATCACGCCGGACATGGTGCGCCTGTCCGTCGGCCTGGAGGACGTCGAAGATCTGCTTTGGGATCTCGATCAGGCGCTGGCCGCCTCGCAGCAATAGGCTTCCGGTCTACGGCCGGCGGGCGGTCAAACGAAAGGAGACGTCCATCTCGTTTTTCGTGCCTACCGCGCCCAACGCCGCGGACGGCGGCTTGATGCCGTAGTCCTTCAAGGCAACGACCGCAGAGCCCTCGAAACGCAGCTCGCCGGCCCCGCCGGCGCTCATCACCACCGCCGTACGGACGGCCTCCGCGCGGTTGCGCATGGTCAGCAGGCCGGAAACGGCAAAGCTGCCGTCCGTCCGCCGGCGAATTTCGGTCGAGCGGAATGAGATGCGCGGGTATTCCGCCGCCCGCAGGATTTTTCCCCTGCCCTCGCGCTCGATCTTGGCCAGATTCGCGGCGCTGACCCAAGTATCTTCGCAAACCATGCTGTCCGCTTCGATAGCGATCTCTACGCTCGAATTCTCGGGGTTGGCAGGGTCGAAATCGATTTCTCCGGAATAGCGCTTGAAAACGAAATCGTGGACCTTGCCGCGCATGAAACCGGTTTTGTAGACCTCCAGCCGTATCTCGCTCCCGTCCGCCGGCGCGAGGCGATAGGTCTCGGCGGCGGCCGGCGGCATAAGCGCCGCCAGAACCAGCGCCGGCAGCGCTAACCGGCAGGGACGCTCCAGCGCGCTATGCGCCTCTGTTTCGCTACCCACTCTCCGCTCCCCGCTCTCCACTATTCTCGTACTTGCCGCAAAGGTCGTTCCAGCGCACTTTCAAGATATCGACGAAGGCGCCGATGCCGTCGAAGATGCCGACGGTGGTGCCTTCGACGTCGTTCCAGCGCACCGGAACCTCGGCAATCTCGTAGCCCAGCTTTTCGGCCAGAAAGAGTTGCTCGACGTCGAACCCGAACCGCTCGATCCGTTGCCGGGCGGCAATCTCCCGCGCTGCTTTCCCTGCGAAAAGCTTGAAGCCGCATTGCGTGTCGGCCGGCGCCGGCCCGATGACCAGTCGGACGACGAGGTTGAACGCGCGGCCCATCGTCTCGCGGAACAACGATTGGCGGACGCCGATCAAAGAGCGGTCGAGCGCGCGCGAACCGATGGCGACCGCGCAGCCGCCGTCCCGAACGGCGCGGAAAAGCTTCTCCGCTTCCTCGATCGGCGCCGAAAGGTCGGCGTCGGAAAAAAGCACCCATTCGTGGCGGGCTTCGCTCATGCCGCGGCGAACGCTGTAACCCTTGCCGCGGTTGCCGGGGTTGTCGAGCACGCGGTATGCCGCTCCGACCCGCTCGAAACGCCGGGCAGCTTCCCGGGCAACCTCGCAGGTGCGGTCCCGGGAACCGTCGTTGACGACCAGCACCTCAACGGCGTCCAGACCGGCCCGGCTCAAATACGCCGCGACCCGCTCCAGCGACACAGGCAAGCGCGTCTCCTCGTTGTAGGCCGGGATGACGACGCTCAGAGAGGGCAAGCTGACAGGAACCCCAAACCGTGAATTATATCTTGCAGGCTGCTCGGGATCAGGCGCGGACGGCGCGTTCGAGCAGCCTTTCGTAGTAGGGCCGGCACTCGGCGAGAAGCGGTTGCAGAAAGTCGGGAAAGGGTTCTTGCTTCGGCTTGTAGGGCTGAAATCCGGTTGAGCGGTGGACGTTCCCGTACCAATGCGGAGCCCAGACCCCGTCGTAGGGCTTCGGCCCCCGAGGCCAGGCGAGCATCGGCGGCTGAAAATCCAGATGCAGACGCCGGCAGAGTTGCCGCAACACCCCTTCCGGGTCGAGCAGCAACTCGCGGGAGTCGAGAACGGCTGCCTGCAGACCCCAATCCTCCAGCATGTCGAGCAATGCGCATTGCCAGGCCAGGCCGGTGTCGATCAGAGTGGGCCGCCGAATCTGGTTCATCAGCGACGGCAGCATCTGCTCGGGGTCCCGCGTGAGGAAGACGTTGGCCGTCTTGCGCAGAAATTGCAGATCGAGATCGACCAAATGGTGCGCCATCTGCTTGAGAAAGAGCACAGGCCGCGCGCAGGGGCCCAGGACGATGCCGCGGACGACGCGTTCGCCGTCGCTGTCTTGCGCGGCGAGAACGCCGTTGCGGCCCGGATGACCGGCGCCGGACACCCTGAGATAGTGGGCGTACAGCGGCTCGTCCACTACCCGCGTGTCGTTTCGTTGGGCGAACGAATAGAGCAGAGCCGTGGAAACGTTGCGCGGGCCCGACCACAGGCAGATGCGCTTGACCGCGTCGCTCATGTTCGCCCTATCAGTCCGTGGTGAAAGTCCCGTGGGTGGCGCGACGGGCTCCTGCGGCGTCTTTTCGGCCCGCACAAGCGGTTCGGCGAGGAGATGAGGAGGGAGGCGATCCGGGAGATCGTCCCCGACTGTCTTTCCGGCCCGCGCAAGCGTCTTTCCGGCCCGCGCAAGCGGCCGCCCAAAGGGTTACGCGCTCTGAATGCCGATCCGGTAACATACGCCCTGTCAAGTCACTCAATCGCCCACACGATACTGCATTGGCCCCGGGCGCGTAACGACGCTTGCGTGACTTTTGCCACGGGCTGCTATGCGGCGCCCCCCGCCTGCAGGGCGGTAATCGCGGCGACATAGTAGATATCATCCACCGAACAGCCGCGGGAAAGGTCGTTCGCGGGTTTGTTCAGGCCCTGCAGGAACGGCCCCAGCGACTGTGCGCCGCCCAGCCGCTCGGCCAGCTTGTAACCGATGTTGGCGGCGTTCAGATTGGGGAAGATCAGCACATTGGCTTTGCCCGCGACCGGGGAGCCGGGCGCCTTCGAGGCCCCGACGGGCCCGAGCAGCGCGGCGTCGGCTTGCAGCTCCCCGTCGATCTTCAGCTCGGGAGCGCGCGCCCGGGCGATGCGCAGGGCTTCGACCACCTTGTCGACCAGCGGATGGGCGGCGCTCCCTTTCGTCGAAAACGACAACAGCGCCACGTATGGCTCGGCGTTCAGCAGACGGCGGCTGTTGGCCGCCGCGGCGATGGCGATATCGGCCAATTCGCTTGGCGCCGGATCGGGAACGACGGCGGCGTCGGCGAAGACCATCACGCCCTTCGCGCCGAATTCCGGATTGGGGTGGACCTGCACCATGAAACTCGACACCAGCTTCGAGTCGGAGCGCACGCCGATGCATTGAATCAGCGCCCGCAGAGTCTCGGCAGTGGTGTTGCTCGCGCCGCCGACAAGGCCCTCGGCGCCGCCGTCGGCCAGCAGCAGCGCGGCGTAGTACAGAGGGTGCTTCGCCGTCTCGGCGGCTTCGGCCTCGGTTACGCCCCTGGAGCGGCGGCGTTCGTGGTAGATGCGGGCATAGCGCTGCAGCCGCTCGGAAGCTTGCGGATCGGCGCAGTTCACTCCCCGGGCGCACTCGGTGTTCCCGCTGACCAAAATCGGCCGGACGACCCGGTCGCGGGCCAGCCGCGCGCAAGCTTCCCGCACTCGCGGATCGTCGCCCTCGGGGAAAACGATGCGGGCATCGAGCGCGCGCGCCCTCTCGACCAGGCTCGCCAAGTACGCCGGCATTCTTACGATCGTAGCGGGTTCGCGTACCGGCTGTCGCGCCGGAGAGCCGCTCCCATGGATCCAGGCGAAAACATCCGCAAGTCTTTCTCGGTCGGCATGACCGTCCTGCACGAAATCAAACAGTCATCTCTTGAATCAGATCGCATTTGGCAATCGTTGTTAATAGAGGAGTTGAAGGCCGATGACGCAATATTTCTTGTCCATCTGATGAAAATCCATGCAGTCGACTTTTGAGATCATTACCAAGGCGCCGGTTTGCAAAAATAAATGTTCCATATTTTGAT
The DNA here is from genome assembly GCA_965214655.1 of Bryobacterales bacterium. Classification (GTDB taxonomy): domain Bacteria; phylum Acidobacteriota; class Terriglobia; order Bryobacterales; family UBA6623; genus CATQHP01. The sequence continues at coordinate 3,846,348 of OZ243965.1, read as the reverse complement.
ACTTTACCATCATTCGGTCGTTGATGTTACCCATAACATACTATAGTATTGCTATGCGCTGGGGCTATGATCCATTCCAAGTTTCCGCTTTTTCCGTTTTTTTATAACCGAATACATGAGATAAGACCCGATCCTATCGATGGAGGGAGATTCAAGCATTGAATCAGTATTTTTTCTAGGTTTATTTTTAATTTTGGGCTGCTTGTGAATGTTTCATTTATCTCGCATACGCTCCAACAGATCAACCCGGTCTCCAACGTGGCGTAAATCAATGCCATCAATTGCCGAAGCCGCACGCCTGCAGGCATCCCCACGGCAAGGAACTACTTGGTGACGACTTGGTAGAGCAAGCCGAAGACCGTGGTGGCAAGAATGCCGATGAGCGGCCAGATCACGCGCTGCAAAATCCGAATCTCAGCCTGAAGTTCGGCGAAACGCGCTTCCACGACGGCGATCACGTTCCGGCCGGCTTGCGCGCGGACTTGCTCGACGGCCTCATGAGCGAGGTCGGGATCCACGCGAGCGGCCCTCCAAGCGCGGTAGATCGCATCGACGGGCGGCTCGGGAGTTACAGTAGGCATCGCGGATTCTCTTTCTCGGGCGGAGGTGCGCTACGAAGCTAGTGTAGCAACTGCGCTGGAACCGCCCCCGGCGGAGGGCCGCGGGTTTTTCGACCCGCGACTCGGAACTCGCGGCCGGTGCGCATTGGCGCGCCGAGTTTGCCGGCCGGAAACGCTGTCCGCTATTCTCGAAAGAGCGGACGGAAGTTCCCTGCATGCACCCTTTCGAGTTGACGCGCGCTCTGATCGACATCGATTCGGTCACGCCGAACGAAGAGCGGATCGGCAATTATCTCTACGACTATCTGCGTCCGCTTGCCGCCCGCTACGGCGGCTCGATCGAAAAACAGGAAGTCGAGCCGGGCCGCAACAACGTCTGGGTTCGCTGGGGAGATCCCGAGGTGGTTTTTTCCACCCACATGGACACCGTCCCCCCGTTCATACCCTCCAGGGAAGACGACGAGTTTATCTGGGGGCGCGGCGCTTGCGACACGCACGGAATCGCCGCCTCGATGATCGCAGCCGTCGAAGCGCTGCTCGCAACAGGAGTGCGCGGCCTCGGCCTGCTGCTGGTCGTCGGCGAAGAAGTCAACGGCCTGGGCGCCCAGCACGCCAACAAAACCCCGCCGCCCGGCGTCAAGTATCTGATTAACGGCGAGCCGACCGAAAATCTGCTGGCGCTCGGCTCCAAAGGCGCCTTGGGCCTCAAGCTGCGCGCCTCCGGGCGCGCCTGCCATTCGGCCTACCCCGAGCTCGGCGACTCGGCAAGCGAAAAGCTGCTCGACAACCTCAACCGCCTGCGTTCGCTGGAGTGGCCGGCCGACGACCTGCTGGGCGAAACCACCGTCAACGTCGGCACGCTCGACGCCGGCCCGGCGATGAACGTCATCTCCGATTACGCCTCCGCAGCCGTGATGATCCGCGTCGTCTCCGATCTCGAACGGACCAAGGCGCTGGCGCTGAGCGCGCTCGAAGGCGTCGCAGTCGAAATCGCCGCAGCCACGCCTCCCCTGCGCCTGGAGCAAGTCGCCGGGTTCCAGACCTGCGTGGTGAAATACACCACGGACATTCCCAAGCTGGCCAATTGGGGCAAGCCGCTGTTGCTCGGCCCCGGATCGATCCGCCATGCCCACAGCACGGAAGAGCGCATCCTCAAGAGCGAAATCCTGGAAGCCGTCGAGCTTTATGCCGACTTGGCGAAAAGCCTGAAGACGGCGGCGGTTGCCTAGAGATCGCGGCCGCGCGCCCCGTTCCGGCGAACTCCCTACCGCGTGCGGCCTCCGCGGCTCAAACAAGCGAAAATGAAAACGATGCCCAAAAAAATCGAAGTCGGCGTGCTCGGAGCGACCGGCATGGTCGGCCAGCAGTTCGTCAATCAACTGCAGGGCCACCCCTGGTTCGAGCTTGCCTGGCTGGGAGCGAGCGCCCGCAGCGCCGGCAAGCGGTACGCCGACGCCGCCCATTGGAATCAGGACGGCGCCGCGCCCGCATCCGTCGCAGACATGACGGTTCGCGAGGCGAAGCCCGCCCCGGGCGTTCCGCAACTCATGTTCTCCGCCATGGACGCCTCCGCCGCCGGCGAAATCGAGCAGGCGTTCGCCCGCGCCGGCTGCTTCGTCGTCTCCAACGCGCGCAACCACCGCATGCTGCCCGACGTTCCTCTGCTTGCGCCCGAGATCAACGCCGACCACCTGGGAATCCTCGAAACCCAGCGCAAGAACCGCGGCTGGTCCGGGGCGATCGTCACCAACCCCAACTGCTCGACGGTCGCGCTCACGCTGGGCTTGGCCCCCTTGAAGCCGTTCGGCCTCAAAAAAGTCGTGGTCGCCACCATGCAGGCTATCTCGGGCGCGGGCTACCCGGGGCTGGCGGCGATGGATATCGTCGCCAACGCTGTCCCTTACATCGGCGGAGAGGAAGAAAAAATGGAATCGGAAACCCAGAAAATCCTGGGAGATTTCGTCGGCGGCGCAATCCGCCGTCTGCCCGTTGTCGTCAGCGCCCACTGCAATCGCGTGCAGACGATCGACGGTCATCTCGAATCCGTTTCCGTAGAATTGGAGCGGAAACCGGGCGTCGAGGCGCTCATCCGGGCATTCCGGGACTTCCGCGGCGTCCCCCAGGAAAAGAAGCTGCCGACCGCCCCCGCGCAGCCCGTCCACTGGCTGGCGGAGCTCGACCGCCCGCAGCCGCGGCGCGACGCGATGAGCGAAAAGGGCATGGCGGCGAGCGTGGGGCGCGTCCGCGAATGCCCCGTCCTCGACTACAAGTTCGTCGTGCTGGCGCACAACACGATCCGCGGGGCGGCGGGCGCCGCCGTGCTGAACGCCGAGTTGCTCCACGCCCAAGGGCTGTTGGCGCCCTGAACGGGGCGGCGCCGGCTTTCCTTGCCCGCGCAGCGGCAAAAAAATTCGCGCCAATGTAACCGGATCCAAGACGGCATGCGCCTTTTCCAACGCCGGTTCATCGAACCCTGTCTCTTTTCTCAAGTTCTCGAAAGGAAATCTCGCATGCCCCGTTATCTCCGTCTTGCGGCTTTCGCAGCCGCCGCTGTTTTGCTCTCGACCCTGCCTTTGGCGGCGGCGGACGGCGCCTACCGCGAAGAGGCGCTCATGGATCTCAAAAACCTCGAAGACAAATACACCCAGCTCGCCGGCGCGGTGGCCGCCGACAAGTACGCTTGGCGGCCCAGCGAGGGCGTGCGCTCCATCAGCGAAGTCTACCTGCACGTTGCGGCAGCCAATTTCGGGCTCAGCCGCGTCTTCGGAACCCCGCCCCCGGAAGGCTTCGACTTCCGCGGCCTGGAAAAATCCACGACCGACAAAGCCGAGATCGGCAAGAAATTGGCCGAGTCGTTCGCGCACATCCGCGGCGCGATCGAGAAGTTGGGGGACGGCGACCAGGAGAAGGCCGTGCGCATGTTCGGACGCGACACCACCATGCGCGGCGCGCTCGCCAACGCGCTCACCCATATGCACGAACATCTGGGCCAGTCCATCGCCTACGCCCGCGTGAACGGCGCGACCCCGCCCTGGAGCGAGTGATCCGTTGAATCCCCGGGCGTGGTCCGCCGCGCCCTTTCCCCCAACCCCCGCGGACGACCGCAAGGAGGATTTCCCGATGTTCAAACACTTTCCCTTGGTTATCGTTTGCGCCGCCATGTTGCCGGCGTCTTCCGCAAACGCCCAAAGCATGGCCTTGGAATCGGCCGACGGCCTGAGCCTGCACAACAGCATCGTCGAAGCCTCGACCCTGAATGGCAAAAAAGGACTCCAGATGACTGCCGACCCCGAAGTCGTCAAGGCAACGGCGGCCAAGCGCAGGGAGATGTTGGAAGAAATGCGCGCCCGCGGCGAGCGTCCGTCCGGCCCGGGAACGTTCGAGAGTCTGCGCACCAATCACCTCGCCATCGTCGCCGGAGTCGACTTCGGCAACGGGACGATCGAGGTCGAACTGGCCGGCTCGCCGGCGCCCGGCGCCCAGGGCGGCGCGCGCGGCTTCGTGGGCGTCGCCTGGCGGCTGCAGGACGACAATCACACTTACGACTGCTTCTACCTGCGCCCCACCAACGGGCGCGCCGACGATCAGGAACGCCGCAACCATAGCGCCCAATACATCTCGCACCCCGATTGGACCTGGTATCGCTTCCGCAGCGAAACCCCCAGCAAGTACGAAACCTACGTCGATATCGTCCCCAGCGAATGGATCCAGGTGAAAATCACGGTCGAAGGCGAAAAGGCCCGCCTCTATGTGAACGGCGCCGAGCAGCCGACGCTGATCGTCAACGACGTCAAGTCGGGCGCCAACGCGAGCGGCAAAGTCGCTCTGTGGATCGAGGGCTCGACCATCGGGCGCTTCCGCAATTTGAAGATTACGCCCTAAGCGGCACCGCGCCTGCGGCATACCTGTTTTGTGCTACGCTGGCAACGGAATCGGAGAACCGCACCATGAAACGCCGTGACTTTATCAGACACGCCCTGCTGGGGGGAGCTTCCGTTGCCGCGCTCCAAAAGCGGCTCTACGGCGCCGCGCCGGTCGGCTACAGCGAGTCTCCGGCGCGCCGCTTCGCCAATGACGCGGTCAAGCTCGGCCCCGACGGACTGCTGCCCTCGCGCCTTGCCATGGGCACCGGCACCAGCGGTTTCCGCGGCGCGTCCAACCAAACCCGCAAGCTGGGCGTCGCCGGCCTCACCGATCTCTACCGCTTCGGTTTCGATAACGGCCTGACGTTCTGGGACACCGCCGACGGCTACGGCAGCCATCCGCATCTCAAAAACGCACTCCGCCACATCCCCCGCGAGAAGGTCGTCATCATGACCAAATCGCAGTCGAAAACCGCCCAGGCGATGCGCGCCGACATCGACCGCTTCCGCCGCGAGCTCGGCTCCGATTACATCGATCTGCTGCTGCTCCATGCCGTCCGCGAGCAAGATTGGCCCGAACAGCGCGCCGCGGCCATGGAGGTCGTCAACGAATACAAGCAGAAAGGCATCGTCCGCTCGCGCGGCATTTCCTGCCACTCCCTGCCGGCTCTCAAGCGGGTCAAGAGCGAAGAATACATCGATGTCGACCTCGCCAGGATCAACCCGACCGGAGCCCGCATGGACGCCGACCCGGCAACCGTCATCGAAGAACTCTGCAAGATCAAGGCCGCCGGCAAAGGCGTCATCGGCATGAAAATTCTGAGCGAAGGCGTGATGCGCAACCGCGTGGGCGAAGCCTTGCAGCACGCTCTGGCCCTCGACTGCATCGACTCTTTCACCATCGGCGCCGAAAACCGTTTCGAGCTCGCCGACCTGATTCAACGCATCCCCGAGGCTTCCACTCTGGGGTGGAACGCTTAGCAAGGAGGAACCATGCTTCTACGCCCGCTGCGGCTGCTGCCGGCTCTCGCGGTTTTCGCCGCCTTTGGCTGCGAAAGCGCCCCCGATAGCGCCGCAGAACCCGAAGTCGTGCGGCAAGCAGCCCTGGAAGTCCGCGAGATGGACGTCGACGGCGTCGCCGAGCGCCTCGCCGCAGGCGAAGATATCTTTCTCCTCGACGTGCGCCGGCCCGACGAAATCGAAGAGCACGGAGCCATCGCAGGCTACGTCAACATTCCCATCGACGAACTCGAAAGCCGTCTCTCGGAAGTGCCCCGGGACAAGCCGATCGTCACCTATTGAATGCGCGGAGGACGCGCCTCCCGTGCGGGGGACATACTTCGCCAAAACGGCTATACGGCCGAGATCCAAACCGGCGGCATCACCCAATGGAAAGAGCGGGGCCATGCCACGGTACAACCGGAATAACACGGTACAACCGGAATAACACGGTACAACCGGAATAACACGGTACAACCGGAATAACACGGTACAACCGGAATAACACGGTACAACCGGAATAAGCTGTAGCCGGGGACAAGCGGCGGCCGGCCGCGCATCCGCCGCCCGCACCCCTGCTATAGTCTCCCCATGAACCGGAGACGCTTCCTGATCGCCGCTTCCGCGTCAGGCCTTGCCGCCAACGCCGCCGGCGCCCGCTATCGAGTCGGCGTCATCGGCCACACCGGACGCGGCAACTACGGGCACGGCATCGACACGGTCTGGTCGGCCTTTCCCCAAGCCGAAGTCGTAGCCGTAGCCGACAACGACGCCGCCGGCCGGAGCAAAGCCCAAGCCCGTACGGGAGCGAAAAACGCCTACGCCGACTACCGCGAGCTTCTAGAAAAAGAAAAGCCCGACATCGTCAGCATCTGTCCGCGCCACCTCGACCAAAGAGCGGCGATGACCGTCGCCGCGGCCGAAGCCGGCTGCCACATGTTTCATGAGAAGGCATTCGCGGCGACCCTGCCCGCAGCCGACCGGATGGTCGCAGCCATCCGCAAAGCCGGAGTCAAAGTTCAAATCGCGCACCAGATGCGCCGCTCGCCCTTCACGCTCAAAGCCCGGCAGATGATCGAGGCCGGCGAAATCGGCGAAATCCAGGAGCTGCGCGGGCGCGGCAAGGAAGACTCCCGCGCCGGAGGCGAAGACCTCGTCGTCCTCGGCTCGCACATCTTCGACATGATGCGCAATTTTCTGGGCGATCCGGAATGGGTCTTCTCGCACGTAACGACCCGCGGCGAAGAACTCGCATTCGATCATCTGGGCAAACCGCGCGAGCCCATCGGCCCGATAGCCGGCCGCCAGATGGCCGCCATGTTCTCGTTCGGCCGAGGCATCCACGGTTACTTCGCATCGAAACAGTGCGAACAGACCCACATCTGGCGTTTTGGAACCCACATCTACGGCAGCAAAGGAGTCATTTTCCTGCCCAACGCGGTCTATCCGAACGGGGCCCAGGCCTACGTTTTGCGCAGCCCGGCTTGGGTTCCGGACAAGCAGCACGAATGGGAGCCGATCGAACCCGAGCACCGCAGCTTCGGCAGCGGCCGCTACGTCACCGCGAACGCGCTCATGGTCGAAGACCTGCTCGAGGCGATCGAGCAAGACCGCGAGCCCGTATGCAGCGAGCGAGCCGGACGATGGACGGTCGAAATGACGCAAGGCGTTTACGCCTCGCAACTCCAGGGCAAGCCGGTCGCCTTCCCGCTGGCCGCCAGAGAGCATCCGCTCGACAATCTGCGGACGTAACGCCGGCGGACGGCGCTAAATCACGCCGCGCCGGCCGCGGCTGCCGACGAACCGCGGGTCCTCGACGCCCCGGCGATCTTTCTGGAAAACCCGCCAACCGTCGTAAACCACGTCGCCTACGTAATAGGCGTCGCGGTACAAGCTGTGCTCGCCGGGCAGATCGTCTTTCCGCGCCGGATGCTTCAGTTTGGGGAACAACACGAAGTCCAAGTAAGTGAACGCCCGGTAATTGACGCCCTGGAAGGCGATCTCCGACAGCACGGCCGGGCATTCGCGCCTCATCACGTCGGCGGCCTCCTCCGCGTCGGGATCGTCGGGCAATTCCGCCAAGCGCGCCTTGAAGGCTTCCAGCTCGGCTTTGACGGTTTCTTCTCCCCGCGCCTTCCAAGCGCGCAGACGCCTTAGAAACGCACGCAGCCGAAAGCGCCCGAACCCCAGCAGGATCAAGCCGGCCAAGGGCAGGAAATAACGCTCCGCGACGCCGCTCCCGCCGCCGGCGGCAAACAAGCGAAAGGCCCAGAGAGCAAGCAGCGCCAAGCCGGCGGCCGCGGCCAACAATCCCGGATAAAGCTTCTTCGAGATCACATGGCGCGAATAAAACGATTCCATCTCGGCAACGGCCGCCTTCAGCGCCTCGCGCGCGCGGGCCGCGGCAAACACCGACTTGTCCCAAGCTTCGTGAGCCGCCGCGGGCGGATAGTAGAGAATGAAAAGCTTTTCCTTCGGTGCCGGACGGCCGCTGTAACTGCAGATCATGCCCGTCAAGCCCACTATCGTGAAAGCGGGGCGGCGGCCGCCCTGGACGGCACGACCTCAGAATATCACAGCGAAGCGAACCCGAGACTTTTCGTCTTTCCCAATGCAAGCCAAGCCGAAAGGGGCGTTCGAGCGGGACGTTGGAATCATCGCAGGATGATCTTGCATTGGCGACCGGAGACCCACAAGAGGTTGGAGCAGGTACGGTTGTTTTGTGGATAAAAACGCTACATCTTGGGGTTTGCCGCTACATCCATGATACGCGCAAGAACCGCAGTTTCCTGGAACCGAATGCCGGGCAGCCGGGAGGCTGCCTTGAGAACCGACAATGAAGCGCGAAGCGCCGCACAGATTGCGTATTTGCGGGCAAGAGAGAACTTGGTTGCCCAGGGGCTTGCGCCGCCGGAGCGGGAATATCTCCGCAAGCAGCGGCCTGTCGGGATCGACTCCCGCGGCCGTATAGTCCTCGAACACAAAAACGCGGCCGCCAAGCACAGCGCGGCGCTGCAACGGCTCTCGCGCGAACTCGTCAAGCACGGCTGGGCGAACGGCCTGACGTTCAAGCCCCAGGCCGGGGCCGCCGCAGCGCCCCAGCCGCGGCGGAAGTCCCCTGCGGTAGTGTTTCTACCGCGTTTCCTGATCTGCACGACGTTGCCGCACAGCGCCGTGCAGGGCAACGAGTACAGCCGTCGGAACGGAACCTTGCAGTTGAGCATGCTGGCGCCCCGCGCCGTGGGCCTGCCTTACGGCGTCTATCCCCGGCTCATCCTGATGTACCTCACTACCGGCGCGGTGCGGAACAAGGCGCGGCGCTTCTACCTCGGCGCAAGCTGGCGCGACTTCAGCGACCGCATGGAGATCGCCTGTCACGGCGGGGCGCGGGGTCCCCTCACCGCGGCCCGCGCCCAGATGAACCGGATGTGCTCGACGACGTTCCTGTACCAAGACGTGCGGCGGGACGCCGGACGCAACATCGCGGTGATCAATCAGTGGGTGCGTTCCGAGGGTTCCCTGACCGTCGCGCTCAGCGAATCGTTCTTCAACCTCTGCCGCCAGTCGGTCGTGCCCCTCGATACGGCCATCGTGCGCAGCCTGCGCCGCTCCACGCTCGCGCTGGACCTCTACGCCTGGCTGACCTACCGGGTATCGACCCTGGAGCGCGAGACGCTGATTCCCTGGGAAGCGCTCGCCGCCCAGTTCGGCGCGGACTACAAGCGCCCGCGGGACTTCCGCGCGAAGTTCCGCAAGAGCCTCGCAGCGGTGTTGAGCGCATGGCCGGACGCGCGCGCCGAGGCGCACGAGCGCGGCCTGCTGCTGCGGCCCTGCGCCCCGTCCATCGCCGCGTGGATGGAACGGCGGATCGCCCCGGGAGGGCAACCCCGATGAACGCCGCGCTGAAGGAGTTGAGTTGGCCCGTGAGCTTGGCCCTCAAACCGCTGCCCACGACCCGCTGCAAACAGCCCTGGGGCATCCACGCCCGGCGCATCCTGGCCGTGCTCAGCGGCGCGGCGCAGGCCGGCCAGAGAGTCATCGACGTGTTCGATCTCGCCGCTTGCCTGCGGGAGGTGAGCGACGGTTTTCGACCCGCCCGAGTGAGAAGCGATCTGCAGAACTTCTGCGAGACGCGCTTGGCGGTGGAGCGCTTGGACGCGCTGGAGTTGCAGCTACGCAACGATTTCATCCAAGCGCCCAAGCTGCCGCTGGAGCGCCGGATACTGACTTACCGGCGCTGCTGCATGGTTTGGGATATCTACGCCTGGTTGACGCTGCACAGCACCACGCCGGCGGACGCGCTGGCTTCCTGGGAGCTGTTGAAGAAGACCTTCGGCGGCGGCTACTCGAAGATGACTGCGTTTCGGCATGTGTTCAAGGCGAACCTTCAGGCGGCGCCGGACATCTTGCCGGCGAACGTCGAGTTGCGGCAGGACGGTTTGCTGCTGCGGCCGGCGCCGCGCTCGATCCGCCAGTGGGTTGAGAGAACTCGGTGGCGCCGCTGAGGCGCGGATGACCGCCGGCAACTGTCATGTCGACGAAGGACAAGGTTCGTTTCCTGCTCGGGGTCGTGGTCGTGCTGTGGCTCGCCGCGCTCAGCGGAGTTGTGCTCCAGCACGTTCTCAGCGGCTCTTGTTGAGGTCCGTGCGCAGCATCGAGGAGGGTTCCAGTTGGCCGCTCTTGCTCGAAAACGGGGGTCTGTTGGCCACTTTCAGGAATTCGTTCGCCGGCGAACCGCTCCGACCGGCGCTTCGCGGCGGAACCAGGAGCGGCGTTTCGGCCACTTTTGCGAATTCGGGACGGCGGGCCGGGCAAGCTGCCCGGCGCCGACAATGGCGCCAAACCGATACCACGCGGCCGCAACGCCCGGGGTTCGAAGCGAGGGCAAGATGAACCACGACCCTACGACCACAAGCGCCGCGCCTGACGGCGCTGAGAGCAGCGAACCGGAGCGCTGCCGGCTATGCGGGGACGCCTTCGCGCCGCACGGGCCGGCCTTGCGGCAACCGCGCGAAGAATGCGCCCTCCCCGACTTGGGCAACGACGGCGGCGAGATCGTTGCCGAGCTAGGCGCCGATTGCGCCGTAGAAGCTGCTCTTGAAGGCCGCAGACGACGCCGGCGAGATCGCGGCAAGGAGGCAAGGGCCGTGATCTATCGCCGGCGAAACAGGCGCTTGCGCCGCTCGAGGGACGCGCTGGCGGCGGCGATGACGGCGTTTCTCGTGCTGCTGGTCTCGATGGCGGTGCTCTTGGTCGTTGTCGGAGTCGGGCGCGCGACCGCCGAGGGCGCGGCGGCTGCGGTTGGGCTGATCTTGGCGGCCATGACGTTGCTGCTCGGTTACTTGGTCAACCCGCCGTAGCGTCAACGGCGCGGCAAGTCGAGAGGAGAAGTGCTTTAATGATGGCTGGAGCAACCTCATGGCTACCCTTGCCCCCAGCCCCGACACGCAGCAGGCTCACAAGCCTAACAACCTCTACGAGCGTGACTTCTACTCCTGGTCGATGCAGCAGGCCGAGGCGCTGAAGCGCCGCGACTTTGCTGCGGTCGACTGGGAAAACGTCATCGAGGAGATCGAAGACTTGGGTAAAGCACAGAGAAACAACTACGAAGCCTATTTCGCCCGCGTGATCGAGCATCTGTTGAAGATCGATTACTACCGGGAAGCCACCGAAAAGGTCCTGGAGCACTGGATGCAGGAGATTCTGGACTTCCGTCAGGAGATGGCGGAGCTCATCGACAAGAACCCCGGCATTAAGGGGCAGTACGATGAGATGTTCGCCAGCGCCTGGAAGCGTGGCAGGGGGTACGCTTGCCGCAGACTAGCCGAATACGATCGTTCCAACGCCGTGCGAGCGGGGGATTCGCCCGGAAAGCTTTCGAAAGCGCTGCGCGAGCGGGATCGGTCGCTGCCTGCAGAATGCCCCTACCGCCTCGAAGACGTGACGGCCTACAATCCGCGGCGCGACCGCGAGCCCAACTACGACGTATGGCCGCCAAGCGTCGCCCGCGTCCTCAATACCCGCATTGACGCCGGTTTCCCCATTCGCGCCGACCGCACTGCGGGCCGCGGCATAGGCTGGAGCCGCTAAAGCGGGCGGCTTCTCTCAGCGCCGCCGAGCGCGGCGCAAGCGCCATATGTTGGGGTTTTGGAAGCGCCGCGGCGTCAACATCTTGTGATCGGCGACGCCGCCAAGCGGACGGCCCCCGTTCTTGTCTCAGCGACGCTCCCCCCCGTGGACCGCTGAGATACGGATTATCAGGGCAGAAACGCGTCGTGCTGCGTCTGAAGCGTCTGGACGGGGTTTTTCGGGCGCAAAAGCGGCTTACAGGGCGAAAAACGGAGCTTTCGCGCGGATCGGCTCGAAAACGGCTTGCAGAGAAGCCCTGTACGGGCTTATCTCCGCTCGGGTGGGGCTGCAGTACCCCCGGAAAAAGAAGCTGCCGGCAACTCTCGAGAGTTGCTATCGGGTTGCGCCGGCCCCTACATCTTGGGTTCGATGCATCTCCGCGGCGTATCGGCCTGTGATGCAGGCGGCGCCTCCGGGCCTCGGCCTGCGGTCGTTTCCACGGCTGTCAGCGCGCAATTTCGAGTTCGGTTTGCGGAGCCCGGGCGGGCCGCGCCAGGCTCGCCGCTTGCTGTCTGCGCTCGACTGCGGCGGGCCGGCGTTTGCGGCCGCGCTCGAGCAGGTAGTCGCTCATCCTCTGCGCATCGCGGGCGGCGCGGTAGATTTCCGTAGGGTCTTTCTTCAGCGCCTGAATCCAATCGCCGACGTAGGCGGCATGGCGTTCGGGGTTGTGCCCGATGCCTAGGCGCTGCCCGCTCATCAACGAGCCGATCTCCGCCCGCAACTCTTCCCGCGCGTACTCCGGGGATTCGAACCCGGCCTGGCTGCCGGCGATCAGCGTCTCGCGGTTCAGCCTGGTCGGATGCCCCGTCCAGTGCCCGAGCTCGTGCAGCGCCGTCTGATAATAGGCTGCGGCGTTCTTGAAGCGGTCCTCGAAAGGCAGCACACGATGCGGTCGTTGCGCAGCTCGTAGTAGGCGCGGTTTTCACTGGTGTGCTGGATGCGGGCCTCGGTTTGCCGTATGGCGGGCTCGGCTTCCTCGTGCCGTTGCCACGTCGCCGGCAGCGGCCGCGCCGGCAGTCCGTCGGCCTGTTCGGCGTTGAAAACAAAAAACGACCTTGACTGCGGCCGCGCCAGGCGGCGCGTTTCGTAGAGCGGCTTGCCGTCGGGGTCCTGGAGCGGCTTGCCCTGCTCGTCGCGCTGCAGCCGCTTGGTCTCGGCGCGGACATGAATCAATCGGACGCCGCGCTCGCCCTTGCGCACCTGCCCGCCGGCTTGTCCTCATATTGGAAACAACTGAATTCTCGGGCAACAACATCGAACGCCTCAATATGCCCAAGGGCCCCGCGTGAACAACCCGCCGTCGACGAAGACGGTCTGTCCGGTTATGAAATCGGCCTCGTCTCCGCACAGGAACGCCACCGCCCCGGCAACGTCGGCGGGATATCCGACCCGGCCCACGGGCGTCAGGCGCGACCATTGCCCGGCATAGTCGTCGGCTTCGCGCCGCGTGCGCTCGATCAGGATGGCGCCCGGCGCAACGCAATTGACCGTGATTCCGTACCGCCCGAGCTCGACGGCGGCCACCTTGGTGAGCTGTTCGATGCCGCCCTTGCTCGCGGTGTAGCTGACCAGGTTCGGAAACGCCGTTTTGTTGCAGCCCGAGCCGATGTTGACGATGCGCCCGCCGCCGCGCGCTTTCATGTGCCGGGCGCCCTGCTGCATGCACAGAAAGCAGCCCTTGAGATTGGTGTCGATCACGCGGTCCCAATCTTCTTCGGAAAGCTCCAGCAGAGGGGACCAGACCTGGATGCCGGCGTTGTTGACCAGAATATCGAGCCGGTCAAACTCATCGAGCGCCCGCGTGAACATGCGCTCGACTTCTGCGGCGTTGGCGACCGACGCGCGAATGACCGCCGCCTTCGCCCCGGCGGCGCGGACGGCGGCGGCGGTCCGCTCGGCGCCGGCTTCATCGGAGTTGTAGTTCACTGCGACGTTGCACCCTGACTCTGCGAGCCGTACGGCGATGCCCTGTCCGATTCCCTTGCCGGCCCCGGTGACCAATGCGGCCTTCCCCTGCAGATTCATGCCGCCTCGAGCCCAAGTTTATCAATGCTTGCGCCGACGTTTTTCTTGCCTTCGAACGCCTCCGATGGTACGGTCAGATTGGGTCGCTATCGGATTCATGCTTGGCCGTTGTTGCGGCTTCATAAGCGTGGCTCGGTAAAGCCAATAAGGTAAAGCCAATAAGGAGGTGCGGCCATGTTCAACACGATTAACGGAAAAGCGAACGGCAACTGGGGTGTCTTTGCCGGCATCCTGGCGATGGTGCTGCTGATCGTAGTGGGTTATTTCATGGTTACGTAGAGGAATCAGCCTCTACGTTCCGCTTGAGCGGGGAAGCCCGCAGCATCCCCGAGTGGAGAGTGCGCTTTCGATTCGTTCAAGGCTTGACCCCCGGGTTAAGATGGGTTCGATGCGCTTGCAACTCGCGGGGATCGCCTTTTTGCTGCTCGGCGGCGCTGCTGCGGCGCAGGAGATCCATGTCCTTGTCGCCTACCATTCGCAGACCGGGAACACCGAAAAGATGGCCGAAGCCGTCGCCGAAGGAGCGCGCGGCGAGGGCGTAACGGTCGTTCTCAAAAAAGTCGCCGCACTCGAGCAGGCGGATCTGGAGCAAGCCGACGCGGTGGCGCTCGGCTCGCCGGTTCACATGGGCGACGTGGCCGTCGAGGTGCGCCGGACGCTGGTCGATTGGGCGTACGAGTTCGGTTTCTGGCGCAGCCGCGGGCTCGAAAACAAGGTCTGCGCCGTATTCGCCACGGGCGCCGCGCCGTCGAACGGAAAAGAGTTCACGATGCTCAGCATGGCCTTGGGCATGCTGCAATTCGGCATGGTGCTGGCGACGCCCTACGGAGGACTGGGAGCATCGGCCGCGACCGGCGTTCCGGAGCACGAAAAAGGCGTCGGGGCGCACGAGATCGAAGAAGCCCGCAAGCTGGGCGCGCGCGTGGTCGAAGTCGCCCGCCGCATGAAGGAGTGAGCGTCGCGCCATAGGCGCGGCGCTCACTCGAAGCGCAAGGCGTCCATCGGCTGCATGCGCGCGGCGCGGAAGACCGGCAGAAACGCCGCCGCCGCGGCCACTGCCAGAAGCAGCGCCAAAGCTCCGAGAATCGTCCGTAGATCGAACGCCGACACCCCGTAAAGCTGCGTTTCGATCGAGGCGGCAAGAGCTATCGACACGGGAACGGCGGCAAGACAGCCCAGCGCGAACAGCACGGCCAACTCCTTTACCGCCAAGCCGGCGATGTCGCCCGGCCGGGCGCCGAGGGCGATGCGCAACCCGATCTCGCGCCGGCGCCGGGCCATGCTGAAAGCCAATACTCCGTAAAGCCCGACGCCGGAGAGCAAAACGGCCAGCCCGCCGAACGCCCCGCCCATCACCGCGATCATGCGTTCGGCAATGAGCGAGCGGTCCAATTCGTCGGCCAGCGTATTCATATCGAAAACGGGGATTTGGGGGTCAAGCTCGCGGACGATTTGCCGCGCCGCGGTCATCAGCCGCTGCGGCGCGGCCCCGCCGCGCACGTGCACGTGCGCATCCAGGGCGCTCGGCATCTGGGCGTAAGGAACGAATGTCTGGCGGGGAATTTCGCCGCTCACGTCGCGGTAGTAAAAATCCGGGACGACGCCGACGATCTCGATGTCGGGGTTGCCTCCGGAACTGAACTTGCGGCCGACCGCGGATTCGCCGGCGAAAAAGTATTCTGCGAATTTACGGTTGACCACACCCACCCGCGGCGCCGCGGCGCCATCGGAATCGCGGAATGCGCGGCCCTCGAGCAGGGCCACGCCGAGCGTCTCGAACCAGCCGGGAGAAACCGCGTTGTAGTGCGCGCTTACATTTTCGCCGGGCTCGCTTGCGTAGCCCTCGGCGTTGATGCTGTAGGTCCAGGACGAGCTGCTGAGCGGGCGAACCATGCTGTACCCGCTTCCCGTTACCGCCGGCAAAGCCGCCAAGCGCCGGGACAGCGTCTGCAGAAACACGCCTGCGGACTCGGCGCTGTAGCCGTTCTTGACGAGCTCGAGCCCGAACACGAGAGTGTCCTCGGTCTCGAAGCCGAGATCCACGCTGCGCAGATTGTCCAACGTGCGCGCGAACAGCCCGGCGCCGACAATGAGCACAACGGAAAGAAACACCTGGAATGCTACGAATATCTTGCGCAGTCCCAGGTTGTCGCCGGCGATCGACCCGCCTTGCTCTTTCAGCGCCGCGGCAACGCCGACCCGCGCGGATTGCAGAGCCGGCGCCAAGCCGAATAGAACGGCCGTCAGCGCCGCTACCGCCAAGGTAAAAAGCACGACTCGGTATTCAGGCGCAGCGACGATGAGATTCTGAAATTCGGAGTCGTCGAGGAACCAGATCAAGAACCCGATCGTCCAGGTCGAAACCGCCAGAGCCGACAGCCCGGCCAACAGGGCCAGCAGTAGGCTCTCCGCCATCAATTGGCGCACGATACGGAGGCGTCCGGCGCCCACCGCGGCGCGGACCGCGATTTCCCTGCCCCGCACGGCACCCTTGGCCATCAGGATATTGGCGGTGTTGGCGCAGCCGATGAGCAGCAGCAAGGCAACCATGCCCAGCAGCGTGGTCAAGGCCGGCTTGGCTTCTTCGCGGCCGCGCCACACGCCTTGAGCGCCGGGGCGCACATCGAGCCGCGCCTGACGGTAGCGCCCGCGGCCGTATTCCCCCAATCCGGCCAAGTCCGGCTGTTCGAGATCGTATTCGATGAGCGCCCGAAACAGCGGCTCGATCCCCGCCTGCGCCTGCCCGCGGGAGACTCCGGGGTTCAACCGGCCCATGACGTTGACCCAACGAGCGCGGCGCTCCTCGATGCCGTACATCGCCATCCAGCCCGGCGAAAGGGCCGGCTTCATGGCCATCGGCACGAAAACATCCGCCGGGTTGCCGAATTCAACGCCGCGGAAATCGCGCGGCGCGATGCCGATCACTTCGAAAACCCGCCCGTTCAGACGAATTTCATTGCCGATAACCTCGGGGTCGGCGTCGAAATGCTCTCGCCAAAAGGCGTGGCCGAGCACTGCCACGGGGTGGCCACTCGGAATGCGGTCGTCTTCAGGCGCGATCGCCCGGCCCAAAGCGGCCTCCAGCCCGAGAGCGCCGAAATAGTTGCCCGAGACCATTTCGAGATTCACGCGGCGGGCTTCGCCGACGTAACCGAAGTTGGCGGACACGGCATAGCGGCAAAACAGTTCTTCGAAAACCTCGTTGCGGTCGCGCAAGTCCTCGTACCAGGGGTACGACCATTTCGCCCAACCCGTGGTCGAGCCGTTCATCCAGACGCCGTCCCAATACAAGAAAACCAGGCGGTCGGGTTCGGTTGCGGGCAAGGGGCGGAGCACGGCCTGGTCCAACACGCTGAACATCGCCGTCGTGCCGCCGATGCCGACCGCCAGGATCAGCACCGTAGCGAGAGTGAAAAGCGGAGCGCGCCAAAGAGACCGCGCAGCGCAACGCATATCCTGTATGAAGCCGGTCATGACGTTTCGCGCCTCCAGGAAGCGGTCGAATCGCCGCCTCCAGTTTCGGAACCGGTCTCTTCGACGATCCGACCGTCGAACAAGCGGATGGTGCGGTCGGCGTAGACCTCGTAGCGCGGGTCGTGGGTGACCATGCAAATCGTCGCGCCGTTACGATGCAGGCCGCGCAGCAACTCCATCACCTGCTCGCCGTTGCGCGAATCGAGGTTGCCCGTGGGCTCGTCGGCCAGCAGAATCGCCGGCGACCCCGCGAGCGCGCGCGCAACCGCCGCGCGCTGCTGCTGGCCCCCGGAAAGCTGCGCCGGATAGTGCTTCGTGCGGTGCTCCATCGCAACGCGCTCCAAGGCTTCGTGAACGCGCCTTTTGCGTTCTTTCGAGCCCATGCCGCGATAGGTCAGCGGCAACTCGACGTTCTCGTAAACGTTGAGGTCGCCGATCAGGTTGAATGCCTGAAAAATGAACCCGATTTCGCGGTTGCGCACCTTGGCGCGTTGGCTTGCCGATAAACTTTCGACGGGTTCTCCTTTGAGCAGATGTTCGCCTTCGGTAACCGTATCGAGCAGCCCCAAAATCGACAGCAGCGTCGATTTGCCGCAGCCCGAGGGGCCGGAGATCGCCACGTATTCGCCGCGGTCGATCTGCAGGTGAACCTTGGAAAGCGCATGCGTTTCGATGTCTTCCGCATAGAAGACCTTCTTGACCCCGCGTAGGCGAATCAGCGGAGCCTCAGCGGAGCCGTTCGTTGTGCTCATTTCTCGTTCCTTTCACTTCAAGCGAATGCGGTCGTAATCTTGCGACGCGGACATGTCGGAGAGAATGACCTCGTCGTTCTCGGCCAAACCGTTGAGAATCTCGATCCTGTTGACGGAAGCGCGGCCGATGCGCACCGGCGTCCGCGCCGCGTGGACGCCGTCCGGCTCAAGCCGAAACAGCGAGATCACTCCGTTCTGCCGCGCGTAAACCGGCCGCCCGACTTGCAGGGCGTCGTCGATGCGGTCGAGTATGATCCGGCCGTCGACGCTCAGGTCGGGACGCGCGCCCTTGGGGAGATCTCCCTCCAGGCGAACGTCAACCGTCACCGTGCCGTCGAGCACCGCCGGATCGACGCGGGCGACAGCTCCCGGAATCGTCGCTGTGCGCGTATCGATTTCGGCAAGCTGGCCGATCAGGATATCCTTGGCCTGCGTTTCGGCAACCTTGAGCTCGGCCTTCAAGCGGTTCGGATCCGAAACCCGCGCCAGCACGGTTCCCGGCGAAACCAGTTGCCCCACCTCGACTTCAAGCTGCTGCAGCACGCCGGATATGCCCGCGCGCACCTTCAAGCGCTCGAGTTGCCCGCGGCGGAGCTCGAGCACCCGCCGGCTCTGGTCGATGCGCGCGCGCTGCACCGCGAGTTGCGCCGCGACCGCTTTCTCGCGAATCGCCAAGCGGTTCTCCTCGATACGTTTGCGGGCTTCCAACTGCTCGTAAGCGACGCGCGATTTGGAAAGCTCGATGGCGACTTTCAGCCCTTCGTCGAACAATTGCTTATCGGCTTCGTACTGAACCTTGGCCTGCTCGTAGTCGCCGACAACCTGCGCCCAAACCGCTTGCTGGTCGAGCGTCTGCGTTTGCAGTTGGACTTCGAGATTGCGATACTCGGCCTCGTTCGCAGCGATCTCCGATTCCGCGTCGAACGCCTGCTGCTCAAGCTGAGGATTGCTCAGCACAAGCAGAACGGTATCCGGCTCAACGGCCGTGCCCGGCTGCAGCAGCCGGCGCTCGACGCGGCCCTCGCTGCGAGCCGGGATCAACACGATCTCTTCGGGAACGAGCGTCCCCAAGCCGCGGACGTCGAGCGCCATGCGCCCGCGCGAAACCTTGTCGATGAAAACCGAAGACCGCTCCACCGACGGCGCGGCCGGCTCCAGCCGCGAAACTCCGTAAGTCGCGCCGCTGAGCACGGCAGCCGCGCAAGCCGTCCAGGCCGCGCGGCGCATCTTCCGTTTGCGGGCCAAGTCTTTGCGTTCGATATCCACAAGAACTCCCTCTGCTTGATCTGCGTGCTCGACACTTTACTTGCACGTTCGGCGCCAATCGGCGCGCAAGCTGCAAACCGTTGTTTTTCGGTGTTTTTCCGTGTTTTTTCGGCGGGCGGCGCAACCGGCAACCGCCGGGATTCCGCTTGCGGCGCGCGGCAAGTCTCATTTTCGGGACGGATTGCGGGCCGGTTCGGCGCGGAGTGGAAGCTCCAGCCGCGCCTCGCAGCCGGCGCGGCCGCGGCGGTTCTGCAGCGTCAGCGTTCCGCCGTGATTCTCGGCGATGCGGCGGGACAGCACCAAGCCGATGCCGGCGCCGTTCGGCTTCGTCGTATAGAACGGCACGAAGAGGTTGGCGTCGTTGAGCAGCCCCCGCCCCTCGTCCAGCACCGCCAGAACCGCCCTGCCGCCTTGCGCGCTCCAGCGGATGGAAACGCCGCCGCCGGTCTCCGTTGCCGCATCGACCGCGTTGCGCACCAAATTGATCAGCGCCTGCTCGATTTGCGCAGCGTCGACTTCGACGATCAGCTCCGGGCCGCCCGCGACGGCCACCGGCAGCCGTGTCTCCATGCGCCGCGCGGCCTCGACCAGGTCGGCGGCGCGGACCGGCCGGGTGTTCGCCGCAGGCAGTCCGGCCAAACGCGCATAAGCCGCCGTAAACCGGCTCAGCGATTCCGCCCGCGAACCGATCACTTTCAAACCTTCGGCCAAGTCGCCGCGAAACCCCTGCGGCCAGGATTTCCGCTTCGCGGCAACCCGCAGGCTGTCGGCGATGGAGCGAATCGGCGCGAGCGTATTATTCAATTCGTGGCCGAGCACCCGCACCAGGCGCTGCCAGGCGAGCAACTCCTCCTCACGCAACTCGCGCGTCAAATCGGAGATCACCAAGAGTCGATGGGGCTTGCCGTTTTCGTGGAATTTGCGGCGGCTGACCCGCCAGCGGCCCGCCCCGCCCGGGAAGCGGCGGTCCAGGGTCCCGGCCGGAGCATGCAGACATTCCTCGAGGCCGAGACGCGAGGCGCTCAGGCCTTCGATCCGTTGCGCTTCCCGGCCCAGCAGCAACTCGCCGGCGCGGTTCGCCAAACACAGGCATTCGCGTTCGTCGAAGGCGAATACGGCAACGTTGATCTCTTGCATCACGGTGCGCAGGAGCTGGGTTGCTTCAAGGGCGCTCAGGCGCTGCTCGCGCAACATCTCGCTCATGCGGTTGACCTCGTCCATCACCTCGCCGAGCGGGTCGCCGGCGGCGGCGCGCCCACGCAGCGAATAGTCCCCTTCGCGTAGAGCGGCAAGCAGATTCGCCAGGGTGCGCAGCGGAAAAACGACCCGCTCGCGCGCCGAAGGCGAAAGCCAACCAGCAAGCCGTAACGATCGAGCCGAGGGTCCAACGGGTACGATCCTCGTAATCGCCGAATGCAAGCAGGCCGATGACGGTCACCACGGCAGGCGCGCCGCTCAACAGCGCAAGGGCAAGGACGCGCCGCTCATGACGAACCGGTTTTCGGGACGCGCGGCTCACATTGTCAAAGGAAAAATCCATCACAGACCGTATTTTTCGATGCGTCGATACATCGCGCTGCGGCTGAGCCCGAGAGCCTCGGCCGCCTGGGGGACGTTGCCCCCGCTGCGCTCCAGAGCGCGGCGGATCAGATAGGCTTCACTCTTCTCGAGGCTCATCTCATCGAGCGGCCGGCCGGCATCGCCGCGGGTATCGAGACCCAAATCGCGGGGTTGGATTTCCATGCCCGAGGCCATGAGCGCCGCGCGCTGGACGGCATGGTCCAACTCTCTCACGTTGCCCGGCCAGGAATGCCTGCGCAGCATCTCTCTCGCTTTGCCGGAGAACCCTACGATGTCTTTCTTGTAACGCAACAAGGCTTTTGCCAGAAAGGCGTCCGCCAGCCGGTCGATGTCGTCGCCGCGGTCGCGCAGCGGCGGCAGGCGGATCTCGATCGTATTCAACCGGAACAACAGATCTTCGCGAAATTCCCCGGCCTTGACCCGCGCCGCCGGGTCGGCGTTGGTCGCCGACAGAATTCGCACGTCGACCTTGCGCGGCCGAGACGATCCCACGCGCTCGACGATTCCGGTTTCGATAACCCGCAGCAGCCGCGCCTGTTGCGCGAGCGAGATGTTGGCGATCTCGTCGAGGAACAACGTGCCGCCGTCGGCCAGCTCGAAGCGGCCCATGCGGTTGGAATCGGCGCCTGTATAGGAACCTTTCACGTGCCCGAACATCTCGCTCTCGAAGAGACTTTCGGCCAACCCTCCCAAGTTCACCGGCACGATCGGCCCGGCGGCGCGGTTGGACATCCGGTGCAGCGTTTGTGCCACGACTTCCTTGCCTGTGCCGTGCTCCCCGGTAATCAACACGTGGGCGTCGGTCGGGGCGACGCGCTCGATCAATTCCCTCACCGGCCGCATCGCCGGAGACTCCGCGATGAACGCCTGCCGTCCTTCGCCGCGCAGCATGAGGTTTTCGGCCTGAAGCTTCTTGATGCCCGCGCGGGAGTCGGCCAACGCGCACTGCGTGCGGACAATCGACAGCAACCGCGCGTTTTCCCAAGGTTTTTGCAGAAAATCGGCGGCGCCGCGGCGGATGGCCTCCACGGCCAGGTCGATGCTGCCCCAAGCGGTCATGACGATTACCGGCAAACCGGGGACGGCCTCCCGCAGCTTTTCCAGAAGCTCCAGACCCTCGGCGCCGGAAGTGGTGTCACGCGCGTAGTTGAGGTCGATGATCGCCAGATCCGGATCTTTGCCGCCGGCGATTTCCATTGCCGCCTCGGGAGAAGCCGCCGGCAAGCACTCGTGCCCCTCGCTCTTCAGTAAAAGCCGCAGCGCCGTCAAGACATCGGCGCGGTCATCGGAGATCAATATGAGAGCCATCCCTGCTCACCTATGGCCGTCCAAGCTCATTCATGCGGCAGAATATCGACCGGGTCGAGCCGCCAAGGCCGGCGTCGGCGTCACCGTCACGAAAACGGTAAAAAGCGAAGGCTTGACCGGAATGTGCAGCGCGCATGAAATGTCTTGCAGCAGCGTTTCCATGATGTCTGCCGCCTCATACGCAATTATCCGGCCATTCGCAGGAAAATCAAAAACCCATTGCTTTTCAGTGCGATAGAGCGCCGGGCGCGGGCGGCCTCGGCTTGACTGGTTTCGCAGGCGGGATCGAGGCTGTCCCGATTTCGGGAAAACAGGATGCCGCGCGGCTCTTAGCCGTCCGTCGGGTTCGCGGCGAAGATGTTTCAGCCTGAATCGGTTCGGGGCCGTACGCGGCGCAGACCGCTTCTTCTCGCTCGTCGGGCAGCCGATTCAGCAGCAAGTCAAGTTCTTCTCGAAGGCGAGGCGCAGCGCGGCCCAAAGGAGAAGGGCCGCGATCGGGTGTCCTCTCCTCAACCGGAGAGCCGATCCGGGTAGGCCGAAATCCTGCGCCGTGACGCCGGAAACGAGGGGTTGAGAAAGCGACTCACTTGCGCCGAAGCCGAATCGTGCAACAGCGCCTATGGAAACCCCTATGGAAACCGTTGAAACGCGCCGTGCGTCTCACCAGAAGTTTCAGAGTTTTCCATGCCGAAAATCACCTCTTGGCACGGAAAACCTGATCTCTATTTCGGACGAGGGGCAAAGAAATGAATAAAGCGTTTAGTGTATTCGTAATTTTTTTGCTCAATGTCAGCATGGTTCAGGCTGAGTGGTTCAAAGGTGGGACGACCTCCTACAAGACTCTTGACGGAAAGTGGAGGAAGGCCACAATCCATATCACTAACGGGTTCATCCGTATCTACTCCAAGAAAGACCGATCTTTAGTGGCTGTTTTTCAAAAATCAGGATATGAAAAGGAAAAATTTTACCGATCCTGGAAACGCATGCACTACACGGGTGAGGGCCTTGCGGGCGCAGCAGCCTTAGTGGGCCTCCTTGCGCTTCCAGAGGAACCCGGGTGGGTATCGACTTGCAGTTACTCCGATTGCGACTGTAGCTGTACGACTTACTGGACAGACGGCAGGGATCCCGTGATCAGCGCCAAATCGGCCCTGATCTCGATTGGCGTGATGTCCGGTTTTGCAGCGACAATCTTTCTTTGGCCGCCCAAACCTACCGAGTACACATTCCAGGATGGATTCAGAAATGTGACGGTGCGGATCCGGAAGCGTGATCGAGAACGCTTCGAGAAGGTATTTTAAGCAGTACCCATTCCAGGTTTTGGAGAGAATTCAATATTATTCGATAAAGTAATCTACCGCACTTTTTGGAATATATTTAGCCCTATTATTAGTCTTCAAAATTTTTGTTGTTACTCCTTTTTTTGTATCGAGTGCGTCTCACGGATTGGCCCGTAGCAATCCAGGGCGCAAATAGGAGGAACGGATCCTCGACCGCGAGAATCGATCGGGAATCGTGCGGCTATTCGAGTGAATACTCGGGTCCGCGGAGCGCCAGTGAATACGAATCATTGAAGACCGCCCCGCTTTGCGCCGGCTCACTCTTCACCCCCCACGATCCACTTTCCACTGCGCCGCGAAGCGGCGCTCAGAACAGAATTCGTCCGCTCATCTGGTAAGGCTTCCGGATGCTGAAAAAATTCAGAATCGTCGCCGGCAGGTCGATGATGTCGGGATTTTCGACCGCCGGCGAACGGCTGACGAACAGGCATCCCGGCACCAGCTCGCGCGCCATCGAGTGATCTCCGGCCCAAGCCCACGGGTTGATGTCCAAGATTTCCTTTCCGGCGCCGCCTTGCACGGAATCGGACGACGCGCGGTAACCCGGCGTGTAGCCGACAAGCAACTCCGGCATATCGTTCGTGAACTCGCCGCTGTAAACCTCTTCGCGCGCATACACGCGATGGACCGGACGCCGGCCCGTCTCGCCGTCGGCGACCGCTCGCAGTTCGCGCGCGATGCGCGCCGCGAGCCTCTCGGCTTGGCCGTCGCCCACGAAACCCTGGCCCTCGCGGCCCAGGCGGTTGATGTACAGGCCGTTGAACCCCAGGCCGTAGGCGGCCGTCCGCGTCCAATCGATATCCGCCAAGCTCGTTTTTTCCTTCCGCGCGGCTTCGTCCTTGATCTTCAGATAACCCTGCTCGCGAAGCCAGGTATTGAGATGAAACTGCCTGCCGAAGGGCGCGAATCCATGATCGGAGCAGACGATCAGCAAAGTATCGTCATCGACGGCGGGCAGCACTTTGCCGACCAGCTTGTCCATCTCTTCATACAAGTGATGGATGTAGCCGGAAAAGCGGACATCGCTGGCCGCGTGCATCGGGTGGCTCTCATCCATGTTCCGCCAGAGCATGTGCGCGTCCTGGTCGGTGCTCGAAACATAGAAAAAGAAAAAGCCCTCGCGGAACTGCGACCACTCGTAGTCGAACAGCTTCATGCGCTCGGCGAGGATCAATTCCGCCTGCTTGACGTAAGCCTCGTCGTCGAGCACGCGGTAATCGAACGCTTTCGTGTCGCAGGGCAGGCCCTTCGTCCAGAACGGCCCGATGTGGTCGGCAATCTCGCCGCCGATTTCCGGCGGATGCGTCACAGGCATGGACTGCTCCGCCGGGTCGATGTTGATCGGGGTGACGTACAGCTTCAAATGCGGGTGCGCTTCCTTGAGATAGAAGCGGCAGATGCCGGATACCCCCGCGAGCCATTTCACCAAGTCGAAGCGGACTTTGACCCAGTCGCTGTATTCTCCTTGCCGGATCGCCAGTTGGCGCCCTTGAATCTCGATCCGCGCCGCGTCGTACGCGGGGTCGACATCGACCGTAAAGGGAACCGTTACGGCGCCCGCGGTCTTGTCGATCGAGTTTTCCGGCCCGAAAAGCCGCGCCTGAACCCGCCCTTGCCGGCTGCTGACATACTGGACCCTTCCGCCCGAAAACTCCGGATATTTTTCCCCGCGGTCGGTGGTGTAGTAGGCGAACATGCCGAAGGAGTCGACCAGATCGGGGGCGCCCATGCCGCTCACGGCACGGGTCGCCGTGTCGTCGGCCGGAAAGTTCGTCGGAATCTTGATGACCGTCGCCGGGATGCCCGCCTCGGTCAGATAGGTCCAAAACGGCGCGCCGATGCGCTTGTTCTCGATCTCGCCGCCGCCGAGCGCGAGTTCGTAATCGCCCAATCTGAGCGTGCGGCTCGCCGGGCGCGGCTCCCAAATCGAGAAATACGGCGCATAGGTCGCCGCATCGCGCATGAGGAAATCGACGATGCCGTGGCTGCCCGGATCGACGCCGGTAATGAAAGTGCTCCAAGCGACCGGGCTGAGCGCCGGCATGGTCGTTGCCAATGGGCGGAACGCCCCGGTTTCAGCGAGCTTCTTGAAGTTCGGGGCGCGGCCCGTATCCATCAGCGCCCGAACGATCTTGGGATCGAGACCGTCGAGCCCCAGGACAATCACACGTTTATCGGTCGCCGGCTCGCGCCGCTCTCTGCTGCATGAAAAAGGGGCCGCGGCCGCGCCGAAGGCGGCGGCTGCGAATTTACGGCGGTTGAGCGTCGCCACAACTCGATTCTCGCACGCTGTCAGACGGCGGCGCGGCAGCCGCAGTGCATAGTAGATAGTAAATAAGGAGGCAAATGACCGTGGCGGCGCAGCAACCCAGACACTTCCGCCGAGGCCTGCCCGACATCCGCCGTCTTTCGCGTCATTCGCTTCTCGCCCTCGCCTGCGTTTGCTGGGCCGGACTGACGCGGTGTTCCAACGACGATGGAACCGCGCTGGTCGGCCCGTTGCCGGAAGTCGATCTTGCCGCGCTCGAGCCCACACTTGCCGAGCGGCTGAGCGCCGTATTCGCGGTTCTGCAGTCCAAGCCCGAAGACGCCTCGTTCAACGGCGAGGCCGGGATGCTGCTGCACGCCTACCGGCGGTTTGACCTCGCGGTGACGTTTTACGAACGCGCCCGGGCGCTGGAGCCGGACAGTCTGCGCTGGCCTTATTACCTGGGGGCGATCCACGCCGGCCGGGGCCGCCATGACGCCGCGCTCGCCGCGTTCGAGGCAAGCCTGCAGATCGACCCTTCGTTTCTGCCGGCGCGGAAGCGCAAGGCGCGCTCGTTACTGGAGCAACGGCGCCTGGAGGAAAGTCTCCTTATTTATAGCGAGTTGCTGGAAGAAGCGCCGGACGATCCGCAAATCCGCAACGGCTTGGGCAAGGTCCACGCCGCGCTCGGCAATTTCGAGGACGCCGCGCTCCACTTGGCCCGCGCCGTCGAGCTGTCGCCCAATTTCGGCGAAGCTCATTACGCGCTCGCCCTGGCCTACAGGGAGCTGGGCGACGCAACGCAGTCCGGCTATCATCTGCAGCAGTACGAAAACGACAGATTCGGCGGCCCGGGCGGCGCCGATCCGCTGATGGCCGCGATCGACAATCTCAACGTCAGCGCCGCCGAGCACCTCAAGCGCGGAGTCGAGGCGCGCGGCGCCGGCAGGATTGCCGAAGCGGTCGAACTGCACCTCAAGGCGGTTCAGGCAGACCCCGGGCTCGTGCAGGCCCATCTCAATCTGATCGTCCTTTACGCCGGCGCGGGCAAGCCCGATGCAGCGGAATTCCACTACCGGCAGGCGCTCGCGCTGAACCCCGACAGCGCCGAGTTGCACTACAACTACGGCGTCTTGTCCTACGACCAAGGAAACTTCGAAGCAGCGGCGCAGGCTTTCCGGCGGGCGCTTGCAATCAACCCCGACTACGCGGCCGCCAACAACAACATGGGGCAAATGCTGGAGCAGCAAGGCCGGCTGGACGACGCCATCGGATTCTACCGCCGCGCCGTCGCCAACCGCCCCGACTACGGCTTGGCCCATTACCATCTCGGCCGGGCCATGATGCAGAAAAACCAGCCGGCCGAGGCCGCCCGCGAATTTCGGCTGGCGGCCCGCGAAGAAACGGCGCGGAAGCCCGCTTATCTGCTTGCCCTCGCGGCGGCGTACGCGGCCTTGGGAGAAACCGCCGAAGCCGCCGATGCGCTCGCCCTGGCGCGGCGCTTGGCGGAGCGCTACGGCCAAGCCGCGCTCATCGAGCAAATCGACAACGAACGCGGCAAGTTGGCCGCTCGTAACGGACGGTGACGCGACGGGGCGTATCCGCCGCCTTCAGGACGCCCTCGCGGCCGCCGAGCGCATTTGGGGAAGGTCCGATCTTGCCGGGACCGTACAGGCGGCGGCAGAGCGACCCGTAGGCGGCAGGTGAAACTTCCGGACATCCGACTCCACTGCCTCACTCGAAGAAGTAGTTGGGGTACTCCCAGCCGCGTTCGCGGGCCCCTGACCTCGAGTCGATCTGCGCCTCGGCCTTGAACCGCTGAAGATTGCCGGCGTCAAGCAGCGGATCGTTCGTTTCCTTGCGCCACCGCGCAAGCTCCCGTTGAAGTTCGCGTAAAACGTCGGCCCGATCCGGATCATCCGCCACATTGCGGAACTCGAAGGGGTCCGTCTTCAGGTCGTAGAACTCGAAGCGCGGCGGCCGCTCCATGAGTCGATAGCTTTTGCGGACTTCAGCCGAAGCCGACTCGATCGCCTCGGGCAAATTACCTTCGAGATGGTGCAACGTGAATTCGTATCCGGGGTTGATCTCACCGGGCATAAGGTTCTCAATCAGCTTGTAGCGGTCATTTCGGACGGAACGCTGCGGATAGAAGTTCTGCTTTGCGGCGTGGGCGTGGAACTCGGCGAACAGGTAGCGCCGCCAATCCGGGTCCTCGCCTTCGAGTAACTCGAGCAAGGAAGCCCCAGGCAAGCCTGCCGGCGGCTTGGCTTTGGCGGCCGCGAGAAACGTGGGCGTCAAGTCAATCGTGGAAACCAACTCGTTCCGCTCCTGGCCGGCTTTCGCTCGGCCGGGCCAACGCGCGATGAGCGGGATGCGCAGGCCGCCTTCATAACAGGTCCGCTTGCCGCGAATGAAATCGGCGCCGTGGTCGCCAATGTAAACAACCAGCGTGTCGGCGGCCTTGCCTGAGCGATCGAGCGCCCCCAGCAGGTCGCCCACCAGCACGTCGAGGCGCTCCATGCTGTTGTAGTAGTCAGCCGTGAGCTGACGCAATTTCGTTCCATGGAGTCTGAGATAAGCGAGCGGTTCGACGTCGGGCGGCTCGAGCGGCTTCTCGGGTAGCCCCTCGACCTGCCGCAACCAGGGCCGATGCGCGTCCGGATAGTTCACGCTCAGGAAAAACGGTCGATCCGAAGCGTCGAAGAACAACTCGGCGCGCTTGGCGTAGTCAGCCAGATTCTTCCGCTGGAAGTTGGCCGTAGGAATCGCCTTGAAGTCGAAGGGGAAAGCGGACTCGGGGTTCACATGAATCTTGCCGATGATTCCCGTGCGATAACCCGCTTCCTTAAGGCTGCGCACAACGTTCGGCGTATCCTTGCGGTACATGCGGAAGCCCCAAGTGGCCAGGCCGAGTTGTCCGTGCTGATGAACATAGAGGCCGGTTAGGAAACTCGCCCGGGAAGGACTGCACCCGGCTTGCGGAACGAACGCACGGTCGAAGCGCACTCCGTCGGCGGCCAGCTTGTCGAGGTTCGGCGTGCGCGCGTAGGGATCGCCGTAGGTTCCAATCTCGGGACCGTTATCCTCGGAAACGATGAGCAGGATGTTGGGCCGATCGGCAGCCCGGGATATTGGCGCCAAAACGCCTAGAGTCGAGATCGCGAGGGTAAGAAGTCTGAATCGATACATGGCGGGTCGCCGTCGTGCTGTCCTATTCGGGTTCAAGCGCATAAAGTTCGGAAAGGCGAATTCGAGCGGCCTCGATGTCTTCTTTGTTCGTCTTCTTTGTTCACCGAGTAGATCACCCACAGGTATTCGCCAACGATTACAGAATGCGGGTATTGGTATCCGCTGGATTTGGCTTTGCCCGCGTAGCGTTTATCCGGGGCCACGAAATGAATGACCGCCATGCGATCGAAGGTGAGGCCGTCGCGGGACAGCGAGATGCCAAGCATGGAGCGGCCGCCTTGCTTCGTCGACAGCGGGATGGCGTTGTTGATCACGTAGACCTGCCCGTCGGGCAGCTTTCCGGAGTTGGCTCGCGCGCAGGCGTCGGGGAAGTTGGTCCGCGTGGGCGTGGTCCAGGTTTTGCCGCCGTCGAACGAAAAGGTGGAGTACATTCGCCGACTTCTGGAATTTTCGACCCGGGCGCGGGTTGTCGCGCGACCGTCGCCAACGTCGCGAAAGAGTCGGACCCAGGTTCCGTCGTCGAGACGCCAGGGTTGGGTCGGTTCGACCATGCGGTGGTCGTCGTCGGAGTCCGGGTGAATGCGGGGTCCGAAAATGAGCTGCGGCAGGTTGGCCGGCTGCTTGAAATAGGCGTTCATTTTGGCGACAAGCGCGGGGTCGCCGGCCGGGTAGGCGGGGAAGCCGGGTTCGGGCTTGGGGGCGGTTTCCGCTACCCAGAAGACTTCGCCGAGCGTTCCGTCCGGGGCGACCGACCGCGCAAGCATCCCGACCCGCGTGCGGGAGACTTCGTTGAAGCGGTAAACTTTTTCCTTCAGCGCCTTGTCGACGACAGTGGCGGCGTAGAGTTGGCCGTCCAGTTCAATGAAGCCCTGTGAGGTTTGGAAAGGGTTCGAGAAGTTCGCCTCCGATCGGGGAGC
This sequence comes from Bryobacterales bacterium, assembly GCA_965214655.1. GTDB lineage: Bacteria > Acidobacteriota > Terriglobia > Bryobacterales > UBA6623 > CATQHP01. The sequence continues at coordinate 3,816,694 of OZ243965.1, read as the reverse complement.
CTTTTCAGCGAGCGGCGGAAACAAGCGCTTGGGATCGGACCAGGTCTCGCCTTGGTCGGTCGAGAACCGCAACATGCCGTGCTGCCCGGACGAGTTTTCGTCGCGCGCATGGTTGTCCCAGCCGGCGAATAGGACTCCCTGGCGATAGGCGAGGAATCCGTGGTGGTTGAAGGTTCCGGTTTCGGGGGTGGCCTGGAAGAGCTTGGTCGTCCGCAACTTTTCGAGGAATCGGTAGCGGAAGTGAGGGGAGTCGCCGACTGTCCACCGGACGACGGGTCGCCGATGGGGCCTTTCTGCGGCTGTCAATGCGCCGCCGAGCGCAAGGCAGACGAGAGCTATGGAACGCACCGCGAAAGCCATCGCGGAAAGAATATCATGATTGACGATGCGGCCCCCGAGATGGAAGCAATGCGCAAACCTGTGACCGTCATGAAGCACCCCGGCGAGTTTCACGGATTTTACTGGGGACAGGGGAGAATCCCGCCGCTCGCAAAGAAAGCCAACCGGGACGCCGACGCCTACCTGCGAAAGCGCATCAAGGTTCAACCCAAGCCGATAGACGGCTCGCTGGCGGAATGGGTGGAGCCTCAAGCGCCGCATGCCCTGGCCGCCCTTGTGGAGGTTTACGAACCGGCGATTCCGCACACGCCCAAGGTTTCTACCGAGGGAGCGCTACGCGAAGCGGAGTTGTTTCCCAGTAGCCGACCTCGGCCCGATTTGAGCGGAGTCGACCTGGCTACCCACGTCGACAACCGGTTTGCCAGGCAGGCTCTCGCCGAAAGCGACTGACCCCCAACGAGAAAGCGGGCGCAGACTCGTCTCAACCGGCTCTCGCTGACTTCCTTCCGCCACCGAAATAAGGTAGGCAGCCAAGTGTCCGCACGCACAGAAGGACGCCGCGCTTTCGGATAGAACCGGCCCTCAAGGCCGCCAGACGTCGAGCATCGAGGCGACCACCGATCGCGCCCTCGCCAGGGCAAGCCGCGGCTTCGGCTGCGCCGCGACCCAGAGAGCGAGCTCATTCATGGCTCCGGAGAGAGCGGCGGCGACCGCTTCGACATCGTCTCCCCGGAGTTGGCCGGCGCGTCGAAGCTGTTCGAGCCCCTCACGAAGAGTCCGCGAAGTTGTCCGGTCGTCCAGTCGTTTCCAGGTCTGCCATCCGAGGACTGCAGGAGCATCGATTAACGCGACCTGCCGGAAAGTGGCGTCGGTTGCGGCTTGCAGAAAGGTATCGCATCCGGCCCGCAAGCCGTCCCAACCCTCTCCGGCTTCCTCGGCTGTAGGGGGGCTTTGGGGTTGGGGTGGGGGAGGCGTTGGGGTTGGGATTGAGGGGCGGATCGATGGGATAAGGGCCGCGCGCGCCGCACACGGCCGCTGCGGCAGTCCACTCTCCCCAAAAACTGTGCGCACACACTTGACAGCCCGCGCTAACCTGTGCTAATTGTGGGTTGGGGTGAGATGGGGTTCCAGTGTTTCCATTCCGCCCCAACAGGTCCGCGCCGCCCCGCAGGACGGCGCGGCTGCTCGTAAATAACAGTTCAAAAGGGGGAAAGATTCTCGATGAGATTCGAAATTCTCGCGCGAAAGGCGGGGCGCATGCTTGCCGCCGTCCTGTTCGCAACGTCAGTTCTGGCTCTGGCGCCCGGCGCATACGCGCAGTTGATTCAGGGCGCCATCGACGGCACCGTGACCGATACCACCGGCGCGGTCATTCCCGGCGCGGAGGTGACCATCTCCAATGACGCCACCGGCATCAGCCGCACCGCTTCCACCGGCGCGGCCGGCAACTTCAGCTTCCCAACCGTGCGCACCGGCGCCTATACCGTGACCGTCCGCTCGGACGGCTTCCAGACCTACTCGACCGCCGGCGTCACCGTGACCCAGAACAACATCACCCGCGTGGACGTATCGCTCGAAGTGGGCCAGATCACCGAGGTCGTCGAAGTGCAGGCGTCCGCCGCCACGCTGCAGACCGACCGCGCCGAAGTTCGCCAGGAGGTCAATGAGACCTCGCTGAAGAACGTTCCCATTCCGCTGGGGCGCAACTACCAGATGCTGTTCCTGACGCTGCCCGGCTTCTCGCCGCCGGCCAACGCGCATTCGGTGCCGACCAATCCCTCGCGCGCCGTGCGCTTCTCGGTCAACGGCACGTCGCGCTCGAACAACAACACGCGCATCGACGGCGCCTCTTCGACCAACATCTGGGTGCCGCACATGACCGGCTACAACCCGGCCCTGGAGTCGATCGAGACCGTCAACGTCGTCACCAACTCGTTCGACGCCGAGCAGGGCCTCGCCGGCGGCGCGGCCATCAACCTGCAGATCAAGTCGGGCACCAACGACATTCACGGCTCCGCCTTCGAGTACCACATGAACCAGCACCTCAAGGCGTATCCCTACTTCAGCGACCGCACGCAGCCGAAGCCGAAGCTGATCAACAACCAGTTCGGGGGCACGATCGGCGGCCCGATCAAGAAGAACAAGTGGTTCTACTTCCTCAGCTACGAGGGCACGCGGGAGTCGCAGTTCGCCCAGCGGCTGATCGACATGCCCAGCAACGCCATGCGCTTCGGCGACCTGAGCGGAGCGCCGGCGGGCCGGCCGATTTACGACCCCTTTAGCGGCATCCAGGACCAAGCGGCCGGCGGTTACGCCAGAGACCGCGAGCCGTTCGCCAACAACACGATTCCCGCGTCGCGCATCGACGCCGGGGTCTCGGCGATGATCCATGACCCGGCGTTTCCCGATCCGAACCTGCCGGGCGTAGGCAGCCTGGGGCTGGACCAGAACTACTACGCGAACGGTTCGACCACGTTCTTCCGGGACACGCTGGACGCGAAGACGAACTTCAACCTTTCGCCGAAGACCACGGGCTTCATCCGCTTCAGCATGCTCGATTACCGCATGTTGAACGCGCAGACGCTGGGCCAGTTCGGCGGCAACCGGCTGCACCCGACCAACTCGAATCCCGGCACGGGCTTCGGCAACACCTATTCCGGCACGATCTCGTTCACGCACGTCTTCTCGCCGACCTTCATCGTGGACGGCTACTACGGCTACACGCTGGTCGACACCAACGTCGAGCAGCAGAGGCTGGACGAGAACCTGGGCTGGACCGTCATGCAGATTCCCGGTCTGCAGTCGGACCGTTTCATCGACGGCGGCTGGCCGCGGCTGCGCATCGACGGCTTCGAGGGGCTGGGCATGTCCAACAGCTTCATGCCGTATTACCGTTCGGATCCGCAGAATCAGATCGTGCTGAACGGCAACCTGACGAAGGGGACGCACAACATCCGTTTCGGGACGGACCTCTACTTTCAGGATCTCGACCACAACCAGCCCGAGTTTTCGGGCGGGTACGGCGCGGCTTCGGGCGAGTTCCGTTTCCGCCAGAACACGACCCGGCTGCGCGGCGGGCCGAGCACGTCGGATTACAACGCTTATGCCGCGTTCCTGCTGGGAGCGCCGCGCGAGGCGGGCAAGATCTGGCAGTTCGACGAGAACGGTTATTTCACACGCACGAAGCTGCTCAGCTTTTACGCGCGCGACCGCTGGCAGATCACGCCCAAGCTGACCATGTCGTACGGCGTGCGCTACGAGATCTTTCCGTTCCCCACGCGGCAATCGCGCGGCCTGGAGCGGTACGACTTCGACAACAACAAGATGTGGGCCTGCGGCGCCGGCGACATCCCGACCGACTGCGGCATCGGCAGCATCGGCAAGCACAACTTCGTGCCCCGGGTGGGCTTTGCTTACCGCGCGGACGACAACACGGTGATTCGCGCCGGCTACGGCATTACCGTGGACCCGTTCAACTGGGCGCGCCCGTTGCGCACGAACTATCCGATCATGGCCAAGGACGGCCCGGTGGCCGGCGACAGTTACGGCTTCGCCACGACGCTGCGGGACGGCCTCGAGGTGATCCGCGAGCCGGATCTGGGCAACGGGATTCTGGACATCCCGCTGACCACCAACGTGAACACGATGGACACGAACAACCTGACCCGCGGCTACATCCAGTCGTGGAACCTGACGGTCGAGCGCCGTTTCGGCGACTGGATTCTGAGCAGCGGCTACGTGGCCACGCGCTCGGTGAACCAGCTCGCCCGGCTGGAGCAGAACTGGGGTTTCATCGGCGAAGGCGCCGCCGGGCAGCAACTGCGCATCAAGTTCGGCAGAGCCGGCCAAACGCGCCTGCACGGCAGCCTGGGCACGGCGAAGTACGACTCGTTGCAGACGAAGCTGACGCGCAACTTCAGCAAGGGCCTGCAGATGACCGTGGCGCACACCTGGGCGCACGGCCGGGGCTTCACCAACGAAGACTCGGGCGCCGGGCAGCGCACGTTCGCCATACCGTGGATGTACAACCGCATGTACAGCGATTTGAGCCAGGACATCCGCCACAACTTCCAGACGACGATGGTCTACGACCTGCCGTTCGGCAGAGGGAAGTCGCTGGCGACGAGCGGCGCGGGCGCGGCGATCCTGGGCGGCTGGCAGATCAACGGGCTGTTCAGCGCCTATACGGGCGCGCCGTTCAACGCGACGGCGCCCAGCGGCGACCTGAACGCCAACCAGTCCGGACAGGTGGCCGACTGCATTGCCGAGCCGAACTACGTCAAGCGCGGCAGCAACGACATCTGGATCGATCCGAGCGCGTTCGCCGAGCCGGTGGGAGAGCGTTTCGGCACGTGCGGCCTGAACAACCTGCGCGGGCCGGGGCTGCTCAATCTGGACATGGGCATCTTCCGCAAGTTTCAGATTACGGAAAAGCTGCAATTGCAGTTCCGCGCCGAGGCGTTCAACATAAGCAACACGCCGCATTTCGAGCGGCCGAACAGCAGAGGCGTCACGTCTTCGAACTTCATGCTGTTGAACCGCATCCGCAACACCGGGCGGGAGGGCATCGACGAGCGCTTCTTCCGCATCGGCTTCCGGCTGGGCTGGTAGGCCGTATCCATCGACGAACACCGCAAGGGCCGCGTCTTCGGGCGCGGCCCTTGGCGCCTCACATAAAATCTATTTGAAAGCAATCATATAGTCGTCGCTGTGGCTGGCGTGGGACCCGCCGCAGGCGGGTTCCACGCGGCGGATGGGAAAACGGAAATTCCCCCATCCGCCGCGGCGCCATCCACAGTTCCGCGCCCCCTTTGCGCACTTGCCGCAAGAGCTTGTCCTCCAGATGTAGGGTCCGGCGGGCCGCCGCGGCCGGGTCGAGTTGCCGATACTGCGCTTGCAACCGCCTTTTGCAAGCCTCCGAGACGTCACCGGACTCCAGCGCTCGCCGGCAGGGAGTCCGGTCTCGATCGTAACGCTTGTACACCCGGCTGCCCCGCCGACTCTTGTGCTCGAGCTCCCGCAATGACAGAAAAAGTGGACCTGCAGCCGAAGTTGCGCATAGATCGCGTTGAGCAGCTGCAATTGCGCCGCGGCCGCGTCGACTCTCGCTGCACATCCGCTCCATAGCGCCGCCCCGTCTCTTCTCCTTACCGTGTGCTCCCGCCGTCCCCGGCGCCCCTGGCGGTTCAAAGACCTCTAAACTTACCGCCGTAACCACCGCAAGAAGGATACGGGAGAGTTTGTTCATTGACCCGTTTATGGTCTATATTTGGTTCGAAGGGGATGTGTTTCATGAAATTCAGCCGAATCAAGCCGATCAGTTACCTCAAGGCCCACGCCGCCGAGATCGTACGCACGCTCGGGGACCGGCAGGAACCGTTAATCATCACCCAGAACGGCGAAGCCAAGGTCGTGGTGCAGGATATCGACAGCTACGAGCGAATGCAGGAGACCGTGGCGCTGCTGAAGATACTCGCATTGGGTAACCGTCAGATCGAAGCGGACCGCGTGGAAGCTGCCGCCGATGTCATCGCACGGCTTCGGGGGCGGCACCAGTCTCGTTGATGTCCTTTCTGGTTCAGTTGACCGATGATGCGGCCCGCGGCTTGGAAGAGATCTGCGATTACATCGATCGGCACGACGGACCGAAACGGGCGGATTACGTGCTGGAGCAGATCCAAAAAGCGTTCCAGGGTCTCTACGAGCACCCCCAACGCGGGAACTGCCCGAAAGAATTGCTGGACATTGGCATTCGGGAGTATCGTGAGGTCTTTTTCAAACCCTACCGGATCATCTATCGGGTGATAGGAAACAACGTGTATGTTCTCGTGATCGCCGATGGGCGGCGTGACATGCAGGCGTTGCTCGAGCGGCGCTTGCTGAACGCATAAAACCCTGTAGAATTGTCAGCGGGTGTAAGCGGACGGTTGGTTTGGGTTGGGGTGAGGGGGATTCGTTGCGGAATCAAGAGGTTGCAGGGCGTAAGATGCAGTTTGGGTTTGCCCTCGCCATGCCCGCTTCGCCCGCCCACGCCCCCCACGGCCAGTAGGTTTGCGCTCCTTTCAATTCCCTTCAAAAACGTTTAAATTTCATTTTTTTAATGCCTTGCCCCCACAGCGCCCAAAAATTCAGCCGGCCTGTGCGTTGCAGCCCCATAACCCATGCCCCTATCATAGGAAGAATCCCATGAAACCCCGCTCGCTCGCCGGCGCTCTGCTGGCCATCGCCTTCTTTGCCTGTCCGCTGTATTTGCTGTCCCACTCGAGAGGGGCGCCCCCGCGCAGTTCCGGGGGCGATTTTCCCGGCGAAGGCAGTTGCGCCAGCTCCGGCTGCCATGACGACGGCCAAGCCAATCAAGGCCCCGGGACGCTGTCGCTCGCGATCGACGGCGCGCCCGCCGAGCAGTTCCGCTATACGCCCGGCGAGACCGTTTCGGTCAGCGTGAGCCTGGCCGATTCCACGGCGCGGCGCATCGGCTTCCAGCTCACCGCCCGCGCCGGCGACGGCTGCGCGCCCGGCGGGACGCTGATGCCCGGCGAACAGCAAGTTTCCGTCGTTCCCGGGACGTGCGGCGACGACAGCGTGCAGTGGGCCACGCACACCTTTGCCAAAACCGGCACCGAGGCGGCGTTCGCCGTCGAATGGACCGCGCCCATGACCGCCAGCGGTCCGATCACCCTCGCCGCCGCCGGCAACGGCGCCAACGGCGACCAGGCCGCCGCCGGCGACAACATCTACCACGCGCAAGCGGTCGTCCAGCCCGCCGACGCCGGCGGCGGCGGCCCGGCGCCGTCGATCAGCGCGGGCGGCGTGGTGCTGGCGACGCTGGTTCCCAGCGTAACGACAGGCGCGCCGAACGCCATCGCCAGCGTCTTCGGCACGGACTTCGCGCCCGAGGGAACGGCCGCGTTCGCTCCGCAGCTCGACGACACCGGAGGGGTCGCCGCGACGCTGGCCGAGACCTGCGTCGAAGTGGGCGGCCGGCGCGCGCCGCTGTTCGCCGTCACGCCGGGGCAGATCAACTTCCAGGTTCCCGACCAGGCGGGGCTGGGGCCGGAGGCGGTGACGGTGGTGCGCGGCTGCGGCACGGCCAACGAGCAGCGCAGCGCGGCCGAGAGCTTTGACGTCGCCGCGGCGCAGCCGGCGTTTTTCGTTTTCCACGACCGGGGGAGCCAAGCCATCGCGGCGCTGCACGGAGGCGGGCCCGGCATCGTCGGACCGGCGGAGTTGATCCCTGACGTGACGACGCCGGCCGCTCCGGGCGAGTTCATCAGCCTGTTCGGGACGGGGTTCGGGGCGACCGATCCGCCGCTCGCCGCCGGCGAGATTCCGCTAACCGTCTATGCCGACGACCCCTTGACGCCGCTGGCCACGACGGACGTGCGCGTGTCGTTCGGCGGCATGGAGGCTGCGCCGGAGGACATTTTCTATATCGGCGGCGCGCCCGACGCCGCCGGGCTGTACCAGCTTGTAGTCAAAGTTCCCGACGCCGCGCCCGACGGCGAGTTGCCGGTGACGCTGACGATCGACGGGGTTTCCTCGCCGGAGGGTCCGTCCGTGGCGGTGCAAGCGCCGGCGCCGCCATCCGACGGCTATATCCCGCTGGATTTCTGGATGGTCGCCGACGGAAGCATCATCCTCGCCGGCGGCTTGCTGACCATAATGGAATGCCTGCCGGTCGATGGCTTGCAGTTCCCGCCGCTGGTCGGCTCCGTCTATACCGTGCACACCTCGAAATGGCAGCGCAGGGACGACGAGAACGGCGCCTGGGCCGACGTTGCGGGCACCGAACGCGAGGGGGCGATATGCGCCTACACGGCGGAGCAGCCGGGCCAGTACCGGGGAGTCGGCGAGGCCACCATCGACGGCGAAAGAGGGATGTATTCGAGCGCCAACTTCTTTACGAAAGAGTGAGGCGCGCTTCGCGCGCCAGTGGAAAGTGGAAAGTGGGGAGGGGGCGCGCTCGCAGAAGCGTTTTCATGCTCCGTGCATCTGCTCTTGAAGGCGCCGTAGTAGAGATCGCAGGCGCCCGGGGCCGGCAACCCGAATTCACAAGGCGTGAGGGGGCGCAGCCGAGCGACAAGCGAAGGCGTCATCGAGAGCAGGTCGGACCCGATGCGCCGGCTGTTTGCGCCCTGCGGCAAAGAAATCCCTGGAGAACTTCCCGGCGACGGCGTCGAGCCACGCCCAATCGGCGCCAACGGGTTCGAGGACGACGGCCGCCCCCTGCTTGCGGATGCGTACTTCCTCGCCGTCCATGCGAAATTCCTTCGGCAGGCGAACGGCCTGCGAGCGCCCGGCCCAAAACAGTTTCGCCGTCTTTGCCATAGGAGGGGCCATGAGTATATAGCATAGGACTGTATCGTGCCGGGGGCGCGCCGCAGGCGCCGGGGCGCGGCTCAGCGGCATGGCCGGCCGATGGCGAACGCCGCGCAGCGGCCCCCCGTCCTGCTGTATACTGATCGGCAGGCATGAGTCTTTTGGTCAGCGAAGTTTACGAAGCGTTGGTCGAGGCGGGCGCCTCGGAGCAGAAAGCCAAGGCTGCGGCGGCCGCTATTCCGGCGGGCGGCGACTTGGCCACCAAACAGGACATCCTGGAGTTGCGCGCGGAGATGGCCGAGCACAGAGCCGCCGACCGGCGGGAAGCGGCCGAGCACAGAGCCGCCGACCGGCTGAAGATGGCCGAGATAGAAGCCAAGGTGGACGGGTTGGAGGCCAGGGTGAACGGGGTGGAGGCCAAGGTGGACGAGTTGCGCGAATTTGTCAAGGCGTTCGTTTTCCGTTTTTTTCTGCCCGTGCAACTGCTGATCGTCGGGCTGCTGCTCAGACAGGCGTTTTTTGGGGATTAGCGGGGGCGCCTGCGGCGCCAGTGGATAGCGGAGACCAGTGGAGAGTGGAGAGTGGAGAGTGGAAAGTGGAAGAAAACGCGCGCCTGACGGTCTTGCTTACTGTGGAAAGTCATGGCGTCTGTGAGTTCGTATCGGGAGCTTCTGGTCTGGCGGAAAGCGATGGACTTGACGGTCGCAATATACACGCTGACACGGCGCTTCCCTGTTGAAGAAAAATTTGGGTTGACCGCGCAGATGCGCCGCGCGGCGGCCTCCATAGCGGCCAACCCAACATCGCCGAAGGGCAGGCGCGGAGGACGACGGGGGAATTCATCCAGTCGCCGGGCGTTGCCCGCGGCTCGTTAGCGGAGTTGGAGACCTTTCTACATCTGTCCGCCAGACTGGAAATCACCAGACTGGAAATCATGGGTCGAGAGGCTTGCGATCCCCTTTTCGCAGACTGTATCGAAATCAACAAGATGCTCAACGCCTTGCTCAAGTCACTCGCCTCCCGGCAGTCTTGACTCTCCACTCTCCACTCCCCACTCTCCACTGGCGCGCGCAGCGCGCCTCACTCTCCACTGGGGCCGCGCAGCGGCCCGCCTACTGAAATTGTTCACGCTTGCCGCCGGGCCGGGCCGTCTGCAATGGTAAGCGTCATGGCGGCGGGGGCGCGCGGGGCGGCGCTGAGGGGAGAGCAGGGGCGGCCTTGTCTGACGGGGGTGCGCCGGGCGTGGCGCACGGAGTCGATCGCCGCGGGGCTGACGCCGGAGCGGCTGGCGGCGGTGCTGCGGGCGGCGGACGGGGGCGACATCGACGCCTATCTGACGCTGGCCGAAGAGATGGAGGAGCGCGACCCGCACTATGCCGCCGTGCTGGGCGTGCGCAAGCGGGCGGTGTCGGGGTTGGAGCCGCAGGTGGAGGCGGCGTCGGACGCGCCGCGCGACCTGGAGATTGCCGACGCCGTGCGCAAGCTGGCGCGGGCGCCCGAGTTCACGCCGCTGCTCGAGGACTGTCTGGACGCGCTGGGCAAGGGGTTCGCGGCGGTCGAGATCGTCTGGCGGCGCGGGTCCCGGTGGTTTCCGGAGCGCTACGAATGGCGCGATCCGCGCTGGTTTCGCTGGGATCGGACGGACGGGCGGACGCTGCGCCTGTTGAGCGAGCGGGACGCCCCGGACGGCGCGCCGCTGGCGCCGGCGAAGTGGATCGTGCACGCGCCGCGGCTGCGTTCGGGGCTGCCGGCGCGGGGCGGGCTGGCGCGCCTGGCGGCGGCGGCGTATACGATCAAGGCGCATGCGCTGACCGACTGGACGGCCTACGCCGAGGTGTTCGGCATGCCGCTGCGGGTGGGCCGTTACGGGCCGGGGGCGAGCGAGAGCGACATCGAGACGCTGGCCGAGGCGGTGGCCAACCTGGGCACGGACGCGGCGGCGGTGATGCCCGAGTCGATGCGCGTGGAGTTCGAGCAGGCGGGCGGTTCGGGGCAGGCCGGGGCGGACGTTTTCCGCGGGCTGGCCGAGTACGTTGACAGTCAGGTGTCGAAGGCGGTGCTGGGGCAGACGACGACCACCGACGACGGCTCGTCGCGGGCGCAGGCGCAGGTGCACGACGCGGTGCGCGGGGACATCGTGCGCGCGGACGCGCGACAGTTGGCGGCTACGCTGAACCGCGATCTGGTGCGGCCCTTCGTGGAGTTGAACTGGGGGCGCGCGGACGAGGCGCCGCGGCTGCTGCTGCCGGCGGCCGAGCCGGAAGACACGGCGGCGCTGACCGCGGCGCTGGAGCGGCTGGTTCCGCTGGGGCTGCGGGTGCAGGCGTCGGTGGCGCGCGACCGGCTGGGGCTGCCCGATCCGGAGGAAGGGGCGGAGTTGTTGGGGCCGCTGCGCGGCCCCAGTGGTTAGTGGAGAGTGGGGGCGCCTGGCGGCGCCCAGTGGAAAGTGAGGGCGCCTGACGGCGCCCAGTGGAAAGTGGAAAGTGGAAAGTGGAGAGTTGAAGAAAGCGCTGCGCGGCGGTCAGGGCGCTGCGCTCCGTGATAGATTGTTAAATATGTCAAGTTTTTGCGCGCTTCCCCCCGGCGCAACGAGAAGTCGTTCGTTGCCGGGGATGTTTCGGGGACTCTGGAGCGGAAGGCGCGAAACAGGAGCAGGTCAATCCGCCGATATCGATACGAGGAGCAGCGCGGTCGGCGGACCGCCCGCCTTCGGCTGCTGTTTTTCCCTGCTCCGACCGGCTTCCGCTGCGAGCGCCTCGCGCCGGCGTTTTCATGCGCCGTTCTTGCTCAGGCTTGCGTTCTGCGCCGCGCTGCCGGCGGCGGCCGCCTGGGCGCAGCCTGCGGCGGACGGGATCATCGATACGGTCGCGGGCGACGGCTCCCCAGGCTACGGCGGGGACGGCGGCGCGGCCGCGGCGGCGCAGTTGAACGGCCCCTTCGGCGTGGCGCCGGACGGAGCGGGCAACCTCTACATCGCCGATACGTTCAACAACCGCATCCGCAAGGTGGACGCCGCGACGAGCTTCATTTCCACGGTCGCCGGCGACGGCTCCGCAGGCGACGGCGGAGACGGCGGCGCGGCCGCGGCGGCGCAGTTGGACGCGCCCTCAGGCGTGGCGCTGGACGGAGCGGGCAACCTCTACATCGCCGATACGTTCAACAACCGCATCCGCAAGGTGGACGCCGCGACGAGCTTCATTTCCACGGTCGCCGGCGACGGCTCCGCAGGTTACGGCGGGGACGGCGGCGCGGCCGCGGCGGCGCAGTTGCAGGATCCCTTCGGCGTGGCGGCGGACGGAGCGGGCAACCTCTACATCGCCGATGCGAACAACAACCGCATCCGCAAGGTGGACGCCGCGACGGGCTTCATTTCCACGGTCGTCGGCGACGGCTCCCCAGGCTACGGCGGAGACGGCGGCGCGGCCGCGGCGGCGCAGTTGAGCGGGCCCTTGGGCGTGGCGGCGGACGGAGCGGGCAACCTCTACATCGCCGATACGTTCAACTACCGCATCCGCAAGGTGATCTTTCCGCCGCCGCCGCCGGGGCCGGGGACGGCGCCGGCGGCGCTCTCGCGGACGTTCGAGTTGTCGTTCGTGTTGCGGCAGGACGACGGCCCGGCGAGCCGGCAGGTCGTGCTGTACGCCGAGGACGGCGCCGCGGACTTTCGCTTGAAGCCTTCGCAGCGCTGGATAACGGTAGAGCCTGCGAGCGGCAGCTTGGCCGAGGGCGAAGAGACGATGGTGGAAGTCACGGCAGATCCGGCCGGGCTGCGCACAGGGGAGCACGCCGGGCGGCTGTACGTGCGTTCCGGGGGGCGGGTGACGGCGCGCGTGCGCATCGAGTTGGAAGTGCTGCCGCCGCGGGGGCCGGCGGTGTCGGAGCGCGGGGTGGTCAACGCGGCGGCGATGAGCGCGTTGGGCGCGCCGGGGCTGTTCGGCGCGGCGGTCTTGCCGCTGGCGCCGGGATCGCTGGTGGTCGTGCAGGGCGAAAACTTTACCTCCGGCTCCGGCGCGGCGGTCGCGGCCGAGGGCTTTCCGCTGCCTGCCAGGCGGGGCGGGGCGACGGTGCGCTTCGCCGCCGCCGGCGGCGCGGGCGGCGGCCTCGCCGCGCGGCTGCTCGCGGTGGGCCCGCAGCGCATCGAGGCGCAGTTGCCGTTCCTGTTGGGGCCGGAGGCGGGCGAAACCGCTCCGGCCTCGGTAGTCGTGGAGACGGCTGAGGGGAGCAGCTATCCGCGGCGTTTCCTGGTCGCCGCCCATGCGCCGGGCGTCTTCACGATATCCGGTGAGGGGACGGGCCAGGCGGCGGCGCTGTTGGCGGGCGCGGGGGTTTTGGCGGCGCCGCGGGGCGCAGTCGGGGAGAGCCGGCCGGCGCGGGCCGGAGACGTGCTGGAGATTTACGCCACGGGGCTGGGGCCGGTGCAGCCGCCCATAGCCGACGGGGAGAACTCCTGCGGGCCCCAGGGCGTCTGCCTCGCCGACGGCTCGAACGCGCTGCTGCGGCGCACGGTCGAACGCCCGCGGGTGAGTATCGGCGGCGTGGAGGTCGCCGCGGAGGGCGTGCTGTTCTCGGGGCTGGCGCCGGCGCTGGCCGGCGTCAACCTGGTCGTCGTCGAGACGCCGCAAGGCATCGCGCCGTCCGACGCGGCGAAGCTGGTCCTGGCCATCGGCGGCAAAGCGAGCCAAGCCGGCGTGACCATTGCCGTGGAGTGAGGGCGCCTGACGGCGCCCAGTGGAAAGTGGAGAGTTGAAGAAAGCGCTGCGCGGCTACTGCCGGGTCCCGGTCCGCTCGTAGGGAAGTTTTTTCAGCGCACGAGCGTCAGCGGTCCCAAGTGAAGCCGCGGGAAGGTTGGCTGCCCCTGCTGGGGCCGCGCTCCGTTTTGTAGTCGGGGAGAACGGGATAATTCTGTTCGAGTCGGTTGTTGAGTATCTTCGCCACGGCGGGCGGCCAGACGTCCTCCCGCGGCCTGCGGTCGGATTTGGCGTCGAAGGCCGTGACGTGCGCGAATCGGTAAGGACACTCCTGAGGCAGGATGCCGTCCCACTTGCGGCGCATCTCTTGACGCATGTAACCGGGATGCTCTTGGGGTTGCGCCAACTCCTCGCCGGTCGATTTGCTCGCGCCCTGATGCCGGCGGATGCGCTGCACGTCGTATTTGGCCAGACTTTTCACGGCGTAGCGGCGCCCTTTCTTCCAAGCGTCGGCGAACATCTCGGCGTACTTGCCCTTCAGTCCCGGGTTCTTGTCGATGAGATCTGCCATCTCATCCCGAAAATTTCCTATTTCTTCGGCCCAATGCTCCAATACCCATCGGGTAGAGTGTTTCCAGTATTGGATTTTCAGGAAGTGCTCGACGGCCCGGGCGCAATAGGCTTCATAGCTGTTTTTTTGCGCTACTCCCAAATCCTGGATCTCCTCGATGACGTTTTCCCAATCGACGGCGTTGAAGTCCCGGCGCTTCAGGGCCTCGGCCTGCTGCATGGACCAGGAGTAGAAATCCCGATCGTAGAGACTCTTCCGCTCGCGGGGCTGCTGTACGGCGGGGTTTGGGGCAGCGGTTCCCATAGCGTTTCTCCAGCCATCATTAAAGCACTTCTCTCGGGGCGCGCTGCGCGCGCCCCAGTGGGTAGTGAGGGCGCCTGACGGCGCCCAGTGGAGAGTGGAGAGTGGAGAGTGGGTAGTGGAGAGTGGGTAGTGGAGAGTGGAGAGCAACGCAGAGAACCGGCGGCGCCTGGCGGCAAGGTAAATTTTGTAAACTGGACGGTGCGGGAAACAGGAACCGAAGACTCGGGGCGCCCGCGGGCCGTCCGGGGTGCGCCGGTTCGTTCTTTTTTCCCCATGCGGCGGCCGCGCAGGACGGCAGCCGGCCAACACGAAAGGATATCCACACAGTCCATGAAACACAGAAAACGAGAGGGCATGAGAGCCCTGGCTTTTGTTCTGGCGGCTTCGCTGTCGGCGGTTGCCGCGCAGGCGGAGTGGTTCGACAGAGGCAAGGCGGCTTATCGGACGCCGGATGGAAAGTGGCGCAAAGCCGCGATCAACGTGGAAAAAGGCAAGGTCGAGGTTCTCAACCGCAAAGACAGAACCGTCGTCGCCGGTTTCACTCGGGGCAGCATCGAGCATGGCGTCGAGGGGAGGCGGCGCGGGAGAGAAGCCGCGGCCGTGGGCGGACTTGGAGCGGGAATTCTGCTTGGCGCTTTCCTTGTCGCCAAACAGGATGAAGGCGAAGTCGTCGTTCGGGACGGGCAGGCCTCGACCAAGGAAATCAGCGGCAAGCGGGTCGGCATCGTGGCCGCGGTCATCGTCGGGATCACCGCCGCGGTAGGCCTGACCAAGGCGAAAGAGCCCTACACGGAAATCACCGACGGCGCGCGGTCGGTGCGCCTGCGGGTAAGCAAAGGCGATCTGGCCCGCTTCGAAAGCTCGCTCCGGGGCAGCCTCGAAGAATGAGCGGCGCAGGGAGGAACGATGACTGAAGGAGCGACTTTCGGCGTCCGCCTCGCGGCGGCGATTCTTGTGGCCGCCGCCGCGGCTTCGGCGGCCACGTTCACTGCGGTGCGGCGCACCTCGACCTACCATCTGGACGCCTACGATCCGCAGGATACGTTGACTCTCGACGTGCCCGAGGGCGGCGATGCCGCGGCGATAACCGTGCCGACCGATATTTTTTCGCGGTACGCTCATTGGCCGCCTCCCGCGGCGCTCTTGTTCAACGGCGCGGAGGCGCGGAATGCGGACTGCGATTCCCCGCATATTATTGAAAAGATCGGCGTCTGCGAAGGATTGCTCGCCGTGCGGCACGGCGGCGACGGCCGCTCGACGATCGTCGCCTCGCGCCAAACGGTCGCGGCCGCGGTGGAGCACCTGTATCTCATCCAAAAGCGCTACGACACCTGCGTGCGGACGGGCGGCGCCGTGGATATTCTCCATGAAAACAGGCGTTGCCCGCCCGTCACCGAAGTCGGCGGCTTCGACCGCGTAGACGGCCCGCACAGCCTGACGGGAGTTGTAAAGCCTTGGTCGGCGATGATTTTGCGCATTGCGGCCGATTATTCGCATATTTTGGGCGAGCACCATTTTCTGGTTGACACGCCGGCGCTGCGCCGGGAGCATGCAACTTCTCTGCCGGAAGACGCGCGGCCGCTGGACAGCCATTACGGCGAGCTGAACCGCCTGATGGCCTGGTACGAATACGCCGCGAGCGGCGGGCCGGCGGCGGAAGCCGGCGGCATGACAACGGTCGTTTACGACGCCGGGAGCGCCGCCGGCATTCTGGATGCGCTGAGCGTGCTGACGAATGCGTTGTCGCCGCGTATCGAAGCGGGCGGCGGGCAAGGGAATTCGTCCGTTCGCAGCAGGACCCGAGGAGCGAGCGGCGCCGGGCAAGAGAACCCCTACGTGCGCAGCATCCGCTGGAACATCGAGCAGTTGAAGCTGCGGACGGACCTGTG
The DNA here is from genome assembly GCA_965214655.1 of Bryobacterales bacterium. Classification (GTDB taxonomy): domain Bacteria; phylum Acidobacteriota; class Terriglobia; order Bryobacterales; family UBA6623; genus CATQHP01. The sequence goes on along the minus strand of OZ243965.1, from coordinate 3,800,585 downwards.
GAGGTAGGGGCGCCTGGCGGCGCCCAGTGGAGAGTGGAGAGTGGAGAGCAACGCAAGAAGACCGGCGGCGGGCCCCTGACGGTCTTGCTCTTGCTTGCTATGGAAAGTCATGGCGTCTGTGAGTTCGTATCGGGAGCTTCTGGTCTGGCGGAAAGCGATGGACTTGACGGTCGCAATATACACGCTGACACGGCGCTTCCCCGTTGAAGAGAAATTTGGGTTGACCGCGCAGATGCGCCGCGCGGCGGCCTCCATAGCGGCCAACATCGCCGAAGGGCAGGCGCGGAGGACGACGGGGGAATTCATCCAGTCGCTGGGCGTTGCCCGCGGCTCGTTAGCGGAGTTGGAGACCTTTCTACATCTGTCCGCGAGACTGGAAATCATAGGTCGAGAGGCTTGCGATCCCCTTTTCGCAGACTGTATCGAAATCAACAAGATGCTCAACGCCTTGCTCAAGTCACTCGCCTCCCGGCAGTCTTGACTCTCCACTCTCCACTCTCCACTGGGCGCCGCCAGGCGCGCGTTTTCTTCCACTTTCCACTTTCCACTCTCCACTCTCCACTGGGCGCCGCCAGGCGCCCCCACTCTCCACTGGGGCCGCGCAGCGGCCCCCGGCGCCCTTGTGCTCCAATATCGGAGAGGAATCTCTTGCCGCTCTCCACTCTCCACTCTTCACTCTCCACTCTCCACTGGCGCGCGAAGCGCGCCCCACTCTCCACTGGGGCCGCGCAGCGGCCCTTGGCGGCCGTTTTGGCGCTCGCGGCCGTGAGCTGCGCGGGCGGCTGCGGCGGCCCCTCCGCCGCCCCCGGCGAAAAAGTCGCCGACGCCCTCAGCCGGGCGCGCGCGGCCGACGGCGCCTATATCTCCTGGCGCGAGCACGTCATCGACGACCTCGCGGTCGGCGGCGTCGCCATCGCCGGCAGCGACGGCCTGGCCATGGCCGATCTCGACCGCGACGGCTATGAAGACATCGTTTCGGCGCACGAGTCCGACACAACCTACGACGGCGTCGCCGACGGACATATCCGCCTCGCCTTCGGCTCCGCCGATCCCCGCCAATGGGAGCTGGCCACCCTCGCCGCAGGGCCCGAGGCCGGCGCCGCCGAAGACGTTTCGATCGCCGACGCCAACGGCGACGGCTATCCCGATATCGTCGCCGCCTGCGAGCTGGCCCACCTGATCTACTTCCAGAATCCCGGCCGCGACGCGCGACGCGCCAAATGGGGCCGAGTCATACCCGACGCGGCCAACGACCGCGGCTCCTTCATCCGCGTATTCTTCGCCGACTTCGACGCCGACGGCAAACCCGAAGTCGTCGCGCCCAACAAGGGTTCGCAAGCCGGCGACGCCCGGGAAACGATCCGCAACGCCATCAGTTGGTACGCCGTCGCCGGAGACCCGCTGGACGGCGACTGGAAAGAGAACGTCCTGACCAAGGTGCGCGTGCCGATCAACTCGCGGCCCGTCGATCTCGATGCCGACGGCGACCTCGACGTGCTCGCCGGATCGCGCGGAGAGTCGCGTATCTTCTGGTTCGAAAACGTCGGCGGGTCCGAGATCGCCTTCGTCGAGCGCAAGATCGCCATCGGCCCAAGCGGCAGCGCGGCCGTGACCGGATTCCATTTCATCGTCCACGACCTGAGCGGCGACGGACGCCCGGATATCGTCCTGAACGAGCAGCGCACGAACCTGATCTGGCTGGAGCAGCCCGCCGATGCGGCCGCCCCCTGGAACCTCCACCGCATCGGCACGATGGCCCCCGACACCGCAACCGGGTTCGCGCTCGCCGACATCGACGGCGACGGCGACCCGGACATCTTCGCCGGCGGCTACAGCCGCGGCCCGCGCGACCGCGACGGCACAGAGGTGACCGTCGACGATCCGCTGGGCAGGCTCGCCTGGTTCGCGCACCCCGGCGATCCGACAAAGCAATGGACGCGCCACGACGTCTCGCGCCGCAAGCGCGGCATGTTCGACCAATTCGCCGCCCGCGACCTGGACGGCGACGGCGACGTCGATTTCATCGGCACCCGCGGCAACAGCGTCCCCTGGGACGGCGTCTACTGGCTGGAACAGATGCGCACGCCGCAGCCGGCGCGCTCCTTCACCCGCGCCCGGAAAAACGACAGCGAGGAAATGCCCCTGCCGGGGGCCGCTGCGCGGCCCCGGTGAATGCCCCAGTGGAGAGTGGGGCGCGCTTCGCGCGCCAGTGGAGAGTGAAAGAAAGAGCTGCGCAGCAGTTTTTCCGGCCTGCGCAGCAGTTTTTCCGGCCTGCGCCTCAGCCGCCCGTGTTGAAGAGCAGGAACAGCCCCCCGGCGGCGGCGCTCAGCAGAGTGGCGCATAAAGCGATGACCAGCGGCCAGAGCAACCGCTGCAGCGTGTCGATGCGCGCGCTCAACGCGGCCTCGCTGCGGTCGATCCGCATGCCCAACTCGCTCTCGACCCGGTCGATGCGCACGGTGAGATCGCTTTTCGTCTCGTCGTTGCGCACGCTCAGCGCATCGATCCGCGCGCCCAACTCGGTCTCGCTGCGGTCGATCCGCGCGCCCAACTCGGTCTCGCTGCGGTCGATGCGCGCGCCGAGTTCGCCGACGACGTGGGAACCGGCCATGTCGCGCACTTCCTCGACGGCGTCATAGGCCGACTCGGCCGCCACGTCGACCCCGCGCAAGGCGCGGAAGAGAGCGCCGGCCGGACGTTCCGGAGCATCTACGGGCATCGTTGCCCCCCGCTCCGTCTTGCCGTCATGCTCTCCACTCTCCACTCTTCACTCTCCACTGGGGCCGCGCAGCGGCCCCCTCACTGGGCGCCGTCAGGCGCCCCCGGCGCCCCCGGCGCCCCCGGCCATCGCCCGCCAAGCCTTGCGCGCCGTGATGCGCACCGTGTTGTCCGCGCTGTTCAGCTTGGGAAAGATCGCCGCCGCCGCTTGCGCCGTGCCGATCTTGGCCAAGCCGAGAATCCCCGCGCATTGCCGGTGCTCTTCCTCGCGGGCCAACGCCTGCTCGTAGATCGGCTGCGCTTCTTCGGCATTGCCGCCGGCAACCTGAGCGTCGGCGTAACGCAGCAGGCTGTCGTGGTACTCGATCTTCTGCCAATCCGATAGAGCCTCGTAGTCGGCGATGCGTATGCCGCCTTCGAGGCGCGCCCCGATGCGGCCCAGGGCCTTCACCGCCGCTATGGCGATCTGCGCGTCGGACGACTGCGCCGCCTGCAGGCAGACGCCCGCCGCTTCCTCGGCGCGGCGGTGGCCCAGCGCCGCCAGGATGCGCGGCTTGAAGGCGTCTTCGGCCCGCGGCAGAGCCGCCAGCAGAGCCTCCTCGGCCGTCTTGCCGGGAATGCGCTCCAGACAGAACACGACTTCTTCCCGCAACTCCGCGTCCTGGATGTGCCGGGCGACCGCGCCCACGTGATCGACCGTGCCCAGCAGCGACAGATGCCGCAGCGCGGTCACTTTCTCCTGCTGCTTGCGCTTGCCCTCGAGCAGGCCCAGCAACTGCGCCGTGATCTGCTGCCGGCGGTCTCGCTGTCCGGGGTCGTCCGGCCGTCCGGCGTTCGCCGCAAAACCGGCCGGATTGACTTCCTTGCCCACCGCATGCACGATGTGCTTGAGCGCCTCGTCGGCGGCCTTGCGCGTCAACGGCTGCTCGGCGGCCGACAGCCTGCTCAACTCCGGAATCACCTCCGGCGACATCCGCTCGGCCGCGGACCAAGCCGCGTAGGCCGTATCCTCGTCGCTGCTCTGGATGTCGGCGAGAAACTTGTCCTCCGCCTCGGCGCCCCGCGCCCGCGCCGCCGCCAGCGCCGCAGCCGCCGCAACCGCCGCAACATTTTTCGCCTTGCTCTTCATCGTCTGCTCCTTTCCGTCACCGACGCCGTCAGGCGCCCCCGCCCGGTCTTGCTCTCCACTCTCCACTCTCCACTCTCCACTCGAGGCGCGAAGCGCCTCCTTACAGATGCCAGGGGCCCCGCCCGGGCCGGCTCAAAAGTCGATTGGCTTCCTCGTCGTTGCGCACCCGCTCGTTGACCGCGTCCCATTCCAGCTTGCGGCGCAGTCGATAGGAGATGTTGCCGAGAATGCACAGCGTCGAGACGCGGTGCGCCGACTCGATGTGCATGATCGGTTTCTCGCGCGACTTGATGCAGTCCTCGAAATTCTCGAAATGGCCGGGGCTGCGGAACACCTCCACCCCGCCGTAGGGCGTCTGGAAGTCCTTCGCCTTCTGCTCGGTGTCCGTCGTGTGGCGGTCGCCGTAAGTGACGGTCAAACGGCCTTCGTCGCCCCAGTACACCGCGCCGTACTGCGCCTCGATCTCTTCCGAGGGAACGCCCGGCTGCGCCCAGACCAGCGTCCAGTCCGGGTCCTTGAACTCGTAGGTGACCTTCATGTGCTGCGGCGAGTCGTAAATGCCGCCGTGATGCGGCTCGCCCTCGGCTTCGACGCTGACCGGGCCGGTGGCGTCGGCGTTCATGATCCACTGCGCCACGCTCATCACGTGCGCGCCGCGGTCGCGGATCTGCCCCCCGCCGAAGTCGAGCATCCAACGGAACCGCCCGTGCGTGCGCGTCTCGTTGTAGGGAATGCTCCGCGCCGGGCCCAGCCACTTGTCGTAATCGAGCCGCCGCGGCGGCGGCGCATCCGGCGTCCAATCGCCCCGCGGGTTCTCGTAGTGCCAGCAGAGCACCTTGCGCACCGTGCCGATCCCGCCGTTGTTGATGTAGCGCTTGGCGTGCCAGGCCGGATCTTGCGAGCGCCCCTGCGAGCCGACCTGCACCACCCGCCCGTAGCGCTCCGCCGCGGTGACCATCGCCCGGCCTTCCTCGACCGTCTTGGCCGCCGGCTTCTCCACGTACACGTCCTTGCCCGCCTGGCAGGCCATGATCGTCATCAAGGCGTGCCAGTGATCGGGAGAAGCGATGACCACGGCGTCGATGTCCTTCTGCTCCAGCAACCGCCGAAAGTCCTTGTACAGCCGCGGCCTGCCGCCCACCACCGTGGCCGCCATGTCCAACCGGCTGGAGTCCACGTCGCACAGCGCGACCGAGAGCGCCGGCCGCAAAAAACGGTCGCCTTGCCCGCCCAGGTTCTCCCAGGGAACGACCTGCTCGTCGAGCCGCGCCAGCGGCCTCAGAAAACGCCGCCCGCGGCCTCCGATGCCGATGTGACCGAGGTTCAAGCGGTCGCTCGGAGCCGGCCGCGCCAACACCGTGCTCGGCACGAAGGTAAGCCCCAGCGTCGTGGAAGCCGCCCCGGCAAGAAATTTACGTCTCGTGGATCGCTGCGTCGAATCCATATCCTCTCCCTTCGACCGCCAAGCGGCCAACGATTAGTGTACAGCAAACGAGCATACAACAAGCAGCCGCCTGACAACGGCCCGCCGCACTCTCCACTCTTCACTGGGGCCGCGCAGCGGCCCCGCACTCTCCACTGGCGCGCGCAGCGGCCCCGCACTCTCCACTGGGGCCGCGCCTCACCGCCCCGCCCACAAACGGATGCCGCCCAGCAGCCCGGCGACGTTCGGCACGATCCTCGCGTTCTCCGGCAACTCGATGCGAATCTTGCTCGTGTTCCCGCCGCCGAGGTAAAGCAGGCGGTAGTTGAAGGTGAAGCTCCACAGGGCGAGCGCCTCCTCCAGCCGCCGGTTCCATTTCTTCGTTCCCTTGGCCTGCAGCGCGGCGTTGCCCAGACACTGCTCGTAGGTCTTGTCCTTGCGGAACGGATGATGCCCCAACTCCAGATTGCCCACCGACTTCCCGTCCACGTACAGCGCCGAACCGACGCCGGTGCCCAAGGTGATGACCAGCTCGACGCCGGCGCTCTCGATCACGCCCAGACCCTGCATGTCGGCGTCGTTGACCGCCTGCGTCGGTTTGCCGGTAAGCGTCCGCAGCGCGGCCGCAAGCTCGTACCCTATCCAGTCCGGGTGCAGGTTCACCGCCGTCCAGGCAACGCCGTCGCGCACCACTCCGGGGAAGCCGACCGACACGCGGTCGAACTCCGGCTGGGCGGCGATCATCGCTTCGAGCGCCGCCAGCACCGCGCCGGGCGTAGGCGGTTGCGGCGTGAGCCGGCGGGCGCGCGCGTTCAGCGGCTCGCCCCGCGGGCCGAGCGTCATCATCTTGAGACCCGTTCCGCCGATGTCGATCGCCAGCGTACGGGGGAAGCTCGTCGGTCGGCCCATCGTCAACGCGCCTGCAACCAGCATTTTAACCGGCCGCCGGGGAAGAGGCGGAAAACCCGCTCCCCGGCGGTTCTCTGAGGGTATTTTCCCCTTGACGGAGGTGGGGCCGGCTTTACCGTCGGCGCCTTGGATCGACGATGAGCGCCTGGGTTGTTCGCTGCCTTACCCCGCGCAATGCAAGCGCTTGACGGCGATCTAAGCGGCGGCGGCTTCCGCTTGCATCCTCTCCATTCGCCGAACGATCGGCGCAGTGGATAGCGGCTGATTCAAGCGCTTGCGCGCTTGGGCGATGTCCCATTTCAACTGAGATTCAAGCCAAGAGTCAGCGATTCCCCATCCGATGGCTTCGAGCTTCATGGCCATGTCGATAGTCACCGGGCCGCGTTCGTTCAGGACGCGAGAGAGGTTGACCCGGCTAACCCCGATCTTGGCCGCCGCTTCCCCGACAGTCATCCCCGGCTGATCTTCCGGGAAGTCAGGATCTGCGAGTACAAATTCATGCTTTAGCAACCTGCCCGGATGCAGCGGGTTCAGCCGCATGCAGGCGTCTTCAGGTTCCCCAAGAATCATATTGGCTCCCTTCCTAATGGTAATCCACAAAATCAACATCGTAGGCGTTACCGGCATCGTCGACGCGGAACGTGATTCTCCAGTTGCCGGTAACCCGCACAGTCCAAACTCCCTTGTCTTTCCCCGTCAATTCGTGCAAACGGTAACTCCGGCTCATGCTGAGGTCTCGCAGCGGCCTGCCGCTGTCCAGATGCTTCAAGATACGTTCGATCTTGGCGAGTCGATGGCGTTGCAGATTCCGTGGGTCTTGCTTGCGGAAGAACCGCTTGAGAGCGTTACTCTTGAACCCTCTGATCGCCATAGACCGTTGTATCGTACAATGATTCACCTTGAGCGTCCGAGGAGAGCGCCGTCAGGCGCCCCCGACCGTGTTGCCGTTTCGTGGCTTGAGACGACCGGAATCGGCGGCGAACGCCTCCCGAGAGGAGGAACGGTCCCCACTGGTTCCGGCGCCCTGCTCAGGGTGCGGGTCGGCGGAAGCAACAGGCGCATTATGCGCAGGCGCATTATGCGCAAACGCATACAGCGCAGCGGCGTTGAAAATGGAATGCCTGCTCTGGCAATCCTGCAAGCGTTCGAGACGCCGGCTGTTCGTGGCGGGAGCGCCCTGAGAGGCGCGGCGGTCTTGCTATCCACCAGCCGCGCCCGCCGTCAAGGAAACGAAATCGCGATGGTCCAGCGGAACGTCTCGCCGGGATCCAGATAGATCAGCCCCTGGCGGCTGACCAACGAGTTCTGCAGGCCGACCCAGGGCTCGGGGCTGTAAAACCCGGCGCGCGGGTCTCCCCACAGATTGAACAGCACGACGGGATCGTCGGGAATCCGCGCGGCATGGTGGGCCATGCGGATGGTCAGGCCCGCCGGGTCGCGGTACTCGATCCAGGGGTTTTCTCCCGCCGGGTATCCGCTGAGCGAAATCGGCTGCAGCGGCGGCAACTCGCCGAGCGCGATCCCGCCGGCGTAGGAGCGCGGCCGCGTCTCTCCCGTGGGAATGCCGTAGTCGGTCTTGAGCAGCTCCACGCCGGAGGGAGTCGTCAGCTTCATCTTGGCCGGATCGCTGCCGGCGATCAGCGGCGCCTTGAAGGCGATGTGGTTGCCGAGCGAGAAAAACATCGGCTCGCGATTCGCTTCGTCGGCCGCGATGGCGTAGCGCAACTCGAGCTTGCCCTCGGCCAAAACGTAGGCGACCGTCGCCCGGAAGCCGAACGGATACCACGCGCGGGTCCGCTCGTCGTCGGCGAAGCTCAGCAGCGCGCGGGCGCCGCCGCGGTCCGCAAGCGGCCCTTCGACAACGCTCCAGGCGGCGTTTTGCGCGAAGCCGTGAATGGGCATCGGGCGGCGCGCGCCTCTGTAGTCCCAGGCGCCGTCGTCGAACCTTTCGCCCGCCCGCCGCCGCGCCTCGAGGTCCGGCGGAAAATTGCGGCCCGTCGCCGGCCACAGGAACGGCCCCTTGCCCTGGAAGCCCTCGACCGGGGAATAGTCCCGCCCGCGGTAGAGCGTCTCGATCCATTCTCCGTTGCGGCGCACGGCGAGGCCGCTCAGCTCCCCGCCTTTCGACGGCGCGACCGCCGCCTCGACGCCGGCCCGCTCGTCCCTGAGCACGAGCAGCGGCACGGCGGAAGCGTCGGCGCTCGCGGCCCGCTCGACGACGAACTCCGGCGCGGGCGCGCAAGCCCCCGCGAACAGCAGCAAAACCGCCGCTGCCGTCTTGCCCCTCACTCCCCACTGGGCGCCGTCAGGCACCCCCACTCTCCACTGAGCGCCGTCAGGCGCCGTCTTGCTCTCCACTCTCCACTCTCCACTCTCCACTCTCCACTCTCCACTCTCCACTCTCCACTCTCCACTCTCCACTCTCCACTCTCCACTGGGGCCGCGCCAGCGGCCCCTCACTCTCCACTCTCCACTGGGCGCCCTCAGGCGCCCTCACTCTCCACTGGGGGCGCCCTCAGGCGCCCCCACAGCGGCCTGATGTGGCGCTCGTAAAGATTCTCGGTCACGTTTTTGGCGATCGACTCTTCGCACTCGGCGAGCATGGCCAGGTAGCGCTCGCCCATTTGCGCCGCGATCTTGTAGCCGACGTGCAGCAGTTGCCGCAGGTGGGCGTTGAAGTCCGGATTCGCCTGGTCGTGCCGCAAGGCGGCGGCATACTGCTGTGCGCTCCAGGCGCGCACTGCGGCGGGCGCGGGCAGTTTGGCGCCGTCGATATCGATCACTGCGGCGTACGGCGCGCAGAGGGCTTCGCGCGCCGCGTAGGCTTCGGCGTAAACGTCCTTGGCCAGGGCCAGTCCGCCGCCCCCGGCTTCGGCCAGGCCGATCAGTTCTTCGAGCCAGTTCGTGCCTGCGGTCTTGACGTGCGCGCCGGCGTCGAATCTTTCGAGCGCTTGCCGCATCGGCGCATAGATCGAGAACTTGTCCGAGCCGGAATGGACGCTGAGCTTCAACGTCTCGGGCAGTCGGTAGCGTTCGACGGCGCAGGCGATCACGGCCAGATCGTTGGCGAACTCCCGGCCGAACCGCGCGATGTCTCCGGCGTAGTCCACGCCTTTGTTGAAGCGTCCGCTGAACTTGGGCGCGATGGTCTGCGCGGGGATGTTTTCATCGGCGATGGCCGCCAGAATCACGAGCAGTTCGGCAGGCGTCTGCGGCTTGTCGGTCTCGTCCATCGAGATTTCGGTGATGAAGTTCCCTGCCCCTTTGGCCGCTTCGATGCGGCGGTGGATGCGGCCTGCTTCCTGCACGGCGAACAGATAGCGGGAGGCGATTGCGGCGACGCTTGCGCGGGTTGTTTGGAAGGGTTCCTCGATGCCTTCGATGGCGATGCGTCCGATCAGTTCCGGATGCCGGGCGAGCAGCGCATCGACGTCGGCCGGCGCGGCGGGCTTGGCGATGGCGTAGGCCACGTCGAGGGTAAAAAAATCGGCGCTGAGGAGATAGCCGTCGACGGTATCGAGATTGATATGGTCGGCATCGACGTAATAGGGCTTGTCCCAGTTCAGCTCATGCACGGCGGCATCGGCGGCGGCGCGCACGCTGGGCGGCTGGGAGCCGACGATGGCATGTTCGCGGTGGGACTTGTTCCAGGCGGGGATGACCTCGACCCCATGTTCGGCGGCTTTGATGCAGGCCTGCAATTGGGCTTTCGCTTGGCGTCCGAAGCGGTCTCCGACGCCGAAGGTATTCTTGGCGATGCGCATTGCGCCATGATAACGCGGAGCGGGCGCCGGGGGATTTGGCTTCGCGGCGGGGCGCGGGCAAGCCTGCCGCGCTTCCCGCGGCTGCACGCAACCAAACGCCAAACCGCCGCAAACCCACTGCCCGACTGTCTCCATCCAAATGCCCGATTACACCGGGACTTCACCGCGTCTTGACACAAAGTGACCGGTCGTAAAAACTAGGAACATGGAAACGATCAATGCATCCGACTTCAAGGCCCGATGTCTGGCTATCCTCGATCGCGTGCAGGCGACCGGCGAGCGGGTGATCATCCTGAAGCGTGGCCGGCCCGTCGCGGAATTATCGCCCGCGAGTCAAGCCAAGGCTGAATATCCCCAGATGGAATTGAAGGGCGCCGTCACCGTAGTCGGCGACATCGTTGGGCCGGCGGTTCCGGAAGAGTATTGGGACAGCCTCAAGCAATGAGGGTTCTGCTCGATGCGCACGTACTGATTTGGTGGCTTGACGACCCGGAGCGCCTCTCACGGGCGCAGCAAGAGGTTATCGCGGCGGCCGGAGCCGAATCGCCATTGCCGGCAGCCGACATTTCACTCCGGCATTTCACTCCGGCAAGTAGCGATGTTGCGCAGTCTGGGGCGCATTCGCCTGACGATTCCCCTGCGGGAGTGGCTGGACAAGGCAACGGCGCCTCCGCCGGCGCGGCGGCGCGGCATCTCTCCGGCGATCGCAGCAGAACCGGCGTCGTTGCCCGATTCTTTTCATCGCGATCCGGCGGACCGCATTCTCGTGGCCACCGCCCGTATACTTGGCGCGGCGCTTCTGACGCGGGATCGCAGAATCGTCGACGCGGCGCTGGTCGATACGCTGAGTTGATCGGGTCTCCCACGCCGAATGTCTTCTCTGCAATGCACATCGCCGCACAGACAAGCAGTCTTCCCCGCGGCTGCGCCGAGCCCGGGCGCTTCTATCTCGCAAGCGGCAAATTTCTCATTCCCGCGCCGAGGCCCGGGCCTTGCGGAAGGACATAGCGCGCCGCTTGCATGACGATGGGCTGCTCTTGATGCCGGTTGGCGATCTCCAGCACCCTCGGGTTGTACTCGACGAAAGGAGAGTTCGGCGCCGCCGCCGACAGGTGGAGGGCGGCGGCAATCTGCGGCCCCATCGCAATGCTAACGTGGGGAACGATTCGGATACCTGCATCTCGCCCCAAGCGCGCCCACTCGAGGGCTTCCGTAATGCCGCAGCGCCCCAGATCGGGTTGCAGCCAGGCGAAGACGTTGCGCTCGAAGAACGGCTGCAGCTCAAACCGCGTCCGGTAACTCTCGCCGAGCGCCAGAGGAGTCTTCGTGCGGGCGGCGAGGCGCGCGTGGGCCGCTGCGTCTTCCGGGGGCAGTGGGCATTCGAGCCACAGAATGTCCCGCTCGTCGAGGGCCTCGGTAAAAGTCCGGCAGTCCGGCTCGTTCAATCTCCACAACGCATCGACGGCGATGCGCACGGCGCTTCCGAAACGCCGCCGCAGGCGGTCGATCAGGTCGAACAACTCGGCTTCGCTGCGGTCGAAAAACAACTTGAAGGTGCGAAAGCCCTCTTCCCAATGCTTCTCCGCTTGCGCCGTCCGCGCGGAGTTGTCGGCCCCCGTCAACCCCGAAAGATAAGCGGGCAGGCTCTTGCGCGCGGATGCGCCGGCGATGAGCTCGGCGGCGGGTTTGCCGGCAATCTTACCGGCGAGGTCCCACAAGGCCAAATCGACGCCGCTGATCGCATCGAGCATGAACCCGCCGGTCTGGCCGCGCACGCGCATGGTGGAGTACATACGCTGCCGGAGATCGCGGATGCGCTGGGGCGAGCCTGAGAATTCCTCGTCCGCGAGCGCCGGGCGCAACAGCCTCTCGACTATCGTGCAGACGACTTCGGGCGCTAGGGGCGCCTGCGCCTCGCCCCAACCCTCGAGCCCGTTATCGGCGGTCACTCTCACCAGCGCCGTCTCGAAATGGATCGAATAGAGGGCGGGGTAAGCCTGCGACCAGCGATAATCGAACCGGCTTGCCTCCAGACGGGTCGGCGAGCCGGCGCTTCCCGCGGCCCGCTCCGTATCACGCGGAAAGCGGATCGGAAAGGCGTCGAGCGAGGCGATCTTCATGCCGGGCTCAGCAGAAAACCAGGCGCCGCAACTCGGCAAGCTCCTCCAGCCCGGCGGCGTCCAGGGAGCGTGTCGGCGGACGAACCGCGGCCGAGCGGATCACTCCGCGCTGCAGCAGGTTGTGTTTCACCGCCGAAACGCCGAGACCCGGCTGCAATTCGAAACGGATCAGCGGCAGGGCTTGCCGAAAACTGCGCCAAGCGGCCTCGCGGTCGCCCGCTTCGAGGCGGTTCCAGACTTCGACGTAGAGCGCGGTCATGTCGGCCGCGGGCATCTGTCCCCGTGCGCCGCGGGTGATCTCTTCGATCATGAACGAGCCGTTGAGGCCGCCCAGCAGCGTCAACTCCGGGGCCGCCTCGCGCACGGCGGTGATCTTCGGCGCGGTCGGCGGGGCCTCGACCTTGGCGTAGCGCACCGCGTCGATTGCGCCCGCCAGACGCGCCATGAGCGCCGGCGGGATGCTGACCCCGGTCAACAACGGAGCGTCCTGCACCATGATCGGCACGGCGACCGCTTCGCCGACGGCCGCGTAGAAGGCGGCGAGGCCGTCGGCGTCGGGCTTCAGGTAATAGGGAGGCAACACCATCAACACGGCTGCGCCGAGTCTCTCCGCTTCGCGGCATGCCTCCACCGCGGCGGCGGTCCCGGTCGCGCCCACCCCGACGCACAGCGGCGCCCGGCCCGCCGTCCGCCTCGCCACGCGGGACAGTATCTCCCGCCTTTCCGACGCGAGCAAGGCGTAGCCTTCGCCGGCGTTGCCGAACACGCCCAGCCCGTGCGCCCCCTGCTCGAGCAGATGATCGACCAGCGATTCCAGGCTTTCGTAATCGACTGAGCCGCCGGTTGTGAACGGGGTCGCCAGGATGGGAACGATTCCTTCGAGCGAACGACTCACATCATCTCCTGGGGAAAACGCCTCAAGCCGCTTCTCCGGCAAGAAAGCCTTCGTGGTCGCGGATCAGGTTGCGCCGCGCGCGGTCGATGTGCTCGCTGAGCGCCGCGGTCGTCTCCTGCCGGTCGCGTTTGGCAAGACCGGCCAGAATGCGGCGGTGCTCTTGCTGGGCGCGCTGCACGCGCCTCCGCCAGTCGCGGCTGCGCGAGTGCACGCGCGCGATTTTGATGTGCGCGTGCAAATCTTCGTACATCTCGAGCAACTTCCTGTTGCCGGAAATCTCGACGATGCGCCGGTGGAAAAGCATATTGAAATTGTCGTGTCTTTCGGCAACGAGGCCCTCGACGAGGCACTCGTCCATCTTCGCCAGCAGCCCGTCGAGCTCGGCCAGATCGGCATCCGTAATGCGGGTGACGGCGGACTCGACCGCAAGGCACTCGAGCGCGCGGCGAATATCGAAGGTTTCGAGCAATTCGTCTTTGTCGAATTGAGCGACGAAGGTGCCGCTGCGGGGCTTAATCTCGACCAGGCCGAGCGTTTGCAAACGATTTACGGCCTGGCGCACGGGCATTTCGCTGACGTCGAAATCGGTGGCGAGGTTGCGCACTTCGAGCCGCTCTCCGGGCATGAAATCGCGGTCGAGAATGGCTCGGCGAAGCGAGTCGAAGACCTCGTCGGCGATACGGGAACGAGCGATGCGTTTGACTCTGCTCATGACGTTTTCGCCCCCCCGGGGCCGGGGGTTTCGGCTGTTGCTGCAAGCGGTCTGCGAATCAATGCGTGTACGAGGCCGAACGCAGCGGGATGCAGGAAAGCGATGGCGGTAAAAATCGGGGCGTAAGAATAGTTTTGCACGACGTATCCCACGAAGGGCTGGAACAGAAAACCGCCGAGACCGCTGCCGAGGCCGACCAGACCCGCAACCGAGCCGACGATTGCGGTGGGATAGATGTCGTTGGTCATCGTCATCAGATTCGTCTTCCACGACATGTGCGCGAAAGTGACGATACAGATGATGGCGACGACCGCGGCCGAAGTCCCGGCATGATTGATCAGCAGGCCGATGGGCATGACGAGGGCGCTGAACAGCATCAGACGCTTGCGCGCGGCGATGGCCGAGCGGGCCTTGCCGATCGACCGGCCGGACAGCCAGCCGCCCGCGATGCCGCCGAGGTCGGCGGTGAGGTATGGCATCCAGGCCACCAAGCCGATTTCGACCATGGTGAAGCCCAGCTCCTCGCGCAGGTATTTGGGCAGCCAGAAGAGGTAGAACCACCACAACGGATCGGCTACGACCCGCGCCAGGAACAGCCCCCAGGTCTGGCGGAACCGCAGCAACTCGCTCCAGCGGATCAGCCGCTTGGGCGGGCCCGCCTCGGCCAGTCCGCGCTCGATCAGGTCGATCTCTTGGGGCGTCACTCGCGCGTGATGAGCGGGCGGCCAATACCAGCGCAGCCAATAGAGCATCCAGACGAAGCCAAGCGCGCCGGTAAGCACGAATGCGACCCGCCAACCCCACTGCTCGAACAGAAAAACGATCAGAGGAGGAGCAAGAATCGCCCCCGTAGCGGCGGCGGCATTGACGAGGCCGTTGGCGGCGCCCCGCTCTTTCGGCGGAAACCATTCGGAAATAGCCTTTTCGGCGGCCAAAAAATTGCCCGACTCGCCGATGCCGAGCAACGCCCGAAACGCGCCCAGGCTCAAGGCCCCCGAAGAAAGGGCGTGCAAGGCGTTGGCGAGCGACCACCAGACCATCGAGACCGAAAGCGCCAACCGCGTTCCCCAGCGGTCAATCAACAGACCGGCGACGATGTACATGCCCATGTAGCAAAAGGTGAACGCCGCCAGAACATACGAGTATTCGATGTCTGAAATGCCCAGCTCGGCGGTGATCTCCGAGGCCAGGACGGACAGCGTTTGCCGGTCAACGTAATTGATGACCGAGGCGAAAAAAAGCAAAGCGGCGATACGCCACCTGACGTTCGGGATTTTCGCGGCCATGCTCATGCAGTCCTTTGCGCAACGGCGGCGCGGGCGCCATTGCCGCAGTCGCGGGCGGCGGACGGCCGAACGCTGCGGATGCTCGTCACGCGACCCGAATCTCCGCGAGTCGGTCTTCGTCGAATTCGACGCCGATGCCGGGCCCCTCGGGAGGACGGGCCTCGCCCGGCCGCCAATCCATGGGCTCCTTCAGCAGGCGGTTGCCGAAGGGGCGCTCCAGCAGCGTGCCGCCTTCCATGATTACGGTGTTCGGCGTATGCACGGCCAAATGCGCCGAAGCCGCGAGGTAAAGCGCCGTGCCCGTGCTGACGTGCGGCGACCAGAGCACGCCGTGGACGTCGGCAAGAATGGCGATTTTGCGGCATTCGGTCACGCCTCCCGCCCGGCAGACATCGGGATTGACGATATCCACCGCCCGCGCCGCGAACAGATCGCGGAACTGGAAACGGTTCGAGACTTCCTCGCCGGCGCAGATCGGCGTCTTGAGCCGGGCGCGGAGCTCGCTGTAGCCGGCGATGTCCTCGGGCAGAAGCGGGTCTTCCCACCAGCCGATGTTGGGCAATTCGTCGATCTGCGCGCCCACGGCGCGGGCTTCGTGGCTTTTGTACGCGCCGAGAGAGTCGAGCAAAACCTGACCGTCTCCGCCGACCGCCTCGCAGACGGCGCGCACACGCTCGATGTCCGCCGTTCCCGGCCCCTTGGCGAGGCCCATCTTGACGGCCGGGAAGCCCCGCTCGATCGTCTCGCGGGCGTCCCTCCGCAGCGCGTCGAGCGTTGCGCCGCCGATGCCCGCATAAGTCGGAACGCTGTCGCGGAACTTGCCGCCGAGCAACCTGTAGAGCGGCCGGCCAACGGATTTCCCGAGCAGATCCCACAACGCCAGATCGATGCCCGCAATGGCTTCGGTATAGAAACCGGTCGCATAGCCGCGCAGCCGCTGACTGGAGTACATCTTCTCCCAGAGCGCTTCGACGTTGCGGGCGTCCCGGCCGATCAGAATGGGCGCGAGCAGGTCGCTGACGACGGTGCGGTGAACGCGCGGCGCGGCGGGCGCGTGGCTCTCGCCCCATCCGATCAGGCCCTCATTGGTCGTGATCTTGACCAGCAGCGCCTGAGCCGCCCCCTTGAACCGCGACGGGGAAGCGTGGTCCAGGCGATTCCAAAGCCCGCTCCCGCCGGTGGAAGCGCCGACGGGCGGCATTTCGATGTAGTAATCCGGCGGCCGGTCGCCGCGGGGCGCGCGGATGACGAAACTCTCGACCCGAGTGATCTCGAGCGGCGCGCTCCCCGCCGAGAGCAAGCCGGAAACCGCCGGCAGGGCGAGAGCGCCCAGCAAGCCGCGCCGCGTCAGCGCGCCGCTATTCCGTATCTGCGGCGTCTTTGGCACAACGGAAACCGATGTTCGGCGTTTTTTGATTGGGGCGGACCCAGTTGCGGAAAAATACCGTGATGCGGCGCGGTCCCGACGCCCACGAACCGCCGCGAATCGCTTTGTACATGCCGGCGGCGGGGCCTTGCGGGTTTTTTGCGGGGCCGGTTTCGTAATAGGCGCGCTCGAACCAGTCCGCGCACCACTCCGCGACGCCGCCGGCCACGTCGTAAAGTCCGAACGCGTTCTGCTCGAACTTGCCCGCCGGGCCGGGGCCTTGCGCAGTGTTGAACCGGGCGCGGCCGGCGGGCGATTCGTCGCCCCAGGGATAGTCCATCCCTTCCAACCCGCCGCGGGCGGCCCGCTCCCACTCCGCTTCGCTGGGCAGCCGCTTCCCGGCCCATTGGCAATACGCCGCCGCGTCGCTCCAATCGACGTTATGGACCGCGTAATCTTCCTTGCCCGCGGGCGGCTTCCCGTCGAGCCAATGATAGGGCGGCGTGCGCCCGGCGGCCGCAACGAACAGGGCGTAGTCGCGCTGGCTGACCTCGCGCGCATCCAGATAATAGGCGTCGAGGGTGACCGCGTGAACCGGGCGGTCGTCGCGCAGCGCCTTCGGCCGCATCCCCGTCGCGTCGTCCGCGGTCGTCTTCGTCCGGCCCATTTGAAATGTCCCCGCCGGAATGAGAACCATGCCGGCTTCCTCGGCCGGAGCGGCGGCGGCCAGGAGCAGAAACGCCGGCAGGATGCGCCTGCGGGCCACCTAGACGAACAACTCCTCGATCTCGTCGTCGACGCACATCTCGGTAGCGCCCAGGTGATCGACGTAGCGGTAAGCGCGCTTCGACGGCGTGTCGAAAATCTCCTTGCGCCAATCGATGCCGAGCGCCGAATAAACCGAGGCGTAGATGTTCTCGGTCTTGGGCTGCAAGCGGTATTTCCAGCCGGTCTCGACGACTTCCTCGCCGCGGGCATCCGTGCGGCCGATAATCCTTCCGCCCTTGACGCCGCCGCCGGCGAACAGCCCGATATAAGTCTTGTTGTAGTGATGGCGGCCGGCGACGAGGTTCAACTTGCCGGGCACGCGCCCGAACTCGGTGGGCACGACGACCAATGTCTCGTCGAGCATGGTCTTGCCCGGCGCGTGCTGCGACGGCGTGCTTGCGAGGTCGCGCAGCAGGTTGGCCGCGGCGCGGTCGATGTCGTTGCAGTGGATGTAGTGATTCGACTTCCGCGAATGGTCGTAGATGTATTTGTGATGGTCCCAGCCGGGGTGCTTGATGTGGACGTAGCGCGTGCCCGCGTCGGCCAGGATCAGGTTGCGGGCCAGCAAGCAGCCCAGGCCGACCGCGTTTTCGCCGTAGCGCTTTTTGTCTTCCGCGGCCGGGGTCAACGCTTGCGGCCAGCGGTTGTCGCCCAGGATGCGGTAGGCGTCCTGCTGGAACGCGCGGAACGAATCGGGCGCCCGGCCGCGTTTGCCGCTGTCGGCGGCGACCGCCTTTTCGAGAGCGTTCAGCAAGCGGAAGCGCTCCTCCAGCAGGGCCAGCGCCTCGCCCTTGGCGGCGACGCTGCCCGCGCCGGCGCCGGCATTGATGTCGAGCCCGGAAAACCGCGGGTGCAGGAAACCGCTCGGCAGCGCCAGATTCTTCAGATTGCAACTGACGTAGGTCGGAAACGTGTCCGACTCGCGCCGCTGCGCATCCAGCTCGTAGGCCACTACCGAGCCGACCGGCGGGATCTCGGCGGCCTGAGCGGGGTTCAGCGGCCGCCCGGCCCGCGTGTAGTATTCGCCGCGGAAATGCACTACCTCGTGGCTCTTGAAGGTGCGCACGATCGACACCTTGTCCATCTCGGACGAGAGCTCGGGGAAGAGCCGGCGCGAGAGGTATAGGCCGGGGCGGACTTGCCGCACGTCGAAGTCCGGCTGCGTGCCCTCGTCCTCTTTGAAGTCGAAAGTGTCGACGTGAGAGATGGCGCCGGCGGCTTCGATCACGATGCAGTTGCGCGCCGTGCCGCGCGGATGGGAGCGGCCGGCGGCGCGCAGGCGGGGAGGCCATAGAGCGCTTTCCGCGAAAGCCCCCAGCAGACTGAGCGTGCCGAACTTGACGGCATCGCGGCGGGTCGGAACGATTTCACCAACGGTTTTCATAGGGCACTCCCCATCACTCCGGTCAAAAGAGTCCGGTCGCTCGAATCGCGGTCTTCAACTCTCCACTCCTCACTCGCCGCTCTCCACTCAATAGTTGAACAGGAACTCCGGTTTGTTCAGCAGCGCCCATTGCAGGTTTTCGAGGCCCCGCTCGCGGTCTTTGGCCAGCGCGGTGAGCGCAATGTCCATCTCCGCGGCAAGCGGGCTGCGCGCAAGCGTCGCCAGATATATGCGCTTGACGAGACCGCGGTCGAGCGCCGCCTCCACCGCCTGCGGGTCGGGAGTCTTGCCGGTTGCGGCCGCCAGCGCGTCCGCAACCAGTACGCGGTCTTCCGCCCGGCGGGAGAGCAACTGCTCCACGCGGCTGTTTCCCGCGGCTTTCACGCGGTCGAGCACGACTTCGGAGTTCATCAGCAGCATCGCCTGCAAGGCCGACGACGGCGTGCGGGAGGGCATCTCGTCGCGGCTCTGCTGGCCGAACGCCCGCAGGAACTCGGACGTTTCGGTGTCGGCGTACGCCGGGTCGAGCAATTCCATCGCCAAGGGCGCCTCGCCGTCGCCGCTTTTGTAGGAACCCGGCTTCGAGGTGGCCACGGCGACCGCATCGTGCAGCTCCGGCCCGGAGAGAATGCGCACGAACTTGCGCGGATAGTAAGCCGCGTACTCGGGTTTCCATTCGGCGTCGAACTTCGACGAAAGTCGATAGGCGCTCGATTTCATGATCGTGCGCACCAAATGCTTGAAGCTAAAACCGGATTCCTGAAAATCCCTGGCCAGGTCGTCGAGCAAATACGGGTTCGACGGCTGGACGCTCCAGCCCTGGGGAATCTCCTGGTCGGGATAGTAGCGCGCCAGATCGAAATCGTCCACCGGCTCGACGATGCCGAAGCCCATCAACTCGGCCCAGATGCGGTTTACGGTCGCGCGCGCGAATTGAAAGTCCGCGGTAATCAGCCGCGCCAGCTCGTCCCGCGGCAGGCGCTCGGGGTCGGCGGCTTCTCCGGTCAGAATGAAGCGCGGCGTATTGTCGCCGCCCCAACGGGGCACGCGCACGATGCTTTCGGCCTGCGTCGGATAGCCCGGCTCGACGTCGTCGACGGTATATTCCGTGTTCGCCTGAAAGCCGTTTTCCCAGTTCATGAGCATGCGCGTCTTGCCGAAAAACGCCGCCTGCTGGAAGAAATTCTCGCGCGTCTTGCCGGTGAGGAAGAGGTTGACCTGCTCCAGGTGATGCTCGCCGTCGTGGCACGAAATGCAGCCCAGGTTCACGCCCAGAAAGACCTTGCTGTAAGTGATGGTGAACTCGTCGATCGAGTCGGGGCGGTTGACCAGGTCGTGCGCGTCGGGCTCATCGGGGTCGTCGAGCGCCTTGACGAAGTCCCGCGCGAAATAGAGCGCCCCGGGCGAGGAATGGCTGCTCTTGCCGCCCTGCGTCAGCAGGTCGGCGACGACGTCGGCGTAGGAACGGTCGAGGCGCAGCCACTCTTCGATCCAGTAATGGAAGAGGTTCTTGCCGAAGCCCATGCGGTTGCCCGCGCGGAAAAGGTCTTCGAAATAGTACGACCAGCGCGTGACGAACGCGTCGCTTGCCGTCAGGCGGTCGATGAGCTTGTCCCGCTTGTCTGGATCCGCGTCGCTCAGGAAGGCGGTAAGGTCTTCGATCTCGGGAATGCGCCCGGTGGCGTCCAGGTAGGCGCGGCGCAGGAACTCGCGGTCGCCGGCGAGCGGCGCGTGCGGGACGCCGTCCTTTTCGATGCGCTCGAAAATACGCTCGTCGATGAAATTGCGCCGAGGGATGGGGCCGGGCGCCGCCGCGTCCGCCCGCGGGCGTATGCCCGCGGTCTGTTCGGTGAGCGCGCCGGCGATATCCGACGCCGCGCGGCCCGGCTTCTCGGCCGCCCGGTGGGCGCGCTCCATGCGCGCCTTGGCCTCGGGGGACTGGGGCACCGCCGACTGGACCGCGAAAAGCAGCGCCGCGAACGCGACCCATGACCCGCGACTCGTGACTCGTGACTGCATCGTTGACCTCTTTATATCGTTGACATCTTTATTCTGCACGACTACTCCGCGCGGCGAAAGATCTGGACGCGCTCGCCCGCAACTTCTGTCACGTAGAGCCGCCCGCGCCCGTCATGATCCATCAAGTGCGGGAGTTGCAAGGTTTCGGGCGTTCCCCATTGGGCGGTCATCTTGCCGTCTTGCAAGCGCAGGTGGCTGACGGTGTGCGCGTCGCCGTCGCTCACGATCAGCTCATCGCCTACGACGACGACCCCGAACGGGTTGCCGAACCCGCTCCAGGCGGCCAGAAACTCCCCTTTTTTCGAGAAAACCTGCACGCGGTCGTTGCCGCGGTCGGCCACGTAGATGCGGCCGCGCGCGTCGGCGGCGATGCCGTGGGCGGCGGCAAACTCCCCCTCGCCCTTGCCCTTGCGGCCCCATTGGCCGAGAAGCTCGCCGCCGGCCGACAGCCGCGCGATGCGCCCGTTGCCGGCGTCGGCCACATAGATATCGCCGTTGGCGGCGAAGGCCAGATCGTCCGGCGAGCGGAAATGCGCTGCGCCGGAGCCGGCGACGCCCTTCTCGCCGAGCGTCTGCAGCAATTCTCCTGCGGGCGAAAACTTGTACAGCAGGTGCAGCTTGTTGTCGGTGGCCCAGATGTTGCCGTCCGCATCGACGCGCAGGCCGTGGGCGACCGCAAACATGCCTTGCCCCCAGCCGCGGCCGTATTTGCCGCCCTTGTCGAAAGCCAGCAGCGGCGGCTCGCCGCGGTGCAGCACGTAGATTTGCCCGGCCGGCCCCAGCGCCACCGCCGACACGGCCCCGAGATCGACGCTCGGAGGAATTTCGAGAAACCCCTCCGAACGGTACGGCGCCCCCGCCTGGAGAACGGCCGCGCACAAGAGCGCCGCCCCCCAAGCGAAACCGCCTCTCAATCCGGTCTTGCTATCCACTATGCACTATCCACCGGCCGCGTCAGCGGCCCCGCTCTCCGCTAAAAGAGCACCTTCAAGCTCAACTGCACCCGGCGCGGGTCGCGCGCCGAGGTAATCGTGCCGAAATTCGCGCTGTTGTTGAAGCCGTCCGCGCCCGCGCGGAAAGCCGTATTCGGCCCCCTCAGGTTGACCGAGTTCAGGAAATTGAACGCCTCGATGCGGAATTGCACACGCACTCTCTCGTTCACGGAGGTGTCTTTCATCAGCCCCACGTCGAAGTTGAACGTCCCCGGCGTGCGCACGTCGGGCAGGACCCTGCCGACGTTGCCGAAAGTGAAATCCGGCGGGTTGACGAACACCTCGGTGTTGAACCATCGCTCCCGCGTCGGATTGTTCAGCTTGGCGCTGTCGCCTGTGGAGTTCGGGCGGTCCGCCTGGAAGTTGTTCGCGCCGGTTATGGTCAAGGGAAAGCCGGTCTGCATGATCCCGATGGAGTTGATCTGCCAGCCGCCGAGGATCTTGTTCAAGGCCGGCGACGAGCTGCGGAAAGGCAACTCGTAGAGCAGGCTGATCGTGGCGCGGCGGGCGATGTCGCCCGGATCGATCGAGCGCTGCACCTGCCTGTCGTACAGTCCGTTCTGGTACCCGTTCCGGTCGTTCTGCTCGGTGTTCCAGTTGACCGGAACCTGGGTCGAGTCGCCCATCTTCTTGCCGCCGGTGAAGGCGAAGTGGACCAGCAGCCCGTCTCGTAACTGCCGCTTGATGTTGAACTGCAACTGGTGGGAGAGGTAATTGCCCAGCCGTGGATTGAGGATGCTCACCGAGGAATAGTGCGGAAACGCCATCAGCGACCGTTCGCGCGGAATTGTCCGCCGCCCAAACGCGCCGGGCACGAGGCCCGCGTTGGGATTCGGCACTTGGTCGTTCAACGTCTGCCCCAACTGCGCCCGCACGGCCGGATCGACCTGATTGAGGTTGTAGCCGCCCGCCGCAAAATGATTGCCTTTGTTGCCGGCGTAGGTCACGTCGAACAGCCAGTGCCCGACCTGGTGCTGGATGGAGGCGTTCCACTGCTGGGTGAGCGGGGTCGTCGGGTCGGACTCACGCAAGCTCACGCTCTGTCCCAGCCTGCCTGCGGGCCCGGCGGAGGCGCCGGGGGCTTCGCTGTAGGCGAAGGGGAAGCCGTCCGAGAACCGGAAGGCAGGATCTTCCCGCGCGGGCGCCGGGTAATTCGTCCGCGTCCGCGAGAAAAGGTTGATGTCCCCGTTCCAGTGGCGGAAAAAGACCGAGGGGTAGTAGAGGCCGTAGCCGCCGCGGAACACGGTCTTGCCGTTGCCCAGGAAGTCGTAGGCGAAACCGACGCGCGGCCCGAAGTCGTTGTACTGTTCGTCCATGAAGCTGCGCGGTTGGCCGTCCACGCCGGCGTAAACGGTGCAGCCGCGCAGTCCCGTCTCGGGCAGGGTACAGTCCGGGTCGAAGTTGATCTGGCCGTCGTAGCGCTCGTAGGGTTTCTGTTGGAAGTCGTAGCGCAGCCCCAGATTCAGCGTCAGCCGCGGCGTGAGCCTCCAGTCGTCCTGAACGAAGAAGCTCCAGTTGAACGCATGCCAGGAGTTGCCCAGGATGCGGTCGATGCCCGCGCTCTGCACGTCGCCAGTGAGAAACTGGGCCAGATTCCAGCCCGTGCCCGCCGGCGACTGCGGATTGTCGGTCAGACCGCCGAAACGGAAGAAGCCCGACAGCGCACCGCCCTGGCGGTTGCCGCCGTAGAGGTCGCGCGCGTTGATCCCGAACTTCATGGTGTGCTTGCCGCTGATCTTGGTCACCATGTTCTGGATGTCCCAGTTCAACGAGCTGCGCTTGCCCAACGCCCCGCCGCCGATGCGCGGATAGGGGCTGACGTTGAGATCCGGCACCTGATCCGGAGGCACGTTGTCGGGCAAGCCGATCTGCTGGGCGTAGCCGAGAAACGCGCCGACCGTCTCGAAAGTGAAGAGCTGGCGGCTGACGCCCACGCGCAAGTTGTTGATCAGGGTCGGCGAGAAGGTGTGCGTGTCGGAGATGACCGCGTTGCGGTTGGTCTGGTCGTCATCGCGGTTGCGGCCGACGTTGGGGTCGGTGAACACGTCGTTGCCGGAGGGCTGGTGCCGCGCCTGCGTGTAGCGGAAAAAGATCGAATTCTTGTCCCCGAAGCGGTGGTCGATCTTCGTGTTCCACTGCGCCCAGTTGACGTTCCTGGCTTGGGCGTCCTGGAAGTTCTGGGTGAGCGCATGGGCGTTGGACGGCTCCCGATTAGGATCCGGATACCACGGCAAAACGTTCCGCGCGGCCGGGTCGAAGCGCGCTTCCGGCACCCGGTTGTTGGGGTACGGATCACGCACCCATCCGCCGCCGTCCGGGTTGGGCCGTGTCGTCGCCGGATCGAAAATTCCGATCGATTCTCCCGAAGCAGCGCGCAGCCTGCTGAAGTCGCCGCGCTTGAAGTCGGCGATGGGCACGGTGCGGATGCGCGGATTGCTGCGGCGCATGCGGTATTCCTCCCAGTTGAAGAAGCCGAACGTGCGGTTCTTCACGAACGGGCCGCCGACCGAGCCGCCGTACTGGTTGTAGCGCAGCGGCAGCTTGTTGTTCGAGAACGTGTTGCGCGCGTCCAGCGCGTCGTTGCGCAGGAACTCGTAAACCGTGCCGTGAATCTCGTTCGTGCCCGAGCGGGTCACCAGGTTGATCGCGCCGCCGGCCGTGTAGCCGAACTCTGAGGACATCGTGCCGCTCTGCACCTTGAACTCCTCCACCGCATCGACGGCGGGGGGAATGCCCACCTCGCCGACGTAGCTGAGGATGTTGTTGTTGCCATCGAGCATCTGCGCGTTCATCGAATTGGGACTGCCGTTGATGGAGATCGACGAAAGCTGAATGCCGCGGTCGCCGAACCCGGAATTGGTCGGCCCGGCGTTGGAGATCACGCCGGAGGTGAGCAGCGTCAGCGCCAAGGCGTTGCGGCCGTTGATCGGCAGGTCGCTCACCCGCCTGCGCTCGATCACCTCGCCCAGCGTGGCGTCGCCGGTATCGACCAGCGGCGCTTCGCCGGTAACCTCGATCGTCTCGGTCACCTGGCCGATTTCCAGTTGCAGGTCGACGCGGGCGATCTGGTTGACCTGCAGCGTCACGCCGCTGCGCACCGCGCGCTTGAAGCCCGCGCTCTCCGCCGCAATTTCGTACTCGCCCACGGCCAGGCCCGGCGCGGTATAGAGGCCGTTCTCGTTCGTCGCCGCCGTGAAAAGAGAATTTGTCGCAACGTTCCTGACCTCGACCTCCGCGCCGGGAATCACGGCGCCTTGCTGGTCGCTCACCGTTCCGGTGACGGTCCCCGCGCTCTGCTGGCCGAAAGCCTGGCAGACCGCAAACAACAGCGCGATTGCGAACAGCCGCCCGTTGGTTCTCATTTCAAACCACCTCCCCTATTGACATCTGTTATTTCAGATGCTGAGTCCAAGCTACCACTTCGGCGCCGCACTGTCAACCTCGAAATTCAATATTGTCAAGACTCGATAGAAATGTCCCCTTCCATAGCTCGATAGAAATGTCCCCTTTGGGAAATGAAAAATAGTCGTCGTGTCCTGCTGTGGGAATGTGGGAATCGTCGCAGGCGATTTCCAAGGACGGGTCACCGTCCGTCATTTCCACAGCCCGCCTCTACTCTGTGCTGGTTTTGCTAGGGCCGAGAAACGCCGCCAAGGGTGGTCGGCCGCCGGACGTTGCCGCGGTGGCATTCTGCGAGGCTTGGGCTTGGCGGCTTGTTTCGGTTCTGGCGGGGCGATTCGCTGGAAGGCCACTTCGCGGTCCTCGTACAGCACCCGCCACTCGCCGTCTCTAGCCCGGATTTCTCACCAGGCATGGCTGGGCGGGCAGGAAGCGGTTTACGGAACGAATTTGAGGGGCAGTTGATGCGGGTCGCCCAGTACAGTGGCCGTTGCGCACGCTGGGTGTAGCGTCCGGCGCTACACGCGGGGGCGTCAGGAGGGTTTGGGGCCGATTTTGCGCACACTCCGGCCAAGCCCCCGCCGGGGCTGCTGCGCTTGCTGTGACCTTCGAACCCGCAGGCGCCAGGCGCCCCTTCAGCAGCCCTGCGGCGGCGGCCTTCCCAGATTGGCGTAAACCGCAGCAAACAGCGCCTGCGCCGGATGGCCCGTAGCCATCAAGACCCACACCTTGCGCGCCGTCACCCGCACCCGCGCCCCGATCTTGAGCAGCCGTACGCGGATCGTCGCGCATTGCGCCCGCGCCATCTGCGTGCCCGCCAAGCCCAACTCGCGCAACGCTTGCAACAGACAGTAGGCGATCGCAGAAAAATACAAACGAATCTGGTTCGAGCGCAGCAGCGCCGTCGAAGTGCGGTCGGCGAACAAAGCCAACTGTTGCTCTTTGATGCGCTTCTCCATCTCGCCCCGCGCGCAGTAGAGATCCTCGTACAAGCTCTGCGCGGCGTACTGTGCGGTGCTGAGCGAGGTCACCACGAAGCGTAGATTGGGAAGCGCGGATTGGCGCCCTTGGCCAGCCGCTCGGCCTTGCCCACCACACGCCGTTTGCGCCGCCAACTGTGGCGCGTGCGATAACGGAACTCGGCGAACGCCCGCGCCGGCTTGCCGCTGGCAGCGTAGCGCCGCTGCGCCTTCTGCAACGGCTTGTGCAGGCGGCGCAACAAGCGCTGGTTCTTGGCCAGTCCGAACACATAGTCCACCCCCTGTTGCTCACACCAACTCATCAACTCCTCGCGGCAAAAGCCTGCATCGGCGCGCAGCAGAATCTCCACCCCAGGCCATCTCCGGCGCAACTGCCCCACGATCCGCACGACCTCTTCCAGCGCCCCCGCCGCAGCGTCTCGGTTCGCTGTCCGCAACCGCGCGCAGACCAACTGCTCGCCTATGAAGATGTACAACGGCAAGTAGCAGTAGGCGCCGTAGTAGCCGTGAAAAAAACGCCCTTCCTGCTGCCCGTGCAGACGGTCGTCAGTGGCGTCGAGATCCAGCACGATGCGCTGCGGGCGGCAACTCTGCCGCTGGATGTAGAGTGCGACCAACAGCGCATCGACTGCTGCGCTGTCCAGGGCGATCTTCTTGTAGCGCGCCCGCTCAGCGGGCTCAGCAGGGGTCAACTCCAGTCGGTTCAGCGTGCTCTTGCCCGCCCCGGCCCGGCCCCGATCCCGCCGCCGCCGACGTTGGCGGCCCTGCACATCGCCCTTGCCCGACAACAGCGCCAGCAGCGGGTCGCTGCGCAGTCGATCATGGTCGTTGAGGTCTTCGTAGCCCAAGGCCAGCCCATAGACCCGTTGACTCACCAACTCCGCCACGCTGTGCTCGATCCGCTCCGCTTGGCGGGAGTCGCGAAAGCAGCGCGCAAACTGGCGCAGGATGCCGGTCTGCTGCTCGGTGCGCTGCAGCAGCAGGGCCCCGGCCTCGCTGGTGATCGTCCCGCCATCGAAACGGGCTACCGCCTCACGGCGGAATCGGGTAGCAAAACGAAAACTTGTTTGGTTACACTGTGTCCTAGCGAAAAGTCGTTCGTTGCCGGCTGCAACATATTCATCTACATACGTTTATGCCACAATCAGCGGCTTTTCGCTACCCCCTGGTGAGAAATCCGGGCTAGTTCTCTGACCGTGTAAAAAGGTTTGTTTGATAATGGAAGGTGGAGCGGGCGGCCTGACGAGTGAATTGCCAGTTGATCTTGACGCGGTCACGATTGACGCGGCGATTCCAGGCCTTGGCCTCGGCACGTAAGGTACGGAGATTGGCGATACGGCGCGTACCCAGGCATTGCCGCGAGAATAAACTGACCTCAATTTCGGCCTGGTTGAGCCAACTGCCGTGTTTGGGCGTGTAGTGCAGGCTGAATCGCTCCCACAAGCGGGCCGCGTGCTCTTCGCCGAAGCGTTCGACCAGCGGCTTGCGGCGGTGGATATTGAGATTGTCGACAACCAGGTGAATCGTGCGCGCGCGAGGATAGCTGCTGGCCAGCTTGTCGATAACTTGGGCGAATTCCTCCCCGCG
Source organism: Bryobacterales bacterium (assembly GCA_965214655.1). Classification (GTDB taxonomy): domain Bacteria; phylum Acidobacteriota; class Terriglobia; order Bryobacterales; family UBA6623; genus CATQHP01. The sequence continues at coordinate 3,773,134 of OZ243965.1, read as the reverse complement.
GCGCGTTGGCGTGGGATAGGTGAAATGGCGGCCCGCCTTGGGTTCGACGGCACAAAACACATTGGCGGTTCCACAACGTTTGTATTCGCTGTCGCGCTTGGCCACCCGGCCCGGCCCGGCCGGGTGGCGAGGGCGTACTTCAGCGTGCAGCGAAACCGCCTTTTCGTCCAGGCAAACCACCGGTTGGTGCGGATCATAGGGCGTTTCGTAGAGCGCCAAAACATCTTCCATTTTTTCGATATAGGCGTCGTTGAGTTCAGGCAGACACCACATTTTTTTCCCGCCACGGCTTGAGCTCGTGGCGCTGCAACAGAACACGGACGGTTTCCCGTCCCACGCGCGGTACAAGCTTTCGTTTGACGGCTTCGGCAGCGATGAGACGCACACTCCAACGCGCCGCCCCTCTCGGCGGCTTGCCGCACGCCATCGCCACGATGCGCTGCCGCGAAGACGCGTCGAGCAACGGTTCCCTGCCAGGCCGGGCTTTTTCGTAGAGCGCACGGTCGAGACCTCCCTGGCGGTAGCGGCGCGCGATGGCGCGCACCGTCTTGGGCGTCAGACGCACCCTCTCGGCGGCTTCGGCGGCGCTGACGCCTGTAGCGAGATGGCGCAGGGCGAGCGCACGCAAAACGACGCGCACTTGCTGCACCCCGCAGGCGAGCACGGCGTCCAAAGCCTCTTGATCGGCGACGGATACACGGAGACGTTGAGCAGTTCTGGGCATGTACAAGCATACCATGCCCTCCTCCTATATTTCAAACCTTTCTATACGGTCGAAATACTAGCTTGTTGCACGGTCACTGTTGCTCCCGGCCCCAGGTTCTGATTCCGTTTCGGCTGCAACTGCAGGAAGCGATTCTCGCAACGCACCACCCAGTCGTTGGAAACGACTCGTTCTTGCTCCAAGCAAAACACCCACTTCAGGTCCAGGCCCGGCGGCAGGGGCCGATGCCAGTTCGCCCCCGCCGCTTCTCGCGCGAAGCGCGTGTTGTGGTCCGCCAGATACTGTTCTTCGAGATAGCGGTTGGCCGTCTCGTAATCGTGAATCCCCTCCAGCCGCATCTTCTTGATCAGACGATCCTGATGGGCGCCGTGATGACGTTCCACACGCCCTTTCGCCTGCGGCGATGAAGCCACGATGATCTTGATGCCCAGCTTCGAGCACATCCGTCCGAACTGCGTCTGCGGCTCGATCCCTTGCAGGGCTTCGCGGCTCGTCGGAGGTCTCTTGTATACGTTCTTCCCGTCGCAGTACAAGGCTTGGGGAATACCGTGTTGCTGCACCCAGGCTTGCAGCAGGTCCGCAGCCGCCCAAGTCGTTTCCTGGTGCGAGAAACGGCACAGCGCGCGGCCGCTGGCGTCGTCTACGAAGTTCATCAGACAACCCTTCGCCCCACGCCCCTCCAGCCAATCGTGGTGCGAGCCGTCGACTTGCACCAACTCGCCAAAATGGACGCGCCGCTGCCGCCGCCGGCGGTGCGGCCGGCGCTGCCGTCGCCGCCGCCATAAACCCGCCTCTTGCATCCAACGCCGCAACGTCTCGTGATCCACTTGACAACCATGCTCGGCGGCCAACTGCTCGGCTGCCAGCGTCGGACCCCAAGCCTCCCCACCACTGTCACCGCCGTAATGCTTCCTGACCAACTCCAGCACCCGCGCCCGCAGCGCAGCCGGTTTCGCGCGGTTCGAGACCCGCCCCGCGTTGCCATGCTGCAAGGCCGCCGCCCCGCCTTCCCCATAGCGCTTGTATTGCCGCTTCGCTTGGCGATAGCTCAACTGCAGCCGCTCCGCCGCTTCCACCAGCTTCATCTCCCCTCGCTGCACCCGACTGAACCACTCGATGCGCCTCAACTCTTGCTCACTCATCCCTGTCCTTCCCAAGCTTCACCTCCTCGCGGAGACTCAGCCTAAAGGGACATTTCTATCCAGTTCAAATGGGGACATTATCATTGAGTTACAACAGCTTCGACGCGGCTTCGCAGCTTCCAAAAGAATCGCGCAAGAAAGAACTACGATGGCTCGCGTTGCACGAAGCGCTGAGACGATGACGGACCACGGCGAGCCGGAACCGGCGATCGACCGCGACTGGTACGCCTGGCTCATCGATCCTGTGCCGATCGCGGAGTTCGAACGCGACTACTACGAGCAACGGCATCTTCACATCCGACGCAAGGCGTCGCCATACTACGCCGAACTCGTCTCGGCGACCGATCTCGACATCGTACTGGGCGCCCACTCGGCCGGTCATGGCGACATCGGCCTGGTCCGGGGCGACGGCAATGTCGCGCCCGGCGAATACACGAACGCCGCCGGCAAGATTCAGCCTCTCGAAGTCGCCAGGCAGTTCGACGACGGCGCGACCGTCATCTTCAACCAGCTCCACAAGCGTTTGCCGGCGCTGGCGCGGCTGTGCGCCGGCATCGGGCGGCGCTTCTCGTCGCGGGTCCAGACCAACGTGTATCTCACCCCGCCCGGCGCGCAGGGATTCGCCCCGCACTGGGACACCCACGACGTCTTCGTGCTCCAGATCAGCGGCGCGAAACGATGGTCGATCTACGACACCAAGGTGAAATTGCCGCTCCGGGGCCAGCGATTCGAACCCGGCGCGCTGCCCGGCGAGGTCAGCGACGAGTTCGAACTCGGCCCGGGCAGCGCCGTCTACGTTCCGCGCGGCCTGATGCACTCGGCCCGTTCGACGCAGGCGTCGTTGCACGTCACGCTCGGCATCACGGCGTTCACGTGGGCCGATTTCCTTGTCGAAAGCGTCACCGCAGCGGCGCTCGAGGAAGAATCGCTGCGCCGGAATCTCCCCCGCGAGTTCGCCGGCGAGGGGTTTCCCGCCGCCGAGCGAGAGCGTCTGTTCGGCGAGAAGCTGGCTCTCGTGCAATCGCGGCTCGACCGGGAGGTCGTATGGCGCCGCTTCACGGACGAGGTCCTGGCCGCCGGGGCGCCGCTGTTCACCGATCTGTTCAGCCGGCGGCTCCGCGACGACCGGCTGACGCCCCGCTCGCTGGTCAGACGCCGTGTCGGGCTGCTCACCGAAACCGCGATGGACGGCGAGACCTGCCTGCTCCGGTTCTGCGGACGGGAACTCAGGCTGCCGGCCGGCGTGTGGCCGGCGCTGCAGTTCGCCACGACGGCTGACGAGTTCGCCGTCCGGGATTTGCCCGACTGTCTGGACACCGAGGGCAAGCTGACCCTGGTGACCCGACTGGTCAGAGAGGGCGTTCTCCAGCCGGCGTAAAGCGCCTCTCCATCGCTCTTGCCTTGGAGCACTCTTGCACTGAAGACGCCCAGGTTTCCGCTACTGCCTGACCGACCGCCGGCGGAGGCGGAAGCAATAAGCGGCGCAATAACAGAGGATGCGCGGCTGCGGACGCCTCCGTCAGGCGGCGCATGGAGTCCGGCGCGCGCGCGGCGCGTCCCGGCACGGTCTTGAAGGCTTCCCCCCAGAACCGGTCCATGGCGTTGAGCGGCGGCACCCGATCCCAACCGATCCGCCCGTCCGCGGCGAAGCGCAGCGCGGGGAATCGTTCCGCAACCCGATCCCGCCAGTCGCCGGCGAACGCGCTCTCCAGCCGCTTTTCGACAAACGCGGCCAGCGCAACGGGCGAAACCGCCATGCCCTCGAAGACATCCTGCCGCGTGCTCTTGGCCATGCGCTACTTCATCCGGGGGAGAGCCGGGCGTGCCGAGTCCGCCCGCGCCGCAAACAGGTCATTATAAGATGGACGGCGAGCGGTACTTGTCTGTTTAAACTGCTAGCGGATGATTCTCGTCACAGGCGCCGCGGGGTTTATCGGCAACCACGTCGCCCGCCTCTTGCTCGAACGCGGCGAAGCGGTGCGCGCGCTCGTCCGCCCCACAAGCTCGCCGCGCCCGCTCGAGGGCTTGAAAATCGACGTATGCGCCGGCGACTTGCGCGACCCGGAGGCGGTCCAATCGGCCGTATCCGGCTGCCGGCAAATCTATCACGTTGCCGCCGATTATCGGCTCTGGGCGCGCCGCCCCCGGGATTTGTACGAGTCGAACGTCGCAGGAACTCGCAACCTGCTGGCGGCCGCTGGAGAAGCCGGAGTCGAGCGCGTGGTTTACACCAGCACCGTGGGAACGGTCGGCTTGCCCGCCGACGGATCGCTCGGAACGGAAGACTCGCCCGTCTCGCTCGATGACATGGTCGGTCACTACAAGCGGTCGAAATTCCTGGCCGAGCAGGCGGCGCTGGAATTTGCGGCGAACGGCCTTCCGGTTACCATCGTGAACCCTACCGCCCCGGTCGGCGAGCGGGATTTCAAGCCCACTCCGACCGGGCGGATCGTCCGCGACTTTCTGGCCGGAAGAATGCCCGCCTTTCTGGATACGGGCTTGAATCTCGTGGACGTTCGCGATGCCGCGCGCGGCCATCTGCAAGCCGCGCAAAAAGGCCGCCCCGGCGAACGCTACCTGCTCGGGGCCGAGAACCTGACGCTGCAGGAAATCCTCGACCGTTTGGCCGCGATCTCCGGCCGGCCCGCGCCCGCAATGCGGATGCCCTATGCGCTTGCGCTCGCGGCGGGCGCCGTTTCCACCGCCTGGGCCGCGGTCACGGGCGTAGAGCCGCGGGTTCCGCTGGAAGGGGTGCGCATGGCGCGCAAGAAGATGTTCGTCGATACTTCCAAAGCGCGCAAGGAATTGGGCTTCGAGCCGGGGCCGGTGAACGCGGCGCTCGAGCGCGCGGCAGCCTGGTTCCGGCGGCAATGACGACTTACACTTTTTCGGGCACGACGTAGGGTTCCCGGTAGCGCCGGGTCAACATTTCGTTGGCCAAGCCGCCGCCGACGAAAAGCCCGCTTGCGCGGTCGACGTGCAACTGCCTTCCCGCCCGATAAGCGATGTTGGCCAAATGGCAAAGCTCCGCCGCGGCCGCTCCGATCTGAATATCGGCGTTGAGCGCGCGGTAGTTGCGTGAGCGGACCGCTTCGATGAAGTTCGTCATATGCGGCCGCGGGTCCCATGTATTTTCCTCGTGAGGCTTTTCGTCCATCGTCTTTTCGCGTTCGTCGCCCTTATGGACTTGAAAGCCGTAGGGATCGACAACCATATACCCCTCGCTGCCGAAGAAGATGTTGCCGACGAAGTTCGAACCGCGAATCGGCGTCCCGCCTTCCGGCGGACTGGAGAGGTTGCGCACGTCGAAAACGATCTCCGACCCGTCGAAAAGGAAGTGGGACTGCTGCGTGTTCGGCGTTTCCTGATCGTCCTCCCAGACGAATTTGCCGCCGGTCGACGCGACCGAACGCGGCCGCGCGTACTCGCTCAAGCCCCAACGGCAGATATCCATCTCGTGAACCCCCTGGTTGCCGACGTCGCCGTTGCCGGTATCCCAAAACCAATGCCAGTTGTAATCGAAACGGTTCTTCGTATAAGGCCGCATGGGCGCCGGCCCCAGGAAAAAATCCCAGTCGAGGCCCGGCGGAACGGGTTCTCGCGGCGTATGGCCGATCGACTTGCGGCGGCGAAAGCAGAGGCCGCGGGCCATGTAAACCCTGCCGATGACTCCCTCATGAAGCAGCGCCATCGCCTTGCGCTTGTGGCCGATCGACCGGCTTTGCGAACCGACCTGCACCATCCGCCCGTACTTGCGCGCGGCTTTCACCATCTGCCCGCCCTCGAACGGGTTATGGCTGGCCGGCTTCTCGACATAGACGTCCTTGCCGGCCTGGCAGGCCCAGATCGTGGTCAGCGCGTGCCAATGGTTGGGCGTCGCCACCGAGACCGCCTGGATGTCCCTGTCGTCGAACAGCAGGCGCATGTCCGCGTACTCTTTGGGCTTATGCCCCTGGAGCTTTTGCACCATGGCCGAGGCCCGCTCGCGGGCGGCTTGATTGACGTCGCAGACCGCGGCGAGCCGCGCTCCGGGCACGTCGGCAAAAAACCCGAGATGGCCGCGGCCGCGGCCGCCTACGCCGATTACGGCGAGGTTCACGCTGTCGTTCGCGCCGAGCACGGGGAACGCCTGCGCGGCCGCCGCGCAGGCGGCGCCTTTGACAAAAGTTCGACGATTATGCGGCATCATGCGGTCAGCGTACTACAAAATCGAACGCCGCAGCGGTCGAGCGTGTTAACTTCGTGCCTGAATGTCTTTTCGCCCGCCGGCGCTCGCGCTCGTTCTCGCTACGTTCGGTTTCGCCGCCGGCGGCTCGCCGCAGATCGAAAAAGTGCTGCGCCGCATCGAAAGCTCCCGCTCGCTGCCGCAAGACCTGCGGACGCTGTGCGCGGAGATCGGCCCGCGCATGGCCGGAACGGCCGGCATGAGGCGCGCCGCCGCATGGGCGCGCCGCGCCTTCGAAAAAGCCGGCGTCGATTCGGTCAAGGTCGAGCCGGTCCCCATGCCCCTCCACTGGGCGGAGGGGAAAACCAGAGTCGTCATTTCGAATGGGCAAGGCTTCCCCATCCGCGCAGCCTCATCGGCCCTCTCGCCGGCCACTCCGCGAGGCGGCGTCGAAGCGGAAGCCGTCTACGCCGGCGTCGGCGCCCGGGGGCACATCTTGCGCCGCCGCGGCGAGCTCGCAGACAAGCTGCTGTTGATCCGCCTGCACGAAGTCCACTCCTTCGAAGGACTGGCGGTCGAGCAGCGCGACGCGATGATCGCCATGCGCGAAGCGGCCCGGGTCGGCGCCGCCGGCGCGCTGTTCATCGCCACGCGCCCCAACGGCCTCATGTACCGGCATATCAACGGCATCCAGGGGAAAATCGATCCCCTGCCCTCGGCGATCCTCGCGCGCGAGGACGGGCTTCGTCTGCTGCGCGCGCTCGCAGACAACCCCGGGCTGCGCCTGCGCCTCGATCTGCCGAACAAGATCGGCGGCGCGTACGATACCCGCAACGTAATCGCCGAGATCCGCGGCAGCGAGCGGCCGCATGAAATCGTCTTGCTCGGCGCCCACCTCGACTCCTGGGACATGGGCGCCGGCTGCCTCGACAATGCTTCCAACGCCGCGCTCGTCATCGAGACCGCGCGGGCCATGGCCGCGGCGGGAGTCCGCCCGCGGCGCACGCTGCGCTTCGCGCTGTTCGGCGGGGAAGAAATGGGCCTCTTCGGCTCCCGCGCCTATATCGCCCGGCGCCGCGGCGAGCTCGACAACCATACCGCCGTCATCGTTCACGACATGGGCATAGGCCCCATAAACGGATATTCCGCCGGCGGCCGGCGCGACTTACTGGAAAACCTGCAAGCCGTGCTCGAACCGCTCGACGACGACCGGCAAATCGAACCTCTGACCGAAGCGTTTTTCGGCAGCGACCACTTCGACTTTCTCTTGCAGGGCGTGCCCAGCCTGATCGCCATTCAGGACACGTCCGCGTACTATGCGTCCTACCATTCCGAGGCCGACACGTTCGACAAGATCGACATTCGGCAGGTGCGGGCGGGCTCGGTCGCCGCCGCGGCCGTTGCGCTGGGGATCGCCGATCTGCCCGAGAAATTCGGCGAACGCCTCAGCCGCGCGGGCGTCGACGATCTGCTGCGCGAGACCGGCCTCGACGAACAGATGAAATTTCTCGGCATCTGGGACGATTGGCAAAGCGGAGACCGCGCCTACCTCGAGCCGCAAGCCGTTCGACGGCGTCGCGGGGCCGGCATGCGTTGAACATCGGGCCGTAGATCTCGCACAGGATGTTGGCTGACATGCCGCCGTCCGCGGCGATATTGGCGCCGCGGATCCAGGCGGTCATGTCGGACAGAGGAAGGCGATAAGCGGGGCGATGTCCGCAACTTCACCCGGGCGGTCCATGACGCGCGCGTCTTCCGTCTTCCTCCGCCCGCCTTCATTGGAAACGTTCCAGCAGGCGATGAAGTCGTCGCTTTCGTGGAAATCGAGGCTGTCCGCCGCGATCAAGTGCGCTCCAGCGGGTCCGCTTTCAGAAAGCTTGACCGCCGCCGCTCCGATGCCCGAAAAACCGCCGGTAACGATGATTCGCTTCCCGGCCAAGCTCACGCTATTGCTCGCCAGGTCTTGCATCCGGGACGAAGTCGGCGTACGGATTCGGGGGGCGGCGGGGTCGCGGTTGCGGGCCTGCCGGACCTCCCGAGCCTCGTTCGCGTCGGGCGGCGGCGCGCTGGCGCAACCCGATCTCGTACCCGCCCGGTTCGTAGAGCATGATCGCGTGGACAGGTTCCTCGCCGACCACCTCGGCCGCGTGCGACGTGTCCGGCGGAATGTAGACCAAGTCGCCCGGGCCAATGATGTCGGTCTCGCCGCCAACGGTCCACTTCATCTTGCCCGCAATCACCATGAAGGTCTCCGAGTGATAGGCATGCTTGTGGGAAGGCGTCTTCATCCCAGGGTTGAAGATCTCGTCGATGACGCTGTAGCGCCCATTGGTCTGGTCCGCTGTCAGCATGACTCGGCTGACGGACGTATCGCTTGGTTCCAACTTCTCGGCTTTGTCTCGCTTGACGAAGAGGTGGGTCGCGGTCGTGCTTTTCTCGGCATGGCTCTGCGCTTGGGCGGGCGTCAAGACATCGGCGGCGATTCCCGCAAACAGCAGCGCGCCGCCGAACCCTGCATGGAACAACCTGGCTGACACGATCTTTCCAAGCCTCCCTTTCCTGTTAGGCCGCCGTTTCAGCGGCAATCGGGATCATATCAAAGTCAGCATCCGACAACATCGAGGGGAAACAAAGGTTTTGGAAGGCCAATCGACGGTAGGAAGAAGACGATTCTCGACTCGCCCGACAAGCGTCCGCCGCCGTGTCAGGGCGATGCAACGGACATGGGGTTCACCGCGAAAACATACTCTTCGACCGGCTTGCCCCCGATGACGTGCTCTTGCAGGATGCGCTCGAGCACTTCGGGAGTCGCCGAGTGGTACCAGGTCCCGTCCGGGTACACTACTGCGATCGGCCCCTTCGCGCAGACGCGCAGGCAGTTGACCTTGCTGCGGAAGACGCAGCCGGCGCCGCGGGCGATGCCGAGTTGATCCAGGCGGTCTTTGAGATACGTCCAGGCGGGAACGGTGACCGCGCGCGGCGCGCACTTGTCCTTCGTCTGATCGGCGCACAGCAGGATGTGCCGGCTGTAGGGTCCGGTCGGAATCTTCAACGCAGCCATCAGACGGCGCCCGTCAAGCCGTGCAAAACATCCGTCAAGCGTTCGACATCCGCCGGGGAGCGTTCCGCCAGATCGTTGTTTTCGAACGGATCTTCCTGGATATCGAACAGCATCGGCGCCGCGGATGCGTTCGCCTCGGCGTACGGCTTCAGGTCGGCGCCCGACACGGCCGGACCGCCCGCGTAACCGCGTATCAGCTTGAGACGGCCGTCGGTTACGCAGCGCCACGGGTCGAGGCCGCTCAACAGAAACTCCCTGTGCGCTGCGCTCGGTCCCTCCAGAACCGGGCGCAGCGACCGGCTGTCCATGTGAGCCGGCGCCGCAACTCCGCCGTAATCGAGGAACGTCGCGGCCAGATCCATCCCGCTGACCAGAGCATCGCTGACCGCGCCTTCGCGGATGCCCGGGCCCGCGGCGACCAGGGGCACGCCGACGGACGCCTGCTGCGGCAGCCGCTTCATCCAGAGATCATGATCGCCCAGCATCTCGCCGTGATCGCTGGAGAAAACGATGACGGTGTTGTCGAGCTCGCCGCGGGACTCGATAGCGTCGAGGAAACGGCCGAGCCACTGGTCGAGATTCTCGATCATCGCCGCGTAGTTGCGGCGGATCGCGACGTGCTTTTCGGGCGTGAACTCCGTGCTGCGCTCGGGCTGCGGAAAGTCGGCGCCGCGGTAAAGCGCGTCCATCCGCTCGGTAATGTCCACGGGTTCGTGCGGCCCGGCGAAGTTGACCGCCAGATACCAGGGCTTGTCCTTGGGCGCTTCCCGCAGCAGGCGCATTCCCTGAGCGCCGATCCAGTTGTCGCAGTAAAACTCCTCGCCCAACGGCGTCGGGAACGTCGCCGCGAAAGTGCCGATCTCACGCCGCTTCAAAAAATCCTTGTGGTGGGTCTCGGCCTGCCCGTTTACGTGCAGGTGATAGGTGTAGGGGTCGCACGGCTCTTCCATGCCCCAACGAATGGCGTCCCATTTGCCCGCGCTGTCGATGCCGTCCGAAAACCCCCATTCGGCAAGCAGGTGACGGCCTTCGATGCCCCAGCTCGGCTCCGGCTTGTGCAGATCGAACTTGCCGCAGCCGATGACGTGGTAGCCGCCGTCGCGCAGCAGCCTGTAATGCGTCACCCGGTCGAGCGGATAGTTCCGTGCGTTGCTGGGGACGCCGCACTTGTCGTACTCCACGCCGGCGGCCAGACAGGCCCGCGACGGCGCGCACAACGGCGACGCGCAGTAGCAGTTGTTGAAGGTTGTCCCGCGCGCGGCGAGTCGATCGAGATTGGGCGTGCGCAGCGCAAGATGCTCGTTGGCGCCGGTCCAGTCGTAACGAAGCTGATCCGGAAAAAACAGCAGGATGTTTGGGGGCGCGGCCTCGACGACCGTCTCGCCGCCGCAAGAAAGCGCAAGCGCCCCGGCGGAGGCGGCCAGAAATTCGCGGCGGCTCGTCTGTGGCATCTCAGATAGTGTAACCGCCTCGCGGAGACGTGGAGCGCGTTCTACAGCACGCCGAACAGCCGGCCGCGGTTCAACAAATTGCGCGGGTCGAAATCCTGCTTCAGGCGGCGCATCACCGCCAGCTCCGCTTCGCGCGCCTGCCAAAGCTCGAGCTCGCTGCGCACAGCGGTCGAACCCGATTCGACCGCGGCCGGGAAGTCCTCGGAACGCAGCCGCTGCAGCCCGCTCCGCGCCGCGTCGAAGCCGTCCAAGGCCAGATAGCCGACCGCATTGCCGGCTCGCAGCAACAGCGCGGCGCCCAGTTCCCCGGCAATCCGCAAAAGCTCCCCGAGGCGGTTGGCGGTAGTCGTCACGCGAATCACAGCGCCGTCCGGGTATTGGCGCAGCGCCCGGGGCGCGAACTCGCGCACGCCCCGCCAAACCGCCTCTCCGATCTCCTCGAGCGCAACCGCGGGCGGGCGCAACGCCGCCAGCTCCCTGCGGCAGCGCTCCACGGCAGCCGCGCTGCCGGAAACTTCGACAAGCAGCGCGTGGCCGCCCGCAAGCCCGGCCCCGGCCGCGGCGCGCTCGTTCAACCAATCGATCGCAACGGGCTGCAAGACGCTCTGCAAGATCGAGCGGCGGACATCCAGCAGCGCTCCGGCGTCCGCCGACACGAAGACCAGAGACGCCGCCGTCTCGGGTCGCGGAAAGACCTTGAAATTGGCGGTCACCACCGCGGCCAGCGTGCCGAACGAGCCGATCATCAGCTTGCCCATGTCGAGCCCGGTGACGTTCTTCACGACCATGCCGCCGGATTTCACCAGCTTGCCTTCGAGCGTCGCGAACTCCATGCCAATCAGCATGTCGCGGGCCGTGCCGTAGCGCCGCCGCCGCGGGCCGCTGGTATTGGCGGCGAGAATCCCGCCTACCGTGGCGTCTGCGCCGAACGGAGGGTCCAGCGGCAGGAACTGGTTATTCGCCGCAAGCGTCTCCGACAGCTGCTTGTAAGGCATCCCGGCCTCGACGCTGATCGTCAAATCCGCCGGCTCGTAAACCCGCAGGCGGTTCAGCTTGCGGGTCGAAAGGCATGTGTCGGCAGGAAACGCGGGCCCGCCCATCGAGCGCTTCGAAAAAGCCCCGCCGATCTCGATCGACCGCCCCGCGGCGGCCGCCGCGGCAAGCCTCTCGCGGAACTCCCCGATTTCGGGGGGCGCAACGGCCGCCCCGGCAACATCCAATTGCGTCGACACCGCCGTTAGTTCGCAACCTGCTCGAAGATCGCGAAGTCTCCGGGATTCCACGCCTGGGCGATCACGTAAAGCTTGCCGTCCTTGCGATGCAAAACCGCATTGTGCACGTGCTGGAACTTTTCAAGCCCCAAATCCTCCTTGGGCATGATCGTCGAAACCAGGCGGTCGTCCTCCAGGATGTAGATCGGCGCGCCCTTTTTGCGGTCCGGACCGTGCAAGGCGCCGACGACGCCGAGATTGTCCAGGTAATCCACGTCGCAAGGGAAAGAGCCCAGCGGCAGCTTGAGCGTCGACAGATACTGGCCGTGGCGGGTAAAGCGGTCGATCTCCGAGTTCGGGCGGTCGGCAACGTCGATGCGCGCCGAGCCCGGGGGGACGGTAATTCCGTGGCCGGTGCCGAACTGCCCCGCGCCGCCGCCCTTGCCGCCGAAGGCCAGATCGTACCAGGAAGCCGTCACGCTCTTGCCGCTTTCGACGGAAGCGGTCAAAACGTAGTCCAGATTCGAATAGCCTGTGGCCACGTAGAACATGCCGTTCAAATACTCGACGTCGGTCGGAACGAAATTGCCCTGTCCGAAAAAGTATTCGGTAGCCGTCGGATGCCCCAGGTCTTTCATGCCCGTCGGCGGTTCGAGCGTATGCTCCAGCTTGCCGTTCAAATCGGTGGTATAGACGGCCGCCGAACCGTTGCCGGGGAAAGTCAGATGCGCATCGCCTTGCGGCCCGTACCAGATCGTTGCGTTGTGCATGTTGTGGGGCTTCATCGCGGCGTCGGTTTTCAACATCTTCGTCTTGCCGAAGTCCGCGCTGACGGCGATAATCCCCGCCCCGGGCAGCGCGAAATACGTTTCGCCCTTGCCCGCCCGGCGGTCGACGGCAAACCCGCCGTGAGCCTTTTCGAGCACCGCCTGCGCCTCGGGCGGCAGATGATCGCCTTTGTAAACCACCTTGAATTGGTACTTGCCCTGCCCGCTGACCGCGGCATTGTCCGCCGCCGTCGGCGGAGCGTCGAGCGCAACCCAGGAGAAGACAAGCAATGCGCCGAAAATCGCAGAGACCGCCGTTCGCTTCATGATCTTGACCTCGCCTCTACTGTACACGAAAGCGGCCCGCGACAGGCGGCCCATCTCAAGATTGCAGTCCGAACGGGCGTCTGCGGGCGCCCCGCCGGCTACTCCTCGGCAACGGGAATGAGTCCTGCGGCAACAACCGGGGCATCGCCGCCGTCGTCAAGGGTTACGGTAAGGCCCAATACGCCCGCGGGCGCATTCTGCGGAATCAGCAAGTTCACCTGATACAGCCCGGCGAATCTCGGAGCCGCGCCGGCGTAAAGGACATCCGCAGCGGAGCCGGATTCAGGAGCCGCGTAAAGCACGGTATTTTGCTCCCAATAAACGTTGCCGAGATAGGGACCAAAGGATTCGTTGGCGCGCGGCGTATTGTCCACGGCGGACAAACGGGCGCTGACGTTCGCCGTCACGCCTCTTGCTTCCTGCGCAAGCTCTCCGCTTGCCAGCGCCGGCGACACCGCTCCGAAACCCGTCCCGTAGAGCACGACGACATCGCCGGGTTTCGCCGGCGCGGCGCCGGGAATCAGAGCGCCGTCCGCCACCAGCGCGCCGCTGACGCCGTCCACGGCGACGATCGTCCCGAAGCCCACGAGGAGCAAAAACCGCGGGACGCGGGCGGCAATCGCGAAAGAGGCGGGGTCGCTGCGCCGTTCCTCATCGGTCCCGCAGCCGGAGATGACCTCGACGTTCGCCGCATCGCCCCCGGCAGCGGTCTCGGCCGGAACCTGGAAGTTGATCTGGCTGGACGAGACGAACAGCAGCGGCGCCCTGACCCCGTTGACGGCGAGACAGACGCCGCCGGCCTGCGTGGAGAGCCTGCCGGACTCGTCGAGGCTGCTCAAGGCCTGCGCGCCCAAGCCGGCGAACGCCGATCCGAACGCCGTGGCCAGAGCATTCGGCGCTCCGCTTGCGGTCGCGCTGAATAGGTCCGCAAGAATCACCTCGCCCCCAATATTCGGGGCAGCAACGCCCTCTTCGTGCAGCACGGCAAGCACCCACTGCGGGCGCGCAAGGTCTACAGCGGATTGGCGAAGCAGCGACAGGGCTTCGCCGACGTCTTGCGCGACGCCTTTACCGTGGTAGCGCATCAGGCCGAGATCGTAGGATGCAGCGGCCGATCTGGAGCTGTCGTTGACAAGTTTCGCGATGGAGTCCGCCGCCGCTTCCTCCGGAATTTTGTCGTAGTAATGCATCGCGGCGATTCTCCGGTCCGCCAAAGAGTTCTCGGGATCGGCGGCTGCGGCCAGCCCGAACCACCTGGCCGCCTCGGCGTGATCCTGCGCAACGCCGCCGCCCCTCAGGTACGCATTGCCAAGCGCCATATAAGCGTTGTAAGAGTTGTTGAAAGTCTGTTCGGCAGCCAAAAGAAGCAACCGCACATACTCGCCGTTGTCCTGCGGCACGCCCTCGCCCCACCGATAACGCAGGGCAAGCTGATACTGAGCGGCGGCGTTCCCCAGGTCGGCGTTCGCGCGCAGCCAGCGGATGGATTCCGCGGAGTCCTGGGGTATGCCGCGGCCGGAGCGGTATGCCGCGCTCAGCGGGTTGTAAGCCGGCCCGTGCCCTTGCTCGGCAGCCAAGCGGTACCAGCGGGCGGCTTCGGCGCCGTCCCGCGGCACGCCGTAGCCGTTGGCGTACATCTGGCCGGCATAGAACTGCGCCACTGGGTCTCCGCCCTCGGCCAAGGTCAACAACCAGGCGTCGGGCTGGGCGCCGGCCCACTCGGGGTGCGCCACGATCGAACCTTCGCGCTCAGGCGGTAGCTCGCCATCGGGCAACAGATCGTACCCCCAGATATAACCGAAGAGATAGTACTGTCGGACAAGCCAATACAGATCGGCGGGATTGCCTTCCTGGGCGCGGCCGGCCCTTGTTTGCACCATCTGTCTCCCCGCCCATCCCACTCTGCGGTTATAGAGGGGGTTGTTGACGCCGGAAGCGGCCGGACCGGCGGCACAGTTCCGGTCGGCGGGCAAGGCCGCAGCAAAGCCGCGGCAATACCACTTTTCAGCCTCGGCATGGTCTTGCGCCACGCCGAAACCCATGCGGTACATCAAGGCCAGCAGGCGCTCGGCGAGAGTATTGGCAGCGAGACTGCCGTTGAGATCGGCTGCCGCCGCGAACCAGCGGGCCGCCTCGGCGTAGTCCTGCGCTATGCCCTCGCCCCGGAAATATCGCAACCCGAGGGTATATTTGCGGTCGCGGTTGTTGCCGTCGTTCTGCTCGGCGGCCATGCGCAGCCAGCGGGCCGCCTCGGCGCCATTCGGCTCCACGCCGCGGCCAAAAAGGTAAAAAGCCGCCAAGGCGTTCTGTGCGCCAGGCCCCCCTCGCTCAGCGAGCGCCCGCTGCCAGCGCAAGGACTCCGCGGCGTCGCGAGAAACGCCTTGGCCGTAGCGGTATCTGTCGCGCAGCGAATTATGAGCGCCCGCGTGGCCCTGCTCGGCGGCGAGGAGGTGCAAACGGACGGTTTCAGCATGATCCTGAGGGACGCCGAAACCGTCGAAATGCAGCAAGCCGAGCTGATATTGCGCCCCGGGATTGCCCATTTCGGCGGCGCGCCGGAGCGTCTCGACATCGATGGTTTCGCCCTGACCGATTGCGCCCGGCGCCAAAAGCAGAAGCGCCGTCAGCGCAAGCGCGGCGACGCGAAACCGGATTGGAAATCCGAAGGAGTGACGGCAGTGCCAAGTTTTTTCGACGCAAGTCATGACTTCATTGCCTCTCTGTTGTTTCTGCCTCTCTGTTGTTTCCGAGCGGGCGCTTGTTGGCGCATTCTCGCCGGGGCGCCTGCAAGTACGCTCAGCATACCGAACCGATCGCAAAGTGGGAACTCGGCGCGTCTTATTCCATACAAAACAAGGCTGAAGAGGGCGGAGGGGGGATAGGCAGGAGCGGGGCAAGCTGAGCCTGGCGCAGACGACGCGGCTGATCGGGCAGTTTCCAGGCGGGCGCACGGCGCGCCCGCCCCCTCTGCCGCCCCTCTCGTCTCTTCTGCTGCACTGCCCCTGCCCACAGTTCTCCTGCTCGCCTTCAGGCTCGTCTTTCGATTGGAATAGAAGAGACCCGCAACGATTGCCGCCGCGCTGCGAAGTGATACCATTGATATGCGGGCGCAGAATCCATACAATGCCTATCGAGATGACGGGCATTGCATGAAGCGCCGCCCGACGGGAGCTTGAGTCATGGCTACTCCAACCTTCGCGCCGACCGGCGCCGTCGAGACCTGGGGTCGGCTGCCTCCCGACATACGCGAGGAAATCGACGTTTTCGAGACGGAATTGCGCCGCGTCCGGGCCGGCTTGGTCGACGACAAGGTGTTCACCGAGTTCCGCTTGCGCCACGGCGTTTACGGGCAGCGGCAAGACCGCGTCCAGATGCAGCGCATCAAGATTCCCTTGGGCATGGTCAGCGCCGAGCAGCTCATCGCGCTGGCCGACATCGCCGAAGAATACGCGGTCGGCGTGCTGCACGTCACCACGCGGCAGGACTTCCAATGCCACTTCGTCGATATCGGCGACACGCCCAATCTGATGCGCCGCCTCGCCGCAGCCGGCATCACGACGAAGGAAGCCTGCGGCAACGTCGTGCGCAACGTCACCGCCTGCCCGCGCTCCGGCGTGTGCTCCGACGAGCTTTTCGACGTCACCCCTTACGCCCAGGCGATGGCCTATTTCCTGCTGCGCCATCCCGACGCGCAGAACTTCGGGCGCAAGTTCAAGATTTCGTACTCCGGCTGCGAGCAACATGCATGCGGCCTCGGCCGCATGCACGACATCGGCGCCGTCGCGCAAATCAGAAACGGCGTCAAGGGCTTCAAGGTTCTGGTCGGCGGCGGACTCGGCTCCCTGCCCCATCAGGCCAAGCTCTACAGCGAATTCCTGTCGGCTGAAGAGATGCTGCCGCTGGCGCAGGCGATCTCGCGCGTCTTCGCCAAGCTGGGCGAAAAGAAAAACCGCGCCAAGGCGCGCATGAAATTCCTGATCGCCAAGCTGGGCCTCGACGAGTTCAAGCGCCTGGTAGAGGAAGAGCGCGGCAGGCTGCCGGCCGACCCGCGCTGGGAGCTCGAGCTTGCCGAAGCCACGGCGGCCCATGAGGACGAGCCGCTCAAAAGCCCGTCGGAACTCGTGCTGCCCGCCGGCGCCTCCGAGGCCATGCGCCGCTGGCTCAACGCCAACGTCCGGCCGCAAAAGCAGAGAGGCTATTCGACGGCCGCCGTCCTGCTGCCGCTCGGCGACGTCACTTCCGAGCAGACCCGCCGTTTGGCGGAGTTGTCGCGCCGTTTCACCAAAGGCGTCATCCGCACCACCGTCGATCAGAACCTTCTGCTGCGCTGGGTCTCGAACGCCGATCTGCCGGCGCTCTACGACGGACTCGACGCAATCGGGCTGGGCGAAGCCGGCGCCGGACGCCTGAAGGACATTGTCGCCTGCCCCGGAACGGATTCCTGCAAGCTGGGCATCACCTCCTCGCGCGGGCTTGCCGCCCACCTGCACGACTGCTTCTCGAACGGCCGCTCCTCCAACGGTCTGAGCGAGATTGCCGACCGCGCGGACCTTGCGGTCAAGATCAGCGGCTGCTTCAATTCCTGCGGCCAGCACCACATCGCCGACATCGGCTTTTTCGGTTCCGTGCAGCGCAAGCAGAACCATACCGCCCCGGTGTTCCAGGTCACCGTCGGCGGCTCGACGCAAAACAACGCCGAATCGTACGGCTTGGCCGTGGGCAAGATTCCCTCGCAGAACGTCGACAAGGCCATCGTCAGGCTCGCCGAGTTTTACAGCCGCGAAAAGCAAGGGGACGAAACCTTCAGCCGCGTTGTCGAAAGGCTGGGCAAGGCGCGCCTGCGTCAAGAGCTCGCAGACCTCATGCTGCTGCCGGCGCGCGAAGAGGCGCCGGAGTTCTACCAAGACACCCGGCAGCCGTGGCAATACCAGCGCTCCATCGGCGTGGGGGAGTGCGCGGGCGAAGTCGTCGACCAGGCGGAATTCATGCTCGAAGACGCAGACCGCATTCACTTCGAAGCGACCATCGACCTCGACGAGGGGCGTTTCGCCGAAGCCGCGGGCAAAGCTTTCCAGGCGACCACGAAAGCCGCCGACGCCCTGCTCTTCACCAAGGGCCTCTGGCTGTCGGACAAATACGATACGGTCGCCGAGTTCCGTAAATTTTTCTACGAATCGGACTCGTTTTACCGCCCGTTCGCCGAAAACTTCTTCCGCGCGGCGCAGGAAGGGGCGACGGCCGATCCCGAAAAGGCCCGCCTGCGGGTCGAGGAAGCGACGCTTTTCATCGAGGCCGCGCAGGGAGTTTATTCGCAAGCGACGAACTTCTAGGCCCTGAGCGGTTCCCCAACGGCCGCCGCAGCGAAACGGCCAAGAGAAGACGATGGAAAACGACCTGCAAAGAATCGACGTGAAGCTTCTGCTCGACACGCCGCCCGCGCCGAACCTCGACCCGTTCCTCGCCATCTTCGACCGCTGGCGGCGGGACGAAGGCCATCCCTGCGACTGGGTCGACCTGGCCGATTACGCCCACATGACGCAAGGCCCGGGGATTCTCATCGCCGGCAAGCGCGACCGCTATTCCATCAACTTGAATCCACCCGGCCCGGGACTGCTGACGAGCACCCAAAGCGGACTGCGCGGCGGTCTCCGCGAGCGCTTCGCCGAGGCCCTGGGCCGCGCGCGCGCGCTCAACGCGGCGTTGACTGCCGAACCGGAGTTCCCGGCGGACTTCAAGCCGCGCGAGGGCTGCTGGGAAATCTTCATCAACGACCGCCTCGGCTTTCCCAACGACGACGCGGCGGACGCGCGGGTCCGCCCCGCGGCTGCGGCCGCCTTCGGCGCAGACCCGCGGCGGCTGGCGCGCCACGCCGACCCGCTCGGCAGGCTAGGCTATTCCCTGCGCGCCTGAGGCGCCCGGCGCCGGCGGCATCGCCGAGCGGAGCTCGCCGCGGCCGATCTCGGCGAACAGCTCGAGCAGCGCGCCGGTCACTTTCCCGTTGGTGCAAACCAAGCGCGCGTCTCCGGGCCGATAGCCGCCGCCCTCGAAGTCGCAGTATCGGCCGCCGGCTTCGCCAACAATCACCAAGCCGGCGCCGACGTCCCAAGGCTTGAGCCCAATTTCCCAAAACCCTTCCAGGTGTCCGCGCGCCACCGAGCACAGGTCGAGCGCCGCCGAACCCGTCCGCCGCACGCCGTGGCTGCGCATCGCCACCTGATAGAAATAGTGCACGTTGGCATTGACGTGGCGGATGCTGCTGGGAAACCCCGTGGCGAAAAGCGCCTGCCGAAAATCGCCGATCTGCGAAACCCGCAATCTGCGCGTATTGAGATAAGCGCCCGAACCCGCCTCCGCGCAAAACAGATCGCCGCGGGTCGGGTCGAAAACGACGCCGACCTGACCCTTCCCTTCCGACCATAAACCGATGCTGACGCAAAAACGCTGCATCCCGTGGGCGAAATTCGTCGTGCCGTCGAGCGGATCGACATACCAGACGAAACCGCCGCCGCGCTCGACCCCGCCGCCCTCTTCGGCGACGATCGAATGCGTGGGGAACCGCGCCCGGATGCGCCCGACGATCAGCTTCTCGGCGGCCCGGTCGGCGGCGGTCACGGTGTCGAACGCGCCCTTGTACTCGACGCTGACCTTTTCGTAATAGCTCATCAAGACCTCGCCCGCCTCGCGGGCGGCGTCCGACGCGAACGCAACGAAATCGGGGCCGTTCATGGGCCAAGCTCCAGACTAACAAGCCGGATCGGCGTTTCGATGACAAGCGGATGACAACCGCCCGGCAGCGGTCCATGCAGCGGCCCGCTGTTTCCTGTACAAATGGGAGAACCATGCTCGAACCCGGAAGCGCCCAGTGGCTTGACCTCGTTCAGGAAGAGATCGTGGAGCCGGAGCGCGTCATTGTCGACCCGCATCACCATTTTTGGAAGGAAAACCGTCTGCAGGGGCCGTATCTGCTGCCTGAGCTTCGCGCCGACACGGGTTCGGGGCACAACGTCGTCCAGACCGTCTTCCTGGAGTGCCGCGCCTGCTACCGGACGGACGGCCCGGCGGCGCTGCGTCCGGTGGGCGAGACGGAATTCGTCGCCGCAACCGCCCGCGCGGGCGCCGGCGGCAGCGGCGCTCAGGTCGCCGCCATCGTCGCCCACGCCGATCTCAGGCTGGGCCGCGCCGTGGAAGCGGTCCTCGACGCCCACGCCGAAGCCGGCGCGGGACTCTTCCGCGGCATCCGTCATGCCGCCGCCCACCCCGAGCATCCCGCGGCGCTGGCCATCCCCGGCCGCGCTCCAGCCGGCCTCTATGCCGGCGCCGGATTCCGCGAAGGCGTGCGCGCGCTCGGCCGCCGGGGCCTTGCCTACGACGCTTGGCACTACCACTACCAGAACCGCGAGCTGGCCGACCTTGCCGCCGCCGCGCCGGACGCCGTAATCGTGCTCGATCACTTCGGCACGCCGCTCGGCGTCGGTCCCTATGCGGCGCGGCGCCGGGAGATCTTCGCCGACTGGAAGCAAAGCATCGCCGAGCTCGCGCGCCGTCCGAACGTGTTCGCCAAGCTCGGCGGCCTGGCCATGCCCGACAACGGCTTCGGCTGGGACCGGCGCGCAACGCCGCCCACGTCGGACGAGTTCGCCGCGGCCCAGCGGCCGTATTACCTGCACGCCATCGAATGCTTCGGGCCGCAGCGCTGCATGTTCGAGAGCAATTTCCCCGTGGACAGGCTCTCGATAAGCTATCCGGTGCTTTACAACGGCATGAAGAAAATCGTGCGCGACTTTTCCGAACACGAGAAAGACGCCATGTTCAGCGGCGTCGCCCGCCGCGTGTACCGCTTGGCGGCGCCCTGACCCGCTACTTCCACGGCGGCTCTGCGGGCAGCAGCGCTTCGAACTCGGCGACCCGGGCGGCCTGATAAGCGCCGGCGTAGGTTCCGGCGAAAAAACGGTCGAGCGCTTCGCCGCAGAGGCGTTCCCACGACTCTTCCTCGCGGCCGGGATTGACAGGATAGAAGAGACAGCCGGAGGCTTCGGCGGCCTTGCGGTCGCCGGGCGCGTCGCCGATCATCAGCTTCTTGCCCGGGGCGTAACGGCCGCCGCCGGTCAAAGCCGCGAGATGCTCGGTCTTCTTGCCGAGCTCCTGCCCGGCGATGAGCAGCGGATAATGCTCGATGCCGTTCTCCCGCCACTCGCGGTTGAGCGCCTCGCCGGGCGTGCCGGAGACGACGACCAGGTCCGCCGCAGCCGTCATTTTGTCCAGAGCGTCGCGCACCTTGGGAAAAGGCGGCACGCCTTCGACGATATCCTTGACGGCGGCATTGACCGCAAGGCTCCACTCCATCACCCGATCGAGCAGCGGGTGCGGGTTCTGCTTGCGATAGTCTGCGAGCCCGGCGTTGCTCGGCGGAAACCCGGAATCGACGAACGCCTCGAAAGGCGCCAAATCGGGCACGCGGAAACCGCGCGCGGCGGCTTCCGGCCAGTCCTGCAGCAGCCCGAGGCTGCGGATGCAGACCGGAAAGCGGTTCATGCCGCGCGTCTTCGAATAAAGATTGGCGAACTCCCACGCCCGCCGGGCGTACTTCGCCGCCGCTTGCAGCTTCCAGTGCTTGATGAACATCGGCGCGAAGCATTCCTTGTGCTTGATCTCCATCGAGTCGAACACGCAGCCGTCCGAGTCGAGGCCGATGAAAAAATCGCGCGCGGGCTGAAATTCTTCGAGAGTGCGGAATCGCGGCATGGCGGTTTTGAAAGTCGGATATCGGGCCGTCGCAATCGAGGGGGATCGAAACGGCCCTTTCAACAGCTTAAAACACGCGCTTTCGGCAAACGGCAAAGTCAACGGCGCAACCAAAATGCGATACAGAACCGGCTTTTCTTCGCCTCTACGCACTACAAGCCGCGCCGGCGAATTGCCCGGTTGGCCCGCTGCGCGGCTCGGTCGGCAGCGGGGGTTCCTACTTGTTCGATTGTTGCCGCACCAGCATGACGTGGTCGAGCATAATGTGTCCCCAGCCGCCGGTTTCGTGGTCGAAAAGCTCCAGTTGCAGACGCTTCCCGGCGACGCCGGCCAGCGGATGGACCACTATCCTGAACCGCTCGGCGTTCCGGCCGCGCCAGACCGCGGCTTCCTCGCCGTCGGCCAACAGCCGCAGCCCGACGCCGGCCCCCGCGCCCCCGGCAATCAGGAATACAAGGTGTTGGTCTGCCCTCGCGGCGAACTCCGGCGAGAGCGCCCGTCCGGTGACCCGGTCTCCCTTGTCGGGATGGTAACTCGTCAGGAAGCCTGGGCCCTTGTTGCCGCTAATCGGCTGCTGGCCTTTGTAGCGCTCATGCCGGCCATGATTCGTGACCGCTTCGCCTTTCGGAAGCCAGCCGTCGAACCCGGCCTCGAAGCTCGCCAACTCCTGCTCGCCAAGATAGAGGCGGTTGCCGTAGTGAATGCTGCCGGACGGCGCCGCCGCGATCCGCATGGGCCGGCCGGCGTCGTTGGGCAATTCGAAAGCCGCCACGCAAAGACCCAAGCGATTCCTGCCGGCATTCTCCCACGGGCGCCACCATCGGGAAACCATCTCGCCTTCCTCTGTCAACCATGAAAACGCCAACAATGTGTCGCGTATCTCCGCCGGCTTACAATCCTTGGCGAACGCCTGCGCCAAATTATTGTCGACGACGACCGCGGCGCTCGCGGACTCGAAGTCGAAGTGCGGCGCCATTCTCTCCCAGAAACGGGCGGAACGATCAATGACGTCTCCGGCGGGCTTGGCAGACCAGAGCATGAACTTCCTTTTGCCCTCGAAAAGAAATGACGAGCCTTCGAACAGCGCGGTGTCGGCGCGCCGGCTGACGGGCCGGACGTTGGCGAAGTGGGTGATCCCGTATTGCCGAAAAAACGTGGCCTCAGTTCCTTCCCTACGGGCGTGCAGATAATCCCATGTGTTTACCACGCCGTCCAGATTCACTACGGGAAAGCGAGAGAAGTATCCGAGGACGCCGGAGTCCCATGATCCGATCACGCTGTTCTCGGGCAACACGCGGTTTATCGCCTGCGCACCCAAGTAGTCGCTGATTTCGAATTCGCGTTCAGACGCTTCGCTTGCTCGGTCGACAAACTGGAAGGGGGCGGTAAAATCCGTTCTCATGAACAGGACGAGCGCACATACAACGACAATGGTCGGGCGCAGAATATGAGACGCGCCTCTGAGTCTTGGATCGACGAAACGGCGAACAAGATGCAATGCGACATAGCATAGGACCGGAACGATCAGCGCCTCCGTCAGATATAATGGGACGAAATAGTGGGAATAACTTCCGAAGTATGGGTGCACTGTGAGTACTGTCTGCACGAACTTCGCTACATGACCCACTGCCAGACCCAAAGCTGCTGCCAGAAATATCAGGAGCAGCCGGTCGTCTCGCTTACGAGCGCGGCGTGTGGACCACAGGACCATCAAAAAGCAGGCGCAGACTCCTAAAGACATCAGAAGCATGCCAGGGCCGAATGCGAACACTTGCAGAACATCCCGGAAGTTCGACGCGAGGCTGTATCCGCCTTCGCTCTCCCATTTTTGTTGCGACCATACCTGTCTGATCGCCCCGCTCACCGGCACGGCTCCGCCAAAGACAAGTTGGTTGTAGGCAAAGTACGCCAGGATGCCCGAGCATGCTCCGAATAGCGGAACACCCGCCTGGAGAGCCGACGATGCGCCGGGCATCCGCTCCCGGTGCGGCCGTTCGATGAGCCACAGCGCCGCCGTCGCCGCCACCGACACGGCGGCGAACTCCAAGCGCACCCAAGGCAGGGCGAAGGCTGCGGCGGCCGGCGGCCAGGTCCACCGCGCCGGATTTCGCGTGAAAAGGACCATGGTCAGGAAGAGCAGGCTCAGCATGAACAGCCCGGCGGCGCTTTCCATCCCGCCGAAGAAGACGGGCAGCCGGTAGAGCATCGGCAGCGCGGCGAACAGCAGAATCCAGGGCAGGCGCGCCAGCCGGGCGGCCAGAACAATGAGGGCCACGCCGCCGGCCGTGAGCAAGATCTCGAATGCCTTGATGGCGAACAGCGCCCGTTGCGGGTCGAATACCCAATAGAAGGGCGTAATGAGCAGCATCCACAGGGGGTGATAGCCGTTGGTCCGGGTCATGCCGCCGTCGAAGGTCGAGAACTTCCCCTCGGCCAAATTCCGGGCAATTTGAAAGTAGTAAAACGAGTCGTCGCCGTTTACGTCGCGGAGCAGGTTGACCAGGTCGAAGCGGTCGAGCATGCGCCAGGCGAACAAGCCGCCGTAGCACAGGATGGCGCCGAGAAACAGGGCGAACGGCGCGTTGCGCAACAGGGCGGATAGCCCCCCCGCAATCAGGCCCGCAAAACGGGCAATCGGGGAGCGCAGGCGAGCATTCGGCGAGGCGGCGTTCGGCATGGCTCAATCGTCTTTTCCTCTCCCCGAGGGCGCCCCCCGCGAAAGCGCGCGGGCATGACTCAATCGTTCCTGTTCCACTGCGAATGAAAAACGCCTTCCTTGTCCAGGCGCTTGTAGGTGTGCGCGCCGAAGTTGTCGCGCAGCGCCTGCAGCAGATTGGCCGGCAGGAACTCGGCGCGGTAGCTGTCGAGATACGCCAGCGCCGCCCCCAGACAGGTCGCCGGCACGCCGCTTGCGGCGGCCGTCAGCACGACCGAGCGCAAATCCGGCATGGCGGCGTTGACGATGGGCGAAAACGACGGGTGGACGATGATGTTGTCGATGCCGGGGTCGCTGCGGAACGCTTCCTTGATCGGGTCAAGCAGCTTCGAACGGATGATGCAGCCGTCCTTCCAGATGCGCGCGATCTCGGCGAGGTCGGTTCCATAGTCGTATTCCCTGGAAGCCGCCTGGATGAGATGCAGGCCCTGGGCGTAGCAGGCGATCATCGCCAGGTGCAGCGCGCCGTGGAGCCGCTCGGTCAACTCCCCGACGTCGCCGCGGAACCCGCCGCCGGGACCGTGGAGGATTTTCGACGCTTCGACTCTGGCCGCCTTGAGCCCCGATTGGATGCGCGCGTTGACCGCCTGCGCCAGCGTGGGGATCGGAACGCCCAAGTCGAGGGCGCTCTGCGCCGTCCATTTCCCGGTACCCTTCTGGCCCGCTGTGTCAAGCACCTTTTCGACCAGCGCATCGCCCGTGTCGGGGTCGATCTTGCCCAGGCACTCGGCGGTGATATCGACCAGGAAGCCGCCCACCCGGGGGGAAGCCGTCCAGTCCGCAAAAATTTTCTGAATGGCGGCCGTCGGCAGTCCGGCGGCGCGGCGCAGGATGTCGTACGTCTCGCAGATCGCCTGCATGATGCCGTATTCGATGCCGTTGTGCACCATCTTCACGTAGTGGCCCGCCGACGCGCGCCCGCAATAGGTGACGCAGGGGCCGTCGTCTGCGGTCTTGGCGGCGATCTTTTCGAGCACCGGCGCGATGCGCCGGTAGGCTTCGTAGTTGCCGCCGGGCATGATCGACGGCCCCCACAGGGCGCCCTCCTCGCCGCCCGAGATGCCGCAGCCGACGAAGTGGAAGCCCGCCGCGTGCAGCGCCTCGGCGCGGCGGTCGGTGTCGGGAAAATGCGAGTTGCCGCCGTCGACGATAATGTCGCCCTCTTCCAGCACCTTCGTCAGGTCGGCGATGACCGCGTCGGTCCCCGCGCCGGCGGTGACCATCAGCAGAACCCGGCGCGGTCGGTCGAGCAGGCGCGCGAATTCCTCGATCGACCGGGTGACGGCGACGTTCTTGCCGGCGGCCTCCTCGCGCATGCGCTGCGCCTTGTCGCCGCCGCGGTTGTAGGCGATCACGGGAAAGCCGTTGCGCTCGATGTTCAGGGCGACGTTGCGCCCCATGACGCCGAGACCGGCGACGCCAAAATTTCCAACGGACATGATTTCGGGTTCCTCGCTGTAGAACCGCCCGGCTTCACCGGAAGCGGATACGCCGCCGCCCGGGAAGCGGACATTATAGGGAACTGCCGGGCCCGGCGCGCGGAAGCCCACAGACTTCCCATTGTAACCCCCGCGGCGGCAAGAGCGCCGCGGCCCGCTAACGGCTGCGGCCGCGGGCGCGGATGCGCTCGAGTTCCTGCTCCAGGCGGCTGGCGACAATCGGATGGCGCTCGATGACGTTGCGCCGCTCGGAGCCGTCGGCCTCCAGGTCGAAGAGCTGGTACGGCCGCTCGAACGGCTTGCCCTTGGGGTCTTCGCGCCCCCCGGAACCGTTCCCCGCGACGAGCTTCCACTTGCCGTCGCGGATGGCGAACATGCCGCTGCCCGAATGGTGGACAATCGACGCGCGCCGCTTCGCCCAGGTTCCGCCGCGCATCAGCGGCAGGAGATCGAAACTGTCTTCGGCCGCGTCGTCGGGCAGATCGGCGCCGGCGACCGCGGCCAAGGTGGCAAAAATGTCGGTCAGGCAGACCGGCTCGGACTGCTTGCTGCCGGGCTCGATCTCGCCGGGCCAGCGGGCGAAGAACGGCACGCGGTGGCCGGCCTCCCATATGTCCGCCTTGGTGCCTCGAAAAACGTAGTTCGCCGTGTGGTTGAGCGAGCGGTACGCCTGGATCGTCTCGTCGCCGGTGTGATCTTCTTCATCCACGCCGTCGCGCCGGTACATGTACGAGCCGTTGTCGGAGGTATAGATCACCAGGGTGCGGCCGGCGACGCCGGCCTTGTCGATCGCCCGCAGCACGGCGCCGACCGCGGCGTCCACCTGGACGATGAAGTCGCCGTAAGGGCCGAGCTTCGTTTTGCCTCGAAAGCGCTTGTGCGGCCAGGTCGGCTTGTGCGGCGCCGTCAGCGGCAGGTACAGCAGGAAAGGCTTGGCCTCTTTCGCCTGCCGCGCGATGAAGCCCGACGCCTCGCGCGCCAGATCGTCCAGCACCTTCACCGGATCGAGATCGGGGGCGATCTCGCCCTTGCGCATGAAGCGGGGGAACTTGAGCGCTTCCTGCTCCCCGAGGGGGAACTTGGTGATCTTGCCGTTGCGGATGTAGACGTACGGCGGAAAATCGAGCGACGCCGGAATGATATGGGAATAGTCGAAGCCGTGGGTGTGCGGTCCGTCGCCGATCGGCTTGCTGAAGTCGAACGCGCCCGCCCCGGTCTTGGCGAACCCCAGGCCGAGATGCCACTTGCCCACGACCCCGGTCGCATAGCCTTGCTTGCGCAGAAACGAGCCGATCGTCTCGCGGTCTTGCGCCAACAACGGTTCGCCGTAGCCGTTGAGCACGCCGCGCTTGAGCCGCGTGCGCCAACTGTAGCGCCCGGTGACGAGGCCGTAGCGCGTCGGCGTGCAGACCGCCGAGGGCGTGTGCGCGTCGAGGAAGGTCATGCCCTGCGCGGCCAGCCGGTCGAGGTGCGGCGTGGGGATCGCCGACTGCGGGTTCAGCGCGCGGACGTCGCCGTAGCCCATGTCGTCGGCCATGACGATAACGACGTTCGGCCCTTGCGCCGCCGCGGCGGCGGCAAGGATCAGCAGCGAAAAAATTCCGAGCGGCATGAGCGAAAGCGGAACGCTAATCCCTCTTGATCCGGCGCTTGCCTTCCATGTCGCGCTCTTCGTTGGTGACATCGAACTTGAAATCCTCGGCCCAGTCCTTGTAATCGGCGTTCTCCAGGTACGGCTCGGCCCAACTCTGCGCCATCTCGAAGATGAAGGTTCTGATCTTCGGCTCGTTGAGGCCCTCGCGGTCGAACATCATGGCCGTATTGAGCAGGTAGCGGGCAATCGCGGTTTCGAAATCGCCGCGGGCGACCGCAGCGCTGCCCGCGCCCAGGCCGGCGCGCAGCTTCTCGACGTCGTCCCCCGCCCCCGATAGCGCCGCCGCCGCCAGCAGGACCGCGCGGCCGAGCGTCTGCTCCTCCAGCGTAACGGTTTCGGCCTCGGCGCCGTCGCTGCGCGGCACGCGCCCCGTGCGCACGGTCGGCAGGATCGGAGACTCGGCGCCGGAGCCGTCCGGCAGCGGAAACTCGAGCGTCACCGCATCCTGCTCGCCTATGGCCTTGCGCACCGCGCCCATGCTCTCGGCGAAATCGATGGCGTTCTGCCGCGTCTGGCGGCGGTATTCGTTGATCGGGCCCTGGAACTCCGACGCCTGTTTCTGATTGGCGTTCTGGCCTTCGCTATAGACGTCCGCCAATTCGTCGTAACCCGACGCCAACCCCGCGAGCAGCGCGACCCGCCACAACAATGCCTTGGACGCAATCTCGCCCTCGGCCTTGGTTGCCGCCTCGATCTGCTCGTCCGCCTTGGCGTAATCGCCGATGGCGATATTCCCGGCGGCGGCGTCCCAATACCATTCCGGCGAACCCTGCTGAGGGCCGGACTCGCCGCCAGAGCACGCGGCCAGAACCAGACAAACGGCCGCTGCGATAAGGCAAATGTGCAGATGCTCCCGATTTTTCATCGAACCCTCCTTCTCAACGCACAATACCCCCGCTGCACAGTTTGGCAGCATTTGTCAAGCGCTGCAACTGCGTTCAATTGCGTTGCAGTATTTTTTAACCGGCGGTATTTTTTAACCGATGGAGGCGAAACCTGCGGCGGTCGAGTTTCCCACCGCGCTCGCGCGGGGCTTCGTTCTGGTCGGCGGACGCAGCTCGCGGTTCGGCCGGGACAAGGCTCTGCATCCGGTCGGCGGCCGCCCGATGGCCTTGCGGGTCGCGGACACGCTGGCGCAGGTGGTGGAGTCCGTGACGCTGGTCGGCCCCCCGGCGAAGTACCGCGCGCTCGGCCTGCCCGTCATCGCCGACAAGCGCGAAGGCATCGGCCCTCTGGGCGGCGTCCTCGCCGCGCTGGAAGAGGCCGCGCTGGAAGAGTCCGCCGCCGCATGGAGCCTGATCGCCGCCTGCGACCTGCCCCGCATCGACCGCGGCGCGCTCGAGCGTCTGCTCCGCCGCGCGCTGACCTCCGGCGCCGACGCCGTCTGGCCGGCAACGCCCGACGGCAGGCTGCAGCCGCTGTGCGCCGCCTACTCGAAGCGCTCCGCCGCCCGCGCCCGCGCCGCCGCCCAACGGGGCGTCTTCAAGATCGCCGACGCCTTCGCCTCCTGCCGCATCGACAAGCTTGCCTTCGCCGACCCGGCCCCGTTCCGCAACGTCAACCACCCGAGCGACCTGGAAGCGTTGTTTTGAGGATGCTGCCTGAAAGCGGAACGCCTGGATCGGTAGGATCATAACCTTGGCGGGAATCGCCGCCGCCGTATATGCGCCCGCGACCGGCAGCGACGTCGTTGCCGGTGTTATCGCAACAGCCGTGACTGTCATCGTCGCCGTAGTCGCAGGCGGCAAGGTCGTTGCCGGCTGACAACGGTTAGCAGCGGCGAGAACCTGCCGAGGTCCGCCCGCCGCTCGTTTAAGCAGGTCGAAAAGACGCGGCCGCCCCTTCCTTCATGGACGCGATTCGCTTGCGGATATCCGCCGCAACCTCGAGCACTTCGGCAGGCGCGCGAACCGCCTCGCCGTCATGCAGGCGCAGGGCCGCGACGAGGGCTCGCAACGCATCGGACTTCTTTCTGTCGCTCGACAGAATCTCGACGATACCGCGCGCGGAAGCGCCGTTTGCGATCATCTCGGGCACAAGCTGCAGCATCTGGCGCATCGCCGCCTCGTTTCCGGGGTCGAATGGGGCATACGCAGAGCGGAACGCATTCATGCTCTCCAGACGTTTTCCTTGAGCCAGCAACGCCATGATGACCCTATTCTTAATCTCCGGCCTATCGCTCCCCCCAAAACGCTTGACTATCTCGTCATAGCTCACAATCGCCGCTTCGACATTCCCCAGTTTCTCCTGACTCTGTCCTCTGGATTTCAATGCCATGGCAACCAAAACCTGGAGTTCCAGCCTATCGCTCCCCCCAAAACGCTCGACTATCTCGTCATAGACATCAAGCGCGGCCTCGAAATTCTCCAATTCCTTTTGTACCCATCCCTTGATGACCAATGCACGCGCAACCCAAACCTGGAGTTCCGACACATCACTGTCTCCAAAACGCTCGACTACCTCATCAAAGGCCGCAAGCGCAACCTCAAAATTCTCCAATTCCTTTTGTATCCATCCTCTGCTGCCCAATACACGAGCGACCAAAATCTGAAGTTCCAGTCTATCACTGTCCCAAAAACGCTCGACTACCTCGTCATAAGCCGCAAGCGCAGCCTCGAAATTCTCTAATTTCTCTTGCACCCATCCCCTGCTGACCAATGCACGCGCGATCCAAACGTGGAGTTCCGGCCTATCGCTCCCCCCAAAGCGCTCGACTACCTCGTAATAGCCCGCAAGAGCAGCCTCAAAATTCTCCAATTTCTCTTGCACCCATCCCCTGCTACCCAATACACGGGCGACTAAAACCTGGAGTTCTAGCCTATCACTGTCCCAAAAACGCTCGACTACCTCGTCATAGGCCGCAAGCGCAGCCTCAAAATTATGCAATTTCTCTTGTACCAATCCCCTGCTGCCCAATGCACGCGCGATCCAAACCTGGAGTTCCGGCCTATCGCTCCCCCCAAAGCGCCCGACTACCTCATCATAAGCCGCAAGCACAACCTCGAAATTTTCCAATTCCTCTTGTACCAACCCTCTACTGACCAATGCCCGAGCAACCAAAACTTGGATTTCTGGCCTATCGCTGTCCCCAAAACACTCGATTACCCCGTCATAGCCCATAAGCGCAGCCTCGAAATTTTTCAATTTCTCTTGTGCTAATCCCCTGCTGCCCAATGCGCAGGCAACCAAAACCTGAAGTTCTAGCCTATCGCTGTTCCCAAAACGCTCGACTACCTCGTCGTAGGCCGCAATCGCTGCTTCGAAATTCTGCAATTTCCTTTGCGCCTCCCCTTTGCAAAAAAGCGCCTCTGCAATGATTGGCGCCGATGCTTCAGCCAGACCGGCGCTCCAAGAAGCGATTATTCGGTCCGCGTTTCCGATGACTTCTCCAAATCTCTCCTCTAGGAATGCCGCCTGGAGCGCACCGAAGAGCCGTATCGTGTCGTCAGCCGCCACCGTACGGCCCGATATCCCCTCGATGCCCGTCTGCTCCACACCGGGAAAAACGCTGCCGATTTGCGGATCTTCGGCCCGCGCCCGCTCGATCCCCTCGCGGATGACCGGCCATTGCGCCGCTTCCGCACGCAACATGCCCGACATCCCGGCCAGTTCTTCGGGACCGTAGAACACCGCCATGAAGCGAATCAGGTTCTGCACGACGGCCGCTTCGTCGCGTTCGCGCCGCAGCTTGTAGTAGATGCTGTAGAGACGTTCCGCTGCGGAGTACAGCCTCTTTCTGCCGGCCCCTTCCGCGGTCACCGCGCCCCTGTGGATGAGCCGCCCGAGCATGGTGGATGCCGTGCGCACGTCCAGGCGCGCCCGCGCGGCGATTTCGCCCGCGCTCGACGGCTGCCAGAGATCGACCGCAGCGAGATAAACGCGGCGCTCCGTCTTCGGGAGAACATCCAGGTGGCCGCGGAAATACTCGGTGTGGTCGTCGATCAGTTGCGCCAACTCTTCCATCAAGCGGCGCAGGGAAAGGCTCCGCGCGAAACCGGCGACGATGATCAGGAGGCGGGGGTTGCCGCCGGTCAGTATCTGCAGCGGCCTGACCTTGCGCTCGTCCGCCTTGTCGCCAGTAGCCATTCGCCACAGCCGCCTACAGTCCTCGGTATCCAGCGGCTCCAGATCGACAATGCGAAACAACTCGAAGAACGGTTGCTCCGCATCGTCCAGCCCTTTGAAGCGGCTGGTGGCCGTGGCGAGCAGCATGATTCGAGGTTCCGACTGAAGCTCTTTGCGCAGTTTCCATCCGAAATCTTCGTCCACGTCGCCGCACAACATCTGCAGGTTCTCGACCATGAGGACGAGCTTTCTTCCCAACCGATCCGACGCCTCCAGGACGGCGGCGCGGGCGCGCTCCCCGAGAAGCTCCTCTCCGCGCGGCCGAGCGCTTAGAGCGGCATGAACATCCCGCAACTCCCGAGCGAGGCCGGAGTCGCGCGCGGCCAGCTCCCGGCTGAGATGGAACAACGATTCGAGCCAGAAATCGGCAGTATCGAATATCTCCAGGCTTTCTTCCATGAAGCGCACCGGAAACAGACCTGCGGAGAGTTCGCCTCCGGCGCGCAGATCCGCGGCGGCGCGGGCCAGCAGCATGGTTTTTCCGCGCCCGCGCGGCCCAACGAGCAGAACATGCTGGCACGACGGCGCAGCGACGTTTCCGCGCAGGACATCGAGCACGATATCCAACTCGCGGCGCCGGACCACGAACTGCTCGATGACTTCCCGGTCCGACTGCAACGTCCCCGGATTGAACTTGCGGAGCGTCCGACCGAGCGATGCGTTCATGGCGACCGCCTCTTGCCGTTGTCCGAACAGCGGCTTGCAAGGGGCGTGTGGCAGCCGCGGAAACGAGCCGAAAAGTAGTCTCTCAGCAGACGCGACGGGAAACTGTAGCCGCCGCCGTCTGCTTCGAGGTAGCCGTCGTGCTCCAGAACTTCGAGCACATCGGCGATGCGGCCGGGCGCATCATCGACCACCTTGGAGTACAACCGTTCGAGACAGCGCCGCGCGTCGGCAGCGAACGCCTGTTGCACGGCCGCCTCGGCGAGGATCTCCATGGCGATGCGGCAGCTTTCCTCTTCCAGCCCTTCCTTGAGTCGCGTCTCGTAGTGTACGAGGTAGTTCTGTCCCGAAGGCCCGAGAAGCACGGTGCGGTAAACCTCGTCAACATCTTCGACCGTCACCCGCTCCCGCCCCTGCATCACGGCGAAGTCCTGCAAGCGCGCAAAGAATGATTGCACATGGTGGGGGATGCCGATACCGAGCTTTTCGTAAACGGCGCTTGCCACGCCGTCCTCGACCGTCAACCCGCAACTCGTGGCAAGACGCTGGAAACACTCGATGCCAGCGTCACGGTCCCAAGGTCCCAGACGAAAAGGATCGAGATAGTTGATGCGGTCGGGTATGCCCAGACGCTTGACCAGAGGCGTGAGACCGATGCTGCCGGACACGATGAGGGTCAGGGACTCTTCTTCCAGAGTCTGGAACGCACGGCGCAGCCAACTCAGGAATTCGTCGACCCGCCGTCCGTCACCGTCATGGTGCAGCATGCGCTTGAGGAATATCGGCAGTTCGTCGATGACCAGGAGCGCCGGCCGGTCGTGCGTGGCGCAATCGCGGATGAGTTGCTCGCCATGACGCCGCCAGTTTCCGGCGTTCAGCCCGGCGCGTATTTTCAGGCGGAATTCATACGCGCCGATCTCCTCGACGTTGCCGGCCCAACTCCGCACGGCGTCGGCGAAGCGCGACCGGATCGGGCGGACCGGATATACGGCTTGGGCGATCTCGGCGACCGCATCCTCCGGGGAAGCCGCCCCCTCGACATCAATGAAGAGCAAGACCCACCCATCGGCTTCGAGCCGGCGCCCGAGCTCGCGGGCAACGCTGGTCTTGCCCATGCGCCGCTGCCCGGTCAGCAACACGTGGTTGCGGCCGCGAACCCGCGCTTCCAGTATCTCCAGTTCGCGCTCGCGGTCGAAAAAATCGTCGCCGGTCACCCAGCGTCCGGTGGATAATTGCATGGCCAAGTCCGTAGTCGAAAGCTGCCGGACCTCAATTTACCTATTCAACGAATCCGTTGTCAACAATTCTGTTGACAACGGGAGCGCTCGGCCCGGCCCCTTTCGGACAGGGAGGGCTTGGCAGGCTCAAACGACGCCGAACGGCCGGGCGGCCCCGGCAAGAAGCAGAGCGGAATCGATGCCAAACATCCAACGGACTGCGGGCGTTCGCGCTCGGGTTTTTCGCCGGCCGGCGGGGGTTTCGGCGGCGGCGGGCGGCGGCGGCGTTTGCCGGGCGGGAAGGTTCGGCGCAACCGCAGCCGCGGTCGTCAGCGCAACCGGTATCCAAAGCAACCGCCTCATTGCTATGATTTATCTTGACGTTCGACCCCTTTACAAAAACAAAAGCTATGCTACGCTGAGGCTATGGCAATGACACTGACACGGGAATTCATCGACGACTACGAGCGAGAGGTCGACAGGAAGTACGACGAGGAGAAAAAGAGCATTCAGGCGGTGCGGGAATTTCTCGACCGCATGGAGACCGACAGACGGCAAAATTCTCCGAGCGGGCTTACCATCGCGGGAGACGGCTCGGAGTTTCCGGCGTTCCGGCCCTCTGCCGTCAGGCAGACGCTTGTGGGCAAAATCGAAGAGATCTGCGCCAATTACAAAAGCGAGCAGTGGACCATGCGGCGCATGCTCGACCATCTGCGCAGCATCGGTTTCCCTTTGAAAATGAGAACGCCCGAAACCTCGCTGTCCAATGCGCTGAGCATGCTGGCCAAAAAAGGAAAGCTCCACATCATCCGCCGGGGCAAAGGAAGAATGGGCAGCGTTTACCAATGGAAGCAAGCAGCGCAGCAGCCGGACGAAGCAGCTCCGGCGGCGGACAACTCCGCCGAACAGCCGGAATCCGCCGCCGACCCGGAGACCGGCGCGCCGGCCAAGGAAGCAACCGGCGAAGCGGCAGGTTAGAAACCGCCTCACTCCCCGCGCGGACGGACCGGAAGCTCGAACGCCGGCGAACGTCTCGCTGAAGAACTGCACGAGTTCGACATGAGCGCGGCGGCGCTTGCCCGCAGTCTCGATGCTCCCGCGAACCGCATCGCCGAGATTCCGAGCGGCCGGCGGGCCATCAGCGGCGATACGGCTCTGCGCCTGGCCCGCTTCTTCGGCACGAGCGCAGAGTTTTGGCTCAACCTGCAAAAGCTCTACGAGTTGCGCCTTGCCGAGGAAAAATTCGGCAAGGCGGTCACCCTTGAGAACGAACGCACCCACGACTGAAACCCCGCTGTCGAAACCGCTTCAACTTGCCGGCAGCCAGGAGCGTGCGGCAACGGGTTCAGAGAAACGGCAGGCGCATCGGTAAAGACGCGGCGCTTTTCAAGTCCTGCAAAGACAGAAAAGCGCCACGCCAGCCGAAAAGCTCACACGAGAGCAAACAGCCGGGCGGCCATAGCGAGGATGAGCGCGGACTGGAAGCCGAACACCCAGCGAAATTCGGAGCGCAGCGATGTGACATTGGATTCGAGCGCCGCGACTCTGACTTCAAGCGCCGCGACATCGGCCTTCGTGGCGACATCGGTTTTGAGCGCCGTGACATCGGCCTTCGTAGCGAGTTGCTCGTCGGCGCGGCCGCCGGCCGATGCGCCGGCCTCGGCGTGCCGGCGTTCGATCCCGGCCCCTTCAAGGTCGCGGGCTATGCGCAGTGTGTCTCGCGGATACACGGCTTGCTCTCTTCGGCTCGTCCCTCTCGTACCGCGCTCAACCCGGCTTTTGCCCGGCTTTTGCCGGCTGCGGGCCGCCCCAGTTGCAAAGATTGGCGGTGTGGCGTTGGAGCCACGTTAGCGGAACCCAATGCTGCCGCCGGGTTTTGTCGTCTTAATCCATTGCCTGGAGCAACTCGTTGTGGCAGAGATCGTTGAGCACGTGCATGACCGGAGGTTCCGCCGCTTCGATGTCGAGACGTTCCTTCGTGACGGCGGCTACGGTCTCGTCGGAGTCGTCGTCGTGGAGCCGTTTTTCAAGCCGCGTGAAATCCTTTACGAATTGGGCGTGCCGACCCGCCTTGACTCCAAACCCAAAGACGAGGTTCAGACCTGCAATGCACGTCACGCCAACCCCTGCGGCGAGAGTCCAGGTTTTGTTGTCCTGCAGTACCGACGCGACCGCTCCCGCCCCCAACAACACCAACACGAAGGCGAACCAGCGGTCCAGCCTTTCGAAAAACGCTTGCCGCCGCGAATGGTAACGTATCGAGCGGCGCACGCCAAACAGCAACTTGTGATGATCGTTGTTCGCCATGCCAAGCTTATTGTAGCGGCGGCATCGGGCATCGCTTTCTCCGCTCCCTTTACCGAGTCTTTCAGTGACGCATCCTGCTTGAGGCGCAAATTCTCCGCCGCCAGCCTCTTTAACCCAAGCTGAGAGTTTGCGCGGCCATAGCGGGTTTTCCGTACGGGCGGGCCGGAACTCAGTCTTGTTGATTTGAAGGGCTTGACTCTGTCGACGCATTGAACCATAGAGCGTGGATGGTCAAGTTCGTCTTTCCGATAAAGCTTGACGAAAATGTTACCTTGTTGTCCGCGGTTCGGCCCACTCTGCGTATGACGAATCGTTCATGTTCGTCGATATCGATCATTGTAATGGAGTTCTCAAGCCCGGCTTTTTCTCTGGGACGCGATGGTGCAAGTCCCCGCAATTTGCTTGCGGAAACCAAGTAACTACCTTTTGCGGAACCAGTGTCCAGCGGAAACAACGTGCGCTGAACCGCCGTCTGAAGATCCTGAATGATACCAGTCCCGAGCGGTATGACCGCTTCCCCGGTCAGGTCATCCGTATGCGCGAGCAAATTTCGCATGCGTCGCATGTCCAGGAAATGTGCCGCGCTGAAATCCTCCCAGAACCCATGCTGCATTCGTTCGACCTTGTTTATCAATTCGCCGACCTTCAGGATGCTGAAGCATGCCGCATCCAGAACCGTTTCCTTCTCACCAGGATCGGTGCATGCTTCAGCACGCTGACAGTATCGGGAAGCCTTCTGGGTCCATCGTTGCGAATCGCAAAACACGTCGCGCAGGCCTTGCAGTTTCCTACCACGTTCTTTTCCCCGCCAACGTCGTGTCTTTATTCGTTCTGCGATGGTCGAGAGACTCTCTGCCACCGCCTTGTCAATTTCGACAAAGCGCTCGGTCATCCATGGTCGGCTCGCTCCCTGGCCTTGTAGTTTGGCGATCATTTTCTGTTGAGCCAAGTAGCCCTTCTTGACGTATTTCAGAAGACTACGGTTCTTGTTCCAGTCGGGAATCGCAATATCGACCGAGTACCCCGGAAGCTTCTGAATTCGTCCTGCCTGTTCGCCGGAGATCGTGATCTCAGTCTTCTTGATCCAGATCAGAATGCCATCGACTGCCACCTGATCATCCGGGCCGCAGTCTTGCAACCATTCTGATGGAAAACCTTGTGTTTCCGCCTTGGTTCGCCGTCGCGGGTTCTTGTTTCGTGTTGCCATTGTTGTCTGACTCTTTGCCATTTCCAGTCGAATCGATGCAATGTGGGAGAAGCTCTACAAGTGTACCTTATAGCGAGTATTCGGCGCGATGATGGTAGAGATGTGTACCGGATCACAGGACTGATTTATTTTAGAGAAGAGCCTATAGATGCAAGGGATATGAGCAGAGCAGGATATTTTCAGGGGATAGTTGTATAGCAGGAGTATGACGGGTACGCACAGTTCACTGAGGCAAAGCAGAGCGAGCGGAGTCTAGAACCTATCTCAAAATTGTCTGAGCAGGATAAGCATGGAAGCGAGTTGGACGAAGCCGAGGAAATTTTCGGCATAGTACTCCCAACGAATCGAAAACGCCGACCGTGGTACCCTCGCTTGCATCCAGGTCGAGAACGTGCCGGGCAAAAGAATTGGCGGCGGCCATCCTGCCTAAAACGTCGGCCTCGGGTTTACAAATGGAGTTGTCGCCGGGAATCGGCATAGCCCCTCAGGATGGCACGGTCTTTTCGATGAGCGCGATGTCGCTTGCGTCGAGGCCGTAGAGGTTGTACACGAGGCGGTTGAGTTCGCGCTCGAAGGCGGTCGTGTCGGCAGCGGGGTCGGCTTGCTTGGCCTCCTGGATTACGTTGGCGAGGGCGGACAGGCGGCTTCTTGTTACCGGTTTCGCCGGGGCGATGGGTGCGCGCTCCATGTCCACGCGGAAAAACCTCATGTCCCCGCCGTTGAACGGATCGTCCAGACACGGCAGGGCAAGGCGGAAGTAGATGTCCAGGAGCTTCGAGTTCAGGAGAGCGAGAAGGTAGGCATCGTCGCCGGGAACGATATAGCAGGTGTTGCCCGTCAGGCGACCGCCCCGGTCGAGCAGCGCCCGCATTTCCGTTCCGATATCGGGATAGACGATTTTGGGCTGGTCGAAAGCCTCGTGATAGGCAATACTGTCTTGAATCTCGAACCATTCATAGCTGCCCGGTTTCCGCCCCCGTTTGGCGCTTGGCTTGGTTTTGGGTTTCAGGTCGGCGCGAAACCGCGACAGATGCCGCTCAATAGCGGGGTATCGTTTGATATCCGTGCCCCGGCGTGTAAATATCACATACAGGCCGCGCCAATCCGCGCGCCAGCGCCGAACATCCCTGCCGCGCAGCCACGGCTTGATCAGTTCCGTGCTTTTCGAGTCCTCCGCGATCAGCCGCTCGCGCGTTTTCGCGTCGATCACAAAAGCGGGATTGAAGCCGGTAATAATACCCCTGTAGAGTCCTTTTTGCAGATATTCGCGGAGCGGCTGCCCGGCCGCCTCGATCTTGTCGCGTAATTGCAGCAGCGCCGGTTCCGCGAGCGACCAGCCTTTGTCCGACAGTGCAGCGACGGGCATCGAAAACCCGCTCCTTTCCATGAAGGAGCCGGGGGCCGTCATGCCGTCCCTGTCCCGCACGGTGGCTGCACGGAGGGTTTTCCCTTCCCCGCCCTTCCGCGCCAGCATGACCGCGGGCCGGACAGTCGCATCGAAAGAGCCGGTGCGCCCCATGTCGAGCAGGAAAACCGGCGGGGCTTCCCGCTTCAAAAAACCCCGCAGCGGTTCTCCGTAGGCCGCCCGCATGAACTTGTTGGAGGTGATGAAGCAGAGCAGTCCGTTCGTCGCCAGGAAGTCCACGCCTTTGCGGAAGAAATAGGCGTAGATGTCGGCCGTTCCTAGATAGAAATCTCCGAATTCGACGGGCAGCCGCGCCTTGTCCGGTATCTTCTCGCCGCGCACGTAGGGCGGGTTGCCGATGACTACGTCGAAGCCGTCGGTTACGCCGAACATCCATTCGGGATCGAACCAGGCGGCGCGGGCGTTCTGGTCGTAGGGGTCCCAGCCGGCGACGGCTTCGGCGCTGTCTTGCCCCGCAACCCAGCGGTCTTGCAGGGCGTCCGCCAGCTTGGCCCGCAGCGCGGTGTCTTCATCGCGTAGCTTGAGCTTGGTCTTCCGCGTGCGGGCGTTGAAGTAGCGCTCGCGCACCCGCTGCAAGCGGTTTTCGATCTTGCTTACGGCGGCGGCGCCCAAGACTCCGTTCTCGCTTTCCTTGACGCCCAAGCCGATCAGGGCGTCGGCGGCGACGAAGCGGGTTTCCAGGTTGGGCAGCGGGCGGATGCCGTAATTGTCTGCGGGGTCGTCGTTGGCGCGCTGCTCGACGACCAGGGAGATGAAGAAGCGCAGCTTGGCGATCTGGCAGGCGACGGGCTGGATGTCCACGCCGAAGATGCCGTTCTGCATCAGATACAGCTTGCGGCCGAAGTCGGAGTCCCGATAGATCTCGAAGGTGCGGCTGATGTCGAGCAGTTCCTCGTCCCGTGCCTTGCCGCCCTCGACGTGGAACGCCGCGCCCGCCTTGCCGCCGGCCTGCTCCTTCTGCAGCTTTTCCCAGCGGACGTTTGCGGGGTCGAGCCGGCGCAGCGCCAGGGTCAGCTTGTGCAGCACGCCCATGGGGAAGGCGCCCGAGCCGACCGCCGGGTCGAGCACGCGCAGCCCGGCGACCGCCCGCACCACGGCCTCGGTCTCCGCCGCGTCGAACAGTTCCGCGGCGTCGTTGAAGGCGTCTTCGTAATCCAGCAGGTAGCGCAGCCGCTCGCGCCAGAATTCGCCGCCCTCGATGGTCGGGCGGGCTTTCTGCGCCAGCGCCGCGGTCAGCGCCTCGTCGACCATGTAGTCCACGACGTGGCGCGGCGTGTAGTAGGAGCCGGTGGCCTTGCGCGCCGTCTCTTGCGTCTCGGGGTTGTAGGCGGCCAGCAGGTTCTCGAAGACGCGGCCGAGCAGTTCGGGATCGAGGGCGACCTCGCGGTCGAGCGGCGTGTTCTCCTCGACGGTGAACTTGTAGCGCCCGAACAAGGGGAACAGGCCGTCCGCGGCAGCGAAGAACAGGCGCGCGGGGACGCTCAGGTCCCGGCATTGGGCCGGGTTGTCGGTGAAGGCGTCGATGCGCCGGCCGCCCGCCTTGCGCCCCTCGAAATCGTCGAGGCAATCGAACAGGCCGCCGTTGACAAAGGGCACGCCGCGCAACTCGCCGAGGAAGCCCGTCGCGTCGGCCAGCAGGCCGCGGCAGCGGTATTTGTTGAAGTCGCGGTGCGCGCTGTGGTCTTGCGTGCTGAAGGCGCGCTTGTCGATCTCGGTGTTCAGCGTGGCGAAGAACAGGTTCTGCAGCACGGCGCGGTAGTAGCCGGTTCCCGCCGGGTCGTACTCCTGCAGCGCCGCGCGGGCGAAGCTTTCCTCGAAAAGCTTGGCCGGAACCAACCCCTTTTCCTTGAGAAACCAGATGAACAGCAGGCGGGTAATCAGCCGGATGACGTGCCGCTCGCCGGCGCCCGGCCCGGCGCCGTCGTCGGGAAAGCGGCATTGCGCCACCGCCCGCTCGAACCATTGGAACAGTTCGAGGTAGAAGCGCCGGTTCAGCTTCTCGATATCGAGCGCGCGCTCCCAGGCGGCGTGCAGGCCGTCGAAGCTGCGCACGCCCGCATCCCTCATGCCGGGCAGCGCGAGGTCGGCGAGAATTTCGAGGTGCGCGCGGTGCGGGCCGCCGAGGCGGACGTCCTTGACCAGAGTGACCTTCTCCAGCACGTCGCGTTCGGCGTCGCGCTCGTGGACGCGGCGATGGATGACGGCCAGGGTCAGCAGCGCTTCTTCGCCGGCCAAAACGCGGAACAGAACCAGGGCCGGCATGGCGAAGAGGCGGTTGACGGCGCGCGTCGCGTCGGCCAGGAGCGTGCGCGTGTAGGCGCCGGGCTCCAGGTCCACGGCCAGAAACAGAAACGATTCGATAAGGCCGTCGTCGAACGCCTGCGGCGCCTGCTCGGCGATCTCGTCGGCGGTGATCTGAGAGACGATTTCGACGCGGCGCCAGGAAGCGAAAAGCCGGCGCCGATTCTCGTTCAGCTTTCCGCCGGGGTCGAATGCGTCGAGAAATTCCCCGGCGCCGCCCACGGGGTCCGTCCGCTCGCTGCGGTAACCGAGCGTTTCGAGCAGCCCGACGGCGCCCGCCCCCAGCGGGCCGGAGGCGAACCGCGACAAGGCCCGTTGCAGGTCTTCAAGCATCGTTTCGGGAGGCATTGCCGCCGGTCCGCTCATTCTGAAAATCATACCCATCGCCGGCCGGCAGGAGCTCGGCGCGCATCGCATCTGCCGGGAAAAGATGCGGCGAACATGCCGTTTGCGTGGACACGCGCCGTGACATATGCTGTGCTAAAAGTGCTGCCGTAGTTCCAGAAGGTCAACGAAAACAAAGGTTTGGAAAGCCATACGCTATGACACCCGAAGCGCCCGCGGGCCGCTCCTACGAGCGGACGCACCCCTGGTTGACATTTTCCATCGATCTCAAGGGATTGCAACATACCGACTGGCTGGCGCTCGGCGAAGCCGCTTCCATAAGCGGGCATATTGCCGGCGCTCCTCTGGAGCCGCAAGCCGCCCGCGACATGCACAAGCTCTATCTCGCAAAGGGCGCTTTGGCGACGACGGCTATCGAAGGGAACACCTTGTCCGAGGACGAGGCCCGCAAGCTCATCGACGGCGCATTGACCCTGCCGCCGTCTCGACAATATCTTGGCCGGGAAATCCAAAATATCATCGATGCCTGCAATGCGCTGGTAGACGATCTGGAAGAGCACGGCCGCATCCCCTTGACCGTCGAGAGCATCGAACGGATGAATGGAACGGTGCTGCGCGGTCTGAACGTCGAGGACTACGTCGTACCCGGACAGGTGCGGACGACGAGCGTCTCGGTCGGAACCTACCGCTGTCCGCACTGGCGGGACGCCGAATATCTGTTGGACCGTTTCTGCGCATTTTTGAACGACTTCGCGCCGCCTGCCGAGAACAGGCATGCGTTCTCGATTCTCAAAGCCGTCTTCGCTCATATCTATCTGGTATGGATTCATCCTTTCGGCGACGGCAACGGCCGTACGGCGCGGCTCATCGAGTTGGCCATTTTGCTGGAGGCCGGCCTGCCGCAGCCCGCCTGCCACCTGCTCAGCAACCACTACAACCTGACGCGGACCGAGTATTATCGGCAGCTTGCGCGCTCCAGCCGGGAGGAGAACG
Organism: Bryobacterales bacterium; assembly: GCA_965214655.1. Classification (GTDB taxonomy): domain Bacteria; phylum Acidobacteriota; class Terriglobia; order Bryobacterales; family UBA6623; genus CATQHP01. The sequence goes on along the minus strand of OZ243965.1, from coordinate 3,731,151 downwards.
GCATATTCGGTTTTGCAGCCTATGCGATCGCCGGGCTGGTTGACGGGCTTCGCGAGCAACTCGACTACATCCGCGAGCATCAATGGGACGTCGCCTGGGTCAACTTCGTTCACGAACAGTTCCGCGAAACTACCGGCGTTCAAGATCGGCGGCGGCGTTCTCTGGTTCTGGCATTGTCTCAGGTCAAGAAAGAAGTCAGGGTCGGCGAACTGCCGAATCTGAATGCGGACCTTGCGCGGGAATACGCCCGGGTCACGCGCAGAACGCTGTTCCGCGATGTCGAGACGCTGTTGCAGCTTCGCCTTCTGGCGCGGGGGCCGAACGGCGTCAGGGCGAACCGCGAACGCATCCTGGCGTTTCTACCTTGGCGGAACGAGCCTTCAGCCGATGCGGACTGAACGGCCGGCGATCAGCAATCCGATTTCTTTTCGACAATCACGAGCCAGGTCAGCAACTCGAAATCGGCGGCCTTGCCGGGGCGTTGCGCCGCTTTCGCGATCTTCCCGCCGCGTCCTTGGGTAAGCCGGCCCCGCTCGGCGCCGCGGAACCTGCCGGCGATGCTGCGCAGGGCGGCGTCGAGCAGCCCCGCGTATTTCTCCATCTTGCGCCCGCTTTCGGTCTCTCGGTCGAAGGCGTCTTCCAGATCCATGCGCGCCTGCTTCCGGCCTGCGGCGAGCGCGCGGAACAGGGTCAGCGCCTGCTTGGCCTGGCGGAAAGTGTAACGCACCGTTCCGTCGCCGCGCACGTGGACGAGGAAATACGGCTGCAGGACGTTCGGGCTGCGCTCGGAAGGGGCGGTTTTCTGCTTCAGGCAGAAGATCGCTCCGGGCGGCTCGGTCCGTTCCATCCGCTCGTTGCCGCGCTCGCCGTCGATGACGGCGCGGATGCCGAACGGCGCGGCTTCGAGCTGCTTGCGGTTCTGCTGGACGTATTGCAGCAGATCGGCGATGAAGTCGTCGAGCGTGAGGTCGCTCATGGAAATGCCGCCGCCCGCTTCTTCGATGTCGAGTATCTCTTCGCGCAGGCGCTGCAACTGCTCGTCGCGGAAGCGCAGCTCCAGTTGGAGCGGCCCGCCGCTTTCCCCGGCGGCGGCGACGTCTTCGTTCAGGGGATCGTCGCGGCCGGTGGCCGCGGCGTCCGCCAAAGCCATGCGCGCCTCGACGCGGTTTTTCAGATCGAGGTAGCGGTCGAGGTCCGCGGTCGGCCAGAAGTTGGTCATGGCCACCTGCCGGTTGCGGCTGCCGATGCGGTCGATGCGTCCGAAACGCTGCATCAGCCGCACCGGGTTCCAATGGATGTCGTAGTTCACCACCAGGTCGCAATCCTGCAGGTTCTGCCCCTCTGACAGGCAATCGGTGGCGATCAGGATGTCGATTTCTTCGCCGGCTTCCCGGCGCTGCTGCGCCTTGGGGGCGAAGCGTTCGAGGATGCCGATGAGGCCGGTCTCCCCCGCGGTGCTGCGGTTGGCGCCCCCGCCGGTCACCAGGGCGGAACGGAGGCCGAGCCGCCGCCGCGCCCACGGCTCGACGTTGTCGTAGAGATAGCCGGCCGTGTCGGCGAAAGTGGTGAAGACGAGCGCCTTGCGGTTGGGCCGGCCGTCTTTGTCGGCGGGCGCGGTTGCGGCCTTGCGCTCCAGCGTCCGCTTGAGAACGTCCAGCTTGACGTCGCGCGCGACCGTGACTTGCTGCGCCCGCCGGAGCAGCCTCTCGAAGATGCGCCGGTCTTGGCGCAGGTCGCTTTGCCAGGCGTCCAGGTCGAGCTCGCCGAGCCGGTAGCGCCGCCCCTTGCCGAGGGTGAACTCCTCGTCGTCCGCGTCCGCGTCGGGCAGCGACTCGATCTCCGCCGCGGCGCCGCTTTTGCGCCAAGCCTCGATGCGCCGGTCGAGCTCGTCCATCTTTTCGAGGATGCGCCCCATCGTCAACGCGAAGGAATGCACCGAGCTTTCCAGGCGCTTGAGCAGGTTGACGCGCATCATGGCGACCAGCCAGTGCTCGCGGTCGCGCTGGTCGAAACGCAGCCGCGCTTTCTCCTCGTCCAGCGCCGACGTGTCTTTGAGGTACTGCGAGGGCATGTACACGGCCAATCGGAATTTGCCGATCCGCTCGTGCAGGTCGTCGTAGGAAACCGCTCCCTCGCTGTCCGTCGGCGGATGCAGATTCTCGGGTTTCGCCCGTTGCGGGAAGCCGCCGATGCGCTCTTCCAGCCCCGGATAGAAGCGGCGGACGTGATCGCGGGAGCGGGCGAGGGTCACCGCGTCGAGCAGCGCCAGAAAATCCGCGCCCAGCTTTTCGATGAGAAGATTCTTGTCGGCCCTGCCCGTAACGCGCCGCGCGTTCTCCCATTGCAGAAACTCGCGCTGGGCGGCGCCGAACAAGGTTTGCAGGTCGCCGATGCCGAGTTCCTCGCGGAAAGCGCCGCGGTTCTTCTCGGTCATCAGGTAGATCTGGTTGCGCAGGTCGCTCAAGCTGGTGTTGACCGGCGTCGCCGAAAGCATCAGCACCTTGGTGCGCACGCCCGACTTGACGACTTCCTCCAGCAGCCGGTTGTAGCGGCTGCGCCTGACGATGCGGCCCTGCTCGTCCCGCCGGTCGCGGCCCTCGTTGCGGAAGTTGTGCGATTCGTCGATGACGATCAGATCGAACGCGCCCCAGTGGAACTTTTCGAGGTCGATGGCGCCCGCCCTGCCCGCGTAGCGGCTCAAGTCGGTGTGCGCGAGCACGGTGTAGCTCAGGCGGTCTTTCTCGAAAGGGTTGTTGCGATAGCCCGCCCACGACGTGTAGCGCAGCCAGTTTTCCTCCAGCTTCTTGGGGCACAGCACCAGCGCCCGCTCGTTGCGCAACTCGAAGAACTTGATCACCGCCAGCGCCGTCCAGGTCTTGCCCAGGCCCACGCTGTCGGCGACGATGCAGCCGTTGTGGCGCAGCAGCCGGTTGACGGCGCCGGCCGCGCCGTCCCGCTGGAACTCGTAGAGCGCTTTCCATATTTCGGTGTCGTGGAGATGGACGCCTGCCAACAGGCCCTCGCGCTCGCCGCGTTCGGCGAGCCGCTCTTCGAAGACGTGGAACAGGGTCTTGTAATAAACGAACTCCGGCGCATAGGCTCGGCCGAGGCGGTCGAGGGCCGCCAGAACTTCCTGCCTGGCGTCCCGGGTGAGCGTTTCGTCGGCCCATATCCCGTCGAACCAGCGCAGGAGCGCTTCGCGTTCCTGCTCGTTGCGGACTTCGAGATTGAGCTCGATGTTCGGCGCGGCGCCGAAGCCCAGGCCGCGCCGGGTGAAATTGGAGCTGCCGGCGAGCGCCGCGCCGCCGCCGTCCGGGCGGGCGATGCAGTAGAGCTTGCCGTGCAGGAAGTTGGCTTGCTTGACGGTGCGCACGGCGACGTGTTTTTCGATCCACTCGGCGCAGGCCCGCGCCAAGGGTTTTTGCGCCAGCGCCCGCTTGAGCGCGATGCCGCCGTCTTCGGCCAGGCGGAACGCCTTGGCTTCGTCCGCGCCGGGGTCCGGCGCGGCGACGCTGCGCGGCTCGCCGTAGAGAAAGCGCACGCGGCCGGCGTTGTCCAGGACATCGCGCAGGGCCTCGTAGGCGTAGATGGTGAAGTAGGCGGAGACGATCGACAGGTCGGCGCCGGCCGCCAGGCGCTCGCGCAAAAAGTCCCCGACGCGGCGGGCGCGGTTGTCGACGATGCCGGCCGGGACGGAAGGCGGCGCTTGCGGAATCCGTCGGGGAGTCGTCATGCAGGATTGCAGCGCCCGTCCGGGAACGAAGCCGCCCGCGGCCGGAGCGGCCTACAGCGGCATTGTAGCGCGTAGCGGATGGAATCCGCGAGTCATGAAAAGCGCTGTAGCCCTCGACAACTGTGACGCCAGGAGTCACAATAAGAAAGTGTGGCGATTCGAGGGTTCAAACACAACGGCCTCAAGCGGTTCTTCGAGAGTTGCGACGTGCGCCGCATACCGCAACAACACAAAGAACGGATTGCGTATGTTTTGCGTGCATTGGACCGGAACGACCCATTGAAGACACTGAATGCGTTGCCGGGCTTGCGTCTGCATCCACTGAAGGGAGACCGCAAGAGTGAATGGGCTGTGCGGCTTTCGGGGAATTGCTGTATCACGTTTCGCATCGAGGACGGCAAAGCCTACGATGTTGACCTGATCGATTACCACTAGCTCTTGCGCACATGGGTTAAAAAGGAGCCGAGTAATGAACGACGAAGTGAAAGAAGATGCGTGGCTGAGGCGCAACCCGCCGCACCCCGGCGGTCTGATTCGCTACGGCTGGCTGGAGAGCAACAACTATGACTACGCGGGACTGACCGTAAGCGAAGCGGCTCGTAAGTTGGGAATTTCTCGGGAATCGCTCTCGCGTGTAATTAACGGGAGGACGGCGATTTCGATTGATCTGGCGTTGAAGTTGGAAGCGGCGGGCTGGGCTACGGCGGATGTTTGGCTGGAATGGCAATTGTCCTACGACCTTGCCCGGGCGCGCAATCGCAAAGGGCAATGGCCCGCTGCAGGCAAAGATACCGAAAGCGTCGAACGACTTGAAAGCGCGCGGCAGAGGGGCGCGGCAGGACAGGCCGCCGCGGCGGCATAGGGCCGACGGCTCTGCCGCGCGCGGTACGATAGGGCTTCGGGATGGAGGTTGCGCAATCGAGCGAGGTCCGTAAGCCTTGGCATCTCATCGAGAACTCGATCGCCGTCGGCGCTTTGGGGCTGATGACCTTGCTACCGCTGGCGGAAATCCTGGGCCGGCGGATCGGCATGGGCAACGTCGTTCCCGGCTCGATCCTGCTCGTTCAACATCTGACTTTGCTCACCGCAGTCGCCGGCGGCGCGCTCGCCGCACGGCGCGGACGGCTGCTGGCTCTTTCGACGGCGACGTTCCTGCCGCAAGCGCTGAAGGCTCCGGCGCGGCTGACGACCGCGGCTCTCGGCGCCGGCGTCTGCGCCTGCCTCGCCTACGCCTCGTGGACTTTCGCCCGCGTCGAGCGCGAAGCCGGCGAGACGATCGCCCTCGGCATCCCCGTATGGACGGCCATAGCGGCGATGGTTCCGGGGTTCGCGCTGATCGGCATGCGCATGGCCTGGAACGCTTCGCCGTCGTGGAGCGGCCGCTTGGCGGCGGCGTCCGGGGCGCTGATCGCCGTCGTTTTCGGCTACTGGGAACCGCTCGGCGACCTGCCCGTTTTGTGGCCGGCGGTCGGGGTTCTGCTCGCCGGGGCGCTGCTGGGGCTGCCGATTTTCGCCGTGATCGGGGGCTTGGCCGCGCTGCTGTTCTGGTACGACTTCACGCCGGTGACGGCGGTCCCGCTGGCCGCCTATCAGCTCTCCGCTCAGCCGCTGCTGCCGGCGATTCCGTTGTTCACCTTGGGCGGCTACATTCTCTCCGAGGGCGGCATGGACCGCAGGCTGGTGCGCGTGTTCACGGCGCTCGTCGGCTGGATGCCCGGCGGGCTGGCCATCGTGACGACGCTGGTCTTCGCCTTCTTCACTTCATTTACAGGAGCTTCGGGCGTGACGATTCTGGCCCTCGGCGGGCTGCTGCTGCCGGTGCTGGTGAAGTCGCGTTACCCCGAAAAATTTTCCATCGGCCTGATGACCGCTTCGGGGTCCATCGGCCTGCTTTTTCCCCCCAGCCTGCCGGTCATTCTTTATGCGGTCTATTCGCAAACGCCCATCGACGAGATGTTCCTCGGCGGCCTGCTGCCGGGCATGCTGCTGGTCGGCCTGACGGCCGCCTGGGGAGTCAGACAGGGGCGCGTCGTCGAGCGGGAGCGGCAGCCTTTCCGCTGGCGGGAGGCCGCGGCGGCAATCAACGAAGCCAAGTGGGAGCTGGCCTTGCCGGCGGTGGTCATCGCGGGCATTTTCGGCGGCTTCGTGACGCTTGTCGAGGCCGCCGCCGTGACCGTGCTCTATGCGTTCGTCGTGGAATGCTGCGTCTACCGCGACCTGCCCATCCGCGGACGTCTGCCGGCGACCGTCGTCGATTGCGCGGCTCTCGTCGGCGGCGTGCTGCTGATCCTGAGCATGGCCCTGGGCTTCACCAACTACCTGATCGACGCGCGCATACCCGACTTGGCGCTCGAATGGGTGCAGACACATATCGAATCGAAGATCGTGTTCCTGTTGGCGCTCAACGCGCTGCTGCTGGTCGTCGGCTGCATGATGGATATCTTCTCGGCGATTCTGGTCGTCGTCCCGCTGATTACGCCGATGGGAGCGGCGTTCGGGGTCGATCCGGTTCACCTGGGGATTATCTTTCTGGCCAACCTGGAGCTCGGCTACCTGACGCCGCCCGTGGGCATGAACCTGTTTCTGTCGTCGTACCGTTTCGACCAGCCGTTGACGCGGGTGTACCGCTCGGCGCTGCCGTTCCTGCTGATTCTGGCGGCCGGGGTGCTGCTGATTACCTACGCGCCCTGGTTGACCCTGGCGCTGGCGCGCTAAGGCTGGACGCCGCGGGGAGCGGGGCCGCTGCCGGGCTTGAGGTAGCCGTAGAAAGCCAGGTCCTCGCCGGTCATGCGCTTCGTCGCCCAAACGATTTGCCCGGCGTGGCCGGCGAAGTGCTGGGTCACGTGATAAACCGCCTGCAAGACGGTCAGCTCGTAAACCTGTATCTTGCGCGTTTCGAGCAGCGAAGCGGGGTCGAGAGCGGCGAGCACGCGGTCGGCCGCCTGCACCGCGGCGTCCAGCGCCGCCTGCAACTCGGCGGCGGACAGCGGGTCGCGGCGGGCGAATTCGGCGGCGCGGTCGCGCGTGTCGGGCGCGCCGCCGACGCCGCTGACGATCCATTGCCGCGCATTGCCGGCAAGGTGCAGCACGAGATTGCCGATGGAATTCTCGATCTCGTGCGCGCGGCTCCAGACCTGCTCTTCGCTGAGCTTTCCCAAGCAAACTGCGACCTTGCGCCGGCCTTGGGCGAGCTCGTGGCGGGCAACGCGCAGGAATTCTTGCCCAACGGTCATCTTGACGAGACTCCCGCCGGCGGCTAATGGATCGGCGAGAAGTCGGTCGGCGCCAGGAATTGGCTGACCACTTTCGACACCAGGCGGCCGTTCTTGCGCGATTCGGCGGCGGCCGCTTTCCAGTCCGGGTCGGCGGCGAACGCGGCCCAGGATTTCTTGGCCGCCTCGCGGCTGTCGTGCGCCAGGATGTAGATCAGGGTGTTGTCCTTGCCCTCGTCGGTCGGCGTCCAATAGCCCACCAGCTTCATGCCGTGCTTCACGAAAATATAGTTGGTGTGGTTGCGGAAACGGGCCAGCAGGTTGGGCAGCTTGCCCTCGGGCGTGGTGTAGGTGCGCAACTCGAAAACGCGGCCGTCGGCATGGTTCTCCTCGCCGCCTTCGTGTTCCTGCGCGCCGAGGGGCGCAACGCTCAGCGCCAGCAGAAGCGCCGCCAGGGTCGATACGAATTTTTTCATGGGTTTTTCCTCAATCACTGGGGTTACAGGGTTTCAAGCGTCGGACAGCTTCACGAGCTGCTTTCCGATGTTACCGCCCCGCAGCATGCTGATGAAGGCGCCCGGGGCGTTTGCGATGCCTTCCGCGACGGTTTCCCGATATTTGATCTTGCCGGAGCTTACCCAGCCGGCGAGCTCGGCGAGCGCCGCGTCTTGCCGGTCGGCGAACTCGAAGACCAGGAAGCCTTCGGCGCGGATGCGCTTCACGATGAAATGCCACAGGATGCGCGGGCCTTGCGGAGCGTCCACCGCATTGTACTGCGAGATCTGACCGCAGACCGCGATGCGCGACTTCACGTTGAGATGCGGGAAAACCGCGTCGGTCACGGGTCCGCCGACATTGTCGAAATAGACGTCGACGCCGTTGGGGCAGGCCGTCTTCAGGGCGCTGAAAACGTCTTGGGTTTTGTAGTCGATGGCGGCGTCGAAGCCCGCCGTCTCGCGCAGCCAGCGGCATTTTTCCGCGCTGCCGGCGATGCCGACGGCGCGGCAGCCCTTGATTTTGGCGATCTGGCCGACCGCGGATCCCACCGCGCCCGCGGCCGCGGAGACGCAGACCGTCTCGCCCGCCTTGACGCCGGCGACGTGCAGCAGTCCGAAGTAGGCGGTCAGTCCGGGCATGCCCACGACGCCGACCCAAGTGGAGAGCGGCGCCAGCGAGGGATCGACCTTGCGCAGCTCCGCCGCGGGCCGAGCCGCGTACTCCTGCCAGCCGAAATTGCCGACGGCGTAGTCGCCTACGGCAAAGCGGTCGGACTTCGATTCGATGACCTTGCCGACGGCGTAGCCGATAATGACCCCGCCAACGGGGACGGAAGCGGCGTAAGACTTGCGCCCGCTGATGCGCCCGCGCATGTAGGGATCGACCGACAGGTAGCTGACCCGGACGACGCATTCGCCGGCGGCGGCGGACGGCAGGGGGGTTTCTTCCAGGCGGAAATCCGAGTCTTTGGGAAAACCCACCGGGCGGGCGGCGAGAACGATTCTGCGGTTGACGGCCATGAAGCGATCAAGTTTAGCAAACGAAGACCGCGGCGGGCTTGCGGCATGAACCGCCGCGCGACGCGCCGGCCGCCGGGAATTTTCGGGCCGCCGCGGCGGCCGGCAGCGGACTCAGAAAATGAAGCGGAGGGTGAACTTGAAGATTCGGCCGTCGTTGAGCGTGTTGGTGATGGCGGCGAAGGTGCGCGAGGTCAGATTGAGGTCGGGTTCGGCGAACTGGGGGTGGTTGAGGAAGTTCAGCGATTCCGCGCGGAACAGAAGCGCGTTGTCTCCGCTCAGGGCGAAGCGGCGCGAGAGGCCGAAGTTGACGTTCCAGACCCGATCCTTGCGGAAGGCGTTGCGTCCGAGGTTGCCGCCGGGATCGGTGGGGGCGATGACGCCGAAGGCCGCTTGCGGAATCTTTTGCGCCGACGTGTCGGGATGATCGACGACCGCGCCCAGAATCGACGGATCGACGACGTTGGGGCGGTCGCTGCCCGCGCCGTCGACGTTGCCGACGCCGGGGCCGTCGGATCCCGAGCGGATGCTGAACGGGGTTCCCGATTTGAGCAGCACCACGGAGCTCAGTTGCCAGCTTCCGAAAACGTTGCGCAGAGCGCGGCCGGCGCGGGCCAAGGCCGGCGTCGCATAATTGACCCGCCAGAGCATGGAATGCGGCTGATCGAAGTCGCTGCGGCCCTTCATGAAGCCCCAGATATCGAATTCGTGGGGACTGCGCCCTCGGCGGCCGTCGCGGCCGGTGGCCGTGTTGGTGTAGGACGAGGCGAGGTCGATCGCCTTGCTCCACCAGTAGGAGGCGTCCACGCTCAACCCGGCCCAACGCGGGATGCGCAGCGTGACCTTGGCGGCGTCGTAGTAGCCGATCGAGCCGTTGACGGTGTGATACACGTCGAAATACCGCGCGTCGGCGCGGCGCCGGTTGACCGTGCGCGTGATCTGGGGGATGCCCTCGACGGGCTGCGCGCGGTTGGTGTAGCGCTGGTTGAGCAGCTTGTGCGAGCGGCTGCCGACGTAGCCCAGCGACACGACCCAATCCCGCAGCGGACGCAGTTCCCAGGTGAAGTTGTACTGGTGGGAGTAGGGCGTCGCCAACTCGGGGTCAATGCGGAAAAAAGCGCTGCGCGCGTCGGGGTCGAGGTCGGCCGCGGAGAGATCCTGGAGCGGGTCGAGCAGGTCCGGCGCAGGCACGGTGACGCTCAAGACTCCCGGCTGGTTGAAGCGCGACTGCATGAAGGTAGCGTTGAAGATCTGGCCGTACTGGATGGCGTAGGCTCCACGCAGGACCCCCCAGCGGTCGTTGGCGCGGTAGGCGAAGCCGAACGACGGCGCGAAGTTGTTCCAGTCGCCGTCGTAGGGAACGTCGTTCAAGCCGTCCACCTCGACGGGCGCCGCGGCGGGTTCGTAGCGCAGTCCCAGATTGAGGCTGAGCCTGGAGCCGGCTTTCCAGTTGTCGCCGATGAAAAATTGGGAGTTCCAGTTGCGGAAGCCGCGATGGGCGTTGCCGATGGCGACGTTGAAGTTGCTGGGCGCACCGGCGAGAAGGTTGTCCAGGGCGCCGCGCCCGAAGTCGCGCCGGAAGCTGAACGTGCCGCGATGATTGTTGCTTTCGAAGCCGTTGATCTGCTTGCGCAGGATATTGAACCCGGCGACCAGGTTGTGCTTGCCCTTGACGGAGTTGACGCGGCCGGCGTAGCGGAACATGTTCTGGGCGCGGTCGATGGGGATGTTGCCGCCGGGGCCGATGGAGGCCAGGATGCGGCTGAACAGGAAGAATGGGCCCAAGGAGGTCTCCTCGGGGACCAGCAGCGAGCCGATGCGCTCGTAACCGATGCTGAAGTCCGCGGTCGTGTCGGGGGTCCAGGCGCGGCTCCAGGTGATGCGCGCGTTGTGGTTTTTGGTGGTGGTGTCGGGGTTCTGTCCGCCGTGCAGTTGAAAGGCTTCAACATTTTGGAGCGTCACATTATATTTCAACGATACTCTATTGTTTCCAAAAGTGTTGTCGATCGTGGCTCCCAGCCGGTCGTTGTCGATGTTCTGCGGCGCGTTGGTGTTGAGGGCGCGCGCGTTGATGTCGGTGCGGTTGGGCAGCTCGGCGGGGTAGGCGCCCAGAATCCTCTCGACGATGGCGCGCTTCTCGGGGTGGGTCACGGTCGGCACGCGCTCGTCGGCGGCCGGAACGAGGATGTTTCCGTTCACTTGTCCGCGCAGCTTGCGTTGGCTCAGATCGACGGTCAGGGCGGTCGCGGCGGCTAGCTTCGTCGTGAGAGTGACGCCGTAGTCGTTGGTGCGCGCCGGCTGCACGCCGCCGACCTGAAAGAACGAGCGGGCGGCGAAGGAACTGTTCTGGTGGCTCCAGAAGGCTTCGCCGCGGACGCCGTCCGCGCGCAGCCGCGGCAAATGGATCTGGCGTGACGGACTGCCGCCGAACTCCCTGCCGAAGTAGCCCTGATCGACCTTGAATTCCTCGATGATCGTGGCGGTCGTGCCGATGCGCTGGTTGAGCTCCTTGAGCACGTTGTTGTCGATCAGGGTGAGGCGCACGTTTTCGTTGCGGCGCGCCTCGCCGGACTCGGAATCGACTTCGCCGAGCAGGTTGAGGCGGGTGCGGTCGGCGCCGGCGGCGTCTGCGCCCGCTTCGGGGGCCGCGGCAGCGGGTTGGGGAGAGGGCGCAGCAGGCGCCGCGGCGTCCGGGGCTTCCGAGTCGCCGCTTTGCGCCGCCGCCGGAGACAGAAGAACGAGAGCCGCCGCAAAAATTGCGGCCCGGAAACCTCGGGCAAAAAGATCGGTCAAGCGCAAACCCCGCGTCCGCGCAACGCCCCGCGGCGCGAACGGCTTTATGTTACCGCAAGCGGGACGGCTACTCCTCGATCCATTCGGCTGTACGATGATTCAGCCCGGATTCTTCAGTGACTCCAAACGCGTTACCCACGCGTCGAACCGCGGGCATGCGGCGCGGATGGCGGCCAAGCCTATATCTTCGGCCAACAGGCGGCCGTCAACTACTTTTCTGTACTTCGGGATCACTCCGGCGATACGCTTGCTCGGCGCCGTTCTGGAATTGTCGTTGATGTCTTCGGGCGTCGCGAACTGCGAACGGATGCTCTCGATTTGCGCGATTTTCCGCTCCGGCGTCCCCAGGACACTGCCGAACGCCGTCACGTCCGAGAATAGCAGGCCCTCGAACTCATGTTTCTGGACATAGGGGATTATCTTTCTCCCATCCCACTTGCGCCGGACCTTACTTTGGATTTCTCGATTCAGATGTTCCTCCAACTCATCGACCGTCCTTTTTCCCTTATCGCGAAACCCGTAAAAATCCACCAGCGACGTCACGGCATTGAAATTCCAGAACAACCTTGCCATGTCCGCCGTGAGGCGTTCTATGGTGACGTTGCCGTTGAGCGGACTCGGGTACGGTTCCACGCCTTTCTCTCGCAGGCGTTCCGCGAGCACCGTCTTGACGAACTCTTCCTCGGTTTGACCTTCCACCGATACGGCGAGACGGATCACGGACGGCCCCCCAAAAGATTCTTCTGCCAAAGCTCGCCCGTCGTATGTTCGTCCAGCCAGTAGTTATCCAGCCAGCGCCGATACTCGCTCTCCTGGTCTTCCTTGTTTTCCTGGAATCGGCGAGCCTCCGTTCGTCCGTCGCGCATCTCCAGCACAACGATCTCGTCGAGACTGAAGGCATCGACGAGAAGAGGCGACTGCGTCGCCACGATGATTTGCTTCTCGACCGCGAGCGCCTGAATCATGCCGCCGACCAGCGCGATAGCCGCCGGATGCAGGCCCAGTTCCGGTTCGTCCAGCAGAATCACGTCAGGCAGCATCTCGGGCGGCAGATTCAACAGAGTCGTCAAGGCAAAGAAACGAAGCGAGCCGTCGGAAGTCAGGTGCGCGCCGAAAGTCCGATCCGTTCCCTTGGCTTTCCAGCGCAAAAACACTTTCCCATAGCTCTCTTCGATCTGAAAGCTGTCGAAATTCGGCAACACCCGCCCGATATGGCGGCAGATCCGTTCGAATCGCTTGACGTCTTCCCGTTTCAGGCGGAGCAGCACGGCGGCCAGGTTTCCGCCGTGCGAACGGAGATAGTTGTTGTCCTCCGCGTCCCATTTGTTTTTGAAACCCGAACTGTCGGAGGTGTCGTGGAATTGATAGACTGCGCAGTCCCGCAGTAGATTGACGAGCACTCGCGCGGTAGTCCGGTCCACGCCGACGGGTTCTGAGGATTGCGCAGCTACGACGATTTCCGCTTCCTCCTTGCCGCTCTTGAGATATTGCCAGGGCGCTTCAGCGGCGAAGTCGTTGCGGTTGAAACGGAATGCCTCCTCCGTAAACAGGAAGCGGTCGGGATGGGCGTAGGTCAGTACGAAGCGATAGTCGTTCCGGCCGGCATCGGTACGGATAGCGATCTCGGCCTCTATCTGCCGGCTGACCTTGCTGCCGCCGAACAGTTGATCGCCGGCGCCGCCTTGAAGTTGGACGAACTCGTTCAAGCGGCGGGACTTCAACATCCAGCTCAGCATTTCGAAGAAGCGGATGAAATTGGACTTGCCGCAGCCGTTGGCGCCGATCAACACAGTCGCCTTGGACAGTCCTTTGATCTCGACATCCGCAAGCGAACGGAAGCCTTTGATGCGAACTCGATCGATCAGGTTCGGCATGTTTCTTTCCTATCGAGCGACCGCTCAGAATTCCCCACAGTCTGCTCTTTGCAAAAGCAATGGGAGCTTCGCGGCGGAACCCGGTCCATGAGACCTATGTCTCTTATCGCCTCCACCCCGGCGGCTCGGAGTCCGGCAGGCGCTTTCCTTCGCCGGCCGCGACTGAACAAACGGTCTTCGCGGCCTCCGCGCGCAAAGCGACGAGTCGGCGCCCGTCCCTCCCGGAGGACGGTTTCGGTATGTTGCCGGGGCTGCGGTTTTTCGGACATTCTTGCTTGAGCCGCTTGGCGGCCTTGCTTCAATCATAGGAAAAACCGGTTCGCCCGCCGCCCCCGACCGCGGCGCGGCTGCGGCTTCTCGATACCGCCTCAGCGCAGATCCAGGCGGTCTTCGATGACCATGTCCGGGGTGAGGGCGTCGAGGCGCAGCGCTTGCGCCGTGGTTTGCTGCGCCGCCTTTCGCGGCAGCAGGCCGATCAGCTCGCCGCGGACAACCTCGACGCCCAAGGCCGCCGCCTCCGCGCAGACGGCTTCGACGGCGCGGTGGAGCGGCGTCCGGTCGATGTCGGCGAGGTTCATGGAGACCTGCACCGTTCCCCGCGCGGCCAGGCGCAGGCCGAGCGCCTTGACCGCGGGCAAACCGCCCGACGACTCGCGGATTTTACTCGCGATGCGTTTGGCGACCGTGATATCCGCCGTGCCCAGCTCGACGTTGAAGGCAACCAGGAATCCGCGGGCGCCGACGCAGGCCGCTCCCGCGGTCGGGTGCAGGGCGGGGCCGCCGACGTCAGGGCGGCGCTGCGGGGAATCGGCCAGCAGGCGCAGCTTTTCGAAACCGAGCTTGCGCATGAACTCGAGGGCTTGGCGCTCGGGGCGCAGCGCAGCGCGGCCGTACAGATAAACGGGAATTTCGAGTTCGTTCCACAGGCGGCGGGCGATCCGCCGGGCGCCGTCCACGCAGGCATCGAAGGGCGTGCCGCCGAGCGGGATCAGGGGAACGACGTCGAGCGCCCCGATGCGCGGATGGACGCCCCGATGGGAGGCGAGGTCGATTTTCGCAGCGGCTGTCTCGGCTGCGCGGAGCACGGCGTTTTCGACCGCGGGCAAGGGGCCCGCGAAGGTGAAAACGGAGCGGTGATGATCGGGGTCGGCGCTCTGGTCGAGCAGCTTGACGCCGGAATCTTCAATGGCCCGCCGCAGCGCCGCGATGACATGCGCATCCCTTCCTTCGGAGAAATTCGGCACGCACTCGACCCAGCCGCGCCGGGCGGTCACGGCCGCACGACGGCCTTCTGCGGGCCGGGGAAGTTGTCGGGAATCTTCAGCGTGACAGACCCCGAGGCGGCCCATTCGGCGCCCCGCTGGAAGGTCGTGATAAACCCGACGCAGCGCATGGCCAGCAAGCTGTGGCCCAGCGTGGTGTGGAAGACCCGCCCCCTGCCGTAACGAATCGCCATGAGGATCGGCTCGTGCTCTCCGGCGCCCCGCGTTTCCGGGGCGGAGTAGGCGCTAGCCAGAACGGTGACGTTCTTGGCGGGGCCGCGCAGACGGTCGTAGAGCTCGTCCTCGGCGTGCATCCACACCGGCGGCAGGCCGCGGGTGACGGGATGATCCGGTTCGCGGATCGTGAGCGCAAACTCGTGGCGGATGCCGTGGCCGCCGCCGACGCCCGGCGTGTTGTCCGGGACGAATTTACCGCCGCGCAAGCGCAGCCGCGGGCCGTGCCGCTCGGTGCGGTTTCCCCAGCCGCCGACGGCGATCATCTCGTTGTAGGGAACCCATTCCGGAAAAGCATTGTTGGCCGCGTGCACCGAGACGAAAGCGCCGCCTCCGGCAACGTATTTCTCGAAAGCCCACATGGTGCGGGCCGGCCAGCTTGCGCCGTTGTAGTTGGAGATCACGACGTCGTATTCGAAGAACGGCGGCTGGAACTCGCGCATCGGCTCGCCGGCCGGCGGAGTGGTGGCGATATCGACCGCAAAAAGCCTGGTTTCTTCGAGATATCCCTTGAGAAGCTGCGTCGACTCGGGCCAGATGCGGTGATTGTTCTGTCCGTCGACGATCAGCGCTTTGTACTTCGGCTTGGGGGCGGCGGGGGCGGCGGCCAACAGCGCCAGGATTGCCGCGGCGGGGAGTGCGTTGCGCATCGCTGGAAATCCTCCACTCGCACGATAGCAAACGGCGCGGGGAGGGGCGTGCGATCAGCGCGGCGCGGCGACGTAGGGCGCGTCGACCGCGGCCTCTTGTTTGGGGCGCAGGCGGATGGCCTTCCCCGCGGCGCGGAGCCGCCCGAGGTCGAGCGGATCGGTCAGGTCCCAGGGCTCGCCGCGCGGCACGGCGAAGACATGGTAGCTGCCCGGAGGCACGCCGGGTATGGCGAACAGCCCGTCGCCGGGGCGGTAGTCCCCCAGATATTCGCGGCGGTAGCCGCCGATGCCTTCGGCCGGCAGCAGCACCGCGAAGCCGGGAGGGGCGGCTTCGCCCGTAGAAGCGAACTGCGCGCCGTCTATTTTGCCGCGCACGGTTGCGCCGTCGGTTCCGAGAACGACTTCCAGGCCGCTCAGGTTTGCGCCGCCGGCGAGCGTAATGCGCGGCGCGGAGAGCCGGCGGCCGCCGATGGCAACCTCGCGCAAGTAGCTCCCGCCGGGGCCGCCTTCGATGCCGACACGGTATTCTCCGGCGCCGACGTCGAGAATCTCGAATTCTCCGCCCTCCGCCGGCACGGGCGCGGCTCGCAGGCGTCTGCTGTCGGAGCCGTCGACGGCCGTCAGCGTCAGGGTGAGCGCATCGGCCGTGTCCGAGGCCGGCCCGTCCCGATCCTGTTCGAGCGCCACGACGCGGCCGCGGACGACCGATCCGGCCTGAAGAACCATGTCGATACGAACGGGCTCGCCCTCGACAAGCGGCGCCCTCTGCGCCGCATTGAAGCGCGGCCCTTCGAGGGCGTTGGCCCGCAGCACGTATTCGCCCGGGGGCAGGCCGCGGACCAGAAACGCGCCGCTTTCGTCCGCGGCGATCGACCCGATTTGGCCCTGCCCCCGGCGCACGATTGCGACCGGACAGGAAACGCACGGACCTCTGCCGCCGAAATTGAGCACAAGCCCGCCGAGCTCCGTGCGGGGCGGGGTTCCCAGTTGAAAATCGACCCCGCTGCGCTCTCTGCCCCAGGTCAGGCCTATGCGTTCGGCTCCCTGCGGCGTCGGCGAACCGGGAAAGTATCCCCAGGAATGGGCGAACTCGCGGATGCCTGCGGCCGAAACGGCGCGCACCGGAGAGACGCTGAGATAGTATCTGCCGGGAGCGAGATCGTACAGGCGGTAATGCCCGCGGTCATCGGTTCTCGCCGTGCGCAGCGTGCGCAGCGACTTCACTCCGGCGCGCAGGGCCGCCGCCTGAAGCTGCACCACGGCCCGCGTTACGGGGTCTCCGTCGCGGTCGAGGATTTTTCCGCTGACGGCGGCGGACGGCCTCAGCTCGATATCCAGGTCGTCGATTTCTCGATCCGGCTCGACGGCGACTTGCAGCGTTCGCCTGCCGCCGGCTTCGTAGCCCGCTTCCGAGAAGTTCAGCAGGGCATTGCCGGCAGGCAGGCCCGCGAAGCGGAAACCGCCCTGAATGCCGGAGGCCGCATGCAGGATCGTTCTCTCCGTGTGGCCGGATGCGGGGTTCAGCGTCAGCTCGATTCTGACGCTGGGCAGAGCGCGCCGTGACAGCGAAGAACGCACCGTGCCGGCGATGGCGCCGGCGGGTTCCTCGGCGAAAACGCCGGAGCAGGCGGCGGCAAGCAGCGCGGCTGCGGCGGGAAGCCTCATCTTGCCGCCGTCAGCCCGATTTCGATGCTTGCTCCGGGCTCTACGGGAAAGGCGCGCACGGCGGCGCCTGCCTCCCGCCAGATCTCCGCGCCGCGCACTTACGCGAGGCCGGCATCGGGCCATGCGCAAATCTCGTAGCCGCCGGGCGCGACTTTCTCGAAGCGAAAGCGGGCGTACTGATCGGCGCGGACGCTGGCCACTCCGTCCGGCCCGCGCAGCGCCACGCGGTAAAAGGCCGCCGAGCCGCCGCCGTCCGGCTTCTTGACGCGGCCGGCGATTTGGGCGAAGTCCCGCGAGAGCAGAATCCGCAGCCGGCGGATTTGGCCGAGCTTCAACTCGACGGCATTGCCGGGCAAGGGCCGGTCATCCTCGAAAACCGCCTGAACGAAATGCTCCCGCGCGAAAACCCGAATCGCGTAACGATCGGGGAGCATCTGCAAATTCGAAAACGCGGCGCCGCCGGCCGCTTCGACGAAGATTTGCGAATGGGCGCCGCTCTCTCCCTGGAAGGCCAAGAGCACGGGCTTGCCCAGAGAGGCTTCGCGGTGAACGATGCGGCCGCTGACGCCGGTCGGCGGGAGCGGCGCCAGGGTCAGGCCTTCGATATCGCCGGCGACGTCCAAAGCGCCGAGCATGAATCTCTCGGGCCCGCGCTGCGCCGCCCCGTCGGCCCGGGCGCGAAGCTGTTGGAGGGTGAGCAGGTAGCGCCCTTCGGGAATTTTGTCGAAGGCAAAGGTTCCGTCCGCATTCACCGCTCGCGCGCGGACGCCCACCTGGGCGCGCCGCTGCGCCGCGCCGCCGAGCGGCCGGAAGCGGACGAAGTATCGCGCCGCGCTCGAAAGCTCGACGCCGCGCACCGCGCCGCTCACGCGGAAACCGCCGCCGCCGGCGCGCATCATGACGATGCGCAGGCCGTCGACAACCTCGCCGCTCGCAACCTGCAACTCAAGCGGACGGCCTTCATAGAGCGAATCGTCGAGGCCGCGGTAGGAAGACACGGTCGTCAGCCGGTACTTGCCGGGAGCGACGCCGGCGATACGGAAGTCGCCGCGGTCGTCGGCGCGCGCCGTCAGGACGCGGCTGCCCCGCCCTTGCAGCCGGGTCAAAGCCGCGTTGACGTTGGCGAACGGCTCGCCCAACTCGTCGACGACCTTGCCGGCCACCACGGCGGCGCGGATCATCTCGAAGGCAAGCGACGCGCACGCCCCGGCGGCGCGGCAGTCGAGGATGCGTCCGGCAGCGTCCCGCTCCACTGCGGAGGCGGGCAAGTAGCCGAATCTTTCGACGCGCAGCGCGATGCGCCGGGCGATCGGCCGCGGGAATTGGAAACGGCCCGCGGCGTCGGTTCGGGCCGCCGCCACGACCTTTTTTCCGTCAGGGGTGAAAGCGACCACCGCCGCCTTGCGCAGGGGAACGGAATTCCGTCCGTCGCGGACGCGCACGACGCCGCTCACGAGCGAAGCCGCGGCGGAAGCGGCGACAGTGAGAGAGGCCGCCGCGAACAAGCGGACCGGGAATCTCATTTCCTTGCGGCGGTCTGCGCAACCACCCAATCCAGATAGGCTTGCGCGCCGGTCTCCACCGGCAGCACGATGAATTCCGGCAGGTCATAGGCGTGCAACTCGGCGACCGCGGCCTGCAAGTCCGCCGCGCGCTCAGCAGCGGTCTTGATGACGAGCAGGCATTCGGCGTCGTCTTCGATCTTGCCCTGCCAGCGGTAGATCGAGCGCACGCCCGGAACGATATTGACGCATGCCGCCAAGCCGCGCGCGACAAGTTGCGACGCGAGTTCGGCGGCGGACTCGGCATCGGAGCAGGTAGTCAAGGCAACACGGATCTCGTTCATGTCTTGCCCCCAAAACAAATTCGGCCTTTTTTGCGGCTTGGCGCGCGCAGTTCGTTTATGATTTTAGAAGCCTCCCCGCCGCCGATCGTTCTCACTGCGCCGCCATGCGTTACCCGCGAAAAAGGACCTGGGCCGCTCTCATGCTAGCAACGGCGGCCTTGACGGCATGGTTTTATTTTTCCGGGTATCGGACGTTTCACGGCCTGCGGGCGGCTTGGCGGGAAGAGGCCGATCTCGAGGCGCAAGTCGAGCGGCTCAAGGAGCAAAACCGCAAGATCGAACGCGAGATCGAAGACCTGGCTCCCGGCGGCCCGGGGATCGAAAGGAAAGCCCGCCAGGAGCTCGGCTGGTCGAAGGCGGACGAGATCGTGATCCGGATTCCGGACAAGAAGTAACGGCAGCGGCGGCGCGCTCCGGGCGCTATTTCGCCGCGCTGACGGTTCGTTCGAGCCAGCCTTGGCGCACGCGCAGTTGGGCCGGCGTGGGCCGCCCCGCGGACACGATGCGATAGGCAAAGGTTGCGGTCATGCGCGGCGCGATTTCGATTTCCAGAAGGCTGCCTTGGCGCTCGACTTCCAGGGAAAGGCGGCCGCCGGCCGAGCGGCGCAGAGCGGCGGCCAATTCCTCGGGGCCGCAGTCGACGCGGCGCGCTCCATAGCGGACGATGCGATCTCCAAGGCGAAAGCCCGCTTGCCGGGCGGCGCTTTGCGGTTCGATTGCGCTGACGAAGATGCCGCTTCCGGGAGAGCCCTGCAGAGAGAGTCCGAAATCGACTCTTTGTTTCTTGCGCACGGCCAGGCGATAGCCGGCGTAGCGCAGGTAAGCATTCCAATCGATGGGGTCGGGCCGGCGCACCAGGGAGGCGATGACCTCGGACGCATCGCTGCGGGCAACTTCGGAAACGGCCCGTTCGATCGCGTCGGTGTCGTCGTAGAAGCGGCCGGCGGAGGCGTAGCGCTCATCGAGCAGACGCAGAACGTCGTCGAGACTGCGGCGGTTTTTCGTGCGGTGGCGGATGAAAAGGTCCAGCAGGTAGCCGATCAACTCGCCGCGGAGGTAGTAGGAGACGCTTCGCCGGGGGCCGGCGTATTCGGGGTAGCCTTCGAGCCAGGCTTCGACGCTGCCCTGCTCCGCCGATTGCTCCAGACGGGCGGGCCGCGCCCGGTAGCGCGATATGCGCTTGCCCAGGTGGGACAGGAACTCACCGTGCGCAACGATTCCGGCCCGCAGGCGGATGAATTCGGCAAACGTCGAAGTGACGCCCTCGACGAACCACAACGAGGGGCTGGGCATGGGGCGGGCATGATCGAGCGGCTCCAAGGAGACGGGGCGGATACGCTTTACATTCCACAAGTGGAAGAATTCGTGGGCGGTCAGGCTCGACAGCCTGCAATCGGCGCATTCGGCCGGGCCGAAGATGAGCGTTCCGTTGCGGTATTCCATTCCCCCGCCGGCGGTGTCCTTGAAGCAGTAAACGAAGGTGTAATGCGAGAGGGGGAGTCCCGCCATGATCGCCGACGCGCTCTTGACGATCTTGCGCGCGGATTCCGTGAGCAGGTCGAGAGCGAAGCCGCCGGGTTCGCCGAACGCGATCACGCGAATCGCGGCGCCGTCGTGCCGAAAGGAGTCTTCGACGAAATCGGCGATCAGAACCGGGGTGTCCGTCAGCCGGTCGTAGCTCGGCGCGCGGTATCCGCGTTCGCTTTCTTCGAGGGTTACCGCGACTTTTTGGCCGGGGGAGAGGCCGGTGAAGGCGAGGGTGAACTCATCGTTGCGCGCATGGACGGGGTAAAGCAGAATCTGAGCGAGGTTCAGCGTCGCATATTCGGCGTCAACGAAGGCGCCGAACGGTCCGGGGCGGTCGGCCAGCACGTCGTACTCGACGCGCACGCGGCCTTCGTCGGGACAGGCCGCGGTCCACCGCGACGGGTCGGGCTTGGCAACCGCTTGCCGGGCGCCCGATGCAGAGGACCCCGATGCAGAGGATACGGAAAGGTTGGAGACGAAGCGGCTGAAGTCGCGGACCTGGTAGACGGCGTTCCAGATAGGCATCTGGAATTCCACGGACGGGCCGGAACAGGCCGTATCGAGCGTGACGCGCGCCGTGCCGGAAGCCGCCGACTCGAGATCGACCTGATAACGGCTTGCGGCGCCGAGAGAGGCGAGCGAAAAGAGGATCGGCGGCAAGCATCGCAGGGCGGCGGGCATGATCCGGCGGAAACCGTTTTTTCATTGGAGCACACCGCGGCCGGCGAAGCGGCGGCCGCGAGGAATTGACGCAGTTCGAGGCGCCCGGCTAAACTAGCGGTTTCGGGCATGATTCTTCCAGAGCCCTACATCGCCTACATCGCCAAGGAAATTACCAAGCGCCTCGGCCGTAAAGCGTGCGCCATCAAAAACCCCGAAGAGGTCACGACAATCATCGAGAACATCATCCTCGACGATTTGAGCCTCGAGGATGAAATCAACGCGGAAGCCCGCGCGCTGCTGAACCAATACGGCGATTACATGCGCCGGCAGAATATTCCCTACCACGAGATGTTTACCAAGGTGAAGCGGCAGATACTCGCGGAGCGCAAGGTCGTTTCGGCGGCTGCGGCGTCCCGCGGCGGACGGCGCACGATGAAGATCGCGCGGGACAAGGTGATCGAGTTGTCGCACAAGATAGCCGGCAGGCTGCCGCGCATTCCGGGCACGCTGCTGAACCAGGGGTGGAACGACACGCGCCTGGAAATCCAAAGCCATCTGACCGACATCCTCGTTTTGGAAGAGAAGATCGACCAGAAGGCTCGGGAAACAATCCGTTCGCAGAAACGCGAGATTCAAGACGGCAGCGAGGAGTGGCAGATTCTGCACCGGCGCTACTACGAAGACGAGCTCAAGAAATACGGCGTTTACCTGACCCGCGAGACGCCGACGGCGCTGCCGTAGCCGCCGGCGCAGCCGCATTCCCGATTTTCGCCGCAAGAGATTCGCCGCACGCCAAGCCTCCGTCATGCACAAACCCTTGCTGGTCATGAAATTCGGCGGAACCAGCGTCGGCTCTCCGCAAGCAATCGCCAGAGCGGCAGAGTTGATCGCCGCGCAAACCGCCGAATACAAGGTTGCGGTGATCGTTTCGGCCATGTCGCAGGTGACCAACGCGCTGCTGGCGACTCTGGAAGCGGGCGGGCGGGGCGAGCGGACAACGGTCGAAGCGAACCTTGCGGCGTTGCGCCGCAAACATCTGGACGCCTGCAAGGAACTGGTCTCTGCGCCGCGCCGGGAAGCGGCGGCGGCGCGCATTCAGGGCATTCTCGAAAATTTCGAGCGCGTGGCGCGGGGCATACTCCTGCTGGGCGAGCGCCCGGAGCGCTCCGAAGACGCGGCCGTCCCCACCGGCGAAAAACTCTCCTGTCTGCTGGTCAGCGAGGTGCTGCAGCAGCAAGGGGTCGACGCGGAGCCGGTCGACGGAAGCGGGGTAATCGTCACCGACGCCGTATTCGGAGGCGCTTCGCCGCTGCTCGTCGAGACGTCGCGGAAAGCGGAGGAGAAGCTGCGGCCGATCCTCGACCGCGGCGGCGTGCCGATCGTTACCGGCTTCAACGGCGCGACCCAAGACGGCGTGCCGACGACGCTGGGCCGCGGCGGTTCCGATTTCTCCGCCTCGATCGTCGCTTTTGCGCTGGATGCGGACGAGCTTTGGATCTGGACCGACGTGCCGGGCATTCTCACTGCCGACCCGCGCATCGTGCCCGACGCCAGAGTGCTGGCGGACGTGACCTATAACGAGGCGGCCGAGTTGGCCTACAACGGAGCCAAAGTGCTGCACCCGCGCACTCTGGCCCCGCTGGCGGAGAAGAAAATCCCGGTGCGCATCAAGAACAGCTTCGCTCCCCGGCAGCCGGGCACGCGGATTTCAGAGGAGCCGCCCGGAAGCGTCGGAGTCCGCGCCATTACCGCGCTGCCGAAGACGACGCTGCTGTCCATCGAAGCGGTCAGCATTTCGCTATCGGGAGCGCAACTCATGGCCCGCGCGCTGGAAGCCGCGGCCCGCGCCAAAGTCGAGGTGCTGCTGCTGACGCGCTCGAGCTTCCGCCAGAATTTCTGCATGCTGGTGCGCAGCGAAGAGGTCGGCGCCGTTCTCGACAGCCTGCACGAGGAACTTGCGCTGGAGTTGGCCCACGGTTACGTGCATCCCATCGAAGTCGATCACAGCGTCGGCCTGCTGGCCGCCGTCGGCGAAGGCATGCGCGGCACGCCGGGATTCGCCGGCCGCCTCTTCGCGGCGATGTCGGAAAACGCCATCAACGTCATCGCCATCGCCCAGGGATCGAGCGAGCTGACGATCGCCATCGTGGTCAACGAGAGCGATCTGACAAAGGCCGTACAGGCGGTGCACGCTCAATGCGGGCTCGGCCAAGCCGCGCCGGGGGAAGCCGCTCAGCGCCGCACGCTGCGCCCCTCGCTGCGGTAGCGCTCGAGAAGAGCTTGCAGCGCTGCGACTTTCTCGGGGCGCGCGGCGGCCAAGTTGGTTCGCTGGGCCCGATCTTCGCCCAGGTTGAAAAGTTCGACCGGCTTGTCGTGGGCTTCGGCCATGCGCTCCCGCCGGAACCATTGCGGCTCGGCGTTCCGCCCCGGACTGTTGTTATCGCCGGTGGGATGGTCGATCAGCACCCAAGCGCCCTGTCGGATTCCGAACCAGCCCTTCGAGCCGTGATGCACCGTTGCTTCCCGGATCGGCTGCGCGAGCTTTTCGCCGAACAGCGCCCGACTCACGTCGTAGCTGTCTTCCGCAGCGTTTTCGGGCAGCGCATAGTCGATCAGCCCGGCGACGGTGGCCATCAAATCGGTCAGGCAAATCACCTCGCTCTGAATGCTGTCCGCCGGAATCTTTCCCGGCCAGCGGGCGATGAAAGGAACGCGGTGGCCGCCTTCCCAAAGGTCGCGCTTGACGCCGCGCAACTCGCCCATGCTGTAGTGGTCGTATTCCAGCGCCCGCCTGTAGGCGTCGACCTCGGGGCCGTTGTCGCTGGTGACGATCACCAGCGTCTCCTCGGCGACGCCCGAGCGGTCGAGCGCGGCCATGATTTCGCCCGCGGCCCAATCGAACTCGGCCACGAAATCGCCGTAGAGGCCGGCCGCGCTCTTTCCGGCGAAATCCTTGTTCGGAACCACGGGCCGGTGCGGCGCAATGGGCGTAAAGAACAGGAAGAAAGGCTGCTTTGCGGCGGCGCTGCGCTGGATGAATCCGACCGCCTCTTCGGCGAAGCGCGGCAGCATGCGCTCGAACTCGAATCCTGCGGCTTTCACGCCCTTGTTGTTGTTGCCGCCCATCAGATAGACGGGCAAATGGGTCAGATCGAAGCGGACGGACGGGCGCGCCAGCACCCTGCCGTTCTCGACGAAGGTCCAGGCCGGTTTGCCCAGGCCGAACTGGTACGAGAAACCGTGCTGCAGCGGCCCGTCCGCGAGCGGCTGCGACCAATCGACGTTTTCGACCGTCTGCGGCTGCGATGCGTCGAGCAGCGGCCACTCGAAGCCCAGATGCCATTTGCCGACAACGCCGGCGGCGTAGCCTCTTTCGCGCAGCATCCCGGCAAGGGTCAGACGGTCGGCGGCGATCAGCGGGGCCGAAGCGCCGTTGAGCACGCCTTTTTTCAAGCGCGTGCGCCAAGCGTAGCGGCCGGTGAGCAGAGCGTAGCGCGTCGGCGAGCATACGCCGTCCGGGGTATGCGCGTCAGTGAAGCGGATGCCCTGCCCCGCCAAGCGGTCGAGATTCGGCGTCGGAATCCTGGAGCGGGGATTGTAGACGCC
Source organism: Bryobacterales bacterium (assembly GCA_965214655.1). Classification (GTDB taxonomy): domain Bacteria; phylum Acidobacteriota; class Terriglobia; order Bryobacterales; family UBA6623; genus CATQHP01. The sequence goes on along the minus strand of OZ243965.1, from coordinate 3,706,572 downwards.
GACGTCTCCGTAGCCGAGGTCGTCGGCCAGAAGCACGACCAGGTTGGGCGCGGCTTCGAGAGCGGCGGCAACAAACAGCGGGGCCGCGGCGGCCGCGAGCTTTGCAAGGCGGAAAGTCATGGCAGCCAAAATACCACGGAGGCCGTTGAGGGCGCCGCAAAACCGGCTCGGCGGGGCCGCCGCAACGGCTTCCGACGCCGCGCGAAGCCGCAGTGGAACGAGTAGCGGACCCCCGGTTCGCGCCCGATGCGGAACTGAGGCGATACGAAGAAGCGCTCGGACGTCCAGACCTTGACTCCCATGCCCCAACCGATCGCGCCCAGCCCCAGTTCACTGCCTGCTTTGGAGCGGTAGAAGTTGGCGCCTCCGCCCATGATGGTGTACAGCACGGCCCGCCGCTCCGGCTTGGTGAGGTCTTTGACCACGTTGAGGACTACCATGTTGTCCTGGTGGTTGCCCTCCGTCATGAATGAATACTCGGGCTCCAGCGCCCAACCGCGCTTGCCGAAATAGCGCCGGTAGGACGCGCCGGCGGTGACGTGCTGTGCGGATTCGAAGAAATGGCTGCTGCCGACATGTCCGCGGATTTCCGGCGACCGGGGTTGGGCCGTCAGGGGCCAGGCGGCGCCGGCCAGCAGGATGGCGAAACGGAGCACCACCGCTTAGCATAGGCCGGGAACGGCGCGAGCCGGGATCATCGACGACAATGAAGGCGTCAGGATGTCGTTCGAGCTGCAAACAGCCCTGCGCTATCTTCGCGCCAAGCGCAAGGAACGGTTCATCTCCATCGTCACCGCGATTTCCGTCGTCGGCGTGGCCACCGGAGTGACCTCTCTGATCGTCGCCATGGCCATCAACAACGGCGTGCAGGGCGCGCTGCGCGATCACCTCGTGGGCGCCAGCTCGCACGTCAACTTGCTTGAAAAAGAACGCGCTTTCGGCATCGAAGACTACGCACCGCTGCTCGAAAAGCTTGCGGCGGTCGAACACGTCGAGGCCGCGGCGCCCGCGCTGTACGGCGAGATGATGATCTCGACTCCGCTGCTGGCCCGCGGCTGCTTTTTGAAGGGAGTCGTCCCGGAAGCCGAGCGCAACGTCTCCGGCCTGCTCGACAAGATCGTCGAAGGCTCCGCCGACGGACTGGAACCCCGCGCGGAAGGGTATCCGGGCATCGTCCTGGGCCGGCGGCTCGCCGACAGCATCGGCGCGCGCGTCTCCACGGTGGTCACGGTGCTCAATCCGCAAGGCGAGATGGCGGTATTTGGGCGGATCCCGCTCTACAAGCGCTTTCAGGTCGCCGGCATCTTCGAAACAGGCTTTTTCGAATACGACAACCTGTGGGCGGTGAGCTCGCTGCAGGCGGCGCAGCAGTCGCTGTCGCTGGGCGACGTCATCAACTCCATCGAGTTCAAGCTCGACGACCTCGCCCTCGCTCCGGCCGTTGCCGGAGAAATCGAGCGCGCGGCCGGCGACAGATTCGCCGCAACCAGTTGGATCGACCGCAACCGCGTGTTGTTCAACGCTCTGGAAACCGAAAAGTTCGTAACGGCTCTGATCATCGGCATCATCATGCTGGTCGCCGCGCTCAACATTCTGACCTCGCTGGTAATGATCGTCATGGAAAAGAACAAGGACATCGCGATTCTCAAGTCGATGGGCGCGAGAAACGACCAGATCCGCAGAATCTTCATCTGGCAAGGTCTGGCGATCGGCGCCGCCGGCACGGCGGCCGGCGTGGTTGCCGGCCACGTCATCTGCTGGGCGGCCGAGCGGCACCGCCTGATTCCGCTGGAAGCCGAAGTCTACGGCCTCGACTACGTGCCGTTCGCGCCGCGGCCGCTGGACGGAGCGCTGGTGGCGGCGGCGGCGATGCTCATCAGCTATCTGATCACCATCTATCCCTCGGGCAGCGCGGCCAAGGTCGTTCCCGTGGAAACGCTGCGCTACGAATAGGAACGCGCCCGGCCCCGAAGCTTCAAAATATCCGGAAGACCCGTGCTCGCGGCTTACAACATCTCGAAGGTCTATCGTCTCTACCCGCGCCCCGTCGACCGCATCCGCGAGATGCTCTCGTTCGGACTGAAGACATACCACACGGATTTCTGGGCGCTGCAGGGCATCGACCTGGCGGTTCAGCCCGGCGAAACCTACGGCATCGTCGGCCCCAACGGCAGCGGCAAGAGCACGCTGCTGCAACTGCTCTGCGGCATTCTCGAACCGACCACGGGCCGCGTCGTGCGGCAAGGCCGCACAGCCGCGCTGCTGGAGCTGGGCGCGGGCTTCAACCCCGAATTCAGCGGCCGCGAAAACATCTACCTCAACGGCGAGATCATGGGCCTGCCGCGCGAGCGGATCGACGCAGCCATGCCCGCTATCGAGCGCTTCGCCGGCATCGGCGAGTTCATCGAACACCCGATCAAAACGTACTCCAGCGGCATGCACGTCCGCCTCGCCTTTTCCGCGGCGATCCACGTCGATCCCGATATCCTGGTCGTGGACGAAGCCCTCGCCGTCGGCGACGCCGTTTTCGCCAACCGCTGCATCGCCAAATTCGCCGAACTGAAAGAGCACGGGGTCACCGTGGTTCTGGTTTCGCACGATCTGGGGCTGGTCAAGCAGACCTGTGACAGGGCGGCGCTGCTGCTGAATGGCGAGATGGTCGAGGAGGGCAGCCCGACGGCAGTCGTTAACCGCTATGTCGGGACGGTCCTCGAACGTCAGAAAGCGTTCGCCAGAGAATTCGCCGGAGAAGCAGAGACGCCGCAGCGTCTTGCCCCCACCCACCGGCACGGCGACCGCCTGGGCGAGATCGTCGATCTGGAAATTCTAGATGCCGCCGGCAGGGCGGCGCGCGCGCTTCACAGCGGAGACGAAATGACGGTGCGCGTGCGGGCGCGTTTCCATACCGCGCAAACGGACCCGATGATCGGCATCCTCATCCGCACCCGCAACGGGCTCGACGTATTCGGCTCCAACACCCGCATCGAGGAAACGCCGCTCGGCGCCTGTTCCGCCGGCGAAGAGGTCGAGGCCGCGTTTACCTTCGCCTGCAACCTGACCGCCCAGCAATACACCCTGACCGCGGCCGCGCAGCATCCCGACGGCCACAGCCACGATTGGCTCGACGACGCCATCGCCTTCCGCGTCTTCAACGCCAAAACGCTGGCCGGGGTTGCGGACCTGCGGCCGCGCATCGCCATCCGGCGGCCGGCGGCCGCGAATCCCGGCGATGCGCGATGAAGACCCTGCTGCAAGTCCGCATCCGGCGGGGAGTCCGCAAACTGCAAGTCGTTACGGCCTGCACGCCGACTGTGGGGCCGGGGGTCTAGGCGGAGCTGTTTGCGGAGCAACCATCGCCGCGGCAAGCCTCGAACAGAAAGCGGGTTGAGAACCGCTCCAATCAGGATCGGCGCTACGACGATCGCAGCGAGGAACGCAGCGGCGCCTGTTTTGCCGCGGACCGTCAGAGGTCAGCGAAGGGAAGGGCGGTGACGCCGGAGCCGAGAGGAAGGCGGACGTCGCCCGGATGCACCACGTATCCCGGCATCGCCGCATCCCCCATGTCCCGTTGAAACGTCTTGACGGAGGCGGCCATGGCCGGATGCGGCGTAGCGGACAGCTTCACTTCGACCGGCACGAGTTTCCCGCTGCGCGGGCCGGAAAAACCGCCGCTATCGACTACGAAATCTACTTCCGTTCCTGCCCGGGTTCTCCAAAAATAAACCTGCGGATCGATTCCCCGGTGCGTCAGCGTTCTGACGATTTCGGAAAGCACCGCCGTTTCCATGATGGCGCCTCCCAGCGGACCCAAGGCCGCATGTTCGGGGTCCTTGAGACCGGCGAGGTAACAGAGCGTGCCGACATCCGTGAAATAGACTTTCGGCGCCTTGACGAGCCGCTTGCCCACATTGGCGAAGTAGGGGCGCAGCACGGTCACCTGATAGCCGGCTTCGAGCACGGAGAGCCATGCCTTGACGGTGTTGACCGCAACGCCGAGATCCCGGGCGGCGTCGGTCAGATTCAGGAGTTGGCCGCTGCGGGCCGCCAGCAGTCGGAGAAAATTTTGATAGCGGGTCAGGTCTCCAACCTGCCGGAGCATACGCACGTCCCGTTCGAGATAGGTTTGGATATAGCCGGCATGCCATAGGGGTGTCTCCGGGTTGTGCTGCGCGGCGAGTTCCGGGTAGCCGCCTCTGAGGAGTCCTTTCCAGAGATCGCGAAAGGCAAGTATCTTCCCAGTCCGTGCAGGCGGAGTTTTCGCCGACGGCCGCCGTTCCAGCTCCCAGGGAAAGGGAATGTGCGGCCTGCCTTCCGTTTCCCGCCGGGAAAGCGGCAGCAGGCGAAGCATTGCCGTTCGACCCGCCAAGGACTCGGTCATCTTTTCCGCGAGCAGCAAATTCTGTGAACCGGTCAACAGGTACTGACCGTTCTTGCGGCGGTTCGCATCGATTTTTTCCTTGATGTAGGCAAGCAGACCGGGCGCATATTGCGCCTCATCGAAAATCACCGGGGGCGGATGCGACTCCAGGAAAGCACGCGGGTCTTCGCTTGCGGCCGCGCGGATGTCCGGCGGTTCCAGGGAAACATACCGGCAACGACTGCCGAAAAGATGTTGCAGGAGCGTTGTCTTGCCGGATTGACGCGGTCCGGTCAAGACCACGGCGGGAAACGCGGCGGCGGCTCTTTCGAGGACCGGTTCCAGAGAACGTTCGATGTAGCGGGGCGCGCCCTGCATCAAAAGTCAATGATATGCATTTGAAATGCAGATTGTCAACTAAGAATCAAGGCGTACTACGGCGTCCTCAAGCCCGCTGTTCGGCGGCAAGAGCGATGCGCTCGAGCTTGCGCTTGGCCGCCTCCGACATCTCCGGCGACATCTCCGGCGCGCTCTCGCAAAAAAGCCGAGGCGAGCGAAGGCAAGCGGTTCCCCGCTCTGCCCGCCGGCTCAGCGGAAGGGGCCCGGATCCGGCCGCTCGGCAAAGTTCGGCAGAGCAAGGTTCGGCAGAGCAAGGTGCGGCAGAGCGTTGAAGCCGTCCGGGCTCAGCCGCGGGCCGCTGAACCGGTTTAAGGCGGCCGGAGACACTGTTGCAAGTTCGCGTCCGATCGGGAGCCCAAAAAATCGGCGGCGGGCTCGGCAATCGATGGACGGGTCGGATGTTATGGTTAACCTTGATGAAGACGCGATGAGCGGCCTCGATTCAATAACAGAGCGCTCCGAACCATGACCGGCAGCCGAGATACTGCCTACCTTCTCGGGTTGGCGCATGAGTTGCGCAACCTGCCGCACGAAACCGATTGGGTCGAATTCAAAGTCAATTACGGTAAACCTCATGCCATCGGCGAGTACATCTCGGCGCTGGCCAACGCCGCGGCTCTGCACGGCAAGCCCCATGCATACATGCTCTGGGGGATCGAAAACGGAACGCACGCCATCGCCGGCACGGACTTCTCGCCGGCCGCCGCAAGGAAAGGCAACGAGCCGCTCGAGACTTGGCTGCTGCGGCTCCTGCAGCCGCGCATAGACTTTCACTTTCACGAAGTTGCAGACGCCGGCCGGCGCATTGTGCTGCTGGAGATCGCCCGCGCGGCGCAGCACCCGGTCGCGTTCGAGGGCATCGAGTACATCCGCGTGGGCAGCGCCAAGAGAAAGCTCAAAGACTATCCCGAGAAGGAGAGGGCGCTCTGGCGCGTGTTCGACCGGGTGAGCTTCGAAGAGGGCATCGCCGCCGAGCGGCTCAGCGCCGAGGATATTCTGTATCGACTCGACTATCCGACGTATTTCGATCTGCTCAACGCGCCGCTGCCGGATGGCCGCGCCGCCATTCTCGACGCGCTGCGGCAAGATCGGCTGATCGCCCCCTGCGTAGCGGGCGGCTTCGACATCACGAACCTGGGCGCGATTCTGCTGGCCAAGAATCTCGGCGATTTCCCGCGGCTGAAGCGCAAGGCCGTGCGCGTCATCGAATACCGCGGCGCGGGCCGCACCGAGCCCTTGAGAGAACGGGAAGAGATCAGGGGTTATGCCGCCGGCTTCAATGGGTTGATGGATTCCATCAACGCCCGGCTGCCCGCAAAAGAGGTCATCGGACCGGCGCTGCGCCGGACGGTGCGGGCATTCCCCGAGTCGGCGGTGCGCGAACTGACGGCGAACGCGCTCATCCATCAGGACTTCTTCAGGACCGGCGCCGGGCCGATGGTGGAGATTTTCGCGGGGCGCATCGAGATCACGAACCCCGGCGAGCCGCTGGTGGATACCCAACGCTTCCTCGACAGCCCGCCGACGTCCCGCAACGAAACGCTCGCCTCGCTCATGCGCCGCTTTCGGATTTGCGAGGAGCGCGGCAGCGGAATCGACAAAGTGGTAACGGAGGTCGAGCGTCATCAACTCCCCGCGCCGCTCTTCGAAGCGCCGCCGAACTTCACGCGCGTCGTCCTGTTCGCCCACAAGGCGCTGACCGACATGGACAAGGCGGAGCGGGTGCGGGCATGCTATCTGCACGCCTGCCTGAAGTACGTAGCGCAAGACTTCCTGACCAACGCATCTCTGCGGGAGCGGTTCGGCATCCGGGACAACAACAGAGCAGTCGTGTCCCGCTACATCCGAGCGGCGGTGGAGGCAGGCATGATCAAGGCGTTCGACGAACGTGCGGGCCGGAAGATGAAAAAATACGTGCCTTTCTGGGTCTGATGCCCATGGGTTCCTTGACGGGTTATTGACGGCAAAGCGGGCAGCGAGTTGTCGATGCGACCCATCGCGTTGATTTTGAAGAAGTTATGTTAATTGACGGGTAATTGACGGCAAGCGGTTCCCCGCTCTGTCCGCCGGCTCAGCGGAAGGTGACCAGATCCGGCCGTTCGGCAAGGTGCGGCAGAGCGTTGAAGCCGTCGAGGCTCAGCCGCGGGCCGCTGAACAGCAGGGTCGTCAGCGAAGCGTTGCGGATCCGCCAATTCAATTCGAGCGCCGCCGCTTCGGGAGCTCGCAGCGCCGTTTGCACGGCAATCCCGATCGGGCCGCCCGAAGAAAACGCGGCGACGCGCCGGCCGCCGCCCTGGCTCGAAAAAATAGCTTCCAAAGCCTCCAGCACGCGCCCGCGAAAGGCGCTCCACGGCTCGATGCCTTCGACGCCCAGGGTTCCCTCGACCCAGCGCCGCATCACGACCTCGAACATGCGCTGAAAATACTTGTTGCGCTGCGGCGTCTCGCGGCCCTTGAGCCACGTCCGCCACAGAGGAGCGAAAGTCTCGTCGGTCTCGGCCAGCCGAGGCGCAAGCACGGTCAGCATATCCTGCACGCGGTATTCGTCGAGGCCGGGCAACTGCTCCGGCGCCGGGAAATCCACGCCGGCCGCCCGGCAAACCTCGGCAGCCGTCCGGCAACTTTCCCGCTGCCGCCTCAAGCTGCCGTGAAAGACCGCATCGAAGCGGACGCCGCGCCGCGCCCAGTAACGCCCGAGCGCGCGCGCCTGCAGCCGGCCGGTCTCCGACAGTCTGTCCGGCTGCGCCTGAAAGGCTTGCGCCTGCCCGTGCCGCACCAACACCAAAGCACTCATCGCCGGATGCTCATTGCCGGGCGCGGGGCCGCCGCGGGAAAGCCGGTCTCAGCAGCAAACCCGCATCGGCGGCGGGCTAATCGCCGTCGGATCTTTTCCGCGGCCCCTGTCTGGGCGCGCCTTTCCCCGAACCCTCTTTTCGATCGCCGCCGTCCCTGCGGCGGTCGCCGGCGAAACGCCGGCGTCGGCGCGGCTGCTCGCCCTCGGTTCGTCTGTCGCGCTGTTCCTTGAGCACGGCGCGGCGGCTGAGCTTGATCTTGTTGCCTTCCAGAGCCAGGCACTTGACCAGAATCTGGTCGCCGGTCTTGAGCTCGTCGGAAACCGCGCGAATGCGCTGCTCGGCGATCTCGCTGATGTGCAGCAAGCCTTCCGTTCCGGCGAAGATCTCGACGAATGCGCCGAAATCGACGATGCGCGTCACCTTGCCGAGATAGGTCTTGCCGACCTCCGGGCTGGCGGTAAGCTCGCGGACGCGCGCCAGGGCTTGGCGGCCGCCGTCGCCGTCCACCGCGGCGATGCTGACCGTGCCGTCGTCGGCGACGTCGATTTTCGCGCCGGTCTCCTCGACGATCGCCTTGATCGTCTTGCCGCCGGGGCCGATGAGGTCGCGGATCTTGCTTTCCGGAATCTTGATCGTGGTAATGCGCGGGGCGTGCTCGGCCACTTCCTCGCGCGGAGCGGCGATGGCCTCGCGCATGACCTCGAGAATTTCGAGCCGCGCTTTCCTGGCCTGCGCCAGTGCGGCCTCGAGAACTTCGATGCTCACGTTGGGCTGCTTGATATCCATCTGCAGCGCGGTGATGCCGTCCTCGGCGCCCGCCACCTTGAAGTCCATGTCGCCGTAGTGGTCTTCGGCGCCGGCAATGTCGGTGAGCACCACGAAATCGTCTCCTTCGGCGACCAGCCCCATGGCGATGCCGGCGACCGGGGCCTTGATGGGGACGCCCGCGTCCATCAGCGAGAGCGTTCCGCCGCAAACCGTGGCCATCGAGCTCGAACCGTTGGATTCCAGGATGTCGCTGACGATGCGGATCGTGTAGGGGAAGTCTTCGCGGTCCGGAATCACCGGCGTCAAAGCGCGCTCGGCGAGCATGCCGTGACCGATCTCCCGCCGTCCTGCTCCGCGCATGAAGCCTGTTTCTCCAACGCTGAACGGAGGAAAGTTATAGTGCACCATGAAGTGCTTTTCGTAGTTCAGATCTTCGATGCGCTCTTGCCGCTGCCCGTCCATCTGGGTTCCCAGCGTGGTCGTCGCCAAGGCCTGGGTCTCGCCGCGGGTGAAGACCGCCGAACCGTGCGCCCGCGGCAACTGAGAGACTTCGCAACCGATCGCGCGAAGCTGGTCGGGCGCGCGGCTGTCGGGCCGCCGCTTCAACTCGAAAACCTGCTTGCGGAATATCCGCTCCTGCCAAGGCTCCATAAACGCTTTCGCCTCGGCGGCTTTGGCCTCGTCATCGGCGTAGGCTTCCCGGATCTCTTTCTTGATCGCACGCACCAGAGCGATGCTTTCCAGCTTGGGGTGGGCCTGGGTATCCAGCGCCTCTTCCATGCGCTCGCCCCAACGGGAGACGATCTCGGCGCGCAGCGCCTCGTCGAATGCCGGCGGCGCAACTTCGCGTTTGGGCTTGCCGGCCTTTTCCGCCAATTCGCGGATCGCCCCGACGATCGTCTTGCAGGCTTCATGGCCGCGCCGAATCGCTTCCAGAACGCTCGGCTCGTCCGCTCGATCGGCGCCCGCTTCGACCATGACCAACCCCTGCTCGGCGGCCGCGACGACGACGTTGAGGTTGGCCTGCTCGATTTCCTCGTAAGTCGGGTTGACGATCCACCGCTCCTCGCCCAAGCGGGCGATGCGCGCCGCGCCGGTGGTGTGCAGAACGGGAATATCGGAAACGGCCACAGCGGCCGATGCGCCGATCATGGCGAAAATGCTGGGGTCCAACTCCGGGTCCGCCGATACGACCATGCCGATGATCTGCGTCTCGTTACGGAACCCTTCGGGGAAGAGCGGCCGCAGCGGCCGATCGATCATCCGGCAGGTCAGGACTTCCTTTTCCGTGGGGCGGCCTTCGCGTTTGATGTACCCCCCGGGAAAGCGTCCGGCGGCATAGGTATATTCCCGATAATCGACGGTCAGCGGGAAAAAATCGATGCCCTCGCGAGGTTCGGGCGCGGCTGTGGCGGCGACCAGAACGCGCGTGTCGCCGCAACTGACAAAAACGGCGCCCCCGGCTTGTTTCGCCAGACGCCCGGTTTCCAGGATGACGGTCTTTCCGTCCAAATTGAACTCAACTGTTTGCTTCATTGACTCGGTAATGTCCTTTCGGGGCCGCCGGCCGGAACGGGCAGGCGCATGCCCCCTGAATCGCAGGAGCGAAGCGCAGGAAACGGTCCGGTTTCGCGGGGCGCGTCGAGTTGCGCCGCCGCCCTCTGCGCGAGGGACCGATCATTACCGAAAAGCGTGAATCTGCCGCGAAAGAAAAACCGGAACGCAGCAGCCGTCCCCGACCGCCGCGGCGATGCAGTTTCTCCTCGCGGGGAATGCTGTCAGCCGCGGAGACCGAGGGATTCTATGAGTTTGACGTAGCCTTGAGGATCTTTGCGTCTCAAGTAACGGATCAGACGGCGCCGGCGGCTGACCATCTTGAGCAATCCGCGGCGGGACGAAAAGTCTTTCTTGTGAGCTTTCAAATGCTCCGTCAGACCCGCAATCCGGCGGGTCAGCGCAGCGATTTGCACTTCGGCAGACCCGACATCCTTGTCATGTACGCCATAGGCCTTGTAGATATCCTTCTTGGCCTGAGTAGCGAGCGGCATTTCAGATTCAATGCTCCTTCCTAAGCTTCTTCCTCTTCTGTTGTCGTTATCCGCCAGTATAACACAAATCCCATTTGCAACGGGGAGGCCGCCGGCGCCGCTGACGGATGCGTTGCAGCGCTCGTCTCCGGCCGGCGCGAAAAAGCGCTTGCCGAGCGTTTTTTCCAGCGCATCATCCGCAGGCGGCGACGCGGCGGTCAGCGGGGAGCGGTTACGCGGCGGATCGCTTGCGTTGCGGGGCGGCGGCGCGCGGACTGCTCCACTTCGAGCGTTTGCTTCTGCCGGCCGCGCATCAGCTCCACGGATATTTTTTCCGTTTTGGCGGAAACCAGCGCCCGGGAAACGTCGCGCGTCCGGGCGACGGGCTTGCCGTCCACGGCAACGATCACGTCGCCCGCCTTGAAGCCCGCGGACGCGGCGGCCGAGTTGCGGTCGACCGAGCGCACCAGAACGCCCTTGCGCACGCCGAAGAACTCCGCCAACTGGCCGTCCACCGTTTCCAGCTCGGCGCCGAGAACGCGGCTTTTGAGCGCGATGCGCGGGCGGGGCACATCGAAAGTGAGCAGACTGCAGTCCTCGCATTCGCCGATGGCGCTGAGTATGCCGGGCGCCCGCTCTGCGACCTTCACCCGGACCGCGCGCTCGCTTCCGCCGCGAAAAACGCCCAGCTCCACTTCGCGCCCGACCGGGGTTTCCCGCACCAGACGCGCGAAGTGCTCGATGCCCTCGACACGGACGCCGCGCCAAGTCAGCAGGATATCGCCGCGCTGCAGACCCGCGCGCTCCGCCGGGCTGCCGCCGACGACATTGGTCACTTCGACGCCGTGCGGCTCGATCAGCCCGACCGCCTCGGCCTTCGCATCGTCGATATCCATGATGCCGAGTCCGACATAGCTGCTCGGGGCAAGCAGCCGCCAAACGTCGAATCGGCGGTGCGTCTCGGCCGGCGTCTGGCCGACGCAAACCCAAAGAACAGCCGCCAATAGCAATCCACGCATGTCGATCCCTCCGTTCTCGCTCTATCGCCGCTGTCGAATCTCGATGCGGCCGTTGATGTTGCGCATGCGCAGCAGCGGCCCTCCGCCGTTGATCTCGCCGGACGCCGTCACCGTTCCGGGACCGAAGTCCGCGCCCGACCGGCGCACCGCCACGGCCGAGAACTCGCTGAAAATTCTGTGCAGGCTTTTGGCCAGATCGACGCTGGCATCGATCGTGACGCCGAAATCGGCAGGCAGATAAACGACGATCGAGCCGCCCGTCGTCTCCAGAAGCGAATCGCGCAAGACCGCGCCGCCGTCGAAAAACGCGCGGATATCGCCGGCTGCGCTCGCGGCGAACACCGCCCCGCTGACCCGTTGCAGCCGAATGTCGCCCGCCGACGTCTCGGCGTGAACTCCGCCGGGGGCCTCGTCCACCTGAATCGACCCGCCGGCGGTCGAGGCATTGACCGCGCCGAGCGCGCGGCCGATGCGGATCGTTCCGCCGTTCGTGCCGACAAACACCCTGCCGGCGGCCTCTTCGACCTCGATGCCGCCGCCCAGGGTATCGGCGCGCAAAACGCCGTCGATGCGCCCGACGCGAATGCTGCCGCCGCTTGTATTCAGCGCAGCGCCGCCGCGCGCCCGGCGCAAGCCGATGCTGCCGCCCGCCGTTTCGCCGCGCACGTCGCCGCCGATGGAACCCAGCGCGATGTCTCCGCCGGCGGTCAGCACCCGCGCCTCGCCGCCGATAGAGTCGAGCGCGATTCTACCGCCGGTGGTCTCGGCCTCGACATCTCCTTCGATTGCCCGAACCTCGATCGGCCCTTCTTCGGTAACCAGCACGATGCGGCGGGTCGCCGCCGGCGCATCGATCTGCAGGTCGGCGCGGAACGAGCAGTTGCGGCAAGCGGCGCGGCGGAGAGAAACGGCGACGCTGCCGCCGCCCTGCCGCGCCAGGGAAACGCGCGCGGGCGCCAACCGTTCGCGCGCCTCCGCCTCATTTGCCGCCCGCAGCCGTTTCACGGCCGTGTAGCGGATTTCACGGATATCCGCGCCTCTGACGCGGACGGCGCCGACCGCGCTTACGCGCAAGCTCGAACCGGCCGCGACGGCAGCGCTTTGCTTTTGCACCCAGTAACGGCCGTCGCGGCGCAACTCGCTCGATTGCTGCGCCGGCGCCGCAAGGACGGCAAGCAAGGCCAACGCCACAGCAGCCCGAGCCATTAGTGATACTCCACCGATGCGCCGAGGTCTTGCAGCGCTCTTTCGCACTGCTGCTGCACGAACGGGTTTTGTTCCTGCGCCACGATGAGTTGCAAAGCGCCGGCCAGTCCGCGGCTGGGCTTGGCGGTCAAAAGCTGAATGGCCTGCACGCGCATGCCGGGATTGGGGTCGCTCAAGACGGCCTGGACCAGCGCTTGCTGAATTTCCGGGTCGCCGCTTTGCAAGCGAACGGCCTCCAGCGCCTTGAGTCTGACGCCCAGGTTCTCGTCTTCGAGCATGACCCGCAGCAATTCCCGGCGGACTTCGCGGCGCTCGGCTTCGCGGCCCAGCGCTTCCAGAGAAGCCAGCCGCGCGCCGGAGTGCGCCGCGCGGACCGTATCCAGCAACAGGCGGCGAATCGCGGGATCGTCCGCCGCTCCCGCCACGATCTTGCGCTCATCCAGGACAATACGCACGCGATCGGATTCCGGGAGCGTCTGCACCGACTGAATTTCGGCCGGGCCGGCGAGAGAGACGGCCAACGCAGTTTGTTCCCCGCTCTGAGACGGAATCATGTCCCAGCGCCCGAAGACGAAGCCCGCCGCCAGGCAGGCCGCCGCCATCGCCGGCCGCCAGGCGAAGCGCCGCCAAGCGCGGCCCGCGGTCAACCGCCGCCAACCGCCGTGAGCTTGAGCGGCAAGCGCGCCGCCGCGGCCGGTTGCGTCGAGCCGGACCGCCTGCATCAGACCGCGGCGGCACTCGGCCAACAACTCCTCGGAGGCGGCCTGCGGCGCCCGCCGATCCAAATCTGCCAGAAACGACTTTTCGGCTTCGAACAGCGCGCGGAAGCGGGGGTCTTCCGCGCACGCGCGCTCGATCTCCAAGCGCTCCTGAACGCCGAGCTCGTCGTACAGGTAAAGTTGAATTCGCCGCCGCGCCGACTCGCTGTCCAGCGGCAACCTGTCTTTACGCGCGGACATCCTGCAAAGCCTCCCGTAATTTTCTGGTTGCCCGGAAGAGGCAGTTCTTGGCGGCTTCTTCGCTGATCGCAAGCGCCTCGCCGATGGCCCGCAGCCTCATGCCTTCGTGGTGCCGCAACTCGAAAACCACCCGCTCCTTATCCGACAGCAGGTCCATCGCGCCGCGTATCTGCGCGGAGATCTCCCGCTGCCTGAGCATGCGGTCGGGAGAGCCCTGCGGGCGAACATCCGCTGCGGTTTGCAGCGGCGAGCTTGCGTGCCTTTCGCCGCGCTCATCGACTCCGTATTCCCTGCGGACGTTGCGGCGGCGAATGTGATCCAGGCAAACATTGGTGGCGATGCGGTAGAGCCAGGTGTGGAAGCTGCACTGGAAGCGGAAGCCGTCGATGTTGCGGTAGACCTTCAGGAATGCTTCCTGGTAGGCGTCCCGCGCATCTTCCGGCGAACGCAGGATGTTCATCGCGACCCGCAAGACGCCTCTGTCGTAGAGTCGCACAAGTTGCTCGAATGCATCGGGGTCGCGCCGCTGCACGGCTTCGATCAGCATGCGCTCGCCGACGCGCGCGCACTCGAGGCCGCGTTCGGCGCGGCTGCTTTCCAGGCCTGTCGACTCGGCTCGGACCAGTTGCACGGCGGTTCGCTCTCCCACGATTTGGACGGACAGCCGCCGGAAGCGTTAGGGCCGGCGCAAAAATAGTTTCCGTTTTTGTTACATGGGTTCGATGGTGTAGTTCCATTTGGGCATTGAGCTGTCGGGTGTGATGCGTAGCTCCTGCATTTCCTCATCGGTGACCTTGACGCCGGTCTTGTAGGTCTTTCGCACCAGGTGTGCACGCACGCGCAGTCCGGTGGCGGTGCGTGTGGTGCGCAGGTATTTCAGGATGGTCTCGTAGCCCGGATTTCTCACCGAGGTTGTAGCGAAAAGCCGCTGATTGTGGCATAAACGTATGTAGATGAATATGTTGCAGCCGGCAACGAACGACTTTTCGCTAGGACACAGTGTAACCAAACAAGTTTCCGTTTTGCTACCCGATTCCGCCGGGAGGCGGTAGCCCGTTTTGACGGCGGCACGATTACCAGCGAGGCCGGGGCCCTGCTGCTGCAGCGCACCGAGCAGCAGACCGGCATCCTGCGCCAGTTTGCGCGCTGCTTTCGCGACTCCCGCCGAGCCGAGCGGATCGAGCACAGCGTCGCGGAGTTGGTGAGTCAACGGGTCCATGGGCTGGCCTTGGGCTACGAAGACCTCAACGATCACGATCGACTGCGCAGCGATCCGCTGCTGGCGCTGTTGTCGGGCAAGGCCGATGTGGCGGGCCGCAAGCGTCGGCGGCGGCGGGATCGGGGCCGGGCCGGGGCGGGCAAGAGCACGCTGAACCGGCTGGAGTTGCCCCCTGCGCAGGTCGAAGCGAGCGCGCGCTACAAGAAGATCGCCCTGGACAACGCCGCAGTCGATGCGCTGTTGGTTGAACTCTACATCCAGCGGCAGAGCTGCCGCCCGCAGCGCATCGTGCTGGATCTCGACGCCACCGACGACCGTCTGCACGGGCAGCAGGAAGGACGCTTTTTTCACGGCTACTACGGTCACTACTGTTACTTGCCGTTGTACATCTTCATAGGCGAGCAGTTGGTCTGTGCGCGGTTGCGGACAGCGAACCGAGACGCTGCGGCGGGGGCGCTGGAAGAGGTCGTGCGGATCGTGGGGCAGTTGCGCCGGAGATGGCCCGGGGTGGAGATTCTGCTGCGCGCCGATGCAGGCTTCTGCCGTGAGGAGTTGATGAGTTGGTGTGAGCAACAGGGGGTGGACTACGTGTTCGGACTGGCCAAGAACCGGCGTTTGTTGCGCCGCCTGCGCAAGCCGTTGCAGAAGGCACAGCGGCCCTACGCCGCCAGCGGCAAGCCGGCGCGGGCGTTCGCCGAGTTCCGTTATCGCACGCGCTACAGTTGGCGGCGCAAACGGCGTGTGGTGGGCAAGGCCGAGCGGCTGGCCAAGGGCGCCAATCCGCGCTTCCCAATCTACGCTTCGTGGTGACCTCGCTCAGCACCGCACAGTACGCCGCGCAGAGCTTGTACGAGGATCTCTACTGCGCGCGGGGCGAGATGGAGAACCGCATCAAGGAGCAACAGTTGGCTTTGTTCGCCGACCGCACCTCGACGGCGCTGCTGCGCTCGAACCAGATTCGTTTGTATTTTTCTGCGATCGCCTACTGTCTGCTGCAAGCGTTGCGCGAGTTGGGCTTGGCGGGCACACAGATGGCGAAGGCGCAATGCGCGACGATCCGCGTACGGCTGCTCAAGATCGGGGCGCGGGTGCGGGTGACGGCGCGCAAGGTGTGGGTCTCGATGGCTACGGGCCATCCGGCGCAGGCGCTGTTTGCTGCGGTTTACGCCAATCTGGGAAGGCCGCCGCCGCAGGGCTGCTGAAGGGGCGCCTGTGGCGCCTGCGGGTTCAAAGGTCACAGCAAGCGCAGCAGCCCTGGCGGGGGCTTGGCCGGAGTGTGCGCAAAATCGGCCCCAAACCCTCGTGGCGCACGCTGGGTGTAGCGCCGGACGCTACACCCAGCGTGCGCCACGGCCACCGTACGTGGCGATCCGCATCAATTACCCTCAAATTCGTTCCGCAAACCGCTTCCGGCCCGCCCAGCCATGCCTGGTGAGAAATCCGGGGTAGCTGTCCAGCGGGCGGCCCGCCCAGTTCTTGGTGACCTCGCAGAACATGCGGTGTTCGATGGGATTCCACTTCGAGGTGGCCGGCGGGTAGTGGGCCACGGTCACGCGCAAGCCGTGCCGGTTGCAGAGGCGGTGTTGCAGGTTGAATTTCCAGGCGCGCGCCGTGCAACTGTTGCTGCCGCCGCCGTCGGCCAGGATCTGCAGCGCGTTGGCCTCGGGATAGTGCTTGCAGCCTTGGGTGCGCCACCATTTCTCGATGCAGTTGACGGCGAACGCCGGGGTGTCGGCGGTCTGGCCGACGAAGACGGTGCCGGCGTTGGCCCGCGGGTCGTAGATGCCGTAGGGGACGGCGAGGCCCTCGGCATCGGAGCGGAAGTCGTGGTCCTTGACCTGTTCGGGACTGCGGTCCCACTTGGCGCCGGGATTTCGGAACGCGCCGACGAGTTCCTTCTTCTTGGTATCGACGCTGATGACCGGGACGTTGTCGGCGGCGCAACGCTCGCGCAGGTCGGCGATGTGCCGGAACTGATCGTCGCGCCTCGGATGGGAAGCGCCGGCGAGCTTCTTGTGGTTGACGCGCAGCGAATAGCCCATCGCTTTGAGCAGTCGAGCGACCGTCCGGGGGCAGACGTCGATGCCGAGCGCGCCCAGTTGGTCGGCGACCTTGGCGGTCGTTCGGCGTGTCCACTTCAGGCCGCTGACCGGGTCGCCGGCCGTCTCGTGGTCCATCAAGGTTTTGATGCAGGCGATGACTTCCGGCGTTTTTTTCCCGTCGGTGTGCGTCCGCCGCCGGCGCGCCGCACCCGGTCGACCTCGACGTCACGCTCGACCAGTTGCCGCCGGCCGGCGGCGACCGTCGACGGGTCGATGCCGAGCAGTCGGGCGATGCGCCGGTCGCCGCCCCACCCGCACTTGAGGGCTTCGAGGCCGGCGAACAGCCGCCGCTGCCGCTCGTCGAGCAGGCTGGCGAACAACACAATGGCGGCGCGCAACTCCTCGGGCATCAGGTCGGCGTCGGGCAGGGGTTGCCCGAGTCCGGGCGTGGCCAGCAGCAGACGTCTGGCGCGCACCTGGTGCGTCTGTTGCGCGCGGTCGGCGGCGCAGTAGAGGAACTGTCCGGCGAGCTTGTGCCGTGTCAGCCGCCGGTCATCGACGAGCTTGCGCAGCGCGTCCTGGGTGCCGACACCGAGCAGGTTGTCCAACTCGTCGGCGAAGTGTCCGGCCTCGGCGTGGTTGATGAACGACTCGGCGGTTGCGATCAAGGTGCCGGCGCGGGAGAAGCGGACGCCGGCGAACGACCACAGGCCGCGCTCGTCGAAGTGGGCGAGTTGGTCGAGGGTGTAGTAGCCGCCGCGATGCGAGTAGCTGGTGCGGGCGTCGATGTCCTTGAGCTTGCGGAACGCGGTGCGCCTGCTGGCGCGGGCGCCGAGCGCGGCCATGACCTCGGCCAGCGAGGCGATGGTCTGGTTGCGGAGCAGGGCGATGATCGTGTCGGCGGAGAATTGGGTTGGTCTCATTATGGCGCCATTGCGGGTTCGCATTTCCGCAATGATGCCACAACTCGGACGGGCTGCGCCCCTCAGATGACGGGACTTGATTGCTGATCACGAGAGTCGCGGCGCCGGTGGGTTCTACTGCGAGACTACGGGCGCTTCTAGGAAGTTATTCTTGCGCGAACCCTTAGGGAAGGTCTGAATAAGTAGCGGCAAGCAGGGGGGGGGGGGGGGGGGGGGATGTGTCCTAGTGGAGTTGTAGGGTAGATGTTGTCGTTAGAGGGAGGAAGGATGCATCAGCGGAGCTTTGCGGATATGGAGTACGAGGGCAAGAAACACCGCACGAGGCGGGAGAAGTTTCTGGGGCGGATGGAGGAATTGATTCCGTGGGAGCGTTTGGAGGAGCGCATCCGCCCGTACTACCCCAAAGCGGGGCGGGGGCGGCGGCCGTACGAGTTGGCGGTGATGCTGCGCGTGCACTGCGTGCAGTTGTTTTACAACGTGAGCGATCCGGGGATGGAGGACATGCTGTACGAGATCGAGTCGGTGCGGCGCTTTGTGGGTTTGCGTTTGGGAGATGCGTTGCCGGACGAGACGACGATTTTGCACTTTCGGCATCTGTTGGAGAAGCACGAGTTGGGCGGGGTTGTGCTGGCGGAGAGCAACGCGCACTTGGCGGGGCAGGGGTTGCGGTTGCGGGAAGGGACGATCCTGGACGCGACGATCATCGCCGCGCCGAGTTCGACGAAGAACAAGGAGCGGAGTCGCGACCCGGAGATGCATCAGAGGAAGAAGGGGAAGCAATGGCATTTCGGGATGAAGGCGCACATCGGGGTGGACGCCGAGACGGGGCTGGCGCATAGCGTGGCGGCGACAGCGGCGAATGTGGCGGATGTGACCCAAGCGCATAAGTTGCTGCACGGCGGGGAGAAGGTAGTGTGCGGGGATGCGGGCTATCAGGGGGTGGAGAAGCGCCCGGAGCATCGCCGGCGTAGGGTGGAGTGGCAAGTGGCGCTGAAGGCTGGGCAGCGGCGGCGCTTGGCGGCGGACAGTGCGGAGGCGCGGGCGGAGCGGCGCAAGGCGGAGGTGCGGGCCAAGGTGGAGCATCCGTTTCTGTATGGGAAGCGGCACTTTGGTTACGCCAAGGCGCCTATCGCGGCTTGGCCAAGAACAGGGAGCGGATCAGTCTGCTGTTGGGCTTCGCCAATGTGCTGCTCGCCGGGCGCTACGCGACGGCCTGAGCGCCACAATACAGGAGTCGTGCGCCCACAGTGGCGCAAAGCCGCAGAAGCGGAGTTGAAACCGTCGCTGCGGGGTCAAAATTGGCGTTGCACAGTCAAAAAGAGCAGGATTTAGCCGCAAAATTCGCTGGCAGCCCAACTGCAACCGCTCCTTACGGACAGCATCAACCATCCAGCGCACCAAAAACTGCCTTATTCAGACCTTCCTTAGCAAAAAAAGCGTCAGGCCCGGCCCAAGTAGCTGCCGTCGGCCGTGTTGACTCTGACCGATTCGCCTTCTTTGATGAATTGCGGCACTTGCACCACCAGACCGGTTTCCATCCGCGCCGGCTTGTTGACGTTCGTAACGGTCGCCCCCTTGATCGCCGGCTCGGTCTCCACGACCTTGAGCGCGACCGCCGCCGGGAGGTCGAGATTGAACGGCGAACCGTCCAGAAACTGAACCTTGACGACGGTCTCGGGAATCATGTAGTGGACCTGCTCTCCGAGCTGGTCGCCGCTGATCTCGATCTGCTCGTACGTCTCGGTGTCCATCAGGTTGTAGATGCCTCCGTCGGAGTAGAGGTACTGCATTTCCTGAGTATGGGTATTGACCCGCGGCAGCGTTTCTTCCGAGGCGAACCGCTCGTCGATCATCGCTCCCGAGCGGTGATTGCGCATTTTGACCTGCACGAAACCGCGGCCTTTGCCCGGGGTGCGGTGCTCCATCTTGTGGATCGTGCAAATGTCTCCGCGGAAGCGAACCATCATTCCCGGGCGCATTTGCGTAGCCTGAACGTCCAAACCGAACCTCTCCGTAAAAAACGAGTCCGTAAAAAACGAGCGGCCTCGACTTCCGCCCGCCAATCACTCAGTATAGTCGGGGGCGGCCGCGGCAGGGGTTTCCGGCCGTTGAAGAAGCCCGACGGGCCGCCGCAGGCCCTGCGCAACAACAAAACCGAATCCAACAGAAATCGGCGCTTTTGTTTTGCGCGGGAAAGCGTTATACTTTAGATGCTTCATAATACGGCGGTTCGCCGCCGTCGTTTTGAAGCCCTGCGCAGGTGAACGACGATGTTTCTGAAGCGGATTTTCTTTTTTACCGTGCTCGCATGGGCCTGGTCCGGGTCGGCCGCGGCCGATTACGTATTTGTTTTTTACGAGCAAGGGACAAGGGCCGGCGTCTACGATGCCGACACCCTGGAGCTCGCGGCCATGCTCGACGTCGGCGCCGGCGCCCGGCAGGTCGTGGGCGTGCCCGACGCCGACGATCCAACGCGGTTCGTCAAGATCTACATCGTCCACGACAACGCCGTGCAGATTTTGGAGCCGGAACCTCCCTTCGCAACGATCGACAACAGGCTTTTGACCCAACCGGTCAACCCCGGCGAAAGTCCCGCTCTGCTGACGCCCGACGCTCGTTGGCTGCTGGTTCCGAATGGAAACACGCTCTTGGCGTTCAACGCGCAAGACCCAACCGGCTCCTCGTTTCAGCGGGTCAATTTCGCTGCGGACCAACTCATCGACTCGGTCTTCGTAGACCCCAATGGGGACCATGCCTATCTGGTCATCGCAGAGTCGACGGATATGCGCTCGGTCGATCTTCGGGCCGCCGCGCTGCGGCGGGTGGCCGGTCCCATTGTTTTGCCGGAGGTTCCCGCTGCGGTTGCGCTCGCCCCAAGCGGAGCGGGTCTCTACGCAGTTTCGTCCGAGGGCCTGCACGATATCGATTTCCATACCGGCACGGTCCGCGGCACGCTGCCGCTCGATTTGGACAGGCGGCCTGCCCGCTTCTTTGCCTTCGACAGCGGCTCTCCCCTCAACCGCGTAATTCTGACCCACGGGGATATCGTTTCCCTGGTCACCATCGAGACTTTTACCCGTGAGTTCGGAGCCGCCCCGCCATTCGCCGTCGACAAAGTCCTTGCGCCGAGCCGGAACCGCCTTTTTTTGCTGAACCGCGCGGCCAAGCAGATCTTCGAGCACGTCATCGGCGAAAAGGATTTCGACGCGCTGCGGGATCCACGGACGCAAGCCGCCTTGCGTCCGTCGATACTCGACATGCAATTCGATCTTGCGGCCCAAAACCTGTTCATCCTCGGCGAAGAGAATTTACTCCGTTTCAGCGCCGACGCCGCATCGTTCGGAGCCTCCGCCGCATTGCCGAGCGCCCCGTCCGGTTTTTTCGTCCTCTCGACGGCGGGCATGACTGCGGATACGGTAGAAGTCTACGGCGGCAACAATCAGGATGCGGAGTCCTCTGGATTCCTGCAACGGCCGCTTGCCGTTCGCGTGACCGACTCGGCCGGCGTCCCCGTTTTCGGCGCGGAAATCGCGTTCTCAAGCGAAAGCTCAAGCCCCAGCATCGCATTCGACCCGCCTGACACGGTTACGAACAGATTCGGCATCGCCGTGAGCAGAGTGCGCATCCCGTCCGACGAGGACTTTTCGATCCAAGCGCAAACCGAGGACGGCCGGCAAGCGGCCTTCGAGCTCAATACAGACACCATAGGCAGGGGCGCGTTAGTCGTTTTGTCGGGCGATTTTCAGTCGGCACCGGAAAACTCGCCCCTGCCGCGGTCCATCAGGGTTCAGATCGTCAGCGCCGGCGTGGGCCTGCCGAACACGGATTTCACGATAACTACGAGCAATGAATCCGTCGACTGCCCGTCCACGACAAGGACAGGCTCGAATGGAATCACGTCGTTCCAATGCCGATCTGGGGAAAGCACTTCCCTGAGAGCAACCACTACCCGCATCGATGTCGAAGACGCCGCTAGGCGCCGCTTGGCGGAGCCCGTCACCATTCGCGTCGCCAGCAACGAGGAGAATATGCCGCGTTCGAGCGCGCCCCGCAGAGAGAACAGGGACACGATCCGCGGCGTCGCCGGAGAAACTCTCGAAGGCGCGGTGGAACTGAGCGTGATTCTGGAAAACGGACGCGCGCCGAGGCCCGGCATCGCCGTTGAATTCGAGACGGACAACAACGTCACGCTCATTCCGCACATCGCGCCGTCGGATTCGGATGGGATCATCCGCGCGGATGCGCAGCTCGGCTGCCGGCCGGGGCAAGGCTTTTTCACCGCGTCGCTAAGCGTCCCGGGCCTCCCCGACGAGACATTCGCATACGAGATTCTTCCCGGACCGGCAAGCGAGATCGACATCCTGCAGGGCGACCATCAGTCAGGCCAACCCGGCGAGCTTCTCAACGGGCCGGGCCAAGCGCTGCTTGCCCGCATCGTCAATTCTTGCGGCGACCCCTTCCCGAACACCCCGGCCGCCTGGGAGGTGATTCCGCCGGACGCGGCGACGCTGGAAAATCAAGTGCGCACGAGCAACCGGAACGGAGAAATTTCGGCGCTGGTGCGCATGGGCTCGCGGCCGGGCGATTTTTCGGTAGTCGTCTCGACCGATGGAGACAACAGCGTCAGCGCGACATTCCATCTCGCAGTCGCCGGGCCGCCGGCTCCGACGATCAGCATGGGCGGTTTCGTCAACGGCGCAAGCTTCGCTCCCGGCTGGACGCCGGGCAGCCTCGGCTCGATCTTCGGCACAGGCTTGCTGCCCGGCGTCGAGGGCGTGGTCCAGGCAGACGAATTTCCTTTTCCAAGGCGTTTGCGCGGCATAAGCGTCCTGGTCAACGGCACGCCGGCGCCGATTTTCTCGCTGGCCAACAGCAATGGACAGGAACAAATCAACATTCAAGTTCCGTTTTCCACGCCGGCCCCGGCCAACTCCGTCGACGTGGTAATCGAGAGCGGCGGCTTGTCCCATGCTTTCACCGGGCCGCGAACCTCCGTCGTCCAACCGGGCATCTTCGAATACACGCTGCCCGCCGGCCGGTTCGCGGCCGCTTTGCACACCGATTACTCTCTCGTGCAGCCAACAAACCCGGCCCGCCCGGGGGAGATTGTCTCGCTGTTTTTCACCGGCGGAGGCCCCGTCGACCCGGCCGTCCCGACAAACGCCCCGGGGCCGGCGCCGATCGCGCGAACGGAGCACCCCGCAAGCGTTACGCTCGACGGCGTTGCGCAGGAATCTTCGGGCGATTTCCTGGGCAGCTTTTACGCCCCGTCCCTGGTCTCGGTCTACCAGTTGAATTTCCGGATCGGCGAAGACACTCCCGCCGGCAACCGGGAAATACGGATCGCGCAAAGCGGCGTGCAGAGTCAGACGTCCCTGCTCCCCGTGCAGCGTTGACGCCCTTGCCTGACTTGCGCGCGGGCAGGCATTTCGCTAAATTCGTTTCAACAACGAAGCTGCGTAGCGCCGATCTCTCCTGGAGGATGCCGATGAAACATCTCATCGTTTCTTCGCTGCTGATGATTCCCGCATTTAGCGGCAACCTTCTGCAAGCCGACCAGGCTCACGATAACGCCGTCAAGTCGATCGAAGAGAGCGGCGGCGCCGTGCGGCAAATCGCCGCCGATGACGATCGGGTAACGGTCGATTTTCATTTGCTCCGCAGCGGCGTCAGCGACGCGATGATCGCTCCGGTATCCAAGCTGAAGAAAGTTCACGAAGTTCACCTCGGGGGCGCGCCGATCACCGACAAGGCCCTGACGCACCTCGAAGAACTGACTTCCATCGAGCGGCTGCACCTGGAGAATACGAAAATCACCGATGCGGGTTTGTCTTCCTTGAAAAAGCTGACCAACCTCAAGTACCTGAACCTCTACGGAACGGCGGTCAGCGACGCCGGCCTGAAGCGCTTGGCCGCGCTGAAAAGCCTGCGGAAGCTCTACCTCTGGCAAACCAAGGTTACCGACTCCGGCGCAGCCGAATTACAGCAAGCGCTCCCCGACCTCGAAATCAACCGCGGTTGGGATACGGGCGGACAGCCCGAAGAGGCCGATTCGAAGCAGCCCTGAAGTTACTGAATCGTCAGCTTGTAGGGCATCAGCCGCAGCACGCCTCCGCGCAGCAGCGCCGGCCAACCGGAGGCATCGCCAAGTTCCGCGCGCATCAACTCGGCGATGGGGTCCGCGCGGATCAAGCTGCCGCTCTCGAACAAAACTTCGATGAAATTCTTCGGCGGCGGATAGTCAACCAGCCGGACCTGCGCATCGGCGTCGATGCCAGCAGCCTCGCGCGCCAGTTCCAGCGAACGCTCGAACCCGCCGAGCTCGTCGACCAAACCGTTTGCGGCCGCCTGGGTTCCCAGCCAGACGCGCCCCTGAGCCACCTCGTGAATCGCGTCGTAGTCCCGGCCGCGCGCTTCCGAGACCCGCGTCACGAAGGTTTTGTAGACTGACTCGATGCTTTCCCGCAATTTCGCCCGTTCGTCCGGCGTCAGCGTTCGGGAATCGGAATCGATCCCCGCGTAGCGGCCGCGCGTCAAGACTTCTTTGTTGACGCCGATTTTTTCGTAGAGTCCGCCGAGGCTGATCTTGCCGAAGTACACGCCGATCGAGCCCGTATACGTGCCCGGGTAAGCGACGATCTTCGTGTCCTCGGCAGCGGCTATGTAATACCCGCCGGACGCAGCCACGGTCGACATCGAAATCACCAGCGGTTTTTCCTCGCGCAACCGCCGCACGGCCCGCAGCATCCGATCCGAAGCGATCGCATCGCCTCCGGGCGAGTCGATGCGCAGGATCACGGCCTCGATGTCGTCGTCTTCCCCAATGCCGTCAAGCATTTCGACGAAGCTGCGCGCGCCGAGCACGCGCCCGCCGGTGAACGGGTCGCTGCGGCTGTTTCCCGACAGAATCGTCCCCACTGCGTACACCATGGCGATCTTCGGACCGTCTCCGAATCCGCGAAAACCGCGCGAACGGTATTGCCGGACGCCAAGCCGAGCGAGCTCCCCGCCGCCGGCCGCGTCTTCCAATTCCTGGAAAAATTGGTCCTCGTAAAGGACGGCGTCCACCAGATCGTAGTTCAGCGCCTGGGCCGACAAGAACGGGCCGTTGTCGATAACGCCGCGCCAATGAGCCGCATCGCGCCCGCGGCCTGCGGCGAACCCGCGCAGCATCTGCTCGTAAAGCTCGTCGAGCAACGCGTTGAGCACCTCGCGGAACGCATCCGACATCGTGGTTCGCGAGTAGGGCTCCACGGCGCTTTTGTACTTGCCCACGTTTTCCATTTCGGCGGTCACGCCGATCTTTTCGAGCGTCTCCTTGTAGAACGAAACCTCGGCGCGGAGTCCTTTGAGATCGAGGATGCTCTCCGGCTGGATGACGACCCTGTCGGCAGCCGAGGCAACGTAATAGTCGAGCCCGCCGGCAACCGCAAGGTAGGCCCAAACCGGCTTGTTCGACTCCTTGAAGCGTTCGACGGCCCAACGGATCTCTTGCGCCTTTGCCCAGCCCGCGTTGAAATCGCGGCATGCCAACACCAAAGCCTTGATGTCGTCGTCGTCCGCCGCCTTGCGGATGGCCTCCGCCACGGCAAAAAGAGTCAGCGGCCCCCCGTCGTCGTCTCCAAGGCGCGCGAGGGAAAAGTCGGTCTCGAGATGTTCCGGGACGCTCCCCGAAAGCCGCACCAGCAGCAACGAATCCGACGCCATGACGGGTTTTCCCTGCTGTCCAGCCAGCCAGACAACGACCCCGAGGAACAGGACGAAGAAAACGGCCAACACCAGCCCCGTAACGATTCCAAGCAAGTATTTGGTCATGCCGCTCGACATCACAAGTTATTATATTGACGGCCTGCAGGGATGTTCCTTGCCGGCCCGGTCGGGGGCGGGTTTGTTGCGCATAACCGGGAGCCGCCAGACGAACCAGATGCCGTAAGCCCCGGCCGCGGCAACTACCGCGCGCGCGGCGGGCGGCATGCCGCCGAAGAGAATCGAGAGCAGGATTACGGACGAGCAGGCAAGCAGCGAGACTGTTTTCACTCTCGGCTTCAGGGCGCGATGCCGATGCCAGTCGCGGAGCAGCGGCCCGAAGAGCTTCGATTGCATGAGCCTGCGGTTCAGAGACGGCGACGACCGAATCAAAAAATAGCTCGTGAGCAGCAAGAACGGGGTGGTGGGCAGGCCGGGAAGCAGAACTCCGATGCAGGCCAACGCAAAGAACGCTCCCGCCAAGGCCAAGTAGAGGCAGCGGCGGCCCCCCCTGGCAACGGAGAGACGCCCCGCGCCGTTCTCGCTTCGCTCGGGCATTGCGCCCAGTGTAGCGAGGCGGCGGTTGCGGGAACGAACGCGCTCGCTTACCATAGGAAACCGGTTGCGGCCGGAGGGAGGCGCCATGAGCGGGGACAACTGTCGGACGGCGGAGCGCCGCACGTCGAGGCGGGAATGGATGCGGCGATCGGCCGGCGGCGTCGCCGCGGCGGCCGCGGGCTGCGTTTTTCCCTCTTCGATGAAAGCGCAAGGCGCTCGGGCAAGCGGACCGAACGTCCTGTTTATCGGCGTCGACGACCTGAACGACTGGATCGGTCCGCTCGGCGGACATCCGCAGACGCAGACTCCGCATCTGGATGCGCTGGCGAAACGGGGAGTGACGTTCACCCGCGCTTACTGTCAAGCGCCGTCGTGCAACCCTTCGCGAACGAGCTTGATGACGGGCATCCGGCCTTCGACCTCGGGCGTATACAACAATGGCGACGCCTGGCGCAAAGCCTTGCCCGATGCGGTGACCCTGCCGCAGCATTTCATGCTGCACGGCTACCGCGCGCTGGGCGGCGGCAAGACGTTTCACGGCTCGCAAAACGACGGCGCATCCTGGGACGCCTACCGCCAGTTCAACGGGTTCCTGCATCCTCCTGAGAAGCCGGTCAACAAAATTCCGCGGGCGGGGCATTTCGACTGGAGCGCCATCGACGCCGAGAACGAAGAAACCACCGACACACAACTGGCCGACTGGGCGACGGATTATTTGCGGCGCGATCACAACCGGCCGTTTTTCCTGGCGGTGGGTTTCTACCGGCCGCATCTGCCCTGGTACGCGCCCGCGCAACACTTCGCCCGCTTCCCTGCGGAGAAGACGGAGTTGCCGGCGACCTTGGACGGAGACATCGACGACGTACCGCAATCGGCGCTGCGAAGCTTCCGCGACCACGAGAACGTCACCGGCACGGGACAGTGGAACAAAGCGGTCGCCGGCTACCTTTCCTGCATCAACTACGCGGATTCCAATATCGGCCGCGTGCTGCAAGCGCTCGAAGAAGGCCCGCACGCCGACAATACCGTGATCGTGGTCTGGAGCGACCACGGCTGGCAACTCGGCGAAAAGAAGCAGTGGCGCAAGTTCACTCTCTGGGAGCGCTCCGCCCGGGTCGTGACGATGATCGCCGGGCCCGGCGTCAGCGCGCGGGGAACGCAATGCCAGCGAACGGTGGAACTGCTCGACCTGTACCCGACGCTCGTCGATTTATGCGGACTGCCGCAGCGTCACGAGCTCGAAGGCAAAAGCTTGCGCCCGCTGCTCGCCGACCCCGACGCGCCTTGGGACAAGCCCGCGATCACGAGCGTCAGCGCCGACAAGACAACGGTGCGCACCGAACGCTGGCGCTATACCAGGCATCCCGACGGCGAAGAGCTTTACGACCACTCCAACGATCCGCGCGAGTGGACGAACCTGGCCTCGAACGCCGCTTACGCGGAAACCAAGAGGAGACTGGCCGCGCTGCTGCCGCAAAACCCGTCGCGCAGGAAAATCCCCCAGTTTGCCGATCTGCCGGAAAACGAGCGCCGGCTGCAGCCGGTGGACGCAGGCCGCTTTCGCATGTCCGACCAGACGAACTACGTTCCCTTGAAAGACACGATCGAGTAAGCGGACGGGGCGCCGCCGACTGTAAAATAACCGGTATGACGAAAGCGACGTTCGGGGCCGGTTGTTTCTGGGGCGTCGAAGTAACTTTCCGCAACGTTCCGGGAGTGACGAACGCGCTCGTCGGGTACGCGGGAGGCCACTACGAGAATCCCAGCTACCGGGACGTTTGCCGCGGCGATACGGGCCATACGGAAGTCGTCGAGGTCGAATACGACCCCGAAAAAGTTTCGTACGAGACCCTGCTGGATACTTTCTGGAACGCGCACGATCCGACGCAGGTGAACCGGCAAGGGCCGGATTTCGGCGAGCAGTACCGGACGGTGATCTTCTATCACACGCCCGAGCAGAAAGCCGCGGCGGAAGAATCGAAGCGGCGGTTGGACGCCTCGGGGCGGCTGGCGTCTCCGGCGGCGACTGCGATCGAGCCGGCGGCGACTTTTTACGTTGCGGAAGACTATCATCAGCAGTACCTCGTCAAGCGCGGCCTGGCGCCCTGCCGGCCGTAGCCCGCCCGCACGAACATGGAATACCGCAGATTAGGCAACACGGAACTCGAAATTTCCGTTCTCGGCTACGGCGCGTCCCCGCTCGGCAACGAGTTCGAGGCAATCGACGCAACCGAGGGAGACCGCGCCGTCCACATGGCCATCGACAACGGCGTGAACTTTTTCGACACCTCGCCCTACTACGGGCGGACTCTTTCCGAGGAGCGTCTGGGCAGGGCTCTGGGCGCCAAACGCAAGAGCATCGTTTTGGCCACCAAATGCGGCCGCTACGACATCGACAAGTTCGACTTTTCCGCGGACCGCGTGCGGCGCAGCATCGAGGAATCGCTGCGCCGGCTGCGCACGGACTATATCGATCTCTTGCAGATGCACGACATCGAGTTCGTGGACCGGGAACAGGTGATCCATGAGGCGCTGCCCGCGGCCCGCAGGATGCAGAAAGAAGGCAAATGCCGCTACGTGGGCATTACCGCGCTGCCGCTGGGAATTCTGCAGGACGTTGCCTCGCGGACGCCCGTCGAAAGCATCCTTTCCTACGCCCGTTACAACCTGATGGTCAGAGACCTCGACGACGTGCTGCGGCCCTTCTGCGCGGAAAACGGCATCGGGCTGATCAATGCCTCGCCGCTGCACTTGCGCATCCTGACCGAGCGCGGGGCGCCCGAATGGCATGCAGCGGATGAGGAAGTCAAGGGAGTCGGCGCAAAGGCCGCGGCGTTGTGCCGCTCAGCCGGCGTCGACGTGGCGGACGTTGCGCTGAAGTTCTGCTTCGACTATCCTCATTGCGCGAGCACGCTGGTCGGCATGTCGAAGACGCGGCACGTGCGCAAAAACCTTGCGGCATTCGACTTCGAGACGCCGCCGGACCTGTTGCAACGCATCGAGACTCTGGTCGAGCCGGTCAAAAACCGGATCTGGCCGACCGGCCTGCCGGAAAACCGGGATTGACGGCGGAGCCGGAACACAGCGTCATGAAGATCGACTCCCATCATCATTTCTGGAATTACAACAAAAAAGAATACGGCTGGATGAACGACCGCATGGCGCGCATCCGCCGCGATTTTCTGCCGGCGGATCTCGAACGGGAGATCGACCGCGCCGGGATCGACGGCGTCGTCTCGGTCCAGGCGCGGCAGACCGTGGAAGAAACGCGCTTCCTGCTGGGCCATGCTGCCGGGCGCGGCTTCATCAAGGGGGTAGTCGGCTGGGCCCCCTTGATCGACCCGCATGTCCGCGATGCGCTGGCCGAGTTTTCGGGTGCGGAGCAACTCAAGGGCTACCGCCACGTCCTGCACGACGAGGAAGACGACCGCTACATGCTGCGGGAAGATTTCAACGCAGGAATCGAGGCCGTCACCGAAGCGAACCTGGTCTACGACATCCTGATCTTCGAAAAGCACCTGCCGCAGGCGATCCAGTTCGTCGACCGCCACCCGCATCAGATATTCGTCCTCGACCATATCGCCAAGCCGCGCATCCGCGACGGCTACCTTTCGCCCTGGCAGGGCCTGATGCACGAGTTGGCGCGCCGCGAAAACGTGTACTGCAAGATCTCCGGCATGGCCACGGAAGCCGATTGGCGGAACTGGACGGAGGCCGAGTTGAAGCCCTATCTCGATACGGTCGTCGAAGCGTTCGGCCCGCAGCGGCTGATGTTCGGGTCGGATTGGCCGGTCTGCCTGCTCGCCGTGGAATACGCGCGCTGGCATGGAATCGTAGCGGAATACGTTTCGGCTTTGACCGCGGCCGAGCAGGCGCGGATTTTCGGCGGCACGGCGGTCGAGGCGTACAAGCTATAATTCCGACCGCAGCGAGGCGGCGCCATGAAGCGAATTCTCCTTACCTCCCTCATCTTTTCGTTGGGCGCCGGGGCGCTGTCCGCGGCCCGTCCCAACATCGTGTACATGATGGCCGACGACCTCGGCATCGGGGATGTCAAGTGTTACGGGAGAGACCGCTGCCAAACCGCAACCCCGGCGCTCGATTCGCTGGCCCGCGACGGCATGTTGTTCAGCGACGCCCACGCCACGGCCTCGGTCTGCGTGCCTTCGCGCATCGCCATCATGACCGGGCGTTACGCCTGGCGCTTCAAGACCCCCGAGGAGAACGGCCCCTGGGGGTTCTTGAACCCCCGTCTCGAGACCGACGCCTTTACCGTCGGCAGGATGCTGCAGCAAGCAGGCTACCGCACCGGCTACATCGGCAAATGGCCCCTCGGCACGCTGATGGCGACGACAGACGGCAAAAATCAAGGGCTCGAGAACGTCGATTACGACCGCCCCTTGAAAATCGGGCCGAACGATTACGGATTCGATTCCAGCTTTATCCTGCCGGGATCGCTGGACATGTACCCCTATGCGTTCGCGCGCAACGGCCGCTTCGTGGGCAACGTCACGGCGCGGAAAGGCTGGAGCGCCTTCAACCGCGTCGGCCCGGCGGCGGAGGACTTCGAAGACTACGCCGTGCTGGACACGTTCGCCGGCGAGGCGGACGCCTTTATCGCCCGCAACGCCGCGCACGCGAAGGAGGGGAAGCCGTTCTTCCTATACGTGGCGTTGACCGCTCCGCATACGCCGACGAGTCCGAGCCCGCAGTTCGAGGGCAAGAGCAAGATCGGACTTTACGGGGATTTCGTCGAAGAAACCGACCACACGATGGGGCGGGTGCTGCGGGCTTTGGAGAAGCACGGCCTGGCGGAGAACACGCTGGTGCTGGCGACGTCCGACCACGGCGCCGCTTCGTACGCGGGGAACATCCGCAAGGCGACCGCCGGACAGATACGCGCTCTGGAGAAGCTGGGGCACTATTCGAGCGGCATCTACCGCGGCTACAAGTTCACGGTTTACGAGGGCGGCCTGCGCGTGCCATTGCTCGTTCGCTGGCCGGGCAAGGTAAAGGCGGGCTCGCGCTGCGACCGGCTGGTGGGACTGAACGACCTGGCCGCGACCCTGGCCGCTATCGTCGGCATCGAATTGGGGGACAATGCGCCGGATTCGATCAGCTTCCTCCCGCTGCTCGAAGACCCGGCAGCGAGTCCGACCCGCGGCAGCCTGGTCATGCAGTCGCCGCTGGCCTTCGCGGTGCGGCAGGGCAAGTGGAAGCTCGCGCTGACGCCGAGCAGCGGCTCGCGGGGCATGTGGGGCACGAAGCCCGTTCCCGAAGAGGCGTGGGGAGACGCCTTGCGCGCGTTCGGCGGAAAGCCCGCCGAGGCCGACTTGCGCCGCGCGCCTTTCGTGCAACTGTTCGACCTCGACGCCGACATAGGCGAAACGAAGAACCTGGCGGCCGCGCGCCCCGAGATAGCCGCCCGAATCGGCGCCCTGCTCGACGAACAGATCGCCCGCGGCCGCAGCACTCCGGGGCCGAAGCTGCAGAACGACGGCCCCGAGGTCGCGGTGCATCGCAACGCGCGGCTCCGGCTCGAACGATAGCGGTTGAGTATCTTGCAATCCTGGCCGGCGCGGCGCCCTGCTGCGCCGGCCTCTACCCATTCACGGTGCGCCCGCCGGCCGGTCTCCCCGACGGCGACGCGCCCATCGTAGCTGCCGTCAACGTCGTCTCGACTCCCGCGGGCCCGTTCCTCACCGTCCGCCGCCGGCAATGAAAATTCTCCGCCACTCGAAAGAAGACGAACCTCGGGAAATGCCGGAAACGAACGGTCAGGGCATCCGTCCGCCCGCCGACACGCTCTGCAACCGGTGAATCTGGAACGACCCGAGCGGCTTTGGCGCCCACGCCGGCCGCAGTGAATTGACTGCGCAATCGATCGAGTCGAGTTTGCAGGGACGTTGGACCGCCAAGCGAGGGCATGGGGAGCTTCCTTGCTGTAAACCGACGAACATCTATAAGAAAACTTGATGAACTTAATGAAAATGTAAAGTTTTTGGCGGCCGGGTTGTTGATTCTGCGGCGTGGCTCGGGTTAGGATAGGGGTTCATCGACTTGGCAGAAGGCAATAAGCTTTTTTGCATCTTCTGGATCATTAAAAAAATCAAAAGGCAGCGCGGGCGGCGCGAACTTGTTTTATCGGCTTCGGTGAATTTCGGTTGACAAGTCCGAATAAAAGGTTGGGAATGAAAGGCAGCCCGTCCGCCCGTCATAGAGGGAGCAGTCCGCTCGGGGCGTTTTCGCTCCTGCGGTCTTGTTTTTCACTCCCCACGCTTCGCTCTCCACTCTCCATCGGCCGCGTAAGCGGCCTCACCGCACTTGGGGCGGCGATGGCCGTCCCGGCTTGGGCGCAGCCCGCCGTTGACCGGATCATCGAGACGATTGCGGGAAGCGTAGAGAGAGGCGACGGGGGCGCGGCGGCGGCGGCGCAACTCACCTTACCTTCCGGCGTAGCGCTGGACGGTTCGGGCAACCTGTACATCGCCGATAACCGGAACCACCGCATCCGTAAAGTAGACGCCGACGGCATCATCTCCACGGTGGCCGGAACCGGCGAGAGCGGCTACGGCGGGGACGGCGCCGCGGCGACGGCAGCCCGACTCTACTTCCCTCTTGACGTGGCGGCGGACGGTTCGGGCAACCTGTACATCGCCGATACTCAGAACCACCGCATCCGCAAAGTGGACGCCGCGGGCCTCATAACCACAGTGGCCGGAACCGGCGAGAGCGGCTACGGCGGGGACGGGGCCGCGGCGACCGCGGCGCAACTCTATTCCCCCTACGGCGTAGCAGTGGACGGCTCGGGGGCGCTATACATCGCCGATAACCGGAATCACCGCATCCGCAAAGTAGACGCCGCGGGCCTTATAACCACGGCGGCGGGAACCGGGGCATACGGTTACAACGGAGACGACATCGCGGCGACCGCGGCGCATCTCAACGATCCCAGGGGCGTGGCGGTGGACGGCTCGGGCGCGCTGTACATCGCCGATTGGGGCAACGGCCGCATCCGCAAGGTGGACCCTGCCGGCCTCATCTCCACGGTGGCGGGAAACGGGGAGCACGGCTACGGCGGGGACGGCGGCCCGGCGACGGCAGCGCAAATCAACTCCCCCTACGGAATGGCGGCGGACGATTCGGGCAACCTCTACATCGCCGATTTGGGCAATCACCGCATCCGCAAGGTGGGCCCTGCCGGCGTCATCTCCACGGCGGCGGGAACCGGGGAGCGCGGCTATGGAGGGGACGGCGGCGCGGCGACCGCGGCGCGACTCTACTACCCCTTTAGCATAGCGGCGGACGGCTCGGGCGCGCTGTACATCGCCGATAGCGAGAACCACCGCATCCGCAAGGTGGATGCCGCAGGGGTCGTCTCCACGGCGGCGGGAAACGGAGAGTGGGGCTACAGCGGGGACGGGGGCGCAGCGACCGCGGCGCAAATCACATCCCCCGAGGGCGTAGCGGTGGACGGCTCGGGCAATCTGTACATCGCCGATTCGGGCAACAACTGCATCCGCAAGGTGGACACAGCGGGGATCATAACCACGGTGGCGGGAACCGGAACCGAAGGCTACAGCGGGGACGGCGCTACGGCAACCGCCGCGCAACTCGCATCCCCCCAAGGCATGGCGGTGGACGGCTCGGGCAACTTGTACATCGCCGATACCTTCAACCACAGCATCCGCAAGGTGGACGCTATGGGCATCATCTCTACGGTAGCGGGAACCGGCCGCGGCGGAGACGAGGGCGCGGCGACGGAAGATCAATTCTTCTCCTTACCCAGAGACGTGGCGGTGGACGGCTCGGGCAACCTGTATATCGCCAACAGGAGCAACCACCGCATCCACAAAGTGGACGCTGCCGGCATTATCTCCACGGTGGCCGGAACCGGGACGCCGAGCTACAATTGCGACAACGGAGAGGCGAACGCGGCACAACTCTACGCCCCCCAAGGCGTAGCAGTGGACGGCTCGGGCAACCTGTACATCGCCGATTCGGGCAACAACTGCATCCGCAAGGTGGACGCCGCGGGCATCATCTCCACTGTGGCCGGAACCGGGACGCGGGGCTACAACGGCGACGGCGGCCCGGCGACCACGGCGCAACTCAACGGACCCCTCGGCGTGGCGGTGGATGCAGCAGGCAACCTGTACATCGCCGATTCGGACAACGCCCGCATTCGCAAGGTGGACGCCGCGGGCGTCATCTCCACGGTGGCGGGAACCGGGACGCGGGGCTACTACAGCGGGGAGGGCGGCCCGGCGACCGCGGCCCGACTCTCCTCCCCCTCCGGCGTGGCAGTGGACGGCTTGGGCAACTTGTACATCGCCGATTCGGGCGACGCCCGTATTCGCAAGGTGGACGCCGCAGGCCGCATCTCCACGGTGGCGGGAACCGGGACGCAGGGCTACAGTTGCGACAACGGCGAGGCGACGGCGGTGCGACTCTCTTGGCCCTTTAGCGTAGCAGTGGACGGCTCGGGCAACCTGTACATCGCCGATACGAGCAACAACTGCATCCGCAAGGTGGACGCTGCGGGCCGCATCTCCACGGTGGCGGGAACCGGGACGCCCGGCTACAACGGCGACGGCGGCCCGGCGACCACGGCGCAACTCAACGGACCCCTCGGCGTGGCGGTAGACGGTTTGGGCAACCTATACATCGCCGATTCGGGCAACAGCCGCCTCCGCAAGGTGGATGCTACGGGCATCATCTCCACAGTGGCGGGAACCGGGACGCCCGGCTACAACGGCGACGGCGGCCCGGCGGCGACGGCGCAACTCTACTGGCCCTATAGCGTAGCGACGGACGGCTCGGGCAACCTCTATACCGCCGATTCGGGCAACGCCCGCATCCGCAAGGTGGACGCTGCGGGCATCATCTCCACGGCGGCGGGAACCGGGACGCTCGGCTACAGCGGTGACGGCGGCCCGGCGACCACGGCGCAACTCAACGCCCCCCACGGCGTGACGGCGGACGGCTCGGGCAACCTCTACATCGCCGATTCGGGCAATAGCCGCCTCCGTAAGGTGGACGCTGCGGGCATTATCTCCACGATAGCGGGAACCGGGACGCCCGGCTACAGCGGGGACGGCGGCCCGGCGACCGCGGCCCGACTCTCCTCTCTCCATGACGTAGCTGTGGACAACTCGGACAACATTTACATTGCCGATGCTTTCAACCACCGCATCCGCCGCTTGACGCCGGCGCCCGCGGCCATGCCCCGCATCTCCGCAGGCGGCGTTGTGCTAGCCACCGGAAGCCCGCTCGTGAACCGCATCTCCCCCAACGCCCTCATCTCCGTTTTCGGACAAGACTTCGCCCCGCAAGGGACGCTCGCGCTGATCCCCTCTCTCGACGCCGCAGGCAGGGTTGCCGCCAACCTGGCCGGCGCCTGTCTGGAGATCGACGGCAAGCGCGCGCCGTTGTTCGCGGCCACCCCGAACCAAATCAACGCCCAAGCCCCGCACGATCTGACGCCGGGAGAGGCGCAGGCCGCGGTCGTCCGCGATTGCGGCGCGGGCGCCGAGTTGCGCGGCCCAGAGACGCCGGTTGAGATCGGCGCGGTCTCGCCGGCCTTCTTCACCGTGCTGAACGACCCCGACGGGCGCAACCCGCTCGTAGCCCAGCACGTCGGCAGCCCCGCCCTGGCCGGCGCGCCGAGTCTGGGCGCAGAGTTTACCCCGGCCCAGCCGGGCGAGTTAGTCACCCTGTTCGGAACCGGCTTCGGAGCCGTCGAACCGCCGTTGGCAACGGGCCAAATCCCGGGCGCCGCGGCCAATCTCGCCAACGCAGTCGCCTTTACCGTAGGCGGCATCGCGGTTCCCCCTGAGGATGTCCTCTACGCCGGCGCGTCGCCCTGCTGCGCCGGCCTCTACCAATTCACGCTTCGCCTGCCGGCCGATATCCCCGACGGCGACGCGCCCATCGCCGCCACCGTCAACGGCGTCTCGACTCCCGCGGGCCCGTTCCTCACCGTCCGTCGCCGGCAGTGACCGCGCAAAGGGAAGACGAGAATCGGCGAACGGTCAGGCCGCCTGCGAGCCGAGTTGCTCGGCCTGAAAATAGGCGGCGATCGGCTCGATCAAAACGTCCAGTCCGCCCTCCAGCACGCTCTGCAACTGGTGAATCTTGAGGCCGACGCGGTGGTCGGTGACGCGCATCTCGGGGAAGTTGTAGGTGCGGATTTTCTCCGAGCGGTCGCCGGAACGCACCATCGAGCGGCGCCGGTCGGCCTGCTCGGACTGCTGCTTCTCCAACTCGATCTCATAGAGGCGCGAGCGCAAGACCCGCAGCGCCTTCTTGTGATTCTTGATCTGCGACTTCTCGTCCTG
Organism: Bryobacterales bacterium; assembly: GCA_965214655.1. Classification (GTDB taxonomy): domain Bacteria; phylum Acidobacteriota; class Terriglobia; order Bryobacterales; family UBA6623; genus CATQHP01. Next base: position 3,670,214 of record OZ243965.1, on the reverse strand, counting down.
GCAGGTGACGACCAGTCCGGTCGGAACGTGCGTGATGCGCACTGCTGAGTAGGTCGTGTTGACCGACTGCCCGCCGGGCCCCGACGAACAGTAGGTATCCACGCGCAGGTCGCTCTCGTTGACTTCGATATCCACTTCGTCGGCTTGCGGCATGACCGCTACCGTCACCGCCGAAGTGTGGATGCGGCCCTGCGTCTCGGTCTGGGGCACGCGCTGGACGCGGTGGACGCCGCTCTCGTGCTTGAGCTTCGAGTACACGCGGTCGCCGGTGACGAGCGCGATCGCTTCCTTGACGCCGCCGATTTCGGAATCGCTCTGCGCGGTGATCTCGACTTTCCAGCCCTTCGATTCGGCGTAGCGGCAGTACATGCGGAAGATCTCCGCGGCGAAGAGCGTCGCCTCGCCGCCGCCCGTGCCGGCGCGGACTTCCAGCACGACCCCCTTTTCGTCGTTGGGGTCTTTGGGCAGCATGAGAATGCGTATGCTTTCGCTGAGGCCGCTCTGCCGAGCCTCGATGGACTCGATCTCCTCACGGACCATGGCGACCATCTCCGGATCGGAGTCCTGGAGCATTCCCTTCGCTTCCGCAAGCTGCTCGGCAAGCGATTTCCACTCTCGGAACTTCTCGACAACTTCTCTGATTTCAGAAAGTTCTCTGGCAATCTTGCGGTAACGCTTCTGGTCTGAAGCCACGTTCGGCGCGGCCAACTCGGCGGACAGGGCCTCGTAGCGCCGTTCAATTTCCTCCAATTTTGCGATCCACTGCATGATTGCGCCTCGTTCGTTCCACACCCATAGCCGACTCTCGACGATGCGACAAGTCGGAACGGCCGGCGGAATCGGAGGCAGCCGCTCATGCGGGCCTCCCCGCCTTCTTTCAGGCTACGACAAGCTTGCCGCCAGCGTTCTTTTCGAGCGCCATGGCCTCTTCGAGAGCGCGGATCGAGATTTCGATCTGGCCGTCGTCCGGGGCCTGCGTGGTGATGCGCTGCAGCCACAAGCCGGGACGAACCAAGACGTTGAAAAACCCGCCCGGACGCTTGGCGGCGAAGCGAACGATCTCATAGCCCAGGCCGGCGATCAACGGCAACAGCGCCAAACGCGAAAGAAAGCGCAGCCAAAATCCGTCGAAGGGAATGAGCGCGTAAACGGCGATGGCGACGACCATGACGACCATCAGAAAGCTGGTTCCGCAGCGCGGGTGCCAAGTGACGAAGCTCTGCGCGTTCTCGACGTTGACCTCTTTGCCGGATTCGTAGTTGAAGACCACCTTATGCTCCGCGCCGTGATACTCGAAGACGCGCCGGATATCCTTCATCCGCGAAACGGCGTAAAGAAACGTCAGAAAGATGGCCAGGCGGATCACGCCTTCGACGATGCTGAAGCCGACTTGATTTTCGAGAACCGGAACGTAGGACTGCATCCACCCGGCCGCAGCGAGGGGCAGAAACTTGTACATGAAAATGAAAAACCCCAGGGAAACGACGATATTGAACGCCATCATCCAGCCCGGCAACTCGGCCGCCGCGGCCTTCTTGCCGTCTTTGCCCTCTTCTTCATCGTCTTCAACGGCTTGTCCGGCTGAAAAATGCAGCGCTTTCATGCCCAGCGCCGTCGCTTGGCCCAAGACGCCGCATCCGCGGACAAGCGGCAAGGCCCAGAATCTGCTTGTCTCGGACAGGCGCCTGGCCGGCCCCTTTTCGACGGCCACGGAGCCGTCGGGCTTGCGCACGGCGACGCAATAGTTGTGCGGCGCGCGCATCATGACCCCTTCCATCACGGCCTGGCCGCCGATCAGCGGGTCGTCGCCGCTTTCGAGCGCGGGCAGCAATTGGGCGTGGGCTGCAAGTCGGAACAATTGGCGGAGTCGTCGCATGGGGAAATACGCCTGTCGGACGTTCGGTCCTTCAGTTTACGATACACTGACAGATGTGTTCCGCAAGGTCTGGCAGACAATCCGGCCGTCCGTTTTCTGGAGCTATCGGCGCGGCTCGTGGCAATACGATTTGATCGTCGCGCTGATCCTGGCGTTCATATTCTTGACGCCCAGAAGCATTTTCCGCGATCAACCGCGCCCGCCGACCGTGCAGGAAATCGAGTCGCTGAACGACGGCAACGGGACGCTAGTGTTCTGGGTCGATCCCGAGGTTGTCGAAACGTCCCCCGCCGAGCAGGTCGACAGCCGCCTGCGCGAATTGCTCAAGCAGCGCAGCGGCAAGAACTTGCGGGTGATCGACAAGAAACCTACGACCGACGCCGAGGGCGCCGTGCGCGCCTATCTGGTCTACGCCCAGCCGTAATTGCCCCCCGGCGCGCCCGCTCCGCCTGCTCCTGCGAAACGCCTTGCCCGGAACATCCGTCTTCTTCATGGTGAGATTACTCGGACTCGCTCTCTTGCCGGCGGCGGCCCTGCTGCAGGCCGCTCCGGGGCTGGATGCCGTGCTGTCGCATATGGACGCCGCCGCGGCGCAATGGAAAGGCATGAGGGCCAACGCGGTCTGGACCAAATACGTTTCGCTCGTGGACGACAAGTCCGTGGAGTCGGGAACCATCGTCGTGCAGCGCGTCAGCCCGTCTCGGATCGACATGCTGATCGAGTTCACCGAGCCGAATCACTATTTTCTTTCCGTAAAGGATACGAAAGTGGAGATCTACAAACCCAAGATCGCCACCGTAGAGGTTTACGACCTGAGCAAGTCGCGCGAGAAGCTCAGGCAGGCGTTGATGCTCGGCTTCGGCGCTTCGGGAAAGTTTCTCGCCGAGCACTACAACGTTTCGCTGGCGGGCGAGGAAGCAGCGGCGGGCGAAGAAAGCGTCAAGCTGGAGTTGCGTCCGAAAGCGGACGAGACGGCGCGGAGCTTCGAGAAAATCGAGATGTGGGTCGCCAAAAAGACCTGGCAGCCGGTGGAGCAGAAAGTTTACGAAACGAGTCCCGGGGATTACCGTATCTACAGCTACAGCGCGGTGGAATCCAACCCCAGATTCCCGCGCGGCAGCTTCAAGCTGAAATTAGCGCCGGGAACGAGCCGCGTGTTCCCGCAGCGCTGAGCGCGGCCGGAAGCGGACGGTTGGCTTGGGACGGCGGGTCATTGAGTTTGCGCCGGCTTTTCAACGCACCAGGACGATCTCGGCCAGATCGCGGTCGAGATGGACGCAGTAGGCGCCGTCTTTGGGATGCAGCCACATTCCGCCCCGCGGCGCCGGGTTCGGGAAATCGGCGGTCGAATCGTAGAGCGTTCCGCCCGAGTCCTCGACCTCCGGGCTGAGCGGCCCGATGTGCAGATGGGCGTGGCACTGGGTGCGGAAAAAGTGGCTGTTTTCGGCGACGCCCCAACGTCCGGGGAAAAGCTCCTCCGCGCGCTCGGCGGCGCTTTTCCAAAGCTGAGCGCGCAAAGCCGGGGAAAGGCTCGCCGTCGACTGGAATCCCTTGCCGTGGGCTTGAGGCAAGGCCAGGTAGCGGTTCGGTTTGCGGGGATTGATGTCTTTGAGGAAGTAGATCGGCCCGGAGCGGTCTTCGGCTGTCTCGCAGAGACTGCAAACGCGCGGTCGAAGCGACTCGGGCACGGCGTGGTCGCAGGGGCAATCCACGACCGGTCGGGTAGAGACGATCGACGCGCCGGCAAAGAACAGCAGCGCGGCGATGGCCCGAATCTTCGAAAAAGGCGGGGCGAATTGCAATCTCATCGCGGTTGCGGCGGCGCGTCCGGTTGCCCCCGCGCATCCGCCGGCGTGTTTCAATCAAGGATACCCGAAGGAAAGGATACCCGAAGGAGAAGCCCATGTTTCGTTACGCTCTTTTCCCCGCCCTGGCCGCGGCGCTCGGCGCGTTCGCTGCTTCCGCCGCGGAGCGGCGGCCCATGCCGGCCTCGTTGACGCTCTCCCAGGCCGTGAACATGGCGTTGACGGCGAGCCCCAATCTGCGGCGGGCCGAAGCCGCCTACCGCAACGGCCGCGCTGAGCATATGCTTGCGCGCGCGGCAAACCGGCCCAACCTTTCGCTCGTGGCCGGGCAAGCCGTGCGCACCCTCAATCTGAGAGCCAACGGCATCGACGCCGATACGTTTCAAGGGCTTGGCAACGTGCCCATTCCCGAGAGATTCGGGCCGTTCGGGACGTTCGACGCCCAATTCGTGGTGACCGCGGACGTGCTGAACCTTCCCTCGCGGTTTCGCCAGCGGGCGGCGATGCGGCAAGCCGAGGCAAGCAAATCGGAGCGCGACAACGCCCGCGAGATCGTCGTTTTGCAAGTCGTCGCGCATTATGTCGAAGCCCTGCGCTTCCAGGCTCTGGCCGCTACCGCGCGCGAGCAGTTGGCGGCCGCCCGCGCGCTGGCGACGATTACCGCCGACCGTTTCGAGCACGGAGTAGCCAGCGGGCTCGACCGGCGCCGCTCGCGGCGCCAGGCCGCCTCGGCGCAACAGGCTGTCTACGAGGCCGAAGCCGCATTGGAAGCGGCGAAGCTGCGGCTGGCCGGCTTGCTGCACGCGGAAATCGACGCAGGCTATGAGCTTGCGGATGCGCACCGTTTCTTTCGGGCGGAGCGGACAGCGGCTGCGGATGCGCTGCGCGCGGCGATGGAACGACGGCCGGACTATCTTGCCGCCAAAGCGCGCGTCGAGTCGGCGCGCATGGCCGTGCGGGCCGCGCAATCGGCGCGCCTGCCGAAGCTGGCGTTTTACGCCGACGTCGGTCAGGTCGGCCGCACTGCGGCGACGACCCAGACCACTTATACGGTCCAAGGCAATCTGACCGTTCCGCTCTATTTCGGCGGCCGCGGATCGGCGGAAAAGGTGCGCGCAACGGCTGCGCTGCACGAGGCGGAAGCCGCGCTCGACGCCATACGCGCAGAGGTCGAGATGGAGCTGCGCATCGCGCTCTCGGGAGTCGATTTTTCGCGGCTGCAAGTCGAAACCGCAGAAGAGGCGGTTGCGCTCGCCGAGCAAGAGTCCGCGCTGAGCTTGCTCCGCTTCCAGGGCGGCGTTGCCGACAACTCCGAGGTCGTCCTGGCGCAGGAGCGGTTGGCGCAAGCGCAACGCGCCCGGATACGCGCTTTGTACAATTTGAACTTGGCCCGCGCGTCTCTGCACCGCGCAACGGGCAACGCGGAAACCGTCTACAGCAGGTCGCAGTGAATTTTCCCTCTATCGGCAACAGCCTGCCGGCGCTTATCCCGCTCGCGTTCGTCTGGAGCGGCTGCGCGGCAGGCCCTGCGGAGCCGACCGTCGTGATCGAGGTCAGCGGCCGCATCGAAGGAGACGAGGCCCATCTGGCTGCGCAAATCCCCAGCCGCATCGCTTCGGTCGAGGCGCGCGAAGGGGACGCGGTCAAAGCCGGTCAGGCGCTGGTGCGCTGCAGTTCCGACCAGGCGCTGGCCAGAGACGAGCAGAGCCGGGCGCTGGTCGAGGCCGCGCAACGGCGCCTCGAGCAGGCTCAGGCTCAGTTGCCGCTATTGGACGAGCAGTTCCGTCAACTCGAGCTGCGCGAAAAACAGAGCGCGCTCGAAGCATCGGGCCGCGTCGCCCACGCCGAAGGGCAGCTTGCCGCGGCGAAGGCAGAGCTCGCAAGGGCCCGCAGCGAGCTCGGCCAAGTCGAAGCCGACGCCGCCCGGTACCGATCGCTGGCTGAGAAAGGCGCCGTCCCCGTACAGACGGCGGACCAATTCTCGGCGAAGCAGGCCGCGCTCGACGCCGTCGCGGATGCCGCCGTCCGCCAAGTCGCCGCGGCGGAAGGGGCGCTGTCCATAGCCAAGGCGACCGAGAGCAATGCGCAAATCCTGTCTGCGGAGAAAGCCGCGCTGAAGCATCGCATGAGCGAAGCCCGCAGCGCGGTACGCGCCGCGGAATCGCAAGTCGCAGCGGCCGAGGCGGTCGCTGCGCAGACCCGCGCCGACGTGGCGGAGCTCACGATTCGCGCGCCGTTCGACGGCATCGTGCTGACCAGGGCCGCCGAGCCGGGGCAGGTGACCGCGCCGGGGCAAACCTTGCTGACCCTGCTCGACCCCCGCTCGCTGTACCTGCGAGCGTTCGTCCCCGAAGGACGCATCGGACATGTCGCCGTCGGACAGCGGGGTGAAGTCATCCTCGATTCCGATGCGCAATCGCCCTTGCAGGCCGAAGTTTCGCGGATCGACCCGCAAGCGATGTTCACGCCGGAAAACACGTACTTTCGCGAGGACCGCGTCAAGCAGGTCGTCGGGGTCAAGCTGCTGCTCAAGGAAGGCTTCGGCCGGGCCAAGGTGGGCATGCCCGCCGACGGACGCATTTTCACACAAGAGTCCTCGGGATCGCTGGAGAAACCGTGACCGCGGCGATCCGCTGCTCCGATCTCACGAAAATCTATCGTGACGAAGCGGGAGACGAGGTCCATGCGCTGCGCTCGGCAAGCTTCGCAGTCGGCCGGGGAGAAACCTTCGGGCTGATCGGCGCCGACGGCGCGGGCAAGACCACGACGTTCAAGATTTTCGCCGGCGTGATGGAGGCGACATCCGGCTCCGTTCAGGTCTTCGATGCGCCGCCGAGACGCAGCCGCAGCCGCGTCGGTTATCTTACGCAGCCCTTCAGTCTGTACGAGAACCTCAGCGTCAACGAGAACATCCGCTACGTCGGCGGGCTGCGGGAGACGCCGGAGGAGCTCCTCGCGGAACGGACGGCGCATTATCTCGCGCTGTTCGGCATGGCGGCGTTCGCAGACCGCTTGGCCGGAAGGCTGTCGGGAGGGATGAAACAGAAACTGGCGCTCACCTGCGCGCTCGTCTCGGGTCCCGAAATTCTGCTGCTGGACGAGCCGACGACAGGGGTCGATCCCGTTTCGCGCCGCGAGTTCTGGGATGCGCTCGGCGCCCTGGCCGATCGGGGGATGACCCTGGTGGTGGCGACGCCCTATCTCGACGAGGCCGAGCGCTGCTCGCGGGTGGCCTGCATGGACCGCGGCGAAATTCTCGACATCGACTCCCCCCGCGGGCTGCGCTCGAAACTCGGTCTGACCCGGCTGGCGATCCAGACCGACGATTTGGCGGCGACTCAGCGGCTGCTGGAAACAGCGGGCGGCGCACAGGCCGAGGCGCACGACGTGCAGCGGTTCGGCGACTTCCTCGACGTGATGGCGCGCGATGCGGAGCGCAGCGAGCAGGCCCTGCGCTCCTTTCTGAAACAACAGGGGCGCCCCGTCACGCGCTGCGAACGGTCGGAGCCGACCCTCGAGAACGCCTTCGTTTCGATTTTGCGCGAACGGCGCGGAGCGATCGCAGTCCCGGATTTTCCGCAGCGGAAAGCGGCCGCGGCTCCGGCGGCAGGGGAGCGCGTCGGCATCCTGGCCTATGGGCTGCACAAAAGTTTCAACTCGTTCCAGGCGGTGCGCAACGTCGGCATACGCATCGAGCGCGGCGAGATCTACGGACTGCTGGGCGCCAATGGAGCGGGCAAGACCACGACCGTCAAGATGCTCTGCGGCCTGCTCCAGCCTGACCGCGGATCGATCGCTCTGCTGGGGCATACGAAAGACCTGCGGTCTGCGCGCGTGCGCTCGCGGATAGGGTACAAGTCTCAGAAATTCGCTCTTTACGACGATCTGACGCTGGCGCAGAACCTCGAGTTCTACGCAGCGATCTACGGCATTCCCGCAGCGGCAAGACGCAAACGAATGGCTTGGGCGCTGGAGTCGGCCGGGCTTTCCGGCCAGGAAAACCTGCTCACCGGCAAGCTGCCCGGAGGCTGGAAGCAGAGAATCGCCTGCGCCGCCGCCGTCATGCACGAACCGGATGTCGTGCTGCTCGACGAGCCGACCTCGGGGGTCGATCCGTTGGCCCGCCGCGCGCTGTGGCGGATGATCAACGATCTTGCCGACCGAGGCGCGGCGGTGCTGGTGGTAACCCACTATCTGGAGGAAGCGGAACAGTGCCACCGCCTGGGCTTCATGGTTTCGGGCGAAATGGCCGTCGAGGGAACGCCGACCGCCATCAAAGCCGCAAACGACGGCGGCCTTGTGGAAGTAACGGCAAGCGAGCCTTTGCGGGCAATCCGGGAGTTGAAGCGGCGCCTGGGCGAGGAATCCGTGTCTCTGTTCGGCGACCGGCTGCACGTTTTCGTGCGCGACGCCGGCAGCGGCGCGCGCAGCGTGGCGCAGATTCTTGCCGGCGCCGGGATCGCCTGCAAACGCCTGCGCCCGATCCCGACCGGCCTCGAAGACCTGTTTATCCGACTCACCTACCGGCGGCGCGAAAGGAGTCGGGAGACGGCATGAAGCGTATCGCCGCGCAATCCGTCAAGGAGTTGAAACATTTCCGGCGCGACCGCCTGACGGTGACGTTATCGGTGCTGATGCCTTTGGCGATGCTCTGGCTGTTCGGCGCAACGCTGACGTTCGATCCGGACAACGTCGCTCTGGCCGTTGCCGATCTCGACCGCACGCCGGCGAGCCGCGCCTATATCGACGCCTTTGCCGCGAGCAATGAATTCGAGTTGAGGCCGGGCGTCGACGCCGGGCGGCTTGAAGCCGTGCTCGACGAAGGCTCGGCTTCCGCTGCGTTGCTGATTCCGCCGGGATTCGAGCGCGATCTGCTGCGCGGACAGCCGGCCTCCGCACAGCTTCTCCTGGACGGAACCGACGGCAATACGGCGCTTGTGCTGCGTCAGGAAGCGCAAGCCGTCACGCAAGCCTTCCTGGCCGTGCGCAGCGATTTTCCGGCGCCGCCCCTGCAGGTCGCCATCCGCTACTGGCACAACCCCGGCCTCTCCGACCGCGTATTTTTCGGAACCGGCGCCCTGGCCATTGTTTTGATCTTTTTCCCCGCCCTGCTCGGCGCCGCGGCCGCCGCCAGGGAACACGAACTCGGCACCGCGATCCAGGTCTACTCCTCGAACCTTTCGGCGCGCGAATGGACCCTCGGCAAGGCGCTGCCCTACATCGGCATCGGCTTGGCGCAGTTCGTGCTCTGTTTCCTGTTGGGGAGCGTTTTCTTCTCGTACCGCGTACCCTCCGATCCGACGCCGCTGCTAGCCGGCACGCTGCTCTACATCGCGGCCGGAGTGTTCTTCGGCATGTGGCTGGGGCACGAAACGAAATCGCAAAGCGTCAGCACCCAGGTCGTCCAACTGGGGCTTTTTATCGTTTCCATGCTGCTTTCCGGCTTTTTGACGCCGGTCGAGAACGCGCCTGTACAGTTGCGCTGGATTTCGTATCTCGTGCCGGCAACCTACTACATCGACCTTGTCCGCGGCGGCCTGCTGCGGGACGGCGGCTGGGCCGCGGGCTGGCTGCCTGTGCTTTATCTGGCGGCGCTGGCCACCGCAACCTGGCTGGCGAATCTCTACCGGGTTCGCCGCATGCGTTTCGAGGATTGACTGCGGATGCCCGGAGCGCTCAGCTTTACCCGTTATCGGGCGCTGCTCGTCAAGGAATGCCGGCAGCTCCGCCGCAATTGGCGGATGATCGTCCAACTGACGATTCCGCCGACGTTGGTTCTGATCGTGATCGGCTATGCGTTGAATCCCCAAGTCAAGCATTTGCCGACAGCCGTGGTCGATCTGGACGGCGGCGCGGCCGCCCGCGAAATCGCCCGCCGGATCGACGGCATCGAAGCGTTCGACGTCGTGCGCAATTTCGTTTCGCTGCGGGACGCCCAGCTCGCCCTGGAGCGCCGCGAGGCGGATCTGGCCCTCGTGATTCCGCCGAATCTGAGCTCCGGGATCGTCTCCGGACGGACGGCCGAGCTGCAAATCCTGGTGGACGGCGTGATGGCCAACTCGGCGGTCATTGCCGGAAGCTATTTGCAGCAGATCGCCGGGCTTTACGCACTCGACCTGTCGGCGCGGCGGCCGGCGCGCTTCGCTGCGTCCGGTCGGGTTGAAACGATCGATCTGCGCACGACGGCGCTGTACAACCCCGGACTGCTGTTTTCCTGGTATTACCTCACGGGCATCATGGCCGTAATCATGTTCGTCGACGGGTCGCTGCTGGCTTCCGCCGTAACGGTTCGCGAAAAGGAAATCGGCACCGTGGAGCAGCTTCTGATGAGTCCCGCGCAATCGCTGGAAATCGTCTTGGCCAAGGGCGCTCCCGTTCTGGCGCTGTTGCTCACGGGGTTTGCCGTGAGCACGGCGACCGCGCGCTTATGGTTCGATCTGCCCTTGAACGGCCCTTTGTGGCTGTTTCCGGTGACGGGCGCGGCGGCCGGCCTGGCCTCCCTGGGCGTCGGCACGCTCATCGGAACGTTCGCTTCGAACCAGCAGCAGGCGCAGTTCCTGACGTTCTTCGTCAATCCGCCGATGGTGCTGCTGTCGGGAGCATTCGCCAGAGTGGAAAACCTGCCCGAGGCGTTTCAAGTCCTGTCGCATCTGCTGCCGTTGCGCTACTTCGTCGAGATCGTGCGCGGGATCACCATGAAGGGCGTCGGCATCGAATTCCTGTGGCCGCGCCTGCTGGCGCTAATGGGCATCGCCGTCGTGGTCTATACGCTCAGCGCCGTCCGCTTCCGCCGGCAGTTGCATTAGGGAAGGTCTGAATAAGGCAGTTTTTGGTGCGCTGGATGGTTGATGCTGTCCGTAAGGAGCGGTTGCAGTTGGGCTGCCAGCGAATTTTGCGGCTAAATCCTGCTCTTTTTGACTGTGCAACGCCAATTTTGACCCCGCAGCGACGGTTTCAACTCCGCTTCTGCGGCTTTGCGCCACTGTGGGCGCACGACTCCTGTATTGTGGCGCTCAGGCCGTCGCGTAGCGCCCGGCGAGCAGCACATTGGCGAAGCCCAACAGCAGACTGATCCGCTCCCTGTTCTTGGCCAAGCCGCGATAGGCGCCTTGGCGTAACCAAAGTGCCGCTTCCCATACAGAAACGGATGCTCCACCTTGGCCCGCACCTCCGCCTTGCGCCGCTCCGCCCGCGCCTCCGCACTGTCCGCCGCCAAGCGCCGCCGCTGCCCAGCCTTCAGCGCCACTTGCCACTCCACCCTACGCCGGCGATGCTCCGGGCGCTTCTCCACCCCCTGATAGCCCGCATCCCCGCACACTACCTTCTCCCCGCCGTGCAGCAACTTATGCGCTTGGGTCACATCCGCCACATTCGCCGCTGTCGCCGCCACGCTATGCGCCAGCCCCGTCTCGGCGTCCACCCCGATGTGCGCCTTCATCCCGAAATGCCATTGCTTCCCCTTCTTCCTCTGATGCATCTCCGGGTCGCGACTCCGCTCCTTGTTCTTCGTCGAACTCGGCGCGGCGATGATCGTCGCGTCCAGGATCGTCCCTTCCCGCAACCGCAACCCCTGCCCCGCCAAGTGCGCGTTGCTCTCCGCCAGCACAACCCCGCCCAACTCGTGCTTCTCCAACAGATGCCGAAAGTGCAAAATCGTCGTCTCGTCCGGCAACGCATCTCCCAAACGCAAACCCACAAAGCGCCGCACCGACTCGATCTCGTACAGCATGTCCTCCATCCCCGGATCGCTCACGTTGTAAAACAACTGCACGCAGTGCACGCGCAGCATCACCGCCAACTCGTACGGCCCCCGCCCCCGCCCCGCTTTGGGGTAGTACGGGCGGATGCGCTCCTCCAAACGCTCCCACGGAATCAATTCCTCCATCCGCCCCAGAAACTTCTCCCGCCTCGTGCGGTGTTTCTTGCCCTCGTACTCCATATCCGCAAAGCTCCGCTGATGCATCCTTCCTCCCTCTAACGACAACATCTACCCTACAACTCCACTAGTATTTCGACCGTATAGAAAGGTTTGAAATATAGGAGGAGGGCATGGTATGCTTGTACATGCCCAGAACTGCTCAACGTCTCCGTGTATCCGTCGCCGATCAAGAGGCTTTGGACGCCGTGCTCGCCTGCGGGGTGCAGCAAGTGCGCGTCGTTTTGCGTGCGCTCGCCCTGCGCCATCTCGCTACAGGCGTCAGCGCCGCCGAAGCCGCCGAGAGGGTGCGTCTGACGCCCAAGACGGTGCGCGCCATCGCGCGCCGCTACCGCCAGGGAGGTCTCGACCGTGCGCTCTACGAAAAAGCCCGGCCTGGCAGGGAACCGTTGCTCGACGCGTCTTCGCGGCAGCGCATCGTGGCGATGGCGTGCGGCAAGCCGCCGAGAGGGGCGGCGCGTTGGAGTGTGCGTCTCATCGCTGCCGAAGCCGTCAAACGAAAGCTTGTACCGCGCGTGGGACGGGAAACCGTCCGTGTTCTGTTGCAGCGCCACGAGCTCAAGCCGTGGCGGGAAAAAAATGTGGTGTCTGCCTGAACTCAACGACGCCTATATCGAAAAAATGGAAGATGTTTTGGCGCTCTACGAAACGCCCTATGATCCGCACCAACCGGTGGTTTGCCTGGACGAAAAGGCGGTTTCGCTGCACGCTGAAGTACGCCCTCGCCACCCGGCCGGGCCGGGCCGGGTGGCCAAGCGCGACAGCGAATACAAACGTTGTGGAACCGCCAATGTGTTTTGTGCCGTCGAACCCAAGGCGGGCCGCCATTTCACCTATCCCACGCCAACGCGCCGCGGGGAGGAATTCGCCCAAGTTATCGACAAGCTGGCCAGCAGCTATCCTCGCGCGCGCACGATTCACCTGGTTGTCGACAATCTCAATATCCACCGCCACAAGCCGCTGGTCGAACGCTTCGGCGAAGAGCACGCGGCCCGCTTGTGGGAGCGATTCAGCCTGCACTACACGCCCAAACACGGCAGTTGGCTCAACCAAGCCGAAATTGAGGTCAGTTTATTCTCGCGGCAATGCCTGGGTACGCGCCGTATCGCCAATCTCCGTACCTTACGTGCCGAGGCCAAGGCCTGGAATCGCCGCGTCAATCGTGACCGCGTCAAGATCAACTGGCAATTCACTCGTCAGGCCGCCCGCTCCACCTTCCATTATCAAACAAACCTTTTTACACGGTCAGAGAACTAGGATACATCCCCCCTGCTTGCCACTACTTATTCAGACCTTCCTTAGCGACCGGCCGAGCGGCGCCTCCTTGCGCCCGCAGCCGCAGCGCGCCTCAATTGGAAACAGCGCCCCTTCTCAAGGCGCCTCGGGCTGCAGCGGCTCGGCTAACGCCGTCTCCAGTAAATCGAACATCTGCCGCCAGCCGCTCAGCGTGGATTCCTCGTAGCCGGGAGGCAGCCCCTCCTGGGTGAGCTGCACTGTTGTCCGGCCGCGGAGCGGGGCGATCTCGACGCTGACCGTGCAGAAGTCGGCGGCGAATTGCGGCATGCCGAACGTGAAGACCAAGGGCGCGGCCGCTCGACCTGGCGATACTCGCCGACGGCGACGTAGCGCACGCCCTCGCAGATCCGCGTGATCTCATAGCTTCCGCCGACGCGAGGATCGAGCTCGCAGACCGTCTCGCTCGCCTCGTCGGCGAAAAGCCACCGGCAGGCAATCTCGGGCGTAATCCAGGCAGCGAAGACTGTCTCGGGGGTTGCGTCGAAGCTTCTGGCGAGCGACACGGAAGTTCGCGGCCCATGGTATTCGTAATCGCTCTGTCTCATGATTCCAGCCGTTCCGGCACAGGACAGAATACCAACCCGCGCCGCTTTCCGCGGAGACCGCCGCGCCGCCCTCGGCGCTTCCGCCGCGATTGCTAAGCTCGGCCGGCTGAACGGCGGCGCCTCCTCCAAAGGAACCCGCCGGCGGCGGCAAGCGCGGCGGCGGCGGCGAGGAACGGCAGCGGCGACCGCTCCGGCAGCGGCCGCCGGTCCGCAGCTTTTGCGGCTGCGCCGGCCGCGTTTCCGCTCCGCAGCCAGACCTCCCAACGGCCCTGGCGGCCCGACCACGTACGCTCCCCGACGGGCAACAGCCGGGCGGTCTGCGCCTGCTCGCGGTAACCCGCGGGAACGTAGCGCATCTCGCGTCTCGCCGGCAGCCCCGCGACGGCGGCGAGATTTTCGGCGTAGGCTTCGTTTTGCGCGTAGCCCTCATCGAAAAAGGACGGCGACACCGCCTCGGAAACGGCCAGTATCCACGGGCCCAGCACCAGCGCGCGGCGGCCGGATCGGCCGCGGCCGCGCAGCCATTCCGCGCGCAGTTCGTAACGCGCGCGCAGGCGGTCTCCCGCGGCCCAGACGCGCTCGAGCAGCGCATAGCCGTCCCGCCGGGCCGCCTCGACAGAATTTCCGTTGACCGCAAGCGCCAAATCGTTCGCCCAGGCCGGAATTCTGACGCCGACCGCTCGGGGCGCGGCGGGCGCCGCCTCGATCGCGAACTCCACGGTCGAGTCGACGGCGAGACTGGTCTCGGCCCGCACCCGCAGGCCGCCGGAGGCAACCGCGGCATCGACCGCGAATTCGTAAAGAAGAGCGTCTCCCGTCTCGCGGAACGCTGCTTCGAGCACCGCCGGAAAGGCGCGCAGCCCGTGCAGCGTGCAGCACCACCAAGCGCGGTCGGCGCCGCCGGCGAATCCGTTTTCGTTGAAATAAACGTGGCCGAAATCGCCGGAGGGGAACTGATTCATGGCAAAACCGTTGAACCAGCTCCGCTCGGCGGCGGCGATGTAGCGCGGCTTTTGCGTCTCGCGCCAAAGCGCCAGCGACAGCCGCAGCCAATCGGCAACGGAGCAGCCTTCGTCCCGGCGCATCGCCGGCTCGAGGTATTCGGAGACGGTTCCGGTGACGGCCACGTTCCCGGACGCGGCGAGCATCGACCACGCCGCTTCGACTTGGCGCAACAGGCGCGCGTCACCGGTCTGGCGGTAAAGCTCGAGAATGCCGCGCAGCGAAGACAGCAGGCCGTGGCTGTGTTGGCCCGGTTGCTGCGAGACATGCACGGCGATGGCCGCGGCGGCCTCGACATAGCGGGGATCGGCGGACGCCCGACCCAAGGCAACCAGGCCCTCGATGTTTTGCGTCCAGCAGATATAGCCGTGCGCCATGCGCCCGGCGCCGTAATCGCGGCGCACCTTCGCGCCGTTGAACGTCTCCGCGTTCGCCAACAGGAAGTCGCCGACGCCTTTCGCCGCCCGCAGAGCGGCGGCGTCTTGCGAGACGGCATGGTACTCCAGCAACCCGATCAGGAGCCGCCCGTTGCCCCACATGAGAGCCATATCGTCTTCCGCGACCCCGAAGCGCGAGAGCGAAGCGCCGAAACGCCCGTCGGCCCGTTGAAGCCCGACCGCCTCGCGGACAAGTTCGCGCAGCGCCTCGACGGGGATCGGCCGATGCCGCGCCGCGGCCGCAAGCGCCCCGATGTAGCGCCCGGAAAGATCGCCGCTGAAGTCGGTGAACCGCCGCGCGTCCCTGGGAATCAGGTCGGCCAACAGAAACGGCGGATCGTAAACCGGCGGCCCGCCGCGGAGGACGCGCTGGAGCGTCAGATCGAAGCGCCGGTCGAGCCCCCCGTGCAGCATTCCGGCCGCGGCGCAGAGCAAAACGGCCGCCCTGCCGAACGGCGCCGCGCGCGGATTCTTCATGCTTGCCATCGGCTCTCGGCCCCGCCCGCGCGGGCGGCGCGCCGGGTTCGGAAACAGTCTACCGGGAAAGCGGAAAGAATTCCCGATAGCGCTCCGGCATGCGCACCGTCTTGCCCTGCGCATTGGTTACCGTGTGCAGGGTTTCCCCCGTCGCCAGCAGCTCATCGCCGCGATACATCTCGTAAGCGAAGCGCACGGTCCGCGAACGGACCTCCGTCACCCGGCAGACGATGCGCACCTTGTCGTTGAAGCGGGCCGGCGAGCGGTACCGGCAGCGCGCTTCGGTCACCGCGAGATAGGCGCCCGACTCGCGCTCCATGTCGCTGTACTCGAACCCCGCTTCCCGGCAGTATGCGACCCGCGCGACCTCCATCCAGACCAGATAGTTCGCGTAGTAGACGACGCCCATCTGATCGGTTTCGGCGTAACGCGCCCGCACCGTGGATTCGACCTCCCGCATGGCGCGCCGTCAACTTTTCATCGAGGCCAGGAACTCGGCGTTGCTGCGCGTTTTCGACATGCGGTCGAGCAGCAGTTCCATGGCTTCGACCGTGCCCAGGCTGCTCAGAACCTTGCGCAAGACCCAGACGCGCTGCAGCGTCTCCCGATCGAGCAGCAACTCTTCCTTGCGCGTGCCGCTCTGATGGATGTCGATGGCCGGGAAGGTGCGCTTGTCGACCAGTTTGCGGTCGAGGTGCAGCTCCATGTTGCCCGTGCCCTTGAACTCCTCGAAGATGACCTCGTCCATGCGGCTGCCGGTATCGACCAGAGCCGTGGCGACGATGGTCAGCGAGCCGCCTTCTTCGATGTTGCGCGCCGCGCCGAAGAACCGCTTGGGGCGCTGCAGCGCATTCGAATCCACGCCTCCCGACAAGACCTTGCCCGACGAGGGGACGATCGTGTTGTAAGCGCGGGCGAGGCGCGTGATCGAATCGAGCAGGATGACCACGTCCTTCTTGTGCTCGACGAGCCGTTTCGCCTTTTCGATGACCATTTCGGCGACTTGCACGTGCCGCGCTTGCGGTTCGTCGAAGGTCGAGCTGACCACCTCGCCCTTGACCGAGCGGGTCATGTCGGTAACTTCCTCGGGGCGCTCGTCGATCAACAGGACGATGAGCGTGACCTCGGGATGGTTGGCGGTGACCGAGTTGGCGATCGACTGCAAAAGCATCGTCTTGCCAGTGCGCGGAGGGGCGACGATCAGGCCGCGCTGGCCCTTGCCGATAGGAGTCGCCAAGTCCATGACCCGCCCGCTGAGATTCTCTTTCGTCGTCTCCAGCCTGAGATGCTCGTCGGGATAGAGCGGAGTCAGGTTGTCGAAGTGAATCTTGGTTTTGGCGACTTCGGGAGGCTCGAAATTGATGGCGTCCACGCGGATCAGCGAGAAGTAATTCTCGCGGTCTTTGGGCGGCCGCGCCTGCCCCGACACCGTATCGCCGTTGCGGATGCCGTTGCGGCGGACGATCTGCTGCGCAACGTAGATATCGTCCGGGCCGGGCAGGTAGTTGTATTCGGGCGAGCGCAGAAAGCCGAACCCTTCGGGCAGGATTTCGAGGCTGCCCTCGACAAACAGCAGCCCTTCGTCTTCGGTCTGCGCGCGCAGGATGCGGAAGATCAGCTCCTGCTTGCGCAGGCTGCCGATGCCTTCGAGACCCAGATCGTAGGCAAGCTCGCTGAGGGTCGTGATGTCTTTCTGATGCAGTTCTGTAATGGTCATGGGGGCGCGCCGGCCGCAATCCGCGGACGGCTTCGGGGTAGGACCCCGCGGAGGAAGAGAAACGAAGAGCGGAAGCTCCAGCGAACATAGTCAGCATAGCGCGGCGAGGCGCAACGGGCAAGCGGCGGCTTTTCCACTGCGCGAACGGGCGGCAGGACTCCGTTCCCGGAAACCCTGTGAGACCTTGCCGCGTAACCCGCTTGCAAGACCATGCAAACGTTCCAGGGAGGCGCGGCAACGGCGGCGTTGCTGTGCCTGGCGGCGCTGCCCGCGGCGGCGCAAAAACGGGAATATCCGTTGCACGAAGCGATCCGGTACCGCGATTGGCAACATTTCGTCGGATTGCTGCAATCGGGACACAACCCGAACGAGGTTGACCAATACGGCAGAACGGCTTTGCTCTACGCTGCTTCGTGGGCTCGGGATTCGTACTATCTGTACGCTGCGGAACTGTTGCGTTTCGGCGCCGATGCGGACGCGCGAGAAGATACGGGGGCTACTCCGCTGCATTATGCGGCGATGAGCGGGTCGGCAGGGATTGCAAGCCTGCTCGTGGATGCCGGGGCGGACGTGAACGAGAAACCCGAAGGCGGCGGCTCGGCCCTTGCGTTCGCCTATTTGCACGGTCATATGGACATCGCCGATCTGCTCGAACGCCGGGGCGCGGCGATGCCCGAGACGCTCAGGCGAAGAATGCAGGTTTTCGGTCATATCGCCGCGGCCGAGAGACGCATCGAGCGATGGGCAAAGGGAGAAGGCAGCGAGTACAAAGTCCGGGCGCTTTCCCGAGAATTGCGCAGGATCCGGGAAAAGTACGGATACTACGCGGAACTCAACGACGACGCTATCCGCAGCATTGTCGAAAACACGTTTGCGTCCGAGGGGAACGATGCCGCCGGGAACGTTCAGGAGCAAGCGGCGGCTGCGCCATGAAGCCGTTTTGCGTCACGGATCGGGATCCGCCGGCAGGCGCCCTGTTTGCCGGCGCGCCTCGATGCTGCGCGGCCGATGCTCGAGATAGCGCCGCCACGTCTCCCGCGCCTTCTCCGGCCGGGCCGCATCCGCGTACACGCGGGCCATCATGCGGTAGGCCGATTCCAGATAAGGGTCGAGGCGGACCGCCGCCGCCAGAGCGGCGATGGTTTCGCTTGCGGCGCCGAGTTGCCACCATGCCGCCGCCAAAGACAGGCGCCGCAGCGCGTGGCCGGGCTGCGCCTCGACCGCTTTTCGCAGATAGTCCCGCCCTTGGCGCGGAGACCCCGTAAGCACGAAGGCCGTGCCCAACCCTTCCAGGAAATCGGGGTCGCCGGCAAACTCGTCTTTTACCGAACGCAGCAGATCGAGTCCGGCCGCGGCGTGCCGCGGCGAGCTCCGTTGCCGGCCGACCATGACGTTAGCCAGACCGAGGTTTCTGGTCGCCAGGGGCTCGGGCGCCGCGCGCCAGGCGCGAAGAGCCGGAGGCGGCTGCTCCGCCGGCGTTGCGGCCCGGCCGGGACGCGCCGCGATTCGGTGATCGGTGAAGGCGCTGTGCCCGCTGTCCCAAGACTGCCGCTTCGGCATGTGGCAGCCGATGCAGTCGCGCGCCGGCGCGCCGTGGTCTGCGGCCAACGCCGGCCCGTGGCAGTCGATGCAGCGCCGGCGGAAATACGCTGCGGGGTCTTCCGGCGCATCGTGCGGGTTGTGGCACGCGCCGCACCACAGCCGCCCCTTGCTGCTTTGGGCGCAGCGGCTCAGAGCAAGCTGCTCGACGTGGCTGACGACTTGGAAAGGCCGCCCGATGGCGGATTGCGCAGCCGTGAATACCGAAAACGAGTTTTCGAGCTTCTCGCCCGGCCGATACGAGCCGAAATCTTTGCCCGGATTGAGAATGCGGACAACGCCCGAGAGATGGCACTGCTCGCAAACGCCGGCCCTTGCGGAGGGCGGCAGCGCGGCCGGGTTGACGATGTTCGCGGACTTCGGCTCGTCGAGGTGCGCGCGGACATCGCCGTGGCAGCGCCCGCAGGAAATCGCCGCGGCCTCAAAAATCGGCCGCTCGTAGCGGTTGACGGTTTGCGGCAGCGGCAGAGGGCGATCGGCATGGCACCAAAGACACTCCGCGGTCACCGGCCGGGTGAAGTCGGGCGCCGCGTATCGCTCCATCCCGGGAGCGGCGCCCCAACGCTTCGATTTCGTGTAGTAGGCGATGGGCGACTGAAAAACGGCGTTGCCGGCGCTGACCAGGTAGCCGAACGCGGCATTGCCCGAGCCGATTACGTAGTCCACCGCATACTCGGCGGAGAGTCCGCCGCGAGCGATGCGCTGGGTCATGCCGGATGAATCGGCGGCAATCGCGTAGGTCGTTTTCGAGAGTCCGTGGCGGTATGCGCCGGCGGGCTGAAGCGCCGAAGGGCGGGCGATCGAGCGGCCCATGCCCGTCCGCAGATAGGCCGCGGTTTCCTTGGGATGGCAGGCGGCGCAGCGCTCCGAGGCGCCGCCGCCGGAGGGCGCAAGCAGCAGGCAGCCGAGCCAAACGCCCGAGCGCAGCGGCGTCATTGCGCCCGCCCGCCGGAGGAGCGGACGACGGCCAGAGCCCGCGCGATTTCCCGGTCGTCCGGCAGCAGTTCGCGCGCGGCCTCGAGCTCGCGCGCGGCGTTCGCGTAGTCCCCCGCATGGCCGTAGGTCAAGCCGAAATTCTTGTGGATGCTTCCCCTTGCCGGGCAGCCGCCGCAGACCTCCAGCGCTTGCCGAAACAGCGCGAACGCCCGCGCCCAGTCTTTCTTCGCGGCGGCCGCAAGCGCAAAATTCCAGAGAGTTCCGGCGCGGTCGGTCACCTGCTCCTCGGACTTCAACGCCTGGAAGCGCAGCCGGTAGCCGCGCGCGCTTTCGGGGTCGGACAGGCGCAGCGCCTGGGCCAGATTGTAGAGCGCCTCCTTGTGCGCGGGGTCGAGTTCCGCGGCGCGCCGCCAATGCGTCACGGCCGCATCCTTGCGCCCGAGTTGCATGAACGCGCGCCCGAGATCGTAATGCGCGCCGGCGTTTTCCGGCTGCAACTCCGCGACGCGCGCCCACAACTCGGCGGAGCGTTCGAAGTTTCCCCGCTCGGCTTCGAGCGACGCCAGCAATTCCAGCGCCGGCGCGAACCCGGAATCGACTTCGGCGGCCCGCCGCAACTCGGCCGCGGCTTCTTCGCTCCTGCCGAGATCGTGCAGGGCGCGGCCGCGGTTGTACCGGGGCCGCGGCGCATCGGGGTCCAACTCGGCCGCGCGCGTGAACGCGGCCAGCGCCTCCTCCAGGCGGCGGCTCTCGGCAAGGGCGATGCCCAGGTTCAGGCGCGCCTCGACGTCTTCCGGGCGGGCGGCGGCGACCTTGCGAAAATGCGGCAGCGCGTCCGCGGCGCGGCCGAGCCGGGTCAGGATCATGCCCGCCGCTTCGTGCGCCGCCGGGTTCTCCGGCGCCAGGCGCAACGCCTCTTCGATCCGCGCCCGGGCGTCGTCGAGCTTGCCGCGCTGAGCCAGCGTGAGCGCCAGGTTGACATGGGCCTCGGCGTAGTCCGCTCGCAGGGCGGTCGCCTTGGCGAACATCAACTCGGCCAAGTCGTTTCTGCCCAATCTGCCGTAGGCGACGCCCAGACTGTTGTGCGCCTCCGCGTTGTCCGCGTCCAGGCGGATGGCCTGCTGAAAAAACTCCTTCGCCTTTTGCGGGTCGCCGCTTTGCAGGGCGCGCCGGCCCTGCTCGACGGACACCGCCGCGCGGGTTTGCCGCTGCGCGCGTTCCTTCGCTTCGCGGAAGGCTGCGAGCTCGCGGGCGGCGGCTTCGGTCTCGCCCAGCTTTTTGAGCACGACCGCCAATCGGTAGGTCACATCCTGGGATGCGGGATCGATATGCCTGGCCTTCTCCAGCAGACCGCGGGCTTCGTCGTAACGGCCTTGGCGGGAAAGCACGAAGCCGAGATTGTAGAGGGCGTCCGCGTGGCCGCCGTTCAGGGCAACGGCCTCGCGCAACTCCGCTTCGGCCTCGTCCAAGCGGGCGAGACGGCGCAGCCCCACCCCGCGAACATAGTGGAAACCGAAATTCGCGGCCGCGGCTCCGGCCAGCTCGGCATAGCGCGCGGCGGAGGCCAATGCGCCCGCGTAGTCGTGCAGGCCGATGCGCACCTTGGCCAGCGTCAGATGCGCGTCCGCGTTGCCGGGGTCGAGCGCCAAGCCCCGGCGCAGAACGCCGGCGGCCTCTTCGTAGCGTCCCAACTCGCCGTAAACGGCGCCCAGGTTGAAGAGCGGCAAGGCTTGGCCGGGATAGGCCGCGGCGGCCTCTTCAAGCGCGGCGAGCGCGGCGGCGCCGTCGCCGGCCCGACGTTGGCGCTCGGCCGAGGCGACGATCCGCGAGACATCCGCCGGCGTCTGCGCGGGCGTCTGCGCGGGCGCCGAAAAACAGGCGAGCAGCGCCGCGAGAACGGGTCGAATCGTGCGCATGGCGGAACGTATCGGCCTTTATCGTAGCCGGAATTCCGTGCGCGGGCGATGCGCGGCGCGGACAAAGCGAGAGACGCCCACCGCTCCGGCGAGCGGGCGCCCCTCCTGAAACCGCCCTAAAAATACAACTTCAGGCCCATCTGAATCTGACGCGCGCGGTTCGACGTGCCGGTTACGCTTCCGAATTGCGCATTGCTGAAATTCCGCACCGGCGCCGCGTATTGCGGCGAATTGAACCCGTTGAAGAACTCCACGCGGTACTCGAAACGGAAACGCTCGTTGACCGGGATGGTCTTGAAGAACGAGAAATCGAAGTTGTTGATACCGTCCTGGCGCAGGCTGTGGCGGCCGGCGTTGCCGAAAGTCCCGGGTGCGGGCGGGGCGAAGGCGTCCGTGTTGATCCAGCGGCCCGTGGTGGGGTTGCTGAGATGGGGGTCGCCGACGAAGTTCGGGCGGTAGCGGCCGTTGGGCAGTCCCGTCCCGGCAAAGTCGCCATTGATCGTCGGCGTGTACGGCTGCCCCGAGGCGAACATCACCAAGCCGTTGAATTTCCAGCCGCCGAGGACCGTGCGCAAGGGGGAGTCCGACGGGAACGGAATCTCGTAAACCCAGTTGAAGTTCAGGTTGTGCGTAAGGTCGATGCCGGACACGCTGCGGTCGAGGTTGAACTCATAAGGGTTCTGCTGCGAGCAGGCCTCAACGAACCAGCCGGTGCAGCCGATGTCGATCGACTTGGCCCAAGTGTAGTTGAGCATGAAGGCCAAGCCCTTCGAGAAGCGGCGGTTGTACTGCGTCTGCAGGGCATGGTAGTTGCTGCGTCCCCACGAGGTCAGATAGTTGTTGGCGCGGAACCGCGGGAAGGGCGCGCGCTGCCGCGCCGTCGCCCTCGGCCCCGGAGTCAGCGCCACGTTGTAATAGGTCCCCAGCGGCTGGCGGCTGTTGCCCGAGCCGACGTAGTTGATCTGCACCATGGTCGCGTCGTCGAGCTGGCGCTGGATGCCGAAGTTCCACTGCATGGAGTAGGAGTTGTCCATGCGCGGGTCCGAATACCAGGCGCCCTGGTTGTAAGGCGTGGCGGTGGGCAGAATCCCGGTCGGAGCGGGGTTTTTGGCGTCCACCGTCGGGTTGGCCGAGGCCGGGTTGGTTCCGTTCTGCAGCTTGCGGCCGACGTCGGGCCAGGTGTGGCCGAGGTTTTGCGTGTTCTGCGTGACTCCGGCGAAGTTGTCGAAGAATATCCCGGCCGAGGCGCGCAGCGCGGTGCGCTCGTTGAGGCGGTAGGCGAAGCCTAGGCGCGGCTGCCAACTGGTCGGCCAGGGGTCTTGCACACGGCCGTCCGGCGAGACCCGCACATCGTCGGGCAGCGCGCCGCCCGGGTCCGGCAGGCAGGGCGCGATGCGGCGCGTAACGCAGGGCTCGGGCACTTCGGTGAGCCAGTAGATGCCCACGTTGTAGTCGATGTTGCCGAAATGCACAGTGTTCTCTTCGGCGTTGCCGAACTGCGGCAGAAAAGTCTTGTCCACGCGCAAGCCCATATTGATCGTCAACTTTTGCGACGCCTTCCAGGAATCCTGCGCGAAGAAGGAAGACAACCCGCCGCCCCGCGCGCGCTTGAAAAAGTCGCGCCGCGACCAGGCGTTCGGAACGTTCAGCAGAAAGGAGGCCAGCGGGCTGCCGGTGTTGCCCTGGCTCGCCGGATGGGCCGTGCCGACGTTGTTGAAGCTGTTGGAGTGGTCGTTGGTCTGGCCAAAGTGGCCGATGATGTTGTGCTCGGCGCCAAACTTGAAGGTATGCGAACCCCAGATCTTGGTGTAGTCGCCCTTGTACTGCCAAGTATCGCTGGTGCGCGTGAAGCCGGTCCGCTCGCCGCCGCCGAAAAATTGCGAGACGCCGACGTTCGGCACGAACGTGTCGCCGCCGCGGAATCCGCCGGCGAATTCCGGGTTCCAACCGACCTGCGCAACGAAGCCGTCGGGCAGGTTGCGGAAAGCGTTGCCCGTGTCCCGCTCGACTTCGACGCGGGCGAAAGAAAGCTGCAGGATGCTCGTTGGATTGAAGGTATGCACCCAGTTCGCCGCGACGTTGGTGTTGACAACGTCAACAAAGCTGGACAGCGTCTGCCGGCCGGCCGAGCTGTCTTGCGCGTTGTCCTGGCCGCTCCAGCGGAAGAACACGGAGTCTTCCGCGCTGAAGCGGTGATCGAAGCGGGCCGAGTATTCATGCTGGTCCACGGTCGTTCCCGTGGTGTCCAGTTGATTGTTCAGTCTGTTGCGGACGTTGCCGGGCTTGGGCACCGTCTGCTGCAAATAACCGAGAAAGCCCGGGTCGAGTCGGCTTGCCGGAATCATGTTGTTGGCGAACGGCGTGCGCGTCGGGTTGCCGTCCGCGTCGTCCACCGTGGTGATCGGGTCGTAGATCTGGCGCCCCCAATCGCTCATGTCGCCGGTCAGGTTCGCTTCGGTCGGCACGCGGTACCAGCGGTTGGAGGGCGTGCGGTTCTTGAAGCCCTGGTAGGTGAGGAAGAAGAACGTCTTGTTCTTGACGACGGGCCCGCCGCCCGTGGCGCCGTACATGTTCTGCGCCAGAGCCGCCTTCTCTTTCAAGAACGTGGCGCGCGCATCGAGATTGTCGTTGCGCAGGAAGTGCCAGAGCGTGCCGTGCAGCGCGTTCGTGCCGGATTTGGTGACGACGTTGACGACGCCGCCGGTGACGCCGCCGAACTCCGCCAGATCGTTGTGCGACTGCACCTTGAACTCCTGAATGGCGTCGATGATCGGCGGAACCGCGTAGGTGCTGGTCATGATGCCCTGATTGTTCGCGCCGTCGGTCAGGAAAAGGTTGCTGCGGTTGTTCTGTCCGTTGATCGACGGGAAATTGAACGAGCCGACCGAGGTGCTGCCGAAGCCGCCCCGGTTCTGGGCCACGTTGGCCGGCGAGGCGCCGGGCGTGAGGATCAGCAACTGGGTGAAGTTTCTGCCGTTCAGCGGCAGGTCCACCACCTGCTGTTCGGTCATGGCGGTGCCCAGTTCGGACGACGAGGACTGCACCTGCGCGCCGATGGCCTCGACCGTCACCGATTCGGTCACCGCGCCGACTTCGAGCGCGATGTCGAACGTCGCCGTCTGGTTCACGACCAGCACGAAAGGCTCGATCGACGCCGTGCGGAAGCCGTCGGACGAAGCCTCCAGCATGTAGTAGCCCGGCTGGATGCCGGGAAACCCGTAGTTGCCGACGGAGTTCGAGGCCGCGCGGCGCTCGATGCCGGTTTCCACGCTGGTCAGCACGAGTTCCGCGCCGGGTATCACCGCGCCTTGCTGATCGGTGATCGTGCCGTTGATGGCCGCGCTCGACGCCTGCCCCCAGGCCGCCTGCGGGGCGAGCAGCGCCAGGCAAAGACCGGCGGCGGCAAAAACCGGCGCCTGCAAACACTGAAGAAAACACCGAAAAACCGAAACCGCTTGTCGCATGGACTCCCCCCCGATGTCCCGATGGATTGGCGCACGACGCGCCGGGACTGCGTTAGTTTTAGCACACTCGAAGGAGCGCTCATTGACAAAGGCCGAACTTTTTACAAAAGCCGAAACGGGCTTGCATCGCGGGCCTTTCGCCCGCCGTTACTGCCGTTACCATTGAAGTTGCGCATGACGCCCGCCCGAGGCAGGCTCGCCGGCAAGCTGCTGTTGCCGTCGGCGATCGTTCTCGGCGCGCCCGTTGTTTTTGCCCAGGGCATGGCCGCCGGCAACAGGCGCGCCGTCCCCGCTGCCCCTCTGCCCGAAGGCGTCGTTGCGCCCGCCGTCGATTACCGCGACATCGCCGCCGAGGCGGGGCTCGCAGGCGCAAACGTATCGGGGGGCGCGGGCGAAAAAAACTATCTCGTGGAGACTACCGGGACGGGCGCAGCCCTCATCGACTTCGACAACGACGGCCTGCTCGACGTTTTTTTCGTCAACTCCGGGCGGCTCGACGAAAAGGCGCCGCCGCACCGGCTCTACCGCAACCGCGGAGAGTTGCGCTTCGAGGACGTTACGGCCGAGGCGGGCCTTGCCGCAACCGGCTGGGGGCAGGGCGTCTGCGCGGGCGACGTCGATAACGACGGCTACATCGACCTTTTTGTCACCCACTGGGGGCCGGACCGCCTGCTGCGCAACCGCGGCGGCGAGACGTTCGCAGACGAAAGCCGGCAAAGGGGCTTCGCCGAAACCGGGCGGCGCTGGAGCTCCGGCTGCGCCTTTGCGGACTTCGACCGCGACGGCGACCTCGATCTGTTCGTCGCCCATTACGTGGACTTCGACATCGACGGCACGCCGCTGCCCGGCGAGGCACCGCAGTGCCGCTGGCAAAACGTTCCAATCCCCTGCGGGCCGCGGGGACTGCCGGCGGAAACCATGTCCCTTTTCGAAAACGACGGCGGCGGAAAGTTCGCCGACGTCTCGCAAGCGTCCGGCGTCGCCGGGCCGCGCAACCACTACGGCCTGGGAGTGCTTACGGGCGACTACGACAACGACGGACGGACGGACGTGTACGTCGCCTGCGATTCCACGGCGAGCCTGCTCTACCGCAACACGGGGGGCGGCGCTTTCGGGGAACTGGGTCTTTTTTCCGGGGCCGCCTACAACGAAGACGGCCAGGAGCAGGCCGGCATGGGCGTGGCCGCGGGCGATTACGACGGAGACGGCCTGACCGATATTTTCAAGACGAATTTCGCGTCCGACGCCAACACGCTCTACCGCAACGACGGCGATTTCTCCTTTACCGACGAAACGGTCGCCGCCGGACTGGCCACCGTGACGCAATACGTCGGTTGGGGCGCTGTATTCCTCGACTTCGATCATGACGGCCGGCCAGACCTGTTCGCCGTCAACGGGCACGTCGCGCCCAGCGTCGACGGCGCGCCCATCGACGAGAGCTTCGCGCAGCCCAGGCTGCTGTTCTGGAACCGCGGGGACGGCCGTTTTCACCCGCTGTCGGCCGAGGCGGGTCCGGCGGTCGCCGCGCGGCATTCCTCGCGCGGCGCCGCCGCGGGCGATCTCGACAACGACGGCGATCTGGAAATCGTGGTCGTCAACATGAACGAAGCCCCTTCCCTGCTGCAAAATTCCGCCCCGGCGGGCAATTGGCTGCTGGTTCGCGCTCTAACCGCGTCGGGCCGCGACGACGTCGGCGCGCGGATTTCGCTCGCCGCCGGGGGGCGGACGCAGGTCAAGGAAATCCGCAGCGGCGGCAGCTATCTTTCGCAAAACGATCTGCGGGCGCACTTCGGCCTCGGCGACGCGGATTCCGCGGAAGTCTCGATCCGCTGGTCCTCGGGCCAAACCGAAAACATCGGCGCGGTCGAGGCGAACCGCCTGTTGACCCTGCGCGAGACGCGGCGGTAACGCCGTCGAGCCGTCGACGAGCCGCCGCTCGGCGCTCAAAACAGGTACTTCAAGCCGAACTGAATCCGCCGCGGCTCGTCCGCCCGGTTGATCGTGCCCGTGGCCGCGCGCAGCATGCCCCCGTTGGGCTGGCCGAAGCGCGGCGTGTTGGTGAAGTTGAACGCCTCGAAGCGGAACTGCACCGTATGCCCTTCCCAAGGCATGCGGAAGCGCTTGCCGAGCATGAAGTCGAAGCTCCTGCCGTCGGGCCCGCGCAGCACGTTGCGGCCGTTCGTGCCGTAAACGCCGGGGTCGCTGATGACGAAGGCGGACTGATCGAACCAGTTGTCGATGGTCGGATTGCTCGATTCGCCGTCGGCGATGCGGTTGCCGCGGTTGGTGGAGCCCGTGTTCTGCGGATCGCCCGGAAAAGTCACCTCGAAGGGAAAGCCGGAGCGCAGCGAGAGAATGCCGCCGAGTTGCCATCCGCCCAGAACCGCGTCCAGCGCCCCGCCCCAGTCCGAGCCGAAGGGGCGGTCTTTGCCGAAGGGCAATTCCCAGGTGAAGCTGGTGGTGAGATTCTGCGTCATGTCGATGTTGGCGCTCGAACGCTCGGCGCTGCGGTCGTACTGGTTGGCCACGTTGAACAGGCCGGTGTCCAGAAACTGGGTGTTGTTGTCGATGTTGTGCGACCAGGTATAGGACGCCAGGAAGGTGAGGCCCTTGGCGTAGCGTTTCTCGAGGCGGGTCACGAACGCGTTGTAGGAGGCGTTCGCTCCCGGCTCGGACAGATTGACGCCGGTGCGCAGCGGCCGCAGCCGCCTGCGGTTGGCGGGAATCGTGGGGTGCGGCCCCGGAAAGTTGATGTTCAGCCGGTAGGCGAGATAGCTGGTGCTCGAGCCTTGGTAGCCGACGATCCAAACCATGTCTTGCGGCAATTCGCGCTGAACGTCGACGAACCATTGCACGGCGTAATGGTTCGGCTGCTTGCGGTACGAAGCCGACGCGCCGGTATTCGGCAAAGGCTCCTCGGCGGGCAGCGTTACGGGCAGGAAACCGTCCTTGACCAGCGTTACGGGGGTGACGTTGTCGAACGTGGGCGTGATGATCTCGGTGAAGTCCGGAACCTGGCGGGACCATGCCGAATTATCTGTAACGATGTCGCCCTCGCCATAAAAGATGCCGCCGCTGGCGCGCACGACGGTCTTGTCGTTGAGCCGGTAGGCGATGCCCGCGCGCGGGGCGAAGTTGTTCAGATCCTGCTCGCAGCCGCAATCGCTGCCGTCCTCGGGGCGGTCCCAGAACTCCTCCTGCCCGTCCGGCAGGCCGTTGAACGCTGTGATGTAGTTGCTGACTCCGGTGCGCCCGCGGATGTGCCCTTTCGGGTAGTAGCCGCGGTGAAACAGCTCCCAGCGCAGTCCCAGCGTCAGGGTCAGCTTCGGCGTAACCTTCCAGTCGTCCTGGACGTAGGCGCCCCAGTAGGGCACGACCGCGTTCTCCCCGGCGGGGTTGCCCACGCGGGTTTGCCCCACCCAGCCCAACATCATCTCGGCGAGTCCGTTGCCCGTGGTCGAGCGGCTTCTGCCTATATTGGGCTGCTCGGCCGTGAACACCCGATTGAACAGAAACTGCCCGCGCCGGAAACGCATCGCCTCGCGGAAAATGTTGAGCCGGCGGTAATCGAAGCCCATCTTGATGCTGTGGCTGCCCTTCTGCCACAACAGGTTGTCCACGATCTGGATGTTGTCCATGTTGTTGATGTTGGGCCAGCAGCAGGGCGTGCCCAGGTTGTTGTAGCCGTTGATGTTGAAGAAACTGAAGCCCTGGTCGAACCCGTCGCCGAAGGTGTCGCCGGGCGCGCCCTGAATGCCGAGCTGGGCGTTGAGCGGCTCTTGAATCAGCGCGTCGAAGCGCGTCGGGAAGTGCGTGAACCCGAACCGCGCTTCGTTGTGCAGCGTCGGCGTAAACGCATGCGTCCAGTTGAACGCCAGATTGTCCCCGTTGAGATCGACGGTCTGCCCGCCCTGCCCGCCGGCTTCTACCGGCAGCGGGCTTTGATTGACGCGGAACTGGCGCCGGACGCTCATCCGAAAGAAGATGCGGTCGCCGTCGGAGAAGTTGTGGTCGACGCGGAAATCGTACTGGTCGGTGTCGTCGGAGTCCGACGGCGCGCGGAAGTAATTGTTGAAGCCGAACTCCCTGCCCTGGATATTGGGCAGCGGATAGCGGCTGAGCAGCGGAGAGCTGACCGGGTCGAAGCGGCTTGCGGGAACGGCATTGTTCGGAAACGGTTCGCGGACGGCGGCCGCGCCCGTTCCGACCGTCGATTCCGGATCGAAAACCCGATTGAAGTTCGTGCGTTCCATCGAAAAGTCGCCGCTGCGCGCAAGCTGACTGGGAACGGTCGCCAGAAAGCTGCGCCCCAGCCGGATGCGGGTGCCCTGGTAGCTGAAAAATCCGAACGTCCTGTTCTTGACGATCGGCCCGCCGAGCGTGCCGCCGAACTGGTTCTGGCGCAAAGTCGGCTTCACCGAACCCGAGCGGTTGGCGAAAAAGTTGGTGGCGTCGAGCTTCTCGTTGCGCACGAACTCGAACGCGCTGCCGTGCAGCTCGTTGGAGCCGGACTTGATCGACACCAATACTTTCGGCCCCATGCGGAAGCCGTATTCGGCGGACATGTTGTTGGTGACGACCTTGAACTCGCCGACCGCGTCCACCGACGGCTTGCTGGCCTGCGCCTCGAAGCCCAGCGGCCCGCCGCCGGCGCGGGAGCCGTTATCGACGCCGTCGATCATCACGTTGTTCTGATAACCGCGCATGCCATGCCCACGAAGCCCGCCTCGTCGCGTCCCGGCCGCGTGCCGGCGCCCACCGTGGCGCCCGGCAGGATGCCCACCGACAACTGCGCCAATTCGAGGTAATTCCTCTTGTTCAGGGGCATTTCCACAATCCGCTTGTTTTCGATCACCTGCCCCATCGTGGCCTGCTCGGATTCGAGCAGCGCCGCCGCCGCCGAGACCTCGACGACTTCGGTGACGTTGCCGATCGACAACTCGAAGTCCACGCGCGCGATCTGCTGCACGTCGAGCTTCAGGTTCTCGCGGGTCGACGGCGCGAAGCCTTCCGTGCGAGCCGTCACGCTGTAGGTCCCCGGGCTCAAAAAAGGAACCGAATAGAAGCCGGTCTCGTTGGACTGCGCGGAGTACTCGACCCCCGTAGCGGCATTCTCGACGGTAATCTCGGCCGCGGGAATCACCCCGCCGCTGGCGTCGCTGACCACCCCTGGATGCCCGAGTTCTGGGCCAGGCAAAAAGACGCCGCCGCGCCGAGCAGCAGCGCGAGCCGCAATGCACGAACTGAAAACATCGGAACTCCTCCCCTTCGGAAACAGCGCCGTGTCAGGGCCGCTGCGCAAGCGGCGCTGCGCCCGCCCGTATTGTACACGGCGCAGCGACGGCGTCGTTCCTCGGAACGGCCGCATTTTTGTAAAATGTGCGCGCAAGGAACGCAGCGCCGCACGCTCCGTCCGGCAGGCCGGCAACGGCGCATAATCCGTCCCTCCAACC
This sequence comes from Bryobacterales bacterium, assembly GCA_965214655.1. GTDB lineage: Bacteria > Acidobacteriota > Terriglobia > Bryobacterales > UBA6623 > CATQHP01. The sequence continues at coordinate 3,639,755 of OZ243965.1, read as the reverse complement.
TTGAAACCCAGCGTCAAATCGGCTGATCCAAAGGAGAAATTTGAATCAGCCGATTTTTCTGAGTAGAATTCTCTGCATGACGATAGAACGCGACTTGGCCCCTCAACTCAGGAGGGCGGCGCTGAAGTTTCCGGCTATCACGCTCACCGGGCCGCGCCAAAGCGGCAAGACCACGCTGTGCCGAGCCTTGTTCCCGCAACACTCCTATGTGTCGCTCGAAGACCCGGACATGCGCGCATTTGCGATCGAGGATCCCCGGTCTCTGCTGTCCCGGGTTGCAGGCGGCTGCATTTTCGATGAGATTCAACGCGCGCCCGGCCTTCTTTCCTATTTGCAGGGCATCATCGATGCGGACCCGCAACCCGGCCGCTGGATCGTCACGGGTTCTCAAAACCTCTCTCTGCTTGCATCGGTCAGTCAATCTTTGGCCGGCAGGACGGCCGTGCATCGACTGCTTCCTCTGGCGCGAAGCGAAGTAACGCGCTTCGCTCGATACCCCGGCCGTCTCGACGAGACACTCCTGACCGGCGGATACCCCGCCATTTTCAATCGCGATTTCGATCCGGCCGATTGGCTCCGTTCGTATGTCGCCACGTACCTCGAACGCGACGTGCGCATGATCGGCAACTTGGGAAATTTGACGGCATTCCAACGGTTCGTCGAATTGTGCGCCGGACGGACGGCGCAATTGCTCAACTATTCTTCGCTCGCGGCGGACTGCGGCGTGTCGCAGCCGACCGCGAAAGCCTGGCTGAGCATCCTGGAGGCCGGTTTTCTCGTTTTCCGCCTTCCGGCGTTCCACGCCAATATACGCAAGCGCCTGGTGAAGATGCCCAAGCTCCATTTCTACGACAGCGGCCTCGTCTGTTGGCTTCTGCATATCCATACGCCCGAGCAACTCCGCTCGCACCCGCTGCGCGGCGCGATCTTCGAAACCTGGGTTGTCTCGGAAATCGTGAAGCAGCGAACGAACCGCGGCGAGAGCGGCGGGCTGTCGTACTACCGCACCCGAGACGGAGCGGAGGTCGATCTGATCGCCGAACGACCTCCTCGCTATACGCTGATCGAGGCCAAGTCCACGGAGACAGCCTCGTCCGGCCTCTTTCTCGGCGCCCGCCGCGTTCGCCGTCAGTTGGCCGCATCTTCTTTTGCCTGCAACGCGGCCGTTGTCTACGGCGGCAGTCAGGCCCAGCAGCGCGCGGACGGAACGCTGATCCCTTGGGACGCGCTCCATGAAGCCGATTTGTAGATCTCGCCCGCGCGATTCTTGTCAAAAACCGGCGGATAGACGCCGGCGCGCCCGCTACCGAATCTTGTCCAGACCTTCGGTCAGTTCGATATATGTGCCCCAGGGATCGGTCAGGAAGGCCACCGACGTTTTTATGGCGGGAACATGCCGGTAGGGAACGTCGAACCCGATGCCGCGCGATTCGGCCCGCTTGCAGAAAGCCTCCAGGCCGTCGATCTCGAAACCGATGTGGTCTACGCCGCGGCCCTTCGTGCCGGCGGGTTTTTCGTCGACCGGAGCGAACGAGAGGCGCACGCCGGGCAGCCAGACTTCCTCGAAGCGCCCCCGCTTGCCCGCCTTGCCGCCGAACGTGTCGAGATACCACTTCTGCATGCCCGCAACGTCGGTCGTGTACAGATGAATATGGTGGTGCTCGACGGGGTTGACCAGCATCGGAAATTCGCTGAGCTCCACCTTGACGTTGCCGGGAAAGCGCAGAAACGCCTGGGTCGGGCTCGGGCGCTGCTCGAAGACTGCGTAGCCCAGCTTTTCCCAGCGCGAGACGGTCGCTTCGAGATCGCGCACCATGAAGCCGAGATGATTGACGGTCGTGCCTTCGGAACCGCCCGCGGACTCGCCCTTCTCGATGACCACCGCGACGCCGGGAAGCAGCAGCGCCTCGAGCGGGCCGACCCGCTCGGGGCGGGCGCCCAGCCCTTCGATCCAGGCCCTGCGGTGGGATTCGTATTCGGCTTCTTTGACCAGAACCTGGAGATGCCCCATGCCGACGCCGCCGTCTCCCAAAACGGGAATTTGAGCTTGCAGCGAGCCGGCCGCCGCAATCCAAAGAGCCAAGGCGGCGGCGAAAGAAAGTGAGGGAATGCGTCTTGGCATGTCGATGATTCTCCGCAACGAACCCGGATTATAGCGCGCCGAAGCCAGTGGAGAGTGGAGAGTGTAAGCGTTGGATGTCGAATCGTCCGACCCTGCAGCACAACCTTCGGTGCTGCAAAGAATCAGTCCCGGCGCGCTGTGGCATGATGGAGCGGTGGGCGAACTCGCGCGGCTGCTTCGCTACGTCCGCCCCTATGCCGCGCGCCTGGCCGTTTCCGTGTTGCTGATGGCCGTGGTGGGCCTCTGCCAGGCAGCGGTCGCAGTGCTGATCGGGCCGGTCATCGACCGCATCCTGAGCCCCGATGCCTCGCCCGCTCCCATCGCCCTGGTCACGATTCCGGTGTTCGACGCCACGATCTATCTCGACGATCTGCTGCCGGCTTCGCTCGGCGACGTCTGGACGCTGGTCGCCGTCGCGCTCGCCGGCGTGTTCGCCATCAAGGGAATCTGCGACTTCACGGCGAACTACCTGGTCAACCACGCGGGGTTTTCCGGCGTCCGCGACATGCGCAACGACGTTTACAACGTGGTGCTCAACCAGTCGCCGGCGTTTTTCCAATCGAAGAACACGGGGACTCTGATTTCGTCGCTGGTCAGCGACGTCGAAAAGGTGCAATCGGCCTTCTCGCACTTCCTGGCCGATCTGATGCGGCAGTTTTTCACCGCCGCAGCGCTTCTGTTCTTGCTCGTGCAGCGGGACTGGCGGCTGTCGGCGGCGAGTCTGATCGTGCTGCCGCTGGTTCTGCTGCCGACTGCGCGCATCGGCAGGCGGCTGCGGGCCACGGCGCGGCGGGCGCAGGACCGCCTCGCCGAGCTCGTCAAGATCATGCACGAGACGATTTCAGGGAACCGCGTCGTCAAGGCTTTCGCCATGGAACGGTTCGAGATCGGCCGCTTCGAGCGGCAGTCCGAAAAACTGTTCCGCGCGCACATGCGGCACGTGAGCCGGCAGGCGTTGGCCTCGCCGCTGATCGAGATGTTCGGCGCGCTGCTGATTATCGCCCTGCTGGCTTACGCTCGGCAGCGGATCGTCGCGGGCGAGATGACGCCCGGGGAGTTCGCCAGCTTTCTCGCCGCCCTGCTGATGCTGTTTCAGCCCGTGAAAAGGCTGAACGGCATCTACAACATCTTCCAGCAGGCGCTCGGCTCGGCGCAGCGGGTTTTCGAGTATATCGATCATCCGCACGATATAGGCGAAGTTCCGTCTCCGGCGGAGCCGCCGCCGTTCGCGCGCTCGATCGAGTTCTCCGGCGTCACCTTCCGCTATCCCGACGCCGCAAACGAGACGGCCCTGCGCGACATCGACCTGACGGTCCATGCCGGGGAAGTGGTGGCCCTGGTCGGCCCCAGCGGCGCGGGCAAAACCACGCTGATGAGTCTGCTGCCGCGCTTCTTCGACCCGCAGCAAGGGGTCGTTCGGCTCGACGGCCGCGACCTGCGGGAGTTGCGCCTGGACGCGCTGCGGCGGCAGATCGCAATCGTCACGCAAGACACGTTTCTGTTCGACGATACGGTGCAAAACAATATCGCTTACGGCCGTCCGGATATCCCTTTGGCGAAGGTCCGCGCGGCCGCCGCGGCGGCGATCGCCGCGGATTTCATCGAAGCGTTGCCGGATGGATACCGGACGCGCATCGGAGAGCGCGGGCAGCGGCTGAGCGGCGGGCAGCGGCAGCGCATCTCGATCGCCAGAGCGCTGTTGAAAGACGCGCCGATCTTGCTGCTCGACGAAGCCACCTCGCACCTCGACAGCGAAGCGGAGCTGCTTGTCCAGCAGGCGCTGTCGAATCTCATCGCAGGCCGCACGGTGATCGTCAGCGCGCACCGGCTGTCGACGATTCGTTCGGCGGACAAGATCGTGGTGCTCGACCGGGGGCGGATTCTCGACGCCGGCGCGCACGAGGAGCTGCTGGGCGCCTGCGCGCTGTACCGGCGGCTGGTGAAGCTACAATCGTTGGAAGCGTAAGCGGTTGCAATGGCCTATTCGATGACAGGCTACGCCCAGGCCGAAGGCGCGGCCGGCGACCTGCGCATTGCCGTGACCGTGCGCAGCGTCAACCACCGCTTTCTCGATCTGAAGCTCCGCGCGCCTCTCGAAGCCGATCCGTTCGAGCCGGAAATCCGGCAGCGCGTCAAGCGCAAGGTGCAGCGGGGCAGCGTGCGCATCAACGTGGAATTGGAGTCCGCCGCGCCGGCCGCGGTGCGCGTGGACCAAGCGCTCGTTGCGGCCTATCTGGATGCTTATCGAAGCGCCGCGGAAGCAAACGGCATCGCGGCTGACCCGGATCTGCATGCGGTGCTGAAGCTGCCGGGCGCCGTCTCGATCGAACGCCCCGCACACGGCGAAGATACGCTCAAGACCCTGCTGCTGGACGTGTTGGACGAGGCGCTCGACCGCTTGAACGAAGCTCGCGGCGAGGAAGGCCGCGCCATCGCCGCGGACATCCGAGCGCGCGCGGAGGCCGCGGCGGGCGAAGTCGATGCGCTGCGCAACAAGATCGACAGCGTGAACGGACTTTATCTGCGGCGCCTGAAGGCCCGCCTCGGAGAGCTTCTGGCCGATGCGAAAATCGAGGACCACCGCCTGCTGCAAGAGGCGGCCGTGATGGCCGAGCGCACGGACATCAGCGAGGAGTTGCAACGGCTCGGCGCGCACCTTACGAAATTGCAGAGGACATTGGGCGAAGGCTCCGCGCTGGGGAAAAGAATCGACTTTCTGGCGCAGGAGATGAACCGCGAGGCGAACACCCTGCTGTCGAAAACGAATCCCCTGGGCGCCGGCGCGCTGCCGATTACGGAAGCCGGCCTGCGGCTCAAGGCCGAGATCGAAAAAATCCGCGAGCAGGCGCAGAACATGGACTGACCGCCCCATCCGATTTGAAATAATTACTAGAATCCATCTCAAAATCACAGGCAGCATTCGATTCAGGAAACAGGCCAGGAAACAGGCCAGGAAACAGGCGCGGAGAGTTCCGAGCAGAAAAGGGTTGCCTCCATAGACCGATTGGCGCATCGTTCAGGGCGGTAAGTTTGAGATAGATTGCAGATCATGTCGATCGTGTTCATCATCTCTGCGCCTTCGGGGTCCGGCAAGTCAACGCTGGTCAATCGTCTGATGCAGCACGATTCGGCGCTGGCGTTCTCCACTTCGGTCACCACGCGGGCGCCGCGCGCCGGCGAGGCCGACGGCGAGGCGTACCGCTTCGTGACCCGCGAGCAATTCGCACGGATGCGCGATGCGGGCGAGCTTCTGGAATGGGCCGAGGTGTTCGGCAATCTCTACGGCACGCCGCGCTCGGCGCTCGACGCCGCCCGGCAAAACGGCAAGGATTTGATTCTGGACATCGACATACAGGGTGCGGCACAATTAAGGCAGACTCTGGCGGACGCGGTCATGATTTTCATCCTGCCGCCGTCCCGCCAAGTTCTTGAAGAACGCCTCCGCAACCGCTCGTCGGAGAGCAACGAAGTCATCGAGCACAGGCTGTGCGAGGCGGCCGGGGAAGTCGGAGATTATAAATCGTACGATTACGTGTTGGTGAACAGGCAGCTCGAAGAATCGTTCGAGCAGCTTCACGGCATCTTGCTCGCAGAGCGTGCGCGGACAAGATACATACACGAAAAGATCGGCCCGATACTGGAAAGTTTCGAACGGCACCCGGCAGCAAACAAGGAAACGGAATGAGCGATCAAGACGCGAACACGCCGGCGGAATACGTCAAGCCGCCCGATCAGGCCTGGTTTATCCCCTCCGACGAAGAGCAGGGAGTTTACCGCTTTATCCTGGCGGCGGCCCGCCGAGCCCGCCAGTTGCAAGGCGGCGCCAGGCCGCTGATCTCGACCGCGTCGCGCAAATCGACGAAGATCGCGATGGAAGAAGTGCGTTCCGGGGAGGTCACCGTGGAGATCGTCCCCGAAGGCGAGCCTTGGCCTCCCGCTCCTCCGTTAGCGCTGGAAGAGACGCCGGAAACCGATCCGACGATGGCGTTTCTGCCCGCGGAGTAGAGGCGCGGCAGGGCGGGCGCCGTCCTGCGCGGGCGGCTCTGTTTTGGCGGCATCGTCAGTGGACAAGGAGGGCTTGCGGTGAAGCGCCGGCATCTCGCGGTTTTGCTGCTCTCGGGCTGGGCTTGGGCCCAATCTCTCAGCCCCCAATCTCTTAGCGTGGAGGAATGGGAGCCGCGGTCCACGCTGGTGACCGCGGAACATCCGATTCCCCGCGCGAAGTTCCCGGTGATCGACGTGCACAGCCACCACCGCGGCTCGACGAGCGCGGAGCGCCTGGAGCGCATCGTGCGCGAGATGGACGCGTTGAACCTCGGCGTCCTGGTCAACCTCAGCGGGGGTTCCGGCGAGCGGCTGCGGGAGACGGTTCGCAATTTCTCGGGGCGCCGCCCCAAGCGGTTCGCCGTGTTCGCCAACGTGGACTTCAACGGCATCGGCGCCCCGGGCTGGGGCGAGCGCGCCGCGAAGCAGCTTGCCGACGACGCAGCGGCCGGCGCGCAGGGCCTGAAGATCTTCAAGAATTTCGGGATGAGCGTGCGCCATGCGGACGGACGCCGCGCGCCGGTGGACGACCGGGCAATGGACCCGGTATTCGCAGCCTGCAAGAAACTCGGCCTGCCGGTGTTGATCCACGTCGCCGACCCGGCGCAGTTCTGGCAGCCGCACGACCGCTTCAACGAGAAGTGGCTGGAGTTGAAGCTGCGGCCGCGGCGCAAGCGATCGGGCAGCCCCAGTTTCGAGCAACTGATCGCTGAGCGCAACCGCCTGCTGGAGCGTCACCCCGACGTGAAGTTCATCCTGGCGCATATGGGTTGGCACGGCAACGACCTTGCCAAGCTCGGCGCGCTGCTCGACCGACATCCGAACCTCCACGTCGATATTGCCGCGGTGCTTTACGAGTTGGGGCGCGTGCCGATCAGCGGCCGGGAGTTTCTGATTCGTTACAAGGACCGCGTGCTGTTCGGCAAGGATTCCTATGCGCCGGACGAGTTTCCGTATTACTGGCGGGTGCTCGAATCGCGCGACGAGTATTTCCCTTACTACCGGCGTTACCACGCGCATTGGCGAATGTACGGGCTGGGGCTGCCCGACGAAGCGCTGCGGGCGATCTACTACGAGAACGCGCTGCGCTTGATTCCCGGCATCGACAAATCGATTTTCCCGTAGGGGCCGCCTTAATTCCGCAGCTCTTCGCCGGCCAGGGCGACGATGAGTTCGACGGCGGCCTCGGCATCGCGCAAGTCGGCGGTCTCGGCGGGCGTGTGGGCGTAGCGCAAGGGGAAACCGATGGGGATGTTGACCGCGCCGAATGCCGTGAACTTCGAGCCGTCGTTGCCTCCGGCGGTCACGCCGGTCTGAAGCGGTATGGAGTTGCGGCGCGCGATCTGCTCCACGCGGCGCACTGCGGCGCGGGGCGTGAGGCCGCTGCGGTCGAGGGCGCGCAGCACCGGGCCGGCGCCGAGCCGGGCATAGGCGATGCGGCGGTCTTCGAGGGGGCTGTCGGAAGTCACGAAGGTGTCGATCGGGTAGACCCTCGCCGGGCTGACTTCGGCGGCCAGATGCGCGGCGCCGGCCATGCCGACCTCTTCTTCGACGCTGAAGACGAACCAGACCGCTCCGGCGGCGGCGCCGGAGCGGGGCGCGAGGCGGCGCAGCGCTTCAAGCAGCACCGCGCAGCCCAAACGGTCGTCGAGCGAACGGGCGCTGACCCGCGAGCCGAGCAAGCGGCGGTAGGCTTTCGGAACCGTGACCGCGTCGCCCTCGGCGATGCCGAGCGCGGCAACCCGCTCCTCTGAGGCGGCGCCAAGCTCGATGCTGCCGTGCCGCGTCATTTGCGCGGGGAGCGCGCCCGCCGCGGTATGGATCGTTACCGGCAGCCTGGAGAAAATGCCCGCGTCGCCCCCGCCCTTGGCATCGGTAAAGATCGTACCGGAAGACGCTATCCGCCGGACGGCGAAACCGATCTCGTCCATGTGGGCGATAAAAACGGCCCCGGGGGCCCCGCCCTTTCCCAAGCGGACGATCAAATTGCCCTTGGCGTCGCTCTGTGCTTCAGCGGCGCCGGTTTCGTTCGCCATGTTGCGCAGCAACTCGCGCACGGCGCCCTCGGCGCCGCTGACTCCGGCCGCTGCGACCAGACTTTTTATGGTCCACTCGAAGTCCGAGCGGACATCTTGCGCGTTTGTCTCGGGCTGCAAGCCGGACGCTCGAAACTGTTGCGCCGCGGCTTCGGGCGGCCGCGGTTGGAGACCGATCCAGGCTTCCAGAAGGCCTGTCGTACGAGCCAGTTCCGACGCGGATACGGATGCGACCGGGGTCCCGCCGTTGCGCACGGCCGGAAAGAGGACGGCGGCCTGCCCGGCGGCGCTCCAGGCTTGCGCGTCTCCGAACGACCCGAACGACGGATTCGCCGGCGGCCGCCGCTCGAGCCTGTAATCGGCGTCCGCGGCGAGCGCCCGCAACTCGTCGGCCAACGTGGAGGAAAAGCCGGAAACGCCCGCCACGCCGGAGACCTCCCCGCCGTGAGGCGCCAGCAGGAGAACGCGGTCGGGCCGCGTCCGCTGGAGAACGCGGCGCAACCCGGCGTTGTAGTAATGCTGCCGGGTGACGAAGGCAAGCGTTATCTTGCCGGCGGGCCGCTCCTCCTGGAAGCGGTCGGCGAGAGCCAGCAGGACCGCGCCGCCGGAGCGGCTCGAAAGCCAGGGCGCGCCGAGAACGTCATCGCTCAGCCATGCCGGTTCCTTGACGAGCGTTACCCGGTCGAGAACCGCGATTCCGGCTGCCGCGGCTTCTTGGGGGTCGGCGGCTCCGATATCGACGAACAGCCCTTGCGAAGACGAGGACGACAAGCTCCGGCCGGCGGCGAAGTGGACCGAAGGAGCGGCGACCGCGCCGTTCAAGGTCTTCCCCGCCCCGTCCGTTACGTGCACGTGCCGTCCGGTAAAAAACTTGTCGAAGTCGTAGTGCGGGCGCGGCTCAGCCAAGGCTTCGAGTCTGAGATAGCCTTCGCCGTCGATTGCGGAGACGACGTAGCCCGGCTCATCGACCCCGGCAACCAACAGCAGATGCGGCGCGCCGCCGCCGAACGAAGCGGTCAGCGAGCCGGTGTTGTCGATTTCCTGAACGCCGCCGGCGCGGCCGGCAAGGTAGCGGATAATGCGCGATTCGTCGCCGGGCGCCGCGTCGAAGCCCGCCAGCTTTTCGAGATCGGCAGCGCCCCCGCCCGCGCAGAGCAGACCGCCCGCGAAAACGCTTGCCGCGCCCCTGAGCAGACTGCGCCTCGCAAAAAGCACCTTTGCGAAAAACGCTGTGCGGCGATCTGCTTTCCTGTCCATTCCGCATGGTAAAACAACAGCGGCTTGCCCGCGGTCTTTTCGCTGAAGACCGGCTTCGGTTCAGCTAAACCGCGCCAAAGAACCTTGCTTCCCGGGCGCTCACGCGCCGTTGCCGGCGGAGCGTCATGCCACTCGATCAAGTCGTGTTCGGGCCAGCCCGCGCGGTGTACGAGCCGGTCTCCGTCCGCGCCCAACAGCGGCCCGACCGCCGGCTGCGAGTGTTCGCTCACCGTTTGGGGCAGGTTCTTCCAGCCGGCGCCCGTGCGGTCGAATCGATAGAGTCCGATCATGCCGTTGACGCGCTGCCAGGAATACAATTCTGCAGAAGCCGTAAACGCCAGATAGTCCGCGGTTCCGCCGGTTTCCGTTTTCGCCGACCAACGGCCCAGCAAACCGCCGTGGGCCCCGAACTCCAACCACTCCTCGAACCGGCTGACGTATGCTCCGATGCGGTCCGCGGCGGAGCGCAAGCAAGTATAACAGCCGCTGGACTCGAAGGCGCGCAAGTGGCTCAAGGGGATGCGCTACGCGTTGCTGAACTAGTTCTCTGACCGTGTAAAAAGGTTTGTTTGATAATGGAAGGTGGAGCGGGCGGCCTGACGAGTGAATTGCCAGTTGATCTTGACGCGGTCACGATTGACGCGGCGATTCCAGGCCTTGGCCTCGGCACGTAAGGTACGGAGATTGGCGATACGGCGCGTACCCAGGCATTGCCGCGAGAATAAACTGACCTCAATTTCGGCCTGGTTGAGCCAACTGCCGTGTTTGGGCGTGTAGTGCAGGCTGAATCGCTCCCACAAGCGGGCCGCGTGCTCTTCGCCGAAGCGTTCGACCAGCGGCTTGCGGCGGTGGATATTGAGATTGTCGACAACCAGGTGAATCGTGCGCGCGCGAGGATAGCTGCTGGCCAGCTTGTCGATAACTTGGGCGAATTCCTCCCCGCGGCGCGTTGGCGTGGGATAGGTGAAATGGCGGCCCGCCTTGGGTTCGACGGCACAAAACACATTGGCGGTTCCACAACGTTTGTATTCGCTGTCGCGCTTGGCCACCCGGCCCGGCCCGGCCGGGTGGCGAGGGCGTACTTCAGCGTGCAGCGAAACCGCCTTTTCGTCCAGGCAAACCACCGGTTGGTGCGGATCATAGGGCGTTTCGTAGAGCGCCAAAACATCTTCCATTTTTTCGATATAGGCGTCGTTGAGTTCAGGCAGACACCACATTTTTTTCCCGCCACGGCTTGAGCTCGTGGCGCTGCAACAGAACACGGACGGTTTCCCGTCCCACGCGCGGTACAAGCTTTCGTTTGACGGCTTCGGCAGCGATGAGACGCACACTCCAACGCGCCGCCCCTCTCGGCGGCTTGCCGCACGCCATCGCCACGATGCGCTGCCGCGAAGACGCGTCGAGCAACGGTTCCCTGCCAGGCCGGGCTTTTTCGTAGAGCGCACGGTCGAGACCTCCCTGGCGGTAGCGGCGCGCGATGGCGCGCACCGTCTTGGGCGTCAGACGCACCCTCTCGGCGGCTTCGGCGGCGCTGACGCCTGTAGCGAGATGGCGCAGGGCGAGCGCACGCAAAACGACGCGCACTTGCTGCACCCCGCAGGCGAGCACGGCGTCCAAAGCCTCTTGATCGGCGACGGATACACGGAGACGTTGAGCAGTTCTGGGCATGTACAAGCATACCATGCCCTCCTCCTATATTTCAAACCTTTCTATACGGTCGAAATACTAGACACTAAGATGACGAATCCGCCCGTGGAGGGCATCAACAACAAGAGGCGGGCGATTGCGCGTCGCGCGTACGGCTTTCGCTCAACCCGAACACTCATCTTGATGCTATTCCTGTGCTGCGAAGGCATCGATCTGGCGACCATCTGCCCACACCTATTTAAGAAGATTCATAATGGAGCGAATGCCTACCGCGAACCCTACCAGCATCCCCCGAGGCGCGCAAGCGTCGACGCATGACAATCGGACTACACCCATAAGCCAACCCGTTTTCAAACAGTTTCTCACCAAGGTCGCCAGCGAACTCAGCAAGCGCAGCAGGGAGGACGCCGAGCATGAACTTGCCCGCATGGTCTCGCCCGACCAGTACATCGGCGATCTGATCACGTTAAACTACGCACACGCGGACATTCTGGTCCACGACACCCAGAGAAACCGAGCGAACGGCATTCCACACGGATGTCTGCTGCTCGCGACCCGAATCACGCCGGCAAATCTGTCCGAGAAGAGACTGCCCAACGATCCGTCGTTGCTGCTGATCAGGGTGTCGGAGAGCGCGAGGCTCCGGAGTGACGCTGACTTGGAGACAGCCCGACTCGATGCTGTCAAGCGCGCAAACGACACCGACCGGACCTACGACGAGTCCGGGCACACAGACCAGTTCACCCTGAACATGCTCCGGTACTCCGGTATCAGATGCCGAATCCTGGGTACGTTCCGAGCCTGCCAGAGCGGGTCGGACGGTGAGTGGATGGTCCACTTCGGAAGCGACATCTCAAACTTCAACGCCGGCCAAGGGATGAAGATATACAAGCCGAGCGGCCCTTCTCTCAACCGCATCGTCAACCGCCGACGGGTCGAGAAAGACTCATCCTCGGCACGGAGAGTCGGTCGGCTGAGGTACTCAGCCGCAATCATGGAGGCCAATGCCCCAGAGGCCGTGCAGGTCTTGATCCAGGCGAGCGACTTCATCGCCCAGCGCACCGCGCTGTTCGGCATGACCCGAACGGGCAAGTCGAACACCACCAAGACGATCGCGAAGGCGCTCTTCGAGCTCCGCTCCGAGGAGGGGAGCTCGAAGGTAGGGCAACTGATATTCGACCCCAATGGAGAGTACGCCAACGACAACCCGCAGGACCAAGGGTGTCTCCGGAACCTGCAGTACGAAAAACCTGAGTACGAGGGGCAAGTCCAGACGTACGGGTCACACGAGCACCCCTATGACCGAGACCGGAACATCACGAAGTTCAACTTCTACGGGGCTCAGGAACCATCGAGCCCGCCAAGTGATGAACGAGACCTTGAGCAATTGCTCCATAGCCTTTACCAAGGCAAGCAGATCATCGACGACGCATTGGCGGAAGAGACGGCCGGGTACGTCACGGACTTCCGAAACGCACGCCTGGACGACAGCAGAGGCGCCGTGGGCGAGAGAGCGCGCGGGGAGTACATACGGTTCCGCCGACGACTCTTCGTCTACCGCTGCACGTTGGTGAAAGCGGGATTCGAACCGCCTGAACAGATCCCGAACACAAATGGGCTGTTCAGTAAGGAAATCAGAGAGAAGATGCGCGAGTCGTCGGAGACGAAACAGTATGTGAGCTTGCTCGACGGGAACGGAGGCCGGATGCAATGGGACGTGGCCGGAAACTTCGTCCAGGCATTCGCGCAGTGGACCAAGACGTCCGCATTCGACAACTTCGACCGAAAATACGCACAGGAACATCAAGGGCGAAATTGGTCCGACTCTCACCTGAAAGGATTGCTTCAAATCTACGACGGTACCCGCGGCTTGGCGATGGCAAGGAACGCAAGAGTCTGGCACGACTTAAACTCGGACGAGGATTACGCGGAGGCTGTGGTCAGACAGGTCAGAGAGGGAAAGCTCGTCATTGTCGATCAGCTTCTGGGCGACCCCGATCTGAACCGGCAAGCCGCAGCACGGATCGTGTTGCGGCTGTTCAAAGAGCAGCAACAGAACTTCGTCAACGCACGGGTGGATCCCGATACGGGCGAGATTGTGCGGCCACCGCACGTCATCATCTACGCGGAGGAGGCACACACCTTGCTCCCGCGATCGAGCGAGGACGACAACACCAACATCTGGGCGCGAATTGCCAAGGAGGGGGCGAAGTTCAACATCGGCATGGTGTACTCCACGCAGGAGCCATCGTCTATCCAGGCAAACATTCTGAAGAACACCGAGAACTGGTTTATCGCCCACCTGAACAACACAGACGAGACGCACCAGATCAGCAAGTTCAATGACTTCAAGGACTTCGCAGGCAGCATCTTGAATGTCTCCGAAAAGGGGCTCGTCAAGATGAAGACACAGTCCAGCTACTTCACGATACCCGTCCAGATCGACGAGTTCAAAGCGCCGCGGCCTGCGCGGGATCCCGAGTCCTAAGGCCGAGACGTAGGGGAGACACAGTGCCTTACAGGGGGGAATACGCGACAGGAGACTCGCTGTGGCGCTTGGAGGAGAATCCAAGCGTCAAGGCGTTCAGGGGCGCCATTCGCGTCCGAAACCACGAGAGCAACGAAGGTCTCCCGCCGACCGTCGAGCCAGAACGGCGACAGAACGACATCAGCCGGATCGTCGCCGTGGACGGCTCGACGGTGACAAAGGCAGTCCAGAACGGCTTTCCGATGGCGGAAGCGGCGCTGTTCAACGCCGCGGTGATTGTCATCAAGGTCGATGAGCTGCGGAGGTTCGACCGCGAGAACATTCCCAGCCCAAGCGAGTTGCGAAACCTCGAGCGCGTCGAAACGATGAGTGCAGTGCTGCCGGGACAGAACGTAGTGGGATCCAGCGCAGAGCAGGACGCACCCAAAAAGTTCTTTCGTCAGACGGTCCGCCAAGAGCTCAACTTCAAGCTGGACGACGACCACGAATCGCTGCTGGAGACCTTCCACGCCATCGCGACAGACGCCATCAAGGACAGCGCAACCTTCTCGTGCCCCATAGAAGACTGCGGACTAGGGCCAGCGGGCAAGGCCCCACGGCGAACCACGGACGGACTGTGCAAGTGCGACCGCAAGGCGCCGCTCTACTCGACGGACAGTCTCCGCATGCACGAACGGTTCCACGACCACGGCACGTGCGAGCAGGCTTTCACCGCCTTCCGGATGGTGACCGAGCATCTGCTGATGATGAACATCATCCGGTACTTCCGGCAGAAGCTGCCCCCAAGCTGCTTCGACCGCACCGCCTTCGTCATGGACGGGCCGCTGGCAATATTCGGGATGCCGGCTTGGCTCAAGGAACAAGTGCGAGCCGAGGTGGCTCGTATTCACAAAGAGCTGACACAGGCAGGACGGCCCGGCCTCCTGCTGATGGGGATTGAGAAGACCGGCCAGTTCACTGAGCACCTGGAAGAGTTGGACTGGCGGGAGACGGAGGGGCAGCGCCAGCGACTCCCCAACGGGACCGCGCTCGTACCGACCACCGAGTACGTGTACAGACACATCGTGCCGAACCCGAACAGCACGAAGGCCTATGGCCAAGCGGTCCACTACGGCCGGAAGATCATGTACAAGAGCCACGGCGGACAACACGCCGTGCTGATGACGCCGATCGTCAATCGAGCCGGGGAGGAGCCCAACAGTACGAGTCCAGACTCCTTCCCGCGACTCGGGGATGCCCTCGACATCATCGACGACCTGTACAGCCATCTGTACAGCGACGGCTTCATCCCCCTCATCCGCGCCAACGCGCACGCCGCCATCCCGCTGCGTCAGGGGCACAGGATGCTAGCGGACCTGTTCAAAGACCCATGACCGTTGTCTGGATGGATAGCGCGGCGCCCGACCTGTCGGCCGCGTCGGCATCGGGTCGGTGGGTACGGCTCGGGCCGTACTACGCGATGTTCCCGGTTGATTTCGTGACGGAGACGATTCGCCGACACGGCAGACCGGGACAGGCGGTGATCGACCCGTTTTGCGGACGAGGCACCGTGCCATTCGTCGCAATGACGATGGGCCTGTCTGCTATTGCGGCAGAAATCAACCCCGTCGCTTGGGTCTACAGCAAAACCAAGGCCGATCCCCACGCGAGCCTGGAGGAGGTCAAGCATCGGATTACCGAGGTCGGCGAGAGCGCGACCGACGATGATCGGCACCCGGAGGACGAGTTTCAGGAGATGGCGTTCTGCAGCAGCGCACTGGGATTCATCAACGCAGCGCGCAGGGAACTCGATTGGCAACGCAGCCGACTCGACCGCACCGTGGCGGCGCTCCTTATCCAGCACCTACATGACAAGCGCGGGAGAGGACTTTCGAACCAACTCAGGCATTCCCGATCAATGGCCCCTGACTACTGCGTGCGCTGGTGGCGCAGTAAAGGACTTGAGCGACCTCCTGAGGTAGACGCCGGCGCCTTCCTGCAACGTCGCGCGGAATGGCGCTACGCACGGGGAGTGCCAAAACCGATCCGCACCGAGCGCCCACGGGTGGCCTTGGGTGACGCTGCAAGAATGTTGCCCAGGGATGGCGTGGAAGCCGGGCTGGTGCTCACTTCCCCGCCCTATCGGGGGGTGACCAATTACCGGGCGGATAGCTGGCTACGGCTGTGGGCGCTCGGAGTAGGCTCCTGCCGACCCGACTGGCGTAGTGATCAGAAGTTCGAGAACGCGAAGCGGTATGAGGAAACATTATCCGCCTGCTTCGGAGCAACATTGAAGCGGACCTCTGACGATGCTGTGTGGTGCGTGCGCTGCGACGCAAGACAACGGACCCGGGAGGTTGTCGTTCGGGTACTCAACAGGCTGCTGCCGGACCACCAACTTCATGAGAACCCAGCGCCTTACAGAACGGCAACTCAGACCGCGCTATATGGCGACAAGACGAAGAAGCCGGGCGAGGTGGATCTGCGTTACATGCCGCGGCGCTGTGGATGACGCCGCCGGGATAACGTGTCTTCCGCCGTATTTAAAAGGCAGGCTTGGGAAGCGAACGCGGCGCCTCTGATGGACTATTAACATATTGGGATCGCGAAGCTGAATCCGAATCCCGACAGACCCAATCTGGACGTATGCGTTCAAGGGTGTTTGGCGCGTGTGGCGATGGACACGGGAACGAGTGGAGCAGACCGACAGGGGCGGCTTGATTGTTGTGCCGCGCGGTGGACGTGGCGTGCCACGGTTGAAGCGGTACCTCGACGAACAGAAGGGCATTTCGGTCAGTGTCATGTGAGATGACAGCGCAATCGCTAGCCCGGATTTCTCACCGAGGTTGTAGCGAAAAGCCGCTGATTCTGGCATAAACGTATGTAGATGAATATGTTGCAGCCGGCAACGAACGACTTTTCGCTAGGACACAGTGTAACCAAACAAGTTTCCGTTTTGCTACCCGATTCCGCCGGGAGGCGGTAGCCCGTTTTGACGGCGGCACGATTACCAGCGAGGCCGGGGCCCTGCTGCTGCAGCGCACCGAGCAGCAGACCGGCATCCTGCGCCAGTTTGCGCGCTGCTTTCGCGACTCCCGCCGAGCCGAGCGGATCGAGCACAGCGTCGCGGAGTTGGTGAGTCAACGGGTCTATGGGCTGGCCTTGGGCTACGAAGACCTCAACGATCACGATCGACTGCGCAGCGATCCGCTGCTGGCGTTGTTGTCGGGCAAGGGCGATGTGGCGGGCGGCAAGCGTCGGCGGCGGCGGGATCGGGGCCGGGCCGGGGCGGGCAAGAGCACGCTGAACCGACTGGAGTTGACCCCTGCGCAGGTCGAAGCGAGCGCGCGCTACAAGAAGATCGCCCTGGACAACGCCGCAGTCGATGCCCTGTTGGTTGAACTCTACATCCAGCGGCAGAGCTGCCGCCCGCAGCGCATCGTGCTGGATCTCGACGCCACCGACGACCGTCTGCACGGGCAGCAGGAAGGACGCTTTTTTCACGGCTACTACGGTCACTACTGTTACTTGCCGTTGTACATCTTCATAGGCGAGCAGTTGGTCTGTGCGCGGTTGCGGACAGCGAACCGAGACGCTGCGGCGGGGGCGCTGGAAGAGGTCGTGCGGATCGTGGGGCAGTTGCGCCGGAGATGGCCCGGGGTGGAGATTCTGCTGCGCGCCGATGCAGGCTTCTGCCGTGAGGAGTTGATGAGTTGGTGTGAGCAACAGGGGGTGGACTACGTGTTCGGACTGGCCAAGAACCGGCGTTTGTTGCGCCGCCTGCGCAAGCCGTTGCAGAAGGCGCAGCGGCCCTACGCCGCCAGCGGCAAGCCGGCGCGGGCGTTCGCCGAGTTCCGTTATCGCACGCGCTACAGTTGGCGGCGCAAACGCCGTGTGGTGGGCAAGGCCGAGCGGCTGGCCAAGGGCGCCAATCCGCGCTTCCCAATCTACGCTTCGTGGTGACCTCGCTCAGCACCGCACAGTACGCCGCGCAGAGCTTGTACGAGAAACTCTACTGCGCGCGGGGCGAGATGGAGAACCGCATCAAGGAGCAACAGTTGGCTTTGTTCGCCGACCGCACCTCGACGGCGCTGCTGCGCTCGAACCAGATTCGTTTGTATTTTTCTGCGATCGCCTACTGTTTGCTGCAAGCGTTGCGCGAGTTGGGCTTGGCGGGCACACAGATGGCGAAGGCGCAATGCGCGACGATCCGCGTACGGCTGCTCAAGATCGGGGCGCGGGTGCGGGTGACGGCGCGCAAGGTGTGGGTCTCGATGGCTACGGGCCATCCGGCGCAGGCGCTGTTTGCTGCGGTTTACGCCAATCTGGGAAGGCCGCCGCCGCAGGGCTGCTGAAGGGGCGCCTGTGGCGCCTGCGGGTTCAAAGGTCACAGCAAGCGCAGCGGCCCTGGCGGGGGCTTGGCGGGAGTGTGCGCAAAATCGGCCCCAAACCCTCCTGGCGCACGCTGGGTGTAGCGCCGGACGCTACACCCAGCGTGCGCCACGGCCACCGTACGTGGCGATCCGCATCAATTACCCTCAAATTCGTTCCGCAAACCGCTTCCTACCCGCCCAGCCATGCCTGGTGAGAAATCCGGGCTAGAGGAAACGATCAGCTTGGTACCCAACACAGACCGACCGAGAGCGTCCGCGCAGAGCAGACCGCCCGCGAAAACGCCTGCCGCGCCCCTGAGCAGACTGCGCCTCGCAAAAAGCACCGCTCGGGGCCTACTTCCTTGCCCATTTCGCGTAATAGAACAGCAGCGGCTCGCCGCCGGTGTTTTCGATGCCGTGCGGGGCGTTGCCCTTGCAGTACTGGACCGTGCCGGCAGGGGCGGCAATCGTTTTGCCGTTCAAGAAAATCTCGCCGCTTCCCTCGGCGACGATCAGAATCTCTTCCTCGGGATGCGTATGCGGGGGATGCGGACTCATGCCCGGCTTCAACTCCAGGCTGCCGCACTCGAAAAGACGCACTTCCTCGGTTTCGCCGCGGAAGTACACGCGGTGGTCGCCGAAGGGTTGGCGCGTCAGCTTGGCCACCCCTTCCTGCAGCACGTCATCCTTGACCACGGCCTCCGCCGCGCCCGCGCCCATCAGCGCGGCGCCCATCAAGGCAAACATTTCCCGTCTGTTTTCCATGACAATGAACCTCCTCAAAACTCTATAACTCTTCGATCGCGGCTTCAAGCTCGCCGCGGGCGTGCGCGTCCCCGGTGCGCTGCGAGGCGGCGACGCCGCGCGCGTACATCGCCCGCGCCGCGCGCTTGCGTCCCAGGCGTTCGAGCGCCTTGCCCGCGTGATAATAGGCCGCCTGGTAATCGGGGTTCGCTTCCAGGATTGCGTTGAACTCGGCCAGCGCCCGCTCGTCGTCGCCGGCTTTCGCATACTCCTGCGCCAGGCCGTAACGCGCAAACGCGTTCGAGGAATCGGCTTCGAGCAACGAGCGGAGAGCGGCAATGCGGTCCATGATTAACCTTCGAGGATACGACAACGCGCCGCGCCGCCCGGCTCAGGCGATCCGCCCGGCCAGGTTGTTGCCGCCGCCCACGTCGGTCAGGCGGAAATCGCGTCCCTGGAAGAAGTAGGTGAGCTTTTCGTGGTCGAGTCCCAGGAGCGAAAGAATCGTGGCGTGCAGGTCGTGCACGTGGACTTTGTCGTCCTGCGCGCGCAGGCCGATGGCGTCGGTCGAGCCGATGACTTGCCCGCCGCGGACGCCGCCGCCGGCCATCCAGACGGTAAAGCCGTAGGGGTTGTGGTCGCGTCCGTTGCGGTTGGAGCCGCCTCCTTCGGCGCCGTCGGTGAAGGGCGTGCGGCCGAAATCGCCGCCCCAAACGACCAGCGTGCGGTCGAGCATGCCGCGCTGCTTCAGATCGGTCAACAATCCGCCGATGGGCGCATCGACCGAGCGCGCCATCTGCTCGTGGTTGCGGTCGATTTCGTTGTGGCCGTCCCAGCCGACGCCGGCGCCCCCTTTGCGCCCGCCGGAATAGATTTGAACGAAACGAACGCCGCGCTCGATCATCCTGCGCGCTCTGAGGCACTGCTCGCCGAAATTCCGCGTTGCGCCGTTGTCGAGGCCGTAGAGCTTGCGGGTCGCCTCCGTCTCCGCCGCCAGGTCCGCCAACTCGGGGACCGATGTCTGCATCTTGAAAGCAAGCTCGTAGGACGCGATGCGCGCCGCCAGATCGCTGTCGTCGGATCGCGCGGCGTAGTGCTCTTCGTTGCTCTGCCGCAGCAGGTCGAGCAATCTGCGCTGCTCCTCTTCCGTGATATGCCCGGAGCGCTCGATGTTCAGGATCGGCGGCCCCTGACCGCGCAGCACCGTGCCCTGATACACCGCGGGCAGAAATCCGGCGCCGTAAGCGGGCGGACCGGCCTTGATCGGGCCGTCGAGCATCACCATGTAGGCGGGCAGGTTCTCGTTCTCGCTGCCCAGACCGTAGGTCACCCATGAGCCGATGCTGGGCCGGCCGACGCGCGCCCAGCCGGTGTTCATCCAGTTCTGGCCCGTGACGTGGGTAAACCCGTCGTGATGGCAGGAGCGGATGACGGTCAGATCGTCGGCGTGCCCGGCGACGTTCTCGAACAGGTCGGATATCTCGATTGCGGACTCTCCGCGCTTCTTGAACGCGCGGGGCGAGCCGATCAAAGGAACCTTGTCGACTTTGGTGAACTGCAAATCGACGCTGCCGAAACTTGCGGGAACCGGCTGCCCGTGAAGCTTGTTCAACAGCGGCTTGGGATCGAAGGTGTCGATGTGGCTGGGGCCGCCGTGCATGAAAAGGAAGATCACGCTGTCGGCTTTCGCCGGCAAGTGCGGCTCCTTGGGCGCCAGCGGGTTTTCCCGCGCCAGCAGATCGGTAGCGGCGATCATGCCGAATCCGAGTCCGGCCTTTTGCAGGAACTCGCGGCGGGAGCGCAGCGGGAGATCGCGCCCGCAGTATCCGTCGGTGAAGTTTTTCGTCATCGTTCGTTCAGTCGATATAGAGAAATTCATTCAGGTTGAACAGCAGCAGCGCGAGATGCTCCGGCGCGAGGCCGGCGGTGCGCTCGCTTTCCCGCGGCGTGGGATCGCGTCCGAGCGTCAGCTTCCAGAGTCGGCGGGGGTCTTCCGCGCGGCCGGCCAGCGCGCCGGCCTGCGCGCGCATGAAGTCGCCGTTCAGCAGCGTCAGCGCCTGAGGCGCCACCGTGGTGACATTGCGCCGGGCGCAGCTTACCGACGTATCCGGAGCATCGAACGTAGTAAACATCGGGTAGGGAAACGACCGCTTGACATAGAGGTACACGCTGCGTCTGTCGTGCTCGGCCGGGTCCAGCGAAACGGGCCACTGCGCGGGCGACCAGATGCCCTGCATCTCGTCCGCGGAGAGCGGCGGAACCACCGCGCGCCCGCCCATCTTCAGGTTCAGGCTGCCCGCCGCGGCCAAAACGCTGTCGCGCAGGGTTTCGGCATCGAGCCGGCGGCGGTTCATCCGCCAGAGCAGCCTGTTTTGCGGATCGACGGCGGCGTTGGCGGCAACCGGCAGACTGCTGCGCCGGTACGCCTCGGAAAGCATGATCCGGCGGTGCAGCTTCTTGACGCTCCAGCCGTCTTCCATGAAGCGGACCGCCAGCCAGTCGAGCAGCGCGGGGTGAGTCGGCGGGTCCGCTTGCCGCCCGAAATCGTTGGCCGTGGCGACGAGGCCGCGTCCGAAGTGGCCCTGCCAGATGCGGTTGACCATGACGCGCGCGGTCAGCGGGTGGTCGGCAGAAGCCAGCCACTCGGCCAGCGCCTTCCGTCTTTGCGGCGCCAAGCGGCCCCCGGCGGGCTCAGGCGTCGCCGCTTGCTCCCGTCCGCCCGTGAAAACGGCCGGGAACCCGGCGGCAACGCGCTCGCCGGCGGCGCGGTAGTCGCCGCGCGCCGTCATGCGCACGGGATAGCGGACCTCCGCGTGTCCCAGAACCGTGGCGGAAGCGATGCGGTAGTTCGCGGCCAGCGCGGCCTTGCCCAACTCGTAGAGCAGACGCTCGCGGTCGTCCCGCTCCTGCGGCGTATATTCGATTTTGGCGGCGCGGCCGGAGGCGTTTTCCTTCAGTCCGGCCTCGGTCAGCGCCGCTTCGACCCGGGCGGCCTGCTCCCTCTGCTCGGGGGTGCGCTCGTCACGGGGCGTGCGGTAGGCTGCCAGAACGCCGGCCGAAAAGCCCGCTTCGATCCGCTTTGTCAGCCGCTTGCGGGCGGCCGCGTCGATGCGCTTGACGGCGGCCTTGTACTCCTCGACCTGCAGCAGCCGCGGGTAGCCCGAATAGAACCCGAACTGGCTCATCTTGTGGACTACAGGAATCTCCTTGGGCTCGCTGCCGGCGAACACGGCCATCATGCGGTGGTAGTCGCGTTGGCTGAGCGGATCGAACTTGTGGTCGTGGCAGCGGGCGCAGCCGAGCGTGAGCCCCAGAAACGCCTCGCCAGTGGTATCGACCGCATCGGTAAGCCATTCGTAGCGCAGTTGGCGTCCGTCGAGCGCCGCCTCGTGATAGACGGGGCCGATCGTGTACATCCCGGTGCCGATACGCGCTTCGAGATGTTCGAGTTTCTCCTCCGGGATGCGGTAGCCGCCGCGCAATTCGATGTCGTCCGGCCAGATTTCGTCGCCGGCGATCTGTTCCTTCACGAAGCGGGCATAAGGCTTGTCGTCGTTGAACGAGCGGATGACGTAATCGCGGTAACGCCAGGCATTGGGGAAATAAATGTCGGTTTCGAAGCCGCCGGTGTCGGCATAGCGGACGACGTCGAGCCAGTAGCGGCCCCAACGCTCTCCGTAGCGCGGCGATGCGAGCAACTCGTCGACCAGTTCTTCGTAGGCTTGGGGAGACGGGTCCGCGGTGAATGCATCGACCGCTTCGGGAGACGGCGGCAGGCCGTGCAAGTCGAAGTAGGCGCGGCGGACAAGCGTTCGCGGGTCGGCTTGCGGCGCGGTCTCGAGGTTGTGCGCGCGCAGCTTGGAGGCGATGAAGCCGTCGATCGGGTTCGGCTTGTCGATGTCCGGTTCCTGGGCGGCCGGAGGTCGAAACGCCCACCACGACCCGCCCGCGCCGAGAGCGCGCTGCGTCCATTCGGCGCCGCTGCGAATCCAGGATTCGATCTGCGCGATTTGCGCGGCGTCAAGCGCGGACTTGCCCAGCGGCATGCGCAACTCGCGGTCCTGCTCGCGCATCCCTCGGAGCATCCGGTACAGCAGGCTTGCTTGCGCGTCCCCGGGCACGATCGCCGGCCCGCGCGAGCCTCCCCGCAAAGCGGACTCCCGGGTGCGCAAATCGAGCCCCGACATCGCCGCTTCCCCGTGGCAATGAAGGCACTCGGCTTCGAGGACGGCCGTAGCCGGCGTATCGGCCGACGCCCCCGGCAACGCGGACGCCGACAGCAGCAGCATGAAAATCGCAAGGCGGCGCACTGTTGGCTATTTTAGACGAAGGAGGCGTATTCCAGCAGCCCGCGGCGGCTCCTGCCGGCGCTTGGCCAACCTGCGCCGGCGGTTTTGCTATCCGCCATCCACTATTCACTGGCCACCGGCCGCGGCCTCGCCGCGGGCTGATAGGCTATGAGTTTCCATGGCCTGCCCTTTCTTCGAGCCCGACGAGCCCTTGGAATGGTCCGCGTGGCCGGGCAAATACCGGCCGCCGCTGGGCCGTCCTTACGACGGGCGCTGCCGCTCGCCCGAAGACATGGACTGCAATTTTTCGACCGCTCTTTGAAGTTGTTGATACCCAAAAGTTACATTGAGTCCGGAACAACCCCTCTCATATCCATTTTTTGGAGGCCAAATCCTCCGGCGGGAAAACGAGCTTACGTTTGCGGGAAGTGGGGGCGTTGTGGGTAGCCGAGGGGTGCTTGTTCAAGAGTCCTCTCCAAAATAACGCTTCAGGAACGCGAACACTTGGCGCTTTTGCTCCTCGGAGGCCGATTGCACTATCGCCACTATATTGAGCCAACCGGTTTCATCGTCCCAGTAATTCTTCTTCATGACTTGATGCCGCCCGCAAAGGGGCTGCCACTTGGCGGGGTCGCGAGGATCGACATCTGCGTGCAATGCATGAGGATTGCGATGGTCGGGGGTCAGTTTGACGACGCCGCCGCCTACGGGATCGATATCGCCGTTACGGAGACCGCAAGTAATGCCGGCTTCTGTCCAGGCGCACCGATGGTGATGGAGCGTCAGCACCTGCTTCCAGGTTGCGGCATTGGGCCGAGTGCGGCGAGTGGCCGTGGAGCGGCGTTCCGCATTCGGCATCATGTACTCGCTGACCCGAAGATCGCCGCGGTTACGCCATGAAAGAATGGTGTAACCCTTGTCGGTGCGTAACTCGGACAAACGCTGATGCCAGTTTTCGGGCGTGCGACCGGTTTTCGGGTCGGTGGCCACCTGGATTAATTGCTCGCGAGTAGCGACCTTGCCGAGATTATCGAGGAAGAACGCCTCAAGGCGAGCGCGAATTGAGCGCTGGGTATAGGGACCTCGAATGGCAGCTTCCCTATCTTCCATTGGAGTGCCGATACTTGTCGATGCGAGAGCGTGTCAGCGAGAGGTATTCGCGAGAGTTGTCGCATAGGATGGCATGGCGATTGAGCCGAAGACAGGCTTCGCCGGTTGTGCCCGAACCGCACATAGGGTCAAGTACGGTATCGTGCTCTTTGGTAGCCATTAAAATCAGGGGTTCGATGACGGCGAGTGGTTTCTGCGCCGGATGTCCGGTCTGTTCGGAACGGCCGACGAAACCGATATTCAGCGGCGCTTCAAGTACAGACGGCGGCCCGGGGATGAACCTCATTTTGCCGGCTTTCCATCGAGCTTGCTGCTCATCGGTCAGGAAGTGCTCGGAGTAGGTGGGAGAGCTTGTAGAGGCGAGATGGAGGCAAGTATTCTGCGCGGAGCGCCAGCCTCGGATGACCGACGGACAGTTCCTGTAGTACCAAGTGAGCCACGCCACGAGGGAAAAGCCCTTCGGGATGCGGGCAATTTGGTGGGCCAATATCTCAGGGAACCCCCAGACGAAGACATGATTGGCGATTCGGCATGCCGCATGGATGACATCAGCCAGCCAGTCGTTGTAGTCGTCGCGCTCCCCGCCGATCCCTTTGTTGTACCAAGGGTCAAGAATGACGGCCTCTACCGTCGGAGAAGTTGTCAAAGTAGCCAGGACATCCGCTGGAGGGAGAACCTTTATTGCAGCTTTCTCCCGTAGCCTTCGTCGGGTAGCCGTATGCTCGGCTGTGTCCTCGTTAGGGAACGTATCCGTGACCTGAAAAAGCGTCGGACTTTTGCGGTAAGCTTTTCCAGGAGCCTTCATCAATTATATATTTTAGACTATGAAGGCTTATGGCCTGCCCTTTCTTCGAGCCCGACGAGCCCTTGGAATGGTCCGCGTGGCCGGGCAAATACCGGCCGCCGCTGGGCCGTCCTTACGACGGGCGCTGCCGTTCGCCCGAAGGGGGCCGCGGCAAGCCCGACCGCGGCCACATCGTCCGCTGCTGCAATCTCGGCTACGCGCGGGGAGCGTGCGCCAGGCTGCCGGCGGATTCCGCGGACGCGGTGCGCTTCAGCTTGACCGGCGCCGGCGCCCTGCTCTGGGTCGTCGAGAAAGGGCATTTGCCGCTGGCGCACGGAACGGCCGCGCCCGGCCGACCGAGCGGCCAAGGCGATTTGCTGGACGCTCAGATCGATGCCTGTCTGCGGGCGGTTCGGGACGCGGATTGCGAGTATCATGAATGACATGTCCCGTCCCATGGATGTTTATGAAGAGTTGGCGGCGGTGCGCCGCGCGGGGCGGAAGTGCGCGATAGCCACGATCGTCGAGTCCGCCGGGTCGATTCCCAGCTTCCAAAGCGCGAAAATGCTGATCCGCGAAGACGGCTCCATGGTGGGCACGATCGGCGGCGGCTGCACCGAAGCCGAAGTGTGGCAGGCGGCCCGCGACGTCATCGACAACGAGCAGCCGCGCATGCTGCGCTTCAATCTCGGCCAGGAAGCCGCCTACGACAACGGCCTCATCTGCGGCGGGCAGCTTGACGTTTACGTGGAACCGGTGCTGCCCACTCCCCATGCGCTGATCTTCGGCGGCGGGCACATCTCGAAAAGCCTGTCGAAAATCGCTTCGCTGGCCGGTTTCCGCACGACGATCGTCGATAACCGCGACGCTTACGCCAACCGCGAGCGCTTTCCCGAAGCGGCGGAGATCTTCGCCGACGAATACGAAGACGTCTTCCCCAAGCTGCCCGCGAACGACGCCACTTACGCCGTCATCGTGACGCGGGGGCACAAAGACGACATGCGCGTCTTGCGCTGGGCGGCGGAACAGCCCCTGCGCTACATCGGCATGATCGGCTCGAAACGCAAGACGCTCGAAGTCGCGAAGCATCTTTGCCGGGAAGGCGTGAGCCTCGAAAAGCTGGCGGCGGTTCACGCGCCGATGGGTTTCGATATCGGCGCCGTGACTCCCGAAGAGATCGCCGTCGCCGTCGTGGCCGAGATGATCCTCCGCCGCCGCAACCCGAAAGCCGGCTGGAGTCCCATGTCCAAGTCGATCTTCGCCGAAGGCTTGCCCAAAGCGCTGCAAGCGGCGGCGTCCGCTTCCTCCGCATCCGCGTCCGAGCGGGCGGTATCCAAGACGCGGTGAAAACGGCCGGTCTGATCCTGGCGGCGGGCCGTTCCGCGCGCATGGGGCGGCCCAAGGCGCTGCTCGAATACAACGGCGACACCTTTCTCAACCGGCAGATCTTCCTGATGCTGCCGCGGGTCGAGGAGTTGACGGTCGTGCTGGGCTGCCACGCGGATGAAATCCGCCCGACGATCCCCGACCTGCCCGGCCTGCGGGTTGCCGTCAACGACCGCTACGATCTGGGCATGCTCTCGTCGCTGCAGAAGGGGATCGCCACTGTGGGCGGCGGGGGCGGAGCCGACTGGATCCTGTTCGGCCTCGTAGACCACCCGCTCGTTCGCGGGCGCACGTTGGACCGCATGCTGCAAGCCTGCCGGGACGCCGCCGGGGCGCCGCTGGCGATTCCGCGGTTCGAGGGAGCGCGCGGGCACCCGGTTGCCGTATCGCGCGCGGTCGCGGACGAGCTTTGCGCGCTCGACCCTTCCGACAGCCCGCAAAGCGTCATGCGCAGGCATTACGCCGAAGCGCTTTTCGTCGACGTCGACGACCGCGGCGTGATCGCCGACATCGACCGCCCGGAAGACTATGCCGCCTGGATTGGGGCTCAGGCCCGCTCCCGCGTGGAGTAGGGCAGCTCGGTCGGCGGCAGCGAGGCCCGCCAGCCCTCGCGCAGCATCCGCGAGAGTCCGTTGACCAGGCTCACGTGCTGCGGGAGGTTGGCCAAGTTGCGCAACTCGTGCGCATGGTCGCGATAGTCGTAAAGCTCGGCGGTTTTGTAGGGGCTGTCGAGCGCCGACCACTCGGTGTAGCGGTAGCGGCTGGTGCGCATCGAATAGCCCATCCCCGGGCCGACGCCGGGGATTTCCCGCGGATACTGGCTGAACGCGGCGCGCTTCCAAATCTGGTTCGGATTCTCGAACAGCGGCGCCCAACTCGAACCTTCGAGATTCGCCGGACGGGGCACATTGCAGATATCGCAGAGCGACGGATAAATATCGACAGCCTCGTTAAGCGCCTTGGTCTTGCGTCCGACGTTGCGTAAACCGGGAGCGCGGACGATCAGCGGAGTGTGCGTCGCGGCCTCGAAATTCGAGTGCTTGTTCCACAGGCCGAGATCGCCCAAGTGGTAGCCGTGGTCTCCCCACAAGACCACCACGGTGTTCTCGGCCAATCCGTTGCGGTCGAGCGCATCGAGCAGCACTCCGACCTGGGCGTCGATGTAACTGACCGAAGCGCGGTAAGCGCGGATCAACTCCTTGGCTTTCCGCGAGGAGATGGCGCCTTGCCGCGGGATGTCGTCGTAGCCGCGCAACTCGGCCGAATCGTGCAGCGCGTAGGCGGGAGCGCCTTGAGGCGACGCGGGCGCCGCGGATTCCTCGATCGTGTCCTCGGGGTACAGGTCAAAGTAATTCCTCGGGGCGACGAACGGCAGGTGCGGCCTCAGAAAGCCGACCGCCATGAAGAACGGCCGCCCCTTGAGCCGCTCCAGCCCGGCCGCGGCTTCGCGGGCGGTCTTGCCGTCGGGAAGCTCGGCATCGGCCACGTCGGGCGACCGCCAACTCTTGAGTCCCCAAGCGGATGCGCCGTCCTGCCGCGGGCCGCGTTTTTGGGGGTCGAAATAGAACCGCTCGTCTGCAATCCATGCGTTTTCCCGCAGCAGGCCCCAATTGCGCCGGGCGAACGCCTCGTTCTCCGCCGTGCCCCAGTCGTGCTGCTCGGGAATCCACGGCGCGATCGACCACGACGGGTAATCGTTGAGTTGCGGCTTGTGGAAGATCTTGCCGAACGCCGTCGTCGCATACCCGGAGCGCCGGAATTGCTCGGGCAAGGTGACGGCGCCGGGCAGATAGCGGCGGAAGTGCGTTTGCAGGTCGTAGACGCGCGTCGTATCGGGGCGCTTGCCGGTCAACATCGAGGTCCGCGAGGGGTTGCAGACCGCTTGCTGGCAATAGCTGCGCAGAAAGGTCAGCCCGGAAGCGGACAGGCGGTCGATGTTGGGGGTATTGACGCCGGCATTTCCGTAGCAGCCGAGATCGGGACGCAGGTCGTCGACGGCGATGAAAAGAACGTTCTTGGGGGACTCGGCCTTCTTCCCGGCGAAGACGGCTTGCGAGCCGAGACCCGCCGCAAAGGCAGCGCCGCCGGCGCACAAGAACCCCCTGCGCGACGGCCGGGCGGAACCGGCTGCGACCGCCTGCGGGATCGTCTTCAGCCCTGCCGATTCTTTCATATGCATGACCGGCCGCGGGCGGCCGCGCATCCGCAGAGGACGCCGGATCAAGCTGCGTGCGCGTCGAGCGCGGCGCTCAGCCGCGCTTCCGGCACGGCGCCGACGATCTGCTCGACGGGAACGCCGCCCTTGAACACGAGCATGGTGGGAATGCCGCGGACATTGAACCGCTGCGCGGCCATCGGATTATGGTCGACGTCCAGCTTGCCGACCTTGACCTTGCCTGCGTATTTCTCCGCCACGGAATCGATCACGGGGGCCATCTGGCGGCAGGGGCCGCACCAAACGGCCCAAAAGTCGACGAGGACGGGCCGGTCGGACTGCAAGACATCCGTTTCGAAATCGGCATCGGTGAAAGTGAGCGTGTGGTTTCCAGCCATGAAAATTCTCCAATCGAGCGTAAAATCCCAGCGTAGCAGAAGCGGCGTTTGTGCTAGTATCTCTGCGCATGGCCGATCGAAACAAAAACAGGCTTTCGCGCCGCGGATTTCTGGCGCATACCTCGACTGCCGCAGGAGCGGCGGCGGCAACCGGCCTGACGGGCTGCGACCCCGGCGGACAGACCGCCGCGAAGCCCGGCGGCAGATGGCAGAAGCCGCCCGACCAGCGCGGCAAGGGAAACCGCCAAAACCTGATCTTCCTCAACGTCGATACGTTCCGCGCGGACAATCTCGAAGCCTACGGCGGCAACGGTCTGGTCAAGACCCCGCGCCTGAACAAGTTTTCGGAAGACTGCGTCGTCTTCGAGGATTGCTATCCCGAAGGGATGCCGACGATTCCCATTCGCCGCGTGCTGATGACCGGCCGGCGCATCCTGCCCTACCACTACTTCCATCAGCACGAGCCGGTGCAGACTCCGGGTTGGCACGAACTTTTCTACGAAGACCAGACGGTCTCGGAGACGCTGAACGAAGCAGGCTATTACACGGCGCTGATCGCCGACATCCCGCACATGCAGCGGCCGGGCAAGAATTTTCACCGCGGCTACAAATACTACGAGTGGACGCGGGGGCACGAGATCGATTACTACGAGCAGGCCGCGCACGACGAGCCGGAAATCGTTCCGGCGCACTACCCGCAGGAATACTGGGACAAATGGCTGGAGGTCGACCCCGGCCGGCCCGCCTTCATGAAACAGTACCTGGCGAACCGCGCCCGCTACGAACAGGAGTGCGAGGCGGTCATCGAGTTGACGGCAAAGAACGTGATGGGCTGGCTGCGGCGCAATCATGACAAGACGCCGTTTTTTCTGCACCTCGAAGCGTTCGACCCGCACGAGCCCTGGGATCCGCCGAAGCGCTTCCTCGACGAATACATGCCCAACGCAACGGGGCCGACCTATTGGGAACCCCCGTATGCGGATATCGACCCGCCGCCCGAAGCGGTCGAGCGCATGCGCGCCAACTACGCCGGGGAGTCGATGTGCGTGGACTACTGGCTCGGCGAGATACTCGACACGATCGAAGAACTCGGGCTTTTCGACAACTCGGTGGTGGTCTTCTTCTCCGACCACGGAGCGCTGCTCGGCGAGCAGAAGCAGTTCATGAAGGGGCCGAGGAAAATCCGCCGTCAAGTCATCCACAATCCCTTCCTGGTCCGGCTTCCCGGCAAGGAGAAGGCGGGGACGCGGGCGTCCGGCTTCGTCCATCATCCGGACGTCATGCCCACCCTGTTCAGTCTGCTGGAGCTCGCTCCGCCGCCGCGCGCCACGGGCGAGAATCTGTGGGGGCTGGTCAACGGCGAAGCGAGCGCGCGCGATCATCTGATCCAGGCTTACGGCTGGGTCGGCGGGGTGCGCACGAAGGACTGGCAATTCTCCGCGGTCATCGACCGCGAAAAGCTGGGCTACGACTTCGATACGCAGCTTTACAACCGCGCCGAAGACCCCGACGAATTGATCAACGTCGCCGCGAATCATCCCGACGTGGTCGCCGACTTGACGGCCAAGATGGAGGCGTACCTGGAATCCGGGAAAGAACTGACCCTGGGACACTTCCACGCCCGGGAAGATTACGACGGCGGCAACCCGCCGGCCTGAAAGTCAAGGAGACATAACGATGATGCGCAAGACCGCATCCGATTTTCACCCCGAAGTCCTCAAGTTGTTCGACGCCTATGTTCACGGCGGCCTGAGCAGGAGGCAGTTTCTCGACCGCGCCGCGCCGTTCGCCGCGGGCACGACCGCCGCCGCGCTACTGGCCGGCCTGAGCCCCAACTACGCCTGGGCGCAGCAAGTGCCCGAAGACGACGAGCGCATCCGCACCGAGCGCATCGAGTACTCCTCGCCGCAGGGCCACGGCGCGGTCAGGGGATACCTCGTGCGTCCGTCCAACGCCGGCGGAAAGCTCCCCGGAGTCGTCGTGGTGCACGAGAACCGCGGGCTGAACCCCTATATCGAAGACGTGGCCAGGCGAGTCGGCGCCGCCGGCTACCTGGCGCTGGCCCCCGACGGCCTGACGCCGAAAGGCGGCTATCCGGGCAACGACGACGACGGCCGCCGGCTGCAGGCCGAGCTCGACCGCGGCAAGCTCTTCGAAGATTTCGCCGCGGCGGTCAAGCACCTGCAAGCGCACCCCGATTGCACCGGGAAAGTCGGCGCGGTCGGCTTCTGCTTCGGCGGCGGCATCTGCAATGCGCTGGCCGTGCGCATTCCCGACTTGGCCGCCTCGGTTCCGTTCTACGGCCGGCAGGCCCCCGCCGCGGACGTGCCCAAGATCCAGGCGCCGCTGCTGCTCCACTACGCGGGCCTCGACCGCCGCATCAACGCCGGCTGGCCGGCCTACGAAAAGGCGCTGCAGGCCAACGGCAAAACCTATGCCGCGCACATGTACGAGGGCGTGAACCACGGCTTCCACAACGACACGACCCCGCGCTTCGACCAGAGCGCCGCTCAACTCGCCTGGCAACGCACGCTGGAGTTCTTCGACCGCCACCTGCGCTGAATCCGCATTATGCTAATATCGAGTTTGGGCGTTTCCCGCCCGGAAACTTGAGGAGGGCTTCAACCATGCGCGAAGGCGATACCGGTATTTAGGGATATCGGCGTGTAAACATGGTCATCGCAGAATTCGCAGCAGCGCATGTGGCAGGCATCGTCTCCGGCGTTGGCATTGCCGTTGCCATAGCGCTTGCCCTACGCCAATTGAGGCATCAACGTAAGCTCGTCGCTCAACGTGCAACGTTGGATTTTATTTCGAAATTCGAAGTGCATGACCAACGTTGGACAGATATCTGCAGCGAATTCACTTTACTGCGGAGTGGCAATCGCTTGGGATCGTTTGTGAATCTGTCAAAAGAAGAACAGGATGAAAACGATTCGGGGAAAAAGGTGAAGCTGCATGCCGAACGAGAGCGAAAAAGGATTCTGATCGTCACGTTTTTGAACTATTTTGAATGTGTCGCTGTAGCGGTTCGTCACGGCATCAGTGACGAATTTATCTCTACAAAGAATGGTTTCTCGGCGCCTATATCCGCGCTTGGGACGACGCTCACTCGTTCGTGATCGACATGCGACAGCGAAAGGACAGAGAGAACCCGCAACTTTTCATTCAATTCGAAAGATTGGCCGAAAAATGGAAGAGCGAAGAGGCGTAGGTCATTACCGCTGGTAAAAATTCAGTTCCCCGCCCCCACGAGTTTGGGTAAAAATGCGTTTCCTGCCGCTCATCGCTTTGCCGGCGTTCGTTGCCGTTTCGGCGCAGGCCCAGCCGCGTCCGAACATCGTGCTGATTCTGGCCGACGACCTGGGCTTCGCGGACGTGGGCTTCAACGGCCTGCGCGAGTTCGATACCCCCAACATCGACCGCTTGGCCGCGTCGGGAGTCCGCTTTACCAACGGGTACGTCAGCCACCCCTATTGCAGCCCGACGCGGGCCGGCCTCATGACCGGACGCTATCAACAGCGCTTCGGCCATGAACACAACCCGCCTTACGAACCGGAGAACGAGCGCATCGGCACGCCGCCGGGCGAGACGCTGCTGCCGCAAGTCCTGCAAGCCGACGGCTACCGCACGGCGGCGGTCGGCAAATGGCATCTCGGCGACCATCGCAAGTTTCACCCGCTCGAACGCGGCTTCGACGAGTTTTTCGGCTTTTCGGGAGGCGGGTTCGATTACTACGGCGTTCCGCGCCGGAGCCGGCCGGACCACCGCATCGTCCGCGGCTTCGCTGCCGTTCCGCGGGACAAACTGACCTACCTTACCGACGACTTCACCGCGGAAGCCGTGCGCTTCATCCGGCGGGAGCGGGGCAATCCGTTTTTCCTCTACCTCGCGTACAACGCCGTCCACGCGCCCGACCAGGCGCCGCGGCGCTACCTCGACCGCGCCGCGCATATCGAATACGGCGCGCGCTCGGTTTACGCGGCGATGACTATCGCGTTGGACGACGGAATCGGTAGAGTGCTCGCTGCGCTCGACGCTCCGGGGCTGCGAGAAAATACCCTGATCTTCTTTCTCAGCGATAACGGCGGGCGGACGGCCGGCGCGGACAACTTCCCTTTGCGCGGCCACAAGGGCTTGCTCTACGAGGGCGGCGTCCGCGTTCCGTTCACGATGAGTTGGCCCGCGCGCCTGCCCGCCGGAAAGCTTTACGACGAGCCGGTGACCGCGCTCGACATCTTCCCCACCGCCGCGGCCGCGGCGGGCGCCGGCGCATCCGCGGCGCAAGCGCTCGACGGAACGGACCTGCTGCCCTTCGTAACCGGCAAGACAGCCGGCGCTCCCCATGAGACGCTTTACTGGCGGGTGATCGCGGGTCAGGGCTACGCCGTCCGCACGGGCCGCTACAAGCTGGTCAAGGCCGCCGCGAAAGACCGAGTCGAGCTTTTCGACTTGCAGGCCGATCTCAGGGAAAGCAACGATCTCGCCGCCGACAAGCCCGAGATCGTCGAGAGGCTGCAAAAGCTGTACGCCGCTTGGAACAAAGAACTGGCCGCGCCGTTATGGACCGACCCGCACCATGAAAATGTAGCCAGGGAATTCGAAAGCGTGCAAGCGCCGCGTCGCAAAGCATTGCCGCCACCCGCCCGCCGGCCTCTGCAAGCGCCGTGAAACGACCGTTCAAAGTTGCCGTAAATCAAATGTCCAACGAGTCCAGCACGTCCCGCAGCGTCTTGTCCTCCGGCCATTCCCTCACCGGGCGCAAAAACTCGGGCGCCTGGAACAGCGGATTGCCGGGCGACCACAACTCGACGCTTTCCGCGTTCTGCTCGTAATAGGAAAGATCGGTCGTCACCCGCAACTCCTTTTCCATTTCGGGAGCGAGCAGCCCATATTCGCGGGGGGCCATCGGCCGAACGTCCGCGCCGGGCGGCATCAGCTTGGGCGAGACGATCACGCGTTCGAGATCGTCCATGGTTACCGGCGAAGGCGGCCGCTCCGGCACGGCGAAATCCTCGTCGAGCGCAACGTCGATATCGAAGCCGGCGGCCTCGGCCTCGCGCGCCTGCCGCTCGACGGCTGCGGCCGCCTCCTCGCCGGCGCGGACGCCGCCGGAAAGCACCGCCGCGGATATCGTCTGAGGCAACTGCGCCAGAATCGGCCGCAGGCGGCCCACCACCGTCTCGAACAGGCCGATGCGCTCGCGCAGCGCGCGGTACACGTCGGTCTCGACCGTGTCCTCGTAGTGCAGATTGACAATACGGATGAGCGCATGACGCTGCCCCAGGCGGTCGATGCGCCCGATGCGCTGCTCGACCCGCATCGGGTTCCAGGGCATGTCGTAGTCGATCACGGCGCCGCAGAATTGAAAGTTCAAGCCCTCGGCGGCGGCGTCCGTGCAGAGCAACACGTCGGCCTCGCCGCCGCGAAACCGCCGCTTGGCCTCGTCGCGGCCGATGCGGCTCCAGCCGCCGCCGGCGGCCGGCATTTCCCCGCCCCGCCCCGAAAAGCACAGCAGCCGCCGGCCGGCGTCCTTGCGCAGCTCATCGCGCAAAAAGTCCATGGTGTCGGCGTACTGGGTGAACACCATCGCCTGCCCGTAACCCTCTCGGCGCAGCGCGGCGAGAACGTCGCGCAAGCCCGCCAGCTTGCTGTCCGGCGGCAAGCTGCGAATGCGCGCGAGCAGCGCCTCGATGCTGCCGCGCTCCTCGGCCGCCAGCGCCCGGCGCTCCAGACTCGCAATATCGTCGGCATCGCGGATTTCGTCCGCGGCCTCGTCGTCGGAGGCGTCCTCGTCCAGCCCCGGCCGGCGCGCTGCGCCGCCCGTGTCCATGGCTTCCAGACGGCTCTGCAGCGTATTGCGCAAGGCGCGGAAACTGCTGGCGAGGCGCCGCCGGTAAATGGTCATGACGAAGCCTACGGCCGTGCGCTCGTTGTCGGCGGCCCGGTTGTAAACGCGGGCGATGTATTCCTCGACGGCCTCGTAGAGTCCCCGCTCCTGCGGCGTCATGCGCAGAAAACGGTCTTCGACCCGGCGGTCGGCGATGCGCTCGGTCAGCTTCCCCGCCTTGAAGTAACGGCGCAGCAACTCGCGGGTATGCCGCGAGACCAGGCGGCGCAGCGGGGTGTGCGCGCGCATGACGGCGACGGCCGCCCGGCGCTCCGCCGTCTCCAACTGGCGGCGCGGGATGCCGGCGGAGTCGCGCAGCGCGCGGAGAACCTTGCCGGTCTTGAGCGGCGACAGTCCCGTCAGACGCTGCGCCGCGTCGCGCGTCACCGGCCCGTGATCGCGTTCGACCGCCCGGAACAACCGCGCCATGCGCTCCAACGCCTCCACCGAAGGGTTCTCCTGCTTCAGGTCTTCGAAAAACCGCAGGAACGCCTCCGCCGTCCATTCCGGCGGCAGGCCCAACAAATCCAGCAGGTCCCACACCTCCACGGGATGGATCTGCATGGGCGTCGCCGTCAGCAGGACCAACCCCCGGGCGCGCTCCTTGAGCCCCCGCATCAGCCGCAGCAGCGTGTTCGCGCCGCCTTGCCGCGCAGCGCCCGCCGAGCGGCGGCGGGCATGGTGGGCCTCGTCCAGCACGATCAGGTCCCAGGGCTCGGCTTTCTCCAACAGGGCCGCCGCGCGGTCGCGCCGGCGCAGCAGTTGGCTCGAAGCGATGATCGCCGGCTCCCCATGCCAAGCGTCCCGGCCGACCTCGCGCTCATGCCTGCCGCGCAGCGCCGGCGAAGGATAGCGGATCATCCGGCGCCCGTCGTAGATCGGCCAGTTGAGATTGAACTTCTCGCGCAACTCGATCTGCCATTGACCGAGCACCGCCTTGGGCGCCAGGATCAGAATCCGCTTGGCGCGCCCGGCCAGCCAGGCTTGGCGCAGCAGCAGGCCCGCCTGAATCGTCTTGCCCAACCCCACCTCGTCGGCGATCAGCAGCTTCGGCGGCCAATGCTCGTAGAGGCGCTCGAACGCGCGGATTTGATGCGGCCACGGAGTCACCGCGGCGGTGGCTTCGCCGGCGCGCGCGCCGCCCCGCCCCAGGCCGGGCGCCGCCGCGATGAACCCCCAGACCAGGCTGCGCCGATCCGCGGCCGGCTCAGTCTCCGGCTCGCCTCCTGTATCCGCGCCCGGGTCGGGCGGAGCGCCCTCCGCCTCCCGCAGACGCGCGGGCTTATCGTCTTTGGGCAGAAAACGCAGCAGGTCGCGGCGCGCCGCTTCGGGCACGTCGAGCACGATCACGCGGCGCGCCTTGCCTCTCCAGATGCCCTTGAAATTGCGCTCCTCGTCGGCGACCCGCTCGGGCTCCGGACCCCAACTCGTATAGACGTTGATGCTCTCCCAGTTGTCCCGCCAGCCGGCGGCGGTCTCGTTCAGGCTGCCGTTCCAGGCAAGCGTGTCGCCGTTGCGGTCGGCGATCGCGCCGGACTTCTCGTGAAAGATGCCGTCGGAGGGAATCGGCTTGCCGTCCGCGCCGCAGGGCACGGCGACCTTCACTTCGAGGAAGCCGCGCGCGATCATCCAGGCCAGCAGTTCCAGGGCGTCCGCGGAGGCCGCGTCGGGCGGCGCCAGCGGCGTTCGCTCCAGGCGCCGCTCCACCGTATCGCGTAGCCGCGCGCCGCGCTCGATCGCCGCGATCTCGGGCGGCTGCAGGGTGCAGCCGACGACCAGCCGCATGAGACCGCCGTTGCGCGCCAGTCCCTCGATGCCGCGCGCCGCCAGCGTCAAGGCTCCCGCATTGAAATAGCCCGTCAAGCGGTCGTAACGCACGGCGTCGCGCAGCGCGGGAACGTAGAACAACTCGACCAGGTCGCCGTCTTCGGGCGTGTACTTGCGCTTCCAGGCGCGGGCGCGGAGCATGGGCGAATCTTCACTATCCACTATTCACCGGCCAAGCGACAGCCCCCCATGCCGGCGCCGAAGCGTTAGATGCGTCCTGCAAGGTCCATCTGAAATTTTCGCAGGTTCGACTTGATTTTGCTGTAGAGCTTGGACTCCAGAGCGATTCGCTCAGCGGGCAGGCTTGTAGGATACGGCGATTGTGTAACCAGATCCTTGTACTTCTGTCGATTGCGCCGCAACTCCTTAAAGCCTGATACATCAGTGCCTTGGCCGGAATGTTCCAGCACCTGCTCAAGTTCGTTGACCGCGTTGCTGTAGTCTCTGAGCGCGCTATCGAGGCGACCGCGCACGGATATGGGAACCGACTTCTGGCCGGCACATTCGAGAAAGATCGCACGTGACTGCCGTACCTGAGCAAAAATTTCGTCAACCATGTCATGCAGGATTTCGGCTTGTTTTTTCCGACTGTCGTGAGCCTTTGCATAGACATGGTTCGCCAAGAGAAAGATGAACAGCAGGACACAGGTCTGTAAAATTTGCCCGAGCGCAATGCTCGGATAGAACTCGAAGCCATCCCAACTGCCCAGCAGCAAGCCCGCTCCCACACCGGCTACTGCAAAGAGGGCGCAAAGAGCCGCTACGCCGGCGAAGGATCTATCGGGCGACTTGAGCACCCGTCTCCGCCTCACGGATATATCTGACGACATCGGAACTCAGGTAGGGCTCATCCTCCGACTTGAACTCCAGTACTTTCAGCACACGATCGGGCGTGTACTCCCGCGCCAAGCCGCCGAAAGCTTCTTCGAGGAAAGAGGTCGCGTACCCGAACCCCCCATCCAAGTCCACAAGAAGCTTTTCCCCAGTCGCTTCCGCTCGGTCGAATCGGGGCTTGAGCAGCTTCTGCCGGAACTCTTCGCCGGAATGGGCTCCTTCATGCTGAAAACGCGGCCCTGGCGTCTTCGAGAACTCTTTTGCGATCTTCAATGTCATCCGTTGTCCTCCTCGGGTGTCGCGTTCAGCACCTCCCAATATATGATCGTCCCATGAAAATCATTCGTCAATTCCCGGTAGGCGTCCCGGCCGACATCAGCGTGTGCTTTGTTGCCCAGAATCAATAAATTATTGATCCTAACGGCGTTACATGCTTCCTTCATGCTTGGGATGCCGCGGCCGCGGTATCTCTCTCCCGTTCGTGAGGGGACATCGCCGTTCAGCAGCCTCCGGAGCTTCTCTCCCTGGTTTAGGCCGACCAGAAGCTTCAAACGCTCACGGAGGTTGAAGCTTTTCAGAACCCCTACCCCAAGATCGACGGAAGTAAAGCAGGCGGCTTGCTTGGCGTTGTCATAATAGACCGCTGCCCACCACTTCTGCTGGCCTTCCTTGCGCTGGTCGGCGTGTTGAAATGTGTTAGCCATCGCTTCGGTGAAGACGGTGTATGTCGGTCCATGTTTTCTCGATGGAAGGTTGCTCAGCTTTTCCAGGCCGAACTCAATGATTTCTTGAGCGGCGTCACCCTTCACCTCCTGCCCGGTATGCTCCATGCGAATCGTGCCTGCAGGGTTTCCGCCAGGCGGACCTCCCTTGACGCGTTCAAAGAACCCGAAGTCCTGGAGCCTCCGTGCGCAGCCCGGATCTGCAGGTACATTGCCGAACACCGCACCTTCGGTCGATTCCATGATCGCGACAAAAGCGGCAACCGCCTCGGGGTCGATTTTCTCAACTTTTCGCAGGTCTATTTTTATTCGGAGATACTTCTTGGGCAATCGTCTTCTGAGTCCATTTAGAAATTCAATTGTCTCATCCGGCGCCTCAACCAAAGAAAACACTTGCGGCGCAGTGAGAGTCGCCTGCTGTGTGCGGGCAGCGGGCTCCACAACCCGGTGCTTACTGGGTCGTTTTACCTTAGCCCGCTGCCTCCGTACTTCTGAGCGACGTCGACAGCGAGCTTGGAATCTCTTGTACCGCCTCTCGGTCCATAGCTTTTTCATGCGCTCGGCGGATTGGGCTTTCGCGGAGCATTCCAACACCCGCCCCGATAGTCTATTTTGACGGATGTCGACTTGCGGAGAGATATCCGTAATTCGGCGCCTTGCCTCGAACCGCTCGTTGCGGACGATGACGGCGCCTGCAGTGCGGCGGTCGCAGATCATGCGCTCATGTTGGCAGGATGGGGCGCGGCTGCCAAGACTGCAAGACTTCAGTCAAACACGATCCGCCGGACGCGCCGCGCGGGTATTGTCGTGCCGGTCACCCTTCACTCAAGCCGCCTCGTCCCGCCAGAGCTTCAACTGTTCCGGCTCGTCGATGCGGTCGCCGTAGGCCAGGCGGACGAGGCTCCACAGCGCCTCGAAATCGCTGCCCGGCCCCGCTGCGTCGCCCTTGAGCGCCATGCCGGTGAAGGCCGCGGAAACCGGCAGCACTTCCAACGCCGCCTCCAGCGCCGCGAAGAAACGCGGGTCGCGGTCCGCCCCCGTTTTGGCCAGGAGGTCCCGGGCGGCGGCGAGCGAGCGCGCCCGCGCCATGTGCGCCGCATGGTGTATGGCGTCGATCATGCCCCGCGAGCCGTCGGGCGGGCCCAGCGCGCCCTTCGCCGCCCGCCGGGCGCTGTCCCAAAGCTGGAGATTGCCGCCTTTCTTGCCCGCCAGGCGGCCGACCGCATCCCTGTCGAGATCGACGCCGACGGCGCGGGCCAGCCGCAGCGCCTCGTCGTAAGAAAAGACCGGCGCCTTGAAGGCGTCCCAGGCCAGCACGAAGAACGCCGTCGCCGGATCGAGATCGGCATCGGCCTTGAGATGGGTCAGTTGCTCCAGGCGCAGGCGCTTGACCTCGCGCCGGGCGGCGTCGAGCGCGTCTTCCGGCGTCACCGCGTAGGGGTCCCACTCCTCCTCGAGCGCAGCCTGCCCGCGCCGCCGCTCGACCGGCCTCGCCCGCGGCTTGCCCCGCGTGAGCGGCCAGCGCCGCGAAAACTCCTCCAGCGCCGGGCCGAACGAGGCCAGATACAAATCCACCCCGGCAATGCCCGCCTCTTGGAACTCCCTCACCCGCTCCCGCACGGCGCTGCGCACCAGCGGCTCGACGTCTTCCCAATACAGATCGCCCTCCGCGCTCGAGTCCCCGCCGCGCGGGCGGCAGACCAGAAAGACGGTGCTGTTGGCCGCCGCCTTGTCCCGAATGTGCAGGCTGCCCTCGGCTTCGGTGTTCACCGGCCATGAGGCTGTGATGACGAAGCCCGCTTCGATCAGCCCCGTCGTCAGCGCGTCCCAGGCGCCGGACGCCTTGTGCGTGAACATCAGCGTCATCACGCCGCCGGGCTTGAGCGCCCTGCGGCATTCGGCGAAGATCGAGGCCATGCGCTCGCGGTACTCGCGGCCCGCCAGCGCCTTGGCTCCCTTGCGGCCGCGGAAGCGCGCGGGGTTGGCCACCGCCTCGTTGTCCTTGTCGGTCAGCCGCCGGCGGAACAGCTCGGGGAACACATGGCCGGCGGTCCGCTTGAGCCAGACGTAGAAGAAGTCCGCCAACTCCGCGTACATCACGTTGTCGTAATAGGGCGGGTCCATGACCACCGCGTCGATGGAGGCGTCGGCGACGTGGTCGAGGCTGTCGCCCGGCTTGCAGGTGACCGTTACCGGCGGCGGCGCGGCGGTTTCAGGCGCGCCGTCGAACAAGCCCTTGCCTTTGCCGTTGTCCGGGTGGACCAGAGCGGTGAGTTCGCCGATGCATTTGGCGGTTTGCCGGATGGCCCAGTCGTAGCCGATGCCTACAACCAAAGGCGCCATTTCGGCATAGGACCATTTGAAGGAAAAGTCGTGCTGCGAAAACGTGTTTGTCATCACCTCGCGTTTCGAATGCCAAACAGACATTCTTGAGTTGTAATCACGCAACTTGTCCAATGAGAGCGCCAAGTACCCGTACGCCGCCTGCCGGATATCGTCGAGCGCCCCGGCTGCACGGTCCTCTGCGAGCATTTCGCGGAAGACCTCGACGCCCGTGCCGTGGCAGAGAAGCTGCCGCGGCGAGAACAGATCGCGCCACAAGGGCATGCCGTATTGAATGGGGCGGTCGTCGTTGCTGTCTGCCGGGAACTCCTCGCTCGGTACGATGTCGAACGCTTCCCATTCGGGCAGCTTCCCGGCGAGCCGCGCCCGGACCGCGGCCCCGTTGTCGTCTTCGGGCCGCGGCGCACGGTAGCCGCGCACCCACTTGTCTTTGCCCCGCTTGCCCGACTTCAGCCTGCGCGGGACGCGCCGCTTATAGACGACAGCGTACAGTTGCTCGCCCATTGCCCCGGCCTGCGCCTGCCGCTTGATCTCTGCGCCGTCGATGACCCGCCCGCAATCCAGCCAGGGGCACAGCCCGTCGCCGCGCGCCACCGTCCCCGCGGACTGCTCTCCGGCGGAATGGACGATCTCGAACGAACAGACGCGCGGCCCGCCGTCGAGGCGGGGCTGCAAGCGCACCCCCGCGCCGTCCGGCGCCAGCCGCCAGTTCGGCGACAACGGCACAACCCCGCCGCAATAAGGGCAAACAACCGTCCGCGCCCAAAGGTAGCCTTCAACCCGCGCGTCTTCGGGTTCGGCGGGGAAAACACCCTCGTATTTCGGCTCGGCCCGACGGACGAACTCGCGCCCCAATTTGTTGAACTCCGCCAGCAACGCAGGGCCATGCTGCCCCGGCCACTCCACGGTAGCCTTGAGGATCAGCGCGGCAACCGGGTTCAGATCGTTGGCGATTGCCGTGAGGCCAAGCCGCTCGGTTTCGAATGGAATGCTGCCGCCTCCGGCAGTCGGGTCGAGTATCGCCAAGGTATCGAGCGAATGTCCTGCTGCGCTCCGAAACCACTTTTTATCTCCCTTGTCCGGTATATGCGTAAACGCGCGTCGATAGCCGTAAGGGTCGGGGCCAAGATGCTCATTGTTTCGTTTTGCGGCATCGATCCTCCGCCGCGTAGCCACCGGGTCCCCATGAATCCCGATCACGTGCAGAAACATCTCGCGGTCGGCGTCCGCGGGCAGCAGCGAGGCGAGCACCGCCGCCCGCGACGCCACCAGCGGCCGTCGCGCCCACCAGACATGCAGGCGGTTCGGCGCGGGATACGGCGTCATGGGCGTCCGCTCGCGCACGCTCTCGATCCCCAGCGCGGCGATCGGCAGCCAGCGCTCGATCAAACGGGTGTCGCTCATCTACCCCTGCTGTCCCTATTCCCGCGCCGCGTCAACGCCGCGTGATCTTCGGCCCGATATACACGACGTAAACCGGTTCGCCGACCTTCCTGGACCACCAATAATGCAGGCGCAGCGGGAAAGACGGGTAGTTTACCTTGCCGTGCCACGTGCAGAACAGAAACTTTCCGGAAGCGTTCGGGTGGGGGAATTTCAAATCTTCACTGAAATCGCGCTTTTCCATGACCGACGAATCGGAAAACAACGCGTTTTTGCGGCCCCTGAAGTAGTCTCGGTAAATTCGATGACCCTCGGGGGTGCGCGCGCCGGTTGCGTCGAAGGCGTCCGCGAGCCGGTCGAGAATATCGAGCAGAAAGTGAATCCTCTCCGCCGCGGATTTGGCGAACGGATGCCCGGCGAGAGGCTCGAAGCAGTCCCCGGCGAAAGTCAGTCTCGGAAACCGGCTCGCGGCGGCGCCGCTTAAATCGTCCCATGACCGGAGCGGCGCCGCCGCGGCGCGCAGTCCGCTTTCGAGCGCTGCGGCATCCCGCCAGTTTTCGATGGCCGTGCTGCGATCTTCCAAGCTCTCGTTTTCCCGCCGCCAAGCCACCTCCACAGGCGAGAAATCCCAATCCGACGGCACGGCGCTGACCAGCCCACAGGCGGAGCCGTGCAGCGCACGATACGCGGCCTCGCCGACCGCGGAATCCGTAACGATATCGCCGCGGCATTCCAACCAGTCGTTGGGGCCGTGCCGGCGGAGATCGTCCCAGAACGGGCCGCCTTTCGTCAGCCAAAGCATCGCAGCCCGCAGCTTGTCCTTGCCAAGACTTTGCAGCGTCTGGTGCATCGTCTTGCCCGACATCGTTTTGACGGTCAAAAGCGTTCGATGGCAATACACATCCCGGTCGTAACGCTGAGCTACCTCGCGCATGGCCATCAGCCGCGCGAAAGCGGCGCGGAAGGACGCCGGCTCGTGAAACTGCTCGTGGAACGACAGGTCGTTGACGAAAATTTCCACGTCAACTCCAGCCGGCGAATGCGTTCATGTCCTTGTCGAACTGATCGAAGAATCCGTCCGGCCAATCGTCGATGCCGCCTTCGGCATCCAGAATCGGGCTTTCCACCTGCGCCTCGCCGCCCTGACCATCCTCGCGCCGCGGCCGGAAAAAGTGCAGGGCGGCGTCGGCGGCAGGCAGCGTCCCTTTCTTGACGGCCCGCCGGATGCCGTTCAGCACGTGGTCGCTGTGCGTTTCGACCAAGACCTGAACGCCGGCGGCCGCGGTTTCGGCCAGGAATTCGCCCATCGCCGCCTGCCCGGCGGGGTGCAAGTGAACTTCCGGATTTTCAAGCAACAGCAGGTCGCCCCGATTCGCAGACAAAGCCGCCGTTACGATCGGCAAAACCTGCGTCAGACCGAAGCCGGCATGAATCGGACGCTGGAAATCCGTATCCCTGGCGGTGCGCAGCCCCAAGGTTACGGCGTTGGCGCGGGGTATCTGCGCGAGTTCCAATTCGCAGCCGGGAAAGAAGCGGGCCATCCGCGCCTCAACCTGCCGCAGCCGGTTCGGCGGCGTGCCGGGGATCGCCAGTCCTTCGAGCACGCGGGCGTCCCGGCCGGAATGAAGAACGCTGACGGCGTGTTCGCCCCGCGGCCCGACGACGGGCGTAAGCTGAGGGTCCTCCAATGCATAGGATTCGCGCGGCCCCAGCCGTTCGGCGGTCAGATAGGTGAGCCCGCGCAGGCGGCCGGCCAAGGAATCGTTCCCGCGAGCCGGGGGCAGCAAATGGCGAAGCGACTCCGGTTCGTCTTCCGCTGCGCCGTTCACGCTGACGCGCCGCACCGCCAGGGACAACTCGGCGCGTTCGCCTTCGAACTCCCAACGGTACTCCGTTTCGCCGTCCAGCAGCGCAATCCCGCAGCCGCCGCGCCCGTGGACCTGGTCGATCACGTCCGCAGCGGCGCCGAGTGGAACGGCCTCGCCGTTGAGCATCAGGCGCGGCGACCATTCATGCTCGCGAACCGTCTGATGCAAAAGCACGAGCGCTTGCAGCACGGAGGATTTCCCCGATGCATTGGCGCCGGAGAGCAGGGTCAACGGGCGCAACGGCAGTTTCAGCAAGGCGAAGCATTTGAAATGCCGCAAGTCAATCCGTGCGAGCACCCAAAATCTCCTTGAACATTTCCCGGCTCATTTGGAAGCGGGTTTTTACTTTTCTGGGGTCGTTCGTGCTGCCGCTGATAGCGCTATTGAAATTGTTATCGTCCAGAAGCTTGTAAAATGCTTTACGGATGGACTCGGAGCATGCTTCGACTCGGTCTTCAGGGTAAAAAGACAGGCCGGTGGACATCGCGTCCCAAAGAGCTGCGTTGAGAGCGTTGCGCTGATCTTGCCCACGGGAATGCTTTCTGAACGCATGACGGTCGAACAGCATAGAGTTATTGGTCAGACCCATGCGAAATTCAGCGGACAACTGCAATAGCGCCTCACGCTCCATGTCATTCATTTTTTCAAGGCAACGCCTAAGGAAATCATCCATGTCCCCGTGATACGCATCGAGATCAACGAGTCGAAAGGCGCAGAACCGATTGACGAACTCCCGGTCCCGCATTGTCTTTGGACTCAAACTTCCCCCCGTAGCCTTAGCGAAAATCTGGGTTTGCGCCTCTTCCTTGAGAAATCGTGTCGCCTGGCCCATGTACAGGCAGTTACGCATCTGCTGCCGGGTAAGCACCATCCCGCCGTTCACTCGCTCGAAAATGTCCAGGCGGGCGCGTTCGGGAGCCCTCGAGTCGATGATGTAGAAAATGAGATTGCAGTCCTCGATACGGTTCTGAAGCTTGGGCGCCAAATCCTCGAAGCGTTTGCCGTCGAGATCTTGCCGTTCCCGAAGTTGAAGCCGCAATTCGTCTTTCAAGAATCTCTGAAACGTGGACAGGCGCTGCAGACCGTCCACCACGATCATCCGCCCGGCGGCATCCTCCGCCATGTAAAACACGGGCAGAGGGATGCGCATGAGTACGGATTCGATCAGCTTGCTCTGCTTGTCTTCCGACCAGATGAAATCGCGTTGGAAGTCGGGGT
This sequence comes from Bryobacterales bacterium, assembly GCA_965214655.1. Taxonomy (GTDB): domain Bacteria; phylum Acidobacteriota; class Terriglobia; order Bryobacterales; family UBA6623; genus CATQHP01. The sequence continues at coordinate 3,594,858 of OZ243965.1, read as the reverse complement.
TCATGACATAGTAGCCCTGATCGATGCGCCGTAGGACACCCTGAACCGTTCGGGTCTCTTGCCGGATGAGCAGTTCGTCGAGGGGATAGTCGCCCCACGATCCGCCGGAGGCATCCAGGCCTTGGACTTCTTCGTTTTGCGTATCCGGCGTTTCGGTTTGCATGGCCCGCCGCTCCGCGGCCTTCCCCTACTTGGGCAGGAAACGCGCCCGTAGCGGGAGCGTTCTCTCGATTTTAACATCGGCATCCCGGCCGGCCGAGCGCCGGTCGTGCGCTCAAATCCACGTTTGGGGTTGTTCCGCCAGGATGCTTTCGCTCAACGGAGAGAAATACGAGCGGACGGTCGTGAAGAAGCTCGGCAGCTTGCCGTCGCCGTCCGGAAGCAGTTCCATACGCGCCGCCTTTTCCATTACATCCGAATCGCCATGATGCTTTTGCCAACTGTCATTGAGATCGTTCCAGATATCTTCCCGCGCCCGCCGCAACCGCTCGACGTTCAGGCCCAGAATTTCGATGGTCCTGTCCACCCTGTCGACCGAAAAACCGGTTTGCTTGCAGGCGTTCTCGTCCGCTTCGATACGGCCATCGGAAAGCACTCGCGTCAGCGAAGGCAAGGCGGGCAATATCCTGGGATCGATGAAACTCGGGTCCGTGCTGTTGCCCTTCGCCTGTCCGCAACTCGGGCTGCGCGGCGCCGACGCCTGACCCCGCGCATCTTGGCCGTCCGCTGTCCCGCCGCGGCAACAGGCAATCATGTTGGCGGCATCGAGGGCGCGGGCTGCGCCGTGCCGGGGATCGCTCCGCGGAACGACATGCTCGACTTGGCGGTCGTCTTCCCGGAGGTCGATCTCGCAATAACCGCAAAGCCCGTGCTGCAGATCCGTCAGCGCCTCGATGAGTTGCCGGTAACGGTCTCTGCCTGCTTTACTCTGACTCCTGCTGTACCCCCGCCAAGTTGCTTTGGCTCCCGCCTGCGCAAGATAGGCGGCAAGGCCGGGAATGGGGCCGTTCAACGTCGCGATACGCTTCACCCGGCCCTGCCCATACTCTTCAACAGCTTGCGCCGCCTGATCTCGATAGCGGCCTTATCGAGCGCGGGGTCGCGCGGCGAGAGATCTTTGAGGCGGTTCTTGAGAGACACTGCTTCTTCGGATTCGCCCCGGTCATTGTCAACAAGGCGCATGTAGTTTTTCAGAATTTCCACAAAGTCGTTGCTCGGCCGCTCGTCCACGCCCATCACCGACGCCAGCACGCCGCCGGCCTCCGCGCCGTAGGTAGGCGCCGCGGCGCCGCCGGCGACGATGCCGCCGTCCTGCCGATACAATTCAACAATTTGCTCCGGCTTGACCGTGGTCAGCACTTGAGGACTGTGGGTGGACATGATGAACTGGGCGTTCGGGAAGGTCCGCAGCAGGTCATCCAGAATCCGCTGCTGCCACGCCGGATGCAGATGCAACTCAACCTCGTCGATCAGCACGACCGCCTCGGATTGGAGCGGGTCGTCGAGGTGCGGGTTTCCTTGGGCCATCCGCCGGGCGAGGTCGGCCGCAAGCGCCAGCACGATGCGGTAGCCGCCGCTCAGTTGGTCGATCATGAGCGTCTCCGAGCCGCCCTCTCCCGATTTCACGGAGACAACGAAACGGAGCGGGCGCAGCATGATGCGGGGGTCCGCTACGCCGGGGATCATGGACTCGATCGCTCCGCGCACAGCATCGAGCTCCTTGATCCGATAGTCGAAGCTGCCCCGCTCCTTCTGCAGCAACAGTTCTTCGTACTGCTTGGCGTAGAACCATTTGAAAAACTCACGGAAGTCGGCGCCGGCCGAGAGCGCGTCCTGTAGCGCCGCGTAGCGCGGAAACTCGGTCTTGAACCCCCTGCGGCGGTGCGGCTGGTCGAATGCCGCGCGGTTCGCGTCATAGAAGGCAACGATGGGCAGATTACGCGGCGAGGACCCGTTCCGGTCCGCGCGGAGGATGCTCTCAATTTCCTCTCGCAGGGCGACGATACTCGACCGCCTCCCGTAACGCGCCGCCTGCCAAGAGATTCCATCTCTAGTCGTCAACACGACCCGTATGGGTTGCAGGCCGCGCCGATCCGTGTTGAGGAAGCCGATGCCGGAGACGTCGGGCAGCAACCTGGGGATTCTGCCCAAGCCCACGGCGATCGCGTTCAGGACGCTGGTCTTGCCGTGCGCATTGGCGCCGTGGAACACGGTCAGGCGCGGGTGGAGCGGCAGATCGAGCTTCTCGATAGCGCGGTAATTCTCGATTTCGACGCGCTGGAGCTTCATGACGGAACTTTCCTCGGCCGCGGCTCGGTCAGCAGCGAGCGCAGCGCGGTCAGCACGCGGCGCGGGCGCTTGCGGTGCATGGCCATGCCCAGCCAGTAAGCCGCCTCCTCGCGCTCCATGATCTCGATGCCGTCGGCCACGGCGCGCATATTTTCGCGGCTGCGCATCGGGGCCAGCGCGCGGAACAGCAGCCCCAGCCGCAGCGCCAGTTCTTCGTCGAGCGCGTAGCCGCGGTTGCCGACGTCCGCGCGGCGGCCCGGCTTGACGCCCGCGCGCGCCAGCCGCTGCAGCACGCGGTGCTCGACCAGCTCGAGGTTGCGGCCGCGCAGACCCGCCACGCGCAGACCCGGCGCCGCGGGCGCGGGCATGCGCCAGATCTCGTATTCGGCAGCGGCCGGCCCGCGGCGATGCACGCGCAACTCGTAGCGCGGCGCCGTGTCCGGCGCCGCCGTTTGCGCAATTCTCTCAAGCCGACTCATCGGCTTTCGGCCTTCGCGCTCGCCGCTACGTGCGCCGCCCCGCTCGCGAAGCGGGCCAGACGCTCGGCGAGCTTTTCCGCAGGAGCGGCCGTGTCCAGGCCGCCCGGGAAGGTCAACTCGAACTCCGTATGCAGGTTCGCGGAATAGGCGTCCCGCAGTTGCGGCGCGAGAAATTCCTTCACCGGCTGGGCGTCCTGCGGCGGCCCGCGGAACTCGATCTGGAACGAGCCGCCTTCGCGGGTCTCGTAGCCGCCCAGAATGGCGACGGTTTTCTCCGCTCCCTGCACGGCGCCGACGGCGCTGAGCAGGCGGAAAGCGTCTTCGGGGTCGAACATGCGCACGGTGAGCTTGTCGACCGCCTTGATTTTCTTGGCCCGCAGCTTTTCCCGCACTTGCGCCAGCGCCTCCCCGAGCACGCCCTCGGCCTCGAACGTTGCGGGCGCTTCCCCGCCGGGAGGGTCTCCTTGCCGTTTCGGCGGCGGGTCGGTCCCTTTGCCTCCCGGCGGCGGGGGAGGGTCGGTTTTTTTGCCGCCCGGCGGCGGTTTCGGCGGTTCGGGGCGCGGCCAGACTTCGGTATTTTTGGCAAAGGCCATGGTGAAGACCACGGCCTGTTCGTCGATGGCGATATCGGCGGCCGGATCGCCCGGGCCGAACAGCAACCCGCCGCGCCGATAGACGTATTCGCCCGACTCGACGCCGCGCCGCACTCCGCGAATGAACAGGTCGTCGCCGACCAGCATGGGCAGCCCCGGGTCGCGGCGGAACTCGTCGCGCAGCGCCAACGTCGTGATTTGCCCTCTCTTGAGCGGCGTGCGGTCGCGCACGTAGGCGGGCGAATCCGGCTCGTCCTCGGGCATCCTGAGCTTGTTCAAGTCGCGCAGGGCGCGCACGATCTGCTGCTGGCCGGCGCCCGGCCGATCCGACGCGGAGTGCATCTCGATGGCCGAGTGCGCCAGATCGGGGCCGTCCGCGGCGACGCGGTTGCGGGAGGGATAGAAGACGTGCCGGTAGCATTGCTGAATGGCGATCGCCAGCTCCTGCTCGGAGCGGGCCTCCAACTCGCGCACTCGGGCTTGCTGGTGCTCGGCCAGATCGAGCAGCCGCTCGGGCTTCTTCAACTCCCGCAAGGCCAGACGGCTGTATGTCTTGCGCCGCATCTCGTCCTTGCGCTCCTCGTCGGCGGCCACGAACGCCAGATTGTTGCGCAGCGCCCGCAGGGCGGAACCCTCCGATCCCTTGCGCTCGTAAATCCGCGCGATGAGCTCGGGCACGCTGTCCGGGGCGCTGTCCACGGCCACGCCGTCGTAAGCCAGAACCGCCAGCTTCGGCCGGCCGTCGCCGACCTCGTCGGGAACGTCGAACGGCCCGCCGGGGAAATACGCCGTCTCGAAGGTCTTGCCGCCGAATATCTCGCGGATGCGGTCGTTGAGCTCGGCGCGGGCTTCGCCGGCATCGACGTGGCGCTCCTCGCGGCGGATGATCTGATGCAGATTGGCTTCCGCCAGAAAACGCATCGGCGCGCCGGGCCGGTCGTCGAGATAGGCGGACTCGGCGATGAACTTCTTGCGCGCGTCTTCAATGAAGTCGATATCCATTGCGGGGCCAAGCAGCGAATAGCGCAACTGCTCGGGCGGCAGGCCCTTGAGCGGATCGTTGAAGGCGAGCGTGTGCAGGAAGGCGGTGCGGGCGGCATAGGCCGCGTAGGGCGGCAGACCGCCGTAGTGCTCGGCGTCGATCTCTTCGGCCAGGGCCTTCTTGTCTCCCGTTCCGGCGGCGGCGACGTCGTTGTCGATCGCCGGGACGTAGGCGTCCTGACCGAGGCGGGTGACGATCTCCTGGCGGATCGGCTCATGCCCCGGGTCGATGTGGTGCAGGTGAATCGCGGTCGCGTCCGCGGGCCGTTCCGCCCAAAGATGGGCGACGGCGCGCGCCAGCAGGCGCAACATGCCGCGCACCCGCTGGAAGTTGGCGAGCGTCGCCGTCTTGCCGGTAAGCGTTTCCAGAACCTCCGGGTGCAGCGGATAGCTCGCGCGGAAAATCTCGGCGGTTTCGGCGCGGGCCGCGTCGTCGGCGAGCGCGTCCTTGTGCGCCGCCCAAAGCTGCCGGTAAGCCTCGACCGCCGGGGCGATCTTCGTCTCGTCGATGGAGGCGAACAGGCGGCGGCGCAGCACCTGGACGGTCTCGTCGTCCTCGGTGGGGTTCAACAGCGTCGCCTTGCGTGCGGAGACGCTTTCGGCTTCGGCCATATAGTCGGCGAGGAACTGGTTCTCTGCGGTGTAGGCGTCCGCCGCCCGGCCGTCTTTGCCGACGGCCAGCGTATAGACCAGAGCGGCGCGCGGCGCGCCTTCCACCGCCTTGAACAGCGATGTCAGAAACGCGGTCAACTGGCCGCGGGCGCCGTCGAAGCGCTGCGTCTTGCGCAGATAAACCGAAAGCTCGTCGAGCAGGATCAGCGCCGGCTCGCCGCCGAACAGGCCGCGCAGGGTCTCGGCGCCCGGCGCGGCGCGGCTCTCGTCACTCTTGCGCACCCGTTCGTAGCCCTCTTTTCCGGCAAGCGCCCAGGCGATTTCGCCCCAGGGCGTATAGGCGAGCGCGCCGCCGCCCATGTCCCGCCCGTTCGCCGGATCGGCGTTCTCGCCGTCGAAGGCGGCAATGCGCACAGGACTTTGCGGCAGCAGGGAAGGATCGACGAATTCCTCGATATGCGGCGCAGCGTTCGAACCTCGCGCGGCATGAGTCAAGGCGATCAGCCCGTGGGTCTTGCCGCCGCCGTAGGAGGTGTCGAGGCGGAAGATCGCCGCCGCTTCTCCGCCGGCCCCGCTCAACCGGCTGCAGACGTTGGCAAGCAGGTTTTTGAGGCCCCTCGTGGGATAGGTATTGGCGAAGAACTCCGCTGGGTCGAGGTACGCGCTGCTTCCCTTGCCCGTGACGACCTGCGCCAGATCGGCGGCGAAATCGGCCTCGGCGATGCTCCCCGCAAGCACGTCGGCGCGCGGGCGGCAGGTCTCGAATACGGCGGGGACGGTCATACCGGCGTTCCCGCTATTGTAGTTTGTCACCCGCCTTGCGCTCCCGCGCGGCGCAAGGGGCTGCGGACGCGCCGCCGGCGGCTGGTATGCACTGGCGGCTGATATGATGGTTGCGTTGTGAGTTCGTTTTTCGACCGCTTCGGCGCCGCCGCGCCCGCACGCCCCCTTTCGCGCCGGGCGATGCTGCGCGAGGCGGCCAACGGATTCGGCTTTCTGGGCCTGGCCGCGCTGCTGGCCGGCGAGCGCGCTGCGGGAGCGGCAACGGCCCGCAGCGAGAAAAACCCGCTGGCGCCCAAGACGCCGCATTTCGCCCCCCGCGCGCGCAAGGTCATCCTGCTGTTCATGCACGGCGGGCCGTCGTCGATCGACACCTTCGACCCCAAACCGTACCTCGACAACAACGACGGCAAGCCGCTGCCCATCGAACGGCCCTTGTCGTTCTCGCAGAAGGAACCCGGACCGCTGATGAAATCGCCCTGGAAGTTCCGTCCCGGCGGCAAGAGCGGCCTGCCGGTCAGCGACCTGTTTCCCCACGTCCGCGAGAGCGCGGACGAGTTGTGCGTGATCCGCTCGATGGTCGGCGAAGGCGTCGACCACGGCGCCGCGCTCTTGCAGAGCTTTACGGGAACGTTCACCTTCACCCGCCCCAGCCTGGGCGCCTGGACGCTGTACGGCCTGGGCTCGGAGAACCGCGACCTGCCGGGCTACATCACCATCAAGCCGGCGCTCTCCCACGGCGGCGCGAAGAACTGGAGCTCGGCCTTCCTGCCCGGCTCCTATCAGGGCTCCGCAATCGGCCACGCGGGGATGCAGGTCAAGGACATCCGCGCGCAGCCCATCGAATATCTGGTCAACCGGCGCCTCACCCGCGAGCAGCAGCGCTACGAGATCGACATGCTGCAAGCCGTCAACCGCCGCAACCAGGAACTCTGGAAATACGACGACGAGCTCGAAACCCGCATCCAATCCTTCGAGATGGCCTTCCGCATGCAGGCCGAGGCCGCGCGGGTCTTCGACGTTTCCAACGAATCGGCGTCCGTGCAGAAACTCTACGGACTCGATAACCCGACCACGGCGGATTTCGGCTGGCAGTGCCTGCTGGCGCGCCGGCTCGCGGAGCGCGATGTCCGCTTCGTGCAGTGCACGCACTCCTACAAATGGGACCAGCACGCCGACTTGGTCAAGAAGCACACCGCGAACGCGGCGGAGGTCGATCGGCCGATCGGAGCGCTGCTGAAGGATTTGAAGGCGCGCGGCATGCTCGAAGACACGCTGGTCGTGTGGATGGGCGAGTTCGGGCGAACGCCCGTCTCGCAGGGCGGCAACGGCCGCGACCACAACCCCTACGGCTATTCCATCTGGATGGCCGGCGCGGGCGTCAAGGGCGGCTTCGCCTACGGGTCGACGGACGAGATCGGCTATCACGCGGCGGAAAACCGGATGCACATCCACGATTTCCACGCCACGCTGCTCGCCTTGCTCGGCATCGACCACGAGAAGCTGACCTACCGCTACTCGGGCCGGGACTTCCGCCTGACCGACGTGGCCGGGAACGTCCATCGCGGCATTTTCAGCTAGCCGGCGGCGGTCCGCTGCCCGGCTTCCCCCCTTCCCGCTGCGCCGCCGGCCGGTCGAGCAGCGCAGCGGCCGTAACCGGCAGCGCGCCCCGCGCGATCAACTCGGCGTTCGCCGGGACATCGGGCGCGTAAATCTCTCCGCCGGCGTCGAGAACCTCCCGGCAAAGACGCTCCAGCCCGCTCGACGGCGCCGCGTGCAGCACCAACAGGCGCGACGCCAAGGCCGCCACGATCCGGTTCCTGTGCGCGGCGAGCCGCGCGTCCGCGCGTCTGCGGCGGGGCTCGAACGGAGAAACGATCAGCAGCCTTCCCGCGTCGAGCGGCTTGCGCCACTGCGCGGGGACGCGCATTGCTCCGATCCCGCGGGCGGGACAGACGACGACCGGCCGGCTGCCGCGCAGCAGCAACTCCAGACACTTTTTCTCGACGGGAGAGTGAAAGCCGCCGATTACGGGCGCGCCGGCGCCGCTCAGGGCGCGGGCGGCGTCGCAGGACTGCAAGACGATCTCGCCCGGACAGCGCTTCGAACAGAACAGGCCGAGCAAGGGGCCGGCGGTCAGAATCCCGAAATCGCCGGCCGCCCACAGACGCTCGCAGCCTGCGCTGCGGAGCGCCTCGGGAAACTCGGGCCCGCCCGCTTCGAAAACCGTTGCTTCCATCAGAGACGGCCGGGGCCGGAGCGCATGCGCGCGTCAATTGCCGCCGATGCAGAACAACTCGTCCTGGCTGCGCAGGAACAAGTCTCCGCCGACGATGAACGGCGAGGAAATGAACGTCTCCTCGCCCATCGCGTTCGTGGCCAGGACTTCGTAGCTCTTGCCCAGCTTGAGGACGATGACGTCGCCTTCCTCGCTCGCCAGGTAGAGCTTGCCGTTGGCCGCGACGGGCGACGCCTTGAACGTGTAGCTTTGCGGCAGTCGCTGCTGGTTATAGAACTTTTCGCCGGTCCTGGCGTCGAACGCGCTGACCATGCCGCGGTCGGTCACGAAGTAGAGGATGCCGTCGTGCAGGACGGGCGAGGCCGAATACGAGTTGCCGCGCTGGTTGGTCCAGACGACGAAATCGGGGTTGTCGGTCAAATCGCCCTTGCCGCCGAGCTTGACGGCGAGCAGGTTGGCGTTGCGCCAGCCGGTCATGGCGATGACCATCTCGTTGTCCACGTTGACGACGGCGGGAATGGCGTTGCCGCCCAGTCCGCCGGCCTCCCAAATGAGCTCGCCCGTCGCCAAGTCGTAGCTGCGGATGCGGGTCGAGCTGGTAATGAGTTGCTTGCCTCCGTCGTAGTCCACGACGACCGGCTGCGGCCAACTGCTTTGCTCGTCGCGCTCGGCGCGCCAAAGCTCCTTGCCGTCGTTCTTGTCGAGAACGACGATGTAGGACTGGCCTTCATGGTCGTTCTGGATAATCAAATAGTCCTCGTGCAGGACGGGCGCGATGCCTTCGCCGAACTGCAGGCGCATTTGCAGCCGGCCGAGATCTTTGCTCCATTTCAGGTTGCCGTCCATATCGTAGGCGTAAACCCCGCGGGAGCCGAAATTGGCGATCAGGGTTTCGCCGTCGGTGACCGGCGAATTCGAGGCGAAGCTGCCGTACTGCCGATGGTAGCCCTCGTGCGGGGTCGCCGTGACGGCGGTCTTTTGCCAGAGAACCTCGCCCGTGCCCTTGTCCAGGGCCATGACCAGGAAGTCGGTTGCGACAAGCGCGCCGCTCCCGCCGCCCGAACCCCCGCCCGGGCGTCCTCCGCCGCGTCCCCGCCCTGCGGGGCCGCGTCCGCCTGCTCGCGGCCCGGGGCCTCCGCCCTGGAAGGCGCGCTGCATGATGGCGCCGAACTTGCGGCGCTCGTCTTCGTTGAGATCGCCCGGGCGGCGGCCTTGCAGCAGATCTTCAGCTTCCTTACGCAAGTCGGGCGGCAGCCGCTCCAGCATGGCCGCGGGATCGAGGCCGCCGCCGCCCCCGCTGGGCCCGCCGGGTCCGCGGCCGGCGCGGCCGCCCTGCCCCGCCGCACCCGGACCGCCGCCGCGGGGCCCCCGGGGCGCGCCGGCCGGCTGCGGCGATTCCTTGGCGACGGCCGTGGTGAGATAGATCGTATCGCCCCAGACGACGGGAGTGGAATGCCCCTTCCCAGGAATCGGGACCCTCCATTTCAGGTTCTCGGTCGGCGAGAAGCTCGTGGGGGCATCGCCCGCGGCCACGCCGGTGTTGTGCGGACCGCGCCACTGATGCCAGGAATCCCCGACTGTCGGCTCGGCAACGGCGGGGCGCGCCGCAACGAGGCAGAACATAGCAAGGAAAAGCGTTCCGCGAAAAACCATGAGAGAGTGCCTCCTGCTCGTAAAAGGAATGCGTGGATAAGAGAAGACGCGGGATCCGTCGCTGAGGTTAGCCCCGCGCGCTGGAAAACGCCGGCGCGGGGAAAACCCTCGCGGAGGCCGCTGCCGGACGGCATCCCCCGGCGCCCTACCGCCGGAGACCCATTCCAGGGAAAGTCGGAACAATGGGTGAACGCTAGGCCGTTCGAGTTCAGGGGCCGAATTTTATCTCTGGGGAAAGCAGGAAAGAGCGATTGCCGCCCCGGAAACAGGTCGTTTTCAAGCTGCGAGGGGCTAATGGGGTCACTTTTACTTTTCCCCCTCTGAACACACTACGCCCCGGCCAGCCCCAACAAATACTTCCTGCTCAGCAAAAGAAGACCCGCGGCGGCTCATACTGCACAGGCTGTGCGCTCGCGGCATTCGGCGGCTGGGCCAAGTTCGAATCTTCGGGATTCGCAAGACCTCCATTTCGCAAATGCAGGCGCAGGGAGTCAAGCCGTCGCGGGTTTTCAGGCTGCGGGGGAATTGTGCGCGCCCTCACCGCTTGCAAGCCGATGCCTGCCGCCCCCCTACCATTGAAGCCTCATCCTAGGGTATTATGTTTTTTACGCTTCGATTGCGGAGACATAGAAGTTGCCTGATAAGAACGCTTTAGCCCTCGGATTGGACTTTGGCACGGAATCGGTGCGGGCGCTGCTGGTCGATCTCGACGGGGCCGAGCACGGCTCCTCCACGGCGAAATACAAGCACGGCCAGATTACCCGGACGCTGCCCGGACAAGACGAGCCGCTGCCCCCCGACTACGCGCTCCAACATCCCGAAGACTGGCTCGAAGCGGCGGCGAAAGCCGTGCGCCGGGCGCTGCGGCAGTCCGCCGGAGCGGACAAGCGGATCATCGGCGTCGGCGTCGACTTTACAAGTTGCACCATGCTTCCGGCCATGCGCGACGGAACGCCGCTCTGCCTGCTGCCGGAGTTTCGCGGAAAGCCGCTCGCCTGGCCCAAGCTGTGGAAACACCACGGCGCCAAGAAGCAGACCGAGCGCATCAACCGCATCGCCCGCGAGCGGGACGAAGACTTTCTCAAGCAGTACGGCGGCAAGGTGGGCCTCGAGTGGTTTTTCCCCAAAATGCTCGAAACCCTGGAAGAGGCGCCGGAAATCTACCATGCCGCCGAAGTCTGGGTGGAAGCGGGCGATTGGCTGGTCTGGCGCCTGGTGGGCTGCGCGGCCGAAGAGATGGCGCGCTCGACCTGTCAAGCCGGCTACAAAGGCATGTGGTCGGCGCGGGACGGCTTCCCCTCCAAGCCTTTTCTGCGCGCGCTGCATCCCGACGTCGTCGACGTGGTGAAGGCGAAGATGCCCGGACGGATGCTGTCTCCGGGGCAGTCCGCGGGCGGCCTGTCGCCCCAATCGGCGAAAAAATTCGGGTTGGCGGAAGGCATCCCCGTCAGCACGGCGATCATCGATGCGCACGCCGGCGTCCCGGGAGTCGGCGCGGCCGACCCGGGCATCCTGGTGATGGTTTGCGGCACCAGCTCGTGCCACATGCTGAACGCGGCCGAATACCGCTATGTGCCCGGCGTCGCCGGAGTAGTCAGCGACGGCATCCTGCCCGGCATGTACGGCTACGAGACCGGTCAGGCGGCGGTGGGAGACACCTTCGACTGGCTGCGCCGGCTGACCGGCAAGAGAACTTTCGCCAAGCTGGCCGAAGACGCGGCGCGCCTGGAGCCCGGCGCCGAGGGCGCGCTCTGCATCGATTGGTTCAACGGCTGCCGCACGCCGCTCATGGACGGCAACCTGCGCGGCGCGTTCTCCGGCCTGACTCTGAGCCACGGCCCCGAACACCTGTACCGAGCGCTGCTGGAAGCCTCGGCCTTCGGCCTGCGCTGGATCGTCGAGATGCTGCGCGAGCATGGCGTGCCGGTCAAGAAATTCATCGCCACCGGCGGCCTGCCCCACCACAATCCCCTTTTCGTCGAGGTTTACGCGGACGTGCTCGGCGAAAGCATCCTGGTGCATCCGTCGCAGCAGGGGCCGGCGCTCGGCGCGGCCGTCCTGGGCGCGATCGCGGCAGGCAAGCGCGCCGGAGGCTTCAGTTCGGTGCGCTCGGCGGTGCGCACCATGGGCGGCGTCAAAAAGGGCGTGCCCGAGAGGGAGGGCCGCATGGTCTCCCCCAACCGCCGCAACACGCGCGCCTACGAGCCGGTTTACCGCCGCTACCGCGAAACGGCTGCGTTCCTGAACGGAGAGCGCCCCCGCGAATGACCAGATACTTCGAGGATTTTGCAATCGATGCAACCGCCGAATCGCCGCGGCGGACGATCACCGAGGCCGACCTCGTTCTGTTCGCGGGATTGTCGGGCGACCATAATCCGCACCATACCGACGAGCTGTTCGCCCGCGAGTCGGGCTACGGCAAGCGCATCGCCCACGGCGCTCTGATCTTCGGCATCTCGACCGGGCTGGCGGTGCGCATGGCCCCCCCGAATCCGGCCGTAGTGGCTTTCTACGGCGTTGACCGCCTGCGCTTTACGCGGCCCGTCTTCATCGGCGATACGATTCAGGTCGTCAAGCGCGTCGCCGAGAAAGAGGAAAAGGGGGCCAAGCGCGGCGTGGTCACCTTCGAAACCACGGTGCGCAACCAGCACGGCAACGCCGTTCTGGTCTATTGGGACAAGACGCTGTTCCTGCGCCGCCCGGCGGGGAGTTGATCTTCCGCGGTCCTTGGGCGGCTACATGCCGGATGCGGCGATGACCGCCTCCTGGACGATCAGATCCTCGCGCTCGGTCACGGCGACCCGCCCCTCGCCGCGGACCGCCGCGGCAAACTCCTGCATATCGCCGACGTAGCGCGTGTATGCGGGCAAGGCGACCGTGTGCGGGCCTTGCGGATAGGGTCCGGCGGCCTCGGCCAAATCGACTTCGAGCGTCGGGCTGTCTATGGAGCCGATGGACATCGTTCCCCGGGTTCCATAGACCACGAACTCCCTGTAGCGGCCCGAATTGGGCTGCAGCGACGTGCCCACCACGATGCCCAGGGCCTGGGGGAACTCGAAGACGGCGGCTACCGTATCGGCCATGTTGTCGTCGAAATCGCCGAGCTTCCTGAGAAAAGGCGTGACTCGCTCGGGCCTGCCCAGCAAGCGGATCAGGGGGTCGATCACGTGCGGCGCGAGCTCGAACATGTGGCCGCCGCGGAACTCCGCCCACTCGATGCGGGCGGCGGCGGCGAGGGTCTTGTTCATCTCGGCGCGAACCATGTACGTCTCGCCCAGCCAACCCTTGCGCGCGGCTTCGAAGACGCGCAGAAAGCCGGGATGGTGGCGCCACATGTAGCCCATCTGCAAGACCAGCCCCCTTTCGCCGGCGGCGTTTTGAATGGCGCGGAACGACTCGACATCGAGCGCGGGCGGTTTTTCCAGGTGCAAATGCTTTCCGGCCAGAACCGCCTGCAAGCCCTGCCGGGCGTGTTCGCGCACGGCCGACTCGACAAAAACCGACTCGACCGCCGGGTCTTGCAGCAACTCCTCCTCCGAGACGAAGCGCACGCCGAGCGCCGCGTACTTGCGGCGCAGCGCGGCGTCGGGCTCGGCCGCCGCAACCAGCTCGTAATCGGGCGAGGCCAGCGCGATGCGCAGCTTCTTGTCCGCATGGGAATGGCTGACGCCCAGAAAGCCGACCTTGACCGGGCCGCCGCCCGCTCCACGAGCCGCCGCAAGCGGCAGCGCCGCGGCCCCCGCCAGTAACGTTCTCCGTCTCATCGTTCGATCCTCCCCCAAGGATTGTACGCCCCCGCGCCTGGGAGCGGCGAGCTTGCGGGAGGCAAGCGCGCAGCAGCGGATCCTGTGGGAATCTGATATCTTGTGCAAGGAAGAGGGTCGACGTTGGACTTCGGCAACTCTGGATACGGCGGGCAGCAAAAGATCCTTGATGTATGATGATGTAAAATCCATGGACGATCATGCTTGATGGACTGGACGGCCTGCCGCCACGATTGGCAGTACGGCGCTAATGGCCAGAGTTAAGGAGGGTAAGGGAAGAAAAATTTGAAAAATACCTGGAGTAATCCAGATGTGAAATAGGATAATAGTGAAAAATTTGGAATTGAAATGATGAGAATTAAAAGAAAGATTAAGGACAAATTCGGGAAAATGATCGAAGGTTTTGATATCGGTGTAACCGAATCAATTGGACGATTTAGCGAGATAACGCTTGATGATGGAACAATTCTAAAAACCAAAATGGATGTGCTTCAGGCTGTTCGTATAGATGACAAGTGGGACAACGAGGGCAACCCTTTGTATGTGATTAAGGCTCAGAATATAGTCACAGTCGTCAAGTCACCAGAAGAATTAAAGTCTCCAAGAAAGTCTAAGGAGGAGATACAGTAGAATGGTTACTGTACTTTCTGAAGAACATGACTCGCCGTCGATCCAACTTTATAGTGATTTTTCGGGGGTTTTTATTGAGGTAAGTTCAGAGGTGTATGATGAGGCGCTAGTTTGGACTGAAGAAGCGATTTTTTCTCAGGAGATTACCGGATACCAAGAGACTAAGACTAACGGGCAGTACACTGCTATTCAACAAGACGAGATTGCGTTCGCGCAGTTGGTAGGACAGTGGCACAGGGAGAGGGGAATCACTTCTTCCCTTTCAGAAATGATTGTGTGCCCTTCATATCTCAGGATTATTGCGATGGGGGAAAAGGCGCTGCCTCTGATACTGGCTCAATTAAGGCGTGAAGGGGACGACCCCGATCATTGGTCTGCTGCTCTTGAGGCCATAACAGGAGAGGATCCGATTCCGAAAGAGGTTTACGGAGATACGGTAAAAATAGCCAAGGCTTGGCTTTCGTGGGCAGAGGAGAGAAATGTCTGGTAGTTGGTCGACTGATGAATTGCCGAGTCTCGATTCGCAAAATCACCGTATAACAAGCCCCTGTAAGAATCGGTACAATTGCATAGCTTGGGCAGCCGGTTCTGACACACAGTGGTGGTGGCCGGATAGAAATGGATTTTGGCCTCGAGGCGTTCCGAGAGAAGTGACCCTGACCGGCTTCTTGGCTGCGTTCGCAACACTTGGATATATGGAATGCCAAGACGGAGCTTTGGAGGCAGGGTACGAAAAAGTAGCGCTATTTGCGTTGCGCGGCGCCGGAGGAGACCTTGTTCCTACACATGCGGCGAGGCAACTGGCTGACGGGCGATGGACAAGCAAACTTGGCCGCCTGGAAGACATTGAGCATATAAAAGTAGAAGACGTGAGCGGACCGGTATATGGATCTCCGATTCGGTTTATGCGGCGTGCTGTTTCATACTGACGTTTTTTTCGCCATATGGCGCCGACGCAGTCGACAATGGTTCGGCGCATTGAGCCTCGGCGGTTCGGTGGAGCCCGTGGTCAACGCCGTCGACATCGTCGAAGCCGCAGTGGAAAAGGGCGGCGGTCATCCTGATGCCGGTGTCCGCGCGCAAGGAGCTGTTCGCGCTCTCCGACGACATGGCGACGCGCATCGGCGTGCAGTTGTACTCGGACACGCCGGATGCGCTGTGCGGAGTAACAGCCCGCCGTGCGCTGCTTACCCCTGCTCGACGCAGACGAGGCGGCGGCCGAAGCGGAGGAGCAGCCTGCCCTCGTCCACCGCGACTCCATAGAGGCGCGATTCTTCCGACAGGCGGTTCTCGGCTACTTTTTCCGCCTTGTCCGCGGCCCGATAGACCTCGACAGCGCCGTCGACCCCGAAGAAGTAAACGAAATCCCCGCAGGCGATCGACGACGCCCAACAGCCGCCCTGCAGCCGTTGGAGCCACAGTCGCTCGCCGCTGTCGCCGTCCAGGCAGAAGGCGACTCCGCTCTTGTTGACCATGTACACGCGCGAGCGGTAGGCCAGCGGCGAGCTGAAATAGGACGCGGCTTCCTCGGCGCGCCAAATCACTTGCGGAGTCGAGCGCGCTTCCGACCCGAAGCGGATCGCAGCCGTTTGCCCCTTGCTGCCGGAACCGATAATCGCGCCCCCGGCGAACGGCGTGGGCGAGGCGATGAAGGCGCCCTCGAAGCCGTCGAGAGTCCAGGCCAACGAGCCGTCTTCGGTGTCGTAAGCGTCGACGCGGTCCCCGCCGCTGACCAGCGCCAACTCGCGGCCGGCGTGCCGCACGACCGCGGGAGTGCTCCAGGAAACCCCCGGCGGCCGATCCGCTTTCCAGACCGTCTCGCCGGTAGCGCGGTCGAGGCAGATCAGGTAGGAGGGGCGGTCGTGGGCGACCAGCGTCATGACGCCCGAGCGGCAGAGCCGCAGCGAGCTGCCGATGCCGTGGCGGCCGCCGAACTCGCCGAACTCCTCGGTCAAGCGGCGTTCCCAGCGCAATCGACCGGCGTGGCTCAGGGCCGCGACGTTGCCGGTTTCGAAAAAAACGTAGACGCCTTCAGCATCGACCGCGGGCGTCGGCGCCGCCTTGCTGACCATGTCCGAGACCTCGATGGGCTGCACAGGCGAACCCTGGTACGTCCACAGACTCGCGCCGTCGGCCAGGGCGAACGCCGTGAGCAGCAACTCTTCCTTATTGGCGCCGGAGACGCCGGTGACCACCGCGCGCCCGTTGTAAACGACCGGACTCGACTGCCCGTAGCCGGGAGGGACGGCGCTCCATGACAGGTTTTTCTCATCCGACCATTCGAGCGGCAAGCTCCCGGCGGAAGAGGCCGGGCTGGAGCCGTCGCCGCGGAATTCGGCCCAAGACCCGGCAGAAAAAGCGGCGGGAACGGCGAACGCCCCGAGAAAACCGCGACGGCTGAGTGTCTGTAGGGAATCGGTAAAACGCATGGCGCGGTCTCCTTGATTATGCGGGGATTATGCGGGCCGGCTTGTCGAATCGAAATCGAGTTCGCCGCCGGCCTGACGCAACAACTCGAAGTTTGCCGCACTGTCGGCCAACATCGCTACGAAGCGGAGGTAATTTTCTTCCGTAAGCGAGATAGCGACCGGGCCCAGTTGTACGTGAATGCAGCCGTGGGAGCAGCGGACGACCGATCCGGTTCCTTCATAACGCGCCAGGACGGCGGTTTTGTCTTGCATGACGATTCGTTCATTCCTTTCCGAAGTTCCAACGCAACCCGATGCGGAACGTGCGTCCGGGGTCGGCTCGAAAAAACGTGGGCTGAGCGCCGGTCAGGTTCGAGTCCTGCGAATGGAACAGATTGTCGACGGCTGCGTAGAGCTCCGTTCCGGCGGCGATCGGCTTGGCCGCGTACCAGTCCCAGAGCTGGTATCCGTCGCCGATGAACGATCCTGCGCGGCCGGCGATGGGCCATTTGCTGAAGTAGGTTCCGCGGAAGTTGACGCGCAGCCCTCCCCAGCGGTCGGGGGTCCACCAGACGCGGAAGTTGCCGTTGTGGCGGTGGCGCTGACTCAAGAATGCGGACGTTTCCTTATCGCGGGCGTCGAGGTAGGTGTAGCCCGAGGAAACGATCAGGTTGCGGGTCAGATTGACCTCGACCTTGGCTTCCAGGCCCGTCGTGTAGACGTTGTCAATGTTGCGGTAGAGGTAAAACAAGCGGTGCAGGCCGGGATTGAAGCCCGAATCGATGTCGAACGCCTGGAGTATGCCGCGGAGTTGATCGGGCGTGCTCGGCCTGCCGACCAAGTCGGCTTGGATCAGATTCTTGATGTCGTTGCGGAAGTACGTACTCCCGAAACGGACGCGCTTCAGGCGGTAGTCGAAGCCGATCTGCACCGTCGTCGACGTCTCGGGAACCAAGTGCGGGTTGCCGATGACCTGGTAGAAGTTCGTCGGGTTGAGGAAGCGAAAGTAGAGCTGCCCCAGGTCGGGCGCGCGGAAGCCCTGCCCCCAATTGGCCCGCAGCCTGAGATTTTCTGCCGCTCGGAAAAGCAGGCCCGCGCGGGGGACGAGGTTCGTGCCGTAAAGCGAATGGTTGTTGAGCCGGCCGCCGAGCGTCAGGCTGAGCCGCGGGTGCGCCTGGATGCGGTCGTTGAACCAGGCGTCGCCCATGCGAATTTGCTGGCCGGCGTTGTCGCCGACGAGGCGGTTGAAGCCGCGGTATTCGTTCTGCGTCCATTCGAAGCCGCCTTGCAGCAACTGGCGCGACCCGACGGTCCGCGAGAGACCGGATTCGAGACGGTAGAGCCGCTCGTTCAAATTCGCGGTCTCGTCAATGGGGCCGCCGCTGCCCAGGAGATCGATCGCCGAGCCCTCGTCGTACTTGCCGTAGTAGGCGCGGGCTTGCAGTTGCGTCAGCGGCGTCAGCCCGGCATTGAGCGTGACCCCGTAGTTCTGGGCGCTGTCGTTGGTCGTGGTGGTCGTCGGGCCGAGCTCGCCGATGAAGTTGCCGCGGTCGCGGTTGTCGAAGGCGTTGGCCAGGAAGCTGAGCTTGAGATTTTCAGAGAAGTCGCGGCTGAGCTTGGCCAGATAGTCGTAGCGGCGAAACCCGGCCGAGGTTGAATCCACCGTCGCCGGGGTCAAGTCGTAAGGATTGCGCTTGTGGCGCTCGACTCCGAAGAAACCGGCCCAGCCGTTGAGCAGAAAGCCGGCGTCCCCGCGCACGTCGAAAGTCCCCAGATTTCCCGCCGAGGTGGTCAGGTTCGCGTCGAACCGCCGGCGCGGCTCGCGCGTGATCATGTTGATGACCCCGCCGATGGCGTCCGACCCGTAAAGGGCCGACGAGGCGCCCTTGACGATCTCGACGCGGTCGAGTCGGTTGGTCGATTGCCGGTCCATGTTGAGGATGCCGCGTTTGACGCCGCGGGCGCCGACGACCGGATAGCCGTCGAGCAGGATTAGCGACTGGCGCGAGCCGATGCCCTGAATCTGCGTCTCGGAACGGCTGCCCGAAGAACCGCTGCGCACGATGACGCCGGGTTCCTCGGCGAGGATGTCGCTGACCCGCTCGTAGCCCGTGTCGCGAAGCTGCGCCCGGGAAATCATGTCGACTTTGACGACCGAATTTTCGACGAGCTCCTGTTCCCGCGAACCGGAAACCACCACCGACTGCGTCAGCGTGGCCGGGGCGAGGCGCAAGGTCACCCCGTCCGCGCCCGCAGCGGTCAACTCAACGGTCTCGAACGCCGTTTCGAACTCCGGGCGGGCGGCCGAAACGCGGTAACTCCCCGGGCGGAGCTGGAAGGCAAAAGCGCCCCCCGCATCGGCGCGGGCGGACGTTTCCAGGCCGGTTGTCAAATCGCGGACGAAAACATCGGCGCCGGGCAACGCCCCGCCGGACGAATCGACGACGCGACCGTCAAGCGCCGCGCGGGGTTGGGCGGTCAGCGCCGCCGCGCAGGCCAGCGAGAGCGCCAGTAGGCTTTTGCAAAAGATGACTTTCATACAAACCTCCGGTTGATTCTTCTCGGCCGGAGGCCCCGCCGCTGTCTCGCGTAATGGCGCCCGCTATACTGAGCGGGACGCAACGGGTCATCCGACCGTCGAGTTGTTGTCCCAGAGGGCGGGCTTCGCCGCGCGAGCGGCAATTCGTAACGGCGGAGCCCGCCCCCGCATCTGCTAATCGCCGCGCGACGGCTCCAGTAGTTCGATTTCTTCCCACTCCACCAGGAGCGTCTCGGTGCGCCCGTCCTTGGTGGAGATAATGCGGCGCGAACGCGGCAGGTACTCGCCGCCGACTCGTTGATAAACGTCGGTATAGACGGAAGCGTTCTTGAGCGCCCCCGACTCCCGATCGAACACGGTCACGAAAAACCGGGTAGGCAGATATTTGCCCGCGGCCGTGGTCTCGGTCGCCAGGACGCTGATCACCAGCCGCGATTCCTTCATCTTGCGGTCGACCTCGAGAATTCGCCTATCGCGGATGCGGTAGCTGGAGTCGTACTTGTCCCCGAGCAAGACCCGCCGCCCCAACGGATGACTGTCGCCCTCCGCCAAGCGCAGATTTTCTTCCGGCGAACCGTCCGAACGCATGCGGTGGGACAGCAGCGAGCGAACCGTGCTCTTGACGCTCTTGCGGACGTCCTTGTCGGCCAACTCGATCTCGAGCGTGATCGGCGGCCGGAACAGCATCGTCCCGCTGTGTGCTTGCCCGTCCACGTTGACCGTCAGCTTACTGCGGAAACCGGAGAAGTCGTCCGACAGGACTTCGCGGTTCACGCGAGTGAGTTGCATGATGGTCGATCCGTCATGCGCGGCCCCGACCGTGGACTCCTCGGCTTGAATTGGATGTAAGGCTCCAAAAATCAATGCTATAGAGAAGATCGCAAGCTCGACTCGCCGGGCGGAGCGCATACCGGGTTTGCACTTTGCACTCAAAATTAGGATCCTTGGGCGCGATTGCCCCCGATCTGCGCAACATTCTTGTAACTTGCTCATTTTCAAAAGTTTTTCCTTTCTTGGGACGACAAAGAGGCCCACGGCGGGGAGCGCCGTTTCCTCAACCATAAGAAATTTGCAAATGAATGTCAACTGAATTCTGCAGCGAAAAAGGAAGAGGCATGAATTTTCCGTTAAATCCACAATTTTTTCTATCGGCGCCTTGTGATTTCGATCACAGTTTGACATCGAGATGCATATATATCATGATGGGACTTTCCGCCCGCCGCCGCGGGAGCCGGCGGCGCCCGGCGTGAAAGGGGCATCCCATCGTGCAGGCCTTCCGAAAGTTGATTTTTTGGTTGCATCTCATCTGCGGTGTAACCGTCGGTCTGGTGGTCTTCATCATGTCCATCACCGGCGTCGTTTTGACCTATGAGAAACAGATGCTCCGTTGGGCCGACGGTTTCCGCATCGACCCGCCTGGCGGCCAGTCGCGGCTTGGTCCGGAGGCGCTGTTCAGGCAAGCGCAGGCCGCGGCGGGAAAACCGCCTACGGCAGCGCTTTTTCGCTCGGACCCCGGCGATCCGGCCAGACTTTATTTCGGGCGCGAGTCTTTCGCGGTCGATCCGTACACCGGCGAGCGGCTGGGCGAAGGCGCCGTCGGGCTGCGGCGTTTTTTCCGTACGATGATCGTCTGGCACCGTTGGCTGGGGCAGGAAGGCGAGGGCCGCGCCGCGGGAAAAGCCATTACCGGGGTATGCAACTTGGCTTTTCTGTTCATCGTCGTCTCCGGGTGCTATCTGTGGTGGCCGAAAGAGTGGAGCTGGAAGCAACTGCGGCCGATCGTCTTCTTTCGCGGCGGCCTGCGGGGGAAAGCCCGCGATTTCAACTGGCACAACGTTTTTGGGCTGTGGTGCGCCGTGCCGTTGTTCCTGCTCGTCGCAACGGCCGCTTTTTTCTCGTACTCCTGGCCGAGCAGTCTTCTGTACGTTTTGACGGGCGAGGAACGGCCGCAGTCCGGCAGGGGGAGAAGCGGCGGCGGCTCGGAAAAACCCGCCGCGCCGGTGAGCTTCGAGGGTTTGAACGAGTTGTGGGAAAAAGCCGCGGCAAGCGCGCCCGGCTGGAAGAGCATCACCCTGCGCCTTGCGGAGAGGCCGGGAGCGCCGGTTACGTTCTCGCTGGATCGGGGCAACGGCGCGCGTCCGGACCTGCGCTCCACGCTGACGCTCGACCGCAAGAGCGGCGCGGTCGTGCGCTTGGAGACGCCCGCCGACATCGGCCCCGCCAGCGCCGCTCGTTCCTGGATCCGTTGGATCCACACCGGCGAGGCGGGCGGACTGGCGGGTCAGACGCTCGCGGGAGTCGCTTCGCTGGCGGCCTGCATGTTGGTTTATACGGGCTGGATGCTGAGTTGGCGGCGGTTCCGCGCCTGGCGGGAGAGAACGCACAGGCAAACATAGCCGTTCCGCAACCGACCTCTCTATTCCGCCCCGTCCTCGATGCCGAGGATCATGCGGGCGAGCCGCTCGAAGTCGGGGTCGAGCGGAGGCGGGCGCAGCTCGACGCCGCGCGACAGGCGGTCCACGATGTGCGAGATTGCGGCCAACCGGCCATGCTTCTTGTCGTTTGCCGGGATCACCGCCCAAGGAACCGCCTCGGTGGATGTCAGCCGCAGCATGTCTTCTGTCGCCCTTTCGTATTCCGCCCAGCGGGCGCGGTTGCGCAGGTCTTCCTCGCAAAGCTTCCAGCGCTTGAGCGGATGCTTGAAGCGGTTGCGGAAACGGGCCATCTGCTCGTCTTTGGTGATGTGCAGGAAGATCTTCACCACGCGCATGCCGTCGTCGAGCAGCATGTGCTCGAATTCGTTGATCTCCTGGTAGGCGCGGCGCCATGCGGACTCGGAGGCAAAGCCCTCGACGCGCTCGACGAGCACCCGCCCGTACCACGAGCGGTCGAAAGCGACCAGTTCCCCTGCGCCGGGAAGGCGGTTCCAGAAGCGTTGCAGGTAATGCTGCGCGAGCTCCTGCGGAGTGGGCGCGGCGATGGAGCAGACCTTGAACATGCGCGGGTCCAGCGTCCAGTTCATGCGCCGGATGACGCCGCCCTTGCCCGCGGTGTCCCAGCCCTCGAAGACGACGACGGCGCGGCGTTGCTGAATCCAGTACGCCGTGGCCGCCTCCTTGAGTTGAAGCTGCAGCACGGCGAGCCGCTTCTCGTATTTGTCCCAGCCGACGCGCGGCGTCATGTCCAGTCCGGCGAGCTTCGGCGGATCGGCCTGCAGGCGGATGGGCGTGCGCTCGGGGGCGGAGGGGACGGTTCTCGACTGGAATGGCGCCGGTTTCATGAGAGAGGCAGAATCCTAGTCTAGCCTTGTCGCCAGGCGGCTCCGTTCACTGAGAGCATCGTACGCCGCCTATCCGATGAACCGCATCCGCTTCTTCGAGGGCCGTGAAGACCGAGCGAGGACCTGCTGCAACACATCGAGCAAGGTACTATTGCGGTTGGATAGAGAAAGTTGGCGATGTTCATACAGCGCATCAAGCTGAAGAACCTGCTTTCGTTCGGCCCGGACGCGAAAGAGTTGGAGCTCCAGCCGCTCAACGTGCTGATCGGCCCCAACGGTTGCGGTAAATCGAATCTCATCGAAGCCATCGGCTTGCTGCAGGCCGCGCCGAGAAACCTGCCCACGCCGATTCGCGAGGGCGGCGGCGTCCGGGACTGGATTTGGCGGGGCGAACCCGCAGCGCCGTCCGCGCACATCGAAACGATTCTGGATATTCCCCAAGCCGCCCCCACGGCACTGCGGTACCGTCTCGGTTTCGCGGAGAAAGGCCGGCGGTTCGAGTTGATCGAGGAGAGGATAGAAAACGAAAAACCGGACACGGGCCATGAAAAGCCATACATCTATTTCGAATTGCAGGGTGGCCGCGCAATTCTGAACTACAAGGACAAGACGCGGCGTCAACTACGCCCCGAGGAGATCGATCCCGAGCAATCCATCCTTGCTCAGCGCAAGGACCCGGATCATTACCCGGAACTGACCTGGCTCGGGGAAGCATTCAGCCGCATACGCTTTTATCGGGAGTGGTCCTTTGGGCGGCACACGCCGCCACGACTGCCGCAGAAAGCCGATCTTCCCAGTAATTTCCTCGAAGAAGACGCGAAGAACCTTGGATTGGTGTTGAACAGGCTGAGGTTGGAGCCAAAAGCCAAGGAACGGTTCTTGAAAGCGTTGCGCGATCTCTACGAAGGCGTGAAAGACTTCGAAGTGAGCATCGAGGGCGGCACGGTTCAGGTTTTCCTGCAAGAGGACAACATCACGATGCCCGCCACCCGGCTTTCCGACGGCACGCTGCGCTACCTCTGCCTGCTGTCCATCCTCTGCCACCCCAACCCCCCGCCGTTGATCTGCCTGGAGGAACCGGAGTTGGGCCTGCACCCCGACATCCTGCCGGGACTTGGCGAACTGCTGCGCGAAGCCTCCGAGCGCTGCCAGTTGATCGTCACCACCCATTCGGACGCGCTCGTCGATGCGCTGACCGACACGCCGGAAAGCGTCGTCGTCTGCGAAAAGCATAACGGACAAACAACGCTGCAACGCCTCGACACAGACGACCTCGCCCACTGGCTCGAAAGCTATCGGCTCGGAGATCTCTGGATCTCCGGCGAGCTGGGAGGAACCCGCTGGTGAGCGTAAAGGTCTATGTAGAAGGCAATTGGGACAGACCCGAAGGGGCCGCTGACGACAACGCGCATCTCATGATCCAGTGCATGGAAGCTTGGGCATGGAAGCTTGGGTTTTCGCCGACAAGGACGCCTTGGCAGAGTATTTCGGCGCCGGCTTCAACCGAAATGCGCTCCCGCCCCGCCGCGACATCGAGAACATTCCGAAAACAGACCTCGAAAATGGTTTGCAGCAGGCAACGCTCCTGTGCAAAAAAGGCCAATGCCGCAAGGGGCGCCACTCGTTCAGGATTCTTGCCGAACTGCCCCCCGAGAAGGTGACCGCCGCTTCGCCGCACGCGCGGCGGCTTGTCGACGCCCTGCGTAAAACTTGCTAATGCGAGCCGAATAATGCGAACCGGAATCGCCGTGCGCCGCCCCCGGCTGCGGGAAGAGCTTCTCGCGTTGCAGGCCAACGATCTGCAGACGCGGGCGCGCCTCGAAAAGCAAGGGCTGCTCGGGCGCGGATACCACCCGGAAATGCAGCGGGTTCACGAGAGCAACGCCGCCAGGCTCGAGGAGGTCGTCGAAAGCTGCGGGTGGCCCGGCAAGAGCTTGGTCGATGAGGACGGCGCCGAGGCCGCGTGGCTGCTCTTGCAGCACGCCGTCTCACGCCCCGATCTGATGCGCCGCTGTCTGCCGCTGTTGGAGCAGGCCGCCGCAGGCGGCGAGATTCCCCGGCGGCACGTTGCCTATCTGACGGACCGCATCCGCTTCTTCGAAGGCCGCCCGCAGGTTTACGGAACCCATTACGCCCCGGACGACCGCGGCCGGCGGACCGTCTATGCGCTCGAAGACGCCGGCGCGGTGAATGAGCTGCGCGCAGCGGTCGGCTTGGAGCCGCTGCCGGAAGATGCCCGCGTCCCGGCGGTCCGCGCGGCGCCGCCCGAGGCTGTGCGGCGCGAGCGGGCGGCGCTGGCGCAATGGGCGCGGTCGGTCGGTTGGCGGAAAAGCCGCGAGCGCCCGCGGGCGTAAGATAATGAAAGCAAGAGCGTACTTCCAGCAGAGCGCGTGCAGATGCAGGAAACGAGTTCCGAAAGCCGGAGGAAGTGGCTGCTGCGCAGCATGGCTTCCGCCGTCGCCGCTGCTTTCGGCACATTGACGAGCTTCGCCTTTGCCTTCCTGCTGCCCCGGCGGGAGCGTCCGGTCGAGCAGCGCATTTTCCTGGGCTTCGCCTCGCAGATCGGCGCCGGAGAGAGCCGCCTGCTGACGCTGCCGTCCGGCGGGCGCATGGTTCTCGTGAACACCGGGCGTAGCGGCGGGGCCGGGCGGACTTTTCAGGGGTTTTCGAGCCGCTGCCCCCATCTCGGCTGCCAGGTCCATTACGAAGCCGGCGCAGGCCGCTACCTGTGCCCTTGTCATCAAGGCGTCTTCGACCAGGACGGCAAGGCGGTCTCCGGCCCTCCGGCAAAGGCGGGACAGCATCTTGCCGCCTACCGCATCGAGACGGACGGCAACTCTCTGTACGCCGTCATCGATCCGGCATGAGCGAGGAAAAATACAGCGCAGGCGCCTGGCTCAGCTCGCGGATTCCCGTAAACGAGCAATCGCTCATAGCTATCGGCAGCGAGCCGATTCCGGGCCATCTCAAGCGCTGGTGGTGGTGCATCGGCGGGACGCCCGCCTATCTGTTTCTGGTGCAGGTGGTCAGCGGCATCCTGCTGACCTTCTACTACGTGCCCAGCCAGGAGCTCGCCTACGAGAGCGTCGCGGCCATCGGCGAGCAAGTCCGCTTCGGCTGGTACCTGCGCAGCGTTCACAAGTGGTCGTCGCACCTGATGATCGCCGCGCTGCTGCTGCACATGATGCGGGTTTTCTTCACCGGCGCCTACCGCGCGCCGCGGGAAGTGAACTGGATGGTCGGCTGCGGCCTGTTGATCTTGACCCTGGGAGCCGGGTTCACCGGCTATTCGCTCGTCTGGGAGCAGCTTTCCTACTGGGGCGCAACCGTGGCCGCCAATCTGCTGGGCGCCGTGCCGCTCGTCGGAGAACGACTGGCGGAATTTCTGCGCGGCGGCCCGACCGTAGGGCAGAACATGCTGACGCGGCTCTTCGTGCTGCACATCGGCGCGATTCCGACGCTGACGCTGGGCTGCATCGCCATCCACATCTATCTGGTCCGGGCGCACGGGGTGACCGAGCTCGACCCGCCGAAGAAAGAGCGCAGGACGTTCCCCTTCTTCCCGGATCATTTTCTTACGGAATTGGCGCTGGCGCTCTTCCTGATGTTCCTGCTCACCTGTCTGGCGCTGATCTTTCCAGCCGGCCTGGCGGAAAAGGCGAATCCGCTGGAGACGCCGGAGCACATCAAGCCCGAATGGTATTTTCTGTGGGCCTTCCGCTGGCTCAAGTTGATGACCGAGCGGACGGCCGTCGTCACGCAGGGAATCTTCCTGGCCCTGATCGTTTTCTGGCCCTTCGTGGACAAATGGCTGCGCCGGCGCAATCCGCAAAGCGAGGCCGGCATCGCATTCGGAGCCGCCGGGGTGGCGCTGCTGCTGGCTCTGACCGTGTGGGAAGCGCTCGATTCGATTCCGTAATGGGGAGACGGTTATGACTCTTGAGAAAAAACAGACTGTGATCATCGCCCTCGCCGGCCTGTTCATGCTTTCGTTGCTGCTGGTCGCATGGGTCGAAGGAGGCCGCCGGCGCGTCTTGCGCGCTCCCGATGCGGTGGTGACGGCGGAGAACGCCGATTGCGTGGACTGCCACCGCGTGAAGTCACCGGGAATCGTACAGCAGTGGGAGATCAGCGAACACGCCCGGACGGGAATCGGCTGCCTCCAGTGCCACGTTGCCGAGCCGGGCGACGTGGACGGCTACATGCACGAGGGAACGCTGATCGCCACCATCGTGACGCCGCAGGACTGCGGCGGATGCCACGAGCGGGAAACGGCCGAGTTCGAGGCCAGCCATCACTCCAAGGGCGGCCAAATTCTGGGCAGCCTGGACAACGTCCTGGCCGAAGTCGTCGAAGGGTTTACCCGCTTCGACGCGCAGGGCGCCAAGGTCGAGGCGTCCGCAGCCGCGGTGAGCGGCTGCCTGCAATGCCACGGCTCCGAGGTGCGCGTGCTGGAGGACGGCAAGCTGGACCCGGCGACGTGGCCCAATACCGGCATCGGGCGGATCAACCCGGACGGCTCGCGCGGCTCCTGCACCGCCTGCCATCTGCGGCACAACTTCTCCCGGGCGCAGGCCCGCGCTCCGGAAAACTGCGGGCGCTGCCACCTCGGCCCCGACCATCCCCAACTGGAGGTTTACCAATCCTCCAAGCACGGCATCGCCTTCGAAGCCAACCGCGCGCGGTTCGAGCCGCTGATGGAAGAGAAGGAATGGGTTCCGGGACGCGATTTCGAGCAGGGGCCCACCTGCACGACGTGCCACATGAGCGCGACCCGCACCCTGCCCTTGACGCACGACGTGGGCGAGCGCATTTCCTGGACCTTGCGGCCGGCCGTATCCGAGAAGATCGACGCGGCGGCGGCCAAGCAGGGCAAGAGCGTGAAGAGTTGGCAGGACCGCCGCCGCGACATGCAAGAAGTGTGCGCAAGCTGCCATGCGCCGGAATGGGTGGGGAACTGGTACGAGCAGTTCGACAACCTGGTCAACCTGTACAACGACAAGTTCGGACGGCCGGCGAGCCGGCTGTTCCGACAGGCCCGCGCCGACGGGCTGCTGACTGCGGTCGAATTCGACGAAGAGCTGGAGTTCACCTATTTCTTCCTGTGGCATCACGAGGGGCGGCGCGCCCGGCACGGCGCGGCGATGATGGGTTCCGACTACACCCAGTGGCACGGCATGTACGAGGTCGCCCATCGCTTTTACATGGAATTCGTTCCCCAGTTGCGGGAGTTGATCGCCCATCACCGCAGCGGGAGCAAGGCGCCCGCCGCCCGCCGGCTCGCCGCCGCCCTGGACGAGACGCTCAACTCGGAGATGCACCGCTGGTTCCTGGGAAAGACGAGCAGCGCGGAGCTGGCCGCCCGCGCCGCGGCCGCGGCGGAGTTCAAGAAGCGCTATTCGCAGTGACCGAGACGTTGACAACGGCCTGCCGGCGGCGATAGCATCGCAAGCGGCATGTCTCGCAGCGTCAACCGGCGCGAAGCGTTCGAGCGTCTGGCCGGTTTCTTGCTCGCTTCCCCGCTGTTGCTCGGGGCGGAAAAGCCCGAGCTCGCCGACTCCACGAAGCTGGCCAACGTCTTCGACTTCCGCGAGTTGGCCAAATCGCTGCTCGACCCGGTTGCTTTCGACTACATGGACGAAGGCGGCAAGGACGAGATCTCGCTCAAGGAAAACCGGCTCGCTTTCAACCGCATCGTTCTGCGCCCGCGCTTTCTGACCGACGTTCACAAGATCGACCTGACCACGGAACTGCTGGGCAAGAAGCTCGACTACCCGCTCTTCGTCTGTCCGGCGGGCGGCAAGAACTGCTTTTTCCGAAACGGCGAGGAAGAGACGGCGCGCGGGGCGGCCGCGGCCAACGCCATGTTCGTCACGAACGGCGGCATCGACGATTACCTCGCCTCCGGAAACGGCCCCAAGCACTGGTGGCGCTACACCATCGGCGGGCAGTTCCGCACGCAGAATACGATGCTCGACTTCGTCGAAGGGTTGGAGGATACCGACTGCACGGGCATCTGCTTTACCGTGGACAACATGCTCGTTTCGCACCGCGAGCGCTCGATCCACAACGGCCTCGTGCGCAGTTGGTGCAACCTGGACCGCATCCCCCGCGACAGCGCCGGCAACCTGATCTACAACAAGGGCGATCGAACCTGGAAAACCGGCGAATACCCGAGCCGGCCGTTTCCGACGCCCACATGGGATACAGTGAAGCGGTTGCGCGACGCAACCGATCTGAAGATCATGCTCAAGGGGATCATGATCGGCGAAGACGTCGAGAAGGCCGTCGGAGCAGGCATGGATGCCGTCGTGGTCTCCAACCACGGCGCGCGGCAACTCGACCACACCGGCTCGACCATCGAGGCGCTGCCCGAATGCGTCCAAGCGGCGGCGGGGAAAATGCCGGTGCTGATCGACGGCGGCTTTCGGCGCGGCACGGATATTTTGAAGGCGTTGGCCCTGGGCGCCGCCGCCGTCGGCGTGGCGCGGCCTTACCTCTGGGGGCTGACCTGTTTCGGGCGGCAGGGCGTGGCCAGGGTTCTGCAACTTCTGAAAACCGAGCTGGCGCTCGATATGGGCATGTCCGGCGTGGCCAAGATCGCCGACATTGACCGCACTCTGGTGCGGATACGCAATTGGGGATACACGGGAGGACCCTTATGACACGACGGGAATTTTCCATGGCGCTGGGCGCCGCCGGGCTTGTTTCGACAACGGGCCTGGCCAAAACGATCGCGGGAGAAAACTATCCGCTGCGGCGCCGCCGCAAGGTCGAGGTGTTGTTCCAATCGCCGGAGGGCCATCCCAACGGCCTGGAAGCAACCGCAGACGGCCTGTGGGTCGGCGAGCAGGTGACGGACCGCGTCCACTTGCT
Organism: Bryobacterales bacterium; assembly: GCA_965214655.1. Taxonomy (GTDB): domain Bacteria; phylum Acidobacteriota; class Terriglobia; order Bryobacterales; family UBA6623; genus CATQHP01. Next base: position 3,565,675 of record OZ243965.1, on the reverse strand, counting down.
CGATTGGGAAAGCGGCAAGCCGCTGGTCTCGTATGAGACGCAGTCCTCGAACACGAGCGGGGTTGCGGCCGGGAACGGCCTGGTGTTCATGGCGGCCAACGGCCCCGGGAGACTGCGCCCGCGGCGTCCGCACGACGTTGCGCAGGGCGGGCGCATCGTCAAACTGGACGCCAAGACGGGCAAGCACTTGCAAAACTTCCAGACGCCGAGCGGCGGCGGGCTGCACGGCCTGCTGTGGGCCAAGGATTTTCTGTGGATCACTCAGTTCAACCCCAACAAGATTCTCAAGGCCGACGCGGACATCAACGTCTTCCACGATTTCGACACTCCCCTGCCCCGCGCCCACGGCATGGGCTGGGACGGCGAGTTCATCTGGTGCATGTTCTCGAACGACTTCCGCATTCTGCGCTTCGACGTCCGCACCGGGCGCATTCTCGAGGGCATCCAACTCGACAGCAGCGATCCCGACCCGCACGGCATGACCTGGTGGAAAGGGAACCTGTACTACAGCGACGCAGGCATCGCGCCGGGCCATCGAGACAGCAAAAGCCCCTACGCCGGGGCGATCTGCCGCATTCATGCGTAGAGCGTTCTGCGCGGTCTGCGCGCTGCTGGCGTTCGCGCCGCCCGGTTTTTCAGCCGAACCGGCCGGCAAAATCATGCGGCCGGTCGATGGGGCCTGGTTGCGCGCGGGCAAGATCGACATCGCCGCGGCGGCGCCCGGCGGCCGGCTGCTGCTCGACGGAGTGACGCTCGACGCCGAAGAGCCGTTCCCCAACGTTTTTCGGGCGCCCATAGACGCCGGGCCGGGCGAACACGTCATTACTCTCGAATGGGCCGGCGGCAAGCGGGAAGCGCGCATCCACGTAGGCCCTTCGGCGCCGGAGGGGTTCGCGGAATTCGTCGCCCATCCGCCCGCCGCCGCGGCATGCGCAGGCTGCCACGCGCTGAGCCGCCGCGGCCGCTTCCGCTTCAGCGGAGGCTGCTTCGGCTGCCATGTAAAGGAAGAATTCGCAAAAGTCCACAGCCACGAGCCGCACGTGCTCGAAAGCTGCGGACTCTGCCACAACGCCCACGGCTCGACGGCGGCCAAGCACCTTATCCTGCCCAAGGAACAGGCATGCAAGCAATGCCACAATTGAACATGCGCCGCACCATTTTCAGACGCCTTGCCGAGACCGCGCTTATATTGACTTGCGCCGTTGTGGGCTGGACATTCGGAAGCCTTGTGATGGGTGCGCTGCTCGACAAAAACGCAGGATCCGAAGCGCCGGCCGCCACCGTGCAGGAAATCGAGCGCGCCCGCCTGCGCAAGATCGGTCTGGCCGCGCTCGACCGCTTTCAGGAAACCTGGAATACGCGCGACACGGCGGTTTGGTCGCAATCGCTGCACTTTCCGCACGTCCGGCCGTCTGCCGGCAATTTCGGCCTTGCGCCGACCCGTGCGGATTACATGCGCAATCAGCGCGGCGTCTTCGAACGGGTTCTCGCCTCGGGCTGGAACCGCAGCCAGTGGAACAGCCGCCGCGTGCTCCACGTTTCGCGGGACAAGATGCACGTCGCGGGCCGATACAGCCGCTACCGCGAGAACGGCGAAACGATCTCTTCGCAGCAGGTTACCTACGTCGTTACGCGGCAGGGCGAGCATTGGGGCATTCAAGCGCGTTTCGGCACGGGGTTTTTGCCCGGCGGCGAGCAGGCGGCGGACATCCGGGAGGCCGCGCAAACGGCCGTAAAGTCTTACTTCCAGGCGATGAGCTCGCTCGACCCCGAAAACTGGGCCGATACGATGCACTTCCCGCAAGTGCGGCTCGCTTCTTCCGGGCTCGATTTCCGGCAAACGCGAGCGGACTTCCTCTCCGGCGCGGCGCCCGGAAGGCAAAGAACCTGGCCCGAAACCCGGATCGAGTCGATCGAGGTTTACCAGAGCGGGCCGAGCGGGGCCAACCTGAACGTGCGCTACAGCCGGTTGAACGCCGCCGGCGAGGCGCTGTCCGCTTACGACGCCGTGTTTCTGGCGACCCTGCGCGACGGCCGTTGGGCGGTGCAGGCCCATTCGACTTACGGGCCTTAGCGGCGGCCTCAGCGGTAGAACCACTCCACCAGGCTGAGCGGGACCGCCGGGAAATAGGTCGTCAGCAGCAGCACAAGCGCCAGCACGCCGACGAACGCCGCGTTCGCCCGGCTGACGTCCCAGATGTCGGCTTTGGCGATCGAGCACGCCGTCACCAGCACGCTCGCCACGGGAGGCGTCTGCTGGCCGATGCCCAGGTTGAGCGTCACCACCAGGCCGAAATGCACCGGGTCGATTCCGGCCGCTTCGACCAACGGCATCACGATCGGCACCACCAGGATGATCGCCGCGGCCGAGTGCAAAAACAGCCCGATCAGCAGAAAGAAAACGTTCAGCATTCCCAGAATCGCCCAGCGGTTGTCGGTCATCTCGAGCAGCGAGGCGGCGACCGACTGCGGAACCTGCATGGCCGTCAGGTGCTCGCCGAGCAAAGCGGAAACCGCGACGAGCAGCATGACCACCGCCGTTTGCGCCCCGCCCTCCAGAGCGGCCCGCCTCAAGGCCGCCAAGTTCAGCTCGCGGTAGACGAAACCGCCGATCGCCGCCGCGGCGGCCACGGCCAAGCCGGCGCCCTCCGTGGCCGTGACCCACCCCGAAAAAATGCCGCCGAGGATGATGACCGGAAGCAAGAGCGCCCAGGCGGCCTCGCGGAACGTCTCCGCCACGCGCTTCCACAGAAATCTCTGCTCTGCGGGATAGCCCCTTTTCACCGCCGTGCGGTGCGCCGCCAACATCATCAGCGCGGCGCCGATAACGCCGGGAACGATGCCCGCAACGAACAGCTCGACAACCGAAGCCCCGGCCATCACGGCGTAGAGGATCATGGGAATCGACGGCGGGATGATTACGGCCAGAGTAGAGGCCGATGAGGTCACCGCGGCCGCGAAATCCGCAGAATACCCCGAGCGTTTCATGGCCGGGATGAGGACCGACCCCAAAGCGGCGACATCGGCGACGGCCGAACCGGATATTTCCGCAAAAAAGAGCGACGCGCCGATCGTGACCATCGACAAGCCGCCGCGCACGAAGCCGATCAACGCCGAGGTAAACGCGATCAGCCTGCGCGAGATTCCGGTGGCGTTCATTACAGCTCCCGCCAGAATGAACAATGGAATCGCAATCAGCGAGAATTTCGTCGAGCCCTCGTGCAGCGTGAGCGGGATGTTCGGCAGGTCGCGCAGGCCCGTCTCGAAAGCCATCGCGCCCACGGCGGCCAGGCCCAACGCAACCGCGATGGGAACGTCGATCAGGATCAACGCGGCCAAGCCCAGAACGATCGCCGCAAGCGTCATGGCCGCTCGTCCTGCGCCGCTCGGGGCGGCGGAAGAATCTCCGCCAGCACGAACAGGATCGATCCGGCGGGGATCGCCGAATACACCACTCGGGCCGGCAGCCACGGCAAGCTGACCAGGAAGGTCCCGCCGAGCACGGCCATCATCTTCATGCCCATCCACGCGGTCAGCGCAAAAAAGCCGACGACACAGGTTTTGCGCAACAGCAACAAGACGCGGCGGGGCCGGCCGGCGAACCGCTCGACGAATTTGGGAAACCCGATGTGCGCGCGGTGCAGCGCCGCAAGCGCCGCGCCGTAAAAGGTAAGCCAGGCCAGCAGCACCGCGGCGACTTCGTCGTACCAGACCAGCGAGTAGCCGACCTTGCGCAGGGCGGCGGCAGCGACGACCAGAATCGCCAGCGAGGCAACGATGGCGATGACGACTCCTTCCAGGAAACGCCGAATCGCCCCGCGCAATTGATGGAGAGCCGCCAAGAGTTCGTTCTGCCGGAAGGGGCCGCGCCCGCTCGGATCAATAGTATCGGCGTTAGTCGGAAGCGGAGGCAAGCGCGGTTGCGATCATCTCTTTTCCGCCGGGGACCTCGGCGCCGAAGCGCTCGAACATCGGGCTGCCCGCGGCAATAAAACGATCGCGGTCCGCACGGTTGATCTCGATCCCCGAAGCCTCCAGATCGGCGAGGAGCCGCTTTTCGAGCTTCTCGGCCTGCGCGTACACGTAAGGCTGAAGGTCTTGCGCCGTGCGCTCCACGATTTCCCGCACGACGGGCGGCAGCGCGCGCCAGCGGCGGACGCCGGCAAGCAGGTAAGCGGGGGTGTAAACGTGTCCGGTCAGGCTGAGATACTCCTGCACTTCGTGGAACTTCTGGCTGTGGATCTGACTCAGCGGATTCTCCTGCCCGTCGATCACTCCGGTCTGCAAGGCCATGAAGGTTTCCGAGAGCGACATGGGCGTGGGATTGGCCCCCAGGCTTTGAAACAGGCGCACGCGCCAGCGGCCGCGGGGCGTGCGCAGCTTGATGCCCGCCAGGTCTTCGGGGCCTTCGATCGGCCGCCGGCTGTTGGTGATGTGGCGGAAGCCGTTCTCCCAAACGGCAAGCAGTTTGAACCCGCGCTGCGCGGCGTCCGGGGCCAGACGCGGCCTGACGATGCGCCGCTCGATGGCCGCCATGTGCGCGCGGTCTTTGACCAGATAGGGCATCTCGAACAGCCCGAAGGATTCGACCGCTGACGACATGATCGTCGAGGGGATCGAGAAATCCACCGTGCCCAGCTTCAGCTTGATCAGCAGGGTCTCGTCGTCGCCGAGCTGGCTGGAGCCGAAGACGTGGACCGCGGCGCGTCCGGCCAGCCGCGCGTTGGCCCGCCGCGCGAACTCCTCCGCGGACAACGCCACCAGCGAGCCCGGGGAAGCGACGTGGGCCAAGCGCAATTCAGGGACGCCGTCGCTGCCGCTGCAGCCGAGAAGAGCGAGCAGCGCTCCGGCCGCCAAGCCGCGCACGGAGCTTCGCGGCGGCGCCGCCGCATCCGCTACCAAGGCATCTCGCGCTTGGTGTAGCGCCGGCCTTTTTCCGCGGTCGCCCGCGAGGCGCCGGAGCAGATGCGCACGCCCTCGTCGATCATGTCGGTCACGTCGTCTTCGCGCACGGTATTCAGAAACGCAATTTTGTTTCTCCGGCAAGCATTGAACACCGTGGCCCGCGCTTCGCGCATTTTCGGATGCAGCCGCGCGTTGGCTACGTGGCCGTCGGGCAGGTCCAGCGAAAGCCCCATGTCGCCCGGCCCCCATTCGGCGAACCCGATGCCGGGCACCGCTGTCGATTGCTCCGCGTTCTTCAGCGCGTGGCGGTCTTCGATCTTGAGGCCGAGCAGGAATTCGCCTTCGGGATTCAACGGCCACGGGTCGGCCTTGCGCTGATATTCGTCGCGGGAGACGCCCCAGATTTCAGCGGGATACCCCTGACTGCCGTTGCCCAGCAAACCCTCGCCCAACTCGGGCGCGACCGGTTTCGCGTTGGGGTAACGGGCCGCCCGCACCATCCACTTGATCGCCTCGGGCTCCCGTGCGTGGCAGAGCAGGGTACCGTGGATGCCGCATAAGAGCGCCTGCTGCACGACCCAGAAATTCGCCCGCATGTGCATCTCGTCGATGCCCAGCACGGGCAGCGTGGCAATGACGGCCGGGGTGCGGTGGCCGCTGCGGGTCGGGCCGCTGTCCGCCAGACCGCGCATGAAGGCGCGCAGCGCGCTGAAATCGAGAGCGCCGTGCTCCATCTCGTAGTTGATGTAATCGGCGTACGTGCCCGCCGCCTTGACGCCCTCCGCGTAACCGCCGCGGCCGCCGGTGTAATAGATCGGCTGGTCGGCGGCGAGCAACTCGATCGCGCGGTTGATCCGCTTCGGTTTGTAATTGTTCGAGCCGACCGGCGCGGCTCCGGCGGCGGCCGCCATCAGGGGACTTGCCAGAAACTGTTTGCGTGTCATGGCTGCACGATAGCGCCGAAACCGCGTGCGCGTCAAGCTTGGCGGAGCAAGATTTGCGGCGTTTTTTCTCCGCGCGCCCGAAGCGGTCAGCGATTGTAGCGGGGCGTCGGGCCGCGCAGCTTCTCCCAGACCGCGTCGCAGGAAGCAAGCGCCTCGTCCGGCAGCGCGCCGCCGTTGCAAGCCGCCAGATTGGCCGTCAAATGCTCGAATTGCGAAGCGCCGACGATCACGCAATCCGCGCGGGGCGCCAACCAACGGAGCGCAAGCTCGACCAACGAAATCCCGCAGCGGGCGGCAACGGCGCGCAGCGCCTCCACCGCCTCGAAGTAGGCGGGATGCCAGAAACGCTTGCGATACACCGCGTTGAAGTCGAAACGGGTGCCCGCAAGGGGCCCCGCGGCGAACGACTGCTTGCCGCTCAACAAACCGCCGGCCAGCGGGTTGTAGCAGACGTTCGAAATCCCGTAGCGTTCGGTGAACGGCAGGTACTCCTGTTCGATGCCGCGCGCCAGGCAGTTGTACATCGGCTGTGCGACGGTCGGCGCCGGGAACCCCCTGCGCGCGGAAATCGCGGCCATCTCCGCCATCTGCCAGGCGGCGTAATTCGACGTCGCCGCAAAGCGGATCTTGCCCTCGCGGCGCAAGCCGTCCATCGCGCTCAGAGTTTCTTCGATCTCGACCTCATAATCGGGCTGATGCAGATAATAGATGTCGATGTAGTCCGTGCCCAGGCGCCGCAGACTCTCCTCCGCCGCGTAACGGATCGCTTCCGGCGCGAGGCCGCCGTATGCCCGCGGCGTCTTCATGCGGCCGCGCGCCTTGGTCGCCAGCACGACGGCGGCGCGCTTCCCCTTCAAGGCCCCGCCCGTAATTTCCTCGGAAGCCCCCTGGTTGTAAACGTTCGCCGTGTCGAAGAAATTCACGCCCCGGTCCAGGGCGTAATCGACCATGCGCCGCGCTTCGGCCGAGCCGACTTGGGAACCGAAGGTCATCGTCCCCAGACAGGCTTTGGAAACGGTAAGGCCGGTCTTTCCCAAGGCAATCGTCTTCATCGGAGTCCCCCTCTCTCGCTCCATGCCGGCAGCGGCCTCGTTCTACGGATTCATCCTACGGATCCGGAGGCAGTATCTTCACGCCTTTTTGAATGGAGAAAACCTTGGCATCGAGCGCGGCGTTGATTTGGTAGGAGTTGGCGAAAAGCTCGAAAACCTTGTCGCCGTCGCGCTCGCGGCGGATGATCCACGGCAGCAGCGTGGGGCCGACTGCGCGGTAACGTCCGAAAACGGAGCGCTCCTCGTAAGGAATGCGCGTCTTCGGATCCCGCCGCAGGTAAACCTGGCTCAGCGGAAGCCCGTCCGATTGACGCAGATAAACCGTAACCGCCTCGCCTTCGGCGTCGGTGATCTCCACGGCGTCGCAAGGAGTGTTGTCGATGATTTCGGCTCCCGTGGAGTAGTAATAGAGTCCGGGCTCGTTCATGCGGTAGCGCATGAAGTAGAAGATATCCCGGCGGCTGGCGAGGCGATAGCGCTGCATGTAGTCTTCGGGCTGCGGGGCGGCTCCGCGGTAAGTGACTTCATAGCCCTTGCCGTTCAGAAAAAGCGCGTAGTAGTCGCCTTTTTCCGTATAGACTTCCCGGCGGCTGATGGGCAGCCAATCGGCGCCGGCGTCCGGCTTGGGCGCGTCGAACCGGTCGTATATCGTAATCCGCGCCAAGCCGCGCACTTGGCGGTTGTAGAAGGAATAGGCGCGGCCCGCGCGAATCGAATTCCGTATGCCCAGGAAAGCGTCGCCGCCGACCGCCTCGAGCGCCTGCTCTATCAGCCGCTTTCCTTTTTCCTGGCGCGTCTCCGCAAGCAGGCGCGGCGCCGCCGCGGCGAGCGCCGCAAGCGTCCCGGCGAATCCGCGGCGGGTTCCCATTGCTGACTTTTTACGCATCCCTGAAATGATATTGTTCCACGCCGCGCGGGCAAAGCAAATCCGGGACTCTCTCCGGAATCTGCGGTATTCTGCAAGCCGTGGCCTCCGACAGACGCCCGCCCGCCGGCCCGCCCGCCGGCCCGCCCGAGGCGGAATCCGCTCAGTGGGCGCCGCTGCTTGCCGCGCTGGCGAAAAAAATCCCCAGCTCGGCGGCGGACGCAATTCCCTCGCTGTTGGCCGGCGTTGCGGACCGCGGCGCTGCTCTGCAGCGGCTCGACCGCTTTTTTTCAACGATTTCGCGGACGCTGCGCCCGGACGACTACTCCAGCGACATCCTGCGCGCCGCGCTCGCCGTCTTCGGCAACAGCACGTTTCTGTCGGAAATCCTGCTGCGTTACCCGGAGCTGCTGCGCTGGGCGCTGGAGCCGCGCAATCTCCGCCGCCTGATCCCCGGCGGCGAGTTGCGCGCCGACATCGGCTCCATCCGCGTCGATGCCGATGAGGCGGAGGTTGCCCAACTGCTTGCGCACTTCAAGCACAAGCATATGCTGCGCATCGGCTTGCGGGACTTTCTGGGCATCGCCTCCTTGGCCGAGGTGACCCTGGAACTGTCGAACCTCGCCGACGCCGTGCTGCAAGCCGCGCACGACCACGTGCGCTATCAGCTCATCTACCGCTTCGGCCGCCCCCTGTGCGCAGCCGATACCGGCCCGATCAGTTGTTATTTCGTCGTGCTCGCGCTGGGCAAGCTGGGCGCCGCGGAATTGAACTACAGCTCCGACATCGATCTGATGTACCTGCACACGGGCGACGGCCATACCTGGGGGCCGGTCGTCACGACGAATCACGACTTCAACAAGCAGACCGCCGTGAAGCTGACCAAGGTGCTGTCGATGATGACGCCGCAAGGCTTCAGCTTCCGCGTCGATTTGCGCCTGCGTCCGGAAGGCGGCGCGGGAGATCTCGTGACGCCGATGGCTTACGCCGCGAATTACTACTTCAATCGGGCGCGCGACTGGGAGCTTCAGATGCTGATCAAGGCCCGTCCGGTCGCCGGCGACCGCCGCCTGGGACAGCATTTTCTGAATATGGTGACCCCGCGGATTTACCAGACCACCACCGATTTTTCTCAAATCGAAAGACTGGCGGAATCCAGAGACCGCATCCGCAAGCAACGCGCGCGGGACGGCGCCGCCGGGATCAACGTCAAGCTGGACCAGGGCGGCATTCGCGACATCGAATTTCTGGCGCAGTGCATGCAGCGGCTGTACGGCGGCCGCGACCCTTCCTTACGCAGCGGCGGAACGCTCTTTGCGCTGCACCGGCTCAAGGAAAAAAACCATATTTCGGCCCCGGACTGCGACCGTCTCTCTTCCGCCTATCACTATCTGAGGAAGGTTGAGCACCGCCTCCAGATCCAGGCCAACAAGCAAACCCATACGCTGCCGGAGCAACCCGACGCGCTGCGCCGGCTCGCATTTCAGATCCACGGCGGCGCCGGCGCCGATGACAAGCAGCGGCTGCGGGACACCATCGAAAAACACCTTCAAGTCGTCTCCGCGATTTACGACCGGGTGATTCAAAGTCAGCGCCCGCGCCCGACCGCGGCGCCGGCCGGACCGAAGTCTTCCGAACCGCAGGCGGCGGATGAAGACGAAGACGAACCCGCGGATGCGCAGCGCGGCGCCGCGCAAGAAAGCCGGCGTAAGCATTTGCCGCTTTTCCGGCGGCTGTCCCCCGACCTCGGCCGCGCCCTCGCCGCGGTCGACCTTCGCCGCGGCGAGCGCGAGTTCGAACGCCTGCTCGACAGCGCCGCCGCGCAGCCCGAAGCCCTCGACTGTCTGCGACGGCGCCCGCTCCTCCTCGATTGCGCCGCCGACCTGGCGGAGCACAGCCCTTACCTCGCTGGATATCTCGCGCGGTTCCCCGAAGACTTTGCGGAAATCGCGGCTATCGCCGAGCACCCCTACGACGAATCCCCCGACGCCGGCGGCGAGTACATTCCGCGCGCAACGCATCCATACATCGAATGGCTGCTCAATTCCGCGGCGGACGCGGATGAAATCGCCGCCGGCATGCGCCGGTTCTACCGCCGGCAGATGTTTCGTATCCAGACGCGCAGCGTGTTCTGGAGCGAGCCCATCTTCACCACGCTGCTGCGCGCAAGCGATCTGGCGGAATGGATGATTCAGGCGGCCCACACGCTCGCGGCGCGCGAGCTTTCCCCCGGCGGGGCCGACGGCTCCGGCATGAGAATCATCGCTCTGGGCCGGCTCGGCATGCGCGAATTCGACCTCGGCTCGGATGCCGATATCGTTTTCGTGATCCCTGACGACGAAGCGCCCTACGCGCGCCACTGGACCAAGGCCGCCAACCGCGTCATCGACCTCGTGAGCGGCCATACCAAAGACGGACGGATGTTCAGCATGGACCCGCGGCTGCGCCCCCTGGGCCGCGACGGCGAGCTCGTGCAGACGGAAAAGCAGTTCCTGAGCTACTTCGCCCATCGAGCCGAAGCCTGGGAAGCTCTGACCTATATGAAGGCGCGGACGATTGCCGGCGACCCCCTTGCGGTCAAGCGCTTCCTCTCGGAGTTGCAAGACGTCGCCTGGCATCGCTTCGGCCTCAGCGACGACCTCTCTCCCCTGCTGGTCAAAATGCGCCAAAGGATCGAGAAAGATCAGGGAGAAAAGCGGCCGATCAAGTCCGGACCCGGCGGATACTACGACATCGACTTCATCTTGATGTCCCTGCGCCTCCGGCGGGCGGAGATGTTCTTCGAATCGCTGAACACGCTCCAGCGCATCGAGATCATTCACGCCACGGGCCTGCTCGACGACAAAGACCGCAATTCCCTCCTGGACGCGGCAACGTTTTTCCGCGCATTGGATCACGCCGTCCGCGTCGCGACGGGATCGTCGTCGAGCGCGCTCCCGGCCGAGCAGCGTCTCCTGGACATGCTCGGCGATCTTGTCGGACGCTGGAGCCCCATTCGTCCGCAAGGGCGGTCTCTGGCCTCTCTGCTGGACGAGGTGCGGGCGTCGACGCGAGCGACCTTCAACCGCATATTCGCCGCTCCCCGTCCGTTCAACCCGCCCGCTTCGCTCGTGCAGAAAAGCTAGGGCGGGGTCGTGACGACGCGCGGATAACGGCGCAGCAGCAGGGAGCGATCCGCTAACCTGAAGACTTGGCTGCAGACAATTCATGGCGCGTCGCCGCGAAGATCGCGTGGCGCGAGGCGCGCGCATCCACGGGCAAATTCGTTTTCGTTTTGCTCGCGGTCGCGCTCGGGGTAGGCGTTCTCAGCGGAGTCCGCGGCTTTTGCGCGTCGTTTCGACAGATGCTGCTGCGCGATGCGCGCATCCTGATGGCCGCGGACATCAGCGCCCGCATCTTCCACCAGCCCGGCCCCGACGAGCGGCGGGCGCTCGACGATCTGGTATCCCGCGGGGCGGCGCTCACCCGCGTCATCGAGACGCCGTCGATGATGAGCAGTCCGGCCGTAACGCGCCCGCTGCTGGTCTCGGTCAAGGCCGTCGACCCCGCCCGCTACCCCTTCTACGGAGAGATCGAGATCGCCCCGCCGCAGCAATTGCGCGCGGCCTTGACTGCCGAAAGCGTCGTCGTCTCGGACGATCTGCTGCTGCGGCTGGCCGTTGACGTCGGCGACGGCGTGCGCTTGGGCAACGAGGAGTTCCGCATCGCGGGGGTGCTCACCGTGGAGCCCGACCGCATGACCGGCAGCATGAACGTGGGGCCGCGGGTCATGCTCTCTGAAGAAGCGCTCGAGCGCACGGGCCTGATGCAGCCGGGCAGCCGCGCTTCGCAGCGATTCCTGCTCAAGCTGCCGGACGAGGGCCTCTCGGTCGAGGAAACGCGGCGGGCGCTGCAGAAAGGGCTGCCCGGCGCGCGCGTCGCGGACTTTCGCGAGACGCATCCGACCATCCGCCGCGGCCTCGACCGCGCGGTCAACTTCCTCAGCCTGGTCAGCCTGATCGCCATGATCGTCGGCGGCCTCGGCGTCGCCACGGCGATGCACGCGCACATCCGGCAAAGGCTCGACACGATCGCCATCATGAAGTGCGTCGGCGCGCGCTCGCGGCAGATCGTGCGTATTTTTGCGCTGCAAGCCCTGGCGCTGGGAATGCTCGGCAGCCTGCTCGGCGTCGCTCTCGGGCTGATCGTGCAAGGCGTCGCCCCGATGTTCGTCGCGCAGTATTTTCCCGGCGCGCCCTCGCTGGAATGGCAGCCCTGGCCGGCGGTTCAGGCCGGCTCCGTGGGCATCTTGACCGCTCTCCTGTTCTCGCTGCCGACGCTGCTGAGCGTCCGCAACGTCCAGCCTGCGCTGATCTTCCGCAGGGACATGGAGGAACCGGCCCGCTCCTGGCGAGACCGGCGGCGGCAATGGCGGGCGTCCCTGGCGGTCGGCGCCGGAATCGCCGCTGTAATGGCCGCGGTCGCCGCCTGGCTCGGCGATTCATGGGAGCTCGGCGGCTGGTTCGCCGCGGGGCTGGCCGGCAGCCTCGCGGTCATGAGCCTGACGGCATGGGCGCTGCTGCGGGCGTTGAAGTCGCTGCCCAAGCTCTCGCTGATGCGCCTGCCCGTCCCGCTGCGCCACGGCATCGCCAATCTCTACCGCCCGGGCGCCCACGCGGGCGCCGTCCTCGTAGCTCTGGGCGTCGGCGTAACGTTCACGCTTTCGGTCTATCTCTTGCAGACCAGCGTCTTGTCGCAACTCATCCGCAGCGCCCCGCCGGACATGCCCAATGTCTTCCTGCTCAACATCACCGAGGAGGAACGCGGCCCGCTGGAAGAACTGCTGCGCGGCCATCCGGGCATCGACGGCGGCGCGGAGCTGCTGCCGTCGGTGGCGGCGCGGCTGCTCGCGATCGACGGCGTCGCTCTGGAAGAGCTTCCCCTGCGGGGCTGGAATCGGCGCTTCCGCGCCGCACGGGCGATCACCTGGGCCGAGCGGCAGCCCGAGGAAATCGAAGTCATCTCGGGCGCATGGTGGAGCGGCGAGCCCGCCGAAAACGCCGTTTCCGTACGCGAAGGCGCGGCCGAGGTGCTGGGCGTCCGCCTCGGCTCGACCTTGAAGTGGCGGGTCGGCGGCGAGGAAGTCTCGGCGCGGGTCGCCGCGACGCACCGCGTGGAAGGCATCCGCCCGGGATCGAGCAACGACTTCGTGCTGAACCGCCGGGCGCTCGAGGGCCTGCCCACGATTTATTTCGGCGGAGTCCGCGTGGCCCCCGACCAGGCGGTAGAGCTGCAGCGCAAGGCATTCGAGCTTTTCCCGTCGGTCAGCGTGATCAACGCGGCCGACGTGCTGACCATTGTCCGCGAAGTCGTCGACCAGATCGCCGTGGTCATCCGCTTCGTCTCCGCTTTCGCCATCCTGGCGGGCGTCATCATCCTGATGTCGAGCGTCGCCTCGACTCGCTTCCGGCGCATCCGCGAAGTCGCCGTGCTCAAGACGCTGGGCGCGACGCGCTCCAAAATCGCGCGGATCTTCTCGGTCGAGTTCCTGATTCTGGGAGCGGCCGCGGGCCTGATGGGCGGCGTCTTGGCGACGGGCTTCTCCTTCGTGCTGCTGGAGCAGGTGCTGGAAGCCGAAGCGGCCGTCGACTGGCTGCCCAACGTCTTTACCGTGGCGGCCGCGGCGCTGACGGCCAACGCCGCGGGCTGGGGCGCCGGCTTCCGCATCCTCGGCCAAAAACCCCTGGAAGTCCTGCGCGGCGAGTAGCCGCGGTTTGACACGAACGCGCGCCGTCTGCGACGATCAAGGGAGTCGCCCTGCTCCTCAGTAGCTCAATGGTAGAGCATCCGGCTGTTAACCGGAGGGTTGTAGGTTCGAGTCCTACCTGAGGAGCCATCTCATGACAACGGTTTTCGATCCGCCAAGAGCTTGACGCAAGACCTCGCCGCCCAATCCTTGCGGGGTCTCGCTAAAGCGTCCGGCGGGAGGATTCGTCAAGCAATCGATCCCGCTTCTTGCGGATTTCTTCAATCACCGAGTCAATTTCCTCGTGGCATCGCCATGCGGGCGCCCGTAGGACTGTCCAACCGAGATTGGACAGGACGCGGTCTCGTGTAATGTCCTGGCGCCGTTGTCGGCCTCGGGCGTCAAGGTGCTGATCGCCGTCAACCTCGACGTTCAGCTTGATTCCTTGTTCCAGCAGCGCAAAGTCCAGCTCGTACCCCTCTACCTCGAGCTTGGCATAGGGTAAGAGGTCTTGGAGCTGCATGGCGTCGAGCAGGAGTTTTTCAGACGCGCTGTCCGTGCGGAACTCGGCGGACGGCGAACCGGCGCCCTCATTCCTGGCGGCCTCATCGCGCAAATAGACACGCAGGGAGGCCAGGGTTGGACTCCCCAAATCTTCTATGAGCGGGTGGCCGAGAACGATTAGCGCTCGACGGGCGCGACTGACAGCCACGTTCAGGAGATTTCTCTCTTTTTCTATCCAACGGGCGGCGCTCTCGGACATGCCGGGAGAGAGCACGGAAGAAAAAACGATCGCATCACGCTCGTCTCCCTGCAAGCGGTGTGCGGTTCCGCTGACAAAATCGATGTCTTCGAGGGACTCCTGACCGAGTTGCGTTTTGGCAAGCCGATCGATGAGTCGCGCCTGAGCAGTGAAAGGAGTTACCACGCCGACGGTCTTGTAACCGGATTGGATTACCCCACGAAGCTGTTCCACTGTTTGCTCGGCCTCTGCCCGGTTCACCCAGCTTCCAGAGTCAGGCCGTTCTACCGCGCCGTCGACATCGCGCCAGTAGATGGCGCGACCGCGGTGGGATGTATCGGAGACATCCGTCAGTACCGTGAGTTCACCCTTGTAAAACGCCTTGTTGAACCAACGGGCGATGTTTGGGTGGCAGCGGTAATGCTCGTTGAGAAGAATTGGCGTTTGGGGTCTTGCAGCAAACTCGAATGCGGAGTAAGCCGATCCATCTCTGTGGTGGATGCCGCGCTCGCGCAGATCGTCGCTGTCGAACCCCGTTTGTGCGGCAATCTCCTGTAAAAGTCCATCACTGAGGGAAACGATCGGATTCAGTTGGCATGGATCTCCCACCACCGCCAAACGTTTCGCGCGGTAGGCCAACGGCAGCACGGCCGCGAGGCTGCACTGGCTGGCCTCGTCGACGATCACGAGGTCAAACAGTCCTGATTCCAAAGAGAAGTTGGAATGCGCGGTTAATGCCGTGCATGCCCAGCCTCGCAAGTTGTGAAATGAATTGCCGACTGCTCGCTTGAAACGGTCGCTGTTGGCAGGGATTGTGCCGAAGGCTGCCAGACGGTTAGCGCCGGAGGAGATTCGCGTTGCCGTGTCCACGCGGATTGCGTAGAGGCTTGCATCCGCCCATTTCCGGTCTGCTTCGCGCACACTGGTCGCCGGGTCGCCCACTGCGGACTTCAGTTGTTGACGTTCACCCTGCCCAATTTCCAATTGGGAGGTCAGCTTCGCTATACGCCGATCAATTCGAGCCCAGGCGGCGAGTTGCTCCAATGGAGCGGTTTCAAGGCAACCCAGTCGCCTGCGTAAGCGCCGCTCGCGGAATCGGCGGAACAGCCACGCCCGCAGCAACCCTCCGGCTCGTCGCTCTATTTTGTGGGAACCGATGGGCAGATCGGGAGGGCTCGCGTTAGTCCAGAGTGTTCGCGCCGCCTCTTTCAAGGCCGGCCTGAGTTTCTCCTGCTCCTCGACAACCTGCAACAGCTCCGCATCCAGTTCGTCCAGCCGCGCCAGTTTCTCCAGTAGCTGGGTGCGCTCAGTGGCGGTCTTCTTCAACCGGGCGCGCGCTGCGGCTTGGTTGCCGCGATGATCTCGCGCCTGAGCCAACGCTGTGGTGATGCGGTCCGGAACCTGCTCGCGCACGCCGCGATTGCCGGTGCGGACCAACAGGCCGCTATTCACGTCCTTTTCCGCGCGGTCGACGGCCACGTCAACCGCACCATTGTTGGTCGAGGCCACCAGGACTTTGTCGCCGTCCAGCCACGCGTTCGCAACCGCGTTCACTACGAGTTGCGTCTTGCCTGTCCCAGGCGGGCCGGTCACGACTGTCAAAGGTTCTCTGCGGAAACGCTCGAGTGTTTCTTCCTGCGACTGGTTGCATACAAGGGGAGCTGCAAGAGGCCCGGACGGGGAGCGCTTGCCGTCCTTCTGCGCGAAGCCGTTGAGGAGCAGATGCGCCGCCGCCGTTGGCGCCCAGTCTTCGCGGGTCTGTAGTTGCCGCAGTTCCTCACGAAGGGCGCTGGTATATCCAGACCACTCGGCCACGACCGAAATCGCGGCGTTGTAGACGCCTTGTTTGCGATCGATGTTCGATTCAAGGATTCTCGCGTTGAGAGGCGACAAGATCCGGAGCCTGAGCAGGTCGGCCATTCGTCCGGCGAGGACGCCCAAAGCATCGGCGTCTTCGAACGGCAAGCCGTGACTCAGCAGGTCGTTGATGTCTTCGGCGATCGAAAGGTCAAAGATACCGCTTGCCGTGATGGCCAAATTGAACTCCGGTTCCGTAGCAGCGTGAAGTTTCCAGCGGTTATCGGGGCCTTGTTCCGGTTCGATCCGGACAGCGAAAAGAGGAGCAACCTTGGGGGTGTAATCGCGGTCGGTTATGACGATGGTCGGCCAACCGTAGACGATCGACCGTGTGCGAGACCTCAGTTTATCGGGGAGTTCTCCGGGCGCCGGCGTCGAGTCGCTCTGCCCGACAACCAGTTTCTCTTCCCCGCGGTGCAAGAACCACAGAGAGTTCTTTTTGACGTACGGGACCAGTGATTTCGCTGCTTCCGCTTCAATGCACCGTTGCGCATAACTGCATAGTTGCCGCCAGGGAGTCTGCGTGCCGTTGGCAACCGGCTTCGACGATCTCGAACCGCTGGGATTTGCGTTCGTTGCCGTATTCCTCGAACCGCCCACTACGTTATCCGATGCGACTTGGATCGGGGAATCCTCACCGCCTGCGCAGTCAATACACCAGACCTTTTTCGACGATCGCGACCAGTGGGCGCGCTCGCCTGCTTCCAGCCTCTTCGCGCACGATTCGCAGCGTCCGGCGTACTTCAGCGGGATGGAACGCAGATCTTTGGGAAGTTTCATCAACGGTCCTTGGAGAGCGCCGTCCGCGATGACGGATAGTCGATTTCATCGGTACGAAGAGCGGCAGAGGTCTCGAAGGCTCCACTCATATCTCAACAGCCCGATCAGCCGGCATCACGGCAACAGGTCGTCCAGAAACTCCGAAGCGGGCTCGACGCCCGTAATCAGCAAGTGGTCCCGAGCGCGCGTGCAGGCGACGTAGAGCAAGTGTCTCTCCGTGTCGTAAACCTCTTCGAGGTCCGCATCGTCGGCGGCGGTTTCGATCCGCTCCTGCAGCGGGATCGCCTCATCGTCGCAGGCCATCACCGCAACGGCGCGGAACTCCAGGCCCTTCGCCAGATGCATCGTGCCGACCGTTGCGCCGCCGCCCGCCTCCGCGCCTTCGTCCAGGACTCGAAAACGGAACCCGGCGCCGCGCGCTGCCGCTCGCGCTCGGTCCAACTCCTTCGCCGAGCGCACGAATAGGCCAATCTCATCGGCGTCCGCGCCTCCGTCCCGGCGTTCCTGCAGCCATGCCGCGACAGCCTCGCTTTCCTCCTGCTCGGTCTTGAAAAGGCGTATGGCCGGAGGCTCTCCGTTGAACGCCGAGACCGTGCCGCGCCGATCCTCGACGTTGCCGTCGACATCGGCGATTTCGGGAGCCAGCAAACGATCCGCCTGCATGCGGATTTGATGGGACGTTCGATAGTTGAGCTTCAGAGTCTGCGATCTTCCCCGGACATCGACGCCCAGCGCTTTCCAGGAAAACGGCGTACGGAAAATCCGCTGCCCCGGGTCGCCCGCGAAAAAGAGGCTGTTCGGACGCCCGCCGCCCAGTGCGGCAAGAAAACGCAGTTGGGCGACGCCGATATCCTGCGCCTCATCCACGACGGCGAAGGCAAACGGCGGATTCCGGGAGACTTCGAGCTTCGCGGCAAGCAGGCCGAACATGCCGGCCCGGGTAATCAGCCCCCGCTCCCGAAGCCCGGTCTTGACCCTCTCGAAGACGGCCCAGAGAGCCGCGCGCCGCTCGACGGGCAGGCGCGTCTTGCGGCCGAGCCGTTTGACATCGCGGTAGGCTTCCCAACTATCCACCTGCCAGGCGTCAACCACGTCCTCCCATTCGCTCAGCAAAAAGCGGAGGTCGAAGCCGTCCGCCTGCTCCTGCCCGGCGGCTTCCTCCAGAAGTTCCCGAATCAGCTCTCGAGTTGCGATTTTCGGGGGGCCGAACCGCGCCCGATAAAGCCGCTCGCCGACCGTATCGATGGCGTCGGCTTCCACGCGTTCCGCAAGCCGGGGTTCGTTGCGGATCAACAGTCTGAGTTTCGCCCGCAGCGCAGCGGCCAGGGTGTCGGAGAACGTGGTGAGCAGGACCCGGGCGTCCGAGTCGGCGCGCGCGAGATGCACGGCGCGGTGCAGAGCCGCAATGGTCTTGCCCGTGCCCGCCGAGCCGGACACGCGGGAGGGGCCATTGTAGTCTTTCTCGACGACTTGCCGCTGCGCCGGATGAAGGAACACCGCCCACTTCTCCCAGGGATATTCGAGCGCGCTCTCCAACTCCGCGGCGTCGCGCATCGTGCGGAAGCGGCGCTGCGCATCGGGATGTTCGAAGGGGTCGGGGACGGCGGCCGGCTGCACGGACCGCGGCGCTTCCCCGGCAGCCAATTGGAGCAGCGCTTCCGCCGCCTCTTCCGGCAGATGGTCGGCCAGCTCCAGAAAACTGTCTTCGTCGGCATTGCGCACGTCGGGCAGCCACTCGGCCGGCACGCCGTAACTCAGCAGATCGCTCTCCGCGATGTCTGCGAACGGCAGCGGCTTGGGCGGCGCGGGCCGCTCCCCTTGCGCATACGCGGGCACGACGATTTCCCGAACCGTCTCGCGCACCTCGACCAGTTGGGCCGCGCCGGTCTTGGGATGGGTTTCCAGCTTGCGCCGCTCGGCCCACTGATAGGCGTCGTCGTGGTGATCCGCGTAGCACAGCAGCAGGCTGTTCCCGGTGCGATGCACGATGATGCGGATGTCGCGGCTGACCCTCACGAACCAGAAATGCGGATCACGGACTCCGTCCAGCTTGTGCAAGCGCAGTCCCGGCTGAGCCGGATTCAATTGCAAATCGAAGGCCGCTGTCTTGACCGCCTTCTGCTCGCCGCCGGTCAGCCTGGCGAGACTGCCGGTGAAGGTGTCGGCAATGCGGAATTGCATGTCCGATCAAAAGTCGATGCGCCAGATGCTTGCGGCCTGCTTGGCCATCCAGCTCTGGCGCGCGTGAATCGTGTCCACCGACCAAGCATCGAAATCTTCCGCCAACTTGTTGGTAACGGCGAATTCACTGGTTCGATAAACAGGACGTTTTGCCGAGAACCGCGCATTGCCGGCGTCACGATTGGCGCCTGTTTCCAAAAGCGTCATGTTGCCCAAACGGTAAGTCGAAGCCTTTTCCTGCCGGTCGTCGAATTGCTCCCAGCCACTGCCGGGATTTTCGGGCAGGACATGCTCGATCCCATATTTCGCGCTCTCGACGTTCAAGCTCTTCCCGGACAACCGCTCTTCGAGCCGGAATAAAACCATACGCGCCACCTTCTTGTTCCGGCTGTTGGCGGTGCGTAACTCCTTGTTTGAGAACGCGGCCTTGAACTCCGCATCCTGCGGGTAAACCGGACGCAGCGCCCCGACCGCGCCGGCTGCATCGGCAATGCGGCCCGCCGCAACCTCGCGGGCAACGTAGTTGTACACGACCTCCTGCTCGTTGCTCTGGCGGCCGCAGATCACGTTGTAGCGGAACGACACCACCGCGACGGCCCGCAGGAAGCGCTCGAACCCGGCCCTGTCCTCCTCCGCGAATCGGTCGAATACGGCCAGCAATACCGCCAGCGGCTGGCGCACGTTGAACATTTGCAACTGGGCCAGACTGTCGCGTTCGCGCGCCGTCCAGGAACCGTCCTCCGGGCTGCGCAGCGCCGCGTACACCCGCGCATGACGGTCCATATCGCGGATCAGCGCAAACGCCCTCGCCCTGTCGCCGATGTCCCTGCGAATGGTTTTGAACAGGTCCGCCTTGCGCACCAGCTTGTTGCGGCTGTTCCAGAAAACGCGCAGAAACTCGGGAAAACTCTCGCTGCCCAGCAACCCGACGACAGCTTCCCAACGATTTTCCAGAGCCTCGATTTCCGACTCGTGCGCGCCGCCGCGGGAAACGACGGAAAACAGGTAGTTCTTCAGTAAATCCGTGGCGGACAGGCGCACGCCGCGGGCGTTCAGCGTTTCGAAGACCTTGAAGGCGTTCAACTCGTCCGTCACGGTGATGACGGTAAAGAACAGCCTGTCCACCGCGCCGTCGATAAAACGCGCCAACTCTTCCCCGTCATCGCCCGAACGCTCCCCGATGCGCTCTTTGAACCAGAGGAAAGCCCGGCGCAGCAAATGTTCCGAGGCGTTCAAGCCGCGCTGCGGCAGGCGCTCCAAGGGCGCCAGGTAACTCTGGTAAAACCGGTCGTTGTGGCGGTTCAACGTCAGTTTCGAGCGCGGGACCAGGCTGACCGGGTCCAGATATCCGATGTAATGGCTGCGCAACTGCTCGGCGCGCCGATACTGCGGGTCGTTCGTATCGCCCGGCACCGCGAGATCCGTCAGGTGCGACACGGCCGCCAACATCAACAGGCTCAGCGTCGTCAGGCGCTGCTGTCCGTCGATAATGTCGAACGTCCTGTTGTCCGCCGATTGCAGCACCAGATAGCCCATGTAGTGAGCGGGTTCCGGATCTTCATCGAACAGCCCGGCGATGTCCTGCCACAGGTCGTCCCATTCGTCGACGCTCCACGAATAATCGCGCTGAAACCGCGGCACGCGGTAGTTCAGCCCATTGCCCATGAGTTGGCGGAAGGTGCTATTGGCTGTGCTGAAATTCATGCGCAGCCTCTTTTACCGCCTCTTCATGCCCGCGCCGGTCAATTCTCCACCCCATCCTGAAGTGTACGCAATTGGACAGCGGCTTCGAGTTGCTTGACGCTAACCATGACGCCTTTGCAGACGGTCCAGCCAATCCGCGAAGTGCGAACATTCGGCGCGCATTGCCGGGAGGCCGATTTCCAACGCGGCGAGCGTCCCCAGAAGCGGTTTCTGGTATCCCGCGACAAGCGCTTCGAGGCGCTTGGAGGGCGCGGTGTGGGGAGAGTCGTCGATTTCCTCCGGGGTGTTGAAGGCATCGCGAATCTCTTGGAAGCGCGGCGCCAGTTCTTCGCGGCCGATTCCGGCAGCCAAGCGGCGGCAATCGCTGAAAAGCAGCGCCTCGAACTCATGCATCGTCACGAAGGGGATGAATCGCCCCCGGTCGAAGCCGGATCCCATCGCTTGGTCGACGTCGGCCGCCAGCGCGTCTTCGACCGCGCGCGCCCGCAGGGGAAACGCGAGCGTTCCGGCATCATTACGGCCAGGCCATGCTCTGGGACCGGTTTGCGGCATCCCGTAATAGTCCACCATCGTGGCGGCGATGCATTGCCGATCTTCCTTCAAGTGATTTGCGATTTCCTTTCGCACCGCGCTCCACGGCCTGATTCCGCCGCGCCGGGCGCGTTGACGGACGTTTCCGAGCAGACGGGCGCGAACCGACGCGAACCCGCGGCCGTAAAAATACGGAGCGAGCGCCTCGTTGACGAAGCTTTCTTCGGTTTCCCCCTCTACGTGGACGAGCAGTCGGGTCATCGCACGGCTTCCGGATCCGCGTCCTCGGGAGCAGGGCGGCCGCCGATCTCGTTCTTCTCCCAAAGTTGGCCAAGACTGTAGTCTTTCAGCCAATTTTTTAGATTCCTTTCCTGCAGATCGGTCAACTCGGTTCCGCCGCGTACGCGGTTTGCAACGAGTACGTCTTCCGGCTGGAAATGGTCCAGAAGCAACGGCGACTGCGTCGCCAGCACGATCTGCGTCTCGACCGAAGCCTGCTTGACCAGCGCGGCCAAAAGCGCGATCGCGTAGGGGTGCAAGCCGAGTTCCGGTTCGTCCATGAGAATGACCGAGGGCCGCAACTGCTTCGGCTGGAGCAATAATGCCGCCAGCGCGATGAACCGCAGAGAGCCGTCCGAAAGCGAAGAGGCGTCGGAATAAGCGTCCGTTCCCCGATGCCGCCATTCCAGACGGATTTTTTCCTCGTTCAACGCCATCGGCTCAAGCAGAAAGTCGTCGAAAAACGGCGCTACGAGCCGCACCGTGCGCCGTATCAGATCATATGAACCGCCATGCTTTTCGCGCAGGAAAATCAAGAAAGCCGCGAGATTCGACCCGTCGGGGCGCAAATAGCGGTTGTCGTTCAGATCCGCCGTCCTTCTCATCGGCGACGCCGAGCTCGTGTCGTGGAACTGGTAAAGACCCCAGCGTCGGAGATGTCCGTGGATATAGCGTCCAATCTTCTCCTGCGGCTCGCGGATCCCGGCTTCGCCGCCGCTTCCCCAAATCGGTTCCTCATAAGGTCTGGAGTGAAGTTGCTTGTCCCAGAAAAAAACGGTTTCTTTAGAGGGGTACAGACCGTCGGCGTCGTCCGCGGCCAACTCGATCTCGTATTGATTGACTTCCTCTTCGAACGCTATGCGGATTTTCAAGCTCGGCGTTTTCTTTGCGCCGAAATGCAGGACGCGGTCGGCACCGCCCGCCCGTCTCACGTAGTTCCGCAACCTTCCGTCGCGTATGGCGTTGAGCAGTGAGAAGACGCCGAGAAAGTTGGACTTGCCGGAACCGTTCGGACCGATCAGGACGTTAATCGGGCGGAGCTTCAGACGCTCGATACGCTCGATGCTCCTGAAGCCTTCTACAGTGATCCACTCGAGCGCGGGCACGGTATCTCCTCTTTATACCCGAAACACCTTCATCACCTCGTCGCCCAAGTGGTTGATGACCTTGACGGCGATGCGGCCGGACTGCGGCCGCTCGAAGGGGCGCGACGTGCCGCTGTGGAGAGTTTCCCACGCCTCGCGGTCGATTTCGGCCTTCAGCGTGGTCTTCAGCGCCTTGTAGGGGTCGTTCGCGCCCAGGAAATAAGCGTGGCGCACGAAAAAGCTCTCGTCGTTATAGTCGGTGTCGATGAACCAGCAGGCAATGCCCTCGGCCCCGTCGCTGCGAATCTCGCCGCTGTTGGGGTGGAATACGTCCACGCCGTGGACGGTGACCTGTGTCCAACGGCCGGCGGTCAACGAGAGCGGGAAATCGCGCTCCGTCAACTTATCGAGCGCAGCGAGCGCTTTAGTCCGTTGAGCATCCGCCCGACTTCCGCCGCTTGCCGCATCGGGGGAGCGGTCTGCTCGGGCGCGGCCAGTCCCAGACGTTGCGCCAGAATCAGAAAGGTCTCCGTCTCCGCCAACGAGCCGCTCGCGACTTCCAGAAACTGGAGAAACTCCCCGGTTCCGTGACGTTCCGATCCCTCCGCGATGTTTGCCGCTACCGATACCGCCGCCCGCCGAAGCTGACTGGCCGTGCCGAACTTCTCCTCCGGCGGAAACCCGGCAGAGATTCGATAGACCGTCTCTGCCAACTCGATTGATTTTTTCCAGACTTCCAACTCCCGATAGCTCTTTAACCTGCTCATAATTGGCAACCATTCTCCCATCCCCGGCCACTAACCACCGGCCACTGGCCACTTCTATATCCGGTTCTCCGAAGATAACGAAGAGGTTGCCCTTGCCGGTGTTCTTGAGGTCGCCGGCCATGTGCAGGTCAGCGTTCATGCGCGCTTTCAGCACCGGGACCGGCCCCAGCTTGTCGAATTCCGCGGCCGGGGCTTCGTAGTTGAAGGCGCAGGCGATCAGCGCGTCGAAGCCCGCATCCGCCGCCTCGCTGGCAGCCAGCACCAAGTCGGACCGCGAGACCGTGCCGAACTCGGGACCGATGAAAATCGCTGCGCGATTTTCAGTGGAGAGTGAGGATTTTTTCGCTGCAACGAACCGGCCTTCCGCGCAGACGAAGCGCCCCGGCCAGGGCGCGAGCGAAGAGAACGCGATCTTGTCGTCCTTGTGCGCCTGTTGGACGCCGGACGTTTTGAGTTGCTCCAGGATCACGGCGGCGAAGTCCGGGCCTCCGCCGACATCGGGCGCTTCGCGGTCGACCGGCTCGTCGTTCTCGTCGACGGCCAGGGTGCGGTGCGGCGACAGGCTCTCCACGGTGAACGGACCGGCGACGCGCACCTTCTTCTTGTCCTCGTAGGGCTTGTCGTAAAGATATTCGTACTCCGCCTTGGCGGCGATGGAGGCGTCGATCTCCTTCTGCCGGGCGATGCGCGCCTGCCAGAAGTCGGCAAGCAAAGGTTCGGCTGCTTCCGGCCAGTCGTTCGGGCGCTCTCTGGGAATCTCCCATTCTTCCAGCGGTCTGCGTTCAGCGTCTCGCGGCCCGTGAGCCGACCACCGGCCACTGGTCACTGACAACCGCCTTCGCAGCGGTTCCAGCGTCCTCTGCCATCGCTCCCAGATGACGTCAATTTCGGCGTTGTTGGCGATGGATTTGAGCGTGATGTGCGGCACGCGCGCGTACACGAAGCCTTGGCGGATGTTGCCGGCGGCCAGTGATCGGCGGTCAGTGGCCTGACCGCTGAGTTCCGCTTCCTTCTTCTGCCCTTCCGGGCTGTCGGCCAGTAGGTAATAGGGGTATCGGGCACCCATGATGCGGGCGCGGGCCAGCGCCAGAGCGACGCGGGAGGTGTCGATGGTGATCCAGCGGCGGCCCCACTGCTCGGCAACATAGGCGGTCGTGCCGGAGCCGCAGGTGGGGTCGAGCACGAGGTCGCCTGGATCGGTGGTCATCAAGATGCAACGGTGCAAGACATCATTGGCAGTTTGCACAACATATATCTTCGCCTCACCAAAGCCTCCTGCTCTCACATCGTCCCAATAGTTCGTAATTCTAACAATCGGGTAGTCATCTCCATACATACGATAACGGATGTAGTTTCCGACCACACAGAGTCGACTCGCTCTATTCAAACGATCAAGGCCATCCTTCGTAGTTCTCCAAAAGTATCCACGAAGTGGGCCAAAGGATCGATCCTCGTGATCGTAAACAAAGTTCGTGGTCTTCCCACCACTATCTGAATAAACGCTGGATGGCATGAAGCGGCGATTATTCTCAGGCACTAGCGATGGCGTCCGTAGCTCACGTTTCGCCAGACGACGGTAGTCGCAGTTATCAACCGAAGCCATGTTGTATTGTTGCTCTAAGGTCTGTTCTGCTCTAAACTTAAACACCGGCCGCACCTTGGAAGACTTAGCATTCTTGGCGTACCAAAGTATGTAGTCACCCGAGGAGTCAAGAAACTGGCTGCCCTTTCCAGTAGTTTTGAGAAAGTAAATCAAAGACGCAAAGTTCTCTTCCCCGAACACCTCATCCATGAGCGCACGCACGCGATGCACGTTCTCGTCCCCGATCTGCACGAAGATCGAGCCGGATTCCGCGAGCAGATCCCGCGCCGCGGTCAGCTGGTCGCGCAGATATCTCAGGTACGAGTGGATGCCGTCGCGCCAGGTATCGCGGAACGCCTTGACCTGCTCCGGCTCGCGGGTGATGTGCTCAGCCTTGCCGTCCCTCACGTCGCGGCTGGTGGTGGACCACTGGAAGTTGGAGTTGAACTTGATGCCGTAAGGCGGATCGAGGTAGATGCACTGCACCTTGCCGCGCAGCCCCTCGCGCTCGGCCAGCGAGGCCATGACGCGCAGGCTGTCGCCGAGGATCATGCGGTTCGACCAGTTGGCCTCGTGCCGGTAGAACTCGGTTTTCGCCAAATCGTCGTCCGGCAGGCCGTTGAAGTCGGCGAACAGGTCGAGTTGGGCGTCGGCTTGACCGCCGTTTCCTGCGCTGCGCAGCAAATCGTCGATCAGCGCCTTGGGGTGGACCTTCTCCTGGATGTAGAGCGGCGGCGCCTGCACGACGAGGTCCGCCCGGTCCTGCTCGTCTTTGCCGCGCCAGACAAGCTGCGGGTCGAGGTCGCGGTTGCGCCGCGCGTAGGCGACCCGCACGGGGCTGCGCTCGTCGTCCGCCTCCACCATGGCCTGATACTCGACCGAAGGAATGTTGGCGCGCTTGGCCTCGCCGTGGGTGAAGGTCTCGACCTCAATGGGTTTGTCATGTCTACGCGTCATCGTTTCCTGCTGCTTTCGGTTTTATGTTTTCTAAGGTAATTGACGGACAAGGTCTCCAAGGTAAATATTATGCATGTTGGTTATTTCAAAAAAACAGGAAAACAACTTATGGAATCTAGCTACGACGGAAGCTGAGGAGCGATGCGCCGTTCCACCCTTGCGAGGCGACGGACGCGGCTGCCAAATGAACAATCCGATATAGATAGGTTCATCATCACAGTAGCCGTGACGCTTGTAAAGAGAAAACAGCCAATCACAGAAAAATTTCCCGTTAGCTAATTGCTTCTGGTATTCGCCGGGGTTTTCGGTCTTCTGTTCAACAATAAACAAATATAATTTCTCTAGATATAAAAAAGCAATGACTGCATCGCACATTTTTGCTATACCTATGGGTGGACTTTCACTAAAAAATGAAAAGAGAGGCACTTTCTGATTATCGAGCGAAAAGCCAAAAGAGTGTCGATGCGGAGTACGCAGTTTCACATCGTCATCGAGTAACCAATCACGATTTTGTCTATCCAACCAATAAGTCTCATGGATCGTTTTTCGATGATTTCGATCATCCTTTCCGTTCGTCCTTCTGGTCTTGAAGAGTGTAGTAGATATCGTCGTTTACAGCATTCAAGTTACGAATCACATCATCGAAAGTAGTGGCATAGATGCCGTCATCCGGAGTAATCTGAAAAGGTGTGATATTTTGCTCATCGAACAGGTAAGCCCCTATCTGTTCGGTTTTCAAAATTTCGTTATCATCGTACCCGTATTTTTTGCACAGCTTTTTATTTTCATCTTGATCGAGCATAATCAACGAGTTAATCTCGCGCACGATATAGTCGCTGTGCGTGCTGACAACGATATGCAAGCCGGCATTGACCAGCTTCGCCAGCAGCTTGGCGATTTTGCGCTGGTTTTCCGGATGGATGTTCAACTCCGGCTCGTCGATCATCAGTATGTTTCCCTTGCGCGCCTCATGCTCCAGATAAAACCAGAGTCCGAACAGGCTCTTGACCGTGCCGGATGTCATGTGCAAGCCGATCGTTGTGGTTTTTCTGCCGTCTCGCTTGGGTTGATAAGGTTTGAACTCGATGCTGCCGGTGCGGGTGTCAACTCTGTATGCGCCGCCGGCCAGATCCCTTTTGAGTCTCTCAGCATAGCAATGAAAATCTTCCGATTTCGATTTCTGCTTTTCTGGTAGATCGTTCAGCCAGTTGATGTAATCGGCTATAGGCATGGCATAGCGTGAATGGATGACATCGCGCAGCAACTCTCCGATATCGATATTTTCCCTGGAAGCATGATGCAGTAAGGCCGTACGGCGTGTACTCAACTCACGAAAGAAAAGATGTAAGCCGCTGCGCTCGGACGGCATCAGAAAAGCTTCGGCCGCATCGTGTTCTGCAATTGTTTGCCATTCCTGATCATCCACTGTCTTCACCGTAAATTCGGCGTTGCGTAATTTTTCTTTCGATGTATTGAACAAAACCGAAAGCCCGTTCGACATGATTTCATTAAACTCGTTCAAACTTTCTTTTTGTTCCTCTGGAAACTCTTTCCATGCTTTGAACAATGTAAAAAATGATACAGCGAGTACATGGTCCAGGTTTTGCCACTGTTGTTGGGCCCGCAAAAAATCGTGAGTGGCTTGAGCGCAAAGCTGCCGCTGCGGACGCTGCCCAGGTTGCTGACATCGAATGTAAGGCCGGCTGAAAAAATATCCATAAAGCTTACCTCGATTCTACCCGCATCGGTTTTCCGCCACACGCAAAAAAGCCCCCCGGGATCGGCCTCGCTCACGATCGCCGGCGATAGCCGGGAGCAAGACGTACTGCCGGGGGGCGGATACTCTTAACTGTAGTGGGATGCTTGACGAGATGTCAACGTTCCTCGCAATTGCTGTCCGCCGGCGGCCTGCAGAACGCCAACGGGCAGGCAACCCGCAACGGCTCCTTAGATGATCGTGGGATGTATCGAGGAAGTTCTCAACGCTCATTCATTTCATCCCGCGTGAATTTCCGCCCGCCGGTCATGGGCAAAAGAGCGTCCCCAGACCGAAGGCTTCCAACTGCTTTTCGAGGCCGTCGAACGTGTCGCGCCCGGCCGCCCGCAAAACATGACCGCCGCCTTTCCGCTGTCGAAAAATCACATACTGGAGCAAGCCGCCGCCAAGGAACTGCACGCCGAGATGACTGCCGTCTTGCCCGTCCCAGACGGCGCGCAGATTCCCATTGTCCACAAGCACGATTTCCGCGTTGACGGAGGGCGACGTGCTGACGAACGACTGAAAATCTTTTTCCGAATCCCTATTCAGGACGATGCCGTCGAGCGCCCCATCTTTGCGTAGGTCTTCGATTCGGTCGGTATAGAAAGGCATTTCGCTTCACGCTCCCACACCTGCAGGGAAGACCCTATCGATGAGCTTATCGAACTCCGCCTCGACTGCGGCCTCGAAGTCCTCCTGCATCGCATAGACGTCCCCAAACTCGGCGAAGGCCCAACGGCCGTAGCGGCCGTGATTGTTCACGCCGGGAACCCAATAGGTCTCCATCGCGGTCTTCTTCTCCTTGGCGTCCTCGCGGCGGTAGCCCTTGATCTCGACGACGAGATGCAAGAGATCGTCCCCGCCGCGGCCGTCGTCGACGAGCACGATGAAGTCCGGGACGTACGTTCGCGCTTGGGAGCCGCAGCGGTAAGGGACCTCGAGGCCGAGATTGTGGTTCTTGACGTACGCCTTGACTTGGGGGTGGGCTTCGGCCACGCGGCAGAACTCCGCTTCCCAATCGCTATCGAGGACGACCCAGTTGACGTGGCAGCGCCGGGCGTCCGTTTCGTAGCGGTCGAGCCTGGACGTTTGGAAGTTGACGTGGGCCGTGGAGCCGAGCGGGTTGTAGGGGTCGAGCACGGCCTTGACCGGGCTGCCGCCGATTTTCGCCCGCACGATCGCCGCGGCGATGCGCTCGCAGGCCGTGTCGGCCAGATCCTGATACATGAGTTGGGCGGGGTAAGTGCTGCCCTTGCAGACCAGGCAGTTGTCGAGCCACTGCCTGGTAATGCGCTTGAGTTGCGTGAAAAGGTACAGCTCCGGCTCGTCGCCCGGGTCGCGCCACTTCGTGTAAAGCAGCCGTTGGGTCAGGTGAAACAGCAGGGTCGAGCGCCGCAGGTCGTTGGTATGCACCAAGTCGAGGTCGACGCCCTCGCCGATGATGCCCTGGCTGCGGGTGATCGACGGACCGATCAGATCGGGCGTGAGCTCCAGCACGGAGTCCGCGTTGAAGTCCGCGCTGAGCTTTTCTGCGGGCAATTCCACGCGGTATCCGGCCACCCGCGGAAAACGGATCTCGAGCGCGTCTCTCTCAGGCCGCACGGCATGCACGCGGACGACCTCCCGCGGCGGCAGCGGCGGCACGATTACGGGTTCCGCCGTAAAGTCGAACGGGACGCCCAGGACATCGGCGTACTCGACATCGAACAGGCCGCTTGCGTTGAGATCGTAGGAACGTCGGCGCAGCGCGCGGCCGACGACCTGCTCGCAGAGCAACTGCGTGCCGAAAGCGCGCACGCCCAGCACGTGGCTGACGGTGTTGGCGTCCCATCCTTCGGTAAGCATCGACACCGACACCACGCAGCGGATCGCTTCGCCCAGCCGCCCTTCCTTGCCCACGGTGTTCATCACCTCGCGGAGCAGTTCCTGATCGCTGATGTTCTCGGCCGCATGGCGGTCACCGGTGCGCTCGACGATTTCCCGCCGGAAACGGCCGATCTCCTCGGCGGCCATGCTGCGGAAATTCTTGTCCAGCGCGTCGCCGGACTCCAGTTGTTCGCTGTCGATCAGCAGCGTGCGCGGCCGCGGATAGGGGTTGCCGTACTCGTCGAAGTTGCGGAACAACTCCAGGCGGCCTTTCACGAACGTCTTCGAGCCGTCGGCGTTCTCGCGGTGGAAGCCGGAGATGAAGTCGTACGCCAGTTTCGAGGTTGACGTGTTGTTGCAGACGACGATGAAGCACGGCGGAATGCGAATGCCCGCCTTGCGGTGCATTGCGAAGGTCTTGCAATAATTTCCGTACAAAGCCTCCAGGGCGGTCTGCAGCAGCGGCGGCAGGCTGAGCGGGTCGAGCGCGGAAGCCTTGCCCCGCCCTTTTTTCGGCATTTTCTTGCGGATGTTCTCCCACAGATTGCGGAACTTGGGCATCTCGCCGCCGGGGATGTTGTCGGCCACCGGCACGCGCGGCAGCTTGACGATGCCGCATTCGATGGCGTCCATCAGCGAGAAGTCGCTCATCGTCCAGGGGAACAGCGTGCCTTCGGCGTAGCCCGACCCGCGCAAGAAGAAAGGCGTCGCGGAAAGGTCCACCACCCGGCTGAGGCCAAGCTTCCTGCCGACCGTTTCGAGACCCGAAATCCACAGTCGCGCGGCTTCCCTGTTCTTTTGGGCTTCCTTCCTGTCGTCGCCTTTGAGCGCGCCTTCCTGCGTCTCGTGCGGCGGCTTCTCGCGGTAGCAGTGATGCGCCTCGTCGTTGAGCGCCAGGATGTTTTTGAGGCCCATCAGCTCGGGGCAGACCCGCTGCAGCATTTGCCCTTCGGTTTCCAGCGTTGCGAGTTCCTTGCCCCGCCCCTGCAGCAGGGAGCGCCCGCCTTTTGACAACTCCAGGCGCTCGCGCAGCTTGAAGGCGTGGTAGTTGGTAATGACGATCTTCGCCTTCTCCAGATCGGGCAGCATGTCGCCGGGGACCAGCTCGTGGCTCCGGTAGTAGCTGTCCGGATCGTTCGGCTGCAAGACGCGCAGGCGGTCTTTGATGGTGATGCCGGGAGTGACCACCAGGAAGCCGCGGGTGAATCTGCCGCTCTGGGGCCGGCGCGCCGCGTTGACGGTCTGCCAGGCGATCAGCATGGCCATGACAGTGGTTTTGCCGGCGCCCGTGGCCAGCTTGAGCGCCAGCCGCTGCAGGCCGGGATTGGCGTCGTTGTTGGCGTTCGCCAGATGTTCGAGGAACGACCTGCCGGCGCGGCTGCGCGGCGCAACCTCGGTGAGCCAAACGGCGGTCTCCACCGCTTCGATCTGGCAGAAGAAAGGCCGCCGGCCGCTGAAGCGATGGCTCCGCCAGTGCCGCAGCAGGCGGGCGGTCTCCGGGGTCACCTGCCATTTGGCCGGGTCCGCTATGCGGTGCCAGCGCTCGACCTGCCCGCGGACGCCGTTGATGATGTCGGCGTGCGCGTACTGCTGCTCCTTGGTCGAAAGCCCTTTTCCTTCGTCGAACGCGAGCGCGGCTTGCTCCGCGGACGCTCCCTGCCGCTTCTTCGGCTGCGGAATCGGCGTGATGAAGTCGACCGGCCTGCGGCCGGCGACGATCCTCTGGGTCGGCTGCCCCGTTTCGTCCAGATCCCAATGCCGGCGCGGACATTCGTAAGGCGAGTTGAGGACGGGCCGCTCGAAGAATGGGTTGCTCAAGTTCGCATTGTACGCCGTGCAAGACCGGCAATTTCTCCCGGAGGCCGCGTTCTCAGTCTCCGGCGGCCCGGTCGTTTGCGCCGGAACCGGCGGCGCGGCCGGCAACACGGCTCCGCCGGCGAGAGCAAAAAACACTCCGGCGATGGCTCCATGTCAGTCGAACAAATCGGTGTGGGTTCCGGTTGGCGCCAGGATAAGGGCATCGTCCCTCTGATCCCGGATCAACAGCCAATCCGGTTCGATATGGCATTCCCGGCAAGGAGACCAAGCGCCCGATAAGCGGTGCGGCCTATTCCGTGGATCGAGGGGCTGCTGGGACAAGAGCCGCTCAACGACACTCCAGAGCTTATTCAGATTTTGCCGCGTTTCACGGCGCGTTTGAGGTCCTTCTCGAATCGCTTTGTGGTGAGCAAGCGCATGGATCAGCCGTGCCTGGCTTTGAGCTCTTCCAGGCCGGCGTATTCGGTGAGTTCCTCCCCTGCGCGCGCTTGGCGCAGCGCTTCGATGGTCTCGGCATTGGGAATCTTCACGGGGAACGGCAACCCGCGATGCAGGGTAGCCTGCGTATAAACACAGCGTGATCGCCTCTGTCGGCGACAGCCCAAGCTCCGAGAAGACTTTCTCCGCCCGACGCTTCAACTCCAGTTCCACGCGGGCACGGATCGTTTCTGTCTTAGCCATAGGCGCCTCCATTTTCGTTTGTGAACAATCTACCGCAAACGGGGAACAAAACCGGCGGCGGCGCGGTCAGAAGCGGATGCCGGCGCCGACGCGGAGCTCGAGCAGGCGGAGTTGCACGCGGGCGAATGCGCGGGAGCCGAGCGCATAGTCGATCCCCGCGCCGACTTGCGGCCAGATGCGGAAGCTTGTGTCGAAAGGCTTGCCCGCGCACGGCCGGCCGCCTGCGAAATCGACGCGGAAGCGCTGCCCCGGCTGCGGCGTCCCCACTACGGGCGGAGCGCCCTCGGCGACGCAGCGGCGGTCCGCCAGACGCCACAGCCCCATGCCCAACAGCAGATGCGGAGTCAGCCGCCGGTTCCCGGACAAGCGCCAGTACGCCGCCACGCCGACTGTCTGGTCGATAGATCTGTCCTGGTAGCCTCGCTCCACAACGATCTCCTGCCCCAGGCGCTCTTCGTAATACTCCGCAAAGCCGAGCCGTTCCCGCTCGTTGCGCGCGTAATCGACCTGCAGGCGGAATCTTCCCGACCCCGCGGTAACCCAACCCCCAAGGGGCGTGCAGCAGGAGGGCTCATCCAGATAAGTCTTGAACAGAGGCGAAACGCTCACGCCGGCGTCGAATTTCCACTTCGGCGCGTTGGCGGTTTGCGCCGAACCCGGCGCCCAGAGGCCGAGAGCGAGAATCAGCAAGCGGCAGGCGGAAAGCGGCATCGTCCTTTCATTCTCCATCAGCCCACAAAATGCTTTGCGCCAACATGGACTTTGCCTAACCGCATGCCCCACGATACCAGGGAGTCCGCCGGGGTGAAGAAATTCGCGCCCGGCGGCATACGCCTTTTCGACGCGGCGTTTTCCATAGTCTCCCTGGCGCTGTTCTGTCCGCTGCTTGCGGTCGCTGCTTTGGGCATCGTGCTATCCAGCCGCGGGGCCGTTTTCTACCGGGCGCATTGACGGACGTTTCCGAACAGGCGGGCGCGAACCGACCAGAACCCGCGGCCGTACAGATACGGCGCGAGCGCGTCGTGGACGAACAATAGTCTGGTCATCGCACGGCTTTCGACTTGCCGGAACCGTTCGGACCGATCAGGACGTTAATCGGGCGCAGCTTCAGACGCTCGATGCAGGCGATGCTCTTGAAGCCTTCGATAGCGACCCACTCGAGCGCGGGCATTGTATTTCCTTGCTTATACCCGGAATGCTTTTACCGCTCATTCATCGGGAGGCCGAGCGGTATCCAACAGGTTTCGCAATGCGGGCAGAAGGTTGGGAACAGCATCCTGAATTATGCTCCAAATAACATTGTCGTTCACGCTCAGATAACCATGAGCCAGCCGGTTGCGCGTCCCTATAATCGCGCGCCAGGGAATTTCCGCGTGCGCCTCGCGCACCGCATCGGGGATGTGGGTAGCCGCCTCGCCAATGAGCTCCAGGTTCCGTAGGACGGCATCGTAGGTGCGCCGGTCGGCTACGAACGAGACTCGATTGAGTCCGGAAGTATAGGCGAGGGCTTTTTCGCTGCACTCGATCATGTCAAGCACATAGAAGCGCCATTCGCGGTCAGGAATGGACACGGACAGCCTCCCGCTCCACATAAGGGCGTAGTTCCGCCCGCAGATCCTCGTCGGTCGCCAAGTCCACGGGACGCCCCAGCAGATCTTCCAGGTAAAACCAAGCGCCGAAGTATTGCCGCCAATCGGGCGGCGCGTCGAAACGAACCAGGATGTCCACATCGCTGTTTTCGGACGCTTGGTCACGGGCGAAGGAGCCGTAGAGAACAATGTCCGCGATGCCGAAGCGCTGCGCCAGCGCCGCCCGATGCGCTCGGAGCAAGGTCAGGACTTCATCTCTGTTCATGGAGCCTCCCCGCAGGCTTGCGTGGTTTCCCTTTCGTTTTCATGCTCGGAACTCCTTCGTCACCTCGCCGCCGAGGCGGTTGATGACTTTTACGGCGATGCGGCCGACCTGCGGCCAGATGCGGAAGCTTGTGTCGAAAGGCTTGCCCGCGCACGGCCGGCCGCCCGCGAAATCGACGCGGAAGCGCTGCCCCGGCTGCGGCGTCCCCACTACGGGCGGAGCGCCCTCGGCGACACAGGGGCGGTCCGCCAGACGCCACAGCCCCATGCCCAACAGCAGATGCGGAGTCAGCCGCCGGTTCCCGGACAAGCGCCAGTACGCCGCCACGCCGACCGTCTGATCGATAGAGTCTGTCCTGGTAGCCTCGCTCCACAACGATTTCCTGCCCCAGGCGCTCTTCGTAATACTCCGCAAAGCCGAGCCGTTCCCGCTCGTTGCGCGCGTAATCGACCTGCAGGCGGAATCTTCCCGACCCCGCGGTAACCCAGCCCCCAAGGGGCGTGCAGCAGGAGGGCTCATCGAGATAAGTCTTGAACAGAGGCGAAACGCTCGCGCCGGCGTCGAATTTCCAGTTCGGCGCATTGGCGGTTTGCGCCCAACCCGGCGCCGCGAGGCCCAAAGCGAGAATCAGCAAGCGGCAGGCGGAAAGCGGCATCGCTCCTTCATTCTCCATCGGCATTCTCCATCGGCCCACAAAAAATGCTTTGCGCTAACATGGACTTTGCCTAACCGCATGCCCCACGATACCAGGGAGTCCGCCGGGATGAAGCAATTCGCGCCCGGCGGCATACGCCTTTTCGACGCGGCGTTTTCCATAGTCTCCCTGGCGCTGTTCTGTCCGCTGTTTGCGGTCGCCGCTTTGGGCATCGTGCTGTCCAGCCGCGGGGCCGTTTTCTACCGGGCGCAGCGGGTGGGGCTGAACGGGCGGGTGTTCACCATGTTCAAGTTGCGCACCATGCACGTGAACCAGGCGGAAAACGCCTCGGTCATTACTGCCAAGCATGACCCGCGCATCTTTCCTCTGGGGCGCTGGTTGCGCCGTTTCAAGATCGATGAATTGCCGCAGTTGTACAACGTGCTGAAAGGGGACATGGCCATTGTCGGCCCCAGACCCAGAGATCCGCAGATCGTGCGCGAATCCTATACGCCCCTTCACTGGGAGACGCTGCGCGTGCTGCCTGGCCTGACCAGTCCGGGCAGCATTTTTTACCTGACCCGTTGCGAGGCTTTGCTTCCTGTGAACGATCCGAACAGGATGTACGTAGAAGACATTCTGCCGATCAAGCTGGCCCTCGATCTCGCCTATATCCGGCAAGCGCCTTCCCTGAAATACAATCTGCGCATCATGGCGTACACGGTGGGGGCTGTTCTGGGTAGAAAACGGCTGCCGCCCGAATGGGAAGAGCGCCGGCTGACCGAAATGTCCGCCTCGAGTTGACGTCCTATCCGCGGATGCGCACGGGCAGGGTGGAAGCGGACGGCCCAGTCCGCCGGTAATTATCCTCGCGGGCAACGCGGAAGCGACTTTGCCGGCTGCGCTCTCCAAAGCGCGAATATCCATCTCTCCCCTGCTTTCGGGGAAACTCATACTCATATCCCCTGCTTTCGGGGAAACTCATAATGGAAACGTCCCGGTCACGGTGACCAAGGGGCGCTGTTCGAACAACATGATCGGACAGGACGTAACTCCGCGCTCGATCATGACCTTTCGCGCATGGCAATGGAGCAGCCTGCAACTATGGCTTGCAATTTTGCCCCGTCGCGCGAAAAGCCGTTTCGGGCGGGCGGCGCCGCCGCGGTAAAGTATGCGCAGGACAGGCGGCGATGTGCGGACGTTTCACGCAGGAGTTGAGTTGGCCTGAGTTCCGCGGCCTTTACGGTCTGACGGCGCCCGAGTTAGACCTGCGGCCCCGCTACAACGGCGCGCCGACGCAGGATTTCGCGGTCTGCCGGCTCGACGAGGGCGGCAAGCGCGCCGCGGCAAAGCTGCGTTGGGGGCTGACGCCGTCCTGGTCGCAGGACATCGGCATGGGCTCGCGCTTGATCAACGCCCGCGCGGAGACCGTCCACAGCAAGCCGGCGTACGGCGCCGCCTTCCGCGCGCGGCGCTGTCTGGTTCCGGCCAACGGGTGGTTCGAATGGAAACGGAGCGGGGGCGGCAAGCAGCCGTATTTCCTGGCGCCGGCGGACGGATCGTTTCTGTCGTTCGCCGCTCTGTGGGAACGCCGGGACACAGACGGAGACCCGCTCGAGACCTTCGCCATCGTCACCACGGCGGCCTCGCCCGCTCTTGCCGACATCCACCATCGCCAGCCGGCGGTCATCGCCCCCGCGCATTTTTCCGCATGGCTCGATCCGGCATCGCCGGCTGCGTTGCTGCTCGATCTGGCGCGCAAGCCCCATGCCGGCCCGTACGCAAGGCGCGCCGTCGGGAGCGCAGTGAACAACGTCCGCAACGACACCCCGGATATCCTGGCCCCCGTTGCCGCCAGCAAGGAAACCACGCGGCTGCTGTTTTGACCTGACCGACAGGAACCGGCTTTGCCGCTGCCCGCTTCGATGCGTTACAGTAGACATCGCGTTACAGTAGACATCGCAAAGCGGCTGCAAAAAGGATTGGAAACGGATTTGAAGCAGATGTGCGTCCGCGCCGCAGCATTCGACCGTTGCTCCGCCCCCAAGGCGGCGGGCCGGCGCTTTGGCTTGCCGCTTGCAGCCTTCCTGCTGTTCGCCGCTGCGGAAGGCTTTGCTCAGGAAACCGCGGCGTCTTTGCAGCAAACGCTCGACCGTTACTGCCTAACCTGCCACGGCGAAGCGCTGCAGACGGCCGGCCTCCGGCTCGACTCGGCCGACATCGCGCGCGCGAATGAAAACCCCGAGATGTGGGAACGGGTCGTGCACAAGCTGCGCACCGGCATCATGCCCCCGGCGAACATGCCGCAGCCCTCCCCCGAAGCCCGCGCAGCGCTGCTCTCCCGGCTGGAGGCGTCGCTCGACGCAGCGGCGGCCGCCAATCCGAATCCGGGGCGGACGGAAGCGCTGCGGCGGCTCAACCGCACCGAGTACCGCAACGCGGTGCGGGACCTTCTCGCTCTCGACATCGACGCGCAGTCTCTGCTGCCGCACGACGAAAGCGGCCACGGATTCGACAACGTCAACGTAGGCGATCTCTCCCCTGCCCTTCTGGACCGCTACATATCCGCCGCGCAGAAGATCAGCCGCCTCGCGGTCGGCGGAACCGCGGCCGAACCCCGCAGCGACATCATCCGCGTGAATGCCGATTTCACGCAAGAAAGGCACGTGCCGGGCCTGCCGATCGGATCGCGCGGCGGGGTCTCGATTCCCTTCAACTTTGCGCAGGACGGCGGGTACGACATCCAGATCTGGCTTGCGCGCAACCGCAACGAAGAAGTCGAAGGTCTCTCCGAAGCGCACGAGGTCCACCTTTTGCTCGACCGCAAGCGCGTCGAGACGTTTACGGTCAAACCGCCCACCGACCGCTTCGATTACTCGCAGGTGGACAAGCACCTGAAAGTCCGTTTGAACGTGGCCGCCGGGCCGCATGACCTGGCCGTGACCTTTCCCAGGACTCAAAGCTCGCTGCTCGAGACCATGCGCCAACCCACGCAGTCGCGCTTCAACATGCACCGCCATCCGCGCACCGTCCCCGCCGTTTTCCAGGTCTCGATTACCGGGCCGCACGCGGCCAAGGGCGCAGGCGACACGCCGAGCCGCCGCCGTCTTTTCGTTTGCCGTCCGGCGGCGCCCGACGAAGAAGAGCGCTGCGCGAAGAAAATCCTGGCCGCGTTCGCAAGGCGGGCTTACCGCAGGCCGGTCTCCGACGCGGATCTGGCCGGGCCTCTGGCTTTCTACCGGGAAGGGCGCGCCGGCGGCGATTTCGATACAGGCATCGAGAAGGCGCTGACCGCCGTGCTCGCAAGCCCGGCATTCCTGTTCCGCACGGAGTTGGACCCGGAACATGCGGCGCCGGGCGGCGCCTATCGCATCGGCGCCTTCGAATTGGCCTCGCGCCTGTCGTTTTTCCTGTGGAGCAGCATTCCCGACGACGAGTTGCTCGACGCAGCAGCGCGGGGCGAGCTCAACCGGACGGACGGGCTCGAAAAACAGTTCCGCAGAATGCTCGCGGACCCGCGTTCCTCCAATCTCGCAGTCAACTTTGCCGGGCAGTGGCTGCACCTGCGCAGCCTGGAATCCTTTTCGCCGAATGCGCGGCTCTTCCCCGATTTCGACGACAACCTGCGCCAAGCGTTGCGCAAGGAAACGGAGCTTTTCGTAGAGAGCATCCTGCGCGAGGACCGCAGCGCGCTCGACCTGATCCGCGCGGACTACAGCTTCCTCAACGAGCGCTTGGCCAAGCATTACAGGATTCCCGGCGTGTACGGGACGCGCTTCCGGCGCGTCGCGCTCGGCAAAGACAGCAAGCGCGGGGGACTGCTCCGCCAGGGCAGCGTATTGACGGTGACTTCGTACCCTACGCGCACGTCCCCGGTCATCCGCGGGACGTGGATCTTGCGAAATATCTTCGGGGCGCCGCCGCCCGCGCCGCCGCCGAACGTGCCCGCGCTCGACAATTCGGTCTCCGCCGCGCTGCCGATGCGCGCAAGGCTGCGCGCGCACCGCGACAACCCGGCCTGCGCGAGTTGCCATAAAACGATCGACCCGGTCGGTTTCGCGCTGGAAAACTTCGATGCCCTCGGCCGCTGGCGGGACTACTCAGACGGCGTCCCGGTGGACGTTTCAGGGGGGCTGCCCGGAACGGGCGAATCCGACAAAGGCGTGGCCGGCCTCGAAGACAGCCTGTTGGCGCGCCCGGAACTGTTTGTCGGGACGCTGACCGAGAAACTGCTGACCTTCGCCCTCGGACGGGGCATCGCATACTACGACGCGCCGGCAATCCGCAAAATTCTGCGCGAAGCCGAACCGGAGGGCTACCGCCTGTCGGCGCTGCTGTCAGGTATCGTAAACAGCGTACCGTTTCAGATGAGGAGAGCGACATGATCGTCACCAAGAAGGCGCTGCCGAGGCGCACGTTTCTCCGCGGGGCGCAGGCCGCTCTTGCCTTGCCTTTGCTGGACGCGATGGTTCCCGCGGCAACGGCCCTCGAAAAGACTCCCGCCAAGCCCGTGCCCCGGCTCGGCTTCGTGTTCATCCCGATGGGCTGCGATCATTCCCGCTGGACGCCGCAAGACGGCCCCAAGCTCGGCGAGCTTTCGCCCATTCTCAGCCCGCTGGAGCCGGTAAAAGACGATCTGACGGTTTTCACCAACTTCGAGTTGAAAAACGCCTATCCGGGAACCCATTCGACTTCCAACGCGGCATTCTTGAGCGCGGCCTTCGCCAAGCATACGGAGAGCTCGGACTATTACCTGGGAACCACCGTCGATCAACATGCGGCGCGGCAACTGGGCAAAGAAACCCAGTTGCCCTCGCTGGAGCTGTCGATGGACCTGCTGCAAACCGTCGGCCAGTGCAACAACGGATACGCCTGCGTGTATCAGAACAACCTCTCCTGGTCTTCGCCGACTACGCCGCTTCCTTCCGAAGCGCACCCGCGCGTGGTGTTCGAGCGGCTCTTCGGCGAGGGCGGGAGCGTCGACGACCGGCGCGCGGCGCTGCGCGAGCGGGGTAGCCTGCTCGATTGGGTCAGAGAAGACATGGTGCGGCTGAAGATGAAACTGGGCGCGGCCGACCGCGCCCGCGTCGACAACTACCTGACCAGCATCCGCGAAGTCGAGCGCCGGATCCAGCGCGCCGAAGCAGGGGCCGCGGACAACCCGCTGCCCGATCTGGACCGGCCGATGGGCGTCCCTGCCGCATACGCCGACCACGCGAGGCTCATGTTCGACTTGCAACTGCTGGCTTTTCAAGGCGATATCACGCGGGTCATCACCTTCCAACTGGCCCGCGAGCTCAGCGGCCGCACCTACCCGGAAGTCGGCGTGCCCGACCCGCACCATCCGCTGAGCCACCACGGCAACGATCCGGAAAAAGTCGAAAAGATTTCCAGAATCAACAAGTTTCACGTTTCGCTGTTCGCGGAGTATCTCGAAAAATTGAAAGCCGCCGCGGACGGCGACGGCTCGCTGCTCGATCACACGGTTCTGCTGTACGGCAGCGGGATGGGCAATCCCAGCACCCACGACCACGACAACCTGCCCATTCTCGTCGCGGGCGGCTCCGCCTGCGGAGTGCAGGGCGGGCGGCACGTCAAATACGAACAGGGAACGCCGCTGGCCAATCTGCACTTGACGCTGCTCGATCGAGTGGGCGTTTACCTGGACTCCTTCGGGGACAGCAGCGGCAAGATCGAAGACCTTTTCGATGCCGTGCCCGTGTAATGCTGCAGGAGATACGAGAGATGCATTGGGGGCGAATCGCCGGATTTTCCGTTCTATGGCTTGCCGCGGCGGGGGCGGCGGCGGGGGCCGATCTGGGTCTCGCCGACGCAGCCGAGGCCGAAAACGGCGCGGCCGTGCGTTCCCTGCTCGCCGCGGGGGCGGACGTCAACGCCCCGCAAGTCGACGGCGCCACGGCTTTGCACTGGGCTGCCTACTACGACGACACGGATACGTCCGAGATGCTTATTCGGGCCGGAGCCGATGCGAATGCTGAGAATCAATACGGGGCGTCCCCGCTGCATTTGGCCTGCGCCAACGGCAACGGCCGCCTGGTCAAGCTGCTGCTCGCCGCCGGCGCCGACGCCAACGCCGCGCTCCGCGGAGGAGAGACCATGCTCATGACGGCGGCGAGGAGCGGGAGCCTCGAAGCGGTCGAAGCCCTCCTCGCCCGCGGCGCCGATGCGGACGCAACGGAGCGGAACGGGCAAACGGCGCTCATGTGGGCCGCAGCCGAAGGGCATGCTCCGGTCATCGAAGCCCTGATCGACGCCGGCGCCGATTTCCGTCTGACGCTCGATTCGGGGTTCAACCCGCTGTTTTTCGCGGTGCGCGAGGGCCGCGCCGAGGTCGTGCGCGCGCTGCTGCAAGCCGGCGTCGACGTCAACGAGCCGCTGCATCGCAAAGAGCGCCCGAAATATCAGTTCGCCGACAGCGGCATGAGCCCTCTGCTGCTGGCGATCGAGAACGGCCACTTCGAGCTCGCCGCCGCTCTGCTGGAAG
Organism: Bryobacterales bacterium; assembly: GCA_965214655.1. Classification (GTDB taxonomy): domain Bacteria; phylum Acidobacteriota; class Terriglobia; order Bryobacterales; family UBA6623; genus CATQHP01. The sequence continues at coordinate 3,524,602 of OZ243965.1, read as the reverse complement.
CCGGCGCCGATCCCAATGACGAACGCACCGGCTATACCCCGCTGCACACCATCACCTGGGTGCGCAAACCCAAAAACAGCGACTATGGCAGCGACCCGGCCCCGGAGGGATTGGGCAACCTGTCGAGCTTGCAGTTCGTGCGCACGCTCGTTGCGATGGGCGCCGACGTGAACGCGCGGCTGAAGAACGGCAAGCCGCAGGCGCCGAAGATCAACGTCAAAGGCGCTACGCCTTTCCTTTTTGCCGCCGATAAAGCGGATGTCCCGCTGATGAAGCTGCTCTTGGAGTTGGGCGCCGACCCGTTCCTGCCGAACGTGGAGAACACCACTCCGCTGATGGCGGCCGCCGGCCTGGGCACGACTGCGCCGCTCGAAGAAGCGGGAACGGAAGAAGAGGCGCTCGAAGCGGTGCAACTGCTGCTCGAGCTCGGCGCGGACATCGACGCCGTGGACGACAACGGCGAAACCGTCATGCACGGCGCGGTCTACGGCAGCTTCCCTACGGTCATCCAATTGCTCGCGGACCGCGGCGCCGACCCGGACCTGTGGAAGCGGCCGAACAGGCACGGATGGACTCCGCTGTTCATCGCCGAAGGCTACCGGCCGGGAAATTTCAAGCCGGCTCCGGCGGCGATCGCAGCGGTCGAACGCCTCATGGCCGCGGCAGGCATCTCGACCGAAGGGCCGCGGCCGCGGCACGTTGGAACCTACGAAAAACTACGCCTCGCGCGGCAAAAGCCGTAGCGGCCCGCGGGGGCGGAGCATACGACCTTGAATGAGCAATTTCGGTTACGGCTTGAGAACTACGCGCGGCGCGAACGGCAAGCCATCCTGTTTGCTATCCTGTGGTCGTTATGCCTGCGGTAGAGCAAACTACCGGGATCGACGCCCTGAGGCGCAAGATGGATGCTCGATTCGACTCTGTGGACGTTCGATTCGATGACTTGAGGCGCGGAATGGATGCTCGGTTCGACGCCTTGAACGCCAGACTGGATTCGGATAGGAAGATATTGTGGGTGCTTGTGGGTATCCTTGGCGGTTCGGTACTGGTTCCGACGGTCAAAACTCTACTTGAATAGGCTTTTAACTGCCACGTAAAATTTCCCCAAAGTAGCTGAAACAAGCAGAAATTCCCCGATTCCGGAGAAATTTGGTTGGAATCGCAGGTCTGAGAATCCCCTGAAAGCGATCAACCGACGGTCGCAACTTGCTTCCGCTTACGCTGATCCTCGAGTTGGTTTGGGATGGTCGATCAGTCGGTTTGGGTAGGTTTGCCGGGCAAAAAACCGGGGGCGGGTTACCGCCTCCGCCGCTTCTCGTGCTCGTAGAGCAGCTTGCCGTTCTCGTCGTAAAACCGAAACCGCGCCCTTGCGCCGCGCCCGTCGGGTTCGAACGCGACTATCAAAAAACCGCCCGTCGCTTCGGCGTCGCTGTAGAGCTGCGTAATTTTCCCGTCCGGGTCGGTGCTATCGGCGCTGCCGGGCTCCACGCCCAGGCGCGAGTTGGTGTCGACCAGGGCGCCGCTTGAAAATTCCTCGAAGCCGCTTGGATGCCGCGAATGGTACTTCCAGTGGCGGTCGCCGCAGACGATGAAAAACTCGTCCTTGGCGAAACCGTTCTCCGTCAGCCAGGCGAAAAACGCATCGCCTTCATGCCGGAATCCGCCGAGATTGGTGTGGTTGTCGCGCTTGCCGTCGCCGTCGGGGCCGACCATCGGCGTTGCCGAGACCAGCATTTTGAACGTGGCGCCGCTTTCCTTGAGCGTTCTCTTGAGCCAGGCCGCCTGCTCCTTGCCCCAGATGGTCTTGTCGGGGCCGTCGGGCATGTCGTTCGGGCTGCGGTAGTCGCGGCCCTCGACGATCCAGATCTGCAGGTCGCGGCTGACCCGGTGGGTGCGGTAGGTGACCGCCGCCGCGTCGCGCGGGTCGACCACGGGCAATTGCTCGCGGAACATCCTGATGCCCAACTCGTGCGCGGGCGCGAATCCCGACCCGGACTCGCCCGCGTAAATGTTGGTCTTCGGGTAATAGGCGCTGCGCGTCCGCTGCCGGATCAGCACCGGATTGACCGCGTCGGAGTCGTTGAAGCGGTGGTCGTGATCGTCTTTGAGCCAGTAGGCGGCGACCTTGCGGAACAGAGCAAGAAAGCGCGGCTGCGAATACTGCTCGTGGTGTTTCTTGCGCATCTCGTGGGCGCTCTGCGCGCGGCCGCGGTGCCCGGGGTGGTCGTAGTACACGTTGTCGCCGGTGCCGACGAAATAATCGGGGCCGAGCTCGAGAATCGACTCCAGGGCCGGATAGCCGAGATGCTTGTCCGGGCCGTCGTAAGGAGGACGCCCCGCGCCCCCCTTATGGTGGAAAAACGAGTAGTTCATGCCCGTCACGACAGCGAAGCTGTAGGCCGCCGGACGGTCGCCGGCGTGGGTGCGGAACGTTGCGCTTTCCGAGGCGCGCAGGTCTTGCTTGTCCGGGCCGTAGCGCAGCCGGTAGAAATAGCGGGACGCGGGCTTGATCCCCTCGATCTTCGCCTTGACGATGAAGTCGTTGAAGGGAACCGCCTCGATCCAATCGGTGCGCCGCGCCGCGCGGAAATCTTCGTTGCCGGCATACTCGAAAAAGGCCCAGCCTCTGTTTCCGCGCACGCCTTCCCAAGCCTTGTCCTGATAGGGATTGGACGACGTGAGACGGGATTGCAGAATGACCGACGACGCGGATGCCTCGCCGGCCAAGATCCCCTGGCGCAAGTCGATGGGAAAGCCCTCGCGCCGCAGCGGCCCCTGGGCGGAGGCGGCGGAGACGGTCAGGACGAGAGCGGCGAAAAATCGGGTCGGGATTGCGGGGGACATCGAACCGTCAACCATCATAGTCGAGGCTCTGCATTCGCCGCAGGCAGCCCTTCGAGGACTTGCACGAGCGCGCCTTTGCGGGCAAACACGAAGCGCCCGTCGGGAGCGGTCCCGCGGATTTCATCCGGCGCCTCGCCGGCGGCCGCGAACTCTCCCCATTTGCTCGCACAGACCTGCCGGTAGAGCCGGAAAAACTCCGCGGCGGCCTCCTCGTCGGCCCAAAGAGAGGCGTAGCGCAGCAGGGCGCCCCCGGAGCGGCGGTTTTCATACACCTCGTAGTTCGCCCCGCGCCACTTTTCCGCCACGGTGAATTCCCTGTCCTCGCCGAGATGCCGGCGCAGCAGCACCTCGTGCTCGAGCTGCCCCAAGACGCCTTCCTGTATCTTCTTGTAGCCCTTCGGCTTGCGCAGCGCGGGGAGGGCCGCGGCGGCCGGCTCGACTCCCGCGTAGTAGAGTTCCGGCTGCAGGATGTGCTGCGTCGAGAGCGGGGGCCGCTCGAAGATACGGGTAAAACCCTCCTTGCCGTAGCGCTCGATCAGCGCCTGCTGAAACAGCAGGCCGTCCGCGTAGGGAAAGATCATCGTTTCGCGGATATACAGCGGGGCCCGCGCGTAAACCGGATAATCCTCGGCCTCGATGCGCGAGGCGGAGGCCGAGGCCGAAGCCAGAAGCCGGTTTTCGAGCAGCGACTGCCCGCCCTGGCGCATGACCCATTCGGTCATGACCCATGACGCCTGTCCCTCGATGACGGCGGAGCGCGCCAGGTCTTCGTCGGCCGTCTTGGACTTTTTGACGAATTTCTTCAGTCCGAACCGCTGGTCGGCGACGGCATGAGCCAGCTCGTGAACCAGCGCGAACTCCTGCAAGTCCTGTGGAGTCCAAGTCGAAAGGTAGAGGTTCCGCGTTTTGTAGTCGTAGAGCGCGGTGGCCTGCTCGGTCAGGACATCGACCAGCGCCCGCTTGAGATCGAAATCGGCGGCGACGAGGCCGAACAGCTTGAGAAACGTCTCCTCGCGGCGGATCTCGTCCGGGCGGGCCGCTTCGGCGAGGCGCTTGTCGACCAGCTCGTGGATCTGTTTCCGGGAAATGAGCGAACGTCGGATCGGCCGATTCGCGCCGAAATCCATGATCTCGCGGATATCCGCCAACATGGCCTCCATCCGCGCAAAGAGTGCGGCGCCCCGTTCCGGAGTGATCTCTTCCGCGCGGCAGGCGGCCGCGAGGAACAAGCAGCAAAGTATCGCCGCAGCGGCCGCGCGGATCAAGCGGACGCCGGACGGCCGCCGCCCCGCATTCACGGCCGCGGCCTCGTCGGTCCGTCAAGGCGGTCCGTCAAGGCACGGGCTCCGTTCCCGGACGCACGGACACGGGCTGCTGCCCGCCCGTCTCCTCCACTGGATCGCCTTCGAGCGTTTCGCCGAAGGTGATCGTCGCTTCGCCGCGGAAACGCTTGTAATCTTCGTATTTGATAATCATGCGCATCTTGATTGCGCTGTGCCTGAATTGCAGCGTGTCATTGGCGCTCGTGTAGATCGGAAACCAATATTTGCCGTCGATCTGGTCGCGGTAGGTCTCGAAGCGGGGAAACTGCTCGTCGTCGTTTTTCTTGCGGTGGCCGACGCCCTTGCCGTAGGTCTTGACGATCTGCAGGTCGATTTTATCGACCCACACCTGCCCCTCGAAGTAGCGCTTGCCCTTCTCGATCTTTTTCGGCTTGACCGAGAACATGTACGTGTCGATCTCATCGACCTGTTGCTCGCCCAGATAATCGATTCGGTACTCGTGGGCGTTCTCGCGGGTCATCACGAAGGGCTGCACGTCGCGCAAATCCTGCATGTCGTTCGGCGTCAGGATCAACCCCTTGAGAGTGGACACCGGAGCGTAAACGACGCGCTCGGTGCGCTCCCGGTCGGGGCCGAAAATGATGTCCTGCACCAGCTCGAAACGCCCCCGCACGCGGTCGTCGTTGCCGTATTCCAGGATCTTGACCGTCTGCCGGTAAGTGTACGCCTCGCGCGCCTTGGCGAACTCGGTCTCTTTGTCGATGAAGCTCTGCACGATTCGCTCAACCGGAATCTCGGGCTGGGAAGTCGCCGCCGGGGCGGCAAGCGCCGGGAAAGCGAAGACCGCGGCGGCAAACAAAAGCGGCAGGGCGGTTCGGCTGGCGCGCAACATGGTTTTCATAGTGTATTCCAACTGCCTGCATTATTCCAGACGCACCCTCGGCCCGAATGGTTGCGGGGCAGCGGTATTCGGCGCGGAGTCTTGGCTACACTAGGGAAACCTATGCGCTTCCCCGCTTTTCTGCTCGCTCTTTCCGTCTCCGCTCTGCCGGCGGCCGTGGTTCCCGTACCCAGTGAAGTCTCGCCGCAGAAAATCGCCGGCGCCAAGCCGCGCAGCGTCGTCTTCATTCTCGCCGACGACCACCGCTACGACGCGATGTCGTTCCTGAACCACCAGTTCGCCAAGACGCCGCACATGGACGCCATGGCCCGCAACGGCGTGCATCTCAAGAACGCCTTCGTCACCACGTCGCTCTGCTCGCCGAGCCGCGCGTCGATCCTGACGGGCCTGTACACCTTCCGCCACCGCGTAATCGACAACAATCGGCTGGTTCCCGAGGGCACGCTGTTCTTTCCGCAGTACCTGCAGAAAGCCGGATACGCCACGGCGTTCGTCGGCAAGTGGCACATGGGCGGCGCCACGGACGAGCCTCGGCCGGGGTTCGACCGCTGGGTCAGCTTCCGCGGCCAAGGCCACTACCTGCCGCCGTCGCCCGATTACACGCTGAACGTCGACGGCAAGCGGGTCAAGCAAAAGGGCTACATCACCGACGAGTTGACCGATTACGCGATCGACTGGCTGGAGATGCAAAAGCCCGCGGAAAAGCCCTTCTTCCTGTACCTGTCGCACAAGGCCGTACACGCCAACTTCACCCCGGCGGAGCGGCACGAAGGCTCGCTGGCGGAAGTTCCCTTCCGGCGTCCGGCAAGCGAGGCCAACACGCCGCAGAACTACAGGAACAAGCCGCGCTGGCTGAAAGACCAGCGCAACAGTTGGCACGGAGTGGATTTCCCCTATCACAGCGAGCTCAACATCGAGCGCTACTACAAGCGGTATTCCGAGGCTCTGCGCGCCGTGGACGACAGCATCGGGCGCATCGTTGCGCAGTTGCAGAAGATGGGCATTCATGACGAAACGCTCGTCATCTACATGGGCGACAACGGTTTCATGTTCGGCGAGCACGGCCTGATCGACAAGCGCGTCGCCTACGAGACCTCAATCCGGGTGCCCATGCTGGCCCAATGCCCCGAGTTGTTCCCGTCCGAATCCGCGGTTGACGCGGTCGTCGCCAATATCGACGTCGGCCCGACGGTGCTGGAGGCGATGGGTCTGGAAAAGCCGGCGCACATGGACGGCCAAAGCTTCCTGCAGCTTGCCGCCGGCAAGCAAATCCCTTGGCGCGACTACTTTCTCTATGTCTATTACTGGGAAAAGAACTTTCCGCACTCGCCCACGCAGTTCGCCTTGCGCGGCGACCGCTACAAGTACATCACTTATTACGGCCTGTGGGACACCGACGAGCTTTACGATCTCGAAGCCGACCCGGGCGAGACAAAAAACCTGATCCGCGACCCCGCGTTCGCCGCTACGGCCGAACGCATGGAGACGCGGCTGTACGAGATGATGGCCGAGCTGGGCGGCATGGAGATTCCACTGAACGCTCCCCGCGGCAACTCGCAGAACAAGCGCCTGCGCGGCCGCGGCGGCAAGAAAGCAGCGGACTTCCCCGAGCCCCTGGTGGTCGACGCGCCGCAGCACGCCAACGCGCAGTGAGACGCGCGGCCCCTTTGCGGCGCTGTCTGTGATAGCATTGCCAGACCCGCATATGGCCGACCAAGCAGCCTACGATCCCTATGCCCTGAAGGCCGAAAACATCAGGGAACCGCCGCAAACGTTCGGCGCAACGATGAGGCTGATCGGCCCGGGGCTGATTTTGGCCAGCTCCATCGTCGGTTCCGGCGAGCTCATCGCCACGACGGTGTTGGGCGCCGAAAACGGCTATATCCTGCTCTGGCTGATCGTCCTGAGTTGTCTCATCAAGACCGTCGTGCAGAACGAGCTCGGGCGCTACGCCATCGCCACCGGCAAGACCGCCCTGGAGGCGTTCGACCAGGCGCCCGGACCGCGCTGGAGAGTCTCCTGGCTGGTCTGGATGTGGGCCTTCATGGTGAGCGCGACCTTGTTCCAGATCGGCGCCATGCTGGGCGGCATTTCAGAAATTCTCAACCGCCTGTTCCCCGCGGTCTCGATCACTGCATTCGTCTGGATCCTGGCGGCCCTTTCGATCCTGTTGCTTGTCGCCGGCAAGTATTCGCTGGTCGAGCGCATCGCCATGGGGCTCGTCGTCAGCTTTACCGCCTTGACCGTGAGTTGCTGTTTCCTGCTGCTCAAGCTGCCGCAGTATTTCGACTGGAGCGCCGTCTTGGCGGGCTTGACCTTCCGCCCGCCCGAAGGCGGCATGGGCACAGCGGTGGCCGCATTCGGCATCACCGGCGTCGGCGCGACCGAGCTCGTCATGTATCCGTACTGGTGCATCGAAAAGGGCTACGCGCGCTACACCGGCAGGCGCGACGATTCCGACCGCTGGACGCGGCGCGCCTTCGGCTGGATTCGCGTGATGGGCGCGGACGTGGTCAACTCCATGGTGATCTATACCTTCGCCACGATCGCGTTCTATTTTCTGGGCGCGGGCGTCCTCAAGGGCATGGGCCTGATCCCGGAAGGCTCGGAAATGGTTCAAGTGCTGTCGAACATCTACACCCAGACGCTGGGCGGCTGGTCGCTGCCGATTTTCATGATCGGCGCATTCGCCGTGCTCTATTCGACCGTGTTCGCCTCGACCGCCGCCAACTGCCGGGTCTGGGCCGATTTCGTGGGCATGCTCGGCATCTACGACAAGAGCGATTACCGCAAGCGCTTGCAGGCGACCCGCTTTTTCGTCGTTTTCCTGCTCACCGTACCCTGTTTCTATTTCATGCTGCTCGAAGAGCCCGTGTTGATGGTCAAGATCGGCGGCATCGCGCAGGCGATCATGCTGCCGGTAATCGGCTTTTTCACGGTCTATCTGCGCTACCGCAGAATGCCCGCGCGCGTTCTGCCCAAGGGCTGGATTACGTTGATGCTGTGGCTTTCGGCGATCCTGATGGCGGTCTTCATGGGCTATTCGGCGATCGCCCGCCTGTAACGGCACTGTAAGGGCACTGTAGCGGCACTATAACGGCAAGGGGCGCCTCGACCCAGGCGATCAGCTCCTGGAATCCGGCTGCGTTGTTGCTGCATCGGGCGGCTTTCCCTTGGGGCGCCAGGCGTTCAAGTGTGTTTGGTGCTCCTGTATCCATTCAGGTCATGGGAAGAGACGGCGGCGGCCAAACTGCTGAATCAGGTCTGCTCTACGAGGCCGTCACCAACTGAATTTCCAGGTTTGGGGCAAGCGCCCGAAGAGCCGCAGGCAGAACCGGCTCCGCGCGGCAAGCTACAATTACGCTGTGCCCCGACGCGACCCCTATCCCGGTCGACGCGAGTTGCTCGCTTATTCAGCGGCGTTCGGCGCGGCGTTTACTGCGCGTCAGGGGTTCGCCGCGCAACCCGCGGCGGCGCCCCGGCCGCAGCAGGCGCGCAAGCGCTACGACATGAAGAAGTCGATCAACCTGTGGGCGTTCCCCTACCCCGACAAGTGGTCGCTGCGCGAATGCCTCCAGATCGCCAAGGACGCCGGCTTCGACGCCGTCGAGCCCAACTTCAATCTCGAGGGCGAGTTTTCCGCCGAATCGACCGACGACGAGATCCGCTCGGTCAGGACATTGGCCGACGAAATCGGAATCGAGATCAGCGGGCTGTGCTCGTTCCTTTTCTGGCCGTACTCGATGACCCACAACGACCCCGCGCGCCGGGAGAAAGGCATCGAGTTGGCGGGCCGCATGATCGAGGCCGCCGCGCTCACGGCAACCGAAAACCTGCTCGTCGTGCCGGGCGCGGTTTACGTCCCCTGGATCGAAGACGTCGACCCCGTGCCCAACGACGTTTGCGACCGCCGCGCCCGCGAAGCGGTCCGCCGCCTGATTCCGGCGGCCGAAAAAGCCGGCGTCTCGCTCAACATCGAGAACATCTTCGCCAACGGCTACCTGTTCAGCCCGCAAGAGATCGCCGCATTCGTCGACGGCTTCGGCAGCGACGCGGTCAACGTCCACTTCGACACGGGCAACATCATGCGCTATCAGTTCCCCGAGCATTGGATTCCCATCTTGGGGAAACGCATTCGGAACATCCACTTCAAGGAGTGGGACAAGCGGACGCAGGAGTTCAACCTGTACACCTTCCGCACCCTGCTCGACGGCACGACGGATTGGCCGGCGGTCATCGAAGCCCTCGACCGAATCGGCTACCGGGGCTACCTGACGTTCGAGTACTTTCACCCCTTCGAGCACTATCCCGAAGCGCTCATCTACCAGACGGCGGACGCCCTCGACCGCATGTTGGGCGCCAAGGGCTGAGCGGCCGCTGCGCTAGAGATCCAAGCGGCAATCGACCCAGGCGCTTCCGCCGCGGCCGGATGCGACTACCGCCTCGACGAACCTCATGCCGCGCGCGCCGTCTTCGACCGTCGGAAAGGGCAGCGCCGTCCGCTCGGCGCTGCGCCCGCACTTTCCGCAGGCGATCGCCTCGGCCGCTTCGCTGTAAAGATTGGCGAACGCCTCGTGATAGCCCTCCGGGTGGCCGATGGCGGAGCGCGTGCCGCGCTCGGCCGTAGCGTGGAGACCCGGCCCGCGCCGCGTGAAGATTTGCGCCGGCTTGCCCAACGGACTGAACCGCATCCGATTGGGCTGCTCCTGGCGCCATTCGAGGCCGCCCTTTTCGCCGTGGACGCGGATGCGCAACCCGTGCTCGGCCCCCGCCGCCGCTTGGGTCATCAGCAAGATCCCGCGCGCTCCGCCGGCATAGCGGAGCAGGACGGAAGCGTAATCGTCGGCCTCGCGGCCGGGAACCAGCGCGCCCAGGTCGGCGCACAGCTTCACGGGCTCCAGCCCCGTCACGAACGCGCCCAACTGGTACGCGTGGACGCCGATATCGCAGGCCACCAGGGACGGCCCGGTTCGCTCGGGATCGAATCGCCAGCGCTTATGCGATTGCGTTCGCTCCACCGCGGCCGCGAGGTGGCCCTGGATGTACTCCAACTGCACCAGGCGGATTGCGCCCAACTCTCCCTCCTCAACCATCGCCCGCGCCTGGCGGACAAGCGGATACCCGCTGTAGTTGTAGGTGACGCAAAAAACCCGCCCCGTCCGGCGCACGCGGGCAACGAGGTCGAGCGCGTCGGCCAGATTGGTCGTCAACGGCTTGTCGCAGATCACGTCGAGCCCGCGCTCGAGAGCCGCCCGGCAGGCCGCATAGTGCAGATTGTTGGGAGTCATCACCGCCAGCGCGTCGATGCCGTCCTCGCGCTCGGCTTCGCCCGCGAGCATTTCGTCCAGCGAACCGTACGACCGCCCGCCGGCAATGCCGATCGCCGCACCCGCGGCCCGCGAGCGCTCAGGATCGGAAGACAAGACGGAGGCGGCGATCTCGTAGCGGCCGTCCATCCGAGCCGCGATGCGGTGGATCTCGCCGATGACCGACCCCGGGCCGCCTCCGACGACGCCGAGACGCAGGCGGCGGCCCAGCATGGCGATCACAGGATTCGGCAGCTTGTCGTTCATCGGCAACCCGGCGCCGTCGAGCCCGAACGGGCGGCAAGCGCTCTGGGATAATCAGGATACACGCCGACATGTCCGCAAACAAACCCTTCGTCCTGACCATCATGGACGGTTGGGGACACAATCCGAGTCCGCTGAACAATGCAGTGGCGATGGCCCGTACACCCAATTTCGACCGCCTTTGGGCTTCCTGTCCGCACACGCTGCTGCGCACGGACGGCCCTTTCGTCGGCCTGCCCGACGGGCAGATGGGCAACAGCGAAGTCGGCCACCTCAACATCGGAGCGGGCCGCATCGTGAAGATGGACATCACCCGCATCGACGAAGCGATCGCCTCCGCAGCGCTCTTCGACAACCCCGCCCTGAAAGAGGCCATGGCGCATGCCCGCCCGCGAAGCCTGCACCTGCTCGGCCTCGTCAGCGACGGCGGCGTCCATGCGCAATTGAGCCATCTGTTTGCCCTGCTGGAGATGGCCAAGCGCGAAAGCGTGGCGAACGTCTATGTCCACTGCTTCACCGACGGCCGCGACACGCCGCCCGAAAGCGGCGCCGGCTTCATCGCGCAATTGCAGGCGAGCATGACCGCTCTGGGCGCCGGCAAGATCGCCTCGGTCAGCGGACGCTATTACGCCATGGACCGTGACCGGCGCTGGGAGCGCGTGGAAAAGGCTTACCGCGCGATCGTCCTGGGAGAGGGCCTGCGCGCCGCCGACCCCGCGGCCGCGGTGCAGGCTTCCTACGCGGCTGGGGTCACCGACGAGTTCGTCGAGCCCGTCGTCATCGTCGATTCCGCCGGCCGGCCCGCAGGCGCGGTGCGCGACGGCGACGCCGTCGTCTTCTTCAACTTCCGCGCCGACCGCGCGCGCCAGATGACGCTGGCGCTCAACGACCCCGCAACCCGGCTGCCCGGCAATCCGCAGAGAGTAAAAAACCTGCGCTACGTCACCTTGACCGAATACGACAAGAATTACAGTTACCCGGTCGCGGTCCCGCCGGAATTCCCGGACGGAACCCTCGGCGAAATCTGTGAAAACGAGGGCTTGGCGAATCTGCGCGCCGCGGAAACCGAAAAATATCCGCACGTTACCTATTTCTTCAACGGCGGCCGGGAAAAGCCCTACGGCGGCGAGCAACGCGAGATGGCGCCCTCGCCCAAGGTGGCTACCTACGATCTCCAGCCGGAAATGAGCGCAGCGGAGGTGTGCGGCATTGTCGTCCGGGGAATCGAGAGCGGCGCTTTCGATCTGATCGTGGTCAACTTCGCGAACGGCGACATGGTGGGCCACACGGGCGTTATCCCCGCCGTCGTCAAGGCCTGCGAAACGGTCGACGGCTGTCTGGGGCGCATCGAATCCGCGCTCAAGCGCACGGGCGGGCAATGGATCGTGACCGCCGACCACGGCAATGCCGACCTGCTGATCGACCCGGCGACGGGCGAGCCGCACACCTACCACACGAGGTTCCCCGTGCCCTTCATCCTGGCGAGCGAGTTTCGGGGAAAACTGCGTTCGGGCGGATCGCTGCGCGACATCGCGCCGACCATTCTCGGCTGCCTCGGCATCGCCAAGCCGGCCGAGATGACCGGACGGGATTTGCGCAGCCCGGACGCAATCGAGAGTCGTTGACGCGATGCCTCCGACCTCCCGCCGCTTGATTCGCGCCGCCGGCGGCGTCGTCTGGCGCAGCGCGGACAAGCGGGAAACAGCGGTGATCCGCCGCAGCCTCTATCGACCGGACGAATGCTGCCTGCCCAAGGGCAAGCTCGACGCCGGCGAGACGTGGCAGGCCGCCGCCCTGCGCGAGGTCCTCGAAGAAACCGGCTGCGAAGCCGCAATCTCCGGGTTCGCCGACGCCGTCGACTATCTTGCGGACAACACGCCGAAGATCGTCATCTTCTTCGAAATGACCGCAGTCCGCGAGGGGGAGTTCCAGCAATCCGGTGAAGTATGCGCCGTCGAATGGCTCAGCCCCGAGGCGGCGCTCGAACGGCTGACCTACGCAAGCGAACGGAACGTCCTGAAGAAGTGCATTTCGAGATAGACCTGTACGCTACTGTCCGGTTCGCTCGCTGGGAGATCGATATAAGCTATTCCGCCTGCATGTCCGGCTTGCGCCGGACACGGACCGGCCGCGCTTGGCGGCCGATGAACAGTTGCCTGGGCTGTCTCCATGCATGTCGGCAAGATACTGTTCGCCGATTTCTCCCGGCGCCCGATCGTCCGGGCGCGCGCCCTGTATGCCGGCGAGCCGTTGGCGACGGCGTTGCGCGAGAGCGCCTACGTCCTCGACCCGACGCGCCGGCCATCTGCAGCCTGTACAAAAGCCGCCGGCAGGTCGAGTTGTTCTTCAAATGGCCCAAACAACACTTGCGCGTCAAGCGCTTTCCGGGGGAGGGGGGCGGAAAACGCGGTCAAGCCGCAACTGTGGGACGCCCTCTCGGTCATGCCCTTCGAGCAAGCGCCTCCATGCCGAGCGCCTGCGGCAGAGGAATGCGGCTCCGAACCGGACCCGTCCACTAAATAGTTGAATCTATTTGACTTATAACCGTACAGGAGTGCGGCCTCTATAATGATTGCGGCAGCGGCCGCAGCGGTAATGTGCTGAAGGCGCTCGCCGAAAAACAGAAGTTGAGGAGACAGAGTCATGATTTGCCCGCCTGTGTTCCCGCTTTCGTTTTCCGCCTCAGCCGCTGATCCATGCCTGGGTCGCGGCGGCGGCTCTGCGCGGCTTCGAATCGCCGCGCTCGCGCTGCTCGTTCTGCTTTCGGCGGCCGGCTCGGTCGGCCAGGACGCAACCGTCGATGCCGAGACCATCAATGTCAAAACGCTCCGGCGCGCCGCCGCAATGGGCAACCCCGAGGCGCAATACCAACTCGGCTTGCTGCGCCTCGACGGTTTCGGCGTCCCTCCGAACCCCGCAGAAACCGTCCGCCTGCACCGCCTCGCCGCCGCGCGGGGCCACGTAAACGCTCATTTCTCGCTGCGCGACAGATACCTCTACGGCCAAGGCGTTGCCCATGACGCCGCGGAATCCGCGCGCTAGGTGCGGGCGCTCGCCGACCGAGGGAACGCCGGCGCACAGGCCAACCTGGCTGACTTGTACCTCGTCGGCCTCGGCGTGGAACAGAGCGGCGCCGAGTCCGCCCGCCGGCTGCGCATGGCCGCCGAGCAGAACGACGGCGGCAACCGCGCCCGTAAATACGCTCTCGGGTTGAAATATTTTCGGGGCGAGGGCGTAGCGCAGGACTACGCCGAGGCGGCCCGCTGGTTCGCAGCGGCAGCCGATCTCAACGGCGGTCTCTCTCCTGACATTGGCGCCGAACGCCTGCTGGCCCTGATCTACCGCATGGGCTTCGGCGTAGAACAAGATCACGACCAAGCCGAATACTGGCATTGCCGCGCTTTTTCCTCTTTCGGTAGAGATTTCACTTGTATCGCCGGCCCCGCCGACCCCGGAGTCAACCACACCCCCTACGAGAGAAGAGTGCGCTGGGCAGGGAGCTCGTCCACCCGGGCGCGGGCCGCCGGCGCACGGGAAGGCAACCCCGCCGATCTGTACTTTTTGGTCGACCAGTACTACCGCTTCGGTTACATCTGGGGGTACGATCTGTTGCCCAATCATGTATTGCCGAGCAATCTCGAAGGCTCGGTCGTCGCGCATCCCGAGTGGGCCGGCGCCCAGCCCGCCGCCTGGTTGTTGACCCTGGCCGAGGGCGGCGATCCCGATGCGCAGTACCATGTCGGCCAAATGTACGCCAATGGCTTCGGCGCGCCGCAGGATGACGCCGAGGCCGTCAAATGGTATCGGGCGGCTGCCGAGCAAGGCCGCGAGAACGCTCATTTCGAGCTGAGCTTGGCCTACCGCTACGGCCGCGGCGTACCCCAGGACGCCGCGGAATCCGTCCGCCGGCTGCGCATGCTCGCCGACCGAGGGAACGCCCGCGCTCAATACAATCTTGCCTGGCGTTATCGGATGGGCGATGGCCTGCCGCAGGACAACGCCGAGTATGTGTGGCTGCTCCTTTTGGCCGGCGGGCAGAATTACAGCAGCGCCTATGTGCTCCTTGGCGATGCGTACTTGCGGGGCGAGGGCGTTGCGCAAGACTACGCCGAGGCGGCCAAGTGGTACGGCCTGCACTCCGCTCGTCTACCGTCATACAACTCAAGGGCGGACCGGCCGGTCGTCTCGATGAGCTATTACGGCAAAATCCCGCCGTCCGAGGCACGGGACGCCTCCATCTCGAAGCTGGTCAACTCCCCGCCTTTCGATCCTTATCTGCTCGGCCTGATGCGCTACCACGGCAACGGCGTGCCGCAGGATGTCGACGAGGCCCTGCGGCTGCTCCGCGAAGCCGCCAACCTGTACAACGACACGCGAGCGTCCTTGGCGCTTGCCGCGCTGCACGACGAGGGCGTTGCTTCTCCGGACATTGGGGGAGGGGTGATTCTTGCCGACCTGCACAGCGCGACCGAGACCGGAGCGCCGAACGCTCTGGCTACGGCGTTCGGGACGGCATTCGCCGGCTTGGGCGCGCAAGCTTTGGGCGCCCTCGACGAATCCGGCAGGCTCTCTACGCAAGCCGGCGGCGTCTGTCTCTCCGTCGACGGATTCCGGGCGCCGCTGCTGTTCGTCTCTTCCAATCAGATCAACTTCCAGGTTCCGGCCGAGACCTCCGGCCGCTACAGGAGAGGTGCGGTCGTCGAAGTCATCTCCGGCTGCGGGACCGCCGGGGAACGGCGCAGCGGCCCGGCCTTTTTCGCGATCGCCGCGCGCAGCCCGAGGTTCTTCGTTCTCGGCGGCATCGGCACGCTCATCGCCTTGCACGGCGGCAGCGGCGCGCTGGTGGCGGACAGCGCTCTGATTCCCGGCGCCGCGCCGGCGAAACCCGGCGATGTCGTCGTGCTTTACGGGACGGGTTTCGGAGCGGTGTCGCCGGCGCTGGCGAGCGGAGAGCTTGCGCAGGAAGCAAGAGGCGTGACGGCGAACGTCAGCGCCCGTTTGTCCGCCGTGGACAGGGCCGATGCACTGAAAAGCACATACTGGGGCGCTTCTTATCTCGGCAACGTTTATTGGGAGCCGCATACCCATCTTTACGCGGCTCCTGAATCCGGCTTCGCTGCAGATGTCCTTTACGCCGGCGCAGCTCCGGGGTTCGCCGGGCTGTATCAGCTGAACTTGCGCATTCCGGAGAATGCGCCCGCGGGCATATTGGGCCTTAGAGTAACCATTGACGGCGGCGACGTCGACCGGACTTCCGCCATCGGACTCATTCCCGTTGCCGAGGAGTAACCAATCGAAGAACGATCTGAAGAAGGAGCGGCGGGAACCGCGAGCGAAGGGAATGCGGCATGGGGGGCCAGAAGAGAGGCGGACAGGGCGCCCTCGCCAAAGGAGGCAAAGTCTTTGCAGTCGCGTTGCAAAGCGGGCAGGCGGGCTTGGAGTCGTTCGGCCAAGGCGGCGGCCGGACGCACTGTGCGCTCCCCCCGAAACCGCCCTCTCGGCCGCGCCGTCCGCCGGCTGCGCGCCCATGCCGGAGAATACGGCATCGACCCCGAGCGGGGCGCCGTCTGGGGTTCCTCGGCCGGCGGCCATCTCGTCGCCATGATGGGAACCAGCGGCGGCGGCGCGGAGCTCGAAGGCGGCCTCGGCAACCCGCAGCAATCCAGCCGGGTGCAGGCCGTCGTCGATTACTTCGGCCCGACGACCTTCACCAAAATGGATGCCGCGGGCAGCAGGATGGTTCACGACGATCCCCAATCGCCCGAGTCGATGCTGATCGGCGGGCCGACCCGATCTCCTATGTCACTGCCGACGATCCGCCGTTTCTGATCGTCCACGGCGACAAGGATATGACGGCGCCCTATAACCAGAGCGAATTGCTCGCCGCGGCGCCGGCCGCCGCCGGAGTGGAGCACATCTTCCACACGGCCAAGGACGGAGGGCGCGGCAGCGGCGGCGAGTTCGCTTCGCCGAAG
This sequence comes from Bryobacterales bacterium, assembly GCA_965214655.1. Classification (GTDB taxonomy): domain Bacteria; phylum Acidobacteriota; class Terriglobia; order Bryobacterales; family UBA6623; genus CATQHP01. Next base: position 3,508,029 of record OZ243965.1, on the reverse strand, counting down.
CTGCCGGCGATGGTCAAGGAGTTCCTCGACGCGAAGCTCGGCGTCACGCAGGACGACTGAGCCTACTTCTCCCGCTTTCCGCGCGCATCGACACGGGCGGTCACGATGTCCGTGTCGAAATACTGCTGGTGGCGCACGGACGAGGCGAAGTGCCGCAGCAACCGGAGCGAGAAGTCCTGCTCGACCGGCGTTCCGGCGCCTTGGTTGTCGAGCACGGCAATGCGGTCTTCCAAGTTGCTTTCCCCGCTCGGCGCGGCCACGAACTCCAGTTCCGCTCCGGCGCCGCTGCGCTTCGCGGTCACGCGCAGGCGTCTCCCGCCGCCGGCCGCGCCGTCCTCTTCTCGGTTTACGAGACTGAGCAGTATTTCTTCGCCGACGGCGCGCAGGCGGTTCGACGTATCGGCCGCCAAGCCCGCGCGGCCGGCGAAGCCTTCGAGAAAGGCATCGATCTCCCGCAGCGCCTCAACCGTAAGCGACGTCTCCAGGCGCTTGGGGCGCGGGCCGGTGAGTTCCAGGAACATCGTCAGCAGCATCGCGGTCAAGCCTCCCGCCGTCATGCCGTTGCCGAGCAAAGCGTTCCACCAAGGGGTCAGGAAATCGGCGAAAATCGCCCCGTTCTGGAATCCCACGCCGACCCAGAACGAGACTCCCGCCACCGCGGCCTTGCGAAAGTCCATGCCGTCACGGACGACAATGCCCATGCCGAGCGCAAAGAGAATCGCGATCATCACCGTGATGTAGGCGCCGGCTACCGGATTGGGAATCGCCAACAGGAGCGCCGCAGCCTTGGGCAGGAACGCCAGAGCCACGAACACACAGCCGATGCATACGCCGACGGCGCGGGCGGCGACGCCCGTGATCGCAGTGATCGCAACCGTGCTGGAGTAGGTCGTGTTCGGCGCCGTGCCGGCAAGTCCCGAGAGGAGGTTGCCCACGCCGTCCGCCGCTACCGCGCCCTGCACCGCTTGGAAGTCCGCGGCCCGCGGCTTGCGCCAGGAGACCCTCTGGACGGCGATGGAGTCGCCGATAGTCTCCACGGCGCCGATCAGGGTGACGAACACAAAAGCCGGAATCAGCGCCCAAAAAGCGGAGCCGAAGCGCAGATCGAAGCCCGGCCGGCCGCCTTGGGGAATGCCGACCCAAGGGGCATCGATCACGCCCTGGAAATCGACAAGGCCGAACGCGGCGGCCACGGCGCAGCCCGCGGCGATGCCGATCAGCGGCGCCCACAAGCGCCAAGCGCCCGTAGCGCGAAGCGTGAGCGCAAGGATCACGATCAGGGTCGCCGCGGCGCTGGCGGGAGCGGCGGCCGACCCGGTTTCCTCCGGCGCGTCCGTCAACAGATTGAAGATTATGGGCATGACGGTTACCGCGATCAGCATGATCGTCGTGCCGGCCACGGTCGGCGTGAGGATCCGCCGCAGCAGAGACAGCCGCCAGGCGAGCAAAAACTGGAACAGCGACGAGACGACGATCAGGGTCGCCATCAGCGCAGGACCGCCTTCCTCGAGCGCCGCCACGCAGACGGCAATGAAGGCGCCCGACGTGCCCATCAAAAGGATGTATCCGGACCCGATGGGGCCCAGGCGCACGGCCTGCAATATCGTGCTCAGGCCGCTGACGAGCAGCGCGGCGAAGACGGCCCAGGCGAGATAGAGGTCGTCCTGAACGCCCGCGGCGCGAATGACGATTGCCGGCGTGAGCACGATGCCGGCAATGCCGATCGACGCCTTCTGAAAACCCAGGCCGAAGGCGAGAGTTATGGGCGGCCGCTCGTCGGGTTCGTAACGAACGCTTTCATTTTCCGTGTCAGGCGATTTCATGGATGTTGCAATCGGTCGTAGCCGCCGCGCCTTCAGAACGTGAAGCGCAGCGCCAGGTGAATCTCGCGGGCCTGGCTGTCGTACACCATATCCGGCCGGTCGAACGCTTCGTGGCCGGGAATCAGGTTGTTGCGGGTCACGTTGGAGCTCACCGCCCTGACGCTGTTCAGCGAACCCGGAACGAACTGCGGGTGGTTGAGCGCGTTGTAGAACGCCGCGCGCAACTCGACCGCCTTGGTTTCCCCGATCGCGAACCGCTTGGCGACGCTCACGTCGAAGTTGTTGATCCCCCGCAGCGGCAGCGTGTTGCGCCCCCCGTTCGGATGCACGCCTCCGCCCGCCTTGATATAGCGCGCGTTCGGATTCTCGGCCAGATAACCGACGACCTGCCCGGTGCTGTTCGTGAGCGGAGACACGTCGCTGCCTACGCGGTCGGCGCCGCTCGGATTGACGATGACGCGGTCGGTCGCCCCGTCGTAATTGCGGTTGGAGTCCAGGCCGCTCTGCACGGTGGCGTATTGCGGCGACTCGGCAGTGTACATGCCGGACAATACCCAGTTCCCTATCAGGTTCCGCCGGAGCCGGCTCGGAGACTGCTTGAACCACGGAGCCTCGTACACCCATGAAAGCGTCAGCCGGTGCGTGCGGTCGAGGAACGAACGCGCCCGTTCGGCGCGCATGTCCTGAAAGTCCTGCGGGCGGCGCGGCGACAGCAGGGTCGAGAAAAGGTCGGCGGTGCTGTCGTCGATATTCTTGCTCCAGGTGTAGGCGCCGATGAATTGCAGCCCTGACGAGAAGCGCCTCTTCAATTCCGCCGCCAGCCCGTGGTAGATCGAATTGCCGCGGTTGGGGAAGTCCCAGATGAACGGCGAGAAGCCCGTGCCCGCGAACTGCGGCAGCACGTCCGGGGCGCCGTCGATGTCGTCGAGAGTAAGCGTGAGCGCATCCAGCTCGCTCTGCGCCGGCTGCGAAAAGTAGGTGGGCAGCGTGCGGTTCGGGTTGGCGCGGGCGACTACGGGCACGATCCTTTGCGTGAACAGCCGCACGCCGCGCGTGCCCAGGTAGCGGACCGTCAGCGTATGGTGGGCGCCCAGCACCCGCTCGACGCCGAACGACCACTGCATCGAGTACGGCAGATGCTGATCCGGAATGAAGGTCGAAGTGACCGCGCGCGCCGTAGCCTCGTCGAACTCCTCGGGCCGGCGGTCGGGGCGGATGCCGCCGTTCGCCAGGTAGTTCGGCGTGTTGGCCGCCGGGTCGTCGTGAATCGTGTTCTCGAGTTGGGGCGGTTTTTGCAGCGCCCCCAGATTCGTGAAGTAGGCGTCGTAAGCGATGCCGAAGCCGGCGCGGTACACGGTCTTGCCGTCAACGCCGGGAGAGTAAGCCAAGCCCGCCCGGGGCGCGAAGTTCGTCCTCTGCAAGCGCGGTTCCCGGAACTCCAGGACGCCGGGGACGCTCGAGACCGCGTTCAGCCGCTGCAGCTTGTCGCCGTACGGAATCCCCTTGAATTCGTACCGCAAGCCGAGATCCAGAGTGAGGTTCCGGCGAATCTTGACGGCGTCGGTGACATACGCATAAAACTCGATATTGTTTCCGTGGTAGACCGCGCCGCCGGTATTCCGCTCGGCCTGGATATCCGGACTCAAGTCGAGCAGAAAGCGTTCGAGCGTCGAGTAGTTGTAGTCGCCGCGCTGCCGTTGGATAAAGAGATCGCTGGTGATGTTCTTGCGCGCGTCGAAGCCGAACTTCAGCGTCTGCCGGCCGCTGAGGAATGTCGCGTTGTTGACCAGTTGATAGGTGTTTTGCGCGCCCTTCTGGGGCGAGGTGTTGTAGGGGCCGATCTGAATGTCCAGATCCTGTTCGATGGTGATGTTGGGAAACGCATCGAGGCCGGGAAACTCGAAGTCTCCTGCGGGTATGTCGTCCGCGGAGCGGCTGAATCCCGCCCGCGTCTCGTTGAACCAGCTCGGGGAGATCGTGCGGAAATACGACAGAGTCGTCAACTGCTTGCGGATCGTGCGCTGGGTGATGAACGCCGGCAGGTCCGGGGCGGCGCTCGGGTCGACGGCGTCGGTCGCATTGTGGATATGGCGGAACCGCAATTGATCGCCGCTCCCGAAGTTGTAGTCGACGCTCGCCAGCCAGTCGTGGTTGTTCTGCCACGTGGGCACGTTGATCGGCAGCACGCCCGTGGGGATCTCCACGCCCGATACCGTCGTGCTGCCGTCGGCCGCCGGCGCCGGCGGCACGTATTGCTTCAGCACGCCCAGGTTCGTGCTCGACAGCCCCGGGATGCTCTCCAGGCGCGCGAACCCCTCGGCCGTCGGAGACGAAAACGGCCGCGCCGGCGACGATGCCTCGCCGATCGGGTTGTACTGGAAATTGCCGAAGTAGAACAGCCGGTTTTTCAGGATCGGCCCGCCGACGGCCGCCCCTACGCGGTTATCGTCCAAGCGCGGGTTCTCCGTGATCCCCCGCCGCGCATTCGACGCATCCACCGCGTTGAGCTTGCGATTCGAGAAATACTCGTACAGCGCCCCGTGCAGTTCGTTGCCGCCGCTCTTGACGACCGTATTGAACTGCCCGCCGGTCGAACGCCCGAATTCCGCGCTGTAAACGTTCTGCAGCAGCGAAAACTCGGCGACCGCCTCGTTGGGGACATCGACGACTCTGCCGGTGACGTCCTTGGCGTTGTTGTCCACTCCCTCCACCATGAAGTTGTTGTTGCGCGGCCGCTGCCCGCCGATCGAAGGCCCCTCGCCCAGACCCGTGCCGCCGCTCGACGCCACGCCGGCGCCCTGCAGCGACAGGTTGAGCACGCCGAGCGCCAGATTGGCGCTGGGACTGAAGATCGCCTGGCGGGCGTCGAACGAGTTGCCGATCGTCGGCGTGGTGGTGTCGATCAGGGCGGAGGCGGCGGTCACTTCCACCTGCGTAACCACGCTGCCCACCTCCAGGACGACGTTGACTGTGCTCGTGCGGTTCAGCGCCACGGCGACGCCGGCCAGCGAGGCAGAGGCGAAGCCTTCCGCGGCAGCGGTGAGAACGTAGCCGCCTACCGGCAGGTTGTTGAAGCGGTACGAGCCGAAATCGTCCGTAGCCGCTTCCCATTCCACGCCGGTCGCCTCATTCTCCAGATGTACGCTTGCGCCGGCTATCGACCGGGATGTCTTGTCGAGCACGGTTCCAACCAGATTTCCGTCCGCGATCTGGCCGTACCCGGCCGCCGCGGCCCCCAACGCGGCGACAGCCGCCCAAACAATCCGTGTGAGCATTGCTTTGCTCTCCCAGATACGATTACAGCGCATCCGCGCTGCCGTCGGGTTTGCTACCGTGCATTCCATGACATTCGCCTCCCGCGTTTTTCTCGGTCTCGCCTTGGCCGCGCCGGCCGCGCCGGCCGCGCAAGCTCCGCGAACCGTGCTGGACCGTCCCGGCGCGAACACGATTGTCAAGCTGGAATTCGGGTTGACGGCGAAAGAGCCGCGCCGGTGGTCGGGCCGTGTCTCCCTGTCGGCAGGCGAGGCGCTGGCGGCGTGGGGCTGGCGCTTCGACGGCCCCGACCGCATCGAGGGCGCCGCCGGATGGGATCTCCACACCCGCTACTTCAATCCGCCCGGCGCGCGCTACCGCTTCCGCGAAGAGTTGCCGGGCGGCGTGAAAATCCTGCCGAACGGCGTTTTCCTGGCGCTGGACGCTCCGCCCAACGCGCGCGTCGCAGTAGCGACGAACCGCGGCGAGTTCGCTTTTACGCCTGCGGATCTCAACCGCGCGGGCCGTCTCGTCTTTTTGGACGGCGACGCGCAGGCGGTCGCCGCGCCGGTCGTGCATGCGCTGACGCGCGGCGAAGCCAGCCAGCACGACTTTCCGGCGGCGGCGTCCGCGGGCGGCGCCTTGTACGTTGCCTGGACCGCCTACCACAACGAAGCGAACACGGTTTACCTGGCGCGCAAAGCCGGCGGCGAATGGCGCACCTTCCGCGCGGCCGGCGGCTGGGGCGACTTCTACGGGACCGCGCTCTCCGCCGACGCGGAAGGAAAAATCCATGTGTTCTGGAGCGAATTCCTCTCCGGCCGCTGGCGGCTGGTCAACCGCATCTTCGATCCCGCCGGCGACCGCTGGGAACCCGAGCGCTACGTCGCTCCCGGCGGCGACCGGCAATTTTTCCCAAAAAGCGTCAGCGCCGCGGACGGACGCCCCTGGGTCGTCTGGCAGGAGTTCACCGCGGACGGCCTCGACATCATGGCCGCCCGCTATTCCGCGGGCGCATGGTCGCCGCCCGTACGGGTCAGTCCGTCGCCGGCCAACGATTGGACGCCGACGATCGCGGCTGCCCCGGACGGCTCGGTCTGGATCGCCTGGGACAGCTACGACGCGGGCAACTACGACGTCTTCATGCGCCGCATCGACGCCGACGGCGCGGGCCCCGTCGTCGCCGCCGCGCAAACGGCGCTGCGCGAGATCGAGCCGTCGATCGCCGTGGACGACGGCGGCGCCGTCTGGGCGGCCTGGGCCGAGAGCGGGCCCAATTGGGGCAAGGACTGGGGCGTGCTGGGCCGACCCGGCACGCAACTCCGCGCTTCGAGCCGCATCCGCCTGGCGCGTTACGCCGGCGGCAAGTGGACCGTGCCCGCGCAGCCGCTCGAAAACGCCCTGCCCGTCTGGATGTCCGAGATGCACGAGTACCCGCATCTGGCCATCGGCCCCGACCGGCTGCCGTATCTGTTCTTCAGAAAAATGCTTCTGCGGCATCCGGTCGAAGACCACGAGCTGAACCTGAAATTCGGCTCCGCGGAACGCCGGCTGCAACCCTGGTACGACACGATCCGCGGCATGTCTTCGCTCCATCTGACCGCCTATGACGGCGCGCGCTGGCTGCCGGTCCGGGAATTCCCCCTCAGCAGCGGCGGCGCCTACGCGCAACTCGCCGCGGCGCCCCTCGACGGCAAGCTGGCCGTCGCTTGGCCCAGCGACGGCCGCAGCTACGAAGACCCCCACGTCCGCACGTCGCAAATCCGCTACGCCGAGGTGTCCCTGGAAAACCGTCCGGCCGCAACCGAAGCCATGCGCCCGCCGCGGCAAGCAGCCGATTTCGCCAACGCCGCGCCCACCGAGCAAGCCGACCTCGCCCGCGTCCGCGCCGCCCGCTGGGAAGGCAAGGCGCCCCTCAGACTTTTCCGCGGAGACCTGCACCGCCACACCGATCTCTCGGCCGACAGCCAACGGGACGGCGACATCCTCTTCGCCTACCGCTACGCCCTCGACGCCGGCGCGCTCGATTTCCTGGCGGTGACCGATCACTCCGGGGCCGAGCGCCTGCACTTCTACAAATATCAATGGTGGCGGACGCGGCAACTCGCAACCATGTTCAACCGCCCCGGACGTTTCGCAACTTTCTTCGGCTACGAACGCACCGTGACTTTTCCGGGCGGCCACCGCAACGTGATCTCGGCGCGCCGGGACATGCAGCCCGTGCCGATCTCCGACGAGGAGTTCTACGGGGTCGAAAGCTGGGCCGAGCGGCTCTATCCCGCGCTGATCGCCAACGGCGACATCGCCATCGCCCACACCACGGCGGGCGGAGGCGGCACCGACTGGCGCGACAACGACCCCCGCGCCGAACCGGTGGTCGAAGTCTTCCAGGCGCTGCGCGGCTCGTACGAAGAGGAGAACGGCCCGGCCAAGGCCAACACTTCGCAAGCGGCCGGCTTCGTCTGGAGCGCCTGGAAAAAAGGCTGGAAGCTCGGCTTGCTGGCCAACTCCGACCACGAATCCACCCATCAATCCTACGCCGCCGTCTGGGCGCCCGATCTCCGCGCGGAAACAATTCTCGACGCGATCAAGCAGCGCCGGACTTTCGCCGCGACCGACAATATCGTCCTCCGGTTCGAGGCCGCGGGCCGCCGCGGCGAGCCGGCCCAAATGGGTGCGGCGATCGTTGCCGCCGAGCCGCCCGCGTTGCGCATCCGCATTGCCGGCACGGCGCCGATCGACTCGCTCGAGGTGATCCGCAACGGAGCGATCGTGCATCGCGCCGAGCCCGGGCAGGCGGCGGTCGATCTCTCGTTTCGCGACGCCGACCCGCCGCAAGGCCCGGCTTGGTACCACGTCCGGCTGGTTCAGCGGAACGGGCAAATAGCCTGGTCGAGCCCCATCTGGATCGACTACCGCTGAGCCGGGAACAGGGGTATTTTCGGCGCGGCGTCCATCAGTCTCAGCGCCTGCATCCCACACACGCAACGCCCCGGCATGCGGGAACCGCACCATAATCATTGGACAAGGCTCGAAATAGACTTCTTGCGTCCGGTCGTCTATACTTTTAAGAGTGCCTGGAAACAAACGATGGCAGACAAACTAATCATCTGAGCCATGTCGGTTGGCGCCGCTATATTCGTTGTGGCGCTTTGCGGAGCGCTTGGAGGCGTAGCCCAGTCCTTGATCGGCCGACCGAAGCGGAATCCGGATGGCGTGGAGCGGTCCGGCTTAACCGTGTCTTCATCGGCGCGGTCACTGCAGTGGTCGTAGTCGGCGTCTTTTTGCAGAGCGACTTTTCAGAAGCTGTCAGGAAACTATTTCAACCGAACCCCGAACCGGCTGACGTGTTTCGGGCGTTGATGTTGGTGTCATCCGTATCGCTCGCGGCGGGGTTCACTGGACACGTGCTGCTGAGTCGGATGTCCAGGAAGTTGATGGATGCCGAACTCAAAGCGCTCGGCGGCCAAGTTAAAACGCTCGGCGGCCAAACCAAAATCAGCGAGGCGGCGATCGCTGTGCGCGATGGCGACTTGAAACGCGCCATAGAATTGCTGACGCCTATCCTGGATAACCCGGATGTTCCGCAGATCGATCGAGCCAGGGCGCACGGCATCATGGCCAATGCAAAAAAAAGGCTATATCTTTTGGATGAGGAGAAAAATCTCTTAAAGGATGCGGTCAGCCACGTCGATGCCGCCCATAAGCTGGCGCCCGATGATTACCGTTACCGCTTCAATCGAGCATGTTATCGTTGGCTGTTGAGAAATGGCGAAGCCATAGACGATGTCTTCCATGATTTGGAAGAGTCGCTCAAGAAAGGATTGGAGTTTCGTGAAATAGAGGAAGACGAAGACTTGGTAGAGCTTCGCAAACATGAAAGATTCCCGGATTGGGAAGCGAGCGTGAGAACGGCGTCGAAGCGCGCATGAATCGCGGAGGGAACGGCGAATTTCAACGGGCGTGACGGTCCGCCGGCGTCCTCAATCCGGCCGCGGCTGCCGCCAGGTCGTCCCCGGCGCATCGCGGCGGACTTGGCGCGCGCGCACCGGCCGCCCGGCGGCAACCCTGCGCAGCAGCTTTCCGTTTTCGACCGTCGGCACGCCGTTGACGATCACGTGCTCGATGCCGATCGGGCTGCGCGCCGGGTTGGCGAACGTTCCCCGGTCAATGACCGTATCCGCGTCGAAAACCACGATGTCGGCGTCGGCGCCGAGCCGTATCCTGCCCTTGTTGCGCATCTCGGGCACGCGCTTTTCCAAGACCTGCGCCGGCATGAGCGTCATTTTGCGCAGCGCCTCCGTCAGCGTCAGCGCCTGCATCTCGCGCACGTAACGCCCCAGCACGCGGGAATACGTGCCGAACGACCGCGGGTGCGCGCGCCCCTTGTCCAGCCACATGCCGTCGCTGGCGATGATCGTCAGCGGACTGGCCACGGCCCGGCGCACGCTCTCCTCGCTGTAAGCCGGCGGACTGATGATCGTCCCGCCGCGCGCCCGGTAGCGTCCGAACGTCTCCCGCGTCAGGGTTTCCCCGGTCTCGACCCAGATGTATCCGCCGAACTGCTCGTCCGTATAGCTCTCCCAGTCGTTGAACAGGTGCGACTGAATCAGCGTCGAGCCGCGGTTGTACGGATAGCACTCGGTGGTCACCTCGACGCCGCCGGCGCGCGCCGCCAGAATTCTCTCCAGATACTGCGAAACGCGGTCGCGGGCGCTGCTGTTGATATGCACGACGTGCAGCCGCGCGCCCGTCTCGCGGGCGGCTTGCACGACCTCCTCGAGATTGCCGAAGTCCTCGTAATTGGTGCGCATGTGGACATGGCAGCCGGCGTCGTACTCCGCCGCCAGGCGGAACATCGCCGTGATCTCCTCGCGCGTCGCGCCGGGCGTGTAGGCGAGGCCGAAGCCGACGGCAAGCGCTCCTTCGTCGAGGCCGCGGGCGACGCGCTCGCGCAGATGCTGATATTGCGCCGCCGTCAACTCGGTTGCGAGCGACTCGCCGGACAGTCCGGGATTCCGCCCCAGCGTCGCCAACTGCCGCGAATACGGGTGCGAAATGCTCGCGCCGTAGTTGACCCGGGCCTTCCCCGCGCGGTCGGCGTACCAGCCGGCAACGTCTTCGACGCCGATCTCCAACTCCAACGCAGTGGTGATGCCGTCGCGGACCTGCGCCTCGTAGTTGGCGATGCTCTGCCCGTGCTGGTGCAGGTCGATGAAGCCCGGCGCAACCGTGAGACCCGAGGCGTCGATCCGCTTCGCCGCGGCGATGGGGCGCTCGCTCAACGCTGCGATCCGCCCTGCGGTCACGCCGACGTTGAGCACGCGGTCGAGCCCCGACTCCGGGTCGATGACGCGGCCGCCTTCGATGGCGATGTCATGCTCGGCCGGCGCGGCGAGCGCGCAGGCGAAAAGCAACCCGATTGCCGATGGAAACTTCAGCACGAGGCTATTATGTCACGCCCCCGTTCTGTCACGCCCCCGTTCAAACGCCTTGAGACCTTAAAGCGCCTTTGCTTCCAAGGCCGCAAGCCGTTCGCGAATGTCGGCAAGAGAAACTTGCGTTTCACGCTGGTTCTCCTGCATCGCTTGCTGCATCGCTTGCTGGTTCGCTTGCACCGCTTGCACCGCTTGCAGCGTCGCCTGCACCGTCGCCTGCGTCGCGGCCAATTCTCGCTGTACGTCGAAAATGCCTTTTGTCAGCCATCCGGCCCAAGCCAGCAGCGCGCCAAGCAAAATCGGCTTGGCCCAGCCTGGAAAGCGCCATGCGCCCGCTTGGGCTTGCCCCAAAGCTTCCTTGGCCGCTTCCGGTTGCATCGACGCTCCCTGCGCCATTTGCGTTCAGCCTAGCAAACGAGAGAGAGCAACCCGATTGCCGGTGGAAACTTCGGCACGAGGCCGTTCTGTCACGCGGTTTCCCTTGACGGACGCCGCGCCGGGGTTTTCTACCGCTCAATGCGCGAAAGGCCCGGAAGAGAAGCCCGAATCGTGCTATCGTTTGGCTGGGAGAAAGATGCGCATGCGAACGATTTTCCAGGCCGCAGCCGTTATCGCCTTGGCGCTCGGCATGGCGCCGGCGGCCGAAGCGGAGGACTACAAGGCGCCGCGCACGCCCGACGGCAACCCCGACCTCAACGGCATCTGGCAGGCCCTCGGCTCCGCCCACTGGAATATCGAGGGCCACTCGGCGGAAGCGGGGCCGATCGTCGAGCTGGGCGCCTTGGGCGCCATCCCCGGCGGATTGGGCGTCGTCGAAGGCGGCGCGATCCCCTACAAGCCCGAGGCGTTGCAAATCCGCAACGAAAACCGCAAGAACTGGCTCCAGAAAGACCCGGCCGTCAAGTGCTACATGCCGGGAGTGCCGCGCGCCACGTACATGCCCTTCCCTTTCCAGATCGTGCAGACGCCCGAGCACGTCCTGATCGCCTACGAGTTCGCCGGCGCAGCCCGCGTCGTCTATATGAACCGCCCCGATTTCGAGGCGCCCGTGGACAGTTGGATGGGCCACTCGCGGGGAAAATGGGAGGGCGAAACCCTTGTCGTCGACGTGACCGCACTCGTCGATCAGACCTGGTTCGACAGCGCCGGCAACTTCCACAGCGACAAGCTCCACGTTGTCGAGCGCTACACTCCGGCCGGCCCCAACCTGCTGCTGTACGAAGCCTCCATCGAAGACCCCGAGGTCTTCACCAAACCCTGGAAGATCAGCATGCCCCTTTACCGGCGAGTCGAAAAGAACGCACAGCTTCTCGAGTTCAAGTGCGTCGAGTTCGCCGAAGAACTGATGTACGGACATCTGCGCAAGAAAACCGAAGAGTAGAAACGGAGGATTCCCATGCGTTTCCTGTTGCCGATCGTTTTGGCGCTGTTGTCAGCGCCCGCGCTGAGCGCCGCCGACGAGACCACCGCCGACAAGACCACTGACGGCAAGTGGGAAATGCCGCGCACCGCCTGGGGCGAGCCCGACCTGCGCGGCATCTGGGACTACCGCACGATCACGCCGCTCGAACGCCCCAAGGAACTGGCCGGCAAGACCGTCCTCTCCGACGACGAGGCGGCCGAGTTCGAGGCGCGTCTGGTCAGGACCAAGAACAAAGACCGCCGCCAAGCCGACGGACTCAGCCTGCAAGCCGACGTGGCCAACGCCTACAACGAGTTCTGGTGGGACTACGGCAAGAAGCTCACCGCAGACAAGCGTACGTCGCTGATCGTCGATCCGCCCGACGGGCGCATCCCCGCGCTCACGCCGCTTGCGCGCGAACGCTACGGCGCCATGCGCGCGGCCCGCGCCCGCCCGCCGCACGGCCCCGAAGACCGCGGCGTCGCCGAGCGCTGCATCCTGGGCTTCAACGCCGGCCCGCCCTACAACCCGAGCGCCTACAACAACAACGTCCACGTCTTTCAGACGCCCGGCTTCGTCGTGCTGCTGGTCGAGATGGTCCACGACGCGCGCATCGTGCCCATGGACGGCCGCCCGCACCTGCCCGAAAACATGCGCCAGTGGCGCGGCGACGCACGCGGCCGCTGGGAAGGCGACACGCTGGTCGTGGAATCCCGCAACTTCACCGGCAAGACCAGCTTCCGCGGCTCGGGCAAAAACATGCGCCTGACCGAGCGCTTCACCCGCGTCGCCGACGACAGGATCGTTTACCAATACACGATCGACGACCCCGAATCGTTCGAGAAGCCCTGGACGGCCGTGATCCCCATGGCCGGGAACGACCAGCCGATGTTCGAATACGCCTGCCACGAAGGCAACGAGAGCATGTTCACCATGCTCGCCGGCGCGCGCGCCCAAGAGAAACAGGAGAAACAAGAGAAAGCGGCCGGGAACGCAGAAAATGAGTAAGTTGAGGGAAACGACAATGAAACGGATGCAGACCAAGACCCTGGCCCTTGCGGCGGCGGCCTTGCTCGCCGTGACCGGCGGGCCGGCGGCGGCCCACCACGCCTTCTCCGCCGAGTTCGACGCCGACAAGCCGCTGACTCTCAAAGGCAAAGTGACCAAGATGCAATGGATCAATCCCCACGCCTGGATCCATATCGAGGTCGAAGGCGAGGACGGCAAGGTCGAGGCATGGGCCTGCGAAGGCGGCACGCCCAACACCCTGCTGCGCCGCGGCTTCGACAGAAACTCCCTGCTGCCGGGGACGGAGATCGTCGTCGACGGCTACCAGGCCAAGGACGGCTCGAACAAGATGAACGGCCGCGACATCACCTTCCCCGACGGACGCAAGCTCTTCATGGGATCGTCCGGCACCGGCGCCCCCAGAGACGGCCGCGACCCCACCGAACCCCGCCGCTGACGGCGCGACAGGCTGCGCGCCGCGCCCGGACCGGCGCCACCGTGGTCGCGGGTTCCTTGCGCCTTGTTGAATATAAGAAAATAAAGAACGCTCATGATTGAGAAGCGCTTGCGGGATCTCTGGGAGCAGTTGCAGGGCAAAAAGCCTCACCTGCCACACTTTCTAGCGGAAATCCACCTGCAGGGCATTCGCGGCATCGATGACCTGCGGGTGGTGTTCGACTATCCGGTGAGCGTCATCGCCGGGGGCAACGCCAGCGGCAAGTCTACGGTGCTCTTCGCCGCCGCCTGCGCCTACAAGGTGCCCGGCGCCGGAATCAAGGATTTCGTACCATCCACGCTTTTCCCCGATTACCGCCCCAAGCTCGGCGGACGCGAAGACGAGAAGCGCGAAGTCATTATCGAATTCGACTATTCGACGCCCGGCGGCCGGCGGTCCATGCGCTGGCGGCGCGCCAAAGGATGGAATCGCAGTTTCCTCGGACGCAAGAACGCCAGCCAGCCGGAGCGTCGCATCTATCTCAGGACCCTCAGCAATCTCAGCAATCCATCCGAGGTGCGCGGCGTGCTCAGCATGTCGCGCCTCAACTCCGCCCCGCAGGAAATGCCTCTGACTGCGTCGCAAATCGAATTCGCCCAGCAGATGCTTCCCTTCAGGTATTCCGAGGTCGTCGATCTTTCCAGTGGCAGCAAAAAGCTGCTCTTTGCAGCCCAGGAAGGCGGCGCGGCATATTCCGAGTTGCACATGGCCGCCGGCGAGCGCGCCATCCTGCGACTGTCGCAAGAGATCGCCCAACTCGACGGCGCTCTGGTTCTGATCGACGAGGTGGAAGCCGGGCTGCACCCTTGGGTACAGCAGCTTCTCATGCTGCAGTTGCAGCAACTCGCCCTGCGCAACGACCTGCAGATCATCGTAACCACCCACAGTGCGGTAGTGCTCGACTCCGTGCCCGCCCACGGACGCGTCTTCCTCGAACGCGATGAAACAGGCCGGGTTACGGTGCGCCCCCCCTACCGCGACGTGGTTCAAGACGCTCTCTACGGACGTTCCGGAGACGCGCTCAACCTGCTTTGCGAGGACGAAGCGGCCGAAGGCATCCTGCAAGGCGTGTTCGATTTTCTGCTGACTCGAGAAAGAATCGGCAGGGAGTCGGTGCGCATCGGGCGGGACACGGGCGCCGGCGAGTTCCCCATGCATGCCGCGGCGTTCCGTAAATTCGGCCGGATTCAAAACTTCGTTTTCATTCTCGACGGCGACAAGCGCGGCAAGGGCATGGAACGAAAGATACGGGACAGCGCCGGAAGCGACGTGCCGGTGTTTTTTCTCCCAAGCCACGACGCGCCTGAAATGTGGGTTTGGGAGCGGTTGCGCTCGGACGGCTGCGCAACAGAGTTGGGCATCGACCCGGACGATCTCTCCAGGCGGATAAGCCGGTTGGACTCGGTCTACGACTCGGCGTCCGACCGGCCTTCGCAGATCGCCAAGACCAAGCTGCGAGTCTTGGCCGAAGCCTTGGGCCGGAACGCCCCCGACATCTGCCGCGTCGTCGCCCGCCTGGAGGCTAACCGCAAAGAGAGTGACATTCAACCCTTGGTAGAGGGGCTGCAAGACGCTTTGCAGCAATGGCGCGCAAAGACGTGAGCGCAGCCGGCGGGTGTGGGACTTTTACGCAACGGAATTAAAGCGCTGTAAAACGGTCGTTAAAAGTTATCGCTGTGGCAGTGCCGACCTATAACCGTTCTCTCCGACATGGATGCCAAAATCGCCGCTCTGGAGCAGAACCATAACAAAGCCACACCATCAAACAGGGTACGATGAAGCAACTCTTTACCACCCGGGCGTGGCCAGCGAAACCAACGATTATCAATGGATCAAAACTGATGCCAACCAAAATCGGATCAATCCAGAGCCTTAAAAAAGCATACGAAAGTTGTTCGCAAAAAATGCAGAGCTACTTCGAGCACATCCCGCTGCTCCTCGACAACAAGGATATACCTTTGGAGATATGTCTCGCTTATGTATTCTTTCGTCTCGAACATGGTCAGCGCATGGCACTCTACTGCGGCTTGGCAAGAATTCATAAAGTGATCGCCGAACTTGCACTGGATGCAGTCGGAAACCATTATATTACGCGCACGGAATACGGCATATTTTATGAAAAAATATTTAATTTTGAACCTCCGAACAATGCACCCTGTGACCTGGAAAGCGCACAGAAGACGCGCAACAGGATCATGCACGGTAACCTCCACGATAAAAATAAGGTAGAAGACAAGGATATTCGAAACGCTATCGCGTCTGTTCTGAGGTATGCCGAGGCTATCAACAGGCAACTGGACACGAAGCACCAACTGGAACCGTTCGGGCCTCTACAAGGTTTTGCCGGCGGACCACCGCGGCTCAACCAGAAAGAAAGTCAGTCCATGTTGAAAAATATGGGGTTTTAGGAAAGTATGCATGGCCGTAGCCGTTACCTTGAAAACCGTCGCTGCCCGATGTGAGATGCCGGAAAGTCTCAAGCCGTTCATCATTTACCGTCCGTAAAGTACGGATACGATCAGCGTTCCGGCCGCCGCCTGACGATCCCTGCAGGACAGATTTTTGGCCCGTGCCAAGTTGTTCCAGGTCTCGCCAGAATCCTGGGTATTACCTGCATATTTGAATTGAACTGAACGTTTCTGACTCAGGAGTGGCCGTTTGCCGACGAGGTCGTATACCCCTTTGCGAAGCTGAAGGCTGTCGGGTCGAGGAAGCCGTTGGCGCGACGCCCACTTTCGGCGCAACCTTCACGCGAGCGGGCCCGGGCGTCAAGCGTCCGCTTTGGGGGCGAAGGGTTCGGGCAGGGCGGCGACGATGCGGGCGGTTTCCACGCTGACGTGGACGATGCGGCGGACGGCCGCGAGCATGTCTTGCGGCTGCGCGAACCAGTGGTTGGGGTCGTTGACGATGCCGCTTTCCCTGTCCTGCGTGATGCGGTAGCGGTCGATGAACCATTCCAGCGGGGTGCGTCCGTTGACTTGATACGTGTGCGCCTCGGCGGGGATGCCGCGCAGGCTCACATGGGCGTTGACGATGAGTCTCGTTTTCTCGCCGTCGGCGAACCGCATCGCGCGCTTGCCGATCCGGAAACGCTCCGTGCGCGGTTCTCCTTCATGGGCAAACGCAAGCTCAAGCGGATATTGCGCACAGGTCTCGTAACCGAGGTGAAGCTCCGCGAGCTCGCGTCCGGCCTTGGCGAAGGCGTGAAAATCGGGCGCGAAGGGGATGCGCGGCAACTCCTTCGCCAGGTCGTTGACGAAGCGCTCGCGGTAGCCGGGAGCGTGCAGGACTCCGTACACGTAATCGAAGACCGCGTCCTTGGCGATCGTGGCGTCGTTATAACGCGCGCGGAAGGCGCGCAAGGCCGTGTCCGAAATGTTGTCGATGCGCTCCACATCCGATTCGATTCCGGGAAGCTCGCCCTGCGCGCCGGCCCGCTGCCGATAGCGGTAGCGCGGGAAACACTGGCCAAACGCAACGCAGTGGAGATCCGGCATCGTATCGACGACGAGGGCCGAGAACGGCTTGGTCGATCCCACGCCCGGAACGCAGATCGCGTGGTTTTCGCTATCGGACGCAGGAAAGATGCTGTCCTGTTGGCACTTGTTGTTGACCAGAACGTATTCGACATAGCAGTTCTGTTTGACGAAAGGCCGATACTGGGTCGTCCAGATGTTGTCCGGTGAATATGTAGCGGTCCGCCGCCGCCGCAGGTTGTTCTTCAACTCGCGGTCCCACCGCACATGCGACGAATGGCGGCGCGTGACGTCCTCGACATCCGGAGCACGAACCTCTTCCAAAGCCCGCATAGCGTCCATGTAGCCGCCCACCATCCTGCGGGCGGTCTCCGCGCAGGCATCGCGGGAAAAGTTGTAGATGTAGGCGTCACGACTGGTCTTGTAGCCGTTGCTGAACAGCTTGAAGACCGCCTCATCCGCCTTGCCGGCCTTCGCGGCTTTCGACCCCATCGGATAGAGCTTCTGGAATTCCTCGCTGCGCTGCCCGATCCAGTCGTGATGCCGGTCGGGCGCGATCGTGCGCCAGTCCTCGATGCCGGCGATGGACCCCGCATCGCGCAGGATGGCCAGCTTCTCCTCGCGCTTGAGATAGTCGCCGATGTCGCGGTAGAGGATGCGGCAGCCGTCATGAGCGGCGTCCGGGTTGCGCGCCAGGATCGTGATCGCCACCGGCGCGCGGGAGCCCTGGCCGAAGACCTTGCCGCCTTCCCGGCGCGAGCGTTCGCCTTGCGTCCGCTGGTTGCCGCGCAGGTTCAGGACGTAAATCGAGCTGAACTCCTCGGCCAGACAGGAGCGCACGCCCGAATCCACGTTGCCGTCGATCCAGGAGCCGTTGGTGACCAGGGCGACGACGCCTTGCCTGCCGATGCGGTCCGACGCCCAGCGGATCGCCATCTTGTAGGTGTCGTAAAGGCTGTTCTTCAGCGTCGCCCTGGAACGGACGGCATAGGTCTCGCCGACGCGCCGCTCAAGCTGGGGATAGTCCACGTTCGGATTGTCGTCCGCCGAGCTTCTTTGCCCCGTCGACCAGGGCGGATTGCCGACGATGACCTGAATGGGCAGACCCTGCTGGCGTTCCACGCGCTCGCTGTTGACCGGCAGCCAACTCTTCGGGAAGCCCGTCCTCTCGGTGTGCAGGTTGAACGTATCGGTCAGCACGATGCCGCCGAAAGGCTCGTAGGCGCCGGCCGCTCCGCGGCGGCCATGGAACGCCTCTTCGATATGGATGGCCGCGATGTAATAAGCCAGCAGGACGATCTCGTTGGCGTGAAGCTCCCGGCGGTACTTTCGTTCGAGGTCCGGGCCCCGGAGCAGCGTCGATTGCAACAGCCGGACCAAAAATATGCCCGTGCCGGTGAACGGATCGAGGACGTGAACGCCCTCGTCGCTCAGGTCCCGGCCGAACTCCCGGCGCAATACGCGGTCGGCGCTGTTCAGGATGAAATCCACGATCTCGACCGGCGTGTAGACGATGCCGAGGCGGTCCGCGTCCTTCTTCATCGCCGTGGCGAAGAACTTCTCGTAGAGTTCCATCAGCACGCGCTGCCGCGCTGAGCTGTTGTCGAGGCCACGGGCGCGCATACGGACGCTTTCGTAGAAACGCTCCAGATCGCGCGTTTCGTTCTCCAGCCCGAACTCCCCGAAGTCCTGCCGCAAGGAGTCCAGAGACTTCGCCACCGGGTTGCCGGCGGCAAAATCGTAATGCTCGAACAGCGCCTCGAAGACCGGCCTCGTCAGGATGTGCTGGGCCATCATTTCGATGGCGTCGCTGCGGTCGATGCGGTCGTTGATCGAGACTTTGAGCTCCTCGTGGAAAGCCTCGAACCACTCGCGCAGCGTTTCGTTGCCGGGACTGTCGAGCAGTCCTTCGATCCGCGCCGCAAGACGCGAGAAGATGTGCGCCACGTCCCCGGCCCAAGTCTCCCAGTACTTGCGGTCGCCGCACTTCTCGACGACCTTGGCGTAGATCGCGCCGGGCGGCAGATCGAGCGGCGGAAACGGAAGCGCAGGGGCGTCCACCGGGTCGATTCCGTCGCCGCTGAAGATGACCCGGTCGGTCGGCGTGTCGTTGAGGTCGATTTTGTTGATCTCGGCGTCGAACCGGTCGTCGTGCGAGCGCAGCGCGCGCAAGACGCTCCAGACGGCGGCGAAGCGCTCGTTGTCGTCGAGGGCCTTCGCCGGGTCGACTCCCGCCGGCACGGCCACCGGAAGCACGATGTAGCCGTACCGCTTGCCCGCCGCCTTGCGCATGACGCGGCCGACGGCCTGCACGACATCGACCTGGCTATTGCGCGGGTTCATGAACAGCACGGCGTCGAGCGCCGGCACGTCGATGCCCTCGGAAAGACAGCGGGCGTTGGAGAGGATGCGGCAGACGCCCGCGGAACCGTCCTTGAGCCATTCGATCCGGGCCTTGCGTTCGAGCGCGTGGTGCTGTCCGTCGACGTGGCGCGTCTCGCAGCGGAAAGCGTCCGGACGCTCCGCCTCGGGCAGCAACTCGATGGCGTGCCCGACGATGCCGTCCCAATGAGCCTCCAGGCGCTTCGAGGAGGCGATGGTGTTGGTGAAGGCGATCGCGCGGGTCAGGCGGGGCGGCGGCCCCTCGCCGGGGCGTCTGTTCTCCGGGCGTTGCAACGCGCGCCAGCAACCGACGATCTTCGCCGCGTCGGTGATGTTGATCTCGCTGTCGCCCGACGCCAGATGCGCCTGCAACGCGGCGTCGACGTGTTGCTCGGACATGGCGAGGACCACCACCTTGTAGTCGGACAACAGGCCTCGCTCGACCGCCCGCGAGAAAGCAAGGCGGTGCAACTCCGGCCCATAGGCCGCCGGATCGTCCATCGAGAACACTTCCGCGGCGTGGCTCGCCGCCTTCGCCTTCGCGCTTTCGGTGTAGAGGCGCGGCGTGGCGGTCATGTAGAGGCGTTTCGCGGCGCGAATTTTCCGGGCGTCGTGAACCAGCACGAAGGGCGAGGTCCTGTCGCCGGGGCGCTCGACGCCGGTGGTGCGGTGGGCCTCGTCGCAGAGAACGATATCGAACGCCGGCGCGCCGTCGTCTTGCGCGCTTTCCACCAGACCCAGCGAGTGGTAGGTGCAGAAGACCGCCGTCATCGCATCCGGCCGCGCTTCCCGCAACTTCCGGGAAATCGCAGCGGGGTCGGTGGTGACCGGAATCTCGAGTTCTTGCAGCGAGGCGTCCTCGTCGTTGCGTCCGGCGCGCGTATCGGAGCAGATGCCGATGTAACGGTGCGGCAGCGCCCGCTGCTCGGCCCATTCGCGCATCGACTGCTGGAACAGCGAGATCGACGGCACGAGATAGAGCGCCCGGCCGCCGGCGCCCGCGACGGCTTCGGCGATGCGCAGCGCGGTGAAGGTTTTTCCCGTGCCGCAGGCCATGACCAGCTTGCCGCGGTCGTGCCTCTCGAAGCCGGCGGTCACGTCGTCGAACGCGGCCTGCTGATGCGGGCGCAGCGAGAACGTCTCGCGGCGCAGCGCCAGGTCTTCCGGCTCGCCGCGCAGCAGGTCGGGCCAGTCGAACGGCCGGTCGGCCAGATCGGCGAAGCGCAGCACGCCGCAGGCGGGCTTCAGCCGCTCGATGGTCTTGACCGCGTTCGGCCCCCAGCCGTCTCCGGTATCGACGACCATGCGCGCGGTGAAGGGCTCGCGGGCCGAAGCGGCGATGAACGAATCGAGATGCGACTTGCCGATGCGCGTGCCGGGCGCGTAGCACTTGCACTGAATGGCGCAGTAGCCGCCCTCGCGCTCCTCGGCGACGAGATCGACGCCGATGTCGTTGGAATCGAAATCCGGCCGCAGGAAAGCCCACTCGGACCACAGCCGGACGTTGCGGAAACGCTCCTTGTAAACAGGGTCCTCGCTGAAAAACGCGCGCATCAGCCGCTCGAAGAAGAGTCCCTTCTGCGATTGGGATTCTGCGCCGGCGCGGATGCGGTCGAGCGCTTCCTGAAAACCGTTGCTCAAACGTCAACCTCGCAAGGAGTTGTCAAAAACCGGAAAAATTCAAGGAGAAAATGCGCGCGGCTCAGTAGAAGGCGATCCAGCGCCCCGAAAATCCGACCCCGAACCAAAGACCCAGCGAGACCACCGCGGTCAGCGCGCCGCGCAGTCGATTCTCTTCGCCGGCGGTCACCTTGCGGCGGACGGTGAAAAAGAACGTCGCAGCCATAACCAAAAACCCCATTTTCCACCAGAAGGGCGGGCTGTAGTAGCACTTGACCGTCTCGGAGAGGAACAGCGGGATGCCGGTGACGATCATTCCGGCCAGGGCGCCGACGGTCCAGGGGTGGACCTGCCGCGCCAGAGCGGCCACCGGCTGGGCGCGCAGGCCGAGCCCGAGCAGGCGCAGATCGACCACCAGCAGCGATCCGCCCAGCAGCGCCAGGAACAGCAGATGCACGCACTCGATCACCGGAAACAGCCACAGCGAATCGCGCACGGCCATGGCCGGCGGGGTCGTTTCCAACCACTCGAAGAAGGGGTAGAGGTCCATCTGCTTTCCGCTGCGCGGGGCGGCGGACCAGTATCGCACAGTCAGCCGTCGGGCCGGTCAATTCCGCGTGCGCGCCATGTCTTTGTCGGCGTCTTTGTCGGCGTCTTTGCGGGGGGCGGAAACCGCGAGAGCTTCCCCGTTCATCCCAGGACGCCCGAGGCGAGCAGCGTGCCCAGATCGGCTTCGCCCTGCCATTGCCGCAGCACGGGATGTTCGCTCCCCAGCACGATATCGGTCGAGCCGTCGTCGTTTTTGGCGAAGCACAGCATCTCGTCCATTCCCGCTGCGTTCAGCACGACCGGCGAATGAGTCGCCAGCACTACCTGAGCCGCATGCATCGAGGAGAGCGAGTGGTAGGCGGCCGCCGCGGCTTTCGGGTGCAGCCCGTTCTCCGGTTCTTCGATCAGGTAAATGCCCCGCAGGTCGGACAGATACGCGGGCAAGGTGAGCGCCGCAAGCCGCAGCGTGCCGTCGGAAACCAGCCAGGAAGGCGCCTTCAGCCCGCCCTCGTACTCATAGACCATGTAGCAACGCTTGTCCTCCGGGCGCTCGACGACGGCGATGTCCGCCAGATCGGGCAAGACCGTCCGCATGTGTGCGATCCATGCTCGATGTCCTTGCGGGTTCTGCTCCCGCATACGAGCGGCGCCCAGGGCAGATTCGACCCGTCAGGCAGAAAATCCGCAGCTTGGGTCGGGGCGCTGGGCTGCTTGATCGCAAGGCTGTTGAACAGGAACGTTCGCACGCCGGCAGTCAAGCACTCTCGAAACCAGGCGGCCGCGGGAAACGATTCGACGTCTGCCGGAAGGTTGCCCAGCGCCGACTTGCGCGGCCCCAATTTGAATGAGGGCGCCCAGCCCTTCCCGGTCTCGCGGTAGAAATTGTCGTTCCCTCCCCATACCTTGTTGATTACCGTTCTGGCGTCCTTGCGATGCTTCCCGATCAACAGCGTTTCCGGAACGGTGGGCGGCATCGGGAATAACGCGCGCTCTTGCCGCTCGAAAACATCCGGCTTTCTCAGCAGCAATCTCTCGTCCTTGAATTCGAAGCGGCGCCGCGTTTCGTCAAAGCCGACGGACACCTCGTACCTTGCCGTGCTCAACTCCGGTTTTGCCGTCAGCTTGCGCAGCTCGTCGGGGATCAGCGCCTCGACCGCCAGCTCGAGCTTGCCGCCCCGGCCGCGGAAGAGGAGTTCTCGGGGATTCTCGGCCCGCTTGGAGACCGCCGCGTCCAACCCGTCGGATACGAGATCGCGCAAAAACCCCATAACGTCCAAAAAGGTTGTCTTGCCGGACGCATTCGGCCCCACCAGAACATGGAAACGCTGCAAGGGCCTCTGCGCATACCGCAGGCAGCGGTAGTTCAAGGCTTCGACCAGCGTAATCATCGACGGAATCCCGGCAAGAGATTCATTCTACGCGTCGATGGTTCGGCGGGGCCGCCCTGCCGCCCGTCCCTATTCCAATCCATCGTCCATGCGCTCGGTTACCTTGGCGAAAGATTGGCGCCGGCGCGGCCTTGGATAGCGGATCCGCCGGCGGGCCGCCGGCGCGCTCTCAGTCGAACCAGTTGTAGGCCTGCATGCGGCCGCAGATGACCACGACCGACCAGAGGAACAGCGACGCCGCCCCGGCGATCTTGGCCCGGCGGGGCGGGACGGCGGCGGTGTCCCAATCGACCACCCGGCGGTAAATCGTGCGGTGAAAGATCAGGGCATTGAGGCCCGCGAGAACGATCCCTACGACTTTGATGCGGAAGAATATGTTGTGGTACGCCCGCAGCGGGGTCGAATAGAACAGCAGCGACCCGCTGACGACCATCAAGGCAAAGCCGGCGAACGCCCAGGGCAGCAGCTTCCCCGCCGTCTGCGACACCGGCACGCTGCGCATACCCAAGCCCAGCAAGCGCAGGTCGAGCATGGCGATCATGCCCAGGAAAAGACACAGCGAGAGGACGTGGGTCGACTCCACCAGCGGGTAAAACAGAATCGACTCGCGGATGCCCACGCTCCCGCCGGTGTTCTCAAGCCATTCGAGGAATTTTACGAGAGACATTTTACGAAAAACATTGAGACGCCCGTTTCCAGGAGCTTAGAAAACTCTAGCAAACCGGCGGGGCCGCGGCGCAGTCGGCGGACAGGGGACGGCAAAACCGCCGGGCGCGAACTTTGCTACGATTCTTGCAGGCATGATTTCGGGCTCCGGGATAGCGGCGGGCCTGGCGGCGGCCGTTCTTCTGTTCGCGGCGGCCGCCCGGACGGAGGAATCCTCTCCCCAAGCCGCCGGCCCCAAACCGGTGGGCGACACTACGGAGATCATGAAGGCGATGACGATCCCGGCATCGAGCGCCATTTGGAACGTCGGGCGCAATCCTCCCGCGGACGAGGAGGCTTGGCAGGCGCTGCGCAACAACGCCGTGCTGCTCGCAGAATCCGGCAATCTGCTGCTGATCGGCAGCCGCGCCAAGGACGAGGAAATCTGGCGCAAAACGTCGCTGGCGATGGTCGAGGCCGGATCCCTTGCGCTCAAAGCGGCGAAGGCCAAGGACGCGGACGGGGTCAACGACGCGGGCAACCTGCTGGTCGATGCCTGCGAGATGTGCCACGAACGCCATTGGGAGCGGTGAGGCGAGCCATGACAAAATTCTCAGCGACAAAATTCCCGGCGACAGCATTCTTTGTTGCATTTTTTGCGGCGTGTTTGACCTCCGTTCCGGCGGCCGCCCAGTCTTCAGGGGAGGCAAGCGGGCAGTGGGCCGTCGGCCGCACGGCGTGGGGCGATCCCGACCTGCAGGGCATGTGGACCAACGAGACGATCACGCCCTTCGAGCGTCCGCCGCAGCACAAGGGCAAAGCCTTCCTGAGCGAGGCCGAGGCGGCCGAGATCGAGCAGGACATCGCCCGGCGGCGGGCCGCAGGCGACGGCAAGTCCACCCCCGGCAACGTGGGCAGCTACAACCGGATATGGATGGACTCAGGGAACAGGTTTCTCGCGACGCGGCAGACCTCGCTGGTGGTCGAGCCCGCCGACGGCATCGTGCCCACCCGTGATTCCGCCGTCGCCAAGCGCGATTACAACAAGGCTCACGAAGGCGACCATTACAAGCACATGAGCGTGTGGGACCGCTGCATCACCCGCGGCGTGCCCGGCTCGATGTTTCCGGCCGGCTACAACAACGCCTACCGCATCGTGCAGATTCCGGGCTACGTCGTGATCTTCTACGAGATGATCCACGACATCCGCATCATTCCACTCGACGGCCGGCCGCACGTTTCCGAGAACATCCGCCTGTGGATGGGAGACTCCCGCGGCCGCTGGGAAGGCGATACGCTGGCGGTCGACGTCACCAACTTCACCGACAAGGGCTGGATCGCCAACAACGGAGCGTCGCGGCGCATCAAAGGCATTCCGCAAAGCGAGAAGCTGCACGTCGTCGAGCGGTTCACGCGGACGGACGCAGACACCATCCGCTACGAGGTGACCATCGAAGACCCCGAAATGTACACCGCGCCGTGGAAGGTCTCGATGCCCCTGACCCGCGACCCCGGGTACCAGATCTACGAGTACGCCTGCCACGAGGGGAATACCGCCGTGGAGTTGATCCTGGGCGGCGCCAGGGCGGAAGAAGCAGCCGCAAGAGAACGGTAGACGGGCAGCGCGCCAAACGACCCCGCTCCTTCCGCTATACTGGACAATGACCGACAATCGCACGGCGATCCTCGACCGCTGCGGCATCGCCGTCTCGACGGCTTGCGCGGTCCATTGCGCGGCGGCGCCCTTGGCTTTCGGCGGCCTGCTTGCCGCGCCGCTCAGCCGGTTGCGGGGTGAAACGGCGGAAGCCGTTCTGTTGACCCTCTCGGCGCTGATCGGATTCGGCAGCTTGACTTGGGCCTACCGCTTCCGGCATCGCCGGCGCCGCTGCCTGGCGACGTTTGCCGCCGGCTTTTTGCTGCTGCTCGCGGCCGAGCCGCTCTTCCACGGCGGCGGCCTCGGCGCCGCTTGCGGCGCTTGCGGCGCGCTGTGCATAGCCGTCGCCCATATGCTGAACCTCAAGCTCTGCCGCGCCTGCCCGGACTGCCTCAGCGACGGCTAAGCTTCCGATGGCGGCGGCCGATCTTCGCGCACGGCCCAAGGCCGAGTTGCACGTTCATCTACGCGGAGCAATCCCCGCGGAGTTCCTGGGGGCGCTGCTGCGCAAATACCCGCCGGAGAAAGCGCTGGCCAACGCCCCGGAGCGCCACCGCCGACTCTTCGCGGCGCACGAAAACATCCGCGCGGCGATGGAAGGCCGCTACGAGGAAAACGCTTTCTTCCGCTACGAATCCTTGTCCGGATTCCTTGCGTCCTACCTTTTTACCGGCTATTTCGTGCGCGGCATCGACGACTTCCGGGGGTTGATCGCCGCCGTGCGCCGGCAGCTCCGCAGCGAGAACGTCGTTTACGCCGAGGTCTCCGTTTCGCTGATCGAATACGTCAACCAGGGCATTCCGCTCGAAGCGCTGCTCGAAGCGCTGGCGGAAGAACCCGAAGACCCGCCCCGGGTGCGCTGGATCGTCGATCTTGTGCGCGACATCGGAGCGGAAGCGGCCGAAAACCTGCTCGACCGCATCCTCGAGCGCCGGCCGCGCAACCTGACGGCGATCACGCTCGGCGGCTCGGAACATCTTTTCCCCCCCGCGCCGTTCGAGCGCGTCTTCGCCAAGGCCCGCGGCGCCGGCTTGAAGCTCACGGTCCACGCCGGAGAAGGGTTGGGTCCGGAGAGTGTCCGGGACGCCCTGCGCATCCTGAAAGTCGACCGCATCGGCCACGGCGTGCGGGCCGTCGAAGACCTTGCGCTCGTGGAACGCCTTGCCGCCGAGCGGATTCCGCTCGAAATCTGCCCCACGAGCAACATCCGCACGGGCATCTACCGCTCATACCGGGAGCACCCGGCGCGCAGGCTCTTCGAGGCCGGCGTGCCGCTTACCGTCAGCACTGACGACCCGACGTTCTTCGGCGTCACCTTGTCCGCAGAGCTCGCCGCGCTGGCGGCGCTCGGCTTTTTGCCTGACGAAATCGAGGGCATCGTGGAAAACGGCTTCCGTTTCGCCTTCGACTGCGCCGGGGGATAGCAGCCCGCGGCAAAAGTCACGCAGGCGCCGTTACGCGCTTGGGGCGGCTATTCGGCGGTGCGGAAAGGCGACGCCGGCAGGCCGGCCTTGTTGAACAGGTTGCCTTCGGGCGCGGCCGCCCAGGCGTAGCGGGCCTTGAGCGGCGTATCGACTGCGGGACTCGACAGCAGGACGTTGTTGCCGACGATGCGCGCCTCGGCCGCGACGTATGCGCCGCCGGCGCCCGCCAGCTCGAAGCCGCGCAATGCGCCGCCGCGCGCCGACAGGCCGCCGCCGAGGTGATCGAACCACAGCTTGAGCGTCCGGCCCTCGCGCGTCGCCTGGCGGAAAACGGGGCCGGAAAAGGCGAGACCACCCTCCCCGTAGACTTTGGCCCGCGCCGCGAGCGCGAGGCGGCGTCCAACCTCCTGCTTGTTGCGCGGATGGATGTCGTCGGGGTTGCCGATATCCACGGTCACGGCCATGCCGGTATGCGCCAGATCGAGCGCCATCGCCTGCGCTTCGCGCACCTCGGGCCACGCGCTCTCTGGGGGAACGCGCCCGTAGTCGGCAAGCTGCACGAACAGGAAGGGGAAGGGGCCCAGCCCCCACTCGCGGCGCCAATCGAGAATCATGGCCTGGAAAAGGCTGCGGTAGCTTTTCCCGTGGCCACGGTTGGCGTTGTTCTCGCCCTGGTACCAGATCGCTCCGCGAATCGGATACGGCGTGAGCGGGGCGATCATGGCATTGAAGAGCCCCGCCGGCGCGTGCTGATGCCCCGGCCCGCGGGGCTCGCGCGGACGCCTGGGCGGTTCGCGGCCGGCCGCCTCGGCTTTGGCCGCGGCCGACTCCCAGCGCTTCAGGGCCTTCTCATGAGACCTCCTGGCTTTCGGATACTCCGCCAGCACCTGCGCCCACTCTTGCCGGAAAGGCGCCAACGACGGGTTGGCGGCGAGCGTCTCGGCCGTGGTCCAGGCTTCGGCCGGCGTGCCGCCCCAAGCCGATTGGACGATCCCGAACGGGACGCCCAATTTTTCATGCAGGCGCCGGGCAAAGAAATAACCGACGCCGGAAAGCTCCGCCGCAGTCCGGGGAGAAACCGCCAGCCATTCGCCCTCGACATCGTCCCGCCGCTCTTCCGCGGTGGTCAGCTTCACCTTGAAATAGCGGATCTCGGGGAACTTCGCCGCGGCGATCTCCTGCTCGGCGTCGTTCGACCGCTGCAGGGGCCAGACCATGTTCGACTGTCCCGAGGCAACCCAGACTTCGCCGACGTACACATCGCGCAAGACGATCGCGTTCGAGCCGCGGATCGTCATCTCGAACGGGCCGCCCGCCGCCAGCGGCTGGAGATAGATTTCCCAGCGCCCCGCATCGTCGGCGGCCGCCGAAGCCTGCTGCCCGCGAAAAGCGACCGCGACCTCCTCGCCCGGGTCCGCCCAGCCCCAGACGTGAACCGGCAACTCGCGCTGCACCACCATGCGGTCGCTCAGCAGGGCGGGCAGCCTGACCTCCGCCGGGGCGGCGCCGGCGAGCGGAAACAACGCGGAAACGAGCAGCGCGAGTTTTTTCATGGCGCCAGTATCGCACAGGCCGCCGGAGACAAGGGACTACAGCGCCGTCCAGCCGCCGTCGATGGTTTGCACCGCGCCGTGGACGAACTCGGCTTCGTCGGAGGAGAGATAGAGCGCCATGTGGGCGATTTCCTCGGGGCGCCCGAGGCGTCCGACCGGCTGGCGGGCGTTCAACTGCGCGCGCACCTCGGCTTTTTCGTGCTTGTGGTATTTCTCCAGGTAAGCTTCGACGAAGGGCGTATCGACCGTGCCCGGACAGATGCAGTTCACGCGCAGCCTTCCGGCGTAATCGGCCGCCAGGGAGCGGGTCATCATCACCACCGCGCCTTTGGAGGCGCAGTAGGCGAAGCGCCGCTTGACTCCGACCAGGCCGGCGACGGAGCCGATGTTGACGATCGAGCCGGAAGCGGAGCGCAACAGCAGCGGCAGCGCGGCCTGGGTGACGAGGAAAACGCCGTCCACGTTGACGCGCATCAGCTTGCGCCACTCGTCGGGCGCGCATTCCTCGATCGAGCCGACGTGGCCGACGCCGGCGTTGTTGACCAGGATGTCCAGCTCGTCGATGCCGGAGAACGCCGCGCGCACCGACTCGGGGTCGGTCACGTCGATCTTCAGCGCGCGGGCCCCGCCGCCGACTTCCGCGCACAGCGCCTGCGCCGCCCGTTCGTTGCGGTCGGCGGCCAGCACCCGCGCGCCGGCGGCGGCGAATACGCGCGCCGTCTGTGCGCCGATCCCGCTCGCCCCGCCGGTTATCAGCGCCGTGCGGCCGTCTAGTCGGAACATCGCGGGTGAAAAGGGAAAAGCAAGACCGGCGGCCTATGCTGTCATGATATCTTAGGTAGCGGCATGAAATCGACATTCGCAGTTCTTGCTCTTGCGCTGGCGGCGATGCCCGCGGCGGGGCAGGCCCCCCAAGCCGAGATCGCCCGTCTGGCCAACGGCAAGCCCGATCTGAACGGCATCTGGCAGGCGCTGAACTCGGCCAATTACGATCTCGAGCGGCACATGGCCCGCGCTTCGATGCAGCTCCGCGAGGGGCCGCACGGGCCGCTGCCCGATGTCCCGCTGCTGCGCCTCGGCGCGGTAGGGGCGGTGCCGGGCGGCATGGGCGTCGTCGAGGGCGGCAAGATCCCCTACACGCCGGAAGCGGCGGCCAAACGGGAAGAAAACCGCAGGAACTGGATCGACCGCGACCCGGAGATCAAATGCTACATGCCGGGCGTGCCGCGGGCGACCTACATGCCCTTCCCCTTTCAGATTTTTCACAACGAAAACACGGTATTCATCGCCTACGAATTCGCCGGCGCCACCCGCGAGATCTATCTCGAGGACGTCGGCCCGGCCGAAACCGATTCCTGGATGGGGCAATCCGTAGGCCGCTGGGAAGGCGATACGCTGGTCGTCGAGGTCAGCGGACTCGGCGACCAGACCTGGCTCGACCGCTCGGGGACGCACCACAGCTACAAGATGCGCGTCACCGAGCGCTACACCCCGGTCGGCCCCAACCACATGCGCTACGAAGCCGTGATCGAAGACCCGGAAGTCTTCACCCGGCCCTGGAAGATCGAAATGCCGCTTTACCGCCGCATCGAGGAAGGCGCGCGGCTGATGGATTTCAAGTGCGTCGAGTTCGTCGAAGAATTGATTTACGGCGAATACAGGCGGAAACCGTTGGAGCGTTAAGCGAAGAGGAGGCGCACTCATGTCCGGCCGGTCGATTGTTTTTGCGGTCGTTTTCGGATTGTTTTCGATCGGCGGCGGAATTCTTGCGGGCGCGGATCCTCCCCGCCCCGACTTGTCGGGGACCTACGACACGGCCACGCGCACGCCGCTGCAGCGGCCGAAAGCGTTGGGCGAGAAGCTTGCCTTGAGCGCGGAAGAGGCGCAGGCCATTGCTCGCAAGGAAGCGGAGATCGCGGCGCAGGCGGACGCGGCTTCCGACCCGAACCGCGGCGCTCCCGCGGTAGGGGGAGCGGGATTCGCCGGCGAGATCGACGTTCCCGAGCTGGACTTCGCCGCCGGCGAGGTCGGCGGGTACAACTGGTTCTGGATCGACCGCGGCAGCGGCGCGTTCCAGATCGACGGCCAATGGCGGACGTCGATCATCGTCGATCCGCCGAACGGGCGGCTGCCGCCGATGACCCCCGCCGCGCGGCAGCGCGCGGCGGCGTTCGCCAAGATGTTCCGCCCGAACACCGGCGAGGCGTGGTGGCTCGAGGCGAGCCTCGATCCGGGGCCTTACGACGACCCCGAACTGCGCCCCTTGGCCGAGCGCTGCCTGTTGGGTTTCGGCTCGACCGGCGGCCCGCCCATGCTGCCCGTGCTCTACAACAACCTGAAGCGCATCGTGCAGACCGAGGATCACGTCATGATTCTCGTCGAGATGGTGCACGACGCGCGCATCGTGCGCATGAACGCCGAGCACGCCCCGCCCGACGTGCGCAAGTGGCTGGGCGACTCCGTCGGCCGGTGGGAGGGGGACACGCTGGTCGTGGATACGACCAACTTCACCGACCGGCCCGCTCTGGCCAACGCTTCGCGCAACCTGCACGTCGTGGAGCGCTTCTCGCGCATCGACGCCGACACGCTGCTGTACAAGTTCACGGTCGAAGACCCGACCGTATGGACCGCGCCCTGGTCGGGCGAATACGTCTGGCCAACCAGCGACCGGCGCGTCTACGAATACGCCTGCCACGAAGCCAACTACTCTTTCCGCGGCATTCTCGGGGGCGCCCGAGTGCTGGAAGCCGAGATGGAAGGCAAAACACGAGGGGAATGAGGGAGCGATGATTTTCAGCGGCTGCGTTCGATCGCGATTGCGAAGCTGCGGGGCGGCGGTTGCGTTTGCCGCTCTGGTTTTCGGGTCTGCCGCGGCGGGCGCGGACATCCCGCGCACGGCCGGCGGACGACCGGACCTTTCCGGCGTCTACGACATCTCCACGCTGACGCCCCTGCAGCGGCCCGCCAAGTTCGGCGACCGGTTGGCGTTGACCGATGAGGAAGCGCAGGCCATTGCGCGCGCGGAAGTCGAGTTCATGAAGAAGAGCGACGCCGCTTCCAACCCTGAGCGGGGGGCGCCGCCCCTGGGCGGAGACGGCACGACGGGCGGCAAGGGGAACGTCGGCGGCTACAACTCGCTGTGGTATGGACGGGGAACGTCGGCGATTCGAGTCGACGGCCAATGGCGCACGTCGATTTTGGTCGATCCGCCCGACGGCCGGCTGCCGCCGATGACCCCCGCGGCCCGGGAAAAGGCTGCGGCGCGCGCGAAGCTTTCCAGCAAGAACACCGGCGAGGCGTGGTGGCTCGAAGCGGGCCTCGACCCGGGGCCTTACGACGACCCCGAGTTGCGCCCCTTGGCCGAGCGCTGCCTGCTGGGTTTCGGCTCGACCGGCGGTCCGCCCATGCTGCCCGTGCTCTACAACAACCTGAAGCGCATCGTGCAGACCGAGGATCACGTCATGATTCTCGTCGAGATGGTGCACGACGCGCGCATCGTGCGCATGAACGCCGAGCACGCCCCGCCCGACGTGCGCAAGTGGCTGGGCGACTCCGTCGGCCGGTGGGAGGGGGACACGCTGGTCGTGGATACGACCAACTTCACCGACCGGCCCGCTCTGGCCAACGCTTCGCGCAACCTGCACGTCGTGGAGCGCTTCTCGCGCATCGACGCCGACACGCTGCTGTACAAGTTCACGGTCGAAGACCCGACCGTATGGACCGCGCCCTGGTCGGGCGAATACGTCTGGCCGGCCAGCGGCCAGCGCGTCTACGAATACGCCTGCCACGAAGGGAATTACTCTTTCCGCGGCATTCTCGCCGGCGCCAGAACTCTGGAGGCCGAAGCTGCGGGCAAGACGGACGACGAATAAGCGCTATGCTAATACCGCCGCAGCAGAGCGGACAATAGGGAGGTTTACGATGCACACCCGTATTGCGATGTTTTTTGCAGCTTCGGCCCTGACTGCGGGCGCCGCGGCCGCTGACGATATCCCGCGCATGCCGAACGGCCGGCCGGATCTTTCGGGCACGTACGACATCGCCACGCTGACGCCGCTGCAGCGTCCCAAGCATTACGGCGACAAGCTGACGCTGACCGACGAAGAGGCGCAGGAGATCGCGCGCAAGGAGGCCGAGCGGAACGCTTCGCGAAACGCCGCGTCCGACCCGAACCGCAGCGCGCCGCCGGAGGGGGGCGACGGCTCCCAGGGCGCGGCAGGGAACGTCGGCGGCTACAACACGTTCTGGATCGACCGCGGCTCGGGGGCTTTCAAGGTCGACGGCCAATGGCGCACGTCGATCATCGTCGACCCGCCCGACGGCCAGCGTCCGCCGTTGACCGAGGCCGCCAAGCGGCGGGCGCGGGAGCGCGCCAATATTTTCCGTCCGAACGCCGGCAAGAACATGAACAAGGGCCGCGCCTGGTGGCTCGAAGAGAAGCTGCCGATAGGGCCTTACGACGACCCCGAGATCCGCCCGCTGGCCGAGCGCTGCCTGTTGGGCTTCGGCTCGACCGGCGGCCCGCCGATGCTGCCCGTGCTCTACAACAACCTGAAGCGCATCGTGCAGACCGACGATCACGTGCTGATCTTCGTCGAGATGGTGCACGACGCGCGCATCGTGCGCATGAACGCCGAGCATGCGCCGCCGGACGTGCGCAAGTGGCTGGGCGATTCGGTCGGCCGGTGGGAAGGCGACACGCTGGTCATCGACACCACGAATTTCAACGACAGGCCCGCGCTCTCGGGCGCGACGCGCGATCTGCACGTTGTCGAACGCTTTACCCGCCTGGACAAAGACACGCTGCTCTACCGCTTTACAGTGGAAGACCCGAACGTATGGACCGCGCCGTGGAGCGGCGAATACACCTGGCCGGCCAGCGACCAGCGGGTGTACGAATACGCCTGCCACGAGGCCAACTACTCGTTCGGCGGCATTCTGCGCGGCGCGCGCATTCTCGAAGCCGACCTGCAAGGGGAAACGGACGACGAATAACTCTCGGTTACACTATGCAATGGGGGAAGCAATGAGCGTCCAATCGATTTCTCGTTTCCTGACCGCGGCCCTGCTCTCCGGTCTCGCCGCGGCCGCTCTTCTGGTCATGATCGACACGCCGGCGGAAGCGCACCATGCGTTCGGCGCCGAGTTCGATCCCAAGCGCCCGCTGCTGCTGAAGGGGCCGGTGGTGCGCGTGGAGTGGGTGAATCCGCACACCTGGATTCATATGGAAGTCACCTCCGACGACGGCAAGAAAGAGGTCTGGATGGTCGAGGGCGGCACGCCCAACAGCTTGCTGCGCCGCGGCCTCAAGCGGGACACCATCAAGCCCGGCCAAGTCATCATCGTCGACGGCTACCAGGCCAAAGACCGCTCCAACCGCGCCAACGGCCGCGACGTGACCTTCGAGGACGGCAGAAAATTCTTCATGGGCTCTTCCGGCACCGGAGCGCCCTACGACAAGGAGCGCCGCGGCCGATAAAAGCGCATGGGCAGCTTTTTGCGCAAGGCGCTCTGCTTTCTTTTCGCTTGCCTGCCGGCTTTGGCGCAAGTCCCGGCAACCGCCGGGGATACTGCTGCCGCGCGGCAAATTCAAGAGCGGCCGGCAGGCGATTTCGACATCCGACAGCATCTGCGGGCGCAGGCTCCGGGAACGGCGCCCGACCGGAAGACCCTGCAAGATCGGGCGTTCGTCCGGCAGCGGAAAGCGCGGCTCGAGGCATACCGCGCGGCGGCCGAGGCCGCAGGCCGCCGCGGGCTGCGGTTGACCGTCAATGCGTTCGGTTTGCCGCAGTCGATTGCCAACGCGGTCGAGCCGCTCAGCGCCCCCTCCACGCAGGATCCGGTCGTCATCGCCAAAAATTTCCTGCGGGCGCGCCGGGACCTGTTCCTGCTGGGCGAGAGCGACCTCGCAGAGCTGAGGCTCGCCGGCAAGGACATCTCCGCCGGCGGATTGTCGTTCCTGCATTTCAACCAGTCGGCAAACGGCATCGATGTTTATCAAGGCCGCGTGAAGGTCGCCTTGAACGCGGCGGGCCAAGTGATCCAGGCAGGCGCCGGAGAGCTCATTCCCCAACTGCGCATCACCGCCAAGCCGGCATTGTCGGCGCAGGAGGCGGTGCTGGCGGCATTCGAGTCTCTGGGGATCGACCCGCCGTCCGAGTTGGAGCCGCTGCCTTCCCGCGAGGCCCGGCAAGCCGCGTTCCGCAACCCCGCGGGCGAGCGGCGCGCGCCGATCCTGGCGGAACTCTCGATTCTCCCCATGACGCCCTCAGCGGCGCGGCTTGCCTACAGAATTTTCCTGGAAACGGAAGCAGTCGGCGCCTACGAAATCTTGATCGACGCCCGGGACGGCCGGCTGCTGATCCGTCGCAGCCTGACCCACACGATGGGGCAGGCCCGCGTCTGGAAGAAGTCGCCGATCGCCGGCGACCGCGAACTGGTCGCCTTCCCCGCAGGCTGGCTTACTCCCGACGGCGTCGTGACCACGGGCAACAACGTCGACGCCTATCTCTCCAGAACCGCCGTCGGCGGTCCCGATGCGGAGCCGGTCCCCGACATCGAGAACGGCCGGGCGAGCAGCGCCTCTCAGATTTTCGACTTCCCGGCGGCCGAAGGCTCGACCGGCGCCGATCCGAGAGACTTCCGGGCGGCCGCGGTGACGAATCTCTTCTACCTGATCAATGCGGCTCACGATTACTTCTACGATTTGGGGTTTACCGAGCAGGCCGGCAACTTCCAGACGGATAACTTCGATCTCGGGGGGAAAGAGAACGACGCCATCCGCGCGGAGGCGCAAATGGAGATCAACAATGCTTTTTTTGTGAGCTTGCCGGACGGACTCCCGGGCCTTATAGGCATGGGCATTTTCAGACAAGGGACGGAGGAGCAAGAAGACGATCGGGATTCGTCCTACTCCGCCCAAATCGTTTTTCACGAATACGCGCACGGGGTCACGACCCGGATTGTGGGCGGGCCGTCCTCGTCGACATGTCTGAACGGGACGCAGTCCGCAGGGCTGGGCGAAGGCTGGTCCGATTATTTCTCCATCAGCTACACCGGCGACCCGGTCGAGGGCGCCTATCTCACGGGAAACAGCGAACGCGGCATCCGCAGGCAAAGTTACGAAGGCTATACCTTCACCTATGAAGATCTCGGCAACGACGGATTCGCAGCGCCGCACCCCGAGGGAGAAATCTGGGCCGCAACGCTCTGGGACCTGCGCAACAAACTGGGGCAGGACGCCGTGGACAGGCTTGCCATGGACGGCCTCAAGCTGACTCCTTGCAACCCTGACATGATCGCCGCGCGGGACGCCGTCTTGACGGCGCTGGAAGCGGATGAGGCAAACGGCGCGACGGTCCGCGCGGCGGCGTGGAATGTTTTCGCCCGTCACGGCATGGGATATGCGGCCGGCGGCTTCAGCGGCAGCGCATTCGAAGGAACGGTGTTCACCGCCTCTTTCGATCTGCCGCCCGACCTTCAGCCCGGCAATCGCAGCCCCGTGATCTCCGGCCGGCCGGCTGTCACGCCCGGGCTCGGCGACAATTACGTTTACGACGTCGAGGCCGCCGACCCGGACGAAGACGACCTGCGCTACGAGTTGACCGACGGTCCCGAAGGCATGACGGTCGACCCGGCCGCCGGAACGGTTCGCTGGACGGCGGGCTTCACGCCGCAGCGCGCCAAAATCGACGTGACCGACGGCGCCGGCGGGAGAACGATTCACGGCTTCCGCATCCCCGTGCGGACGTTCTTGACGCCGGGCCGGCCGGTAACGATCGGAGGGGAACCCTTTTCTACCGGACATGCCGTCGTGAATGTCCCCTTCGACGCGCCGGTCCTCCAGGTCACGCTGCGGGGCGGCAGCGGCAACGCCTTTCTCGAGCTGACCGAGCCGGCCGGCCTCCTGCCGGTGGGAACCTCGATCAACCCCGAAACGAACCAGACGATCTCCGTTTCGGCGCCTGAAGCCGGATCCTGGAGTGTCGAAGTCCTCGGTCTCGAAGAGTATGACGGCGTGTCCCTGCAGGCGTCCCTTCCCGTTCCGACCCCGGTCGACGCCAATACGCAGTTGCCGGACCTCGCGGCAGAGGAGACGAGCGAAACCTTTTACCGGGTCACCGTTCCTGCCGCAACGGATGCTTTCATGGTCTCGACCGAAGGCGGCGTTGGAAACGTGGATCTCTTCGTGAAAAGAAACCGGCCGGCCGCGTGCTCCGGCCCCTTCGTGTTTTTTTACAATTGCGTGTTCGACGAATCTTCAGACGAGCCCGGCAACGCGGAGCGCATTGTCATCGCCAACCCCGAGCCCGGCGAGTGGTTTATCGCTCTCGTCGCTTCCGAAGCTTATTCGGAAGTCACTTTGACAACGGCCGCGACAGCGGATCGAGTGCGCATCTTCGAAGGCGGCGTCAGGTTGGCCACGCAAACGCCGCCGATCCCGTCGATCTCTCCCGGGTCGATCGTCACGGTCTTCGGCAGAAACTTCGCTTCCGAGGGCGCATCCGTCGTAAGCCCCGAACTGGACGAAGAGGGGCGGATTGCCGCGGTTCTGGCCGGAACCTGTCTCGAAATCAACGGCGAGCATGCGCGGATGCTTGCCCTGTCCGACCGTCAAATCAACGCGCAAGTCCCGGAAAGCCTGATTCCCGGCGGCGCCGAGGTCGTGGTCGTACGCGGCTGCGGCGCCGTCAACGAAGAGAAAAGCCAACCGATGCATATCGAGGCGGCCGCGGTTTCCCCCGGATTCTTCAACTTCGTCAACAACGCCGGCGGCGTCAACCCGATCGCCGCGCTGCACGGCGGCGGCCCCGGCTTGGTCGGCGAGCCGGGCCTGCTGCCGGGAGGCGAATTTACCCCGGCCGAACCCGGCGAGTTCGTCAGCTTCTTCGGGACCGGCTTCGGCGCAACCGATCCGCCTCTGGCCGCAGGAGAGATTCCGCTCCAGGTTCTGGCGGAGTCGGGCGGCTTGGCGCCTCTGGTCAACGAGACGGCCTTCGCCATCGACGGCATCCCCGTTCCTGCCGAAGACGTGCTCTACGCCGGGGCCGCTCCGTGCTGCGCCGGGCTGCAGCAGTTCGTAGTCAAGATTCCCGACAGCGCAAGCGACGGCGATCTTCCCGTCCGGGCGATTGTCGCCGGAGTCCCGACGCCCGCCGGCCCGTACATAACGGTGCGGCGCAGGCAGTAAAAGCCGGACGGGGCGCGATTGGCCGGCATGGCGCTGAGACCGGCGGCGCCGGCTCAGGGCCAACCCCCTCGAGACGCTCTCGAACCATCCCGACGAAAAAATTTGCCAGGAACGCATCGGCGCCATAGAGTGAGTCTGAAAGGCATGCCGAACACGCTTCGAAGGAAACGGATCGGGGTAGTACGACCGGGCACCGCGGCGCCTCCGGGCGATGAGGCGACCGTCGTCGAGGGGGCGGAATTCCCGCTGACCTTGACAATGCAGTGAACGGCCGATCCATGTCGTGTTATTGCAGCCGAGTGTGGTTGCTGAGTCTGGCTCTTGGTCCGGGCATTGCTCTCGCTCAAGATACCGGGCATCTGCCGAAAGCCAGCGACTGGAATCGGATTCATGCATTGTCTCCGGGCGAGATCACGCGCGTGAAGATTCTCAAGAACGAAGCCCCCAGAGGAAAGCGCAACGTCAAGGGGTTCTTCAGTTTGAGCACCGACACATCCATAACTATTCTTTTCCAGAATGGAACAACAAGGACAATTGAAAAAGGAGTGGTTGCAACCGTTAGAGTTCGTCGTCCTTTCAAACAAAGAACTACGGGATGGGTTATCGGAATATCCACCGCAATAATAACAGGTATTTACTTCGGATCAGTAGATGATTTTACCCTACTTAGTAGATTCCTTGCTCCCTTGGTGTACACAGTTCCTGCGACGGTGGCCGGTTTCTTCATGATGCCGACGAGACTGGTGTATCGCGCGCCAAGAACTTCGTGAACAGCGAACGCTAACTACGGCGCCGCAAGCTTGTACGCCTTGAACGCCTCGAACAGCCTCCCCGCCCCGTCGATCCCGATCAAGCGCACCGACAGCGTCGCCGGATACGACCTGGCGACGTCGGCGGGAACCGTAAACGAACCGAACTGCTGCGTCCCCAGAATGCGGCTGCCGCGGCCCGACCCCGCCGCCTCAACCGTCCACAGCCAGAGCATCCGCTTGGCCGCGATCGTCGATTTCGTCAGCGTGGCGTTGAAATCGTGCTCCCGGCCGGCAGTCAATGCGCTCTCCGTCGGAAACTGGATCGCGAACGGCAACTCCGCGGGGTTCGTCTCGACCGTGCGCAGCTTCGCCCTTTTCGATTCCAGCTTGAACGATTTGTTGTAGCCCTGCTTCTTCCCTTCCCGGCGAACGTACAGCACCCAGTCGTGCGCGTCGTCGGGGGTCCGCGCGGTGAGGCGCTCGCCCTTGAACTTCTTTTTCTCGTCGATCCACGAGCCGTCGATCGGGTTGTGCCAACTCACCTTGTATTCATGCCTGGGCATCGCCAGCTCGATCGTCCCCGGCTCTTCGGCATAGACGATGTACTCGACGCCGATCGGTTCCTCCGCCCGATACGGCACGAGTTGCAGCGCCAGACCCGCCCCGCCGACCACGCGGTAGTGGGGCAGCAAATCGAAGTACCGCGTCTGCGCGAAGAAGTCGGCGAGCAGCGTCATCTGCCGCGCCCCGGCCGAGTCGGCGAACTGCGCGTCCGCGGCGCGGCCGTCGATGCCCGCCGTGCCGGAATGCGCAAACGTCACGTACTGCCCGCGGATCGCCGCCGTCCAAGCCCGCTTGCGTATCGCGTCGGCCGATACGCCCGCGCCCTCGACGCCGACGCGGGTGTTCACGAACGGCGCCGGCTGGGTCTCGAACTCGATCGAAGCCAGCGCCGGATCGACCGTGTTCTGCGTCATGAAATCCTGCCAGCCGTCGAAAGCGAGCGCCGCCGAGCTTACGGCCGCGGCCGTTGTTTTCGGGTGTTTGTAGGGATCGTACTTGTCCAGCGCCGCGGCGATTTCCTTCAGCAACTCGCGGCCCTCATCGTACGATTCCCATTCCAGCACTCCTTGCCAGGTGACGTTGAAAGCCGCATACCGCGCCGCCATGTACTGGATGTAGCGCTCGCGCTGCCGCCGCCGCGGGAAGAGCCGGACGAGCTCTTCATCGCCGCCGGCCAGAATCAGATCGACCGTCAAGCCCTTCAGCGTCATGTAGTCGACGCGGCGGTCCACCTCGCGGAAATAGGCATGATTCGGTTCGTCGGGCGCGCGGAAGGCGTTCGCCGCATTGCCGGCGGGGCCCAGCGCCAATCCGCGCATGTGCGTAAACTTCTGCTCGACTCGCGCATCGACGATCTTGCGGAACGTCTCCCAGGGGACGAGCCCGAAACCGAGCATCGTATCGCCCAGCCAGTAGTGCGGCGTCAGGCTGTTGGCATGTTTGAAATACCGCGTGTTGAACACCTCGATGAACCCGGGATTCCGCTGCGGGGCGGCGTCGAAGCTGCCCGTCTTCTTGGCGACGCTTTCGAGATTCGAGATGATGCGAAAATCCCAGCGGCCCGCGAAATCCGGCGCGAAGCGCAGCCGGAACGTCCGCCCGCCGTCCCAGAACCCCTGCATGACTTTCGTGCGCCCGCCCTTGGGCGAGCGGAACTCCGCGCGCAGGGTAACGCTCGCATAGGGGTTCGGATGCTCGGCCGCCTCCGCCGCGGTCATCTCGAAGGCGATCTCGCACGGCTCGTAAACCGGAACCGGAGGGCAGACCTCGATCCCCTGCCCCGCCGCGGCGGCAAGACCCAACGCCAAAATCAACCGCAAGCTCATCGCTTTCATGAAACCACGCCTCCCGGCGGCGCAATCGGCGCGCTTTTCCCATGATAGGCGCAGCGGCCCGAGCGGCATGGTAGAATGAACATATTCCATTCCTGCGTGGGCCTGTGGCGCAGTTGGGAGCGCGCCTCCATGGCATGGAGGAGGTCGAGGGTTCGAATCCCTCCAGGTCCACCAATTGGCTTTGCCCGAGGGCAAGCGCGGCTATTCGGCGATGCCGCCTTCGGTCATTTTTTTGGGATCGAGCAGGCGGTCGAGCTCCTCGGCGCCGAGCTCGGTGTCCTCGGCGGCAACATCCTTCAGACGGCGCCCTTCCCGGTAAGCGCGCTTGGCGACCGCCGCGCCCTTCTCGTAACCGATCACGGGATTGAGCGCGGTGACCAGAATCGGATTCTTCTCGACCAGATCGGACACATGCTCTTCGTTCGCCGTGAACCCGGCCACGGCTTTGTCGGCAAGCGCGCGGGCCGCGTTGCCCAGCAGCCGGGCGCTTTCCAGGATGTTGTGGGCAATCACCGGCAGCATCACGTTGAGCTGGAAGTTGCCCGACTGGCCGGCAATCGTGATCGCCGCGTCGTTGCCGATCGCCTGCGCGCAGACCATCGCCGCCGCCTCGGGGATGACGGGGTTCACCTTGCCCGGCATGATGCTCGAGCCGGGCTGCAGAGCGGGCAGGGCGATATCGGCGAGTCCGGCCTTCGGCCCCGAGTTCATCCAGCGCAGATCGTTGGCGATCTTCATCATCGAGACCGCCGCGGTCTTGAACTGTCCGCTCAATTCGACGATCGCATCCTGGCTCGACAGGCTGACGAAATAGTTGCGGCTGGAGATGAACGGCAGCCCGGTTTGCCGCGAAAGCAGACGGGCGGCCCGCGCGCCGAATTCCCGATGCGCGTTGACCCCCGTGCCGATCGCCGTGCCGCCCAGCGCCAGCGGCGAAATTCGCGAGAGCGACGCGCGCACGCGCTGCGCGCCCTGCTCGATCTGATTGGCCCAGCCGCCCAGCTCCTGGCTCATGCGGATGGGCAGCGCGTCCATCAGGTGCGTTCTGCCGGTCTTGACGACGTGATCGAGCGATGCGGCCTTGGCTTCGAGCGCGCGCTGCAAATGCTTCAGGCCGGGCAACAGCGTCCGGGCGGTTTCCAGATAGGCGCTGACGTGAATCGCCGTGGGGATCACGTCGTTGCTCGACTGGCTCATGTTCACGTGATCGTTGGGATGCACGGCCGAGCCGAGCTTCGCGGCGGCGACCGTGGCGATCACCTCGTTGGCGTTCATGTTGGTCGACGTGCCGGAACCGGTCTGGAAGATGTCGATCGGGAAATGCGCGTCGTGCTTCCCTGCGGCAACCTCCATGGCCGCCGCACGCACGGCCTCCGCCATGACGGCGTCCAGCAGACCGAGATCGCGGTTGGCTTCGGCCGCCGCGGCCTTGACCATGCCCAAAGCCTCGATGAACGTCCGCGAAAAGCGGATGCCGCTGATCGGGAAGTTGTCGACGGCGCGCTGCGTCTGCGCCTTGTACAGGGCGCCGGCGGGCACGCGCACCTCGCCCATGGAATCTTTCTCGATGCGTTGCTGCTGCTCGTCGGGCATGATTTTTCAGGTTATCAGCATCCGGCCCGGCGGCCGCGTCAACCGTCGAGCGCCACCGGCCGGCCGCCGCTGAGGATCGACTCCCGCGCCGCTTGGCAGACCTGCTCGTTATAGCGGCTGTTGGCCGGAGTGGCCATCAGCCCGCGGCTGTCGATTGCGGCGAGCAGCCGACGGCGATCCTCCAGGCTCGATGCTTCGCGCTCGATGCGCAACGCCTCGCCGACGATATGCTCGATCGAGCGGACGCCGTAACCCGTCGGGGTCAGTCCCGGCCCGCCCAGATCCTGGTAGAGGAAGTAGTCCGGGCTCGGCTCGGCGTAGCGCGTCCCGCCGGGGCCTGCCGGGGTTTCGGCGTAGCTGTAGGCTACGCCCCGGTACTGATCGGAGTGGTCGAGCAGCGCTCCGTTGCCGTTGCCCGAAAAATAGAGCGTCATGCCTTGGGTGTTCGGCCCCGGAGCGGCGTCCGGGAAGCTGAGCGAGTTCTGCACGTTCAGGCAGGCGCCGTTTTCCCAGACGATCCGGGCATCGCTCCAGAGATAGCCCTTCTTGCCGTTCGGCAACGCGTCCTCGATGCCGTACACGGATACCGCCGCGGGAAGAAGCCCCGTGATGAAGTGAACCAGATCGACGTAATGGCAGCCGATGTAGACAAACGAATCCGTCCGCTCGGTCGTGAACCAGTTCTGAAAGTTCGAGTGGCGGTAATGCCATTTCTCCATCAAACGCGCGGAACCCAGCCTGAACTCGCCGAACAGGCCGCGCCGATAGCGGTCGCGCGCCATCAGACTGCGCGGGTCGAAGCGCTTGTGGTACTCGACGCCCACGAGCAGTCCGCGCTTGCGGGATTCCTTCTCGATCGCTGCCGACTGCGCAACCTCGAGCGTCAGCGGCTTCACGCAGCAGACGTGCTGCTCGCAGCGCAGCGCTTCCATGACGATCGGGTAATGCAGGTGATCGGGAACCGCTACGACGACTACGCTGCGCGCAGGCAGCGACGCCAAAGCGTCCTTGTACAACTCCGGATGAGACGCCTCGGGGTCGGCCGACTCGCCCGGCAAGGCGGCGAACGACTGCCCCGGGAACGCCCGCCGCAAAGCCGGCGCCGCGGCCAGCGCCGCAACCGATCGGCGGCGGCGCGAGCAAACCGTAATCCCGCCGATGCGCCCCTCGCGCTGCATCTGCAGCAGCGCGGGCAGTATCTGGTCGTGGGCGATCATGCCCGCGCCGATCAGCAGAACTTCGGCGCTCATCTTCGCCTTCTCTTTTCGGTCGAAGTCGAAGGCGGATTGCGCAAGACGAGGCCCGCGATCCGTTCCAGCATCGCGCGGAAATAGGCGGGCCGCCGTCCGGCTTCATCGCGGCCTTCGTCCAGAACGGCGGACTTGCCGGGCGCATACTCGAAAGGGAAACGGTCGGCCAGCCCCGTCGGGCGGAAGCTCCAGCCCGCGGCGTTGGTCAGAAACGCATCGGCCACCGCATTCTCGCGCGACAGCGCCGCCGCATCCGCCGCGCCGCCGTTTTCGTCGCTAACCATCAGCACCGCGCGGCCGTATTCCTTGAGTTGCCGCGAGCGCGCCAGCTTGTCCGCCGGACTCCGCCCGTTGCCCTGCAGCAGCACCACGTCGCAAACCCGCGCGAGCGACATCGGGTACGACATCGTCGAGCTTGTCGAAGCGCCGATCGGAAGGCTGAATTCCGCATCCTGAAACTCTTCCCGGACAATGCGGATCAAGTTGTCGATGTTGCGGGGGATAAAGCGGCGGTGATCCCAACTGTCTCCTTGCACGTCCCAGGCATCGGCCAAGTCGAGAATCACGTTTCTGGCGTCCCGCGCGATCAGATGCCTGGCCACGTTGCGCGCGGCGGCAACGACCGCTCGGGGCGAATGCAGGGTTTCATCCTGATATTGCTGGAACAGGATGAGGCACAGCACCATCCCGCGCTTGTTCGTTTCCGCGATCAAGCGGTTGAGCCGCGCCGTCCAGGCGCGCTTGAGCGAGCCGTCGGCGTTGTATGCGCTGATCAACGCGCCGGCCCCGCTGCCCAGATCCGCGCTGCGCCCGCGCGCGATGCCGTTGACTTGCGGCGAATAGCTCGGGTCCGCACCTTGCAGACTGACCACGATGCCGCCGATGCCGTGCTGCTTGTAGACATCCAGTTGCGCGATGAGCCGGTTCGTGTTCGCCTCGGGATCGAATTTTTTCTCGGTCAGCCATTCGTCGTCGAACAGCCCCTGGGAGACGCGCAGCAGAGCCAGGCTGCCGCGCAGCCGCTTGCGGTAGGGAGAGCTTCCGTTGGTCTGCGCCCATTGCGCGCCTCTGGATCTTCGAACGTAGAAGCGGTCTTGCTTATAGCGCGGACCCAGCATCGAGCCGGTCGCGATCTCCAGCGCAACCGCCGGCCAAGCCGTGAAAAGCGCAAGGAAAAAAACGGCTGTACGCATACGGACGGACAAGCAGATACCGATGAAGGCCGCTGCCGGCGGTTCGTAGAAACGGTTGATTTTACCATGAGCGGCTCAGGCGGCCGGCGGCGAAAGTCGTCCGCGGAGCCGGTATGGCGCTCAGACCGGCGCGGTTGTCTTGCGGGCGAAAAATCCGCTGCCGCCGGCCCCGTTCCACCAACTGCGGAACCACACCTTGAAGGCAACGGTCTGTTCGCGCCGGGAGAGCGACAAGGGCACGGCGAACGACGCCTTGCCCAGCCCGCGGCATTCGGCGATCAACT
Organism: Bryobacterales bacterium; assembly: GCA_965214655.1. Taxonomy (GTDB): domain Bacteria; phylum Acidobacteriota; class Terriglobia; order Bryobacterales; family UBA6623; genus CATQHP01. The sequence goes on along the minus strand of OZ243965.1, from coordinate 3,463,759 downwards.
TGAAACCCCAGGGGATCGGCAATTTCCGGATCTGTTCCATGACGTCTTCGATGGATGAGGCGAAACGAAGAAAGCGCTCGGACTCGCCGGCGGCGTGCGCATGCAGCGCGCCGGCAACCAACTCCGGCAGGACGGCGGCGATGCCGGAAACGATTCCGTCGCAGCAACCGGCCTGCAGCGCGCGGACAAGCATGTCGCCCCGGCCGACAAAGCGCGCGGCGCCGCTGCCGGAGGCGCTGACGCGGTTGAGCAACTCCAGCGATCCGCTGCTGTCGCGCACCCCGATCAGGTTGGGAATCTCGCAGCACAAACCCGCAGCCGTGCCGGGCTCGATCGGCGCCGCGTGACGGGGCACGTTCGACAGAATCAGCGGCCCCTCGACCTTGCGCGCAACTTCGTCGTAAAAGGCGCGGATGTCCGATTGCCCGTAGCGATAATACGACGGCGGCGGCAAAAGGACGGCGTCCGCGCCCATCTCGAACGCTTCCACGCCCAAGCGAATCGCCTGCGCCGCGGACGGCGCTCCGATGCCGCAGATGAGCCGGTCGTTTCCGGCCGCCTTGCGGGCGAGCATGAACATCTCGAGCCGTTCGTCGGAACTCATTCCCAGATATTCCCCTTCGGCCGCGCCCACGCAGAGCCCTTTTACTCCTTTTTCCAGAGCAAAAGCCGCATTGCGGTAAAATGCGCGAAAATCGATACAGCCCTGCTCGTCTCTCGGGGTAACGAGCGAGGCAATGGGTTGCGCATCCGGCATGGGAATCGAAAGAGACGATCGCAATGACTGAAGGGCTATTCGCAAGACCGGCGACGAACGCCGGCGACAAGAAGCGCGGCGGAGACCGCCGCCTGCGCAAAGTTGTAATCCATTCTTCATCTTGCTGTCAAGAGACGCTTGCTTTCGTTCCGCAATTGCTCGGCGGGGTTCGCGTATTCTTCCTGGCCGCCGCCGCGTTGCCGCCGGCCGCCGTCGGCGACGCCCCCGATCTCGAGGTCGTCAACCGTATTCGCACGGAGGCGTTCGACGACAGCCGGGTCATGGAGCACCTCTTCCATCTGGTCGACGTGAACGGACCGCGCATCACCAATTCGCCGGGATTCCAGAACGCGGCCGACTGGGCCGTCGAGCAGCTCGGCGAATGGGGGCTGGTCAACGTCAAGCAGGAAAAGTGGGGGCCGTTCGGACAGGGCTGGTCGCGGGAATACTTCTCGGCGCACTTGCTCGCGCCCGGATACGAGCAGTTGATCGGAGTGCCGCTGGGCTGGAGTCCTTCGACCGACGGGAAGCTGAGCGGAACGCCGAAAATCGCGGTTCTCCAGCGGGAGCGCACCTTCCGCCGCGACGAACAGGCCGTCGACGAGTACATCGCCAAGTGGAAAGGAAAGCTCGGCGGCGCGCTGCTGATGATCGCCGAGCCGAAGAAGCTCCGGCCGCAGGACTCGCCGGCGCTGCACCGCTTTTCCGACAAGGAGTTGGCCGCACTCGCGCAGGCCAGGCCGCCCGCGCCGCCGATCGACTATCTCGACCCCGAGTTGGAAATCCCGCGGGATCCCGAAGACCGCCGCAACTTCTTCGCCAAGGCGCCGGCCTGGTATTTCGAATGGCGCAGGAACGAAGGCCGGCGCATCCAGAGCAAGCTCAACGCCTTTCTGGTCGATGAGGGCGTGAAGCTGGTCATCCACCCCGCCGCGGCCGGCGACGGCGGCACCGTGTTTCCGCCCCGCGCCGGCAACCGCTTCGTCGAAGACGCGCTGCCGCCGCCTTCGATCGCGCTGACTCCCGAGCACTACAACCGCGTTTACCGGCTGCTCGACAAGGGCGTCGCAGCGAAGATCGAAGTCGAAGTGCGCACGACGTTCTACCGCGGCGACCTCGACTCGATCAACGTCGTGGGCGAAATACCGGGCGGCGCCAAGGCCGATGAGCTGGTCATGCTCGGCGGACACCTCGACTCCACCGCCGCAGCGCTGGGCGCCACCGACAACGGCGCCGGATGCGCGGTGATGATGGAGGCCGTCCGGCTGTTGAAGAAACTCGACCTGCCGCTGGCGCGCACCGTGCGCATCGCCCTGTGGGGCGGCGAGGAACAGGGCCTGCTCGGCTCGAAAGCGTATGTGAAAGAGCACTTCGGCGACCCGCAAACGATGCAGCTCACGGCGCGGCACGAGAAGTTTTCCGGCTACTTCAACGTGGACAACGGAACGGGCAAGATCCGCGGCGTCTACCTGCAAGGCAACGACCGCGTGCGGCCGATCTTCCGGCAATGGCTGGAGCCGTTTCGCGACCTGGGCGCGGGAACGCTGTCGATCCGCAAGACCGGCGGGACGGACCACCTTTCATTCGACGCCGTGGGCCTGCCCGGCTTCCAGTTCATTCAAGACCGCGTCGAGTACGAAACGCGCACGCACCACTCGAACATGGACAACGTCGACCGGATTCAGCCTGCCGACTTGATCGAGGCGTCGGCGATCGTCGCCTCGTTCGTCTACCACGCGGCGAACCGCGAGGAGTTGCTGCCGCGCAAGCCGCTGCCCGATCCGCAGCCGCTGACCAAACCCGAGCGGTAGCTCGATCTCGGGCATGCAGCTTATCGGTTACGGCAAGAGATACTACCGTCAAGCGCATCCGAAGCATTCCCGCCTGCAACGGGGCGACCGCGAACGCTGCTTTGCAGCAGTCGGGAAATTTCTCGCCGACCCCGCAAGCCCGGGCCTCAACCTCGAACGGCTCGGCGGCGGCGCGCAGAAAAATCACTGGTCGATCCGCGCGTCCCAGGAATTGCGCGTGATCCTCGCCGTCGACCCGCCTGTCGAGCCCGACGAATTCGCGCCCGTCAATATGGGGCGTCACGACCCGATGTACGAGTGGTCGGAGCGGCAAGGCTACTACACGGATCTCGCCGATCGCGCGGCGGTGTATCGACAGAACGGCCCGGCCGATGCGAACCCCGCGATTCCTCCGCTGAGCTTCGACGAATGGATGCTCTTTCTGCCGCAGACGCAGCGGCGGCTGACGACCCGCTACCATTCCGGCGCGGCGCGCATCCGCGGCGCGGCGGGGACGGGCAAAACCGTGATCGCGCTGCACCGCGCCGCCGAGCTCGGCCGCCGCTATGCGCCCGAACGCATCCTGTTCACAACGTACAGCCGTTCGCTGTGCACCCAGATGCAGGCGCTCTTCCAGCGACTGCCCGACGCGCCGGAAAACGTCGACTTCTTCAATATCGACAGGGTCGCCTGGGACACGCTCAAGAGCGCCAACCGCTTGCCGGACAAAACCGACTTCACCCGCAACCCGCAAAAGATAATCGAAGCCTTCGACGCCGCCTATCGCAGGGTTGTTCCCGGCACATCGCTGGAACGGGTCGGGCGCGATTACATCAGGGAAGAAATCGCGCGCGTCATCAAGGGCCGCGCCGCCGCCAAAGCGGAGTATCTCGACACGGGCCGCTTCGAACGGCGCGGGCGCATGCAGTCGCTGAAAAAGCGCGACCGGGAGATCTGCTGGCGGCTCTGCGAGGAGTGGGACAGAGAGATGCAAACGCGCGGCGCCGTATATTTCCCGAACCTTTTGATCCGGGCCCGCAACCTCGTCCAGGAGCGGCAGGAGGGCGCCTGGCGCGCGGCGGTCGTCGACGAAGCCCAGGACATGACCCTGGTCGGCATGCAGCTTGTGCGCGCGCTGGTTGCAGGCGCGCCGGAGAACAAGCTGCCTCAGGACGGCATTCTGATGCTCGACGACGCGGCCCAGCGCATCTACGCGGGCGGCTTCAAACCGGCTTGGGCCAAGCTCGACTTTTCCGGCCGCTCCGAGATTCTGCGCAAGAACTACCGCAACGGGCGGGCAATTTTCGAGGCGTCCCGCGCGGTTCGCGGCGATACGCTCGTCGTCAGGGAAGACAATGACGGCGGCGCGGACGCCCTCGACGTGAAGTTCGAGCGCAGCGCCGGAGCGCCGCCGATTTTTTGGCAAGTCCGCCCGCGCGGCGAATCGCCGGCCATCGCGGACACAGTGCGCAGCCTCGTCGAGGAAGAGGGCTTCGAGCTTCAGGAGATCGGCGTGCTCACCCGCAGAAAAAAAGACGCGGACCGGTTAATCCGATACTTGAATAAATACTTGAAACAAAAACTGAACAAAGCGCATCCTTGCGTCAACTTGCAATCTCTGCGCGAAAAAGCGCTCGGTCCGGGCGTGCGGGTCGGAACCTTCGACCGCGCCAAGGGGTTGGAGTTCCGCGCCGTTTTCATTCCCCGCCTCGGCAAATCCCATTTCCCCAGGGACGCGGCGAAACGGGACGGCGCGGCAGACGCGGCGGCGCCGAAATTGAACGGGGAAGAGAGCGGGGAAGAGCCGGCGTCGAGCGGGGAAGAGAAAGAAGCGCGCCTGTTGCAACTCACCCGCCTGTACGTGGCGATGACCCGCGCCCGAGAACGCCTCTACCTGCTCGCCGACGAAGAGCCGTGCCGGGAGATCGACGCCGCCCGCGACTATTTCGAGCGTCAGGCGGCGGCTTCCGTTTGAATTTCCTGCTCCACCAGCCCCACAGCGGGCGCTCCGGATTCCGCTTGCATCCGTTTCTCTTCCCGAACGATCGGCGCTTCGGAAAGCGGGCGGTTCAAGCGCTTGCGCTTTTGCGCGATGCCCCACTTCAACTGATGCTCAAGCCAGGAATCGGCGGTGTCCCAACCGATGGCTTCGAGCTTCATCGCCAAGTCGAGCGTGATCGGCACTCGTTCGTTCAGGACGCGGGAAAGATTGACCCTGCTGACCCCAATCTTCTCAGCGGCGGCCTTGACAGTCATTCCCGGATACTCCTCGTAGGCGTCTATGAAGCCGCGCTTCAGCAGGCCGCCCGGGTGTGACGGATTCAGCCGCATCCATGCGTTCTCGCTAACCCCGACAATCATGTTCTATCGCGCTCCCTTCTTATGGTAGAAACCTTCGTGGATCAGCTTGGCGTCCAGCGCTCCGAAGATGCGGTTCAGGCCGGCGTAGTCGCGCTCGATCTCGGCCAACTCGCCGTGCAGCGCGATGTTCAAGCTCAGGTCGCCGTAGGCTACGCCTTCATTCTCCAGTTCGGTCGTCGCCGCGGCGATGCGGTCCGCGTCGGTGTCCGCCGCGGCGTCGATCATGCCCCCGCCGCCGGTAGCTTGGCTGATCGCCGAATAGCGCTTGTTCCAGTGCCCTTGCAGGGGCCCCTACGGACCTCTCGAATAGAAGCTGCGCGCGCGCGTTCCTACAGGGAACTACAGGATCAAGACCGTAAGATAGGACCACGGAGGTCCCGAGTCTTGGGGACCTACAGGAAAATGTAAAGGGTAAATGTCCAAGGAGTAAGGACGAGCGCCGCCGTTCCTGCCCACGCGTGCAACCGTTTCGGCGGACGGGTGTCAGCGGTCCCAAGTGAAGCCGCGGGAAGGTTGGCGGCTTCGGGATGGACCGCGGTCCGGGGTGTAGTCGGTGAAAATACGATAGTCGGCTTCCAGCCTGACGTTGAGAATTCTCGCGATGTCGGGCGGCCAGATTTCTCGGATCGGCTCTTTGATCGAGGAGTCCGATTCTGTGCTGTAGGCGGTGACGTGCTCGAACCGGTATGGGCATCGCTTGGGCAGGATGCTGTCCCACTTGTTGCGCTCCACTTTAGGCGTGACCTTCTCTTTGCGCTCACTCTTGCGGCGCACATCGTATTCGGTCATTCTGTTGAGGGCTAACCTGCGCCCGGACTTCCATGCGACGGCGAACATCTTGTCGTACTGGCCCTTCAGTCCTGGGTTATCGTCGATGATCTGCGCCATCTCGTGGCGGAAGTTTTCTACCTCTTGCGCCCAATGGAACAGCACCCATTCGGTGGAGCGGTCCCAGTACTGGATCTTCAACAGGTGCTCGATTACGCGAGCGCAAAAGGCTGCCCATTCGTTTCTTTGCGTTACTCCCAAGTCCTGGATCTCCTCGCTGACGTTCTCCCAGTCGACCGCAGCGAAATCGCGGCGCTTCAACGCCTCGGCCTGCTGCATGGACCAGGAGTAGAAGTCTCGCTCGTAGAGGCTGTTCGGCCGGCTGGCGGGGCTGGGGACAAGTGTGGCCATGAGGTTGCTCCGACCATCATTAAAGCACTTTCCTCCTCGACTTGCGGCGCGGGTTCAGGACATATGAGACGGCGGGGGTAAACCGAAGCTCCGGGCACGGAAGATACCGCATGAGGAAGACGAAGGCTCAGGGGCATTGGCCTGAAGGGGCGTTTGAGAGTGATCTGGGAATCTCACTCAATCGCGCCCGCGGCGCAGTGTTGCGCAAGCGCCTGGGCTACGGACACATCGCCGCCCGCCATGCCGGGCGCTTGCATGCCTTCAACCGCACCGTCTTGTCTCCCTGTCGCAACGATCCTCGGCCCTGCTTGTTCGCCGACGAAACAGTCGACGCCCCGGGGCGGGCGCCCAAGCGCCCCCGCCAGCGGGAGGTGATGACGCCCTACGAAAGACTCAAGTCGCCGCCCCGAGCGGAATGCTGCCTGCTCCCCGGAACAAGCTGCGCCGTGCTCGACGCCGAGGCGCACGCACTGAGCGACAGGGAAGCTGCGCGCCGCTCAACGAGGCGCGGGACGAGATCTTGCGAGATAGGCATGCCGCCGCTTGCGCGCGCCCGCCTTCCGGCTTGCCGTCATGTTGGAAGCAACTCCATATTGGAAGCAACTCCGCCGGCCGCAACTTGGGGATGAGCGCCGCTTGCGGCCTCGTTCAGCCGCGAACAAGCGTGGAGATGGCGATGAAAATACTGAGTAGCGTGAACCCGATCCCGATCATCCAACGCAGCGAAGATATTTCGCGCTGGAGTGCGTCGATGCGGGCGTCGGTTGAGTCGAAGCGGGCGTCGATCGTGTCGAAGCGGGCGTCGGTGCGGGCGTCGGTCGTGTCGAAGCGGGCGTCGATCGTGTCGAAGCGGGCGGTCGTTCGGATTTCCAGTCCCTCGATGTCTTTGCGGACGTTCTCCCCGGAAATGGCGCGGATGTCCTCAAGCGCCTCATGAACCGTGATGGGGTCCTGCTCGATCTTGGCGAAGAGGCGCAGCAATGCGTCGTGCTTCGGCGGCTCGGTTGGCGGCAAGGCTGTATCTCCCATGGTTTATTCTCCCATCCGTGCCGGTTCAATACATTGTGCGGGTTCAATACATAGGAGACGGCAGGGGTAAACCGAAGCTCCGGGCACGAAGATACTGGATGGGGGAGAGGGAGTCAAGGGCGTCGTGGGGGCGGTGGCGGTTGTAGCGGTGGGCGAAGGCGTCGATCAGGGGTTGAGTTGCCGGAGGCGGTGGGGCAGGGTGTAGACGGAGTAGAACTCGTAGCGCCAAGTGGCTTGCATGCGTTCGACGCGCCCGTTGAGTTGGGGGCCGTTGAGTTGGGGGCTGCGGGGAGGCAGGACATAGAGGGCGATGCGGTGTTGTTGGCAGGCGTTCTCGAAGTCTTTGTGGAACTCGGAGCCGCCGTCGACCTGGATGGCGCGGATGGGGAAAGGGGCGGATGGGACGAGCTTGTGGAGAAAGCGGGCGGCGGAAGCGGAGGCGGCTTGGGAGGCAGCCATGCCGGCGCGCCGGCGGGAGTAGCGATCCACAGCGGTGAAGTGCTTGCTGGTCTTGCCCGGCAGCAGCGTGAGCGAGAGGGTGTCGATCTGCACGGCTTCGCCGGGGGCTTTGGCGGGCATAGGAGCGGCGGCGCGGCGGGCGCAGCGGGTTCGGCCGGGCGGGCGGCGGAAGACGGTCACGGGCTGTAGGCAGCCGCGGCGCACCAGGCGGGCCGGGATGCGCCCGACGGCGCCGGCGATAGAGCGTGGCCCGGGATACGCCCACCACGTCCGCCGCCGCCTGCGCGCCCAGCCCCTGCTCCCTGGCCAGGAGCCGGCGCCGCACTGCGTCGCGCCGGCTCTCCACGGCCGCATCGACTTTTCCCTCGCCCAGCCGCGCCGCGACGCGGGCGCTGCCGATAACCTGTCTCGGTAGGCCAAAAACCTGCATGGAGTTCTGCTTTCGCTCGTTCGCCTCTGCCCGCGCGTCCGGCCACTCGGCCGGCGCCGCCCGAAGGCTCTTGCGGAACTTCCAGCGGAACTGACGCGGCGCCTTGTAGTCCGCTCCGAACTGCCCCGTCAGAGACTTCCAAGGAATTCAACCAGATCCATCTTGTAGGCATCGCCCGCCGCGTCAACGCGGAAAGGAATCCTCCGGTTGCCCGTTACCCTGACGCTCCATTGCCCCTTGCGACGGCCCGTCAATTCGTGCAGCCGGTAGCCCGGACGCGCTCGAAACGCCCGCAACGGCCTATTGCCGTCCGGAAGCTTCAGGATATCTTCGATACGCCCAAGATATGCTTGCGGGAGCTTCTGCGCTTCGCGCTTCAAAAAAACCGCTTGAGTCCGCTGTCCTTGAATCCCGTAATCGACACTGCAACAACTAATGTTTCACGTCCTGAGTCTTGTTGCAGACCCGGAAGCTTCCTGCCGGGGCGTCCGAGAACTTGGCATATACTGCTGTACAGGAGGTTCGCGATATGGCCGGTCGGAGCGTTATCGCTCATATCGATGCCCGCTTTGCTGAGCTTAGCGCCAAGATCGATGCTCAGGGAGCTTCGTACCGTCATATGGTCTGGGCGCTGATCGGCTTGCAAGGCGCTGCCGTGACCGGCGGCTTGGTCGCGCTTTTCCTCCGCGGCTGACCTCCGGCGCAAGAAGATCGTCGGACACGCGGCCCGCCCGACCCGGGAGGCGTCAGATGCGGTACTGCGCCAGCGTCCGCTCCCACTTGCCCTGCGCTTGGAGCAGCAACTCGACGACGTCGCGGACGACGCCGCGGCCGCCGCGCGCGGGCGTCTTCCAGTGGATTCGCTCACAGACTTCCGGCCGGGCGTCGGCGGGCCCCGCGGCGAGGCCGGCCCGCTTCAGCAGCGGCAGGTCGGTCACGTCGTCGCCGATGTAGGCGACCTGCTCTGCGGCGAGTCCCGCATCCTGCAAGATGTCCTCGAACGAGGCCAGCTTGTCGGTGCGGCCCTCGACCAGATAGCGCATGCGCGCCGAGCGGAAGCGCTCCCGCACGGCGAGGCCGCCGCGGCCGGTGATAATGCCGGCATCGATGCCGGCTTCGCGCAGCCACTTGAAAGCGATGCCGTCCCGGCAGTCGAACGCCTTGGTTTCGACCACCGCGCCGTCCGGCCCCGGGATGAAATAAATCGTTCCGTCGGTCAGGACGCCGTCGCAGTCCATCAGCAGCAGGCGGATCTTCGCCGCCCTGTCGAGAAGTTCCTGGGGGTAGTCGCTCATTGCCTCCTTTATCGCATGGCGGGCAGGCAGCCGCTTGCCGTCAGAATCTCTGTAACATCAACACAGTCGATGAGTAGAGCAGCCGAATCAACGGGGCGGAGCGGGAGATTCCGCATGGAGGGGCTTCCGGGCCTGTCGAAAAATGCCTTGGCCTTCCTTCGCCGACATCCGCAGGAAGCATGCAGGGCCCTGGAAACCGCTGCCGCTCGGTATGAGGCGCTGAGCAACGGCGCTTCCGTCGATGTGCCGGAAAGTCTCAAGCCGTTCATCGTTCTCCGCCCGAGAAGCCCGGATATGCTCGACGTTGCGCAAGCCGCCGCGCGCCTGGGAGTTTCGCGCTCAACGGTTTACAACTGGGCGCGCAACAGAAAGCTTCTTGCCTGGAAGCCGCCCGGCCGTCGCCTGACAATCCCCGCCAAGCAGATTCTTGGCCCGCGCAAAGTCGTTCCGGGTATCGCTGAGGTACTGGATAGTATCGACGACCCCGAATTGGCCTAGATATTTCTGACCGAGGAATGGCCGTTTGCCGACGAGGTCGCATATCCGCTTGAAAAGCTGAAGGCCGGCAGAATCGAAGAAGTTGTCGGCGCAGCTCCCGGTTTCGGCACAACCTTCACGGGAAAAGCCCGGCCTATCCGCGTGAGCGGGTCGAGGCCGTACTCGTTGCAGTCGATCTTCCGCGGAATCACCCGGGACTGCCGGACGTACTGACGCAATACGGAATCGCCCTCGTTCTGGAACGATAGGGGCGGTTTCTGCCGCATGGCGCGCTTTTGCGTCCCTCGCAAGAAAATTAGTAGTCTGGAAGTTCACCCCCTTCCTCAACCGACAGGAGAACGACCCCGACATGGCTGTGAAAGTTGCGATCAACGGCTTCGGCCGCATCGGCCGGAATGTCTTCCGCGCCCAGATGGACAAACCCGATATCGATATCGTCGCCATCAACGACATCACCGACAACGAAACGTTGGCTCACTTGCTGAAGCACGATTCCGTATTGGGCAACCTGGCGGCGGAGGTTTCCGCTTCCGCAGACGGCCTGAGCGTCAACGGCGACTTCTTCAAGATCTTTTCCGAGCGCGACCCGGCGCGGATTCCCTGGGATTCCGTCGGCGCGGAGGTCGTCATCGAGTCCACCGGACTATTCACCAAGCGCGCCGACGCGGCGAAGCACCTCGGCGGCAGCGTCAGGAAAGTCGTGATTTCCGCTCCGGCCAAAGGCGAGGACATCACCGTCGTGCTGGGCGTCAACGACGATCGGCTCAACGACGCGCACGAAGTGATTTCGAATGCCTCGTGCACCACGAACTGCCTCGCGCCGGTGGCCAAGGTCCTGCACGACGAGTTCGGCGTCAAAAAGGCGACGATGACCACGATCCATTCCTACACCAACGACCAGCGCACGCTGGACCTGCCGCACAAAGACCTGCGCCGCGCCCGCGCCGCCGCGCTGAACATGATCCCCACCAGCACCGGCGCCGCCGCCGCGATCGGCCTGGTGATGCCCGATCTCAAAGGCAAGTGCGACGGCTTCGCCATCCGCGTGCCGACGCCGAACGTCTCCGTCGTCGACGTGGTCGCCGAGGTCGGCCGGGACGTGACCGCGGCCGAAGTCAACGGCGCGCTGCAAGCCGCCGCCGAGGGGCCGCTCGAGGGCATTCTGGGCTACACCGAGGAACCCCTGGTCTCCAGCGACTTCATGCGCGATTCGCGCTCCTCGATCGTGGACGCCGCGATGACCAAGGTGATGGGCGGCAACATGGTCAAGGTGCTCGCCTGGTACGACAACGAATGGGGCTACTCCAACCGCGTTGTCGATCTTGTCGGACGCCTGGCGCTCAATCGCAATTGAAAAAGGAAACCCGCTTGACCGCGGCCGCGCCCGCCAACTACAGTGTGTTGGAGCGCGCGCCGAAACGCTGCCGCCCCGGATTCATTGAGCCATGACCGATCGACGCGAAAAGTATAGGGAAAAAGCGCCGAGAGACATACCCGCCTCTCCCTCGAACTCGTCGAGCCAGGTCGATGATGAAAAAGCAACGTCCACGCGCACGGACCATCCCTCGAACTCGTTGAGCTAGCTGGCAATGGCATTCGACTTTGACAAGTACGCGCCCAAGCACGCGGGACCTCACCCGGACTCGTTAAGCCAGCTTTTTGCGCAGCGCTTCCCGTCGCCGTCCGCCAAGGATGACGCTGTCATGGAAGCTTACGGGCGCCAGACAACCGGCAGGTATCTGCGATACGTTGGCTGGAAGGCGCTTCGTAAGAGGCGTTCCGACGTTGAAGGGCTCAACGAGCTTGAGGTGGAACGCGGCATGCCGGTGTCCAATAACACAGTTCGCACCTGGATAAACTCGGAATTCAGGCGCATCCTCAGCGGACGCTTCTGAAACTGGCGGCGAAGGAGCATGCCCAAGCATTCCTGGGGAACGGAATTTACATTTCCACTCTCCAGGAGACAATAACAACCCGCACTTTCCCCTCCGTATGGCCTTCAAGACAATCGACGATCTCGACCTTGCCGGCAAGCGAGCGTTTGTCCGCGTGGACTTCAACGTCCCGCTCGACAAGCAAACCGGCAAGATCATTACCAGCGACACGCGCATCCGCGCCGCTCTGCCGACCGTTCGCCTGGCGCTCGAGAAGGGCGCGGCGCTCGTATTGGCCTCGCATCTGGGGCGGCCCAAAGGCAGGCCCGACGCCGGGATGAGCTTGGCGCCTGTAGCGGCTCGGCTCAGCGAGTTGCTGGACAGGCCGGTCAGGCAGGCCCCCGACTGCATCGGGCCGGAAGTGCGTTCCCTTGCCTGCGCCATGCGGCCCGGCGGCGTGCTGCTGCTCGAAAACCTGCGCTTTCATGCCGGGGAGGAAGCCAACGACCCGCAGTTCGCCGCGCAGTTGGCTTCCCTCGCAGACGTTTACGTCAACGACGCTTTCGGGGCGGCTCATCGCGCGCACGCCTCGACCGCCGGCATGGTCGGGCATTTTGCCGAAAAAGCCGCCGGCCTGCTGATGCAGAAGGAATTGAAATACCTTTCGATGGCCCTGCGCGAGCCCCGCCGGCCGTACGTCGCGATTGTCGGCGGAGCGAAAATTTCGGGCAAGATCGATGTGCTCGAAAGTTTTCTCAAGTCGGCCGACCGCGTCTTGATCGGCGGCGCGATGGCCTATACGTTTCTCAAGGCGCAAGGAGTCGGGGTCGGCTCGTCCCTGGTCGAGGAAGAAAAGCTGGACTTGGCGGCGGACTTGCTCGAACGCGCCGGCGGCAAGCTCGCGCTGCCGAGCGATCACGTGGTGGCCAAGGAATACAGCGCCTCCGCCCGAACGCGAATCGCCTCCGGCGCAGTGCCGGACGGTTGGCTGGGGCTCGATATCGGCCCGGCAACCGCCGCGGCTTACGAAGAAGCGATTCGCCGGGCCGGGATGATCGTCTGGAACGGGCCGATGGGCGTGTTCGAATTGCAACCTTTCGCCGCAGGCACGCTGCGCGTGGCGCGGGCCGTCGAGGAGGCATCGGACCATGCCGTCGCCATCGTCGGCGGCGGCGATTCGGAGAAAGCCGTCAAAACCGCCGGCGTCGGCAAGAAGATCACGCACATCTCGACCGGCGGAGGAGCTTCGCTGGAGTTCCTCTCCGGGAGAACTCTTCCGGGCGTCGCAGCGCTCGACAATTCATGATGAAAGTTCCGCGCCGGCTGCAGGCGGTCTTGCTCTCCACTCTCCGCTCTCCACTAAAAAGCGCATCCAGGCCGGCACGGTCAAGGCAAGCGCGGCGCTGGCCGCCGCGCTCGTGCTTGCCGTTGTTGCGCTGGGACTCTACCGAACGGGCGCAACCGCCGCCGGCATCGCAGCGGCAGTCGGCGCTCTGCTGATTTGCTGCATCGTCGTGGTTCTCTGCGCGCCGCAGGTTTTTCGTTGGAGTGAACGGAAAAACTCGCGGTTCCCTTGGCTTGCCCGATTTACGGGCGAAGGTCTCGCGCTTTTGGTTGTCCTGCTGTTCCTCGCGGCGGCCGCAACCGTCTCTGGCAACAACCTGATGTACCTGATCCTCAGCATCATGCTGGCCGCCGTCGTGCTCTCGGGAATCGTTTCCCGCCTCTCTCTCGCCGATCTCTCGGTCAGGGTATTTGCCCAGGAGCACATCTTTGCCGGACGCTGGTTCGACGTCCAGGTGCGTATCGAAAACCTCAAACGCCGGCTTCCGTCGTTCGCGGTCGAGCTCGGGCCGAATCCCCGCCCGGCGCATCGCGGCATCCGCTTTTCGCGCGGCTATTGCCCGCTGATTCCGGGAGGAGAAGAAGTCCTCGCCCGCATCGAGTGCCTCTTCGCAGGCCGCGGCGTCTATCGCAACCCGGCGTTCTTGCTCTCCACCAAGTTCCCGTTCAGCATGATCGAGCGCAGATTGCGGGTCGAGCTGCGGCGCGAAGTGGTCGTCTATCCGCGAATCGATGTTCCGCTCGACCTCGACGAGTATTTGCGTGCGCTCGACCGACGCGCGGAACCCGCCGCGGGGACGAGCCACGACCTGTATCGGATTCGACCGGCGGTCGCCGAGGACGGCGCGCGGTTCGTCAATTGGAAGGCGACCGCCCGCAGCGGAGATCTGCAGGTGAAGGAGTTCCACCGCCATGAGCGCCGCCGAGTGGAGGTCGTTTTCGACCGCTGCGCGCCCGACGGCGGCGGGGAAGAATTCGAAACGGCCGTCGACCGCTGCGCGACGCTCCTTTACAAACTGTGGGAGCGCGGCGTCGAAGCGCTGTTCCGCTGCGGCGAGTTCGAGGCTTCCGTCGCGCCGGGGTCGGGGCGCATCTACGCTTGCATGCGCTTCCTGGCTACTGTGGGAGCAGACAACGACGCCGGGAACGCGCCAGAGAAAACCGTCTTGGGAAAGATCGTCGTCGGCGCGGCCGAGACCGCGCCGCAAACGAGCGCAGCCGAAGGATAATCGTAAGCGACGCCATGCCCCGCCCATTCCCCTTGAAAAAATCGGTCGTCTTCTGCTGCATCGCCGCCGCCGTCGTTCTGCTGTTCGTCCGACTCGACCTGTCGCGCGCTCGCCAAGGCATTGCCCTGGCGACGGTCGGCAAAATCAGCATGGTCAGCAGGCTCGTGCAAGGACAGGGCATGAATCACGGATTCCCCGACCTGTTCCGGGACAGCAGGGGCAACCTCTGGTGCGCGTTCGTCTCGGCGCGGCAGCGCGATCCGCTGCGGCCCTACAACCATGCAAGCTACGAGGAAGGCGATTTCATCGTCGTCCGCAGGAAAACCGGCGGGGAGTGGTCGGACGAGATCATGGTCAGCGACTCCTTCGGCGTGAATTTTCAGCCCGTAATCGCCGAGAGCGGCAGCGGCGATATCGTTGTCGTTTGGACCGGCCGCCGCCGGGGGCGCTTCGCCGTCTACTCGCGCCGGATCGGGCGGAATCTATCGTTGGGCTCGGAGACGAAGGTGCTCGCCGCCGGGCAGCTCGAAGGCGAGCCGGCGGTCGTCGCGGACGCCGCCGGGCGCATTCTGCTCGCCGCCGAATCGTATCGACGGAACTCGATGGACATCGTCTCCTATGTTCTCGAAGGCTCGGGCTGGCGGCAACTGCCGGACGTGTCCGCGTCGGCCGCCCCGGAAAATCGTATCGACGGAACTCGATGGACATCGTCTCCTATGTTCTCGAAGGCTCGGGCTGGCGGCAACTGCCGGACGTGTCCGCGTCGGCCGCCCCGGAATTCCGCCCGCGGCTGGCCAAAGGCCCGGCCGGCGAAATCTACTGCGCCTGGGACGCCTACGAAGACGGGCGCTATCGCGTCAAGCTCAGCCGCTACGACGAAGACGCCCGGCAATGGGGCCAAGCGGAGGAAGTTCCCGGCAGTCCGCTGCTCGACGCCTATGCGCCCGACTTGGCGGTCGACAACGCCGGGCTGGTCTGGATCGTACACGCGCGGAACGAGCTCGAAAACCCGGACTACGGCCTGCGCGGCTCGCAGCCGGGCGGCAGCCCCAAGCCGACCGTCCGCCTGATCGCCCGCCAATCCAACGGCCGCTGGGCGTATCCGCTCGGCCCGGACGGCGGCCGCCGGGGCCTGGTCGCCACCGGCGATCTGCCGCGGATCGCGCTCGGCCCGGAAGAGACTTTGTGGATCGGCTGGCAATTCCTGCCCGGCCACGTCGATTGGAAGGTCGGCATGGCCGTGCGGAAAGGCGGACACTGGAGCGCGCCGCGGACGTTCGGCAACGACGAACCGATCCCCATCGACGGCCCCCGGCGACGCGCCGACCAATTGCCGTCCATCGTTCCGCTCAGCGCGGACACGGCCTTGGCGGCCTACCAGCGCGGCCGGGGAACGTTCCGCAACAGGGACATCTACGAGCGGACGGTGCGCCTGAGCGGCATGCCCGCCGGGAAACGCGAACCCCGCTTGACGCCCGTTCCCCAAGACCACGCTCGCCGTATGGCGCGGCCGCCGAAAACCGCGCCGCGGCGCGATCCGGTTTTCGACGGCGACGGCGGGCGCTACCGGCTCTACTTCGGCGACCTGCACAACCACCTGCTGGTCGACGACGGCCACCAGGGCTCGGTCGATCAGCTTTTCAACATCCACCGCGACCGCTACGGCAGCGACTTCGCCGCGACCACCTCGCACGGCGACTCCAACAAGCTGCTCTACTCGGAACTGGCGCGGAACGACGCCCTGACACAGGCGCTTCTCGAACCCGGACGCTTCGTCACCATCCCCGGGTTCGAGTGGACGCAGGGCGACTTCGTCGTCCCGCGGGCCGGACACCGGCACGCGGTTTACGAAACGCCCGGCGGGCCGCTCTACCGCCCGACGGAAGGGTTTTCCGATTCGATCCGCGAGTTCAGCGACCTGATGGCCAAAACGAACGGCATGATTTTCGCGCACCACATCACGCGCGCCTACACTTCCGGGACCGACTGGAGCTACGTCAACGTCAAGGTCGAGCCGGCGGCGGAGATCGCTTCGAGCTGGGGCCGCTTCGAGTATTACCAGAATCCGGGGCGCATCCGCGGCGCCGAGATGAAGGGCTGCTCGATGCAGGACGTCTGGCGCATGGGCTGGCGGCTGGGCGTCATCGGCGGCAGCGACGGCCATAATCTCTATGCGGACCCGATCCAGGGCCTCACCGGCGTCTACGCGGAGGAGTTGACCCGCGCCGGCATTTTCGAGGCGATCCGCAAGCGCCGCTGCTACGCCACGACCGGCGCGCCGATCGAGCTTTTTTTCCAGGTCAACGGTCATCCGATGGGCGCGGAGATCTCGGCCGCCGAAGGCCCGCTGATCGAAGGCTGGGTGAAAGGCGCGCGCAAGCTGCTCGCCGTCGAGGTGGTCAAGTATTCGAAAGGCGCGGGCTATCCGTTTCCGGTCGCGTACCGCGCCCCGCTCGAAGGCGCAAACGCCAAGATCTGGTGGCGCGACCCGCAGTTCGAGGACGACAGCTTGTACTATTTGCGCGTGACCCAGGAAGTCTCTCCGGCGCTGGCGGCCCGTTACGCGGCGGCCGAGGAAAACCGCTTCCCCACCGAGATGGCCTGGTCGTCTCCCGTCTGGGTCGACCGGAAATGAACGCCGGCGGCAGCCGCCGCGCCCCGTCCCGTCAGTCGGAAACGTCCACCATGTTGATCGGCGGAATGTGCATGTGCGTGAGCGAGGGTTCGCGGCCCAGAAACGTCTTGGCCATTTCCAGCGCTTCGCTCATGGTCGCGGCGCAGTCCCAGCCCATCACTTTCGCCGCCGTCCTGTCTTCCGCGCCGACGACGATGACCTTGCCCGCGTGCTGCCGCCCGTTCTCGCCCCAGTACCACATGTAAAACGGATGCACGCCGTGATAGGCGTAGCCGTTGCGGTACATCTCGCGGTACTCGGCGTTGTGCGCGAATTCCGCCTCGTATTCGCGCTCCAGGACCAGGGCGTCGTTGGTCTCGGGCAGGCAACGGTGAAAGAACTCGTGGTATGCCGCGTGATGCTTGGGGCTGAACTCGTTATAGAGAGGGTGGGTCAGAATGAATACGCCGCCCTTCTGGAAGATCGGCATGCCCCGGTACATGTTGAAGAAATAGCCGAGCGTCAGGCAGCTCACCAGAAGCGGGTTGAGCGGCGCGTGGACGTTGTAGGGGCTGATGAAGGGCACGCCGAATACCGCCGCGTCGGACTGCCCCTGCACCGGCACGCAGTATTGTTGGTAGGTGTAGGCCAGCGTCTTCTCGTGAACCGCATCGGTCGTTCCCGCGTGTATCGCGATCATCTCGTAAGGCGCAGGGATGGCGAACAGAAGGTCTCTCTTCACTTTCCGCGGGAGCGCTTGAAGCCCAATTTGGGCGATCTTCGCCGACGCCTTGTCGAGCGCGTTCCAGCGGTCTTCCGGCTTGGTGAAAAAGGCCATGCGCGGATCGAACATGCGGTTGTTGACCACCGTCTCGATGTGAAAGACGTTCAATTTTTCGTTGACGATGCGGCCCATGCGGTTGCAGGAGTCGGTCAGCGGCGAGCGCGTGTGATCGAAATAGGAATCCGAGGCGCGAATGGTCGCCGGGTTGTGATGCGCCTGCAGGGAAGGGTAATCGCACAGCCCCACGCCGACCGACTTGTGGCCCCCGTCCATCGGAACGAGATTGATGTTGACGTAGATGAGCAGATCGGATTCCGCGGCGCGGCGGTTGATGCGCACTTTCTCGCCGAGCTCGGTTTCGCCCAGCTCGACAATGCCGCCGGGTTTCTCGCCGTCGTGGCAATATAGCCGCTCCGGGAAATAGCCGTCGAACACGGCATTGCCGACCGCCCGGCGGATCTCGAACGGCTCCATGCGCCGGTGGAACGACGTGGCGATGACGATCTCGACGTCGCTTACGCCCGCCGCGCTCAGCATTTCGAGCAGAACCTTGAGCGCGGACTCGCGGATGTCGGGCCGGAACATCTTGGGCAGCGGCAGCGAAATATCGTCGATGGCGATGGTGACCTTCATTCCGGCGCGAAGCTGCGCGTGCAGCGGTTCGGCCTGCTCGGGGTGGGCGAGGGCGTAGCGGATCGCCGCGTCCCGGTCGGCCAGCCCGGGAATGGACGGCTTGGGATACACGACGCGCGTCCCGGCCGGCAGCTTGACGCGGATCAGGTCTTCGCCGTACCACAGCAGCCGCTCGGCGGAGTTCGCTTCGAGATGGACGACGCAGTCGTCGTGCGGCACGAGCGCCTTCCGCCCCACGGCGTTCGGCGCAGGGTCGCCGAACTCGAAAGCCGACGGCGGACGGAGCGGTTCGGCTACAGCGGCCATGAAACCAGTGTGGCGAAGCGCGCCGCCCGCCGCAAGCCGCCGCCGGAGCGTTCTGGAAAAACAGGCATCCTCCGACAGCCTGCACGAAAGTTCGTGGACAACGCAGCCGCCGGGTCACGAAAAGTGTAGCGATGCGCGTCCGGGGCAAGTTGCAGGGAAGGGTAAACCGACGGGCGGGCCGCAGTCGATCTCGGCGATGAGCTTGGGTCCAAGTTTTCTCAAATCGCAACTTCCCTGAAGGAGCCGGAACTCATCTCGTCGACAGCCGCTCGGATTTCGTCAACGCGCTGTTGTATGGCGGCCATGCAGTCGAAAGCAGCACCAGGACCGCGAGTTCTTTGTTGGCGAGATTTTGCTGGTATTGGAGATTCCGGTCTGTAGTAATCAGAAGCTCATAGCTATCTTCCTCCGCCTTCTCAAGCAGCAAACCATTGTGTAGGTTGGCCCAACCTCGCTCGAAGGCGGTATCGATCGAATGTCCGGCAAGATATCGGCGAAGGGGTACAGGCGTTCCCTGGTTGAACAGAATCCTCATGCGCCAACGGCGCCCGTGAGCGCCTTGACTTCATGCTCGAGAACGGCTGTGACCTTCGACCGCCCCACGCCGGGAAACCACTCCAGGAACTCTTCTATCGACGCGCCGGCTCTGAGATTCTCGAAAAGCGCGGAAACGGGCACGCGGGTTCCCCGAAACACCCAAGCCCCGCTTACCTTGTTCGGATGACGTTCAACGACGGCGCAAGTCTCCCAGTTCGTCATCCTTGCTTCTTCCCATAACGATTGTATCGGCTCGGCGCCCGCTTTGCCGTCTCCCGGCTTTTTGCCGGCAATCGGCACAGTGCAGTCAGACATCGGCAACGCTCCCGCGAGTCGTCACGTCGCGCCGCCCGCTTACGACGCGGATGAGCAACTTCTTGTAGGCCGCCGTGACGCTGTAACGCCTCCTGCATGACTTTTGCCGCGGACTGCTGACCCCGACCCGCCCCAGGCAGCCGTCCGATGCGCGAAAAATCGCTCCGGGGCGGTCCGATGCAAAGATTCGCGGCGCCAAGCGCGGCCGGTCTTGCGATACAATCGAGTTGCCTTCCCGCGGGAAACGCGCTGTGCCCATGCGCCCCGAAAGAAAATCGCCGGCATCCCCATTCGGCGGCGGGCTGAGCCGCCGGGCCTTCGTGGAATCTCTCTGCGGCGGATTGGGCGCGTTGGGACTCGCGGATCTGCTGCAAACGCCGGCGGCAGCAGCGGGTTCGCCCGGTCCGAGCGGGCCGCACTTCGCTCCAAAAGCCAAGCACGTCATTTTCCTGTTCCTGACCGGGGGGCCGTCGCAGGTAGATTTGCTCGACCCGAAGCCGGCCCTGCTCGAATACGAAGGCCGGCGCCCCGACTCCGCCGACCTCAGAACGGAGCGCATGACGGGCGGGCTGCTGCCCTCCCCCTTCGCCTTCAAGGCCCGCGGACAGAGCGGAATCGAGGTCAGCGAGCTCTTGCCGCGCATCGCGGAGACGGTGGACGACCTTTGCGTCATCCGCTCGATGTTTACCTTCAACCCGACGCACACCCCCGCGCGGAACCTGATCCATTCCGGCAACATCGCCTCGACCCGGCCCACGCTCGGCTCCTGGGTCTCCTACGGGCTGGGCAGCGAAAATCGCAACCTGCCCGGATTCGTCGCCCTGTGCGACTCGCCCAACCGCAAATCGTTGTGGCGCTCCGGCTTTCTGCCCGCCGAGCATCAAGGCGCGCACTTCAACCACACGGAGACGGATCCGAAAAAGATGATCCGTTATCTGACCAACGACGCGCTGGACTCCCAGGCGCAACGCGAGCAGCTCGACCTGCTGGCGGCGTTGAACGCGCGGCATCTGGCGGCGACCGGCCCCGATGCGTTTCTCGAATCGCGCATCGCCGCGATGGAAACCGCCTACCGCATGCAGTTCGAAGCGATGGACGCCTTCGACGTGCGCAAGGAGCCGCAGAAGATTCGCGAGGAATACGGCGACACTCCGTTCGGCAACGGCTGCCTGCTGGCGCGCCGCCTGGTGGAGCGCGGCGTGCGCTACGTACACTTGTTCTCCGGCCCTGGACAGCCTTGGGACGACCACAAGGACATCAACGAGAACCTGGTGAAGCGCTGCCCGGCGATGGACCAAGGCGCGGCGGCCCTCGTCCGCGACCTGAAACGCAACGGACTGCTCGACGAAACTCTGGTGGTGTGGGGCGGCGAGTTCGGGCGGACGCCGGTTTCCGAAGCGGGCGACGGCCGCGACCACAACCCTTACGGCTTCACCATGTGGTTGGCCGGCGGCGGCATGAAGGCCGGCGTCTGCCACGGCGCAACCGACGAGTTCGGCTTCCAGGCGGTCGAGAACCGCGTCGATGTTCACGATTTGCACGCCACGATCCTGCATTTGCTCGGACTCGATCACGAGCGGCTGACCTACCGCTACGCCGGGCGGGATTTCCGGCTGACCGACGTGCATGGGCGCGTGCTCAAGGAGCTGATGGTTTGACAGCCCGTTCGGGCCGGCCCGTCTTCGCCGCAGTCTGCCTTGCGCTGCTTGCCGCCGGCATGGCTCCGGCGCAGGACGAGCGCATCGCCTTTTTCGAAAAAAAGATCCGCCCCGTGTTCGAAGAGCATTGCCTGGCCTGCCACTCGGCGCAGCTCGAGGAGCCGATGGGCGGGCTGCGGCTGGACTCCCGCGAGGCCGTCCTGCGCGGCGGCGCCAACGGCCCGGCGCTGGTTGCGGGCGAGCCGGAGCAAAGCCTCATCGTCAAAGCGCTGAGCTACAAGGAGCCGACCCTCAAGATGCCGCCCACGGGCAAATTGCCGGAGCGGGCGATCGCCGACTTCCGCCATTGGATCGCCCAAGGCGCGAGCGACCCGCGCGCCGGCGAGCCGCAAGAGCGGGCGGCGAAGCCGAGCGGCCCGGGCACGCCGATCGAGGAAGGCCGCCGCTGGTGGGCCTTCCAGCCTCTCCGCAAGCGCGCCGCCCCGCAGACCCGGCGGCTCGGATGGTCTCGCCGCAAAATCGACGCCTTCATTCTGGCCAAGCTGGAGGAAAACGGCTTGCAGCCTTCGCCCGAAGGCGACCGGCGCGCGCTGGTCCGCCGCGCCTGCTTCGACCTGACGGGCTTGAAGCCGACCTACGAGCAAGTCGAAGCGTTCCTCGCGGACGAGTCGCCCGACGCCTACGCCAATCTGATCGAGCGCTTGCTGGCTTCGCCGCGCTATGGGGAACGCTGGGGGCGGCATTGGCTCGACGTGGCCCGCTGGGCCGAAGATCACCCGACCCGCGAATCGACCAATCAGCCGCACCCCTACGCTTGGCGTTACCGCGATTGGGTGATCGAAGCGATCAACGCGGACATGCCCTACGACCGGTTTATCCGCATGCAGTTCGCCGCGGATCTGCTGCCGGGATTCGAGCCGGATCAAATGCGCGCGCTCGGCTACATCGGCAACGCGCCGATGTACCACAAAGACCCGCGGCTTTCCCGCGACGTGATCGAAACGCTCGCCAGCGACGATTGGGACGAGCGAGTCGACGCCGTCAGCCGCGGCCTGCTGGGGCTTACCGTCGCTTGCGCCCGCTGCCACGACCACAAATTCGACCCCATCACCAATAAGGACTACCACGCGCTCGCCGGCGTGTTCGCCAGCCTCTGGCTGGTCAAGCGGCCGATCGTGGCGATGGATCCGCAGGCCGCCGACAAACTGGTTTGGGACCACGAACGGCTCGTGCGTAGAACCGGAGAGCTCGGCAACCTCAAGGAGCTCGACACTATCGCCGAAGAGGTTCATCCCAGAATCGCGCAACTGCGCAAGGAAACCGAAAAGCTCAAGGAAAGACTCGCGGCGGACGACACCCCGCTGACCCACGCCGTGATCGATTGCGGCGTCTGGATCGACGGCAATACGCCGACCGTCACCTGGATGGATCTGCGGCCGGGGCAGCCGCGCGATTTGCCGGTGTTCATTCGAGGCAACGTGGCCAACCCCGGCGAGATCGTTCCGCGGCGCTTCCTGACCGTCTTGTCGCAGGGCGAGTCCGAGCCTTTCCGCAACGGCTCCGGGCGGTTGGAGTTGGCGGACAAGATCGTGGGCGAGGCCGCTCCGTTGACGGCGCGGGTCTGGGTCAACCGGGTTTGGGGCTGGCATTTCGGCAATCATCTGGTGCGCACGCCGTCGGACTTCGGCGCGCAAGGGCAGGCGCCGACGCATCCGCGGCTGCTCGACGACCTCACCGCTCGATTCGTAGCGAACGGCTGGTCGTTGAAATGGCTGCACCGCGAAATCATGCTGTCCTCGGCGTACCGCCAAGCCGGCCGAATGCGCGAGGCCGCTTTCAAGGCGGATCCGACGAACCGCCTGTTGTGGCGCGTCGCTCCGCGCCGGCTGGATATCGAATCGTGGCGGGACGCGATCTTGCAAACGTCCGGCGAGCTCGACTTGACGATGGGCGGCCCCTCGACGGACATCGAGCAGGAAACCGCGGCGCGAAGAACGGTTTACACGAAAATCAGCCGGGCGGCGGCGCACCCGGTTCTCGAGCTCTACGATTTCCCCGACGCCAAGCAGCACACTCCGCAGCGCCAGTCGACGACAACGCCGCTGCAGCAATTGTTCCTGCTCAACAGCCGGTGGATGCGCAAGCAGGCAGCGAGCTTGGCGGCAAAGGTCGACAGCGCTCCGGGAACTGCGGAGAAAACGCGGGCGCTCTACCGCCGGACGCTGAACCGCGACCCGTCGCCGGAAGAAATCGACCTGGCCGCGCGCTTCATCGAGCGCGCCGGCGGCGAACCCGACCGCGACGGCTGGACGGAGCTCGCCCAGGCGCTGCTCGGGACGAACGAATTCATCTTCTGGAACTGAGCGCTCGAGAACCCGACCCCATTCGCGGAATGCAGCGCATCGTTTTCTACTCCCGGCCCGCGTGCTGCCTGTGCGAAGACGCCAAACGGCAATTCGCCGCCGCGTTTCCTGAAACAGCCATCGAGGAGATTGACGTGGACTCCGACCGGAGCCTCCGAGAGCGCTACGGCATGGATATCCCGGTGGCGGTGCTGGGCGAGCGGGAACTGTTCCGCCGGCGCTTCGACCTCGCGGGCTGCCGGGCGGTTTTGAGGCAAGCAGAATCATGACAAGCGAATGCGCAGTTGAGTTGGCCACGTCCAACATCCGCTTCGGCGCGGGCGTGACGCGCGAGTTGGGCATGGATCTCGCCGACCGCGGCATCCGCAAGGTCATGCTGTTGACCGACCGCTTCCTGGCGGAATTGCCGGCGGTCGCCGCGGCCCGGGCGGCGCTCGACGACGCCGGCATCGAAGTCGAGTTCTACAGCAAGGTCGCCGTCGAGCCGACGGATGCTTCGTTTCTGAAGGCCGTCGAAAAAGCAGTCGAGGTCGAGCCGGAAGCGTTCGTCGCGGTCGGCGGCGGATCGACCATCGACACCGCCAAAGCGGCCAATCTTTACTCGACCTATCCGGCCGATTTCCTGGAGTACGTCAATCCGCCGATCGGCAAGGGCCGCCCGATTCCGGGCCCGCTGAAACCGTTGTTCGCGGTTCCGACAACGGCGGGAACCGGCAGCGAAACGACCGGCGTGGCCATCTTCGACTTCGTCGCCATACATACGAAGACGGGCATCGCCCACCGCAACCTGAAGCCTACGCTGGGGTTGCTCGATCCCGAAAACACGCGCACGCTGCCGGCGTCCGTCGCCGCCGCGACGGGGCTCGACGTCCTCTCCCACGCGGTCGAGTCGTACACGGCGATACCTTACGGCGCCCGACCCGCGCCGCAGCGGCCGCTCTTGCGCCCCGCTTACCAGGGCTCGAATCCGATCAGCGATATTTGGGCGCTGCAGGCGCTGCGCATGGTGCGGGACTATCTGCCGCGGGCGGTGGCCAACCCGGCGGACGACGAAGCGCGGGGCATGATGCTGCTGGCGGCCTCCTACGCGGGCATCGGCTTCGGCAACGCCGGCTGCCACCTGCCGCACGGCATGTCTTACCCCGTGTCGGGGATGGTGCGGGAATTCCGTCAGGAAGGCTACCCCACCGACCACCCGCTGGTTCCGCACGGCACTTCCGTGATCTTGAACGCGCCGGCGACGTTTCGGTTCACGGCGTCGGCCGACCCGCAACGCCATCTCGCCGCCGCGGCGGCGCTGGGCGCGGATATAGCCGGCGTGCCCCACGAGGACGCGGGCGAAGCGCTCGCCGGGCAAATCACGGAGTTCATGCGCGGCTTGGGCGTACCCAACGGGCTTGCGGCATTGGGCTACACGGAAGCCGACATCCCGGCCCTGGTCGAAGGCGCGCTGCCGCAGCACCGCGTCACCAAGCTTTCACCGAAACCGGCTTCTGCCGGCGATCTGGCGGCGCTTTTCCGAGACGCGCTGAGGGCTTGGTAACCCGCGCCCGTTGCAGAGAAACCTGCTCTACAATCAACAGCATGCATTCGCGCATTCTGTTGCTGGCGCTGTTCCCCGCCCTCTCCGCTTCCGCTCAGGACGCCACCCACGCGGGCCGCTTCGTCGTGGAACATCCCACGCTGCGCAACCTGGGCTTCGAGTGGTCGATTTCCGGCGACGCGAATCGCAACGCCTCCGTCAACGTCGCGTTCCGCAGGGTCGGAGACTCCGCATGGCGTCAGGCGCTTCCTCTGGCGCGGATCGGCGGCGAGCGCGTCTTCCGCAAGCGCGAACATCTGGAGTATAGAGTCCCGCACGGTTTCGCCGGCAGCATCCTCAACGTCGAGCCGGGCGTCGAGTACGAATGCCGGTTCGTGCTGAGCGACCCCGACGGAACGACCGGAGAAACCGAACGCGCCGTCACGGTCCGCACGCGGACGGAGCCGCAGCCTTACAAGGGCGGCGGCGTGCGGCACGTCTATCCGCCGGATCACGAAAGCGAGAAGCTGGAACCCCACTTCACGAGCCTGCTGCAGGCCTATTACGGTGCCGGTCTCGGGGACTGGAACGTGGTTTGGGAGCGCCCCGTACGGCCTGGAGACACCATCGTGGTTCACGCGGGCCTCTACCGCAACGACCGCTTGAACTATGTCGATCCGATGATGACGCCCTTCGACGGCACGCACTGGCTGACGATCAAGGCCACTGCCGAAAAACCGATCGTCATCCGCGCCGCCGGCGACGGCGAAGCGGTTTTCGACGGCGCGGGCAATCACCGCCTGTTCGATGTCAGCGCCTCCGCCCATCACATCTTCGACGGCCTCACCTTCCGCAACACCGACGTCGCCATCTTCGCGGGGTTCAAGGGAGTCACGGGAGCCGTCGGCCTCGCCGTCACGAACTGCCGATTCGAAGACATCGGCTTCGGAGTCTGGACGGAATACGCCGGGTCGAGCGACTTCTACATCGCCGACAACGTCTTCCTCGGACGCAGCGAGCAGCGCAACCTGCTGGTGGGCTGGACCGGCCCCCTGTGGCGCAGCGCCGGGCCCTACGGTTCCCACGAAGTGCGCAGCTATTACGCGGTCAAGGTTTACGGTCCCGGCCATGTCATCGCCCACAACGCCGTTGCCTACTTCCACGACGGCATCGGCATCTCGACCTACGGAACGCCCGAGACCGATCCGCATCGACGGGCCTCTTCCATCGACATCTACAACAACGACATCCACATGTCCGGCGACGACTTCATCGAAACGGACGGAGGCGTCCACAACATCCGGGTCTACAACAACCGCGGCGTCAATGCAGCGCACGGCGGGTATAGCGCCCAGCCCGTCTTCGGCGGCCCGGCCTACTTCATGCGCAACCTGCTCTACCACGTGCCGAGCGGCGTAGCCTTCAAGTTTTCGGCCAAGGCCGCGGGCTTGTTCGCGTTCCATAACACGATCGTCGGCGAGCAGACTGCGCGAGACCCGGCATCGAACATGCACTACCGGAACAATTTGTTCCTTGGCCGGGACACGCCCGGCCGGGGCGTCATGACCTGGTCGAACGCCGGGCCGGCCTACAGCTCGGACTACAACGGATTCCGTCCCAACAAGGGCGCCGCCGAACAGTACCGCTGGTTGGCGCCGCGAGCCGGGGGAACGCGGTACGAACCCGAAGCGGACGACTGGCGGGCGTTTGCCACGCTCGACGCATTCCGGGCCGCAACCGGGCAGGAACGGCACGGTTTGGAAGTCGATTTCGACGTCTTCGCGGACATGGCGCCGCCCGACCCCGCGAAACGCCACGCGGTGTATCACGCGCAAGATCTGGACTTCCGTCTCGCGCCCGACGGGGCCGCCGTCGATGCCGGCGCGCGCATCCCCACGGTGAACGACGACTTCGCCGGCGAGGCCCCGGATCTCGGCGCGCTCGAAGCCGGCCGCCCGCAGCCGCACTACGGTCCCCGGTGGTTGAAGGACGAACCGTTCTATCAATAATCTCGGGGCATGGTGGCGGTCTGCCGGCAATGCGGTCCGGGCTCTCCGCCACAACTTTTATCCCCCGGGCCGCGGACCGACGCCGGATGCCAGCACGCGGTACACAAGACCAGATATCGCATGAGATCGACAACATCGAGCCGGCGTCAGAGGGCCAGCGCCCTTCGCCGCTCGTTCCCGCGCGCTGCTCGCCGGCGGTAGCGACCAAGGCTGGCCGCAAGCGGCCCCCAGACAACATCCCGCTGCACAGCTTTCGATCGCTATTCGCCGACCTGGGGACGCTGACCGCAAACACGATGCAGGCCGCCGGCGGCGCCGCCTTCACCATCCAGACGCAGCCGACGCCCGTGCAGCAGCACTGTTTCCAACTCCTCGGAGCGACGCCGAAAGCGTAGCCGGAACCGAACACTCGCAGAACAGCATATCTCCCACAATCACAGTGACTTATACCCGATCAGCCCTGAAACTTGGGGTTAGTTCAGCGGAGAGTCCGCTTCGGGCTCACGGACAATGACGACCCGATCGAAATCCGCAATCTTGACGCTCTGCTCGGCGCCGCTTGGCCACCGGACCTTAATCTCCGGGGCGCGAGGCGATGCGCCCAGTCCGAAGTGAAGCGGCGTCAGTGAAGACGAGGCGTAGCCGACGCTTGACGTGACCATCTCGAGCCGGCCGTCAACCTGGACACGGGCGCCAATCCCGTCACGGTTGCTTCGCGAGCCGATGAGCCGCACGCCCAGCCAGTGATTGCGTCGCTCGCTTTCGTTGCGCCACAGTTGGGCCGGCCCTCCCAGAACCGAAACGACAACATCGACCCGGCCGTCGGAATCGAAATCCGCGAACGCCGCGCCACGATGAGCCGCCGGCTGAAATTCGGCCGCCTTGGCTGAGACGTCCTCGAAACGCCCCTCGCCCACATTGCGGAACACCGCGTTCGCCTGCTTGTATGTCGTGCTTTCGAACTCTTCGGCCCGGTCGTTCACATGAGAGGCGGCGACGAAGAGGTCTCGCAGGCCGTCGTTGTCGAAGTCGACAAGCGCATTGGCCCAGCCGCTGCGAGACACCGTCAGAGCGTGGAGATTGCTCGAATAAGTAGCGTCTTCGAAAAATCCGTCTCCGCGATTGCGGAACAACGGAAAAGTCTGCCGCGTCAGGGCGGTGACGCTGATGTCGGGCAGGCCGTCGTTGTCATAGTCGCGAAAGTCGACCCCCATGCTCGAGAGCGGCTTGCCGTCCAGGCTGAGACCGACTCCCGCCAGCAGACCGAGTTCTTCAAACGTCCCGTCGCCGCGATTGCGGAAAAGGAAATCCGCCTCGGTGTCATTCGTTGCGAAGACATCGATCCAGCCGTCGGAATCGTAGTCGGCAAACGCTACGCTCATGCCTTTGCCGATGTGATCGCCGATCTTGGACTGCCGCGAGACGTCCTCGAACGTTCCGTCTCCCCGATTGCGATAGAGCGCGTTCGGCAGGCCGCCGAAGTAGGTCGGGCTGCAGTAGATTCGCAGCCGGCGGCTGCGCTCTCCGCAGAAGCGCTCCTTCTCGGGGCTCCAATCGAGGTAGTTGACGACGAAAAGGTCGAGATGACCATCGTTGTCATAATCGAACCAGCCGCCGGCGACGGACCAGACTTCGCTCGAGACGCCGGCGGCCTTTGTGACGTCTTCGAACGCGCCGTCACCCTCGTTCCGAAACAGTATGTTCGCGCGTACGCCTGCCACGAAAAGGTCGACGTCTCCGTCGTTGTCGTAGTCAGCCGCGGCGGCCCCCATCGAATACCCATGTCCGGCCGCGCCCGACTGCTCGGTGACGTCGGCGAACTTCATTCCGCCGAGATTGCGAAACAGACGGTTCCAATGACGCACGCCCTTCTTGGCCAGCGAAGAGACCTCCGCGCCGTTGGTGAAGTAGATGTCGGTCAGCCCATCGGAGTCGTAATCGAAAGCAGCGACGCCGCCGGGGACGGCTTCGATCATGTTCTTCTCGGGCGTAGGGGAGTTCTCGAGAACGAACGAAAGGCCGGCCTCCGAAGCCGCATCGCGTAGGCGGATCTGACCGCTGAGCACAGACGCGGGCGACGTCGCGAAGATGCATGACAGCACGACGGGCAAGGCCGGCCGGGCCTAGATTGTGTTCCCCAAGGCCATCTACGGAGGAAGGATCTCGCTCACGGCTGGGGAAGAGCCGCTTGCGGCAAGGGCGCCCCGCTTACGCGCTCTCCGCCTCTGTCGGCCCTCTCGTCTCCTCTGCTACACTGTCCCTACCCACAGTTCCCCCGTTCCTCTTCAGGCTCATCTTTCGATTGGAATCGAGGCCGGGCAGTTTCCCGGCGCCACGCATTGCGCCGGCGCCATTTTTGCACCGTCTTGGGATTGATCCCGTAAGTGCGGCTCAACTCTCGGAGCGAAGCCTGCGATCGCTGTATCTCAGCTCGGATAGCGTGCGTCGTCGTGGCGCTTCCATGTAATACCTGGCTCCTGATGCCTCCTGCTGCTCCCAGGATAACCCCTTCCCACTTCTTATCGGGACTGAACAGTTAGGCGTGAAAGTCCCGCGGGCGCCAGCAGGCTCATCGGCCGCATCGACGAGCGCTTGCCGCGGCGATCGTCTCGGGAATCCGGGCTTTCGATTGGCCGCGCGGATGTCTTGCGCAGTCACCCCTTGGCGCCGTTGCTCCACGGCGCCCGCTCACTCGACGGCAATCGTCACGCCGGCTTGGCTCGCTCTGCCGCCAATGGCGACGACCACCTCGGCCGCGTCCGACGGCTCGATGCCTTGCGGCGCTTCGACGACGACCAGGTTCACCACAACCAATGCCGGCGCCGACCCCGAAAACAGTACGCCGTCCGCCTCGATCTCCACCCCGCCGATGCTCACCCGCGGGCGCTCGACCGTGCGCCGCAGCACCATGTTCGAGCCGTCGGGCAGACAGACGCCCTGCGGACCGCACGAGTTCTCTCCGTCGAGCAGCAGCGGCTGCACCGGCCCCAGCCCCGTAGCGTAAATCTCCAGCACATCCCCGGCCCGCGCCGGCCGGCTCTCCCCGACCGCGCCCCACGGCGCCGCCAGAACTCCCGCGCCGGCCAACAGCGCCGCCGCCTGGCCCGTCCCTTCGCCCGAGGCCGTGAAGACGCCCGGCGCATGGGCCGCTATGGAGAAGCGCCGCTCGTAGCTGCTGCCCTCCGCCGTCTCCACCACTACCGTAGCAGATCCGTTCCGCCCTCCTCCAGCGCCTCCCTGCCCAACAGCAACGGCAACTGCGCCTCGATGCGCTGCGGACCTACCGCAAACAGCCGCGCTTCCAGGCCGCCGCCCGCGCCGCCGACAATGGCTAACCGCACCGCGGTCCCGCCCAGACGCGCAGGCAGCGGGAAGCCTTCCGCCGCGACCGTCTCGCCGGAGCCGGAACCCGAGGTAAAGTTCTCGCCCTGCACGACGACCATCGACCCCGGCGCCACAGGCAAAGCCGCAGCGCCGAACAGTCCCGGCCTGCCCGCTGCGCTCATCACCGCCGCGTTGACCACGCCCTGCTCCAACACCGCCGGCCCCTCGGGCGGCAGCACTTCCAAGGCCACTCGCACCCATCCCGTGAGGCGCCCCTCGGAGCGAACGTACACCCGCCCCTTGTGCAGGCCTTCTTGCCGGCCCGCGCTAGCGGCGCGCAGCCCAGCCGGATCCACCGTGACTTCCACCGTCGTCTCTTCGCCCTCGGCCAGGCTGCCGCTCGCCGGTTCTACCGCGATCCAGCCCTGCGCCGGCTGCAGGAGAAAGTCCGCATCGCCGTCCTCGGCGTACAACACCACTTCTTGCGTTGCCGGCGCCGCGTCCTGCGGCAGCACGAACAGCAACTCGAACGTCCGCGCCCGCACCGCCGGCTCGGGATCCCGAGGCTGTTCCGCGGGCGGCTCCGGCGCCACCTTGCGGATGCGGTGGTTTTCAGTGTCCATGATGTACAGCGCGCCCGTCTGGTCCACCACGATGCCCGCCGGGGCGTTGAGTTGCGTCGCCGTCGCCGCCCCGCCGTCCCCGTTGTAACCCGCCGCGCCGCTCCCCGCCACCGTCTCGATGTTGCCTTCGGCGTCCACCCGCCGGATGCGGTGGTTGCTCGTATCGGCGATGTACAACACGCCCTCTGCGTCCACGGCCACGCCGGCAGGACTGTCCAGCAGCGCCTCCGCCGCCGCCCCGCCGTCCCCGTCGAAACCGGCCGCCCCGGTCCCCGCCACCGTAAGCAGAAGCGGAGTGGACAGGGTCTCCTGCGCGCGCCCTTGCGGCGCGTTCTTCGCGCTCCTCTTCGGCGCGAAGAACGCGCCGTCGGACGCGAGCACGCGGTGGTTGCCCCAATCGGCGATGTACAGGTTGCCCGCTGCATCTACCGCCACGTCGTAGGGAAAATTGAGCGCCCCGGGCGTGCCGTCGCCGGCTATCGTGTCGATGGTCTGCGTAGCGGCGTCCACCGCGCGCACGCGGTGGTTCCAAGTATCGGCGATGTACAGGTTGCCCTCCGCGTCCACCGCCACGCCGCGAGGGAAGTTCAGTTGCGCTGCGTCCGCCGATCCGCCGTCGCCGTCGTAGCCGGCCGTGCCGTTGCCGGCCACGGTGGTAATCATGCCTGCAGCGTCGATCTTGCGCACGCGGTGGTTGCCGGTATCGGCGAAGTACAGGTTGCCCTCCGCGTCGAGGATAGCGCCGCCGGGGGAGTCTACCTGCGCTTCGGAGGCGGGGCCGCCGTCGCCGTCGTAGCCGGGATCGCCGCCGACGACGGTATCAACGGACGTCTGCGACGTGTTGAAGGTGACGGTGAGGGTGGCCGTAGCGGTGGCCTGAACGCTGTTGGCGTCGGTGACGGTCAGGGTGTAGGCGATCACGCCATCCGTGGTGGGCGTGACGGTCGTCGAGCCGCCCGTAGCGGGGCTGACCGCGCCCACGTCCCGATCGATCACGGCGGTGATGGCGTCGCCGGTGGCGGTCCAGGCCAGGGTGGAGGAATCACCGAGCTCGATCGTCGCGGGATGGGCGGTGAAGGCAGCGATCGCTGGGGCGGCGGCCACGGTGATGGTGAGACTGGCCGTGGAGACGGCGTTGTTGTTGTCGGTGACGGTGAGGGTGTAGGTGGTGTCGGCGCTGGGCGTGACTTCGACCGAGCCGCCGGCAGCGGGGGAGACCGTGCCGACGCCCTGGTCGATCTCGGCGCTCTTGGCGTTGGTGGCGGTCCAGCGCAGGGTGGCCGACTGGCCGGCGGTGATCGAGTCGTCGTCGGCGCGGAAGGTGAGCGTAGAAGGCGCCTCGACGGTGACGGTGACCGTGTCGGGCGGTGAAGCGTTGACCCCGTCGCTGACCGTCAGCGAAAAGACCAGCACCGCGGTCTGCAGCAACTGCGTCGGCGCGGTGAAGCTGGGCGAGGCGGTGTTGTCTCCGCTGAGGGTCACGTCCTGGCCGGAGGTCTGCGACCAGGCGTAAGTGAGCGTTTCGCCTTCGGGGTCCGAACTGCCCGAGCCGTCGAGAGTGACGGCGGCGCCTTCGGCCACGGTCTGGTCGGGGCCGGCGTTGGCCGTAGGCGCGTCGTTGCTTCCTGCGGTGACGGTGATGGTGACGGTGTCGGCGGTCGAAGCCTCGTTGCGGGCGTCGGTGACGGTCAGCGAAAAGACAAGTACGGCGTCGGCGGTCAGTTGCGTCGGGGCGGTGAACGAGGGCGAAGCCGTCGCCGCCCCGTTCAAGGTCACGTCCTGGCCGGAGGTCTGGGTCCAGGCGTAAGTGAGCGCCTCGCCTTCGGGGTCCGAACTGCCCGAGCCGTCGAGAGTGACGGCGGCGCCTTCGGCCACGGTCTGGTCGGGGCCGGCGTTGGCCGTAGGCGCGTCGTTGGTTCCTGCGGTGACGGTGATGGTGACGGTGTCGGCGGTCGAAGCCTCGTTGCGGGCGTCGGTGACGGTCAGCGAGAAAACAAGTACGGCGTCGGCGGCCAGGTCCGTCGGGGCGGTGAAGCTGGGCGAGGCGGTGTTGTCTCCGCTGAGGTTGACCGTCTGGCCGGAGGTCTGGGACCAGGCGTAAGTGAGCGCCTCGCCTTCGGGGTCCGAACTGCCCGAGCCGTCGAGAGTGACGGCAGCGCCTTCGGCCACGGTCTGGTCGGGGCCGGCGTTGGCGGTGGGCGCGTCGTTGGTTCCCGCCTCGACGGTAACGGTGACCGTGTCGGGCGGCGAGGTGTTGACCCCGTCGCTGACCGTCAGCGAGAAGACCAGCACGGCCTCGGCGGCCAGTTGCGTCGGGGCGGTGAAGCTGGGCGAAGCCGTCGCCGCCCCGTTCAAGGTCACGTCCTGGCCGGAGGTCTGGGTCCAGGCGTAAGTGAGCGCCTCGCCTTCGGGGTCCGAACTGCCCGAGCCGTCGAGAGTGACGGCAGCGCCTTCGGCCACGGTCTGGTCGGGGCCGGCGTTGGCCGTAGGCGCGTCGTTGCTTCCTGCGGTGACGGTGATGGTGACGGTGTCGGCGGTCGAAGCGGCGTTGCGGGCGTCGGTGACGGTCAGCGAAAAGACAAGTACGGCGTCGGCGGCCAGGTCCGTCGGGGCGGTGAACGAGGGCGAAGCCGTCGCCGCCCCGTTCAAGGTCACGTCCTGGCCGGAGGTCTGGGTCCAGGCGTAAGTGAGCGCCTCGCCTTCGGGGTCCGAACTGCCCGAGCCGTCGAGAGTGACGGCAGCGCCTTCGGCCACGGTCTGGTCGGGGCCGGCGTTGGCCGTAGGCGCGTCGTTGGTTCCTGCGGTGACGGTGACGGTGACGGTGTCGGCGGTCGAAGCCTCGTTGCGGGCGTCAGTGACGGTCAGCGAAAAGACAAGTACGGCGTCGGCGGCCAGTTGCGTCGGGGCGGTGAAGCTGGGCGAAGCCGTCGCCGCCCCGTTCAAGGTCACGTCCTGGCCGGAGGTCTGGGTCCAGGCGTAAGTGAGCGCCTCGCCTTCCGGGTCCGAACTGCCCGAACCGTCGAGAGTGACGGCAACGCCTTCGGCCACGGTCTGGTCGGGGCCGGCGTCGGCGGTGGGCGCGTCGTTGACAGTGACGGTGGCCGTGGCCTGAACGCTGAAGCCGTTGGCGTCGGTGACCGTCAGCGTGTACTCGGTGGTCGCCGCCGGGGAAACGGTGACCGAACCCGCGCCCGTGTTGTCCAACGTGACCGCGCCCACCCCCTGGTCGATCTCCGCGCTGACCGCGTTGGTCGAAGCCACGCTGAGGACGGCCGACTGCCCCGCAGTGATCGTCTCCGGGGCGGCGCTGAGCGTAGCGGTCGGCGGGTCGCTGACCGTGACCGTGGCGCTGGCGACGGCGGTGGAGTTGTCGGCGAAGGTGACCGTCACGGTGTAGGCGGTGGTCTCGGTCGGCGTGACTTCGACCGTGCCTCCCGTAGCGGGAGAGACCGTGCCGACGTCGTTGTCGATTTCGGCGCTCACCGCATCGGGGGAAGACCACGTCAGGGTCGCGCTCCGGCCGCTCGTGATCGTACCGGGCGCGGCGGTGAGCGTGACTCTGACCGGCGGGAGGACCCAGCGGATGCGGTGGTTGCCCGTATCGGCGATGTACAGGTTGCCCGCAGAGTCCACCGCCACGCCAATGGGTTCGCGTAGCTGCGCCGCGGTCGCCGCCCCGCCGTCCCCGCCGTAGCCGGCCGTCCCGCTTCCCGCCACCGTGGTGATGGCGCCCCCGCTATCCACCTTGCGGATGCGGTGGTTGCTCTCATCGGCGATGTACAGGTTGCCCGCAGAGTCCACCGCCACGCCGTAGGGGGAACTTAGCTGCGCCGCGGTCGCCGCCCCGCCGTCCCCGCTGTAGCCGGCCGTCCCGCTTCCCGCCACCGTGGTGATGGCGCCCAAGGTATCCACCTTGCGGATGCGGTGGTTGCCCGCATCGGCGATGTACAGGTTGCCCGCAGAGTCCACCGCCACGCCAATGGGGTTATCGAGCCCCGCCGCAGTGGCCGCCCCGCCGTCCCCACCGAACCCACTCGTCCCGCTTCCCGCCACCGTGGTGATGGCGCCCCCGCTATCCACCTTGCGGATGCGATGGTTGCCCGCATCGGCGATGTACAGGTTGCCCGCAGAGTCCACCGCCGCGCCCCCGGGTTCGCGTAGCTGCGCAGCGGCCGCCGCCCCGCCGTCCCCGCCGAACCCACTCGTCCCGCTTCCCGCCACCGTGGTGATGGCGCCCCCGCTATCCACCTTGCGGATGCGATGGTTGCCCGCATCGGCGATGTACAGGTTGCCCGCAGAGTCCACCGCCGCGCCCCCGGGTTCGCGTAGCTGCGCAGCGGCCGCCGCCCCGCCGTCCCCGCCGAACCCACTCGTCCCGCTTCCCGCCACCGTGGTGATGGCGCCCCCGCTATCCACCTTGCGGATGCGGTGGTTGTTCGTATCGGCGATGTAGATGTTGCCCGACCCGTCCACCGCCACGCCGTTGGGTTCGCGTAGCTGCGCAGCGGCCGCCGCCCCGCCGTCCCCGCCGAACCCACTCGTCTCGCTTCCCGCCGCCGTCACGATCCGGAAATAGTCCGTTAGCGCCAGCGTTATCGAGACGACCCTGCGGATGCGGTGGTTGTTCGTATCGGCGATGTACAGGTTGCCCGCAGCGTCCACCGCCACGCCTCGGGGTCCGCGTAGCTGCGCGGCGGCCGCCGCCCCGCCGTCCCCGCTGAACCCCCACGCCCCGCTTCCCGCCACCGTGGTGATGGCGCCCTCGCTATCCACCTTGCGGATGCGGTGGTTCCCCGTATCGGCGATGTAGATGTTGCCCGACCCGTCCACCGCCACGCCGTTGGGATCCGTGAGCCACGCCGCAGTGGCCGTGCCGCCGTCCCCGCTGAACCCACGCGCCCCGCTTCCCGCCACCGTGGTGATGGCGCCCTCGCTATCCACCTTGCGGATGCGGTGGTTCCCCGTATCGGCGATGTAGATGTTGCCCGACCCGTCCACCGCCACACCCCGGGGGGCGCTTAGCTGCGCAGCGCTCGCCGCTCCGCCGTCCCCGCCGGCCCCGTAAGACCCGTTCCCCGCGAACGTGGTGATGTTGCCGTCGGTATCGACCTTGCGGATGCGGGTGTTGCTCGTATCGGCGATGTACAGGTTGCCCGCAGCGTCCACCGCCACGCCGTAGGGGGAACCTAGCTGCGCGGCGCTCGCCGCCCCGCCGTCCCCGCTGTACCCCCACGTCCCGCTTCCCGCCACCGTGGTGATGGCGCCCCCGCTATCCACCTTGCGGACGCGGTTGTTGCCCGTATCGGCGATGTACAGGTTGCCCGCAGCGTCCACCGCCACGCCCCTGGGTTCGCGTAGCTGCGCAGCGGTCGCCGCCCCACCGTCCCCGCCGTACCACTCGTCCCGCTTCCCGCCACCGTGGTGATGGCGCCCCCGCTATCCACCTTGCGGATGCGGTTGTTGAAGGTATCGGCGATGTACAGGTTGCCCGCAGCGTCCACCGTCGCGCCCCAGGGTTCGCGTAGCTGCGCAACGGTCGCCGCCCCGCCGTCCCCGCCATCCCCCTTCGTCCCGCTTCCCGCCACCGTGGTGATGATCACCGGATCGGCGGGCGTGGGAGTGGAGCCGTCGCTGACGGTGACCGTGGCCGTAGCGATAGCTTGCGCGCCGTTGGCGTCAGTCACGGTGAGCGTGTAGGCGGTGGTCGCCGCCGGCGAGACGCTGACCGCGCCCGCGCCCGTGTTGTCCAACGTGACCGCGCCCACCCCCTGGTCGATCTCCGCGCTGACGGCGTTGGTCGAAGCCACGCTGAGGACGGCCGACTGCCCCGCAGTGATCGTCGCCGGGTCGGCGCTGAGCGTAGCGGTCGGCGGGTCGCTGACCGTGACCGTGGCGCTGGCGACGGCGGTGGAGTTGTCGGCGAAGGTGACCGTCACGGTGTAGGTGGTGGTCTCGGTCGGAGAGACTTCGACCGTGCCGACGCCGGAGGCGTCGAGCGCGACGTCCAGGTTGCCCGGCTCGATGACCGCGCTTCGGGCGTTGGCGGCAGTGATCACGGTGAGCGTGGCGGACCCGCCGCCGGCGATCGCCAACGGCGCGGCGGTGAGCGTGACCGGAGCGACCCTGCGGATGCGGTCGTTCCCGCCATCGGCGATGTACACGTTGCCCGCAGCGTCCAGCGCCACGCCCCAAGGGTCAGCGAGTTGCGCCGCGGTCGCCCGACCGCCGTCTCCGCCGTGCCCTTTGCTCCCGTCTCCCGCAACCGTATAGATAACCCCCGTTGCCGCGTCTACTTTGCGGATACGGTCGTTCGTAAAATCGGCGATGTACACGTTGCCCGACCCGTCCACCGCCACGCCCGAAGGCAAGTCCAACTGCGCAGCAGTCGCCTGACCGCCGTCTCCGCCGTAGCCGGCCGTGCCCGTGCCCGCAAGCGTACTGATCGCGCCCGTGGAAAGAATGCCGGCGGCAAAGCCTGCTGTTTCGATCATGCGGATGCGGTGGTTCCCGGCATCGGCGACATAGAGGTTGCCCGCAGAGTCCAGCGCCACGCCCGAGGGAGAGTTCAACTGCGCAGCGCCGGCCGCCCCGCCGTCCCCGCCGTAGGCGGCCGTCCCGTCTCCCGCGACCGTGGTAATCACTCCCGTGTCGGCAGCGACCTTGCGGATGCGCTGGTTGTCCCGATCGGCGACGTAGAGGTTGCCCGCTGAGTCCAGCGCCACGCCCGTGGGGATGGTTAGCCCGGATTTCTCACCAGGCATGGCTGGGCGGGCAGGAAGCGGTTTACGGAACGAATTTGAGGGGCAGTTGATGCGGATCGCCCAGTACAGTGGCCGTGGCGCACGCTGGGTGTAGCGTCCGGCGCTACAGGCGGGGGCGTCAGGAGGGTTTGGGGCCGATTTTGCGCACACTCCGGCCAAGCCCCCGCCGGGGCTGCTGCGCTTGCTGTGACCTTCGAACCCGCAGGCGCCAGGCGCCCCTTCAGCAGCCCTGCGGCGGCGGCCTTCCCAGATTGGCGTAAACCGCAGCAAACAGCGCCTGCGCCGGATGGCCCGTAGCCATCAAGACCCACACCTTGCGCGCCGTCACCCGCACCCGCGCCCCGATCTTGAGCAGCCGTACGCGGATCGTCGCGCATTGCGCCCGCGCCATCTGCGTGCCCGCCAAGCCCAACTCGCGCAACGCTTGCAACAGACAGTAGGCGATCGCAGAAAAATACAAACGAATCTGGTTCGAGCGCAGCAGCGCCGTCGAAGTGCGGTCGGCGAACAAAGCCAACTGTTGCTCTTTGATGCGCTTCTCCATCTCGCCCCGCGCGCAGTAGAGATCCTCGTACAAGCTCTGCGCGGCGTACTGTGCGGTGCTGAGCGAGGTCACCACGAAGCGTAGATTGGGAAGCGCGGATTGGCGCCCTTGGCCAGCCGCTCGGCCTTGCCCACCACACGCCGTTTGCGCCGCCAACTGTGGCGCGTGCGATAACGGAACTCGGCGAACGCCCGCGCCGGCTTGCCGCTGGCAGCGTAGCGCCGCTGCGCCTTCTGCAACGGCTTGTGCAGGCGGCGCAACAAGCGCTGGTTCTTGGCCAGTCCGAACACATAGTCCACCCCCTGTTGCTCACACCAACTCATCAACTCCTCGCGGCAAAAGCCTGCATCGGCGCGCAGCAGAATCTCCACCCCAGGCCATTTCCGGCGCAACTGCCCCACGATCCGCACGACCTCTTCCAGCGCCCCCGCCGCAGCGTCTCGGTTCGCTGTCCGCAACCGCGCGCAGACCAACTGCTCGCCTATGAAGATGTACAACGGCAAGTAGCAGTAGGCGCCGTAGTAGCCGTGAAAAAAACGCCCTTCCTGCTGCCCGTGCAGACGGTCGTCAGTGGCGTCGAGATCCAGCACGATGCGCTGCGGGCGGCAACTCTGCCGCTGGATGTAGAGTGCGACCAACAGCGCATCGACTGCTGCGCTGTCCAGGGCGATCTTCTTGTAGCGCGCCCGCTCAGCGGGCTCAGCAGGGGTCAACTCCAGTCGGTTCAGCGTGCTCTTGCCCGCCCCGGCCCGGCCCCGATCCCGCCGCCGCCGACGTTGGCGGCCCTGCACATCGCCCTTGCCCGACAACAGCGCCAGCAGCGGGTCGCTGCGCAGTCGATCATGGTCGTTGAGGTCTTCGTAGCCCAAGGCCAGCCCATAGACCCGTTGACTCACCAACTCCGCCACGCTGTGCTCGATCCGCTCCGCTTGGCGGGAGTCGCGAAAGCAGCGCGCAAACTGGCGCAGGATGCCGGTCTGCTGCTCGGTGCGCTGCAGCAGCAGGGCCCCGGCCTCGCTGGTGATCGTCCCGCCATCGAAACGGGCTACCGCCTCACGGCGGAATCGGGTAGCAAAACGAAAACTTGTTTGGTTACACTGTGTCCTAGCGAAAAGTCGTTCGTTGCCGGCTGCAACATATTCATCTACATACGTTTATGCCACAATCAGCGGCTTTTCGCTACCCCCTGGTGAGAAATCCGGGCTAGCTGCGCCGCAGTCGCCGGGCCGCCGTCTCCGCTGTAGCCGGCCGTGCCGTCTCCCGCGACCGTGGTAATCACTCCCGTGCCGGCGGCGACCTTGCGGATGCGCTGGTTCCCACTATCGGCGACGTACAGGTTGCCCGACCCGTCCAGCGCCACGCCCGAGGGCAGGTTCAACTGTGCGGCGCCGGCCGCCCCGCCGTCCCCGCTGTAGGCGGCCGTCCCGTCTCCCGCGACCGTGGTAATCACTCCCGTGCCGGCGGCGACCTTGCGGATGCGGTGGTTGTTATAGTCGGCGAGGTACAGGTTGCCCGACCCGTCCAGCGCCACGCCCGAGGGGTAGTGAAGCTGTGCGGAGGCCGCCGCGCCGCCGTCCCCGCCGTACCCTCTCGTCCCGTCTCCCGCGACCGTTTCGACGATCCAGTCGGACATGGTCGCGACGGTGACGGCCGCAGAGGCCGCGGCTTGCGCGCCGTTGGCGTCGGTCACGGTCAGGGTGTAGATCGTGCTCGTCGCGGGCGAGACGCTGACCGAGCCGGAGGCGTTCACCGCACCGATGCCCGGAGCGATCTCCGCGCTGACCCCGTTGGTCGAAGACCAGGTGAGCGTGGTCGATTGGCCGCGGGCGATCGCCGTCGGGTCGGCGGCGATCGCGGCCGTGGGAGCGGCAGTGACCGTGACCGTGGCCGTGGCCTGAACGCTGAAGCCGTTGGCGTCGGTCACGGTGAGCGTGTAGGTGGTGGTCGCCGCCGGGGAAACGCTGACCGAACCCGCGCCCGTGTTGTCCAACGTGACCGCGCCCACCCCTTGGTCGATCTCCGCGCTGACCGCGTTGGTCGAAGCCACGCTGAGGACGGCCGACTGCCCCGCAGTGATCGTCTCCGGGGCGGCGCTGAGCGTAGCCGTGGGGCCGGGGGTGACGGTGGCCGTAAAGTCCACCTTGCGGATGCGGTTGTTGTTCTGATCGGCGATGTACAGGTTGCCCGAACCGTCCACCGCCACGCCTTGGGGGAATCTCAACTTTGCCGCAGTGGCCGCGCCGCCGTCACCGCCGTACCCGTAAGTCCCGTCCCCCGCCACTGTGGAAATCCTGTCCGTAGCGGCGTCCACCTTGCGAATGCGGTTGTTGAAACTATCGGCGATGTACAGGTTGCCCGCAGAGTCCACCGCCACGCTCCTGGGTTCGCGTAGCTGCGCAGCGGTCGCCGCCCCGCCGTCCCCGCCGAACCCACTGCTCCCGGTTCCCGCAACCGTGGTGATGGCGCCGTCGGCGTCCACCTTGCGGATGCGCCGGTTGCCCTGATCGGCGATGTACAGGTTGCCCGAACCGTCCACCGCCACGCCTTGGGGGAAGTTCAACTGCGCCGCAGCGGCCGCTCCGCCGTCCCCGCTGTACCCTTCAGTCCCGTCCCCCGCAACCGTGGTGATGGCGCCCCCGGTATCGACCTTGCGGATGCGGTGGTTGAAACTGTCGGCAATATAGAGGTTGCCCGAACCGTCCACCGCCACACCATAGGGGGATCCCAACTGCGCCGCAGTGGCCGCGCCGCCGTCCCCGCCGAACCCGTAAGTCCCGTCCCCCGCAACTGTGGTGATGGCGCCGTCGGCGTCCACCTTGCGGATGCGCTGGTTGAAACTATCAGCGATGTACAGGTTGCCCGAACCGTCCACCGCCACGCCTTGGGGGAAGTCCAACTGCGCCGCAGCGGCCGCCCCGCCGTCCCCGCTGTACCCGTAAGTCCCGTCCCCCGCAACCGTGGTGATGACGCCGTCGGCGTCCACCTTGCGGATGCGCTGGTTGAAACTATCGGCGATGTACAGGTTGCCCGAACCGTCCACCGCCGCGCCGAGGGGCTGGGTTAGCCGCGCCTGTATCGCCGGGCCGCCGTCCGCCCCGCCGGACGAGGCTCCCGCCGCAGTGGAGATGTTCTCCGTAGCGGCGTCCACCTTGCGGATGCGGTGGTTGAAACTATCGGCGATGTACAGGTTGCCCGAACCGTCCACCGCCACGCCGGTGGGATTCCGCAGCCGCGCCGCAGTGGCCGCCCCGCCGTCCCCGCCGAACCCGTAAGTCCCGTCCCCCGCAACCGTGGTGATGACGCCGTCGGCGTCCACCTTGCGGATGCGCCGGTTGCTCCGATCGGCGATATAGAGGTTGCCCGAACCGTCCACCGCCACGCCCGAGGGGCTGCTTAGCTGTGCAGCGGTCGCCGCCCCGCCGTCCCCGCCGAACCCGTAAGTCCCGTCCCCCGCAACCGTGGTGATGACGCCGTCGGCGTCCACCTTGCGGATGCGCTGGTTGCTCCAATCGGCGATATACAGGTTGCCCGAACCGTCCACCGCCACGCCCGAGGGGCCGCTCAGCTGCGCAGCGGT
This sequence comes from Bryobacterales bacterium, assembly GCA_965214655.1. GTDB lineage: Bacteria > Acidobacteriota > Terriglobia > Bryobacterales > UBA6623 > CATQHP01. The sequence goes on along the minus strand of OZ243965.1, from coordinate 3,421,944 downwards.
CGCCGCCCCGCCGTCCCCGCTGTACCCTTTAGTCCCGTCCCCCGCAACCGTGGTGATGGCGCCGTCGACGTCCACCTTGCGGATGCGCCGGTTGCTCCGATCGGCGATATAGAGGTTGCCCGAACCGTCCACCGCCACGCCCGAGGGATCAGCGAGCCGCGCCGCAGTGGCCGCCCCGCCGTCCCCGCTGTACCCTTCAGTCCCGTCCCCCGCAACCGTGGTGATGGCGCCGTCGGCGTCCACCTTGCGGATGCGCTGATTGCCGCTATCGGCGATGTACAGGTTGCCCGACCCGTCCACCGCCACGCCGGAGGGGCCGCTTAGCTGCGCAGCGGTCGCCGCCCCGCCGTCCCCGCTGTACCCTTCAGTCCCGTCCCCCGCAACCGTGGAGATGCTGCCGTCGGCGTCCACCTTGCGGATGCGCTGGTTGCTCCAATCGGCGATATAGAGGTTGCCCGACCCGTCCACCGCCACGCCGAAGGGGTTCCGCAGCCACGCTGCGACGGCCGCCCCGCCGTCTCCCCCGAAATCCCCGGGACCCGCCACCGTGGTGATTGTCCCCGGATCGGCGAGCGTGGGGCCGTCGTTGACGGTGACGGTGGCCGTGGCCTGAACGCTGAAGCCGTTGGCGTCGGTGACGGTGAGCGTGTAGGTGGTGGTCGCCGCCGGGGAAACGGTGACCGAACCCGCGCCCGTGTTGTCCAACGTGACCGCGCCCACCCCCTGGTCGATCTCCGCGCTGACCGCGTTGGTCGAAGCCACGCTGAGGACGGCGGACTGCCCCGCAGTGATCGTCTCCGGGGCGGCGCTGAGCGTGGCCGTGGGGGCGGCGCTGACGGTGACCGTGGCCGTGGCGACGGCCTGGACGCTGTTGGCGTCGGTGACGGTCAGGGTGTAGGTGGTGGTCTGCGTCGGGGAAACGGTGACCGAACCCGCACCCGTGTTGTCCAACGTGACCGCGCCCACCCCTTGGTCGATCTCCGCGCTGACCGCGTTGGTCGAAACCACGGCGAGGACAGCGGACTGCCCCGCGGTGATCGCCGCCGGGTCGGCGCTGAGCGCGGCGGTCGGCGGGTCGCTGACCGTGACCGTGGCGGTGTCGACAGCCGTGGAGTTGTCGGCGAGGATGACCGTCACGGTGTAGGTGGTGGTCTCCGTCGGCGTGACTTCGACCGTGCCGACGCCCGTGCTGTCCAGAGTAACGTCCAGGTTGCCCGGCTCGATGACCGCGCTTCGGGCGTTGGCGGCGGTGATCACGGTGAGCGTGGCGGACCCGCCGCCGGCGATCGCCAACGGCGCGGCGGTGAGCGTGACCGGAGCGACCCTGCGGATGCGGTAGTTGACCTGATCGGCAATGTAGAGGTTGCCCGCAGCGTCCACCGTCACCCCGTAGGGATTAAAGAATTTCGCGGAGATCGCCGGGCCACCGTCCCCGCCGTAGGCGTTCGTCCCGTCTCCCGCGACCGTGGTAATGACTCCCGTCACAGCGTCGATCTTGCGGATGCGGTGGTTGTTCCAATCGGCGATGTACACGTTGCCCGACCCGTCCACCGCCACGCCCGAGGGGTCAGCGAGTTGCGCCGCAGTCGCCGGGCCGCCGTCCCCGCCGTAACCGCCGCTCCCGTCTCCCGCGACCGTGGTAATGACTCCCGTCACAGCGTCGATCTTGCGGATGCGGTGGTTGACCTGATCGGCGATGTACAGGTTGCCCGACCCGTCCACCGCCACGCCCCGAGGGGCATTGAGCTGCGCCGCAGTCGCTTGACCGCCGTCTCCGCTGTAGCCCTCCGCGCCCGTGCCCGCAATCGTAGTAATCGCGCCCGTGGAAAGAATGCCCGCGGCAAAGCCTGCTGTTTCGATCATGCGGATACGGTGGTTGAAGGTATCGGCGATGTACAGGTTGCCCGCAGAGTCCAGCGCCACGCCTGAGGGGGAGGTTAGCTGCGCAGCCCCGGCCGCCCCGCCGTCCCCGCCGTAACCGCCGCTCCCGTCTCCCGCGACCGTGGTAATGACTCCCGTGCCGGCGTCGATCTTGCGGATGCGGTGGTTGTTCCAATCGGCGATGTAGAGGTGGCCCGCCGCGTCCGGCGCCACGCGGAAGGGATGAAAGAGTTTCGCAGAGGTCGCCGCGCCCCCGTCTCCGCCGTACCCTCCCGTCCCGTCTCCCGCGACGGTGGTAATGACTCCCGTGTCGGCGTCGACCCTGCGGATGCGGTGGTTTTCGGTATCGGCGATGTAGAGGTTCCCCGACCCGTCCAGCGCCACGCCCGAGGGCAGGTTGAATTGCGCAGAGGCCGCTGCGCCGCCGTCTCCGCCGTACCCTCTCGTCCCGTCTCCCGCGACCGTTTCGACGATCCAGTCGGTCATGCTCGCGACGGTGACGGCCGCAGAGGCTGTAACTTGCGCGCCGTTGGCGTCGGTCACGGTCAGGGTGTAGATCGTGCTCGTCGCGGGCGAGACGCTTCGCGAGCCGGAGGCGTTCACCGTGCCGATGCCTTGATCGATCTCCACGCTGACCCCGTTGGTCGAAGACCAGGTGAGCGTGGTCGATTGGCCGCGGGCGATCGCCGTCGGGTCGGCGGCGATCGCGGCCGTGGGGGCGGCAGTGACCGTGACCGTGGCGGTGGCGACGGCCTAGACGCTGTTGGCGGCGGTGACCGTCAGCGTGTAGGTGGTGGTCGTCGCCGGCGAGACGGTGACCGAACCCGCGCCCGTGTTGTCCAACGTGACCGCGCCCACCCCCCCTGGTCGATCTCCGCGCTGACGGCGTTGGTCGAAGCCACGCTGAGGACGGCCGACTGCCCCGCTGTGATCGTCGCCGGAGCGGCGCTGAGCGTAGCCGTGGTGATGACCGTGACCGCGGCGGTGGCGACGGCCTGGACGCCGTTGGCGTCGGTCACGGTGAGCGTGTACTCGGTGTTCTGCGTCGGGTAGACGGTGACCGAGCCGGCGCCGGAGGCGTCGCGAAAGACGTTGTGGTTGCCGGGGTTGATGACCACGCTTTGGGTGTTGGTGGAAGCGATCGTGAGCGTGGCCGGCTGCCCCGCGGCGATGACCGCCGGGTCGGCGCTGAGCGTAGCCGTGGGGACTGGGGCGACGGTGACGAAGGCCGTAGCCGTAGCCGTGGAGTCGTCGGCGAAGGTGACCGTCACGGTGTAGGCGGTGGTCTCGGTCGGCGTGACTTCGACCGTGCCTCCAGTAGCGGGAGAGACCGTGCCGATGCCGTTGTCGATTGCGGCGCTCACCGCGTCGGGGGAAGACCACGTCAGTGTCGCGCTTTGGCCGCTCGTGATCGTACCGGGCGCGGCGGCGAGCGTGACTCTGACCGGCGGCAGGACCTTGCGGATGCGGCGGTTCGAAGTATCGGCGATGTACAGGTTGCCCGTAGAGTCCACCGCCACGCCCTGGGGCCAGGTCAGTTGCGCAGCGGTCGCCGCCCCGCCGTCCCCGCCGTCCCCACTCTCCCCAGTTCCCGCCACCGTGGAGATGGCGCCCCCGGTATCCACCTTGCGGATGCGGTTGTTGCGAAAATCGGCGATGTACAGGTTGCCCGCTGCGTCCACCGCCACGCCGGAAGGTTTATATAGCTGCGCAGCGGTCGCCGCCCCGCCGTCCCCGCTGTACCCACTCGTCCCGGTTCCCGCCACAGTGGTAATGGCGCCCCCGGTATCGACCTTGCGGATGCGCTGGTTCAAAGTATCGGCGATGTACAGGTTGCCCGCTGCGTCCACCGCCACGCCACGGGGGTGACGGAGTTGCGCAGCGGTCGCCGCCGTCCCCCCCTTCGTCCCGCTTCCCGCCACTGTGGTGATGACTCCCCCGGTATCGACCTTGCGGATGCGGTTGTTCAAAGTATCGGCGATGTGCAGGTTGCCCGCTGCGTCCACCGCCACGCCGTAGGGGCCATATAGCTGCGCAGCGGTCGCCGCCACCCCGTCCCCGCTGTATCCATACCCCCCGGTTCCCGCCACCGTGGTGATGGCGCCCCCGGTATCGACCTTGCGGATGCGCTGGTTGTTCTGATCGGCGATATACAGGTTGCCCGCTGCGTCCACCGCCACGCCGGTGGGGGTATTTAGCTGCGTAGCGGTCGCCAACCCGCCGTCCCCGCTGTACCCTTCAGTCCCGCTTCCCGCGACTGTGGAGATGGCGCCCCCGGTATCGACCTTGCGGATGCGATGGTTGAACTCATCGGCGATGTACAGGTTGCCCGCAGCGTCCACCGCCACGCCGTAGGGCTGACGTAGCCGCGCAGCGGTCGCCGCACCGCCGTCCCCGCTGTACCCATACCACCCGGTTCCCGCCACCGTGGTGATGATCCCCGGATCGAGGGGCGGGGAGATGGGGCCGTCGCTGACGGTGACGGTGACCGTAGCGACGGCCCGGACGCCGCCGGCGGCGGTGACGGTGAGGACATAGGTGGTGGTCTGCGCCGGGGAAACGCTGACCGAGCCGCCGCCCGTGTTGTCCAGAGCGACGGCGATGGCGCCGGGCTCGATGACCGCGCTGACGGCGTTGGCGGAGGCCGCGGTGAGCGTGGAGGACTGTCCCGCGACAATGGCCAGCGGGTCGGCGCTGAGCGCGGCGCTGACGATGGCGACCGTGGCGGTGGCGATGGCCTGGACGCCGTTGGCGTCGGTGACGGTTAGCGTGTACTCGGTGGTGGCGGTCGGCATGACGCTGACCGAGCCCGCGCCCGTGTCGTCGAGAGTGACGGCGATGTCGCCGGGCTCGATGACCGCGCTGACGGCGTTGGTCGAGGCCACGGTGAGCGTGGCCGGCTGCCCCGCGGCGATCGTCTCCGGGTCGGCGCTGAGCGCGGCCGTGGGAGCGGCGGCAACGGTGACCGCGGCGGTGTCGGCAGCGTTGGAGTTGTCGGCGAAGGTGACCGTCACGGTGTAGGTGGTGGTCGCGGCCGGGAAGACCTCGACCGAACCCGCGCCGGAGGCGTCGAGCGCGACGTCGAGGTTGCCGGGCTCGATGACCGCGCTGACGGCCTTGGCCGAGGCCACGGCGAGGGTGACGGCCTGGGACTGCCCCGCGGTGATCGCAAACGGCGCGGCGGTGAGCGTGACCGGAGCGACCCTGCGGATGCGGTGGTTGTTATCGTCGGCTACAGGTTGCCCGCAGCGTCCAGCGCCACGTCCCAGGGGTCACGCAACTGCGCAGCGGTCGCCAACCCGCCGTCCCCGCCGTAGCCGGCCGTCCCGTCTCCCGCGACGGTGGCAATGACTCCCGTCACAGCGTCGACCTTGCGGATGCGGTGGTTGTTCGTATCGGCGATGTACAGGTTGCCCGCAGCGTCCAGCGCCACGCCGTTGGGGAAACCCAGTTGCGCAGCGGTCGCCAACCCGCCGTCCCCGCCGGCCCCCCGCGTCCCGGCGCCCGCCACCGTGGAGATGGCGCCCTCGGTATCGATCTTGCGGATGCGGTGGTTGGCCACATCGGCGATGTACACGTTGCCCGCTGCGTCCACCGCCACACCACGGGGCCAGTTCAGTTGCGCAGCGGTCGCCGCCCCGCCGTCCCCGCCGTACCCCAACGTCCCGCTTCCCGCCACCGTGGTGATGACGCCCCCGGTATCGACCTTGCGGATGCGGTGGTTGCCCGCATCGGCGATGTACAGGTTGCCCGCTGCGTCCACCGCCACGCCTTCGGGGACAGTCAGCCGCGCAGCGGTCGCCGCCCCGCCGTCCCCGCTGAACCCAAGCGTCCCGCTTCCCGCCACCGTGGTGATGACGCCCCCGGCAGCGACCTTGCGGATGCGGTGGTTGACCCTGTCGGCGATGTACAGGTTGCCCGCAGCGTCCAGCGCCAAACCGTGAGGTCGGTTTAGCTGCGCAGCAACCGCCGCGCCGTCCCCGCTGTACCCTCCCGTCCCGTCTCCCGCGACCGTTTCGACGACCCAGTCGGTCATGGTCGCGACGGTGACGGCCGCGGAGGCCGTAACTTGCGCGTCGTTGGCGTCGGTCACGGTCAGCGTGTAGATCGTGCTCGTCGCGGGCGAGACGCTGACCGAACCGGATGCGCCCAGCGCACCGATGCCGAGGTCCGGAACGATCTCCACGGTGACCCCGTTGCTCGAAGTCCACTCCAGTGTGGTCGATTGGCCGCGGGCGATCGCCGTCGGGTCGGCGCTGAGCGTAGCCGTAGGGGCCGGAGTGACGGTGACCGTGGCCGTGGCCTGAACGCTGAAGCCGTTGGCGTCGGTCACGGTGAGCGTGTACTCGGTGGTCGCCGTCGGGGAAACGGTGACCGAACCCACGCCGGAGGCGTTGCGAAAGACGTTGTGGTTGCCGGGGTTGATGACGGCGCTTTGGGCGTTGGTGGAGGCGATCGTGAGCGTGGCCGGCTGCCCCGCGGTGATGACCGCCGGGTCGGCGGTGAGCGTAGCCGTGGGGGCGGGGACGACGGTGACGAAGGCCGTAGCCGCAGCCATGGAGTTAGCCCGGATTTCTCACCAGGGGGTAGCGAAAAGCCGCTGATTGTGGCATAAACGTAGGTAGATGAATATGTTGCAGCCAGCAACGAACGACTTTTCGCTAGGACACAGTGTAACCAAACGAGTTTTCATTTTGCTACTGGATTCCGCCGGGAGGCGGTAGCCCGTTTCGATGGCGGGACGATCACCAGCGAGGCCGGGGCCCTGCTGTTGCAGCGCACCGAGCGGCAGACCGGCATTCTGCGCCAGTTCGCGGGCTGCTTTCGCGACTCCCGCCAAGCGGAGCGGATCGAGCACAGCGTGGCGGAGTTGGTGAGCCAACGGGTCTATGGGCTGGCCTTGGGTTACGAAGACCTCAACGATCACGATCGACTGCGCAGCGACCCGCTGCTGGCGTTGTTGTCGGGCAAGGCCGATGTGGCGGGCGGCAAGCGTCGGCGGCGGCGGGATCGGGGCCGGGCCGGGGCGGGCAAGAGCACGCTGAACCGGCTGGAGTTGACCCCTGCGCAGGTCGAAGCGAGCGCGCGCTACAAGAAGATCGCCCTGGACAGCGCAGCGGTCGATGCGCTGTTGGTTGAACTCTACATCCAGCGGCAGAGTTGCCGCCCGCAGCGCATCGTGCTGGATCTCGACGCCACCGACGACCGTCTGCACGGGCAGCAGGAAGGGCGTTTTTTTTCACGGCTACTACGGCGCCTACTGCTACTTGCCGTTGTACATCTTCATTGACGAGCAGTTGGTCTGCGCGCGGTTGCGGACAGCGAACCGAGACGCTGCGGCGGGGGCGCTGGAAGAGGTCGTGCGGATCGTGGGGCAGTTGCGCCGGAAATGGCCTGGGGTGGAGATTCTGCTGCGCGCCGATGCAGGCTTTTGCCGCGAGGAGTTGATGAGTTGGTGTGAGCAACAGGGGGTGGACTATGTGTTCGGACTGGCCAAGAACCAGCGTTTGTTGCGCCGCCTGCACAAGCCGTTGCAGAAGGCGCAGCGGCGCTACGCTGCCAGCGGCAAGCCGGCGCGGGCGTTCGCCGAGTTCCGTTATCGCACGCGCCACAGTTGGCGGCGCAAACGGCGTGTGGTGGGCAAGGCCGAGCGGCTGGCCAAGGGCGCCAATCCGCGCTTCCCAATCTACGCTTCGTGGTGACCTCGCTCAGCACCGCACAGTACGCCGCGCAGAGCTTGTACGAGGATCTCTACTGCGCGCGGGGCGAGATGGAGAAGCGCATCAAAGAGCAACAGTTGGCTTTGTTCGCCGACCGCACTTCGACGGCGCTGCTGCGCTCGAACCAGATTCGTTTGTATTTTTCTGCGATCGCCTACTGTCTGTTGCAAGCGTTGCGCGAGTTGGGCTTGGCGGGCACGCAGATGGCGCGGGCGCAATGCGCGACGATCCGCGTACGGCTGCTCAAGATCGGGGCGCGGGTGCGGGTGACGGCGCGCAAGGTGTGGGTCTCGATGGCTACGGGCCATCCGGCGCAGGCGCTGTTTGCTGCGGTTTACGCCAATCTGGGAAGGCCGCCGCCGCAGGGCTGCTGAAGGGGCGCCTGGCGCCTGCGGGTTCGAAGGTCACAGCAAGCGCAGCAGCCCCGGCGGGGGCTTGGCCGGAGTGTGCGCAAAATCGGCCCCAAACCCTCCTGACGCCCCCGCCTGTAGCGCCGGACGCTACACCCAGCGTGCGCAACGGCCACCGTACGTGGCGATCCGCATCAACTGCCCCTCAAATTCGTTCCGCAAACCGCTTCCGGCCCGCCCAGCCATGCCTGGTGAGAAATCCGGGCTAGAGAAAAATCGATCTGAACAGGCCAGAAAACAACTGGCAGAACCGGAAATGGCCGGCAGTACGAACACACGGGATCGTGTGACTCATTCTGCCGCCACCACGGTGGGACGCAGACTCCCTAATCGGCGGAAACGACCACCAGCTGGTGGAGTGCAGCGAGCAAATTGACGAACCTGTTCAGCGGCACACGGTCGGCATCTTGTTCTAGTTCTCTGACCGTGTAAAAAGGTTTGTTTGATAATGGAAGGTGGAGCGGGCGGCCTGACGAGTGAATTGCCAGTTGATCTTGACGCGGTCACGATTGACGCGGCGATTCCAGGCCTTGGCCTCGGCACGTAAGGTACGGAGATTGGCGATACGGCGCGTACCCAGGCATTGCCGCGAGAATAAACTGACCTCAATTTCGGCTTGGTTGAGCCAACTGCCGTGTTTGGGCGTGTAGTGCAGGCTGAATCGCTCCCACAAGCGGGCCGCGTGCTCTTCGCCGAAGCGTTCGACCAGCGGCTTGCGGCGGTGGATATTGAGATTGTCGACAACCAGGTGAATCGTGCGCGCGCGAGGATAGCTGCTGGCCAGCTTGTCGATAACTTGGGCGAATTCCTCCCCGCGGCGCGTTGGCGTGGGATAGGTGAAATGGCGGCCCGCCTTGGGTTCGACGGCACAAAACACATTGGCGGTTCCACAACGTTTGTATTCGCTGTCGCGCTTGGCCACCCGGCCCGGCCCGGCCGGGTGGCGAGGGCGTACTTCAGCGTGCAGCGAAACCGCCTTTTCGTCCAGGCAAACCACCGGTTGGTGCGGATCATAGGGCGTTTCGTAGAGCGCCAAAACATCTTCCATTTTTTCGATATAGGCGTCGTTGAGTTCAGGCAGACACCACATTTTTTTCCCGCCACGGCTTGAGCTCGTGGCGCTGCAACAGAACACGGACGGTTTCCCGTCCCACGCGCGGTACAAGCTTTCGTTTGACGGCTTCGGCAGCGATGAGACGCACACTCCAACGCGCCGCCCCTCTCGGCGGCTTGCCGCACGCCATCGCCACGATGCGCTGCCGCGAAGACGCGTCGAGCAACGGTTCCCTGCCAGGCCGGGCTTTTTCGTAGAGCGCACGGTCGAGACCTCCCTGGCGGTAGCGGCGCGCGATGGCGCGCACCGTCTTGGGCGTCAGACGCACCCTCTCGGCGGCTTCGGCGGCGCTGACGCCTGTAGCGAGATGGCGCAGGGCGAGCGCACGCAAAACGACGCGCACTTGCTGCACCCCGCAGGCGAGCACGGCGTCCAAAGCCTCTTGATCGGCGACGGATACACGGAGACGTTGAGCAGTTCTGGGCATGTACAAGCATACCATGCCCTCCTCCTATATTTCAAACCTTTCTATACGGTCGAAATACTAGCAAGTCGGGAAAGGACTGAACCGCCAGTAGCTGTCCGTCGCTCAGCCGTGTCATCGGCGCTTGGCGGTTGGCATTCTCATCGATCAGCACCTGGATTTTGTCGTTGCCGAGCTTCTCCTTGATGAGCACTATGTCCTCGCGCAGCCAGCCCGCGTAGGGGCCGTCTTTGACGAATCCACTGCCGCCGGTCTTGTTACTCGCCAGTGGTCGATCAGGCCAGTGGCGTTGCAACCGGCTATAGACCTCGCGGGAGTACTCGGCCCAGGAATTCGCGGCGCGTACGAAATCGCGAAGCCGTTGGCCGGGCCGCTGTTTCAGCGCCATGTTGATCATCGTACGCCGCCATTCGCGCTCGGTCTGCACCTGCTCGAGCGTGACCCGGCTGCTGCCCCGCGTGGCCCGGAACTCCCGAGCCTTTTCGGCCAAGTCCCGATGGATGGTGAACCGCCAGCGGTCGATACAGCAGATGCTGGGCTCAGGCTGCTCGTCGCGGATCCCGATCCTCGCGAACAGCTCTCGGAGGGTTTTCAGTTGTTCTGCGGCTTCGGAGAAGTTGCCGCCCGTCACCGACGCGAGCATTCGGCCCTTCTGGATGCCGAACCGATCCTTCAGTCGCTCGAAGCGGAAGGCTTGCAACTCTTCTCCGGAGGCAATCTCGGGGTGAACCAGCGGCCAGATGACGAATTCGCTCGATCGGGACACGTCCCAGGACACGGTGTGGTGAGGCTCTTCAGGAACGCCAGGGATGCGGAACTCTCCCTAGACATCGATTTCGGCGACGAACTCCGGCGTCGGATCGGCACGGGCAGTGATCGAGTAGTCAGTGTACCGGTCGCGGAAGTCCTCAGCATGGTGCAAGAGATCCAACTTGCCGACCAGCGTGGAGCTAGGCGGCGGGGTACCGTTTATCGTCACTTTCGGGCCGTTCTTCTTGTCGTCCGCGTTGTCGCCGAATTCGACCCACAAACCGGCGAGGAGTAGAAGGACGCCTAGGACGCAGACCGCGATTCGCTCCCAGCGCTTGGGGATTCGGGGGATCTTTATGCTCCAGAACTCGACTCCGCCACCCAGCAAGCCCGCAACGAGCAGGCCGACACCCAAGATGAAGATTGCCACGCCCGCATCGATGCCGTCCAGCGCTTCGGTCGTCAGGAGCAGGCCGACGCCTAAAATGATGAAGATTGCCGCCATGATTGCCGCTCGTGGTGGGTTGAAGCTCAATGAATGGGCACCCACTGTACCATGTTGACAGCTACGCGGGTCGGGCGAGCAGACACGACGGTACCCGTGTGGACCGTTCCCGCCATGCGTGAAGGCGAGCACGAACACCCGGTTCTCTTGTGTCAACGGGCGGAGGAGATTCTCGACGCGGTGCGGACAGTCGGCGACGACGGCGACCCGCTCATGCATCCCATGCGGAGCGGGAAAGCGATACCAGTGATGTGCTCCGGCGCCATCCGAGATGGCCGTATTGCCCGCTCGGATCTGTTTTGAGTGTCGGGCGGCGACTCGTTAACGACGGGGCGCCGTCCCGACGAAGAACGTCGACCGCACCATGCGTCGCGGCCAACACCCAAGATTGCCGGACGGCGGAGACCGTTCCGCCGTCCGGTACGTCAATACGCTCTGTGGCTCGTTCACCGCTGTTACGGCTCTCCGAGTAAACCGCCAGTCGCCGTTGTGGTCGGGGCACTTGTGGGCCGGATGTAGAGACAGTTCCAGTTTCCGCCGGTTACGGCTATAGTATGGAAGACGCCATGCCCGAAGAGACACGCCGCCGCATCCTCGAAAACGCCACCGGAACCCTTGCCGCCTGGACCGTTCTCAAGCCGGAGTCCGTGCGCGGCGCGCCGGCCAACTCGCAAGTCAAGATCGGCGTGGTGGGAACCGGACGCCGCGCCCGCCGCGTCGGCGGACACTTCGCCAGGAACGAGGGCGTCGCGTTCGAAGCCTTGGCGGACATCTACGAAGATCAGCTCGACAGCTACCAGGAGGCCCTGCCGGCCGCCAAAAGCGCCAAGCGCTACGGCTCGATCAAGGCCCTGCTCGACACGGACATCGACGCCGTTTACATTGCCACGCCCCCCTACCTGCACCCCGAGCATTTCGAGCTCGCCGTCGCCAGCGGCAAGCATATCCTGCTCGAAAAGCCCGTCGCGGTCGACCCCGCCGGCATTCGACGCTTTCTGGCCGCGGCAAGAAAGATCAAGCCGGGCCAGACCGTGATGGTCGATTTCCAGCAGCGCTGGGGCAAAGACTACCGCGAAGCCTGTGAACGCGTCCAAAACGGCGAAATCGGCGACGTCCGCATGGTTCGCTCGGCCTGGATCGGCAGCGACCTGCCCCGCCGCAGCGGGCATTCCCCCGAACAAGAGGGCGTGCGCAACTGGCTGTTCTACAAAGAGCGCTCCGGCGACATCATGGTCGAGCAAAACTGCCACAACGTCGACGTCGTGCGCTGGTTCACCGGCGTCCACCCGGTCGCCGCCTCCGGCTACGCGCACCGCGCCGTGCGCACGGACATCGGCAACATCGTCGACACTTTGGCCGTCAACTACAAGCAGCCCAACGGCAACGTCTACACTCACTCCGGCAATCAAATCTGCGCGCGCGGCGGTTACCGCGACGTCGGCGAATACTTTTTCGGCACGAAAGGCGTGATGACAACTTCCAGAGGCGGATTCGCCATCTACCGCGAGGGCAATCTCGCCCCCGTCCTCGAGCGCAAGTCCCAAGGCGACATCACCGTCGATCTCGTGGCCCGCTTCGTGGACGCGATCCAGGGCAAGGCTCCCGCCGTCAACATGGCGCTGGAATCCGCCGAGAGCACCTTGACGGCGATCATGGGCCGCATCGCCTATGAAACCGAGCGGGTCGTCACCTGGGACGAAGTCGCCAATGCGTAACCGGGGACGCCCGGCGCCGGCCGCGAGCTTCCACACGCAACGCGGATTCGAATCGCCGCCGCGCCTTTCACTCCCAAACTGCCGTATCATGGCTTCGTTATGCGAATTCTGCTGCTGATTCTTGTCCTTTCGCTCGGCCTGCTCGGCGGCGAAATACCGACTGTCCCGCCCGAGTCGGTCGGCCTCTCCGCCGAACGCTTGGCGCGGGCGACAAAGGCCATGGAGGAAGACGTTTCCGCCGGACGCATCGCGGGCGCCGTAGGTCTGCTAGCCCGCAAAGGCAAGATCGCCTATTTCGAAGCGCGGGGCATGGCCGACCGCGAAGCCGGAGCGCGCATGGAGCGCGACACGATCGTGCGCATCTACTCGATGTCGAAACCGATTACCAGCGCCGCGCTGATGATGCTTTTCGAGGAAGGCAAGTTCCGCCTCAAAGACCCCGTCGCGCGTTACATGCCCGAGTTGCGAGACCTCGAAGTGCTGGTCGACAACCCCGGCTTCCCCGGGGACGCCGGCCGCTCCCGCCGCGAGCCCGCCAAGCGCAATATGACGATCCAGGACATCATGCGCCACACCGCGGGCCTGACCTACGGGTATTTCGGCGGGACATCCGTGGACAGCCTTTACAACAAAAAGCATCCGCTGTATTGGGACGGCGACCTGAAGGACATGGCGAGCCGCATTGCCCAGTTGCCGCTGCTCTACCATCCCGGCGAGAAATTCCACTACAGCATCGCCGTCGATCTGCAGGGCCGCTTGATCGAAGTGCTCTCGGGACAGCGTTTCGACCGGTTTCTGCAAGAGCGGATCTTCGGCCCGCTGGGCATGAACGACACCGGCTTCCACGTGCCGCCGAAAAGCCTCGACCGCTTCGCCCAACTCTACTCTCCGCAGGGCAGGGAAAAAATCAAAGTCGCCGACCGCGAGGACCGCTACAAGAAGCCGGGAACGTTTTTCTCCGGCGGCGGCGGCTTGGTCTCGACCGCCCGCGACTATCTGCGGTTCTGCCAAATGATGCTCAACGGAGGCGCTTTGGAGGGCAAGCGGTATCTCGGCCGCAAGACCGTCGAGTTGATGACCGCCGACCATCTCGGCGCGGTCGAAACCGAGCGCATCGACCGCACCGGCTACGGATTCGGTCTCGGTTTCGCCGTCCATCTCGACCGGGGCGCCAGCGGGGCGATCGCCTCCGTCGGCGAATACAACTGGGGCGGCGCGGCCGGCACCAAGTTCTGGATCGACCCCGCGGAGGACATGATCGGCGTCTACATGGTGCAGATCATTCCGCACGGCGGCCTGCGCTACGGCAACATGTTCAAGCAGTACGCCTACCAGGCGATCGTCGATTAGCCCGCGAAGACCGATGCCGGTCCCGGCGGCGCTCGAAGGAGAAAGGAATGCCCCTGCGCATTGGCGCGGCCCGCCGTCAACGGCGTTGCTCCCGGCGTGATCCAGGAATGCCCCTGCGCATTGGCGCGGCCCCCTGTTCATGGGGCGTTGAGTTCGCCGGGGACCCGCGCAATCCGCCTTGGCGGCAGGTGCTGGACGAAGCGGCGCAAGCCGGCTACCACGGCATCGAGCTCGGCCCGGTCGGCTACATGCCCGAAGACCCCGAGGTTCTTGGGCAGGCGCTCGCGGCGCGGGGTCTGGAGCTCATCGCCGGGGTCGTGTTCCGCCCGTTCCACGACCCCGACGCCTGGGACGACGTCCTGGACGGCGTAACCCGCACCGCGCGCTCCTTGGCCGCGCACGGCGCCGGGATCATGGTCTTCATCGACAGCATCGCGCCGGCCCGCGCGCCCTTCGCCGGCCGTCCCGGCGAGGCCCCGCGCCTGCGCGGAACGGCGCTGGACGGCTTCATCGAGCGCCTGACCGCCGCGGCAAAGGTCGGTCATGAAGAATACGGCCTTTCCGTATCCATCCACGCGCACGCCGGAGGATATGTCGAATTCGAAGACGAGCTGGACACGGTGCTCGACGCCATCGACGAGAAGCTGCTCAAGATTTGTCTCGACTCCGGCCACTGCGCCTACGCGGGCTTCGACCCCGTGGCGGCCTACAAGCGCCTCGCCGGGCGCATCGACTACCTGCACTTCAAGGATGTCGACCCGGCCGTCCGCGAACGCGCCGCCGCCGAGGGCATCGGCTTCTACGACGCCTGCGCGCAAGGAGTTTTCTGCAAGCTCGGCTTGGGAACGGTCGATTTCGAGGCGCTGAAGCAGGCCGTCGAAGAAAGCGGCTTCAGCGGCTGGGCGGCCATCGAGCAGGACTGCGACCCGGCAGGGCAAACCTCGCCTCTCGCCGACGCCCGCTACAACCTCGCCTTCCTGCGCGCAGCCGGCATCGCCGAGCCGCCTGCCGGGTAATGGAACTACGCGCCTGCGCTAGAATCGTTTACGTTTTGCATTTCCGGGGTGACGACGAATGACGCGACGCTTGACCATGGCCCAGGCCACCATCGAATTCCTCAAGAATCAGTACGTCGAGCGCGACGGCGAGACGAGCCGCTTCTTCGACGGCTGCTTCGGCATTTTCGGACACGGCAACGTCGCCGGCATAGGGCAGGCGCTGCACCAGGACCAATCCTTCCCCTACTACCTTTGCCGCAACGAGCAGGCGATGGTGCATACCGCGGCCGCCTACGCCAAAATGACGAACCGCAAGCGGACGCTGGTCTGCACGACCTCGATCGGCCCCGGAGCGACCAACATGCTCACCGGCGCGGCGGCCGCGACCATCAACCGCGTGCCGGTGCTGCTGCTTCCCGGCGACATCTTCGCCCGCCGCAACGTGGCGCCGGTCCTGCAGCAACTCGAATCCCCGATCAGCCAGGACATCTCCGTAAACGACTGCTTCAAGCCGGTCTCGCGCTACTGGGATCGCATGCAGCGCGCCGAACAGATCGTCACCGCGCTGCCCGAGGCGATGCGCGTCCTGACCAGCCCGGCCGAAACCGGGACGGTGACGCTCAGCATGCCGCAGGATGTCCAAGCCGAGGCGTTCGACTACCCCGCCGCCCTCTTCGAAAAGCGCGTCTGGAGAATCCCGCGCCCGCGCGGCGACGCGGCAAGCCTGGCGGCGGCGGCCAACCTCGTCCGCGCCGCGCGCAAGCCGCTGATCGTCGCCGGCGGCGGCGTGATCTACAGCGAAGCCAGCGCAGCGCTCTCCGCCTTCGCCGCCACAACCGGCATTCCCGTGGCCGAGACCACGGCCGGCAAAGGCTCGCTGCGTTTCGATCATCCGCAGGCCGTCGGCGGGATGGGCGTCACCGGCACGCCCGGCGCGAACATCCTCGCCCGCGAAGCCGACCTGGTCATCGGCATCGGCACGCGCTACAGCGATTTCACCAGCGCCTCGAAAACCGCGTTCCAGAACCCGAACGTTCGCTTCGTCAACGTCAATGCCGCCGAGTTCGACGCCTTCAAGCACGCCGCGCTGCCCGTCGTGGCCGATGCGAAAGCAGCTCTGACCGAGCTTTCGGCAGCGCTCCGGGGCTACCGCACGGACGCGGCCTACAGGGAACGCATCGACCGCTACCGCGCCGCCTGGGAGGCCGAGGTCGAGCGCATCTACAATCTGGAGCACGGCCCGCCCATCAGCCAAGGCGAAGTTATCGGCGTCGTCAATACCCTGACCGGCGAAAGGGACGTCGTGGTCAACGCCGCAGGCAGCATGCCGGGCGATCTGCACAAACTCTGGCGGGCGCGCGACCCCAAGAGCTTCCATCTGGAATACGGCTACTCGACCATGGGCTACGAAGTGGCCGGCGGACTGGGCATCAAGATGGCCGACCCCAGCCGCGAGGTCTACGTCCTGGTCGGCGACGGCTCTTATCTGATGCTCGCCCAGGAAATCGCCACCTCGGTTCAGGAAGGCGTCAAGCTCAACATCGTGGTCGTCGACAATCAGGGCTTCGCCAGCATCGGAGCGCTCAGCGAATCCTGCGGCAGCGCAGGCTACGGCACCGAGTACCGCTTCCGGCGAAACGGCAGCCTGAGCGGGGAGAAGATTCCCGTGGACTTCGTGGAGAACGCCCGCAGCCTGGGCGCGCACGCCGTGCGCGCGACGACCCGCGCCGAACTCGAGGACGCCGTCCGCGCCATGCCCGGCCGTGACCGCACCAGCGTCGCGGTGGTGGCGGTCGACCGCGACCAGCGCGTCGGGGGCTACGAAAGCTGGTGGGACGTGCCCATCGCCGAAGTGTCCGCAGTCGAAGCCGTCCAGTCCGCCCGCAAGGAGTGGGAATCCGCCGTCAAACGCGAGCGTTACTACCTTTAGCCTGCGGCAAAAGTCACGCGGGCGCGGGCGGACCGCATTGGCGCAGCCCCGGCGAATACGGGACAATAGAAAACTCTCGCGACCGATGTCCGACGAATCTCAACCTTCAGCCGGCGCAAAGAACGATCGGCCGCCGGACGGCGGCGCCGCCGAACCGTCGGCCTGGGACCGCGTGCAACTCGCCCGCCACCCCGAGCGGCCCCATTCGCTCGACTACATCGCGCGCCTCTTCGACCGCTTCCACGAGATTCACGGCGACAGAAACTTCGGCGACGACCCGGCGATCGTCGCCGGCTTCTGTTTTTTCGAGGAGCGGCCGGTCATGGTCATCGCCCAGCAAAAGGGCCGCCAGACCAAACAAAAGCTGCACCGCAACTTCGGCATGCCGAAACCCGAGGGCTACCGCAAGGCCTTGCGCGCGATGAAGCTCGCCGAGAAATTCGGGCGGCCGATCCTTACCTTTCTGGATACGCCCGGCGCCTACCCCGGCATGGACGCCGAAGAGCGCGGGCAGGCCGAGGCCATCGCCCGCAACCTCTACGAAATGGCTCAGATCGAAACGCCCATCGTCGCCGCCTGCATCGGCGAAGGGGGCAGCGGCGGCGCCTTGGCCCTCGGCGTCGGCAACCGCGTGCTGATGATGGAAAACGCCGTTTACAGCGTGATTTCGCCCGAAAGCTGCGCCGCCATCGTCTGGCGGGATTCGGGCAAGGCCGAGCTCGCCGCCAATGCCCTGAAACTCACGGCCACCGATCTGACCCGGCTCGGCCTGGTCGATGAGATCGTTGCCGAGCCCGCAGGCGGCGCCCACGTCGATTGCGACGCCGCCGCGCGCAATCTGGCCGCGGCGCTCGCCAAAAACCTCAACGACCTGCAAGGGCTTTCCGCCGAGCGGCTCGTCGAAGACCGCTACGCGAAATTCCGCGCCATGGGCGGGTTTTTCGAAGAGACCGACGCCGGCGGCTGACCGCGCCGCTCACGAACCGGCGGACAATCCGCGCTGCCGGCAGTACGCGGCGCAAGTCACGCGGGCTGCCGCTCGCGATCGAGCAGCTTGAGCATGCGCATGCTCCTCGCGTCCACTTGCGAGCGGTAGCTCTCCATCGCGCCGCGTTCCGCGAGCAATTGATCGGCGATGTGCAACGCCGTCAGAACCGCCACTCGATAGCCGTCCGCGGTCTGCATGCGGCCGGCGATACGGTTCATCTTCTCATCGACCATGCGCGCGACCTCGCGGATATGCTCCGGGTCGTCCCCCCTGAGATGGTGGGTGCGGCCGAAAATCCGAACTTCAACGCCTCCGTCGGACGCCACGATCCTTCCTCCCCGTTTAGCTCAGCTTTTCGACCGAATCGAGCAACGACTCGATTCGCCGGCGGACTTCGCCCCGCTGCTCCTCGACGCTGCCGGCCGAGGCCCGCAAGTGCGCCAACTCGCGATCTTTGCTCGCCAGCCGCGCGCGCAGTTGCTCCGCCTCCCGCTGCGCTTGCCGCTGCAAGTCCCGCGCTTGGCGAAGCTGCTCGACAATCTCGACGACGCGATTTTCCAATTCGTCCAGAGAGTCGATTTCCGAGCCGGCCGCGGTCGATTGCGAGTCTTGCGCTTGCACTGAATGCAGTTTCCTTCGCTTCTCTATCCTACCCCGGATTTCTCACCAGGGGGTAGCGAAAAGCCGCTGATTCTGGCATAAACGTATGTAGATGAATATGTTGCAGCCAGCAACGAACGACTTTTCGCTAGGACACAGTGTAACCAAACGAGTTTTCATTTTGCTACTGGATTCCGCCGGGAGGCGGTAGCCCGTTTCGATGGCGGGACGATCACCAGCGAGGCCGGGGCCCTGCTGTTGCAGCGCACCGAGCGGCAGACCGGCATTCTGCGCCAGTTCGCGGGCTGCTTTCGCGACTCCCGCCAAGCGGAGCGGATCGAGCACAGCGTGGCGGAGTTGGTGAGCCAACGGGTCTATGGGCTGGCCTTGGGTTACGAAGACCTCAACGATCACGATCGACTGCGCAGCGACCCGCTGCTGGCGTTGTTGTCGGGCAAGGCCGATGTGGCGGGCGGCAAGCGTCGGCGGCGGCGGGATCGGGGCCGGGCCGGGGCGGGCAAGAGCACGCTGAACCGGCTGGAGTTGACCCCTGCGCAGGTCGAAGCGAGCGCGCGCTACAAGAAGATCGCCCTGGACAGCGCAGCGGTCGATGCGCTGTTGGTTGAACTCTACATCCAGCGGCAGAGTTGCCGCCCGCAGCGCATCGTGCTGGATCTCGACGCCACCGACGACCGTCTGCACGGGCAGCAGGAAGGGCGTTTTTTTCACGGCTACTACGGCGCCTACTGCTACTTGCCGTTGTACATCTTCATTGACGAGCAGTTGGTCTGCGCGCGGTTGCGGACAGCGAACCGAGACGCTGCGGCGGGGGCGCTGGAAGAGGTCGTGCGGATCGTGGGGCAGTTGCGCCGGAGATGGCCTGGGGTGGAGATTCTGCTGCGCGCCGATGCAGGCTTTTGCCGCGAGGAGTTGATGAGTTGGTGTGAGCAACAGGGGGTGGACTACGTGTTCGGACTGGCCAAGAACCAGCGCTTGTTGCGCCGCCTGCACAAGCCGTTGCAGAAGGCGCAGCGGCGCTACGCTGCCAGCGGCAAGCCGGCGCGGGCGTTCGCCGAGTTCCGTTATCGCACGCGCCACAGTTGGCGGCGCAAACGGCGTGTGGTGGGCAAGGCCGAGCGGCTGGCCAAGGGCGCCAATCCGCGCTTCCCAATCTACGCTTCGTGGTGACCTCGCTCAGCACCGCACAGTACGCCGCGCAGAGCTTGTACGAGAAACTCTACTGCGCGCGGGGCGAGATGGAGAACCGCATCAAGGAGCAACAGTTGGCTTTGTTCGCCGACCGCACCTCGACGGCGCTGCTGCGCTCGAACCAGATTCGTTTGTATTTTTCTGCGATCGCTTACTGTCTGTTGCAAGCGTTGCGCGAGTTGGGCTTGGCGGGCACGCAGATGGCGCGGGCGCAATGCGCGACGATCCGCGTACGGCTGCTCAAGATCGGGGCGCGGGTGCGGGTGACGGCGCGCAAGGTGTGGGTCTTGATGGCTACGGGCCATCCGGCGCAGGCGCTGTTTGCTGCGGTTTACGCCAATCTGGGAAGGCCGCCGCCGCAGGGCTGCTGAAGGGGCGCCTGGCGCCTGCGGGTTCGAAGGTCACAGCAAGCGCAGCAGCCCCGGCGGGGGCTTGGCCGGAGTGTGCGCAAAATCGGCCCCAAACCCTCCTGACGCCCCCGCCTGTAGCGCCGGACGCTACACCCAGCGTGCGCAACGGCCACTGTACTGGGCGATCCGCATCAACTGCCCCTCAAATTCGTTCCGTAAACCGCTTCCTGCCCGCCCAGCCATGCCTGGTGAGAAATCCGGGAAAAGGAAGGTCTGAATAAGTAGCGGCAAGCAGGGGGGATGTATCCTAGTATTTCGACCGTATAGAAAGGTTTGAAATATAGGAGGAGGGCATGGTATGCTTGTACATGCTCAGAACTGCTCAACGTCTCCGTGTATCCGTCGCCGATCAAGAGGCTTTGGACGCCGTGCTCGCCTGCGGGGTGCAGCAAGTGCGCGTCGTTTTGCGTGCGCTCGCCCTGCGCCATCTCGCTACAGGCGTCAGCGCCGCCGAAGCCGCCGAGAGGGTGCGTCTGACGCCCAAGACGGTGCGCGCCATCGCGCGCCGCTACCGCCAGGGAGGTCTCGACCGTGCGCTCTACGAAAAAGCCCGGCCTGGCAGGGAACCGTTGCTCGACGCGTCTTCGCGGCAGCGCATCGTGGCGATGGCGTGCGGCAAGCCGCCGAGAGGGGCGGCGCGTTGGAGTGTGCGTCTCATCGCTGCCGAAGCCGTCAAACGAAAGCTTGTACCGCGCGTGGGACGGGAAACCGTCCGTGTTCTGTTGCAGCGCCACGAGCTCAAGCCGTGGCGGGAAAAAAATGTGGTGTCTGCCTGAACTCAACGACGCCTATATCGAAAAAATGGAAGATGTTTTGGCGCTCTACGAAACGCCCTATGACCCGCACCAACCGGTGGTTTGCCTGGACGAAAAGGCGGTTTCGCTGCACGCTGAAGTACGCCCTCGCCACCCGGCCGGGCCGGGCCGGGTGGCCAAGCGCGACAGCGAATACAAACGTTGTGGAACCGCCAATGTGTTTTGTGCCGTCGAACCCAAGGCGGGCCGCCATTTCACCTATCCCACGCCAACGCGCCGCGGGGAGGAATTCGCCCAAGTTATCGACAAGCTGGCCAGCAGCTATCCTCGCGCGCGCACGATTCACCTGGTTGTCGACAATCTCAATATCCACCGCCGCAAGCCGCTGGTCGAACGCTTCGGCGAAGAGCACGCGGCCCGCTTGTGGGAGCGATTCAGCCTGCACTACACGCCCAAACACGGCAGTTGGCTCAACCAAGCCGAAATTGAGGTCAGTTTATTCTCGCGGCAATGCCTGGGTACGCGCCGTATCGCCAATCTCCGTACCTTACGTGCCGAGGCCAAGGCCTGGAATCGCCGCGTCAATCGTGACCGCGTCAAGATCAACTGGCAATTCACTCGTCAGGCCGCCCGCTCCACCTTCCATTATCAAACAAACCTTTTTACACGGTCAGAGAACTAGTGGAGTTGTAGGGTAGATGTTGCCGTTAGAGGGAGGAAGGATGCATCAGCGGAGCTTTGCGGATATGGAGTACGAGGGCAAGAAACACCGCACGAGGCGGGAGAAGTTTCTGGGGCGGATGGAGGAATTGATTCCGTGGGAGCGTTTGGAGGAGCGCATCCGCCCGTACTACCCCAAAGCGGGGCGGGGGCGGGGGCCGTACGAGTTGGCGGTGATGCTGCGCGTGCACTGCGTGCAGTTGTTTTACAACGTGAGCGATCCGGGGATGGAGGACATGCTGTACGAGATCGAGTCGGTGCGGCGCTTTGTGGGTTTGCGTTTGGGAGATGCGTTGCCGGACGAGACGACGATTTTGCACTTTCGGCATCTGTTGGAGAAGCACGAGTTGGGCGGGGTTGTGCTGGCGGAGAGCAACGCGCACTTGGCGGGGCAGGGGTTGCGGTTGCGGGAAGGGACGATCCTGGACGCGACGATCATCGCCGCGCCGAGTTCGACGAAGAACAAGGAGCGGAGTCGCGACCCGGAGATGCATCAGAGGAAGAAGGGGAAGCAATGGCATTTCGGGATGAAGGCGCACATCGGGGTGGACGCCGAGACGGGGCTGGCGCATAGCGTGGCGGCGACAGCGGCGAATGTGGCGGATGTGACCCAAGCGCATAAGTTGCTGCACGGCGGGGAGAAGGTAGTGTGCGGGGATGCGGGCTATCAGGGGGATGCGGGCTATCAGGGGGTGGAGAAGCGCCCGGAGCATCGCCGGCGTAGGGTGGAGTGGCAAGTGGCGCTGAAGGCTGGGCAGCGGCGGCGCTTGGCGGCGGACAGTGCGGAGGCGCGGGCGGAGCGGCGCAAGGCGGAGGTGCGGGCCAAGGTGGAGCATCCGTTTCTGTATGGGAAGCGGCACTTTGGTTACGCCAAGGCGCCTATCGCGGCTTGGCCAAGAACAGGGAGCGGATCAGTCTGCTGTTGGGCTTCGCCAATGTGCTGCTCGCCGGGCGCTACGCGACGGCCTGAGCGCCACAATACAGGAGTCGTGCGCCCACAGTGGCGCAAAGCCGCAGAAGCGGAGTTGAAACCGTCGCTGCGGGGTCAAAATTGGCGTTGCACAGTCAAAAAGAGCAGGATTTAGCCGCAAAATTCGCTGGCAGCCCAACTGCAACCGCTCCTTACGGACAGCATCAACCATCCAGCGCACCAAAAACTGCCTTATTCAGACCTTCCCTAACGGAAGTTGTTGGCGCCCGAAGCGTTGTCGCCGGGGTTGTTCGGTTCCCAGGTTTTGCCCAGAACCGTGCGCGACGTGGGATCGATGCGCGTCTGCGGGATCGTATTGTTCATGAACGGCGTGCGGTTGTCCCCGTTCGGATCGGTGGTGAACGGATCGTGGATGGTCCGCAGACCGCCGTTGCGGTTCATGCTGTTGGAGAAATCGCCGTTGCGCTCAAGCGGCCGGGGAAGGGTCAAGTTCACCGTGGCCGGCGAGCGCACGTCCTGCCCCTCGTAGGAAAAGTAGTTGAAGACCTTGTTCTTCACGATCGGATTGCCCGAGCTGACGCCCCAAACGTTTCTTTTTACGACGCTCCCTTGCGAGGTCAGGGAATTGGGGCGGGCGTTGAGCACAGGGTTGCGTCCGAAGTAGTAAGCGGTGCCGTGCCACTCATTCGTTCCGCTCTTCATTTGCACGGACACGATGCCCTCCGCGCTGTGGCCGTACTCGGCGTCGGTGGCGTTCTGCTGCACGTTCACTTCCGATACGGCGTCCATCGGCGGAGTGTAAACGCCTTTGGCGCCCACCAACTGCGGAACTCCGTCCATCAGCACGTTGTTTTTCGTCGAGGTGTTGCCGCCCACGTCCAACTGGCTCATCGCCCAGTGGTGGTAGGGGGCGTTCTCGGAGCCGCCGCGGTAGTTGACGGCCGGGTTGAGCGCCGCCAGCATATACGGGTTGCGGTTGAGAACCGGCAACTCCTGCGACATCTTGATGTCGATCGTGGTCTCCATCGTCGTCGTGGAAAACTGCACCGAAACGGGCGCCTCTTCGACCGTTATCGTTTCCGCGACGGCGCCGACTTCCAGACTGGCGTCGACCGTAATGTCGGCCCGGGTCTGGACCAGAACGTTCTGTTGCTCGAAGGCCCGAAAGCCGTCCATTTCGACCTTGACGGTATAGGTTCCCGGAAGCACGAAGCCGAACAGATAGTGGCCGGCCTGATTGGTCGTGGTGGTGTCGGCAACGGCCGTGTTGTCATTGGTCAGGGTGACCTCGGCGCCAAGAATCAGCGCGCCGCTGGAATCGGTGACCGTGCCGGACACTTTCCCGCGAAGCTCCTGCGCGGCGCCGTTTTCGACGAAAAACGCCGCGCCGGCCAGAGCGCACAAAAAAACCGGCGTCAAAACGCCGACCCGACTTCTGAACTTCATCTCGGTTTTCATTTCGCGATCTCCTTTGAGTTCTTTCAGGGATCTGCGGGAATAGGCGCTCCGCGACGCAGACTGCAATATGCGGACGAATCCCGAATCATGGCGGTCGACGCCTGATCCGTACAAAAACCCCAATTGTTCGCCGAGCGCACAATCAATCCCAAAGACCCACTGTAATTATATACAATGTTCGGAGCGGACGCCCGGTCCTTGGCGTCGATTCCATACATGGAATTCGCCAACGACCGGGAGTTCCAAAAAAATCCTGTTTGCTGCGAACCGTTGCCTTCGCTGCCGGCCCCCTGCCGGACGCGGAACGGGGCCCCGCCGGGCAGGGTCGCTCAGCCCGGCGCGCCGCCGCGCAGCCACCGCGCGAGCGCCTTGCCGGGATCGGCGATCTCCGCGATCGACTCGTACCACCAGTCACGCCAGCCGTCCTCCGGCAGGCCGGTGAACAGCATCAGGTTGAGCGGGTAGGCATCGCTGTCGGCGCAGCGGCGGAAGTCGTCGCGGAACAGGAACACCGGCTTGCCCCAGGCGATGGCCATGCCCAGCTCGACCATCACGCCCTCGTCCGGGGGGCAGCCGTTGACCACCGCGAACAACCCGTCCGCCTTGCGCACGTCGCGCAGGTCGGCCTGTCCGACGCGGTAGGCCCAGCCGGGGCTTGCCCTGTCGATCTGGTTGTTGCGGGCGAACGGCTCCCACACTTCAGCGCCGGCGGCCTCCAGAGCCGCCGCAAGCTCGCGCAACGGCCCCTCGCGCTGCTGCGGCGAGAAGCCGTACGGGTTCGCCAGATACAGAGTCTTCTGCGGAGTCTTCTTCGGATTCACGACAATTGAAACGCCACGCTGATCGTGGTGACGATCTCGACCGGCCGGCCGTTCAGCAGCACCGGATTGTAGCGCCATTGTTTCACAGCCTCCATCGCCGCGTCGACCAGCCGCGGATCGACCATCGAATTGACTGCCTTGAGCCCGGTCGGCCTGCCCTCTTTGTCGATGACGGCTTCCAGCAGCACGGTTCCCTCCACGCCTTCGCTCTCGGCGCCGGGCGGGTAGACCGGGCTGACATGGCGGACGAGTTGCGCTTTGCGCACGTTCCCCCCGACGCGAATGCGCCGCCGCGGCGCTTTCGGCTGCGCCGGTTCCTCGACCGGTTTCCTCTCGGCAATGACGACGATCTCTTCCTGGATGCCGCCGACTTGCAGCGTAATATCCAGACTCCTGTCGGCGGCGAGATTCACGACTTGGCGATGCTCCTTGAATCCGGGCTTCCTCACGCGGATCTCGTAATTCGAGGATGGGTCGAGGCCCGCGATGCGGTACGCGCCGTCCGCGCCCGATGTCGTTGCTTCCGTCGCGCCCCGGGCCGAGTCGACGACGCGCACCGACGCCCGCGGAATGCGCGCGCCGCTCGGGTCTTGCACCGAACCGGAGAGAGATACGCCGCCCTGTTGCCCGAGCGTGACCGAAACCAGCGACACGGCCGCGGCCGCGCTCAACACCGCCAAAGCAATTCTGCGGCGGATCGTGCGCACAAGAAGCCCCGATTCGAAGTCGGTTTTTTCGAGAATCCGCTCGATGCGCCAAGCAACCGAAGAACCGTGCGCCATGGCCTGCGCGTCCGCCGGCAGCGCCGCGCGCTTGCCGCGCCCGCGGGCAATCTCCAGCAGCGTTCGGGCGTAGCTTTCGCGGTCTTTGCATACCATGACCGCGTGATCGTCGCAGGCGGCTTCGGCCAACGTCCGCAGGCGGCGCGCCAGCAGATGCGCCGCAGGATGAAACCAGAACAAAGCGGCGTTGCAGGCGGCGAGCGCTCCGACCAGGCCGTCCCCGCGGGCAACGTGCGCAAACTCGTGCAACAGGACGGCCCGCAACTTTTCGCCGTTCCACGAGGACCACTCGACCGGCAGAAAAATCACGGGTTTCCAGATGCCGAATACCGCGGGCGCCGCAACCCCGGGGCCGGCGACCAGCCGGACCGCTGCCGACCCGGGCAAGCTCTGCAGCAAGCGCTCGACATCGGGCCGCGCGATAGGCTGCGCCCCGGCGAGCAAGCGCAAGACCCGCCGCCGCGCCAACACCGCGCGCAAAAGCAGAATCATCGTGACGCACACGGACAGCAACCCGCCGAAACCCCGCCAGTCGGCCCATGAGACGCCGCCGGCGGAGGCAGCAGCGGCAATGTCCTCGCCTGCCTGCGGCGCCCCTTCGGGAACGGGCGCCGCGGTCTCGAAGACTACGCCCGAAAACAGTTCCGGCGCCAAGCCGGGAATGCTGAGAACAGGCAACAAGAGCATCCCCAGCAAGACCGCCGCCCACGCGCCGTGCTCCACCGCCGGCCGCCGCGGGAGGACGATGCGCAGCGCCAACCATACGCCGAGAACCAATGCGGCCGCTCGCGCCGAAGACGCAAAAAGCAAATCGAAAACCGCTTCCCCAAAACCAAGCACGCTGCTTGCCATCATGACTTTCCCCCTTCCGTCTTGCGGGACGCCGCAATGCGCCCCGCCAATCTTTCCAGTTCCTCTCCGGAGACAACGCCGCCATCGACCATGCCGATGAGCAACTGCTCCATCGAGCCGTTGCAGAACCTGTCCACGATTCTGCCGACCGCCCGCGCCGCGGCGCTCCGCCCCGGATCGACCGGGCGGTAGCGGTAAGCGCGGCCCTCCACGCCGTGCGTCAGATAGCCCTTGTCTTCCAGACGCCGCAGAACGGTGCGCGCGGTGGAGTCTTTCATCGGGTGGCGTGCGGCGAAAGACGCGCGCACGTCCTCTGCGGTAGCCGAGCCCGCGGACCAGATGAAGCTCATCACGAGCTCCTCCAGCCCGCTGAGATCGTTCCAGACGTTACGTTTCATAACGTTACAAAATATAACATCTGTGCCGCGCACATGTCCAGCGTTTTTCCAAAAAACGCGAAAAAAATGCGCCGCCGGGCGAGAAATCGAACGAAACCGCCGCCGCTGCGCCCTCAAGCGAGTGCAAAGGCGACGAACTTGTCGCCCGCAGCCGTGCGGCCCTTGCCTGCGCCGCCAGCGGCGATGGCCACGTACTGCCGGCCGTCCACCGCGTAGGCGCAGGGCGTCGCGTATCCGCCCGCCGGGAGCCGGTGTTCCCAGAGCGTCTCGCCGCTGTCCGCGTCGAACGCGCGGAACTTCTCGTCGCGGGTGGCGCCGATGAACACCAGGCCGCCGCGGGTGACGATCGAGCCGCCTACCGTAAACGTGCCGGTCTGCGGGACGCCCTTGGCGGTCAGCGCGGCATGCTCGCCCAGCGTCTTCCGCCAGCGGTATGCGGCGGTCGCCATATCGAGGCACAGCAACTCGCCCCAGGGCGGTTTCGACGCGGGGTAGCCGTCCTGATCGTTGAAGTAGGGGTAACCCGCTATGCGGTAGGGATAGGACTCGCCTTCCGGCGCGTCCACCAGCGTGAAGAACTTGGGGGTATTGTTGGCATTGATGTAGAGGCGTCCGTTTTCCGGGTCGAAGCTGCACCCGCCCCACAGGGCGCCGCCCAGAGTTCCCGGAGAGTAGACCGTCCCGCGCTTGCTGGGCGGCGTGTAGAACCCGTCGTTGCGCAGATCCTTGAGCCGGCGCAGCACGTACTCGCGGGACTCTTCCGAGATGTTCGTGATGTCGTCCGGGCCGAATCCTTGGGGCGCGATCGGCGGCGGCGCCGTCGGAAAAGGCTGCGTGGGCCAGATCTGCTCGCCTTCTACGTCGGATTCGGGAACCGGCCGTTCCTCGATGTCGAACACGGGTTCGCCCGTCGCCCGGTCGAACAGGAAAAGAAAGCCGGTTTTCGTCGGCTGCGCGACCGCGTCGATCCAGCGGCCGTTCTTTTTGGCGCGCACCAGCGCGGGTTGCGCGGGCAGGTCGTAGTCCCACAAATCGTGGTGGGTGGTCTGGAAATGCCAGACTCTCTCTCCTGTGCGCGCATCGAGGGCCAGAACGCTGTTGCCGAAAAGGTTTTGCCCCGGGCGGTCGCCGCCGTAAAAATCGAACGTCGGCGAGCCCAGCGAGGCAAAGACCATGCCCCGCTGCGGATCGACGCTCAGGCCGGCCCAGTTGTTGCAGCCGCCGGCGGTTTTCCAATTGTCCTTGCCCCAGGTGTCGTAGCCGAATTCCCCCGGGTGCGGGATGGTGTGGAATATCCAGCGGCGCTTGCCGCTGCGCAGGTCGAAAGCGCGGATGTGCCCCGGCGCGGCCGGGTCGGGGCCTTCGCTTGCGCCGCCGCCGAGGAGCAGCAAGTCCTCGAAGATCGCCGGCGGAGTGGCGTGAAAGTAGCGGGCGCCGCCGATGTCGCGGTCGAGGTCCAGCCGCATGTCGAGCACTCCGCCGTCGGCGAATTCGCTCACGAGGCGCCCGCTGTCGGCGTCGAGGCAGTACATGTCGGCGCCCGCAGCCGTGAAGATCCGCCGCTTTTCGCCGTCTTGCCAGTAGGTGACGCCGCGGTTGACGCCTTTCGACCGACGCATGACCACTCCTGCGAAGGGGTCGAAGTTCCAGAGCATCTTGCCCGTCGCGGCGTCCAGCGCCCGAACCTGAAGCTGCGCCGTGGTGATGTACATCCGCCCGTCGACGACGATGGGCGTGCATTCGATCGTCGTTGCCGGGCGCTGCATGGCGTCGCCGGTGGCGTGCGTCCAGGCGACCTTCAGATCGCGGACATTCGAACGGTCGATCTGCTTGAGGGTGGAATAGCGGGTCGCTCCGGGCGTGCCGCCGTAGTAGCGCCAGTCGCCGGCGGCGGCGCTCGGGGCTTCGGCCGCCGCCGAAGCGTAAACGGCGGCGGCGGAGGACAGGGTGGTTTGCTTGAGGAACGCGCGGCGGGTGTGGCGATGGGGCATGACAGTCTCGTGCCCGTATTGTATAGGAGGCTTGGGGAAAATCAGCAAGATACAGGAAGGATGTTATGGATGCCGAAGAAATGGAAGCTGGGCCTGTTCCCGGCGCTCCCGCCCGTCTTTCTGACCGCCGCGCCCGGCTTGGCCATACCCCGGATCAAGACCGACCGGTCGGCGGCGTCGGCAGGCGAACCCGGAAACCGCATCACGGCGCCGCTTTACAAGGACGCCGCCCCCGCGGGAAGCAGAAAGATCGAGATCTCACGCGTTGTT
Organism: Bryobacterales bacterium; assembly: GCA_965214655.1. Lineage (GTDB taxonomy): Bacteria > Acidobacteriota > Terriglobia > Bryobacterales > UBA6623 > CATQHP01. The sequence continues at coordinate 3,392,962 of OZ243965.1, read as the reverse complement.
CACGCTGCCGGCCGCGGCCGCTTTTTTCTACGGCTCACGGATGGTCGGGATCTACAAAGCGCCGCGCAAGCGCAGAAGCCCTTAACGGGACGGCCGGCGCGCGGCGAATGGGCGCCGCTCAGCGGCCGCCGCGGGCGCGGACCTCGGCGCGGACCGGCGCTGCGGGGGGAGCGAGCGCGGCCTGCTCCACGTCGGTAGCCGCCGGCACGAACAGCATGCGGGTCTCGCCCCTGACCTCGACCAAGTGAATCGGCGACCCGAGGGCATCGGTCAGCCGGAACGCCGCGCCGCCCGCCAAGGGACTGAGCGTCGTGGGCTTGCAGGCGCAGTCGATCGATTCCGGCGCCCCGCCGTTCAGCGGAATCCTGGCCACGCCGGACGCAACGACCGCCACCGCCGTCGCGCCGTCGGCCGCAACCGCGGCGAACGACGGCTCGGTTACGCCGTCGTCGGCGGAGGCGATGACCGAAATCTGCCCGATCGTCGTAACGCCGCGGATCAGCAAAACCTCGCTCGCCTCGTAGTCGGCGGCCACGGCATCGTCCGCGCGCGGGGCGAAGGACAGGCCGAGAACGCGGCGAACCGGCCCGATGCGAACCGGCTCGCGGTCGGCAACGAGCGCGTAGAGCGAGCCGCCGGAGCGTTCCGCGGCGGCGGCCAGAACCGCCCCGCTGTCGCTGACGGCCAAGGCCGTGAGCACCCCCGGAAGCGCGCCGGCGGCGAACTCCCCGGCGGCGTTCGCCGCCGCGGGCAGACCGTCCAGAATCTGAACGCGCCCGGTATCGCGGTCGTATACTGCGGCCGCCGCGCCCGATGGACTGATGAAGATGCGGTCCGCGCCGGCAATGGCTGCTTGCACGATCGTCGAGGTCGGCGCGGGCGCGGCAAGATCGACGAGACGGAGCCGCCCCTCGGCGTCGACCGCCAGCGCGAAGTCCTGATTCGGAGAAACTGCGACGACCGCGGGGCTGAAGTCGAGAACGACGGCCGCAGCAACGTGCGCAGCCCCGGGAATGCCGTTGATGGGACGCAGCAAGCGGCTGTTTTCGTCGAAGATATAGCCCATTACGGGGCCGCGCACCCCTTGGCCCGAGGCCGAGCGGGCAACCTTCGCAACCGCCGGCAAAAGCAGCAGAGAGGCCGTGAGCAGCGTGGTCGATAGCGATTTCATGCAAACAAATCCTTAAATCAAAGAGGCGTATGCCGCGGCCGGAGGTTACCCGGCGCGGCGTCAGTCGTTGCTGCCGAAGATGTTGGTCAGAGACCCGAGCCCGTGCGCTTCCCCGCCCCCGCCGGCGGACCCGATGCCCCCGCCGAGCTCGCGGCGCAGCTTGGCCAGAGTCATGCTTTGGACGACGGCCCGCCCCGGACCGGTCAGCGTCGCCAGAAACAGCCCCTCGCCGCCGAAAATGCTGGTGGCGATCCCGCCGGCGAATTGCACGTCGTAGCGGACGGATTCATCGAAGGCCACGATGCAGCCCGTATCCACCTGAATAACTTCGCCGGGCGCCAACTGGAACTCGATGAAATCGCCGCCACCGTGAACGAAAGCGGCGCCCGGGCCGGTAAGCTTCTGCAGAATGAATCCTTCGCCGCCGAAAAACCCCGCGCCCAGCTTTTTGGTAAAGGCGATATCGAGCTGGACCGACCCTTCGGCCATGATGAAGCCGTCGCGCTGGACAAGAATGGATTGGCCGGGCGATAGATCGAAAGCCTGGATGCGTCCGGGAAAGTCACCGGCGAAACCGACCTCCCCTTCCCCGGTGAAATGGGTCAGGAAAAGCGACTCCCCGGTGAGCTTGCGCTTCAACGCGCCCATGAGCTTGCCGCCGATGCCCTTGCCGGCCATCCGCGTCTCCCACGCGACGGAGGGCGATTTGTACACCATCTTGCCGGCTTCGGCCTGGATGTCCTGACCGCGTTTCAGCTTGACGCGCACGACCTCGAGATTGTCGCCGTGAATCTCGTATTCGAGGGGGATGCTGGGCACGGCCGCAGCAGCCGCGGACACGGGAACGCCGCAATTGTTGCAAAACCGCGCAGCGTCGGCCACTTGCATCCCGCAACCGGCGCAGAAAGCCATAACAGTCAGAATACCACGACGATTTTAACATCTTTCACCGGAGGACAGGAAAATAGCCGCCTGTTTTGAGCATCGGCGCGATCCGCAACGCTCCCGGCGAGTTGCGCCGGAATCCGCTGTTGGCGCCGCCGGCCGGCGCGGGCCTTGCGGCAACAACCCGCAAAACGGACTTTTCGCCGGCCGCGGTCGGCGGCAGAGAGCGCCCGCCCATATTGCGGCCCCGCCCAAACCGGCGCCAAGCCGCCGGTGAGCAAAGCGGGCCGGCTCAGCTATTGCTGAAAATTTGTCCGGGCCGGCAGGAGTTGCGCTCAGGCGGCTCCCTAGAACATCAACTTCAGACCGAGCTGTATCTGCCTCGGAGGACGGAAGGTCCGGGTTACCGTTCCGAAGGCGCCGGAACCGAACGTCACCTGGCCGCCGGCCGTCGGCAGGCCGAAATGGGGCGTATTGGCGATGTTGAAGAACTCGCCCCGCAACTGGGCCCGCAAGCGTTCGCGGATGTTGAAGAACTTGCTGACCGAGACATCGGCGATCGTCACGCCCTTGTTTCGCAGATCTCCGAAGAAGCGCGGCGCCGATCCCTGCTCGAACTGACCCGGTTCGACGAAGGCGTCGGTGTTGAACCAACGTTCCGGCGTCGGGTTGTCGAGTTTGACCGCTTCCGGGTTCGGAACGTTGGTGCGCTTGACGGCGTAGCCGAACGCAGCCAGCGTGTTCGGCGCGCGGACATTGATTGGCGCTCCGGAGCTGAATCGGACGGTCCCCGCGATCTGCCACCCTCCTGCGACGGCGTCCAGCGCCTTCGACATCCCACTCCCGACCGCGCGGTCTCGGCCGACCGGAACCTCCCAGATCAAATTGGTCACGAAGTCATGCGGGATGTCGTGGGAGCTCACCGAGTAGTCGGCCATGGGATCGAACTGATCCCTGAGGCCGTCGGTGATGAACCAGCCCTGGTCTTCCGAGGCGTTGTCCCGCGCCTTGGACCACTGGTAGCTGGTCAGAAGGGTCAGCCCGTCAGAGAACCTGCGCGTGAACTTGAAGTACAGAGCGTCGAACCTGGAGGTCGCGCCCTTTTCGCTCCTGGGCGTGTTGACATTGTTGAAATGGGGAAAGAGCCGCAGCAGGCGGTGAAACGGAATCGTTCCGCCGCGGTTCGGCCCTGCGGCGAGGACGCCGAAAAACGGGTTGGGAACGCGGTTGTTGAGAGCCTGGCCTTCGTTCAAAAAGCTCATGGGAACCTGATTCATGTTGCGCGGTTGGCCCCAGGCGTATTTGCGTCCCTGATTTCCGGTGTAGCCGATCTCCACCACGGCGCCGTTCCCGAGCTCGTACTGAAAATCGAGGCTGTAGCTCTGCAGGTACGGCGAGGGGTTATCGTGCCGCCACGCCTGTACGTTCAGGCCGGCCTGAGTCAGCAGCCCGTCGGCGGCGCCGCGGGGCGGCGTGACGCCGCTGGGAAACGGATTGCTCAACAAGTTCACGGGGACCGGGCCCTCCGGGTTCAGCACCCACGGCGTGCTCCTGTCGAAGCCGGGCATTCCGGTGATCCCGCCGTCGACGATCGCTTGGGAATACGAGATGCCGTATCCGGAGCGCATCACCAGTTTGTCAGTGATCTTGTAGCTCAGGCCGATCCGCGGCGCCCAGTTCGTTGTGTCGAGCCCGGTGAGGTTGCGCCTGTCGGCGTCAGAGAAGCTGAATCCGCCGTTGAGCTCGAAACCGGGAACTCGATCGTCGAGCGGACTGGCCGCCGCGTAGTCAAAGTAGCCCTGCCGGTTGTAGCGCTCCGTGCGTCCGTACTGCTGCTCGTAGCGCAAGCCCAGAACCAGCGTCAAATCGGGAGTGATTCTCCAGGTGTCTTGCCCGTACCAACCCATGTAGACGTTCTGCTTGGCCGGGTCAGCCGAGAGCCGCGCCGATCCTCCGCCGACCCCCAGCAGCAGGGAAGCCATCGAATTGCCGACGACGCTGCTGTTGCCTACCGCGACCGGTCCGGTCGTCGGCCCCCGGTTGAACGACATTTGCTGCGTGCGTCGATCGAAGAAGTTTTGCCGCTGGAACTCGATGTTGAAACCGAACTTCAGGCTGTGATTGCCGCGTTCGTTGTTGATGTTGATGCCGCCCGAGTGGGTCCGGCGGATGTTGGCGAAGTTGCGCGTGGCGCCTACGTTCGTGTACTCCGCAACAGAGTAAGCCCCCAAGTCTTCGTTCTGGAATTGGCCGGCGTATTGCTCGGAGTATCCCAAATCCGTCAAGCGGGACCCATCGGCATTGGGAATAACGGTGGCGAAGCGATGGCCGCCGCCCGAACCGATGTTGAAATTGATGACCCAGGTCGGAGTCGGCACGATGGTGTTGTTCCAGCTGACGCTGTAGTAGGGGTTGTCGTTTTCCGTCCCTGTGTCGGCCCCATTGTTGAAGAATCGGGCCACGCTGCCGCCGAGCAGGGTGCGCGTGGTTCGGAAGAACGTGCTGTACTTTTCGCTGGGGGCCCAGTCGAGTCTTCCGTCCCAACGATCGTTGGTCTGGTCCGTCGGAGCGGTTGCGAAGAAGTTGTTGGCGTTGGTGATCGGGACGCCGGACTGATTCGGCGCCGGAAACAGATTGGCCACGTTGCGCCCGACCATATCGAAGCGCGAGGCGGGGATCGCGTTGCCCGCGAACGGGTCTCGGACAAACCCGTCTCCGTCCGGATTCTCGCGCGTCGTGAACGGGTCGAAGATCTCTTGCAGGGCGCCGTTGCGATTGAAGCTCTGGGTGAAGTCGCCCTGGCGTTCAAGCGCGGTCGGGACGGTCAGGTTGACCGATTGGCCTTGGGGGATACGCGTGGCTTCGTACCCGAAAAGGGCGTAGACCTTCTTCTGCCTCCAAAGCGGCCCGGAAACGTTGAGCCCGGCCTGTTGGCGCTTGAACTCCGGACGGGCGTTGCCGGCTCGATTGCGCTCCCACGTATTCGCATCCAGATTGTCGTTGCGGTGGAACCAAAACAACGTTCCATGAACCTGGTTGCCGCCGCCCCTCGTTATGATGCTGACCACGCCGTTGCCGACTCGGCCGTACTGCGCGTCATAGGTGTTGCGCGAGATCTGCATCTCCTGAACGGAGTCGACGGATGGGGTGCCGAAGTTGGCGCCCCAATCTCCGCCGCCGCCCTTGTTCGACACGCCGTCGATGGTGATCGTGTTGCTGGCTTCACGTCCGCCGTTCATGGCGAACAGCGCCTGGTCCTGTTCGCTGATCCGGTCCGAGACGGCGCGCCTCCCGCTGTTCTGGAACGCCGAGGTCACCCCCGCGTGGGCATGGACGAGTTGCAGCGGATTGCGGAAGTTGATTGGCAACTCCGTGAGCTCTTCGCTGTTGAGGCTGCTGGTCTGATTTGCCGATTGGGTGTCAAGCATGACCGCCTGGGCGGCGACCTCGACCGTTTCGGTCACTGCCCCAAGCTCGAGCGCCGCGTTGATCTCGGCGTCCTGAGCGCCTTGAAGCCGGATGCCCGCCTGAACGAATCTCTTGAACCCCTCGGTCTCGACTGTGAGCTCGTAGGAGCCGGCCTTGAGTTGCGACATCGTAAAACGACCGGTTTCACCCGTCGCTGCCGTGCGCTCCTCGCCGGTGTCGGTGTTGGTCAGTTTGACTTCGGCGCCGGGAATGACCGCCCCGCCGGGATCGGTGACCAGCCCCGTGAGGCTGGCGAACGTTACCTGGGCGCGGCTGACGGCCGCACACAGAACTACGAGCGAACAGGCAGCGGTTATCGCCGCCGCGAACGAACGAAACTTCGTCATCGGGAAGCTCCTTTCCGTTAACCGGTAATCGATTATCGTGATATCGACAGTATCATTTCGCATGATGGGAGTCAAGGCGTGGCTGCGCTGGCAGAGGCCGTCGTGCGTGAGAAGATCACCGCCCGGCGCGAATATCGGTTGACCGCGGATCGCCGGATTGGAGCGGCGTCCGTATCCCTATAATCGAATAGCGTCCGTCGCCGCCTTCCATGATCGCTCGGCGCCTATTCGAACTCGTCCTGCTGGCGTCCTCCCTTGCGGCCGGACCTGCGCTGAGCCAAGAAGCGGATCCCGGCAAGCTGGCCCAACAAGCCAAGGCCGCGATGCAGGCCCGCAAGTTTGCAACGGCCGAGCGGATCTATCGCCAATTGCTCGAGGTTTACCCTGAAGATCCCGGTCTGCTGATGAATCTCGGGTTGGCTCTGCATTCTTCGGGGAAGTATGAGCGTGCGATCGAGCAGTTCGGCTCCGCTCTGAAGCGCAAGCCGGACCTGGCCCCGGCTTGGCTTCTTGTGGGCGTGGGCCTGCAGAAGCTCGGACGTCACAGCGAAGCTGTCGGAGCGCTGACAAAGACTGCTGAGCTCGATCCCGAGAACCGGATTGCCCGCTTCGAGTTGGCCGATGCGCTGCTTCGGAGTAACCAGCCGCAGCGAGCGGTCGGAGAATTCGCCGCGCTTGCCGAGCAGGAACCCTCGAACCCCAAGCTGTGGCTGGGATTGGGACTCTGCTACACGGAGCTGTCGCGCCGCGCTGGAGAAGCGCTGGAACGGGTCGCCGCGGATTCCGCTTATCGATGGCTGCTCACGGCCCGTTCCGAACAGGCGCGAGAGCGCTACCGCGCCGCGTTCACACATTACCGCGCGGCGCTCGCAGCCGACCCGCGGGCGCCCGGAGCGCATACGGCGATCGCCGAGATCTACCGCGCAACGGGCCGGCCGGAGTGGGCCGAAGCAGAGTTGGCCAAGATTCCCCCCGAAGTTCCTTGCAGCGAGCGGCCCTTGGAATGCGCGTACAAGTCCGGCGACTTCGACGAGGTCCTGCGAGCAACCAAGTCAGGCTCCACTCCCGAATCGCTCTACTGGCGGGCGCGCGGCCTTGCCGGGAAGGCGAGGCAGGCAAACGAGAGGTTGCTGGCGCTGCCGCCCTCCGCCGCCTCGTACCAGCTACTGGCGGCGGTTGCAGACTTGCAGGGGCGTCCACGCGAAGCCGCGGAGGTCTGGAAGAAGACTCTCGAGCTCGACCCCGGCAACCGGACCCTGCTCATCAACCGGTTGCGATCGTTGTCGGCCGCAGGACTCCATGACGAGTTGCTTGCTGAGACCGATCGCTTGTCGCTCGCGAGGCGCGCCTCCACCGACGCCCTGTTCTACTCCGGCGACGCTCTGCTGCAGCTCGGCCGGGTCGAAGAAGCGATCCCTCGACTCGAGGGAGCCCTGAAGACTACGGGTGACGCCTCCCCAGCTCGCCGCTCGTTGGCCGCAGCGTATTTGCGCGTTGGCCGCGGAGAGGAGGCGATTCCCCACCTGGAGAAATTGCTCGCGGCCGAAGACGACGAAGCTCTGCTATTTCAGCTTTCGCGCGCCTACCGGGCGGCCGGCCGAACCGCCGCAGCCCGCGCGGCGATCGAACGCCGCCAAAAGGTCCTTGCCGCAAGCGGCCCTTCCCCAGCCGTGAGCGAGATCCTTCCTCCGTAGATGGCCTTGGGGAACACAACCTCGGCCCGGCCGGCCTTGCCCGTCGTGCTGTCATGCATCTTCGCGACGTCGCCCGCGTCTGTGCTCAGCGGTCAGATCCGCCTACGCGATGCGGCTTCGGAGGCCGGCCTTTCGTTCGTTCTCGAGAACTCCCCTACGCCCGAGAAGAACATGATCGAAGCCGTCCCCGGCGGCGTCGCTGCTTTCGATTACGACTCCGATGGGCTGACCGACATCTACTTCACCAACGGCGCGGAGGTCTCTTCGCTGGCCAAGAAGGGCGTGCGTCATTGGAACCGTCTGTTTCGCAATCTCGGCGGAATGAAGTTCGCCGACGTCACCGAGCAGTCGGGCGCGGCCGGACATGGGTATTCGATGGGGGCCGCCGCGGCTGACTACGACAACGACGGAGACGTCGACCTTTTCGTGGCAGGCGTACGCGCGAACATACTGTTTCGGAACGAGGGTGACGGCGCGTTCGAAGACGTCACAAAGGCCGCCGGCGTCTCGAGCGAAGTCTGGTCCGTCGCCGGCGGCTGGTTCGATTATGACAACGATGGTCATCTCGACCTTTTCGTCGTCAACTACCTCGATTGGAGCCCCGAGAAGGAGCGCTTCTGCGGAGAGCGCAGCCGCCGGCTGCGAATCTACTGCAGCCCGACCTACTTCGGCGGCCTGCCGAACGCGCTCTATCGCAATCGGGGAGACGGAACGTTCGAGGACGTCTCGCGGCAGTCCAAGATCGGCGATCACATCGGCAAAGGCATGAGCGTAGCGTTTGCCGACTACGATTCCGACGGCTGGATCGATGTCTTCGCAACGAATGACACCGAGGCGGATTTCCTTTTCCGCAATCGCGGCGACGGGACGTTTGAAGAACTCGGTCTGCTGGCGGGAGTCGGTCTCAGCCTGGACGGCAAGCCGCTCTCGAGCATGGGGGTCGACTTTCGCGACTATGACAACGACGGCCTGCCCGACATCAGCGTCACCGCCCTGACGCGGCAGACTTTTCCGTTGTTCCGCAATCGCGGAGACGGATTTTTCGAAGACGCTACTTATTCGAGCAATCTCCACGCTCTGACGGTGTCTCGCAGCGGCTGGGCCAATGCGCTTGTCGACTTCGACAACGACGGCCTGCGAGACCTCTTCGTCGCCGCCTCTCATGTGAACGACCGGGCCGAAGAGTTCGAAAGCACGACATACAAGCAGGCGAACGCGGTGTTCCGCAATGTGGGCGAGGGGCGTTTCGAGGACGTCTCAGCCAAGGCGGCCGAATTTCAGCCGGCGGCTCATCGTGGCGCGGCGTTCGCGGATTTCGATTCCGACGGCCGGGTCGATGTTGTCGTTTCGGTTCTGGGAGGGCCGGCCCAACTGTGGCGCAACGAAAGCGAGCGACGCAATCACTGGCTGGGCGTGCGGCTCATCGGCTCGCGAAGCAACCGTGACGGGATTGGCGCCCGTGTCCAGGTTGACGGCCGGCTCGAGATGGTCACGTCAAGCGTCGGCTACGCCTCGTCTTCACTGACGCCGCTTCACTTCGGACTGGGCGCATCGCCTCGCGCCCCGGAGATTAAGGTCCGGTGGCCAAGCGGCGCCGAGCAGAGCGTCAAGATTGCGGATTTCGATCGGGTCGTCATTGTCCGTGAGCCCGAAGCGGACTCTCCGCTGAACTAACCCGGATATTTCACCAGGGGGCGGGAAAAGGGCCGCCTGCAGCGGCATGAAACATGTATGCGCAAAACCTTGGCGCCACGGAAGACAAGCAGCCCTGCGCTTCAGAGCGCCCGCACGGGCCATCGCCTCCCTCCTCGCGGAGGATTCCGATCGCCGGCCCATATTGCGGCCCCTCTCAACCCGGCGCCAAGCCGCCGGTGAGAAAAGCGGATCGGCTTATCGAGCCCCGCGCGGCGGGAACCGCTATCATGGGTTGACCGCCGGCTTCGGGCGGCTTGGCGATTGTGCTTCCAGCGAACGCGACAGCTTCCCGCACGAACCCCAGAAACCTGCTCGGCACGGAGGATTTGAGCCGCGCGGAAATCGAATGGCTGCTGCAGCGCGGGCGGTTCTACAAGCCGAACCGCAACGAGCCGCCGAAAAAGCTCGCTACGCTCCGCGGGCGCTCCATCGTCAACCTGTTCTTCGAGCCTTCGACGCGGACGCGGACGAGCTTCGAGATCGCGGCAAAACGGTTGGGCGCGGACACGATCGGCATCCAGACGCAAGGGTCGAGCCTGTCGAAGGGCGAATCGCTGGTGGATACGCTCAATACTCTGGCGGCGATGAGCCCCGACGCCATCGTGATGCGGCACGCGGCTTCCGGCGCGCCGCATTTCCTCTCCCGCCATCTGTCCACGCCCATGATCAACGCCGGCGACGGCCGCCATGAGCACCCGACGCAAGCTCTGCTGGACGCCTTCACCATTCTCGAGGTCAAAGATACCCTCGAAGGGCTGCGCGTGGCGATCATCGGCGATATTTCGCACTCGCGGGTGGCCCGCTCCAACGTGCATCTGCTGTCGAAGTTCGGCGCCGCTATCGTGCTCTGCGGGCCGGCGACCATGGTCTCGGGAAACATGGCCAAGATCGCTCCCGGAGTCACGCTGACCTACGACATGAACGAGGCCGTCGCCGATGCCGACGTGATCATGATGCTGCGCGTCCAGCTCGAACGGCAAAACGTGGAGATTTTCCCGAAAAGCGAATACTTCCAGTTCTACGGCCTGACCTTGGACCACCTGAAGCTGGCCAAGCCGGATGCGATCGTGCTCCATCCCGGGCCGATCAACCGCGGGCGCGAGTTGTCGAACGAAGTAGCGGACTCCCAGCGCTCGATGATCCTGAACCAGGTAGAGAACGGAGTCGCTATCCGCATGGCGGTCCTGGAGCGGGTTTGCGGCGATTGAGCAGCAGCAGGCGCCGGGCGGAATCGAGAATCCTGCCATGAATCTGCTAATCAAAAACGGGCGCGTAATCGACCCGGAAACGAAACTCGACGGTCGCCGCGACGTGCTGATCGAAGGGAACAGGATCGCCGCCATCGAGCATGCGATCGACAAAGCGGACGTGCGCACGCTCGACGCTTCCGGCTTGATCGCGGCGCCCGGTTTTCTGGATATCCACGTCCATTTGCGCGAGCCGGGCATCGAGCACGCCGAGACGATCGAGAGCGGCTCGAAGGCCGCCGCCGCGGGCGGATTCACCGCGGTTTGCTGCATGCCGAACACCATTCCGGTGAACGACTCGGCGCAAGTCACCAGCTTTATCGTCGAACGCGCGCGGCGCTACGCGCTGGTTCACGTCCATCCGATCGGGGCCATCACCAAAGGAAGCAAGGGCGAGCAATTGGCCGACATCGGCGCGATGCGCGCCGAGGGCGCGGCGGCGATCAGCGACGACGGTATCCCGGTCATGAATTCCGGCGTCATGCGCCGGGCGATGAAATACGCAGCGTCCTTCGGGATGACGGTGATCGACCACTGCGAAGACTTGAACCTGAGCGGCGGCGGCGACATCCATGAAGGCGTGCAGAGCTCCCGCTTGGGGCTGCGCGGCATTCCGGCAAGCGCGGAGGATGTGATGGTCGCCCGCGATATCGTCCTGGCGGCGGAAACCGGAGCGCACGTCCACATCGCGCACATCTCGACGCGGAATTCGATCGCGATGGTGCGGCAGGCGAAAAGGCTGGGCTTGCCGGTGACGGCGGAAGTGACCCCGCATCACTTCGCCATTGCCGACGAGCATATCCGCAGCTACGACTCGAATTACAAGATGAAACCCCCGCTGCGCACCGGCAGCGACATCGAAGCGGCGGTCGAGGGGATCGCCGACGGCACGATCGACTGCATCGCCACCGATCACGCCCCGCACACGGGAAATATGAAAATGCAGGAGTTCGAGCGCTGTCCGTTCGGGATTATCGGCCTCGAAACCGCTCTTGGCCTGGCGCTCGAGAAGCTTTACCACAGCGGATGCGTGGATCTGATGCGCCTCGTGCGGCTCTTTACGACCGGCGCGAGCGATTGCCTCGGCCTGCGGCGCGGGCGGCTGTTCGCGGGCGGTCCGGCGGACGTGACCCTTTTCTCCACCGAGCGCGAGTGGACCTACGATATCAACGCAACGCTGTCGAAAAGCAAGAACTCGCCGTTCGACGGTTGCCGCTTCAAGGGCGGCCCCGCAGCGACGATCGTGGACGGGCTCGTGGTCTGGAGCGCCGCATCCGGTCTGGATCAGGATGCCGCGCCCGGCTCGGCGCGCTGATACTCGTTCCAGAGATCGGCCGGCCGAATCGCCTCCGCGCCGCCCCGATGCACGACCAGGCGGTAGCGCAAAACGACCTCTTCCCCCTTGGTTAACGGTAGCGGGCCGCGGCCCGGCCAAACGGGGTTTTGCATGCTCTTCATCGGCAGCGCGCGGATAATCCAGGGTTGGGGGTAGCCGATCGAAGACGGGTGCACCAGTACGGCGACGCCGCTTTTCGCGCCGCCGCTGCCGAAAGCTCCTGAAAAATCCATCCATGCGCCGGCATCGACGGCGTTGCGTCCGGCGGCGACCGGACCGTTCGCCGCGGCGAACGTCAGGTCCGGCAACATCTTGACCCGCAGCGAAAAACCGCCGTAGCCTTTGTCGTCTTCCGAGCCGCCCAGACGGAAGTCGTCATGCAGCGGCGCAAGGCGTATCTCGAAATCGATCTTGCGCGCGCCGCCCTCGGCGCGATGGGCGCGCACCGTCGTGATTTCCTCGAGAATGGCTTCCGCGCCGCCGCGGAAATCCGGCGACTTCCAGTGCAGGCGGACGCGGACGCCGTCGCCGCCCGCAAGCGCGGCGGACTCTTGCACGTCCCACGAAAAATTTTTCGCCAGCCAGGGGTCGCCGGCGCGGACGTCGCCGATGAGGACCTGATGCCACGTCCAGAAGACGCCGCGATGGTGCAAATGATCGTCGGGAAAGTCTTCGGTCAGCACTTCGCCGTCGAGTCCGTAGAGCGGATGGATGTAGTTCGAGCGCTCGTATTCTCCGTTCAGCGACTTGGGCGCCAGCCGATAAAAGAGGACGGGGCGGGCGTCTTGTTCGAAAAGTTCCTCAAAAAGATAGCCGTCCGCCTGACGGGTTGCCCGCACCGCCGACCGGGGCTCTTCGCTTGCGCCCGCGGTCCGGCCCCCGCCGCACGCACACAGCAGAGCAAGGCTCAGTCCGGCAACTGTCGAAAGAAAACGCATGGCGGCCCCTGCGAGTTTAGCAGCGGAGATGGCGCTGGATGAAAAACGGCGCCCACTCGGGCATAATAAAGCATCGCAACCTCCGGCTCCTCTGCGAATGTCCTGCTGATCGTCGCCGACGATCACGGCTGGAACGATCTGGGTTGTTACGGCCACCCGGTCGCCCGCACTCCGCACCTCGACCGACTGGCCGCCGACGGCGTCCGCTTCGAACGCTGTTTCACCACGGCGCCGCTCTGCAGCCCGGGCCGCAGCGCCGTCCTCACCGGTCTGTATCCGCACGTCAGCGGCGTGACGCAGTTGGTGCAAGGACCCGAGGTCGATGCGCTTTCCCTCGACCCATCGATCTGGACGGCCGCCGAAGGATTCCGCAAGATGGGCTACGCGACGGCCGCCGCGCGCAAATGGCATCTGTCCTCCGCCGGCCCGACTGCGCACGGGTTTGCGCGCGCCTTCCCCGAACGCGGCGATTATCTTGCCCGCAGCCTGGAGTTCCTGCGCGAGAACCGCGGCAGACCCTGGTTCCTGTATTTTTGCCCCACCCACACGCACCGGCCGTTTCGCAGGAGCCCGGCGTTTCCGTACCGGCCCGACGAAGTCGCCGGAACGCTGCCGCCGTATTTGAGAGACACGCCGGAAGTTCGCGAAGATTACGCGCGCTACCTCTCGGAAACCAGCAGTATGGACGCGGAGATCGGGGCGTTGCTGCAAGCGCTCGAAGAATCGCGTTCGCTGGACAACACGATCGTCGCCTATTGCACGGATCACGGGCCGTCGATGCACCGCGCGAAATTTTCGCTTTACGAATGGGGAACGCATTCGGCGTTGATCTTCAGGGGGCCGGGGATTTCCGGATCGGGGCGCGTCGACGACGGGCTGGCGTCGACGATCGACATGGCCCCGACTCTGATGAGCCTGGCGGGCGGCGCGGCGCCCCAAACATGCCAAGGACATGACCTGAGCGAACGCTTGTCCGCGAAAAGCTCCGCAAGCCGGCAGTACGTGTTCAGCGAACACAATGAGCGGAATCGTTTGCGCGCGGTCCGCGATCGACGCTTCAAATTGATTCGCAATATCACCACGCACACTCCGCTGTTGCGGCCCCAGATCATCCGCAATTGGCAAGGCATGGGCGAGGACACCCTGCGCGTCCCCTATCCTTTGCCGCGGCCGCGCGAGGAGTTTTTCGACCTCGACGCAGACCCCCTGGAAACGACGAACCTGGCGGCCGACCCCCGTTTCGAGGGGCCGCTTCAGAGGCTCCGCTCGGAGCTCGACCGCTGGTGGTTCGACGGGCCGGCGGCATGAGCGGACGGGGCGCGCTTCAAGAAATCGCCCCGCAGTGCGATCATGAGTCCGTGCAAAGCGGGCTCTTGCTCAAGACGCAGGCGCCGCGGAAAGGAGTCCGTCACGAATGATCGATTGGTACACGAAAACGGTTCTTACCGTCATTGCTCTTTGCCTCCTCGCCCTCGTGCTCCGCGATACCGAAACGGCGCGGGCGCAAGGGACCATGGACGTGCGGATTGTCGACATCAGGTCTTCCGGCATCTCGGGCGAAATACCGGTGACGGTCGAAAACGGATCTTTCGATCCGGTTTCCGTGCGCATCGAAAGCAGCGCGTCCAGACCGCTGCGCGTGGAAGTGGTCGACTGACTACGGCTTCTTCGCCGCGGACGGCTATCGGCGGAGGGTGGGCCGGGCGCGTCCCGGGTCCGTCGGTTTGAGGGTCGGCTTGACCTCGATGCGCAGCTTCTTGGCGAAGTCGATCGCGCCGCGCTTGCCGGCGCCGGGGTCGTTGTGGATGACAACGATGCCGCCGGCGCCGGCCTTCATCAGGACCGGCCGGCGGTTGTTGACCTTGACCGCATAAGTGTCGCCGGGGCGCAGGCCGATCAGATACACTGCTTCGCTCGACAGGCTTCCGCGCCCGCCTTCCCCTTCGGGCAGCGTGACCGTCAGCTTTGCGGGGACGCTGACGGGCGCAACGGCTGCGCCGGGAAACAGCAGCGGCACCTGACGGTTGGCGGCTTCGACGATCGTGGACCGCCCGCCGGCCACGATCTCGAGCCGCCCGCCCGTGTAGCCGATCCAGAAGTCGGGATCCTCCCATCTGCTTCTGCCGAACAGGCGCCCGCGAACGGCGTCGTGCGCCAGCAACGGCGCGGACTGCGGCGGAAGCCCGGGCAGGTACGGATTCACCCAAACAAACTCGTAGAGCGCGCCCGCCGGCAAGCGCAGCGAGTAGCTGTCGTTGCGAAGCCAGCCTTGGATGAATTGGAACTCCCGGCCGTTGGCTTCGTAGGCCACCAGCAGCATCTCGGCAATGCGGTAAAGAGGCGCCTGCACGGCCGCTTGAGCCCGGTCATCGCGGAAAATCGCGGGCCTCCGCGCTCGGCCCTCGGCCGTGTCGACATCGAACGGGTAGTAGCTGAGCAGACGGGCGTTCGCCAGCGTCTGAAAAACCGCCGGCGCGCGCCTCCACAGGTCGATCTCGAGGTTGTAGCGGACCGCGTGGCACGTTTCGAGAACTGCGATGAGCGCCGCGCCGTCGTCAACAAGCCCGCCTCGCTTGAGCGTCCTCTCGACATCGGACTTCCAGTGCGCGCCGAGCAACTGCTCCAGCGCGGGCTCGGAACCCTCCCAGTCGCCGGCCAGAGCGATCGCGGCGAGGAAGCCCGAGCGGATCAGGCCGACATCGAGATTGGCCTGCGGCAACAGCGTCTCCAGCGCCTTGACGACGGCGTTGCCCAAAGCCTTCCGTTGTTCCGCGTCGAACCCATCGCGGCACCAGTCGTAAACAAGCGCCGCATGGCGCAGGTCGGCGGCGTTGTCGATGCCCCCGGCGGAGAGCGCCCGCGCCCATGCGACCGCGGCTTGCAGCGCTCGCTCATCGCCTTGGAGCCGATACAGCAGGGCGTCCAAAAGGGGCTTTTCGGGGAAACGCGCGCCGCCTGAGACCAGCTTGTGCAGAGTCTCCCAGCGCAAAGAGTTGCGCGCGATCTCTTTTTTCAAACGGGACAGCCGGTCTGCTTCGAGAAAAAGCCGCGGACGGTCGTTATAGACGCGGTATTCCGCCTGCGGGAATGCCGCGGAAACGAATATCGAGCCGGCAAGCAGCCCGACAGCGGCGCTCAGCATCCGCATCGGACTTTATTTTACGTTCCGGCGGCGAAAAAAAAGAAGAAAATAGGGGAGTGGAGTTCGGCGAGGCTTGGGCGCGCGTGGCGGATCTCGCAGGGGAAGAGTTCCGTTTGGAATCGGGAGAGCGGTTCCGCTACGAGTTCAAGCGCACGTTCGTCGTCGTCGCTCCCGCCGGGCTTTCGCTGCCGAAAACGAATTTCCGCAAGGTGTTTCGGCTTGGCGGCGCTGCCGGGGCGCAAGGCCGCAAGCACATTCGCGCGATTCTGGAGGATCCGCGGATAGCGACGCGGAGCGGTGAAACCAAGTCGGAAACCGCTGCATCGTAAAGATTCAAAAGCGCCCCCGGGCGTTGGAGCGGAGGCTTGAGATGATTCGACCGATTGCGCGGCCGTGGATCGCGGGGGCCTTTCTGGCTTGGGCGCCCTGTGCGGCGCCCGCAGCCGAGCGCACCGCCGTCCCGCACAGCTACGTCGTCGTTCTCGATGCTCCCTCGACCGGACAGATGCTGAGCGCCGAGCGCGGGAGGCAGTCGCGCAAGGCTCCGGCAAGAGTCGCGGCGTCTTCGCTGGAAAGCCTCCGCGCCGCGGTCGAGCAGTCGCAGGCCCCCGTCAAAACAGCGATCGCCGCCGGCCAAGCGCGCGTCGCCGGAGCGGTGCGGAACGTGCTGAACGCCGTGTTTGTCGAGGCCACCGTCGAGCAGGCGCGGGCGTTGGGCGTCATCCCCGGAGTCAAGCGGGTCGTGCGCAATCGTCGGTTCAAGCTCATGCTGAACTCGGTCTCGGAGATCGTCGGCGCAGTCGAGGCGCGCCAACTGATCGGCGGCTCGGAGGCGGCCGGCGCGGGCGTGCGCATCGCAGTCATCGACACGGGCATCGACCCGGACCATCCGGCCTTCGACGACCCCTCGCTTGCGCCGCCGCCCGGCTTTCCCAAGGGGCGCCCGGAAGACCTCGTCTTTACCAACAACAAAATTATCGCGGCGCGCAGCTACGTGAATTTACTCAGCCCGGAAGAAGTCGAATTCTCCCGGCCCGACGATCGCACGCCCCGCGACCGTATCGGCCACGGCACGGCGGTCGCCATGATTGCCGCGGGGAAGCGCGTCCCGTCGCCCGCCGGAGACCTCGAAGGGATAGCGCCCAAGGCTTTTCTCGGCATTTACAAGGTATTCGGCTCGCCCGACGTCAACGCGTTCACCAACGACAACGCCGTCCTCGCGGCGATCGACGACGCGGTCACGGACGAGATGGACATCCTCAGCATCGGCTTCGGCGCGCCGGCGCAATTCCCCTGGAACGAGGCCGGGCCGGCCTGCTCCGACGATCCGGATATTCTTTGCGATCCGGTGGCCTTCGCCGTGCAAAGCGCGGTTCTCGACTTCGGCCGGGTCGTCGTGGCGCCGGCGGGCAATGCGGGAGCGTTCGGCGAGCAGCATTTTCCGGCCAGGAATACGATCGGCAGCCCGGCTACGGCGCCGGACGCGATCGCCGTGGCGGCGACGGTCAACGCCCGCCGGCTTACGGAAAGCGTCCATTTCGGCGGGGTTACGGCGACAGCCATAGCAGGAACAGGCCCCGAATTGCTCCAACCGCTTACCGCCCCGGGAATGCTTGCCTCGGCTGCCGGGGACGCGGCGGGCTGCGCGGCGTTCCCCGCAGGCGCCTTGGCGGGCGCAGTCGCGCTGATCGAGCGGGGAGGCTGCGGCTTCGAGGCGAAAGTGGAAAACGCCGATGCTGCCGGCGCAGCCGCAGTCGTGGTCAGCAACATCACAGGAAACGACGAGCCGTTTTCGATGCCCGGACTGGAGACAACCGATATCCCCGCCTACATGATCGGCGCCGCGGACGGCGCGGCGTTGGCCGGCCGCTTGACCGCATCGGCCGTGGAGGTCACGCTGGACCCGACTCTTTATACAAGCGACGTCGCCTGGAATCAAGTCGCGCCGTTCAGCTCGCGCGGGCCCAGCCCCGGACTGAACCTGAAGCCCGACATCGCCGCGCCCGGCGCCTTCGTCTACTCCGCCGCGCAAATGCTGGACGCCAACGGCGACACGTTCCATCCCTCCGGCTTCGCGCAGGTGGACGGCACGAGCTTCGCCGCTCCGGTTATCGCCGGCGCGGCCGCGCTGGTCTGGCAGGCGAATCCGTCGTTGAGGGCGAGCGAGGTCAAGTCCGCCTTGGTCAACACCGCGCTTCAGGATGTCGTCGAAGACGGCGCCCCGGCTCGCGTTGGCTCGGTCGGGGGCGGGCTGGCGCACATTCCGTCGGCGTTGGCGCCGATCGCGACGGTCGATCCCGCTACGGTGAGCTTCGGCTGGCTGCCGGACGAGACGTTCCCCGTCGAGCGGGAAATTTTCGTCACCAACCGCGGGGATGCGGAGCAGTCTTACCGCATCGTCGTCGAGCCGCGCGACCCGGACCCGGCCGCCCGCGTGCGCATCGCCGGCTTGGAACAGATATCGTTCCGTCTGGGCCCCGGCGACCACATGCGTCTGATCGTCAGCCTCGAAGGCGTCATGCCGGCGCCCGGCTCGTACGAAGGCCGGCTGCGCGTGACGCGGGAGAGCGGCGGCGCCGCCGACCTGTTGGTCCCGTATCTCTATGTCGTAGGCGACAACGCGCCGCACAACTCGTTCGCCCTTGCCGGAACCGGCGTGGTCGGCACGGCGGGCGAGCAGAATCCCGAGCTGTTGATCGCGAAAGTGGTCGATCGGTACGGAGCGCCGGCGGCCGGCTTGCCGATGGACTTCGCCGCCGTGAACGGGGGCGGCACGATTTACGCGGCCGACTCACAAACCGACCTTTTCGGCGTAATCGCCGCCGACGTCGACCTGGGGCCGGCGCCCGGGCCTCAAGATTTCAGTGTGACCGGCGGCGGCCTGACCGTCCTCTTCTTCAACGCGGCCAGAGCCAAGCCGGCGATTGCAGCCATCGTCAACGGCGCGGGGTTCGCCGCGGACCGGCCGGTTGCGCCGGGTTCGATCGCCACAATCTTCGGGGAGGCGTTGGCCGATTACACGGGCTCGCTGCGCGGCCTGCCCTTGCCGCAGGCGCTCAAGCATGCCGTGGTGACGTTCGACTTCCCGGAAAACAACCTCAGCGCCGCGGGGCGGCTGTTCTTCGTCAGCGAGGGGCAAATCAACGTTCAGATCCCCTGGGAGCTTGCCGGGCTGAATTTCGCATTCGTCAAGGCCCGTATCGGCGATTCCTACAGCGAGGCGGTTTCCCTCAATCTGGGCGATTCCGCGCCCGGCATTTTCGACTACAACTCCGGCGGTATGAGCTTCGGCATCGTCACGCACGCCGACGGCTCTCTCGTAACGTCTTCGCATCCGGCCCAAGCCGGCGAGACCGTGGTGATCTACATGACCGGAAACGGCCCGCTCGACATGGCGCAGACGACAGGCGAGGCAGCTTCGGCGGCAAGCCTGTCCCGCACCCGGCAACTGCCCGCGGCGCGCATCGGAGGCCGGGAAGCGCCGGTCGTTTTCTCCGGCCTGACGCCGGGGTTCGTCGGCCTCTATCAGGTGAACGCGACGCTGCCGGGCGGATTGGCGGGCGGCAACCTCGAACTGACGGTTATCGCCAACGGCATCGAGAGCAACACGGTGCTGCTGCCGGTCGAGTAACCGAACCGCTACCGCTCGCCGAGCTTTTCGCCCGGCCGCAGCAGCGTCGGGCGCTTGCTTTTGTAAGAGTCTTCCTTCGCCGCTTCCTTCGCGCGTTCGCGGTCGACGTCTTTCTTGCGGGAAGCGGACATCGTGGCTTCCCGGCGCTGCTGCTCCTGCCGGTCTTGCCGCAGCACGACGCGCTTGCGGTCGCCGAGATCTTGCGCCGAAAGCTCAATGCTGTCCCTGGTCATCTCGATGGCGTCTTCAAGGACGAATTCGTAGCGCCACAAATCGTCCGGCGCGGCCTGCCGCAGCTTCTCGAGGCGCGCAAGGAATTTCTCCTCGTTGTCGATGAGGCCTTCGAGCGCCTTGTCCATGTCGAGATTGCGGGCGAGCGCGTCGTCGATAACGGTATCGACGGCCTCGATAATGCGGCTGTATTCTTCCAGGTTGCGGTGGAGCTTCGCTCCCCTGCCGGATTCCTCGACGGCCGACAACTGGTCGACCAACTCCAGCCGCAGAGACGCGAATTTGAGGTAGGCGGCAATGCGATTCTTGGGTTTCTGGTTGTCGCGGAGAACGTCGATCTCATAGTCGGTCAGAAATTCCTTGCCGACCCCGATTTCCTGCGCTCCGAGCGGCGCGAGCAGCGTCAAAATCAGCGGTAGTACGCGTAGTCTCATTGCAGCGGCCTCACTTCGATTTGCGGCTCATGATCGCGAGCAGCAGTTTGCTGTTTACCGTTTCGACACCGGCAATCAAGCCGTCAAGCTCCTGCTGCTCGTCATAGTCGAGCTCCCGTTGCGCTTCCTTGAGCTTGGCGGCGAGCTTGCGGGTTTGAATTTCGGCGTGCTTGAAATGCTTGGGGTTGCGCCGGGCGTGCTTTCCGGTCGCCTCGAGCGCCGCCCAGGACAGTTCCACGGCCGCTGCGATTTCTTGCACCGAGCCGCGCGCCCGGCCGCTCTCGCCGTCCAGATAGGCATCAACGACGGGACGCACCTGAGCATGCGCAAACTCCAGGGCCAGCCGCGAGCGCCGTTCGAGGTTCGGCTCGGCCTCGATGGAAGCCAACGTTGGCGCCGCCGCATGAACCCCGCCGGCAAACACGGCAAGGGCAAGCGCCACAGCCCATTGCATACGGGTCTTCATCGCTTGGCCAACACCTTGTCGATGACCTTGATGCGTTCGCCGGCCTTCCACGTTTCGTCTTCCATGTCCGGCGCCATCGCGAGAAATTTCTCGTAGCTGGTTTTGGCTTCCGCATAAAGCTGAAGCTTGTCTTGGGCAAGCGCCTTGAGGTATGCGCTCGCCGGCTTGTGCGAACCGAGCTTCTCGGACTGTTCCAGCGCCTTCAGCGCCGCCGGGTAATTTTCCAACTGGAACATGGTAAAAGCCAGTCCGTTCCAAGCGTCTATCGTGTCGGGCTTGCGTTCCACGGCGGCCAGATACTGCTTTGCGGCCTGCTCGAACCGCCGCATGGCAAGCAGTCCGTTGGCGTAGCGCACGCGCAGGGCGGCGCTCTCGGGGTCGGCGCTGACGGCCTCCCGCAAATGCTGCACGCCGCGCTCCGCGTCCCCGGCGCGCGCATAAGCCTCAGCCAAGGCAGCCCGATTGGCCGCGCTGGAGTCCGCCGCAGCGGCCTTTTCGAGAGCCTCGATCGCCTGCCGGAAACGCCCCCGCTCCAGAAGAATCATGCCGATCCGTTCCTGCACGGCGGCCTCGCCGGGGTGGTTGCGGGCGTAACGGCGGTAGATTTCCAGCGCGTCGGTCTGCTGCCCCCGCTGCTCCATTTCGTTGGCAAGCTGCAAGGTCATCGACTCCGTCGAGGGATCGATCTCCGCAGCGCGCAGATAGTACGGAACGGCTTCGCTGAAACGGCCTTGCCGCGCCAAGGCGTAGCCGAGTCCGAGCAAGGCGTCGACCGAGTCTCCATCCAAGGCGACCGCCTGTTTGTACGGCTCGACGGCGCCGGCGGGGTCGCCCGCTTTGTCCAGCGCGTCGGCCCAGGCCAAGCGCAGCGAAAAGTCGCCGGGGCTCGCCGCGGCCAGCGCCGCCCAATGCTCCACGGCTTCGCCCGGACGCGCGTTGCGCATCAAGAGCATGGCCAGGTTGCGGCGCGCCTGGGCCGCCGCGGGCTGCGCCTCGACGAGAGCGCGGTACTGCCCGATCGCGCCGCTCTCGTTGCCGGTCTGCAGGTAGGCGTAGGCAAGATTGAAACGGGCGTTGGAGTTGTCTTCGTCAGCGGCCAGCGCCGCCTCCAAATGCGGAATGGCGGCGACGAAGTCGTTTTCTTCGAGCGCCGCCGCCGCCTCGCGGAGAGCGTCATCGGCGCCATCGCCAAGCGCCGGCAGCGCGCAAGCGATCAGCAAACATGGAATCAGCCAACGCACGCCTGTTCATTCTATCAATGGGGCGCAGTGCCCTATTGCCGCGCGCGCCCACAGCGCGAAACCGCAGCGGTCGGCGCCCGTTCACTGAGTCCGCAGCCGGTCAAGCAGCGCGATCGCTTGCAGGATGTCCGCGCGTTGCCGCTCGCCGACAATCTCGCGCTCGATCGTAAGCGCTCCACGATAGCCGATCTCCTTCAGCTTGGCGATGAAACGATCCATGCCCACGTCGCCTTGGCCGAGCGGCGTCTCCCGGCCCCACTCGCCCGGCGTCACGGGCCGGCTGCCGTCTTTGCAGTGAACCGTGATTACGTGCTCCTTCACCGTTTCCAGCGCCTCGAGCGGGTCGCCCGAGCCGTACAGAATCATGTTCGCCGGGTCGAAGTTGACGCCGAGATTCGGGCGGTCCACGTCGGCAATGAACGCCTTGAGGGCTTCGGCTGATTCCTGGCCGGTTTCGAGCGCGAAGGTCTGGCCGTTGCCCGCGCAGTAATCGCACACCCGGCGAACGAGGTCGCGGATGGCGGCGTATTGCGGATCGGAGCGATCTTCGGCAATACAACCGACATGCGTCGCCAAACCGGGAATCCCCAATTTCCGCGCAAAATCCGAAACCGCGTAGGTGCGCCGCTCGCGCTCGTCCCTAGTGGCGGGCGGCACGTAGCCCACCGTGGCGGCGCAGATCGGAATGCTGGCGTAGCTCTCGCCGGTAAAACCGGGAAAGGCGGTCACGACGGTAATCCCCTGCTCGTCGAGGGCGCTTCGCCAAGCCTCGACGGCGGCGTCCCCCAAGTCGGGGAGATGGATGCCGATCTGCCCGCAAGAAACCCCGAGAGAGCGAACCGACGCGGCGATTTCGTCCGCGGGGGCCTCAATGCCGAGATCGCCTCCCGTCCAGAACATCACCCCGACTTGCAAGTCTTCGAGAGCAGCCATGCAGCTTATTGTACGGCGGCTGCCGTTTCGTGCGGGTTTTCCGCGGCGGTTCTTCAGTCGATCTCGACCCAACCGCCTCGCGCCGAGCTCTCGAGCACGGCTTCGACCAGCCGCAATTGGCGGAGCCCCGCGTCGAAAGTCGGCAACCGGCCGGCCAGCGATTTGTCGCGGCAGGCCGAGTAAAACCGCCGGAAAAACTGCTTGAACGTATCGGCGTAGCCCTCCGCGTGGCCGCCCGGAAGATCGGCGAACGTCCGCGCCTCGGCTTCCAGCAGCGACGGATCCTTGACTAGCAGTTGGTTGTTGCCGTCGCGGCGGCCGATCCAGAGCTCGTTCGGCTTTTCGCCGTCCCAGGCCATGCCGCATTTCGTCCCGTAAACCTCCAGCAACAGGCGGTTTTTGCGTCCGGCGGCGACCTGATTGATGGTGAACGCGCCGCGGGCGCGTCCGGCGAAGCGCAACAGAATCGCCCCGAAATCCTCGGTATGGATCGGGCGGTCTTCGTAGTCCTCAGGCTGCAGGAGCTTGCCGGCGTAAGTCTCGATCGCCTTCTTCGGCTTCTTGCGAACCGGGTGAAAGGTCATCAACTCGGCGCAGACCGCCTCGATACGCCTGCCGGTCACGTGTTCGACCATGTCGCACCAGTGCGAGCCGATATCGGCCATCGCCCGCGAGTTCCCGCCGACTTCGGGCTCGAGCCGCCAGTTGTAGTCGGTCTCGTAGAAAAGCCAGTCCTGGGAATACGTGCCCTGCACGGCCAGTAAGTCGCCGACCGCCCCCGTCGCCACCATGCGGCGCATTTGGGCGACATTGGGGTAAAAACGCAGGTTGTAGCTCGTGGCGTGGACGACGCCCTTCTCCCGAGCAAGCTGCACGAGGCCCGCGGCTTCGCCGGCCGACATGGCCAGCGGCTTTTCGCAAATCACGTTCTTGCCGGCCTCGATCGCCGCTTTGGCGATCGGGAAATGCGTCGCGTTCGGAGTGCAGATATGTACCGCGTCGATGGATGGATCGGCGAGCAGTTCGTTGTAGTCGCCGACGGCGCGCTCGATGCCGAGCTGCTCGCCGAAAGCGGAAGCGATCTCCTGCGATTGGTCCGCGAGGGCAACCAGCTCGGCGTCCGGCTGCCGGCGGATGTTTTCGACGTGGACCTTCCCGACGAATCCTGCGCCAATGACGGCGACGCGCAATTTTGCCATGCGCTTATCCTCCTTGCCCCATACCCGCAACGGCGGCGAAAAGCGGAATTGCTTATTGCAACACATATCACGAGCGCCGGGGCAATCCGCCGCAGATACGCTACGCTGAGCTTGAGTGTCGTTCATCCGCAGCAAATTCAACGTTGCCGACGCCGACCTGAATCGTTATCTCGACGCGGCGCTGTCGCGCGGCGGCGATTTTGCGGATCTTTATTTCGAATACGTCTCATCCACGTCGGTCGGCCTGGAGGAATCGATCGTCAAAAGCGCAACGCGGGGCATCACGGTCGGCTGCGGCGTGCGCGTTATCCACGGCGAGAAGACCGGATACGCCTACAGCGACGACTTGGCTCCGGAAAAGATCGTCGCGGCGGCGCGGACGGCGGCGCACATCGCAGACGGCCCGGCAAGCGCGAGCGGGCGCGGCTTCGAGTCCGCGCCGCGGCGCGAGCTTTACGCGCTGGATGCAAGCGGCTCGAATCTCACCGAAAAGGCGGGATTCCTGCAGCGCGCCGATGCGGCGGCGCGGGCCTACGATCCCCGCGTGAACGAGGTCATCGCCAGTTACGCGGACACTGAGCGGCATGTGCTGATCGCGACATCGGAAGGCTTCCTCAGCGACGACAGCCGCCCGCTGGCGCGCCTCAACGTCTCGGTTCTGGCCGGAGAAGGCGCGAACCGGCAGCGTGGCTCCGACGGCGGCGGCGGGCGCATCGGCGCGGAATTCTTCCGCAGCGTCAGAACGCCCGAGAGTTTCGCCCGCGAAGCCGCGCGCCAAGCGATCGTCCAACTCGACGCCGCCGAAGCCCCGGCCGGCGAAATGACCGTCGTGCTGGGGCCGGGGTGGCCGGGAATCCTGCTGCATGAAGCCGTCGGCCACGGCTTGGAGGCCGACTTCAACCGCAAGGGGGTTTCGGCGTTCAGCGGCCTGATCGGCAAAAAAGTCGCCTCGGAGCTCTGCACCGTGATCGACGACGGCACGATGGCCGAACGCCGCGGATCGCTCAACGTAGACGACGAAGGCAACGCAACATGCCGGACCGTGCTCATCGAAAAGGGCATCCTGAAGAGCTATATGCAAGACCGCTTGTCCGGCCGATTGACGGGGGCGGACGCTACCGGCAACGGCCGCCGCCAGAGCTACAAGCACATCCCCATGCCGCGCATGACCAATACCTTCATGCTCGCCGGCGAAGACGACCCCGCCGACATCCTGCGCTCGGTCAAGAACGGCATCTACTGCGTCAACTTCGGCGGCGGCCAAGTTGACATTGTCAGCGGCAAATTCGTCTTTACGGCATCGGAAAGCTACCTCGTCGAAAACGGCAAGGCGACGCGGCCCGTGCGCGGCGCGACGCTGATCGGCAACGGGCCGGACGTTCTGACCAAAGTCAGCCGGGTCGGCGCGGACCTCAAGCTCGACAACGGCGTCGGAACATGCGGCAAAGAAGGCCAGAGCGTCCCGGTCGGGGTGGGCATCCCCACCGTGCGCATCGACGGGATCACGGTTGGCGGCTCCAATCCCGTGCGGGGAGCCACGTTCCGCTAAGCGGCGCGAGTCCGGTGGTAAACTGAACGCTGGGCTCCGGCCCCGTGCAGCGCCACGCCGTGAACTCCGCCAGGTCCGGAAGGAAGCAACGGCAGCGGCCTCCGGCGCGTGCCGCGGAAGCGCCGGAGCCCCCTTGCCCCGCCGGCGCAGCGCTTCATGTATCAGGTCATCGCCCGCAAATACCGCCCGCAAACCTTCGACGAGGTGGTCGACCAAGAGCACGTGAAGCGCACGCTGCGCAACGCGCTCGACAGCGGCCGCGTCGCTCACGGCTACATCTTTTCGGGGCCGCGCGGGACCGGCAAGACGACCTTGGCGCGCATCCTGGCCATGGCGCTCAACTGCGAGGACGGCCCCACTTCGCAACCCGATCCGCAGTCGCGCGTATGCCGGGAAATCGCCTCCGGCTCGGCGCTGGACGTGATTGAAATCGACGCCGCCTCGAACCGCCGCATCGACGACATCCGCGAGTTGCGCGAAAGCGTCAAATACCGCCCCGCGCGGGACCGCTACAAGGTTTTCATCATCGACGAGGCCCACCAGATCACCAACGACGCTTTCAACGCGCTGTTGAAAACTCTGGAGGAGCCGCCCGAATGGGTGGTCTTCGTCCTCTGCACCACGGAACCGCAGTCGATTCCGGCGACGATCGCCTCGCGCTGCCAGTCGTTCGCCTTCCGCACGGTGGACCTGGAGCAGGTGATCGCCCACCTGCGCAGCATCTGCGAGCGGGAAGGCGTCGCAGCCGACGACGACGCCCTGACCGCCGTGGCGCTCGCCGGGGACGGCTCGATACGCGATTCCCTTTCCACGCTCGACCAGGCCATCGCGGCTTTCGGCAACACGCTCGAGGCCGGAGCGGTTCGCGGCCTGCTGGGCGCGATTCCCAGCGAGATCGTCGACCGCATACTCGAAGCGGTCTGCGGCGCCGATCCGGCCGCAATGCTTGCCGTAGTGGATGACCTCTTCCGCGAAGGCCGCCACCCGCAGCACTTCTGCGGCGAATTGACACGCTACTTCCGCAATCTGATGGTGATGAAAGCAGCGGGTGCCGACAGCCGTCTGGTGACCGCGGGCGAGCGGGAACGCCAAAGCGCAGCCCGCTGGCTCGAGCGGTTTTCCAGCGAAGACCTGACCCGTTACGTCCAGCTTCTGCTGACGCTCTATCAGGATCTGCAGCATGCGACCCAATCTCGATTTCTGTTGGAAATCGGCCTGCTGAAGCTGGTTTATGCGGGCCGCCTGCAGTCGATTGAAAAAATTCTCGGAAGCCTGGAGAGCAACGGCGGAAAAAATCTGAATTTGCAGGCGGACCGAGGCGCCGCCGTCCCGCAAGGCGCCGCTCCGGCTCGGCCGCCGGCCGCCGGGACGCAACCCGCGTCCGGCGCGGCCGACCTCAAATCCCGGCTGGCCAAAGACCTCAAAGACGGCGGACACGCCTTCACGGCCGACGCGGTGCTTGCCGGAGAAGTCGAGCGGAACGGCGCCGTGGTCGAGATCCGTCCAACGGCCGAGTACCGCGCCATGCTCGAGCTCGGTCTGCGGGACATCGCGGCGTCCCTGGAAAAGCTGCTGGGCGCCAAGCCCGATGTTAAGCTGGGGAATGATTCGACTTCGGGGCCGGCGCCGCAGAACGGTTCGTCTGCCGCCGCTCCCGAAGCCGAGGCCGAACAGGACGACGCAGTCAGCCGGCGGGCGCTGGCCGACCCCGTGGTCCAAAAGTTTCAGCGGCTCTTCGAGGGCCGCGTGCGGCAAGTCCGCGATCTGAGAGAGTACACGCCGTGAAATTCCCAGCAAACCCGCAAAAAATGCTCCAGCAGGCCAAGGCCATGCAGGAACGCATGCAGCAGGAGATCGGCCAAATCCGCGTCGAAGCGTCCACCGGCGGCGGCATGGTCTCGGTCAAGATGGACGGCCACAAGAACGTCCTCGACATCTCCATCGACCCCGAAGCCGTCGAAGACGTCGAAATGCTGCAAGACATGGTTCGCGGCGCGGTGAACGAGGCGGCCAAGCGCGTCGACGAGGAAACCCAATCGAAGGTCGGCGGCATCATGGGCGGCATGGGGCTGCCGCCGGGTCTGCTCGGCTAGCGGCCGGTTGCGGCCGCCGCCGGCAGGGCGCCGCCGCTTGAGAGCGCAAGATGGCCCTTGACGATCTGGCCGCGCCGATGTCCCGCCTCGTGGACGAGCTCAAGAGGCTGCCGGGAGTCGGCGCGAAGTCGGCCCAGCGCATCGCCTTCCATCTGCTGGGCACGAGCCGCGAGGACGCCGAGCGGCTGGCGAGCGCGATCTCGGAGATGCGCGCGCTCATCCGGCTGTGCGCCCGCTGCAACAACATCGCCGAAGGCGAGCTTTGCCCCATCTGCTCCGACCCGAACCGCGACCACGGCTTGGTCTGCGTGCTCGAGCAGCCGACCAACATCATGGTCGTCGAGCGCACCCGCTCCTATAACGGGACGTACCACGTCTTGCACGGCGCGCTCTCGCCGCTGCGCAACGTCGGCCCCGAGGATCTCAAAATCAAAAACCTTCTGGAGCGGATGCGGGAAATCGACATCCGTGAAATCATCCTGGCGACGAGTCCGACCACCGAGGGCCAGGCCACGTCGGCCTACCTCAGCCGGCTGCTGAAACCGCTCGGCGTCAAGGTAAGCCGCATCGGCCTGGGCATCCCCGTCGGCAGCGAGCTCGAGTTCATCGACGAAGCCACGATGCTGGAATCCATCGAAGGCCGCAGGGAAGTCTAAACCGGCGCTGGCTTGCCTCGCCGATGCCTTGGGTAATTGAATTGGGACGGTTGTCCGCTCGGTTTGCGAAGGGCGCACGGAAGCCCTGCCGTTGGTTGTCAGCCCGGCTCCGGCGCACCGAGCGCCTCAAGAAACGGCTTGCAGGCGATCCAACCGCGGCCACGAAGTCAAGCGCCTCGGGATCCTGGATCGCTGGGCAAGTCCGATAGGGAACTGCCCGCCGATCTGCAATTCGAGGTTGGTGTTGGGTCGCCTATTCTCCGAAACACTGACGGCCGCGTCGGTCCACTCGGGCTGACGCTTGGCGCCCTCCTCGTCGCCGCTGCGCGTGCGCAGATCGATATCGATGACCGCGTCGCGCCAGCGTACCGCTCGTGGCCTCCCCAATGCCGCGGCCAGACGCGCAGGCGCGGCTCCATGCCGGGACTGTACACCTTGGCGCCAGTCCTCGCCTGCGGTAATCCATGCCTCGGGAATGCCGCGCCGCTCGGACTCGGCCTCCTCGTCCCCGCCGGATTCGGCGGTCCCCGGATAGCTCTGCCCCGTGATGCGCCGCGAACCGCTTCCCTGCGGCGGAACGCGCCCCGCGATATCCGCCAGGAAGGCGTCGAGAAACCGGCGGTCCTCGTTGAGCGCGGTCGTCAACGCATGCGTGATGCGGTTCTCGGGCTGACTGTACTGGTCAAAGATGTTGCGCATGTCCTGCAGGAGCGCCGGCTGCGCCGTCCTCGTTCGTTGCGAAGCCGCGACGCCGCCGAAACCCTGACGCCGGACTGCACTAAGCATCTGGCCGTTTACACCCGCCATATCGAACTGTGACGTGAACGTTCGAAAACCGACCAAGCCGGAGAGTCTCTATCTCGATTTTAACCGGTTCTTTGCCGTCTGCGAACAGCAAGCCTGTCCGCGTCATCGAGCGCCGCTTGCGGCGCCGGCACTGCCGCCGGCGTTCGCTACGGCTAGGAAAGTGTCGCGTATCGCTTCGATAATGACTTCATTGTTCCCGATACCGTGTCCAGCGTTTTTTACCACGATCTGCCGCCCCTGGCTCGAGAGGGCCGCCACCTCGGCGTCGAGTTCACGGCTGATCGTCGAACGCACGTCGTCTCGGCCTGGCGATAGAACGACGAGCGGGATATCGAGTGGGCGCCGCGTGGCGGCGACATCGAATCCGCTTTGACCTGCAGCGTCGAGTTCGTCTGCCATGGCATAATAGCGGCTGGCGCGGTAGATCGTAGCTCGGACGTAGTCGCGCACTTCCGGAGGAGCGCGATCAGGCGGAGTCGCGAAGGTTAGCCCCAACAAGCGCGGAATGCCGAGCGGCGCCGTGGCGCGGAGCAGCATACGCAGCGCCGCTGGCGGAGTGTTCGGCGGAAGGCCCTCTGCTGCTCTACGGTCAGCGCCGCCCTCGTTCGAAGGGCTAATCAGGACCAAGCCCGCAACTAATTCCGGACGCTCAGAGGCAACGATCCGGGTGTTGTAGCAGCCAAACGAAAGGCCGACTAGAATGACGAGGCGCATAATTCCGCTGTTCTCTATCAGCGCGGCCATCTCTTTCGCGATTTGCCCGCTCGTTCGTGGAAGCGGCCCTGGATCGCTGTAGCCCATTCCCGCCCGGTCGTAGGTGCAAGCCTGCGCGAACCTGGATACTTCCTGGGTGAGATGCGCCCAACTAAAGGCGCCGCCGCCGATCCCCGCATCGAAGAGCACGGTCGGGACGTCAGGAGTAATGGCGCCCAAGCACCAAATGTGAAGCCGGTACCCACCGACGTCAACAAGCTTCCCCGGCGGTGGAGTAACGGCGACGTCTCGGCGATCTGCCAGCCAACGATAAGACGAGCAGGCGACGATTGCAATGAACAACAGGGCGGCCGTGACAGCGAGGATGCGTCTAAGCTGGGACATCACGCATTTTAGACACCACTCGCCACTGGGAAGTTCCCCGCCGGCGCCAGTTCGGCAATGGACCAAAGATTTCCTTTCGGCTGCTTTCTTGATCAAAGACACCTCGAAGCCGTCCCCACATCACGAAGCAGTCCTTTGTCGGAAATCTGCTATGAGCCTCGGACACGGCTGACGGCCACACCTGTGGCATCGACTCAAACAGCTGAAAACGCTGGTTTTACGAGATTCGGCCGCAAACGAGATCGAACCCGGGAATTTCCTCCCACAGAAGCCCTTGGAGGCGTTCTCTCGGGCCTAACCCGGATTTCTCACCAGGGGGTAGCGAAAAGCCGCTGATTGTGGCATAAACGTATGTAGATGAATATGTTGCAGCCGGCAACGAACGACTTTTCGCTAGGACACAGTGTAACCAAACAAGTTTTCGTTTTGCTACCCGATTCCGCCGTGAGGCGGTAGCCCGTTTCGATGGCGGGACGATCACCAGCGAGGCCGGGGCCCTGCTGCTGCAGCGCACCGAGCGGCAGACCGGCATCCTGCGCCAGTTTGCGCGCTGCTTTCGCGACTCCCGCCAAGCGGAGCGGATCGAGCACAGCGTGGCGGAGTTGGTGAGTCAACGGGTCTATGGGCTGGCCTTGGGCTACGAAGACCTCAACGACCATGATCGACTGCGCAGCGACCCGCTGCTGGCGCTGTTGTCGGGCAAGGGCGATGTGCAGGGCCGCCAACGTCGGCGGCGGCGGGATCGGGGCCGGGCCGGGGCGGGCAAGAGCACGCTGAACCGACTGGAGTTGACCCCTGCTGAGCCCGCTGAGCGGGCGCGCTACAAGAAGATCGCCCTGGACAGCGCAGCAGTCGATGCGCTGTTGGTCGCACTCTACATCCAGCGGCAGAGTTGCCGCCCGCAGCGCATCGTGCTGGATCTCGACGCCACTGACGACCGTCTGCACGGGCAGCAGGAAGGGCGTTTTTTTCACGGCTACTACGGCGCCTACTGCTACTTGCCGTTGTACATCTTCATAGGCGAGCAGTTGGTCTGCGCGCGGTTGCGGACAGCGAACCGAGACGCTGCGGCGGGGGCGCTGGAAGAGGTCGTGCGGATCGTGGGGCAGTTGCGCCGGAGATGGCCTGGGGTGGAGATTCTGCTGCGCGCCGATGCAGGCTTTTGCCGCGAGGAGTTGATGAGTTGGTGTGAGCAACAGGGGGTGGACTATGTGTTCGGACTGGCCAAGAACCAGCGTTTGTTGCGCCGCCTGCACAAGCCGTTGCAGAAGGCGCAGCGGCGCTACGCTGCCAGCGGCAAGCCGGCGCGGGCGTTCGCCGAGTTCCGTTATCGCACGCGCCACAGTTGGCGGCGCAAACGGCGTGTGGTGGGCAAGGCCGAGCGGCTGGCCAAGGGCGCCAATCCGCGCTTCCCAATCTACGCTTCGTGGTGACCTCGCTCAGCACCGCACAGTACGCCGCGCAGAGCTTGTACGAGGATCTCTACTGCGCGCGGGGCGAGATGGAGAAGCGCATCAAAGAGCAACAGTTGGCTTTGTTCGCCGACCGCACTTCGACGGCGCTGCTGCGCTCGAACCAGATTCGTTTGTATTTTTCTGCGATCGCCTACTGTCTGTTGCAAGCGTTGCGCGAGTTGGGCTTGGCGGGCACGCAGATGGCGCGGGCGCAATGCGCGACGATCCGCGTACGGCTGCTCAAGATCGGGGCGCGGGTGCGGGTGACGGCGCGCAAGGTGTGGGTCTTGATGGCTACGGGCCATCCGGCGCAGGCGCTGTTTGCTGCGGTTTACGCCAATCTGGGAAGGCCGCCGCCGCAGGGCTGCTGAAGGGGCGCCTGGCGCCTGCGGGTTCGAAGGTCACAGCAAGCGCAGCAGCCCCGGCGGGGGCTTGGCCGGAGTGTGCGCAAAATCGGCCCCAAACCCTCCTGACGCCCCCGCGTGTAGCGCCGGACGCTACACCCAGCGTGCGCCACGGCCACTGTACTGGGCGATCCGCATCAACTGCCCCTCAAATTCGTTCCGTAAACCGCTTCCTGCCCGCCCAGCCATGCCTGGTGAGAAATCCGGGCTAACGGCCTCCTGCCTGTAGAGTCTCTCTAAGGAAGGTCTGAATAAGGCAGTTTTTGGTGCGCTGGATGGTTGATGCTGTCCGTAAGGAGCGGTTGCAGTTGGGCTGCCAGCGAATTTTGCGGCTAAATCCTGCTCTTTTTGACTGTGCAACGCCAATTTTGACCCCGCAGCGACGGTTTCAACTCCGCTTCTGCGGCTTTGCGCCACTGTGGGCGCACGACTCCTGTATTGTGGCGCTCAGGCCGTCGCGTAGCGCCCGGCGAGCAGCACATTGGCGAAGCCCAACAGCAGACTGATCCGCTCCCTGTTCTTGGCCAAGCCGCGATAGGCGCCTTGGCGTAACCAAAGTGCCGCTTCCCATACAGAAACGGATGCTCCACCTTGGCCCGCACCTCCGCCTTGCGCCGCTCCGCCCGCGCCTCCGCACTGTCCGCCGCCAAGCGCCGCCGCTGCCCAGCCTTCAGCGCCACTTGCCACTCCACCCTACGCCGGCGATGCTCCGGGCGCTTCTCCACCCCCTGATAGCCCGCATCCCCCTGATAGCCCGCATCCCCGCACACTACCTTCTCCCCGCCGTGCAGCAACTTATGCGCTTGGGTCACATCCGCCACATTCGCCGCTGTCGCCGCCACGCTATGCGCCAGCCCCGTCTCGGCGTCCACCCCGATGTGCGCCTTCATCCCGAAATGCCATTGCTTCCCCTTCTTCCTCTGATGCATCTCCGGGTCGCGACTCCGCTCCTTGTTCTTCGTCGAACTCGGCGCGGCGATGATCGTCGCGTCCAGGATCGTCCCTTCCCGCAACCGCAACCCCTGCCCCGCCAAGTGCGCGTTGCTCTCCGCCAGCACAACCCCGCCCAACTCGTGCTTCTCCAACAGATGCCGAAAGTGCAAAATCGTCGTCTCGTCCGGCAACGCATCTCCCAAACGCAAACCCACAAAGCGCCGCACCGACTCGATCTCGTACAGCATGTCCTCCATCCCCGGATCGCTCACGTTGTAAAACAACTGCACGCAGTGCACGCGCAGCATCACCGCCAACTCGTACGGCCCCCGCCCCCGCCCCGCTTTGGGGTAGTACGGGCGGATGCGCTCCTCCAAACGCTCCCACGGAATCAATTCCTCCATCCGCCCCAGAAACTTCTCCCGCCTCGTGCGGTGTTTCTTGCCCTCGTACTCCATATCCGCAAAGCTCCGCTGATGCATCCTTCCTCCCTCTAACGACAACATCTACCCTACAACTCCACTAGGACACATCCCCCCTGCTTGCCACTACTTATTCAGACCTTCCCTAAAGCGCTCACAGTCCCGGCGCCGGAAGGCCCAGGCAGCGCCTCGGCGCGCGCCCCCCAACAGTACCCCGGTCCCGGCGCCGAGCAAATCTCCCTGCGCGGCGCGGCCTCACCGACGCTCTGCGCAGACGCCTACTCGGCCTGTGCGTCACCCTCTCTTCCGACAACCGCGGCGATATGTTCGAACTGCGCCTCGACGGCGCATGGACGGTCACCCAGGCCGTCTACGGGATCAACGCCGACGGCTACGCCGCCCGCCCGAAGCCGAGACGCCGCCGAAGCCCTGATGCCGGACTGCACAAAACATCTGGCCGTTTACAGCGGGCGTCATTGCGCCGCCTTCGCCCGCGGTGCGCCGCGGCCCGCGGCCGCCGCGGTATCCTCCAGCCGCAGCAACTCCAGCCGCACCGAGTCGCAAAGCGCGTTCCAACTCGCTTCGAGAACGTCGTCCGAGACGCCCACGGTGGTCCAGACGTCCTTATGGTCCGTCCAGTTGATCAGCACCCGCACCTTGGCCG
Organism: Bryobacterales bacterium; assembly: GCA_965214655.1. Classification (GTDB taxonomy): domain Bacteria; phylum Acidobacteriota; class Terriglobia; order Bryobacterales; family UBA6623; genus CATQHP01. The sequence continues at coordinate 3,358,824 of OZ243965.1, read as the reverse complement.
CGGTGCCCTTGCCCGGATCGAGCACGCGCACCTTGTAGTCGACCAGCCGGATGTCCGCGATCGCCGGATAGACCCGCCCCAGGCAGCGGCGCAGAGCGCCGGCGATGGCGTCGAACGGCCCCGAGGCGGAAACCTCCGCTTCTTGCGGGCCGGCGGGAGTATCGACGGTCATACGCACCGTGCATTCCGAGCGGTCCTGCCCCGCCTTGTGGGTGACCATGCGCATCCGGTCGAGCTTGAAGAAATACGTCTCGGGCGCCAGCGCCTGGCGGATCAGCAACTCGAAAGAGCCGTCGGCCGATTCCAGCTCGTAACCCTCGAACTCCATCTGCTTGATGCGGGCGAGGACGCGCTTGCGCGCCGCGCCGTCAAGCTTCTCTTGCCAACCCCTTTCCTGAAGCTTGAAGGCGATGTTGCTGCGGCCCGAAAGATCGCTGACCAGCACGCGACGCTCGTTGCCGACGGTCTCGGGCTCGACGTGCTCGTAGGTGGAAGCCTCGCGCAATACGGCGCTGACGTGAATCCCGCCCTTGTGGGCGAAAGCGCTCTTGCCGACGAAGGCGGCGCCGTTGGCCAACACCAGATTGGCCATGTCGGCGATGTAGTTGGCGAAGCCGGTCAGCTTGGAGACGTTCCCGCGTCCGATGACGGTGTGGCCGAGCTTCAGCTCCAGGTTGCAGATGAGCGGAATCAGGTTGCAATTTCCGCAGCGCTCGCCGTAGCCGTTCATCGTGCCCTGCACGTGCGTGGCGCCGAGCTCGACCGCGGCGACGGCGTTGGCGACCGCCAACGCCGAGTCGTTGTGGGTATGGATGCCGACGACGCCGTCGAAGTTCTTGCGCACGTCGGCGACGATCTCCGCCAGGCGGGCGGTCAGCGTCCCGCCGTTGGTGTCGCAAAGCACCAGCGCGTCGGCGCCCGCCCGCTGCGCCGCCTCCAGCGTGCGCAAGGCGAAATCGCGGTTCGACTCGTAGCCGTCGAAAAAATGCTCCGCGTCGTAGATCACCTCGCGCCCCATCGCCTTGAGATAGGCGACCGTAGAGGCGATCATCTCCCGGTTCTGTTCTTCGCTGACGCGCAGCGCCCGCTCGGTGTGCAAATCCCAGCTCTTGCCGAAAATCGTCACGACCGGGGTTTCCGCGCCGACCAGCTTGCGCACGTTTTCGTCGTCCTGCGGCTCGTTGGCGACGTGCCGGGTGGAGCCGAAGGCGGTCAGCCGCGCGTGTTGCAGATCGAGCTCCGTCTTCGCCCGCTCGAAAAAACCTTCGTCACGGGGATTCGACCCCGGCCAGCCGCCCTCGATGTAATCGATGCCTATAGCGTCCAGCTTGCGGGCGATCGACAGCTTGTCGTCCACCGAAAACGAAACGTTCTCGCCCTGCGTGCCGTCGCGGAGCGTCGTGTCGTAAACGAATACTCGCATCGATTTATCCTCAGTTCGCGAATCGGTTGCAGCCGCGCCCGGCTACGAAGCCATCGGCGTCGATTCGGGCTTCTCTTTCTTGAGGAACGGCATCATGGCGCGCAGCCTCGCCCCGACTTCCTCGATCAATTGCGATTCCTGCCGCTTGCGGGTCTCCAGGAACTTCCGCCGGCCCGCGCGGTTTTCGTCCATCCACTCCTTGGCGAAGCGGCCGGACTGAATCTCGGCCAGAACCTGCTTCATGCTCTCGCGGACCCGCTCGTCGATCACCCGCGGCCCGCGCGTGTAATCACCGTACTCGGCCGTATCCGAAACCGAATAGCGCATGTAGCTCAAGCCGCCCTCGTACATCAGATCGACGATCAGCTTCAACTCGTGGAGGCATTCGAAATAGGCGATCTCCGGCTGATACCCGGCATCGACCAACGTCTGGAAACCGGCGCGCACCAGCTCGGCGGTCCCGCCGCAAAGCACCGACTGCTCGCCGAACAAATCGCTCTCGGTCTCTTCCTTGAAGGTCGTCTCGATCACGCCCGCCTTGAGGCAGCCGAGCCCCAGAGCATAAGCCAATGCCTGCTCTTTCGCCCGACCCGAAACGTCCTGCGCGACGGCAACCAGACCCGGCACGCCGACGCCCTCGACGAACAATTCCCGAACGCGGTGTCCCGGGGCCTTGGGCGCAATCATCGAAACATCCACGTTGTCCGGCGGAGCGATTTCCTTCCAATGGATGGCGAACCCGTGGGCGAACATCAGCGTGTCGCCCGCGTCCAGATTGGGCTCGATCTCGCTTTTGTAAAGATCGGGCTGAATATGGTCGGGCAGCAGAACCATCGTCACTTGGGCGCTTTTCACCGCCTCGGCGACCGTTCGCACATCGAGACCCGCCGCCTCGGCCTTCGGCCAGGACCTCGACCCTTTGTAAAGACCGACCGCCACGTCCAGGCCGCTCTCCTGCAGATTGAGGGCATGGGCATGGCCCTGGCTGCCGTAACCGATAACGGCAATCTTCTTGCCTCGCAGCAGGTCGAGATTTCCGTCTTGCTCGTAATAGATAGTCGCCGGCATTTTCTTCGTTTCAATCCTTTCAGAATTTCTGTGCGCATCCGCGAACGGATGCGAAAGTCTCGGCCGTCTCCGTCAAGTCTTGGCCATCTCCTCAACGGGCTTCTCAGCGTCTTCGCCGAACTTGGGGATGGGCAGCTTGTTTTGCTTCTCGCGCGCCATGGCCATGGCGCCCGAGCGCACCATTTCCACTTGTCCGTAGTTGTGCAGCAGCGAGATCAAGGCATCGAGCTTATCCGGCGAACCCGTCACTTCAAGCGTGTACGAGCTGGGCGCCGCATCCACGACCCGCGCCCGGAAGATCTCGGCTTCGCGCAGCAGTCCGGCCCGATTCTCGTGCGTAACATAAACCTTGACCAAGGCCAACTCGCGCCGGACGGCGTGCGAGACGGTCAGATCCACGGCCTTGATCACGTTCACCAGACGAGTGATCTGCTTGATCAGCAGGCCGCGGCCTTCCTCGTTGACGTTGGCGACGATGGTCATGCTCGAAAGCGTCGGGTCGAGCGTCTTGGCCACGGTCAAGCTCTCGATGTTATAGCCGCGCGAGGTGAGCACTCCGGCAACGCGCATCAACGCGCCGGGCTGGTTTTCGACGAGCAGCGAAATCAACTGTTGCATCGTTTTTGCCTCTGTTCCCGTCTAGTCGGCCGCAACCGGCGCCGGCGCTTGCGGCGCAAGAATCATCTCGTTGACGGCGCCGCCCGCGGGCACCATCGGGTAAACGCACTCTTCCGGGGCCACCTTGACGTTGAGCAGATAGGGACCCGCCTCGAAAAACGCTTCCTTGAGGGCGTCGTCGAGCGCCGCAGGCTTATCGACCGTGCGGGCCGGAATACCGAACGCCGCGCCGAGCAATTCCGCCTTGGGAAAGGAGCTGATCTCCACCTGGCTGTAGCGCTTGTTGAAGAACAACTGCTGCCACTGGCGCACCATGCCCAGCGTGCCGTTGTTCATGACGACGATTTTTATCGGCAGTCCGTTCGAGGCGATCGTGCCCAATTCCGGCAGCGCCATCATGAACCCGCCGTCGCCCACGATGCTGATTACCGTCTTCTGCGGGCGCGCTGTTACCGCGCCCATCGCCGCCGGCAGGCCGAAGCCCATCGAACCCAACCCGCTGGACGATTGCCAAAGCCGCGGACGGTTGAAGCGCATATATTGCGCGGCCCACATCTGATGCTGGCCGACGTCGACCGTCACGATCGCTTCGCCCTGCGCAATCGCGTCGAGCTTTTCCATCAGCAACTGCGGCTTGATCTCGTCCTGAGACTGCTCGTAAACAAACGGATTCTCGGCCTTCAAGGCGCGAATGTGGTCCATCCAGGCCCGGCGCGCCGCCAGGTTCTCGACGCCCCTTGCGGCCTTGGTCTCTTCGAGCCGCCGGTTGAGCGTTTGCAGCACGATCTTCGCGTCGCCGACTACGCCGACGTCGGCCCGGCGGTTTTTACTGATCTCCGCCTCGTCCACGTCCACGTGCAGGACGCGCGCATTCGGCGCGAAAGCGTCGAGACGCCCCGTCACGCGGTCGTCGAAGCGCACCCCGATGCCAATCAGCGAATCGCACTCGGTCACGCCCATGTTCGCCGCGTAGCTGCCGTGCATCCCCAGCATCGAAATGAAGTTCGGATGCCCGGTCGGCATTGCGCCCAAACCCATCACGGTATGGGCCGTCGGCGCGCCCAAAATCTCCGAGAGCCGCACCAGCTCCTCATGCGCCCCCGACGAGATGACCCCGCCGCCGGCATAGATATACGGCCGCTCCGCCTGCCAAAGAAAATCGACAGCCGCCTCGACCGCCTCGCTCTCGGGAATGAGCTTCAACCCGTAACCCCGCAAGGGGCGCATCTTCCGCGCCGCCTCGTAGTGGGTTTTGCTCAAAAGCACGTCTTTCGTCACATCGACCAGCACCGGCCCGGGCCGCCCGCTGCCGGCGATGTAAAACGCCTCGTGGACCGCCTGCGCCAACTCTTCGATGTCCTTGACCAAATAGTTGTGCTTGGTCGCCGCGCGGGTGATGCCGAACGTGTCCGCTTCCTGAAAAGCGTCCCGTCCGATCAACATCTGCGGCACTTGTCCGGTAATCGCCACAATGGGGATCGAATCCATCAGAGCGTCCACCAGCCCCGTGGTGAGATTCGTGGCGCCCGGACCCGAAGTCGCCATGCAAACGCCGACTTTTCCGGTGGCCCGCGCAAAACCCTGCGCCGCAAAAGCCGCGTTTTCCTCGTGCCGCACCAGAACGTGCCGCAGCGGGTGGTCGTAAAAAACGTCGTAAACCGGAAGCGTCACGCCCCCCGGATATCCAAAAACCACCTCGGCGCCCTCGCGCGCGAGGCTTTCCACCAAAATCTGTGCGCCTGTCATGAATGCCACGATTTCCCCTCCCTGGGTTCCCTTGGTTTTTCCATTCTTGCCGATCGATCGTTCCCGTTCGCTTGAAGCGGAGGGTCGGGGACAATGGATGCCGCCGCCGACCGGGCTTTCGTTCCGCCCCGGCCGGCAGCCCCTCGATCGCGTTGACCGCCAGAGGCTCAACCGGGGCCCGGTACAGCGACAACAATAATGGAATTGCCGGTCTGCACGACCGCCACGGGAACCGTACCCGCCGTGACGGAAGACGGACCGGCTTCAAGCTCGGGAATCGCAGGAGCGGCAACGGCAGGGAGACTGCCCGCACGCGGAAGAGCGGATGCCGCAAGACTCTCCGCGCCGCGGGCCGAACAGAGAGAAACCCAGCCGGCTCTCCACCTGCTTGTCTGTCGCGATGTCATTTCTCGAAGACCTCGACAGCGAGGAAACGCCCCTTCTCTTCAGAGTTTACCCGTCCGCTGAAGCCGCGGTCAACCGCCGCGGCGGAATCGATGCGGAACCCGGCGCCACGCCTCTTTCCCCGCAGGTTGACAAGCAGCGCAGTTATACGTTACCGTATAGTCACGTATTGATTGGGTTCCGCAACGGAACCCGAGGAGGAATTGCATGAATCTGAAAGACCTGCTGCTCGACATCGAGCAGCACATTGAAATCGAAGCATCGCCGCAGAAAGTGTTCGACGCGCTGCTCTACCGCCTCGGCGAAGGCAGCACCGGGCCCGACGGCTCGTCCCTGTCGATGATTCTCGAACCCCGGCCGGGCGGACGCTGGTACCGCGACCGGGGCGGCGGCATCGGGCACTTGTGGGGATTCGTCCAGGTCATCAAGCCGCCGTCGCTGCTGGAGTTGAACGGCCCCATGTTCATGTCCTATCCGGCCAACAACCATCTGGAGATCAAGGTTGAAGAAACCTCCGGCGGGTCCAGGGTCATCCTGCGCCACCGCGCCGTCGGCATGATCGAACCGGACCACCGCCAAGGCCTCGGCGCAGGCTGGAAACACATGCTCGATGCATTGGAGAAAGACTGCGCATAACCGCCGCGGGAGGAACGTTGGAAGAACTCGACAAGGTATGGAAGGCGCTGTCCGACCCTACCCGCCGGGCGGTGCTCGACCTTCTGCGCAACGGTCCGCGCACCACAACCGAGATCGTGCGGGCATTTCCCAAGCTGACCCGCTTCGGGGTGATGAAGCATCTCGAGGTCTTGCGCGCCTGCGGGCTGGTGCAAACGCGCGAGTCGGGGAGACTCCGCGTGAACTCGCTCAACGCCGTCCCGGTCCGGCAAATCTACGAACGCTGGGTCAATCGCTTCGCGGACCTCTGGTCCGACCATCTCCTCCGCCTCAAAGAAGCGGCGGAGGAAACCAACCCCAAACCAACCATGAGGAAAAAAGAAATGAATATCGACACTTTGATCGCCCAACACGATCTGGGAGCGAAAGTCTGCGCCGCAAACTTTGCGGAAATCAGCCACGAAGAAAGCCTCGTCCCGCCGCGGGGAGGCGGAAACTGCGCCAACTGGATTCTCGGCCATCTGGTCAAGGCCCGCAACGACGCTCTCATCCTTCTGGGCAAAACCCCCGTTTACCCCGCGGGCAAATTCGACCGCTACAAGAACGGCCGGCCGCCGCTGACCGACCCGTCAGAGGCGCTCCCTCTCGACGAGCTCCGCGACAACTTCATGGCTCTTCAGGCACCGCTGACCGCTGCGCTGCAGGAAGCCGACGAGGAAACTTTCGCCCGTCCCGTCCCGGACAACCCGTTAAACAATCCGGATGAAACCGTGGGCTCGATGCTCACCGCCATTGCGTTTCACGAAGCCTATCACCTGGGTCAAATCGGCTTGCTCCGCCGTACGCTGGGCAAGGAGCGCATGATTCCGTAAAAAATTGTCGAAATTCGCGAAACGCCCGCCAAGTTTTTTGACAAACCGGTTAAAAAATCATTAAAATCTGATTAAGATGACTTGGCGGGCACTCCGAATAGCGGCGTCCGTTGTTTTCCTTTGCACGACGCCGGCGGCTTCTGCGCTTGAAGTCTGCATGGACGATCGGGTCGATCTGAGTTACCCGGCGCGGGCGGCTTTTCATCGTGAATTCGAGTTCCTGCTGTCCCGCGAGCACGTTCGCTTACGCTGGCGCGATTGCGGCGCCGATCTGCTCCGCGTTACCCTCGAAAGCCGCCGCGCCGGCATGCCGCCCGACGTGCTCGGCGCGGCCCGGCGGCGCGGCGGCGCGGTGCTGCCTCCGTTGGCCGTCTTCGTCGACCCGGTGATGGAATTCACGCGCGCCAACGACTGGAGGGTGGTCGGCCGGGCGCTGGCCAGAGTCGCCGTACACGAAGTCCGCCACTACACCGCCCAGCAGACAACTCATGCCGGCCACGGCGTGATGCGGCGCCATTTTCCCTCCCACCAACTGAAATCCTCCGACCCGCGGCCGTTCCTGCCCTGACCGCCGCGCGCCCAAGGCGCTTCAGCCGCCATCCGCGAAAGCGGGCATGACTTCGTTGCGGAAGCGGTCGAGCGAGGCGCGCGCGAGCTCATCGCAACCATTCGTCGAGATGTTCGGCGACGAAAGGCGAGTCGTCGAGGTGCGGATAAGCCGCGTGGACGCGATCGATCTCGTCGATCTGTCCGGGAGACAGGACTTCGTTTTCGTCCAGGCACCAGACGCCCTCGAGCAGACCCTGGCGCCGCAAAACCTCATGAATGCCGGGAATGCAGCCCGCGAAGCCGTTGCGCGCATCAAAAAACGCCGCGTTGGCGTCGGTGACCTGGTTCGCCAGCGCAAGCAGGGATTCGGAGATCGGCAGCCGCCGGTCGGACGCCGTCCGGCGGCACTCCCGCCAATAGTCGTAAGCGCGGCGGGTCCACACGGCCCAGTGCCCCAGCAAGCCGCCCACGAAACGCACCGAGCGCGGCTTGCGCTTGCCGGGGGCCTCATAGACCGCCAGCAAGTCGCCGACGATGTGGTCGTCGTTCCCGGTATAGAGGGCGATTTCCCCGCCCCGGTCGGACTCCGTCACCGCCCGCACGACGTCGAGCGTCCGATAGCGGTCGAAGGGAGCGACCTTGATCGCCGCAGCGTTCTCGATCGCCGCGAACTCGCGCCAGAACTCATAGGGCAATACCCGCCCCCCCACCGCCGGTTGCAAGTAAAAGCCCATCAACGGAATGACCTCGGCGACGGCCCGCGCGTGGAGCAGCAGAGAGCGCGTATCCTCATGGGCAAGCGCCGCAAAGCTGAGCAGCCCCAGATGATAGCCGAGATCGGCGGCGATTCGGGCCTCGCCGACGGCTTGATCCGTCCATCCGCAGATGCCCGCGATACGAATGACGGGCGGCTGTTTCCCGTTGCTTTCGAATGCGTCGACGGTTTCGGCCGCAAGTTCGAGCACCGGCTGAAAAAGTCCGCTGCGCGAGTCGCGGATGGCGAATTGCGTGGTATGCACGCCGACCGCCAATCCGCCCGCGCCGGCGGCCAGGTAATAGCGCGTCAGCGCCCGCTGGCGGCGTTCGTCGAGCTTGCGGCGGGAGTTCAGCGCCAGCGGATGCGCCGGAATCACGGCGCCTCCGCGCAGGCGCTCGGCGACCTTTTCCCCTAATTGCGGCAGCTCTTGCATGGGAGCCCGCAACGCATCGTTGCCGCGCGGCTGCAAGGAAACCGCGCCTTACTCCAGCGTATAGAGTCCGAAATCGAGGCCGCGCATTTCTTCCGAGAACTCGCCCGTTACCGCGATCACGTTTTCTCCCCGGCGCAGCAGGCCGGCATGTTCGCTCAGGTCCAGGTGGTGGTAGTGCCGGCGCGCCGGACGGGTCCCCTCGAAATCGAAAACCTTCTTGCCGTTCAGGTAAATCACGCCCTTGTCGACCGCGTGGTAAGCCTCGAGCCACAGGTTGTCGGGGGCTGCCGCCAACTCGAACGACTTGCGCATCCAGATCGGCCCCTTCGCCCATGCCGTGCCGGTCGGGAAAAGAGAGTCCTTGCCGGATTGAAACGGCGCCGGCCCCTGCTTCCAACCGCTTTTCCTGGCGCCGATCGCCTGCCACCCGCCCTTGGGTTCCTGGAAGCGGTACCGCCACTTCTGCGGGCCATGCTCGGAGGTTTTCAGCAGGACCCTGGCGCGGCCTGCCGCGGCGTAAAGCCGGTTGTGCAGCCCGCGAAGCTTCGCCTCGTCGAATTTGACGATTTCGCGGTCGTAAGTCATCAGGCCGTTGACTTCGCCTTCGACATCGGTGGTCTGGGTATACACCGCCGCGGCCAAGCCGTGGCCAATCGGACCGATGACGTTGCCGACGACTTCCAGATATTTTTCGTTGACCGCCTGCCGACTGTAATAGGTGCGGTAACCCCAGTTGCGCTTGTTCCACCACAAATGGCCATCGACCGGCCAGCCGAGGCCGCCGAATTCGCCGAGCAAGGTGGCCCGTTCCGGCGAGATGTGCTCCATGCCGGGGCCCGGGTACATGTGCGTGTCATAGACATGGCCGACGCCGCGGTCGGTCCAGCCGCTGGTGGCGTTGACGAGACGCGAGGGGTCGCGCTCCTCCAGCCACGCGGCGATCCGCGCGCTGTCGTATTGCCCCCAGCCTTCATTGAAGGGAACCCAACTGACGATCGAAGGGAAAAACGAAAAGGAATCGATCAACTCGGCCAGTTCGGCTTCGAACTGTTGCGCGGAATCGGCCGGCCGCTCGGCGTCTTCGGCCGCGTCGGGCGCCACCCGCAGATTGTTCGGGCTGCCGCGGCGCAGGTTGCCGTTGGGCATGTCCTGCCAGACCATCAGGCCCAGCCGGTCGCAGTGGTAATACCAGCGCGCCGGCTCGACCTTGACGTGCTTCCTGGCCATATTGAAGCCGAGCTTTTTGGTCACCTCGATGTCGTAGCGCAGCGCTTCGTCCGTCGGGGCGGTATATAGGCCGTCGGGCCACCAACCTTGATCGAGCGGCCCCAACATGAAAATGGGGCGGTTGTTCAGCATCAGGCGCGTAAACCCGCGGTCGTCCCTGCCCAGCGAGACCTTGCGCATGGCGAAGTAGCTGCCGACCCGATCGACGGAATCCTGGCCGCGGGTCAATTGAACGTCGAGGTCATAGAGGTGCGGAGAATCGGGCGTCCAGAGCCGGGGGTTCTCAATCGCGATCGGCAGAGGCCGGTTCGGCAGGCCGGTTGCCTGGGCGATTTTTCGGCCCTCGGAGTAGACCGCGGCGCGCACCTGCATCCCCTCGGCCCCGCCTCGCGTGGAGACATGCAGCCGAACGCTCCGGCTGTCGATATCCGCAACGACCGATACCGTTTCGATAGACTCGGCCGGCACGGGCTCCATCCATACCGTCTGCCAAATGCCGGTGACCGAGGTGTACCAGATGCCTCCGGGCTCGCTGACCTGCTTGCCGCGGGCCTGCGTCCAAGTGTCCGTCGGGTCCCAAACGGAGACGACAAGCTCCTGCTCTTCTCCGCCGTCGAGCGCATCCGTAATATCGAAGTGGAACGGCGTGTAGCCGCCTTTGTGCTCCCCGACGGTTTTCCCGTTGACGGACACGACCGCGCGCCAATCGACGGCGCCGAAATGAAGCACGACGCGATCCTGGGACCATTCGGGAGGGACCGTGAATTTGCGCCGATACCAGAGCCGCCGCTCCGCGCCGGGAACTTTCTTTACGCCCGACAGCGCCGACTCGATCGGAAACGGAACCAGGATCTCGCCGTCGAATGCGCTCGGCCGCGGCGCGTCTTTCGGGGCCAGCGCGTACTCCCAAAGGCCGTTGAGGTTGCGCCAGCGCGAGCGCACCATCTGCGGCCGCGGGTACTCGCGCCAAGCCGTATCGACCGTCACATCCTTGGCGAACCGGCTCAGCATCCGCCCCTCTACGGGCTTCCAATCCGCCCGCCCGGAGGGAGCGGCCACAAACGCAATCAGGGAAACGAAACCAGCGAGGATTGAGCGGCGCATCGCAAACTCCGCATTCCAGCCTATCACGCGGCCGCCGCGCCGCGACTCAGAGCCTTTTCCAATGAGAGATGAGCCTGAAGAGGGGGGCGGTTTCCAACGAGAGATGAGCCTGAAGGGGCGAGAGAGCGGGATGTGGGAATCATCGGAGGGTGATCTTGCATTTGGAGTTGGAGACGCACAGGACGTTGGAGCAGGTGCGGTTGTTTGTGGAGGGCAGCGCGGGGACAGCGGCGCTGGCGCCACAGCGGGAAGCGGCCTACAGGCACATCGGGAGCGTGTTGGCGCGTTTTGGCTACTGGCGGCTGGGCAAGGCGGAGCGGGGTCTGCTGCGCCGCTACTTGCAGCGCACGACGGGCCTGAGCCGGGCGCAGTTGGCGCGGCTGATCGCGCGCTACCTGGCGCAGGGGGAGTTGCGCGATCGACGGCAGAGGCCGGCCAAGCCCTTCGTGCGACGCTATACACGGGAGGATATCGTGCTGCTGGCGGAAACGGACGAAGTGCATGGCAGGTTATCCGGGCCGGCCACGCGCAAGCTCTGCGAGCGCGCCTGGAAAGTGTTCGGCGACGTTCGTTTCGAGCGCCTGGCAGGCATCTCCAACGGGCACTTGTACAACCTGCGGCAGACGTGCATCTACACCCGCAAGTATGTCGCGCCGCAGCGCACGCGGCCCGTCGCGGTGGCCCTCGGCGAGCGCCGCCGCCCGCGCCCGCAAGGCCGGCCGGGCTTCCTGCGGGTCGACTCGGTGCATCAGGGAGATCGCGATAAAGTCAAAGGGGTCTATCACCTGAACCTGGTTGATGAAGTAACTCAGTACCAGTACATCGGCAGTTGCCAGAAGATCAGCGAGCGCTACCTGCTGCCGCTGCTGGAGGCGCTGTTGCAGAGCTTCCCTTTCTCCGTGCGCGGCTTCCACTCTGACAACGGTTCGGAATACGTCAACCACACAGTGGCCGCGCTACTGCAAAAACTGCACGTCGGAGAGTTCACCAAATCGCGCCCGCGGCGCAGCAACGACAATGCCCTGGTGGAGGCGAAGAACGGCGCAGTGGTGCGCAAACATCTGGGCTACGGGCACATCCCCGCCCGCCATGGCGGGCGCTTGGATAGCTTCAACCGCACCGTCTTGTCCCCCTACCTGAATTATCACCGGCCCTGCTTGTTCCCCAGCGAAACAGTCGATGCCAAGGGGCGGGTGCGCAAGCGCTACCGCCAACAGGACGTGATGACGCCTTATGAAAAACTCAAGTCGCTGCCCCAAGCGGAAAGCTACCTGCGCCCTGGGATAAGCTTCGTCATGCTCGATGCCGAGGCCAACGCGCTCAGCGACATGGCAGCTGCGCGCCGGCTCAACGAGGCGCGGGACGCGCTCTTCCGGCAGATCCGCGCCGCCGCTTGAGCATGCCCGCCCTCAGGCTCATCTCTCATTGGAAAGTGTTGCCACCCCCCCACCGCGTTGACCCACAAGTGCGCGCTGCGCGCTGAGAAAAACGCTATACTCCAGTAGTTCCCACTCCTCCTCTCACTCTCCAGCTTCAGGCTCATCTTTATATTGGAAACAACTCCCACACAGTTTTCATCCCCTTGACAATACTTGCAGCCGTCATCCCAATGGCCGTAACCTACCACGCATTGTCGGTGCTGACATCCGTCACCACCACAAATGTGTTGCCATATTACGAACATATGTCCGCCGCAATAGGTACAGTACTGCGAGAACCTCTGAGCCGATCCATCTTTAGCACCAAGGAGGGATGTCGGGGTAGTAGATGTGGAATCGGTTATTTTCTCTTTGAAACCGTGCAGACTCGGAGACAGCGGCTCACAGCCTTGCTCTGGCGATGCTGCTTCAGATTCCCATAAGGCCCGCCGTACAACAGCAAGACCGCCAGCGCTAGGTTGAAGCCCATCGAAAATCGAATCTCCTCGATCCGTGGACAGCGATCCTCTATGATCTCTCCGTTCATGCACCGGGTCGGTTCGAAGTGCAGCGCATCCAGCATTCGCTACCAAACTTGTTGTCGGATCCGCCAGACAACGTGTGACACACATTAGCAGCGAAATAACCATGAATAGAGCTACTTTCATTTTTTTCTTCCTCTTTTTTGGGGAATTATATACCTGAGTGCCCAAGGGGCGGCTGTTGAGGGATTTGAGGCGGCGGGCGTAGTTGTAGGCGTTGAGGTGGCTGCGGAACTGGTCGTGGCTGTTGTAGTGGTAGCGTTTGAAGGTAGCTTCTTTGAGCGTGCGGTTCATGCGTTCGACCTGGCCGTTGGTCCAGGGATGGTTGGGCTGAGTGAGGCGGTGCTGAATGTTGTGCTCGGCGCAGACTTTATCGAAGATGTGCTGGGCGGAACGAGTGGCGGTGCGCCGGTGGGTAAACTGGGCGCCATTGTCGGTGAGCACGGTGTGCAGTTTGTAGGGGACTGCGGCGACCAGTTCGCGCAGGAACTCAGCGGCGGCGCTGCGGTCGGCCTTGGGTTGCGCGCGAGCGAAGGCGAACTTCGAGGTTCTGTCAATGGCCACAAACAGATAGAGCTTGCCTTCAGCAGTACGCAGTGGGGCGATATCGATGTGGAAGTAGCCGAGGGGGTAGCTTTTGAAGCGCTTGCGGGCGGGCCTGTCGGCAGCCGGCTGGGGCAGCCGGCTGATGCCGTGGCGCTGCAAGCAGCGGTGCAATGAGGAGCGGGTCAGTTTGGGGATGGTCGGCTGCAAGGCGTAGAGGCAGTCGTCAAGCGGCAGCAGCCGTATGGCGGCGAAAGGCCACGATGAGCGCCTCTTGTTGCTCGCTGAGAACGGTTGAGCGGGGGTTCTTCGGCCCCATCGGGCGATCCTCGACCGAGGTCCGCCGCCGCCACTTCTGCACCGTCTTGGGATTGATCCCGTAAAGGCGGCTCAACTCGCGGAGCGAAGCTTGCGATCGCTGTATTTCTGCTCGGATAGCGTGCGTCGTCGTGGCGCGTCTGTGTAATATATTGTATCAGTACTTGCCGGGACTGGACAAGTAGGGAGGGCGGCTGGGTGATGCACTGCGTGCGGGGCACAGCATCGCAAGCGGCGGATGGGGGAGCGGGTCGGGTGCTAGGTGGCCGTCAGGATGGCCTGCAGGGCCTCGGCGCGGCGCACGCCGAAATAAGTCAGGCCTTCGGGCACGGCGTCGAATCCGCAGCGCAGCACGATAGCCAAGGCAAGGTTGTTCAGCAGCGCGTTATTGGCCGGGCCGTGCGCGGTGCGGATGCGGCTGGCATCTTCGCCGAAGGTCACGTCGCGGGGCAGGTGGTTGCGGTTCTCGACCGTCCAGTGCCCGCGGTGCAGGGCCGGCAATTCGTGCGCCGTTGCCTGTTCGGCCGGCAGCGAAGGGATGCCGTACAGGATTTCGACGCTGAGCGGCCCGCGGCGCGTCTTGCGCCGGCGGTGGATCACGCGGAACGCCTGCCGTGCGTGGCGGAAGGGCAACAGGCCCTTGAGCGGCGTGAAGACCTCGATCGTGCGCTGTTCCCAGCGCCCGTGTCCCGGCTGCCAAGGTTCGCTGGCGCGCCGCTCGGCGCCCGCCGCCCAATCGAGGCCCGCCAGCGTGCGGTAGGTTTGCGGGCAGTTGCCTTTCGTGGTCAACAGGGACTCCGCCCCGTGCTGCTCGACGATCGCCTCTGCGCTGTGCAAACGCGCATGACCCGCATCGAGCGTGAGCGCCGCGCCGCGCACGTCCACCTCCTCCAACAGGGCTGGCAGCGCCGCTGGCTCGCCGCCTTCCTCGCGGTAGCTCCTGCTGGCCACCGGCCGCCCGCTGCCGTGTTCGGCGAGCGTGATCGTCGCGTAATGCGCCCCTGCCGGCGACAGGCGGTTCGCCCCGCGGATGCGCTTGCCGTCCCCGGCCAGCGCCCGCAACGACCCGCTGCGCGGCTGCATCCAGCGTTGCGCAACCCGCTCCAGATCGCTCGCATCGACCGTCGCCAGAACTCGCTGGAAGGTCGTGTCCGAGGGCGCCACATAGCGCTTCCCGACGCTGTCGCAACGCGCCCCCAGCGCCCGTAAGTCCTCTTGCAGCAATGCTTTGGCGAACGCTTCCGCCTCCCTCCCGCCCACTTTCCCGGCCGGCCGCGCCCAACGGAGGCCGCAAGCCCCGCCCTTGGCGCGCATCCCCTACCTCCTCCAGCAGCGCCCGCAACGAGCGCAACTCGCCCCCCGTGTACAACACTTCTGCTCTTCCCCAACGCCACTCCGCCCGCTCTACCGGCGAGCGCAAACGCTCCCGCGCATCCGCCCGCAAGGCATACACCAGCATCTTCTTCTGCCGCCCGTGCTGCTGCGTATAGCCCCCGTTCGACCGCGCATAGCCCGGATTTCTCACCAGGCATGGCTGGGCGGGCAGGAAGCGGTTTACGGAACGAATTTGAGGGGCAGTTGATGCGGATCGCCCAGTACAGTGGCCGTTGCGCACGCTGGGTGTAGCGTCCGGCGCTACAGGCGGGGGCGTCAGGAGGGTTTGGGGCCGATTTTGCGCACACTCCGGCCAAGCCCCCGCCGGGGCTGCTGCGCTTGCTGTGACCTTCGAACCCGCAGGCGCCAGGCGCCCCTTCAGCAGCCCTGCGGCGGCGGCCTTCCCAGATTGGCGTAAACCGCAGCAAACAGCGCCTGCGCCGGATGGCCCGTAGCCATCGAGACCCACACCTTGCGCGCCGTCACCCGCACCCGCGCCCCGATCTTGAGCAGCCGTACGCGGATCGTCGCGCATTGCGCCCGCGCCATCTGCGTGCCCGCCAAGCCCAACTCGCGCAACGCTTGCAACAGACAGTAGGCGATCGCAGAAAAATACAAACGAATCTGGTTCGAGCGCAGCAGCGCCGTCGAAGTGCGGTCGGCGAACAAAGCCAACTGTTGCTCTTTGATGCGCTTCTCCATCTCGCCCCGCGCGCAGTAGAGATCCTCGTACAAGCTCTGCGCGGCGTACTGTGCGGTGCTGAGCGAGGTCACCACGAAGCGTAGATTGGGAAGCGCGGATTGGCGCCCTTGGCCAGCCGCTCGGCCTTGCCCACCACACGGCGTTTGCGCCGCCAACTGTGGCGCGTGCGATAACGGAACTCGGCGAACGCCCGCGCCGGCTTGCCGCTGGCAGCGTAGCGCCGCTGCGCCTTCTGCAACGGCTTGTGCAGGCGGCGCAACAAGCGCTGGTTCTTGGCCAGTCCGAACACGTAGTCCACCCCCTGTTGCTCACACCAACTCATCAACTCCTCGCGGCAAAAGCCTGCATCGGCGCGCAGCAGAATCTCCACCCCAGGCCATCTCCGGCGCAACTGCCCCACGATCCGCACGACCTCTTCCAGCGCCCCCGCCGCAGCGTCTCGGTTCGCTGTCCGCAACCGCGCGCAGACCAACTGCTCGCCAATGAAGATGTACAACGGCAAGTAGCAGTAGGCGCCGTAGTAGCCGTGAAAAAAACGCCCTTCCTGCTGCCCGTGCAGACGGTCGTCGGTGGCGTCGAGATCCAGCACGATGCGCTGCGGGCGGCAACTCTGCCGCTGGATGTAGAGTGCGACCAACAGCGCATCGACCGCTGCGCTGTCCAGGGCGATCTTCTTGTAGCGCGCCCGCTCAGCGGGCTCAGCAGGGGTCAACTCCAGTCGGTTCAGCGTGCTCTTGCCCGCCCCGGCCCGGCCCCGATCCCGCCGCCGCCGACGTTGGCGGCCCTGCACATCGCCCTTGCCCGACAACAGCGCCAGCAGCGGGTCGCTGCGCAGTCGATCATGGTCGTTGAGGTCTTCGTAGCCCAAGGCCAGCCCATAGACCCGTTGACTCACCAACTCCGCCACGCTGTGCTCGATCCGCTCCGCTTGGCGGGAGTCGCGAAAGCAGCGCGCAAACTGGCGCAGGATGCCGGTCTGCTGCTCGGTGCGCTGCAGCAGCAGGGCCCCGGCCTCGCTGGTGATCGTCCCGCCATCGAAACGGGCTACCGCCTCACGGCGGAATCGGGTAGCAAAACGAAAACTTGTTTGGTTACACTGTGTCCTAGCGAAAAGTCGTTCGTTGCCGGCTGCAACATATTCATCTACATACGTTTATGCCACAATCAGCGGCTTTTCGCTACCCCCTGGTGAGAAATCCGGGCTAGCCCTGCGTCAAGCCCAACTCCCGCCAGTTCGCCGCCAAGTATACCGTCCCCTTGTAGCGCTGGATATCGACAAACGTCTCCGCCAACTCCAACGGATGCCCCCAGGCCGCTTCCCAGTCTTCGCTCAGCCGCCGCAAGTTCGCTCCCAACACCCGCGACCCCAGGTTCTTCTCCCCCTGCCCCGCCGGCAAAAGCAAGTAGCGCGTGTTATTCGCAATCAGATGCAGCCGCTTGAACTGCAACCCGCGAGGCCAGCCCAACCACCTGTCCCGCGGCGCACACTTGAACGCCCCTGTCTGCCAGCCGATCAGCGCCAGCCAGCGCCCCTCACGCTCGGCGATATAGCGCAGCCCTCGACCGGCAAACTGCTTGAAGCCCAACGGATGCAATTCGTCCATCAGCCGATCCCAAGCCAAACGCTCGTCCGCCCGCGCCAAACGAACCGACACCCCACTCAACCCCACATCGCTCCCTGCCCTCGCTTTGCTCTGCTCGTCCCCGCTGCGCTCCCCTCATTCTTCTGTCTATACATCAATCCCCCTTCTGATAGCCAGCCCCCCTTCTTCCCCTTTTTTCCCTTACCCCTTCCCCAAAAATGAATCAGCCCTGGGCAGGCCGCAGCTCGCCGCCGTTACAATAAAGCCGGCTGCGAAGGGAGGTTCTCCTATGAAGCGAAGGGCGTTTATCGGACAAGCCGGACTCGGGGCCGCCGCGGTTTCCGCCATGCCGCAGGCGCCCGCGCCCATGGGCGACAAGCCGGCGATCAAGATTACCGACATCGAGACGTTCCTGGTCGGAACTACGCCTGCCGGCGGCGGATCGGGAACCGGCAGCATCCCGCGGGGGCGCAACTGGGTTTACGTGAAAGTCGAAACCGACCAAGGGATCACGGGCATAGGCGAAGCCTACTCCGTCGGCCCGGACGAGGCCACCGTCAAGGTTATCGAAGACTACAAGCTCTGGCTCGTCGGGCAAGACCCGCGCAATATCCAGTTTTTGTGGGATTTGATGTACAACACGACGCGGTTTCCCGGCGGGTCGGTGGTCAATGCGGCGATCAGCGGCATCGAGCATGCGCTGTGGGATATCGCCGGCAAAGCGGCGGGGCTGCCCGTATGGGCGCTGCTCGGCGGGCGCGTCCGCAACAAGGTGCGCGCCTATCAAAGCATCGGCGGCGCGTCGCCTGAAGAGGCGGCGGAGAACGCGCAAAGATTGATCGCCGACCACGGCTACACCGCGGTCAAGATGTCGCCGCACAACCCCGGCGACAACCGCATGCCTTACAATCGCGTCACGCGCATTGCCGGCGACCGCGTCAAGGCCGTGCGCGATGCGGTCGGGCCGGACGTGGATATCGCCGTCGACATCCACGCCCGTTACTTCGAGGTCCAGCGCGCGGTCCGCGTCGCCAAGGAGATCGAACCCTACTATCCGTTCTGGCTGGAAGAGCCGATTCGCCCGGAAAACCCCGAGGCGATGAAGAAGCTCGCCGACCACGTGGACATCCCCCTGGCGAGCGGCGAGTGCAACTTCACGAAATACGAGTTCCGCGACATCGTCAATCTGCAGGCCGTGGACATTGTCCAGCCGGATATCTGCGTTTGCGGCGGCGTGCTCGAAATGAAGAAGATCGCGGCGATGGCCGAGGCGCAGTACATGATGGTCGCGCCGCACAATCCGATGAGCCCGCTGGCGACGGCCGTGAACGTTCACTTTGCCGCATCGACTCCGAACTTCCTGGTGCTGGAATACAAAGCCCCCGTCGAAGGAGCTTACAAAGACGCGCTGCAAGAGCCGCTGATGGTGCGCGACGGGTATCTGGATATTCCCGTCAAGCCCGGATGGGGGGTGGAGCTCAACGAGGAAGCGTTCCGCCATTATCCGCCGCGTCCGTGGAAGCGTTCCACGGGTTACCGCGAAGACGGTTCCGTGGCCTTCATCTGACCGCCGCAGGCATTTCCCCGGAGAGACTCGCTAAACTGGGGGCATCGCCCTACTGGAGAAAATTCGGACGGCCGACGCCGCGGGCGCGCTGCAGCTCGTGCTTGCCGAGTTGGGCGCCGACACGGGCACGATCCACAAGCTTGCCGCTGACGGGATGCTGCGCCTCGAAGCCTATGCCGGCGGCATTCCCGAGAGCCTGCTGCCGGTGATTCGGCGCATCCCCGTGGGCAAGGGTATCGCCGGCCTTGCCGTCGAGCGCCGCGAGCCGGTCGATATGTGCAATCTGCAAACCGATGCGAGCGGCGACGCCCGGCCGGGCGCCAAGGCGACGGGCGCGAAAGGCTCGATCTGCGTGCCGCTGATGAAGGACGGCAAAGCCGTGGGCGCTCTGGGCGTGGCGACCGTTCGCGAGCGGCAGTTCAGCGGCGAGGAAACGGCGCTGCTGATGAAGGTCGGCGAGGCGCTGGCCGATACGGTGTAAGATTCAGCGGCAGCCATGTCCGGTCTTGTCAGTCTCGGCCCTTCCGCCATTCCCGCGAATCCGTTCATCCGCCTCAACCCGGCGGATAACGTGGTGGTTGCGCGGGCGTCGCTTCCGGCCGATACGGAGGTCGAGTTCGAGGGGGCTGCGATCAGGGTTCCTCAAGCCGTTCCGGCGGGGCATAAGGTGGCCGTTGCCGAAATTCCCGCGGGCGGCGCGGTTTTCAAGTACGGCGAAGATATCGGCCGCGCCGGCGCCGCGCTTGCGCCGGGAGACTGGGTGCACACGCACAATTTGCTGTTCGAGGTGGGCGAGCGCAAATACGAGTTCGCGACGGCGCTGACCGACTTGCCGCAAACTCCCGTCCACGAGAAAAGCTCATTCCTGGGCTACCCGCGCGCGGACGGCCGCGCCGGCACGCGGAACTACGTGGCCATTGTCGGCGCCAGCAACTGCTCCGCGCACGCGGCGCAGAAAATCGGGGATGCGTTCCGGAACGAGTCGTTCGCCGGTTCCGGGATCGACGGCGTTGTCGCCCTGCCCCACGAAGACGGCTGCGGCAAGGCCGAGGGCGCCGACGCGCAACTGCTGCGGCGGACGCTCGATGGCTTGGCCGACCATCCCAACGTCGCCGCCGCAGTCGTGGTCGGTCTGGGTTGCGAGGTCAACCAGATCGGCTACTACATGCGTCCTGAAGCGGCCGCAAACGGGAGCGCGCCGCGCCGCGGCTTCACCTTGCAGGAGAGCGGGGGAACGCGCCGAGTCGTCGCCGACAGCGTCAAGGCCGTATGGGAGCTGATCGACGAGGCCGGCAGGATCAAGCGCGTTCCCTGCCCTGCGTCGAAACTGACCGTCTCGCTCGAATGCGGCGGGTCGGACGGGTTTTCGGGCATTACCGCCAACCCCGGGGTCGGCTATTGCTCCGATCTCATCGTCAAGCAGGGCGGCACGGCCTGTCTGGGCGAAACGACGGAAATTTGGGGCGCCGAGCATCTGCTGACCCGCCGCGCGGTCAGCCGCCAAGTGGGCCGCCGGCTGCTCGACATGCTCGACTGGTATTTCGACTACGTGGGCCGTTTCCGGGATGCGCCGACGTTCAACAGCAACCCCTCGCCGGGCAACCGCGCCGGTGGCATCTCGAACATCGCCGAAAAGTCGCTGGGCGCCGTAGCCAAGGGCGGCTCCTCCAACCTGACCGCGGTTTACGACTACGCCGAGCGCATCGCGGAGCCGGGCTTCGTGTTCATGAACAGCCCCGGTTACGACCCGCCTTCGGTGGCGGGCATGGTGGCGGGCGGCTGCAACGTCTGCCTGTTCACCACGGGGCGGGGCAGTTGTTTCGGCTTTCCGACCGCGCCGGTCATCAAGGTCGCCTCCAATACCCCGATGGCCGCGCACATGAACGAAGACATGGACATCAACGCGGGCACGGTGGCGGACGGCGAGGAAGACATCCCCTCTCTGGGCAAGCGCCTGTACGAGTTCGTTCTCGAAGTGGCTTCGGGCAAGAAAACCCACAGCGAGCGCCTGGGCCACCGCGAGTTCGTGACTTGGCGCATCGGCCCGACGCTGTGAGACGTGGCCTGAAGCCACCGGTTCGAAGCTTGCCCCGTAGCCGCGGCAAGCCTCTGGAAACGATGACAGACAACATACAACTATGTTGCTATAGAAGGCCCCATTGAGAAAGAATCGTGCTTGAGTCTGGCAGTTTGACCGCATTGCAAAAGGAGATTGAGCGTCAGGTCGGGGAGGACAAAACCGTCCTCGACCAATTACGCGCCGAAATTCGCCCTTTGGCTTCCCGGACGCAAAAGATATCCCCACGTTCGGCGGCGTCTATCTCACTGGTCGCAACCGACGGCGGCAACAATCAACTGCGCTTCGATCCGTTTCTTGTTCAACTTGTTCGCGTCGTGGACAGCAGTAATAACGAATATTGCCTGGAGACGGTTTCGCCCACCATGAGCGTTTCGGCTCTTTCCGCCCGCCAGTTTGACGGACCCAAAGGCCCGACCGCGCTCGGACGCCTGATGCAGCGCCTCGGCGTCAGGGAGCTTTCCGATCTCAGCCCTATGATCCACCACGACAAGAGCGGTCGACCGAACTCTCCAGGGTGGGTGCAGGTTTATCGTGAGCTTGTTGAGTGGGCGATTCTCTTCAAGATCGTCCGCGAAAGGGATTTCGCAACGGACACGCTAATCGTCTTCGATGGGCTCCTGCGCAGCAAGGTGTTCTCGCACGACCTGTTCCTGAAGTACCGAGAGGCAATTCAGCAAGGCATCGATCGCCACAAAGTCAATAAGCGCAGCATCTATCTTGTCGGCGTCGCCAAGCGCAGCAAAGTTCTCTCTCGATATCGGTTGGCCATGGCTCTCGAAGGCGTGATGCGATCGCAATTTCCGTGCTACGTCGAGATTCCGCGGGAGTTGGAGGAAAAAGCCTACGTCTGGCCCGAATACGCACGCGGCGACGAACGCGTTGCCGAAGGGGGCGGGGCGAACAAGTTCGTTGCGGGCAAGATGTTCTTTGTCAAGTTCGGCAAACGGCCGCGGGATCCCGTATGGCCGATCGACATCTTCCAGTCTCAATCGGCGGATCACGCAAAGGTCTTTGGTTACTTGCTCAATGATGCCCGGGAAGGATTCCCCCTACCTCTTTATCCGAGGTCGTTGCAGAAGGCGCACGAAAAGGCGGCGCTCGTCGATTTCGACATGGACATGCTGCAGGACACGATCTTCAGCGGGTTGCGCGCGGCGCTCGGGACGGAGACGCCGTTGCTCGACGAATTTCGGCTGCCGGATTCCAATCCCGGTTTTCACAGGTATGAATAGGAAGAGAGCGGCATGGATCTCTTTCCCGCACAACAGGTGGTTGGCATATTCAGCGGCTTCCGCGAAGGAGGTTTGGAGTTTCGCGCCGAATTGGTATTGCCCTATCGGAATGACTTTCAGAGCACTCCAATGCACGGTCAATTCGTGCTCGTGCAGCTCGAGACCCCGGACGAGGCTGTGTTGGGGCGCATCGCGTCATTTTCCTCGGAAGGCAAACTTTCCTTCGGGAGCGGCGAGGAGTTCAATATCCGCGCCGTTCAGGAACAGCGGCCGGTCCCGGAAGATCTCCGCGAACAGTATCTGAAATACCGCGTCAACATCCGCGTCCTCGGCCTTTTGCGGAACAACAACAATCGCCTGGCCTTCGTGCCCTCTCACCGCCGGCTGCCGCATGTGGGGAGCGCCGTGGCGTTTCCCTCCGGGGAGGCGCTCAAAGAAATCTGCGGACACAACATCGCCGGCGCCGAGATCGGCCACTTCGCTCTCGGTGAGTATATCTATGCCGGAAGCAATGCAACGCAGCGCAACGAATGGATGCGAATCGAGTCTCCCAAGATCGTGGTCCGGTTTTCAGTATCCAGTCTCGTTGCCCGCCGCAGCTTTGTCTTCGCACGAGCCGGTTTCGGCAAATCGAACTTGAACAAGCTTTTGTTCAGCAAGCTTTATGAAACGACTCCCGCGGTTGAAAAGCGCGGCGATCGTAAAGTCCCGGTGGGCACGATTATTTTCGATCCGGACGGAGAGTATTTTTGGCCGGACGACAAAGGGCGCCCCGGTCTGTGCGATGTTCCACATCTCCAAGACAAACTGGTGGTTTTCACAGATCGCAGCGCACCGAGTGAATTTTATGGGGCCTTCACCGCGGGAGGGATCAAGCTCGATATCCGGCAACTTCGCCCGAGCGACGTGATCTCGATCGCTCTGCGGCCCGAGCGTCAAGATCAGCAGAATGTTGCGAAGTTGCGCGCCCTGTCGCCGGATGGATGGTCGCGCTTGGTTGACCTCATTGATCGCGACAAAGGCGGGGCAGACGAGAAAGAGATTGCCAAAATTCTGAATCTGAAGATGCCCAATCAGGAAGCCGAAGCCATAGCGGCCCGCTCCAACATGACTAATGTCGTCGGCATGCTGCACGACAAGAGCAGCCAGTTCATGGGCCTGCTCATGAAAGCCCTCGAAGCCGGAAAGATCTGCGTCGTTGACGTCTCACAAATGCGCGGAACACAATCGTTTATCCTTGCAGGGATCGTTCTTCGCCGGATATTCGATCGCAATCAAGAAGAATTCACCAAAGCCCAACCCCGCACTATACCTACAGTTGCCGTGATTGAAGAGGCACAATCAGTCCTTAATGAACGTGCGGCAGCAGCAGAGCCGTATATTGCCTGGGTCAAGGAAGGTCGCAAGTATGATCTGGGCGCCCTTCTCATTACCCAGCAGCCAGGCTCGATTCCAAACCAGATACTGAGCCAAGGCGACAATTGGTTCATATTTCACCTGCTTTCCGCCGGCGATCTCGCCAGCGCCAAGAAAGCGAATGCGCACTTCAGCGACGATCTCCTGAGTTCGTTGCTGAACGAACCAATCCCCGGCCAGGGCGTCTTCTGGAGCTCGGTCGGCGGGAAACCATACCCGGTGCCTATCCGCGCTCTTTTATTCGAGGACATCTACAAGGCTGCCGACCCAACATACTCCCGTCCGGCAGTGCGGACTTTCGCTTCAGAGCTTAGACGAAAGGCGATGGATTTGATTGAGAAAGCCGCCGAGTCGTCTCTTGGCCAATCCGGCGATGCCACGCAGGCGGGCATGCCTGCCGACGACGAGTCCCCCGACCTTGAAATCTATTATCGGCAACGTGCGCGCCAAGCCGTCGAACAAAACCCTGAACTTATGGGGAAGCTTAAAGGCGAAGGCGCCGCGTGGGTGAGTGTTCAGCGCGTTATCAACGATGTTCTGCCTGACGTTCTGGACGACCGATGGCAGAAAGCATACCACCTGCTCCCCCTGACCCTCGATGCTGTCTTTGGGCCTCAGGAAAAAGGTTGGCACTCGTTTAAACCGGATCCCAAGCAACGCCTGCACATCAAATCGGGCCCTGCAGACTGAGGTTGAATAGGCATCACGCAGGGGGGCGCCGGACTTGGCGGGCAAGCGCATGTGCGAGTTCGCGCTCGACACAGCTTCGGGCAGGAAAACCCACAGCGAGCGTCTGGAGCACTGCAAATTCGTGACTTGGCGCGTCGGCCCCACGCTGTAAATCGATGCCGCGGCATGATCCGGGACTGCGTCGTTTGCGGTTGCCGGCAACGGCCCGCTGTCAACGATCGCCGGCAATGGGATCCGAACAGTTTTCAGAGAGCGCTGTGTCGAGGCGCCGTGCGGCGCCTTGCGCATCGCTCACGATCCCTTGTCAAGGAAAGCCGGCGCTAACCGGCTTGAGGAAATGGGACTCTAAGAACTCCCGAACCACCGTCGACAGACTGACGCCGCGTTTCCGGGCCTCTTTTCTCCTCTTTTCGCACGATCTGAGCGAGTTCGTTGGGCAGCGAGATCGTGGTTCGCATGAGAATAGGCGTTACGCGCCCATGTGCGATTCGATGTTAGCGCAGTAGATCCAGCCTTCAAGGCAGGCGTGGGGAAGCTCGTCGGCGTTGGGTCGGCGGAATCGGTCGGGGTCTTGCGCCCAGGCCGCTGCCGCTACGGCGGCGATCACGGAGTCGAGACAGTCGTGGCTGGCGCGGCAACCCATTTCTACCACGGACAAATTGGGCAAGGGAACGCCGGATTCGGTGGCCAAGCCGTCGAGGATGTCGGCGCGGCGTTGCAGCGCGTCCAGCGCGTCCCGTCTATTTTTGTATCCCGTGTGTTTCAAGCCGACGGCCTTCAAGAAGGCGCCCGGCATGGTTTCCAGCAATGTAACTGTGCCCTCCGGGGTTGACGGCGGGTCCAGCGGCGGCGTATGCCAGCGCGCCGGGTAGTCCTCATGGCAGCGGTGAAGCATCCCGATGCCGTAATAAGTCATGGGCAGCATATCGGGATTGAAGCGGTGTAGGGGAGAAAAACTTTCGCCATACGCTGCATCGCCGGTACGTTTGTGTTCTCCGAATTGGGAAACGAATTTGTTTCTTTCCGAGGCGAATTGCTCTGCGCTCATTTCGGCTATCGTTTCCCAGACGGCGGGCATGTCTGTTTCCCCCGGTTTACAACGGGGATTCAGGTTTGCAGCGAACGCGGCCGGGACGCCGAAGGGGAAATCAAGGGCGGCTACCGCTGGGGTGGGGACGGTTGCCAGCAGTTCGAACAGGTCTTCGCGGCGGACCGGCTGGACGCTATCGAACCACAGCGCTCCGTTTGGGGCGAGGCATCCTCGGGCTGCCCAGGTGTTGCGGTCGTGCTTGGCGCCGCTGAAGTCTACGCCGATAATGGCGATCATGGCGTCAGGGTAGCGTACTTGGCGGTCGATCCGGCGGCGGCCCCTGACGGACGCTTGCTGCGCAGGTGGATTCCTCGCCTGCGGCGCCATCCGTCGCGGCCGTTGCTGTAGTATGCTGCACAGTTTATGCCTACCGGGTCGGAGCTCTTTGTCCGCAGTCTGAAGAGCCAGGGCGTCGACACGCTCTTTACGCTTGTCGGAGACCACCTGAACGACGTCTTGCAGGTTGCGGCGCGCGAGGGGATGCGCATCTTCGACACGCGCCACGAGTCCGCCGCCGTGCACATGGCCGACGGCTGGAGCCGCATGACCCGCGCGCCCGGAGTCTCGCTCGTTACCGGCGCCCCCGGGCACACGAACTCGATCACCGGCATCGCCACCGCAGCGGCGACGGCCGTGCCCATGCTGTCCGTCAGCGGCATGAGCACGTCGCAGGCGCGCGACCGCAACGCCTTCCAGGATCAGGACCAGCTCAAGCTCGTCCAGGGCATCGCCAAGTACGCCGCCGTGCCGGCGCAAGCGAGCCAGATTCCCTTCCATGTCAAGCGCGCCTTTCTGGAAATGCGCAACGGCCGCCCCGGCGTCGCCCACCTGAGCATCCCCGTCGATCTGTTCAAGCAATCGGTCGAGGCGCATTACCCCGTGCCCGAAGGGCCGATCGAGCCTCGCCGCCCGGGGGCCGACAGCCGCGACATCGACCGCGTAATCGACCTGCTGCGCGCGGCGCGGCGGCCGGCGGCGATCGCCGGCGCCGGCGCCTACTGGTCCGGGGCCGGCGGCGAGCTGCAAGCGTTCATCGAAGCCGCCGGCATCCCGCTTTTCACGATCAGCCTGGCGCGCGGGCTGGTGTCCGACGACCACCCGCTCTGCTTCGGTTACGCCGACGCCACGCTCAACCGCGGCGCCGAGAGCGCGCTGCGCCAAGCCGACCTGGTCATCGTCATCGGCAAGCGAATCGACTACCGCTTGCGCCTGGGCGGCGCGCAGCTTTTCGGCGGCGAAGCGAAATTCGTGCAGATCGATATTTGCAGCGAGGAGTTGGGTCTGAACCGCAGTCTGGAAGTGGGTATTGCCGCCGACGCCAAGACGACGCTGGCGGCGCTGGCGGAGTCTCTGCGGGGCGCGGGCGCTCCCGACCGCTCGGCTTGGCTCGCCGAGGTGCGGCGCGGCTGCGGCGCCTATGCCGCGGAGGTCGCCGCGCTGGCGGCCAAGCCCAGCGACCCGATGCACTCGCTGCACCTCTATCGGGCGCTCAAGGACAAGATGCCGGAAGACGCCACGATCTGCTGGGACGGCGGCGATTTCGTCCACTGGGGTCGGTATTCGCTGCGCGCCCGCCGCCCGGGTTACTGGCTGCGGCTCGGCTCGCTTGCCGGGCTGGGCGTGGGGCTGCCGATGGGCCTCGCCGCCAAGATTCTTCGCCCCGGCGCCCCTTCCGTGGTCATTACCGGCGACGGCTCCGTCGGTTTCTATATCGGCGAGTTCGACACCGCGGTCCGCTTCGGGCTGCCGGTCGTCATCATCGTCGGCAACGACGGCGGGTGGGGCATCGAGCGCGAGCTGCAGCGGGGGTTCTACCCCGATGCGCCGACGGTGGCCTGCGAGTTGCGCCGCACCCGCTACGATCTGGTCATGAAGGGCTTCGGGGGCGACGGCGAGCACGTCACTTCCCCTGATCGACTGCCCGCGGCGCTCGACCGCGCGTTCCGCAGCGAGGCGCCGTTTGTGCTGAACGTCGATATCGCCGGCGCCGGCTCGCCCTTCACGCAGTACCAGTTGCGCAATCTGCGCAAGTAGCGCGGCAGTGGAGAAGGCAGCAGTGGAGAAGGCAGTGGAGAAACGGTGAAGCGCGCATCCCGGCGCCGGGCTGTCCTGCGGGCGGCGGTCGTCTTTGCGTTGCTGCTTGCGCTGACGGCTGCGGGTGCCGGGCAAACCCCTGCCCGGTACCGGCCGCCGTCCGAGCGGCTTCCCCGGGAGGTTCCGCCGCAGCCCGTGCGGTTCGATCACAAGCTGCATGCCGCCGCGAAGATCGAGTGCGCCGACTGCCACCCCGGCGCCGAGACGAAAGACCGCGCCGGGTTGCCGCAGCGCGGGCAGTGCATGCTCTGCCACGCGGCGATCGCAACCGACCGCGAAGAAGTCCGCAAGCTAGCCGCCCTGCCGGCCGATGAGAAGATTCTTTGGCGGCGCGTCTACCGCGTTCCCGACTTCGTGTTCTTCAGCCACCGCAGCCACGCCGCAGGCGGGCTCCGCTGCGTCCGATGCCACGGCCCGGTCGAGACCCGCGAAGTCCTGGCGCAAGATGTTTCGACCAACATGATCGCCTGCATGAACTGCCACGCCGACCGGCAGGTTTCCAACGAATGCTTCCTGTGCCACGACCTGGGGCAGTGAAACCCCGCGCCGAATAAACGAGAAAGGAAATGTGCTCCCGTACGTCTCCCTCTACAGAACGGAAGGAAGCAGCGGGCGGCTCGCGTATACTTGGGGCAGTCCGTATGCCGTATCCGGGGAGATAATGAAGAAATGGACTGGTGGATCTGGATAGTCGCGGCGCTGGCGCTGTTGGGAATCGAGATCGCCGCCGGCGCCACGTTTTACGTGATTTTCTTCGCTTTCGGCGCTCTGGCTGTCGGAGTTCTGGAAGCTTTCGGACTCGCCGGCCCGCTCTGGCTGCAGATGGCTCTGTTTGCCGTGTTGTCCGCGGCGGCGCTGGTCGTGTTCAGGCGGCCGCTGTTCGACCGCATTCGCGAAGGAACCGGGCGCCGGGCGGTGGACGACGTTACGCGGGAGATCGCCACGGCTATCGACGCCATCGAGCCGAATGCAAGCGGCAAGGCCAAGTTGCGCGGCGTCCCCTGGAACGCCCGCAATGTCGGCGCCCGGACGATCGCGGCCGAAGGCAAGTGCATCATCGAAAAGATCGACGGCGTGACGCTGTGGATTCGAGCGGAATAAGGGTCGAAACGAAAAGAGAGGTGGATTGATTATGGAAATCGGCAGTTTGTTGGCTACCGGTGTATTGATTGTTCTGGCGTTTGTCGTGTTGTCCCGGATCGTGGTCGTGGTTCCCCAGCAAAGCGCCTACGTCGTCGAGCGTTTGGGGCGGTTCAGCGGGATATTGGATCCCGGATTCCACATTCTGATGCCGTTCGTCGACGTGATCCGTTACCGCCACTCGTTGAAAGAGGCGACGATCGACATCCCGGAGCAGATCTGCATCACGCGCGATAACGTGCAGGTTGCGGTCGACGGGGTGCTCTACCTCAAGGTCATGGACCCGGAACGGGCCTCCTACGGAATCGCGAACTACATTTTCGCCATCACCCAGCTTGCCCAGACGACGTTGCGCAGCGAGGTCGGCAAGATCGTTCTCGACCGCACCTTCGAGGAACGCGGCGCCATCAACGCCCAGATTGTCGGCGAGCTCGATCAGGCCACGGGGCCTTGGGGCGTCAAGGTGCTGCGTTACGAGATCAAGAACATCACGCCCCCGCGCGACGTGCTTGACGCGATGGAGAAACAGATGCGCGCCGAACGCGAGAAACGGGCGACGGTGCTCGAGTCCGAGGGCTTCCGCGACTCGGCGATCAATCAGGCCGAAGGCGAAAAGCAGAAGGTCATCAAGGAATCCGAGGCGACCCGCCTGAAACGGATCAACGAGTCCGAGGGCCAGGCTCAGGCCATCGAGACGGTCGCCCGCGCGACTGCGGCGGGCATCCGCGAAGTCGCCGACGCCATCTCGCAGCCGAACGGCCTGGAATCCGTGCAGATGCGCGTTGCCGAGCAATACGTCCGCGAGTTCGGCAATCTGGCGAAGACGAACAACACCATGATCCTGCCGGGCAATCTGACGGACATCGCCGGCACTATCGCCACCGCCATGAAGGTGATCGACCGCGGGCAAGCCGCTCGCAAGTGAGACGGCGGCAGCCCCGGGCCGGGCGCTGTCGGGCGTCTTATACTTGAGGGTTATGGCCCCGATTGCGAGAGAGAAACAGCGCTCCCTGATCGACCGTCTGGTTGCGGTTTCGGGTGGAAGTTATTCCCCCGAGGAAAGGCGCAAGCACTTTATCAGCGGCCCCCAATGGGCCGGCGCATACGAGGGCCAGGCGCTTTTTCATGCGCCCACGCGCGAGCCGGTCGGCTTCGAGGAAGTCATTCGCAATCTCGGAGAAATCGGCGTCCGCTGCTGGGCGACGCACGACAGCGACGTTATCGCCACGGGCGATTTGCTGACCGATCGGCAGTGGGAAATCGTCGCGCGCATCAACAAGGCCCTCGACGACAACGGCGTCTGCTGCTCGATGGTGACCTGCGAGACGTTCTTTCACCCGGTCTTCGCCGCGAGCGCGGCCGCCGAGGCCCCGGAAGCCCGGCGGTACGGCGCCCGCCGGCTGCAAAACACCGTCGATATCGGGCATGCGCTGGGCGCGCAGTACGCAGTCTACTGGCCCGGCACCCTGGGCTATATGATTCAGGGCGCGATCGAAGAAACCGAAACCCTGCGCTGGTTCGCCGACGGCCTGAACGCCGCCTGCAAGCGCGATATCGAGACGGCGCGAGAGAAGGGCCGCCCGACGCTCAAGCACTGTCTCGAGGCCAAGCCGTTCGAGCCGCAAGCGCAGATCATCCTGCCGTCCAGCGACGCCATGCTCGCCTTCATTTCGAGCGGGCTGCTCGATCATCCCGAGATGGTCGGCCTCAACCCCGAATACCTGCACGAGTTGATGTGGGGAGGCGCAGCCCGGGCCGTGCTCGCCCGCGCGCTGCTCTGCAACAAACTGTTCCATTTCGACATCAACGACGGCTATCCGCTCAAGCACGACGTCGATTTGGGCGTCGGCATCGTCAATCCGCTCGACTGGCTGAACGTCCTCGTGCTGCTGCGCTCGCACGGCTACGAGGGGCCGTTCAACCTCGATTTCAAGCCGCCCCGCACCACGTCCAACTACGGCGTCTGGAAAGTGAGCTTCCCCAGCGCGGTCGACCGCTTCATCACGCTCTGGAGCATCGCGGGCGAAGTCCTGGAGGACCCGGTGATGCAGGAAGCCGCCGCTGCGCTCAAGGCGGGCGGCGGCGGCGCGGAAGACGCCGAAGACATCGTAGCCGCGAATAAAGAGTTGCTGACGCTCCACGAGCTGATGGGCCACCGCATGTTCCAGTTGCTGATCGGGCAGCACCGCGGGCGCACATTCGCTTAGGCCGATCGGCCCCGGCGCGTGAGCATGTCAATCGGGGACGGATACGCGTCCGCCTATGTCCTTGTGGCGGACGGATCCGCTGCCGTCGCGTTTGACCTTGAAATCGCCTTCCACCTGACTGGCCGCAATGTCCCCGGAGCCGTCTCGCGCGACGGTTGCGTCCCCTGCCACGCGGCGTATCTCGATGTCCCCGGAGCCGTCACGGATACGGACGCCGCCGTCGACATCGGCGACTGAGAGATCGCCCGATCCGTCTCTCAAATCCACGTCTCCGCGGACGCCCGAGATGTCGATTTTTCCCGATCCGTCATGGACGGACAAAGCGCCTCCGACGCCCGCGATGCGGATGTTGCCGGAACTGTCCTGCAAGCGCAGCGCCCCTACGCCGCGCACGTCCACGCCGCCCGAGCTGTCTGCGATCTCCAGCGCCAAAGTCTCCGGCACATCGATCTCGAGGTGGAGCAATGCTTGATCGCGCCATTGCCCTCCCCGCATGGACGATTTTGCTTCGATCACGATTTCGTCGCCGCGCCGTTCCGCAACCAATTCGATTTGCTCCAGCGCCTCCCGGCGCGAAGCGCAGGCCATGCCGCGGATACGGACTTCCTCGAGGCCGGCGCGGCCCTGTATTTTCAGCTTGCCGGGCCCGGCGGCGATTCCGGCCCGAACGGCGTTCCCGGCGGCGACGGACGCATTGCGTTCCTCCTCGTAACGGCAGGAGTCGGCGGCAAGATCGAACGGCAAGCAGGCGAGCGAAGCAGCGGCCGCAAGCGCCGCGGACAGAATTTTCATGGAATTTTTCCTCCCCATAGCAAAAGCATCCGGTCGCCGCGGGCAGGGCAGCGACCGCGCATAGCGCGCAGCGCTTCCCGCAGTTCTGGAGACACAATAGAGTACGATCCGCTCGGGCCGCAAGTTCCGCGAATCCCGTGCAACGTTCCGGCAGCTCCCCGCGTCTTTAGTACCGATACATCCGAGAAGGCCGCCATGAAATTCAGGATCGAGATATCCGAGGAGGTTGCCATGAAAACAGCGCAAATTGGAATTCTGGTCTTGTTGTTCGTAATTGCCGCGCTGCTCGGCGCGCTCATCTTGCAGCAGTCCTCCAAGAGCGCCGAGCAGACGGCCGCGGTTGAACCGAGCCCGGCGGCCGAGCCTGCGGCGGAGCTTTCTGCCGTTGCGCCGGTCCCCGTCCCCGCGCAGCCGCGGCCTGCCGCCGCTCCGCCTCCGCCGGCGGCGAGACCCGCCGCGGCGCCCGTGAGGGCGGCCGCGCCGGAGCCGGCCGAGCCTGCCCCTTCGCCGGCGCGGCCGCCCTCACGGGTCCTGGAACCGCAGCCTCCCGCGATCCCGCCTCCAGCTCCGCGAAAAGTCTCCCTGCCGGCTGGATATCCGCTCAAGGTGCGGCTGATCGACTCCGTTTCGTCCGCCGGCCATCGAGTGGGCGATCCGTTCGTTGCCGGCCTGGATGAGCCTTTGGTTCTGAACGGCGTGACGATCGCGGAAAAGTACGCGCGGGTCGAGGGCCGGGTTGTGGAAGCGCGCAGAGGCGGACGCATCCAAGGCCGCGCGGGCATATCGCTCGCTCTGGTCCGCTTGCATGCCGCGGACGGACGAAAACTTGAGATAGCGACTGCGCCGCATGTGCAAACGGCGCGGTCCACAGTCAAGAAAGACGCTGCGAAGGTCGGCATCCTGACCGGGATCGGAGCCGCGGCAGGGGCCATCATCGGCGGCGGCAAGGGGAGCGCGATCGGAGCCGCCGGCGGGGCCGGGGCAGGCGGCGGGACGGTCGCGGCCACCCGCGGCACAGCCGCCGTCATCCCTACGGAAACCCGCGTGACCTTCTACCTCGCGCATCCGCTCGAATTCGTCGAGGGCCAATAGACGAAGCGGCGCCGCATCAATCTTCCGGGAAGAACCGGGCGATGTCCTCAGGAGGCCGCGACAGCAAGGATACGACGATCATCGCAACAGCCGACGCCGGGACGATCGCCGCGATCGGCAACAGGCCCGACCCGGCAATGCTGTACGGTCCTTCGACGCCGAGCGAGTCCGCAAAAAAATACGCCCACAGCCCGGCGACCGTGCAAATCGCGGCCGCCGCGCCGGCCTTGGTGCTCCGCCGCCAATAGAGCGCGGCGGCGAACACCGGCAGCAAGCCCGCAAAGCCGGTCAGCGACCAGGCGCCCAAGGCGAAAATCGACCGGTCGGCAAACAGCGAGCAGACAAAGGCCAAGATCAGGAAAGCGGCAACGAAGGCCCTGCCGAACAAGACCTGCCGGCGCTCCGAAAGCCGATCGTCGAGTCCGTAGTAGCGCACGATGTCCTCGGTAAACATCGCTCCCAGCGCGAGGCTTTGCGAGTCGAGCGACGACATGATCGCTGCAAAGACCCCCGCTGCAAGACAACCGGCCAGCAGGCCCCCCGTATAGCTGACGATCAATTTCACCAGAATCGGCCCGTCGAGAGGCGGCTCGAAGGCCAATCGCCCGACCATGCCGAGGATGACGATCGGAAAATTCACGGCCAGGAAACAGAGCGGATAGAAAACCAGCACCTTGCGAAATGTGCGCGCCGCTTTCGCCGACAGCCAATGGGCGTAGAGATGCGGGAACGCGCCCGTGCACAACGGAATGAAGAAATATGAAATCAGGCGCAGTCGCGCGGCCGGGTCGTCGCCGAAGACAACCAGCTCCCGATGCCCTTCCCGAAGCGAGCGCAGCGCCGCTTCGACGCCGCCGAACTTGCTCAGGATCACAAAAAACGCCGCCGCCGAGACTGTCATGAAGACCGCGGTCTGGAACGTGTTCACCCACGACGTGCTGCGCATTCCGCCGTAGACGACGTAGAGGAACGTCACGGCGCAAACGGCCAAGCTGCCGACCCACGGCGGGATGCCGCCGTCCGCGCCGCCGGTGACGGCGTGCAACGCATCGCCCCCGCCTTTCACCCCGATCAGGATGTAGGGCAGCATCAGCAAGACGATCACTACAAATAGAAGCGTTCCCAGCGCCCCGGAGCGGAAACGGCCGCGAATGAGTTGAACCTGCGTCACATATCCGTGGCGCTTGCCCAGCCACCAGCAGCGCGTGCCCAGGTAATAGAAAACGAACGGAACGAGAATCGCCGAGCTCGAGCCTATGAAAGCAAAGACTATGGCTCCGCGGTTATAGGCTTCTCCCGACAGCCCCAGCATGGTGAACGCCGTCATGTTCGTCCCGACCAGCGTCAACAGCAAGACCGCCGATCCAATCGAACGGCTGGCGACGAAGTAATCTTCGCCCGTCCCTTTGAAGAGGCGGCGCCCGGCCAGGCCGACGAACGTCGCCAGCGAAAGGTAAACGACGACTACCGCAAGAACCATGTCCGTTCGCGCCCGACTATTCGCCGCGGTCCAGATAATCCGGCCATGCCTTGCGGGTAATCGCCCACATGGCAAAGGATGCGGCGACGCATAATCCTGAGTGATAGACCAGGTTGAGCGGAATTCCGGCGAGCAGCCTGTCGTTGTCCCAGGCCGCCAGATTGAAAAACGCAGCCGCGAGCAAGGCGAGCGCCGCGAGTGGGAGGCGATGGGCGGATTTCTTCATGATGCGTTCTTCGCGCCGCGCGTTCCGGCCGAGCGGGTGGTTCGCGCATTCGTCTAGCGGTAAGGCAAATCGCTCCTCTCGCGCCAGCTATCGCCCGTCGACTCGAACCAGGCCATCGTCATCCCGTCCAGCTTCGCCTGCAACTCCCGATGCTCGGGCATCCCCGCGAGATTGTTTTTCTGGAATGGATCCGTTTCATTGTCGTAGAGCAGCCACGCGTTTCGTTCGTGCCGCGCATAGGTGTAGCGTTCGGTGCGCACGCCGCGCCAAGCCGGGAATTGCGACTGTTCCGCGGGAGTATAGCTCTGCAGATAAACGGATTCGACAGCGGCCGTTTCCGCCGGAACGCCGCCTTGTTCTGCGCTGAACATATAGCGCGACAGATCGCGTCCCGACACGCCTTGCGGGATCGGCAGGCGCGCCAGCCCCAACAAGGTCGGCACGACGTCCACATGGGAAAAAGGCAGGTTGGTTTCGACTCCATTGCGGGCTCCCGCCGGGTAGCGCACGATGCCCGGCACGCTGATCGATTCCGCCCACGGCTTCCGCTTGAGATACGTTCCCTGCGACCCGAGCGTGTCGCCGTGATCGGACGTGATGAAAATGATCGTATTCTCGAACTGACCGGCTTGCTTCAGCGCGTCGACGATGCGGCCGACCTCGTCGTCGATAAAGGTGATGGCCGCGTAGTAGCCGGCAATGTCGTTGCGGCCGCCGATGAAGCGGCCCCGCGCGCGCTCGACCCCGCCGCTCCAGTTCTCGCGCATGGTCAATGCATCGGGGTCGTACAGATTCATGTATTCGGGCGGAGCGACATAGGGGTTGTGCGGCGGTCCCCATTGCACGTAAGCCAAAAACGGCGTATCCGCATCGGCTGTGATGAACCCGATGGCTTCGTCGGTGAAGAAGCTCGCCGAGTACCCGTCCATCGGGATCGGCTCCGGGGAGTCCCGGAAGTAGTGCATGTTCCAGTAATTGTGCGAGCAAATGTTGGCGGCCCAGAACTCGAACCCCTGCCGCCGCTCGGGCCGCACGAAACCCGGCAGCCGTTTCCCGCCCTCGAGATGCCACTTGCCGATAAAGCCGGTGCGGTATCCATGTTCCTTGACGACCTCGGCGATGGTGATTTCCGCATCCGGCAGCGGCGCGTCGTTGACGTCGACGCCGTGCTCGTGGCCGTAGCGGCCCGTGAGCAAAGTACCTCGCGCCGGACAGCATACCGGGCAATTCGCCGACGCGTTCGTCAGCAGGACGCCGTCGCCGGCCAAGCGGTCGATGTTCGGCGTGCGCACATCCGGATGGCCCAAGATCCCCAGATCCATGCCGCGCCACTGGTCCGGCATCAGCACCAGGATGTTGGGGCGGGGGAGTTGCGGATATCCGCAAGCGCCGGTCAAGACTCCCGCTGCGGCGCCCAAGAAATCTCGGCGGCTGAGCATATGCGGGCTAGCATGTCACCGGCCGAGCAGGAGTGTCAAGCCCGCACGGCCGCTTGCGGCATCCGCGGCGGAACGCCCCGCTTCCGTGCTTTTGCGCAGGGCATAAGGAAACGCCGGGTGCTAATCTGACTTACGCCGCCATGCCCCGCTCCGTCATACCCTGCGCCGCCCTGTTCTTTTTGCTGCCG
Source organism: Bryobacterales bacterium (assembly GCA_965214655.1). Taxonomy (GTDB): domain Bacteria; phylum Acidobacteriota; class Terriglobia; order Bryobacterales; family UBA6623; genus CATQHP01. The sequence goes on along the minus strand of OZ243965.1, from coordinate 3,322,793 downwards.
GCCGCCGCCGCGGGGCAACCGCTTGTGAGCGGGGCCAAACCGAACATCGTTCTGATCCTGGCCGACGATCTCAGCTTCCGTGACCTCAGCATCTGGGGGCAGGACAAATTCCGAACGCCTCATCTCGACGCGCTGGCGGCCGCGGGCGTCCGCTTCACGCAGGCCTACGCCGGCGCCCCCGAATGCGCTCCTTCGCGCGGAACGCTGATGACCGGCCTGCACACCGGACACGCGCCGATCCGGCGCAACAGGAGCGCCCGCGGGCAAGACCACCTCTACCCCGAAGACATCACGCTGGCCGAAACGCTCAAGCAGGCGGGCTATGCAACGGGCTTCTTCGGCAAGTGGGGGATCGGCCTGCCCGGCACGCCGGGCACGCCCGACAAGCAAGGCTTCGACGTCGCGTTCGGATTCTACGATCAGCGCCGCGCGCACACGTTCTTTCCCCGCTATCTCTACGAAAACGCCAGAAGAATCGACTACCCGGGCAATGCCGGCTTCGATATGGAGCAGATCTACCGCGACAACCGCACGAGGCCCGAAGTCCGCGATACGCGCAAGCATTACACCGCCGACGGGACGCTCATTCCGCCGGGAGTCGAAAACCCCGCCGAAGCGGTCTACTCGGAAGCGGTCATCGAAGAACGCGCTCTACAGTTCGTCGAGCGGCGCCGGGGCAATCCGTTTTTCCTCTACTTCGCGACGCAACTGCCGCACGGGCCGCTGATCGTCGATCATCTGGGAGATTTCAACCGGCGGGACGACTTTCCGACTACCGCGCACAGGGAGTGGGCGGCGATGGTCGCCCGGCTCGACTCCTTCGCCGGCCGCCTGGTTGCGCTGCTCAAGCGGCTCGGCGTCTACGACGACACTGTGATCGTCTTCGCTTCCGACAACGGCTACGCCATGTGCGGCTACATGGCGCGGGGGAACGCCGGGGCGAACTGGCCGGACGACCCGTTTTTCCGCAACAAAGGTCCGTTCCGGGGGGGCAAGTTTTCGGTTCTGGAAGGCGGCATCCGCGTTCCGTTCTTTGTCCACTGGCCGAAACAATTCGCCGCCGCGGTCTCCAGCGTCCCCGTGTGGCTGATCGATCTGATGCCGACCTTCGCCGATCTTGCCGGAGTCAAGCTGACCCACGCCGTCGACGGCGAGAGCCTGACCGCGCTGCTGCAGGGCAACGCAGGCGCATTCCCCGCCGACCGGCCGCTCTACTGGGCAAGCGACCGCGAGCAGGCCGTCCGCATGGGGCCTTGGAAAGCCTACCGCGAGAGCCCGGATCGCAAGACCGAGCTGTATCTCATCGAGGAAGACATCCGCGGCGACCGCGATCTCTCCGCCGCTTACCCCGAAATCGTCAGACGCATCGAAGCGGTCATGGCCGACTCGCACGTCGATCACCCCTGGTATTGGAATCCGTCGGAAACCGCCGAGGACTTCGCGCGCAAGCAGGCGCGGGCCGCCGCGCTCGGCCAGTTGCAGCAGGGCCGCGCCGGCAACAGCCAACCCTGAGACCGCCCCGCTGCCGTTTCTACGCCGGGAAACGGGAACGAACGAAGCCGTCCGCTCGTACACGATAAGGGAGGCCGTGCGCGCCGCGGATTTTTCGGCGCGCTCCGCTTGCGGGTGCGTAGAGAAATGCGTAGAGAAATGCGTAGAGAAAAAGGAGGCGGGGGAAAATGTTTACCTTTCTGCTCTGGGTGGTCTTGTTCATCCTGTGCTGGCCGCTTGCGCTCCTGGCGCTGATCGCCTATCCCATCGTTTGGTTGCTGCTGCTTCCTTTTCGCCTGGTCGGCATCGTGGTAGGCGGAGTTTTCGATCTGCTGCGGTCGATCATCACGCTGCCCGCCCGCTTGCTCGCGGGCAGGCCGAACGCCTGAGCGTTCCGCCGTTGCCGGCAGTCCTGCAGCGGGGCGACCGTCTATAATTGAGACGGCATGCGCTGCCGGGCAATCGTCGGTTTCGGGTTCCTTGCGGCGCTGCCCGCTTATTCGGCCGTCGATTTTTTTCGCGATATCGAGCCGATTTTTCACACCCGCTGCTACGCCTGCCACGGTTCCTCGCAGCAAATGAACGGCCTGCGCTTCGACGACCGGGCGGCGGCGCTCAAGGGCGGTTATGCGGGGCCCGTAATCGCGCCGGGCGACCCCGCCGCCTCGAAGCTGATCGCGCGGGTCGCCAGCGGTAAGCCCGGTTTCAGAATGCCGCCGGAAGGAAGCCCTCTCGCCCCGAGTCAGATCGCCGCTCTTCGCGAGTGGATAGCCGCGGGAGCCGATTGGCCCGACGGGCCCCGGAAAGCCGCTTCCGCCGGCGCGTCTCGGACCCATTGGGCGTTCCGGCGCCCCGCGCGCCCGCAGTTGCCGGCGCCGGCGAGCCGGCCGGCGCCAAGCCATCCGATCGACCGCTTCATCCAAGCCGGGCTCGAGGCCGAGGGCGTCGAGCCGGCGCCTGAAGCCGACCCCAATACGCTCGTCCGCCGCCTGTACTTCGATCTCATCGGGCTTCCGCCGACCCCGCGGCAGAGCGCCGCGTACGCCAACAGCTCCGACCCGGGAATCTACGAGCAAACAGTCGAGCGGTTGCTCGCCTCCCCGCATTTCGGAGAACGCTGGGCGCTCCCCTGGCTCGACCTCGCGCGCTATGCCGACAGCGACGGCTACGAGCGTGACCCCCACCGCCCCTACGCCTGGCGCTGGCGGCAATGGGTCATCGAAGCCATCAACCGCGATATGCCCTTCGACCGCTTCACCGTCGAGCAAATCGCGGGCGATCTGCTGCCCGCAGCCTCTGTCGAGCAGCGCGTCGCCACCGGCTTTCTGCGCAACGGCATCAAGAACCGCGAGGCCGGAGTCCCCAACGCCGAAAAGCGTTTCGAGGAAACCATCGACCGCGTCAGCACGGTAGCCAACACATGGCTGGGGCTGACCGTCGGCTGCGCCCAATGCCACGATCACAAATACGATCCGATCTCGCAGAAAGAGTTCTACGAGTTGTTCGCCTTCTTCAACAACTCAGTGGAGCGCGACATCGAGGCCCTTCTGCCTGGCGAGCTCGGGCCGTATCTGCGCGCTTATCCCGCCTACCGCGCCGAACGGCAGCGGCTTCTCGAAGAAAACGGCATTCCCGATCTTCAGGCCGAGTGGCAAGCCGGGATCATCGAAGCGATGGACAACCCGGGCGCGCGAACCGACTGGGATCACTCCGTCACCGAATGGAGAGCGGCCAACGACCGCGCCGATTGGCTGATGCGCGCGCCGCCCGGCGTTCTCACCGGGATCGAGCGCGATAAGGTCACCGATTGGTTCTTGCGCGGCGGCGGCCCGGACTTTCAGAAAGACGAAGCCGTCAAAGAACGCATCGGGAAGGCCCGCGAGGCGCTCGCCGCAATGCGCGCAGCCCTGCCCGAGCGCACTCTGGCCTACGCGATGATCGAGCGCAGCGAGCCCGTCCCGACGCATATCGCCCTGCGCGGCGACTACCGGGCTTCCGGTCTCGAAGTCAGCCCGGCGGCTCCGGCAATCCTGCCGGCGATCGGCGGTTCGGCGAAACCGGCCCGGCTGCGCCTGGCCGAATGGATTGCCTCGGAGCGCAACCCGCTCACCGCCCGCGTCGAGGTCAACCACATTTGGCAGGAGCTCTTCGGGCGCGGCCTGGTGGTAACGGCCGAAAATTTCGGCACGCAAGGCGAGCCGCCCTCCCACCCCGCGCTTTTGGATTGGCTGGCGACCGAGTTTGTCCGCCAAGGCTGGAGCCGCAAGGCAATGATCCGGCTGATCGTTACCTCCGCGACGTACCGCCAATCGTCGCGCGCGCGTCCCGAGATCGACGAACACGACCCGCGCAACGCCTGGCTGGCGCGGCAAAACCGCTTTCGCCTTTCCGCCGAGCTGCTCCGCGACAACGCCCTGGCGGTCAGCGGCCTGCTCTATCCCAAGATCGGCGGCAAGAGCGTCTTCCCCCCGCAACCGGCCGGCATCTCCGAGTTGAGCTACGCCAGGAAGGCATGGAACGTCGACCGGGGGCCTGAACGCTACCGCCGCGGCCTCTACGTTTTCTTCCGGCGCACGTCGCCTTATCCCATGCTGATCAACTTCGATTCGCCTTCGACTTTGGTCAGCGCCTCCCGCCGCGAACGCTCCAACACGCCGCTCCAGGCGCTCAATCTTCTCAACGACGAGGTTTTTGTCGAGGCGGCCCAAGCTCTGGCGCGCCGTGTGACGACCGAAGCGGGCGAATCGTTCGGCGAACGCTATGACCGCTTGATGCGCCTCGCGCTCGGCCGCGGCCCCGATCCCGCCGAGCGCGACCGGGCGCGGGCGTTCTGGGAACACCAGAAGACGCGCAGCCGCTCCGAATGCGAAGCGTGGGCGCGGCTCAGCCGGGCCGTGCTCAACCTGGACGAGTTCATCACCAGGGAGTAGCATCCCGGCCGGCGCGCCCTCGGCCGCGCCGCGATGCCCGATGGCGCCGCTATGATGGTTTTAACCATGCGCCGCCGATTGCTCATCCCGCTAGCGCTGGCGGTCTCCTGCTCGATGCCTACCGAAATGGCGGACACTCAAGACGACTCCCGCACCGACCATCATTCCTACGCCAATTTCAACGCCGTAAGGGTCAAGCACGTCAGCCTCGATCTCGACGTCGATTTCGAATCCAGGCAGTTGCGGGGCAGCGCCGCGCTGCAACTCGAAGGCGGCTCCGACCGTCTGGTGCTGGATACGAAGAGCTTGACGATCGAGCAGGTGGAAACCGCCTCCGGCAACGGAGCTTTCCGCGCAGCCGCTTTCGATCTCGGGGACGCGGATCCCGTTCTCGGCGCGCCCTTGACCATCCCGCTCGACGGAGCGGACCGCATCCGCGTGCATTACGCGACCGACCCGGGCGCAACCGGGCTGCAGTGGCTCGAACCGCATCAGACCGCCGGCAAGAAAGCGCCGTTTCTCTTCACGCAATCGCAGGCCATCCACGCGCGCACGTGGATTCCGTTGCAAGATACGCCGGCCGTTCGCGCCACGTATTCGGCGACGGTGCGCACCCCCGAGGACGTGCTTGCGGTGATGAGCGCGGAGATGGAGCCCGGCGTCGCCCGAACCGGCGCATACCGCTTCGAGATGCCCCAGGCGATCCCCTCTTATCTCATCGCCCTGGCGGTCGGCGACCTGGTTTTCGAGCCGATGAGCGAGCGCACCGGCATCTACGCAGAACCCTCGGTGGCCAAAGCCGCCGCGGCCGAGTTCGAAGACACCGAGAGCATGATGCTGGCCGTGGAAAAACTCTACGGCCCCTACCGCTGGGGGCGCTACGACGTTCTCGTCCTGCCGCCCAGCTTCCCCTTCGGCGGCATGGAGAATCCGCGCCTGACCTTCGCTACTCCTACCATCATCGCCGGCGACAAAAGCCTGGTCAACCTGATCGCGCACGAGCTCGCGCACTCCTGGTCGGGCAACCTGGTCACCAACGCTACCTGGCGCGACTTCTGGCTCAATGAGGGATTCACGATGTACCTCGAAGAACGCATCCAGGAACTCGTTTACGGCCCCGAGCGCGCCGCCATGGAAATCGTGCTCGAAATCGAAGGACTCAAGGAAGAGATGGCCGCGCTCGACGACCGCGACGAAATCCTGCACGTCGATCTCGCCGGCCGCGACCCCGACGAAGGCTTTACCGGAATTCCTTACGTCAAGGGCGCGATGTTTCTGCGCACGGTGGAAAAACTTGTCGGCCGCGAGGCATTCGATCCGTTCCTGCGCAGCTACTTCGACCGATTTGCCTTCCAGAGCATTACGACGGCGGACTTTGTCGACTATCTGCAGACCAATTTGCTGGACGATCGACCGGCCCTTGCGGAAGAGATCGACATCGAGGAATGGATCGAGAAGCCGGGGCTGCCCGAACGCCGCCACGAACCCGTCTCCGACGCATTCGAGAAAATCGAAGCCCGCGCCGACCGCTGGCTCGCGGGAGCGGCATCCGCCGAATCGCTCCCCGCCGGCGGCTGGACCACGCAGCACTGGCTACATTTCCTGCGCACGCTTCCCGACGAGCTTGCGGACGAACGCATGGCCGCGCTCGACCGCGCTTTCGACCTGACTTCTTCCGGAAACTCCGAAATCCTGTGCCAATGGCTGATCATGGCGACGCGCAACGACTACGCCGCGGCCGATGCGGCGTTGGCGAAGTTCCTGACCGCGGTCGGCCGCCGCAAGTTTCTCAAGCCGCTCTACGAAGAGTTGGCCAAAACCGAGAAGGGCAAGCAGCGTGGACTCGAGATCTACCGCGAGGCCCGTCCGGGCTACCACCCGATCGCCGCCAATACGATAGACGACATCCTGGGTTGGCCGGGTTAGCCGGGGCGGCCTGCCCGCGCCGCGCCGGCAAGGCCGCCGCATACGATAATGGTTGCGAGATGATCCGCCACGATTGGACTCTGGACGAGATTCGCGAGATTCACGCGCTGCCGCTGCCCGAATTGATGTATCGGGCGCAGACCGCCCACCGCGTCCATCACCGCCCCGATGAAGTCCAGGGCTGCGTCCTGTTGAGCATCAAGACCGGGAATTGCCCGGAAGACTGCGCCTACTGCCCGCAATCGGCCCACTACAAAACCGGGGTCGAGAGCGAATCGCTCTTGAGCGTCGAACAGACGCTGGCCGGCGCCCGCCGGGCCAAGGAATCGGGCGCCACCCGCTTTTGCCTGGGCGCCGCTTGGCGGGAGGCGCCCCGAGGAGCGGAATTCGACCGCGTCGTCGCGATGGTGCGCGGCGTGCGCGCGATGGGGCTGGAAGCCTGCTGCACGCTGGGAATGCTCACCCAGGAGCAAGCCGACCGCTTGGCCGAAGCCGGCCTGACGGCCTACAACCACAACCTCGACACCAGCCCGGAATTCTACGGCAGCATCATCACCACCCGCACCTACCAAGACCGCCTCGACACTCTTGAGCGGGTGCGCAACGCCGGCGTCACCGTCTGCTGCGGCGGCATCGTCGGCATGGGCGAAAGCATCGACGACCGCCTGCGTCTGCTGCAGCAACTCGCCGCCCAGGATCCTCACCCGGAAAGCGTGCCGATCAACAGCCTCGTGCGGGTCGCGGGCACTCCGCTGGCCGACAGGCAGGCCGTCGACGCGATCGAGTTCGCGCGGACGATCGCAACCGCCCGCCTGCTCATGCCGCGCTCGATGGTGCGGCTTTCCGCCGGGCGCCTGGCGTTGTCGGAAGAGGGACAGGCGCTCTGCTTTCTGGCGGGCGCCAATTCGATCTTCATGGGGGAAAAGCTGTTGACCACCCCCAACCCAGGCGTCGGCGACGACGAACGCTTGCTGAAGCGCATGGGCATGCGGCTCATCGCCGAGCCCGTAACGGATGCGGCCCTGCCGCCGGCCGGCGCCGCAGGGCCGGCGGCATGACGGACGCTCCGCTCGAAAGGCGCGTTCGATCCCGCCTGTCGCAGCTTGCCGGCGACGGCCTCGCGCGCTCCCTCGCGCCGCCCCGGGGGATCGACCTTTCGTCCAACGATTATCTCGGCTTGGCCGATCATCCGCGCCTCAAGAGGCGGTTCGCCGCCGCGGCCGAGGAATGGGGCGTCGGCTCCACGGCATCGCGGCTGCTCAGAGGGCAGCGCAGCGTCTTCAGCCGCGTGGAACGGCGGTTCGCCCGCTGGAAAGGGGCCGAGTCGGCGCTCTACTTCAGCACCGGCTGGGCGGCCAATCTGGGCGTGCTGACGGCTTTGCCGGAAGAAGGCGACCTGGTTTTCTCCGATGCTCTGAACCACGCCAGCATCATCGACGGCATCCGTCTGTCGAAGGCCCGCCGGGTCATTTTTCCTCACGCCGACTCTGCCGCGCTCGAACGGCTCCTCGCCCGGGAACCCTGTTCCGGCCGCCGGTTCGTCGTCACCGAATCCCTGTTCGGGATGGACGGCGACCGCGCGCCGCTCGCCGACTACGCGCGGCTGCGCGGCGAGCACGATTTCTCCTTGATTGTCGACGAGGCGCATGCCGTCGGAATTTTCGGCGCGAGAGGCAGCGGCCTGATCGAGGAAACGGGCTGCGCCGAAAACGTCTTGCTCTCGATCAATACCGCCGGGAAGGCGCTGGGGGTCGCCGGGGCGTTCGTGTGCGCGCCCGAATGGGCAACGAACTACCTGATCCAAACGGCCCGGCCGTTCGTCTTCTCCACCGCCCCGCCGCCGGCGGCGGCCGAAGCGATCGACGAAGCATTGGACATCGTTGCCGAAGAACCCGGCCTGCGCCGCAAGGTGCGCAGTCTCGCCCGGAAGCTCAGGGAGCGGCTGGGCGTCCCGCCGGACGATTCCCCGATCCTGCCCATCGTGCTCGGCGGGAACGAAGCCGCTGTCGAAGCCGCCGCCCGTCTGCAGAGCGCCGGCTACGATGTCCGCGCGATCCGTCCGCCGACGGTACCCCCCGGAACGGCCCGTCTGCGGATATCGCTCAATGCGAAGCTGACCGCCGGCGAAGTCGAGCGGTTCGCGGCGGTTCTCGAAAAAGAGTTGCGCGAGGCGGCGACATGCGCGGCATCTTCGTAACCGGCGCCGATACCGGCGTCGGCAAAACCGTCGTTTCTTCCGTTCTGCTGAGCGCTCTGCGGCGCAGCCGCGCCGTGGGCTATTGGAAACCCGTCCAAACGGGCATCGAAGAAGACGACGACACCGCCGAGGCGGCCCGGCTGGCAAGTTGCGCGCCGCAAGAAATCTGCAATGAGGGCATCCGCCTGGAGCGGCCGCTGTCCCCGCATCTGTCGGCTCGGCTGGCCGGGCGGCGCATCCGCCTGGAGCAGTTGCTGGACATCAAGGAGCGCTTGGCGCCCGCCCGGTTCTGGATCGTCGAAGGCGCCGGCGGCCTGCTCGTGCCGCTGAACGATACGCAGTTGATCTCCGACCTCATCGCGGCCATCGGCCTGCCGGCGGTTGTCGCCGTGCGCTCGGGCTTGGGAACGATCAACCACACGCTGCTGACCGTAGAAGCCCTGCGCCGCCGCAGCCTGCAAATCGCCGGTGTCGTCATGGTCGGCGAGCCGAACGCCGAAAACCGCCGCGCCATCGAAACTTACGGGCAAGTCCGGGTTCTGGGCGAAATTCCCTATTTGCCTTCCGTCGATCCCGCCGCGGTCGAGGCGCTGGCGGCTGCATGGAGCGTCGACCGGCTCTGACGCCCCCGCGCCGCCGGGCTATGCTGAGAGTTCGTCATGTTCGGTTCCGCACACACCATCAAGCTCGAACCGGCCTTGTTCGAGCGCGTTCGACGCTGCGCCGAGGCCGGCGGCTATTCTTCGCCGAAGGAATTCGTCGAGCACGTGCTCGAAAGGGAGCTCTCGCAAATCGAGGACGGCGCCTCCGATGAAGAGATCATGCAGAAGCTGCAAGGTCTCGGCTACCTCGAGTAAACCGTGCTCGTCGATCTGCTCAACGGCTTGCTGCGCGCGCTCGTTGCGGGTTACGCCGGGGTATTCGAGCGCGTAGGCCCCATGCCGGGGTTCGTGCTGCTGTCGGTCTCGATCGGCGTCGCCATGCTCTGGGTGGTGGGCAAGACTTCGAATCAGCCCGCTATCGAACGGGCCAAGAAACGCATGCAGGCGCACTTGCTGGAGATGCGCCTTTTCGGCGACGACCCCGGCCTGCTGCTGCGGGCGCAGAAAGACCTGCTGCGCAACAACGGCAAGTACGCCGCGCACATGCTCCGGCCCGCGCTTTTTCTGGCCGCGCCCCTGGTCGTGCTGTACGGCCATCTCGACGCCGTTTACGGACGCCGGCCGCTGCGGGTCGGAGAAGCGGCGCTCGTGACGGCGAAAATGCCCCTCTCGGGCGAGGCGCCGAGTCTGACGGCTTCCGGTGGCGTTGCGGTCGAGACTCCCGCGATCCGGGTGCGTCCCGCGGGCGAGGTCAGTTGGCGGGTGAGGGCCGTCGAGGAAGGCGAGGCCGAGCTGATTCTGCAATCGCAGCACGGCGCATTGCGCAAAGCCGCCCTTGTCGGCTCCGGTTTCGAATACGTCTCGCAGCGCCGCGCGCGTTCATGGCGGCAGCGGCTGCTGCCTGCGTCCGGCGAGGACGGGTACGCATCCGCTGCAATCGAGTGGCTGGAAATCCGCTACCCCGCGCGGGAAATCGGCATCGGACCGCTGACGGCGCATTGGGTGGTTTGGTTCCTGCTCCTCTCGGTCCTCGCGGCGTACCTGTTCAAGGGCTTTTTCGGCATCGTCCTGTAGCGGTCGGCGCCGGGTTCTTGCCGGCCCGCGAAAGCGGTTCATTTGCGTTTCAGCTTCGAGCGCACGACGATCGGCGTCCCCTCGAAGTCGAAAGCGGCGCGCAGCCGATTGATCAAATACCGTTCCAAGCCGAAATGAAAGGGTTCCGCACGGTTGGTAAAGAAGACAAAAGTGGGCGGCTCGACGGCGGCTTGCGTGACGTAGGCAATCTTCGGTTTGCGCCCGCCCGGCACGGTTACGCGCTCCATGTCGAGCTCGGCCAGGAAGCGGTTGAGCGCGGCAGTGGGGATGCGCCGCCGCGCGGCGGCGGTTCCTTGCAGCACAAGCGGAAACAGACTTTCGACGCGCTGCCCCGTGAGCGCCGAGACGAAGGCGATCGGAGCGTAGTCGAGGAATTTGAGTTGCTCGCGGATGCGCCGGCGGAATTCGGCCGGCGCGGTCTCGCTCGCATCCCACTTGTTGACGACGATCACGCAAGCCTTGCCGGCTTCGTGGGCGTAGCCGGCGATATTCGCGTCGAGCGCGGTGACGCCTTCCCTCGGCTCGACCAGCAGCAGAGCGGCATCGGCCAGGCGCAGGTGGCGGCGCGCCATGACCACGCTGAGCTTTTCGGCCATGCGCGTCGTCTTGCCCTTGCGGCGGATTCCGGCGGTGTCCACAAAAACAAAGCGGCGGCCGCGGCGGACGACCTCGGCGTCGACCGCGTCGCGGGTGGTTCCCGGAACAACGGAAACGATGGCGCGTTCTTGCCCCGCAATGCGGTTCAGCAGCGTCGATTTGCCGGCGTTCGGCCGTCCGAGGATCGCCACCCGGATCGGGCGGGCTTCTTCGCCGGCCTCCTCGGCGCGCGGAAACTCTTTCGTGGCCGCTTGCAGCAGCCGTTCGATGCCGCGGTCGTGCTCCGCGGAAACGCCGATCACGTCGGCGAAGCCCAACTCGTAAAACGAGGCGGCAAGCGCGTCGAGGGCTTGCGTATCGCACTTGTTGACCGCGACCGTCACCGCCCGCCCGCAGCGCCGCAGGAACCCGGCAAGGTCGCGGTCGGCCGGCGTCAACTCGCTGCGGCCGTCGATGACGAAAACCACACGATCGGCCGCGGCGACCGCGGCGCGAACCTGCTCGCCGATGAGTTGGGGGAAAACGCCGTCCTCGCCGAAGGTCATGCCGCCCGTGTCGGTGACCTCGAAGGGCTTGCCGTTCCAGGCCGCCGGCAGGCGGATGCGGTCGCGCGTGATGCCCGGCTCGTCGCCCGTGATCGAGCGCCGCGAGCGGGTAATGCGGTTGAAAAGCGAGGACTTGCCGACGTTCGGGCGACCGACGATGACCAACTGCGGGCGCTCGGCGGCGGCCATTACCGGAGATCCTAGCACCGGCGGAATTGGCGCCGAGAGCGCGACAAAGCCGACAAGGCGGACGGCGTATCGCCATGACCGCGGCGAAGCAGGATATTTTCGACGCGCTCCACGCAAAGCGCAGGCAGGCGGCGAACCGTAGTTGTTGGCAGCGCGGCTCTTGGGATTATTCGATGAGAAAAGGACAGCCCTCAGCCTACAGCGTAAATATTATAAAAGAAATGTAAAAATATACGCAAATATTGTAAATTGGTTTAGAAAGCGCAGGCAGCTTGCTGCTGATCTCTTCATGCCTCTTGCCGTATTTCTAGGTTTTGCCGCGCCGTCTTGCTATTCACCAGCCGCGTAAGCGGCCTCGCCGCGTTACTGGCCGCCGCAGCCGGGGCGCAGCTCGCGGCCGACTGGACAATCGACACAGTTATGGGAGGAGGAGGGGGGACAGCTATACTTCCCCAGCAGCTAAACTCCCCCAATAGAGTGGCGGTGGACGGGTCGGGCAATCTCTACATTGCCGATCAGAACAACCAGCGCATTCAAAAAGTCGCCGCCGATGGAACGGTTACTACGGTCGCGGGGACCGGACAGCGAGGGTTCAGCGGGGACGGCGGTGCGGCGACCGCGGCGCAACTGAATTTTCCCTATGACGTGGCGGTGGACGGGTCGGGCAATCTCTACATCGTCGATCGGGACAACCAGCGCATTCGCAAAGTCGCCGCTGCCGATGGAACGATTACTACGGTCGCGGGGACCGGACAGCAAGGGTTCAGCGGGGACGGCGGTGCGGCGACCGCGGCGCGACTGAATTTTCCCAATGACGTGGCGGTGGACGGGTCGGGCAACTTCTACATTGGCGATTTGACCAACCTGGGCATTCGCAAGGTCGACGCCGATGGGAACATTTCCACGGTCGGGGGGGGAAGGTGGGGCACTATCTACGGCTTGGCGGTGGACGGGTCGGGCAACCTTTACATGGCTAATCGTAACGAGCACCGCATCCGCAAGGTCGCCACCGATGGAACGACTACTACGGTCGCGGGGACCGGAGAGCGAGGGTTCTACGGGGACGGCGGTCGGGCGACCGCGGCGGAGTTGTCCCTTCCCGATGGCGTGGCGGCGGACGGGTCGGGCAACCTCTACATTGCCGATACCCGCCATTACCGTATTCACAAGATCGACGCTGCGGGGAACATTGCCACGATCGCGGGAGACGGAACGAACCGTTTCGGCGGAGACGGCGGTTCGGCGGTCGAAGCGCAACTGGATTTCCCCTGGAGCACGGCGGCGGACGGGTCGGGCAACCTCTACATTGCCGATACTTTCAACCATCGCATCCGCAAGGTCGACGCCGCGGGGAACATTGCCACGGTCGCAGGGACCGGGACGCTAGCCCGGATTTCTCACCAGGCATGGCTGGGCGGGCAGGAAGCGGTTTGCGGAACGAATTTGAGGGGCAGTTGATGCGGGTCGCCCAGTACAGTGGCCGTTGCGCACGCTGGGTGTAGCGTCCGGCGCTACAGGCGGGGGCGTCAGGAGGGTTTGGGGCCGATTTTGCGCACACTCCGGCCAAGCCCCCGCCGGGGCTGCTGCGCTTGCTGTGACCTTCGAACCCGCAGGCGCCAGGCGCCCCTTCAGCAGCCCTGCGGCGGCGGCCTTCCCAGATTGGCGTAAACCGCAGCAAACAGCGCCTGCGCCGGATGGCCCGTAGCCATCGAGACCCACACCTTGCGCGCCGTCACCCGCACCCGCGCCCCGATCTTGAGCAGCCGTACGCGGATCGTCGCGCATTGCGCCCGCGCCATCTGCGTGCCCGCCAAGCCCAACTCGCGCAACGCTTGCAACAGACAGTAGGCGATCGCAGAAAAATACAAACGAATCTGGTTCGAGCGCAGCAGCGCCGTCGAAGTGCGGTCGGCGAACAAAGCCAACTGTTGCTCTTTGATGCGCTTCTCCATCTCGCCCCGCGCGCAGTAGAGATCCTCGTACAAGCTCTGCGCGGCGTACTGTGCGGTGCTGAGCGAGGTCACCACGAAGCGTAGATTGGGAAGCGCGGATTGGCGCCCTTGGCCAGCCGCTCGGCCTTGCCCACCACACGGCGTTTGCGCCGCCAACTGTGGCGCGTGCGATAACGGAACTCGGCGAACGCCCGCGCCGGCTTGCCGCTGGCAGCGTAGCGCCGCTGCGCCTTCTGCAACGGCTTGTGCAGGCGGCGCAACAAGCGCTGGTTCTTGGCCAGTCCGAACACGTAGTCCACCCCCTGTTGCTCACACCAACTCATCAACTCCTCGCGGCAAAAGCCTGCATCGGCGCGCAGCAGAATCTCCACCCCAGGCCATCTCCGGCGCAACTGCCCCACGATCCGCACGACCTCTTCCAGCGCCCCCGCCGCAGCGTCTCGGTTCGCTGTCCGCAACCGCGCGCAGACCAACTGCTCGTCAATGAAGATGTACAACGGCAAGTAGCAGTAGGCGCCGTAGTAGCCGTGAAAAAAACGCCCTTCCTGCTGCCCGTGCAGACGGTCGTCGGTGGCGTCGAGATCCAGCACGATGCGCTGCGGGCGGCAACTCTGCCGCTGGATGTAGAGTTCAACCAACAGCGCATCGACCGCTGCGCTGTCCAGGGCGATCTTCTTGTAGCGCGCGCTCGCTTCGACCTGCGCAGGGGTCAACTCCAGCCGGTTCAGCGTGCTCTTGCCCGCCCCGGCCCGGCCCCGATCCCGCCGCCGCCGACGCTTGCCGCCCGCCACATCGGCCTTGCCCGACAACAACGCCAGCAGCGGGTCGCTGCGCAGTCGATCGTGATCGTTGAGGTCTTCGTAACCCAAGGCCAGCCCATAGACCCGTTGGCTCACCAACTCCGCCACGCTGTGCTCGATCCGCTCCGCTTGGCGGGAGTCGCGAAAGCAGCCCGCGAACTGGCGCAGAATGCCGGTCTGCCGCTCGGTGCGCTGCAACAGCAGGGCCCCGGCCTCGCTGGTGATCGTCCCGCCATCGAAACGGGCTACCGCCTCCCGGCGGAATCCAGTAGCAAAATGAAAACTCGTTTGGTTACACTGTGTCCTAGCGAAAAGTCGTTCGTTGCTGGCTGCAACATATTCATCTACATACGTTTATGCCACAATCAGCGGCTTTTCGCTACCCCCTGGTGAGAAATCCGGGCTAGGGTTCAACGGGGACAACAAGGCGGCGGTCCAGGCGCGGCTGCACTATCCCACAGGCGTGGCGGTGGATGCGGACGGCAACCTCTACATCGCCGATAGGGACAACCATCGCATCCGCAAGGTCGACGCCGCGGGGAACATTGCCACGGTCGCAGGGACCGGGACGAAAGGATTCGGCGGGGACGGCGGTCCGGCGACCGCGGCCCAACTGGCCAACCCCCACGGCTTGAGCGTGGACGGGTTGGGCAACCTCTACATTGCCGATACTTTCAACCACCGCATCCGCAGGGTCGACGCCGCGGGGAACATTGCCACGGTGGCGGGGAGCGGAGGGCGAGGGTACGGCGGAGACGGCGGCCCGGCGCTCCAGGCGTGGTTGAACAGTCCCCATGCCGTGGCGGCGGACGGGTCGGGCAACTTCTACATCGCCGATACTTTCAACAACAGGATCCGCAGGGTCTACGCCGCGGGGAACATTGCCACGGTGGCGGGGAGCGGATGGGAAGGGTACGGCGGAGACGGCGGCCCGGCGCTCCAGGCGGGGTTGAACAGGCCGTATGGCGTGGCGGTAGACGGGGCGGGCAAACTCTATATTGCCGATACCGGCAACGACCGCATTCGCCAAGGCACCCCCCCCCGCCACCCTCACCGCCTCCCCGGAGACCATCACCGTGGGGCAGTCCTCCACGCTCACCGTCGCTTCGATCAACGGCGTCAGCGCGGTGATTCAGCCGGGCAACCATACCGTCATGCTCGACAACACAGGCGGCGGCTCGGTCACCGTCTCCCCGATAACGACCACCACCTACACCCTCACCCTCACTGACGCCAACGGCGCTACGGCTACCGATACCGCCATCGTCACCGTCACTCCCCGCCCCACGGCTACGCTCACCGCCAACCCGACAACCATCACCAGCGGCCAATCCACCACGCTCACCGTGGCTTCGACCAACGCCGTCAGCGCGGTGATTCAGCCGGGCAACTATACCGTCACTCTCGACAACACGGGCGCCGGCTCGCGCAGGATCTCCTTCCTAACGACCACTACCATCAGCCTCACCTACACCCTCACCGTCACCGACGCCAACGGCGTTACGGCTACCGATACCGCCACCGTCACCGTCACTCCCCGCCCCACGGCTACGCTCACCGCCAACCCGACAACCATCACCAGCGGCCAATCCACCACGCTCACCGTGGCTTCGACCAACGCCGTCAGCGCGGTCGTCAATCCCGGCAACCACACCGTCACTCTCGACAACACGGGCGCCGGCTCGCTCAACGTCTCCCCGACCGCCACCACCACCTACACCCTCACCGTCACCGACGCCAACGGCGTCCGCGTTGAGGCCAAGGCCACGGTCACAGTCAACAACGCGCCCACCGCCGACGCCGGCCTCGACCAGACCGTGAGGGAAGGGGCAACCGTTACTCTGGACGGTTCGGGCAGCTCCGACCCCGAAGGCGAAACACTCAGCTACGCCTGGACGCAGACCTCCGGCTGGACAGTGACCCTCAGCGGAGCGGCGACGGCCAGCCCGAGTTTCACCGCGCCGGAGAACTTGGCCGCCGACGCCGTGCTGGTCTTTTCGCTGACCGTCACCGTGACCGCGGGACCCAACGACGCGCCCACCGCCGACGCCGGCGACGACCAGACCGTGGCCGAAGAGGCGAGCGTCACTCTGGACGGGTCGGGCAGCACCGATCCCGAAGGCGAAGCGCTCGCCTACGCCTGGACGCAGACCTCGGGCCGGAAGGTGACCTTGAGCGGGGCGGCGACAGTCAGCCCGAGCTTCACCGCGCCGACGCAACTGGCCGCCGACGCCGTGCTGGTCTTCTTGCTGATCGTCAGCGACGGCGCCAACCTTTCGCAGGGCGACACGGTGGTCGTCACCGTGACCGCGGGACCCAACGACGCGCCCACCGCCGACGCCGGCGACGACCAGACCGCGGCCGAAGGGGCGAGCGTCACTCTGGACGGTTCGGGCAGCGACCCCGAAGGCGAAGCGCTCAGCTTCGCCTGGACGCAGACCTCGGGCCAGACGGTGACCCTCAGCGATGCGACGGCGGCCAGCCCGAGCTTCACCGCGCCGACGCAACTGGCCGCCGATGCCGCACTGGTCTTTTCGTTGACCGTGACCGACGCGCGCAACGCGGCTTCGACCGCCGACACGGTGGTCGTCACCGTGACCGCGGGACCCAACGACGCGCCCACCGCCGACGCCGGCGACGACCAGACCGTGGCCGAAGAGGCGAGCGTCACTCTGGACGGGTCGGGCAGCACCGACCCCGAAGGCGAAACGCTCAGCTTCGCCTGGACGCAGACCTCGGGCCAGACGGTGACCCTCAGCGATGCGACGGCGGCCAGCCCGAGCTTCACCGCGCCGACCGAGTTGCTGCAGAATGCCGTGCTGGTCTTTTCGCTGACGGTGACCGACGCGCGCAACGCGGCTTCGACCGCCGACACGGTGACCGTCACCGTGACCGCGGGACCCAACGACGCGCCCACCGCCGACGCCGGCGACGACCAGACCGTGAGCGAAGGGGCGAGCGTCACTCTGGACGGTTCGGGCAGCGCCGACCCCGAAGGCGAAGCGCTCGCCTACGCCTGGACGCAGACCTCGGGCCAGACGGTGACCCTCAGCGGAGCGGCGACGGCCAGCCCGAGTTTCACCGCGCCGGAGAACTTGGCCGCCGACGCCGTGCTGGTCTTTTCGCTGACGGTGACCGACGCGCGCAACGCGGCTTCGACCGCCGACACGGTGACCGTCACCGTGACCGCGGGACCCAACGACGCGCCTACCGCCGACGCCGGCGACGACCAGACCGTGAGCGAAGGGGCGAGCGTCACTCTGGACGGTTCGGGCAGCGCCGACCCCGAAGGCGAAACACTCGCCTACGCCTGGATGCAGACCTCGGGCCAGACGGTGGCCCTCAGCGATGCGACGGCGGCCAGCCCGTGCTTCACCGCGCCGACCGAGTTGCTGCAGAATGCCGTGCTGGTCTTCTCGCTGACGGTGACCGACGCGCGCAACGCCGCTTCGCTGCCCGACACGGTGACCGTCACCGTGACCGCGGGCCCCAACGACGCGCCCACCGCCGACGGCGGCGACGACCAGACCGTGAGCGAAGGGGCGAGCGTCACTCTGGACGGTTCGGGCAGCGCCGACCCCGAAGGCGAAGCGCTCAGCTACGCCTGGACGCAGACCTCGGGCCAGACAGTGACCTTGAGCGGGGCGACGACGGCCAGCCCGCGCTTCACCGCGCCGGAGAACTTGGCCGCCGACGCCGTGCTGGTCTTTTCGCTGACGGTGACCGACGCGCGCAACGCGGCTTCGACCGCCGACACGGTGATCGTGACCGTCACCGCAGGAAGCAACGACGCGCCCACCGCCGACGGCGGCGACGACCAGACCGTGAGCGAAGGGGCCACCGTCACTCTGGACGGTTCGGGCAGCAGCGACCCCGAAGGCGAAGCGCTCAGCTACGCCTGGACGCAGACCTCGGGCCAGACGGTGACCTTGAGCGGGGCGACGACGGCCAGCCCGCGCTTCACCGCGCCGCCGCAACTGGCCGCCGACGCCGCGCTGGTCTTTTCGCTGACGGTGACCGACGCGCGCAACGCGGCTTCGACCGCCGACACGGTGACCGTCACCGTGACCGCGGGCCCCAACGACGCGCCCACCGCCAACGCCGGCCCCGACCGGACCGTGGCCGAAGAGGCGAGCGTCACCCTGGACGGGTCGGGCAGCACCGACCCCGAAGGCGAAACGCTCAGCTACGCCTGGACGCAGACCTCGGGTCAGACGGTGACCCTCAGCGGAGCGGCGACGGCCAGCCCGCGCTTCACCGCGCCGACACAGTTGACGGAGAATGCCACGCTGGTCTTCGCGCTGACGGTGACCGACGCGCGCAACGCGGCTTCGACGCCCGACACGGTGACCGTCACCGTCACCCCCGCCGACCCCGACCCGCCCGGCTGTCCCGCCGTGGTGCAGGCGCAGCCTGGGCAGTTGTCGTTCGCGCTGCCGCAGGATGCCGAGCCGGCGGCCCGAACGGTCGTTTTGCGCGCCGCGGACGGCGAGGCGGACTTCCACATCCAGCCGGCGCAAAGTTGGATCACGGCGATGCCGCAGAGCGGCAGCCTGGCTGCGGACGGCGAGGCGGCGGTCGAGGTCACAGTCGATCCGGCCGGGCTCGAGGAGGGGACGCGCAGCGGGCGGCTGCACATCCGTTCCGGGGGATGCGTCGCGGCGCGCGTGCGCATCATGCTGGAAGTGCTGCCGCCGCTGGGTCCGGCGGTGTCCGAGCACGGCGTGGTGAACGCGGCCGCAATGAGCGCGTTCGGCGAGCGGACGAGTCCGTTCGTCCGGCGGACGTTGCCGCCGGCGCCGGGTTCGATGGTTGCGCTGCTGGGCAAGAACTTCGCCGCCGGCGGGTTGATCGCCGCCGAAGGTTTTCCTCTGCCGTTGCGCCTGGGCGGGGTCAGCGTGCGCTTCGACGGCTTGGAAGCGCGGCTGTTCGCGGTGACGTCGCAGCGCATCTACGCGCAGTTGCCGTCCGCGCTGGCTGCGGATGTTCTGCTGGAGGGGGCGACTTCGGCGATCGCCTCGGTGGTGGTGGAGACGGCTGCGGGGAGCAGTTATCCGCGGCGGTTCTTCGTGGGGCCTCATGGGCCGGGGATATTCACGATATCGGGGGAAGGAACGGGCCAGGGGGCGGTGCTGCTGGCGGGCACGACGGTGTTGGCGGCGCCGCCCGGATTCAGCGGGGACATCCAGTTGGCGCAGCCCGGGGAGATGGCGAATCTCTACACCGCGAGCCGGCCGGCGCGGGCGGGAGAGATCGTGGAGATTTACGCCACGGGGCTGGGGGCGGTGGAGCCGCCGATAGCCGACGGGGCGAACTCGTGCGAGCCGCAGAGCGTCTGTGCGGAGGATTTTTCGAACGCGGCGCTGCGGCGCACCGTGGAGCGGCCGCGGGTATGGATCGGGGGCGTGGAGATAGCGGAAGAGGACGTGCTGTTCTCGGGGCTGGCGCCGACGCTGGCGGCGGTGAACCTGGTGGTGGCGAGGGCGCCGCAAGGGGTCGAGGCGTCCGACGCAGTGGAAGTCAAGATCGCCGTCGGCGGCAGGGAAAGCCAACCGGGCGTGACGATCGCCGTCGAGTAACGGCCCGAGCGAGTCGGCGCTGACGGCGCTCAGTCCGGGCGGCCGACGATGACCAACTGCGGGCGCTCGGCGGCAGCCATTACCGGAGATCCTGGCGCCGGCGGAATCGGCGCCGAGAGCGCGACAAAGCCGGCAATGCGGACGGCGTATCGCCATGACCGCGGCGAAGCAGGATATTTTCGACGCGCTCCACGCAAAGCGCGGGCAAGCGGCGAACCGTAGTTGTTGTCAGCGCCGCTCTTGGGATTATTCGATGAAAAAAAGGGCAGCCCTCAGCTTGCAGTGTAAAAATTGTGAAAATAATAAAAAATATGCGTAAATATTGTAAATTGGTTCAGAAAGCGCAGGCAGCTTGCTGCCGATCTTTTCATGCTTCTTACCACACTTTTCGGGTCTACCGCGCGGCGGTTTCGCCGCGCCGCGCAAGCGGTCTTGCTATTCGCTGGCCGCATAATCGGTCTCGCCGTCTTATTCGCCGCCGCTGCCGGGGCGCAGCCCGCGGCCGACTGGACAATCGACACGGTTGCGGGGAGCGCGGGGCAACTCAACTTTCCCGCTAGGGCGTGTTAACACTAACGTAGAGCCTCCACGATGAGAGCGAAATGCAAGAAGCTGAGAAACATCACGTCCAGCTTGTCGAAGCGGGAGAAAATACGGCGGAAGCCCTTGAGGCGGCGAAAGAGTCTCTCGATCTCATTCCGGCGGCGATAGAGCATCCGGTCGTATGCCCAGGGTTGCAAGCGCCCGCGAGGGGGCGGGACAACGGGAATCCAACCGAAATCCAAGGCCAACTGGCGTGTCTGCTGGTCAGCATAAGCGCCGTCCATAAGCAAAGGCAGCGGTGCGGGTAAGGGTCTGAGGCCGCCTAGCAGATGGCGGCCATAAACAGCGTCATGGGCTTGGCCGGGCGAGAGCGCAAAAGTTATCGCCGTGCGCGCATCTGCGGCAACCAGATGAATCTTGGTGCTCCATCCGCCGCGGGACTTGCCGATGGCCTGCGGACCGGTTTTTTTAACGCGCCCGTCCCGTCAGGGTGGACTTCGCGTTGGAGTTTCTCAAACACAGCATCAAGCACGCCCTTCTTGGCCCAACGATTCATCCGTGTGTAGATGGTGTGCCAGTTGCCGAAGCGTTGCGGCAGGCCGCGCCACTTGCAGCCCTGTTCCGCGACATATAAGATGGCATTCAAAACCGTCAGATTGGGCACGCTCACATTCCCCCGCTGGCGGGGGAACACGGCCTCGATCCGACGGTACTTTATTCCCTATCGCAAGACTCGCCGCCACACACGTCTTCCAGGCACGTTTGGTATTTTCTTTCCGATTTCCTATAACATTCTTCCTGCTTACTGTCGCAAACCTTTTCCTTCCCTTTCTTTATCGCCTCTCTTGCTTTTTTAACACCATCCTCGCAAGCCTTTATCAATATGGGAACTTTTAGAAGTTTACAGGCAGCCAGAGGAACCGCAGTCTCTAATTCTGCTTCTCGTTTCGCCCGGTGATAACATGCCTTTTTAACGGAATCACATCCAGCTTTCCTAAAGTCGTCGTTAGACTTGCATGTCATTCTACAAACAACATTTCCCTGGGCCACGCCCTTCGAAGGGACAAGCCAACAAGGTGCCCAGCAAGACCGTCCCCATAGATAAAAATCGAAACATCATGCTATTAGGGTTGCTGCTGAGGCAGCTTTTCTATCGCAGCCTGAGAAGCCTCTATGGCGTGCATATGGTTGTTCACAAGCCACTCGGAATAAGAAACTTCGGCAGGACGTTCCCCCTCCAGACCTTCCAGATAATGTGCATAGAATACGTCCATCGCTTCAAGCATTTCAGGGCTCAAATGGCCGCTCTCTGCTAAGGCTATTCGCTGCGCCATCATGAATCGCTCCAGGCGCCAATTGGATTCCTGTTCCGATGTCATCCCCTTGGGCACAGCCGCCGTCATTCTTTCGTAATGGGCCGCCGTCTTTGCCTGTATCTCCAATTCTTTTCGCTGCTCATCCGGGATCGTGCCTCCGCGATTCTCCAGGAACTCGATAACGCGGGTCCGCCCTTTCTTGTAGGCCAAATACAGCGGGGTAGTGTTCTCGTCTTTGCCGTCCTCGATCACGGCATCGATTTTCGCGCCACGATCAACCAACATTTCCACAACCGCTAAGTTTCCGGCGGTGGCGGCATAGTGCAGCGGGGTCAATCCGTCGCGGTCCCTGCCGTTGGGGTCGGCGCCGTATTGCAGAAGGGCCCGCGCCATGTCATACGCGACGGCAGCCTCGTCGTCGGCTGCAAGGCTCAATGGGGTTCTACCCCATGGATCTTTTACTTCCATGTCCGTCATCATGCGCATGACTTCAATCGCGCGATCATATTCATTACTGCGCAGCGCAAAATGGAGCGGGTATGAATGCTTCCACTCCGTAATATCCAGCTCTTGCAGTTTCTTTTCCTGCAACTCCATCATATCCAGCAAAGTTTGCAGCCCATGGTTTTGCGCAACTGCCTCGCCACCGCTCAGCGCCACCGCTGCCGCTGCCACGCATTTTCTGAAAGTTTTCAACCGTTCCATCTTCACTCACTCCCTCCTAAGCCGTTGTCTCGCGATCCGAAAAGAGCTCCCAGGATTGCAAACACGGCTTCCCAACGCAGGAATTCACGCAACGACGGGAACAAAGGTCTGCGTTTCATCGTGCCACTCCCTATCCAGCTAGATCATAACAGATCGCCAAAGCGGACCTTGCCGCCGGCTCGGCGGCGTCGTAGTCTGCGGCCCGCTTTTACGGCCGCAATTCCTCAATGGTGTGAGCAATGAATATCCCGCCCGGACCTCGGTCCCGAGGACGCCTATAATGCGACCGAAGGCATCCGCAACATGGCCAGCCAGAACATACGCGCGGGCATCGCTGCTCTCGAAGCCAAGCTCGTGGCCCGCCTTGATGCCGAACACCGCATCATTTGGGTGCTGATCTCCCTCATGGTCGCCGCCATCGTCGCCGGCTTCTTCCGCGGCTGACTTGGAAGACGAGCCCCCCCGCTGCAAGGACACCATTAACAACTCCGACGCCGGGAGGTGAGCTTGATCCCGAAGCCCACGAGAGCAGTTTAAACAGACAAGTCCGTGGGGAAAGTCCCTTTTTTCGAGGGGATGGAGAAGTTTGAGTAAGGTGGCGTGGTCAGGCCGCGATGCCAGTCCCCCAGGGTTGCGCGGACGAATCAGGTAGATAACGGGCGGAGCAGCCCTGCAGAGGGCGTAGGAGACGCCTCAGAAGGCGCCTGAGAGCGTAAAAAAGGGCAATTTCGGCAAGATAGAGAGCGGTGGCGCAGCCTTGTAGGCTGCGTGGCGTACCGCTGCCCGTCAGGCGGCGCATGAGCAGCCCCAGATTCAAGCCGCAGGCATGGATCAGCAGCCGTTTGCGGATGTTGGGATGCCCGCGCAGCGAGACCCGGCGCAAACCTCCGCTGACGAACAGATGGGCAAACGGTCTCTCCAGCAGCTCGCCGCGCAGGTGCAACAGGTGCCGCCCCCGCGCCCCACGAATGCGCCGCCGGTTGGCGTACACCGCCGCTTGCTCGCGCTGCTTGCCGCGCCGCCCGCGCTGCGGTTCTGCGATGTAGCTGCGCAGCCCCCGCGCCGGCCTCCTGCACCGTCACCGCGACCACTGCCCCCGTCTCCATGTCCACCGCCTGCTCGACCTTGTGCGCCATGTGCGTGCGCCCATCCTTCATCTTGCCGATCTGCGCATCCGCGTCCACACGATGCGCCCACTCTTTGTTCGACACTCGCTTGCGCCGCTTGCGATCCCGCCGCGCCAACTGCGCCCGTGTCGGCGTCGGCACTCCCGAGGCCAGCGCCAACCGCCTCAAAAACCGCTCGTAACTCTCCCCCGTCTTCCTCCTCACGATGCTGCGCATCGCCGCATTCGCTTCCAGCGTCGTGGCCTCTATGCCCACCGTCCGCCCCCGCAGCAGCCCCCCTGCCCGCACCCGCTTCAGCACCCAGACGAACACCTCCTCGTGCGTCTCCAAGTCCAGCAACCGCCGCGTCCGCGACAACGTCGAGTGATCCGGTGCCCCCTCGCTCACGCCCAATTCCAAAAACTCCCGCAGACTCAAGGAATCGGCCACCCGCCAAGCGATCGCCCGCTCCGACTCCAAACCCTCGAAGGAACCCACCAACAACAGCCGAAAATAGCGCCCCGGCCGTAGACTCGGCCGCCCCATCCGCTCCGCGTAAAACTTCGCGCACAGCCCCTCTACGAACTCGTCAAATCCTTCCTTGACGAATATCCGGTTCAGCCCCTTGTAAAACGGATGCCCCGCACTCCGCGGCAGATCCGCTGCCGTCAACCACAGCGCCTCTTGCCGCTCGCTACCCTTCTTCCTGCCCATCGCCATGCTCCATAGTCTATGGCCCGCACTCCCCTCCTGTCACCCCACCACCCAGCCGACTTTCACCACAGCCTGCTACACCGCGAGCCGGCCGGCGCGGGCGGGGGAGATCGTGGAGATTTACGCCACGGGGCTGGGGGCGGTGGAGCCGCCGATAGCCGACGGGGCGAACTCGTGCGAGCCGCAGAGCGTCTGTGCGGAGGATTTTTCGAACGCGGCGCTGCGGCGCACCGTGGAGCGGGTGCGGGTATGGATCGGGGGCGTGGAGATAGCGGAAGAGGACGTGCTGTTCTCGGGGCTGGCGCCGACGCTGGCGGCGATGAACCTGGTGGCGGCGAGGGCGCCGCAAGGGGTCGAGGCGTCCGACGCAGTGGAAGTCAAGATCGCCGTCGGCGGGAGAGAGAGCCAACCGGGCGTGACGATCGCCGTCGAGTAACGGCCCGAGCGAGTCGGCGTTGACGGCGCTCAGTCCGGGCGGTCGATGGCGGCGCGGTCCGCTTCCATTGCTGGAATCGGGCGGTGAGTTCGGGACGGCCGGTCGCCTGGTTTGGGATACGAGCGCCGCGCGGATTGCGCTCAGGACGCCGCGGCCCGTTCCGCCTCCTGGAGCACCCGCAGGTTGTTGCCGCCGAGGATCTTGGAGATGTCCTCGTCGGAAAAGCCCCGTCCGCGCAGCCCCGGCACGAGATTCGCCGTCTCGGCGATGTCGTCGACGGCTTCGGGATAGAGATGGCGGGCCGCGTCGAGGTCGGAGCCGAAGCCCACGTGATCGACGCCGGCCACGTCCGCGGCATGCTCGAAGTGGTCGAGCAACCGGTCGAAGCCGGGGCGGCCCATGCGGTCGGCTTCTTCCTTGTTGATCTTCCAGAGCTCTTCGAGTCTGCGCTCGCGATCGCCGGCGAATTCCTCCTCAATTTTCTTTCTGCGGGCGTCGAGGTCGGAGAGATCGGGCCGCGGCCGGGCGTAATTTTCCACGATCATGCCGTTGTAGTAGCCGATGTCGAGCACGCCGCCGTTCTCGGCGAGCGCCTGAAGCATTGCGTCGCTCATGTTGCGTTTCTGGTTGGCGATCGCGCGGCAACAGGTATGCGAGGAAACGATGGGCGCGCTTGTCGTTGCGATCGTGTCGAAGAACGTTTCGTCGGAGGCATGGGCAAGATCGAGCACCATGCCCAGCCGGTTGGCCTCGCGGACGATCTCATGGCCGAAGTCGGTCAGACCGTCGGGGCCGCCGGGCTCTTCGGCGGAACTCGCCCACGGCGTATGCGAGCTGTGGGTGAGGCCGAACGAACGCACGCCCAAGCGTCGAAATTCGCGCAGCACGCCCAGGCTTTCGTCGATCATATGGCCGCCTTCGAGCGAAAGCAGGATAGCGATCTTGTCTTCTCGCTTGGCGCGCAGGACGTCGTCGGCCGTCGTGGCGAAGATGAGGTCGTCGGGATAGCGTTGCGTTTCCCGCACGATCATGTCGCTGATCTCGAGTCCCTTCTTGACGGCTTCGAGCGGCGTATGGCTGCCGGCGGAGGCAAAAATGGCGAAGAACGCGGCGGTAATGCCGCCTTCGCGCATGCGCGCGATGTCGACCTGGTGGTAGCTTTTGCTTTCGCCCAGGCTAATGCCCTCGGAGAGCATGCGGCTGGGCGTATCGCAATGAGCGTCGAAGACGATGGAGCGGGAGAGCAGGTCGTCTCCCGCGGCGCGTTCTCGATCGGCCTCGGGCTGGGGGCCCGGCCCGCAATTGTGCAACAAAGTCGAAAGGGAGGCGGAGGCGGCAAGCGCCCCGAATTTCCGCCGCGTGAGCATGGCGCTCCGATTGTATACCGAAACCGAGACGGCGCGGAGGTTTCGGGATCTAATGCACCGTGCGCGTCTTGTTGTTCATGTAGTCCGCCAGCAGATACCGCCCGAGCGTGTACGGCGTGGTGAAGTATGCCTTGCCGCGGCAGATTTCCGTGATTTTGCGGATGAACTGCACCAGAGCGTAATCCCGCGCCAGCATGAACGTGTTGATGACGATGCCTTGGCGCTTGCAGCGGTGGACTTCATCCAGCGTGGGGCCGATGACCAGCGGGTCGAGGCCGAAGGGGTTCTTGTAAATGCGGCCGTCGGGCAAAGTGATCGCCGAGGGCTTGCCGTCGGTAATCATGACGATCTGCCGCATGTCTTTCCGCCGCCGGTTCAACAGGCGCCGGGCCAGAATCAGGCCTTCGCGCGTGTTGGTGTGAAAGGGGCCGATGCGTACGCGGGCGAGGCGGGACAAGGGCGCCTGCTCGGCCGAATCGTGAAAAAGGACCAGGTCGAGCGTGTCGCCGGGAAACTGCGTGCGGATCAAGTGCGCCAGCGCCAGGGCCACCTGCTTGGCGGGAGTGAAGCGGTCTTCGCCGTAGAGGATCATCGAGTGCGAGCAGTCGAGCATGAGCGCCGTGGCGCAGGAGCTGCGGTATGCCGATTGGCGCACCATCAGATCCGCGTACTCCAGGTTCGACAACCCCTTGCCGGGACCTTCGCGGCGGAAAGCGTTCGCCAGCGTGCCGCCGACGTCGAGATTGAGGATGTCGCCGAATTCGTAGGGCTTCGAGGAGCCGGACATTTCGACGCCGGTCGCCTGCTCTCGCGTGTCGTGGCTGCCGAAGGACGACCTGCCCAGCGCGCCCAGCAAGTCCTTGAGTGTTTTGTAGCCCAGAAAATCGAGGCTCTTGTCCGCAAGCTCGAAACGAATCTCGGGTTTGGGCCGGTCGGTTTCGACGCGCCCGCCCGAGCTTGCCGCGGCGCGGCGTTCGTCCGGTTCTGCGGGCCGGTCGATGGCGACGTAGCCGTCGGCGGCGAGGCGCCGCGTCAGGTTTTCGATCAGCCGTTTGATTTCTTCCGGCGGCATCTCGGCAAGCCGCGCGTACATTGCGTCGCGCCGCGCGGGATCGAAGAGCGCGCCCGACTCCAGAGCGTCGCGGACGGCCTTCCGCAGCTCTTCCAGGGACTGCTCGGGCGGCATCTCGTACCAGGGCGCGAGCCGATTTTCGAAGCCCGAGCGCAGGAAGTAATCCGCGAGCGCGCGCATGACGTCCTCGGATGAAATGCCGAGAGTATCGCCGCTGAACTTCGTCCAGTTGACGTATTTCATCGGGCCGGGTTCATTCTAACGGATCGGCCCGCCCGCGGCGCCTCAGTTATAGGTTGTGTCGATGTCCGGCACGCCGAAGCCGCCGGCGTCCTCGCGGCGTTTTTCTTGTTCGGCGCGCGGGTTGCGCGTGTAGCCGACTTCTTCGTTGCGTCCGATGCGGCGGTGGGCATACAGCCCGTCGAGTATGAATTCGCCCGCGGCGGCACGAATTTCGTTTTCCTCGCGGCCGTTGGGGATGAGCGCGTCGGCGAGGTCCAGCAAGCCTTGTATCGTGTCGAGTTGCTCGACGACCTTTGCGGCGCTCGCATCGGCGCCGATGCGCAGGCTGCCTCCCATCTCGAACCAGTTGACGATGTTCCCGGCCCTGCTCCGTGAGAAATACCGCTCGAAGACCCGGGCGACGGCAGTGCGGATCAATTCGTGCGCGACATGCTCGGCGCCCTTCAACTCTCCCTCGTATTCGAGCTCGAAGCGGCCCGTGATCGACGGCATGGCGGCGTAGACATCGCCGACGCGGGGCACGGCCAGAGATTCGCCGGCGGCAAGCGCGCGGCGTTCCGCGTTGGAAACCGCATTTTCGAGACAGGAAATCGACAGCCGTTGCGAGACGCCGGAACGCTTGTCGATCTTGGAGTCCTCGCGCGCGGCGAAGGCGATCTGCTCGACGGTTTCGCGAATGAAATCGGGAATGAACGTCTGCGTGGGGTTGCCGCGGTCGGCCCATGCCTCCCGGCGGGTGATTTCCATGGCCTGGCCGACGTCGAGCGGATAGTGCGTGCGGATCTCGCTGCCGATGCGGTCTTTCAGCGGCGTGATGATTTTCCCTCGGGCGGTGTAGTCCTCGGGATTGGCGCTGAAGACCAGAAGAACGTCCAGGGGCAGCCGCACGGGATAGCCCTTGATCTGCACGTCGCCCTCTTGCATGATGTTGAACAGGCCGACCTGGATCTTGCTCATCAGATCGGGCAGTTCGTTGATGGCGAAAATCCCGCGGTTGGCGCGCGGCAGCAGGCCGAAGTGCATCGTCGATTCATCGCCGAGCTCGATGCCGCGCCGGGCGGCCTTGATGGGGTCGATGTCGCCGATCATGTCGGCGATGGTCACGTCGGGAGTGGCCAGTTTCTCGACGTAGCGTTGCTCGGGCGTCAAATAGGCGATGGGCGTGTCGCCGCCCATCGCCGCTACGGCGTCGCGGCCGGGCTTGCTGATCGGCGCGTAGGGGTTGTCGTGCAATTCGGCGCCGGCGACGCAGGGCAGGGCGGGGTCGAGAAACGCGGTCAGTTGCCGCAGGATGCGGCTCTTCGCCTGGCCGCGCAGCCCGAGCAGAATGAAATTGTGCTTCGAGAGCAGCGCATTGACGATGTGCGGGATGACGGTGTCGTCGAACCCGACGATGCCGGGGAAGAGGGTTTCCCCCGAGCGCAGCTTGGCCGTCAGGTTCTCGCGAATCTCGTCGCGGACGCTGCGCCCCGCAAGACGCCGCTCGTTGAAGTCGGGATGGCGGCGCAGCGCGCCGAGGGTTTTCGGAAGACTCGATGCGGACATGCGGCGTTCGAGTGCATTCTACCGCTTGCCGCCTCAACCCGGTTCCGGCAATGCCAAGGGACTACATCTCGATACCGGCTTCCAGAAGCCGATCGAGGCGCTGCGCGACCTGCTCTTTCGAGAAACGGGGCTTGACCGCGGAGACGCTCTGCGCAATGTGGGACAGGCGCTCGCCTCCCGCAGGCAATTGCCTTACGCGAGCCGACAGCGCAACGTAAACGATCGTGCTCTCCATCTCCAGATCGGCGGCGCTCTTCTCGCCGAACTGACGGATCACCCAGTCGAGATCGTCTTTGTGCTTTCGGGCAAGGTCGCCGCCCAGCTCGAGCGCGTTATCCTCATCGATGCGACTTTCGATTTTGTAGCCGCACCCTGATGGATAAGAAATCGCCGTGGACTCGACCAGGTCAAAGACTTCGGCGATGCCCAAATCCCCTAACACCGCGGAGTCGAAAGGCCCGTAGGCATACAGCGTGAATCTGTAGCCCAGCGGGACTTTCCGCAGAGTCTGCAGGAAATAGAAGAATTTCATCAACTGGGTCCGGCCGATCCATCCCTGCGGAGATTTTTCCGCCAAGTAGGGTATCAGCGCGAGTCGGCTTTCGATGAGCGGCATCATGAGTCCTCAAACATGTTGTTGACGATTTACGCGGCTTCCTTGGCGCGGCCGGGTTCGGCGAAGAGTTTGACCTGGTTGGTCTTCGCAAGATTTTTTACGACCGGGGAATAATGCGAGAGCATGACAGCCTGCCGGTCCCCGACCGAGAGAAGGACCGGAATATCGGAATCGCCGCCCTTCTTGTACCAAGACTTTGTAGCAGATTCCTCGGCGACCACTATGCCGCCCAGTTCCTCGCGGGCCCGGTTCAGCTTCTCAGAGTCTTTATCATTCGCGATTTCAGGCGTGTGATAGATCTCCCGATAGTGATCGCGCTCGGCAAGCCTCCGACCGTGCTCGCCGCCTTTTCCGGCTGACAGCAACCCCAAGACCTTCCAATCGTCCCATTCCAAGTAGTGGTGCAGGTCTTCCCCTACGGGACCTGGGAACCGACCGTTTGGGAGTAGCGATTTGAGACAGTGGCGAAGATGGATGTCGTACGCCACCCGCGTCTTGTGGAAATAAACCTGCATGAACATGGAGCGTCGCGCTAATGCCAACGCCTCAGCGCTGTGCAGGCCCCCCTCTTTCACCCCCAGTTTAGGCGCTTGGTCTTTTTTTTCAGGAACCACGCACATGGTCGAGACCAGTCTCTCAAGATCGAATCGGCCGTACTGGACGCCTGCATGGTAGGAGTCGCGAAGCAGATAGTCCATCCGGTCCGCATCCATCTGACTGGCGATGAGGTCGCGCCAGAGAATGTCCTGTTTGGCTTCCTGAGAACCCTCCAATAGAGCAGCGATATCGTCCGCTCGGAAACCGTAGTTGTTGTTGGAAGGATGGTTTTTGATGACGTCTTTGAAGTGTCTGCGAACAACCGCGGCGGAGTAGTCCTCGTGGGTGTAAAGACTGCCCGAAGACGATTCCGGCAGCAAGTCCTCGGCTGCGTGGGAAAACGGCCCGTGGCCCACATCGTGGAGCAGCGCCGCCAGACGAACGAGTTGCCGGCTGCGCAAGCGTCCACTTTCCTCGTATTTGAAAGCTCCCTGCAGCACATCGGCGGAGTTCTTCCAAACCGAGTCGAACAGCAGTGTGGCGACGTGCATGACGCCGAGCGAATGCTCGAAACGCGTATGCGTTGCGCCCGGGTACACGTGCTCGGTCCAGGCCAGTTGTCGGATCCGTCGCAGCCGCTGAAAGGGCTTGAGATCGATGATTTCTCTTTCCCATTCGTTCAAGGCCACGAAGCCGTGCACGGGGCATCGAATCTCAAAGGGGTAGTCGGTTGTTGGAATCATCCGTGTCTCGGAGTCTCGGGTGATCGACCAAACACTTTACACAACAAAATTATAGAAAAATGTTTTGAATTTTGCATTGCCGCCAAACTGCTTCGCCACTCCCTCCGCAACGCGGGGGCTTTCCATGACCTTGCAGCGCACGGGCTGCGCCCGTGTATACTCGTAGCCGTCCCGGCAGAGCGAAGAGGGAGGCCCGCGATGAATCGACGCTACTTTTTGCTTTCCATGGCCGCGCCCGTTTCCCTGCGGGCGGCCGCTCGCAAGCCGGTGAAAATCCGCCGCATCGCGCTGGCGCCCATTCAGGGCCGTTTTCACAAATTCGTCACGGTGAACGCCTACGACAAGGCGCCCAAGGGGCACACCTACGACACGACGCTCGTGCGCATCCAGACCGACCAGGGCGTCGAAGGCGTGGGCACGATGAGCTACGACCTTCCCGACGACGCCTTTCTTCAGGACGTGCGGGAGCTTTTGGGAGCGGACCCGCTTGCGCTCTATGAGATGGAAGGCGGGCGGGTCATCCGCCGCGCGCCGCGGCACGAGGCCCTGTTGCGCAAGTACAAGCACCTCGACAGCGGGCTGTTCGACTTGATCGGCAAGCTGGAGGGAGTCCCTTGCTGGAAGCTGCTCGGCGACGCCGCCCGCGAAAAAATCGAGGTTTACGACGGCACGGCCCTGTTCAGCGATGTCTGGTTCCGCGACCGCGGCGTGCGCGCCGTGGTGGAAGAGGCCGAGGAAGCCGCGCGCATGGGTTACCTCGGGGTGAAGTTCAAGGTGGGCCGCGGTTGGCGCTGGATGGGCAAGGAGGAAGGGCTGCGGCGCGACATCGAGGTCATGCAGGCGGTGCGCCGAGCCGTCGGGCCGAAGTTCAAAATCCTCGCCGACGCGAACAACGGCTACGCAGGGGACTTCGAGAGGGCCTGGCGGTTTCTGGCGGAGACAAGCGGGGCGAACCTGTTCTGGATCGAGGAGATTTTCCCGGAGAACGTAGAAAACTACGCCCGGTTGCGCGAACGCATGGCGAAGGCCGGCCTCGAGACCCTGATTGCCGACGGGGAATCCGTCCGGGAGGTCGAAGCCTTCGACCCCTATTTGCAGCCGCGCCGGCTTGTCGACGTGTTGCAGATGGATATTCGGCGCGGCGGGTTTGTCGCCGTTCGGGAAATGGCGCGCCGCGCTCGGGCCGCCGGCGCGGTCTGCGTGCCGCATAACTGGGGCTCGCAGATCGGGCTGTTGATGGGGCTGCATGCCGCCAAGGCGGTCGAAAACGTGACCTTCGCCGAGGACGACCGCTCGACCTGCGATGCGCTTATCGCCGAGGGCTACGCTTTCGCCAACGGGCGGTACGGCGTTCCCGACGCGCCGGGACTGGGCATTCGGGTCAACGAAGAAGTTTACCGCCAAAAATACCGGGATCAAGAGATCGTAGTGGCGTAAACCTCGGGGCAACGCATCGAGGCGCAAGGCTTCAGCGCGCCGCTCGACCGCGTCGTTTCCCGTCCTGGAAGCGATGAAGTACGATGCAGGCTCTCGAGGAACTCGGCGTCGCCTGCTCCGCCGGGCAGGCGGGCCGGCCGCAGGGGCCCGCCGCGCCGCCCGCGCCTCTTTGACTGCGGACTGCTGCTAGGATTGAGTCGCAATGGGATTGCGGAAGTATGCGCTCGACGACAAGTACCGCGCCGAATCGGGCGCGGCGTACATGTCGGGCATTCAGGCTTTGGTTCGTTTGCCGATCGAGCAAATGCTGCGCGACCGGCGGCGCGGCCTCGACACCGGGTGCTTTATTTCCGGCTATCCGGGCTCGCCGCTGGGCGGGTACGACTCGGCGCTGCTGCAGGCAAAGAAGCATCTCGCTCCGCACAACATCCATTTCTCGCCCGGCGTCAACGAAGACTTGGCGCTTACGGCGGTGATGGGCAGCCAGTTGTTCGAGAAACTTCCCGACCCGGCGGTCGACGGCGCGGTAGGCATCTGGTTCGGCAAAGGTCCCGGGGTCGACCGCAGCGGCGACGCCTTGCGCCATGCGTCCTTTGCCGGTACGGGCCGGAACTGCGGGGCGCTGGCGCTGGCCGGCGACGATCACGTTTCCAAGAGCTCGACCATTCCGCACCAGAGCGAGCTGTCGTTCTATAACTATTCGATTCCGGTGTTGGCGCCCGCGAACACGCAAGAGGCGCTCGACTACGGCCTCTACGGCATCGAGATGTCGCGGTTCAGCGGCGCTTGGACGGGGTTGAAGCTGGCCACCGATTTGTGCGACGGCGGCGGGATCGTCGAGTTCTCGCCCGAGCGCTGCCCGGTCGTCATCCCGGAGTTGTCGATCGACGGCGCGCTCTACGCGAAAACGACGGCGACGATGCTGGTGGTCCCCTACAGTCTGGGGCTGGAAGCCGACGTTCACCGCCGCCGGTTGGAAGCGGCGCGGCATTTCGCGCGGGAGAACGGCCTGAACCGCATTACCGTCAAGCACAATGGCGACCGTCTGGGGATCGTTGCTTGCGGCAAGAGCTACGCCGACCTCATGTCGGCTCTGCGCGCATTGCGGCTCGGCGAGGAAGATTTGGCGCGCGAGGGCATCCGCATCCTCAAGATGGGCATGGTTTTTCCCCTGGAGCCGCGGATCGTCGATGAATTCGTCGACGGGCTCGAAACCGTTCTGGTCGTCGAAGAGAAACGATCGTTCCTGGAGTTTCAGCTTCGCGAGTTGCTTTTCAACCGTTCGCGGCGCCCCGCCGTTTGCGGCAAGACAGACGCGGCGGGCGCTCCGCTGCTGCCCTCCACGGGCGAGCTCGACGCCGACAGGATCGCCCTGGTTCTGGGGCGGTTTGTCCGGCGCACTCCGGGCGTCGAGCGCGAAATCGAGAAGATCGCGGCGATCGAGGAAAGGTTCGCCAGAGACCCGCGCGTGCGCGGCGCCCGCGCGCCCAGCTACTGCTCGGGGTGTCCGCACAACCGCTCGACGCTGCTGCTCGAAGGGCAGATCGCCGGCGGCGGCATCGGTTGCCACGGCATGGCCGGTCTGATGCGCGAGGTCGACCGCGGCATCGAGTACATCTTTCACATGGGCGGCGAGGGGGCGGCCTGGATCGGCGCCGCCCCCTTCAGCGGAAAGAAGCATATCTTCCAGAATCTCGGCGACGGCACCTACTTTCATTCGGGCCGCATGGCCATCCAGGCGGCGGTCGCCGCAGGCGTCAACATCACCTACAAGATCCTCTATAACGACGCGGTCGCCATGACCGGCGGGCAGACGGCCGCCGGCGGATTGCCGATCCCGGCCGTTACGCGCGAATTGGAGGCTCAGGGCATCCGCAAAATCGTCCTGGTCAGCGACGACACCGAAAAGTACGGCGACCGGTCGATGCTGGCGCGATCGGTCGAGGTGCGCGAGCGCGAGGAGCTCGAAGACGTCCTTGCCGAGCTCGAGCGGATCGAAGGCGTCTCGGTGATGATCTACGACCAGATGTGCGCCGCCGAGAAGCGCCGGCGCCGGAACCGCGGCGTCTTGCCGAAACCGGCGCGCCGCATCATGATCAACGAGCGCGTCTGCGAAGGATGCGGCGACTGCGTAAAACATGCCAACTGCGTCTCGCTGCTGCCGGTCGAAACGGACTTCGGCCCCAAAACGCGCATTCACCAGTCTTCCTGCAATGCCGATTACACCTGCACTTGGGGCGACTGCCCTTCGTTCGTCTCGGTGATGATCGAAGAGGGTTCCGGCCTCAAGCGGCGGCCGCTGCCGGAACTTCCGGCGGTGGAGACGCCCGAGCCGGCGGCGAAAGTCGCGGCCGGCGGCGGCTACCGCATCTTGATGCCCGGCGTCGGCGGCGCCGGCGTCGTCACGGCCAATGCGATGCTGGCGACGGCCGCATTGCTCGACGGCCGGCATGCGGTCACGTTGGATCAAACCGGCGTCGCGCAGAAGGGCGGCGCGGTGGTCGCCCACTTGACGATCAGCGACCGGCCGATCGAATCCTCGCAGCGCATCAACGCCGCCTCGCTCGACCTTTTGCTGGGCTTCGATCTGGTGGGGGCGGCGTACTCGCAGAACTTGAAATGCTGCTCTCCCGAGCGCACCGTAGCCGTCGTCAACTCCAAGGAGATTTTGACCGGCGAGGCCATCCGCAAGGGGCTGACCGTGCTTTCGTCCGACGGCGGCTATGTCCGGGCGATCCGCTGCAACACGCGGGACGCGGACAACTTGTTCGTCGACGCCTCGACGCTTGCCGAAACACTTTTCGGAGGACATGTTTTCACCAACGTTTTCCTGGTCGGCGCGGCATACCAGAAAGGGCTTTTGCCGTTGACCGCGGCAGCGATCGAAGAGGCCATCCGGCTGAACGGCGTGGCCGTCGAGCGCAACCTGGAAGCGTTTGCCTGGGGGCGGAAATTCGTTGACGATCCGAGTATTTTCGAACGCTATCTGCGGCAAGAAGAAAAACCCGCGTCCGAGCGCACGCTCGACGATCTGCTCGCCGATCGCGAGAGTGAATTGACCGCTTATCAGAACCCCGCATACGCTGCGGAGTACCGGCGGTTCGTCGAACGTGTCCGGGCTGCCGAGAGGCGGGTGCGTCCGGGCGCGGAAGAGCTGACGCGGGCCGTCGCCTGGAACCTGCACAAGCTGATGGCTTACAAGGACGAGTATGAGGTTGCGCGGCTGCTCGTCGACCCTTCTTTCCAGAAGCGAATCGAGGACACCTTCGAGAAACCGGCGCAAGTTGTTTTCCACTTGCATCCGCCGTTGCTGCGTTCTTTCGGCGTCAAGAGGAAGATGGCGTTCGGGCCTTGGTTCCGCCCGTTCCTGCGGGCGCTCGCAGGTTTGAAGGTCTTGCGCGGAACGGCGTTCGATCCGTTCGGCCGGCTGCAGGCGCGCCGCGAGGAGCGCGCATTGATCGCTTGGTACCGCCGGGAAGTCGGCGCGCTCGTCGACCGCCTCGACGCCTCGACCCTGGCCCTTGCCGCAGAGATCGCCCGCGCGCC
Organism: Bryobacterales bacterium; assembly: GCA_965214655.1. Lineage (GTDB taxonomy): Bacteria > Acidobacteriota > Terriglobia > Bryobacterales > UBA6623 > CATQHP01. The sequence goes on along the minus strand of OZ243965.1, from coordinate 3,286,964 downwards.
GGAAAGCATTCGCGGTTACGAAGACGTAAAGCGCGAGTCCGCCGCGCGCGTCCGGGAAGCGGTGGCCGCGCGACTCGAGCAGGCGGCCCGAGACGAAGCCGCTTAGACCGGCTCGGTCACGCAGTGCTGCGCATAAGCCTGTTGCAGCGCGGCGGCAATCGTGGGGGCGTCGTTGCCTTCGATCTGATGGCGGTGCATGACGAAAACGGGCTCCCCGCCGCGGAAAAGAGCGAACGAGGGCGATGAAGGCGGATACATCGAGAGCCTCCGCCTCAGGTGCGCCGTCGCTTCGACGTCCGCCCCGGCGAAGACCGTGGCTACTTTGTCGGGCTTGACTTCGCTCTGCAGCGACCGGATCACCCCGGGACGCGCCTTGCCCGCCGCGCAGCCGCAAACCGAATTGACGATCATCAGCACCGTGCCGGCGTCCCGGTCCAGAACGCGGTCGACGTCTGCGGCAGTCCGGGTCTCCTCGATTCCGTGGCGGGTAAGCTCCTCGCGCATGGGGTAGATCATCAATTCCGGATAGGGCATTTCCTGTTCCTCCTCTTGTGCTCCTGCGGTCTTTTCAGCTTAGCAGTTTCCATTTCCGCAATTGCCGCTGCAAGAGCGCTATTCACCGGCGTCGGGAAGGCCGAATGCCAGAAAGACATTGCCGGGAGTCGAGCCGAATTGCCCGTAGCCGGAATTCACGTACACCATGCCGTCGACGATCACCGGCCCGGGCCCGTTGATCGAGCCGCCGCGGGCTTGCACCCCGTTGACGGTCTCGTAGGAACGAAAGGTGTCGAAATCCCAGATGATTTTGCCCGTCTCGGCTGCATAGGCGCGCAGGTGGCCGTCGAGCGAGCCGGAAAACACCACGCCGGGAATGACGCTGACCGCTGCCGATTGCGCGGGCGAGCAGCCTTTGCGTCCCGGCGGACAGGCGAAGCCCCGCACGAACCATTTGCGGTCGCCGGTGGCGAGATCGTAGGCGCTCAAGCCTCCGCCGGAATTCGGAACGATGCCTCCCGCGTTCTTGCCGTCCGGCCCGCGGGTCGTGATGCGCTGCATGTCGGAGAGAGCGGCATAGACGGTGTCTCGATCCGCAGCCGGGCCGAACTGAATGCCGCCAAGCATGCCCCCGCGTCCGACGCGGCGCTGCCAGACGATTGCGCCGTCGCGGTCGGGGTCGACCGCGTGCAAAATGCCCGATTTCTGTCCCAGGATCAACAGGCGCTTGCCGCCGGGGAGATCGACGAGAATGCCCGAAGAGCCGAAGTCGAGATCGGGCCCCTGCGCCTGAGGGCAGTTGACGTGATCGCTCGAAGCCGAGCAGGCCATGTTCCAGGCGTCGCCCGGAGTAAATTGGCGCGACCACGCGCGTTCGCCGGTCTTCAAATCGAATGCGATCACGGCGTCGCTGTCGTCGGTTGCGGGATCGGAGTAGTTGTTGCCGGTGGTGACGTAAATGCGCCCCAGCTTTTCGTCGATGGTCGGCGCGGACCAAATCCCGGCTCCGGAAGGCCCCCAGAGCTGCACGCCGTTGCGGTTTTTGCGCACCTTCGCCGGTTCTTCCGGAATCGTGTAACTCTTCCAGAGCCGTTCGCCGGAGAGGGCGTCCACGGCCGTTACCGCGCCGCGGAACTTGCAGCATTCGTAGTCCGCGCGCGAGCCGAGCAGGTCCACGAGCGAGCTGAGCGCCGCGAAGACGCGGCCGTCGTAAAGCGTCGGGGAGCCGGTGATGAGCGCTCCCGGATGCTCGTCGATTTGAGTTCGCCAGAGCTCTTCTCCGGTGGCGGCGTCGACGGCGTAGAGGTTGGCGCGTTGATCGCCGAAGTAAGCGATAGAACTGCCGGCCTCCTTGCCGGGACCGATGACGACTGCCCCGCGCACGCCGCCGCGGGCTTCGTACTTCCAATGCAGGCAACCGGATTTCGCGTCCAGCGAATAGACGGCGCCGGAGTCGCTGCCCACATAGATGCGTCCGCCGGCGACCGCGGGATGGCCTCTGGCCTTCGTAGCGCCGCGGAAACCGAACGCCCACTTCAGCTCGAGCCGCGGCGCATCCTCGGCCGTGAGGCCGGCCGGCTCACCCGGCTGGAAATGGGAATTTTTCACGTCCGCGCCCCAACCGATCCAGCGCGGCCCCGCGAACGGATCGGCGAAAGGGACGGACGCGCAGGGAAACGGATTCGCCTCCGCCGGGGGCGGCGCCGATTCGGCGCTCGAAATATAGGCGGCCACCGCGGCCGCGGCCGGGGGCGGCAGCCTGCTGCCGACGAAACGCATGTTGCCCGCCCGCAGCGATTGCACGATCGCCTCCTGCGAGAACAGGCGCAGGGTTTCGAATTTGGGCGCGCGCCCCTCGCCGCTGTCGTGGCATCGCGCGCACGCCGCGCGGTAGATAGCCGAGCCTTCGGCGACGGCCGCGTGAAGCGCCGCCGTCATGAAAATCCCAAGCGCGATGACAACGGACATCCCGCGATGAGTATGGCATACGCGGGCATGGCGCGGCGTTCGCCGAAGCGCCCTGCCACAATGAATGTCATGAAAATCGGAACGCTGCTGTCGGCCGCGGTGTTCTTGGCCGCCGCCGCCGGGGCGAGGCCGCCGAACATCGTCTACATCATGGCTGACGATCTCGGTTACGGCCATCTCAAGGCATACGGCGGTTCCAAAATCGAAACGCCGCACATCGACACGCTCGCCGCGGAAGGCATGCGCTTCACGCAAGCCTACGCCGGCTCGACGGTTTGCGCGCCGTCGCGGTCGGTCTTGATGACGGGCTTGCACGGCGGACATACCCCCGTGCGCGGCAATCTCGGCGACGCTCACCTCTTCGACGAGGACGTGACGATCGCCGAGGTTTTGCAGCAGGCGGGCTACGCAACCGGCGCATACGGCAAATGGGGGTTGGGACTGCAGGACAGCCCGGGCAATCCGCTGCGGCAGGGGTTCGACGACTTTCTCGGTTATCTGCACCAGGTTCACGCCCATTTCTTTTACCCCTACTGGCTGACGTTCAATTACGGCCGCATGATGCTGCCTTGGAACGAAGGCGGGAAGCGCGGGCAGTATTCGCACGACGCGTTGATGGAGCGCGCGCGGTATTTCATCCGCAAAAACAAAGACCGCCCCTTCTTCTGCTATCTGCCGGTTACGATCCCGCACGTCGAGCTGGCGGTTCCGAACGAGTCGCTGCAGCAGTACTTCGGGCGCTGGCCGGAAATTCCGGGGTTTCAGGAGAAACGCGAGGGTTATATCGTCTCGCCCACTCCGAAGGCGACATACGCGGCAATGGTCTCGCACCTCGACCGCGACGTGGGCCGTATCCTGGCCCTGCTGCGGGAGTTGGGGTTGGAGCGGGATACCGTCGTGATCTTCAATTCGGACAACGGCGCGCAATCGGCCTACGACGTCAACGAAGTATTTTTCGAGGCGAGCGGGCCGCTGCGGGGCTTCAAAGGCTCGATGTACGAGGGCGGGCTCAGGATTCCGCAGATTGTTCGTTGGCCCGGCAAGATCGAAGCCGGCGCCGTGACGGACCACATTACTTACTTCCCGGACATGATGCCGACCCTGGCCGAGCTCGCCGAGGCGGGCGGCCTGCCGCCGACCGACGGCATCTCGTTCGCGCCGGAACTGCTGGGCGGCGAGCAGAAAGAGCACGAGTGGCTCTACTGGGAGCTCATCGGCGGCGCGGAGCGCAGACTCGTGCGCCGCGGCGCGCGCAAGGGCCGCTGGAAGTTTGTCCAGAACGACATGTCGAAGCCGGTGGAACTGTTCGACCTGGAGGCGGACCTTGGCGAAACGACCGATCTGGCCGCCCGCCGCCGGGAGATCGTCGAGGAATTCGAGGAATGGTTCCGAGCCAACAGAACCGAGCCGCGCAAGCAGCCGGCGCGCTCGGCGGTGAGCTACCGTGACTACGTTCGCTAAACGGCGCGCGGCCGGGCAGGCCGCCGCTTGGGCCGCCGTTCTGGCCTGTTTGCCGGCCTGCACGGAGTCCGCCGGGCGGCTGCCCCAGGAAATCCGCCTCCTCTCCGGCCCCGTGAACGGCGCGGTCATTGCCCGCGGCGGCGCAAATCTCGTTTTCTACGGCGACCCGAACGGCGAGTTGGAGTCTGCCGAAAAAGTGCTTTTCACCCACCACCGCCGCGATGTCGTCTGGGCGGGGCGGGCGCTCGCCGAGCAAGGCGCCAAAGTCGTTGCGCCGGTTGTGGAACGCGGCTACTTCGACGGCGCCGAGGAGTTCTGGCAGCGGTTTCGCACGGAACGCTTCCACGACTACGCTCAGCAATCGACAAAGATATTGGCGCAGGCGCTGCCGATCGACGAACCGGCAATCGGGGGGCGCACGTTCGACTGGCGGGGGATCGTGATCGAAACGCTCGATACGCCGGGCTATACCCGAGGCTCCGTATCGTATCTGGTCGAGCTCGGCGGGAAGCGGGTCGCCTTCACCGGCGATTTGATCTACGCCGGCGGGCGTATCTTCGATCTCTACAGCTTGCAGGACGCCATCGAGGAAACGGAAACCCGCGGCTACCACGGCTATGCGGCGCGGGCGGCCGACGTTCTCGCCAGCCTGCGCAAGCTTGCCGCATGGGATCCCGATATTCTCGTACCGGCGCGGGGGCCGGCGATCCACAACCCGGCCGAAGCCGTCGAGGCGTTGACCGCCCGCCTGAAGCGCCTCTTCGGCGCTTACTTTCAAACCGACGCGCTGCGCTGGTATTGGGGCGAAGACAACCTGCGCAAGCGCGCCCGGCGGGTGCTCGGCGAGCACGAGATCGAATGGATGCCGCTGGCGACCCAACTGCGTCAAACTCCGCCGCGATGGTGGAGCAAGTTCGGCACGTCGCGGTTGATCGTCTCCGACAGCGGCGCGGCGTTCCTGATCGATTGCGGCAGCCAACAGGCTTTCGACAACGTGCTTGCGCTGCAGGAGCAGGGCGTCTTCGACAAGCTGGAGGGCATATTCGTCACGCACTTCCACGACGATCACACCGATTTCGTGCAAGCGATGGCCGAGCGGATGCGCTGCCCCGTATACGCGGGGGCGGAAGTCCGCGACATCCTGGAAAACCCGGCGGCCTACCACATGCCCGCGATGACGCATACGCCCATCCGCCCGGTCCGCGGCCTGGAGGAAGGCCAAACGCTGCGCTGGCGGGAGTTCGAGTTCCGCTATACCTAGCCCGGATTTCTCACCAGGCATGGCTGGGCGGGCAGGAAGCGGTTTGCGGAACGAATTTGAGGGGCAGTTGATGCGGGTCGCCCAGTACAGTGGCCGTTGCGCACGCTGGGTGTAGCGTCCGGCGCTACAGGCGGGGGCGTCAGGAGGGTTTGGGGCCGATTTTGCGCACACTCCGGCCAAGCCCCCGCCGGGGCTGCTGCGCTTGCTGTGACCTTCGAACCCGCAGGCGCCAGGCGCCCCTTCAGCAGCCCTGCGGCGGCGGCCTTCCCAGATTGGCGTAAACCGCAGCAAACAGCGCCTGCGCCGGATGGCCCGTAGCCATCGAGACCCACACCTTGCGCGCCGTCACCCGCACCCGCGCCCCGATCTTGAGCAGCCGTACGCGGATCGTCGCGCATTGCGCCCGCGCCATCTGCGTGCCCGCCAAGCCCAACTCGCGCAACGCTTGCAACAGACAGTAGGCGATCGCAGAAAAATACAAACGAATCTGGTTCGAGCGCAGCAGCGCCGTCGAAGTGCGGTCGGCGAACAAAGCCAACTGTTGCTCTTTGATGCGCTTCTCCATCTCGCCCCGCGCGCAGTAGAGATCCTCGTACAAGCTCTGCGCGGCGTACTGTGCGGTGCTGAGCGAGGTCACCACGAAGCGTAGATTGGGAAGCGCGGATTGGCGCCCTTGGCCAGCCGCTCGGCCTTGCCCACCACACGCCGTTTGCGCCGCCAACTGTGGCGCGTGCGATAACGGAACTCGGCGAACGCCCGCGCCGGCTTGCCGCTGGCAGCGTAGCGCCGCTGCGCCTTCTGCAACGGCTTGTGCAGGCGGCGCAACAAGCGCTGGTTCTTGGCCAGTCCGAACACGTAGTCCACCCCCTGTTGCTCACACCAACTCATCAACTCCTCGCGGCAAAAGCCTGCATCGGCGCGCAGCAGAATCTCCACCCCGGGCCATCTCCGGCGCAACTGCCCCACGATCCGCACGACCTCTTCCAGCGCCCCCGCCGCAGCGTCTCGGTTCGCTGTCCGCAACCGCGCGCAGACCAACTGCTCGTCAATGAAGATGTACAACGGCAAGTAGCAGTAGGCGCCGTAGTAGCCGTGAAAAAAACGCCCTTCCTGCTGCCCGTGCAGACGGTCGTCGGTGGCGTCGAGATCCAGCACGATGCGCTGCGGGCGGCAACTCTGCCGCTGGATGTAGAGTTCAACCAACAGCGCATCGACCGCTGCGCTGTCCAGGGCGATCTTCTTGTAGCGCGCCCGCTCAGCGGGCTCAGCAGGGGTCAACTCCAGCCGGTTCAGCGTGCTCTTGCCCGCCCCGGCCCGGCCCCGATCCCGCCGCCGCCGACGCTTGCCGCCCGCCACATCGGCCTTGCCCGACAACAACGCCAGCAGCGGGTCGCTGCGCAGTCGATCGTGATCGTTGAGGTCTTCGTAACCCAAGGCCAGCCCATAGACCCGTTGGCTCACCAACTCCGCCACGCTGTGCTCGATCCGCTCCGCTTGGCGGGAGTCGCGAAAGCAGCCCGCGAACTGGCGCAGAATGCCGGTCTGCCGCTCGGTGCGCTGCAACAGCAGGGCGCCGGCCTCGCTGGTGATCGTCCCGCCATCGAAACGGGCTACCGCCTCCCGGCGGAATCCAGTAGCAAAACGAAAACTTGTTTGGTTACACTGTGTCCTAGCGAAAAGTCGTTCGTTGCTGGCTGCAACATATTCATCTACATACGTTTATGCCAGAATCAGCGGCTTTTCGCTACCCCCTGGTGAGAAATCCGGGCTAGCTATCCCGGCCAGGCTATCTTTCACGGCGGGCTCGACGTCCGCCGCGATAACGGCGAGCGGTTCTTCTTCATCGGCGATTCGTTCAGCCCGTCGGGGCTTGACGACTACTGCCTGCTGAACCGGCATCTGCTCCATCCCCTGCTCGGCCACTTCCGCTGTCTCGACATCATCGAGGCGATGGAGGGCGACTATCTGCTGGTCAACCAGCACATCGAAGAGTCGTTCCGCTACGACGACGAGCAACTGGCGTTCATGCGCCGGGTTCTGGAGACCAAGAAGCGGATCGTCTCCGAGCTCGTGCCTTGGGAGGATCCGAACTTCGGCACGGACGAACAGTGGGCGCGGTTCTATCCCTACGGGCTGACGGCGGCGCCGGGGCGGCCGTTCGACCTGTACGCGGTGATTTTCAACCATCTCGACGAAACGCAGACGTACCACATCACGCCGAACGTTCCCGCGGGCTGGCGCAGCGAACCGGCCGCCGCCGAGATTGCCGTCGACGGCCTCTCCGAAGATCGCGCGCGCTTCCGCGTCACTCCGGACGCAGCTTTCTCCGAGTTGCAGATCGTGACCGCGGGCGCGATCTGCGCGAGTGGATCGAGGCCATGGTCGAGCCGCAACTGCCCTGATTCAATCGAGAAAGAAGACGGCGAAGCGATCGTCTTCCAGCGCCGGCGGGCCGCATTGCGCGGCCAACCCGGCCCGTACGGCGTCCATCGCATCGTCAGGCACGCCGCCCAGTCGGAGCGCGTTTTTGCGGCCGAGGATGTCGCCGGGCGCAACGGCTGCAACCGCCCTCTTGCCGTAGTCCGCGCGGCGGTACTTGTGCAGAATGACGGTGTGGATGCCGAGATCCCTGAGCCGCCCCGCGTCGATTGCGGGCCGGGGGGCGCCCGCGAGATCGGCCAGCGCCGGCTCCGCGGCCAGCGCAGCGAGCGTTTCCGGCGGGTACGAGCTGACGTAGCCGCCGGCGATCGGGCGTCCGTGCATGGTCTGCGCGACCATGTTGTGCACGGTGCGGTTCCTCTGATGAAAAGGAATATCGAGTACGGCGCCGGGCCGCTCGGCCACGCTGCGAAAAAGCGGGGAAGGTTCGACGCGGCGAATGGGAAACGGCAGCCATAAGTATTCGAACAAAACGGCGGCGGCGATCAGGGGAAACAGCCGCCGATGCTTTTCGCGGAGCGCCGTCCAGCCCAGACCCGCCATCACGGCGAGCGCGAGGCTCGTCAAAATCAGAAATCGATTCGCGACCCGCAGGTTCTCGAAAAAGGGAATCTCTGCAAGCAGCGCGAACGGCAGCGTGACCGATTCGACCAATTGCCCGTCCCAGAAGGGATTTTTGCCCAGCGACAAAAGCAGCGTTGCGCAGAACAGAGCAAGCCATGCAGCCGCTTGCCGCCGTTTTTTCAGGGCTGCGATCAGGGCAAGCCCCAGGGGAACGAAACCCAGGTAGCAAACGAACCCGGCGGCCTGATACGCGCGCTGCAGATACGCCGGCGTTGCCCACGCTCCGAAAACCGGGTGCGCGTATGCCGGGGTGAGCAGGTATGCTGCGTCGATCCCTCGGGGCACGGGACCTTTGGAGTAATATTCGGCGCCGCCGGCGATTTCGACGAACAAGGGAAGAACCACCGGCAAGACCAGCAGCGACGCGGTTGCCGCGGCGAGGGCGAGACCGCGCGCCGCGTCCGCCGGCGAACGGCGCGACCGCCACAGCAGCCAAAGCGCCCAAGCCGCGAGCGCCACAATCAACTTCAAGCCCAGGTGCCAACTGCACAACGCATTGAGCCCGAAACACAGGCCCAGGGCAACGGCGTCGATCGTGCGCCGCGCCCGCGTCCAGCGGACAACGTAGAACAGCGTCAGCGGGATGAACTGGGTGGAAAACAGATTGACATGCTCCAGCGTCTGTTCGATGTGCTGCGGGAAAAAGGCAAACACGAGGCCGGCCAGAAAGCCTGCCCGCGAGTCGCCGGTCAACTCGCGGACGAACAGCCAGGCGCCGAAACCCGAGAGCGTCAACGCCAGCAGAACGCTGAAGTTGTAGGCGGCGGCCTCGCCGAAAAGGAGGTTTACGGGCATTGCCGCGATCTGATTGAAAACCGAGTGCGTGTGGAAAATGAGGTCGACTCCGAACGGATGGAACAAGAAGTCGGAACGGTAGGGGTTGAGGCCCTCCAGCAGGCATTTCTTCCACCACCAGAAATTCCAGTAGTTCTGCCACAGGTCTCCCGCTCCGGCGGGCAGCGCGCTGCGCCAGTGGAGCGCCAGCGGATAGGTCATCGCCAGCGACAACAGCAAGTAGGCGAAAGCGACCCGCGGGCGGCTGTCGAGAAAGCGGTCAACCCGCGCGAAGGATTGTAGACGGCTTGTCAAAGGTGAGGGGAGCGTTCCGGCGGCGAAAGCCGCGGCTCACGGGCCGAAGATTTCCCATCATAGAACACAGACGTATCCGCCGTGCTCGGCGTCAGTGCGGCAGCCCTTGCTCGAAAACGATATCCACCGGGATGTCCGCTTGCTCCAAGCGGTCGAGATCGGCTTGCAGCCGACTGTCGATCTTGCCCATTGCATCCACGAAGGCGGCCGCGCCCGCGTAGTCGCCGTCGCCTTGCAGGCGAAGAATTTTCGCGGAAAGGGCATCGACAGCGGCCTGCATCTTGTCGAAGTTGACGCGGTACGTTCCGCTCGACTCATCGCGGGAAAACGCGCCGGCTTCCTGGAAAAAATTGAACCGCAGCGTGTTGGCGACGCCGTGCGCGCTCGAAGCGCCGAAGCGAATCGAACGAAAGATGCCGGCCAGGAACGTAACGTAGTTGTCTTTCAGGTCGGCGCCGCCGAGCGCGCCTTTTTCGCTTAGCTCAGTAATCATGTAAAGCCCCAGGATGTCCGCCTTGCCCTCTTCGAGCGCCGAGCTTTTTTCCTTGAGCGCCTCGCGGACGGTTCCTTTGCCGTCCAGCGTGTTTTTGATGCCCAGGCCGTGCGCCACCTCGTGGAACATCGTGTTGGCGAAAAAGGCGTCGAAGCGGATACGGCTCCGTTGATCCTCGGCGATCAGAACGTTGCCGATGGGAACCAGAATCTTGTCGAACTTCGCTTGCATGGAGTTCTTGAGCTGCAGGCGGCGCGCGCCGGAGCGAAGCTGCACCTCCTCGTCGTTGGGCAGATTGATGGCGATCGTCTTCGCGCCGGCGTTGCAATCGCCCGCGTAGTAGACCGCGTCATAAACGTTGAGGTCCGAATCCGTGCCGGGTTCTTCCCGCTTGTATTCGGGAGGCACGGGCAGGCCGTCCTGCAGTTCGGGCAGCATCGCGGCGTATTTGGCCAGGCGGGCGCTCCATGCCTTGTCCTTCACCAGCACGTATGCCTCGAATGCCGCCTTGTAGCCGAACAGCCGGTCTTCGTAGGTCTCGATCGGCCCGATCACGATGTCGAGCGCATTGTCTTTCATCTCCATCCAGGCGAAATCGCTGGGTTGGTAATTGTCGGTGACGAGAGCGTCGGCGCGGAGCTCGAGATACTTCTTGAACCCGGCGTCTGCGGCAAGCTCGGCGGCTTGGCGCAGCAGGTCCGCGGCGGTCTCGAGCTCGTTCCGAAAAACTTTGGAATAAGGCTCGGCGACGAGCTTTCCGCTGTCGCCGCGGCGGACGAAGGCGTAGAGGCTTTTCAGGGTTTCGTCGTTTGCCGCGGCGGCGTCGAACTCGTCTTTGGTCATATCGGCCGGGTAGAACCGCGCCCCGAGCGGCTTGGGGCCGACGCCGGCGAGGAACGGCGCGTTGTCGTTCAGGCGGTCCCACGGTCCGTAGTTGATTGCGGCGAAACGCCGGGCGTCGGGGTCTTCGATGCCGCGCAGAAGCTCCTGTCGATCGCCGTACGCCTGCCGCCAGAACAAGCCGTCCATCACCTGCGCGGCCTCGATCAGCAGGGGAAGCATCTTCTTCTGATTTGCGGATAGGGCGCGGGTGTCGGCTTCGAGCTTGAAGGAAACGTAGTCGTCGACTTTTTCGCGGTAGTTCATCGCAGGAGACGAGGATTCGGGCGCCGGCAGCGAGCAGGCGAGAGACCATGCGCAAGCGAGCGCCCCGATCGTCCGCTTCATGGCTTTCAATGTAGCGCAGGCATTGGCGCGGCGGGTTTGCTAATCTCTCGGAGACATGCGACCGTCGATGATTCCCGTTCCGTTTCTTTTGGCCGCGGCTCTGGCCTGCGGTCCCCCAGCGGACGCTCCCGATGCCGGCGGCGTCTCGATCACGCACGGCCCCACGCTGGGCCGCGTCGGGGCGCGCCATATCGGCGTCTGGGCGCGCACTTCCCAGCCCGCTGCATTCCAGGTTTTCTACGGCGAAGCGCCGGACCAACTGACCTCCACCGCAAGCGCCGAGACCGATTTGGCAAGCGACAACACCGGCTGGGCGCTCATCGACGGTCTCTCGGCCGATACCAAATACTTTTACGAAGTCGGTCTGGGAGATGCGCCGTCGGGCGACGCGGAGCGTTCCGGAACGTTCCATACGCTGCCGGACGCGGCGGCGCTCAAAAGCGAGCACAATCCGCAGGGCCGCTACAACTTCCGCTTCGAGTTCGCCTGCGGCAACAATCAGAACCCCAGCGGAAGCCCGATCGGCGCGGCGCTAACGACCCACGGCACGATGCTCAGAACGCTGATTCGCCAAGAGGGCAAGAGCAAGATCGACTTCGCCATCCTCAACGGCGATTGGCTTTACGAGAACAGCTCGCGGCTCTACAACCCGGAGCAGTGGCGCGGGCAGCTCGGCATCGACGAGGCGGCGACGCCGCGCGTCGTGAGTCTGATGCCCAGCATCGTCGGCGTGTGGGAGAACTACAAGGATTTCTTCAACAAAGGCAGGAATCTGCGCGACTGGCACCGCAACGTGCCGTCGTACTACACCTTCGACGACCACGAGCTCCTGAACGATATCTACGGAGCGGCGGAGACGGGCCGGCGCAACCGCCGCGCGGTTTTCCGCGATGTCGGCACAAAGGCCTGGTACGACTACCTCGGCTGGAGCAATCCGGTCCCCGAAACCCGCGGCATCGTCTACGGCAAGGCGCAACTCAAGGCCGGCAGCGATATCCTCACCGACCCCGAGGCGGACTTCGAGGGACTCGACCGGGAAGCGTCGCTGCACGTCCACTGGGGAACCCCGAATTGGGGCGCGATGCTGCTCGACCCGAACCCCGACGGCAGCGACCCCGACGAGGTCGGCGGCGATCCGAACTCCAAGGTCTACGAAATCGTCGAGGTCATCGACAAAACCAACTTGCGCATCGCTCCCCCGGCCGAAGCGGACGGCGCCGCAACCTACTCCGTCGGACGGCGGTCGTACTTCAAGATGCGCGTCGCCAACGCCGACTTCCTCTTTGTCGACACGCGCTCTTACCGCATGATGCACGACGTCGCCGACCGTCGAAAACCCGGGCGGACGATGCTCGGCGAGACCCAGAAGGCATGGCTCAAGTCCGAGATGAAAGCTTCGGACGCCGATTTCTTCTTCATTGTCTCGTCGGTGAATTTTTCGATTTCGCACGTCGGCGGAACCGGAAGCGCCAATATCTCCGAAGTCAACAAAGACGACGCCTGGACGGCGTTCCTCTGGGAGCGCGAAGACATGATCGATTTCTGGGACGGTCTGGGCAAACCGGTTTTTGTGCTGACCGGCGACTTGCACAACAGCTTCGCCATCAAGGTCACCGATCGGGTGTGGGAGTTCGCCTCCGGGCCGCATAATTCGACCAACCATCCGCTGCGTTCGGAGGGCAACCGGCCGAATTCGGGAGACTACGATTCCTTCGGACGCAAGACCGAGATCCGCTGGTCGAGCTTCATCCTCAACGGCACGCCCAACGAATGGCGCAAGCGTCCCGTTTATTGCGTAGTGCAGGTCAATAACGTATTCAACAATCCTACGGATCAAGGCGACCGCTGGGTGGCGTATGAGAATCCGCAGGCGGTTTTCCAGTATTTCGACGGCCTGACCGGCGATCTGCTCTACGCCGAGTCGATCGTGTCGCGCTGAGAACGCCCCGCGCGCCCGGTTCATTCGAGTTGTATGATAAATTGACTGGCTTCGGAGAATTGGGCATGAAAACCGCGCGCCTGCTATCGTTTGCTTTCCTTTCCGCGCTGCTGTTGCGCGCGGGCGACGTTCCGCGGGACGCGCCCGACTTGAAGCTGAGAACCACAACCGGCAAGACCGTGTCCCTGGCGGCGCTGAAGGGCAAAGTGGTCGCGGTGATGTGGTTTTCGACGGATTGCCCGCACTGCCAGCAGACCGCGGAACTCATCGGACCCCTCTACGAAGAAATGGCGCCCAAGGGCCTCGAGATTCTGGCCCTTGCAGTAAATCCGAATTCGCCGGGCAACATCGATGCTTTCGTGCGCAACCACGGCGTGAAGTTTCCGATCGGCGTATCGAACCGGTCCCATTGGATGCGTTTCGCCGATTTGTCGGTGATGGCGCGGGCTTACGTGCCGTACATGATGATCGTCGACCGCAAAGGCGTCATCCGCTATGAGCATCCCGGCCGGGACCGCGTTTTCTGGGCCGATCAAGAAGCCAACATGCGCAAAGAGTTCCAGGAATTGCTGGCCGAGACCGCGGGCGCCAGCGATTAGGGAGCCGACGCCTCTGCCGGCGACCGCGCAGCCTCCCGCCGTCTTCGACCGCGAAGATTGGCGGATTCCTTTCGTCCCGCTGATCCGCCAGGGAGATTTGCAGACGATCGCCGGCCGCTACTGGTTTCCCTCGCTGGACGAGCGGCGCTGGCCCCCGCAGCCCCGGCTTTTCCACACCGAACCGAATACGCAGGTCTTGGCGCGGCTGAATCTGCAACAGGCGGAATCCCATGCCGGAGCGCGGCCGACCGTTGTTGCGGTGCACGGCCTCACGGCTTGCGACCGCGCTCCGTATATGCTTGCCGGCGGCCGATTGGCGCTGGAAGCCGGCTTCGATCTGGTTCGGCTGAACGTGCGCAACTGCGGCGGCACCGAGCATTTGTCGCCTACCCTTTACCACTCCGGCCTCACGGTCGACCTGCGCAGCGTCGTCGAGCAGCTTGCGCCGCGGCCGCTCTTCCTGCTGGGTTTTTCGATGGGCGGGAACATGGTCCTGAAGCTTGCCGGCGAATGGGGCGAGAACCCGCCGCAGCACGTTCGGGCGGCGTGCGCGATTTCGGCGCCGATCCGCCTGGACGTTTGCTCGCGGCATATCGGCAAGCCGCGGAACTGGATCTACGAGCAGCGGTTCCTGCGCCAATTGCGCGCGACGCTGGCGCGCAAGAGCCGCTGCATGCCCGAGCGCTACCCCGCGCTCGATTTTTCGGGCGTCGATTCGATTTGGAAATTCGACGACAAGTTCACCGCGCCGAGCTTCGGTTTTCGCGGCGCGGCCGACTACTACGACCGCTGCTCGGCCGCGGGGTTTCTGCTGCGCATCCGCGTTCCCGCGCTCGTGATTCAGGCCGAAGACGACCCGTTCATCCCTTTCGACGTGTTCCGCGAGCGGGCATTCGCAACCAACCCGTGGATTCGGCTCGCGGCCGAACCGCATGGAGGGCACGTCGCCTTCCTGGCCCGCAACGGCGCTCGTTTCTGGGCCCAGGCGCAGGCCATTCGGTTCTTCGAAGCGGCCGGCGGTCCGCCTGCGCGCGCCGCCTATTGAATCGTCGAGCTCCCTTCCATGCCCAGCGGCGCCGTGGTCACGTTCCGGTTCACGTGCTTGTCGAGATCGATGACGTACGTCTCGGGCGCAGAGAGCAACTGAGGAGAATGCGTCGCCGCTACGATGCGGAATCTTTTTTGATCGACAAGCTCCTTGAGCATTTTCAGAACGCGGCGCTGATTCGACTGCGACAAGGCCATTTCCGGCTCATCGAGCAGCAGCACAGAACCTTCCGGCAGAGCCGGAAACGTCTGCTGGAACAGCGACAGCATCACCTGGCCGTGGCTGGCCGTCTGAATGAATTCCAGCATTGCCGGATCGTCGTCGAACAGCTCCGGCTTGTTGCGCGGATTGTGCTGCTCGGCGTCGAACAACAGCACCTTGGCCAACGCTTGCCCGCGGGCGTCGAGCTTGTAGACGAAATTGTCGACGGCCTCCCCGCGCAAAGCGTAGTAAATGGAATGCAGCAGCGTCGACTTCCCCGATCCGTTCTCACCGGCCAACATGATCAGCGGATGGGACAAATCCACGATCATCGGCATGTGGAAATTGAGATCCATAAAGATCGGGTGGGTCAAAATCTTGAGATACATCTTCCGTCCAGCATAGCCTGTAGGCGGCGGGTCGGATCGGCCGCCCGGCGGCGTCCGCTAAAATAACGGCTTCGCTCACGATGCGGCGCCGGGCAATGTTCGCCGCTTGAGACGCGGAGGAAAGACCGCCCGGCGGCTCCAAGGCTCGGCGATGCCCGCAAGCTTCACCATCACGGTTCTCGGATCGGGAACCAGCGTCGGAATCCCCACCATCGGCTGCCCCTGCGCGGTCTGTCACTCCGACGATCCCCGCGATCAGCGCCTGCGCCCCTCGGTGGTCGTCAGCTATCGGGCGGCTGGGGCGGAGCGCAACGTGCTCATCGATACGACCCCCGATCTGCGCCGGCAAGCGCTCAGCGCCGGGCTGAAGAGCCTCGACGCGATTCTGTACACGCACGACCACGCCGACCATATCATGGGCCTCGACGACGTTCGCCCGTTCAACTACCGGCGGCGGGAGCGCCTCCCCGTGTACGCCGCGAAGGAGACGCTGCGGTCGCTGCGCCGCGTGTTTCCATACGCGTTTTCCGGCGAGTCCGGCCATCCGGGCGGCGTCCCGCGCCTGGCGGCCCACGAGATCGACGGCGCGATGCTCGACAGCGGGGGCATCGACCTGTTCGGACTGCAATTCAAGCCGGTCAACGTCCGTCACGGCCCGAAAGATATCCTGGGCTTCCGTTTCGGGAACGCCGCGTACATTACCGATCAGACCGGCTTCCCGGACGAGTCGCTGCCGCTGCTCACGGGTCTCGACACGCTTTTTCTCGGCGCCTTGCGGCACATCCCGCACCCGATGCACTC
This sequence comes from Bryobacterales bacterium, assembly GCA_965214655.1. Taxonomy (GTDB): domain Bacteria; phylum Acidobacteriota; class Terriglobia; order Bryobacterales; family UBA6623; genus CATQHP01. The sequence goes on along the minus strand of OZ243965.1, from coordinate 3,270,930 downwards.
GACGGTCGAGCAGGCGTTGGGATGGGTCGAGCGGCTCCGCCCGCGGCGCGCCTTCTTCACCCATATCTGCCACGATCTGGCGCACGAAGAAACCAGCGCCGCACTCCCGCCGGGAGTTTCGCTTGCTTACGACGGGCTGCGTATCCGGGTGGGAGAGTAGCTCGCAATGGCGCGGAATTTTTACCGTATCGAGGAGTTGCCGGCGGGGTTCGGCCCGTGCTCGCTGACGATCGGCAATTTCGACGGCGTGCACCGCGGGCATCGGGCGATCTTGCAGCGCGCGGCCGCGCACGCCCGTTTGCTGGGAATCGAATCCGTAGCGCTCACGTTCGACCCGCATCCGCTGGCGGTGGTCGCCCCCGATCAGGCGCCGCGCATATTGACGACCGTCGCCGAGCGCGCGAGGCGGATGCGCGCGGTCGGCATCGACCGCGTCGTTGTCCTGCCGTTCACTCGCGAGCTTTCGCGGCTGACGCCCGCCGAGTTCGTGCGGCAGGCGATCGTGGAGAAACTCGCGGCGCGGCGCGTCATCGTCGGCGACAACTTTCGCTTCGGGCGCCGCCAGGAAGGCAATGCGCAGGAGTTGCAACGCCTGGGCAAAGAGTTCGGCTTCGAAACCGAAGTCGTTTGCGCAATCGAAATCGCGGGCGGCGTGGCCAGCAGCTCGCGCTTGCGCGAGGTGTTGGCGCGCGGGGAAATGCGCACGGCCAGGCATCTGCTGGGCAGGCCCTTTTCCCTCTCCGGCAAGATCGTTCGCGGCGCAGGCATCGGCTCCAGGCAAACCGTCCCCACGCTGAATCTGCAACCCGACTCGCAGGCATTGCCCGCGGACGGCGTCTACGTATCGCTCACCCAGGATGCGGACGGCGGCCGCTGCTGGGAATCGATCAGCAACGTCGGCGTGCGGCCCACGTTCGACGGCGCCGGGCGCACCGTAGAGACCTATCTCCTCAACGAGCCGAACGGCGAATTTCCGCAAGCCGTCGAGCTGTATTTTCTGCGTCGGATTCGAGCCGAGCGGCGGTTCGCATCGGCGGAGCGCCTGAAAGCGCAAATTCTGGCCGACGTGCGGCTGGCCAAGCGTTATTTTGCGAAGCTCCGCGCCGTGCGCAATGCCCCGGCCGGCGAGCGCCTGTGCAATGATGGGGAGCGCCGCCGCAGGTCGCAGCCATGAAATCGAAACGACTCGTCTCCGTATCTCTCATTGCAATTGCGTCGTTGGGCGCGGGATGCGCCGGAAACGATGCCGGCCCCTCCGCAAAGCCCAATATCGTGGTCATCCTCGCCGACGATCAGGGATGGGGCGATCTCAGCATCCACGGCAACGCCAACCTGTCGACGCCGAACATCGACTCGCTGGCCCGCGACGGCGCGCTGTTCGAGCGCTTCTACGTCTGCGCCGTCTGCGCCCCGACCCGCGCCGAATTCCTGACCGGACGCTATTACGCGCGCGGCGGCGTGCGCGGCGTCAGCACCGGCCAGGAGCGGCTGAATCTCGACGAGCGCACCATCGCCCAAACCTTCCAGGCCGCGGGATACGCCACCGGAGCCTTCGGCAAATGGCACAACGGCACGCAGCACCCCTACCACCCCAACGCCCGCGGCTTCGACGAGTTCTACGGCTTCACCGAAGGCCATTGGGGGCACTATTTCGACTACGAGCTCGACCGCAACGGAAAGCTCGTCCGCGGCGAAGGCTTCGTCATCGACGACTTTACCAACCACGCGCTCGAGTTCATCGAGCAGAACCGCGGCGGCCCGTTCTTCGCCTACCTGCCGTTCAATACGCCGCACTCGCCGATGCAGGTCCCCGATGAGTTCTGGGAGCGGTTCGAATCCAGGGAACTGGGCAAACGCCACCGCGACCCGGATATCGAGGACGTGCCCAAAACCCGCGCGGCTCTGGCCATGGTCGAAAACATCGACTGGAACGTCGGGCGCGTCCTGGCCAAGCTCGACGAGCTCGGCCTCAGCGAGAATACGATCGTCCTCTACTTCAGCGACAACGGCCCCAACAGTTGGCGCTGGAACGACGGCATGAAGGGCCGCAAGGGCTCGATCGACGAGGGCGGCCTGCGGGTTCCGTTTTTGATTCGTTGGCCCGGCACGATACCGGCAGGCCGCAAAGTCGGCAAGATCGCCGGGGCGATCGATCTGCTGCCGACGCTGGCCGACTTCGCGGGAATCCCCGTCATGAGCGAAAAGCCGCTCGACGGCAAAAGCATCAAGCCGCTTCTGTTGGGCGAGGAATCGGATTGGCCCGACCGCCTCCTTTTTTCGCTGCGGCGGGACCAAGTCAGCGTCCGCAATCAGCGCTTTCGATTGGACGCCGAGGGGCGGCTGTTCGACATCGAAGCCGATCCGGGTCAATCGCTCGACGCCGCTGCCGAGCACGCGGAAATCGCCGCCGAGCTGCGCGCAGCAGCCGCCCGCTGGGGCGCCGAGACGCTGCCCAACGTCGGTCCCGACGACCGCCCCTTCCCGGTGGGCCACGCTCCGCTGACCCTGCTGCCGGCTCGCGACGGCGTGCCGCACGGCGGCATCGAGCGCAGCGCCCGAGCGCCGAACTGCTCGTATTTCACGAATTGGACGAGCGCCGAGGACGCCATGACCTGGGATGTCGAAGTCGCCCAGGCCGGCGACTACGAGGCGCAAATCCATTTCGCCGCGGCCGAAGCCGGTTCGACGGTCGAGCTCGGCTTCAACGGCGCCGCCGTATCCGCCAGGATCGACGAAGTCCATGACCCGCCGCCCTACGGCGCAGCGGACGACCGCGTGCCCCGCCGCGGGGAGTCGTATGTCAAAGACTTCAAGCCGATGAGTCTGGGCACGATTGCTCTTGCCGCGGGCCGCGGCGAGTTGAAGTTGAGGGCTGTAGAGATCGCCGGCGGCGAAGTCGCCGAAGTCCGCTATGTAGCGCTTACGCGCAAATGACGGCAGGCGGTGGCCCGCAAGCCGTCAGAAACCGATCTTGACGCCGAGATTGACCTGCCGGAACATCCCCGGCTGAATGCCCTGCGGCGCGCGCGAAGCGACATAGAGCTTGTCGAACAGGTTCTTGACCGTGAAGTAGGGCTGAAGCTCCCAACGCTCGCGCCGAATGGTGTAGTCGACTATCAAGTTCGTGACGCTGTAGGCCGGCAGCAAGCCGATCGTGCCGTCCGCGGAAGGCAGGAGCGTTTCGTTGCGGTCGCCGAATTGGTCGCCGATGGAGTTGAGGTCGAGTTGTATCCCCAGGCCGTTCGCCTGCCGCAGCCCGGCGATCAAGCCGAACGTATTGCGCGGCGCATAGGGCAGCCGGTTGCCCCCGAAAAGCTCGTTTTCGAGGAACTGCGCCGTGCCCAGGTACATGTGGCGGAAATCCGTGTAGAGGCTCCATCCGCCGAGATCGGCCAACTCGTTCCAGTTGACGCGCAGCGAGCTCTCGAGTCCTTCGTGCAGCGATGCGCCGCCGTTGACCAGAGTCGTCGTCGCCCCGCCCGACTCCGCCGCGGTGATGACCTGGTTCGAGAAATCCAGGCGAAAGTAGTTGAACTCGCCGTTGACGGCCCGCTGCCCCCCGAAGCGAACGCCGGCTTCGTAGTTCCAGGACAACTCCGCGTCGAGCTGCAGGTTGTCGCCGCTGCTGTCGATCGCTATTTTTGTCCGCGGCGGGGCGAATCCGCGATGCGCTCCGGCAAAAAACGTCACGTCGTCGGTCGCGCGCACCGAAACCCCCAGTCCCGGAATCGCCTTCGTGATGTCGTTGTCCTGGAGGCGGTTGACGTCGGTTGGAACGCCGTTCAGCCGAAGGCGTAAAATGCGCCGCTCCTGATTGTAGCTCTCCAGGCGCAGCCCCGGCGTCAGCGTAAGGCGCGAGCCCAATTTGAAACGGTTTTGAAAGTAAGCCGAAAACGCACGGCCCGCGCGCTTCTCGTCGTCGCGGACGATGCCGCTCCGCGCGTTGAACGACGCGCCGTTGATCCGTTGGTCGCGCGCTTCTTCATAGACGTAGCGCAGGCCGAAATCGAGACTGCCGTAAGCGTGCTCGAGGCGCGCGCCGGACTGCGCGCCGAAGACTTCGAACTCGCGGTTGCGGTTCCCCGCCGAGTCGCGCAGAAACAGCGCGCCGCCGGGAATCGATGGGTCCCCGAAGACCCCCGAATAATTGCGGCCGCGGTCGCTGCGGTCGTAATCCTGACGTCCCCAGAAACGCTTCGTCGCATAGGTAAAAAACGCCGTGTTCCAGACCATGCGGGGACTTACCACGTAGGCGTGCGAGACGGACGCCGCTTGGCGCTCCACGTCGAGCGTGTCGCTCGGAACCGCGTTCTGATTCGGGTCGGCGTCGAACATGGCCTGCGTGAGTCCGACGTAGGTGGAATTGGATGTTTCCTCGTAAAGAGAGCCCTTGACGGCGAACGTGTGGCGGTCGTTGGGCTTCAGAACGAGCTTTCCCTGGAGATCGTCGATGTCGAAATGGAAGTCGCGCCAGCCGTCGCCTTGCTTGTGCAGGTAATTGGCGATCCAACCGATCGATTGATCGCGGTTGCTCCCGCCCAGCGAGCCGTTGCCGATGAACAGGCCGCGTTGGCCGCCCTCGAGATCGAAATCGCCGTGCAGCTTCGACGGCGGGTCCGGCGTGACGAAGTTGACGACGCCGCCCACGGTTTGCGGGCCGTGCGCGATTTGGCCGCTGCCCTTGAGAATCTCCACGCGGCGCATGCGCTCAATCGGCGGCGAATAATACATTTCCGGCTCGCCGTAAGGCGCGAGGGCGATCGGAATGCCGTCTTCCAGCATCAGCACCTTGCGGCTGCGGTCGGGGTTGAGCCCGCGGACGCCGACGTTGAGGCGCATGGCCATCGGGCCGGAATCCTCGCGAACGGTCACCCCGGGCGCGCGCCGCAGCACTTCGTTGGCGTCGAGCGGCTTGGAAACCACAAGCTCCTTTTCGAAAATCAGATGCATCGACCCTGGGATTTCGGAGCGCAAGTCGTCGGTCCGGGCGACCACTTCGATCGAGGTGGCGTAGCGCTTGAGCTCGGTCAGCCGGACGGGCAGGGCGGTCGTCTGCGCCGTTCCCGCGAATTCGGCTGGCTCGAAATCGTCGGCCGTTACGCGCAGCGTGAAATCCCCGGCGGGAACCCGCTCAAGACGGTACACGCCGAACCCGTCGGTACGGGCGCGCTCTTTCGTTTCAATGACTTCCACCAGCGCTCCGGAGATCGGGAAATCGTCGACTCCGGTAACGATCCCCTCGACGGCGCGGCCGACGGCGGCGCATAACGCCGCCGCCGTCAGCATCGTCAAAAAAACAGAACGCCTCAGCTTGCGCATTGTGGAAATTGCTTTCGGGATCAGGGAGGGAAGAATGCCGCGCGGAACTCCCAACCTAGCAGTATTTGCAAATCAATCGCAAGCAATTTTTTTGTAACAGGCTTCGGGCCGCGCCGCCCGCTCATGTTGCCTGTCGCGGCTCGGTTAGCATGGTCGAGTGAGCCGCGTACTCGTCATCGGGGGAACTCTTTTTATCGGCCGGGCGCTGGTGCGGCTGCTGCTGGAGCGCGGCGACGAGGTAACGATCCTGCATCGCGGCAGCCGCAATCCCTTTGCCGGTCGAACGGAGGAGATTCGCTGCGACCGCAACGACGGCGCGGCCGTCGCCAAGGCCGTTGCCGGCCGCGGCTTCGAGTTGGTTTTCGACAACGTGTACGACTGGCGGCGCGGCACGACCGCCGCGCATGTCGCGGCGGCTGCGACGGCCTGCGGCCCCGGTCTGCGCCGTTACGTGTTCCTGTCGAGCTGCGCGGCGTACGGCAAAGGACTCGACCTGACCGAAGACGCTCCGCTGGCGCCTCCCGACGACCCCGACCCCTATTGCCGCAACAAGGCCGATTCCGAGCGCCTGCTGTTCCGCCTGCATCGGGAAAGCGGCTTTCCGGCGGTAACGCTGCGGCCGCCGTACGTCTACGGCCCGGAGAACCCGTTCTACCGCGAAGCCTTCTTCTGGGACCGGCTGACCGCCGGCCGGCCCGTCGTCGTTCCGGGAGACGGCAGCCGCTTGATGCAATTCATTCTCAGCACCGATCTGGCCCGAGCCGCCCTGTCGGCGGCGGAGGCGCCCGCGGCGCCCGGAAGAGCCTACAACATCGCCAATGCCGCGCCCGTCACGCAGACCGCCTTGGTGCGCGCTCTGGCCGAAGCCGCCGGAGTCGCCCCCGAAATCCGCTACGTCCCGCGAGACCGGATCGAAGCGCTCGGCGGCAACGTCTTCGCGCCGCCGCTCTACTTCGGGCAGTATTTCGACCTGCCGCCCATCACCGAGAACATCGCCCGCGCCCGCCGGGAACTGGCATTCCACCTCGCCGAATCGTCCAACTGTGCAGACACCGCCCGCGCACGCCGAGAACTGGCCTTCGAACCAACGTCTTTCAGCGAGGGGTTGCGGCGGACCTGGGAATGGCATGCAGCGCAGCCGGACCGCCCCGCCCCCGATTTTTCGTTCGACGAAAAACTGTTGCTTCATTCCTCGCCGACCCCCTGAGAAGCGAACGAAAGTAACGAGACCGCGGCGCACGGGTTTTCGGGCGAGTTTTCGGGCGAGCGCCTATGATGGATGGACGATGACCTACCGAATGCGCATCGACCGCAAGACAACCCTGACCGCCGCTCTGCTTTTGCTGGGGTGGGCCGCCGTTTCCATCGACAGCGGCCCCGGCGTCCGCGCCGCGTCGACGGCGAAGCAGGTCTCCGACACCCACGTTTTCGACGAGGTTGCGCCGGGCGTTTACTTCGCCGCGGGCACGGGCGCGCTCAACGTCGCGAGCAACGCCATGGTGGTCGTCAACGACGAAGACGTCCTGGTCGCCGATTCGCACATCACGCCCGACGCGGCGCGCGCGCTGATCCGATCGGTGCAGGCCGTTTCCGACAAGCCGATCCGCTATTTGGTCAACAGCCACTTCCATTTCGACCACGCGCACGGCAATCAGGCGTTTCCCGAAGGAGTCGAGATCGTCGGCCACGAGTACACCCGCGAGCGGCTGTTGGGCAACGTTCTGGAGGAACCCACTTACCGCGTGATCGGCAGTCCCCCGGCGCAGCGAAAAATCATCGCCGCTCTGGAATCGAGACTGGCCGGCGCGGCGGAAAAAGACCGCGCGGCGCTGCAACTGCGCATCACGGCGCTCGAACGCCACGTCAAAGCCCTCGCCGAAGTGACGCCCACGCCGCCGACGATTACGCTCCGGCGCAAGATGACCCTGTTCCGCGGAGACCGTGAAATCCGGATCCTGCACCTGGGCCGCGGCCACACGGGGGGAGACGTCATCGTTTATCTGCCCGCCGAAAAAATCCTGTTCACCGGAGACCTGTTTTACGACGGGCCGCCCTATCTCGGGGATTCTTTCCCGCAGGAATTCATCGCCGCGCTGGAGAAGCTGAAGGAGATCGAGTTCGAGACCATCGTCCCCGGCCACGGCCCCTTGGTCCGCGACCCCGAAAAAATCGGGATTCGCCAGGACTACATTCGACGCTACCGCGGCGAGGTTGCCGCGCTGCGCAAGCAAGGGCTCTCCGCCGCAGAGGCCGCGAAGCAACTGAGCTTCGCCGGGTTCGACCATTACCCCGGCCTGGAATCGCGCAACCGCGGAACCGTGGCGCTCGAAGTCCGCCGCATCTACCGGGAGCTCGACGGCAAGCTCGAGCCGGGCGCCGATCGATGAGGCTTGAGGCCGGCAAGCATCCGCAGGACATGCGGCGCGCCGCAGCGGAAGTCGCGTTCGAAATCGTTGGCGAGGCCGCGGGCGACCGGCCGGCGCGGGATGCGGCGGATTCCAGGCTCCCCGCCCTCGCCTGCGAGGCTGCGGTTTTACAGGAGGAAGAATGACCGTACGCAAACCGGCCCGGACCGGCAAGGGCGGCCGTCCGAACGGCGCACAGATCGGGTACGAGGCTCAGCTCTGGCGCATGGCCGACGCGCTGCGCGGCTCGATGGACGCCGCCGAATACAAGCACGTCGCCCTCGGTCTGATCTTCCTCAAGTACATCTCCGACGCTTTCGAGGAGATGCGCGCCCGCCTCGAAGGCGAGCGGGCCGAGGGCGCCGACCCGGAAGACCCCGACGAGTACCGCGCCAAAAACATCTTCTGGGTTCCGTCCGAGGCGCGCTGGACGCATCTCCAGGCGCGGGCGCGGCAAGCCGGCATCGGCCGCACCGTCGACGACGCCATGACCGCTATCGAGCGCGACAACCCGGCGCTCAAGGACGTGCTGCCCAAGGACTACGCCCGCCCGGCGCTCGACAAGCAGCGGCTCGGCCAACTCATCGACCTGATCGGCAACATCGCGGTGGGCGACGCGGACGCCCGCTCCAAAGACGTGCTCGGCCGCGTTTACGAATACTTCCTGTCGCAATTCGCCGGCGCCGAGGGCAAGAAGGGCGGCGAGTTCTACACGCCGCGCTGCGTGGTCAAGCTGCTGGTCGAGATGCTGGAGCCCTGGCGGGGCCGGGTTTACGACCCCTGCTGCGGTTCGGCCGGCATGTTCGTGCAGTCGGTCGAGTTCATCGACGCGCACGCCGGCGGCAACGGCAACGGCGGAAAGCCGCCGCGGGGCGCCAAGGCCGACATCTCGATCTACGGCCAGGAGTCGAACCATACGACTTGGCGGCTGGCCAAGATGAACCTCGCCATCCGCGGCATCGACGGCCTGATCGCCTACGGCGACAGCTTCCACGACGACCGCCACCCCGACCTCAAGGCCGACTTCATCCTCGCCAATCCGCCGTTCAACGTCTCCGATTGGGGCGGCGAGCGCCTGATCGGCGACAAGCGCTGGCAATACGGCGTCCCGCCCAAGGGCAACGCCAACTTCGCCTGGGTGCAGCACATGGCGCATCACCTGGCGCCCGCCGGAGTCGCCGGCTTCGTGCTCGCCAACGGCTCGATGTCGTCGGGCCAGTCGGGCGAAGGCGCCATCCGCAAGAATCTGGTCGAGGCCGACCTGGTGGACTGCATGGTCGCGCTGCCTGGACAGCTCTTCTACTCGACCCAGATTCCCGTCTGCCTGTGGTTCCTTGCCCGCGGCCGCAAGAACGGCAAGTTCCGCAACCGCAGCAGCGAGATCCTCTTCATCGACGCCCGCAAGCTGGGCCGCATGGTCGACCGCACCCACCGCGAGCTCGACGGCGGCGACGTCGCCCGCATCGCCGATGCGTACCACGCCTGGCGCGGCGAGAAGGCCGCGGGCGCATACGCCGACGTTCCCGGCTTCTCGAAGAGCGCAACGCTGGAGGAGGTGCGCAAGCACGGCCACGTGCTGACCCCCGGCCGCTACGTCGGCGCGGAGCCGCAAGCCGACGACGGCGAGCCGTTCGAGCAAAAGATGCGGCGGCTCGCCGCGCAGTGGCGCGGGCAGCAGGCCGAAGCGCAGAAGCTGGACGCAGCCATCGCGGCGAACCTCAAGGCGTTAGGATTTGGAGAAGACCGATGACGCCGGTACGTTACCACGAGGGGCGGTTTCCGCCTGATGCGCGCCTCGACTGGCCGAAGCTGGTTCCCCTGCTCGGTCCGGCGGCCGCGGCGGTGGCCCGCTACGACGGCATACTCTCCGCCGTGCCCAACCCCGACATTCTGCTCGCTCCCCTAAGAATTCAGGAGGCGGTGCTCTCTTCGCGCATCGAAGGCACGCATGCCACCATGGGCGAGGTGCTGGAGTTCGAAGCCGGACGGGAACCGATTCTGCCCGAACGCCGCGACGACATTCAGGAAATCCTCAACTACCGCCGCGCCATGCGGCATGCGGAAGAGATGTTGCAAGAGCTTCCCCTCTCGCAACGCGTCGTCCGCGCGGCGCACCGCATCCTGCTGTCCGGCGTGCGCGGCGCAGGCCAGTCGCTCGGCGATTACCGGCGCATCCCCAACTGGGTTGGCCCGCCCGGATGGGCCATCGACGAGGCTGAGTTCGTGCCCATCGGGGCCGAGAAGCTCCCCGAAGCGATGAGTGCTTGGGAGCGCTACATCCACAGCGAGGCTCCCGACCGGCTGGTGCAACTCGCCGTCCTGCATGTCGAGTTCGAAGCCCTGCACCCGTTCCTGGACGGCAACGGCCGTTTGGGGCGCATGCTGATTCCCTTGTTCCTCTGGCAAAGCGGACTCATCCGCAAGCCCGTGTTCTACATCAGCGCCTACTTCGAGGTCCGCCGCGATGCCTACTACGAGCGACTGCGCGCCGTCTCGCGCGACGACGACTGGACCGGCTGGTGTCGCTTCTTCCTGGACGCGGCGCGGAAGCAGGCCGAGGAAAATCTGACGAAAGCGAAAGCTATCCTCGATCTTTACGACGACATGAAACTCCGTGTGGCGAACCTGACCCGCTCCCGCTACGCTGTCCATGCCTTGGACTGGATATTCCGGACCCCGATCTTCAGCAGCAGCAGTTTTGCAGAGCGAGCAGGCATTCCGCCGCCAACGGCGAGGCGAGTCTTGGATGCCTTGCGCGAGGGCGAACTCCTGGAAGTGCTTGAAGGGGGAAGCGGTCGCCGACCCGTTATTTTCATATTCTCAGACCTACTGGACATCGCGGAGGGCAGAACTGTATTGAGGAATCGCGCGTGATGTCCAATGCTGTTTGTCGCTCATAAGTGAGCGACAAATCGACATCGGCGCTTACTGCGAGGGGCTGCGCGCCGTCTCGCGCAGCGACGACTGGACCGGTTGGAGCCGGTTCTTCCTGGAGGCGGTACGGCAGCAGGCCGAAGGAAACCTGAAGAAGGCAGAGGCCATCCTCGACCTGTACGACGACATGAAGCGCCGTGTCCCCGACTTGACCAACTCCCGCTATGCCGTCCACGCTCTGGATTGGATTTTCGAGCGCCCGATCTTCCGCAGCGCCGACTTCTCGGCCTCGGCCGGTTTTGCCCCGCGGACGGCGCGGCGGATACTCGACACGCTGCGCGAAGGGGGCGTGCTGCAGGTCGTCGATCCCGGCAGCGAACGGCCGTTCTCGTGTTTGCGGATCTTCTGAACGCAGCGGAAGGGAGAGAAGGTGTTTTAACGGCCACAGATGACCGATAACGCCGCTTGTCGGTCAAATTTCCACGAAAGTGGCCAACAAAACTGCTTGCCAGCCAAATTTCCGCGAAAGTGGCCGGCAAGGGTATCGCCGCGGTTCGTGAACGGCAGGCGCAAGGGCAGTATCCTGAAAGTGCTTGCGGAAAATCGCGCATGGCGGCCGGCGCTGTTTGTCGATCGTTTTCGAGAGAAAGTGAGCGGCAAACTATTTTGTCGATCATAAGTGAGCGACAAACCTGCTGCATCGTTCCCCGGGAGAGAGAAAGTGACGGTGAAAGACTTGATCCAATGCCTCGAGACCTACCCCAGCCACTTGCGCGTAGTCGTAAACGGTTATGAGGAAGGTTTCGACGATGCGGCGCCCGAACGGATTGCCATCGTTGAAATCCAGTTGAATCGTGGAACGCACGACTGGCAGGGGCAACACCTGGAGCCCGACGCCCGCGGCGGAACCGCTCCCGGCAGCGAGGATATCGTGCCGGCCCTGGCCATTCTCCGCGCTTCCCATTGATCGGCCATCAAAGCAGCCGCAGAATCGGAGACGAGAGCCGTGATCGATTACGACAAGTTTCAAAAATCTCTCAAGCGTCTGGAGCGGCAGTATGCGAACTACCGCAACCCCGACGCCTCCCTGTCGGGGTTGAACCGGGAAGCCGTGGCCGAGTCGGTCATCCGACGTTTCGAGACCTGCTACGACTGTTTGTGGAAGGCGCTGAAACGGCGCATGATTATGACGGCAAAAAAGCCCGGGCGTGTCTGGAGATCATGGGCGATTTCATCGACGACGCCGTCGGCCTCTACCAGACCATGAGCGGGGAGCCGTGGGACTGAACATGGAGCCGGACCGGGCCATCGACATCGGCGCCGAGCAGCGCAAGACCGTTCTGGCGCTGCTGAAGAAACACCTGCCGAACACCGCCGCCTGGGCGTACGGCTCCCGCGCCAAATGGACTGCGCGCCCGCAGTCCGACTTGGACATGGTGGTGTTCGCCGAGCCGGAGCAAAACGCTCAGGTGTCGAATCTCAGGGAAGCCTTCGAGGAAAGCAATCTGCCCTTTCGGGTGGATCTGTTCGTGTGGGACGCCGTGCCCGAAAAGTTCCGCAAGCAAATCGAGGCCGAGCATGCGGTGCTGGCGGCGGGATGAAAACAAGGCTTGGAGCACGGTGGCGCGAAACCATCCTGGGCGATGTGATTGAGTTGAAGCGCGGTTACGACCTACCACAGCGCAAGCGCATGCCCGGCTCCGTACCTATCGTTTCGTCATCGGGCATAACCGACCATCACTCGGAGAGCAAGGTTCAAGGTCCGGGTGTAGTGACCGGCCGATACGGTACGTTGGGACAGGTTTTTTTCATTCCGGATAATTTCTGGCCGCTAAACACGACACTGTACGTTCGAGACTTCAAGGGAAACGATCCGCGGTTCGTCAGCTACTTTCTTCAAGGACTCGATTTTCTCGCCTACTCAGACAAGGCCGCAGTGCCGGGGCTGAATCGAAATCATCTACACCAAGCCGTCATTCGTATCCCAGAAGATGTTAATGAGCAGCGCGCCATCGCCCGCATCCTGGGTGCGCTGGACGACAAAATCGAGTTGAACCGGCGCATGAACGAGACGCTGGAGGCGATGGCGCGGGCACTGTTCAAGTCCTGGTTCGTCGATTTCGACCCCGTTCGCGCCAAGATGGCGGGCCGCGACCCCAACCTGCCCCAATCCCTCGCCGACCTCTTCCCCAATCGCCTCGTCAACTCCGAACTCGGCGAGATACCGGAGGGGTGGGAAGTGAAGCCACTCGGAGAGTGCTTTAATCTTACGATGGGGCAGTCGCCACCGGGCAGCACCTACAACGACCGTAAGGATGGCTTACCCTTCTTTCAGGGTCGTACCGATTTCGGTTTTCGATTTCCTGAGAATCGGAAATTCTGCACGGCTCCAACTCGGATCGCTCAGCCTGGAGATACGCTTGTCAGCGTCAGGGCGCCCGTGGGAGACATCAACATGTCTCGGGAACAATGCTGCATTGGACGTGGTGTTGCCGCCCTCCGGCACAAGTCCGGTTCAAGTTCGTTCAGTTATTATTCGGCTTGGGCGGTACAAGCAAAAATCAGCATGTATGAGCATACTGGTACTGTGTTCGGGGCTATCAACCGGAAGCAGTTTGAAGCACTCCAGATGTTGGAACCGAGGCCGGAACTTATCGAAGCGTTCGACGCCCATGTTAACCCGATAGACATCCGTATCAGGGGCAACACATCCGAAGTCCATATACTCATGGCTTTGAGGAATACGTTGTTATCGGATGTCGTTTCCGGCAAGATACGCGTTTATGATGCCGCACGAGCCACTGAACCCGCGACATGACAACAGGATCGGACAAGCGTCCAGTGCGAATACGGAGTCAAATTGATCTAGATTCTCCTGAATCCTACAGAACATCTAGTCGGCAAAAACTTGCAAATTAGCAGTGAGGGTGTTTGAACCGACCAACGGAAGAATAATGTGAATGGCGAATTCTGACCTTACCCAAGCTGACGCGGACGCACTCATTGCGCTGAAGAAGCATCGGGTCGATGACACCGAATGGGACTACCCTGGCCTCGGGGGAATTATCACTGTTCCGTTGGTCTCGACCGACCGGCGCGAACAGTTCCTTCTTGACCTGCGCCGGGGGCGGGTCAATCTCGCCAAAGGGACCTACCAGAACCGTGGCCGGCAGGTTGTGGTCCTCGTAAGGCTGGACTTCGGCGGTGCGCCGCATCGCAATCCAGACGGAAAGAAGATCGGGTCGCCCCATCTCCACCTGTACCGAGAGGGATATGGCGACAAGTGGGCGTTTCCACCACCGGACGACAAGTTTACCGACTTGACTGACGCTTGGCAAACACTTGAAGACTTCATGCGGTTCTGCAACATCGTCGAGCCGCCCATCATCCGGCGAGGACTGTTTACATGATCGCAGAAGTGCAATCGCTGCTGGACCGGTACTGGATTTGGTTACGAGACGAAACAAGCCTTCGAGAAATCGGAGACTGGGTAGAAATCACCACCCCGTACTTGGATCGCCATAACGACTGCTTACAGATATACGCCAAGCGGGATAACGAAGGATTCGTGCTGACGGACGATGGTTACATTCTCGAGGACCTGGAGCAGTCTGGCTGCAAGATTGATAAAGACAAACGACAGACACTATTGAAGACAACGATCAACGGCTTCGGCGTACAGCTCAACGAAAACGAAAAGGCGCTTGAAGTACGGTCGTCGTTGGACAATTTCGCTCTGCGAAAACACAATCTCGTGCAGGCGATGCTCGCCGTCAACGATCTCTTTTATTTGGCATCGTCCACAATTGCATCCTTATTCTACGAAGACGTGGTTGCCTGGCTCGATCTCTCCGACGTTCGGTATACGCCCAATGTGAAGTTGGCGGGCAAGAGCGGCTACGATCATCGGTTCCATTTCGTCATACCGAAGTCGAGAGTTCGGCCGGAACGCGTGCTGCAGGCAATCAACCGCCCGAGCCGCGAAACCGCACAGACGATGGCTTTTTCCTGGATCGACACCAAGGAGGTGCGTTCTCCGGAATCCCGCGCCTACGCAATTCTGAACGACTCGGCCCAATCGGTAAAGAAGAATGTGCTGGATGCGATGCGCAGCTACAACGTGCATCCGGTCCTGTGGTCGGCCCGGGATGAAGCGCGGGAGGAACTCGCCGCATGACCGACACTCTGCTGACCGTACCCGACCAAAAAGAAGCCCTGTCCTGCGTCTATGCGCAAGCCGTGGCGACGCGGGCCGGTTACGTCACTGCGCGCCCTGACCCGGATCGAGACAGCATCGATCTGCGAATCCAGGCCGGCGGCGCGATGCGGCCCGCGCTCGATTTGCAACTGAAGGCCACTGTCAATCTTGGCGAACCGAAGGATGGGCATTTGGCGTTTCCTCTGAAGCTCAAGAATTACAACGATCTGCGCATCGAGACCCAGACGCCGCGGCTGCTTGTGGCGCTCGATCTGCCGAAGAGCGAGCATCTGTGGATGACCATCACTGAGGATGAACTCATATTGAGGCATCGAGCTTACTGGCTTAATCTGAGAGGGCGCGAAGAAACAACCAACCGAGCGTCCGTCACCGTCCGGATTCCGACAACCAACCTTTTCAACGTCGAAAACCTGCGCGCGTTGATGGAACAGTCGAGGAAGGGAAAAATCCAATGAAAGCCGTCATCCGGGACCGGGAAGCTCTGCTTGCGGTTTCGCCCGCGGCATTGTCGGCCTACGCCCGCGACGCAGGCTGGGCCAAGGTCGAGCCCTACGGCGACCATTCCGACGTGTATAACGGCGGAGACTTGCCCGAAATCATTCTGCCGCGAACCCAACGATTAGGCGATTACGCCAACGTCGTATCGCAGCTCATTGAGATTTTTGCGAAGGCTGCCGAAATGGACGAGCTTTCTCTCTACCGCGATCTGGCTACGGCAGACCGCGATGTGATCCGCGTGCGGGCTGCCGACGACGGCAGCGACGGCAGCATTGCGGTGAGCGACGGGATCGCTCTTATGGGAGGCGCGTACGATATGCTCCTGGCCGCGGCTTGCTCGCTGCAGGATCCGCGCCCGCTCTATCACCGACCGGGCGCGAACAGAGAGGCCAACGACTATCTGCGACGGGTTCATCTGGGGCAGACCGAACAGGGTAGTTTCGTTGTCACTTTGTTGCCCCCTGTTGTGCCCCCGCGGATACAGCCTACCCTGCTACCGTCCATTGCGGAATGGGAGCTTGACGACGATCCTGTTGAGCGGCGGATGACAAAACGTTTAGCCGGCGCGCTTGCCGCTATTCGCGAGGCGACAGAAAGAACGGTAGGAGGAGACGCAGAAGCTTTCTTCGAAGCCGTGGCGCATGGAGTAAGCGCCAATCTGTGCGAGGCGCTGGGTAAGATGATTAAGCCGTTTCCGACACTGGATGTCAGTCTCGTTTGGGCTCGCACGCGCCCGATGCCAAAAGCGCGGGATGTCGTTCGTTTCGCCAAAGACGACGCTCCGATCCTGGAAGAAGCCGCGCGGTTGTTCCGTAACCGCGCGCCGCAGCCCAATATGCGCCTGTATGGCCTCGTGCGGAGATTGAAGCGCGACGGGAATGGGACGGAAGGGACGATTTTCCTGCAGACACACATTGATGGACAAAACCGGTCAGTTCTGGCCGTTCTGAATCGGTTCGATTACGAGCGGGTCATCCAGGCGCATAAAGAGGAGACATTGGTCGTCATGGATGGCGATCTTGAGCGAGCCGGTAGGCCTTGGCGCTTGCTGAACCCGTCCATTGTGGATGTCATTCTGCGTACGGATACGCCGGAGGATAGCGAATAACGGATACTGCGAAGTGGCGACCGAAAGCTGCCGGGGAATAAGTTTCCGATGCTGACCAAGCTGACAATCCGCAACTTCAAGCGGTTCGACGAGGTCGAAATCGAGCTGGGCAATCCCGTGGTTTTTGTCGGGCCGAACAATTCCGGCAAGACTTCGGCCATGCAGGCGCTGGCTCTTTGGGATACCGGCCTCAAACGCTGGAACGAGAAACGCTCGGGCAAGGCCGCGCCGGAAAAGCGCCCGGGGGTTACGGTCAACCGCAGAGATATCCTCGCCATTCCCGTTCCGAGCGCCGCCCTTCTGTGGCGCCGGCTGCATACGCGGGACGTGAAAAAAACCAAGACCGGGCAGCGAACGGACAACATCCGCATCGACGTGATCGTCGAGGGAATCGCCGCCGGGATCAAGTGGACCTGCGGATTGGAGTTCGACTACGCCAACGAAGAGTCTTTCTATTGCCGTCCGCTGAGAACGGGCAAAGGCAAGCCGCCGGAGCGGATGGCCGTGCCCTCCGCGGCCGGGTCGGCACGGATCGCCTTTCTTCCTCCGATGTCCGGTCTCGCGGCGACGGAAACCCGGCTGGACCAGGGCGCCGTAAACGTCCGGGTCGGCGAAGGGCGGACGGCCGAAGTGTTGCGCAATCTCTGCTTCCGCGTTCTGGAAGAGAGCCCCGACCACTGGCAGGAGTTGGCGGAGCGGATCGAATCCCTGTTCGGCGCCGCGCTCGACAAGCCGCGTTACGTGCAGGAGCGGGGAGAAATCGTCATGGGTTACCGCGAAGGCGGGGTCCGGCTCGATCTTTCCGCCGGCGGAAGGGGCTTGCAGCAAACCCTCTTGCTCTTGGCCTATATGTACGCCAACCCCGGATCGGTCATCCTGTTGGACGAACCCGACGCGCATCTCGAGATTCTCCGCCAGCGTCAGATCTACAAGCTGCTGAGCGACACGGCTGCGCAGAGCGGCAGCCAGGTTATCGCGGCCACTCATTCAGGGGTGCTCCTGAGCGAAGCTGCCGGAAAAGATTTGGTTGTGGCGTTCGTCGGACGGCCGCACCGGATCGAGGTCGGCAAAAGGAGTGAGGTTCGCCAAGCGCTCGCCGAGATCGGTTTCGACCAGTATTATCAGGGCGAGCAAAACGGATGGGTTCTATATCTCGAGGGTTCGACGGATTTGGCGGTATTGCAGGCTTTCGCCAGGCGTCTCGGTCATGATGAGGCGGTACGGGCGCTGGAGCGGCCTTTCGTGCGCTACGTCGGCAACCAACCGAAGGAGGCCCAAAAGCATTACTACGGCCTCAGGGAAGCGCTCCCCGAACTCCGGGGCGTAACTCTTTTTGACCGACTCGGGGGCGCGGTGCGGGAAGACGGCCCGTTGCGGCGCCTGGTGTGGGCGCGACGGGAGATCGAAAACTACTTTTGCACGCAGGCGGCGCTCGAAGCCTACGCGCTTGCGTCCGCGCCGGAAGACCAGCCCATGCCGCTGTTTACCAAGGCAGAGGCCGACAAGCGGCTGCAGGCGATGCACGAAGCCGTGACCGAGGTTCGCAAAGCCATGGAGACGCTGGGCAAGGGATCGCCGTGGGATGCCGGATCGAAAGTGAGCGATGAATTCCTGACCCCCCTCTTCGCGGCTTATTTTCGAAAACTCGGGCTGCCGAATCTTATGAACAAGAAAGACTTTTACGAGATCGCCGAGCACATTCCAATAGACGAAATCGACCCGGAAGTCGGCGAAAAGCTCGACGCGATAGTCAGCGTGGCGAAAAGCGCAAGCCCGTTGAGCGCCGGCGAATCGGAGCGCGCCGTGTCGGTAACATGAAAGACTCCGCTGGAATCGAGAATACTTCCAGTCCATGCCCCAGCTCAAGCGCCTTGCCGTCCGTGGCTTCAAGTCGATCCGCGCGCTCGAAGATTTCGAGCTTGGGCCACTGAACGTTCTGATCGGCGCCAACGGGGCCGGCAAGAGCAACTTCATCGACCTGTTCCGCATGGTGGCGGCCATGGTCGAGAAGCGGTTGCAGCTTTTCGTCAGCCGACAGGACGGCCCGGACGCTCTGTTGTTCGGCGGCCGCAAGCGGACGCAGCGCCTGGAAGCGGAGTTCGTCTTCGGCAGAAACGGCTACGAGTTCTCGCTCGAGCCGGCGGGGGAGCGGTTGATTTTCGCCGGCGAGGCGACGCGGTTCCTCAGACATGCTCACCCGCTGGGAAGCGGACATGAAGAAGCGTGTTTGCCCGATACCGGCGATGACGCCTTTGCGCCCTACGTGCGGGAGGCCCTTGCGGATTGGCGCGTCTATCACTTTCACGATACCGGCCCTTCGGCGCCGGTACGCAACGCTCAGGCCGTGCGCGACAACCTGCGGCTCAAGTCGGATGCGGGCAACCTCGCTCCGTTTCTGCGGCTGTTGCGCGAGCGCCACGCCGACCGCTACCGGCAGATCGTCGAAACGATACGGCTTGCCGCCGCGTTCTTCGGGGATTTCGTTTATCGCAAAGATCCGGGAGAACGGATGGAGTTGGGGTGGTTCGAGGCGGACGATGCGGACACCGTGCGCGGCCCGCGCCAACTCTCGGACGGCACGCTGCGCTTCATCTGCCTGGCGGCCCTGCTTCTCCAGCCTACCCATTTGCAACCGGAAACGGTACTCATCGACGAGCCGGAGTTGGGTCTGCATCCCTTTGCGCTTGGTTTGTTGGCCGAAATGCTGCGGCAGGCCGGCGAGGCGCGGCAGGTTGTCGTTGCAACACAGTCCGCGGACCTGGTCAGCGAGTCGGCGCCGGAAGGCGTGGTGATAGTCAACCGCAAGAATGGCGAATCCATCTTCGAGCGCTTGGATGCGGACCGCCTGCACGACTGGCTGGAGAACTACGCGCTGGGCGACTTGTGGAAGATGAACGTACTCGGAGGCAGGCCCGCGCGATGACTTTCGACAATCGGCTGTCGCGTGTGGAAGCCTTGCCGCCGTTGGGGTAAACGGAGTCGCTGATGGCCTTGCTGTCCGAGTCGGTCGTGGAGGAAGCCGCTCTCGATTGGTTTCGGGAGTTGGGCTACAACGTCATCGGCGGGCCGGACATGCCGCCCGGCCCCCATGCCCTGCGCGAGAGCTACGCGGACGTTGTTTTGCCGTCGGTCGTGCGCGGCGCCTTGGCGCGGCTCAATCCCGGCCTGCCCGCCGCAGCGCTGGACGATGCGTTCGCCAGGCTGACCCGGCCGGAAGGGGCGGCGTTGGAAACCCGCAACCGCGCCTTCCACCGCATGGTCCTGGACGGCGTGGCGGTGGAGTGCCGGGAGGGCGGCGCGCTCCGCTACGACCAGGCGCGAGTGTTGGATTTCGACGAGCCGGCGAACAACGATTGGCTGGCCGTCAATCAATTCACCGTCAGCGAGAACAAGCACACCCGCCGGCCCGACATCGTGCTGTTCGTCAACGGCCTGCCGCTGGGGTTGATCGAGCTCAAGAATCCCACCGACGAGCAGGCGACGGTTTGGACGGCCTGGCGGCAGCTTCAGACCTACAAAGCGGAGTTGCCGGCGCTGTTCTCCATGAACGCGGCGCTCATAATCTCCGACGGGGTGCGGGCGCGCATCGGCACGCTGACCGCCGGGCGGGAGTGGTTCAAGCCCTGGCGCACCATCGGCGGCGAAGAGTTGGCGCCGGAGTTCCTGACCGAGCTTCAGGTGACGATCGAAGGCGTCTGCGAGCCCCGGCGTTTCCTGGCGCTCGTCCGCGATTTCATCGTCTTCGAGGACTACGGAAGCGGCGTGCCGGTCAAGAAGATGGCCGGCTACCACCAGTTTCACGCGGTCGAGGCCGCCGCCGCCGAGACCCTGCGCGCGGCCAAGTTGCAAAAGGAGGCGTCGGAACGCGAGCGCGAAGCGGGCCGCAGGGCAGGCGGCAAGCCGGGCGACCGGCGCATCGGCGTGGTGTGGCACACGCAGGGCTCGGGCAAGAGCCTGACCATGGCCTTCTATGCCGGGCGCATCGTCCGCGAGCCGGCGATGGCGAACCCTACCGTCGTCGTGCTGACCGACCGCAACGATCTCGACGATCAACTCTTCGCCGTCTTCGCCCGCTGCGAAGACCTGTTGCGCCAGACTCCGACGCGGGCGGCGAGCCGGGCGGATCTGCGCGCCAAGCTCGCCGTTTCCTCGGGCGGCGTGGTCTTCACGACCATTCAGAAGTTCTTTCCCGAGGAGAAGGGGGACAGGCTGCCGTTGCTCTCGGAGCGGCGCAACATCGTGGTCATCGCCGACGAGGCGCACCGCAGCCAGTACGACTTCATCGACGGCTACGCGCGGCACATGCGCGACGCGTTGCCCCATGCCTCGTTCATCGGCTTCACCGGCACGCCGATCGAGCTCAGGGACGCCAACACCCGCGCCGTGTTCGGCGACTACATCAGCATTTACGACATTCAACAGGCGGTCGAAGACAAGGCGACCGTGCCCATCTACTACGAGAGCCGGCTGGCCAAGCTGGCGCTCGACGCGCGCGAGCGGCCCAAGCTCGACCGCGGATTCGAAGAGGCGACCGAGGGCGAGGAGATCGCCCGCAAGGAAAAGCTCAAGACCAAATGGGCGCAACTCGAAGCGGTCGTCGGCGCCGAGAAGCGCCTGGCGCTCGTCGCCGGCGACGTCGTTGCGCATTTCGAGCAACGCCTGGAGGCCATGGACGGCAAGGCGATGATCGTCTGCATGAGCCGGCGCATCTGTATCGAACTCTACCGCGAACTCGTCCGCCTGCGGCCCGAGTGGCATAGCGAAGACGACGGCAAGGGCCGTATCAAGGCGGTGATGACCGGCGCCGCGTCCGACCCGCTCGACTGGCAGCCGCATATCCGCAACAAGCAGCGGCGCGAGGCGCTGGCGTCCCGCTTCCGCGACGCCGCCGACCCGCTGCGGATCGCGCTCGTGCGCGACATGTGGCTGACCGGCTTCGATGCGCCGAGCCTGCACACCATGTATCTCGACAAGCCGATGCGCGGCCACGGACTGATGCAGGCGATCGCGCGCGTCAACCGCGTGTTCAAAGACAAGCCGGGCGGCCTCGTCGTCGACTACCTGGGCCTCGCCCACGAGCTCAAGCGCGCGCTGGCGGTCTATATCGAAAGCGGCGGCGCGGGGCGCGCCGCCCTCGATCAAGGGGAGGCGGTAGCGGTGATGCTGGAGAAGTACGAGATCTGCTGCGGCCTGTTCCACGGTTTCGATCGGTCGAAGTGGGTCGAGGGCGCGCCCCAGGAACGGCTGAGCCTGCTGCCGGCCGCGCAAGAGCACATCCTGGCTCAGGAGAACGGCAGAGACCGCTGCCTGCGGGCGGTGCGCGAACTGTCGCAAGCCTTCGCTCTGGCCGCGCCGCACGAAGACGCGCTGCGCATCCGCGACGACGCGGCGTTCTTTCAGGCCGTCCAGGTCGTGCTGGCCAAGCGCGCGCCGGGCGCCCCGCGTCCGGACGACGAATTGGATCGCGCCGTGCGCCAGATTCTCTCTCGCGCGGTGGCGTCCGCAGGCGTCATCGACATTTTCTCCGCCGCCGGTCTGAAAAAACCCGATATCTCGATCCTGTCCGACGACTTCCTGGCCGAGGTGCGGGGCATGCCGCAACGCAACCTTGCCGTCGAGTTGTTGCAAAAGCTGCTGAAGGGCGAGCTTGCCGTCCGCCGGGGCAAGAACGTCGTCCAGGCGCGCTCTTTCGCCGAGATGCTGGAGCGGGCCATCCTCCGCTACCAGAACCGCGCTGTCGAAGCCGCGCAGGTGATCGAGGAGTTGATCCAACTCGCCCGCGACATGCGCGAGGCGGACGCCCGCGGCGAGCAATTGGGGCTGTCGGAGGACGAGATCGCGTTTTACGACGCGCTGGAGACCAACGACAGCGCGGTGCGCGTGCTCGGCGACGAAACCCTGCGCGCCATCGCCCGCGAGTTGGTCGAGACCGTGCGCGGCAACGTCACCATCGACTGGACGCTGCGCGAGAACGTCCGCGCGCAACTGCGCGTGCTGGTCAAGCGCATCCTGCGCAAGCACGGCTACCCGCCCGACAAGCAGGAGAAGGCGACGCGGACGGTGCTGGAGCAGGCGGAGGCGCTGTCGGCCGGCTGGGCCGCCCATGGATGAGGCCGGGGCCGCGCGGCTCTGCTACGCTCTTTGCGATGTTCCGCCTGCTCTGGGCGCTTTCTCTGGCCGCCGCCGCCGCGCTTGGCGCGGAGCGTCCCAACATCGTCGTCATCATGGCCGACGATATGGGCTACTCGGACGCCGGCTGCTACGGCGGCGAGATCGAGACGCCGAACCTCGACGGGCTCGCCGCGAACGGCCTGCGCTTCACGAACTTCTACAACGCTTCGCGCTGCTGTCCGACCCGCGCGGCGCTGTTGACCGGGCTGTACCCGCACCAGGCGGGAGTGGGTCGCATGACCTTCAACCAGGGATCGCCGGGCTACGAAGGCCGCCTGAACCCGCATGCCGTGACCGTCGCCGAGGCGCTGCGGGCCGCCGGCTATTCGACGGCGATGGTCGGCAAGTGGCACCTGTCGCTGACCAAGCGCACCCCGAAAAACGCCGCCTGGATCAGCCACCGCCTCGATCTCGGCCGCTTCTCCGACCCGCAGACCTATCCCGTCGGACGCGGCTTTCAAGAACATTGGGGAACCATCTGGGGCGTCGTCGATTTCTTCGACCCGTTCTCGCTGGTGCATAACGCGAGACCCGTCGAGTCCGTGCCGGAGGGCTTTTATTACACCGACGCCCTCAACGACCGCGCGGCGGCGTTCGTCGAAAAGTACGGCAGGCTCGACCGGCCGTTCTTCCTCTACGTCGCCCACACCGCGCCCCACTGGCCGCTCCACGCGCTGCCCGAAGACATCGCAAAATACGCAAAGACCTACGCCGTCGGCTGGGACGCAATCCGCGAAGCGCGTTACCGGCGGATGGTCGATCGAGGGCTGATCGCAGCGGATACGGCCGTGCTGTCGCCGCGCCACGACAAGGAGAAGCGCTGGGAAGACAATCCCCACAAGGAATGGGACGCGCGGGCGATGGCGGTTCATGCGGCGATGATCGATCGACTCGACCAAGGCTTGGCGCGCATCGTCGCCAAGCTCAAGCAAATCGGGGAATACGAAAACACCTTGATCTTCTTCCTGTCCGATAACGGCGCCAGCCCGGAGCGGCCGTCGCGCTTCGGCCCCGGATTCGACCGGCCGTCCCATACGCGCGCCGGCCGCGAGATTCCCTACGACACGGAGAAGAAAACGCTGCCCGGTCCGCAGCTTTCGTATAACGGCATCGGGCCGATGTGGGCCAACGCCGCCAATACGCCTTTCCGCTACTGGAAAAAGGAGCAATACGAGGGCGGCACGGCAACGCCGTTCATCGTCCATTGGCCCGCCGGGCTCAAGACCGCGCCGGGGTCGATCACGCATCGACCGGGCCACGTGACGGACATCATGGCCACGGCGCTCGACGTGGGCGAGGCGCGCGTCCCGCCCTATTTCCGCGGGCGGGCGACCACGCCCGTCGAGGGCGAGAGCCTTCTGCCGATTTTCGAGGGCAGGGAGCGCGGCCGCGAGCGGACGATCTATTTCGAGCACTTCGGATCGCGGGGCGTCCGCAAGGGCGACTGGAAGCTGGTATCGCTGGCCGGCAAGCCGTGGGAGCTGTACGACCTGGCGAACGACCGCACGGAAACCCGGAACCTGGCCGGCGCCGAGCCCGGCCGCGTGCAGGAGCTTGCCGCCGATTTCGAAGCTTGGGCCGAACGCGCCGGCGTCTATCCGCTGCCGTCCCGGCGATAGGCGGAGCGGCCGCCCGCCGCCGGGCGGATTACGCCCGCGCGCGGTCCCATTCCAAGAACGTCTTGCCGGATGCGGCCAATTCCTTGAGCAGGGGCGCCGGCCGCCACCAGTGCCCGTGAACGGCGTGGAACTCTTCGGTTCGCGCCAGCACCCGATCCAGACCTACCGTATCGGCGTAGAACATCGGGCCGCCGCGGTAGGGCGGAAAACCGTAGCCGTAGAGATAGATGATGTCGATATCGACAGAGCGCAGGGCGAAGCCTTCTTCGAGGATGCGCGCGCCCTCGTTGACCAGCGAGTAAACGATGCGGTCGCGAATCTCGTCGTCGGAGATCTCGCGCTGGGCGATGCCCGCTTCGGCGGCGATCTTGCGCAGCAGGGCTTCGACCTCGGGGTCTTCGCTGCGGCTGCGGTCGGCGCCGTAGCGGTACCAACCGGCGCCGGTTTTCTGTCCGTAACGGCCCGCCGCGACGAGCGCGTCCTCGGCGAGCGGACGGCGCGTTCCCGCGGGAAAAATTTCGGGGTTTTCCTTGCGCACGCGCCAGCCGACGTCGAGGCCGGCCAGGTCGCCGACGGCAAGCGGCCCCATCGCAGCGCCGAATTCGTAAATCACCCGATCGATCTCGGAGATATTGGCGCCTTCTTCGGCGAGAAACTGGGCTTCGCGGCGATAGGGTCCGAACATGCGGTTGCCGACGAAACCGTGGCAGTTGCCGACCAGGACGCCGATCTTGCCCAACCTGCGCGCCAGCGCCATCGAAGTGGCGATGACCTCCTTGCCGGTCTTCTCTCCGCGCACGATCTCCAGCAAGCGCATCACGTTCGCCGGGCTGAAGAAGTGGTGTCCGATGACCTGCTCGGGCCGCGACGTGACGGAGGCGATCGCGTCAATGTTCAGGGTCGATGTGTTCGACGCCAACACCGCGCCGGGCTTGGCGATCGTTTCGATCTCGCCGAAAACCCTCTTTTTGAGCGCCATCTCTTCGAAGACGGCCTCGACGACGATATCGGCGTCCGCGAAGCCGTCGTAGCTCGTCTGCGGCGTAATCAAGGCGAGCCGCCGCTCGACGAACTCGCGCGTGAAGCGCCCGCGCCGCACCGACCGCTCGTAGTTCTTGCGGATAACGTTCATGCCGCGCTCGAGAGCTTCCTGCCCGGTCTCCTTGATGACGACCGGGATGCCCGCGTTGGCGTAGCTCATGGCGATGCCGCCGCCCATCGTGCCGGCGCCGATCACCGCAGCGGAGGCGATGTTGCGGGTCGGCGTGTCCTTCGGCACGTCGGGGATCTTGCGCACCGCGCGCTCGCCGAAGAAGGCGTGGATCAGCGCCTTCGACTGCGTGGAGAAGAGGCACTCGCGGAACAGCTCGGCTTCTTTCTTGACGCCCTCGTCGAAGGGCAGCGTCGTCGCCGCCTCTACCGCTTCGAGATTCTTGCCGGGAGCGAAATACCCGCGGCGTTTCTTGGCGACCATCGCCCGGGCCGCGGCGAAAAGGGGCGCGTTTTCCTGCGGAGTCCCCAGTTTTCCGCTGCGCTCGCTCACCTTGGGAAGCGGCCCCTCCCGGCCGGCGGCTTCCGTAGCGAAAGCAACCGCGCCGGCCAGCAGGTCGTCGTACCCGGCGCCCTCGACGACGCGGTCGACGATGCCCAGCTTCTGCGCCTCGGCGGCCGAGATCGGATCGCCGAGCGCGCACATCTCCAGCGCTTTCGCGACGCCCGCGAGGCGCGGCAGGCGCTGCGTGCCTTGCGCGCCGGGGATGATGCCCAGCTTCACCTCCGGCTGGCCGACCCGGGCCGAAGCCAGGGCGACCCGGTAATGGCAGCCCATCGAGGTTTCGAGGCCGCCGCCGAGAGCGTTGCCGTGGATCGCGGCGACCGTGGGCTTGGCCGAGGCTTCCAGGCCGGCAATCACCTGTTGCAGGCCGGGGCCGCGTCTTTTTTGCCCGGAGGTGATCTTGCCGAATTCCTTGATGTCGGCGCCGGCGATGAACGTGCGCCCGCCGCCGATCACCACGATGGCGCGCACCGCGTCGTCCGCGCCGAATTTCTCGATGCCGTCGAGAATGCCCTCGGGCACCCCCGGGCTCAGCGCGTTTACTGGGGGGTTATCGATGGTGATGACCCCGACATCGCCTTGACGGGTATGGATGACCAAATCGCTCATGGTTTCTCCTTCTGTAGGCCGGCGCCCGTAACTTTGGAAGCTCAAATCAGCGTAGCGAATCGGCGCCGCTCCACGGGCAAGCGCGCCGCGGCGCGGATTTACTTGGCCTCGATATCGACGCGCATTTCCTGCCACGGCGGCAGGCTCTGCAGCGATCCCAGGGCCTCGAGGTCCGTGTCGATTTCGAACGACCCGTGCGCGGCCAGAGGCTGCTCGAGAACAAGGTCGAACCCGCCGAGCGGCGGCGCATTGTCGGCGGCCTGCCGGTGGCGCAAGGAGACGCGCAGCGCAACCGATCTTTCCTGGTCGGAGTGATTGACCACGAACGCCTTGACCTTGGTCTGGTGATCGTCCGTGTAGTAGGTGCGGATTCCGGCCACTTCCAAAGGGCCTTGCATGCCCAGGCCGAACGTTTGAATCGATTCTTCCTCGGGATCCGCTACGGCTTCCAGGCGCAGCAGGTCGGGCTGCGACAGCCAGACCGCGCCGCCCACGGCAACAATCAGGACCGCGGCGAAAAGCAGCAAGTGCATGGGGCGGACATCCAGGGAGCTTTTCGGCCTCGCGGGAGGGCTTTGCTGCGGCGCGGCTTCCTGGGCTTCCTTCCCCCGGCTCGGCGCCGCGGGCGGGGGGAGGCCGGGCGCGCTTGCGGAACTTTCGGCGGACGCCTCCGCCGCCGCGCAGCGCGGGCAGCTTTTCTGCGCCACATCGACCTCTTTGCCGCACTTGGGGCAGATCCAGGTGAACATGCCTCCATTGTCCCGCAGGTCCCGAGCGGGACGCCCGGCTGGGGAGCCGCTGATACAATTCAAATTTCAGGCCTGGGCGGGCCGCGCGGAAGCTCATGTCCATCATCGACGCCGGTCTTGCCGACGCGGCAACCATCGCCAAGTACGAGCCGGTTATCGGGCTCGAGGTCCACGTCCAACTCAAGACGAACACGAAGATCTTTTCGGCGAGCTCGCACGAGTTCGGCAACGCGCCGAACACCCAGACCGATCCGGTCGTGCTGGGGCTTCCGGGCGCGCTGCCCGTGCTGAACCGCGAGGCGGTCGCGCTGGCGGTGCGGGCGTCGCTGGCGCTCCATTGCAAGGTCAACCGCTACTCGCAGTTCGCCCGCAAGAACTACTTCTACCCCGACCTGCCCAAAGGCTATCAGATTTCGCAGTACGACAAGCCCCTGGCGGAGCGCGGACGGCTGGACATCGACGTGAACGGGACGCGCAAGCGCATCGGCATCACGCGCCTGCACATGGAGGAAGACGCGGGCAAGACGGTTCATGACGGCTTCAGCGATTCGCGCCGCTACAGCTACGTCGATCTCAACCGGGCCGGCGCGCCGTTGTGCGAGATCGTCAGCGAGCCGGATATCCGCAGTTCCGAAGAGGCGGTCGCTTACTTGAACGAGCTCAAGCTCATCGTGCAATTCTCCGGCGCCTCCGATTGCGACATGGAAAAAGGCCAGCTTCGCTGCGACGCCAACGTTTCCATACGGCCGCGGGGGCAAAGGGAATTCGGCACCCGCTGCGAGATCAAGAACGTCAACTCGTTCCGCTACGTCAAGCAGGCGATCGAGTACGAAATCGCGCGGCAGGCGGCGCTGCTCGAAGCGGGCGGAACCGTGGCGCAGGAAACGCGCCTGTTCAATACCGCGACCGGGGCGACCGCCGGCATGCGCGGCAAGGAGGAAGCGCACGACTACCGCTATTTCCCCGAGCCCGACCTGCCGCCGCTGATCGTCTCGGACGCCTGGCAGGCGGAAATTCGCGCAGCGATGCCGGAGTTGCCGCCCGCCAGGCGCCGGCGGTTCGTCGCAGAGTACGGGCTTTCCGAGTACGACGCGCGGGTGCTCACGCTGACCCCGGCCGCGGCGGACTATTTCGAGGCGGCGGCCCAAAAATCGAAGCGGCCGAAAATCGCGGCCAACTGGGTGCAAGGCGAACTGATGGGCGCGCTCAATGCGGCGAGCAAGAAAATCGAAGATTCGCCGATCTCCGCCGAGCGGTTGGCGGCGCTGATAAAGCTCATCGACGACGGCTCGCTCTCGGGCAAGTTGGCCAAAGAGGTCTTCGCCAAGATGTTCGCCGGCGGAAAAACCGCGGCGGAGGTCGTCGCCGCCGAGGGCTTGAAGCAGATCAGCGACAGCGGGGAGTTGGAGGCGATCGTTGCCGACCTGCTGGCGAAGTCTCCGAAGCAGGTCGCGCAGTACCGCGGCGGAAAGACCGGCGTGATCGGCTTCTTCGTCGGCGGGGTGATGCGCGCGACGCGCGGGCAGGCGAACCCGAAGCTGGTCAACGAGTTGCTCAGAAAAGCGCTCGACGGGTAGCCCTGCGGCGCGGCGAAGCAAAGCCCGAAGACGCGCTAAGCTGGTTTCCGTGCAAGTTCCGCCCCGCGCCGTCTTCGCTCTGGTTTGCGCGGCTTCGACGGCGTTCGCCCAGGCTGAGCCGAGCTACCGCGAGCCGCAGCGCCCCCAGTTCCATTTCACTCCGGCCAGGAATTGGACCAACGATCCGAACGGGCTGGTCTTCTTCAAGGGCGAGTACCACCTGTTCTACCAATACAATCCGTTCGGCGATACCTGGGGGCACATGAGTTGGGGGCACGCGGTCAGCGACGACATGCTGCACTGGAAGCGCCTGCCCGTGGCGCTGCCCGAAGCCGACGGCATCATGATCTTCTCGGGCAGCGCCGTTGTCGATTGGAACAATACGAGCGGCTTCGGCAAAGATGGCGAGCCGCCGCTGATCGCCGTTTACACGGGGCATACGGCGACGCATCAGCACCAGAGCATCGCCTATTCGACCGACCGCGGGCGCACCTGGACGAAGTACGCCGGCAACCCGGTGATTCCCAGCGAGCGCCGGCATTTCCGCGACCCCAAGGCGTTTTGGCACGAAGACAGCGGACAGTGGGTCATGTTGACCGTCCTTGCCGACGAGCGAAAGGTGCGTTTCTTTGGGTCGAAGAACTTGAAAGATTGGACGCATTTGAGCGATTTCGGGCCGTCGGGGGCCTTTCCGGTCAGCAATTGGGAATGCCCCGATCTGTTCGAGCTGCCGGTCGAGAACGCGCCGGGCGAGTCGAAGTGGGTCTTGCAGGTCGATTCGGGCAACGGGCATCCGGCGGGCGGATCGGGCTGCCAGTATTTCGTGGGCGGCTTCGACGGCAAGCGTTTCCGCAGCGACAACCCGCCCGAGTCCGCGCTTTGGGTCGATTACGGCAAGGATTTTTACGCCGGGCAAACCTGGTCCGACGTTCCCGCCGCGGACGGCAGGCGGCTCATTCTCGGCTGGATGAACAACTGGCGTTACGCCCGGCAGATTCCGACGAGCCCCTGGCGCGGGGCGATGACGCTGCCGCGCGAAGTTTCTCTGCGGCGTTACGCCGAGGGCGTCCGCCTGCGCCAGGCGCCGATTCGCGAGATGGGCAAGCTGCGCGGCGAGCATCTGTCGCTGCGGGATGTCTCTATCGAGGAAGCGGCGCAAACGATACGGGAACGCAGTTTCGATGCCGACACTCTGGAAATCGAAATCGAGATCGAGCTCGGCGGCGCGCAAGAAGCCGGGCTCGCGGTGCGCGGCAACGGCCAAGGCCAACGCACGTTGATCGGCTATGCGCCGGCGCTGCGGCATCTGTTCGTCGACCGCTCCGCATCGGGCGCGACGGATTTTCACGACGACTTTTCCGGGCGCCACGCGGCGCGTCTGGCCGCGCCGGAGGGCAGGGTGAAGCTGCGCGTCTTCGTCGACCGCTCTTCGGTGGAGGTCTTCGGCGGAGACGGACGGGTAACGATCACCGAACGCATCTTCCCCGACCCGTCGAGTCAAGGTTGGGCGCCGTACGCGAACGGCGGGAACGCCCGCGTCGCGCGCCTCGACGCCTGGAAACTGCGCAGCGTCTGGTAGCGGCGGCGGGCAAAGCCGCTTTTTTCAGGGTTGGAGCGGCGCGTTCCCGTCCGCCGGCCGTTGTCTCCGGCGGGCGACTTCGAACAGCGCCACTCCGGCGGCCACGGAAACGTTGAGCGAGGGGACGTTGCCGAACAACGGTATGCGCACCAGGAAATCGCAGCGCTCGGCCGTTTTGCGGCGCAGCCCCGCGGCCTCGCCGCCCAGGACCAAGGCGCAGCGGTCGTCGTAGGGCGCCTCGTGGTGGATGCGCTCCCCTCGTTCGTCGAATCCGTACAGCCGGAATCCGGCCTCCTTGAGCGCGTCCAGGGCGCGGTTGAGGTTCTTGACGCGGACGACCGGCAAAAACTCCAGGGCTCCGGCGGCGGCTTTCGCGGCCGCTTCGGTCAGCCCGGCGGAACGGCGCTGGGGAATGACGACCGCCGCGGCTCCGGCGGCATTGGCCGTGCGCACGACGGCGCCCAGGTTGTGCGGGTCTTCGACGCCGTCCAGCACGACGATTACGGCGCGTTCCCCGGCTTGCGCCAGAACCTCGTCCAACGAGCGGTAGCCGGAGGCGGCCGCGAACGCCAGAATTCCCTGATGCCGGCCTCCGCCGGCGAGCCGGTCGAGCGCGGCCGGGGCCTCGAAGCGCAGCGGGATGCGGCGCTTGCGGCAGGCGTCGATGAGCGGCTGCAGGCGGCGGTTTCCCGCGCCCTCCGCCACAGCAACGCAATCGATTGCGCTGCCTGCGCGCAGCGCCGCCTCGACCGCGTGGATGCCCATCAGACGCCGCATAGGCCTGGCAGCCCGTGGCAAAAGTCACGCAGGCGGCGTTACGCGCCCTGGACCGATGGAGTATAGGGCGGGAGCGCGTAACCCTTCGGGCGGGGGGCGTTTGCGGCCGTCGGCTTCGTCGTTCGCCGGGGGCGATCTCCCGGATCGCCTCCCTCCTCACTTCTCGCCGAGCGGCCACAGAAGCCCGCCGCGCCGCCCACGCTACTTTCCCCACGGGCTGCTACCGCTATGATAGAAAATCGCGCCGCTTCCGCAGGGCCTGCATGCTTCGCTTCGAAACCGCCGGGGAGTCTCACGGGGAGACTCTCGTCACGATCCTGACCGGGCTGCCGGCCGGCGTGCCGGTCGCGCTCGAGCGCGTCAACCGCGAGCTTTGGCGCCGCCAGCAGGGCTACGGCCGCGGCGGCCGGATGAAGATCGAATCCGACAAGGCGCATATCGTTTCCGGCGTCCGCCATGGGAAAACGATCGGCTCGCCGATCGCCGTTCTGCTGCAAAACCGCGACTGGAAGAATTGGAACGAGGCGCTTCCGGTCGAAGACGCAGAAGGGGCCGAGGGCAGCGCCAAGCCCGTTCACCGGCCCCGCCCGGGGCACGCCGATCTGGCGGGCTGCATCAAATACAATTTCCCGGAAGCGCGCTACGTGCTCGAGCGGGCCAGCGCCCGGGAGACGACGGCGCGGGTCGCCGCCGGCGCTCTGGCCAAGCTCTTCCTGAGCGAGTTCGGCATCGAGATTTTCAGCCACGTCACAGCCCTCGGCGGCGTCCGACTCGAGCGCAGGGCGTCGTGGAGCGAGATCAAGGCGCTGGCGGCCAAGGACGAAGTCCTGCTCAACTGCGTCGATGCCGAGACGGAGGCGCGGATGAAAGAGGTCGTCGACGAAGCCTACCGGACGGGCGACACCCGCGGCGGCGTCTTCGAGGTGGTGGTCCACGGCGCTCCCGTCGGCCTGGGCTCGCATATCGCCTGGGACGCGCGCCTCGACGGGCGCTTGGCGCAGGCCGTCGTCTCGATGCAGGCGGTCAAGGGCGTCGAGGTCGGAGCGGCGTCCTTGGCCGCGGCCTCGCCCGGATCGCAAGTGCAGGACACGATCCACTACAACAAGCCCGAGCGCGAGTTCTACCGCGGCTCGAACAAGGCCGGCGGACTCGAAGGCGGCATGACCAACGGCCAGGATGTCGTCGTGCGCGGCTCGATCAAGCCGATCTCGACGCTGCGCCGCCCGTTGGAATCGGTCGATCTGCGCACCCGCGAGCCTTCCGCCGCCGCCTACGAGCGCTCGGACGTGGCGGTCGTTCCCGCGGCGGGCGTCATCGGCGAGGCGATGGTCGCCCTGGTCATGGCCTCGGCGTTTCTCGAAAAGTTCGGCGGCGATTCGCTGGACGAGACGCGCCGCAATTACGAGGGCTACAGGGAGCAGGTGCGCCGCTTCTGAGGCAGCGGCGCGGTCTCGCCGCCGAACCGGTATGCTGATTGGCGGAGGGTCCCGACGCTATGGCCTTGAACCTTTCCCCCGAGCGCCGCGCCGAAATCGACCGGTTCATGCATGGGCTGATTCGCCGCAATCCGGGCGAGCCCGAATTTCATCAGGCGGTGCGCGAAGCCGCGGAGTATCTGATCCCGTTCACTCACGAAAGCCCGGAGTACCGCCATGCGCACATTCTGGAGCGCTTGACGGAACCGGACCGCGCCATCAGCTTCCGCGTCTGCTGGACCGACGACGCGGGGAACGTGCGCACGAACCGCGGCTACCGCATTCAATTCAATAACGCGATCGGGCCGTACAAAGGCGGACTGCGGTTCCATAAGTCGGTGAACGCCGGCATCCTGAAATTCCTCGGCTTCGAGCAGATTCTCAAAAACAGCCTCACGACGCTGCCGATGGGCGGCGGCAAGGGCGGCGCGGACTTCAATCCGAAGGGCAAGTCCGACGGCGAGGTGATGCGCTTCTGCCAGTCGTTCATGACCGAGCTGCACCCCTATATCGGGCAAACGATCGACGTGCCGGCCGGCGACATCGGGGTCGGGACGCGGGAAATCGGCTATTTATACGGGCAGTACATGCGTCTGAGCGGGGCGTTCGAGGGCGTCTTGACCGGCAAGGGCGCCGCTTGGGGAGGCAGCCTGATCCGCGCCGAGGCCACGGGCTACGGCTTGGTCTATTTCATGCAAGAGATGCTGCGTACGCGCGGCGAAGGGCTGAGCGGCAAGACCTGCCTGGTGTCGGGATCGGGCAACGTCGCGCAGTACACTGTCGAGAAGCTCAATCAACTCGGCGCCAAGGTCGTCACCATGTCCGATTCTTCCGGGTTCGTGTACGACAAGGACGGCATCGATGCCGCGAAGCTCGCCTGGGTCATGGAGCTCAAGAACGAGCGCCGCGGGCGCATCGGCGAATACGCCGAGAAATTCAACTGCGAATTTCACGCGGGCAAGCGGCCCTGGGGCGTGCCGGCCGACTTGGCCTTTCCCTGCGCGACGCAAAACGAAATCGGCCGCGCCGATGCCGAAACGCTTGTCGCGAACGGCCTTGCCGGCCTGGCCGAAGGCGCGAATATGCCCACCGAGCCGGAGGCGATGGACGTCTTGCTCAAGGCGGAGATACTGTATGCTCCGGCCAAGGCGTCCAATGCCGGCGGCGTTGCGGTGTCGGGCTTCGAGCGGACGCAGAACTCGATGTTCCTGAGTTGGTCGCGGGCCGAGGTCGACCGCCGCCTGCAGGAAATCATGAAGGAAATTCACCGGCAGTGCGTTCGCTACGGCCGCCAAGGCGATTCCGTGAACTACGTGCGCGGAGCGAATATCGCAGGCTTCGTCAAGGTCGCGGATGCGATGCTCGCCTTGGGCGTCGTTTGATGGCGATCCTCGGCGTCAAGGGTTCGAGATCGAAACGGCGGGGCTGTCGTTGTAGCCCAAGCGAACGGCCGCCGCGTGTAAAGTCTGTCCTTTTTTCAGAATGACCGGCCGGCGGTAGAGCAGCCAGCGGTCGGATTCCGTTTCGCCGGCGATGCGATAGACGAGCGAGGCCCCTGCGGCGGAGGAACGGATCGCAATTTCCAGGGAACCGTCCGTCCGCGCCGATTTTTCGGCCTGTGGTTGCGGCATGGTTTCTCGCCCGCCGCGGGGATACATCGCGCGGTAAAGCTCGGGTTCGGGGATCAGGCCGCGGTCGCCGGTGCGTTGCATCCAGGCGGTCAACTCGCCGCGCAACTCTTCGAGCACTGCGGCATAGCCGCCGTCGGCGACGAGATTGCGGACTTGATGGGGGTCGGCGACCGTGTCGTAAAGCTCTTCGAACGGCTTCGTATCGCCCATGAACGCGCCGGTCTGCCGGTCGAGGCCGCCCTCGCGCTTGAGGCGTCCGAGTTCCTGATAGATCGGGCCCTGACTGGGAGTGCGCATGAACTGCACCCACGGCTTATGGGATTCGAAGTTCCGCAAGTAAAGATAACGCTTGTTGCGCACCGCGCGGATCATGTCGTAGCGCTCGTCCATGCGGTCGCGGGCGTGATAGAGATATTCGGGTTCCGGGCCTTGGTTCTCGCCCAAAATTACTCGGCCGTGCATGTGGCCGGGCGGCTCGCCGCCGGCGACGGCGATCATGGTCGGGGCCAAGTC
The DNA here is from genome assembly GCA_965214655.1 of Bryobacterales bacterium. GTDB lineage: Bacteria > Acidobacteriota > Terriglobia > Bryobacterales > UBA6623 > CATQHP01. Next base: position 3,236,252 of record OZ243965.1, on the reverse strand, counting down.
GAGGAACTGGACGAAATCGGCGCGGACGGAACCGGGCTCGATTTTCCCCGGCCAACGCGCGATCAGCGGCACGCGCACTCCCGAATCGTAAAGCCAGCGCTTGCCGCGGGCCAAGCCGACGCCGTGGTCGCCCCAGAAGACGACCACCGTTTCCTCGGTGATTCCGGCGTCTTCGAGTTCCCGAAGCATTTCCCCGATCGTGCGGTCGGTCTGCGTTACGGCATCGTAGTAGGCGGCCCAAGCCTCGCGGACTTTCGGGGTATCGGGATAGTAGGGAGGCAAAATCAGCTTCGCTGCGTCGTGAATCCCGTTTGCGGGGTCTGCTCCGCGGGCGGCGAATTGACGCCGCACCGAGCCTTCGTGCGATCTGCCGTAGTTGAAGACCGCGAAAAACGGCTGCTCCTTGTCCGGGCGGTTTTTCCAATGGGCGTTGCGGCCCGATTCGTCCCAAGCGCTTGTGGGCGCGGGGAAGTTGTAGTCGGTTTTCGAGTTGTTGGTCGTGTAGTAGCCGAGCCGCCGCAGGTATTCCGGGAACGCCTTGACGAAGGGCGGCGGGACCATGTCGGAGCGCATGTGGTGCGTGCCGATAGAGGTCGGATACATGCCGGTGACGATGCCGGAACGGGTCGGCGCGCAGACCGGCGAGTGCGAGAAGGCGTTGAGGAAGGCGGCGCCTTCGCGGGCGAGGCGGGCTATGTTGGGCGTCCTCGCGTAGGCGTCGTAAGGCTGGACTTGCCGGCCCGTGTCCTCGATCGACAGCCACAGGATGTTCGGCGGCTTGGCCGAGAGGGCGGCGCCCGCCGCCGTCAGCAGCAAGGCTGCGGCAAGGAAGGAAACGGCGGTCTGTCGGCTTAGTCGCATTGCCGGTAAGGGCACGGCCTTTCGCCGAGGGTCCAAAGGGCGTGGCGGGCGACGCGTTGGACGTAATCGAAGTCGTCGTCGAGGGCCTGTCTGAGCGCGTCCGCCGCTCCCGCCGCTTGCGGCCCCAGCGCATCGAGAACGTGGGCGGCTTGCAGCCGGACGCCGCGGTTGGAGTGGGACAGGAGCCCGATGAGCACGGGCAGCGCTGCGCCGGATTCGCCGAGATTCGCCAGCGCAAAGGCCGCCCAGGCGCGTACTTCCGGCGCTTCGTCCCGCAGGGCGTTGCGCAGAGCTTTGGCCGCCGGCTTGCCGCGGGCGCCCATTTGCCCGGCGGCGACGACGGCCCAGTAGCGGACGGCGCCGTCCTCGTGCGCCATCGCAGCGAAAAGGGCTTCCGCCGCCCCGCGCCGGTCGGCTATCGCCATCTCGCCGATCGAGCGGGCGGCGATCAGCCGGTCGAGGCGTTCGGGCGAGGTCAAATCCGCCTGCCACCGGCGCAGGGTTTTGCCGAGATGGACGGAGTCTTCCGCCGCGAGCGAGGCGGCGAGCGCCAAGGCGCACAGGTTGAGAATGACGCGAATCCGCATTGGCTTCCCCGCTCGAAGCGTTCCGACTCCATCTTATACGTTGACGCCCGTGCGCGGCGAACCGTACTGCCCGCCGCTCGAAATTTTTCACTGGACTTTCGCCGCGGCAATATGTACAATAAAGTATACATTGCTTGCCGCTCCTTCGTGGGGCCAAGGCGAACCCAGCTATGAGCACAGCAGCAAACGAACTCGAAGTCCTTGCCGGCCAAGAGTATAAATACGGTTTCGTCACCGATATCGACCAGGACACTCTGCCTCCCGGATTGAACGAGGATACGGTGCGCTTCATCTCGGCCAAGAAGAACGAGCCGCCGTGGCTCCTGGAATGGCGGCTCAAGGCGTTCGCCCAATGGCAAAGGATGAAAGAGCCCGCCTGGTCGAATGTCCATTACCCGGCGATCGACTATCAGGCCATCTCGTACTACTCGGCGCCGAAGAGCGAGAACGACAGGCCGAAGAGCCTGGACGAGGTCGACCCGGAACTGCTGGCCACCTACGAGAAACTCGGCATTCCGCTGGAAGAGCGGGCGGCCTTGGCCGGGGTCGCGGTCGATGCCGTTTTCGACAGCGTTTCGGTGGCGACGACTTTCCGCGAGAAGTTGGCCGCGGCCGGGATCGTCTTCATGTCGATCTCCGAGGCGGTGCAGGAGCATCCGGCGCTCGTCAGACAGTACCTGGGCTCGGTCGTTCCGCCGTCGGACAACTATTTCGCGGCGCTGAACTCGGCGGTGTTCTCCGACGGCAGCTTCGTGTTCATTCCCAAGGGCGTGCGCTGTCCGATGGAGCTTTCGACGTACTTCCGCATCAATGCGATGAACACGGGGCAATTCGAGCGCACGCTGATCGTCGCCGAGGAAGGCGGCTACGTCAGCTACCTCGAAGGCTGCACGGCGCCGATGCGCGACGAGAACCAGCTTCACGCCGCGGTGGTCGAGCTGGTCGCCTTGGACGATGCGCAGATCAAGTACTCGACGGTGCAGAACTGGTATCCGGGCGACAAGGACGGCAACGGCGGAATCTACAATTTCGTCACCAAGCGCGGCGCTTGCCGCGGCAGGAACTCCAAGATTTCCTGGACGCAGGTCGAGACGGGATCGGCGATCACCTGGAAGTACCCGAGCTGCATCTTGATCGGCGACAACGCGGTCGGCGAGTTCTATTCGGTCGCGGTGACCAACAACCACCAGCAGGCCGACACCGGCACGAAAATGATCCACATCGGCAGAAACACGTCGTCGACGATCGTTTCGAAGGGCATTTCGGCCGGCGTCTCGAACAATTCCTACCGCGGACTGGTCAAAATCATGCCCGGCGCCGAGAACGCCCGCAATTTTTCGCAGTGCGACTCGATGCTGATGGGCGACCAGTGCGGCGCGCACACGTTCCCGTACCTCGAAGTCCGCAACAAAAGCGCACAGGTCGAGCACGAAGCCACGACTTCGAAGATCGGCGAGGATCAGATTTTTTACCTCAACCAGAGGGGGATCGAGACCGAGGACGCGGTTTCGATGATCGTCAACGGCTTCTGCAAGGAAGTTTTCCGCGAGCTTCCGATGGAGTTCGCGGTCGAGGCGCAGAAACTCTTGGGCGTCAGCCTGGAAGGCAGCGTAGGCTAGACGGGAATCGACAACGGAAGATCTATCCCGGCAGGCGCTGCGGCGCCGAGGGCAGGGAAACAACCAACTAGGACAATGCTCGAAGTTCAAGACATACACGTAAGCATCGAGGGCAAAGAAATCCTGAAGGGGCTCAGCCTTTCGGTGGGCAGAGGCGAGGTTCATGCCGTGATGGGGCCGAACGGCTCCGGCAAGAGCACTCTGGCCTCGGTGCTGGCCGGCCGCGAGGGTTATGAAGTGACCGCCGGATCGGTGACCTACCAGGGCGCGGACCTGCTGGAGATGGCGCCCGAGATGCGCGCCCGCGAAGGCGTTTTCATGGCCTTTCAATACCCGGTGGAGATTCCCGGGGTGACCAACATGTACTTCCTGCGGGAGGCGCTCAATGCGCTGCGCAAGCACCGCGGCGAGGAAGAGCTTTCAGCGGGCGAGTTCCTGAAACTGGTGCGCCGGAAGATCGACCCGTTGGAGATGGATCGGTCGATGTTGAAGCGCGCCGTCAACGAGGGCTTTTCGGGCGGCGAGAAGAAGCGCAACGAGATTTTTCAAATGTCGGTTCTGGAGCCGACTCTGGCCATTCTCGATGAGACCGACTCGGGGCTCGATATCGACGCGCTGAAGATCGTGGCGGCCGGCGTCAACAGTCTGCGCTCGGAAAACCGCTCGTTCGTGGTGGTGACGCACTACCAGCGCTTGCTCAACTACATCGTTCCGGACTACGTGCACGTTTTGGCCGACGGCAAGATCGTCAAATCGGGCGGCAAGTCGCTGGCGCTCGAGTTGGAAGAACAAGGCTACGGTTGGGTCGAGGAAACCGTCGCGCAGCCGCAGCCGGTCGGAGCTTGAGCGATGGCCGCCGTCGTGGAAGTTGCGAATATCCGCCGCCGCGCTCTCGAAGCCTTTCCGCAGCGCGCGGACGGCGAGCCGGAGTGGTTGTGGCGCAGGCGCAAGACCGCGATGGAACGCTTTCTGTCGCTGGGCGCGCCAACGGTCAAGAACGAGGAGTACCGGTACACGAATCTGTCGGCCTTGGCGCAGCTCGACTTCGCCGCCGCCCCGCCGGCGGCGGATACGGGCGCCGCGGCGTATGCAGGGCTGCGCGGCTTGACGCTGCGTTTCGACTCGGGCCGCCTGACTGCGATGGACGGCGCCGTTTCCGGCGGCGTCTCGGTGCGCTCGCTTGCCGAGCGCCTGCGCAGCGGCCCCGGCGAACTGGAGCCCTATTTGGCCGCCTGCGCGTCTTTTGAAAACCATGCGTTGGCGGCGCACAATACGGCATTCCTCGAAGACGGCGCGGCGATCGAGGTTGCTCCGAACGCGGTGATCGAAGAACCGATCCATCTGGTTTTCGCGGCGGCTTCCGCCGTTTCCCATCCCCGCGTGCTGATCGTTGCGGGGCGCAATTCTCAAGTGCGCGTAATCGAGAGCTACGTCGGAACGGGCAGGTATTGGACCAACGCCGTGACCGAGGTTTACGCCGGGGAGAACGCCGTCGTGGACCACTACCGCGCGCAATTGGAATCGGTCGAGGCTTTCCACACCGGCTGCTTTCAGGCCGTTCAGGAGCGTGCCAGCAAAGTCTCGACGTTTTCGCTGAGTTTCGGGGCGGCGGTCGCCCGCAACGACATCGGCACGCGGCTCAACGGCCAAGGCTGCGAATGCGCGCTCGACGGTCTGTATGCCGTGAAGGGCGGGCAGCACGTCGATCATCACACGGCGATCGACCACGTCAAGCCCAACTGCAACTCGCACCAGCTCTATAAAGGGGTGCTCGACGGCAGCGCGACCGGGGTCTTCAACGGCAAAATTTTCGTGCGCCGCAACGCCCAGAAAACCGACGCGATCCAAAACAACAAGAACCTGCTGCTCTCCGACAAAGCGGACATCAATACGAAACCGCAATTGGAAATCGACGCCAACGACGTGCGCTGCACGCACGGCGCCACCATCGGGCAGCTTGACGCGGCGGCCTTGTTTTACATGCAGTCGCGCGGTATCGACGCCGAGCGGGCGCGCAATCTGCTGACCTACGCGTTTGCCGCGGACGCCCTGGAGCGCATCCGCATCGAAGCGCTGCGGGCGCATTTCGAAAACTTGCTGTTGCGGACGTTTGCGGACAAGGCGGAAGACCGCCGGGAGGAAACGGAATGGCGGTAGCGACGGACACGGCGGCGGCGCTCGACGCCGCGCGGCTGCGGCAGGACTTTCCCGCTCTCGATCAGCAAGTCCACGGCCGCCGGCTGGTCTACCTGGACAATGCCGCGTCGGCGCAGACTCCGCGTGCGGTCATCGAGGCGATCGTTGGTTTCTACGAGAAAGACCGCGCGAACGTTCACCGCGGCGTTCACGAGCTCAGCCGGCGCGCCACGGAAAACTACGAAGCCGCGCGCGTCAAGCTGGCGCGGTTCGTCAACAGCAGGGAACCGAGCGAAATCGTCTGGACCAGCGGCGCGACCGAGGCGATCAATCTGGTTGCCGCGAGTTGGGGCCGCGAGCATGCGCAGGCCGGCGACGAGGTGATGATCTCGGCGATCGAGCACCACTCGAACATCGTCCCCTGGCAGATCCTTTGCGAGGAAACGGGCGCGAAGCTGCGGGTCATTCCCATGAACGAGCGCGGCGAGCTGCTGATGGACGAATTCGAGCGGATGCTTTCCGAGCGCACCCGCATCGTCGCCGTCAACCACGTCTCGAATGCGCTGGGGACGGTGAATCCGGTCGCAGAGATCGTTCGCAAAGCCCGGCGGGCGGGCGCCGTGAGCGTGATCGACGGCGCGCAAGCCGTGCCGCACATGCCCGTCGACGTGCAGGCTCTCGGCTGCGATTTCTATGCGTTTTCGGGGCACAAGATGTGCGGTCCGACGGGAATCGGGGCGCTCTACGCCCGCCGCGGTCTGCTCGAGCGCATGAAGCCCTACCAGTCGGGCGGGGACATGATCGCCTCGGTTTCGTTCGAGAAGACGATCTATAACGACGTGCCGCACAAGTTCGAAGCCGGCACCCCGAACATTGCCGATGCGATCGGCATGGGCGCCGCTGTCGACTACCTCGAAGCGGTCGACATGGAGCGCATCGCGGCCTGCGAAGAGTCTCTGCTCGGCTACGGCCTCGAGAAGCTCGGCGCAGTCGACGGCCTGCGCCTCATCGGCGAGCCCGCGAACAGGGCCGGCGTGATCTCGTTCGTTCTCGACGACATGCACCCGGCGGACCTGGGGACCATTCTGGACCGCCTGGCGGTGGCCGTGCGCATCGGCCACCACTGCGCCGAGCCGGTGATGCGTTTCTATAACGTGCCGGCGACCGTGAGGGCGTCGCTGGCTTTCTACAATACCCGCGAAGACATCGACGCGCTGGTCGATGCGATCGAGACGGCCAGGGAGATTTTTGCCTGATGGGACTGATCAGATTGGGACTGAACGATGCAAAGCCGCGGGCGGAGACGGCGCGGCCCGACGCCGGCGGCGCCCCCGGCGAGGAATCGAATTCCGGCGGGCTGAACGTCGGCGCGCTGGCGGCCGCGCCCCAATACGACGCATTCGTCCCGAGCATGCATTCGAACATGACCATGACGTCGCCGCTCCCGCCGCAGGAGCCGGTGTACGCCCCGGACGCAACGCTCGAAGAGAAAGTCGTTGCGGTGCTCAAGACCTGCTACGACCCCGAGATACCCGTGGACATCTATCAACTCGGGCTGATTTACCATGTTCACGCCCCGGCCAGCGAAGAAGATCCCGAAAAAGTCAAGGTCGTCATGACGTTGACGTCTCCCAATTGTCCGGCGGCGCAAACGCTGCCGGCCGAGGTCAAATACAAAATCGAGCGTTTGCGGGAAGTGGAGTCGGCAACGGTCGATATTACCTTCGATCCCGTCTGGACGCCCGAAAAGATGAGCGACGAGGCCAAGTTGGTCCTGAACCTGTTTTGAGGAGGCGTCATGCAGTTCAGCTCTCAGGAAGAGTACGGCTTGCGCTGCCTGCTGCGGCTTGCCCAGGCGGGCGCGGGCGCGAGCGTCACGATTGGTGAAATCGCGCAGGCCGAGGGAATCTCGATGCCCCTTACGGCGAAAATGATGCGTATTCTGCGCGCGGGCGGGCTGGTCACGAGCGAGCGCGGACAGGCCGGCGGCTACCGTCTTGCGCGGACGCCGGAAGCGATCACCGTCAAGCAAGCGTTGGCGCCGCTCGGCGGCGATTTGTTCGGCGGCGAGTTTTGCGGCAAGTTCGCGGGCAGGGAAGAGTTTTGCACGCATTCGATCGACTGCTCGATCCGCTCGCTTTGGCGGGCGGTGCAGGCGGTCGTCGATCAACTGCTCAGCCGGACGACGCTCAAGGATTTGCTGTGCGGCGAGAGGGAAATGGACGACTTCGTCGACAATCTCGTGGTTTTGACGAGTGTGGCGCATGCGCCGGCGCTCCCGGCAATGCAAGGGAAACATGGCTAGTCAGCAAGAGATTCAGGAAATTCTGAGAACGGTCATTCATCCGGACTACGGCAAGGATATTGTCTCGTTGGGTCTGGTTCGCGGCCTGAAGGTCGGCGGCGGCGCAGTCAGCTTCCAGCTTCAGGCCGCCGTTCCGGGCGGCGGATCGGAGGCGGGCGTGCTGGAAAGCGCCAAAACGGCGGTGAGCGCCGTGGATTCGGTTTCGAGCGTCGCAGCCGAATTGACCGCCGAAGCGCGCGCGAACCCGGCGGGCGCCGGCGGCAAAGGCTCGATTCCCGGCGTCAGGAACATCATCCCGGTGGCTTCCGGCAAGGGCGGCGTCGGCAAGTCGACGGTTTCGGCGAATCTGGCGGTCGCCTTGTCGCAGACGGGCGCCAAGGTCGGCATTCTGGACGCTGACGTTTACGGCCCCAGCATTCCGTACATCATGGGCGCGGCTTCCGCGCCGCAGCGCGGCGGGCGCGGCATCATGCCCCTGATCGCGCACGGTCTGCCGATCATCTCGACCGGATTCTTCATCCGCCAGGATCAGGCCGTCGTCTGGCGCGGCCCGATGCTGGCCAAGATGGTCGAGCAGCTCACCCAGCAGGTCGAGTGGGGCGAGTTGGACTACCTGATCGTCGATTTGCCGCCCGGAACCGGCGACGTGCAACTCAGCCTCTGCCAGCGTCTGGCGCTGACCGGCGCGGTGATCGTCACCACTCCCCAGCCGATGGCGGTCAACGTGGCGGAAAAGGCGATCATCATGTTCCAGCAGTTGAAAACGCCGTTGCTCGGCGTGGTCGAGAACATGAGCTTCTACGAATCGCGCGCGACCGGCGAGCGCGAATACATCTTCGGCGCGGGCGGCGCGGAGACGATCGGCAGACGCTGGAAGATTCCCGTCCTGGGCAAGGCGCCGCTGGCGACGGTCGTCCGCGAGACTTCCGACGGCGGCATGCCGATCGTGCTTTACGACCCTGAGGCGCCGGCGGCCAAAAGTTTCCTGGAAATCGCCAAGCAGCTTGCCGTCGAAGTGGCCATGCGCAACATGAAGGCCGAGGGCGAAGAGCTGGTCAAGATCAATTTCTGACCTTCTGCAGGAGTATCCTGTAAGAGGGCGCATGAAAACGCAGGGCGGCCTCTGGATACTGGCTGCGGCGGCTTTGCTTCAGACTTTTGCGCAGCCGCTCGGCGCACAGCGGTCCGCCTCTCCCGTCCCTTTGCTGGAGATAACCGGCCACCGCGACGCGGTGTTGCTTGCGCGTTATTTGGCGCCGGACGGCCGCAACATCCTCTCGCGGTCGTACCGGTCGTTGATCGTCTGGGATGCGCTGACCGGCGAAGAGGCCATCCGGCTTGCCGACGGGGAGAGGATTTATACCGCGGCAGTTTCCCCAACCGGCGGCCGCGTCTATTTCGAGACGCTTGCCGTCTCCCGCATCCTGGATACCGCGACCGGCGAAATCGTGTTCGAGTTCGCCCAGGATGAGCGCCGCCGGCTGCGCAGGCCGGTCTGGTCTCCCTTGGGCGCCCGCATCGCATTTCAAGAACGCGGAGCCGTGCATGTCTGGGACGCATCGAGCGGAGAAGCGCTGCGCAGTTTCGAAGGGTTTTCCCCCGCCGCTTACCCCTATCTTGTCGATTGGTCGCCCGAGGGAACGCGGCTGGCGGTTCTGCAGACGGATGGGGCGCTCGAAGTCCGGCGGGTCGAAGACGGGGAAGAGATTGCCGCCTTCCAGGCTTACGAATCGGGGACGGGATTGCGGTCGCGCGTGCTGCTCTGGTCTCTCGAAGGCAGCCGTCTGGTCACGGCCGCCAACCACAATCTGGTGAAAATATGGGATGCGCGGGAATGGCGGTTGCTGCATGCGCTGGAAAACGAGACGGGCGCCCAAACCGGTTTCGGCAGCCCGATCGATGGGGCGGCGCTCTCGCCTGACGGGAAGTTCCTCGCGGTGGCGCAACCGTCGTCGCTGCGCGTGTGGGACGCCGAGAGCGGCCGGCAACTGGCTTGGTGGCGTCCTATCCCGGAAGACACTGCTTTCATACCCCACTACGGCTCCATCGCCGCTGTAGCCTTCTCGCCGGACGGGCGTTACCTGGCCAGCGCGGGATGGGACAATACCGCCAAAATTTGGGATATCGAAACGGAAGCCCAGATCTTGCATCTCGAATTTCACAACTACGTCGCAACGGCGGCATGGTCTGCCGACGGCAGCCAGGCGGCGTTCGGCAGCGGCGACGGCAGGATTGTCGTCAGGGACCGCGCCGCCGGCCGGGAAACGACCCGCTTCGAAGGCCACCGCAACGGAGCCGTGCTGGCGATGGACTACGCGCCCGACCAGAGCCGCATCGTCACCTCGGGTCAAGACGGCGCGATCAGAGTCTGGGACGGGGAGACGGGCGGGCAACTCTACGAGTTGCCGGAACGCGTGATGACGCGTTCCGGACCGGGCCGGCCCCGGCGCCCCGTCGAGAATATCGCGTATTCGCCCCGCGGCGACCGCTTTCTGACCGTCTCGGAGTGGCCGTCGTCTGTCGAACTCTGGGATCATGCGACGCAGGGCGAGCCTGGGATTGCGCTCGATTTCTCGGCGTGTTCCGCTGCTTGGTCTCCGGACGGCCGGCGCGTCGCAGTAGCGAGCGGCTACTATATCGTCGTCTGGGATCTGGACAATCTCGAATCGCGGCCCCTGGAATTCCAGCCGGACGGCGGCGTGGGGGATACGAATTACAGGCGCGTAGCCTGGTCGCGCGACGGCGGGCGCCTGCTGATCGCTTCGAGCAACGGCGCAACGGTTCTGGACTGGGCCTCGGGCGAAGTCCTGCGCACGGTGACTCCGGCGGAAAGGGGCGCTTCGTACGTCGAAGAATCCTCCGACGGCTCGTTGCTGCTCACCGTGGACGGGCGGTTTTCCGGCCCCGCGGTTCAGGTATGGGACAGGGAAACAGGCGTCGCGCTTGCCGCCGTGGAGACGAGCGGCAGCGGTATCGGCGCGCGATTCTCGCCCGACGGCAAGCGCGTAGTCACCTACGGCGGCCGGACCCCCGCGCTGCACGTGTGGGACGCCCTGAGCGGCGAGCGGCTGCTCGCGCTGCAAGGACGCCGCGCGCCCTTCGCCGAAGCGGAGTTTTCCGCCGACGGGCGGCTCCTGGCGGGCGCGAGCCGCGACGGGACAACCTGGATGTGGGACGCCCTGAGCGGCGATTTGTCGGCGGTTTTCCCCGGCGGAGGCAGCGGCCTCCTCTTTTCGCCCGACGGAACACGGATCGCCGGCTTCGGCGCCGCAGGGGCCAAAGTCTGGGCCGCGGGGCCGCGTTTCACGAGCGAGAGCGTCGTCCATGCCGCGAGTTTCTCTTCGGGGCCGGTCGCTCCTGGGCAAATCGTCAGTATTTTCGGCGCCGGCTTGGGGCCGGCAACGGCCGTTCGCGGCGCCGTCGATGCCGAGACGGGACTCATGCCGGCAGCCTTGGCAGGCGCAAGCGTGTCGATCGACGGGACGCCGGCGCCGCTGCTGTACGCCCAGGAATCGCAAATCAACGCCCAGATTCCCTATGAAATCGCGGGCCGCGAGAACGTGCGGCTGGCCGTCGCCTACGGCGGCGTCGCCGGCCCGGGCGCGGCGCTTGCCGTCTCGCCCGCGCGGCCGGCGTTGTTTCTGATTCCGGGCAGCATGTCCGCTCTCGTGCTCAACGAGGACGGCCGCTTGAACGGCGCGGCGCAGCCGGCGCGGCCCGGCGAATCGGTCATGCTGTTCGGCAGCGGACAAGGAGAGACGGCGCCGCCCGCCGTCAGCGGCCGGCCGGCCTCGGCAATGGACGCGCGGCGGATCGAAGACGTGGCGGTCACGATCGGAGGCGCCGCCGCGGAAATCGTTTCCGCCGGCTTGGCGCCGGGTTTCGCCGGGGTTTTTCAGATCGAGGTCCGCATCCCCGACGCCGCAAGCGGAGAGCAGACTCCCGTCTCGGTCGTTATCCGGGGAGAGTCCAGCCCCCCGGGCGCGGTCATGTCCGTCGCCTCGCCGTAGCAAGGCGCCAAGCGGAGTCGCCCTATTTGAGATTCGCGCCGGTTTGCGCAACCATGTTCGAGGCATGCCGCAGCGATTCGACCGTTCCGGCGTCGGTCCACCAGCCGTCGATCTCGCCCCAGGTCATCGTGCCTTCGGCGATGAATTGATTGTTGACGTCTGTAATTTCGAGCTCGCCGCGGGCGGAGCGCACCAAGCGCTTGACCTTGTCGAATACCGTCCCGTCGTACATGTAGATTCCGGTGACCGCGTAGCTCGACTTCGGCGCGGCGGGCTTTTCCTCGATCGAAACGATGCGCTCACCGTCGATTTCGGGAACGCCGAAGCGTTCCGGGTCGGGCGCCTTTTTGAGCAGAATCTTGGCGCCCCGTTCCTGCCGCCGGAAATCTTCCGCGGCGGCGGCGATGTTTTTTTCGATAATGTTGTCGCCGAGGATGACGCACAGTTTCTCGCCTTGCGAAAAATGCTGAGCCAAGGCGAGCGCCTCGGCGATGCCGCCCTCGCCTTCCTGATAGGTGTAGTCGAGATGTTTGAGGCCGAAGTCCTTGCCGTTGCCCAGCAAGCGTAAAAAATCGCCGGCATTGCGCCCGCCGGTAACGATCATGATGTCTTCGATTCCGGCGTTGACCAGGGCCTGAATCGGATAGTAGATCATGGGTTTGTCGTAAACGGGCAGCAAGTGCTTGTTTACGATCCGCGTAAGCGGGTCGAGCCTGGCGCCCAACCCTCCTGCCAAAACGACGCCGCGCATGAAATTCGATTGTACTCGGGAAGGGGTTGCCGCCAGAGCAAGAGGCTAGGGTTCCGCGGTGAAGAATTCGGCGATGAGGCGTTTGAGAAGCCCCAGCGAACCCAGAATCGCCACGAGATTGGGAACCGCCATCAAGCCGTTCAGCGTATCGGACAGGCTCCAGATCAGCGGCAGGCTGCCTACCGCGCCCAGGTACATGCACCCGACCCAAGCTATGCGGTAGGGCAGAACCGCCTTGGTTCCGAGCAGATAGGCAATCGCCGTCTCGCCGTAGTACATCCAGCCCATCGCCGTGGAGAAGCCGAACAGGATGACCCCGACGCTGACGAACGAATCGCCCCACTCTCCCGGCAGCCCTATTTGAAACGCCTGCGCGGACAGCGGCGCGCCGGTCCCGCCGGAGGTCCAGGCGCCGGTCGAGAGCACGACGAACCCGGTGAGCATGCAGACCACGAGGGTATCGACGAAGACGCCGAAGATGCCGTACGCGGCTTGCCGGACGGGGTGATCGGTGATGGCCGCGGCATGGACGATCGGGGCGCTGCCCAGTCCGGCCTCGTTGGAGAACAGCCCGCGGGCAATGCCGAACTGCACCGCCTCGCGCACGCCCGCTCCGACAAAGGCGCCGACCGCCGCCTGTCCGCTGAAGGCGGACGACAAGACCAGATGGACAACGCCGGGCAACGCGCCGGCATTTTTTACTACTACGTAAACAGCCGCGGCGAAGTAAAGCAGGCACATGCCCGGCGCCAGCACCTGGGCGACTTCGGCGATGCGCCGGATGCCGCCCAGCACGACCAAAGCGGCTAGCGACGCCAATATCAGCCCGGAAACGTACGGCGGCGCGCCGAAGCTCGTTTGGGCGGCGTCGGCGACCGAGTTGGCCTGCGTCAGGTTGCCGATGCCGAATCCGGCCAGCGCGGTGAATGCGGCGAAAGCCGCTCCGAGCCGGGGCAGCCGCAGACCCCGCGCCAGCACGTACATGGGGCCGCCGCGCATCGCGCCCCGGGCGTCTTTTTCGCGGTAGTGCAAGGAGATGGCGATTTCCGCAAATTTCGTCGCCATGCCGAACACGCCGGAGACGAACAGCCAGAAAAGGACTCCCGGACCGCCGGAAGCGATGGCCGTGGAGACCCCTGCGATGTTGCCCACGCCGACCGTTGCCGCCAGTGACGTCGACAAGGCCTGGAACGGCGTCACCGTGCCTTCGCCGGCGGCCTTCACCCCGATCCCGCCGAAAACCTGCCGCACGGCAAACGGAAAGCGAACGAATTGAATGCCCCGCGTCACGAAGGTGAGCAGGACGCCGACGCCGATCAAGGCAACGATCATCGGCGGACCCCATACAATGGAGTTCGCCGCGCCGTTGATTGCGGTGAGAGTTTCCATGCGCGCCGCGCCGGCGGACACGCTAGCATAGCAGAGGAACTTGGCGCAGTGAACGTCCGACTGGCATTCGACAAGCAGGGAGCGGCCATCGCTCTTCCCGACGGCCTCGATACGACCGTCCTGGAGCCCCGCTACGCCGCGGAACTGGCCGACGCGGACGCCGCTCTGGCGGCGGCCGTTGCGGCCCCGATAGGCTGCCCGCCGCTCGAAGAGTTGGCCCGCGGAAAAAACAGCGCGGCGGTCGCGGTTTGCGACATTACCCGGCCGGTGCCCAACAAGCTGGTGCTGCCGCAGGTCATGCGCGCCCTCGAAGCCGGCGGAATACCGCCCGGCAACATCGCCATCCTGGTCGCTACGGGCCTGCACCGAGAAGCCACGTCCGAGGAGCTCGACGAGATCGTCGGCGGCGACATGCAGGCGCGTTATCGAGTCGATTCGCACCGCGCGAAAGAAGTCGACGAACAGACCTTCTTGGGCGAGACGACCCGAGGCACGCAGGCGTTCGTCGACAGCCGCTTCGTCGAGGCCGATCTGCACGTCACGCTGGGCTTCATCGAGCCGCACTTGATGGCCGGTTTCTCCGGCGGGCGCAAGCTGATCGCCATCGGCCTCGCCGGCGAGCGGACGATCAAGCGGCTGCACAGTCCGCTGTACATGCGTCACGAAAAGGTCGGCGAAGGTTCTTTCCCCGACAATCCGCTGCACCGCGAGTTGCTGGAGATCGCCGAAATGGCCGGCCACGACTTCATGCTCGACGTGGCGCTGACCCGCACCCGGGGAATCGCTGCGGTCTTTGCCGGCAATCCCGTCGAGGCTCATGCCCGAGGCGTGGAGTTCGTGCGGCAATCGACGCTGGCTGAAGTAGCCGAGCCCGCGGACGCGGTGATTACCACTGCGGGCGGCTATCCGCTGGACCTCACCTTCTATCAGGCGGTGAAGGGCATTACCGCGGCGACTCACGTCGTCAAGCAAGGCGGAGAGATCCTGGTCCTGGCCGCTTGCCGCGAAGGGCTGGGCAGTGCGGAGTTCGGCCGGACGATGCGCAATGCGGGCGCTTCGTCCCTGCTGCTCGACGCATTGGCCGCTCGGCCGGTCGAGGTCGATCAGTGGCAGGCCGAAAAACTGGCGATCGCCGCCCGCAAGGCGCGGCTGTCGTTTTGCGTGCCGGGAGTCGCCGCCGCGGACCGGGCGCTGCTCTGGGGGCCGGCTTTCGAGGATCCGCAGCAAGCCGTGGACGATCTGCTCGGCCGCCTGCCCGTCGCCGGCCGCGTCATCGTGATCCCGGAGGGCCCCTACGTCTTTTCGCAACTGTCGGGCGCGCTGCCGGCCGCGGCGTAGGGGAAATGGTGGACGGTATGGGACTTGAACCCACGGCCTCCGCGTTGCGAACGCGGCGCTCTCCCAACTGAGCTAACCGCCCTTGAGGAAGCTTTTTCGATTATAGCAGCCGTCCCGCCGGCCCGGAGCGCCCCTGCAGCTTCAAGCTCCGAACGCCGCGTCGTACTGCGATTTCAGGTATTTGTAATCGCGTTCGATCGCGGCCATTTCCTTCTCGATCCGTTGCGCTGCGGTCGGCGCCTCGATCCTGTACTCGACGTGCAGCGAGATCGGTCCGCTGAAGCCGGCGGCCTTGAGCAGGCGGAAGAATTTGGGGTAATCGACCATGCCCTGTCCCAGCGGACACATCCTCGCCTGCCACTTGCCGCCCGTTTTTTCCCAGAAAAAATCCTTGCAGGCCACCATCTTGAGGTTCGCTCGGATGCGGTGGAAGCCGATCTCCCAGCCCGCTTTGCCGCCCTCGATCGTAGCGTGGCAGGGATCGTAGTAGAAGCCCACGGCCGCGGGGTCGGTGTCGCGCAAAACCCACCAGTGATCCCACAGCGCGCTGCCCACGTAGGCGCCGGAGTGGTTGTGGAATCCTCCGGCGATGCCGGCGTGCTGCGCGATCGCCGCCAAGCCTTCGACGTCGGATTTTACCTGCGCGAGATAGCTTTCGAGCTTGGAGATGTCCCGGAACTTGTAATAGCCGAGCTTGAAGAAGGGGATGCCCAGCTTGGCCGCGGTGTAGAGCGTCGGGCGCGCCGCCGGGTCGTTTCGAGACAGCAGCCCGGTCGTAATCATTGGAATCGAAACGCCCTCGGCGGCGAGGGCGTCATGGGCGCGCGGCAGATCGCGCGCGACGTTCTCGGGCAGAACGTGGCCCTTGGGCCGCGTCGTCAGATCGACGCCCGGAAAGCCCATTTGCTTGAGCGTCCGGGCCATCTCCTTGTAGCCGAGATGCGGCAGATGCTTCGAAAACAGGCACAGGGTCGGCTTGGCGGCCGGCTCCCGGCGGTTCGCGGCGGATGCAGCCGCGGCGCCGGCGGCCGCGGCGAGGATTTGGCGGCGTGTGGAATAGGGCATGACTGCCCTCTATCTTACTGCCTGGGAATGCGGGCGAGCGTCCCTTGCGGCGCTGCTAACGGGCGCGGTATTCGTCGCGCAGCCTGCGCACTTCGTCGAGCATGTCGCCGGGCGCGTAGCGGCCGCGCATCTTCGGGTAGGCCGCTTCGACCGCTTCCGCCCATGCGGCCTTCGTCGCCGCATCGGCAGGAATCACCACGAGACCGTGCTCCTGCATTTTGGCGATCGCTTCCTCGCCTTTGGCGCGGACGGCGTCTTGAATTGCCGCGCCCGCCCGGCGGGCCGACTCCAGCATCCGCTCTTGCTGATCCGGGGGGATGCCGTCCCAGATTTTCTTGTCGATCAGGGTGGCGCCGACGATAGGCAGAAAGCGTTCGCTGAGCATGTAGTTCGCCGAGCCGAACCATTGATATCCGGCGGCCACGAGCGGCGGAGCGGCGAACGCTTCGACCAGACGGGTCTCCAGAGCGGTCTGCAATTCGGTCAAGTCGAGAGGGACGACGTTGAAGCCGAGATCGGCGTAGAGCAGCAACATGTCTTCGTCGCCTTTGCCCGTGTAAAGCTTCATCTTGCGCAGGTCATCCGCCGTTTTGAACGGCTTGACTGCAAAAAGATGGGCCCAGCCGGCTTCGCCCCAATTCAGCACCTTGTAGTTTTTGGCTTCGATGCGAGCTTCCAGCTCAGGCTCCATTTTTTCTCGCACGTAGTCGAACTCTTCCAGGGAATCGAACGTAAGCGGGACCTGCAGAGCGCTGACGCCCTTGTCGACGCGGGACATGCCGGCGCCCGACATCAACGCGGCCTGGATCTGCCCCGAGCGTATCTTGCGCAGCATCGTCTCTTCGTCGCCGGTCACCCCTCCCGGATAAATCACCAGATCGACGGTTCCGCCCGATATCTCGCGCCAATCCTGCCGCATGCGCAGCAGGACTTCGTGCCAGACGCTGTTTTTCGGAGCAACGGTGCCGAGCTTGATCTTGAGGCCGCGGCGCCGCTGGGCCGTAGCCAGGCTCCAGCTCCCGAAACCGATCGCGGCAGTCAGAAGCAGGGCGAAGAAACGAATTCGCGCGCTCATCCGGCGTACTCCCGTTTAGAAAAACAGGTCGTCGATGCGAGCTTGCAGCCAGCGGGCGCGCCGGTGCGCCAAGGCATTGACAAGACGGTAGTTTTCATATTTGTCGGCATCTACGGCGAGGGCTCTGGCAATCATTGTTTCAAACAAGGCGCGGTCTTGAGCCGGAACGGCGACCGCTTCGGCGTAACTGAGGTGAAGGCCGGCCCGTTTGCCTGCGGAAAGCGCCAGCGCCCGCTCATAGCTCTCTTTCATAGACGCGGGATCGCCGCCTCCGGGTTTCGCCGCGTCGAGCGCCAAGCGGATTTCGTGCAGCGATCCCTCGTCCCAGGCCGCGTCGAGCTGGAGGGCGCGGTCGACCATGGCTTCGACCTGGGGCAGCCGCACCACCGTTTCCGGATCGGTGGGGTCGATGCCGATCGACAGTCCCAATGCCGCGCTCGCCCAATAGAGCAGGTCGATGTCCTTGGCCTTGACCCGCGCTGCGGCTGCTGCGGGGTCTTCGCCGAGTCGCTCGCTGTAGCCCGGATAGCGGCGGTCGAGCGCCCGCAGCGCGTAGCCGAGCGCGCGCGCATACAGCCGTCCGGCGCGCTCGCGGCCCGCTTTGCCCCGCTCGAAGTCCTCGTCGAGCGCGACTTCCGCCGGGAAATCGACGTATGCCAAAGAGTAGAGCACGAATCCGCGCGCGGCGGTAAGCAGCAGGCCGCGGTGATGCGGGGTCTCGGCGAGCAGGCTTTCCACCAGCTTCAGACCGAACGGCAAAGCGCCTTCGACGAGCTCGACGTCGGAGTCGGTCTCGTAAACCGAAGGCCCGGAGGCAAGGGCGTCGCCGACTTGGCGAACCGCGAACTTTTTGATGGAGCAGCCCGGCGCTGCCAGAACGGCGGCCGCCAGCAGCAGCGCAAGGAGCTTCGGAGCCATATCTCGCTTCTTTCAGTAAAGCATTTGCGCTCTCGCGGGAGCGGGTCCGTCCCGGCGGAGAGTTCGTACCGTTACAATAAGCGGACAATGACCGATGGAATTTCTCGACGGGACATGATGCGCCGCTGCGCGGCCTCGGGAACCGGCGCCGCTTTGGCCGCGGCTGCGGTGCCCGCTTCCGCGCAGCAGGCGGCGGCGCCCCCCGAATACCGGAACTTTTTCGGCGACCTGCACAACCACAATCAGGTCGGCTACGCCCAAGGGACGCTGGAGCGCGCGTTCGAGATCGCTCGCAATCATCTCGATTTCTATGCTTTCACGCCGCATTCCTATTGGCCCGACGTGGGCGAATACGACGGCAAGATCGAGCACAAATGGAAGAACGGCTTTGCCGTCGCCAAGCACCGCTGGCCCGACGTCGTGCGCCATGCGCGCGAATACGACGAGCCGGGCTCTTTCGTCACGATTCTGGGGTACGAGCGCCACGGCGCGGCGGAAGGCGACTACCATATCCTGTTTCCCGACCTGCGGGGCGACTACGAGTTGATCGAAGACCTTGCGGAATTGCAGGCGTTCGCCAAGAAGAGAGGGTGCATCCTGGTTCCTCATCACCCGGCGAACCGGCTGGGGCACCGCGGCATCGCCTCGGCGAGCATCGACCCGGAGGTTTCTCCATTTTTGGAAATTCATTCCGAGTGGGGCTGCGCCGAGCACGACCGCGCCCCCCATCCCTATAAGCGTCACACCGAAGGCGGCCGCTGGACCCGGCACACGCTGCAGCACTACCTCAACGAGGGCCACCGTCTGGGGGTCATCGCCTCGACCGACGACCATCTGGGATATCCGGGCGGCTATCGGGAAGGGCTGGCGGTGGTGAAAGCGTCCGCATTGACCCGCGAGGCGCTGTTCGATGCGTTTCGCAACCGCCGCACCTATGCCGTCACGGGCGACCGCATCGAGCTCGATTTCTTCGTCAACGACAAAATGATGGGGCAGGAGTTGCCTTACGCCCGCAAGCGCGTCATTCGCGCGCACGTCCGCGGTTGGGATTTGGTCGACCGCGTCGAGATCGTCAAGAACGGGCGCGTCATCCACCGCGACTTTCCGGTCGACCGCGAGCCCGCCGAGCGCAGTTGGGCGAATCCCGTGGTCCTGCGCTTCGAATACGGGTGGGGGCCCTGGCCCGCGCTCGGCTGGGGCGGCACGGCGGACTGGGACTTCACGATCGACGTTCGGGACGGCCGCATCGAGGGCTTCCACCCGTGCTTCACCTCCGGGCCGTTGGACGAATTCCGCCGGGACAGGATCGTTACGCACGACGAACGCTCGGTCCGCGTGCAGTCCTACACCGCGCTCAAGCAGATGGTCGATGACTATTCGCAGAAGGCCTTGGTGATGCGCATCCGGGGCGGCCCGGACACTCGCGTGACCGTAAGCTGCGCCAAGCCGACGAAGTGCTCGCTCACGCAAACTCTCGCCGAGCTGAACGAATCGAACGAGATGCTGTTCACGCGGCCGTTCCCCTGGGAATCGGCGATGCTGCACCGCGTGGTCTTCAACGAAAACTGGGAAACGGCGTTCACGGTCGAGGACGAAGGCGACGGATCGCGCGCCGATTGGTACTATGTCAGAGTGTTCGAGGCCAACGGCGAACTGGCTTGGTCGAGCCCGGTTTGGGTCGAGAGCGCGTAGTGGACTCATCTGCCGAAAACATTTTCAGGGACATCGCGGCCAAGACCCTGAATAGCAATCGAGAACTGGATGAAGAAGCTTTTTGGGAAAAATCGTCAAAGGCTCCGGAAGAGGTCTCCTTCTGCTATCGGGACTGAACGCTTGGTATTTGTCGGCTGCTTCGTCCCGGCCGTCTTCAAGCGCCGACCGCTCCCTCGTCAAACGCTTCGAGTTTTCTCACCCAAGCGCCAAAGCGCGGACTGGTCTCGCGTAAGGCCGCCAACCCCGGTATCGGCGGCGGCAGGAGGGCCGCGAGTTTCGTTGCGATGACACGACGGCGTATTCGCGCAGGCGATCCGGTGGACCAAGGCCGCGCGGTTGGGCCGGACGCCGGGCGCGGTCAGCCTGCGGCTGCTTGGAGCGGCGCCGTCACCCCCTCGAGGGTCTCGGCGACCGCGGCGGCCGTCACCGCGCGCAAGGCGTCGGCGGCGCTGTCGCCTTCGAGTCGGCGCAGCCGGAAGCGGTCGATCTGGCGGTCTGCGCCGGCGCCGTTGCGGATAATCGCCGGCACGCGCCGCAGTTCCGCTTCGCAGTCGAGAGCGCGGGCGTCGGCGGCCAGGTCCTCGACCAGCCGCGCCGCGTAGTCGTCGATGTCCACGCGTCCGCCAACCGCCGTATCGCCGAAGAACGCAAGCACGCCGTAGCGCGATGCGAGCCACCGGTTCTCGGCGATGAGCTCGGTCGGCGGCTCCGCCGGCAAGGCGCCTTGCGCATCCCGTCGGAGCAGCTTGCGGATCAACGAAGCGTACAGAGCGGCGATGGTCACGGCGTCCTCGCATCGGGTGCAAACGTCACAGATGCGCATCTCCACGGTGGGATAACGCGGCGAGGGGCGCATGTCCCACCACAATTCGCTGCCGTCTTCGATGAACTCCAGGGAGCGGTAGTCCTCGACGAGGCGGTCGTAGTCGGCGCGGGAAAAAAGCGGCGGCGGCAGGCTGGTGCGGGGCAGCGCGCCGACCAGCGTCAGACGGTAGGACTTGAAACCCGTTTCGCGCCCGGCGTTGAACGGAGACGAGGCGGACAGCGCATGCAGCAACGGCAGGTAACGGCGCATGGCGGTCATCACCCGGATGCGCGAGTCGGCGTCCCCGAAACCGGCGTGGATATGCATGCCCCCGACCAGGAACCGGCGCACGCTTTCCTGATAGGTAACCGCGAAGCGCCGATAACGCTCGCGGGGCGTGGTGGCCTGGGCGCGCCAGTGGGCGAACGGATGGGTCGAGGCGGCCAGCACCGCCGCGCCGCAGCTCTGCGCGGCGCCGCTGACGATCCGCCGCGTCTCGATGAGAGCTTGACGCAGGTCGCTCACCGAATCGCAGACCCGCGTGTTGGTCTCGATCTGCGAGCGGCGGAACTCGCGCACCACCCGGTGCGGCCCGCTTGCTTCGTCGCAGGCGTCGAAGATCGCCGTGTCCGGATCGGCGATGAGATCGCAGGACTCGGGATCGACAAGGAAGAACTCCTCCTCGACGCCGAAGGTGATCGTCAGGTCGTTGTTTCCCGGAGCGGTCACGAACTTCCTCGGAAAATACCGGTCGGGTCGAAATGAGCGCATGGCAACCCAGCCGATTGCAACGCGCCCGCTCTAATGGATCGTAAATCTTTCAACTTGCGTACCGCAACGGCGCCGGCGAGCCGTACTGTGCAGGTTCAGGCTGTACGCTGCTCGCGATAGTGCGCCGAAGTTCCGTTTTAGCGCGGCGGCCGCCGCTGCGGCTCACAGACCCATCATGCGGCGGACGAACTTCGCTGGGGGCGAGCCGTAGGAGAGCACCCTGTCGTGATAGGCCTGCCAGTCCGTAATCGGGCCGTGCCGGGCGATCCAGGCGTCGCGCATGTCGTAGTGCTCGGCGGCGCCGACGAAATACGTCGATAACTGCGCCGAAGTCAGACGCGCCCGGGTCCACTTGCCGGCGGCTTCGCCGTCTTCCTGAAAGCCCTCGTTCATCATCAGCGACAGCGCTTCCTCTTCGCTCATCGAACCGGCATGTATTTTCTGGTCGATGATCGCGTTGATGATGCCGCGGACCGCCATCTTGAGCATTTGCATCCTCACTTCGGGGCCGCCGTAGCCGTGCTCGCTCATGAGTCGCTCGGCGTAAACCGCCCAGCCCTCAACGAACGATCCGGAATAGAAAATCCCGCGGATCAGCGTCGGCGCCCGGAAGCGGTTCGCGTGCGCGAGCTGCAGATAATGCCCCGGCATGGCCTCATGCACGGTGAGATTCTTGAGCATGTAGGTGTTGTATTCGCGGTAGAGCGAGAGCTTACGCTCGGCGCTCCATGCCTGCGGCGCGGGAGCGATGGCGTAAAACGTTTCCCCGCCCTTTTCGAGTGGCCCAGGCGAATCGCAGTACGCAGTCGAAACGCCGCGCTGAAACTCCGGCATGAGGATGACCGACAGCGGCTCGTCGGGGACGCTTACGAGTTTTTTCTCGCGCACGAAGGCAGTGGTTTCGGCCAGATCGCGCTCGGCGTCGCCGAAGATGCTCTCGCTGGTGGGGTGCGTATCCGCCAACTCGTCGAGCACCGCTCGGATGACGGCGCCGCGGTCGGATGCATCGCCGCCGGGACGGGATTTCCGGTAGAGCGGCAGCGCCGTCGCGTACATCTCTTCCCGACTCTCCGCCAGTTTTTTCTCGGCGCGCGCCAGAATTTCTTCCATTGAGAGATCGGAGTGCAGCACGAACGCCAGCTTCTTGCGGAATTTTTCTTCGCCGATGCGGAAATTGCCGTTCGAGCGCGGCAGCAAGTCCTCTTCGAGCCATTTGCCGTATGCTTCGAGCGCCTCGATTGCGGTCTTGCGCGCGTCTTCCATTTCGGCCTTGAGTTGCGGCGCTTCTTCCAGGAATGCGTCGAGTTGCTCTGCGATCAATGCGATGGCGCCGGGATTCTGCAGGATCGCCGTTTGCGTATGAATCCGGGGTGGGTTCTTCAGGTTGGCCTTGGCCGCCTCGAGCGCCGCGGATACGTCTTCGAGGCGTTCGTTCAGGTTGCGCAAGCGTTCCTCTAGCGGCGCGAAGTCGCGCGCCAGCAGGCTGTAGACCGCGCCCCCGACGTTGTAGCGCATCGGGTTCCATTCCCACTCGCGCAATTCTTCCGCCGCCCAGATGCCGTAGCGGAGGCGGTTGTCGAGAATCGCGTAGTCGATCGCGTTCGCCTCGCTGAGTCCGGCCGGATCGATCGCCCCAAGCTCGGCCAGGAATTTCTTGTCGAGCGCGAGCGCTTTAGCGACGCCTGCGGCCGAGTAATCGTCGAGGCGGTGGTCGTAGCGGTGGTCGCCCAACGACGTTGCGTATTCGGGGTTCATCTCCAGCAGCGCCTCGATATAGCGCTCGGCCAAAGACTCGAACGCGGCGTCCTGGGGCGGCGGACTGCAGGCGCCGGCCGCCAGCAGCAAAGCAGGAATCGCGGGACGTAAAATCATGCGCTCATTTTAGAACCCGGCGGCCGGGGAATGGCCGGCGACGCTCTACAAATCCAGCGTTTCCGCGTGCTCGGCGACGCTCTCGCTTTCGAGAGAGATTTCCATATCCGCCGTCAAGTGTTCCTGCGCATCGAACCCGGCGAACAGGGCCATCTTGACCAGCGCGTAGCGCTCGACTGCATTCAATTCCCGTTCGTGCTCGCGCTGCCACTGCGCAAACGCCTCGTCGGGCGCAAAAACGGTTACCGTAAACCGGGCCGCGCGGTCGGACGTGCAATCGAAGATGTGCGCGCAGCCGGGCCGGCCGTTGCGCTCCGCCGCGTGGAAACCCTCGTAAAAGTATTGGTAAACGTAGCCGCTGTCGGCCGAATAAACCTTTTCACGGCGGACTTTGGGGCGCCCGCGCAGCGGCTGGGCAGCCGCTTTCTTCTGCCGCGCGAAGAGGCCGCGAAGTTTGGCAAGCATGTCAGGAGTCGCGCATGCGCTCTTCGCGGAAGGGATCGCCGTACATATGGTAGCCCAGCTCTTCCCAATAGCCTGCGCGGTCTTGCGCGGCGAACTCGAAGCCCCGCACCCACTTCGCGCTTTTCCAGGCGTAGAGGTGCGGAACGACCATGCGCAGAGGCGCGCCGTGCTCGGCCGTCAGCGGCTCGGGCTCGTGCTTGTCCGCCAGCAGCACGTCGTCGCGCAGCAAATCCGCGAGCGGCGTGTTGGTCGTGTATCCTCCCTCGGCATGCTGGATCACGAACTTCGCCTCGGGCCTGGGCCCGGCTCTCTCGACGAGCGTGCGAAAAAGCACGCCTTCCCATACGTTGTCGAACTTGCTCCAGGTCGTGACGCAGTGAAAATCCGTCTCGACGCGGACGCGCGGAAGCCGTTGGAACTCGTCCCAACTCAGCTTGAAGGGGCGCTCGACGAGTCCGCTGAAGCTCAAGTCCCAAGTCTCGGGGTCGAAGCCGGGGACTTCTCCCGCATGGAGCACCGGCCACTTGAGAGTCAGCGACTGACCCGGGGGCAGACGGCCGTCTTCGCGCCGTTGTTTTTCGAGTTTTTTGCGTTCGGTATGCAACGCCGCCATACGCTTGCCGATGAATCGAGTTTACACGGCGGGCGGGTTTCTTTTCCAGCGGCGCAGGGCGAGACTAATTGCCGGCGACCGGCTCGATTTCCCGGTCGTAGCGCAACTCTCCGCCTTGAATCCACAGGATCTCGGGCGACCGCGGAGCTTCGGGGTAGCTGTCGGGAGTCTGTGCGTCCATCGCCTCGAATATCTTCCGCAGTCGGGCGACGACTTCGGGGTGTTCCGCAGCAACGTCACGCTGCTCGCCGCGGTCGGCCTCCATGTCGAAGAGCATCAGCGGCCTGGGCGCCGGCCCGCTGGTAAGCCCCGGACAATCTTCGGGCGTCGCTTGCTCGAACTGGGCGATGATCGTCAGGCCGTCGGGCGCGCGGGGGTCTTTCCAGCCGCTTGCGTCGTCGAGGCAGGTAAAGCCCGGCTGGGGCGGCCGCACGTGCAGCTTCCAACGGTCGGAGCGCAGCAGCTTCAGTTGCTGCCCGCCCATGGAGAAAACGGCCTCGTGCGGAGATTTTTTCGTAGCGCCGGTTAACAGCGGCATCAGGTCGAGCCCGTCGATTTTCCGGTCGGCGGGGAGTTTGCCGCCCGCGGCGGCGACGATCGTCGCGAAAACGTCCACCGAAGCGACGACCTCGCCCGAGACCTGCCCCGCGGGTATTTTCCCCGGCTGCCAGGCGATCGCCGGTACGTGGATGCCGCCGTCGAAGTTCGATCCCTTCATCGCCCGCAAACCGCCGTTATGGCCGCCGAACGTGGCGCCGTTGTCGGAGGTGAAGAACACGAAGGTGTTGCCGTCGAGATCGAGCTCGCGGAGCTTGGCGAGAATCCGACCGACCGACCAGTCCAGCTCGCGCACGGCGTCGGAGTAAAGATCGCCGGGAGTTTGCGGCGTGTAGAAATCCTCGGAAGCAGCCAGAGGCTTGTGCGGCATCGCATGCGGGAGATAAAGAAAAAACGGCTTGTCCCGGTTGCGTTCGATGAAGTCGAGCGAACGCCGGGTGTATTTCTTGGTCAATTCGGATTGGATGACCGGGTATTCGACGACCGTTTCGTTTTCGACAAGCTGCACCGGGCGCATGTCGTTCGAATAGAGAATGCCGTAGTATTCGTCGAAGCCCTGTTTGCGCGGCAGATATTTTTCGATGTGTCCGAGATGCCACTTGCCGACTGCGGCCGTTGCGTATCCCAGCGGCTTGAGGGCTTCGGCGATGGTGATCTCCGACGGCGGCAGGCCGATGGCGTTGCGCCCGACGTCGGGGGAAGGGTTGCTCACCAGCGTCGTGCGAAAGGGGTAGCGGCCGGTCAGCAGGGTCCCGCGGGAGGGTCCGCAGAAGGGCATCGGCACGTAAAACTCTGTCAGGCGGATTCCTTCCGCGGCCATGCGGTCGAGATGCGGCGTCTTGTGAGCGGTGGCGCCGAATGCGGACAAGTCCCCATAGCCGAGGTCGTCGGCAAAAATCACGATGAAATTGGGCGCGGCTTGCCCCCACGGGGGAAGCGCCGACAGCAGCAGCAGGCCGACTCGAAGGCTCATGGCGCCCCGAGTGTATAACAACTCCACAAGGGATCGCGCGGACCGCCGCGGAAGCCGCGCTACCGTAAGGTTTATGTTTCACCGCCGTCTCGAGATTGCCGGCGCGGAACTCCGCCTGTTGGAGCCGCATCATGGCAAAACCGTATATGCGAGCGTCGATTCCAACCGCGAAATGCTCCGCCAATGGCTGCCTTGGGTGGACGCAACACAGAGCGCAGCCGACACAGGCGCCTTCATCGAAGGGCAATTGCTGAAATTGGCGCGGCAGACGGAGCTCACCGCCGGGATTTGGCTGAACGACGGATTTGCCGGCGTTATCGGAGTGTCCCTGGCGGCGGACGCTCCGACGGCGGAAATCGGCTATTGGTTGGGCGCCGGGTTTCAGGGCAGGGGTTTGATGACCGCGGCGGTCCGCGCGGTTACCGCGTACTTGTTCGAGGAACGCGGCATTCGCCGCGTCGAGATTCGATGCTCGATCGATAACCGCAAGAGCCGGGCGATTCCGGAGCGCCTGGGCTTCGCGCTCGAAACCGCCCCGCCTGACGCCGCTCCGGGCGGCGACATAGTCTATGCGCTTGCCGTCCCGGGAACTCCCCGCCCCAGTGCAGCCTGCCGATAAAATAGGGGGTTCGGATGTCCCTGACCGCATTCCTGAATCCCCAACAAAAGGAGGCCGTTCTCCACGCCGAAGGGCCGTTGCTGATTCTGGCCGGGGCGGGCAGCGGCAAGACCCGCGTCATCATCACCCGCATTGCTCACCTGATCCTCGACAAGGACGTTCCGCCGCACGCCGTCCTCGCGGTCACGTTCACCAACAAGGCCGCGCAGGAGATGCGCGACCGCGTCGAGCGCATCCTGCGCGAGAACGGTATGCCGCCGAGCGCGGCGCCTCTGGTTTCGACTTTCCATTCGTTCTGCGTGAGGCTGCTGCGCACGCACGGCGACCCTTTAGCCGAAGTCCGCTCGGGCTTCACGCGGCAGTTCGGCATCTACGACGACAGCGACCAATTGGCCGTTGTCAAAGAGTTGCTGCGCGAGTTGGGTCTCGACCACAACTTTATGAAGCCGCGCGCCGTTCTTTCGGCGGTCGGCAACGCCAAGAGCCGCGGCCGGACGCCCGAGGATCTCTACCGCGAAGCAACGTCGCCGCAGGCCGAAAAGCTTGCCGTCATCTACGAAAAATACGAGGGCGCGCTGCGCTCCGCGAATGCGCTGGACTTCGACGATCTGCTGCTCGAATCGGTGCGGTTGCTGCGGCACAGTCCCGCTGTCCGCGAATGGGCCGTCTCGCGGTTCCGTCACGTGCTGGTCGACGAATACCAGGACACGAATCGCGCGCAGTACGATTTGTTGCGCCTGCTTACGGGGGAACGCGGCAACGTTTGCGTCGTCGGCGACGAAGACCAGTCGATTTATTCCTGGCGCGGCGCGGACATCCAGAATATCCTCGACTTCGAGAAGGACTTTCCCCAAGCCAAGACCATTCGACTGGAGCAGAACTATCGCTCGACCGGGAAAATCCTGGAAGCGGCCGGCGCGGTCGTGAAGCAGAACGTCCAACGCAAAGGAAAGAAGCTGTGGACGGACGGCGCGGCCGGCGAGAAAATCGTTTTTTATCAGGCAAGGGACGGCGAAGAAGAAGCCCTCTATGTCGCCGACTATTTGAATCGCTATTTGCACGAGCATCCCGACCGGCGGGCGGCGGTGCTGTACCGCACCAACGCGCAATCGCGCCAGATGGAAGAGGCGCTGCGGCGCTACGACCGGGATTACCTCGTGGTCGGCGGCGTGTCGTTCTACGACCGCGCGGAGGTCAAAGACCTGATCGCCTATCTGAAAGCGGCCGTTTCGCCGAGCGATGCGGTGAGCTTGCAGCGCATCGTCAACGTTCCGGCGCGCGGCATCGGCAAGACAACCGTCCAGCGCTTGCAGGAGCATGCTTACCGCAACCGTCTGACGCTGTGGGCGGCCATCGGCGCGGCGGGCGCTCTGCCGCTGTCGGCGCGGGCGGCGGCCGCCCTGGGCAAGTTTCGCCGGCTGATGGACGGACTGCGCGAAAAGATCGACACGGAGCCCGTCCACGAGGTTTTGCGTTGGGTGCTGGACGAGACCGGTTACCGCGCGATGCTCGAACGCGATCCTTCGATCGAAGCCGCGGGGCGATTGGAAAACATCAACGAGCTGCTCAACGCCGCGGCCGACGCGGACGAGCGCGGCGAGGACGTCTACGCTTTCCTCGACCACACGGCGCTGATATCCGACTCCGACCGGATCGACCGGCGGGTTCCGATTCTGCTGATGACGCTGCATAACGCAAAGGGTCTGGAATTTCCGCTCGTTGTCCTGATCGGCATGGAAGAGTCGCTTTTCCCGCACAGCCGGTCGCTGCAGGATGAATCCGCGCTTGAAGAGGAGCGGCGGCTCTGCTACGTCGGCATGACCCGCGCGGAGCGGCAGTTGGTGCTGAGTTGCGCCAAGGAGCGCAGGCGGTTCGGCGGGGGATCGCCCGAATGGACGGCCCCTTCGCGGTTTTTGAGCGAAGTCCCCCCCCATCTTGTGGATGCCCGGACGCCCGGAGGCAGCCGGGTCGTCCTTGACGAATTTGCGGACGAGGCCAAGGACGGCGTGGACCTGTTCTACGAGCGTGGTTCCGTCCGCGCCGTTGCGCGGAACAAGCTCGCCGATCTCAAGCTCGACAGCGGCAAGACGTACGATTCGGTCGACGCCGTAGCCGGATTCTTCAAACAACAAGGCATCGCTCTCGATGCGTCCAGACCTGCTCGCAATGCCGCGCCGGCCCGGCGGAATCGACAGCACCCGCCGGCCAAGCCCGAGAGTCCGGCCCCGCGCAGGCCGCGACTCGGTCAATCCGCCGTCAAGCTGCGCGACGCGGGGGGATTCAAGCGCGGCGCGCAGGTGCGTCACGCCAAGTTCGGCTTGGGCACGGTGATGCGCCGCGAGGGCGAGGGAGAGAACGCCAAGCTGACGGTGCAGTTTCAGGGCTACGGCCTGAAAAAACTGGTCGTGAAGTACGCAAATCTACAGCCGGCGTGAGCCACGATCCGCCGGCCGTCAGCCGCCGGTCACTGCCCGAGCCAGTTGCGCAGCGCGGCGTCGATCTCGTCTCGCACGCGCCGAAAAACAGCCAGGCGCGCCTCGCCGCCGCCGGTTGCGGCAGCCGGATCGTCGAAGTTCCAATGAATTGAAGCGGCGTTCCCTGGAAAAACAGGACAGCTTTCTTTGGCCTTGTCGCAAACCGTAATCACGCGGTCGATTCCCGCGTTCAAAAACTCATCGACGTGCTGCGATTGCTGTTGCGCAATGTCGATGCCGATTTCCCGCATGGCGCGCACGGCGTCGGGATTTACGCCTTGAGGTCTTGTTCCGGCGGAAAAGACGTCGTACCGCCCGCCGGCCATGGCGCGCAGCAGCCCCTCGGCCATCTGGCTGCGGCTGGAATTTCCCGTGCAGAGAAACAGGACCTTCTCTTTCGGCGACGCCGTCATCGAATACGAGTATAGGCGCCGGCCGATGTCGAACGGATGACAAAAAAGCGCCGCGGCGTCCGGCTGCCGCGCTAACGCAGCGGCGAGGGCTTTTCTTCGGCCAGGGCCTTGAGTTGAGCTTGGGCGTTCTCGGCGATGCTGCTGGCGGGGAACCGCTCCAGCACGGTCTGAAATTCCTCGGCGGCATCGTCGCTGCGGTTGAGCGCCAACAAGGCCATGCCCTTCTTGAAGTGGGCGTCGGCCAGCAGCAACTCTCCGGCCTGGTATTTCGTCGCCAAGTCGAAATTTTTGGCGGCTTCGTCGTAGTCGCCGCCGGCGTAATAGGTTTGTCCGATGAAATATTGCGCGTCAGCCGCCTTCGAGTGCTCCGGGTACAGGTCGAGATAGTCGCGGAACTGGTTGCGCGCGATCTCGAGGTTGCCGCGAAGATAGGCGCTCATGCCGCCGGCGTAGATCGCTTCGCTGGCGCTGACGGCGCTGCCCTCGGACAACGCGCCCTCCTCGCCCTCCTTGAATGCCGGCGGGGGCAGGGTGGTCAGGTGCGTCTTGATATCGCCGACTTCCTGCTGCAAGCGCTCGATCATGGCGTTGGTTTCTTCGACGACGGAGCGGAGCCTGTCGAATCGGTCGGCAAGCGCGTCGACTTTCGCCGCGGTCGAATTCATGGGCCCGATGAGCGAGTCGCCTTGCTTGGATATATTCCGTTCGATGACCGCCAGAGCGGCATGCAACTTGTCCTGCTTTTCCAGATTTTGCTTGAGCAGGGCTTCGAGGCCGGCCAGCCTTGCGGAGTTTTGCCGGTCGAGTTGCTGCATCGCGTCTTGCAGCAGCGCCATGTCCCGCTGGAGCTGGACGAGCTCCCTTTTCTGCGCCGAAGCGGGCGGCACCTGGAAGAGAAAAATAACGCCCGCGACGAGCGCAAGAAGCGTTCTCGAACGCGAAACGAACTTCTGCAGGATATTCATAGGGCGGCGCTCCTCCCAAACGAAGAAGACGTTCCGGGAACCCGCTCGGTTGCGGCGCGGAGCATCCACTGCGAGGTCGCTTGGGTCACTGCTTCAACAATCAAGTCCGGGAAGGGCCGACCGGCCCTCCCCGGAGAGTTTAGCGCGCCTACTTGAGCGTCAGATGAGCGCGGCGGTTGCGTTGGTAGCACTCTTCCTTCTGCTCGGTGCACTGCGGCCGCTCTTCGCCCAAGCTGATCGACGAGAGCTTGCTCGCCGGAACGCCCAGGTTGACCAGAAAGTCGCGCGCGGCTTTGGTGCGCCGGTCGCCCAGCGCGAGGTTGTACTCGGTGGTGCCGCGCTCGTCGCAGTGGCCCTCGATCAGGAACGCAGCGGCCGAATACTCGTTGATGAGCTTCTTGAGGGCCGTTGCGTCTGCGCGCAGCGCGGCTTCGGCGTCGGAGCGGATATCGCTCTTGTCATAGTCGAAGAACGCATCCTTGATCTCACCGCCGTTGACCATGCCGCGGAACGCCTCGCTCAGGTCCGGCTTCGGCGGCGGGGGGGGCGGCGGGGGCGGCGGCGCGCGCACGGTGACCGTGGCGGACGCGGTCGCTTCCTTGCCGTCTTCGTTTTTGACGGCGATGGCGTATTCGGTCGTCCTCGTCGGGAAAACTTCGCGCGACCCGCTGACGGCGACTGCGCCGATGCCTTGATTGATCGACGCGCTCACCGCATTGGTCGAGCTCCACTTGAGCGTTGCCGACTTTCCGCGCTCGATCGAACTGGGCTCGGCGGTAATGCTCACGCTGGCCGCTGGCGCCGGCTCGGGTGCCGGGGGCGGCGGGGGCGGGGGCGGGGCCGGGGCCGGCTCCTTTTTGCAGCCGGCGGCGAACAGCGCCAATAAAATGCTGAACAAAATCAGCGCAACTTGTTTTTTCCGTTGCATCGAATCTTACACCTCTTTGTTTCCAGAAATCTGCGGTCTCGTCAACTCACCTTCGTTGCAGAACCTTCTATTGCAACGCCCATACCGGAGACTCGTTGACCCCCCGGCTGGTGAGTTGCGTCAATTGCGTACCGTCCGCACGCATCGTCCAGATCTGCGTACCAGTGCCCAGCCGGTCGCTGGAAAAAACAATATGCGTTCCGCTCGGCGCGAAGTAGGGGTGCTCGTTCCTTCCCGCGCTATGCGTCAACTGCGTGTATTCTCCCGTGGCGACATCGACCAGAAAAATATTATAGTTGCCGATCTCGTATCCGCGCGTCCAGGCGAAAACAATTCTCTCGCCCGCGGGATCCCATGCCGGCTGAACGGCGTCTCCTCCTCCTCCCGACAATCTTCGCCGATTTACCCCGTCAATGTCCATGATGTAAACCTGCGGGGCGCCGGTCGCGCCGGAAACGAAAGCGATCTGCCTGCCTGTTTTGGGATTGATCGCCGGATGCACGTCGATCGAACGAGAATACGATACCCTGCGCAGGTTTCCGCCGTCAAGGTCCGCCAAGTAGATTTGGCTGCGGTCCGAGAGCGACGACGCGAAGGCGATCGAGCGGCCGTCGGGCGTGAACGCCGGAGTCGTGTTGAGCGACGCTTCCTGATTGTAGAAGGTGAGCCGCCGTCCGGTCTCCAGCGAGTGCAC
This sequence comes from Bryobacterales bacterium, assembly GCA_965214655.1. GTDB lineage: Bacteria > Acidobacteriota > Terriglobia > Bryobacterales > UBA6623 > CATQHP01. The sequence continues at coordinate 3,204,335 of OZ243965.1, read as the reverse complement.
GTAGATCTTCGGCAGTCCATCGACGTACGTCGTGAAGGCGATGCGCCTGCCGTCCCCCGAGACTGCGGGCGTGAGGCAGAGATTGTTGTAGCGGGTGATCTGTTGCTTGTTGCTGCCGTCGTAGTCCATGGCCCAGAGTTCCTTGAAGCCGGAGCCTTCGTCTCTGTGGACGTAATAGATGCGGGTGCCCGCCAAGCCTGCGCCCAAGCCGAGATTTCTGAGAATGTCGCGCGAGAAGTCGAAGGCCATCCCGCGGGCGCCGGCTTTGTCGGCGGCCGCGTAATAGTGCTGGCCGAACACATAGGAAGCGGCTCGAGATTCCTGCGTCACGTCCGAGACGTAGCCCGACAGCCTGAGACGGTCGTTGATCTTGGCGATCCGGCCGTAGACCAGATAACGCGCTTGCACCGGCGCATCCGCCCAGCCGAGAAGCCACAGTCCGCGAGCGCCGGGGTCTTTGGGCAGCCTTTTGTCGCCTATCTGCAAGTCTTCCGGCTTGCGCGGCGAGCTGCGCGGGTAAAAGCTTTTGGCTACCATGTCGAGCCTGCCGGAAGCTTCGAGCGCTTTCCACAATTCGTCGTTGAATTCGTCGACGGCTTCCACGGCCTCCACCGGGCCGAGGATGTCCGGCGCGGCAATCCGCGGGTCTTGCTGCTCTTCGGTAATGTCGATGACCGCATCGGGCTGCTGCGCCGCAAGCGAGAATGCGAGGGGAAATGCAAAGAGGAATCGGAGTCTCATGGGGGGCGCCTGTGTCTTATTTCAAACGAAAGTGCATTTCGATCGTGATCGAGTCTCTGCGCAAAGCCGGCGGCAAGGGCCGCAGGGGATTGGCATTGCCCACCGCGCGGTGAGCGGAATAGTCCAGCGAGCGGTTGCCGCTCGTCTGCACGACGCGTATGGAGTCGATCGTCCCGCTGCGTTGGATGCGGAACGAAACGACCACCGGCTTGCTCGAGAAGCCGGCTGCCTGCCCTAACGTCCGCCGCCATTCCCGCGCAACCTTTTGCTGCAGGATCTGCGCGTAGGCGCCGAACCGCGAGCCGAACGGCCCGCCCTTCGCGCCGAAACCGACGCCGGGGCCTTTTTGCGAGTTGCTGTAAAGGCCGCTGCTGACCGCCGCGCCGCGCGAGGAGTTCACCTGGTTGGGCGCGGAGTCGCGGGCGCTGCGCTGGCCGACCGAACGCTCCTGCTGCCGCGCGGACTCGCGGCGGTTGGTTTCCTGGATGGGGACCGCTTGCGGGTCGTCGGCGGCTTGCGGTTGGGCAAGCTCGGTTGCGCGCTGCCGCTGCTGCGGCGCGGGGATCGTATGCTCGCTCGGGTTCGCCACGGGATTCTCTTCCGGGGAGCGGACAATGTTGACGGGCACGCCCTGCACCGCTACGATGCCGCCGCGTCCGCCGCTATCCTGGCTGCCGAGATCGATCGGCGGGTTGAGCGCGCCCCACAGGACCGAGGCGAAGAGAACCGCGCCGTGGCACGACGCCGACGCCAGCAACGGAAAACGCAGTTCGTCCCTGGCGCGGAACGGGCTGCGGCTTGCGCTCATGACAAGAAAGATTGCCCTCTGTCTGTTGCCGCGGCGGCGTTCATCTGCGTCGTCTCGGGTTGCGTGTCAGCGGTTTTGTAACCACGTTGACGTTCACTCCGTTGGCCCCGCACTCGGCGATGACGGGAGCGACGATCTCCCACGGCGTCGTTCTGTGCGCGCGCAGGTAAATCCCGGGGACGTCGGCGTTCTTTTCCTTCGCCCGCTCGGCGATGTCGTAAATGCTGACCGGCTCGTCGCCGAAGAAAACTTCCCCCCGGGAAGTGATGTTCACGTAGGCCAGATCCTGCGACGTGGTGGCCACCTCGCGGGTGCGGGGAACATCGATCTCCAGGCCGAATTCAACCACGCCCGCCGTAATCATGAAGATGATCAGCAGCACGAGAACGACATCGACAAACGGAGTGATGTTGATCTCGGCAATCTGATCGTCGGCTGAATCGTTATTGTGCGTTGCGAATGCCATCGCCCTCTCCGCAGTCTCTTTCTCCAAGATTGAAAAACTCGAGGCCGAAATCGTTCCTGCGGGTGGTGGCTTCGCGCGCCCGCCCCGACAAGACGTTCACTCCGTTGGCCCCGCACTCGGCCATGACGCGGGCGACGATTTCCCACGGCGCCGTTTTGTGCGCGCGCAGGTAAATCCCGGGGGCGCCGGCGTTCCTTTCCTTCGCCCGCTGGGCGACGTCGGCAATGTCGACCGGCTCGCCGCCGAAGAAGACTTTCCCCCGGGAGGTGATGTTCACGTAGGCCGGCTCCTGCGGCGCGGCGGCCGCCTCGCGGGTGCGGGGGGCATCGATCGCAAGGTCGAATTCAACCGCGCCCGCCGCAATCATGAAGACGATCAGCAGAGCGAGAACAACATCGACAAACGGAATGATGTTGTTCTCGACGACCGGATCATCGGATGGATCGTTGTTGTGCGTTGCGAATGCCATCGCCCTCTCCGTAATCTCTTTCCGCAAGATTGAAGAACTCGAGGCCGAAATCGTTCATGCGCGTGCGGGCTTCGCGCACCTGCCCCGAAAAGACATTGAAGAAAATCAGCGCGGGAATCGCCGCGAACAGTCCGAAAGCCGTTGCGATCAGCGCTTCCGCGATGCCCGGAGCAACCGCCCGTAGCGTCGCTCCGCCGGCTTGGCCCAGCCCGCGGAATGCCTCCAGCACGCCCCAGACGGTGCCGAAAAGCCCGATGAACGGAGCCGACGAGGCGGTCGTCGCCAATACGCTCAAGCTGCGCCGAAGCCGCGAGGTTTCCTCGCTGGCGGCGAGGGCCAGCGCCCGTTCGATCGAATCGGGGTTCACGATGCGTCCGTAGGCGTTGACTTGGCGGGCGACTTCTTCATAGCCGTAATCGAATACCGTCACCATCGGCGCCGGCCGATACTGCTCGCTGGCGGCGTTCATTTCGGCCAACTTGCCGACGCGGCGAAACGCTTTCAAAAAGGCCAAATTCTGCTTCACCGCGTTCTTGAGCGTCGCATATTTCGAGAAGGCGACCGCCCACGAAAGGACGGACATGACGATCAAGAACAGCATCACGAACTTGCCGACCGGGCCGGTCTCGAGCAACAGGCTCAGCAGCGTCGATTGGTCCACGGCCGATGAGGCCATCTCGGCGATGTCGGGCGCCGCTTCGACGGTTTCTTCGGCGGCGGCTTGCAGCAAAAAAGCCATGGGGGCAGGCAGGCTCAAAATTCTTCCTCGCAGAGCGGCGCGCGGGAAAACGGCCGGGCCGGATCGGGCTCCTGAAACAAAACTATCATTTTTGGTTTAATTATTCTACCGAGTTCCCGCCTTTTTATGCTGTCCGCTTGCCGCTGGTTAAAAAAACAAGGCAACACGCGCCGGCTGTAACGGGGATTGCTCAATGGGATGCGGCCGGGCGCGCAGCCGTTTCAGCCGGAGCGAACGGCCGCGGCCGGTTGCAGCGGACAGAGTTCGCAATCCCTGCTTATGCTAGCGCACCGGACAGCGCATGCCGCAGGAATTTCGATATTGAAGGCTGCTCCGCAGACGAGAAGCTGCCGGCGCTGTTTCACGCCGGGCCGAATCTTCTCTCCGCCCGCTCTTGCAGCGAGACCACGTTGTTGTCGTACGCCGTCAGCCGGTTCGCTCCGTCGTAGCTGCCCGCCGCGAGGCGGTTCGTCGTTGCGCCGTACGCGCTCGTTGCGGTCGGCGTCGTAATATAGCCCCGGCGCCAAGCCGCGTCCGTCGGGCAGGAGTCGCTCGTCGGCGCCGTCCCGCCTTCCGACGCCAGCCCCAAGCGGTTCGCCCCGTCGTAGCGGTAGCGCTGCGTCACCGTGAATCCCGGACGGGTTATCGTCTGACTCAGCACGTTGCCGTTGTTCGCCGTCGTCCCGTAGTCGAAGCTCAGCGACAGCTTGTCCGCCCGCTGCGTCCCGCGCTCGCCATCGTCCCCAGCCGGATCGCCGTCGGCTGCAGGCGCGCGTTGTACCCCCAGCTCTCGTACAGCCCGTTGCCCAGCTTCAGCGCCTTGATCCCCCCGTGCGCCGCGTAGCTCATCTCTCCGGCATAGTCCGTTGCCCCAGGCGTGTTCTTGCCCACGGCCTTGAACCGCCCCGCCGCGTCGTACTCGTAGGCCACTACCAGCCCCGACGGATACGTCTGCGTCTCGAGCGTCCCGTCCGCATTGTAAGTATAGGCGAATGTTCGCGCCGCATCCCCGGAGGTCGTCTGCGTGCTCGCCGTCACCCGCCCCAAGGCGTCGTAACAGCCGTAGCCGGTCGTCGATACGCTCGTGCTCACCGAGGTCAAGCGCCCCTTGTTCTTGCAATTCGTCGTCGCTCCCGCGTCGTAGGCGTAGGTTACGTCCGGCGTGGCGTCGAATCCCGTCCCCCCGCCGGAGTAAACCGTCTTCGTGATGCGGTTCAGCGCATCGTAGGTATGCGTCGCCGTCCCCCTGCGGCCGTCCGTCTCGGTCAGCACGTTGCCGGCGCCGTCGTAGGTATAACTCACCGTCCCGCTTTCGGGGTTGGTCGCCGCGGTCAGGCGGCTCAACGCGTCGTAGGCGAACGTGCGCGTCTGGCCGCCCGTGCAGACCCCGCTGCCGCTCACCGCGGCGTTCTGCCGCACTTGGGTCAGATTGTCCAGCACGTCGTACGCGTAGCAGGTGTTCACGCTGTTCTCCTGCAGCCGAATCAGCCGCCCCAAGCCGTCGTACGTACTCGTCCGCGCCACTCCCGCCTGGTCGGTCACCGTCACCGTCACCGTGTTGCTGCTGTAGGCGGTCGTCACCTTGCCGCGGCCGCGCGCGGGGAGCGTCTGAGTGCCGCTGGAGCGCCGGCGACGCAGTTCCATCGATCTCCTGCCGGGAGATATCCGCAAAGCTCTCGACGCGTGGCTGCGCGATCCCGGCATGACCCATGCGACGGCTACCGACCTGATCAACGAGTACCTCGCCAGCCGCGGTGAAGCGCAGAGAGTAAGCCGCAGCGCGGTAGGCCGGTACGACCAACGCATGCGGCATGTCGGCGCCCGGCTGCGCGAATCGCGGGCGGCGGCCGAAGCCTGGATCGATAAGCTGGGGGCTGCGCCGCAAGGGCAGCTCGGGCATCTGGTCAACGAGATACTACGCACGCTCGCTTTCGGCATCTCCCTCAAGCTGCAAGAAGGCGAATTGAGCGAAGCATCGCTTCCCGCGCTGATTACGCAACTCAAGCAGTTGAGCGTGGCGGCGGCGACCCTGGAGCGGGCGTCCTCGGAGAATGTCAAACGGGAGGTGGAGATACAGCGGCGGGCCGCCGAAGATCTGGCCGGGCGCGCGGAAGGCGAGGCCGGATCGAGCGGCGGGCCGATCACCCCGGAGCGCCTGCGGGCGCTCGTCGCGGAGGTCTACGGCGCGTGATGCCCGACCCTGCGCAAGTGGCGCTGCCCTATCAGCGGGTCTGGTTGGCCGATGCCTCGCGGCTCAAGATCGGCATGATGGCGCGGCAGACCGGCAAGACGTTCACCGCCACCCTGGAGGTCGTGCTCGACTGTCTCGCCGCCGAGGCCGACGGCCGCACCGCGCGCTGGGTGATCCTTTCGCGCGGCGAGCGGCAGGCCCGCGAAGCGATGGAAGAGGGCGTAAAACGCCATTTAAGCGCCATGCAAACAGCGTTTGACGCGCGCGAAATCGCCTTTTCCCCAGGTGACGCCAAGGCGCTCGAAGTGCGCCTGCCCGGCGGTTCGCGCATCAGCGCCCTGCCCGCCAACCCCGACACCGCGCGCGGCTACAGCGCCAACGTGCTGCTCGACGAGTTCGCCTATCACGCCGACAGCCGCAAAATCTGGGCGGCGCTGTTCCCGGTCATCTCCGCCGGACACAAGCTGCGCGTCGTCTCGACGCCCAACGGCAAGGGCAACAAGTTCTACGAGTTGATGACCGACGGCGGCGATACGAGCGCCGTCTGGTCGCGGCACGTGGTCGATATCCACCGCGCCGTGAGAGAGGGGCTGCCGCGGGACATCGAGACGCTACGGGCCGGGCTGGGCGATCCCGACGCCTGGGCTCAGGAATACGAGCTCGAATGGCTCGACGAAGCCAGCGCCTGGCTGCCCTACGACCTGATCGACGCCTGCGAGCACGCCGACGCCGGCGATCCGGGACTCTACGGCGGCGGGCACGCCTGGATCGGCATGGATATCGCCCGCCGGCAAGATCTGACGGTGATCGTCGCCGTCGAGCAGGTCGGCGACGTGCTCTGGGCGCGCGATCGCCGCGAGATGCGCCGGGCGTCGTTCGCCGCGCAAGCCCAGGCGCTGCGTGACATGGTCATGGCCTACCGCCCGTTGCGGATCGCCCTGGACCAGACCGGCATGGGCGAGGCCGTCGTCGAACAGGCCCAGGACGCACACGGCCGCTCGCGGGTCGACGGCGTGCTCTTCACCGGGCCGACGAAGCAGCATCTGGCCGGCCTGCTCAAGGAGCGCATGGAGGATCGGCGGCTGCGCCTGCCGGCAGGCGACGCGGCGCTGCGGGCTGACCTGCACTCGCTGCGGCGGGTGACCACTCCGGCAGGCAACGTGCGCTTCGACGTCGACGCCTCGGAAGCGGCGGCGGCGCGGTCGCACGCCGACCGCGCCTGGGCGCTGGCCCTGGCCGTCTACGCCGCCTCGACCGGCGCCGAAGTCTACGACTACCGCGCTGTCCCGCGCGGGCGGAATCGCCGCCGCGATCGGCGCGGCGAAGATCGCACGCAGCGGCTGGTGCGGGCCACCGGGGGGTGGAGTCGATGAGCAAGGCGTCGCAGCGCAAGCGGATGCAGGATCAGGCGCGCTATCGCCGGCTGGTCGAATCCGGCCTGTGCGTCACCTGCGCCCGGCAGCCGGCGGCGACCGGTCAGCGGCGCTGCGAAGGATGCCGCAGGCGGCACTCGGAGTACGCCGCCGAGAGGCGCGAGCGACTCATCGCCGCCGGCAGGTGCGTGATCTGCAAGGATGCTCTGTCGCCTGGCGCGCGCCTCCCGGCGTGCTTCCGCTGCCGCCTGGCGGCAGCGGAATACCACGTGCGTTATCGCCAGGAGCGCAAGGAGGCCGCCGATGGCTGAGCGCATGCCCCGGATCATCGACCCGACGACCGGGCAGCCGGTGCGCCGGCGCGGCCTGACCGCCGAGCACGCCAGACCGCATCTCACCGGCGTGCGGCAGGTCTGGCGGTCGGAGTCCATCTCCTACGGCCTCACGCCAGACCGGCTGACGGCCGTCTTGCGCGCCGCCGATCGCGGCGAGCTCCGCGACTATCTGACGCTCGCCGAAGAAATGGAGGAGCGCGACCCGCACTATGCCGCCGTGCTCGGCGTGCGCAAGCGCGCGGTGTCGAGGCTGCAGCCGGAGGTCGAGGCGGCCTCGGATGAGACCGCCGACGTCGAGCTTGCCGACGCCGTGCGCGAGATGGTCGCCGAGTCTAATTTCCCGGCGCTGGTCGAGGACTGCCTCGATGCCCTGGGCAAGGGCTTCGCCGCGATCGAGATCGTCTGGCGGCGGGGCGAGCGCTGGACGCCCGAACGCTACGAGTGGCGCGATCCGCGCTGGTTCCGCTGGGATCGGACGGACGGGCGCACGCTGCGCCTGCTGACCGAGCAGGACGGCTTCAACGGCGAGCCGCTGGCCCCGTCGAAGTGGATCACGCACGTTCCCCGGCTGCGTTCCGGGCTGCCGGCGCGGGCCGGACTGGCGCGACTGGCGGCGGCGGCGTACTTGATCAAAGCCTATGCGCTGACCGACTGGACGGCCTACGCCGAGGTGTTCGGCATGCCGCTGCGGGTGGGGCGTTACGGGCCCGGAGCCACCGAGAGCGACATCGATACGCTCATCGGCGCGGTTGCCAACCTGGGCACGGACGCGGCGGCGGTGATGCCCGAATCGATGCGCGTGGAGTTCGAGCAGGCGGGCGGTTCGGGGCAGTCCGGGGCGGACGTCTTCCGCGATCTTGCCCGGTACGTGGACAGCCAGATATCGAAGGCGGTGCTGGGGCAGACGATGACCACCGACGACGGCTCGTCGCGGGCGCAGGCGCAGGTGCACGACGAGGTACGCGGGGACATCCTCGGCGCGGACGCGCGGCAGTTGGCGGCGACTCTGAACCGCGATCTGGTGCAACCGTTCGTGCGGCTGAATTTCGGCGCTGAGGTTGCCCTGCCGCGGCTGACGCTGCCGGTGGCCGAACCCGAAGACACGGCGGCGCTGACCACGGCGCTGGAACGGCTGGTTCCGCTGGGGCTGCCGGTGCAGGCGTCGGTGGTGAGGGATCGGCTGGGGCTGCCAGACCCCGAAGAGGGCGCCGAGTTGCTGGCGGCTCCGGGCGCGCCGGAGCAACCCCCTGCGGCGGCGGCGAACGCGGCTTTCGCTGCGGCGGCCGCTGCAAAAGCCCGCGCAGCGGACCGCGACGCGGTCGACGAGATCGCCGCCAAGGCGCTCGAAGATTGGACCCCGCTGATCGAGCCCCAAATCAATGAGGTGCGGGAGGCGGCGATGGAGGCCGACAGCCTGGAGGATTTTCTGGCGCGTATCGACGCCCTGGCGGCGCTCCCCGCTCCAGAGCGCGTGGCCGTCGCGGCGGCGCGGGCGCAATTTGCCGCGCTGCTGGATGGGGTGGCCAGCCATGGCCGTCGTTGATCCCGGCCTGCCTCCAGAGGAGGCCATCCGCGCCTTCCGCGCCAAGGGCTACGCGGTCGGTTTCAGCTGGCGCGATATCTACGCCGGCGAACACGCCGGCGCCTTCACCGTCGCCAAGATGATGCGTCTCGATCTGCTGGCCGACGTGCGCGCGGCGGTCGACAAGGCGCTGGCCGCGGGGACCACGTTCGAGGACTTCCGAAAGGAACTCGAACCGCTGCTGATAAAGGAGGGCTGGTGGGGCAAGAAGGAGATGATCGACCCCAAGACCGGCGAGACGCACAAGGTCCAGCTGGGCAGCCCACGGCGGCTGCGCACGATCTTCGAGACCAATCTGCGCGTCTCCTACGCGGCCGGCGACTGGGAGCGCATCCAGAGCGTCAAAAAGAGTCGGCCGTACCTGCGCTATTCGGCGGTGCAGGACGAAGAAACGCGGCCCGCTCACGCCGCCTGGCACGGCACCATCTTGCCGGTCGACGATCCCTGGTGGAAGACGCACGCGCCGCCGAACGCATGGCGGTGTCGATGCTGGCTGATCCAGCTCAGCGAAAGTCAGATGGAGCGCCGCGGCTGGAAGCCGAGCGAGCGCCCGGAGGTCACGAAGCGGACCTGGTTCAACAAGCGCATTGGCGAGACGCGGCAAGTTCCCGTCGGCATCGATCCCGGCTGGGACTACAACCCAGGCGACGCGGCGGCCAGGCGTACGGAGATGTCACGGCTGCTCGCCGAGCGCCTGGAGCGGGACCTGCAAGCGCGCGTGGGGAAACTGGCGCGCACTCAAGCCGACTACGATCGGGTCTGGGCCGATGCGCGGAAAGTCACCACGATGCAGGGCGACCGAATCCACCGGGCGGATCCGGCCTACGTCTCCGAGGGCCGGATTGGAGCCGCCGGCGACTATATCGCCGATGGCTACCGGGCGATCAACCGCCGGCTAAAGGCCGGCAAGAAGCTGACCGGCCGAGACGCCGCCGTGGTAGAGCAAATGACCGCCCTGGCCGAGGGCGTCGGCGGGCGCAGTCTCTGGCGCGGGATCCGCAAAACGAACATCGCCTACCCGGCTCGCCCCGGCGAGCGGGTCGAAGTGAAAGCCGTGCTGTCCACATCCGTGTCGATCCGCAAGGCGTTCAGCTTCGCCGAAGACGCGATCATGCAGATACACACGGCCCCCGGAGCGGTGGGCGTCGTCTGGAACGGCGGCGAGCGGGAGGTCACGCTGCTGCCCGGACACTACCTGCGCGTGATCCGCGTGCATCGCCGGCGGCATAACGGGCAGATGCTGCGCACGATCACCGCCGTGGCCGAGCCGCCGGAGCCCAAGACGCGCGCCGCCAACACCGCCCGGCACGGTATAATGGAGGTGATGGCCGCCAACGAAGACCCACGCCTTGCCGACGATCTCGCCCCCGCAACCCGCGCCCGATGGGAATCGGAGGACGAGGCGGGAGGCATAATCGTCAATGAGGACGGCACCGCCAAAGACCCGCGCGAGCAGGAATTGCTCGACAAAGTCCACGCGGCCCACGCCGCCATCTACCGCCGCTGATCGCGCGCCGTGACGGACGCATCCGCATGATTACCCTGCGCAAGGCGACCAAGCCCGAGCAGAGGCGCTATACTGAGTGGCGGCATGGGCGACAGTAATTTCTACCTCGCGCCGATCTCCGACGAGGAAGACGCCGAAATCAACGCCGCCATCGAGGCCGACCCTGAAGAGCGCGAGAGAACGCGCAAGTCGGAGGCCGGCCTGCTGCGCCGGGTAACCGCCGAGGAGCGGCTCACCAGCCCGGAGTTCGCCGGCCCGGAGTATGCCGTACAGCGCGGGATCGCCCGCCGTCAGTTGGCTTGGCGCCGCAAGCACGGCCTCGCCTGAAGCCGCGGGCGGCGCGGCATGATATGATCAGATCCGATGCGGCATGAGATCACCGGCCAGTGGCGCCACGCCCAAGGGAAATTTTACCATCTCGACGGGGCGGCATCCGAGTCAATCGAATTCGCGGACCGCCGAACCGTTCTTCGACTCCACCAGGGCGTTGTCGTTACTGCGCCGCGAGCGTGACTTGGTGAACTCGATGCGCAGTTTCTCCAGCAAGGCTGCTGTCCTGTGGTTGATGGACTCGCTGCCGTTGTCGGAATGAAAGCCGCGCACGAGGAAAGGGAACTGTTCCAAGAGCTCTGCGAGCGCCGGCGCGAGGTAGTGCTCGCTGATCCGTTCGACGCAGCCAAGTACTTGCCATTGCGTCACTTCGTCGACCAGGTTGATGGTGTAGGCGCCCTTTGCGCCGTCCTGTTCGGGCGAATGCACGGTGTCCACGCGCAGGTAGCCCGGACGCCCTGCGGGGCGCGGTTGGCAGCGTTCGCCGATGGCCGTCGGCGTCGCGCGGGTCTTGTCCAGGCGCAGGCGCCGCCGGCGGTAGAGGCGGCTGCGCCGCAGATTGTACAGGTGGGCCACCGACAGCCGGGCCAAGCGGGCGAATTCGCGCCGCCCGTGGAGGGCGAACTCACGGCGCAAGATGGCGCACGTGGCCGGCCCCGACAACTGCCGGTGCGCCTCGTCCACGCGCGCCAACAGCACGCTGTCCGCCCGCGTGTAGAGCGTCGGGAAACGCCGTCGCCGGTAGACTGTCGGGCGTACCGTGCGCTCGCGTAGAAACTGCCCGATCAGCCGTGTCGTCTGGGCCCGGCTCAGCCCGCTCAGCTTCTGCAAGAAGCGCCGCAACAGACCCTTCGCCGCGCGGTACTGCTCGGCGTAGTGGTGTTTGCATAACACGGCTTCGAACAAGCCATACCTCGCGGCCCGGCTCTCCGCCCGAAACGCGATGCTCTCACTGCCGGCCAGGAAGGCCTCGATCTGCTCCAAACTCAACCTCTCGACTTGCTGCATGGCGACTCCCATCGCCCACAGCTTGCCCTGCTCCTACCTGTCCCCCTCCAACCTCTTCAGGCTCATCTTGTGTTGGAATCGGCCCTCCCTTCAGGCTCATCTTGTGTTGGATAAGACGCCGGCGGACCGCCAAGACGTAGATCGCTACACTAAAAGGAAAGGCAAGCGATGAGAGTCCCGCACTGGCCAACGGACGAAGAAGAAGCCCTGCACGCAGCCGCGCGCGCCAACGACCCCGACGCGATGGCAGACATCGCCCGCGAGGACGAATACGGCCCAGTCATGACCCGCGAAGAACTCGAGCGGGAACTAGGCTGGAAACTCGACGACCCGCCCGATGCCGCCGCTGAGTAGCGCCGCTCGACTGCGGCCGGTTTTTTCCCACTCTCCACCAACCACCAGCCACTGACCACTGTACGCGGGCGCTGGCGCGTATCGCAGCACAAGCCGCCGGTATCGCAAACCATGTGGCCAATCGTTACAAATCAAGTGGCCGGTTACAGTCAGCGTCGCCGCCGGCAGGGTGTGCCCCCGCGTCCCCGTCACCGCGCGGTTGCCGGCCGTATGTATCGTAATATAGCCCCGGCGCCAGGCCGCGTCCATCGGGCAGGAGTCGCTCGTCGGCGCCGTTCCGCCTTCACTGGCCAGACCCAAACGGTTCGCCCCGTCGTAGCGGTAGCGCTGCGTCACCGTGAATCCCGGACGACCGATCGTCTGACTCAGCACGTTGCCGTTGTTCGCCGTCGTCCCGTAGTTCAAACCCAACGACAGCTTCTCCGTGCCTCCCGCCGTCGTCCCCAGCCGGATCGCCGTCGGCTGCAAGCGCGCGTTGTACCCCCAACTCTCGTACAGCCCGTTGCCCAACTTCAGCGCCTTGATCCCCCCGTGCGCCGCGTAGCTCATCTCTCCGGCGTAGTCCGTCGCCCCAGGCGTGTTCTTGCCCACCGCCTTGAGCCGCCCCGCCGCGTCGTAATCGTAGGCCACTACCAACCCCGACGGATACGTCTGCGTCTTGAGCGTCCCGTCCGCATTGTAAGTATAGGCGAACGCCCGCGCCGCATCCCCGGAGGTCGTCTGCGTGCTCGCCTTCACCCGCCCCAAGGCGTCGTAACAGCCGTAGCCGGTCGTCGACACGCTCGTGCGCACCGAGGTCAAGCGCCCCTTGTTCTTGCAATTCGTCGTCGCTCCCGCGTCGTAGGCGTAGGTCACGTTCGGCGTGGCATTGAATCCCGTCCCCCCGCCGGAGTAAGTCGTCTTCGTGATGCGGTTCAGCGCATCGTAGGCATGCGTCGCCGTCCCCCTGCGGCCGTCCGTCTCGGTCAGCACGTTGCCGGCGCCGTCGTAGGTATAACTCACCGTCCCGCTTTCGGGGTTGGTCGCCGCGGTCAGGCGGCTCAGCGCGTCGTAGACGAACGTGCGCGTCTGGCCGCCCGTGCAGACCCCGCTGCCGCTCACTGCAGCGTTCTGCCGCACTTTGGTCAGATTGTCCAGCACGTCGTACTCGTAGCAGGTGTTCACGCTGTTCTCGCGCAGTCGAATCAGCCGCCCCAAGCCGTCGTACGTACTCGCCCGCGCCATTCATGCAAGTTCCACGTGCCCAACTCGGCTACATGGAGAACTTTCTTTAGGGGCGTCTCAGAAGATGGCGCTCTCAAAGCTCATATGATTTGTGTGTTTGAATGAGGCTTGTCGCACCATGCAACTAACGCGCTACAATGCCCTCTTCCACAATCGGACTTGTAATCAATTCCCAAAGAGCATGCGGGGCTGAGAAATCAATGTAATGCCTGACATCCCCCGTTTTTTTTCCCATTCGTAGTTGAAAGGGAAGCTTATGTAGTAGTTTGGATTCAGGTGTTCGAGAGGCACAGTAAAGAACACGCTCTCTCCCGATGCGACCCAGGAGGTGGATCTCTCAGTACAGCTTGGCCCGAAGGGCCGCTGCCGCCGCTTGTAAGGCGGAAAGTCAAACGGCACAAACGGCCTGGGGTCAGGTTTCGGCTCTGTACTTGGATCTCCCACGCTCATGTATGATCTCCCATCCGGCTCTTCCACTATGTAACAGGGATACACTCTACCTCCAGGGCGCGTTGTCAACACATCACTTCCGTCACTTAGGATAAGAGACCGCGTATGCGGCTGAGACCGTGATGGGAGTCGATCGAGCGATTCGGTCGGAATTCGGATCGCCCTTCGGGTATTGTTGAACAACCGGATCCTAATCTCCACTCCGCCGCGGTCTTTTCTTCTCAGGTTCTTTAGAGATTTGACGGGGCGAATGTATACGGAGGGTTTGCTCACGTCCAGTAACATCCCCGTTGCAGATGGTTGCTGTGCGAAAGTTGCACTGCCCGGCATAAGAGCCGCCGATATCGCCAAGACCAGCAGAATCTCCTCTCCGGCCATTCGATGAGTTTCTTTCGCATTCATAAGATATATTATAATGTCTGACGATTATCCCTGATTACGCCCCTCTGGGGCATTCGGCCGCGCAGTTTCGGGGTTACTCTTGAACAGCTATATTTCCAATCACCTCCCAAAGCCCATCACCCGAGAACGTAACCCAATGCCTAACAGATCTCGTTATTTTTTCCCATTCGTAATTGAAAGAAATGCTTAAAAGATAGCTCGGATCTAGGTGTTCAAGAGGCACAGTAAAGAACACGCTCTCTCCCGATGCGATCCAGGAGATAGACCCCAAATGACCATGGCGGAGTTGTAACCGCTTGTAGAACGGAAACTCAAACTGCGAATAGACATGCAGCCTGTTTTCAGATTTTGGCTCTGTTCTTGGATCTTCTACTGCATGCTCTGTATCTGAGGCTTCCACTATGTAGTGAGGGAAAACATTAGCCCCAGAGATCATTGCCAGCACACCCCTTCCGTCACTCAAAACAAAACCCCGAGACAGTGGCGGGAGATAGAATTGATGAGTCTTAATGCTGATTGCACCCCGAGTATTATTGAACAACTGAAGCCTAATCCGTGTTTCAATTTCTCCTCTCTGTCTCCGAAATTCCTCCGTATGAGGTATCGTACTCGGGGGACTGAGCTGCATAAAGTTTTAACGACAGTGACGACTGTTTCGGAACTCCTTTCAAAAGCGTATCGTACTAGATGTACACAGATGGCTTCGTTTCATCGAGAAGCCCGGAATTTGTCAATGATTTCTGCCCCCAAATCGCGCTAACCGATAGGAATGCCGCCGATAGCACTAAAACTCGTATCCACATCATCTTACTCCAAAGGAATGAGTCTCCGTCCGGGCGATTCAGGCGTCACTCCGTACGAGCCGTTCGGGTCAGCCAAGATTTTGTCGATCCCCTTTGTTGTGAGGGTATTGGCGTCCGCTGCCCTCCATCCGGAATTCCAAATTTCGAAGCCAACAACCTTCAAAGAGCTAAATCCGAGACCTTGAGCGGCAAAAGCGGACGCTTCGTAGGCTCGCTTCTCGGCGAGATATTCCCTCAGGTTGAGCGGGCCTTGCAAAATTTTTATGGCCGAGGGGTCCGATAGATCCGTGGGTAGCGCACCCGATAGCGCAGCTCCGTCTCTAACATGCACTCCTTCGTGAGCAGTTGCAATCGCTAGAGAATTTCTCCTTCCGCGCCTCGGGATATTGAATGTTACGGTCGTATTCTGACCTGTGGGGTTGTCCTCAGTCACCGCCTTGTTCGCGGTACCTTCAACAGTCGCGGTGCCGGGGGCCGTATGAGCAGTCGGGCCGGACTTGACAAAATTGATTGTTACGCCGTTGTCGACACCCTCCTTGCCGTATGCCTGGAGGGAATCGTTAAGCCTGTTGTATTCGTCCGACCCTTGCTTAAATGAGTCCCGTGCCTGCTTCACCTGCTTCAGAGCTTTGGCAAAGTCAGTGCAGTCCTGGTCGTCGCCCGCACAAACGTACAACCCCGTCGGATCCTTAAAGATGAGCGGATTATTAAAGCTGTAACTATATCTGTTCCAACTCTGCGGATCGCTCGGACGCCCGGAACTCAATAAGGGATCGACCGATAGAAACCGGCCCAGGCGCGCCGAGTAGTACCTTGCTCCGAAGTAGTCGAGGCTCGATTCCTCATCTCGTTCCTTGCCGGTGAACTGCTGCTTGACGGCGCTGCTTGTCCCGCCGTAGCAGTCGGCGCTGCGGCCGTTCAGTCCCGAACCGATGCGCTCCCCGAAGGGGAAGAAGTCGCGGCACTCCACAACGGACTTGTCTTGCTTGGTCACCAGCCGCGTCGAGCCCAGGTGGTCTTCCGTGCGGTAGAACGTCCCGCCGGAGCCCGCTACGGGCGCCACGCTCGAATACTCGGCCGCCAAGCGCCCGAAGGCGTCGTACACGTACACCATCGTCTCGCTCGCGCCGCGGATCGTCGTCGTGCGTTTGACCCGTTGGCCCAGCCCGTCGTAGGCGTACGCGCCCTGCTCCTGTAGCGACGCCACGTTGTTGTCGTACGCCGTCAGCCGGTTCTCTGCGTCGTAGCTCAGCGCGCCTACGCCCGTCAGCGACAGCAGGTTGCCCGCCCCGTCGTAACTCCCCGCCGCAATGCGGTTCGTCGTTGTGCTGAAAGCGCTTGTTGCGGTCGGCGTCCCCGTCGGCAACGTGTGCCCGCGCGTCCCCGTCACCGCGCGGTTGTCGTAGGCGTCGTAGGTGTAGTCCCGGCGCCAGGCTGCATCCGTCGGGCAGGAGTCGCTCGTCGGCGCCGTGCCGCCTTCACTGGCCAGACCCAAGCGGTTCGCCCCGTCGTAGCGGTAGCGCTGCGTCAGCGTCCCGCTCAGCCCCTCGCGGCCGATCGTCTGACTCAGCACGTTGCCGTTGTTGCTCGTCGTCCCGTAATCGAAGGCCAGCGACAGCTTGTCCGCCCGCTGCGTCCCACTCGCCGCCGTTCCCAGCCGAATCGCCGTCGGCTGCAGGCGCGCGTTGTACCCCCAGCTCTCGTACAGCCCGTTGCCCAGCTTCAGCGCCTTGATCCCCCCGTGCGCCGCGTAGCTCATCTCTCCGGCGTAGTCCGTTGCCCCAGGCGTGTTCTTGCCCACGGCCTTGAACCGCCCCGCCGCGTCGTACTCGTAGGCCACTACCAGCCCCGACGGATACGTCTGCGTCTCGAGCGTCCCGTCCGCATTGTAAGTATAGGCGAATGTTCGCGCCGCATCCCCGGAGGTCGTCTGCGTGCTCGCCGTCACCCGCCCCAAGGCGTCGTAACAGCCGTAGCCGGTCGTCGATACGCTCGTGCTCACCGAGGTCAAGCGCCCCTTGTTCTTGCAATTCGTCGTCGCTCCCGCGTCGTAGGCGTAGGTTACGTCCGGCGTGGCGTCGAATCCCGTCCCCCCGCCGGAGTAAACCGTCTTCGTGATGCGGTTCAGCGCGTCGTAGGTATGCGTCGCCGTCCCCCCGCGGCCGTCCGTCTCGGTCAGCACGTTGCCGGCGCCGTCGTAGGTATAGCCCACTGTCCCGTTCTCCGGGTTGGTCGCCGAGGTCAGGCGGCTCAACGCGTCGTAGACGAACGTGCGCGCCTGCCCGCCTGTGCAGACCCCGCTGCCGCTCACTGCAGCGCCCTGCCGCACTTTCGTCAAATTGTCCAGCACGTCGTACTCGTAGCAGGTGTGGACACCATTCTCTTCAACCCGCGCCAGCCGCCCCAAGCCGTCATACGTACTGACGCGCCTCACCCCCGCTTCGTCGGTCACCGTCACCGTGTTGCTGCTGTAGGCGGTCGTCACCTTGCCCCTGCCGCTCGCGTTCGTCCCCCACGGCGCCGGCCGGCCGTCGCCGGCGAACGCGGCCGCCTCCACGACCCGCCCGTTGCGGTCGTACTTGGCGCGCCGCCAGCCCATCGTCTCTTCTGACCCGCCGGCGCTCTCGTGCGGATTCGAGGTCAACTCATAGCGGTTCGACCCGCTGTAGCGGTACGCCCGCCTCACCTGAATCCCGCTCGTCTTGCTGCCCGCGCTTACCTTCCCCGCGCCGTTGGTCTGCTCCAACCACAGCCGCCCCAGGGGATCGTAGCGGCTCGCCACAGCCAGCGCGGCGTCATTGTACGTTGCCCGGTCGCGCTGCTCGTACACCCGCCGCTCTTGATCGTCGTACGCGGTCTGCGTCTTGCGCAGGTTCATTTCTTCGACATTCTCATCCTCGTCTTCTTGCAAGGCCTTCTCGCCGACCTCCGTCGGCCGCCCCAGGTCGTCGTAGTCGTAGCTCGTCGTGCGCTCTTCGGTCTCGTTGTAGGCTTCTTCCCGCTTCGTCGGGTACAGACTCGCTGCCGAGCCGGCGGGGCAGCCGGCGATCGCGTCGTAGGTCAGCTTGACCCGGTTGTTCCGCGCATCCGTCGTTTGCGTCAGGTTGCCGTGCGTATCGTATGCATGCCGCGTCGTTGCGGTCGCGCCGCCCACGCCCCGCGCCGCCGCCGTCACGTTCCCCCGCGCGTCGTAGGTAAAGTCGGTCTTGGCCTGCAGCGTCCCGTTCGACCGGCCCGCGCGCACCTCGCTGTAGTCCGCCAGCGACAGCAGCCGCGCCGCCGCCGGCGGCGCCCGCCAGTAAGCGTCCCTGTCGTCGAGCAGCCTGTCGGCGTTCGGCGTCACCTGCGTATAGACATGGACCGCCGTGCGCAGCGGCGTCCCCGTCGGCGCCGCGTTGGGAATGCCCCCGCTGTCGCGCCCAACCGTCACCCCGAAGTCGTACTCGGCTGCCGTCAGCAGGTTGCCGTTCTTGTCGCGCGTCATCGCCCGCGCCGCAGTTTGCGCGCCCTGCGTGCTGTACTCCGCGCGCACGTACGGGTTGCCCGGGTCGCTCGCATGGATCGCCGGCGAGTTGTAGGCCTGGTTCTTGCGCCAGTAGCGCTCCGTCTTGTCCCCGTTCGGCCGCGTCGTCTTCCACACCAGCCCCGTCTTCCAGGCATCGGGGCTGCTCGCCGCCACGTACTTGTTTTCGTAAAACCAGGTCTTGGCCGCTCCGCCGTCCGGCGCCGTCACCGTGGTCACGTTGTTGACGTCGATCGCATACGTCCAGGTCTCGCTCAACTCCGTTCCCGTCAGCGGTTCGGTGTAGGTCACCACCTTCTGCGTAACCGGGTTCTCCAGCAACGTAGAACCCGCCTTGTGCTGCCTGTACGTGTAGTCGTAGGTCACGCTGCCCCCGCCCGGAAAGTCGATCTTCTGCAACTCCCCGAAGGCGGTCGTCGGGCGGTGATAGGCGAAAACGTATTCAAGCTGCTGCTGCCCCTCGAGTTGCGGCAGCTCGATCTTGTCGATCGTCCCCGCGTCGCGTGCGGCGCAGTCCGAGTCGCCGCCGCAGGCGTACGTGCCCCCGCTCATGTTCACCGTGCCCCGCTCGATCTTCCATTCCAATTCGCCCCCGTATCCCGGCGCCGTCACGGCCTCGTCGCCGTCCTCCAGCCGAACAATCTTGATCTCGCGGCCCAGATCGTCCCTCAAGAACGTGCAGAGGAGGTTCTCCTGCAGCTCTGTCCCTTCCCCGTACGTGCAGTTGGTGCGGCGCTCCACCGTGATCGTGTTGCCGTTGCGGTCGACGATCCGCTCCGTCTGGTCGCGCTTGCCCTCCACCCGCGTCCCGTCGTTGAAATGGATCGTCCAGCGCCGCTGCGTCCACGCCCCCGTCCCGCTGTGCACCGTCACGTGCGCGTATGCGCCGTCGGTCGTCACGTAACGCACGTCCCCACTGATATTGCTGCCTCCCGTGTAGCAGGGATCCCGCCTGCCGGTCGGGCTGTAGGCGTAGAACCCGTCGCCGCGGTTGTCCCCTTGCGTGTCCTCGGTGTTGACCAGCCGCAGCAGGTGCGCGCTCCCGTCGGGGAAATGCACCCGCATCTTGGTGTTGTACTTGTCGAAAATCGTGCGGCACTCGTTCCCGCCGGTCAGCGCCGTGCGATCCTCCAACTCCAGCCCGTACTCGAAGCCGTAACGCCAGCCGCCCTGGGCGGACATCTGCAGCGTATGCCGCGACTCATAGGTATCGTTGCCGTCGGAGTCCTGGCCGCTGGTAATCAGGCTCGGCTCCACGTCCCAGATTTGCGAGTTGTACCTCAACTCCAGGGTGAACCCCGATCCGCCCCGCCCCGCCGGCAGCGAGGCCAAGGGAATGCGCAGCAGCACGTTGCCGTTGACCATGTTGATCGTCTCCACATCGCTGACCAGGAACCCGCCGCCGGGACGCCAGCCCCGGCCGCCTTTGCCCCGTTCGCCCGCCGGCGGCGTCGGCTGCGCCCACAAGCCCGCCGCCAACGCCCCGCGGCCCCCAAACATTACTCTTCGCCAAGCCATGCCTTCAGTTCTCCGCGCGGAACACGCCGTCGTCCTTGTCAGCAGTCAACACCACCGAATCGACAGCGAACGTAAACTGCAGCCGCCCCTTCACCGTGCGCACGATGGCCAGCGGCAGATACTCTCCGGCGAACTCCCGCCACTGCCCCATCAGCGTCTCCACCTCTCCGTCCCGGCCCCGGTAGCGCACCCGCGCCGGCAGTCCCGTCGCCGAGTCGAAATAAAACAGCTTGACGCGATCCTCCGCTCCCAGCCGCCCGCGCCAGCGCAACTCGTAGATGTCGTGCCAGGGACCTTGGTATCCGGGCGCCGCCCCGTCGTCGGCGCGGAAGCGCCTGCCGAGCAGCCGCAGCACGTCGCCGCGATCCACCGCAGCGAAAAACGCCTCCATCGAATCGTCGAGCAGCGATTCCGCCGCCGCCGCTTGCTCTGCGTTCAGCGCCCCTCCCGCGCTGCTCTCCCGCGCCCCGTCGAAGGCCAGAACCCGCCCCGCAAAGGCCACCCGGAAGCGTCCCCGGATGTCGCGAATCAGACTCACCGACCGGGACCTCTCGTCGGCGTCGGTCAACCGTCCGACGATGGTCACCCGCTCCTTGCCCTTGCGCGCGAAGCGCTCTCCCTGGGCCTGGAGTTCGGCGCGCAGGTTCGGCGGCACGCGCATCGTCCGCCACCCCTGCGCCGGCATCCGCGCCGGCGCCGCGCCCGCCGCCCCAACGACCGCCACAACGCTCCACAGCCACTTTCTCCTGGTCGTAACTGCCGTCATGCCGCTCCTCCTATCCCTTGCCTCTATCCCTTGCCTCTATCCCTTGCCTCGTTCCGCTTCCATGCGCGCGCTTGCCGTCGCCGGGGCCTCGCCGCCGGCGAGAAGTCGGCGCGGAAGGCGATCTGTTTGGCAACGCCGGTCGCCCCGCTGACCGCCGCCCGGTCGCGCTCGGCGGTCAGCGGCGTGCGCGCGTCGTTGCCCGCGCCTCCGGACGAAGCGCCCGCGCCGAGGGCCGGGGCGGGGAAAGTCACCGCCGACGCGCCGCTATGGGATCCGTCGGCGACAGCCGCGCGCCCGGCGGAGGTCAGTCGGAGATTGTTCGTCGCGGGCATTATTTCTCCACTTTGCGGATGCGGTGGTTGTTCCAGTCGGCGATGTAGATATTGCCGGCGGCGTCTACGTCGACGCCGCGCGGCTCGTTGATTTGGGCGGATATCGCGGCTCCGCCGTCGCCGCTGAACCCGGCCGCGCCGGTTCCGGCAACCGTGGAGATGTCGCCGCTCGCATCGACCTTGCGGATGCGGTGGTTATCCCGGTCGGCGATGTAGACGTTGCCGGCGGCGTCCACCTCCACGCTGCGCGGTTCCCTGATCTGTGCGGATGTCGCGGCTCCGCCGTCGCCGCTGTAGCCGGCCGTGCCGGTTCCGGCGAGCGTGGAAATGGTCGCGGAGGCCTCGGGCGTCCGCGGAGCCCGCGGATCCTGCGGGTCGGTCCAATCGAGCGGACTGCTCGCGCTGCCGTCGAGCAACACGACCTGATAGGCGGCGCCGGCGGAGCCGGCCGCGACGAAGTTGGCCAGCAGGTTGGGCGGGCCTGTCAGCAAGGCGTGATTGTGATCGGTCGGCGCTTGGGAGTCTTGCAGATGGTAGGGTTCGCTGCTGTCCGCGACCGAACCCGAAGAGTTCAGCAGCGAGAAAACCATCTGCGTCGAGCCGACCTTGAGGCCGATGCGCATATCGCGCTCCCAGGCCGCGGTCAGATTGTGGGCGCCGTCGTAGCCCGCTTTGCTCGCCTGCGCGGTGATGTACACGATGATTCGCCGGGACGAATCTCGGACCAGGACTCGCGACAGATAGCGGGCGGCGCCGTCGGCGAGCAGCGTTGCCGGCAGCGCCGTGTTGTCCGCCGCCCCGGAAATAAAGTCGAGTTGGCCGTCGCTCTTCACCTCCAGCGACGACCCCGAGTAGCGCCAGAGCACGCCGGTCGCCGCGCCGACCGGCGCGTCGAAGACCGACTGCGTGCTGCCGGTCGCGGCGCCGGTGACGACGGTGACGGTGAGCGAATCGGTGGCGGTGACGCCGTTCGAGTCGGTGACGGTGAGGGTGTAAGTGGTGTCGGCGGTGGGCGAGACAGTGACTGCGCCGGCGCCGGAGTTGTCGAGGGAGACGGAGAGGTTGCCGGGCTGGATGAGCGCGCTGAGGGCGTTGGAGGAGGCAGCCCGCAGGGTGGTCGATTGGCCGCGGGTGATCGACGTGTCGTCGGCGGTGAGCATCGCCGTGGGCGGGTCGCTGACGGTGACGGTGAGCGAATCGGTGGCGGTGACGTTGTTGGGGCCGGTGACGGTGAGGGTGTAAATGGTGTCGGCGGTGGGCGAGACAGTGACTGCGCCGGCGCCGGAGTTGTCGAGGGAGACGGAGAGGTTGCCGGGCTGGATGAGCGCGCTGCGGGCGTTGGCGGAGGTGACCCGCAGGGCGGTCGACTGACCGCTGGTGATCGAGGCGTCGTCAGCGGTGAGCATCGCCGTGGGCCGGTCGCTGACCGAGTCCTCGGACGTCCGCGGATCCTGCGGGTCGGTCCAATCGAGCGGACTGCTCGCGCTGCCGTCGAGCAGCACGACCTGATAGGCGGCGCCGGCGGCGCCGGCCGCGACGAAGTTGGCCAGCAGGTTGGGCGGGCCTGTCAGCAAGGCATGATTGTGATCGGTCGGCGCTTGGGAGTCTTGCAGATGGTAGGGTTCGCTGCTGTCCGCGACCGACCCCGAAGAGTTCAGCAGCGAGAACACCATCTGCGCCGAGCCGACCTTGAGGCCGATGCGCATATCGCGCTCCCAGGCCGCGCTCAGATCGTGGGCGCCGTCGTAGCCCGCTTTGCTCGCCTGCGCGGTGATGTACGCGATGATTCGCCGGGACGAATCTCGGACCAGGACTCGCGACAGATAGCGGGCGGCGCCGTCGGCGAGCAGCGTCGCCGGCAGCGCCGTATTGTCCGTCGCCCCGGAAATAAAGTCGAGTTGGTCGTCGCGCGTCAGCTTCAGCGACGACCCCGAGTAGCGCCAGAGCACGCCGGTCGCCGCGCCGACCGGCGCGTCGAAGACCGACTGCGTGTTGCCGGTCACGGTGACGACGGTGACGGTGGCCGAGTCGGTGGCGGTGACGCCGTTCGAGTCGGTGACGGTGAGGGTGTAAGTGGTGTCGGCGGTGGGCGAGACGGAGACCGAGCCGGCGCCGGAGTTGTCGAGGGAGACGGAGAGGTTGCCGGGCTGGATGAGCGCGCTGAGGGCGTTGGAGGAGGCAGCCCGCAGGGTGGTCGACTGGCCGCGGGTGATCGACGTGTCGTCGGCGGTGAGCATCGCCGTGGGCGCCGACGACACGTCGGATTCCGGTAGATTGTCGAGGTCGATCGACCCGGCGTCGGCGATGATCACCAGAATCTTGTCGCCCGCCCCGAGCGAGTCCATATAGGTTGTTGCCGCGTCGCTCTCGCCTGTGGCGTAAGTCATATAGTAGACATGCGTCAACTGAATCTTGCTCGCCGGAAATTCCGCCGCGCCGTCGATGCCGATGACGTAGAGGGTCTTGCTCGCCCCGGCGCCGCTCCCCGACCAGTACGACTGGGCCGAGTCGCCGCCGTTCGGGTCGATGTTGATCCGCAGGTTATTGTTCGCGGTGTACCAGCGCACGCGCTCGATCGTCACGCCGGGCGCCGCCGTTGCGTCGGAGCCGGCCTCCAGCGAGCCCCGCGTCGAGGTGTACAGGCCCGGCGGCGATCCGCAGACGATCAGCATGCGCACGTCTTCGCCGGCCGCCGCCGGGAGCGCCGTCAACGAGAGCGGCACAACCCTGCCTGTCACGGTCACCGCGGCCGAGTCGGTGGCGGTGACGCCGTTCGAGTCGGTGACGGTGAGCGTGTAAGTCGTCGTCGCGGTGGGCGAGACAGTGACCGAGCCGGCGCCGGAGTTGTCGAGGGAGACGGAGAGGTTGCCGGGCTGGATGAGCGCGCTGAGGGCGTTGGAGGAGGCAGCCCGCAGGGTGGTCGACCGGCCGCGGGTGATCGACGTGTCGTCGGAGGTGAGCGTCGCCGTGGGCGGGTCGCTGACGGTGACGGTGAGCGAATCGGCGGCGGTGACGTTGTTGGCGGCGGTGACGGTGAGGGTGTAGGTAGTGTCGTCGGCGGGCGAGACGGAAACCGAGCCGGCGCCGGAGTTGTCGAGGGAGACGGAGAGGTTGCCGGGCTGGATGAGCGCGCTGAGGGCGTTGGAGGAGGCAGCCCGCAGGGTGGTCGACCGGCCGCGGGTGATCGACGTGTCGTCGGCGGTGAGCATCGCCGTGGGCGGGTCGCTGACGGTGACCGTGACCGCGTCCGTCTCCAGGGAATGCCCCGCCCCTCTCGCCGTCAGCGTATAGGTCGTTGTGGCTGTCGGTCTCACCGTCACGCTGCCGGCGGCAAGCGGAGCGACCGCGCCGACTCCGTTGTCGATGCTCAAGCTGACGGCGTCGCTCGTCTCCCACGAAAGCGTCACGGCGCCGCCGCTGACCGACGCGGCCGGCGAAGCCGTGAACGACTGAATCGAAACATCCGGCGCTACCGTAACGCTCGCTGTCGCCGGCGTCGTGCCCCTGGCGCCGGAGGCCGTCAGCGTGTACGTCGTCTCCTCTGAGGGAATGTCAGTGAGCTCGAGTCCCGAATCCCCGCTGGCTTCGATATCGCCGGGGTCGATGACCAACTCTTCGGCGTCGGACACGTTCCAAGAGAGCCACAAAAGCACGTATTTTGCCGCCGTGAACGAACGGATGGTCGGTTGGTTCGGCGGCTCTTTTACAACCCTGACGGTAGCGCTCGCCTCTGCCGGGGTCGTGCCCGCGGCGCCCACCGCGGTCAGCGTGTAGGTCGTCGTCCTTCTCGGCGTCACCGCCCAGCTCCCGCTCGCCGCAACCGCGCCGACTCCGTTGTCGATGCTCACGCTTACCGCGTTGGTCGTGCTCCAACTCAACGTCGCCGACCGCCGCCTGCGCTCGATCCTTGACGGCGCCGCCGACAATCGCGCCGTCGTCGGCGGCTCGTTGACGATAATCGTGACCGCGGCCGTCGCCGGGGTCGTGCCCGCGGCGCCCACCGCCTTCAGCGTATAGGTCGTCGTCTCCGTCGGGCTCACCGTCGTGCTGCCGGAAGCAACCGGAGTCACCGCGCCGATTCCCTGGTCGATCGTTGCGCTTTCGGCATAAATCGTGCTCCAGCTCAACGTCGCCGACCGCCCGCGCACAATCGTTGCCGGCGACGCCGACAAGCGCGCCGCCGGCGCGGAGACGAACGTCTGCCCGGAGTCGGCAATCACGAGCAAGATCGTATCGCCGCCGGCAATCGACTCCATGAACGCGTCGCGGGAGTCGCCGCTCTGGAAATCCCATTGCGTCCGGGGGTGGCCTGCTGCGGTGAACGTCGAGTAGGGAACCTCGATGCACGATGCGCCGGCAAAATCCGATCCCCCCGGCAGGCGGCAGAAGTACAGCGACTTGTTGTAGCCGGCGCCGCTGGCGGCCCAAAACGCGGCGTTGGTTCCCGAAGCCGCCAGATGGCGGACTTCGAGCGTGTTGTCGGCAGCGCCGTGCCGGCCGTACTCAATGAGGAAAATGCGGTCGGCCGGGTTGGTTCCCTGAGCCAGCGCGTCGCTGCCGGATTGCAAAACGCCGACTTCATTCGCGTCGGACCAAAGCAAATCGGTGGGAATGGCGCCGTCGTAGCCGGTTTGGAAAAAGATGAAGGGCTTGGTCGCGCTTGTCTTGACGTTGCGGACTTCCATCCACGCCAGTTGACCGGTCAGCGCAGGCAGCAAGGCGATCGTAACCGCGGCCGCCGTCGTGAGCGATCGCGGCGCGCCGGTCGCCGTCAGCGTATAGGTCGTCGTTTCCGTCGGCCGCACCGTCATGCTGCCGGAGGCGAGCGGAGTCACCGCGCCGATCCCGTTGTCGATGCTCAAGCTCACCGCGTCGCTCGTTTCCCACGACAACGTGACCGCGCCGCCGCTGACGGACCAGGACGCCGAGGCCGCGAACGACTCAATCGAAGGGTGCGGCGCAAGCGTAACGCTTGCCGTCGCCGGCGTCGTGCCCTCGCCGCCGTAGGCCGTCAGCGTGTAAATGGTCTCGACCGAGGGCTCAGCAACGAGATCGAACGTTCTCCCGGTGACATCGGAATCGTCGGGATCGAGGACAAGCCGTTCGGCATTCTCCACAGACCAATAGAGTATGTACCCACCCCTAACCCCACCCGCTTCGAACCACTTGATGACCGGTTCGCCCGGCGGCGGCTCGACAACCGTAACGGTAGCGCGCGCCTCGGCCGGGGTCGTGCCTTCCGCGCCGGTCGCCGTCAGGGTGTAGGTCGTGGTCTCCGTCGGCGTCACCGCGCGGCTGCCGCTCGCGGTAACCGCTCCCACGCCGTTATCGATGCTCACGCTGAGCGCATGGGTCGTGCTCCAGGTCAGGGTCGCCGATTCCCGCCCTTGCACAATCGTTGACGGCGAAACCGTCAGTTGCGCCGTCGGCGGCGGCTCAGAGACGGTAATCGTGACCACGGCCTCGGCCGGGGTCGTGCCTTCGGCGCCGGTCGCCGTCAGGGTGTAGGTCGTCGTCGTTGCCGGCGTCACCTGACGCGAACCCGAAGTCCCAACCGCGCCGATCCCCTGATCGATCGTTACGCTGAGCGCATGGGTCGTGCTCCACAGCAACGTAACCGACTCGCCCACCGCGATCGCCTTGCTCGACGCGCTGAGCGTCGCCGTCGGATCGCCCGCCGTCGGGCCGCCCGTCGGCGTATCCGGCGTCACGACAATCGACGCCTCGGCGAACTTGCTCGTATCCGCAACGCTCCTCGGCGAACTTGCTCGTATCCGCAACGCTCCTGGCGCGCAGCGTGATCGTTTGCTTTGCGCTTACCTGCGGGGCCTGGAAGAGGACCGTGTTGGGTGACGCATCGGGGGTCAGCGAGCCCCCTCCGACGATCTCCCAGGTCACCGCGGAGTTCGAAGCTCCCGTCACCGTTGCCGTAAAGAACTACGCCCCGCCGCTCGCCAGGGTCGCGTCCTGCGGACTGATCGCCACCTCGATCGGCTCTGCGGCCTCGACCGTCAGCAAGCGCCCGCCGGCATGGATATGCTCCCGGGCAAGATTCTGGGCGCAAACGCTCGGCGCCGCCAACAGCGCGCCCACAGCCGCCGCCGTTCGGAGAGCGTTATGTAGAAAAACCGGTTCACCGCCGCCGTATGTCCGCCACAAGTCCCAACAATCTTTGCCAAGCCGTGACAAACCGAAACTGTTATAAAAAGAACAAACCTCTTGCGCCGTTCGACCGCCGGCAAAGCGAAAACTGCAGCGCGCGCCGCCTATAATGGGGTTTGCTCGGCGCGG
This sequence comes from Bryobacterales bacterium, assembly GCA_965214655.1. Lineage (GTDB taxonomy): Bacteria > Acidobacteriota > Terriglobia > Bryobacterales > UBA6623 > CATQHP01. Next base: position 3,177,123 of record OZ243965.1, on the reverse strand, counting down.
CTCGGCCGGTCCCGTAAGAGTTGAACCCAAATCGCCCGGCCGCGGCCGGGCGCAGCGGATAGGGTTGGCGGCCCTTGCTCATGTCGGGGCGCCCGACGGGGAATGCTGCAGGAACTCGATATCGAAGGCTACGCCGTAGTCGATAAGCTGCGGGTGCGGTTCCATGCCGGGCTGAATCTGCTTACCGGCGAGACGGGCAGCGGCAAATCGATCGTCGTCGATTCGTTGGCTCTGCTTTTCGGAGCGCGGGCCGGCGCCGACGTCGTGCGCGCGGGGGCCGGGCGCGCGCGGATTTCCGGGATATTCGACCCCCCGCAGGGAGACGAATTTCAAGAGTGGCTGGAGGCGCGCGGCTTCGAGGCCGGCGAAGAGTTGATCGTGGAGCGCCAAATCCTCGCGTCGTCCAAGAGCCGCGCCTACATCAACGGCTCCCCGGCTACCCTGACGGCATTGAAGGAGTTGGCGCCCTGGCTCGGCGATATCCACGGGCAGCACGACCAGCAGATGCTGTTTTCGCCGCGCGCGCAGATGAAGATGCTCGACGGCTTCGCCGGAACGGCGGCGGCGGCCCGCGGCGTTCAGGAGGCTTACCGCGCCTGCCGCAAGCTGGATGCGCAAATCCGGGAGTTGAAGGCCGGCGAGCAAGAGCGGTTGCGGCGGCTCGACCTGCTGCGCTTCCAGAGCGACGAGATCGGGCGGGCCGAATTGCAGCCGGGCGAGGACGAAGAGTTGCAGGGGGAACGCGTTCGGCTGCTGAATCTCGGTTTGCTCAAGGAATCGTGCGCGGCGGCGTACGACGCGCTTTACGAAGCGGATTCCGCGGCGTCGGTTCAATTGAAGACGGCGGTCGGACAACTCGAAGCGATCGGTTCGTTCGACGAATCGTTCGCGGACTGCGTCCAGAACCTGGAGACGGCGCGGGCCATCGTCGATGACGCCGCATTCGAGATAGGCAGCTACCGCGACAAGCTCGAAGCGCAACCCGAACGCCGGGAACAGATCGAAGAACGGCTCGCGCTCATCGAAAAGCTCAAGCGGAAATACGGCGCGACTCTCGACGCCGTCATTCGCTACGGCGAAAAAGTTGGCAACGAGCTCGCCGCGCTCGAAGCCGGCGAGGCGGCGCCGGCCGCATTGGAAGAGCAGTTGCGGGCGGCAGGCGACGCTTACCGGTCGCAAGCGACGGCGCTCTCCCAACGACGGCGGGAGGCGGCCCAAAAACTTGCGGCCGAGGTCGAGCGGGAGTTGGCCGCTCTGGCCATGGAAAAGGCGCGGTTCGCCGTCGGCTTCGAGCCGCTTGAGGATTGGAGCGCGGACGGTCTGGAGCGCATCGCGTTCCTGTTCTCCGCCAATCCCGGCCAGCCGGTGCGGCCCTTGAGCCGAGCGGCTTCCGGCGGCGAGTTGTCGCGGGTCGCGCTGGCCTTGAAAACCTGCCTGATCGGGAGCGAAACCGGCATGGAAACCTTGCGCACCCTGGTGTTCGACGAAGTCGATTCCGGCGTCGGCGGACGGGTCGCCGAGGCGATCGGCAAGCGCTTGAAAAAACTGTCGGGCGCCGGACAGTTGCTCTGCGTGACCCATCTTCCGCAAATCGCGGGCTTTGCGGACGCTCATTTCCACGTCGCAAAAATCGAGCGGCGGCAGCAGACGTTCGCCTCGGTCAGCGAGTTGTCCGCGGCGCAACGCATCGAGGAATTGGCGCGCATGCTTTCCGGCGCGGAAGTCACTGCGGCGGCGGTCGAGAACGCGCGGCAGTTGCTTGCAAGCGAATGATCGTGCAAGCGGACTTCGCCATCGCGGCCGCCCGCGAAGCCGGCCGCGCCATTCTGGAGATTTACGAGCGTGGCTTCACGGTCGAACGCAAAGCGGATTCCTCGCCGGTGACCGAGGCCGACCTGGCCGCCCATCGGATCATCGTCCGGCGGCTCAGGGAAGAATGCCCGGACGTGCCGGTTCTATCGGAAGAAAGCGCCGGCGGCGTTGCCTACGGCGACCGCGCGCAATGGCGCCGGTATTGGCTTGTCGACCCGCTTGACGGGACCAAGGAGTTCATCAAGCGCAACGGGTGGTTTACGGTCAACATCGCCTACATGGAGAACAATGCGCCGGTCGCCGGGGTCGTCTACGCGCCCAGCATGGATTGGCTGTACTATGGGTCTTCCGGCGGCGGCGCTTTCAAGGTCGAAGGCGGCAACGAACCGGTCGCGCTGCGCCGCCCCCCTCTACCGGCATCCGGCGTCCTGCGGGTTGTCGGCAGTCTTTCCCACCCTTCGCCGGAGATGGAAAGCTTCCTCCGCGAGCAGCGCAAGCGTTACGACCGCGTGGAATTCGTGGCGGTGGGCAGCTCGCTGAAAATTTGTCTGGTGGCCGAGGGGAAAGCCGATATCTATCCGCGCTTCGGGCCGACGATGGAATGGGACACCGCCGCCGCCCACGCCGTGATCCGCGCCGCCGGCGGAACGGTCAAGTCTTACGGCTCGGACGAAGAACTGGCCTATAACAAGAACGACCTGCGCAACGGCTGGTTCATTGCCGCATGATCCCGGCGCGGGCGCCGACGGGGTCGCCGGTTTCCTTCATTTTGGCGGCCAGCTTGACGCTGAGCCGCGCAACGAGCTTGCGCTTCGCCGGCATGCGGATCAAATTGGTCGTCTCGTGGGGGTCGGCCCGCAGATCGTAGAGCTCGTCGCGCTCGGGGTTCAGGAAGTCGCGGACGAGCTTCCAGCGCGGGGTGCGGTACATGCGCATGTGGGTGCGCGTCTGGTGTTTCGTCGAGTACTCGCCGTAGAAGTCGTTCTCCCAGTTTTTCGCCGTCCCGTCGAGAAGCGGCCGCAAGTCCCGGCCGCGGACAATTTTGTCCGCTGGGATTGCGCCGCCCGCGATGGCCACGATGGTCGGAAACCAGTCCAGGTTCGAGACGGTCTCTTCGAGCACCGTTCCGGCGGGAACGACGCCGGGCCAGACCACCGCCGTGGGAACCTTGATGGAACGGTCCCACATGTTGGGGCGTTGGCCGTCGGGGATATTCGCCGACGCGGGCGGGTTGCGGGTCAGGACATAGTGCCCGTTGCCCTTGTGCCAGACGCCGTTGTGCCCCATGTTGTAACCGTGATCGCTGGAGTAGACGATCACGGTGTTTTCCGTGAGGCCGAGCTCGTCGAGTTTGGCCAGCACTCGCCCGAGGTTGCGATCGACGCCCTTCGTGCTGGCCAGATATTCGCGGGTCATGCGCTTGACGCGCTCGATGTCGAGATAGGGAAAGTCCGGGTTGAAAACGATCGGATTGAGGTCGGCGAACGGCCGCCAGTCTTCGGGGGCGACCGGCAGCCAGCGCGTATGCGGCGCTCGATAGTGCAGCGACAGCAGGAACGGCCCGTCTTTTTCCCGCTCCAGAAACTCCACAGCGTGATCGGTCAGGATATCCGTGGTCAAGCCTTCGAACTGCCGTTGCTTGCCGTCTTTTTCGAGAACCGGGTCGACGGGAGTCGTCCCGCCGCCGCGGAAGCCCATGAAATAGTCATAGCCGTTTTTTGTGGGGTGGTGTTTGTCCAGCAGGCCCAGGTGCCACTTGCCCACCAGGCCGGTGCGGTAACCCGCCTGCTGGACGAGCTCGGGCCACATGACCACGTCCGGATCGACCCCGCCGTAAGGCTCGCGCTGCGGATTCAGCCAATCGGTTATGCCTAACTCCGACCCGTGCCGGCTCGCCATCAGGCCGGCGCGGGAGGGGCTGCAGACGGGCGTCGCGGTGAACGCGTTCTTGAGGTACGCGCCCCGCCGGAACAGCTTGTCCATGTTCGGCGTGGAGGCATGCGGCGATCCCGAAAGACCGAGCGCCCACGGCGCTTGATCGTCGGTGTAGACGAACAGGATATTGGGCCGGTCCGCAGCGCTCAAGGTCAGCGCGAAGGCCAGGAAAATCATCGAGAGGCGCATAGAGAAACAGTATAGCCGCAGAATGGAGTACCATGATTGCCGCGGAAAACGATCTGTCCGGCGCGAGGAGGAACCGAATGTTTTGTCAGCAATGCGGGCAGCCGCTTGCCGCGGGAGTCCGCTACTGCCAGCACTGCGGCGCGAACGTCTCGGAGCAAACGCCGCCGTCTTCGGCTCCGGGGACGCAGGCGGCAGCCGCTGCTACGCCGGCCGCGGCGCCGGTCAGACCTCCGGTCGGACAATATGCCGGGTTCGGGCCGCGGCTGGCGGCTTATTTTATCGACTTTCTGATCGTTCAGTTCGTGTCTCTCGCGGTCTGCTTGCCTATGGTTTTCGGCATGGAATTCTTCGCCTCGGACAGAGCCGCGGGCGTGGCCAAGGCGGGGATTATGGGTCTTGTCTTTATCACGGTCTCGAGGGCATTGTTCTGGCTCTACGAGGCGCTGTCGATGAGTTCCCACTGGCAGGCAACCGTAGGCAAGAAAGCGCTCGGCATCATCGTCACCGACGAAAACGGCGGGCGCATCTCGTTTCTGCGGGCCACCGGCCGGCACTTCGGAAAATGGCTCTCCGAGTTGGTGTTGTACGCCGGATACCTCATTCAGCCGTTCACGCCCCAGAGGCAGGCGCTGCACGACATCCTCGCTCGCACGCTGGCGGTCAAACCTTAGCAGTCCGTGGCAAAAGTCACGCAAGCGTCGTTACGCGCCCGGGAAGCGATGAAGCGCTGTGTAGTCTTTCCAGGAACTCGGCGCCGCGCACTCTGCCCGAAAGGCAAGCAAGGGCGCGTAACCCTTTGGGCGGCCGGCGTTTACGGCCGTCGGTTTCGTCCTTCGTCGGGGGCGATCTCCCAGATCGCCTCCCTCCTCTCTTCTTGCCGAACGACCGCAGAAGCCTGCCGCGCCGCCCACGGGACTTTCCCCACGGACTGCTAGCATCCGGTCCAGAGGGCTTCGTCGTCATGGAAATGGTGTCATGGAAATGCAGTAACATGATGGCGGAGAAGACGATCGGCCGAGCACGAGGAGACCCCGAATGTTTTGTCAGGAATGCGGCAAATCGATTGTTGCGGGAGTCCGCTACTGCCCGCATTGTGGCGCGAACGTCTCGGGGCAAGCGCCGCCGTCTGCGGCTTCGGGAACGCCGCCGCCGGCCGCGGCGCCGTCCGGGCCTCCGGTCGGGCAATATGCCGGGTTCTGGTTCCGCTTTGGCGCCCATCTCATCGACGGGGTGATCATCGGGGCAATGTCTTTTGCTATTCAGGCGCCTTTGGGGCTTGGCCTCGGGTTCAGCGCCCTCCGCCGGTTCGAGGACATATTGGCGATTTTTGTGCTCGCCGGGGCGCTTCTTGTTGCGGCCACGGCATCCGCCTGGCTTTACGAGGCGCTGTTGACCAGCTCGCATTGGCAGGCAACCGTAGGCAAGAAAGCGCTCGGCCTCGTCGTCACCGACGAAAACGGCGGGCGCATCTCGTTTTTGCGGGCCACCGGACGGCACTTCGGAAAGTGGGTGTCCGGGCTGCTGCTATCCGCCGGATATCTGATTCAACCCTTCACGCCCAAGAGGCAGGCGCTGCACGACATCCTCGCCGGCACACTGGTGATCAAACCCTGAAATCCGCGCGGGCGCAGCTTGCCGCCGGTCGGTGCTGGTAACCTGTTGTCATGCGTTTCCAAACCCAACACGGAATCCCTGCGCTTGCGCTTTTGGCGATTGCTTTCACAATGCCCTGCGCAAGTCTCGGAGCGGAGGGCGGCTTGATGCATTGCTTTGTTTTCACCCCGCTCGAGGGCGCCGGCGATGCGGACTGGAAGGCGTTTTACGAGGCTACGGAGAAACTGCCCGAAAAAATCGACGGGCTGAACAAGGCTTGGGCGGGCGAGCTGCGGCGTCCGCTGCGGCAGTACGGGCGGGACGGCGGAGAACCGAAGCTCCGCGAGTACGGCGTCTGCATGGAGTTGGAGGACGAGGCGGCTCTCGCAGTCTATGCCGAGCATCCGGCGCACACCGCGTGGGTGAAGATCTATGCGAAGGTGCGGGAAGCGGGCACGCTGACGTACGACATCCTGGTCGAGTAGCCGAGCGGTCCGTGATTCTCTCGCCCGACGAGCCGCCGCGGCTGACGGAGACGGAAGCCGGGCTTTGTTTTTCGCTGCGGCTGAGCGGCGCCGGCGATTGCGTTCGCTGGGCATGGCTTGCCGATACGCACATCGCCGGAGATGCGCGGGCGGAAGTCCGCGGGCAATATCCTCTGCGGCAATTGCAGCGCGTCGTTGCGGAAGTGCTCGCGGCGAATCCGCAGGGGGCGCTCGTCAATGGAGACATCGCCTGGTATGAGGGCGCCCGCGCCGACTACGAGCGCTTTGCCCGCGCCGCCGCTCCGATTCGCGCCGCAATGCCTCTGGTCCTCGCCGTCGGCAACCACGACCGCCGCGAGGGGATGCTGGAGGCGGCCGGTTATCCAACCCGGCGCCCTGCCGGCCGTCTGACCGCCGTCGTCGACCAGCCGCCGTTCCGTTTCATCGTTCTGGATTCCCAAATCGGCCCGGAAGAAGTGGGGGGCGGGATCGGCGCTGCGCAGTTGGCTTGGCTGAACGGCGTGCTCGCGGAACGGAAACCCGTGACTGTCTTGTTCACGCACCACCCGGGAGTGTCGGTAAGCGAGGGCTGCGCCGATTTCGATGCGCTGCTGGAGGTTGCCGCCGCGCACCCGCAGGTGAAAGCGATCGTCACCGGGCACGACCACGAATTTCTACTGGCGCAAGCCGCCGGCGTTCACCTGATCGCTTTGCCGGCGGCCGGGTTTACTTTTCGCTCGGAAGTGACGACCGCCTGGGTCGAGGCGTCGCTGACCCCCGAGGGCGCCGTGCTGCGGCTTCGCGGCGCCGGGGCCGGTCCCGTCGAGCATCCATTGGTCTGGCGCCGCGGGCGGCAAGAAAGAGGGGCTTGATTCCGGCGCTCGTTTCTGCGAGTATGTTCCATCGGAGATTGATCATGATGAAATTCGTTTCCCTTACCGTTGCCGCCTTGCTTTTGAGCGTTTCGGCGTTCGCGCAGGACGCGCCGCAAATCAGAGATGTCGAAATCGACAGCCAGTCGCCGGAAGGGCAGGTGCTGACCGCTGCCGGCGTCGCCGAGGAGGCCGAGGAACGAATCCCCATTCTCGAAGGGTTCGTGAACGACTTCCCCGAAAGCGAGTTCCTCGGCTACGCGCTGCTCCAGTTGCAGAATCAGTACATCGGCCAACAGGATTGGGCCAAGGCCGTCGAGGTGGGCAAGCGTTTGCTGCAAATGGTTCCCGAAGACGTCGAGGTCCGCCACAACGTCAATCAATCGCTCGTCCAGTCGCAGCAGTGGGACGAGTTGCTGACGATGCTGGTCGAAACCCGCCCGTTCGCCGAACGCGACGCCGCGACGCCCGCTCCGGAGGACCCGGACGAAGACGAGGAGATCGCCCATCAGAACATCGTGGATTACGCCCAGGGCGTGGTGCAGTATCTGGAATGGGCGATGAACGTCGGCGTTACCCAGCAGACCGACCCGGCCAAGAAAATCCAATGGATGGACGCTATGCGGGAGCATTATCCGGACAGCGAACACGCCAAGGGACTGGAAGACCATTACGTCATCGCCTATCAGCAAATGGGCGACATGGCGGGCATGGCCGCGGCGATGAAGAAGGCGCTGGAGAGCAAGCCCGGCAACGAGCAATACCTCCAGACTCTCGCCGAGTACGCGCTCAGCATGAAGAACTTCGACGAAGCCAAGGCCCGCTCGGAAGAGTTGATCGCGCTGATGGAAGAGAAACCCGCGCCGGAAGGAACATCGCCTGAGGATTGGGAGGCGTCCAAGGCCAAATTTACGGCCATGGGCAACTACATTATCGGCAACGGATACTTCCAGCAAGGTTCCTGGCGCACTGCGCGCAGCCACCTGCTCAAGACGGTCGACGCAATCAAAGCCGAGGGCGGCGAACGTTACGGACTTCTCGCCTACATGCTGGGCTTCTGCTACGTGAAGCTCGACATTGCCGGGGACAACATCAACAGGGCTACTTTCTGGATGAACGAAGCGGCGAAGACCCCCAACCCCACGCAGGAGCAGGCCAAGCAGACTCTGGCGGCGATCGCCAAAGCGCAGTGAAATGGGTTCGTTCCGTGAAATTTAGATACAAGGATAGGCGTAAGGATGATTTTAAAGAGTTAGATATACTAACAACCCAATATAGATACTTAAAGGGGAAGGTGAAACCCTACAGGAAACAAGTACGCCCCCCAGGTAAGAAGAAGTATCTACTCAAGAAACAAAAGGGGATATGTAGGGGCTGCAGGAAATTATTTGCTAAAGAAAATCTCACTATAGACCATATCGTTCCTGTCTCTAGGGGTGGTTCCGATAAAATTGAAAACTTGCAATTACTATGCTCAAATTGCAACTTACTCAAAGCAGACAGATCGAATGAAGAGTTTTTGGCGGATATGAAAAAGTCAGGGATTTTTTGATCGCTTTCAGGAGCGGCTTTCCAACGCGCCCGCGACCCGCTCGAATATAGCGGCCAACGCCTTGGGGCGGTCGGCGATCAGCCGCAAGGCGCATAGCCGGATACGCTCGCGCGTCCGCTCGTCTTCGATGTACTCGACAGGCGACTTGCCGTCGATGCGGGCAAGCAGCAGGAACGCCAGATGGCGCGCCGTGTCCGGCTCGAACGCGGCCAGAGCTGCGCGCGGCGCTGGGACGGTAGGGGCCGGCAGTGACCGAGCGGACGCAGGCGATCGTGGAGCGCATCGCGGCGGCGCAGAGGCACGGCTGGATCTGCCGGCTGACGCCGGCGCAAGTCCGGGAGATCAGCGGCGACATCCGCTGGTGGACCAAATCGGTCGGCATCCCAGGGCCTACGCGAGGTCGCATCCTGCGGGCGGCAGCCAATGGCCGCGGCGTGCGGTTGAGCGCCGCCGAAGTCGAGGCGCTCCGGGCAGCGGGTGAGGAAAAGGAGACCTGATGATCAAGTACGATGATTTGCCGCGGCTGGCGGCGCCAGACGGCGAGGCGGTCGGCGCCATCGACGTCGATCGGGTCGACTGGCCGGTGCGATACCGGCTGGCGCGGCCCATCGAGACGGCGGCGGCGACGCAGCTCGATGAGATCGAGCTGCGCGAGCCGACCGTGGCCGACCTCGAAGTAGCCGCGCGGCAGAAAGCGCCGATGGCTCAGAAGGTGACGATCATCGCCCACCTGGCGGAGATGTCGCCGGACGACGTGCGACGGCTGCGGACGCGCGATTACGCGCGGATCGTGGAGTTGATCGAGGCTTTTTTGTGATGCGGCCGGCGGACTGGCGCGCCGCGATGCCGATCTGGCCGCCGTGAACCACTGGGCGCTGGCGGAGATGAAGCGGATGCCGTTGTCGGAGTTGCGGGCCTACCACGCGCTGGCGGTGGAGCGGGCCGGGGTCAGTCGATAGAATTGGCTTCCGAAACGAGGCCGAGGAACATGAGGACGGCGAAGACGACGACGGCGCCGATCGGCGCGAAGAACATCCAGGACCTGCCGATGTTGGCGGCTCTGGCGGCGAAGTCGTCGGCGGGGATGTCGAGGCCGATCCAAATCGCGGGCGGGAGGGCCAGCACGGCGCCTCCGCCGAAGATGACGAGCAGGAAGAAGAGCCAGAAGGGCATGGCCTCGACCCAATCAAGCCAGTCGCGCATGGACACAGGATAGCATGGCCGAGCTGAAGACATCGATCGTTATCGAGGCGCAAGACCGCTTCAGCGCAGCGGCGAAGACGGCGATCCAGTCGAGCGGGAAGATGAGCAAGGCGTTCGCCGCGGCGAGCACGGAGATGGGCGCGGCGGCGAAGACGGCGGGGAAGATCGACAAGTACAAGGCGCTGCAGAAACAGGTCGGGCAGTCGTCGGCGGCGATGATCAAGGCGCGGCAGCGGGTCAAGGATCTGTCGCGGGAGCTGAAGGCGGCCGAGCGTCCGACGAAAAAGATGCGCGAGGATCTGGGCCGGGCGCAGCGGGCTGCGAACGAGGCTGCGGCGAGCCAGCAGGGCCTGCGGCGCAGCCTGGCATCCATGGGCGGCGAGATGCGCGAGGCGGGGATCAAGACGGCGCGGCTGAGCGACGAGCAGGACCGGCTGGCCGAGCGGTCGGCGGCGACCGAGCGCAGCGTGGCGCGGCTGGGCAAGCAGGCCGAGAAGCTGGGGCGGGCGCAGCAGCGGGCCGAGAAGTGGTCGGCGCGCATGGCGCAGGCGTCGCTGATCGCGCAGCCGATCCAGCAGGCCGGGGCGCGGGCGCGGAGGATGTTCATGGCGCCGCTCGAGGCGGCCGCCGAAGTCGGGCGGCAGCGCGGGCGGTTGGCCTCGTTGGACATGTCGGCGGAGGGCATCGACGAGGTCGTGCGCAGCGGGCAGCAGGCGTCGCTTACCTACGCCGGGATCGACACGGCCGGCTTCGTCGAAGCGTCATACGATGTGCGCTCGGCGCTGAGCGCCTTGGACGACATGGACGTGGGCGCGGTGACGGGGCGGCTGGCGACGCTGGCGCGGGCGACCGACGCCGAGATCGGCGAAATTACTAGCCCGGATTTCTCACCAGGGGGTAGCGAAAAGCCGCTGATTGTGGCATAAACGTATGTAGATGAATATGTTGCAGCCGGCAACGAACGACTTTTCGCTAGGACACAGTGTAACCAAACAAGTTTTCGTTTTGCTACCCGATTCCGCCGTGAGGCGGTAGCCCGTTTCGATGGCGGGACGATCACCAGCGAGGCCGGGGCCCTGCTGCTGCAGCGCACCGAGCAGCAGACCGGCATCCTGCGCCAGTTTGCGCGCTGCTTTCGCGACTCCCGCCAAGCGGAGCGGATCGAGCACAGCGTGGCGGAGTTGGTGAGTCAACGGGTCTATGGGCTGGCCTTGGGCTACGAAGACCTCAACGACCATGATCGACTGCGCAGCGACCCGCTGCTGGCGCTGTTGTCGGGCAAGGGCGATGTGCAGGGCCGCCAACGTCGGCGGCGGCGGGATCGGGGCCGGGCCGGGGCGGGCAAGAGCACGCTGAACCGACTGGAGTTGACCCCTGCTGAGCCCGCTGAGCGGGCGCGCTACAAGAAGATCGCCCTGGACAGCGCAGCAGTCGATGCGCTGTTGGTCGCACTCTACATCCAGCGGCAGAGTTGCCGCCCGCAGCGCATCGTGCTGGATCTCGACGCCACTGACGACCGTCTGCACGGGCAGCAGGAAGGGCGTTTTTTTCACGGCTACTACGGCGCCTACTGCTACTTGCCGTTGTACATCTTCATAGGCGAGCAGTTGGTCTGCGCGCGGTTGCGGACAGCGAACCGAGACGCTGCGGCGGGGGCGCTGGAAGAGGTCGTGCGGATCGTGGGGCAGTTGCGCCGGAAATGGCCCGGGGTGGAGATTCTGCTGCGCGCCGATGCAGGCTTTTGCCGCGAGGAGTTGATGAGTTGGTGTGAGCAACAGGGGGTGGACTACGTGTTCGGACTGGCCAAGAACCAGCGCTTGTTGCGCCGCCTGCACAAGCCGTTGCAGAAGGCGCAGCGGCGCTACGCTGCCAGCGGCAAGCCGGCGCGGGCGTTCGCCGAGTTCCGTTATCGCACGCGCCACAGTTGGCGGCGCAAACGGCGTGTGGTGGGCAAGGCCGAGCGGCTGGCCAAGGGCGCCAATCCGCGCTTCCCAATCTACGCTTCGTGGTGACCTCGCTCAGCACCGCACAGTACGCCGCGCAGAGCTTGTACGAGGATCTCTACTGCGCGCGGGGCGAGATGGAGAAGCGCATCAAAGAGCAACAGTTGGCTTTGTTCGCCGACCGCACTTCGACGGCGCTGCTGCGCTCGAACCAGATTCGTTTGTATTTTTCTGCGATCGCCTACTGTCTGTTGCAAGCGTTGCGCGAGTTGGGCTTGGCGGGCACGCAGATGGCGCGGGCGCAATGCGCGACGATCCGCGTACGGCTGCTCAAGATCGGGGCGCGGGTGCGGGTGACGGCGCGCAAGGTGTGGGTCTCGATGGCTACGGGCCATCCGGCGCAGGCGCTGTTTGCTGCGGTTTACGCCAATCTGGGAAGGCCGCCGCCGCAGGGCTGCTGAAGGGGCGCCTGGCGCCTGCGGGTTCGAAGGTCACAGCAAGCGCAGCAGCCCCGGCGGGGGCTTGGCCGGAGTGTGCGCAAAATCGGCCCCAAACCCTCCTGACGCCCCCGCGTGTAGCGCCGGACGCTACACCCAGCGTGCGCAACGGCCACTGTACTGGGCGACCCGCATCAACTGCCCCTCAAATTCGTTCCGTAAACCGCTTCCTGCCCGCCCAGCCATGCCTGGTGAGAAATCCGGGCTAAGGCCGCAACCACCGCGTACGGCGTATTTAAGGGCGCTTTATACGACGATTTAAGCGACGTGAAATTCTTCGAGGCGCTCTCCGCGCAGATGTCGGAGGCGGTCAAAAGCGGTCGGACGACCGGGCCGGCGCTGGGGCAGGCCGTTTCGCGGGTCGGGCAGGATCTGGCCCAAGGCGGCGTGGGCATGGCCGAGCAGATGGCCGTGTTGACCGCGCTGCAAGGCACGCGGGACTATGCGCGGCTGACCGCGGTGGTGGCGGCTTTTTTGTGATGCGGCCGGCGGACTGGCGCGGCGCGGTCGCCGACCTGGCCGCAGTCAACCACTGGGCGCTGGCGGAGATCAAGCGCATGCCGCTGTCGGAGTTGCGCGCCTACCACGCGCTGGCCGTCGAGCGGGCCAAGATGCTATTCGGCGGGGACGTCAGATGAAGTCGAGGGGGTCTTCGGCCGGGCGGTCGGCGACGGTCCCGGATACGTGGTCGGAGCGGCCCGGCAAGAGATACCCCATCGCGCCGAACACCATAGTGAAGAAATAGAGGAGCACGCCGATGGAAACGACGACTATCGCCGCGAGCGCTGCGGTGAAGCAGTACGCCCCGGCGGCTACCAACAGACGGTCGGCCAACGGGCCGGCGTGCATCGTCGCGGATTCCCACATCATGCACAGGGCTCCCGGCAGCGCCAGGATGAAGATCAGCGCCCACATGGTCTTGCACGGAGACTGCTCGGCGTGATCGATGATGCGCAGCGCGATATTGCGGACGGCGGCCACGAGCGGAGTATAGCATGGCCGAACTGAAGACAGCGATCGTTATCGAGGCGGAAGACCGCTTCAGCCGGCAAGCCAAGCAGATCGGCGAGGCGTCGAAGAAGCTGGGCAAGGCGGCCGAGCAGGTCGGCGACAAGCTGCGCGCGCTCGACAAGCGCGACAAGACGATCCAGGAGTTCCACGCGGTGGAGACGCGGCTGGGCAAGGCCGGCGCCGAGATGGATCGGGCGCGCAAACGGGCGTCGGAGCTGGGCCGCAAATTGAAAGAGGCGGGGATTCCGACGAAGAAGCTGGAGCGGGCGAGCCTCGACCTGACCCGTGCGCAGAAGAAGATGGCGCGCGAGGCGGACAGTGCGCAAGACGCGGCGCGCAAGGCGACCGAGGCGCACCGGCTCGAAAGGAATGAGCTGGGGCGGCTGGGGGCGGAGCTGCGCGAGGCGGGGATCGACACGCGGCGGCTGGGCGACGAGCAGCGCAGGTTGGCGCGAGAGATGGACGCGGCCGGCCGCAAGATGGACCAATACCGCGGCAGAGCCGAGCGAATCACGCGGATGCAAGGGAAGCTCGACCGCTTCACGCGGCACTCGGCGCAGTTGTCGTTGATCGCCGGCGAAGGCAGCCGCCTGGTGGGCGGCGCGATGCGCATTGCGGCGGCGCCGATCGATCGACTGGTGGGGTTCGAGTCCGCGCTGGGGGAGGTCGCCACGCTGTTCGTCGACGCGTCCGGAGCGCTGGATCGAGCGTCGGTCGATACGATCGGCGACGCGGCGTGGGCGACGGCGCGGCGCACCGTGGGCCTCGAGCCGGCCGAGTACCTGCGGGCGGCGTATCTGACCAAGAGCGGCATCTCCGGTCTCGATGCGCAGGGCGTGGTGGACATGACCGATCTGGCGGCGCTCACGGCGCGGGCGACGGTGGCCGATACGATGGAGATCGCCGACCTGTTCAAGTCGGCTTACACGCGGTTCAAAGACGCCTTGTACGGCGATTTAACGACCCGCGAATTCGGCACGGTTTTTTCGGCGCAGATAGCGCAGGCGGTGCAGCAGTTTGCGACGGACGGCAGGAAGATGGCGCAGGCGTTCGCCTCTGCGGGCAACGACATGACGCTGGCCGGAGTGTCGCTGGCCGACCAGTTCGCCGTGCTGGGCATGCTGCAAGGCACCGAGCAGGCGGGCGTGGCGGGGACAACGATGCTGGCGCTGAGCTCGGCGGCGGGGGAGGTGCGCAACTACCGCGTCACCCTGGCCGACCGCCCCAGCTACGCGCGGGTCGAGGCGCACTGGTACGATGTGCAGGCCGCCCGGCGGGTCGTCGTCTCAGCCGAGGGCGGCGCGGGCGATGCGGCCTACTCCTTGCCCGGCAACTACCCCGACGCCGAGACGGCGCGGCAGGCGGCGCAGGCCAAGCTCGCCGCGCTCAACCGCGACACAGGCGCGCTGAGACTCACGCTGGCTCCGGGCAACCCCCTTGTGCGCACCGAAACCCCGCTCACACTGACCGGTTTCCGCGACGGCGTCGACGGCCCCTGGATCGTCACGCGGGCCGCCCACGAGCTCGGCTCCAACGGCTACGCCACCCGGATTGCAGCCGAAACGGCGGCCTGAGCCAGCGCACAAAGCATTTGGCATGCGCGCACAAAGCATTTGGCAAAGTGTGCCAAAGCATTTGGCGGTTTACAGCCGCGGTCCAGTTGAATGCTATCCGGGCAAGCTCGAAGTAGCGGCCCGCGAGCCGCGGCCGATGAAACGCTTTCAACAGAAAATGATTGGTCAGGAACGCGGCGTCGTAGCTCGGGTCGCCGAAATGGGCGCATTCGAAGTCGATGACCGTCAATCCCGCCGCTGAAACCAGCATGTTCTTCGGGCTCCAGTCTCCGTGAACCATGGCCTTTCGCCGCTCCTGCTGCGCATCGATCCATGCATCGAGCGCGGGTCGGACGGCCGGATGCAGCCTGCCCAAGGCGCGGTAGTAGGGATCGGTCCTCAATTGATCGAACGCCCGCCGGCCGCCGAACCGCTCGGCGAAATCGCTCCGCCCCCAAGTCTCGCGGATCGTCAGCCCCAGGGTGGCGCCCGCCCGCCGCGCGGTCCCGCGGTCGCAGACGCCGTTGAGCAAGAGCGTTTTCCAGTCCGCCGCGTCGGGCGGCGCGGCCTCCATGGCGTAGATGTAGTTCTCGTCGTCGGAAAACAGGATGCGCGGAAGCCTGTTCTTGGGCAGCAGCGGAGTCAAGGCAAGAATGGCATCCCGCTCGCGGAAGATGCGCGCGCGGTCGGCCAGCCATTCGTCGCGGACTCTGAGCCGCGGCAGCGCCTGCTTCAGGACGACGCGGCTGCGTCCGTACTCGACTAGTACGACGTTGTTGGAGACTCCTCCTCCCAGCATGACGGGTCGCACGGCGCCGGCGAGGCCGCGCCGCGCGGACAGATAGCCGGCGGCGGAGGCTGCGGTAAGCTCGAACGCCGCCAAGGAATCAGCGGCTTGCAGCCGGCCCCGGAACTTGGCGATCGGGCTTGGGCTTGACCCGCACCAAGCTCCAGGGCCGCTGTCTCAAATCGTCTGACAGGGCTTCGATATTTTCCGACGCGATGCGAAAGTTCTCGACCGTTTCGTTGATGTTCTGCTCGTTGACGACGATCAGAGCGCGCACGTGCTCGACAGTCTCGCGCGCCTGCGCCAGCGTCCGCTCGAGCTCTGCGATATCTTTCTTGATCGGCTCGCGGGTTTCTTCGACCGTTCGATTGACATTGCGCACCGTCTTGTCGGCGTCTGCGGCGACCTTGCGCAGATCCGCCATGAGCGCCTCGGCATCTTCGAGCGTGGAGCTGATCTGACTGGTAATGCGGTCGATTTTCGGCGATTGCTCTTCGATGAGCCTGTTGCCGTTGGCCAGCATCTTCCTGACGTTTTCCTGATTCTCCTTGTCCGTGAGCGCGTTCAAGTTCTTGAGCAGCGCATCGGCGTCGGTGACGACCAGATCCAACTTCTGCTGAACGTCGCCCATCAGCGCGACGGCCTTGTCGGCCACGTCAGCGACTTTATTGGTCAAGTCGGTGAAGGTCAGCGCTTCGATCGACTCGATCGTTCCGCCGGGCTCGACACGCGGCGCGTCGATGGATCCCGGCGTAATCTCGAGATAGTTTTGCCCCAAGGCGTTCAAGCTGGCGATCGTGGCCCGCGAATCGCGGTTGATGGGAACATCGGTGCGCAGATCGAAGATCACCTCGGTCTTGGTCGGATCGTCCGCCCACGGACGCACCGAGCTGATGATTCCCGCCTTGCGTCCGCCGTAGCGCACCAGACCGCCCTCGTCGAGGCCGCCGATGTAGGCGAAGTAGGTTTTATAGGGCGCTTTCTCGCCGGTCAATTGAATATTGGCCACCGACAGAAAGGTAACGACGAAGATCGTCAGCGCGACGATCACGAAGAGTCCGACTTTGGCTTCGCTGCTCACGATTCGAATCCCGTCAGGTAACTGGGGTCGCTTTTATCGAACCGCGCCGCGGCGCGGTCGACGAACCGGCGGACATGCGGATGCCGGTGGTTGCGGATTTCGTCGACGGTCCCCACGACCAGTATCTCCCCTTGGTAGAGCATACACATGCGGTCTGCAATCAGGTAGGCGCTCTGCATTTCATGGGTGACAATCACGAGCGTCATCTTGAAGGCTTTTTTGAGATGAAGAATGAGCTCGTCGATTCCCGCGGCGATGATCGGGTCGAGGCCGGCGGAAGGCTCGTCGAACAGCAGGATCTCGGGATCCATCGCCAGCGCGCGGGCCACCGACGCCCGTTTTCTCATTCCGCCCGAGAGTTGCGAAGGGTAAAGGTCTTCGACGCCCCTGAGACCGACTTGCTGCAGCTTCATCTTGGTCATCAACAGGATCGTCGGTTCCGCCAGATTCGTGTGCTCGCGCAGCGGCAAGGCCACGTTGTCCCCGACGGTCATCGAATTGAACATCGCTGCGCTTTGGAACGACACGCCCATGACCCGGCGAATGTTCTGCATCTCTTTGCGCGAGGCGGAGCAAATATCGACTCCCTTGATCAGAATCGTTCCCGATGACGGCTTTCCCAATCCTTCGATGTGCCGCAGCAGAGTGCTTTTGCCCGAACCGGACGCTCCCAGAATGACCATCGTCTCACTTGGATACACATCCAGATTGACGCCCCTCAGGATGTGTCTGTTTCCGTAGCTGACAACGAGATCGCGCACGGAGATAACCGGGTCGTTTCCCGACCGGTGCGGCAGCGTCCGCGAATCGGCGCCGGCGCCTCCGCGCGCCTGGAGAGTCGGATTCATCGCCAGAAAAAGTAGAAAAACGCGGTGAACAGCAGATCCGCGAGGACGACCAGAAAAATCGACTTCACGACCGCGTTGGTCGTCGAGCGGCCGACGCCTTCCGGCCCGCCGGTCACGTTGAACCCTTCGAAGCAGCCGACGTGGACGATGATCGTGCCGAAGGCGACAGCTTTGACCATGCTGCTGACGATGTCGCGCATCAGCAAGATCTCCACGGTGCGTTGCAAATAGACGAGCAGAGTCATGTCCAGGGTGTAGTAGGTGAAAATTCCGCCGCCGAGAATCCCGGAAAAGACGGCCAGGACCGTCAAGCAGGGCATCATCGCCAGCATCGCCACGTATTTGGGCACGAGCACGAACTCGACCGGATCGAGGGCCATGGTGCGCAAGGCGTCGATCTCTTCGGTGACGGCCATCGTGCCGACTTCCGCGGAGATCGACGAGCCGGACCGCCCGATGACTACGATCGCCGCCATCAACGGGCCCAGCTCGCGGGTCATGCTGGTTCCCACCAGGTTGATGACAACCCCCATCGCGCCGAATTTGCGCAGCTCGGCGCCGCCCTGCAGGGCCATGATCAGGCCGGTGGCGCCGGAGATCAAACAGACCACCGGCAGCGCCTGAACGCCGATCACCGCCATCTGCCGAATCGTCGTCTTCCAGCGCAGCCGGCTGCCCGTAAAGGGGTTGATCCGCCACGAGGAAACGATCCCCCGCCAGAATTGAATCGTCAGACCGCCGATATACTCGACGTTCTCGATGGTAGAGCGTCCAATGGATTCGAGAAAGGTCATTCGCGGGCCATGTTGCAGCGCCGATCACGCCCGCAGGGCGTCTTGCTCCGTGGAATGAATTTCAAAGACATTCAACAACAACGTGAGCTCGAGCACGCGCCGGGGGGCTTCTCGCAGGCCGACCAGCATGAACCGCGCACTGCGTTTCCTGGCTTCCTGCAGCCCCTCGACCAAGCTCGCGACGCCGGAGCTGTCGATGTAATCGACGTTGGACAGATTGACGATCACATACTTCTGACCGCGCTTGCGGAACAAGTCCAGCACGGTCTCGCGCAGCGCCGGCGAGGAGTACATATCGATGTCGCCGGCGACTTCGACGATCGAACGGTGCGCATCCCTCTTGACGTTAATATCCATGAGTCTCTCCCGCTTCCGCTTGCGCGGGCTGCGCCGGCGGATCGAGCGTCTTGCTCAGACGGAAGCAATTACTGTCGCCGTCGCGGCGGTATTCAATCCGATCCATGATCTTGCGGATCAAATACAGCCCTCTGCCTCCGGGCCGCAGATCATCCGTCGCCGGCACGTCCTGATCGAGCGGATTGAACGGAATGCCCTGATCGCGGATTTCGAATTCCAGCGCGTTGCCGCGGGTGCGGCAACTCAAGCTGACGAACCGGGAACGATCGCCGCCGTATGCATGCTCCATTACGTTGCTCATCGCTTCGTCGACCGCGACAACGATCAAATGAGCCTGCCGCTCGGCAATATCGAACGCCGCGCAGAAGTCCTGGACTACCGATCTGGCAAGCCGCAGCCAGCGTGGATGACTGACGATTGTGATATCCACTTCGCCGGGCATTTTCAGTCCAGCAGACACCGGCCCGCATCGCGCAAGAAAGCGGTTCGACAGCGTGTTTCAGGCCGATTGTATCACGCTCCAGCGGGCGGTTTCCCCTTTGCTACGGTGACGGGAGTGGCGGTCTCTGGGGCAAGACGGGCGGCTTTCGAGGCGCTGCTGCGGGTGGAGAGAGACGCGGCCCATGCCGACGAGCTCCTGCATTCGCCGCTGCTCGGTCGTCTCGACGCCCGCGCCTGCGCCCTGGCCACCGAGATCGTGATGGGCTGTCTGCGGCGCCGCGGGGAAATGGACTTTCTGCTGGCGCAGAGACTGCGCAAGGCCGTTGCGTCGCTGGATGTGGAAGTTCGTACGGCTTTGCGCATGGGGGCGTATCAGTTGCGCTGCATGGAGCGCATGCAGCCGGCGGCCGCCGTTTCGGCTTCCGTCGAGTTGGTCAAGGCGGCCCGGAAACGCTCGGCAGCCGGTCTGGTCAACGCCGTGCTGCGCAATCTTCCCGCGCCGGCGGCCGGCGAAGACGGGGCGCGGCGCTCGCATCCCGATTGGCTGCGCATCCGTTGGGAGAAGAAGTTCGGCCTGCGCGCCTGCCGCAAGCTGCTGGCGGCCAATATTCGCCGGCCGCCTGTTTACGTGCGCGCCGCCAAAGGCGTCGACCTCGCGAGCGTGGCGCAAGAGTTGGCGGAAAAAGGCTTGACGCTCGAGCCGACCGGCTTTGCGCATGCGTTTCGCGTGTCGGGCGGCAGCGTCGCGGATACGCGGGCGGTCCGCGACGGCCGTCTGTTCGTGCAGGACTTGAGCTCCCAATTGGTTGTCCCGCTGCTTTCCGTCAAGCCCGGACACAGAGTTCTCGATCTCTGCGCCGCTCCCGGCGGAAAGGCGCGGCAACTGGCCGAGGCAGTCGGCGGCGTTACAGCCTCCGACCGCAGCTTGCATCGCCTGCGGACTCTGCGCCGGCTGGGTTCGCGCGGCCTGCGGATTCTCGCCCTCGACGCCGAGCGGCCATTGCCGTTCCGCGCCGGCTTCGACCGCATCCTGGTCGACGCTCCCTGCTCGGGCACGGGCACGCTGGCCCGCAATCCCGAGATCAAGTGGCGGCTGCAACCCGCGGATTTGCACGACCTCCAAGAGCGGCAAGCGCGGATTCTGGGCAGCGCCCTGGATATCCTCTTGCCGCACGGACGGCTCGTCTACTCGACCTGCTCGCTCGAACCCGAAGACAACGAGCAGGTTCTCGACCGGGTTCTCGCCGAGCGAACGGCGTGGACTTGCCGCAAAGCGCTCGACAGACTGCCCGGGCGCGATGCCGGCGACGGATTTCAAGCTTGGCTAATCTGTCGAAATGCGGCTTGAGCGCGGCGAACTGACGGCAGCGGCCGCAGCCGCGGTTGTTTTTCTCGGCACGGTCGTCAGCCCCCCTGCGCTGCTCGACGACGTGGACGCGACGTATGCGCAAATCGCCCGCGGGATGCTTGAATCGGGCGATTGGACGACCGCGCGGATCGCCGGCGTTCCCTATTTCGACAAGCCGCCCGGGCAGGTCTGGGCGATCGCCGCCTCGTTCGCAGTCTTCGGAGTCCACGATTGGGCGGCGCGCGTGCCCATGGCGCTGGCGGCAATCTTGTTGTGTTGGCTGACCTATCGCATCGGCCGGAGGACGCTGGGCGCCGATTGCGGAACGCTCGCGGCCGTCGGCCTGGCGACGTGCGCCGGTCTGTTTCTGTTCACAAGAGTGCGCATGCCTGACGTCTTCATTGCCTGCACGACGCTGGCCGCACTGGGATTTTTTCTGGAGTCGCTCGAAGAGAAGGGCGCGCCGCGAAAAGCCCCCGCAGCGGCGGCCGGAGCGGCCATTGGAACGGGCGTCCTGTTCAAGGGGCTGGTTGCCGTCGTGCTGCCCCTCGGCGCGCTGGCCGTTTATCTGGCCGTCAGCGGGGCGTGGCGCTCCGCCGATGTGCGGCGGCGCCTGAACCTCGGTCTGGTCACGGCAACCGCGCTGCTGGTTGCGGCGCCGTGGCACTTGGCGGCAATTTTTCGCCACCCGCCTTACTTCGCGTGGACCCTGGAGAGCGGTCCCGGAGAGTACCGCGGCTTCTTCTGGCGCTACTTCGTCAACGAACACCTGCTGCGTTATCTGGGTCTGCGCTACCCGCAGGACTACGACACCGTGCCCTTGGCCGCGTTCTGGCTCGGACATCTGCTTTGGCTGTTCCCCTGGAGCGCATACGCGGCAACGCTTCGCGGGCTTTCGTTCGGCAGCGCAGACCGCGCTTCCCGGATGCGCCTGCTGATGCTCTGCTGCTTCGCCTTCACGCTGCTGTTCTTTTCCGCTTCGACCTCGCAGGAATACTACACTCTGCCGGCCTATGCCCCGGCGTTCCTGCTGTTGGCCGATGGGGCGGCGCGGCCCGGCCGCCTGCAAAGACTCGGCGCAAAGATTGCGGGCGCGGCCTCGCTGCTCGTCTTTGCGGGCATGGCCGGCGTTCTGGTTTCCGTTTGGAAGCTGCCCGCGGCAGGAGACATCGCTGCGAGACTGAGCGCCAATCCGGACGCCTATACGCTGTCGCTCGGACATATGCAGGATCTGACGATCGCCTCGTTCGCCTACCTGCGGGGCCCCCTCTTACTCGCCGCCGGCGCATTCGCGGCCGGCTCGCTGGGGGCGCTGCTGCTGAAAGGCCGTCGAGCCATGGCCGCCCTCGCTTTGACGATGATCGTGTTCGTCCACGCCGCGCGCTGGGCGATGGTTACGTTCGATCCGTATCTGTCGTCGCGCCCGCTCGCCGACGCCTACCTCGCGGCGCCGCCCGGCGAGTTGATCCTCGACCGCGAATACTACGCCTTCTCGTCGCTGGTTTTCTACACGAACCGCCCGGCGCTGCTGCTGAACGGCCGTAAAAACAACATCGAGTACGGATCGCACGCCCCCGGCGCTCCCGATGTGTTCCTGGACGACGCGGGGTTTGCCGCGCGGTGGCGAAGCGGGGAGCGCTGCTACCTGGCGACATTCGAGGAAGAGATCCCCCGTATCGAAAAATTAGCGGGCGCTCGTGGTGTGGCGGTCGTCGCCAGAAGCGGCGGCAAGGCGCTGCTGGCGAACGGAGCTCGGCCTCAATAACGCGAAACCCGCGGCGAGCCTACGTCGCTTGCCATGGCCAGCGCGTCGAAGTTCATCGTCATGTGCTCGTGGCGGACCTGAGACATCTTCGGGGCGTCCCACAGGTTGTCGAATTCTCCCGGGTCGGCTTCCAGGTCGAACAGCTCGCCCAGCCCGTGGCCGTGGTAAACGACCTGTTTGAAGCGCTCGCTGCGCACCATCGTGGCGAAGCTCTGCACTCCGGCGAGCGCGCGATAGTACTCGCTGCGCACGAACTCGCGGTGGCGGTCGGGGGACGAGCCGCCCGCAAGAATCGAGGTCAGCGGCTTGCCCTGCATCGTATCCGGCGCGGAGAGTCCGGCCGCCTCCAGCAGAGTCGGCGCCAAATCGGTGAGTTCGACCAGCGCCCGGCTGCGCAGGCCGCTCTGGAACCGCCCCGGCCAGGAGACGACCAGCGGCACGTGCACCAGGCTTTCATAGAAACGGCAGCCCTTCAGCAGCAGCCCGTGGTCGCCCAGAGTCTCGCCGTGGTCGCTGGTGAAGATCACGATGGTGTCGTCGCGCTGCCCGCTGCTCTCCAAGGCGTCGAGCAGGCGGCCGACGTTGTGGTCGATCAACTCGATCATGGCGTAGTATTTCGCCTGATAGGACTTGGCGTTCATTTCTTCCGGACGCCGCGCCTCCCGCTGAAAATTGACGTTCTTGAGGCGCTCTTGAGCCGCCAGGTCGGACTCGCGGAAAAGCGGCCCCGGCATCTCCGCTTGCGGGTAATGGTCGAGCCACTCCTGGGGCGGATCGAACGGCGAGTGCGGGTCGAAACAGTTGAGGCTGAACAGCCACGGCCCCGAGCGCTGCTCGTTCATGAACTCGATCGCGCGGTCGGCGCACCAGGTCGTCTGATGAAATTCGCTGGGGATGTAGCCCAGCTTCTTGTAGATCGAGCGGTAGTCCTTGCCCTTGGACTTGAGCCAGTCGATGTAGGCATGACCCTGCGGCCAGTCGTCGTGCGGGTGGTGGCTCCAATGGAACACGCGGTAGCCGTCGTCGGCGCGCGGCTCGATGCGCCCTTGCGCGCCGGAGAGATGGAACTTGCCGGCCAGCCCGCAGTCGTAACCCGCGCCGGCGAGCGTTTTCGTGACCAGGGGGGCGGCGCTATCCCAACGCTCGTTGCCGTTCATGCAGCCGTGAACGGACGACGGGTACATGCCGGTCAGAAAGCTTGCCCGGCTCGGAGTGCAGATCGGCGACTGGCAGTAGGCGTTCTCGAACGCCGCGCCGCTTGCCGCGAGGCGGTCGATGTTGGGCGTGCGGATGTGCTCGTTGCCCAGCGCCCGCACCGTGTCCCAGCGCTGCTGGTCGGTGCAGATCCAGAGGATATTGGGGCGCGCATCGGCTGCCGGGGCCTGCTGTGCGGCGGCGATCCCGGCAGCGGCCGAGCCGACGAATCGGCGGCGGGTCAAGGAGTTGCTCATCGCCGGGCATTATCGCAAACGGCGGCGCCTGCTTGGCGGGATATGCCTATCGGCTGCGAAAAAATTCGAGCGGCTCGAGCGCGGCGATCTTCCACTTGCCTTTGCGCTGGACGAAACGGAGCGGCAAGCTCTTCTGTCGAGACTGTCACTCCTGCTGTCCGGCGTAGTATTTGGCGACGGCGTTGCGTCCGGCGGCTTGGAAGCGGGTATAGCTCGCGGGCATGGCGCTGGAACTCCAGCGGCCGGCCTGCATCAGCTCGGGCAGCGCGGCCCCGCTCGCGGCCAGGTCCTGAGCCATGCCCACCCGCGGGCTGTGGCCGCTGAAGCGCCCTTCCAGGCCGGCCGTCCGCGCGGCGGCGGCGATGCGCCGCTGGATCTGCGAGTCGCTCAGACCGAACACCCGATCGCCGGGCTTTACGCCGGCGGGCCGCATCGCAGCCAAGTCGGCCATGGCTTGCCGGCCGATGTACAGCACGGACCCGGCAGCCTCTTGATCGGTTTTGGAACGGCGCACGGTCAGGCGCCCGCTGCCGTCGTCTTGCGCGGCGATGTCGCCCTAGGTCAGGACGGCGGCCTCGCTGCGCCGCAACAGGGCGTCGCGCATGACGCTGCACAAGGCGATGTCCACCAGGCCCCGCGCCCGGGCCGTTGCCGCGCGCTCGCGGCGGCCCGCTCTGCCGAGGCGTCGAGCGCAAGCCGTGGCGCGGATCGCAGCCAGGGCTGCCGCGGTGAGTGGGGCTGCTTGTCGAGACGCCGCGCTCGCCTTGCGCGCCAGTCCGGCGAGCGCGCGCTTGACCAGCTCGCCGGCGGTGGGGTCCGGCAAGCCGGACGCGCGATGCGCCGCTCCGATGGCGGCGCGGCGGACCTTCAGCGTGGACGCGCCGGCGGTTTCCGCCAGGGCCGCCAAGTGGGCGGCGACGGTCTTCGGATCCGCCGGCGCGGCGTCGTAGCCCCGGCGCGCGGCCCAAGCATGGAAAGCGTCCCAGTGTCCGAGATAAGCGCGCCGGGTGTTATAGGCCAACGCCCCCGCGAGGGCCTGTCGGACGCGTTCTCGATCATCCGCGGACAAAACAGATAAAAATGCCCCGAAGAGGCGGACAGACGAGACTGTATGCATGATAACTACGTGTCAAGCGCATATTTGAAAAAAAATTGAAAAATTTTGCGCCGGGCATGGTTTTGGGACGCCGCTGCGCCGCATATGGCGTTCTACAGGGGCTTGCAGGCGCCGGCTGGGGCGCCTGTTTCCGTTCCGCGAACTTGCGCATTCCTCGATCACCGGCCGAAAGCACGCCGGAATCATGATATCTAATGCCTGATAAACGTAGTTATAAGGCATGTAATCTCTCCTGTAGCCGCATCCCGCGGCAAGGAGAAAACGACTTATGAAAGCTGTTTGGGCGGCGGCAGTGGCGGTGATGCTGCTGGCCGCCGGCTCGGCTCTGGCCGTGAGCCCCATCGAGGGCTGCGACGGTGAGATTTGGGACTGCTACGAGTGGTGCGAATCTCAGCTTAAAGGAGATCTGGCTTCTTGCGACTGGTTCGACTGGGCTTGTGCGTGGGGGGCTTATCGCAAGTACGAGAGCTGTATGCGCTTCTGCGCCTACATCGTTTGTCCTGAAAACCGAAGGAGTGAATCATGAAGAAAACCTTACTGGCGGCTTTGGTGGCCGTCTTGGCGGTGGCCGTGCTCGGCTTCGGGGCGGCGACTGAATCGAAACAAACCGAGGGCAAAACGTTTTCAGAACGGCTCAAGGAATCTTCGGCTGCTCATTACTGGATCGCAGCGCGGAAGTACGACGAAGCCTTGAAGGCGCTTCCCTATGTTGGCGACATCGACGCTATCGAACCGGTTACCGGCTTAACTGCGCTTTGCATGGCGGCTCAGAACGAGACCGCGGACGCTTACGACTTGGTAGTTCCGCTGGTTTCCCTGTATCGGGCCAACGTGGACGCTGCCGACCGCAACGGCTTGACGCCCCTACATTACGCTGCACAGGCTGGCAATCTATCCGTCGTCGAATACCTGGTGAATCAGGGCGCTGACGTGGACGCCGTGCCGAACATCGAAGGCTGCGGCGAGAACTGTCCACCGTTGACCCCTCTCCGCTTTGCCTACCAAAAGGGCCGTACGAGAGTTGCGAAGTTTCTGGAATCCCGAGGTGCTGAGCCTCTCGATGCCAAGACCCGCTCTGACCTAGACGTGCAGGCAAAGGTCAAGGAGGCGTTAGCTGCGATGTACGATACAAGGCCGCGCCGACCGCCGCCCGGCGTGAGTAAGCAGGAGTGGACACACCAGCGGCGTAATGCATCCTTCGATCAAATTATCGACACCTTGCGCGATGCCGGCCGGGTTGAAGAAATGGCCCGGGTCGAGGCCATGCGTAGGCCGATACTCGACGCATTAGAGAACACCCCGCGAGGACCCGGCATGGACGTAGGTGCTTGGTCTCAGTTGATTATACGGACGGCGTACGCCAACGCGGCAAACCAACAGCAATAGGAGGCTATAATGCCATCAAACGAAGTTACGGGCGGCCGCTTGGCTGACCCTGTTGGCCATCTTGGTGATGGCCGTACCGCAAGGCGCTTTGGCGCAGCGAGATTGTGATGATGAGTGCGGAGATATCGACTGTGAAACCCGCTGGGAGGTCGTGCTCACCGTGATACCCGTTGAGGTGATGATTTGTACCGCGATATCGATCAACCCTGTTCCGGGCTTGTCCCCAGTGCTCGCCATCGAGTGCGGAATCTTCATGCACTTGATTAACGAAGAGCTCGAAATCCCCTTCGAGGATTGTTCAGAGCAAAACGATTGCTACACTGAGTGCGAGGATGCGGAGGTGTGTTGATATGCGTGGCAAGCACTGCAAGTACTCCAGTATCTGGACGAGAGACCCGGCCTCGCCGAGGCGTATGATCGCTACCGCCGTGTTCCTTGTCTGCTTTATTTGGGGACTGCACCTATTCTGTGGGCGGTAGGCCTTGGTTTTCTGCGGTTCCCCTGCTTCGCGCGGGGGAACCGGCCCCATGAAAGCAAGACCGCCCGAGATTTCAACGCTACCCTCTGGCCGCGGCCGCCTATCGAGCAGGGGAAGCAACCACTGACGAGCGCACCGGAGGGCGGCAGGATTACTCCCGGCGCAGCGGGGTTGACGGTTGCGAAATCATCGCCCCAGACGACGCGCCGGAGTGGGCACTTGAGCGAGGCCAGCTTTCTATCGACTGTGGAAAAACTCAAGCGGGTCGAGCGCGGCGATCTTCCATTGGCCTTTGCGCTTGACGGAACGGAGCGACAAGCCCTCCTGACCGGGTCCGTACGCGTCTGCCGAGACGGCGGCCGAGCCTGCCACTCTTGCCGGTCAGCGTAGTATTGGGCGGCGGCGTTGCGGCCGGCGGCTTGGCCGCGGATATAGCTCGCGGGCATGGCGCTGGAACTCCAGCGGCCAGCCTGCATCAGCTCGGGCAGCGCGGCTCCGCCCGCGGCCAGATCCTGAGCTATGCCCACCCGCGGGCTGTGACCGCTGAAGCGCCCTTCCAGGCCGGCCGCTCGCGCCGCGGCGGCGATGCGCTGCTGAATCTGCGAGTCGCTCAGGGCGAACACCGCATCGCCGGGCTTGACGCCGGCGGGCCGCAGCGCAGCCAAGTCGGCCATGGCTTGCCGGCCGAGGTACTGCACCGACCCGGCGGCCTCTCGATCGGTTTTGGAACGATGCACGGTCAGCCGCCCGCTGCCGTCGTCTTGCGCGGCGATGTCGCCCCAGGTCAGGGCGGCGGCCTCGCTGCGCCGCAACAGAGCGTCGCGCATGACGCTGCACAAGGCGATGTCCGCCAAGCCCCGCGACCGGGCCGTTGCCGCGCGCTCGCGGCGGCGCGCTTTGTCGAGGCGTCGGGCGCAAGCTGTCGCGCGGATCGCAGCCAGGGCTGTCGCCGTAAGCGGGGCCGCTTGTCGGGGCGCCGCGCCCGCCTTGCGGACCAGCCCGGAGAGCGTGCGCTTGACCGGCTCGCCGGCGGTGGGGTCCGGGAAGCCGGACGCGCGATGCACCGCTCCGATGGCGGCGCGGCGCACCTTGAGCGTGGCCGCGCCGACGGTTTTCGCCAAGGCCGCCAAGTGGGCGGCGACGGTTTCCGGGTCCGCCGG
Organism: Bryobacterales bacterium; assembly: GCA_965214655.1. GTDB lineage: Bacteria > Acidobacteriota > Terriglobia > Bryobacterales > UBA6623 > CATQHP01. Next base: position 3,149,465 of record OZ243965.1, on the reverse strand, counting down.
CGCAGACGCATAGCCCCGGCGCGCGGCCCAGGCCTGGAAAGCGTCCCAATGGCCGAGATAAGCGCACCGGGTCCTCTCGGCTAGAGCAGCCGCGAGGGCCTGTCGGACGCGCTCTCGATCGTCCACGGACAAAGCCGGTGAAGACGCCCTGAAAAGGCGAACAAACGATCTTATATGCATGATAACTACGAAACGAAATTTCGAGCGGTGGCGATGCTGCTGGCGCTTGCCTTGTTGACCCTGACCGTTCCGCAATCGGCGCTTGCGGACTGTCCGGATCCCTCTTTGCTCGCATTGCGAGGATATCCCGCAATTGTGCGAGGCGAGAATTCTCTACTTGGACCGGTGGATTCAGGGTGGTATGGTCATGGTGTGTAGGGGGGTGGCAATTGAAACTGGTCCCGGAGGAGGGGCTATATGTGGCTTAGTGGCCATCTGGGTTTATGAGCAGGTCGAGATCGAGGACGAGCATTGTGAGGATGATCCGGCTGTTCAAGACTGCTATGTTGAATGCGAAGCGGAATGCGAGGATGTATGTTAACTTCCAGTTCTTTTTGGAACGCAATTTTTCGGGGCCGGATAACCGGCAGGAACGAGAAAACGGCGCTCGCTGTGTTTAATGCGATTGTTCTTGTTTTCTCGCTGGCGGTTTGGCTGTTCTTCTCCGAAGAAAACGGCGCTCCGCGCTACGTTCGACAGATATGGATGTTGCCGACCGTAACTGTCTTGTCTTCCTTGATTCATTGGGGGAACAGTAGGCGAAGTAAGGAACGGTAGACCTTCAACAACGGTTCCGGCGGCTTCGGCTGCCGGGGCCGTTTTGCGTCTCGGTCCGTACTGAGGTTCTTCCGTAGCGCCGGGGGACTCCCGTTGGTTCCGGGGATGTCCGTAGCGATCCCGGTCCGCTGCAGCGGTTCTCTCGAACGGACATCTTCCGGCCGCCCGCGTGACTTTTGCCGCGGGCCGGCAGCCTATCGGCTGCGAAAAAATTCGAGCGGCTCGAGCGCGGCGATCTTCCACTTGCCTTTGCGCTTGACGAAACGGAGCGACAAGTTCTCCTGCCGCACTTCGACCGGGCCGGGGCCGGAAAGCGGCGTTAGTTGCAGCAGCCAGTCCACCGTGACCGCCAAGCCGCCGCCTTCGTCCTCTTGCACCGGCCCGACCTCGACCGACGAGGCAATCGTGCGTTGCGCCGCCAAGGCCCGGACATGAACGCTCAGGTCGTCGAACCCGGCCATCGACCGCGAATCGAATTTGGACAGAAACAGAGCGGCGTTGTTCGCCTGCAGGGCGCGGCCGGCATCGAGGATTACCAGACGAACGGCGACCGCCTCGTCTTCCGCCCGCATCGCCCCCGAAACCGCGAACAATCCGGCCGACAACGCCGCAAGACAGGCAAAACGACCGGCCATGCGCTCTCGTTCGGCCGTCAAGCCCGGAACGGGCTGCGGCTCATGGCATACTCGACGGCCTCCTGCGGCACCTCGTATTCGCTGTAGGAGGCGTTGCCGATGTAGCCGATGTCCTCGATTCCCGCCGGGCTGGTGTAGTAGGCGTCGACGATCAGCTTCCGCGCCCAATCGAAAAACCCGAGGCCACGGCGGATATCCGCCGGCCTACGCACGCCGTACATGGCGAACCGCCGGTAGTCGTTCGTGGCGAAAGCCGTGTCCGCCGCGGTTTCGGACGCTTCGGCCCGTACCAGCGCGTCCAGCATCTCCGTTTGGCCGGCGGCGGACGCCTCGACGAATTTCTTGCCGCGCCGCTTGAGCATCGCGTGGTCGAGCCACAGGATGCCGCCGCTGAAAATCGCCGCCAACTCTTCGTTCTCGCTGCACAGCAAGTCGATAAACTCCGGCGCGCCGCCCTCGCGGCCGCTGGGTCCGCCGGCGTCGGCCGGAATAATCAACTCGGAAAGTCTTTCCAGCGTCCGCAATTCATGCGCGTTGAAATACCGGACCGTATATTCGCCTTGCAGCGTTTTCTCGTCCGCAGCCTGACTGTGCACCTCGTGAGCGTCGGCCCGGTCGATGGTCCCGGCCAATCCGGCGGCGGTGACGCCGAGAGCAATGCGCCGCAGAGCGTCGCGCCGCGACAGCGCTTCGACGGAAACGAAATTGCTAGACATTGCCTTTCCTCATCTCCTCAGCCAGATACTCGGCCGTGCGCCAAGCGAGCGCGTTGATCGTCAGCGTCGGGTTCTTGTCCGGGTTGCTGACGAAACTCGCCGCGTCCGCCACGAAAAGATTTTTCACCTCATGGGACTGGCAGTACTTGTTGAGCACCGAACTGCCGGGATTGTCGCCCATGCGCGCCCCGCCGACTTCGTGAATGATGGAGCCCGGAACCGAAATCCCTTCGCCTTCGCGGGCGGCGTTGTTCTGCCGCAGTCCTTTGCCGCCGCACGCCTCGATGAGCGCGGAGAAAGATTTCTCCATGTGGCGGGCCTGCTTCCATTCGTAATCGCTCCACTTGAAATGGAACCGCGGCACGGGAATGCCCCACTTGTCCACGACGTCGGGATCGATGTCCAGGTAGCTCTGGTTGTTGGGAATCATTTCGCCGCGGCCCGAAAGCCCGATCGACGTACCGTATTCCTGGCGAATCTTTTCTTTGAGTTTCTTGCCGTAACCGTATTTCCGCGCCGCGGCGTGGAACGACCCGGGGCCGGGCAGGCGGAAGCCCCCGCCGAACTCGATGTGATAGCCGCGCGGGAAGTCCAGCTTGTGGTGTTGATCGTACAGCCACCAGGGCGCATAGAGATGCGCGCCGCCAAAACCGCTCGTATCGTAGCGGGGCATGTTTTCGAGGTAGGGAATCGAGCCGCGCACGCCGTAGCCGACCGTATCCATCAGGTAGCGGCCGACCAGCCCCGAACCGTTGGCGATGCCGTTGGGAAACTGCTTCGATTTGGAGTTGAGCATCAGCCGCGCGGTCTCGCAGGCCGAGGCCGCCAGCACCACCGCCTTGGCGCGGACTCGTTTTTCCACGCGTTCCTTTTTGTCGATATAGACGACGCCTGTCACGCGGTCGTTGTCGCCGATTTCGATCTCGCGGACCATCGCCTCGGGAATCAGCGTCAGCTTGCCGGTCTCCAGCGCGGGAAAGATATCGACCTGAGACGCCGAGTAGTTCGACGCCGTCAGGCAGCCCCGCCGGCACTCGCCGCAGTAGTGGCAGGCGGGCCGGCCGTTCTTCAGCTTGGTGATGACCGCCCGCCGGTTGGCGATGAAGGGCACGCCCAGCTTCTTGCCCGCTTTCTGCATGAGCAACTCGTGCACTTTCGGCGGCGGCGGCGTTTCGAAAATCCCGTCGGGAGCGCTGGGAATCCCCTCGACCGTGCCGGTCACGCCGATGAATTGCTCGGCCCGGTCGTACCAGGGCGACAGGTCTGCGTAGGCGATCGGCCAGTCCCAGCCGAGTCCGTCGCGCGAGTAGGGCTTGAAGTCCATGGCCGAGAAGCGGAACGACATCCGCCCGTAATGATTCGTGCGCCCGCCCACGACCCGCGAGCGGAACCAGGTGAATTGACTGCCCTCGGCCACCGTATAGGGTTCGCCGTCAAGCTGCCAGCCGCCGCTTACGGTCGTGAAAAACCCGTAATCCGTGCCGCGCCCGAAGTACTGCGCGCCGCCTTTCTCGGCGGTTCGATGTCCGTAGTCGTAGGGCCATTTGTTCGTCTTGTAGTCTTTTTGCGGGTCGATCGTCGGGCCGGCTTCGAGCAGGGCGATCTTGAGCCCCCTCTCCGCCAGCACGCGGACGGTAGTGCCTCCTCCGGCGCCCGCGCCGACAACGACCGCGTCGTAGAGTGTTTCAGCCATTGCGCGACCTTTCCATGCCAGTCCATCATGATGGCACACTGCTTGCGCCGCCGCGGCGCGCCGGCCCGCTGAAAAACCGGCAATCGCGCGTCTGGTTGCCGCGCTTGCCCTATGCCGCCATTGAGCCCGCCGCGCCGATTGGCGCCTGCGGGAGGACACGTTTTATTGGCCGCCGACCGGAATGGGATCGGGTCTCTTGTTGACGACGCCCTCGTAGGCTTCCGCGATCGAGATGCTGTTTGCCGTGAGCGTATGTCCGGTGGCGCGGTCGAGGTTGATGCGGGCGCTGATGTAGGCGTTTTGCGTGATGATCAGCGTCGTGCGCGCGTTTGCCAAGTCGCGCTGCGCCTGCACGACCTGGAAGATCGTCGAGGCGCCCAAATTGAACTTTTTCTGCTCGGCGTTCAGCGTCTGCTCTTGCAGTTCCTGAGCTTTCAGAGCCGCCTTGTAGCGGGCGCTCGCCTGCTCGACCTGGATCAGAGCCGACTGCACTTCGCTGCGCACCGCGTTCGCCGCTTGAATCAGGCGGACTTCCTGCTGGCGCTTTTCGAGCAGCGAAGCGGTCAAGTCGGCCCGCGCCTGGCGGTTTTTCAGCGGAATGTTGACTTGCAGGCGGACCTGGTAATCGGGGAAGTTGCGGCGGAACAATTGCCCGGCGGCATTGCCCAAGCCGCCCAGAAAGTACGGCGAAACCCCCGCCGGCTGTCCGGGACTGGCGATGAAAAGCTCGTTGACTTGCCCGGCCAGCGCGTTATTCGTCAGATCGACCGTGAGGTCCGCGCTGGGCAGCATGCCGTTGCGCACGCCGACCAAGCCCAGTTCCGTGTTTTTCATGCGAATGCGGTTCTGCTCCATCTCGGCGCGGCCGGCCACTGCCGTTTCCATGAGCGCCTCCAGCGGCGCCAGGATTTCTTCTTCCGGCACCTCGATGGCGTCGGTCGGAACGATCTCGGCGTACATCAGGGTAGGGCTGGCCATGCCGTTGACGCTCAGCGCGTCTTTGAGCAGCGTTTCCTGTAGCCGGACCTCGGTCTCCGCGGCGGTAAGGTCGGCTTCGCGGGCGGCGACTTCCGCCTCGGCGCGAACGATCTCGATGGGCGCCAAGGTGCCGATTTCGACGCGCCTCTTGTTGTCGTTGTAGAGCTTTTGGGCGAGCTGCAGATTCTCCCGTTGGCTGTCCACCTGGGCTCGGAGCGTTACCAGCCCCCAATAGAGCACCTCGACCCGCGTGACGACCTCTTCGACTTGCAGCTTGAACTGCAAGTCGGAAATCTCGCGGTTGTTCTTGGCCACTTCGATGTTGCGGGTGTTGACCGCCACGCCGAACCCTTGCAGCAACGGCTGCGTGACGCGCAAAGTCAGCGCGCTGACAAGCGACGGGTTGAAGTTGGTGCGCAGGTTGTTGGTGAGGCTGCGCGTGTTGGCCCAGACCAGCGCGGCGGTCGTGCCGGTCTTGAAACCCTGCCGGATGCCCAACTGCGAGTTGCTGATCTCGCGGATCAGCGTGTTCGTTCCGGTGACGAAGTTGCTGGTTTGCGGGTTGGAGAAGTGACCCCAATCGATATTGCCGAACAGCGCGGGGTCCATGTTGACCGACTGTGTGCCGAAGAACGTGCTCGCGTCGCCGACGTTTGCCGCTCCGCCGCCGCCTCCGCCGCCCCCGCCGGCGCGCTGCGTAATGCCCGTGGCCTGGCCGCCCTGGCCGCCGCCGCCGCCGCCGCCGATTCCGGTCGAAAGAACGCTGATCTGGTTCTGGACGCCGCGCAACTGCGCGCCCGACTTGGCGCGCATGACATCGTTGCCGGCGCTCTGAGGCCCGTAACGGGCCCAAGCCAGATCGAGGTTGTTTTCGATGGCCAGAGCCAAAGCGTCGGCCAGCGACAAGTACAGCTTGGCGTCGTGGATCAGCAGATCCAGCCTTGCGGAATTCGCCAAGCTGATTTCCGGGACTTTGGGCGCTTTCAGGACGTTGACGATCGGCGGCCAGCCCGAAACGCCTTCGCTATAGTCCACGGGCTTTCTGCGGAATGTCTGTCCTGACGCAAACGGCTGCAAGCACAGGACAACGGCCAAGAAAACCGAAACGCTGAATGACCGGCTCGTCATGAATCGTCGCTTTGCGCACACCCCGGCCTGACAGACCCGCACGGACGTTAAAACGACAAGGCGCACCGCTCGTGTAACTGGTTACTCAGGCGCTTGCCGGCCCGCTCTTCCCTGAACGCGGCAATCCGCGCTACTCTGGCCTCGTTGCCTGCCGGATGAGGACCCTGAAGATCACTGTCGCATATGACGGCGCCGGTTTCAGCGGTTGGCAAATCCAACCGGGGCGGAAAACGGTTCAGGGAGCGCTCGAGGATGCTTTGGCCGCAATCGAGGGAAGCCGCGTCAGGGTCGCCGGCTCCGGGCGGACCGACTCCGGGGTTCATGCTCTGGGCCAGACGGCGTCGTTCACGCTGACCAATCCGATCCCTGCGGAAAATCTCAAGAAGGCGCTGAACCGCATCTTGCCCCCGGCGGTGCGCATTTACGACGCCGCGGAAATGCCCGCGGGGTTTCACGCCAGATACGCGGCCGTCGCGAAGACTTACGAGTACCGCGTTCATCGCGAGGAAACGTGCCCTCCGTTCGTTTATCCGTTCGCCTATTGGTATCCGTTTCCCCTCGACGAAGAGGCGATGCTTGCCGCGGCCCCGCTGTTCGCCGGAACGCGGGATTTTCGCTCTCTGGCTTCGAGCGACCGCGCTGCGCGGCAGGGGGAAGCCGAAAAGTCCACGGGCAGAACGATTTTCTCCTCGGAGCTGATCCGCCGGCCCGGTCGGCTCGTCTACCGCGTGCGGGGCTCCGGGTTTCTCTACCGCATGGTGCGCAACATCGTGGGCGCGCTGCTCGAGGTCGGACGCGGCAACCTGAAGCCCGACGACATACCGGCGATGCTCAGCGCCCGCGACCGAAGCCTTGCCGGGCCGACGGCGCCCGCCCGAGGGCTTTTCCTGGTCGCAGTCGAATACGACGATTGACGGTCCGCGGCAAAAGTTCCGCGGGCGGCGCGGCGCGCTCCGCCGCTCACTTCGTGCGCGACACGATGCGCTCGGCGATCCGGCGCAAGCCCCAAGCCGGCGGCCCGCAATCCTCGATCGCGGCCAACGCGGCTTCGAGATGCTGCTGCGCCCGGCGGCGCGATTCCTCGAGGCCGTAAAGGGCGGGGAACGTCGCCTTTCCTTGCCGGGCGTCTTTGCCGGCGGTCTTGCCGAGTTCCTCGCTTGTGGAGACGACGTCGAGAATGTCGTCGACGATCTGAAAGGCCAGGCCGATATGCCGCCCGTAGCCGCTGAGCGCCCGATAAGCGTCCGCTTCGGCGTTGCCGAAAAGGGCGCCGATGCGCACCGCCGCCCGGATCAGCGCTCCGGTCTTCGCGCGGTGAATGCCGTGCAGTTGCTCGGGCGTAACGGATTTCCCTTCCGCTTCGAGGTCGGCCGCTTGTCCTCCGATCATCCCGTCCACGGTGCCTGCGGCGGCGGCAAGCTCCGCGGTCATGGCCGCGCGATTCTCGGCCGCCAGATCGAGCTGCGCAAGAATCCGGAACGCGGCCGTCAACAGGCCGTCGCCGGCCAAGATGGCCATCGCTTCGCCGTAAACCTTGTGGCAGGTCGGCCTGCCGCGGCGGAAATCGTCATCGTCGAGGGCGGGGAGATCGTCGTGAATCAGCGAGTACGCATGCACGCACTCCAAGGCGCAGCCGGGCGCCTCCGCTCCCGTCGTCGCGCCCAAGGCCTCCGCCGCGGCGATCGTCAACAGGGGGCGGATGCGCTTCCCGCCTGCGAACAGGCTGTAACGCATCGCGGCGTGAATCGTGCGCGGAGGCGTTTCCGCAGTGGGAAGCAGTCCGTCAAGCGCACGATCCACGCGTTGTCGGCGCTCGGCGAGATACTCTTCGAATGCCACAGGCGGAAGGGAGGCGGTCTATTCGTCGCTCAGATCGAACGGCTGTGGCTCGATGGCGCCGTCCTTGCGCAGCAGAATCTCGACTTTCGCCTCGGCGTCCTGAAGCTGCCGGCGGCAGCTTGCGCTCAGCGTCATGCCTTTTTCGAACAATTCCAACGACTTTTCCAGCGGCAGATCGCCGTCTTCGAGTTGACTGACGACTTCCTCGAGTTGTTTGAGTCCGTCCTCGAACGAGGGGATTTCTTTTTCTTCGACGGCCATGGCTCCAGCGTTCTTTCATTGTAGAGGCCGGCGCGAGGCGAACCACCTGCGCAAAGCGGGCGGAAGATGGGGATCCGACCGCAAGCGGTCGAGATCGCCCGGCTCGTCGACGTCGTACCATGCGCCCGTGCGGGCGACGCTCAGACCTGCGGCATGGAGCGCCCGAACCGTCTGCGCGCGGGTCGTTTCCCCCGACCAGACGACGCCGGCGAACATCCGCACGTCCGTTTTGCGCGCGCCGATCAGATAGAAACCGCCGTCCGCGCACGGCCCCAAGACGACATCGCAGCGGTCGAGCTGCGCGGCCGCGGCTGCAATGTTCGCCGCGGGCACTGTCGGGCTGTCGCTGCCGACGACCAGCGCCTTGCGATACCCCTCCGCAAGCAGTTCGTCGAGGCACCGCCGGATTTTTTCGCCGAGCTCCGCGCCGCGCTGGAGCCGCAGCCGCTCCGGTGCCGCCGGCAAGCCGAGCTCCGCGCCGCGAACGTCGCAGTACAAAAACACATCCGCCGCGGCAATGCGCTGCAGCTTGCGCCATGTTGCGAGGGCGCAAAGACGATGGAATTCCGCGGCCTCCTCGGCGGAAAGCCGGGTCGTGAGCCGAGTTTTCACATGCCCCGGCCGCGGAGCTTTGGCAAATAAGGCGACAGCCGTATCGGGCCGGGCGGACATCCCCTCTACCGATGCTACACTCAGCCGAAGATAGAAGGAATATGGCTGAAAAAGTTGCCGGAGCGGGCGCTCTGACCGCGATTCTCGTCGACGACGAGAAACTCGCCCGCCAAGAGCTGTCTTTTTTGCTCGACTCGTTCGCCGAAATCGAAGTCGTCGGCCAAGCCTCGAACGGCCCCGAAGCGCTGCAGCAGATCGAGGCGCTCGACCCCGACGTCGTCTTCATGGATGTGCAAATGCCGGGGCTGAGCGGACTCGAAGTCGTGCGCGAGCTGGTGCGGCGGGGAGGCGCGCTGCCGCACATCATCTTCGCCACCGCCTACGACCAGTACGCGGTCCAGGCCTTTGAGGTCAATGCGGCCGACTATCTGCTCAAGCCGATCGAGAAGCCGCGGCTCCAGAAATCGATCGAGCGCGCGCTCATCGAGACGCCGACGGAAGAAGTCGGCAGAATGAAACGGCTGTTGTCTCATCTCAGCGGACAGGCCGCCCCGCCGTCCAAAGTCCTGATCAAGTCGAACAGCCGCATGCTTCTCGTCGACGCGGGCGACATCATTTACGCCACCGTCAAGGACGGCGCAATCCGCGTGGTTGCCGCCCAGACCGGCGGAGAGAGCAACTACAAAACGCTCGACGACCTGCAGTCGAACCTGGGCGAGCGCTCATTCTGGAGGGCGCACCGTTCCTACCTGGTCAACATCGACCGCATCAAAGAGGTCGTTCCCTGGTTCAAATCGACTTACCAGTTGCGCATGAGCGACCCGGAGCAGACGGAAATCCCCGTAAGCCGCGGCCAGACCAAACGGTTGCGCGAACTGTTCCGCCTGTAGCTAGCCGACGGCCGCGGCCTCGGTCGTCTCTTCCGTCCGGGCGGTCGGCAGCCCCAGCGTCTCGCGCAGCGCGGACTCCAGTTTGTCGCGCGCGCCGGGGTTCTCCTTGAGGAAGTTCCTGGTTCTTTCGCGGCCTTGGCCGATCCGTTCCCCATCGTAGGAATACCAGGCGCCGCTCTTTTGGACAAGCTTGTGCGCGACTCCCAGATCGATCAGATCGGTCTCGAAGGAAATCCCCTCGCCGTACAAAATGTCGAACTCGGCCTGTTTGAACGGGGGCGCCACTTTGTTCTTCACAATTTTCACGCGCGTGCGGTTGCCCGTGATCCGGTCGCCGTCTTTGATCGCCGAGATGCGGCGGATATCCACGCGCACGGAGGAGTAGAACTTCAGCGCCCGGCCGCCGGTCGTCGTTTCCGGATTGCCGAACATCACGCCGATCTTCTCGCGAATCTGGTTGATGAAAACGATGCAGCAGTTCGAGCGGGCCACTTGTCCGGTGAGCTTGCGCAGCGCCTGGGACATCAAGCGCGCCTGCAAGCCGACGTGGCTGTCGCCCATCTCGCCTTCGAGCTCGGCGCGCGGCACCAGAGCGGCGACCGAGTCGACCACCAGAATATCGATCGCCGCCGAACGCACCAGCACGTCGGCGATCTGCAAAGCCTGCTCGCCGTTGTCGGGCTGCGAGATCAACAGGGCGTCGACGTTCACGCCCAGCTTCTCGGCATAAATCGGGTCCAGCGCATGCTCGGCGTCGATGAAAGCCGCCATGCCGCCCATCTTTTGCGCCTGCGCCACGGCCTGCAGCGCCAAGGTCGTCTTGCCGGACGACTCCGGGCCGAAAATCTCGATCATCCGCCCGCGCGGGAAGCCGCCGACGCCGAGCGCAGAGTCGATCGAGAGCGCCCCGGTCGGAATCACCTCGAGCCCGATCCCCGCATCGTGCTCTCCCATGCGCAGAATCGCGCCTTTCCCGTGGTCTTTCTCGATTTGGCTGAGCGCGGCTTCCAGATTCTTGCGGCGGTCGTTGTCCATGTATGCTCTCCTCGGCTTTCGATTTTAACAATCCGCGATAAAAGGTGCGCTGGCGACGCTGCGCACCTTGAAAGCGATGCAGCAACCGGTAGGGTGCATGAACATGGCGTTTCAGACCGCGTGGCGTTGCAAGCCTATTGCAGATTTCCCCGCGGGTTCCGCAGAGAGCGAACCCAAAGCATCGAGAACCAAGCGTGCAGCCCTTTCTATATCGTCGTCGGTGGTGAACCGGCCGAAGCTGAAGCGGATGGAAGCTTCATTCTGTATCGCGGTGAGACCGAGGGCGCGAAGTACGTGCGATGGCTCAGGGACGCCGGATGCACAGGCAGCGCCGGTGGACGCAGCGAGTTGCGGCTGCAACGCGCCGAGAATGTCTTGCGCGCTGAAACCGTCGAACCGGATGTTGACGTTGCCGGGGTGGCGGCGTGCGAAGACGGGGCCGTTGACGGTGATGGGAAATGTCCCGTTTCGCAGCAGGCGAACGAACCTATCGCGTTGGCGAGCGATCCGTCTGCGCTCTTCGGCGGCCTCAACTCCAGCGACGATTGCGGCTGCCGCTCCTATACCGACGCACAGCGGAAGTGGAACGGTGCCCGAACGCAGGCCGTGTTGTTGTCCTCCGCCGTAAATTACAGGCTCGATTCGTTCTTGCAGATTACGGCGGATGTACAAAGCTCCGATGCCTTGCGGGCCGTACATCTTGTGGCCCGAAAGGCTCACGAGATCGGCATATGCGGCAAGAGCGCTCACGTCCATGGCGCAGGGTGCTTGCGCCGCGTCGCAATGGAACGGAATATCGTAGGGCGCCAGCATTTCAGCGATCCGCGGGATGTCCTGAATTGTTCCGACTTCGTTGTTGACCGCCATTACCGAAACGACCAGAACGCTTCGATCCAAGCGCTTGCTCAGCGCGCTTGGGTCGACGAACCCCTCGCCGTCCACAGGGATTGTTTCGACTGCGAATCCTTCACGCGCGGATAGCGCCCGAACAGCGGCCAAGACGCACTTATGCTCAACGGCGCTAACCAAGACACGCCGGCGGCCGGCCGGCGCGCGGCGCGCTAGACCGAGCAACGCGAGATTGTTGGCCTCAGTGGCGCCGGAGGTGAAGATTATCTCATCGGCATCGGCGCCGATCAGGGAAGCGACGGCAGAAGCCGCCCCGCAAACCGCCTTGTCCGCTTGCCAGCCGATTATGTGATCGCTCGAATGGGGGTTGCCGAACGATTCGCCCCAATAAGGGGCCGTCTTTGCGATAATACGCGGGTCAACCGGTGTGGTTGCCTGATAATCTGCATAGACGGTCGCTGCGTCGCGCATGGCCGGCGCCTGGAGCTTATGCATAGACGATAGCGTGAAACGCCTGTAGCGTCGATGCGGACAATATATCCAGGTTGAGGAGACCATGCTGCGGGGTCCCCTGTACGAAAAAAACTACCGCCCACAGCTATCGGGGCACGAGACGTTTCCGCTGCGCTATGGATGGCTCAAGAAAGCCGTCGATGCCGTCTCCGCTGGCGAAGACTCCGGGCGTAACGGCTCGGTTTTCCTCGCTGCCGATGCGATCGCCAGATTCGGCGTTGGCAAGAATATGGTCGCGTCGATACGCCATTGGGCAACGGCAGCCGGGATGATCGACGAATCGGCGGCCAGACGAGTGGCGCCAACCCCGCTCGGGTTGCGGATATTCGGCGCCGACGGACTCGACCCATACATGGAAAACCTCGCCACCGCGTGGGTTATTCATTGGCAACTCTGCGGAAATCCGCGTAAGACCACATGGTTCTGGGCATTCAACTATTGCCCGGCTGCATCTTTCGAACGCGATCTCCTGGTCAAAGGGCTGGAAAAACTTGCGCAGGATCGCGGTTGGGCGCGGGTCTCAACAGCTACGCTCAAAAACGACGTTGCATGTTTTGTGCGCACCTATGTATCACAACCGCCCTCAAGGAAGGCAAACCATGAAGATGCTCTGGAATCGCCGCTGGCCGAGCTCGGGTTGATCCGACCGGTCGGCCGGCGGGACGGTTTCCGATTCGTACGGGGACGCAAGCCGTCGCTTGGCGCCGGGGTATTCTGCTATGCGGTGACGACTTTCTGGTCCCGTTTCTCGTCCGCTCGAACCCTTTCTTTCGAAGCCCTCGCTCACGAGCCGGGTTCTCCTGGCCGGGTGTTCCTGCTGAGTGAAAACGATCTGGCGGATCGGCTCTCCAATCTCGACGAAGTGAGCGACGGTCTCTATCGGTGGTCGGAAACGGCCGGTCTGAAGCAACTGATTCGCCGGCGCGATATAAGCGGCGAGGAAGCGCTCGGCTTCATCGAAGCGGACTACGAAGCACGCAACGGAAAGGACGTTGCGTAATGGCGCTTGCTGATCGAGTTCATGTTGCCCGGCGCTATCAGCGCGCAATCCGCATCGATACCGATCTCGGTAATCCGGCGGCGTTGGAAGGGTTTATCTGCCCGCGGTCGTCCGCCGATGTTCTCGAAAGCATGGCGCGCTATGTGGTTGCAAGCGGCCAAGGGGCATTCACCTGGACGGGTCCTTACGGCGGCGGGAAGTCGAGCTTGGCCGTCGCGCTTAGCGCGGTGCTCAATGGAGACAGGGCGCTCAGGCGTCGTGCAGCGTCGATTCTGGGCCGGGGCACGTCAACATTGTTGGCGGAGGCGTTGCCTCCCCGGACACGAGGCTGGCATATCCTTCCCGTGGTTGGGCGGCGAGATCGTCCGGCACAAGTGATCGGCGAAGCTATCGAGGCGGCGGGCTTGCTACCCGGCAGGGGACCGAGATACTGGACGGAAAAATCTGTCCTGGACACGCTTGAAGAAATCGCGGCGCGCAACCCTCGGGCCGGCGGCGGGTTGGTTGTGTTCATCGACGAAATGGGCAAGTTTCTGGAAGCCGCGGCTCATGACGGGTCCGATATCCACCTGTTTCAGCAGTTGGCCGAGCTTGCCTCACGCAGCGGTAGGAGGCTGATTGTCGTCGGTATTCTTCACCAGGCATTCGAGGAATACGCCCACCGTCTATCGCGCGAGATGCGCGACGAGTGGTCCAAGATACAAGGCCGGTTCGTGGATCTTGTCGTCAATACCGCTGGGGACGAGCAGATTGACCTTCTTGGTCGGGCAATCGAGAGCGGCCGGTGGCCGGAGCATCCGGGATCGTTGGCTGAAGGCGTAGCCAAACTTGTGCGGGGACAGACTGCCCCGCATCTTGCCCGGATGCTGGAAGATTGCCGGCCGCTGCACCCAATCGTCGCGTGCTTGCTCGGCCCTGTTTCGCGCCGGCGCTTCGGACAGAATCAACGGAGCATTTTCGGCTTCCTGAACTCGACTGAGCCGCAAGGGTTCCAGGATTTTCTCCGCAACGCAGCCGACAGTGACCTCTACGGCCCCGATCGCCTGTGGGACTATCTGCGGATCAACCTCGAACCTTCCATATTGGCTTCGCCGGACGGTCATCGTTGGGCGCTTGCCGTGGACGCCCTAAGGCGGTGCGAGGCTATGGGCGGCGACGACCTGCACCTGCGACTGCTCAAAGTGATCGCGATGTTGGATCTGCTAAAAGACCGCTCCGGTCTCATGGCAAGCCCCAATCTACTGAAGCTCGCCTTGCAAGGCCCTGGAGATAAGGAGGTCGCCGCTGCATTGGCCGATCTTCGGAGTTGGTCGCTGATCGTCTTTCGGAAGTTTTCGGACGCCTATGCAATCTTCGAGGGAAGCGACTTCGACATCGACTATGCGGTGCAGCAAGCATTGACGGGTATGGGCGAGGTGAATTTTGCCTCGCTGAATGCAGCCGCCGGCCTGCAGCCCATCGTGGCAAAACGCCACTACCACGAGACGGGCGCATTGCGCTGGTTCGATGTCCGTATCGTTTCCTTGGGCGAAGTCGAAGATGCCGTTGCCGAGTACAGGCCGCGCCATGGCGCAGTCGGATGTTTTTTTCTCGCAATTCCCATGCAAGGCGAGACGGAAGAGGCGGCGCAGGAGATTTGCCGGACAGCCCTACGCAAGACTCGCGAATGGGACATCGTCATCGGCCTGTCGCCGCGTTGCTGGAGCATCCCCGGCCTGGTAACGGAGTTGTCGGCATTGGAGCGCGTGCGCGACGAGACGCCCGACTTGCAAGGCGATAGGGTTGCGCGAACAGAAGTCCTCGCCCGCATCGCGGTATTGCAAGGACAACTCGAAAGTGAATTGGCGCGCGCATTCGACAACGCGTCATGGTACGGCAGGCATGCCGACGCCAAGCCTCTGCTGCATGCCGAACTCAACAGTCTTGCCTCCGACCTTGCCGATGCCCGGTTCGAGAGAGCGCCGCGGCTCCACAATGAACTTCTGGGCCGTTTGAAGCCGTCGAGCAACGCCGTCGCCGCGCAAAATGTTCTTCTGCGGCGGATGGTTCTCAACGAGGGGGAAGCTCGGCTCGGCATCGAGGGCTTCCCAGCCGAGGGCGGTCTGTTCGCATCGTTGCTGGAGGCAACCGGCCTGTATCGTGAAACAGCGGACGGATGGCGCTTCGTTCCCCCGGAGACCAGCGCCGACAGCCCCCATAATCTGGCGCCGACATGGCAGGCGGCCCGAGATTTGTTGAAGGCCAACGCTCATCGAGCAGTGCCGATAGCCGAAATCTACGATGTCTGGCGCCGGGCTCCGCTCGGTATCAAAGACGGTCTGTTGCCGGTGTTGGCGGTGGCGTTTCTGCTGTCGCAGCGCGGGACATTTGCTTTCTACCGTCAGGGTATTTTCCAAGCTTGCGTGTCGGATCTGGATATCGATTATCTTGCGCGGGATCCTGCCGATGTTCAGTTGCGTTGGATGAATCTCACTGAGAGGTCACGCCAGCTTTTGTCCGCGATGGCCGATATCGTGCGCGATTTGGACGAAGAGAACGATCTCAGTCATCTGGAGCCCATCGACGTAGCCAGAGGACTCGTTGCGATCCATGACCGGCTGCCGCCTTGGGTAGGCCGCACGCAGCGCTTATCCCGCAACGCCAAGCGCATCCGGCAACTGTTCAAGCAAGCCAATGACCCGAACAGGCTGATCTTCGACGACATGCCCAAAGTGCTGAACGACGCTCAGGGTACCGATGAAGAGGAAGCGATACAGCGCATGGCAAGCCGGGTTCGCGAGGGCCTGGAGGAATTGCGCCAAACCTATCCGGCCATGCTCAACCGTATGCAGGAGACGCTGCTTGCTGAGTTGCAAGTGCCGAACGGCTCGCCGGCGATGCTGGCGGAACTGCGTACCCGCGCCGAGAACATCCGCGAGCTCGGCGGTGACCATCGTTTGGAAGCTTTCATTGTCCGCCTCGCCAGGTTCGAAGGGCGCGGCGAGGATATGGAGAGCCTGGCCGGCATGGCCCTCAACAAGCCCTCCGGGTATTGGGTCGATGCGGATATCGATCGCGCATCGGTCGAACTCGCTGCAATGGCCCAACGATTCATGCGCGTGGAAACATTTGCCCGCGTCAAAGGCCGCCGGGACAAGCGGCATGCCATGGCCGTGGTTGTCGGCATGGACGGGCGGCCGACGCCGGTTCACGACGAGTTCGACATCGCCGATTTGGACCGGCCCAAGGTGAGATCGCTGATCGAGCGTATAGACACGGCGCTGCGCGACAGCGGCGAAGAGCAACGGAACATCGTTCTGGCCGCCTTGGCAGAATTGAGCGCGCGCTATTTGGGATCTACCGCTGCTCCACGGCCGACGGCGGGCGGAAAACGGAGGCGGTCGGTCCGATGAGCAGGACTCAAACGGAACGGCATGTTCTGGGCCTATCGGGCGGCCGCGACAGCGCGGCGCTAGCCGTTTACATGCGCCAGAACCACCCCGATCTCGATATCGACTACTTTTTCACAGATACCGGCAAAGAACTCCCGGAGGTTTACGAGTTCCTGGTCAAGCTCGAAGGGTTTCTGGGCAAGCCCATCTTGAGATTGAACCCCGACCGCGATTTCGACTTCTGGCTGAGGCAGTACAATGACTTCCTGCCGTCGCCGCAGGCGCGCTGGTGTACGCGGCAATTGAAGCTGCGCCCTTTCGAACAATGGATCAGGCCGGTGCTGGAGAACGGGACCCGGGTATTCAGCTATGTCGCCATCCGCGCCGACGAAGAATACCGCGAAGGCTACGCATCCAAACACGAGGCTCTTGTCGTTCGCTTGCCCTTCAAGGACGCCGGTATCGACAAGGCTGGAGTGCTGGAGATTCTGGAAGGCGTGGGCGTGGGGCTGCCGACATACTATGAATGGCGCACGCGCAGCGGCTGCACGTTCTGTTTTTTCCAGCAGAAGATCGAATGGGTGCGGCTGATGGAGCGGCACCCGGAGTACTTCGAGGAAGCCAAGCGCTACGAAAAGCACGCCGTCGATCATGGATCGCCGTTTACCTGGAGCCAAGGGGAGTCGCTTGAAGAATTGGAAACGCCCAAGCGAATCGAGCAGATCCGGCAGGAACACGAACGACGCTTGGCCCGTATGCGCGCGAAGGTACAGGCCAACCCGTTGCGGCCCGACGCCGAGCCGCTCGATATCGACGACCTCTACGGCAAGGCCAAGGTCTGCTTGGCGTGCCACAAGTGAAGTCAGAACCGATGATTGCAGAGCGCATGCGACAAGTAGAAGACGATCGTGTCTCGTTATCGATGAGTCTGCGGTCCGCGATATCGTCTGCTCATCCTTTGTATGTGCTTCCGAAGGACCCCATAACCGAAGAAGTCCTCATTCCTGCATTGCAGGCGAGCAAAACTCTCGACATCATGATGGGGTATTTTTCGAGTGGCTCGTTCGCAGAAATCAGCCCCGGTCTTGCGAAGTTTCTGAGAAACTCGAATGCGCCGATGCGCATGGTTGTCAGCCCTTTTCTCACATCCGACGACTTTGAAGTACTGACAAAGGACACGGAAGAGCTTTCGCGCTTTGCAGCACGAATCTTGATCGACGATGTGCCGGACGAAGACAAGTTGGCCCGGCACACTCTGGAGTGTCTCGCTTGGCTGATTACTCAAAACCGGGTGATTATCCGGTTGGCCGTCATGCGCGGCGCCTTGTTCCATCCGAAGGTTTGGCTGTTTCAAGACGACGGCAACCGCGCCGCGCTGCACGGCTCGACCAATCTTACCCAGAGCGGCCTCTCCAAGAATAAAGAACAGCTTACGCTTTCCCGGGATTGGAAGGGGGATGAGTCTGTATTTCACATCGAGCGGCTTCGACAGGAGTTCGACAATCTTTGGTCCGGAGGCGACGAACAGTGTTACGTCCTTCGTCTGCCCGATGCCGTCGAACGCCGGATTGTCGAGCGGTACAAGACCGAGGCGATGCCCGACGAGAGCAGTATTTCCTCCCTCTGGCAAAAAGCTCACGCCTTGCCTGAGCCGGTTGTTGCCGAAGATGGATCGGGCAAGGCCGAACTGAAGCTCCCCGACTACCTGAACTACGAGACGGGAGATTTTGCGCACCAAGGGCAAGCGGTCGCCGACTGGGAGGCAAGCGGCCGCAAGGGCATTCTCGAAATGGCGACAGGCTCGGGCAAGACCATCACGTCAATGATTTGTGCTACCCGCCTGCAAAACGAGGCCGGGAAGCTTCTCGTGATTGTCTCCGCGCCCTACAGACCGTTGATCGAGCAGTGGTGCGGGGAAATCCGCGAATTCGGCGTCCAGCCTATTAACCTTACCGTTGCCGGAGGACCGGACAAAAGGGACCGGGAAATCAAGCAGGCGGGACGGAGGTTGCGGATGGACAACTCGCGAGCCGAAGTTCTGGTAGTTAGCAACGACACTCTCTGCACCGAAGGGTTCATCGAATCCGTTTCCGGTGTGAAGACGTCGAAGCTTCTCATTGCCGATGAGTGTCATAATCTGGGCTCCGCGTCCTTTATCGATAATCCGCCGGAAACCTTCGATTTTCGACTCGGTCTTTCGGCAACCCCTATCCGCCAATACGACGAGGAGGGCACGGGCGCTCTGATTGCCTATTTTGGTGATATATGTTTTTCATTCACATTGGAGCAAGCTATTGGGAAGTGTCTGACCGAATACGATTATCACATCCATTTCGTTGAACTGACCGATGACGAGATGAATGAATGGCAAGTTCTGACAGACCAAATTTCCTCTCAGGCATGGAAGTTACAATTCGACGAGAAAGATCCTTATTTAGATAACCTTCTCCGAAAACGCAGATTGATTTTGGAGACAGCACAAAGAAAGCTTGACATTCTGGAAAACCTGCTGGATGCTAGAGAGGTCCGCAGGATAAAGTACACGCTAATCTATGCAACCGATAAGAACCCGGAACAACTCAAACGGGTTAACTGCCTTTTGCGAGGTAGAGGCGTCCTTTTCCATCAACTGACTTACGAAGAGACACGGAATCGAGAAGAGACCCAAAAGATACTTTCGACCTTCCAAGACGGTGCCCTTCAGGTTCTGACGGCCAAGCGGGTTCTCGACGAGGGCGTGAACATTCCTCAAATCAAAACAGCATTCATTTTGGCTAGCACGACTGTGAGACGGCAGTGGGTCCAGCGCCGGGGCCGCCTGCTCCGGACCTGCAGAGCGATCGGCAAGACCCACGCGGTGATACACGATTTTGTGGTGCTGCCGCCCGGAACATCATCCGGGGTAATCAACGGTCTTGACGCGGATGCCCGAAAGCTGGTTCGTTTCGAGTTGGAGCGAGTATGGGAATTTGCGCACCTGAGCAGGAACGGCCCAATGAAGGGCGGTCCGTATGAGGCGGTGCAGCATCTACAGGATCTTGCTAACGAGAGGATTATGGATTGATGGCATACAACGACAAAAAGATTCTGCAGGTTTTGGTTGGGGAACTCGATAAGATCCCTGAGCGGTGCGGTGGGTATCAGGACGAACTGACTCATCTGCTTGGAGATGTTCTGAATCTGGAGCGTGGGCACTTCATTGCTAAAACCAGCGTGGTTAAAAAAATCTCCGATCGAGTAAATGCGGTTGGTATGATTTTGTATCGCTCGCGTTCCGGTTCAAAATGATTGGGAAGGTTTATGAAATTACTACATGTGCGGATTGAAAATTTCAGACTTCTGAAAGAAGTAGAAATTGATTTTTCAACTGAAGATGTCCGTAATCTTACGATAATTCGTGCTGCTAATGAAAGTGGCAAGACAACGCTGTTGACTGCGTTGCAGTGGGGGCTTTTCGGAGAGGAGGCGTTGCCGGATAGAGGGAGAAATTTTCGTCTGAGTCCGCTCGATACCTCCAGTGACATAGAAGCTTCGCCTATTATTTCTGTTGAAGTTGACTACAGAATATCTGCAAGTTCCGGCACAAGAACTTATCGTTTGATCCGGTCTGTTACCGAAACAGTCCGAGCGGGGAGATGGGAAAGAAGAAATGCAAATATCAATCTGTTTCACTTGAAGTCAAATGGCGCAGATCAGATCGACAACGCAGACGCACAAATCCGCCCCCATCTTCCCAAGGAATTGCGTGAAGTGTTTTTCACTGACGGTGACCGAGCGCTGAGCTTCATCGAAGGATCTTGGGGAGAGCAAATGAAGCAGGTCGAAAATGCAATCCGTTCGCTCTTGGGCCTTGGCGTGATCGAAGAAGCCCTGAAGCATGTCCGTAAAGTCAGTAGCGACATCAATCAAAAGGTAAGGAAGGAAGCAGGTAATCGTAATGAGCTTGACAGAGTGACTAAATTGCTGGCCCAACTTCAAAAAGAAATTCCCGAACTTGAAGAGCAAGCAAAAAAAGCCAAGGAAGCCAGGATGAATCTTGAAGGCCTTGAACAAGAGGCTGATCGCAGGCTTTCAGAAGTTTTGCTCAAAGGAAATAAGGAAGAACTGGAAAAACAGAGGAAAACTGCCATACAAGGACGACAAGCTGCGGAAAAAGACTCAGCGCGTGCAGCCCGCGATCATGCGAACTTGTTCCGGAGCGAGTTACTGGGCAAGCACCTACTGTCCAAGCCGTTCAAGAAAGCCAAAGGAATTCTTGAACGGCTTCGCGGCCAAGGGAAAATTCCTAGCCAGACAATTCCGGTGCTTGAAGAGCGGCTGAACCAGTCTAACTGTATCTGTGGTGAAAATCTTGATGAAAGCAATGTGGACGGAAAGAGGCGCAGGACACACATTCAGAATTTGATTGAAGATAGTCGAAACTCAGATGAAATTCAAAGGAAAATTACGGCTCTCTATTATAGTGCCCAGGAGATATTGAGGCCAATCGGAAATCAGACTTGGATAGATGAATGTAAAGATGTATTTGAGCGTCGCCAACGTGCTAACAAAAGCTCTGAGCAGTATGGAGAGGCCGAGCGAGTGGCGGAAGCAAAGATCGCTGAGCTTCCCGATGTCGACACTCGACAACTAAGAAATGTGAGAAACCGTTATCGCAACCAATTTAAGGAAACTCAAAGCAAAGAAATGCGCCTCAATTCCCAACTCGACAACGAAAATAGGGTCTAGTAAATCTGCAGAAAATGACCGTGAAAAACTTTTGCAAAAAAATAAAAAGGGGTTGAAATTTGCTGCTGAGCTTGATGTTGCCAAGGATTTGCAAAGCGTTATGGGCAATGCTCTGGAAACAATGAGAACTAGAGAGTTGCAGAAGGTTAGCAAGCACATGAATGCCATATTTCTTAACATGATTGGTGCCGACGCGTCGCAGAGATCAATAATAACTCGTGCGGAGATTACACCGGATTTCAGGATTGTTGTGTACGGACAATATGAACAGCCACTCGATCCATCGCAAGACCTGAACGGGGCATCCCGCCGGGCGCTTACCATCGCTTTTATTTTAGCTTTGACTAAAGTGAGTGAAGTAGAAGCTCCCAACGTGATTGATACACCCCTCGGAATGGCGAGCGGCTATGTGAAAACTGCTATCCTACAGTTTGCGGCGCAGCAGAGCTCGCAACTTATCCTTTTTCTGACTCATGACGAAATCAAAGGATGTGAGGATATTCTCGACAGGTATGCGGGGCGCGTTCACACATTTACGAACCCCGCTCACTATCCGAAAATTCTTATTAATGAGCCGAGTGTGAGCGATACCCGGGTTGTGCTTTGTGGCTGCGATCACCGGCAGCACTGCAAGATTTGCGAACGCCGCGAAGCCGTAAACATGGCCGAAACGGATATCTCTGAATCTGCCGACGTGACGGAGGGATAAATGAACGAGTTTGCCGCAACGGACATTAACCTGCCCCACAAGTACCAAGAGTACTTCCATGCCTATTGCCTGACACGCACTGAAGGATCGCGCAACAACCCGGAGGACAGTCCTTTTCCCAGAATGGTGGATATGTGGTTTCTGGCGGTTTGTATCGCCGTGAAAGAGGGTCTGGAACCAATGTTTGACGTCAAAGAGAGAACCTACAAGGCAATTGAGGGAAACGTTTTCAGTAGTGACGGCTGGCGTTCCAATGTGCTCATGCTTCTGGCAATATCTCACACTGAAGATGTGGAAGTGACACGCCGTCCCCATGAAATGATGCGTATTGCAAATGCGTATGCGCTTGCCGGGTTACCTCGCTTGATAACGATCTTGGAGGAACGCGGAGGGGATAGGGCGCTTGATCATCTTTCTGACGTGGTGGCCGAAACGATCCAGGAGGGATAGTGATTGCATGGGTCGGGGAACGATATCCCCGTTCCTCGAGGCGGTCTTTGAGGGGATCGTAGGTGCTGCGTACCTTTTGCTCTGATCCGCGCA
Source organism: Bryobacterales bacterium (assembly GCA_965214655.1). Taxonomy (GTDB): domain Bacteria; phylum Acidobacteriota; class Terriglobia; order Bryobacterales; family UBA6623; genus CATQHP01. Next base: position 3,127,188 of record OZ243965.1, on the reverse strand, counting down.
AGCATACCCGCCTCGCGCAAGCGGGTTTCGGTTTCAGTTGACTTCGTCGGGCAGCGGCGCGTAGTACCCGCGGCGCACGCGGACCATCGCGTTCTTCACCTGGGGCTTGACGCGCACCTTGTGGAAGCTGCCGTCGTTCACGAACTCGCTCGGGGAGTAGAGGATGAAGTACTGGTGGCGCAACTCGTTGGCGATGTTGGCGAACGACCGCTCCAGGTCGCGGGCCTGGAAGGGGTGGAACGAGATGCCGCCGGTCTCCTGCGAAAAGCGGCGCAGCGTGCGGTCGCCGGCTTCCGCCTTGCCGCTGCGGTTCGTCGAAATCGTGTAGACCACGGACTCGGCCTTGTGGGCCATCTCCAGGGAGTCTTCGCGGGTAACGGTGCTGTGGTTGTCCTCGCCGTCGCCGATGACCACCAGCGCGCGGCGGAATTGCTCCTTGGGCTGGTCTTCGGGCAGCTTGTCGCGGCAGGCGTAGTAGATTGCGTCGTAAAGCGCGGTTCCGCCGCCGGCGCGCAGGCTGCGCACGCCCGCGGCCAGCCGGTCGACGTCGTTGGTGTAGTCCACGATCAATTCCGCCTGCGTGTCGAAGCTGACCAGGAAGGCGCGGTCGGTTTCCTCGGCCAGCACGCCGCGCAGGAACTCGATCGCCGCTTCCTGCTCGAACTTGAACCGCCCGCGAATCGAGTTGCTGGTGTCGATCACCACGCCGATGCGCAGCGGCAAATCGCTCTCGCGGACGAACTCGCGGATCTCCTGCCGCTTGCCGTTGTCGAAGACCTCGAAATCTTCGCGGTCGAGGTCGGTGATGAAGCGGTTTTTCTTGTCCGTGACGGTGAACAGCAAGGGGACCCGCGCGACATCGACCTTGATGATGTCCGAGTCCGAGTAGACCGGCGTCAACTCGGGCTTGCTGGTCTGCTGCGCCCACAAGGCGGCGGCGGCCAGCGCAGCCGCGAAGCCGATCGGAAACAGCCGGCTCATACCCTGATTATAGCCCCAGGCTCTCCAGCAGGTTTTCGAACTCCTGCGGCAAGGGCGCTTCGAAAGCCACCGTTTCGCTGCTCGACGGATGTTCGAAAACGATCTGCCGGGCATGCAGGTAAAAACGGTCCAGAGCGGGCAGGCCCGCGATGCCCTTCCGCGCCCCATAAAGACAGTCGCCGACCACCGGGTGGCCCGCCGCGGACAGGTGAACGCGAATCTGGTGCGTCCGGCCGGTGTGAATGCGCACCTCGACCAGCGAGTACGCCGCGTTGCCGCGCAACAGGCGCAAGTCGCTGACGGCCTCTTTGCCGTTCGCGGAGACGGTCATTTTGACGCGGTTGCGTTTGTCCCGCCGAATGGGCGCCTCAAAACGCACCCACCAGCGGCCGCCGGCCATCAGCGGCCTGCCGTGACGCAGGATTTTGGGGTCGTCGTGGGGGCTTTCGGCAACCGCTCCCTGCACGACCGCCCAGTACGTTTTGCGAATTTTCCGCAACTCGAATTGCTCTTGCAGCAGCCGGTGCGCACGGTCGTGCTTGGCCGCCAGCAAGACCCCGCTCGTCCAGCGGTCCAGGCGGTGAACGATTCCCGGACGGAGCTCGCCCGACACGCGCGACAAGCTCTCGAAACGGTGCAACAGCGCGTTGACCAACGTTCCCGAAGCGGCGCCCGCCCCGGCGTGAACGACCATGCCCGCGGGCTTGTCGATCACGGCAAGGTCTTCGTCTTCGTAGAGGATTTCGAGATCGATGGCTTCGGCTTCGGCTTTCAGCGGCTCGAGCGGCGCGGGATCGATCTCGATCGTTTCGCCGCCGCGCAGCTTGAACGCCCCGCGCAACTGCACGTCTCCATCGACCCGCACTCGGCCGCCGCGGATCCAACTCTGCAGCCGCGCGCGGCTGACCTCGGGCAGGCGGGCGCCGGCGGCGCGGTCCAGGCGCACGCCCGCATCGCTTTCATCGGCCTCGAAGCGCACCGGCTATCAGTGTGCCGCAAACGGGTCGAGCCGGGGGCGCCCGCCAATGCTTCGATATTCCGGCGGGGCACTTGACAATGAGCGGATTTTTTATAATAATTCATTTTAATGAATAAAGATTCATCTTTGGCCGCCGCTTTCCCGAGGCTTGCAACGGAGCACTTTCTCGACGACACGGACATTTCGGCCGGCGAGCTCAAGGCGCTTCTGGAGCTTGCGAGCGCGGTCAAGCGATCTCCCGCCGACTACCGCCGGGCCCTCGCGGGCCGCTCCATTGCGCTGCTGTTCGAGAAACCTTCCCTGCGCACGCGGATGACCTTCGAATTGGCGGCGCTGCAACTCGGCGCGGGGGCGGTTTTTCAGGATCACCGCGGCGAACGCATCGGCGAGCGCGAGCCGGCGCGCGACATGGCGCGCAATCTCGACCGCTGGTTCGACGCGATCGTCGCCCGCACGTTCTCCCACAAAACGCTGGAAGAGCTGGCGCGCTGGTCGTCCGTGCCGGTCATCAACGCGCTGAGCGGATCGTCGCATCCGTGTCAGGCCCTGGCCGATTTTCAGACGATCCGCGAGCGCTTCGGGCAACTCGAAGGCTTGAAAATCGCTTATATCGGCGACGGCAACAACGTCGCGCACTCGCTGATGCTCTGCGCCGCGCGGCTGGGCGTCTCGTTTACGTTCAGCGGCGCGCGAGGTTTCGAGCCGGACCCGGCAACCCTGGCGCGGGCGGCGGAGCTTGCCGCGGCCGGCGGGGCAACGATCGCCATCGAACCCGAGCCGAAGGCCGCGGCGCGCGGCGCCGCCGTGGTCTATACCGACATCTGGACCAGCATGGGCTGGGAGCAGGAAACCCAGCAGAGGCGCATCGCCTTCGCCGACTATCAGGTGACCGACGCGCTGATGGCCGCCGCGCGCCCCGACGCGGTCTTCATGCACTGCCTGCCCGCGCTGCGCGGAGAAGAAGTCAGCGACTCGGTGATCGAGTCCGACCGCTCGGTAGTGTTCGACCAAGCCGAAAACCGGCTGCACGCGCAGAAGGCGCTGCTGCTGATGCTGCTGGGAGGAAGATAAGCCCGCCGCATAGGAGAAGACTACCCATGACATTGAACCCGAAAAAAATCGCGCTCGCCTACTCCGGCGGGCTGGACACCTCCATCATCATTCCCTGGCTCCGCGAGAACTACGGTTCCGCAGTCGTCGCCGTCTGCGGCGACATCGGGCAGGGCCGAGACGAGCTGGACGGCCTGGAGCGGAAAGCGCTGGCCAGCGGCGCGTCGGAGGTTTACGTCGAAGACATGCGCGAGGAGTTCATCCGCGATTATGTCTGGCCGATGGTGCGCTCGGGCGCGGTATACGAGCACAAGTACCTGCTCGGAACCTCGATCGCGCGGCCCCTGCTGGCCAAGCGCCAAGTCGAGATTGCGCTGCGCACCGGCTGCGACGCGCTGTCGCACGGCGCCACGGGCAAGGGCAACGATCAAGTCCGCTTCGAGTTGGCCTTCAAGGCTCTCGCGCCGCATCTGCCGGTGATCGCCCCCTGGCGCGAGTGGGACATCGTTTCCCGCGAGGACGCCGTGGGCTACGCCCAAAAGCACAACGTCCCCATCCAGCAGAGCAAGGAGAAGATCTACAGCCGCGACGCCAACCTCTGGCACATCTCTCACGAAGGCGCCGAGCTCGAAGATCCGGCCAACTCCCCCGGCGGCAAGGTCTGGGTTCTGACGGCCGACCCCGCGGAGGCGCCCCCGGCCGGGACCGAGACGACGCTCGATTTCGAGAGCGGCGCCCCGGTTGCGGTGGACGGCGAAAGACTTTCGCCTGCGGCGCTCGTCGAAAAGCTCAATGACCTGGGCGCCGCGCACGGCGTCGGCCGCATCGACCTGGTCGAGAACCGCTTCGTGGGCATGAAGTCCCGCGGCTGCTACGAGACGCCCGGCGGCACGATTATCGTGGCCGCGCATCGCGAGCTCGAGGCGCTGACGCTCGACCGCGCCACGCAGCATTACAAGCAGAAGCTCGCTCTCGACTACGCCGAACTGGTTTACGACGGCAAATGGTTCACTCCGTTGCGGGAGGCGCTCGACGGCTTTGTCGAGCGGACCCAGCGCCATGTCACGGGCCGGGTCAAGCTGCTGCTGCGGCAAGGCCGGATCGACGTTCTCAGCCGCACTTCGCCCCATTCGCTGTACGCGGCGGACATCGCCGGCTTCACGATGGGAGACGAGTACGACCAGAAGGACGCCGCCGGCTTTATCAATCTGGTCGGCTTGCCGATCCGGGTGCATGGCGTTGTGCGCCGGCGCGCCGCGGCCGAAAGAGGCGCTTCATGAAGCTCTGGGGCGGGCGCTTCGAAAGCGGCCCGGCGGAGTCGTTCGAGCGGTTCTCGGGCTCGCTGCGTTTCGACAAGCGCCTTTTCGAAGCGGATATCGAAGGCTCGCGGACCTTCGCCAATGCGCTGCTCGACGTCGGCATTCTCAGCGCGGACGAGCACGGCCGCATCCAGGCCGGATTCGACGCGATCCTGAAGCAGGCGCAAGACCCGGGATTCTTCGAAGCCGGCGACGAGGACATCCATACGTTCGTCATCCGCAAGCTCGGCGAAGTCGCCGGCGGCGTGGCCGACAAGATCCATACCGGGCGCAGCCGCAACGAGCAGGTCGCCGCCGATTTCCGCATCTGGATGAAGCGCGAGATCCGCGCGGATCAATGGCGGCTCGAAGCCGTGATGGCCTCGCTGCTCGCTTTGGCGCGGCGGGTTCCCGATGCGCTGCTTCCCGGCTACACGCATTTGCGCCGGGCGCAGGGCGTTTTGTTCGCGCACTATCTGTTGGCCTACTTCGAGATGTTCGCCCGCGATTGGCGGCGGCTGCAGCAGGCGCACGAGCGCGCGGACGTGCTGCCCCTCGGCAGCGGCGCGCTCGCCGGCAGCGGCTTTCCTTTCGACCGCGAGCGCATGGCCGCCGAGCTGGGCTTCGCGGCGATCTCCGCCAACAGCCTCGACGCCGTCTCGGACCGCGACTTCGCGCTGGACTTTCTCTATGCCGCGTCCGTTACGATGCTCCACGTCAGCCGGCTGGCGGAAGACTGGATCCTCTACAGCAGCGAGGAGTTCGGTTTTCTCGAGCCTGGAGACGCCGTCAGCAGCGGGTCGAGCCTGATGCCGCAGAAACGCAATCCCGATGCGCTGGAATTGCTGCGCGGCAAGACCGGGCGCGTTTGCGGGCATCTGCACGCCCTGATGCTGACCCTGAAGGGTCTACCGTTGGCCTACAACCGGGATCTGCAAGAGGACAAGGAAGGCGTCTTCGACGCAGCCGATCAGTTTGCGGCGTCGCTGGAGACGCTCGAGCTCTGCATCGACACCACCGGCGTTCATGCGCGGCCGATGGAGCGCGCCGCCGAGGACGGCTGGGTCGGCGCCGCGGGGCTGGCCGAGGCGCTGGCGCGCAAGGGCGTCCCGTTTCACCGCGCGCACCGCATTGTCGGCGGCATCGTGCTGGCAAGCGTCAAGCAGGGCAAGCGCGCCGAGGACTGGAGCCTCGAGGAGTTGCGGGAGCTCGCGCCGGAGCTCGACGCCGAGGCGCAAGCGGCGCTGCGGCCGCGCGCCGCCCTGGAAAAGCACGATGTGCCTGGGGGCGCCGCGTCGCGTCGCGTCGCGCAAGCGCTCGAGGAGGCGGCGGCGCGGCTGCGCGCCATGCGCAAGCAAACCGCGGATTGAGGCGGGCGTGCCTGTCAAGGAAGACCGCCGGCAACTGATTCTGAGGCTGATCCGCGCGCAGCCCGTGCGCACCCAAGACGAGCTCGCCGCCCAACTCGCCGAGCACGGCGTCGCCGTCAGTCAGGTGACCCTCTCGCGCGACCTGCGCGAGCTCGGCGTGGTGAAGACGGCGAACGGGTACGAAGACGTGCGGCGCATCGGCGCGGAGCTCACGGCCGACGCGGACGAGAGCCTCACCCGCGTGCTGGCCGATTTTCTCAAAAGTGCCGCAGCGGCGGGCAATCTCGTCGTCTTGAAGACCGGTCCCGGCGGCGCCGGCGCCGTCGCGCTCGCCCTCGACGAGGCCGCCTGGCCTGAAATTGTGGGGACGATCGCCGGCGACGACACGATCTTCGCGGCCACGCCGAACCCGAAGAGCGCCCAACGGGTCCTCCGCCGCCTGACCGCCGCCGCGGGCGCGCGGACAGACTCCAACGGCAGATCGCGCAAGAATAAGACATGATTATCGAAAAACCGGAACCTGCACTCGGAAACGAGGGGAAATGGATCGACATCTTCGCCCCAGCTTTTTGCATCGGCTATTTCCTTCTGCTTGCAGGCAACGGTTTGCAATCCGGCTTTACGGGCGACGATGCGGTGAACCTGGTTTACATGCACGGCTACTTCCATACGCCGTTTCTTGAAATTTTGCAACAAGCTCTCACCGTCGTCACCGGCGCTTTCCGGCCGGTAGGCGGTCTGTTCTATCGGTCGATTTATTCCCTGTTCGGTTTCGACCCTTTGCCGTTCCGCGCCGCGGCGTTTGTCTTGATGGGAATCAATCTTCTGCTGACATACCGCCTCGTTCGAATTCTCTCGGGGTCGCGCGGCGTTGCGTTGACAGCAACATTTCTGATGAGCTGCAACGCTTCTCTCATCGAGCTGTACCACAACACGGGAACCATTTATGATATCTTGTGCTTCGGGTTTTTCGTCACGGCGTTTTATATCTATGCAGCATACAGATCAAAAGAAAAACCCCTTGGCAGGAAAATATGGCTTTGTATTTTCATTCTTTATTGCTGTGCCTTGGGATCGAAAGAAATAGCCGTTGTATTTCCCGCGGTCTTGATTTTATATGAATTTTTTTTCCGTAAGCAATCATTTCATCCAAGGGATATGTCCGCAATCTTGCGCAAGCCGCATTTTTGGGGAATCGCGGGCATCGCCATCCTGACCGCTGTTTATTCCGCGGTCAAGCTGGCGCCGGGAAACCCGATCAGCATCAATCCGGACTACCGCTTCGAACCTTCCTTCAAGTCGTTCGCAGTTTCGCTGAACAATTACTTGCCGCGATGGCTTTACCTTGGGGACATCGGCAAACTCGGAGCGCTCGCAATCGCGGTTGCCGCGGCAATCGCCGGCTACGCGGTTCGCGCGAAAGCGCTCATGTTCGCCGTTTGCTTCGTTATTGTAACCATGCTTCCGTTGGCCTTCATTCCGCCCAGGGCAGGGTTTGCTTTCTATCTTCCTTCGTTGGGCTGCGCTTTGTTCCTCAGCTCGGCCGCATCGCTTCTGACCAAAAATTTGTTTGCATCGCAGATATTCTACAGAGCGTTCCCGATCGCGTCCCGGTTTCGTGGAGCCCATGTCGCCACTGTTTTCCAAGGCGTTCTTTTTTTCATCCTCGCCGCATTTCTGACATCCGCACACCGCGAACGATTGCAAGAAATACCTGGATATTATGGTTACGAGCAAGTTCGGAAAATCGTTGCCGGCATGAGATCTGCGCATCCGAGTTTCCCCAGGGGAGCGAAGATCTATCTTGCAGACGACTCATATGCTGAAAATGATTTCACGATTGTTTTCTTGATGCAATTGGCATACGACGACCCGACGCTGTGGCTGTGTATCGATCGCCTCAAGAAGACGAGCGCTCCGTCTCCGGTCTTTCCATACGATTTTTTCTTCACGCTTCGCGAAGGACGGGTCGAACCGTTTACATTTTCCCCTGCCGAGACCGCTTCCCCTGAAAACGCCGCGCAACTGCTCTTTCAACCGGAGATCGGCAGGCCGGGAGAAAAAGTTTCGGTCCAGGTGAAGCGATTTGCGGGAAAGGAGATTGATGTTTATTGGAAGCAATCCTTTGAGGGAAGCCGTTCCAATGTCTTCGGCTTTGCTCCGAAGTGGTGCTCGGTCGATGCCGACGGGGTTTGCGCCGTATCGCTGCCGGAGGGTTTTCCTCGGAGCCGCATCGAAATCCTGTACGTGCGCGACGTCGCCGTGCAAGGCGAATGGCGTACGGCCAAGGGAGTTCTGGATGTGCGCTGACGCGGCCGCCGCCGTCGGGCCGACAGCACGTTCCGCTGCGCTTGACGGACTCGCCGGCTCGTGAACAGGCTCCGAGCGGCTTTACCTGGACGGACGGCCCGGATTCTGACGACGGATAGAGCTAGCAGAAAACATGGTTTTCCAAAAACTGAAACCCATACTCGGAAACGAAAGGAAATGGATCGATTTGTTCGCTCCGGCTTTTTGCATCGGCTACTTCCTCTGCCTTGCGGGCGGCGGCTTGCAAGCCTTCTTTACGGGCGACGATGCGATGAACCTTGCTTATCTGCACGACTGCTTCCAGACCCCGCTTGCCGAGATCGCGCGGCAGGCGCTCATCGTCGTCAGCGGGGAATACAGGCCGGTCGGCGGTCTGTTTTACCGGCTGCTGTATGCGGCGTTCGGGTTCGATCCGTTTCCGTTCCGCGCCGCGGCGTTCGCTCTGCTGGCGGTCAATCTGCTGCCGGCGTACCGCCTCGCGCGGACGCTCTCCGGCTCGCGCGAAGCAGCGCTGACGGCGGCGTTCCTGCTGAGCTGCAACGCTTCTTTCGTCGAGCTTTATCACAGCACCGGCACGATCTACGACATCCTCTGCTTCGGGTTCTTTGCCGGCGCGTTGCAGCTCTACTGCGGCGCCCGCTCAGGCGGCGGACGCCTCGGGGGGAAGAAGATCGCCGGCGTTGTGATCCTTTACGGCTGCGCCCTCGGATCGAAGGAAATGGCCGTTGCGTTTCCTGTCGTCCTGGCGCTGTACGAGCTTGTTTATCATCCGCGTACCTTCCGCCGAGGGAATTTTTTCGCAGGCTTGCGCCGTCCGCACTTGCTTACGATCGCCGGCCTTGGCGTTTTGACGGCTGCATATGCAGCCGTCAAGCTGACGGCGGGGAATCCGCTCAGCGGCAATGCAGCGTACAGGCCCGAGCTTTCCTTCGGCATGTTCGCGGCTTCGCTCCGGCACTATTTGCCGCGGTGGCTGTATCTTCCCGGTCTTGGCGAAACCGGCGCGCTTCTCTTGGTTGCGACAGCGGCAGCCGGCGCTTTTCGGGCTCGCGCGAAGGAACTCCTGTTCGGCGTCGGCTTCGTCCTGGCGACCTTGCTGCCGGTGGCTTTCATCCCGCCCCGGGGAGGGTTTGCCTTTTATCTGCCCGCGTTCGGTTGCGCGCTGTTCCTGGGCGCCGCCGCGGCCCGTATGAGCGCAAAGCTGTTCGCGCGCCGGCGCGCAGGGAGGCTTGCGGTTTTGCGGGGCGTTCCCTTCTTGCTCATCGCCGCGGCGCTGACGCCGCTTCACCGAGCCGGATTAAAGGAGATTCCGGGATATTATTATTACGAATCTTCACGGAAGATATTCTCCGATTTGCAGCGCATGCACCCTGATTTCCCCGAAGGATCGAGGATATACTTCGACGAAGACCCTTACCCAACAAACGATTTCACGTTGGTTTTTCTGGCTCAATTGGCCTATGACGATCCGACGCTGCGGGTAGATCGGCGCAAGGTCATAGGCTCCCCGTTCTTGCCCTACGACTTTTTCTTCACGTTCCGGGAAGGACGCGTCGAGCCCATTGCGCCGATTCCCCCCGATGTCGCTTCCGTGGAAAATCCCGTGCCAATGCTCTTTCAGCCGGAGATCGGCACGCCCGGAGAAGAAGTTTCGGTGCAGGTGAAAAGGTTTGCGGGAAGAACGATCGATGTCTATTGGAGGCGTTACGCCGCCGGCGGCCGCTCCTACGACGCCGACGTGGCGCCGCACTGGTGCGCGGTCGACGCCGGCGGGTTCTGCAGCGTATCGCTGCCGGAAGATTTTCCGCGCAGCCGCATCGAAATTTTGTACGTGCGCGATGCGGGCGGACAGGGGAAGTGGCATGCGGCCCAAGGAATTCTGCAGGTGAGGTGACGCGCCGCAGCGAAAAGCGCAAGCTGCGATACTGCGGGATGCCGATGCTTCGTCCGGCGGCAGTCTTGCTGTTGTGCGCCGCGGCTGCGGGCGCGCAGGCGCCCGAGTACAGCCCCGAGTACAGTGTGGACGCGGCCTTCGACTCGGAACGCTCGATCGACCGCATCCTGGAGAAGGTCGACGCCGCGCGGGACGAGTGGATCGGCGAGCGGGATTTTCAGGCCGTCGACGCCAAGCTCAAGGCGGTTTCCGAGAGGCTGACCGGCGCCGAGGAAGGCCGCGCGGCGCCGGACTTCTTGCGGGAAGCGGCCAAAAACTTCGACTCGATCGACTTGGCCGAGTTCAAGATCGTGGGCGTGCGCCGGGAGGACGGCTTGGCGCTCATCGACGTTCGTCTGGAGTTGGGCGGACGGGGGCCCGACGGGCTGCTTTCCCTGCTGGGGCCGCTGCAGATGCAATGGGCGCCGCCGGCCAAAGATTCGGGCGGGGAATGGACGTTGGCCGGAGCGGCGCTGGGCAAGCTGCGCCGGATCGAAGCAAGCCGCTTCCACTTCACCGAAATCACGGAGCAAACCTTCGGCGGCATACCGTCGTTCCAAACCCAGCTTGCCAGAGATACGGACTATTGGCGGGGCAAGCTCGACGCCGCAATCGGGATATCGGTTTACGGTCACCAAGGCGTCTCCATCGGCGATGCGGACGGCGACGGTCTCGAAGACCTCTACATCGGCCAGCCCGCCGGGCTGCCCAATCGGCTGTACCGCAACAACGGCGACGGCACGTTCGGCGACGCGACGCCCGAAGCGCTAGCCGTTCTCGACGAGACCTCGATGAGTCTGTTCGCCGACGTGGACAACGACGGCGATCAGGACCTGATCCTGATCGCCGCCGAGCCGATGCTGTTCCGCAACGGCGGCGGGGAGTTTGCCTTCGACCGGGAGGCGGGGTTGCATCCGCCGGCGGACCGCGCGGGGATGTTCACCGGCGCCGCCTTGGCCGACTACGACAACGACGGCGACCTCGACCTTTACGTCTGCGCCTACGACTTTTGGCAAGCCGGCGCGGAGTACGCCGCGCCCACGCCTTATTACGACGCGACGAACGGCCCCCCGAATCTGCTTTTCCGCAACCGCGGCGACGGCACGTTCGAGGAAGCGACCGAAGCCGCCGGATTGATGGAGAACAACGACCGCTTCAGCTTCGCGCCGGCCTGGGGCGATTACGACAACGACGGCGACGCGGATCTCTACGTCGCCAACGATTTCGGGCGGAACAATCTTTACCACAACAACGGCGACGGCACGTTTGCCGACGTCGCCGCCGCGGCGGGCGTCGAAGACCTGGCGGCCGGCATGGCGGCGGCCTGGGGCGATTACGACAACGACGGCGACCTCGACTTGCACACTGCCAACATGTGGTCGTCGGCCGGCCAGAGACTGACTTTCGCGGAGCGGTTCGCCGGCGTCGCCGCCGCGGATGACACGCGGCGCAAGTTCCAGCGCCAGGCGCGCGGGAATTCGCTGTTTCGCAATAAGGGCGACGGCGCGTTCGCCGACGTCAGCGAGGAAGCCGGGGTGACCATGGGCCGTTGGGGCTGGGCGGCGGATTTCGTCGATCTCGACAACGACGGCCTGCTCGATTTGTTCGTCCAGAACGGCTATCTCACGGGCGAACGGCTCGACGACCTTTGAAGTTTTTTCTGGCGGCAGGTCGTGTCGCGCAGCCCGCAGGAAAAAAGCGGATCGAAGACTTACGACGAGGCTTGGCGGGCGATCAATCTGCTGGTGCGCGCGGACGGCTCGTGGAGCGGGCGCGAGCGCAACGTCTGCTACCGCAACCGGGGGGACGGGGCGTTCGACGACATCTCGTTCGTCAGCGGTCTCGATCTGAGCGCGGACGGCCGCGCGTTCATTCCTATGGATCTCGACAACGACGGCGACCTCGATTTGATCCTGAAAAACCGCAACGGCGCCGGCTTGCGCGCTTTTCGCAACGACGCGCCGCGCCGGGGCGGCCGCCGGGTGGAAGTGCGCTTGCAGGGCCGGGAGTCGAACCGCGACGCGGTCGGCGCGCGGGTGTGGGTCGAAACCGAGCGCAGGACGCTGATGCGCGAGGCGGTCTCGGGCGCCGGTTTCCTGTCGCAGCGTTCGCGGCGTCCGGGCTTCGGGCTCGCGGCCGGCGAGAGCGTGCGCAAATTGCGCGTCCGCTGGCCTGCGGGGGCGGTGCAGGAATTTGCGGACGTGCCCGCCGCCGGGCTGCTGTCGATCGTCGAAGGCGAAAACCGCGTGACATCCGGGAAGCGCCCCGATCTCGCGCGGCGGCCTTCGGTCGAGGCGCCGGAGATGACCGGCGCGGGGACGGTATTGGCCGAACCGGTTCCGGCGCCGGCGTTCGGACTGGAGTCGCTCGACGGGCGGCGGGTTGCTCTGGAAGATCTGGCCGGCTCGAAGACGCTGTTGAACTTTTGGGCGACCTGGTGTCCGCCTTGCCGTAGAGAGTTGCGGGAATTCGCGGAGCGCGCGCAGGAATTCGCCGAGGCCGGGATCCAAGTGGTTGCAATCTCCGTGGACGATCCCGCCGAGCGGTCGCAAGCGCGCGCGTTTGCCGCGGAGCTCGCGTTGCCCTTCCCGGTCTTGTTCGCCGACGACGCTGCGGTCAACGCTTACACGGTGTTGAACGAGAATCTGTTCGACCGGCGGCGGCCGCTGGCGATTCCGACCAGCTTTCTGCTGGACGAAGACGGCAGGGTCGCCGAGGTTTACCGCGGCGAGACGCGGGCGGCCGAGATTTATCGGCCGCGGCGCGAGAGTCCGCGCAGCCTGCCCTTCTCCGGCAGGTGGGCATTGGCGCAGCCGCGGCGGGACTTCGTCGAGCTCGGCGCGTCGTTCGCGGAACGCAATTTGCCGGGGCCGGCGATCGCCATGTTCGAAGAGGCGGCGGCCCGCGGCGTCGAGACGCCGGGGCTGCTCAACAACTTTGCCGCCGCTCTGTTGCAACGCGGCGAGAGCGGGCGGGCCGAGCGGTTGCTGCGGCGGTCGCTGGAGATCCGCCCGAATCAGGCGGACGCCCGGGTGAACCTGGCGGGCCGATTGCTGGCTCGGGGGGAAACGGGCGAAGCGGCGGCGATGCTCGAAGCTTCGTTGGCCGTCTTCCCCGACGATGCGGCGGCGTGGGACTTGCTGGGGTCGGCGCGCTTCGCGGCCGGCGACCTGGACGCGGCGGAGGCCGCTTACCGCCGCGGGCTGGAGCTTGCGCCCGAGAACGCCAACCTGCACGAGAACCTGGGAGCGCTGCTCGCCGCGGCCGGGCGCCCGCGCGAAGCGATCGACGAGTTGGAGCAGGCGCGGAAACTGGGCGCGGATTCGGCGCAACTGCACATGAATCTCGGTTCGCTCTACATGCAGGGCGGGATGTCGGCCAACGGCTTGCTGGCTTTCCGGCGGGCGGCGCGCGCCGACCCTGCGAACTACGGCGCGAATTTGAATCTGGCGATGTATTACGCCCAGGCGGGGGACATGCGTCAGGTCTTGCAGTGGGCGCGCGCGGCGAAGGAAGCCGACCCCGAACGTGCGGAGGCGCCGCTGCTCGAGGCCCGGGCCTTGATCGGTCTGGGGCAGCGGCCGCAGGCGGCCGCGGTTTTGCGGGGCGTTCTGGAGCGGCATCCGCGGTCGGACGAGGCGCAAGCCTTGCTGCGGGAACTGGAATAAAGGGCGGCGGTCGACGCCGACAAGTCCGCAGCCAACCGCATCACCGAGACTGCGGAGTAATCCGCGGGACGATTCGCCACGTGAGGGGAGCCTGCTACAAGGGCTTGCCTTTTGGTAACATATTGGTTACCGATTGCCGATAATCGAAATCAGGGAGTACATCGATGCCAAGGGCCACAGCCCTTACGTCGAATGGTTCGACAGCCTCGGTCCGCAGGCGGCGGTCAAGGCGGCCACGGCCTTGGTTCGAATGGAGCAAGGAAACTTTTCCAACGTCAAGGGCGTCGGGGGCGGGGTCTTCGAATGTCGGATAGACTTCGGTCCCGGCTACCGTTTCTATTTCGGGAAAGACTGGAATGAACCGGTCGTTCTTCCTGGCGGCGGAACGAAAAAGCGCCAACAGAAAGATATTGAAGCCGCTCGGAACCTTTGGCGAGAATACAAGCGGCGCAATCGAGAGGAGATATAGAACCATGTCTTTGACGCGAGACTTCAAAGAGACTATCCGGGCGCGGACCGAACGCGAGCCCGCTTTCCGCGAGGCGCTGCTCACGGAAGGGGTCGAATGCCTGCTTGCCGGAGACGTCGACACCGGCAGGGCTGTTCTGCGCGATTACATCAACGCGACAATCGGTTTTCAGGAACTCAGCGGGTTGACCGACAAATCGCCGAAGAGCCTGATGCGCATGTTCGGCCCGAAAGGCAACCCCCAAGCCCATAATCTGTTCGAAATCATTGGCCGGCTTCAGGAGCGCGAGGGGCTGCATCTCAAAGTGCGGGCGGTGAGATAACCCGTCGATCGAGAGAGCGCGCGTCCGGGCTAGAATCGGGGCATGTCCGCACCGGATGAGTTGCGCATTCTTCCTCTGCTGGCAAGCGCGACGGAGATTGTTTGCGCGTTGGGATTTCGCGGCAGCATGGTCGGACGGTCGCATGAGTGCGATTTTCCGCCCGACGTGCTGCAGTTGCCGGTCGCTACCGCGCCGCGGTTCGACGTCCACGGCGCGAGCGGCGAGATCGATGCGCGCGTCAAGACGCTGCTCAAAGAAACGGCCGCTGCCGACGCGCTGGGCGTCTACAAGGTTTTCCCGGAAAAGCTGCGCGAGCTGCGGCCGACGCACATCGTGACGCAGACACAGTGCGCCGTCTGTGCGGTGAGCTTGCGCGACGTCGAGGCCGCGGCGGCGCAAGCCGCCGGCTGCGAGGCGGCGATCGTTTCGCTGCAGCCGCACTCGCTGGCCGATGTGTGGGCCGATTTCATGCGCGTCGCGTCGGCCTTGGGGAACACCGAGGCCGGCTCGAAACTCGTCGCGAAATCGCAGGACCGCATGGCGGCGGTGGGGGCGAAGACCCGTGCGATCGCGCGGCCCCCCGCAGTTGCGGGGATCGAATGGGCGGATCCGCTGATGGCTTGGGGGAACTGGATGCCCGAGTTGACGCGTATGGCCGGAGGCCGCAATCTCTTCGGCAAGGCCGGCGCGCACTCGCCCCGGCTCGAATACGAGGAGTTGGCCGCGGCCGACCCGGACGCGATCGTTCTCAGCCTTTGCGGATTCGACATCGAACGCGCACGGCAAGACCTCGCTTTGCTCGAAGCCCGGCCGGGTTGGCGCGACTTGCGGGCCGTCCGCGCCGGAAGGGTTTTTCTCACCGACGGCAATCGGTTTTTCAACCGTCCCGGTCCGCGGTTGGTGGAATCGCTTGAAATTCTGGCGGAGATCCTGCATCCGGAGATGTTTTCGTTCGGGCGCGAAGGCAGCGGTTGGGCGCGGGCGGTTCCTGCATAGGGCAGGCGCCCGGCGCCGGCGGATGCACGGTAAGGACAAATAATTTCGGATGTCCTTGTAAAAAAGGTAAAAACAACGACAAAAGTGGGATTGCGGAGGTACATTAAGAAGGTCTGAATAAGTAGTGGCAAGCAGGGGGGATGTATCCTAGTGGAGTTGTAGGGTAGATGTTGTCGTTAGAGGGAGGAAGGATGCATCAGCGGAGCTTTGCGGATATGGAGTACGAGGGCAAGAAACACCGCACGAGGCGGGAGAAGTTTCTGGGGCGGATGGAGGAATTGATTCCGTGGGAGCGTTTGGAGGAGCGCATCCGCCCGTACTACCCCAAAGCGGGGCGGGGGCGGGGGCCGTACGAGTTGGCGGTGATGCTGCGCGTGCACTGCGTGCAGTTGTTTTACAACGTGAGCGATCCGGGGATGGAGGACATGCTGTACGAGATCGAGTCGGTGCGGCGCTTTGTGGGTTTGCGTTTGGGAGATGCGTTGCCGGACGAGACGACGATTTTGCACTTTCGGCATCTGTTGGAGAAGCACGAGTTGGGCGGGGTTGTGCTGGCGGAGAGCAACGCGCACTTGGCGGGGCAGGGGTTGCGGTTGCGGGAAGGGACGATCCTGGACGCGACGATCATCGCCGCGCCGAGTTCGACGAAGAACAAGGAGCGGAGTCGCGACCCGGAGATGCATCAGAGGAAGAAGGGGAAGCAATGGCATTTCGGGATGAAGGCGCACATCGGGGTGGACGCCGAGACGGGGCTGGCGCATAGCGTGGCGGCGACAGCGGCGAATGTGGCGGATGTGACCCAAGCGCATAAGTTGCTGCACGGCGGGGAGAAGGTAGTGTGCGGGGATGCGGGCTATCAGGGGGATGCGGGCTATCAGGGGGTGGAGAAGCGCCCGGAGCATCGCCGGCGTAGGGTGGAGTGGCAAGTGGCGCTGAAGGCTGGGCAGCGGCGGCGCTTGGCGGCGGACAGTGCGGAGGCGCGGGCGGAGCGGCGCAAGGCGGAGGTGCGGGCCAAGGTGGAGCATCCGTTTCTGTATGGGAAGCGGCACTTTGGTTACGCCAAGGCGCCTATCGCGGCTTGGCCAAGAACAGGGAGCGGATCAGTCTGCTGTTGGGCTTCGCCAATGTGCTGCTCGCCGGGCGCTACGCGACGGCCTGAGCGCCACAATACAGGAGTCGTGCGCCCACAGTGGCGCAAAGCCGCAGAAGCGGAGTTGAAACCGTCGCTGCGGGGTCAAAATTGGCGTTGCACAGTCAAAAAGAGCAGGATTTAGCCGCAAAATTCGCTGGCAGCCCAACTGCAACCGCTCCTTACGGACAGCATCAACCATCCAGCGCACCAAAAACTGCCTTATTCAGACTTTCCCTAGAGGAGCGCATTCGCCCGCACTACCCGAAAGCGGGGCGGGGGCGGCGACCGTACGAGTTGGCGGTGATGCTGCGCGTTCACTGCGTGCAGTTGTTTTACAACGTAAGCGATCCGGGGATGGAGGACATGCTGTACGAGATCGAGTCGGTGCGGCGCTTCGTGGGCTTGCGTTTGGGGGCTGTGTTGCCGGACGAGACGACGATCTTGAACTTTCGTCATCTGCTGGAGCAGCACGAGTTGGGCGGGGCGCTGCTGGCGGAGATCAACGCGCACTTGGCGGGGCAGGGGTTGCGGCTGCGAGAAGGGACGATCCTGGACGCGACGATCATTGCGGCGCCGAGTTCGACAAAGAACAAGGAGCGGAGTCGAGACCCGCAGATGCACCAGACGAAGAAGGGGAAGCAATGGCATTGCGGCATGAAGGCGCACATTGGAGTGGACGCCGAGACGGGGCTGACGCATAGCGTGGCGGCGACGGCGGCGAACGTGGCGGATGGGACCCAAGCGCATGAGTTGCTGCACGGCGGGGAGCAGGTAGTGTGCGCGGATGCGGGTTACCAGGGGATAGAAAAGCGCCCGGAGCATCGCCAGCGTAGGGCGCAGTGGCAAGTGGCGCTGAAGCTTGGGCAGCGGCGGCGGTTGGCGGCGGGCAGTGCGGAGGCGCGGGCGGAGTGGCGCAAGGCGGCGGTGCGAACCAAGGTGGAGCATCCGTTTCTGTATGAGAAGCGGCACTTTGCTTAGGCCAAGGCGCCTATCGCGGCTTGGCCAAGAACAGGGAGCGGATCAGTCTGCTGTTGGGCTTTGCCAATGTGCTGCTCGCGGAGCGCTACGCGACGGCCTGAGCGCCAAAACACAGCAGCAGTGCGTCCCCAGAGGGGCACCAAGCCGCAGAAGCGGGGCCACCGCCGCTATGGGGTCAAAAAGCGGTGCTGTGCGGTCAAAATCCGCAGAATTCGCCGCCATATTCGCTGGAAACCAAGCAATAATTGCTCATCACGGGCGGCATCAACTATCCAACACGCCAAAAACCACCTTATTCAGACTTTTCCTAGATCTCATAAGCCCCTCAGCCATCATTAAAGGAGGCTATCACGGAAATCTACTATTTGATGATCGGAGCTAAAAACCTTAATCCCAACCAGGTAGCAGACAGTACAATAACAAAAAGGATTGCCTCCTTCACTATGATTTCAAGGAAACTAAGGCGTACCGGTTCCTTGTATCTAAAAAGCTCGACGGGGGGATCGGCAGGGATCCCCCCTCGAAGAATCAAGCGCCAGCGGATTAGCATTCGTTGTCCGTATCGGTGCAGTCATCGTAGCACTCGTCTTGATTGGAACAGTCCTCGAATGGCCGCCAACAAGATTTTTTTCATCATTCATATCCTCCTTGAACCAATCTCCATAACAGTCGCACTGGATACAGTCAACGCCCCCTTCAGGCCACTAAAGTAACGCACCCTTAACTGCCGTGTCAAGTCGAGTATGTAATTTTCCAGGTAAGGCATGGCTTCGGCGGTGTGCGCCGCCCGCAGAGAGTACGCAGCCGCTCTGCGCAACTCCCGACCGGCAGTCGGGGACAGCGCCTAACGGCCGATGGCGCGCGCCGCCGCCGGATCCGTCGGAACGGCAAGCCTGACCGCTTTGACCACGAACGAAAAGCTCTTCGATCCCCGGAGTTCCGCCGCCCGCTCCGAGGCTTGCTCGAGCGCCGCGGCGTCGCCGAGGCGGATCAACGAACCCAGGCCCAGCGCCGCGGTATCGGCGTTCCGCGAAGCGGCCAGCGCGCGGTAGGCTCCGCGCAGGGTCGGGGAATCCAAAACGTGCAGACCGAGGAAGGCTCGCGGCATGATCGAGGCGACCTTGGCGTCGCCGGAGAAGCGGCTCGCCGCGGCGCACAACTCCAGGGCGACTTTCTCGGCCGTCGGGCTGTCGGCCCGGTAAGCGAACGCGCCGGAGGGCGGCTCGCGCAGGGCGGGATAGTAGGTAAAGGGGATTATGGCTGTCCCAGGCAGCAAACGCCGAAAGGCGCCCTCCATCGGGCCCAGAAACCACAGGCCGTACATCTGCGGAAAGTGGAAAGTCGCCCCTCTATGCCGTACGGGCGACTGCCACGTAATGGGAACCGGCACGCCGAGCGGCAAAGTCCCCTTGAGCACGCGGTCGGGGCGCAGCGACACATACACCTGCTGTCCGTTCTGAGTCCCTTCGACGATCGCGCCCACGGCGACGATCTCCGCCCGACCTGCAAACATTTCCATGCCGCTCGTCGCTCCGCAAAGAGCGGAGGCGGTCAGGGCGAACGCGACAAGCGGCAGGCGGCAACCCCGCCTCGGCACGGGAACCTTCATATGGATTACCGACACCGCCCTGCAACGCTTTGCACAACTTTTTTGCGACGGTTTTTCACGGCGCAGTCCGTTCCCTGCCCTCTCCCGCCCCTTTCCTGACTCATTGCCTCAATAGACCTCCCGCGAAAACGAATCCATCCCGGCTTGTCCTCCGGACCTTCCGTCATGGCGCTGCAAGGATCATGCCGTTCCGAACCGTTATAATCGGGGCGCCATGAAACGCGCCGCCGTTCTTTTTCTTTGCGCCGCATCGGCGGCTTGGAGCCAGCAGAGTCTCGAGGAAGTCCCGTCCGCCGATCTGCCGGCGGCGGAGATCGCCGGCGAGGTTTCGAGCGAGCGCATCAGCGCGCCGGACATGACCGGCGACTGGCCGGCGCTTGCCGCCGCGGACGACGGGGCGGTCTGGGCCGCGTGGGTCGAATGGGACGGGGCAGCCGGCGACCGCGTGCTCGTCCGGCGGCGGGACCCGTCGGGGTCATGGGGCGCCGCGGTGGAAATCGCCGACGGGAGCCGGGACCATTATCTGCCGGCCATCGCGGCGGTTCCCGGCGGGGCGCTCGTCGCCTGGTCGGCGCAGACCGGCAACGGCGGCTTCGATCTCTTCGCGGCCAAGGTGTCGCCGAACGGCGCGGTGGGCGCAATCGGCACGCTCTCGGCAATGGATCACGGCGACTTCCACGTTCGGCTGGCCGCCGACTCCGAGGGCGCCGTCACCGCCGTCTGGCAGTCGTTCGGACGCCTCAACGCCGACATTTTCGCCCGCAGGCTCAGCGGCGGCGCCTGGGGGCCGACCGTCCGCGTCTCTACATCAGAGGCGTCGGACTGGGAGCCGGCGGTCGCTCTGGACTCCGCCGGCAAGGCGTGGATTTCATGGGACACCTACGAAGCCGGGAACTACGACGTTCTGCTGGCCTCGTTCGACGGCAAGAAAGCAAGCGCGCCCGTGGTCATCGCCTCCGGTCTGCGGACGCAGTTTCATTCCAGCCTCGCCGTCGATTCCGCGGACCGCGTCTGGGTCGCCTACGACACGGCCCGCCCGAACTGGGGCAAGGACTACTCCACCTCCAGCGCGGTCGAGGGCAGCGAAGGTCTGCACGCCCGGCGGGGGCTGGCGGTGCGCGTCTACGCCAACGGCCGCGTCTTCGCGCCGCAGGCTTCCCTGGAAAACATCCTCACCGGACGCATGAGCCGCTTCGCCGAGTTGCCGTCGGTCGTCATCGACGGCGGCGGCTCGCCGTGGCTGATCTTTCGCCATTGGACGATCCGCAAGCCCCACGAGATGTTTCACGTCTATGCGACGCGCCTGGCCGAAAGCGGTTGGACCCAGCCCGTCATGCTGGCCGACAGCGCGGGCAGAAACACCCAGAGGGCCGCGGTCGCCGTGCAGCGCGACGGCTCTTTGCTGGCGGCGTATGCGAGCGATCTGCGCTCCCCCGACAACCTGCCGAAAGACCAGACGCACGCGCTGCCCTACAACGTCTATCTCGCCCGGCTCGATTCGGGGGAATCGGGCGGCCCGGCGCTGAAGGAAGTCGAGACAGCGGCTCTCGAACCCGGTTTCGAGCGGCGCCGGCGGGCGCAAATGACGGTGAACGGCAAAACCTACACGCTGCTGCTCGGCGACTGCCACCGCCATACCGACATCCGCGGACACTCCGCCGTGGACGGCTCGACCGAAGACACCTATCGTTACGCCATCGACGCCGCGCAGCTCGATTTCGTAGGCCCGAGCGATCACAACGCGGTCGTCGGCGGCAGGTGGCCGGACAGCTTGCGCGATTACCAGTGGCGGTACAACCAGAAACTCGTCGACGTTTACACCCATGCGCCGCGCTTCTGGGGCATCTACGCCTACGAGCACTCGATGCAGCGGCCCGGCGGACACCGCAATATCCTCTTTCTCAAGCGCGGCGCCCCGCTGCGCATGATCGACCGCGAGAAGGGCCTCGAAGCCGCGGACAACCAGCCGCCCGTCCTGTGGGACTGGGCGGAAAAAAACGTGCTGACGCAAGAAGGACAAAAGCTCGTCATCGTCCCGCATACTTTTGCCTCCGGGCCGCTGGCCGACTGGAACTGGCCGAACTCGCCGTTCGACTGCCTGCTGGAGATCTATCAGGGCGCGCGGGGGAGCTATGAGAAATGGCGGCTGCCGAAAACCGAAATCCGCGGCGGCACGCAGGTGGACGACCCGGGCCACTTCGCGGTCGATGCGCTCGACCGAGGGCATCGCTACGGTTTCGTCTCTTTCAGCGACCACCGCTCGACGCACAATTCGTGGGCGGCCGTCTGGGCCGAGCAGGAAACCCGCGAAGCGTTGTTCGACGCCATGCTCGCGCGGCGCACCTACGCCGCCAGCGACGAGATCGTGCTCAAAGTGTCGGCCGGCGGACACAACGCGGGCGAGAGCTTCACGGCGGCGGCGGGGGCGCCGCTTGAGATTGCCATCGCCGTCGAGGCGCCCGACGAAATCCTCCGCGTCGACGTCGTCAAAAACGGCGAGTACGTCTATACCCGCAGGCCCGGAGGGCGCAGCGCCCGCCTGTCCTACCGCGACGCGGCCGCGGCGCCCGGCGACAGCTATTACTACGTGCGCGTCTTCCAGCGCGACCCCGAAAACCCGACCGGAGACCCCGAAATCGCCTGGGCGTCGCCGTTCTTCGTCCAGTACGAGTAGCGGCGGCGCTCCGTCAGTACGAGCGGGGCAGCCCCAGCGCCTTCTCGGCAAGGAAGCTCAGAATCAGGTTCGTCGAGACGGGGGCGACCTGGTACAACCTGGTTTCGCGGAACTTCCGCTCGACGTCGTAATCGACCGCGAAGCCGAAGCCGCCGTGCGTTTGCAGGCAGACGTTCGCCGACTCCCATGACGCATCGGCGGCCAGCAGCTTCGCCATGTTGGCTTCGGCGCCGCAGGATTCCCCCGCATCGAACATCTCGGCCGCGCGGAAACGCATCAGGTCGGCCGCCTCCACCGCCGCATGCGCTTTGGCGATGGGGAACTGGACGCCCTGGTTCTGTCCGATGGGCCGCCCGAAAACGATGCGGCTGCGGGCATAGCGGCAGGCTTTCTCGATGAACCAGCGGCCGTCGCCGACGCACTCGGCCGCGATCAGGATGCGCTCGGCGTTGAGTCCGTCGAGCAGGCAGCGGAAGCCGTTCCCTTCCCCGCCCACCAGGTTTTCGGCCGGCGCCTCGAGGCCGTCGATGAAGACTTCGGCGGTGTGGTGGTTCATCATCGTCCGCAGCGGGCGGATCTCCAACCCGTTGCCCAAGGCCCGCCGGAGGTCGACCAGAAAGATGGACAACCCTTCGGTCTTCTTGCGCACCTGCTCCCGCGGGGTTGTGCGCGCGAGCAGCAGCATCAGGTCGGAGTGCTCGATGCGCGAGGTGAAAACTTTCTGGCCATGCACCACGTACTTGTCGCCGCGGCGCTCGGCGCGCGTCTGAATCGCCGTCGTGTCGGAGCCGGTGGTCGGCTCGGTGACGCCGAAAGCCTGCAAGCGCAAGCTCCCGTCGGCAATCGCCGGCAGGTGGCGGCGCTTCTGCTCGGGCGAGCCGTGGCGCACGAGCGAGCCCATGATGTACATCTGCGCGTGGCAGGCCGCCGCGTTGCCGCCCCGGCGGTTGATCTCCTCCAGGATCAAGCTCGCTTCCAGGATGCCCAGGCCGCCCCCGCCGAACTCCTCGGGGATGAGCGCCGACAGCCAACCGCCCGCGGTGAGCGTGCGCACGAACGCTTCGGGATAGCCGCCGTGCTCGTCGAGCTTGCGCCAGTATTCGCCGGGGAAATCCGCGCAGATTTCCTTGACGCTCTGGCGGATTTGCCGCTGTTCCGGCGTCAGAGGATAGCTCACGCCGTCCTCGCCGGGCGCTTGGGCACGAGCACCGTCCGCTTGAGCGTGAGGATCGTTTCCCGGCGTTGATTGAAGCCGCGGCTTTCGACGAAAACGAGGCCGCGGTCGGGTTTCGATTGTGATGCGCGCAGGCCGGCGATGCGGCTCGCGGCATAGACGGTGTCGCCGTGGAAGACGGGGCCGACGTGCTTGACCTCGCTGTAGTCGAGGTTGGCGATGGCCCGTCCGCTGATGTCGGCGACGCTCATGCCGACCACGATGCTGAACACCAGCGTGCCCACCACCAGGCGCCGGCCGTGCTGCGCGCCCGCGGCGTAATGCGCGTCGATATGCACCGGGTGCTGGTTCATCGTCAGCAGGGAGAACCAGGTGTCGTCAGCCTCGTTGATCGTGCGTCCGGGCCAATGCTCGAACTCCTGCCCGATCTCAAAATCCTCGAAGTAGCGTCCGAAACTCATACGCGGCTCCTCTTGCGCGACCCGCGCGGGCCGCATTGGGTAGCGTACCTTATGAGATTGTGCTCGACCCATCTGCGATCCGCAGCCTGCTCTTTGTCCCCGGAGACAACGCCGCCAAGCTCGAGAAGGCGAAAGGCGTCGCTGTCGATGCGCTGGTTTTCGACTGGGAGGACGCCGTTCTGGAAGAGCACAAAACCAAAGCGCGCAAAACGACGATCGAGGCGCTGCAAGCCCGCGGCGAGTATCCGCAGCCGGTTTCGATTCGCGTCAATCCGGCCGGAAGCGCGGCGTTCGCCGCCGACTGCGAGGCGTTGGCCGCCTGCCCGGTCGATGCCGTCATGCTGCCGAAGTGCGAATCGCCGGCGGATATCCGCTCTCTCGAACGGCGGTCTCCCGCCGCATCGGCAATTTTTGCAGTGATCGAGACTCCCCTCGGCGTCTTGCAGGCGCCGGCGGTCGCCGCGTGCTCGGAAAGGGTGCGCGCCTTTTTGTTCGGCGCCGAGGACTATTCCGCCGCAATGGGCATCGAGCGCTCGCCCGGCGAGGCGGAATTGCTCTACGCGCGGAGCGCCACGGTCACCGCCGCCCGCGCCTACGGGATCGAGGCGTTCGACTCGCCGGCGATGGACTACCGCGACCTGGAGGCGCTGCGCGCGTCGTCGCTGCGCGGGCGGCGCCTCGGCTTCAGCGGCCGCGCGGCGATCCATCCCAACCAGGTCCCGACGATCGAGGAGGTCTACACGCCGGCGGCGGAGGAAGCCGCGGAGGCGAGAGAAACCCTGGCGCGGTTCGCCTCCGCCGACGCCGGCGCGGTGGGCCTGGACGGCCGGCTGGTGGACGAGCCGATCCTGCGCCGGGCGCGCCGCATCCTGGCGCGGTTTGAGCGGCGCGGCGGCGCGCGGTGAAAAATAAACAAGGTGAAAAAGCCGCCTCGCCGCTGCCGCCGCTAAAGAATCCGCGTTAGCCTGCGCTCACGGGTCAGCGGGGACGAGCCTGTCGCCGACAAGCCTGACGGAGAGCGACCGACCAACCGCGACGCGGACCTCATCGTCCTCTCATCTGCGAAGATCGAACGCGCCGCCGCCACGCCTAAAATCGAGACCGGTTCCGAGGTTATCGCCTGCATATTCTACTCCGTTCCTATACGGGCGTCTTTGAACTGCTGTCCAAGTAGCATACGCCGGCGCGGCGGTCATCGTAAGACAGACGTTTGCCGCCCGCAGGCGCCGGCGCGCTATACTCCGAGAATGCCGCAGTCCATCGGCGAACGCGACGTCGCCGGCGTTCTCCATCCCTTCACCAATCCGGCCGACCATGAACGGCACGGCCCCCTGGTCATTGCTTCGGGCCGAGGAGTTTGGGTTTACGACGAGGCCGGGAAAGCCTATATCGAAGGGGCGTCGGGTCTCTGGTGCGCTTCGCTCGGCTTCGGCGAAGAGCGGCTGATCGAGGCCGCGCAGCGGCAGATGAAGACCCTGCCGTTCATGCACCTGTTCGGGTCGCGGAGCACGTCGCCCGCAATCGAGTTGGCCGAACGGCTGCTGGAGCTCGCGCCGGTTCCCATGTCGAAAGCGTTTTTCGCCAACTCGGGTTCCGAGGCGGCCGACACCGCCGTCAAGACGGTCTGGTTCTACAACAACGCGCTCGGCCGCCCGCGGAAGAAGAAAATCGTCGCCCGCGAAGACGGCTTTCACGGATCGACCGTCGCCGCGGCGAGCTTGACGGGCATCCGCCGCAACCACCGCAAGTTCGACCTGCCGATCGCCAACATCGTCCATACGGCGCGCCCACACTACTACCACGACGGCTTGCCGGGCGAGTCGGAGGAGGCGTTCTCCTCGCGCCTGGCCGATACCCTCGACCGGCAGATCGTGGACGAAGGAGCGGATACCGTCGCGGCCTTCATCGCCGAGCCGGTCATGGGCGCGGGCGGCGTGCTGCTTCCTCCGGCGGGCTACTTCGAGAAAATCCAAAAAGTCTTGCGCAAGCACGACCTGCTGTTCATCGCCGACGAGGTGATCTGCGGCTTCGGCCGCACGGGCAATCTCTGGGGCTCGCAGACGTTCGGCCTGGAGCCGGACATCGTCATGACCGCCAAGCAGCTTTCCTCTGCGTATGCGCCGATCTCGGCGGTCATGGTCAATGAGAAAGTGTACGCGGCGCTGGCGCGGGGCAGCGACGAGATCGGCACGTTCGCGCACGGGTTCACCTATAGCGGCCATCCGGTGAGCGCCGCCGTCGCCCTCGAATGCCTGAAGATTTACGAGGAACGCGGCATCGTCGACCGCGTGCGCGCGGTCGCGCCCCATCTGCAGGACGGGCTGCGACGGCGGTTCGCCGATCATCCGCTGGTAGGCGAGATCCGCGGCGTCGGACTGATGGCCGCGGTGGAGCTCGTCGCAGACAAGGAAACCCGCCGGCGCTTCGACGCTTCCCTGGGCGTCGGCGCGTACTGCTACCGGCGGGCGATCGCGCACGGCTCGATCCTGCGGGCGCTGGGCGACTCCATCGCTTTCTCGCCGCCGCTGATCATTACCGCAGACGAAATCGACCGCCTGCTCGACGGTTTCGCCAAAGCGCTCGACGACACGCGCCGGCGGATAGCGGAGAGCGAATAGCGGGGGCGAAGAAAGTTCAGCCGAACCAGCGGTAGGCAATCCAGGCTGCAACGTAGGCCAGAAGCGCCATATAGCCGAACTGAATCGCGGGCCACTTCCAACCGCCGGTCTCCCGCCGCACGATGGCGACGGTTGACATGCACTGCAGGGCGAAAGCGAAAAACATCAGCAGAGCGATCGAGGCGCCGAAGGAAAGCTCCGCGCGCAGCGCGGCTTGCAGATCGACCGAGTCCTCATCGGCCTCCATGCCGTAGATCGTGCCCAGCGTACCGATAATCACCTCGCGGGCGGCCAGGGAGGTAATCAGGCCGATGCCGATTTTCCAGTTGAACCCCAGCGGCTCGATCACGGGCTCGATGGTCTTGCCGATCGAACCGGCGTAGCTGTCGGCGATCGCGGGCGGCTCGCCGTTCTCGAGCGGCAGGCCGGCCAGCACCCAGAGAACGATCGTCGTCGCCATGATGACCGTACCGGCGCGACGCAGAAAGATCTTGGCGCGGTCGAGCAGGCGGTAAGCCAGCGAGCGCAGAGTCGGCAGCCGGTACGGAGGCAACTCCAGCATGAACGGCGTCGAGGCGCTGCGCAAGATCGTGGACTTGAGCAGCCAGGCGGTCATGACGGCGGCAAAAAACCCTACGGCGTACAAGCCGAGCAGCGAGGCGGCGCGGGTTCCGAGCAGGGGGCCCAGCAACGGCCGCTCGGGAACGAACGCCGCGATCAACAGCGCATACACGGGCAAGCGAGCCGAGCAGGTCATCAGCGGCGCGACGAGCAGCGTGGCCATGCGGTCGCGTTTGTTTTCGATGGTGCGCACCGCCATGATCGCCGGCACCGCGCAGGCGTAGGCCGAAAGCAGCGGGATGAAGGATTTGCCCTGCAAGCCGACCAGCCGCATCGAGCGGTCGGCAATCACGGCGGCCCGCGCCAGATAACCCGAATCCTCGAGCACGCCGATAAACAGGAACAAGATCAGGATCTGCGGCAGGAAGACAACGACCGACCCGACCCCGCCCCAAACGCCGTCGATCAAAAGCCCCTTGAGGATCGTCTCGGGCAGCACCGCCCCCAGCCACGCGCCGCTCGCCGTAATGGCGGCGTCCACGCCGTCCATCAAGGGTACGGCCAAGGTAAAGATGCTTTGAAAGACGGCCACGACGACGGCCAGGAAAATGAACGGCCCGGCAAGCGGATGCAGAAAGACCTTGTCGAGGCGGCGGCTCCACAGCGGGGGCCCCGGAGCGGCGTATCCGCAGCGCTGCACGACGCCCCCCGCCCATTTGCGGGCGGCCGGAACGTCTTGCAGGATCGGAAGCTGCACGGGTTTCGGCGGCGCGACCGCGCCTTCGATGAACTTGCGCACCTCGTCCACGCCGCCGCCCTTGCGCGCGCTCACCGTTGCGGTCGGCGCGCCGATTTCGGCGGCGACGGCCGCGGCGGAGACCGACCCGCCGCGGCCGGCGAGCTCGTCGGCCATGTTCAAGACGACGAGCGTGGGAATGCCGAGATCGAGCATGCCGGGGGCATGGCTGAGGTGGCGCGCAAGATTTGTCGAGTCCAGCATCAGAATCGCCGCCGC
The DNA here is from genome assembly GCA_965214655.1 of Bryobacterales bacterium. Classification (GTDB taxonomy): domain Bacteria; phylum Acidobacteriota; class Terriglobia; order Bryobacterales; family UBA6623; genus CATQHP01. The sequence continues at coordinate 3,099,590 of OZ243965.1, read as the reverse complement.
CGGCTTGGCCACGGCTTCGTTCCTGCCGCTGAGCACTTCGACTGCAATCCTCTCGTCCTCGGACTGCGGGTCGAGACTGCACGCGCCGGGCAGATCGACCAAGTCGATTTCTTCGCCCGAGCTCAGCTTCATGCCGCCGATCTTTTTCTCGACCGTGACCCCCGGGTAATTCGCCACTTTCTGGCGCAAGCCCGTGAGTTGGTTGAAGAGCGTCGACTTGCCGACGTTGGGCGGGCCGCAGAGAGCCACGACACGCCTGGAACTCGTTGTCGTTGCGGCAGCCATGCAATCGAAAAGCGGCCGGTTCTACCCGGCGGGAGGAGGTTCGAGCCGAATCGCGATATGCCGGGCGGTTTCCAGGCGCAGAGCGACTTCCGACCCGTCGATGCGGTAGATCGCGGGATCGCCAAGAGGAGAACGGCCCGAGCAGCCGACGGCCATGCCCGGGATGAATCCGAGAATCATCAAGCGTTGGGCGTCGCTCTCGGCTATATCCAGAGACTCGATTACGGCGGCGGCGCCCGGGCGCAAATCGGCAAGACTCATGACATGCGCCGCGTTCGCGAATCTTCAGGTCTCGCCCGGCAGCCGGCGCGCCCCGCGCGAAACATTGCCGCTCGCGGCAGCGCAAGCCGCATCGTCGTTCCCGCGCCGTCTTTCATCGCCGCAACAACGATCGCGATAACGTCCGCCCTCATACTGCGCCCGGCCAACCGCCTACGGCCGCCGTTTTCAGTATCCCACAGTGAAGCCCGAGCGGCGGGCGATGAAAACGGGACCGGGATTCCCAAGCCGCGCGCCGCTCCGGCCTCCAGCGGCCGCGTTTCACGAGATCCAGGAGGTCTCGCTATTCAGGCGCCTCCAGCGAGCCGTTGCCGTTGCGGTCGACCTGCCGGAAGGCTTGGCGGTAGATCATGCGCAGGAGGCCGGGGCAATTTGGCGAACTCGCGGGGCGACACCGAACCGTTGCCGTCGGCATCCGCCGTTGCGAAAGCGTATGGGGCGGACGCTTCTTCGGCTCCGCTACCGGCGACGCCGGATCCGGAGTCCTCTGCCGCGCCTTTCAGCTCGCGGTCCAAAAAGCCCCGGATGCGGTCGAACAGGGAGATGCCGTCCACTTGTCGAGCGCGGATGCCGATATCCGCGAAACCGTGGCCAGCGCCTTCGATGGCGTGAACTTCCACCGGCACTCCCACCTGCCTCGCCCGCGCCGCGATCTCCAACGTCTCCTTGTAGGGCACTACCGTGTCTTCGACGCCGTGGACGATAAACAGCGGCGCTTCTCCCGTCTCCAGGTGGGCGTCTACGAGCAGGCCGCCCCACAGGTCGACTACAGCGCGGACCGCCGGCGCCGGGATGGCGTAGTCGTCCAGCGCATAGGCGGTGTGCAGCGCCATGATGGCGCCGGCGGAGCCGCCCCAGAGGGCAATTTTTTCGCTGTCGATACAATAGTCGGCGGCGTTGTCCCGCAGCCAGTTCACCGCCTTGGCTGCATCCTCCAACGCGCTGACCGCAACGGCGGCGCGCACGCCGATGCCGCCGCGGCTCCGGGATTTGCGGGGCCGCCGCGAATCTCCGTTCGGCAAAGCGTCTCTGCCCAGCAAACCGGCGGCAGCGGGGATGCGCCCCATCTCGACGAAGGGCTGGGAGGGCACGGGTTGATCGCCATGCAAGCGGTAGCCGATGGAGGCCGCCACATAGCCCGCCGCCGCCAAGTCGGCGGCAAAACCGGGCCAGGGGGGCTCGTCGCGGGAGCCGCGGCGGAAAGCCCCGCCGTGGATCAACACAACCAAGGGCTTGAGCGTGGAGCAGGCGGCGGCCGGCCGGTAGATATCCAGCAACAAAGCTTTGGCGCCTCTCCGGGTCACCCCCCGCCCGTACTCGATCCCTCCGGACACCGCGACGCCTTGGGCCGACAACGCGACCGGCAAAAATACAACCGCCGCCAACGCTTTGCGCTTCATGCTCGAATCCTCCGAGAATGCTCAACGACCGCGCCGATTGAGATTCCCCTGAAAATCCGCTCCCCGGCCCCCCGGACTCTATCCCCTACAGCAAATGCCGGAACCGAACGGCTACCCGATATCCATGCGGCAGACGATCCCGACGTCGTCGCAATACCACAAGACGCCGTCGCGGACGGTCATGCCGTGCGGCAGCGGATCGTTGTCGGCAAGCTGAATTTTCTCCAGCGCCTCCCCGGTCTCCACGTCATGCTTGAAAAAAGCGTTGAGATTGGAGTCCGTACACCAGAGATGCCTCCCTTCCCAGCCGATGCCGTGCGGGCGGTTGCCCACCGTCGGGAACTTGTGCTCGACCTGCCAGGTCTGCGGGTCGATGCGGTAGACGGTTCGCGACGGCGGGACGGCAACCCACAGCTTGCCGTCCCGCCATTCGAGGCCGTGCGCGCCCGTCCCGAGGCGGGGGGAGGAGTCGACCTGCGCCGCGCCGCCGTTGCGCGCAGGGGCGGGCGGGGCCAACGGGCTGCGGCGCCCGGGCGGGTCCGCCGTCATCCGATAAATGACGCCCGCTCCGGGGGTGAAGTGCTTCTTGATCGTCTCCCCGGTTTGCGCGTCCGCGCGAATCAACTCGCGGCTGTAAGTCGAAGCCAACCAGATCGCCTCGCCGTCGAAGGTAATGCCGCTCGAACGGTCCGCCGCGGTAGGCAGATCGCGCAGAACCTTGCCGTCCTTGTAAGCGACGAGATACGCGTGGTTGTCGCCTTGGTCGATGATCCACAGACCTTCGTCGGACGCCTGCAACCCGTTGGGTTTCGGGCCCGGCGACTCGAAGACCTTGCGCACCGGACCGACGCTGCGCAGCTTCGCTGCGGAGGCTGCCGCACATGCGGCCCCCAAAACCAGAAAATGCCGTCTCAACATTGCGCCGCAACCTCCCGCAGTCATCGTAACGCACGGCCGGCAGCGGTCAACCGATCGATGCTCAAGGAAGCCGCGTTGTACGATAAAATTGATTTTTCTTTCGTCGAATGCAGGAATTTCTCGACTGGGCGAAGCCGGGCAGCCGGGAGTTGCGCCTCGCTCAACAACTCGACCCGGCAAAACTGCCCGGGCACGTCGCAGTCATTATGGACGGCAACGGGCGCTGGGCGAAACGACGCGCCTTGCCGCGCGTCGCCGGACACCGCGCCGGAGTGCAATCCGTGCGCGAGATCATCGAATCTTGCTGCCGTCTCGGCATCGAAGCGCTGACGCTGTACGCGTTTTCCGTGGAAAACTGGAAACGCCCGAAAGTCGAAATCGAAACGCTCTGGCGGCTGCTCAGCCATTACCTCCACGCAGAGTTGCCCGAGCTCAAGGCCAACAATGTCCGTTTCCAGACGATCGGGCGCATCGAGGCCCTGCCGCAAAAGGCGCGGGACGACATCGACTACGCCATCGTCGAGACGGCCGCCAACAGCGGATTGCGGCTCAACGTCGCTCTCAATTACAGCGGACGGACCGAGATCGTAGACGCCGTGAACAGCCTCTTGCGGCAAGCGCGGCGAACCGGCGCGCCGCTCGCGGTCGACGAGCAAGCGTTCGGCGAGCAACTCTACACCGCCGGGCTGCCCAACCCCGACCTGTTGATCCGCACTTCCGGCGAGGTGCGCATCAGCAATTTCCTGCTCTGGCAGATCGCCTATTCGGAAATCTGGGTCACCGAAAAGTATTGGCCCGACTTCCGGCCCGCCGATCTGCTGGAAGCGCTGCTCGATTTCCAGAAACGGGATCGGCGCTACGGCGGGTTGAACGGCCGGGAAACATCGTGCGCCGAGTTGGCGACGGCCGGAACCCCGCCATATTCTCACGAGTGAGACGAATGAGCGCGATCGTATGAAACGGGTCCTCACGGCCCTGGCGCTTGTCCCCTGCGTGCTGGCCCCGATTCTTTGGGCCCCGCCCGCCGTCTTCGGCGCGCTCGTCGCGGCGTTGGCCGTTGCCGGCCTACGCGAGTTCTACGCCATCGCCGAGCGCTACGCAATCCGCGCGCTCGCGCTTGCGGGCTATGCAGCCGCGCTGCTGCTGATCCTCTTGCCGGCGCTGGACAAGAGCCTGTTCCTTACCGTCTTCACGTTGGCCCTGCTGGCCGCCGGTTTCCGCAAGCACGGCGACCTTGGAAAATCGCTGCCCGCGGCGGCGGTTACCCTCGCCGGCGTTTTGTACGTTGCGGAGCCTTTGCTCTGGGGGCTGCTCGTGCATCGCATCGACCCGCACTGGCTGCTGTTCGTTCTGGTCGTCAACGCAGCCGGCGACATCGCCGCGCTCTATATCGGCAAGCCGTTCGGAAAACGCCTGCTGGCGCCGCGCGCAAGCCCGCATAAAACATGGGCGGGGGCGGTCGGCTCAGTCGTATTCTCGACCATCGCCGGAACCGTTTACGCCACCGCTTTCCTGGCGAGCTACCTGAGCCCCGAGGAAGCCGCCGTGCTGGCTTTGGCGCTGAACATCGCCGGACAGATGGGCGATCTTACGGAATCGGCGTTGAAACGCGGCGCCGGCGTGAAAGACAGCGGCAAGCTGCTGCCGGGACACGGCGGCATCCTCGACCGCCTCGACGCGTTCCTGTTTTCCGCGCCCGCAATGTACGCCTACCTGCTCTGCCGCTGACGGCCCGCTCCGGGCGAACGCGGCCGCGCGCTTCAATCGGACCCGCGGCCGTCCCAGAGATACGCGGCGCCTTCCCCGTCGTCGCCTTGCCAGCCGTAAAACAGCAGCCGGCCGCGCGCAATGCCGCCCCCGGCGGCTGCCACGAACTGCATGTTCTGATAGCGGCGCCCGCGGGCGGGCGTAAGATCGCGCCCCCGCCGCCACGTCGCGCCGCCGTCGGACGACAACCATTCTTCGACGGAGCCGCCCCAGCCGTAGACGCTGCGGGTGTCGCCCGCAGCGATGCTCTCCCCTTCGCCGGTAATCAGGAACGCACGGAAAACGCCGTCGCCGCCGCGGTCGAGATGACTCGAGTTGAAGGGATGCGGCGCCGCCGCAATCGGCGTTCTCAACCAGCGGCCCGCCTGCCCATCGTAACGCACGAAATAAAACCTGCCCTTGTACGCCGTCTCTTCCGAAACGGGCAGGGTGAAGTACGGGTTGTCGCCCTCGTCGAGATAAATCGAGGGGCCGACGGCCGCGACTCGCTCCTGCGTGTCCCAGACCAGGCAGCGGCGGTCGGCAAGACCCTTGTTCACCGGAGCCCTCAATTCCTCGCCTTCGATATTGAAAACGCGGCCCGTCGGCAGGTCGACCTTCAGATAGTAGAGATTGTGCCGCCGCCGGTGGTCGTGCAGAACCTTTCCGTAACGGGCGTTGGGGTGCTCCTCTTCCATCTTCCAGATAAACGCCACGTGCAGCGTCTTGCCGTCGCGGCTGACGCGGCTCGTGTTATACGAGCCCGCGTGCGCGGCCATGAAGCCGTCTTGCGGATACGCGTTCATATCGATCAGCGCCTGCGCCGGGCCGCTCCAGCTTTCGCCTCCGTCCCCGCTTATGCGGTACTTCCACGACCCGAGATGCCCCCAATGGCGAAAGTAAATCAGCGTTTTTCCGCCGTAGATGCGATGCGCCTTGGGATAGGAAAGATTCTCGAAGATAGGCGGGCCGAGCGTCCACTCGACAATACTGCCGGGCTTTTCGGCGATGAGGTGCATGCCGGGCGTGTTGTGGCAGCCGAAGAGCGTGTGCAGGCGTCCGCGGCCGTCCACCCATAGAATTGGAGCAAAATGATGGTCGCGGCGGTATTTCGCCGTGTCCACGCGATCCAAACGGCCCGTCAGCAGCATGTAGGGGGCGGAAAACTGTTTTGAGGCGTTGTCATAGGAGCGGATGTAGGGCAAGCCCGCGGCGTCCCGCCATACCATGTACGTCATGCCGTCATGCTCGACCGCCTGCGGGTACATGCGGTTGTCATAGAGCATCTTGAGCCCGCCGTTGGCGGCAAACGGAATCGGTTGCGCAAGCCCGGCGCAGGCGAGCGCCGGCAGCAACACGACTCTTTTCCAACTATTCCCGTTCATGCGTTTCGCGTCCTTTCTCTCTTGCCTGCAGTCGGAAGTTCTTTGGCGAGTCGATTGCTTGTGATTTATTTTGCGATCATGTCGCGGACAGCAACAAGAAATTTATATTTTGCTTTCAGATACAAAAGCTGTGCTTTCAAAAAATATTTCTCGCATATAAGCATAAAATATTCGCACAAAATGTTCACAAAAAACCTGAAATTATCCAAGAATACGTATGCCAAAATAAACATGACGAAAAGCAACAAGAAGAAATATTGAGGCTCCATTTCTTTTCTCCGTTCATTTCGGCTTCGACGATTTCCGATGCCCGGCGCCCCTGCCCTGCCGGACGGCTTCGCGGGCGCAGCCGCCGTTACTGCAATTGTAGGCCAACGCAGCAGCCGAGTCCGCCGACCGCTGCCCCGCGCCGCAACGCTGCCGGCCGGATGGAAGCGCAACAGCGCGCCGCATGCCGCTGTTTGCCGCGCTACAATCGTGCCGTCGGTTCCCGCACGGGGCCGCGAGCGCGAAAAGGAGTGGTCTTGAGAAAACGACCTGCTGGAACCATCGAGCAATCCTGGCTGCGCAGCCCGTCGCGCCGCGCGGCCCTGAGCAGCCTCGCCGGCTTTTTGCTCGGCGGCCCCGAGCTTTTCGCGCAGCAGGATCCGTTCCGCGACCATAGCCGCGTTCCGGGCCTCGACGAGTTGCTGACCGCCTTCGATTTCGAAGAGGTCGCCTACGCCAAGCTTCCGCGCGCGGCGTACAACTACACGGCGCATGGAGGAGCGGGGGAATTTACGGTTCGCCGCAACCGCGAGGCATTCGAGTGGGTCGATATCGCCTCGAGGCCCGCGGCAAGCAGCGCAGCCGTCGACGCCTCGAGCGAAGTTCTCGGGACCAAGATGCGCTTCCCGATCATGGCCGCGCCGTCGGCGGGGCACGTCGCGCTGCATCCCTCGAAGGAGTTGGGCACGTACAGCGGCTGCACGGCGGCGGCAGAAACCCCGATGATCGTCAGTTACGCGACGAGCACGCCGTTCGAGGAAATCGCGGCGGCCGGGGGCGGCCCGCTCTGGTATCAGCTCTATCCGCGCGAAAAGCTTGAGGACAACCGCCCGCACCTGGAACGCGCGCAAACCGCCGGATGCAAGGCCGTCGTCGTCACGATCGACCAGCAGGCCGCTTACTACGACCGCTCGGCGCATGACCGCAACCTTTCGAGCCGGCGGCGGCGTCCGAGCGTACGCCCCGGCGTAAAACCCCAGAACCCCTACCGCTTTACCTCGTCGCGGCTGTGGTACGAATGGAAGCTCTTCGACAATCTGCGGCCGATGGTGCGGACGCCGCTGCTGGCGAAGGGCATTCTGACGCCCGAAGACGCGCTGTTGTGTATCGAGCACGGTCTCGACGGCATCGTCGTCTCCAACCACGGCGGCCGCGGCCTGGATTACTCGCCGTCGACGCTTGAGGTCCTGCCCGCAATCGTCGCTGCCGTCGGCGGGCGTATCCCCGTGTTGATCGACGGCGGATTCCGGCGCGGCGTCGACATCCTCAAGGCGCTGGCCCTGGGCGCGAAGGCGGTCTGCCTGGGAAGAGTTCCGCGCTGGGGCTTGGCCTCTTTCGGCGCGGCCGGGGTTCAGCGGGCGCTCGAAATTGTGCAGGCCGAGCTGGTTCTGGCCATGAAGCAAGCCGGCTGCCCGATGTTGGCGGCGGCCGACCGCAGCCTGGTGAGGCTCGACCTGCCATGAACGGCGGCGCGCTCACCCGGCGCGAGGCCGTCTCGCGGTTCGCCGCCCTGCTGGCCGCCTCTCCCCTGCTGCGGGCGCAGCGCGCGCCGAAGCTGCGCGGCGAGCCGCCAGGCCGCATCGCCCCCCTCGACGAACTGGTCAATACGCACGAGTTCGAGCCGATGGCGCAGCGCAAGCTGGCAAGCGCCGTTTACGAAACGGTCGCGGAAACGGCGCGCGACGGCTTCGACCGCGTCACCTTCCGCCCGCGGATGATGGTCAACACGCTGGCGCTCGACCTGACCACGGAACTGTTCGGCCGCACGATGTTCGCCCCGATTCTGGTCGGGCCGATCGCGCATCAGCAGCAGTTCCACGCGGACGGCGAAGCGGCCATGGCGGCCGGCGCTTCCCAGGCCAAGGCGGTGATGGCGCTCGCCGACCGCTCGGACGCGCCGGTCGAACGCATCGCCGAGCAGGCCGAAGCCGGTCTCTGGGGCCAGGTCTATATGTCGGGAGACGGCGCCGCGGCTCTCGCCCGCGCCCGCAAGATGGCCGCGGCGGGCTGCGCCGCCGTCGTCGTCACCCTGAAACCCGGCGCGGGAGCCGATAGGCGGCCGAAATGGGGCTTTTTCAAGCGCATCCGAGACGCCGTTTCGGTTCCGTTGATCCTCAAGGGCGTCATGGATGCGCAACTCGCGCGCGCCGCCGTCGAGCGGGGGGCCGACGGCATTGTCGTGTCCAATCACGGCGGCCGGTCGGGCGCCGCCGCCGCGCAGCCGATCGGCGTCCTGCCGGAAATCGCGGGCGCGCTTGCAGGCCGAGCGCCCATTCTCATCGACGGCGGCTTTCGGCGGGGCAGCGACGTGCTGAAAGCGCTGGCCCTGGGCGCAAGCGCCGTCCTCGTCTGCCGGCCCGCCGTCTGGGGTCTCGCCGCCTACGGCGCCGGCGGCGTGCGCACCGTGATCGAGTTGATGCAAACCGAGCTCGCCCGCGATATGGCCATGTGCGGCGCCGTCAACATCGACGCCGTCGGTCCGCAGCATGTGCGCATCCACCGCGGGGCGCGCTGACGCGCGCCGGCGGATAGTGCATGGTGAATGGCAAGACCGCTGCGCGGAACGGGATAGAATACTTCCGGGGAGGGTAAGCTTCGTGTTGCACCGCTCGCTGCCGTTCGCGGCTCTGCTCGTCGCGGCGAGTCTTCAGGGGGAAAGCTGGCTGCGCTTCCGCGGTCCGAATGGAACGGGCATCGCCCAGCGCAAAACCGTCGAGAAACCGTCTCTCGAAGACAATCTGCTGTGGAAAACGCCCCTGCCTCCCGGGCATTCCTCGCCCATCATCGCGGAGGACAAGATTTATCTGACCGCCGTGGAGCAGGAACGGCTCTACACCCTCGCGCTGGACCGCGAGACCGGGCGCATCCTCTGGCGCCGCGAGGCGCCGCGCCCGCGCCGTTCGCCGATGCACGAGCAAAACAGCCCCGCATCCGGCACGCCCGCATCCGACGGCGAAAACGTCTACGTCTTCTTCGGCGATTACGGCCTGCTTGCGTACGGCCCCGACGGAGGCGAGAAGTGGCGCGTTCCGCTCGGGCCGTTCGTGAACATCCGCGGCATGGCGGCCTCGCCGATCGTAGTCGGCGGCAAGCTGATCGTTACGCTCGATGACGACAGCGGGCGCTCGATCCTGCTCGCCCTCGACAGCGCCTCGGGCCGCGAAATCTGGCGCGCCGACCGCGCGGAGTTTCGCAAGTCTTTCTCGATTCCCGCGGTTTACAGGCCCGCGGGCGGCCCGGCGCAACTGCTGGTTCCCGGCTCCTTTTCGCTGAGCTCCTACTCACTCGAAACCGGCGAAGAAATATGGAGAGCCGGCGGCTTCTGCTGGCAGCCGAAAGCCGTGCCGCTGCTCGACGCGGCGCGCGCTTACTTCAATTGCCAGGGCGCCGGCCCGGACGCCAACGCCGGCGGATACCCCGAACACGCGGGCGCGCTCGAACGATTCGACGGCAACGGCGACGGCCTGCTCGCCGAAGACGAGTTCTATGCCGAGCGGAGATCGAAATTCTTCGAGTACGACTTCAACCGAAACGGACATCTCGAAAAGGACGAATGGGACTTCTTCCGCGCGCGCATGGCCACGCGGCCGGGAGTCTTCGCCGTGCGGCTGGGCGGCCGGGGCGACGTCAGCGCAACGCATGTCGATTGGGTCGTCGAGCGCCCGATGGGCAACGTGCCCACGCCGCTGCTCTACGACGGAGTGATCTACTCCATCCGCAACGCCGGAATCCTCTCCAGCATCGACGCCGCAAGCGGCAAGATCGTCAAGCAGGGGAGGCTGCCCGAGGCGATGGGGGCCTACTACGCCTCGCCCGTGGGGGCCGGCGGCAGAATCTACTTCCTGGATTTGGACGGCACGCTGACCGTCGTCCGCGCCGGAGCGGAGTGGGAGATCGTCCATGTCTTGTCGCTGGGCGAGGGCGGCAAGGCGACGCCGGCGATTGCCGGAGGCCGCTTGTACGTGCGCACGCACGAGAACCTCTACTGCTTCGGCGATTAGCAAACGGACCCCTGCTATACTGATGGGCGAACATCGGCGATGACTCGTTTTCTGGGCATTCTGGCCGCTTGCGGGCTGCCCGCGGCCGCCGCGGCGGAGCCTGACGCCGCGAGGCTGTTCGCCCGCGAAGTGCGCCCGCTGCTGGCGGCGAAGTGTTTCGCCTGCCACGGGCAAGACCCGGCCCTGACCCTCGGCGGACTCGATCTGACCACGCGCGAGGGGCTGCTCCGCGGCGGCCAGTCGGGCCGCCCCGGCATCGCGCCGGGCGACGCGGCGGCAAGTGCGGTCGTGGAGGCCGTCTCCTGGGCAAATCCCAAGCTGCAGATGCCGCCCAAGGAAAACGACCGCCTCACGGAGAAACAGATCCAAAGCCTCCGCGTCTGGATCGACGCCGGCGCCCCCTGGCCCGGCGGCGAAGCTCTCGAGCGCTACCGCAACGAGACGGATGCCGGCGGCGGCGTGCGCGTCGCCACCAGCGGCGGTCTTGCGGACGACTGGACGAACCGCCGCTACAAACCCGAAGACCTCTGGGCGTTCCAGCCGCTCCGCCGGCCGGAGTCGCCCGCCTCCCCCCAAGCCGGCGGCGGCCACCCGATCGACGCTTTCCACCGGGCAAAGCTCGACGCGGCCGGCATTGCGCCCGCCGAGCGGGCCGACAAGCTGATGCTGCTGCGCCGCGCAAGCTACGATTTGACCGGGCTGCCGCCCACCCCCGCCGAGGCGCGGGCCTTCCTCGAAGACGATTCGCCGGCCGCCTGGGAAGCGCTGATCGACCGCCTGCTGGCAAGCCCCCATTACGGCGAGCAATGGGGCCGCCACTGGCTCGACGTCGTGCGCTACGCCGACACCGCGGGCAACTCCAACGACTACGAGCGCTCGAACGCCTGGCGTTACCGCGACTACGTAATCCGCTCGTTCAACGACGACAAGCCCTATGACCGCTTCGTCATCGAGCAGCTTGCCGGAGACGAGATCGACCCAGGCAATCCGGAGATGCTCGTCGCGACCGGCTTGCTGCGCATGGGGCCCTGGGGCTCGGCGATGCTGCCCAAGAAAATCGCGCGCCAGGCATACCTCGACGACGTGGTTCACAGCGTCGGCCAGACGTTTCTCTCGATGCCGCTGCGCTGCGCCAAGTGCCACGATCACAAATTCGACCCGATCCCTACACGCGACTATTACCGCTTCTACGCGGCGTTCGCGGCCACGCAGATCGCCGAGCGTCCGGCGGCGTTCACCGACCGCGAGAACCTGGCGCGGTTCACATCCGGCCGACAGCATGTCGGCAAGCTCAAAAACTTCGCAACCGAACGCAAGACCGCTCTCGACGCCATGCTCGAAGAAGCCGCGCGCCGGTGGTACGCGGAGCGCGGCAAGCCCTACGTCCCGCCGGCCGAGCGCAACAAACTGCCCGACGCCGAGAAGCCTCCCCGCCACTATGGGTTCACCCACGTGGAAGAAGGGCGGCGCAAGGTGCGCGCGCAGGACGAATGGATTTGGACGCGCCGCCTCGAACGCTACCAGCCGCTCGCCCAGTCGGTCTTCAACGGACCCGACTACATTCCGCCGAACGGACGCAAGCTGCGCATGCCGCAACGGATGGACCCCGAGTGGCGCCCGCAATCGGCGATTTTTGCCGGAGGATCCGTCCATGCGCCGACCGAGCCGGTGACTCCGGGCGTGCTCAGCGCGGCCGGCTTGCAGTCGAACAGCGAGCCGGGCGGCGACCCGTATGCGCTGCCGGACGGCCTGGACGGGCGCAGGCTGCAACTCGCGCGCTGGATCGCCGCCCCGCACAACCCGCTGTCCACCCGCTCGATCGTCAACCGAGTGTGGGCCTACCATTTCGGCCGCGGCCTGGCCGCCAACCCCAACAACTTCGGCGCCGCCGGCGCCAAGCCGACTCATCCGCAATTGCTCGATTGGCTGACGGCCGACTTCGTTGCGCACGGCTGGTCGATCAAGCGGCTGCACCGCCTGATCATGAACTCCGACCTCTACCGGCAATCGACCGAGCACGCCGCGGCCGACCGCCTGGGCGAGCAAGACCCCGACAACAAGCTGCTCGCCCGGTTCGAGCCGCGCCGGCTTTCGGCCGAGGAAATCCGCGACAGCATGCTGGCCGTTTCAGGGGAGTTGAACCGCGAGCTCGGCGGCTTGCCGGCGATGCCGGAAATCAACATGGAAGCCGCCCTGCAGCCGCGCATGATCCAGTTCTCGATCGCCCCGGCGCATCAGCCCTCGCCGACGCCCGAAGAGCGCAACCGGCGCTCGGTCTACGCCTACCGCGTGCGCGGACAGGCCGATCCGTTCCTCGAAGTGTTCAACCAGCCGAACCCCAACGAATCCTGCGAGCGCCGCGACACGGCGGCCGTAAGCCCGCAGGCGCTGACGATGATGAACTCCGACGCGGCGACTGACCGCTCGATCGCCTTCGCCCTGCGTCTCGAGCGGGAAGCCGCGGCGCTGCCCGAGCGGATCGCCCGCGCGTTCCTGCTGGCCTACCAGCGCCGGCCCGACGCCGGCGAGATGCGCGCGATGCGCGAATACGTGCGGGAGATGCAAGCGCATCACCGCGCCCGCGAGCCCGATCCGGTCCCCTATCCGACCCGCGTGAAGCGCTCTCTGGTCGAAGAATTCAGCGGCAAGCCGTTCGATTACGAGGAATGGCTGCCAGCATTCGAAGACTACCGCGCCGACGTCAAAGCCTGGCAGGTCGGCCCCGAAACGCGGGCGCTGGCCGATCTGTGCCTGCTGCTTTTCAACGGCAACGAATTCGTATATGTTTATTAGGGATCGAGAAATGCGCAGCATGACCACCCGCCGTGAGTTGCTCTACGGACTCGGCGCTTCGCTGGGCGCGCCGGCCTTCACCGCTCTGCTGGCGGACGAAGCGCGGGCCGCGGCCGGTCCCGATCCGCTCGCGCCGAAAGAGCCGATGCTCGAGGCCAAGGCGAAGGCTTGCATCTTCATCGTCCTCGAAGGCGGCCCCGGGCACATGGACACCTTCGACCCCAAGCCCAAGCTGAACGAGTTTCACCTGACCGAGTCCGTCCGCGACCCGAACCAGGTTCTGGTCGAGGTCAAGCAGAAAACCTACTACGTGGGCAGTCCGTTCGGCTTCCGCAAAACGGGCAAGTCGGGGATCGAGATGTGCGACCGGTTCGTTCACATGGCAGATGCCGCGGTCGCCGACGAGCTTTGCATCTACCGCGGCTGCCAAGCCCAATCGGTCAACCATCCCGACGCCCTGTACCACCTCAACACCGGCTCCGTCCTGGGCGGCGACCCGGGAGTCGGGTCGTGGGTGACATACGGCTTGGGGACGTTGAACCAAAATCTGCCGGGCTACGTGGTGATGACCGAGTTGGCCTATCCGCAGGGCGGAGCGGGCAACTGGTCGAACGGCTTCCTGCCGGCGCACTACCAGGGCACGACGCTGCGCGCCTCGGGCTCGCCGATCCTCGACCTCGAACCGCCCAAGTGGAAGACGCGCGAGCAGCAGCGCCGCGGCCTCGACGCGCTGGCCGAACTCAACCGCAAGCACGCCGCCAAGCATCCGTCCCATGACGCGCTCGCCGCGCGCATGGAAAACTACGAGCTGGCTTTCCGCATGCAGAGCGAAGTGCCCGATATCATCGATCTCGGCGCCGAATCCGAGAAAACGAAAACCGCCTACGGCCTTGACCAACAGGAGACGCGGGCCTTCGGGCGGCAATGCCTGCTGGCGCGGCGGCTGGTCGAGAAGGGCGTCCGCTTCGTGCAAATCTTCTCCGGCGGCTGGGACAGCCACGACTTCCTGGAAAGAAACCACGCGGCGCGCATCAAGAGCGTAGACAAGCCGGTCGCCGCGCTGATCCGCGATCTCAGGGCGCGCGGCATGCTCGACGAGACGCTGGTCGTCTGCTCGGGGGAATTCGGCCGCACTCCGGACAACAACCGCCGCGGCGGAGTCAACCCCAACGGCCGCGGACACAACGCCGATGCGATGGTCGTGGTCATGGCCGGCGGCGGGACGCCCGCGGGCAAGGTAGTCGGCGCGACGGACGAAACCGGCAACCGCGCCGTCGAGGTCGTCCACCCGCTGCGCGACTTGCACGTGACCTGGCTGCGCCTGCTCGGCCTCGACGACAACAAGCTGACCTACTTTCACGGCGGGCGCTTCAAGCAACTCTCGCAAGTAGGCGGGCAACTCATCCCCGAACTGATCGCGTAGCGCTCGGTTCCGGCTCGGCAGCTTCGGCGCGGATGCGACGGAGCATTTTCACGGCGCGGTTCAGGCGTGTGCAGACATTGGACTTGGAGATATGCAGCCGCGCGGCCGTTTCTTGGGTCGAAAGCCCCTGCCCACAGCGCAACTCGACGACTTGGCGGTAGGCTAGGGACAGTTCCTCGACCATGGCGTCGAGCAGGCGGTACAGACGTTGCCGTTGGGTGGCGGAGACTCCGGCGCCCGGGGCGGGGTCTTCGATATCCGCAAACTCGAAAATTGAAACCTCGGCGGCGCGGGAACTCTTTTTCCGGATATCCCTGGCGCAGTTGGCGACGATGGCGCGCACCCAGGCGCAGGCCGGAGGGCGGCCGCGGTATTCGCCGGCCTTTCGCAGTATCTTGATCCAGTTTTTTTGCAGAGCGTCCTCGGCCTGCGCGTCTCCTCCGGCGAGGGATCGGGCAAGACGCAGGAAGCGCTTGGTGCAGCACTCGATCCATTTTTCATAGTCGCCGTCGAGCAGGGGCAGGCGCAGGCGACGCGTTCGGGGTCGGGGGGCGGTTGGAGGACGACAAGCCCCGTAACGGGGCCTTCCTTCTGCTTCCCGTTGGGCTTACCGGGCATAAGCGCCCTCCCAGTTACGAATCAGACTACCACGGGATCTTTGTCCGGGCAAGCCTGCGCTGCGCCATCCTCAATTTTGCTTTCCATGTCGGCGCTCACTCTCTTTCGGCAATTTTGTCTCTGAGCTTCTGCCTGAACTCGACCACTTTCGGGTCGTCATCGTTCAACTTGAAACTGCGCTGGAAAGCCTCCACCGTCCGGTTTTCCAGTTCCTGCGGGGTCAACTCGCCCAATTTGCCGCCGCGCGCCTTCATCTGCATCTCGCGCATGAACTCTCCCATCTTGGGCAGGTCGGGGACCAGCGCTTGTTCGGGAGCCGCGCTGCCGTGAACGCCTCCCGCCGCTCGGATCCCGGCGGCGGCCCCATCGTTACCGAACATCTCGGCCAAGGCAAGCAGTGACACCCCGCCGGGCGTAGTTTGATTCGGGTCGCCGCCGCCGGCTATCAACGCTGCGACAATCGCCTCCGAACCGCTCATCACAGCCGTGGTCAACGGCGTAACTCCGCGGTTGTCCTTCAACGACGGGTCCGCACCGTACTTCAGCAGTTCCTTGACATGTCCGTACGCCGTCGTGTTTCCCGGACGTTTGGCGGCCGTAACCGCGCTATGCAGCGGGGTGCGCCCCTTGTTGTCGGCTGCGTTGGGGTCCGCGCCGGCCTGCAGCAGCGCCGCAAGCGCCTCGCGGTCGGTTCCGCGGGCGGCCTTGTGCAGTTCGGACCCGCTGCCGACATCCCTCTGCGCCGGCTCGTGACCGCCAGCGGTACAAACGGCCAACAGGACTATCGCCAGCACGACGGCCCATTGCGCTCCTTTTCGTTTTCGCATGGGTTTCTCCTTTCCGAGGGAATCCGGCGGCCATGACTTGACCGTTTTTGCCCTCTACTTATAAGACTGGGCGAAGTTGCAAACAATCACAGATTTTTTCAGTTTTTATTTGCTCGCCCCGGCAACCGACCGCGCGGCGCTCTCAGCCGCGCCCGAGGAGCCGCCGGTGGTCTTGCAGAATGCAGCGGTCCATGACTTTTCCCCGCAAAACGCAACTCGCCTGTCGGACGGCTTCGGCCACTTTCAAAGAAAACGGCCCTGGAGTTGTCAAGCTCCAAGGCCGCCGTTTGAAGGTCGTCGATTAATCGCGAGGCGGATCGGACGCAGTCGGTATCGGCGTTTTCCTCTGTTCCGATATGTCGGCATAGTCCAGAGAACGAGACTTGCAACCGGACATTACCCGAACGAGGCCGCCTGCGAGTGCGTATTCACCCTCAGCGAGCAACTGGAGAGCCGTTTTCAGGCCGTCGGCCTCTTTTCCCACCCACAGCGGTTTCACGGGGATGGCGTCTACGGCGACCGCACACCCGCTGATGTTGCGAACAATTGTCATTGCCGCTTCGACCCTCTCGTTTTCCATCAGCCCCAAGGCTTTGTTCAACTCCTCCTTGAGCCGCTGAGGCGTAGCTGCCATGCTGACGGAGCAAACAGCCAGCGACAGCGCCAGCGACCATTGCGCTCCATTTTGTTTGCGCATCGTGTTTCTCCTTTCCGAGGGAATCCGGCGGCCATGACTTGACCGTTTTTGCCCTCTACCTATAAGACATTGGCGAAGCGGCAAATGTTCACAGATTCTTTTCAGTTTTTTATGATGTTGCGCACATCGGCTGACCGGAAACCGACCGCGCGGCGCGCTCAGCCGCTCCCGAGGAACATCCACTGCCCCGAGTCATTTCCATGCTGTCCCGGCCCGACTGCGGACCGCCGGCCAAGTTGCCGCATTCCTACACTGGGATATCGTCGTCCGGCAGCGGCTCGGGAAGGGATTCGGTGCTTGCCTTGTCGGAGGCGGGGTTTTCGGAGGAATCCGCAACTTTGGGGAATTACTGTTCGGAGCGCAAAACGGCTCAGGAGTCGGTAAGCCCCTGAGCCGTTGTTGGATGTTGTTGTTCGAACCGCTAGACGATGTTCAAAACGAAGTCCAGCAGAACCCACGTCAGCAGATAGCCAAGCACCATGCCCATTGCCCATCGACGTGCATCGGGATGCATCGGGCGATAGAGCATTCTCCAGTGGAACTTGCGTCGTTCCATTTCAGCAAACCTCTTCGCTGCAGTCATCGTAGCACTCGTCTTGATTGGAACAGTCCTCAAGCCGCTCTCTGTTCGAGACTGACACCATGGCAATGGTCGTTCCGCACACCATCCCGCCAGCAACGGGTGTGAGCGACTGGCTCGCTGTGCAGATCGTGACAGCTATAGCGACCCTCGTGAAAACCTCGATCCAGTCGACATTGCACTCCAGATCGTAACAGTAATCGCAGTCAGGTTCGTCTTGAGCAAACGCCCCAGGTGGAACCACCGCCAGAAGGACAGCGAAAAGAGTCAGCCGGCAAACAGCCCGAAATTTTGTTCGATACATGATTCTTCCCCCTTATTGGTTGGCGGCAACTCGCGCCGCCACGTTTTGCATAACGCTTTGAAGCCAAGCCCCCGAGGACATGCCCGCAGGTTGTGGCGTATTCTCTATCGCTTCGAGCAGCGGCGCTCGCAGTCGTTGGAAAGCCGCGGATTCTTCGCGTCGCCCAGCGGCTTCAAGTTGGTCCACGGCCTCGTTGAACATTGCCGTAAAACGTAGCCGCTTCCATTCTTTCGGATCCACGTCATCGGGCATGGTCTTGTCCATGTCCTCGAGAGTTTCCCGTATCTTGGCCTGCAACTCCAAGTCAGCCCGGGTTTTCCAGTCAATAACCTCAGAGCCTCGCGATTCCAGGAACTGAGCCACCCGCAAGTTTCCCCTTTGATAGGCCACATGCAGAGGCGTAACCTTCGGACAGGAACTGCAGGGATTATCGGGAGCAGCGTTAACATCCGCCCCCTCTTTTACCAGGAACTCGACTACCGCCAAGTTTCCGGCAATCACAGCATAATGTAACGGCGTCAAGCCGTTCCTGTCCGAAACCGTCGGGTTGGCGCCGTACTCGGTAACCAACGTCTGCACCATGTCGTAGGCGTCTGCCGAGTCGTCGAACGCCGCAAAGATCAAAGCCGTAGAGCCGGTAAGAGGTTCGATGGCGTCGATATCCTTGACGTCAGGCAGCAGCTTCAACGCCTCGTCATAGTGCCGCTGCGCCAAATGGTAATGCACCGGCGAGGACTCCTTCAGCCGTTCGGATAGCTTTTTGCCTGTGGATTTGTTGCTCTCGGCAGCCCAGCCCACCAAGGCAACCCCTCCCACAGCCACCAGGACGGCCAGAACCGCCAAGTAAAACTTTCGCATCTCTCTTTCTCCTTTCCCAGGGAATCCGGGCAGCCATGACTTGACCGTTTTTGTCCCTTTTGTCCCCTTACTTATAAGACTGGCGCAACGCCAAACGATCACAGATTTTTTCAGTTCTTTGTTCTGTTTCGTACATTGATCGCCCCCGGAACCGACCGCGCGGCGCGCTCAGCCGTGCCGCAGGAGGCGTTGGCAGTCCTGCAGAACGCAGCGGTCCGTGACAAAGGCCTTGCCGTCCGGGGTCTCGTCCTCCATGCCGAGTTGCATCCACACGGTTTCGGCCCGGCTGCGGAGTACCGGCCCAGTTGCCGCTTTCCTATGAGGGGGCGCCGCCCCCCGGCGGCGGCGCGGCAGCTTCGGCGCGGATGCGGCAGAGCATGTTCACGGCGCGGTTCAGGCGGGTGCCGACGTTGGACTTGGAGATATGCAGCCGATCGGCGGTTTCTTGGGTCGAAAGCCCCTGCCCGCAGCGCAACTCGACGACTTGACGGTAGGCTGGGGGCAGTTCCTCGACCATGGCGTCGAGCAGGCGGTACAGACGTTGCCGTTGGGCGGCGGAGACTCCGGCGCCAAGGGCGGGGTCTTTGAAGACGCCCGCAGCTTCGGAGATCGAAATCTCGGCGGCTCGGGAATCCGCTCGCTGGATATCCTTGGCGCAGTTGGCGACGATGGCTTGCACCCAGGCGCAGGCCGGAGGGTCGCCGCGGTATTCACCGACCTTATGCAGGATCTTGATCCAGCTTTCTTGCAAAACGTCCTTGGCCTGCTCCTCTCCGCCCGCGAGGAATTGGGCAAGACGCAGGAAGCGCTTGGTGCAGCACTCGATCCATTTTTCATAGTCGCCGTCGAGCAGGGGGCAGGCGCAGGCGGCGCGTTCGGGGGGGCGACTGGAGGACGACAAGCCCCGTAACGGGGCCTGCCTTCTGCTTCCCGTTGGGCTTACCGGGCATAGGAGCCATCCCAGTTACGAATCAGACTACCACGGACTCTTTGAGCGGCACAGCCCGCCGCGCCGTCCTCCATATTCTGTTTCATCAAAGTCCCCTCTCGAAAATGAATCAATCCTGCGCCGTCTTCGGCCCGTTCGCGGACCGACCCGGACCGGGCGGCGCGGTCTGTAGCCGCCAGTAGATATCGGAGCCCTTGAGCGGCCCTCTGTCCATGGCGTGATCCCATGGCGTCCTGCCGAACCGGTCCCGCGCCACGGGATCCGCTCCGGCTTCCAGCAGAAGAGCAATAACGACGGGATTCCTGTTGGCCATCGCCGCGCCGTGCAGGGGCGTTCGGTCATATTTGTCCAATGCCTTCGGGTCCGCCCCTGCATCCAGCAGTGCGGCGGCAACGGCGGGATTTCCGTTGAACCAGACCGCATGATGCAGGGGCGTGCGGCCGTACTTGTTCCGCGCCTCAAGCTCTGCGCCGGAGCGGAGGCAGTCGGCCACGTTCTCGGGCGCCGCCGCCTGAAAGTAATCTCTGGAATTCCAGTCGTTACAGTCGGCGGCCGGCGCCGGGACGGCCAAGACCGTCAAGCAAAGGCCGAGAACCGCCGTGATCCGTATAGAGAAGGTTGTTTTCATCGTTCGCCCAGAAGTCCCATGCACAGGCCGCCGAGCACAAGCCACGACGAACCCCGGCCCACCTGCAATGCCGCCGGCAATACATCCCGCTTCGCACAGAAAGAATTTTGCTATTCATCACAGTTTGAACACTCCCTTTCAGAAATTTTGTCTCTGATCTTCTGTCTGAAATCGACCACTTTGGGATCGTTATCATCCAACTCCAAGTGATGCTTGAAAGCAGCCACCGTATGCTCTTCGATTTCCTGCGGCGTCGGTTTGTCCTCCATGCGGCTCATGCGCTTCGCCTGCACCCGCATGTCTTTTGAGAAATTCCCCAATTTCGGCAGGTCTCCAACTATTGCCAACTCGCCAGGCGAACTTCCGTGAACGCCTCCGGCGTCTTTGATCGCAGCGGCGACGCCATCGTTGCCGAGCATCTCTGCCAAGGCAAGCAACGATACTCCGGCGGGCGTCGTTCGATTCGGGTCGCCGCCGGCGGCCAGCAGTTCCTCGACAAGCGCCTCCGAACCCCTCAAAACAGCTACGTCTAACGGCGTAATCCCAAGAGAGTCTTTCCTGGACGGGTCCGCTCCGTATTTCAGCAGTGCTTTGACATGCCCGTACGCCGTTGTGTTCCCCGGTTTGCTGCCGGCTCTAACCGCAGCATGCAGCGGGGTACGTCCTTTGGCATCGGCTCTGTTTGGATCCGCGCCGGACTGAAGCAGCGCCGTAAGCGCCTCGCGATCGATTCCAAGGGCGGCCCTGCGCAGTTCGGACCTGCTGCTGCGCAGCGCAGCAAGCGCCTCACGGTCGGTCCTGAGAGCGGCTCTGTCTGCGGCCATGCCTTGCCCGTTTTTGTCCCTCTACTTATAAGACTGGCGAAACGCCAAACAATCACAGATTTTTTTCAGTTCTTTGCGCTGTTTCGCACATTGATCGCCCCCGGAACCGACCGCGCGGCGCGCTCAGCCGCGCCACAGGAGGCGTTGCAGAGCCGAAAAGCGGTCAACAAACACAAAACGGCCGGCCGGGACAGAAGCCATGGGAGCCGTTAAGGTTCGTTCGCGAACGGCTCAAAAGCCAGCAAGCTCCTGAGCCGTTGTTGAAGGTTGTCAAATCACTAGAAAATGAACTCTATCAGAAGCCATGTGACGATAGCGCCGAGCAGTACGCCCCAGCACCATACAGCCGCCTCAATTGGCATCGGGCGATAAAGCATTCTCCAGTGGAACTTGCGTTGCGCCATCTCAGCAAACCTCTTCGCTGCAATCATCGTAGCCCTCGTCTTGATTGGAACAGTCCTCAAGCCGCTCCCGGTTCGCAACTATCGCTATAGTAACGGTCGTTCCGCACACCACACCGGCCGACACCCCCGGCCCCAATAGTTGGCGTGCAGATCATAACGACTGTGAGAACCTCGATCCAGTCGACTCTACCTATAAGACTGCCGAAGCGGCAAACGATCACAATTCCCGGCAGTTCTTTGTGCTGTTTCGTACATCGGCTGCCCGGGAACCGCCCGCGCGGCGCTCCCAGCCGCGCCGCTTCCTCGCCCGCCACGCCGAGCCGCATCCGCACGGTTCCCGCCCCACGGCGGCTCGACAGCTTCAGCGCGGAGGTGGCGAAGCATTGGCCTGCTCGTCTTCGCCCGCGAGGAATCGGACAAGACGCAGGAAACGCCTGGTGCGGCACTCGGTACATTTTTCATGGCTGCCGTCAAGCAGGGGGCCGGGGTAGGCGGCGCGTTCGCGGCCAAGCAGCGATGGGAGGACGACCAGCTTCGTAACGGGTCCGGCCTTCAGCTTGCCGCCGGGTTGCATGGTCATGCCCGCTTCGCGCATCGCGTTCCGCGCCGGCGTCCGGCAGAACGGCGGGATTCGTGTTGACTATCGCCGTGTCGTGCAGGGGCGTTCGGTCTCGCTTGCCCCGCGCCTTCGGATTCACGCCGACATCCAGGAATAACAGCCCGTTCCAACCGAGTCAGTCCGCAGTTGTTTCTCCTCGGCGGGGCCGCGGCGTACTTCAGCAGTTCCTTGACCTGTCCGTACACCGTCGTGTTTGCCGGACGACCGGCGGCCGCAACCGCGGCCATGCAGCGCGATGCGTCCATTGCCGGCGGCCGCTTTGGGGTCTGCGCCGGTCTGCAGCAACGCCGTGCGTCTCGCAGGCGGTTCCGATGGCGGCCCAGGAGCCGGAAAGCCCCTGAGCCGTTGTGGAAGGTTGTCGAGCCGCTGGAAAATGAACTCTATCGGAAGCCATGTCACGATAGCGCCGAGCAGCATGCACCAACACCATACAGCCGCCTCAATCGGCATCGGGCGATAAAACATTCTCCAGTGGAACTTGCGTTGTGCCGTCTCAACAAACCTTCTCGCCGCGGTCATCGTAGCACTGAAGCGGCGAACGATCACGGTTTTCCGACGGCCCTTTGTGATATTTCGTACATTACCTGCCCGGCAGTCGACCGCGCGGGGCGCTCAGCCGCGCCCGAGGAGACGCCGATGGTCTTGCAGAATGCAACGGTCCATGACGACGGTCTTGCCGGCCGCGGCGAGCATCCGCGCCGCTTTCTCATCCGCTACGCCGAGCTGCATCCACACGGTTCCGGCCCGGCTGCGGATTGCCGCCGCGGTCAACTCGCCGACGAGCGCCGAGCGCCGAAACACGTTGACGATGTCGATGTCCTCGGGCGCGGCGTCGAGCGACGGGTAGGCGCGCTCGCCAAGCGCCTCGGCGATATGCGGATTGACCGGAACGATGCGATAGCCCTGGCTTTGCATGTAGCGGCTGACCCCGTGGCTGGGACGCCAAGGCCGGTCGGACAAGCCCACCACGGCAATGGTTCGCGCCGAGCGGAGGATCGCGCGCAAGGCGTCGTCGGATGGGTTGGTCACGGCAGCAGCGTCGTCCCCGTGTCTTCGTCGGCGAGAACGCGGGCAAAAATCGCCGGTTCCGCGCCGGAGACGATCGCAACGCGCGCGATGCCGCCGGCGGCGGCCGCCATCGCCGCGCGCAGCTTGGCTTCCATCCCGCCCTGCGCAACGCCGGAGGCGATCAACTCCTCGGCTTGAGCGGCGGTCAACCTGGGGATGCGCGCTTGCCGGGCGTCCAGCACACCGCCGACGTCCGTCAGAAAGATCACGCGCTCGGCGGCGAAGCCGCGGGCGCAAGCCGCCGCCATCTGATCGGCGTTGACGTTGAAGATCGCGCCGCCGGCGCCGCCGGCGATGCAGGCCACCGCCGGAAGATAGCCTTGCCCGGTCAGCAATTCCAACAGCGCGGCGTCCACGCTTTCGACTCGGCCCACGGCGCCCAGCGCGGGGTCCATCTGCACGGCGCGGGCGATGCCGGCGTCGATGCCGGTCAGCCCCACGGCCCGGGCGCTGGCCTTCTGCAGCGCGGCGACCAAACGCCGGTTCACCGAGCCGGCCAGCACGCGCAGAACCGCATCGAGCGTTTCCGGCGGCGTCACCCGCAGGCCGTTGCGGAACTCGCTTTCGTGATCGAGATTCGCCAGATAGCGGCTCAGCCGCTTGCCGCCGCCGTGAACGACCACGACCCGCTGTCCCTCGTCCACAAGAGCTTTCAATTGCGCAGCGAGCGAGTCGATGCTTTGCTCGGACTCCAACAGAGTCCCGCCGATCTTGACCAGCAGTTTCATCGGCTGCGCATGCGCTTCTCGAACTACAGCAGCGCGGTCGTCTCCTCGCAGCCGAGCAGCAGGTTCATGTTCTGCACGGCTTGGCCGGCCGCTCCTTTCACCAGATTGTCGATGGCCGCGACGATCGCCACCCGCCGCGTGCCGGGATCGACGGTCATGCCGATGTCACAGAAATTCGTGCCCCGGACTCCGCCAAGATCGGGCAGGCGGCCTGCGGGGTACAGCCGCACGAAAGGCTCATCCCGGTAGTATTTTTCGTACGCCGCCGTCAGGTCGGCGTGTGACATCGCCCGCGCCGTGCGCACGTAGATGGTTTCCAGAATGCCGCGATGCAGGGGCAGCAATTGCGCGGTGAAGCTCAATTCCTGCTCCTCGACGTCCGAGGTCAACAACACTTCCGGCACGTGGCGATGGAAAAGCACGCTGTAGGCCGAGAAGTTCTCCGTCACTTCGCAAAAGTGCGTCTTGAGCGCGGGCTTGCGCCCCGCGCCGCTGACTCCCGATTTCGCGTCGCAGACCACGCCCGCCGCCCGGTCGAGCGCCGCTTCGACGATCAGCGGGCGCAGAGCCAAATTCGCGGCGGTCGGATAGCAGCCGGGGTTGGCCACCAGACGGGCGACCTTCACGACTTGCCGAAAATACTCCGGCAAGCCGTACACCGCTTCGGTCAAAAGGTCCGGGCGCGGGTGCTCGATCTTGTACCAGCGCCGGTAATTGTTGCGCGTGCGCAGCCGAAAAGCGGCGCTGAGATCGATGCACTTGAGCCCGGCGTCCAGCACCGCCGGCGCGCTTTCGAGCGAAACCTCGAGCGAAGTCGCCAGGAAGACCAGCACGGCGCCGGAATCCCGCAATCCCTGGGGAGTGAAAGGGAAACGAGGCGTCGTTTCGCCGAACGGAAGCTCCGTATCGGCGACGGGCCGGTGCTCCAGCAACACCGGCTCCACGCGCGGGTGCCGCTTCAGGATGCGCAGCAACTCGCGCCCGCTGTAACCGGTGAACCCGGCAATTCCGACTCGTGAGCGTTTCGCCATCGAACTTCGATCATACAAGCACAACGCGGCGCCGATACGGCTTCGCGGCAATCAAGCCGCCAGACCGATCCGCCGCATCAAGGCTTCGGTGTCCGGGCCGCGCCCCATGAATGCGCGGAACAACTTTTCGGGGTCTTCGCTGTCGCCCTTGGCCAAAACGTTTTCACGGAACGCCCGGCCGACCCGGGGATTGAAAATCCCCTCCGCGGCGAAGCGGGTAAAGGCGTCGGCGTCCAGCACTTCCGACCACTTGTACGAATAGTAGCCGGCCCCGTAACCCACCGGGCCAGCGAACAAGTGCGTGAACCCGGCGAGCATGGCGTGCTCGGCCGGCAGCGCCGCCGGGGCAAACGCATTCAATATCTTCCACGCATAGGCCATGACATCGCCGTCGCGCTGAGGGTCGTACTCCACGTGCAAGGCCAGATCGACCGTGCCGAACCCCAATTGCCTCATTTGAGCGTTGGCTGCGCGGAAATTCTTCGCCCGCCGCATTTTTTGAAACAACTCCTGCGGAATGGTTTCGCCGGTCTCGTAGTGGCGCGCGAACAGGTCGAGCGCCTCCCGCTCCCAACACCAGTTTTCCATGATTTGCGAGGGCAACTCGACCCAGTCCCAGGCTACCCGCGTGCCGGCCAGGCTTTTGATCTCGACGCGGCTGAGCAGGTGGTGCAGCAAATGGCCGAACTCGTGAAAGATCGTTTCGACTTCGCGGTGCGTCAGCAAAGCCGGCTTGCCGCCCACCGGCGGAGTGAGGTTGCCGCAATTCAGCCCCAAATGCGGCGTGAAGCCCTCGCCGCTCGGCCGGCCGGTCAAAAAACCGTCCATCCACGCGCCGCCGCGTTTGTTCTCGCGTGGAAAATAGTCGGCGTAAAACGAACCCAGCAGCGTATCGTCCGCGTCGTAAACCGTGTAATAATCGACGCTCTCGTCCCAGACGGGAACGCCGGATTGTTTCTCCACGCGGATTCCGTAGAGGCGCCCGGTAATTTCGAACAGGCCCTTGAGCACGCCCTCATAGGGAAAATACGGGCGCAACTCCTCTTCGTCGAAAGCGTATTGCGCCTGCCGCATCTTTTCCGCGTAATAGCCCACGTCCCAGGGATTGAGCCCTTTGCCCGCGAACTCGCGCAATTCCTTGTTCTCGCGCTCGAACGCTTCCCGCGTGCGCTCCGTCAGGTTGCGGACGAACGAGACCGCTTGCGCGCCGTTTTTGGCCATGCGGTCTTCGAGCACGAGGTCGGCGAAATTCGCGTAGCCGAGCAGCCGCGCCTTTTCCTTGCGCAGATCGAGGATGGCGGCGATGTTTTCGCGGTTGTCGAACTCGCCGCCCGAGGCCCGCGTCGCATGGGCGCGATAGACCTTTTCCCTCACCGCCGCATCGTCGAGATAGGTCATCGCCGCCGTGTAGCTGGGCGCCTGGAGCGTAAACCGCCAGCCCTCGCGGCCCTTGCTCTGCGCGCTTTGGCGGGCGGCCTCAACCGCGCTCGGCGGCAATCCGGCCAGGCCGGCTTCGTCCTCGATGTAGTGCTCGAACGCATTGGTCGCATCGAGCACGTTTTCGGCAAAGTTCGTCGTGCGCTGCGCCAGCTCGACGTTGACGGCGGTCAGCCGTTTCTTGCCGGCCGCGTCGAGATCGGCCCCGGCGCGCCGGAAACCGTCCAGCGTTTGCTTGAGAAACCGCGCGCGCACGGGGTTGGGCCCCGCCGCTTCCGCCGTTGCGGCAAAAGCCTTGAGCCGCCGCCAAAGCCCCGCGTTCAAGGGAATGCCGGAATGAAACGCGCTGACCCTGGGTTGGATCCGGTTGTACGCCTCGCGCAACTGCGGATAGGTCGCGACGCTTTCGAGATGCCCGACCACGGTCATGGCGTATTCGAGCCGCTCGGTTACTTTTTCCAGGGCGAGCAGCGTGTTGGCGAAAGTAGGCGGCGCGGCAGATGCGGCGAGAGCATCGACCGCCGCTTGCGCGTCCGCCAGCAACTCGTCCACTGCCGGCTCGACGTGCTCGGCCTTGACCCGGTCGAACGGAATGCGGAAGTCGATGGCGGCAAGAGGATTGGACACGGCGGAAGAATTCTCAGAATACCAGCGGCCGGCGGGGGCTTGACGGTACGCAGGTCGAAGCAGCCAAACTGTTGGCATGGGGTCCGTTCCATTTACCAAGGCCCATGCCGCCGGCAACGATTTCCTGATCGTCGAAAAACGCGGATTGGAGGCCGCCGGCATCGAGACGTCCGCGCTGCCGGACTTCGTCAGGCGGATTTGCAGCCGGCATTTCGGCGTCGGAGCCGACGGTCTCGAGGTCGTCGGCGAGACCGACGCCGCCGACGCGGAAATCCGCCTCTGGAACTCCGACGGAGGGGCCGCCGAAATTTCGGGCAACGGCACGCGCTGCGTGGCCGCGTATTTGACGGCGGCGCAGAGAGTCGGCGAGCGGTTGTCCATCGCCACCGGCGCCGGCGTGAAGCGCCTCGAGTTGCTGCGCAGCCGCGGCCCCGAATACGAATTCAAAATGGCGATGGGCCTGCCGCGCTACGCTGCGGCCGACGTCAACGCCCTGCTGGAGGTGGAAAGCGTCCCGCGGACGGTCACCATCGTCAACGTGGGCAACCCGCAATGCGCGCTATTCGTCGAGGACTTTGCCCCGGACTGGCGCACGCTGGGCGCGGCCATCGCGCGCCACCCGCGGTTTCCCGGCGGCGCCAACGTTTCGTTCGTCCGGGTGATCGACCGCAACACGCTCGCCGTCCGCTTCTGGGAGCGCGGCGCAGGCGCGACGATGAGCTCGGGCACGGGCGCGACGGGCGCTGCAGCGGCGGCGGTCATAACCGAACGCGCCGCGAGCCCGATCGCCGTCCGAACCGCTGCGGGCCAAATGAGCATCGAATGGAGAGATGAAATGTACTTGACCGGCCCGGCCGCAATCGTCGCCTCCGGCCTCTACCAAACGGGAGCTTGATCCTTTCCGCGGCAATTACACTGGGAGAGATGGCCCGCGAGAAGCTCGCCCTGCACGGAGGCGGCCCCGTCCGGACCGCTCCTTATCCGGCATGGCCGCGGCTCGGGGAGGGCGATCTCGAGGCCGTCGCCGCCGTGCTCGAAGGCTCCGACTGGGGAGGGGCGGGCGCAGCCGTCGCGCGGTTCGAGGCGTTGTTCGCGCAGGTCCACGACGCCGCCTACGGCATCGCCGCGGCCAACGGCAGCCTGGCCCTGGAGTTGGCGCTGCTAGCGGCGGGCGTCGGCCCCGGCGATGAGGTCGTCGTGCCCGCCCACAGCTTCATCGCCACAGCCGCGGCGGTCTCGCGCATCGGCGCGGTTCCCGTCTTCGCCGATATCGAAGCGACAACGTACAACATCGACCCCGAGCGCGTCGCCGAGGCTGTAAGTGAAAAGACCGCCGCCGTCATCGTCGTCCACTTCGGCGGGGCGCCGGCGGACATGGACCGGTTCGGCGATCTCGCCGCCGCGCACGGTTTCCTGTTGATTGAAGACGCCGCCCACGCCCACGGCGCCGAGTGGCACGGCAAGCGCGCGGGCAGCTTCGGCCTCGCCGGCATGTTCAGTTTCCAGAACTCGAAAGCCATGACCGCGGGCGAGGGCGGCATCGTCATCACCAGCGACGGCGATCTGGCGGCGAAAGCCCGCTCGATCGCCAATGCCGGCCGGCGGCCCGGCCGCGGCTGGTTCGAGCATTTCGAATTGGGCGCGAACATGCGCCTGACGGCGATGCAGGCGGCCATTTTGTCCAGACAACTCGAGCGCCTGCCGGCTGAAATCCGGCTCCGGGAACAAAACAACGCCGCGTTCGAGCAGGAGCTCGCCGGCGTCGATGGGCTTTACCTGCAAGAGGCGCCGGCCGGGGTTTCGGCGCAAACGCTTTACCTGCGTCCGGGCCGCGTCGTCGAAGACGCTTTCGGCATCGGCCGCGACGAATTCGTTGCGGCGATGCAGGCCGAAGGCATTCCCCTACGCCCTTTCTACCCGCACCCCCTCTACCGCAACGCTCTGTTTCAAGACCGTGAGCGCCGCGTCGGCGAATGCCCCGTCGCCGAGCAATCGTCGAAGGATTCGTTCTGGCTGCCCATGAGCCTCTTCATGGGCGGCGAGGACGACGCCGCGGACATCGCCCGCGCCATGCGCAAAATCCACGAGGCCGTCAAGTCGAAGTCCGGGAAACCGCGGGTAAACGGCCCGGCTGCGTCCAACCCCGAGCAACGCCGGGCAGACCCAAGTTACAATGATCGCTCATGATCGACGTCGTCGCTACCGTGACCGTCCGCGAGGAAGCGTTCGAAGCGTATCTCGAAAAGTTCAAGGCGAACGTGCCCAACGTGCTTGCCGAAGACGGCTGCATCCACTACTATCCGACCGTCGACTTCGATACGGGCTGGAAGCGGCAAGCGAAAGACCCGCACACCGTAACCGTCATCGAGCGCTGGGAAAGCATGGCGGCGCTGGAGGCGCATGCGCGGGCGCCGCATATGGCCGCCCTGCGCGAGGCCACCAAGGGGATGGTTGCGGCCATGCAATTGAAAGTCTTGCAGAAAGCCTGACGCGGCCGGGCAATCAGGCCGTTTCGCGGATCAGTCCCCGCGACCGCGATTCGTCTTCGATATCGCGCAGCAGGCGGGCGGCCAGATAGAGCAGCGGCGTGTCGAGCAGCGCCACCAACAGCTTGAACGCGTAACTCGAGGCGATGACGGCGGCGAGTTGCTCCCTCGTCCATACGCCGTAGAACAGAATCGTCACGACGGCGACGGTATCGACCAGTTGGCTGAGCATCGTCGAGCCGTTATTGCGCAGCCACAGATGTTTCCCGTTGGTGAGCCGCCGCCAGAAATGGTAGAGGCGCACGTCGAGAAACTGGGCGAGCAAATAGGCGGCCATGCTGGCGAAAATCGCTCGGGCGGTCTGGCCGAACACCGCCTCGTAGTGTTCCTGGATGGCTGCTGCGTCCTGCAAGTGCGACACCGGCGCGATGCGGCCGAGTTGCAGGATCAACAGCAGGTAGCCGCTCACGAGCAGCCCGGTTGCGACCACCGCATCCGCCCGTTTCTTTCCGTAAAGCTCGCTGATCAGGTCGGTGCACAAAAACGTCACCGGGTAGGGAATCACGCCCACGCTCAGGGTCACGACGCCGACGAACGGCAAGGAGACGTCGAAGAACTTGAAGACCAGCGAGTTGGCGATGACGAGACTGGTCAGGAAGATGCCGGAGAGGATGAGAAACGCGAAATCGTAGCGGCGCATGAAGCTCTCCGTGGGGTACTATAAAGGGCGCCATGGAACGCCGATGGAACCCCACCAGACGCCAGACGATTCGCTCGCTTGCGGGCGGCGGCATGCTGCTGCCCGGCCTGCTATCGGACATGATGGCAGATTCGGCCGGCGACTCGCCGGCGCGGCGGCGGCCCCACTTCGAGCCGAAGGCCAAGCGCGTCATTTTCCTGTTCATGACGGGCGGCGTCTCGCACGTCGATACCTTCGACCCCAAGCCGTTTCTGCGCGAGCATCACAACGAGCAGCGCAGTAAAAACTCGGTCTACAAGGGAGCGGACTGGGAATTCAAGCGCTACGGCCGCAGCGGGATCGAAGTCAGCGATCTGTTTCCACACATCGGCGGCGTCATCGACGACATCGCCGTGATCCGCTCGATGAAAAACATCAACGGCGATCACTTCGGCGCGACCATCGGCATCCACACGGGTTCGGCCACGTTCAACCGGCCGAGCATCGGCTCGTGGGTCAGCTACGGACTCGGCACGGAGAACCGCAACCTGCCGTCGTTCATGGTGATCGCCCCGGAAATCCCCTACGCCGGCGGCCAGGTATGGGGTTCGGACTTCCTGCCCGTGCTGCACCAGGGCACGCGCATCGTCCCCGGCGAGGAACCCATCGCCAACATGCGCCGCCGTTCTGCGTCCGCCGCGGCGCAGCGGACCGAGCTCGACATGCTCGACTATTTCAACCGGCAGCACTTGCGGGGGCGCGAGCTCGACTCCAACCTCAGCGCGCGCATCGAGTCGTTCGAAACGGCGTTCGGCATGCAGGCCGCGGCCCCGGAGGCGTTCGACTTGTCCGCAGAGAGCGACGCGACCTTGAAACTGTACGGCCTCGAGCGCGGCAGCGCCGAGGGCTTCGCCTGGCAATGCATCGTTGCGCGCCGCTTGGCCGAGCGCGGCGTGCGTTTCATCGAGCTCATCGACGGCGGAGCCTCGCTGGAGAAAAACTGGGACGCGCACGCCAAGATGGCCTATTACAACAAGCTGGCGCGCAACGTCGACCGGCCCATCGCGGCGCTGCTCAAAGATCTCAAGTCGCGGGGCATGCTCGAGGACACGATCGTCGCCTGGACCACGGAGTTCGGACGCACGCCGTTTTGCCCCGCGCCGAACGTCGAAGGACGCGGGCACCACGCCAAGGTCTACAGCTCATGGCTCGCCGGAGGCGGCATCGAGGGAGGCGTAGTCTACGGCGCCAGCGACGAGAGGGGCGAAGGAGTAGCCGAGAACGTCGTCTCGGTGCACGACTACCAGGCAACGATCCTCAACCAGCTCGGCCTCGACCACGAGAAATTGACCTACCGCCACGCCGGCCGCGACTTCCGTCTGACGGACGTGCACGGCAAGGTGCTCCACGACATCATCGTTTGACGCCGGGGCCGCCGCGCGGCGTTTCGCCGCCCTCCCCGGCGGCGCCAAACTAGAGTCATGCCAGACCGCAGGCAGGCCGCCCTCGATTACCATGCTTTCCCCACGCCCGGCAAAATCTCGGTAACGCCGACCAAGCCCTCCGACACGCAGCTCGACTTGAGCCTCGCCTACTCCCCCGGCGTGGCCGACGCCTGCCTGGAAATCGCCCGCGATCCGAAACTGTCCGGGCGCTACACCTCCCGCTCCAACTTGGTCGCCGTGGTGTCGAACGGCTCCGCCGTGCTCGGCCTCGGCGATATCGGCCCGCTGGCGGGCAAGCCCGTCATGGAAGGCAAGGCGGTCTTGTTCAAGCGCTTCGCCGACATCGACGTTTTCGATCTCGAGATCGACGCCGCCGACCCGGATGAGCTGATCCGCACCGTCGAGCTTCTCGAACCGACCTTCGGCGGCGTCAACCTCGAAGACATCAAGGCGCCCGAATGCTTCTACATCGAAGAAGAGTTGCGCAAACGGATGAACATCCCGGTGTTCCACGACGACCAGCACGGCACGGCGATCATCAGCGGCGCCGCCTTGCTCAATGCGGTCGAAATCGTCGGCAAGCGGCTCGATTCGGTGCGGGTTGTCGTCAACGGCGCCGGAGCGGCCGCCATGTCGTGCGCGGGCCTCTACGAACGGCTCGGGGTGAAGCCGGAAAACCTGCTGATGCTCGATTCTCTGGGCGTCATTCACGAGGGCAGAACCGAGAGGATGAATCCTTTCAAGGAAAGGGTTGCCCGCAAGACGCATCTACGCACCCTCGAAGAGGCCGTCAGAGAGGCCGACGTCTTCGTCGGCCTCTCGGTCGCCGGCGTGCTGACTGCCGAGATGCTGCGCTCGATGGCCGCGCGGCCGATCGTTTTCGCCCTGGCCAACCCCGACCCCGAAATCCGCTACGAAACCGCCGTCAGCGTACGCGATGACGTCATCGTCGCCACGGGGCGCTCCGACTATCCCAACCAGGTCAACAACGTTCTCGGCTTCCCGTCCATCTTTCGCGGCGCGCTCGACGTGGAAGCGACCGGCATCAACGAGGAAATGAAGCTGGCGGCCGTCCGCGCGCTGGCCCGGCTTACGCGCGAGGACGTGCCTGACGCCGTTCGCCGCATTTACGCCTCGGAAGAGCTCGAGTTCGGCCCGCGCTACATCATTCCCAAGCCGTTCGACCCGCGCGTTCTGCAGGCCGTGGCCTGCGCCGTCGCCCAGGCGGCGATGGCCTCGGGGCTGGCGCAAAAAACGGTCGACCCCGGGGAATACCAAAAATCGCTGGCGGTTCGCCTCGACAGCTCGCAGGAAGTGTTCCAACTGATCATTCGGCGCGCCCAGGCCGACCCGCGGCCGATCGTGTTGCCGGAGGGCGACAATGAAAAAATCCTGCGCGCGGCGCACGTGCTGCGCGGGGAACGCATCGCCAAGCCCGTGCTGCTCGGCCGGCGGGAAACCGTGCTCGAACGAGCGGAAGAGTTGCGTCTGCCCAGCGAGGGCTGGGAGATCGTCGACCCGCGCGAGTTTCCGCGCATGGACGAATACGCCCGCGCGCTGTTCGCGCTGCGCCAGCGAAAGGGCAGCACGCTGGAGCACGCCTACCGCATGCTGCAAGACCGGATCACGCTCGGCGCGATGATGGTCCGCCTCGGCGCCGCCGCCGGCATGGTCGCCGGCATCACGCGGCATTATCCGGAGACCCTGCGCAAAGCCCTCGAAGTCATCGACCTGCGGCCCGGCGTGCGCAAGGTTTCGGGCCTCTACATGCTCATCATCAAACACAAGATCTATTTGCTGGCGGACACCACGGTCAACATCGACCCCAGCGCGCAAGACCTCGCCGAAAGCACCTTGCTGGCCGCTCGGCGCGCCCGCCGGCTCGACATCGAGCCGCGCATCGCCATGCTTTCGTTTTCGAACTTCGGTTCGGCGCGGCACCCGCAGTCGGACAAGGTGCGCCGAGCGGTCGAGCTCGTCAAGGCGCAAGACCCGACGCTCATCGTCGACGGCGAAATGCAGGCCGACACCGCGCTCGACCATGAGATGATTCGCGAGTTCTTCCCCTTTTCGAAGCTGCGCTCCGAGGCGAACCTGCTCGTTTTTCCCAGCCTCGATTCCGCGAACATCGCCTACAAGCTGCTGAAGAAGCTGGCCGGCGCCCGCGCCATCGGCCCGATCCTGATGGGCATGCAGAAACCCGTCGCCGTCCTGCAAAAAGGGTTCGACATCGAAGACGTCGTCGCCATGTCGGCAATCACGGTTCACGACGCGCAAGAGAACTGGGCGTCTGCGGCGACGATCGCCGCCGACTGAGCTCAACAGTCCGCGGCAAAAGTCACGCAAATGTCGTTACGCGCCCGGGCGCTGATGAAGCATCGTGCAGGAGATCAAGGAACTCTTGACGTTCGCCCTCTGCCCGGCAAGTAGGCAAAGGCGCGTAACCCTTTGGGCGGCAGGCGTTTACGGCCGTCGGCTTCGTCCTTCGTCGGGGGCGATCTCCCGGATCGCCTCCCTCCTCATCTCCTCGCCGAACCGCTTGCGCGGGCCGAAAAGACGCCGCAGGAGCCTGCCGCGCCGCCCGCGGGACTTTCCCCACGGACTGTTAACGGATCAGGCGGTCGAGCTCCGCGGCCAGCGCCCTTTTCGTTTCCGCGTGGGCGGAGACGGAGGCCAGATTGGTCCACTCCATGGGGTCGGTTGCGTGGTCGTAGAGCTCCTCGCTGCCGTCCGCATAGCGAATGTAGCGCCAGCGCTCCGTGCGCACGGCGTGATGCCTCCCCTGGAGCGTGGTGAGCGCCGGAGTCGAGCGGGGTGCCGACGGCTCCCGCAGCAGCGGCGCCAGACTTTCGCCGTCGAGCCCGGCGGGCGGCCGCAATCCGGCCAATTCGACCAGCGTGGGATAAATGTCGATCAGACTGACCGGGCGCTGCGAGACGCCGCCGGGCGCCGCAACCCCGGGAGCGACGACGATCAGCGGAACGCGCGTGGCCTCGTCCCAGAGCGTGCTCTTGTGATATTTCTCTTTTTCGCCGACGTGGTAGCCGTGGTCGGACCAGAGCACGACAATCGTGTTGTCCGCATAAGGGCTTGCCTCCAGCGCGCGCAAGATGCGGCCGATCATCGCATCGGCGAAGGTCACCGACGCCAGGTAGCCCCGGGTCGCCGAGCGCAGCGCGTTGTGCCGGCGGATCATCGCTTCGTAGCTGTTCTTCGACTTGGTGTAGCGCTTGGCGATTTCGGGCACGTCGGCAAGGTCGCCGGGCTGGATCGACGGCGCCTCGACGCCGGCCAGCGGATGCTCGTCGAAAAACTCGCTCGGCGCATATTGCGGGTCGTGCGGCCGATAGATGCCGGCGGCGATGAAAAAGGGCTTCTCGTGCTCAATGCGCAGTTGGCGCACGGCCCAGCGCGAGGTTTGCCCGTCTTCGGTGACGTCCGTCTTGAAATCGATCGGCCCCCAGTCCCAATGGTGGTCGATTCCGTTGCGGTGAGTATCGATCAAAACCGGCGCCATCGGCAACTGGATCGTTTTCGCGGGGAACCGGTCGTCCCATGCCGCGGGCTGCCCGAAGCCGCTCCGCCCGGCGTAAGGCGCTCCCTCGGCGTGGGTCAGCGCGCCTTTCCAGCCTCCGTGATTGGCATGGAATATCTTGCCTCCGGCGGCCGTGTAGTAGCCGTTTTTGCGGAAATAGAGAGGCAGGGAATCGACGCCCTTCAGCGAGTCGAACGTCCGCCAGTCGTCCCTGTTGCCGGCCACTCCGGTGGTCGTCGGCCGGCGCCCGAACAGCAGCGCCGTCCGCGACGGATTGCACAGCGGAGCGGCGCAATGCGCGTTGGCGAACAGCACGCCGCGCTTGGCGAGGCCGTCGATATTCGGGGTTTTCGCCTGCGGATGCCCGCCGAGGCAGCCCACCCAATCGTTGAGATCGTCGACGGCGATGAACAGGACGTTGGGCTTGCCTGCGGCGGCGTGGGCGGCCGGAAGCGACAGCGCGAGCGCCGTCAGGAGGATGCGGGCGATCATCGCCCCGCCATTGTAGCGCCCGCGGGAGGGGCCGATCCGCATAGGATAGATGCATGACCCCAACGCTCGACCGCCAAATCCGGCTGTTGACACTCGCCGTGAGTTTTCTATTGCTGTCCGCGCCGGCGGCCGCGGCTCTCTCCGCCGCCGAACGCCCCGCGCGGCCCAACTTCGTGCTCATTCTCACCGACGACCAGGGTTACGCCGACTTGGGCGTCCAGGGGCACCCCTACATCCGCACCCCGAACATCGACCGCATGGCCCGCGAAGGCGTGCGCTTCACCGACTTCTACGCCCAGCCTTTCTGCGGGCCGTCGCGCGCCGCCCTGATGACCGGCAGCTATCCCTCGCGCAACAGCC
Source organism: Bryobacterales bacterium (assembly GCA_965214655.1). GTDB lineage: Bacteria > Acidobacteriota > Terriglobia > Bryobacterales > UBA6623 > CATQHP01. Next base: position 3,063,897 of record OZ243965.1, on the reverse strand, counting down.
TGATGTTCAACCACATCCCGCGGGCGCGCACCGGCATTCATCCCAACGAGATCACCATCGCCGAGTTGCTCCAAGACCGCGGCTACGCCACCGCCATGCTGGGCAAGTGGCATCTCGGCGACGCGCCGCAATTCCTGCCGACCCGCAACGGCTTCGACTCGTACTACGGCCTGCCGTACTCCAACGACATGTGGCCGTACCACCCCAAAATCGTTCGCCGGCCCGATGAAGACGAGCGCATGCGCTACACCCGCGAGCGCACCGCGTACACCGGCTACGCCCAATCCGACGAGACCTATCCCGTCGACTGGTTCCCGCCCTTGCCGCTGATGGAAAACGAGGAGGTCATCGAGCTCAATCCCCGGCAGGAACTGCTCACTGCGGCCTACACGGACCGCGCGGTCGCCTTCATCGAAGCCAACAGCGACAGGCCGTTCTTTCTTTATTTGGCGCACGCCATGCCTCACGTCCCGCTGTTCCGCGGCCGCCGCTTCCGCGGCAAGTCGCTGCGCGGGCTTTACGGCGACGTCATCGAAGAGATCGACCACGGCGTCGGGCGCATCCTGGAAGCCCTCGAAGCGGCGGGCATCGACGAGAAGACGCTAGTGATCTTCACCTCCGACAACGGCCCCTGGGCGGGCTACGGCATCGACTCCGGCTCGGCGGGACTTTTGCGCGGCTCGAAAGGCAGCCTCTTCGAAGGCGGCGTCCGCGTGCCCGCCGTGATGCGCTGGCCGGGACAAATCCCGGCGAACCTGGTGACCTCCGCAATCGCCTCCAACATGGATATCTTCCCCACCCTGGCCAAGCTGGCCGGGGGCGCGCCGCCGTCCGACCGCGTCATCGACGGCCGGGACCTGTGGCCGCTGATGACCGATCCACAGGCCGAGAGCGCCCACGACGCGCTTTATTTCTACGAAGGCGGATTCCGTTACAGAGCCGAAGACGGCCCGCCGAAGAACGACCCCAAGCTGAAGGCGGTGCGCTCCGGCCCCTGGAAGCTCTACGTGGAAACCGCGCCCGGCGACGAGCCCGGCAGCCTCGACGTCGTTCCGACGGAGCTTTTCAACCTGCACTACGACGTCAGCGAAAGGCATCCGCTGACCGAGAAGCACCCGGAAGTTGTCGAACGCCTGGCCAAGCGGGCCAAAAGCTTCAACGACAGCTTGCGCAAGAGCGCCCGCCCCCTGGGCCGCCTCGTGGATTGAGCGACAGATCGACGGCCAAAGAATCGCCGGCAAACAAAATAAAAAAGAAATTTGCCGTTGACAGGCGTTGACGGATAGTTGTATGGCTGGGCTTCACGCGCGGAGCGGAGGTCGTTCCTGGCCGGTGAACTGCTGCTTGACGGCGTTGCTTGTCCCGCCGTAGCAGTCGGCGCTGCGGCCGTTCAGCCCCGAACCGATGCGCTCCCCGAAGGGGAAGAAGTCGCGGCACTCCGCGACCGTCTGGTCTTGCTTGGTCACCAAGCGCGTCGATCCCAGGTAGTCTTCCGTGCGGTAGAGCGTCCCGCCGGCTCCCGCTACGGGCGCCACGCTCGAATACTCCGCCGCCAAGCGCCCGAAGGCGTCGTACACGTACACCATCGTCTCGCTCGAACCGCGGATCGTGGTCGTGCGCTTGACACGCTGCCCCAGCCCGTCGTAGGCGTACGCGCCCTGCTCCTGCAGCGACGCCACGTTGTTGTCATACGCCGTCAGCCGGTTCTCCCCGTCGTAGCTCAGCGCGCCCACGCCCGCCAGCGACAGCAGGTTGCCCGCCCCGTCGTAGCTGCCCGCCGCGATGCGGTTCGTCGTTGCGCTGAAAGCGCTTGTTGCGGTCGGCGTCCCCGCCGGCAGGGTGTGCCCCCGCGCTCCCGTCACCGCGCGGTTGCCGTATGTATCGTAATATAGCCCCGGCGCCAGGCCGCGTCCGTCGGGCAGGAGTCGCTCGTCGGCGCCGTTCCGCCTTCACTGGCCAGACCCAAGCGGTTCGCCCCGTCGTAGCGGTAGCGCTGCGTCACCGTGAATCCCGGACGACCGATCGTCTGACTCAGCACGTTGCCGTTGTTGCTCGTCGTCCCGTAATCGAAGCTCAGCGACAGCTTGTCCGCCCGCTGCGTCCCGCTCGCCATTGTCCCCAGCCGGATCGCCGTCGGCTGCAAGCGCGCGTTGTACCCCCAGCTCTCGTACAGCCCGTTGCCCAGCTTCAGCGCCTTGATCCCCCCCGTGCGCCGCGTAGCTCATCTCTCCGGCGTAGTCCGTCGCCCCAGGCGTGTTCTTGCCCACCGTCTTGAGCCGCCCCGCCGCGTCGTACTCGTAGGCCACTACCAGCCCCGACGGATACGTCTGCGTCTCGAGCGTCCCGTCCGCATTGTAAGTATAGGCGAACGCCCGCGCCGCATCCCCTGTCGTCGTCTGCGTGCTCGCCTTCACCCGCCCCAAGGCGTCGTAACAGCCGTAGCCGGTCGTCGACACGCTCGTGCGCACCGAGGTCAAGCGCCCCTTGTTCTTGCAATTCGTCGTCGCTCCCGCGTCGTAGGCGTAGGTCACGTCCGGCGTGGCGTTGAATCCCGTCCCCCCGCCGGAGTAAGTCGTCTTCGTGATGCGGTTCAGCGCATCGTAGGTATGCGTCGCCGTCCCCCCGCGGCCGTCCGTCTCGGTCAGCACGTTGCCGGCGCCGTCATAGGTATAGCTCACCGTCCCGCTTTCGGGGTTGGTCGCTGAGGTCAGGCGGCTCAGCGCGTCGTAGGCGAACGTGCGCGTCTGGCCGCCCGTGCAGACCCCGCTGCCGCTCACCGCAGCGTTCTGCCGCACTTTGGTCAGATTGTCCAGCACGTCGTACGCGTAGCAGGTGTGGGCATTGTTTTCTCCGTCCGAATCAGCCGCCCCAAGCCGTCGTACGTACTGACGCGCCTCACCCCCGCTTCGTCGGTCACCGTCACCGTGTTGTCGCTGTAGGCGGTCGTCACCTTGCCCCTGCCGCTCGCGTTCGTCCCCCACGGCGCCGGCCGGCCGTCGCCGGCGAACGCGGCCGCCTCCACGACCCGCCCGTTGCGGTCGTACTTGGCGCGCCGCCAGCCCATCGTCTCCTCTGACCCGCTTGCGCTCTCGTGCGGATTCGACACTAACTCGTAGCGGTTCGACCCGCTGTAACGGTACGCCCGCCTCACCTGAATCCCGCTCGTCTTGCTGCCCGCGCTTACCTTCCCCGCGCCGTTGGTCTGCTCCAACCACAGCCGCCCCAGGGGATCGTAGCGGCTCGCCACAGCCAGCGCGGCGTCATTGTACGTTGCCCGGTCGCGCTGCTCGTACACCCGCCGCTCTCGATCGTCGTACGCGGTCTGCGTCTTGCGCAGGTTCACTTCTGCGACATTCTCATGCTCGTCTTCTTGCAACGCCTTCTCGCCGACCTCCGTCGGCCGCCCCAGGTCGTCGTAGTCGTAGCTCGTCGTGACCTTGTTGTCGTCATCCTTGCGGCTGGTCAGCAGCCCCGCTGCGCAGTCGTAGGCATAGCTCGTCGTGCGCTTTTCGGTCTCGTTGTAGGCTTCTTCCCGTTTCGTCGGGTAAAGACTCGCTGCCGAGCCGTCGGGGCAGCCGGCGACCGCGTCGTAGGTCAGCTTGACCCGGTTGTTCCGCGCATCCGTCGTTTGCGTCAGGTTGCCGTGCGTATCGTATGCCTGCCGCGCCGCCCACGCCCCGCGCCGCCGCCGTCACGTTCCCCCGCGCGTCGTAGGTAAAGTCGGTCTTGGCCTTCAGCGCCCCGTTCGACCAGCCCGCGCGCACCTCGCTGTAGTCCGCCAGAGCCAGCAGCCGCGGTGCCGCCGGCGGCGCCCGCCAGTAAGCGTCCCTGTCGTCGAGCAGCCTGTCGGCGTTCGGCGTCACCTGGGTGTAGACGTTGACCGCCGTGCGCACGGGCGTCCCCGTCGGCGCCGCGTTGGGAATGCCCCCGCTGTCGCGCCCAACCGTCACCCCGAAGTCGTACTCGGCTGCCGTCAGCAGGTTGCCGTTCTTGTCCCTGGTCATCGCTCGCGCCGCAGTTTGCGCGCCCTGCGTGCTGTACTCCGCGCGCACGTACGGGTTGCCCGCGTCGCTCGCATGGATCGCCGGCGAGTTGTAAGCCTGGTTCTTGCGCCAGTAGCGCTCCGTCTTGTCCCCGTTCGGCCGCACCGTCTTCCAGACCAGCCCCGCCTTCCAGGCATCGGGGCTGTTCGCCGCCACCCCCTTGTTCTCGTAAAAGTATGTCTTGGCCGCTCCGCCGTCCGGCGCCGTCACCGTGGTCACGTTGTCGGCGTCGATCGCATACGTCCAGGTCTCGCTCAACTCCGTTCCCGTCAGCGGCTCGGTATAGGTCACCACCTTTTGCGTAACCGGGTTCTCCAGCAACTCATAAGCCGGCTTCGGACTACTGTGTTCGTATGTGTAGGTTACGCTGCCTGCACTGCCCGCCGTTGCGCCGGCCGGCGCTGGGAAGCGAATCTTCTTCAACTCCCCGAACGCGGTCGTGAAATCGTGATACTCGAAAACGTACTCCAACTGCTGCTGCCCATCAAGCTGCGGCAGCTTGATCTTGTCCACGGTAGCCACGTCGGGCGCGCGACGCGTACTACTGCCTCCATATCCGTACTGGCTCCCGCTCATGTCAATCCTGCCCCGCTCGATCCGCCACTCCAACTCGTCTCCATACCCCGGCGCCGTCACGATCTCGTCGCCGTTGCTCAAGGGAATAATCTCGATCTCGCGTCCCAGATCGTCCTCCAGCCGCGTGCATGGCAGGCTACTTCCGTTGTACGTACAGTTCTCGCGCTCCACCCGGATCGTGTTGCCGTTGCGGTCCACGATCCGTTCCGTCTGGTCGCGCCTCCCCTCCACCCGCCGCCCGTTGTTGAAATGAATCGTCCAGCGCCACTGCCTCCAGGAGTCTTCCGTACCGCGGTGCAAGGTCACGTGCGCGTACGTGCCGTCGGTCGTCACGTAACGCACGTCCCCGCTAATGTCGCTGCTTCCCGTGTAGCAGAGATCCCGAACGCCTTCCGGGCGGTAGGCGTAGAAGCCATCGCCGCCGTTGTCTCCTTGCGTGTCCTCTTGGTTCACCAGCCGCAGCAGATGCGAACTCCCGTCCGGGAAATGCACCCGCATCTTGTGGTTGAACTCGGACGTGTAATCCGTGACGCAATCGCTTCCGCCGGTCAGTGTTTTCCGGCCCTCATACTCCAACCCGTATTCGAACCCGTAGCGCCATCCGCCCTCGGATGAATTGATCAACATATGCCGCCACTCGTATATCGTTTCGCTGTCTTGAGGGTCGTAGCCGATTCCCTCCGCCATCGGCTCCACGTCCCAGATCTGCGAGTTGTACAGCAAATTCAGGGTGAACCCCGATCCGCCCCGCCCGGGCGGCAGCGAGGCCAAGGGAATGCGCAGCATCAAGTTGCCGTTGACCGGGTTGATCGTTTCGATCTCGCTGACCAGGAAGCCGCCGCCGGGCCGCCAGCCCCGGCCGGCCTTGCCGCGCTGCCCCGCCGGCGGCGGCTCCTGCGCCCACAGGCCCGCCGCCGCGATCAGCACGCAGCCCGCCGCCGGCGACCAGCGGCCCCCAAACATCGCTCTTCGCCAAGCCATCCGCCAAGCCATGCCTTCAGTTCTCCGCGCGGAACACGCCGTCGTCCTTGTCAGCAGCCAACACAACCGACTCCACAGCGAACGAAAGCTGCCGCCGCCCCTTCACCATGCGCACGCCGGCCGGCGGCAGATACTCTCCGGCGAACTCCCGCCACTGCCCCATCAGCGTCTCCACTTCCCCGTCCCGGCCCCGGTAGCGCACCCGCGCCGGCAGCCCCGTCCCAGGTCGAAATAAGACAGGTCGAAATAAGACAGCTTGACCCGATCCTCGGCCCCCAGCCGCCCGCGCCGGCGCAACTCGTAGATGTCGCGCCAAGGCCCCGCATAGGCCGGCCCCGCCCCGTCGTCGGCCGGAAAACGCCTGCCGAGCAGCCGCAAGACGTCGCCGCGATCCACCGCAGCGAAAAACGCCTCCATCGAATCGTCGAGCAGCGATTCCGCCGCCGCCGCTTGCTGCGCGCTCAGCACCCCTCCCGCGCTGCTCTCCCGCGCCCCGTCGAAGGCCGGAACCCGCCCCGCAAAGGCCACCCGGAAGCGCCCCCGGATGTCGCGAATCAGACTCACCGACCGGGACCTCTCGTCGGCGTCGGTCAACCGCCCGACGATGGTCACCCGCTCCTTGCCCTTGCGCGCGAAGCGGTCTCCCCGGGCCTGGAGTTCCGCGCGCAGGTTCGGCGGCACGCGCATCGTCCGCCACCCCTGCGCCGGCATCCGCAGCGCCGCCGCGCCCGCCGCCCAAACGACCGCCCCGACGACCGCCCCAACCTTGCCCAGCCACTTTCTCCTCTTTCTCCTGGTCGTATTTCTCCTGGTCGTAACTGCCGTCATGCCGCTGCTCTATGCTTTTCTATGCCTTACCCCGCTCCGTCTCGATTCGCCGCCGCCGCATGCCCCGCCACAGGTCATAACAATCTTTGCCCAGTCGTGGCAAGCCGCAATTGTGCTATAGAGAACAAACCTCTTGCGCCGTTCGACCGCCTGCGAATCGGGAGAAATACAGTATGCGCCGCCTATGCCGGGGATTGCGCGGCGTGACGCGGCCGGCCCCGGAACCGGCGGGCCCGCAGCGAACGGCCGCGGTGTGCCGGTTCAGATAGATGTGAGACGCAGCGAGCCGGCGTCAGAGGGCCGGCGCCCTTCTACCGGGTCATAGTTTTGGCGGCGGGGCGGGTTCAGTCAAGGGCGCGCCCGCCAAGGCGCGGCGTAGCGCACCCTTGACGGGTTCCGTCTCGTCGCGTACAACGCTCACAGAGGGCGCCGGCCCGCTTCCGAGCGCGCAGGAGGCGGTAGACGCGGTGGGCGTATCCCGGGCCACGCTCTATCGCCGGCGCAAGCGGCCCGAGCTGCGTTCCCGACGACCCCGCAAGCTGTGCCGCCCGCGCTGGCGTGCGGCTCTGGCGGAGCGCAGCGAAGCCCTGCGGGAAGACAACCCGGTGTGGGGCAAGGGCAAGCTCGGCCCGCCGGCGCCCGCCGAGGGCCATGCCGTCTCCGACAGCACCGTCGAGCAGCACCGTCGGGCAGCACCGTCGGGCAGCACCGTCGGGCAGCACCGTCGGGCAGCACCGTCGGGCAGCACCGTCGGGCGCATCCCGGCCCGCTTGGTGCGCCGCGACTGCCTGCCGCCCGTGACCGTCTTCCGCCGCCCGCCCGGCCGAACCCGCCGCGCCCGCCGCCCCTATGTGCGCCGCTTGCGCGGCGCCCTGCCCGCCAAAGCCCCGGCGAAGCCGTGCAGATCGACACCCTCTCGCTCACCCTGCTGCCGGGCAAAACCAGCAAACACTTCACCGCTGTGGACCGCTACTCCCGCCGGCGCCGCCGGCATGGCCGCCTCCCAGGCCGCCTCCGCTTCCGCCGCCCGCTTCCTCCACAAGCTCGTCCCATCCGCCCCTTTCCCCATCCGCGCCGGCCAGGTCGACGGCGGCTCCGAGTTCCACAAGCACTTCGAGAACGCCTGCCAACAACACCGCATCGCCCTCTATGTCCTCCCTCCCCGCAGCCCCCAACTCAACAGCCCCCAACTCAACAGCCCCCAACTCAACGGGCGCGTCGAACGCATGCAAGCCACCTGGGCTACGAGTTCTACTCCGTCCACACCCTGCCCCACCGCAGCCGGCAACTCAACCCCCCGATCGACGCCTTCTCCCACCGCTACAACCACCACCGCCCCACGACGCCCTTGACTCCCGCTCCCCCATCCAACACCTTCGTACCCAGAGCTTCGGTCTACCCCCGTCGTCTCATATGTCCCGATCCCGCACATTGCCTTGTGCGGCTGTCGGCCCCGTTGTTACGACGAATACCCGGCCCATAATGCCTCCTGCTGCTCCCTGGATAACGCCTTGCCATCTCTTATCGGGACTGAACAACTATTCACCAATCACTATCCACCGGCGGCCCCGGCCGCGGCCAGACGCAACGCCGTTTCGCGCGACACGGCTTTTTCATCGGCCGCGGAGAAGCGAACGGCGAAAGCGAGGAACGAAACCGCCGTCACAACCGAGCCCAGGATGAGCAGCGCTTGCGGCCAACTCAGAGCTTCCGTCTTGAAAAGGAAGCCTGCGGCTACCGCCCCCGCGTTGCCGCCCGCGCCGACAATGCCGGCCACGGCGCCGAGCGCCTTTTTATTGATGAACGGAACCACCGAGTAGGTCGCGCCTTCGGAGATCTGCACGCAGAGGCTGAAGACGATCATCGTGCCGACGGCAACCGGAAGCACAGTTTGTTGCGAGAAGACCATCAGCGCGATCCCTTCGAGGAAGAGGATAAGTCCCAGGAACCACACGCGCCCTTTGAGGCCCCACTTCAGCCCCCATTTGTCGCCGGCAAGGCCGCCCAGCGTTCGCGCGAAGACGTTCATCGAGCCGAACAGGCCCGCGACCAAACCTGCACTTGCCAGATCGAGGCCGAAGGAGTCGTGAAAGTACAGCGCGGCGATGTTGTTGATCGTCAATTCGACGCCGAAGCACGCTCCGTAGATGACGAACAGCGCCCAAACGCGGTAGTCGGCGCAAGCTTTCAGGAACGCGCCGGTGACCTTGTGGGCGCCTTCCATCTCGCCCTTGGCGCGCAGGGCGGCATAGCTGCCGTCGGGAGAATCTTCGGTGAGTTTCCAGTAGAGGAACGCAGTCAGCAGCAGGGCAAAGCCGGGAACGACCATCGCCAGGCGCCAGCCCGCCGCCTCTTGAGCCGCAAACGTCATCACGCCCGCAAAAATCAAGGGCATCGCCATCTGCGTCACGCCGCCGCCGAGATTGCCCCAGCCGGCGGTTGTCGCGTTCGCCGCGCCGACCGTATTGGGCGCGAACATCACCGACGTGTGGTACTGCGTGATGACGAACGAAGCGCCGATCGCGCCGATCGCCAAGCGGAACAACAGGAACGTCTCGTAGCTGTCCGCCAAGCCGATGGTCATCACCGGAATCGAGCCGACGGCCAACAGCCAGGCGTATGCCTTGCGCGGTCCGATCTTGTCGCACAGCCAGCCGATAGCCAGCCTGGCGACAACCGTGATCGCGACGGACGCGATGATCGTATTGCCGATCTGCTCCTTGGTAAGGTTGAGGTCCTCGCGAACGATCGCCATCAGCGGCGCGATCCCGAACCAGCCGAAAAAGCACAGGAAAAACGCGAACCACGTCATGTGGAACGTGCGCATCGGGATCGTGCTGAAGCTGAACAGGTTGATTTTGGTTGCCTTGCCTTTGAAATCCATTTCTTCCTCTCCGTTTCAAGCCGGACGTGACCGGCGCGGCGCGCAACTCATGCCGCGCGCGTTTGTTTCGTTTCTTTCGGAAACCGCCGAACGTCCGGGTTCGGCTCGACCCCTCGCCGACTGGGGAGGGTTTTTTACTGCAATTCAGGCGGCGTTTTCGGCGCCGCTTTTCTCCACGCGGACCGCCGCTTGCTTGTAATTCGGCTCCCGCGAAATCGGGTCGAACGCGCTTTGCGTCAGACGGTTGGAATTCTTTTCCTCGTAATGGAACGGCATGAAGACCTGGCCGGGCGCGACGATCTCGGTAATGCGCAACTCCAGGTTTTCGACGCGGCCGCGGGGTGAAATCACGGTGACGCGGTCATGCGGCTTCAGTCCGAGCCGGCGGGCGTCGCGCGGGTTCATCTCCAGCCACGCGGTCGGCGACATGCGTTCCAGAATTTTGACTTCCCTGGTTTTCGTGCGGGTGTGCCAGTGCTCGACCGTGCGGCCCGTGTTGAAGACGAAGGGAAAGGCGTCGCTGGGCTGCTCGGGATAGGGCTCCCACTCAACGGCAAAGAGTTTCGCCTTGCCGTCCGGCGTCTGGAACTTGCCGCCGGCATAGAGCCTGGTTGTCGGCGGACGCTTCCCGTTGGCCCGCCGGGCCTGTTCGGGCGTGAACGGCCATTGCACGGCGTAGTGCTTTTCGAGCAATTCGTAGCTCATCCCGGAGTAATCGCAGAGGCGGCCCGCGGAAACTTTGCGCCACTCGTTGAAGGCGTCTTCGGGACCGTTCCAGCCGGGGTAGAGTTTCTCTTTGACCCCGAGTTCCTCGGCGAACGCCAGGAAGATGTCGAAGTCGGACCTGGCTGCGCCGGGCGGGTCCACGGCCTTGTTGACCTTGCTGACCCGCCGCTCGGAGTTGGTGTAGCTGCCTTCCTTCTCGCCCCATATCGCCGCGGGCAAAACCAGATCGGCCAACTCGGTCGTGGGCGTCGGGTGAAAGCCGTCCTGCACGACCAGAAAGTCGAGGTTTTCAAGACCCTGCTTCAAGATTTCGACGTTGGGGAACGAAACCAGCGGGTTGGTGGCGATAATCCAAAGGGCTTTGATCTCGCCCTTGATGCAGGCTTCGACGATATCGGGATAGGCGTGACCGCGCGCGGCGGGCAACTCGCCGGGCGAAAGATTCCACAGCCGGGCAAGTTCCTCGCGGTCGCCGGGATCGTCGAACTTGCGGTAACCCGGCATGGAGGCCGTGAAACCGGTCTCGCGGGTTCCCATCGCGTTGCACTGGCCGGTGATCGAAAAGGGCGAGGCGCCGGCCTTGCCGACGTTGCCCGTGAGCAGGGCGAGGTTGTTGATGGCGTTGACGGTCTCGGTCCCTTTCGTCGAGTGGTTGACGCCCATGGTCCAAGCGATGAAGGGCGCCCGGGCCCGGCCGTAGAGCAGGGCGGCGCGGTAAATCTGCTCCTCGCCGAGCCCGGTGACGCGGGCGACGCGCTCGGGGGCGTACTTTTCGAGGTGCTTCTCGAGCCGCGCGAAGCCAGTCGTGTGCGCGTCGATGTAGTCCCTGTCGATCAGGCCGGCGCGAATCAGGATATGCGCCATGCCGTTGAGCAGAGCGATGTCCGAACGCGGTTGCAGCGGCAGGTAGACGTCGGCGATGCGCGCGGTCTTGCTGACCCGCGGGTCGGCGACGACGACTGTCTTGTGCGCATTCTGCTCCAGCCGATAGCACAGGATCGGGTGGTTGTCGGCGATATTCGCGCCGATCAAAAAGACGACATCCGCTTCCTCGAAATCGTCGTAGGCCCCCGGCGGGCCGTCGCTGCCGAACGAGCGCTTGTAGCCGGAGACGGCGCTGGCCATGCACAGAGTCGTGTTGCCGTCGTAGTTATTGGTTCGGAAACCGAGTTGGACCAGCTTGCCCAGCGCGTAGAACTCTTCGGTCACCAATTGTCCGGTGCTGACGACGCCCAGCGCCTGCGGGCCGTAGCGCCGCTGCGCCCGCCGGAACTCATCGACCGCCTTGCGCACCGCTTCGTCCCAACCGATGCGCTCGAAGCGCCCGTTCTTTTTCAGCAGCGGATATTGCGCGCGGCTGCCGGCGGCGATGATCTCGTGCTCGGCGAGACCCTTCGGGCAGAGCTTGCCCAAGTTCACCGGGTGATCTTCGTTGCCGCGCACGGCCACGGCCTTGCCGCCGCGCACCCCGATGCGCATGCCGCAGCCCACCGAACAGTAGCCGCAGGTCGTCGCCACCCAGCGGTCGGGAATCTTCGCCGCCGCGGTATGGCCGAACCGCGGGTCGCGGCCGTAAGCGTACTTTTCCTTGAGCGTGTCGAGGCCGAGCAGCCGCTTGACGTTCACGCCGCCTCCCGCCGTTCGAAGAAGGTCAGCGCCATGTTCTTGGGCACGACGCTGACGAAGAACAGATAACGGCCGATCCATGCTCCGGCCAGAGCCGGCACGAATCCCGCCGCCGACCGGCCCATCGCCGGCAGCGCTATGGCGCCGAGCATCAGCAGCCCCAACCGCAGCAGAAACAGGCGGGCGAGCGGGCCCGAGAGCAGCCGCGCCGATGCCTGTTTTTCGTATTCTTCCGAGCGCGCCAAGCGCAGGAACCGCCCAAGCTGGTTCAATATCTGGGCGACGGCGGCCGGCGCGGCCGCTTGCGCGAGCACGTCGTATTCGCTGCCGACCGCCGCCGTCAGCAGCGGCCCGAGCGTTGCCGCGGTTAACAGGAAATCGGCAATCGTTTGACGGCTGTTCCAGGCGGGGCGGCCGGGAACCAGGTAGATGCGCGCGCCGGCGTACAGCCCGAACACACCCAGCAGCGACGCCAAGCCGCCGACAGCGGGCGCTCCCGGCGCCGCCCATAACAGCATCGCCGCGTAAATCGACGCCGCCAGACCGAAGCTGCTCAAGCCGAGAATCTCGCGGCTCAGCCACGAAGTCTTGAAGTTGCGCACCGCCAGCGGCGCATAGATCGGACGGCCCAGGTGCAGCGGCGACGCCGCGAGCGAAGCCAGACCCAACGCCAGCGACAGCAGCGCCGCCGTCTCCAGTCCGTTGGAGTCATCGAAAAAGCTCAGCAGCCAGGCACTGGCGAACCCGCCCACGGAAAGCTGCGTGAGGACCGTCATCGCCACCAGCGAATAATGGGGCTTTTCCGGCTTGACGCGGTGATAGTCCGCCTTCTCCGTATTCAACGGCATGTCCGCGGGCAGCGTCACGCGCGTGGTCGAGACCGTGTCGTCGGCGCTGGGCAGACCGGGGGCGTTCGCTTCGTCACGGTACTTGCTCTTCCATTCGGCGACGTCGACGATCTCGATGGCCAGCGCCTCAGAGGGGCAGGCGTCGACGCAGGCGGGCTTGTCGCCGGCGGCAAGGCGCCCGCGGCACATGTCGCATTTGCCCACGACGCCGCGCTCGGGATTGAACGCCGGCACGCTGTACGGGCAGTTCCAAATACAGTATTCGCAGCCGATGCAGACATCCGCATTGTGCAGCACGATGCCCGTCTTGGCGTCTTTGGCGTAGGCGTCGGTGGGGCAGCCGCTCATGCACGAGGGATCGACGCAGTGGTTGCACCCCATCGAAAGATGCAGCCGCTGGGTAAACGGAAAGACCCCGCCCTCGACCTCGCCGACGCGGCGCCAGGAAATCTCGGGCGGATTGTTGTTTTGCTCGGAGCAGGCGACTTCGCAGCACTTGCAGCCCACGCACTTCGACATATCGAAGTGGAAGCGGTACTGTTGGCCGTCTTCCAGAGGGATTTGCGGCATGAGCGGCGAGCGGCTTTCGCTTCTCCGCTCGGCGCGCGGCAGCGGCGGCGCCGCCGTGCTCAGAATGACGAACGGGTTCGCGGCGGACTCCGTTGTTGCGGCTGTTGCCGCTATCGAGCGATTTTGCATTTCCTTTCCGTAAATTCAGCCCTCCCGCACGCCGCTTGCGCTTGCAAAAACGGCGAATGCCGGTCAGGCATGGCCCGAAAACAAATCGTTCGCGGCTTGCCTCGACTCAGAGACAAGGCGCTTCCGTACAGGTGAATCTACGGGGATTGGTCGCGCCGGACTAGCGGAGTCCGCAGTTCGACAGCCGCCAAGCCCAACGCTTGCGCGGCCAAAACCATCATGGTTTTTTGAGGTCCGGCCCGGTCGGCTTCCGTCAGCCGCCGCGTCTGTAACCAACTTATCACGGCTTCCGGAAACGTCAAGAAAAAAGCTTTTATCCGCCCCATAACAACCTTTTTCTTCCCCTTCGACCCTTGCGCATTGTGTAATTGGAAGGAATGTACGCAATTTGAGCCCCGTACGTCTCCGCCGCTCCCCGCCGAGCGCAACTCACGCTCTTACAGCTATTGGCTTTGCCGGATCCGGCCGCCGCAACTACGAAGTTGCGCTGCGTCGACGCCGCCGGCGTCCGGCGAGTCCTTGCGCCTGGAGGCATTTCCGTGGCGGGAAACCGAACAACGACCGTCGTGATCGGCAACGGGCCGGTCGGTCACCGTTTCTGCGAAAAGCTCGTCGCTTTCGACAAGCATCGAGCGCACAAGATCGTAACGTTCTGCGAGGAGCCGCGGCCGGCTTACGACCGCGTGCGGCTCACCTCGTATTTCGAGCACCGCGACGCCGGCAAGCTGACGGTCGCCAAGCTCTCGTGGTACCGCGACAACGACATCGACATCCACGTCGGCGACCGCGCAAGCGCCATCGACCGCGGCCGGCGCGTCGTTCTCTCGGAAGGAGGCCGCGCGATCCGTTACGACCGGGTGGTGCTGGCTACGGGATCGCGCCCCTTCGTGCCGCCGATCGAGGGAATCGACAAGCGCGGCGTGTTCGTTTACCGCACGATCGAAGATCTCGACAAGATCATCGCCTACGCCAAGCAGGCGAAGACCTGCGCCGTCATCGGCGGCGGCCTGTTGGGGTTGGAGGCGGCCAAGGCCGCTTACGATCTCGGTCTCGAGACCCACGTCGTCGAATTCGCCCCGAGTCTGATGCCGCGGCAGATCGACGAGGCCGGCTCCCGCCTGCTGGTCAAGAAGATCGAAGAGCTGGGCGTGAAGGTCCACCTGCGCAAGGCGACGCGGCAGGTTACCGGCAACGGCAAGGTTCGCGGAATGATCTTTGCCGACGGCGGCAATCTGGACGCGGACATGATTATCGTCTCCGCCGGCATCCGCCCGCGCGACGACCTGGCCGCAGCGTGCGGCCTCGAGGTCGGCCGACGCGGCGGCGTCGTGGTCAACGACAAGCTGCAAACCTCCGACCCGAGCATCTACGCCATCGGCGAAGCGGCGCTGCACCGCGGCATGGTCTACGGCCTGATCGCGCCCGGCTGGGAGATGGCGGAGACCGCGGCGCGCAGATTCACCGGCGCGGACAGCCGCTTCACCGGCGCGGACCTCTCGACCAAGCTGAAGCTGATGGGCGTGGACGTGGCCAGCTTCGGAGACTACGAGGCGCCGGCGGAGCGCGCCGTGCCGCTGACTTACGAAGACCCCTTCTCGGGCGCTTACAAGAAGCTGCTCTTCAGCCCGGACGGCTCGAAGCTGCTGGGCGGAGTGCTCGTAGGCGACGCGGCCGATTACGCAACGCTGTCGGCGCTGGCCAAGAGAGGCGAGCCGTTGGCGGGCGCCCCTGCGGATTTGATCGGCGTTGCGGGCGCCGGCGCGCCGGCCGGCGAAACGGGCCTGGACGAGGCGGCGCAGGTCTGTTCCTGCAACAACGTCGCCAAGGGCGCCATCTGCCGCGCCATCCGCGAACAGGGCCTGACGACGCTCGGCGAGGTCAAGAAAGCAACCGCGGCCGGCACGGGCTGCGGCGGCTGCGTTCCGCTGGTAACCGGCCTGCTCGACGCCGAGCTGGCGGCAGCCGGCAGAAGCGTCAACAACAATCTCTGCGAGCACTTCGCCTACACGCGGCGGGAACTGCTCGACATTATCAAGGTCAAGCGGATCAAGACCTTCGCTGCCTTGATCGCGGAGTACGGTCGGGGCCGCGGTTGCGAAGTCTGCAAGCCTGCGGCGAGCTCCATCTTCGCCTCGCTGTGGAACGAGAGCATCACCGATCCCGAACACCACACACTGCAAGACACCAACGACCGTTTCCTGGCCAACATGCAGCGCGGCGGCCTGTACAGCATCGTCCCGCGCGTGCCCGGCGGCGAGATCACTCCCGACAAATTGATCGCGCTGGGGGCGACGGCCAAAAAATACGGGCTGTACACCAAGATCACCGGCGGCCAGCGGGTCGATCTGTTCGGCGCGCAACTGCACCAACTGCCGGAAATCTGGGAGCGCCTGATCGCCGCCGGCTTCGAGAGCGGACACGCCTACGGCAAGGCGCTGCGCACGATCAAAAGCTGCGTGGGAACGACGTGGTGCCGTTACGGCGTGCAGGATTCGGTGGGTTTCGCCATCCGCATCGAGCGGCGCTACCGGGGCATCCGCGCGCCGCACAAGGTCAAGGGCGCGGTGTCCGGTTGCGTGCGGGAGTGCGCGGAGGCGCAGTCGAAAGACATCGGGCTGATCGCCACCGACAACGGATACAACCTTTACGTCTGCGGCAACGGCGGCGCCAAACCCCGCCATGCCGACCTGCTGGCCGCCGACATCGACGAAGAGACGGCGATTCGCTACATCGACCGCTTTTTCATGTACTACATCCTGACCGCCGACAAGCTGACCCGCACGGCGGTCTGGATCGAGCAACTCGAGGGCGGCATCGACTCTCTGAAGCAGGTCGTCATCGACGACAAGCTCGGCATCTGCGGCGAGCTCGAACGGCGCATGCAGTTCCTTGTCGACAGCTACCGCTGCGAATGGAAAGAGGTCGTCGACGATCCCCAGCGCCGCAAGCTCTACCGGCAGTTCGTCAACAGCGACGAGACGCACGCCGGCATCGAAATCGTCGCCGAGCGCGGCCAGAACCGTCCGGCGGACTGGCCCAGGAACGACGTGCCGCTCGACGGGATCAAGCTGTTGAACGGCAAGACGTTCGGCGAGGAGAAGGGCAAGGAGAAGGAAGAGGGGAAGCGCAATGGCGCCGCCAAGCCGGCGCGCAAGCTGAACTGGGTGCGCGTCGGCAGCGTCGGCGATTTCCCCGTGGGCGGCGGCGCGGCCGTCAAGTACGGCGACACCCAGATCGCCGTTTACAATCTCGCAGGCCGGGGGGAATGGTACGCCTGCCAGAACATGTGTCCGCACAAGAACGCTTTCGTGCTCTCGCGGGGCATCACGGGCAGCACGGGCGGCGCGCCCAAGGTCGCCTGCCCGCTGCACAAGAAGCCCTTCTCGCTGGCGACCGGCGAATGCCTGTCGGGCGAGCCGTATTCCCTCAAGGTCTTTCCGGCGCAAGTCGCCGGCGACGGCGTTTACCTCCTGCTGCCGCCCGAGAAGCAACTCGACGCCCTGCTATCGACGCAGATGCACTGCATCCGCGGCGACGCCGCCGCAGCGCCGGAGACTTGCGCGCTGCACGCCTGAGCGGCGAAAAGCCGCATCAACAATCAATCCAGCGGACAAAAGGCAACGGCGGGATCTTATCCCGCCGTTGCCCCCTCTGATGAGGGATTTTGCGCACTCTAAGGTGCTTGTTACGGTGGCTGCACAATCCCAAGGGTGCTACCCCGATAACTTCTTCATTATAATCGGGGATACGAGACAATGGCAAGTAAACATGAGTAAGTCCGCGAAAAACTATCGGTTGGGAGTGGATCTCGGCAGCAATTCCATCGGTTGGTGTGCGCTGATACTCGACGAAAACGACCGGCCCTCCAGCGTGCTGGATGCAGGCGTGCGTACCCTGACGCCCAACGACGAGGCCGGGCGCGATCCTAAATCCAAGGTGTCCCTGACGGCAAATCGCCGGGATGCACGGGCCATGCGCCGCAGGCGCGGCCGCTTCGTGCGCCGCCGAGAACGGCTTGTGGAAACCCTGGTAGAGGCGGGCCTGCTGCCGGACGATCGAGC
This sequence comes from Bryobacterales bacterium, assembly GCA_965214655.1. Lineage (GTDB taxonomy): Bacteria > Acidobacteriota > Terriglobia > Bryobacterales > UBA6623 > CATQHP01. Next base: position 3,046,625 of record OZ243965.1, on the reverse strand, counting down.
CAAACGCGCAAAGCTCATGCAACTGGACCCATATTGGCTGCGTCGGGCAGCATTGACCCAGTGTCTCGACCCTCACGAGATCGGCCGCGTTCTCTTCCATCTAAATCAGCGCCGAGGGTTCCGGTCCAACCGGATTGCCGACTCCGACGACAGAGAGAGCGCCGTGAAAGAGGGCGCAAAAGCCCTTGAAGCCGAATTGGAGAGGACTGGCGAGGGTACGCTTGGCGAAATGCTCGCGGACAGGCACGGGCGTGACAAGCAAGGCAAACTTGCCGAAAACGGCGCGCTGCCGCAGCCCGTGCGCTTCCGTCCCACGTCTCAAGGCAACAAAAACACCTGGGACTTCTATCCGACGCGCAAGATGATCGAGACGGAGATCGACAAGATATGGGAAAAACAAGAAAAGTATCACCCTGAACTGCTGAAGCAGGAGTTTCGGGATCGCGTCAAACACATCGTCATTGAGCAGCGGCCTTTGAAAAAGCCGCTCGTCGGCCCTTGCGCGCTAATGCCCGATGCGGAAACGATCAGCCCCTTCGGGTTTGAGATCGACCTGGGAGAACGCGCGCCGAAGGCGCATCCCCTTTTTCAACGTTTCCGCATTATGCAAGATGTGTGCCAACTCCGGATCCGGCAACCCGGCCGAAGTGAGCGTTTTCTGAAGCTCCACGAACGCGATGCCATCGCAGCGGTGCTGATGAAGCGAGTGCGAACCGTTGACTTCGAATCGCTCCGAAACGCGGCCCGTCTGCCGGAAGACGCCCGGTTCAACTACGAACTGTCGGGCCGTAAAGGCTTCCAGACCGATCAAACCGCGGCCAAGCTCGCATCGCGTGGGGCATTCGGGCGGCAGTGGCGCTCTTGGCCCAGAGAACGGCAGGTCGAGATCATCGAGCGGCTTTTGAGTGAGAAAGACGAAGGCGTTCTATGCAGTTGGCTGCAAGAGGAATGCGGCCTGACCGAGGCGGCTGCCGAAGCCATTTCCGCAATACGCTTACCGCAGGGGCATGGCCGTTTCGGACGGGCGGCGCTGCGCGAGCTTGTCGATGTCATGGAAAAGGGATGGAGAGAAGAAATCGACACCGAAACCGGAGAAATATACAAGCGGCCCCTGACCTACGACGAGGCGGTGCAACGCCTCGGCCGGCATCACTCGGACCACAGCCCCAGCAAACGGCAATCCCGGCTGCCTTACTACGGCGAAGCGCTTCCCCGCGACGTCATCTCGCGTCCGAATGCTCCCAAGGGCAGCCAGGAATTCATCGGCCGCGTGTCCAACCCTACCGTCCACATCGGCCTCAACCAATTGCGCAAGATTGTCAACGCACTGATCGACGCCCACGGCCCGCCGAAGGAAATCGTCGTCGAGTTGACTCGTGAGTTAAAACTGAACAGGGAACAAAAAGAAAACCGCGGGCGTGAAAATCAAAAGAATAAGAACAGGAACGACGCGATACGCAAGGAGCTCGACAGCCTGGATATTGCCGACACCCACAGGAACCGGCTGTTGCTGCGGCTGTACCAGGAACTTCCGGCGGGCGAACGTGTCTGCATTTATAGCGAACAGCCGATCTGCAAGCAGATGCTGTTCAGCGGCGCGGTCGAGATCGATCACATCCTGCCGTATTCGCGTACCTTGGACGACAGTTTCATGAACAAGGCGCTTTGCACGCGCGAAGCCAATCAATCGAAGGGCAATCGCGCGCCCTCCGAGGTCTGGACGGGCGATGACCTGCAGGAACGCGCTGAGCGGTTGTTCAGGCGGAAAGCATGGCGTTTCGCGCCCGACGCCATGCAGCGGTTCGAAGAAAACGAGGGATGGCTTGCCCGCCAGTTGAACGACACAGCGTACTTGTCGCGCATGGCGAAGACCTACCTGGAGCACATCTGCGACCGGGTCTGGGTTTCTCCCGGGCGTTTGACCGGGATGCTGCGAGGAAAATGGGGGCTGAACAACCTGCCGGCAAATCGTGAGTCTCCCGGAGGCGATCAAACGAAAAATCGGAGTGACCACCGGCACCACGCCGTCGACGCCTTCGTGATTGCCTGCACCGACCGCAGCCTGCTGAGTCGAATCGCAAAGGAATCCGGGAAAGCGGAACAGTTGCATCTCGACCGCCTTTTCCCCAAGGGCAGCTTCCCGAAACCCTTCGATAGTTACTACGACGAGTTGACCGACCGTTTGCAGCAACTGATCGTCAGCCACAAGCCCGACCACGGCATACCGCCGGGAGCACAAGACAACCCGCAAGTCACATCAGGTGCGCTGCTCGATAAAACCGCTTACGGTCTTGTCGATAAAAAGATCTCCGGCAAGCGTTACAATCTTGTCTATCGCAAGAGGATTGACGAGTTGAGTCGGAGAGAAATCGAGCGTGTGGATGACCGCCAACTACGCAATGACTTGAACGATGTCGCCGACAACGTTCCATCCGGTAACAAGAAGATGTTGAAGGAAGCACTTGCAGAGTTCGGCAAACGTCGCAACATTCGCGGTATCCGTATTTTGAAGACGGAAGAATCGTTCCATGTTGTCAGGCACGGCGCTGCAGCCGAATTCGAGAAGGCGTATTCGCCGGCCGGCAACCACCGCATCGAAATCTACGAGACGCCCGAAGGTCGATGGGGCGGAGAGGGCGTGACCGCTTACGACGCCAATCGGCCGGGATTTACGCCGAGTTGGCAAAGCCGGCACCCGGGGGCGAGCTTGGTCATACGCGTACACAAGGGGGATATGGTCGAAGCTGACTTCGGTGAGGGGCGCGAGATCTACCGGATTTGCCGATTAGAAGCATCGGCAAATCGCTTAAAGATGGCAAAGCATTACGAAGGCGGGGCGCTTGACAAGCGCCACGACGACACAAACGATCCATTTCGTTACGAGATGAAATCCTATTCCACGCTGCAGGACGCCAATGCCCGCCGGGTCGTCGTCAGCCCGATTGGCCGCGTCAGGCATGCGAGGGATCGGCCTTGATCGGACGGGTCGTGGAGATTGCGGAAGACGGCCGCCACCTCAGCAAGTTCCGCGGTTTCCTGGATGTAACCGTGGACGGCGTCAAAGCCGGACGGGCGCCTCTCGATGACTTGGCCGCCGTCATTGTGAGCGGACACGGGACCACCTACTCCAACAACCTGCTCGCGGCGTTGGCCGAGCGCCGCATTCCTTTGGTGGTGTGCGGCGCCAACCATTTGCCGGCAGCGTTCCTCTGGAGCGCCGACGGACACTATGAGCAGGCGGGGCGCATGCAAGACCAAGCCGCCGCATCGAAACCGCTGCGCAAACGCCTCTGGGCGCAAATCGTCACTGCGAAAATCGAAAATCAGAGCGAGACGTTGCGGGTCGTGGGCGCCCAGCATCGAGGCTTGCGTCTCATGGCCCGCAAGGTCCGTTCAGGCGATCCCGACAACATGGAGGCACAGGCGGCGCGGCGGTACTGGCCGCTCCTGTTCGGTAGGGATTTCCGCCGTGACCGCAGCGCGGACGGGATCAACGCAATGTTGAATTACGCATATACGGTGCTCCGAGCCGGGGCGGCGCGGGCAGTCATGGCCGCCGGGCTCCATCCCAGCTTGGGCCTCGGCCATTGCCAACGCGGCAACGCTTTCGCTCTCGCCGACGACCTGATGGAGCCTTTCCGTCCGGCAGCCGATCTTCTGGCGCATGACCTTGTCGGCGAAGGCGTGATGCAAGTGGATAAGGCCGTCAAGCCCCGCTTGGCGCGTATTCTCGCCGTCGATATGATCTGCGCCGACGGCGTCAGCCCTGTCTCCATGCGTCTTCAACGCTTGGCCTTCTCCGCAGTCCGCTGCTTCGCCGGCGCCGCGCGGAAATTGGATCTGCCGCGGTTGAAACTACTGGAGGCTTGAAAACATGGCGGCTCGCCGTCCGGCTTTGAGCGGGTACCGGATGATGTGGCTCTACGTGATGTTCGACTTGCCGACGCTTACGCCTGGCGAGCGCGCGGCGGCGACCAAATTCCGCAACTCCCTGCTTGACCGCGGCTTCGAGATGGCACAGTTCTCGGTGTACGTTCGGTTTGTCGAAAGCAAAGAAGCTGCCGAAGCGCATATCACCAAGGTCCAAGCCGCGCTGCCGAAAAAAGGCAGGGTTCACATTGTTGCGATTACGGACAAGCAATACGCCAACGCCAGGATATTTATTGGAAGAAAACGAAAACGCAGGCCCGAAAACCCGGACCAACTCACACTCTTCTGAGGCGTTCGGATTATTTCGCTCAATGAGAAACCCGGTTAAGCCATTTGGGTTCTGTGACTTAACCGGGAACTAAGTTTAGCACCCCTAGGATTGAGTGCCCGCCGCAACAGAGCCGGGCCGGCGACATAGCCGACCACAGTTTAGCACCCCTGGGATTGAGTGCCCGCCGCAACCCACCGGTAAGGAACATAGAAAGCGAAAATAGTTTAGCACCCCTGGGATTGAGTGCCCGCCGCAACAGTTTCATGAGGCGGTTCGGGCTGTGAATCAGTTTAGCACCCCTGGGATTGAGTGCCCGCCGCAACAGTTTCATGAGGCGGTTCGGGCTGTGAATCAGTTTAGCACCCCTGGGATTGAGTGCCCGCCGCAACGGTTCAGGTGTGGATGTCATTTCGACTCCAAGTTTAGCACCCCTGGGATTGAGTGCCCGCCGCAACCATATGCAGTCGTGGCGGCCTTCGTCATTTAGTTTAGCACCCCTGGGATTGAGTGCCCGCCGCAACAGCCAGGTCGCAACGCTACCAACAGCCGCGAGTTTAGCACCCCTGGGATTGAGTGCCCGCCGCAACGCTGCTGGAGGTCGCGGCTTACCGCGAGACAGTTTAGCACCCCTGGGATTGAGTGCCCGCCGCAACAGTTCCATGAGGCTATTCGCTCCGTGAATCAGTTTAGCACCCCTGGGATTGAGTGCCCGCCGCAACCGCGGACGAGCCTACAAATGGGAGAATTCTAGTTTAGCACCCCTGGGATTGAGTGCCCGCCGCAACGCCGCCCGAGCTGAAAAAGTGGATCACCGCAGTTTAGCACCCCTGGGATTGAGTGCCCGCCGCAACAGGAAAGGCCGCGCGGGAATATCGCCCCAGAGTTTAGCACCCCTGGGATTGAGTGCCCGCCGCAACTCTAGCACGCTTGCGGCGCTGCCGTCGAGCAGTTTAGCACCCCTGGGATTGAGTGCCCGCCGCAACCACTTCTTTCTGTTCCGCATCTACGAGCGAAGTTTAGCACCCCTGGGATTGAGTGCCCGCCGCAACCCTGGCGATTCTATCCAGATGCGCGTGGCTAGTTTAGCACCCCTGGGATTGAGTGCCCGCCGCAACCGACATCTTAAAATTTTGGTATTCCCCCAAAGTTTAGCACCCCTGGGATTGAGTGCCCGCCGCAACTACGGCGCCGACCGCGACCTGGGTGGAGACAGTTTAGCACCCTTGGGATTGAGTGCCCGCCGCAACATCTACGATCGCGATGGCGGCTATCTCGGCAGTTTAGCACCCCTGGGATTGAGTGCCCGCCGCAACGCATCGGAGTAGATGCCGGCGATCACCACCAGTTTAGCACCCCTGGGATTGAGTGCCCGCCGCAACTGGACTTCGACCCAGTCTGGCCGCGGCCAAAGTTTAGCACCCCTGGGATTGAGTGCCCGCCGCAACATTTGCCGGTCGCGGGCATGGGACACATAGAGTTTAGCACCCCTGGGATTGAGTGCCCGCCGCAACTGATTACGACGAGATTTTCCTTTCGACTCAAGTTTAGCACCCCTAGGATTGAGTGCCCGCCGCAACTCTCGCGTTACGAATATGAGACCCACCAGCAGTTTAGCACCCCTGGGATTGAGTGCCCGCCGCAACTCGACCCGCACATTCGGGCTCGCCGAGACCAGTTTAGCACCCCTAGGATTGAGTGCCCGCCGCAACCGGCTGTATGGCCTTATGGGTTTTCCCAGTAGTTTAGCACCCCTGGGATTGAGTGCCCGCCGCAACACATTAGTGCGCGCGGCGTAGGATCTCTCCAGTTTAGCACCCCTGGGATTGAGTGCCCGCCGCAACGGTGGCAAGTCTGTTGATGATACGGTTGGCAGTTTAGCACCCCTGGGATTGAGTGCCCGCCGCAACCGGTTGGCCGAAATCAGGTTGCGAAGCCGCTCGACTCACCTCGCCGTCTCCAGGATATCGAGTTTTCCGCCCGCTTCTCGCTGGAAACGAGCATAAGCGGAGCCGCAGCCTGCGAAGCTGCAAGGACTGAAAACGCCGCGCGGGCACCGACCCGGCGGTTTTCCGCGTCGGGGAGAGACCGTCCGGGAGAGATCTGGTGAGGCGGCTGGGACTCGAACCCAGGACCCACGGCTTAAAAGGCCGTTGCTCTACCTGCTGAGCTACCGCCCCGCGTCGAGGGGAACTGCCTTCAGAGTAACAGCACTACGCCCGGCTGCCGAGCGCCTGCAAGACGCCCTTGATGTAGCCGAATCCGTAGGCGAATCCCTGCCGGCGGTCGGGGTCGTCCGGGTGGATCGGCATGTGGTCGGGCATGAGCATGTAGGGATAGTCGACCGCCCAAAGCGTCTCCGCCACTTCCACCATGTTCATGTCGCCTTCGTCGGGATAGACCTCTTCGAAACGGTCGCGGCGGCCGCGGATGTTGCGGAAGTGGATGTTGAAGATTTTCTTCTCGCCCCCGATGCGGCGGATGACCTCATGGATTTCCGTTGCCGGGTCTTGCAGCATTTCCGCCGTCGTGCCCAGGCAGAGATTGAAGCCGTGGTAAGGGCTCTTTTCGATTTCCATGAACTTGTACAGCCCTTGCGGCGTTCCCAGCACGCGGACGACGCCCTGATAGCCATCGGGCGGCACGCCGGGATCGTGCGGATGGCAAGCGGCGCGAATCTTGAACTCGTTGGCGACGGGGATGACCCGCTCGAGAAAGTAGGCGATGCGCTCCCAGGCCGCGTCTTCGTCGACGCGTCCGGCGCGGGTGAGCAGCGGGTCGGGCTGCGCTTCGTCGAGGCGCCAGCTCGAATACGTCGAGCCTCCTCGGCCCGGGGTGCGCTCGGTGCGCAGCACGCCCAGGATGCTCATGTTGTATTTGAAAGCCGGAATGCCCGTCTTGGCGCAGGCTTCGATCATCTTGCGGATGTCGTCGATGTCCTTGTCGCGCTGGGGCGATTGGCCCAGCATGATCGCGCCGCGCTTTTCGCGGTCGATGTGCGAGGAGGCGAGGAAAGGCAGCGCGACCATGTCGAGCGAGACGCCGTGGCTTTCGCACAGATCGCGCGTTTTCTCCAGGTCTTCGGGGAGCCAGTAGCCGCGCTCGCCCGGGTCGGGCGGAAAGCCGCAGCAGTTGTTGACGCCGTGGCGCTTCAGAAATTGCAGCGTCTCGCTGTCGGTCGGGCCGCGCTGCGCGCCGACGTGCATCTTCAGCGGCGGCCGCGCGGGCGCGGGTTGGGGTTCGGGCTGCGGCGCGGCGCAGGCGGCCGCCGATGCGGCGGCGGCGCCGGTAATGAAGCTGCGGCGTTGCATATCGTCCTCCCTGTGTGCGGCCGGGCGGCCCCGGTTCAAGGTGAAGGTAGCACACGGCTCCTACAATGTGAGCATGCAGGGTATAATGAATACATACATTTAGAGGACTTCCGGAGTACCGGCTACATGGCGACTTCGATTCGGCTTGCTCCTGAAACCGAGCAACGACTTGATTTTCTGGCCTCGCAGACCGGGCGCACCAAAGCTTTCTACCTGCGTGAGGCGATTGAGCGCGGCCTTGAGGATATGGAGGACTACTACCTTGCCGCGGACGTGCTGGAGCGTCTTCGTCAGGGCACAGAGAGGGTGTACTCCTCCGCCGACGTGAGGAATGCCCTTAATTTGGACGATTGAATACACCGCATCCGCCCGGAGTCAACTCCGCAAGCTCGACAAGCAGATGGCTCGACGCATTATCGATTTCATGAATGAGCGGGTTTTGCGGGACTGGAGGAACCACGGAATCCGGGCAAGGCGCTGACCGGCCCACTGGGTGAGTTGTGGCGCTATCGGGTAGGGGCTTGCCGTGTGATTTGCCAGATTCAGGACGATGCTTTGCGTGTCCTGGCGGTTGAGGGTCGGCAGCCGCGGCAAGGTGTATCGGTGAAAGGGTCACAATAAGAGCAGGGATGCTGCTGGTCATCGACAACTACGATTCGTTCACCTTCAACTTGGTGCAGCATCTCGGCGAGTTGGGCGCGGATATCGTGGTCAGGCGCAACGACCGGGTGACGGTGGGGCAAGTCCGCGAGATGCGGCCGCAAAGGATCGTCGTCTCGCCGGGGCCGTGCACGCCCCGCGAAGCGGGGGTCTCGGTTCCGCTCATCCGGGAGATGGCCGGCGCGGCGCCGATCCTGGGCGTCTGCCTCGGGCACCAGTCGATCGGCGAGGCGTTCGGCGGCGAAGTCGTTCGCGCGCCCTACCTGATGCACGGCAAGACCAGCCGCATCCATCACGACGGCAAGACGGTGTTCACAGGGATCGAGCAGGACTTCACGGCGACGCGCTACCACTCGCTGATCGTCGAGGAAGATTCCCTGCCGGCGGCGCTCGAGGTCTCAGCGCGAACGCAGGACGGGCTGATCATGGGCCTGCGTCACAGGGAACTGCCCGTCGAGGGCGTCCAATTCCACCCCGAGTCGATCCTCACTACGGTCGGCAAACGCCTGTTGGGCAATTTTTTGAACCTGTAACCCGCCGGTCGGGGCGCCGCCTCCGGCTTGCTATCGTTGATAGCCGGCGTTTCCGATGACCCGCAAAATCCTCCGGCCGTTTTCACTTCTCTTGCTGCTGCCGCTTGCAACGCCCGGCGCCGCGGCGCAGGTTCCGCAGTTGGCGTCCGCCGGCGCCGCAGCGGCGCCCGTCACGTTGCGGCTGATGTTCGGCATGGACAAGCTCACGCCCGAACGCTGGGACGGCTCGATCGACGTGACTCCGGGCCGGGCGCTCTCTCTCAGCGGGGTTCACTTCGAAGGCCGCGACCGGATCGTTCCGCCGAATGCATGGCTGCTGACCAACCGCGTCACGCGCTATGCGGACTCGACGATGCCGCGCGGTTACGACCCGGTGCACACGCGGCCGTTCGCCATGATCCCCAACGGAGTCGTCGCCGCCCTGGACGCTCCGGAGGACGCAGCGGTCAAAGTCGAAACGGTCATGGGCTCGTTTTCGTTCACGCCGGCCGAAATCCCCTTTGGCCGGGCGAAAAGCTTTCTGGACGGCACGGCGCTGGTCGAGCGCACGGCGCCGACCGTCGACTTGACATCCGGCGAGAGCTACAACGACTACGCGGCTCTTGCGGCGGCCCGTGACGGGTCGGTCTGGCTTTCCTGGATTAGCTACCAAAACGAAAAGGACGCCGTCTGGCTGGCCCGGCACAACGCCGGCGGCTGGGGCAAGCCGATCCGTGTTTCGCCCGCAGGCGAATCCAGCGACAATTTCCGCACGGCGGTCGCCGAAGCGGCCGATGGGCGTATCGTCGTAGTCTGGTCGGGCAAGTCGCCCGCGGGGGAATGGGGCGTTTTCTCGCGCGTTTTCGACGGCGAAGCGCTGTCGCGCGTGGATACGGTCAGCGGGGCCGCGGAAAACCTCTACCACCGCATAGCCGCAGACGGCAACGGCAACGTACACGTCGTCTGGCAGGGCTTCCGCGACCGCGTCTCGAAGATCTTGCATGCGCGTTGGGACGGCTCGGGCTGGTCCGATGAGACGGCGGTCAGCGGACCGGAAGGCGACAATTGGGCGCCCGACATCGCCGCCGATTCCAAAGGCAACGTCTGGGTCGGCTGGGACGGCTACGCGGCGGGCGACTTCAACGTTTACGTTCGCCGTCTCCGCGCGAACGGCTCATGGGACGACATCCGGCAGATCACCGCCTCGCCGGCTTTCGACGCGAACGCCGCTCTCGCCTGCGACGCGAACGACCGCCTGTGGATCGCCTGGGATCACGGCGAAGCCAATTGGGGCAAGGACTGGAGCAGCCAGCGCTTCAAGCCGGGCGGCGGCGCGGGGCTGTACCGCACCCGCGCCGTCAAGGTCGCCGTGCTCGACGGCAAGCGCCTCAAGCAGCCGCCGGCGCTGATGGAGGCGATCCCCGCGGAAGCGAAGGATTACGTGCAGCAGGCGCGGCTGCAAACGGATGCCGAGGGGAACGTGTGGGCGATGGCGCGCTCGCTGACCAGCGCGACGACGCGCGTCAACAACAACTGGGGAGCGGGCGGCATCTGGGAAATGCTGCTGACGCGGCTGGGCCCGTCGGGTTGGACTCCGGCGGTCAAGCTGCATGCAACCAACGGGCGCAACGACGTGTGGGCGTCGAGCGCCCTATCCGCCGGCGGCAAGCTGTGGTTCGCCTGGTCGCGCGACGCGCGGCCCTTCGGCTCGCCCAACCGCGCGGGCAATCGTCCGACGCCCGCGGCGCGGACAACCCAAGTCTCCTATACGACCTTCGACCCGAGCGCGCCGGCTTGGCGCAGCGGCGGGCAGCCGCGGCCGGCGCCGTTCCGCGAAGCCGCGGCGCCCGCGACGCCGGTCCATGCGAACGAGGCGGCGGATACGGCGGCGATCCGCTCGTACCGTTACGAGACGGGCGGCAAGAGCTACCGCATCTTGCGCGGCGATCTCCACCGCCACACCGACATTTCCGCGGACGGCATCGGCGAGGGCGCGTTGATCGACTTCTACCGCTACGCGATTACGGCCGGCTCGTACGACTTCATGGTGGTGACCGATCATCAGTTCGGCGGCGACGGCGTGCCGGGCGTCGAGTACAACTGGTGGCGGACGGAGAAGTCCGAAGACATCTTCCTCGTGCCGGGAAGATTCTGGCCGCTGTTCGGGACCGAGCGCAGTCTGCCCTATCCGAACGGCCACCGCAACACCGTCTTCGCCAAGCGCGGCATTCGCCGCCTGCCGATCCAGGCGGGCGAGCGGAACGCAACCATCAACAGCGGCGACGTGCTCTACCCTTACTTGCGGCGCAACGGAGGCATCACGACCAGCCACACGTCGGGCACCGATCAGGGCACGGATTGGCGAGACAGCGACCCCCAGGTCGAACCCATCGTCGAAATCTATCAGGGCCTGCATGCTTCGTACGAATACCCCGGCGCGCCGCGCGCCGAGACGCCCGACAAGCGCTACTACCACCACGGCGAGCCGTGGCGCCCGGACGGCTTCGTCTGGGAAGCCTGGGCCAAGGGCATCAAGATCGGCGTGCAGGCAAGCTCCGACCACGTCGGCGCGCACGACGCCTATGCCTGCGTGCTGGTTCCGGCCGACAAGGAAACGACAAGGCAAGACCTGCTGGACGGGATGCGCGCGCGCCGCACCTACGCCGCGACCGACAACATCATTGTCGATGTGCGCATCGGCGAACACCTGATGGGCGAAGCGTTTGCAAGCAGCGAACCCCCGCTGGTGAAGGTTCGGGCCGCCGGCACGCTGCCCATCGCCCGCGTTGTGCTGATCAAGAACAACGAATTCGTCTATACGGCCGAGCCCGGAACGAAGGAGACCGCGTTCGAGTTCCGCGACGATGCGCCGGCGGAGGGCGAGAGCTACTACTACGCGCGCGTCGAGCAGTCGGACGGCTCGCTGGCCTGGAGCAGCCCGATCTGGGTGGACTTGCGCTGACGGCCGCGCGCGCCGGCGCAATCCGCTAAGATGGTTCGGCGATGAACGCTTCGACGCGCCGCGCTTTTCTGGCGCAACTGGCGGCCTTGGGCTGCTCGACCGCGCCGCCGCATCGCGAACCCGAGAAAAGATCGCCGTGGAAATTGGCGATCGGGTTGAACGGCTTCGGCTCGTCGGAGACCCATCACGGGAAGAAGTACGATTACGACGAAATCCTTGCGTTCGCCCGCGACGAGGGGTTCGAAGGCATCGAGCTGTGGCGCGGCTGGCGCGGCGGATACCCCGACCCGCAGGACGACGCGGCGATTCTGGCGCAGCGCCGGAAGATCGAATCCTACGGGTTGCAGATTTTCTCGATCCAGGCCGGCGTCAGCGGCGTGAACCCGATTGCGAGCGACGAGGCCGAGCGCGCGGAATACGCCGCGAAGTTGAAAACGTACGTCGATCTGGCCCACAAGTTCGGCTGCGACGCCATGGGTTTGTGGGCCGGCGGGCGCCCGGACGACGGCGCCGGGGAGGATGCAATCATCGAGCGCCTCGCCGGCGTCGTCGAACCGGCGGCGCGATACGCCGTCGAGCGGGGCATGTTTCTGGCCATCGAAGGCGAACCGCCGCTGATCGTCAATTCCGCCGAACGCTACCGCAAGCTGTTCGCCGCCGTGGGCATGGACGAGTTCAAGGTCATCTTCGACCCCTCGCATTTCGACATCCTGGGCGGCGCGCAGGGGCGCCCCGAGGATTTGCTGCTCGACCTGGGCATCGACCGCGTCGGCTACGTCCAATTCTGCGACGGCGATTCGACGCTGCGTCCGTTTCCCGACGGACGCGCCGGAACGTCGCGGCACTTGCCCTGCGGCCAAGGCGTCTACGATATTGCGAAACTGTGCAAAATCCTGTACGACGGCGGCTTCGAAGGCTGGTTCCAGATGGATAGCTGGGCAACCGAGGACGCCTATCTGACCTCGAAAACGTGCAAGGACGCGGTTGTCGAATTCCTGAAGGGCGGGCGGATGGAAGCGTGACGCGCCGCCGCTGACCGCGCCGGCCATGCGGGTCTGCGACAAGGCGTTGGACGAGGGCCCGCTCAGCGGATGCGGATAATGTTCGGGTCGTCCTCGTAGCGGTATTCCCAGTGACAGTTTTCGCAGGAGTTGTAGATCAACTCGCCGCGATCGAAAACCGCGTCGGCATCGTAGGCTTCGGCCGATTCGAGCACCGCCGCAGCGGCCTCGATGAGCTCCAGGCAGCGTTCCATCCATTGGTCGTTGTCTTTGGCGCGGCCTTCCATCATCAGCAGGTTGCCCGCTTCCATCAACGTGCGGGCGCCGCTGTGGACGGTTTCCCACTCGAGATCGGTGCGCGGGCGAATCTCTTCCGTGCCTTCCTCGGTGATGATCGTGCCGACCGATTTCCAGACTTCATGCGCGTGAGGGTAGACGACGTCGTGCATCAACTGGCCGACGGTGGAGCGCGGCCGAAACGGCGGCGCGTCGGAGCGAGAACCTTGCGAGCAGCCGAGACCGAGAACGGCGGCGCCGAAAGCGAGGGCGGCGGCGCGGCGCGGCGCAAAGGCCCGGGCCGGTCGATTTTGCCAATCGAACATGCGCAGATTCGAGTATAGTGCAATCCGCCGGCGCCGCGCCTGCGGTTCGGCCGCTATTGCGCGAAATACCCGGGCCGCGCGCGGATCACCAGATCCTTGCGGGACGCGTTGAGCTTCACCCTGCGCCAGCCGCCGTCGAAGTTCTGGTTTTGGGGGTAGTAGGCAACCGCATAGACGCTGCGCAACTCCTCCGCCAAGCGGGGCAGCACGGGCTCCACGTCGGCAATGGAAAGCGCCGGGAAGACGCGGCCGCCGGTGACTTCCGCCAGCTTGCCCATGCGGTTTCTCGCTTTTTCCGACCAACCGCGGCCGAAGCGCGCGCCGGACAGCAGAAAGATCGGATAAATGCGGGCGTCCATCTCGCGGGCGGCATTGATCAGCCGCTCGGCGTTGAGCGCGGAGGGCGAATCCTGGTTGCTGATGCGGTTGTCGATGCCGTCGCTGATGACGATCAAGGCGTTGCGCTCGCCCGGACGGTCGATCAACTCCTCGCCGTAGGCCAGGACGATCATATCCCACAGCGGCGAGCCTCCGCCGGCCCGCGGCAGGCGCTCGACCCGCTCGATGAGCGAGCGATGGTCCGCGGTCAACCCGGCCAGGACGTGGAACATTCCGCCGGCAAGCGCATACAGCCCGACGCGGTCGTCCTTGCCCGCCAACTGAATCAGCTTCACGGCTACCGTGCGCATGTGGCTGCGGTCGACGCTCGTGCTGCCGCTGAGGTCGAGCAGGATGACCATGTTGAACGGCGCGGACTCCTTGGCGGCGACAGTGATCTGTTGCGGCGCTCCATCTTCTTCGACCGTGAATTCGCTGGGGTCGAGGTCCGTGACCGGGCGGCCCTGCTTGTCGCTCACGGCGGCCGTCAGGCTGACCATGCGCACGTTGGAAACGAAGAGCGCTTCTCCCGAGGGGCTCGGCGGGCCGGCGGCCCCGGCGGACGGCGGCCTGGCCGGCGCCGGACGGCCCCGTTCGCGCTGCCTGCGCAAGGCGAGCAGCCGCGCGGCGATTTCTCTGGAGCGCATGTGGGGCTTGAGCGGCCAGTCTTCGGGAGGGACATAGGTCTTGAGAACCAGCTCTGGCGAGTTTTTCAACTCGGCCTCGACGTCGCCGTACGCCGCCGCGTTGACATCGAGCCGGTCGCGCAGCCTCCAGATCGATTCGTTCGGCCCGATCCAGATGGCGGACTGCCTGAACTTCGCGTCGGGCGGCGTTTCAACGCGCGCGGGCCTGCGGCGCGCGTCGAGATCGAGGCGCGTGATTTCCCACGGCGCGGCGACCGTGAGCGCCCCGCTCTCGGTGCGCACGAACAACTTCCGCATCATGCCCGTGACTTCGATATCGCCGTCTTTCGTGGCGATGGAGAGCGGCATGCCGAAGGGGACGCTGACATGCAAGTCCAAGGCTTCGCCGTCCTCGGGCCGGGCCTCGATGCGCACTGCGTCCGGATTCTGCTCGACGTAGACGTCGCCGCGAACCGCTGGGCGGGTTTCGGCGCGATGACCGACACGCAACTCCCGCCCCTTGGCGATCTCGACGAAAACCCCTCCGAACCGATTCTCGATGGCGACGGGCTGGGCGAGCAGCCCGGCAGCGCAGAGCGCCGACAGCACCGTGAAACGAACGAGCATCGCCTCTTCCCTTTATTCTGGCGGAAGCATTCGCGCTACACTGCGGAACCCTGCAGGAAAAGGGCGTTTCCTGACGGACGCCCGCAACACATCGTGGCGCGCAAACACATCATCATCGGCACGGCCGGTCACATCGACCACGGCAAGACGTCGCTGGTGCGCGCGCTGACGGGCATCGATACCGACCGTTGGGCCGAGGAGAAACGCCGCGGCATCACCATCGATCTGGGCTTCGCCCATTTGCAATTGGGAGAGGACTTGCGGCTCGGCTTCGTCGACGTCCCCGGACACGAACGCTTTGTCAAAAACATGTTGGCGGGCGCGGGCGGCATCGACCTGCTGCTGCTGGCGGTCGCGGCCGACGAATCGCTGATGCCGCAAACGCGCGAGCACTTCGACATCTGTCGGCTGCTGGGAATTCGCCGGGGCATCGTCGCGCTGACCAAAGCCGATCTGGTTGACGCCGACATCGTTGAGTTGGTCAAGCTCGAAGTCGAGGAGTACGTCGCGGGGTCGTTTTTGGAATCGGCGCCGACGGTCGCCGTGAGCGCGCAGACGGGGGCGGGCCTGGCGGAGCTTCGCGCGAAGCTGCTCGAAGCGGGCCGTGCGACCGAGCCCAAGACATCCCGCGGTTTCGCGCGCCTGCCGATCGACCGCGTGTTTTCCATGAAGGGTTTCGGCACGGTGGTCACCGGAACGCTTGCCTCCGGCAGACTGCGCGCGGACAGGGATGTCGAGGTTCAGCCGGGCGGAGTCCGCGCCCGGGTCAGAAGCATCCAGGTGCACGGAGAAAAGTCGGGCGAAGCGGTCGCGGGGCAACGAACGGCGGTCAATCTCGGCGGCGCGGGCAAGGCGGATTTACGCCGCGGGCTCACTCTGGTCGAGCCGGGGTTTTTCCGCGCGACCCGGCAGTTCGACGCGCATCTGGAACTGCTGGCTTCGGCCAAGCCGCTCAAGCACGGCGCGCCGGTTCATTTGCACATCGGCACGGCCGAGACGGTCGGCCGCGTCTACCTGCTGGAGCGGGAGGGCGAGCGACCGGCGCCGGCGCCCGGGTCCGCCGCGTTCGTGCAGTTGCGCCTCGACGAGGACGTATTGGCGCTGCCGGGCGATCGTTTCATTCTGCGGCAGTTTTCTCCGCTGGTTACGATCGCCGGCGGAGTCGTGCTCGATCCGCTGGCCGCGCGCCATCGCCTCAAGGACAATTGGCGGCCGCTGCTCGAAGCGCTGCATACGGGCAGCGGCGCCGACAAGCTCGCCCATCTTTGCGCGCAGTATCCGTACGGCGCCGGCATAGAGGAGCTTGTCGCCCGCAGCGGCCGTACGGCGGACGAGCTCGCCGCGGCCGCCGGCCAAGCGCCCGGCGTCGTTGTGATTCGCCGCAATCCGCTGCTGCTCGCGTCGCAGGACGCAGTCGCCAAAGCCGGGCAGCGCGTTCTCGACGCCCTGGCCGCTTTTCACGAAAAAAATCCGCTGCGCCCGGGCACGCCGCTCGAAGCCCTCCGCAGCAGCGAGCTGGGCCCGGCGCCGGAGGCGTTCGCAACCTACCTGATCGATAAGCTGGTTTCCGCAAGGAAGCTGCAAATCGACGGAGAGTTGGCGCGTCTCGCCGGCCGGCGCATCGTGATGCAGGCCGACGAGCGGGAAGCCCGCGAGAAAATGCTGCGCGCATTCGAAAACGCCGCGCTGCAGGCGCCGGCCTTGAAGGAATTTCTGCCGACGCTCAATATCGACGCGGCGCGCTGTCGCAGCATCCTGCAAACCCTGCTGCGCGAAGGTCTGCTGTTGAAGGTGACGAACGAGCTCGTCTTTCACAGCGGCGCCGTGGCGGCGCTGCGCCGCTCGCTGGCGCCGTTTCGCGGAAAAGAGATCAGCGTGCCGGAATTCAAGGAACTGGCCGGAGTGAGCCGCAAGTACGCGATCCCGCTGCTCGAATATTTCGACAGGCAGAAAGTTACGCGGCGGGCGGGCAACACGCGGATCGTTCTCTGACCGCCGCGGATCCCCCCCCGCGCCCTGCGTCAGCTTGCGCCCCTGCCGCCGAGCACGCGCGGGATCGACTGCAGCAGGATTTTCATGTCGAGCGACAGCGACCAGTTGTCGATGTATGCGAGGTCCATCTTCATCCAGCTCTCGAAGTCCAGCTTGTCGCGGCCGCGGACGGCCCACAAGCAGGTAAGCCCCGGACGCATTCTGAGCCGGCGGCGTTGCCAGACCTGGTAGCGCTCCACTTCGGAGGGAACGGCCGGGCGCGGCCCGACGAACGCCATGTCGCCCCGCAGCACGTTCCAGAACTGCGGCCACTCGTCGATCGAATAGCGGCGCAGAAACCTGCCTATGGCGGTAAGCCGCGGATCGTCCGCGATCTTGAACGCCGGCCCGTCCTTCTCGTTGAGGTGCTCGATTTCGGCCCGCAGCGCCTCGGCGTTTGCGACCATCGAACGGAACTTGTAGAGCTTGAATGCGCGGCCGTTCAACCCGCAGCGCGTTTGTTCAAAGATGGCCGGCCCCTTGGATGTCAGCTTGATCGCACAGGCAACAGCGGCCATCGGAATCGCCAGGGAAACCAGGCTCGCGGCGGACAGCGCAATGTCGAAAATCCTCTTGGCCAGCAGCAGCAACTCGTCGCTCGGAGAAGTCGAGAACGTCAGCAGCGGCTTCGTTCCGAAGCGGTCGAAGTACATCCGACTGTGTACGTGGGGAAAGAAATCGGCGACGAGTCTGGTCTTCACGCCGTGCTCGTCGCACAACACGAACATCCCCTCGAGCGCGGAAACCTGCTTTCCCGAAACGGCGAAGACGACCTCATCGACGACTTGCTCGTTGAGCAGGCGGGGCAGCGCGTCAAGCGGGTACACAGGGTACTGCTTGACCAGTTGCTGCGAGGCGCCCAGGCCGCTGCCGCAATCGACGATCCCCGACAGCCGCACGCCGTAGGGTTCGGCCGCCTCGAGCTCACGGGCCATTTCGAGCGCCTTCTCACCGTCGCCGACAACGAAAAACGAAGCCTCCGCCCCCAAGGCTTTGCGCAACTCTCCGCGGAATCCGCCGGCGGCGGCGCGGTAAACGATGAGTCCGACGGCGAGGTACGCCGCGAGCAACGCCGTAAACGGCCGGCTGATCGGCGTTTCGAGGTTGAGCAGGTACAGGAACGCCATCAGCGCGAGCATGCTCAGCACGACCTGCCGCAGCGTATCGACGGCGGCCTGACGGACGTTTCCGGTGTACAGACGCGCGTAGACGCCCATCGCCCGCCCGACTCCGACAACGGCCAAAAGCACCGCCATCAAGATCGCCCAACGAATCGACGGCTCGATCGAAAACGGGCGCAGCGGCAGCGTGCCGCGGGTCCGATAGGCAGCCTCGAAAGCAATGACGGTCAGAACAACATCGGCCGCCGCAAAGAGAACGGCGGCCCTTTGCTGATGACCCGCGAACACTTGGGCACTTAGAATATCAGAGACGGGCCGGCGCGCGGCGCCGCGCCCGCGGAAAAGGAAAAATGACCCAAAGACAACAAGCTAACGTGCGCATCGTGCAGCAGGAAAACTACCGCGAAGAATACGCCAACAGCGTTCAGGTGCGCGTCAATCTGTGGGATTTCTTTCTCCAATTCGGACGGCTGAACCAGAAGTCGCCAACCGAGATGGAAATCAGCGCGTTTCAAGGAATTTACCTGAGCCCGCAGCAGGCGAAGGCGCTGCATACGGTCCTGGCCCAGAACATCGCTCAATACGAATCGACTTTCGGCGAGATCAAGCTCGACCCGTCGGCGGTCCAGTCCGGCGCCGTCCAATAACGCGCGCATGCCTGGTATCATCTTTACCCTGAGGAGCCGGCAATGACAAAAACGACGGCGGTCCGTTTCCTGGCGGCGTTCCTGGCGCTCGGCAGCCTGTGGCTGGCGTGGACGCAGCAGCGCAAGAACAACCCCCGGCCGGCCGAGCTTGCGATCGACAAGATCGCCGACGACCTCTACGTGATTGTCGGCGGCGGCGGGAACGTCGGGGTTCTGGTCACGGACGAAGGGGTCGTGCTGGTCGACGACAAATTCGACCGCGACGTGGAAAACATCCTCGCCAAGGTCAAGAGCGTTACCGACCGGCCGGTGCGCTACGTGGTCAACACCCACCATCACGGCGACCACTCCGGCGGCAACGCCAAGCTGCTCAGGCAGGCGGAGATCGTGATGCACAAAAACGCCCGCGCGAACGTGCTGAAGAACTCTCAGCCCGGCGCCTCGCGGCTGACTTACAGCAAGGAGGCGTCCCTTTATCCGGGCGGCAAGGAAATCCGCGTGATGCACTTCGGGCGCGCGCACACCAATGGCGATTCGGTGATCTACTTCCCGCACCGCAAGGTGATTCACACGGGCGACATGTTCATCCGCGGCGCGCCGTTCATCGATTACGCCAACGGCGGCAGCGCATTGGCTTGGGACCGCACCATCAGCCAGGTTCTGCAGCTCGATTTCGACACCGTCATTCCCGGCCACGGCCCGCTGGGCAAGCGCACCGACATCGCCAAGTGGCGCGCTGACTACGAGCTGTTCCGCACACGCTTCCGCGCGATCAAGCGGAGCGGCAAATCGGCCGAGGAAATCCGGGCCGAAATCAGTTTCGACGGCATGACCGGATGGAGTTGGTCGCGGCTGTTGCTGCGCAGCCTGCCCGGGCTGTACGAGGAACTCTGAGCGCGGCCGGCTAACCGCCGAGGACTTCGAGCGCTTTTTCGAGAAACGGGTCTTCCGCTCCTTCCGCCGGCGGCTCGGCCCGCATCTGCCGCGGGCGTTCCGGCTCATTGAGCTGCGGGCCGCCGCTTTGGAATTCGCGGAACCGGCGCAAATCCCTGGGCGAAACGAGATGATTGGGCTCCAGGCCCTTGTCGTGGATGGGAGCGCCGTCCGGTCCGTGATACTTCGCTACCGACAGCAACAACGCCGCGCCGTCGTCGAGCTCGATGGTCTCCTGCTGGGCCGCCAAGCCGTAGCTGCCCTCGCCGACAACGTCGCCACGCTCATTGTGCAGAATTGCAGCGGCCGCGACCTCGGCCGCGCCCGAGGTCGGACGGTCGATGACGAAGACCGCCGGCAGCGTCGTCACGGTCGCGCCGGGGCCGGCTGAAAACGTCTTCTCCACGAACTTGCGGCCTTTGGCGGAAGCGATCACGCCGTTGTCGAGGAACAGGTCGGCCAGCCGGATTCCGTTGTCGATTGCGCCTATCGAGTTGCCGCGAAGGTCGACGATCAACTTCCGCGCGCCGCCTGCTTCCAGCGATTCGATCGCGGATGCGATGCCCTCGACGTGCTCAGGCGTCAACGCCGCCGCCTTGATGAGCCCGACGTCGCCTTCGATCGTCTCGAACTCGACCGCGGGAAGCTCCACGGCGCCGCGCTGCAGATCGTGCTCTTGCGGCGAATCGTAGTCGTTCGCAGAGCGGATCATGACGCTCACTCGCGTACCCGGTTTCCCGCTGAGCTTGGCCAGCAAATACGCCGGCGGCATCATGCGCGTGCTCATCCCGTCGACAGCCTCGATGAGATCGCCCGGCGCGATGCCGGCCTCGTCGGCCGCCGAGCCGGGCAAAACCGACATCACCGTCGTATAGTTGATGCGCTTGTGGACGACCATGCCCGTGGACAAGCCGGTCCCCTTGTCCTCGTTTTTCAGTCCTTCGCGGTATTCCGCATATTGCTCCGCCGACAGATAGCTCGATTGGGGGTCGAGATATTCGACCAAGCCCTGCAAGGCGCCTTGCGTGACTTTGGGGATGTCCGGTTCTTCGACGTAATCGCTCTTGATCCTGGCAAGCACCTCGGTGTAGACCCCAAGCGGCCGGTAGGCGCCTTTCTTCTCCTCGCTTTTGCCGAGAACGGCGCCCAGAACGAGCAGAACCGTGACCACGAAGGAACTGAAAAGGACGCTGACCTTCATCCGAGAGCCCATGACCGCCTTTCATCATACTATGCGGCCGGAGGCCGCTGCGCCCACCCTGCAAGAAGCGGGCGAACGGCTCGACTAACGCCCCGTCACCCAGATCGGCGAACCCCAGGCCACCTGCTTGTCGCGGTCGGCCTGACGCACCCGAACGTAGTAGAAATCGGCTTCTTCGCCCGGTTTGCCGCTGTCGCCGTACTCGAAATCGACGACCTTGCCGCCGGGCGTCCGGCCATAGACCTTCTTGTTGTTCTTGACGATCTCGACTTCTCCGATCTTGTCGGTCCCTTCGATATGTACGCGGAATTTCGGCGGCCCGGCGACCGCGGCGTCTTCGCCCATGAGATACTCGCGTCCGTCCTCGACCAGACGGAAATCGACGATGATGTTATCCGTCGCGCCGTAAGTGCGCCGGGCGCGGATCGCATCGACCAAGCCGTTGCGCGTGTTTTCTTCGGCAAGCAGCATCGAGTAGGAGGTATGCACCGCGAGATGGTCGGAACTCGCCTGAACGCCCAGGCGGTAGCCCTTCTCCCAGGCAACGGAAACCATGCCGTCGGGGCGGTAGCCGCCGAATTGCTTGGCCGCCTCGTCCGTCGGCGCCGAGCGCCAGCACCCCTCACACTCGTAGCTGTTGCGGTCGCTCTGGTAGATTTCCACGATGGGCTCGACTTCCGGGTCGTAATCCGCCCAATCGGTACCCATATCGGTGCCGGAGGTATGGGGCATGGCGATCGCTTTGTATTTGCGCAGGTAGGCGAAGAAACGCTCGGGCCCCTGCCGCTGATAGTTGGAGCTGGGCGACCACTCATAGTGCTGGTAGTCGAGAATCGGAGCGCCGCGGTAGGGAAAGACGACATTGCGGTGGCCGTTGGGATAGCGGATCGACCGTTCGTATCCGTAGAGGGGGACGAACGACGAGCCGACGCGAAAGATATCGGCGTACTTCTGGCTGCGGAACCAGTCGTATTCGTCGGCCACGCCGAAGTTGTGCTCCGTGATGGCCAGGAAGTCGAGCGCGCCGGGATCGATCGCGTAGCGGTAGGTGTCTTCGGTCGAGCCGTCGTTGTACCCGTCCCATGAGATTTCGGTGTGCCGGTGCATGTCGCCGCGGTAGATCTTGTAGCGTTTGCCGTTGACCTCGTAGACGTAGCCGCGGATGCGGGCGACATCCGCTTCGCCGTTGGGATGCACGGGCTCGCTTGCCGCCATCTCGCGGCGCGGGCGGTTCGGCGGCTGGCGCGCGGCCGCGACGGGCGGAAGACGGAACGGGGCGAGTTGGGGGTTGCCGGCTTTGCCCGCAATCGCCGGCATTCTGGCGACAAAGACATCCGGCATCATGCTGACGAAATCCCGGAAGCTGCGGCGGTCTGTCGGATAGGCTGCGACCAGATTGCCCGCCGAGTCGAGCGCCGTGTCGATGCGCATGTCGTTGCGGCCCGTCGAATACGGCAGCAGCACCGTGCCTGACCAGCGGCCGCCGTCGTAGTAGCCGGCGTAAATCTCCCACAAGGCGTGATGCGACGGCGTACGCCAATAGACGTTGTGTTGCATCGGGCGCCGGCGGCGGTAGAACGCCCAGACCCGATTGGTGCCGTCCACCGCCAATTGCGGGTATTCGTAGAAGTTGTTCCCCGGTCCCGGACCGGGCAGCGCCGACTCCAGGCTCTGCGCGGGGGCGCGCAGCCTGCCGCCCTCGTAGACCGCCATGCGGATATTGCGGGAGTTGTAAAGCCCTGTGCCGTTGGCCTGGATGTCGTGCGGATAGCCCCAGTCCTTGCCCCAATTGACGCCCGACTCGTGCCAGGCGAGCCAGACCCGGCCGCCCCGGTCGGCGGCAAGAGTGACGTATGCCTCGAACCGTCCGGTTGCGGCCACGGCCAGCGGCCGGTCCCACTCGGCGCCGGCTTGGCGCGCCAGATAAACGTCGTAGCCGCGCGCCTCGCTGTATTGATCCCAGCCGACGTAGACGTAGCCGTTGTCGTCGACGGCGATGGACGGCTCCCAGCAATTGCCCGCGCCGGCCGCGCTGATGCGCGCCGCCTCGCTCCAACCGCTGCCGGCGTCGAAAAATTTGTGGAAAATCGCGAATTTATTGCCGCGTGCGCCTTGCCAGACGACATGGATGCGCCCGTCCGGGCCGCGCGCCGCGCGGTGGTGGACATCGGGCTGGGCGGCGGTCGTCAGACGAACGACGCCGCCCCAGTTTTCGCCGTCGAAAGCGCGGGCGTAGAGATCCCAGTTGCCCTTGACCTGCTCCGACCAGACAACCCAGATTTTGCCTTCGGCGTCTTCGGCGACGGCCGTGCGGTAGACATCGCCGCCTTCGGGGCTGACGGCGTGCGGCCGGCTCTTCTCAACGGCGCTGCGGCCGGGAAGAATGCGGTCGGCATAGACGCGGTCGCTGCCGCCGGAGTGCCCGGAATAGGCGACCCAGACCGTATCGTCGCCGGCGACCGTCAGGGAGGGGAAATCGTTGTCGGTCAGCCGCTCGTCGACAGGCCCCGCATCGCCGCGGCCGATCAAGACGCCGTAGGGCGAGTCGGCGACGGAGGCGCGTCCGTCGAGAAACGTCTTTTCGCCGGCCGGAGGGATATCCGCCAGAGAAAACGAAAAATCCCCCTGGGTCGTGCTGATCTCGGCGCGGGTCGCGGGCGAGCCGTTGAGGTAAACGTAGAAGCGCGGCGTGAGGTAGGTGTCCGGCGCCAGGTCTTGGAGAACGCCCTCGTCGTGATTGCGGCGGCTGAAGGCGAACGCGGGCCGGGTGGCCATCCGCCAACGCCGCGGCGGATGGATGACGTCGCCGCGGCCCATTTCATAGCCGATCAGCCGCACCAGCTCGCCGTTGGCGACTGCGATCTTTCCGTCCCAGTCGGTCTCGCTCTTGTCGCCGATGCCGAACGTGACCAGCAGGACGCGGTCGACGTCCGGCGGCGGATTGCGCAGCGTGGTTTGCGTGGACGACTGGGCGAACAGGCCGCTCGTCAGCAGCAGAGGGGCGAGAGTCCGGAAATATGCGCGCATGATGAGCATCGTCCGCTTCGGACGCCCATCGAGAATAACACGCGCACCCGCTCAGCCGCCGATCATTTCCTTGGCGGCGGCAACGATATGGCGGGCGGAGATGCCGAATTTATCGAGCAGTTCGGCCGGCTTGCCGCTGCGCGCAATCGCGCGGACGGCCAACTTGCGCACGCGCGCGTCTTGCTCGGCCAGAGCCGAGAGCACGGCGTCGCCGATGCCGCCGTGGGCATAGTGGTCTTCGACCGTCAGCACCTTGCCGCCGGCGGCGGCTGCGGCGACGGCGAGCGCGGCCTTGTCGATCGGTTGCACGCTGAACAGATCGATGACGCGCGCGGCAATCCCTTCCCCGGCCAACTCGTCGGCGGCTTCGAGCGCCTCGTAGAGGGTGACGCCCGCCGCGACGATCACGATGCGGTCGGCGCCGCTTTGCCGCAGCACCTTGGCCTTGCCGATGGCGAATTCCTCGCCTGGGCCGTAAACGATGCCGGTCTTGGGCCGGCTCGTGCGCACATAGGCCGGCCCCTCGACGCGGGCAACCAGCTCGATGGCGCGCCACGCGCTCGTCGCATCGGAGGGATAGAGCACCGTATAGTTCGGTTGCGCGGCGGTCATCGCCAAGTCTTCCAGGCCCATCTGCGAAGCGCCGTCTTCGCCGATGGAAATCCCCGCGTGGGTGCCGACCAGCTTGACGTTGGTCTCGCTGATGGCCGCCATGCGCATGAAATCGTACCCGCGCGAAAGGAAGCAGGCGAAGCTGGAAGCGAACGGGATCTTGCCCCGGCAGGCAAGGCCCATCGCCACGCCGATCATATTCTGCTCGGCGATATGGCCTTGCAGCAGCCGATCGGCGTCGACGTTGGCGATCGTCGTCGTGAACGTCGAGTTGCCGACGTCGCCGTCGACGCCGACAATCCGCTCGTCGGTCTTGGCCAGCGCCTCGATCGCCGCGCCGTAAGCCTCGCGCGTCGCGACCGCCGGGCCGCCGACCGCATAGGGCGGCGCGGGCATGGGCCGCGCCGCGGCGCCGTTGCGCTTGACGGCGGCGGGCAGGCGGGGCTTCCAATCCCATGCGGCGCCGGTCAACTGCGCCTCCAGCGCGGCCAGCGCTTCCCGCTCCCTCTCGCCGGTGAAGGCTTTGCCGTGCCAACCGTCTCTGTTTTCGGCAAAGGGAATGCCGCGGCCTTTGTAGGTCTTGGCCAGAACGACGGTCGGGGCGCCGTCCGCCGCCATCGCTGTCGCATAAGCGCCGAGCAAGGCTTCGACGTTGTGCCCGTCGACAACCAGCGTGCGCCAGCCGAAGGCGTCCCAGCGCGCTTCCAGCGCATCCATGTCGTGCTCGAGCATCGTCGGCCGGCTTTGCCCGAGACGGTTGACATCGACGGTCGCGATCAGATTGTCGAGCTTGTCATGGGCGGCCATGGCGGCGGCTTCCCAGACCGAGCCCTCGGCGATTTCGCCGTCGCCCATCAGCACGAAAACGCGGCGGTCGTTGCCATCGAGCTTGCAAGCGTGCGCCATGCCGACGCCGACGCTGAGGCCCTGGCCCAAGGATCCCGTCGCCACGTCCACGAAAGGCAGCGTGGTCGGCGGGTGGCCCTCCAGATCGGAGTCGATCTTGCGCAGCGTGAGCAGATCGTCCTCCGTGAAGTAACCCGCCTCGGCCCAGGCGGCGTAGAGCACGGGCGCCGCATGGCCCTTCGACAGGATGAACAGGTCGTTCTCCTCGCTGCCCGGATTTTCGGGGTCGTAGCGCATCGCCCCAAAAAAGTGCGCGGCCATGATCTCGGCCGCCGAAGCGCACGTCGTCGGGTGTCCGCTGCCCGCGGCGCTGGTCGCGCGGACCGAATGAATGCGCATCTTCGTAGCTTTCTCTTGTAACCCGGCAAGGGTATCCGCACTGAGCGCGACCGGCATGTTCCCGCCTTCCCCCAATTCTCTTCGCTGTCTCGATGACTGGAATGCGCCAAGGCCGCGCGGCGTTTCTTCCTTGCAGACGCCGCGGACGATTGCGGCTTTGGCGCCGAACGCGGCCGCGAGCCGCGTTCGGCCTTGAAAAGCAAATCCTCTTTCCCTATCTTACCCGGATCTTACCCGGTCTCAAGGCATGGGCCGCCCACGGCCTATAGTAAAACCAGGCGCCTGCAATCGGAACCCGATGATCGTCACCACTCAGACCGCGCGCTTCGACGCCCTGCATCTCGACTGCGGGCGGACGCTCGAACCGGCGGACGTCGCCTATCAGACCTACGGCGAGCTCAACAGCGAGAAATCGAACGCCGTTTTGATCCTGCATGCGTTCTCGGGCGACGCCCATGCCGCCGGCATCAGCGAGCAGACCGGAAAGCCCGGCTGGTGGGACAACATGATCGGCGCCGGCAAGGCGTTCGACACCAACCGCTACTGCATGATTTCGTCGAACGTGCTGGGGGGATGCAGCGGCACGACGGGGCCGAGCTCGATCGACCCGCGCACAGGGCGCCCCTACGGGGCGAAGTTTCCGCCCGTTTCGATCCGCGACATCGTGCGCTTGCAAAAGAAGCTGACGGATGCGCTGGGCATCGAGAAACTGCTGGCGGTCGCCGGCGGCTCCATGGGGGGCATGCAGGCGCTGCAGTGGGCGGTCTCCTACCCGCAATGCGTGGCCGCGGCCATGCCGATCGCTACGACCCACCGCCACTCGGCGCAGCAGATCGCTTTCAACGAAGTCGGCAGGCAAGCGATCATGGCCGATCCGGATTTTCACCGCGGCGACTACTACGAGTCGAAACATCCCGAGCGCGGCTTGGCCGTCGCGCGCATGGTGGGCCATATCACTTACATGAGCGACGATTCGATGCACGAAAAATTCGGCCGGCGGCGGCGCAAATTGGCCGACGAGACGGACGCCGAGAGCATGTTCGAGGTCGAGAGCTATCTGCGCTACCGCGGCGGCCAATTCGTGAACCGTTTCGACGCGAATTCGTACATCGTCATCACGCGCGCGATGGACACCTTCGACCTCAACGAGGGCGGCGGCCCGCTGGAAGCCCGCTTCGACGGCTGCGACACGCGGTTTTTAGTGCTGAGCTTCACTTCGGACTGGCTGTATCCGAGCTATCAGTCGCAAGAGATTGTGCGCGCGCTGCGCGCGCACAATCTCGATGTCGCCTACGTCGAGCTCGAGTCCAACTACGGACACGACGCATTTCTCATCGAGGCGGGAGAGCAGACGGCGCTGATCAAAGGGTTTCTCGAAAACACCTTTCAGCGGCTGTGACGCGCGGGCGGCGGTTCCTGGGAGAGGAACTCGAAGCGCTCCCCGCCAAGACGGGCGATGACCTTGCCCGGACCGAGGCTACGGCCGCCGGTGGGGAAAAACACCGCGCCGTCGGTCGAATCCCCGGGGCCGATTTTCCCGCTCACGAAAGCGATGGCCGAGGCCGCCGCCGCCGCCTTCAAGCCCTTGGGGCCGATAGCCAATGCCGACTTGCGGCGCTGTTCGTAGCCGTTGTTGGAACGGATGTGCTCGTTGTTGTACAGGGCCTTCTCGTATACCGTCTGCAATTCCAGCAACGCGGAGCGCCCGGCGTTGCGGAAGAAGTCGCCCACCGCGGCCTGCTCGGATACGGCGCGCACCCGCATGCCGTCTTCCGCTTCGAAATAAAAATCCGTCGCCTCGACCTCCCAGGTGCGCAGGCTGCCGTTGTTGAGAGCGACCTGCAGCACGGAATAGCGCCCCGCGGTCAGCGGCATGCGGGCGAACATCAAGGTCAGCCCCTGCTTCGTAAGCGCCTGATATTCAAGACCGCTGGAGCGAAAGCGGATAACCTGCGCGGCGCTCGGCCATGCAGCAAGGAAAAGCACGGCGAGTGTTAAATTTGCGTTGCACACCCGCTGCCCGAACATCGTATCGTCTATGATACAGAAAGTTTCTCGCGGGTCGTTTTAGTCTTGCAATGAAAGCACTGACAAGTCTTCCCGCGGAAGCCTATCTGAAGGTTTCCGAGGAAGCGAAAATCCAACTGGCGAATCTGCTCCGGTTGGTGCAAGCACTGGAAAAGGGCGATACGCCGGCTTACTTGGCGCGTTACCGGCCCGATGTGTGCGGCAGCCTCGGCGAGCGCGCCATTGTCGACGTTCATTCCCGCCTCAAGAGTTGTCTGGATCTCGCCGACCGCAGGGTCTCCATCCTGGCGGCGGTCGAGCGCCGCGGCATGTTGACGGCCGAACTGCGGCAGCGTCTGGAACAGACCATGGACCGCCGCGGCCTGGAAGACCTCTACCTGCCCTACCGCCCGAAGAAACGGGACGGCTCCGACAAAGCATTCGAGCAGGGGCTTGAGCCGCTCGCGCGGTTTCTGTGGGCTCAGGACCGGACAAAGGACATCGACGCCGAGACTGCGCGGTTCGTCAACGGCGGCAAAGGCGTCGCCGATCCCGCCGCGGCGCTGGCGGGCGCTTACGCGATCGCCGCCCGCTGGCTGAGCGAAAAACCCGAAATCCGCCGCGAGTTGCGCACGCTGTTTCTGCGCGACGGCGAGATCGCAGTCTCCGCCGCTGCGGGCAAGAATGCCGCGAAGCATCGAAATCTGATCGGCTACCGCTCGAAAGCTTCCAGAATATCGTGGAGCCAGATGCTGGCGATTCGCCGCGGCGCGCGCGACGGAGCGTTGCGCTACTCCCTGGAGATTCCGCAGCGAACCGCAATAGAGTATCTGGCGGCCTGTTTGCTCGCCGACAAAGAATCGCCGTACGCCCCCCACGTCGAACGGATTGCCGAAACCGCCGTGCAGGGCGCGGGGATAGCCGGACTGCGCGAGGACGTGCTGCAAAGCATCGAAGAGCGCAGCGAGGCGGAAGCCATCCGCTCCTTCGAGAAGGGCCTGCGCAAAGCCCTGTTGGCCCCGCCTGCGCGTGGCTTGACGATCGCCGGACTGGAAACCGGCAGAGCGGGCGGCTGGCGCGCGGCAGTGGTGAATCCCGAAGGCCGAATCGTAGCCTGCGCGCTCGTCCGCGCGGACGAGACGGCGCCGAGCGCCGCGGAAAACGACGGACGGAAGAGCGAGATCCAGGCGCCTCAGGCCGGCGAACCGGCTGCGCCGGAAACTTCGCCGGAGCAGCCGGAAGCCGAGCAAAAAGAAGCCGCTGCGCCGGCCTCGGCGGCGGCCCAAGACGGAGCGGATGCGCGCGCCGCGGAGACGGCGCCGCCGGCCGACCAGGCGCCGGGCGATCCCCGGGAAACCGAAAAACCCGCGGAAGGCAAAGCCGTTTCCGCCGGAGCGTCCGCGGCAACGGAACAGCCTCAACCCGCTGAGCCGGCCGCCGCGGTCAAGCCCGCCGCCCGGGAGCCGCAGGCGCCGGCGCCTGAAAAAATGCGCCGCGAGCCCACGCCGCAAGCAAACCTGGCCGACCTGCTGGCAGCGCACAACGTCGATTTGGTGGTCTTCCCCAACGGCCCCGGACTGCGCCAAACCGAGCGGTTCCTGAGATCTCGAATCCGTAAATCGGGGCGGACTCGGATCGCTTGGAAATCGATCAGCCCCGCCGGCACGTGGATCTACGCCAATTCGAAATCGGCAAAGCGCGACATGCCGCAATACGAACCCGCCGTGCGCAGCGCCGCCTGCCTCGCCCGGCGCGTGCAGGACCCGCTGGCCGAAATGGTCAAGGTCGATCCCAAATCGCTGGGCATCGGTCCCGGACATCATGAGGTCGACCCCAAGCGACTGCGCGAAGCGCTGCAAGCAACGGTCGAGGAGTGCGTTCACGAGGTCGGCGTCGACCTCAACAGCGCTCCTCAAGAGCTTTTGGCTCTGGTTCCCGGCCTGACCGAGCGGCTGGCCAAACGCATTGTCGAACACCGCGCCGCAAACGGCCCGTTGGCCTGCCGCGAGGACTCCCGCAAGGTGCAGGGTCTCAACGACCGCATCTACACGCAGGCGGCAGGCTTCCTCCGCGTACAAGGCGAGAACCCGCTGGACAATACCGGCGTTCACCCGTCCTTCTATGCGCTGGTCGACCGGCTTGCGGCGGCGGCCGCATCCGATATCGAAACCATCCTCTCCGATCCCTCGGCGCTCGACAAGTTGAACCTCGACGAGTTCACCGATCAACGGCATCCCCTGCCTCGCGTGCAGGCCCTGGTGCGGGAGATCCATCCGCAACGCCGCGACGTGCGCGGCGCATTTCGGATGCCCAGGCAGCCCGTCGAGCTGCGCACGGACGAAGAGCTCAAGGTCGGCGCGAAGGTCGAGGGAGTCGTCTCGAACGTCACCGCCTTCGGCGCGTTCGTCGACATCGGCGGCGATCGTGACGGCCTGCTGCACATGACTCAAATAGCCGACGAACTGGTCGAGGAATCGAAGCCGAAAATCAAGGCGGGCGACTGCGTCGCCGTGTTCCTGACCGGCCTCGAGCAAGAGGGCAAACGCATTTCGCTCTCGATGCGCGAGCCGCGGCGCGAGCGCAAGCGTCCGCGGGCGGCCGCCGAACGCGCGCGCGGCGCTGCGGCCAACGGCGGTCCGCGCCGGCGCAAGCCGCCGAAACAGCAGACGGCTGACGGCAAAAAAGCCGCCCATTACAAATTCGGCCCGGACGAGAAGAAAGCGGACCGCGAAACCCGACGCATCGGCGGCATGAGCCTGCAGGACAAGCTGTTGCTGCTGAAAGACAAGTACCGCACAAAGACCTGACGGCCGGCGGCAAAAGTCGCGCCGGAAGCGTTATGCGCAGGACGAAAAGACGAGCGTCCGCAGGAGCCCGCCGCGGTGCCCGCGTTATTTTCACCGCGGCCTGTCCGGCCGCCCTCGACGCATTAAGCTGGTTGCAGTGCCTTTCGACCGCGGACGTCCCAGCGCGTATTACGAACGGCAGGCCCGCAAGCAGGGGCGCCGCGTCGTCGCAGGCGTTGACGAAGTCGGCCGCGGCTGCCTCTTCGGCCCCGTCGCCGCCGCAGCCGTCGTTCTCGATCCGAACAAGCCGCTGCGCGGCCTCAAGGACAGCAAGCTGCTCGACGCCCGCAGCCGCGAAACGCTTGCGCAACGGATCCGCGCGCGCGCTTTGGCCGTATCCGTCGCCGCCGTAGACGCCGCAACAATCGATCTTCTCAACATTCTGCAGGCATCCCGCCTGGCCATGAAACTGGCGGTCGAAGGGTTGCCGCTGCAGCCCGATCACCTGCTGGTCGACGCCCTGGCCATCGACCTGCCGCTGGCGCAGACGGCGTTGATCCAAGGCGACCGGAAAAGCCGCTCCATCGCCGCCGCTTCCATTGTGGCCAAAGTCGAGCGGGACCGCTGGATGCAGGTCTGGGACGGCGTCTATCCTGCTTACGATCTGGCCTCCAACAAGGGCTACTCGGCGCCGCGGCATCTGGCCGCGCTGGACGCCTACGGATGCACCCCGCTGCACCGCATGAGCTTTTCGCCGGCGGCCCGCGCCGCCGCCCTCCCGCCGGACGCCCCCAAACGGCAGCTAAACTTGTTCGCATGAGCATCACGCCCTTCCCGCCGCCGGGAGAGCCGGCCGCTTCCAGCCACAGGACGATCCTGCTGAGCCAGATCGTATTCCTGTTGTTCTGCCTCGAAGTCGGTTTGGTTCTCTTGCTGCTGCCCTGGACGCTTTTGTGGGATAACAATTACTTTTTCAGCTTGCAGCCGCAACATAGCTCGCTCTGGTTGAGCAACTATCTGCGCGGCGCCGTTTCGGGGCTCGGCCTGGTCAATCTCTGGATGGGAATCGAAGAGATCCAGCGCATCAGGAAGCGCTGACAGCCATGCCCTACAAACCGATCGACTCCTACGGCGTGATCGGCGACATGCACTCGGTCGCTCTTGTCGGCAACGACGGCTCGATCGACTGGTGCTGCCTGCCCCACTTCGATTCGCCCAGCGTGTTTGCAGCGATTCTGGACGACAACAAGGGCGGTTTTTTCAAGATCGCCGCCACGCACGGCGGACACAGCCGCCAGCTCTATCTGCCGGAAACCAACGTGCTGATGACCCGCTTCCTCAGCGACCAGGGCGTCGGCGAGGTCATCGACTTCATGCCGGTGAGCCGCCGCCCGGCTGCAAGCCGCCGCGAGATCGTGCGCATCGCTCACGCCGTGCGCGGCGCGGTGAGCTTCCGCCTGCAATGCTCTCCGGCCTACGACTATGCCCGCGCGGCGCACAAGACCGCGCTCGACCCGCGCGGGGCCGTGTTCGAAGCGGACGGAGCGGTTTTCGTCCTGCTCAGTCCGGCGCCGCTCCAGCGCAACGCGGGCGGCGTATCCGCCGAATTCGTGCTCCAGCCGGGCGAGAAGGCCGTATTCGTTTTCCGCCGGGCGGATTCCGCCGCAGAAGCCGACCTGCTCGAATCGAAAAGCGACGGCCGCGAAGCGCAGCGCTCGACCGCCGCCTTCTGGGCGAACTGGCTGAGCAGCGGCAAGTATCGCGGCCGCTGGCGGGAAATGGTCGAACGCTCGGCGCTGGTGCTCAAGCTGCTGACGTTCGAGCCCACTGGAGCGATCATCGCGGCCCCGACAACCAGCCTGCCCGAGGAGATCGGCGGCGCCCGCAACTGGGACTACCGCTACACCTGGATCCGCGACGCCGCATTCACGATCTATGCCTTTCTGCGCCTGGGCTACACCGAAGAAGCCGGCAATTTCATGCGCTGGCTCGAAGACCGCGTCCGCGAAGAAAACAGGCAAACCGGCCCGCTGCAGATCATGTACGGCATCGACGGCCGCCACCACCTGCCCGAAATCGCCCTCGATCACCTCGACGGCTACCGCGGCTCGAAACCCGTGCGCATCGGCAACGGCGCCGCGCAGCAAATCCAACTGGACATCTACGGCGAGTTGATCGACTCGGTCTATCTGTACGACAAGTACGCAACGCAAATCCCCTACGAACTGTGGACCAAGCTGCGCCGGATGCTGAACTGGGTGGCCCGCCACTGGGAAGAAGCCGACGAAGGAATCTGGGAAGTGCGCGGAGGCCGGCGGCAGTTCATCTATTCCAAGCTGCAATGCTGGGTCGCCCTCGACCGCGGCCTGCGGCTTTCCCAAAAACGCGGCATCCCCATCGACCGCGAATGGCTGCGGCAAGAGCGCGACCGCGTCTACGAATGGATCATGGAGCGCGGCTGGAACCCCCGCCGCAATTCCTTCGTGCAGTACTACGGCTCCGACGCCCTGGACGCCAGCAACCTGCTGATGCCGCTGGTACGCTTCACCTCGCCGCACGACCCGCGCATACTGGCCACGATCGACCGCACGATGGAGGAGCTGGTATCGGATTCGCTCGTCTACCGCTACGAGATCGGCAAGGGCGCGGGCGACGGACTGGCCGGCGGCGAGGGGACATTCAGCGTGTGCACCTTCTGGTTGGTCGAGGCGCTGTCCCGCGCGGGCCGTCTGGAGGAAGCCCGGCTGATCTTCGAGAAGATGCTGACCTACGCCAACCACTTGGGCCTGTACGCCGAGGAAATCGGCCCCAGCGGCCAGGCGCTGGGCAATTTTCCGCAGGCGCTCACCCACCTGGGCCTGATCAGCGCCGCGTTCAGCCTGAACCGCCACCTGGGCGAAGACTGAGCCGACCGCGGCGCGGCGGCTATACTGAAAATAGCGATGATCGAGGTCACCCGCAGCGCGGCGGACAAGATCCGCGGCATGCTCGACAGCGGCAACCCCGGGGGACTGCTGCGCCTGGGCGTGATCGGCGGCGGCTGCTCGGGACTGCAATACAAATTCAAATACGAAACCCGGCCGCGCGCCGGCGACAACGTCTTCGAGGTCGCCGGCGCGCGCCTGTGCGTCGATCCCAAGAGCTACAAATACCTGGACGGCATGACGCTCGACTACATGGAGACCGTCCTCGAGCAGCGCTTCCTGTTCAAGAACCCCAACGCCGGCAAAAGCTGCGGCTGCGGCAAATCGTTCCAGGTATAAAATAAAGGAAGAAGCGGACAACGCCGTTGCGCGCCGGGCGCGGGCCGCGGCGGGATGGAGAGAGGCTGCAGAGAGGCTACATGGAAAAGCTGCGGTTCGAGCGCTGGTACGAAGAGTTCAACCGTCACGCGGGCGATCTCTATCCCGGACGCTATACCCGCGAGTTCGTCGACGAGCTGATCGACGCCGGCAGAAAAGTCCGCGAGCTCGTTCCGCGCAAGCGGTCGCTGGTGGTCGCCCACAACTACCAGTTTCCCGAGTTGCAGGAAAGCGCCGCGCAGGTCGGCGATTCGCTGGGCCTGAGCCGCTACGTGGCCGCGCAAGACTCGCCGCGGGTCGATTTTTGCGGCGTGTGGTTCATGGGCGAGACGGCCAAGACCATCGTCGGCGACCGCGCCAAGGTCTACATGCCCGACCGGCCCGGGTGTTCTCTGGTCGAGTCGATCGACTTCGCCAAGATCGTCCGCTGGAAGCGGCGCAATGCCGACGGCATCGTCATCTCTTACGTCAATACCGACGCCCGAACAAAGGCCGTCAGCGATTACATCTGCACTTCGCGCAACGCCGCCCAGGTGCTCGACCACGCCGCGCGGAAGAATCCGGGGAAACGCATCCTTTTCCTGCCCGACAAGTTTCTCGGCTCGGTGGCCGTCGCCCAGAGCGGCATCGCCGATCCGACTCTGGTTGATCTGTACGACGGCTGCTGCCACGTCCATGCCAAGATCGGCGAGACCGCGCTCGAGGAAGCATTCGACCGCCATCCCGAAGCGGAGTTGCTCATCCACCCCGAATGCGGCTGCGCTTCGCATTGCATGGCGAAAGTCATGCAGGGCAATTCCCCTTACCAGAGGGCGTTTTTCCTTTCCACCGAAGGCATGATGCGCCATGCGCGGGCGTCCTCGGCGGGGGAGTTCATCGTCGGTACGGAGCTCGGCATGGTCTACCGGCTGCGCCGCGAGATCCCGGGCAAGATTTTCCATCCGGTCAGCCCCGACGCAACCTGCGAGTACATGAAGATGAACACGCTCGACAAGCTGCTCGCCTCTCTCGAAAACGACCGGGTCGAGGTGACGGTCGACCCGGAAATCGCCGGCCGGGCGCAACTCGCCATCAACCGCATGTTGACCATTCAGTAGGCGCCGGACGGCTTACTTGCGCACCGCCCGCACCCGGTGGTTTTCGCTGTCGCCGATGTAGAGGATTCCGCGCGCGTCCACGTAAATGCCGTGCGGCCGGGCGAGGCCGCATTGCAGCGGATCGCCGTCAGGGCCGTCGCGGCGCGCGCCCGTGCCGGCAACGGTCGCTATGTCCCCCGAGGTCAAGTCGATGCGGCGGATCGTATGGCTTTCCGTATCGGCGATGTAGACGGCGTTGTCCGGGCCGACTTCGATGCCCTTGGGGCCTGACAGCTTCGCGCTCCTGGCCGGGCCGCCGTCGCCCGCGTAGCCCTTCTCCCCGGTTCCGGCGATGTGCTCGAAGCGGCGCCTGCGCATGTCGAGCCTGTACACGGCGTTGCCTTCGCGCAGCGCCAGAAACATATCCCCGTTCTTGTCGAAGGCCAAGGCGCGCGGGCCGTTGAGCGGGGTTCCTTCGATGGGCGCGCCGTCCGGCGTGGGCTGCCGCTCTCCGGTTCCCGCAAAGGTCGAAACCTTGCCCGAGTCGAGATCGACGCGGCGGATGCGGTGGTTGCCGATGTCGGCGACGAACAGCGAGCCCTTGCCGTCGAGGGCGATCGAATGCGGGCGGTTGAACAGGGCCTGCCGCGCCGGGCCCCCGTCGCCGGAGAATCCGACCTCGCCCGTTCCGGCGATCGTCTCGATCACGCCGCTGCCGGCGGCGACCCGGCGCACGACGGCGTTGCGCATTTCGACGAAATACATGTTTCCGGCGCGGTCGAAGCGCACCTCGTACGGCTCGTTGAGCAGCGCCTCGGTCGCCGGGCCGCCGTCGCCCGCGTAGCCCCGCGCGCCGGTTCCGGCAACAGTCGCTATGCCGCCTGTCTCGAGGTCGATGCGGCGGATGCGGTGGGTGTCGATCTCACAGACGTAAAGGGCGCCGTCGGGGCCCAGAGTCAGCCCGTAAGGATTGCCCACTTGAGCGGCAACCGCAGGCCCCCCATCTCCGGCCGCGCCGCTGACCCCGACGCCGGCCAGGGTCGCGATCTCGGCGCCGCAAACGGCGCCCGCAAGCAACGGAACAAGGAACGAAAGCGGAAGCGCGGCTCGCATCGCCAACAGCGTAGCAAGGCCGCCGCCCCGCCCGCGCGCGGCGGATCAGCCCTGAATCCTCTTTTCCCGGCCGGCCCACTCGCGCTCGCGCAAGACGAACTTCTGTATCTTGCCCGTCGCGGTCTTCGGCAACTCTCCGAATTCGACGCGCTTGGGACACTTGAAATGGGCCATCCTCTCGCGCGCGAACGCGATCACCTGCTCCGCCGACAGCGCGGTGCCGGGAACGGGAACGACAAACGCCTTCGGAACCTCGCCCCATTTTTCGTCGGGGACGCCGATGACCGAGACTTCGAGCACGTCCGGATGATCCATGATGACCTTCTCGACTTCCTGGCTCGATATGTTTTCGCCGCCCGAAATGATGATGTCCTTGGCGCGGTCGCGCAGCTCGATGTAGCCGTCGGGATGGCGCACGGCAAGGTCGCCGGAATGGAACCAGCCGCCGGCGAACGCCTTGGCGGTAGCTTCCGGGTCATTGTGGTACCCGGTCATGACATTGTTGCCGCGCATGACGACCTCGCCCAGAGTTTCGCCGTCCCAGGGAACTTCCGCCATATCGCCGTCGACGACTCGCAGGCCGGTATGCGCGATCCCGTAAGGGACGCCTTGGCGGGCTTTGATCCTGCCCCGCTCGGCGGCGTCCAGATTGCTCCAGCCAGGCTGCTCGGCGCAAATCGTATGGGGCCCGTACGTCTCGGTGAGCCCGTACACATGATGCACCCTGGCGCCCATGCCCTCCATCGTGCGGATGACGTGGGGCGCGGGCGGCGCGCCGGCGGTGGTGATGGCGAGTCCGTCCAGACGCCGCCCCTTGGCCGCCTCCGACGAATAGAGAGCGGTCAGAACGGTGGGCGCGCAGCACAGATGCGTCACGCCGCGCTCGGCGATCAACCGATAGATTTCCGCCGGGTCGATCTTGCGCAGGCAGACGTGCGTCCCGCCGACGGCGGTCACGCCCCAGGGAAAGCACCAGCCGTTGCAATGGAACAGGGGCAGCGTCCAGAGGTAGACGGCTTCCGCGTTCAGGCCGGTCTCCAGCGCCTCGCCGAGCGCATTGAGATACGCGCCCCGAGCATGAAAGACAACGCCCTTGGGAAAGCCGGTCGTGCCCGAGGTGTAGTTGACGGCGATCGTTTCGAGCTCGTCGATCTCCACGGGCTCTTCGACCGGCTCCGCTGCGTTCAACAGAGCCTCGTATGCGGGCCCCGGAATGTCGGCGGCGGCAAGCCGTCCGTCCGTTGCCTGGATATAGGTCTCGACGCCGGGACAGGCCGCGGTCAGACCACGAACGGTATCCGCCAATTCGGTGTCGAAGATCAGCGCTTTCGAGCCGGAATGGTTCAGGATATAGGCGATTTCCCGCGAGCCGAGGCGCGTGTTGAGCGAGACCAGCGCGGCGCCGATGCGCATCGGCCCGAACTTCGCTTCGAGCATCGCCGGCGTGTTCGGCGACAGGATCGCGACGCGGTCGCCGCGGCCCACGCCGAGACCCCGCAGCGCGCCGGCGAGGCGGCGCGTCCTGTCGTGGAACTCGGCGTAGCTGTAGACGCGCCCGCCGTGAACGACGGCGGGCTTGCCGGGGTACACGAGCGCGCTGCGCTCCAGAAAGGCAACCGGATTCAAATTGTCGAACGAAACGCTGTTCCGCATGTCGATTCCGCGCTGAAAGTTGCCAGTATAACCCGCCCGCCAAGGGGGCGGGTTCTGGGGTGCGGAACGCCGCCCGGACAGCCTTTTCCCTCCGTGAAGCCGCCATGCCAAACGCTCCATCCACCGATTCGCTCGATTGGCGACAAGGGAAAAAACAATCGAGCAATCATCGCGGACGCCGGCAGCGGCCCTTTGGCAGTGGAAGGGGAGCGGCGATTCGAGGCTTCCGTATCCGCCTTACCAACCGCTCGTACGTTTTATTGCCGCAATCCGTCCCGGGACCGCGCATTTTTTGTTGACAGGCCGGCCGCCGCTTCCCTACAATCGGGGCGCCGAACGGGCCCCGCGCCGCCGCTTGCTCCGCGGGGTTCCGTTGTTGCGGGCAATCCTTCACCAAGTCGAGCCGAGCGCATGAACCAGAGGCGGCGAGAGGCGTACCGCAAGCGGCTGAATGCCGAGTTGACGGAACTTCGGGCGCTTCTCGAACGCACCGAGCAGGCCGGCCGCGACGTCGGCGACAAAACGCGCGGCGACGAAGGCGAAGAGGCGGCGAAATCCTACGACAGGGAACTGCTCTTCAGCCAGAGCGACGGCGAGCGCACCCACCTGAACATGGTGACCGAGGCCCTCGAAAGACTCGACGGCGACGAATTTGGTATTTGTAATCTATGCGGGAATGCAATCGCGCTGAAACGGCTCGACGCAGTTCCCTGGACTCGCTACTGCCGGGATTGTCAAGAAGAAGTGGAGAAAGAGGCGGGAGCGTCTTGACCGTCGTGAGGTGAGCTTTCTTTCGCAGCAGCCCCCCGATCTACTCGTTTCCTCAAGCGGTCCGCTCGATCTTCGAGTCGAGCGCCCCGGTTTTCGCCGCTCTGTTTCCGGCCGACTGCCGCTTGTGCGCGGCCCCTGTCCGGCATTGGACGCGGACGCCGATCTGTCCGTCTTGCCTCGATCCGATTTCCGCCCGGCCGCCGCGGCACAGTTGCCCGCGCTGCGCCCAACGCATTGAATCCATCGCGCCCGGCGAGAGCGAGCCGTTGTGCGGCGAATGCCTGCGCGCGCCGCCGCCGTTCGCGCGCACCGTCGCCCTGGGCGGTTACGAAGGGAACCTGCGCAAGCTGATTCATCTGCTCAAATACGAGCGGATGCGCCCGCTCAGCGCGCCCTTGGGCCGCGCCTTGGGCAAGCGGGTTGCCGCGGCGGGCATCGCGGCCGACGTGGTCATCCCGGCGCCGCTGCATTGGCGCCGCCGGTTGTCGCGCGAGTTCAATCAAGCGGCGTTGGCCGCGCGCGAGGTCGCCGCCGCGATCGACGTTCCCTGCCGGCCGTCCTGGATGCGGCGCTCGAAAGCGACCGCCCCCCAAGCCGGCTTGACCGACGAGCAGCGGCAGCGCAACGTGCGCGGCGCCTTCCGCGTTGCCGCGCCGCAGAAAGTGCGCGGCAAACGGGTTCTGCTCGTCGACGACGTCATGACGACCGGTTCGACGCTGGCCGCCTGCGCTCGAGCCATCCAACGAGCAGGCGCGGAAAGCATCGCCGCCGCCGTGCTGGCCCGCGCGCACCGAGACCGCCTGATGAGTTGATCCGCCTGTAGAGATTTTCCAAGCACGGAGTGAGCATGGAAACAGTGAGCGTATTACGAAGGCCGGTGCTGGTATTGAACGCCAGCTACGAACCGATCCACGTCTGCGCCGCGCGGCGCGCCCTGGTGCTTTTGTTCAAGGGTCTCGCGGCCGCGGAAGAATCGGCGGCGGAGCGGGTGCATTCGCCCACCCGCAGCCACCCGTTGCCGTCGGTGATCCGGCTGTTGGAATACCGCCGCATTCCGCGGCAAACGCGGGCGCTCTCGCGCAAGAACATTCTGGTCCGCGACCACCACACCTGCCAGTATTGCGGCAAGCGGTTCGGCGCGGCGGAGTTGACGCTCGACCACGTGATCCCCCGCTCGCGCGGAGGCAGCAACAGTTGGGAAAATCTTGTGGCCTGCTGCCGGCGCTGCAACAACCGCAAAAGCGACCGGCTCCCGGAGGAGGCCGACATGAAGCTGAAACGGCGCCCCAAGGCGTTCAGCCTGCACACCAGCCGCAGTCTGATGCGACAATTGGGAAGTCAAGAAGAAGTCTGGCGAAAATACCTGTTCTTTTGAGGCCGGCCCGCGCGGCGCGGAATCGCCGTGCGCCGCCGAAAGGATGCGCGCCGGCGAGCAAATGACGGAATCCATCCGAGAAACGGGGAGCGGGACCGGGTTCGCGATCGGCGTGCGACTGGTTCCGCAACCCGCGCGCTGGCGCACGTTTCTGGGATCGGTCGGACTGCATCTGCTGGCCGTCCTGACCATGCTCGCCATCGACCGGACCAGCGCGCGGGCGCCTTACCCGCCGGCCTCCGTCGCCGAAGCGATCGCATCCGAGAACCTCGAGATCACCTGGTACCGGCCCGCAGATCTGCTGCCCGCGGTGGCTCCCGCCGCGGAGGCCGCCCAACCTGTGCGTCCGGACGCGCCAAGCCGCTTCAAGCTGAAGCAGAGGATCGAAGCGTCAAGCCCCGCAGCGGACAGCCTGAGGCAGACAATCGTCAACGGGCCGCCCGAGATCGTCATCGAGCAAGACATCGAGACGGCGAACATGCTGGCGCTCGCGCCCGGCGCCGAGCTGCGCTATCAGCGGTTCGAGTTAGGCAACGCACCGCGGCAAGCGCGCGAGGCGGTTGCGCTGCTCTCGCTCGACGCCCCGCGAATCGACGTCCGGGGGGCCTACGACGAGTTGGCCGCGATGCGCAAGCTCGAGCGCATGCGCTATCTGCCCGCCCAGGAAAAGAAACTCGAACCGAAGCGTCAAGCGCTCGAAGCCGGCCAAGCCCCCGACGTAGCGCCGGCGGCGCTGGGCGTCATCGCCCCTTTACGCTACGAGCTCGGCGAAACGACGGGCGTCCAGGAAGGCGGCCGCCCCGGAAGACAGGCGGTCGGCGGCTCCGCGGCGCCGCATGTCACGGCGGAAGCGGCGCCGGGAATCGACTTGGGCCCGTTTCAGCGGATTCAGAGGCTGCGTTACGCGGGCAGCGCGCCGCAGAGTCCCGCGGCGCCGGTCCGCGGGGCCTTGGGCGCCGCGTCGGAGGCGCCGCACGTCCCGGACGCTGCGGCCGCGGGGATCGACACGGCGCTGTTCCAACACATCAGCCCGCTGCGCTACGCAAGCGGAGGCGGCGCGGAAGACGGAGGCGGAGGACGGACGGCCGCCGCGCGCGAAGCCTTGGGAGCAGCCGGCGGCGTTCCCGCTGCGCCCGAGTTGCGCGCCGGCTTGCCGTTCGCACAGGCGGGCGGCGCGCTCGGCGCGGGCGCCGATTCGTCGGGCTTCCAGCGCATCGCCAAGCTGCGCTTCGAGCAATGGGGCGCGGCGGGCGGCGGACAGGCGCCGGACAGGCGCGCGATCGGAACGGTCGGCGCGGCGGACGCCCCGCCGCAGGCGCTTGCCGGACTCCCGGCGCCGGCTGCGGGCAGCGCGCCGCCGGGCATCGGGCGGACGCCGCTTGCGGGCGGCGGACTCCCCCCTCCGCCGGCGGGAGGAGGCGGAACGGCGGAGCGCGCCTTGGCGGCAGTCGGCGCGAACCCCGGCGAGCGCATCCCGCAAGAAATCCCGCGCGGGCAGCGGCGGGGCAGCTTTTCCGCCGGCCCCGACCCAGGCGAAGGCGCCGGCGGCGGCGGAACGCAGACGGCCAAGCTGCACGTGCCCCATCTCACGATCGGCGGCCGCCCGCAAACCGAGGCGGCGATCGCCGCTGTCCCCGCGGGGGGCGCGGCGGCACAGTTGCGGCGCTTGGCCGACTTCCCCGGCGCATCCTCTTTGCCAACCTTGCGAGCGGCCGCGGCTGCCGTCGACAGGAAACCCGACGAGATCGACCCCGACCGGCCGTTTCGCAACAGACCGTCCTACTCGCTGGCGATCAACATGCCCAACATCACCAGCTCCTCGGGCAGTTGGGAACTGCAATTCGCCGAAATCGGGGGGGAGACCGAGGTGGGCAAGCTGGCCGCGCCCGTCCCCCGGGTGAAGGTCGATCCGCGCTACGTCCGCGAAGCGATCGAAGAAGACATCGAAGGCGAAGTCGTCCTCCACGGAGTCATTCAACGGGACGGCGTCATGGACAAGCTGCGGGTAATCCGCGGCATCGACGACCGGCTGGACGCCAGCGCCCTTTCGGCGCTCTCCAAGTGGCGCTTCGACCCCGCGCAAAAATACGGCCGGCCGGTAGCGGTCGAAGCCGTCGTGCGCATCCCGTTCCAGATCGCGCCGGCGGACGCTCGGCGATAATATCTATCCCACCCCGGTTCATGCGGCTCATTCTCTTCATCGACGCGGACGATACGCTGTGGGACAACAGCGTCTATTTCGAAGAAACGATCGCCGAGTTCATCGCCTATCTCGACCATCCGGCAATGAGCGCCGAGGCCGTCCGCGGACACCTGGACGCAATCGAAATCGAAAACATCAAGACGCGCGGATACGGCGCGCACAACTTCACGCAAAACCTGAAACAGTGTTTTGCGGAGCTTCGCGGACGGCCCTGCAGCCCCGCGCAAAGCCGGCGCATCCAGGGCATGGCGGAGCGCGTGCGGAATCACCCGGTCGAACCTTTCGACGGGGTGGAAGAAACGCTGCGGTATCTGCGCGGGCGGCATTACTTGCGGCTGGTCACCAAGGGGCATCCCGTCGAGCAAGCAGGGAAAATCGAACGCTCCGGGCTCGGCCCCCTGTTCGACGACTGCTCGATCGTCAGAGAAAAGAACGCGGCTTCCTACCGCGGCGTCCTGCGGGAATCGCGCGCCGAACCTTCGCGGACGTGGATGGTCGGCAACAGTCCGAAGTCCGACATCAACCCGGCGCTGGCCGCCGGCCTCGGCGCCGTGTGGATTCCCCATGCGCAAACCTGGTCGCTGGAGCGCGAGGAAGTTCCCGAGCCGCACGAGCGCTTCCACGTGCGCGAGCGGTTCCGCGACCTGCGGCAGCTTTTCTGAAGCGCCTTCGGGCGGCAGCAAAAGCCATCGGGCGGCGCGGGCTACTATGGGGGTGGCCATGAAGCATTCGCTTTGGGCAGCGGCCGCGCTCTTGCTCGCCGCCGCGGGCGCCGATTGGCCGCAGTTCCGCGGCCCCAATCGAGACGGCGTCTATGCGGGGCGCGCAACCGTTCCCGATTTCCCCGCAGGCGGGCCGCCCGTCGTTTGGGAAAGGCCGGTCGGCGCGGGTTTCAGCGGCCCGGCGGCGGCCCGCGGCCGGGTGATCCTGTTCCACCGCCTCGGCGGCAAGGAAGTCGTCGAATCGCTCGTTGCCGCAAGCGGCGAGACGGTCTGGAAATCGGAGGCGCCCACCGCCTACCGCGACGATTTCGGCTTCGACGAGGGGCCGCGCGCGACGCCGGTCGTCGCCGGCGGGCAGCTCTACGTCTTCGGCGCTCAGGGAGTGCTGCGCTGCCTGGAATTCGCCACCGGCCGCACGGTTTGGAGCCTCGATACGCACCGGGAGTTCGCAGTGCGCAAAGGCTTCTTCGGCGCGGCTTCGACGCCGCTGGCGTTGGGCAATCGACTGTTCGCCAACGTCGGCGGCAGCGACGGCGCGGGCATCGTCGCGGTCGATAAAGACACCGGCCGGTTGCTGTGGAAGGCCACCGACCACGAAGCAAGCTACTCTTCGCCGGTCGCCGCCGACTTGGAGGGCGAAACGCTCGTCGTGTTCTTTACCCGCGAGGGTCTGGCCGCGCTCGATCCGGCAAGCGGCGCGGTGCGCTTCGAGAGGCGCTGGCGGTCGCGCAGCCGGGCGTCGGTAAACGCCGCGGCGCCCATCGTCTCCGGCGACGCGATCTTTCTCTCGGCTTCGTACGGCACGGGCGCGGTGGCGCTGCGCGCGCGGGACGGCGTCCTCGAAGAGATCTGGTCGGGCGGGGACTCCCTCAACAACCACTACGCAACCAGCGTCCTGGCCGGCGGCGTGCTCTACGGATTCCACGGCCGCCAAGAATACGGCCAGAGCCTCCGCGCGGTCGAACTGGCGAGCGGCAAGGTTCTCTGGTCCGAGGAGCAATACGGCGCGGGCACGGTAATGCGGGTCGGCGACCGCCTGCTGGTCTTGCGCGAATCGGGCGAGCTCGACCTGCTCGCGGCGTCGCCGGAAGCGTTCCGGTCGATCTCGCGGGCGCAAATCCTGCCTGCCGAAACCCGCGCCTATCCGGCGCTCGCGGACGGACTCTTCTTCGCCCGCGACAAGAACACGCTGGTTTGCCTGCGATTG
This sequence comes from Bryobacterales bacterium, assembly GCA_965214655.1. GTDB lineage: Bacteria > Acidobacteriota > Terriglobia > Bryobacterales > UBA6623 > CATQHP01. The sequence goes on along the minus strand of OZ243965.1, from coordinate 3,002,716 downwards.
TGGGAAGAGTAACCGCCGCGCCCCTCAGTCGTCCCTTTCGTCTCCACTGCCAAGCTATCCGTACTCATAGTTCCCTTGCTCGTCTTTGGCATCGCGCGGTTTCCGTCCGTCGGGAGCGGAAGCACAGGTAAAAACGCGGCGACGGGGTTATTGGATCGAGCCGATTTAATGTAGTAACATGAATTCATGCCGGTCGAGTTCGACCCGGCGAAACGCGCGGCCACGCTTGAGGTCAGGGGATTGGACATGGCCCGGGCGGGGGAAGTGTTCGCGGGCGCCACGCTGACCGTCGAGGACGACCGGCAGGACTATGGCGAGGACCGCTTCATCACCATCGGGTTCCTCGACGGGGCAATGGTGGTCCTCGTCCGGACGCCGCGCGATGGCGCACATCGGATCGTCAGCATAAGGAAAGCCAATGAACGAGAACGAACGCTCTACGGCCCGAGATTTTGACCCGGACGCCGCGCCGGACCTGTCCGGGGACGGCTGGCCGGAGAAATTCGCCAAGGCGGCCGTTCGCCGCGGCCGTCCGCCGTCCGCCAATCCGAAGGCGTCAACCACAATCCGCCTCTCGCGGGACGTGATCGACCACTTCAAGGCCGGCGGCCGGGGCTGGCAGACGCGGATCGACGCCGCGCTGCGCGAGTGGATCGCAAAGCACGGCGACGCTTGATCGTCGTGCGCGGGCGCAAATCCTGCCTGCCGAAACCCGCGCCTATCCGGCGCTCGCCGACGGACTCTTCTTCGCCCGCGACAAGAACACGCTGGTCTGCCTGCGATTGTGGGAGGAGTAACCGCCGCGCCCGAAGGCGGTCGCCTTCGTCTCAAGGCGAGAGTCGGCAGAGGCGCCGCAGTTTGACAAGTCGATTCCTGCGGTTTCCCCTGGCGTTCATAGCGAGGGCCGTTCGAGAGTAGTAGCATGATTGAATGGGGTGCATGTGCCCGAGACGTACGACATGCTTTCGGACAAAGAAGATGTGATCTCGCCAAGTGAGTACTTGAAGCTCACCAAAGAACAGAAAGCCGAGATCGAAGATATCCAGATTGTCTCGCCGAAAATTGGAAGGGGGAATTTCGGCATGTTCCGGGTCATCAGGAAATTCCCTGTCTACCGAGTCAGCAGGTTTGGCAAGTCAAGCCATGGCTAACAAAGAAACCCCAGATTTGGCGGTGGTTCGGCAATGGCTGGACAATCAAGGGCGCGAGATCGAGCAAAAGCAGCAAGAAGCCGAATTGGAAAGCCAAAGGATCGAAATCGCTTTGAGTTCGCCAAAGCAGATCTGGAGGCTGAATCCGAAAATCTTGAAAGGAATCGAGAACACCAGAGAAAGCAGTCAGTCTCCAACAAGGTTTTTGTGGCAGTTATCCTTTTCCTGGCGCTTGCATTCTTGGGGTACGCATTGAATTCCGGATATAACGAGGCCGCCCTCGAAATCATCAAGGCGACTGTGCTTGTGGCAGGGGGCGGAGCCGGCGGATATGCCCTTGGGTTTGGGAAAGGTCGGCGGCCCGACCGGCAAGACATTGAACGTCATTAACCCGAGGCTGCCTTTTTGACCTCGTGATACCCTCCAGGCATATACCGAACCAGCCCGTCCGCCTGGAATCGCGCATGGCACCGCGCCTCACTCGAAGGCCAGCTTTTTGCTGAAGAAGGGCATGGCCTTGGTCTCGATGCGCTCCGCCACGCGGTTGATGTGGTTGCCCTCGTAGATCTCGAAGTCGTGAGCGATGCCGTAGCGGTCGAGCGCCTCGTCGAGCAGGCGGGTCGCAGCGGCAATGGAGCGGTCGGCGTCTCCCGCGTCGAAGGCGATGCCGCTCAGGCTGCGTAGAGCGTCGATGCGCTGGTCGAGGAACGCCAGCGGCGCATTGGCCGCGATCTTGGCCAGGACGGCCAGCTGCGGCTCGCCGTCTTTTGTCGGCAGATCCAGATAAAACGGCGGGTTTTGGGGATTCGGCGCCCAGGCGGCCGCGGTCGAGATGACGGCCTTGACGCCGAAACCGGCTTTTTCGAAGTCTTCAATTGTTTGGACCTGCTCCCAATCGGGCTCGCCGCCGCGCACTGCGCGCGGCTGCAGGCAGCAGGGGCTGAGCAAGTAAACGGCTGAGAAGACATCCGCATGCTTCGCGCCGATGCGCATCGCGCCGTAGCCGCCCATGGAATGCCCGGCAAGCCCGCGCGATTCGCGCTTGGGCAGGGTGCGGTAGCGCGCATCGATATAGGCCGGCAACTCCTCGCTCACGAACCGCTCCCAATCGCCCGTGACCGCCGAGCTCGAGTAAAAGCTGCCGTGGAAGCGCGTGAACGCATCCGGCATGACGACGATGGCCTCGCGGACATCGCCGCGGGCGAAGCTGCGGTCGAGCACGTCGGGCAGCGTGATCCAGTGCTCCTTGCCGAACCACTTCGCCACGCTGTCGGTAAAGCCGTGCAGCATGTACACGACCGGGTAGCGCCGCTCGGGCGCCGCCGCGTAGCCGGGAGGGAGATAAACGGCCGTATCGCGCACGGGCGAGTCGCCGGAGAGGTTGCCTTCGAGGCTGCGGCCGCGGACCGCGATGCGTTCGACCGTTCCGGTTTCGGCCGCGGCCGCGGCAAGAGCAAGGCCGAGGCAGGCGAAAAGCGCGCGGGCGGCGGCCCTGTTGAACGTGCGGATTGAGCGCGGGCGCGTCATGACGAGGGTTTCCCGCCCTCATGATAACCGCCGCCGGCGCGAATACGCTAAGATAGCTGCGTGCCGTTTGTCCGCCGGTCGGACGGACGCGGTCGATGAGGAGGGAACTTGAAATACCCACTGCTCCCCGCCTTGCTGCTCGCCGCAGCCGTTCCCGTTGCCGCGCAGCACGGCCACGCCACGCTGAGCAATCCCTACACATCGCCCGATGACGTGGAAGCCGGCGGGCGCATCTACCGTTCGCATTGCGCCGTCTGCCACGGACTCAAGGGAGAAGGCGGACGCGGAGTCGATCTGACGACCGGCATGTTCCGCCACGGCGCGAACGACGACGACATCTACAAGACCGTCTCCGAGGGGATTCCGGGCACCGAGATGCCGGGCACTTTTTTCAACGGCCGGCAGTTGTGGCAGATCGTCGCCTATGTCCGCTCGCTGAGCGAAGGCCGGGCGGCGGAACAGACGACGGGCGACCCGGCCAAGGGCCTTGCAGTCTACAACGCCAAAGGCTGCGGCGGCTGCCATCTGGTGAACGGCGAAGGCGGCCGCATGGGCCCGGACCTGAGCCGCATCGGGGCGCGGCGCTCCCTGGGCCACCTGCAGACGGCGGTGAAGGAGCCCAACGCCAACGTCCTCCCGCAGCATTGGTCCGTGCGCGCCGTCACCAACGACGGCAAGAAAATCAACGGCCGGCGCATGAACGAAGATACGTTCTCGGTGCAGTTGCTCGATGCGAACGAGAGGCTCGTATCGTTGAGCAAGGCCGACTTGGCGCAATTCGAGATCGACCGCAATTCCAGCATGCCCGCCTACGAAGGGCAGTTCCAGGGCAGTGAGTTCGATGACCTGATGGCCTATCTGGCGAGCCTGCAGGGACCCGCATCGAACCCGGAGGCGGAATAGAAAGGCGGCTCCACCCATGCGGATTTTCATACTTCTCTTGAGTTGCGCCGCCGCGCTTGGGGCGCAGGTGACCTACGAACGGATTCTCAACGCCGACAAGGAGCCGGGCAACTGGCTCACCTACTCGCGGACGTACGACAGCAACCACTACACTCCGCTCGACGCAATCCGCCGCGAAAACGTCAAAGACCTCGAGCTCAAGTGGGTGTTTCAAGCGCGCTCGCTCGAAAAGTTCGAGATGACCCCGCTGATCGTCGACGGGGTGGTCTACGCCGTCCAGATGCCCAACGACATCGTGGCCCTGGATGCGGCGACCGGACGCAAATTCTGGGAATACAAGCACATCCCCGACAGCAAGACGAACGTGTGCTGCGGCCGCGTGAACCGCGGCTTGGCGATGCTGGGCGACACCCTCTACATGGGCACGATCGACGGCAAGCTGCTGGCGGTCGACGCCAAGACCGGAGCGCTGGTTTTCTCGCGCCAACTGGTCGATCCGACGGGCGGCTATTCGCTGACCGTGGCCCCGCTGGCAGTCAAGGACAAGATCATTCTGGGCGCGGCCGGAGGCGAATACGGCATACGCGGCCGAGTCATGGCCATCGATCCCAAGAGCGGCGAAGAGATCTGGCGGTTCTATACAATCCCCGGCCCCGGCGAGCCGGGTCATGAGACCTGGTCGGGAGATTCCTGGAAACGCGGCGGCGGCTCGATCTGGGTCACCGGCTCGTACGACCCGGAGCTCAATCTGACCTACTGGGGCGTCGGCAACCCGTCTCCCGATTGGAACGGCGACGTGCGCCTCGGCGACAACCTTTATACCGACTCGGTCATCGCGCTCGACCCGGATACGGGCAAGCTCAAGTGGCACTTCCAGTTCACGCCGCACGACGAATGGGATTGGGATGCGGTGCAGCTTCCCGTGCTGGTGGACCGCGAGTGGGAAGGCAAGCCGCGCAAGCTCATGCTCTGGGCCAACCGCAACGGGTTCTTCTATGTCCTCGACCGGGCGACGGGCGAGTTCCTGCACGGCAACAATTTCGTCAAGGTGACCTGGGCGAAGGGCCTCGACGAGCGCGGCCGGCCGATCAAGATTCCCGAGGCTTCGCCTACGCGCGAAGGCACGCGCGTATGGCCGAGCGTCCAAGGCGCAACGAACTGGTACGCCCCGGCTTACAACGAGAAAGCCGGTCTGTTCTACGTATCGGCCTGGGAATACTCCAGCGTGTACCACAAGGGCGACCCGCAGTACACGCGCGGCAACCGCTACGTGGGCAGCCTGCCGCGCGGCGTCTGGCCGAACACCATGAAAGACGTCGCCGAGCAGCAAGGACACGGCGCGATCCGCGCGCTCTCTCCCGAAACGGGCGAAAAGGAATGGGAGTTCAAGATGACCGGCGTCAGCGAAAGCGGGCTGTTGGTTACCGGCGGCGACGTTCTGTTTTCCGGCAGCATCGAAGGCTACTTCATGGCGCTCGACGCATTCAACGGGGAACGGCTCTGGTCGACGAATCTGGGCGGCCGCATCGCCGCGTCGCCGATTTCGTTCGAGGCCGGCGGCAAGCAGATGGTGGCCATAGCCTCCGGCAATTCGATGTTCGTCTTCGGTCTGCGCGACTGAACTCGACTCCGCATCCCGCAACTTCAGGCGGTTGACCGTCAGATGACCAAGCAAGACGCCATCCAAACGATCCTCGACACGAAAATCGTGCCGATCGTCCGAACGAATACGGCCGAGCAGGCCCTGCGCGCCGCCGAAGCCGTCTATCGGGCGGGCATCAACATTCTCGAGGTCACGATGACCGTGCCGCGGGCGCTGCATGTAATCGAAAAAGTCTCCGACAATTTCGGCGGCGAGATGATTCTTGGCGCGGGAACCGTGCTCGATGCCGAAACGGCGTGCAACTGCATGTTGGCCGGCGCGGAATTTTTCGTCACCCCGGCGCTCAACCGCGGCACGATCGAGATGTGCAACCGCTATTCGAAATGCGTCATGCCCGGCGTGTTGACCCCCACCGAGGCGGTTCAGGCCTGGGAAGCCGGCGCCGACATGGTCAAGATTTTTCCCGTCGGCGCGCTGGGCGGCCCAAGCTACATCAAGGCGCTCAAGGCGCCGCTGCCGCACATCCTGATGGTCCCCACCGGCGGCGTCACGCTCAATAACGCCTCGGATTTCCTCAAGGCGGGCGCAAGCGCCGTAGCCGTGGGCTCCGAGCTGGTCAACCGGGCGGCCCTCGACAGCGGCGACTTCAACAAGATCGAGAACGCGGCGCGGGCATTCCTCGACGTCATCGCCGACTACCGCGCGGCCGCTTGAGGTCCGCGCGTGCGCCGGTCGATCCTGGAACGGCTCGGCCCCGGCGGCTCCATCGTTCTCATCCGCCTGCGCTCGCTCGGCGATGCGGTGCTGACGACGCCGGCGATCCGCATGCTGCGCCAGGACCTGCCCCGGGGACGGATTCATGTCGTCATCGAACGGCGCTTCGCCGGAGTCTTGGAAGACCATCCCGACATCGACGTCCTGCTGACGATCGAGCACGACGCAACGCTACCGCGCAAGCTCGGCCTTCTGCGCCGCATCCGCTCGCTCGGCACCGGGCTTTGCTGGGACTTGCACGGCGGCTCGACGAGCGCCTGGCTGACGGCTCTGTCGAAAGCGCCGCACCGCGCCGGCTACGCCCACTACCGGCACGGTTGGGCATACAACGTGCGCATACCCCGCGCGCAAGAAGTGCTGCGCCGGGAACCCGACGCGGCGGTGCATACCGCCGAGCATCACGCCGCCGGGGCGATCTTTCTCGGCGCACGAACTGCGCAGGACGGCCGGCCCATACCGCCGGCGAGCCTCGGCGCGCGGGCAGGTTCCCGGCAACGACCGTATGCGGTGCTGCATCCGACCGCGGCCTCTTTCACCAAGCAATGGGCCGTAGGGAACTTTCGCCTGATCGCGGAATCGATCCGCCGGCGCCACAAACTCGAGCCGGTATTCATCGCCGGCCCCGGCGAAGAGGCGATCTTCGACGCATTGCAAGATTACGAATGCCTGCGGCCGCTCGCGCTCGGCGGGCTCAAGTCGCTGCTGGCCGGCGCCCGCCTGTTCGTCGGCAACGACTCCGGCCCGGCGCACATCGCCGCCGCCTTCCGCGTGCCGAGCGTGATCGTCTACGGGTCCTCGAGCTCCGCCGTCTGGCGCCCCTGGCAAGCGCCCCACCGCGTCGTCGAAACCTCCTGGGACTGCAAACCCTGTCCCGGCGACCGCTGCTACGCTTTCGACGAACCGAAATGCATCCTGTCGGTCGAGCCGAGCGCCGTCGGGCGGGCGGTCGACGAGTTGTTGCGGGCGGATCAGCGCCGCAGCAGATAAACGGCCGTATCCGCGAACAGATTCGGCAGCAGGCGCACCCGTCTGTCGCCGTCCACGAAAAACGCCTTGTCCACTTGAAAGTTTTCTTCCCTCGCCAGATCCTCGAAATCCGTGATGGTCAGAAAGTGGATGTTGGGAGAGTTGTACCACTCGTAGGGGAGTTGCCTGGTGCGCGGCGCGCGGCCGGACCGCAACAGGGCCCAACGCACCGACCAATGCCCGAAATTGGGGAACGCGACGATCGCCCGCCGCCCGACGCGCATCATTTCGTGCAGCACCGCGAGCGGCTCCCTGACAACTTGCAGCGTCTGGCTGAGAATCACGTAGTCGAAGCAGCGGTCGGGATAATCCGCCAGCCCCTGGCTGATGTCGCCCTGATAGACCGAAAGGCCCAACTCCACGCAGCGGCGCACTTTTTCCGGAGAAATTTCGACGCCGCGGGCTTTTACCGACTTGCGCTCGACAAGCCAATCCAGCAGGTCGCCTTCGCCGCAGCCCAGATCGAGAACGCTCGACCCCTCTTCGATGGTCTCGCCAATGATGCGGTAATCTCCGCGCCCCAGAACCTCGGGGACGAACGCTGCGCCGGGAACCGCTTCGACTGTAGCCATCGAATCCTTCCATTATAGTTTCCCGGCTTGGCGACTCTCCCCGACGAGGATGTCGATCCCGATCGCGTCGTGGTCGGAAAGCGGCTTGCGGCCCTCGCGGAATTCGTGGAGCACCACCGGATCGGCCGCCTCGACGCCCCGCGTCGCAAACCAGTCGATCTTCAACGGGCATTTCCCGCCGTGCCGGCGCAGCGACCAGCGAATAAAGTCGAAGCACCAGGCCGGGACCCACTCGCGAAGGTTCTTGTGCGTCTTGACGTCGTCCACGTCGTAGGAAGTCGTCCGCTCGTCAAGAGCGTTCGCCCGCTTCCAGTCGAAGCCGCGTGTTTCAAGCAGCTCGAAAAGCTCGCGCTCGAACCGCGCGTAAGGCCGCAAAAAATGGTTTTTGATGACATGGTCGGGACCCAGGAAAACCCGCCGCCAAAAGCCCAGGATCGCCCGCAAGGCGCTCGATGAATTGAACGTGGTCGTGTTCCAATCGCCGCCGACGACCGCAGGCCCTTCGCCGCCGAGGCCGTCGAGGACGTCGCGCATTTGATTGCGCCGGTGCCGCCGCCGCGACTGCGCGTCGAGATGCACCGAGCAAACCGTCAAGTCGCTATTGGGGAAGGCGATTTCCGCTGCGGCGGCGGTCTGCCGGCCCAAGCGTTTTTCGCGCCCGCGCATCTTGTCCCGGCCGTTCTGCAAGAACACGGGGCGGGCGTTGCGGATGGGGTGCCGACTCAGGATGGCATTGCCGTGCAGGCCGATCTCGTTGCGCCCTCCGGCGTCGTTTTCGACGCCTGCGCCTTTGGTCAGGTTCAGATAGCACGGCGTAAAAACGTAGTGCAGCCCCAACTTCCGGGCGAGGCCGCGGGCGATATTGCGGTTGCCCGAGCGCGCCATGCCGACATCGGTCTCAGTCAGCAGAAACACGTCCGCCGAGGTCAGATAGGGGTGCGCTTGAAACTCCTTCAGTTGCCCTTCGTACTCGATACCGCGCTCGAGATTCCAGGCGACCAAGCGGTAGCGCGGCTTGCCGGGCGCGGCCCCGTCTGAAAAATCCCCTGTTTCAGGCGTGCGCAGAATATCTTCCACGCAGGGCCGCAGCCGCCGGTACACCGGGCTCGCTTCCAACTCCTCTGAAGAGCGGCAGCGCGCCAGTTCCGCAAAATGCGGCTGCAACTCCGCGCGGATCGTTTCCGTTATGCGCTCGACCGCCGCGCCGCCCGAATCCGCCTGCCTCACGTCCGCCAAATTCCAAGTTTATCCGGCGGCGGCTCACAGGCGGCGCGGTAAGCTGGGAAGCGCCGATGGCCTTGCGCCGTATATTCGTGGAGCGCGTCAACGGATCGCGGGCAAAAGTGACGGGGGAGCGCGCCCGCCACCTGTGCGGCGTCGTCCGGCTGCGCCGCAGCGAGCGCGTCGAAGTCTCCGACCAATCCTGCGTTTTTTCTGCGGTGACGACCGCCTGCTCCGCCAATGCGGTCGAATTCGCTCTTGAAGCAAGGCTGTGCGCCGCGCCCCCCGAGCCTCCGCTGGCGGCCGCCGTCGCGATTTTCAAGTTTTCCCGTTTCGACTGGGCCGTCGAGAAGCTGACGGAGCTGGGCGTCGACTCCATTCAGCCCGTCATCGCCGAGCGCAGCGGAAAGGGTCCGGCCGCGGCAGCCGGCAAACGCCTCGAGCGCTGGCGCCGCATCGCCTTCGAAGCCGCACAGCAGTCGCGCCGCATCTCCGCCCCGTTGGTGCGCGAGCCGCGCTCCTTCGCCGACGCGATCATGGAAACCGAAGCCGCGCAAGCAGTTCTCTTCGATGCGCAAGGCGCGAAGCTGCCCAACGGCCTGGCCGCGGGGCCCTTGACGTTTTTCATCGGCCCCGAAGGCGGTTGGACCGACCTCGAGCGGGAACGCGCCCGGGCCGCCGGCATCGCTTGCGCCGGACTGGGCCCGCTGATCCTGCGCGCGGAGACCGCAGCCGTCTGCGCCGCGGCCGTCTGCCGCAACCAGCGCATGGCCGAGGAATCGCCTCGTGCAGACGGATAGCCGCCGATTGCGTTGCGCGGTCGAAGGCTTCGACGCCCTCAACGCCGCAGACCCCAACACCGCAGCCGGCCCCGCCGGGCCGGTAGCCAACGAGTTGCTCTACGCCCGGCGCATGTCCGACCGCTTGGCGCAGTTCGCCCCCGAAGCCTCCGAAACCGTCAGGCTGGCCGTCCGCGCGCAGCACATTTGCCGCTGGAAAATTCCGCGCTCCGCCTACCCGATGACGCGCGCGGGCTATCTCCGCTGGCGCAAGGATCTCGGCGCCTTCCACGCAGAAACCGCCGGCAAGGTCATGCGCGCGTGCGGCTACGCCGAAACCGTGATCGAAGAAGTCGCCTCCATCCTGCGCAAAGAGCGGCTCAAGCTGAATCCCGCGGCGCAGCTTCTGGAAGACGTCGCCTGCCTGGTATTCCTTGAGCACTATCTCGACGGTTTCGCTCCAACGCAAGACAAAGAGAAACTCCTGAACATCCTGCGCCGCACCTGGAGGAAGATGTCCGCGGAGGGCAGGCAGGCGGCACTGGCGCTCGATCTACCGGCCCATCTGTCCGCCCTTGTGCGCAAGGCGTTGGCGCTGTAAACGGGCCCCGGCAACTATCTGTCAGGCGGCGGTTCGATCGGCTCGACGCTCTGCGCAACGTTCCGCCTGTAGGTAACCCGCACCGGCTCGCAGCCGGCGGACAGGCAGGCGGTATAGTCCACTATCCTGGTCGCCGCATTCGCCGATTGCCGCACCAACCGCCCCGCTCCCAAAGCGAACGTGATCTGGAACTCGCTCATCCCGGCCTCGACTTCGTGGTTTTCGACCTTGGCCCACATCGCATCGGTCCAGTGGTCGTAGAGCTCGCGCGGGTCTTTGATGAAAAACATCTCGTCCACGTAAACCCGTTCGGGCGCGCCGACGGCGACGCGCGCCGGCCGGCCGTCTTTCTCGAACACGAGATAGACGCTGCCGCCGCGTCTGACGACATCGCTGGGGACGATCTTCTCCAGCGGCGCGAACAGCCGGCCGCCCGGCTCGTACTCCCAACGGTAGCCCTCCTTCACCCATAGCGGCATGCCCGTCAGCCTCCTCTTGGCCGACTCGAAATCGCTCACATAAGACTTCGGAGGATGTACGTACAGGTCGTCGTGCAGATCGACGACCGGAGCTTCCGGGGGTTTCACGATCCCCAGCCGATAGCGAACGTAGAAGGTGTAGCCGACATACAGCACGGCGGCAACGAGAGTGATCTTCACCAGCAGCCGCACCCGTTCGAACCATTCGCTCTCAATCCAATTCATGGCTGTTTCTCCCGATTGGACGTTCCGCCGGGCGCGGCGCGTTCCCGCAAGCGGGAAGAAGCGCTCATTCCGCCGCGGCGGCGCATTGGTATACTTTCCGCCATGCGGTTCGACCGTTTCAGTTTAACCGCGCTGCTTGCGGTGACAAGCGTTGGCGCGCTTTACGCCCAGGAGTCCTTCGACGATCCTGGGCTTGTCTCCATCCGCGTGGAACTCGGCGTCGGCGACAAGCAACCGACGCGATGGGACGGCAAGCTCTCCTTCTCGGGCGGAGAATTGGCCGGCCTCGCCAGCCTGCGCCCCACGCCGGACGACGCCATTGCAGGCGCCTCCTGGAAGCTTGCTTCCTGGCGGGGGCCCAATTTCCGGTATCCGCCGTCCAAACCGCAGTCCGTGACGGGCCTCCCCGTCAATATCTTCAGTCCCGGGCTGGTGGCCTCCGTCCGCAGCCGCGGCCGGACGCGCGTCTCGTTCGAGACCGAGCAGGGGAATTTCCGGGTCGACCTGCGGGACTTGCAGTTCGGCCGGCCGCAGCGCTTTCTCGGCGGCCGGGCGGTCGTGGACAGAACGTTCCGCACGCAGAAGATATCCGCGGGCACGCATCAAAACGACTTTGCATCCATAACGAGCGGGCCGGACGGACAGCTTTGGGTCGCTTGGGCAGCCTACCGGGGCGGGGCCAACGAAGTGCTGCTGCGGCATTACGACGGGCGCTCCTGGGGCGATATCGAAACGGTGAGCGAAAAGCCGGGCGACGTTTTTCTGGCGAAAGTCGCGCGCGGCGGCGACGGCCGCATCTGGGTCGTCTGGTCGGATCAGGTGGAGGGCAACCGCGACCTCTACGCGCGCAGCTTCGCGGGGGATCGCTGGTCGGCGGTCGAGCGCCTCACGAGCGCTCCGCAAGCGGACCTCTACCACAACCTGACAACGGATTCCGCAGGCCGCGTCTGGGTCGTATGGCAGGGGTTCCGCGAAGGCCGCTCCGACATCTTCGCGCGCCGCCGCAGCGGCGCGGAATGGTCGCCCGAGCAGAAAGTCTCCTCCTCTCCCGCCAACGACTGGGAGCCGGCCGTCGCCGCCGACGGCAGCGGCAACGTCTACGTCGCCTGGGACACCTACGACAAGGGCAACTACGACATTCTGATGCGCCGCCACAACGGCGAAGAGTGGGAGGACATCGCCTCGCCGGCCGATACCCCGAAATTCGAGGCCCACGTCACGCTGACCTGCGATGCCGACGACCGCCTGTGGGCAGCCTGGAGCGAAAGCGGAACCCAGTGGGGCAAGGACGACGGCTTCGGCATTGAGCAGGAGGGCACGCGCCTGTACGCATGGCGCTCGACGGCCGTCGCCGTGCTCGACGGCGGCCGTTGGCTTGAGCCGACCACCGCGCTCGATGCGGCGCTGCCTGCCGATCTGCCCGGAGACAGGAACGACTCCCCGACGATTCAAGCCGACGGCAAGGGCGGCGTCTGGGTGTTCTTCCGCCGCCGCAACCCGCGCATCCAGGACATCATTTCCGACTTCTACGCCTTCTATGCCACATGGGAATTGTGGGGCGCTCGTTACGCCGGGGGAGCCTGGAGCGAGCCGGTCTATTTTCCGCACAGCCGCGGGCGCCTGGACATGCGCAGCGGTTTCACGCAAACCGGCGACGGCGGCATCGCCGCGGCCTGGCCGACCGACAACCGCGATTTCGCCGATATGCTGGCCGAGCAGTACGACATCCGGATCGGCAAGATTCCAGCGGCGCCCCGCCGGGGCGAACACGCCCTGCAACCGCGCGTGCAGCCCGAGATCACTGTCTACCCGATCCACCCCAACGAGGCCCAAGACCTCGAAACAATCCGCAACTACGAGATCGTCTCCGGCGGCAAAACCTACAAAATCTACCGCGGCGACACCCACCGCCACACCGAGTTCTCGATGGACGGCTACAACGACGGTTCGCTGCTGCAAGCCTACCGCTACGCCATCGACGCGGCAAGCCTCGACTTCTACGCCAACTCGGAGCACAACTACCTGGGCGGCCCCGACGTCGAATACCACGATTGGCTGCTGCAGCAGTTCGCCGACTGCTTCCACTTGCCGGGCAGCTTCACGCCGCTGTTCGCCTACGAGCGCAGCGTGCGCTACCCCAACGGACACCGCAACATCCTCTTCGCCAAACGCGGCGTCCGGCCGTTCCGCATTTCGCGCGAAGAGTTCGGTTCGCCGCTGTTCCCCTTCTCCACCGAGGAAGTCACCGCGCGCTTCGCCAACCCCGAGCCCGTGGGCACGAAAGACCTGTACGCCTACCTCAAGGAGAACGACGGCATCGCCATCGCGCACACCTCGGCGACCAACATGGGCACCGACTGGCGGGACAACGACCCGCAAGTCGAGCCGCTGGTCGAGATCTATCAGGGCGACCGCGTCTCGGCCGAATACGAAGGCGCGCCGCGGGCCGCCTATGCCGGCAACCCGCGCTCGGCCCCGGGCGGGTTCCAGCCCGCCGGCTTCGTCTGGAACGCCTGGGCCAAGGGCTACAAGCTCGGCGTGCAGGCGGCGTCGGATCACGTTTCGACGCATATCTCCTACGCCTGCACGATTTCCGAGGATTCGAGCCGCGAAGGGCTGCTCGACGCCATGCGCAAGCGGCACTCTTACGGGGCGACCGACAACATCGTGCTGGACTACCGGCTGCAGGCCGGCGGCAAGGAATACCTGCAGGGCGACATCGCGACCGTATCCGGCGATTTTCGCCTGTCGGTGCGCGTCATCGGCACGGAGCCGATCCGCCAGATCGACATCGTCAAGAACCAGGATTTCGTCCTGACCCGCCACAACCTCGGCCGCGACGCCGCGTTCGAGTTCACCGACGCCGACCCGAGCCCGGGAGAGAGCTATTACTACGTGCGCGTGCAACAGGACGACGGCCAACTGGCCTGGTCGTCTCCCATTTGGGTGACAACGGGCGAAGCGCGCTGACCGGCCAAACTGCGCGCGCCGCACGCGGCCATGGACCGCGCAGCGTGCGGCGCCTACGGTTGGCCGGACATCCCGACCGACTGCGAGTTCCCGCTCGATTGCGCGGTCGACAAAGAAACATGGGGCAGGAAGACCGCCGCTTCAAAGCTATGCTGGATTGAAGACGGCCTCAGCAGCCGGTCAGCCGCAAGCTTCCGCAGATGACGCACCCTGCCGCTTTCGCCGACGCACACCGCCGCCACTGGGAAGACGCGGAATTGCTCTTCGCTCATGAGCGTTGGTCGAACTCAGATCAGCTATACGGATTCAGCGCGGAACGCGGCTTGAAAACGGTAATGATGGAGCAGGCTTACGCGCAATTTCTGCGCCGGTTCGATCGACTCTTCGACACCGGCGGCGACGGGGAAGCGCTGTGAGCGAAATCGACGCCGAGAGGATGCGCAAGGCGCTCGCCGACCTGCCCGCAGGAACCAACCGCGGCCAGACGCCGTCCCCCGAGCAGGTGTACCTGCCGCGGTCTCACCTCAAGGCGATCGACCCGGACAACCCGCTCGTGACCGGCATGCGCGGCGCCGGAAAGACCTTCTGGTGGAGCGCGCTGCAAAATCCGAAGGTGCGCCGGCTGGTCGGCGGGCAACTTAGCTTGTTTGCCGTACCGCGGCGTCGGTCAATCTTTACGGAAGAACATCAGCGGGAAAAATTTCACGTCATTTCCGGTCCATGGATGGGAACGGGTCGCAGGCGCGGCTACCCCTACACCTGGGTGCATCGCGCCTTGGGGCCTCTGGAAGGCATCGCCGTGCCCTGCGAATTCGACGAGATCGCGCGGCGCTGGCAGAGCAGAGACATCCTCAACCGTCTCACGGAGGAAGCGGGGCAGAATGAGGTCACGCTGCCTCCTCTCCATATCGAGCAGGGCCCCGACGGCGTCCGCGAGGACCTCGAATCTTTGGGCGTTTTCCTGCGCATGCGCGACGGACGGGTCAACATCCCGGACGTTTTCAGGGTGGGATACGGCCTCGGGCGAAGAGGCGGCGTCAAACCAGTTCGCTGAAAGGAGAGCAGAGACGAACGCTGCCGCTCCCCGATCCCGGCTATCCTGATTGGAAACAGCCTTCAAGCAGCCCCCCCGCAGGAGCCCGCTATCGGAGGCAATGCCCATGCAAGCAAAACTCAAGCACCTCGAATTCATTCAAGGAACGATCAACCGCCTCGCCGCCGACTCGTTCCGCGTCAAGGGTTGGAGCGTGCTTCTGGTCGTCGCCCTTGCCGTGCTCCGGATGCAGGAAGAGCGCATCGAGGTCGCCTTCATAGGCTTGGTTCCCGTACTCGTCTTCTGGGGCCTCGACAGCCGGCGGCTGCAACAGGAACGCCTGTTCCGCGCGCTTTACGACCGCGTCCGCGAATTGGACGACCACGCCGTCGATTTCTCGATGGATACCGCCGCCTTGCGCGCGAGCCGCGCGAGCACATGGCTGAGCGCAGCATTCTCCACAACGCTGCTCGCCTTCTACGGCGCGCTGCTCGCGACCGTCGCCTTGGCGATAGTTGCCGGCTGCCGGCCTACCTGAGGCAGATCGATGCGCTAAATCCGTTCGCTGAACGGAAGTCTCGACGGGAAGACCATGCTTGAAAAATTGAACGCCGCCAACTTCAAGGCACGGCGAGAATCGGAAATGCCGCCGGGCAAGGCAGCCGGACTGTTCGGGGCCAACAACTCAGGAAAAGCGGTGCGCTCCAGTTCCTGCCCATGCTCGAGCAGGCCAAGAACGCGGCAGACCGCGATTGGCGCAAGCAAAGCGCCCTCCTGCACAGTTTCTCGATCGCCGTGAAGCGATTGCGCCCGCAACATGCGTAATCAAGACGGGATAAAGCGGCGGCCCAAGCAGGGGGAATCCCCCAAACCTGAGCAAGCATCTGCGGGCGGCGCGCTGAGGACAATCGGAAGCAACGGCCGCTCCGGCCGAAAACGGCGCTACCGCTTACGGCAGGGCCGGCTGCGCGAACTGTCGGCATGCTCCGCTCCGGCGCCGGCAGCCGTAGAAAAACTCATTCCCGCACGAGCGGCCAAACCATTGCAGGCATGGAGCGGGAGACGGGGATCGAACCCGCGACATTCAGCTTGGGAAGCTGACGTTCTACCACTGAACTACTCCCGCGAAAATTTGTCTTGCCGGCGGACCCATTGCCGTCCGCGATAAGAATATAGCACGAGCGGAACTTCCGGCGGGGCGAAGTTGGCGTTGCCCGCGGCTCCGCCGGCGCCGGCAGCCTGCAGTTGCACGGACGCCGGCCGCGGGCTTTTTACGGGAATTCATGACTGGTCGATTCCATAGATCGATCATCGATTGTTGAGATGGCAATCGGCTCCAGACTCATCAGGCGCTGCGACACGCAGTGAAAAACATTGGAATCCACCATGCAATGTCGGAAAAACATCAATTTTTCAGCAAGATATAGAAGTAAACCGCCCCGCATCCAGGTTGTGGACAGCATACGAAGCATAACATGTGCAATAATCGATCAACGGCCCAGGACAGGTCATAGCGTGGCAGAACGAGTTTTTCAGCCGATCTCGCGTCCGACTTTGCGAAAAATCGTAGCCCATCGCGTTCGCGCTACTATCTTTACGGGCAAGCTTGGGCCCGGCGCGCGTCTCATCGAGAGTTCCGTGGCCAAAGACCTCGGCGTAGCGCAGAGCACGGTCAGGGAAGCGATCTTCGACCTGGTGAACGAGGGTCTGCTGATCAAGGAAACCAACCGCCACACGAAGGTCCGCCATCTGGACGATCGCGACGTGCGGAATCTGCTCGCGGTTCGCCTACAGCTTGAGCCGATGGCCGTGGATCTCGCCGTTGAGCGGGGCGATCCGGACGGGCTCGCCGGCTTGGAATCCCAAGTGGAGATCATGCGCAGGGCGGCCGGCGACAACGACCTTTCGACGTTCTACGAAGCCGACGTGCGCTTTCATTCCATGCTGGCTGAGTTGACCGAAAACGAGTTTCTGGTGCAGGCCATGAAACCGCTGAGCATCGCTCCGATCGCGTTTATTCTGGGCGGGCTGCGTACGGTGCAGGAGGTCGCTTACAAACCGCTGGCGGAACAGCACCAGGCCGTCGTCGACATCATGCGCAAGGGCGATCCGCAAGCGGCGGCGGCGTTCATGAGAGACAGCATCGACTCCTGGCACTCGTTTCAACTGGAGGCAGGCTCGCCTTGGGAGACTTGAACGGTCCGTTGGTTCGGCTCCGAACGCGCAACGGCCGGCCCGGGCGTTTCTGCGCATCCGCCGCGGCGCGCGGACCGATGCTACCCTGAACGCTAAGGAACTGCGCCGTGGAAGAATCCGGGATCGACACGCAGACGGCCGACCGCGCCGAGCGGCTGCTCGACATTGAAGACCGGTGGGGCGCTCACAACTATCACCCGCTCGACGTGGTCATCGAGCGCGCGGCGGGTTCGTGGGTTTACAGCGTTGACGGCGACGGCTATCTCGACTGTCTGAGCGCATACTCCGCGGTCAATCAAGGGCACTGCCATCCCCGCATCTTGCAGGCGCTGCAAGAACAGGCGTCGAAAGTCACGCTGACCTCGCGCGCCTTCCGCAACGATCAACTGCCCCTGTTCTGCAAGGAGCTCGCCGAGCTCTGCGGCAAGGAAATGGTCTTGCCCATGAATACCGGGGCCGAAGCGGTCGAGACGGCGATCAAAGCGGCGCGGCGGTGGGGCTACATGCGCAAAGGAATTGCGGACGGACGGGCCGAGATCGTCGTTTGCGAAAACAACTTCCACGGCCGCACGACGACGATCGTCGGCTTCTCGTCCGACGAAGACAGCCGGGAAGGTTTCGGCCCCTTCACGCCCGGCTTCAAGGTCGTCCCCTACGGAGACGCCGCGGCCCTCGAAGCCGCCGTCACGCAGGACACTTGCGGGTTCCTGGTCGAGCCTATCCAGTGCGAGGCCGGCATTTCGATCCCCCCGAACGGCTACTTGGCCCGAGCGGCCGAGATCTGCCGCGCCAACAACGTGCTGCTGATCGCCGACGAGATCCAGACGGGGCTGGGCCGCACGGGCAAGCTGTTCGCCTGCGAGCACGAAAACGTCCGGCCCGACGTTTACGTTCTGGGCAAGGCGCTGTCCGGCGGAGTCTACCCCGTTTCCGCGGTTGTTTCGCAAAAGGACGTACTGGGCGTTTTCAGCCCCGGCAGCCACGGCTCGACCTACGGCGGCAACCCGCTGGGCTGCGCGGTCGCCCGCACGGCGCTGCGCGCGCTGCTGGACGAAAATCTGATCGGCCGCTCGGCCGAGCTCGGCGCCTGGTTCCTCGCCGAACTGCAACGCATCGAGCACCCGGACATCAAGGAAATCCGCGGCCGCGGTCTGCTCGTCGGCGTCGAGCTGAACGTCCCCGCCCGACCCTACTGCGAGCGGCTCAAAGAGCTCGGCATGCTCTGCAAGGAGACGCACGACCTGGTGATCCGTATCGCCCCGCCGCTCATCGTCGAGCGCGAAGAGCTGGCTTGGGCGGTCGGCCGCGTGCGCGCGGCGTTCGCAGCCTGACGCCGGCGCGCAGGAGGGCATGGTCCGGACGCCCATCGGTCTCCTCGGCGCAGCGGTTCCGGGCGGCTTGGCGAGTCTGGCGGCTCTGTTCTCCGCAGGCTTTGCGAACTCTCTCTGCGATGCGGATTGTCCGCGCCCGGGAGCGCCGTGCTGCGCCGCAGGTCTCCCGAAGCGGAGTTGGCGCTGCTAATCGAGATACT
Organism: Bryobacterales bacterium; assembly: GCA_965214655.1. Classification (GTDB taxonomy): domain Bacteria; phylum Acidobacteriota; class Terriglobia; order Bryobacterales; family UBA6623; genus CATQHP01. The sequence goes on along the minus strand of OZ243965.1, from coordinate 2,984,125 downwards.
CGTCCAGATTCGGGCGCAGCAGGGCGGCGATTTCCGGGCTGTCGAGATTCGCCCCCGTCACGACGCGGGCGGCCGTATCGATTCGCTTATCCGGAGTTTCGCCGTTCAGCGCGTCTACGATCGTCATCACGGCCCGATAGCCGATCTGGAACGGTTCCTGAACAATCGTCGCGCGAATCACGCCGTCGCGGATGTCGGCCTCGAGCGCATCGATAAAATCGAACGCAACAAAGCGAACCCGGTCGTAGCGGTTGCGGCTGCGCAGCCCCTTGGCGGCGCCGACCGTCGCCGGCTCGCCGGAGGCAAACAGCCCGTCGAGATCCGGGTGCGCCGTAAGCATGTTTTCGGTAACCGCCAGAGCCTGCGCCGGATCCGACCGGCAATACTTGAAATCGACGATCTCGATATCCGGAAACTCCTTGGCGATCGTATCTTCGAAGCCCTGCTCCCGCCGCATTGTCGACGAAGCGCCCGGAACCATCTTGACGATGGCGACCTGCCCCTTGCCGGCGATGAGCTCGGCGAGCGTCCGCGCAGCCAGCGCTCCCGCTTCATAGTTGTTGGTCGCCACGAACGAGAGGTAGTTTTCCGAATTGAGGCCCGAGTCGAAGATCGTGACGGGAATGCCCTCGTTTTGTGCGCGGTCGACGACGCCGATCATGGATGTGGCCTCGGTCGGCGCCAAAACGATGCCGTCGATACGCGAGTTGATCATGGCGTCGACGATCTCGATTTGCCGCGAGAAATCGGTTTCCGCCGGCGGCCCCTTCCATTCGATCTCGACTCCGGCCTCGCGGCCCGCCGCGACCGCGCCGGCGTGAACCGTTTGCCAAAACGCATGGGAAATCGCCTTGGGGACCACGCCGATCTGTCTCTTGTCCGACCGGCCGCAACCGCAGATGACCAGACAGACCGCTGCTGCGAGAAGCAAATGGAAGATTTTTTTCATCGCCGCCGATTTCCGTAGTGTACCGATCTCGGGCGGGGAGCCGCGGCGGCAATCAACCCGGCGGGCGCGCCCGCAGCGCCCCGACGGCCGCCCTCACGACCGGATCGCGGCGCAGCTCGACCTCATCTCCCTTGGCTACCCCGACCGTCAGATTGAGCACTTCCTGCTTCAGGTTGGTGCGAATGAACGCTACCGCCGTCGACCACTCCGACACCGCCGGACGGATGCCCCGCTCGGAAAGATAGAGATGAAAGTCGTCGAGCATCGCGTTGGTAGGCTCGAAACTTTCTTCGATTCCCCGATATTTGCCGACGTAGCTGCGGGCAAACTCGAGAAAAGAATTGCTCGCTTTCAGCACCGTCTCGAGGCGGCTGAGCCGCGGCGGATAAACCGTCTCGTCGGGTTCGATGCCGCCGCGCAACTCATCCGCGGAACGCTCGTCCCCGCACGGCGCGAGCTGGTATTCGCCGCAACTCCCCAGCGCGCGCTGGATCGGGGTTTCGTCGGGAGTCAAATAGTAGGCGGTGGTCAGCGCCAGCCCGGTCTCCGAGCCGAGTTCGTAAACGCTTTGAACCAGTCCCTTCCCGTAGCTGCGCCGGCCGACAACCACCGCTCTTCCGTGGTCTTGGAGCGCCCCCGCAACCAGCTCTGCGGCGCTTGTAGTCCGCTCGTCGATCAACACGGCCATGGGGAATCGATACGGTTCGTATCCTTGCGGAACGCTCAACTCTTCCTTGGGGCCGGACCGCCCCGCGAGCCAGACGATGCGCTTGCGCGCATCGAGAAAGAACGCCGCAACCTGCACCGCCGCCTCGACAACCCCGCCGGGATTGCCGCGCAGATCGAGAATGAGGCCCTGCAAATCCCGGCCGCCCATGCGCTCGATCACGCCGTGCAACTCCCGGGCCGTCGGGGCCTCGAAATTGACGATCTTGACGTAAGCCAAGCCGGGCTCGATGAAAAAGTTCCTGGAAACGCTCGGGGACGCCAGTTCCGCCGGAATCAGCGTCATGGGGATCAGACGAGTAAAATTCGGCCGCCTGACCATCAACTGCGTGCGGTCCTTGCGCGATTCCGACAAGACGGCGACAAGCTGCTCGACGGGCATTTGCGTCAACGGGCGGCCGTTGAGCACGACCAACTCGTCGCCCGGCGCGATGCCCGCCCGCGCCGAAGGACTGCCGGCAAGAGTCTGCAGCACGATCACGCTCCCGGGAAGCAGATTCAGCACGCTCCCGAATCCCTTTTCGGTGGAGCGCTGCATTTCCTTGAGGCTCTCGAACTGCCCCGGATCGAGAAACGCCGAATGCGGGTCCAGAGTCCGCAGCATGCCCGGAATCGCGCCCTTGTAAATGGCGTCGGCCGGCTCGATCGGGCCGGCCAGCTTGCGCTCGAGGAGATTGAAAACCTCAACGAAGCGGGTAAGCTGCTTGCCTACCGCATCCGCCTCTTGCGGTTGCTCCGCTGAAGCGGCGGCTCCCGCCAACACGAGCAGGGCCGTTCCGAGACTTGCCCTGGCAGCCGCAGCACGCACGCCCCCTCATTATAGGGCGGCGGCGGCCAAGGCGCAGCGCCCATTGCGGTTGCGCAGCCCCCGACAATACGCCGCCAAAAACAAAATCATCCGCCTTCATTTGTTTTTCAAGGAACGAACCGGCGCAGCGAAACGTCTATACAAGCATGGGTGGGGGAGGGTGACAGAACGATGCCTACCATGGACGAAACGACGGCGGCAAGGAGCTCGGTTGAAGAGCGCGCCGACCCGTTCTCCTGGTCAGGCGGCGCCCCGGAATTCGCCGACTCGCAGGAACAGGAAGAGGCGTCTCCGGCGGAAGACAGCGTCCGCCTTTATCTCAGTGAAATGGGCCAGGTTCCGCTGCTCGACAAGAAGGGCGAGATCCGCCTCGCCATGCAGATGGAGCACGGAGAGTTGCGCATGCGGCGCGCCTTGTCGCGGAGTCCGTGGACGTGGCGCAAGCTGATCGACCTGCGCGACATGCTGAATGCGAAGCCCGCCAGCGCCCGCAACTACATCAGAGGCGTGCCCGCCGACGATGCCGAGGCCATTGCCCGGGCAGGCAAGAGCCTGCGCCGCCGGCTGACCCGCGTCTCGAACCTGCTGGGCGAAGCGGCGCGGGCGAAAGCCGCTGTCGACCGCAACGACCGCGCCGACAAGGCCGTGCGCCGGCAGCTTTCCTGGGCTTTTGGCCGCGCGTTGACCCGGCTGTCGCGCGAGATCCGCAAGACACCTTTGAATGCCGATATCTGGCGTTCCTTGGCCGCGAAGTTCGTGCGGGACGCGCCGAATCTGACCCGCCGGAAGGATCTCGGCATCGAGTGGATGCCCTTTACGCGCGAAAACGTGGGTGCGGTGCTCAAGAACCTGCAGGCAGGCTCCCGCGAGGCCGACGCCGCCAAGCGCGCTCTGGTCGAAGCGAATTTGCGGCTCGTCGTCTCGGTAGCGAAAAGGTACGTCAACCGCGGGCTGCACCTGCTGGACTTGATCCAGGAGGGCAACATCGGCCTGACCCGCGCCGCCGAGAAGTTCGACTACCGCCGCGGCTTCAAATTCTCGACCTACGCCACCTGGTGGATTCGCCAAGCGATCACCAGGGCGCTGGCCGACCAATCGAGGACGATCCGCATCCCCGTGCATATGAACGAGCAACTCAATAAATTTCTGCGGGCCGCGCGCCTGCTCGAAAAGGAATTGGGACGCGCTCCGACGAACGACGAGATCGCCGATTGGCTCGACGCCGGCATCGGCAAGATCGAGACGCTGCGCTCAATCTCGCGCACGCCCGTGTCTCTCGAAACCCGCGTCGGCCGCGAGGCCGAATCGGCCCTCGAGGATCTGCTTGAAGACAAGAACTCGACTTCGCCCATGCAAGGCTTGATTGACGGCGACGTCAAAAGCCACATGGCCACCATCTTGAATACGCTCAGTCAAAACGAGCAGGAAGTGATCTGCATGCGTTTCGGAATCGGTTACGATCACGAGCACACCCTGCAGGAGATCGGCAAGGCGTTCGACCTGACGCGGGAACGCATCCGCCAGATCGAGTCGAAGGCTCTGGAGGCCCTGCGGCGCGATCCGCAGAGGGTCATGGAGTTGCGTTACCTGCTGGCCAACTGAACCTCGGACGCACACGGCGCCGGGCCCGCAGCCTCGATGCGGCAGGCTGCGGGCCCGGCGGCCGGCTATTTCGCGCGGTAGAGCGCCAACCTGTAGACAACCGCCCGGTCGGCTCGGCGGGGGTCGTAGAGCACGGTCGCCGTCTGCCCGTTTTCGAGTCCGGCGTTGCGCTCCGAAGCGCCAACGGTGCGGCGCTCTCCGCCAACGTCGTAGTTCACCAGAAACGAGCGGACGCCGCCCCGGCGCCGCACGCCGGCGACGAATCCGCAAACGGCGCGCCCTTCGGCGACGAGCTTTTTATGCGTCCGCCGCTGCGCATTGGCGAGCAGCGCGGCGGCGGCCAGAATCCCCAACGCCAACCAGACTACGCGCGTCGTCACCGGCGACGTAATCTCGGGAAGGTAGTGGATCGACGGGTCGGGCGGAAAGTAGACCACCTCGAGACGCTCTCCTTGCGCAAGGGAGTCGAACAGGGCGCGCGGCACGGTTACGCTTGAGCGAATGGAGGCGCCCGACTCATCGTTGAAGTTGTACCCGATCGCATGCCGCGCCCCCCCGCCCTCGACCGCGAATGTCTGCTTGCGGTGAATTACCGCGGCGGCCGACTCTCCCTCGGAGGCCAGCATGGACTTCATCCGCGGCGGCGGCAAGCGGTTGAAGTGCCGCCAAGCCAGCACGCCCGCCGGCGCCGTTACCGCCAACCACACAGCGGCGACGAGATTGCCCCGCGCCGTCAACTTCACGGCGCGCGGCGCGGGCTTTTTCAATTCCGACTCGATATCTTCCGCCCCGGCGGCGGTTGCGGCCGGGGCATCGGGCGCCCGTTTCCGCTCGGCGTCCATGCGGCCGAGGACGCTGCGCATCGCCAGCGAGCCGACTGCAATCAGAGCAATGCCCAGCCACATCGCCGCGCCCCCTGCGGGAAGCGAAAAAACAATCAAGAGGCCGCCGGCTACCTCAAGCGTGACGGCCGCGATCAACAGTGTCCTGGGCGAAAAACGGAGAAACGTCACCTGCTTCAGTCTAGGGCATGTGCCGGTTCAGATAGATGTGAGACGCTACGAGCCGGCGGATCGCGGACAATGGAAATTGCCCTCGGCGGTCGTATTCGACTTCGACTATACTCTCGCGGACTCATCGTCCGCCGTAATCGCCTGTGTAGCCCATGCGTTCGAACGGATGGAGCTTGCTCCGGTCAGCGCAGACGCCGTCCGCGCGACCATCGGTCTTTCGCTGCCGGAAACTCTCGTCCGCCTGGCCGGCGAGGGGCGGCGCTCGCGCGCTCAGGAATTTCGCCGCCATTTCCGAGAGCTTTCGGACAAGATCATGGTCGAGCGGACAACCATCTTCCCGTTCGTGCCCGAGACGCTGCGGGTCTTGCGGCTGCAAGGGCTGCGCCTGGGAATCGTGTCGACCAAATTCCGCTGCCGCATCGAAGACGTTCTGGAACGCGACGGGCTGAGGGGAAGATTCGAGGCGGTCGTTGGAGGCGACGACGTAACCGAGTTCAAGCCTTCGCCGGAGGGCCTGCTCGCCGCGGCGGACAGCATGCGGCAGCTCCGCGAAGCGGTCCTTTATGTCGGCGACAGCGTTACGGACGCGGAAACCGCCCGTCGAGCGGAGATTCCTTTCGCCGCCGTGCTCAGCGGAACGACTCCGGCAGCAGCCTTCGCGCGCTACGAACCCGCCGCGGTCTTGGCAAGCATCGCCGCTCTGCCGCGCTGGCTGAACCGCTCCGGCCGGAAACGGCTACGTGCTTGAATTGCCGGCCGACAAAACGACTAGAATGGTGCTATGAGCGAACCGGTCCACACTTCCCGCATCAAGCTTTACCAAGACAAGCCCCCGGAGCGCCGCGCGTACATCGAAGGCTTCGAGGAACCGCTGGTATTCGGAGTTCACGGCGGCATCAAGCGCTTCTACGGCATGGAGCCCGCCAGAGACCTGCCGGCGACTCTCGACCATATCGTCGCTGCGGTCGGCGGTTGACTGACCGGCACTCTGTCAGGGGCCCTGGCAGTCCGCAAGATTCCGAATCATCCCGACAAGGTTTGGAGCGAGGTCGAAGGCGACGTCGAAAATGTCGACGGCATCATGCGCATCACCCGCATCCGGGTCCGCTACCACCTCAAGATTCCCGCGGGAACCCGCGACCGGGCGCAGCGCGCGCTGGACACGCACCCGGTGAAATGCCCTGCGGCCATGAGCGTCAGAGGCGCGATCGATATTGCCATCAGCGCCGAGATCAAGGAAGAGTAGGGGTCGAAGCGCGCCGCGTCAGATATTTTTTTCGATGTCGCGGTGATAGATCTTCACGCCGCGGCCGCCCCGCGTTAAATGCCCGGCGATGGTCTCGGCGATGAAAACCGCGCGGTGACGGCCGCCCGTGCAGCCGAAGTAGATCGAGATATAGCTCTTCCCTTCACCGATGTAGTGCGGCAAAAGAAAAGAGATCATCTCCGCCGCCCGCGCAATGAACTCCTGCGTTTGGGGAAACTTCGCCACGAAATCCGCTACCTGACGATCTTTGCCGGTCAGGTAACGGCAGCCCGGCTCGTAATGCGGGTTCGGCAAGAAGCGCACGTCGAAAAGCAGATCGGCATCGGTGGGAACGCCGTGTTTGAAACCGAAGCTGCCCACCGTTATGCGCATCGCCGGCTCCGTATCGACTTTCTCGAACAGCGTTCGAATCTTTTGTCGTAATTCGTGAATGGTGTGCCGCGAGCTGTCGATGGTAATGTCCGCCAGTTGTCGGACCGCGCCCAACATCTCGCGTTCTTCGGCAATGCTCTCCTGCACCGTGGAGCCGCCGATAGGGTGCGGGCGCCGCGTTTCGCTGAACCGGCGCTGCAGCACGTCGTCCATCGCTTCCAGAAAGATAAGCTGCGCGGGGATCTCAGCCGCGGTCCGGCTGTAAATTTGCGGAAACCGGCTCAGCCCCACTCTGTCGCGGATATCGATGACCAGGGCCGCCCGCGAGATCTCGGCCGAAGCGCGGCAAAGGTCGGTGAACGTCGGGATCAAGTTGACCGGAAGATTATCGACCGTATAGAAGCCCATGTCCTCGAATACATTGAGGACGGTGCCCTTCCCCGAGCCGCTCAGACCGGTGATGACCACCAGGCGCACGTCTTCGAGCGGATTCCCCGCCGCGGACTCTGCGTCGTAAGGCACGGAGCTACTCGGCCTCGATCAGCTCCAGCGAGCCGTCTCTGCGGCGCAGCAAGACATGCACTCGGCCGCTGTCGGCATCGCGGTAAGAAATGTGGTCGCGTCCGCTGACCTCGAGCGCGAGCGCGGCGCCTTCCGCAGTCAGCGGCTTGGGCGCGAGGCTGTTCGAACGAATGATCGGCTGCGCCCGGGGCAACTCTTCGACGGGCGCGCGGCCGAGCTCTTCTTCAAGGCCGCTGATGGATTCCGCGACCACTGCCGCCGGACGATCGCGCTGCCTGCCGGGACGGTGCGTATCGATGATCTTGTGCTTATTGCGAACGGCCTGTTTCTCCAACTTTTCCAGAGCTCCATGCAGCGCGCCGAACGGCGCGACGGCCGCGTGCGTCACCACAAGCGTATGGCGCAGAGCGCGAAGGGTCACTTCCGCTTCGCACAAGTGGCGCTGCCGCGAGAGAGTGACATGCGCCTCCAAATCGGATCGACGGTTCAAGACGCGGTGAATTTTATCGAACTTCCTTTGCAGCTTCGCCCGCTCTCCTGCGGCCAATTCCGTTTTGCGGCCCGTGTAATGAACTCTCATGCGCTCCTTTTCTGCCTGCCGTTCCTATTTTCCCAAACTTTCGCCGCATGCTTGCGGCGGCGCTTGTGGGTAGAGGGGATGCCCAAATCCTCTCGGTATTTCGCCACCGTGCGCCTCGCCGCGTGAATCCCGCCATCCCTCAGGATTTTGCTGAGAGCATCGTCCGTCAACGGCTTTTCCGGGTCTTCGGCCGCGATGATTTGCTTGACCTTGCGCTTGAGCAACGCCAGCGGCATCGCCGCGCCCGCCGGCCCCTGAACGTTCTCCGAGAAAAAAGACCGCAATGCGTAGACGCCGTGCGGCGTATGCGCGTATTTGTTGGCCGCGGCGCGGCTGACCGTCGACGGGTGAACGCCGATTTCCTCGGCGACATCCTTGATCATCATCGGCCGCAGGGAGTCCGGCCCGTTGGCGAGGAATGCGCCCTGGCGCCGGGCGATCGCCTCGCACGTCCGCCGAATCGTCTGCCGGCGCTGCTCGATGTTGCGCAGCAGCCGAAACGCCGAATTGTAACGCTCCCTGACGTAGCTGCGGACATCCTTGTCGGACTTGCCGCGTGCGAGCATGCGCAAGTAGCCGCGGTTTACGCGAAGCTCGGGCAGCCCCTCTTCATTGAGAACGGCGCGGAATCCCCCCGCCGTCTCGACAAAGCAAACGTCGGGCTCGACATAGTGATTTTGCGTTTGCCGATAGCGCTGTCCGGGGCGCGGATCCAATGACCGAATCGTCTTCATTGCCCGCCGGACTTCTCGCTCGGTGGAACGCAGCGCTTCGACAATCCGCGCCGTTTCCCCCCGCTCCAGCATCTCGAAGCAGTCGAGCAGAATGTCGAACGCGGGACAATCCCTTTTCCCCGCCGCTTGCAACTGAAGCAGCAGGCACTCGCGCAAGCTCCGGGCGGCAACGCCGGGCGGGTCGAATCCCTGCACCAGGCGCAAAGCCCGTTCGGCCGCGGCAAGATTTCCATCCGCCGCGCGGGCAACCTCTTCGAGAGAGGCAGACAAATAGCCGTCGCCCGACAGGTTGCCGATGATCGACTCGGCGGCGCGGCGGACATCCTGCGCAATCGGCCTCAGACTCAATTGCCGCAGCAGATGATCGCTCAGCGTCGTCGGAGCGGCCAAAAACAACTCGGGCGAAGGTCTCTCGACGGATTCGAGGGACCGCCCGTTCGGCGCGGCGTCGAAATAATCTTCGTAAAATTTCTCCAGGTCGATATCTTCCAGGGCGTTTCCGTCAGCCTCGCCGGAGGCGCCTTCGCCAGTTTCCGAAGCCCACTCCGGCGCCGGCGGCTCCCCGTCCGGAAACGTAGCGACGCCCGCTTCCTCGGCCGATTCAAGAACCGGGTTTTCCTCGAGCTCGCGGTCGATTTTCGCGCGCAACTCCAACCGATTGAGCGCCAGCAACTCGACAAGCTGCCGCAGACTCTGGGTGAGGATGGGCTTCTGGCGAAGCTCCAATCCGGTCCTCTGCTGCATCATCAGGGCGCACATGGGCGCTTGGCGCCGCTTGCCTGACGGCTCGCGCGCACTTGGCAATCAGCATACCATTTGCAATTAAAGTTAGCGCTCCCAATGAGTTGCGAATTCCCGGCCGCTCTCCCCGCGCTGCGTTTCCAGGCGTCTGGAGATCGCCCGCGGCGCGGCGGCGGGTTGCGGCGCATGGGGCCGGAACCGCAAAATGGTTCGAGCCGATGTGGCGCTCGTACTACCTGGCCTTCCCTTTCCTGACGATTTACGTTGCCGCGGCAACGCTTGTGTTCGTCCCGCTGACCTGGGCGACGGGCAATATCCGTCCGATCTATTGGGTTGCCCGGCAAGGATGTCTGCTCGGGCTGCGGCTCGCCGGAGTCCGCCTGCGGGTCGTGAACCTCGAGCATGCCTTCCGGCGCCCTACGTCGCTGTTCGTAGCCAACCACGTCAGCAACGTGGAGCCGCCCGCGTTGTTCGCGGTTTTGCCGCGCATCGCCGTCATTCTCAAAAAAGAGCTTTCGCGCATCCCGCTGCTCGGTTACGTGATGGGGCTTGGAGGCTTCATCTATGTCGATCGCAAAGCCCGCGATTCGCGCAAGCACGCTATGGCGGAAGGCGTCAGGACTCTGCGCACAGGCATCGGCCTCATGGTCTTCCCGGAAGGCACGCGCAGTCCCGACGGACGCCTGCTGCCCTTCCGGCCCGGACCGTTCTCCATGGCCATAGAAGCCGGCGTTCCGGTCGTGCCGGTGACCGTTCACGGCGCCGAAAAGCTCATGCCCAAGGGAAAACTCGCGGTCCGGCCCGGCCGCATGGCGCTTGTCTTCCACCCGCCGATAGAAACCAAAGACCTGCGCGAGGACGACCGGCAAGAGCTGATCGCGCGCGTGCGGCAAACCATGCAGGCCGCGCTGGAAGGCCCGAGCCCCCTCGATTGAAGGCCGCCGCCCGGTCAGCCGGCTGCGGCGCGGCGCGCCAAGTAAAACACATAACCGAAGGACCCGCCGTACCGGCGGTACAGCTCGACTTCCCGCTCGGTTGCGGCGATCGCCGGAGCAAGATCGACATGCCGGGGCGCGTTCGCCCGCAGGAATGCGACGCGCTCGAGCAGGGGCGTGAAATACTCGTCCCACCAGTCGCTCGGGGGCAGCGCGAACGCATGCAACGCGGCATAGCCCGCGGCGGTCAAACGAGCCGTATTGCCCGCGAGATCGGTCATCGCGGGGTAGGCTTCCGCCCAGAACGCCGCAGCCTGCGGAGGCCGCTCGTCCGCGAGCCAAGTCAACTCGGTAAACCCCAGCAGCCCGCCCTGCGCAAGCAGCGGGCGCCAGAGCTCCAGCGCGGCTTCCACGCCAATGCAATAGGCCGACCCTTCGGCCCATATCAGATCCGCGGAACCCGGCGCAAAGCTCAGCTTGTCCATCGAAGCCTTTTCGACTGCGATGCGGTCGTCCCATCCCAGAGCGGCAGCCGCCCGCTGCAAGCGATCGAGATAAGGCCGATGGATGTCCACCGCAGTTATGCGCGAACCTTCCAGCGCGGCGGCGAGGGCCAGCGTCTGCCTGCCCGGCCCGCAGCCCAAATCGAGCACGCGGGGCGCCGGCGGCAAATCCGGCAAAAGCTCCAGCGCCCGCCGCGTGCTCGCGTCGCTGCCCGGAGCTTCCCGGGGAATCCCCGTGTGAATCAGCCGGAACGCTTCATCCAACATCGCCGATTCCCGTTCTCGGTTCGTCCCCAAAACACACTGCTATAGTAGGGGTAGCATATGCGTCGAAAGCGGTTTCGAGCGCGGCCGGCCGACTTGATTTCATGCCTCGCTATTTCACGTTGAGCGAAGCCGAAGAGTTGCTGCCGGCGGTGCGCTCCCGATTGGAGTCGGCCATCAATTCAAAGGCCGAGTTGGCGGCGATCGACGCCGAGTTTCAAGAGATCTCGGCGCGGATCAGCATGGCCGGCGGCAGCGAGATCAACCTCGTCCGCGCCGCGCGCCGCAAGTCCGAGCGCGCTTCTCTGGTGAAATCGATCGAGGGCGCCATCGAGGAAATTCAGAGCACCGGCTGCGTGGTCAAAGACCTCGATATCGGCCTGCTCGACTTCCCCGCCCTGCTCGGCGGAGACGAGATCTATCTGTGCTGGAAGCTGGGCGAGCCGAAGATCGAATGGTGGCACCGCATCAACGACGGATTCGCCGGACGCCGCCGCATCGGCGACGAGTTTCGAAGCTCCGGGCCCGCGGCGCGCCCCAACTAATCCGGCAAGAACCGCGCCGCCGCCGCGGCGTCCGCGGCCAATTCGCCGGCAATCGAATCCAGATCGTAAACCGAGCCCGTAACGGGAAGCACTTCATCGACCGCCAACACCTCGTGGTTGCGCTCTTTCAACAAGGACTGAAATACCTGCGCGTAGACATCCGGGTTGTAGCCGCCGCCGGCCGGGACGGCGATTCCGCGCCGGCCGGCTTCAAGCTGCGCTTCGCGGTAAAGGCGCCGCAGAACATCGGGGGGCGCGTCCGCTTTCTCACGTTCGTGCGCCGGCCGCCGCGCGGTTTTCGCGCGCGCCTCTTCGATGGCCCGGCGGACATCCGGCGAGGGAACCGGGATTAGAAACAACGCTTGCCCGCCCGATAACAAAGGCTCGACCGCGTCCGGCGCGGGCGCGACCAGCTCGACCAGCCGATTGCCCAGGACAGGCGCCTCGCCGATCAGCAGGCCGCGCGGAGGCGCCGCCGCGTGCCATGCGGCAACCCCTTGGCGGACCCAGCGGCCGACGGCGCGCCGAACGGCAATGTGCGTGACTCCGCCGACCTGCGGATAGCGCCTCAGATTCTCCTTGGTCTCGAAAGCCGCGCGGGTGACGTCCCATTGCAGGAGGTGAACGAAGCGCCCGGCGCGGCCCGCCAACAGAACCGCCTGCTGCAGCAGGAGACTTTTCCCCGAGCCGGGAAGCCCGGCGAAAAAAAGAACCCGCTGCTCGCCGACAGCGCGGGCGATCCGCTGGAACAATGCCCCGGCCGGGTCGAGAATCAATTCCGGCACTTACCCTGCACTCCCCGGAAAACGCCGCCGGCCGCCGCGGCAAGCGCGAACGCAAACGGCGGCTTTCTATCGTAAGCGATGCGCGGCTCGCCAGCGGCGCGCGGACGCCGGGCTTCCGCGACCGCTCGAAACAGCGAGCCGCCGCAATTCAAGCCCCGCGCCGCAGCAATGCGAATGTCCGTGCAGCCGAGCGGCTGGTTGCCCGGCTTCATCCAAATCTGCTATAAAGCAGTCCGTCGCTCCCGGCGGCGCTCGAGCGGCGCGGATCGGCCGTCGGTCTCGAGCGGTCGCCGCATTCGGCGGCCCGCAGATATGGCGAAGAGAGGCTAGCCTCCCCGTGCAGAAGAAAGCGGACGAAAAAGCCGTTCCCGCGACAGCCGAACAGGCCCTGCGGCAGGCCGCGCAAACGACCGCGGAAGCGGGGACGGCGCCGGCCCGGAAACGATCGCGGAAGATTGCCGCGAAGGCCGCCGGCAAAAGAGCGAAGAAAGCCGCGGCAGGAGCGGGAAACGCAGCGGCGTCCGCGGCCCCCGGAGTAGAAATAAGCGCCGCGCGCGAGGCCGAAGAAAGACAGGAGGCGCAGTTCGGCAAGGCGGTTCAACTTTTCCAGAACCGCAAGTTCGGTCTGGCTCGGATACGGTTCGAGAGGGTTGTGGACGGCCCCAACGTGGGCTTGAGTCATCGTGCGGGCGTTTATTTGCGCATCTGCGAAGAGCAATCCGCGCGCGCGAGACCCCGCCTGAAGACAGTCGAAGAGTTTTACAACTACGCGGTGCAACTCATCAACGACGGGCGGCTCAAGGAGGCCGAAACGTATTTGAAGAAGGCCCTGAGGATAGACCGCAACGCCGCGCACGTCCTTTACGCGCTCTCGGTTTTGAAGGTATTGACAGGCGACGCGCACGGAGCTTTCGAAGCGCTGAGGAAGTCGATTCGGATCGACCCGCAGAATCGGATACTGGCGCGCAAAGACCCGGATTTGACCGCGGTCTCGCGGAGAGAGCCTTTTCGCAGTCTGTTGGCCGTTTAGAGCCGTCCGCTCGGCGCTCTTGCCGCGCTGCCGCTTCCCTGAAAATCTCTTGAAACACAAATCGGGCGCGGTTGCGTCAAACTGAGAGTAGGAAGCGTCGATATTGGCGTCCCGGCCATTTTGCGGGGAACAAGCAGCGGTTTTTTTACGTAGTTTAAGTCAGGCGCCGCGAAGCGCGCGCCCGGGCAAAGGGAGAAGCATGCGAATGAGCGATCGCGCCAAAGCATATCTGTTCCTGCTGGTTTTGGCCGTTCTGGGCGCCGGCGGATATTACGGTTGGCGGAATTACGGCCCGGAAGCCGCGTCTGCCCAAGCGAAAACCAAAAACGGGGAAGAGAGCGCGGACGACGCTGCGATTCCGGTCGCGATTCAAGAGGCGGTGCGCGGCGCGATCTCCGACTTGCTGGTCTCGACGGCAAATCTGCGGGCCATGCGCGAGGTCGAGATCGCCAGCCAGGCGGACGGCGTTGTCCGCTCGGTGGCCGCGGAAGAAGGCGACTTCGTCCAGGAGGGACATCTGCTCGCAAGCCTTGACGACCGCGACTTGCAGATCGATCTGGCGCTTGCGCAGCAGCGCTTGGCGCAGACGAAGGCTCAACGCGAATCGGCCGAAATCCGCCTCGAAAAAGCGCAAACGCAGATCAGGAATCAGCGCGCCGAGCTCGAACGGAACGAAGAAGCGCTCGCCGAGGGCCTCGTGAGCGATACCGAGGTCATCGCCATGCGGCATCGACTCGACGAGTTGCTGCACGACCGTCGAGTCGAAGAGGCGACGGTTCGGGAACAGAAACATCGTATCGAGGAACTGGAGTCCGAGATACGCAAGGTCAAGCTGATGATCTCGCGCACGCGAATCGTCGCGCCCTTTTCGTGCCGCGTGACGGAACGAACCGTCGAGTTGGGCCAAACGGTGCGCAACTCCGACAAGCTGTTCGAAATCGGGGTGTTTACGCCTCTGTTCGCCGATGTTCATTTGGCCGAGCAGGACTCGCAGCGGGTGCGGCCCAATCAAAAGGCCGTCATTCGGCTGGGCGCGGCGGACGGCGAAGAGGTCGCCGGCCGCGTTGTGCGCGTCAGCCCCGTCGTCGACGACGCGACCGGCACCGTCAAGGTGACCACCGAGTTGCGTCCGTCGGGTTCGCAATTCCGCCCGGGCGCATTCGTCATGGTGCAGATCGAGACGGATACCCACAGCGACGTCGTGTTGATTCCCAAGCAAGCGGTGGTCGAAGAAGACGGCGGGACTTTTGTGTTCGTCGAAAACGGCAACACAGCCGAGCGGCGCGCCGTCGAGTTGGGTTATCAGGACGACACGGCTTATGAAGTCCTCGCCGGCGTCGATGCCGGCGACCGCGTCGTGACCGCGGGCCAGGGCAACCTCAAGGACGGCGACAAGACCCGCGCGATCGAGGGCTAGGAGCCAACCCGAATGAACACCGTCCGCACCGCCATCAACCGGCCCGTAAGCGTGTTCATGGTCGTCGTGGCGGTCCTGTTGTTCGGAGCCGTCTCGCTCGACCGCTTGACGGTGAATCTGCTGCCGGATATCTCCTATCCGTCGATTACGGTCCAAACCGATTACGAGGACGCGGCGCCGGAGGAGATCGAGACATTGATTACGCGGCCGTTGGAAGAGACGGTCGCGGTCGTTTCGGGCCTGAACCGCATCAGCTCCACCTCGCGGCCCGGACAATCGGAGATCGTTCTGGAGTTCGTCTGGGATACCGACATGGACCTTGCGGGCATGGAGGTGCGCGAAAAGATCGACTTCGTGGAGTTGCCGCGGGACGTCGAGAAACCGGTCATCCTGCGCTTCGACCCTTCGAACGACCCGATCCAGCGCATTCAGGTTCACGGCAAGTTGAGTCTGGCCCGGTTGCGGGACATCGCCGAGCGCGACCTCAAAAAACGCATCGAGGCGCTCGACGGCGTGGCTGCGGTCAAGGTGACCGGCGGGCGCGAAGAGCAGATCCGCATCGAGGTCGACGAGAAACGGCTGGCCGAGTTGGGCATTCCCATTACGACGGTCACGTCCATTCTCCAGGACGAAAATCTGAACCAGGCCGGCGGCAGCCTTTACGATCTCGAAGCCAATTACAACGTCCGCATGCTCAACGAATTCCGGACGGTAGAGGACATTCGCCGGATTGTCGTGCAGGATACCGGCGGGCGGCAGATCTTGCTCCAGGACGTCGCCCGCGTGTGGCGCGGCTCGAAAGACCGCGACATCATCGCCCGCTATGGCGGCAACGAAAGCGTCGAGATGGCGGTCTATAAAGAAGGCGACGCCAACACCGTCGCCGTCGCCGAGGCCGTCCGCGAGCGGCTCGATCGGATTCGCAAGGAGAGCACATTCCCGAAAGCGGTCGAAACGGCGGTGGTGTTCGATCAGGCGGACTTCATCTCCCAGAGCATCGGCAACGTTTTGCAAGCGGCCCTGTTCGGCGGAATACTCGCCACATTCGTGCTTTTCGTATTCTTGCGCCACCTGCGCAGCACGCTGATTATCGGAGCGGCCATCCCGATTTCGATCATGGCGACGTTTGCGCTGATGTACCAGACGGGCATCAGCTTGAACATCATGTCCCTCGGCGGCGTTGCGCTTGGAGTGGGGATGCTGGTGGACAACTCGATCGTCGTGCTCGAGTCCGTGTACCGCCATCGCAAACCGGGCGCAGGTCTCGCCGAAACGGTCTATCGGGGGACGCGCGAGGTGGGCATGGCGGTGACCGCTTCGACGCTGACGACGGTGGCCGTTTTTCTGCCGCTGGTCTTTGTCGAGGGCATTGCCGGGCAACTCTTCACCGACCAGGCGTTGACCATCACCTATTCCCTGTTGGCTTCGCTGGCCGTGGCGCTGACCTTCATTCCGATGTTGCTGGCCTTCGAGATCAAGACACAGGAGTTGTTCGATACGGAACGGCAACAGATAAGCGCAGCCCCGCAGTCCGGCCTGCGGGGATCGCTCGCCCGCGGGGTTCGTTTCGGGTTGCTGGCGACTCCGCGAATCGTCTTGCGCGATATCCGCCGCTGCCTGCGTTTTTGCGGACGGGCCGCCGCCCGCATCCTGGGACCCTTCCTGAACTGGTTCGACCGAACGTTCGAGCGGTTGTCCGCAGCCTATCCCCATTGGCTGGAGAAGTCGCTGAACCACAAAACAGCGGTTTCGGCAACGGTCGCCGCGGCGGTCGCGTTGGCGGCGGGCGCCTCCGGCTTCCTGGGAGGCGAGTTGATTCCGCCGCTTACCCAAGGGGAGTTTTCCTTCGAAGTCCGCCTGCCGGAGGGCAAGCCGCTCGAAGCAACCGACGCCGTCTTGCTCGAACTGGAAGAAAGCGTCCGGCGCTACCCCGGCGTAGCGGAAGTATTCTCGAGCGTCGGCGGCAGTCAGAAAAATCAGTTCGCGTCGGGGACGCTGGAAGAGAATATCGGCACTCTGCACGTGGTCATGGAAAAGCCCTCCGCGCGTCTCGAGGGTCTTGACCCGCTGGGGAAAGCAGAGCGCTACTTCAGGCGCTTCGTGGATTTCGTCTCGGGCTCGAGCGGGTCCCAGGAGTTGGAAGCCCGGACGATCCGAGGCATTCGCGAGCAACTGGCCGGATTCCCCGAAGTGAGCCATCGGTTCAGCCGTCCGACGCTGTTCAGCTTCAAGACGCCGGTGGAAGTAGAGATCTTTACCTACGAGGTGGAAGACCAGCGCGCGGCTGCGAATCTGGTAGCCGAAAGGCTGGAGCGCATCGAAGGACTTTACGATATTCAAACTTCGACCCGCTTGGGCAGCCCCGAGGTTCAAATCCGCTTCGACCGCTTCCGCATGAGCCGGCTCGGCCTCGAGGAAAGTCAAGTCGCCGCACTGCTGCGCAACAAGATCCGCGGCGATTTGGCTTCCCGCTACCGTCAGGGAGACAGGCAGATCGACATCGTCGTTCGAGCGGGCGAACAAGACCGCGACGCGGTTTCGGACCTTCGCGATTTGATCGTGGACAGCCCTTCCGGCGCCGGCGCGCAGAACGGCGCGGCAAGAAACAATGGGGAGCAAGCGGCGGGCGGCGGGAATCCCGCGGCCGGCAACGGCGCCCGCGAAGCATTCGTGCCGATCCGCTTGAGGCAGGTGGCCGACGTTTCGATCGCGCGCGGCCCCAGCGAAATCCGCCGCATTCGATCGCAGCGGGCCGCAGTCGTCAGCGCGAGCATCGCCGGCCGCGACCTGACGGGCGTGTCCGCGGAAATCCGCGCCGCACTCGCCGAGATCGCCGACCGCCTGCCGCTGAACACGACCGTCGCCCTGGGCGGCCAAAACGAAGAATTCGAAGCATCCTACAACAGCTTGATGTTCGCTCTCGGCCTGGCGATATTTTTGGTGTATCTGGTGATGGCCTCTCAGTTCGAATCGTTGATTCATCCGTTCATCATTCTTTTCACGCTGCCCCTGGCGCTGGTCGGCGTGGTGTTCATGCTGGCGCTGACGGGCACTGCGGTGAGCGTGGTGGTTCTGCTGGGCGTCATCGTCCTGGCCGGAATCGTCGTGAACAACGCTATCGTTCTGATCGACTACACGAATCAACTCAGGCGCGCCGGCCGCAGCAAGCGCGAGGCGTTGATCGAAGCGGCGCAGACCCGCTTGCGGCCGATTCTGATGACGACGCTGACAACGGTGCTCGGGTTGGCCCCGATGGCGCTGGGATGGGGCGAAGGCGATGAAGTGCGGGCGCCGATGGCCATCGCCGTCATGGGCGGGCTCACGTTCTCCACGTTGTTGACTTTGATCCTGATCCCTGTCGTTTACGACGTTTTCGACCGCCGCGCGGTCGTTCCGGCCGACCGCGCGGCATTGCCGGCCGCGGTCGAAACATTCGACGGACGCCTCGAAGGCGCCGTCTCCGACGGCGATTAGCAGGAGGATTCATTGAGCGCTCCGGTCAACCAAAGCGCCGATGCCGGCGGCCGCAAGCTGGCGGCTTTCTCCATCCGCAGGCCCGTCACGATCTGCATGATCTTCGTGACCATCGTGCTGATGGGAGTGATCTCCCTGGCCAAGATTCCCCTGCTCCTGATCCCGCGATTGGACGCGCCGGTGCTTTTCGTGTGGGCTTCGTACCCCAACGCCACCCCGGAACAGATACTCGAGTCGATTACGAAACCCGTGGAAGAAGTGCTGGCGACCATCCCCGGGGTCAAGCGGATGAGCTCCTGGACCGGCGAGGATTCCGTCCAGATCGAAATTTTTTGCGGCATGTCGGCCGACGTCGAGATCTTGCGCGCCGAAATCCGCGAGAAAATCGACCGCATCCGCGGAGACCTTCCCAGCGATCTGCGACTGATCCACGTGCGCAACTTCAACACCGACGAGATCCCGATCGTCGAGGGGTCGATCTCCGCGAAACGCGATCTGCGCGGAGACTACGAATTCCTCGACGCCAAGATCCAGAAGCCCCTGGAACGTATCCGCGGAGTGGGAAACGTCGAGTTTTACGGAACCGACCGCAAGCAGGTGGACATCTATCTGCGCCTCGACGACCTCAAACGCTACCGGGTCGACGTCGGCCGCCTGTTCCGCGCGCTGGACGGCTCGAATCTGAACGTCTCGCTCGGCCGGATGGAAGACGGCGGCATGCGCTATGCCGCCGTGGCCAAGGGAAGCATGACCTCGTTGGAGGATCTGCGCGACTTTCCCGTCAATTCGCGGGACTCGTCCTGAGCGACGTCGCCGACATCCGCTACGACGAACGGGACCGCGATTACGGGCGTCTTTTGAACGGCGAATTCGCCGTAGGATTCTGGGTGCAACGAACGTCGGAAGCGAATACCGTCGATACCGTCAACGCAATCATGGCGCTCGCCGAGGAATGGAAGGCCGATCCGGCGCTCGAGGGTCTGGAAGTCATGTGGTGGCACAATGCCGGCGACGAAATTTACAAGGGGCTCGTGGAGCTGCTGAAGGCCGGCGTCATCGGCTCCGTGCTCTCGGTTCTGGTGCTGTTTCTCTTCCTGCGGCGGCTGAACGCCAGTCTCGTCATCGGCTCGGCGATTCCCTTTTCCATCGTTGCCGCCATCGGCTTTCTGTACATGAACGGGAAGACGTTGAACACGCTTTCGATGATGGGTCTGATGTTGGCCGCGGGCATGCTGGTCGATAACGCCGTCGTCGTGCTGGAGTCCATTTTCCAGAAGCTCGAAAGGGGCGACGCGCGGAAGGACGCCGCGGTGATCGGCGCCGGCGAGGTAACGATGGCCGTAATTGCGGCCACGGCGACATCGATGATCATCTTTGTGCCGCTGCTGCTCGATTCCGAAAGCCAGAACTCGGTCTTGCTCGGACACGTCGGTCTGTCGATCATATTCGCGCTGTCCTGCTCGCTGTTCATCTCTCTGACCTTGATTCCGCTGGCGCTCTCGCGGTTTTTGGATATCGATGTCAACCGGCGCTCCCGTTTCGAGGCGGCCTTGACGAACGCGCTGGCGGCGCCTGCGCGGCTGGCGGCGAGGATCGTTCGCGGCGGCCCCGGCGGGCGGGGCCGCGCGGACATCACCGAGAAATATGTCGCCTGGGTGGGTTGGCATTTGCGTTGGCCCAAGCTCACCGGCCTGCTCATGGTGCCCGCCGTGCTGGCCGGCGCGATTTATCTGCTGACAGAGGTCGTTCCAGACACCACGCCCGACGCCCAGGAATTGAGCGAATTGCGGATCAATTACGACTTTTCGGAAAACTACCACTACGCCAAGATCGCGGCCGACTACGTGCGTCCGGTCGAAGCTTTCCTGCTGGCGAACCAGGATGCATTCAAGATCAAGTCGACGATGACGACTTACTCCAACAACCAAGCCTCGACCCGCGTTTATTTCGACAAGAACGTAATCTCGGCGGCGGAGATGCCCGATATCCGGAAGAAGATCGACGAGGGCCTGCCGGTGATCCCCGGCGCCGAGATCAAGCCCGGACGGCAAGAAGGCGCTCAGAGCGAATCGTGGGTGGGCGCGAATATCTACGGCGACGACCCTGTCGTGCTGCGCGGGCTGGCGGCCGAGGCCAGGAAGAGGCTCATGGCCCTGGACCAGTTCGGCGAGGTCTACGCCGGACTTGAGGACGCGCGCCGCGAAGTGCAGATACGGATGAACCGCGCAGTGGCCCGCAAATACGATATTTCCGCCGAGACGGTGAGCCAAGTGCTCGGCATGACGGTGCGGGCCGCCCGCATGAGAGGGTTCCGCACCGCGGACGGCGAGACCGAAATGTGGATCGGACTCCATCCGGCGGACATGCAGAGCATCGAAGATCTCAAGGCGGTGATCGTCGGCAGCGGCCCCAATGGAAGGCAGATTACGTTGGAGCAAGTCGCGGATTTCAGCCTCGAAAAGGTTCCCGGCAGAATTCGGCGCGAAGACCGGCGCACCTATACCTATGTCCAGGCCGTTTTTACCGGCCAGAAGATCGACGAAGGGCGGAAAGCCATGCAGGAGGTTCTGGACTCGCTGGCGTATCCGCCCGGCTACGGTTGGACCTACAGTTTCTGGACGCAGCAGAACGACCAGGAAGAAGCTCAGTTCGTGTTCAACCTGATGCTCTCTCTGGTCATGGTCTATTTCGTGATGGCGGCGCTGTTCGAGTCGATCTTCCACCCGTTCGCGATCATGTTGTCCATGCCCTTCGCGGTGGTCGGGGTCGCTCTTTTCCTACTCGCCACGAGCACGCCGTTCAATATGATGGCCTGGATCGGCATGATCGTGCTCGTCGGCATCGTCGTCAACAACGGAATCGTGCTGATCGATCACATCAACAACCTGCGCCGCGCCGGAATCGAGCGCCGGGAAGCGATTCTTCGCGGCTGCGCGGAAAGGCTGCGGCCGATCACGATGACTGCGGCGACGACGATCGTCGGACTGATTCCGCTCGCCTGGGGTAGCGGCGGCTTGTTCGAGATGAAATATTTTCCGCTGGCGCGGACCGTAATGGGCGGCCTGATGGCGTCGACGCTGTTGACCTTGGTCGTGCTGCCGACCTATTACGTGCTGCTCGACAACTGCTCGCGGTGGATTCTGCTGGTGTGGTACGGCAGCGACCCCGACCGCGCCGGAGCTTGAGCTCCGCCTGCGCTCCCCGCCGCTCATCCGGGAGGCGCCGCGGGCGGCGTCAGGGATTGCACGGCTTGAAGACGACGATGTGCTGCGTGGGCAGGAAGCTCAGCAACTCATGAAAGCGGAATCCGAGCGGCTCGATTTCCGCCCGCACCTCGTCGACGGTCATTTTGTGCAGCGGCTGAATCGGAATCGTGGGGTCTTCCTTGCGGTACTCGACCAGCACCAAGCGGCCGTCGGGTTTCAACGAGCGGCGGATCCGCTCCATCGTTTTCAGCGGATAGGCAAGCTCGTGATAGACGTCGACCATGAGAACGAGATCGGCCCGGCTCTCGGGCAGGCGGGGGTCTTCTTCCGTGCCCAAAACCGTTTCGACGTTCTCAAGGCCGCGCTCGGCCAGGTTCCGGGCCAGAAGATCGAGCATTCTTTGCTGGATATCGACGGCAATGACTTTGCCCGCAGGGCCGACCTGCTTGGCGAGCCGCCACGTAAAATAGCCGACTCCTGCGCCAAGATCGACGACAACGGCGCCTTGGGGGATTTTCAGCGCCGAGACAACGCGGTCGGGCTGTTCCTCGCTGTCGCGCTCGGGGCGGGTGAGCCAGTCGGCATATACGGCGCTCATGACCGGCGCGCTCCGGCGCTTCTCGATAAACCGCTGCGCCTGAGACGGATTGCGCTCGCAGGTCCGGCCGAACCCGGGAGAGGGAAAAAGCAGCAACGCCGGCGCAATGAAGGCCGCTGCTGCGGCAATGAGACTTATGCCGGCTCCGTTGCCTTTCCGCTTGCTGCGGAGCGGAAGCGCTCGGCCAAGGAATTCATCCATAGGGCGCAAAAGAGGAATCATTCCACGATAACAGCCGCGGTGCCGGAATCGAAAGTCGATCTCGATCTTACAATAGGCGCATGAGGCGCACCGCTGTTCCAGCGGCGCTCCTGGCCTTCGCCGGGAGCTTTTCGCTCGGCGCGGCCGAGCAGTTCGATCTGGTCGTCTACGGCGGAACGGCGGGCGGCGTAATCACCGCCGTCAGCGGCGCGCGCGAGGGGCTCGACACCGTGCTGCTCGAACCCGGAAACCACGTTGGCGGCATGGTGACGGGCGGGCTGAGCTGGTCGGACATCGGCAAGCGCGAGGTCATCGGCGGCTACGCTCTGGAGTTCGCCTGGCGGGTCGGCATCCGCTACAACGTGCGGCGCGTGCGCGGCGATACGGCTTGGGCGTTCGAGCCGCATGTAGCCGAGGCGGTGCTTCTGGAGATGCTCTCCCAGGCGGGAGTGGACGTGCGCTTCCGGCAGCGCCTCCGCGAGCGCGGCGGCGTCACGAAAACGGATGCGCGCATTGCATCGATCGCAACCGAGCGGGGAGATGTCTTTGCCGGGAAAATTTTCGCCGACTGCTCCTACGAAGGCGAGCTGATGGCCCAGGCCGGAGTCTCCTACGCCTGGGGGCGCGAAGGCGCGGACGAATACGGAGAATCGCTCGCCGGGGTGCGCGGCAGAACGCCGAAACACCAGTTTGCAGTGGATGTCGATCCGTACGACTTTGCGGAAAAGCTGCTGCCGCACGTACACGGAAAGCTCGCGGCGAAGCCCGGTTCCGCGGACAGGAAAGTGCAGGCCTACAACTTCCGCGTGATTGCCTCGCGCGACCCCAGGAATCGGCTCCCCTGGCCGAAACCGCGCAACTACCGCCCCGAACGCTATGAGCTCCTGGCGCGGCTGCTTGCCGGTTTGGAGCGGCAAACGGGACGGCCGCCGGTCATGTCCGACGTGATGAAGCCGGACTACATCCCCAACCAAAAGGCCGACATCAACAATCACGGGGCGTTCTCGACCGACCATATCGGCGGCAGTTGGCAGTATCCCGAGGCGGACTACGCCCGCAAGGCGGCAATTCGGCAGGACCACGTGGAGTACGTCCAAGGCTTTTTTTACTTTCTGGCGAACGACCCGCGGGTTCCTCAGCCGCTGCAGAGCGAAGTGAACGAATGGGGGCTGCCCCGCGACGAGTACGCGGATACCGCGCATTGGCCTCACCAGATGTACATTCGAGAGGCCAGGCGCATGGTCGGTGAGTTCGTCGTCACCCAGAAAGACTTGCAGAGCGAGCGCACGAAGCCCGATCCGATCGGCATGGGCTCGTACAACAGCGACTCCCACAACATCCAGCGGATTGTGAACGCGCGCGGATTTGCCGAAAACGAAGGCGACATGCAGGTTCCGGTCGAGCCTTATCAAATTCCTTACCGGGTGATGCTGCCCCAGCGGAGCGAAGCCGTGAACCTGCTCGTGCCGGTAGCGTTCTCGGCCTCTCACGTAGCTTACTCGTCGCTGCGCATGGAGCCCCAGTACATGATCATCGGCCAGGCGGCCGGCGTCGCGGCGAAGATGGCGGTCGACGCGGATCTGCCGGTTCAGCAGATCGATGTGCGCGCCTTGACCGCGGCTTTGCGCAGGCAAGGGGCCGTGATGGAGTATGCGCCCTCTCCCCAACAGCGTCTGTTCCGGCTGTTTCGACGCGAATGGTGCGGCCCGAGCGGGAAATTCTACGGCGTCTCGAACGGCGGCACGCCCGCCTGTCCGTGAGAGATCCGTGAGCGGCGGAGGCCGTTATGCGGCCATGGCCGCCTCGACGGCGTCGGCTTCCTTGGGCAGGCGGCCGGTCATTACCCGGCAACCGTCGCCGGTGACAACCGCCATATCTTCGATGCGGATGCCGAACCCCTCGTCGGACAAGTAGAGGCCGGGCTCGATCGTCAGCACCATGCCGCGCCGCAGCTCGTCGTCCGGCGGATGGGGATCGTGAACGTCCAGGCCGACGTGATGGCCGAGGCCGTGCGTAAACTTCGAGCCGATGCCCGGCTCGCCATGGCGCTCGAAATAGCGCTCGACGATGCGGGTGAGGCCGCCGGGGACGCGCGAGTAGAGCCGCGCTCCGGGCTTGACCGCGGCAAGAGCCTGCTTCTGGGCGCCCAGGACGAGATCGTATATCTTGCGTTGGCGGTCGCTGAACGCGCCGCTGACCGGAACCGTACGGGTGACGTCGGCCGCGTAGCGGCTGTATTCTCCGCCGACATCCATAAGCACGACGCCGCCGGCGGCAAGCGCCGCATCGTTGCGGTCGTAATGCAGAATCGTCGAATTCAGTCCGCTGCCGACGATCGGCGGATAGGCCATGCGTTCGCAGCCGGCGGTCAGCGTCGCTCCGACCATGGCGCCGGCCACTTGTTGCTCGGTAACGCCGGGGCGGATCGTCTTCCATGCGGCCAAGTGCCCTTCGATCGAGGCGTCGACGGCTTTTTGAATCGTCTCGATTTCGTCTGCGGACTTGATTGCGCGTTGACGCGCAAGATGGTCGCGGACGTCGCGGACGTCCTTGCGGCGGCACAGGTCTTGCAGGCGCGCAAGCAGGCGTTCCGCGGCGTTGCGGTCGCGGCCGGGGCCGCCCGGCAGCAAGCCGTAGAGCCTCTTGCGGTCTTTCAACAACGTGCGCGCCCGGGACTCCAACTCGGAGCGGGGCAGGACTTCATCGACGCCCAACTCTTCCGCGTCCTCGACGCCGAGTCTCGGGCCGAGCCATTTCGAGGCGTGCTCGTCGTTTTCGGGGAGGAACAGAATTTCCCTGTACGGCTGCCGCCCCCGTTCGGGAGCGACGGCCAGGGCGGCGCCGGGCTCGTTGTGTCCGGTGAGGTAATAGAAGTGGCTTTCCTGGCGGAAGCTCGATTGCCCGGATTGGCCTTCGTATTCGTCGTAGCCGAGCACGACGATCAGACCGTCCCCGACTGACTCTGCGAGAACCTTTCTCCGGCGGGCGTAGGTTTCGCGCGGCTCGCGCTCCCAGGCCGCCGCTTGGGCGAATGCGCCCAGCCCCAGCAAAAACGTCCTGCGGCGGAGATGCACGCCTCAGTATAAGCGCCGCTCCGCGGGTCAGCCGCGGCGGAGCCGCGCGGCCTTGACCGTGTTGACCATCAACATGGCGATCGTCAGCGGACCCACGCCGCCGGGAACGGGAGTGTAAGCTCCGGCTGTCTCGCGCACGTGCTCCGGGTGGACGTCGCCCACGACGGCCGCGCCCTTCTCGCGGAACCGCGCCAGACGCTGCGGACTGCCGGCGAATATCTCCGCTGCGGCGGCCGGGTCGGTTACGCGGTTAATGCCGACGTCGAGCACCGCCGCTCCGGGGCGGATGAAGTCCCGCGTAAGCATTGCCGGCTTGCCGGCCGCGGCCACGAGAATGTCCGCCGTGCGGCAGACTGCGGCAAGATCGTTCGTGCGCGAGTGGCAGATCGTCACCGTGGCGTTCTCGGCAAGCAGCAGCAGGGCGGCGGGCTTGCCTACGATGTTGCTGCGGCCGACGATGACGGCGTTCTTTCCGGAGATGGGGATCTCGCTGCGCTTGAGAATCTCGATCAGCCCGGCCGGCGTGCACGGCGCAAGCGCCGGCTGCCCGCTCGCGAGCTTGCCGACGTTCATCGGGTGAAAGCCGTCGACGTCTTTTTCAGGGCGAACCGCGCACAGAACCTTATGCTCGGCAACGTGATCGGGCAGAGGCAGTTGGACCAGGATGCCGTCCACGTCGCCGCGCTCGTTCAACTCGTCCACTACAGCCAGAATTTCATCGGTCGCCGCCGACGCCGGCAGGCGGATGGTTTCCGAAAAAAGTCCGATTCGCCGGCAAGCCTCTATTTTGTTGCCGACATAAATCCGCGATGCCGGGTCATCGCCCACCAGCACGGCGGCCAGCCCCGGACGGATCCCTTGCTGCGACAAAAGCGCGATTTCGCCGCCCAGGTCCACAAGAATCCGATCGCGAATTGCGTTGCCTTTGAGAATGCGCCCCGCCATCGTTGAAACTCCGCATGGTAACAGCAAGCGCAGCGATATCCAAGCATCGAAACGCTGCGCTACGATAACAGTCCGCGGGGCAAGCGCTGCGGGCGGCGCCGAGTTTCCTCAGCGCTTGCCTGATCCTGCATCGGCCCCAGGGCGCGTAACGCCGCCTGCATGACTTTTGCCGCGGACGGTGAAACCCCTCAATGAAAGTTCGAGCGCTTGAAACCCTGCACTGCGATGCCGGATGGCGCAATTACCATTTCGTCAAGCTTACCGCCGAGAACGGCATTGTCGGCTGGAGCGAATTCGACGAAGGGTTCGGCTCGCCGGGAGTCAGCGCGGCGATCGAGAAGCTGGCCGAGCGAGTGGTCGGTTGCCCGGTTGGGGAGCACGAGCGCATCTACGTCGACCTGTTCTGCGCCACGCGGCCCGCGGCCGGGGGCGTCGTGGGCGAAGCCCTCGGCGCGATCGAGAATGCATTGCTGGACGCCAAGGCGAAAGCCCTGGGCGTTCCCTGCTACGAGCTGCTCGGCGGAAAAATCCGCGACCGCATCCGCCTGTATTGGTCACACTGCGCTACATGGCGCATCAATCATCCCCAATACTACAAACCCGCGATTACCGATCTCGACGGGGTGCGGGCGATCGCCGCCGAGGTCCGCGAGCGCGGCTTCACGGCGCTGAAAACCAACGTTTTCCTCTATGAAGACGGCGGGGTCAGGGGCTGGCGGCCCGGCTTCGGCACGCCTTTCGAGCCGGCCCGCAACGTCGACCGCAAGGTGCTGCGGAACATCCGGGCGCACCTCGAAGCGATGCGCGCGGGCGCCGGCCCGGAGATCGATATTCTGCTCGACCTGAACTTCAACTGCTCGACGGAGGGGTATCTGCAGATCCTGCGCGAGATTCGCGATCTCGACATCTTCTGGGTCGAGATCGACACGCGCAACCCCCGCGCGATGGCGCACATCCGCCGGCAGAGTGCGCACCCGATCAGCGGCTGCGAGACCTTGATGGGGTTGCGCAGCTTCTTGCCCTACTTCGAGCAGGAGGCGGTCGACGCGGCGATCATCGACGCGGTTTGGAACGGCGTCTGGCAAGCAATGAAATGCGCTTCCTGCGCCGAAGCTTACGAGGTCAATGTCGCCCCGCACAATTTCTACGGCCACCTCTGCTCGATGATGAACGCGCACTTCGCCGCCGCCGTTCCCAATCTGCGCATCATGGAAATCGACATCGACCGCATCCCCTGGGACGACGATCTGTTCACGCATGCCCCGCCGATCGAGGACGGCTGCCTGGCGATCCCCGACCGCCCGGGCTGGGGAACCGAGCCGCGCGAAGAAGCGGTCCGCGCGCATCCCCCGAAAGATTCGACGGGGCTGCTCCGGTACGGCAAAGCGTAGGCGGACTGCTTACGCCTCAGTTGTAGTTCAGTTGAATGCCGCGGGCTGCCAACAACTCGCCTGTCGACTGCAGCAGGGTAACCATGGCCTGGCGGTAGCCGATCGCTTCTTGCAGCAGATCGGCCTCGCTTTGCACCAAGTCGTCTTGCGCGTCGAGGACGATGAAGGCGGTGTTGACGCCGAGGTCGTACTTCTTCTGCTCGGCATCGAGACGCTTGCGCGAGAAATCGAGCGCGACCGCAGCCTGTTGCATCGCGGCCTTGCTGAGCTCGACGCCGGCGATCGCATTGAGCACCGCCAGGCGTATCTCCTGTTCGAGCGAGCGCAGGTTGTAGAGGTTGCGCTTCTTGGAAATGACGCTGTTGGACAAGTTCGCCGCCGCGCGCCGATTGCGCAGCGGGAGCTGCAGCGTCAGACCGGCGGTGTAGGTCGGGAATCGAAATTGAAACAACTGGTCGAGAGCATCGCCGACGCCGCCGGGAACGAAGTTGCCCGCGGTTCCGCCGAGCAGCGACGTTTCGAACAGGTTGCCGCCCAGGCCGGTGGCTCGGTAAGAGGCCGTCAGAGAAAGATCGGGGCGCAGTGCGTTCGTATCGCGCTTGATCGAATAGTCGTCGATCTTGAGATCGAGCCTTCTCTGCTGGATTTCCGGCCGCATTTGCAGCGCCTTGGCAATGGTTTCTTCGGGCTCGAACGCCGGCACGTAGGCGGGCGGCTCGGCCGACTCGGTGAGGACAAGAGGCAGATTGCGGATATCCGGATGCAGATCCGCGCCGATCTGCCTGCGGACGCGGTCTTCGGCCTGCTGCAGGCGGAAGCGCGCGCGCGTCACGCCGACCTGAGCGGTGGCGAAGTTCTGTTCCGGCTGATAGATATCGAGCGGCGAGATCGCGCCGAGCTCCAGCTCGCGCTGCGAGCGTTCGAGGAACTTGCGGCGCAGTTCGAGGTTGTTTTCCTGCACGTTGAGGTTCTCGCGGTTGGACACCACTTGCCAGTAGAGGCTCTCGGCCTGGGCGACGATGCCGATCACGCGTTGCAGCACCTGAGCCCTGGTCATGTCGAACCGCGAGTTGGCGATCAAGATCGGAATCCGCTGAATGCGGCGGCCGCGGTTGCGCAGCAGTGGTTGGGTGAGATTGAACTGCAGAGTGTCTTGAATCGAGGGGTTGAAGGTCCGAAACGTGCTGCTGCTCGAATTCTTGACGCCCGTGAAGCTGACCTGATAATTCGTGCCGGTATCGAGCGTCTGTCTGTAGGTGAAACCGCCGTTCTGCCGCAGGGTGCTGACGACGTCGCCGCCCTGCAGCACGTCTTGCGAGGGGTTGGTGCTGCGGTTGGTGTTGAAGTTCAATGTGAGATTCGGATCGAACGGGCTCATCGCGCTTTGGACGGCGTTTTCGCCCTCGAGCACCGCCAACTTCTGGATCTGCACGTCGGTATGGTTGACCATGACAAGCTCGAGGTAGGCGCGCAACGAAAGCTCGAGCTTGTCGTCGACGACGAAGTCCTGGAGGTTCGCCACGGCCTCGATCTCGACGCCGTAGGGCGCGGACTGCCACTGCTCTCGAAAGTATGTGCCGTCGGGAAAAGTATGGAACTGCGCCGAGAGCGGCGCCGCGGTCATCGACGCGAGCGCGGCAACGCATCCAATCGTTCGACGGGTGAATTTTTTCGAGCGGTTACTCATAACGAATGGCCTCAATGGGATCGAGCTTGGCCGCTTGCACCGCCGGGTAAATCCCGAACAGCAGGCCGATAAATACCGACACGCCAAACGAAACGACGATCGACAAAGCCGTCACGACAGTCGCCCAGCCGGCGATGGCGGCAATCATTTTCGAGCCGCCGAATCCGGCCGCGATGCCGATGACGCCGCCCAGGATGGAGATGAGCACCGCTTCGATCAGGAACTGTCTGACGATGTCGCGCTGGCGGGCGCCGATAGCGCGGCGGATGCCGATCTCCCGCGTGCGCTCCAGCACCGTGGCGAGCATGATGTTCATGATTCCGATGCCGCCGACCAGCAGCGAAATGCCGGCGATGCAGATCATGACGACCTGAAAGACAAGCTGCTGCTGTTCGCGCTGAGCGAGCAGATCGGCCGGCACCAGCACCGAGAAATCGCTGGCGGCATTGTGCGTGGCGTTCAAGATCGCGCGCACGATCTGGGAAGTTTCAATCGGATCCGAATCCGAATTGACGCGGATGAAGATGCCGTCGATCTCGTCTTTGAGATAGCTGTTGTTGTCCTCGAAGCGGCGCATCACCGAGTTGAGCGGCGCGAGAATCAGATTATTGCGGTCGTCGGTTTCCAGTCCTTCGACGCCGGACTCGGCGGTCGCCTGGGGCGCCATGACGCCGATCACGCGCAGCCAGACTTCATTGACCTTGACGTATTTGCCGACCGCGGCGCCGTAGCCGAGCAGGTTGATCTTGGCCCGCTCTCCCAAGACGCAGACGGGCGAGGAGCGCAAGTTCTCTTGCTCATCGAAAAACCGGCCTTCGAGAAGGGTCAGATTGTAGATTTCGGTGTAGTTCGGCAGCACGCCGAGAAGCTGCGGCAGGTCGGCTTCGGTGCGCGGCAGAATGCTCGTCGGCTGGAAGATTTTGCGCGGGGACAGTTGGGCGATGTTGGGGGCGTTCGCCGTGATCGCCCTGGCGTCGCGGAAGGTGAGCCCCGGGGAAATTTGTCGGACGGACAACAGCGTGTCGCGGTCGACGGCCTCGTTGGCTTCCACGACGATATTGTTGACGCCGAGCAGATCGATATAGCGGATCATCTCCTGCTGCGCGCCCTCGGTGATCGAAAGCATCGCGACCACCGCGCCGACGCCGAAGATCATGCCCAGCATCGTCAGCAGCGAGCGCAGCTTGTGGGCAAGGAGGCTGCCCAGCCCCATGAAGAGCTCGGGCAGCATGTTGGGGATAGTCATCGCTCAGCCGCCTCGTCTCCCGCCGCCGCCGAGTCCGCCGCCGCTGGGAAGAGACGGGCCGGAGGATTTTTCCTCGGCTTTGCGAGCCGCGCCCGGTGCGCTGCCGGGAGCTTGCAAGGCGATCCTTTCATCTTCTTCGAGTCCCTCGATTACGGCTATTTGCGATTCCGAGCGCTTGCCGAGCGAGACTCGCCGCGGGCGCAGGCTGCCGCCTTCCAGCACGTAGACGATGGATTGCGACCCGTCTTCGAACACTGCCTGGAAAGGAATATACAGCGTGTCGGGAATGCTTTCGACGATCACTTCGGCGTCGGCCAGAAGCCCGGGGCGCAGGAGGATATCGACATCCGAACCCTCTTCCGGCGGGCGCGGCAATATGGCCGCCTGGCGCTGCTCGGCGCTGAATTCCGACCCGCTGGAAGTCGGACCGCTCGGCGCGGCGGGCGCTCCGCCGCGTCCGCCGCCCGCGCCGAATCCGCCGCCCCCGGGAGGAGCGAAGCCGCCGCCGCCCGCGCCGCCTCTGCCGCCGCCCTGTCCGCCGCCGCGTTGAAACGCAGCCTGCATGATTTGCCGAAACTGCTGGCGTTCCTCGTTGCTCAATTCTTGCGGCCCGCGGCCTTTGAGCAGCGCTTCCGCCTTCTTGCGGGCGTCTTCCGGAAGCCGGCTGAGCATGGCCGCCGGATCGAATCCGCCGCGGCGGCCGCCTTGACCGCCGCCGCCCTGAGCCTGTTGCCGGCCGCCCTGCCCGCCTTGCGCCTGACGGTTGCCGCCGCCGCCCTGCCCGCGCTGCCCGCCGCCGCCCTGAGCCTGTTGTCGGCCGCCCTGCCCGCCTTGCGCCTGACGGTTGCCGCCGCCGCCCTGCCCGCCGCCGGACGAACCGTAGCCGGTAGCCGCATTTGCGCGCGCCGTCGCCATGATGCGTTCGATGCGCTCCCCGTCAGCGCCGACGTGGCTGAGCAACTGGCTCATGTCGATCGAGATCACGCACTCGAATTTCTTGGTCGCTTCGCCCGCGAAGATGTTGGTCGATGCCGTGTTGCCCAAGCGTTCGATCTTGCCTTCGACCGTCTTGCCGGGCAAGGCGTCGAGGCGGATCACCACGGTCTGGCCTTCCTTGAGGTTGGCGCGCTCGACTTCCTCGACTTTGGTCACGAGCTCCATCTCGGACAGATCGAGCAATTGCGCCACCGACATCCCCGCCGGGATCTGATCGCCTTCCCGAATGTCGGGCGTCGATTGTCCGAAGCCGCCGCGGCCGCCGGAGCGGTTTTGCAGCACCGAGACCAATCCCGTCATGGGCGCCAGCACGCGGGACTGCTCGATGCGCCGCTTGTCGCGGTCCACGTCGAG
Source organism: Bryobacterales bacterium (assembly GCA_965214655.1). Classification (GTDB taxonomy): domain Bacteria; phylum Acidobacteriota; class Terriglobia; order Bryobacterales; family UBA6623; genus CATQHP01. The sequence continues at coordinate 2,952,160 of OZ243965.1, read as the reverse complement.
TTGCGCCTTATTGAGCTGCTCGCGCAAAACGGCAAGCTCGGCTTCGCGCTGCTGCAAGCGGTTCTTGATGTCTTCTTCGAGCTTTTGCTTGCGTCTGCGCGTCTCTTCCAAGGTCAAAATATTCTTGCGGGCGTCGATTTCCGAGATCAACTCGTTGCGGCGAACCTCAAGCTCGGCGCGGCGCACCTGGAAATTGGCGCGGACGATCTCGACTTCGTCCTGGCTTTTGCGGATATCGAGCTCGGTCTCCGCCTTCTTGAGGTCTTCCTGGATTTTTTCGACCTCCAGCAGGCTGTCTTCCAGCGCCGCCACCCGCTCGGAATCGTCAAGCTCGAAAATGAGATTGCCGCGATTGGCCAGCGCCCCGGCCGGCGCCAACTGCGTGATCTGGGACTGCGTGCCGATGTTCGGCGCGGTCAACGTCAGCGAGCGCACGGCGCGCAACTCTCCCCGCAAAAACGTCTTGACAACCAGGTCGCCGCGTTTGACCTCCGCGAGCACGATCGTCGATTCGTCCTCGGGAATCTGTTGGACCAGGTAGTAACCGCCGGCGACCATGCCGATAACAGCGAGCAGAACGGCTAATCGGATGAGCATCTTGTTCATGACCTATACCCCTCGGTCGATCAGGTTGTGCGGCCCTTGGCCGCGGTCAACTCGGGGTTTTCGAGCGCGATCACTTCGCCCTCGTCGAGACCCGAGGCGACAACGATGTCAGCGCCGTTACTCGCTGCGACCTCGATCCTTACCCGCCGGTAGCCGGCGCCGTCCTTGACGAATACCGTAGGCCTGCCGTCGATCTGCGTCGAGGCTTTGGCCGGAATGACCAGCACGTCCGGCAGGCGCTGCACCACGATTTCAACCGTCGCGCTCATGCCCGGCCGCAGGCGGTCATCGATCTTGTCGAGAGCCGTGTGCGCCGGGAAATTCTTCTCCGGGGGCAGACGGCTGAACACAAGCGTTGCGATCGGACTCAGCCAGGTTACTTTCCCGGTGAGCACCACGTCGGGAACGGCGTCCACGCGGACACGCGTTTCTTGTGCTTCGGCGACGCGTCCGCGATCGATTTCCTCGACGCGGAATTCCACCCGCAAGGACTCGAGATCGGGAATTTCGGCGATGGGCGCGCCCGTCCAAACGGTATCGCCTTCTTGAAACGGCGGGCGCGCGGTTCCGAACGACCCCTGCGCCCGATTGTTGGAAAGGATATGGACGATCCCGCCGATGGGCGCCCGCAGCACCATGCTGCCGAGGTAACGGCGGGACAACTCCAGATCGCGCAGAGCCTTGCTGCGCCGCTCTTCCAGACGGGCAAGGTCGGCTTGTTGGGAAATGTTGCTGGCCTCTTCGTTGGTTTCAGCCTTGTTCAACTCGCCCTCGTTGATTTCCACGTCGATCTTGGCTTTTTCCGCCTCGATCTCGGCGAGTATCTCCTGCTTGCTCGCCTCCAGCTCGGCGCGCTCGAGATTGTATTGCGCCTGCATGATCTCCATCGCGTTGCGCTCGTCGGTGATGGAGTGTTGAGCCGTGGCTTGCTTGATTTCGCTGTCGACCTGCCTGACGTTCGTTTCGCGCAGAATCAATGTGTCTTCCTGCGCGGATTCGTCGAATCTGACGACGACGTCTCCGGCCTCGATCGGCTTGCCGTTCTCAGCGAGTTGAACAATCTTCAAATCGGGCGTTTGCGGCGCCGTGATCTGGACGGATTCGGCGCTCTTGAGCTCACCGCGGGCGCGGACGGTGCGCAAGAAATCGCGGCGCTCGACCCGCGCGGTGGGGATCGCCGGTGCCGGCGGCTCGTAAAGATTCAAGGCGGCGAACGAGGCGACCGCGCCCAACACGACCATCAACACCCACCGCACCCAAGGCCTGCTCAATATCGAATTCGCCATTCTCGGTCCTCTCGCGCCGGAAGGAATTCCGCCTGCATGTAATGACGCAGGTTTATGGGCTGAGGTTATCCTGCGGGGCCGGCGCGGCGGGCAAGGCGCCATGCCGAGCGGGTTGAAAACGCCGCGCCCGCAGCGTTCACTTGCGCCAGAACCAGGGAGTGAGGATGACGAGAACGGTGTAGAACTCGAGTCGGCCGGCGATCATGTCGAAACTCAGCACCCACTTGGCAAGGGCCGGCAGGGCGGCGTAGTTTTCCAAGGGGCCGACGTTGCCGAAACCCGGGCCGATGTTGAACATCGAGGCCGCTACGGCGGCGATCGAAGTCAATATGTCCACTCCGAGCGCGGCCATCGCCAAACAGGAGAAAAAGTTCACCACGAAGGCCAGATAAACAAGATTGAGCAGGCCCTGAACGGCGGATTCGGGCGCTACGCCGCCGCCGACTCTTACGGCGAAGACGCCGCGGCGTTCGACGATCCGCTTGAACTCGCGGTCGACGACCTTGCCCAGAAGCGCCAGGCGAGCGATCTTCATGCCTCCGGCCGTCGAGCCCGTGCAGCCTCCGACAAACATGAGCGCCAATAGAATGAGTTGCGGCAACGGGCGCCACGCTTCGAAATTTTCGGTGACGAAGCCGGTCGTCGTCGTGATCGAGGCAACCTGAAACAACGCCCCGCGGAAGGCTTGCTCGAGTCCGTACCCTCCGTCGAAGTAAAGAATGCAGCCGATCAGCCCGGACGCCACCGCAACCAGAGTGAGATACAGCCGCACCTCGAAATCGTGCAGCACGCTGCCCGGACTCCTCTCGACCCACAACCGGTACTGCTGGATGAGACTGATGCCGGCCAGCAACATGAAGACAATGACGACGTACTCGATCAGCGGACTTTCGAAGCCGGCGATGCTGGCGGTGCGCGTTGAAAATCCGCCCGTGCCCATCGTCGAGAACGCATGGGTAACGGCCTCGAAATGGGTCATGCCGAGGCCCAGCAGGACGACGTACTCGGCCAAAGTCAACGCCAGGTAGATTTTCCACAACGACGCCGCGGTCTCGGCGATGCGCGGCTTGAGCTTTACCGACTTCGCCCCGGAAAACTCCGCGCGATAGAGGTGCATGCCGCCGTGGCCGACCAGCGGCAGGATGGCGACTACGAGAACGACGATGCCCATGCCGCCCAGCCAATGGGAAAAGCAGCGCCAAAGCTGGATAGGAGGCGACAACGCCTCGACTTCATTCAGGACGGTCGCGCCGGTCGTTGTGAATCCCGAGACGGATTCGAACCAGGCGTCGGTAAAGCTGTGGAAATAAGGCGAAAATGCATACGGCAGGCAGCCGAAGAACGATGCGCCGAACCAGGTGACGACGACAAGCAGCAGGCCCTCGCGCCGGCTCAGCTCGCGGTTGCGGCCGCGGCAGCCGAAGCGAAGGAATGCGCCGCAGGCCGCGGTGCAGGTCAAGGCAAGCGCCAGCGCGGTGAGATCGGCCCGGTCCGTGGCCAGAGAATAGACGACGGGAAACCCCATCGCCGCGGCGAAGGCGAGAAGAAAATGCCCGAAAACGAGTCCGAGGGCGGACCAGTGGATCACAGAACGCCTTTCCTGTCGGCGGGTTCGACCAAGAATGCGGATTCGAGTTCGGGGACGATGCTTTCGAGCGTGAAGAAGATGACCCGGTCGCCGGCCTCGATGGCAACGTTTCCGCGCGGGACGCACACGCGGCCGTCCCGGCGCGCGATGGCTCCGACGATCGCGCCCCGCGGGAAGCGCACGTCGCGCAGCTTCTTGCCCACGAACTTGGCGCCCGGCGCGGCGATCAATTCGATCGCCTCGGCTTCCTCTTCGCGGAAGGTCGTCACCGACAACACGCGGCCTTTGCGGACGTATTGCAGCACCAGGTCGACCACCGTGAGGCGCTGGCTGACGGAGGTGTTGATGCCCAGGCGCTGCACCAGGGGCAGATAGTTGAGGCGGTTGATCAAGGCAACGACTTTCTGTGCGCCAAGGCGGCGGGCGAGCAGCGAGGCGATGATGTTGTCTTCGTCATCGTTGGTGAGCGCCAGGAACGCATCGACCCCCTCGACGTTCTCTTCTTCGAGCGTGCCTTGGTCGGTGCCGTCGCCGTGAACGACGACGGTCTTGTCGAGCATCGTGGAAATCATGTTGCAGCGCCGCTGGTCGCGCTCGATCAACTTGACCTGAACTCCCTGCTGTTCAAGCTCTTCGGCTACCCATATGCCGACTTGCTTGCCGCCGACGATGAATACGCGGTCGATCGACTTCTGCTTCTTGATGCCCATGAACTCCAGCACGGCATCGAGGTTTTGGCGCGTCGTGCAGATGTAGATGTGATCGCCGGGCTCGAGGCGCTGCGCTCCGTGCGGGATAATCACCTGCCGGCCGCGGAAGATCATCGCGATGAGGCAGTCGGGCGGAGGATGGGCTTGATCGAGCTCGACTACGGTTTTCCCCGCGAACCAACTGTCGATCTCGACGTTCATGCCGAAGAGCTTGATTTCGCCGTCCGCGAAATCGAGGATGTCCGAGACCCCCGGGACATGAACGACGCGCTTGATGCGCTCCATGATTTCGGTCTCGGGGTGAATGATGCGGTCGATCCGCAAGCTCATTTCCCGGCCGATGCGCTCCCATTGCTGAAACTCGTGCGTGCGCACGCGGGCGACCTTGACCTTTACGTTGGAATCGGTCTGCGCGATCATGCAGCAGAGCAAGTTGATCTCGTCCGAATCGGTGTCGGCGATCAGCATCTCGGCGCCGGCGAGACCGGCCTGCTCCAGCGTGCGGATGCTGCCGGCGCTGCCGCGGACGACTTTGGCGTCCAGGAAGTCCTCGAGCTGGTGGCAGCGCTCGGGGTCTTTCTCGACGATGGTGACTTCGTTGCCTTCGCGAATCAGGCGTCCGGCAATGAGGGCGGCGCCTTGGCCGCCTCCGGCGATCAGAATACGCATGCCGAAAACAGGAGGGCTTGCTAGAGGTTAGCACGGCGGCGGCGCTCGAAGCGGCGAGTCAGAGCAGTTGCTCCACGGCGCGGGCCGTGCTCAACAGGCGGCTCTCTTCGCCGGCCGCCGCCGCCAGTTGCAGGCCCAAGGGGAGGCCGTCCGGCGACTTGCCCATAGGAATGGAGATTGCAGGCGCGCCGAGCGCGGTGAAAGGCGCGTTGGCCCGCGGGTCGCCGGTCGAGGCGAGCCCCCTGGGCGCGGGGCCGAGCGCGGCGGGCGTAGCGACGATGGGATGGTCGGCCGTCCATCGCGCGAACGCGGCCCGCGAGGCATGCAGCGCCGCGAGGGCGGCGCGATAGTCCCCGGCGGCAATTTTCAGCCCTTCGTCCAGAAGCGAGGCGAGCTTCTCGCCGACTTTGACGCCGTGCGCCCGGAACAAGCCGCCGTGCTGCTGCGCGGCCTCGTAGCACATGACCGTCCTCAGCGCCGCCGGCAGAACATCGAAAAAGCTCGGGCGGGGTATTCGCCGCATCTCGATCCCGGCGTTTGCGATGGCGCGCAGCGCCGCCTCCAAGGTGTTGCGCATCGACGCATCGAGCTCGGCCGCCGGGTCGCAGGGCGGCGGCCAGGCGATAGCCGTGACGGCGCCGCACGGGGCGGACTGCGCCGGAAAGCCCAACGCCCGCCAAACCGCCTGCATGTCCGCCGCGTCGGCAGTGAACAGCCCCGCGTGATCGAGGGTCGGCGCGAACGGCATGACGCCTGCGAGCGGCAGTTTCCCGAACGTCGGCTTGAATCCGACGACGCCGCAGAACGAGGCCGGACGCAGCACCGAGCCTTGCGTCTGGCTGCCGACCGCCAGGGGAACCATGCCGCAGGCGACCGCCGCGGCCGAGCCGCTGGAAGATCCCCCCGGAGTGCGGGCCGGATCGTGCGGATTCCGCGTGGGAGCGGCGTCATAGTAGGCGAAAGCCGTCGTATGCGTCTTGCCGACGAGCACCGCGCCGATCTCCCGCAGCCTGGCGGCGAGGGCGCAGTCTTTCGCCGGGACGCGCCCCTTGCAGAGAGGCGAGCCCCATTCGGTCGGCATGTCCGCAGTGTCGAAAATATCCTTGACGGCGAAAGGAACGCCGTGGAGTCCGCTGCGCGCGCCGGATTGCCGCAACTCCGCAGTCAGCCTGCCCGCGCGTTCGCGGGCGCCGTCGCCGTCGATATGGCTCCACGCGCGGACCTCGGCCTCGCGCCCGCGGATCGAACGCAGGGCGCTTGCGAGCAGCTTCAGCGGGTCGGTCTCGCCCGCGCCGAGCGCTTGCGCCGTCGCGGCGACGGACGGAGAAAACCTGTCTTTCACCTGGGAAACAGCGCGGCGGCCCGCGTCACTTCGCCGCCGCCAGTCTGCGGGCTACGTAGTCCTCATAACTGCGGTGAACCATGATGTGGAAAACGGGCTGGTAGAACTCTTCCACCGCGAAGAGATAGTTCTTGTTGTGCAGCGACATCAGGACGTTGCGCACCCAGCTTTGCTGCGATCGGGTCATCCCCTTTTTGGAGATGTCGAGGCAGGCGCCGGTCAGGTGCGACGAGGCTTTGGGGCCGGTAGCCGGAGCGGCGTTCGCGTTGCGCCTGCGGAGGCTGTTCTGATAGCTGACGGTGCGCAGCAGACTGGTGACCCGCATCGGCTTTCCGAATCGAGTGCGGAACTGCCGGCTCAGCCGATCCAGAAAAAGCTTCGCCCAAGGCCGCAGATACCGCCTTTGCTGCGCAAGGCTGTGGAGATAATAATCGCTGGTCCGTGCAGGCACCGGCACGAGCAGCTTCAGACGCGCCCAACGCGCGACCATGTCGTCGTCGGCCATCCGCGAGAGGCGGTCGGCGTCGGCGCGTTCGTTTTGCCTGATCTGCGATTGGGAGTTGGCCCGGAGATTGGCGGGCGGCGCGGCCGCCGCGCACAGACTCAAAACAAACGCCAGTCCCAATGTTCTGAAATAACTCATGAGGTTCAAGCTTAGCACGAACGATCGGCCGGCAAGAAAAAACTAATCGTTGATCGCTTTTCGGCTGCGCCTGCCTTCGGAGCTGCGCGCCGGCAGCGCGTCCATCACGGCGGGGTAGGCGTAATCGAGGCCGAGCAGCGCGCGCATGCGGCCGCCGTAGCCTTTTGCCTCGTCGGGGTCGATGCAGCGGCTCCAGTCTTCGATGGGCTTGATGGATTTGCAGGCGTACGATCCCAGCAAGGCGGCGCGGGAGCCCCGCGAGCGGTTGGCCTGGCCGGCGTGCCAGAGCAGAGCGGGAAACAGGAACAGCGAACCGGCGGGAGTCGCGAGACGGATGCTTTCGGCGGCGAAGCGCTCGGAGTCGGGCCATGCGGCGAGTTTCTGGCTGCCCGGGACAATGGCCGTCGCGCCGTTCTCTACGGTGAAATCGTCCAGCGTGACGACCGTTTCGACGGCCAGGAAGAAACTCGCGTTCAGCGTGCGCGGCCAGCGGTTGCGGGCATGCAGGTCCCAGTAGGGATAGTCCACGTGGCACTCTTGCGCCGGGGCGCCGGGGTAGAGAATGTTGGCCGCGAACGAGCTCAGCATGAGATCGTCGCCGAGCAGCGGAGCCATGATCTGCAGGACGCGCTCGTCCGAACACAGGCGGCGAAACGCTTCGCCCTTGGCCGGAAGATTCCAGACGCGCTTTTGGGCGGTTTCGCTTTCGTCGCCGTGAAAGTGCGACGTGCGGACGGGCTCGCTGCCCGCCAGTCGATAGGTCAGCCGGCGCGCCTCGTCGATCAGCTCTCCGGGGAAGAAGTTCTCGAACAGCAAATACCCCCGGCCCGTGGACAATTCGGCGACGGCCCGGTCGATGTCCAGCCCCCCGACCGCGTTATTCATGCCTGTCATATTACCCTGCTAGTTTAGGCGGAATCATGAGTCAATTGCGGATTGCGCTGTTGCCGGGGGACGGCATCGGCCGAGAGGTGACCGCCGAGGCGGTCAAGACGCTGCAAGCGCTCGAAGCGCAGTCCGACGATTTGGTGTTTTGCTTCGATGAGTTTTCGGCGGGCGCGGGCGAATATCTGCTGTCCGGCGACCCTCTGCCGCAGGAGACGTTGCAAGCGGTTCGAGCGTACGACGCGATTCTGCTGGGGGCGATGGGGCTGCCGGAGGTGCGCCGCGCGGACGGCGTCGAGATGTCGCCCCAGCTCGATTTGCGGGAAAAGCTCGATCTCTATAAAGGGCTGCGTCCGATTCGGCTTTATCACCAATCGCTGACGCCGTTGCAAGGATACGGAGCGGGCGATATCGATCTCCTGATCGTTCGAGAAAACACCGAAGGGCTTTTTTGGGACCGCAACGCCGATTGCGACCCGCAAGCGGAATGGGTCGCCAACGCCATGCGCATCTCGCGCAAGGGCGCGCAGCGGATTGCCCGCGCGGCGTTCGAGGAGGCGCGGCGGCGGCGCAGGAAAGTGACGCTCGTCGACAAGGCGAACGTTTTGCCGGCGATGGCCTATTTCCGGGCGGTCTTCGATGAGGTTGCGGCCGAATACCCGGATATCGAGGCGGAACGCGTCTATGTCGACGCCGCGGCGTTGTACCTGGTGCAGCGCCCGCAGGCGTTCGACGTGATCGTTACGGAGAACATGTTCGGCGACATTCTGTCCGACCTGGCGGCGGGAATCGCCGGCGGGATGGGCATGGCCCCTTCGGCCGACATCGGAGAGCGCCATGCGGTTTTCCAACCGTCTCACGGCTCGGCGCCGGATATCGCCGGGCAGGGCGCCGCCAATCCGATCGCGGCGGTTCTTTCGGCGGCGATGATGCTGGACTGGCTGGGGCGCGAAGCAGAGGGCCATGCCGTCCGCTGCGCCGTGGCGAAAACTTTGCGCAACCCGCACAATCGAACGCGGGATATCGGCGGGGAGCTTTCGACCGCCGAGATGGGCGAAAGGATTATCGGCAGCTTGTAGCGGCGCGCGGGTTGCTTGTTCGTTCGCCTCTCTGACAGTCTTGAGAGTCGGCGTCATGGCAAGCTTGAAGCGATTTCTGAGAGGCTTCCGCCGCCGCATCCGGCTGTCGGACGCTCCGACTCCCGCGCTTGCCGAATACATCCTCAGCTTCTGCGCGGAATCCCCCGACGGCCTCGAATATGCAAAAGAGCATATCGAGCGCATGGTCCGAACGCTCGAAATCACCCCGCCGGGCGGCGCCGGCGACAGCGTGCTCGAAATGGGCGCCTACATGCAAATCACCCCGGCTCTGAAGAACGTCCTCGACTACAACGAAGTTCGCGGCTGCTATCTCGGGCCGCTCGGCGAGACCGACGCCAAGACCGTGAACTCGACGACAGGGGCGTCGTTTTCCTGTTCTATCGACCTCTTCAACGCCGAGCGCGACCGCTACCCCTATGCCGACGGCCGCTTTGCCGCCGTCGTTTGCTGCGAGTTGCTGGAGCATCTCGCGGAAGACCCCATGCACATGGCGGCGGAAATCAACCGCATCCTGCGGCTGGGCGGCCGCCTGGTGCTGAGCACGCCGAATATCTGCGCCCTGCGCTCCGTCGCGGCAGTCCTGCGCGGCGATCACCCGGGATTGTATTCTCAATACACGGCCCTCAAGGGCGGCAATACGGTAGAGCCGCGGCACGCCCGCGAGTACACGCCCGAGGAAGTGCGCAAGCTGTTCGAGGCTGCGGGGTTCGTTGTCGAGCGGCTGGAAACCGGCCCCTACGGCTTCGAGATCGGCGAAGACCACGGCGCGGCCCGAGAGCTCTTACTTCGGGAAGGCTTCTCGACGCAGCTCCGCGATGCCTGCATCCATGCCGTCGGCAGAAAAACCGGGCCCGTGACGCAGCGCTACCCCGGCTGGCTTTACGCCTGAAGCGAGCCGCTGGCGTTACAGGACGCCGATTTCGCCGCTGCTGTTACTGAAGCGCTCGATGCCCAGGCCCATCTTGTTGGCCAGGGTCAGATGGAGATTGGCGAGCGGAGTTTCTTCCAGGTCGATGCGGCCGCCGGGCTCCAGCGCGCCCCGGCCGCGGCCGGCCAGCAGAATCGGCAGGTCGGTCGTAATGTGCTTGTTACCGTCTTTGAGGCCCGATCCGTAGAGCACGATCGAGTTGTCGAGCAGGGTCGATCCGTTGCCGTCGTCGACCGCCCGCATTTTCTCCAGCATGTAGGCGAACATGGAGATGTACCAGCGGCTCACCTTCGTGTAAGGGACGGTCAGCGTCTCGTCGAACTTATGGTGCGAGAGCGTATGGTGGTCGCCTTGGACGCCTTCCAGGAAGCTGAAGTTCTGGCGGCTGAAGCCGTGCGCCGTCATCAGGGTGGCGACGCGCGTCGCATCGGTCCAGAGACCGAGAACCAGCAGATCGATCATCGTCCGCAAGTGCTCGTCGCGGCGTTGGGGCAGAGCGTCCTGGGGGCGAACCAACTTGGGGCCGGTCGGAGGACTCCACTTGGCCTCTTGCGGCTCATGGAGCGAATCCTGGATGCGTTTTTCCACGTCGCGCACCGCGCTCAAGTACTCGTCGAGCTTGCGGCGGTCGTTGCCGCTCGCCTTTTTGCGCAGGGCGCGCGCTTCTTCCAGCACACGGTCAAGCAGGCTGCGGTCGTCGAGAAGCTGCTGCCGGGTTTTGCGGGTCTCCGCGAACAAACGGTCGAAGGCTGCCTGGGGATTGATTTCCGGATCGACCTTGCCGCCGCCGCGCCGCCAGGAAACGGTCGAGGCGAACGAAATGGCCAAGCCGCTCTCGCCGCCCGAGCGCGGCGGCTCGGTGCCCAGCTCGATGGAGCGCAGCTTCGTCTCGCCGCCCAGCTTTTCGGCGGCCAACTGGTCGAGCGAGATGCCGATGTCGGGGTCGACGACCGACGACGAACTGGCCGTCATGTCGAGCGGCGCGCCGGTCAGAAACGACGAGGTCGCGCGGACGTGGCCTTTGACCTTGGAACAAAGACCCGAGACGTAAGTGATCTCGCTCTTGACCGGCGCCAGCGGCTCGAGAATGGGCGAGAGCTTCCAATTGCGGCCTGCGCCCTCGACGTTCCAGGCCGGAGGGAAAACGCCGTTGGGCTGAAAGACGCAGGCCAAGCGCCGGGGCGGCAGGGCGGCGGACAGCCGCGCCGCGCCCTGGGCTGCGGGCTCCATGATATCGAGCAGCGGCAAAGCCATTGCCGCGCCCATGCCGCGCAGCATCGTCCGCCGGGAAATCCGCCAATTCTTCGTCATCGCGCCAAACCCGGTATCACGGTATCACATTGGCCGCCGGCGGCAAGCAACCTGAGACCTTATTTTCGGCCGACGGTTTCCGCCGTCGGCTTCGGCCCCGACGCCGGGTAGGGAGTGTTGAATACCGTCTGCCGATCGTCTTGCTCCTCCATCCAGCGATCGAGCCGCCCACTCAGATCGTGCAACCGCTCCGCGTAATCCGCATGCGCCGCGAGGTTGTTTTGTTCCAGAGGGTCGGCTTGAAGATCGTAGAGCTCCTCGGCCGGCCGCGCGTAATAGCGGCCGACGATCCGGGCCGCCTCGGGGTCGGCCTCCGCCGCCTTGTCCCAGGAATGCCAGTATGCGCCCGCGCCGTCCTTGCGCAGGATGTCCGAATGATTCGTGTGGTAGTGGCCGGGCAGGAGATTGCGGATGTATTTGAACCGTTCGGTGCGGATGCTGCGGATGGGGTAAACGTTGTAGACGCCGTCGCCGCTGTGCGTCGTGAAAATTTGCGATCGATGGTCCGGGCTTTGGCCGCGGAGAACGCCGGCAAACGAACGCCCGTCCGCATTCTTCGGCGCTTCTCCGCCGGCCAAATCGATCAGCGTCGGCAAGATATCGACCCAGCTCACCAAGGCGCCGGTGCGCGCGCCCGGTTCGATTTTCCCCGGCCAGGCCACGATCAGCGGCACGCGAATGCCGGCGTCGTAGAGGTTCCACTTGCCGAACGGCCACTGCCCGCCGTGATCGCTGCTGAATACGAAGACGATGTTTTCGCCCAGCCTCTTTTGAGCCAGGTCCATGATCTTGCCCAACTCTTCGTCGAGGCCCGTGATATCCGAGAAGTAGCGCGCGCGGTGCTCGCGGGTTTCGCGCGAGTCGATGAAATACGGGGGCAGGCCGACCTCGTCCGGGTCGTAGACGTTCTCCGCGGTCCAGGGCACGTGGGGCCGGCGGTCCCCGACCAGCAGGCAGAGAGGAGCGGCGGAGCGGCGCTGCGCGAAGTATTCGGCGGCATGATCCGCGAGGTTCACGCGCGGTCGGGAATAGTGGTCGAACCCGTATTCGGGCTTGTTCTCGCCGTGGGCGACTTTGCCGAAGGAGGCGATTTCGTAACCCAGGCGTTTCAGCGCGGCGGTCAGGAACGGAACGCCCTGTTTGGGGTAGGTATGGTTCGCCTCGGCTCCGTTGCGCGCCGGCATCAGTCCGGTCAGCAGCGCCGCCCGGCTCGGCGCGCAGGCCGGCGAGGCCACGAAGGCGTTCTCGAAGGTCATGCCCATCGCCGCCAAGCGCTCGAGGTTGGGCGTGCGCGCGTCTGCGGAGCCGTAAACGGACGTGTCCAGCCCCCCGAGGTCGTCGGCCAGAAAGATCACCAGATGAGGCGGCGCGGCATACGCAAAGGCGGCGAGCAGCGCCGGCAGAATCATCGCGATCGGTTTCATTCGCCATTCCCTCCGCCGTTGCGGCCGGCCGCGGCGTTCTCCAGGTAGTCCCACAGCGCAAGAGCGTGCGCGGCCGCAATCGGGGCGTCCTCCGCCAACAAATAGCCCTCGCCAACGAGCGCCCGGGCAGCCGCCGCGGCTTGCCTGCGGTACGCTTCGCGGTCCGCGTAACGCTCCTCGACCGAAAGCCGCGCATCGCCCCGCTTCAGGCGTTCGGCCTTGGTCCAGGCGAAGGGGATCGTGGCGCCGGCGTTTCCGGGGTTGTGGTCCGCGGCGGACACGCTTTCCCGGAACCGATTCCAGCCCGTGAACGTCGCCAGGGGCGCAGCGACCGCGGGCAGGCGGATGCCGCCCAATTCATTGCCGTCTCGATCGAGCCGGGGAAGCCGGGCCGGATACGGCGGGCCGACCACGCGGGGCGGTTGGAAGGCGATGATTCCTTTCCGCCGAAACTCCGGCCCGAAGTCGAGCCGCATCGCCTGGCGCTGACGCCCCGGCGGCCCCGGGCCGGGAAGTTTCGGGAAGCGCAAGCCCTCAAGCTCGGTCAATTCGCCGGCAGCCGGATACTTCGACGGGGGCGGCTCGCGGCCTTTTGTCACCCATTCCTCCAACCCGACGAGGAGCGCTCTGAGCAGCGGCGCATACGAATTAGCGTTCAACGGGTAGGCCAACTGCGCAGAAACTCTCGGAGGCACGGACCCGGAACCGTGCTGCGCCCCGGCAAAATAGTACGCCCGCGTCGATCCCGCCAACGGCGCATCCGCTTTCCCGTCCAGCGTCGTATGCAGCAGAGAGGCCGAGCGGTTCCAGTATTCGCTCGACGTCAGCGTATAGAAGACTTTCGGCGTTACGCTGTCTTTTTCGGCGCGGACAAGGATTCCGCCGCTTTCTGCGGTGCGCGCATCTCTGTCCGGCAAGTCGCGGAAGGGGAATATTTCGACCGTGTAATAGGGGTCTTGACGGGTCGGCTGGGCGAAGCGGTGGGTGAAGCTCCCCCGCGCGGCGCCGGCGATATGCGGCCAGACGCCGTCGAAAACGCGGCGCCCGCGCTCATCGGCATTGAAGCCCTCATACAGGAACGCGCGCAGAAAACGCCCGCTTTGCGAGGAACCGAAGGCGAGCGCATGCTCGAGATCGGCGTGGAGCTTGCCCCATTCCCCCAGATCCCGCTCGCTGCCGAACTTCAGCAGGGAAACGAAATCGCGGATCGCCGCCGCGCCCAGACCGGCAATCCCGGGATTTTTGGCGCGGTAAACGATGTCGTAGGTCTTTCCCGCGGCGAAGCCTCCATCGAGCGCCACCGTCTGCGCATCCAGAAACCGCCAGCGCTTGCGCGGAATCTCGCGGCCCGGTCCGTCGGGATAATCCCTGACAATGAGCTTGGCGCCGGGGGCCGCCAAATCCGCGGCCGGATAGGGCCTGTGCCCGCGTCCGGCAACGGAGAAGCTCGCCGCCGGCGTCGACGGGCTGAAGTGCGAGCGGGTCCAACCTTCCACTCCCCGGGCGAGGGGCGCCTCCAGGCGCAAAGCGCCCTCCCGCTCCACGAGATCGAACTGCCAGCCCACCCAGACGAGCGTATAGCCCCGCTTGAAAAGGAAACCGTCGCCGAAATCCTCCGCAGACCGCGGATCGCGCGACCCCGGTCTCTCGGCGCGGTTGAAGCGCAGCAAGCCCTTGCCGCCGCGGTTCGACACTTCCAGCAGGATCGTTCCCGACCCCCGCTCCGGTTCGCTCGGCTTGAGGATGAAAACGTCCGCGGAGAACGCGACGCGCCCTTGCGCGTTCCGCGGCGCCGCCTTGAGATCGGCAACGGCTGCGTTGGCCGCGGCATCGGGATCGACCTCGAAACGCGCCTGCGCAATCACCCGCTCGTAGGAGCCGGTCTCGCCGAACGCGGCGCCGTTCAGCACCGGCGACCGCTCCAGAACGCGCATGCCGACAACCTCCGCCGACAGGGCCGGCATCATCCAGAACAGCAGCGCGAGCGCCCGCGGAATCATCTTCGCTGTAAGTATAGCCGCCCGCACAAGCCCCGATCCGCACAGGATGCCGGCAGCGGCATCAACTCGACGAAGAAGACCTGTGTGCGGGCATCGACGCAACCACAACCTGTTTCAGAGCCGCGTCCCAAAAATAATAGATGCGCAGGCAATGCCGCGGATCGCGCGAGTTGCCTTTCCTCAGATGCCACTCGACCGTGCGGCGCCTGCCCTGCCAATCGAACGGAAAGCTGTCCGCGCCGCAGCGTTCGTTGCGAACGCCGCCCAAGCCCGGAATCGGCCCTCGCAGATCGTCTCCTCTTCCGTTCATGCGGCAGTCTCTGTATTCGTTCGCCAGCCAGCGCAGACCTCTTGCAGCCGTTTCCACGTTCTCGAACTGCGCGTGCGGAAGAGCCTTTCTGACAGCCTGGGCAAGCATCGCCTTGCCGCGGAGATCCGCGTCGCACCAGGCAACAATGCGCTCCCACGATTGCGGCAGCGGCCGCAGCGCAGCCAATTCGCCCTCGAGCTCGCGGAGCTTTTCGGTTGCCCGCCACAACTTCTTCTTGGCGCTCCTGTGGCTTTTTTCGAGCTTCCGGAACTTCCGGCGCGCCTCTTCGAGCTTGCCCTCGAGACGTTTCCGCAAGGCAGCGGACTCTTCCAACTCGCGGTTCGCAACCTCCAGCCTGCCGCGTATCTCGTCGATTTCCGTTCCCGCGCGGAGCCCGCGCCTGCCGAACAAAGCGCCCGCGCTTTCGAGGACGACCGAGAGGCGCGCAGTGAGTCGGGAGAGCGTCGTCTGCCGCAACGGTTGCGCACTTTCCGGCTCTTTTCCCGCGGACGCCGGCGGATCCTCCGCGCGGGAATCTTCCCCGCTCAACCAAACGGGCGGACTTTCGAGCGCGGCCGCTTGCTTCCGAACCGCCTCATGCGCATACGACCACTCGCCGCCTTGCGCTCTATAGCGGCTGCTGCTCTCTTCGGCCGCCAGTTGCTGGAGAGCGAAGCGTATCCGCTCGGCCCGCTCCACGCTCGGCCGGCCCTCCATGCGATGCAGTCGGTGACGGGCAGGTTCGGAATCTTTTTTCAGGCCGGGCAGGTACATCCGGACCGCTCCATCGAACACCGCCAGGCGTTTGCCTATCCCATGCATCAACTGAAACGTCTGGCGCGCCGTCACGACGCAAACTTGGGCAAGGCCGTTGACAGCTTTCGCCAGATCGGCGGAATCGAGGGTTGTCGCCGAGGCCCGCTCAGCCCTTCCCCGCGTGCTCAATACGATAATGGGTCGATTCCTCCGCGGGTCGAGCAGGTCGGAGACCAGATCGTCGGCTTGCTTCTGCGAGCGGACAATCCGGCATTGCGGAGAAGATTCCGCGACCGTGCAATAAAGGTCGCAAAGAGAGGCAAGCGGCGCCGCCAACCTCTGTTCGCTCGACAACAGCGGGGATTCCCCGTCCGGCGTGTCGGCCAGCAGCCGGAAACCGAGGCGGGTGACGCGCCCGCCGGCAGAGCATACGACCGATTCCATAATCAGACGGCTTTGCGCGCCCGTCTCGATGGGATCGCTCAATCGGCAGGCCCAGATATCTTGATCCTCCGCAGCGGAGGACGTCGAGAGGAAAAGGCGGTTTCCGTCCTTGATCTTGACGTCTTTCCCGAACCGGGCGTCCGCAGGCAGAGCGATGCTCAAGCAATCCGTAAACCATGCGAGCGCGCGCTGCCGCACTTCGCTTGCGGGCCGCTTGGCTTCCTTGGACTGAATGAACGCAACAACGACGGGAGTATCCTTGGAGGAAGGCTCGAGGCGGGCTGCATCCTCCGCTAAATCCATGCATCCAGTCTATGACAGGGGATGCGTCAACCTGCCCGGACCGCCGCGCTCGATTTCCTCCGGCCGAACGGCCGAACCGCGCATCTTGACGGCGAAACCCGATTTTGCATAGCCCGATAAGGAAAACGATTCTGGAACCCGCCCGTAATCGGGAACGGCATTAGCCGGCTCCTTTCTATGGAAGGCGCCCCGCTCAACGCTGAAGGCAAGCCGGCGGGCATGCAGAATCCGTATCCTGGTCTGAGCGGCGAAGCGGGGACCGTCCCCGCGGCGCCGTATCTTCTGTTTCTCTTCTCCTCGATCCGGTTGCAGTATGGATCTTGCCCCAATCCTCGGTCTCGATCAGTGACTCTCCGATGCCGCCATACCGTTTCCGTACGGCGCGGCGCGCGTATCTTCGGCAGCGCCGGGTTCGGCGCGGAAATCGCCGATCAGGCGCTCGAGGCCCTGCCGGATATCCACGCGCGGCGCCCAGCCGAGCAGTTTCCGAGCCCGCGCCGGGTCGCCGTGGAAGTGGGATACGTCGAACGAACGCGGCGTTTCCTCGCGAATGAGCGCCTCCGTACCGGCGATCTCCACCGCCAGCGCCGCCAGTTGACCCAGCGTGTACGGCCGTCCGGTGAGCAAATGTATCGGCGGCGGCGGCTCATTCGCCAACACGCCTATGAACGCAACGATGCCGCGAATCGCGTCGTCGAGGTGGGTGAAGTCGAAGGTATGTCCCGCGCCTTCCACGTGCAGGACGCCGGCCTGCGCGGCGGCTCGGGCAAACGCCGGGACAACGCGGTCCGCATGGTCGCGCGGACTCCCATAGACATTGGAAAGCCTGACGACCGCAGCCCGCAAGCCACGGCTTCGGGCTGCCTGCGCGAGCCGCTCGCCCTCGGCTTTCGAGCGCCCATAGATATTGACGGGCCGCAACGGGGCATCCTCGGCGACGGGCAATCTATCGGGCTGCCCATAGACCTCGCGGCTGCTGGAGAAAAGGAGCCACGGTTGCTGCGCCGCGCGCTCCGCCGCCTCGATGACGTTGCGCAACCCGTTGACGTTGGTCTCCCAGCAGGTCTGCGGATCGCGCTCGCCCCACACGACACGGGAGACTGCCGCCAGATGGACGATGCCGTCGCAGCCCGCGGCCGCGGCGCGGACGCGCTCCCTGTCCCGCACGTCGCCCGCTTCGCCGCGCGAACCCCGCAAATCCAGACCTGCAATCGTCCACCCCGCAGTTGCAAGCGCCGCGCGAAGGGCTGTGCCGACCAATCCCTCCGAACCAGTGATCAAAATGCGGCCGGTGTTCATCCGTGAGTTCTCCCATTCCTGTGAATATGCGGGTTTTTTCGTGTACGTGCGTTGTACGCGGCGTCTGCGCGGCAACGGCAGATTCACAGGTTTGCTGCAAGCGGCGTGAACCGCCGCCGCATTCGCAAGCATAGCGCATTATCGAACGCTTCAGTATGGTCCAGGTCTTGTCCAACGAGAGACAAGTCCGTGCTGCAAGTCCCTTTTTTCGAGGGGATGGAGAAGTTTGAGCAAGGTGGCGAGCAAGGCGGCGTGGTCAGGCCGCGATGCCGGCTCCCCAAGGCTGCGCGCCGGGATAGCCCTTATCGGCCACCGGCTCAGGCACGCCTCCGCCCGCTGCTTGCACCGCTTCCCCGGGCGCGTAACGACGCTTGCCCGACTTTCCCCGCGGACTATTAGCGCTCGAACAGAGCGGAGCTGTCTTCCGTGCGGCTTTCGCCGCCGGTGTTGACGGTAAATTGCGAGCGCCGCCGGGAGCCGCTGCGCGCGCGGTCCCAGAGCGATGCGCCGGCGTATGCGCCGTCTTTTCTGAGTGCGTAGAACGACAGCCCGATCGCGCCCAGCCGGCTGCGGTCGTCGTCGTAGTTCCGCGCCACACGGCGCAGCGCATCGCGGCAGGCTGCGGCAGGCTCCATGCCGCAGCGCATGTTTTCGACCACCGTGTGCGTCCCGCAGACGCGGATGTTTTCCTCGCCGCGGCCGGTCGAGCCGGCGGCGCCGACATCCTGATCGCAGTAAACCCCCGCGCCGATAATCGGCGAGTCGCCGACGCGGCCGGGGATTTTCCAGGCCAGGCCGCTTGTGGTCGTGCAGCCCGACATTTCGCCCCTGTCGTTGAGCGTGAGACAGGTGATCGTGCCCGTCGGCGGATGGGCCGCCGCCTGGCGGGCCCAGGCGAGCCAGTCGGGCCGGGCGCCGGGGATGCGCTCCAGAAGCGCTCTGCCGGCAGCGCCGCCCGGAGGCGCATCGAGGCCGGGGCCCCAGTCTCCGCCGAGCGACTCTTTCCACGCCAGCCAGGCCAGACGCGCTTTGTCGGTGAGCAGGCTTTCCACCCGATAGCCGTGCGCCTCGGCGAACCGGGTCGCGCCCTCGCCGACCAGCATGACGTGATCGCTCCGCTCCATGACCAGCTTGGCGATCCGCGAAGGGGTCTTGATCCCGCGCATCGAGGCCACCGCGCCGCAGCGCCGGGTAGGGCCGTGCATCACGCAGGCATCGAGCTCGACGTCGCCTTCTTCATTGGGCAGGCCGCCGTAACCCACGCTCGTATCCTCGGGGTCGAGCTCCTGGATGGTGACGCCGGCAATGGCGGCGTCGAGCGTGTCCCCGCCCGCCTGCATCGTCTCCACGGCCTTGGCCGTGCAGGCCAGGCCGTTGCTCGACGATACGGCGATGAAGCGCGGGCGCTGCGCGGAAGAAGCAACCGCGGAGGAAGCAGCTGCGCCGGCAAACAGCTTGCGGCGAGAAATCATGGCCCCTCGAACTGCCCGGCGGCGGTCATCTCGACGTTCTTTCGTCGAGTTCCTTCTTGACCCGGGCCGCAAAGCGGGCGGCGCGCTGCACGGCCTTGTCTTTGGCCGCCTCGACTTCGGGCTTCGCTTTCTGCCAGGCGTCCTTGGCCGCCGGCTTCACTTCGTCTTCGAAAACCTGCTTCGCCGTCTCGCGGACGCGCGGGTTGTTCGCCGCCTGGCGCAAGGCGTGTCCGATCAGCGAGCGCAGAAACGGCATCCCCGTGCGTATCTTAACAGACAAGCCCGCAGCGAAAGTCACGCGGGCGGCGCGGCGGCCGGCTCTCGGGGACGCCCGACTTTGGCCAGAAAGAGCTCGTGGACGCGCGTGTCGTCCGTCAGCTCGGCATGGAAGGTCGCGGCCAGACGCCGGCCTTGCTCCAGCAGGAGGGGGTCTTTTCCGTCGCGGATCAGGACTTCGACTTGCGGGCCGACGGAGCGGACGATGGGCGCCCGGATGAGCACCGCCTCGAGCGCGCCGGGCCGCGTCCGCTCGCTAAACGCGGGCTCGGGCTCGACCCGCCGGATCGAGCTGTCGATCTGCCTGCCGTAGGCGTTGCGCTCGACTGTAAAATCCATCGCGCCCAGCGAACGCTGCGACGGGCCGGCAACCTCGCGCGCGAGCAGGATCGCGCCGGCGCAAGTGCCCAAAACGGGTTTTTCCGCGGCGAACCGGCGCAGCGGCGCCCACAGTCCCTCACCTTCCAGCAGCAGCAGGTTCACGGTGCTTTCGCCGCCGGGCAGGATGAGGCCGTCGATTGCGTCGAGTTGCCGGGCGTAGCGCACTTCGACCGGCTGCGCGCCGAGATCGGCCAGACGATCTCCGTGAGCCTCGAAGTCGCCCTGCAGAGCCAAAACTCCGATTTTCATGGCGGAATGCCGCGCCGTCGCCGCTGGCTACCAGCCGCGGGTCTGCAGCAGGTCGTGCGCGGCGATCTTGTCGATTTCCAGCCCCGGCATGGGTTCGCCGAGATCCGCGCAGGCTTCGAGCAGCTTGTCGGGATCGCTGTAAAACGTGGTCGCCTTGACCACCGCGGCGGCGCGCCGTTCCGGGTCCGCGGACTTGAAGATGCCCGAGCCGACGAACGCCGCCTCGGCGCCGAGACTCATCACCAGCGCGGCGTCCGCGGGCGTGGCGATGCCCCCGGCGGAAAAATTCGGAACCGGCAGCCCGCCGTGCGCGGCCGTCCACTCGACGAGCTCGAGCGGCGCTTGCAGTTCCTTGGCCGCCGCGGGCAGTTCGTCTTTGCCCTTCACCGTGAGCTGCTTGATTTCCCTTTGGATGGCGCGCATGTGCCGCACGGCCTCGACGATGTTGCCCGAGCCCGCTTCGCCCTTGGTGCGGATCATCGCCGCCCCCTCGCCGATGCGCCGCAGCGCCTCGCCCAGATTCCGCGCGCCGCAGACGAAGGGCGTCTTGAAGCCGCGCTTGTCGATGTGATGCTCTTCGTCGGCGGGGGTGAGCACCTCGCTTTCGTCGATGTAGTCCACGTGCAGCGCTTCCAGCACTATCGCCTCGGCGAAATGGCCGATGCGCGCCTTGGCCATGACTGGAATGGTGACCGTTTCCATGATTTCGCGGATGACGGAGACGTTGGCCATGCGCGCTACGCCGCCCTCCTTGCGGATGTCGGCCGGGACGCGCTCCAGCGCCATGACGGCGGCCGCGCCGGCGTTTTGCGCAATCCTCGCCTGCTCGGCGTTGGTGACGTCCATGATGACGCCGCCCTTGAGCTGCTCGGCCAAGCCGACCTTCAAGCGGAATTCATCTGTCAGATACATGGCGCTCTCCGAACCCGCCGGCCTGTCCTCAGGCCGCTGCGCAACCGTTCCCTGCCGGCAAGCAGCCGTCCAGGGTCTACTCTTTCATCGTAGCGCCGGCCGCGCGGCGCTTCAAGCGCCGCCGCGCCAGCATGCCCGCCGCCCCGCAGCACAGCAAAAACCCGATGCCGCTGAGGATTGCGCCGGCATGGACGCTGCGCGGGCGGTACGCGAATTCCACGAGATTTTCTCCTGCGGGCAGCATCACCGCCCGCACGCCCCCGTAAGCGCGCAGGATCGGCGTCGGCTTGCCGCGGTTCGTCGCCGTCCAACCGGGATAATAGGGGTCGGCGACGACCAGATACGCAGCGCAGGGAGCGGTGGCGCGGACCCGCACCGCTTGGGCCGAGACGAGCGTGTACTCGATGCTGCCGGCGCCGCCGCAGCCGCCGGGGGCGAAGCCGCCTGCAGCGCCTGTCTCGATGTTGTCCGCCGTGTGCTCCAGCCACGCCCGCGGGCCGTGATCGGGATTGAGGTAAACCCGCCAGGAGGTATGCGGGTCGGCGTAAACCTCGACCTGGCCGTCCCGCGCCGGTTTCTGCGCAACCGTGTATTTCGTGTTCAGCCGCAACCGGCCCTCATCGTAGGACGGCCAGGCGCCCATGAACGCGCGGATATCGTGCGTCAGCGATGCGGTATAGCCGTCGGAAGCCTCGACGCCGTACCAGGCGGACAAGCTCATCGCGCGGTCATGACGCAACTCCGCCCTGAAGGGCCTCTCCTGTTTCTGGAGAAACCGGTAAACTCCCCCGAACTCTTGCAGTTCCGTCAAGAACTTGATCTGATTGCGGTCGTCCCGGGGCTTGATATGCCAGATCTGCACGGAGAACGTCTCGTGGACCATCAAAAGCAGCAGGGCCGTTTTCAGCGCGGTCGTTCCCAGAGAAGACCGCCGCCAAGCCTGGAGCAGAGCGGCGAAGAGAAACGCCGATACGGCCGCCATCGCGAACTGATCGCCCGGGACGAGGTCCATTTTTCCGTCGGCGGCCCGAACGTAGAGGATCGCCAGGAATACGGCGCCGAAGCCGAGCGAGACCCTTTGCGCGCGCGCCGCCCAGCGCGCGCAGTCCGCATCGTCCGGCCCTGCTTCGAGCAGCCGGTCGATTCCGTGAGCGGCCAGGACGAACAGCGCGAACTGCCAGATATAAATGGCGTGGGAAGCGCTGCGCGCCTTGTCCGCGAACGGCGCGAAGGCGTACGCCCATCCGTGCAAAACAGACAGGTGCGCGGAGGAATAGCTCAGCGCGGCGAGGCCCAACACGGCGTATACGGGCGCCCAGCGTTGCTTCCAGGCGAGGGCGGCCCCCACAACGGCCAGCCCCAGGCAGGCGAATCCAACGAAACCGTTGACGTTGAGATTCAGGCCGGGAACGACCGCGCCGAGCCACGTAATCGGCTGGGCGCGCCACTCATGCATCACGTAATAGGGCGTCTTGTCGTCGATGCCGACCGGATTGTCCGCGCCGACCCAGCGAACCGACCGCTCGGCGTATTCGAGCATCGGCAGCAACTGCATCGCGGCCGCCAGAAATGCGGTTGCCGCGATCACGAAATACCAGCCGCCCCAGCGGAAGAGGCAGGCGCGGGAAGCCCGCCGCCGCCAGGCGAAGAACAGAAACAATCCCGTAAGGCCGAGCAACATGAAAATGGGGGCTTGGTGATGGCCGCTGAGCAGAGCAAGTCCGATCGCGCCGCCGCAGAGCATGGCGTACGGCAAGCGTTCCGCGCCCGACTGCGCGCGCTCGACTCGATGGAACAGCAGGAAAACCAACGGCAGCCAGATCGCGCCGTGCAACATCTGCGGCCAGGCCACCCCGCCGATGTAGCCGCTGCAAGCGAAAGCGACGCCGCCGAAAACCGAGGCATACCGGCTGCGCCCCAACTCGCGCAACAGCCCGTACATGAACAGCGCCGCGAGCAGGTGCATCGCGGCGTAATGCCAGTGAACGAATTTGAGGTTGATAAAGCCGTCTTTGAGCGGCGCCAGGAACAGCGGCCAGTTCAGCGGAAACATCGCCCCGGGCTGCATCTGCCCGACCAGCGTTTGGCCCGCCCAAACGTAAGGGTCCCACAGCGGGAACTCGCCCTCGTTCCATTGCGCCGCCTGCACCTGATACCAGGGCAGGATTTGATAGACGTGATCGGGCGAATCGAGAAACGTGAACTGGTTGGAGAATAACAGCTTCCAGTAAAAAAGAGCCGTTACCGCGAGCACGATGGCGATCGGTCGTCTGTCGAACCAATCGAGCTTCATGAAGTTCCAGAATAACCGCTGGGGAGCATGGAGTCGCGCAGCCCCGGCGGGCGGCGACAAAGGCTAAATCCGTTCCCTGGTGAAATAGTACGTTGCCGCCGCGCCCACCAACCCGGACACAACCGGCAGCACGGCGCTGAACACCTTTTCGACGTGGACCAGCCCGTCATCATTGTGGGCAAACGTGAACCAGGTCACCAGCGCGTACTGAGCCGCAATAACAGCAACGAAAACCAATACGAACCAACCGGCGAGGCTCCGGGTCGCTTTGTCTCGGTATTCCCTGGAATTGTGGTCGCTGTCCTTCCAGGAAACTTTGCCCAAATCCGGCAGGCTGCCTGCTTGGGGGCGGTTGTTGTTGGACTCGCTCATTGCAGCGCTCGCAATCG
This sequence comes from Bryobacterales bacterium, assembly GCA_965214655.1. Lineage (GTDB taxonomy): Bacteria > Acidobacteriota > Terriglobia > Bryobacterales > UBA6623 > CATQHP01. The sequence continues at coordinate 2,928,584 of OZ243965.1, read as the reverse complement.
ACTTCCACGCTCTCCTGACCGCGTTCGACTGCTTGCCGGCGGCCCTATCTGCCTGGGAAGTCCAGAATCCTTATCTCGCGCGTCCGGGAATTGCGCACCAGGATCTGGTCGAATCCCCGTTTCTCTTCGAATCGTAGGGCATCCTGAATTCTGAGCGAGTCGCTGACGACATCTCCCAAAGTGTTGTATCTGGGGTCTTCTTCCTTAAGCTTACTGATGTGCTTGTAAGCAGCTTCATCGAACGGAAGCGAAAATGTATTCTCCTTACCCATATCCTTAACCTTTATGTCTTACCCGGGTTGCCGGCCCGAGTTCCTTCACCATGAGCATAAACCCTTGCCTCCGCCGAGTCAATTACGCCTACGGCGGGGGATTGCCGGCCACTGTCGTCTCCGCTTCCCCAGAGAATTTCCGGTAGTTGCCGTAGCTGCCGAGGATTTCGCGGCGCAGCGTGAGCAGCAGGCCCGCGCGCACGTCGGCGCGCATGCGGAAGCTCTCTTTCACCCACGCGCCTTCCGCCAGCTTCTTGCGCCGTATGCTGAACGTCGAACCCTTGGCCAGCCGCAACAGAAACATGCCGAACGGGGCGGCGTCGAGAGTTTCGGCCTCGAGCTTGACCCAACCGTAATCTTCCTTGGCGATCCAGAACGCGCCGCGTACTTTCTGCAGAAACCCGGCGCGCGGATGCTTCGATCGATATTCCGGGCGGGGCTCGGCGCGAATCACCCAGGTTGCCGTGCCATCCACGGTCTCTTCGCCGGCGAGGCTGAACGCGAAGAGGTGGCGCAACTCGGCTGTCTGGGCGCGTTCTTCCTCGCGTTCGCGCTCGATTTTCTCGGCCCGCTTGCGGCGCTGCGCCGGCGTCAGCCGCTCTATTTTGGCGATGCGCCGCTCGAGGCCGCGCTGTTCCCCGGCGTCTTTGCGCGGGTCGAGCGGCCTGTCGTTGACGGCGATCAACCGTTCGTGCTCCTCGCCGAAAAGAAAAGTCACGTCGAAAGTTTTCGACTCCGCGCTCCTGATCTTCCCTTCGCGGTCGAGGCTGCGCCGTTCTTCGCGAAAGTGAAAGGCGTAGCGGCGGGCCGCGGCTTCGTTGGCTTGCTCGCGGAGAAACGCCCGCTTGACGATTTCGCCGACTTCCGGCGTCTGTTCGTTCCGTTCCGCGGCGAACGCCGCCGAGAGCGCAACCGCAACGAGGCCGGCGACCCGCGGCAACAAATCTACTTCCTCCTGAGCGGCTTCAGACGGTACTTCAGAATGCACCACAACGACCGGAAACCGTCCTTCACGCCGATCTTCTTTCCCTCGTCGTAAGTGCGTCCGTGGTAGGAAACGCCTACCTCGTAAACGCGAGCGCCGGCCTTGGCGATCCTGGAAGTAATTTCCGGCTCGAAACCGAAGCGGTCTTCTTCAAGCTCGATGGACTGGATCAACTCGCGCCGGAAGACTTTATAGCACGTCTCCATGTCCGTCAGGTTCAGATTCGTCGTCATGTTCGAGAGCAGCGTCAGAAAACGGTTGCCCACCGAATGCCAGAAGTACAGGACGCGGTGCTGTTCCGTCGTCAGGAAGCGGGAACCGAAGACAACGTCCGCTTTTCCCGAGAGCAGGGGATGCAGCAGCTTGGGGTAGTCTTGCGGATCGTATTCGAGATCGGCGTCCTGCACGATGACGAAGTCGCCCGCGGCATGATCGAAACCGGTGCGCAGCGCCCGGCCCTTGCCGCAATTGCGTTCGTGAAAGAAGACTTTGACATTGTCCGCTTGCGCGGCGATCTCCGCCAGCGCTTCTCGGGAGCCGTCCGTCGAAAAATCGTCGACCAGGATCAGTTCTTTCGACATGTCCACGGCCTGCACGCGGCTGACGATTTCGCGAATCGTCGCCGCCTCGTTGTAAACCGGAATCACCACCGAGAGCTGCATGAGTCGTGCCGGGGCGCGCCTTTCCAGCGTAAGGGAAATGCGGTCAGTCGGGGAAGGGGCGCGTTTGCGCCGCTTCGAGAAAGGTTGGATTTTGCCGGCGCAGCCGCAGCGAGAGCTCTTTCTCGGCGCTTGCTCTCTTGCGCTCGCCGAGGCGGAAGTACGCCTGCGAAAGCAGCAGGCGCGGCTGCGGGTGGCGCGGCTCGATGCGCGCCGCTTCGTTGAGGGCCTCGATGGCGCGCTCCCAGCGCCTGAGCCCCATCAGCGCCCGCGCCAGGCTCATCCGCGCCGCGATGTAATCGCCGCGCGCGGCGACGGCTTTTTCGAGGAATTCCAGCGCTTCTTCGTGCCGCGCCTGCTTGACCAGCCAATCTCCGTAGAAAAACAGCGGCTCTTCGTAGCCGGGGTCGAGCGCCATCGCCCTGCGCAGCAACGGCAGCCCTTCGTCGAAGCGCCCGTCCCTTTGCAGGTGCCAGGCGTACTCGAAATTGGCGCGCGCCGAGCGCGGATACTTCGCGGCGGCGCGCGCGGCGAGCTTCAAGCCGCTGTCGTAATCGCCCGCCTGTTGGTAGGCGCTCAGCGCGAGGTAGTAGAGGTTTTCGTTCTCGGGCTGCAGGTCGAGCGCCCGGCGCGAAAGCTCGGCGGCTTCTTTGTGGTAGCGGCCTTTCCCGTATTCGACCGCCATCGCCTGCATCAGCTTGAAGTGGTCGGGACGGATCGCCAGCGCCTCGCGCCAAGCGCGCAGCGCCGCCTCGCGCCTGCCGTTTTCCCGCTGCGCCAGCCCCAGCAGATAGTGCGCGTTGAAGTCGCGCGGGCCGGCCGCGGCGGCCTTGGCCAGCCAGCCCGCCGCCTCTTGCGGGCGCCCGCCCGAGTAGTGCATGAAACCCAGGTTGAAAAGCGCCGGGAAGTAATCCGGCGCCAGTTCCGCCGCCTTGAGCCAGAGCTTCGCGGCGTCTTCCACCCGGCCCCGGCCGGCGAGCTCCCGCCCGGCGTCGGCGAGCGCGGCCGGGGATCTCTCCTCGGCGAGCAGAGCGTCGACGTTCTGGGCCGGCAGCGCCGGAAGGAGCAGCGCCAGAAGAGCGCCGCCGGCCGCGCATCTGCCCGCGCGCGCCGTCATGGCAAGGCCGCAACCTCTCCGGAGCCTTCCACGAGCAGCAGCGTGCGGCCTCCCGCCGCTCCGGGAAACTCCTCGACGTCCCCGGACGGCCAGCGCACCGCGATGCCGTCGACTCGCTCGGCCGCGCCCAGGCCGAAGTGCACGCGCAGATCGTTGTGCGAAACGTAGCTCGACTGGCTCAGCACGGCCTCGGTCTGGCGCGCGCCCCCGGCCTCGATCGTCACGGTTGCGCCAATCGCCGCCCGGTTCGATTTCGTGCCCTGCAGCGCGATTCTTGTCCAATGGTTCCCGTTGTCGAGATCGTTGCGCAGCAGCGACGCCGTATCGCCCATGTTCATCACCACTACGTCCATGTCCCCGTCGTCGTCGAAATCCCCGAAGGCCGCCCCGCGGCTCGATTTTTCGATCTTCAGCCCCGTGCCGCTGAGGGCGGTTACGTCCTCGAAGCGCCCGTCCCCCAGGTTGCGGTAAACCAGATTCGATTGCTTGTACGTTTCGTTGATCTTCGACTGCCGGTCGAGCTCGGGGTAAACGTGCCCGTTGACCTGGAAAACGTCCTGCAGGCCGTCGTTGTCCAGATCGACGTATTCGACGCCCCAGCCGACGTATTGCGGATTGACCGCCAGGCCCGCGCGCACCACGATGTCTTCGAAAAAGCCGCCCTCCTGCTGGTGATAGACGTTGGGATAATCGCCCGCGAAGTTCGTCTTGATCAGGTCCAGCCGGCCGTCGCGGTCGAAGTCGCCGACGCCGACGCCCATGCCGCCCTGCTCGAAGCCGTGCTCGTTGAAGGCCAGCCCGGTTTCGGTGGCGAAATCGGTGAACGTGCCGTCGCCGTTGTTAAGAAAAAAGATGCTGGGGGTCGAATCGCAGGCGATGTAGATGTCCTGCCGGCCGTCGCCGTCGAAATCCGCCGCGGCCGCCGTAAAGGCGTAATAGTTTTCGACGCCGCGCACGCCGGAGGCCGCGCTGACGTCTCGGAACGTCCCGTCGCCTTCGTTGCGGTACAGGGTTACGTTGCCGAAAGGCAGCCCGCGCGGGCCGCAGTAAACCGGCATCCCCTTCCATTCGCAGTTCGAGGCTTTCCCCGGAGGGGGCGCCGTCGCCGGGTCGAACTGCTGGTACTGCGTCACCAGCAGGTCGAGCAGGCCGTCGCGGTCGTAATCGACGAACGCGCAGCCGGAGCTCCACTGCTTGGCGCCTCCGGCGACGCCGGCAGAGGCGGCGACTTCCTCGAAGCGCCCCTCGCCGTCGTTGCGGTAGAGCGCGTCCGGCCCCCAGTAGGCGACGAACAGGTCGAGCGCGCCGTCGTTGTCGTAATCGCCGGCGCAGACCGCGCTGCCCCATCCGGAACGCGCCAGGCCCGCGGCCGCCGTCGCGTCTTCGAACTGCGCGCCGCCGCGGTTGCGGTAGAGCCGATTGGTCGGCGCGGGGCCGTCCGCGAAGCCTTCGAGCGTCGAGCCGTTCACCAGAAAGATATCGAGGCGGCCGTCCCCGTCATAGTCGAGAAACGCGGCGCCCGAGCCGTTCGACTCGATGATGTAGTTTTTCGCGGTCTCGCCGCCGTAGGTGAAGCGCAGGTCGAGGCCCGCCGCGGCGGCGATGTCGGTGAATTGCGCGTCCCAGGGCAGCCCCGAGGCTTTGACGGCGGGCGCCGGCTTCGAGCCCGAGCTGGCCACGCCCTGCGCGCCCGCGGGCGAAGCAGCGGCGGCAAAGAGCAAAAAAAACAAAAACGGCAAGGCTTATTGACACTTTACATCCAAATGCGGTATATTAGGAAGCGTCTGTTTCGCTGGGGTTGTGCGCCCGCTCCCGTCTCGCTCGGTATCGTGGCGCAGTCTGTGTCTCGCATTGAACGGACAGAAGTTTCAGGAGGATCGAAACCATGAAGAACGTTTCCAGGATGGGCGGATTTGCCCTGACTGTTTTGGGCCTGCTGCTGTTTGCGCCGTCGGGCGCGTTGGCGCAGACCCAGGCCACGATCGTCGGCGACGTCACCGACCCGTCGGGCGCGGCGATTCCCGGCGCGTCGATTACCGTGACCCACCAGGGCACGGGGATCGAGCGCGTCGTCGAGTCCAACGAAGCCGGCCAGTTCCGCGTGTTCCCGCTGAACCCGGCAGCCTACACTGTCAGGGCCGAATCGGCCGGATTCAAAACCCAGGTCCGTGACGACGTCGTCCTGCAGGTCGCCGACGTGCTCGAAGTCGACTTCGTCATGGAGCTCGGCGAAGTGACCGAGACCATCGAGGTCACCGGCGCCGCGCCGATCATGCAGACGCAGGAAGCGTCCGTCGGCGGCGTCGTCAACGAGAGAGAATTGCAGCGCCTGCCCGTCAACCAGCGCAACTTCACCAAGTTGATCCTGCTCATGCCCGGCACCAGCTCGCGCCGCCGCAGCCAGTCGCGCGGCACCCTCGAATCGGGCACGCAACTGTATTCCGTCAACGGCGGGAGGCCGCAGGACAACAACTACACCCTCGACGGCGTCGACTCCAACATGCAGATGATGAACTCGCCGGGCATCTCGCCGCCGATGGACGCCATCCAGGAGTTCAAGGTCGCCACCAACACCGGCTCGGAGTTCGCCCGCTCGGCCGGCGCGAACGTCAGCATGGTGCTCAAGTCCGGCACCAACGAGATTCACGGCACCGTCTATGAGTTCCTGCGCAACGACAACCTCGACGCCAACGAGTTCTTCGCCAACCGCAACGAGCAGCCGAAGGTTCCGTTCAACCTCAACCAGTTCGGCGCCGCGGTCGGCGGCCCGATCCCCGGCCTCAGCGACAAGATGTTCTGGTTCGTTTCGTGGGAATCGTTCCGCCTCCGCCGCGGCAACACCACCCTGTTCTCGACGCCGCCGGCCGACTTCCGCCAGGGTGACTTCTCGCGCGTCACGGATACTATCAGCGATCCCTTTACGGGCGACCCGTTTCCCAACAACACGATCCCCATGGCGCAGCAGATTCCGACGGTCCCCACCGCGGTCCGCTTGACCAACCCCGACGGCCCGAACCTGCCCCGCGATACCAACAACTACGTGAACAACCGCAAGCGAACGAACGACCGCGACCAGCTCCACTGGCGCTGGGATTACAACATGGACGCCAACGACACGTTTTTCTTCCGCTTCAGCAACCAGAACGCGGATCTCGCCCGGCCCGACGCCAATCCGCTTTTCAGCCGGAACAGCGGGTTCGACGTTTTCAACTACGGCGGAACCTGGAACCACGTGTTCGGCGCGACGACCGTCTTGACGACCACCTTCGGCGCCAACCAGCCCGACAACCCCAGCATCACCGAAATCTCGTCCGGCCTGACCCGCGGCGACTTCCTCGACCAGACCGGATTGCGCATGTACCAGCGCGACGTCTTCCAGGATCCGCTGGTCAGCATCGCCTTCGGCGCCTACCGCGCCGGCCAGGGCGGGGGCACGGTTACCGGCGACGAGGTTTACCAGTTTTCTCAGAATCTCTCGTTCGTCAAGGGCAGGCACAACTTCAAGGTCGGCGGCCAGTATCACCGCCGCCGCTTCTACACCAATACGACGAACCCGATGAACGGCAACGCCAATTTCAACGGGCAGATTACCGGTTTTCCGATGGCCGACGCATTGCTGGGCTATCCGACTGAAATCCGCCGCGGCCAGGGCAACACGCTGACCAACGGCATCGGGCACTTCACGATCGCCCATGTGCAGGACGACTGGCGCGTCAGCCAGAAGCTGACCGTCAACCTCGGTCTGATGTATCAGTTCGGCAGCCGCCCCTACGACACCACCGACCGTCTGGGCAACCTGTGGGTGCGCCGCGACCCCACCAACGGCGAATACTTCGGGACGCTGATGTGGGCGGCCGAGAATCCGCAGCCCGCGCCTCCGGACGGCCGCGTGCCGGCGCCCCTGGATACGTTCCAGACCGGCCTGCCGCCCAACATAGGCGGTTGGGGCCGCGCCCTGGTCGGCTCCGACAGGAACGACTTCGCGCCGCGCTTGGGCATCGCTTACCGCCTCAACGACAAGACGGTCTTGCGCAGCGGTTTCGGCATCTTCTACAACTCGACCTTCGTGCAGGAGTTGCAGGATCTGCGCAAGTTCTGGCCCTTCACCGTGCAACAGGTGTTCAGCCCGAATCGCGGCGCCGTGCCCGACTTCCCGATCACCGACGAAGGCCCGCCGTTTTCCTCGACCGCGGCGATCGGCGGCTGGCCGCAGCAGCCGACCAACCGCTCGCCCTACTCGATGCAGTGGAACTTCACCATCCAGCGCCAAGTCATGGACGACATGACCCTCGACGTCGGTTACGTCGGTTCCGGCAGCCGCAAGCAGATCGGCTACTCGCCGTTCAACAACGCGCTGCGGCCGGGCCCGGGCGACGTGCAGCCGCGCCGCCTGCTGCCCAGCTTCGGCGACCTCGACGGCGGCTCGAACCAGTACAACGGCTCCTACAACGCCTTGCAGGTCAAGTTGCTCAAGCGTTTCAGCAGGGGCTTGCAGTTCAACATGAACTACACGTGGCAGAAGGCCCTCGACGGTCAGTCTTCGCTGGCCGAGGTCAAGGTGCAGGATCCCTTCAACCGCCATCTCGACTACTCGCGCTCGAGCTGGGACACCCGCCAGGTCTTCAACTTCGCCTACGTCTATGAGTTGCCTTTCGGCCGCGGGCGGCAGTTCGGTTCCGATATCAGTGGAGCCGCCGACGCCATTCTCGGAGGCTGGTCGCTTGAGGGCATTACCCGCTTCGAGACCGGCCCTCCGGTCAACGTTCGCCTCAACAGGGATGTCGCCAACACCGGCCGCTCGCGCCAGCGTCCGAACTTGGCCGGCGATCCCAACGCGGGGTCGAAAACGCCGGACGCCTGGTTCAACGAAAGCGCGTTCGAGATACCGCAGCAGTACACCTTCGGCAGCGCCGGCGCCTACATCACCGACGCCGACGGCATCGTTTCCATCGACATCGCCGTCCAGAAGGAGTTTCGGGTCAACGAGCGGCACGCGGTTGAATTCCGCACGGAATTCTTCAACATGCCCAACACAGTCAACTTCGCTCTACCCGAAGAGCGCTTGCAGCGCGGCAACACCAACACGATCACACGCCAGAGCGTCGCTCCGCGCCAGATCCAGTTGGGTCTGCGCTGGCGCTTCTAAAACCCCGCCGTTCTCGAACGGAACAACCCGAAAGCCCCGCCGGATACCCGGCGGGGCTTTTTGCATGTTCGCGGGCCGCTCCGCTCCGGCTCCGCGAACCCGGGAAACCTGTACAATGGGGTCATGACGCCTGAGATCTTCAGCATCCTGGGGGTCGGCATTGCATTGGCCGGGATAATCCTGAACGGTCAGCGGCAACTGCGGCGGGATATGGAGCAATTGCGAGCGGAGACGATCTCCCGCGCGGATAAGTTGACAGCCGATTTTGCCGATCTGCGCCGCGAGGTGAGCGGTCTGGACGCCCGCCTGTCGCGTCTGGAAGGGGTAGTTTCGACAGCCCTCTTCAACCGCCCTTCGTTGGTCGAGTCCGCCGAGCGCGGCGGCTGAGCATCTCTGTTCGGTTGCTGCGCAGCCGTCTCTCTCGAATCAGGGAGGCGCGTACAATGAGAGCATGACCCCCGAGATATTCAGCATTCTGGGGGTGGGCATTGCATTGGCGGGGCTGATCCTGAACGGCCAACGTCAGATGCGGGCGAATCAGCGGGAACTGCGGCGGGATATGGAGCAACTACAAGCCGAGTTCAGCGATCTGCGCCGCGAGGTGAGCGGTCTGGACGCCCGCCTGTCGCGTCTGGAAGAGGTGGTTTCGACAGCCCTCTTCAACCGCCCTTCGTTGGTCGAGTCCGCCGAGCGCGGCGACTGAGCCCTCGGCTGCCGCGCATCCGAGGGCGTTGCCTGAACCGCGGCTCCCCGCAATCGTGGCGGGGAGTACCATGAGAACGATGGCCGCAATGGGCTTCCGAAAAATTCTCGTCTACGTTACGACCCGCAACGCCAAGCATGCGGCGCTCGACCGCGCTGCGGCGCTGGCGCGGCGCTGCGGCGCCGGTCTGACGCTGCTGGCCGTCGCGGAGGAATTGCCGCTGCTGCTGCGGCAGTCGGTCGGCGCTCACGAGGACCTGGCGGAAGCGTTCCAAGCCGAGACGCAAGACCATCTGAAGGAAACGGCCGCGCCGCTCATCGCCGAAGGCTTGGCGGTAACCTTGGCGGTGCGCTACGGCAAGCCGTACATGGAAGTGATCCGCGCCGCGCGGCAGTCGCCATTCGACCTCGTGATGAAGACGGCCGAGGCCGGAGGACTCACTTCCTTGTTCGGGTCCACCGCGATGAAGCTGTTGCGGATGTGTCCGGCGCCGGTTTGGATCGAGAAGCCTTCGCGGCGCGGCGGCTTGCGGCGCATCGTTGCCGCGGTCGACCCGTTCGTCGACGAAGAAACCGGCCGCGCGCTGAACCGCAAGATCGTGGAAATCGCCGCGCTGTTGGCCGACATCGAAGGAGCCGAGTTGAGCGTTTTGCACGTCTGGCAGGCGTTCGGCGCCGACGTCCTGGGCGGACGCGGGGGGCTTTCCGAACGGACGGTCGCGAGCTACCGGGCCGCAGTGCGCGAAAAAGCCCGCGAGCAATTCGACGGTTTCGTGGAATCGTTCGGCGGCCGCGTGAAGAAGGAGCAGATGCGTCTGCTCCAAGGAGACCCGGCGCGCGTCATTGCCGAGTTCACGCGCAACAACCGCAGCGATCTGATCGTGATGGGCAGCGTCGCCCGCGGCGGCGTTGCCGGGATGCTGATCGGCAGCACCGCGGAGCGCGTTTTTTCAAAGATTCGCTGTTCGATTCTGGCCGTCAAGCCGGACGGCTTCGTTTCGCCGATAACTTGAAGCGACCCCGGCGCGGGAGAAGACTGCCCTCTTACGTCCGCGCTCTTGCCGCAACCGACTCCCGCAAACCCTCGAGCAGTCCCTCGAGGCGGGCCATGCGCTCGCGGAGTTGTGAGACATCTTCCCGCATCTCGCCTTGCTGTGCTTCGATTCGCCGCAGATGCGCCCGCGTTTCTTTTTGGCCGGCCAGGATCAACCCTGCGACCGCAGTCAACCCGCCCGCCATAGCCACCAGAATGCTGATGAGTTCCAAAGTCATGCCTGTAATTTAGCAGAGGCCGCCCTACGCCGGCGCCGGTTCGCCGCCCTCGAGCCCCGGCAACGGCTGGCTCGGCTCCGGCTCGGCGGCGCCGGTCGCTTCTTCGGGCGTGCCTTCGTCGTCCAGCGCGGGCGGCCGCGTGTCGAGAGGCGCCAGGCTGCGGCCTTCCAGCAGCGCCTTGACTTGCTCGCCGTCGAGCACTTCCCTTTCCAACAGCGCCTCCGCGATGCGGATCAGCCCGTCCGAGTGATCGGCGATCAACTGCTTGGCGCGGTCGTAGCTTTCCGAGACCAGGCCGCGCACTTCGGCGTCGATGCGGATCGCCGTCGCTTCGGAGTAGTCGCGCTGCCGGCCGATCTCGCGCCCCAGGAAGACCTGCTCTTCCTGCTTGCCGAAGGTGAGCGGCCCCATGCTGCTCATGCCCCACTCGCAGACCATCTGCCGGGCCATGGCCGTGGCGCGCTCGATGTCGTTGCCGGCGCCGGTGGTCATGTGGTCCATGAATATCTCCTCGGCGATGCGCCCGCCCATCAGGATGGCGAGCTGATCGCGCAGGTATGCCTGCGTGTAGGTGTGCTTGTCGTCGACGGGCAACTGCATCGTTACGCCCAGCGCCTGGCCGCGCGGAATGATGGTGACCTTGTGCAGGGGGTCGGCCTGTTCGAGCAGAGCGGCCACGACCGCGTGGCCGGCTTCGTGGTAAGCGGTGTTTTTCTTCTCTTCGTCGGTGAGAATCATCGAGCGCCGCTCGGCGCCCATCATCACCTTGTCCTTGGCCAGCTCGAAGTCGGCCATCGTGACCACCTTGCGGTTCTGCCGCGCGGCGAACAGCGCGGATTCGTTGGTCAGGTTGGCCAGGTCGGCGCCCGAGAAGCCCGGAGTTCCGCGGGCGAGCACCGACAAATCGACGTCGTCGGCCAAGGGAATCTTCTTGGTATGGACTTGCAGGATGCCCTGGCGCCCGCGCACGTCCGGCCGCGCGACGACCACCCGCCGGTCGAAGCGCCCCGGCCGCAGCAGCGCCGGGTCGAGCACGTCGGGGCGGTTGGTGGCGGCCATCAGGATGACGCCTTCGTTGGAATCGAAGCCGTCCATCTCGACCAGCAACTGATTGAGCGTCTGCTCGCGCTCGTCGTGCCCGCCTCCCAGGCCGGCGCCGCGGTGGCGGCCCACGGCGTCGATCTCGTCGATGAAGATGATGCACGGCGCGCTCTTCTTGCCCTGCTCGAACAGATCGCGGACGCGGCTGGCGCCGACGCCGACGAACATCTCCACGAAGTCGGATCCCGAAATCGAGAAGAAAGGAACGTTCGCCTCGCCCGCGACCGCGCGGGCCAGCAGCGTCTTGCCCGTGCCCGGAGGGCCGATCAGCAAAACTCCCTTGGGAATCCGCCCGCCCAGCTTCTGAAACTTTTGGGGCTCGCGCAGGAACTCGATGATCTCCTGCAGCTCCTCCTTGGCCTCCTCGACGCCCGCCACGTCCTTGAAGGTCACCTTCTTCTGCTGGTTGGTCAGCAGCCGGGCGCGGCTCTTGCCGAAGCTGAGCGCCTTGTTCCCGCCGGCCTGCATCTGGCGCATCATGAAAATCCAGAAGGCGATGATCAGGATGAACGGAGAGACCTGCCAGATCACGGTCCAGAAATTCAGCGTCGCCGGGTCTTCCAGATCGACCTTTACGTTTTGGGCCGTCAGTTGGTCATAGACTTTCGGGTAGTCCTCGGGAATCACCGAGCGGAACTTGCCGCCCGCGGTGCTTCCTTCGACCTGTTGGCCCGTGATCGTGACTTCCTGAACGTTGCCCTGGTCGATTTCGGCCATGAACCGCGTGAACGGAAAGTTCTCGACCTTTTCGCCGGCGTTCGCATTGACGACCTTCCAGAGAAGAATCGCCGTACAGAGCATGACGATCCAGAAAACCGCTGTTTTGAATGTGGAATTCACGATGTTCGATTCCCCTGACTCGCGTCCCTAATGAATAGACGCTTCAATGCGGCAGTTCGATACCTTTTTCTCCGTCCGCGGGGCCGATCTCCCGAATGGACAGCCGATTGCGGCTCTTCGCTCCGGCCGCGAATTCGGCGGCGGCTCCGAAAGCGCGGGCCCAGACGATGACCTCATTCCCCCCGCCTTCCGCGGCTGCTGCGATCACCGGCCATTCCGCCCGTCTCCAGGAATGGATGCGGCTCTCCTGGAAAAACTGTTGGAGCTTCTTCGCGGCAGTCCGGCCCGCCGGCCTGTAACGGTCGCCCGGACGCCAGTTTCTCAAACGCAGCGGTTTCGGCACGCGGTCCCAGTCGAGAGTCCCCCGATTGCTTGCATTATAGCGCTCTTTGTCCGCCGGCGCGCCGAGAACCCGCGTTTCGATGCGGCTTGCAGCGATTCCCGGAGCCTCCGTGCAGCCGGGCACAAGCAGCGGAACATCGAAGCTTGCCGCGCGGTCTCCCGGCTGCCGCAGCAGGATCAGGTCGAAAGAACGCTCCGCGCGCAAGCCGGGCAGGTCGATCCGTCCCGAGCCCGCATCCGCGCCAACCACGCCGCGGACGGCTTCGATGTGGTCGAAACCGACCGCCCCCGCAGCGGGAGACAACTCCGTAAGCGCCCGTCTCAGCAATTGCCGTTGTTCCGCCGGATGCAGCTTGCGCAGCGCGTCCACGCGCAGCAGGAGTCCGTACGGCCCGCGGCAAGCGCAAGCTGCGGCGAGCTCGTCCGTGCGCGCTTGCCAGAATAGTTGCTCCTCGTAATGCCAATCGGCCGTTTTCGCCAGCGTCCGCTCGAGTTGCGGGTTCCACTCGCGTTTGAGTTGCGGCAGCAGCTCGCGGCGCAGCCGGTTGCGCGAGAACGCCGGGTCGTCGTTGCTCGAGTCCTCGCGCCAGCAGACGCCTTGCGCCGTCAGGTACGCTCTCGCCTCGTCACGCGAAACGTCGAGCATGGGACGGACGATCGCTCCGTTGCGCAGCGGTCGAACGGCGCTCAATCCGGGACCCGCCGCCCCGCGCAGCAAGCGGAACAGCACGGTTTCCGCCTGGTCGGAACGCGTGTGCGCCGTGGCGATCTTGTCGTACGCGCCCGCCGCCAGCAACTCGCGAAAAAACCGATAGCGGCAATCCCGCGCCGCTTTTTCGAGATTGTCCGCGCAGCCGCCGGCGCGCCGCGGGGCGGCCTGCCTGCGCACGGAGACGCTCAGGCCGAGGCGGCCGGCCAGATCGCGCACGAAAGCTTCGTCCTGATCCGATTCCGCGCCGCGCAGGCAGTGATTGACGTGGACGACGCCCAGCCGCGCTGCGGGAAACAATTCCCGCAGCACGTACAGCAGGGCGACCGAATCGGCGCCTCCGGAAACGGCCGCGCCGATGCGGTCGTCCGCAGAGAGCAGCCGGCGGCGCTCGATGAATCGTGAAACCTTCGCGCGCAAGACCAGCTTTTACTCTAAGCCCCCGGCAGGGGAGGGCCTGCAATAACGGGTTGCAGTCGAAAGCGTATCTCCATGAACTCTTCGGTCTTGCCGGTCAGCTTGCCGTTGTGATCGGCGGCGCCGGCGTTTTGGGCGGAGCGCTCTGCGCAGGCATCGCGCAAGCCGGCGCCCACGTTGTCGTTGCCGGACGCTCGGCGGAACGCGGCAGGGAGCGCGCCGCCGTGGCGGCGCTCGGCGGATCGTGAAACCTTCGCGCGCAAGACCAGCTTTCACTCCAAGGGCCCCGGCGGGGGGAGGGCCTACAATAACGGGTTGCAGTCGAAAGCGTATCTCCATGAACTTTTCGGTCTTGACGGTCAGCTTGCCGTTGTGATCGGCGGTACCGGCGTTTTGGGCGGAGCGCTCTGCGCAGGCATCGCGCAAGCCGGCGCCCACGTTGTCGTTGCCGGACGCTCGGCGGAACGCGGCAGGGAGCGCGCCGCCGCCGTGAAGGCGCTCGGCGGATCGGCCGAGTTCGCCGCCGTCGACGTCACCTTGCGCGAGTCGGTGACCGCGCTCAAAGACGCCGTCCTGGCCAAGCACGGACGCGTCGAGATGTTGGTCAACTGCGCAGGAGTCAACTCGGCCGTTCCGTATGCCGAGATCGGCGACGACGACTGGCGGAGGGTGATCGACACCAACCTGCGGGCGACTCATCTGGGCTGCCAGATTTTCGCGCCGGTCATGGCCGCGCAGCAGCAAGGCGGCGCGATTCTGAACATCGGCAGCGTAACCGCGCACCTGCCGCTTTCGCGCGTCTTTGCCTATTCCGCGTCGAAGGCCGCGGTCAACAATCTCACCAAAAACGTCGGCCGCGAATACGCGGCGCAGGGCGTGCGGGTCAATTCGCTCAACCCCGGTTTTTTTCCGGCCGAGCAGAATCGAAAGATTCTCCAGCCCGAGCGCGTGCGCAAAATCATGGAGCAGACGCCCATGGCGCGTTTTGGCGAGCCGCGCGAGCTGGTGGGCGCCGCCCTGCTGCTGCTGTCGGGCAACGCCGGCAACTTCATCACCTGCAGCGATGTTTTCGTCGACGGCGGCTTCACCGGAATGCGTTTTTAGGGCGTCCCCTGTTCGGGCCGCAACGGCCGCGCGCGCCCCATAGCGGCCCTAGAATGGAAGGTTCATGGACCGCGAGATTCAACCCGCGCGGCGGGTCGCCGGGACGATCTCCCTGCCTGGAGACAAATCCATTTCTCACCGTTATGCGCTGCTGGCCGCGCTTGCCGAGGGACGCAGCGTAATCGCCAACTATTCGACCGGCGCAGACTGCGCCTCGACCCTGGGCTGCCTGGGGGCGATGGGCGTCCGCTATAGGCGCGACGGCGCGACCGTCACGATCGACGGCGTCGGCCTCAGGGGGCTGCGGCCGGCGGCCGCGCCGCTCGACGCCGGCAATTCCGGAACGACCATGCGGCTGCTGGCGGGCATTCTCGCCGGACAGCCCTTCGAGACGACCATCGGCGGCGACGCCTCGTTGTCACGGCGGCCGATGGAGCGTGTCATCCGCCCCCTGGAGCGCATGGGCGCCACGATCCGGTCTCGCGAGGGGGGACTTCCGCCGCTGGCTATCCGCGGCGGCGCGCTGCGGCCGATCCGCTACGAGCTGCCGATGGCGAGCGCGCAGGTCAAGACGGCGGTGCTGTTCGCGGGTCTGTTCGCCGACGGCGTATCGACCGCCGTCGAGCCCGCGCCGACCCGCAACCATTCCGAAGTCGCGCTGCGGCAGTTCGGCGCAGCCGTGACGGTTCAGGGGGGCGCCGTTTCGGTGGCCAGCAACCCGCGGCTGGCCGCGCAGACGCTGCGCGCGCCCTCCGACATCTCCTCGGCCGCGTTTTTCATTGCCGCCGCCCTGTTGTTGCCCGGCTCGGACTTGCGCATCGAAGGCGTCGGACTCAACCCGACGCGCACCGCCGTGCTCGACGTTCTCCGGCGGATGGGCGGACGCATCGCCGTCCGCCGCGATGCGGTCGAGGGGGAAGCCGTCGGGGCCCTTGCCGTTCAGGGCGGCGAACGGCTTCTCGGCGGCGAGATCGCGGGTCCGCTCACGGCCGCGGTGATCGACGAGCTGCCGCTGCTCGCCGTTTTGGGGGCGGCGTCCCGCAACGGGCTGCGCATCCGCGACGCGGCCGAGCTGCGCGTCAAGGAAAGCGACCGCATCGCCGTCACGGCCGAAAACCTGCGCCGCATGGGCGCCGGGGTGACCACATCCGCCGCCGGCATGGACATTGCGGGCAACGGCAGGCTGCGGGGCGCCGCGCTGGACTCGTTCGGCGATCACCGCATCGCCATGGCCTTCACCGTGGCCGCGCTTGCCGCCGAGGGGCCGTCGCGCATGGCCAACGCCGAGGCGGCGGCGGTATCCTTGCCCGAGTTCTACGGCTTGCTCGACCGCTTGACGGCGTGACCGCTTCCGCCGGCTGCCGGCGCGCGGTGGTATAGTCAGTCACGGTCACTCTGGGCCGTTGTCATGCTCCGTCGATTTTTCGCCTTGTTTCTGCTTGCCGCCGGCGCGCTGCTTGCCGCTTCCGGCGCGGTTCCGCGCGCCGTCCCCGAGTCGGTGGGCATGTCTTCCGAGCGGCTGCGCCGCATCGAAACCTGGTTGCAAGGCATGGTCGACGATGGGCAGGCGGCCGGATTCGTCACCCTCGTCGCCCGCAGGGGCAAGGTCGTCCACCATCGGGCGACCGGCAACCGCGGCATGAGCGTGCAAGAGGCGATGCCGCTCGATGCCCTGTTCGATATCGCTTCGATGACCAAGCCGCTGACGGCCGCCGCCGCGCTGCTGTTGTACGAAGAGGGCCGCATCGGCTTGAACGACCCCGTTTCCGAGCGCCTGCCGGAGTTCGAGAACCGCCTGGTTTCGACGGATTCCAGCGAGCCCGCGCCCGCGCAGCGCGAAATGACCGTCCGCCATCTTTTTACGCATACATCGGGAGTGAACGACCCGCGAGGACGCGCCGAGAGATACGCCTTCCCGACCATGGACGCTTACATGCAGGAGCTCGCGAAGCTTCCCTTGAAGGCGCAGCCGGGCTCGAAGTGGATTTACGGCGATTCCCTCGACGTGCTCGGTTATCTGGTCGAGCGCGTATCCGGGCAAAAGCTCGACCGTTTCCTGCAGCAGCGCGTGCTCGACCCGCTTGGCATGACCGACACGCATTACTGGCCCCCTGCTTCCAAACAGCATCGCCGGGCCGTGCTCGTGGTGAACGGCAAAGACGACCCGGCGCGCCTTTCGCGCGAACCCGCCGCGGCCGCCGAGGCGCGGACGTTCATCTCCGGCGCAAGCGGCCTGCACGCGACCGCGGCCGACTATTGGCGGTTCTGTCAAATGCTGCTCAATGGCGGCGAGCTCGACGGCAAGCGCCTGCTGGGGCCGCGAACCGTCAGCCTGATCGCCGAGAACCATCTGGAACAGGGAACTGCGTACGCTCCCGGCCTGGGCTTCGGCCTCGGCTTCGCCGTGGTCCTCGACCGCTCCAAGATCGGTTTTCCCTATTCCAACGGTTCGTATTATTGGGGCGGGTCGCAGGGTACCGTGTTCTGGATCGACCCCGCCGAGGAATTGATCGGCGTGCTGATGGTGCAGGCGCGCCCGGCGGGCCACATGAAGCTGCGGCAGAAATTCGCCGCGCTCACGTACTCCGCGATCGTCGATTGACAGTTCTCGGCGGGGAATCAGTTCGCCGCGGCGACCGCGGTCTTGGCGGCGGCGAGATTGCCTTGGCTGTCGCGGACTCTCACCGCCGCGGCGTGCCGCCCTGCCGCAGCCGGGCCTGCGTCGAAGTCGAAGTCGAGCTCGGACGCATCGTAGAGGCCGTTCACGGGAGAGAGCAATTTCCAATCGCCGCCGTTCAGCGAGTATTCCGCCGCAGCGATTTTCGATGCCGCGTCTTTCGCGCTGAAGGTTATCCGCAGGCGCCCGCCCGCGTTCGAGGCAGCGAACTGCGTTATTACAGGGGCGGAGTTGTCGATCAGGAAAGGCTCGCTGATCTTCGAGCCACTCATGGCCTCGGGACCCGGGTTGGAAAGCTCGTCGCTCACCGTGACGCGGGCCCGGTACCAACCGTCGGCGAAGGAGGTGGAGTCCCAACTGTGATGCGCGGCTTCGATCTTTTCCTCGATGAGCAGCCAAGTCGTTTCGGCTTCGCCTTGAATTTCGAGACGCGCCTGGAGCTTGTCGCTGTTGGCGTCCTCGGCGTTCCAGCGAACGCCGATGTGCCCCCGCGCGGGCATCATGGGTTGCGGCGATTGGCGGCCCGTCGGGGAGGGGCGGCTCCTGCTCGGGTCGACGCCCAGAGGCGGCAACGTGATGTTCGCCGGTCTCGCGTTCGGCGGGCGGGTCGGGAAACGGTAGTGGGGCGGCGTAGCCTCCACCGCCGTGACCCGCGGCGCGCTGTTTTTGGGTTGGTAATAAAGCGTGGCGGAGCGCAACTCGGGCGCGCCGCCGTCTTGGGCGCGGAGGACGGCTTTCCATTGGACGAAACGCGCGCCCGGAACGCCCGTGACCCCACCGTCGGCAGCGGGCGCGGCGCGCCATGCGGACCAATTGCGCGCGGGGGATTTCAGGTTGCCGCTGCGGACGTACAGCGCAACGTCTCCGGCGCCTTTCCATTCGATTCGGCCGAATCGAGAGAAGCCGGCCGCATCGTGGACCTCGGATTCGAAGACGCCCTCGTCCGCGAGCTCCGGGCCGACGGCAAAGACCGTCCCGGCGTTGCTGGAGGCGGCGATGAGGCGCCCGTTGGACGAGGCGAGGGCGGTGATCTGCTTCGCATCGCGCGTTGTCAAAATCGTCGAGAGCGTGTCGCCGTCAATGCGGATGAGCCGGCCCGCATCGCCGGTCCCCGCCACGAGGCGGCCTGCGGCGTCCAGGCCCAAGGCGTAAACGATGGTCTGCGGCGAGTCCCAGATTTTTCGCGGCTCGCCGTCGGGGGCGATAGCGTAGATGCTGCTGCCGCCGACGACGCGCGAGAGCAGCGCAGCGGGAGTTGCGCGCGCCGATTGGATCGCAGACGTTTGCTGCCGGGCGGCGGTCGCCGGGTTTTGGGTCGGCGCCGGCCGCACGGTCGGCGCGGTTCGCGTCGTTCTCCTGCCCGGCTGCGTGCGGTCGCCTACGCCGGCGGCATAGACAACGCCGTCTCGACCGCGAACGATGGCGGTGATCTCGGCGCGCGGGGACTGATAGAGCACGAACCCTTGAGGCGGCGCCTCGCCGCGGTCTTCGATGCGCATCAGCAGCCCGCCGGGGTCGGCGCCGACGATCAGGTTGTCGTCTTCGTCGATCGACAGCGAGCGGACATGCGTTTCGCCGGTCTCGAAATACACTCCGCCTTCGCCGTCGACATCGATGCGGTGGATTTCTCCCTTGTCTCCGCTCGCCAGGTAGAGGCGTTGCTGCGAATCGAAAGCCATCGCCCAGATGTAGTCGCAACCGGGATCGTAGATCACGCCGGCTTCGCCGTCGGGGGCGATGCGGTAAACCCTGGCTTCGGGCGATACGGCGGCGTAGAGGTTGTCGTTTGCGTCGAAGGCCAGCGCGCGGATGTCCACGGCGTCGGCCTCGAAGAAGGGCTCGCTTTCGGCTTGGCCGCCGTCTGCCGGGAGGCGAAAGATGCGGGCGTCCGGTCCGCCCGAGACGAAGATATTGCCCTTGGAATCGGTTGCAATGGCGCCCAAATAGGTGTCCGGCGCCGCGAACAACTCTACGATCCTGGGAGCGAGGGTCAAGACGCCGTTGCTGCCGACGGCGACGCGTTCGGCGTCGCCCTTCGCGAAGTCGGCGCCGGAGGTCTGGCGCCAGGAACGCGTCTTATCCGCCGCTGGGGACGGACAGACCGCAACGGCAAAACCGAGCGCCGCGGCAATGGCTGGGAGCTTGCTCACCGGATTTCCAGCGTCAGCGTCTGCGCCCCTTCAACGATCGCGTCAAAGGGGATGGAGACTTCCGCGAGCGGCGCCTGCGGCTCGATCGACAGGCGGCGGCCGATGCCGGAGCGCATGACGTTGAGCAGCGAAACCGGGATATTGGGCATGGATTGGCCGTCCACGTGGGCCGTTGGACCGCGGCGGCTGAGCGTTACATAAACAGCGTCGTTGGCGCGCTCGCGGTTGAGCAGCGACACGGTGTCGCGCAGCGCTAGCGGGCCGTTGCGCGCCGCTGCGGCCTGCAGGACGCGGTTGAACAACGCCGCGTTGCCCGCGGTCACCGTGAGTTGCCCCTTCGCGGCGCCCGCGGGGATTTGCAGCGAAAAATCCTTTTCGACGCGGCTGCCGCGGTACGGGCGGATCGAGACCTTGCCACTGACGGTATCGCCGGGCTTGGCGGCGAAACGGTCGAGACTGACGTGCTCGATGGCCGCGGTGCGGCGTCCGGGAAGCAGGTCGATAGCGACGCGTATCCCGTCCACCTCGGGCATTTCGGGCGGGCTGTCGAGGACTTGGCCGATTTTCCGGGCAAGGACGGCCGCGAGTTGCAACGGCGGCGGCGCGGGGCCGGAGGCCGCCGCAGATTGCAGCGTGCGCAACTTGAGCGCCGGCGCGTCTGCGAACAGCGCCGCGGCGTCGAGGCGGTAGGTGGTCTCCCGCGCTACTTCGTTGACGTTGAAAACGGCGCTGTACACGGCGAGCATCAGCAGTTGCGGCGTCCATTGGCGGTTGCGGAAGATCGAGATTGCGTAGTTCTTCCGAGCGGAGACCGTGCCGTCCGGGGAGAAATTGCGCACTGCGATCTCGACCGGAATCATGCGCGCGCGCTCGCCGAGCACGCCCATGATTCCCGAGTGGCGGTCCTGGCGCAGGGCGCCGACGATATGGGCGGCATTGGAGATTTTCGCGGGAGCGAACTGCGAGGCCAGAACGAGCAGGACGTCCGCCGTGGCCATAGGCATCTCGACGGGGCCGGCATTGAACATCGCGTGGCCGAAACCCAGAACGCGCTTGCCGTCGTTATAGCTGACCGTTCCCAGGCCGACGGCCGACATGTCGCCGCTCATGAGCACCGCCGCGAGGGACTCGCCGGGATTCATCGCTCCGGCGGAAGAACTCGCGCTCAGGGCCGAGCCGCCGACCGCCCCGCCCTGCACCGCGACGATTCCCGATTGCCGAAAATAGCCCCCGAAGAGATCGAGCACGGGCTTGGCGACCCCGGAGAACGTGAGCGGCGTTTCGATGGGAGCGACGTAACCGTCGTCGGGAAGCCGCGCCCCGCGGGCGTCCCATACCTGCCGCGCGAGGTCCGCCTCGGCGGGTCCGCCCCCTCCGGGCAGCGGGGCGGCGGGGAAGCTCGACGCGGAACGGACCGGCAGCGAGCGGTCCTGCTCGTCGATTTCGAGCATGAGCTCGATGGGCGTGATGCCGGCGACCGCGTCGGGCGAGAAGGTCGAGAAACGCAGGGCGACGGCGCCCAGCAGCTTGCCGTCGTGATAGACGGGGCTGCCGCTCATTCCGGCGGCCACGTTGGTGCGCACGGCCCGCCCGCCCAACTTGGCGAGAATGATGTCCTGCTTCGGCCCCCAAGCGTTCTTGAGCTTGCCCAGGATCTCGACGGGAACGGGCTCGGCGGCCGCGCCTTCGAACACCGTCCAGGCGACCGCCTCCATTCCCTTCTCGACTGCGTCGAGCGGAAGGATTTCGACCGGACCCGCTTGCGGCGGGCCGTCCGGCTGTTGCCCAGGCCGGGAAACCTGCGCGCCGGCGGAAGAGGCGAACAGCAAAACGGACGCAAGGGCCGGCAGAAGCCGCTGGCGGGCGCGAGGCATCGCGAACTCAGTGTTTAGGGTAGCACCGCGGCTTGCAGCATTCGGCAAGTCGGTCTTGCTACTCTACATCTCGATGAAACCGACGCGACGCGAAGTTCTGGCCGCACTCGGAGGAGCGGCCGCCGCTGGGCTGCATTGCGGCGAACAGACGCCGCGGCAGCCGAACATTCTTTTCCTTTTGACCGACGATCAGCGCTGGGACATGCTCGGCGCGGCCGGCAACGCGATTATCAAGACGCCCAACATGGACCGGCTCGCGCGCGAGGGCGTGCGCTTCGCCAACAATTTCGTGACGACCTCGATTTGCGCGACCTCGCGGGCCTCGTTCTTCACCGGCCTGTATGCCCGTTGCCACGGCATTCACGGCTTCCGCGCGCCCTTGAGCGCCGAGCAGCACGAGTTGAGCTACCCTGTGCGGCTGCGCAATGCCGGCTACCGGACGGGGTTCGTAGGCAAATACGGCGTGGGCGGCGCAGACGATATCGACGACGCGGCGCGGCGCTACGACTATTTCAAGGGCTTCCCAGGGCAGGGCCGCTACCTGGTCGAAGGGCGCGAGCACATGAGCGAGTATCTGGGCAACCAGTGCCTGGAGTTTCTCGACGGCTCGCCGCCGGAGCGGCCCTGGAATCTCTCGGTCAGCTTCAAGGCGCCGCACGTGCAAGACAACGTCGCGCCTTATTTCATCAACGACCCGATTTACGACGACTTGTTCGCGGGGGTGGAAATTCCGCCGTTCGCGCACATGGACGGCAAGTACTACGACGGACTGCCCGAATTTCTCAAGGCCGACACGGAGAGCCGCATTCGCTGGGAGCGCCGCTTCGGAACGCCCGAAAAATGGCAGGAGTCGGTCAAGCGCTACTATGCCTTGATTTACGGCGTCGACGTGCAGATCGGCCGCATGCTCGACAAGATCGAGGAGATGGGCCAGCTCGACAATACGGTGATCGTTTTTACCGGCGACAACGGTTTCTTCCTTGGCGAACGGGGTTGGGCGGGCAAATGGTACATGCACGAGGAGTCGATCCGCACGCCGATGATCGTCCGCGATCCGCGGTTGCCGCAGACGGCCGGCGCGGTGCGGGACGAGACGGCGCTCAACATCGATGTCTCGCCCACGATTTTGAGCGCCGCCGGATTGGATGTTCCGCAATCGCTCAATGGCCGGGATCTGATGCCTCTGGTACGCGGCGAAAGCCCGCCTTGGCGGCAGGAGTGGTTCTACGAGCACCTGTTCGAGCATCCACGAGTGCCGAAGAGCGAAGGCGTGCGCAGCGGAGATTGGAAGTATTTCGTGTTTCCCGAGGCCGAGCCGATCTATGAAGAGATGTACGATCTGGCCTCCGATCCGCGGGAGACGACCAATCTGGCCGGCGCGGCCGAGCACGCCCGGACGCTGGAGACGATGCGCGCCAAACGCGAGCTGTGGATCGAAAATTTGTCCGCCTGGCAAATCGACCGGCCCTGGACGGAACCGGAATATGCGCCGGTTTGATGTGTCCCGCAGGCGGAGATTCCCTCATTTGCGGCCGACGGTTTCCGCCGTCGGTTGCGGTCCAGACGCCGGGCAGGAAGCGTGGAACGCCGTCTTGGGGCGGCCTTGGCGTTCCATACAGCGCTTGAGCCTCCCGCGCAGTTGCCGCCGCCGTTCCGCGTAATCCGCATGCGCCGCGGCCGGCGGCTATGAAATTCCCGGATTTAAAAAACTTTTTACAACCGGTTATTGGCGCGGCCGGAGCCGCGGCATTATCCTTTCCGCGTCAGCAGGCATATCTCGAGGGGGGCGTTGCCCTGTAATGGCGCAGGGAGGCGAGTCTTATGAAATACAAGGCGAGGAATGGCAATACGGGTCGTTTGCCCGGATTTTGCAGGATCGCGCTTGCGGCGCTGCTGATTCCGGCCGCGGCTTGGGCGCAGGGCGCCGGCGGTCTCATCAACGGCACGGTGACCGACGCGAGCGGGGCGGTCATCCCCGGTGCCACGGTCGAGATCGTCAACGCCGAGACCGGCGTCGCGACGACCACCGAAACCGGCGTGAACGGCGTGTACTACATGCCCAACATGCCGATCGGCGAGTACGACATCGCCGCCGAGTCCGACGGCTTCAAGCGCGCCGAGGTCAAGGGCCTGCGCTTGAATGTCGCCTCGGAGATTCAGCAATCGTTCGCGCTGGAAATCGGGGCCGTCTCCGAAGTCGTCGAGGTGAACGCGGCGCAAGTGCAGGTGCAGACGACTTCCGGGGCGGTCGGCTCGACCGTCCAGATCGAGCAGATGGTGGAGTTGCCCCTGGCGGGCCGCAACATCTTCAACCTGGTCAATCTCGTCCCCGGCGCATACCGTTCCAGGAACGGCAATATCTCTATCGGAGGCGGGCGCACTCGTTCCGCCGGCTCGTTCCTCGACGGCATCAACAACACGCGCGGCGGCCTGGGCGTGCAGAACATCGAGATGACGCCGCCCATCGACTCCATGCACGAGTTCAAGGTCGAGGTTAACTCGATGGGCGCCGAGTACGGGCGCAGTTCCGCCGGCGTCGTCATGGCCACCACCAGGAACGGCACCAACGAGTGGCACGGTACCGCTTACCACTTCGTGCGCAACGACGTTTTCGACGCGACCGGCTGGAACCAGGACACCAAGCCCGTTTTGCGCCGCAATCAGGGCGGCTTCTCGCTGGGCGGCCCCATCGCCAAGAACAAGACGTTCTTCTTCGTCAACAGCGACCTGTTCCTCAACCCGCGGACGGTGAACCGCATCCGCAGCGTCGGCCGGACGGAGTACCGCAACGGCGATTTCTCGCGAGCCTTTCAGAACCGGCAGGGCAGACCGGTGCTGATGCCGATCCACGATCCCCTGACGCGCAAGGCAGGCACGTTCACCAGGCCGCGGCTTTCCGATCCTTTCCCCAACAACACGATTCCCATGGACCGGTTCGACCCGGTCGCCGCGTCCGCCTTCAGCTACCTGCCGGAACAGAACCGGACGCCGAACAACGCCAACAACCTTGCCGGCAACTGGCACGAACTGGTCCGGCTCTCGACCACGCGCACCTACAACACGTTCCGCGTCGATCACAACTACACCCCGACCCCGAAGTGGCGCACCTTCCTGCGCGCCATCGTCAGCGACAACCGGGTGAACAACAACTATTCGCAGGGGTACGGCGTGGCCGACCCCAACGGAGCCAACAACAGGCAGCGCCGCCAGAACTGGGGACTGAACAACACCTACACGTTCAGTCCGACGTTCTTCGTAGCGGCGTTGGTCGGCTTCAACCGCGTGTACATCAACAACAAGCAGGGCGACTGCTGCGAGACGAATTACGGCCAACTGCTGGGAATCCCCGGCCTGGAGAAAGGCGGAGAATCGTTTCCGCGCTTCAGCTTCAACGGACGCATTCCGATGACCAACATGGGCGGCGGCTACGCGAGACGCATCGCCGCCTTCACCAATTTCGACTACGAAGCGAACTTCACCCGAATCCAGGGCGACCATACGATGAAGTTCGGCGGGAAATACACGTCGTTTCAGGGCAACGAGCTCGCCCGGCCGCAGCCCTCGGGGAACTGGAACGCGAATAACGGGGGGTTCACCAGAAAGTGGCCCGAGAGGGGCGGCGGCAACGTCAACACGGGCATTCCCATGGCCGATTTCCTGCTGGGGCACGTCTGGAACCTCGATGCGCGGATTGCGGCGCCGATCGGCAAGCGCATCAAGTATTGGTCGGGATACTTCCAGGACGACTGGAGAGTGACGCCGCGGCTGACGCTGAACGTCGGCGTCCGCTACGAGACCGAGACGCCGATCTACGAGGTCGGGGGCCGCATGAACGGATTCTGCGAGTTCTGCCCGCACCCGCCGGCGGGGCAGAACGGCATTCCCGAAGGAGCGATCGGCAAGGTCCTGTTCCCCAACCGGGACGGCACGGGCAAATACCTTTGGAATTGGGACACGAACAACATCGCGCCGCGTTTCAGTTTCGCCTACCGGCTCAAGCGGGATTCTTCGATGGTGCTGCGCGGCGGCTTCGGCATCTTCTACGGCAACCCCTACGACCGCAACTCGATCCAGCCGGGACGCGCCGGCTTCGACAATATCTTCCGCCGCCGCGGCGGGTTCAACTCGTACTTGCGCAACGGCTTGCCGGCCGGCGCGCTGGACGACATCCCGGAGGAGGAATTGAACGGCGGCTTCGGCGCGGTCGGCACGCGCTTCCCGACCTCGACGATCCAGTACTGGAATCAGGCGCGCGAGATGCCCTATTCGCAGAACTTCAACCTGACGCTGCAGATGCGCTGGAAGGACGTGCTCTGGGAGTTCGGGTTCCTGGGCGCGCTGGCGCGCCACCAAGCCTACAACAACATCAACATCAATCAGATTCACCCGGACGACCTGGCGGCGGCGAACGCCCCAGGGGTCAACGATGCGATGAAGGAGCGGTTATTCCTGCCCTGGACGGCCTGGCAAGGCTCGATAGACCAGATACAGTTGATGTCGCCGAACTGGGGCATCTCTGATGTCGCCGAACTGGGGCATCTCCAACTTCTACGCCGCGACCTTCAAATCGGAGAAGCGCTACCAGAACGGCATGGGCTGGACGGTCGCCTACACGCATACGCAGTGGATCGACAACATCCGCTTCATCGGCAACGCCGACACATTCGGCAACAATCACTACCCGCAGACCGTTTATGACATCAGGAACGAGCGGTCGAGCTCGGGCAGCCGCCTGCCGCACCGCGTGGTGCTGGCGCCGATCTACGATCTTCCCTTCGGCCATGGCCGCCGCTGGGGCAAGACTTGGCCCAAGGCGCTCAACGCGATCGCCGGCGGCTGGCAGGTCTCGTCGATCGGCACGATACAGAGCGGCGGTTTCGTCGGGGCCACCGTCAACGGAGGCGGGAACGTCAAGGGAGACTTGACGGCCGGCCACGTGCTGCGCCCCAATCTGACGGGCGAGACGTTCAAGTCCCCGCAACAGGGCGCGGCGGCGGACGGCGTAGTCGGGATGTATTGGCTCAACCCGGACGCCTTCGCCATCCCGGACCGCTTCACGCTGGGCAATGCGTCCCGGAATTTGCCGGGCATTCGCGGGCCGTGGCTCTTCGATATGGACATGCTGCTGGCCAAGAACTTCTGGTGGAAAGAAAGGGTGAAGGTGCAGTTGCGGGCGGAAGTGTTCAGCATGACCAACACGCCGCAGTTCGCCCTCCCGAATTCGTCGGTCGGCAGCGGCAATTTCGGCATCGTGACCGGAGTGCACGGAGGCCGCCGCGTGATGGAGTTCGGCTTCCGGGTCACGTTTTAGCGGATAGTGAATCGTGGAGAGTGGATAGCAAGACCGGCGGAGCGACGCAATGGGTTCGGAGTAACAGCGGGAATACTATATCGCTTGCATTTGTAGTCATTCCGGCTACAATAATTGTAGTGGCGATTCGGGGATTCAAGAGCAAGGCGCTGAAGCGGTTGGCCCATAAAGGCGACGGGCGCTTGTTACCGGCCGCGAAAATGCAGCGAATCGGGAGAATCCTGCAAGCCTTGGACGGCCCGAACCCGATGAAATCCCTTGAAGCGCGGACCTACCGACTGCACCCGCTTAAGGGAGACCGCAAAGGGCGATGGGCTGTGCATGTAACCGCAAACGTGCGCATTACCTTCTGCATCGAGGGCGCCGATACCTACGACATCGACATCGAAGACTACCATTAGAAGGGGGCAAACAATGATCGTTGGACTAAAAAACAATGCTTGGCTGCGACTGAATCCGTCCCACCCGGGCGAGTTTATCCGCGATGGATATCTGGATGCCTGTGACGACTATCCGGGCATGACCGTCACTGAAGCGGCGAAGAAGTTGGGCGTGAATCGCATCACGTTGGCCCGAGTCGTGAACGGACATCGGCCCATCACGTTGAACTTGGCGATGAAGATGGAAGCGGCGGGATGGGCGACTGCCGATGTCTGGATGGCCTTTCAGACCAAATACGACATCGCGCAAGCTCGCAAGCGGTTGCATCAGCCTCTTGCGGCGGCCCCTGCCGAGCTGCGTGTCCAGCGCCTGAAGGCGGAAGCGGAGGCGGCCTAAAACGCCGAAGAGTCCGCATTGACCCGCGGCAGCGGACGGTTTACGGCCGGGAACGGCCCGCGGCGCGGATGCGGTTCAGCTCGTCCCGCAACTCGCGCGCCTTGGAGGCGCGGCTACCGGCAAGATTGCGGCGCTCTTGGGGGTCTTCGCTCAAGAGATAGAGTTGCAGCGGGCCGCCGTCTTTGTCGGGATCGGTGGGCCTGCCCCGCGGACTCGAGAACCCGCCGCTGCCGTCGCTGAAGATCAGCTTGTATCCCGACTTGCGGATGGCGAAAGTTCCGTTCGAGCTGCTGTGGACAACCGCGTTTCGCCGGTAGGAATCCGTCCTGCCGGGCAGCAGCAGCGGCAGCAGGCTGAAGCTGTCTTCGCCGGCCTCGCGGGGCAGCTTGGCGCCGACGATTGCGGCGATCGAGGCGTAAACGTCGGTCAGGCAGATGGGCGCATCGCCGGTCGAGCCGGCTGCGACGCGGTTGTCCCAACGCACGATGAAAGGGACGCGGTGCCCTGCTTCCCAGGCGTCGGCCTTGAGCCCGCGCCAGGGGGCGTTGGGCACGTGCGCATAAAGCTCGGTCACGGTATGGGTCTGGCCTTGCGTGCCGATGCCGCTGCGCGCCGGGGAGCCGTTGTCGGAGGTGAACAGAATGAAGGTGTTGTCGATTTTCCCGCTTTCTTCGAGAACGGCGACGATGCGCCCGAGGATGGAATCCATCTGCATCGCCCAATCGCCGTAGGGGCCGGCTTCGCTGCGCCCGCGAAATTCGGCGGACGGCACGATCGGCGTATGCGGGCCGAGCAGCGGGACGTACAGGAAAAACGGCCGGTCGGAGCGCGTTTGCTCCCGCAGCCATGCGACGGCGCGGTCGGCGATCGTCGGCTGCGCGGCCCACAGGTCCCAATTGAACAGCATGGGGCCGGCGCGCTGGCTTTTGTGCCGCGGCATGCGTTCGCCGGGCGAGCCCAAGGCGCGGTCGTTTTCGAGGAACAGGTAGGGCGGGAAATTGGGCACGTCGTCGCCGAAGTAGTAGTCGAAGCCGCGCGTGGTGGGGCCGCTGCGGATCGGCCGCGAGAAATCGACCCGCAGGCCCAGAGGCTCGCGGGCCTCGGGCGCGGGGTTGACGGTCTGCAATTCGTCGGAGACGTATCCGCCGCCGCGCAACGGCCAGTCCCAGCCGAGATGCCACTTGCCGATGGCGGCCGTGCGGTAACCCTGCTGCTGCAGCAGCTTGCCCAGGGTCAAGCGGTCCGCGGCGATCACGGGCAGCCCCCAGCTTTGGGTGATGCCGACCGGCAGCCGCGAGCGCCAGGGGTAGCGGCCGGTCAGCAACCCGTAGCGCGAAGGCGTGCATACCGACGAGGCGGTGTGGGCGTCGGTGAAGCGCATGCCCCGCGCCGCCAGCGCGTCGATGGCCGGCGTCGGAATCCGCGAGCGCGGGTTGTAGACTTGCGGGTCGCCGTAGCCCATGTCGTCGGCGAAGACAATGACGAAGTTGGGTTTTTCCGGGGCTTGGCCCAGGACGGGCAACGCGGCGGCCAGAAGCGAGAGAACGACGCGGCGCATCAGGTTCTACCATAACGCAGGCCGCGGCGCATCCGGTGAAAAGTGAACGAGGTCAGCGGCCGGCGGTCACAGGCGCCGACGGAGCGCTCTGGTTGCCCGCTTTGTCGACGGCGACGACCGCGTACTCGCGCCCGCGGCCCGGCGCCGCCTGCCTGTCGCTGAAAGCGGCGCGCTCGATGAGCGGGGAGACGGCCTTTCCGTCTCGGAGCACGCGATAGCCGGCCAGATCGACTTCCCGATTGAGGCTCCAGGAAAGCTCGACCGACGTTTCCGCGGCTACCGCCCGGAGTCCTTGCGGGGCGGCGGGCGGGAATGTGTCGGTCGGCGTGACGGCCGCCGTTGCCGACACGCGGCCCTCGACTTCGCCGGCGACTGTCTTGGCGAACGAGCGCACCCGGTACTCGTGCCGCCTGCCCCACTCGACCGCGCGGTCGACGAAACGGGTTTGCTCAACGCGGGCCGCGGGGTCGAAGTCGGGATCGTCTCCCGCGCGCCGCTCGACGACGTAAGCGCCGGCGCCGCCGGAAACCGTCCAGGTCAACTCGATCCCGTCTTGCGTCACCGCCGGTTGGGCGAGAGCAGCCGCTGCCGGCGGTTCGACGGGATGCAGTCTGGGCAGGTTCGAATAGCCGGCGCCGCGTCCGGCGCGGTTGCTTGCGGTCATGGCCAGGATGAAGGTGCGGCCGAGCGGCCACTCCGCCAGCGGCAGGCGAAGCTCGAAGCGGTCGCCGGGCGCTTTGCCGTCGAGCCGGCTACCGTCGACTACGGCGATGTCCCTGCCGTGTTCCTCGATCGCCGCTGCGGGCAGGTCGGTAACATCGGCGTCGACCTCGACGGCGCGCAGCGTGAACCGGCTCAGGCGGTTGGCGGCGGCCCCTTCGGTGGTGCGCAGCGGCCAGCTCCAGGTAACCACGATCTCGTCGACCGCCTGGCGCGCGGCCAGATCGCCGACCGGCTCGGGAATGTTGGCCATCGGCGGGAGCGGATCGCCGATGGAACCGCACGATGCGGCCCACAGGACGGCCGCCAGCGGCGCTGTTCGCCGGAAGAGAGCGGAGAGCAAGACCGTCGCGCCGGACGCGTTCGCATCGTCTCTCGACGGCGCCGCAACCGCATCCCCGAAGCCCTCGCCGAATGCTGCGGGACTGCTGCCGTTCACCGTTTCATCCCGTTCCCCGTTGCGCTCTCTCAAAACAGGCCGCTTTGACTTGGGGAAACTGCGTTGGATTGCGAGTGATTGGCGTAGGTATCCCAGTCCGGGTCGTACTCCTCAGCCTGGTTGCCCCAGCCGAACCAACCTTGGCGCGGCCCGCGGGCGAACAATTCGACGAAGGGCCCCGGGCTGCACGCCTCGATCAAGTCGTACTGCTCGTCCGGCTTCCGGCTGTGTTCCCTCTTCTGCGAAATAATGATGTTCTCCCGGCTTCTGCCGGGCCGCAGCGTCCTGGCGTTCTTGCCGCGCACGCCGAACAGGATCGTTTCGGTCACGTTGCGAAAGTAGAAACCGACGCCTCGCCGATCCGGACCGCCGTCCTTGCGCACCTTGTACCAGACGATATTCGTCTTGTAGCTGAAGCCCCAAGCGTCCATGACCCGCAGGCCGTGGGCCAACAGGGCGTTGGGAACCCACAGGTACAGGTGCGCGGTATCGTTGGCGATCGAGCTTACCGGCAGTTCCTCGATCTCCTCGAACGACAGCGTGCGATAGCGGGAAAGACGGCGGTGCTCGGGCGCCATCTTGCCCGTCCGGTTCTGGAACCGCCACGGCGGATCAGCCAGCACGGTCGCAAATCTTCTCTCGCCGATTTCATGCAATAGATCGTCCGCCGGGGGCATTACAGGATGTAGCGGCTGAGGTCTTGATCCTTGACGATGTCCGCGAGCTGTTCGCGGACGTAACCCACATCGACTTTGACCGATTTCTTCTTGAGGTTGGGCGCCTCGAAGGAGACTTTGTCGAGGATTTTTTCCATGATGGTGTGCAGCCGCCGCGCGCCGATGTTTTCGGTCTGATCGTTGACCTGCATCGCCGTCCGAGCGATTTCTTCCACGGCTTCGTCGGTGAACCTGAGCTTGACGCCCTCGGTTTCGAGCAGCGCGACGTATTGTTTGGTCAGCGCGTTTTTCGGTTCGGTGAGGATGCGCACGAAGTCTTCGGTTGTCAGCGATTTGAGCTCGACGCGGATGGGGAAGCGGCCCTGCAGCTCGGGGATCATGTCGCTCGGTTTCGACACGTGGAACGCTCCGGCGGCGATGAACAGGATATGGTCGGTGCGCACCATGCCGTAGCGCGTGTTGACGGTCGTTCCTTCGACAATGGGCAGGATGTCCCGCTGCACCCCTTCGCGGCTGACGTCCGGGCCGCGGCCGCCTTCGCGTCCGGCGATCTTGTCCATCTCGTCGAGGAAGAGGATGCCGGCCTGCTCGACGCGGTCTACGGCCTGGCGGGTCACCTGATCCATGTCGATGAGCTTCTGCTCTTCTTCCTGGACGAGGTAGTCCAGCGCTTCGATGACGCGCATTTTGCGCCGGCGGTTCTGGCCGCCGAAAAGCCCGGGCAGCATATCGCGGAGATTGATGTCCATCTCTTCCGTGCCCTGGTTGGTGATGATCTCGATCGGGGTGTTGCGGTCGCGCACTTCGATTTCGACCATGCGTTCATCGAGCTTGCCGTCGCGGAGTTGCTTGCGCAGCTTCTCGCGGGTTTTGGCCGTGTTGTCCTCGGCTTGCCCTTCTTCGGGAGCCTGCGGCGGCATCAGGATTTCGAGCAGGCGGTCTTCCGCATTCTGCTCGGCGCGGTCGGCGACCAGATCGAGCTTTTCTTCGCGCACCATCTCGATGGACGTTTCGACCAGGTCGCGGATCATGGAGTCGACGTCGCGCCCCACGTAGCCTACTTCGGTGAATTTCGTCGCTTCGATCTTGACGAAGGGCGAGTTCGACAAGCGGGCCAGGCGGCGCGCGATCTCGGTCTTGCCGACTCCGGTGGGCCCCATCATCAAGATGTTCTTGGGCATGACCTCTTCGGCCATTTCGGGAGTCAGCTTCTGGCGGCGAACGCGGTTGCGCAAGGCGATGGCCACGGCGCGCTTGGCTTCGGCCTGGCCGACGACGTGCTTGTCGAGTTCAAGGACGATTTCACGGGGCGTGAGCTCGTCGAGTACGGGCGATTCCGAGCCGGATTGCCCGGGCAGATAGATGACCATCGGGGTTTAGCCCAGTTCCTCGTAAACGATGTTTTCGTTGGTGTAAATACAGATATTGGCGGCGATTTTCATTGCCGCCCGGGCGACCGAGCGGGCGTTCATGCCGGTGTGGTCGAGCAGGGCGGTGGCGGCGGCCACGGCGAAGGAACCGCCCGAACCGACCGCGGCCACGCGTTCGTCGGGGTCGATGACGTCTCCCGTCCCGCTGAGCAGGAGAGTCGTTTTCGTGTCGGCGACAAGCAGCAGGGCTTCGAGATGGCGCAGGCTTTTGTCGAGACGCCAGTCTTTGGCCAGCTCGACGGCGGCGCGGCTGAGGTTGCCGTTGTGCGCCTGGAGCTTTTCTTCGAAACGGGTGAAAAGCGAAAAGGCGTCGGCCGTGGAGCCGGCGAATCCGGCCAGGATTTTGTCGTCGTAGAGCCGGCGGATTTTACGCGCAGAGTTTTTGAGCACCTCGGAGCCCATCGTGACCTGGCCGTCGCCGGCCATGGCGACCTTGCCGTCGCGGCGCACGCAGAGCACTGTCGTCGAGCGGATTTCGGGATGCAGAGCCATCGGATGTTTCGCGGGAAGCTTCCATTATAGGCGCCGCGGCCGTCCGCTTCCCGATACGCCGTTCGCGTCACGCCGCCGCGCGCAGCCGGGCTTCAAAAACGGTCACCGCCTTGCCGATGAGCACGACGCGCTCCCCGGCGAGACGCACGCCGACGCTGCCGCCGCGTTTGGAAACCTGATGACCGTGCAATGCGGCCTTGCCCAGGCGGCTTGCCCAGAACGGCCCCAGCGTGCAGTGCGCCGAGCCTGTTACCGGGTCTTCGTCGATGCCGGCCGCCGGCGCGAAGAAGCGGGAGACGAAGTCGCAGTCGCCGCCGCCCGGCGCGGTGACGATGAATCCGCGGGCATCGATCTTTTCCAGCGCCGCAAAGTCCGGTTCGACGGCCCGGAGCGCTTTCTCGGACGCCGCTTCGATCAGTACGTCCCAGTCGTTGCGGTGTACGGAAACGGGCTCGAGACCGAGCGCTGCGGCCAAGCCTTCGGGCGAGTCGGCGGGAGAGACCGGCGTTGCCGGGAAATCCATCTCGACGGCCCCGTTGCGCCGCCTTGCCGCCAGCAGTCCGCTGCGCGTATGGAAGCGGGCCGCAGCGTCCGCGTTCAACCGCCCGGACTCCCAGAGATAGTGCGCGCTTGCCAGGGTCGCGTGACCGCAAAGGGCGACCTCGATTTGCGGCGTGAACCAGCGCAGCTCGAATGCTTTTCCTTTGGGAACGAGAAATGCCGTCTCCGAAAGATTCATCTCCGCGGCGACGGCTTGCAGCCATGAGTCCCCGCGCCATGCGGGCAACAGGCAGACGGCCGCCGGATTGCCGCGGAACGGGCGGTCGGTGAATGCATCGACCTGCGCGATTTCAAGACCCATGGTTTCATTACAGCAAGCTCTGCCCCCGCCGGCAGCCGTGATATTCTCGAAAGAACCGCGCGCCGCCGCACGGGGCCGCCGCGTTTTTGTCAGGATGCCCGCATTCCATGGCGGATGGAGACAGGGTTGCAACGGAAGCTCGGGAAATCCCCGACCGCCTGTTTTTCCGCATCGGCGACGTGAGCGAGTTGACCGGCGTGGAGACTCACGTCCTGCGCTTTTGGGAAAGCAAGTTTCCGGCGCTCTCGCCGAAAAAGACGTCGAACGGACAACGGCAGTACCGGCGCAAGGACGTCTTCACGGTGCTCGCGATCAAGCGCCTGCTCTATGAAGAGAAGTACACGATTGCGGGCGCCCGCAAGGCGCTCGCGGATCGCGCCGGCAAGAAGCGCGAACCCCTGACTGCGGCCCAAGGGGGAAACCCGCCCGCGTCCGCGCCTGCGTCAAAAATCGACCCGGCCGCCTTGGCGGCCATCAAGAAGGAACTGCGGGCAATCCTGGAGCTGCTGCAGGACGAAAACGAAGAGGGCGCTAGACCAAAACGGTGAAAGCCGCCTCGTCGCGCGAGACGCGGCGGTAGAGCGTGTCGCGTTCGACGGGTTCGCGCCCGGCGCGCTCGATCAGGCGCAGCAGTTGATCGCGCCGCAGCGATTGCGATGTTTTCGCGCCGGCGTCGTGATAGATTTTCTCCTCGACCACGGTGCCGTCGATGTCATCCGCGCCGAAACGCTGGGCGACCTGCGCAATTTTCGGCGTCATCATGATCCAGTACGCCTTGACGTGCGGGAAATTGTCGAGCATCAGGCGGGCGACCGCAATCGCCTTGATGTCCTGGAACCCCGAGGTCATCGGCATGTGGCGCATCGGGGTGTTTTCGGGGTGGAACGCCAGCGGGATGAACGTCTGGAATCCGCCCGTGTCGTCTTGCAGCTCGCGCAGGCGGATCAGGTGGTCGACGCGGTCCTCTTCGGTCTCGATGTGACCATAGAGCATCGTCGCGTTGGACTTGAGCCCGATCCGATGCGCCGTGCGGGCGGTTTCGATCCACTCGTCGCCGTCGATTTTGTGGTCGCAGATGATGCGCCGCACGCGTTCGGAGAAGATTTCGGCGCCGCCGCCGGGCATGGAATCGACGCCGGATTCCTTGAGCCGCTCCAGCGTCTCGCGGACGGAGATCTTCTCGCGGCGGGAGAGATAGCCGACTTCGACCATCGTCAGCGCTTTGAGGTGGACCGCCGGAAAGCGCTCCTTCAGGCCGCGGAACATTGCGCAGAACCATTCGAGGTCGAGCTCGGGATGCAGGCCGCCGACGATGTGAAATTCCGAAACCGCTTCCGTGTAGCCGACTCCGGCCGTATGCCACACCTGTTCGTGCGACATCGTGTACGCGCTCGGGTCACGCTTTTGTTTGCCGAACGCGCAGAGCTTGCATGCGGCGACGCATACGTCGGTCGGATTGATGTGCCGGTTGACGTTGAAGTAGGTCTCGTTGCCGTTCAGCTTTTCGCGAACATGGTTGGCCAGATAACCGACGCCGAGCAGGTCGGGCGAGCGGTAAAGCGTTACGCCGTCGGCGAACGAGAGGCGCTCGCCCGCCATGGCCTTCTCTGCGACGGGATGCAGATTCTTGTCGGCAATGCGTGGAACCACGATGCTGCCCGAAAGTCCCAAGATAGCATGGCCGCTGACGCGGCCGGTGGAGAGTGGAGAGTGAAGAGCAAAACCGCTGCGCTTCCCGCGGGATTTTCGCCGCGGTTGCTAGCTCAGCCAGAGATCGCCTGCCCAAAAGGCGAAGAACAAGACGCTGATCCAGCCGTTCACGGTGAAGAACGCGGCGTCGATCCGCGAAAGATCGCCGGCGCGGACGAGCGAATGCTCGTAGATCAGCAGCGCGGCCGTGACGGCGATGCCCGCCAGGCCCGCAGAGCCGAGCTCCATGCGCGCCCAGAGCACAACGAGCAGCGCGACCATTCCGCCGTGAAGCGCCCGCGAAACCCGCAGCGCGCCGGCGGCGCCGAGCCTGGCCGGGATCGAGCGCAGCCCTTGGGCGCGGTCGAACGCGATGTCCTGGCAGGAGTAAATGATGTCGAAACCGGCGGTCCAGAGCGTCACCGCCGCGGACAAGACAAGGATGTCGCCGTCGAGCGAGCCGCGAACGGCAATCCACGCCGCGGCCGGAGCAATGCCCAGCGCGAATCCCAGAATGAAATGCGCCAGGGCGGTGAAGCGCTTGGCGTAGGAGTATCCCAGAACGACGGCCAAGGCGAGCGGGCTCAATTGCAGGCACAGCGGGTTGAGCATGGCCGCGGCGGCTATGAAGGCCATGCACGCAACCGCTATGAACCCCCAGGCGAATCGAGTGGAAACCGCGCCGGCCGGGATCGCCCGCTCCCTGGTGCGGGGATTGCGGGCATCGACGGCGGCGTCGGCGACCCGGTTGAAGGCCATCGCCGCGGAACGGGCGGCAACCATGGCCGCGGCAATCCAGAGAATCTTCCAGGCTATGGCCGCGGCGCTCAACTGCAGGCCGCGGATGGCCAGCAGGGCGCCGGTCATGGCGAACGGCAGCGCGAAGACGGAGTGCCCGAATTTGATCATTTCGAGCACGGCGGCGGTTTTTTGGAGCGCCGCGCGCAAAGTTGCGGAGAGGAGCGCCACCGCTTAGCCCTCGAGCAGCCGCGCCAGCGCTTCGCCCGGGTCGGGCCGGCGCAGCAGGCTCTCGCCGACCAGAAACGCTCCGTAGCCGGCGTCCAGCAGGCGTTTCACGTCGCCGCTGCTGCGGATGCCGCTCTCGCTGATGCGCACGACGTTGTCGGGAATGCGCGGCGCCAATTCCAACGACGTGTCGAGCGACACTTCCATCGTCTTGAGGTTGCGGTTGTTGACGCCGATCGTGTCCGCTCCGACGGCAAGCGCGCGCTCGAGCTCCTCGCCGTCGTGAACCTCGACCAGCGCGTCGAGAGCCAGCTCGCGCGCCGCTCGGAGCAGGTCTTCCAGCTCGCTGTCGCTGAGCGCCGCGACGATCAGCAGGACACAGTCCGCGCCGGCGGCCGATGCCTGCAAGAGATGGTAGCGGTCGAGGGTGAAGTCCTTGCGCAAGACGGGCAGGGCGCAAGCCGCGCGGGCTTCGACGAGGTGGTCGAGCGAACCCTGAAAAAATTGCCTGTCGGTCAGCACCGACAGCGCCGCCGCGCCCGCCTGCGCATAGCGCGAGGCGATCTCCGCGGGATGGAATTCTTCAGCGATCGTCCCCGCGGAAGGCGACGCTCTCTTGATCTCGGCGATGACGGCCGGGCGTTTTGCCGCCAGCGCCCGACGAAAGCCGCGCCGCGTCGGACGAGGCTTTCTTTCGAGAGTGTCCTGCTTGACCAGCGCCCGCTCGGCCACCAGCTCGGCCCGTTTGCGCACGACGATTTGCTCCAGAACGGAAAGTTCCGTTACGCGCGGGGCCGCCATTACATGTACATTCCGCCGTTGACGTTGAGCACGTGGCCGGTGATGTAGCCGGCATCCTCGCTCGCCAGAAAGCAGACCGCCGCGGCGATTTCTTGCGGGGAGCCCATGCGTCCGAGCGGTATCCGCGCCAGGATTTTGTTGTGGGAAGCCTCGTCCAGCCCGTCCGTCATGGCGGTGGCGATGAAGCCGGGCGCGACGGCGTTGACGGTGATGTTCCGTCCGGCGAATTCCTGCGCCAGCGACTTGGTCAGGCCGATCAAGCCGGCTTTGGACGCGACGTAGTTGGCTTGGCCGACGTTGCCGGTTTGTCCGACGACCGACGAGACGTTGACGATGCGGCCCCAGCGCTTTTTGGCCATCGGGCGGATGACCGCCTTGATGCAGCGGAAGCTGCCGGTGAGATTCGTCGCCAGCACGGAGTCCCAGGCGGCGTCGGCCATGCGCATGGCCAGGCCGTCGCGGGTGATCCCCGCGTTGTTGACGAGGATGTCGATTTCGGGAGCGTGCTTCTTGAAAACCGCGTCGATCGAGTCGGCGCAGGCGACGTCGAGGGCGACCGCCTCGGCTCGGCCTCCGGCGGCCCGGATTTCGGCGACGAGGGCCGCCAGCTTGTCCTCCCGGCGGGCGCCCGCGAGGACTTTGGCGCCGGCCGCGGCCAAGGCCTTGGCGCACTCGCGGCCGATCCCCTGACTCGCTCCCGTAACGAAGGCTGTTCGCGATGTCATGACGTCAGTTTTCTCAGACTGCCGAGGTCGCGGACGCTCTCGCCCGCGAGCTTGCGGTCGATGCTGCGCAGCAGGCCGGTCAAGACGCGGCCCGGCCCGATTTCGATGAAGCGCTCCACGCCCTGCGCTGCCAGATATCTTACCGACTCTTCCCACAGAACGGGGTTCGGGACTTGTTGCTTCAAACCTTCGCGGGCTTCATCGCCGGACGATACTTCGCGGGCCCGCCAATTGTCGATGAGCGGAATCGCCAAGTCGCGGAACGGGGCGGCGTCGAGATCGGGCGCCAGCCTTTCCTGCGCGGGAGCCATCAGCGCGCAGTGGAACGGCGCGCTGACCTCCAGGACGATTGCGCGCTTGGCGCCGGCTTGGCGGGCAAGCTCGACCGCGCGGCCGACTGCTTCCGCGTGGCCCGCGATCGCCGTCTGGCCCGGCGAGTTGCGGTTGGTCGCGGAGACGACCTGGCCCTGCGCCGCGGCGGCGCAGACGGCATCGACCCGCTCGGCGCTCAGCCCCAGCAGCGCGGCCATGGCGCCCACGCCGGCGGGTACGGCCTGCTGCATGTAACGGCCGCGCTTGCGCACCAGCCGGACGGCGGCGGCGAACGGCAGACCGCCGGCGGCGACGAGCGCGGAGTATTCCCCCAGGCTGTGCCCGGCTACGTAGTCGGCTTCGACGCCGGCGGCCCGCACCGCCGCCAGCATCGCGGCCGATGCCGTCAGAATCGCCGGCTGCGTATTCTCGGTCAACTTGAGAGCCTCCGCCGGCCCCTCGAAGCAAAGTTTCGAGATGGGGAAGCCCAGAGCGCTGTCCGCGGCGTCGAAAACCGCTCGCACGGCGGGGATCTCGTTGGCCAGGTCGAGGCCCATGCCCGGAACCTGAGAACCCTGCCCGGGAAACACGAACGCTGTTTTCGGCATGAACTTCTAACCGTAACCATGCGCCGCCGCGGGAAGCAAGCAACGCTGTCCGAGAGAGAATGGACAGCGGCGGGGGTGCAGGTAGAAATCGCCGTTGGAAGATGCTTCACATGACATGTGTGGTAGCATAAGCGCTGCATCGGCTGTAGGAATCTCTCGTGGGAATACAGGATTCGAAGCGTGCGCCCACTTCGGAAGAGCTTTACGAGTGGCTGGTGACGCTGGCGGCTCCCGACGGAGCCGACCGCAACTTCCCTGCATTCACGATGGAGCAGCTTCACGAGAGATATCCCGATGTCCCGGAAAAGGGTCCGTTCATCGTTACCCTTGGCGGCGCCTTGAGCCGCTGTGACGCTGAGTCGCGCATAAAAGAGTGGCTCGGTCAACCCACGCCCGCATTGGGGGGCGAGCGCCCCGGCGTGTTGCTGCGAGGCAGCGACAGAGACCGCGAGCGTCTCGCAGGCTTCATTGCCGCAATCGAACAGGGCATGTTCTCTTGAATCCTGTGATGGCCGCCTCCTTGCGGTCTGTCAGCCTCCCCGCGTCCATTTGGTATCGGGCTGTGCCGGCTGCATACGCGAGGACTCCCTTGGGCTACCGGCACTCATCGGCGTCGATGAGCCGCTTCAGTTCCGGCGCAGGTTCATACCCTACGTTGTATCTTGCCCCCGACCACCTCACCGCCCTGCTTGAAATTCAGGCGCTGGTCCGTGTCATTCATGCGCCCAACCTGCGTTGGGTACTGCAACCGAGCAGCTATGTTGTTTTTCCAGTCAATGCAACCCTTGACGCAATCATTGATTTCGGCGACCCTTCCCAACGCCGCATGGTGAGCGCCGGCGTACAGGAACTCACGGGTGATTGGCTGAGTTATCCCAACCTTGGCGGCAGCGGCGCTATCCCCGCTACGCGGTCGAATCGGCAGACGGCGCCCACCCAGGATCTGCGCGATACGCTGCAAAGGTCGCTTCCGCGCATCGCAGGATTTCTCTCGCCTTCCGCCAAGCGTCCTGAGGTTACCAACCTTGTGCTGTTTCCAGACCGCGTCAACATCGACGACAAAGCTCTGAGGATCACGAGTCAATAATTTCCCGGAAGAAAATAGATCCGGGTTGCGGTGCAGGTCGAAATCGAAAAGCTTGTGTATGGGGGCGAGGGGCTGGCGCGCCGCGCCGGGCGCGTCGTGTTTGTGCCGTTCGTGCTGCCGGGCGAGGTCGTCGAATTGGAAACGCCCGCTGCGGCGAAGAGCATTCTCCGCGCGCGGCCCCAAGCCTGGCTCAAGCGTTCGCCCGAGCGGCAGGAGGCTCCATGCCCGGTCTTTACGCGCTGCGGCGGGTGCAGCTACCAGCACGTCGACTATGCGGGCGAGTTGCGCTACAAGCGGCAAATCCTCCGTGAGACTCTGGCGCGGACGGGCGCCGTCGAGTGGGCGGGCGCCGTCGAAACCGTTTCGGCCGAGCCGTGGGGCTACCGCAACCGCACGCGGCTTCGGGCACAGCGCCGCGGCGGCGCATCCCGGATCGGCTTTCACGCCGCCGGCTCGCATACGCTGGTCGCCGCCGACGCCTGTCCGATCAATTCGCCGAAGCTGAACGAGGCGCACCGCGCGCTGGCCGAGACGGCCCGCGAGGTGCCGTTCCCCGGATTCCCGCGCGAGATCGAACTGTTTACCGACGAGGAACGGGTGCTGGTCCATGCGCCCCGCGCCTCCCGGCCTCTCGCCGCGAAGTTCTTCGACCTGTGCGCCGAGCGCATCGACGGTTTTACGCGGCGACCGTTCCTCGATTACCGCTCGGGCGGCGACGCGTTCCGCGTCGGGCGCGGGTCGTTCTTTCAGGTCAACCGTTTCCTGACGGACGAGCTCGCCCGCCGCGCCGTGGGAGACGCCGGCGGCGGCCTGGCGCTCGACCTCTATTGCGGCGCGGGGCTGACGACACTGCCGCTGGCGCGCCGCTTCGAGCGCGTGATCGGCGTCGACGCCGATCCGAAGGCAACGCGCAGCCTGCGCTACAACCTCGACCGCGCCGGCCTCGCCGCGCGCGCGTTCAACCTCGATGCCGGCGGGTTCCTCGCGAGCTTCGACGAAACCCCCGACCTGGTCGTCGCCGACCCGCCCCGCGCGGGCCTCGGCGCGGCCGTAACCCGGCGCCTGACCCGGCTGCGCCCGAAGCGGATTCACTTGGTTTCCTGCGATCCGGCGACCCTGGGCCGCGATCTGCAGGCGCTGCTCGGCGGCGGCTACGCCCTTGAATCCCTGACGCTGCTCGACCTCTTCCCGCAGACCGCCCACCTGGAGACGATCGCCGCGCTGCAGCGGGTTTAGGGCGGCGCAGGACTGCCTCGGGGCACTCTCCAGCGAAGCCTCCTTGCCCATTCCCCGCATGAGGTCAAGAAGTAAGGATTCACGGCGTGAGCGTCCGGGCCACACGGAAGCCGAAGCCGTAGTTGCGGAACCAGGCCGCGTTCCGGGAGCGGTCCGCCGAACGGAGGTACCTCGAGTTGAGGTACCAGAAGCCGCCGCGCAAAACGCGGTCGGCACAACCCCCGCTCTCCCACGCCCTTCCGTCCGTCGGAGCTCCCGCGTAATTGTTGTTCCAACAGTCCTGCACCCACTCCGTCACGTTCCCATGCATGTCGTACAGCCCGAAGCCGTTCGGCGCATACGATCCTGCCGGCTGGGTCTTTCCTGCCGTCTCGTCGTAATTCGCCTCTCGCGGCGACAGGTAGTCCCCAAGGGAGTACCGCGTTGTCGTCCCCGCCCGCGCCGCGTACTCCCACTCCGCCTCGCTTAGCAACCGATACTCCTTTCCCGTCTTTCGCCTCAACCACCTCACGTACGCCTGCGCGTCCTCCCAACTCACATTGATTACGGGACGATTTCCCCGCCCCCAGCCCCAATCGTCCGGACGGTAGCCGTCGCAGCCCCCGTCCGCCGCGCATGCGTCCCACTCCACGAACGTCACCTCGTACGTACTCACCGCAAACGGTTCCGCAATCGTCACCCGATGCGCCGGACCCTCGTTGTGATACCGCCCCTCCTCGTTCTGCGGCGAGCCCATCAGGAAACTCCCCGCCGGTATCGTCACCATCTGCGGGCACTCCGCGCAGTCCTGGAACCGCCGGCCCGAGCGCTTCAATTCCCTTGCTTTCCTCTCCACGTCTTCTTTCTCTTTGCGGATCCGCTCCAGATCGCCCAAGCCTTCTCGCGCCTCGTCCACGAACTCGGCAGCCTCGGCTACGCGCTCCCACTGCGCAATGTACTCCTGCAGCCTCGCTTCGCTCTCCGTGTCCTGAATCCTCTCCCATGCCGTTCGCGCTTCCCGCTCCAGCGCCTCTCTGTCGAGTTCCGCCAAGAGCGACTCCGCCAATTTCACCCAAACGCCTGCTCCTTCTATGCCGCCGTACTCCTCGATATACGTCCGCGCAGCCTCCGCATCTCTGGTCTCCCTGACGTCTTCCCACTGCAACTCGGCCCGCGCCAATGCCGTCCTTCGCGGTTCCCGCGGTGCACCGCCCGGCGAATCGGCCGCGGCCTCCAGGACCGTCCGCTCCGCCTCCGTTTTCTCCAGCGCAATACGAAGCCATGTCCCCAACTCGCCGTGCTCCACTTCTTCCCGCCGCGTCTTGTAGCCCGGCGCGCTCACCTCCACTTCGTAGCGGCCCGGCGCAAGCCGCATTCCCGCCCGATACGGTTCTCCGCCGTTCAACAATTCCACTGACGCTCCGGCAGGCTCCGCCTCGACGCGGAAGGCCGCCCGTTCCTCAGTCTCGCCGGACTCGGTCCACACCGCCGGCGCGAGCCAAGCCAAGACCGCAGCCAAGACAACTCCCGCGACTGTCAACACTCCCCGCGGCAGCCTCCCCCGGCGGGCTTGCGGCGCCGGCGTCGAGGCCGCCGCCACAGCTTCCCCCACCGGACCCGCTCCCCGCAGCAGTCCCAGCAACTCCCGGCAGTCCCGCACCCGCTCCTTCTCGTTCAATTGCAAGCAGCGGTCGATGGCATTGAGCGCCCCCGGCGAAAACCGCCCCGCGCCCAACTCCCTTGCCGGCGGCATGGGGTCCGCGCCTCCCCGCAGCGCCGCGTTCGCCCGCTTCTCCACCTTCACCGGGTTCGGCGGCTCCCACGGCCGCTTTCCCCCGGCGACCATGCGCCACATCACCGCCCCCGCCGCGTACAGGTCCGTCCACGGCCCCAACTCCCCCTCCCCCACCTGCTCCAAAGCCGCGTAGCCCTCCGTGTACGGCGCCAGAGACTTGCTGCGCTCCGCCGCC
Source organism: Bryobacterales bacterium (assembly GCA_965214655.1). Taxonomy (GTDB): domain Bacteria; phylum Acidobacteriota; class Terriglobia; order Bryobacterales; family UBA6623; genus CATQHP01. The sequence continues at coordinate 2,885,578 of OZ243965.1, read as the reverse complement.
ATCTGCTTCGCCGCCCCGAAGTCGATCAGCACCGGCCGCTCGTCCGAACGCCGCACCAGAACGTTCGACGGCTTGATATCGCGGTGCAGCGCTCCTGCCTCATGCACCCGCGCCAAGCCCTCCAGCAGCGGAACCATCACCGCCAGCAGATCCGCTTCCGTGAACGGACGGCCCGCCGCCTCGCGCCGCGCCAACAACTCCGACAGCGGCAGCCCCTCCTCGTACTCCATGACCAGGTAGGCCGTGCCGTTGGCGCGGAAGAAATCCCGGCAGGACACGATGCTCGCGTGGTCATGGAAGCCGACCAGCGCCCGCGCTTCTTCCAGAAAGCGCCGCAGGCCGTCCTCGTAATCCGCCCGGCAAGCCGCGCTGCGCGGATGCACGCTTGCGCCTTCGCGCAGCGCCAACTCGACGGGCAGGTACTCTTTTATGGCGACGCGGTTGCCCAACTCGTTGTGCCGCGCCCGATAGACGATGCCGAAGCCGCCGTGCCCCAGCACCCGCTCGATCGTGTAATCGCGCAGCACGGTCCCGCGCGGCAGCGCGTCGCGCCGTTCCTGCTCGTTGCCCGGCATCGCGGAGTTCGTTTCATCGTTTCACATCCGCCCGGCGCCGGCGCGCGGAGTACAATGCCGAAATCGGAGCCGCGGCCTCGAAACGCCGGCGGATTCGCCGATGAAAACCTACGCTTTCACCCACGTCGGCCAACGGGACGAGAATCAGGACCGTCTGAAGGTTCTGCGCTCGCCCGGCGGAGACGAGTTCCTGCTGGCGGTTGCCGACGGCCTCGGCGGCCATGCCGGGGGCGCGCTGGCGGCGCAGACCGTCATCGAAACCGTCGAGCGCTGCTGGAACTCGCGAAGCGAAGACGCGGACGCCGAGAGCTTCTTGCGGCGGCTGATCGGCGACTGCCACGCCGCCGTCAACCGGGCCGGCGCGGCCGCGGGGCTGGAACCCCGCTCCACGCTGGCGGCCCTGCACGGGCGCGGTCCGCAGATCGCCTCCGTCCATGCCGGCGACAGCCGCGTGATGCAACTCTCCGGCACGGGGCTGGTGAAGCGCACGTTCGATCATTCGCTCGCCCAGTTGAACGTGCTGCGCGGCGTGATCGCCGAGGAAGAGCTCGCCACGCATCCCGATCAAAAGAAGCTCTTCGCCCACCTCGGCGGCGCAGAGGCGCCCGATGCCGAATACGAGCTTTGGGACCCGGCGCGCGGCGCCCGTTTCGTGGTGTGCAGCGACGGCTTCTGGGAAATTTTCCCGCCGGACGAAATCCTCGCGCTCTTCGCTGCGTCCGATCCTCAGGCGGCGGTCGAAGGGCGCTTCGCCGAAAAGCTGGAGCGCATGAAGGAACACGACAACACCACTGCGATACTGGCGGAAGTCGCCGCCCCGCGGCGGCGCAGGAGTCGGTTCCAGCTCGGCGCTTTACGCCGCCGGGCGTTTGTCTTCGCGGCGCTGCCCGCGGCTTGGCGCGCGGCCGGGCTTGCCGCACAAGTTGCCGGAGGCGAAGGGCGCGAAGGCGGCGTCGAGCGGAGGGCGGCGCCCGAGAGCGAGCAGCCGCCCGGCGGCGGCCCCGTAGCCCTCGAGGCAGTGCAGCTCGAAGTCAACCGCAGGATCGCGCCCGGGGACGGCGTTGCGCAGGCCGCCGCGGATGAGCTTCGCCGGCGCGGCAAAATCGGCCCGGACGACACCCTGGCGTTGGACGGCAGGAGCCGCAAGGCGGCCGGCAAGACGATCGCGCGGCTGCGCCAGAAGCACAAGGGCGTCTCCGTCTATGCCGGGGAGGTGGCGGCGGTCGTGGAGGACGGCCGGCTCGTCAACATTCAGGGCAGCGCCGCCCCGGTGAGCGGCGTCGACCCCGTTCCCGCCAACGACTACCCAACCACGCTCGCTCTCGCCGGCGAACGGCTGGGCAAAGGCATCGCAGCGCGGGACTAAGGCGCCCCGGTCGTCTTTGCAGTCGCGCGCGGGCGCTTTCGTTTGGCTTGGGAAGGCGTAACCGCAATCGACGGAGTCGAGCAACGGACGGTCTTCGATGCCCGAACCGGGGAAGTCCTGCTGCGTTTTCCCGTTACGCTCGACTCGGGGCCCGAGGCGCCGCGCTAGAAACATGCGGCGCGGCGGCGCAATCGCGGCGTTCCTGTCCCTTGCGGCCTGCGGGGCCGCCCATGCGCAACCGGACCGCCGTGTCTACGACGTCGCCGCCGCCTGCCGCAATGCGAAGGTTTCCGGCCTGCTCCGCCCCCGACGTTTCCGTGCGGTTTTGAGCGTTGCCGCGAGCAAGTACGCGCGGACCGAAACGTCCCGTTACTCCGGCGCGGAAGCCGAGCGCCTGTTCGCCATGCTGGGCGGGTATTACCGGTTCCTGCAGGACACGCTGGAAATGGACAGCTTCGACAACCGCGGCGCCCCTCTGAAAGCCTTTGTCAACGTCCGCTACCACGATGCCGCTCCGGGCCTGCCGCAATGCGTCGGCAGCGTCTTCAACGCGTTCTGGAACAGCGGCGCAAACGCGGCTTTTATCCCCGCCGCGGCATTGGATTACAGCGAGGTCGTCGGCCACGAGCTCGGCCATGCGGTCATCGACGAGGGCAGCGGCTTGATTTACCAGGGGCAGCCGGGCGCGTTGCACGAGGCGCTCGCCGATGCGTTCGGAGCCGCCTTCCGCGCATGGCTGGAGAACGGCGGCGCGGGCGTCCCGGAGCGCATTCCCGACAGCGGCTGGCAAATCCGCGCCCCCGGCGGCGTCTCGCGCGACATGCGCGACCCCGGCAGCCTCGCGGTCCCGGGCGCGGGCGGGCGCTATCCCGATCATTTCGACGACTTTCAGCATTTCGCCGCACGGCGCGACAACGGCGGCGTGCATGTCAACTCGTCCATCGTCAACCAGAGTTTCTATCTGCTGGCGTCGGGCGGCCAACACCCCCGCCGCCGCTCCGGCCCGTTCGTGCAAGGCATCGGTTTGCGCAAGGCGATCGGCATATTCGGGTTGGCGGCTTCCGATCTGCTGACGAGCAATGCCGGCTTCGAGGCCGCGCGGCATGCGTTCGCCCTGGCGGCCGCGATCCGGCACGGGAAATCCTCTGCCGAATGGGTTGCCGTGCACAGGGCGATGGATGCCGTCGGCATTCCGGGGAACTGGACTCGGCCCCCGCCGCCGCTGCAGACGAAGCCGCCCCCACCGCCGCTGCAGACGAAGCCGCCGCCGGAGCCTCTGCCGCCAACGCCCCCGCCGCCGCTCGAGACGCCGCCGCCGGCGCCGATGACAATGCCGGCGCCAATGACCAAGCCGCCGCCCCCGCCAACGACCAGACCGGTCCCGCTGCCGCCGCCAACGGCGAAAACCTCTCCGCCGATGACCAAGCCCGCGCCCGCGCCCGCGCCGCCTGCCGCCGTTCCCGGCAACGCAACCCCTTGGCTGCTCCTTTGCATCGCGGCGGCGCTCGTGCTGGCGGCCGCCGGTTACGCGCTCGTCAAGTTCCGTCCGGAAAACGCCCCTGCGCCGCCCCCGCCTGCCGCCGCGCCGGCCGGCGCGGCGGGAATGCTGACTCCCGCCGCCGGCTCGGCGCCGATTCCGTTGCCTCGGGACCTGCTCGCCTCCGCCGAGGGCCTCGTGATCGGCAGAGCGGCGGAGTTGTGCCACGTGCGGATTCGCGATCCCCGAGTTTCGCGGCGGCATCTGCGGCTGCGTCTCTCCGGCGGCACGCTCCGGGTGGAGGATCTGAATTCCACGAGGGGCACGCAGGTGAACGCCGAACCGGCGCCGCCGTTCCAGGCCGTGCCGCTGCGCCCCGGCCAGACGCTGCGCATCGCCGCGCTCCTCTACCGCTTCACTTCTTCCTGAGCGGACCCGCGTTCGATCTTTCGAAAATGCAGTAAGATACCGCTTGTGGGACTCTACGCATGGCGTTTCGAACTCTGACCATCGGCCGCGGCAGCCGCGCCGACATCCGGCTCGACGACGCTTCCGTCAGCAGGCTGCATGCCGAGTTGACCTTGACCGCCTCCGGCCGCTGCTATCTGACGGACCGCAATTCCACCGGCGGCACGCGCGTCCTGCGCGGCGGCGAATGGACGCCCCACCGGCAGGGCTACGTGGATCCCGGCGCCGGAGTGCGGTTCGGCAAATGCGAGACCGTTTTGGCCGATCTGCTGCGGGGAAGAAGCTTCCCCTCCGCCGCTGCGGAGCAGGCTTCGCAACCGCTATCCGTCGTGCCGCGGCGCAACGCCGCGACCGGCGAAATCGAGATGCGGGAACGGGAGCATGGATGAACCGGCTGGAAGACAGCGAGCGGCAGTACCGAGTCGTTACGGCGCTGCCGGCGGGATGCGCGGCGGTCGGCTTGCTGACGCTGGCGCTGCCCGCGCCGGCGGCGGACGCGGGCGGGTTTTCCGCCGCGGCGCTGCTGCTCGACCGCGGCAGCGCCGGCTATCCGCTGACCATTCAGAACGCCATGTGGCTGCTGTTCTTTTTCGGACTCGGCGAACTTTGGGTCCGCCTGCGCCGCGCCCGCCGCGAAACGGAACAATTCTTTGCGGGACTGCTTCCCGAAGACGAAAGCAGCATGTTGCGGGCGAAAGACCTCGCGCCGATCTACCGCGGCGCCGTCCGCTCGGGACAGGCGCGCTATTATCGGCTGCAGCGGCTGATCGTGAGGGTCGTGCAGCAGTTTCAGGTCAGCCGCTCGATCGACAAGGCCAACGGCCTGTTGAACTCCAGCCTGGAATTGATGCAGCACGAGATCGAGCTCAAGTACAACATGCTGCGCTATCTGGTCTGGCTCATCCCGACTGTGGGCTTCATCGGCACGGTCGTCGGCATCGCGCTGGCGCTGTCCGCGGCTTCCGCCCTGCCCAACCTGGACACGGCCGAAGCGGAGGAAATCACGGCATGGTTCACGGCGATGACCACGAAGCTGGGCATTGCCTTCAGCACGACGCTGCTGGCCCTGGTCATGTCGGCGGTTCTGGTCTTTCTGCTGCACGTCGTTGAGGGCAAGGAAGAGGCGGCGCTGAACGGCGCCGGCCAGTATTGCCTCGACAATCTGATCAACCGCCTCTACGAGGAATAGCGAGGAAGGGAAACCGGCATGGCAAAACAGCGAGGCCCGGACGGCGCGCCCATCGATATCCCCTCGATCACGCCCGCGGAACCGGGAGGGGACGCTCCGACCGCACAGCCCAAGCGGTCTTTGTTCGCGGAAAGGCGGTCCCTGTTCGCCGGCGCCGAAAAGACGACCAAGCCGATAACCGCGAGCAGGCGCGGGAGCTTGGGCGGCGGCGAGCCGCGGACCATGGTGGCCGGCGGCTTCGGGAACGAGGCTGCGGCCGAGTCCGCCAAAGCCGTGGAGGCCGCCGCCGATCCCGTGGTCGGCTGACTGGTGGTCACGGACGGCCCCGGCAAAGGCGCCTCGGTGCGCTTGGGCAACGGACAGAACAGCATCGGCCGGGGCGAAGGCTCCCGCGCGCGTCTGGACTTCGGCGACCGCCGGATTTCGCGCAACGACCATGCGGTTGTCACCTACGACCCCAGGAGCAACCGGTTCTTCATCCAGCAAGGGCGCGGCGTCAACCTGGTCTATCTCGACGACGAACCCGTGCTCGCGCCGGCGCCGCTGCCGAACGGCAGCCGCATTGCCCTGGGCGAGACCGTCTTGCGCTTCGTGGCGCTGTGCGGCGACGAGTTCACCTGGCGGGACGAAGCCGGCGAGTGACCGTGGCGGCCGATATCGCTTGGGGGCAGATCCGGGGGTGCCGCGAGTCCCAGCAAGACCGGGCGGCCTGCACGTCGTGGCCGAACGACTACCACCTCCTGCTGCTGGCCGACGGCATCGGCGGATACGCCGCGGGCGATACGGCGAGCGCCTTGGCGGTGGAGAGCTTTCGCGCCGCCTTCATTGAATCGGGAGACTTGGCGCCCCGGCGGCGCCTGCTCGGGGCGCTGCACGCGGCGAACGCGGCCCTGGCCGAGCGCATCCGCGCCGAGCCGCAATTGGCGGGCATGGGAACTACGCTGCTGGCGGCCGCGGCGGACGGCGACTCGCTGCGCTGGGTCAGCGTGGGCGACAGCCCGCTATGGCTGTTTCGCAACGGCGGGATGCGCCGCTTGAACGAGAACCACTCGATGGCCGCCGTGCTCGACAGGCGCGCCGCGGCCGGAGAAATCGCGGCGGAAGAAGCCGTCCGCTCGCCCGAGCGCTCGCGGCTGCTGGAGGCCCTGCTCGGCGAAGAGCTGGAGTTGATCGACGCGCCGGCGGAAGCCCTCCCGCTGCGGCCGGGGGATACCGTCCTGTTGGCCAGCGACGGGGTCGAAACCTGCTCGCCCGAAGAGTTGCGCGCCGTCGTTGCCGGCGGGGCGGCGTCTCCGGCCGATGCGCTCGTCAACGCGGTCTTGCAGGCCGTCGCAAGCCATGACCGGCCGGCGCAGGACAACGCCACCGCGGTCGTGCTGAAGATGCCCTGCAGAGACCACGCAGCGGGGGTTCCGTGAGAAGAGCTGCGCAGTTGCTGTCTTGCGTTCTGGCTGCGGCGGCGGCCGCGGCCGCCGAGAGCGTGTTCCCCATTATCGTCGAGCAAGACGGCGCGCGGACTGGGCGCGCTCGTCGCCGAGGAACGGCTGCTGACCGCCGCCGCTCTGATAGCGAAAGGAGACCGCCGGCTGGCGCAGGCCGCCGCCGGCGCGGAGCCGCTGGAGGCCGAGCTTGTGGCGAGCAGTGCCGATACCGGTCTGGCGCTGGTCGCGGCGCCCGGTCTCGACGGCGACCCGCTGACGCTGGCCAAGCAGGCGTCGGGCGCGGGCCGCCAGGTATATCTGCTCTTCCCCGAGGGCGAGCGGCGCGAAGGGGTCATGCGCTCCATCGGCGAGGTTTACCGCTTCAGCGCCGTCCCCGGAGAGCGCGGCGCCGGCGCGCCGCTGATGAACAACTGCGGCGAATTGTTGGCGGTCAGCCGGATGCAGGATGCGGCGGGCGGACAGGGCGAACCCGCCGGGGTCAGCGGCATTCTGCCGGAGGTCAAGGCGTTTTTGGCGGCGCACAAGGCCGCGTTCGCAGAGGCCGCCGCGGAATGCCCTTCCCTGGCGCAGCAGATCGCCGAGCGGGAGGAAGCGCAAAAGAAGCTGCAAGCGGAGATCGCCGAGAAAGAAGAGCAACTCGAGGAACTGCGGCGAAACGAGGGTGCGCATCGGGAGCAGGCTGCGAAGCTCGCCGGCGATCTCGACGGACTGCGCCAATCCCTCGCGGAGAATCGAGCGTCCGCGGAGGAACTCCGGGCGCGGTCCGCAAAGCTCGAGCGGGAAGTCCGCGAGAAAGACGCGGCGCTCGCGGAACTGCAAGAGGAGAGGCGGCTGCTGTGGATCGCCGGCGCCGCGGCCGGGGCGCTTGCGCTGCTTGTCGGCGCGCTGATGGGCCGCCGGCTGCGCCTGCGCCGGCAGGCGCTGCGGCGCTCCGACGCGGAGTTGGCCGCCGCCCGCGCCGGCCTGGAGCGTGGCGCCGCAACGTTCGCCGACGTCATTCTGCTCGGCGAGGGGCCGGACGGCCGGGAGCTGCGTCTCAAAATCAACGGCCGCGCGCTGGCGCGGTCCGACGACGGCCAAGTGATCGGCCGCGCCTCCGCCGAAGCGGACTACGTGCTTACGTTGGACAGCGTCTCCCGGCGGCATGCGCGCCTGCGCGTAGAAGGCGGCGCGATGACCATCGAAGATCTGAACAGCCTGAACGGCGTCAGCGTGGACGGCGTCGAATTGCCGCCCGGCGAGAAGCGCGTCGTCCAGGACGGGGCGCGCCTTACGCTGGGCGGCGCCGAGCTGCAGGTCTTCTTTCTGGAGGACGGCGAACAGTGAGACCGCGCAGCCGCGAGATCAACATTTTCTCCATGTCCGCGCTGGACCTGTTCGCGTCCGGCATGGGCGCGTTCATCCTGCTGGCGGTGATGGGTCTGGTCTTCTTCCCCAACAGGGGAGACTCCGACGAGCGCGTCGCGGAGGTCAAGGAAGCGCTGGCGCAGGCGCGGCGGGAGCGCGACGCCGACCGCAGCCGAATCGAAGAAGCGGAACGGACGCGGCAAGAGCTTGAGCGGGCGCGGCAGGAACTCGACGCCGTCAGGAGCCGTCTCGAGCAAACGGCGCAGGCGGACCGGGATCTCGACCGGGCGCGGCGGGAACGCGAGGCGCTCGAAAGCCGCCTCGAGGCGTCCGAGCGGGCGCGGCGAGAGCTCGAGAAGCGGACCACGGAAGCACAAAAGCAACTCAAGGAAATTGAGATTCCCGATATCGACGTCGCGATCTGCCTGGACGTGACGGGCAGCATGGCAGGGCAGATCGCAGGACTCCAACAGCAGATCGTCGATCTGGCGAACGTGTTGGACGCGCTGGCGCCGTCCGCGGGCATAGGCGTCGTAGCCTTCGGGGACAGGGCTTGGCGCCGCCCCCTGTACGTGCAGCGGATCGTCGGGACGGAGCAAGCGGCGGCGCTGCAAAGATTCGTCAATACGCTGTCGCCGGCAATGGGCTATACGCAGGCCACCGACCCGAATGCGGACACGCCCGAGGCGGTGGCGATGGCGCTGGATGAGGCCGTGCGGCTGAACTGGCGCGCCGTCAGCCGGCGCCGCTACATCGTCGTGGTGACGGACAATCCGGCCTACCCCGATAAAGTGGAGGCGGCCAAGCGGACGGCCCGGGCATTCGCCTCGGCCGCCGGGCAGCGCGTCTCCACGGTGCGGGCGAACGCGACCTCTCCCGGAAGCGACGCAGCGGCGCCTTTCCTGCGGGCTCTCGCAGAGGCGGGCAACGGGGAGTTCGTCGATGCGGCGGGCGGCGGATCGATGATCGCCAGCGTGCTGCTGGCCATCCTGAGCAAGTGAAAAGATGACGACGAGCAGCGGGCAGGAACGGCGCGACGCGCTGCCGCGGGAGACCGTGCTGCGCGATTACACGATCGAGCGGGTGCTGGGGCACGGCGGCTTCGGCATCGTCTATCGGGCGCGGCACAACGAGTTGGGCAACCGCGTCGCCATAAAAGAGTACCTGCCCGTCGAGTTGGCGCTGCGCGAAGGCGCGAGCGTGCATCCGCGCAGCGCGGCTTGCCGGGCGGATTACGAGGATGGCTTGCGGCGCTTCCGCGACGAGGCGCGGGCGCTGATCGACTTCCAGAACCATCCGAGCATCGTGTCCTGCCGGGAGTTCTTCCGCGCCAACGGCACGGCCTATCTGGTGATGGAATACGAGGAGGGGCTGCCGCTGTCCCAGTTGCTGGCGCGGCGCGAGGCGGCGGGCCGTCCGTTCGCGGAAGCGGACCTGTTGGCGGTGATGGTTCCGCTGCTGGAGGGCTTGGCGCGGGTGCATGAGGCAGGAGCGCTGCACCGCGATATCAAGCCGTCGAACGTTCTGGTGCGGCGTTCGGACGAGCGGCCGGTGCTGATCGACTTCGGGGCGGCGAAGCAGATGGCGGCGGAGCGCAGCAAGTCTCTGGCGCCGTACACGGAGGGCTACGCGGCTTTGGAGCAGGTGGGGGAGGGGGAGTTGGGGCCGTGGACGGACCTGTACGCGGCGGGGGCGGTGATGTGGCGCATGGTCGCCGGGGGAAAGCGGCCGTGGGAGCCGCCGAACCCGGTGAAGGTGGAGAAGCGGGCGAACGCGGCGCTGCGGGGAGGCGCGGACCCCATGCCGCCGGCAAGAGAGTTGGGCGCGGGGCGGTTTTCGCCGGGGGCGCTCAATGCCATCGACCGCTGCTTGCAATTGAACGAGAAGGAGCGGGTGCGGGACTGCCGGGAGTTGCTGGGACTGCTGCGGGGAGCGGGCGAACGGGGCCCGGTACCGGCGGCTCCGGCAGGGACAGGACCCGCCCCCAAGCCGCGGAAAGCGCCGGCAGCCGCGGTCTCAACGGCAGCGCCGGAAGTTGGGAACGGGGGAATGTGGCGGGGGATGCTGACGGCCGCGGGTGTTGTGCTGGTCGCAATTTTGGGATGGCTCGCGCTGGCGGTGTGGACCGAGTCCGGCGAGACTGAGGAACGGGCGGCCTTCCGCATCGAAGTAGAGCCTACCTGGGCGACGGTAAAGTTGCTGAACAGTAGAGTGCCGTATCGGGCTGGTATGCGGCTTGCGCCGGGCCGCTATGAAGTGATGGTGTTTGCATCGGGCTACGAGACGCAGCGGGAAGAAGTAGAGCACGGCGAGTTGGGGACATGGCTTCGTATTGCGCTGGAGAAAGCGGAGGCGGAGCGGACGGTCCCGGAGGCCGCGGCCGATCCGCCGCCGCGGGGGGACGCGCCGGGCGGTTCCCCGCGGGAACCGCGAAGTACGGCATTGGCGAGAGCCGAGTTGCAGTGGGAAGACGTCAGGGAGACCAGAGACGCGGGGGCTGCGCGGACGTATATCGAGGAGTACGGCGGCATGGAAGGAGCAGGCGTTTGGGTGAAATTGGCGCGATCGCTCTTGGTGGAACTCGACAGGGAGGCGCGGGAGCGGGAAGCGCGAACGGCATGGGAGAGGATTCAAGACACGGAGAGCGAAGCGAGGCTGCAGGAGTACATTGCGCAGTGGGAGCGCGTAGCTGAGGCTGCCGAGTTCGTGGACGAGGCGCGAGAAGGCTTGGGCGATCTGGAGCGTATCCGCAAAGAGAAAGAAGACGCGGAGAGGAAAGCAAGGGAATTGAAGCAACCGGGCCGGCGGTTCCAGGACTGCGCGGAGTGCCCGCAGATGGTGACGATACCGGCGGGGAGTTTCCTGATGGGCTCGCCGCAGAACGAGGAGGGGCGGGATGACGACGAGGGTCCGGCGCATCGGGTGACGCTTGCGGAACCGTTTGCGGTGAGTGCGTACGAGGTGACGTTCGTGGAGTGGGACGCATGCGCGGCGTACGGGGGCTGCGGCGGCTACCGTCCGGACGATTGGGGCTGGGGGCGGGGAAATCGTCCCGTAATCAATGTGAGTTGGGAGGACGCGCAGGCTTACGTGAGTTGGTTGAGGCGCAAGACGGGAAAGGAGTATCGGTTGCTGAGCGAGGCGGAGTGGGAATACGCGGCGCGGGCGGGGACGGTGACGCGGTACTCCTTTGGGGACTACCTGTCGCCGCGCGAGGCGAATTACGGCGGGACGGCAGGAAAGACCCAGCCGGTAGGGAGCTACGCGCCGAACGGCTTCGGGCTGTGCGACATGCATGGGAACGCGTGGGAGTGGGTGCAGGACTGTTGGCACAACAATTACGCAGGAGCTCCGGCGGGCGGAAGGGCGTGGGAGAACGGGGATTGCGCCGACCGCGTTTTGCGCGGCGGCTCCTGGTACTTCATCTCGAGGGACCTCCGTTCGGCGCGCCGCTTCGGGAACGATGCCGGGAGCCGCCTCGACTACGTCGGCTTCCGCGTGGCCCGGACGCTCACGCCGTGAATCCTTACTTCTTGACCTCATGCGCTTGGTCGGGCAGCGGAATTCGGGGTTTCCTCACAGAAGCTTGCGGGGCGATACCCGCAGCGCGCTGCTGTCTTTGTCGTCGATGTTCCGCGACGAATTTTGCAGCGCATCGCGGAGATCGTCGGTAGGCGCTTCCTGCCGCTTCGCCTGGGTACGGAGCGCAGGGCCGATCCTGCCGAGGTCGGGACGCCGCCGCCGGGAGCAACAGGCCGAGCGATATCGAGGCAAAGATTTTTTGCAAGAAAATTTTCTTGAAACTTCAATAAAAATAGAACAAGAAACTTTTTTTCAACAGGATAAGATTTTTTCTTGGCGTAGATTTTTTGCAAGAAAATTTGTCGGCAAGGGGTTACACTGAGTCTATGCCGGAAGCGGCCCAATACACGCTGCCGACGGACTGGATCCGCTATGACCGGGGGGCCGTCGAGAAACGGTTGCTGAACGCCAAGGTGGAGATCCGGGTCTTGCAAGCCATTCCGTTTCAGCGGCGCTGGGTCGCCGAACTTCAGGATACCCACCTCAAGATGGAAGTTTCGGCAACATCGCGGATCGAAGGGGCGGATTTCGCCGCCAACGAATTGGACGAAGCGCTGCGGGCCGAGACGCCGGAGCAGCTTCGGACGCGGTCGCAACGGCAGGCGAACGCGGCTGCGCGAACCTACCGGAACATCTCAGGCGTGCCCGACGACCGGCTCGTCACGGTTGAATTGATTCGCGAGATCCATCGTTCAACCGTGCTCGGCTGCGACGACGACCACTGCGAGCCGGGAGGTCTCAGGAAAGCGTACCAGAATGTCACATTCGGAATGCCGAGGCATCGCGGCGCCGCGGGCGGCAAGCCGTGCGAGGATGCGCTGGAGCGTCTGACGCGCGCGGCGGCCGGTGCATTCCGGGAGCACGACCCGCTCGTCCGGGCGTTGGCCCTGCATTATCACTTCGCGGCGATGCACCCGTTCCTGGACGGCAACGGGCGCACGGCCCGAGCGCTGGAAGCGTTGATGCTGCAGCGGGCCGGCCTCAAGGATGCGCTGTTTATTCCCATGTCGAACTACTACTACGACAACAAGTACGCCTACCTGGCGGCGTTGGTCCAGGCGCGGGAACGCGGCCACGACTTGACCCCGTTCCTGAATTTCGCCCTGGAAGGGATCGCCAGGGAAGTCTCGCGGGTGACCGAACGGCTCAAGAGAGCGGTGCGGAAAGAATTGTTCCGAAGTCTTGTGCATGAGTTGTTCGTGCGCCTGGAAAGCACGCGCAAGCAGGTGATCGTCAAGCGCCAACTCATGCTCCTCAACCATCTCCTGGACAAAGACGGCGAAATCGAATGGCGGCAACTCGTTAGAGAGGTACGGGAGCGTTACGCGTCCCGCAAGAATGCCGTTGCGGCGATTGTGCGCGATATCAATCGGCTCAGCGCGCTCGGGGCCGTCATCGTCAGGCGGGAAGATAAAAATTTCTATATCGGCGTCGATCTCGATTGGCCGAGCAGGATTACCGATAGCGAGTTCTTCGAGAGGCTGGAACAACTGCCCAAATCCAAGACTTACGGATTCCTGACTCCCTCGCGCCGTCCGTCCCCTGCGGCGGCGGCGAAAAACGAGCCGAGATAGTCGGCAAGCCGGGCCGCGGCCTGAGGAGCGCCCCCTACCCCGCCCCTTCGCCGGGCAGGGCGAGACTCAGGAAAACGTCTTCGAAAGGGGCCTCGGGCATGCCCGCCGCGATGCGGAGCTCCGCCGGGGAACCCTGCGCAACGACCGCGCCTGCGCGCAAAACGATGCAGCGCGCGCAGACGCGCTCGACGAAACTCATCAGGTGGGAGCTGAGCACGACGGTCGAACCCTCGGCGCGCAGCCGTTCCAGCCGCAGCCGCACCAAGCGCATGCTCTCGGCGTCGAGTCCGTTCAGCGGTTCGTCCAGCAGCAACAGCGGCGGATTGCCCAGCCAGGCGGCGACGATGCCGATTTTCTTGCGCATGCCGAACGAGTATTCGCGAATCAATGAGTCGGCGTCGCCGGTCAGCGCGAAATAGTCCAGGTCGGCGTCGATCTGCGCGGAGGCGTCGATTCCCTTGATGCCCGCAACGAATTCCAGGAACTCCCGGCCGGTGAGCAGATCGTAGAGAACCGGTTCCTCGGGCAGGTAGCCGATCTTGCGCTTCGCTTCGACAGGGTCGCGCCGCGGGTTCGTTCCCGCCACGGTTATGGCGCCCGCATCGGGCCGCGTCAAGCCCAGAACGGCTTTGAGCAGCGTCGATTTGCCCGCGCCGTTGGCGCCCAGAAGACCGAGTATCTCCCTGTCGGCGGTGAACGACACCTCGTTGACGGCGACGAGATCTCCGAAGCGCTTGGTCAAGCCTTCGATCGCCAATGCCGGCGCGCTCAAAGCGGGGGGCCTCCGATGCGGGCGGCCGTTTGCCGCGCGCGGTTGGCGAGGATATGCAGCGCATAGACGTGCAGCAGCCCGACCCAAGGCAGGTATTCCCAAAACAGAACGTACGATCCGGCGAAGCCGAAGCCGACCAGTCCGGCCAGAGCCAACCCCAATGCCGGACGGTCGGCCGCCTCGAACATGAACAGCGCGGCGGCGGACGACACGGCGAGGACGACGAGCGGCGCTTGCGCCGCCGAGGCCGCGAAATTTCCGCCGGGCAGAGCGGCGAGCATGGGCAGCGCGGCCAACGCCGGCGGAATCGAAACGAGCGACGCATACCAGACTTTCGTCTTCCAGATGGAGTCCGCCTGGATGGGCGAAGAGCGTTCGAGCCAGAACCGGGGGATTTGCCGGCGGAGCAGCAGCGGCGCGAGCGAGCTCAGCGCCAGCGCGGCGAGCGCGCAGCCGGCGAGAACGATTGCCGCGGCCCAACGGGGGCCGGCGCTATTGCGCGCGGTCCAGGACGCAGCCAAGGCGGAGAGCGCCGCCGCCCCGGCGAAAAACACCGCGGGCGAGAAGAAGCGCCGAGTCAGCAGCAGATCGCGCAGAAGCTGCGGACGAATCTCGCCCAGGCGCCGGGGCAGCGCGAGACGGCTGCGCCGTTTTCGAGGCAGAGACCGCCTGGTGGGCGCTGCGGGCGCCGCGGCATGTCCGCCGCTCAGGATGCGCGCCGCGGCCCAGGCCAGTACAGCGGCTGCGGTTGCGGAAAGAGTCATCCAGACGCCGGCCGCCGCCGCAATCAGGACCGGCCCCAGAACCGCCGCGGCGGCCCTCCCATGGCGTAGGTAGAGCCGAACGAGCGCGAGTTGCAGCCCCGCCGCCAACGCCGCAAAAATGTACGGCGCCGGGCCGCGTAAGTATTCGGGCGCCCAAGCGGCAAGCAGCAGCGCGGCGCAAGCCGCATTCCGCAGGAACTGCGCCGCAAAAGCAACGTGAAACCGCGCCGCCGCGGGAACCGGCAGCGCATCGAGACAGGCCGCCGCCGTACGCGCCGGAGCGATCTCCCGGACCGCGCTCGGCCAAAAACCAGCCGTCCATGCGGCGAGTCCGAGCGCGGCCAAGGCGAACTGCCCGCCGAGCGGCAGGTCGGCGCCGCGGATCTTTTCCGCGAGCATCGCGGCGGCCGGCTGGAGCGTGTAGAAAACCCCTCCGAAAATCATCGGCGCCAGCACGAACAACGTGAAGAAACGGTCTCGCAGCAGGCGCAAGAAAATGCGCAGGCGGTATCGAAGCAGCAGGAGCGTCACGGGCCGGCGGGGGGTGGAACCCTCATGGTAACCGTTGGGCAGTCTTGGGCGGGAAATCAGTCGGCGAACGCCTCGATCAAGCCGCCGGTTGCATGCAGCAGCGCCAGCTTCGCCTTGTCGAGCGCATAGCGGGAAGCGTAAAGCCGCTGCCAGGCTGCGGACTCGACCACCCGGGCGCGCTCGACCGGATCGATCGCCAAGCGGCCCTCCTCGAACTGCGCCAGCAGAACGCCGAGATTTTCCCGGGCGTAGTCGAGCTCCAGCCCGGCCAGCCTGGTTTGGCTTTCGGCCTCGCGCACGCTCTCGTACGCGCGCATGCTTTCGATTTCGATCTCGGCCTGCCTGAGCTTGCGCCGCAGCTCGAGGCTGCGGGCTTCCAGTCTGGCTTTCGCCATGCGCTCTCCGACGCCCTTGCCGGCGAACAACGGCGCCTGAAAGGAGATGCCGGCCTGCCAGTTATGCCGCTGGAAGCGGTTGAAAAACTCGTCGTAGTTGTTGAACTTGGCCAGCAGCGCATACTGCGCGACGAGATCGAGCTTGGGATAACGGCCGCCGCCGGCGGCTTTTTCCTGAAAACCCTTCGAGCGGATCCGGGCTTTGAGAGCGGCGATGTCGGGGTGGTTCTCGACGGCCCGGCGCTGCGCTTCGGCGCGGTCGCCCGGGAGATCGACCGGCTGGAGCGAATCGTCCGCGGCGGGGCGCAGCCGAACGTCGGGCCCGAGGTCCAAACGCCGGCGGAGGTCGGCTTCCAACAGATCGAAGCGCGCTTGCGCCGCGCGCAGCCGCTCCGCCGCCCTTGCGCTGTCGAGGCGGGCGCGGGTCAGCGCGGCGGGGATTTCGCGTCCTTCTTCGATGCGCGCTGCGACTGCCTCTTCGATGCGGCGGAAGCGGTCGAGGCGCCGTTCGAGAAGCTCGCGGCTGCGCGCCTCGAGCTCGAGGTCCAGATAGAGGGCGCCTACCCTGTAGACGGCGTCCGCGCGCTTCGCTTCGGCAGAGTGAGAGGCGGCGGCGGAGAGTTCCTGCGCTTGTCGGATGCGCTGCTTGCGGCCCGCGTCGAACAGCGGCTGCAGCGCGGTGACCTGGGCAACCGACGGCGCGGCGCCGGCGATGCTTTGGGGAATGCCGTCGGTATAGCCCAATCCCGATCCGGCGAAGAGCTTCGGCGTCCGCTCGGCGCGCGCCAACGCTGCGTCGCGGCCGGCTTGCTCGATTTCGATCTGTGCGAGGAGCCATTCGGGACTCTGGCCGGCCGCCAGTTGAATCGCCTCGCGCAAGGTCATCTCCCGCTGGACTTGTGCGGGCGCCGGCGCGGAAGGCAGGCAGCAGGACGCCGCCAGAGCGAATGCAAATGCGGAGAGCGGTCTAATCATGGCGAAGAGCCTCTACAGGGTCGAGTTTCGCTGCGCGGGTGGCCGGCAGCAAGCCGAAGACGCCGCCGACCGCGACGGCGGAGGCAACCGCGACGGCGACGGAGACGGCGGAAATGCGAATCGGGAGTTGCGGCCACAGACGCGCGGCAAGCAGGGGAAGCCCGGCGCCCAGGACGGCGCCCAGCAAGCCGCCGATCAGCGAAAGAGCGACGGCTTCGCTGAGAAACTGCCGGCGAATGTCGCGCCGCGCCGCGCCGACGGCCATGCGCAGGCCGATTTCGGAAGTGCGCTCGCTTACCGAGATCAGCAGGATATTCATGATGAAGATTCCGCTGACCGCGAGCGTGACCGCCGCAATGAGAACCATCGCGGCGGTGAGCGCCGAGGCTATCCGCCCGGCCGCCGCGAGCACGCCCGCCAGGTTGTCGACGCGGTAGAGGGAGCCCGGACGGTGCCGCGACTCCAGGGTTTCCCGCACCAGCGCCGCCGCCCGCTCGACCTGCTCGCGGGAGCGCACCGAGACGTACAGCGGATCGACGCGCTCGACCGGTTGGAAATAGCGCATCACGGTAATCGGAATGAGCACCGAGTCGGCGGCGACCTCCGACTGGCCGAAGGTCTCGACGCCTTCCTCGAAAACGCCCACGACGCGGAAATCGAGATCGTGAACTTTCAGGGTTCCGCCGACGGCCGCATCCGCCGAACCGTAGAGCCGCTCGGCGGTATTGGGGGTCAACAGGCAGACCTTGGCGCGGGAAAGCAGGTCGCCGGAATCCAGGAAACGCCCGGCGAGCACGCGGAGATTGCGCACGGTGCGGTACTCGGCGCTCGACCCCAGCACGCGGATCTGCCGCGGGCGGCCGTCGACGGAGACCCAGTCCCAGGTGCTCATGACGCCGGCGGCGGCTTCCACCAGGCCGCCCAGCCGGGCGCGCACGGCGTCGATATCGGCGAGGTCGATGTAGTCGGCCTCAGCAGGGGAGACGTTTCCGCCGGCTTCGTAATAGGCGTAGATCAAATTCGAGCCGACGCCCTCGATCTGCGAGACCACGAAATCGCGGCCGGTCAACGCCACCGTCACGACCAGAATCAGCGAGGCGACGGCAATCGTCATGCTCAAGCCGGTGAGCAGCGAACGCAGGCGCTGCCGGCGCAGCTCGGCGAGCGCGAACCGCAGGGCCTCCACAAGCGGGACGTTTCTCGGCAGCCTCATAGGTCCTTCAGCAGCTTGCGCGCCTTCGAGTGCGGCTCGGCGTCGGGCCCGGCAAGCGGCGCCGCCAAATAGCGCCGCAGGAGCTCGCGGGCTTCGTCGTAGCGGGGTTTTCGTTTGCCCCGGATGAGCGCTTTCGCGCGGTCGAGCCAGACGGCCGGATTCTCGGGCTCGCGTTCGAGAGCGGCGTCGAAAAGCTCGTCCGCTTCTTCCTGCCGCCCGCGGCGGGCAAGGAACGAGGCATGGCCGAGCAGATGTCCGATAGCGTCGGGCTCGAGCTCGCGGGCTTTTTGGAGCGCAGCCTCCGCAGCGGCGAAATCTTTCTTCGCTTCGTAGTAAGCGGCCCAGGCTCTCGCGCCGGCGGCGCGGTCGACGGCTTCAATGCGCTGCGCCGTTTCGAGCGCCTTCGGCACGCTGCCGCCGACGACGGCAGGGGCTTCGAGGTAATAGCGGAACAGCGATTCCAGCGCGTCGATGTTTCGGGCGTCGAGCGCGGCCGCGCGCTGGAAAGAAGCGCGCGCCTTCCTGGCCAAGCCGTATGAGGAAAGTATCTTCAGACCGCTGTTGGTCTCCGCGCGGCGGCCGTAAGCGCGGCCCAGCCAGACGCGGTAGCCGGCGTTGTCAGGGGCGGCGCGAACTGCCTGCTCAAATGCCTTTTGGGCCTTCCCGTAGTTTTCGGCGACGTAGTGCTCGATGCCGCTTGCGTAGGCGGCCGCGGCCGAATCCGCGGCCTGAGCCGGCCCCAAGAAGAAAAGCAAAAACGCAACAGCCGCCAGCGGCTTATTCATTGCCGACCTCTTCCGGCAGAGAAACGGGCTGCCCTTCCGCGAGCGCGCCCGCGCCCGGCAGCAGCACGATCTCCGAACCGTCCAGGCCGGCGGCGACCTCGACGAAATCCGGGCCTTGCAAGCCCAGAGCGACCGCTCTCCGCGAGGCTTTCCCGCCGGCGGCGATCCAGACGAACGATTCTCCCCGCTCTCGCCCGACGGCGCTCCGGGGAATGCTGAGAGCATTGTCGGCCACGCCCGTTTCGATGCGTACGCTGACCGTGAGATTGGGGATCAAGCGCCCGTCCGGATTTTCGACGATGCAAAATACCTCGCCGACCCGGCGCGTCTCCAGTTCGATGACCTCGAGGGCCAAGTTTTCGACCGCGCACGGCCAGGAAGCGCCGGGGTAGGCGTCAGCGGAGAGGAGCGCCTTGCCGCCTCGCGCAACGCGGCCGAGCTCCGGTTCGTCGATGAAGATCGCCGCCCGCAGCCGTTGCGGCGAGCCGATTTGCGCGATCGACTCGCCGGCCCCGACGTAATCCCCGTTTTCGACCGTCAACGAATAGACGGCGCCTGCCTTCGGCGCGCGGATTGCGAGGGCGTCCACGCGCTCGTCCGCCTGCCGCAGGGCGGACTCGGCCTCGCGCACGGCTGCGGCAAGCGCCCGGCGCCGTTCTTCCGAAACCGGCCCGTGCAACTTCGCTTCCAACGATTCGCCGTCGAACCGCGCAGCGTCGGCCGCGGCTTGCAGCTCGTCCAGCTCGCTCCGTGCGGCGGCCTGCCTGTCGATCAGCCTCTTGACCCGCTCGATCGCGGCGCGCAGCCGCTTGCTCTCGGCGCGCGCCGAGGCGAGCCGAGCCTGCAAATCGGCCCGTTCCGCCGGGGCCGGCCCCCGCTCGAAGCTGGCCAGCTCCGCGCGCGCGGCGTCCAGCTTCGCTTGCGCCTGCGAGCGTCTCGAACGTTCCCCGGAATCGGCCAGGCGCGCGACGACCTCTCCGGCGCGCACTCTTGTCCCTTGGCGCACGCGCAACTCTGCGACCCGGCCCGATGTTGCGGCGTGCACCGCCGTCGGATCCGGCAGGCGCAGCCGCCCGTTCGTCGTCAGGTAGCTGACCAGATCGCGGCGCACGGGCTTGACGGCGGCGACGGCGGGCGCGCTGTCGGAGCAGGAAAACAAAACAAGCGCCGCGATCAAGGGCGCTGCGGTCAGGCAAGCTCTGAGCATTCTTGGCCGGCGCCCGTTACGAGCCGCTCTTCGCCGCCGCAGGGGCGTGCGAAAAATCCCAAACTCTTAAATCCGATTCGCCCGGAGTGAAATCGATCAGCGCGTATTCGCCGGGCGGCAGGTCTTCCATCGGCCAAATTTTATACACGAGCGGCGCCAATTGCTGGCGGAAAACCTCGATCTCTTCCTGATTCTCGAATTGCTCGCTCGATTGAGGAATGGTTTGAATCGTCTGCACCACTCTTCGTTTGCGTTTCTTTTCCGGCTTGACGCGCACGATGCCGAACCGCGAAAACCGTTCGAGCCGCATGTAGAAGATCGGCTTGGGCGCCGCGGTGACCACTGCGGCGCCGAGTCCTTCCAACGCCAGGGTCTCCTTGTCGGCAACGACCGGCACAGGCGAAAGGATTTTCAGAGCGGTTCGCTTCTTGCTGCGGTTGACCGCCAGCACGGCCTGCTGCAACGGAACGATCTCGTTGCCCCGCAGGTGATAGACGCCGTCGTCGAGCGGCACTTGGTGCAGCTCGGTTCGCGCCCGCCGCTCGGCCCGGCGCTCGCGCGCGGTCTCTTCCTTGCGCACGCGGGCGGCTTCCTGCATGCGTTTGTTGGCCTCGCGCGTGCGCTCGAGGTCGACCAGATCCTTGGGAATCTCTTCCCACTGATTGCGCTCGACGCTGAAATAGCGGATGCGGTCGCCTTCCGTCTTGTACTCGCGAATGACGATCTTGCCGCCGTCGGCAAGATAGAGCGCGATCCGCTGGGCGTCGAGCAGAGCCGCGAAGCCCGCGAGAACGACCGCAACTGCGAGAACTCGCGCGCGCATTGCAGGGCGGGGCGGTTCCGACCCTATTTCATGGTAACGTCAGGGGCTTCGCGCGGACGACCGCTCGACGGGCGCCGCTGCGGCATTCTGTCCGCCGCGATGCCTTCTGCCATAAGCCTACCGATACAATGGAGTCCGTGGCGGACGCTCTGATAGGCCGGGAGTTGCATGAGTTGACGGCGCTGGCCGCCTCGCTCAACGAACCGGCCTACCGGGCGCGGCAGCTCTACCGCGGCCTCTACCGCGAAAAGCTGAGCGGCGCCGGCCGCATCTCGACGCTGCCGCGGCAGCTCCGCGAGACGCTGGAGAGGGATTTCGCCGCCGGCTTGCCGGCCATGGAAAAACGGTTCGTTGCGGCGGACGGCACGGCGCGCTATCTGCTGCGGTTGGCGGACGGCAAAACCATCGAGGCGGTGTTCATCCCGGAAGCCGCCCGCGATACTTTGTGCATTTCCACTCAGGCCGGCTGCCCGGTCGATTGCAAATTCTGTCTGACGGCGCTGATCGGTCTCGAGCGGAACCTGACCTGCGGCGAGATCGTTGCTCAGGCGCTGGCGCTGGCGCGCCTCCATGCGCTCGACGCGCGCGGCCGCGGGCTGAACGTCGTGATGATGGGCATGGGCGAGCCGCTGCTGAACCTCGACGCCGTGATGAAGGCGACGCGCCTGCTGGCCGATCCGCAAGGCATCGCGGTTTCCCAGCGGCGCATTACGGTCTCGACTGCGGGCATCGCTCCCAAGATCGAGGAGTTCGCCCGGCATGACGTGCGGGCGAAGCTGGCGATTTCCCTGAATGCCTCGAACGAAGAGCAGCGCATGCGGCTGATGCCGATCACGAAGAAATACCGCCTGCGCGAGTTGCTCGAAGTCTGCCGCAACTATCCGCTGCGCCCCTGGGAGTGGTTGATGTTCGAGTATGTGCTGCTGAAGGGGGTCAACGATTCCGACCGCGACGCGCGCGACGTGGCGCGCCTGCTGGCGAACATCAAATGCAAGGTCAATCTCATCCCTTTCAACCCCGGCCCCGGCATCGCTTTCGAAACTCCCGGCGCGGCGCGCGTCGCTGCGTTCCACAAAACCTTGATGGCGTCCATGCCCTGCTTCGTGCGGCAGCCGCGCGGCCGCGACATCTTTGCCGCTTGCGGGCAACTCAAACGAACGGCGCAGCCCCTGGCGCCCGGCGCCGGAGAGGCTCGTCCGACATGACCCGGCATTGCCCGACGGCCATCTTGTCGTGCGCGCTGCTGCTCGCCGGCGCCCCCGCCCTCGGCGCAGCGGAAGCAGGCGTCAAACGCAAGCCGCGCAACGCGCTCGAGGACATCGACAGGATCGGCAACCGCAATGTCACCGGCATCTTCAACGTCTTCACGCGGAAGCAGGATGTCCAACTCGGCTTGATGCTCGCGCAAAAGATCGAGAAGCAGGCCCGGCTGGTCGACGATCCGGTAATTGTCGAATACGTCAACCGCATCGGACAGAATCTGGCGCGAAACTCCGACATCGCCGCCCCGGGGTATTTGAAGATTCAGACGATCGTGGAAGAAACGATCAACGCCATGGCTCTTCCCGGCGGATACTTCTACGTGAACACAGGGTTGATTCAATTCGCGCGGGACGAGGCCGAGCTCGCGGGCGTCATGGCGCATGAAATCGCGCACATCGCAGGACGGCATGGAACGCGCAGCATGAGCCGCGCTCAAGTAATGAGCTCCGTGAGCGAGGCGCTGCTGGCAACGGCCGCCCGCCGGAACGGTCGGGGTCTATGGATCGCAGTGGGGGCCGCAAGCATCGCGATGCCGATGACGCTGCTGAAGTTCTCGCGCAGCTTCGAGAAAAAAGCGGGCTTCCTGGGCGTGCAGTATCTCTACAAGAGCGGGTACGATCCCTTGGCCATGGTGTCGTTTTTCGAGCGGGCGGCAGCCGGAGAGCGGCGCAAGAAGGGCGTCATGGCCGCCGCTTTCAGTTCGCATCCCTTGACGGCAAAGCGCGTTGCGCTGGTGCGCAAGGCCATCGACGAGTTGTTGCCCGCGCGCTCCTCGTATGCGCTTTCGAGCAGCGAATTCGACGCTGTCAAGAAGCGCGTGATCAGGCTCTATGGAAACGGCAAGCCGGCCTCGGAAAATACGGAGCGGCCGCAGATCATCCGGCGCTGAAGCGCGCGGCGCAGGCCGCGGCGGGCGCTGAGATGCTGCGCCGCTTGCAGCGGTGGCTGCGGCGCAGAGCGGACCGCGGACTGCCCCGGCATCTGCGGGAGGGGCGGCGGGGCGAGGACGCTGCTTACGATTTCCTGAAAGAGCGTGGTTACCGCATCGTCTCGCGGAATTACCGCTCGCGCCAAGGACGCGGCGAGATCGACCTCGTTGCCTGGGACGGCGGCGAGCTTGTCTTCGTCGAAGTCAAGACGCGCAAGAGCGCCGATTTCGGCGCCCCCCTGGAAGCGGTCGGCGGCGAGAAGCAGGACTTGCTGATCCGTACGGCGCGCGAATACGCACGGCGCGCGGGCGTAGCCGAAGACCGCATCCGTTTCGATGTCGTCGGCGTTGTCGCTGAGCCCGAAGAGCGCATCGAGCTCCGGCGGAACGCCTTTTCGACGTCCGGCGCGCGGGGCGGCAGGCGGCGGTTATAATCCCCGAATGGCTATCAAGACGACCGTGGTCGGCAGTTATCCGATCCCGCGCTGGCTTTACGGAGATACTTCGAAGGGCACGCTCAGCGACGCGATTTCCGTTGTGCTGCATACCCAGGAGATGGCCGGGATCGACGTGGTCGCCGACGGCGAGTTGAACCGCTTCGATCCTTCCCACCCGGAAACCAACGGCATGATCGACTATTTCGTCAGACGGCTTTCCGGCGTCCGCACCGAGTATTCGCTCGGCGATATCGAGGCTTTCAATGCCGATCGGGGGATGAGCTTCCGCACGGCGCCCGCGGGCGTGGTAACCGGAGAAATCGGGGAAGGCGTGCTCAACCTGCCCGCCGATTACGAGTTCGTCCGCAGCTTGACCGCCAAGCCGCTGAAGTTCACCTGCACCGGTCCGCACATGCTGACCAAGACGCTGACCGACCGCCATTACGGCAGCCCCGAGAAGCTCTGTATGGCCGTTGCCGACGTTCTGCGGCGGCAGCTCGAACGCATCCCGGCCGATATCGTGCAACTCGACGAGGCCAACATCACGGGGCATCCGCAGGAGGCCGAATGGGCCGCCGCCGCGATGAATCGGGTCCTCGACGGCATCGGCTCGACGCGCGGCGTCCATTTGTGTTTCGGCAACTACGGCGGGCAGACCATCCAGAAAGGGTTTTGGAAAAACCTGCTGCCGTTCCTCAATGCGCTCCATTGCGACCATTTCCTGCTGGAGTTCGCCCGGCGCGGATACGACGAGTTGCCTGCGCTTCAAGACATGAATCCCGCCGTCGGCTTGGGGCTGAGCGTCGTGGACATCAAGGACAACGGCGTCGAAAGCCCCGACCTGATCGCTGCGCGAATCGAAAACGCGGCGCGGACGCTCGGCGAGGAACGCATCCGCTACGTCAACCCCGATTGCGGTTTCTGGATGCTTTCGCGCAGCGTCGCCGACCGCAAGATGCGGGCGTTGGCCGCCGGCCGCGATCTTTTCTACGGGCGCGGATAACGGCCCCGCGCTTTTTTATCATGGGAAAAGTGCCGGCGACGATCCGCAAAGCCGTGATTCTGGCCGCAGGCCGCGGCATGCGCATGAAGTCGCTGACCGAGGATTGTCCCAAGCCCATGCTGCCGCTCGACGGCCGGCCGATGCTGGCGCACCAGATCGAACGGCTCGAATCGACAGGCATCGCGAAAATCTGTATCGTCGTCGGCTATAAAGCCGAGATGGTCAGGGAGTACTTCGCGGCTCATCCGCCGCGGACGGCGTCGCTGCGCTACGAGTTGCAAGCGACGCCGGACGGCACCGGCAGCGCCGCCCGCCTGGCCAAGGATTTCGCGGCGGGCGAACCGTTCCTGCTCACCTTCGGAGACATCATGGTCGATGCGTCGGTCTACGCCCGGCTGTTGGCGCTTGCCCGCGGGGCGGAAATCGTGCTGGCGGTCAAGCGCGTCGAAGACCCCTACCGGGGCGCGGCGGTTTACGTCAACGGCGGGCGGGTCGTCAAGATCGTCGAAAAGCCGCCCAAGGGCGCCTCGACGACGAATTTCAACAACGCTGGAATTTACGTTTTCAGCCCGAGCGTGTTCGAAAAGCTCGCGCGGCTGCAACCCTCGGCGCGGGGCGAATACGATCTGACCGATGCGATTCAAGAGACCGTGGCCGCCGGCGAACCGGTTCACTGCCTTGAAATCGATGGCTTCTGGCGCGATGTCGGCCGTCCGGAGGATCTCGCGCCCGCGGATGCATTCGTGGCCGGCTGAGGCAACTTTTTCCATGAACGATTCGACTCTCCTGGAGGCCGCTCAGGACGGCTTTCGCGCGATTGACGTTGCCGGCGCAATCAAGCGGGCGGCCGTCGGTCACTTGCGGGATTGGCTGGGCGCGGACAAGTTCGCCGGCCTGGTCGAAACCGGCGGCTACAGGCCGCTGATCGAGTGGATGATCGCATCCGAAAACTTCGACCTGCTGCTCGACAGCTTCTATCGGGTCATTCCCTTCGGCACGGGCGGACGCCGCGGCCCCGTCGGCATCGGCCCCAACCGGATCAATCCCTACACCATAGCTTCTTCGATTCAAGGGCACGTCGCGCACCTGCGCAAGAAACTGCCCGCGGAACGGAATTTAAAAGTCGTCGTCGCCTACGACGTCCGCCGCTTCAACGACCTGCGGGGCGTCTATCCGGCCGGCGTTCCCAATCCGCTGAAGGGACTCCGCTCGAAAGACCTGGCGCATATCGCGGCTTCCGTGTACTGCGCCGCGGGCGTTACGGCGTACATGCTGCCTGACGAGCCGGCCGATTACATTTCCACGCCGGAGCTTTCGTATCTGATTCGCCGCTACGGCGCGCACGGCGGCATCAACATCAGCGCCTCCCACAACCATCCCGACGATAACGGCGGCAAGTTTTACAACAAAGACGGCGGACAGGAGATTCCTCCGCACGACGAAGAGCTGGTGCGGATCGTCGAAACGGTCGACGCGGTGCGCAGCATCCCCTACGACGAGGCTCTGCGGTCGGGCATGGTGCGTCCGATTACCGGCGAGGACCGGCAGGCCTACATCGATTTGAATCTCGGCCTGCGTCTGGAGCGCGGCGCCGGCCCGGCGAAATTCGTTTTCACCGGGTTGCACGGCACGGGTCTGAATACCGTAGGCCGCTGCCTGCAACAGATGGGCTACGCCGCGGGCGAGAAGTTTTTCGTTGTGGAAGAACAGCGGGATTTCCGCGGCGACTTCAAAAACGTCATGTTCCGCAACCCCAATCCGGAGGTTCCCGAGTCGCTCGCGCCGGGCATTGCCCGCGCCAGGGAAACGGGGGCGGATTTGCTGCTGGCCACCGACCCCGACGCCGACCGCCTGGGCGGGGCGGCCCCGTCGAACGGGGATTTCACCTTCGTCAACGGCAACGAGTTCGCGGTTCTGCTGACCCGTTTTCGGCTGGAGTCCCTGCAGCGGGCCGGACGCCTGCCCGCGAGGCCCCTGGGCATCAAGACGCAGGTCACAACCGAGTTGGTCAGCCGCCTGATCGAAGCCTACGGCGGGGTAGTCATCGGCGACCTGCTGGTGGGCTTCAAATATATCGGAGACATCCTCGGACATCTCGAGCGGAGCGGTCGTTTCGGCGCCGTAGAAGCTTCCCTCGACGACTTCATCATCGGCGCGGAAGAAAGCCACGGCCTGCTGCTGACTCCCGAAATTCGCGACAAAGACGCGGCCGGCGCCGCGGTCGTGCTGGCCGAGCTTGCCTCCGCGCTCAAGACGCGGGGCGAGACGGTCTACGCTTACTTGCTCGACACCTACAAGCGCTACGGCTATTTCCGCAACAGCGTGCGCTCGACGGTTATGCAGGGCGCGGCGGGGTCGGCGGCCATCCGCAAAATCCAGCAATCTCTGCGCGAGGCGCCGCCCGCGGAGATAGCCGGACGGAAGGTGCTGCAGGTTATCGACTACTGGGACGAGGCGCGCTTCGGGCCGTTCCTCTCCGAGACCGACCGCAGCGGCCGCGACTTGATTACGTTCCTGCTCGAGGGCGGCATGAAGGCAACCATCCGCCCGTCCGGCACGGAGCCCAAGAACAAGGTTTATCTGGAGTTGGGAACCACGCCCGTCGGCGCCGGCGCCGACGAGAGGGCGTTCGCAGCCCTACGGGCAAAGACCGACCGCGAAGTGCGGGAATTCTCCAACGCCTTTCTGGGCATGATGCTCGCGCTCATCGACGTGGAGTTGCCCGCTTACTCGCTCGAAATTTCCGACCTTGTTTCGCTGCCGAACAAGATTCATTTCGGCAAGACGTTCATTCCGGAATTCGAGCGCCGGGCCGCGGCCGCGGTTGCCGGCCGCGCCGAGGAAGAAGCCGTCGGCGCATGGGTCGACCGGAGCTTGGCGCCGTACGGCCCGGACGCCCGCTTTCTCGTGCGAAAAGCCTTCGACGCCTACGCCGGCGCCCAAGCCGATTCGCAACGACTCAGCGCGCAGAAGCGCATTTTCGCCCGCGCTTGACAGCCGGCGGCTACGGCGCCGCGGCCGTCAGCGCAAGGCGCCGCGGTAAGCCGCCTCGATCGAGATGCGATGCCGGTCGAGCACTTGCCCCGTTGCCCGATCCAATTCGTTGCGGGCGCGGATATACTCGTTGAGCGAGTCGATTTCCTCAGTGCGCGCCGCGGCCAGGTCGCGCTGCACCTGGACGATTTGGAAAATCGAAGACGAGCCCAGCTCGAAGCGCTTCCGCTCGGCCTCGAGC
Organism: Bryobacterales bacterium; assembly: GCA_965214655.1. Taxonomy (GTDB): domain Bacteria; phylum Acidobacteriota; class Terriglobia; order Bryobacterales; family UBA6623; genus CATQHP01. The sequence goes on along the minus strand of OZ243965.1, from coordinate 2,858,227 downwards.
ATCTGCTCGCGGAGCTCGCGGGCTTGCTCCGAAATCGCGTGGTTTTCTCGGGCGCGGGTGAGGGATTCCACGGCCTGCGTCACCTCCAGCTTGACGTTGTTTTCCTCTTGGCGGAGTCGAATGTCGCTCTGCCTGAGCCGCAACAGCTCGCGCGTCATGTCGGCTTGCGCCTGGCGGTTTTTCAGAGGCACGTTCAAGCTCAGGAAAATGCCGTAGTCCGGGAAGTTGCGCCTGAAAAGCTGTCCGAACGCCGTGCCGAAACCGCCGGTGAAAAAGGGGTTCGGCGCACCCACGCCGGGGATGCTGGCGATCTCGGGGTTGACCGTCCCGGCCAACGCATTGTTGCGCATGAACGCGGTCACGTCGAGCGAGGGCAGCAGGGCGTTGCGGATGCCCTTGATGTTGATCCTGGAGTTCGTTTGGGCCATCCGCGTGCGGGCGATTTCGGGGCGGGAGCGGAGAGCGGTCTCGACCAGGTCTTGAACCGGCTGGACTTGCAGGCGCTCCGGCGCCTCGATGCGCTCGGTGGGCACGATCTCGACGCCGAGCAGCGCCGCGCCGGTGGGGCCGAATTTCGAGATCGCGTTCTTGATCACGTTCTGCTGCCGGCGGATGTCGTTTTCCGCGCTGAGCAGTTGCCGGCGGTAGCTTGTCGTTTCCGCTTCGACGCGCGTAATTTCAAAGCGCGGCTGCAAGCCGAGCTCCACTTGGCGCTTGGTGTTGCGCACCAGAAGCTCGGCAAGCTCGAGGTCGGCCCGCCGCCCGGCGGCAAGCTCGAGGAACGTCACCAGGTCCCAGTACAGGTTCTGCAGTTGGCCGACCGTCGCGATGATCTGAAGCTCGAACTGCGTATCCTGGATTTCCTGGTTGTTTTTGGCGATGCGGATGTTGCGGTTGTTGACCGCGCGCCCGAATCCCTGCAGCAGACGCTGACTGATCGACACGGAGAAATCGCTCGTCAGCGTGGGGTTGAAAAGGTTGCGCAGGTTGTTGTTTTCCGAACCGAACGCGGTGAACCCGGCGCTGAAAGTCGTGCCGCTCGTAAACCCTTGGGAAAAGTTGAGGTTATAGGAAGCGATGTCCTGGATCAGTGTGTTGGTGCCCGTAACGAAGTCGCTGATTTGAGGATTGCTCGTGCGCGCGAAGGTCATCGTCGACGAGATGGTCGGCTCGAGAGCGGTCACCTGAGTGCCGAAGAAAGATGCCGCGTTGCCGGTGGCCGCGTCGGACGCCGCCTGGTCGGACGCGTTCGTTGTGATGCCGCTGGCCTGCCCCCGCGGCCCGCCGACCTGGGCGCCGGAAGACTGTACCGATTGCCCTGTCGAAAGCGTGCTGATTTGCGTCTGCACGCCGCTGAGCTGCGCGCCCGCCCTCGCGCGCAGCAGATCCGTATCCGCTTCCAGACGGCCGTACCGTCCGAGCTCGATGTCGAGATTGTTGGCAAAAGCCAGCGCGATGAGATCCTGCAGCGAGAGATAGAGCTTGCCGCCCCGAATCATGTTTTCCACGGCAGCCGAGTCGTCGAGGTCGGCCGGGGCCACGTCGGGAGCGCGGTAGGCTTCGAGGCGCGGCCACAGCTTGGCGCCGCGAGAGTAGTCGATCGTTTGACTCCACAGCCGCGGCGTCCAGCAAAACGCAAGCAGAGACGCTGTGAGGATGGAAGCAAGAGGTTTGGACATACAAACAACTCCTTGGGAAAAATCGCTTGCGCAGAGCGTGGTCCGCGCTCACGGTATGACGCGCACATGCCGAAAAGGCATCGGAACAAACCTTCCGACGCCTCATTTGTTAGATACGTAAAAAACGGGCGGATCGTTCCTGCGCAGTGATCGAGCGGCAGGCGGCTTTTCGCTCAGAGCGAGCGTTCGGCCAAATCTCCCAGCAGCGGCAGCGAATAGCGCTGCTCGTTCGCCGCTTTGAAAAGCATGAAAATCCAGAGCGCCAGGACGGCCATTTGCAGCAGGCCGCTGAGCGGCAGCAGCTCGCCGAAAAACAGCAGCTCGGTCCACAGGTCGGCGACGTAGCGCACCAGTAGCCAGGTGACGAAGATATAGAGGCCCTGGTAGGCGTGGAAGCGCACGTCAGCGTGGTTGCGGAAGGTTTGACCGGCGAGAACGATGATCGAGCCGATGAATCCCAGCCAAGGCACGTAGCAGAGCATCGAAGCGCCGCGCGGGCTCAATCCGCCGCCGGGCGCGGGGGCGGGAGCCGCAGCCGGCTGCGGCCGTCCGCAGCCGCGGCAGAAACGATCCGCGCCGAGCGCTTCGCGCCCGCAATGAACGCAATAGGGCAAATCCGTCCGCCTTCTACCCGATCTTACGAAGTCGGCGGCGCGGTTGTTCCGCTCCGGGCGCAGATCCCGCCGCTTGTTCGCTTCCCATACAAAATCTTACAGCGTCAAGACCTGGTGGTCGACACAGTCGGGGGTAATCGCCTCTGCAATACGGTCGACGAAATCGTTGCCGAACTTCGCGATAAAGGGCAGCGCGCCGTAGATCCGCTCCTGAAGGCTGCGGTGGGGATACAGAAAACCGTTGAGATAGGCGGCGTGGCGCTGCGCCGTTTCATTGCGGCGCAGGCTTTCGCGCGCGGTTTTGGCCTGGATTTTTTCAAGCTGATAGCGGATCTTGCCGGCCGACACAGAAAAGCTCGCCTGCAGCGAAGGATCGAAGCCCGCGAGGCGGCGGTCCATGCGCTGCATCGCGGTTTCGATTTCCCGCGCGCTCCTCGAAAAAGCCTCGTGAAGCTCAGCGGGCGTCAGCGCGGCGGCGATGCGTTCTTCCAGCTCGGCCGCGGGAACGAAGCATTCCGCGGCCGCCAAGCGGTAACGGTCGAGCAATTTGCAGGCTCTGCCGTCAAGAATCGTGAACGTCGCGCGCGGCAAGACCGCCGGCATGCGCCCGAGCAGGGATTCGTACAAAACAGAGGACTGAGCCAGATACGCCAACTCCGCCGGACCGCCGATCAGCGCCGCTGTGGGCAGAAGAAAATCCTGCATCACCGGCCGCAGCAGCGCATTGGGAGAGAAAGCGGAGGGCTCTTCACGGAGCCGGGCAAGCAGACCGCCGGTCGAATACCGCCGGGAACCGGCATGATAGCCGCCCGCACGTTTTTTCAGCGCAACCCGAATATCGTCTTCGAACAGGAAAAACAGCGCCGTCTCGTCATCGACGTGGACCTGCCGGTGGAAGCCCGCCTGCTCGAGCTCCCGTCCTCTGGCCAGGAGCTTCGCCGTCAACTCGGGAGAACGCTCGACCGCCTGCTCGATGAGGGGCGCCGCGAGACGCCGGATCTCGGGCTGCATGGGGCACAGGAAAATCAGGCCGAACCTGCAGAGCAATTTGCGAAACAGAGCAAGAAACGCCGCGGCGAAATTGGGCGAGTCCGCGTAGGCCCCGCGCGCGGCCTGCAGGGCGTCATCGGCGTAGGGGAAGCCGCGGACAAGCTCCTCGAGCCTGCCCAGGTCGGCGTCGACGATCCTGTGCGCCCCGACCGCGGCGCCCGCGGCGCCCTGCGTAACCGCCCGCAGCTTCGCCGGGCCGCCGTCCGGGGAAAAAGCCCAGGCGTGATCGACTTCCGCGAGATCGTGGTCTTCGGTGGCCAGCCAAAACACCGGGACGGCGGGGGTTCCGCGGCGGGTCAACTCCGCTGCGAAGCGTACCGCCGTCAACGCCTTGTAAAGCGCGAAGGCCGGACCGCCGAAAAGGCCGACTTGCTGGCCGGTAGCGACGACTACCGTGTCCGGCTTCTCCAGCCGGTCCAGATTGGCTGCGGTTTCCGGCCCGCAGCCCTCGTTCTGGCGGCGCAATTCGGCCGTCAGGGCGGCGCGGCGCCGGGGGTCGAGCCGGATTTCGCGGGCGGCGGCCTCGGCGGAATCCAGAACGGGCGGGTAGCGGTAGAAGCCCGCGACCTCGTGGAACCGATAGAGCAGACTCGCAAAAAGCGGCCGAATCCCCGGCAGCTCGGTCTGACGAATGCAAACGCCGTGAGGTCGATTCAAGAGGGAATGTTCCGTTTCAGCGCGGGGCGGTCGCTAGCCCCAGAGTATCAAACAACGAAAATCGGACGGAGCGCAATCCGCCCGCGGCGGGGCGCGGGGTCTCCGGCGCTAAACGTGGCCGCGCGCGTCGATCTTCCAGACTTGCCGCACATATTCCCCGCGCGCGCAGTACATGCGGTCGTAGAGGTTGGCGTTGGGGTCGCAGTGCGGCACGACCAGCTCGATCTTGTCGCCGAGCTTGACCTCGCGCGCGGCGCCGGCAAGCGTCAGTTGCCCGTGCTCGTCGCCGCGGAAGGCGTATTCGAGTCCGGCCGGGCGCGCGACCCGCGGGCCGAAATCGCGGTCGGTGGCGAACGCCTTCAGCCCGGCGTCCACGGTGGCGATGTCGTCGTGGTTCTTGCTGATTACGGTCGCCAGCACGAACAACGCCGGCTGGAAGTCGCCGTAAACGTCGCCGTCCTTGCCGCCGATCATGCTGTAATCCACGTCCATCAGCGCGTAGGAGCCGACCTGCAGCTCGGTCATGCCCTCGAGATCGGAGTCGATGTTGTAGGTGCCCGTGCTCGCGCCCGACATGATCTCGGCCGGCAACCCTTTCTTGCGCATCGCGGCGAAAGATTCGAGCACCGGCGTCATGTGCTTTTCCGAATGCGCCTTGCGGCTCTCGAATCCCTTGACGTGCGACGATGCGCCGGAATAGCCGTGGACGCCTTTGAGCTCGAGATGCGGCAAGCCGTCGATCGTCTCGGCGAGCGCGACGGCCCGCGGGCCCGGAGCGATGCCGGTGCGCCGTCCGACGGGGTCGATATCGACCATTACGTTCAGCTTGACGCCGGCCGCGCCGGCAGCCTCGCTCAGTTGCTCGGCGTGCAGCGGGTGGTCTACGACGGACATCGTGTCGGGTTGTTCGCGGGTGAGCCGGATCAGGCGGTGGATCTTGTTCGGGCCGACCAGCTCCGAGGTCAGCAGCAATCCCCCGACGCCGGCGGCGGCCAGCGCCTCGCCTTCGCGGATCGTGGCCGCGCAAACGCCCAAGGCGCCCGCGCCGATCTGGCGTCTGGCGATCTCCGAGCACTTGTGGGTTTTGGCGTGCGGCCGCAGATCGAGGCCGGCCTGCCTGGCATGGGCGGCCATGCGCGCCACGTTCGCCTCGAACGCATCGAGGTCGAGGATCAGCGACGGCGTCGGCAAATCGGCCTTGACGACGCCGTCGATGCCCGCGCCCCGCGCCAGCTTGCTTTCGATTTCGGCGAGACTGTAAGCGTTCGCTTGCGGAATCATCATCGTCGGAGCCATCGCCATCCCCATGCCTGTTCGGAGCCACTCCCTGCGGGTAGGTTGCATGCCGCCCTCGCAAACTTCCGTTCTCGATCATAGCGCTTTCCGCTAAACTTGCAAATCCGGCATGAAACCGATCGCAGGACCTCTCGCGGCATTGCTGACCCCCCGCACCGATTCCGGCGGGATCGACTTCGAAGCGCTCGAACGCAACGCCGCATATGCGCTGAGCCGCGGCGTGCGCGGCGTGGTTCCATGCGGCGGGACGGGCGAATACTTCGACCTGCCGCCGGAGCAGCGCAAGCAAGCGGTCGAGCGGCTGGCCGCGGCGGCGCCAGGGAAGGGCCTGCTGATCGCCGGCATCGGCGCCGCCTCCGTTGACGAGTCGATCGATCTGGGGCGCCACGCTCTGCAGGCCGGGGCCGACGCCGTGCTCTTGCCGGCGCCCTACTTTTACCGCTACGAGGGCCGCGACCTGGACGGCTTCTACCGCCAGGCCGCGCGCGCGATCGAGGGGCCGCTGCTGATTTACAACCTGGCTGCGTTCGTCAGCCCCATACCCGCCGGCGTGGTTCTCGATCTGCTCGAGACGGAAGACAACATCGTCGGAGTGAAGGACTCGAGCGGCAGCTTGGAGCTGCTCGCAGAGCTGACCCGGCGCGGAGAGCTTGCCGCGGCGCGGGTGCTCGGCCACGATGGAGCGTTGGCGGCCGCGTTGCGAGCGGGGGCCATCGACGCCGTGATCTCGGGTCCGGCAAGCGTGATCCCCGAAGCCGCCGCGGCGCTGTTCGAGTCGGCGGGCGACCCGCCGAGGTTCGACCGGGCGGCCGCGCTCTATGCCGAGTTCGTGGAGCGCAACGAGCGGCTGCCCTATCCGTGGGGGATCAAACGGATTGCGCAATGGCGCGGTCTTTTCCAGGCGCGCTTGCCGTTCGAGGCGTCGCCGGAGCGCCGCCGCGAACTGCGCGAGTTCCAACTCTGGTTCGAGGCGTGGCTCCCGCGCATCCGGCAATGCCGCGCGGGCGCGGAGACAAGCTGAACCGCGGCGCGAGTCGGCGCAGGCGCGGCGGTCTTACTCTCCACTCTCCGCTCTCCGCTCTGCACTGAATCCCAGCGCTTCTCCGGCGCGCTGGACGAGGATGCCGGCCAGCGCGGGGTGTCCGTCGAGCGGCGGGGCCGCTTTCAACTCCAGACCGGGATGCCTGGCGCGGATGCCGTCCAGAATTTTCGGAAAATCGCGCGTCAGATGCAGCCCCATCGTCAAAAAATACGGCGTGACCACGATGCAGCGGGCGCCGGCGGCGGCCAGAGCGATGACCGCGTCTTCCAGAGTCGGCTCCGCGAGCTCCAGAAAAGCCGCGCTGTAGAGTGCGAAGCCCCCTTCGCCCGCGGCTTTCCGCGCGACGCGCTTCACGGCCGCGTTGGCCGCGGCCACGCGCGAGCCGTGCGCAAACACCACCAAACCGATCCGTTCGCAGCCCGTCATCTCCCGCCCGCCGCGTTATACTGGGCGTCTTTCGAATGGACGCCTTCATTATCGCCGCTTATTTCGCCGCCGTATTCGCCGTCGGTTTTTACCATTCCCGCAACAAGGACACGACGACGGAGTACTTTCTGGCGGGCAAGCATATCGGCTGGTTCGCGGTAGGCGCAACGCTCTTCGCCACCAACATCGGCAGCGAGCACGTGGTCGGACTCGCCGGTTCGGGAGCCTCGAGCGGGCTTGCCGTCGGCTGCTACGAGTGGTCGGCAAGCTTCTGCCTGTTGCTGCTCGGCTGGATCTTCATCCCGCAGTACCTGCGCAGCGGCGTCTTCACCATACCGGAGTATCTGGAGAAACGCTTCAGTCCGGGCTGCCGCTGGTACCTCACTACCGTGTCGCTGCTGGCCTACGTGCTGACCAAGGTCTCGGTCGCCTTGTTCGCCGCGGGAATCCTGGCGCGCGAGATTTTCGGTTGGGATTACACCACTACCGCGATCCTGCTGGTGGCGGCAACCGGCATTTACACCATCACCGGAGGACTGGCGGCGGTGATCTACACCGATCTGCTGCAAGCCTTCATCATGATCGCCGGCTCGGTGTTCCTGACCTGGCTAGGGCTCGGCGAAGCGGGCGGATTCGGGCAACTGCGCGCAACCCTGCCGGACGACTTTTTCCATCTCGTCAAAAGTTTCAACCACCCCGAGTATCCGTGGTTGGGAACGACCCTGGGCACGCTCATCCTGGGTACGTGGTACTGGTGCACGGATCAGGTCATCGTGCAAAAGACGCTCAGCGCGCGCAACCTGACGCAAGCCCGCGGAGGCACGATATTCGCCGCGGCGTTGAAAATCCTGCCGGTGTTCATCCTCGTCCTTCCGGGGCTTATCGCGCGCTCTCTCTGGCCGCAGGAGGCGGCCGGCGATACGGCCTTTCCGTTGATGGTCAAACGCTTGCTGCCCGCAGGTCTCTCCGGGCTCATGGTGGCCGCGCTGCTCGCCGCCCTGATGTCGTCTCTGAGCAGCGTCCTCAACTCCTGCTCGACGCTGATCACGATGGACATCTACAAGAAGCTGCGGCCCGCGGCGAGCGAGAAGCGCCTGGTTTTCGTCGGACGCATCGTTACGGGCCTGGTGGTCGTGCTGAGCATCCTGTGGATCCCGATGATCCGCTACCTGAGCAACGAGGTCTATCAATACATGCAGAGCGTGCAGGCTTACATCGGCGCCCCGATCACGGCGACGTTTCTGGTCGGCATCCTGTGGCGGAAAGCAACGGCCCGAGCGGCGCTGACCACGCTCGTCTTCGGCGGCATCGCGGGCGCGGGCAGATTTTTGCTGGACATCCTGCACAAAGTTCACGGAGTGCGCTTGGGGCCGCTCGCCGGGCTGGCGGAAATTCCCTTTCTGAACTACAGCGTCGGCGTATTCGCTTGCTGCCTGCTGGCGATGTACGCGGTGAGCAAGCTCGGCGAACGCCCCGTCGCTGCGCACGTAGCCGGATTGACTATCGATTGGTCGAGCCGCCGGGTTTCCGGCGCGGCAACCGCGTCGGACCGCCTGTTGGCGGCGCTGTCCGCAGTCGTGGGCGTTGCCGTGCTGGGGCTATGGTTCCATTTCCGATAGAGCTTCGGCCGTAGGCGAAAAATTCGGCTCGCGCCGCATGTTCGCCGTTTGCTCGAAGCCGTAAGCGATGCGGATCAACTGCGGCTCGGCATAGGCCGCGCCGAAGAACGACACGCCTACCGGCAAGCCGGCGATGAATCCCGCGGGGACCGTGATATGCGGATAGCCGGCGCGCGCCGCGGGAGAGGAGCTGCCGATGAAGCCGGAAAAATCGCCGTGGATCAGGTCCGTTACCCAAGCCGGCCCCGCGGTCGGGGCGAAAAGGGCGTCGAGGCGATGCTCTTGCAGGGTTCCGTCGATCGCCGCCCGCGAAAGCCCTTGGCTCTTCTTCAGCGCTTCTTTGTAGGCCGGCTCGGTCAGCGGCCCTTTCTCCTGCGCCAACTCCAGCAGGTCCTGGCCGAAGTAGCGCAGTTCTTCGCCGCTGTGATCTCGGTTGAATTGGATGATCTCCTCGAGCGTTTTGACCTTTGCAGTCGGGCCGAGATTGGCGAGGTAGGCATTCAAACCGGCTTTGAATTCGTACAACATGACTGCGAACCCCGCGGCGCCCATTCCGTCGCCCGGCGGCAATTCTTCGATCTCGACCAGCTCGGCCCCTGCGCCGCGCATGGCGTCCGCGGCGGAATCGAGGAGCGCATCCATCGTTTTTCTCCGGCCCCAATAACTGCGAATCGAGCCGATTCTGGCGCCGCGCAGCCCACCGGGGTCGAGAAATTGCGTGTAGTCGGCGTAGGAGCGGCCGGCGCTGTCGGCGGTGATCGCATCGGCCGGGTCCGCGCCGGTCAGCGCCCCGAGCAGCGCCGCCGCATCGGCGACGGTCCGCGCCATGGGGCCTGCGGTGTCCTGGGAATGCGCAATGGGCACGATCCCCGAGCGCCCGACGAGACCTACGGTCGGCTTGACGCCTACGATTCCGTTTACCGATGCGGGGCAGACTATGGAACCGTTGGTTTCCGTGCCGACCGCCAGGGCGGTGAGGTTGGCCGAGACGGCTACCGCGGATCCGGAACTCGAGCCGCAGGGGTTGCGGTCGAGCGCATAGGGATTCTTCGTCAGCCCCCCGCGGCCGCTCCAGCCGCTGGTGGAATCTCGCGAGCGAAAGTTGGCCCACTCGCTGAGATTCGTTTTGGCCAGGATGACCGCGCCCGCGGAGCGCAGACGCGCGGCAACCCACGCATCCCGTTTCACGCCGGAACCGACCAGGGCCAAGGAGCCGGCCGTGGTCTGCATCTTGTCGGCCGTGTCGATGTTGTCCTTGAGCATGACCGGCACGCCGTGCAGGGGGCCGCGGATTTTCCCTGCGGCGCGTTCGGCGTCGAGGCGGTCCGCGATGCGCAAGGCGTCGGGGTTGATCTCGATGACCGCATTGAGGGCGGGCCCTTGGCGGTCGATCGAGGCGATGCGTTCCAGGTAACGCTCGCAGATCGAGCGTGCCGTCCGGCGGCCTTGCTCCATGCCGGCGCCCAGTTCGGCGACGGTGACTTCAGCCAACTCGAAGCGGCGGTTGCCGGACGTCGCCGCGGAGTCGTTGCCGCACGCCGCAGCGCTCCACCCGGCGGCCAGACATGCCGCGCCCAGGAACTCCCGGCGGCTCGATGTTTGCCCGGGCGTATTCATGACGGGCCTATGGTAACGGAGACGGAGACGGGGGGCGGCAAAGGAAACGGCGCTCCCCGCCCGCCTTCGGCGGATAACCCGGACTACAGCGGCCAGATCAGGCGCGCCAGCAGCGTCGTGACCGCGATGCCCGCCGCCGGAGGGTCGATGTGGGTATCCCCGTGCATGTGCACGATGCGGGAAAACGCCTCGGCCGCGAAAGCGCCGGCGACGCCGAACAGCGCGCCGATATAGAGGTTTCCCGAGGCGATGGCCGCGGTCGCCGCGGGCAAGGCGATGTGGTGCGTGACCGGGGCCTTCAGGCCGAGTTGGGCGAAGACCAGCGTCGCGGCGGCAATGCCGAAGCCCAGGACGCCGCCGCCGCGCTCGGGGCCGAGAACGCCGGCCATATAGGCGGAGAGCAGGCCGACGCCGATGCCCAGGGCGGCGGCCTGCGCGGGCGTTTCCTGATGGCGCACCCAGTGGAACGATGCGTTCGGAGTCCAGGACTTGCCGATCAGCCCGGTGCTGCCGAAGGCCAAGCGGGCGGCCGCTGCCGAGACTACGACCGTCAGCGCGATCGTGTCGGTCAGCGGCCCCAGTCCGAGGGCTTGCCACAGCGCGTTGAGCAGGTAGCCGAGCAGGCCGAACGCGCCCCCGACGAGCAGCACGTCCGTACGGTTGAGTCCCATCAGCGGTATGGAAATGTCCCGGCCGCTCTGCAGCAGCCCCCGCCCGTAGGCGTAAGCGGTGGCCGCCGCTCCCCCGCCGAACGCGATGTGCGGGCCGAATACCGGGCCGAAAGCTACGTGATCGAGAATGTCCGTTCCGCCGCCTGAGGCGGCCGCGGCCGCGCCGGCCAGCACCAGCAATCCGGTGAAGATAAACGCCGGCAAGGTTCCCACAGCGGCCCCGAAAAGACCGCCGCCGAACGCTGCCGCCAATGCCGCCGCCTCGACCTGCATGTCCGTCTCTCGAATATAGCCCAGCTGCGTTGCCCGTTCGCCGCACCCGCCGCCGCCGGTTACGAACCCAGCGGGAGAAAATACTGCGTTCCCCGCACCGGCCGGCCCAACTCGGCGAGCAGTTCCTCCAGGTCCTTGGGTTTGTGCACGAAATCCACTTCGCTGGTGTCGACGACCAATACGTCCGCCGAGTTGTAGTGGTCGAAGAAGTGCTCGTAGGCGCGGACGGTTTCTTCCAGGTAGCGGTCCGATATCTTCGCTTCCGCGGCGATATTCTTGCGCGCGATGCGTTCGCGCAGCACTTTCGGCGCGGCTTTCAGGTAGACGACGAGATCGGGAGTCGGCAGCAGGCTTTTGAAGTGCCGGTAATAGGCGTCGTAGATCGCCACCTCGGCGTCGTCGAGGTTGAGATAGGCGAACAGCTTGTCTTTCTCGAACAGGTAGTCGGCGACGATCCGGGTCTGCGATTGCTTGATCGCGGCGCCGGAGAGTTGCTGGAAGCGGCTGATCAGGAAGTGCATCTGCGTGCGGAACGACGCGCCGGGCCGTCCGTCGTAGAACTGCTCCAAATGGGGATTGTTCTCGGTGTCGAACAGCGGGCGGGCATGGATACGGTCCGCTAACGCCCGCGTGAGACTGCTTTTCCCGACCCGTAACGGGCCTTCAATGGCGATGTAATGCGCGGCGCTCATGCGGTCGATTCCTTCAAAAGCCCAGAGTGGCCTGCGGGCCGCGCGGACGGCCGATCTTGAAATAGTCGAATGCAGGCAAAGCGCCGACGCGGCCGCGGGGCGTCCGATCCAGGAATCCCAACTGCATCAGATACGGCTCGTACACTTCTTCAATGGTACTGGCATCTTCGCCAACCGACGCCGCGATCGTGTTCAGCCCTACGGGGCCGCCGCCGTATTTCGAGAGAATCGTATCCATGATCTTGCGGTCGATCTCGTCCAGCCCCAGCGGATCGACGTCGAGCAGATCGAGCGCCGTGCGGGCGACCTGCAGATCGACGCGGCCGTCCGCGCGGACTTGCGAGTAGTCGCGTACGCGCCGCAGCAGGCGGTTTGCGACGCGCGGGGTGCCTCTGGCCCGGCGCGCGATTTCTTCAGCCGCCGCGGCGTCGACCGCGACGTCCAGCAGCCGTGCGGAGCGGAATACGATACCCGTCAGATCGGCCGGTTCGTAAGGGTTGAGCCGCAGCGTCAAGCCGAAGCGCCCGCGCAGGGGGGCGGCGATCAGGCCTTGGCGCGTCGTCGCGCCGATAGCCGTGAACGGCGGTACGGGGATCGAATGCGTTCGCGCTCCGGGGCCCGTGCCGACCATGAGATCGACGCGGTAGTCCTCCAAAGCGGAGTACAGCATCTCCTCGACGTCAGGCAGCAGACGGTGGATCTCGTCCACGAAGAACACTTGCCGCTCCTGGAGCGTCGTCAGCGCGCCGGTCAGATCGAGCTTTTTCTGCAGAACCGGGCCGGAAGTGTAGTCGATGCGCACGCCGAGCTCGTTGGAGATGATCGCGGCGAGAGTGGTCTTGCCCAGACCCGGCGGCCCGTAGAGCAGAACGTGGTCCAGCGCTTCGCCCCGCTTGCGCGCCGCTTCGATGGCGATGGAGAGATTTTCCTTGAGCTTGCTTTGCCCGATGAACTCGGCAAGCGTCTGCGGGCGCAGCGTGATGTCGAATTGCCGGTCGTCCTCGAAAGGCCCCGGCGAAAGAATGCGCTCCTCTGACATCGGTTGCCTGCCGGCGGATCAGCGTTTGATCGACTCCAATGCGCGCCGGAACAGAGTCTCGAATTCCGCGGGAGCGCCCGCTTCGAGAGCCTTGCGCACGGCTTTTCCGGCTGCGTCGCGCGTGCAGCCAAGGTTGACCAGCGCGGAAACGACATCGTTTTCCAGAAGCGTCGCCGGCGCCTGCGCCGGAGTTTCCGCAGCGTCGAAGCCCCCCAGCTTGTCCTTCAATTCCAGGATAATTCTTTCGCTTGTTTTGCGCCCCACGCCCGGGATGCGCGCGAACTCCTTGGCGTTCTCCGAGCGGATCGCCTGAATCAGCGCATCGGGAGCCAGGCCGGAAAGGATCGTGACGGCCAGCCGCGGCCCGATGCCGGTCACCGAGATGAATTTTTGAAAAAGCTCTTTCTCGCGCAGAGTGTGGAAGCCGAACAAGGCCAGCGTGTCCTCGCGTACGTGCGTGTGCACGTGCAGCGTGACGGCATCGCCCGCGCCGCCGATCTCGGTGTAAGTCGAAACCGGAATAGCCACAAGATACCCCACGCCGCCGACATCGACGACCGCCGAGCCGGTTTGTTTTTCGAGCAGGGTTCCGCGCAAGCAGGCGATCATGATCGAGACTGGAATTATATCCGGCGGCGCGGAAACCGAGCGGCCGCGGTTTTGGCCGGCTCCGCGATCTCGATTGTCCGCGAGTCGTCGTCGTTGCAATGCAGGCGGATTTCGATGCGCCCGCCCGGCAGTTCGCGGGCGAATTTCTCGCCCCACTCGACAATGACGACCGCGTCTTGCGCCCACAGATCTTCGAGGCCCAGAGTTTCGAGCTCGGGTACGCGGTCGAGGCGGTAGAGGTCGACATGGTAGACCTTCGGGTTCCCGCCGTACTCGTGGATCAACGAGAAGGTCGGACTGAGCACGTCTTCTTTGGCGGCCGCGCCCAGGGCTTCGACGATGCCTTTCGCCAAGGTCGTTTTTCCTGCGCCCAGGTCGCCGATCAGCAGAATCAGCGCCGGCGGCTTGAGCCGGCCGGCGATCCGGCGGCCGGCGGCCGTCGTTTCCTCGGCGGATTGGGTGCGTATCGTCAATTTTCGAAGGGGCGTCTCGCCGGCGGTCATGCCTGGACCGCGCGTATGGCGCCGGGCAAAAATTCCAGTATGTCCGAGGCGAGCATCGCTTGCTCGCTGCGGGCGCTTGCCGCAAGCTCGCCGGCCGCGCCGTGCAGGTAGACCGCGGCGGCGGCGGCGCGTTCGACCGGCGCAGCGGGGAATTGCGCCAGCAGGCCGGCGATCATGCCGGTCAGGACGTCGCCGGAGCCCGCCGTGGCCATGCCGGGCGAGCCGGTCGGATTGACGATTACGTCTCCGTCGGGGGCGGCGATGAGCGTGCGGTTTCCCTTCAGAACGAGGAAAACGCGATTGGCCGCGGCGTATTCGCGGGCGCTGGAGACGCGGTCGGACTGGATCGCGGCGGCGCTGCGTCCGGTCAGGCGCGCCATCTCGCCCGGATGCGGCGTCAGCACGGTGGGCGGCTCGCGGCGCGGCAGCGCCCCTTGGCCCAGCGCGGTCAAGCCGTCGGCGTCGATCACCAGGGGCAGGGGGCACTCTCGGTAAACCCGCATCAGCAAGGAGCGGCTGGCGGCGGAGACGCCCAGGCCCGGGCCGATCGCCGCGACGGACTTGCGCTCCAGCCATGCGGGCCGCCAGGACTGCGGCCCCAGCGAACCCTCGGCGCTTTCAGCGGCCGGCTCGACCATGATCTCGGGCGCGGCGGAAACGATGGCGGACGCGGCGCCCGTCGGAACCGCGGCCGTCGCCAGGCCGGCGCCCATGCGCAGCGCCGCGGCGGCCGTCATGCGGATGGCGCCCGGCTTGGAGCGCGAGCCGCCGATAGCCAGCACGTGGCCGTAGCTGCCCTTGTGGCTCGAACGTTCGCGGGCGGCCGTATACGGCCCGATGTCGGCCGCTTCGGTCAGCAGCAGCCGCGGGCCGGGCAAGCCGTCGACAACGGACCGCGCCGTGCCGATCGAAGCCGTCGTCAGGCGCCCCATGCGCTCGCCCGCGGGCGGAAAGACGTGGGCAACCTTCGGCGCGGTGAAGGTGACGGTGTAGTCCGCGGGCATCGCTTCGCCAATCGGCCCGCCGGAATCCGAGGCCGTTCCCGAAGGCAGGTCGACGGCGACGATACGCGGTCGCGCCGGGGCGCTGCGGACGTCCGCGATGACCGCGGCGGGCAAGCCGCGCGCAGGACCGCTCAGGCCGGCGCCGAGCAGGGCGTCGACAAGGATGTCCGACGCCAGCACGCCGCCGCGGATCGCGCGCCATTGGCCGGCGTCTGCGGCGACGTCCGGCTCAAAATCGACGGCGCGCAGCATGCGCCAGTTGGCGGCGGCGTCGCCGCGCAAGGAATCCGGTTCGGCGAACAGGACCACGCGCAATCCCGCCGGAGGCCGGCGGCGCTTCAAGAGTTGCCGCGCAGCGGCCAGGCCGTCGCCCCCGTTGTTGCCCTTGCCGCAGAGGATCGCCACGCGTTGCTTCTCGAGCGGGGCGAAACGATGCGCCAGCAGAGAAGCGACCGCGGCCGCGGCGTTCTCCATCAGGATCAGGCCCGGGACGCCCCGGTCCGCGATGGTCCGCCGGTCGACCTCGCGCATTTCGCCGGCCGTAAGAATGCGCTGCATCAGCTTTCGAGCTCGCGCTCGAGATCTTCGAGATTGCGCCGCTCGCCCACCGCAACCAGAACGTCCCCAGGCTCGATGCGCGTCGATCCCGGAGGGTCGAAGCGCATTGCGCCGTCCCTTTTGGTCACGGCCAGAATGATGACATTCAAACGCTGCCGCAGATTCGACGCTTCCAGAGTCGGGGCCGGAGTCGAGCTTGACGGCGCAGTCTTGACCTTGACCTGCGCGATCTCGATGTCCCGCTTTGCGTCTTCGAACGCCGCGGCGACATCCAGGAAGCTCAGCGCGTGCGGCCTGAGCAGAGCCTGAGCCAAGCGGCGGCCGATAAAGGCGTACGGCGTGAATACCGTCTGCGCTCCGGCGCGCATGAGCTTTTGCGCGGCGTCTTCGTTGGTCGCGCGGGCGGCAATCAGCATGTCGGGGTTCAGCCCCCGCGCCGTCAAGGTGACGTAAACGTTTTCCGCATCGGTGCCGATGGCGGCAACGAGCCCCTTGGCGCGGCGCACCGCCGCTTGCTCGAGCGTCTCGTCGGAGGTGGCGTCGGCGATCAACGTGGGCAAACCTTGTTGGCGCGCCCAAGCGGCCCGCTCCTCGGACTGATCGACGGCTATGCTCGGCGCGCCGTGGCGCTTCAGCTCCCTGACCACCCCGCGGCCGACCCGTCCGAGTCCGCAGACAATGTAGTGATCGGAGATTCGCTCGATTTTGCGCATCGCTTTTCTCTGGCCGAAATAGTTTCCCAGCTCCAGTTGGATCAGCAGGTCGCCCAGGATGCCGAGCGAGATGAATACGACGGTAACTCCGCTGACGATCAGCGCCGAGTTGAAAATCCGCCCCGCTTGGCTCAGCGGAAAGATCTCGCTGTAGCCGACCGTCGTCAGCGTAATCAGCGCCATATAAAAGCTATCAAACAACGAGCTGCCTTCGATCCAGGCGAAGCCGAACATGCCGCTCAACAAGACAGCCGCAAGCAGCGCTACGATCAGCAGGATCGAGCGCCAGGGGCCGCCCCTATGGAGTCTGTTGCTCAAATCCTTCTCGCGGCCAGCATCGTCATGTCGTCTTGCAGCGTCGGGTCGCCGGCCCATTCGACCACTTCGGTCATGACGGTTGCAATGATCTCTTCCGCCGGCCGGTCGGCGTGGAGCAGCAGCAACTCCCGCAGGCGGCGTTCGCCGAACTCTTGCCCGTACGCGTCTTCGGTTTCCGTCACGCCGTCGGTGAAAGCGACCAGCAAGTCCCCCGGCTCGAAGGCGACCGCGCCGCATCCATAGCTGGCGAACGGGAACGCTCCGACGACCATGCCGTGAACGTCCAGGGTCTCGACCGCGCCGCGGCGAATCAGCAGCGGCGGCAGATGCCCGGCGTTGGAATACGACAACCGGCCGCTTTCTTCATCGTAGACGCTGAAGAACAGCGTGGAAAACTTGTTCTCGGCGGTATGTTGGCAGAGTTGCTTGTTCGTGCGATCGACCAGCTCGGCGGCCGCGCGTTCCAGTTGCCGCGGTTCGACGGGCGAGAGCAGCGAAAGCTGCGTGCGCACGGTCGAGTGCAGCGTGGCCATGACCAACGCGGCGGAGATGCCCTTGCCGGAAACATCGCCGAAACTGATGGCGGCGCGGTTGCCGGACAGGCGCACGTAATCGAAAAAGTCGCCGGAGACGGAGCGGGCCGGACGGCAGACTCCCAACAGCTCGAGCGACGCCAGTTGCGGCGGTTCCGGCGGGAAGAGCTTGGCTTGCACTTCGCGGGCGATATCCAGCTCCGCCTCGAGCCTTTCGCGCTCTTTGGAATCTTCGATCAAGCGCTCGATCGAGGCGGTCATCGCATTGAACGAGCGCGAAAGATCGCTGATCTGATCCGCCCCGGCAATGGGCACGCGGTAGGAGAAGTCGCCGCGGTTGACGTGCTGCGTGCCGATGTACAGATCGTGAACCGTTCCCGTCAGCGTACGTGTGAGCGATACGGCCACCCCGAGGGAAATCAGCCCCGCGATGCAAAACGCCCCCAAAAGCGCGTAGCTGAGGGAAAGAGCAAGCTCACTGAACGACTGTCCGGCAAAGATCGTGCGCGCGACGGCGGACAGCCTGGTGCGCAACAGAAAAACGCCGCCGCGGATTTCGTTTGTCTCCCAGTCGAGCACCGGCGATTGGATCGGCCAACCGACCTGCCAATCGAAGGGATGCGACGGCGGGGGAATAACGCCCGCGGACAGGATGCGGCCGGCCTCGCGCCGGTCGGGACTGAACAGCGTCCGGAAGCCGCTGTTTGCGCCGCCCGTTCCGTCTTGAAAGCTCGCCGCCAGGATTCCCAGGTCGGGCAGTATGCGCTTCATGTACTCGGGCGTCAAAGGAACGGCCAGCAGAACCCAGTCGCCTGCGGCATTCGTTGCCAACGCCGTCAACAGATTTTCATTGCCGCGCCGGACGGGACCGAAGTGGCCCGCGAGCTTGTCGGGGATCGGCGCCATTCCGGCCGGCCCGGCCGGCTCGCCGCCGGCCATGTTGGTGCGGACCTCCAGGGACGGGAGTTGCCGTTCGGCGGATGCGGCGAAACTCCGCAGCAAGTCGGAGCGCTGCTCCGCCGGGGCGCTGCGCAGTTGCCAGAGCAGCGCCTCGGCGGCGGCGTCGAGGCGCTCTGCGTAAAGCTCGACTCGATTGGTGACCGTGTAAGCGGTCAGCGCTCCGAACAACGCCCATACGCCAAGAGCCGCCAGCAGTCCGCCGAGCGCCACGGGCAAGGCGCCCACGAAAAAGAACACCGCCGCCATACGATGGCGAACGCGCCACAGAAACCGCCGCGCGGCCCAGCGCAGGCCTACGATCGCCCAGCGGGCCAGCGCCAGGCCGCCGACGATGTAGAGCAAGCTCTGCACGAATCGGCGCAGGGAGAAAACGAACGGCGCGGAAAACTCGAGCGGCCACAGCCCGACGTAAAGGATCAGCAGGGCCAAGAGCGCCAACTCGCTTTTGCCCAGCCTGCTGCGGATTTTTCCCACGAGAGTTCTTATTGTAGGGACGACGGTTTCGCCGAGAACGGACCGGCCGTTTCCGTGCGCGGCAGCCTGATATCATGACCCCCATGAGACGGTTGCCGATCGTGTTCGCGGCTTTCGTTCTTGCGGCGGCGGCGGACGACAACTGGCCGCAATGGCGCGGGCCGCAGCGCAACGGCGCGAGCGCCGCAACCGGCCTTCCGGTTCGGTGGAGCACGACGGAAAACGTAATCTGGCGCGCCAAGCTGCCCAGTTGGGCGGCGGCGACGCCGATTATCTGGGGCGATACCGTCTTCGTCACCTCGGCGGAGGAAGGCTCCAGCCTGAACCGGCCGAACTCGCGGCTGTTCGGCGGGGGCGGCGATGCCCGCGACCGGCTCTACCTGATCGCGCTCGACCGCGAGACCGGCGCCGTCCGCTGGCAGCAGTCGATGGGGCGCGGAAACCGCATCGGCAACAAGCAGAACATGGCTTCGCCGTCGCCGGTCACCGACGGCGAGCGCGTCTGGGCGATCAACGGCAACGGCGAGTTGCGCTGCTTCGACTTTTCCGGGCGCCAACTGTGGATGCGCGACTTGCAAAAGGATTACGGAAAGTTCGGCGTTCAGTTCGGCTACGCCTCGTCGCCGGTTCTGTATGCAGGCGCGCTCTATTTGCAAAACCTGCAAGGGATGTTCACCGACGACCCCTCGTACGTCCTGGCCGTCGACGGCGCGTCCGGAAAAACGATCTGGAAAGTCGAGCGGCCGACCGACGCCCGCCACGAAACGCCCGATTCCTACTCGACGGCGACGTTGGCCGAGACGGGCGGCGAGCCGCTGCTCATCGTTGCGGGCGCCGGCTACGTGACCGGCCACGATCTGAAGACGGGCCGCGAGCGCTGGCGGGCCGGCGGGCTGAATCCCAACGACGCGACGAATTATCGGACGATCGCCTCGCCGCTCGTCGTCGGCGATATCGTGCTGGCGCCGTCGCGCAGAAGGCCCTTCATCGCTTTCCGCACCGACGGCGCGGGCGACGTCACCGATTCCAAAAGACTCTGGTCGACCGATTACGGACCCGACGTTCCGACCCCGACCAGCGACGGCGAACGGCTGTACATCATCGACGACAGGGGCGTCGCGCTCTGCTTGCGGGTTCGCGACGGCGGCGTCGTTTGGGAGCGCACGCGCATCGAGCCGGGAACGTACAGCGCTTCGCCGCTGTTGGCCGACGGGAAGATTTACGCGGTCAACGAAGAAGGCGCGACGACGGTTTTGAAGGCCGGGGACGCGTTCGAGATCCTGGCCGTGAACCGGCTCGACGACTACACTCTGGCCTCGCCCGCAGCGGCCGGGAACCGACTTTTCATCCGCACCGCCGAATATCTGTACTGCATCGGCAAGCGGTAACGCGACCGTTTTCCCGCACAATCGGTCATGCCCGCAATCCGTCTCCTCGAGCGCCGCCCGCTGAGCGCCGAGGCCGTTCACTTCGTTTTCCAGGCGGAGTTTGCGCACGCCGCCGGCCAGTACCTGGCGCTCGGCGGCGGCTCCCGGCGGCGCTACTACTCGATCGCCTCCGCGCCGCGGGCCGACCGCACGATCGACCTGTGCGTGGACATTCGGGGAGATTTCGGGCAATGCCTCAACGCGCTCGAATCGGGTTCGCGGGTCGAGGCCGAGGGGCCGGCCGGCAAGATGCGCCTGCTCGGCGCGGAAAACCCGGCGGTTTATTTCGCCGCGGGCACGGGCATCGCGCCCGTCCGCGCCATTCTGCAGGAGCATCTCGCGGCGAACCCGGACGCGGACGCGCGGCTTGTCTTCGGCGCGCGTCATGCGCGGAATCTTTTCTATCGCGACGAGTTCGAAGCCCTTGCCGCGCGTCATGCGAACTTCGCCTTTCACCCCACGGTCAGCGGCGCGGAACCCGATTGGCGCGGGCGGCGCGGGCGGGTATCCGCTCATTTCCGAGAAGCCCTGAGCGGCCGCCGAGACCTGGACGTTTATTTCTGCGGGCCGCGCGAGATGGTCGCGCGCATGAAAGCCGACCTGGCCGCCGCGGGCGTTCCCGACGAGCGGCAGTCTTACGAACGGTACTAAAATAGAAACTGGTTTTCCCTTCCATCCGAACCGGGAGCGGGCCATCCGAACCGGGAGCGGGTTCGTAAACCGCCCCCCGCAGTATTTCTTCGCCCATGCCCAACATCCAAGTCACCCTGCCGGACGGCTCCAGCCGCGAAGTCGCCCAAGGCGCCACCGTGCTCGAAGCCGCGGAGCAAATCAGCCCCGGCCTCGCCCGCGCGGCTCTGGCCGCCAAGCTCGACGGCGAGCTGGTCGACCTCGCCACCGAGTTGACCGCCGACGCCGACTTGCAGTTGCTGACCGACCGCGACCCCGAGGCGCTCGAGGTCTACCGCCATTCCTCGGCGCATCTGCTGGCCGCCGCGACGCTCGAGCTCTATCCGGAAACCAAGCTGGGCATCGGCCCGCCGACCGAACAGGGCTTTTTCTACGACATGTACAGGGAAAAGCCCTTCACGCCCGACGATCTGCGCAAGATCGAGGCGCGCATGCGGCAGATCGTCAAGCGCAACCCCAAGAACGAACGAGTTCATATCCCGCGCGAGGAGGCGCTCGCCGCCTACAGGGAGCAGGGCGAGTTCATGAAGTGCGAGCTGATCGAGCAGAAGACCGACGACGCGCAGGTTTCGGTCTATAAAACCGGCGGGGCGTTCAGCGATTTCTGCCGCGGGCCGCATATCCCTTCGATGGGCCGCATCAAGGCGTTCAAGCTGCTTTCCGTCGCCGGCGCCTACTGGAAAGGCGACGAAAAACGGGAGCGGCTGCAACGCATCTACGGCACTGCGTTCTTCAACAAGAAAGATCTCAAGGAGCACCTGCACAGACTCGAGGAAGCCAAGAAGCGCGACCACCGCAAGCTCGGCAAGCAACTCGACCTGTTCAGCATTCAAGAGGCCGCCGGGCCGGGGCTGATTTTCTGGCACCCCAAGGGGGGGGCGGTGCGCCGCATCATGGAAGACTGGCTGCGCGACCGGCTTGTCTCGCACGGGTACGGTCTGGTGACGACGCCCCACGTCGCGCGCCGCCGTTTATGGGAGACCTCGGGGCACACGGAGTATTATTCCGACGACATGTTCAAGCCGATGGAGCTGGACGACTCGCTCTACCAGCTCAAACCGATGAACTGTCCGTTCCACATCCTGATCTACAAAGACAAGCTGCGCAGCTACCGCGACCTGCCCGTGCGCCTGGCGGAGCTGGGCACGGTCTACCGCTACGAGCGCTCGGGCGTGATGCACGGCCTGATGCGGGTGCGCGGCTTTACCCAGGACGACGCCCATATTTTCTGTACGCCCGAGCAGGTCAAGGCGGAGGTGCTCGGCTGCGTCGACTTCGCCCTGGAAGTGCTGCGCGTTTTCGGCTTCGACAAGTTCGAGGTCGAGCTCTCGACCTGGGACGGCGGCGCAAGCGGCAAGTACGCCGGAACTGCCGAAGAATGGAAGCTCGCCGAGGACGGCCTCTTCGACACGCTCAAGGAGCGCGGCGTCGAGGCCAAGGTGATGGCCGACGAGGCGGCATTCTACGGCCCCAAGATCGACATCAAGCTGGTCGACGCCATCGGCCGCCCGTGGCAACTCTCGACCGTGCAGTTCGACTTCAATCTTCCCCGGCGGTTCGGGCTGGAGTACATCGGCGAAGACGGCAAGGCGCACATGCCGATGATGGTTCACCGCGCCCTGTGGGGCTCGGTCGAGCGTTTTTTCGGCGTTTTGATCGAGCACTACGCGGGGGCTTTTCCCCTCTGGCTGGCGCCGGTTCAGGTCAAGGCGCTGCCCATAACCGACGCCCAGAACGAATATGCGCGGGGCGTGGTCGAGCGGCTGCAAGCGGCCGGCGTCCGCGCGGAGATCGATGGGCGCAGCGAAAAGATCGGCTTCAAGATCCGCGAGGCGCAGTTGGCCAAGACGCCCTACATGCTGATCGTCGGCGCGCGCGAGGCGGAGTCCGACCGCGTGGCGGTGCGCCACCGCAGGGCAGGCGATCTGGGCGCGGAATCGGTGGAAGACTTCCTGGCGCGCATCCGGCCGGCGATCGCCGACCGCGACCCCCATGCTTAGGCGGCAAGCGGCCGAGGCAAGCGCCGGCAAGGCTGCGGGTTGCTCTTTCCGCTCCCGTTTGCAACTATCGAACATTCCGCCGTCGAGGCCGAACTGCGCACGAATCGAACCATGCAGCCTGAGCGAATGGCCGAACAAGATGCGCCGCCGCGGGCCGCTCCGCCGTTGGTCGTCGACGTGGACGGCTCGCTGGTCAGCGGCGACCTGCTGATCGAAGGCGCGGCGCGGCTGCTCGCGGTCTCGCCGCGCAGCCTGTTCGCCCTGCTTTTCCGCCTGGCCCGCGGCCGCGCCGCGCTGAAGCGCCGGATCGCCGAGGCCGTTCCCTTGCCGCCGGAGACGTTGGCGTTGCATCCGGCCGTGCTGGACGAGATTGCCGCCGCCAAAGCCGCCGGGCGCGAGGTCTGGCTGGCTTCCGCCTCAGACGAACTCGCCGTCGCCCCGCTGGCCGCGGCGGTGGGGGCCGCGGGCTGTTTCGCCTCCGACGGGCGCGTCAATCTGGCGGGCGAAGCCAAGGCCGCCGCTCTGGTCGAGCGGTTCGGCGAGGGCGGATTCGATTACCTCGGCAACGAGCGGCGCGACCTGGCCGTCTGGAAGCGGGCGCGGCGGGCCGTCGGGGTCGCTCTCTCGGCGGGCCTCGCGCGCCAAGTGCGGGCGCTGGACGGCGAGGCCCGGTTCCTGCCCGGGCGCGGCGGCCGCCCGCGCGACTATCTGCGCGCCCTGCGCCCGCATCAGTGGGTCAAGAACACGCTCGTATTCGCGCCCCTCATCGCGGCGCACGAGACCCGCATGGAGCCGTATCCGGCGGCTGTCGGAGCGTTCGCTGCGCTGACGGCCTGCGCCTCGGGCGCCTACCTGCTGAACGACCTGCTCGATCTCCCGCACGACCGCCGGCACAAGAACAAGCGCCGCCGCCCGCTCGCTGCGGGAAAGGTTCCCTTGCTGCCGGCGATCGGCATGGGCGCTGCGCTGGCGGCGGGCGGAATTGCCCTGGCCTTCGCGCTGTCCGCCGCGGCGGGGCTTTGCGTCCTTCTCTACCTGATCGGGACGCTCGCCTACTCGCTGTTGCTCAAGCGCAAGACCTTCATCGACGTGGTCACGCTTGCCGCGCTCTACGCAGTGCGCGTTCTCGCTGGAGCGGCCGCGGCCTCGGTCGCGTTGTCGCCCTGGTTCCTGGCTTTTTTCCTGTTCGTTTTTCTCGCGCTGGCGATCGTCAAGCGCCAAAGCGAGTTGCATGCGCTGCGCGAGTCCGGCCGGTCCGCCTCCGGCGGGCGCGCTTATTGCGCCGAAGATATCACCGCGATGACGGCTCTCGGCGCGGCCGGCAGCGTCGCCTCGATCGTGATTCTCACCCTCTACATCCAGGATCCGGGAGTGAACGAGCTCTATGCCCGACCGGAGTTCCTGTGGCTGATCTGTCCGTTGCTGCTCTACTGGCTGGGCCGCTTCGCGCTGCTCGCCAATCGGGGGGCGGTCAACGAAGATCCGCTGGTGTTCGCGATGGGCGACAGGACGAGTTGGCTGATCGGCGCCGCGATCCTGGCCGTGTTCGCCGCCGCGCTGTGACGACCGGATGGCGTCAAGACAGCGCCCCGAGAGAAAATGGACTATAGTGCTCATACGCCCGTCAGGATGAAAAAGACCATGAACGAAACAGCGATCCGGCTGCGCATCGAACCGTTGGACGAAGGCGGCTTTCTGGCCACAAGTCCCGATGTCCCAGGCTTGGTTGCGCAAGGACGCAGCGTTATCGAAGCCGCCGAGATCGCACAAGGTCTCGCGCGCAAAATTGCGGAGTCGTGCCTGGCGCACGGCGACCCGCTTCCCCATGCATTGGCGGCTCTCCCGGAGAGCAACATCGAAATCGATCTGCTGATACCCGTCAGCGCGCCGTAATGGGCCGGCTCTGCGGGTTCAAGTATCGAGACGTTGCTCGGCGCCCAAGACATTTCGGTTATACGTTCGATCGTCCGGGGTCAGGCAGCCACGAAGTTTGGCGTCATGCGCGTACCGGTCGAAAAATTACCGTACCTCGTTACTCCAGAGATATGGCGGAAGGAACGCTTCGCGCCATTCTTCGAGAGTCCCGAATCGACGTTGAGGACTTTCTTGCGGCTCGTCAGGCGCTTGCGCCGGTCAGGCTGCCGGAGGCCGCGCGCCGTCGGGCCGCCCGCGTCCATGCCGGGCATGTCCTCGGCCGGCGCTTTGTCTTCCGGAGATAGATGACATGAAGCTCTGCGGATGGGGCCGGCATCCGACTCTCGATTGCCGCCTGGAGCGTCTGCGCCGGAGCGAGGATCTGCCCGCTCTGCTCGGCCGCGGCGGTACGCTGATCGCCCGCGGCAACGGGCGCTCCTACGGCGACGCCGCGCTCAACCCGGAGCTGACGCTGGCCACGTCGGCGATGGATCGGATGCAGGCCTTCGACGCCGAGACCGGCCTGCTGAGTTGCGAAGCCGGAGTGCTGCTGGCGGACATCCTGGAAACGTTCGCGCCGCGGGGCTGGTTCCCGCCGGTGGTTCCGGGAACGAAGCTGGTCACCGTCGGGGGCATGATCGCCGCGGACGTGCACGGCAAGAACCATCACCGCGACGGGGCCTTCGGCGCGCACGTGGAATCGCTGACGCTGGCGACCGCGGACGGCGAGATCCGGGAATGCAGCCGAACGCAACACGCCGGCCTCTTTCGCGCCACCCTCGGCGGGATGGGCTTGACCGGCGTGATCCTGTCGGCGCGCTTCCGCCTGCGGCCGATCGAGACCGCCTTCGTGCTGCAGGAGACCCTGGCCGCGCGCGGCCTCGACGAAACCATGGCCCTGTTCGAGGCGTCCCGCGATTGGCCCTACAGCGTGGCCTGGATCGACTGCCTGGCGCGGGGCGCCAAGCTGGGCCGCGCGGCGCTGATGCGCGGCGCGTTCCTGGAGCGCGGCGCGCTGCCGCCGCGGTTCGCGGCCGATCCCTTGCGCCTGCCGCCCGCGGGCCGGCTGCGGGTTCCCCTCGATGCCCCGTCCATGCTGCTCAACCGGGCCTCGATCGGCCTCTTCAACGGGCTGTACTACCGGCTGGCGCGGGCGCGCGCCGGGGCGCGCCCGCGCCATTTCGAGCCGTTCTTCTTTCCCCTCGACCGCATCGCTGCCTGGAACCGCCTCTACGGCCGGCGGGGATTCTTCCAGTACCAGTGCGTGCTGCCCAAGAGCGAGAGCGCGGCCGGCATCGCGGCCCTGCTGGAGCGCATCGCCGCGGCCGGACAGGGCTCGTTCCTCGCGGTGCTCAAGCTGTTCGGCCCCGCCGGAGAGGGGCTGCTGTCGTTCCCCATGGAAGGCTATACTCTGGCCCTCGATTTTCCCCTGCGCAGCGGCGCGCCGGCGCTGCTCGACGCGCTCGATGCAATCGTCCATCGGCGCGGCGGGCGCGTCTATCTGGCCAAGGACGCCCGCTGCGCGGCGCAACGGGTGCGCGAAGGCTATCCCAACCTCGCAGACTTCAAGGCCGTTCGCGCCGCGGCGGCCGGCGCGCCGCCCCGGTTCGCCTCCGCGCTCTCCCGGCGGCTCAGGCTGTGAGCGAAAGGACTCTTGCCCGGGAGAAGAACGGCAGGTGGAAACCGATCAATGGCGGCGCATAGGGCGTGGCGAGGCAAAGAGAGACAGCCTTGCGCCTAACGAGGCCCAACATCCTGCCGGTCGGACCGCCGCGCTTTTCCAGAACCAAGGGCATATCCACCGGCCCCTCCTCCTGCTACGAACACAGCCGCCTTGATGATTTCGAGGGCGGCCTCGTCATGCCTGGAATTTAGCGCGTAACCCAAGAACCCAAGCACCAGTAGAAGGATGACCGACACAAAAACCTTGTTTGAGACTGACTGTTTCCTTTTGTGCTCCCTGTTCTTCTCAAGATTTTCGGATTCAACTTTCAGAGCCATCTTCGCGAACTCGAAGCGATTGCGCTCCTTTTGGTTTTCCAACTCGACTTCTTGCTTCTTTTGCTCGATTTCGCGAGCTTGATTGTCCAGCAATTGCTGGGCCAAGTCCGTGGTTGCCTTATCGGCCATGACTTGACTTCCAGAATTTGCTTACTCGATAAGCAGGAAATTTCCTGGTGACCCGGAACATGCCGAAGGTCCCGCTCCCGATTTTCGGCGGGACGATCCGTATATCTTTGATCTCGGCCTTTTGTTCTGCGGTGAGATGCAAGTACTCGCTTGGCGAGATGACTTCTTCCTTCTCCAGAAACATGTCATACGTCTCAGGCATTTGCGATCCCTTCCCTCACAACCCATACTAACACTTTCGAGCACCCGCCCTATGGCGGAGCGCAGCGGCGAACCGAGTCTTGTCCCAGACCGCCGGAGAGGGGCTGCTGTCGTTCCCCTGGAAGGCTATACTCTGGCCCTCGATCTTCCCCTGCGCAGCGGCGCGCCGGCGCTGCTCGACGCGCTCGACGCAATCGTCCATCGGCGCGGCGGGCGCGTCTATCTGGCCAAGGACGCCCGCTGCGCGGCGCAGCGGGTGCGCGAAGGCTATCCCAAACTCGCAGACTTCAAGGCCGTTCGCGCCGCGGCGGCCGGCGCGCCGCCCCGGTTCGCCTCCGCGCTCTCCCGGCGGCTCGGGCTGTGAGCGAAAAGGAACAGTTGAAAAGAATGTAAATTATTGAAAGCAAGGGATGTTTATGCGGCTTGGGCTGTGCGATAAAGGGAGACAGCAAGACCGTGTCGAACGACGCTGCGCCGCGTGACTGTCTCGGTTCCCGTAGTCG
This sequence comes from Bryobacterales bacterium, assembly GCA_965214655.1. Taxonomy (GTDB): domain Bacteria; phylum Acidobacteriota; class Terriglobia; order Bryobacterales; family UBA6623; genus CATQHP01. Next base: position 2,831,015 of record OZ243965.1, on the reverse strand, counting down.
CAGGCGTGCCCGACACCGCAGTACATACACGGGGAAGGCTGCGTCCGGGAAGGGGAAAGCAACCTCCATGAGTAGTAGCGGCCCCGGCATACAATGGGGGAATTGATGTTGAATGAGCCGCGAAAACCCGTCTTCGCTCACATCCTGGTCTGCCTGCCCTGGCCGGCGCTGCTGGGCGTGCTTTCCGCTGTCTCGTGGTTCCTCTGTGACGACGCTTTCATCAGCTTCCGCTATGTCCGCAACTTGCTCGAAGGCCACGGCCTGGTCTTCAATCCGGGCGAATACGTCGAGGGCTACTCCAATTTTTTGTGGGTGCTGGAATTGGCGGCCATTTGGCGCGCGCTCGGCGTGGCGCCGGAGCACGCGGCCCCTTGGCTGTCAGTGATCTTTACCGCCGGGACCCTCGGCGCGATGGTGTGGCAGGTCTCTCGCCTGCCCTCGCTGTCCCACAGGGGACTGCTTGCCTGGATGGCGCTGGGGCTGGTGTGCGGCAGCGCCACCTTTGCAGTGTGGACTTCGGGCGGCGGGCTGGAAACACGGCAGTTCACCTTTTTCATCGTCCTGGCCGTAGTCTGCTTGAGCCTGTACAGGGACAGCCGGCGGGGTCTGCTCGCGGCATCGCTGAGTCTCGCTGCGGCCGCCTTGACGCGGCCCGAAGGCCCGTTGATCGCCGCCTGCTGTTTCGGCTGGTTCGCCGTGCAGCGCATGGTCGACCGGACGGCCGGGGCTGGGCGGGGGGGAGGCTGCTGTATCTTGTCGCGCCCTTCGTCGCGTTGGTCGCGGCGCATTACCTGTTCCGTTACGCCTACTACGGCGAGTGGCTGCCCAACACCTATTACGCCAAGCACGTGCGGACGTGGTACGAATCCGGCTTTCGCTATCTGTGGTCGGCGGCGCTGGAGACGGGGCTGTATCTCCTGATTCCGCTGGCTTGGGTTGCGCTGCGGCAGCGGTGGCGAGAGTTCCGCGACGGGACCTACGCGCTGGTCCTGCTTTTAGTCTGGGTTCACATGGTCTACGTAATGCGCATCGGCGGGGACCATTTCGAATACCGTCCGCTCGATTTCTACTGGCCGTTGCTGGCGCTGCCTGCCGCCGAGGGCATCGCTCGTCTGGGCTTCCGGGTTGCCGCTTGGCTGGGCCGGCTGCCGCGGTTGTCGGCGCCGAGCGCGTGCGCGATCGTTCTCTTCCTGCCCGTGTTGTTCTACTCCAACGCGTTCCAGGGCGCTCTGCTTTTCGAAGCCGCCAAGATCGACGAACGAATTCTAAGGACGCAGGTCGAACTCGACGATGCAAATGCCGGATGGCTGATGGCCGCGCCCGGGATGCCGATGCTGACCGCCTTAGCCGGCGACCTGCGCAGAAGCCTCATTCGGCAATCCGTTGCTATGCGATTCGTTGAGCATCGCGAATTTGCCGATCGACGGATCAGGAGATGGCAACGCTACGAGAATATGGAGCGCGGGTTAATTCCCGACGATGCGCTGTGGGCCAAAGGCACCATCGGCATTACGTCCTACTACGTTGCGGACGTGAAAGTCCTGGACATTCTTGGTCTGACCGACGCTGTCGTGGCGCGCAATCCGGTCACTCGTCCTAACCGCGAGCGCGATATGGCTCACGACCGCTCGCCGCCTCCCGGATATCTCGAAGAGCGGGGCGTCAATATCGCCATTCACCCTGCGACCTCCAGCCCGGACGTCGCGCTGAGCTCCGCGGAATACGCCGTGAAGGTCGGCCCCGACCTGTGGATGCCCTTCGACTCTTCGCACCGGCAGTGGGTCAACGACCGTTTCGCCGGACGAGACTTGATGCTTGTGAATGCCTTCTGGGACCCGACCGATCCATCCGGCAACCGCAAGCGCTGTGGCGCTGACTGCTTCTATGTCGGCGAGCGCTTTCTGGGGAGCTTCGAGGCCGGCTTCGACGGCTGGCGTCTGGAGGGCAATGCCGTCACCAATCACGGCCGGCATACGATCTACAGGGGCCAGCAGTTGATCGTCGGCAACGTCGGCCCGGGATTCCTGACCAGCTTCCACCCGGATAAGGGAGACCAAGCTACCGGTCGGGCGCTCTCGCCGGAGTTCGCCGCGAGGGCAGACCAACACCTCGCTTTCTTGATTGCCGGGGGCGCGGGGGCCGGCGTCGGGCTGCGGCTGTTGGCCGACGGCGAGGAAGCCGCGGTCTGGCGCGGCCGGAACGCCGAGCGGTTCAGGATGGTGGTCCATCCGCTGGCCAACGTCGCCGGGAAGCGTCTGCAACTGGAGCTTTTCGACCACGAAACCGGCGGCTGGGGACACATTATGCTCGACCACGTCATGCTGGCGCAGCGGCAAGCGGAGAGCCGCCGGTGAAAGACCCGTCATTGTCGTTGCCGCAGACAGTTTCAGGGAAACGAGACATTGCGGGGACTGCCGCTTTCGCCGATGACCGGAGCCTCGGGCTGTGATACGAGGGGACGATACGACCGTGCCGCACGACGCTGCGCCGAATGACCGCCTGCGCTCCCCGATTGCCCGTTTTGCGGGCCTGACTATGTGTGTGTGGGGGGCTGTCCGCCCCATGGCGCAATGCGCCGTTCGCCCTGTTCGTTGGCGGCATTTTGGCTTACGGCGGCTTGTTCGCCTGGCGCATGCTCGACCGCTTCGATCTCATCAACCTGATCCGCGACGTAAACGGCGACGATGCCTTCTACTACTTCCAAATTGCCCGCAACATGGCCGAGGGGAAGTTTTCGACCTTCGACGGCGGCATCACGCAGACCAACGGTTACCACCCGCTCTGGCTGTTTCTGATCACGCCGTTCTACTGGATATTCGACCCGGAACGGGCGCTGTTCGCCATCAAGGCGTTCGAGATCGTGCTCATCGCCGGCGGCGTCGCCCTCGTCGCTACAGCCGCCCGGCTGGCGCGCCTGCCCTGGCTGCTGCTCTTTGCCGTCCTGCCGCTGCTCTACTCGAATCGCGCCCTGTTTCGCGGCATGGAAGCGGCCGCCGCGTTATCCATGCTGGGGTTGCTCTTTCTGGCCCTCAGCCTCTTCGCGCGGGATCCGCAGCGGTGGCGGCTGCTGCTGGCCGCCGTCGCCTTTACCCTGCCTTGGGTGCGTCTGGAGTATATCGCTATCTCGCTGGCAGCGACGGGGGCCTTGTGCCTCATCGAGCGGTCATGGCGGGAACGGGCGCCCGGCGCGTCCTGGAGAGAGTCAGCCCGTTCCCTATCCGCGCTCGACGCAATGACGCCCTTGCTCAGCGCGACCGCCGGCATCCTGGCGTACTTTGCCTGGAACCAACTTGTCTTCGACGGCCTCGTGCCGGTGAGCGGCGTGACCAAGCAGGCGTGGTCGCAATTGAACTGGGAGCAGGAAGGCGGATACAGCCTGGCGCGGAACTTCGGGGAAATATTACAGATTCCCGTCTTCAGATATGAACTACTGGTTGCGCTGGAGGTCTGCGCCTACATGCTGTTGGTCTGGCGGCTCGCCCGCCGTTCCCGCAGCCGGGAGGACTGGTTGCTGCCGGTCTTTCTGACAGGCGTCTTCGGTTTGGCGGCCGGTCATCTGGCCAAGTTCGCACAGAGCGTTCTTGCCTTGAATCGGGAGCAGGCGTCGTGGTCTTGGTATTTCGTCCCGGCGTATCTGATGACGGCGTTGATTGTTCCCGTAAGATGCTATGTCGCCATTCACTTCATCCGCCGTTTCATCGGACCGAGGGCGCCGCAAGCGGCCAACATTTTGCGCGCGGGCGTCGTCCTTGCCGGCGCGGTTTTCCTGTTTGCAAAAGCGGATTTCAACGGGCCGTTACAGTTTGTCGACAGCCGAAGCGAGACAACTTTGACCCGCAATTGGGTCGTGAATTCTTATATGGGCACGCTGGTTGCGAATCGCCTGCTTCCCGAAGACAGCATAGTCGGGGCTTGGGACGCCGGCGTCATTGGCTACTTCTCGCGTTTTCCGGTGGTGAATCTGGATGGCTTGGTGAACTCCTACGACTTTTTTCGAGCAACAGAGGCAGATCGAGCCGGCTATCGTCTGCGGGGTTGGTTCAAACCCCTGTATCGGCAGTTTGGAATCACTCACTTGGCCAACCACGCGGGATATTCTTTCGAGAAAGAACTTTTTGCAAGCAGAGTATTTCTGGAACACCGTGATGCAGGGCTTCGGTTCAGGATCGGGGCAGCCGGCCCGGTCCGCAATGCCGACCCCGCCGCCTGGTTCTGGGAAAGAATGGAACCGCATTTCACCTATCGGTCGGACGCTGTCGGAGTCATCGTCGATGGCCGGCTGGCGCAGGCGTTCGCCAAGGATTGTGCGCCGGACGAGTTGGCCGTATATTCCTGGGCCGGCTCAGGGAGTGAAATTTTCACCCGTGCCTGGACGAACACGCAAACGGGGCTGTGCGTGAGCGCGCTCGTGCTGCCCCGCGGCGCGCTCCCGCCCGTGCGGGTCGACAAGATGTCGGCGAGCGAGTACCGGAGAGAGTTGGTCGGAGACCGCCGGCCGCTCATCCATTCCGACTGGGACGTGTATCTCATCGAAGACAACCTTCTCTACGTCAAAGAGCGGTGCGCACAGGATGACGTTGGCGCAACGTTCTTCCTGCACCTGGACCCGGTTGACGTGGACGACCTTCCCGGTCACCGCAAGCGATACGGTTTCGATAATCTCGATTTCCAGTACCACCGCCTCAGCGATCTCATCGAGGGAGGAGTCTGCGCGGCGTGGCGGGCACTGCCGGACTACGACATTGCCGCAATCCGCACCGGCCAGTTCGTGCCCGTGGAAAGCGGCTTCAATAGGTTGTGGGAGGCGGAGATCGATATCGCCGGGCAGGCGGGCGGCAGAGAAGACGCGCCGTGAGAGCCCCGAGCTGCCTCGGCGCGGGCGGCCGAGGTCTCGGCCACCCGGGAGCGGCAGAGAAGACGCGCCGTGAGAGCCCCGAGCTGCTCCAGCGGGCATCCCGTGCGCAGCAAATACCTTGAAAACCGGACGTGACCCTTCCAATTTTCAAGGTACGACAAGTCGCGCCGATCGGCGCCCGTCAGGTGGGGAAGACAACGCCGGCGCGGTTGCTCGCGCGGCGCAGCAAACGGGAAGTCCATTACTTCGACCTTGAATTTTCTCCCGATGTAGCGCGCTTGGCGGGCGCTCCGCTCGCGCTCGCGCCTCTGCGCGGCCTTGTCATTGCGGACGAGATCCAACGCAGTCCCGATATCTATCTTTCGCGCCTTGCGGGTCTTGGCCGACCGCCCGCGCCGTCCGGCGCGCAGTCGGATTCTTTCCTGCCTGGAAATGCTAACCTGTCCGACGGGACGGTTTCGCCGAGGCGGAAGGCGCGATGGACAAGGTTTTTATCTACTGGGACAATTCCAACATTTTCATCGGCGCGAAGGAAGTTGCGGCGGAGCATGAGGGTGAAGAGGCGCGGTGGCGCGTGCGCGTGCATTTCCGCAATCTCCTGGAACTGGCGCGTAACGGACGGGCGGTTCACCGCGCCGTCGCCGCGGGCTCCGTGCCGCCGGAATTGCGCCACGTCTGGAATCGTCTGGAAAACGAGGGCGTCGACGTCCATTTGTTGGAGCTCGGCGCGATGCATGGCCGGGAACAAGGGGTGGATCAACTGCTGCAGACTTTCATGCTCCGCGATACCGTGGACTATAACGGCGATCCGGGAATCGCGGTCGTGCTTACCGGCGACGGCGCCGGTTTTGCCGACGGCGCCGGTTTTGCCGACGGCGCCGGTTTTGCCGACGGCGCCGGTTTTCACGCCGACCTGGAGCGCATGCGCGGCAAGGGTTGGCGCATAGAAGTGCTGTCGTGGCGGCACAGTTGCAGTCACCGGATGCGCGAGTGGGCCGAGCGGAACGGCGTTTTCATCGCCTTGGACGATTTTTACGACAGCATTACGTTCCTGGAGGCGCCGGCGCCCGGCCGGCCGGTAGCCGACCCGCGCAATGCGGAGCCGCGTGACTTCGCGAAACGTCCGCGCTGAACCGGTTGGCGGACGACAGCGGGGAACGCACGGGGAAAGCCGCGCATGAACGGCGAAATGCAAACGGCGCTGGTGATCGGCGCGACGGCGGACATCGGCCGCGCCATTGCGCGCAAGCTGGCGGACGCCGGTTACGCCTTGCAACTCGCGGCGCGCGACCCGGCGCGGCTGGAGCGAGAGGCGCGGGACCTGCGGGTGCGCGCCGGCGCGGCAGTAACCTTGCGCCGCTGCGACGTGCTCGACGGCGACGGCGGCGTTTCGCTGCTCGAAGCGCTCGACCCCTTGCCCGACGCGGCCGTGTGCGTCGTCGGGCTGCTCGGCGATCAGGCGGAGAACCAACGGGACGCCGCGGCCGCCGAGCGGGTGATGCGCGCCAACTATGTCGGCCCCGCGCTGCTGATGGCAGCGCTTGCCGAGCGGTTCGAGCGGCGCGGCGGCGGCGTGCTGGTCGGCATCGGCTCGGTGGCGGGCGAGCGGGGGCGCGCCGCGAACTACGTTTACGGCTCGGCCAAGGCGGGGTTCGCCGCGTTCCTCTCCGGACTGCGCAACCGGCTGGCCGCGTCCGGCGTCCACGTGGCGACGATCAAGCCGGGCTTCGTGCGCACGCGCATGACCGACGGAATGGACCTGCCGCCGCTGCTGACCGCAGAGCCGGAGGAAGTGGCCGCTGCGGTCGTCAGGGCGATCCGCCGGCGCCGCGACGTTGTTTACGTGCGCCGCATCTGGCGTCCGCTCATGTTCCTCGTGCGCGCCCTGCCGGAGCGCGTATTCAAGCGGATGAAACTGTAGAGAGCGCATGGGGCGCCGTTATTTTTCCCGGCGCGGGCGTTGAAGCGCGGGCCGCCGTCCGCAAGCGCCGCGCAAACGGCGGCGCCGGCCCGCCGCGAGGCCGGCGCCTGACTCTGCCTGCCCGCTCGGCGGCCTTGTCCTGCGCTCTTCACTCTGCTGCTCTTCATTCTGCGCCGGCGAACACGTCGGCGATCGTTTGCTGCATGGCCAGGGCCGCGGCGCGCGGGTCGGGGGCGTCGCGGATGGGCCGCCCCACGACGATATGGTCGGCGCCGTTCCAGAAGGCCTGGCGCGCGTCGACGGTTCGTTTCTGATCGTCCGCCGGGCGGTTTTCGACCGGCCGGATGCCCGGCGTGACGACGACGAGCCCCGGCCCGAGGTTTGCGCGCAGCGCGGGGACTTCCAGACCCGACGAAACGACGCCGTCGCAGCCGATCTCCAGCGCCCGCCTGGCGCGCGAAAGCACAAGCCGGAGGGGATCGCAAGCGAACCCGAGATCGTCGAGATCGCCGCGGTCGAGGCTGGTCAGCACGGTAACGGCCAGCGCCTGCACGTCGCCCTTGTTGGCGCAGGCGGCTTGCAGGATGCCGTCGTTGCCGTGAACGCTGCAGCAGGTCACGCCGCGCCCCTGCAGCCGCCGCACCGCCCGGCCCACCGTCGCCGGCACGTCGAAGAACTTCAGATCGACGAAAATCTTCTTGCCCTGCGCGGCCAGCTCGTCGATGAGCTCGAAATACCCCCCGGCCATGAACAACTCCAGGCCGAGCTTGTAGAACGTCACGCTGTCGCCCAGCGCCGCCACCAGCGCGCGGGCCTCGCCGGCTCCGGGCATGTCGAGCGCGAAAATGAGCCGATCTTCGGGCGCGATGGGCTTCGTGGAGAGAGGCATGTCCGACCAGCGTAGCGCGCGCCATGGAACCGGCGCGGCCCTCTCGCGGGAAGCGAACGCCTCGGGCGGTTACAACTTCTCCGTTTACAACTTCTCGGGGGCTGTATAATACATTGCTTCTGCACTACTGTCCGGTTATAAGTCAAGTAGATTCAACTGTTTAGTGGGCGGGGTCGGTTGGGAGTTGTATTCCTCTGCAGTAAGTGCTTGGTATAGAGGCATTTGCTCGAAGGGCATGACCGAGAGGATCTGCAGCATTGTGGAGAGCGGGGTGTCGATTGCGAGGCGCTTGCGGAGGATCGCTACGAGCACATAGACCGAGACGGCGATCCACAGTTGCGACTTGACTGCGTTTTCCGAAACTCCCAGAAAGCGTTTGACGCGCAAGTGTTGTTTCAGCCATTTGAAGAACAACTCGACCTGCCAGCGGCTTTTGTACAGGCTGCAGATCGTCAGCGCGTCGAGTTCGCTGCGGTTGGTGAGGAACACCAGGGTTTTGTTGGCTTGCGGGTCTTTGTAGCGGATGCGCCGCAAGCGGTCGGGATAGAGGTTCTTGGTGCGCAGGCCGTCGAGAGCGATGGTTTGGTCGGCGATGACGCCCAGAGTACGCTCCGTGGGGGCCGAGTAGAGACGCCGGGCGCGGAAGTTTTTCCTGGCGCGGGTGACGAAAAAGGCGCCGGCTTGGTGTAGCCGGTAGAGGCGCTCAAAGTCGACATAGGCGCGGTCCATGATGTAGGTCGCGCCCACTTCCGGGAGCAGCAAATCGAGCACGTTGACGTCGTGGAGTTTGCCCTCGGAGAGGTGCATGAAGCTGGGGATGGAGCCGCGTAAGTCCAACAGGGAGGGTATGCATCTTGACTGCGGCCTTGGTCTTGCGGAAGCGCGCCCAGGGGAACAGCGACAGGCACAGATCGACGGTCGTCGAGTCAAGGGCGTAGGCGGTCTCGTGCAAGGCCGCCGCCAACGGCTCGTGGGCATACAGGGCGCGCGCCTGGACAATCAGGCGCTGGGCGAAAGCGGCGAACAGGCGCCAGTCGCGCCGCGCGTTGGCGTCAGCCAGAGTCGAGCGGCGCACCGCTGTGCGGAAGCCGGAGTGGTAGAGCTTGGAGGGACAGGCTGCAAGGCAGGCCTCGAGATCACGCAGACTCTCGCGGCCGGTAAGTTGGGCGAAGGCCATCGCGCGGTAGTGCTCGCTGCAGCGCAGCCTGCGCACGAGGCGGTCACCTTGGTAGCGCGCCACGATCCGGGAGAATGTTTTCCAGGGTAGAAAGCTCATAACTTGGGCGAACAGGGTCTTGCCGCCATACATGCAGACAGCCTACGCAGCCGCTCGTCGGCCCCCAAGTGCGGCCAGCCCGTGTCTGGCGCAAGCTCGATAGGTAGGCGGAAAACGGCGCCCGGTTCAAGTCGCAGACATCCTAATATGCTTGTAAACCTATCAAACCAAATAGCTTATATCAATCTCCCAGCGAGCGAACCGGACAGTAGTGATTGCTTTACTTTCTTTATCCGCGCCGGCTCGGCGCGATTTCAAGTTCTTGCCCGTGCAGTTGCAAGGTTTTTCAGTTGCAAGGTTTTGCTCGATGGGTTTCACGGTTGAAGCCGATCCATGCCGAAAACCGTCACGGGCATCGCTAGCTTCAAGGAGACAACATGTTGACCAGGCCCCCGCAATTCGAGGCCATGTCTGAAGGGCAGTCGCCCGAGGCCGTGTTCATCACCTGTTCGGACTCGCGCCTGATTCCGAGTCGGATCACGCAGACCGGTCTGGGCGAGTTGTTCGTCATTCGCAACGCGGGCAACATCGTGCCCCCGTACGGCGCCGGCGTAGGCGGAGCGATCGCTTCCATCGAATACGCCGTCGCCGTGCTCGAGACGCCGACCGTCATCGTCTGCGGCCACACGCTTTGCGGCGCCATGAAGGCCGCCTTGGAGCCGGACGGTCTCGATACCGTTCCGCACGTCAGGGACTGGATCAGGTTCGCCGAGCCCGCAAGATTGACGGTGGACGAGTTGCGCCCCAACCTCGACCCCGCCGCTCGTTGGCGTGCGCTCGTCGAGCGGAATGTCTTCCAGCAGATCGCGAACCTGAGGACTCACCCCTGGGTCGCGGCCCGCACGGCCGCGGGACGCCTGCGGCTGCAAGGCTGGGTGTATCATCTGGAGACCAACCGCGTGCTTGGAGTGCAATAAAGGCTTCGACACGCGGCTCGGAACTCGCAGCCTGTTACGCAGCGGCGGCACGCCGTTCGGCGGATTCCGCAAGCATCCTCTTCTCGGCAAGGACGGCGGGCGCGGCGGCGAGGGGCTGATTCCGGCGCTTGCGTTCTTGGGCAAGGTCCCACTTCAATTGAAAGTTCAACCAGCCGTCTGCGGTTCCCCAGCCGATAGCTTCGAGCTTCAACGCCAAGTCGAGAGTTACCGGGCCGCGTTCGTTCAAGACGCGGGAGAGGTTGCTGGGGCTTACCCCGATCTTGGCCGCGGCTTTCCCGACAGTCATTCCCGGCTGGTCTTCCGGAAAGTCGGGATCTCGAAAGACAAGGGCTTTCAGATGCTCTCCAGGGTGCAGTGGGTTTAGCCGCATGTAGGCGTTCTCGTCAACTCCAACAATCATGTTCCGCCCCCTTCTAATGGTAGTCCACCAAGTCAACATCGTAGGCGTTCCCGTGCTCGTCGACGCGGAACGTGATTCGCCGGTTGCCGGTAACCCGCGCCGTCCAAACTTCCTTGTCGCTTCCGGTCAACTCGTGCAGACGGAAACCCCGATATGCTCCCAGTTGCTTCAGCGGTATGCCAGAGTCGAGGGCGGACATTATCCGCGCGATCTTTGCGAGTTGACGGCGTTGCAGCCGGCGCGCGTCGTTCTTCTCGAAGAACCGTTGAAGCGCCCTGCTCTTGAACCCCCGGATAGCCACAGCATCATTGGACCACACAGCGATTTGCCCCAAAATCCGGGGACAGCGGCGGCGGGCGCGTCGAGCGCGAAAATGAGCCGGTCTTGGGGCGCAATCGGCTTCGTCGAAAGAGGCGTGTCGGACCAGCGTAGCGGATGCGCGTCCCGTCGTTCTGCTCGGCCGCGGGCCGCGCGTCGCGAGTCTTTTCGACGCGCGACTCGGAACTCGCGACCGCCGCGCGCAGCGCGGCCTGCTACGCGGCGGCTTCCGCTTGCGCAAGCATCCGCTTCACAGCGAGAACGGCGGGCGCTTCGGCGCGGGGCCGATTCAAGCGCTTGCGCGCTTGCGTGATGTCCCACTTCAGTTGAAGATTTAGCCAAGAATCGGCGGTTCCCCATCCGATCTTTTCCAGTTTCATAGCCATGTCGATGGTTACCGGGCCGCGTTCGTTCAAGACGCGGGAGAGGGTGACCCGGCTAACCCCAATCTTGGCCGCGGCTTCCCCGACAGTCATCCCCGGCTGATCTTGCGGGAAATCGGGATCTGCGAGTACAAAGTCATGCTTCAAAAATCTTCCCGGATGCAACGGGTTCAGCCGCATGTAGGCGTCTTCAGGTTCTCCAAGAATCATTTCTGAATCATTTCTGCCCCCTTCTAATGGTAGTCCACCAAGTCAACATCGTAGGCGTTCCCGTCAACATCGACGCGGAACGTGATTCTCCAGTTGCCGGTAACCCCTACCGTCCAAATCCCCTTGTCTCTCCCGGTCAACTCATGCAGACGATAACCCCGGCGTTGGCGGAAGTCTTGCAGCGGTTCTCCATTGTGCAGCAGCATCAATATGCGTTCGATCTTGGCGAGTTGTCGATGTTGGAGCTTCCGCGCGTCGTTCTTCTCGAAGAACCGCTTGAGCGCGTTGCTCTTGAACCCCCGGCCGGCCACAGCATCATTGGACCACACAGCGATTTGCCCCAGAATCCGGGGACAGCGACTGACGCCGCCCGGCCGCGCGTCACGAGTCTTTTCGACGCGCGGCCCGCGACGCGGAACTCGCAACCGCCGCCCACCGCCGGAAGACAAAACAAAATAAGCGGCCCGTTTCGTTTCCTGCGCCGCGGCGCCCCCGGCTGGTGTACCATGAGACCGACGCTTGCGCGGGCGGCGGGCATGCGCCGGCCGCCCGCGCAAGCGTCGGTCGGGGAGGGAAGCCATGCAGGAAAAATTGAAGCCATGCAGGAAAACCATGGCATGCAGAAAAAATTGTGGAGCGCTTGCCGGCCTCGCGCCGGCGGCGCTGCTGTTCGTTGCCGGCCTCGGCACGCAGCCGGCATACGCTCAGGTGCTTTACGGCAGCATCGTCGGCAACGTGTCCGACGGAACGGGCGCGGTGATTCCCGGCGCTCAAATCACGATCACGCACGAGGAAACCGGCGCGGCGCGCTCGGGGGAGTCGAACGCCTCGGGCGTTTACACCTTCCCCACGCTGGCTACCGGCATGTATACGATCGAGGTCCGCTCGGAGGGCTTCCGCGCGCATAACGAGACCGGCGTCACCGTCGGCGCCAACGACGTCACCCGCGTCGACGTCGACCTGCAGGTCGGCCAGGTCACCGAGACCGTCGAAGTCAGCGCGGAGGCCGTGCGCCTGCAGACCGACCGCGCCGAGGTGCGCGCCGAGGTGGACAAGCGCGACCTGCAGAACGTTCCCGTCCCCCTGGGCCGCAACTACCAAATGCTGCTGCAAACCATTCCGGGCTTCTCGCCGCCGCGCAACGCGCACTCAGTGCCGGCCAACCCGACGCGCGCGGTGCGCTTCTCGGTCAACGGCACCAGCGAGCAGAGCAACAACGTGCGCATCGACGGCGCTTCGAGCTACAACCCGAACCTGACCCACATGCAGGGCATCAACCCGGCGCTGGAGTCGATCGAGGTGGTCAACGTGGTGACCAACTCGTTCGACGCCGAGCAGGGTCTGGCCGGCGGGGCTTCGATCAACCTGCAGATCAAGAGCGGCACCAACCAATTGCACGGCTCGGCCTTCTGGTACCACAACAATCAGCGCTTCCAGGCGTTCCCTTACTTCAAGGGGAATCTGACGCGCAAGCCGAAATTCATCTACAACCAGGCCGGAGCCACGGTTGGCGGGCCGATCAAGAAAAACAAGGCGTTCTACTTCTTCAGCTACGAGCGCACCGCCGAGCACTCGAACGCCACGAAACCGGTCAAGGTACCCACCCTGGCCATGCGCCAAGGCGATTTTTCCGCCTCGCCGCGGCCGATCTTCGACCCGCTGTCGGCCGCCGTCGGCGACGAAGGCGCCCGCACGCAGTTTCCCGACAACATCATCCCCGAGTCGAGAATCTCGCGGGCCAGCCGCATCCTCGCCGACATGACCGACGATTGGCATCTGCCCAACCAGGCCGGCAGCGGACCGCTCGGCCTGAACCGCAACTATCTGGCGGGGATTACCTACGCTTTCGACCGCCATCAGGTGGACAGCAAGGCGAACTTCAACCTGAGCGAAAAATGGACGGCGTTCGCCCGCCTCAGCTTCTTCTATTACGACCAGAACAATCCGGCCGCTTTCGGCAACCTCTCCGGCGACTTCGTGCATCCGACGAACTTCCGCACCGACAACGGCTTCGGCCCGACCTACAGCGGCACGGTGTCGACGACCTACGTGGCCCGCCCGAACCTGATCTTCGACGCCTACGTGGGCACGATGCTGCTCGACAGCAACGCCTTCGCCGGCAATCTCGACCAGCGCATCGGGCTCGACGTGCTGGGCATTCCGGGCACCAACGGCGACGGCGTCCCCGGCGAGGCGGGCACCTTCTACGGAGGCATGCCGCGCATGCGCTTCGACGCCGGATTCGGCAACCTCGGCTACCGCGCGACCTCGCCCTTCATCGGCCACGACTTCCAGTATCAGATCGCGGTCAACGGCAACTGGACCAAGGGCAACCACGAAGTGCGCTTCGGCACCGACACCTTCCTGATCCACATCAACCAGGAAGTGGCCAACTTCCCCGGCGGCGACGCGCCGGCGGGCGGTTTCCGCTTCCGTTCGGCTACGACCAGCCGCCCCGGCACGGGCACGAACGACTACAATTCGATCGCCTCGTTCATGCTCGGCCTGTCCCGCGACTCCGCGCGCAACTTCCTCACCGGCAAGAACCTGCAGACGCGCTCGAGGCAATACTCGTTCTATATCCGCGACCGCTGGCAGGTGCGCCCCGACCTGACGCTGTCGTACGGCACGCGCTGGGAGTATTTCCCCTTTCCGGTGCGCCCCGACCGCGGCCTGGAGCGTTTCGACATCGACAACAACGTCATGTTGGTCTGCGGCATCGGCTCGGTGCCCCGCAACTGCGACCTGCCGCAGAGCAAGAGGCTGTTCGCGCCGCGGGTGGGCCTCGCCTGGCGCGCGACCGACACGTTTGTCGTGCGCGCCGGCTACGGGCTGACTTACGACCCGTTCAATCTCGGCCGCGATCTGCGCGGCAACCTGCCGACCCAGTTTTCGCAGCGCCTGCCGCTGCCCAACTCGCGCTCCTGGTCCACCACGCTCGAGCAAGGTTTTCCGGACATCCCGCCGGTGCCGGTGGAAGAGCGGATCGAGATGCCGCTGACCGCCAACGTGGCCACGGCCGACGGCAATTACAATCGCGGCTACGTGCAGTCCTGGAACTTCACGCTCGAAAAGCAGTTCGGCTCGTGGATCGCCTCGGCGGGGTACGTGGCCACGCGCTCGGTGCGCCAAAGCTCGCGGCTGGAGGCCAACTGGAGCGACTTGGGAACCGGCAACAGCGGCCGGGTGCTGCGGCAGCGTTACGGGCGAACCGCCAATACGCTGTTCTGGGGCACGATGGGCACGCCGAAATACGACTCGCTGCAGGTCAAGGTGGTGCGCCGCACGACCGGCGGACATCAGTTCAACTTGGCCTACACCTGGGCGCACGGCCGCGGCTACGCCGCCGAGAGCTCGACGGCGCAGCCGCGCGTGCGGCATCCGTTTTACTATGACTTGAACTACGGAGCCCTGAACCAGGACATCCGCCACAACGTGGTCATCTCGAACGCCTACGAGCTGCCCTTCGGCAAGGGCAAGCGGTTCGCTCAGAGTGGGACCGCGGCCGCGGTTCTGGGCGGTTGGCAGATCAACGGCCTGGCCTCGCTGCGCACGGGCACTCCGATAACCCCCACCGCTTCGACCGCTTCGCTGAACAGCCAGGGATCGGGCCAGTTCGCCGACTGCCTGGCGGCGCCGCGCAAGCTCGGCTCGCCCGACGGCTGGTGGGACATCTCGACGTTCGCCGACCCCGACGACACCGGCGGCGGGCCCCGTTTCGGCACCTGCGGCCCGAACGTGCTGCGCGGCCCCGGCCTGATCAACGTCGATATGGGCATCTTCCGCAGGTTCCAGATCACCGAGCGGGCGAGCATTCAATTCCGCGCCGAGGCTTTCAATATCTCCAATACGCCCCACTTCGGCAACCCGTCCGCAAACGTCAGCAGTCCGGGCAGCTTCGGCGTGGTGGGCGGCATGCAGAACACCGGCCGCGAAGGTCTGGATCAGCGCGTGTTCCGTTTCGGTCTGCGCATCGGCTGGTGACGCCGCCGGTCTTGCCTTCGCTTATCATGAGGTTGCCTTGCCGCGACGCCGTTTCATCCCGCTTCTCGTTGTCGGCGCCGCCGGTTGTGGCGCCCTGAGCGCCGCCGCCGCCGACGCCGGCAAGGTTCGTTTTTTCGAGGAACGGGTGCGGCCGGTGCTGGCCGCGAACTGCCTGCAGTGCCATAACGACCAAGCAAAAACGAGCGGCCTCTCGCTGGCCTCGCGCGAAGCCGCGATGCTCGGCGGCAGCCGCGGCTCGGCGGTGATTCCGGGCCAAGCGGACGCAAGTCTGCTGGTGCGGGCCATCCGCCGAACGGGCGCGCTCAAAATGCCGCCCGCCGGGCCGCTGCCGGCGGACGACGCCGCCGCGCTGATCGAGTGGATCGGCCAAGGAGCGGCGTGGGGCAGCGCCCCGCCCCGCGAGCGCGCCGCGGCGGAGCACTGGTCGTTCCAGCCGGTGCGGCGCCCCGCCCCGCCGCGCCTGCGGGACGCCTCGCGGACGCGCAACGCCATCGACTTCTTCATCCAGGCCAAGCTCGAGCAAAAGGGCGTCGCTCCCTCGCCCGAGGCCGGCCGGCGCACGCTGCTGCGCAGGCTGTCGCTCGATTTGACGGGGCTGCCGCCTGCGCCGGAAGAACTGCGCGCGTTCCTCGACGACCGGCGTCCCGACGCTTACGAGCGGGCGGTCGAGCGCTTGCTGGCGTCGCCCCATTACGGCGAGCGCTGGGGGCGGCGCTGGCTCGACATCGCGCGCTACGCGGACTCGAACGGTTATTCGATCGACGGCGACCGCTCGATCTGGCGCTACCGCGATTGGGTGATCGACGCCTTGAACAAGGACATGCCCTTCGACCGCTTCGTCATCGAGCAGGTCGCCGGCGATCTGTTGCCCGACCCGACGCAGCAGCAGTTGATCGCCACCGGCTTTCACCGCAACACGATGATCAATCAGGAAGGCGGCATCGACTACGAGCAGTACCGCGTCGAGGCCGTGGTCGACCGCGTCAATACGACCGGAGCGGCCTTTCTGGGGTTGACGGTCGGCTGCGCGCGCTGCCACGACCACAAGTTCGACCCGATCTCGCAGCGCGAGTTCTACCAATTGTTCTCGTTTTTCAACAATATCGACGAGTTGGGCGGCAACATCCCCGACGGCGAAGGCCCGGCCTTCCAGATGCAGCCCCTGCTGGAGTTCGGCAAGCCGCAGGATTTCGCCCGGCGGGAGGCGCTCGAGCGGCAGATCGAGACGCTGGAAGCCGAGTTGCTCGAATACCAGAAAACCATCGAGAAAGATTGGGAATCGCGCTTCGCGCTTTCGGGCGACACCGTCGAAGAGCGCATCCCGGAGATTCTCAGAACGCCGATCGAAGAGCGGGCGACGATCGACCGCAACTTGCTCTCGCGCTTTTTCTCGAAAAAAGACCCGGCCTGGAAAGCCCGCCTGGACGGCATTCGGGCGCTGCGCGACGCGCTGCCCAAGCTCGAATCGACCTTGATCATGCGCGAGTTGCCCGCGCCGCGCGAGTCGTACATCCACGTTCAGGGGGACTTCACGCGCAAGGGAGAGGCGGTCGAGCCGGGCGCGCTCGCCGTGCTGCCCCCGCTGCGGAAGACGGACAAGCCCAACCGGCTCGATCTGGCGCGGTGGCTCGTTTCCGCGCAGAACCCGCTGACTCCGCGGGTGACGATGAACCGCCTCTGGCAGCGCTATTTCGGCGTGGGCATCGTCGAGACCGAGAACGATTTCGGCTCGCAAGGGACCGCGCCGAGCCACCCCGAGCTGCTGGACTGGCTGGCTTCGGAGTTCGTGCGCCGCGAGTGGAGCCTGAAGGCGATGCACCGGCTGATCGTGACCTCGGCAACCTACCGGCAGTCGTCGGCCGCGCGCCCCGACGCGGCGCAAGTCGACCCGGGCAACCGGCTGCTGGCGCGGCAAAACCGCCTGCGGCTCGAAGCCGAGATTATCCGCGATGCCGGCCTGGCCGTCTCGGGCCTGCTCGCTCCCGCCGTCGGCGGGCCGAGCGTGTTCCCCCCGCAGCCCGCGGGCGCCGGGCAGTTTACCCAGGTCGACCGCAAGTGGAAGACCGCCGCAGGCCCCAACCGCTACCGCCGGGGGATGTACACCTTTTTCCGGCGCTCAGCGGCGTATCCGGGCCTGGCCCTGTTCGACGCGCCGGACGCGCAGGCCTCGACCACCCGGCGCAACCGCTCGAACACGCCGCTGCAAGCGTTGACGCTGCTCAACGACGAGGCGCAGACCGAATTCGCCGAGAACTTGGCCAAGCGGGTTCTGGCCGCCGCGGCAGACCGCGGCGGGCGCATTCGCTTTGCTTTCGAGACCTGCCTGGCGCGGCTCCCGAACGAGCGCGAGCAACAGAGAATGGCGCAGTATCTGGCGCGTATGACGGACGCGTTCGCCACCGACGGCGGGGACGCCGCCGGCTCGCCGCAAGAAGCGGCCTGGCTGGCCGCCGCGCGCGTAATGCTCAACCTGGACGAGTTTGTGACCCGACAATGAACCTGGAAAAGAAACTTCTGCGGCAAACCACCCGCCGGCAACTGTTCGAGAATTGCGGAATCGGCGTGGGCAAGGCGGCGCTGACCTCGCTCTTCGTCGGCGACAAGCTGTTCGCCTCGCCGGCGGCGGGCTACCGTCACGCGCCCAAGGCCAAAAACGTCATCTACCTGTTCATGGCCGGCGCGCCGAGTCAGTTCGAGTTGTGGGAACGCAAGCCGGAACTGCAAAAGCTGAGCGGCAAAGCCCTTCCGGCTTCGTTGCTGGAAGGCAAGCGCTTCGCCTTCATGGACTCGTTTGTCAAGTCGCCGCCGAAATTGCTCGGCACCCGGCGCGAATTCAGACAACACGGCCAATCGGGCCAATGGGTTTCCGAATGCCTGCCGCATACCGCGCAGGTGGTCGACGAGCTTGCTTTCGTCCGCTCAGTGCATACGGAAAATTTCAATCACGCGCCGGCCAAGATCATGATGAACACGGGCTCGCCGATCTTCGGGCGGCCGAGCATGGGGGCCTGGGTCAGCTACGGCATCGGCAGCGAATCGAAAGGCCTGCCGGGTTTCGTCGTCTTGCAGTCCGGCCCGCGCGGCCCGCGCGGCGGGGCGATGAATTGGGCCAGCGGGTTTCTGCCGACGTCGCATCAGGGCATCCCCTTCCTCAGCGGCGGCGCGCCGATTCTGAACATGTCGAATCCGCAGGGATTCGACGAAAAACGCCAGGCGGCGACGCTCGACGCGATCCTCGATCTCAACCGCATGAACCTCGAGCAGTACGGCGACCCGGAAATCGAGACGCGCATCGGGGCGTACGAGATGGCGCACCGCATGCAGACCAGCGGCCCCGAGTTGATCGACTTCTCGACCGAGAGCCAGGCGACGCTCGACCTCTACGGCGCCAAGCCGGGCGAGAAATCGTTCGCCAACAACTGCCTGCTGGCGCGGCGGCTGGTGGAGCGCGGAGTGCGTTTCGTGCAGCTCTATCATTCGAGCTGGGATCACCACGGCGGCCCCGGCGAAAACCTCGACGAAAACCTGGACGAGGTTTGCCTCTCCGCCGACCGGGGCTGCGCGGCGCTGATCCGCGACCTCAAGCAGCGCGGCCTGCTCGACGACACGCTCGTCGTCTGGGGCGGCGAATTCGGGCGCACGCCCATGGGCGAGCAGCGCGACACGCTGGGCCGCAACCACCACATCGACGCCTTCACCATGTGGTTCGCCGGCGGCGGCGTGAAGCCGGGGCAGAGCATCGGCGAAACCGACGCGATCGGCTTCTCGCCGGTGCGAGACCCCGTCCACGTCCACGATATTCAGGCGACGATTCTGCACCTGCTGGGGATCGACCACACCAAGCTGACCTTCCGCTTCCGCGGCCGCGATTTTCGGCTGACGGACGTCGGCGGCAAGGTCATCCGCAAGCTTCTGGCCTGAACGCCGGCAGGCGCCGGCAGGCGCCCCTACTGAAGCGTTTCACTCTTGGCGCGCCCGCGCTCTGCGGCGGATAGTGAAGAAGTAGCCGCGAGACCGCGGCTCTTCGCTGCCGATGACGCATCCCGACTCCCCGCGCGGCGCTTATGCCGCGATGTTCGCCGAGACCGCCCGGCTGGCCGTGCTGCAGGTGCTGGCCGAGGCCGCCGAGTACCGGCACAACGAGCATGTCATCCACAGCGCGCTCGAAGTCCTCGGCATCGCGCCGTCGGCCGACGCGCTGCGCGCCCATCTCGCCTGGCTCGACGAGCAGGGCCTCATCGCAGTCGAATACGTTGTCGCGCCGCGCGACGGCGATCCCGGGCTGCGCGCCGCGCGGCTGACCGAGCGCGGCGGGGACGCCGCCGCCGGACGCGCCCGCGTTCCCGGCGTGGCCCGCCAGCGGCCGGGCAGGACAACGGGAGGCGAATAAGTGTCGGCTACACCACCCACAAGGTCGCTCCGACGAGACAGATCGCTCGGCAAAATTCCCAGCGATCTGCGCAAGAAGCTCGAGGCTTGGCTGAGCGATACGTCCATCAGCCAAGCCGAAGCGACGGCCAAGCTCAACGACTATCTCGCCGCCCGCGGCGAAACCACCCGCGTCAGCGTCCACGCCGTCGGCCGCTACGACCGGCGCATGCGCCGCATCAGCGACCGGCTGCGCGAGTCGCGGCAGATCGCCGAGGCATGGGTCGACAAGCTGGCCGCTGCGCCGGAGGGGCAGGTCGGGCGGCTGCTCAATGAGATTTTGCGTACGCTGGCCTTCGATATCTCGCTCAAGTTGCACGAAGGCGAGTTGACCGAGCAATCGCTGCCGCGCCTGATCGAGCAACTCAAAAAACTGAGCGCGACCGCCCAAACACTCGAACGCACCGCCTCGGAAAATCTCAAGCTGCACAGCGAAATCGAACGCCGCGCCGCCGAGAAACTCGTGTCCGAGGCCGAAAAACGGATGGCGGGCGGCAAGCCGAGGGTCACGCCGGAGCGGCTGCGGGAGATCGTCCGCGATGTTTACGGAAGCGAGCCGGCTGAGAGCGAGACCGCCGATGCGCCCGTCAGGGGAAGAAAACCAGCTTGACCAACAGACCGATGATCAGCATTTGCAACATCGTGTTGTAGCGCATCGCCGTCTTGAGCCCGGCGATGTCCGCTCGGATCTCGGCCAAGTCTTTCGCCCTGAGCTCGGCGATGTCCTGTTGGGCGGCCGCGCGGGATTCGGCGGTGTCCTGTTGGGCGGCTGCGCGGGATTCGGCGATGTCCTGTTGGGTGGCCGCGCGGGATTCGGCGATGTCCACTCGGATCTCGGCCAAGTCTTTCGCCTTGAGCTCGGCGGTGTCCTGTTGGGCGGCTGCGCGGGATTCAGCGATGTCCTGTTGGGTGGCCGCGCGGGATTCGGCGATGTCCACCTTGATCTCGACCAGATCCTGTTTGGTGGCGAGATTCTCGGCGATGGGGATGGCGGCTGCCGCCGCCATGGCCTTGTCCGCGGGAGCGCCCGCGCTCACAAGCGCTTCGTAAACTTCGGCGACCATGATGCTCATATCTGTCTCCCGTACCGAACGACGCCCTCAATTTAGCACGGGAGCGCCCCCGGCTACTTGTTTTCCCTCTCCACTGCCGCGGGACCCGCGATCGCCCGTTCATGGCGGGCGTGCTCGTTCTCGTGGATGTCTTCCACCTTGGCCAGCTCGCCGCGGGCTTCGTCTCCGCGCCCCAGGCGGCGGAGCGCGCGCGCCAGTCGATAGCGCGCCTCGCGCAGTTGCGGGTCGAGCGCCAGCGCCTTGCGCAGATGCTCGACCGCCGACTCGTACTGCTGCGCGGCGTAGTCCAACATGCCCAGCCCCAGATAAGGATCGGCGTATTGGGGACGGCAGGCAGCCGCCTGCTCGAAGCGCCGCCGGGCTTCGGCGAAACGCTTTCCGGCTTCGGCCGCCCGGCCCAGATAGTAATGCGCCCGCGCATGACAGGGGTCGAGCGCCAACTCCTGCTCGAGCCAGGGCCGCGCTGCGTCGTAACGGCGCTGCTTGAAACGGATGTAGCCGACGCCGAAGGCGGCTTCGGGCATCTTCGGATTCGCTCTGAGCGCGGCCTGGAATTCGGCGGCGGCAAGATCCCATTGCTGCTGCGCGTCGTAGGCCGCTCCCATCAGCTTGTGCACGAAAGCGGAGTCGGGATAGCGCGCCGTCAGATCGAGAAACGCCCGTTTCGATTCCTCGCCAGCCTGCAGCCGCCGGTAGCTCTCCACCAGCATGTAGAGCGTCTGCTCGTCGAACTGCGTCCGGCCGCGCAGCAGTTCCAATTCCCGGACGCATTCCCGCAAGCGGTCGAGCCGGTAAAAGACGACGCCGCGCAGGAAGCGGGCGTTGGGCATGGAGGCGGCGTGCTCCCGCGCCCGTCCCAAGGGTTCGAGCGCATCTTCGAGACGACCCAGCCGGAACAACGCCAAGCCGACGTTGAAGGCGATCGCGGGATCGTCAGGGCCCAGCGCCGCAGCTTGCTGAAAACGATCCAGCGCCGCAGCGGCTTCCCCGGCCTGCAACAGGAGGCTTCCTTCGTTGTTCAGGGCGGTCTGGTCTTGCCCGGCCGCCTGCGGCGGCGGCCAAACCGCGGCCAATAAAGCCGAAACCGGCAAGACAGCGGCCGCTCTTCGCGCGAACCACCGACCCGCCGGCCCCGGCAAGCTCACCCCCTCTCGGCCTAAAAGTAAAACTTCAGGCCCAACTGGGTCGTGCGCGCGTCGCGCGCGGCGGTCACTTCGCCGAACCGCCGGTTGCCCGAGCGGGCCACGAAACCCGTGAATTGCGTGTGGTTGAAGAAGTTGAACATCTCGGCGCGAAACTGCACGCGCACCCGATCTGCGAACGTAAAGTTTTTGAACAGCGAGACGTCGAAGTTGTTCGATCCGGCGCGCCGCACCGCGTTGCGGCTTGCGTTGCCGAGCGTCCCCGGCGTTACCGGCGGAGCATTCAGGAACAGGCCGGTATTGAAATACTCCTCTATCGATCGGTTCCCGCGCGCGTAGTTCGGGTTGCCGTCCAGGATATTGGGGCGGCACTGGCCGCAATCTCCGAGGCCGACCGGGTCACCGGAAACAAGCACGTTCAACGGCGTGCCGGTCTGGATCTGCGTGATGCCCGACAAGGTCCAGCCGCCCAGAGCGTGCCTGATCCCGCTCGACCGCCAATTCGACGGAATGGGGATGTCGTACACGTAACTGACGATCAGCATGTGCGCTCGGTCGAAATCGGCCGGGCCGCGCTCGGGTTTGGTGTTGTACGAATTCTGATGCTTCGTGTTGCCCACGTCTCCCGAGGTGTAATCGAGCGTCTTCGACCAAGTATAAGCCGCTTGCAGCGTCAGGCCGCGCCAATTGTCGGTGCGCAGGCTGAATTGCAGCGAATTGTAGAACGAATTCGTCGAATTCTCGTACGAGCGGATGTGCGACCAACCCGGATACGGCCGCACCTGATCGAGATTGACCGCGCCCGCCTTCACGCGCGCCGCGTCTTCCAGCGTCGGCTGGTTGATGTTGCGCACCGTCTGCAGGTACGTGCCCGCCGAGCCGACGTAGGCCAGGTTGGCCACGAACCCGCTGGCAATGCGGTGCTGGAAGCCGAGATTCCAGTTCTGGATCTGCGGAATCTTTTACGGTCCGTCGTAGGTGCGGATCGATCCGGGGAAAATCGCCGCTTCTCCGCCGGGGCTGCTCAACTCGGTGTTGAAGATGAGCGGCCTGGAAGAGAAGGGCGGGTTCGGCCCGACGTTGTAGATGTCGTTGCCCTGAATCCGCTCGTAGAAAATGCCGTAGCCCACGCGTAGCACCGTGTCCTGGCCGAACGGCCGGTAAGCGATGCCCAGCCGCGGCGCGAAGAGGTTGTTGTGGTTCGTAACCAGGCCGCGGTTCAGCCCGTTTTGCCCGGCGATGCCGATGCCGTTCAGCAGATTGCCGGTACCCGCTGCGATTTGTCCGTTGCGCAGCACCGTCGGGGCCTCCGCGGAATTATAAAGCGACGGGAAAAAGCCGGCCAACTCGTCGTTCTCGACATAGGAGTGCGGCAACTGGTCGTAGCGCAGGGCGAAGGTCAAGGTCAGGTTGCCGGAAGCGCGCCAAGTATCGCTGAACCAGATTCCGCCGCTGCGCGTCTGATAATTCGGCGACTTTTGCTCTTCGATCTCCGTATAACGGTCGGCTCTGCCCAGCAGAAAATTGGCGAACTCGTGATTGGTCCCCGCCGTGCGGAAACGGAACTCTCCCTGTGTCGGACCGAAAAAGTCCTGCTGCTTGTCGAACGGCATGTACTCCGCCCCGATGCGGAAGGTGTGATTCCCTCTGTTTACGGTGGTGCTGTTGCGGAACTGCCAGGTATCGAGCACGTTCGTCCAGGGCCAGGAGCCGTTGTTGATGTTCACGCCGAGGACGCCGTCGAAGATCAGGTTCGGCAGTCGGTTCGCCCGGTTGTCGGCAAACAGCTCGGGGATGTTCAGGCCCGCGGGCCGCTCGTAATTGCCGGTCGGATCCAGCGCCAGAGGCTGCCGCGAAAAGCCCATCGTGAACTCGTTGATGACGTTGGGCGAAATCGTCGAGGTCCACTGGCCCATGAACTTCTTCGGATTGTTGCTGAACTGGGTTCCGATCGTCGGGTAGCTCTGGTTGGCCCATTGCGTCGTGGCGAACTGCTGCGAGTTGAAATCCATGATGTAGCGGAAGAATACGCGGTTGCGGTCGTCGATGTTCTGGTCCACGCGCAGGATCGACTGCGTGACGTCGAGCGGCTGCCCGCCGCCGCCGACAAAGTTGCCCGAGGCGTTGGTCGGCAGCGGCAACACCAGATTGGGATCGGCGAGGATCGCCGCGTTGGGGTCGATGCGCGCCGAGGGGATGCGGTTGTTGGCGAACGGGTCGCCCGTATCCGGGTCCGTAATCTCGAGCGGCGAGCCGCTGTCGAGCAACTCGCTGAAGTCGCCTTGGCGCAGAGCGGCGGGAACCGCAGCCACGTTGAAGTTCCTTTCGTTGCGAATCTTGCGCCATTCCTGATTGAGGAAGAAAAACGTCTTGGTTTTGTCTTCGTTGTAGCCGCCGAAAGCGACCGGGCCGCCGATGTTGAAACCGAAATTGTTGTAGCGCAGCTTCTGCTTGCCGGTCCGGAAAAAGTTGCGGGCGTCGAAAGCGTCGTTGCGCAGAAACTCGTAAACTGTGCCGTGGAACTCCTGCGTCCCGCTCTTGATGGCGATGTTGATCTGGCCGCCGGCGCCGAATCCGGCATCGACTTCGGCGTTCGCCGTCGAAACTTTGAATTCCTGAATGGCGTCGATCGAGGGCAGCACTTCGACGCAGCCTCCGCAGCCGCGATCGTAGTTTTCCTGGCCGTCCACGCGCCAGACGTTATGATTGCGCCTCATGCCGTTGAAGCTGATGTTGGCGGCCCCGCCCGAACCGACTCCGGTCGGTGTGTTGAAGCCGCCGTTGTTGTTGTTCGCCCCGGGCACGAGCGCCGCGAGTTGCATGAAGTTGCGTCCGTTCATGGCCAGGTTTTCGACCTGCTTGCCGGAAACGACCTCTTCCACTGTGGCGTTCTCGGTCTGCAAGGCGACGACCTGCGAGGTCACTTCGATGACCTCGGTCACCTCGCCGAGCTCGAGTTGCGCGTCGATGCGGATCCTGTCGCGAACGTTCAATACGACTTCGGACCGGCGGAAGGTCTTGAATCCTTCGCTGGAAACTTCGAACGCATAGGCGCCCACTTCGAGCGCAGTGAGCACATAGGCTCCGTTTTCATTGGTTTGCACTTGCGCTGCTCTGCCGGTCTCGCTGTGCGTGGCCATGACCTCGGCGCCGGGAATGACGCCGCCCGTCGAATCCGTCACATTGCCGATGATCGTGGCGGTGTTCTGCGCGGCGAGCGGGAGAGACAACAATACCGCCAAGCCGGCCCATCGAACTTTCATATCGATCCCCAATCTCCTTTGACTATAGGAAGAAACGAACCCCTTGAAGCGATTTCGAACGCCCCCATTTCGAACGACGCCCCCATTTCGAACGACATTGTAACTGCCTGCGCACTGCATGGATATTGCAACCTGTCTCAAAACTGAAACCGGGCTTCATCATGGATAAACTCGTTGTATACGATGCGTTTGAGAGATGAGCAGCGGGAGCGGATTCTGAGGCGCTTTTGCGAAGAAAACATCCTCCGAAGCCGACCGGGGCGCAAGCCGATTCCGGCCCGAGAGGCGCTCGAAGCAGCGCTCTGAATGTCCGAGCGCGGGTGCCCGATGGACCATGCCGCCGCAGTCCTGTCCGAACTGCGAGACGGTCCATCGGCGCTTTCAGAAGCGGCGCCGCAAGGAAGCGCCGCGCACTGTGTTGCGGTGGATTTGGCCACCCCGCCGCACGGGCAAAGGGGTCTCGACGAGTCGCAGCGTTTCCGCGGCGCCTCGTTCTCTCCGGCCTAGGGAGGCGGCGCTCGGATTGACCTTGCGAAACGCGGTAACGGTTTGAAAATCATGAGGATAGTCGATCGTCACGGACTACCCTTGCCGGTCGGCGCACACGCCGCGAATCGTCATGAAGCGGCTCCGGCGCAATTGCGTTCCGATTGCTGCATGTCGGCGGTCAAGCCGCAGAATCCGCTTGGCGGCCGCGCCTGCGGCAGCGGCCCACCGGACGAGCGGTTGCCTCGGGAAGGGATCGAAAGGATCGCCCCATCGCCGGAACCGCTATCGCGCCGCCGGTTGGTCGGACGCTTTTTTGTCTGGATTCAAGGGAATTCTCGCGTGCTCATTCGTTGAGGAATTATGCCGAAAACTTCCTCAGTTTCGTCCAGATCGATTCCATCCCAACCTTGCTCAGAAAACTTGAAATTGGTTCTAATATCAGTAAAATATAAAACCGTAAATCCAAAGGGGTGAGGTGCGCTTATTTTACACCAGGGAGCCACGATACGCACGCTATCCGAGCAGAAATACAGCGATCGAAGGCTTCAATCCAGGAGTTGAGCCGCACCTGCGGGATCGATCCCAAGGCCGGGCGCAAGCGGCGCCGCAGGACTTCGCTCGAGGATCGCAAGATGGGCCGAACAACCCGCCTCCGACCGTTCTCGGCCGGCGCGCCGTCGGCCGCCGCGCCGCGGCCCGTTACGGCCGTTCCCAGGCGCCGGATTCGGCCGAGCGGAACACGGCGTCGATGACGCGCATCCCCTGCACGGCGTCTTCGAGGGGAAATTCCAGCGGCTCGCCGCCGCGCACGGCGCGCGAAAACGCATTGCCCTGCTCGGCGTATTGATCGACGACGGGAAACTCTTCGACCGCGGCGCCCGCATTGCCCAAGCGGCTGCCGTCGTCGATAAAGATGCGGCAGGGCTTGTCCGGCGGCGCGTTGAAGGGGATTTCGATCTCGATGCGCCCCTTCGTTCCGCAGATTTGCATCCGCTGGTAGGGCGTCGATTGGGTGCAGCAGGTGAAGCTCGCCTGCCCGTTCGGGAAATCGAGGATCGCCGTCGTCAGCCGGTCGATCTTCCATTCGGGGTCGCGGTCGATCAGGCCGACCACGCGGGTCGGCTCCGCGGCGAACAAGAACCGAGCGCCGACGATGGGGTAGCAGCCGATGTCGTACAGCCCGCCGCCGCCGATCGCGGCCATGTTGCGGATGTTGGCCGGATCGACGTTGTAGTAGCTGAACAGCCCGTGGATCGAGCGCAATTCGCCGACCGCTCCCGAGCGCACCAGCTCGCGGGCGCGCCGCCACTGCGGGTGATAGCGCACCATGAACGCCTCCTGGATGAGCACGCCGGCGCGGTCGCGGGCCTCGACCAGCGTTTGCGCCTCCGCAGCGGTCAAGGCCAGGGGCTTCTCGCAGAGCACGTGCTTGCCGGCCGCGGCCGCCTGCATGGAGAGCGGAACGTGGAGGTGGTTGGGCAGCGGATTGTACACCGCTTCGATTTGCGGATCGGCCAGCAACTCGGCATAGGAGCCGTAGGCCTTGGGAATGCCCAGGGCGTCTGCCGCCGCCTTGGCCTTGTCGAGGTCGCGGGAAGCGATCGCCGCGACGTCGCAGAGCTCCGCCCGCTGCATCGCCGGGATGACCTTGACCGTGCCGATTTTGGCTGTGCTGAGAACGCCCCAGCGGACGGGCCGCATTACATGTATCCGCCCGTCTTGCCGGTGGCCGCGGGCTCGTCCGCGCGAACGTCCATTTGCGCAACCATCGCCTTGAAGCCGTTCAGCAGCACCGACATGTCGGTGCCGCACACCAGGAACCGCGCCCCGTGATCCTGGGCCCGCTTCAGCATGCGGGTGTTGCCGAAGTGAACGCCCGGCGCGACGCCGGCCTTGTTGCAGGCGTCCACCATGCGGTCGAACGCCCGCCAGAAAACCGGGTTCTCGAAGTCGCCGGGGATGCCCAGCGATACCGACAGATCGAACGGCCCGACCATCGTCGCGTCCACGCCTGCGACCGCGACCATTTCATGGATGGCGTCGACGCAAGGCTGCGTTTCCATCTGGATCACGACCATCGACTCTTCGTCGGCCGATTGCATCTCGGCGGCCGCGCCCTTGAAATCGAGATCGGTGACGATGCTACGCAGTCCGTAGCCGCGGCGGCCCTTGGGGGGAAACTTCATGCAGGAAACGATCTTCTCGACTTCCTCGACGGATTCCGTTCGCGGGTTGATGACGCCCATCGCGCCGACGTCGAGCGTGCGCGCCAGAAAGAAATACTCCGCCTGCGGCACGCGCACCAAGGGTACGACTCCGGCGGACTTCGCCACCCGAACGAAGTTCTGAATGTCGTCGAAGCCCGTCCTGGCGTGCTCGCTGTCGATGAAAAAGAAATCGAGGCCCGCCGCCTTGACCGCCATCACGATTTCGGGATTGAAGCAGTCCGTAATGCAGGTGCCCAGAACCGAGCCCCCGGTCTGCAACACGGCCTTGATCTTGTTCTTCTGCATGGTTCATTGAATGTTGTAGCACAGGGCCGCCGGCCGCTGCGGTTATAATCCTGGCGATGAAGAAAAGCGTGTTGGGAAGCATTTTGGCGGTCGTCGGAGTCTTCGCCTGGCTCGCGCCAAGCCCGGCGCAGCGCGCCGAAGACGGCGATTACCTGTCCGCGGAACTGCGGCGGCAGGTCGAGGCGTTCAAAACCGGCCTGCGCGAGGAGCGCACGAGCGCGGACAACTTGGCGGCGCGCGCGGATACGCTCTGGAAGTGGATCAACGCCTATGCGCTCACCGGCGGGCCCGTGCCCGTAAACGCGACGCGCAGCATCGGCAACGCCGTTCGCGCGCTCAACGAATGGAAGCGCGGAGGACCGCCTCCGGCGGCGGCCGTCCTGCGGGACATCGACCGCTTCGGCTACGAGCTCGCACTGAAGGACGAAGAGCCGCGCGCCTTGGGCAAAGTCACGCTCCGGGCCGACGAGCCGGTCGCGGCGGGGTCGTGGCAAACCATCGAGCAGACCTACGCCGTCGGCGCGCGGCCGATCGAGCGGGGCGGGGTGATTATGGTCGCCCGTCAACTGCAGAGCGACGCCGGTCTGCTGCAGAACGGCGATCCTGGCGCGGACCATTACGTCTCGGCCAAAACCTCGAATCCGCATGTGCGCTTGGTCAAGACGGCGACTTCCTGGTCCGGAATGCACGGAGGCTTCCGCAGCCCCGCCGACTTGCCGTCTTTCCGGGTTGCGGAAGGGAGGCTGGATCCCGGCGACACGGTGACCGTCGTTTACGGAGACCGCTCCGGCGGATCGAAAGGCTGGCGGCAGCAGACGTTCGAGAGCGATCAGGCGTTGTTGCCGCTGTATATCGATCTCGACGGCAGCGGGAATTTCCTGACGCCCGCCTGGCCCGGCTTTCGGGTCGCCGGGGGCGCGGCGAGCGGCGTCAGCGTCGTCGTTCCTTCGGTGGTCGAGCCCGGCGAGAAGTTCGCCGTCTCGATCCGCTGGGAGGACGCGATCTACAACCGCGCCACCCGAGGCGTGCCCGCGGCGGTCGTTACGCTCAACGGAAAGCAGATCGAGAAACTGGCGGCAGGCGCACCGGCGTTGAACATCCTCGCGGGCCTCGCGCTCGACCGCGAAGGGGCGTTCCGCTACGAAGTGCGCTCCGCCGACGGCAAGATCGCCGGCCGCAGCAACCCGCTCTGGGTGCGCAACGATCCGCCATACCGCGTGTTCTGGGGGGAAACGCATACGCACACGGCGATGGCCGAGGGCCAAGGCTCGCTCGACGGGTCGTACCGCTACGGCCGCGACGACGCCCGCCTGGACTTCATGGGCGTTTCCGAGCACGACTCGTGGCTCGACGACGCCGAGTGGCGGGCGATGCGGCGCGCGGTCGAAAAATACACCGAGCCGGGCCGGTTTGTCGCCTTTCTCGGCTACGAATGGTCGGTGGCCCGGGCGCAAGGCGGCCACCACAACGTATTTTTCCGCTCTTCGCAAAGCGCCCGCGTCGGCAAGCAAATCGCCCCCGACCTGTCGTTTCTTTATCAGGGCCTGCGCGCTCGTTACGCCGCCCGCGATGTGCTCGCCATTCCCCACGCGCATCAGGCGGGCGATTGGCGGCGCAACGACCCCGACATCGAGAACCTGGTCGAGATCATGTCGATGCACGGCACGTTCGAGTGGTTCGGGAACTACTATCTGCGCAACGGCCACCAGATCGGTTTTATTGCCGCTTCGGACGATCATCGGTCGAAACCCGGCTATAGCTCCGTCTCCGCGTCCAGCGCAACGACGCCGCTGCAGCAATTCGGCGGGCTGGCGGCGGTAATGGCGCCGGAAAAGACGACCGACGCGATCTTCGATGCGCTCAAGGAGCGGCGGTCTTACGCCGTGACCTCGGCGCAGCGCATCCTGATCGACGTGGAAATGAACGGCTCAGGCATGGGCAAGCGTATTCCCTTCACGGCGAACCGCCGCATGCTCGCGCGCATCATGGGCACGGCGCCCATCACCGAGGCCGCGGTCGTGAAGAACGGCGAGGCGGTTTACGTCAAGCGTCCGTCGCAGACGACGCTGCGAAGCAAAAGCCGCGTCCTCATTGGATTCGAGTCGTCGTCCGAACCTTTCTTTCGCGACAATCCGCGGCCTTACCGCCTGTGGCAGGGCGAGCTGCGCGTCAGGAAGGCGAAGTTGACGGGCCTGCGCGCGCTCAACTTCGACAATCGACACAGGGAATTCGCCTCCGCCGCGGGCAACAGCGTGAAGTTTCTGACGCGCACCCGCGGCCGCGCGGACACGCTGCTATTGGAGCTCGACGGCGCCGGCCCCGCGACCGAGATCGCGGTCGTTCTGGACGAAGCCGAGGAATGCTGCAAGGCGCCGATCCCGATACGCCCGCCGATGACGATTCCGGGGCAAACGGTAACCGTGAAGCTGAGCGAGTTGGCCGGCGGGCACGCGGTCAAGCCGACGCCGTTCGGCAGCGATCCCGACAAGATCGTCCTGCAGCTCATCGGCGACGAGCAGCCCCTGGACTACGATTTCGAGTTCGTCGACGCCGGCAAGGCGGCTCACGGGGACTACTACTACGTCCGGGTGGAGCAACTCGACGGCGCGCGGGCGTGGTCGTCGCCGATCTGGGTCGGCGGCGAGCAGCCGCGATGACGCGCTTTTTCGGCGCTCGGAAACCGCCTTGCGCGGGCGAAAATTTCCGGGTCACGGGATCAGCTTCACCAACGTAACCGTGACGACGACGATGCCGGCGGCCATGATCCGAAGATGCCGGTAGAGCCGGGCTTCCAACTCGGCCCTCAACGCAGCTACAGCGGTCTTCAACGCAATGTTCCCGCCCAGGGCGCTGCCGACCGCGGCGGCAACGGCCTCGGCCCGGGCTTCCCCGAACCCGGCTTCCTTGAGCGCTCTGGAGGTCTTGAGCGTGTCGAAGGCGAGTGCCGACATACATTGCGCATTCCATGTCGAGAGGCGCTTCAAGACAGGGCCGGCCACCCGGTTCAGCAACGGCCGCTCCGGCATCGGTCGCCCCGCCTCACTTCCGGCGCCCCCGCTCGAGCAGCCGCTCGATGTGGGCAAGATGATGCCGGCCGTGCCAGGCATAGGCGCCAACGGCGATCGCCAGACTGACGGCGCCCGATTCGGGATGCACGAACTCGCGCTGTAGCTGAGGCCGGCTCAGGCCGCGCAGCAGGTCCGCCCAGCGGCGGTGCAGGGCGTCGAGCAGGTCGAGCGAATGGGCGATCGCCTCCCGGCAGTCCGGCAGCTCGGCCCAGCCCTTCTCGTCATAGGCTTTGATCAGCGGTCGGTCTTCCGTCAGCGCCCACTTGAAGCGGATGAAGCTGTTCATGTGGCTGTCGGGCAGGTGGTGGACCACCTGTCGGACCGTCCAGCCGCCCGGGCGGTACGGGGTGTCGAGCAGGGCGTCCGGCAACGGCGAGACGGTTCGCCGCAGGTCGGCCGGCAGCGCCGCGAGGTCGTCGATCCAGGCGTTGACTTGGTCGCGGGCGGCCGGGCCCGCGAAAGAGAACTGGCCGATGGGGTAACGGAGGTCCGGCGTCTGCAAGCTCATGGGTTCGATTGCGTCGGCGCGCGGGGCGCTCTGCCGCAGAGCGGCGCCGCCGGACTCCACCCGCGCGCCGGCGGCGGCCTTCCATTCTACTCGGTTTCCCCGCAAGACAACTGACGCTGGCAACGGAGGCGGTAAAACAGGGCTGGTTTTCTGTTGGGCGAACGTTTGACGGTCACGGCTCGAGACGCGGGGCGGGCGCATGAGGTTTTTGGGCCGGGCGTGTCCGCGTATCCGCTGTTGCGGCGGCTCGGCGGCCGCGATCGCAATCCGTTCGGATTCAGCATATGGCCGGCCGGGGTATACTGAAGCCGCGCGGGAGGCGAGACGATGCGCGCATCGCAGGGCAACGAATCGGCAGGGCGCGCCCGGCGGCGGCTCCTTTTAACCGCCGGTCTCGCCTTGGGCCTTGCGTCCTGCGCGGCCGCAACCGGCGACCGGCCCAATATCGTGATTCTCTTCGCCGACGATCTCGGCTATGGCAGCGTCTCGTGGTACGGCGGCGATATTCCCACGCCGCATATCGACTCGATCGCCGCGAACGGAATCGGGT
The DNA here is from genome assembly GCA_965214655.1 of Bryobacterales bacterium. GTDB lineage: Bacteria > Acidobacteriota > Terriglobia > Bryobacterales > UBA6623 > CATQHP01. The sequence goes on along the minus strand of OZ243965.1, from coordinate 2,798,786 downwards.
TTACTTCCGGCTACATGACCGCGCCGGTCTGCAACCCGTCGCGGCCGGGTCTGATGACCGGCCGCTACCAGCAGCGCTGGGGAAAAGAGCTCAATTCTCAGACCGTGGGGCCGATCGGGGCGCCCCGCAAAATGCTGCCGATCGGCGAAACGACGATCGCCGCCGCGCTGAAGCCGTTGGGCTATGCTACCGGGGCGGTCGGCAAATGGCAGTTGGGGATGGACCGCGGCCATCATCCGCTCGACCGCGGCTTCGACTCTTTCCTGGGCATGCCCTCCGGCTCGCGCTTCGTCGATCCCGCCTGGCCCAACGCGCGCATCGCTCCGGGACACGCGGACGAAGGGGATCCCGATGCATCCAACCGGCCCCGCGCGCTTTTCCGCGGACGCGAGCGAATCTCGATGGACAGGTATTTGACGGATACACTGGGCGGCGAGGGCGTCGCCTTCATCGAAGAGCGCAGGGACGAGCCGTTCTTTCTCTATTTGGCCTTCCACGCCCCTCATGGCCCGATTCAAACGATCGACAAGTATTACCGGCGGTTTCCGCACATCGAAAACGAAACGCTGCGCATCTATTCGGCGATGATCAGCGCGCTCGACGATTGGGTCGGCGCCGTGCTCGCCAAGCTGCGGGAGCACGGCCTCGAAGAAAATACGCTGGTCGTTTTCACCAGCGACAACGGCGCGGCGAAAGGCAGCGACGTCGACGGCAAGCGCAACAAGCCGCTCATCGGCCACAAGCGCAATCTATACGAAGGCGGCATCCGCGTGCCCTACGTCATGCAGTGGAAAGGGCGGCTCGCGGGCGGCAAAACGTACCGGCAGCCGGTCAGCTCCCTGGACATCTTTCCGACCGTGCTGGCCGCGGCCGGCGCGCCAGACCCGGACCAGTATCGACTGGACGGCGTGAACCTGCTGCCGTACCTCGAGGACGAAAAACAGGGGCTTCCCCATGAGCGCCTTTTTTGGCGCTCGGGCCCCAACCGCGCGGTGCGCCAAGGCCCCTGGAAGCTGCTTTTGGCGGGCCCCAACCTGACCCGGCTCTACGACCTCGAGAAAGACCCCGGCGAAGCGAACGACCTCGCGGCCGAGCATCCGCAGCGGGTTCGGGAAATGCAGGAGGCGCTAGCCGGTTGGGCCGCTGACAAGGCGCCGCCGCGTGAGGGAGCGCGCAAGGTCAAGACCCGTCTCAACGGAGACGCGATCGAATGGCATATCTGATCTGCGCGCTGCCGAGCGGCCCTGAGAATGTCCGGCAGTCCGTGCAAGACACAGCGGTTTTGCTATCCGCCGTTCGCTATCCGCCGGCTGTGCGGCAGCCTTGCCGCGCTATAGTAGTGGACTAGATCCCCACAATCACTGAGATTCCTTCGTGCGCATGGGGAGGGGGAGGGAAAATGATTCTGGTAACGGGCGGTGCAGGGTATATCGGCTCGACTGCGGCGGCGGCGCTTCTTCGTCGGGGCAAAGAAGTATGCGTTTATGACAATCTCTCCCGCGGGTATCGCGACACGGTCCCGGAGGAAGCCCTTTTTTGCGAAGCCGATCTTGCCGACTGCGCAACGCTCGAGCGCACATTCGCCGAGTTGCCTATCGAGGCCGTGCTCCACTTTGCGAGCTATATCGTTGTCGAGGAATCGGTGCGCAACCCGGCAATCTACTTCAGCAATAACGTCTCGAGTGGACTCAACCTGTTGCATGCGGCCCAGTCCGCCGGCGTGCGGCGCTTCATTTTCTCGTCCACCGCCGCGGTTTATGACGATGCGACATCCGACCCGCTCACCGAAACCAGCCACCTCAAACCCGCGAGTCCATACGGCGAATCCAAGCTGATGTTCGAGCAGGCGTTGGAGTGGTATCGCAGAGTCCATGGGATGGAAACCTTTGTCTTGCGCTACTTCAACGTCTGCGGCTCCGACGGCGTCCGCGGCGAGCGCCGCGAGCCCAAGACCCACCTGTTTCCTGCGGTGCTGGAAACCGCGGCGGGCAAACGCGAATCCGTAGTCGTTTACGGCGAGGACTATCCTACGGCCGACGGCTCCGCCATTCGCGATTACATCCATATCAGCGACTTGGTGGATGCCCATATCACTGTTTTGGACGCTCCCGCGGAATTGGCCGGCGTGTACAACATCGGGACCGGGCGCGGTCATTCGGTGAAGGAAGTGATCACGGCTGCGGAGCGCATGACGGACCGGCGGATTCCCTACAGATTGGGGCCGCGAAGAGCCGGGGACGCGGCGGTTCGGGTGTCCGATCCGACTCTTGCCAACCGACAGCTTGGCTGGGAAGCCGTGCGGACGATCGAAGAGGCGGTGAAAAGCTACTGGGAGTTCATGCAGCGCAGCAGCGGCGGGGCGATCAAGAACGGGGCGAGCCCGCCCGCGTCATGTCGCGCCAGTTCGGTCCGCTCTTGATATCCGCAATCAGCGGCACGTTGAGAGCGGCCACGCCTTCCATTTCCTCTTTGGCCAGGTTGCCGACCGTATCGACTTCGTTCTCCGGAGCTTCGAACAGCAGTTCGTCGTGTACTTGCAGCAGCATGCGGGCTTGGAGGCGTTCGCGGCGCAGGCGCTCGTCCACGCGCAGCATGGCGAGCTTGATCAAATCGGCGGCGGCGCCCTGAATGGGCGAGTTGACCGCGATTCTCTCGGCAGCGCCGCGGGCGCTCGGATTGCGGCTGTCGAGATCGCCTATCGGCCGGAGGCGCCCGAACATCGTTTTGCTGAACCCGGTTTTGCGCGCGGCTTCGATGGTCTTGTCGACAAACTGCTTGACCGCGGCATAGCGCTCGAAGTAGCGCTCGATGTATTCCCGCGCCTCGCGCTGGGGGATGCCCAGTTGCTTGGCCAGTCCGAACGGACTGAGGCCGTAAATGATGCCGAAGTTCACCGCCTTGGCCTTGCGGCGCTCGTCGGGCCCGACCAGCAGCGGCGCGATGCCGAATACCTCGGCCGCAGTGCGGGTGTGGATGTCTTCGCCGCGGTGGAAGGCGGCGGCAAGAGTTTCGTCGCCGCAAAGATGCGCCAGCACGCGCAACTCGATCTGCGAATAATCGGCGGCGATCAACTGCCGGCCGGGCGCGGCGACGAACGCGGCGCGGATGCGTCGGCCGTACTCCGTCCGCACGGGGATGTTCTGCAAGTTCGGGTTCGACGAGGACAGCCGGCCGGTGGCCGATCCCGTCGGGTTGAACGTGGTGTGCAAACGGCCGGTCGCCGCGTTGACCGATTCGGGCAGCGCATCGACGTAGGTGTTTTTCAGCTTGGCGAACTGCCGGTAATCGAGCGCCTTGCCGGCAATGGGGTGCTTGTCGGCCAGGTTTTCGAGCACTCCCAGAGCGGTGGACGGCGTCCCGCTCTTGCCGCGCTTGCCCGGCAGGGGCAGCCCCAGATCGGTGAAAAGAACCTCCCCTAGTTGCTTGGGCGAGCCGATATTGAAGGGCCTGCCCGCCAACTCGTGAATCTCCCTTTCGATCTCGGCGATCTTGCCGTCCAGGTCGCGCGACAGTTCTCCCAAGGCGGTTTTGTCGAGCAGGACGCCGGCGGATTCCATCTGCGCGAGAACCGGCGCGAGCGGCAACTCCATCGTGCTGTAGATCGCGCGCAACTCCAGGCTGTCGAGATCGGGCTGCAGCGACTCTCTCAACTCGCGCACGAACCCGACCGCCCGTGACGGGCTTTCGTCGAAAGGCGCTCCCAAGCGGCGGCCTACGGTCTTGGCCAACGAATAGTCGGTGCGGCTCGAATCGACGAGAAACGCCGCCGGCATCGTGTCGTCGGTTACGCCGGCGAGGCCGATGCCGTGCTTGCCCAGCGCGTGAATCGCCGATTTCCAGTCATGAACGACTTTGGGGCGTTCGGACTCCAGGAACGTTTTCGCAACGGCAAGCGATTCCGCGGGCAGCAGACACGCTTCCCCGGGCTTGGACGAGAAGGCGATGCCGCCGTGATAAAGGCCGTCTGCGGGCCGCGTATCGACATGGACCGCGATGGGATCTTCCGCCTCGCGCAGCCAACTCTCGAACTCCGCGGCCGATTCCGGGCGGCGCTCGACGCTTTGGGCCGCGGGCGCCTCCGCCTTCGCGCCTTCGAGCTTGCTCAACAAACTGCGGAATTCGACCTCGCGGTAAAACTCGCCGAGCTTCGCGCGGTCGGGTTCGCGCAGCGCAAGCGCGTCGAGATCGAGCCGCAGCTTGCCGTCGGTGACGATGGTCGCGAGCCTCTTGCTGAGCGCGATTTGCGCCGCGTGGTCGCGCAGGCTCTCGCGGTAGGTCTTGCGCTTGACCTCTTCGGCGCGGGCGACGGCGTTTTCCACGCTGCCGTAGTCGGCGATCAGTTGGCGGGCGCCCTTGTCGCCGATGCCCGGAGCGCCGGGAATGTTATCGACCGAGTCGCCCTTCAGCGCCAGAAGGTCGACGACCTGCGACGGCTTGACGCCCATGAACTCCTCGACGCCGGCTTCGTCGTAGAGGGCGTCGTTCTTCATCGGGTTCATCAGCAGGACGTTCGGGCCGACAAGCTGCATGAGATCTTTGTCCGAGCTGACGATGCGCACTTCGATGCCGCGCGCGGACGCCTGCTTGGCGAGCGAGCCGATGGCGTCGTCGGCTTCGTAGCCGTCCTCGGCCAGCACCGGCACGTTGAGCGTTTCGAGCAGCCGCTCGATGTAAGGCAACTGCTGCAAGAGATCCTCGGGCGTCTCCTCGCGGTTGGCCTTGTATTGCGGAAATATCTCGTCGCGGAAGGTAGGGCCGCGGCCTTCCCATACCGCCGCGATGTAATCCGGCCGGTAATCGCTCACAAGACGGTTGATCATGTTGGCGAAGACGTATACCGCCTCGGTCGGCAGGCCCGCGGCGGTGCGCATCGAGGGCAATGCGGAGCGCGCGCGGCCGTAGAAAGCGCGGAAGATCAGGCCGAACGTGTCGATCAGAAAAAGCCGGGGACCAGGAGACGCCATCTGTCGGTTAGTTTACCCGCCGCCGGCGCGGAGTTTTCGATGACGGCGCCCGAACAGGTTAGTAATTCACCCAGAACGGGCTGCCCCAGGCCACGTTGCCGTCGGACTGCTCGACGCGCACGTAGTAATACTGCAAGCCCATGCCGCGGCGGGCGCTGCGGTCGAGGTGCTCGAACAGGACTTCTTGCGCGTCGGGCGTCTGGACGTGGAGCGCGCGGCCGCCGCGCATGATGACGACCTTGGCCACGTCCGCCGTGCCGCGCACTCTGATTTTCATCGGCAGCGGCGCGGCCGCGCGGAACTCATCGCCCATGAAGTGATCGCCCATGCGCACGTCCAACAGAATGTTGTCGGTTGCGCCGTAGGTGTGCCTGCGCCGCATGGCGTCGAGGATGCCCTGGCGCGTCGTGCGGTCGACGTACGCCATCGTGTAGGAATAATGCGTCGAGCCGTGGTCGGAGCTCACGGTGACGCCCAGCCGGTAGCCCTTGTCCCAAGCGTTGCGCACCATGCCGATCGGCCGGTAACCTCCCGGAGCGTCGGCCGGCTCGCCGCTCTTGGCCGACAGCGGCGCGCCGACGTATTCGTAATTCGTGCGGGCGCCCTGCATGATCTCGACGACCGGCTCGATCTCCGGATCGTTGTCCCGCCAATCGGTGCCCATGCGCGTGCCGGAGGTGTGCGAGATGGCGATCCCGCCCATGCGCCGCACGGCTTCGTACAGATGCTTGGTGTCGTCGCGGACGACGTTTTGCGTGGCGACGCCCGGCATGTCGCCCAGCGGGCTCTTGCCCAACGCGTAGCGCGCATCGCCGCGCATGTAGAACGGGACGACTTCGCCCGCGCGGTCGGCAAAGAATATATTGCGGTGGCCGTTCGGCTGGGTGACGCTGCGCTCGTAGCCGAAAATCGGGGTGTACGCCCCCGGCAGGTGGTGCATGTCCGTCATTTTTTGCGAGTAGCGCCACCAGTAGTCGTAGGCGCCGCCCTGGTGATCGGTGGACGCTCCGAAATCCATTGCCGCGGCGTCGATCATGTAGCGGTAGAAATCTTGCAAGGAGCCGTCGTATCCGCCGCCGCCGTCCCAACTCAATTCGGTATGGCGGTGAAAGTCGCCGCGGACGATCTGCACCGGGCGACCGTGGACCGTGGTGCGGTAGCCGCGGATGGCGTCGAGGTCAGCCGCTTCGTTCGGATGCCAGGGTTTGACTTCGACCTCTTCGTTGGCGAAAGCCGTCAGGGTCGGCGCCGGGGCGGCGCCGAGCGGGGCGAGTCTGCCGGCCCACGCTTCGCCTCGAATCGGCCGGTGGGCGTAGGCCGTCGTGCGGTTGTCGGTCGGCCAGGCGAACCACGTGCTGCCGTCGGAGGCGTTCGCCGCGTCGATACGGGTGCTCGAACGACCGAAACTGTGCGGCAAGGGCTGCGCAGCGCTCCATTTTTCGCCCTCGTAGCGCGTCAGCCAGTATTCCCAGTAGCCGCGGGCGCCGGCGCCTTGGCGGGTCACGCGAATCAACCGCTTGGCGGCTACGAGGACGTTGCCGCCCTTGTCGGTAAAAACGTGCGGCTGATAGGTCCACTTCGGATTGCCTGCGCCGGCCGAAAAGACGCCCTGAAGCGGCTCGGCGGGAGATTGCAGGCGTCCGTTGGCATAAACCGCAATGCGCGCCTCGCGAAAGTCGCCGAGACGCACGCCGGGCTGCCGGTCGCGGATGTTGTAGCCGGTGTCCTTGCCCCAGTTCGCGCCGCCGGCTTCCCAGGCGATCCAGACGCGGTCGGCGGCGTCGACCGCCACGGTCGCCCGCGATTCGAAGCGTCCGGTCTCGGCGACGGCCAATTCGGGCACGGCGATCTTGCCGTTGCGAACCCCGCTCAGATAGACATCGTAGTTGCCGTTCTTGTAGCTGTCGTAGGCAATCCAGATCGCGCCCTGCGAGTCGAACGCGGCCGCCGGCTCCCATTCGTTGACGGGGCGCCCCGTGATCTGCACGTCAGGAGACCAGCCGCTGCCGGCGGAGTAGGTTTTCAGGTAGATGTTCGAATGCTTGCCGCGGAACCCCTGCCAGACCAGGGCCAGCCGCCCCTTGCCGTTGTCGGCCAGCCGCGGATTGACGTCGGGCAGATCGTGATCGGTCAGGCGGACCATCGGCCCCCAGGCTTCTTCGCTCGGGTCGTAGCTGCGGGCGTAGATGTCCCAGTTGTCGTCGCTCATCTGCGACCAGACGACCCACAGCCGCCCGGCGCCGTCCACGCCCGCTTGCGGCAGCCACACGTCGCCGCTGGTGTTGGGCACGTATTGCAAATTGCCCCAAACGCCGTTTGCCCGGCGGCGGACGGCGATCTCGTCGCGCCCGTCGGAATAAGACATCCAGACGCACCACAGCGAGCCGTCCGGAGCGGCGGCGATTACCGGCAAATCGTCCTCGCGCGTCTCTGCGCCGGGCATGGCGACGTCGGCAAGGAACGCAGCGTTTTGCGCGGCCGCCTGCATGGTCAGACAGAAACCGGCGGCGATCAGGCAAGGTTTTGCTATCCGCATGGCCCAAACTTTAGCAGAAATTTGCGGCGGCGCAACACCGAGGCGTCACGTTGTTCGCCGGGCGGCAATTTTCCCCGCTGACTGCATGCGGTATCGTCTAACGCATACGCGAAAAGCCATGCGTTGGTCCAGGTTTGAGATTCCCGATTTTGAGCTGAGCCCACCGCCCGACAACGTGCGGGAGGAGTTGGAGGCCGCCGGCGCGCCCATCGTCAGCTTGGTGGACTGGATCGTACAGGACGCAGAGCGCAACAAAAACGCGGAGCTCAGGTCGCGCGGTCTGATCGCCCTGCTCAACGGCAAAGACGTTGGCTGGATCGTCGACGACTTGAAGAGGCGTTTCCCCCGGCACGGAAGGGTAGCCAATTCCACGGTCGAACGCGATTGGCCGAAGTTCCTGCGCGAAAAGGGCAGCGAACTCAAGAGCAGAGCCCGCTTCGGCGGAACGCCTCTGCATGACGAGGCCATGTCCGCCGCCGCCGGCGCAGACGAAATCGCCGCGCTGCTGGCTGAATTGCTGGCCGAGGGCGAAGACGTTGCAGAGCGGGACAGGACGGGCCGCACGCCGCTGCATCTCGCTGCCGCGTTCAACGCGAACCCGGCCATGATTCAAGCGCTGCTCAGGGCCGGCGTAGACCTCGAGGCGCGCTCCGCAACCGGCTTGACGCCGCTGCACCATGCGGCGATGGCCAATGACAATCCCGCCGTCATGGACGCGCTGCTGGATGCCGGCGCGGATGCCCGGGCGCGGGACGGACTGGGGCAAACCCCGTGGAACTACGCCGAAAAGAGAAAAGCGCTCCAGGGTTCCGGCGCTTATCGACGGTTGCGCGCGCCGCCGTAGGTGGTGAAACGGACGCGGCGGCCAAGCGGAATGCGCGCCGCTCAGTTCGCTTGCGCATCGCGGAACATCGCCCGCAGAACCCATTGGAGATACGGCGCTTGGCGAAAGAAGTCACGCGCTTCGAGTCCGGCCGAGGAAGCATGCATGGCGCGCAGTTCCGCGTGCAGCGGGGCGGCCTTGCCGCCGAGTTGATGGACGGCGTTGGCGGCGCGCAGAGCGACCCATTCGTTGGCGTCGTTCATCTGCCTGAGCAGCAGCGGAAGCGCCGCCTCGCACTCGCCGAGAACGCAAAGCGCTTGAGCCGCAACGGTGGAGACGGCCGCGGAATCGTCCTCGAGACACGCTCGCAGCGCCGCCTCGGCGGGCTGCGCCCGTGCGCCCGCGGCGAGCAGCCCCGTCGCCGCCCAGAAACGCACGACGGGGTCGGCGTCCTCGAGACGCGCCCGCTGCCGCTCGACGAGTTCGGCGCCTCCGCCTACCCATTCGGCGGTTTCCAGAATGCGCTCGATCGGATACGTCTGCCGGTCGACCGCCGCGCCCGCCGCAGCGCCGTCGAAACGCAGCCACATGTCGGATTCCGGCAAGAAACCCAGGTCGCGCGTTGCGACGACCCACTCGCGGTGCGCTCCGCGCAGTTCCTCGAGCTTGTCCGCGTATTGCGGATCGCCGGCCAGATTGCATAACTCGTGCGGGTCGTTGTCGAGGTCGAACAACTGTTCGCGCGGTTTCGTCTCGGCCATGTAAATCCGCGCGTCGCCGGTCAACTCGCCCGAGCGGGCAAGCCGATGCCAAACGGCCGCCACCGGATGGGTGCTGGGATAAAGCCGCGTCTGCTGGTGAAACCACGGCAAATACGGAAAGTAGTTGCGGATGTATTTGAAGCGCCGCCCGCGCACGGAGCGCATGAACTCGTAGCGCTCGTCCATGCGGTCACGGTAGCCGAAGACGTAATCCGCCGGCTCGCCGGCATATTCGCCCAGAAAGGCTGCGCCGTGGAAATGCCGCGGCGGTTCGATGCCGGCCAGACTCAGCACCGTCGGCGCGAAATCGACGAAAGCCGTCAAGCGATCGACTTCGCCGCCGGGTTCCGCGGGAGCCAACGCCTGAAATTTCTCGGGAAAGCGGATCAGCAGCGGCACGTGCGTCGACGACTCGAACAGAAACGACTTGCTGCGCGGCATGCCGCGGCCGTGGTCGGAGTAGTAGAAGACGATCGTGTCGTCCGCCAGACCGTCGTCTTCCAGTTGCTCCAGCACGTCCCCCGCAATGCCGTCGGCGTAGCTGATGTTGTCGGCGTAGCGCGCGAAGGCGGCCCTCGTCTCGGGCGTGTCGGGGTAATAGGGCGGGACTTGGGCGCGGGCGGGGTCGTGGCGTTGGCTTTGCGCAAGCGCCGCGTAGCGCGCCGGCCAACCGTACCAGGGATGATAAATCTGGCTGGAGTGCGTGTCGGTGATGTTTACCACCGTGAAAAAAGGCTTCCCGCCGCGCTTGCGCCAGCCGTCCTCGCGCCAGTCGGCGCTGATGGCGTCCCATGTGGATTGCGGAGGGTCCCAGTTGTAGTCGGTCTTCGAATGATTGGACGTGTAGTAGCCGGCTTCGCGCAGCCATTCGGTGAAGCCGCGGACGTGCGCCGGCGGGACGCCGCGCGAGCGCATGTGGTGCGTGCCGATCGAGGGCGGATAGACTCCGGTGATGAGCGTCGAGCGGGCGGGGGCGCAGGCGCCGCCGTTGGAAAAGACGCGCGTGTAGCGGATGCTCTCCCGCGCCAGGCGGTCCAGATTCGGCGTTGCGGCGTATGGGTCGCCGTAGGCGCCGATATCGGGGCTGATGTCCTCGAAGACGATCCAGAGGATGTTCGGCCGTTCGACAGCGAGAGACGGAGCAGCGAAAACGACGGCGGCGAGCAGCGCGGAAAGCGCGAGCGTGCGCATCTTCGTCAGCCGATCTTGAGCGCGTAGGCGTGCGCCTCGGGCAGCGGCGGAAGGGTCACGCTGAGATTCTCGCCCTCGGCTGCGGCTTGCAGCGCGCCCTCATGCCCGAGCAGCTCGACGGATGCGCCCGCGGGCAGAGCGAACGATTCGAGTACGACCTGAGAGGATTTGGGTTTGTCGAGCAAAACTGCGTACACCGTTTCTCCTCTGCTGGTGAAACGAACGTCCGCGCCGTCCGTCGTCTTGCCCTCGGCGCGTTTCCAGGGGCGCGTGTCGAAGACGGCTTCGCCGTTGACGTCGAGCCATCGGCCGAGCGCGCGCAAACGGCTGACCTGGATTTCCGGGATCGCGCCCGCCGCGGTCGGCCCGACGTTGATGAGCAGGTTGCCGTTCTTGCTGACGATGTCGATGAACAGATCCACCAGCTCGTTGCTGCTGAGAACGTGCTCGGGACCCTCGATCCGGTTGTATCCGAACGAGTAGCCGAGGCCGCGGCAGGCTTCCCATTTTTCTTCTGAAATTTCGCTGAGCGCCTGGTATTCGGGCGTCGTGAAATGATGCCGATCGAGACCCCAGCGGTTGTTGATCGCGCCGTCGGGAACCGCGTTCAGGTACTCGGCGAATATCTCCCGCGGCTTGCCGCTCTGGGGATAGGTGATGTCGTTCCACAGGATGTCCGGCTTGTAGTTCGCGATCAACTCGCGCCAATGGGCGTCGACGAACGCGCCGTATTCGGCGCTCTGCGGCGCGATGCCCGTGACGTGCTCCCGTTCGACGACCGGTTCGGAGGTAAATCCCCAGTCGAGCCCGCCCGAGTAATAAAGCCCCATGCGCAGACCCTCGGCGCGCACCGCGTCCGCGAGCTCGCCCACGATGTCGCGGCCGGCGGCTTGATACTCGGGCTGCAGATAGGGATGCGGCGTCTTGCCGGGCCAGAGGGTGAATCCGTCGTGATGCTTGGTGGTGAGCACGACGTAGCGCGCATTGACGGAGCGAAACAACTCGGCCCATTGCAGCGGATCCCATTTCTCGATCTCGCGGTTGAAAATCGGGACGAACGTCTCGTAGTAACCGGCGCCGGCGCCGTATGTTGCGGAGTGATGCTGGTGCGACGGCGAGCCTTCGATCCTGATCGTGTTCAGATACCACTCGGCGTACGGATTGTTGGCGAACCACTCGCGCCACCAGCCGGGGTCTTCGTTATCGAGCTGCAGTTCTCCGCTGGGCGGCGCCCAGGCCGGGACGGAATACAGGCCCCAGTGAATGAAAATCCCCAGCTTGGCGTCATCGAACCAGCGGGGAACCCCGTTGCTCCCGAGCGCTTCCCACGCTGCCTCGGGATCGACGCCCGTCGTCTGGGACTCGGGAGCGGACGAGCAGCCCGCCGCCGCGGCAAGGAGCGCGATTGTAAAAAGCAGTTGACGATGCAAATCAATTCCTCCGCAAATCCTTGGGACCGCACCAGAATAGCAGCGCCGCGCGCTTTGTCTTGCACGGCGCTGCCGATTCCTGGATGCCGCCGGGACCGCCGCAATGCATCGCTCCCTCCGCGGAATCCGATTTTACCGCCCGCTCCCGGGCGGTCCCCACTGGGTTGCTTCGAGAAACGCCAGCAGATCCGCCAACTCTCCCCGGCTGAGCTGTTCGTCGAGCCCGGAAGGCATCACCGAAACAGTGCCCGGGCGAACCTCCTCGATGTCGGCGCGGAAGACCCGCGCCTGCTCGTCGGCGCTGAGCGCCAGCAACAGATGCTCGTCGGTCTCTTCCAGGGGAACGCCGTTGAGCGCCTCCTGCTCGGTTACGACCACGATAGGTTCGTAGCTGCTCACGAAACTCGCGCTCGGAAAAACGATGGCCTCCAGCAGGTCCCTGCGGGTGCGGATCTGTCCGATGCGGGTCAGGTCCGGGCCGATCCGGCCTCCCTGGTGGCCGATGGCGTGGCAGGCGAGGCAAGCTGCGGCGTCGCTGTTGAAGACGGCTGGCCGCGGCGCACGTCGCCGGCGCCGAGCGAAGCCAGCATGCCGTCCAGCGCCGCGCCCTGTTCGGCCAGCCCCGCGACCCGGCCCTCCAGCAACGCGTCGAGGCGCTCGCGGATCGGCTCGGGATAGGCCCGGCCCGCAGCCTGCAGAACGTCGGCGCGGAGATTGGCCAGCCCCTTGGATCGATCCAGACCTGCTGCGAGCGATGCCCCCAGTTCCGCGTCCCCCGCCTGGGCGAACGCCTGAACCAGCAGAGGAAGCTCCATCGGCCCGACTTCGGGCAGGATACCGGCAAGCTCCAGGAGTTGTTCGCGGCTCAGCGGAACCTTGGCGATCGCCCGCGCCGCAGCTCCCCGCGCCTCCACCGGCGCCGAGGCCGTGACCTGGCTCTTGGCCAACTCGAACAACTCCGGCTCCAACCCGTCGAGCGCCGCAAGCGCCGCCTCCAGGGCCAGGACGCGCGCCTCCGGGGGGAGCGCCTCGTCGCGGGCCGCGGCCAACAGCGCCCCGTCCAGGCGCCGATCGCCCTTCTCCGGGCGGGGCAGCGCCCGAGCGGCGCGCAGGGCCGCGCGGAGCGTTTGCGGGGCTTGCAGAGCGGAAGCGATGGCCGCCGCCCAGCCCGCCGGCGGTTCCTCCAGGGCCGCCGCCGCCATGACCGCCAGGGCCGCGCGGCGCGCCGGCAACGACTCTCCGCCCGCCGCCGCGCGAGCCAGCAGGGCCTGAACTTCGCCACTCGCCGCGAACCTCCCCAGTTGCGCCTCGAGTTCCGCCGAATCGCCGCCGCGGAACCGCGCCAGGCGCCTGCTCAGATACCCGGCCAGACGGCCCCCCCACTCGGGATGGCGCCCCGCGATCCACGCGGCGGCCTCGGCGACCGCAGGCTCCGCCGCGGCCAGCCTGGCCACAACCTCGGCAGCCGCGAGCGCGCCGGGGCGCATCTGGTCAAGCGCGATCAGCGCCGCCCGCTCGGTCCGCGGCGCCGCCGCCGCAAGACCGCGGCGCGTACGCACGGGATCGGCGATCTCGATCAGCGCGTAGACCAGAGAATGCGTCAGCGCCTCGTCGTCGCTCGCCGCCGCCTCCGCCAGCAGACTCGCCACCGCCTCGCTCGAGCCGATCCGGCCGAGCGCTTCGGCCGCGACGCGCTTGACCGCCGGGGACGGTTGCGCCAACTGCTGCAGCACGGCCGGAGCCACCGCAGCGTCGCGATGAAGGGCGATCGAGTGCAAGGCCGCCTGGCGCACGCCCGGGGCTGCATCCGCCAGCGCCTCGCGCACCGCAGAGCGCGCCTCAGCCGTTTCGATCCTCGTCAGCGCCCAGACGGCATTGCGCCGAACCTCCGCCGACTCCCCGGCGCGCAGCGCCCGGCGCAAGGCGTCGACCGCCCCCGCCCCGGCCAGTTCCCCAATCGCCCTCTTGCGCACCGCCGGACGGTCTGAGCCGAGCAGCCCCGCCAGCCGCTCCGCGCCCATGCCCGCCCAGTCCAGTTGCCGCCCCAGAGGATCCGCAGGCGCCTGGGCGCCGCTCTTGCGGATGCGGTAGATCGCCCCCAGCACGTCCGGCTTGGTCAACTGCGCGGTGGGGCAGCAGAGCTTGTACCAGCCCCCGGTGTTCACCACCAGCAGGCTGCCGTCGGCATCTTCCATCACGTCGGTCGGATGGAAGTCCCGGTCGTCCGAGACCAGAAAGTCGGCGTCTTCGGTCACGAAGCTCGCGCCTCGGGGGATGAGCCTGTGCGCGGTGACCTTGCGCAAGTTGAACGACGTCGCGAACAGCCTCCCCCGGTAGTCCTCGCCGAATGCCGCAGATTCGTAACGCGCCAGGCCGACCGGCGCGGATCCGCCCAGGTGCGTCATGATCGAGAGATAGCCTCCCGTCGTCGGATGCCCGTCCGTCACGCCGTGGGCCTTGCCGTACACGCCTCCGTAAACGGCGTGCAGCAAGCCGTCCCGGCGGCCCAGTTGCGGATGAACGAGGAACGTCGCGGTGAGCAGCCGCTCGCCCTCCGGCGTGAAAGCCACCTCGACCGGGTTGTCCATCCCGCCGGTCAGGACGGGTTCGACGGAGCCGCCCGAGACCCTGCGCCTGAAGACATGCGCGGCGCGGGTCACCAAGGGGGCGCGGCCCGGGCGCTCGTAGACCTGTTCGGCGAACGCCCCCTTCGTCCAGTAGATCCGGCCGTCGAGGCCGAGATACGGGCCGTGAAGGTCGTTGGCGCACGCCGTCAGGGTCTTGGCGTCGAACCACTCTTCCCGCCGGTCGGCGACTCCGTCCGAGTCGGTGTCGGTGAGCTTCCAGATGCTCGGCGGGGCCGCGACGTAGACGGAACCGTCGTGCCACAGAACGCCCTCGGGGAACATCATCTTGTCCGCGAAGACCGTCCGCTTGTCGTAGCGGCCGTCGCCGTCCACGTCTTCCAGGCGCAGGATGCTGTGCGGCCGCTCCTCGAGTTGCCGCCGCACGTCGTCGTTGGACCCCGACGACTCGGCGACGTAGAGGCGTCCCTGGTCGTCCCGGTCGACGATCATCGGGCGCTCGACCAGCGGCGGCCCGGCGGCCAGCTCGACGGTGAAGCCCTCGGGCACGGCAATGCCTTCGACCGCATCCGGTCCCCACAAACCGCAACCGCCGAGAGCGAGCGGCGCGAGCAAAAGCGCCACGTCTCGTAACTGCATGCAACTTCCCTTTTGTCGCGCAACGCCGCGAGCAGCGATGCCCGAGACGCGGCCCGGTCCGGTTCATTCTAGCGCTATCCCGGCGCGCGCACGGCTTGACCACGAGCACGAAGAACTCGTCGTCAGCGAACGGGGCTATCCCGACGCGCGCGCGGCTTGACCCTGCTCGCCGAGGTCGGCGCGCAGGTCGAAAAGGCTATCCCGACGCGCGCGCGGCTTGACCGCTTCAAGGTCTCGTGAGCGCCGGCGGGATACTTCGCGCACTCTCAGAGATGAGCTTCGGGGCCGCGTTACACAGACCGCCGGAGGCGTCTACAACAGGCGCGGCAGCCAGAGACTTGACGCGAAGGCGCAGATCGAAGGAGGGACTGGAGGCCGCAGTGCCCGCTGCTGTAAGGATCGCGGTTGCAAAAAGCAGTTGACGATGCAAACCGGTTCCCTCGCAAACGCTTGGGCACGGACCAGAATAGCAAGCCGTCATCTTGGATAGCGACAGGGCTTTCGGCAAGCCGTAACCGTTTCCTGGAGCTTCGCGGCCTGAGACCGATTGACGCCCCCTTGGTTTTGTCATCGATCGAATGGCAACGGCGGCTTCGTAGAGTGCGGCCTCGAAAATTTCATCCCGCCGACATCCAGCCGTTCCTTCATCCTGAGCATTTTTTCGTCCAGCGCGTAGAGAACCTCACAGTTCCGATCGACCGCTGTAGCAATGTGAAAACAGTCCCATTTGCGACGGCGATTTTCTGGGCGGTTTCCAACGAGAGATGAGCCTGAAGGGGCGAGAGAGCGGGATGTGGGAATCATCGGAGGGTGATCTTGCATTTGGAGTTGGAGACGCACAGGACGTTGGAGCAGGTGCGGTTGTTTGTGGAGGGCAGCGCGGGGACAGCGGCGCTGGCGCCACAGCGGGAAGCGGCCTACAGGCACATCGGGAGCGTGTTGGCGCGTTTTGGCTACTGGCGGCTGGGCAAGGCGGAGCGGGGTCTGCTGCGCCGCTACTTGCAGCGCACGACGGGCCTGAGCCGGGCGCAGTTGGCGCGGCTGATCGCGCGCTACCTGGCGCAGGGGGAGTTGCGCGATCGACGGCAGAGGCCGGCCAAGCCCTTCGTGCGACGCTATACACGGGAGGATATCGTGCTGCTGGCGGAAACGGACGAAGTGCATGGCAGGTTATCCGGGCCGGCCACGCGCAAGCTCTGCGAGCGCGCCTGGAAAGTGTTCGGCGACGTTCGTTTCGAGCGCCTGGCAGGCATCTCCAACGGGCACTTGTACAACCTGCGGCAGACGTGCATCTACACCCGCAAGTATGTCGCGCCGCAGCGCACGCGGCCCGTCGCGGTGGCCCTCGGCGAGCGCCGCCGCCCGCGCCCGCAAGGCCGGCCGGGCTTCCTGCGGGTCGACTCGGTGCATCAGGGAGATCGCGATAAAGTCAAAGGGGTCTATCACCTGAACCTGGTTGATGAAGTAACTCAGTACCAGTACATCGGCAGTTGCCAGAAGATCAGCGAGCGCTACCTGCTGCCGCTGCTGGAGGCGCTGTTGCAGAGCTTCCCTTTCTCCGTGCGCGGCTTCCACTCTGACAACGGTTCGGAATACGTCAACCACACAGTGGCCGCGCTACTGCAAAAACTGCACGTCGGAGAGTTCACCAAATCGCGCCCGCGGCGCAGCAACGACAATGCCCTGGTGGAGGCGAAGAACGGCGCAGTGGTGCGCAAACATCTGGGCTACGGGCACATCCCCGCCCGCCATGGCGGGCGCTTGGATAGCTTCAACCGCACCGTCTTGTCCCCCTACCTGAATTATCACCGGCCCTGCTTGTTCCCCAGCGAAACAGTCGATGCCAAGGGGCGGGTGCGCAAGCGCTACCGCCAACAGGACGTGATGACGCCTTATGAAAAACTCAAGTCGCTGCCCCAAGCGGAAAGCTACCTGCGCCCTGGGATAAGCTTCGTCATGCTCGATGCCGAGGCCAACGCGCTCAGCGACATGGCAGCTGCGCGCCGGCTCAACGAGGCGCGGGACGCGCTCTTCCGGCAGATCCGCGCCGCCGCTTGAGCATGCCCGCCCTCAGGCTCATCTCTCATTGGAAAGTGTTGGCAGATCCCGTGTTAAGCCGTGCGGGCCTTACTCTTCGGGGATGGCGAAACTGGTCGGTTTCCAGTCGGGGCCGGGTTGGAGCGTTACTTCGTCCAGGCGCTGCTTCTGCATATGCCGGAACGCCGTCATCCGCCGCAGCAGGTCTTCCACGATGTAGGGATGCTGCCGGGCGAGGTCGCGGCGCTCGGAGATGTCTTCGTCGATACGGTACAACTCCAGCACGGCGTCGATCCGCGGGTCGGCTGCCTGCCGGATATCGGGGCCGAGGCGGACGAGCTTCCAATGCCTGGTGTTGACGGCGTTGCGCTCGAACTTGATTTTCCGTTCGGGATCGCTGTTCTGCGGAATGCGCTGTCCCTGGAAATACGAGTGGAAGACCCAATCGCCGCGGGTTTTCTCGCCGCGAACGACGTCCCAGACATCCTCGCCGTCGAACGGCCGCCCGCCGCGGCGGGCGGCTCCCGCGACACGCAGCAGCGTGGGGAACACGTCGATATAGCTGAGCGGCTCGGTCAGCTTGCGCCCGCCGTCGAGGCCGTTGGGCCAGCGCAGCGCCGAAGCGAGACGGATGCCGCCTTCGTACACCGACCATTTGCCGTCGCGCAGGGGCAGGTTCAAGGCTCCGCCGGGAATGTCGCCGCCGTTGTCGCACAGGAACCACACAAGCGTGTCGTCGGCGAGGCCCTTGCGGTCGAGGGCGTTCAAAATGCGGCCGATCTCGGCGTCGAGCGAAGCAACCATCGCCAGACGCTGCCGGCGTTTCTCATCGGCCATATGCGCAAACCGCGCATACTGCTCCGGCAGATAATCGTTCGGGGTGTGAACCGCGTTGAACGCCGCGTAGAGAAAGAACGGCTCGCCCGGTCTCGCTTGCTCGATAATCCTTGCGGCTTCCTGCCCGAGCAGCGTGGTCGCGTAGCCTTCGTCGGGGCTTTCTTGCCAGTCGCGGCGCCAGTCCCGAATGCCGCGTTGCCCCAGAGTAAAGTAACCGACCGCGCCGCCGCCCAGCCCATAGAACGACGTGAAGCCCCGGCTCATCGGGTGGTGCGCCCGCTGCGACCAGCCCAGATGCCACTTGCCGACCATGGCCCGCGTCTTGTAGCCGGCCTCGGCCAGGGCTGCGGGCAGCAAAACTTCGTTCTCGGGGATGGCCCGCTTGCCCCAACGCTTCACCGTTACCCGTTGCAGGCCGAACCGAATCGGGTAGCGGCCGGTCATCAAGCCCGCGCGGGTTGGAGTGCAGATCGGCGTCCCGTAGAAACGGTCAAGCTCGACGCCCTCGCGGGCAATGCGGTCGATATTGGGCGTCGGAGCCTGCGAACCGTGATACCCGACGTCGTTCCAGCCCTGATCGTCGCTTACGATCAGAACGATATTCGGTTTTTCCAGCGCCGCGGACGCAGAAAACGCCGGCGACGCCAAAACCACCAACAGACCGGGAATCCTCTTCATGCCGCTCCGCAGTGTAGCAGCCGCCCGCGTGTAGCTCTGAGGAGCGCTTCGATTGTCAATTGACAGTTCATCGTTCGAAAACCTACACTGCCTCCCAAGGATGTCCCGATGGATGCTTCCAAACCCGCCGCTGAACCGGCAGCCCTAAAAAACGAGTGGACCACTACGGCCATTCACATTCCAAAGAGAACTCTTCTGCTGCTCAGGACCGCCGCCTTCCATAGGGCGCAAAAGCATGGCGGACGCATCTCAGTCTCCAAGCTCGTAACCGAGATCGTGGAGTCTCACCGCGAAGAGTTGGAACGAGAGATATAAAACTAATGATCCATAATTTGACAATTCATCAATTAAAGCGTAAGCTGCGATGATGCTCACTCCAACCAATGCGGGGACGACGGCCGGCAGCCGGCAACTTGCACTCAGCGCCTTCCGCATGGTCGCTCCGTTCAAAACGGGGCTGCTCAAATGGATCGGCAACAAACAGCGATTCGCCCATCACATCGCTTCTTTCTTTCCGCCAAACATCGACACATACAGAGAACCCTTTGTCGGCAGCGGCGCCGTACTTGCCACCCTGGCCCCGCAACGCGCAATAGCCTCCGACTGCTTCAAGCCTCTCATCGAGATTTGGCAAACCCTCTCGGCCGATCCCGAGCTGTTGAAGCTTTGGTACGCCGACCGCTGGGTTTTCCTGCAAGATGGGGAGAAGGTCGCGCAGTACGAGAAGATCAAGGCCGCCTATAACACGAACCCGAACGGAGCGGATCTTCTCTTCCTGTGCAGATCCTGTTACGGAGGCGTCGTACGATTCAGGCAGGCCGATGGGTACATGTCGACGCCGTGTGGAATTCACGATCCGATTCACCCCAAAAGCTTCTCCAAACGAGTGGACGAGTGGAAATTGCGAACCGCCGGAACGCAGTTCTTTCTGATGGAATACGAAGAAGCCATGGCAAGGGCGAAACCCGGCGATCTGATCTATTGCGATCCTCCGTACAGCAACACCCAAGCCATTCTTTACGGCGCACAATCCTTTGACTTGCCCGACCTCTTGCGGGTCATCGAAAACTGCAAGTCCAGGGGGGTCTATGTAGCTTTGAGCATCGACGGAACGAAAAAATCAGGGAAGCACAAGGTAGATCTGCCCCTGCCGCAAGGTTTGTTCGAGCAGGAGGCGTTCATCGACTGCGGCCGGTCGATGCTTCGGCGCTTCCAGATGGATGGGCGGACACTGGAGCAAGAACACGTCTCGGATCGCTTATTGCTCACCTACAAGGCTTAAAACGATCTGTTTTTCGACAGATCTCGCCATTCCTCGGTAAGAACAGGAATCCGATCGACAACTTCTTTCCCGAACAAAACTTCGTCCACGTAGCCCATGTGCAGCATGTCCACCATGAGAGCGAGGTACGATTTTCCCATCCGCCACCACGTGTCGTAGGCGTCGACCATCAGATAGTGCTTGACATCGATGCCCTCATGCCTGCGGAGTTCATCGAGTTCCATCCCGTCTAAAAGGGTTTCGTAAACTGCATCGGCGATCCTACTGCCGAAAGTGGTTGTGTAGTAGTACTCCTTGATCTCCCACACCGCCATCGGGTTTACGACGGCGGGAAACGCGCCGTCGACTCGCCGGGACAAGGTACGTACGGCAGCGCCGTCGCGCGTGATCGTAGTGAGACCCATCGGCGAATAGTTGCATTCCGCTCCGGCCAGTCCGTCTGCGATGAGCATGTTGACGATTCCGGTGAAGTAGGCCGGCCTTGCTTTGTCGCCCTTCTGTTTGTTCATGGGGGTGGGAGCAGCGTACTTTGCGGAAGCTTGCAGCTTTTCGAAAAGCCGCCGGGCAGCGTCCGCGGTCATCAGTCGGTGTTGAACGCTCTCGTTCAATACCTTGGCTCGGTAATGGAAGTACTTGCCGAGTTCTGCGCCCAACTGTGTCGGCGTACCGGATGCGCTCGCGACTTGGCTCGGGTCAAGCCCGAGATCGTTAAGCGCGGTCTGCATCTCCGAGATCTCCGGCAGCTTGAGAATCCCCTTACCGCGGACCGTGTACCCGAGGCGCTGACTGAGGATTCTCACATACGCCCAGAAACTCTGGGGCTGCCGTTGAAACTCCGGGTTGCCGATCATTCGTTTAGCTGTACAGCGTAGCAGCCGCCGGCGCGGCGCTCCTGATAGAATCGGCAGGCGGGAAACCCGCCGCCCGAGCGGGGCGTCTTTGTGAACAGATGGACCGTCTATGCGCATTGTTGTTCGCCGCTGCGGCGGTTCCGCTCGCCGCTCAGGATCGCGCCGCGGACGGCGAGACTTTCGAGGGCCCAACGTTCTCTCTCGATGTCAAGGTGGTCAACGTGCTGGCCACCGTCAAGGACGGCAAGGGCCGTCTGGTCAACAGCTTGACGAAAGACGACTTCATCCTCGAAGAAGACGGCGCGCGCCAGGATGTCGGCTATTTCGCGCGGCAAACCGATTTGCCCATCACCATCGGCCTGCTGGTCGACACGAGCGTCAGCCAGGAACGCCTGATCGAAGACGAACGGCATGCCTCGTACCGCTTTTTCGAGGCCGTTCTGCGCGAGAACGCAGATCTTGCTTTCCTGATGAGCTTCGATTCGAACGTCGAGTTGCTGCAGGACTATACCGATTCCCGCAAGCTGCTTTCGCGCGGGCTCGACAAGCTGCGCGTCGAAAGCTCGGTGCGCGGCCTGCATCCCGGACCCACCGGCTCCGGCGGAGCGGTCGGCACGGCCCTTTACGATGCGATTTACCTTGCCTGCGAGGAGATGTTCCGGGGGCAGGTCGGACGCAAGGCGCTGGTCATCATTTCCGACGGCCAAGATTCGGGCAGCAAGATGAAGCTCGACCAGGCGGTCGAAGCCGCGCACCGCGCCGACGTCGTGATTTTCGCGATCCGCTACCTCGACCGCGGCTTTTACAGGCAATACGGCATGGGCTTCGGCGTATCCGGCGCCCTGCGCCGCATCTCGCGCGATACGGGCGGAAGCCTCTTTGAAGTCACCAAGCGCAACACGCTGAGCGCCATCTTCGACAGAATCAACGCCGAGATGCGCAATCAGTACAGCATCGGCTATTCGCCGAAACGCGGCCTGTCCGGCGAAGGATTTCGTAAGATCAAATTACGCACCCGGCAAAAGGGCCTCAAGGTCCAGGCGCGCGAAGGGTACTACCCGAACGCCATTTAGCCCGAACGCCGCGGCGCCGAACGAACCCGATTCTGGAGACTCTACCCGTGAGATTGTTGATTCGCCCCCTTGCCCTGTGTTTGTCGCTCGCTCCCGCGTCCGTTGCCG
The DNA here is from genome assembly GCA_965214655.1 of Bryobacterales bacterium. Taxonomy (GTDB): domain Bacteria; phylum Acidobacteriota; class Terriglobia; order Bryobacterales; family UBA6623; genus CATQHP01. Next base: position 2,776,991 of record OZ243965.1, on the reverse strand, counting down.
TATTGGCCCAAGATGCCGAGATCGTCGTGAAGATCGGCGGCGAAGGCTACACCGACGCGCAGCTCAGCCGGATTCGCAACACGCTGCCCGAGCAGTTCCGCCAGAACGTCGCACACATGCACAACAAGGCGTTCGTCGAAACCTACGCGAATCTTCTCGCTCTGGCCAACGCATCCGAGCAATCCGGCTTGCTGGAGGAAGAACCTTACAAATCGCAGTTCGCGTTCCTCCGTCTCAACTTCCTCGCGCAGAACTATCTGGGCCGGATCAACTCGACCCTGTCGATTGGCGAAGAAGAGAGGAAGCAGTATTACGAAGACCACGCCGCAGAATTCAGCGAGTTCCATGTGTCGGCGATCCATGTCGAGTACGACCCGCTGCCCGAGTTGGCCGAGCGCGCCGGACGCGCGCCGGTGAGCGAGCAAGAGGCCCGGGCCGAGGCTGAAAAGCTGTTGGCGGAAATCCGCGCGGGCGGCGATTTCGCGGCCCTCGCGAAGGAGCATTCCGACGACACGCTCTCCGCCAAGGAAGGCGGCTCGATCGGCTGGCTGAGCCGGGACACGAAACTGCCGGCCGCCCTGAAGGAAGCCGTTTTCGCGCTGCAGGAAGGCCGGGTTTCCGCGGCCGTCAAGGACGGCGGGAAGTTCTACATCTTCAAGGTCAACACAATTCGCTCGAAGCCCTATGAGGATGTGCGGTCCGACATTCTGAGCAAGCTGCAGGGTTCCAAACTCAAAGCGAAACTGGAAGAGATTCGAGCGACCATGCCGGTCGAATTCCTCGACGCCGATTACGCTGCGGCGCTGCCGGCCGCAAAATGAGCCGCGGCCTTACAGACTCTTGACGCCCAGGCGCACGATGTCGTCTACGCGCATCGCCTCCTTGACGACGAAGGGCTCGCCGTAGCGCGCATCGATGGCCAACCCGTAGGCCGCGGCGGCTGCGCGAATGCGTTGGGCGGCTGCTTCTTCACTGGGAAACAAGCCCGCCCCGGCGGCTTGGCCGGCATACTGCGAGCGGTAGCAGAGCAGCGCCTGCAGGCGCCTCTCGAACTGCGCCGAGATGTCCACTACGAAGCTCGGCTTCACATCGGCGTAGATCGAGGCGTAAAGGATTTTTCGCGGGCGGTGCGGCTCGCCGGCCAGATCGAGCTTGCTCAGTCCGGCCAGAAAGCATGCCTCGTAGCCCAGCTCCGAGCAGCGGTAGTGATCCGGGTGGCGCGCCTGCCAATAGGGCAAAATCACCGCCTGCGGGCGCAACTCCCTTATCTCGGCGGCGATCTTCAGCTTGGCTTCGAAGGCATTCTCCAGACGCGCGTCCGGCAGTCCGGCGTTGCGGCGTTCGGCAACCAGCATGATCTCGGCGGCCCGCGCGGCTTCCGCGGCGCGTTCCTCGACGCTGCCGCGCGTGCCCGCCTCCCCGGCGGTCAAGTCGAGAATCGCCGTGCGGTAGCCTTTTTCGGCCATGCGGATCAGCGTTCCGCCGCAGGTCTGCTCGACATCGTCGCGATGCGCGGCGACGGCCAGAACGTGCGCGGCCGGCCGGCTCAATCCGCAGCCTCCCCGTTGAAGCGCCGCCCGGTCTTGCGGATGAACACGTCGGCGAGACTGGGCCGCGAGACGGTTGCCGCCTCGATGCGGGAGCCGAATTTCTCTACGATTTCCTCCACGAGGCGGGCGGCGCGCTGCGATCCGTTGGGGTGGGCGAAGCGCACCGCGCCGGCCGCCGCGGCCGCGTCCACCGAAAATTCACGGCGCAATCGTTCGGCGAGGTCGCGCGGGTCGTCTGCGACAAGCGAGACGATCTCGCCGCCGATCTCGCTTTTGAGCGCAGAGGGCGCGCCCTCGCAGACGAGCTTTCCCCGGTCGAGAATCGCCAGCCGGTCACAGTTGTCGGCCTCTTCGAGCAGGTGGGTGGTCAGCAGCACGGTGACCCCTTCAAGCCTCCTGAGATCTTCGAGGTGCTTCCAGAACTCGAGACGCACGCCCGGGTCGACTCCCGTGCTCGGCTCATCGAGCAGCAGCAGGCGGGGGCGGTGCAGCAGGCCCTTGGCCAACTCGACGCGGCGCCGCAGGCCGCCGGAAAGCGTTTCGACGCGCTGGCCGCGGCGGTCGCCGAGGCGCACCATGTCCAGCACTTCTGCGATGCGCCGCGCCAAGGCCGCGCCGCCGAGTCCGTGCAGGCGTCCTTGATGCACGAGATTCTCTACAACGCTCAACCGCCGGTCGAGACTCTGGTTCTGAAAAACGACGCCTATCTGCCTGCGCACCGCGAGGGGCTCTTCGGCGGCGTCGCAGCCGAAAATCCGCGCCGCGCCCGCGTCGGCAATCAACAGCGTCGAGAGAATGCGGAACAGCGTCGTCTTTCCGCCGCCGTTCGGCCCCAGCAAGCCGAAAATCTCCCCGGGGCGGACGGTAAACCCCACGCCGTCGAGCGCTGCGGCGGCGCCGTAGCGGAAGACGAGGTTGGAGACTTCAACAGCGGGGACGGCCGGCATCGGGCGGTACGCTCTCGACGGTAGCACAGGCTCAAGCACGGTCTTGGGCGCGCTGTCTTCGGACCGTCGCCCGCGCCCGCAGATTGGCCACGCCGGCGGTGTGACGGTTGTCCTCCACGGTAAAGAAAATGGCTTCTTCCAGCCAATCATGAGCCGTGCCGTCCGGTTCGTGCGAGGCGACGGTCAACGTGTATTCTCCGGGGCAGAGAGCGCAGTCGAAGGAAAAGCGCACCGCGGCGCGCTCGCCGGAAGCCAACGGGCTCAGCGCGGCGCCTTCCAGAGCGGTGTTCGTACCGTAAACGGTGACGCCGATACGGCTGCGGATCATGATCCCGACGACGGTTTCCGCCGCTTCTTGCGTCGCCAGCAGGCGCACTTCGACTGCGGCGGGCGCGCCGCTGCGGATGAGCGCGGCATCGCTGCCGGACGCATCGAGCAGCCGCACGGATTCGACGCGGGTGCGCCCGTCGCCGCGGCGCTCCACGGGCCGTATGCCGCCGCCGGCCGCCATCGCGGCCCGCCGCAGCTCCCGCCCGCGGTAGCGTTCGAGAACGCTTCGCGGGTCGCCGCGGTCGACGATCTTTCCGGCCTCGAACGCGGCGACCTCGTCGGCGTGCCTTTCCAGCAAATCGAGGGCATGGGTGAAGAGCACGACAGTCGTTCCGGAGCGCTGCAGGCGATGCAGGTCGGCCAGCAGCCCTATGCGTCCGGCATGATCGACCAGAGCCAGCGAAGGCCCCGCCAGCAAGACCGCCGGGGCGCCGGCAAGCGCTTCGGCAAGCGACCGGCGCACGGCCTCGGGGTCCGCCGAGCTCAGCGACGCCGCGGCAAGCCGCGCGCCGCCGCAGGCGATACGCCCCGATTGCGGCTCGGCGAGTCCGGCGGCCAAGCGCAGGAAATCCGCGGCGCCGCAGCCCTGCGGGCCGACCAGCCCGACGAACGCGCCGGAAGGGATTTTCCAATCGACAGCGAGATCCCCGTCGGGGCGCGCATAGCGGACCTTCTCGAATGCCAGCCCCATTGCGGAAAGCAGCACAAAATTTTACCGCAAACAACGGCTCGCCCTGCTTGCCCTAAAATCAATGGGGAACATCGACAATGACGCCGCAAACGTTTCGAGCGATCCAATCCCGCCGCCGCTTTCTGCAATCCGCCGGCGGCGGCATCGGCATGGCCGCCTTGGCCGAGTTGTTGTCCGCTGACGGCTTGACCGCTGCCGCAGACCCGCTCGCGCCCAAGGCCCCCCATTTTGCGCCGAAGGCCAAAAACGTCATTTTCATGTTCATGGAAGGCGGCCCGAGCCAGTACGAGTTGTTCGATCCCAAACCCGCGCTCGAGAAGTGGGACGGCCGCTCGTTTCCAGCTTCGATCACCAAAGACCTGAAGCTACCGTTCATCAAACCGACCGCCAAGGTAATGGCCAACCGCTACGCCTTCGCGCCGCGCGGCCGCTGCGGCATGGAGCTTTCGGAACTGGCGCCGCATCTCGGAGCGATCGCCGACGACATCTGTCTGATCCGTTCGATGCACCAGGATTCCTTCAACCATCACCCCGGCCAGTTGATGCTGTTCACCGGCTCCCCCGTGCCCGGCCGGCCGACGCTGGGCGCCTGGCTGCTCTACGGCCTGGGCAGCGAATCGCAAAACCTGCCCGGCTTTGTGGTGCTTTCTTCCGGCAAGGGCACGTCCGGGGGCACGACGAATTTTTCCTCGGGCTTCCTGCCGGCGCACTATCAGGGCACGCTGTTCCGCAATCAGGGCGATCCGATCCTGTACCTGTCGAACCCCGACGGCATCGACCGCGAAACGCAGCGCGAAACCATCACTTTCGTCAACGACATGAACCGTATGCGCCACGAGCGAACGGGAGACGAAGAGATCGCCTCGCGCATCAACGCCTACGAGCTCGCCTTCCGCATGCAGACGGAAGCGCCGGAACTGATGGATTTCTCCGGCGAGCCGGCGTCCGTTCGGGAGATGTACGGCATCGAGAGCGAGAACGAGCACCGCCGGCAATACGCCGCAAACTGCCTGCTCGCGCGCCGCCTGGTCGAGCGCGGCGTGCGCACCGTGTTGATGATGGACGCCTCGTGGGACGACCATACGTATCTCAACCGCAAGCTGCCCAAGCGCATGGAAGAGATCGACCGGCCGACGGCGGCGCTGATCCAGGATCTCAAGCGCCTGGGGCTGCTCGAGGAAACGCTGGTCGTCTGGGGCGGCGAGTTCGGGCGCACGCCTATGGTCGAGATCCGCAAGCCCGAGGAAGCGGCCAACGCCGGCCGCGACCATCAACCCGGGGCCTATTCCATGTGGATGGCCGGCGGTGGAGTGAAGGCCGGGTACGTCCACGGCGCGACCGACGAGTTTTGCCTGAACATCACCGAAGACCCGGTGCACGTCCACGATCTCCAGGCGACCATCCTGCATCAGATGGGCTTCGACCATGAGCAGTTCACCTACAAGTTCATGGGCCGCGACTTCCGGCTCACCGACATCCACGGAGTCGTGCAGAAGAAACTGCTGGCGTAAGCGGACCGCGCAAGCGGTGCGATAATGGCGTCCATGCGTTACTGCCTGCCTGCCTTGTTGCTGACTTCCTGGGCCGTCTTCGCCCAATCCGAGCGGCCGAACATCCTGTTCGCCATCTCCGACGACCAGTCGGCGATGCACGCCGGCGCTTACGGCGACACCTCGAACCGAACGCCGGCATTCGACCGCATCGCCCGCGAGGGCGTGCTGTTCCATCACGCCTACACCGCGGCCCCTTCGTGCGCGCCGTCGCGCAGCGCGATTCTGACCGGGCGCAACATCTGGGAACTCGAGGAGGGCGGCATCCTGCTGGGCATCCTGCGCGCCAAATTCACGGTTTTCACGCTGTTGCTCGAAGACGCCGGTTACGAGCTGGGCGCCACCGGAAAAACCTGGGGGCCCGGCCTGCTCGAAGGCTGGAAGCGCGAAATCTTCGGCAAGAAAATCGACGCGCACAAGCTGCCCGACGCGCAGCGCCGCCCGGGTCTCAACCCGATCGACTACGCCGCCAACTTCGACGAGTTCTTTGCGCAGCGCGACAAGGACAAGCCGTTTTTCTTCTGGCTGGGCACGAGCGAACCCCATCAACGCTACGACGTCGGCGCCTGGAAACGGGCCGGCAAGAAACTCGAGGACGCCCGCCTGCCCAAGTTCCTGCCCGACGCGCCGGAAGTGCGCGGCGAGATTCTCGACTACGGCCTGGAGATCGAGCATTTCGACAACCACCTCGGCCGCGCGCTCAAGACGATCGAAGACGCCGGCGAGCTGGACAACACGCTGGTGATCGTCACCAGCGACCACGGCAACCCGCTGCCGCGCTCGAAGTGCAATCTCTACGACGGCGGCACGCGGGTTCCGCTGGCGGTTCGCCTGCCCGGAAAAATCCCCGGCGGACGCAAGGTCGACGACTTCGTCAGCCTCGCCGACATCGCGCCGACCGTTCTGCAGGCGGCCGGCCTCGAGATTCACCCCGAGATGTCGGGCCGCAGCCTGTGGCCGGTGCTGCAGTCGAGCGAATCCGGCATTGTCGACGAGACCCGCGACTTCGTCGTGACCGCGTTCGAGCGCCACACCGTCGCCCGCCGCGGCGGCGTGGGCTATCCCATGCGGGCCATCCGCACCCACAAGTACGCCTACATTCGCAACTACGAACCCGACCGCTGGCCGGCCGGGGATCCGGACTTCAATGCGCCTCCGCAAGGCTTCTTCGGCGATGTCGACCGCGGCGCCGCCAAGACGTATCTGATGGCGCACGCGCTCGACCCGGCGGTTCGGCGCTATTATCTGATGGCCTACGGCCGCCGGCCGGCAGAAGAGCTTTACGACATGGAGAAGGATCCCGACCAGCTTCACAATATCGCCGCCGACCCGGCGATGAGCGAGGTCAAGCAGCATCTGATCTGGAAGCTGAACGCCTATCTGCAGCAGACCGGAGACCCGCGCCAAAGCGGCGTAACGGTCTGGGACAGCTATCCGTTCACAACCCAGCAGGTGCTCACGAACCCCAACTGGAAGATCGAGGGAATGCCGGCCGAGTTGCCGGATTGAGGCGGGGCAGCTTTTCCGTCAGGATTCCGCTTTGCGGTCAAGAGCGCGGACGGCCTGCTCCACGCGCTGCGCCGCCTGCTCGTTGGATTCGCCTTCGCGATAGGCGACGGGCGGTCCGAAGCGAACGGTGACTCTGCCCGGCTTCGGCCATTTGTCGTGAACGGAGTGGACCTCATAGGTTCCTGTTATGCGGATGGGCAGCACCGGCGTCTGCATCTGTTGCATCATCAGCCCGATGCCGGGTTTGAAGGCGGCCGTCTTGCCGTCGGGCGAGCGCCAACCCTCGGGAAAGACCAGCGGGCAGTATCCGCGGCCAAGCAGTTCTCCGGTGTAGCGCAGCGCCCGCCGCGCGCCGCCCATTCTTTGCGGCAGCGGATAGGCGTTGAAGAGCCCGACCGCCAGATACAACTGCAGGCCCAGCTTCCAGCGTTCCCGCCGGGGTTCGCCTTGCGGATCGAGGTAGGCGCGAAAGTAGTCCTGGGACATCGCCGGGGCGAGGAGCTTTTTCCAACGGTAGGGCAGAGCGGCGAGAATGCAGGCGGTATCGAAGTGGCTGAGGTGATTGGCGGCGAAGATGAGCGGCGGTTTCGCCCGGTCGAGATGCGCCGGTTCCTCGACGCTCAGGCGAATCATCTGCCGCATCAGCGGCATCAGCAGGCCGTCGACCGCAGCACGGCGGCCCCAGCGCACGGGAAACGACCGCGACCAGCGGGGGGTGAAGGCGCGCGACTCGACGGCCGCATCGTTTGCCCGCGGCTTTCGAGCCGCCGCCGGCGCATCGGCGCCAACGGCCGGCGGCTGCATGGGCCGCGCGGCTCGCGCTTCGCCGGCGGCTGCTTCGAGCTCGGCAACGGTGCGCAGCGCGGCGAACTCGTTCTCGCTCAAGGCCATCCCCAACTCCGACTCCAGCCGGGCCAGCAGTTCCATGCGCTGCAAGGAGGTGAGCGCGAGATCTTCCTCAAGGCGGGCGTGCGGCCGGAAGTCCGACGCATCGCGGCCGGTCAGATCCGCCAAGGCGCCGCGGATCCCGGCGGTTCGAGCCGGGGGCGCGTCCGTTGCGGCTTCCGCGATGCGCTGCGCAACTTCGTGCCGCTTGACCTTCTGCGCAGCGGGCGTTCGCGGAAAGTCGTCCTCCGGCCAAGCCGACCAGCTTTGAATGCGCTGATGCGGTTCCAGCCGCTCGTTGGCCCGGGCAACGAGCGCGGCGAGGTCGGCGTTTCGATCGGCAATGAGCGCCGCGTGAATCCGCTCCTCTCCCTGCTTGGCCAATCCGACGACGATGCTTTCGCGCACTTGCGGCTCGGCGTTCAAAACGGCCTCGACATCGACCGGAAAAACGTTCAGCCCTTCGGCTGTGACAATCATGTCCTTCTTGCGGCCGCGATAGTAGAGCCGGCCGTCGTCGTCCAGCGCGCCGATATCTCCGGTGCGCAGCCACCCTTGTTCCATCCGACCGGAAGCGGTCTCCTCAGACCCGTAGTAGCCGCTTGCCACACTGGGGCCGCTGACGAGAATCTCGCCGTCGGGGGCCAGTTTCACGCGTTGCCCTTCGATCGGCCTGCCGATCGAGCCCGCCCGCGCCTGGAACGGATGGTTGATGGCGACGACCGGGCTACTCTCCGTCAAGCCGTAACCCTGAACAACCACCCAACCCAGGAGCCGCCAGAACCGCTCCAGATCGGTATCCAGATGCGCCCCGCCACAAACGAAACACCAGAACTTCAAGCCGAATTCGCGGTGGACAGCCCGGTATCGCCACCAGGTCTCGGCGGCTCCGGCCCATTGCCGGAAGCGTGGCGCCTTGGGATCGAGCGCAAATTTCCGCACCAGATGGCTGCGCAGATTCTGCAGCAGGCGCGGAACGGTTATGAGCACGGAAACCCGCTCGCGGCGGATGGTCTCGACGATCGATCCCGCCCGGTATTCATCGGTGAGCACAACCGCGCCCTGGAAGAGCACCGGGAAAAACAAGCCTGCCGCCTGACCGAACATATGGCTCAGGGGGAGCATGTTCATCAACCGGATGGGCTGGAACGGCCGCGCGAAGCTGCGGTATCGCCTGGCTTCGGCGCCGATGGGGGTCAAGTTGGCGCAGATGTTGCGGTGCCGGTGGACCACTCCTTTCGGCGCGCCCGTCGTGCCCGACGTGTAGACGATCTCGACGACGTCGTCCTCGGCCGCCTCAGCCGCATCGATGGATTCACTTGCCGGCAGCGCGGCCACATCCTGAAACGAAAGCGACGGCAGCGGAAGCTCCATTGCCGAACCGGCCCGTTGCGCGCCGGCGCCGGCGCCGATAACCGCAAGCCGCGCTTGCACCTGCCCCTGCACGCGGAGAACGAAGTCCGGCGTCGACTGGAAGTCAAGCGGAACCACTGCGACGCCGCGGGCGACGCAGCCCCAGAACACGGCGACCCACTCGGGCCGGTTCGCTCCCCAAAGCAGCAGGCGCTGCCCTTTCCCGATACCGGCGTTTTTCAGATAGTCGGCGAAGGCCGCGATCCGCCCGTGCAACTCGGCGTAGCTGTAGCGCCACGTGCGATAGCCGTTGGAGTAACGGAGAGCCTCCCGCTCACCGAGTGCGGGGAATTCATCGAGCAACTCGAGCAGAGTGCGCATCCGCCGTCACGCCGAAGCGTCCGCCTCGCCTACCCTTCATTCAAGCACTCGGAATGCGCGCGCGCCGAGCTTGCAATCCCTCGAGGATCGTTGCGGAAACCGCCTACGTCTCCGCCGCGCCGCGGTCTTGGAACAGAGCCAGGAAGACCGCCAGGACCAACGCCGCCAGTCCGGCGGGCAGCGTCCACAGCGAGCGCCAATCGACCGCCTGCAACGCCCGCGTCGATTTCGCCGCCTGCTCGGCTTGCAGCGCGGCGATCTCTTGCGCGCCCCCTCCCGCTTCCTCCAGGCGCGCGATGCGGGCGCCCAGGTCGAGCACCTCGGCGCTCAGCGCCCGCGACTGTTGAGGCGTGTTGCGCTCTTCGACCACTCCGGCGACCTGCGCGCCGATCAGCATCCCCAAGCCCAGCGTGAACAACACCAGCATGCCCTGCGCCTGGGCGCGGATCTGCTTCGGCGCCGCCTGGTCGGTATAAATCTGGCCCGTGACGAAAAAGAAGTCGTAGCAAATGCCGTGCAGCACGATGCCGCCCAGCATCATCCAGCGGACGGCGTCCGGAGCGCCGACGGCAAAGAGCGCGTAGCGCAGCACCCATGCCCCCATGCCCACGGCCAGCATCCATTTCACGCCCAGCCGCCTGAAGAACAGCGGCATCAGAACCATGAACAGAATTTCCGACATCTGCCCGTAGCTCATCGCTTGGGTCACGTCGGCGATGCCCGCTTGCCGCACCGCCTTCGCCGCCAGTTGGTAATAGAAGGCCAGCGGGATGCAAACCAGAAACGAACTGGCCATGAAAATCGCAAACGGACGCCGCTTGAGCAGCACGAACGCGTCGGCGCCGGCCAATTGACGGGCCGAAACTTCTTGGCCGGCCAAGGGCGGCGGCGTGCGCGGCAGCGAGAAGCAATAGAGGCCCATCAAAATGCCCGAAACACCGGTCAAATGGAACATTTCGAGGCGGTCTCCCCAGCCGACCCGGGCCAGGGCGATCCCGGCAACGATCCAGCCGATCGTGCCGAACACGCGGATCAGCGGGAACTCCTTCTGCGAATCGGTCACGTGGCGCAGGGCCAGCGAGTTGGTCAGGGCCAGCGTAGGGAAGTAGCACAGCGTGTGCGCCAGAAAAACCATGTTGATGGCGAAAGGCGTTCGCGGCGCCTCGGGGTTCATCATCACCGCGGCGAGCAGCATGAACGCTCCGCCGAGGATATGCAGCGCGCCGAGGATCTTCTCGGTATTGAAGAAGCGGTCCGCGACCATGCCCACGAAAAACGGCGAGAGGATTGCGGCGATCGGTCCGACGGAATAGGTCAGCCCCAGATCGGTTCCGGAAAAGCCGATCTTGCCCAAGTAGAGAGGCGCGCCCACGTACCACGCTCCCCAGACGAAAAACTGGATGAACATCATCGCGGCCAAGCGGGCGCCGACGGCGGTAAGCATGACCCCTATCGTAGCGTGCCGGCGCAGGCGTAAAATGAAGCCATGCGCCCCGACGCCGCCGCCGGCAAGAAGCTCGCCCCGGCGGCGCTGTACGAGTTCGCCGTCCGCGCCTTGGGCCGCCGCACGCATACCGAGGCCGAGTTGGAGAGCAAGCTGCGCGGCCGGGCCGCCCGGCCGGAATCGGTCGCCGAGATTCTGGGGCGCCTTCGCGAGCGGGGTTGGCTCGACGACGCGCGCGCCGCCGAAGCGCACTCCTACTCCCGCCGGGAATACGACTCCTTGGGCCTGCGCCGAGTCGTCGTCGAGTTGCGCCGGCGGGGCATCGAGCGGGAGACGGCGGAAAGAGTCGCCGCGGAAACCTATGCCGAAACGGATGAGCGCGCGTTGATCGGCAACTTCCTGCGCCGCAAGCTCGGCCGGCCGGTCGACGAGGCGCGCATCGACGACCGCAAAGAGCTCGGCCGCCTGTACCGTTCCCTGATCCGCGCCGGGTTTTCCAGCGCAAAGAGCGTCGAGGCGCTGGGGCGGCTTTGCGCGGATGCCGAATGGCTGGAAGCGATGGCGTGCGTCGAGGATTTCGAGGAATAGCCGCGGGCGGGCATCGCGCATGAGAGTCTCCCTGCTCGGCTCGACCGGTTCGATCGGCCGCAGCACGCTTCAGGTGCTGCGCGAGATGGAAGGATCGGTTTCGGTAGCTGCGCTTGCCGCCGGGCGCAACTCTGCGGAGTTGGCGCGGCAAGCGCGCGAGTTCCGGCCCGAGCTGGTCTCGGTCGCCGACGAGGCGGCGAAGGCGGAGCTTCTGGCCGCGTTGTCGGGCAACGACGGCTACCGCCCGAGGGTTCTCTCGGGGCCGGCCGGCAATCTCGCTGCGGCCGCCGAAGTCGACTACGACGTATTCGTTTCCGCAGCCGTTGGCGTCGCCGGCCTCGAAGCGACGTTCGCCGCCGTTCGCCTGGGCAAGCGGGTTGCCCTGGCCAACAAGGAGACGCTGGTGGCGGCCGGCGAATTGGTGATGACCGAAGCCGCGCGCAGCGGCGCCGAGATCCTGCCCGTAGACAGCGAGCACAACGCCGCGCACCAGTGCCTGCGGGCCGGCCGCCGCGAAGAAGTCGAGAAGCTGATTCTCACCGCGTCCGGAGGGCCTTTTCGCAACACCCCGCTGAGCGAGCTGGCTGCGGTGACTCCGGCGCAGGCGCTCGAGCACCCGACGTGGAAGATGGGCAAGCGCATTACCGTCGATTCGGCCACCCTGATGAACAAGGGTTTCGAGGTGATCGAAGCTTGCCGCCTGTTCGGGTTTTTGCCCGACGAGGTCGAGGTCGTCGTCCACCCGCAATCGGTGGTCCACGCTTTGGTCGAATACCGCGACGGCTCGGTGATCGCGCAGATGTGTCCGCCGGACATGAAGCTGCCGATCCGCTACGCCCTCTGCTATCCCGACCGCCAATTCAGCCCGCGCCGGCGCATCGACTGGAGCACTGTGCGAAAATTAGATTTCGAGCCGCCCGATCGGCGGAAATTTCCGCTGCTGGAGTTGGCTTATGAGTCGCTCCGGCGCGGGGGGGCAGCCGGATGCGCGCTCAACGCGGCCGACGAGGTAGCCGTGGAGGCTTTTTTGCAGGGACGGATTCCCTTCCCGGCCATTGCCGAGATCGTCGCCGAGACGCTGGCGAACGGCGCGTCTCAAGAGCCGGCCGGCGTGTCCGATCTGTTGGCGGCCGATCGCGAGGCAAGGATTTTCGCAGCGCATCTGGCGGCGCGGCGCAACGGCCGGGCGCGCCAAGCCGCAGGCGTGCAATAGGGGCATTCGAATAGAGGCGCGGAGAACTTCATGTTGGCTTTCATTTTCGTGCTCGGCGTCATGGTCGTCTTCCATGAGTTGGGGCATTATCTGGCGGCGCGGTATTTCAAGGTCAAGGTGGAGAGCTTTGCCTTCGGATTCGGTCCGCGGCTGTTCGGCTTCAAGCGCGGCGGCACTGATTTCAAGGTCTGCCTGCTGCCTCTCGGCGGTTACGTCAAGATGGCCGGCGAGAGCATCGGCGAACCCAGCGGAGACCCCGACGAGTTGCTGGCGAAACCCCGCTGGCAGCGGTTCATCATCATGGCCATGGGGCCGATTTTCAACTTCATCCTGGCAATCGCCCTGCTTACCGGTCTCTTCATGAACAGCTTCGAGCGACCGGTGTTTCTCACGGAGGAGCCGAGAATCGAATACATCCAGGCCGACAGCAGCGCAGCGGAAGCCGGGCTTCGCCCCGGCGACACGATCCGCTCGATCGACGGCCAGGCGGTGGCGGCTTGGCAGGACGTCGAGCTGCCCTTGACCATGGCGTTGAACAGAACCGTGCCGGTGGAGGTCGAGCGGGAGGGGTCTCTCCAGACTTTTTCACTTTACGTGGCGGAAAGCGAGAATCGGCCCGGCGCGCCCCACGCCGGCTGGAGCGAGGGTTACGAAGTCGTCTTGAGAACAATCGCAGGCGGTTCTCCGGGCGAGGCCGCGGGTCTGCTTCCCGGCGACCGGCTGCGCAGCCTGGGGGGCATGGAAATCAGTTCGACGCTCCAGGTCATCGAGTCGATTCAGGAATCCGCGGGCAAGCCGTTGCAGATGGAGATCGAGCGTGACGGGGAGAAGCGGACCGTCGCGATTACCCCCGCATACAACGAAACAGACGAAGCATGGCGCATCGGAGTCGAGCTTTCCGCGAACTGGCGGACGGTCCAATCTCAATTGGGATTCATCGATGCGCTCGCGCGTTCGATCGAGAGCAACGCGCGCGCCTGCACCGTGCTTTTCAAGCTGATGGGCGGGCTGTTTTCCGGCGCGGTCTCCCCGCGTATGCTCACCGGGCCGATCGGCATCTACGAATATTCGAAAGAAGCCGCGGACGTCGGCCTGCGCGCGTTGATCGAGCTCATGGCGCTGATCAGCATGCAGTTGGGCATTTTCAACCTGTTTCCCATTCCCATTCTGGATGGCGGCCAGATGCTGCTGCTGACGTTCGAGGGCGTCATGCGCCGGGATGTCAGCATCGCCATCAAGGAAAGGATCATTCAAGTCGGCCTGATTCTGATCGTTTTGCTGTTCGGATTCGTGATGTACAACGACCTGCTGAAAAAGATCGCCTCGGGCTGAGCGAACGCGCGCTACGGCCGCTGCGGCGCCTTGCGACAGGGCTTGTGGCAAAATAGGGGGTGAGGCGGCGCCGAGTCCACGCTCCGCGCGCCCGCGCGAATAGGAGTTTTGACCGAGATGCGTCTGAATCGATGGATTTTTGCGGCCGTCTTGTGCGCCGCCGCTTGGCCGCAGCAGGCGGCCGCCCAAACCAAGGTCGCGGTGGTGGATTTCCAAACCGCCTTGCTGAACACCGCCGACATTCAGAAGAAAGCCGCCGAGCTCGAGGCCAAGTACAAGCCGCGGCAAGACGAGATCGAGCAGCTCTCGCGCGAGCTTCAGGAGATTCAGACCAAGTTGCAATCCGCGGCCGCGGACCAGGCGCAGACCCTGCAGACCGAAGGCGAGCGCAAGCAGCGCCGCGCGCAGCGTTTGAGCGAAGATCTGCAATCCGACGTGGAATTCGACCGCCAAGGCATCCTGACCGAGGCCGGCAGCCGGATGCGCGCGATCGTGCAAACCCTGCGCACCGAAAAAGGAGTCGATTTGATCGTGGACATCGGCGGCGTTCTGGCCTTCGATACCGCCATCGACCTGACCCAGGCGGCCACCGCCGCATACGACGCCAAGCATCCGGCAAACTGACGGCGACCGGTGGACTTCCTCGACGCATACGGCAAAAGCGACCTCGTCTACGAACGGATTGTCAAGGGCTTCTTCATTGCCCTGCTGGCCTCGATCCTGCTCGGCTGCATCTATTACGTTTTTTTCCGCAACTGGCGCGAAGAGCTGCAGGCGAGACGGTTTCTCAGGTTGGTCCAGAACGAGCAATACGCCGAAGCGTACAAGATGTGGAACTGCTCCGTCGCTGAGCCGTGCCGCTACTATCCCTATGACGACTTTCTCGAAGACTGGGGCAAAGAGTCGGAATTCGGGGAAATCCGTTCCTTCGACCTGGGTCGATCGTTCACGCAGTCCAACGGCGTCATTTTGCTCTACGACATCAATGGGATCGAGCAAGCTCCGCTCTGGGTCGAGAAGGAAACCGGCATCGTAGGTTTCGCTCCGCACTGGGAGTGAGGCCGCGCCGGCCGCCCTTGCCGGTTGAGCAGGAACCGGCGGCGCGGATTTCGCTGCGCAGGCGGAGGCGGCAGTCCACGGTCGGGCGGCGCCGCGCGTCATTTCTGTTTATGGGGCGGCGTTTCCATCATGGGCTCGTCCGGCATGGGCTCGTCCGGCATGGGCTCGTCCGGCATGGGCTCGTCCGGCATGGGCTCGTCCGGCATGGGCTCGTCCGGCATGGGCTCGTCCGGCATGGGCTCGTCCGGCATGGGCTCGTCCGGCATGGGCTCGTCCGGCATGGGCTCGGCTGGGGCCTCGGGGGGGCGGTTCTATTCGCGCTCGCCGCGGGCGCCGCCGCCCAGGATTCGGCGGAAGCGCTGTTCCGCAAGGGATTTCGGGCGCAGCGCGATGAGCGCCACATCGACGCTTACGCGCTGTACAGTCAGGCTCGGGCGCTCGATCCGACGAACCGGAAATACATCCGGGCGGCGCTGCAGGCGCGCGAGCCGGCGGCGCAATTGATCGCCTCGACCGGCGATTACCGCACCGCGGCCGCCATGGCGCCGACCGCCGCGGGCTTGCAGCGCTTGGCGGCTGAAGCGGAAGACGGGCCCGCCGGAGCGCGCCTCGCCGTCAGCGGCGGGCAGCCCGAGCGCAAATTCCCCGAGCGCAAATTCCCCGAGCGCAAATTCCCCGAGCGCAAATTCCCCGAGCGCAAATTCAAGGAGCCGGTTCGACTCCAGGCGAACAACCACGCGGCGGCATTCCGTTTTCGCGGAACCCTCGGCGAAGCTTACCGGCAGGTTGCCGGGGAGTTCGGTCTCGAGGCGGTCTTCGATGAGCAATTCGACCACGAGGAAAAGGTGCGGATCGATCTTTTCGACTGCGATTTTTCCTGCGCCATGCTGGCTCTGGGCGACGTCGGGCGGACGCTGATCGTCCCTGTGACGGAAAAGCGGTTCCTGGTGACCGAAGACAGCGAAGGCAAGCGCCGCGAGCTCGAGCCGGTCGCCTCGGTCGCGATTCCGCTCAACGACGCTCTGACCGCCGAGGAAGTCACGCAAATCGGACAAGCCATCCAGCAATCTCTCGACATCAGGCGGTTCCAGATGAGCCCGACGGCCGGAATGCTTTTTTCGAGGGATACGGTGACGAAGGTGCGCATGGCGCAGGCGATGGCCGACGCGTTGCTGCGCCCGCGCGGCGCGGTGATGATCGAGATGAGCGTCGTCTCGGTCAACCGCGAGCGGACCGCCGATTTGGGCATCGCCTTGCCGGACAGCTTTCCCGTTACGAACTTCAGCACGATCTTGAACGGCATTGCTCCCGAATTCGACGGATCGGCGCCGCTGATCGGCATCGGCGGGGGCAGAACCGTGCTCGGCGTAACGGTAGGAGGCGCTCAGGCGCTGGCAACGCTCAACAGCGGTACGGGCCGCTCCCTGCAAGCCTTGAGCGTTCGCGCCGAGCACGGCATGCCCGCAGAGATCAAGCTTGGCGAGCGCTTTCCGATCGTCACGGCGCAGTTTTCCGCCGCGCCCTCGCCGGGTCTGGACGATGCCGCCGCCGGCAATTTCATCCAGCCGATCCCTTCGTTCACGTTCGAGGATCTGGGTTTGACGCTGAAGGCCACGCCGCTCGTGCACAGCGCGAAAGAGGTCACCTTGGAACTTGAGACGGAATTCAGGCTCTTGGCCGGCGGAGCGGTCAACGGGGTTCCGATTCTCTCCAACCGCCAGTTCCAATCGAGCGTTCGGCTGCGCGCAGGCGAGTTCGCGATCGTCTCGGGGATGGCGGTGCACGAGCGGCGCAACACCCGCGCAGGTCCGGCCGGCTTGGCCGGCGTTCCCCTCCTGGGGCAACTGTTCAGCCGACACAGGAGACAGGTCAATCGAAGCGATCTGCTGATCCTGGTGCGGCCGCGCATCGTACGCTTGCCTCCGGCCGAGGTAGCCCCTTCGTTGACGTTCCGCTTCGGCCCGGAACAGCGCCCCTTGCCGGCGCTGTAACGCGCTACAACCTATCTCAAAATCATATTCAACGGCTTCGAGCTACGAAGCGAAAATCGAATGTGTTGAAAATAAAAGGGTAGCTCTTATAGTTGATTGGCTTCCAGTTCAAGGTTTTTAATTTTGAGATAGGTTCTATGCCTGTTGCAGAGGCTTCGCCGTCTCCAGTGAGCACGACCTCAACCAGCCTTCATAGCAGCTTCTGCATCTACTATCAGGCGTTCCACCGTAACGCGGGCCTTGCGGAAATCAGAGATCGCGAGTTCGACCTGTGCGGAGACTTCGTCACGCTGGTCGGTCCATGCCCTCGGTACGGGTAATCCAAGTAGCGCATATTCATCGAAACGCGGATGGTGTCCCCCTTCCTGTGAGGCCGCTAGCACCTCCTGCACTGGCTCAGAGAGGAGAAACGGAACAAGGAATGCTATGGACCGTTGGTCTCGCGGTGTAAGTACAAAGAACTCGGTGGAACATGCAATGGCAACATCCTTATGGCGGCTGTTGAGTGCGTCATCGACGAACGCGACTTGCCGCAGGTAGGGTCGTAGCCTCGAAATCAGCACGCTACGGGCCGGCACGATTTTTTTTGCGCTCCGAAGGCTGCTTAAGGGCGCTGGCCGACGCCGTGCGATGATGATGCCTTCTTGCGCATCACATGTGTCCAACACTAGGAAATCCCGCGGTTCGGCCCCATTCCCGTTCGGATTGACAGTCTTCCGAAGCGGAAGGACGAGCATGCCGAGCACGATGCTCGAGGCAATGGCCGAAAGGGCCTCACGCCGCCGGTCGTAACGCTCCGGCGCAAGAACGATCCCCTTCCCCAACTGGGACCGCTCCTTTACGTTACAAATTGCCATCCCTTACCCCTCCAGCAGCCATGTGCTGATGCTCATTTGTGAACGCCCGGTAGGCAGTGACTATCTCCGCAAGGTCATGGTCTACACGCTCCCACGTCATTTCCCTTTCGCTGACAGCAGCACGATAAACGGTCTGTCCCCTTGAATCTTTGCCATCCTTCTCACTGATTGCAAAAAAAATCCTTTCGTTCGGCGCGTCGTGTTCTCCATGGTGTCGGCGTTGTGCGAACAGAACGCTCGCCTTCTGATGCGTGTGCGGAAGAAACGTATTCCTGCCAAGTCCCACAACAGCAAGCACGCGCATTCGCCGCATCAACAACTGTCTGAGGCTAACGAATGCGGACCCAGCGAACTTGTTGTGCGGCAGAACAATCGCAAGCCGACCTCCGGGGCGCAGGAGCTCAATACAGCGTTCAACGAACAGAACATCCCGCTCCGCTCGCGTACGTCCGCGGCTCACAGCGTAACCTTCAAGTACGTGCGACTCTCGAACCTCGCCGGCGAATGGCGGGTTCGTCATAATCACGTCGAAGCCCTTGTGCCGCCGAATCCGCGTGCGACACACATCTTCCACCGTGAGTAACGTGCTGTCTGTCGCTGAAGTCTCTACGAGTGGCAACAAGCCGCCCATATCCGGCCGGAGGAGACTGTTCAACCGTAGGATATTCGTTCCCCCGTCGCCGACAAGCACCATCAGCGCCTTGGCGACCCGCACCGCGCGGGCGGAAATGTCGAACCCCCACAGTTGAGTTCCGCAATATCGCTTTAAGTGCTCCTCCTTGAGCGATTCCTGGCCTCTGACGTAACTCAAGGTGTGCAGCAAGAATCCACCGGAGCCGCATGCTGGATCGAGAACGGTGTCGCTCTTCGACGGCGCCAGCATCCTCACGCAGAACTCAATGACATGCCGGGGTGTGAAGTACTGGCCTTTCGCTCCCTTGGCCGTCCGCGCCACAAGGAACTCAAAAAAGCCATCAATGACCTGAAAATCGCCACCGGAGACCGTATGCTGGGCGAGGGCTTCGACGCAAACCTGGAGATGCTCTGGTGTGAGCTGAGGTACGATGTCGCCATCCAGGAGGCTTGGCCAAGCTCGCTCGGACTCTGTTAGAAGCGCCGAAATGGCGTCGGCGCTCGAACAGGTCCGAGCGGGCGTAGGCGGACTCGACCTTGCCCCGGACCACATGCGCCAGTTCCGCCTCGACGACATAGCGCGGGTGATTGGTCTTCTCGGCCACCCAGTCCCGGAACGATGAACGGAACCCGTGCGACCGCCACGAGAATCTTATAACTATCTATTTATGCAATAGCTTAGGTGGCGTTGCCGCTCCGCGTTCCCCATGCGGCACCCCGCAACGTCAACCGGATTCGGTTGCACTTCAGGGACCGGCTTCGGACCGTTTTAGACTGGACTTTGGTTCGCGACGGTCGGCTCCTTGGCCAGACGTTCACGCCAGTCCGCGAGGACACCCGCCGAGATCCCGTACGCCTCCGCAACGGTCTCGTCGATCTCGCGCCGAACGGGATCGGCGTCCGCCTGCGCCCAGCGTTGCAGCCGCGCACGGCACAGGCGGTCATAGATGGCTACCAGCGCACCCTGCGTGTCCGTCGCATCGTTCAGCGACGCCGGCACACGGACGGACCCGAGTTGCGCCACCGACCAACCCAAGTACATCAACATCTTCGTCCGCATGTTGAGCAACTGGAGAAGCACCGGCGTGCTGTTCCACACGAGGCACAACGCCTTGGCCTGCGCCAGCGTCTCCGTCACGACCGGCATGAACCCCGACCCGAAGCTCTTCGCCGTCGCACACACGGCGACGACCCGGGCGTTGTTGACTCGCGCACGATTCATCAACTGTACCCAGCCCATCCGTGCAAGGTACGACCGAACCATGCTCGCCTTCCCCGATCTCGGTCGCCAGCGTGCATCCGGGCTGCCTGCCAGCGACACACGAAGGTCGCTGGACACGGAATCGAAGACGTCGACATCCGCTTCCGTTGAGGACCCGTCTGTCACCTGCTGGAACGCGTCCCGAATGCGCTGACCGGCCGGCCCCATGTCGTACAACGCGCTCAACTGGCACATCCCGGACGCCTCCCGGACTTGGGCTGCCGCTTCCGCGAGTTTGGGATCGTACCACTGCACCGGCGACCAGTCGCCGGCCCGCACCCGATCCTCCGGCCACTCGCACGCGCTGCCGACCTCGTCGATCCGCTGATTCCGGATCGCGGCCACGACATCCTGGACGGCTTCGACCGTCTTCGGGAAGCGCCGCAGGTTCACGAACATGGTTGTAGCCCTGGAAGTCCCACGGTTCCGCGACCCGATCAGCAGGCACTCGTTGATCGACGTGTGCGTGGACAGATTCGGCTCCCGCGGGTCGTGGCTGCACACGATCATGTCGATGTGGAACCGCGACGCGAGGAACCGCCGCTGCCGGAGAGCCGATGCCCCGGTGCAGACCGTCACCGGCATGATCGTAGCGAGAACCGCTTGATCTTGAGCCAGCACCTTCTCGGCGAGCGGCATGAACATCGTCTGGATGCTGTTCGCGTCGATGACGCCCGCCGCCTCTTCGTCGCTGGCCGCCAGCCGGTCGCGGATCTGAAGCTCCCGCCGTTGCAGCTTCTTCACGACATCCGGAGTGAACTTCCGGCCCTTCTTGTCGTTCGCGGTGAACGGGGGGTTCATCATGACGAGCCGGCGGTCCTCGACATCCTGCACGACCTCGGGGTCCACGGCCGACGAGTCGAAGAGCCCACTCTGTCCGCTACCGCCGTTGTCGGCTGCGGTCGCCGCCGCCGGCCCCACCACGTCCTCGTCGGTCAGCAACTCCAGCGACCCGAGCCGCACCGCCTCGCCATCGACGGAACCGTAGGGCATCGCCCGGAGAGCC
Organism: Bryobacterales bacterium; assembly: GCA_965214655.1. Classification (GTDB taxonomy): domain Bacteria; phylum Acidobacteriota; class Terriglobia; order Bryobacterales; family UBA6623; genus CATQHP01. The sequence continues at coordinate 2,756,411 of OZ243965.1, read as the reverse complement.
ATCTTGCGGTAGTCGACCGAGGGGTTGGCGAGCGTCATCCGCCCCGCCGCCATCTGCAAGGACACGGGGTTGATGTCCAGACCGGTCACGAGCCGCTCGACGGCGTACTTGTGGAACTCGGCGGCCGTCCGCTCGCCGCCGCCGGCCTTGCGGATCCGGTCCTTGACCGCCTCCAGGTACGCGTTGAGCAGCGTCCCGCTCCCACAGGCCAGGTCGGCCATCTTGAGCCGCTTCCACGTCCGCCGCTCGGCCCACTCGGTCTCTCCGGTCGCGTCAAGCGCCAACTCGGCCAGCAGCCGCGCCGCCGGCTGCCGCGTGAAGAACGCGCCGTCGGACGCCTGGTTCCCGAGGACGCGGCTGAACAGCTCGCCGGCGTACTCCATGCCCATCGACACGTAGATCTCGGCGTTCTCCTTCGCCCATGCGGCGACCGCCCGCACGGCCTGATTGACGCCGCCCAGCGCATCCGCCGCCGCCAGCGCCTCAAGCACGTTGAGCGCCGGCCGGAACACCGGCTCGTAGTCGTAGCGGAGCACCGCCGTCCACGCCTCGCGCAGCACCGCGACCGGTCCGGCCCCGGTCGCCGCGTCGTGCAGCAACCCGACACGGGCCAAGTCCGCCGCCTGCCCCTTGGCGCTCTCCAGCCGCGCGTGCAGCAGCGCCGCGTTCATGAGCAGCAGCACGCTCACCGTGCACGCATCCGCATGGGTGTCCGTCTCCTGCAAGTGTTCCATGCCGAGCACGGAACGCAACCACCCCTCCAGCCCTTCGCCGCTCAGGTGCTCGGCGGCGCGCCGAACCGGATCCATCAGCAGGTTGAAGTCCCGGATCTCGTTCCCGCGCAGCCCGGACTTCTCCATCACTTCGACGCGCAGGTCGCGGCCTACGCCGTCCTCCCGGATCTGCTCCAGGAGCCGCTGCGTCGGCGACGGACCGGCCGGGCGCTCCTTCTCGGACCGACCCCGCCGGGCGGGGCGCCGCCGGGGCCGTCTCGGCAGCGGGTACAGTGACTCGGCCCGCTCCCGCGCCCGTTCTACGGTCTTCGCCACATCCACGCCACCGTGCCGTTCCGTGGACCGCGACGCAGCCTGCACCGTGCAGCGGACGCCACCGCGTCCGCGCTGGACGACCAGCACGGCCGGCGACTCCTCCAGCATCCGTTCGTCATCACCAGACGGGCCGTCGGTGAAGCGCTCGGACTCGCCGGCCCGCGTCGGCTGCCGCCGCCACTCGAAGCCCTTGTCCTCCGTCAGGTACTCGGTGACCGGGGCCGCGCCGGGGGCCGAGGCGTCACGCCATGCCGGCACGTCCGCCAGCGCCACGGCGTGTTCGGCGTGGCCCCGAGGTCCGGTCCACACGCCCATGCGCGTCAACGCGCCGTCGCGGACGACCAGCGGCTGGGGAACGGGCACTTCATCCTCCGGCGGTACGTGGATCTGCAACAGATGCGAGATCTCGTCCTCGATCCGGCCGTCGTGCGCCCGCAGCGCCCGCAAGACCTCGCCGAGCACCTTCCACTCGTCGCCGAGCGTGTCCATCGACAGGCTCGTCTCCGCATCGATGCCCCGCGGCAACGGGACCGGCACGATGACGTACCCGTAGCGCTTCCCCGGAGCCCGGCGCATGCAGCGGCCGACGATCTGGATCACGTCGGTCGGGCTGCGGCGCGGAGCCAGCAGCGCCACCGCGTCGAGACTGGGGCTGTCCGTCCCTTCTCCGAAGATCCCGACGTTCGCGATCCCGCGCGGTCTCTCGGCGTCCGCCTCAGCGAGATCGCGTAGCGCCCGCCGCCGTTCACGCACCGGGTGCCCAGCGTCGAGATGCTCCACGCCATACCGCCGCCCAGCGCCGTCGAAGCCGCCCTCGGTGAAGTACCGCTCGATCTCCGAGCGGCCCACATTACTGTTGAGCCACTTGACCATCTGGCTGGAACGCTGGACCTTGTTCAGGAACGCCAGTGACCGGCTCATTCGCACGCCGTCTCCGACCGTCCCGCCGGCAAGCGCCACGCCGTAGACCAGCCACGAGAGCGCGTCGCGGGTCGTCAGCCCGCGGGTCTCCCGCGACTGCTCGAACAACTGGACGATGCGGTTCGCCGCCGCCCAGGCTCGGTCATCGACGCCGATCGCGATGATCCGGTAGTCGGACAGGAACTTCTGTTCGACCGCATCCTTGTACGCCAGCCGGTACGCCACCGGGCCGAAGATCGACTCGTCCGACATGCTGGCGACGAGCCACTTGGTCCGGTCGATGCGGGCGACCTTCGCGTTGCTCGCGTCGTAGACGCGGGGCGTCGCCGTCTGGTACAGCCGGTAGCGGGCCGGAAACGCCTCCTGGTCGTGGCACAGCGTGAACACCCGCAGCCGCTCGCCCTGCCGCTGGCTCTTCGCCGGCCGCAACTGCGCCGTCCGGTGCGCTTCGTCGAGGATCAGGACTTGGGCGAACTGCTGCTCCGCCAGCAACGCGTCCGCCGTGTGGTGCGCCGACTGGTACGTCGAGAAGATGATGCGAAGGTCGGTCGAGTCCACGCCAGCGCGCAGCCACTCGGCCACCGCGTTGGCGTTCTGGGCCACCCGGCAGCCGACTTCGGCCGCACGGACTTGCCCCGTGTCCCGCGTCGGGTCCGCCGCAAGATTCGGAGCCTGCTCGATGTCGACGTGACCCGCCGTCGTGTCGCTGCACACCGCCAGCGTCCGAACCGGCCGGCCGATGTGGGACAGGTACTCGCGCCGCACCTGGGCGATCAGCGCGATGCTCGGCACGAGCACCACGCCGAGGCCGTCGGGCTCGGACAACTCCGACAGGATCCGCATCGACACGCGGGTCTTGCCGGTCCCGCACGGCAACACGAGGGTCGCCCGCGCCGCGTCCCGCGGCATCCAGTCCCTCGGTTCGCCGCCGCGCCAGCGGTCCCGGTGTTCAGGCAACCCGGCGCGGAGCGCCGTCACGCACGCCGCCACGGCCTCGTCCTGCATGGCTGTCCGCGGATCCGGTTCGGCCGCAGCCCGCCCGCGTTCCCGCGCGACCTCCAGCGCAACCGCAAGGTCGGCCTCGAAGTCGATGAACGTCACGTCGGCGACGGCGGCGGCGTCCGCCGTCGCCGCACTCCGGCGGGCCTCCGCCACGAACCAGCGCTCGGCGAACACCGACGGCGGCGCAGCGCCGGCAAGCTGCTGCACCTGCTTCGTCGTCACCGACCCGTCGCCGCTCCGCGCCTTGCACTGGATCGCCACGCGGGAACCGTCATGCTTGACGGCCACGAGGTCGATGCCGGCGTCGTGCGACGGCAGGGGCACGCCCACCGCCGTACGCTCCGGCCACTCCAGGTAGCGCCAGCACTCGGCGATCTCCCAACTCGGGATGCCTGCGGCGTGCCGGAGCACGGCGTCCTCGAACTGCGTCCCGTCGAAGCGCCGCGCGTCCCGGTCGGCTTGAAGGGACACGAGGGTCTCGTTGAAGCTCGAAACCTGATCCGTCATGATGGCGTGGAATTGTACATCGCAAGGGCGTCGTTCCGAATGGGGACCGTCAACCGACAACGCCGCCGCACCGGTCGTCGCGTCGACCGCTTCATCCACCGATTCGGTGCGCGGCCAGTCGGCGGCGAGCGCCGGCCGCGGCCTCGGCGAAGGTGGGCACGGACTGGAGGCGGCGCTTCTCGGCCAGCGGGTCGCCGCCCTCGCGGGCGAGCTTGCGGTTCGCGACGGCCTTCTCGCGGGCCTCGGCCAGCGGGACGAGGGCTACGGAGCCGAGTCCGAGCTCGCAGCGCTTGCCGCGGATGACGAGGCGCTGGATCCCGCTGCGGGCGCCGGTGGGCTGGACGTAGAGGTAGAGTCCGTTGCCGTCGATGTGGTGTCCGGGCGGTGCGCTGCGGACGAACGCAGGGGCCAGCGCGTTGTGGGGATGTCGTCCTCGGCGCTTGGTTCTGCGGGGCGAGGGGGCGGCCGGTGTCTCTGCAACCATCCCTGCATTATATGCCGGATGGTGGCGGAATCCGCAAGACCTCCTGCCCCGCTCAGTCTACCGATACGAATCATAACGATTACCAGTCAGCATCTTACGGTCATACCCGGACGGCACAGGACGCCAACGGACATAATATGAGCGGTGCCCGTGCGGGACACCGGCGATCTCCAGTTCGGTGAGTAGCCGTGACAGGGCTACATCGGTCATCGACTTTCCGTTCCGGCTGTGGAACACGAGCCCGCTGGAGTCGTCGTCGAGAGTCCGCGCCTCGTCGCAAGAGCGTGTGACCACAGTAGCTGCCCGCCGGTCGAGCCCGACGCAGAACCCGTCGACTATCGTTGAGGACAGGTCTCCGGTAGCCATTACCGGTCCGCGTTACACTGGGTTCAAACATGTTCGACACGCATGAAATCGCCCGCAGCTTGACCGATGCCGAGTTGACGCCGGCATAGGCGGACGCCATCACGGCCACCGTTCGCCAAGCTGCCGAGCATGGTGACCATATGATGCTCGACATGCTTGACGCCCGCCTTGCTGCGCTTGAACTGCGCCTAATCAAGTGGATCGTCGGGACTGGGATCGCGCTGTCGCCGGCATCGTGATTGCCTTCCTGCGCCTCATCGGCTGAGCCTTGCCCGCCGTACCTGCATGCCCGTCGTGCAAGCGCGCCGCCAAGGACTCGGTCACGAAGATATCTATCGTTCCGGCCATTCAGTTCAAATCGAAAGACACTGCGTTGCTTTCGAAGCCGTCAACCGCGATAGCCACCGTGTGACGTCCCGGCGCCAAGTCGGCCGGCAACTCGACATTGACCTGATAGAGGCCCGCGGTCAACGGCGCGAGACCTGCGAAAAGGACAGGCGACTCAGCGCCGTCAACCCACGCGCGCGTTGCTCCGGCGACTCGGGAAAGAGGCGCCGGAGGGGCCTGCGCGCCCGTGCGGACAGGCGGACTCACGGCGCCGAGACCAGTGGCGAAAACTTCGATCGCGCCGTCGCGTTGCACGACCGCGCCGGTTCCGCTCGCGGGATCGAAGAAAATCCCCGGCTGCGACGGGCTGAGCGCCGGCTCGACCCAGACGCCGGTTCCCAGCGGCGTCTCCACCGTCAGCCTGAAGCTCTCGCCGGCAATCTCGAACGGCAACTGGAAATTGATTTGCGCAGGGCTGACGAACAACAACGGCGCGGGGACGCCGTTGACGACCACACGGGCGGACTCCAATTCATCCGGGAGCGGAAAGGCCGCCGCCGCCCCGGCGCGCGCGGCCAAGCCCGCGCCGAAGATCGTAAGCAAGCTTCCGGGCGCGAAACCCGAGCCGCTTGCGCCCGGCGCGAAGCTCGCTGCATTGACCACGCCGGAGGCCGAAAACTCGGGCGGCGAACCGACAACGTGGACTTGCGCGGCCGCGCCGACCGCGGGCGCGTCCCTCAGCCGCGCCGCCAGCGTCTGGACGCCTTGCGCATCCGGCGGCAGCCGCCAGCCCGCTGCGACGCGCCCCAGCGCGTCCGTCTCGGCAGCGGCAACGCTCAGCAGGCCGCCGCTCGTCTCGAACTCCACGGCCAAGCCCGAATAGGGAGTGAAATTCCGATCGACCGCCCGGAAGACGATCGGTTCGGGCAGCGCCGCGCCGGCCGCGGCGGTCTGTTCCCCGCCGGATACGACTTCGAGCTGCAGTGCGTCCAGGCTGCCGCGTACTTGCACCCTCGAAACGGCCCTGTCGAAACCGGGCTCGCCGGCCGCGGCGGCGAGCGTCGTCAGGCCGGGGGCCGCGCCATGCAAATCGAAAGCGGCGCGCAGCTTGCCGGCGGGAATCGTCACCGTCGGTGGAACCGTCAAAACGCCGCTGGAAGAGGTAAGTTTCACGCCAAGATCGACGGCCCGCGACTGGGCGATCTCGACATACGCTCTTCCGCCGCGGCCGGCGGCGACGCCCGAGGCGGGCCACGTGGAAAGATGCAGCAGCTTGACAAGCGACGTGTGCGCGGTCGAACGGCCGTCGACCGCCTGTTCGTAAAAGGCCGGCCACTCCTCGCGAAAACGCTCGAGCTTGGCGATCGAGTCCGGATTCGGTTCGGAGCCCTCGGCGACAATCAGGATGAAGGCAAAGCGAAACTCCCGTTGGGCGACGTTGTGATCGGGCAGGCGCGGCCCCTCGGCCTCGACGATCCGCTCGAGCGCGATGTTTTTGCGGTCGCCGTCGAAGGCGACGCCGGTCTGCGGCGAACGCCCGGCGTTGTCGGCGCTCGCGCCGTTGCGCGGATTCTCGACCAGAAACGTCGCGGGAACTTCCTCCGGAGCGCGCAACCCCATCAGGTATTGATCGAGCGCGCTGAAGCGGCTTACGGTCTCCGTCGTCAGAAAACGAGGGTTCTCCGCCGGCCCTCTGTCCTCGATCAGGTTGCCTTCCACGAAGGAGGCATGGGAATTGAAGAAAAAGCTCCAATGCGCTTGCTGGCGGCCTAACAGGCTCAGCAAGCGCAAGCCCGTTGCGCGGTCGAGGAACGCCGGGTAAGCAAGGAAGCGGTGTCCGACTTCATGCGCCAAGACCGAGAGCGTCGAATTCTCGCCGACGGCAAGGATGCGCGCTGCGGGGTCCGTCGGATAATTCGACAGCGGCCCCATATTCAAGAAGCTCGAAAGCCGGCGCGGAGAGCCGAAATCCACGCCGAAATCGAAGATCGGGTCGTCGAACAACAAATCTCCGATCCCGCGCGCCTGGTTGCGGACGTTCACCTCGAAGGCGAACGATCCCGGGCCGTTCGACAGGCCGATGTCGTTGAAGAAGATCGCGAAATCGTAAACGTCGTCGTGGTTGCGGAAAAATTGCTGGGAAGCCGCAAAGCAGTCGATCTCCCGCCGATCGATAAAAATCTCCGCTGCCGCGCCGGCTGCCGGCTCGTTCAGGCCGAGGCTCATGTCGACCGGCGTCGGTTCTCCGGCGAGGCGGCCCGGAAAAATGCCCACGACCGCGCCCGGAACCGCGGCGTCGGCAGCGTAGACGAAGACAATGCGCCCGTCCGCGAACAGCACAGCCTGAAAAGTCTGGCGCGGGCCGATGCCGGAACTTTGATACGTCGGCACGGCCCGCCAACTGAACGTCACTCGGTCCGAGAGGCCGTACACGCTGACCGCGGCGTCCGCTTTCGAGGGGTCCAAATCGGCAAACAGCGGCAGGATGCGGGGAGGGCCGACGAACGCCCGCGAGAAATTCCGCCCGGTCGAGCGCGCGTCGGGCTCTTCGAACGTCAGATTGCCGTCGGAATGCACGAAGACGACATCGTGATTCTTGCCGAAGTAGGGGAAAGCGAACGGGAGGCGCACCTCGCGGAAGTCGTCGTCCTCCAGCGGCAGCGGCAAGCCGTTGGCGAGCGCCGCGCCGCTGATGCTCCGGCTGCCCGGCTGCACGGAGTATCCGTTTGCGGCGGGGGCGAAGAGCAGGCCGGTTCCCGCCAGGTCGAAAGGATTGGGGTCCGGAACGACCCCGTTTCCCGTATCGATCACGGCGATATCGCCGATGTCTTGGCGCGGCGCCGGCGCGGTTGCCTGCGCAAGCTGCGTATCCCGCGGCCCGCGGGCCAGTCGCTGGCGCCGCATGAAACGGTCGCTGAGGATTCTGCCGCGGTAAGTGCCCGAATCGAACGCATGGGATTCGTCGGCCGCCCGGAGCGGCCCGCCCGACGCGGCGGCCAAAAGCGCAATCCCCAGCGCCGAGCGCGCCTGCTTGAAAATTCGCATACGTTTTTTCGTTAATTTTCCGCCGGCGGGCGGCTGCGCCGCGTTCTTCCAATTGTAGGGAGAAACCGCCAGCGGCCTTGCGTATCGGGCGCCGCCCCCCAACTCTGCTACCTTTTCTTTCATGCCGCGGATTTGGATTCTCGCTCTCGGCTGCCTGACCGGCATCTGCTCCGCCCAGCAAAAGCTGAACGTCTTGTTCATCGCCGCCGACGATATGAACAACGATCTCGGCGCCTACGGGCATCCTCTGGTCAAGACGCCCAACTTCGACCGGCTGGCGCGGATGGGGATCAAGTTCGAGCGGGCCTATTGCAACTATCCGGTGTGCAATCCCAGCCGCGCTTCGCTGATGACCGGACTCTATCCCGATCAGACGCGCGTGCGCAGCAATGCAGGCGACTTCCGCAAGGAAATCCCCAGCGTGAAGACGCTGCCGCAGATGTTCCAGGACGCCGGATATTTCGCCGCTCGCGTGGGCAAGATATATCACTACGGAGTGCCGACGCAGATCGGCGAAGACGGCGTCGACGACCCTGCGTCCTGGCACGAGGTCGTCAACCCGCGCGGGCGCGACAAGTGGGAAGAGGAACGCATTTATTCGATCGACCCGGTGACGCACAACCTCGGCGGGACGTTGAGCTGGATGGCCCAGGACGGCGCCGACGAGGAGCAGACCGACGGCATCGGCGTGACCGCCGCGATCGATCTCATGGAACGGCGCAAAGACGAGCCTTTCTTCCTTGCGATGGGCTTTTACCGCCCGCACACGCCTTACGTGGCGCCGCGCAAGTATTTCGCGATGTATCCGCTGCACATGGTGCGGCTGCCGGTCGAGCCGCTCAATGACCTGGTCGACTTGCCGCACTTGGCGTGGGTCGACCGGCCGTATCAACTCTATCTGAGCGAAACGAAGAAGCGCGAAGCGATCCGGGCTTACTACGCCGCGATCACGTTCGTCGACGCGCAGCTCGGACGGCTGCTCGACGCGGTCGAAGAACTGGGCTTGACCGATAATACCGTGATCGTGTTCTGGTCCGATCACGGCTACCATATGGGCGAGCACAAGCTCTGGCAGAAGACGACGCTGTTCGAGAACTCGGCGCGCGTGCCGTTGATGATCGCCTCGCCGAAGCATCGCAAAACGGCCGGGCTGCCTACCGAGTCGCTGGCCGAATTGGTGGATGTGTACCCGACGCTGGCCGATTTGTGCGGCATCGCGCCGCCGAAGCATCTTGCCGGCAAAAGTCTCGCGCCGATACTCGAAGACCCGACGCGGACGGTGCGCGAAACGGCGCTGACGACCTTCGACACGCTCGACCGCGTGAACAAGCCGCCGCTGCGCCCGCGGGCCGTGGGCTACTCCATCCGCACCGAGCGCTGGCGCTATACCGAGTGGGGCCCCGATGCGCAATACGGCGCCGAGCTCTACGACCACTGGAACGATCCCCAAGAGTACGTCAACCTGGCGCTGGCGCCGCATATGCAGGAGACTGCCGCGAAAATGAAAAAGCTGCTGGATCGACATGTCGCGGCGGCTGTGAGAAAGCCCGACTTGTAGGCCAAAAGCGGTTACCATACAGCGCATGGACACGTCGAACGCATGGAGCCGCCGTAACTTTCTGCAGCATGCCGCCGCGGCGGCAGCCGCGCCCTGGGCCGCCGTTTCATGCGCAAGCTCCGGCGGGCCGGCGCAGGACGCCCGCCCGAACATCGTGCTGATTATGGCCGATGACATGGGCTTTTCCGACATCGGCTGCTACGGCGGCGAGGTCGATACCTCGCATCTGGACGCGCTGGCGGCAAACGGTTTGCGCTTCCGGCAGTTCTATAACGGCGCGCGGTGCTGCCCGACGCGCGCGTCGCTGCTGACCGGACTCTATGCGCATCAAGCCGGCGTCGGTCACATGACGGGGCAGTACCGCAAAAACGGCGCGATCATCCCCTCGTATGCGGGAGACCTGAGCAGCAACAGCGTGACGATCGCCGAGGCGCTCAAGGCCGCGGGCTACACGACGCTGATGAGCGGCAAATGGCACGTGACGCCTTCGATCGCGAAAGAAGGCGATGTTCCCAAGCAGCACAACTGGCCGCTGCAACGCGGCTTCGATCGCTTCTGGGGAACGATCCTCGGGGCGGGAAGCTTTTACGATCCGGTGACGCTGGCGAGCGGCAACCGGCACGTCGAGCCGGACGGCGAAGATTTCTACTATACGACCGCGATCGGCGAGCATGCGCTCCGGTTCATCGACGAGTCGCCGCAAGACAAGCCGTTTTTCCTCTACATGTCGTTTACCTCGCCCCACTGGCCGCTGCATGCCCCCGAGGAGGCCGTTGCCCGATACAAGGGGCGCTACGACATGGGCTGGGACCAGTTGCGCGAGGAGCGGCGGGCGCGGATGATCGAGATGGGCGTCATTGAAGCCGACTGGCCGCTGACCGCGCGCGATGCGGCGGTTCCGGCTTGGGAAGAGGCCCCGCACAAGGAGTGGGAAGCGCGGCGCATGGAGGTTTACGCCGCGCAGATCTCCGTCATGGACGAGACGATCGGACGGCTGGCGAGCCGTCTCCGCGAGCGCGGACAACTCGACAATACCTTGATTTTCTTCCTGTCCGATAACGGAGGCTGCGCCGAGGAGCTGTCGAATAGCTGGGGCGAGCCGCTGTTCTTCCCGAAGAAAACCCTCGACGGCGAGCGCGACGTGCAGCATGAGAACGATCCGTCGATCATGCCCGGCCCCGAGGAGACGTATCAGAGCTACGGCATTCCCTGGGCCAACGTCTCGAATACGCCGTTTCGGTTGTACAAGCATTTCGTGCACGAGGGGGGAATTGCGTCGCCGCTGATCGTCCACTGGCCGGCGAAGCTCAAGAACCCGGGCAGATGGACCGATTCGCAAGGACATCTGATCGACATCATGGCGAGTTGTCTGGACGCCGCCGGGGCCGAATACCCGAGCGCATACAACGGGAATGCGATCACGCCGCTCGAAGGCCGAAGCCTGCTGCCGGACGTGACCGAGGAGGCGGCGGTCGAGCGCGATGCGCTCTATTGGGAACACGAAGGCAACCGCGCCGTCCGCTCGGGGAAATGGAAGCTCGTATCCAAATGGAGCGAGCCGCAGAAGAACCGCTGGGAGTTGTACGATCTCGAGGAGGACCGCACCGAAACGAACGACTTGGCCGGGGAGCAGCCCGAGCGCGTAGCCGAATTGAGCGCCAAGTGGCAGGCCTGGGCGGACAGGGCGGGCGTCATCGAGTGGCGGTCCTGGGATCGGCCGGGTTAGCATTGCTATCCCCCGTGCGCTGTCCGCCGCTGCGCGAGCGGCCCGGACGTCAGATGCGTCCCAGCGGGCGGGTGCTGCGCTTGAGTTCTTCGACGAAGGCTTTCGCTTGAGCGGTCAATTTTTCGACGACTTGCGGCCGGCGCTCCCGGATATCGAACTTTTCGCCCGCGTCGGCGTGGAGGTCGAACAGCGCAACGGCTTCGAAATCGGCGTCGAGGCGCAGCTTGTAGCGGCCGCGCCGAATCGCCTCCAGCCGGGGCGGCCGGCCGCGCCCGCTGCCCGCGAAGAAGTAGAAGTGCTCGTGAGGCGAGCGGTCGGTTGCGCCCGACAGCAGCGGCCACAGGTCGCGTCCGTCGAGCACGCGGTCGGACGGCGGTTCCGCGCCCGCCAGAGCGGCGAACGTCGGCAGGATGTCCATGTTGGCGGCGACGGCGGAGGTCACCCGGCCGGCGGGAATTTTTCCTTTCATGCGGAAGATTCCCGGAACGCGCATGCCGCCTTCCCAAGTGGTGGCCTTGCCGCGGTTGAACGGCCCGGCGGAGCCGGCGTCGATGCCGTATTCCAGCCACGGGCCGTTGTCGGAGGTATACACGACAAGAGTGTCGCCGGCGAGGCCGAGCCGCTCGAGCTTGTCCAGGATTTGGCCTACCGACCAATCGAGCTCTTCGATCACGTCGCCGTAGCGGCCGCGCAGCGAGCGGCCCCAGCGGTTGTTGGAAACGAACAGCGGGACATGAGGCATGGCATGGGGCAGGTAAAGAAAGAAAGGGCCGTCTTTGGCCGACTCGATGAAATCGAGAGCTTTTTGCGTGTAAAGCGTGGTCAGCTTGCGCTGGTCGGGATCGTACTCGACGACCTCGTCATCGTTCATCAGCGGAAGCGGATGCGGGAAGCCCTGCCCCTTCTCCAGATCGTAGTAGCCGCCCCTGCCGGCGAACCCGGTGAGCTCGGCGCGCTCGCGGGCGGAGAGCATGCGCTCGTCCTCGGGCTCGCGGACCGGCATGACGGGGTGATAACGCCACATGTCATTGGAAAACGGAATGCCGAACCAATGATCGAAGCCGTTGCGGTGCGGAAGAAACGGGGGCGCGTCGCCGAGATGCCACTTGCCGATCATCATCGTGGCGTAGCCTTGTTCCTGCAGCAACTCGGCGACGGTGATCTCGCCGGGATGGATGCCCGTGGCTTCCTTCGGGCCGTGGTTGAAAGCGAGGCTTGCGCGCGGCGGGTAGGAGCCGGTCATCAGCGCGGCGCGGGAAGGGCCGCAGAACGGCGCGGCATAGAAACTGGTGAAGCGGAGGCCCTCGCGGGCCATGCGGTCGATATGGGGCGTGCGGATGTCGGGGTGTCCGTAAATGCCGAGATCGCCCCAGCCCTGATCGTCGGCGAAGATCACGATGAAATTCGGCTTGCGCGGTCGTTGGGCGAAAGCCGGTAGGAAAGCGGAGAAAACGGCTAGGGTCAACAGCAGCTTTTTCATGGCGTCGGCGGTTTCCGTCGAGTGTAACAGGCCGCTTGCGCGACACTGAAGACGTATGCCGTCTCGGCTGCGCATCGGCGTCAATGCGCTTTATCTGATCCCCGGCGGGGTCGGCGGAACCGAGATTTACCTGCGCAATCTGCTTGCGGCTCTGGCCGCGGTCGACGAGCGCAACGAGTATTTCGTTTATCTCAACCGCGAAGCGGACGAGTCGATCTGCCCGGCCGCGGCGAATTTTCAGGCGGTCGGCACGGGAATTCCCGCTTCGATCCGTCCGCTGCGGTTGGCTTACGAGCAGACCGGGCTGGCGCTGCGCAGTTTCCGCGACGGGCTGGACATCCTGTTCTCGCCCGGCTTTACTGCGCCGTTCTTCAGCAGGGGCCGGAAAGTAACGGTCATCCATGATCTTCAACATAAGAAACAGCCCGGGAATTTCGGCACTCTGGAGCGCTGGGCCTGGAACGCGACAGTTTGGGCTTCGGCGCGGCGATCCTCGATGTTGATAACCGTATCGACGCAATCGCGGAACGACACGATCGAGGAATATCGGCTTGCGTCCGACCGCGTGCGCGTCATCGGTCACGGAGTCGAGCCTGCTCTGGTCGGGGTGCGGGAGTCGTCCGTAGACCGCCGGCCTCTGCTTGACCAAGCCGGCCTGCCCCGCGGGCCGTTTCTGCTCGCTGTCTCGACGGTGCACCGGCACAAGAATTGGGATCGTTTGCTCGATGCGTACAGCGAGCTCGTTGCCCGCGGGCGTCCCGAGCATCTGGCGGTCAGCGGCCTGAAAGGAAAGGCGTGGCGGGACGTAGGCAGGCGGCTGCGGCATCCGCCGCTGCAAGGGCGGGTTCATCTGCTCGGCTGGCAGCCGCGGGAAGTGGTGATCGCCTTGTTCCAGCACGCCGAGGCGCTGGTCTTCCCCTCGACGTTCGAGGGCTTCGGCATGCCGGTAGCGGAAGCGCTTGCGGCAGGGCTTCCCGTAGCCTGCTCCGATATTCCGCCGCTGCGCGCAATCGCTTCGGGGGCGGCGCAGTTCTTCGATCCGTTCTCGACGGACGACATCCGCGAAACTTTGTCCGAATTGCTGAAAAAGCCGGAACTCCGGCAGGCGAATGCGGCCGCAGGAAGGCGCAAGGCCAAGGTGTTCACTTGGCGTCGCGCGGCGGAGAAAACGCTGGCCGTATTTCTCGAAGCCGGGCGCGGATGAACGGCAGAGAGTCTGCGGCAGGCGCGGCGTCCGGGCGATCGCCCGCGGGCCGAAGAGCACGCTTTGGAAATATTGCGACGGTTGCACGAACGGCCTGAAGTCGTCTGCTCGGGGCACAACCTGCACGCCTGGCTTTAGCGCACGGCGGTTCGGCTGGGGCCGGACACGCCCAACTTTCGAAGGAACCTTTGCATACCCGCCGGTGTCTAGGGGTATCGAACAAGGAGCACGGCGGAAGGAGCAATCGATGCAACTGCCTTCCAAGACGAATATCGATTCCCTCGGTCGCCGTTCATTCATTTTCAGCGGCGAGGTTCGGCGCGGCTTTTCGTTGGCCTTGCGGCCGGCGCGCCGAGCGGGAAGAGGCCGAGAAAAAATTTAGACGGGCCGCGCGCCCGGAACGAGGTTGGAACACGATGTTTGAAGACAGTTTGATGGAAAATCACGTCAAGACCACAAGCCGCTTGGCTGTCGCCCTTTCGACGGGGTTGCAGTTCGCTCTCGTCGGGATTGCGCTGCTGATTCCGCTGCTTAATTACTACGAGTTGCCGGCGACCGATCTGGTCGGCTTCCTGGCCGCCCCCGCCGCCACCTCCTCCTCCGCCCGCCGTGGTGAAGCCGCAGAAAATCATTCCTCGCGAGTTCGATTCGGGCCAGTTGACCCAGCCCGTCGCGATTCCCGATCAGGTGGCGATCATCGACGAAGACTATCAGCCGCCCAGCAGCGGTATCGCCGGCGTTGTCGGTGGGTTTTCCGGCGGCCAGGTCGGCGGCCATATCGGCGGCGTCATCAGCAGCATTATTTCGAGCGCGCCGACGGTAGCCCCGCCACCACCCCCGCCGCCGGTGAAGAAGAAAGCGGCTCCGAAGCGAATTCTCATCGGAGGCAACGTCGCCGAGGCCCGCCTGCTGCGGCAGGTTCGCCCGCAGTACCCCCCGCTGGCCCGCCAAGCCAGGATTCAGGGCACGGTGAAGCTGTCGGCGGTCATTGCCAGGGACGGCACGATCCAGAAGCTCGAGGTGACCAACGGCCATCCGCTGCTGGTCCCCGCGGCGCTGGCCGCCGTGCGGCAGTGGCGCTACAAGCCGACGCTGCTCAACGGCGAGGCCGTGGAGGTGCTGACGAATATCGACGTGAACTTCATCCTCAGCAGGTGATCCAGCGTCAAAAAGCTTGCCTTCGCGGGCGGGCCGGAAAGCAGAGCGCCGCGAGGCGAACGACCGTGCGCACGGCTCGCTCGATCTCAAGCCGCGCATAGAGGCGCTGCCGGCTAATACCCGAGGTAGATCGTCTTGTAATCGGAGTAGAAATCGAGCGCCGCCGGGCCTTGTTCCTTGGGGCCGAAGCTCGACTCCTTGGTTCCTCCGAAGGGCAATTGATACTCGACGCCGGCGCTGGGCAGGTTGACCGTAATCAATCCCGCCTCGATGCGGTTGACGTACTCGAAGATGCGCGAGACGTTTTGCGTCTGGATCGACGCCGACAGACCGAACTCGACCTTGTTGGCGATGCGCATGGCGTCGTCGAAGTCCGCGGCGCGGAGGACGGCCAGCACTGGGCCGAAGACTTCTTCCTGCGCGATACGCATGTCTTCCTCGACCGCGGTAAAGACGGTCGGCTCGAAAAAGAAGCCTTTGGCGTAGTCGCCTTCGTCAAGGACGCGGCCGCCGCAGGCGAGCTTGGCGCCTTCGCTTTGGGCGATCTCGCAGTAGCGGACGTTGGTCTCGAGCTGGGCGCGGTCGATGGCGGGGCCGATCTGGACTCCCGCGTCGAGGCCGTTGCCCACCTTCAGCGCTTTTACGGCGTCGATCAGAGCGGCAACGAACTCGTCGTAGACGCCGTCTTCGACGATGACGCGGCTCGTGGCGGTGCATTTCTGACCCGTCGAGAACATCGCCGCGTTGACGGTGTTGGCGACGGCCTTGCGCAAATCGGCGTCGGCGAGAACGATGGTGGGGTTCTTGCCGCCCATTTCGAGCTGGATGCGCAGCCTGCGCGCCGACGCCTGCGCATGGAGCGCCCGGCCGACCGCGCACGAGCCCGTGAACGACACCGCTTTCACCGGCTCGGCGTCGACCATGGCCTCGCCGACTTCGCTTCCCGCGCCGCAGATGAAATTGACGACGCCGCGGGGGATGCCGGCCCGATGGCAGGCTTCGGCGATCCGCCAACTGCTCAGCGGAGCGGCGGTCGCCGGTTTCAGCAGAACGGCATTGCCCGCGATCAGCGCCGGGGCCAGCTTCCAGGCCGGGATGGCGCTGGGGAAATTCCAGGGGTTGATCTGGGCGACGACTCCCAGCGGGCGGCGCAGCGAGTACATGAAGACGCGGTCGCGCTCGGAGGGGACCAACATGCCCGGCATGCGCGCGCCCTCTCCGGCGAAATAACGGAAAATGTTGACCGAGCGCATCGTCTCGCCGGCCGCTTCCGGCAGCGTCTTGCCTTCCTCGCGCGTCATCTCGCGGGCCAGGGAAGCGAGGTTGCTTTCGAGAATGTCGGCGACCTTGAACAGATATTTGGCGCGCTGCGGGGCGTTCATGGCCGCCCAGGAGGGATATGCCTCTTGAGCCGCCGCGGCGGCCGCAGCAACGTCGGCCCGACTCCCCTTGCAAAACACGCCGACGCAATCGCCGGCGTCGGCCGGGTTGCGGTTCTCGAACGTGCGCTCGGAAGCGGCCCATTCGCCGGCGATGTAGTTCGGAAAGGTTTGGACGTCGGCCATGGAATCCTCCGGCACAGGTAAAATCGTGCTCTATGACGAATTTTCCATCATCGCACGTCACTTTGGTCACGGGCGCGTCGCTGGGCATCGGCGCGGCGACGGCGGTCGAGCTCGCCCGGCGGGGGTCGCGGGTCGCCGTACACTACAACTCCAGCCGAGACGCCGCTCGGGCGGTCGCGGCCGAGATCGAAGCGGCGGGCGGAACCGCGTGGTTGCTCCAGGCCGACGTTTCGCAGCCGGAGCAGTGCCGGCGGCTGGTCGCCGAGGTTCTTGAGAAGGCCGGCCGTATCGACGCCTTGGTGAACAACGCGGGCTCGCTGATCGACCGGCGGTCGGTGCTCGACATCGAAGACGAGTTCTGGGCGCGCGCGATGAATCTCAACATGGGCAGCGTTCTGTGGGTCAGCCAACCGGCGGCCGCTCATATGAAGGAGCGCGGTTCGGGGGCGATCGTCAATCTCGGCTCGATCGCGGGGCATAACGGAGGCGGCCCGGGCGCGATGCCCTACGCGGCCGCGAAGGCGGGCGTCACGGGAATGACGAAGGGCATGGCCAAGGAGCTGATCGCCTACGGCATTTGCGTCAACGCGGTCAATCCGGGCGTGATTCTGACGCCGTTTCACGAGCGGTTCTCCAGCGCAGAGCGCATGCGCGCGATGGTCTCGCAGATCCCGCAAGGCCGCGCCGGGGAAGCGCTCGAAGTCGCCAAGGTCATCGCCTTCCTGGCGAGCGACGAAGCCTCGCATATCGTCGGGGAATCGATCGAAGTCAACGGCGGCATGTTGATGGATTAGGGCGCCTGAAACAAGACTGACCGTTGGCTTCGGCTTTCAATACGTCCGAAACGACAGGAGCATCCGCCCCCGCCCGCTCGCCTATCCCGAGCGTGTGCGGAAAGCTTGGGGCTTTTTTTGTGTTTCGGGGCGTGGCGGTGAGTCGGCGAAGAGGCGGAAAAGCAGCCAAGCCTCCGGCTCGATCGTGCATATCGCCTCTTCTACTACGCTGCGCCATGCCGGGCGTCGTCCGCGCAGCAGTCTTGGCATCCGCCGCCCGCTATTCCCGATTCGCTAGATTTTTCTGCTGCCGGAGACCTCGCGCACGTAGGGCAGGCGGTTGATGGCGCGCGATACGCGGTCGAGTTGCTCGGCGTTCGCGACTTCGACGACCAGGTCGATGGCGACCGGCCGATCGGCCTCTTCGCCCCGCGACTCGATTTTGGCGATGTTCAGGCCCTCGCCGGAGAGAATTCCCGTCAGATCGTTGAGAATGCCCGGCTTGTCGTCGACATAGATCGTCAGCCGCTTTTGGTAGGTGGAGTCCCCGTCCGCCGCCCAGGCGACGTCGATGCGGCGTTCGGCCTCGTACATCAGGTTGCGCACGTTGCTGCAGTTGCTGGAATGCACGCCGACGCCTTTTCCGCGCGTCACGTAGCCGACGATGGCTTCGCCCGGCAGCGGGTTGCAGCAACGGGCGCGGTAAACGAGGATATCGTCCCGGCCCTCTACGACCAGCGCATTGGCGCCCCCGGCCTGAGTTGCGGACGAGGGCGCGCTGACCAGCGCCGGAGCCGCGGCCGCCTGCTCGCCGCTCGAATGATCCGGGAAAAGCTTGGCGACGACCTGACGCACCGAATGCCGGCCGTAGCCGAGCATGGCGTGCAGATCGGCGAGAGTCGAGCAGCCGTATTCCCGGCAGACTTCTTGCAGCTTCTGGAGCGATGCCGACTTGAGGCTGACTTTCACGCGGCGCGCTTCTTTTTCGAGGAGCTTGACGCCGATCTCTTCGGCCTTGCGCCGGCGCTGGGCATTGAGCCACTGCCTGATCTTGTTGCGCGCCCGCGATGTCTTCACGAACGACAGCCAGTCTTGACTCGGATGAGCGTTCTGCCGCGTGCCGATCTCGACGATGTCGCCGTTCTGCAACTCGTACTTGAGGGGAACGATGCGGCCTTCGATCTTTGCGGTCGTGCAGCGGCGCCCGACCTCGGTATGAATGGCGTAGGCGAAATCGACCGGCGTGGCGCCGCTGGGAAGCGTAATGAGCTTGCCCTTGGGAGTGAAAACGTATACGTCTTCGGAGTAGAGATCGACCTTCAGCGTCGAGAGGAAGTCGGAGGGATCGCTGACTTCCCGCTGCCACTCGACCAACTGCCGGAGCCAGGTCATGCGGCGGTCTTCCACGTCCGCTCCCGAATGCCCCTCTTTGTACTTCCAGTGCGCGCAGATGCCTTCCTCGGCCGTGCGGTGCATGTCCTCGGTGCGGATCTGCACTTCGAAACGTTGGCCGCCGTCAGTGATGACCGAGGTATGCAGCGACTGATAGAGATTGGGGCGCGGCATGGCCACGAAATCTTTGATGCGCCCCGGAATCGGCCGCCACTGGGTGTGGATGACGCCCAGCGCGGCATAGCAATTGCTTTTCGTATCGGTGATCACGCGCAAGGCCAGCAAATCGTATACCTGATCGATCGTGACTTTCTGGCGGTTGAGCTTCTGATAGATGGAATACGGGCGCTTGATGCGGCCTTGAAGACGCACCGGAATCGCCGCCCGGGCGAGCTTCTGCTCGAGATCGCGTTGGACCTCGGCCAGGAACTCCTGACTCGCTTCGCGCCGGGATTCGATCTGATCGGCGATTCTCTGGAACGCATCGGGCTCCAGAATTGCGAAGGCGCGGTCTTCGAGCTCGCTGCGCACCTTGCCCATCCCCAAACGTAAAGCGATGGGAGCGTAAATCTCTCGTGTTTCCAGGGCGATGCGCCGTTGCTTCTCGGGTTCGAGAAATTCCAGCGTGCGCATGTTGTGGGTACGGTCGGCCAACTTGACGAGAATGACGCGGATGTCCTCGATCATTGCCAGCAGCATCTTCCGAAAAGTTTCGGCCTGCCGCGCCTCGGACGATCGAAACTGCAGGCGGCCCAACTTGGTCACGCCGTTGACGCACAGCGCAATTTCCGCGCCGAATTCACGGCGCAGCCGCTCGACGGTGACCGGGGTGTCTTCGACTACGTCGTGGAGCAACCCGCTCGCCAAGGTGGTTCCGTCGAGGCGCATATCGGCCAGCAGGTGCGCGACCTCGACCAAATGGGCGGCGTAAGGCTCGCCGGACTTGCGTTTCTGGGCGCCGTGGCGCTCGACGGCAAAGGCGTACGCCCGCCGGAGAAGCTCGGAGTCGCCGACGGGGCGGTACGCGCGAGCTTTCTCCAGCAACGCATCGAAGCGCTCCGCGACGACCGGAGACGGAGCGGGGAGTGCGCAAACAGTCGGCTGCGTGGACATCAATCACCCGCTCATGCCGCCGGAGTCAACGCGCACGGCAAAAACAAAACCCTGGAGCCGGCGGCCCCAGGGTTCATTATAAAGTTGTCTCGCCGGACGGAAAAGAGCGCGCTATTCTTCGGCGGCGAATTGATTGAACGTGCTTGCCTCGGTGAGGCGTTTCTTGGTGTCCAGCGTGCGCTGCACCCAATCGTCGGCCTGGGCCAGATACCCTTCGTATTCCTCTTTCGTGTCGGCGAAGTCGGCGCGTTCGCGCAGAAGCAAGTTGGTGTAGGCCATGGCGTCGGTGTAATCGGGGTCGATCTCCAGAGCCCTTTCCAGGCTCTTCAAACCTTCGTCGATTATCGGAAGGAGCTCGACGCCCAACTCCTGGCGCTGTTCCGCGTCTTTGATCGGGCCGGGGTCGGCCTGCTCCATGCCCAGGTCGGCGCGCAACTGCAGGCGCGGCTCGTACGAGCGGGTCCAACTGATTACGCCGATCGTGTAGAACGATTCTTTGTTGTCGGGCTGAGCGGCGATTACTTTCTCGTGCCATTCCTGCGCTTCATCGAACTTCTTCATCTGGAAGTACAACGAGGCGACGCTCTGGAGCGAGGTCGAATTCTCGGGATCGTCTTCCAGGACCGCTTTGAACCCGTCGAGCGCCTTATTGGCCATGGCCATGTTTTCAGGCGACTCCACGGCGGGGATGTACTGCATCATGTGCGAATAAGCCAAGTACACCCTGGCGTCCGAGAGCGTCGGATCCAACTCCGCGGCGGTTCTGAATTGTTCTGCGGCGCCCTCATAGTTTGCGGCAGAGAAAGCCTGTACGCCCTTGTTCAGCGCGGCGCGGGCTTTCAAGTAATTGACCTGCTCCGAACAGCCGGTCGCGCCGAGCAGCAAGACCCCCAAGGTTGCGATGGAAAAGATTCCTGTTTTCGTCATCGATAAACTCCGTGTAGACATCAGTAGTAGACATCAGTAGTAGACATCAGTAGTAGACATCAGTAGTAGACATCAGTCCGCCAGACAGCGTCTGCGCCTTTATAGCGTACCACTGCGCGCGGGCGGGAACGGCTCCTATTCGATCTGCTCCGTCAGAAGACCGATCTTGTCTACGCCGGCGCCTTTGCCGACATCGATGACGGCGGCTACGTCGCGATAGTCCAGATTCGGAGCGCCGCGCACGAACATCACCCTTTCCGCGCGCGTTTTGAAAATGTCGCGCAGGTGCTCTTCGAGAACGTTGAGATTCGACGGATCGCGGTTGATCATGATGCTGCGATCGGCGTTTACCGAAACGACCACGGTCCGCGCGTTCGGCTGCACTTGCTGCTGCTCGTCCTCGCTCGGCTGCGGAACCAGCGCCTCGAGCCCCTTCGGCGTGAGCGGCGTGATGACCATAAAGATGATCAGCAGCACCAGCAGCACGTCGATCAACGGGGTCATGTTGATGTAGGGAGCGCCCTTGTCTCCCCCTGTACTCATACCCATAATTCAAATTCCTCCGATTTCGATATGCGAATTTCGACAAGCGAAATCCGGCTAGCCCCTGTAAGCGGTCTGTCCTTTTTCTTCTTTCTCGGTGAGCAGGCCCACTTGGTCCACCCCCGCTGTGCGGATGGTGTTGACGACCTCGACGACGACCTCGTACTTCGAACGCGCGTCGCATTTCAAATAGACCGTTTTGTCGATGCGGTTGCTGACCACGTCGCTGACTTGCTGCGCCAAGTCCCTGAGCTCCAGTTTCTCTCTGCCCAGGAAAACCTGTCCGTCGCGGGTCACGGCGACAACCAGCGCGTCCTCGGCATCCGCCTCGTCCATCGCGATCGGGTTGCGCGTGCGCACCATGTCCACGCTGACGCCCTTACTCAGCATGGGCGTGATGACCATGAAGATGATCAGCAGAACAAGCATCACGTCGACCATCGGGGTGACGTTGATCTCGTTGATGGAGGCCATGCCGGATCTTTTCTTTTTCTTCTCTGCCATTTGTTTTTCTCCCCTTGCCGCCGCTGCCGCAGGCTTGGACGGGCGACAGCGGCGGGATTTAGCCGATCTACTGGCGAACCCTAACTCTTGCCCCCGGTGCGCTTGAGGAAGTAGTCGATCAACTCGGAACTCGAGTTTTCCATCTCGACGTCGAACCCTTCGACCTTGGAGTTGTAGTAGTTGAACATCCAGACTGCGGGCAGAGCCACGAACAGGCCGATGGCGGTTGCGACGAGAGCTTCGGAAATGCCGCCGGCTACGGCGCCGAGGCCGGTCGATTTCTCTTGCGAGATGCCCTGGAAGGCGTTGATGATGCCGACAACCGTGCCGAACAGTCCGACGAACGGAGCGGTCGAGCCGATGGTGGCCAAGCCGCTGAGGCCGCGGTTCAACTCGGCGTGGGTAATCGCCTGGGCGCGTTCGAGGGCGCGTTTCGAGGCATCCACCGTGCCTCCCGGAATATCGGCGCTTTCCTGGTGCGCTTTGAATTCGGCCAAGCCGGCGGTGACGACTTTGGCCAAGTGGCTCTTCTTGTAGCGGTCGGCGAGCTCGATCGCTTCTTCGAGCTTGCCTTCGCGTAACGCGCCCGCGACAGCGGGAGCGAACAGGCGCGACTGCTTCTTGGCGGACGTGTACGCCAAGGCGCGGTCGATCATCACGCCGATCGACCATGCCGACATCAGAAACATGACGATGACGACGGCCTTGGCGGCGAAACCCATCTGGTTCCACATGGAAACCATATCGAATCCGACTTCCTGCTGCAGCAGAAACGCCGTAGTTGCAAATTGAGCAAACATGTACTCTCTTCCTCCTAAACCAACAAAATTTTGACTCGTAGACCGACTTCCAACCCAACGGGGGCTTTTTCTGCCCGCCCGGGGCCTACGCGACCCGGGCCAAGCGCCCCCGCAGGGCAAACTTGTTGACGCTCGATCACCCGCTGAGGGTGAAGTTCACGTCGATATTCGTCAGCACCTCCACGGCCTCGCCGTTGAGCAGCGTGGGCTTGTAGCGCCACTGTTTCACGGCGGCCAGCGCCGCGGGGACCAGCAGCGGGTGGCCGTTGGTCACCTCGAGCTTCTGGATCGTGCCGTCTTTGGCGATGATCGCCGACAGCTTCACCGTGCCCTGGATCCTGGCTTGGCGGGCCAGCGGGGGGTACTGCGGGCGAACCTGCCGCAACAGGCGGGCCTTGGCCACGTTGCCGCCGACGCGAATGCGCTTCGGCGCGGCTTTCTTCTTCACCGGCGGGGGCGGCGGCGGCGGCGGGGCGACCGTCGGGGCGCTGGAGATGATGCCGCCGATGACGCCGCCGATCTGGCCGCCGACCTGGCCGCCGGGAACCCCGCCGACAACGCCGGCAATGCCGGCGCTGGGCGGCTGATAGTCTTCGTCGATGATCGCCACCTGATCGGGGATCGCGACGGGCTGCGTCAACTGGCCCGAATCGAACTCGCGCGGAATGACCTTCTGCGGCTTCACCACGGCCGGCGGCGGGGGCGGCGGGGGCGGCGGAGGCGGCGCGGCCAGGAAGCCGACCAGATCGGTCGCCGGCAACTCATAGTAATTGAGCAGCGGAATCAACAACGCAATGCCGACAAGGCCCAGCTGCAACCCCGTCGAAAGGGCGACAGCCAGGCGGCTTGTGGTCTTGATGTGATTTTCCATCAAACTGTCTTCAAACATCGTGTTCCAACCTCGTTTCGGGCGCGCGGCCCTGCTAATACTTCCTCGTCCTCTTCCCGTTCGGCGCACGGGCTGCGTTCAGCCCCTGGCTCCAAAGCAGAATCGGGCTCGCAATGAAAATCGATGAGTACGTTCCGACCAGCACGCCGACCACAAGGGCAAACGAAAATCCGCGCAGAACCTCTCCACCGAAAATAAACAAGCACATCACAGCAATCAACGTCAACCCCGAAGTCAGCATCGTACGGCTGAGGGTCTGATTGATGCTCAGATTCAACAACTCCGTAGCGCTCAACCGCCTGGTCAACTTGCGGTTCTCCCTGACCCGGTCGAAGATCACGATCGTGTCATTCATGGAATAGCCCAATAGTGTCAACAAAGCGGCAATCACTGTCAACTCGATTTCTCGTCCGACGATAGAAAAAAAGCCGAGCGTGATGAATACATCGTGAAAAACCGCCGCGACGGCGGCGACGCCGTAAATCCACTCGAAGCGAAAGGCGATGTAGATCAGCATGCCGGCCAGAGCAAACAGCGTTGCCCGGATGGCGATCCATTGCAACTCCTTGCCCACCTTGGGGCCGACAACCTCTACGCCGCGAATGGCGAACTCTCCCAAGGCGACCTCCTCCCGGAGTGCGGGCATGATATCAGGATTCACCCCCGGAACGGAAGCCAGTTCGGAAAAATCTTTTACCAACCCGGAGTGCGGCCGGGAATCGCGCGCCTTGAGCAGCGCCTCGGCCTGTTGCGTCAACTCTTCCCTGGTCAGCCCGGCCGCCCGCACTTTTGCGTTTCCGTTGAGTTGCTGCGCCAACGCCTCCACTCCGGCGTTGTTGAAATCGAGCTTGCCGGACTCGATCGGATAAAGCTCGCGCAGAGTCTCGATCACCTGGGTTTTGCCCGACGTTTCCACGATGTCTCCGGCCAAGTCGAGGTCGATCTTCAACTCGTGGTCGTCGGGGCCTTCGTCGAACGGCTGCAGGGTGGCTACGGAAAGACCTTTGGCGGTCAACGCGCTGCGCACGCTCGCCGTGTCGGGAGCGTCCTTGAATTTCGCGTACACCAAAGTGCCTCCCTTGAAGTCGATCCCGAATTTGAGTCCGCCGTTCAAAATCGTGCTCGTTGCCCCGGCCGCGATGAAGACCAGCGAGAGGCCAAAGAATATCTTACGGCGGCCGAGGAAGTCGATATTCGTCTTGGAAAGCAGTTGCATCGATTGCTCATTCCGCCGCGCTCCTTGTCCGGTAACCCTAGACACCGGCGGGCATTCAAAAGTTCCTTCAAAAATTGCGGCGGCAGGCAGCGGGTCGACCGCTGCGAGTCATGTTGCCTAAATGCTCAACTCCTCCACCTGCTGCTTGCGGGACAGGCTCAAATCGAAGATCAGCCGGGAAACGAAGACGGAAGTGAAAAGGTTGGCCAGCAAGCCGATGGCGAGCGTGACGGCAAACCCTTTCACCGGGCCGCTGCCGAACAGAAAAAGGCAGGCGGCGGCGATGATCGTGGTCAAATTCGTGTCGATGATCGTCAGGAACGCCTTGCCGAAGCCGGCGTTGAGCGCGGCCACGACGGGCTTGCCCTCGCGGAGCTCCTCGCGAATGCGCTCGAATATCAGCACATTGGCGTCCACCGCCATGCCGATGGTCAAGATGACGCCGGCGATTCCGGGCAGAGTCAGCACGGCGCCGAAAATGCTGAGCACGGCAAGCAGGATCACAAGATTGAAGAACAAGGCGACATTGGCGTTGATGCCGGCCGCCCTGTAGTACACGAGCATGACGACAACGATGATCGCCACGCCGTACAGCGCGCTTGAAACGCCCTGCTGGATCGAGTCCGCGCCCAACGAGGCGCCGACCGTGCGCTCCTCCAGATAGACAACCGACGCGGGCAGAGCTCCGGCGCGGAGCACCAGGGCGAGATCGGTCGCTTCGATCTGGCTGTCGATCTGATTGATGACCCCTTCGGATTCGATGCGCGATTGAATCGTGGCGACGCTTTGGATGCGGCGGTCGAGCACTACGGCCAGCGGCTTCTGGATATTGTTCCCGGTAAAAATCCCGAACCGCTGTCCGGCTTGCCGCGAGAGGCTGAAGGCGACCTGCCACTGGCCCGGGTACTGCGTGTCCCGCCCGGCCTGGGCGTTTCTCAAATCGCGGCCGGTGACGACCGGAGTCCTTTCCAGCAAATACCACTCGTCTTTACCGAGACTCGGCTCGAGCCAATGGGCGAGCTTGGAGTTGGCCGGAAGAATGCCGCCGTTGCTCGAGCGCGCGGAAGCCTGCGACGGGTAGGGGCCATCGAGGACCAAGGTAATTTCGAGGTTCGCCGACATCTGCAGCAAGTTCATGACCCGCGCGGGATCGCTCACGCCCGGCAACTGCACGAGGATTTCGTGCTCCGCTTCCGCGCGGCCGTGCTGTTGAATGACGGGTTCGGTCAAGCCGAGGCCGTTGATGCGGTTCTCGATAGTGGCGATGGACTGCTGCAAGGTTTCGCCTTTGAGCCGAACCAGCTCGCTGGGGCGCATCCCCAGGCGAAATGAATCGCTGCTCGTGCTCGTGGCGATCCAGGACGGCGCCTCGAGCTCGATCAGGTCGCGCACGTCGCCCGTACGGTCGATCGGGGCGCCTTCGATCGCGATTTCGATCGAGTCGGCGGTCTCGACCGAATCGGGGTCGTTGCGCGTAATCGACCGGTAAGCGATATCGTCGGCGCGCAGGCGCCGTTTGAGGCGGTCGATCGTCTGGTCCGCTTCGGACTTCAGCGCATCCTGCACCTGCACCTGCAGGATGAGGTGCGTGCCGCCCTTGAGGTCGAGCCCGAGCTTGATGACTTCCGCCAAATGGGCCTTGATATCCTCCGGGCGGGGGGAGAGCCCGAAAACCTGATAGATGCAGCCGGCCAAAACAATGAGCGTGAGGCCGATCTTGGACCTGAATCCGCTTTTCATGACGTTCTATCCGCGTTGCGCCGGCGCCGCTAGTTTTTCGACCCCTCGGCCGTGCCCGTAATCGCGCTGCGCGAGAATTCCAACTTTACGCTGTCCGGGCGCACGCGGAGCGTCACCGTCTTGTCGGTCAGCGCGACGATCGTTCCGATCACCCCGCCGTTGGTGACGACCTTGTCGCCGGTAGAGAGATTGGCCAACATTTGCTCGAGCTGTTTCTGGCGCCTGCGGGTGGGCATGATGACGAGCAAATAGAAGATGCCCATGATCAGGACGATCGGGATCAACGGCCCGAGCGACGGCGCGGACTGCAACAGCAGCCCCGGCCGGGGCGCGAGCGCCTGGGTCGCGAATGGAACGGCAGCGTACAAACCTGTCCTTCAAACGCCCGCCGGCCCCGCCTGCAAGCCGGACGCGGGCGCGCCTTAGCCACTATAGCGCAGAATCTCGAATCCGTCCCGCTCGCTCTACCGCGTGCCGGGCTTGCCGCCCCGGCGGCGGTGTTACGGCTTGGAGCGGAGTTCTTTCAGATATGCCGGGAATTCCCCAACCAGAATAGCTTCTCGAATTCGACGCATCCTGTCAAGGTACATGGAGAGATTATGCAGCGCCGCCAAGGTATGGAAGAGAAGCTCCTTGGCCAGGAACAGGTGCCGCAGATAGGCGCGCGAGAAGTTTTGGCAGACATAGCAGCGGCAAGCGGCGTCGACCGGCTTGTCTGCGCGGGCGTGCGCGGCGTTCTTGATGACGATTTTGCCCGCGCTGGTGAACAGGCAGCCGTTGCGCGCGTTGCGCGTCGGCAGCACGCAGTCCATCATGTCCACGCCTTGGGCGACATATTCGCCGAGCTCGTCGAGCGCGCCGACGCCCATTGCGTAACGGGGCCTGCCGCGGGGCAGGATGTCTTCCGTGGCGGCGACCATTGCGTAGCTGAGACCGCGCGGCTCTCCGACCGAAAGGCCGCCGACCGCGTAGCCTGGAGCATCGAGCTCCAGCAGGCGGCGGGCGCACTCGCGGCGCAGCGCGCGGTGCATGGAGCCCTGCACGATCGGAAACAGCAACTGGCCGCAAGGCGCGGGCTGCTTGCGCCAATGCCGGAAGGCTCGCTCGGCCCAGCGCGCGCTCAGCTCCATCGAGCGGCGCGCCCGCGGCTCTGCGGCCGGGTACTCCGTACATTCGTCGAGCGCCATCATGACGTCGCCGCCGAGCGCGGTTTGCATCTCAACGGCCGATTCGGGCGAGAAAAAGTGCTTCGAGCCGTCGAGGTGCGAGCGGAATTCGACCCCCTGCTCGCCAACTTTGCGCAGGGCGGAGAGGCTGAAGACTTGATAGCCGCCCGAATCGGTGAGAATCGCCCGCGGCCAGTTGATGAATGCGTGCAGCCCGCCGCATTGCGCGACCGTTTCATGGCCCGGACGCAGGTACAGGTGGTAGGCGTTGCCGAGGATGATCGGCGCGTCAAGCTCTTCCTGAAGGTGCTTGGGAGTGAGCCCCTTGACCGATCCCTGCGTCCCCACGGGCATGAACACGGGGGTTTCGACCGTCCCGTGCGCGGTGTGCAGCACACCCGCCCGCGCGCGGGTTACCGGGCACTCCGCCACGATTTCAAAATGGGGGCTCATGAGACGAAGACCGAACTGCCAGCGGTGCGCCTACAATGAGTTCTCCAATGATCGGAGAAATTCAATAGCTCCGGCCTTTTCCCGGAAGCTCCCCCGGACTTCATCCTCATTCGAGTACCGAACGTTCAGTTCGTAGCGCACGAAATCTGAGGCGGTGGCGGACTGGTCATACCCTGAGACGAAACGGACGGCATCCTCGATAGAGTCGAACCTGCGCGAACTACCGGAGAGTGGCAGCACGAAGATGTGCTCGACGCGGCGCTTAAGGCAACGCCGCAAGGTCTCGAAGAAGGGGGTGAACTGATCGGCGTGGAGTTTTCGGATTTCTTCCGCAATCCGCTCTCGCTGAACCGGCGTCAGACGTTCGAAGGCATCCACCTTGCGCTGCAGTTCCGCCTCGCTCGTGTCTTCACCTGACGACATGTCGATACCTTCACTTGCAAACGCTTGCATAACCGTCTTATAGGGACAGTAGGCAAGATTGAATTCGTGGGATCGAAACTGTGTCAGAGAGCCTTCGGTGAAGACGCCCGCAATCACCGCGCCCAAGAACGGGCGGTAGTTCCTGTAGGTCTCCGCCAGAGGAGCGATTGCTCCCTGAATCTCTTGGGCCTTGTTTCTGGAGTGCTTCGTGTACCTGCGCCATGCGGTCTCGATAAAGGCTCGGGGACGGCCCAGTGTCTTCTCGGACCCGCCCTCCTCAAGTACGTAGTCGAGATCGTGCGTGTTGCCCCGTGAGTCTCTCCAGGCAACCTTCTTCTTCCCTCCGCGCGCAGGCCGAGCGTGCTTGTAGTCGAGGTACAAGCCGAATTCTTCGGCAATCGCCAGCAAAGGTTTCCGAATTGTGGCCTCCAACTCGTCTCCGATGATTTGCCCGAGCCTGTGCGCCGGTGACTGCGCCACGCGTACCTATCCCTCCACCCACAGGCGTCCCTCGCAGAGGGGAACGCGATGTTTGCGATTCTTCCACTTAGTATTCCGGTCGCGGGTTTTCTCGAAAGAGAATGCGGCGAAGCCTGCTGCAACAGCCAGTTTGCCCAGCCATTCCATCACCGGGACATATACTCCATAAGGCGCGGAATCTCCAACCACGAAGCAAACTCTCGACGGCGACCTGCACACGCGCCGCAGCGCCAGCCAGACCCGCGCAAGGTCGAGGAAATAGCATCCAATCATATTGTGATAGGTTTTCTTCCCTCCGCGGGTCAACCGAACTTTGCCGAGCTCTCCGCATACGGTTTGAATCTCGTCGTGGATGGGATCGAGTTCAGGCCTCGCAAGTACGCTCTTGAGGTCAACGGCTCTGTCGGGAACATGCTGCGTGCAAGAGCGGAGAAGGCGCCGGCGGATGTGCGCTTGCAAGTCTCCCCAGCCGCTGACTTCGCCAAAAAATGTCAATTCCAGACGAGTGGCGTCCGCATAGTCGTAGTTGTTCGGATACGGAGGCGAGGTCATGACGAGGTTGAAGCTATCGGCAGGGACGGTTGCGCACAAGCGGGCGTCGTCAAGGTTGAATGTAGCCCGCGGGCCGGAGAGGCCGTTGATGGAACTCATGTCCGCGTGCATCTTGCGCATCATCTCCCCGAATGCAGCGAAAGGCTCGCGGACTCGCGCTTTCCGACGATCGGGCAGGAGGTATTGCCAGTTGGCCGTACCGACGTGAGAGGTCGAGCGTAAAACGGAGACAAGAGTAAGCCATATGAGGCGAGCGGATTCCGAGTTGTCATCGGCGCTCTCGATTGCGCGCCGAAGGCAATCGAGTTGTTCCAACGCCTCGTCCGTGTAGCACTTTCGGATAAGCGGCGCATACGATTCCAACGACGGAAGGAGGCGCTTGGCGCTTACCAGAGCGTTCTGCGCCCTCTGGAGGTATTCGCTGGGCGACGAGCGGTATGCCAGCTTGGCCTGTGCGACTCGCGCCACGAACGGATGCGGATCTATCCCCCAAGACTCGACGCCGCACTGCTCGGCAGCAATGAGCGTAGTGCCGCTTCCGGCGAAAGGATCGAAAACCCTCACATCGCGGCCCCCCGCCTCACGCGAAATCAAGTCCTCCGCCCAAGCGCCGCTAAAGCCTGCGCTGTAGCGGAACCACCGATGAACCGGAAGGCCCATGTTGTCCACGAAACTGCCGGAGGCGCTTTCCTTGCGCCGGGGCGTCTCGGCTTCCGGGAAAAGAGAGATTTGTTGGTGGCGGCGCATTTGCGGTCATGCACTCAGTTCCAAACACGGATTGCGTTTCCGACAAAGCAAAGGCACTCACAGCTTAACAGTCGCGATGAAAGCCGCTCGGGCGGCGTTATGCGCACTGGGAGCGATGTAGGCCGAGCGCTCCCGGGAATCCGCCGCCCGCGGCGCTTTCGCCGGCATTGCCCGCCGGGTTATACTGAAAGTCTCGCAAGAAGGCGACAGCCGAGGAAAATCATGCCTGCCCCCGGAACCAACAAACCTGCCGCTTCCGCCGCCGATGCCGCGGCCAGAAAGAAAGCGGCCGCAGCGGAACGCAAGCGCAAAGCCGCGGCCGAAGCGGCGCGCATCGCGTCGCTGACGCCGATTGCGGCGCCCCACGAGAAGAACTGGCCGTGGTCGGAAGGGGGCATGAGCGGCAACCGCAAGAAGAAGCCGATGATCGTCGCCATAACCACCGAGAACTGCACCGGCTGCGCGGGCTCGCCCGTGTGCATCAACTATTGCCCGGTCGACGAGTGCATGTATTGGATTCCCGACGAGGATCACCCGCCGTTCGGCCGCATCGAGGTCGACGCGCAGACCTGCATCGGCTGCAAGCAATGCATCGCCAAGGGGCCGGACGGCACCTTGCTCGACGGCTGCCCGTGGGATGCGATCGAGATGGTTCCGATCGCGGAAGTCGAGGCGCAACTCGGCTTGAAGTTCGAGTTTTAGGCGTTCTGCAGAGCGGCGGGTCGGCATGCGGCATACGCAGAAATTTCTGGCCATCGTCGACGACGCCAAGTCGCGCATCCGGGAGACGACCGTGCAGGACGTTCGGGCCGACCTCGACGCGGGCGCGGAGTTCGTGCTGGTCGATACCCGCGAAGACTCCGAGTGGAACGCCGCCCGCGCCGCCGGCGCGGTTCATCTGAGCAAGGGGATCATCGAGCGCGACATCGAGAGCGCAGTTCCCGAGGAAGCGACGAAGCTGGTGCTCTATTGCGGCGGCGGATACCGCTCGGCGCTGGCCGCGGACGCCCTGCAAAAGATGGGCTACACGAACGTGTATTCGCTGGCCGGCGGCTGGCGGGCCTGGAAAGCAGCCGGAATGCCGGTCGAGGCGGGCGCGCCGGCGGACGGGGAATAGGGAGCAAGCCGGCTACGGCGGCAACTCCAGCGCGCCCTTGCCGCAAATGGCTTCGACCCGTTGCCTGAATTCCCGGTCGGGCTTGACCCGCGCGGCGACGTCGTAAAGCACCAGGAAATCGTTTTTGCGCAGCAGCCGCAGCAGAACGTCGGTCTCGCCCGGCTTGCCGGCGAACAACTCGCGCAGCTTCGCAGCGGTTTCCTCGCCGGAGGCTTCCCCGTCGAGGCGCACGGTCAGAGCGATTTGCGCCGGCAGGGAAACCCGCGCGTTGTCGAGCGGCACGATTTCTCGAACCGAGACCTTCGGCGGCGATCCCTCCTCGGCGCGGACGCTGCCCCGGATCAACACCGCCCGGTCATCGACAAGCTGCGGCGCAAGCTCTTCGAATTGGTTCGCGAAGACCAGCAGATCGACGCTGCCGGTGAGGTCTTCCAGCGCTGCCGAAGCCCAGGGCCGCCCTTCGCGGTTGCGCTTGCGCTGAACCCCCCCCAGGATGCCGCAGAGCACAACGCCCGCCTGGTTTTCGAAGTCTGCGACGGTCGCGCTCTCACAGGTGGCCAGCTCGGCGATCTTGTCTTCGTAAGCCCGCAAGGGATGGCCGGTCACGTAGAACCCGATCGTTTCCTTTTCGCCGGCGAGCTTTTCGGGTTCGGGCCATTCGGGGACATTGGGCAGGCGGCGTTCGTTGTCGTCTTCGGCGGGGGGCATCGCGCCGAAGAGCGCTCCCTGCCCTGTTTCGCGGTCACGCGAGGCGCGCTGCCCGGCTTCGAGCGCGGCGTCCAATGCGGCGGTCAGTTGCGCGCGGCGGCCGCCGAGCGAGTCGAGCGCGCCGGCTTTGATCGCGCTCTCGAGCATGCGCTTGTTGATGCGCCTGCCGTCGACGTGCTCGCAGAAGTCGAAGAGCGAGCGGAAGCTTCCGCCGCGGGTTTCGCGCGCTTCGACAATGGCCTCGACGGCGCCTTTGCCCACGTTCTTGATCGCGCCCAGCCCGAAGCGAATCTCTTTGTCGCCGGCCGGCGTGAAGTTCCAGAACGACTGATGGATGTCGGGCGCGAGCACGGCGATGTCCATGTCGCGGCATTCGTTGATGTAGCGCGCGACCTTTTCGCTGTTGCCCGATTCCGCCGAGAGCAAGGCGGCCATGAAGGCGACCGGGTAGTGCGTCTTGAGGTAAGCCGTGATATAGGCGACGAAACCGTAAGCGGCCGAGTGCGATTTGTTGAAGCCGTATCCGGCGAACTGCTCCATCAGTTCGAACAGCTTGCGCACTTTCGCTTCGGGAAAACCGCGTTCCTTTGCGCCGGCCAGGAAACGCTCGCGCTGCTTGAGCATT
This sequence comes from Bryobacterales bacterium, assembly GCA_965214655.1. Classification (GTDB taxonomy): domain Bacteria; phylum Acidobacteriota; class Terriglobia; order Bryobacterales; family UBA6623; genus CATQHP01. The sequence continues at coordinate 2,723,851 of OZ243965.1, read as the reverse complement.
TCGGCGACGTTTTTCTTGCCCATCGCGCGGCGCAGCAGATCGGCTTCGCCCAGGGAAAACCCGGCGACGACGTTGGCGATCTGCATCACCTGCTCCTGGTAGAGGATGACCCCGTACGTTTCTTCGAGCAGCGGCTCGAGCTGCGGCAGCAGGTAGGTCACTTCGCGGCGGCCGTGCTTGCGCTCGATGAAGTCGGTCACCATGCCGCCCTGAATCGGCCCGGGGCGGTAGAGGGCGTTCAGGGCGCAGAGATCTTCGAGGCGCTCGGGCTTGTAGCGTATGCAGATATCGCGCATGCCCGCCGATTCGAACTGGAATATCCCGCTGGTCAGGCCTTTGGAGAGCAACGCGTAGGTCGCTCGATCGTCGAGCGGAATCTCTTCCGCGGCGAGCCGCTTGCCGGTTTTCTTCTCGATCCAGTCGAACGCTTCGTCGATCACCGTCAAGGTGGTCAGGCCCAGAAAATCCATCTTGAGCAGCCCCATTTGATCGAGGCTCTTCATGTCGTACTGGGTGACGATTTCGTCCTTGGCGGTCTTGTAGAGCGGAACCAGGTTTTTCAGCGGCTCGGGGGCGATCAGCACTCCCGCGGCATGTACGGACGGGTTGCGCGCGACGCCTTCGAGACGGCCCGCGGTCTCCATCAGCTCGGCGACGCGCCGGTCTTCGCGGATGGCCTGCTGCAGCCGCGGCTCCTGCTCGACCGCTTCTTTGAGCTTGATGTTCAGCACGTTGGGGACGAGCTTGGTCAGGCGGTCGACCTCGCCGTAGTTCATGTCCATCACGCGGCCGACGTCCTTGATCGCGGCCTTCGCGGCCATCGTATTGAAGGTGATGATCTGCGCTACTTGCTCGCGCCCGTACTTTTCGGTGACGTAGCGGATCACGTCGCCGCGGCGGTTCATGCAGAAGTCGATATCGACGTCGGGCATCGAAACGCGCTCGGGGTTGAGGAAGCGCTCGAAAAGCAGGCCGTACTGCAGCGGGTCGATGTCAGTGATCTCCATGGTGTAGGCGACAAGCGACCCGGCCGCCGAGCCGCGGCCCGGACCGACGGGGATTTTCTTGGATTTCGCATAGCGGATGAAGTCCCAGACGATCAGGAAGTACCCGGAGTACTGCATCTGCTGGATGATCCGGATCTCGAAATCCAGCCTCTCCAGATACTCCTGCCAAGGCCGCCGCAGCCGGCCGCTGCGTTCGAGCAACTCCAGATAGGCGCGGCGTTTTTCGAGGCCCTGGCGGGCGACGTACTCGAAATAGGTGTCGGTCGTGTGCTCGGCAGGCACTTCGAACCGCGGGAAGGGGTTGCCGATCGGTTCGAGTTGGAGATCGCACATTTGGGCGATTTCCCAAGTGCGGTTCAGCGGACCTTCGTCGCCGTCGAAGAGCTTGGCCATCTCCCCGCGGCTTTTGAGGTAAAACTCCTGCGTCGAAAAGCGCATGCGATTGGGATCGGCGAGCGTCTTGCCGGTCTGCACGCACAGCAGCGCATCGTGAGCGCCCGCGTCTTCCTTGGTCAGGTAGTGGGCGTCGTTGGTGGCCACCAAGGGAATGCCGCTCTCCTGGGCCAGTCGGAATTGCAGCGGGATCAGTTGCTTGTCGAGATCGAGGCCGTGATCCTGTATTTCGAGGAAGAAGTTCTCCTTGCCGAAGATATCGACGTATTCGTAGGCCAGCCGCCGGCCTTCTTCGTAGCCCTTCTCCAGCAGCGCCTCCTGCAGGTCGCCGCGCAGGCAGGCCGAAAGGCAGATCAAGCCCTCCGCGTGCCGGGCGAGCAAAGCTTTGTCGATGCGCGGCTTGTAGTAGAAGCCTTCGAGGTAGCCGGTCGAGACGAGCTTGATCAGGTTGCGATAGCCCGTTTCGTTCTTGCACAGCAGCAACAGGTGGTTGTAGCGCAGGCTTGTATCGTGCTTGCGGTGGTCGCCGTCAACGATGTAGACTTCGCAGCCGACGATCGGTTTCACGCCGACTTTCCGCGCGGCGTTGTAGAAGCGGACCGCGCCGAAGAGATTGCCGTGATCGGTGATCGCCGCCGCCGGCCATTCGTACTTTTCGGCCAATTGCATCAGCCGAGGAATGTGGCACGTTCCGTCCAGGAGCGAGTAGTCGGTGTGGCAGTGGAGGTGGACGAAGGGCTGGGGCATCTAGTGGGAAACGACAACTGTAGTGTAACAGCGGAGCGCAAGGCCGCGGGAGTCCGCGCTCAGTTTTCACGCTGCCAGACCAATTCCACGGCCGGCGCCGATTCGACGGGGCGCAGCGCGATGCGGTCTTTGCCGATTCGCCGAAACTCGCGCACGCGCTCCCGCCCGACCCAATCCGGATTGAGGCAAGAGTCTACGCGATGGGTCACCGTGCCCCGCTCTTCGTCTACCGCGAAGGAACCCGAATAAGCGAAAAAGCCTTGAGCGCGGGCGAGCCTCTCCTCCGCCGTCAACTCCGCCCGGCGCTCGGGAGACCGGGTCGGGCGGCCGCGGCGCATGAGAATCGCGGCCATCTTGCCGTTGGCCTGGTAGAAGATTCTGCCAAATGCGTCCTCGCCGTAAGGATGCGTCGTTGCGCCGTCTGCGGCCGTCCGCGTCCACGAGACGAGGGTCCACGTGCCGACGAAACCGGCGGCCCCCGTCGCCGGCGTTGCCCCGGCGTCGGGCTCGGGCGATTCGGGCCGCGGCGCGCAGGCCGCCGACATAACGAAAAAAACAAGCAGGCAAAGGCGGATGAAACACATGGACAGGCCTCCCGATCTTCCGCGGGCTGGCCCTATCATAAGGCCGCCCGCCGGCGCGTCCGGGCGGCGCGCGGGCCTACGCGGCCGTCTCGATCTGCAACGTCCGGCCCATGGCGAAGGCCGGCGGCTTGCGGTTCGCCAGCAGTTGTTTCTGCTCGGCGAGAGCGGAGACCAGAAGCGGCATGGCGATGGTCGAGTCGCAGTGGCAGTCCACCATCTGCGCTCCCTTGGCCAGCTTGCCCCAGCTCTGCGCCTCGGAGAAGGTACAGCCCGAAAGTCCGCCCCAATGGGGCGCGTCCGTCACCACCTGGACGCCGTAGCGGTGGCCGGACTTGCCCTTGTTCATCAAGATCGCGACGACCTCAGTTTGCTGCGTGTAGTTCTTCGGCGCGCCCCCGCCGAAGTAGATCACGCCCGTGGCCTTGGAGTCGGCGACGATATGGGTGATTTCGAGCACGTCGGCCATCATGTCGAAGATCAGTCGGTTTTCCCCGCGGTAGCGGCTTTCGGCGACGCCGATGCCGATGGAGCTGTCGCCGATCGCGGGGCAGAACAGCGGCACCTTATGCCGGGCCGCCGCGGAGACGATGCCTTCCTCGGCGCAGTCCCGCCCCAACTCCCGTCCCAGCAGGTAAAGAAACTCCCGCGTCGTGTACGAGCGGGATTGATCGAGCCGCGCGGCGAAGCTGCCGATCCACAGATCGTGCTCGCGAAAGCGGACCTCGTCGGCGAGCACGTCGTACATGCGGTCGATCAGCTCTTCGCCGAGCGCTTCGTCGTCCATCCGGTGCGCGCCCTGGTAGTGGAAAAACCCCTTGGTTTCGTGGATGTCGTGGAAGAAGTTGGCGCCGGTCGAGGTGAGTACGTCGATCAGCCGGTTTTCGATCATGAAGCGCACGACGCGGCGCATTCCCGCCGGAACCATCGCGCCGGAAAGCCCCATCAGGATGGTGCATTCCGGGTCGGCCAGCATTTGCTTCCAGACGCGGAAAGCGTTGCCCAGTCGGCGTCCCTGGAAGGCCGTCCCGGCCATCTTTTCGAGCAGCGCCGCGGCGGAAGATTCGCCGTCGATGGCGAACGGATCGGTCGGCGCCGAGAGCAGTTCTTCCTTTGAGCCGCGCATGCTTTTCAGAAGCGCCCATGCTAACAGAGCAAGCGCGCCGCGAACGGCTCCGCGCGGGCCGACAAAGGACTGTCGTCATGAGCGGCCGGCGCCGCTCGCCGTTGGGTTGGGGGAAAAGCCCTCTTCGCCGAAGGCCGTGCCGCCCGCGCCGGTGACCTCGAAAGACTTGCCGTTCCAGGCCGCCGCCGATCGGTTTGCCGGCATTGCCGGCAAACCGATCGGCGTATCTCCATGATCGAGGCGAAGCAGGGTAAAAGGCCGGTTCTCAGCCTTGAAATGTAAAATTTTAACCCTGTTTCGTAAAGTAATATAAATAAAAATTGTAAAATATTCCAGGAAACGCAGTCGGCGCACTGCCGGTCTCTTCATGCCTCTTGCTGCATTTTCTCGGGTCTGCCGCGCCGCGCAAGGGATCTTGTTCTTCGCCGGCCGCGTAAGCGGCCTCGCTGCGTTACTGGCTGCCGTTTCCGGGGCGCAGCCTGCGACCGACTATACAATCGACACGGTTATGGGGGAAGGAGGGGGGACGGGTCTACTTCCCCAGCAGCTAAACTCCCCCGATAGAGTGGCGGTGGACGGGTCGGGCAACCTCTATATCGCCGATAGGCGCAACCATCGCATTCAAAAAGTCGCCGCCGATGGAACGATTACTACGGTTGCGGGGACCGGGACGGCAGGGTTCAGCGGGGACGGCAGTGTGGCGACTGCGGCGCAACTGAATTACCCCTTTGGCGTGGCGGTGGACGGGTCGGGCAACCTCTATATTTCCGATAGGAACAACCAGCGCATTCGCAAAGTCGCCGCTGCCGATGGAACGATTACTACGATCGCGGGGACCGGGACGGCAGGGTTCAGCGGAGACAACGATGCGGCGACTGCGGCGCAACTGAATTACCCCCATGGCGTGGAGGTGGACGGGTCGGGCAACCTCTACATCGCCGATACTTTCAACCAGCGCATTCGCAAAGTCGCCGCCGCCGATGGAACGATTACTACGATCGCGGGGACCGGGACGGCAGGGATCGGCGGGGACGGCGGTGCGGCGACTGCGGCGCAACTGTATTACCCCCTATGCGTGGCGCTGGACGGGTCGGACAACTTCTATATTGGCGATTTCAGCGGCCAGGGCATTCGCCAAGTCGACGCCGATGGGGACATTTCCAACGTCGGGGGGAGGGGGCAGGGCGCTATCTGGGGCTTGGAGGTGGACGGGTCGGACAACCTTTACATGGCCAATCGTGACCATCACCGCATCCGCAAGGTCGACACCGATGGGAACGTTTCCACGGTCGCGGGGACCATAGAGCGAGGGTTCTATGGGGACGGCGGTGCGGCGACCGCGGCGGAGTTGTCCGAGCCCTATGACGTGGCGCTGGACGGGTCGGGCAACCTCTACATTGCCGATAGCGGGAACAACCGCATTCGCAAGGTCGCCGCCGATGGGAATATTGCCACTGTCGTCGGAGGAGCGATCGGAAGAAGCGGTCCGTTGAACTACCCCCTGGGCGTGGCGGTGGACGAGTCGAGCAACATCTACATTGCCGATGCCCACCAGTACCGTATTCACAAGATCGACGCTGCAGGGAACATGGCCACGATCGCGGGAAACGGAACGAACCGGTCCGGCGGGGACGGCGGTCCGGCGGTCGAAGCGCAACTGAGACTCCCCTGGAGTGTGGCGGCGGACGGATCGGGCAACGTCTACATTGCCGATACTTTCGGCCACCGCATCCGCAAGGTCGACGCCGATGGGAACATTAAGACGGTCGCGGGGAACGGGGAGGACGGATTCGGCGGAGACGGCGGGCCGGCGCTCCAGGCGCTGTTGAACCATCCGCATGCCGTGGCAGTGGACGGGTCGGGCAACCTCTACATCGCCGATACCGCTAACGACCGCATTCGCAAAGCCACTGCCCCCCCACGGCCACGCTTGGCGCTAACCCGGATTTCTCACCAGGGGGTAGCGAAAAGCCGCTGATTGTGGCATAAACGTATGTAGATGAATATGTTGCAGCCGGCAACGAACGACTTTTCGCTAGGACACAGTGTAACCAAACAAGTTTTCGTTTTGCTACCCGATTCCGCCGTGAGGCGGTAGCCCGTTTCGATGGCGGGACGATCACCAGCGAGGCCGGGGCCCTGCTGCTGCAGCGCACCGAGCAGCAGACCGCATCCTGCGCCAGTTTGCGCGCTGCTTTCGCGACTCCCGCCAAGCGGAGCGGATCGAGCACAGCGTGGCGGAGTTGGTGAGTCAACGGGTCTATGGGCTGGCCTTGGGCTACGAAGACCTCAACGACCATGATCGACTGCGCAGCGACCCGCTGCTGGCGTTGTTGTCGGGCAAGGCCGATGTGGCGGGCGGCAAGCGTCGGCGGCGGCGGGATCGGGGCCGGGCCGGGGCGGGCAAGAGCACGCTGAACCGGCTGGAGTTGACCCCTGCGCAGGTCGAAGCGAGCGCGCGCTACAAGAAGATCGCCCTGGACAGCGCAGCGGTCGATGCGCTGTTGGTTGAACTCTACATCCAGCGGCAGAGTTGCCGCCCGCAGCGCATCGTGCTGGATCTCGACGCCACCGACGACCGTCTGCACGGGCAGCAGGAAGGGCGTTTTTTTCACGGCTACTACGGCGCCTACTGCTACTTGCCGTTGTACATCTTCATTGACGAGCAGTTGGTCTGCGCGCGGTTGCGGACAGCGAACCGAGACGCTGCGGCGGGGGCGCTGGAAGAGGTCGTGCGGATCGTGGGGCAGTTGCGCCGGAGATGGCCTGGGGTGGAGATTCTGCTGCGCGCCGATGCAGGCTTTTGCCGCGAGGAGTTGATGAGTTGGTGTGAGCAACAGGGGGTGGACTACGTGTTCGGACTGGCCAAGAACCAGCGCTTGTTGCGCCGCCTGCACAAGCCGTTGCAGAAGGCGCAGCGGCGCTACGCTGCCAGCGGCAAGCCGGCGCGGGCGTTCGCCGAGTTCCGTTATCGCACGCGCCACAGTTGGCGGCGCAAACGGCGTGTGGTGGGCAAGGCCGAGCGGCTGGCCAAGGGCGCCAATCCGCGCTTCCCAATCTACGCTTCGTGGTGACCTCGCTCAGCACCGCACAGTACGCCGCGCAGAGCTTGTACGAGGATCTCTACTGCGCGCGGGGCGAGATGGAGAAGCGCATCAAAGAGCAACAGTTGGCTTTGTTCGCCGACCGCACTTCGACGGCGCTGCTGCGCTCGAACCAGATTCGTTTGTATTTTTCTGCGATCGCCTACTGTCTGTTGCAAGCGTTGCGCGAGTTGGGCTTGGCGGGCACGCAGATGGCGCGGGCGCAATGCGCGACGATCCGCGTACGGCTGCTCAAGATCGGGGCGCGGGTGCGGGTGACGGCGCGCAAGGTGTGGGTCTCGATGGCTACGGGCCATCCGGCGCAGGCGCTGTTTGCTGCGGTTTACGCCAATCTGGGAAGGCCGCCGCCGCAGGGCTGCTGAAGGGGCGCCTGGCGCCTGCGGGTTCGAAGGTCACAGCAAGCGCAGCAGCCCCGGCGGGGGCTTGGCCGGAGTGTGCGCAAAATCGGCCCCAAACCCTCCTGACGCCCCCGCCTGTAGCGCCGGACGCTACACCCAGCGTGCGCCACGGCCACTGTACTGGGCGATCCGCATCAACTGCCCCTCAAATTCGTTCCGCAAACCGCTTCCTGCCCGCCCAGCCATGCCTGGTGAGAAATCCGGGCTACGGACCCCAGCATCACCAAAGGCCAGTCGACCACGCTGGAGTGGACTTCGACCAATGCCGTGAGCGCCGAGATCGACCAGGGCGTCGGCGTAGTCACTCCCGCCGCCGGCTCGGTGCAAGTCACGCCCACGGCGGACACGACCTACACCCTTACCGTCACCGGCAGCAACGACGTGCAAGCCAGCGCCCAACTCACCGTCACCGTGGCCGACCGCCCGGCGGTGAGCAGCTTCACCGCCACCCCGGCGACGATCACCGTGGGCCAGAACTCCACGCTGGCCTGGAGCGCCTCCGGCGACGCCATCGGCGCGGAGATCGACCAGGGCGTGGGTACGGTCTCCCCGGCCGCGGGCGGCTCGACGACGGTCACCCCCTCCGCAGTCGGCGCGATCACATACACGCTGACGGTCACCGACTCCAACAGCGTGCAAGCCACGGCCACGGTCACGCTCACCGTGGAGGCCGCCTCGGCGCTCACCTTCACCGCCGACGACGCCTCCATCACCGCGGGCCAGTCGGCCACCCTGCGCTGGACCGCCAGCAACGCCAAGAGCGCGGAGATCGACCAGGGCGTGGGCGCGGTCTCCCCCGCCTCCGGCGGCTCGGTGCAAGTCACGCCCACAGCGGACACCACCTACACCCTCACCGTCACCGACAACAACAACGCCCAAGCCACCGCCCAACTCACCGTCACCGTGGCCGCCGCCCCGGCGGTGAGCAGCTTCACCGCCACCCCGGCGACGATCACCGTGGGCCAGAACTCCACGCTGGCCTGGAGCGCCTCCGGCGACGCCATCAGCGCCGAGATCGACCAGGGAGTGGGCGCGGTCAGCCCGGCCGGCGGCGGATCGACGACGGTCACCCCCGGCGCGGCCGGTTCCATCGTCTACACGCTTACGGTCACCGACTCCAACGGCGCGCAAGCCGCGGCCGCGGTCACGCTCACCGTGGAGGCCGCCTCGGCGCTCACCTTCACCGCCGACGACGCCTCCATCACCGCGGGCCAATCGGCCACACTGCGCTGGACCGCCAGCAACGCCGTGAGCGCCGAGATCGACCAGGGCGTCGGCGTAGTCACTCCGGCCGCCGGCGGCTCGGTGCAAGTCACGCCCACGGCGGACACCACCTATACACTCACCGTCACCGACAACAACAACGCGCAAGCCACGGCCCAACTCACCGTCACCGTGGCCGCCGCCCCGGCGGTGAGCAGCTTCACCGCCACCCCGGCGACGATCACCGTGGGCCAGAACTCCACGCTGGCCTGGAGCGCCTCCGGCGACGCCATCAGCGCCGAGATCGACCAGGGAGTGGGTACGGTCAGCCCGGCCGCGAGCGGCTCGACGACGGTGACGCCCTCCGCAGTCGGCGTGATCGCTTACACGCTGACGGTCACCGACTCCAACGGCGTGCAAGCCACGGCCCAACTCACCGTCACCGTGGTCGCCGCCCCCGAGGTGACCGCCTTCACGGTCTCCCCGGCGACGATCACAGTGGGCCAGCAGGCCACGCTGGCCTGGAGCGCCTCCGGCGACGCCATCAGCGCCGAGATCGACCAGGGCGTCGGCACAGTCTCCCCCGCCACGAGCGGCTCGACGACGGTCACCCCCGGCGCGGCCGGCTCCATCGTCTACACGCTGACCGTCACCGACTCCAACGGCGCGCGAGCCGCAGCCTCGGTCACGCTTACCGTCGAGGCCGCCTCGGCGCTCACCTTCACCGCCGCCGACGCCTCCATCACCGCGGGCCAGTCGGCCACCCTGCACTGGACCGCCAGCAACGCCAAGAGCGCCGAGATCGACCAGGGCGTCGGCGTAGTCACTCCGGCCGGCGGCGGCTCGGTGCAAGTCACGCCCACGGCGGACACCACCTACACCCTCACCGTCACCGACAACAACGACGCGACCTCCACGGCCAGGGTCACCATTACCGTCGCTGACCGGCCCACGATCGCCGGTTTCACCGCCACCCCGCCAACGCTCACCGTCGGCCAGCAGGTCACCCTGCAGTGGGCCGCCGGCGGCGACGCCATCAGCGCCGCAATCGACAACGGCGTGGGCGCGGTCAGCCCGGCCGCGGGCGGCTCGACGACGGTCACCCCCGGCGCAGCCGGTTCCATCGTCTACACGCTGACGGTCACCGACTCCAACGCGGTCAGCGTCCAGAGTAACGCCGCGGTCACCGTCCGCGAGCCGCTGCTCGGCGGACGGACGATCGACACGGTTGCGGGCAACGGAACGCCGGGGTTCGCCGGGGACGGCGATAGGGCCACTGCGGCGCAACTCAACGCCCCCGCCGGCCTGGCCGTGGATGGGGCGGGCAACCTGTACATCGCCGATACGGGCAACCACCGCATTCGCAAGGTCGATGCCGCTACGGGCGACATGACCACGATGGCCGGGACGGACGCCCCAGGAGCCCTCAACGCTCCCTCCGACGTGGCCGTGGGCATGGCGGGCAACCTGTACATCGCCGATACGGGCAACCACCGCATTCGCAAGGTCGACGCCGCTACGGGCGACATGACCATGATGGCCGGGACGGACGCCCCAGGATCCCTCAACGCTCCCTCCGACGTGGCCGTGGACACGGCGGGCAACCTGTACATCGCCGATACGGGCAACCACCGCATTCGCAAGGTCGACGCTGCTACGGGCGACATGACCACGGTGGCCGGGACGGGAACCCCGGGCTACAGCGGAGACGGCGTCGCGGCGACCGCAGCGCAACTCAACGCCCCCGCCGGCGTAGCGCTGGATGGGGCGGGCAACCTGTACATCGCCGATACGGGCAATCAGCGCATCCGCATCGTCGACGCCGCTACGGGCGACATCGACACGGTGGCGGGGACGGGAACCCAAGGCTACAGTGGGGACGGCGTCGCGGCGACCGCAGCGCAACTCAACGCCCCCGCGGGCGTAGTCGTGGACGGGGAGGACAACTATCTGTACATCGCCGACACGGGCAACCAGCGCATCCGCATCGTCGACGCCAATGGCGACATCGACACGGTGGCGGGGACGGGAACCCAAGGCTACAGCGGGGACGGCGTCGCGGCGATCGCGGCGCAACTCAACGCCCCCGCCGGCGTAGCGCTGGATGGGGCGGGCAACCTGTACATCGCCGATGCGAGCAACCAGCGCATCCGCAAGGTCGGCGATGCTCCCTTGGGGACGGAGTCGCCCGGCGGCCTCGAGCCTCCCGGCTGTCCCGCCGTGGTGCAGGCGCAGCCTGGGCAGTTGTCGTTCGCGCTGCCGCAGGATGCCGAGCCGGCGGCCCAAACGGTCGTTTTGCGCGCCGCGGACGGCGAGGCGGACTTCCACATTCAGCCGGCGCAAGGCTGGATCACGGCGATGCCGCAGAGCGGCAGCCTGGCTGCGGACGGCGAGGCGGCGGTCGAGGTCACAGTCGATCCGGCCGGGCTCGAGGAGGGGACGCGCAGCGGGCGGCTGCACATCCGTTCCGGGGGATGCGTCGCGGCGCGCGTGCGCATCATGCTGGAAGTGCTGCCGCCGCTGGGTCCGGCGGTGTCCGAGCACGGCGTGGTGAACGCGGCCGCAATGAGCGCGTTCGGCGAGCGGACGAGTCCGTTCGTCCGGCGGACGTTGCCGCCGGCGCCGGGTTCGATGGTTGCGCTGCTGGGCAAGAACTTCGCCGCCGGCGGGTTGATCGCCGCCGAAGGTTTTCCTCTGCCGTTGCGCCTGGGCGGGGTCAGCGTGCGCTTCGACGGCTTGGAAGCGCGGCTGTTCGCGGTGACGTCGCAGCGCATCTACGCGCAGTTGCCGTCCGCGCTGGCTGCGGATGTTCTGCTGGAGGGGGCGACTTCGGCGATCGCCTCGGTGGTGGTGGAGACGGCTGCGGGGAGCAGTTATCCGCGGCGGTTCTTCGTGGGGCCTCATGGGCCGGGGATATTCACGATATCGGGGGAAGGAACGGGCCAGGGGGCGGTGCTGCTGGCGGGCACGACGGTGTTGGCGGCGCCGCCCGGATTCAGCGGGGACATCCAGTTGGCGCAGCCCGGGGAGATGGCGAATCTCTACACCGCGAGCCGGCCGGCGCGGGCGGGAGAGATCGTGGAGATTTACGCCACGGGGCTGGGGGCGGTGGAGCCGCCGATAGCCGACGGGGCGAACTCGTGCGAGCCGCAGAGCGTCTGTGCGGAGGATTTTTCGAACGCGGCGCTGCGGCGCACCGTGGAGCGGCCGCGGGTATGGATCGGGGGCGTGGAGATAGCGGAAGAGGACGTGCTGTTCTCGGGGCTGGCGCCGACGCTGGCGGCGATGAACCTGGTGGCGGCGAGGGCGCCGCAAGGGGTCGAGGCGTCCGACGCAGTGGAAGTCAAGATCGCCGTCGGCGGCAGGGAAAGCCAACCGGGCGTGACGATCGCCGTCGAGTAACGGCCCGAGCGAGTCGGCGCTGACGGCGCTCAGTCCGGGCGGCCGATGGCGGCGCGGTCCGCTTCCACCGCTTCGAACCAGTTTTCGAGGTCCTGGAGCATCCGCCGCGCGCGGGCGGGATGCTCCGCCGCGAGATCGTGCGCCTCCCCGGGGTCTGCGGCCAGATTGTAGAGTTCCGGCAGTTCGGGCTCTTGCGGCTTCAGGCGCGGCGCGGGCAGGATGCGTTCGATGCTCGCCGGGTTTTCCTTGTGCTTGAGGTCCGCTTCGACGAAAGCCGCAGTGCGGGCGACGTCTTCGTCGGATGCGCACAGATCGTTGCTGAAAAAGCGCGTGCCGCGAATCAGCGGCCGCACCAGCTTCCAGTCGCCGTCGCGAACCGCTGCATTCGTTCCCACGTTGGGAAAGTAAAAATTCCATTGCCAGAACCGCCGCGGCTCGACCTGAAAGGGCTCGCCGCGCAGCAGCGGCGCAAGATCGCAGCCGTCCATCGCCGGGCCGGGCGAGCGCTCGATGCCGCACAGCGACAGCAGCGTCGGCATCCAGTCGGTAAAGTGCGTCAACTCGTCGCAGAACCGATTCGAGGCGATGCCGTTCGGCAGGCGCGCGATCATCGGCACGCGGATGCCACCTTCGTTGACCCAGCCCTTGCTGCCCCGCATCCCTGCGTTGAACCGCTCGTTGAATACCTGCTCGCCCTCTTCGAGCATGTAGGGGGGATTGAAAAAGGCCGGCCCGTTGTCGCTGGTGAAAGCAACGATCGTGTTCTCGGTCAAGCCCTCGCGGTCGAGCTTTTCGAGGATGCGGCCGACGCCTTCGTCCATGCGCTCGATCATGGCGTAGGTCGTCGCCACGATGCGGTTGAAGCCTTGGGAGCGGTAATGCGCGACGCGGTCCGCCGGCCCCTGGAACGGCGAATGCGGAGCGCTGTAAGGCAGGTAGAGAAAAAACGGGGAGTTGCGATTGCGGTGGATGAAATCGACCGCCTCGTCGGTCAGCAGATCGGTGAGATACGTTCCGTCGGAAGGCGAGAGCGCATCGTTGCGCCGCAGGTAGTAGCGGTAGTAATCGCTCCAACCGCCGCAAAAACCCGTGAACTCGTCGAAGCCGCGCGCATTGGGCTCGTAGCGCCGGTCGAAAGTTCCGTTGTGCCACTTGCCGACCAGGCCGGTGGCGTACCCGGCGGCGCGAAAGGCGTCGGCGATGGTGATCTCGCGCAGGGCGATGCGGTCGAGGCCGTGGATTTCGTGCTGGGTGATCGCGCCGGTGCGGTGCGGATACCTGCCGGTAAGCAGCGCCGCCCGCGCCGGCGCACAGATCGGCGACGCCGAATAGTGCTGCCGGAAGCACGTCCCCTCGGCGACAAGCCGGTCAAGATGGGGCGTTTGCGCCAAGCCTTCGTTGAAAGCGCCGAAGTCGCCGTAGCCCATGTCGTCAGCGAGAATCAGGATGACGTTGGTGCGCGCGCGTTGGGGCATGAGCTTGTTTGCGGCCGCCGCCGGGGGCGTCCCCACAGTGTACGGAATCGGACGGCGTCGGGCGGCGTCCGTGCCATAGTGTGAAGCAGCACCTATGGCGGGCGTGATTTATCTGGTCGCCACTCCCATCGGCAACCTGGAAGACATCACCCTGCGCGCGCTGCGGACGCTGCGCGAGGTCGATCTCATAGCCTGCGAAGACACCCGCCATACCGGCCGCTTGCTCCGCCGCTTCGAAATCGACAAGCCGCTGCTGAGTTGCCATGACCGCAACGAGGCGGCGCGCGCCGCGGAGCTGGTCGCGCGGGCGCAAGGCGGGGAGTCGATCGCGGTCGTCTCCGACGCCGGCACGCCCGGAATCTCCGATCCCGGTTTCCGCGTGGCGCGGGCGGCGGCCGCGGCCGGCGTGCGGGTCGCGCCCATCCCCGGCGCGAACGCCGCCTTGGCCGCTCTGACGGCATCGGGCCTGCCGACCGACCGCTTCCGCTTCGAAGGTTTCCTGCCGCCGCGCAAGGCGAAACGCCGCGCCGCTCTGGAAGCGCTGCGCGCCGAGACGGCAACCGTCGTTCTCTACGAAGCCCCGCACAGAATCGCCGACGCCCTGCGGGACATCGCCGCGGTCTTCGGCGAGCGGCCGCTCGTGCTGGCCCGCGAGTTGACCAAGCTGCACGAGGAGTACCTGCGGGGAACGGCAGAGGATCTCGCCGCCGAGATCGCCGGGCGCCCCGCGGTGAAAGGCGAGATCGTGCTGCTCGTCGGCGGCGCCGAGGCAGCCGCAACGGACGGCGGCGCCCCCTTGGACGCCCGAGTCGACGAGTTGATCGCCGAAGGTTTCGACAGGATGGACGCCATCAAGCGCGCGGCCCGGGAACGCGGCCTGCGCAAGCGGGACGCCTATCGGATTCTGGAATCCCGGCGCAGCGGTTGACGCAAGCCGCGGGCTGATAGCATGAATAGGCAATGAAACATTGGTTGAGCGCGGCCGCGGCCTTTCTTCTGCTGGTTTCCGCGGGCACGGCGCAGAACCGCCCCCGGCCGCGCGCGCTCGGCGCCGAGTGGCGGCCGCTGTTCAACGGCAAAGATCTGTCCGGCTGGAAAAAGGTCGGCAAGGAGAAGTGGGAGGTCATCGACGGCGCCATCTTCGGCCAGGGCGTCACCGACGAATACGGCTACCTGTCCACGGAAAAGTCATACCGCGACTTCCATCTGTCGCTGCGCTTCAAGTGCGAGGCCGACGGCAACAGCGGCGTCTACATCCACACCGCGTTCGAGGGCGATACGCCGAAAATCGTCGCCGGACGGCAAATCGAAATCGACCGCACGCTGGGCCGGCACACCGGCGGGATATATGGCGACGGCAGAGGCTGGATCGCTTGGCCCTCGCCGCAATACGAGACGGTCATCCGCCCCTACGACTGGAACGACATGCTGATCGAGGTCGAGGGCAACCATTACGTCGTCTACCTGAACGGCATCCGCGTGTTGGATTTCACCTATCCCTCTCCGGGCGCCGAAGAAGGGTCGATCGCGCTGCAGTTGCACTCCGGCGGCGAAGGCAAGATGCGCTTCAAGGATATTTTCGTGCGCGATCTTTCCCCGGGCGGCCCGTGAGCCGGCGGCGCGGCGGGCTAACCGCCGAAATACGTCGAGCCTTCCGCCAAGTGGCGGCGGCAGACTTCTTCGTTGAGCTCGATTCCCAGGCCCGGCTTGTCGGTAAGGACATAGTAACCGTCTCGATAGAACGGCCCGTCGCGGAGGATGAGGTCGGCCCAGTGCTCGAGCTCCACCGAATCCGACTCCAGGGCTACGAAGGAACGGATCGCGGCGCAGGCGTGCGCGTTGGCGACGGTGCCGACCGGCGTGCACATGTTGTGGCAGGCGAAGGTGATGTAGTACTAGTCGGCCCAGTCGGCGATGCGCTTGGTTTCGAGCAGCCCGCCTGATTTTTGCGGATCGGGCTGAATGATGTCGGCGGCCTGCTTCTCGATGAAGGGCCGGCTCGAGGAGCGCAGTCTCAGTCCCGGATTTCTCACCAGGGGGTAGCGAAAAGCCGCTGATTGTGGCATAAACGTATGTAGATGAATATGTTGCAGCCGGCAACGAACGACTTTTCGCTAGGACACAGTGTAACCAAACAAGTTTTCGTTTTGCTACCCGATTCCGCCGTGAGGCGGTAGCCCGTTTCGATGGCGGGACGATCACCAGCGAGGCCGGGGCCCTGCTGCTGCAGCGCACCGAGCAGCAGACCGGCATCCTGCGCCAGTTTGCGCGCTGCTTTCGCGACTCCCGCCAAGCGGAGCGGATCGAGCACAGCGTGGCGGAGTTGGTGAGTCAACGGGTCTATGGGCTGGCCTTGGGCTACGAAGACCTCAACGACCATGATCGACTGCGCAGCGACCCGCTGCTGGCGCTGTTGTCGGGCAAGGGCGATGTGCAGGGCCGCCAACGTCGGCGGCGGCGGGATCGGGGCCGGGCCGGGGCGGGCAAGAGCACGCTGAACCGACTGGAGTTGACCCCTGCTGAGCCCGCTGAGCGGGCGCGCTACAAGAAGATCGCCCTGGACAGCGCAGCAGTCGATGCGCTGTTGGTCGCACTCTACATCCAGCGGCAGAGTTGCCGCCCGCAGCGCATCGTGCTGGATCTCGACGCCACTGACGACCGTCTGCACGGGCAGCAGGAAGGGCGTTTTTTTCACGGCTACTACGGCGCCTACTGCTACTTGCCGTTGTACATCTTCATAGGCGAGCAGTTGGTCTGCGCGCGGTTGCGGACAGCGAACCGAGACGCTGCGGCGGGGGCGCTGGAAGAGGTCGTGCGGATCGTGGGGCAGTTGCGCCGGAGATGGCCTGGGGTGGAGATTCTGCTGCGCGCCGATGCAGGCTTTTGCCGCGAGGAGTTGATGAGTTGGTGTGAGCAACAGGGGGTGGACTACGTGTTCGGACTGGCCAAGAACCAGCGCTTGTTGCGCCGCCTGCACAAGCCGTTGCAGAAGGCGCAGCGGCGCTACGCTGCCAGCGGCAAGCCGGCGCGGGCGTTCGCCGAGTTCCGTTATCGCACGCGCCACAGTTGGCGGCGCAAACGGCGTGTGGTGGGCAAGGCCGAGCGGCTGGCCAAGGGCGCCAATCCGCGCTTCCCAATCTACGCTTCGTGGTGACCTCGCTCAGCACCGCACAGTACGCCGCGCAGAGCTTGTACGAGGATCTCTACTGCGCGCGGGGCGAGATGGAGAAGCGCATCAAAGAGCAACAGTTGGCTTTGTTCGCCGACCGCACTTCGACGGCGCTGCTGCGCTCGAACCAGATTCGTTTGTATTTTTCTGCGATCGCCTACTGTCTGTTGCAAGCGTTGCGCGAGTTGGGCTTGGCGGGCACGCAGATGGCGCGGGCGCAATGCGCGACGATCCGCGTACGGCTGCTCAAGATCGGGGCGCGGGTGCGGGTGACGGCGCGCAAGGTGTGGGTCTCGATGGCTACGGGCCATCCGGCGCAGGCGCTGTTTGCTGCGGTTTACGCCAATCTGGGAAGGCCGCCGCCGCAGGGCTGCTGAAGGGGCGCCTGGCGCCTGCGAGTTCGAAGGTCACAGCAAGCGCAGCAGCCCCGGCGGGGGCTTGGCCGGAGTGTGCGCAAAATCGGCCCCAAACCCTCCTGACGCCCCCGCCTGTAGCGCCGGACGCTACACCCAGCGTGCGCCACGGCCACTGTACTGGGCGATCCGCATCAACTGCCCCTCAAATTCGTTCCGTAAACCGCTTCCTGCCCGCCCAGCCATGCCTGGTGAGAAATCCGGGCTAGAGGTTTTCTCCCGTGCAGGTCGGAACCTTGCACTCCTGCGTGAAGCGCGCCATGGCGTCGGCGTTTTGCGGCGGGATCGGGTCTTCGATGAACCACAGATTGAGGTCTTCGACCATGTAGGAAAACTTCAGGGCGTCGGCGTAGTTGTAGTTGAAGTGCAGGTCGATGCCCAGCGGATAGTGCTCGCCGAGGCGTTTGCGGACGGCAACCAGGATGTTGCGCCACTGCTCCATCTCGACGGTGGTGATGGCGCGGTTCCAGAGTTCCTGCCGGTAGCGGTAGGGCTGTCCGGCCATCGTCATGCCGCGGCCTTCCCAATCCATGTCGAACTTGGTGGCGACGAAACCGTAGTCGAGCGATTTCTCGGCCTCTGCGACCCAAGCCGCCGGGTCGGGCGTTTTCGGCGACCCTGTGTCGTGGTAGATCAGGATCTTGTCGCGGAATTTTCCGCCCAGGAGCACATAGACGGGGACGCCGAGGATCTTTCCGGCCAGGTCCCACAGCGCGCTCTCGATGCCGCCGATGGCGCCGGCCAGCGAGCCGGTCCACGAGCCGTGCCCGAGTTGCGCCTCGGCCATCTTGACGGCGAGGTAGTCGACCTGCAGCGGGTCTTCGCCGATGAGAACGTCTTCGAGGCCGCGAATGTGATCGAGGATGCCGTGGCGGTTGTACGCTTCGCCGATGCCGTAAACGCCGGAGTCGGTTTCGATCTTCACCAGATGCGCCGGGTATTTGATCATGACCGACGCCGTCTTGACGCCGGTGATCTTGACCTTTCCCAGATTGCTCTGCGCCTGCGGGTAGGCGCGCACCGCCTGCGGCGCTTCGGCCAGGAAGGCGGCGCCCAAGGCGCTTTTCAGGAACGAGCGGCGATTCGGCATGACTGCATCATACCGGACGGAGGCAAGAGCCGGGTTCAGGCTATGAGCTCGCCGATCGTCTCGCCGCCGGTCTGGCTGAGCTGCTTGTCGCGGCCTTGGGCGAAGTAGGTCAGCTTGGCGTCGTCGAGGCCGAGCAGGCGCAGCAGCGTCACGTGCAGATTTTTGATCGGATGCACGGTTTCGACCGCGGTCCGCCCGGTTTCGTCGGTGGCGCCGACGATTTTGCCGCGGGGAGCGCCGCCGCCGGCCATCCAGAAGGCCATCGCGGGCGCATTATGGTCGCGGCCCCAGGCTTTATCGACGCCGCGGATGCCGTTGTCGGGCGAGCGGCCGAACTCGCCGGCCCAGACGACCAGGGTCTCTTCGAGCAGCCCGCTGCGCTTGAGGTCTTTGAGCAGTCCGGCGATGGGCCGGTCGACGGCGTCCATGCGCGAGCCGTGAGCTTTTTCGATGTAGTCGTGCGAATCCCAGCCGCTGGCCATCACCTGCACAAAGCGCACGCCGCGCTCCACCAGACGCCGCGCCAGAAGACAGCGCCGGCCCAAAGAGACGGCGTCGGCGTTTTCGCTGTTCAATCCGTAAAGCTTGCGCGTTTCTTCGGGCTCCGCGTCGATATCGATCGCTTCGGGCATTTCGGCCTGCATGCGAAAGGCGAGCTCGTAGCTTTCGATGCGCGCGGCCAATTCGTCGTGCGACGGACGGCGTTCCATGTGCCGGCGGTTGAGCTCGCCGAGAAAGTCGAGATTCGCCCGCTGCTGCTCGCGGTCAACGTACTCCGGCGGATTCATGTCGAGCACCGGAGCGCCCTGGGAGCGCAGCGGCGTACCCTGATAATGGGCCGGCAGGAAACCGTTCGACCAGTTTCCCGCGCCGCCTTGCGGGTAGGCCAGGTCGGGCAGCACGACGAACCCCGGCAGGTTCTGGTTTTCCGTCCCCAGCCCGTAGGTCACCCACGAGCCCATGGCCGGGTCGCCGCCGAAGCGGTTGCCGGTATTGAGGTGGTAGAGCGCCGTCGGGTGATTGACCGACGTGGCCTGCAGGCCGCGGTAAAAGCAGACGTCGTCGACGCAGTCGGCGAAATGCCGGAATTTCTTGTTGATCTCGATGCCCAGCTTGCCGGCGCGCTGGAATTCGAACGGGCTGCGCACGAAATAGCGCCGGCCGGTATTCATCGAGGCTTCGAACTTCGTCCGCTCCTTGACAAACTCCGTCATGTGCAGATCGATCAACTTGTGCTTGGGGTCGAAGGTGTCGATGTGGCTGGGGCCGCCCTCCATCAACAGGAAGATGCAGCTTTTCGCCTTCGCCCGAAAGTGGCCTTGCCTGGGCGAGAGCGCTCCCGCGCGGGCTTTCTCCCGGTGGAGCATCGCCGTCAGCGCGAGCGAGCCCAGACCCATGCCCGAATGGTAGAGAAACTCCCGGCGGGAAGGTTGCGCCGTGTGGACCTTTCTCTGCATTTTCATCCCTCAATACACGTAAACGAATTCGTTGGAATTGAACAAGGCCAAGGCGATATCGGCCAATGCGCGGGTCTCGGGAGCCGCTTCGCTGGGGTGCGGGTTGTGCTCGTAATCGACTTTCAGCCGCGGTTGGACGAACTGGTATTTCTCGCCGGTCAACTCGCTCGTGATCGTCGCCAAGATGGTCGGTTCCTCGCCGCGCGGCCGGGCCGGATGGGCAGTATGATGCTCGCACATCTTTGTGTAGTGGTCAAGGGCGAGAGCGAGCTCGCCGGCGGAGGGGGCGCGCCCGTAAGCCAACTCGAACGCCCGCGCGATGTGCTGCGGCGGGGAATCCGCCTCGGCTTCGACCCGCTGGGCCATAATCAGCGCCATGTCGTGCGATTGCTCGCCGTTCAACAGGGCGAACGCCTGCGTGGGCACGGTTGACGCCTCGCGGCGCTCGCAGGTCAGATCGGGGTTGGCGCCGTTGAACGCCTCGATCATGGGGTCGAGCAGACTGCGCTGCTGGAAGCTGTAGATCGAACGGCGGTTTCTGTCCCGCCGCTTCGGCGCCGGTTGATAGGCGGGCCGCAGCGAGCCTTGGGCGTGGCGCGGCTGGCGCGCCGCGTCGGAGTTGATCTGCGGATACGTTCCCGGGCCGCCCGTCGAGTCGCTGAGCTCTCCCGAGACCGCGAGCATGCTGTCGCGGATTTCCTCGGCCTCCAGCCGCCGCGGCGAAAAGCGCGCCAGGTAAAGGTTTTCGGGGTCGGCCTGCCGCAGCGCGTCCGGCGCCGGGTGCTCCGCCGAGCGCCGGTACGCCGCCGACAGCAGAATCACGCGGTGGACCGCCTTCACGCTCCAGCGCTGCTCGATAAAGAACCCGGCCAGCCAATCGAGCAGTTGCGGATGGGTCGGCTTCTTGCCCATCTTGCCGAAGTTGTTGGCGTTGGCGGCGACGCCGCGGCCGAAATGATACTGCCAGATGCGGTTGACCATCACGCGCGCGGTCAGCGGGTTGCGCGCATCGGCCGTCCATTCGGCCAGCGCCCGCCGCCGTCCGGAAACGGTCCGCGGAATGTCCGCCGCGGGCAGATCGGAGTAGCGGGCCACGGCTTCGAGCGCGCCGGGAGAAACGGGGTCGCCCGGCGCTTGCAGGTCGCCCCCGACCAGAACGTGCGTCTGCGCCTTCGCGTAGTCGCCTTTCTTCATGTAGCTGTTGGCGCCGGAGGGAACGTCGTTCCAGGCTTGGACCAAACCGCTGCTCACCACGGTCGCGATCGGGTCGAAACGCTGCGCCGAGCCCTGATGCAGGGTTTTTTGCTTGCGCAGAAGTTTGAGCGTCTCGGCCTCTTCCTTGTCGAGGTAGCGCTGCAGGGCGCCGCTCGCAGCCTTGGCCGCGATCTCTTCGCCTTTCGCCGCGGCCAGGCGCACCCGCCCCCGCTCGTGCATCAGATCCATGCGCCGGTCGAGGTCGGCGATCGTGTCGCTGTAATACTTCTTGCCCGCGGCGAAGCCGGCCGCGGACTCGTAGGGCTGGAAATCCAGCGGCCGCCGGGCGAAGGCCGTCGTGGCGAACGCCGCCTGCATGCGGTAGTAGTCTTTGGTCGGAATCGGGTCGAACTTGTGGTCATGGCAGCGCGCGCAGCCGAGCGTGAGGCCGAGGAACGTCTGGCCGACGTGGTGCGTTACGTCGTCCAGAAACAATTGCCGGGTGACCGCCGCGACGGCCATGCCGGTGTGCTCCCAGGGTCCCGTGCGCAGGAAGCCGGTGGCCAGAATCGCTTCCGGGTCGTCGGGGAAAATCTCGTCGCCGGCGATCTGCTCGAGGATGAAGCGGTCGTAGGGCTTGTCGTTGTTGAAGCTGCGGATGACGTAATCGCGGTACCGCCAGGCGGTGGGGCGCTCGAAGTCGTTCGAGTAGCCGGACGTATCGGCATAGCGCGTGACGTCGAGCCAATGGCGCCCCCAGCGCTCGCCGTAGCGCGGCGAGGCGAGCAGGCGTTCGACGACTTTCTTGTAAGCTCCCGCGTCCGTATCGTCGAGGAACGCGCGCACTTCCTCCGGGGTAGGCGGCAGTCCGGTCAGATCGAACGTCACGCGGCGCAGCAGCGTCAATTTATCCGCCTGCGGGCCGGGCTGCAAGTTTTTTTCGGCCAGCTTTTCGAGGATGAAGCGATCGACCGGCGTGCGGACTTGCCAATCCTTGTCCGCCACCTCGGGCGGAGCCTCTTTACGCAGCGGGCGGAAGGCCCACAGGTCTTCCGCGGCGTAGTCCCAATCCGCTTGCGCCGCGGCCGGGCCGTAAGGAGCGCCGGCCGCGATCCATTCGCGAAACGCGCGCACGGTGGCGGCGGGAAGTTTCTTTTCGGCGCCGCCGGGCGGCATCTGGAGCTTGCCCGCGTGCTCCAGGGCGGCAATCAGCGTCCCGGAATCGGGGTCGCCGGCGACGACCGCCGCGCCGCGGCCGCCGCCCTTCAAGGCGCCGCCGCGCGTGCGCAGGTCAAGCTCGGCGAAGACGTTCCCCTCGCCGTGGCAGCCCAGACACTGCTGCTTGAGCGTGGGCTGCACGACCTCGCGAAACAGATCTTCCCCGGCGCCGGCCGCCAGACAAGTCAGCGGCAGGAGCGTCGCCGGAAGCAAGCAA
Source organism: Bryobacterales bacterium (assembly GCA_965214655.1). Taxonomy (GTDB): domain Bacteria; phylum Acidobacteriota; class Terriglobia; order Bryobacterales; family UBA6623; genus CATQHP01. The sequence continues at coordinate 2,701,657 of OZ243965.1, read as the reverse complement.
CAGCGTATCGAGAACAAACGAAAACTCCCGGCAAGCATTCTACCACCGGCGGCTATGTTGCGCCTGCTTCTTCGAGCAGCGTTATCGTTTCCACATGATTCCTGGATTGCGCGGCCTTCAGCGGCGTCGAGCCGCGGTTGGTTCGCGCATTGGGGTCGGCGCCGGCCGCAAGTAGAACGCGAACAACGTCCGCGTGGCCGCGCTGCGCCGCGGTGTACAGGGGCGCCCAACTGTATTCGGTTCGCGCATTGGGATCGGCCCCGGCCTGAAGTAGAATACGGGCGGCTTCCGCGCGCCCTTTGCCCGCCGCATCGTACAGGGGCGTCGAGTTGTTTCGATCGCCTCGCGCATTGGGGTCGGCGCCGGCCTCGAGCAGAACGCGAACAACGTCGGCGTGGCCGAGATCGGCCGCAGGGTGCAGGGGCGTATGCCCCCATGCGCTTCGCGTGTTGACGTCGGAAACCTTTGCCAATACTCGGGTCAGGGAGGCGCTGCCGCACATCGCTGCATAGTGCAATGGCCGGAAGCGGGCGAGCTCGATCGGCGCAACCGCCGAGAGCAGCGCAAGGGAACCCGGACATACCAGCGCGGACAGGCACATGACCGGAAGCCGCTCACGCCAAAAGTGCAGGGGCCGGTCAACCGGACCGGGAGGATTCGAGGGTTGCCCGGGCTGTGAGGCGATCCTTCTTTTCCAGGCAAGCCTCTTTACGGCAAAGAAGCAAACCAACAGTGGCACGGCGAAAGCCATCGGTTTCAGAGGCAAGACGAGCAGGAAGCGCCAGCTTCTGGCGACCTCGTCGGTGCCGGACAGCCAACCCAAAACGACTGCGCCGACGAACACGCAGGCCAGATACGCCGCCGGCACAAACTGCGCCAGCTTGCGCCGCCAGGAAGACTCCAGGGCCTGCGACCAAGGCTCTCCCCACAGCAGCAAGGGCCAAATCTTCTTCCACGCCATCGATCCGCTCCTGCGCCGGGGCGCTCTGTTATTTTAGACGCGGTCTTGCTGCCGGAGCAATTTCCGGGCGAGCATGCTATCGGCCGGCGGAGAATTTTCCCTGGGCCGCCGGCTTGAAAAAATTCCCGGCAGCGGTTCCCGAAAGACCTGCGCCGCGGCCTTGTCGGGTCACTGCGAACCTTGCGGCCGGGGCGGCAAGGTTGCGCCTGCTTCTTCGAGCAGCGCTATCGTTTCCACATGATTCCCGGATTGCGCGGCCTTCAGCGGCGTCGAGCCGCGGTCGGTTCGCGCATTGGGGTCGGCCCCGGCATCGAGCAGAGCGCGGACAATCTCCAGGCAGCCGCGGGCTGTCGCAGTCCACAAGGGCGTATAGCCTTGTTCGGTTCGCACATTGGGGTCGGCGCCGGCCGCAAGCAGAACGCGAACAACGTCCGCGTGGCCGCGTTGCGCCGCATAGTACAGAGAGGTATAGCCCGATGCGGTTCGGGTTCGCTCGTTGACATCGGAAAACTCGGCCAGAATACGGACCAGGTGTGCGTTTCCCCACCTCGCAGCACGGTGCAACGGCCGCACGCGGAGCAGATCGATCGGCGCAAACGCAAAAATCAGATTCGAGAGACACAGAGCTATCAGTAAAGTCCAGCCCGCATCCATAGTCTTAAACCGCTTGCGCCAAAAGCGACGCAGCCGATCGGCCGGCCGCGGGGGATCCAAATGCGGCCCCGGCGATATTGCAAAGCTCCCGGTATCCGTCGCGTCCCAAACCGGACCGGCGGGAGTCGGCGCCTTTTTCCTTTTCCAGGCGCGCCACTTTGCCGTAAAGCTCTCCGCCATATAAGCTATGGCCGCCAACCACGCCACCGAAGCCGTCAATTGCAACGCAAGGACATGCAGCCCGTACCGGTTTTTCCCGAGATCGTCGATGCCGAACAGCGCAGCCCAAACAACCGTCAAGCCGATCAGGCACATCAGGTAAAGGCCAAGCGCAAAGCGCATGAGCTTGCGCAGCCAGGAAGCCCCAAAGCTCGCAACCGAAGCTCCCTCCGACCGAATCCAACGCTTCTTGCGCATCGTGGGCCCGCCCAGGCGCCGGGGCGCTCTGTTGCTATTGTAACCGTGGTCCACACAGGAGATTTCGGGAACATATACCATTGAATTTGCGCGCTTCCGCGCGCCGAAAGAACCAATGAACGACAGAGCGACGGCGGATGACGGGGCCATTCGCACGGAGCTTTCGAGGCTTGGCGGCGGCGCGCTTGTGGGCCGCATCGCCGTCGATCGTGCGGCCAAGCTCAATGTCCTGAACCGGCGGTTGATCCGGCAGTTGCGCCAGGCGGTCTCCATCTTGGGCGCGATCGAAGACGTTCGGGCGCTGGTGCTGACCGGGGCCGGCGGCCGCGCGTTCATCGGCGGCGCGGATATCGCCGAGATGGCCGCTCTCGACCCCGTTTCCGCGCGCGGCTTCATCGACGATTTGCACGGAGCCTGCCTGTCTCTGCGGGAAGCGCCGGTGCCGGTGATCGCGCGCATCGAGGGCTATTGCCTGGGCGGCGGCATGGAGATTGCGGCGAGTTGCGACCTGCGCGCGGCCGCCGAGGGATCGGTCTTCGGCATGCCGGAAGTGCGCGTCGGCATTCCCTCGGTAATCGAAGCGGCCCTGCTGCCGCGCCTGATCGGCTGGGGCAAGACGCGCGAGTTGCTGCTTACCGGCAAGACGATCGCTGCCGCCGAGGCGCTGTCTTGCGGTTTCCTCGAAAAACTGGCCGCCAAGTCCGAGCTCGACGCCGCTGTCGACTGCTGGCTCGAGGCGATCGCCGCGGCGGGGCCGCAGGCGGTGCGCCTGCAGAAGGCGCTGATCCGCAAATGGGAAACATCGCGGCTCGACGATGCGGTCGAGGCCGGCATCGCCTGCTTCGTCGAGGCTTATGCAACCGACGAGCCGCGGCGCATGATGGAGGCGTTTCTGAACCGTCCCCGGCGGCTATAGGGCCGGCGCAAAAATAGTTTCCGTTTTTGTTACATGGGTTCGATGGTGTAGTTCCATTTGGGCATTGAGCTGTCGGGTGTGATGCGTAGCTCCTGCATTTCCTCATCGGTGACCTTGACGCCGGTCTTGTAGGTCTTTCGCACCAGGTGTGCACGCACGCGCAGTCCGGTGGCGGTGCGTGTGGTGCGCAGGTATTTCAGGATGGTCTCGTAGCTGTCCAGCGGGCGGCCCGCCCAGTTCTTGGTGACCTCGCAGAACATGCGGTGTTCGATGGGATTCCACTTCGAGGTGGCCGGCGGGTAGTGGGCCACGGTCACGCGCAAGCCGTGCCGGTTGCAGAGGCGGTGTTGCAGGTTGAATTTCCAGGCGCGCGCCGTGCAACTGTTGCTGCCGCCGCCGTCGGCCAGGATCTGCAGCGCGTTGGCCTCGGGATAGTGCTTGCAGCCTTGGGTGCGCCACCATTTCTCGATGCAGTCGACGGCGAACGCCGGGGTGTCGGCGGTCTGGCCGACGAAGACGGTGCCGGCGTTGGCCCGCGGGTCGTAGATGCCGTAGGGGACGGCGAGGCCCTCGGCATCGGAGCGGAAGTCGTGGTCCTTGACCTGTTCGGGACTGCGGTCCCACTTGGCGCCGGGATTTCGGAACGCGCCGACGAGTTCCTTCTTCTTGGTATCGACGCTGATGACCGGGACGTTGTCGGCGGCGCAACGCTCGCGCAGGTCGGCGATGTGCCGGAACTGATCGTCGCGCCTCGGATGGGAAGCGCCGGCGAGCTTCTTGTGGTTGACGCGCAGCGAATAGCCCATCGCTTTGAGCAGTCGAGCGACCGTCCGGGGGCAGACGTCGATGCCGAGCGCGCCCAGTTGGTCGGCGACCTTGGCGGTCGTTCGGCGTGTCCACTTCAGGCCGCTGACCGGGTCGCCGGCCGTCTCGTGGTCCATCAAGGTTTTGATGCAGGCGATGACTTCCGGCGTTTTTTTTCCGTCGGTGTGCGTCCGCCGCCGGCGCGCCGCACCCGGTCGACCTCGACGTCACGCTCGACCAGTTGCCGCCGGCCGGCGGCGACCGTCGACGGGTCGATGCCGAGCAGTCGGGCGATGCGCCGGTCGCCGCCCCACCCGCACTTGAGGGCTTCGAGGCCGGCGAACAGCCGCCGCTGCCGCTCGTCGAGCAGGCTGGCGAACAACACAATGGCGGCGCGCAACTCCTCGGGCATCAGGTCGGCGTCGGGCAGGGGTTGCCCGAGTCCGGGCGTGGCCAGCAGCAGACGTCTGGCGCGCACCTGGTGCGTCTGTTGCGCGCGGTCGGCGGCGCAGTAGAGGAACTGTCCGGCGAGCTTGTGCCGTGTCAGCCGCCGGTCATCGACGAGCTTGCGCAGCGCGTCCTGGGTGCCGACACCGAGCAGGTTGTCCAACTCGTCGGCGAAGTGTCCGGCCTCGGCGTGGTTGATGAACGACTCGGCGGTTGCGATCAAGGTGCCGGCGCGGGAGAAGCGGACGCCGGCGAACGACCACAGGCCGCGCTCGTCGAAGTGGGCGAGTTGGTCGAGGGTGTAGTAGCCGCCGCGATGCGAGTAGCTGGTGCGGGCGTCGATGTCCTTGAGCTTGCGGAACGCGGTGCGCCTGCTGGCGCGGGCGCCGAGCGCGGCCATGACCTCGGCCAGCGAGGCGATGGTCTGGTTGCGGAGCAGGGCGATGATCGTGTCGGCGGAGAATTGGGTTGGTCTCATTATGGCGCCATTGCGGGTTCGCATTTCCGCAATGATGCCACAACTCGGACGGGCTGCGCCCCTCAGATGACGGGACTTGATTGCTGATCACGAGAGTCGCGGCGCCGGTGGGTTCTACTGCGAGACTACGGGCGCTTCTAGGAAGTTATTCTTGCGCGAACCCTTAGCGCCGGCCTGCGCCGCTCCGCCCGCGTTGCCAAGCTGCCTTATCATATTCGTGATGAGTCTCACCCGCCGCCGCATGTTGCTTTCTTCGTTGGCCGCCGCCGCAGCGGCCCGGCGGTCTGCCGCCCAAGACAAGCGGCCGAACATCCTCTTTGCCATCGCCGACGATTGGGGCTGGCCGCATGCCGGCGCCTACGGATGCGCTTGGGTGAACACGCCCGCCTTCGACCGGGTCGCCGCCGAGGGCGTCCTGTTTGCCAATTGCTTCACCTCCAACCCCAAATGCTCGCCCTGCCGCGCGAGCATCCTGACCGGACGCAACAGTTGGCAGCTCGAGGAGGCAACCAACCATTTCGGCGTCTTTCCGGCCAAGTGGGCGGTCTTCCCCGACTTGCTCGAAAAGGCCGGTTACCACGTCGGCTACACCGGCAAGGGTTGGGGGCCGGGCGATTACGAGGCCGGCGGGTTCCAGCGCAACCCGGCAGGGCCGAACTACGACAAGCACACCGCGCCGCCGAAGTTCCGCTACATGTCGAACAAGGACTATGCCCGCAACTTCGACCATTTCCTCGAAAGCCGAGGAAACGACCAGCCGTTTTGCTTCTGGTTCGGCACGCACGAGCCGCACCGCGCTTACGAAGACGGCGCCGGCGAGCGCAGCGACAAGCTTTACAAAGACGTCGATGTCCCCAAGTTCTATCCCGACGATGAAGTCATCCGCCGCGATCTCGCCGACTATGCCGTCGAGAGCGAATGGTTCGACACGCACTTGGGCCGCATCCTCGAAAGGCTCGAGCGAATCGGCGAGCTCGACAACACGCTGGTGCTGGTCACCTCCGACCACGGCATGCCGTTTCCGCGGGTCAAGGGACAGATCTACGAGTACGGTTTCCATCTGCCCCTGGCGATGCGCTGGGGCGGAATGCAGGGCGGCCGCAAGATCGACGACTTCATCAACGTACGCGACTTTGCGCCGACTTTCCTCGAGATCGCCGGAATCGAGATTCCGGATTCGATGACGGGAAAGAGTTTCGCCGGCGTGCTGCGTTCCGGGGATTCGGGCCTGGTCGACAAGACGCGCAACCGCATGCTGATCGGCAAGGAGCGCCACGACCTGGGCCGCCCCAACGACTGGGGCTACCCCGTGCGGGCGCTGCGCACGCCCGAGTTCCTCTACGTCCGCAACTACGAGCCCGACCGCTGGCCCGCAGGCAATCCTGAAACCGGCTACCGCAACTGCGACGACAGCCCGACGAAATCTCGGCTTCTGCGCGGATTCGACGAGTATTACCGCATGTCGTTCGGCAAGCGCCCGGCGGAGGAGTTGTACAAAATCCCCGCAGACGCCGATTGCGTCAACAACCTGGCCGATGACCCCGCCCACGCCGAAACCAAGAAACGGATGCGCGCCGAGCTCGAGCGCCGCCTCCGGGACGACGGCGACCCGCGCGCCTTGGGCCGGGGCTGGGTCTTCGATACCTACAAGTACACCGGCGGGCGCAGGCATGCGTTCGATGCGTGGCTGGCCAACCATGCGCCGTAGGAGACGTTTTCGCCGAGACGGGCAGCGGCAGCCGCGCGTTTCTCGGCTTCGACCGCAGTGTTAAACTGCGGTGACCGGCCCTTTTCACGATTCGCCGGACGGTGCCGATGCGTTTCGCGCCGGTCGAAGCTCTCTGAATTCTGAGGACGATGCGGGATGAAAGTATACGCGGGTAAGGATGTACGAAACATCGGCCTGGTAGGCCACGGCGACTGCGGCAAGACGACGCTTGCGTCGGCGCTGCTCCATACGGCGGGCGCAACCAACCGCCTCACGAGCGTCGACGAAGGCAACGCGGTCACCGACTACGACGAAGAGGAGATCAGCCGCAAGGTCTCCGTATCTTCCGCGCCGGCCTACGCCGAGTGGGGCGGCGTCAAGATCAACTTGATCGACACGCCGGGCTACAACATCTTCATCAACGACGCGAAAGCCGCCCTGCCGGCCGCCGACGCCGCGCTGGTCGTTGTCGACGCGGTCAACGGGATTGAGGTGCAGACCGAGAAAACCTGGCAGTTCGCCGACGACTACGGAATCCCGAAAATCATCTTCGCCAACAAGATGCGCAAAGAGCGGGCGTCCGTAGCAACCGTGGTCGATCAGGTCAAGGAAGTTTTCGGCGTCACGGCCGTGCCCGTGCAACACCCGCTCGGCGAAGGCAAGGACTTCTCCGGAGTTGTCGATTTGATCCGCATGAAGGCATACGCCTATGCAATGGACGGCAACGGCAAGGGAACGGCAGGGGACATCCCTGCGGACATCGCCGAAGAAGTCGAAGACGCGCGCACGCAGTTGATCGAAGCAGTGGCCGAGACCGACGAAGACTTGATGAACGAGTATTTCGAAGAAGGCTCCCTGCCCGCGGACAAAATCGTCGCAGGACTGAAGCAGGCCGTTGCGGCGGGCGAGGTCATTCCGCTGCTGTGCGGCTCCGCCCTGCACAACATCGCCGTCGACCGGCTGCTCGACTTCCTCAAGTACAGCGCGCCGTCGCCGGTCGACCGCGGCGCAATCGCAACCGAGGACGGCGCCCTCAAAGTCGATGACGGCGGTCCGCTTGCGCTGTTCGTCTGGAAGACGGCGGCAGACGCTTTCGCCGGCCGCGTGACCTACTTCAAGGTGGTTTCGGGCGTCTTGCAGAACGACGCCGCGGTTTACAACCACGCGCGATCGAGCGGAGAAAAATTCTCGCGCATCGGCGTCGCCCAAGGCAAGGAGATCACCAACGTCTCCCGCTTCCATGCCGGCGATATCGGCGTGGTGGCCAAGCTCAAGGAAACGCTGACGGGCGACAGCCTGGGCGCGAAAGACACGCCGGTGACGTTCCCCAAGGCGAAGATCCCGGTCCCGGCCATCTCGTTCGCCATTCAGCCCAAGACGCGGCAGGATGAAGACCGTCTCAGCGGCGCGATCGCCAAAGTTCTCGAAGAAGATCTCGCTCTGAATTTCTACCGCGACCCGCAAACGCAGGAGTTCCTGCTCGCGGGCAACGGCCAGCAGCATCTCGATATCGTTTGCAGCAAGCTGAAGAAGCGCTACAACGTCGAGGTCGAGTTGAAGGCGCCCAAGATTCCGTACCGCGAGACCATCCGCGGGGCGGCCGACGTCCACGGGCGGCACAAGAAGCAGTCCGGAGGCCACGGTCAGTTCGGCGACTGCAAGATCAAGGTGGCGCCGCTCGAACGCGGCGGGCAATTCGAGTTCGTCAACGAGATTTTTGGCGGGGCCATTCCCAAGACGTACATTCCGGCCGTGGAAAAGGGCATTCTGGAGGCTGCCGCGAAGGGTTATCTGGCGGGTTATCCGATGGTCGATTTCAAGGTGACGCTGTACGACGGCTCGTACCACGAGGTGGACTCGTCCGAGCTGGCCTTCAAGCTGGCCGGCAGCAAGGCCTTCAAGCTGGCGATGGCCCAGGCCAGGCCGGCGCTGCTCGAACCGGTGATGAAAGTGGAGATCGTCGCCCCCATGGATTTCGCGGGAGACCTGATGGGCGATCTCAACAGCCGCCGCGGCCGCATCCAGGGCATGGACGCCAAAGGCGCCAACCAGATCATCCGCGCCGAAGTTCCGCTGGCCGAGATGCTGACCTACGCCAACGATTTGACGTCGATTACGCAGGGCAGGGGCTCGTTCACGATCGAAATGGGGCGCTACGATTACGTGCCCCACGAGCTTGCCGCCAAAATCGTCGAGGCGGCCAAGCGCGCCGGCGGCGGCGAAGAAGACGCCGATTAGACGGCCGTTCTCGGCGGGCGGCGCGGCGGGGGCGCGAAAGTCAAACGGCCGCCGGCTTTGCGACAAACCGGCGCTCAATTTGCGACAAACGGGCGCCGGCTTTGAGACAGACGGCGGCGCGAGCGTCGCTCAGTCCAGATAAGTGTAATCGTCCAGGAGCCGTGAAAACGTCGCCAGCGTCTCGTGTTCGTCGTCGCCGCCGATCGCTCCCTGCAGCTTGCGCTCGGAAAGCCGGCGGGCGACGGCCTCGCGCAGCCGCTCGGCTTCGTGACCGGTGTCGGCCAGCACGCCGCGCACGTTGTCGCCGCGTTCGACCTGCTCGATGCGGACGGCGCCGCCGGCATCGACGACGATATCCGCGGCCGTAACGGCGCCGAAAAGATTGTGCAGGTCGCCCAGGGTCTCCTGGTACGCGCCGAGCATCAGGAAGCCCAGGTAATACGGCTCGCCCGGACGCAGCGCGTGCAGCTCCAGCGATTCCTTGACTTGCTTGACGTCGACGAATTTATCGATGGAGCCGTCGGAATCGCAGGTAACGTCGCAGAGCACGCCGCGCTCGGTAGGAAGCTCATCGAGCCGATGAATCGGCAAGATCGGGAACAACTGGTTGAACGCCCAAAAATCGGGCAGCGATTGAAACATCGAGAAATTGCAAATATATTTCGACGCAAGCAGCAGGTCGAGCCCGTCGAATCCTCCCGGGCGCTGCTTCAGCGTGCGCGAGAGCCGCGCGGCCTTGCGGCAGACATCCCAGAACAGCCACTCGCCCTTGGCCCTGTCTTCGAGATCGAGATAGCCCAACTCGAAGAGAGCGATCAGATCGGCGCGTTGCTCGACCGCGTCGTGGTAGTACTCGCGGAAGTTTTTGGCGTTGATCTCGACCGCGAGATCGCGCAGTTCCACAACGGGCGCAGACTCGGATGCGATCGCCTCAAGCGTATAGTTGCCGGCGGAGCCCGGTTGCAGCACCTTGCGCACGTCGGCGACGAGCATCGAGTGATAGGCGGTCATCGCCCTGCCGTGTTCGGTCACGATGGTCGGCGGGGGCGCCTCTTCGTGAGCGCAGACTTCGCCCACGGTATGCACGACGTCGTTGGCGAATTCCTGAACCGAGTAGTTCATCGAAAACTCGCTGGCGGTTTTGGAGCCGTCGTAGTCGACGCCGAGTCCGCCGCCGACGTTGAGGTAATCGATGGCGAAGCCCCGCCGGCGGATCTTGGCGTACACGCGCGCGGCTTCTTTGAAAGCCTGTTTGGCGCGGCGGATGTCATTGATCTGCGAGCCGATGTGGACGTGCAGCATTTTGAGCCGGCCCGCCGCGCCGCGCCGCTCGATGAGCTCGAGGGCGCTGACGAGGGCAACGACGCTCATGCCGAATTTGGCGAATTCGCCGCCCGAGTCCTCCCACTTGCCGCTGCCGCGGGCGTAGAGCTTGAGGCGGATGCCCAAGTCCGGCTGCAAGCCGAGCTTGCCGGCGAGGTCGAGCGCCGTCTCGAGCTCTTCGATGTCTTCGACGACGATGACGGCGCGCCGGCGAAGTTTCCCGGCGAGGAGCGCCATGCGCAAAAAAAGCCGATCCTTGAGCCCGTTGCAGACGATGAGCGCATCGTCCGCGAGCGGCATGGCCAGCGCCGCCGCCAACTCCGCCTTGCTGCCGACCTCCAGGCCATAGCCGTAGCGGCGTCCCGACTCGACGAGCCGCTTGACGACCGCGGCCTTCTGATTGACCTTGACGGGATAGACGCCGATATGCGCGCCGGCGTACTCGAATTCGGCGATGGCGTCGGCGAATGCACGGTGCAGAGCCCCCAGCCGCTCGTCGAGAATCTGCGGGAAGCGCAACAAAAACGGCGGCGCATGCCGCTCGGCGACCAAGCCTTTGACGACCTCGAAAACGTCGATAGGCAGCCCGGGGACCTTGTGCGGGGTCACCTGCAGCAGTCCGGCGGCGTTGATGCCGAAGTAGCCGAAACCCCAATGGTCGATGCCGTAGATCTGCGAGACCCGTTCCCTGACGTCGTTGCTGGCCAATGGAATCAGGGGCTCGCGGACACCGTCTTGCATAACGCCCTCTCCGCTGTTTATTTTCTCCCGGACGTCAGCGGCCGCGCAGCGCGTCGATTTTCGGCGTCCATTGTGCGATGGATTCCGCGAGCTGAGACGGCTCATCGAGGCGGTGCACGGTCATTCCAGCGGCTGCGGCTGCGGCGATTCCGGTCGGGGAGTCCTCGAATACGAGGCAGTCGCCGGCGCGCTCGATGCCCGCGCAGGCGCGCAGCTTTTCGAGCGCCAAAAGATACGGCATGGGGTCGGGCTTGAGCCGCGTAACGTGCTCGCCGCAGATGACGAAGCGCATCGCCCCATCGATTCCATACCGTTCGAGCGTCGGCGCGACATCCGCAACCGCGCTCGACGAGACGACGCCTAAGGAAGGTCTGAATAAGTAGTGGCAAGCAGGGGGGATGTATCCTAGTATTTCGACCGTATAGAAAGGTTTGAAATATAGGAGGAGGGCATGGTATGCTTGTACATGCCCAGAACTGCTCAACGTCTCCGTGTATCCGTCGCCGATCAAGAGGCTTTGGACGCCGTGCTCGCCTGCGGGGTGCAGCAAGTGCGCGTCGTTTTGCGTGCGCTCGCCCTGCGCCATCTCGCTACAGGCGTCAGCGCCGCCGAAGCCGCCGAGAGGGTGCGTCTGACGCCCAAGACGGTGCGCGCCATCGCGCGCCGCTACCGCCAGGGAGGTCTCGACCGTGCGCTCTACGAAAAAGCCCGGCCTGGCAGGGAACCGTTGCTCGACGCGTCTTCGCGGCAGCGCATCGTGGCGATGGCGTGCGGCAAGCCGCCGAGAGGGGCGGCGCGTTGGAGTGTGCGTCTCATCGCTGCCGAAGCCGTCAAACGAAAGCTTGTACCGCGCGTGGGACGGGAAACCGTCCGTGTTCTGTTGCAGCGCCACGAGCTCAAGCCGTGGCGGGAAAAAAATGTGGTGTCTGCCTGAACTCAACGACGCCTATATCGAAAAAATGGAAGATGTTTTGGCGCTCTACGAAACGCCCTATGATCCGCACCAACCGGTGGTTTGCCTGGACGAAAAGGCGGTTTCGCTGCACGCTGAAGTACGCCCTCGCCACCCGGCCGGGCCGGGCCGGGTGGCCAAGCGCGACAGCGAATACAAACGTTGTGGAACCGCCAATGTGTTTTGTGCCGTCGAACCCAAGGCGGGCCGCCATTTCACCTATCCCACGCCAACGCGCCGCGGGGAGGAATTCGCCCAAGTTATCGACAAGCTGGCCAGCAGCTATCCTCGCGCGCGCACGATTCACCTGGTTGTCGACAATCTCAATATCCACCGCCGCAAGCCGCTGGTCGAACGCTTCGGCGAAGAGCACGCGGCCCGCTTGTGGGAGCGATTCAGCCTGCACTACACGCCCAAACACGGCAGTTGGCTCAACCAAGCCGAAATTGAGGTCAGTTTATTCTCGCGGCAATGCCTGGGTACGCGCCGTATCGCCAATCTCCGTACCTTACGTGCCGAGGCCAAGGCCTGGAATCGCCGCGTCAATCGTGACCGCGTCAAGATCAACTGGCAATTCACTCGTCAGGCCGCCCGCTCCACCTTCCATTATCAAACAAACCTTTTTACACGGTCAGAGAACTAGTGGAGTTGTAGGGTAGATGTTGTCGTTAGAGGGAGGAAGGATGCATCAGCGGAGCTTTGCGGATATGGAGTACGAGGGCAAGAAACACCGCACGAGGCGGGAGAAGTTTCTGGGGCGGATGGAGGAATTGATTCCGTGGGAGCGTTTGGAGGAGCGCATCCGCCCGTACTACCCCAAAGCGGGGCGGGGGCGGGGGCCGTACGAGTTGGCGGTGATGCTGCGCGTGCACTGCGTGCAGTTGTTTTACAACGTGAGCGATCCGGGGATGGAGGACATGCTGTACGAGATCGAGTCGGTGCGGCGCTTTGTGGGTTTGCGTTTGGGAGATGCGTTGCCGGACGAGACGACGATTTTGCACTTTCGGCATCTGTTGGAGAAGCACGAGTTGGGCGGGGTTGTGCTGGCGGAGAGCAACGCGCACTTGGCGGGGCAGGGGTTGCGGTTGCGGGAAGGGACGATCCTGGACGCGACGATCATCGCCGCGCCGAGTTCGACGAAGAACAAGGAGCGGAGTCGCGACCCGGAGATGCATCAGAGGAAGAAGGGGAAGCAATGGCATTTCGGGATGAAGGCGCACATCGGGGTGGACGCCGAGACGGGGCTGGCGCATAGCGTGGCGGCGACAGCGGCGAATGTGGCGGATGTGACCCAAGCGCATAAGTTGCTGCACGGCGGGGAGAAGGTAGTGTGCGGGGATGCGGGCTATCAGGGGGATGCGGGCTATCAGGGGGTGGAGAAGCGCCCGGAGCATCGCCGGCGTAGGGTGGAGTGGCAAGTGGCGCTGAAGGCTGGGCAGCGGCGGCGCTTGGCGGCGGACAGTGCGGAGGCGCGGGCGGAGCGGCGCAAGGCGGAGGTGCGGGCCAAGGTGGAGCATCCGTTTCTGTATGGGAAGCGGCACTTTGGTTACGCCAAGGCGCCTATCGCGGCTTGGCCAAGAACAGGGAGCGGATCAGTCTGCTGTTGGGCTTCGCCAATGTGCTGCTCGCCGGGCGCTACGCGACGGCCTGAGCGCCACAATACAGGAGTCGTGCGCCCACAGTGGCGCAAAGCCGCAGAAGCGGAGTTGAAACCGTCGCTGCGGGGTCAAAATTGGCGTTGCACAGTCAAAAAGAGCAGGATTTAGCCGCAAAATTCGCTGGCAGCCCAACTGCAACCGCTCCTTACGGACAGCATCAACCATCCAGCGCACCAAAAACTGCCTTATTCAGACCTTCCCTAACGGAACTCTCGGCGAAGCCGAGCGGATCCACTCCACTACCCGCTCGTCGACGGTCAACTCGATCTTGCTGCGGCGGCGGTAGCAGCGGTGCTTGCGCAGGCAGCCGGCTTCGATGAGCGCGTCCGTGGGCGGCAGACCGGCCTTTTGGAGAAAGATCTTGCACGCATTGCGGTCGCTGATGCCGACAAAGCGCTGCGTGTACTCCTCCCAACCGACCGCCGCGCCCCAATCGGCGGCGGCTTCCAGCCAAGCCTCGTGGTGGAGATACTCGCTGTCCGACAGGGTGCCGTCGAAGTCGAACAGCACGGCCCGAACGATTTTCGATTCCATCCCCCATTCTAGCGGCGGCCATGTTGCGGCTTGACGGCGGAGCGGCCCGCGTTGCGCCGGTCGAGGGGTTTCATTATGCTAGCGGAGTGCCGCGCGTTCCCGCCGCCGCGATGTTTCTGCTGCTGGGGGCGGCCTGCGGCTCGGTTGACGGGCCGTACCCGTCCAGAGAGATCAAACTGATCGTGCAGGCCTCGCCGGGGGGCACGTCGGACACGGTTTCGCGGGTGATGGCGAGCCTTGCCGAGGAAGATCTGGGGGCGCCCGTGGTTTGTGAGAACAAGCCCGGCGCGAGCGGGGCGCTGGCGTTTTCGTACGTTGCCCGCCGCCCCGCCGACGGCTACACCATCGGTCACGCGCCGGTGGAGATCGCCGTGGTGCGCGCGCTGGGCTACGCGGACATCGGGCCGTCGGACGTGTCGCTGATCTGCATGGTCTCGAAGACCGCTCCGGCGCTGGTCGTGCGCGCGGATTCCCCTTGGAAAACATTCGAGGAATTCGTCGCCGCGGCGAAGCAAGAGCCCGGGCGCATCGTCATGGCGAACTCGGGCATCGGCTCGATCTGGCACTTCAACGTGCTGTTGCTGGAGCAGGGAACCGGCGCGCGGTTTACGCATTTGCCCTACGCCGGCTCTTCCGGGTCGCTGGTGTCGCTGATCGGCGGACATTCCGACGCCGCGGTCGCCGGCGTGGGCGAGGTCGTCGCCCACGTGCAGTCGGGGAGCCTGCGGCCGCTTGCCGTGTTCGACGCCGAGCGCTCCGGCGTTTTCCCCGAAACGCCGACGACGCACGAGATGGGCTATGCGATCGGGGCGCCGGCCTGGAGCGGATTTTTCGGTCCCGCCGGATTGCCCGAGCAGGCCGCAGCCAAGCTGGCGGCGGCTTTCCGGCGCGCGTTCCAGACCCCCCAGTGGGAGAAGCTGTGCGCCGAGCGCGGCATGGAAGCCCTCTATCTCGACAGCGAGCAGTTCCGGCGGTTCGCGCTGGAGCAGCAGAAGTTCTTCGCCGAAGCGATTCCGCAGCTTGTCCGCCTGGGGGCCGACTGAGTGGCGCGGGCGGACCTGATGACCGCAGCGGGCTTCTCCGCTCTCGGCGCGTGCCTGATCGCCAGCGGGGGCGGCTTTCCGTCCGGGGCAGGCGGCTTGCCCGGCGCGGGTTTCTTCCCGCAAGCGATCGGCGCGCTGATGGTCTTGTTGGCTCTCGGGCTGCTCTCGAAAGCGCGGGGGAGCGGCGAAACCGCGTCCTTGGCATTCGCCAACGCGCCGCAGACAGCCGGCGCCGCGGCGATGCTGCTCGTCTACCTCGCCCTTTGGGGAACGGGTTTTTTTCCGCTGCGGACCGCTCTGTTTCTGACCTTGCTGTTGAAATTTCTGGGGCAGCGCTGGCGTTCCGCGGCGGGCGTCTCGCTGGCGTTGACGGCCGCGGTAACCGCTGCTTTCCAGTACGGATTGAATGTTTCGTTGGAGTAGGAGGAGCGGCGCTTGGGCTCTGAATTGCTTGCCGGGCTGACGGCCGTACTGGATTGGCAAGTGCTGGGTTTCCTGACCGCCGGCGTGACGCTGGGCGCGGTTTTCGGGGCGCTGCCCGGATTGACCGCGACGATGGGCGTCGCCGTGCTGACCCCGCTGACCTTCTGGGTTTCCGCCGAGCAGGGGCTGGCCATGCTGCTGGGCATCTACTGCGGTGCCATCCCGGCGGGCGGCATTCCCGCGATCCTGATCAACGTTCCCGGCACGCCCGCTTCGATCGCCACCTCCTGGGACGGCTACGCCCTGGCGCGCAAGGGCCGCGCCGGGACCGCTCTCGGCATCAACGCCTTGATGTCTTCGCTCGGACAGCTCACCAGCATTTTGTTCCTGGCGCTGCTGGCCTTTCCGATCGCCGGATTCGCTTTGCAGTTCGGGCCGGCCGAATACTTCGGACTGGCGCTGTTCGGCATCAGCCTGATGGCGGGCGTCTCCAGAGATCAGGTGCTCAAAGGCTTGCTGGCCGGAACGTTGGGCCTAGCCCTGGCACTCGTCGGCCTCGACCCGATGACGGCGTACCCGCGCTATACCTTCGGCATGTCGGAGTTCCTCGACGGCATTTCGTTCGTGCCCGTCATGATCGGGCTCTTCGGACTGGCCGAGGTGCTCGTGCAAATTTCGGAGCGCCACTCGGTCCGCGGCCGGCCGGCCCAGGCTCTGGGACGCATCCTGCCGAGTTTCGAGGAATGGAAGAAGATGCTGCCGGCGGCGATGAGCGGCGCCGGGCTGGGGACGGTCGTGGGCGCGATTCCGGCATCCGGCGGCGACATCGGCTCGGTGATCGCCTGGGAGCAGGTGCGCCGGATTTCGCCGGACAAGCAAGAGTTTGGCAAGGGTTCTCTGCGCGGGCTGGCGGCGAGCTGCGCCGCTTGCAACGGAGCGATCGGCGGCGCCATGACGACCATGCTGACCCTGGGCATTCCCGGCGACGCCGTATCAGCCATCTTGATCGGGGCGCTGCTGATCCACGGCATCCAGCCCGGACCGCTGCTGTTTCAGAACAATCAGGCTTTCGTGTTTTCCATTGTGTTCCTGCTGGTTTTCGCCTCGCTGGCGATCATGCTGATCGGCTTGATCGGCGCCGGGCCGCTGGCGGGCATCCTGCGCATCCCCGCGCCCTGGCTATGGGCGGGCATTGTCTTGTTCGGAACGGTGGGCGCCTATGCGCTCAACAACGCGGTCGTCGACGTATGGGTCATGTTCGCCGCGGGCCTTGCCGGATTTCTTTTCCGCAAGGCGCGTATGCCGCTCGGGCCGCTGGTGTTGGGCCTGATCCTCGGACCCATGATGGAAGCCAATCTGCGGCGGGCGCTGATTCTCAGCCGCGGCGATTGGCTGGGCCTGCTGTCGCGGCCGATCCTTTTGTTTTTCCTGGCCGCAGCGGTGCTTTTGCCGGCCTTGCCTTGGATTCGCTCCAAGCTGGTCCGGCGCAGGGCGTGACCGCCGGCAGCGGCCTCATCCTTGCCGCCCGGAAAGACGCCGCCACATCGCCGTCAACTCTTCCAGGCTTAACTGCTGCGCCCGCAGCTTCCCGCAGGGGTCGGCCGCCAGCGTCTCCGCCGCGAAGCGCGCGGACAGGTTGTTGCGCAGCATCTTGCGCGGAGCGCGGAAGCAATCGCCGAGGAAGTCGAGCAGATCGTCCGCAGGAGGCGCGGCGGCGATGGACATCGCGATCACGGCCGAGCTCACCTTGGGCGGCGGGCGGAAGGCGCCGGGCGGCACGACGAAAAGTTTTCGAGGAACGCCGCAAAGCCGGGCCAGGCAACTCAGATACCCGTAGTCCCTGCTTCCGGGCCCGGCGACGATGCGGTCGGCGACTTCTTCCTGGACCAGGAAGACGCAGCGCTCGCAGGCGTCCCGCGCAGCCCATGTCCGGCGCAAGATCGGCGAGGCGATGAAGTAGGGCAAGTTTCCGGCGACCGTGATCCGCCGCGGCGTCCGCGCCCGGATCAGCCCCGGCAAGTCGACATCCAGCACGTCGCCGCGGACGACCTCGAGCCGCTCGCAGTCGCCGCAGCGGGCGGGCAGCGCAGCGGCGAGCTCGGCGTCCAGCTCGATGGCGGCGACCCGCCGGACCCGAGTCAGCAAGCGCCGCGTCAACGCCCCCGTCCCCGGACCGATCTCGACGATCCAATCGGCGCGCTCGGGGGCGGCCGCGGCGGCGATCCGCTCCAGGATGCCCTCGTCCGCAAGAAAGTGTTGACCCAGCTTGGGCGCCTTCGCCAACACGCCAGTTTAACCGGCGCAGAGAGGTTGCGGCGCTGCGCTAAACTGAAAGGTTTCCGGGCCGTTGCGGCGCGGGAGTTCTGCAGGCGGGGAGTGGGCATTGGCTGCTAGCGAGAGTTGCACAAGCGAGCTCGAAATCGAAATTCCTTGGGCGGAAGTCGAGAAAGAAGCCGACAGGGCGCTCAAAAACCTGTCGCAAGGGGTTCGCGTGCCCGGGTTCCGCAAGGGCAAGGCGCCCAAGTCGGTCTTGCAGCTTCGCTTCGGGGAAGAGATCAAGTTCGAAGTTCTGAACCGCTTGGCGCCCAAGCATTTCCAGCGGCAGGCCGAAGCGAAAAGCCTCAAAGTCGTCGGGGAACCCGATATCGCCGAACTGCGCTTCGAAAAGAACGAACCGCTCCGCTTCAAGGCGACCTTCGAGGTTTTTCCCGAATACGAGCTGGGGACGTACCGCCGGCTGGAGACGCCCTATCGGGAACCGTCCGTCGATGAGTCTGACGTGGACGACGAGTTGGAGCGCCTGCGGGAGATGCATGCAAGCTACCGCAATCTCGACTCCCGTCCGCTGGGGGACGGAGATATCGCCGTGCTGTCGCTCAAGAGCGAGCCGGTAGGCGATGCGCCGGTAATCGACCGGGACGAAATGACGCTGACCATCGGCGGCGCGGAAACCCTGCCGGATTTCAGCGCCGCGCTGAGGGGCAAAAGCCCGCAAGACGAGGTCGACTTCGAAGTGCATTACCCCGGCGACTTCGCCAACGAGAAATTGGCGGGCAAGCGCATCCCCTTCCACGCCAAGCTCCTGGGCATCCGCGAGAGGGAGTTGCCCGATCTCGACGACGACTTCGCCAAAGATGTCGACGAGCAGTTCCAGACGCTCGACGCTCTCGAAACCCGCATTCGCGAAGACATGCTCGACATGCGCCGCAGCGCCGCGGAGCGGCAGGCCAAAAACGCGCTGCTCGACCGCCTGGTTGCGGCGCATGACTTTCCGCTGCCGAAGAAGCTCGTCAACGCGCGGATCGGCACGCTGCTGGAGAACGCTGTGCGTTCCATGGCGCAGCAGGGAATGGACATCAAGAATCTCCAAATCGACTGGGGCAAAGCCGGCGAGGCGGAACGCCCGCGCGCCGAACGCGAAGTCAAAGCGGAACTGCTGCTCGGGCGGATCGCCGAAGTCGAGAACATCGAGGCCGACAAGGCCGCAATCGAAGCCGAAATCGAAAACTACGCCCGAGAGCATCAACTTTCGATCGGCGGCGCGCGCAAGAAACTGGCCGAGGACGGCGCACTCGACCGGATGCAGTCGTTCTACCGCAATGAAAAGGTGCTGGCGTTTCTGTTCGACGAGGCCGAAAAAGTCGATCCTCCCCCAGAGGAGCCGGCGGCGTCGGACGAGCCTGCCGAAGAAGGTCAGGAATAAACCCATGGCGACGATTCACCAAGCCCATGCCGGCCTTGTCCCGATGGTGGTCGAGCAGACCAGCCGCGGCGAACGGGCCTACGACATCTATTCGCGGCTGCTGCGCGACAACATCATCTTTGTCGGCTATCCGATCGACGACGCGATCGCCAATCTGATTACCGCCCAGATGCTGTTTCTCGAAGCCGAAAACCCGGAGCGCGATATCTGGCTTTACATCAACTCGCCCGGCGGGGTGATCACGGCCGGCATGGCGATTTACGACACGATGCAGTTCGTGCGCCCGGACATCACCACCGTCTGCATCGGACAGGCCGCGTCCATGGCCGCCGTGTTGATGGCGGCCGGGGCCAAGGGCAAGCGCTACGCTCTGCCGAACTCGCGCTTTCTGCTGCATCAGCCGTCGATGTCGGGCTTGGCGGGGCAGGCGACCGACATCGACATTCACGCCAGGGAAATTCTGCGTCTGCGCGAAAACCTCAACGCGATTCTGGCCGGCCACACCAAGCAGCCGGTCGAGAAAATCGAGCGGGACGTCGAGCGCGATTTCATTCTCGAGGCCGATCAGGCCAAGGAATACGGCATCATCGACGAAATCATCGTCAAGAAAGAGGCGGCGTAAAGGCCGCCGCGCGCCCTGCTACCCTACTGCGCATGAAAGCTTGGCAAGTCACCCATTACGGCGAACCCGAGGAAATGTCCTATGCGGACGTCGCCTCGCCTGCGCCCGGCGCGGGCCAGGCGCTCATCCGCAACCGCGCCTGCGGCCTCAACTTCTTCGACCTGCTGCAGTGCCAGGGCAAGTATCAGTCCAAGCCGGCCTTCCCCTTCACCATCGGCGCGGAGGTTGCGGGAACCGTGGAAGCAGTTGCGCCCGACGTGCGGGGCATCGCCGTGGGAGACCGCGTGGTTGCGCTGCCGCGCGGCGGCGGTTTCGCCGAGTACACGGTTGCCCCTGCCGCGCGGACTTTCCCGATTCCCGCGAACATGCCGTTCGAGCAGGCCGCGGCGATGCCGGTGGTCTATCAAACCTCGTATTTCGCGCTCGCCGACCGCGCCAGGCTGCAAGCCGGCGAATGGCTGTTGGTTCATGCCGGCGCCGGCGGCGTCGGCGTCGCCGCCATTCAACTCGGCAAGACGATGGGCGCCCGTATCATTGCCACGGCGGGCAGTCCGCGCAAGCTCGACTTCTGCCTGCGGCACGGGGCGGATCACGCGATCGACTACCGCGACGGTTCCTGGATCGAAACGGTAAAGGAACTGACCGCCAAGCGCGGCGTGGATGTCATCTACGATCCGGTGGGCGGCGACGTGTTCGACCTGTCGACGAAAGTCATCGCGCCCGGAGGCCGCCTGCTGACCATCGGTTTCGCCAGCGGGCGTATCCCCTCGCTTGCGGCCAACCGCGCGCTGCTCAAGAACATGGCGCTGGTCGGCGCCTTTTGGGGGCGCCACTGCGAAGAAAACCCCGGTTACATGGAAGCGCTGCACCGCACCCTCATCGAGCTTTTCACGGCGGGCAAGATCGATCCGCCGGTGGGCGCGGTCTACCCTTTGGCAGAGGCGCCCCGCGGCATCCGCGATCTGGCCAACCGCAAGATCGCCGGAAAAGCCGTGCTGGCCGTCGGCTGAAGGCCGCTTGCGCAGCCGGTGGATAGGGAATAGTGGATAGCAAGACCGCTGCGCGGGACGTTTCCGCTGCGCCGCCGCATGCTCCGTTAAACTCTATCGCAGGAGGCAGCCCGTGAATGCGAACCGACTGCCGGCGTTCTTGTCGGCCGGCATCCTCGCTTTGCGCATGGCCGCCGCCGGCGGCGCGGCCGAGGACGCGAAGCCGCCTCGCGAAGCCCCCGCCGCGGAATCGGCGGCCGCCGATTCCGCGGCGTCGGAGGCCGCCGCCGCTGCTGTTGCAAGCGGCGAGCGCACCGCGCTCAACCTGCTGGGCGAAGTCGACGCCGAACAAGGCGAAGCGCGGCGCAACGAGAACGTGCGCCTGACGCTGATCGACAACAACGTGCTCAAGGAACTCAACACCCGCATTGGCGCGACCGCGACCATCGTCCCCGAGTTCCGCATTGAGCACGGCTATTTCGGCAAGGAATTCGGCGGCGGCGTCGGCAGCGGGCCACACGCCGCCGCGGCGCAGGTCGGCGCGCTCCACGGCGAGCTTTTCTGGGGACACAACAACAGCGTTCTCAGCGCCCGCTCGTTCTTTCAGGTCGGCGGCGTACAGCCCGCGCGCACCAACGACTACGGATTCAAGGCCGGCCTGCCGCTGGGCCGGAAAACCGGTCTCACCGTCGACGCCGGCCAACGCCGCCTGCGCGGCCAAGTCAACGGCAACGTGCTCGTCCCCGCCGCGGACGAGCGCACGCCCACGGCCGCCGACCCAGCGCGGCGGGCCATCGTCGAGCGCATCCTCGGGGCGTTTCCCAACGAGCTGCCCAACCGCACCGACATCAATCCGCGGGCGCTCAACACCAACGCCCGGCAGAACATCGACAACGACCGCTTCGCCGTGACCCTCGACCGCTCGCTCGGCGCCGACGACCGCCTGACGGCGCGCTACGGACTGACGCTGCAGAACGTCGAGGCTTTTCAGCTTGTCGGCGGCCAGAATCCCGACACCACGACCCGCAGCCACCGCTCGCGGCTGACCTGGAACCGACAATGGAATCCGCGCACCGTCACCGATTTTTCCATCGGCTTCGACCGCGTCGGCTCGCTGCTCGTGCCCGACGAAACCTCGCTGGGCGAGTTTTTCCTGTTCGCGCGGATTCTCGAGTCGATCGGGCCGAACGGCGGCATCCCCATCGACCGCGCGCAGAACCTGTTCCGTTACGCCGGAACCCTCGAAAAAACCGGCCGCGCGCACGCGCTGACGCTGGGCTTCGACATCCTGCGGCGTCAAATCAACGGCTCGGAAAGCAACGAGCAGCGGGGCAAGTTCCGCTTCCGCCCGGACTTCGGCCGGCCGCTGATCGAGAACGTCCTGGCCGGAACGCCCAGCACCTACATCGTCGCCGTGGGCAACGCGCACCGCGGCTTCCGCAATTGGGATTTGAAGTTTTTCGCCGGCGACGAGTGGCGGCTCGGCCCGCGGCTGGCGCTCAGCGCCGGACTGCGCTTCGAGCCGGTGACGGTTCCCTTCGAGGTGAACGGCATCGGCGACATTCCGTACG
Source organism: Bryobacterales bacterium (assembly GCA_965214655.1). GTDB lineage: Bacteria > Acidobacteriota > Terriglobia > Bryobacterales > UBA6623 > CATQHP01. The sequence goes on along the minus strand of OZ243965.1, from coordinate 2,679,475 downwards.
ACTGCGACTGCAACAACTTCGCCCCCCGCTTCGGGCTGGCCTACCGCGCCGACGAGCGCTGGGGCGTCTTCCGCCTGGCTTACGGCCTGCACTACGGCGCGATTTTCCCGGCCACGTTCATGCAGACGCGCTTCAACCCTCCGCAGGTGATTACGCTCGACGCGCGGGCCCCGAATCTGGCCGACCCATTCAGCGGCATCGATCTCGAAAACATCGATCCGGGTACGCGCAGCGCTTTCTTTCGCCTCGACCCCGAATTGTCCACGCCGTATTCGCATCAGTACAACTTCACTTGGCAGATGCAGCCGTACGGCGATTGGACGCTCGAGCTGGGCTACGTGGGCAGCCGTTCGCACCGCCTGCTGCAAACTCGCTGGATCAACCGGGCGCGGCCGGTCGAAGGCGTCGATCTGGTCGTCAGAACCGTCAACCAACGCCGTCCGGACCCGCGCTTCTTCGATGTGCAGTACACGTTGAACGGCTCGATCGGCTACTACGACGCGGCAAAGGTGACGCTGCGCATCCCGCAGCAGGCCGGTTTGTCGATCGACGCTTCGTATTGGTTCGGCAAGGCGCTGGACCTGGGCGCCGACTACACCAATACGGCGTTCGGCCGCGACGCGCGCAACTCGCGCAGCCCCAACGAGCTCGACGTGTGGGGCGCCATGAAGTCGGTCAGCGACTTCGACCAGCCGCACGCCGCGCTGTGGCGGATCAACTACCGGCTGCCCTCCGCGCGGGCCGGCCGCCGCCTGCTGAAAATCCTGGGCGGCTGGCAGGCGAGCGCCGTCGTGCTGCTCAAGTCGGGCACGCCCTTCGCGGTGCGCTCCGGCTCGGACGCGCCCGGCTTCGGCAACGTCGACGGCCAGACGAGCGACCGCCCCAACTTGGCCGACCCCTCGATTCTGGGCGCAAGCATCGACCACCCCGACAGCGCCGCCGGCAAGCTGCCGCGGGCGGCTTTCACCTTCATGGCGCCCACCGACTTCAGCGGCAACCTGGGCCGCAACACCTTCCGCAAAGACGGCATATTCAACGTCAACGCGGCGGTCTCGCGGCGCTTTGCCTTGGGCGGCGACCGCTCCCTGCTCTTCCGCGCGGAATCGCTGAACTTCACCAACCACCCGCAGTTCGCCGAACCCGGAACGGAATTGGCCGCCGGCAATTTCGCTCAGATCACCAATACGCTCAACGACGGCCGCACCTTCCGGCTGCTGCTGCGCTTGCTGTTCTAGCGCGGCGCCTGTCCGGCGACCGTGTAGGTTTCCCCTGCTTGCGTCGGCAGGATTTGCAGCTTGTCCGCTCCGGCGATGCGGATGCGGCATTCCTTGCCCAGCTTCGACAGGATCGTTGCGCTCTGCAGCGTTCCATCCGCCCAGTCCATCGAAACTTCGAAGCCGCCGCGCGCCTTGAGGCCCTTGACCGAGCCGCTGCTCCAGGCGGCGGGCAGGGCGGGCAGCAGGTGGAGCTCGCCGCCGTGGGATTGCAGCAGCATCTCGGCGACCGCGGCGGTTCCGCCGAAGTTGCCGTCGATTTGAAACGGCGGATGGGTGTCGAAGAGGTTGTCGAGCGTCGATTTGGCCAGCAGCAGCCTGAGATTTTCGTAAGCCTTCTCGGCGTCTTCGAGCCGGGCCCAGAGATTGATCAGCCAGGCGCGGCTCCAGCCGGTATGGCCGCCGCCGTGCGCCAGACGATGCTCGATGGATTTGCGCACGGCGGCGGCAAGCTCGGGCGTCCCCCGCAAGGTGAACTGCTCTCCGGGGTGCAGGCCGAAGGCATGCGAGATGTGACGGTGGCCGGGGTTGCGCTCCGCGAGCTCTTCAGGCCACTCCAGCAGCCGTCCGTCGCCGCCGATGCGGGGGCCGGCCAGTCGGCCGAGTTTTTCCCGCACCTCTGCCGTGAAGCCGTCTTCGATGCCCAATTCGCCGGCAGCGGAAAGGACGTTGGTGAAAAGGTCCCAAATGATCTGCTGCTCCATCGCCGGCCCCATGGTCATGCGCGCGGTTTGTCCGTCCGCGGTGACGAAAGCGTTCTCGGGCGAAGTCGCCGGGCCGCTGACCAGCTTGCCCGTCTGGGGGTTCTTGACCAGCCAGTCCAGGAAAAACTCGGCGGCTTCCTTCAGGATCGGCCAGGCGCGGCGGCGCAGGAACTGCTTGTCGCCGTTGAAAAGGTAAGACTCCCAGAGATGCCGCGCGGTCCAGGCGGCCCCGGTGGGCCACATGCCGTACTGGGCGCGGCCGATCGGACTGGTCCACCACCAGGCGTCGGTCGTGTGGTGGGCGACGAAGCCCCGCGCGTCGTAAACGTCCCTGGCGGTCCTGCGGCCGCGCGCGCGGAGATTGTCGAGCAGATCCCACAGAGGCTCCTGGAGCTCGGACAGATTGGTTACGTCCGCCGGCCAATAATTCATCTGGACGTTGATGTTGATGTGGTAGTCGGCGTTCCAGGGCGCGTCGATATGGTGGCTCCAGATGCCCTGCAGATTGGCCGGCATGGCACTCGGGCGGGAGGAAGCCATCAGCAGGTAGCGGCCGTATTGGAAATACGAGGCGAACAGGTCTGGGTCGTCCGCGCCTGCGCGCACGGCCTGCAACCGCGCGTCGGTGGGCTTGCTGCGTTCGCTCCGGCCGCCCAGATCGAGCGAGACGCGGCGGAACAACGCGCGGTGGTCTGCGACGTGGCTTTTCTTCAGCTCCGGGTAACCCGCGCCGGCGGCGGCCGCCAGTTGCTGCGCCGCCGCGGCCGAAGGCTCGCGGCCGCGGTAGTCCGTCGCGGCGGCCAGGATCAACGTCGCCGAGTCGGCGTTCTCGATGACCAGAGAGGCGCCGTCGGCGTGCACCGATCCGCCGTCGACGAGCGCCTGCAGCCGGGCTTCGAAACGGACGCCGGGATGCTTGCCGCCGTGGCTCGCGCGGCCGCGCAAAACCAGCTCGCCGCCCGCCGCGGTCGTCTCGGCGCCGGCGACCCGATTCAGGCGGATGCGGCGCGAGATCAGCCCCGGCCGGTCGGCGGCGATGCGCACGACGAGCGCCTGATGCGGCGCGCTCGAAAAGACCTCGCGGCTGAACGTTGCGCCCCGTTCGGTCCACTGCGCGCGGGCGATGCCCGTGTCCAGGTCCAGTTCGCGGCGGTAGTTGCGGGGGCTTTGGGGCGGGTCGGAATCGATCCGCAGGTCCCCGAGAGTCTGATACCCCCGGGGATAAATTCTCTCGCTGAGGATTTTTTCCTCGATCATGCGCTCGGCCTCGACGTACTTGCCGGCGAACAGCATTTGCCGAATCTGGGGGAGATGCTTGTAGGCGCCTTTGACGTCGCGCTCGACGGGCGAGCCGGCCCAGACCGTGTCTTCGTTGAGTTGGATGCGCTCGTCCTCGATGCGTCCGAAGACCATTGCTCCGAGGCGTCCGTTGCCGACGGGAAGGGCTTCGATCCATTGACCGGCCGGCCGGTCGTACCACAGCAGCGGCTCGGAAAACGCGGGAGCCGCCAGGAGAGATGCGAGCGCGAGGAATTTCATGGCCGATTTTGAGTATAACCGCGGGCCGCTGCGCGGTCGCCGGCTTGCGGGTTGTTGGCGCGGGCCTTGACATGAAGATATCATGCTTTCATGCTAAGGAACCTCTGATCAATAGGATTGTTTCAAAAGGTTTTTGTTGAGGCGGACAGAGCGGTTGCCGTGCCTAAAGGGGCGGGAGGGCAGGTCTTGAGGCTTTTTATTCTGGAAGCCTTTGATATATAGGGATTTATGCTATAATAGAGCAGTACGGGCAACAGCCCCGGGAGGACAGCATGAGCGGTTCCAGGATGCGCCAAAGTACGTTCGCCGAAGCGGGGTTCGAACCCTACCGCAAAGCAACCCGTCGCGAGCGCTTTTTGCAGCAGATGGAGCGGGTCGTGCCGTGGCCGCAACTGTGCGCCCTGATCGAGCCGTTCTATCCGCAGCGCCGAGGGGCAGGGCGACCGGCGGTGGGAGTGGAGCGCATGCTGCGCATTCATTTTCTACAGCACTGGTTCAACCTCTCCGACCCTGGGGTGGAGGAAGCGCTGTACGATTCCCGCGCGATGCGCCGTTTCGTGGGCATCGACTTGGGGCGGGAGCCGGCCCCGGACGAGACCACGGTGTGCAAGTTTCGTCATCTGTTGGAGAAGCATCAGTTGGGGGAGAGGCTCTTCCAAGCGGTGGGCGAGCATTTGCAGGCGCAAGGGCTGCGAGTCAGTGGCGGGACGATCGTCGATGCGACGATCCTTCACGCCCCGAGTTCGACCAAGAACAAGGAAAAGCAGCGCGACCCGGAGATGCATCAGACGCGCAAGGGCAAACAGTGGTACTTCGGCATGAAAGCACATATTGGCGTGGATGCCGAGACGAAACTGATCCACTCGGTGGCGACGACGGCGGCGAACGTGCATGACTCGCGGGTGCTGGGCGCGTTGCTGCACGGCAACGAAAAGCAGGTGTGGGGCGACTCGGCCTACCAGGGACAGGGCAAGACAATCCGCGAGAAGGCGCCGCAGGCTCGCGACTGCACGCAGCAAAGAAGGACGCGGCAGGCCCCGTTGAGCGCCGCGCAACGCGAGCGCAACCGGGTTCAAGCGAAGGTGCGCTGCAAAGTCGAGCACCCCTTTCAGGTGATGAAGCGGCTCTTCGGCTTCAGCAAGGTGCGCTATCGGGGCTTAGCCAAAAACACGCATCGGGTGCATGTCAGTTGCGCCTTGGCGAATCTTTTCCTGAGCAGAAAGCATTTGTTGGGGCCGACCGGGGCGTAGTGCGCCCAGAGGGGGAAAAGTGCCCTCATCAGCCCCGCGCAGCCTGAAAACGACCTGTCTCCCAGGCTGCAAACGGCCTTTCTGCTTCCCCCATCTGTAAAAATTGGCCCTATAGATCAGAACGGTCCATGATTCACCCATTGTTCAGACTTTCCCTAATAACATGAAAACGATGCTTCAGGTTCGCAACGTCCCGGTAGTGCTGCACCGGCGGCTGAAAGCCCGTGCCGCTCTCGAGGGAATCTCGATGTCGCAGTACGTCTTGCGTGAAATCGAGAGATCGCTCGAGCGCCCGAGCCGACAGGAACTGCTCGCAGCTATCCGCGCGCAACCGGAGATCGTATTGGATCCGCCGCCGGCCGATGTGCTGCGCGAGGAACGGAATTTGCGTTGATCGTTCTGGATGCTTCCGGCGCCGTCGAACTCCTGCTGAATACCGCATCGGGCAAGAGGCTCGCCGCGCGCTTGGCCGACGATGCCGAGGCGTTCACGTCCCGCATCTCATAGACGTGGAGGTCGCCCAAGTGTTGCGTCGCTACGCGGCGCGGGGGACGCTGGACGAGCGGTCGGCGGCGCTGGCGCTCCAGCGTTGGCGCAGCTTCGACGTCGAACGCTATGCGCATGAGCCTTTCCTCGACCGAGTTTGGCGGCTTCGCGCCAATGTCAGCGCATACGACGCCGTTTACTTGGCGTTGGCGGAAGCGTTGTCCGCAGCGCTCGTGACCGGCGACCGCAGGCTGGCCGGCGCGCCGGGAATCAAGGTTGCGGTCGAGTCGATCTAGAGCGTGTTAACACTAACGTAGAGCCTCGGCGATGAGGGCGAAATGCAAAAAGCCGAGGAACATGACGTCCAGTTTGTCGAAGCGGGAGAAAATACGGCGGAAGCCCTTGAGTCGGCGAAAGAGTCTCTCGACTTCATTGCGGCGGCGATACAGAGCCCGGTCATATTCCCAGGGTTGCAAGCACCTGCGAGGAGGTGGGACGACGGGAGTCCAACCAAAATCCAAGGCCAACTGGCGTGTCTGTTGATCAGCATAGGCGCCATCCATAAGCAAAGGCAGCGGTGCGGGTAACGGCCCCAGGCCGCCGAGCAGATGGCGACCGTACGCAGCGTCATGCGCTTGGCCGGGCGAGAGCGCGAAGGTTATCGCCGTGCGAGCATCTGCGGCAACCAGATGAATCTTGGTGCTCCATCCGCCGCGGGATTTCCCGCTGGCTTGCGCACCGTTTTTTTTAACGCCCCTGTTCCGTCAGGGTGGACTTTCACGATAGTCGAATCCAGAGCAACAGCTTCGACCTTGATGCGCATCAGTTGCTCGCGTTGGAGTTTCTCGAACACGGCATCGAGCACGCCATTGTTGGCCCAGCGATTCATTCGCGTGTAGATGGTGTGCCAGTTGCCGAAGCGTGGCGGCAGGCCGCGCCACTTGCAGCCCTGTTTCGCGACATATAAGATGGCATTCAAAACCGTCAGATTGGGCAAACTTACGTTCCCACGCTGGCGTGGCAGCACGTCCTCGATCCGACGGTATTGCTCTGGGGTGAGCTCCATACCTCTTATTGTAGCACCATCCCGGCAGTTAGTGTTAACACGCCCTAGCGGCGACCGCAGCGGCGGCCCTTGGGGGGCGGGTCGCCGTCAGAGTCTGAACGCGTTGGCCCGCGCCCGCAGCGTGAGCTCCACTTCCAACTCCTCGCCGCCGCGGACGATGGTGAGCTTGACGGCGTCGCCGGCCAGCTTCAGGGCAAGCGCTTCGCTCAGCGCGCCTTTGGCGGCGATCGGCCGGCCGTCGACGGCGACGATGAAATCGCCGCCCCAGGGAATGCGGTAGTTGCCGACGACGACTTCGCGGCGAGCGCCGCGCAGCCCCTTCTCGGCGGCGACGGATCCCCGCGCGACGTCCGTAATCAAGTGTCCCGGAGAGGGCAACTCCAGGGCGCGGGCAAACCGGGAGGGCAGGAAAAAGCCTTCGATGCCGATTTCTTCCGGCGGTTCGGCGCCGCCCTTGACGAAGCGCAGCAGCGGCTGGGCGCGGCTGATCGGCATGGCGAAGCCGATGCCGATATTCCCGCTGGGGCCGTAGATCGCGGTGTTGATGCCGATGACGTTGCCGCTGGAGTCGAGCAGCGGGCCGCCGCTGTTGCCGGGGTTGATCGCCGCGTCCGTCTGAATGAGATCGCGCAAAACGCCCGAGCGGTCCTGGATCGACCGGCCGACGGAGCTGACCACGCCCGTGGTGAACGTGCCCTCGAGTCCGAAGGGGTTGCCGATGGCGAGCACCTTCTGCCCGACGCGCACGTTGTCGGATTTGCCGAGGGTCAAATACGGCAGGGGGGTTCCGGCGCGGATTCTTATCAAGGCGAGGTCGTTCGGCGGATCGACGGCCAGAACCTTTGCCTTGTACTGCGGACTGTCGGCCTTCTCGATCAGCAGCGTAACCTCCAGTTGGGCGCTGCCCTTGACGACGTGATAGTTGGTCAGGATGTGCCCCTCGGCGTCGATCAGAAACCCCGAGCCGGTGGATTCCTGCGGGTAGACTTCCAGGAACCAGTTGCGCTGCAAAACCGTGCTGGCGATATGCACCGTAGCCGGATACGACTTGTCGTAGATGGCGATGTTCGACAGTTCTTCGGGGGTGAGCGTCGAATCGGCTTCGGTCCAGAGAAGCTCGCCGGGCCGCAGCGGTGAGACGCTTGGGGAACCGGATGAAAAGAGATCGGGCGCGGTCGTCCAGACGACGAATGCCGCGGCGAAGAGCATCGCCAGGAGCGCCCGGCGCCAGCCGTGAGAATCGTTTGCGCGCATTGCCGTCAACAAACTTCCGCCCGCACGCCGCGGGCTTCGTCCCTCAACTTATGGTAGACGTTGCGGACGCGGGTCAAAGTTGCGGCTTTATCGCCGGAAGTGTCGATTACGAAGTCGGCGTAGGGCAGCTTTTTTTCGAGCGGCATCTGGCGGGCCAGGCGGGCTTCGGCTTGCGCGGCCGAGACTCCCTCGCGCGCGACAAAGCGGGCGATTTGCATCTCGCGCGGACAGGCGGCCACGATCAGCCGGTCGTAGCGCTTGTAGCTGCCGCTTTCGATCATAATGGCCGCTTCGACGACCGCCACGGCGGCGGGATCGTGCGCCTCGACCTCGGCGAAGAAGCGTTGCTGAGCGGCGAACACATGCGGGTGGACCAGCGCGTTCAACCGCTCGAGCTTTGCCGGGTCGGGGAAAACGATCGCCGCCAGCTTGCCGCGGTCGATCGTCTTGTCGGCGGCGAGGATTCCGCTGCCGAACGCCTCGACCGCAGCGGCGTACGCCTCGCCGTCGGGCATCAGCGCCGCATGGCCGAGCTTATCGGCGTGGAGGACGCGGGCGCCCAACCGTTCGAGCTCGGCGGCGATGAAGCTCTTGCCGCTCGCCAAGCCGCCGGTCAGTCCGACTTTCAGCATCCGACAGCGGATCCGCCGGACGGCGGATCGGAGAAGTTGGCTGGCCGGGAAGGATTCGAACCTCCATAGCGGGCGTCAAAGGCCCGTGTCTTACCATTAGACGACCGGCCATCCATGCGTCTTCGACTCAGATTAACACGCCGTTTCCCCGGCGCTTACTCGCCGGGGCGGACGATGCGGCCGAACTGGCTGCCGCCCGCCTCGCCGTGCCGCCAGATGCCGGCGTAATGGTCTTGATAGAAGAGCACGCGGGCGGTAAACGTGCCCAGCCCCGGAATGCCGACGTCCGTCAGGCTGACCATCGGCGTATCTCCGGCCCACAGCAGCTTGACCGGAACCGGAAAGACCACATCGTGGTCGCCGTACTGGATGCGCGCGTGGAAAGTCCAGATATCGCCGCCGAGCTTGACGACTTTCTCGATCTCGTAGCGCTCGGCGCGGAGCTTGCCGGCCTCGCGTCCGGCAATGGTGAAGCTCCCTTCGAGAACGACTCCGCGCATGGACTCGGCAAAGGCCGCTTCGCGCGCCTGCCGCTCGGCGTCGCCGGGAGGCGGGGTCGAGGAGCAGCCGGAGAAAACAACCGGGCAGAGGCAAAAAACCGGAAACGCAAAAATCGCAAGCCGCATGGTTATTACTGTACGAATTTTCGGCGCCGGATGCGCGCCCGCGGCATCTTGCGAAGAGCGCCGGGGACGCGGGTGCGTTATCCTGCAAAGCCGACCTCCGGGGCGTTTCGGCCCGGCGCTGTTCCCGGAAAGCTTCGCAGCGCAGGTTTATGGCGGCCAAGCGAAAAAGAAAGCCTCGACGGCAAGCCGCGCAGCGCAAGCCGCCGCAACGTCCGGCGTCCGCGGGCGCGCGCCGCTTTTGGCCGGCGGCCGTCTTGGGCGTCCTCGCGCTTGGCGTTGTGGGCCTGGCCGTCCGGCTCTCCGATTCCCGCGGCGTGTCCGATGCGCCGCAGCCGCGTTCCGCAAGCGCTGCGGGCGCGGTGGTCTTCCACGACTTTTCCGCTTCCTCGGGCGTCGATTTCGTTCTCGACAACGCAACGACCGATGACAAGCCCGTGATCGATTCGGTGCTCGGAGGGGTAGCGGCATTCGACTACGACGGCGACGGCCTCGTGGATCTGTTTTTTACCAACGGCGCCCGGCTTATGGATTTCGACAAGAGCGATGCGCGGTTTTGGAATCGGCTCTACCGCAATCTCGGGGGCGGAAAATTCGAGGATGCGACCCAACGCGCCGGCGTGCGAGGCAGCGGTTACAGCATGGGCGCGGCGGCGGCGGACTACGACAACGACGGACTGACCGATCTCTATGTCGCCGGTTACGACCGCAACGTTCTTTACCGCAACCGCGGCGGCGTCTTCGCCGACGCGACCGCGGCCGCGGGAGTCGGCGGAGCGTATCCCTCCGGGGCCGGCCCGCGCGCGGGCGAGAAGCCTTGGTCGGTGGCCGCCGTCTGGTTCGACTACGACCGCGACGGCCGTCTCGACCTGCTCGTGGTGAACTACCTCGACTGGACGCCGGCCGGCAACCGCATCTGCGGCGACCCGGGCCGCCGGCTGTCGTGCGCGCCCGACATGTACGGCGGCAGCGCAAACATCCTCTACCGCAACAAGGGCGGCGGGGAGTTCGAGGACGTCAGCGCCCGCACCGGCATCGCCGGTTTTGTCGGCAAGGGCATGAGCGCCGCCGCGGCCGATTTCGACCAAGACGGCTTTGCGGACGTTTTCATCGCCAACGACGGCGAGCGGGACTTTCTGCTGCGCAACATCGGCGGCGAGCGATTCGAAGAAGTTGCCGTCGAAGCCGGCGTCGCCTTCAACGAAGACGGCGCGCCGATTTCGAGCATGGGCGCCGCGTTCGAAGACATCGACAACGACGGACTGCCGGACCTGTTCGTCACCGCTCTGACCAACGAGACGTTCCCGCTGTTTCTGAACGGCAAAGAGGGCGGTTTCCGCGATGCGACCTTCGCCTCGCGCATCGGCTTGCTCTCGACCGCGCGCAGCGGCTGGGGCAACGCCATCGCCGACTTCGACAACGACGGCTGGAAAGACCTGTTCACTGCGAACGCGCACGTCAGCGAAAACGTCGAGAGCTACCGCGGCATACCCTACGCCCAGCCGAACGCCCTGTTCCGCAATCTCGGGGACGGGGTTTTCGAGGAAGCCGAGAGCGTTTTCAAGCGGCCCGCCGCGCACCGCGGCAGCGCCGTCGCCGACTTGAATAACGACGGCCGCCTGGATATCGTCGTAGCGTCGATCGCTTCCCGCGCGGAGGTCCTGATCAACGAATCGGCGCCGGAGGCTCACTGGCTGCTGATAAAGCTGGTCGGCTCGCGGTCGAACCGCGATGGGATCGGCGCAATCGCCGCGGCGGAAACTCCGTCGGGGAGTGTGCAATACCGAACGGCGGCTTCTTCCGCGGGCTATGCGAGCTCGTCGGACATTCGGCTGCATTTCGGATTCGGCGATGAGTACCGCCTGCAGCGATTGGAGATTCGTTGGCCCAGCGGCGCCCGCCAGACGCTGGCCGACGTGGAGACCGACCGCGTGCTCGTTGTCGAAGAGCCGGCGGGCGGCGCGTAGGGAGGGAGCCATGAACCTTTGCCTATTGCGAGCGGTTGTTTTTTCGTCCTTTGTCTGCGCAGCAGCAGTCGCGCAGACTATATGCGCGGAGGCCGACGCCGCGTTCCCCAAGATCATGCAGGCGCTGGGCAAGGGGAACGCCGGCGCGGCGGAAACGCTGCTGCGGCAATTGCCCGCGGCGCAGCGCGGCTGTCCGGCGGCCAACCTCGCCTTGGGCCGGATGGAGGCGGCCCGCAATAGAGTGCAGCCGGCGCTGCGGGCGTTTGCCGCCTACGTGCAAGCCCGACCCGACGACCCGGCCGGGCGCGCGGATCTGGCGCAGGCCCAGTTGCTCGCGGGATTGCCGGGGGAAGCCCGCAAGAACGCGGCGGCGGCGGCGCAATCCGCCGTCGAACCGGCGCTGCTGCTGGCCGCGGGAGAGATTCTGCAAAGGGCGGGCGCGCCCGGCGAGGCCGAGGCCGCGCTGCGCAAGGCCGTTCGGCAAGGGGCGGGGCGGCAGGGATCGGAGCAAGCGCGCGCGCTTTTTCGACTCGGCTCCCTTTACGATTCCCGCCAGCAGCACGCGCAGGCCGAGCAAGCCTTTCGCCAAGCGCTGGCTTTGAACCCGGACAACGCGCAAGCGTGGGATTACCTCGGGCTGAGCCTGGAGCCGCAAGGCAGGGCGGAGGAGGCGGAGCAGGCGTACCGCAAAGGGTTGGCTGTCAACCGCGCGCCTTACTTCGACGCCTTTCTGCCCTATAACTACGGCCGGCTGCTGGCCAAGCTCAACCGCCTGGAGGAAGCGCTGGAGCATTTGCACGAAGCCGCGGAACTCGCGCCGAAAACCCGGGCGGTGCGCTACGAACGGGCGAAAGTTCGGTTCCGCATGGATCGCTTCGAGGAGGCGCGCGAGGACGCAGAGCGGGCTCTTGCGCTGAGCGCTCCGCGCAATGTGGTGGCTGAAAGCCAGATTTACTATTTGCTCGTGCGGATTTGCCGCCGGCTCGGGGATGACGCCGCGGTGCGGCGCTACGCGCAACTGGCCAAGGACGCCCCCCCGCCGCGCAATCTTTCCGGCCGTTAGGGCCGAGGCTCCTTTACGCGCAGGGTGCGATTCGCCGGCACGTCTTCCAGAATTTGCACCGTGCCTGACGGCCAGCGAATTCGCAGGCTGCGGACGACCGCGGCGGCGCCCAGTCCGAAATGCAGCGGTCCGGCGCTCGACGAAGCGTAACCCACGCTGGTCGTTGCATGGTTGTGCTGCGTCCCGAGCGCGGTTTCCAGACGAACCGCCGCGCCTATCCCGTCGCGGTTCGAGGCGGCGCCTTCCAACTCGACCGCAAGCCAATGGTTCTCTCCGGGACTGTCGTTGAGCCATATCTCCGCCGGCGCGGCGAGCGCGGTAACGACAAGGTCGAGCTTGCCGTCGCCGTCGAGGTCGCCGACGGCGGCGCCGCGGTGGCGCCGGGCCGGAACGGCGGCGAACCCTGCCGCCTCCGTGCTTGCGGCGAATTTGCCGTTGCTCAGGTTGCGGAATACGCTGTTGTGCTGAGCGGCCGCCGGCGCCGCAGGACCGAGCGGATGCGCTTGAACGTCGCCGCGCGAGAAGAAAATATCCTTCGCCCCGTCGTTGTCGAAGTCGGCGATCACGGCGCTGTAGCCGGCCATTTCGCGGGTCGGCGCGGCCAGTCCGGCGGCCCGCGTGACGTCTTCGAAATATCCGTCCGGCATGTTTCTCATCAGTGGGAAGGTCTCTCCCGGCAAGGCCGTATAGACGACGTCGGCGCGCCCGTCGCCGTCGATGTCGCGGGCGTCCAGACCCATTCCGGAAACGTCGCGCCCGTGCTCCGGCAGCGCGATCGTAGCTTCGAAAGCGATCTCCCGGAAGCTCCCCTCAGCGCTGTTGCGGAACAGAAAATTGGGCAGTTTGTCGTTGGTCACGAACACATCGGCGCGTCCGTCGCGGTCGAAATCGGCGACGGCCGCCCCCATACCCTTGCCCGCCTTCGCGCGGATGCCCGCGGGGCCGGAGACATCTTCGAAAACGCCGCCGCCCTTGTTGCGGTACAGGCGGTTGGGCGTTCCCTTGTAGTGTTTGGGGTGGCAGTAGTCGCGGGCGCCCTTTGCGCCGCAAACCGGATCGACGCCCGGTTGCCAGCTCAAGTAGTTGACCACGAACAAATCGAGCAGACCGTCGTTGTCGTAGTCGAACCAGGCGCCGGCGACCGCCCACAGCGGGCCGTAGTCGGGATCGACGGCGCCGATGCCGGAGGCGGCCGTCACGTCAGTGAACTTGCCGCCTTGCTCGCAACGGTAGAGACGGTTGCCGTGCAGCCCGGCGACGAACAAATCCGGGTCGCCGTCGTTGTCGTAATCCCCCGCCGCCGCGCCGAAGGCGAAGCCTTCGCCCCTGAGGCCGGCCTCTGCGGTCACGTCGGTGAAGTTCGCCTTCCCGTCGTTGCGGAACAGCCGGTCGGCGTAGCGCGCGGATGTCTTTCGGTTAGCCGGCAACTCCGCCCCGTTGGCGAAGAACAGATCGAGGTCGCCGTCGTTGTCGTAATCGAACGCGGCGACCCCGCCGGCCATGGTTTCGGGCGCGTAGCGGTTCGCCGATTCGGAATTCTCCAGGACGAAGTCGATTTCCCGGTGGGAAAAGTGAATGGGGGAGCCTGCCGCGGCGGCCGTTACCGCGGCGGCCGCCGCAACATGAAGTTTCAGCCGGCTGCTCATGGCTTGTCGGGAGCGTGCTCGAGCGCGATGTAGAGGGCCTTCGTGGCGTCCACGTCTCCCGGAGCCGCCCGCAACACCTCGCGCAGCAGAGCCTTGGCCTCTTCCCAGCGGTTCAGACGGCCGAGCACAAGGGCCGCGTTCCGGCGGAATTGAACGTTCTCGGGGGCGATCGCAGCGGCGGCCTCGTAGTTGGCCAGCGCCGCTTCGTAATCGCCGCGGGCTTCCAGGTCGAGGCCGAGGTTGTTCAGCCGGCCGGCCTCGTTGATATCCGCTTCGTCGACCGCCCGCGAGGCTCCCGCGCGGGCGATGGCGGCAAGCACGCGGCGGGCTTCTTCAGCTTTGCCGGCGGCGCGCAGGGCGCGTCCGAGCGCGTATGCCGCGGGCCGGTCGCCGGGATTCAACTCGGTGGCCCGGCGCAGCGCGCCGAGCGCGGCCGCGGCCTTGCCGTTGCCGAGAAGCTGCGCGCCCAGCAGGTATTGCGCCTCGAAATTGCCCGGCAGCAGTTGCGCAGCCTTGCGCAATACCGACTCGGCCTGCGCCGTTTGCGGCCCGCCGGCGAGCATGCGGCCCCATTCGAGGTAGGCGGGAGCGAGTCCGGGGGCCAGACGAACCGCCGCCGCGAAATCGTTGCCGGCCGTTTCCGTGCGCCCGAGCTGCGCGCGCGCTTTTCCGCGCAGGTAATGCAAGCGCGCGCTGTCCGCTTGCGCGCGCGAGGATGCGAGCGCCGCCGTAAAGTGCCGCTCCGCCGCGTCCAGCTCGCTGTCGAACGCGAGCGAAAGCGCCAAGCCTTCATGCGCGGGGCCGAGCGCGGGCTCCAACTCGAGCGCCGTTCGGAAAGCGGCCCGGGCGGGTTCGTTTTCGCCGAACCGCGCCAAGGCTTGCCCCAGCGCCAGCCGGCTGGCGGCGTTCTCGGGTTGCAGCGCAACGGCCCGGTTCAGCGCCTGGAGCGCTGCCGACCGTTGGGGCACGAGCGCGAGGGCAACCCCCCACAGGCGATACCCGTCGGCATCGGAGGGATGCGCGGCAACATATTCTTGCAACATGGCGGCTGCTTCCCGCGCCGCTCCGCGTTCGAGCAACGCGCTTGCTTCCAGCAGAGGATCTTGCTCTGCCGCCGCCGCGGCCGCGAGCAGGAGCGCCGCCGCGAGCGTTCCCGCCTGCGGCAGCGTTCTCGAACGCAGCGCCGCCGCGGAACGAAGATTGCGCCAAGCCAAGCCCAAATCCCTGAAAAACCTTCTCTATCAGTCTAGGGAAAGTCTGAACAATGGGTGAATCATGGACCGTTCTGATCTATAGGGCCAATTTTTACAGATGGGGGAAGCAGAAAGGCCGTTTGCAGCCTGGGAGACAGGTCGTTTTCAGGCTGCGCGGGGCTGATGAGGGCACTTTTCCCCCTCTGGGCGCACTACGCCCCGGTCGGCCCCAACAAATGCTTTCTGCTCAGGAAAAGATTCGCCAAGGCGCAACTGACATGCACCCGATGCGTGTTTTTGGCTAAGCCCCGATAGCGCACCTTGCTGAAGCCGAAGAGCCGCTTCATCACCTGAAAGGGGTGCTCGACTTTGCAGCGCACCTTCGCTTGAACCCGGTTGCGCTCGCGTTGCGCGGCGCTCAACGGGGCCTGCCGCGTCCTTCTTTGCTGCGTGCAGTCGCGAGCCTGCGGCGCCTTCTCGCGGATTGTCTTGCCCTGTCCCTGGTAGGCCGAGTCGCCCCACACCTGCTTTTCGTTGCCGTGCAGCAACGCGCCCAGCACCCGCGAGTCATGCACGTTCGCCGCCGTCGTCGCCACCGAGTGGATCAGTTTCGTCTCGGCATCCACGCCAATATGTGCTTTCATGCCGAAGTACCACTGTTTGCCCTTGCGCGTCTGATGCATCTCCGGGTCGCGCTGCTTTTCCTTGTTCTTGGTCGAACTCGGGGCGTGAAGGATCGTCGCATCGACGATCGTCCCGCCACTGACTCGCAGCCCTTGCGCCTGCAAATGCTCGCCCACCGCTTGGAAGAGCCTCTCCCCCAACTGATGCTTCTCCAACAGATGACGAAACTTGCACACCGTGGTCTCGTCCGGGGCCGGCTCCCGCCCCAAGTCGATGCCCACGAAACGGCGCATCGCGCGGGAATCGTACAGCGCTTCCTCCACCCCAGGGTCGGAGAGGTTGAACCAGTGCTGTAGAAAATGAATGCGCAGCATGCGCTCCACTCCCACCGCCGGTCGCCCTGCCCCTCGGCGCTGCGGATAGAACGGCTCGATCAGGGCGCACAGTTGCGGCCACGGCACGACCCGCTCCATCTGCTGCAAAAAGCGCTCGCGACGGGTTGCTTTGCGGTAGGGTTCGAACCCCGCTTCGGCGAACGTACTTTGGCGCATCCTGGAACCGCTCATGCTGTCCTCCCGGGGCTGTTGCCCGTACTGCTCTATTATAGCATAAATCCCTATATATCAAAGGCTTCCAGAATAAAAAGCCTCAAGACCTGCCCTCCCGCCCCTTTAGGCACGGCAACCGCTCTGTCCGCCTCAACAAAAACCTTTTGAAACAATCCTATTGATCAGAGGTTCCTTAAAATCATTTCCCAGGCGGCCGCTCCGGGGCGTCCCTCTGTTGCGCGCGGCCGGCGCGCGCGGTTATGATCGTGAGTGGGAAGTTTCAACCGCCGGACGGCGTGGGGGTCCGCAAAATTTCAAGTTGACGAACGCAGCGGGGTCGACGTGCGTTGCGTATCGAGAAGAGGAAAAGAAGATGATGAGGAGTACTGTGCGCAGGCTTGCGGTCATCGCGCTGCTTGCCTGCCTTGCATCCGCCGCAGCCTTCGGGCAAACGGCTTACGGCTCGGTGAACGGGACGGTCAGCGACGCCAGTCAATCGGTGATCCCGGCGGCGGTCGTTACGCTGACCAACGTCGCCACTCAAGTGCAGACGCAAGCCGAAACGAACGCCAACGGCTATTACGTGTTCATCAACGTCGTGCCGGGGCTTTATTCGTTGAGCGTCTCCGCCGAGGGTTTCAACCGGGCGGTCGAGCCGGAATTCACGCTCAACGTAAACCAGACGCGCACGCACAATTTCGCGCTCGCAGTGGGCGCCGTGACCGAAACCATCGAAGTCACTGCGGAGGCGGCCTTGCTGCAGCAATCGACGTCGGAGCTGGGCACGGCCATCACCGAAGAGGCGGTGAAAGATCTGCCGCTGAACGGACGCAACTTTTCGCAGTTGCTGACGTTGACCCCGGGCGCGACGCCCGTGAGCACGGCCCAGGGCAACTCCGGCGGCACCAGCTTCAACGCGCCGGTCGCGCTGCCCGGCTCTTCATTCGCCCTGCCTTCGATCAACGGCGCCTGGAATCGCAGCAACATGAACCTGCTCGACGGCGTGATCAATCACTGGTTTTTCGGGCAGAGCTGGGCCGTTCTGCCCATTGTCGACGCGGTTCAGGAATTCAAGGTTCAGTCGCATAACGACAAGGCCGAGTACGGAGGAGTTCTGGGCGGCGTGATCAACCTGGTGTCGAAATCCGGAGCGAACGAGTTTCACGGGGCGGTCTGGGAGTTCCTCAGGAACGACGCTTTCGACTCGCGGAACCCCTTTCTCGACGCCACCAAAGACGGGCCGACTCCTTTCCGGCAGAACCAGTACGGGGCCGCGGTCGGCGGCCCGATCGCCAGGAACAGGACGTTTTTTCATTTCGCCTGGGAAGGCTGGAAATACCGCCGCTCGCAGCAGCAGTCCTATTTCCATCCGACCGACGCGGAGATCGGCGGCGACTTCCGCAACGCGATCCTCGACCAGGTCATCTACGACCCGACCACGACCCGCGTGAATCCGGCCGACGATTCTTCGTTCGTGCGCGACCCGTTTGCGAACAACGTCATTCCGTCGAGCCGCATCGATCCGATGACGAGCAACTACTTCCAGAACTACTACGACCGGCCGAATACCTCGAATCCGGCCTTCAACGTCATCAACACGCGGCCGCAGCGAAGCGACAACAACACGTATCAGGTCAAGGTCGACCACCGGTTCAGCGATACGGACAACATGTGGTTCCGCTACAGCCAACTCAACAATCCGCAGAGCTTGCCGGCGACGGTCAAGAACGGCCGCATCTTCAGCAACCGCCCGCGCAATATCGCCGGCGGCTGGGTGCACCTGCTGGGCAACAACGTCGTGTTCGACACGAAATTCGGCTGGGTGCGCGAAGCGCTGAACACCCAGGCCGATCTGGCGGCCGGGCTGGGGCCGCTGGAGGCGGACGGCTGGGTCGGCCTCGACCAATTCGGCGCGCCCGGCATCGGCTTGCAGTCGCCGTACGGCGGGGCCGGCATCAACACTCCCCGCCCGGAGACCGATTGGCAGTGGATGTTCAGCGAGGGCGTCAGTTGGATCAAGGGCAACCACAACATCAAGTTCGGCGGGATGTACGTGTGGCAGGAACGCGACGCTTTGACTACGCAACACAGCGTCCCCTTCAATAACGCCCAGACAGCCGACCCGTTGAACCCCGGCACTACCGGCAATTCGGTCGCCTCGGCCTTGCTGGGCTTTCCGGCGCAATACACGATCCGCAACCAGAACTACAACATTACGTGGCCGACGCTCGGTCTCTACGTTCAGGACGAATGGAAAGCGAGCAACCGGGTGACGGTGAATTTCGGCCTGCGCTACGACACCTACTGGGTCGGCCGCATGAACCGCGGCCTGCAGGCCGGATTCGACTGGGACACGGGTGACTGGCTGATCGGCGGCGGGGTTCTTCCCGGGCCGTGCTCCGAGGTCGGGATCGCGCCCTGCATTCCGGGCACGGGCAATCCGGCGGACCTGCCGAACGGGCAGCATATCAAGCTCGCCAACGATCCGAATCTGTACGAGCCGGCGCACGACGGCTTCCAGCCGCGCGTGGGCGTTGCCTGGAGGCTTCGCGACAGCACGGTGCTGCGCGCCGGCTACGGCGTCAACTACGACAGCTTCACCGGCGTCATGCAGGGCTTCCAGCAGTCGATCGGCACCTGGCCGGCCAAGGAATTCGCGCAGCCCGCCTACAACGCGGTCGGCGAAGAGCTCACCAGCGTCGACAGGGCGAACCAGCTCGGCGGCGCTCCGCTGCCCGACCCGTCGCCCTTCGGCAGCGCCGGCTGGTATGCGAATCCGCGCACGAAGCCGGCCTATTCGCACCAGTGGAACGTCGAGATTCAGGAACAGTTGTCGAACAACGTAACTTTCTCGATCGCCTACGTCGGCAGCCGCACGAAGCGCCTGGAGCACAACGGCGCGGCGAACACTGCGACGAGCGCAGGCGCCGGGTCTCCGGAGGAAGTCCGGCAGCGCCGGCCGTACCCCTACCAGACGACGATGTTCTACGGCAACTTCGACGGCCAAGGCTGGTACGACTCGCTGCAAATGAAACTCAACCGGCGATTCAGCAATGGATTCCAGGCCTTGATTTCCTACACTTGGTCGAAGTCGCTGGATACGCAGAGCGGGTGGTTCGGCGCCGAGAACGGCATCGGCGGCAGTTCGGCGGTGCAGAACTACTACGATCCGCTGGGCAGCAAGGGGCCGTCGGGGTACAACGTCCCGCACTTCGTCTCCATCTCGTCCGTGTACGAACTGCCCTTCGGGCCGGGCAAGAACATGCTCAGCAGCGGCCCCGCCGCGCACATCCTGGGCGGCTGGCAGTTGAACACGATCGCCCAATTCCGCTCCGGGCAGCCGGCCAATCTTTCGGTCACCGGCGACGTGGCCAACATCGGCAACGAAGTTGCTTGGTGGAACTACGCCCGACCGAATCTCGTGGGCGATCCTTTCTCCGGCGCGTCGACCGAGGAGCGCTGGTTCAATACCGGCGCCTTTGAGACGCCGGTTCTCTCCTACGGCAACTTCGGCAAGAACGTGATCTACACCGCCGCCGTCCAGAATATCGACATCTCGTTGTTCAAGAAGGTTGCGGTCAACGAACGCTACGCCATCGAGTTGCGCATCGAGTCGTTCAACGCCTTCAACATCCAGAATCTGGGCGCGCCGAATACGACGCTGGGCAATCCCAACTTCGGCCGAATCGCGAGCCTTGCGGGAGGCACCAGGCCAAGGGTCTTTCAGTTCGGCATCAAGTTTCTGTTCTGAATCGCCCCGGCCGCGGCGCCGGGGTCGAACAGGCAAACTTTCACAGGAACGGTCCGCGGCTTCACGGGCCGTTCTTGCCTTTCCAGGCGGTCAACTGCTCCCGCAGCCAGGCCCCGTCCCGCTCTCGATGGCGGATCAGGCAGGCATGGGGGCTTTTTTCCTGACCGAAACGCAGCGGCCGCCCTGCGCAGCAGCGGCGGTTGGCGCTTCAGCCGACCGGTTGAAAACCAACCGACGAGAAGTGATGATCGAAAGCAAAGGCGGTATGGATACGCTGTCGTTTCATCAGAACGAAACTCGTGGCGTCCGCGGCGGAGAGTTTATGCAGATCTTGCCTTGCGAAGTACTGCCAAGCTGCGCGCATCTCGCCGGCCGTGCAGGTAAGCACGTCAAGGTCTGTCAGCTCGTCCAATGAATCCTTCCAAGCGAGCGCAACGTCGCGCCGCGCGTGTCGGTCGAGAAAAGTAACGGTCTCCAGAATGACCGGCACGGACGTATGCAGGCGCACGCGATGGTCGGTCATTTGCGCCCATGCTTCGGCCGCTCTCTCATGCAACGGGTCGCGGGAGAGCGCCAATGCGATCCAGGCGCCGCTATCGACGAACACCGCCTCACGATTCTTCATCCGCGCTCATCGTAGATCGTATCGTGCTCGACCGAAGTTCGAGACGGCTCGCCGTCCCACAGAGCAACCGGTCCGCAGCCCGATGGGCGAAGCCAAACCCGCTGAATGGCTTCGCGTACGAGTCCGGCCACGCTTCGGCCCGAGCGCCGCGCGGTCTCCCGCAGCATCTGCAAGTCCTCCTCCGCCAAGTAAATCTGAGTCTTGACCATATGTGTCACTGTATGGCCTCCGGTGACATACGTCAAGTGGGGAAAAACAAGTGGGGAAAAAGGGGATAAGGGCGCCCGTGAAAGCCGCCGAAAACGCCGTGAACCGGCCGCTCCCCGGCAGCGGCATCGAAGCGGCCCAGGTCGGTCGAGGCTTTCGCCGCTATCTCATGGACGGCGGCCGGCGACCGGGAGGCCAAGTATGCGTCCGGATAGCGCTTGTCCGACGCCGGCTTTTTGCCCGGATCGCACTCCGCGTAGCGTTCGCAGCGCTTTCCGCTCCTCACGGATCCGTGACCCGATCGAGAATCATGAACTTGCGGGCCGGGTTGCGAAAGAGAACCATGTCGATTTCCTGCGGCCGGCCGGGCGCCGCAAAAACAGCCGGCGCGGTTTCAGCCGCGGTAACCGAGGACCAGCAGCGTCAAATCGTCGTTTTGCCGCGCGCCTTGGGTGAACCCCTGGATCTCTTTCATCAGCGCCTCGAAAAGCTGTTGCGGCCCGGCCTGCGCATGCGCCCCCGCCACCCGGCGCAGCCGCTCTTCTCCGAAGTGCGCGCGCGAACGGTTGTTCGCCTCCGAAACGCCGTCACTGTAGATGACCAGCTTGTCGCCGGCGGACATGCGGCACTCGCTTTCTGCGAACGTTGCGTCGGCGAACAAGCCGAGCGGAAAGCTCTGCGGATCCAGGCAGAGCATGGAGCCGTCGGGACGCACCAGCAGCGTGGGGCAGTGGCCCGCGTTCACCCATTTTGCGCGGCCGTCGTCTTCGACCGTGACGGCGAACACCGTGGCGAAGCGGGCATGACGGGAGCGCGCGCAGATATAGCGGTTGATGCGCCCGATGACTTGCGAGAGGCTGGAAGCGGCATCCGCGCCGGCAAAGAACGCTCCCTGCAGCAGCGAGGCCAGCAGGGCCGCGGCAATGCCCTTGCCCGACACGTCGGCCAGCACCGCCCCCCAGCGCTCGGGCGAAATTCGCACCACGTCGTAATAGTCCCCGCCTACCTGAAAGCACGCTTCGCTGTGGCCCGCCGCCGTCAGCCAGCCTTCCTCCGGCAACCGGGCCGGAAGCAGCGATTGCTGGATGTCGCGCGCAAAGTGAAGCTCCTGTTCGAGGCGGCGCTTGTCGCGCTGCGCCTCGAGCAGACGCGCGTTTTCGAGAACGGTGGAAATCTCGATGGCCAGCGATTGCAAGATCTCGCGGTTGCCTTCGGCGAGGTTCGCGTCCGCGCCGCCCTTGTCCATGTAGAGCGCGCCTAGGGTGTCGTCTTGGGCGGAAAGGATGCTGGTTTCGTGTTCCTGGCCGATGCGGATCCTCACCAACGGCACGCAGAGCACGCTGCGGGGCTGCGGCGCCGCGGCGGGGCTTGCGGAATCGACCGTCTCTCCGGCCAGGGAGCGGTCGGCCGGCATGGTGAGCAGATCGCTTCTGCTGCGCAGCGCGTCCGCGATCCGTGAGCGCGGGACGCGCAGATCCGACGGACCGAGGCGCTCGCCCTGCCGATTCCGCGCAGCGCGGATTTCCAATTCTTCGCTTAGTCCCTTGAGCAGCAAAAATGCCCGCTCGGCGCCGGTTACGGTCAACGCCGCGTCGATCGCGGCATCCAACACGTCGTCGACGGTTCCCGACGATTGCAGCGCGCGGGCGACGTCCAGCACCGCCGAGAGCCGCCCCAGGTTTCCGGTGCGCTCCGGAGCGTGAGAGATGGATGCGACTTTGTTGAGCAGCGGGGTCGAAACGCCGTCCCGGCTGCCGACGGCGATCTCGAACGAGTCTTCGACCCCGAAGCGAATGTGGTCTCCGGGGAGAAGACGCCTGCGGCCGGTCTTCTCGCCGTTGACCTGCAAGCCGTGGCGGCTGTTGCGGTCTTCGATGAAATAGACGCCGTCCTCGCGCAAGATTTCCGCGTGAGTGCGGGAGATGCGGCTGTCGCGCAACACCAGATCGCAGCCCAACAGCCTGCCGATGCGGAACGGACTGCGGTCGACCCGCACCTCGCTGATTGCGCCCGAGGGGGATTTTACCATAAGCAGCAAGTCTTCAGGCGAAAGGCGCCCGGCGTTTTCAGACGCCATGTTTGCAGTTGCCGCGTTTGCAGTGGGAGGAGGCGCCATGACGGCGGAGGATCCTATGCTCGTTTGGACTGCCGTCCTGCGGAGGGGCTGCGCACATCCTCCGCATCCGCATCTTTTTGGAGATCTCCCTGTTGGCAGTCGGCGCAATAGCCGCCCACCTCGGTGCGGGCGACTTCGACCTTGAAGCCGAATTGCGTTTCGATCTGCTGCTTGATTTGTTGCAGCGGGTTGCCGAAGTATTCCATCACCGACCCGCAGCCGAGGCACACCAGGTGCGCGTGCTCGCGTTTCAGGCGCGTTTCGTAATAATGGTGGTCGCTCTCGTAGTGCATCAGGTCGAGCTCGTCGACCAGGCCCTCTTCTTTGAGCAGCTTGAGGGTGCGATAGACCGTAACGCGATTGATCTTGGGGTCGCGCTCCTTGGCCAGCTCGTAAAGCTGTTCCGCGTTCAGATGCCGATGGGAGTTGTGGATGATCTCGAAAAGCAGTTCCCGCTGCCGGGTGAGGCGGATGCCGTGTCGGCGGAGCGGTTCGCGAAGACTGGATACAGGGGCCTGCACGGTGCGAAACCCCCTTATGCTAGCACGCCCGCGGCGGCGCCGGAAGACGCAGCGGAAGACAAGGCGGCGAGGAAGTACACTAAGAGGAAGTCGGGCCGTGGCGCAGCTTGGTAGCGCGCTTCCTTGGGGTGGAAGAGGTCCCGAGTTCAAATCTCGGCGGCCCGACCAGTTTTTCGCGCATCGTCCGCGCCGCGGCCTATTCGGGCGGCGCGGCCGCTCTTTCAAGCAGTTCCAGGGCGTACTGCGCGTCGCGGTCGCCGGGCGCGAGCTTGACGGCCTCCCGCAGCGCGGCGACGGCTCCCGGCCGGTCGCCCGCGTGCGCCTTCACGAGTCCGAGGTTCTTGTGCAGGGTCGCCCCGATCTTGCAGGCGCCGCAGGTTTCGAGCGCTTCCTCCAGCAAGCCGAGGGCGCGGCGCCAATCGCGCTGCTCCACCGCGGCCAAGGCGAAACGCGGGCGCGGTTGACGCGGGCCTCCGCGGCTTTGACCTCGCGCAGCCTGGCGCTTTCGCGGCTTGCTTCCGCGCGGTCGCCTCGGGCGAAAAGAGCGCGCGTCAGCCTGTGCCGCGCCTGCGTGTCGTCCGCGTCGATGCGCAGCGCTTCTTTGAGCCGGTCGAGCGTGCGGGATCAGGACATATGAGACGGAGGGGGTAGACCGAAGCTGTGGGCATGAAGGTACTGGATGGGGGAGCGGGAGTCAAGGGCGTCATGGGGGCGGTGGTGGTTGTAGCGGTGGGCGAAGGCGTCGATCAGGGGGTTGAGTAGCTGGAGGCGGTGGGGCAGGGTGTAGACGGAGTAGAACTCGTAGCGCCAGGTGGCTTGCATGCGCTCGACGCGCCCGTTGAGTTGGGGGCTGCGGGGGGGCAGGACATAGAGGGCGATGCGGTGTTGTTGGCAGGCGTTCTCAAAGTCTTTGTGAAACTCGGAGCCGCCGTCGACCTGGATGGCGCGGATGGGGAAAGGGGCGGATTGGACGAGCTTGTGGAGGAAGCGGGCGGCGGAAGCGGAGGTGGCCTGGGAGGCGGCCATGCCGGCGGCGCCGGCGGGAGTAGCGATCCAGGGCGGTGAAGTGCTTGCTGGTTTTGCCCGGCAGCAGGGTAAGCGAGAGGGTGTCGATCTGCACGGCTTCGCCGGGGGCTTTGGCGGGCAGGGCGCCGCGTAAGCGGCTCGCATAGGGGCGGCGGGCGCGGCGGGTTCGGCCGGGCGGGCGGCGGAAGACGGTCACGGGCTGTAGGCAGCCGCGGCGCACCAAGCGGGCCAGGATGCGCCCGACAGTGCTGTCGGAGACGGCATGGCCCTCGGCGCGCAACAGCGGGCCGAGCTTGCGTTTGCCCCACACGGGGTTGTCTTCCCGCAGGGCTTCGATGCGCTCCGCCAGGGCCGGACTCCAGCGCGGCCGGCACAGCTTGCGGGGCCGTCGGGAGCGCAGCTCGGGCCGCTTGCGCCAGCGATAGAGCGTGGCCCGGGACACGCCCACTGCGTCCGCCGCCGCCTGCGCGCTCAGCCCCTGCTCCCTGGCCAGGAGCCGGCGCCGCACTGCGTCGCGCCTGCTCTCCAGGGCCGCATCGACTTTTCCCTCGCCCAGCCGCGCGGCGACGCGGGCGCTGCTGATAACCTGTCTCGGTAGGCCAAAAACCTGCATGGCGTTCTCCTTTCGCTCGTTGGTTGTTCTTCTACGAGCTTCGGAGAACCCCGCCTGCGGGCGCAACCTTCTTGCCGGCCGCTCTCCCTGTCGATCCGGCCGTGCCCCACCTCGAAAGCGGGCCATCGCCCTCTGGGAGCGTTGTACGCGGCAGGACGGAACCCGTCAAGGGTACGCTACGCCGCGCCCTGGCGGGCGCGCCCTTGACTGAACCCGCCCCGCCGCAAAAACTATGACCCGGTAAGAGGGCGATGGCCCTCTGACGCCGGCTCGCTGCGTCTCACACCTATCTGAACCGGCACACCCATACGCGGGCGCGCGGCTCGCTCAGGTCCAGGTCTTCGACGGCCCCAGCAGGATGCTTGCCCAGCGCGTATCGGGGTTGCTTTCCAAGGCGATTTTGACGGTGATCGTCAAGGGAATGGAGAGCAGCATGCCGACGGTCCCCAACAGCCAGCCCCAGAACGCCAACGAGAGAAAGACCGCCAGCGGCGAGAGGCCCAGCCCTTCGCCCATGAACTTCGGCTCGACGAAATTGCCCACCACGACGTTGACGGCGGCGTAGCCGCCGGCAGCGAGCAGCGCGGCGCCGGCGCCGTACTGGATAAAGGCCAATAAAACCGCCGGAACGGCGGCAACGATGGAGCCGATGTTGGGGATGTAATTGAAAAGGAACGCGAACAACCCCCAGAGAATGGGGAAATCTACGCCCAGGATCCACAGCCATAAGGCGACAACGAGGCCGGTAAAAAGAGACACCGCCGTCTTGATCGCCAGATAGTGCTTGACGCTGCTTGCGAATGCCGTGAACCCGCGGAAAGGCGAGCGGGCGCTGCCGAACGCGGCGTAGAGCTTGGCGCGAAAACCGGATGCTTCCAGCAGGATGAAGATGACCGTGAGCAGAATGAGCAGCATGTTGGTCAGGAAACTGCCGATTTCCTTGAGGGCGTTGCCGGCCAGGTTCATGGCCGCGGCGGGGTCGACAATATCCCCCAGGGCGCTGAGGGAGACATCGATGCCGTAGCGCTCCAGGCCGATTTGCTCGATCCAGGCCGCGGGCGCTTCCAGCTCGGCCTGCAGGCGTTCGCGGTAGACGGGCAGCCGTTCGGAAAAATCGTCGATCGAAGCGCCGGCGATGCCGCCGATCAGCCCGCCGATGCCGAGGACTCCCGAGATGACCAGCAGAACGGCCGCCGCCGTAGGAACCTTGCGGCCGGTCAGCCAGAAGACCGGCGGCGCGCAAAGAACGGCGATGAAGATCGAGAGCAGGAACAGGACGACAATGGCGGCCGCTGCGCGGATGCCCGCGATGAGGATCACCAGAGCCGCCGCGATCAGGATGCCATTGGCCGTTTGCGAGCGGTCTCGGGGCATAAGCGGCGCACTTCAAGC
This sequence comes from Bryobacterales bacterium, assembly GCA_965214655.1. Taxonomy (GTDB): domain Bacteria; phylum Acidobacteriota; class Terriglobia; order Bryobacterales; family UBA6623; genus CATQHP01. The sequence continues at coordinate 2,653,355 of OZ243965.1, read as the reverse complement.
CTAGCAGCCCTGCGGCAAAAGTCAGAGCCTTTTCCAATGAGAGATGAGCCTGAAGAGGGGGGCGGTTTCCAACGAGAGATGAGCCTGAAGGGGCGAGAGAGCGGGATGTGGGAATCATCGGAGGGTGATCTTGCATTTGGAGTTGGAGACGCACAGGACGTTGGAGCAGGTGCGGTTGTTTGTGGAGGGCAGCGCGGGGACAGCGGCGCTGGCGCCACAGCGGGAAGCGGCCTACAGGCACATCGGGAGCGTGTTGGCGCGTTTTGGCTACTGGCGGCTGGGCAAGGCGGAGCGGGGTCTGCTGCGCCGCTACTTGCAGCGCACGACGGGCCTGAGCCGGGCGCAGTTGGCGCGGCTGATCGCGCGCTACCTGGCGCAGGGGGAGTTGCGCGATCGACGGCAGAGGCCGGCCAAGCCCTTCGTGCGACGCTATACACGGGAGGATATCGTGCTGCTGGCGGAAACGGACGAAGTGCATGGCAGGTTATCCGGGCCGGCCACGCGCAAGCTCTGCGAGCGCGCCTGGAAAGTGTTCGGCGACGTTCGTTTCGAGCGCCTGGCAGGCATCTCCAACGGGCACTTGTACAACCTGCGGCAGACGTGCATCTACACCCGCAAGTATGTCGCGCCGCAGCGCACGCGGCCCGTCGCGGTGGCCCTCGGCGAGCGCCGCCGCCCGCGCCCGCAAGGCCGGCCGGGCTTCCTGCGGGTCGACTCGGTGCATCAGGGAGATCGCGATAAAGTCAAAGGGGTCTATCACCTGAACCTGGTTGATGAAGTAACTCAGTACCAGTACATCGGCAGTTGCCAGAAGATCAGCGAGCGCTACCTGCTGCCGCTGCTGGAGGCGCTGTTGCAGAGCTTCCCTTTCTCCGTGCGCGGCTTCCACTCTGACAACGGTTCGGAATACGTCAACCACACAGTGGCCGCGCTACTGCAAAAACTGCACGTCGGAGAGTTCACCAAATCGCGCCCGCGGCGCAGCAACGACAATGCCCTGGTGGAGGCGAAGAACGGCGCAGTGGTGCGCAAACATCTGGGCTACGGGCACATCCCCGCCCGCCATGGCGGGCGCTTGGATAGCTTCAACCGCACCGTCTTGTCCCCCTACCTGAATTATCACCGGCCCTGCTTGTTCCCCAGCGAAACAGTCGATGCCAAGGGGCGGGTGCGCAAGCGCTACCGCCAACAGGACGTGATGACGCCTTATGAAAAACTCAAGTCGCTGCCCCAAGCGGAAAGCTACCTGCGCCCTGGGATAAGCTTCGTCATGCTCGATGCCGAGGCCAACGCGCTCAGCGACATGGCAGCTGCGCGCCGGCTCAACGAGGCGCGGGACGCGCTCTTCCGGCAGATCCGCGCCGCCGCTTGAGCATGCCCGCCCTCAGGCTCATCTCTCATTGGAAAGTGTTGCCGCCCCCCCACCGCGTTGACCCACAAGTGCGCGCTGCGCGCTGAGAAAAACGCTATACTCCAGTAGTTCCCACTCCTCCTCTCACTCTCCAGCTTCAGGCTCATCTTTATATTGGAAACAACTGTCACGCGCGGAGCCCCGGCATCGGGTACACTATTCCATTCCACATCGGGGGAGGACCATGGAAGAAACCCACAAGCCGTTTTACGGCCCCTGGATCGTTGCGGCGTGCTTCGTCACGTTCGGACTATCGACCGGATTTCCTTACTACAACATCGCCTTTTTCTTCGACTATTTCCGCGACGGGCACGGCTGGAGCGAGCAACTGGTGACGACCGGCGCGCCGATCGCCGTTCTGCTGTCGATTTGGGTGGGGCCGGTGATCGTGCCCCGGGTCAGTCCGAAGAAGTTGATTCTGATCGGCACGGGGCTGACGTTCCTGGCGTTTCAGTGGTTCTCGCGGCTGAGCGGGAATGTCTATGAGTACTACGGGGCGTGGTGCCTGTACATGTTCGGGTACTTCCTGGCGGGGCCGATTCCGCACCAGGTCATCATTTCGAATTGGTACAAGAAGAAACGCGGCAGCGCGATGGGCGTCGCCTATGTCGGCGTCGCCGTGGTGGGGGCGCTGGGCAACCAGTTGGCGCCCCGGCTTGCGTCCCGGATGGAATACACCGAGGCGCTGCATTACCTCAGCTTTCTGCTGTTGATTGCCTGGCCGCTGGCGCTGTTCGCGCTCAAGGACAAGCCGCAAGACATCGGGCAATTGCCGGACGGCGCGGCTCGCGTTGCCGAGCCGGCGGTCGAGGCCGCGCCGCATGAGCAGGGCGAACCGCGGAGTTTCGCTTATCTGGCCGGCAAACCGGCGTTCTGGTTTCTGCTGGTCGGCAGCGCGGCTTCGATCGGGTCGATCGCGGCGGTCAACTTCCTCATGAAGTTCGTTTTCGAGGAACAGGGGTTCGTCGAGCAAGCCCAGCGCGATGCGATCTGGGCGAGCGCCTCGACTTCGTATCTGCTGTCCAGCATCGCCGGCCGCTTGCTGGCGGGCTATCTGGCGGACAGGTTGCCGCGCAAGTACGTCATGCTGGCGACTTATATGGTGGTCGCCGCGGCGATTCCGCTGCTGTTCCTGGTGACCCCCGAGCAGTCGGGCATGGTCTATGTGTTCGCCATTGTTTTCGGGTTCGCAATGGGGGCGGATTACATGCTGATTCCGTTGATGACCGCCGACGTCTTCGGTCTGGCGACCTTGGGCAAGGCGATGTCGGCGATTCTGCCGAGCGACACGATTACGCAATTCTGGACGCCGCGCGTGATTGCTTCGCTGGCGTCGGGCTGGGGCGGCTACGGGAAAGCGCTCTGGGCGGTGTTCGGGCTGGCGGCGTTCGGCGCCGCGGCCATCGCCATGCTGCCCAAGCGAGGGCTGAAACAGACGGGGTAGCGCCGGCGGTCCGCCGCCGCCTTGCCGGAATGCTATCATCCGAACGTGACCCCGGAATTGCTTTCGATCTTCGCTGTTGCGATTGCGTTGTCCGTCCAACTGTGGCGCGGGCAGCGAGAGAACCGCGAAGCCCAAAAGGAGACCCGCAACGCTATTGCCGCCCTGCGGGAAAGCACGGCGCGCGATATTGCCGCCCTGCGGGAAAGCACGGGCCGCGATATCGCGGAATTGCGGGAGCGGATGGCGCGGCTCGAAGGATTGTTCGCAGGATTTACGCAGCGGGAAAAGCCCGCAGCGTGACCGTTCCGGTTCGATCGCCGCAAGCCCGGGGGCCGCGCCGCGGCGGGAAAGCATCGCGCGCTTGCCGCCGCAGGGCGCTAGTTCTCTGACCGTGTAAAAAGGTTTGTTTGATAATGGAAGGTGGAGCGGGCGGCCTGACGAGTGAATTGCCAGTTGATCTTGACGCGGTCACGATTGACGCGGCGATTCCAGGCCTTGGCCTCGGCACGTAAGGTACGGAGATTGGCGATACGGCGCGTACCCAGGCATTGCCGCGAGAATAAACTGACCTCAATTTCGGCTTGGTTGAGCCAACTGCCGTGTTTGGGCGTGTAGTGCAGGCTGAATCGCTCCCACAAGCGGGCCGCGTGCTCTTCGCCGAAGCGTTCGACCAGCGGCTTGCGGCGGTGGATATTGAGATTGTCGACAACCAGGTGAATCGTGCGCGCGCGAGGATAGCTGCTGGCCAGCTTGTCGATAACTTGGGCGAATTCCTCCCCGCGGCGCGTTGGCGTGGGATAGGTGAAATGGCGGCCCGCCTTGGGTTCGACGGCACAAAACACATTGGCGGTTCCACAACGTTTGTATTCGCTGTCGCGCTTGGCCACCCGGCCCGGCCCGGCCGGGTGGCGAGGGCGTACTTCAGCGTGCAGCGAAACCGCCTTTTCGTCCAGGCAAACCACCGGTTGGTGCGGGTCATAGGGCGTTTCGTAGAGCGCCAAAACATCTTCCATTTTTTCGATATAGGCGTCGTTGAGTTCAGGCAGACACCACATTTTTTTCCCGCCACGGCTTGAGCTCGTGGCGCTGCAACAGAACACGGACGGTTTCCCGTCCCACGCGCGGTACAAGCTTTCGTTTGACGGCTTCGGCAGCGATGAGACGCACACTCCAACGCGCCGCCCCTCTCGGCGGCTTGCCGCACGCCATCGCCACGATGCGCTGCCGCGAAGACGCGTCGAGCAACGGTTCCCTGCCAGGCCGGGCTTTTTCGTAGAGCGCACGGTCGAGACCTCCCTGGCGGTAGCGGCGCGCGATGGCGCGCACCGTCTTGGGCGTCAGACGCACCCTCTCGGCGGCTTCGGCGGCGCTGACGCCTGTAGCGAGATGGCGCAGGGCGAGCGCACGCAAAACGACGCGCACTTGCTGCACCCCGCAGGCGAGCACGGCGTCCAAAGCCTCTTGATCGGCGACGGATACACGGAGACGTTGAGCAGTTCTGAGCATGTACAAGCATACCATGCCCTCCTCCTATATTTCAAACCTTTCTATACGGTCGAAATACTAGACGCGGCGGATCGCTTTTTCGCGCATGGCGGCATCCATGCCGCCGCCCTGGATCATGAAATTGGCGATGACGCGATGGAAGATCGTGCCGTCGTAGTGCCCGCTGTCGACGTACTGCAAGAAACTTCGCGACGGTCCTGGGCGCTTTCTCGGCGTCGATCTCGATCTCGATGACGCCCTTCGAAGTATGGACGGTGACGGCGGGTCCGTTGTCCGCCGGCATGCTCTCGTTCTCCGCGGTGTCAATCGGCGCGGCGGACGGGCGCGTTGGCGTGTCGCTCTGGGCGGCGTTCGGAGCCGCGGCCATCGCCATGCTGCCCAAGCGGGGGTTGCAACAGACGGGTTAGCGCCGGCGGCCCGCCGACGCCTTGCCGGAATGCTATCATCCGAACGTGACCCCGGAATTGCTTTCGATCTTCGCTGTTGCGATTGCGTTGTCCGTCCAACTGTGGCGCGGGCAGCGAGAAAACCGCGAAGCCCAAAAGGAGACCCGCAACGCTATTGCCGCCCTGCGGGAAAGCACGGGCCGCGACATTGCCGAATTGCGGGAACGCATGGCGCGGCTCGAAGGATTGTTCGCAGGATTCACGCAGCGGGGAAAGCCCGCAGCGTGACCGTTGCGGTTCGACCGCTGCAAGCCCGGAGTCCGCGCCGCGGCGGGAAAGCATCGCGCGCGCTTGCCGCCGCAGGGCGCTAGACGCGGCGGATCGCTTTTTCGCGCATGGCGGCATCCATGCCGCCGCCCTGGATCATGAAATTGGCGATGACGCGATGGAAGATCGTGCCGTCGTAGTGCCCGCTGTCGACGTACTGCAAGAAACTTCGCGACGGTCTTGGGCGCTTTCTCGGCGTCGAGCTCGATCTCAATGACGCCCTTTGAAGTATGGACGGTGACGGCGGGTCCGTTGTCTGCCGGCATGCTCTCGTTCTCCGCGGTGTCAATCGGCGCGGCGGACGGACTCGATGAGCACGTCCGCCGCGGGCGCGTTGACGTGTCGCTCTGGGCGGCGTTCGGAGCCGCGGCCATCGCCATGCTGCCCAAGCGGGGGTTGCAACAGACGGGTTAGCGGCGGCGGCCTGCCGCCGCCTTGCCGGAATGCTATGATCCGAACGTGACCCCGGAATTGCTTTCGATTTTCGCTGTTGCGATTGCGTTGTCCGTCCAACTGTGGCGCGGGCAGCGAGAGAACCGCGAAGCCCAAAGAGAAACCAGAAACGCGATCGCCGCCTTGAAGGAGAGCACGGGCCGCGATATCGCCGCCCTGCGGGAAAGCACGAGCCGCGACATTGCGGAATTGCGGGAAAGCACGGGCCGCGACATCGCCGAGCTGCGGGAACGGATGGCGCGGCTCGAAGGATTGTTCGCAGGATTTACGCAGCGGGAAAAGCCCGCAGCGTGATCGTTCGGGCTCGACCCGCTTCAGGCCCGGCGGATCGCGTCGATCGTTACCGGCTCGAGGGGGACGTCGTCGTGCCGGCCCACGCGCCCGGCGGATCGCGTCGACCACCTCGAGGCCCTCGATAACCTTGCCGAAAACGCAATAGCCCCAGCCCTGCGGAGTCTTCGAGCGGTGATTCAGGAACCCGTTCGTGGCCGCGGCGTTGATGAAAAACTGCGCCGTCGCGCTGTGCGGCTCCGACGTGCGCGCCATGGCGATCGTGCCGCGGTCGTTGGCCAGGCCGTTGTCGGCTTCGTTGGGGATCGGGCCGCGGGTCGCTTTTTCGCGCATGTCGGCATTCATGCCGCCGCCCTGGATCATGAAATTGGCGATGACGCGATGGAAGATCGTGCCGTCGTAGTGCCCGCTGTCGACGTACTGCAAGAAATTGGCGACGGTCTTGGGCGCTTTCTCGGCGTCGAGCTCGATCTTGATGACGCCCTTCGAGGTATGGACGGTGACGGCGGGTCTGTTGTCTGCCGGCATGATCTCGTTCTCCGCGGTGTCAATCGGCGCGGCGGACGGACTCGATGAGCACGTCCGACGTGGGCACGTTGGCGTGTCCGCCGGCGTTTCCGGTGGAGACCTGGGCGATGGCCTCGACCGTTTCGGAACCTTCGATGACCTTGCCGAAAACGCAGTACCCCCAGCCGTCCCGCGCCTGATCGCGGTCGAGCGCCTGGTTCGTAACGTGGTTGATGTAGAACTGCGCGGTGGCGCTGTGGGGCGCCGACGTTCGCGCCATGGCGATGGTGTAGCGCAAGTTCGAGAGTCCGTTGGCCGACTCGTTCTCGATCGGGGCGCGCGTGGGTTTTTCTCTCATGCCGGGCTCGAATCCGCCGCCTTGAATCATGAAGCGGGGCATGACCCGGTGAAAGATGGTTCCGTCGTAGAACTTGTCGTCGACGTATTGCAGGAAGTTCCCGACCGTTTCGGGCGCCCTCTCCGGGTAAAGCTCGATGGTCATGTCTCCGTGGCTGGTGGCCATCACCACCTTGGGCGGGCCGGCGGGCTTGGGCGCCGGTTCGGGATCGGGCGGCGGGGCCTCTTGCACTTCCGGTTCGGGCTCGGGCTCCGGCTCGGGCGGGGGGGCGACCTTGGCGGCGGGCTCCGGCTCGACGATTTCCGGCGGGGCGTCGGAACTGCCGCAGCCGGGCATCCAGACCAGGCCTGCGATGAGAGCGGCGAGAGACAGAGCGAAGAGCAGTGTGCGAAGCATGGCGTTCGGGTTCCTTCCGCGCGGGCGTAAGCGCGCTTGAAACGAGAGAACTACCAGTTTAGCGGATGTTCGGCAACTCGTGGCGAAGGTTGCGCGGACGTGTCTGTTCAAGCCGCTCTCGCGGGCTTGGGATTGGTCTCGCCTCCCCGCGCCCGACCGGGCGTCCGGGGCGTTACGGCTAGGCAGCCGGCAGGCGCGGCGGCGGCCTGCAAGAGTCGGCCGCGCGTCGCCGCTGAAGGCGATTTTCCGCGGCCCGTCTCCGCCCGCGGGCGCCGCCGCAAGCGCCAACGGGACCGGCAAGATCGGCCAAGCGGAACGAGATACTCTTGTGATTTTTAACTGATTTTTGATGATCGTGAAACCAAAACTCCTTGCGCAGCGTCTTTACTTGCCTTATGTTAAGCTGTTGCGTTGCACGTGCATCGGCGAGGTAGTAAGAGGAGGTCTTCCAGCCCATGAAAAATTTTCGTTCCTCCCTTCGGATACTGACTTTTCTGTTCGTCCCGGGAGTTTTTTCGGCTCAGGCAGGCAGTGAAGAGGCTTGCGTCATCACCATCGACGGCCAAAACCGCGACCGCACGGTGGCTGGGGCAATCAATTTGGAATGCAATCCAATACCCGTTATTCAACACAGAGCGCCTTGGGGCAATTGGGGCGTCGCCTCAAATTACGGTGACAAAAACGATACGGATCAATTCCGCGGATGGAAGCACGAAGACGGACCAACGACGAAGCGGCAATGGAATTCTTGCACTACAAGAAGAGAAAAAATTTAGGGCTCCAAACTGCGACTACTACAACAGCGGCCCTGGCTGCACGACGCAGGTTTCATTCGCGGCTGTCACGCATGGCCGAATGTCCTACCGAACTTCGGTGACTGAATGCCTGGACCCGCTTTTCTTCATCTTCGAGGGGCCTCCCTTAACCCCCGGCTGTTCGCAAGCGGCGGGATCCGTTTCCCAGACAAATAACTACATGACCATTTACGAACTCGACTGGGATGGCAGTGACTTGGTCGAGACGCTCTATTTTCCGGGAACATCCGTCACGCTCACCGGCTGCAACTACGAGGGATGTCCCGAGCAAACATCGGATTGGGTCGAGGTGACCCGCTCTTCTTCTTCAAGCGTGCAGGTAGAAGCCAAGTTGCGCATGAAGGCAAGCGCCTATCTCGAGGGCTCCTGCGACTGGAACTGGTAGCCGGAAAAATAAGGAGAACAGATGCAGAACACAAAGATGCTTGCCTTCATTGGCGGCGCCGTTTTCCTGGGCCTGGCAGCCTCCGCGGCGGTCGCCCAGGCGGAGATCGTGGGCACGCTTCGCAACATGGACGGGGTTCCGCTCAGCGGAACGATTACAGTCATTCAAGAGACTCCCCAATTGGCTTTTAGCCATCATGAGGTGGATAAAACCGGCCAGTTCAAAATTGCGATCGACTCCGAGGGTGGACTGACGCTCCATGCGTCAGCCTTACAGCACTCTACGGCCGAGCGCGTGATCCCTGCCGGGACCACCGGGGTCGTGACTGTGGACTTCGTGCTGCCTTTAGGCCGGGACGTACAGGTTCGGGTAACCGATGCTCAGGGACAGGGCGTCCAGGGGGCCGCCCTGCGGGTCCGCTACTACGAACCGGGCAAACCCTTGCGGCGGGTCGGCTTCGATACCGGAGAACTCACTGATGGCGACGACCGCCTGCTGCTGCGAGACGTGGGCATCCAGGTCCCCTTCGTCGTGGACGTTCTGGCTCCGAACTACCCGCCGGCATCCTCCAAGCGCACTACGCTGACCGCCAAGGACACCCAACTGGAGGACATCGTTTTAGGGCAACCGGGAGCGACGGTGGTGGTCACATTCGTAGACAAGGCCGAGGACCCGATCCCGGACGCTTCGATCATGCTGCTGGCCGACCCGGCGGGTCTGCCTGCCGAAGCGCGGGGCTCCTGGTTGCATTCCAAGGCATTCCGGCAACGGGCGGCAACCTCCGCCCTGGGCAACGCTCGTTTTACCGGCGTGCCTCCGGGGCGTGTCATCGTGCGCGTGAAGACTGCCGACGAAGCGATCGAGCAGCGGGGGTTCGCGGTTTCGAACCAGGAACTTCGGGTTACCCTGAGGTCGCTGCAGTGAGCCGAACGGGAAACCAAGGGAGGCGCTTCGGCAAGACCGCGGCCAACGGGCTTGCGCTGTTGCTGCTTCTATCCATCCTGCCGCGCTGCGCAGCAAGGCACATGCCCTACTGGTCGAGGGTGCAAGCCGTCGTTCCCCAGACCAAGACCGCGGTGCAGTTGTATAAGGACGAAGCTCCCTCGGGAAACCGGAAGATCAAAGGCCGCTTCCTCGCGGCCACGGCCGACTCCGTCACGCTGACTCTCAAGGACGGCCGGACTCGAACCCTGCAAAAAACCGCCGTACGCAAGGTTTTAATTCGCCGCCCGTTCGCGAAACGCTGGCCCGGATGGGTCGCCTTGGCGATTTCCCTCACACTATTACAAATTCACTACAGCGCTGAGTACCGCCCTGAGCCAGAAAGGCTTGCAGGGTATGCCCTGATCCCCCTTCCAACCGCTGCCGCTTTTTTCTACGGCTCTCGGATGAAAGGGATTTACGAAGTTCCGCCCAAATTCAGGCCGGGACCGGGGGACAAGGATAACCCCTGATGCCGACCGCTTGCCGGGCGGCCGGCCGCTGGTCGGCCTCCGTCTCGCCCGAGTCGAGGGCCTTGGCGGTTTGCGAATTCGTGCGCGTAAAGACTGCCGGCGAAGCCGGCAAGCAGCGCGGTTTCGGGCCGGGAACTTCGGGTTGCCCTGAGGACGCTGCAATGAATCAAACGGGAAATCGCGGGAGGCTCTTCAGCAAGACCGCGGCCAACGGGCTTGCGCTCCTGCTGCTTCTATCCATCCTGCCGCGTTGCGCCGCAAGGCACATGCCCTACTGGTCAAGGGTGCAAGCCGTGGCCCCCCGAACCAAGACCGAGGTGCAGTTGTATAAAAACGAAGCTCCCCCGGGAAGCCGGAAGATCAAAGGCCGCTTTCTCGCGGCCACGGCCGACTCCCTCACGCTGACGCTCAAGGATGGGCAAACCCGCACCCTCCGCAAGCAGGCCGTGCGCAAGGTGCTGATCCGACGGCCTTTTAAAAAACGAGCGCCGGGATGGATTGCTTTGGGGGTTACGCTAGTCGTATTGGCGGTTGTGCCTGTAGATTCCGGGGATCCCAGACTGATTGCATTCCCTGAATTCCATGCGATGACCACCCTTCCAACTGCTGCCGCATTTTTCTACGGATCGCGGATGAAAGGGATTTACGAAGTTCCGCCCAAGTTCAGGCCGGGGCAAGGGGACAAGGATAACCCCTGATGCCGACCGCTTGTTGGGCGGGCGGCCGCGGGTCGGCTTCCGTCTCGCCTGAGTCGAGGGTCTTGGCGGTTTGCGAATAGGCGATGGACAGCCCCGGCGGCCAAGCCTGGACTGCTACGTTTCCGGCGGCCGCGCGTCGGCGACCGAGGTCAGGTATAGCGGCTGCGCCTTTTTGACGGGCGTCGGTTTCAGCAGATCGTTCGTGGCCCGCAGCAGATCCTTGCGGGTGATGAGGCCGCGCAGCCGGCCGTTGGCGACAACCGGCAAGCGCCGGTGCGTGCCTTCGCGGAAGATGTTCGCGATGCTGAATATGTCGGCGTCTTCGGCAACCGTCCCGGCGCCGGCGTCCATGAAAGTTTCCGTGGCTGCGGAAGATGCCGCCCGGTCGCTTTCGGCCAAGCGGTTTACCAATCCTTTCATGACTCGCAGCACGTCTTTACGGCTGATCTGACCGACGACCAGATTCCCCCGCAAGACGGGCAAGCGGCGGTACGGCGTTTCCAGAAAGCGCTTGACGATAGAGCGCAAGTCGAGCGATTCGTCGATGGTGCGCTTGCGGTCGCTATCCATGAACGCCCGGACCTGCGTCGTCGGCAAGCTGTCGTAGGCGGCGCCGACCAGAACGTCCATGCTGGATTTCTCCGAAAAAACGCCCAGATAGCAACCGTCGCGGTCGACGACGGGGGCGCCGGAAACACGCTTGGCCAGCAACAGGCTGACGGCTTCGAAAACGTCCATTTCCGGCGGCAGCAGCATTAAGTTGCGGGTCATGATGGCAGCGCTGATCGGCTCCCCGGCCCGGAAGTGCTCGGTCCAGGATGCGCTTCCCGAGTAGGTCATCAGCACGTGCAGACAGCAGCGCTCGGTGAATATCCCGTGGTAGGCGCCGTCGGGAGTCACGACGGGCGCTCCTTTGACGTTGGCCTGAACCAGATCGCGGACGCTGGTAAGCACCGGAGTTCGGGGCTGCAGAGTGACGAGGTTCCTGACCATGATTTCCCGCGCCAGCTTCGGCTTGAACAAGTTGTAGCCTGACATGATTCTCCCCCTTCCGCGCAGCCAACGCCGGGATTTTCTTACAATCCGTTCCTACAATCCGCGTTGCACAGATTATCCTTCCGTTCGGAGTGGAAGTCAATCGCCGCTTCCGCGCATTGGTTTAGCATGGATGAATTACGGGCTCGGGAACGAACGATGACGGTTGGGAAGCGGCGCAACAAGAGGTATCTTCGTTGGCTTCGGAAGGAGCGGCGGAGTGAGCGCTGAGAAATTTCTTTCCGCCGGCGCGCGCAGGATGCGCTCGTCGCTGATCCGCCAATTGACCGGATTGGTCAATCGACCCGATGTGATTTCGTTCGCCGCGGGGTCGCCGAACGCGGCAACGTTTCCGCACGAGCGGTTTCGGGAGATTTACAATGACTTGGCGGCCCGCGAGGGGGGGCGCGTCTTTCAGTACTCCGTGACGCGGGGGAATGCGCAACTGATTCGCGCCGTGTGCGGCCGCAGCCGCGAGATCAAGTCCATTGCCGCTTCGCCCGAGGAGACGATTCTCGTCAGCGGTTCGCAGCAGGGTCTCGATTTCGTCGGGCGCGTGTTGCTGGACCCCGGCGACGCCGTGTTCGTCGAGCTGCCCAGCTTCATCGGCGCAACGGCGGCGTTCGAGAATCTCGGCGCGCGGCTGTTCGGCGTGCGCTGCGACGAAGACGGGATGGACATCGAGCATTTGACCTGGCAGGCAACCGCCGCCCGCAAGCAGGGGCTGACGCCCAAGTTCGCGTACGTGATCCCGAATTTCCAGAATCCCTCGGGGCGGGTCTGGCCCCGGACGCGGCGGCGGGAGCTTTACGCAGCGGCGGCCCGCGAAGACTTGCTGATCTTTGAGGACGATGCTTACGGCGAGCTCTACTTCGAGGACGTCTCTGCTGCCGATCTGCTGCCGATCAAAGCGCTCGACGAAGACGGACGGGCGATCTACATGTCGACTTTTTCGAAAATCCTGGCGCCGGGGCTGCGCGTAGCCTGGATTCACGGCCCCGAAGAGATCGTGCGCAGAATCGAATTCTGCAAGGAAACGGGCGATCTCTGCACGGCGACGCTCAGCCAGCGCATCGCGCTCGAGTTCCTGCGCGGCGGGTGGATGCCGGCGCAGACGGACCACGTGCGCGCTTTCTACGCGGGCAAGGCGGCCAAAATGCGGGCGGCGATGGCGGCCCATTTCGACGGACTGGCGCAATGGACCCGACCCCGCGGCGGCTTGTTTCTGTGGGCGCGGCTGCTTGCCGCGGTCGACACGCTGCCGCTGCTGCATGAGAGCGTCGCCCGCGACAAGGTGGCCTTCATCCCCGGCGCGCCGTTTTTCGTCGACGGCTCCGGTTCGGACGCTCTGCGGCTTTCTTTTTCGAACGTAAGCGACGAAAATATGGAGTTAGGCCTTTCGCGCCTGAGCCGCCGGATTCGGGGACTGCAACCCTGACAAGCTGCGCGCGGGGAAGCCGGGGCGGTTCCCTGTGTGTCTCATTTGTTTGTCCGGATCTTGCGGCTGCGCTGCTTCCATGCCTTATCCGAACGATCTCGCCGACCGGATTTCCCGCCGCATCGAAGGAGAGGTGCGTTTCGACGCGTATTCGAAGATTCTCTACTCGACGGACGCCTCGGTCTGGCAGATCGAGCCGATCGGCGCCGTGATCCCCAGGCGCCACGACGACGTCAAGGAATTGGTGAGCCTGTGCGCGCGCGACAAGGTTCCGATCCTGCCGCGCGGCGGCGCGACCAGCCTGTCCGGGCAGACGGTCGGTGAAGCGGTTCACATCGACTTCGCCAAGTACATGAACGGCATCCTCGAGACGAATATCGAGGAAGGGTGGACGCGCATTCAGCCCGGCGTGGTCCAAGACCAACTGGCGCGGCATCTGAGGCACTACGGCCGCCGCTTCGGGCCCAATACTTCGTCGTCGAGCCGGGGCACGATCGGCGGCATGATCGGCAACAACTCGGCCGGCTCGCACTCGATCCTTTACGGCAAGACGATCGATCACGTATTGGAGCTGCGCTGCGTATTCGCCGATGGAACGGACGCCTGGCTGCGGCCCTTGGAGAACGGTCAACTCGAGGCGCTGGGCCGCGGCGGCGGAACCGCCGGCAGGTTGTACCGCGAATTGCCCGCCCTCGGCGCGAAGTACCGCGCTGAGGTGCTGCGCAAATTCCCCAAAATCCTGCGGCGGGTGAGCGGCTATAACCTCGACGAGCTGGTGGTCAACGGCGACCGCTTCGGCGCGGGATATTCGAGCCGTCCGGGGCCGCTGAACCTGTCGCGGGTCGTGGTGGGCTGCGAAGGCACTCTGGCGGTGGTTACCGAAGCCAAGGTGCGCATCGTCCCGCTGCCCAAAGCGACGGGCATCCTGGTGGTGCATTACAAATCGGTGTTCGACGCCGTCGATTCCGCGCAGGAGATCGTCGCCACCGGGCCTTCGGCGGCGGAGTTGATCGACGACTTCATCCTCAACAACGCGCTGACCAACCCGACGTTTCAGGACAAGCTCGGCTTCGTGGAAAAAGGCGCGCAGGCGTTGATGGTGGTCGAGTACTACGGCGAAAGCGAAGCGGAGGTCGCCGCGAAGCTCGACCGTCTGCGCAGAACCCTCAGCGCGAAGCGTCACGGTTTCGGCTACATCGCGGTCACCGATCCGGCAACGCAGGCCGATATATGGAGCGTGCGCAAAGAAGCGCTCGGCATCTTGATGTCCGTAAAGGGCGATCACAAGCCGATCGCCTTCGTCGAAGATCCGGCTGTGCCGATCGAGAAGATGGGGCCGTTCCTCAAAGGGTTCCGCGGCATTCTCGAGAAGCACGACGCGCACGGCGGCTACTACGGCCACGCCTCGGTCGGCTGCCTGCACGTGCGGCCGATGGTGAACCTGAAAGAGCGCTCCGAGGTGCGCAAGATGGCGGCCATCGCCGACGAAGTGTTCGCCCTGGTGATGGACCACGGCGGCTCGATGTCGGGCGAGCACGGCGACGGCATCGCCCGCAGCAAGTACAACCGCTGGCTGTTCGGCGACAAAGTCTATCGAGGTTTCCTGGAGCTCAAGAATGTCTTCGATCCCGACAACATCCTCAACCCCGGCAAGGTCGTCAATGCGCCCGAGCTGACCGAAAACCTGCGCTGGGGCGGGGACTACCGCACGATTCCGATCGAGACGCGGCTCGATTTCTCGAAAGAGGGCGGTTTTGCGCGGGCGGTCGAGATGTGCAACGGCGCGGGAGTTTGCCGCAAGCGCGCCGCCGGCACGATGTGCCCTTCGTACCACGCCACGATGGATGAGGAACACTCGACGCGCGGCCGGGCCAACGCGCTGCGGGCGGCGATGTCGGGCAAGTTGCCGCCGGAGGAGTTCGCCTCGGAGCGCATGTACGACGTGCTCGACCTTTGCCTGGAATGCAAGGCGTGCAAGAAAGAGTGTCCGTCGAACGTCGATCTGGCGAAGATCAAGTACGAGTGGCTTGCGCATTACCACGCCGAGCACGGCGCGCCGCTGCGGGCGAAGGCGTTCGGCCACGTCGAGAAGCTCTATCGGCTGGGCTGCAAGGCGCCCGGCCTGGCCAATTGGGGGCTGTCGCTCAAGCCGGTGAAGTGGCTGCACGAGAAGATCTTGCATGTGGACCGCCGCCGCGCCCTGCCGCCGTTCGCCGCCGAGACCTTCGGCCGGTGGTTCGCTTCGCGGCGGCCGGGGCCGCGGGCGGGCAGGAGCGGCCGTGTCGTCCTCTTCGACGATTGCTTCCTGAATTACATCTATCCGCAGGTCGGGCGGGCGGCCGTCGAGATCTTGGAGGCCGCTGGGTACGCGGTGCGACTGGCGGCGAAGAGATGCTGCGGGCGGCCGATGCTTTCCAAAGGGCTGATCGAGGACGCCCGCGCGGCGGCCCGCCACAATGTCGAGGAATTCGCGCGGTACGCCGACGCCGGCGTTCCGGTGGTCGGCTGCGAGCCGAGCTGCCTGCTGACGCTGCGGGATGAGTACGAGGATCTCGTTCCCGGAGAGGCTCCCCGCAAGATCGCGGCGAACGCCTGGATGCTCGACGAGTTCCTGGTCAAGCTCGCCGCCGAAAATCGACTCGATTTGCCCTGGAAAGCCGGCGCGGGCAAGGTGCTTTTTCACGGTCATTGCCACCAGAAGGCGCACATCGGCTCCAAGCCGAGCCTCGTTGCGCTGCGGCTGGCCCCGGGCCGGACGGTCGAGGAAATCGACTCGGGATGCTGCGGGATGGCCGGCTCGTTCGGTTTCGAGAAGGGGCACTACGAGATTTCCCAAAAAATCGGCGCGGAGCGGCTGTTTCCGGCCGTGGAAGCGGCGGAGGCCGAAACCGAGATTGCCGTCAGCGGCGTTTCCTGCCGCCAGCAAATCGACCATTTCACCAGCCGCAGCCCGCGCCACGTGGTCGAGATCTTGAGGGACGCGATCGAAGGCCCCGCATGAGGCGGGGCGCTTCCAGGTTGTCCGCGACCCGGCCCGTCTCGCTGCAAGTCGGGTTGTTCGCCCTGCTCATCAGCTTCTTCTGGAGCGGCAATATCGTCGCCATCAAATTCGGGCTGAGCACGATCCCGCCCTTCTGGAGCGCGTTCTGGCGGATGGCCGCCGGCGCCGCCGTCGTGGCTTGTTGGGCGCGGGTTCGTTCCCAACCGCTTCGCCTGAGCCGGGAACATTACCGGCAGATGCTGCGGCTGACGGTTCTTTTCGCCGGGCAGATCGCGATTTTCAACCTGGGGGTGGATTTCACGTCGCCCGCCTACGCCGTGATCCTGCTCAACGCCAATCCGGTGATGGTCAATCTGATCAGCCACTTCTTCATGGCGGACGACCGCTTGACCTGGCAGCGCTTGTGCGGCTTGGGAGCGGCATTCGGCGGCATTGCCTACGTCGTGCTGGGCCGCCCGGACGCCGCGCTCGCGCCGAATCCCTTGTTGGGCAACTTTCTGATGCTGTTGTCCGCCCTGCTGCTGGCGATTCGTCTGGTCTATACGCAACACTTGGTAAGGGGAATGGATCCGCTCCGCCTCGTCGTCTGGCAGATGTTTCTGGGTCTGCCGATCTTCCTTTCGTTGGCCGTTGCGTTCGAGGAGCCGTTGCTGAAGCCGTTGAGCTACGAGCCGGTGCTGGCCATCGCCTATCAAGCGGTGGTCGTGGCCGGATTTTGCTTCGTTGCCTGGACCGTGCTGCTGCAAAGGCACAGCGCGGGCAACCTGGCGATGTTCGGCTTCAGCGTGCCGATTTTCGGCGTGGTGCTGGCGGGCATCCTGTTCGGCGAGGCGATTACGGGGCGCTTGGCCGCCGGCGCGACGGCGGTTGCGTTGGGCATCTCGATCGTCATGCGCTCCAATCGTTCGGCCGCGAGGCGGGCTGAGGCGCGGACATGACGGCCGCGGGGGCGCCGTTCCAGAAACTCGGTCCGCAGTCGGCTTTCCTTGCGCTGACGATGTCGGCAATGTGGGGTTTGAACATCGTCGGGATCAAAGTGGCGCTGGAAGCGTTTCCGCCGATCTGGAGCGCGTTCTGGCGGTTGTTGCTGGGTTGGCCGATGCTGTGGTTGTGGGCTCGGTTCGGCGGGGTTGCGCTGCGGCCGAAGCCGTACGAGCGGCGTCCGCTGGCGATCCTCGGGGTCTTCTTCGGCTTTCAGATTATCTTGCTGAACGTCAGCATCAGCCTCACTTCAGCGGCTTTTGCGGCGGTGCTGCTGAACGCCGCGCCGATTTTCATCAACGTCATCTCGCACCGTTTCGTGCCCGGCGACCGGCTTTCGCCAACACGGACGGCCGGCTTGGGCATAGCCTTTGCGGGCGTTGCGATCGTGTTGTTGGGCAAGCCGGACGCTTCGCTTGCGCCGCATCCGACGCTGGGCAATATCCTGGCTGTCGTTACGGCGGCAGTCATCGCCGGGCGGATGGTTTACACGCAGCGCCTGGTGCAGAACATCGAGCCGATCAAGGCGATCTTTTGGCAGATCGGCTTTTCCCTGCCGGTGTTCCTCGTTTGCGCAAGCGTCGCCGAGCCGCTGACGACGGGGCCGCTGACGGCGAGAGTGATTGCCGCGTGGCTGTACTGCTCGCTGCTCGTGGTGGGCGTCGCCTTCATGTTGTGGGTGCGGCTGCTGCAAGCGCACTCGCCCGGTCTGCTTTCGGTATTCGTGTTTCCGACGCCGATTTTCGGCGTGCTCTTCAGCGCAATGATCTACGGCGAGAAGCCGCCGCCGGAGTTGCTGATCGGGGTTGCGGCGGTGGCCTTGGGCATCTTGCTGGTAACGCTGGAAAAACGCCGCGAGAGCTTGGGGGCGGCGCCGGCGAGACTCTCAGGCCGTTGGGTGAGACGACGGCGCGGCGCCCTGTCAACCGCTCCCGTCCGAGCCGCTTCCGGCAAGCGCGTCATCGAGTAAACGCGCCCTTTCTTTGAGTTTCTTCTTGCCGACGTTCGTTCGCGGGTCCTGCTTGTTGCCCTGCCGCCAACGGCGGAGCAGGCCAGTGGATTGCACCGCCTGAGCGAAGGCCCGCCGCTCGCGGGGATCGCGCAGAGGCTCTTTCTCCAGGCGCATTCGCACCAAGTCGAGGATTTCAACCTCCGACAGTCTCTGTATCTCCAGCCGCCAACGCCCTTCCGGTTCATTTTGCATTGCATAAAACGGAGTTCTGAGCGAGTTGCGCGATGTGCTACATTCAAACGCAGAATGTTTCCCGGCAAGCTTACCTGCGAACGACTTCGCTATCGGGCAGGGGCGGCCGGGATTGCGTTCTTTATCGTCCTCGCGCTTTCTTGCAGCCCGACGCCCGAAGCGCCCGCGAGATCCGAAGAGACGGAGCGGAGCGACGTGACTGCCATCACTGCGCTCGTCGAGAAATATGTCCAATCGATCAACGCCGTTGATCTTGCGCTCGCAGGCGAGGTCTGGCTGCAATCCGATCGCGTCTCGTTCATCTACCCTAGAGGCCATCAGACGGGCTGGGAGGCGATCACAGAAAACTTTTACGGAAAGACCATGGGGGACATGTTCTCGAAACGGGATTTGACGGCGCGCGATATCGCGGTCAATTTGTTTGGCGATACAGCGGTTGTGGAATTCAACTGGACATTCGATGCAACGCGTCGAAAAGACGGGGTGGAGATTCAGGAAACGGGCCGCGAATCGCAAGTTTACCGCCGGGCTGACGGCGAGCGATGGAAACTTGTTCATATCCACTATTCCCGCCCTCTGGCCGCGGCGGCGGAATAGTTTCAGAGGACATGACATCCGGCGACGGAGCGGGCGTTTGCGAGTGGATAAAGCCTTACGGGGGCCGGCGCCGGGGTAGCGCGCGGCGGTCGCGTTGAGTTGCTCCGGCAAGGGCTGCGCGGCGCGATCCAACGCCGCATCGGCCAAGTGCGGGAACGCGACGCGCAAGCGCCCGCAGGCCGGATCGGGCGCAGCGCGGCGGGACTCTCGAAGCATGCGCGCAGCACGGCCCGGGATCGCGATTTTTTGTCAATGCTGGACATAAACCGAATCAAGGACATCCTGCCGCACCGCTACCCGATGCTGCTGGTCGACCGTATCTTGGAGATCGACGACAAACGCGTGGTGGGTCTCAAGAGCATCACGGCGAACGAACACTTTTTCGAGGGGCATTTCCCCGGCTTTCCGGTGATGCCGGGCGTGCTGATCGTTGAGGCGATGGCGCAGTGCGGCGGAGTCCTGGCGCTTCGCGGCATTGCCGACCGCGCCAACAAGCTGGTGCTCTTTGCTTCGATCGACGAATGCCGTTTCCGTTCTCCGGTGACGCCGGGCGATCAACTGCGTCTGGAGCTGGACGTTCTGCGCCGGCGCGCCGGCGCGATCAAGATGAAGGGTCGGGCTTTCGTGGGAGATCGGCTGGCGGCCGAGGCCGTGCTGATGTGCACCATCGCCGACCGGCCCAACGCCGACCGGGCTGCGCGATGACGATTCACTCCGCCGCCCTGGTCGACTCCGCGGCGCGTATCGACGACAGCGCCGAGATCGGTCCGTTCTGCGTGGTGGGGCCGGACGTGACCATCGGCCCGGGCACGCGGCTGCTCGCGCATGTCTTTGCGGACGGCCCGCTGACGATCGGCGCGGACAACGTTTTCTATCCGTACTGTACCGTGGGCGCGGCGCCGCAGGATCTGAAATATCGCGGGCAACGCTCGGAAACCCGCATCGGCGACCGCAATCAAATTCGAGAATTCTGCACGATTCACCGCGGCACGGAAGGCGGCGGCGGCTTGACGCAGATCGGCGACGGCAACTTGCTGCAGGCTTACGCTCACGTCGCGCACGACTGCAGCGTTGGAGCGCACTGCATCCTGGCGCACGGGGCGACACTGGGCGGGCACGTGACCGTCGAAGACTACGCGGTCGTCGGGGCGCACTGCGGAGTCCACCAGTTTTGCGTCGTCGGCGGGCATGCCTACATCGGCGGCTACAGCGTCATCACGCAAGACGTCTTGCCCTTCGCCCTGGTGGTCACCGAGCGCGGCGCGAAGACTTTCGGCGTGAACAAAGTAGGGCTGGAGCGCCGCGGTTTCTCCAAGGCGGAAGTCCAGGCGCTGCACCAAGCGTTTCGCATCCTGACCAAATCGGGGTTGAACCTCGACCAAGCGGTGGAGCGCATCGAGGCCGAGACGCCCGGCGGCGAGCATCTGCAGCGCGTGCTGGATTTTATCGCGAGATCGCGGCGGGGGTTCGTGAAATGAAGTACGGCCTGATCGCCGGGGGCGGCAGCTTTCCGTTGATGATGCTCGAGTCGGCGCGGCGGGAAGGTCATCGCATCGTTACTGCGGCCATCAAGGAGGAAGCGTCCCCGGAAGTCGAAGAGCGCTCGGAGCGATGCCACTGGATTTCATTGGGGCAACTCTCGAAGCTGATCGAGATCTTTCAGCGGGAAGGGGTTGACCAGGCGGTGATGGCCGGCCGCGTGAGGCACAAGCAGATTTTCTCCGCAATCCGGCCCGATTGGCGGCTGCTGAAATTGCTGGGGTCGCTGCGCAGCAAGAACACCGACTCCTTGCTGGGGGCGGTGGCGAACGTACTGGAAGACGAGGGAATCAAGCTGCTCGACTCGACATTTCTGCTGGGACCTTACCTGGCTGAAAAAGGCCCCAGCGCCAAGCGCGGCGCCTCAGCGGAAGAAGCCGCGAACATCGCCTACGGCTTGGGCGTTGCGCGGGCGCTCGCTGGATTCGACATCGGGCAGAGTGTCGTGATCTGCGAGCAGGCGTGCGTGGCGGTCGAAGCGATGGAGGGCACGGACGCGGTATTGCTGCGGGCGGGCGATTTGGCCAACGGACGGAAGTTGACGCTCGTAAAGGCGGCGAAACCCAACCAGGACATGCGCTTCGACGTGCCGGTAATCGGCCCGCGGACGATCCGCAAGATGCGGCAGGTCGGGGCTACGGCGGTGTCCGTCACCGCCGGCAAGACCCTTTTGCTGGACAAGGATGAGTTGCTGCGGGCGGCGGACGCCGCGGACATCGCCGTCGTCGGCTCTTGACCGGGAGGTCGAAATTTATTTCCCGGCGGAGAGAGTGGACACGATCTCGGCGGCGGTTGTGCGGGCGCGCTCGAACTCGTTGGGGCCGTAGCTGATCGCGCCCACGCGGGGATGCCCCCCGCCCCCGTAGCTTTCGCAGAGATCGGCAAGGTTGCGGAGGGGCTCGCGCGCGGCCCAGGGATTCGAGCCGACCGAAATCTTCGCCCGGAACCCGCAGTCAAGTACGGAAACCGTGTAGGCGCTCTCGGGGAAGAGGTAGTACGGAACGAATTTGTTATAGCCGGCGAGCTTCGTATCGATCAGGTCGAACCATACGACGCCGCCGCGGCACTCCGCGCGGTCGCGGATCACCTCGATGGATTGCATGTGGCGCTCGAAAAGCTCGTCGAATACAGCGGAGTGCTCCGGGCGCGCGACGATCGCCTCAAACGATTCCCTTTCGAGCAGCGGGATGATGTCGGCGGTTACGTTTTTCTCGGCGGACTCGAAAATCAAGGTCAGCTTCATCGCCGCGTGCGCCATTTCGATGGCGGACTGCGCGTTTTCGTACTGCGCGCCGTCGATAATGTCGGCCCAGTGAATCAGCCGCTCGAGATGCGAGCTGTCGAAGCCGAACTTGCTTCCTAGAACATCGGCCATGAACTTCGTGCAGGACTTGTAGCTGGCGTCGTAGAATTTGCGGCCGGAGACATCGCGCCGGAAGTGCTCGGCGTCGGCGGCGGAGAGGAAGGCGCTCTGGTGATGGTCGAACCACCAGGTGACGCGGTCGCTCGCCGAATATTTGAAGTCTACAATGGCGTTCTCGTCCGCGTCGAACAAGCTCTCGTCGAACAGTTGGTCGGCGCGATGGAAGAGGCCGGTGTGGACGATACGCGCCCCGGGGGCCAGCCTGCGCTTCACGAAACTGGAAAACAAGGCGGCGGAGCAAGCGCCGTCAAAGCAGCGGTCGTGATAAAAAACGCGAACCTGCATGCTCGATCAAGCCCATTAGCATCGCGCATTCCAGGCTAGAATTCAACCGCGGCGAACTATCGGCGCATATCGGTTTGAATCATATTTCGGCGTGGTGAGATAATGAGGCTTCGGCATTCGAGCCGAGTCCTGGAGGATTATCGCAATGAGAGCTGATTGGATAGCAAAACGGCAAAACGACTCGGTTCGGACACAGTTGTTCTATGCGCGGCAGGGCGTGACGACGGAGGAGATGATCTATGTCGCGCAGCGCGAGGGACTGCCGCCCGAGGATGTCCGCGCCGAAGTGGCCCGCGGGCGGATGATCATCCCCGCCAACGTCAATCACACGAACCTGGAGCCGATGTGCATCGGAATCGCTTCGCGGTGCAAGATCAACTCCAACATCGGCAACTCGGCGACGACGTCGAACATCGCTGAAGAGCTGGAAAAGCTGCGCTACTCGATCAAGTACGGCGCCGATACGGTGATGGACCTGTCGACCGGCGGCAACATCCCGCGCATCCGCGAGGCGATCATTCGCGAATCGCCTGTGCCCATCGGCACGGTGCCGATCTACGAGGCGCTGACGCGGGTCAACGGCAGGATCGACGATCTGACCTGGCCCATCATGCGCGACGTGATCGAAGAACAGGCCGAGCAGGGCGTGGACTACATGACGATTCATGCCGGGGTGTTGATCCAGTATGTTCCCATGGCCGTCAAGCGCGTGACCGGCATCGTCAGCCGCGGCGGCTCGCTTCTGGCCGAATGGATGGTGAAGCGCCACCGGCAGAACCTGCTCTACGAGAATTTCGAGGAAATCTGCAAGATTTTCCAGAAATACGACGTCAGCTTTTCGCTGGGCGACGGGCTGCGGCCCGGGTCGATCGCCGACGCCTCGGACGCCGCGCAATTCGCCGAGCTCGAAACGCTGGGCGAGTTGACCAAGAAAGCTTGGGAATACGATGTCCAGGTGATGATCGAGGGGCCGGGGCACATCCCCCTCGACGAAATCAAGTTGCAAGTGGACAAGGAGATGGAGCTGTGCCACGAAGCGCCGTTCTATACCTTGGGGCCGCTGGTCACGGATATCGCTCCGGGTTACGACCACATCACCTCGGCGATCGGGGCGGCGATGATCGGCTGGCACGGCGCGGCCATGCTCTGCTACGTCACGCCCAAGGAACACCTCGGGCTGCCCGACAAGGAAGACGTGAAGCAGGGGCTGATCGCCTACAAGATCGCCGCTCACGCGGCGGATGTGGCCCGCCACCGCGCGGGCGCGCGGGACTGGGACGATGCGCTTTCCAAGGCGCGCTTCGAGTTCGACTGGAACCGGCAGTTCGAGTTGGCGCTCGACCCGGAAACGGCGCGCGGGATGCACGACGAGACGCTGCCCGAGGAGGGCTACAAGGAAGCGAAATTCTGCTCCATGTGCGGGCCGAACTTTTGCTCGATGAATATCTCCGACGAGTTGGCGTCGTTCAGCGAGGAAGACGCGGCTCAAGTGCTGGCGCAGATTCAGCCTGCGCCGCAGCCGCCGCTCGCGGGGGACTGAGTTTTCGTTCCGTAACGCGCGACCGCCGCAGGGAAAGAGCCGCTTTCCCTTTGGGACTATATTGAAGCGACCCATGAGGCGGCATGACTACATCCATAGCGATCCGTCCATTGTGGTAGGGAAGCCGGTGATTCGCGGCGCCCGGCTGTCTGTGGAGTTCCTGCTCGGTCTGATGGCGGAAGGATGGACTGAACAGCAAATTCTGGAAAATTATCCGCATCTGTCCCGAGAGGCGTTGCGGGCGCTGTTGCCTTCGCTGCGGAATGTGCGCGGGATGAACTGGTCTATGCCGTCAGCGGCGGGCCAACGGTTTGAAGGTTAGCGTGTAATCGGGTCGAGGAGCGGACCTTCTCCGGCGCGGAAGAAGACTGCGGTATCCGTTCGCTCCCAGCGCCGAACGCGTCGGGGCCGGGACAACGGCGGCGGACTCAGAGGGAGCTTTCCCGTCGATAGACGGTTTCCCCGCCCAGCACGGTTTGCAGGACCTCGATCCCGCGGATTTCGTCTTCGGGGCAGGTCAGGATATCGCGGTCGATGACGGCGAAGTCGGCGTATTTGCCGGGCTCGAGCGAGCCCTTGACATCTTCGTCGAAAGAGAGATAAGCCGCGTTGAGAGTCCACATTCTCAGCGCCTGCTCCCGCGCGATCCTTTGTTCGGGGTTGTAAACCACGCCGTCGGCCGCCCGGCGGGTGACGGCCAGCCAGATGCTGAAGAACGGGTTGTAGGGGTTGATCGCTTCGCGGGAGTCGAACTTGGCCATGTGATCGGAGCCGCCGGCAACGACGACCCCGGCGTCGAAGAGAGATTTGTAAGGATGGAAGAAGGCCATGCGCTCGGGACCGAGGACTTGCGCCAGGGCCGGGCCGTCGTAATGGTGCCAGGCGATCTGCATATCCAGCACGACGCCCAACTGCTTGGCGCGCCGGATCGCTTCTGCATTGGGGAAGTTGGCGTGGGTCAGGGTGAAGCGGCGGTCTTGGAGCGGGTGCTTGCGGTTGACGGTTTCGTAGGCCGTAAGCAGCATGTCGGTCGATCCGCCCCCGGTGGTGTGCGCCGTCATCTGCCAGCCGCGCTCGGCGGCGAGCTCGACGATCGCGGTAATTTTCTCGAGCGGAACGCGCAGGAGACCTCGATAATCGGGATCGCTGTAGCCGTAAACGTCGGTGTTCTCGCCGTAGGGGCTGCGCAGGTACGCCGTGCCGAGCAGGATGCCTCCGTCCAGAAAAATCTTGAGCGAGCCGATGCGGAACCGTTCGTCGCCGAAGCCGGTAACCGGAGCGATATTGCGAATGTCGGCGAGCACGTCGGGGAGAGGCCGCTCGGCATTGACGGTGCGCGTGACGTAGCTGCGGACGGTAAGCTCCCCGTCTCTCCACAGGGTCTGGTAGGCGCGCAGGCCGTCGGCGTTCTGGCTGCGGTCGATGACGCTGGTCAGGCCGACCCGGTTGTAGGCCCTGTGCATGGCGCGCAGCGCTCTTACGCGGTCGGCAGGGGTGTGCCGTTCGACCGCCGACAACCCCGCAACCAGTTGGCGCGCGCCGATAATCAGGCCGGTGGGTTCGCCCTCCCGGTTGCGAATGACCTTTCCGTTTTCGGGGTCGGGGGTTTGCGCCGAGATGCCCGCCGTGCGCAGCGCCGCGGAATTGAGCGCCGCCGTGTAGCCGTTGTCGAACATCACCGCCCGGCCGCCCGAGTAGCGATCGATTTCCCAGCGGGTCGGGTAGCGCCGCTCGGCCAGGCGGGTAGAGTAGACCTTGGGCACCACGAGCAAGCCCTCGGTCGTCTTCAGTTGTTGCTCGACGTGCGCCTGCAGGTCCGCGAAAGTGCGCATGGGCGGAAGCGCGCCTCCGCTTTCGGCGAGCGCCGCGTTGATCGGATGCACATGGCTGTCAATGAGCCCGGGGACGACCGTTCTTCCTTGGAGGTCGATCTGACGGGTGCGCGGGCCGGTTTTTCTGCCCGTGATTTGCGTCGTGCCGACATCCAGGATGCGCCCGCCGGCGACGGTCATGGACTCGACAACCGGGCGCTCGGCCCACATCGTGACGATCTTGCCGTTGTAGTAGATGGCGTCCGCCGGGCCGGCGGGAATCTCGCGCCGCGGGGGGGCGTGCCCGATCGTTTGGGGGGAGGCGGAAGGCGGAGGCAGCGCCGTCAACGCCAGTGCCGCCGCGGGAAGCGGCAGGAGCCGGCGGCGGAGCCCGAGATGCAAGGTCATGCGGGCATCATAACCCAACGTCCTGAAATGCTTTTTGCTGCGGGTTTTTACGGTATGTTTGAAGACGGTTTCAACATGCGCTCGTTGCCGCTGTTCGCAACTCCTTTTCGCCGGCTGACCGCTTCCGCACGCGCATTGAGAGGGCGCGCGTTGAGAGGGGCGGAGAAGGCTTGGCTGGTTTACGACGGCGAATGCCCCCTGTGCAAGAACTATGCGCGTTATCTCGACGTCAGAGGCGCCGTCGGCGAATTCGTTCTCGTCAATGCCCGCGAAGGCGGCCCTCTCGTCGAGGAGTTGCGCAGCCTGCCTTACGACTTGAACGAAGGCATGGCGTTGAAGCTCGACGGGCGTTACTACTTCGGCAGCGGCGCGCTGCATGCGCTGGCGCGGCTGTCCGGGAAAGGCAGCGTTTTCGGCATTGCCAACCGCCTCCTGTTCGGCTTCTGCGGCGCCGCCTGGATGGGGTATCCGTTGCTGAAGCTCGGCCGGCGGCTGCTCTTGAAGTCGAAGGGCGTCCCGCCGCTGAAGCAGTAGTCGCGGCGCTACCAGGTCGGGTCGCCGGGCCGGCCGACGGCGGGCTCGCCGTCGAGGTAGCCGAGCGAAGCCAGGAAACGATCGGCATGCCAGACCGTGCCGGTGTATGCGATGCGGCTCCGCGAATAATTGAAGAAACCGTGCGGGCGGCCTGCGAAGGGGATCAGCTCGCAGCGGTTGCCGGCCTTTTTCATGGCAGCGGCGAAGCGCTCGACGTTCTCGTAGGGCACGGTGGCGTCGGCCGTCCCATGAAAGACGATCGCCGGCGGCAGGCCGGAGCGGACATGGTGCGCCGGAGAAGCCTCGGTCGCCCGGCTGCCGAGTTTCTCCGCGCCGTAACCCTTCTCCGTCGTGTCGATCACGGGGTTGAAGAGCGCCAAGGCGTTGGGCATGGAGCTGACCGCGAGGTCTTCTCCTTCTTCATCGAGGCCGTCGAGCACCCCGGCGGACGCGGCGACATGGCCGCCGGCCGACCCGCCGCCGGCGGCAATCCGATTCGGGTCGACGCCCAGATCGGCGGCGTGCCGGCGAATCCAGCGGATCGCCGATTTGCCGTCAGCGATGCATGCGAACGGCGAAGTCCCGTGGCTATTCTTGGTGCGGTACTGCGCGCTGACCGCGACCATTCCCCGCGAAGCGAAATAACGGCTGTGCGGGTAGAACTGCGCGGGCGAGCCGCCTACCCAGCCGCCGCCGAAGAAGAAGACGATCGCCGGGCGCCGGTCGGCGGCGCTCCAACCTTCGGGGAGGAAAACGTTGAGCTCCAGCGGGTCTTTGTCGAATTGCTTGAAGACGATCTCTTTGTCGGGTTTGAAGTCGCGGTCTTGGGCGGCCAGCACGCCGCCGCCGATACAGGCGGCTGCAAGGGCGGCGAGGATTCGAGATTTCATGGCCAAGAGTTTAGCAGTGGGCCGAGCTTTCGATCCGGCTGCCGGTCACTGGTAATCGACCGTGAAGCTTGCGCCCGGCTCATCGGGCAAAACGTTGATCGAGTGGCTGATTTCGGTCTGGACCGCGGCGCCCGCTTTCGTGCGGATGTTTATTTGCGTTTGCATCTGCATGACTTCGCGCAGGTCGTCGACGGCGATGCGCACGGTCTTGCCGTCGGGCAGAAGCTTCGCCGAGCGGACGGTCATCGTTTCGGCGCCTTGTTCGCCGTCGAGCTTCCACAGGTCGGAGCCATAGCGGCTGAGCCACTTGTAATTCCAGCGGCGGACCCGATAGTTGCCGATATCCTCGGCGGACTCGCGGTCCAACTCATGCAGAAACGTCACGTCGATGCCCTTGCGGCTGACGTGCAGTTCGCCGGGCAGCAGCACCGGCTTGCCGGTGTAGCGGGTGCGGAAGAAGCCGCCGACCGCCTTGCGTTTCGTGCCCCAGCCGTAGAGGCCGGTGAGGTACAGATTGCCGTCCTTGGGGCGGAAGTCGGGGCGCATGAGCCCGGCGTCGTAGTCCACGGGCATCTCCACCGCGCCGCCTTGAATTTTGTTGCCGACCTTTTCCATCAGCATGAGAAAGATCTTGCCGCGGCCGAAGGTCGAGTGCACCAGATAGCCCTTGAAGGGGCCCCAGCGGTCGTTATCCACCCAAGCTTGTCCGGCGCCGGAGTTGTCGACGGAGATCGGCAGCCAGGCGATCGGGTCGTCGTAGTCCTTGCGCGCGGGGTCGACGCCGCCGCCCCACATATAGCCGTGGAAGCTGCCCGGCGAGCAGAAATTGACGCGCGTCGAGGGAATCCAATGGCCTTCCTGGTCCGAAGTCGTGATTTCGCCGTTGGGTCCGAGCGCGACGCCGTTGGGCACGCGGAAGCCGCGGCAGACCACCTCGAGGTTCTTGCCTGCGGGGTCGAGCTTCATGATCGTGCCGTGATGATCGACTTTCGAGGGCAGCGCATGGCGCGCCGCTTTGGCGAAGTAGAAATTGCCGTCCGCGCCGCGGTCGAGATCGAAAGTGAACTCGTGGAAATGGTGCGTGGCGTGGAAATCGTTGTTGAAGTTCTCGTAGAAGTCGGCCTCGCCGTCGTTATTGAGGTCGTGCAGGATCGTGATCTGGTTGCGGTCGAGCACATAGACCTTGCCGTCGACCACTTCGACGCCCTGCGGTTGATGGAAGCCTACGGCGAAGCGCCGCCAGGTCAACTCGTCGAGGTCTTCGTCGATGCCGTCGACGATCCAGACGTCGCCCGACCAGGTCGTCACTACGGCGCGGTCGTCGTCGAAGAAGTCGAAGTCTCCCGGCCGGAACCACGAATTCCACGGGTTTTCGAACGGCAGCGCGATCTCGTCGACGGCCCACGGACCGGAATCGCCGCCGAGCTTGCCTTTGGTCTTGACCGTTTTGCGGTAGCGGCCGGGGCCGCCTCGGGTGTAGGGTTCGAGGCGCTCGGCGCGGGGAGCGTTGCGCAAGGCGCCGGCGAAGGCGCCCATGCGGTCGCGGCCGATTGCGCCGGAGTAGATCGTGAAACGCTGCTCGTCGTTCGAGGCCGGGATGCGCAGGCGGACCTGGCCGGCGGCGGAAAGATCCCACTTCGCTTTCTTGCCGATGCCGACGCCGCCGAAGGCAGCGCCTTCGCCGGGCGCCGTTTGCAGATGGACGACGTGCTCCGCCGCCGCGCCCTTGCCGGGCGTCATCTTCTTGATCGAGAGCTGTTCGGCCGAAGCGCCTTCGACGCCGGCGACAGCGAGCAGCAGCGGTTCCCGGGCAGGGCCGATCTCGATGGTTCGGCTCAGCAGATCGAGGCCCCAGTCGCGGCTGATGCCGGGAAGCTCGAGCACGTTCGCCTTGCCGACGGTATAGCTCAAGACGACCTTATCGCCGTATGCGTAGAGGCCGCGGTACTTGGCCCAGTCGGCGGGCAGCGGGCCGAAGCCCGCGGCGCGCGGGTCGGCAAAGCTTCCGTCGCGGGCCCAACCCGGCGCTACCGGCGTCTCGAATACCGGAGCCGCGGCAAGATAAGGGTGCGGGCCGTGCCTCCAGTCGTAGACCGTGCCCGTCAGAACGAGCGGGCCGCTCGTCCAGCCGGCGGACATACGCAGCAACTCGGTGTCGAAGATCACGCCCGATTCGCGCTTGTCGTCCAGCAGAATGGCGTGAGCCTTGTATGTAACGTTGTCTTCGGGGCCTTTGTCGGCGCGCGGGTCTTGCGGTTTGCGCACGGTGACGGCGGCGGAGATGACCGGGCCGTAGTCCATGTGCAGCCAAGGCTGCTCTGCGGCCCTCGTGCTGTTGTCGAAACGTTTCGCGGCGAACCGCGTTCCCTGGTCGATCCAGGCGCGCAGCACGCCGATCTCCCCAGCGGAGAGCCGCCCGCCGGTGGGGGGCATGACCAGGTTTTCTTCGAGGCCGGCGACGAGATGGATCAGGCGGCTTGCGGCGCTGTTTCGATCGACGATCGCGGGCGCCCCGGAGTAGCCGCCGCGCACCGCGTCTTTCTTGCGCCAGAGGCTGTAGCCGTTCATCACCACGTCGTCGCCGTGGCACATGTAGCAACGCTGCTGGAAGATCGGATCGACTTCTCTGAGGAAGTCGATTTCCCGGTCGACCGCAGGCGGCAGCTTGGAAATGTCCACCGGCCCGGGAGCGGCGGCGGCAACGGCGAGACAAACGGGCAGGAAGAATATCTTGCGCATCGGGCGGATTCCCCACAGGGAACTATTGTAGGGCTTTCGCGGCGCGGCCGAAGACGGGATGCGCCGTTCGGGTTTCATGCGCCGAGCGCTGCGGCCAGTTGCACGAAGTCGTCGACCGTGAGATCGGGCTGCAGCTTCGATTCCTCGTAGGGCAGCCGGTAGCGGTTGACGAACGCTCCCCGGAAGCCGCAGGCGCGCGCGCCGAGAATGTCGAACGAATGCGCCGCAACCATCATGATTTCGCCCGGGTCGCAGGCCAACTCGGCCGCGGCCATGCGGTAGACGGAGGGATGCGGCTTGAAGCGCCCGACCCGCTCGACCGACAGGCAGCCGTCGAACCGTACGTCGATATTGTTCGCGGTCAAGCGGTCGATGAGCCGCTGGTTTCCGTTCGACAGAGCGACGAGCCGGTAGCGTTCGCCAAGCCGACGCAGGCCGATGCGGGCGTCCGCGAAGGGTTGCAGGTTTTCGAAGACAGCAATGATTTCTTCGGGTTCGCCGGCGTCGAATTGCACGCCGCGGCTGCGCAGGGTGAACAGCAGCGCGCGGCGGGCGGCCTCGAGATAGCCGCAGTGTCCTAGCATGAGAATGGAGTCCTGGTGCTGCTCGAGGCGCTGGCGAGACCGCCAGTCGGCCCAGAACCTTGCAGGGTCGGCGGGACAGTTCTTCGAGGCGAGATAATCCTTGACGACCGGAACGATGCCCCCGGTCAGGTCCAGCACGGTGCCGAAGAGGTCGAACGTCAAGGTATGCACGCGTTGCAGCGGGGGGGCCATGCAACCGATGGTAGCGAACCGGTAATGGCAAAGCGGCCGAGGAAAGCGGCGCCGAAGAAGCGCAATCCGGTGGCTAACCCGGATTTCTCACCAGGGGGTAGCGAAAAGCCGCTGATTGTGGCATAAACGTATGTAGATGAATATGTTGCAGCCGGCAACGAACGACTTTTCGCTAGGACACAGTGTAACCAAACAAGTTTTCGTTTTGCTACCCGATTCCGCCGTGAGGCGGTAGCCCGTTTCGATGGCGGGACGATCACCAGCGAGGCCGGGGCCCTGCTGCTGCAGCGCACCGAGCAGCAGACCGGCATCCTGCGCCAGTTTGCGCGCTGCTTTCGCGACTCCCGCCAAGCGGAGCGGATCGAGCACAGCGTGGCGGAGTTGGTGAGTCAACGGGTCTATGGGCTGGCCTTGGGCTACGAAGACCTCAACGACCATGATCGACTGCGCAGCGACCCGCTGCTGGCGCTGTTGTCGGGCAAGGGCGATGTGCAGGGCCGCCAACGTCGGCGGCGGCGGGATCGGGGCCGGGCCGGGGCGGGCAAGAGCACGCTGAACCGACTGGAGTTGACCCCTGCTGAGCCCGCTGAGCGGGCGCGCTACAAGAAGATCGCCCTGGACAGCGCAGCAGTCGATGCGCTGTTGGTCGCACTCTACATCCAGCGGCAGAGTTGCCGCCCGCAGCGCATCGTGCTGGATCTCGACGCCACTGACGACCGTCTGCACGGGCAGCAGGAAGGGCGTTTTTTTCACGGCTACTACGGCGCCTACTGCTACTTGCCGTTGTACATCTTCATAGGCGAGCAGTTGGTCTGCGCGCGGTTGCGGACAGCGAACCGAGACGCTGCGGCGGGGGCGCTGGAAGAGGTCGTGCGGATCGTGGGGCAGTTGCGCCGGAGATGGCCTGGGGTGGAGATTCTGCTGCGCGCCGATGCAGGCTTTTGCCGCGAGGAGTTGATGAGTTGGTGTGAGCAACAGGGGGTGGACTATGTGTTCGGACTGGCCAAGAACCAGCGCTTGTTGCGCCGCCTGCACAAGCCGTTGCAGAAGGCGCAGCGGCGCTACGCTGCCAGCGGCAAGCCGGCGCGGGCGTTCGCCGAGTTCCGTTATCGCACGCGCCACAGTTGGCGGCGCAAACGGCGTGTGGTGGGCAAGGCCGAGCGGCTGGCCAAGGGCGCCAATCCGCGCTTCCCAATCTACGCTTCGTGGTGACCTCGCTCAGCACCGCACAGTACGCCGCGCAGAGCTTGTACGAGGATCTCTACTGCGCGCGGGGCGAGATGGAGAAGCGCATCAAAGAGCAACAGTTGGCTTTGTTCGCCGACCGCACCTCGACGGCGCTGCTGCGCTCGAACCAGATTCGTTTGTATTTTTCTGCGATCGCCTACTGTCTGTTGCAAGCGTTGCGCGAGTTGGGCTTGGCGGGCACGCAGATGGCGCGGGCGCAATGCGCGACGATCCGCGTACGGCTGCTCAAGATCGGGGCGCGAGTGCGGGTGACGGCGCGCAAGGTGTGGGTCTCGATGGCTACGGGCCATCCGGCGCAGGCGCTGTTTGCTGCGGTTTACGCCAATCTGGGAAGGCCGCCGCCGCAGGGCTGCTGAAGGGGCGCCTGGCGCCTGCGGGTTCGAAGGTCACAGCAAGCGCAGCAGCCCCGGCGGGGGCTTGGCCGGAGTGTGCGCAAAATCGGCCCCAAACCCTCCTGACGCCCCCGCCTGTAGCGCCAGACGCTACACCCAGCGTGCGCAACGGCCACTGTACTGGGCGATCCGCATCAACTGCCCCTCAAATTCGTTCCGTAAACCGCTTCCTGCCCGCCCAGCCATGCCTGGTGAGAAATCCGGGCTAAAGCGGCGAAGCGCTCCGGCGCCGGGCCGATGAAGGACAAGCGCGAGGTCTCCCGCCGGGAACGCAAAACGCGCGACCGAGGCGGGGACTACGATTAGCCGCCGCCCAGCAGCTTTGCCCGCCGCTCGCCGCCGGCCGCTCAGCGGCCCTCTGCGCCGCCCTCGATAACGTGCAGCAGCGTGTCCAACGCCCGGCGGGCGATTTTGGACCAGGGGCTCGAGGAATCGAGTTGGAGATAGCGCCGCCAGTGCTTCGCCGCATCCATCGGCTGCTCCAGCTTCTCCTGCACGAGGGCCATGTTGTAATGGGCGTCGGCGTAGGCGTCGTCCAGCGCAATCGCTGCGGCGTAGTGATCCGCGGCGTCCTCGAGTCGACCCATTTCCTCGCAGGCGTTGCCCAGGTTGAAATGCGCCAGCGCGTAGCCGGGGAATGCCTTCAGCGCTTGGCGGTAGCTGTACTCGGCCTCTTGCAGATCGCCTTCGCGGTAATGCACGGTGCCGATGTTGACCCACGCGCCGGCGGCTTCGGGGTTCAGAGCCAGAGCCTTGCCGTAGGCCTCGAGGATCGCCTCGGGCGGCGCGCCTTGCTCTTCGCGTTCGAGGCCCTTCCGAAACCAGGACTCGGTTTCTTCCAGAGAGCGGGCGCCGCCGGCAGCTTGCCGGGGCGGCTCGAAGGTAGCCACGGAGCGCAGCTTCGAGACTTCGAAGTCAAAGAGCATCTGGCCGGTCAGCGCTTCCATCTTTCCGCCAGGAAGCTCGACGGCGACCTTCCTGCCGTCGGAGACGATCTTCAACTCCCAGAGCGGCCGGTCGATGCCGGAGAGCTTTTCGCGCAGCGCGCGCAGCGCTTGCTGGATGCGTTCGGTCGGAATGCGGTTTTCGCGGAGTTTTTGCAGCGTCTTCAACGCGATGAGATCGACGAAATCGAATTCCTGCCGCGCCCTGCAAAGTCCGGCGCGCTCCCATGCGCGCAAGCGGTTTTCGTTGATCTTGAGGATACGGCGAACTTCGGCTCGGGAATACGCCGTTTTCGATTCCACCGGAAAATTTTAGCGCAAGCAAATGGGCTGGGGACGTTGTGGAGGAGTTGCCCGCGGGGTCAGTTTTCGTCTTCGAGCACTTTCGAGGCAAGCGCGCCTCCGACCGCGCAGAATCCCACGGCGACGATGCACTGGACTGCCAGGCCGAAGATCAGGATTACGGCCAGCAGCGCGGGATTTTCCAGCAGCTTGGCGATCTCTTCGCCGCCGCCGAATTGTTCCGCCTGCTGCTGCAGCGCTTGCACGATTTCAGCCCCTCCGGCCAGCAGCAGGCTCAGGGCCTGGATGACCAGCGAGATGACGAAGCTCAGCAGCCCCGTCAAGGCGCCGAGCCCGGCCCCTTTGGAGACGGGCGGAGCGGCGCCGCGGCGCCGCCGCAAGCTGAAAACGGTCAGAAATCCGGCCAGCGGGTACCAGAGGAAACACAGGAAGCCGATGTACTGAATCGACGAGAGGAACGCCGCCAACCCCGCGGGAAAAACCGCGGCGCGGATATGCTCTGCTTTGCCGGTCTCGAATTGGTCGTTCCGGGGCGGCTCCAGGCTTGCCCCGGGGGGCGGGGGATCGGGTTCGACGCCGGCGACCGTTCCCGTGGGCCGGCCGCACCTGGGGCAAAAGCCGGCTCCCGGCGGCAGGGCTGCGCCGCAAGTGCAGAATCCATCCATGGCGGTGCTTCTCGAATCGTACCCCGGCGAACCTTTCAGTTGCTGCGTACGTTTTCGGAATTCTCAGGAAACGAAAATTTCATCGTACCGTCAAGAGAATACGATGCTATACTGAAAATAGAGATCAGTATAGGCCATCGAGGCCTGAAGAAGTGTTGGCGCCTTCCTTGTTGGATTTCCCCCGCGTTTTTTCATCCCCGAGATTCAGGCCGCTTTTCTGAAAGGAACGTTGTGAAAAATATTTTTGTCGGCAACCTGCCCTACTCGGCCACTGAGGAGCAACTGCAAAGCCTTTTCGAGCAATACGGAGCGGTTTCTCGGGTCAAGATCATCACCGACCGCGACACCGGCCGCTCGCGGGGTTTCGGCTTCGTCGAGATGGATAACGACGAAGAAGGAGACCGCGCGATCGAGGCCACGAACGGCGCGGACATGGACGGTCGCGCGTTAAACGTGAACGAGGCCCGTCCGCGCGAGGCCCGTCCGCGCCGCGACAGCTACGGCGGCGGACGCTGGTAAGCGGTCCGTTTCGAAAATCGGCAGGCCGGCCGCAGGGCTGGTCTGCGCGCATTGTCCGGGAACGCTGCCGGCCGGCCCTTGGGCAGGCGGCGGCGCGCAACCGGTTTCAAGCAGTTGCATTGCGGATAATCGAGAGGATTTTTTCTCCGTACTTCCTGGCCAGCGCCGGGCCGATCCCCGGCGTCGCCAGCAGTTCCGCTTCGTTCCCGGGCTGCCGCTCGGCCAGCGCCAGAAGCGTGCGGTGCGGAAAGATGCGGAAGGGGGGCGCGCCGGATTTGCGCGCTTCGCTGAGCCTCCAGGCGCGGAGCGCGGCGATCACCACTTCATTGGCGCCGCTGCGCTGGGGCAAGTCGATGGCGAATTCGGCTTGGCGCTTGCGGGGGCGTTGCGCCGGGGCCTGCCGGGGACCCTGTTTCCTGGACGCCGGCTTGCGTTTCTTGGCAGGCGGCTGCGGAGTCTCTTCGGGTAGCGTCACGAACTGTTCGGGCGTTTTTTCCGCGCGGCCTTCTCGAGTCAGCGCGACCCGCCTGAACTCGATCACGCGGCCGTCCTTCTCGAAGGAGTCGTCGGAGACGACGACGAATCCGGCGCGGGCCAAGCCGCCGATCAAGCGGTCGTAGGCTTTGCGATCGATGTCCGAACCCGAGAAGCAATCGCGGAATACCTTGCCCAGGGATTGATTGTCCCGCCGGCGCAGCTCGGCGGCGATCTTGGCCAGCGCCGCCCTTTCGGCTGCGTCCGGCTCGCGGAACCGCCGCGCCAGGGATCCTTCGGGCCGGCAAATGTCGCACTGTGCGCAAGGCTTGCGCGAGTCTTCCTGGTCTCCGAAGTGCGCGACCAGATCGAGCATGCGGCAATGGAACGATTGGGTGTAGCGGGTAATCGCCTGGAGTTGCGCCGGCTTGTGCCCGCGTTGGCGCAGATAGGGAGCGCGCCAATCGGCATTGCCGCGCGTTATGTTTTCTTCGGGATCGATCAGCGCGCCGCCGTGGATCCAGAGTTTCTCCAGCGCCTTTTCGAAGAGCGCCGCATCGCCCTGGAAACCGCGCTCGATCTCGACCCGCGGCGCCGGATTTTCGCTGAGCGCGTTATAGAGCTTCTGCAGTTCCTCGGCGGGAGGGTAGTCGCGGTCGAGAAAGGACTCGTGCAGGCGTCGGTCGATCCAGGAATGCATCAGCACGGCTTTCGACGGCAGGCCGTCGCGTCCGGCGCGGCCGATTTCCTGGTAGTAGCCCTCGACCGACGAAGGAAGTCCGGTATGCACGACGGTGCGCACGTCGGGCTTGTCGATGCCCATGCCGAAGGCGATGGTGGCGACGATGACTTCTTTCCGTCCGCTGAGAAACTCGGTCTGCACCCGGTCTCTGGCCGCCGCCGTCATGCCGGCGTGATAGGCGGCGGCCGGCATGCGGGCGTGCAACTCTTCGGCTTGCGCCTCGGCGGCCTTGCGCGTCGGGGCGTAGACGATGGCCGGACAACGGCCGGGTCCGCTGAGCAGCTCGACCAGCGCCGGCGGCCGCTGCGAGGGCGTCAATTCGACGAGCTCGATGGCGATGTTCTCGCGGCGGAAGCCGTGGATCGAGCGCAGGCAGTTTTGCAGTCCGAGCTGATCGACGATGTCTTCCTGGACTTTGGGCGTTGCCGTCGCCGTCAGGGCAATCACCGGCGCGGGCCGCAGGCTCGGCAGCCGTTCGCCGAGCTTGCGGTAGTCGGGGCGGAAGTCGTGGCCCCATTGGGAAATGCAGTGAGCCTCGTCGATTGCGATCAGCGACAGCGAAGTCTTCGCCAGCATCTCCGGGAAGCTCGGGACTTTTAGCCGCTCGGGCGCGATGAAGAGGAAATCCAGACGGCCGTCGAGATAGTTGCGGCAGACTTGGCGCGACTGCTCGAAATTGCGTCCCGAGTGGATGCGCTCGGCCCGAAAGCCCTGCCCTTGCAGTTTTGCCGCTTGGTCTTCCATCAGCGCGATGAGCGGGCTGACCACCAAAGTCGTGCCGCCGCGGGCGATGCCGGGCAGTTGATAGCAGAGCGATTTCCCCGCGCCCGTGGGCATGACCAAAAGGACATCGCGGCCTTCCGTCACCTCGCGGCAAACGTTTTCCTGATGCGGTCGAAAGCTCTCGAAACCGAAAGATTCCTTGAGCGTTTGCAACAGCCGACCGGGCCGAGCGGGGTTTCGTTCAGCGTCCGCCGGCCGAGCGTCCGCCGGGCGAGGAGAGCGCTCTCCAGGGGGCGCTTGGCCGAACGCAGCTTCGCTTCGCCGGGCGTCGCCGGATGTCTGCGCACGCGGGGAGAGCGGCGCCGCGCTCGTGGCCAGAGAGGGAGCCTGCGAGCGGTTGCCGCCTGCGGTTTGCTTTGCATGTGCTTTTTTCGCGCTCGTCCTCCTTGCACCGACCACGGCGCGGACATATTTTTCGATGCCGGCCATGAAAGCCTCGAAATCGCCTTCGCCACGCTCGATGCGCTTGAGCTTGGCCTCCCATTCGCCGGTCATCGCCGGGCTCTTGACGTCGGGGTGGACGACCGCGATGAGCTCGATGCCCTTGTCCGCGGCGGCGAGGGTTTTCTTTTCACGGACGGCGTAGCCGCGTTTGAGCAGAGTTTCGATGACCGCGGCGCGCGTGGCCGGCGTTCCCAGCCCGCGCTCTTTCATGGCCGCGGAAAGCTCGCGGTCGTCGAGCGCGCGGCCGGCCGATTCCATGGCGGTCAGCAGCGCGGCTTCGCTCAGCCGCTTGGGCGGGCGGGTCGTCTTGCGCAGCGCTTCGGCTGCTTTTACCGTTACGGCCTGCCGGGCTTCCAGCCCGCCGGGCAGCAGCCCCTCTTCGTCCTTCTTGCGCTTGCCGGCGGGCTGCGCGTCGAGCGCTTTCCAACCCGGCTGCTCGATGGACGCGCCGCTGGAAAGGTAGAGATCGGTTGCGCCATCCAGGCTGATTTCCGTTATTACCGTCGTGACCGCACGAATCTGATCTTTGTGCCATGCCTGGAGCAGGCGGCGACAGACAAGATCGTAGATTTTGCCCTCGCCGGAGCGCGCGTCGAGCGCGGCTGCAGCGTTTCCGGTGGGGATGATTGCGTGGTGGTCGGTGACTTTGGCGTCGTCGACGTAACGCTTTCCGAGCGGCTTGACGCCGGTCCCTTCGGCGAGGATCTCGGCGTAGGGCGAGGAAACCGCCTTGACGATCTTGGGCAGCCTGTCGGCGATTTCCGACGACAGATGGCGGCTGTCGGTTCGCGGGTAAGTAATCAGCTTGTGGGACTCATAGAGCTTCTGAGCCGCCTCGAGCGTCCGCTCCGCGCTGAAGCCGTAGATGCGGTTCGCGTGGCGCTGCAACTCCGTCAGATCGTAGAGCAGCGGCGGAGCGGTCCGCTTCTTTTCTTTTTTGACGGAGCGAATCCGTGCGGAACCCTTACGCGCCCGCTCGGCGACTCGCGCGGCGTCTTCGCCATCCGCCGGGAGTCGGGTTTTGCGCTCGCCTTTTTCCAGCCTGAAGTACGTCCCTTTGTATTCCTTGTCCGCGGCGGCGGCGAAAACGGCTTCGACCTCGAAGTAGTCCTCGGGAACGAAATTGCGGATGGCCAGCTCGCGCTCGACGAGGATAGCCAGCGTCGGCGTTTGCACGCGGCCTACTGAGAGCACCGAGTTGTGTCCGTAGTCGAGGCTGTAAGCGCGCGAGAGGTTCATGCCGACCAGCCAATCGGCCCGGTCGCGGGCGCGGGCGGCGGCGGCCAGCGGCTCGTAATCCCTGCCCGGTTTCAGGTTGGCGAAGCCCCGGCGGATGGCGGAGGGCGTGAGCGACGAGATCCAGAGGCGGTCGACGGGCTTCGTCGAGCCGGCCGCTTCGTAGATATAGCGGAAGATCAACTCGCCTTCGCGTCCGGCGTCGGTGGCGCAGACGACGCGCTCGACCTTGGGGCTGGTCAGAATCTTGCGTACGGTTGCGAACTGATCGGCGGTTTGTTCGTAAACGATCAGCGGCCAGTCGCGGGGGAGCATCGGCAGCGCCTCGCGGCGCCAGCGCTTCCATTCGGGATCGATCTGATGCGGCTCGCCGAGAGCGACCAAGTGGCCTACGGCCCAGGTAACGATGATTTGCGCGCCCTGGATGTATCCCGATCCCCGTTTGGAGGCGCCGAGAGCCTTGGCGATATCTCTGGCGACGGACGGTTTTTCGGCGACGACGGCTCGAAATCGGGTTGGCGCTGACGGCGGGGCCGCTTGCGCGGCCGTGGATGGCGGACGGTGGAGAGTGGACAGCAAGACCGCTACTCGTCGAGAGACTGCGTGGGGAGCGCGCGGCGTTGGGCGCGGGCCGGCGCCGCCAAGAGACGTTCGGCATTCGCCGGGGAGGGCAAGAGCTGCGCTGTCTCCGGCAGTCCGCCAAATTCCTCGCCTGCGGCGCCGCAACGGCGGACGACCGCGGCCTCGCGGTGGTCCGTGACTTCGTCGCCGAGCGGGGCGGAGTTTGCACGGGCGCGGGTATTGTCGGTCGCTGGGATTTTCATATGGATTCCCGATTCACGATATACGGCGGAAGCGCACAACATGCTGCGCAAAGTGACCGGCCGGCGGCGGGGCGAGCAATCATTTTAGCGCCGCCGGCGGCCCGCATACGGCCGTTCCGAACTCTTTGCGCTATTCTGTCGCGCCAACGGCCTCGTTTTTTCCATCCGTTTGGCGGAAAAAATGACCGATCGAGTTGGCGTAGTAGCGCAGCGCCTTGAGGTCGCCCGCGCTCGCCTGGAACAATCCGTCGCGCTTCACGACCATGCGCCGCAGGGTCAGCATGCGCAGTCCCGCGCTCACCGCGTAGTCGCGGTCCGCCCGCGGAATGTGGACGTATGCGCCGCGGCGCTCCAGGTCGTCGATCAGGCGTTGGGCCTGCGCCTTGATCTCAAGCTCGCTCAGGGCGAGCGTCGGATTGCGGGCGAAGACGGTCGCTACGAGCGGCACAGGCAGCACCGGAATCGTCTCGGCGATCGCGGCGAGC
This sequence comes from Bryobacterales bacterium, assembly GCA_965214655.1. Taxonomy (GTDB): domain Bacteria; phylum Acidobacteriota; class Terriglobia; order Bryobacterales; family UBA6623; genus CATQHP01. Next base: position 2,613,664 of record OZ243965.1, on the reverse strand, counting down.
AACTCGCCGCCGAGCCGCTCGACGGCCTGAAAGCGCTCTTCCGCATCCATGCCGGCGAACGAAAGACCGCGCTCGCCGACGTAGGAGCGCATCGAGATCGGCCTGCCGAAGTTCACGCAGGCGTAGCCGTAGCGGAACCAGCGCCGGCGGAGCATCAGTCCGATGTTGCGGCCGGCCCAGGCCAGCGCCCGGGCTGCGATGGACGCCGTGCTGCGTTCCCCGGATTGCGCATCGAGATCGCCGAGCAGGAAGCGGTCTTCGAGCACGCGGTCGTAGTTGATGCCGACCGGAATGAATACGAGGTCCCGCTCGCCGCGCGGGTCGAACGCCGACACCATGTAGTTGATCAGGCCGAGCTTGGGCCGCCTCAGGCGGCCGTCCCGGCTCAGACCGCCTTCCGGGTACACCGCTTGCGCCACGCCGGCCGCGGTCGCGTACTGCACGTACCGCGAGAGCACTTTCCGGTAGAGCGGGTTGCCGGAGTTCCGGCGCACGAAAAACGCTCCCAGCGATCGAATCAGCGACCGCAACGGCCAGATGTACGCCCATTCGCCGACGGCGTAGCTGAGGGCGCAGCGGTTCATCGCCATGTACGACACGATGATGTAGTCCATGTTGCTGCGGTGATTCATCACGAACACGATGCTCGCCTTGGGGGCGACCTGCGACAGTCCCTGCTCGTCGGCGTAGCCCAGCCGCACGCGATAGAGGCGCTGGGCGGTCCGGCGCGCGACAAAATGTCCGAGACGGAAATACGCGTAGGCATTGAATGCAGGCACGATCTCGCGCGCGTATTGTTCGACCTTGCGCATCAGGACGTCCCGCGGAACTCCCGTGTCGTCCGCCGCCGACTGAACGGCCTCGAGCACCTTCGGGTCGTACGCCAAGCGCTCGATAAGCGCCCTGCGCTTCGTTTGGTGGAACGCCGGGATCGGCGCCTGCAGCCGCGTGTTCAATTCGTGAATCGCGCGGTTCATGCGCCGCCTGACCGCCCAACGCGCCGCCGGCAGGAAGATTCGCTCGAGCGCCGCCCACAGCGCCAGCACGCCGGCGATGACGGCCAGCCAAGCGGGAATGAGGATCGGTTCCGTCATGGCTGCCGGGAATTGCGGATCGCCAATACCTGCTCAGCGGCGTTCGACGGCTGCTGCTGCGCGGCGCAGTGGATCGTGCCGAAGCCCCAGACCATATCGACGCAGTGAATGCCGCAGACCTCGCGGTCGGGGAAGCACTCAGCCAGAATGCTGAGCGCGGCGCGGTCGTTGGGGTCGTTGAAAGTCGGCGCCAGAACTACGCCGTTGGCGATATAGAAGTTGACGTAGCTTGCCGGCAGGCGGAGTCCTTCGAAGTAGAGCGGCCGCGGCATCGGCAACTCGACGACTTCGAGTGGGAGTCCGTCTTGATCGGTCATCGCGCGCAGGCGCTGCAAGTTTTCCTTGAGCGGTTCGTAGTTGTCGTCCTTGGGGTTCGTCTCGATTGCGGCGGCGACCGTTCGCGGCCCGACGAATCGGGCGATGGCGTCGATATGGCCGTGGGTGTCGTCGCCCGCGACCCCCCTGTTGAGCCAGAGAACTTTGCGGGCGCCCAGATAGCCCTCGAAGATCCGCTCCATATCGTCGCGGCCCAGGCCGGGGTTACGCGCTTGGCGGCCGCTGGAGAGCAGGCATTCTTCCGTGGTCAGCAGAGCGCCCCGGCCGTTGCCGTCGATGGCGCCGCCTTCCATGACAACGGTCTTTCCCCGCGCCCGCGGGATCAGCGGCGCCGCGGCGGCGCGCGCCGCGACGGCCCTGCCCAGAGCGGCGTCGCGGCGCCAGTTCGCATATCCGGCCCATGCGTTGAAGCGCCAGCAGACCGCGGCCAGGTCTGCGCCGTCGATGACGAAGGTGGGGCCGGAGTCGCGCGCCCACGAGCGGTCGGTGGGATGGATCGTGAACTGCAGCCGGGCGATAGCGATTCCCGCGCGGCTCAGCAAGCGTTTGGCGGCTTCTTCCGCCTTGGCGTCCTGCACGATCAGGCAAATCGTTTCGCGGCGGTGCAGATGGCGGATGATTTCAACGTAAACCCAGCGCACCGCGGCGAGCTTGCCGGGCCAGTCGCGGGCGTTGTGCGGAAAGACGAGCCAGGTCGCCTCGTGGGGCTCCCACTCGGCCGGCATGCGCAACCGGGGCTGTTTGCGGGCGGTCAATCGATGACTCGCTTGGTCAGGTCGGCGTAGGCGTCGATGCGGCGGTCGCGCAGGAACGGCCAGTCGCGGCGGGTCCGCTCGATGTCCCCCAGATTGCAGCCGGCGAGAAGCACGCCGGGCTCGCCGCCCGCCTCGGCAACGATCTCGCCCAGCGGCCCGCAAACGAAAGAACGCCCCCAGAACTCGATGCCCTGGTAATCCGCGGGCCGTCCGGGCGAGTTTTCCAGCGGCTTCTCGAGACCGGTGCGGTTGACTGCGGCGACGAACAGGCCGTTGGCGATGGCCTGGGAGCGCTGCGCCGTTCGCCAAGCGTCATGCTGCCGCTTGCTCCGCTCTTGTTTCTCGCCGGGGCGCCGGCCGATGGCCGTGGGGTACGCCAGGATTTCGGCCCCGGCCAGGGCGGCGAGCCTGGCCGCTTCGGGGTACCACTGATCCCAGCAGATCAGCGGCGCGATGCGTCCGAAGGGCGTTCGGAAAACTCGAAACCCGAGGTCGCCCGGAGTGAAATAGAACTTCTCGTAATAGAGCGGATCGTCGGGGACGTGCATCTTGCGGTAGATGCCCAGCAGGTCTCCATCGACGTTTACGACAACCGCGGAGTTGTGATAGACGCCGGCGCAGCGGCGCTCGAAAACGGAGCCGACGATGACCGTTCGGTGCTGCCTCGCCGCGCGGGAGAGCGCCTCGGTGGTGGGGCCCGGAATCGTTTCCGCCAAGTCGAACCAGTCGGCGTTCTCTTCCTGGCAGAAGTAATGCGAGCGGAACAGTTCCGGCAGGCAGACGATTTGCGCGCCCCGGCGGGCGGCTTCGGCGATGCGCTCCAGCGCCGCCGCGAGGTTGCGCTCGGGCGCGTCGCCGCAGGCCATTTGCACCAGCCCGAGGACGGTCTCCTGCCGCAATGCGCTCATCTTGCAATCCATCTTTTCAGAGATGCGGAAGAGCGGTCAACGGACGCGGGATCCGCGGCGGTTTCAAACGGGTAGGGCAAACGCTTGCAGCGCGTCGGCGAACTTGTGGCTGAGCTTATTGCCGCCGCCTGCGGCAATGACTACGAATTGGCGTCCCGATTCCGGCCCGGCGTAGGTCATCGGATTGGCGTGGCCGCTGCCTTCGAGTTCCGCCTGCCAAAGCTCCTTGCCCGTGGCGCTGTCGAAGGCGCGGAAGCGGCGGTCGTTGCTGCCCCCGATGAAGAGCAGGCCGCCGGCGGTCGCAGTCGGGCCGCCCATGTTGATCGTGCCGGTCCGGGGCATTCCACGGGCCGTCAACTCGGGGACTTCTCCGAGGGGAGCTTGCCAGTCGTATTCGCCGGTAGCCATATCGATGGAGCTCAGCACGCCCCAAGGCGGATTCTGGCAGGGCCACAGCGTCTGCGGATGCCAGAACTTGCTTTGGCGGACGGCCGCGTGGACGCGGCGGTACGTGACGCGGCTGCCGATGCCCTCGCGGGTGATGATCTCGCGGCCGACCGGCCGGCCGGCGGCGGAAGCGTCGCGGGGCTCCAGGATAATGATGTCGGCCAAATTCGTTCCGTTGACAAAAAACCGGCCGGTCGTCGGGTCGAAGCAACCGCCGCCCCATTCCCCGCCGCCCTGATTGCAAGGGAATACGATTACGCCCTTTTCCGTGCCCGGGTGGAACAACGGCGCGAGATCGAACCGGGCAAGCAGCTTCTTGCCCCAGGCGTAATGCTCGGGCGTGGCCGTCGACAGCTCGTCGGCGGTCATCGTCTGCCTCACGAAGGGCGCCGGCTTGCGCGGGACGGGCTGTGTCGCGGCGGGCTTTTCGCCGGGAACCGCTGTTTGCGGCGCCGGCCTTTCATCCATGCCGAAGATCGGCTCGCCGTTCTTGCGGTTGAGCGCATAGAGGAAGCCTTGCTTGCTGACCTGCGCCAGCGCGGGTATCGTTTCGTTCCCGCGGCGGATGTCGAACAGCACCGGCTGGGCGCAGAGATCGTAGTCCCAGATGTCGTGGCGGGTGGCCTGGAAATGCCACTTGCGCGCTCCCGTCGCGGCGTCGAGCGCGAGCACGCAGTTGGAGTAGAGGTTGTCGCCGGCGCGGTCGCCGCCGTAATAGTCGTACGTCGGCGAATCCGTCGGAACGTAGACGACGCCCAGCCGCTCATCGACGGCCAAGGGCGTCCAGGAGACGCCGCCGCGGCGGTTTTTCCAGGAATCTCCGGCCCATGTTTTCTTCGCTTCCTCGTCTTCGGCGGGGACTTTGTGAAATGTCCAGGCAAGCTTGCCGTTGCGCGCGTCATAGGCGCGCAGAACGGGGGCGTTGCCGCCGATGACGACCAGGTCTTCGTAGACGGCCGGCGGAGAGGTCAGCCGCACGTTGACGTTCACGGCCCCGCCGTCGCCGAAGTCGGCGCACGGCTTGCCGTTCCGAGCGTCAAGGGCGATCAAGCGGCCGTCGAGCGTTCCATAGATTACCCGCGCATCGGCGCCGCGGCGCCAGTACGCGGCGCCGCGGTTGGCCCACAGATTGTAGCGCCTGCTCAAGTCGAGCTGGGGGTCGAAGCTCCACAGCTCCTTGCCGGTTTCGGGGTCGAGAGCGAGGACCCGGTTATACGGCGTGGTGACGTAGAGCCGGCCGCCGGTCATCAGCGGCGTGCATTCGTAAGCGGTGCGCGTCGGGTTTTGCGAGCCGTCGCTGATTTCGCCGCAGCGGTGCGTCCAGGCCGGCCGCAACTCGGCGACGTTTTCCCTGTCGATTTGGGACAGAGGGCTGAAGCGCATGCCGCCGGGGTCGCGGCCCCAGCTTGTCCATTCGCCGGCGGCCGCCGCCTCGCCGCAGGAGCAGCAGGCCGCAGCGGCCAAGCCTGCGCCGATGCGTCTGCCGAACGAGCGGCGGGTCAGGTTCGCTGCCATCGCTGTCTATGATGCGCGGAGCGAGAGAGAGAACGCAACGCCCCGCCGCGCGAACGTACTGCTACAATCCGCTCTGTGCATCGACGGGAGTTCCTGCAATCCGCATCCGCCCTGGCAGGCGCGGCCGCTGCCGGCTGCGGCCGCGCCGAGGAGCGGCGGCCGGAGAAGCCCAACGTTTTGCTGATTTACACCGACGAGCATTCGCACTGGACGCTGGGGGCGTACGGCGGAAAGGTCGTCGGCACGCCGCATCTCGATTCGATCGGCCGCGAGGGAGCGGTCTTCAACAATTTTTTTGCGAACAGCGCGGTATGCACGCCGTCGCGCGGCTGCCTGATCACGGGGCGCTATCCCCACCGGCACGGCGCCTACCGGAACTATGTCGAGATAGGCGAAGATAACGTGACGATCGCCGAGTTGTTCCGCAGAGACGGCTATGCAACCGGCATGGCGGGGAAATGGCATCTCGACGGCACGGCGAAGCCGGGGTGGATGAGCGTCGAGCGCTCGATGGGCTTCGACGATTGCCGATGGATGCACAACACCGGACATTGGAAGCGCGTTATCGAACGTCCCGCGGGCTGGCCGGAGAACCGCTCGGAGGCGCGCCAAGGCAAACGCCTGATGGCCGCGGACGAGCCCGACGGAATGCCGGACGTCGACTATAACGTCGACGCAGAAGGCGAGTTTTTTACCGATTGGCTCGCCGACAAGTGCATCGAGTTTATCCGCAGGCCGCGCAGCAGCCCCTTCTTCTACTACTTGAGCATCCCCGATCCGCATACGCCGTACAGCGTTGCGCCGCCCTACGACACGATGTTCCGCCCAGAGGACATGGAGCCCCCGGCAACGCTGTTCGAGAAAAATCTGCCCGACTGGGCGGAGAGAGCACGGAAGGCGAAGCTTGCCGCAGAGAAAGTGGACGGCCCGTTCGATCCGCGGCGGGTGCAGGTCTTTCAGCGGCGCATGGCTCAGTACTGCGGCATGATCCGCTGCATCGACGACAACGTCGGGCGCATCCTGACGGCGCTGCGCGAGATGGATCAACTCGACAACACCATCGTTCTGTTTACCTCCGACCACGGGAACTACATGGGCGAGCACGGCCTGTACAACAAAAACCAGCTTTACGAGACGGCGCACCATGTAGCCATGCTGGCGCGCTATCCGGCGAAGATCGCGGCGGGCGCGGTGATCGACGATGTAGTCGCGACGGTCGATTTTCTGCCCGCAGTCTGCGCCTTGGCCGGCGTAAGCCCCTCCGGCGCGGAAGAGGGGCGCGGCATGTTCGACGGCGCGGCCGGAAACCGCGCCTGGATCCATCACAGCTCGCTGCAGCGCGCCGGGGTGTTCACCCCGGATTGGGAGCTTGCGCTGGTGAAAGACGGGGACGGCATTTTGTTCGACCGCCGCAACGACCCGCAGCAAACGAACAACTTGTTCGACGACCCGACTCATGCCGCCGTTGTGCGGAGCCTGCGCGCCGAGGTAACGGACCATTGCCGCGAGGTCGACGGACCGGAGATGGAGTGGCTGGCGTAGCCGCCTCTGCCCGCAAATGCAAGCTAGAATAGCCTCAGGTTGTCGAAGCGCGGGCATCTGATCTCGCTGATCGCCTCGGGACTGGTCCTGCTGGCGTTGATCGGGCTGTCTTTCTGGCAGACCTCGCTGGATTTCGGCGATTTCCGGCCCGAGAACACCACTGTCACGTTTGTTCTCTGGGGCGTGTCGGCCTTTGTCGTCATCGGCACGATCACGCTGGCGTTCGTCGTTTCCCGCAGTCTGCTCAAGGTTTATATCGAGCGCCGCCAGAACAAGCTCGGCTCGCACATCAAGACCAAGCTCGTCGTTGCGGCGCTGGCGCTGTCGGTCGTGCCCGTGGCCGTGCACGTCACCTATTCCATCGCCCTGCTCAACCGCAACGTCGACAAGTGGTTCAGCCAGCCCACGATCGAGGTTTTGCGCGCGTCCGAAGCAGTGGCGGCGCACGCCAACGACGTAATTTTGAGAAAGACGCAAAACGATGTCGAAACTCTTGCCGCAGATCCGGCGGCCGCCGCGGCGCTGGCTGCCCGCAAGCCGTCGGCGGAGTTGCATCGTCTGGCCCAGCAGGTCGACGCGGAATACCTGGCCTTGCTGCCGCCCGGGTCGCGGGAGCCGGCGGTCGAGATTTTTGAGGGCGGGATCGTGGACGGCCCGGCGCACTGGCGCGTCTTGCAGCCCCTCGGCGGCAGCCGGACTTCGGGAATCGATTTCGACATGGTGTTCGCCGCCGCGCCCGTTTACGCGGAGGATGTCGAGGTCGGCACGGCATTGATCGCCTGGAGCGTTCCCGACGAGATCTTGCGCGAGCAAGCCCTCATGAAAGCGCAACTCGTAAAATGGCAGGAACTGGAGGGCGGCCGCCCGCTGGTCTGGCGGGCGTACTTCTATATGCTGGCCTTGATCACGCTGTTCGTCGCCTTCGTCGCGGTGTGGCTGGCCTTGTTCGTCTCGAAGCAGATCAGTCGTCCGATCGAGGCGTTGGTCACGGCGACCGGCGAATTCGCCGGCGGACATCTCGACTACCGCGTGAAGACGCCGGCAATGGATGAACTGGCGGGATTGGTCGAGGCGTTCAATACAATGGGCCAGAAGCTGGAGGTGAAAACGGACCAGCTCAAGCGGAGCAACCGGGAATTGGCGGCGGCCAATACGGAGCTCGACGCGCGGCGGCGGTTTATCGACGCGATCCTCGAAAGCATTACGCCGGGGGTGATCTCCGTATCGGACGACGGCGAGATTCTGAAGTTCAACGAATCGGCGGCGCGCATTTTCGCGCCGAGAACGGTCTTGCCCGCGGTCAACATCTGCGGTTTGTTTTCCGCAGCGGACCGCGCGGCCTTCGAGCATATGCTCAAGCGCGCCAGGCGCACCGGCAGCGCCAACCGCGATTTCGAGATCGAACGCCTGGGCCGCATCATGTACCTGAGCGTGACGGTATCGTCGCTCGAATCCGAGGCGTCCGATCAGGGCTTCGTCGTGGTGTTCGAGGATACGACGGAAATCGTCCGCGCGCAGCGGTCGGCGGCTTGGCAGGAAGTGGCGCGGCGGTTGGCGCATGAGATCAAAAACCCGCTTACGCCGATCGCCTTGGCCGCGGAGCGCATCGACCGCCTGCTGCTGCGCTACAACGAAGCGCTCGATGCGGACGAGCGCAATGCCGTGCGCGACCGCCTGGACCAGTCGACCGGAACGATCGCGCGCGAAGTGCAGTCCTTGAAAACCTTGGTCAACGACTTTTCCGACTTGGCCCGTTTTCCCGCGCTGCGGCCGGCGGGCGCCGATCTCAACAGCGTTGTGCGCGATGCCGTCAGCGTCTTCGACGGGCGCCTGCCGGGCGTGAAGCTCCGCGTGGAGACAACGGCCGACCTGCCCGCTGCGCTGATTGATCCCGAGCCGATCAAGCGGGTCATCGTCAATCTGATCGATAACGCCGCTGAAGCGGTCGAGGGCTGCTGGGTCAGGGAAATCGTGGTTTCGACGGGCGCCGGTCTCGATGCCGACGTCGTCGAATTGGTCGTAGCCGATTCCGGCCCGGGGATTTCCGCCGAGAACAAGCAAAAGCTCTTCCTGCCGTATTTCTCGACCAAGGAACGCGGGACGGGGCTCGGCCTGCCGATCGTGAGCCGCACCGTCATGGATCACCGCGGATCGATTCGCGTGGAAGACAACCAGCCGACCGGCTCGCGTTTCATCGTCGAGCTGCCCACAGTGGGCAGCCGGGTTCCATATAGCGAGGGAGTGACCGCTTGAGCGCGAAATCGAAAGGCTGCATTCTCGTTGTCGACGACGAGCCCGGCATCCGCGAAACGCTGACGGGCATCCTCGAAGACGAGGGCTACGAGGTCGAGTCCGTCGCTACCGGCGAGGCTTGCCTGGAGCGCTTGGCCGTGCGCTCGTTCCCGGTGGTTTTGCTGGACATTTGGCTGCCCGGCATCGACGGGCTGGAGACGCTCGAACGTATTACGAAGCTGTCCCCGGCCTGCACGGCGGTGGTCATTGTGATTTCCGGGCACGGCAATATCGAGACGGCGGTTCGCGCAACAAAGCTGGGGGCCTTCGATTTCCTCGAAAAACCGCTCTCGATCGCCAAGGTGACGGTCGCCGTGCGCAATGCCCTGGAGCACCGGCGGCTGTCGGTGCGCAATCGGGAGCTCGAGGCCGAGGCCCGCTTGAAGCACCGCATTCTGGGCGACTCGATTCCGATGAAGGCGCTGCGCCAACAGATCGACCTGATGGCGCCGACGAACGGCCGCGTGTTGATCTTCGGCGAAAGCGGCAGCGGCAAGGAGCTGGTGGCGCGCGCGCTTCACGCCAAGAGCAATCGGTCGCAGGGCAGCTTCGTCGAGGTGAACTGCGCGGCGATTCCCGAAGAATTGATCGAGAGCGAGTTGTTCGGGCATGTGAAAGGGTCGTTCGCGGGCGCCGGCGAGGATAAGATCGGCAAGTTCCGACAGGCCGACGGCGGGTCTTTGTTCCTGGACGAAATCGGCGACATGAGCCTGAAAACTCAGGCCAAGGTGATGCGCGTGCTCGAAGAGCAGCGGTTCGAGCCGGTCGGTTCGGGGCGCGCCGTGCAGGTCGATGTAAGGGTCATCGCGGCCACCAATAAAGACATTGAGGGCGAAATCGAGCGCGGCAATTTCCGCGAGGATCTTTTCTACCGCCTGAACGTCGTTCCCTTTTACGTACCGCCGCTGCGGGAGCGGGTCGAGGATATCCCGGTGCTCGCCCAGCACTTTTTCGACGAATTTGCGCGGGCTTACGGGCGCCGCTCCTGCCGCCTGACCGCGGACGCTCTCGAACCGCTCCTTGCCCAGCCGTGGCCGGGGAACGTCCGCGAGTTGCGTAACCTGATGGAGCGCATCGTCATCATGAACCCGCAAGGATCGATCGGCGCGGCGCAGATTCCGCTGCTGGAGCGCCGCGGGCGCCATTCCCGCGCGGAGTCGGCGGGGTTTACCAGTCTCGAGGAGGCGCGTAAAGCTTACGAGCGCGACTACGTCCTGCGCACGCTCGAATCGACGGCATGGAACGTAACCCGCGCCGCGTCCGCGCTGGGTCTCGAACGCAGTCATCTGTACCGCAAGATGAAGACCCTCGGCATCGGCGCCGACAACGGCAGCGACTGAACCGCCGCCGGGCCGCCTGCGCTGCGGGATTGCAAGGAGTACGATGGAGTTGGTTCGCGCCGGCCGCTGCGCATCCCCCGGCCGTTCCGAACAGGGTCTTGCTCTGTTCGCCCTTTGTGCGCAAGGAGGAACGAAAGATCGAAAGAAAAATCATGAAAACCTCGTATGTTTTTTCGGATCATGCAGTGAAACGGCGCCAGCAGCGCGGGATACGCATGGACGCGATCGAGGTTGTCCTCGGCTACGGATCCGTTGTCGATCACCACGGGGACAAGAAATACCACATGAACAAGCAAGCGCGGCGGCGCGCCAAAGTCGAGATGGGCTCCGACGCATACCGCAGAGTCGCGGACCGCTTGAACATCTATGTGGTTGTTTCCTCCAAGGGCACGATCGTGACGGAAGCGAATCGCTGGAAGAGAATGATTTCCTCCAAACCTCATAGAATCAGCAAGCATCCCGCAAAGCGCGGGCGGCGGGGATACTGAATCCGCTTGGCAAACCCCGAACGAGGCGCAAAGCCAGCGAGTTCCCAGTGCCGGGAGGGGCATTCCTATCCAGAAAAATGTCCGCCGGCGCTACCGCGGCGAGGGACGTCGCCTCTTGATCCGGACGCGCCAAGTCCCGCTCGTCGAACAACGCCTGCGTCACCGTCCCGGCGCGCAGCAGCTTGCGCATCGTCGGCGCCCGCAGCGCGGCGGTCCGGCGCAGCCCGGCGACTCCCCGGCAGTCCTCGCGGATGCGCGCTGCGGCCGGCATGCCGCGGTCGGGAACGCGTTCGATATACATGAATATAATTGCATGCCATAAGCTATATAGGAGAAAATAGATAATAAAACAAAGATCATTATGTTGCATGGCTACAAATCAGCGCATACGATACCTTGGAGAACCAGCTAACTTCTACGCCTTTATGCTCGCAACGACTCAACCCCGATTGCGGCTCTGAAACTTCGGGTTAGAATAGGAGATCCTTTTCGGGTTTGCTTGCTTTCACGTTCAGGAACTTCCTGCACCGGAGATCCAACACATTTGCTGCGAGAGAGAATCAGATGCCGATTTCAGTTTCTTTCGTGGCCGCTCGGTCCCATGGAAGACTTTCGCAAGCCGATGCAGGCGCTGCCGCTGCGAGAAGGGGCCAAGCGGACAAGATACCCTTTCCGCTTGCTGCGCTATTGGTGGGTCTATCAGGGGATTCTCGATGAGACTCGCCGCTTGGATCGGGGTCCGACCATCGTGGACGTCGGCTCCGAAATCGGATTGCTGAGAAGCCTTGCGCCCCACGTACCCGGCGCCTACTGGATCGGACTGGACCGCAACGTCGCCAATCGGCACGTCGTGGTTGCCGGGTATGACGAACTTCATGAATGCAATCTCGAGCAGTCCATGCCGCTCGCCGACAATTCGGCTGACGTCATCGTCTGCTCGCATATCCTCGAGCACCTCAGACATCCGGAAAACGCACTGGGCGAAGCAATCCGTGTTCTGAAACCCGGCGGCGTCCTGCTGGTGGGTTCTCCTGTGCTTTCGAGACCGGTGGCGGCGTACTATCAGCGGCGATACAACCGTGAACTGCAAACGGGAAAACGGCAGCTCGGGCAGCACGTAACCGCTTTCCATCCGAAGAAGTGGAAACGGCTGGCCGCCGGGCTCGGGCTCGAAGTGGAGGTTTTCGCCGGCTCGCACATCCTCCGCTGGACCGGCAGCCGACTGGAAAACTACCGGGCCTGGGTCCGTCTCAATCAGTTTGTGGCGGCGGTCTTCCCGGCATTCGGGAACGAAGTTTGCATTCAGCTTCGGACGCCGTCGGGCGACAAGACCCGTTAGCCTGCAACGTTCTGCCTGAACGGTACGCAATTCGTGTCGTTCGCAAGGGGAGCTGCACGGAACTGAAGACCATCGCCGCGGTTTCCGAAGCATTGTTCGGCAACGGCAAGCCGGCGGATCAATGAGCGGGGCCGCTGGACGCAGACTCTCCGTTTCCGCTACGCTCTACGGGATGTCGAACGTTGTTCATCCTTCCGGGGTCGGCCGCCGTATGAACCCCGGTTCGGACGTGCGGCTTCCCGTAGGCCGGCGTGTCCGCTGGATTCTTTTCCTGTGGATCGCGTGCTTCCTTTACGCGGTCGTCCGCTACAACGTCTTCAAGGGTGTCGAGTGGTTCCACCTGCCGCTCTACATCGTGAACAAGTCGTTCGCCCTGAGCGGCGTGATTTTCCTTGCGCTGTCGTACTTGGTCGGCAAGCTGTTCGATCCCTATCCCGGCGATTCGCGGCGGCGGCGGGCGATGGCGAAATTTTTCGGGCTGACGGGATTTGCGTTGATTGCGATGCACATCTTCATGGGTTTTGTGATGCTGTCCCCGGCCTACTACGAGAAATTTTTTCACGAGTCCGGCAAGATGAACCTGACCGGCGAGCTGACCTTCCTGTTCGGAGTGCTGGCGATCGGCTGCCTGTTTTTCCCCGCCGTGACGACGCTGCCCTACATGTACGAAGCCTTGGGCGGACAACGCTGGCTGCGCGCCCAGCGGATGGGCTATTGGGCGCTGGCGCTGGCCTGCGGGCACACGTTCGCGATGGGCTACAAGGGCTGGTTCGATATTGCGACCTGGCCGGGGTCGCTTCCTCCGATTACGCTGCTCGGCTTTCTGGCGGCGCTGCTGGCGGTTGCAGTCAAGCTTTGGCTGCTCGCGCGCGGGCGCGGCAAGGCCGCCGGCGCGGCCAGTGGAGAGTGGAGGGTGAACAGCGGAGAGCAAGACGCCGCAGGATCCCGCCACGCCGGCGGCTAAAGCCTGGCGGCTAGGGCGGCGATGAGCGTTGCGCGGTCTGCGATGCGCTCGATCAGAATGCTCTCGTGCAGGGCATGCGCGCCTTCGCCGACGGCCCCCAGGCCGTCGAGCGTGGGAATCCCCAATGCTGCCGTCGTATTGCCGTCCGACCCGCCGCCGACCGAAGCTTCTCCCAAGTCGATGCCCATTTCGTTCGAGATCTCCCTGGCGATTGCGTAAAGGCGGACGACGGCTTCGTTACGCTCCAGCGGCAAGCGCTGCAAAGCTCCGGTAACGCGCAGCTCGCAGCGTTTGTCGCAAGGCTCGAGCGAGGCGAAGCGCCGCTCGAGAGCAAGCGCCTGCTCTTTCCGCGGGGCGCGGACATCCACCCGGACCCAAGCTTCCTCGGCGACGACGTTCGACGCCGTTCCCCCTTGAATGACTCCGGGATTCACGGTGACGCCTGCGGCGAGGTCGGTCCACGAGGCAATACGCTCGATCTGGCGGGCCAGCTCGACCACGGCGCTTGCTCCGGCCTCGAAGTCGAGGCCCGCGTGCGCAGCGCGGCCGCGCACCTGGATGCGGAACGCGCCGCCCCCCTTGCGGGAGGTTTTAAGCTTGCCTTCGAGTCCGGCGCTGGGCTCGGCGACAAGCACGGCGGCGCTGCGCCGCGCCTCGGCTTCGGTGAACGGCTTGGACGTCGGGCTGCCGATCTCTTCATCCGAATTGAGCTGGACGACGAACCGCCGGTTGGCGGCGATGCCGAGATCGCGCAGGGCCTTGGCCGCGAAAACGAAGTAGGCGACGCCGGCTTTCATATCGAATACGCCGGGCCCCCACAGGCGTCCGTCTTCCTCGCGCCAGGGCATACGCTTGAGCGTGCCGATTTCCCAGACCGTATCGAGGTGCCCGATGCCCAGAACCTGGCCTTCGCCCCGGGCGGAGATGTCGAACTCGAGGCGCAGATGATCCCCGTGTTCCGTTTGCGCATGGCGGGTAACCGCGGCAATGCCGCCGGAGGCCTCGGCCACGTAGTCGACCGCGCGGTCGACGGCGGCTTTGTCGCCGGTAGGGGATTCTATTTCCACCAGCGCGCGGATCCAGTCGACGATCCCGCGCCGGTTGGAGCGCATGTACTCGAAGATCCGTTGTGTGCGCATGCCGCGCGCGGTTTTCATCGTAGCCCGTCGCAGTCCTTGTATGCCATGCGGCGGCGCCGGCCCGCTGCCGCCTCTTTCGCTATACTCACGACCGAGGGCCGATTCCGGCGGTCCGCGCTTTGCCCGGCCCCGCGGGTGTCGAGAATCTGAGCATGGATGTCAATTGGGTCGATGCCGTAATCGGCGGGATACTGCTCGTCTCGGTGCTCGGCGCGGTGCGCAACGGCGTTACGCGCGAAATCCTCAGAATCGCTGCGCTGGTTATGGGCATCTTTTTGGCGATGTGGTGGTACGACCGCGTTGCCCCGGAACTGCTGCCCTACATCGACGAACCGAAATTGGCCGCTTGCGCGGCGTTTCTGGCGATTTTCACCGGCTGTCTGATTGCCGGGGCTGTTTTCGCCTGGATACTCGTCAAGGTTTGGGGCCTCACCGGCCTGCGTTGGTTCGACAGGCTGCTCGGCGCCGCCTTCGGGTTGATTCGCGGCCTGCTCATCGCGGCGGCGGTTCTGCTCGCCGTCATTACCTTCTCGCCCTTTGCCGGCGCCGCGCAGACGGTCGCCGAGTCGAAGCTGGCGCCTTGGGCGCTCCACGCGGCCCGCGCCGCGGCGGCTGCGGGCCCGCAGGACTTTCAAGATGCGTTTGCCGACGGGTTCGACCGCGTTCGCCAGGTTTGGACCGGCGGCCCCCCGCGGCAGCCCGGCGATACGCTGTGAAGGATCGAGACTCCATGCGCTTTTCCGAAAATCTCCCGCGGCGATCGCTGCTGTTGCTTGCCGGGCTGCCGCTCTGTGCCCAGCACAAGAAGAAACAGCAGCCCGGCGCCGTCATCTTCGGAACGGTGTTCCGGGAGTCGGGCCTTTCGCTGCCCGGCGCGAATGTCCTGGTCTACAACGAGGCTTCTCCGAAGAAAAAGTACAGGGCCGTAACCAACTACCGCGGCGAATACCGCGTTCGCGTCCCTGCCGGCGAGGCGTCCTACGTAGTCAGCGGCTCGGCGCGGAAATTCGAGAAGGCGCAGCGCACGCTCAAGATTTACGACATGGAGCAGGCGACCGCCAACCTCATTTTGAAACCCAGAAAATGACCGGGCCGTCGCATAAGATATAGTCGCATAAGATATAAGAGTCATGACCCTGTCCCGCCGCCGCTTGCTCGCGCTATTGCCGGCCGCCGGTCTGACGGCGCCGCGCGCTTACTCCCAATTTCCGGGCTTCGGCAAAAAAAAGCCCAAGGAAAAACCCACGCGGTCGGTCAAGGGCCAAGTTATGGACGAAGCCGAAGAGGGCCTGCGCGCGGTCGTCCAGTTGAAGAATACGAAGACGCTGGCGGTCAAGTCGTTCCACACCAACGATAACGGCGACTTCTACTTCCACGGCCTCGATTTGAACGTCGATTACGAGTTGAAGGCGATCGCCGCGGGCAAGCAATCGAAGACGCGGACGATCTCGACCTTCGACGAGCGCACCGAATTGATTTACAACTTCAAGCTCAAGTCGGTGAGTTGACCTCCCTGCTCCTCTTGTTCCGCAAAGCTGCCTGGATTTTCGGTCTGATCGCGCTGGGGTGTTCGTCCGGCCCGACCCGCCCGGGATTGGTTCGCGTGGAGGCGGATTGGACGCCCGATGCGCTGGTCTCGGCGGACCGTCCGACGGCGTTGCTGTTCTGGGCGCCGTGGTGCGAGGAGTGTCCGGCGCTGCTGTCCGCATTCGACCGTCTCGCGGAACAGCGCGGCGCGGCCGCGGTCATGGCCGCGGTCTGCATCGTGGAAGACGGCGGCGACCTCCCGGCGCCCGGCCCGGCTGAGACGGCGCATGTCGCGCGCTACATCTGGAATCGTCCCCTGAGCGCCGCCCTGGAGCAGGTCGGCGTTGCCGGGTTGCCGGCCCTGCTGGTGTCCGACAGCCGTGGCCGGATTATCCACCGCATGGCTTCTTCGGATCTCGAGGGCGGTTTGAGAGTGGCCGATATGACCGACGCGATTGACGCGGTAACGCCGTAAAAAACAGCAGTAGAGCGGCGCCGGCAGCCGCCGGCCGCTGCTTGCGCCGGATTCGGGGTTACCATAAAGGAAGCTTTCCAGGCGGAGGCGGAGTCTATCGCCGTAGGATCTCGATTTCCAGGGGGGCAACGAAAATGCGTAAACGAGGAGCGATCGCGCGGCGTCCGTGGGCGCTGCTTTTGGCGGCGGCCTGCGCCGGGGCAGCCGTTCTTGCCGCACAAGTTTCCGGGCCGGTCGGGTCGCGGCCTCCGCGTCCGCTGCCCGGCTCGACTCGGCGGCCGGGCACTGTTCCCGGTCCGGGAGGCGTGCCGGACTCGCCGACCAATCTGCCCCCCGTGCCGACCCGCGCCCCAAATCGGATTCCCGAAGAGCAGCCGATATTTTCAGCCGATACGAATGTCGTTACGGTCGACATCGCCATTGTCGACAGCAGGGGCCAGTTCATTCCGGGCATACCGGCCGGCAACTTCCAAATCCTCGAAGACGGCGTGCCGCAGAAGGTCATCGGCGTCGGCCAGACCGAAGCGCCGGCGACGGTCGCTCTGCTCGTCGAATTCAGCAATCGCTGGCAGCAGTACTGGTCGGAGACGTGGTACCAGACGCTGACGGCGACATACGGTTTCGTCGAGACGCTGCGGCCCGAAGACTGGGTCGCCGTGATCGCCTACGACCTGAGGCCTGAAATCCTGGCCGATTTTACGCAGAACCGGCGTGAAATCCAACAAGCGCTGCAGCGTATGCGCATCGCCGCCTACTCCGAATCGAATCTCTTCGATGCGCTCGCCGACACTGTGCAGCGCATGCAAAACATCGAAGGCCGCAAGGCCGTCGTACTGCTTTCGAGCGGCGAGGATACCTTCAGCAAGCTGAATTACGGCCAGGCGCGCAAGATCGTGCAGGAGGCCGGCGTCACCGTTCACGCCATCGGCCTGGGGCAAATGCTCAAGGAACTGCTGGATGCCTACGGCTACGTCGGCGGCGCGACCCGCATCGGCTGGCTGCAGGCCGACAACCAACTGCGCACATTCGCCAACGAAACGGGCGGATTCGCCTTCTTTCCACGCTTCTACGGTCAATTCGGGACGATCTTTCAGAGCCTGAACTACCTCATGCGCAACCAGTACACGGCAACCTATCAGCCGTCGAACACCAAGCGCGACGGCACGTTCCGCAAAATCGAGGTGCGCCTCGTCGACCCGCGGACCAACAAGGAACTGCGTATCACGAACGAAAAGAACAAGCGGGTCAAGTACAGGATCATCGCGCGCAAGGGCTATACCGCCCCGCGGGAAGTGGAGTAGCGGCCCCGGCGAAAGCGCCGCCGCGCGGCGGACTCCCGCGGCGTCTCTCCGGCCCGTGCCGGCGGTTTCGCGCCCGCCGTTCACCGTCCGCTGTCCATCGGCCGCGCGAGCGGCTTGGCGAGGCACATCCCGGCGGATTTGTCAAGCGCTTGATTTTCTTTGTTTCAATACAGTTACAAACTTGTTGACGCTTTATGGCGCAGCTGATAACTTGGCGACTGCTTTGGCCGCCGGAAAAGAGCAAAAGACCTGCCGACTTCTGCTGATCGACGACAACCTCCACGGGTTGGCGGCTCGAGAATGCCTCCTTGCCGACAGAGGGTATGCGGTGACGATCGAGCAGAACGGCGAAGAGGGGCTGCGCTGCTTCGAATCGGTCTTCGCCGACGAACCGTTCGACTTGGTGGTGACCGATTACCACATGCCGGGCGTTCGGGGCGAAGAAGTTGTCCGCCGGGTGAAATCCGCGGACCCCAAGCTGCCGGTCATCATCCTCTCGGGATATACGGTTCGGTTGGCGCTGACTCCTGAATCGACGGGCGCCGACATCGTCCTGTGCAAGGGTCCGCGCGAGCAGCACGAGCTTGTGCAGGCGGTTGAATCCTTGTTGCCTGCGAGTCTGCTGCCGCAGCCCAGGAAGCCTGCTTTCGAGCGGGAGTCCGCGACCGGCGCCGCATACCGCGGGCGGCGGCGCCGAACAGGCTTCGCGTAACCCGCTAAAATCGTTGCCTGGAGAGGTTTCTGTATTCCATGGCGGCAACGAAAATCACCTGGCTGGGTCATTCCAGTTTTCATATCGCAATCGCGGGCGGCCCGGCCATCCTGATCGACCCTTGGTTCGACGGCAATCCGTCGTATCCCAAGGGTTACGAGCTCGACCGCGTCGACTTGATGCTCGTCACCCACGGGCACGCGGACCACATCGGCAACGTGTTGAGCGTCGCTCGAAAGTTCAAGCCCGAGATCGCAGCCAACTACGAGATTTATCAATGGCTCGAAGCGAAAGGCGTCGGCAACGTAATGGGCATGAACAAGGGCGGCTGCCATCATACCCAGGGCGTGCGCGTCTCGATGACGCAGGCCCAACACAGCAGCTCGATCTTCGAGGACGGGCGCATCGTCTACGCGGGCGAGCCGGCCGGCTTTGTCGTCAGACAGCCGGACGGAAGGGCCTTCTATCACGCCGGCGACACCAATGCATTCAGCGACATGCAGTTGATCAGGCGGCTGTACGACCCCGAGCTGGCGTTCCTGCCGATCGGGGATCTTTTTACGATGGGGCCGAAGGAAGCCGCCCTGGCCTGCGAATTTCTTCAGCCGAAGACGGTGATCCCGATGCACTACGGCACGTTTCCCGTACTGACCGGAACTCCCGCCAAGTTCCGCGAGGCGCTCGGGGACGACTCGCCCGTCGATGTCGTTGTGCTCGAACCCGGCAAAGCCTTCGCCTGGTAGTTCCCGCCGTCCGCGTGGTTCAATGGATACCATGCTGCGGACGCTGTTTGCATCCTTGCCTCTCGCCATGTCTCTGGCCGCTCAAGACGCATCGATTCGCGAGTTCGCGATCCGGGTTCCCGAGGAAACGCTCGCGGATCTGCAGGAGCGCCTGAGCCGCACGCGCTTCCCCGACCAGATTCCCGATTCCGCTTGGGACTACGGTTCGGATACCGCCTACATGCGCGAGTTGGTCGAATACTGGCGGACAAGCTACGACTGGCGCAAGCACGAGGCCGAGCTCAACAAGCTGCCGCATTTCAAGACCGAGATCGACGGCCTTGCCATGCACTTCGTACATGTCAAGTCGAAGGAAGCGAACGCCTTGCCGCTGATCGTCACTCACGGCTGGCCGGGGTCGGTGTACGAGTTCATGCAGGTCGTCGGGCCGTTGACCGATCCCGCCGCGCATGGGGGCGATGCGCAAGACGCCTTCCATCTGGTGCTGCCGTCGATGCCCGGCTACGGCTTCTCCGGCAAGACCGCGGAGCGCGGCTACAGCATCGACCGCGTTGCCGGCGTCATGGCCGAATTGATGGCGCGGCTCGGTTACGCGCGCTACGGCGCGCAAGGCGGCGACTGGGGAGCGAGCGTCTCGACCTGGCTGGGCATTCGCGACAAGGAGCATGTCGTGGGCATTCACCTCAACCTGATGGGGGGCGGGCCGCCGTCAGGAATGGAAAACCCCGAGCAGGGCGTTCCGCAATGGGAGCTCAAGCGCTGGCGCGAGCGGGCCGCCTGGTGGTCGTCGGGCGAAAACGCCTACGGCAACATTCAGGGCGCCAAACCGTTGACGCTGGCCTACGGCCTCAACGATTCTCCGGCCGGGCTGGCGGCATGGATCATCGAGAAATTCCGCGCCTGGAGCGACTGCGGCGGAGACGTGGAGTCGCGGTTTACCAAGGATCAACTGCTCACCAACGTGATGATCTACTGGGTTACCGAAACGATGCCTTCCGCGGTCCGCCTTTACTACGAGTCGCGCCGCAACCGGCCCGAGCGCCCCCGCGTCGAGACGCCGACAGCGGTGGCCGTATTTCCCGGCGAGATCTTCTTCTCGCCGCGCAAGTGGGTCGAGGCGCGCTATAACGTCCGCCAATGGACCGAGATGCCGCGCGGCGGACATTTCGCCGCCATGGAAGAACCGCAGCTTTTCGTCGCGGACGTGCGCAAGTTTTTCCGAACCGTTCGCCGGCCGTGAACGCTTGCGCAACGAATCCCGCAGACCGGCGGCGCGGCGCGCTATAGGCGGTCATGCGGACCCACGCGGAGCGTCCGCTTGCGACAGGCCCTCGTAGGTCTCGTCTTCCGCGGCTTCCGTTGTGACGGGCAGGCCGCGGGGCCGCCACCCCGGGTAGGCGATGCCGCCGAATGGACCGGGTTCGCCCATGAAGCCGCCGCGCATGTCCACGACGTTGGCAAACCCGTTCGCCGTCAGGATTTGCGCCGCCTTCAACGAGCGGCCGCCCTTGAGACAGGCCGTAATGATCTTGGCGTCTTTGCCCAGCGCCTTTTCGCAGACGTTGACAAAGTCTCCGTTCGGCTGCATGCCCGCCGCCGTGCGGTGCAGCAAGGGGATGTTCCTGGCGCCGGGAGCATGGCCGGCCTCGAACTCCGGAATCGACCGTACATCGAGATAAACGTACTCCTCGTCGGAGTCGAGCAATTCCTTGGCTTCTTCGGGCGAGATGCGTTTGATATCCATGTCTTTTTTCACACTGACGCCCCGCCGGGGCGCTTGTCAAGCGCGGCAGTTGCCCGCGGTTCGCGGTCTCGCTATCATCGGCGTTTCGCCGCGTATGGCCGCAAAACCTGAAATCTCGGTCGTTGTGCCCGTACATAATGAGCAGGACGACGTCGCCGAGCTCGCGCGCCGGCTGACGGAAACGCTCGGTCCCGACGACGAAATCGTCTTCGTCGATGACGGCAGCGCCGACGCGACTTGGGAGAAACTCGAAAAGCTGCATCGGCCGGGCCGCGTCCGGCTGGTCAAGCTTCGCGCCAACTTCGGCAAGGCCGCCGCTCTGATGGCCGGCTTTGCGCGGACCCGCGGCGAGATCGTGTTCACGATGGACGGCGACCTGCAAGATGACCCCGGCGAAATTCCGCGCTTCGTCGAGAAACTGAACGAGGGCTTCGATCTGGTTTCCGGCTGGAAAAAGCGGCGGCGCGACCCCTTCGGCAAAATCGTCGCCTCGCGCATCTTCAACGTCTGCGCGCGCAGCTTGACGCGGACGCCTCTGCACGACATGAATTGCGGCTTCAAGTGCTACCGCGGCGAGCTGGCGCGCCGCGTGCGCATCTACGGCGAGCTGCACCGCTTCATTCCGGCGCTCGCCGCCCGCCGAGGATACCGCGTCGGCGAGATCGAGGTGCGCCACCGCGCCCGCCGGCACGGCCGCTCGAAGTACGGCTTCAACCGGCTTTTCAAGGGCGTTTTCGATCTGATTACCGTGTTGCTGATCACGCGCTTTGCAGAGCGGCCGGCGCACGGGTTCGGTTTCGCCGCTTTGGGCTGCGGGGCGGCTGCCCTGGGGGCGGGCGGCGCTTGGGTCGCCTTTCCGCGCATGCTTCCGCTCGGCGGATTGGCGCTCTTCTTCGCACTGAGCGCCGTGATTCTCTTCGCCGCCGGCTGGGCCGCCGAAATTGCGGTCGCCCATATGGCCGCAGAGCGGGCCGCGCCGCGGTTCGACATCGAGGAAACCCGTGAATAAACGGCTCGGCGCCGCGGTCAAGCTCGCCGTTCCGCTCATCGTCGCGTTCTTCATCGGCCGCTTGATTTACGAGAACTGGCGGCAAGTCCGCAGCGAGCCTTGGCAGCTCGAGGCCGGTTACGCGCTCTTGTCGCTCGTCCTGGCCTCGGGGTGGTTTCTGGCGCGTCCATTGGGCTGGATGGTCGCGATCAACTGCTTCGGGCACTCCATTCCCTTCGGCGAAATCTACCGCGTTTACCGCAAGTCGGAGCTGAGCCGTTACGTGCCGGGAGGAGTTTGGCAATTTGCCAGCCGCGTCTATCTGACCCGCCGGTACGGGGTGCAGCCTTCGGCCTGCCTGGCCGCGACGCTTGTGGACATGACCTTGGCGGCGCTGGCCTCGATGGTCCCGGCGGTCTGGGCGGCGGCCGCGGCGCTGCCTCAGCTTGGAGAATACCAGCGCGGGGTCTTGCTGGCCTTTCCCTTGCTGTCGTTCGCCGTCGTGCATCCGCGCGCGTTGAACGCCTGGGCCGGATTCCTGTCGCGGCTGCTGAAGCAGCCCTATACGCCCATGCGCATCGGCGCGGCCAAGCTGTTCGGCGTATGGGCGCTGTATCTCGCCGCCTGGGTCGGGTTGACGGCGGCCATGGCCTTTTTCGCCCGTTCCCTGCTGCCGGCCGCAGGGGCTTCCTTTGCTTTCATCGCCGGCAGCTACGCGCTGGCCTGGCTGACCGCGCTGTTGACGATGATCGCTCCGGCGGGGATGGGCATCCGCGAGGGAATTCTGGGTCTGTTGCTCGGGCGCGTGCTCGCCGCCGGAACCGGGCTGACGCTTGCCGTCGCCATGCGCCTCTGGCTGGTCGCGATGGAGCTCGTCTGGTGGGCCGCGGGCCGCTGGTTTCCCCGCGCCCCGGACGCTTAGCCGCCCGCGCCGCCGCCGCTACGCGCCTCAATGTTGAGCAGGCGCCGCGCCGGCAGGATAAAATCGTTTTGTTACCCGACCGGCGGAACTGCACGGGAACATCCCTCCACATGAGCGAGAAACATCCGAGCCGTCATGCGGCGCAGCTTGCGGGTCGCAACCATGATCGAACCGCTGGAGGTCCGCAACAGGTCCCACTCGATCTCGGAAGTCCGCCGGACACGGAAAAGCCGCAACAGCCGAACCCTCGCGCGGACGCTGCACCGGCAGGAACTGAGTCCGCAAGCGCTGGAAACAGGGCGTCCGGCGGCGAAAGTATCTTTCGCGATCCCGCCTTCATGTCAAACCGCGAGGCCCCGGTTCATCGCTGGGTTCCCTGGATCGCCGGGTTTTCCAGAGATTTCGTAAGGGGCGCCATGGACCGCTTTACAAGCGGCCCCGGCGTGGTTCTCGACCCGTTCGCGGGCGTCGGAACCACCTTGATCGAAGCCGATCTCGCCGGACACGAAGCCGTCGGCTTCGAAATCAATCCCTACGCCGCCTTCGCCTCGCAGACCAAGCTGCAAGCGCACAGGGTGGACCTCGGCAGGCTGCGGGAGGCGGTTGGCGAATTCCAGGCCTTCGGGCGCAAAGCGCTTGCCGCGGGAACCCCGCCGCGCGCGGCCCCCCCGGCCGGCTTTCGCACGCGCTCTCCCTTTTACAGCCCCCAGGTGCTGCACAAGGTCCTGCTGGCGTTGGATTTCATCGACCGGCAAGAAGATGCGCGGATTGCCGACATGTTCCGCCTTGCTTTCGCGGCAACGATGGTGGACTATTCCAACTACTCCTACGAACCCAGCCTGGGGCGCAAGGCAAGCGTAGGCCGCCCCGAGGTCCAAGACTATCCGGTGATCGAGACGCTGGCTGCAAAGATAGTCCAAATGGCGGACGATGCGGAGTGGTACCGCAAAGAGCGGAGAGGGGCGGGCCGCCCCGACGGGCGCGTCCACCCGAAATCCTTTTTCGATGGATACGAGGCTGTGGCCAAGGAAAGCGTGGACCTGCTTGTCACGTCCCCGCCTTACTTGAACAACTACCACTACAATCGGAATACTCGCCCCCATCTCTATTGGTTGGGATTGTGCAAAACCACCGGCGACCTGAAGCGCTTGGAAGCGCTGAACTTCGGAACCTACTGGCAGAACGCCAGAGATCGAGAGCAAGTCGAACTCGACCCGACCATCGAAGACGAGGCAATTCACGAGACGCTTGCCGAGGTGCGCGGCAAGAATCCCGAGAAGGGGATCTACGGCGGGGCGGGATGGGCGAACTATGCGGCGCTGTATTTCAACGACTGCGTGAAGTTCGTCAAGGGCGCCAAGTGGCGCCTGCGGCCCGGCGCAACTGCGTTGATCGTCATCGGCAACAGCATTCTGCAAGGAGTGCCCGTGCCCACGGACCGCTTCCTGGCGAAGATCGCCGCAGCGCACGGATTCCGGGTTGCGGGCATCCACGTTCCGCGCAGCGCGCGGGTGGGCAACAGCATCGTCAATTCCAGCGTGCGCGCCGGGAAAACGGCGAACGGATACGGACTCTATGAATCCGTCGTGGAGTTGCGCCGCCCATGACAGCCCAACTCTACGATCCGCTGACCTACAACAACCTTATGGAAGGTCTCGTCTCGTATTTCAAGCAGCAAGACATGAAGCGGATGGATTCGATTGAAGGAGTCGAGGGGCCGGGCATCTATTCGTTGTTCTACTCCGGAGACATGGCCGTCTACGAACCGATAGCTGCCGGCGTCCAGCCGATTTACGTTGGCAAAGCCGTTCCTCCCGGATCGCGAAAAGGGGCTTCCGTGGACGAAAGCAATCCTGCACTGCAACGCAGAATCAACGAGCACGCCAAATCGATCCGCCAAGCGGATAACCTTGAAGTTTCAGATTTTTCCTGTAGATATTTGGCGGTTGTTCCTGTCTGGATCACCTTGGCCGAACGTTTCTTGATCCAGTACTATCGACCTGTTTGGAACCTGTGCTTGGACGGATTCGGCGACCACGACCCGGGTAAGGGAAGACGGAACAGTCAGCGGAGTTGGTGGGACACTCTTCATCCTGGAAGAGAATGGGCTTCCCGGCTGGAAGGTGGCAAGCGGCGCGAAGACGCTGAGTGGAAGGTAACAGATTTCTTCGCCACGCCTGCCCATGTGGGGAAAAATAAAGGATAGATCGCTTGCGGGCGGCAACCCGTCGCAATTCAAGCGCCGCGCCGTCTCAATCTAGGCGCCCGCGCACGCGGCCCGGGCGGCTAATCTCCCAACTCTTTGACGGCGATGTTGCGGAAGCGGTGCTCGAGTCCGGGCTTGCACCTATTGCCGCCGTGGACTTGTAAAGCGATCATCCCTTCGGTCGCGCCGCCCGGAAGATGATTCGCCGTGTCCTGGAAAGCGGTGATCGGAACGCCGTTCAGCCAGACTTCGATCTTGGGAGCTTCGTTGACGATGCGCGCCCGAAGCGAGTTCCAGTCGTCCTTCTTCCACACTTTTTCCCATCCTTCCGAGGCTTTGCGCCGGACGCCGGAGAGCCGCTCGCCGTAGATGCCCCCCATGTTGCCGCCCTCGAGATAGTCCAGCATGACCTGATATGCCTGCCCGTTGCCGTTCGAGCGCAAGAACAGGCCGCCGTCGCATCCGAAATCGGGTTTGATCTCCAAATAAATCTCGAAATCTCCGTACTGCTCGTCGCTGAGCAGGATTCCCCCGTTGCCTTCGCGGTCTTGCTTGCCGATCACCGCGTTCTCGAACACGCGCCACTCTTTCGTGTCGCCGTGGTGGTTGGTCAAGCTGACGCGCCAACCGGCGAGGTTGCGCCCGTTGAAGATCGAGTGAAAGCCGTCGGGTATTTGCGCTTGCAGGCACGCCGCCGCGGCAAGAGAGAGAATGAAGAAGCGCCCCATCGGGGCGTAGCATAACATAGGGCGGCCGCCGGAACTCGCGGAGCATCGGGTTTGTCGTCGGCGCCGGCAAAGGAGCATTGCGCGGAGCATGGCGGGATACTACAACGAAGACGATCTGCCTCGATTCGGCGAGATGGGTAAAAACGCCCCTGAGCTTTGGGAGAAGTTCAACGAATGGTACGGCGCGGTATTTCAGGAGGGCGCTCTGAGTCAACGCGAGAAGTGTCTGATCGCGCTGGCGGTCGCCCATGCGGTGCAATGCCCGTACTGCATCGACGCCTACACGCAAGAGAGTCTGGAGAAAGGCTCGAACCTCGAGCAGATGACCGAAGCGGTTCACGTGGCCTCGGCCATCAAGGGCGGCGCGGCGCTGGTCCACGGTTTGCAGATGCGCAATATTGCCGAAGCATTGAGCATGTAGGCGGCCATGGGTACGAGTCTCGTCAACGCACGGCATCCCCCGTCTCCGGCGGAGAGCCAACTGCGCATCTTGAACAACCGCGCCGGCCGTAGCCCGCAACGGCCTTTCGACGACGCCCTGGCCGCAAGCGGGCTGCATCCCCTGACGGCGACCGGCATCGAGATCTTTCAGGTCAACGCCGGCAAGCTCTGCAACCAGACCTGCAAGCATTGCCACGTCGATGCGGGCCCCGACCGCACGGAAGAGAACATGGCCCGCGAGACGTTCGAGTTGTGTCTCGACGCAATCCGCCGGCTTGACCGCCCGAAGGTCGATATCACGGGCGGAGCGCCGGAGCTCAACCCGAACTTCCGCTGGTTCGTCGAGCAAATTCGGGCTCTGGGCTGCCAAGTGATGGACCGCTGCAATCTCACGGTCCTCACCCTGCGCTCGCAGAGCGGTCTCGCCGAATTCCTGGCGCGGAATCGAGTCGAGGTGATCGCCAGCCTGCCGTATTTCTCCGCCGAGCGGACGGACGCCCAGCGGGGCGGCGGCATTTTCGAAAAATCGATCGAGGCGCTGCAAAAACTGAACGGTCTGGGCTACGGGCAGGACGGCTCCGGCTTGGCGCTCAATCTGGTCTACAACCCCACGGGAGCGTTTCTCCCTCCCTCACAGCAAGCGATCGAGGCGGACTTCCGCCGCGAGCTGAAAAGACGCCACGGCATCGTTTTTCATTCCCTCTACACCATAACCAACATGCCCATCAGCCGTTTTCTGGAATTCCTGATGCGCAGCGGCAATTACGAGCGCTACATGAACAAGCTCATTGGGGCCTACAATCCAGCCGCTGCGGCCGGCGTGATGTGCAGGAACACGCTTTCCGTAGGCTGGGACGGGTCGCTTTACGACTGCGATTTCAATCAGATGCTGGAGTTGGGGACGGGCTTCGGCGCGCCCCGGCATATCCGCGACTTCGACCCCGCCGCGCTTGCCCGGCGGCGCATCGTCACCGGGCAGCATTGCTACGGCTGCACGGCCGGGGCGGGATCGAGCTGCGGCGGAACCACCGCCGGCTGACTCCGCGGAACTACGTGCGCACCCGCAGGAGCAGATACGCGCCGCCGAACGCGAAGAGCAGGCAGGGCGCCCAGGCCGCCATCAGCGGGGTAAGCTGTCCGCTGCGGCCCAGTTGTTCCGCCAGCGCGTTCAGCGCATAGTAACCGATCGTCAACCCGAGGCTGAAGCCGACGGGCGCCATGGCCCCCTGCCGGCCGGTCAGCATCGCGAACGGCGCCGCCAGAAGAGCCATGCTGAAGGCAAACAACGGAAAGGCAAGTTTCTTGTGCAGGCGGACTTGCAGCCGGATCGTATCGAAGCCGCTTTGCGTCAGGTCGACAATGTACGCCTGCAGTTGCCGCCAGTTCATCTGCTGGTCGTGGCGGTCTTCTTTCAGGAAGTAATCGGGCGGCTCGACGACGTCGGGGAATTCCCGGCTGTCGAACTGTTCGAAGCGGGTGGGATGGATGCCGTCCAACTCGCGCACCCAACCTTTCTCGAATACCCAGACGCCCCGCGCGGCGCTCCAGTAAGCGCGCTCGGCGGCAATGTGCCGCTGCAGCTCGAAGGGTTCCTCGCGCAGGTCGTAGACGCTGATGCCGGAGAACATCATGGCGTTCGAGTCGAACGCGCGGTGGTAGAAGATGCGGTTGCGCAGGCCGAACGTCCACTGGCGGTCCGGCCGCAGGTACGTGCGCGCCGGGCGGCCCTTGATTTCGTCGCGGATAGCGTCCTGCAGGCGGTTCGTTTGCGGAAGGTAATAGTGGTCGAGCGCGAAAAGGCCGCCGCTCAGCAGCAAGGCGAAAACCAGCACCGGCGCCGCCAGCCGGTAGAGGCTCACCCCCGACGCGCGGAATGCCGTCAACTCATGGCGCTTGGCCAACAGTCCGAAACAAATCAGCGTCGCGGCCATCACCGCCAGCGGGGTCGTGTTGTAGATCAGGAACGGCGTCAGATAGTAGATGTAGGGGACGAAACGGCCCAGCTTGCCACGGGCGAGCATGTCCGTCAGCAGCTCGAAAAAGCTGAAGACGAACCAGATGGCGACGAACGCCGCGGTGAAGACCGCCAAGTGGAACAGGAAGCTGCGTAGCACGTAGCGGTCGACGATGCGCAGAACGGGGTCGCCGAACTGCTTGGGCGCCGCCGAGGCGTTGCCGTTGGCGGCCTCCGGCGCGGCGCCGTTGCGCTCCCGCCGCCGGGCCAGCATTTTGAGAAACCGGGCGCGGACCGCCGCCAGCCGGCCGCCGATGAGCGCATTCCAGTCCCGGCGGTTCGGCGCATCGAGGCGCGCCAGCAAAACGAGTCCGGCCAAGCCGAACGCCGCATTGGCGGCCCAGGCCGCAAGAGCCGGCCCAATGACGCCTTGCTCGGCCAGCGCCGTTCCGGTCAACTGGATCATCCAATAGATGAAGACCAGCACGAGCGCCGTCACGATCCCGCCGGAGCGGCCCGACCGGCGGTTGGAGACGGCCAGCGGTATGCCCGCCAAGGGCAAGACCAGACAGGCCAGCGGGAGCGCCAGGCGCTGCTGCAATTGAATGCCGGCCTGCGGGTCCGCTTCCGTTTTTGCCGCTTCGGCCAACTCCGGCGTGGCCATTTTGTCGTACCGTTTCGCCCCCGGATCGAAACGGCTCGGACGCGCTTCCAAAACCTGATCCGTGTTCTCCGAGCGGAACCCGTGGTACTGCGTCGGATCGAACGACTGCTCGTAGGTCGTCGTCATGGGAAAGCGCACCTGGATGCGGTTCTGCTCGGGGCGGGGGATGACGAAAGCTTCCGAGGCCAGGGTGATGCGCGGCCCGTCGACCGCCGCGTTGACGCCGGCGAACGAACCCCGGCGCGCGGGCGAGCGCATGTCGGCCAGGAAGATGCCTTTCCAGTGGACGCCCTCGCCGGGAATCACTTCCTGCACGCGGATGACGCGGTCGGGAAAGTTTTCGATGAAGACGCGCGGCGTGACCTCGGCGCCCGCCAAAGGTACGCGGAAGGACTCGGCGATGCGCGCCTGCTCGCGCAGGGACCACGGCGTAAGCCACAGCGTCGTGGCCGCGCAGAGCGCCGTCCCCAGGAGCGCGAAAACTCCGACCGGGCGGACAACGCGCAGTCCGGGAATCCCTGCCGAGCGCATCGCGACGATCTCGTTGTCGGCCGACAGACGCCCCAGCGCGAGCAGAATCCCCACCAGGACGCCGATCGGAATCGTAAACGGAAAGGACTGCGGTATCGTCAACGCGAACAGCCGCAGGACATCCGGGGCGGCGGCGCCCGGGCCGACCAGCAAGGCCATGACGGGACCGACGCTCTGCAGAAAGAGCGCCAGCGTGAACAGCAGCACTCCGATCAGCGACGCTACGGCCACTTCACGGAAGACGTATCGATAGAGAATGTCCACGACGGCGGCCGCCCGGAAATTTTTATTATCGCAACGCGGCCCGCAGGCGTTGGCCGTCGATATTGACCGTCCGCGGCCGCCTCGCTACCATAAAGGCTGTCCGCGGCGCTATCGTCTAAGGGTTAGGACAGGGCCCTCTCAAGGCTCAGATCGGGGTTCGAATCCCCGTAGCGCTACCATGCTTTCCCATACGTTCAATCGGCGGAATATCGGCTTCGCCCTCGGCTTGATCGGGTTCGTGGCGATTCTGCTCATGCCGCGCCCGGGCGGGATGGAGCCGGCGGCCCAGAGGACCGCAGCGGTCGCTTTCCTGATGGCTTCCTGGTGGATCGGCGAAGCGACCCACATTGCGGTGACGGCGCTGCTGCCGATCGTGCTGTTCCCGGCGCTCGACATCCTCTCCAGCCGCGCCGTGTCGGCGCACTATGCGAACCACATCATCTTTCTTTTCCTGGGCGGTTTCATCATCGCCATCGCGATGGAGAAGTGGAACCTTCACCGGCGCGTCGCCCTGGCCACGATCGCGCGCGTCGGCTCGGAGCCGCGCTCCCTGCTGCTGGGTTTCATGATTGCCGCGGCATTTCTCTCGATGTGGATTTCCAATACCGCCACCACGATGATGCTGCTGCCGATCGCGATGGCCGTCGTGAACCAATTGGCTGAGATGGCGGAGATCGCAAACGTCGATACTCAGGAGGAAACAGCGGCGCTGGCCCGGAAAAATTTCGGGCTTGTGCTGCTGCTGGGCATCGCCTACGCCGCAAGCGTCGGCGGGATCGGAACGATCGTCGGCTCGCCGACGACGGTCGCGTTCCTGGGCTTTGCCTCCGAGCACTTCCCCGAGCAAACCCAGATCGGCTTTGTTCCTTGGGCGATCGTCTGCATTCCGATCGTGGTAGTTTTCCTGCCGCTGATGTGGGCCTATCTGTGCCGCTTCGGCGCCGATCTGCCGCTTTCGGCGATCGAGTTTCGCGGCAGCCAGAGCGTCATCGAAGAAGAATTGCAGAAACTCGGTCCGATCACCCCCGCCGAGCGGCTGGTGCTGGCGGTTTCGGGGGCGACGGCGCTGCTGTGGATCACGCGCAGCCCGATCGATCTCGAGTGGTTCACCCTGCCGGGGTGGTCCGGGCTGCTTGCGGACCCTGCGGGAGTCCACGATTCGACGGTCGCCATAGGCATGGCGGGGCTGCTGTTTCTGCTGCCGGCCGACCTGCTCGGGAGGGGTTCGGCGCAGGGTTTCGCCATGGACTGGAAGACGGCTGCGGCGCGCATGCCCTGGGGAATCGTATTCCTTATCGGCGGCGGGTTCGCTCTTGCCGCGGGCATCACCGGGAGCGGCTTGGCGGCATGGATCGGATCGCAATTGGGCGCGTTGAAGGGCACGCCGGTATGGCTTCTGGTGCTCGTTACCTGCCTGTTGTCGACGGCGCTCACCGAAGCGACGTCGAATGTGGCCACCGTCCTGATGTTTTCGCCGGTTGTCGCGGCAATGGCCGCCGAGGTCGGCGTTCACCCCTATCTGCTGCTCATTCCGGTGGCGGTCATGGCCTCGTTCGCTTTCACGCTTCCGGTTGCGACGCCGCCGAATGCGATCGTTTTTTCCAGCGGCTGGATCACTATCCCCAAAATGTTCCGCGCCGGAATCGTGCTCGACTTGCTGGGCTTGGCCGTGGCGCCTGCGCTGGTTTACTTGCTCGGCGCAAAGATGTTCGGCTTCGGTTGATTGACCTTTCGGGCGGGCGCCTCATAAAATAAAGACGGTTGCCTAGGTAGCTCAGGTGGTAGAGCGCGGCCCTGAAAAGGCCGGCGTCGGCGGTTCAACTCCGTCCCTAGGCACCACCTCGATGCTTGAGCCCCACTTCCTTGCGGGTTTTTCGGCTTGAACCTCTTTTTCCGGCTGCAATGGTTTTTCCGGCTGCAATGGAGGTTTTTCCGGCTATAATGGAGGCGGCGTTTCGGGGACGCCGCCGTGTCCGCGGGAAGGGCTGAGTCCACCCCGAGCCGATTCTTGTAAAGACCGTTCGTTCCAGGAACTCTTTTCTGCCCGCGAGCGCGGACACCGGGCGCATCCGCTGACGCCGAAGGCGCAGCCCAGGAAGGAGTTTCGTCATGAGCAAGCGCCTGCCCACCCGCGCGCTTCCCGCCAAACCCAATCTCAGGCAGCTCAAGCGCCAAGCGAAGGAGTTGCTGCGCGCCTACCGTTCCGGCGGCGCCGGCGCGGCCGCGGAAGTCTCCGCACACTACCGAGGCGCCGACCCCGCCGCCTTTGCGCTCGGCCATGCGCAGCTTGTGTTGGCGCGCAGCTACGGTTACGACAGTTGGCCCAAGCTGAAGGCTTATGTCTCCGGCGCCACGATCGAGCGGTTGAGCGCAGCCGTGCGGGCGGACGATGCGGAAAGCGTGGAGGCGATGCTCCGCGCCCGCCCGGAATTGATCAACATGTGCCTCTCCGAGACCGACGAGCACAGGCCGCTGCACTTCGCCGTGCTGGGGCGCTCGCCGCGCATGACGCGGCTGCTGATGCGTCGCGGCGCCGATGCTCACGAAGGGATACACCCGCATCGAGCGGCGACAACGGCGATGACGCTGGCCCGCGAGCGCGGCTACGACGAGATCGCCGCGATCATTCGCGAGGAAGAGCGGCGGCGCGGCGCGGCGCGGTCGGCGGACGATACGCCGGACGCCGCGCCCGTCCGGCTCACACGGGCCATACTCGGCGGCGATGACGCCGCGGCTGCGGCAATGCTCGACGCCGACCCGGCGCTGACCGAGGCGCCGAACCGCAGAGGCTGGCCGCCGTTGCACGTTGCGGCCGCGCTGGGCAACGCCGCGATCGTCCGCGATCTCCTGGAGCGCAAAGCCGACCCCAACCGGCCGGGCCCCGACGGCCGCTCTCCGCTCGACTGCGCCGTAGGAGGGGGCTGGGGCGCCGCCGTCGAACCGAGAAAGTTTGCCGCCGCGTCCTCTCTCTTGCGCGCGGCCGGCGCCGAGCTTACCGTCCGCGCCGCGGTAGCGCTGGGAGACGCGCAGCGGATACGCAGTCTTCATGCCGCAGGGTCGCTGGCCAACCCGATCGAGCACTGGGGCGGGCTGCTCGCCATAGCCGTGCGCCACGAACGCATCGACATGCTCGAGCTTCTGCTGGATTTGGGTCTCGACCCCGACGAGCGCATGGCTTTCGAGGAATTGGAGGGTTCCGTGCAGAGTTGGGGCATGCCGTTGCGCAGCGCCGCCGTTGCGGGAAAATTCGCAGCCGCCAAGCTGCTGCTCGAACGCGGCGCCGACCCGAACGCCAAGATTTACGCCAGCGGCACGCCCGTGTACGCCGCCTACGGGCAACGCGACCGGGAGATGATCCGCTTGCTGCAAAGCTACGGCGGGCGGGCCGACGCCGTGACCCTGGCGCACTACCGGGAGACCGACGCGGTCGGGCAACTGCTCGCCGCCGCCGACGCGGGGACGCTGCCCGAGGGAACGGCCACAAAGGCCGAACTCGTGGAAGATATCCTCTGGAGCGCGGCCAGCGGCGGCGACCCAGACATCGTGCGCATGGCGCTCCAGCGCACCGACTGGACGCGCGGCGCATCCTGGCCCAGCCGACCCGCTTCTGGAACCACATGCGCGGCCCTTGGGCGCATTCCGACCTCGACCGCGGGACGTATCTGCGTTGCTTTCAACTCGTGATCGAGCGCTGCGACGTGAACGTCCCCGGGCGCTTCGGCGATTCCATCCTGCACCAGATCGCCGCCTCGCGCGATCACCTGACGGCCGGCGAGCGGATTGCCTTCGCCAACGCGGCGCTCGACGCCGGCGCAAGACTGGACTGCCGCGACGATCTGTTGCAAAGCACGCCGTTGGGATGGGCCTGCCGCTGGGGCCGCGTCGAATTGGCGGAACTGCTGCTGAGCCGCGGCGCGGACGCGGTCGAAGCGGACGCCGATCCCTGGGCGACCCCCCCAGGCGTGGGCGCAGAAAATGGGCCGCCACGACGTGTCGGACATCCTTCGCCGCCATCTCAACGAAGCGCGGCGAAACCCGGAAGAGCGCCGGTCCCGATAGAGCGGGAAGCGCCTCATGCCCTGCTCCCCACCGTCCGGTTCGCAGTTACGGCAAAAATCCCCGTTTCCGGGCGTTCTCTGTTTCCGGGCGTTCTCTCAAAACAGACCGCTATGGCTTGGGGGAACCGCGTTGGATTGCGAGCTGTCGGCGCAGGCGCCCCGGAGTGCACGCCTCGATCAAGTCGTACCGCTCGTCCGTCTCCGAGTTGCTTCCAGTATCAGGACAAGCCTGATCCCGAAGCTCACGAGAGCAGTTGAAACAGCCAAGCCGGAAACCGTGGTCGGGGCGGAGGGATTCGAACCCCCGGCTTCCTGCTCCCAAAGCAGGCGCGCTGCCAGACTGCGCCACGCCCCGCGCCGGCGATCTTTTTCGATTGTAGCGGGCAGGCGCAAACCTTTCAGCTATCGAGCCGGGATTGCTTCAATTTCCAATGCACCTGCCGCAAGATTCCCTGTAACATGCGGGCGTCTTCGGGGGCCAGCCGCAGGCGATTGACAAATCTGCGCAGCGTCATGGTTTGCGTCCGGGCGCCGTCCTCGCGCAAGAAACCGGATTCTTCGAGCACGGGCAGCAGCATTTGCAAAATGCGCTCGCGCTCCGCGGCGCCGACGCTTGCCGGCGTTTTCAGTTGCGGCGCGGGCCGGGCCTTTCTGGCGATTTCGTAGCAGCACACGGCGACCGCCTGGCCCAGATTCATCGACGGGCATTCGTCGCCGGTGGGGATCGTCATCACCCAATCGCAGAAAGTCAGGTCTTCCCTGGTCAAGCCGGATTTCTCCGATCCGAAGACGAGCGCCGCCTTGCGCTCTTCAAGATGGGTGCGCAGGGCGGCCGCGCCCGCCGGCAACCGCCGCTGCACGTGCCGCTGCTTGCGGCGCTCGAGGCCCGAGCCGGCGACGACCAGATCCGCCCCGCCCAGGGCCGCGGCCATATCGCCGGTCACCTGCGCCCGGCGCAGAACCTCGCCCGCCCCGGCCGCCGAGCGCGCATTGCGGAAGGCTTCGACATAAGGGCGAACCAGCCGCAGGTCGCGAAAGCCGAAGTTGTACATCGCCCGCGCCGCCGCGCCGATATTGAGCGAGTTGCGCGAAGCCACCAGAACAACGCGCAGATTATCTTGCCAGGCAGCCATCCCTCGGAGCCGGTGCGGCGCGGTGTCTACCCGCGAACCATGCGTCTCAAAACATACTGCAGGATTCCGCCGTTGCGGTAGTATTCCACTTCCTGCGGCGTATCGATGCGCACGGTCGTCGCGAACGTTACCGGCGCGCCGCCGTCGTCTTTCGCGGCGGTGACGACGACGGTTTTCGCGGCGCCTCCGGCGAGACCCGCGACGTCGAATTTCTCGCGCCCGGTGAGTCCCAGCGAAGCGGCGTCGTCGCCCGGCTGGAACTGCAGCGGGAGCACGCCCATGCCGACCAGGTTCGAGCGATGGATGCGTTCGTAGCCGACGGCGATGACGGCGCGGACGCCGAGCAGCAACGGGCCTTTGGCCGCCCAGTCGCGGGAGGAGCCCGCGCCGTATTCCTTCCCGGCCAGCACGATCAGCGGCACGCCTTCTTGGCGGTACTGTACGGCAGCGTCGTAAATCGTCATCGGCGCGCCGTCGGGAAGATGCTGCGTCCAGCCGCCTTCGGTACCCGGCGCAAGGCGGTTGCGCAGC
Source organism: Bryobacterales bacterium (assembly GCA_965214655.1). Classification (GTDB taxonomy): domain Bacteria; phylum Acidobacteriota; class Terriglobia; order Bryobacterales; family UBA6623; genus CATQHP01. The sequence continues at coordinate 2,578,583 of OZ243965.1, read as the reverse complement.
CTTATGTTGGCGAACGTTCCGCGCATCATGACTTCGTGATTGCCGCGCCGGGAGCCGTAGGAGTTGAAATCCGCGGGCGCGACGCCGTATTCCTGCAGATAGCGGCCCGCCGGACTATCGGCCTTGATCGCGCCCGCGGGGGAAATGTGATCGGTGGTGACGCTGTCGCCGAGCATGACCAGCGCGCGGGCGCCGGCGATGTCGGGCGCCGCCTCGGGCTCGGGCGTCATGCCGGTGAAATACGGCGGGTGGCGGACGTAGCGCGAGTCTTCGTCCCAGGCGAACAGGTCCGACCGAGGAGCGGCCAGCGCGGTCCAGCGCTCGTTGCCCGCGTAAACGTCGGCGTAGGATTCGCGGAACATTTCCGAGCCGACCGAAGCGGCGATCGTATCGTGGATTTCTTTTTGCGACGGCCAGATGTCTTTGAGAAAAACCGGATTGCCCTCAAGGTCGCCGCCCAGCGGTTCCGCGGCGATGTCGCAGTCCATGCGCCCGGCGAGCGCATAAGCGACGACGAGCGGCGGCGAGGCGAGATAGTTCGTCCTCACCTCGGCATGCACGCGCCCCTCGAAGTTGCGGTTTCCTGAGAGCACCGAGGCAACCACCAGGCCGCCGTCGCGGATCGCCGCGGAAACCTCCTGGGGCAGGGGGCCGGAGTTGCCGATGCAGGTTGTGCAGCCGTACCCGACGAGATTGAAGCCGATCTTGTCGAGATAGCGGCTCAAGCCGGCTTTCTCCAGGTATTCGGTCACGACCTTCGAACCGGGAGCAAGGCTCGTTTTCACCCAGGGTTTGACCCGCAAGCCTTTCTCGACCGCCTTTTTCGCCAGCAGGCCGGCGCCGAGCATCACCGCGGGGTTCGAGGTGTTGGTGCAACTGGTAATGGCCGCGATCACTACCGCTCCATGCCGCAACTCGCATTCGACGCCGTTCACCGCGGCCTTGACCGGGGCGCTGGAGCGGTCCCCCGTCGATTCGCGCAGCACCGCTGCGAACGACCGCGCCGATTCGCTCAGGGCGATACGGTCCTGCGGGCGCTTCGGACCGGCGATGGAGGGCACGACGGCGCCCATGTCGAGTTCCAGCGTGTCGGAGTATTCGGCTTCGGGCGCGCCGGCGGTGCGGAAAAAGCCTTGCGCCCGAGCATAGGACTCCACCAGCTCGACTTGTTCTTCCGAGCGCCCCGTCAGCCGCAAGTAGCCGAGCGTTTCCCGGTCGATCGGAAACATGCCGCACGTTGCGCCGTACTCCGGCGCCATGTTGGCAATGGTGGCGCGGTCCGCCAGGGGCAGCTCGTCGAGTCCGTCTCCGAAGAACTCCACGAACTTTCCGACGACGCCCTTCGCGCGCAGCATCTCGACGACCGTCAACACCAAGTCGGTGGCCGTTGCGCCTTCGGCCGGCTTGCCCGTCAATTTGAAACCCACCACTTGCGGAATCAGCATCGAGACGGGCTGCCCCAACATGGCCGCCTCGGCTTCTATGCCGCCGACGCCCCAACCGAGCACGCCGAGGCCGTTGATCATCGTCGTGTGCGAGTCGGTGCCGACCAACGTATCGGGGCAGACGTATTCCTCTCCGTTTTTTCTGCCGGAAAAGGCAACGCGCGCCAGAAACTCGAGATTGACCTGATGGACGATGCCCGTCTCGGGAGGGACGACCTTGAAATTGTCGAACGCGCTCTGCCCCCACTTGAGGAACTGATAGCGCTCGCGGTTGCGCAGGTATTCGATTTCGCTGTTCAGAGCGAGCGCTTGGGACGATCCGAAGTTGTCGACCTGCAGGGAGTGATCGATCACCAGTTCGGCGGGCTGCAGCGGGTTGATCTTCGCCGGGTCGCCGCCCATGCGCCGCACGGCCTCGCGCATCGCGGCGAGGTCGACCAAGGCGGGAACGCCGGTAAAGTCCTGCATCAGCACGCGCGCCGGCCGGTAGGCGATCTCGACGCTCGGTTCGGCCTGTGGGTCCCAGTCGAGCAAGGCGCGGATATCGGAGGCTGAAACCGTGGCACCGTCTTCGTTGCGCAGCAGGTTTTCCAGCAGAATCCTGAGCGAGAAAGGCAGGCGCGCCGCCGGGTCGCCCGCCAGGGCGGGCAGCCGGTATATCGCCGCGCTGCGCCCTCCCGCGGTGAGCGTGTCTTTGGCGCCGAACGAATTCATGCAAGCCCCCCTCCCGATTCCCGAACGGGGATTGAAAGTTCTCCATTCCCCTTCGCGCGCGGCCGGACGCAGACCGCGATCTTTCATAATCTTACCCTGCCGATCTTACTCTGCCGATCTTACTCTGCCGTTCCCGGCTACAAGCCGCAGGAAACCGGCGGCGCGGCATCGGCAAGCAAAGGAATTGTGCTACTCTAGCAGCCCGTGGTGAAAGTCACGCAAGCGTCGTTACGCGCCTTGGTGCCGATGAAGTATCGCGCAGGAAATCAAAGAACTCTTGGCGTTTGCTCTCCGCCACGGGCAGGAAAAGCGCGTAGCCCTTTGGGCAGCAGGCATTTACGGCCGTCGGCTTCGTCGCCGCTTGCGCGGGCCGGAAAGACAGTCGGGGACGATCTCCCGGATCGCCTCCCTCCTCACTTCTCGCCGAACCGCTTGCGTGGGCCGGTAAGGCGCCACAGGAGCCTGCCGCGCCGCCCACGGGACTTTCCCCACGGACTGCTAGCCAATCGCAAAATCAACCGGAGTCGGAGGCAGCCATGAACCGGAACCGTCTGTTTCTCGCCAGTTGCGTCGCATTGGTGACCACGTCGATGGTGTTTTCCATCCGCGGGGACGTGCTCGACGCGCTGGGCAACGACTTCCAACTGAACAAAGAGCAGTTGGGGCAACTGCTGAGTCCCGCGTTCCTGGGTTTTACGCTTTCGATTCTCATCGGCGGATCGCTCGTGGACCTCTTCGGCATGCGCCGGCTGCTGACGATCTCCGGCTTCTTCTACATAGCCGCGATCCTGACCATCGTCTGCGCGCCCTTTCCGCAGAACCCGATCGAATCCCTGTTCGGCAATCCGATCACGATCGTGCTTTGGCTGGCGATGCTGACTCTCGGTCTGGCGCAGGGACTGGTCGAGGGCGTGATCAACCCGCTTTGCTCGACGCTCTTTCCCGAGGACAAGACGCACCGCATGAACGTGCTCCATGCCTGGTGGCCCGGCGGCCTGATTATCGGCGGACTGCTTGCGTTCTGCATCACCAAGGTCATGGGCCTGGACGGCGACGTGGGCGCCGAGACGGCGACCCTCGGCTGGCGCATCAAGCTGCTGACGATTCTGTTCGTCGCCGTCGCCTATCTGGTCCTGATCCGCGGGCAGCGCTTCCCGGCAACGGAAAGAGTCAGCGCAGGGGTCAGCAACCGGGAGATGCTGCTCGACCTGTTCCGCCCGTCGTTCCTCTGCCTGTGGATCTGCATGTGGCTGACTTCGGCCACCGAACTGGGTCCGGACCAGTGGGTGCCCTCCCTGATTACGAATCTGACGGGCATGCAGGGCATCCTGATCCTCGTCTATACGGCGGGCATCATGTTCGTGCTGCGCTTTTTCGGCGGCCCCCTGGCGCACAAGTTCTCGCCCTTCGGCCTGATGACCATTTCCGCCGTCCTCGCGGCCGCCGGCCTGTACTCGCTGGGCTCCGTCAGCACGATGTTCGGAGCGTTCGCGGCGGCGACGCTGTTCGGCGTAGGCAAGACCTACTTCTGGCCGACCATGCTGGGCGTCACCTCGGAACTCTTTCCCAAGGGCGGGCCGGTGGCGCTGGCGCTGATGGGCGGCACGGGCAACTTGGCCATCGCTTTCGTCCTGCCGTTCATGGGCAGGTGGTACGAGAACGAAGGAGCGGCGGCGGCCTTCCATTACGTTTCCGTGCTGCCGATGGCGCTGATCGTCTTCTTCGGACTGTTTTTCCTGCACTTCCAGCGCAAGGGCGGCTACAAGCCGGAGCAGATCGGCGGCGAATAGGCGGACCGGAGCATGAAGCGGCATCCTGCGCTGATCCCGTTGTCGCATCAGCACCACGACGCGCTCGCGTTGTGCGTCTTCATCGACCGCGGCCTGAAGAAAGAACCGAGCGTTGAAAACGCCCGCCGGCTGCGCGCCCAGGCAACGGAAACATACGAGCTGTTGGTCAAGGGACATTTCGAGGTCGAGGAGTCGGCGCTGTTTCCGGCGATCCGGCGGCGGCTCCCGCAGCTTGCCTTGGTAGACGAGCTGACCGCGGAACACCGCTCTCTGCGCAGCGCCTTCGAGAATCTGGCGGACTGCGGCGGCGCGGAACTCATCGACGCGCTGCGCCGGCTCGGCGGCGATCTCGACCGGCACATTCGCAAGGAAGAAAGATCGCTCTTTCAAACTATCCAGGAAAAGCTGGACGAAGCGGCGCTCGAAACTCTGGGCAAAGAGTTGGCGGCGGCAATCCGCGCGGTCTGCCTCGCGCCGGCGCCGCGTCTCGGCTGACCCTCAGCTCTCGGAATCGGACGCGGCCCCGCCGTCATGCGGGCGCTGCGCCGCCTTCGGCCTGCATGCCCGGCAACTCGCTCCGTAACGGCCGGCAACGGTCAGCGCCAGCGCGCCGAGAGCCAGAACGATGAGGACCACGCCGAAATCCATGACCTTCTCCCGCCGCAAACATGGCGGATCGTCTAACGCGCGAGCATCGGCGGGTTCATCCGCGTGAACTCGTAGTCGAGGGGGTCGAGATCGCGCCGCCGTAGTTGCGCGACGCATTCCTCCACCGAATCGGCCATGGCTGCGATGCGCTGCAGCGCCAAATTATTCGGGGTATAGATTTCCATCGCAATGACCTTGCCGACGACGGCCTCGCGCTCGGCAAGCGTCAAGCGGTCGGGCGCCCGCCCGACGAACTGCTCCAGACCCGACATTGCGACCATAACCCAATTATGGCAGCAAACGTCCGCGCGCGGCGGCAAGCGTCTTTTCCAACACAGGATGAGTCTGAAGGAGGGCGGGAGAGCGATGCAGGGAAGGGCCAAGTTGCAGACGATGGAAGCCGCTGCGCAGCAGGTCGATTTCTTGGGCCGGCAGCGGACCGAGGCGTTTTTGGCAGGGAGCGAACAAGTTTTTGCTCTATCCGAAGGCCGCTCTCGAAAATGAATCGATCCTGGGAAGGAATGAGGGTCTATACTACGACCGCGGGGAAATTCTCTGACAGCGGACTGCCCCGCAAGGGAGGTCGTCCATGAGGTTCCTGTTTCCTGCCGCAGTTGCAGTTGCGGGCTTGCTCTGGATGCCGCCGGCTGCGCCGCAAACGATCACGGCGACGCTCGAAGGCATAGTGGCGGACGCCACGGACGCGGTCATTCCCGGCGCCGCCGTCACCGTCGTCAACACCGCCACGAACACCCGGTTCGCAACCGAGACGAACGACTCCGGGCGGTTCGTGGCGCCTTCGCTCCAACCGGGTCCTTACCGCGTGGTCGTGGAGGCGGAGGGATTCAAGCGCGTGGAGCAAACCGGCCTGGCGCTCGAAGTGGAGCAGACCGCCCGCATCCGCATTGCGATGGAGATCGGCGCGGTCACCGAAACCGTCGAGGTGTCAGCCGAAGCGCCGTTGCTCGAATCGACCACTTCGTCGATGGGTCAGGTCATCGACAACCAGAAGATCACCAACCTGCCGCTGAACTCGCGAAATCCCTACCGGCTCGCCCTGCTGGTTCCCGGCGTTTCGGGGCGGATTTCGGACGTGTTCAACGGCGGGCGCATCCTGGTCAACGGGGGCCGGCCGGGCACCAATGAAATCCTTGTGGACGGCGTCCCGTCGTCCCCGCCGCTGGTCAATCCGATTCAGGGCTTTACGGTATTGCCGTCGGTGGACTCCGTGCAGGAATTCAAGGTCCAGACCAACAACTATTCGGCCGAGTTCGGGCGCAGCGGCGGCAGCGTGATCAATATGGTTTACAAGTCGGGCACGAACCAGCTTCATGGAGCCGCCTTCGAGTTCCTGCGCAACTCGAAGCTCGACGCCAACAACTTTTTCGCCAACCGCAACGGCGTGCCCCTCGGCAACTTCAAACGCAACCAGTTCGGGGTCACCGTCGGCGGGCCGGCGTATCTGCCCAAGATTTACGACGGGCGCGACAAATCGTTCTTTTTCTTCGGTTACGAGGGCCTGATCGAGAGAAGGGCGGCCACCCAGACCGCGACTGTGCCGACCTCCTTGCAGCGCCGCGGCGACTTCTCCGAGACGTTGAACTCCGCGGGGAACCTGGTCGGGATCTACGATCCGTTGACGACCCGCGAGGCGGTGGGCGGCGGGTTCGTGCGCGACGCCTTCGCCAACAACGCGATACCGGCCGGCCGCATCGCCGGCGTATCCCGAAACGTCGTCGGTTACTACCCGCAGCCCAACCGGCCCGGCGCGCGCTTCACCGGCGTCAACAACTGGATCACCTCGGGGTCCGACCCGCTCGACGTCCACAAGTGGGAAATCAAGTACGACCAGGTGGTCAGCGGCGGCCAGCGGTTTTTCCTGCGCGTCTCGCGGCGCAAGTTCGACGACGACCCCCTGATTCTGTTCCCGGAGGATATCGCCGTCGCCAACGGCGGCCGTTTCGCGCCGCAGCATTCGGTGGGGGCGGCCTTCGATTACACCTGGACGATCAACCCCACCCTGCTGCTCAATTTCCGCGCCGGAGTCAGCCGTATGCACTTGCCCTGGCGGCCGTTCAGCTTCGGCTTCGATCCCGTTGCCGGGTTGGGCATGCCGAGCTACATCCGCGATCTCGGAGACGGCATCGAATTTCCGGGTTTCTCGCCCGCCGGCTACCGCAAGCTCGGCGACGGCGGCCCCAATTTCCGCCGCAACTCATTCAAGACGCATCCGTATGCCGTACACGTGACCAAGATTCTGAGCAGCCATTCGCTCAAAATCGGCGGCGAATGGCGTTTCTTGCGGGTCCACAACAGCGAGTACGGCCGCATGAACGGCAACTACAACTTCGGCAGAGCTCCGACGCAGGGACCCGACCCCACTCGGGCCGGCGTCGCCGCCGGAGACGGCTTGGCCACGATGCTGCTCGGGTACGGCGGCGGCCCCCTGACCAAGGCTTTCAAAGGCGTCAGCTCGTCGAACCGCTATTACGCGCTCTACATCAACGACGACTACAAGGTCACGCCGAAGTTCACGCTGAACCTCGGCTTGCGCTGGGAAGTCGATGCCGCGCGCACGGCCCGGCATAACCGCATGAACTGGTTCAACCCCGACGTGACCTCCCCCTTGTCCGGCCCCGCCGGGCTCCCCGACCTGATGGGCGGCCTCGTTTTCGTCGGCGTGGACGGCGCGCCGCGGGCGCAGTTCGAGACCGATTCCAACAATTTCGCTCCGCGCATCGGCCTCGCCTATCAGGCCACGCAGCGGCTGGTCTTGCGCTCGGCCTACGGGCTGTTCTACGCGCCTTCCCAGATGGGCGCGGGAGGCTCGGTGGGCAACATCGGCTACCGCAGCGACACGGAGCTCGTGGGCACGATCGGGGTCTTTCCCAATCACACCATAGACGACCCGTTCCCGGACGGGCTGATTCCGGCGCTCGGCAACTCGCTGGGCCTGCGCACGGGAGTCGGCGGCAACGTCAACGCTTACTGGCAGGACACCAGGATTCCCATGATGCACGTGTGGAACTTCAACATGCAGTACCAGTTGTCGGGCAGCACCTCGATCGAGGCGGCGTACAGCGCCAACCGCACCACGCAACTCAACCTGGCCGGCGAAGGCGGCGTCAACCTCAACCAGTTGACCGAGGAGCAACTCCGGCTCGGGTCCGCGCTGTTGGAGACTGTCGCGAATCCCTTCTACGGCGTCATCGACATCGGCGCCCTGTCGCGGCCCACGGTTCCGCGCGGCTTTCTGCTGCGGGCGTATCCGCAATACACGCGGCTGGGGAAAATGTTCGCGAGCGGCGCGCACTCCATCTACCATTCGTTTCAGTTAAAGGCGCAAAAGCGTTTCTCCGACGGGCTGAGCCTGTTGCTCGCCTACACCAACGCGAAGCTGATCGACACCTGGTCGGGAATCTTCGCCGCCGGCACGGGGACGAACACCCAAAACATCTACGACCGCAAGGCGGACCGCTCGGTATCGGGCAACGACATTTCCCAACGGTTCGTTCTGAGCTACGTTTACGACCTGCCGTTCGGACGCGGGAGGCGGATCGGCGCCGATTGGAACCGCGCGGCAAACGCCGTGCTGGGCGGCTGGCAGTTGAACGGCATCGTCACTTTCAGCACGGGCTTCCCGCTGCGCCCTACCGCCGCCAACACCGCTCGCGCGGGCAACGGCTACCTGCGGCCGAACAACGACGGCCGCAGCGCCAAGCTTTCCGGCCCCGCGGCGGAGCGTCTGGACGAGTATTTCGACACTTCGGTCTTTTCGCAGCCCGAGCCGTTTACGTTCGGCAACACGGGCCGCTTGCTGCCCGACGTGCGGCGGCCGGCGACCCGCAATTGGGACTTCTCTTTGTTCAAGCATTTCAATCTGACCGAGGATCTGCGGCTGCAGTTCCGGGCCGAGTTCTTCAACTTCACCAACACGCCGGTGTTCGCCGGCCCGAACACCGCGGTCAACAACAGGAACTTCGGGCGCATCACCGCGCAGGCGAACGCGCCGCGGCAAATTCAATTCGGCCTGAAGCTGCTCTGGTAGGGTTCGTGGGCTGGGGCGTAGAACGGAAAGACATGTTTTCCATCACCAGAAGAGCTTTCGTTCAGTCCGGCGCCGCGGCGGCCCAGGCGGCGGCCGGCGCCCGCCCCAACGTGCTGTTCATCATGCTGGACCAGTGGCGCTTCGACTGCCTCGGGGCCAACGGGAACGCGATCGTGCGCACGCCGCATCTGGACAAGCTGGCGGCGCGCTCGGCCAACTTCACCCAGACCTGCGTGCAGGCGCCGGTCTGCGTGCCGTCCCGCCTGAGCTTCTTCAGCGGACGCTACCCGCACTCCCACAAGAATCGGGTCAACTACACGCCGTACCGCCAACCCGAGCCCATGATGCAGCGGCTGTTCCGCGAGGCCGGCTACCGCACCGGCTCGGTCGGCAAGCTGCACTTTCACCCGCCGACAGCCGAGCACGCCCGGGAAACAGGGTTCGACCGAGTGCTGTTGGACGACGGCATCGGCCACACGGACCGCTTTTCCGATTACGTCAAGTGGAGGAACGCCAACGACCCCAACGCCGGCGTTCCCTACCACAAGACCGTCGACAACGCGCCGCCGGGGCAAAATCCTTTCCGCGCGGCGATCGACAGGCAGTACGCCCCGACTGCCTGGACCGGCCGCGAGACCCGCGTCATGCTGCGCGAGCTTGCCGCCGATTCGCGGCCGTTTTTCCTGTTTTCATCCTATTTCAAGCCGCATTCGCCGCATACCGTTCCGCAACCGTACGACGCGTTGTACAACGATACCGCGATCCCGCTGCCCAAGCGGGTCGACCTCGAGTACATCCACCGGTTGCCGTTGCCGGTGCGCAAAATGATCCTGCGCGGGACGCCCCCATACGCTATGGACCGCGGGCGGCTGCAATGGATGTACCGCAGCTATTACGGCGCCGTCACCTGGCTCGACGAAGAAGTGGGCGCCACGCTCGCGGAGTTGGAGCGCAGCGCGGCCGCCGGGAACACCATCGTCATCGTCTCCAGCGACCACGGCGACCAGATGCTGGAACACGGGCTGTTCGGCAAGAACGTCTTCTTCGAGTCTTCGGTGCGGATTCCGTTGCTGGTGAGCCTGCCGGGGCGCGTCCGGCCCGGCGTTTACTCCGAGCTCATCGAAACCGTTGACGTGCTGCCCAGCCTGCTCGAGCTATGCGCCCTGCCTGTTCCGGAACACATCCGGGGCCGCAGCTTCGCGCCGCTGGTCGCGGGCGAGAGAAGCCTTTACGAGCCGCGCGGGGCGTTATTTGCCGAGAACATCATGCCGGAGGTCATCACCAACGGCGATCGGGGGCATTTTTTCATCCCGGGCAAGGGCGTGACCGGGGTCCGCCACCCGGATGCCAAAATGGTCCGCACCAACCGCTGGAAGATGAATTATTACGTCGGCCGCGGCGGAGAGCTGTACGACCTGGAAGACGACCCCGGAGAATGGAACAACCTCTATGACGACCCGGGCCGTCAGGGCGTCGTTCGGGAATTGAAAGACCGGCTGTTGGACTGGATGATCGCCTCCGACGAGAACGATCAGATCGCCCGCCGGTGGCTGATCTAGCCGCCCGGCGCCGCGGCGCTCGGACTTGCCGCCTTGGCCGCCGCGATGCGCCGGCTTGTCGTCTTGGCCAACGCCCCGATTCAACAGGACCGCCTCCGGCCGCAGGACTCCAACCGCTGCCTGACTGATATATGGATGCTGTCTTGTATTGAAAAATACGTCTCCCCCAGGTCGGATTGATAAACTCGCAGTGTGTCGAACCGCATCGGCGCCGCGGCGTCCGTCATTTATCTTGCAGCGCTGGGAGCAGCAAGCGTCTTCGTTGCCGACGCCGCCTGGAAGAGCGTCACGAGTTACCGCACGCCTTACGCCTACGATGCGGATTTCCCCGCCGGGCAGCCGCTGACCGAGCGCTTGGCGCTGATCGTGCTGGACGGCCTGCGCGTGGACAGGGCCGCCGAGTTGGAGCATCTGCAGCGGCTGGCCGCGCGCGGCTCTTCCGGGACGCTGCGCGTAGGCCTGCCGTCTTTGTCCAACCCGGCGCGGGCGACGATGGCCACCGGCGCGTGGCCGGAAGTCAGCGGCGTCACCAACAACGCCCTGTTCAGCCCGCCCCCCGTGCAGTCGATTTTCTCGCTCGCCAGGCGCCATGAGTTGAGCATCGCGGTATTCGGATCGAGCTTTTGGCGGCGGGCGTTCGGCGGCGCTCTCGGCGGCGATTACAGGGGCTTCGAAAAGGAGCTGCACGGCGGATATTCCGCGCAGGAGTTGAGCGCATGGCAGCAAGACATTTGCGCTCGGGCGCTTGCCTTTCTCGCCGAGAAGCCGGCGGCTCTCACCGTTGTGGGCTTGACCGCCGGCGACGAGGCCGGCCACGATTTCGGCGGCGATTCCGACGGCTACCGCATCGTGATGGCGGCCGTGGACGATTGTCTGGGGCGGATCGTCTCCCGCTTCGACGCAGCGCAAACTACCTTTGCCGTCGTCTCCGACCACGGACATATCGACCGGCGGGGACGGGGCGGCCACGGAGGCTCCGAGCCCGAGGTCATCCGCGCGCCGCTGATCCTGGCCGGCCCGGGCATTCGCGCGAAGGGCAAGGCGGACGGTCTGCTCGTCGACCTGGCGCCGACGGTCAGCGCGCTGCTGGGGCTGCCGATGCCGGCCAACAGCCAAGGCCGCGTGCTGGAGGAAGCGCTGGACGCGCCGCCGGAGCGCCTGCAGGCCATCCGCCGGCGCGCGCGCGAACAGCAGGAATGCCTGACGGCCCACCTTCCCGACCGCGAGGCCGGGCTGCGCGCCGAGCGCCACGCCCGCGGGCCCACCGCGACGCTTGCCTGCGTCTGGTTTCTGGCGGTTCTCGCAGCCGCGTTCTGGGGGCCGGCGCCCTGGCGGCTGGCCGCCGCAGTCGCGCTCTCTTGCGGCGTATACTACGCGCTGTTCTCGATTCTGGGCCTCGGCTATTCGTTGAGCGCGGTCGTGCGGGAGGAATACCTGGACGGCTTTTTTCGACGGAACATCCTGGCGGCGGCGGCCGCATACGGCAGCGGAGCGATCTGGCTGGCCAGGACCGCCGCAGGCGAGAAGCATCTTTACCTGCGGTTGTCGCTGGGGATCACCAGCCTATTGGGCTTGCTCGTTGCCTGGACGCATGCCCAATCGGGATTGCTGATGCAGGGATTCATGCCCGATCTGGAAGCGGGCTTCAAAGCCTACCTCGATCTGCTGGCGATTTTCGGAGTCGCCGCCGGCACGCTGGCCGCCGGCGCGCTGATTGCGTTCCTGGTCTTCCGCCGCAGGAGACGGGCCAAAGCGGCATAAGGGTCCTATGGAGCAGCGCGGACTCGACTTTGCCGCCGGCGACCGGCGGGTCTACAGCGTCGCCGACATAACGGCCGGCATCCGCAAGCTGATCGAGCGCGCCTTCCCCGATGTATGGGTTGCGGGCGAAATCTCGAATGCCGCAAAAGCGCCGAGCGGTCACTGGTACTTCACGCTCAAGGACGACCGCGCGCAATTGCGCTGCGTCTGCTTCCGCCAGGACGCGATGTATCTCAAGGTCAAGCCGCGGGACGGGCTGGCCGTCGTTGTCCGCGGGCGCATCGGCGTTTATGAAGCCCGCGGCGCATACCAGCTCCAGGTCGAAGCCATCGATCCCCAAGGCGCCGGCGCCTTGCAACTGGCCTTCAAGCGACTGAAGGAAAAGCTTGCCGCCGAGGGCCTGTTCGCCGACGAGCGCAAGCGTGCGCTGCCGCCGGCGCCGACGCGCATCGGCATCGTCACGTCGCCGTCCGGGGCGGCCATCGCGGATATGGCGCGCATCATCGAACGCCGTTTTCCGGCCGCGCACATTCGACTGTACCCCTGCCGCGTTCAGGGGGACGAAGCAGCCGCCGAAATCGCCCGCGGCATCCGCTACTTCAGCGAAAACCCTTGGGCGCAGGTCGTCATCGCCGGGCGCGGCGGCGGCTCGCTCGAAGACCTTTGGCCGTTCAACGAGGAAAAGGTTGCGCGGGCCATCGCAGCCTGCTCGCTGCCCGTCATTTCCGCCGTCGGGCACCAAACGGATTTCACCATCGCCGACTTTGCCGCCGATGTCCGCGCCCCGACCCCGTCGGCCGCGGCCGAGCTGGCGGCGCCCGACATGCAAGGAATCCTGCAGACCCTGAGCAGCCTCGAGCGGCGCGGGGTCCGCGCGCTGCGGCACCGCATCGCCATTCTGGGCGGAAAGATGCTCGCAGCCGGCCTCGAGCGGGCCGAGGCCGGCGTGCGCCGCCGCTTGGCCGAATCCTGGCAACGCCTCGACGACGCCGAACGAACGCTGCGCCGCGCAAGCGATGCGCGCATCCGCGCGGCGCAGGAGCGCCTCGGCGAACAAGAGCGCACACTGGCCATGCTTGACCTGCGCGTCAGCCTTGCGCGCCGGCGCCAACGTCTCGAGGCGCTGGCGCCCAGGCCGGCCCAACTGCAGCGGCAACGGCTGGACCGCCTCGGGGCGCGCCTCGACGCTCTCGCCGGCGGCCTCGGCGCGCTCAGTCCGACAGCGATCCTCGAGCGGGGCTACGCCATCGTGCGCACGGAGTCCGGCGCGCTGGTGCGCGACAACCGCCAGGCGCCCCCGGGCGATCGTCTCGACGTCAGGCTCCATCGCGGCCGGCTGCGCGTGGTCGTAGCGGAAATTTCGGAGGGGGGCGGCTGAACGAGTCTCGCCGCCGGTATACTGACAGTAGCCCGAACGAGCGAGGGAGAACCCATGCCCAACAGATTCTTGCGTTTCATGTTGTCCGCGGCAGTCATCGCGGCGGCCGCTTGCGGCCCATCGAGCGGCGGCGATTCCTCCGGCGCCGCGGCGGAGACCGCTGCGGCCGGCGAAACTATGCCGCTTCCCGACTTCAACCTCAAGGACGAAAACGGCACGGAGTTCACCAAAGCGGACATCGAAGGCCGGGTCGTGCTGCTGAACTTCTGGGCTACCTGGTGCGGCCCGTGCAAGATCGAGATGCCCTGGTTCATCGACTTTCAGCGCAAGTACAAAGATCGAGGCTTCCTGGTGCTGGCCGTTTCGCTCGACGAAGAGGGCTGGGAAGTCGTGCGGCCTTTCACGGCGGAACTGAAGCCCAATTTCCCGATCTTGCTGGGCAACGACGAGACGGCCGAGGAATTCGGCGGCGTCGTAGCGCTGCCGACGAGCTTCATCATCGACAAGAAAGGCGCAATCGTCACCCGCCACACCGGCTTGGTCAGCAAGAGCGAGTATGAAAGCGATATCCAGCGGCTGTTGTGACAGAGCCGGCCTCGCCGCGAAGCCGATCGTGCGGGGTTGCGCTCTGGGACTCATCGCCGCGGCGGGCTTCGGCCAATTCCAGGGCTTCTCCGCGGCTTCCATCGAGCCGCCCGCTCCGGCGGCGGAGCTGACTCCGGGCGCGGTCGTCGAAGCGCCTCTTGCGGTGCGCATCCGCAAGGGCTACCACATCAACTCCAACCGGCCGCTCGAAGACTACCTGATCCCGACGAAGCTGAGTTGGGATGCGGCGCCGCTCGTCGTCGAAGCCATCGACTACCCGCAGGCGGAGACCATCGAGCCGTCTTTCTCTACAAAGCCGCTGGCGGTCTACTCCTCGCGCATCGTGATTCGGACACGTTTCCGGGTGCCTGCCGCGGGTGCCGACCTCTCGGAGTTGAAGGGCAAATTCCGCTTTCAGGCATGCACCGACAAGGCGTGCCTGCCGCCGCGGACGATCGACGTCTCGGTTCCGGTTCGCCGCTGACGCCGGGCGCCCGTCCGCGCCCTTCGCTATGATTTTTGGGCGATGTCCGACCAATCGGTTCTGTACGCAAACCATGCGGGCGCGGCGACGCTTACGCTGAACCGCCCCGAGCTGCACAACGCTCTCGACGAGCGGGCCGTCGCCGAGGCGAGCGCATTGCTGGCAGCGGCGTCCGCGGATGCGTCGGTGCGCGTGATTGTCCTGGCCGGCGCCGGAGCGAGCTTCAGCGCCGGGGCGGACCTCCATTACATGCGCCGGATGGCGGAGTTCACCCCGGCCGAAAACCGAGCGGACGCCGGCCGGTTCGCCAAGCTGCTGCACGCGCTGCACTCTTCTCCCAAACCGACCGTTGCCCGCGTCCAGGGCGCGGCGGTCGGCGGCGGAGTCGGTCTGGCCGCGGCCTGCGATATTGCCGTCGCCTCGACGGAGGCGTTCTTTCGCTTGAGCGAGGTTCGCCTGGGCCTGATCGCCGCGCTCATCGGCCCCTATCTCATCGAGGCCATGGGGCCGCGCGCGGCGCGGCGCTACATGCTGACTTCCGAGCGCCTCGACGCCGCGGGCGCCCTGGCCTGCGGACTGGTTCACGAAGTCGCGGCGCCCGGCGATCTCGATGCGGCGGTGGCGCGTTTTGCCGCCCGTCTGGCCCGCGGCGGCCCCGAGGCGCTCGCCGCGAGCAAGCGGCTGGTGGCGGATATCGCGGGTTCGCCGATCGACGACGCCGTCCGCGCGCGCACGGCGGAAGCGATCGCCTCGCGCCGAGCGTCCGCCGAAGCGCAGGCCGGCATCGCCGCCTACTTCGAGAAAACGCCGCCGCCGTGGCGGGGGACCCAATCCTGAAACGGCAAGGAGCATTTCAGGAAGAACTCCAAGCGACCCTGGAGGCGTCAGGCGCTGCAAACGCTCAGCGGAACTGCGTCCGCGTTTCTTACCCGCTGCGGCGGCTCCGCGGGCAATACGGCGAGCAAGGGCAGCCGCCATGACGCCGCGGCTCAGCCGAGTTCCCTGGATCCATGGATACAGTTAACGCCGTCCCCGCGCCAAGACAGGATGCGGCAAGCAGACAGGGAATCCGAAGACGGTTCACGACGGACAACTACCTCGTCGGACAACTACTTCGTGGCGCCGCTGATGAACGCTTCGGGCTCCATTTCGGTCGAGACACCGGCGGCTTCCATCGCTTCGCGGATGGCGGCGGCGGTTTCCGGGGAAAAACGAAAGTTCATGCCGCGATGAACGCCCGCGGCAATGCGCAGCGGCGTCCATCCGAGATCGTTCTTGCGGTTCCAAATCTCAACCCTGGCGCCTGCCTCGACCAACGCGCGCACCGCGCCGGGGACATGCTTGTAAGCGGCGCCGTGCATGGCCGTGTTGCCGCGTCCGTCAACCGCGTTTGGATTGCCGCCCAGGGCGAGTGCAATTTTGACGGCTTCGACGACCTCGTCCGCTGTGCCGGCATCCTCGTCGGGGGCGCGCACGCCGACGCCAGCGGCAACCATCAGCGGCGTCGCGCCGTCTTCGTTGGGGATGGCGGGGTCGGCGCCCAAGTCGTGAAGAAGGCGCATCAGCTCGGCATCGGCCGTGCGGGCCGCGGCCAGAAACGGCGTTGCGCCCAGGGTGTTCAAACTGTGCCTGCCGGGGCTGGTCGCCGCGGTCATGCGAAAGTTGACGTCGGCGCCGTACGCGGCAAGCTTGCGAACGATCTCGAGGCTGCCGACGTTCCCGGAGCCGGCGGGGGCAGGATCGTTACTGCCCACGCCGGGCTTGCGCACCCAGCTCACGGTGTGCAGAGGAGTCCAGCCCGGGCCCGCGGCGTTCGGGTCGGCGCCTTTTTCGAGCAGCAGAGCGGCAAGCTCGAAGTGAGCGTTCGATACTGCGATTTCGAGAGCGCTTGCCCCCGCCTCAGGTTCGCCGTCCGCACTGTTTTCGGCCCACCGGCCGCCGCTGCGGCGCTTCGGCAGCGAGTCGTTGACGTCCGCGCCGGCATCGAGCAAAGCGCGCGCGGCGCCGATATGGCCCTGACGAACGGCAAACAGCAGCGCCGAGAAGCCCGCGTAGGACTTTGCGCCAATGTCCGCGCCGGCGTCGAGCAAAGCCTTTGCGGCCTCGACGTGACCTTCCCCGGCCGCCCACATCAGCGCGGTTTGCCCACGCCATTTCTCTTGAGCGTTGACGGCGGCGCCATGACCGAGGAGCATGCGCACGGCTGCGGGCTTGCCGGTCCGCGCTGCGCTCATCAAGACGGTTTCGCCGTACGGCAGGGCGGCGTTCGGGTCGGCGCCGGCCGCGATGAGCATTTCGATCATCGCCGCGCTGCCGTTCGCGGCGGCAAGCATCAGCGGCGTTACCCGGTAGCGATTGACGGCGCCGGCCGCGGCGCCGGCGGCGATGAGCGCCCGCGCCGCGGCCGGGTCGTCCCAATGCGCCGCCCAGTGCAGCGCCGTGGCGCCGTCGGGGGCTTGCGCCTTGACGTCGGCCCCTGCCTCGAGCAGCGCGCTCACTGCGGCGGAATCGTTCGCTCGAGCAGCTTCAACCAGCTCTGCGGCCGGAGACGGCCGGAGGCAACAGCGCAACAGCGGCGCCCCAGGCCGCGCAAAGGATCGGAATTTGTCGGAATCGGCGCATGTTCAGAGAACAAGCTCTTCGATGCGGCCGGTGCTGTCGCCGAAAGAGTCCAGCCGCACGCCGACCTTGTCGAGCAGCGTCAGGTGCAAATTGGCGAGCGGGGCCGGCTCCTTGTACTCGATATGCCGGCCGCCCCGGAGTCGGCCCGCCGCCCCTCCGGCGACCAGAATCGGCAGATTCAGGTGGTCGTGAATGTCGGGGTTGCCCATGCCGCTGCCGCAAAGCAAAACGCAATGATCGAGAAGCGAACCGTCCCCGTCGGGCGTGGAGGAGAGCTTCTCGAGGTAATACCCGAACAGCGAGACATGGAAGGCGTTGATCTTGGCCAGTTTCTCAAGCTTGAGCGGATCGTTGGCGTGATGCGAAGTGGGATGGTGCGCATCGGGGACGCCGATTTCCGGATAAGTGCGGTTGCTCGTCTCCCGCGCCAATTGAAAGGTAATCACGCGCGTGATGTCGCCTTGAAGCGCCAGCGCCTGCAAGTCGAACATCAAGCGGGCATGGTCCGCATAGGCCGGGGGGACGCCGACCGGCCGGTCGAGGTCCGGCAGCGGCGCATCCTCGATTCTCCTCTCCGCTTGTTGGATGCGTCTGTCGACCTCGCGCACCGTGTCAAGGTACTCATCGACCGTTCTGTTGTCGGCGGGACTCAACTTTTTTTTCAGGCGCGTCAGGTCTTCGCCGACCCAATCGAGGATGCTGTCGTCGACACGAAGCTCGGCGCGGCGCTCCGCGGGCGCGCCGCCGTCGCCGAACAGGCGTTCGAAGGCGATTCTCGGATGCGCGATCGAGGGCAGCGGAGTTGTCGGCGAAGACCAGGAAAGATTGTTTTGGTAAACGCAGGCGAACCCGTTGTCGCAATTGCCGACATTCGTCTGGATATCCATCGACAACTCGAGCGACGGCAGCGCGGTTTGGCCGCCGATGCGTTTGGCGGCGATTTGGTCCGCCGTTGTCGCCAACTCGTAGTCGGCGCCTTCGGTCATCTTGGCTTTCGCGGCGCTCAGAAACCCCGAGTTGGCCGTAGCGTGATTGCCGGCGGAGTAGGCGTTCCTGTTTTCGAGATTCGTGACCACGGTGAGTCCGGCCTGGAACGGCTGCAAGGATTCGAGGATGGGCGACATTCGGGCAAGCCGGCCGCCGCCGCCGGGCGGGGTCCAGCGGTCGAGGTTGGCGCCCATGGGGATATAGACGTAGCCCAGCCTGCGCACGGGGGCCGCCGCAGTCTTGGCCTGCGCGGTCATTGCGGGAACCATCGCATCGAGCAGAGGGAGCGCTACCGTTGCGCCCATCCCTCGCAGCAGCGTTCGGCGGGGAAGATGTTTTTTCGTAACGATCATTGCGGATTCCTCATTTGAAACGGCGCGCTGCGGACGACTCCCATTATCAAGGACGAAAAGCGGTAGTCGTCCTGCGCCGCATCGCGGACAATTTTGCGGACGGCAGGGGCGTCGTAGTGTTCGAGTCCCCGCCCCAAAGCGTAGATCAGCAGCTTCTCCGCCACGGTCGAGACGAACAGATCGGACCGCTCCAGGAGAGCTTTGCGCAACCCGGCCGGTCCGTGGAACCGGGTTCCGTCGGGAAGATACCCCGAGGCGTCCACCGGGGCGTCTCCGTCCCGAGTGCGCCAGCGGCCGACGGCATCGTAGTTCTCAAGCGCGAAGCCGACCGGGTCGATGATGTCGTGGCAGCCGGCGCAGGCCGGGTTGGCGCGGTGTTCCGCGATCCGCTCCCGCAACGTGAGCGGTTTCGCGGAGGGAGTCCGTTGGCGAAGCGTCGGCGCTTCCGGCAGGGGCGGCGGGGGCGGAGCGCCGAGGATGTTTGTGAGAACCCATTTCCCGCGCAGCACCGGCGAAGTCCGATTGGCATAGGATGTCACGGCAAGAATGCTGCCGTGCGTGAGCAAACCGCCGCGGGCGCCGTCGGGGCCCAAGGCGACTCGGCGAAAACGATCGCCGTAGATATGCCGAATGCCGTAGTGCCTGGCCAGGCGCTCGTTCAGAAACGTGTAGTCGGCGCTGAGCAGCTCGACGATGCTGCGGTCTTCGCGCAGGATCGTCTGGAACAGCAATTCCGTCTCGCGCCGCAAGGACTTGCGCAGATTGTCGTCGAAGTCGGCAAAGAGCCGCCGGTCGGGGGTCAGAGCATCCAGATTTCGCAGGCGCAGCCACTGTCCGGCAAAATTATCGACCAGCGCCTGCGCGCGCGCGTCGCGCAGCATGCGTCGGACCTGCCGCTCAAGCGCGCCTTCGTCCCTCAGGCGGTCCGCGTCCGCCGCTTGCAGCAACTCGTCGTCGGGGATGCTGCTCCACAAGAAGAACGACAGCCGCGACGCCAGTTCGTACGGCGAGATCCTGTACGGCCGGCCTGTGCTGCCGGCCGGGTCCCGCTCGGTGCGAAACAGGAACCGAGGACTCGCCAGCAGGGCGCGCAACGCGGTTTCGATGCCGGTTTCAAAACCGCCGCGCTCGCGCCCCTCACGGTAAAACTCGAGCGGTTTCTCCAGATCCGCGGCGCTTGGCGGGCGGCGGTAGGCGCGGCGGATCAAGCGCGAGAGGATTTGCTTGGCGCACTTTTCTTCGCCGGAAGTCGAGCTCGGACGGCAGGAGAAAATTCGCCGCCGGCTGGGAGTGCCGCCCGGTCCCGCGGCGTTGTACGGACCGACAATCGAGACCGAGTACAGCGCCGGCTGCGTGCGCGGGTGGCGGTCCATATTGAACCGAGCCAAGTAAGGTTGGCGCTGCGTCTCGATCAGCGCGGACGACTTCTTGAGAAACGCGACGCCGATTTCGCGGGGTCCGGCGGCGACCGGAACGCGCGCGGTCAGATGCTCGTCGACAGCGGCGTGATCGCCTTTCTCGGGCGGGGTGACGGTGAACCGCCGGATAGGCCGGCCGTCCAGCAGCAGTTCCACGTCGTGCGGGTCGCGGAGTCCCTCGACGCGCTCGTTGCGGTCGCGGCTGAGCGTGATGCGGACGTCGTACTCGGCGTCGACCGGAAACGTGTGTTTCACGACCGTCCCGCCCCTGGTTCCGAAAGGCAACTCGCTGAAATGCGCTTCCTGGGTCAGATCCACGGGAAGGACGATCAACTCGCCGCTTGGCGAACGGGGAGGCGTCCCGACCGCCAAGCGGCTGATTTTTTTCGCCGCCGCGAGATAACGCTCGAGCAGCGTAGGCGACAGCCCGGTTGTGTTGTTGTCGAATCCGTACCTGCTTTCGTCGCGCGGCAGCAATGACCGAACGTCGACATCGAGCGCGAGAATATCGCGAACCGCGTTGCGGTACTCGGCCCGGTTCAGGCGGCGGAAGGCGCTCTCGCGGCCCGGGCGGGGATGTTTTGCGGCGTGGTCGTCGAGGAGCTCGATCAGATTGCGGACAACGGCTTCGTATGCCGCCTCGTCGGGGCGCGGCATGCCCCGCGGAGGCATGGAACGGCGCTCGAGCTTGCGCACCACCGCTTCCCACACTTGCGGGGCGGCGCCCGGATGGGCGGGGTCGAGCCGGTCGAGAGCCAACCCGCCGCCGGCGACGGTCGAGTTGTGACAGGCGAAACAGTATGGCTCCAGAACCGCCCGCGGGGCGATTTGGGCGCAGACCGAGGCCGCGGCCGCGAAGAACGTCGTCAGCTTGCGAACAGTGTTGGTCATACCCTGCATGGCGCCAGGCACAGCAGCCGCCCCGAGGCGCCTAGAACGTGATGCGCACCCCCATCTGCATCTGACGCATCGCTCCGGCTGAATCGAGAGTTCCGAAGTCGGAATTTTCCACGTTCCCATTCAGCGATTGGAGATTGACGCGATTGAGGGCATTGAACATGTCCGCCCGGATCTGAAGCCGTACGGATTCCTTCAAGCGGAAGTTCTTCGACAGGGAAAAATCCACGGTCCATCGGCCCGGACCGCGGACCAGGCCGTTGCCGGCATTCCCCGGCCGCTGGGCAATGCCCCTGACTTCCTCCACCCTGGCAAAGGCGTCCGGATTGAGAAAGCGAACGTCCTGATGCGAACCGACCCGCGGGGCGCCGAAAGTCACCCCTTGCGGAGCCTTGATATTGCCGCCGACGTAGTCCGACCGGCATTGCCAAGACTGCGAGCAGCTCTGCCTGATGGTGAGGGGCTCGCCGGTCGTCCCGGAATACCGGAATAGATGCCGGCGATCTGCCATCCGCCGAGAATGCCCCGCAGCGGAGCGCTGAAAGCGTTGAACCGGGGAAGCTCGTAGATCAAATCGGCTACGGCCCGGTGCGTCGTATCGAATCCGGGATTGCCGCGCTCGATGGCCAGATTGAAGAAGTCCTGGATTCCGCTGGTCGCATCCGTTCCGTAGTACACGCCGACATCGCCCCCGGTGAAGGCGATCGTCTTGCCCCAGGTGTAGTGGACGTCGAACGACAGGTTGCGCGAGAAGCGCTTGCGCAGCGATGTCTGCAAGGAGTGGTTCATCACGCTTTCGCCCATGTCCACGAAATAGGGGCCGCCGGGGATGAGGGTGGGGTTGGGCCGGATTCCGGTCTGCCGGTCGGGCAAGTTGAAGCGCCTGTGCATGGGGAACTTCACGCCCCGCGTTCCCACGTATCCGATTTCCCACATCAGATCCTCGGCAAGTTGCCGTTGGATGTTGAACTGGTAGTTGATCGTGTACGGATTCTGCAGGTCCGGCGTTATCAGCGAGAAGACGAGTTCGTTCCCGCTCTCCCGGATATCCTGCAGCGCGATCGGAATGATCTCTTCGTTGCTGAAGGGGTAGCGCACCCCCAGCCGGTTCGCTTCGTTGGCGCTATACCTGACGCGGAAGGGAATGTCCGGTCCGGCGACGCTTTGCCGCAGCAGCGCCGGCACCTGGGCGGCGAACATGACGCCGACTCCGCCGCGGACAACGGTTCTTCCCTCATCGTCCAGACGGTAAGCGAACCCCGCCCGCGGGCCGAGGTTCACCCAGCCGTCGTGCTCGATCGGTCTGTCCGTAGGGCGGCGGGGGCCGAAGGCGAAGTTGGTGAAATCCGCTCCCGGAGGAAGCTCCAGATTCTTGTTCGTGACGTCGATGGCGCCGGTCGGTTTCACCGTGTTGTTGGAGTAGAAGTCGTAGCGCAGTCCGAGGTTCAGCGTCAGTTTCCGGTTCACCCGCCAGTCGTCCTGGACAAAGCCGCCGATCTCGTACATTCGAGACGAGTGCGGGCCGTTCGAGCCGAAGGAGATCACCGCCCCGTTGATCCGATTGGCCTGCATTTCCTCGACGTTGAGGAACTCGTACTGGGGATTTTCGGGATTCGTTCGCGCACCGCCGTAATGCACGAAGCGCCCGCCGAACTTGATCGTATGCTTGCCCTTGTTCAGCGTGAGCTTCTGGTCGAAGGTGGTGGTGGCGCCCTCCATCAGCCACACCTCGCCGCTGCCCAAGGTGATCGTTCCGCCGACATTGCGCAGCCGCAGCCGGGGGATGCGGTTCTGCCAATCGATGGTCTCCTGCCTGTCGGGGTCTTGCAGCGTGAAGATATTGTCGAGCCTTTCCATGTCGGCGAAGTTGTAGCCGAAACGCGTTTCGGACACCCAGGTCACGCCGCTCTTGGTGAACTGCGCGTTGTAGCGGTCTTGCACGTAGGTGTATTCCCGGTCGTTGGCGCCGTTGAGGTTATAGCGGGGATCGAGACCGAAAGGACGATTCCGCGTGTAGGTGAACGACAGGTTGCCGGTGTCGGTGAGGCGGTAATCCGCTCTGGCGATGACGTGGTTTTCCGTTCTTTGGCGGCTGCCGACCGTTTCGACCCGGCCGCGGTTTTCATCGAGCAGCAACGTCGGCTGGGGAATGGTGTCCATCAACAGCTTCGTCTCCTGGAAGGGAAGCGCGTTGAGGATTGTCGTGCGCAGCGCCGGGCTGGGAACGGTTCCGCTCACGCGCTGCGAGGCGGTCTCGCGGTAACCTTCGTAGGTAGCGAAGAAGAACAGCTTGTTCCGCATGACCGGCCCGCCGAACGAACCTCCGAACTGATTGAATACCTCGCGGTTCTTGGCAACCTGGGAACCGTCCGCGTTGATGTTCGTCTGAAACGGATTGCGCGCGTTAAATACGTGCGAGCGGTAGTTCTCGAACACGCTGCCGTGGAAGGCGTTCGTGCCCTGCTTGCTGATCAGGTTGATCGTCCCGCTGACCACGCCTCCGTTTTCGGCCTTCATGATGCCGCGCATGACCTGCACTTCGTCGACGGCTTCGATGCTCATGACGTCCATGTAGTTGCGCCCGCCGTACTGCTGCATCGCACGGCCTTCCGAGGGATTCGAGTTGGCGTCCGTGCCGTTGACGGTTATGCCGGTTCCGCTTTTGCCGATTCCATTGATGCGCAGGCTCCCTCCGCCCACGTCCACTCCGCTGGAGAGCTTCAGGATTTGCGTCACGTTGCGGCGCGCCAGCGGCAACTCGCTGACCTTCAATGCGTTCAAGCTCTCGCGCTGCTCGGAAGCCTCGGTATTGACCAGGGGAGGCCGGCCTTCGACCGTAACGGTCTCGCTCAGGCTGCCGATTTCGAGCGTGTGCGTCTGGCGCACGACCTGCGACGCAATGAGGGTGATGCCGGTGCTCCGGTACGTTTTGAACCCGTCGGATTCGATTTCGAGAGTGTACGTTCCGACCGGCAGGACGTTGAACACGAAACCGCCGTCCGCTCCCACCGAGGCCGTGTACGCAAGCCCGGTATCGTCGTTTCCGATGGTTGCCTCGCCGCCCGGAATCACCGCTCCCGAAGCATCCTGCACAGTCCCGTACAACGTCGCCGTCGTGACTTGGGCCCGCGCCGCCGTCGTAGGGAACAGCAATAGCGCCGGCGTCAGACAAGCAGCCAATAATCCTATGCGCATTGGTATCCCTCTTTCCTTTCGGGCTGCCGCGAAGGCGCCCTCTCCAGCGGTCCAAGGCGCTCTGCCCGAGACCTTTTTTATCGGTGAAGAGGCGGCCGAGCGCCCCGGACGCGGCGCGGGATTCCGCTCCGCATCGCAGCTTCCGCCCCGCCGTCCAAGTCAGGCGGAAAGCTTTTCGGGAATTGCAGGCGCCGAGCGCGAAGACTCGGCGGTACGGTTACTATCCATTCGGTTACTATCCATCCGGCCGGCCGGGCCGGCGGGGGCGCGTGCTGCGCAGACGAGTCCGCAGCGGTCAAGAACCGGCGCGCCGAGGCGGGCGTATTTTTTTGTCGATTGCGTTGAGCGGCGCCCCCGGAAAGGCCCGACTCGCGGGCGCCGGCGGCAAGCGAGGCCGGCCGCGTACAAAAGCTCCCGGGCATTGCATGGCGATGCCCGACCCTGCAACAGTATCCCGGGCAGGCCCAAGAAGTAGCGCCGCGTCGCACTGTGAAGCTCGTAGTCAGTTTAAGGCGCGCGCGGAGCGGCTACAAGGTTATTTTTCGTTACTGCATACGATTTTACATGCGTATTTTCCGAAGCGCGCTGCGGATGTCAGGTGCGGCGCCTGGCGGCCGCGGGCGGCTGCTCCCAGGGCAGCCTGCCGTCGCAGCGGTCTCGATAATACGGATCGATGGCGGCGACCCGGCCCGCCGCGCGGGCGGGCGCTCGCTGCAGAGCGCCGCCGTCGATGATCGAAACGGCAGCGATGCGCGCCGGCCCGAACTCGTGCCAGGCATCCGGGCCGGCGCTTGGGGAGTCCTCGGCCGGCTTGGGAAATTCGAACTGCAGGGTCTGGGGAGCAACGCGTTTGCGGAGACCCTGGTAATGCCAGGACTGAACGATCAACTCGCCCTGCCGCGGGGAATCGTGGAATTGGGGACGCAGGCGCAAAGCGGCGATTTCCATCTGCGCCAGCGACGTGCCGGTCGAGAAACCCTCGAAGCCGCCT
Source organism: Bryobacterales bacterium (assembly GCA_965214655.1). Lineage (GTDB taxonomy): Bacteria > Acidobacteriota > Terriglobia > Bryobacterales > UBA6623 > CATQHP01. The sequence continues at coordinate 2,553,708 of OZ243965.1, read as the reverse complement.
GCAGTATGCGCAAGAGTGCGGCCGCGGCGGCGCAGAGCGGCCCCGAAGCCGATTGGACTCACGAAAGAATCCACTTGGCCGGCCTTCGTCGGGTACCCGAAAACTTCCCGTCCGAATTCCGCGCCTTTCAGCGACGGCTTCAGGTGCGCAACGGCGTACCAGACCGCGCGGTTGTCGAGCAGGCAGTACGCCAGCAGCCAGGCCTCGTCCAAAGCGGGGTCGTCCAGGCCGCGCACGGCAAACAGCTTCAGCGACGGTCTGAGCGTCGCTTGACAGCCGGGCGGAAGCAACGCGGCGTGCCGCTCGCGGTTGACGGTGACATCGACCTCGACGATGGTGACGTTTTCGACAACGGTTTCCCGCCGGCCGCGGTAAGCTTCGACCGCCCCCGCTGCGACCCGCGCGCCAATGCGACCCGGCATCGGCGGAACGAGCCGGAGAGCATCGGCGGAATAAGCGCGGAAGGCGAACGGCGCGAACGCCGGAGCGGCGACCGTTTCCACAAATTCCGCGCCGGACTGCGCATCCGCGTGCGATTCCCGCCGTCCGGCAACGGCAAGCAGTTCGGCAACGCCGAAGCGGGGAAACGCTCCGTCGAATGTTCCGGCGACGGTTGCCGCAGCGGTCGGGAGCTTTTCCCAACCCGCATTCGAGCCGCCGGAAAGACGCCATAACTCGACCGGCGCGGTCGTATCCAGGGGGCCTTTCCGCCAGTCCGGCTGCAGCGCATAACGGTAGGTCAGCACAGGGAGCCGATGCGCGGCGGGGGCCGGCGCGGCCTCGCCGCCGATCTTTGCGTGAAACAGTTCGGTTCCGGCAATCCGCAGGCTGAAGGCGCCGCCGCCAATCGCGACATCGCCGTCGAACGCCGGCAGACCGAGGGACTCGCGGGCGGTTCGCAACTCGAACGGATCCGCGATCCAGACGGCCAACGGCAGCAGGCGCTCCTCGCCGTGCAAAACGGAGACCGCGGCGAGCAGGCAACGCGCCCCGGCCGGCCCGCGGCGAAACTCGACGACAACGCGCCCCGGCGCGGCCGGCCGCAACGGAACGGGAAGCGCGTCTTTGAGCTTGTCCGCGTCCGCCGCGAACCACAAGCGGACTGCCAACCACTCATCCGCAGCCGCAGCCGATTCCGCCGCCGGGAAGGCGGCGCCGGCCGCCGCGCCCAGAAACTGCCGCCGGTCGAGCATGAGCACCAGTTTCTCATGAGCGGCCGGGATTCCCCGCCGCCGCGGCCCGTCCGCTAAAATGAGACAGGTTGCGAAGCGGAGGGAACGCGTGCCTATTCATCGGGAATTGCTGGAAATCCTTTGTTGCCCGCAGTCGAAGGTCCCCGTCGAGATGATGAGCGAGGAACAAGTCTCCAGGCTGAACGCGCTGATCGAAGCCGGAAAGGTCGCATACGCCGGCGGCGGCGCCATAGAGAAACCGTTCTCCGAGGGTCTGATCACCACCGACGGCAGGACCATTTACCGCATCGACGACGATATCCCGGTGATGCTCATCGAGCAATCGATCGCCGCCGACCGGTTGGAGGGCTTGTAGCCGGCAACCGCCGGGCCTGGCTGCAGACGGCGCCCGAACGGTCGGCTCACGCGCCCAGACGCTGCTCGAACAGTTCGGCGAGCTTGGCGGAGTGCCGGGCAACATCCTCGGCGCGTTCGGCTTCGACCATAACCCGAACGAGCGGCTCCGTTCCGGAATAGCGGATGAGAACGCGCCCGCTTCCGGCCAACTGCAACTCGCTTTCGGCGACGGCTTTCTGCAGAGCGGGAATTTGCTGGAACGGTTTGCGCTCTTTGACCCGGATGTTGACCAGTTTTTGCGGGAACACCCGGAGACGCTGCCTGAGGACGCTGAACGGCTCGCGCCGCTCGGCTGCGACGCCCAACAGCATCAACGCCGTCAGCAGCCCGTCGCCGGTGGTGGCGTAGTCGCCGAAAATCACGTGCCCCGATTGCTCGCCTCCCAGGGCGGCCCCGCAGCGCAGCATCTCTTCCAACACATGCTTATCGCCCACGGGCGTTCGGGAGAGGGCGATGCCCTCGCTTTCCAGCGCCTTTTCGAGTCCGATGTTCGACATCACCGTGGCGATCACCCTGTTTTCGTGCAGTTGTCCGCGATGCTTCATCTGGACTCCGGCGGAGAGCAGGATGTTATCGCCGTCGAGGCGTCCGCCTTTTTCGTCGACGAACAGGCAGCGGTCGGCGTCTCCGTCGAAGGCGATGCCCAAGTCCGCCCCGCTCTCCGTGACCCGTTTGGCGAGAGCATCCATGTGCAGCGAGCCGCAGCCGCGGTTGATGTTGCGGCCGTCGGGCCGATTGGCCAGAAACTCCGCTTCGATGCCCAGGCTCTCGAACAGCGGCGGAGCGAGAGCCGACGCCGCGCCGTTGGCGCAGTCGACGACGGCCTTCAGGCCCGCCGCGCCCAAGCCGGGGGGGGCGGCGGCGCGCAGATGCCGGGCATAGCTGCGGGCAACTTGCGGATCGCCGGCAAGCTCAAGCCGCGCAGGCTCGAGCCGCCGCACAAGCAGCCGGGAAACCGCTTGCTCGGTTTCGGCTTCCTGTTCGTCGGGCATCTTGTAGCCGAACGGCCCGAACACCTTGATCCCGTTGTCTTCGAAAGGGTTGTGCGAGGCCGATATCATCACGCCGGACGAGAAACTTCCCCGTTCCGTCGCATAGGCGACGCCGGGAGTGGGGATCACGCCGGCGTAATGCACGGCCACGCCGCCGGATTGGAGTCCGGCGGCGAGAGTTTGCGCGATGCCCTCGCTGGACTCCCGCGTGTCCGCGCCGATCAGCACCGACGGCCGTTTCGTCCGCGCGAGGCGCTCGGCGAGCGCGGCGCCGACGGCGAACGTCGTCGCCGGGTCGAGCGGCGGCTTGCCTGCGCGTCCGCGAATTCCGTCGGTGCCGAAAAGACTTGCTGTCATGGGAATCGGATGGTCTCGTTGCAGTGCGCGGGCCGCTCGCCGCGGCGCAGGGGGAAGCTTTCAATTCCAGCCGGCTCTACGGCTACGCTTCCACGGCGAAGCCGTGCATCTTGCGGTAAACCGGTCCGTCGTAGAACTGAGTCGATTTGAACCACTCGTGGCGGCCGTCGCCGGCTTCGGGCGCGGCCAGCGCCATGATCCGCGCGCGCTCGGATTCTTCGAGAGGTTTGAAGCCGCGGGCGATCTTCACGTCGGCCATGAGCTGGTCGCTGTTGAGATAACCGCGGACGAGCGACGCAATCGGCAGACTCAGCGCCCAGCGGACGCACATTTCCGCCGTGACCTTGGTCTTCGAGGGAATCTCGGCCACGCGGCGGCCGCCGCCCAGGCACTTCATGCCCAGCACGCCGACGTCCTTGGCCTTGCACAGCGGCACGACCTCGCGCTGAAACGACCTGTAGAAGTAGTCCATCGGGTTGATGGGCATCTGCGCCGTAGCCCAGTCGTAGCTCTTGTTCAGCATCTTGGCGTGGATGCGCGGGTGCTTGTGTCCGGTGAAGCCGATGTAGCGCACCTTGCCCGCCTTCTGCGCTTCGAGGGCGAACTTCAGCCCGCCCCTTTCGAATACCCAGTCGGGATCGTTGTCGTAGTTGGTCTCGTGGAATTGCCACAGATCGAGATAATCCGTCTGCAAGCGCCGCAGGCTGGTTTCCAGGCACTGCTGCGAGAACTCATAGTCGCGGCCGGAGTTCTTGGTCATCAGAAAAACTTTGTCCCGGCGGCCTTGGAGCGCTCTGCCCATGAACTCTTCGGCATAACCGTCGAGGTATACGTAGGCGTTGTCCCAGAAAGAGACGCCGTTGTCGAGTGCGGCGTGGGCGAGCTCGAGGCCGGCCTTTTCGCCGTCGTCCTGGGCCGCGCGGCCGAGATGCGCGCCGCCGATGCAGAGAATCGAGACCTGCTCGCCGGTGCGGCCCAAGCGCCGCGTGGGGATGCCGTTCCCCGAATCTTTCTGGGCAAGGGCCGGCCCGGCAAGGGCGGACATGGAGAGCGCTCCCAAGGAACCTTTGACAAAGCTGCGGCGCGAGTCGGACATAACGGAAACAGTATATCGGGAACGCGCCTTCTTCGGGGCGCGAATCCTGTGTGGAGAGAAACGAATCCGCAGGAAAAGGCAGACTTTCGGTTCGTTCGCCTGCTTCGCGCTACGAGTGTGTTATCCTGCGCAATGAGCCCGCGGCATTTTTGCGAGCCGGCGCCGTGCAGGAAAGCCCCGCGGGACAAGCTCACGGCGGCTCGGCTGAAAGGAAAGATCCGGCAGCAAATTCCGCAGGGAAGAGGTTGCTGCGACGCGCCGGATGCCGCGCAGTTCGCGCGGCGAACGCTGCTATAGTGTCGGTGTCAGGCGGCATGAAGGAGAACACCAGGCTCAGCCCTCAACCGACCCCTGCGACTCACTTCCCATCGGTGTCGATCCTTATCCCGGCTCGGAACGCTGAAGCGACCATCGAAGATGTGCTCGACTCGTTGTTGTCTCAGGACTACAAGGGTTCGATAGAGGTGATCGTCGCCGACGGATCCGAGACCGCGGCCACGTCCGAGCTGATTCGGCGGCTGTACCCGACGGTGAAACTGCTTGCCAATCCGAAACGGGTCATCGGACCTGGAATCCGAGCCGCGTACCTGGAGGCGACCGGAGAGATCCTCATACGGTGCGACGCCCATACGATTTTCCCACCCGGATACGTGCGCCGCGCAGTCGACACGCTGCAGAGAACGGGAGCGGCCAACGTCGGCGGCCGGCAACAGCCGGTCGGCGTCACGTTTTTCGAGCGCGCGGTGGCGATGGCGATGACCACTCCCTTGGGGGCGGGCGCCCCGCGTTACCGGCTGGGCGGCCCGGAGGGGCCCGCCTCAACCGTCTATCTGGGCGCGTTCCGGCGCGATGCATGGGAGGCAGTGGGCGGCGTCAACCCCAACCTGATACGGGGCGAGGACTACGAACTCAACTTTCGGCTGCGCGCGCGGGGGGAAACGGTGTGGTTCGACCCCGGGCTGGTGGCCCGCTATCGGCCGCGCAGCACCTTGCCGGCCCTTGCCTGGCAATATTTCGGTTACGGCCAATGGAAGCGGATACTTATACTACGGCATTCGGTCACGCCTCTGCCCCGGCATTTGGCTGTGCTGCTGTTGGTTCTGGGGCTGGCCGCCTCGCCGGTCTTGGCCGCGGGCGGCGCCTCCTGGGCGGCGGCGGTGCCGTTCACTTACGTTCTCGCCCTGGCGCTCGGCTCTCTGACGGTCGGCATCCGCCGCCGTTCGTTTGCCGCGCTCCTGCTCCCGCTGGTCCTCGCCACGATGCACCTGAGCTGGGGAATCGGCTTCTTGATCGCAGTTCGGGTCGGTTCGACCGAGACCGGCGCCCCTTCCCATTGAAATGCAGGCGGATCCAGCCGCGGCGACCGGGGCGCCCATGACGCACTGCAAGGGCGTCAACCGCCCGGGGGCCTGCTCGTGGACGGTCGGCCTCGGATTGTGCGGCAATCTCGGCGCGCTTGTTCCGTTCTACCCGCGACTCGGCGCCGCGGCGGCCCGGGCCATGACCATCATGACCATCGGCCCGGTCGGCCGCCGCCGCTTCTTCGCGTCGGTTTTGAGCAGAACGACCGGGCCGGGTCGGCTCTCGGTTCAGGTCCGGCGACGCAGCGGCGCGAGTTTCTTGTGGGCGGCCGGTCGATCCGCGGCCGGTCGATCCGCGGTCGGGCGTCAGTGGCGGCGCTCGCCATGACGAAAATCCTGCTCATTGCTCCGCTGGGTTCCGGAGCGTCCGCCACCAACGTGATTGGGGGGAACAAGGTAGTTGCCGATGAATTTATCCATGGATTGGGCAGGCGAGGTTTCGAGTTGGACGTCGTCGACACGTCGGGAAGCGTGACCAATCTCTCCCCGTGGAAAGTCCGCATGACTCGTCTTGCGAGACTGCTGCGGACAGTCTGGGGAGTCGTGAAGAAAATCCGCCATTCTCAACTCGTCTTCCTGGTTATAGCTCCCTTTTCCGCTACGGTCGTGGCTTCGTCAATCTGGGTCTTCTGCAGAATAGCCCGCCGACCCATGGTGCTGCGGCTGTCCGGAGCCGATTTCGACGTCGTGCATGGCCAATACGGCGTCCTCGCCCACTGGCTTGCGGACCGCACCTGGAAGCGATGTTCGCTGATGTACGTCCAGACACGGCGGTTGCACCGGCTCTTCGCCGACGGCGCCAATGTTCGCTGGTTTCCCAATACCAGGGACGTGGAGGCGCCCGCCGCGGTCAGGCGCGGCGACGAACCTTCAGCAGGAGAGGAGCGCGAAAGGCAACCCCGCACACGAAGAGAAATCCGCAAGCTGATCTTCATCTCCCGCCTGCACATGGACAAGGGGCTGGCCGAGGCGCTCGATGCCTGCCGCGACCTGCCCGGGCACTGTCATCTGCATGTATTCGGACCGGGCATGTCCGACACGGACTTCTCTCTGTTCGCGGGGCATCCCAGGGCGAGCTACGGCGGCGCGCTCGAGCCCGGGGACGTGCCCCGGGCTCTGGCGCAGCACGACTTGCTGTTGTTTCCCAGCTATTACATGAGCGAGGGGTATCCCGGCGTTGTCCTGGAAGCCTTCCAGTGCGGCCTGCCGGTCGTCGCCGCCAACTGGCGCGACGTTCCCGAACTCGTCGAGCATGAGCGGAACGGGCTGCTGGTGGAGCCCCGATCCGCTGCGGCGGTGCAGTCCGCGATCGAGCGGTTGCTGGACGATCCCGGTCTGTACCGGCGGCTCTGCAAGGGCGCGCGCCGGCGCGGCGAGGACTTCCGCAGCGCGCAATGGCTCGACCGCATGGCCGCGGACCTGCGCGGCATCCGGCGCGGGCAATGACCAGGCCCATCGAGAGCGCAGCATGTGCGGCATAGCCGGTTTTTTTGGAAGGGAGCCTCTTCCGGCGGAGGCGGCGTCAGCGATCGCCCGCGGGATGGCGGACGCAGTCGCGCATCGCGGCCCCGACGACGGCGGGGTCTGGCTGGACGTCGAGGCGGGAGCCGCACTGGCGTATCGGCGTCTGGCCGTCGTTGATCCGTCGCCGGCCGGCCGCCAGCCGATGCGGTCGGAATCCGGACGAAGAGTCATCGTCTTCAATGGCGAGGTCTACAATCACCGAGAGCTCAGACGACGGCTCGACGCCCATCGTCCGGCCATCTCCTGGAGGGGGCATTCCGATACGGAAACGCTGCTTGCCGCCATCGAGCGCTGGGGAATGGAAGAGGCGCTGCGGGCATCCACCGGCATGTTCGCCCTCGCCCTCTGGGATCGCGAGGACAGGGCCCTTTATCTGGCCCGCGATCGGATAGGCGAAAAACCGCTCTACTACGGCCTGCAGAACGGCGTGTTCCTGTTCGGGTCCGAGTTGAAGGCGCTCGCGGCGCATCCTGCGTTCGCGGGAGACATCGACAGAGGCGCGCTCGCCCTGCTCGTGCGCCACAAGTATGTTCCATCCCCCTGGTCCATTTACAAAGGAGTTCGCAAGCTGCCGCCGGGCACATACGTCAAGATGGCGGCGGGCGCTTCGGGCCGGCGGGGGGGCGAACCGCCGGAGCCTCGGCCGTACTGGTCGTTGCGGGACGTGGTGGCCGCGGGCCGGGCCCGACCGTTCGAGGGCGCTCCCGAAGAAGCGGTCGACGTGCTGCACGACCTGTTGCTGCGGTCGGTCGGCCGGCAGATGGTCGCCGACGTTCCGCTTGGCGCGTTTCTGTCCGGCGGAATCGATTCGTCGACGGTCGTCGCGTTGATGCAGGCGCAATCCGCGCGGCCGGTGCGGACGTTCACCATCGGATTCGATGCAATCGAGTACGATGAAGCGCCGTACGCCAAGGCCGTGGCAAGCCATCTGGGAACGGAGCATACGGAGTTGTACGTGTCGGCGCACGAGGCGCAGGACGTCATTCCGCGCCTGCCGAGTCTTTTCGACGAGCCCTTTGCCGATGCCTCGCAGATCCCGACCTTCCTGGTTGCCGCCCTGGCGCGCCGGCACGTGACCGTAGCCTTGTCCGGGGACGGCGGCGACGAGTTGTTCGGCGGCTATTCTCATTACCTGGAGATACCCCGGCTCTGGAGTTCATTGTCCTGGGCGCCGCAGCGGCTGCGGCGCATCGGCGCGGGCGCGGTCACGGCCCTCCTCGCAGCTGAGTCGGACGGCGCCGCGCCCCGCAGCGTTCTGCGGCGGCTGCCCATGGTCTGCGGGCTCCACTGGACGCCTGCCAGGGTCCGCAAGCTGGCGGCGCTGATCGCCAGCCGGACACCTGAAGAACTTCTTCGGCGCCGCATCTCCCACTGCCAGCATCCATCTGCGATCGTGCGCGGCGCCTCCGAACCCGCTACCGTCCTGAGCGAAGCTGCCTGTTGGCCCGTTGCGGTTGAATGCGTTGAGCGGTTGATGGCGGCCGACATGTTGAGTTATCTCCCGGATGACATTCTGGTCAAGGTCGACAGGGCGGCGATGGGCGCCAGTCTCGAGACGCGCGCGCCGTTTCTGGATCATCACGTTGTGGAATTCGTCTGGCGATTGCCGTCGTCGTTCCGGATCCGGGGCGCCGAAAGCAAATGGATCCTGCGGCAGGTTCTCTTCAAGTATCTGCCGCGCCGGCTCGTCGATCGGCCGAAGGCGGGATTCGGCGTGCCGCTCGCCTTCTGGCTGCGTGGTCCGCTCCGAGACTGGGCGGAAGCCTTGCTCGACGAACGGCGGCTGCGGGAGGAAGGCTTTTTCCATCCCGGCCCGGTTCGCCGGACGTGGGATGCATTCCTGAAAATGCACGACAGCGTGGAGCAGCAACTCTGGAACATCCTGATGTTCCAGGCGTGGCTGGCGCAGTCAACCGCCGCCGAGCGCGGCGCGGAACGCCCGCCAAGCGAAGACCGCGTCGCCGGGGCGCGGCAGCCAGATTGAAAGCCGGCGCATGCGGGTCTCTCTGGCGAACGCCGCGGCGAGAAGGACGAGTCGGCAGACCATGCCCAAGGTCAGCCCCCAGGCCGCGGCCGCGGCGCCGACCGCCGGATAGAGCACGGGAACCGCGACGAGATTCGCAGCCAGCCCCAGGGAGACGGCCCAGGAACAGACGCCCGGGCGGTCGATGCCCTTGAAGTAGGTTCCGAGTATGCCGGCGCAGGCATAGGCGAGCACTCCGGGGGCGATGATCCACAGCAGCGGCGCCGCCGGCAGGAAGGCTGCGGAGAAGAGGATCCGGACCAGCGGCGCACTGATCGCCAGCAGGGCGAGAAGCGCGGCCACGGTGCCGCACGACACCACACGCAGGCAGAGCGCCGTCAGTTCCGGGCGGCCGCTGCCCGCGATACGCGGCAGCAGCGCGTTGCCGACCGCGTCGGAGATCATGCGCAGCCGGAATATGAGCGCGCTCGCGGTTGCGAACAGGCCGATTTCCGCTTGACTCGCGAACAGCGCGAGAACGAGAACGCCCGCGCTCATTTCCAGTGCGCTGCCCAGTCCCGCGGGATAGAATCGCAGGCCGTAGCCGACGATGCGCGCGGAGATGGCGCGGAACGGATTGATCGGAACCAGCGCGTGGCGGCGGCGCAGGTACCGCGCGCACAAGGCCACCGTGCAACCATGCGCGGCGGCGGCAGCCGCAACGGCGCTCCCCACCCCGAGTCTCCCGACCCGGACGAGGATCAGCAGAACGAGGACATTCACGGCGAGATGCAGCAACACAAACACCGCGAGGTGTCCGAAGCGGCGGAGCGCGGCGAGTTGATATCCCATGGCGCTCGAGAACGCCAACACGGGAACCAGGGCAAGCGCCAAGTAGAAAGAAGGTCGACTCGCCTGCTGAAAGAAGGGCATCTCGCTGTGAACGAACGGGATCGCCAAGGCGACCGCCAAGCCCCCGCCGGCGAGACAGATCGCCAGTGCGGCGCCGACCCCTTCCGAGACGGTCGCCTGCTTCGTCATGACGAAGTACTGCGCGCCTTCTCGCGCTCCCGGCGTGAAGAGCACGCCGAGAAAAGTTGCGAACACGACGCACACGGCGAAGCTGCCGCGCCCTTCCGGCAACAGCGTGTAGGCCAGCAGACTCTGGATCGCGAGGCCGAAGACGACCTTGCCGGCTTGGGTCGCGAACACGATGGCGGCATCCTGTCCACCATGCCAGGGAATCCGCTACCGTCCGTCACCGTCCTGAACGGTCCGTAAGTGACTGAATAATAGTTGATTACTACCTGTTCTCGGGCTTGACGAGGGCCGTTTCAGTCCGGTACGATCTGCCAGTATCCGCCACATGCTGAGGGGTATACTGGCAGAGATGGAACTCCCGACACGACCCCGGACCACCAAGCCCAACGGCCGGCAGCCGCACCACGCGCTGACGACCGCCTTCGTCCGCAACGTAGCACAGGCCGGAAGGTACTGCGACGGCGATGGCCTCTACCTCGACGTGCAGCCGACCGGCACGCGCAGCTGGGTACAGCGGCTCGTCATCCGTGGCCGGCGACGCGAACTCGGGCTCGGCGGCTTCCCGCTCGTCCCGCTCAAGGACGCCCGCGCCCAAGCGCTCGCCAACCGCAGGCTCGCCCGCGCCGGTGGCGATCCACTGGCCGAGAAGCGCCGCCTCAAGAGCATGCCGACCTTCGCCGCCGCCGCCGAGGCGGTCCTGGCCCAGATGCGGCCCGGCTGGCGCAACCCCAAGCACGGCAAGGACTGGTTGTCGAGCATGGAACGCTTCGCCTTCCCCCGGCTCGGCAAGCTGCCCGTCTCCGAGGTGACGAGCGCCGACGTGGTCGAGGCGCTGCAGGCCGTCTGGCACGAGCGGCCGGCGACGGCGCGGCGGGTCCGCCAGCGCATCAGCACCGTCATGGAGTGGGCCGTGGCGCTGAACTACCGCGACGACAACCCGTGCAGCCGCATCGGGCCGATCCTCGGCCCGCAGCAGGATCTCGTCCGGCACATGCCGGCGCTGCCGCATCGCGACGTGGCGGCGACGGTCGAGACGGTGCGGACGTCGGGCGCGGCTCCCGTCGTCAAGCTGGCGTTCGAGTTTCTCGTGCTGACCGCCGCGAGGTCCGGCGAGGTGCGTGGGGCCGAGTGGGCCGAGATCGACACCGAGGAGCACGTCTGGACCGTTCCGGCCACGCGGACCAAGGCGAAGCGCGAGCACCGGGTACCGCTGAGCGGGCGAGCGCAGGAGATCCTCGATGCGGCGCGGACGCTCGACGACGGCAACCCGCTCGTGTTCCCGAGCGTGCGGGGCAAGCGGATGAACGACATGGCCCTGTCGGCGCTGCTCAGGACGCTGGAGGTCCCCGCCGTGCCTCACGGATTCCGGTCGACCTTCCGCGATTGGGCGGCCGAGGAGACGAACCACCCGCGCGAGGTGGTCGAGGCCGCGCTGGCCCATGTCGTGCAGAACAAGGTCGAGGCGGCCTACGCCCGCTCGGACCTGTTCGAGCGGCGGCGACGACTCATGGTCGATTGGGCGGCGTACCTTGCTGGCGAGCATCGCCCTCAGCGCCCGATCGCAGAACCGGCGGAACACGAGATCGCCGGCGCCGCAGCACCCCTGACCATCGCTGAACCCGCCGATCTGCTGCCTCCCCCGCTCGACCACCGACGCCCGAGAAGATCAGGCGGACGAGAGAGCGAACGGCCATCAGATGCACGGAGATCGAGGGGATGACCGGGAGCGGAACGGCGAACATGAAGGATCACGGAGAGCAACGACGAGGAACCGGCCGGCGAGGAGGAGATAGCGCGGACAGAACAGTCTGGCTCATCACAACCGTTGGTGATGATGAGCCAGCATACCCCTTGTCCGACACAAGGGGGCTGGCGAGGGGCACTGCCCCTTCGAACCCTGCACGCGGAGACGGCGCGTCGCCGCGCCGGTTCGGACCCGCCGTCGCTGCGGCCGTCGCCGGGCCTCTCGGCGGGATGCTCAGCGCCGAGCAGACCCCGGCGTCCGGGAGCGCACGGTCGGCCGCGGCAGTCAACCCCGCTGACGCGGGGTCCTCCGCGTGCGCTCCGGCCTTCGGTGACTGCCGCGGCCGACCGTGCGGGTTCGCTCTTGCGAGCCAGCCGGAAGGCTGGCCGCCTTCCAACGAAAAAGAGCTGCGCTCGCTCCGCTGTCGCGGCGAACCGGACCCGCCGGCCGCACCGCCACCATCGCCCTCCTGCCGAGCACGGTCATGGCCCTACGCCGCCGGCCGCTCCGAGCCGCCGCGCGGCCGGCTGGCGATGAAGTCGAGCACCTCCTTCTCGACCCAGCGGACGGCGCGAGCCCCGATCCGGATCGGCTTCGGGAACCTCGACCCCGGCATCAGCTCGTAGACCGCCGAGCGGGACAGCGCGGTCATCCGGGTTACCTCGCGAAGCGTGAGCAGTCTCGTCATCGTGCCTCCTGTTCGGGCAGCCTTGGGCCGTGCCGTCGGCCGCGATTCCGTGGTGTGCGGTGTCGATCAGTGTAGCATGCAAATGTCTGCAAGTGACTGAAGGCAAAAGAGTTCAGGTACGTTCCGATACGTTCGGGTACGTTCGGAAACGTTCGGGTCGTCGAGCCAACTACACGGGCGGTTGCTCGTCAGAAATGCCAGATGGACCGCGAAATTCGGCGACCGCGGCGAGGCGATCCACTCCGGTTCAGACCCTTGACGAAGGGCGTGAGGTTGAAGGGCAGGACCAAGCCGGCGCGGATGCCAACAACCGCCGAAGGGACTGTCCTACTTACAGGACAAGACAGCTCGATCATGCCGCTCCAGACCTGCGACAGGGCTCCCCGGCGCGAGTTGCACCCTGTGTAGCACCCGGCGTAGCAGGTGCCATTTCCTGCAAGTGCTTGATTCTACGACCAAAACCGCACATCTGACCTGAATCCCGGTGACGATGCAACGGATCGAAGGGGGATTCGGGAGCGACCCCCGCAAATCTGGCGTTTTGCGGCCCCGGCCGGCTCCTGCAGTTGCACTCGCCGCCGGGCCTCCGGGGTCGCTCCCGTTGTCATTTTTCCCGTGGGGAAGCACGGTGCATAACGCCGGACGGTCGCTGCTGGCAGACGGGTGATAGCAGGTGGCCGAGTAGGTCCTCGCCCGGCAGCGGACAGGTCTGGATCGCATCCTCCGGCCAGCCTCGGTCGCACGTCAGGCATGTCGAGCCGGCTCCGCGGAACGACCTTCCTCCGGTTCCATCCCCTCGCAGTCAGGCGCCGAACCGGCCTGGTCGCCGCCGCGGTCGGGCGAACCGTTGAGGCCCATCGGCGGCTGGTTGTACTCTATTGAGTGAGGTGGCATGGGCGCCCACCGGCCCGCGGGTCTGTGGGTGTTGTACGACGGGGATTGGGCATGGCGCGACGACGGTCGGGGAAGCAGGCAGGCGACGCAGGCGCAACCCCGGACGGCGGGGCCACCATCGGCCATGAAGCCGAACTGTGGTCGATGGCCGACGCCCTGCGCGGCTCGATGGACGCCGCCGAGTACAAGCACGTCGTCCTCGGACTGATCTTCCTCAAGTACATCTCCGACGCCTTCGAGGAACGCCGCGTGGCGCTGCTGGCCCGGTGGGGCGAGGACGCCGCCGAGGACCGCGACGAGTACATCGCCGAGAACGTCTTCTGGGTGCCGGCCGAGGCCCGCTGGATGCATCTGCGGGCGCAGGCGAGGCAGCCGACTGTCGGCCTGACCGCCGATCAGGCTATGGCTGCCATCGAGCGCGACAACCCGGCGCTCAAGGACGTGCTGCCGCGGGACTACGCCCGCCCGGCGCTCGACAAGCGCCGGCTCGGCCAGTTGATCGACCTCGTCGGCAACATCCAGGTGGGCGACGAGGACGCGCGTTCCCGCGACGTGCTCGGCCGCGTCTACGAGTACTTCCTGTCGCAGTTCGCGAGCGCGGAGGGCAAGAAGGGCGGCGAGTTCTACACGCCGCGCTGCGTCGTCAGGGTGCTGGTCGAGATGCTGGAGCCGTACCGGGGCCGGGTCTACGACCCGTGCTGCGGCTCGTCGGGGATGTTCGTGCAGTCGGTCGCGTTCATCCGTGCTCACGCCAGCGGCAACGGGAACGGCGGCAAGGCCAGGGCCGACATCAGCATCTACGGCCAGGAGTCGAACTACACGACGTGGCGGCTCGCGAAGATGAACCTCGCGATCCGGGGCATCGAGGGGCAGATTGCCCACGGAGACAGCTTCCACAACGACCGCCACCCGGACCTGAAGGCCGACTTCATCCTCGCCAACCCGCCGTTCAACGTCTCCGACTGGGGCGGAGAGCGTCTGGTCGAGGACAAGCGCTGGCGCTACGGCGTGCCGCCGAAGGGCAACGCCAACTTCGCGTGGGTGCAGCACATGGTGCACCATCTGGCCCCGGCCGGCGTCGCCGGCTTCGTGCTCGCGAACGGGTCGATGTCGTCGAGCCAGTCGGGCGAGGGGGAGATCCGAAAGAACCTGATCGAGGCGGACCTGGTGGACTGCATGGTCGCGCTGCCGGGGCAGCTCTTCTACTCGACGCAGATCCCGGCCTGCCTGTGGTTCCTGGCGCGACGCCGGCCGCGGCCGGGCGTCCTGTTCATCGACGCCCGCAAGTTGGGCCGGATGGTCGACCGGACGCACCGCGAGCTGACCGACGAGGACGTCGCCGGCATCGCGGGCGCCTACCACGCCTGGCGCGACGGCGCGGACGCCTACGAGGACCTGCCCGGCTTCTGCAAGAGCGCCCCGCTCGACGAGGTTCGCCGCCACGGTCACGTCTTGACTCCCGGCCGCTACGTCGGCGCCGAGCCGCAGCCGGACGACGGCGAGCCGTTCGAGACGAAGATGGCTCGGCTGGTCGCGGAGCTGCAAGCGCAACAGGCCGAGGGGGCGCGGTTTGATGCCGCCATCGCCGAGAACCTGAAGGCGCTCGGCTTTCCGTTGCGCGGGCACGGCTCATGAGACTCGACCTGACGCCTCTCGATGATGCGATTGCGCAGTTGGAGGAGGCGCTGGAGTACCACAGCTCGGACCTCGCGTCGCGTGACCCCGCTCTCAAGCTGCACCTCAGAGCCGCCGCGATTCAGGCCTTCGAGTTCACCTACGAATTGTCCTTCAAGATGATCAAGCGCCATCTCGAACAGGTCTCCGAGAATCCCTCCCAGTTCGACGAGATGAGCTTCAGTGCCATCATGCGCGAAGCCTTCCGGCGTGGATTGGTGCGGTCCGAGTTGTCCGCCTGGAAGGAGTACAGGAAGCTCCGCGGCACGACCAGTCACACCTACGACGGAGCCAAGGCGCGGGTAGTCTTCGAGGGCGTGCCGGCCTTCCTCCGGGAGGCCAGATACCTGCGGGATCAACTGCAACAGAGGAACCACTCCCGTGACGCCGCCGATTGACATCCGCGCCGACCACCTGCGCATCGTGCAGGACGTACTGCGTCGGCATCTGCCCGACGGTGTGACGGTCTGGGTCTTCGGGAGCCGTGCCACGTGGACGACGAAGGACTCGTCCGACCTGGATCTCGCTCTGGAGGGAGACACCGCCATCCCACCACAGAGCCTGTCCACGCTGGAGGTGGCGTTCGAGGATTCGGATCTTCCGTTCGCCGTTGACATCGTTGACGTCAGGCGGATCAACGAACGATTCAGGCGGATCGTGGCGCAGCAACGGTTGCGGTTGCCGGAAAGCGACGGCTCACGCGCGACCGGGAGGCGCAGCGGAGGCCTATTCGGTTTTCTGCCACCCGGTTGGAAACGCTCGACACTGGGGGCTGTCTGCGAGCGTGGCGGTGGCAACATCCAGACTGGACCATTCGGGAGCCAACTCCACGCGTCGGACTACCGACCGGTCGGCATTCCCTCCATCATGCCGCAGAACCTCGGTGACAATCGGGTCATCGCGGACGGAATCGCACGCATCGGAGACCGTGACGCCAACCGCTTGCGGCGCTACTTGGTCCGCGAGGGCGATATCGTCTACAGCCGTAGAGGCGATGTCGAGAAGCGAGCGCTCATCGGACCTCGTGAAGATGGGTGGCTGTGTGGCACTGGCTGCCTTCGCGTACGTTTGGGCGAGAACGGTGCCGATCCGAGATACGCCTCGTACTACTTCGGACACCCCGCCGTTCGCGAATGGATCGTCCGCCATGCCCATGGCGCGACCATGCCGAACCTGAACACGTCGATCCTGTCTGCCTGCCCATTCGTCGTTCCGCCCGTCCTCGATCAACGTGCCATCGCGCACATCCTCGGCACGCTGGACGACAAGATCGAGCTGAACCGTCGGATGAACGCGACGCTGGAGGCGATGGCGCGGGCGCTGTTCCGGTCCTGGTTCGTCGATTTCGACCCGGTGCGGGCCAAGATGGAAGGCCGCGACACCGGCCTGCCGAAGGACATCGCCGACCTGTTCCCCGACCGGCTGGTGGACTCCGAGCTGGGCGAACTCCCGAAGGGGTGGACGGTCAGGTCGCTGGGCAACCTGTGTCAGAAGCCGCAGTACGGGTATACGGCGTCGGCCAAGAGCGAGCTCGTGGGGCCGCGGTTTCTGCGGATTACTGACATCAACAAAGAGCCATGGGTGTCCTGGTCACGTGTACCGCACTGTGAGGCGACGGACGACGACGTGTCGAGGTACCGACTCGCCAAGGGAGACGTGCTCATCGCCCGGATGGCGGATGGCGGATCCCGGCCACGGAATCTTGGTTGAGGAAGATGTGGAGGCTGTATTCGCATCGTACTTGATACGGTTCAAGCCCATTCAGAGTCGCCATGCCCGGATTTTGCAGTACTGGCTCAGGTCCGACGCGTACTGGCAACTGGTCAGGGGCCAAGCCACGGGGACGACGCGAGTGAGCTTGAACGCGAAGGTCCTCAGTCGGTTTCCTGAGGAGCGCTACGGCGACCACGCGGGCTTCGTGGCCGCGGTGCGCCGCGCCGCAGACGAGTCGGTCGGGCGCCGGCTCCTGCTGCCGGAAGACGCCGAGGTGCTCGTCCGGATGGCGGAGGAGAGCGACGTTCTGAAGTAGCCGAGGCGCCGCAACGGGCCTTCGGACACGTTCTGCGGCGGCCGGTGCCATGTGGAGCAGTGGCCTTGCCCGAGAGCGGGGCGTGACCGAACGGCCGCCGCCCCGCGGTCATCTGCTCCCCGGCTGCCGCACGTCCCCGAAAACGTCCAGCGTGTTCAGCCGCCTCGCGTGCGCGGAACCTCTCCGAGGCGAAGCGCGATTCGCAGAACGGCGCCCAGCAACGCGAGGAGGACGACGTACCAGAGAGCCCAACCCAACAGGCCCGAGACCCTGCCCTCCATGCCCATCAGCCAGACCGTGAGGATATGGGCGCCCGCGGCCGTGGTCACGGCGGAGGCGTCGTCGTGGAAGAACGTCCGATACACCGCCCGGTACAGGGCGCCGAGCAGGGGCATCCCCAGCAGAACGCCCAGGGCGCCGAAGTTGGCGTACATCTCCCCCACGTGATGGATCTTGAAGCCGTTGATTTCGTTGCCCTCGTGCAGGAACCCGTAACGCTGGCCCAGGTCTTGCACCTCCCTGGGCTTGCCCTCCCAGACGAAGCGTGGGACGAGTTTGAACAGCACGGGGTAATAGGTCTCACCGCGCAGATACGGCACGTTGCCGGGCGTCTGGTGGATGACCCAAGCCACGGGCAGCAGCATGTTCAGGCGTTCGGACACCGTGTTCAGGGCGTTATCGACGTAGCTGAAAATGGAGCCTCGCGTCACGAAGCCCGGTATCATCCGCACGAAGGCGCCGGCCTTCCACATCAGGGAGAGATCGGCCCATGGCGCATTCGGGTTCCGTCCCCGCGAGTCGTGCGTCTCGTTCGCTCGCGTGACGACCGGCCGGACGTCTCCCGGTATGATCGGATAGAAGAGAGTCGCTGACGGACCGCCTTCCCGCAGCGCAGAGCGGTCTCCCCTTGACGCAACCAACGCCCGGAGACGATAGACGACCCGGCGGTGGCTCTCCCCCACGAGAGCCTCGTTCACATAGTACTCGGCCCAGTTGTCGGCGTCCACTTCGACTCGTATCCGGTCGCACGGCGCAACCGAGGCGAGAGCGGTTCTCTCCGCTTCGTCCCTTCCGTGGACAATCAGTTGGAACGTCTCCGTGCGTCCCGATTCGGTGCGTATCTCCCATGAAGTGGCGTCCATCGTGCCGAGCAGCCACTCTTCGTCGGAATCAACGTTCCGGTAAGATCCGGCGACGAAGGCGGTGAGCGTTCTGCTTCGCCATCGACTCGCATCCGCCACGACGCCGGAAACGTACTCGACGGCTTCGCAGTCGGGGTGAAGGTGCTGAAAAGCGGGCCGGATCTTCAGGCCGGTCCGAATGCGGTCTATGGCGTATGCCGGCAAGGCGACCGGGTGAACGCACCGGCCGTCGGCGACCACTCCGCCTTGGAGGCCGAAGTCGAAGGTGTCGAAGGAATGAGCGGACCGATGGCCGGGCAGGTCGGCGCGGTCGACCGGATAGACGTGCACGAAGAAGCTTGGCCTGCCGCCGCCCGACGGGTCCGCACCGCATGCCTCGGCGTCGTTGTAATGGTAGGTCAGGATGCGGTCTTCATGATTGTATATGGCGTAGTCCGGTGTCTCGACGATCGGTTCGCCGCGTTCCGCACCGCTATCGCCGGGGATCGGGAGGGTGAAATAATGGACTGAGATGCGCTGGGGTATACTTGCGTCGACCCCGTGCGTCCAGATGAGGGAGCGGTACTGGTGCCGCATGGGAAGCAGCACGGCCAGCAGGACGGCGGCGGTGAGGACCCCGTACGCCATCACCTTCCAGGTCGGCGCGGGCGCGGTCACCATCCAGGCCACGAACAGGGCGATGATGGCGCCCATTCCCTCCATCACGACGCCGCTGCTCAGGCCCAGCACCGTGTAGTAGACGACCAGCGACCACAGGAACGACCGGCCGGCCGGGCCCAGTCGTCCGCGCAAGTGCAGGCGGAACAGGATCAGGATGGAGAGAACGACGAACTGACCGGCTAGGTTGATCGGGAAGGCGATGGCCGGCGGCAGCCCGTCGCCGCCGGTGTAGGTCGCCACTACGTGGCCGACGTGGAGGTAGAAGAAGGGCGCGGCGGCCAGGCCGATGACGACGGCCAGTGAGGCGGCGTGGCGGTGCATCCGCGCCGGGACGAACTCGACGCGGGGGAACGCGGGGGCCGGCCGTCGGCGGTGCGGCCAGAAATGCGCGGCCAGCAGCAGCGCCAGCGCCCAGCCGGCCAGCGCGAGCGCCAGATCGATGAGGGAATCGTCTATCGACGAACTCCCGAGCCACCACCCATGGGAATCGTGTTGCAGAAAGACCGGCGCGCCGAAGTACAGCCCATAGGTGACGCCGACGAGGGGCATCACGGAGTGGCCCCAGTCCCGGTCGGAGGCCCACATCAGCGTCGGGGCCGAACAGAGACAGAGGATCAGCGAGGCCATCAGGCGCTGCAGCGCCGTCGGACCCGCCGGCGCGTACAGGTTCAGCGCGAGCACGGCCACGCCCACCACGACGGTGAGCCCGGCGACACGCCGATTGACGCCGCCGATGGCGGCGAACAGTGTCTTCGCCGGGACGCCCGCCTTGAAGAGATCAGCGTTCATGTCGGCTCAAGACCTCGCGGAACAGCTCGACGTGGGCGTCGGCCGCGCGCTCGCACGAGAACCAAGCGGCGCGGCGGCGGAGCGCCGCTTCCGGAGGCCTGTCGCCCTCCAGCGCCTCGACCACCGCCCGCGCGAGGGCCGGGGCGTCGCCGACCGGCGTCAGTTTACCCCATCGCCCCCCTTCCAGTATATCGCGCGGCCCGTGGGGCGTGTCGGTGCTCACCACGGGCGTGCCGCAGGCGATGGCTTGGGGGAACCTCGGGTGGTACAGCCGCATCCCCGGTCGGAGGCCTTCCCGGTACGCCACGATCAGGCGCGCCACCAGCAGGTCCACGCGATGGCCGCGCTCGACGAGCGCCTCGGCCAGGGTGAGGGCCGTCCGCTCCGCACCGCCTCCCGTCAGGCGATACAGCACGAACCCGACGTGCAGCCTGCCCGATGCGGTCGTCATCAGTCCGTTCATCCTAGCACGCCCCCACTCTCGTCGACCAGAGGCGTCGGGCGCGGAACTTCGCCGCGCCGCCCGAGCGCGGACCGGCCGGCCGCCCACAGGAAACCCGCGTCGCCGCGCGCCGGCAGACACATCGGGAGCCAGGCCATGCCGGTCGTTCTCCTGAACACGATCGCGAGGAAGAGGCAGCAGGAAACCGCGCCGGTGGTCATGGCCCAGGCCGCCGCCTCGATGCCCAGCCGCGGGTAGAGCGGGAAGAGCACGCCGAGATTGGCGCACAGCCCGAGGCAAGTCGCCCACGAACAGATCTCCGGGCGGTCGACGCCCTTGAAGTGGGTCATGAAACAGGCCCGTACCGGCCGATGCCACGATTCCGGGCGCCAGGATCCAGAGGAGGGGCACGGCCGGCAGGAAGGCTGCCGAGAGCAGGAGCGGAACCAGCGGCGTGCCGAGGGCGAGCGCCGGGAGGACGCCGACGGCGGTGGTCCAGCCCACGAGGCGCAGGCAGCGGGCGACGAGCTCGGGGTGTTCCCGGCCGGCGATACGGGGCAGCAGCGCGTTGCCCACGGCATGGGAGAGGAACCCGAGCATGAGGGCGCTCGCCGCGGCGAACAGGCCGATCTCGGCCGGGCTCGCGATCAGCCCGAGCACGAGAACGCCCACGTGCGGTTCGAGCGCGTTCCCGAGGCGCGCCATATGGTATCGCAGGCCGTAGCCGAGAATACGGGTGAGAGCCGAGCGGGACGGCACCTTCCGCGACCAGCCCGCAATGCCGCCGCAGATCCCCGAGGCAGGCCGCGACCGAGACCAGATGACCGATGGCGAACGACGCGACGGCGCCGTCGACGCCGAGGCCCCACCATCGGACGAGCACCAGGATCGCGATCGCGTTGACCGACATCCGGAGCAGCACGCGGACGGCGAGTCGGCCGAAACGCCGCAGCGCGGCGAGCAGGTGCTCGATCGCGGTCGAGAGAGCCACGAGCGGGGCCAGCACGAGGCCCAAGTGGAAGGAGCGCGTCTCGGCTTTCTGGAAGAAGGCGATGTCGCTGTCGATCAGGGGGATGGCCAGCGCGATGGCCAGTCCTCCACCCGCCAGACTGATCGCTGCGGCGGCGCCCACGCCCTGCGACACGCTCGCCTGTCTCGCCGCGACGAAGTACTGCGCACCCTGCTGGGCGCCGGGACTGAAGACCAGGCCGAGCAGCGACCCGAACACGACGCAGACGGAATAGGCGCCCCGGCCCTCGGTCAGGAGCGTGTAGGCGAGCGTCGCCTGGATCAGGAGACCGAGGACCACGTGGCCGATGCGGGTCGCGAACAGGATGGCGACGTCCTGTCCGCCGGTCGTGTCGGGACCTCCTCGCACATGCCTCGACTCTACGACCGCCATCATATATCGCCAATGCTCAGAACGCAACTGCGATCAACGGGCTCCGCGGCATCCGCCGCATCGATGTGCGGGATCTGACACGGTATCCTTTCCGATACAGCCCGCGCGTGCCGCGGCCGCTCTCTCGCTACCGAGCGAGAACGCTTGGGCGGGGGGCGGGGCCGTTGTGGGCAACGCGAATCATGGTTTCTCCACGTCATCCCGTCGAACCCGACGTTCGCGCCGGAGACCCGGAAATCCGTCCGAGCGGCCTCGCGACGCCGTTCCCATCGATATCGGTCATTATCCCGGCCCGCGACGCCGAGGAGAGCATCGGGAAGGCGCTCGACTCGGTGTTGGCTCAGGACTACAACGGTTCGGTGGAGGTGATCGTCGCCGACGGGTCCGACAACACCGCCACGTCGGACCTGGTTCGGCGGCTGTATCCGACGGTGACACTGATTCCCAATCCGCAACGTGTCATCGGGTATGGCCTCCAGGCGGCGTTGCGGGTGGCGACCGGAGAGATCGTCGCACGCTGCGACGCCCATACGACCTGGCCGCCTGGATACCTGCACCGGGCGGTAGAGACGCTGCAGAGAACCGGGGCGGCCAACGTCGGCGGCCGACAACGACCGGTCGGCATCACGTTCTTCGAGCGCGCGGTGGCGCTGGCGATGACCACGCCGCTGGGGGCGGGGCCTGTTCGCTACCGGCTGGGGGGCCTCGAGGGCCCCGTCGACACCGTCTACCTCGGCGTGTACCGACGTGACAGGCTGGCCGCGGTGGGCAGTTACGACCCCGACATGGTCCGGGGCGAGGACTATGATGTCAATGCCCGGCTGCGGGCACACGGGGAAACGGTGTGGTTCGATCCCGAGCTCGCGGTCGACTATCGGCCGCGCGGCACCCTGCGGGACCTCGCCCGACAGTATTTTGGCAACGGCCGTTGGAAGCGGGTGGCGTTGCGACGACAACCGATGTCGCTGCTGTTCGGGCACAACGCCGGCCTGCTGCCGTTGGCCCGGCACAGCGCCAGCCCGCTGCTGCTGCTTGGGTTGGCGGCCTCCCTGGTCCTCTTCTGGGCCGGCACTCCTGGGGCGGCGGCGTTGCCGCTCGCGTATGTAGTCACCTTGGCCCTAGTGTCCCTGGTGGTCGGCGTTCGTCGCCGTTCGTGCGCCGCGTTGCTGCTCCCGCTGGTCCTTGCGACGATGCACCTGAGCTGGGCGGTCGGTAGCTTTACCCCGTTGGGGCGCCGGGGTCGCGGCCGGCGACCGACGCGGTCGGCGGAACCGCGATGAAGTCGGAGCAGGGTCGCGGCGATCGAGGGCCGAAGATTCTGATCGTCGGTCCGCTAGGTTCCGGGGCGTCCGCCACCAACGTGATTGGAGGGAGCAAGGTTGCGTGCGACGAACTGGTCCATGAATTGGACATGCGAGGTTTCGAGCTGGATATGGTCGATACCTCGGGACGCGTGACCAATCTCTCCCGCTGGAGAGTCCAGGCGAGTCGTCTTGCGAGGTTCCTGCGGATGGTCCGAGGTGTCGTGAAGAAGATCCGGCACTCGCAGCTCGTCTTCGTGTTCATTGCTCCCTCTTCCGCGACGGTCGTCGCTTCGTCGGCCTGGATTCTCTGCAGAATAGCCCGTCGCCCCTTGGTGCTGCGGTTGTCCGGGGCCGATCTCGATTCCGTGTATGGCAAGTATGGTGCCTTGGCCCGCTGGCTGGCGGATCGCACCTGGATGCGCTGTTCGCTGATGTACGTCCAAACACAGCGGTTGCGCCGGATCTTCGACAACCGAACCAGTTGTCGCTGGTTGCCCAACATAAGGAACGTCGAGGCGCATGCTGCGGTCGGGCGCGAGGAGCGTCACAAGAGGGAGATCCGCAAGCTGATCTTCATCTCCCGACTGCACATGGACAAGGGGCTGGCCGAGGCGCTCCGTGCTTGCCGCGACTTGCCGGACCACTGTCATCTCCAGGTGTTCGGACCAGGCATGTCCGACACGGACTTTTCCCTGTTCGCGGGGCATCCCAGGGCGAGCTACTGCGGCGTTCTGCAGCCCGAGGAGGTGCCGCAGGTCATGCGCGACCATGACGTGCTGCTGTTTCCCAGCTACTACCCGATGGAGGGTTATCCCGGCGTCATCATCGAGGCCTTTCAGTGCGGCTTGCCGGTCATCGCCGCCAGGTGGCGAGACGTTCCGGAACTCGTCGAGCATGAGGAGAACGGCCTGTTGGTGGAACCGCGCTCCGCTGCGGCCGTGCGGTCTGCAATCGAACGGTTGCTGAACGATCCCGGTCTGTATCGGCGGCTTTGCGAGGGTGCGCGGCGGCGCGGCGACGACTTCCGCAGCAAGAACTGGTTCGGGCCCGTCGCCGAGGACCTGCGCGCGCTGACGCTGGGTACTGGGGCGATAGCGACCGGAACGTATCTCTCGAAGCGGTGAGCAGCCCCGATGGGCAACACAGGCGCGGCTGGAGCAGTCAACCGCCGCCGAGCGCGGCGCGGAACGCCCGCCAAGCGAAGACCGCGTCGCCGGGGCGCGGCAGCCAGATTGAAAGCCGGCGCATGCGGGCCTCTCTGGCGAACGCCGCGGCGAGAAGGACGAGTCGGCAGACCATGCCCAAGGTCAGCCCCCAGGCCGCGGCCGCGGCGCCGACCGCCGGATAGAGCACGGGAACCGCGACGAGATTCGCAGCCAGCCCCAGGGAGACGGCCCAGGAACAGACGCCCGGGCGGTCGATGCCCTTGAAGTAGGTTCCGAGTATGCCGGCGCAGGCATAGGCGAGCACTCCGGGGGCGATGATCCACAGCAGCGGCGCCGCCGGCAGGAAGGCTGCGGAGAAGAGGATCCGGACCAGCGGCGCACTGATCGCCAGCAGGGCGAGAAGCGCGGCCACGGTGCCGCACGACACCACACGTAGGCAGAGCGCCGTCAGTTCCGGGCGGCCGCTGCCCGCGATACGCGGCAGCAGCGCGTTGCCGACCGCGTCGGAGACCATGCCCAGCCGGAACATGAGTGCGCTCGCGGTTGCGAACAGGCCGATTTCCGCTTGGCTCGCGAACAGTCCGAGAACGAGAACGCCCGTGCTCATTTCCAGTGCGCTGCCCAGTCCCGCGGGATAGAATCGCAGGCCGTAGCCGACGATGCGCGCGGAGATGGCGCGGAACGGATTGATCGGAACCAGCGCGTGGCGGCGGCGCAGGTACCGCGCGCACAAGGCCACCGTGCAACCATGCGCGGCGGCGGCAGCCGCAACGGCGCTCCCCACCCCGAGTCTCCCGACCCGGACGAGGATCAGCAGAACGAGGACATTCACGACCAGATGCAGCAGGACGAACACGGCGAGAGTTCCGAAGCGCCGCAGCGCGGCAAGTTGATATTCCATGGCGCCCGAGAACGCCATGATGGGAACCAGGGCAAGCGCCAGGTAGAAGCTATGTCTGTCCGCCTGCTGAAAGAAGGCCGTCTCGCTGTGGACGAACGGGACCGCCAATGCAACTGCCAAGCCCCCGCCGACGAGGCAGATCGCCAAGGCGGCGCCGACCCCTTCCGAGACGGTCGCCTGCTTCGTCATGACGAAGTACTGCGCGCCTTCGCGCGCCCCCGGCGTGAAGAGCACACGGAGAAAGCTCGCGAACACGACGCATACGGCGAAGCTGCCGCGCCCTTCCGGCAACAGCGTGTAGGCCAGCAGACTCTGGATGGCGAGACCAAAGACGACCCTGCCGGCCTGGGTCGCCAACACGATGGCGGCGTCCTGTCCGCCGGTGGTGCGCGGACCGGGGCGCGTATCCCGCTCTTCCGGCGTCATGGCTTCGACAGCACTACCGTCGCGCCAGCTTTTCGAACAGTGCGACATAGGCGTCGGCGGCCTTCTCGACTGAGAAGTCGGCGGCGCGCGCCCGCAGCGTTTCCTCGGGTGGGTGCTCGCCGCGCAGGGTCTTGACCAAGCTCTTGCGCCAGCGCCGGCGCGTCGCCCATGGGCGGCAGATCGCCCCACTGCCCGAGGATCTCGCGCGGTCCATAGGGCGTGTCGGTGCTGACCACGGGCGTGCCGCAGGCCAGCGCCTCGAGGACAACTGACGGCAGGCCCTCCCAGCGTGACGAAAGCGCGAGCAGCCCCGCTCGTTTCATGTACTTGTAGGGGTTCTCGTCGAAGTCCACGAAACCGATATCCTCGTCGACGCCGTGGCCCCGCGCCAGGGACAGTAGTGTTGCCCGGTAGGAGGGCGACAGCTTGCCGAGGATGACCAGCCGCGCGTCCACCTCGCGGCGCGTCAGCCCGAACGCCTCCACGAGGGTGGGGTGGTCCTTCTGGGGCGCCTCGCGCCCGACGCTCAGGACCACCGGCGGCTCGTCGTCCGCAAACCAGGGATGAGCAACTTCCTCCTGCGCCAGCCGCCGTATGCTGTCGGCGGGGATGGGGTTGTAGATGGCGTGAATGCGCTCGGCGTCCAATCCCAGCGAGCGTTGCACGGATTCGGCCACGCCCCTGGACACCGCCACCACCGCGTCCGCCAGCGGATAGAGCATCCTGGACGTTTCCAGCCACTCCGGCGCATAGTCGGCGGTGACGTTGTTCCGGACCGTGACCACAGTTGGAACCGCCCGGTCGCTCAACTGCGCGGCGCAGACCATGGCGGCGTCGGCGCCCGGCAGCGCCGACACCAGCAGGTGAGGACGCGCCTCGCGAACGTACCGCGCGATCATGTATGTATACGCATAGACGCGGTGACGCCTTCGAACGGGCAGGTTGAGACCCTTCCCGGCGAGTACACGACAAGTGCGCGCGACCCCGATGGGGTTGACGGTCACCGCTTCCACTTCGACTCCCGACCGCCGGACCTCCCGCAGGAGCTTCCTGTCGACGCCGGGCGCCCGCGCCCGCCGGACACGCATTCCGCCAGGGATCGCGGCCCGATAGTCTCCCGCAAACCGGGGGATCACCAGGTCCGCCCGGTGTTCACGCGCGATGAGCGACCGTGCAAGGCGGAGAATATTGCGCTCCGCCCCGCCGCCGTTCAGGCTGGTCAGCATGAAGCCGACATGGAGTTTGCCGGGCCTCACCGCGCCCGTTCCTTCATCAGCTTCTCAAAGAGTGCGACATAGGCGTCGGCGGCTTTCTCGGGTGAGAAGTCGGCGGCTCGCGCCCGCAGCGCTTTCTCCGGCGGGTGCTCGCCGCGCAGGGTCTTGACCAACTCTTGCGCCAGCGCCGGCGCGTCGCCCATGGCCGGCAGATCGCCCCACTGCCCGAGGATTTCACGCGGGCCATAGGGCGTGTCGGTGCTGACCACGGGCGTGCCGCAGGCCAGCGCCTCGAGGACAACTGACGGCAGGCCCTCCCAGCGTGACGAAAGCGCGAGCAGCCCCGCTCGTTTCATGTACTTGTAGGGGTTCTCGTCGAAGTCCACGAAACCGATATCCTCGTCGACGCCGTGGCCCCGCGCCAGGGACAGTAGTGTTGCCCGGTAGGAGGGCGACAGCTTGCCGAGGATGACCAGCCGCGCGTCCACCTCGCGGCGCGTCAGCCCGAACGCCTCCACGAGGGTGGGGTGGTCCTTCTGGGGCGCCTCGCGCCCGACGCTCAGGATCACCGGCGGCTCGCCGTCCGCGAACCAAGGGTGCGTGATTTCCTCCTGCGCCAGCCTGCGTATGCGGTCGGCGGGCACGCCGTTGTAAATGGTTTGAACGCGCCCGGCGTCCACTCCCAACGATCGCCGCACGGAGTCGCCCACGCCCCTGGACACAGCGACGACTGCGTCGGCCAGCGGGTAGAGCGTCCGGGCAGCGGTCAGCCACTCCGGCGCATAATTGGCGGTGACGTTGTTGCGCACCGTGACCGCCACCGGAACGGCCCGGCCCGTCAACTCTGTGGCGCAGACCGCGGCGACGTTGGCGCCCGGCAGCGCAGACACCAGCACATCAGGACGTTCCTCGCAGACGTACCGTGACAAAACGTGGGCGTAGGGATAGATGTAGCGCATGCCCCTGCCGCGTATCACGGGTATCCGGGGGTACCTCCGGCCGAGAACCAGCCAACTCCGCGCGACCCCGATCGGGTTGACGGTCATCGCTTCCACCTCGATTCCCGACCGCCGGACCTCCCGCAGGAGCTTTCTGTCAGTACCGGGAATTCTCGCCCGACGAACATGCATTCCGCCTGGGATCGCGGCCCGATAGTCGCCCGCGAACCGGGGAATCACCAGGTCCGCCCTGTGCCCGCACGCGATGAGCGACCGCGCAAGATGGAGAATGTTGCGCTCCGCCCCGCCGCCGTTCAGGCTGGTCAGCATGAAGCCGATATGGAGCATGTCCGACCTCACCGTCCATACTCCCTCGCCAGCTTCTCGAACAATGCGACATAGGCGTCGACCGACTTCTCGAACGAGAAGTCGGCTGCGCGGCGCATAAGCGCCTCCTCCGTCGGCCGCGCGCCGCGCAGCGTCCGGGTAAGCGCCCGCGCCAGCGCCGGCGCGTCGCCCACCGGCGGCAGGTCGCCCCAGCCCCCGAGAATCTCGCGCGGGCCGTAGGGCGCGTCGGTGCTGACCACCGGCGTGCCGCAGGCCAGCGCCTCGAGGATCACCATCGGCAGACCCTCCCAGCGCGAGGAAAGCGCGAGCAGTCCCGCCCGTCTCATGTAACGGTACGGGTTCTCGTCGAAGTCCACGAAACCGATATCCTCGTCGACGCCGTGGCCCCGCGCCAGGGACAGTAGCGTTGCCCGGTAGGAGGGCGACAGCTTGCCGAGGATGACCAGCCGCGCGTCCACGTCGCGGCGCGCCAGCCCGAACGCCTCCACGAGGGTGGGGTGGTCCTTCTGGGGCGCCTCGCGCCCTACGCTCAGGATTACCGGCGGCTCGCCGTCCGCGAACCAGGGATGCGTGACTTTTTCCTGCGCCAGCCTGCGTATTCGGTCGGCCGGCACGCCGTTGTAAATGGCGTGAACGCGCTCGGCGTCCACCCTCAACGATCGCCGCACGGACTCGCCCACGCCCCGGGACACCGCCACCACTGCGTCGGCCAGCGGATAGAGCGTCCGGGCAGCGGACAGCCATTCCGGCGAGTAGTCGGCGTCGACGTTGTTTTGCACAGTGACCACCACCGGAACGATCCGCTCCGTCAACTCCGCGGCGCAAACCGCTGCGGCGTCGGCGCCCGGCAGCGCAGACACCAGCACATGCGGACGCGCCTTGCGCAGGTAACGATTCAGAATGTGGACGGAAGCATATAGAGAACGCTTGCGTCGGACCCGTACGCCGGAGTGCTTCCTGCCAAGAACCAGCCAGATCCAGGCGACGCTGACCGGGTTCACGCCAAGCGCCGTGACTCGTGTACCCTCTGCGCCTCCAATGGCCGACCGTTGGATTTCCCGCAGGAACGTTCTGTCGGTGTGCGGAAGCCGCCCCCGGTACAACCGTACTCCGCGGGGAATGGCAGCCCGGTAGTCTCCCGCGAAGCGGGGGATCACCAAGTCCGCCCGGCTCCCGCGCTCGATGAGCGATTGCGCCAAGTTCAGAATGACGCGCTCTGCCCCCCCGCCGTTCAGGCTGGTCAGCATGAAGCCGACATGGAGTTTGTCCGGCCTCACCGCGCCCGCTCCCTAACCAGCTTCTCGAACAGCGCGATATAAGCATCGGCGGCCTTCTCGAGTGAGAAGTCGGCGGCGCGCGCGCGCAGCGCTTCCTCCGTCGGCCTCTCACCCCGCAATGCCGCGACCAGCCCCCGCGCCAGCGCCGGCGCGTCGCCCACCGGCGGCAGGTTACCCCATCCCCCGAGGATCTCGCGCGGGCCGTAGGGCGCGTCGGTGCTGACCACCGGCGCGCCGCAGGCCAGCGCCTCGAGAATCACCATCGACAGACCCTCCCAGCGCGAAGAGAGGGCAAACAGCGCGGCCCGTCTCATGTAGCGGTACGGGTTCTCGTCGAAGGCCACGAAGCCGAGGTCCTGTTCCACCCTATGCTCCCGCGCCAGGGACTTGAGCCTTGCACGGTAGGGCGCCGAGTGTCGGCCGAGGATGACCAGCCGCGCGTTCGCCTCGCGCCGCGCCAGCCCGAACGCTTCCACCAGCGTGGGGTGGTCCTTGGCCGGCGCTTCGCGCCCGGCGCTCAGGATTACCGGCGGCTCGCCGTCCGCGAACCAGGGATGCGTGACTTTTTCCTGCGCCAGCCTGCGTATTCGGTCGGTCGGCACGCCGTTGTAAATGGCGTGAACGCGCTCGGCGTCCACCCTCAACGATCGCCGCACGGACTCGCCCACGCCCCGGGACACCGCCACCACTGCGTCGGCCAGCGGATAGAGCGTCCGGGAAGCGGACAGCCATTCCGGCAAGTAGGCGGCGTCGACGTTGCTATGCACCGTGACCACCACCGGAACGGCTCGCTCTGTCAACTCCGCGGCGCAGATTGCGGCGGCGTCGGTGCCCGGCAGCGCCGACACCAGCACATGAGGACGCCCCTCGCGGAGGTAACGGCACAGAATATGGACTGACGCATAGAGATAACGCCTGCGCCGGACCCGCACGCCAAGGCGCTTTCGGCTGAGAGCCAGCCAACTCCGCGCGACCCCGATCGGGTTCACGGTCATCGCCTCCACCTCGACTCCCGCCCGACGGACCGCCCGCAGGAACGTCCTGTCGGTATAAGGAAGCCGTCCCCGATACAGGCGCATTCCACGGGGAATCGCGGCCAGGTAGTCGCCCGCAAAGCAGGGAATCACCAAGTCCGCCCGGCTCCCGCGCTCAATGAGCGATTGCGCCAGGTTCAGAATGACGCGCTGCACCCCGCCGCCGTTCAGGCTGGGCAGCACGAACCCGACATGGAGCTTGCCGTCAATCACCGGTCATGCCTTTCGCCCGGTGTCGGCCACCGGCGCTGCGGCCGCCCCTGTCACGACGCTCAACCCGGCGAGAAACATGAACGCTCCCAGGCTAAGCAGATGCGCGAAGTTCATGCCGTACAGGGCGATAACGACGACCCAAGCTGCGGTGACATCCCGGGCGACCGACTTCGGCGCGGTCCATTGCGCGCGCAGCAGCAGGAAAATGGCGGCCAGGAACAGCAACAGAGGCACGATGCCGGCCTCTCCCAACAGCATGATGTACAAGTTGTGAGGGTCCGGCGGCAGGCCGAGATGTGTAAGGGGGGTGCCTTCCAGGTATTTGAGCGCCCTAAAGCCCTGACCGAAGACGGGCGCCTCCATGGCCTTTTCGAAACCGAGTCTCCAAAGGACCGGTCTGCGACTCTCCAAGACAGTGCAGATGAAGCTGTCGTCGATATCAAGGCTGCGCAGATTGCGCAGCCGCTGCGGCATGCAGCCGGTGAGGTCGTTGCCGGCGACGGCCAGGGAGAGACGATCGATTGCGGCCAGCTCGGGCGGGATGGAGCCGGTGAGTCGGTTGTCGGCAAGCCACAGCAGCCCGAGATTCAACAGATTGGCGAGCTCGGGCGGGATGGGGCCGGTCAAGCGGTTGCCGTCGAGCGACAGGATGGTCAGATGTGTCAGGTTGCCCAGTTCCGGCGGAATGGCGCCGGTAAGGCGGTTGCCGTCGAGCTGCAGCCCATAGAGAGCGCTCAATTCTCCCAGCTCCGCGGGGATGCGCCCGGTCAGGTTCATGTCCCGCAAGTCCAGTCCGGTGACGCGCCCCGCTTGCCCGATGGTCACGCCCTGCCAGGACGCGACGGGTCGGGCATAGCTCCAGTTCAGCTTGGCGTCTCCGGCCAGAACGTCGCGCATGCGCATCAGACGCGCGCCGTCCTCGAACAGGCCCGGTTTGGTCCAGGGCGACGAGTCGCAGATCAGATCGGCGGAATCCAGATCGTTGCGCCGGACCCGCGCTGCGCGCCCCGCAGCCGGGACGCAACTGGTGAGCGCGTTGCCGCTCAAATTGAGGACCACAAGACGAGTCAACCGGTCAAGCTCTTTGGGGATTGTTCCGTGCAGACGATTGTTCTCGAGTCGCAGCTCTTCCAGATGCGACAGGTCGCCAAGCTGCGGATGGATGTTGCCCGTCAGGACATTGTTCTCCAACGCGAGCACGCGCAGGTTGGCCATGGCGGTGAATTGCCGGGTGCGGCCGGTGAGTTCGTTGCCGCCCAGACGCAGCGCAACGAGCGCCTGCAACGCGCCCAGTTCCTCGGGGATCTCGCCGGTCAGCGCGTTGTTCTCCAGCACCAGCGTGCGCAGCCCGGTCAGGGCGCCCAGCGCCGGCGGGATCGATCCCGCCAGCCGGTTGCCGCCAAGGCGCAGGACGGCAAGGGCGTCCAGAGCCGACAGTTCCGCGGGAATCCGCCCGTTCAGTCCCATGTGCGACAAATCCAGGGCGATGACGCGCGGCCCGGCCGCTGCCTCGCCGGCTGGAGCGCCGACGGTGACGCCCCGCCAATAGCCGATGGGGATCGAGTCGCTCCAGTTCAGCTCGGCGTCTCCGGCCAGCGCGTCCCGAGCGTTCAGCAACGCGGCGCAGTCGTCATGCAGGCGCGGCAGCACTGCGAGGAGGGATTGGCAGAACAGATTCCGGTCGAAAACCCGACCGCGGCCGCGGTCCTGCGCCGGCGGCGCGCCGGCCGCATCGGCGTCATCCAGGCGCAACGCGGCCAGCTCGGGCAGCGCGGCCAGCGCAGGAGGCGCCGAACCGATCAGACGGTTGCCGTGCAGCCACAGGTCGGTGAGTCTCGACAGCTTGCCCAGTTCCGGCGGTACGGAACCGGCCAGGAGGTTGCCGTCCAACGTCAGCACGCGCAACTCGGCGAGGTTGCCGAGCTCGGGCGGGATGTCGCCGGCGAGCCGGTTACGGCCCAGACGCAGAGAGACGAGTCCGGCAAGCTGCCCCAACTTCGCGGGGATGCGGCCGTTCAACCCCATTTGCGTCAGGTCCAGCGCCGTCACGCAGCCACACGAGCGATCTGCGGCGACCCCCTGCCAGTCGTCGACCGGCACGCCGCGGCGCCAGTTGAGCGGCGCATCGCCGGCGAGGCTGTCCCTGACCTTCAGCAACAGGGCGCAATCGGCGAGCAGGCGCGGATCGATCTTGCGCGGCCGGCAGAAAGCCGGCATGTCCAGGTCATGGTCGGCAATCTCATGGAGCGCCGGCGGGAAGGGCCGGTCCAGGTCGTTGCCGGCGAGCCGCAGGAAGACGAGATTGTCCAGTCCTTCCAGCTCCGGCGGCACGGGGCCGGTGAGCCGGTTATGGCTCAGGTCCAGAGCGACGAGGCCGCCCAGCTCCGCCAGATCTGCGGGGAGCCGCCCGTTCAATCCGGCTCGCGGCAATTCCAGGGCGGTCACGCGCTGCGGAGAACCGCCGAGCGTGACGCCCTGCCAGAACTCGATGGGAACGTCCTCGCTCCAGTTGAGCGGCGCGCCGCCGGCCAGGACGTCCCTGAGCGCCAGCAGCAGACGGCAGTCGGCATGCCGCTCGGAGGCGCCGCCGGACTTCGGGCGACAGAACAGGCCGCTCTCCGTTCCCGGACGGTCCTTGCTCGTGCGGCGATCCGTTGCCTGCGCCGCTTGCGGATCGTCGAACGACCGAGGACGGCGCAGCGCGTCGCCGTACAACAGGTCGTGCATGGCGATCCTGAACAAGCGCTGCGGGTAGGAGCGGTCCAGATCGTTGCCGGACAGGAGCAGGACCGATAGTTTGTCCAGCCCTTCGAGCTCCGGCGGCACGGGGCCGGTCAGGCGGTTGTCCCACAGCCGCACCTCCCTGAGATGCGACAGTTCCCCCAGCTCCGGCGGAATCGGGCCGGTGAGCCGGTTGAAGGACAGATCCAGCGTGACGAGTTGGCTCAATCGTCCCAGCGCCGGCGGGATGCGCCCGTTCAGACCCGACCTCGACAGTTCGAGCCTCGTCACCCGTTCCAGCGGGCCGCTGGTGGTGACGCCCTGCCAGAGCTCGATGGGGATATCCCCGCTCCAGTTGAGCCGCGCGTCGCCGGCGAGGATGTCCCTCGCCGCCAGCAGGAGTTCGCAATCGGCGCGCAGACCACGATTGTCGGCGGAAACGGCCGGGCAGGGCGCTTCCCTGCCGGCGACCGCACGCAGCTCGGGCGGGACGGGGCCGGTCAGGTCGTTGGCGGCAAGCGCGAGCAGATCCAGATCGGTCAATTCCCCCAGCTCGGGCGGGATGGGGGCGGTCAACGCCTTGCCGTCGAGCGCCAGGGACCGCAAGCCGGTGAGATGCCCCAACACCGCGAGAACGCGCTCGTTCCACCTCGCTCGGGGCAACTCCAGCGCGATGACACGACCTTCCGGACCGCCCACGGTCACGCCCTGCCATTCGCCTATCGGCAAGACCCGGCTCCAGTTGAGCGACGCGGCGCCGGCAAGCATCTCCTTCACCACCAGCAGCCGCGTGCAGTCGTCGAACAACGCGGGATTGGTTTGCGGCGGCGGCGCACAGAACACGACATGAGCGAGATCGTTCTCTCGGACCTCGAACAACTCCGGCGAAACAGGGCCGGTCAGGAGGTTGTCCCTCAACTGCAAGCTGTCGAGCCGGGTGAGATGTCCCAGCTCGGGTGGAATCGAACCGGTGAGCCGGTTGCCGGCGAGGGTCAACGAGACCAGACCATCCAGCCGGCCGAGTTCCGGGGGAATGCGGCCGCGCAACCCCGTCCCGGATAAATCGAGCCTGGACAAACGCTCCGGCGCGCCGCCCACGGTCACGCCTTGCCACAGGCCGATGGGTACCGCCGCGTGCCAGTTGAGCTGCGCGGCGTCGGCAAGCGTCTCCTTCAGCGCCAGCAGGAGCGTGCAGTCGTCGAACAACGCCGGGCTCGTTGGCGGCTGCGGCAGGCAGAGCCGCGTATTGCCCAAATCGTTGTCGGCGACGTCGGTGAGCACGGGAGGAATGGAATCGAAATCGTTGCTCCCGAGACGCAGCACGGACAGGTGGAGATCTCCGAGAGCGGCCGGAACTGGACCGGTCAAGTCGTTGTGTTGCAGCCACAGCTCCTCGAGGTTCTCGATCTTCGCCAGCTCCCGCGGGATGGCCCCGGTCAAGGCGTTGTAGGACAAAGCCAGATGCTTCAGATTGACCAGATTTCCCAATTCGGGCGGGATGGCCCCAATGAGACGATTGCGGTTGAGTTCCAGCGAAACGAGCCGATCCAGGCGGCCGAGATCCGGCGGAATGCTCCCGTTCAATCCCAGTCCCCCCAGATACAGCCGGGTGACACGTCCCTGCGGGCCATCCACCGTCACGCCCTGCCAACGGTTGACGGGCACGGTGCGGCTCCAGTTCAAGGCGATGTCTCCGGCCAGGACGTCCCTTGCTGCCAACAGGACGGCGCAGTCCGCGCCGGGACCGTCGGTCGGCGCAGGGTCGCAGAAGAACAGTTCCTCCCCGGGCGCGTTGTTGACTCCCTGCCTACGCAGCCTGTCCCACTCGAAAAAACCGCCGGAGACATGCACGACACCGGCGAATGCCGCAATCCCGGCCAATCCCGTGGCCGCCAAGGTCAGGACGAAGGCTCTGGGCTTGCTGCGGATGTTGATCGACAAGAACATCAGCGTCAGCGCGCCGAGCACGACGAGCGACGTTCGGGACGCCGACCCCAGGCTTGCGGCGAAGCCGGCGGCCAAGCCCAGCCAGCCGAGCCTGCGCGGCCCGCCATTGGTCAGCAACGCGGCGGCGAGCGCCACCGTCATGCAGCCGACCAGGCCGGCGTTGTTGGGCTCGTCGAAAGCGCCGGTCAAGCGGAATGGAATTCTGTAGGGCGCCAGGATGCCGAGATCGCGCAGGACCGGCGAAGCGAGAATAAGGGCGCAACTCGAAATCAGGACGACAAGCACCCCCTGCAACAACCGATCGACCCCGACTCGTTCCAGCATCGCGCGGCCGCCGACTCCGGCAGCCACGAGCACGCCGAAACCGAGGATTGCATAGCGCACGCTCCCGGCCGTGTCCGGCCGCCAGTCCGCCTCGTCCATCAGGGCAACTCCGATCGCCAGATAGGACGCCACCGCAGCGAACAACAACACGCCGGGCATTCCGCCCAACGCGCTCAGGACAGAGACGCGTGAGCCGGACTTCCGCCAGGCAATCGAGCGCCGGACTCCAACCAGGCCCACCAGGGTGACCACGCAGGCCATGGTCGCCCGTGCGGTCAAGCCCACGACCTGCGGCATCCCCCAAAGATGCAGATCCCGCATGCCGGTCAGAGTCACGACCGCCAATACCCAGAACGCGACTGCGATCAGCTCTGTCCGCAGCGGCTCGCTCCGGCGCAGGAACGATTCAATGCGCGAACTCGACGGGAACGGCATGAACCTCTCCATTTGCGTGCGGTCTTTTGACTTGCCGGAGTACGCCCAACTCCGTTCCGAGCCCCGTGGAGGACAGTGCGAACCGGGAACCGCTGAACACGGCGGCGCGGTTGCGACGGCAATGCGGGGGACGACCGAGTCCGAGTCGAGGCGCGCGGCGGCCGCTGTCACCGCTGCAGCGGCGCCGAGCGTCAATGAGGAGCTTGAACGACTGCCGGCGGCTTGGTCTCAAGGCAGAGTTACGACCTCCGGCGGCAGGTGGGCGCCGTGCGTTCCGACGTCCGGCGTTACAGCGCGTTGCCCACGTTCGTTCCCTGCCGCGCCGGTTCGTCTCCATCTCTCTCTTTGGTCCGTCGATCCAGTTTCTACGCACCCGCATGCTCACCCTTTCAAGGGCGGGCGGTCGCAGGAAACCAACGGTCCCGGCCTCATGACACGAGCGGGGCATTTGCCGCATGGGCGGCGCAGGTCCAGAGCCACACGATTGCACCACACGCCGTTGCAGCAATACTCTCCTCGGCCCGCAGATGCGCGGTCGAACGCGGTTCGACGAGCAATCCATCCTGCTCGCGGCGAACGATCTCGGGAACGCCGCCCATTTGACGGGGGCGCATTCCCAACAGACGCGGCAGGCAGGCGGTGATGCCGCCCTCTCCGCGATGCCGCGCAAGCTCCATACCGCTTCATCGTACCAAGGCCCGCTGTGCAAGCTGCTCGTCTTGGCCAACGCCCTCATTCAACACGATCGCCTCTGGCGCCCTCAACCCCTCCCGAAGCCTGCTGGACACATGGATACCGTCAAATACGGTTGATCAGAGTCGATACGTAGGCGGCGCCGAAGCCGTTGTCGATATTCACGACCGCCACGTTGCTCGCGCAGGAGTTCAACATGCCGAGCAGGGCCGACAATCCGTTGAAGCCGGCGCCGTAGCCGACGCTCGTCGGAACGGCGATTACCGGAACCGACACCAGGCCGCCGACGGCGCTGGGCAGCGCTCCTTCCATCCCGGCGCAGCAGATCACCACCCGCGCCCCGTTCAAGCGCTCCATGTTCGACAGCAGCCGATGGATGCCCGCGACGCCGACGTCGTAAAGCGTATCGACTTCATTGCCCATCACCTCGGCGGTAACCTGCGCTTCCTCGGCGACCGGAATGTCGCTGGTGCCCGCGCACACGACCGCGATTTTCGCCTTGCCGCGAATCTGCCGATCCCCCCAAACGCGAATCACCGACGAACGTGGAAAAAACTCCGCCTTGCCGTCGAGGGCGCGCACCGCGTCGAACATTGCTTCGCCCGCGCGGGTCAGCAGCAGATTCGGCGAGCGCTCCAGCAGTTTTTCCGCGATCGAGCGGACCTCGTCGACCGTTTTGCCCAGCCCCAGGATCACCTCCGGCATGCCGTGCCGCAGCGCGCGGTGATGATCGACTTTCGCAAACCCCAGGTCTTCGAACGGCAGGCGGCGCAACTCGCCGACCGCGGCATCGACGCCCCGCGAGCCGTCGCGGACTTGCTCCAAAAGGTTTCTGAGTTGTTCTTCGTTCATGGTTGCCGGCCGCTCATCCATTGTCGGCCGCCGGGGGCGCGT
The DNA here is from genome assembly GCA_965214655.1 of Bryobacterales bacterium. GTDB lineage: Bacteria > Acidobacteriota > Terriglobia > Bryobacterales > UBA6623 > CATQHP01. Next base: position 2,516,486 of record OZ243965.1, on the reverse strand, counting down.
AGCGTCCGATTTCCACCACGGGGTCCGGCCCGGCGCCCTTGGGCGTAGCGATGACCTGCACCACTTTCCGTTGGGGAACGGAGACGATCCAGATCTGATCGCTGTCCTGCACGCCGGCGAATGCGTACTTGCCGTCGCGCGAGAGGGAGATCGACAGCGGCGCCCCGCCGAGCGCGATCTCGGCGATCTGCTTGCCCGCCGCGGCGTCCGCGATGCCGACGGATTCGCCCCGCTGCAGCGAATACACGAGGAACCGCTCGTCCGGCGTCGCCGCGATGCGGTTGACGCCCTCGCCCGCGGCGATGGAGCCGATCACTTTTTTCGAGGCCGTGTCCACGATGTCGATGCGGTTGTCGTCGCGGCAAGTCACCCAGAGCTTCGCGCCGTCGCGCGAAAGCAGGCTCCCTTGCGGCCCCTTGCCCACCGGGATCGTCCGGAGCTCGCCCGTGACCGCATGCACGGCGCCCACGGTTCCCGAAGCCGTATTCGACACGTAGCCCCACTCGCCGCGGCTGTCGAACGTGACCATGTGCGGGTCTGCGCCGCCGGTGTCGAAATCGCGGATCACCGCCAGCGAATCCATGTCCGCCAGAACGACGCGATCCGGATTTTCCGAGGTTATGAACGCCCGGCTCGAAGTCGGATCGAGCCCGATTCCGTGCGGGCGGTGAAATTTGCCCAGCGGCAGAATGCCGATGCGCTTGCGGGCGGCGACGTCGATGACCGAAATCGTGTTGCCCCCGGGGCCTTCGTAATCCATCCAGAGCACGCCGTTGTCAGAGACGTAGGCGTACTTGCCGTCGGCGGACAGCGCCATTTCATGCGGCGTCTCGCCGACCGCAACGCCCGCGACGCGCTCGCCGGCCGAGGTGTAAAACCCGACTTGGTCGGCCTTCTTCTCGACGACCATCAGAGTCGCTCCGTCCGCGGCCGCCGCGGCGGCGGAGCTTGTGAGCAGAATCACGACAACGCGAAGCAGCATGAAAAGATTCCGTTCAAGCGCTTGATTCCAAGCGTGATTGATTGTACCGTGGTTCCTATGGCACGCGGTCTCAATAAAGTCATGTTAATCGGAAATCTCGGCAAAGACGCCGAGACGCGCTATACCCCGAGCGGCGCGGCGGTCACCAACTTCAGGTTGGCCACCGCTCGTCGCTGGAAAGACGCCCAGACCGGCGAGTGGAAAGACGGCACCGACTGGCACGACGTCGTCTTGTGGCGCGCCGAGAAAATCGCCGAGTACCTGACGAAGGGCCGCCAGGTGTATGTCGAGGGCCGGCTGCAGACGCGCAGTTGGGAAGATCAGAACGGCCAGAAGCGCTACAACACCGAGGTCGTCGCCGACAACTTCGGCGTGATGCTGCTCGGCGGCCGCGAGGGCGGCGGCGGGGGCGCTTCCGCCGGTTCGACCGCAGCCGCCGCCTCCAGGGGCGGCGACCCCGGCGATCAGGGCGTCAGCGACGACGACGTTCCCTTCTAACGAACGAACTCCCGCGCACAAGCAAAGCGGGCCGCCGCGGCTTCGCGATTTGACATCCCCAGTCCGGCGGTAGGATGCTGATTGCTAGTGAAAAGCGAAGGGGATCGCTCGTTCAAGCGGTTCGGGATGCGTCAGACGGCCAAGCGCTTCGACCGCGCCGCGTTTCAGCTTGGGCTCGCGCGGCAGTCGACGCTTGCGGCTGCCGTTCACGATCTGCGCGTCTCCATCCGGCGGTTGTCGGCTGCGCTCGATTGTTTCGCGCGGCTGTTCGACAAAAAGGATTTGCGCGATTTTCAGGGCCGCATCGAGAGAGTCCTGAGGGCTGCCGGCGACGTCCGCGACTACGACATCGCGCTGGAATTGGCTTCCGCGGCCGGAATCGAGCCGGTCTCGCCGCTGATCGCGTCTCTCTCCGAGAAGCGCCGGCAATACGCCTTGACGCTGCGGCAGGAGTTGCGGCGGGGCGGCGTCAGAAAATTTTCGGCGCGTTGGCGGGGAAGGCTCGGCCTGGACTGATGGCGGGCGGCGGCAAGAAACCCGGCTGGAAGCTCTCGGCCACCGCCGCGGAAAACTCCGGGCGCATCTTGCCGCGGCTGGCGGCAAGGTTTTTCGAGGCCGGACGCGAAGCCGTCGGCGCGGCCCCGACCGCGCGCTCTCTGCACAAGCTGCGGCTGCGCGGCAAGCGGCTGCGCTATTCCCTGGAGCTCTTCGCGCCCTGTTACGGCCCCGGCGTCCTCGGCCTGCTCAGCGAGCTCCGCAAAATGCAGGGTTGTCTCGGCGAGATCAGCGATTGCGCCGCGACGGCCCGCCTGATGCGCAAAGCCGGGCTTGCGGACAGCGTTGACGGGAAGCGGTTTACCGCGTTTCTCCGCGCCCGCGAACGGCAGCGGACCGCCCGCTTCGTCGACCGCTGGCGGGCGGACTTTGACGCGCCGGGGCGTCTCGAGGAGTGGCTTGCCTATCTGCGGAACCCTGCCGGGACGTGAGAAGAGCGGCGAGCAAACCGGGCAGACGAGACTGCAAAGGCCGTTTCTCGGCGCCTTGAAGCGTCCTGAAAGACCGCTTGAAGATCACGGGAAGGCCGCCGCGAACGCGTCCCCGCTACGCTCAGCCCTCAGCCCGCGAGTTGCGCGTACACGTGCGCCGCCAAATCTCCCAGTTGCGGCTCGGGCCACGCGCGGATGCCCGAGTCGGCGAGCATCCCGAGCACGTCGTCACGGGCGCGCTCATCGACCACCACGCTCAGCCCCGCATCCGCGAGCCGGCTCTTGAGAAAACCCAGGCGCACGGCTTCCTGCAGATCGTTGTCGAGCGCCAGAGCCTGCACGTACTCGGTCTGTCCGTTCGGACGGTAGGCATAGTCGAAAGTCGCTGCGGCGCGGCCCGGGCCGTAGCGCACTGCGCAATCTTTTTCGACTCCGAGATCGAAGAGACGCAACTCGGCGAAAGCGGCCTCGATTTTTTCGCGCAAATAGAGGCGCGTTCCCGGCCGCGGCGGCGAGGCCGCGGACTCGGCCTTGAGCCGCGGCGGGTCGGCAACGAGCTGCTTGTAGAGCCGTTCGATCTCCTCCGCCGCTCCGCCTCCGAAAAACGTCTGGGGCGGCGAGAAGTCGAAACTGCGCGCAAGCCGCTTGTCGAGCGCCGTCAGATAGTCGCCGAACCCTTCGCCCGACAGCAGCCGCTCTTCGAACTCCCAGCGAAGCCGCTCCAACAAATGCATATCCGCCAGCGGATGGCAGGCGATGCGCTTGAACTCCCGGGCAAAGCGCGCGTCTACCAAGACGCCGTCCGCGTCGTAGAGCAGCACCGCCAAATTGTAAAACTCCCCCGACACGACGTTGGGAACGTAGCGCAGCAGGCGGTACCGCCAAGCTGTCTCGTTTGCCGCCGCCGAATCGGTCCCGCTCAATGCCCTTCTCCCCGTTCCGCGTTGCGGGGAACTTGGCCCGCCGAAGCGCAAGCCGTCCAACTGGGGAACGGATTCCTCTGAGCGTCTTTGGCGCCCCGAACCAAATCCGCAACGTGCCGGCGGCGGGCAAAAAGCCTCTCCAGCAAATTCTCGAGCTCTGCCCAATCCGCTCCCAGCCATTGCGGCGGAATCCGTTTATAGGCATCGTCCAAGACTTCCGGCGGGCATTCGCGCGCCCGCGTCAGCCACGGCTCGAAACTGTCGAGGCCCTTTACGTTTTCATAAACTTCCCGCCTCAAATAGAGTCCGCGCTCGGGCGAGTCCGTAAAATCCCAGTAATGCGCGTTGAAGGCGAACCCGTGGTCGATCATGTTCGCTACGTAGACCAACGACCGCGCCGGCGTCTTTTCGCCCTCCGCAACGCCGCCGCGTGAAAGCCAGCGGCCGGCCCGGTCGCGAAAAAAAATCGCCTGGCGCCCGTTGGCGTTGCTCACCCATTTGTCGAACACGAGCGTGCCGAGAAAGGCGTTCCGATTCAGCACGGCGCGCAACAGCGTCAGGGGGATGTAGTCGTACACCGAATTCCGGGTCGGGTCCAGCGGGTACCGCGATCCGAAGTGCAGCCCCGGCTCGCAGCGCACGGGCCGATGGTCTTTTTCCATCGCAAGCCCCGGGCTGACCTCGATGAGCCCGCTCGAAACCTCCACCAAATCCCAAGCGGGCGCCGGAAGCTGAAGGTAATGGAGCAGCGTATAAGCGATCAACTCGTTGACCAGAATGCGCGGGTGCTGCGGATTGTTGCGGAACTTGACGACGTAAAAACAATCGTCGTCGGCCAACATCAGATGCGCGTTGGCTCCTCCCCGCATTTTCTTGATGTGCTCTCGGGCTCGAACCGGCATAACGCCGCCGCACGCCGTCAGCGGTTGACGATCTTGACGCGGAAATAAGGCTTCGTTTTCTCCGCCGGGTCCATCGTGAAATCCTGATGCGCCGCCTGCGGGTCGTAGTCCCGCCAGAGCCAGGTCAGCGCTGCGGGCAACTCGGCGTTGCCGTACGCAGTGTTGTGCTGGGCGTTGCCGAAGCTGAAGTAAAAATCGTACTCCTTCATCTTGAGCGAGTTGGCCAATTGGATGTTCTGCAGCGGCCAACTGCCGTACACGTTCTCGAGGTCGTAGCTGCCGTCTTCGAGCCAGATACGGATGTTCTTCCTGTCCCGCTTGCGGATCAGGAACGGCCAGATGTTGCCGCCGTCGAGCGTCTCGGCCGGGTCGCCGGCGCCGAAGCGTCCGAGCGGATATCCGTTGCGCGGGTTTTCCTGCCCGTGGCGCCACTGAATGCTCGCGTAGCTGCCGATTCGCGAGAGCACGCGGCCGAACGCCTGCGGCCGGAACCAGGCCGCGTTCAGCGAGCAGATGCCGCCCGACGACTGGCCGCCGATCGCCCGCGAGTAGCCGTCGTCGCGCAAACGGTACATTGCATCGACCTTGGGGAAAATCTCATCGACGACCATCTTGTTGTAGTCGTCGTTGAAGGTGTCGTAGAGCACGCTGCGCATGTGCCCGATCGACCGCGGCGCATAGCCGGAGTCGTTGTCGTAGTCGCCGATTTCTCCCGGCGCGATCAGCACCAGCAGCAGCGGAGGAATTTTCTTTTGGCGTACCAGATTCTCGACCACGGTCATGATGCGCGAGCGCTTGCCGCGCTCGACAAAGCGGTGGCCGTCCTGCCAGACCATCGCCGGCGAGGGCTTCGCCGGATCGACGCCCGGAGACGCGTAAACCCAATACGAAACCTTCCAGCCGCCGTAAACGGCGCTCTCATGGATAAGCTGCTCCGAGAGCTTGCCCTGCGGGACGTTTTCCTGCGGATAGGAATCGGGGCCGTAAGCGGCCGTATCGAAGCGCTTCCCGCCCAAGATGCTGCGGTTGACGCGGTAATAGTGGGCATGGGAAGTCCCGGTGCGCAGCGTTGCGGCATGGACCCACAGATTCCCCGGCAACGGACGCATCGGCTTGGCCGGCGCATCGTTGACGTACAGATGCGGCCGCGTCTCCGCAACGAGCGCCCAAACGAACTGCCCGCCGTAAGCGGCCACGGCCGACCCGTCGGCGAGAGCTTTTTCAGAGAAATGCCTGCGCACCGCCGCCGCTTGCGCATCCGGCGCGGCGCCGTCGTCTTTCAAGAGCTTGAAGAGTTCGCGGTTTTCGATGTCGCCCATTGGTGGATGCCCCCGTTGCAGCAGTTTCCCCCAAGATCATAGCAGCGGCGGGAGTGGCTTGCGCTCGCTATGCGCTATCTCGTTCGGCGCCCGCCAGGATTCGGTTGCTTGGGGGAGTTCGCGCCTGGCGCCGCTCCAGCCATGTCGCAAGACCGGCAACAGCAATCATCGACATGCCTATTCAAATGGCTCCAACGATTTTTTTGCGGTCATTGGCAAGCATCCCGGCTTGTCCATGAGCCGAATTTCCTGTTCTTTCTCCGCCATGGACAAGATGCGATCCGCCGCGTTCGGCAAAACATCGCTGTACTTCTTGAAATCCCCCGGAGCGGGCAGCGGGCCTGAGAAGGTAGTTTCGACTCTGCTGTGCTCTACCAGCACTTCGAAAAACTCAAGCTTCTTCTCGGTTGGCAGGCTGGAAACGAACGCAGCCATATCCTGAGTCGAACCAGATTTCGTTTGTGCTTCGGGTCGGATTTCCTGTCTGCGCCGACTCGTAGGATCGGGGTTGTGAGGCTCGTGTGTTGACGCAACCGTTATCGAGACGCCGTTCCGTCGTCCTTGTCAAGGCCGAGGTTCGCTATGGCCTTGCGGAAGTCTTCGCGTATGCGGTCTGCATCCCGAACGCGCGCCATGAAGCCGTAATCGGGACGCCGCAACTCCAAGTCCTCCGGGTGCGTGAACACGTCGGCGAAGGCGTCCAGGAAAGTCAAGTCCTTCAAATCTTCGGGCGTATCGAACTCGCGGATGGGGCCAAGTATGCGTTTGTCCATCGCTTTATCCTACGCTCCCTAATTGTACAGCAACAACTTATCCTGTCCTATACAGCGGGCGCAGGCGGCAAGGCGCGACGATTCTTGAAGCGGACGGACCGCCCGCGGCTATTGCGCCGGCGGGTAGCAGCCGAGCACCGCCAGCATTTCAGTCATCTCGCCCAGATGGCGCAGCGCATTGGAGCAATTCTCCTCGTCCGGCGAGCCCAGGATGTCCACGTAAAACAGGTACTCGAACGGACGGCCCTTCAGCGGCCGCGACTCGATCTTGGTCAGATTGATGTCCCGCAGCGCGAACGCGCTCAGGCAGCGGAACAGAGCGCCGGAAACGTTCTTGGTGACGAAGGCCAGCGAAGTCTTCAGCTTGCCCGTCGGGCGCGGCCAATCCGGCGGCGTCCCGCGGCTCAACAAAAAGAAACGGGTGTAGTTCTCGCGGTCGTCCTCGATCGACTCGCGCAGGATTTTCGCCCCGTAATACTCGGCCGCGTGCGCCGAAGCGATCGCGGCGGTCGTCTTGTCGGCGCCCTCCATCACGGTCTTCACGCTGCCGCCGGTGTCGTAATGGCTCTCGGCGCGGATGCGCGGGTTCGTCCGAAAAAAATCCATGCATTGCGCCAGCGCGACAGGGTGCGAAATCGCCCGCTCGATCTCGTCGAATCGGGCTTCCGGCTTGCCGATCAAGTTGTGCACGATGCGCACCCGCGTCTCGGCCAGGATGGCCGGCTTGTACTGCAGCAGGTAGTCGTAGTTTTCATGCACGGAGCCGTGGAGCGTGTTCTCGAAAGGAATCACCGCGTAACGGACTTTCCCCGCCAGCAACTCTTCGTAGACATCGACGAAACGCCCCAGCGGGTGAAAATCCAACTCGCGCCCGGCCAGCAGTTGCCGGCAAGCCTGTTCGCTGAACGCTCCGCGAGCGCCCTGAAACGCCACTTCGATGCGAGCCATTCGGGCGGGAAGAGCTTTCATTATAGGGGCCGCTGCGAGCGGGCCGCGGGTCTCCATGAAAAAGTCGAATATACCATTGCCGATTGTTTTCTGTTCTATTATTATTAGGATAGAAAACCGTTGCTTATTCTCCATGTTGTTCGCCGCGGCCAAATTGGATGCAACCGAGTTGGAGATTATCGATCGAATCGCCGAGCTGCGCGTTTCCCTGCGCTACGCGACTCAAGCTCCGGTCCGTTGGCAGGGTGTGCTGAGGCGGGTCTCGATGGCGCGGGCCATCAGAGCATCGACCGGCATCGAGGGATACAACGTGACCGAAGACGAAGCCGCGGCGGCATGGCAGCGCCAGGATCCTTTGGATTCCGCTGCGGAAGCCTGGGACGCCGTCCAGTGCTACAGGTCCGCCATGACCTACGTTTTGAGGCTGGCGGACGATCCCCATTTCAGCTATTCGGCCGGACTGTTGAAGTCGCTCCACTTCATCATGCTCGAATACGATCTGCGCAAGAACCCCGGAAAGTGGAGGCCGGGGCCGATATACGTTCGCGACGAGCGCAAGGACGCGATCGTTTACGAAGCGCCGGACGAGGTGGAGGTCCCGCGGCTGATCGAAGAGTTGGTCGCTTACCTGAATGCCGGCGACGACGGCGCCGCCGATCTCGTGCGCGCCGCTCTGGCGCACCTGAATCTGGTCATGATTCATCCGTTCTCGGATGGGAACGGCCGCATGGCGCGTTGCCTGCAAACGCTCGCGCCGGCCCGCAGCGGGGTTTTGGCGCCGGCGTTCTCGAGTATCGAGGAATACCTCGGGCGCAACACCGACGATTACTACGCAGTTCTGGCCGAAGTTGGCGGAGGCCGTTGGAATCCCGACGGAGACACGCGCCCGTGGGTCCGGTTTTGCCTGAAGGCCCACTTCCTGCAGGCGGAAACCCTGTTGCGCCGGACGAGAGAGATCGGGCGTCTTTGGAGCGCTCTTGAGGATGAGGTTTCGAAGAAGCGGCTCCCGGAGCGCATGATCCTGGCCTTGGTCGATGCCGCTCTCGGCTACAGGGTGCGCAACGCAACTTACCGAAGCGCGGCCGAGGTGAGCATGGCGTTGGCAAGCAAAGATCTCCGGCAGCTATCCCGAGCGGGTCTTCTGGAAGCCCGCGGAGAGCGTAAAGGGAGGCACTATGCCGCGTCGGACCGGGTCCGGGAAATCCGGCGGCGAACACGGGAACGCAAGGAAATACGAGACCCGTTCGCATCTCCGTCGGTCAGACAGCAGGCGTTGTTTTTCAGATAACTTGCGGAGGAAGGCGCGCCGGCGCCGAGCGGCTTTCACTTCGACAGGTTTTCGAACAGGAACAGGCCGCCTTTGCCGCCGACGGCGATGTCCATATCTCCGTCGCCGTCGATATCGACGACCGGAATTTGCATGCCGCCGCCCACGCGGCCGCCGTAATGGACGATGTGCCGCACCCATGCCCATTGCTCGCCGGCATCGACGTATTCGTACCAGTAGAGACCCAACGGCTCTCTACCGCCTTCGTCGCGGCCGTTGTGCGCGTAGAGCCGCTTCCCGGTGACGATCTCGAGGCGGCCGTTGCCCGTCAAATCGGCCATGGTCGTGGCGTGCGGCTGCGACCAGGCGTCGTCGATGAGGAGCTTTTCCCAGGTTCTCCCGCCGCTTTCGCCGGCCTGCTGCCGCAGCCAGAAAACGCCGTAGCCGTGGGCGTGGGAGCTCACGATGTCGTTGAGCCCGTCGCCGTCGACGTCGCGGACGTGCAGGAACCCGGCGGCCTGCTCGATGCGGAATTCCGCGTGATATTCCCAAGGCGTCTTGCTCGGGTCGCGCGGCGCTTCGAGCCAGCCCTTCGGCGTCAGCACGTCGGTGCGCCCGTCGCCGTTCACGTCCCCCGCGCCGATACCGTGGCCGTGCGCCTCGCCGTGTACGCGCCTCTCGACGAATCGCGCGGCCTCTCCGCTGCCGGCGATCTCGAACCACGAGGTCTTGTCGGCGTCCCGGCCGCCGAACTGCGGCAGGACCTCGCGCCGTTTTCCGTCGCCGTCCAGATCGACCAGGAAAGCGAACTCGACCGGGAGGCCCTCGTGAATCGTCTGCTTCGCCCACTCGCCTCTTGCCCGGCCCGGGTTCCGCCACCAGGCGATTTGCTTCTGCGCCCAGCTCACGCTGACGATATCGACGGCGCCGTCGCCGTCCACGTCCACGGGCAGATCGCTGAAATCGTCGTTGTAGTTGTTCCAGAACAGGACCGAGCGGAACTTGCGGCGCTTGTAGTCCGGCCCCTCGAACCAGTTCTCGCCGGAAACGACGTCGAGAATCCCGTCGCCGTTCAGATCCGCGACGGCGCAGGTTTCGCTGCGGCCGAGATCGAGCGTATGTTTTCGGAACGCGATTTCCGGCGAAGGCCCCGCGGCGGGCAGAACCGCCGCGGAAACGACGGAGGCGAGAAGCAGGCTGCGCATGACTGCTCTATCGTTGCGAGAACCGCGCGCCCAATGCAAGGCGTTCGCAGGCATCTTCTAGCGTCTGCCGAACAGCGCCAGCGCCAGGGTCAGCAGCACGCTGACCACGATGCAGGTAACTATGGGGAAGTACACGGTCGCGTTCTTGCCCCGATAGACGATATCGCCGGGCAGCTTGCCCAAGCGCGGGAAGCCGAGCTTCGCGGCGGCGACTGCCAGCAGGCCGAGCGCGGCCGTCCCCAGTCCGATTGCGATCAGCAGCCGCCCGATGTTCATTGCGCGATCAGATAAGGCTTGACGAACTCGAGCGTCCTCTGCAGCGACTGCCTGGCGTGATCGTCCAGCTTGCGGGCTTCGGGGTTGCGCACCCGCCAGTTGGGGAAAACGCCCCTGAGGCGCAGCACGTAGGCCAGGGCGGGCAGCCCCCAGGCGCTCACTTCGGTGACGAAGAGCATGACTTTCGAAAACATGTCCAGCGCTTCGGCGCGGCGGCCCTCATGCCACAGATCCCAAACCCGGACGTAGAGATCGACGAAGGAAGCCGCCGGCATGCTTCCCGCGCTGCCGCGCGCCATTTCGTCAATCAGGGTGCGCCCGTGGCCGCCGGTGAAGGGCACGGGTTTCTTTTCCTGCGCCAATTCCAGAAATTGCGTGATGCGGCTCAAGGTGTGTCCGGCTTCGTCCTTGACGAAGTAGAGATTGGGAATCTCGCGCGTCAGCTTGGCGACGAATTCGACGCTCATGTTGCCGATGGCCTGCACGAACATCGGCAGCGGGCAGGCCGCGGCGATCTTGCGGTAGTAGTCCTCGACCACGTTCAGGTCGAATTCCCTCTGGTTCCCCTTGCGCGGGGGGATCGCGATGATTGCGTCCGGGCCGATTTTTTTCGCATGTTCCGCGTACTCGACCGCGGTCGCGGCGTCTTCGGCCTGAACGCCGATCACAACCTTCGGGCGCAATCCCTTGGCCGCCGTCACAATCGTTTCCGCGCCTGCGATGCGCTCCTCGAACTCCAGCAGGGCGTACTCGCTGGCAAGCTGCGGCCAGACGATGCCGTGTACGCCGGCGCGGTGCAGAAAGCGCGTTTCCTTGGCCAGCGTAGGCATATCGACGCCGCCGTCTTCGCGGTAGGGCGTCGCCACGATGGGGAAAATGCCGCGGAAGCCGCGCGGAACGGCCGCCGCCGGCCGCGGCGGCCATAGCGCGAAAGTGGAAGCGGGAGCGGCCAGGAACGCCCGCCGCGAGACCTTAAAGCGCGCTGCTGCCGGCATGTTTGCGAATCATCTCCTCGGTCACTTCGGTTCCGAAGCCCGGTTTGTCGGTCGGGTAGTAATGGCCGTCTTTGTAGGGCGAAGACATGGCCAGCATGAGATCCGTCCCGTTGTCGCCGGTACCGAAGCTCTCGGCCAGCGGCGCGTTCGCCGTCAGCACGACGGCCATGCCGTAGAGGCTGCTGCCGCGGTGCGGAATGATCGGCAAGCCGCGCTCGGCGCCCATCTGGGCGATCTTGCGCAGCGCCGTCAGTCCGCCGCACCAACTGATGTCGGGCTGCAGTATTTCCGTGGCGTTGTGGTGCAACAGCATGCGGTAACCGTACTGCGTGTACTCGTGCTCGCCGCTGACGATCATGGTGCTGTCGATTTTTTCGATCAGCCGTTCGTAGCCCAGGATGTTGTCGGGCGACAGCGGCTCTTCGATGAAATAGAGGTTGAAATCCTCGAGCAGGCGGGCCATCTCGAGCGTGTAGTTCTCGTCGTTCCAGCGCGTGCCGCAATCGATCATCAGCGTGCGTTCCGGGCCGATGGCGTTGCGCGCTTCAGTAAGACTTTCGACCGTGCGCCGCATGCCGGCCCGGCCTTGCCGAACGCCGTCGCGGACCGGCAGCTTGAAGTGCTCAAAGCCCAATTCCAAGCCGATCGAGGGGTCGGCGTTGGTGAAGTAGCCGGGCGTCTTCTCCGCCCGCGCGCCGCCGATCAAACGGTAAACGGGCTGCTCGGCGTACTTGCCGGCGATATCCCACAACGCATTGTCGATGCCGCTGAGCGCCATCACGAAGACGCCCCGCCGCCCGTACATCACCGCAGAGGTGTACATCTGGTCCCACAGCAACTCGACGTTGAGCGGATTGGCGCCGACCAGCAAATGCTGCAAATGGCCGTGAACAATCTCCGCCGCGACCGCCCCGCCCGCTCCCAGCCCGTAACCGGCAATGCCCTGGTCGGTCTTGACGATGACCATCTGCGCGCTGGCGAGTTGCGCATACGGCCCCGAATAGCGCCAGCGGGCCGGATCGAAATCGCCCTGGAACTGCGGCAGCCGTCCTTGGCTGCTGCGCGCCCAAAGCTTCACCGGGATGCATTCGACGGAAGCAATGCGCAGCTTCCCTTTCGTCTCGGGAACCGCCGGAGGCGGGAGAAAGGCGCCGGCCGCGAGGCCGGTCAGAAACGAGCGGCGGCTGGTCATGGAACTGGGGCCAGTTTAGCAGGCCGCGGCGCGCCGATGCGCGCCAGCGAAGAGTCAACGAGCAAGTTTGTACAGACCGGACGCCAAGCTGCTAAACTCATGGCGAAGCGTTACGGCCGGGCTTCGTGTCCGTCTGCATTCCAAAGTACGAGAATGAAAGTACAAGAATGAAGGAGAAACCATGAGTCACCTGTCACGAAGGGAGATCTTGCTCACCGGCGCGGCGATGGCCGCCGCGGGCACGGCTGCGGCAGCCCCGGCCGTGGGCGATGCCGCCCCCGATTTCACCCTGCCCGGCACCGACGGCAAGGACGCCGTGCTGTCCGCGTTCAAGGGCAAGAAAAACGTTGTCCTCGCCTTTTTCCCCAAGGCGTTCACCGGCGGTTGAACGCGCGAAATGAAGGGATACCAGGCTGGTATCTCCCAGTTCACCGACAGCGATTCCGTCGTTTTCGGAATCAGCACCGACCCCCTGCAGCGCAACAAGGAATTCGCCGAATCGCTCAATCTGGAGTTCGCGCTGCTGAGCGACGAAGACGGCGCGGTCTCGAAGAAGTTCGGCATCTACAACGCGGAGCGGAACATGTCGAGCCGCACGACCTTCGTCATCGACAAGAGCGGCAAGATCGCCCACGTCGAATCCGGCGGGGACGCGATCGACCCGATGGGCGCGGCCAACGCCTGCAGCAAGCTGTAGAGATCGGCTGTGGCGCGGCGGTCCGTCCGCCGCCGCGCCCTGCGCTTACCAAACGCCTTCGAACAGTCCGGCGGCGCCTTGGCCGCCGCCGACGCACATCGTCACCACGCCGTACTTCGCCTTGCGGCGGCGCATCTCGTTGGCCAGCGTGCCGACCATCCGCGAGCCGGTCATGCCGAACGGGTGCCCGATCGAAATCGACCCGCCGTTGAGGTTGAGCTTTTCATTGGGAATGCCCAGCCGGTCGCGGCAGTAGATGACCTGCACGGCGAAGGCTTCGTTGAGCTCCCAGACATCGATGTCGTCAACGGTGAGGCCGTGGTTCTTGAGCAGCTTGGGAACCGCGAAAACCGGGCCTATGCCCATTTCATCCGGCTCGCAGCCGGCGGTGACGAAACCGCGGAAAACCAGCTTGTACGGAATGTCGAGTTCTTCGGCCCGCTTGCGGGACATCACCAGCGTCGCCGACGCGCCGTCCGACAACTGCGAGGAATTGCCTGCAGTAACCGACCCTTGGCCCGAATGCGGGTCGAAATAGGGCGGCAGCGCGGCCAACCCTTCAAGCGTGGTATTGGGCCGGTTGCACTCGTCGGCGGCGAGCGTGTGCTGTTGCTTGGCGACGATTTTCCTGGTCGCTTTGTCCACGATGCCTCGCGTGACCTCCATCGGCGCCAGCTCGCCGGCGAAAAAACCTTCGTTCTGGGCGCGCGCAGTGCGCTGCTGACTTTGCAGGGAATACTCGTCCTGCGCTTCCCGGTCGATGCCGTAGCGCTTGGCCACGACCTCGGCGGTATCGCCCATGACCATATAGACTCCGGGGTTCTCCGCCTTGAGCTTCGGATTCGGCGAGCCGTTGCGCGGCATCATCGTGATCGACTCGACGCCGCCGCCGAACACGGCGGTCTCGCCTTCCGCCATCACCTGGTGAGCGGCGATCGCCACGGCTTGCAGCCCCGACGAGCAGAAGCGGTTGACGGTCGTTCCGCCGACGGACGACGGCAGCCCCGCCAGCAGCGCCGCGATGCGGGCGATGTTGTGCCCGGCCGGCCCGTGCGGCTGGCCGCAGCCGAGCGCCACGTCGCCGATCTCGCGCGCATCGAGCTGCGGCGTCTTGTCGAGCACGGCGCGGATGCAGTGAGCGGCCTGGTCGTCCGGACGCGTCAGATTCAGCGATCCGCGAAACGATTTGGCCAACGGCGTTCTGAAAGATTCGACGATAACGGCTTCTTGCATGGTTCCCGTAGTGTCTCGCAAAAGCAGGTGGGCGCGCAAAAGGCGCCGCTGGAAATTTACCCCTCCCGCTGTGCGCTAGAATATATTCAAGACGCGCTCGTAGCTCAGCTGGATAGAGCGTCTGGCTACGGACCAGAAGGCCGGGGGTTCGAATCCTCCCGAGCGCGCCATTTCCTCCAGGGTCCGGACCGGAGACACGGATTTTCCCGATCTCGCCGCGGGGGTTGCAGGCAGGCGCGGAACCGCCGCCTACAGCGCGTCGAGAAACGCCAGCAGAGCGGCCAGGTCGTCGTCGGGCAGTTCGGCGAACTGCGCCGCGGCGGCGGCGGCTTCCTTGCCGTGCCGCAACACCGCCTCTTCCGGCGTCGCCGCGGATCCGTCGTGCAGCAGCGGCCGGCGGAAACGCAGCCCCCAAAGGGCCGGCGTGCGTATCTCGTTCGGCTGCGCCGCCCCTTGCGCGATGCCGTCTCCCGTGCCCGCGTCGTGCAGGAGCAGATCGGAATACAGCGCTACGGGCCGGCGGTCGAACACGGGATTGGCGTCCCGGCCCGTCATCAGCACGGGGACGTGGCAAGCCGCACACCCTACGAACTCGAATAGCGCTTCCCCGCGGACGGCCGCTGCGTCCATCGGGCCGCGCTCGACCGGCGCCAGAAACTTCATGAACGCTTCGAACGCGTCGATGCCGCGCAGGCCGGTGAGCGGCTCCGGCCCGTCTTCCGGGTCGGGAACCGCATCGCAAAGGGCGAGAGCCTCGGGAGCGATCCCGGCCGCCGTCTCGGTCGGGAACAGATCGTTGGTGATGCCCATCTCGTTGCGGTAAGCGTCCGCGCCGAAAGCCAACAGCGTGGCGTGCTGCGCCTTCCAGCCGAAGCGCCCGACCCGCTCATCGCCGGTTGCCGGATCGATGACGACCGCCGCGCGGCCGCTCACGCCGTCTCCGTTGGCGTCGGCGGGATCTTCCAGGGCTCTGAGGGCGGCGTCGGGAATCGCCTCGACCAGCCCCGCGCCGAACAGAGGTATGGGAATGCGCCTCGCAACGACATTGGCCTCCGGAGGGATCGCCGGCTGGCATTCCTGATTCGGCAGCGCAAACAAATGGTACAGGGTATCTCCTCCGAGAACGCTGAAATTGCCGTAGGCGTCGAGCCGCCCCACGCGCAGTTCGGAAACCGGGCTTACGCCTCCGATAGCCGGCGTCGCGTGGCACTGAGCGCAGCCAAGACCGTTGAACGCGGGGCCGAGACCCTCGCCCGCCTCCTCGACTTCGCTGAAGTCGTCGAGCCCGATGCGGAACAATTCGAACTCCGCGCTGCCGATTCCCGGCAACGGGTTCCCCGGCTGAGCAGGCCGCCCCTGCAAAACAGGTCGGTTGCCCGCCGCCTCGCGCAGAGGACGCAGAGGAGGCGGGTAACCGCTCTGGGCGAGCGCGGCGCCGCAAACGAGCAGCGCCGCCGGCGCCGTATTGCGCAGCGCTGCGGTCATCGTCATTTCACCACGATCCGACCGCGCATGATGGTATGGCCGGCTCCGCACGCCTTCGAGCAGTGAAAACGGAACACGCCTTTCTCCCTGGCGCGGAACAGTATCCGCGCGTCGCCCTTGCCGCGTTTGGGAATGATCACATTGACGCCGGTCTTCTCGATGCGGAACCCGTGATTGGTGTCCAGGCTGCGAATGCGCAATTCGACCGTCTCGCCCAGTTGCAAGCGAATCCGCGACGGCACGAACGTAAAGCGTTCGGCGACCACGTTGATCGTGCGCTGCGCTTCGGGCCGCCGGTCCTGGGCGCGGACAGGCCGCAGGACCAATGCCGCCGTTGCGCACAGAGAGAAAACCGCGAGTGAAAAACCGAGAGCGGGGCGGCGGCCGCACCGCGGCATCGGGCGCGACGCCATCAGAACCACCACCCCAACCCCAGATTGAACGCGTCGCGGGCCTTGATAAAGCTGCTGCGATTCCTCATCAGCGTGTAGTCGAGCTTGAGCGCCACGTCCGGCTCGGGAAAGTACGTAAAACCCGTGACAAGAGCATCGCGGTCGAACTCGCCCAGAGGCTGAAATCCCGGCGCCATGCGGTTTTGCGTGTCGAAGTTCTCATAGCGCGAGAAAACCACGAAGTCATGGCGGTTCCGCGGCGGCAGCAAATGGTAGGCGCCCTCCAGGTAAAAGCCGCGCATCCGCTCGGCCAGATTCGGATTGACGCCCGCCGTCCGCTGCACGAGCGCATTCAACTTTGCGGTGCGATCCATATTCGTCTGCGCGAACTCCCCGCGGAAGTCGAATCGGCCGACGCTGCCCCGGCCGTCGAACTCGAAGATGTTCACCCGCGGATTGATTCCGGGAGTGGCGAAACCGGTTTTGCCCGTCCAGAAGCCGCCGCCCAGCGACATGCCCGGCAGGCCGTGGTACTCCAGGCGGCCGGTGAACGCCGGGTTCTGAATCGGCGACTGGAACGCCTTCCGGCGGCCGTCGCGAAACCCTTCTTCGGCGCTGAAACGCGAGGAATCGAGCGCGTCCATCGCGTAGATCTTGTAGGTAAAACCGTTGCCCAAATCGCCGTGAACGCCCGCGCCCGGACCGAACCAGGTTGTCGGCAGAATCAGCGTATCGACGAACGGCCGCTCGACGCCGTTGAACGACGGCGGCTCGTGGCGTTCGTTGATCAGGCCCATCGGCGTCAGCATGATGCCCGAGCGCAGGTTGAACCAGGGCTTGATCAAAAAATCGAGATAGGCCTGCTCCAACTCCAACTCGCCGCTTTCCTCGGCGCCCGCCACGAGCGCGTGCTCGATCTCCAACTCCGACCAGAACTGGATGCGGTTGCTGAAGCTGTGCCCGAAGAGCAGCACGAAGCGGTGGAAATCGGCCGTTCCGGGCTCGTCCGCCGGTTTGTTGACGTGGAAATCCATGTAGCCCGAGACCGGCATGCGAATCTCGCGCGCGTAGAAATCCGCCGATGCCGTCCCCTCCGTGGGAACGATCTCGGCTATCGGCAGAGGCGCAGGCTCGACGGGGGCCTGCGCCTCTGCCGAGGCCGTCTCCGGCTCGGGCTGAGACGGCTCCCGTCCCGCCGCCGGGTCGTTTTTTACCGCGGCCAGCTCCGCCTCCAGTTGCCGAATGCGCGCCTCCAACAGGGCGAACCGCTCTTCGATCTGTTGCGGCGTCAACTCTGCGGCCTCGGCTTGCGGCGCGGCGGAGGCCGCCAAGGCAAAGCAGGCAAGCGGCAACCAAGCGGCGGAGTGCAGGAATTTAGGCATACCAAAATTTAAGATTGGTAAATCGAAACAGCTATTTTAGCCATATGCGCCCATGTTGTCAACAACCGGAAAAACGGCAAGGTCGCTGCGCGGCGAGACAGCGCGAAAGGTTCGCCGCCGTGATTGCTAAACGGCGGTCCGTTCCTCGTAGACCCCGAACTCCGCCCGCAGCGCGCCGCACATTTCGCCGAGCGTCGCATACGCGCGCACCGCCTCGAGAATCGCGGGCATGAGGTTGCGGCCGCCGCGGGCGTCCGCACGCAGCCGCTGCAAGGCTTTCTTCACGGCGGTGCCGTCCCTGCGCGACTTGAGACTTCCGAGCGCGGCAGTTTGCTGTTGCGCGACCCGGTCGTCGATGCGCAGCGTCTCGATCGGCGGGCCGTGTTCTTGCTCGTAAATGTTGACCCCGACGATCTTGCGCTCGCCGGCCTCGAGGTCCCGTTGGAACGCGTAGCTCGCTTTCGCGATCTCAGCCTGCGGATAGCCTTGCTCGACGGCGGCGGCCATGCCGCCCAGGCTGTCGATCTTGTCCAGCTCGGCGAAGCAGCGCTCTTCCAGCTCGTTGGTCAGCTTTTCGACGAAATAGCTGCCGGCAAACGGATCGACCGTTGCGACAACACCGGTTTCATGGGCGATGACCTGCTGCGTGCGCAGAGCCAGCAGCGCGGCTTCTTCGGTAGGCAGCGCGTAGGCTTCGTCGAGCGAGTTGGTATGCAGCGACTGGGCGCCGCCCAGGACGGCGGCCATTGCCTGTAGCGCCGTGCGCGCCAAATTGACCTGGGGCTGCTGTGCGGTCAGCGAGACGCCGGCGGTCTGGGCGTGAAAACGCAGCCGGAGCGAGCGCGGATCTCCGGCCCCGAAACGTTCCGTCATCATTCTCGACCAGATGCGCCGCGCCGCCCGGAACTTGGCGATTTCTTCAAAAAAGTCGCTGTGCGCGTCGAAGAAAAAGCTCAGGCGCGGAGCGAAGGAGTCGATCTCGAGGCCGCGCTCGACGGCCCAGGCCGCGTACTCGACGCCGGCGCCGAGCGTATAGGCGAGCTCCTGCACCGCCGTGGCGCCGGCCTCGCGGATGTGATAACCGCTGATCGAGATCGGATTGAACCGCGGAGTCCGCTCAGCCGCAAATTCGAGCGTGTCGGTAACCAGCCGCATCGATTCGCGCGGCGGATAGATATATTCCTTCTGCGCCATGTACTCCTTGAGGATGTCGTTCTGAATTGTCCCGGAGACATCGGCGAGGGCAACGCCCTGCTTTTCGGCCAGAACCAGGTACATTGCCCAGAGGATGGCCGCCGACGAGGTGATCGTCATCGAGGTCGTGACTTGGCTCAGGGGGATGGCGGCGAACAGCGCCTCCATGTCGGCGAGGGAAGAGATCGAGACGCCGCACTTGCCGACCTCGCCGGCCGCCAGCGGATGGTCGGCGTCGTAGCCCATCAACGTCGGCAAATCGAACGCAACGGAAAGCCCCGACTGCCCTTGCCGCAGCAGATAGCGGAAGCGCGCATTCGTCTTCGAGGGGCTGCCGTACCCGGCGAACTGGCGCATCGTCCAGAGCTTGCGCCGGTACATTCGAGGATGGGCCCCACGGGTATACGGAGGCTTGCCGGGCTCGCCGATTCGGGTCTGCGCATCAAGCCCCGCGAGCGCCTCGGGGCCGTAAAGCCGGTCGACGAGGATGCCGGAAAGAGTCTTGGGGGACACCGGACTAATAGGCCAGCGTGCCCGTGCGCGGCGTTTCGGACTCGTTCGGCAGATAGAGGGTTAGGCACCGCTCGCAGCGGTAGATTTCGACCGCTGCGCCGAATTTCGCGCACACTTCGCTGCCTGCTTCGTACCACCGTTTGAGATGTCCGGCGCAAATCTTCTTGCCTTTCGGTTCGTTGCAGGCGCGCTGCCTTGCGCTGCGGCGCTTGACGTACGTTCCGTCCGAGAGGGTGTCGACGAGATTTGCGGGCGGCGCGGGGTCTTCTTGCGCCGCCGCTTGGGTCTGTTGGGCCATGGCGGGTATCGATCCCGAATTGTATCAAAAGCGCTTCCCGCGCCTCTCGCGAATCATTGCAGCGGCAAGGGCGAAGCGGGTCGCGAGAGCAGCTTTGCCTCAAGCACGGCTCGATAGTGCTGGGCCAGCTTGGGGGCGATCGCCGCGCAGTCCCAATGCTTGGCGATAACTTGCCGCGCGTTGTAGGCGAGTTGCTCGGCATAGGGGCGGTCTTCGAGCAGCCGCACCGTCGCCCGGGCGAAATCGACCGGACGGTCGGCGATTTCCATGACGTCTACGTCCGCGTTGCGCAATCCTTCGGCGCCGAGACTGGTTGCAACCGCCGGGATGCCCGCCGCGAACGCCTCCATCAGTTTCACCCGCACGCCCGAGCCGGCAAGAATCGGGGCGACGAAGACGGCGTATCTGGAGAGAACCGAGCGGATGTCATCGACCGTGCCCAAATATTCGACGCCGGGCCGCTGCAAGGTCCGCACGAAGGCCGGAGGGCCTTCGGCGCCGGCAATCATCACGCGGGCCGACGGCCGCGCTTGGCGAATGACGGGGTGAATCCGCTCCAGGAAGTAACGCAGCGCATGCCGATTCGGCTCATGCCGCAAGTTGCCGACGAACAGAATCGTATCGGGTTCCCGGCCGGAAGGCCGATAGGCATAGCGCTGCACGTCGATTCCCGCGCGCAGCCCGGCGAGAATCGGCGGCTGCTCGCCCAGATATGAGCGCAAGAACCTGCGTTGCTCCTCCGTGCAAACCTGAACGGCGTCGAGCTTCTGCAGAGACAGGAGTTCGAAGCGGAGAGCGCGCAGATATTCGTAAGCCGTACGTATGCCGGCGGCAACGCCGTGCGCGGCGATTGCGCGCTGCACCGATTGGAAATAAATGTCGTGCTCGAACAGAAGGGTCGCAAGTTGGCGGAAATTCCCCGCATAAATCGCAAGCTGGGTGTATTCGAACTGCACGACATCGATCCGTTTCATGAAGATCGCGCGGTGGATCTTCCACAGCATGTCCGGATGCCAGAAATGCTGCGCCGCATAGGGGCGCAGGGCCGTCGCGCTGTCGTTATGGGCGCTCCAGCGAACCGTCAATTCCGCGCTTGCGCAGCGCCGGGCGAAGCGGGCGTTGTCGACGCGCTCGGCTTCGCGCTCGAGCAGGCACAGCAGATGCAGGCGGCACTCGCGCGTCAGTCTGTCCACCGTCTGGTTGATGAACACTCCGCCGCCGTGCAGGGGCGGATGAATCGGATACGGCGCCACGAACAAGACGTTGAGATCCGCGGCGGGCTTCGATTCGAAGCGGTGGTAGCGGTCGCGGAAATAGCCTCCAAGAGGCCGGCAAAACGCTTCGGCGTCGTCGATCCGGGCCAGATCGCGCGCCGCCGCGCGGCGCCGAAACAGCCTCGGCAGTTGCCGCACGGCCAGTCGGAATCCGCCCGCGTTCGGACGCTGCGGCGACGGTCCGAGCACGAAAGAGACCCACAGGGCGGCATAGAGCCGGAAGAAATGGCCGAGCAAGCGGCTCTTCTCGTGGATGTTCTTCCACACGAACAGCAGCCGGTTCTTGTGCACTACGCTGGCGATGTAGGCGCTCGAAAAATGCTTGCCGATCGTGCCCCGGTGCTCGTGATAGACGACGCTGTCCGGCGCGTACATATTGATCCAGCCGCGTTTCCAGGCCATGTAGCCGATATCCACGTCCTCGACGTAGAAGGGCGCCAGGAGCTCATCGAAGCCGCCGAGCTCCAGGAATTTGCGCTTGTCGTAGGCGGTCGATCCCCCGCCGCCGTAAAACGTGGGGAAAAGCTCGGTCACCGCGTCATCGGCGACATGCGTCAGATGGACGCCGCCGTTCACCCAACGGCCCATTGCCAGCCCCGTCTCCTCGCGGCGGCGGCTCGGATCGGAGAAGAATATCTGCGCGGTGACCGAAAAGATTCGCGGGTCGCGGAAGCCGTCGATCAAGGGCTGCAAAAAATCCGGCTCGACCCGCATGTCGTTATTCAGCAGGACGACGATATCGTTTTTGGCGGCGCTGACGCCGGCGTTCGATCCCCCGCCGAAGCCCAGATTGCGGCCCGTCTCCAGCACCCGCACAGCGGGGAACTCCCGCGCCAGGAACTCCACGGTGCCGTCGTCGGATGCGTTATCGACCACCAGGATCTCGTGGTTGGGATTCACCGCCGCAGCCTTGACGACGGATGGCAGGTTCCGCGCCAAGTGCTTTTTCCCGTTCCAGGTCGGAATCACCACTGTAGCGCCGTTTTTCGCAACCGGACGCGCCGCGGGCAAGCGCTTCTTGCGCCGCAAGCCGGCCAGTCCGTCCAGCACGAGCAGAGCCGCGGCGAGCGCCGCGAGCAGAACGGGCGCCGCGGCCAGGAGGAAAACGAGCTCGGCCAGAGTCCGCAGCAGGGCGGGCAGCTTCGTCATGTCTCGACCGAAGCCTCGGCTGCATAATCGGCGATGCGGGCGTTGGCGCGCACCCGGCAGGGCAGATGGATGTAGCCGTAGATTTCCCCGCCGCCCGCGGCCATGCGCACGACGAGGGCGTTGTCGATCCAGTCGCACATCTCGTACTCGCCAAGGCCGCCGTCGGCGATGGCGGGGGAAAAAGAAAATTCCCCCGGGTAGAGCTCGGGCAAATCGATGTGGAAGTCCACCGTGTATATGTCGCCGGGATTCATCGGCGGCAGCATGCGCCCCTCACGCCGGGTATTGCTGCCGGCGAAATCCAAGCCAAGGTGGTTGCGCATCATGAAGCCGACATTCGGCGTCTCGATCCGCATCTTGGCGCGGACGCTGATGCGCAAAAGCAGCGGACGGCCGGGTTCGAGCAGGCGCAGCGCATTGCCGGCAGGGTCGAGCGCCGCGATGCCGATCACCTCGGCCCGCCGGTTCCCGTGACGGTTGTCGATATTGGGGATCGTCTCGACGATCTCGGGCGCCGTCACCGCCGCGGCCGGGGCTTCCCCGCCGCCGGCTTTGCTTTTCCGGCGCAGATAAGCCGCGTCCTTTTCCGTCATGCGCTGCAAATAACGCCGAACCACCTTTTGCGGAGAGCCTTGCTCGACCACCCTCCCCTGCTCCAGCCATACCGCCTTCGTGCCGACGGCCTGCACGTCGGCCATGGCGTGCGAAACGAAGAGAATCGTGACCTGCCTGCGGCGCAACTCGTGAACCTTGCGCAGGCAGCGCTGCCGGAAATAGTGGTCGCCGACCGAAAGCGCCTCGTCGACGAGCAGGATATCCGGATCGACGTTGATCGCCACGGAAAACGCCAGCCGAACCAGCATTCCCGAAGAATACGTCTTGACGGGGCGGTTCATGAAGTCGCCGATTTCGGCGAACTGCTCGATCTCGGGGAAACGCCGTTTGATTTCCGCAGTCGAAAGACCCAGAATCGCGCCGCTCAGAAACACGTTGTCGCGGCCGCTGAACTCCGGATTGAATGCGGCGCCCAACTCCAGCAGCGCCGAAACCCGGCCGTTCACTTCCACCGATCCAGCGGTCGGCTCGAAGATTCTCGCGGCGAGTTGCAGCGACGTGCTCTTTCCCGAACCGTTTTCCCCGATCAGGCACAGCGTGTCGCCGCGCTTCGTGTCGAAGGAAACGTCCCGCAGCGCCCAGTGCTTTTTGTGCAATTCGACGCGGTTGAGCGCCGCAAGCTCTCTCAACCGATCCGCGGGCCTGCGGTAGATCGGATAGCTCTTGGACACGGAATGGAAGGCGACCGGCGTCACGTGGGGGCGTTGCTCTATCTTATCTTGAGGTTGCCGGCGGCCAAGGGTTCAGCGGGCGCGCAGCGGCCCTACATCACGTCCGCGAAGCCCCGCTTGGCGTAGCGGAAGAACAGCGCCCCGGCCAGAAACAAGCCGACCGAAAACAGCGCCAGGGCCGCCATGTCGCCGGCGGACAGGCGGCCTCCCAGAATCGTGTCCCTGTAGCCCCGCACCGCGAAGGCGATAGGGTTCCAGGTCAGCACGAAGTCCATTTTTCCCCGAAAGAAGCTCTCCGGAATGAAGATCGGAGTCAACCAGAACCACGCGGTCAGAATCACCGTCAGCACCTGAGTCGTATCGCGCAGATAGACCTGGAGCGACGCTGCAATCCAAGCCAGCCCCAGGCTCAGCAAACCCAGAAAAAACATGAACGCCGGCAAGAGCAGCAGGGTCGCGTGGAGTTCCCGGCTCCAGAGGGCCGCGGCGGCGATCAGAACGAATACGGAGATCGCATGGCTGACGGTCGAAGAGATCAGAATGCTGAGCGGCACGACTTCCGCGGGGAAGATGCTTTTCTTGATGAGGTTGGCGTAATCGACAAGCGCCGGGGCCGAGCGGGTCACGGTTTCGGAAAACAGCAGCCAGGGCAGCATTCCGGCAAACAGAAACAGCGGGTAGTTGTCGGTGACCTCGCCCTTGGGAAGCTTCTGCCCGAAGGCGTAGCTGAAGACGAACGTATAGACCGCCAACAGAACGAGAGGATGAATCACGCCCCAGAGCCAGCCGATGATCGAACCGACGTAGCGCTGCTCGAAGTCCCGCCGGACAAGCTGATAGACCAAGCTGCGGTCTTGGCGCAGGACGCGTAAAAAATGGCGCCCCGGAACGTTCACGGCGAAAGGCATCGAGCGGTTCCAGAACAAATGCTATCCGGCCAGCCGGCGCATGGCGGCTGCGACCGACTGCTGCAGCGCGCGGGGCAACCGCAGCAAAGGCAGGCGGGGGACGCCGCCGTAATATCCGCGCAGGTCGAGCGCGTGCTTCAACGCCGGAACGCCGTGTTCGGCCAGCAGCGCATCGAAATCGAGAGCGGCGGCGGCAAGCTCGCGCGCGGCGGCGTACTCGCGCGTGCGCACGGCTTCTTCGATCGAAAGGCAGTAAAACGGGACCGCCGCGGCCATGGCCGATACGGCCGCGCAGGCGCCGCGCGGCAGGCAGGGCTCGATCAGCCGGATGCCGCGCACGAGCACCGGAAATTCCGGACCGACCCGGGCGCAAAGCTCGTGCGCCGCCGCGGGGTCTTCGCCGGCGGCCAACACGCCGCCGATGCGGGGGTGCGCGGCCAAGCGGGCGATCTCGCCGGCGGGCAGGCCGTGCTTGCTGTCGAGCGCCGCATCGATTACGAGCGGCAATTCCGCTCCGTCGGCAACCGCGCGGAAAAACAGGCCCGCGCTGTTGCTGGAAGGGGCCGCCGCCGAAAGATCCGGAGCGGCCAGCAGGACGGCGCGGCAACCCGCCTTGGCGGCTTGCGCGCAGAGCGCTCGGGCTTCGGCGACGCCGCAGCCGCCGACGGCCGCCAGCACCGCCCGTCCTTCAGCGGCCTGAGCAGCCGTTTCTTGCCACAGCCGGATGCGCTCGGCCGCGGAAAGCAGCGCGCCCTCTCCCCAGACGCCGCCGGCGACATACCCGGAGAGCCTGGTTCGATTCAGTTGGCTCGCATTGTGGCGCACCTTCGCCCAATAGATTTCTCCCCGATGGTCGAACGGCGTGGCGACAGCGGCGAAGACGCCGTTAAATTTCAGGGCGGCCAATTGGCCATTGTAGCCGCCCTGCGCCGAGGTTTTGCTTTCCGCTATTCTGTGTTAGGCTTAGCGCCAGACGGGATGCATCGGACCGAGTTTCGAGGGGGGATAGCGCGATGAAGAACAGGATTTCGGGGTTGCCGATTTTCTTGCTGGCCGGCGCCGTGACCTTGTCGGCGCAGGGCCGCGACAGCGGCGGCGGAGACACCGGCGGCAATTCCGGAGGCGGTAACAGCGGCGGCCAATCGAGCGGGAGCTCGGGCGGCGACAGCGGGCGCAACAACGATCCGTTCGGCAGCAACAACGATCCGTTCGGTCAAGGGCGGCAGAACGACCCGTTCGCCAACCAGCAGCGGCCGCTGTTTCTTTCCGGGCGGGTTTTGACCGACGACGGGCAGCCGCCGGCCGAATCGGTGGTTGTCGAGAGCGTATGCAACGGCAACGTGCGCCCGGAAGGATACACCGACCAGAAAGGACGTTTCAGCTTTCAATTCGGCGGCGACGCCACCCTGGCGATGGGCGACGCCAGCGTGAGCGGAGGCCAGTTCGGCGGCGGCTCGGCTTTCGGACAAAGCCCGTTCGGCAACAATTCCTGCGTCCGACAGACCGGCCTGGGCAGGTACGACATGTCGTGCTGCGACCTGCGCGCATCTCTGCCCGGCTATGTCTCCGACTCGCTTCAACTCGGCATCCGCGGCTCGATGGAAAACCCCGACGTCGGCGTCATCGTGCTGCGCCGCCTGGCGGGCGTCGTCGGAAATATCGTGAGCGCGACAACGCTGGCCGCCCCCAAGAAGGCCGACAAAGCCTATCAAAGCGGTTTGAGGGAATTGCGCAAGAAGAAGCCCAACTACAAGAAAGGCGCGGCGCATCTCGAGAAGGCGGTGGCCGAGTACCCGGAATTCGCCGCCGCCTGGGCCGCGCTGGGCGAGGCCAGGATGGCGATGCAGGACGAAGCGGGAGCGAAGGAAGCGTTTTCCAAATCGCTGGACGCCGATCCGAAGTACCTCAAGCCTTTCAATCCGCTGCTGCAGATGGCCTTGCGCCAACAGGATTGGACATCCGTGGAGACCCTCGGGGACCGCTATCTCGCGCTCAATCCCAATGAAATGCAATTGCAGTTCTATGTGGCGGTTGCCGCGATCAACAACGGCAACCCGCAGAAGGCCGAGGAGACCGTGATGGCCATCCGCGCAAGCGACCAGAAAGACAACTTCCCCCAGAGCCATCAGCTCATGGGGTTGATCCACTCGCAACGCGGGGATTTTTCCCAAGCGGCAGCCGAATACCGCGCCTACCTGCAGAAGCAGCCGGACAGCAGCGGCGCCGCCCGCGTGCAAAAGCAGCTCAACGAATGGGAGGTGCTGGGCGTGATCGAACCCGCGGCGAAATAGGCAGCCGGCCGCAGGCGGCGCCTTGTATGCTCGATGTCGGAAGCGAGGATGTTTGATGCGACGGTCGATTTACGCATTCGTTCTGTTTGCAGCGATTGGCGTTACAAGATCAGCAGGACAGCATGTTGAATGCTCCGCCGCCGCCATTAAACAAGTCGATAGTTCGTCGATTGTAGGAGGACAATTCAATAATGTCGGTGAAGTTAGCCGAAACGCTGCCGATATGGTAGAAGTAAATCTTGCTTGCAAGCCTGTCGGAGAATTCAAAAAATCCATTTTGTATTATAAAAAGGATAAATCCAAAGGGTCGCACCGTGCAAAGTTTCAGATAAAACTCTTATCCTACTCCAAGTGCGAATTAGTGAAACAAGCGAGAGAAAGGGGTGGATTTACGTTCCCCCTTGCAAATTCAAGCACTGTTTCCGCCTTCCAGGAAGTTGTTGCCATTGCTCCCGCCCCGAGCTACTTTGTAAATGCCTGGAGAGATCTGGAAGAACATCTTTCCGGCAGGGCTTGCAAGTTCGTTATCAAGAAAATGAAGTAACGAATCGTGGATAGCAATGCTGCCGCGGCGCGCCGCCTATTGCTTTTCTTCGTTTTCGTCATGGGTTGCGCCGCGCCCGAGACGCCGGTTTCCGGCTCCGGCGCTCCGCAGCCGGCCGTTTTCGATCACGATGGCGGCATCGACGATTACGTTGCGCTGCTGATGCTGGCGGCGGCGCCGAGCTACGACCTGCGGGCCGTCACCGTTGCCTACGGAGACAGTTACCGCGCGCCCGCTCTGGAAGCGTCCGGTCGCATTCTCCGCGCGGTTGGCAAGCAGACGGCGCGGCTCGGCGGCTACGCGGACGGCCTGCAAGGCCGCAACGCTTTCCCTGCGGCATGGCGGCGGCAAAGTTTCGCCGTCGCCTCTCTGCCGGCCCTCGCGGAGTTCCCGCCGCTCGAGCCGTCCGGCGAGGCGGTCGCCGTTCTCGGCGAGGCGCTCGCGCAAGCAGCCGAGCCGGTCGCCGTATTCGCCACGGGCCCGTTGACGAACCTGGCGGAACTTTATTCGCGTTCGCCCCGGCTGGTCGAGAAGACGAGCGAAATCGTCATCATGGGCGGGGCGGTACGGGTCGCGGGCAACACCGTCGAGCAGCCCGAGGAGTTGACCGACCGTTCGGCGGAATACAACTTCTTCGTCGATCCCGCCGCCGCGGCGTCCGTATTTTCATTGGCCGCAGGCGGTCTGCGCATCACTCTCGTGCCGCTCGATGCGACCAACGCTCTTCCCTTGAAGGGGCCTTTCGTGGATCGGCTTTTGGCGGGACCGGGGCGTCATGCCCGGCTTGCCGGCGCCGTGCTGGGGATTGTCCGTCATGAAATGGACAATTGGGAGTACTACCTCTGGGACGGCGCGGCCGTCCTGGCCGCCGTCGCCCCGCGCCTGTTCGTCTTCGAATATCTCGACATCGAGATACACGCCGCGGGCCGCTCGCAGGGGCGGTCGCAAGAATCGAGCGCAGGGGCGGGTCCGATTCGCGTCGCCACCGGGGCGCGGCCGAACGCCGCGCCGTTATCCGCGGTCTTGCGGCTGCTCAACGCTCCCGGTCAGGCCAGCAATTTCTCCGCGACCTTGCCGTGAACGTCCGTCAAACGGAAGTTCCGGCCCTGGAAGCGGTAGGTGAGCTTCGTGTGGTCGAAGCCCAGCAAGTGCAGAATCGTCGCGTGCAGGTCGTGGACGTGCACCTTGTCCTCGACAACGTTGAAACCCAGCTCGTCGGTTTTGCCCAACGTCATGCCGGGTTTGATTCCGCCGCCCGCCATCCACATGGTGAAAGCGTTGGGATGGTGGTCGCGCCCGTCGTAGGCGCCGCCTTGGACCATCGGCGTGCGCCCGAATTCGCCGCCCCAGAGCACGAGCGTATCGTCGAGCAGGCCGCGCTGCTTGAGGTCTTTGACCAGCGCCGCGCCGGCCCGGTCGGTGTCTTTGCAGTTCTTGGTCAGCCCCTGGACGAGTGACCCGTGCTGGTCCCACGACTCGTGAAAGAGCTCCACGAAGCGCACGCCGCGTTCGACCAGCCGCCGCGCCAGAACGCAGTTGTTGGCGAACGAGGGCTTGCCGGGTTCGGCCCCGTACATGTCGAGGATGTTCTGCGGCTCGCGCGAGATATCCATCAATTCGGGAGCGCTTTCCTGCATGCGGTAAGCCATCTCGAACGATTGGATGCGGGTTTCGATCTCGGGGTCGCCCACGGCGTCGAGATGCATCCGGTTCAAGTTGCGGATCGCGTCCAGAGAGTCGCGCTGCAGTTTGCGGTCGACGCCTTGCGGGCTCGAGAGGTAAAGCACCGGGTCGCCGCTCGAGCGGAACTGCACGCCTTGATACATCGAGGGCAGGAAGCCGCTGCCCCAATTCGCATTGCCGCCGCTCGGCCCCTTCTGGCCGGAGCTGAAAACGACGAATCCGGGCAGATCGCGCGCTTCGCTGCCCAGCCCGTAGAGCGTCCACGCGCCCATCGACGGGCGGCCGAACTGCTGCGATCCCGTGCTCATCATGACCTGCGCCGGAGCGTGATTGAACGCATCCGTGACGACCGACTTGACGATGGCGATGTCGTCGGCGATCGACGCCGTATGCGGGATCAATTCCGACAATTCGGCGCCGCATTGCCCGTGGCGCGCGAACTTGAACTTCGGCCCGAGAAGAGTCGAATTGGGGTCGATGAACGCCGCCCGGTAACCGTCGAGCAGGTTTTCGGGGGGCAGGGTTCCATCGAATTCGCCAAGCTTGGGCTTGTTGTCGAAAAGTTCGAGGTGGCTCGGGCCGCCGCCCATGAAAAGAAAAATGACGTTCTTGGCCTGCGGCGGGTGGTGGGGCTTTTTGGCCGCGAGCGGGTCGGCGGCGGCCAGCAGTCGCCCGCAGGCGATGGAGCCGAGGCCGATGCCGCATTGACGCAGAAACCAGCGGCGCGCGAGCGGATGGGCAGGCGGGGGCGTGCGTTTCATGGGTTATTCCCTGGTAATGGTTTCGTCGAGGTTGAGCAGGACGCGGGAGACGGCGGTCCACGCGGCCAACTCGCCGGCCTGCGCCGCCGAGAGCGCCGAACCGCGATCCTCGGCGATGAGCGGCCAAGCGTCGAGGCTGCCCGAGCGGATGCGCGCCCGCTGGGCTTCGAGCAGCGCCAGCAACTCGTTGCGCTCCGCCGCGCTCGGGCGCCGCGTCAAGGCGCGGCGGAAGGCGTAGTCCATGCGCTCGGCGTCGGCGGCGCCTCCGTCTTCCACCACGCTCCGGCCGAGAGAACGCGCGGATTCGAAGAACAGCGTTTCGTTCAACGTCGCCAGCGCCTGCAGCGGCGTATTCGAGCGGTCGCGCTTGACGCAGGCGAAGTTGCCGTTCGGGGTGTCGAACGTGTCGAGCACCGGATAGGGAACCGAGCGGTAACGGAATGCATAGAGCGACCGGCGATAGCGCCCCGGCCCATTTTCGGTGTACCAGCGTTTGGGCCCGTAGCTCACCGGCGGCAGGAACAGGAATTCCGGCGCCGGCGGGTAGACCGGCTCGCCGCCGATCTGCGGATTGAGCAAGCCGCTCGCGGCCAAGGCCGCGTCGCGCACGGCCTCGCCGTCCAGTCGGAACCGCGAGCCGCGCGCCAGCAGCCGGTTCCGCGGATCCCTTGCGTACAGCCCCGGCGTCACTTGCGAGGACTGCCGGTAGGTTGCAGACAAGACGATCAGCCGATGGATGCGCTTCAGGCTCCAGCCGTTCTCCATGAGCTCGACCGCCAGCCAGTCGAGCAGTTCGGGGTGCGACGGAGCGGGCGCCTGCCTGCCGAGATCTTCGGATGTCTCGACCAGTCCGATGCCGAAGTACGCCTGCCAAATGCGATTGACGATGGCCCGCGCCGTCGTTGGCGAATCGCGGTCCACGAGCCAGCGGGCGAAGTCCAGGCGCGTGGGCTCGCCTCCGCCGGTCTTCAGCGCGTGCAGGAACTCGGGCACGCCGGGCTCGACGCGGTCGGCGGGCCGCAGGAAATCGCCCCGCTGCAGGACGCGCGTCATGCGCGGCGTTTCGCGTTCGCTCAGCACCAATTGCGTAGCGCCCTCGGGGTGTTTCGCCCAAAGCGCTTCGATCGTTCGATTCTCGTCCTCCCACTCGGGAACTTGCGTGCGCCAGAAGCGGAACACGGCGGCTTCCTGCTCGGGCGTCCGTCGATCGCGCGGGACATTCGAAACGATATGCCGGACTTGCGCCGGCAGCGGATCGGCGACGGCGTTCTCGTCGGCCGTGACCGAGAAACGGTAGCGCCCCAAGTTCAGCGACTGGTTGTCGTCGGAGTTCCAGCCGCCATGTTTCATCACGAGATTGAAGGTCAACACGACCGGCCCGTCGATCTCGAGCGGCTTTTCCAGTTGGAAGACGGCTTTGCGCGGCTGATTGCGGCGTCCCGGGCCGCCGTCGATCGACCAGGCGCTCATCTCGAATCCGTCGATGGCGAAGTCGACTTCTCCGAGCACGCGGCGCTTGTCGTCCTTATCGGGGAAGAGGAACAGATCGAGCTCGCTCAGCGGCGGATTGACGTCGGCCGTGGCGCTCACGATCTTGAGCTTCTTCTTCTTCTCGGGGTCGCCGGCCGGGGCGGCTTCGATCTCGAACTCCGTCAGCGCCGCCGTGCCCATGAACGAGCGCCCCGGTCCGCCGAGGCGCAGCCTGGGATCGGTAAGCAATTCCAGCCGAACCGCCCGGATGCCTGGCAAGTCGGTCTGCGCTTGGGGGCTGACTACGCTGCGCGTCGGGGCGTAGCCTTGCGCCAAGATCGACTTGTCGGGCTGCGCCTCGTATTTTTCGCCGCTGCCGAGCTCGATCTCGGCATCCAGCACACGCCAAGCGGGTTGGTCGTTGGCGGTTTCGCGCTCCCAAGCCGCCATCCGTTCGGGCCAGTCGGGCGCGCGCCGCCGCAGGCCGTCCTCGATCGCTGCGATCTCGCTGAAAATTCGCTCGCGCAACTGCTGTTCTTCGGGCGCGTAGACCGCCTGCATCGCCTCGTGCGAATTGTTGAGGAAGGCAAAAATGCGGTAGTACTCTTCTTGCGAGATCGGGTCGAACTTGTGGTTGTGGCACTGCGCGCACTGGATGGTGAGCCCCAGAACCGCTTTGCCGACCGCGTCCATGCGGTCGAACATCGCTTCCATGCGGAACTGTTCCGGATTGGCGCCGCCTTCCTCGTTAATCATCGAATTGCGCAGAAAACCGGTTGCGACCAACTGGTCCTGCGCCGCATTGGGCAGCAGGTCGCCGGCGATCTGCTCGACGACAAAGCGGTCGTAAGGCATGTCTCGGTTCAATGCCTTGACGACCCAGTCGCGGTAGAACCACACCTTGCGCGGCTTGTCCTTCTCGAACCCGTCGGAGTCGGCGTAACGCGCCGCGTCCAGCCAATAGCGGCCCCATCGCTCGCCGAAGTGCGGCGAGTCGAGCAGCCGTTGGACCTGCTTGCGATAGGCATCCTCGCCGCCGTCGCTCAAATAGGCGTCGATCTCCTCGAGCGAAGGCGGCAGGCCGACAAGATCGAGGCTCAGCCGCCGCAGCAGCGTTTCCTTCGACGCGCGCGGCGACGGCGCAAGCCGCTCTTTCTCCAAGCGCGCGAGCACGAAGCGGTCGATCGGATTTACGGCCCAGTCGTCGCGCTCGGCGTGCGGCACGGTCGGCTTCTCCGGCGGGACGAACGCCCAGTGAGGCTTGAGTCCGGCTGTCTCTCCGTCGTCCTCGGGCCAAGCGGCGCCCTCCTCGATCCAACGCTCGATCAATCCGATTTCCGCGTCGGCGAGCTTGCCGCCCAGCGGCATCCGCGGCAACTCCCCCTTGCCGGCCACGCGGCTGTAGAGCATGCTCGCCCGGGCTTTATGGGGAACGATGCGCTTGCCGGTTACGCCTTTGGCGAAGACGACCGCCTTCGAGTCGAGCCTCAATTGGCCGAGTTGTTGGTCGGGGCCGTGGCAGGAGTAGCACTTCTCGCGGAAGATCGGCTCGATATCGCGGGTGAAATCAACGCTGTCCGCCCCCGCGGCGGCGGCCGGCGCCAACCCGCAGACGGCCAGACGAGCAACAACGCGCAACATGACGGTTCTTATTATCCACGATCGGCTGCGCGCCCGCCGGTGTGCGGGATCAGGACATATGAGACGGCGGGGGTAGCCCGAAGCTGTGAGTACGAAGGTACTGGATGGGGGAGCGGGAGTCAAGGGCGTCATGGGGGCGGTGGTGGTTGTAGCGGTGGGCGAAAGCGTCGACCAGGGGGTTGAGTTGCCGGCTGCGCTGGGGCAGGGTGTAGACGGAATGGAACTCGTAGCGCCAGGTGGCTTGCATGCGTTCGACGCGCCCGTTGAGTTGGGGGCTGTTGAGTTGGGGGCTGCGGGGAGGGAGGGCATAGAGGGCGATGCGGTGTTGTTGGCAGGCGTTCTCGAAGTGCTTGTGGAACTCGGAACCGCCGTGGACCTGGCCGGCGCGGATGGGGAAAGGGGCGGATGGGACGAGCTTGTGGAGGAAGCGGGCGGCGGAAGCGGAGGCGGCCATGCCGGCGGCGCCGGCGGGAATGGCGGTCCACAGCGGTGAAGCGCTTGCTGGTTTTGCCCGGCAGCAGCGTGAGCGAGAGGGTGTCGATCTGCACGGCTTCGCCGGGAGCTTTGGCGGGCAGGGCGCCGCGCAAGCGGCGCGCATAGGGGCGGCCGGCGCCGCCTCCCCCAGTCTCATCTTTCGATTGGAATAGAGGGAATCCTGGGGTCAACTTCGGGACGGGGCGCGCGAAATTTTTATGGCGGCGCCGCCATTTTATGGCTGCGCCGCCAAGCCGCCGGCATGGCCTCGCGTATCTGAGTGGGTTTGCAACACTCAGACAAAGCAGGGCCCTCGCGGCGTTGGGCCGACTGGGCGCATGATTGCCCGCTGCCTCAATCCTTCTCCGCCAACGCGTCGATCGGTTTGCCGCCGGTTTCCTTCCACCATGCGAGCACGGCTTTACCCATCTCGGCCAGCCGCCGGGCGTGTTCAGGTTGCGCGGCCAGGTTGGTGCGTTCCGCCGGATCGGCTTCGAGGTCGTACAGATCTTCGGCGCCCTTTCGCCGCGTGGGATAGTTCGTTTCGATCGATTGGATGCGGAAGTAGTTTTCGTTGCGCGAGGCCACCACGTCCTGCACGAAGAAGATGTACTTCCACCGCTCGCCGCGGACATAAAGCGCGTAGATGTCTCGCTCGGGCCGCTGGTCGGCCATCGTCACGAACGCCGGATAGATCGCGCCGAACAGGCGGTTGCGATTCCGGGTTGTCTTGCCGTCGATGATCGGCCGCAAGTTGTTCCCGGCGGCCGAAGCCGGCGTCTTCGCGCCGGCGTAATCCAGAATCGTCGGATAGATGTCCAGCGTGCTGGTCAGACCATGGAAACGCTGCCCGCCTTTGATCTTGGCGGGCCAAGTGAAGAACACCGGCGTGCGGACGCCTTTCTCGAACGGCGAACCTTTCGACACCAAGCCATTGCACCAGCCGTTGTCGATGACGAACACGAACATGGTGTTTTCATAGATTCCCTTCTCGCGCAGCTTCTTTTCGAGCCGGCCGATTCCATCGTCCAGCCACGCCTCCATCGCCAGGCTCAGGCGTTCTTTCTGCAGGAACGATTCCCGCCGGTCTTTGCCGATCCACGCGGGCACGGGGATCTCTTTCTTGTCGAACAACGCGAGGCGCTCTTGCGGCGGATTGTGCGGGCGGTGCGGAATTTTGGGCGCCCACCAGATGAACAGCGGTTTTCGCCCGCCAAGCTCGTCGATGAACGCAAACAGATCGGCCTGTCCCTTGCGCACGAACGTGTTGCCCGATTCGCCCTTGCCGTGTGTGAAGCCCATTTCTCGCGGATCGCCCTCCCAGTACTTGCCCTCGACATAGGTCGCGTAGCCGGCAGCCTTCAAGAGCCTGGGCAACGAGTTCGTCGGGGCGAGCTTCTCGGTTCCGAAGTTGTGGTAAATGCCTGTTTGATGGGGCCAACGGCCGCTGAGAAAGCTGGCCAGCGTCGGATGGCAGCGGGACATCGGCAGGTGCGCGCGGGTGAACACCGTCCCCGCCCGAGCCAAACGATCGAGATTCGGCGTATGCGCGATCTTGCTGCCCATGAAACCCAGGTGCTCGTTGTCGTGGTCGTCGGAAATGAGGAACACGATGTTCGGTTGCTCGGCGGCGAAGACAACGGGCGCCAACGGAGCGGAGGCGATCGCAGCAAGCAAGAGACAAATATCAGTCGCTTGCCGAAGAAAACCGTGCATGCATCCACCTCGGTTCGGAGCGGGCATTTGTCGGACAGTATAGTGCAACGCCGCATGCTCGCGCACCACCGCCTATACTGTCTGCGGGAGAAGCCGATGCCGGAAAGCACTCGCCGAGAAGCGCTCGTCCTGATCGTCGCCGGCGGAGTCGCCGCCCAAACGCTCGACGCGGCGGAGCACGAGCCCAAAGCCTTCGCCGCGGACCAATTCCGCCTGCTCGAACAGCTCGTCGACACGATCATCCCCGACTCGGACACGCCCGGCGCGCGAAAGGCCGGGGTAGCCGCGATGATCGACGAGGACGCGGCCGCCGACTCCGGGCTGAAACGCCAAGTCCAGGGAGCTTTGTCCCGCCTCGGCCCCGACGGATTCGCCGGCATGAACCCGCCCGCGCGGGCAGCCCTGCTCACCGACTACATGACCGCAGGCGACGAGCGCCGCCAACACTTCCGGATCATCAAGGACCTCACCGTCGACCGCTACTACGCAACCGAAATCGGGCTGGTTCAAGAGCTCGGCTATCAAGGCAACGCCTACTTGGCCGAATTCCCCGGCTGCCAACACGAGGAGCACGCCTGATGGCTTACGAAGACGTTGACGCGGTCATCGTCGGCAGCGGCGCGGCCGGCGGAATGGCCGCCTGGAACCTCACCCGCAAGGGCGTCAAGGTTTTGATGCTCGAAGCCGGACAGAAGTTCGAGCGCAACCGGTTCTGGTCGCACGTCAAGCCGTGGGAAGCGCGCGAGCGCCGGCGGCGCGGAGAATCGCCCCCGGACTGGGCAGGGACTGCGCTGCGCGAGAGTCCTTACGAAACTCTGCCCGGCAAGCGGTTTTTTCTGCGCCGCGTATGGGGCGTGGGCGGAAAGACCAACATCTGGGGCCGCGTCTCTCTGCGCTACTCCGATTTGAACTTTCAGGAGCCCGCCAAGGACGGCTGGGAGATCCCCTGGCCGATCTCCTACAAAGAAATCGCCCCCTACTACGACAATGTCGAGAAGAAGATCGGCGTCTGCGGCGGCGATGACGACACGCCCTGGCTTCCCGGCTCGTCGAATCATCTGCCGCCGCCGAACCTGCGTTGCGGCGAAATGCTGTTGCGCAAGGCCGCGGCGAGGGCCAACTATCCCGTGACGCGCATCCGCCGGGCCGTTCTCACCCAGGCTCACAACGGCCGCGGCCCTTGCCACTACTGCGGCGCTTGCGGGCGCGGCTGCGCCATCGGCGCGTTCTTCAATTCGTTCGACTATCTGCTGCAAGACGCACTCGAGACAAAGAGGCTCGATCTGGTCGAGAACGCGCTCGTCGAAGAGATTCTGGTCAACGACGAAGGGCTGGCGTCGGGAGTCCGCTACTTTGACCGGCTCAGCGGCGACGAGCGGACCGTCCCCGCCAAGCGTGTGATCGTAGCCGCTTCGGCCGTCGACTCGACGCGCTTGCTGCTCAACTCCAAATCACGTCGATACCCCAACGGCCTCGGCAACGGCTCCGACGTCATCGGCCGCTACCTGGTCGAGCAGTTCCGGCTGCAGGCGCAGGCCTTCGCGCCTGAGCTGATCGGCTGCCCGGCGTCGAACGACGACGGCATTTCGGGCGGACACATCTACATCCCCAGATTCGAGCCGACAGATGAAAAGCGCGGCTACCTGCGCGGCTTCGGCATCCCGATCTCGGGCGTCGGTTGCGCCGCGAACGCCGGCTTCGCCAAGAGCCTGGGGGGATTCGGGCTTTCCTACAAGCAGGCCGTCAAGGAGCTTTACCCGGCTCTGTTCAAGTTGATCCCTTATGGCGAAGTCCTGCCCTACAAGCACAACCGCATTACGGTGGAAGGCGCGCCGAACGATCGCTTCGGCTACCCGCTGCTCAGGATCGAGTACGCCATCGGCGAGAACGAGCGCAAGATGAGCTCGCGCATGTACGACGCGATCGAAGAGATCCTGCACGAGATGAAGGCCGAGCCGTTGCCCTACAAGCGCGGGGAGATCGAAATGCCGGGCACGGCGATCCACGAGCACGGAACCTGCCGCATGGGCGACGACCCGCAGCGCTCGGCGCTCAACAAGTTCAACCAAATGCACGAAGTCAGGAACGTCTTCGTGATGGACGGCAGCTCGTTCCCGACGGCGACCGAAAAAAATCCGACGCTGACGATTCTGGCGCTGGCGTGGCGGGCGAGCGACTACCTGGCCGAGCAGATGAAGCGCGCGGAGGTCTGAGCCGCGGCAACTCCCCGGCGCCGCGTCAGCGGCCCTCGCTCCGCTCCTATTCCGCTTCTTCGGGCAGAACGCCGGCGGGATAGACCGCGATCCATTGGCTCTGACCCATCGTCCGGCGCATCACCTTGAAAGCGACGTCGTCGCCCGGTTCGAGCGATTCTCTGATCTCGCGGATATCCGCGGCGGAGGAGATATTCCGGCGGTTCATGGCAACGATGATGTCGCCCTGCTGCAAGCCGATATCGTCGCCGAAAGAAGCGGGTTCGACGGCGGTTATCAAGACGCCGCCGTCTTCGTCGTAATTCATGCTGCGGCGCGTTCGATCGGTCAAGTCCTGAACGGAGATGCCGAGCTCGACGCTGGTTTCCTCGGCCTCTTCTTGCTGCCCTGTGCCGCGGAACGAACGCGAGCGGAACAGTTTTTCCCGATCTTCGATTGTGATCCTGACGGTCATCGGCTTGTTGTCGCGGATCAGATCGACCGGCACGGCAGAGCCGACGCCGGTGGCGGCGACGACTTCGATCAGGTGATCGCCGTTTTTGATCGCGATCCCGTCGATGTGGGTGATGATGTCTTCGGCCTCCATGCCCGCCTTGTCCGCGGGACCGTCTTCGACCACGCGGCCGACGAAAACGCCGCCCTGCTTGGCGCCGTAGGTGCGCAGCAAGGCCGGATCCTGAATGCTGCTGAATTCGATTCCGATCGAGCCGCGGGCAACGCGGCCGTGCTTGATGATCTGGTTATAGACGTCTACCGCGATATTCGACGCCAAAGCAAAACCGAGGCCGTCGTATCCGCCGGTGCGCGAGATGATCGCCGTATTGATGCCGATGATTTCGCCGCGGACGTTCAGCAGCGGCCCGCCGCTGTTCCCCGGGTTGATCGCCGCATCCGTCTGCAGGAACTTCTGAAACGGCCGGGTAATCGCGGTCGTGTTCACCTCGCGCGATTTGGCGCTGATAATGCCGACCGTCACGGTCTCCCGGTAACCGAACGGCGAGCCGATGGCGATCGCCCAGTCGCCGACATTGACCACGTCGGAATTGCCGATGGACGCGGCCTTCATGTTCTTCTTGCCGGCAACGTAGATCACCGCCAAGTCGGTTTCCTCGTCCGAACCGATGACTTTGGCTTCGTATTTCTTCTCATCGTCGACAAACCGCACGTGAATCCGGTCGGCCTCGGCGACGACGTGCTGGTTGGTGATGATGTAGCCTTTCGGGTCGACAACCACGCCGGAACCCTCGCCGGGCCCCCGCCGGCGCGGGTTGGGAAGACTCGGGGTCTCTCCGAAAAACCGCCGAAAGAAATCCTCCATATTGCTCGGCTCGTCTCTGCCCGGGTCTTGCCGGCGGCGCTCCGCATCGCCGGAGTCGGGGAGCGATTCGACCTGGATATTGACGACCGACGGCCGCAAGCGCCGCGCGATTTCGGAGAACTGGTTTTCGACCGGCTCGCTCTCGGGCACCGCCAGCGGCGCGGCGTCGGAGACGGGTTCGCCTTCCGGCGCCGCCCCCACTCGATCGGATACGATCGTGCCGATGAGAATCCCGATCAGAAGGGTGCTCAAAATGAGCGCCGCCGGCAGAAATTTCCTCTGAAACAATTGCTCGCGCACTTTTGTCATCGCTCTATTCACGGGGCACCGCGGGGCGCCGAACTCAATCCGCGTCTGAAAATATTATATCCTTCGATCGCGGTTCGGGCGTAAGAAAACGCAAGCAAAAGGATGCCGGCGCAAGGCTGCCGCCGGGAGAAGCCGCTAGGCCGCGGCGGTTTCGTTCCGCGCCGCCCGGAACCAGAGGTACGCGCCAAGCACGGCGAGCGCGGCGGCGACGACCTGCGTCGAACTGATGATCCCGCCGGCGAGAACCGTGCGCGCACCTTCTTCGCGGAAGAACTCCACGCAGAACCGGAATGCCGAATAGAACAGCAAGTAGCGCCCCAGAATGGAGCCGGGAGCGCGCCCGCGGCCGAAGGCTCGCAGCAGGTAAAACCCGATCAGCGCCGTGCCGAAGGCTTCATAAAGCTGCGTCGGATGCAGATGGACGCCCAACGGCGCCCCGGTAAATTCGCGCGCGGCGGGATCGCTGAAGACGACGGCCCAGGGCACATCCGTTTCCCGGCCCCAGCAGCAGCCGGCGGCAAAGCAGCCCAGCCGTCCGATGGAGTGGCCGACGGCGGCGCCCGGCGCCAGGGCGTCCGCCGCAGGCAGCCGGGGCAACCCGGTTTTTCGGGCGTACGCGGCGGCAACGGCCAGCGCCGCCAGCAGCCCGCCGTAGAAGACGCCTCCGGCGCGCAAGGTCGAGAGCGAAAACAGACGGTCGAAATCGGCGGAATAGTAGCTCCAGTTGTTGAAGATCATGAAGAGTTTCGCGCCGACGATCGCGGATACGGCGCTGTACACGCCCAAGTTGGCGATTTTCTCCGGGTCGAGCCGCGAGCGCTCGGCCAATCGCCGGGAGATCTTGAGTCCGGCCAACAGGCCGAGCGCCACCAGAACGCCGTAGGTGGGGATGGAAAAATCCCCGATAGTGAACAAGCGCGGACACATGGGCGTTGTCTGAACTAAGCCGCCAAAAGAGTAGCGTAACCTGTTTTTCTTTGCGGCGCCCGCGGCGGCTCGACAAGACGAAGGGAAAGGAGACGAAGGGAAAGGAACTGTCGCGCGCCTTGCAGAGCCCGAATTGCGGATGTCCGGGCGGGACAAGAGAGGCATTCTCGCGCGCGCCCGCAAAGCCGCTGGGCCGCAGCGCTTTTTGCGCGGCGCGCGGATTGTCCGTGCCGGATAGAGAGAGCGGGAGTTGCCGCTGCAACGGGTTGACGGCGGACGATGCGGATACCGATAATGCTGTCTACGGAAACCCGTTCCGACAGCGCAGCGGCCGCTTTCTCCGCCGGCCGGCGCCGCGGGTTGATTGGACACGACCGCGATACGGACCATGCCGTCGACACGATTCGAGACGCAGTCCGCGTATCCGGCAGGCGCTTCGCTGCAGGCGGAGGACGACGCGGAACGCCGCCCGTTCCGCGAGCGTCCGTTGCTCGCCGCGGACGAGCGGCCGCCGTTCGAGGTCGTCAATCCGGCGGGTTCGGCCCCCGTGCTGCTCACCTGCGATCACGCCTCTTGCGCCCTGCCGCAAGCGCTGGGCGATCTGGGTCTCGAGGCGGAGGATCTGCAACGGCACATCGGTTGGGACCCCGGCGCGGCCGCGATCGCGCGCGGACTATCGGCGCGCTTCGACGCGCCGGCCGTGCTTTCCCGCTATTCGCGGCTGGTCATCGACTGCAATCGCAGACCGGGGCACAAGACCTCGATCCCCGCCGTCAGCGACGGCTCGGTGATTCCCGGCAATATCGGCCTGACCGCCCGCGAGTCGGCCCGCCGCGCGGAGGCGCTGTTCTACCCCTATCACCGCGCCATCGACAAAACCCTCGAAGGCATCCGCAAGCGCGGGCGGACGCCGGCGTACTTGGCGATTCACAGCTTCACGCCCAAGCTGAACGGCGGTCCCGCGCGGCCTTGGCATATCAGCGTACTCTGGGACCGCGACCCGCGCATCGCCGCGCCTTTGCTGCAAGGGCTGCGCCGACTCCCGGGGCTTACGATCGGCGACAACGAGCCGTATTCCGGACGCGACCATTACGACTATTCCAACGACTTCCACGCCAATTCCCGCGGGCTGCCCAACGCGCTGATCGAGGTGCGCTCCGACCTCGTCGCCGACGCGGAGGGCATCGCGCGTTACAGCGCAATCCTGGGGGACGTTCTGGAAGACATCCTGGCGGACGACGCGCTCTACTGCGAGGCGCGTTGAATGACGCCGCGGGAACCGAGCTTCACCATCGGCGTCGAGGAAGAATACCTGCTGGTCGACCGCCGCTCACGGAACCTGGTCAGCGAACCGCCGGCCGCGCTGATCGAGGAATGCGCGTCGCTTTCGCTCACGGGCCAGGTCAGCCCGGAGTTCCTGCAAGCCCAGATCGAGGTCGATACCGCGGTCTGCAATTCTCTCGAGGAGGTGCGCAACGACCTCGCTCACCTGCGGCGGACCGTGGCGGCCGTCTCCGGGAAACACGGCCTCGCCCCGATTGCCGCCTCCACCCACCCCTTCGCTCTGTGGCGGGAGCAGAAGCACACGGACAAGGAGCGCTACCGCATCCTGAACCGGGACATGCAGGCTGCCGCCCGGCGGCTGATGATCGGCGGCATGCACGTCCATATCGGCATCGAGGACGACGACCTGCGCATCGACATCCTCAACCAGGCAGCCTACTTTCTGCCGCACCTGCTGGC
This sequence comes from Bryobacterales bacterium, assembly GCA_965214655.1. Classification (GTDB taxonomy): domain Bacteria; phylum Acidobacteriota; class Terriglobia; order Bryobacterales; family UBA6623; genus CATQHP01. The sequence continues at coordinate 2,475,319 of OZ243965.1, read as the reverse complement.
GCTGAGCACCTCCTCTCCGTTCTGGGAGGGCATCGAAACCGGCCTGCACTCCTACCGCCTGTGCGTTTTCGACGAACTGCCGCGCACGGGGCTGCCGGAACGCTTCGAAAGTTACGGCGAGTACAAGCGGACGGTCGATTTGATGGTTGCGGCGGGGCTGCTCGAGGACGCCACGAAGCTATGGTGGGACGTGCGTCCCAGCGCCCGCTTTCCGACTCTCGAAATGCGCATCACCGACGTCTGCACGCGGCTCGAGGATGCGCTGTGCTGCGCCGCTCTCTTCCGTTGCATCTGCCGCATGCTCTACCGATTGCGGCGCCAAAACCAGCGCTGGCGGATCTACGCTCCGCTGCTGGTGCATGAGAACCGCTGGCGCGCCCAGCGCTACGGCATCGACGAAGGCATGGTGGACTTCGGACGGGGGGAGATTGTCCCCTTCGCCGCGCTGACCGAGGAACTTCTCGAAATCCTGCGCGAGGACGCGGAACACTTCGGTTGCGTCCGGGAGGTCGAGCATGCGCTCACGATCCTCGAGCGCGGCACGGGATCGCACAGTCAACAGCGGACATACCATGACGCCCTGCGAGCCGGCGCAAGCGAGCGGGAAGCGCTGCTGCAGGTGGTCGACATGCTGATCGAACAAACCGTCGCCCATTGCGGCGCAAGCGGCTCGTGAACCCGGCGCGACGGCCCGGAGGGGTTGATAAGATGGTCCAGGTATGTCGCCGGCCAAACTGCCCCGGTTGCCGCCGCTGGGCAAGGCCGTACCGGCGCGCCGGATTTGCGCTTGGGCGCTGCTGCTGCCCGGAGTTGCCGGCGGTCTGCTGACGGCGCAGTTCGACGCCCATCGCGGACGCATCGTCGGGACCGTCTCAGGACCCGACGGGGGCGTCATCCCCAACGCCGAGATCCATGTGGAAAGCGTCGCCAGCGGCATCTCGCGAACGGTGCGCAGCGACGCGCTGGGCCGCTTCCAGGCAGGCCCGCTGAGCCCCGGTCAGTACTCGGCCCTTGCTTCCAGCCCCGATTTTGCGCCGGCGACGGTCAGCGGCATCGTCGTCAACGTGGGCAGCGCGGTGCGCGTGGACATCCGCATGTCTTTGGAGCGGCTGCACAGCGAGATCGCGGTGACGGCGCCGCTGGTCGACGCCATGCTGCCCGCGTCCGGCAACGTCGTCGCCAGCGATGTCTTCGCCAACCTGCCGATCAACGGCCGGCGCTTCCACGACTTCGCGGTGCTGACTCCTTCGGTGCAAGCCACGCGCACCACGGGCCACCTCTCCTTCGGAGCGCAGCGCGGCATCTACACCAACGTGACAGTCGACGGCGCGGACTACAACCAGGCGTTTTTCGGCGGCATTCAGGGCGGCGAACGGGCGACTTTCATCATTACCGTTCCCCAAAGCGCCGTGCAGGAATTCCAGGCGGTTACATCGGGCTTCACTGCGGAGTACGGACGCACCACGTCCGGCGTGGTCAACGTCTCGACCAAGTCGGGCGGCAACGAACTGCGCGGCGACGCGTTCTATCAGATCCGCCACCCGGATTTGGGGGTCAGCGACCCCTTCGGCGCCAAGGTGCTCGAGAAGCTGCAGCAGTTCGGCGGTTCCGTCGGAGGCCCGCTGATTCCCAACCGCAGTTTCTGGTTCTTCGCAGTCGAGCGGCAGAACGCCGACACTCCCCGCTATGTCGAGTTTCCGCTGCTGGACGCCGCAAACCGCGAGAGCGGGGCGGAAGCCTACGACTATCTGCTGAGTCTGGAGCAGCCTTTCGCATCGACCAACGACGCCTGGGCGCTGACCCCCCGGCTGGATTTCCAGCTCGACGACTCCAACCAGTTGATGGCGCGCTACAACTTCAGCACGGCGAAAGCCGTCAACAGCGTGGGAGTCGACACCGCCACGACCCGCGCCCGCACCGCGAACGCGCTGGACTACAACGGCACGGAAGAAGATTCCATCCATTTTCTGACCGTGCAATGGACGAGTCTGCTGACGCCCAACACAGTCAACCAGTTCCGCTTCACGGCGACCCGCGAGCAGCGCCCGCGCATGCCCAACGCGAGGCGTCCGACCGTGCGCACGACCTTGGCCACGTTCGGCGGGAACCCGTTTCTGCCGACCACCGAAACCGACTTCCGCCCGTTGCTCAACAACAACTTGATGGTTCACTCCGGCGCGCACGACTTCAAGGTCGGAGTGGAGGCCGACTATATCTGGATCGACGACGTCTTCGGGCAGAACCAGTTCGGCGCGTTCATCCTGTTCCCTTCGGATCCGGACCAGATTCTGGATGCGCTCACCCCGGGAGGGGCGATCGCCAACCGCTTCGACGCGCCGGGGCAGTATTTCCGTCAGATGGGCAACACGACCGGGGTGCAGCAACTCGGCCACGCGGCGCTGTACTTGCAGGACTCCTGGCGGCCCGTCCCCGGACTCACGGTGGATCTCGGCTTCCGCTGGGCCGGACAGTTCAATCAGTCTCCGCAATTGGGCAACGACGATCTCATCGGACGGGTGCGCGGCATCGATTTTCCGTTCGGCGCGTTCGACCCGACCCATATCCCCGACGACAGGCGTCAATGGATGCCGCGGCTGGGATTCGCCTACAGTCCGGGCCACGACTCGGGGCGGACGGTGTTGCGCGGCAGCTTGGGCGTCTTCCACGCCGTCACGCCCCCGGTCTTCTTCAACGCCGCCACCAAGTCGTACCGGCATCCTCCCTTCAATCTCTCGGTCGGGCTGCCCACCGCCCACGACACCGTGTACCGGCAGTTTCTGGCCGCGGGTATCGACCTCAACGCATATCCGCTCGCCGAGCTTCCCTTGTTCTCGCCCGAGGAAATCGCCCGGGTCTTGGGCGGCGACCCGCTGCAGGGGGCGGCGCCGCAAGCCGTCTCGCCGAATTTCCGCAACCCGCGCGCCGTGAAATTCACACTCGGACTGGAGCGCCGGTTGGCCGACAGGATGGTGGCCGGCGCGCAATGGATGTACAACAAAACGTCGCGGCTGCACGGCATGAGGGACTACAACCTGCCCCCTGCCTTCGTGCGGCCGGACGACCCCGCGCAAATTCCCTACTATGCCGTCGGCCGGCGGCCCTCGCCGACGCTCAGCGGCGTCCATGTTCTCGAATCGCTGGGGCGCGCGAGTTATAACGGCGTTACCGCAAACTGGAAATATCTCGGCGACACGATGCGCTTGATCGCCCACTACACCTATGCGCGGGCTTGGTCGAGCGACATCAACGAGGGCTATTTTTGGGGGGCCCTCTACACGGACCACGCCCGCCCGCAAGATGCGCACGGCCCCGCCGACCTGGATTTGCGCCATCAGATCACCGCCCACGCCGTCATGGACCTGCCCGGCAACTTCACCTGGTCGGCGATCCTGCGGGCTGCGAGCGCTCCGCCGTTGAATCCTTCCTCGGGCCTGGATCTCAACGGAGACCTCTACAACACCGACCGCGCGCTCATGGCGCCGGGCCGTTACTTCGGACGCAATGCGTTCCGCAACCGCGGCATGCGCAACGTCGACATGCGTCTTCTGCGGCGATTTTCCCTGTCGGAGCGCGTCAACGCGCAACTCTCGGTCGAGTTGTTCAATGTCTTCGACTTCGACAACGTCGAGTACGGCGGCTTCAACCTGTTGTACGGGCCGGGGATCGACCTGGAAACGGGCGCGGCGGCGGGACCCAGCCCCGCGTGGCGCAGGCTGCGCGCGGAGGACGGCGGCTACGACCGCAACAACAAGCAGATCCCGGGCGTCGGGCCGCTGCAACTCCAGATCGGCGCGCGGCTTTTTTTCTGACTGGCGGCGGGCCGGGGCGCCGCAACGCCCCGGCCTCTTCTTGCTGCGTGGCGTTAGCCCGGATTTCTCACCAGGGGGTAGCGAAAAGCCGCTGATTGTGGCATAAACGTATGTAGATGAATATGTTGCAGCCGGCAACGAACGACTTTTCGCTAGGACACAGTGTAACCAAACAAGTTTTCGTTTTGCTACCCGATTCCGCCGTGAGGCGGTAGCCCGTTTCGATGGCGGGACGATCACCAGCGAGGCCGGGGCCCTGCTGCTGCAGCGCACCGAGCAGCAGACCGGCATCCTGCGCCAGTTTGCGCGCTGCTTTCGCGACTCCCGCCAAGCGGAGCGGATCGAGCACAGCGTGGCGGAGTTGGTGAGTCAACGGGTCTATGGGCTGGCCTTGGGCTACGAAGACCTCAACGACCATGATCGACTGCGCAGCGACCCGCTGCTGGCGCTGTTGTCGGGCAAGGGCGATGTGCAGGGCCGCCAACGTCGGCGGCGGCGGGATCGGGGCCGGGCCGGGGCGGGCAAGAGCACGCTGAACCGACTGGAGTTGACCCCTGCTGAGCCCGCTGAGCGGGCGCGCTACAAGAAGATCGCCCTGGACAGCGCAGCGGTCGATGCGCTGTTGGTCGCACTCTACATCCAGCGGCAGAGTTGCCGCCCGCAGCGCATCGTGCTGGATCTCGACGCCACCGACGACCGTCTGCACGGGCAGCAGGAAGGGCGTTTTTTTCACGGCTACTACGGCGCCTACTGCTACTTGCCGTTGTACATCTTCATAGGCGAGCAGTTGGTCTGCGCGCGGTTGCGGACAGCGAACCGAGACGCTGCGGCGGGGGCGCTGGAAGAGGTCGTGCGGATCGTGGGGCAGTTGCGCCGGAGATGGCCTGGGGTGGAGATTCTGCTGCGCGCCGATGCAGGCTTTTGCCGCGAGGAGTTGATGAGTTGGTGTGAGCAACAGGGGGTGGACTACGTGTTCGGACTGGCCAAGAACCAGCGCTTGTTGCGCCGCCTGCACAAGCCGTTGCAGAAGGCGCAGCGGCGCTACGCTGCCAGCGGCAAGCCGGCGCGGGCGTTCGCCGAGTTCCGTTATCGCACGCGCCACAGTTGGCGGCGCAAACGGCGTGTGGTGGGCAAGGCCGAGCGGCTGGCCAAGGGCGCCAATCCGCGCTTCCCAATCTACGCTTCGTGGTGACCTCGCTCAGCACCGCACAGTACGCCGCGCAGAGCTTGTACGAGGATCTCTACTGCGCGCGGGGCGAGATGGAGAAGCGCATCAAAGAGCAACAGTTGGCTTTGTTCGCCGACCGCACTTCGACGGCGCTGCTGCGCTCGAACCAGATTCGTTTGTATTTTTCTGCGATCGCCTACTGTCTGTTGCAAGCGTTGCGCGAGTTGGGCTTGGCGGGCACGCAGATGGCGCGGGCGCAATGCGCGACGATCCGCGTACGGCTGCTCAAGATCGGGGCGCGGGTGCGGGTGACGGCGCGCAAGGTGTGGGTCTCGATGGCTACGGGCCATCCGGCGCAGGCGCTGTTTGCTGCGGTTTACGCCAATCTGGGAAGGCCGCCGCCGCAGGGCTGCTGAAGGGGCGCCTGGCGCCTGCGGGTTCGAAGGTCACAGCAAGCGCAGCAGCCCCGGCGGGGGCTTGGCCGGAGTGTGCGCAAAATCGGCCCCAAACCCTCCTGACGCCCCCGCGTGTAGCGCCGGACGCTACACCCAGCGTGCGCCACGGCCACTGTACTGGGCGATCCGCATCAACTGCCCCTCAAATTCGTTCCGTAAACCGCTTCCTGCCCGCCCAGCCATGCCTGGTGAGAAATCCGGGTTAGCCGTTCGCCGGCGGGCCGGCGGAGAAAATTTCATCAAGCGCCGCAACCGCCTCGTCGACGTGCTCACGTTCGACGATATACGGCGGCAGAAACCTCAGAATATTCCCCGCCGTGCAGTTCATCAGCAGCCCCTTCTCCTGAGCCTGAGGCACGACCCACTTGCCCGCAACGGTCAACTCCAAGCCGACCATCAACCCCTTGCCGCGGGTGCGCGTTACGAAGTCGTACTTCGCGGCGAGCGCGCGCAATCGTTCGTGGAAGTAGCCGCCGACGTCGCGGACGTGCGGCAACAGATCGGGCAGCATCGACAGAAACTCGACCGCGGCGCGGCAGGCCAGCGCCCCGCCGCCGAACGTCGAGCCGTGCATGCCCGCCGAGAACACCGCGGCGGCCTTTTCGTTGCACATGACGGCCCCCAGCGGCAGCCCGGCGGCGATGGGCTTGGCCACGGTCAGCACGTCGGGAATGAAGTCCCGGCCCCAATGCTGGAACACGAAGAACTCGCCGGTCCGACCGAGGCCGCACTGGATCTCGTCATAAATCAAAAGCGCATCGTGTCGTGCGGCAAGCTCCTTGGCCTTCGCGCCGAACGCCGCGTCGACTTCGACGATGCCCCCTTCGCCGAGAACCGGCTCGAAGAACACGGCCGCGGTATTGTCGTTGACGGCCGCTTCCAGCGCGGCCGTGTCGTTGACGTCGATGTAGCGCACGCCGGGCATCAGCGGCTCGAACGGCTCGCGGTACTTGGGCTGACCCGTTACGGCGATCGCCCCGAGAGTGCGTCCGGCGAACGAGTTGCGCAGCGCGACGATCTCGTATTTGCAGGCGCTCTTCGAGCGGCCGTAGCCTTTGGCGATCTTCAGCGCAGCTTCGACGGCCTCGGCGCCGCTGTTACAGAAGAACGCGCGCTGCAAACCGCTCATCGCCGCCAGTTTTTGGGCGACGGGCCCCTGGTACGGATGGTAGTAAAGGTTCGAGCAGTGGACCAGCGTATCGAGCTGCTCTTTGAGCGCGGCGTTCAGGCGCGGGTGCGCATGACCCAACGCGTTGACGCCGATCCCGGAGATGAAATCGAGATAGCGCTTGCCCGAGAAGTCGTAGATAGAGACGCCCTCGGCGCGCGCAACGCGCAGCGTATTCTCGCCGCGGCCGTAATTCTGGACAACGTACCGACTTTCAAGATCGATGAGCGCCCGCTCCTCGGGCGCAAGGGAAATTTCAACAGACATACTCGGCTCCTAAGGTAACATCGGCGCCGCCAACGGCGCGTCAAGCGAACGGACCGCGGCGCAGCGCGCGATTCAAAACAATGGGGAGAACGGCCGGCCGGCGCCGGAGAGCCGCGGTCAGGCAGGGAATGCGACGGCTGCCGCACCGCGACTCACTCGACGGCGCAGGCGTCGTTGCGCAGAATCGACGGCAATGGCGTGCCGGAACTTCACGGCTTTTCGGAGTATAACACGGCGGGGCGGGTTACGCTGGAAGATCGTTTTGTCATGTCCAAAATCCTGGTTACCAACGACGACGGCATCGATGCGCCCGGAATCGCGGCTCTGGAGGATGCGCTCGCGGCCGTCGGCGAAATCTACACGGTCGCCCCGCTGATCGAGCAAAGCGGCGCCGGCCGCCGCATCACGCTGCACCGGCCGTTCCGTTACGCACGCCGCGGCAAGAACCGTTTCGCCGTCGACGGCTCGCCCGCCGATTGCGCCATGATGGCGCTGACCTTATTGCTCGAAGAACCGCCCGACTTGGTGGTTTCGGGAATCAACAACGGCCCCAACCTCGGCGAGAATGCGTTCTACTCGGGTACGGTTGCGGGCGCGGCCGAAGGCGCGAAATACGGCATCGCCTCGATTGCCGTGTCGGTCAACCAACGCCGGGATATCGACTACGCGCCCGCGGCGCGTTTCGCAGCGGATCTCTCAAAGAAAATTCTTGCCGAAGGACTTCCCAGGGGCGTCGCTTTGAACGTGAACGTGCCGCACCCGACCTACGACGGCATCGAAGTCACTCGCCAATGCAAAAAAATATCGCGCAACCTGATGGTCGAGACGCGCGACCCGTACGACCGTCCGTACTATTGGATGTACGAGGAAGCGCCCATCGAAAACGCCGAGGCGGGCAGCGATTACGCCGCCGTCCGCGACGGCAAGATCTCGATCACGCCGATGCGCTTCGACAACACCGCCCACGATTTGATCGACAAGCTCCGCTTTTAAGCCAGCACGGGCTCGACCACGCTGCCGTGGACGTCGGTCAAGCGGAAGCGCCGCCCCTGGAATTTGTACGTCAGCTTGGTGTGGTCGACGCCCATCAGGCGCAGCAGCGTGGCCTGCAGGTCATGCACGTGCACCGGATTCTCGACGATGTTGTAGCTGAACTCGTCCGTTGCGCCGTACGTTACGCCCGGCTTGACGCCGCCGCCGGCCATCCAGACGGTGAACGCCCGCGGATGGTGATCGCGGCCGTAGTTGTCCGCGGTCATCGTCCCCTGGCAGTAGACCGTGCGCCCGAACTCGCCGCCCCAGACGACGAGAGTATCCTCGAGGAGGCCGCGCTGCTTGAGGTCGGCGACCAGCGCCGCCGAAGCGCGGTCGGTGTTCTTGGCCTGCCGCCGAATGCCTTGCGGCAAGTTGCCGTGCTGATCCCAACCGCGGTGGTAAAGCTGAATGAAGCGCACACCCCGCTCGGCCAGCCGCCGCGCCATCAGGCAGTTGTAGGCGTACGTCCCGGGTTTGCGGGCTTCCTCGCCGTAAAGCGCGAATACCGAGTCGGGCTCAGCCGACAGGTCGGTCAGATCGGGCACCGAACGCTGCATCTTGAAGGCCATTTCGTACTGCGCGATGCGCGTGGCGATCTCGGGGTCGCCGAACTCGTCGAGATGCATGCGGTTGAGCGCTCCGAGCGCATCGAGGTACTCGCGCCGCTGGGAGCGGGAAAACCCTTTCGGGTCGGAAAGATAAAGCACCGGATCGCCGACCGAGCGGAACTTGACGCCCTGATAGCGCGTGGGCAGAAAGCCGGAACCCCACAACCGGTCGTAGATCGGCTGCCCGCCCGTGCCTTGCGTAATCATCACCACGAATCCCGGCAGGTCGCTGCTCTCGCTGCCCAATCCGTAACTGAGCCACGCGCCGATGCTGGGCCGTCCCGCGATCTGCGAGCCGGTTTGAAAAAACGTCACGGCCGGGTCGTGGTTGATCGCTTCGGTATGCAGCGAGCGGATGAAGCACAATTCGTCGGCGATCTTCGCCGTATGCGGCAGCAGCTCGCTGATCCAGGCCCCCGACTGTCCATGCCGGCGGAATCCGAAGGCCGACTCCACCAGGGGAAAGCTGGTTTGCCCGGCGGTCATCGTCGTCAGCCGCTGCCCCTTGCGGATCGACTCGGGCAAGTTCTGCCCGCGAAGTTTCTCGAGGCCCGGCTTGGGGTCGAACGTCTCCAGTTGCGACGGGCCGCCGGACTGGAAAAGGTAGACGATGCGCTTGGCCTTCGGCGCGAAGTGCGGCAGGCCGGGCAGGCCCCCCGGCGGAGTTTCCGCCGCCTCGAGATCGCGGCCGAGCAGGTGGGCCAGCGCCATCGAGCCGACGCCTGCGGCCGTCCTGCCGAAGAAATGGCGCCGGGTCAGCGCCTCGCGTACGCCGCTCGAAATGTTCATTGCTTCGTCACCGTTTCATCCAAATTGAGCACCAAGCCGGCCAAGCCGGCATAAGCCGCCAACTCGCGCGCGTCGAGCGCATCGTCCCATGCGGAATCTCCCTCGCTGAGAAGGGCTTCGGCCGCATCGAGATCGCCGGCGTAACGCGCGATAAAGGAGTCGAGCGTCTTCGCCAGCACGCTCACTTCGGGGCCGAGGGCCGGACGCCCCAAGGCCAGCGCGTAAGCGGTCTGGATGCGCTCTTCCGGCGTATCGCCGCCCTCGCGCAGCAAGCGCTCGGCGAAATGCCGCGACGCCTCGACGAAGGTCACGTCGTTCATCAGGTTCAACGCCTGCAAGGGAGTGTTGGTGCGGGCGGCGTGAACCGTGCAGACCTCCCGGTCGGAGGCGTCGAAATTCATCATCAGGGGCGGCGCCACCGTGCGCTTCCAGTAGGTGTACAGGCTGCGGCGGTAGAGGTTTTCGCCCGTGTCGGCGCTGTATTTGCTGGCGGATACTTCGCTCCACAGCCCCGGCGGCTGGTAGGGCTTCACCGAAGGGCCGCCCAGCTTTTCGACCAGCAACCCCGATATGGCCAAAGCCTGGTCGCGAATCGCGCCGGCCGCCAGCCGCAGGCGCGGCCCCCGCGCCAGCAGGCGGTTCTGCGGGTCGCGTTCGAGCAACTCGGGCGTCACCCGCGAAGACTGGCGGTAAGCGCTGCTCATCGCCATCGTCTGGAAAAGCCGCTTGATGTCCCAACCCGATTCCATGAAATCGACCGCCAGCCAGTCGAGGAGTTCCCGGTTGACCGGGGCTTCGCCCTGCGATCCGAAGTCGTCCACCGTCTTGACCAGTCCGACGCCGAAGAGCATCTGCCAGAAACGGTTGACCGTGACGCGCGCCGTGAGCGGATTGGAGCGGTCGACGAGCCATCGCGCCAACTCCAGGCGGTCGCGCGGGGCTGCGGCGCCGGGGGCGGCGAGCGCCGCCGGAATCCCCGTCTCGACTTTCTCGCCCGGGGCGTCGTACAGGCCGCGCTCAAGCACGTACGCCTGCCGCTTCGGCCCTTCTTTCATGACCATCACGGTCGGAATCGCCTCGTAATATTCGTCTCTCGCCTTGCGCGCCTCGGCCCACTCGCCCCGCAGGCGGCGGATCGCGGCCGAGGCGCCCTCTTCGAGAAACGCCAAGCGCAGTTTCGCTTCCTGCGCCGCACTGCGCTTGCCCTTGGCTGTGCGCGCCAAGGCGCCGAGATTCTCGGCTACGGCCAGCGACCGCGCTTCGTCCGCCGTCAACTCCCGCCCGTAAACGCGCACCTCGTCGATGAGGCCGGCGAAGCGGTTGTCGAGACCGCCGCCGCCGCCGATCTTGAGCGGCGCGTTGCTGCGCGACGGCCAGTCCAGATTGTCGAAGAGAACCTCGACCTCCTGTTCGACCCCGTCAACATAGACGCGCACGCCCTTGCTCTTGCGCTTGCCGTCGTAGGTCAGCGCGACATGCCGCCAGCGGCCGACCGCGATGTCGTTCTTCGTTTCGAGGCGCAGGCTCAGATCCGTCCAGCGCTGCGACATGTGCCACCACAGCTTCCCTCCGCGCAGGAAGAGTCCCCAACCGCTGCCGATCGGGTTTTCGCTCATGGAAGAAACGATCGCGCCGTCTTTTCTCTTTGTCGGATAGATCCATGCGGAAACGCTCATCGGCTCGATATAGCTGTAATTGCCGACCGCGCCGCCATCGATATAGCGCGTCCCGTCGAATTTCACCGCGCGGCCGAAACGCCCCTTGCCGAAGATCGTCTCGACCGGGTCGGGCGCGGTCTTGCCGTCCACCGAACCGCCCGTAAAAGAGTCGAGCTCGTATTCGCCGTTCAGCGGGAAATAAGCGGCCAGCCCCCGGCTCGGCGCCCGGTTTCGTTGCGCCGACTTGCGCAGTTCGGCCTCCCACTCTGCTTGTTCGGCCTCGATCCGGACGGCAAGCGCCTCGAACTTCGTGCGCGCCGCTTCCAAACGCGCGTCGAGCTCGGCCAGCTTCGCTTCCTGTTCCGGCAACGGCGCCTTGATCAAGGGGTCTTCATTGCCGAAATTCCAGACCATTCCTTTTTCTTCGACGTTGTTGAAATAGGCGAACAGTTGGTAGAACTCCTTCTGCGTCAGCGGATCGAATTTGTGATCGTGGCAGCGGGCGCAGCCGACCGTGAGACCCAGCCACACCGTAGCCGTGGTCTCGGCGCGGTCGGCAACGTACTCGACGCGGAACTCCTCGTTGACCGATCCGCCCTCGGCCGTGGTGCGGTGGTTGCGGTTGAAGCCGCTGGCGATGATTTGGCTGCGCGTTGCGTTGGGCAGCAGATCGCCGGCTAGTTGCTCGATCGTGAAGCGGTCGAACGGCATGTTGCGGTTCAGCGCGTCGATCACCCAATCGCGCCAACGCCACATCGAGCGGGGGCCGTCGGTCTGGTAGCCGTTGGTATCGGCGTAGCGGGCGGCGTCCAACCAGGCCGCCGCCAGATGCTCGCCGAACCGCGGCGATTGCAGCAGGCGGCCCACCACTTTCTCGAAGGCGTCGGGATCGCGGTCCGCGACGAACGCCTCCACCTCCTCGGGCGCCGGCGGCAAACCGGTCAGGTCCAAAGACGCGCGGCGCATGAGCGTTCGCCGGTCGGCCGCCGGCGAGGGTTCGAGTCCCTGCTCTTCCAGGCGCGCCAGCACCAAGCGGTCGATGGGATTGCGCGCCCACTGCGGCCGCTCGACGGCGGGCAGATCGGGTTTCTGCGGAGGGATGAACGACCAGTGCCTTTCCCACTCCGCGCCCTGCTCGATCCAGAGCCGCAGCGTTTCGACCTCCGCATCGCTGAGCGGGTCGCGGCCTGCATAGGCGGGCGGCATGCGAAAAACCGGATCGCTCGAAGTCACCCGCTGCAACAAAACGCTCTCCTCGGGCTTGCCGCGCACGATCGCCCGACCGCCGCCGGCCAGAGGCAGGAACGCCCCTTGCTCTCGGTCGAAACGCACGTTCGTCTTGCGCTGGTTTTTGTCCGGACCGTGGCAGGCGTAGCAGCGGTCCGCAAGAATCGGCCGCACGTCGCGGTTGAAGGTGACTTTGCGCGGCCCGTCTCCGCCCGCGGGCGCCGCCGCAAGCGCGAGCGGGATCAGCAAGATCAGCCAAGCGGGACGAGACACTCCAGTGATTTTATAACGATCGGGAAACCCACGCGCCTTGTGCAGCGTCTGTGTTTAACATGTGCTAATTCATTGCCGTTGCCTGCGCATCGGCGAGGTAGTGAGAAGAGGTCTTCCAGCCCATGCGAAGTTCTTGTTCATTCCCCGGCAACGCTCGTTTTACCGGGGCGCATCCGGGGGCGTGTCATCGTGCGCGTGAAGACTGCCAACGAAGCCATCGAGCAGCGGGGGTTCGCGGTTTCGGGCCGGGAACGATGCAGACCGCTTGCCGTGCGGCCGGCCGCGGGGCGGCCTCCGTCTCGCGCAAGCCGAGAGCCTTGGCGATTTGCAAACAAGTGATGAACGCCCCCCCAACGGCCAAGATTGGACTGCTAGACTATCTGATAGAAACGAGCCGCCGATCATGCAAGAACCCTTACCGCGCAACTCCCCTGCCGCCGCCGAGCCGGCGCCGCCGCTGGAATCTCCGGCGCGGCCCGAGATCGTGCCCCAACGGGGCCCGACTCTCCCGCCCTCGAAGCCTTGGCTGAAGATCTTCCTTGGCCTGCTGTTGTCGGCGTGCCTCGGCGCTCTGCTGTGGAGCCTCGCCAACACGCCGCGCAATGAGTTGGCGGCGCGCAGCGCGGGCGCCCAGATCCGCACGGCGGTCGCCGCCTCGGGCACGCTGGAATCGACCCTGCGCGTCGGCGGCACGATCGAGACGCGCGATTATGCCGCCATCCGAGCGCCTCGCATGCGCGGCCCCCGCGACGCGGGCTCGCAGCAACTCACGCTGGCGAAGCTGGCCGCGCCCGGCAGCATCGTCGCTCCCGGCGCCGTGGTCGCGGAATTCGAATTGAAGTGGCTTGAAGACCACATCGACGACCGCCTTTCCGTGCAAACCGAGTCCGAGGCGAATGTCGAAAAGCGCCGCGCCGAGATCATGATTCTCCGCGAGACCGACCGCCAAGCGCGCGTCACCGCCAAGGCGGAGTACGAAAAAGCCGTCCTGGACGTGCGCACCGCCGAGGTCAGGTCCGAAATCGAGGCGGAAATCCTCAAGAACATGGCCGAGGAAGCCAACGCTACCTGGCAGCAGCTCGAAGAAGAGGGCGGCATGATGGAAGACGTCCACCGCGCCGACTTGCGCACCTTCGAGATACAAGTTGACGAGGACCGCTTGCACACCGAGCGGCATCAACGCGACTACGAAAGGCTGAGCATCGAAACCCCCGTCGGCGGCCTCGTGGTTCTCGAGACGATGTACAAGGGCAACGGACAGTTCGATCAGACCTCTCCCGGCGACCGGGTTTACCCCGGCGCGCTCTTCATGCGCGTCGTGGACGTCTCCCAAATGGTGCTCAATGCAGCGGTGAACCAGGTGGACGCTCAAGCGGTGCGCATCGGGCAAAAAGCCAAGGTCTTTCTGGATGCCTACCCCGGCATGGAGTTGACGGGCCGCATTTTCAGCGTCGGGGCTATCGCCACCTCGGGCGGCGGTTCGAGGTTCAGGCGCAGCGGCCCGAGCAGCTACATGAAGAACATCCCGGTATTGATCGCCCTGGAAGAGCAGGACGAGCGCGTGCTGCCCGATCTTTCCGCCAGCGCCGACATCATGCTGTCGGCGGCTCCGGCCGACGTGATCGTGCCGCGCAGCGCCGTGCGCGACGTCGACGGCCAAACCGTCGTGTACGTGCGCGAGGGAGAGAGCTTCGAGAAGCGCAGGGTCGTGATCGACGGCCGGAACGACACCCATGCCGCGATTCGCTCCGGCCTCAAAACGGGCGAGAACGTCTTGCTGAGCGAACTGCCCGAAATCGGCTGACCGCCGCGAACAATCCGGCTGCAGGGTCTTCCGTGGAGACAGCGCGTAGTCCGTTACGGCCGTAGCAGTCGGCTCACAATATCTGGGCCCAGTTCCCGTCGCTCGTCCGCCAATTCGTACAGTTCCCCGCTGGGGCGGGTCTGGAGCGAGTTTCGGTTCCCGTGCCACAGGGTCACAAGAACGCCTTCTTTCTTCACTGCTTGAATTGCCGGCACGAGATCGCTGTCGCCGGTGAAAACAGCGGCAGCGTCGATCCTGCCTTTGGCTGCGAGGAGGGCCATATCGACGCCCACCATGCAATCGACCTGCTTCTGTTGAAAAATCGGATTTCCTCTATTGTCGTTGCCGCGATACACGAGCTTGCCAAGCCTCACCTCGAACCTGGGAAGATGCGAGAGGGCGGCCGTGAATCCATGCTTCTTGGCGTATCGCGATTCTTCCTCGGGAGTCGGCGGGTTGCTCCGATAGGGCAGGCAGTGATAGTAGTAGGCTCTGCGAAGCTCGTCCGGCTCGCACATGGCATCGGCAAGCCTCGCATAGTCGATTCTGGCCCCATCATGGTCGTACTGCAGGACCTTGTCGAGGTAGCCGCCGTCGATAAAGACCGCTGCAATTCCCATGACCGATGCTACCAAATGGAAATGGCCCGCGAGGTTAGCGCGGGCCACAATTCTCACCACGAGTACTCACAGGAACTCGTGGGTGCATTCTTGAATTCAATTTTCGGCCGAATCTCTCGCCATGTCAAGGGCTGCCGTCAAAAATTTCAACAAATGCGCGGCTTGGGCGAATCAGCTCTCACCCCCGGTAGTTCCGCTCGGCAATCGCGGTCAATTCCTTGACGATCCCCGCGTTGCCGGGGTCGTCGATCGCGTTGTGGAACTCGCCCGGGTCCTTGGCCAGATCGAACAGCTCGCTGCGCTCCCAACTCAGATAATTCAGTTTCCACTTGTCGCTGCGCACCATCAGGATCGGGGGCTTGCCCACGAATCGGTTGTCGGCCGTAAAGACCCTGTGGCAGAAGTAGTACTCCGCGTAAGCGGTTTCCTTTGCGGCAAAGCGGCCGCCCCGCGCCGAGGCCGCAAAAGACCTGCCGTCGAGACCTTGCGGGGCCGGGAACCCGCACAGCTCGGCCAAAGTCGGGAAGAGATCGACCTGCTCGACGATGTGCCGGCGAAGCTTGCCGGCTTCCATGCGCTCGGGCATGCGCACGATCAGCGGCACGTTCACCGACTGCTCGTACATGTTGTGTTTCGTCCACATGCGGTGCGCGCCGGCCATCTCGCCGTGGTCGGAGGTATAGACGACCACGGTGTTCTTGTCGAGGCCGAGCTCGCGCAAGGTGTTGAACACGCACCCGACGTTGGCGTCCATCTGGCTGACGTTGCCATAGTAACCGCGGATGGCCTCGTGAAGCTGCTCGTCGGTCTGCCCGTACCAGCCGCGCTCTTTGGCCCGCGCCAGATGGCCGTGAAAGCCGTCTTCGAGCTCGCGGTCGGAACGCTCGGGCAAGCGCAGCCGCATTCCCTCGTAGAGGTCCCAGTACTTGCGGTGCGGCACCAGCGGCGTATGCGGCATGAAGAACGACGCCCACAAGCAAAACGGCTTGCCGCGGTGCGCCCGCAGGAAACGAATCGCTTCCTCGGCGTAGTACGTATCGCGGAAGAGCCGCTCGGGCATTTTCGACGGCAGTCCGGTGGCCCCGCCGGCCGAGCCTTGATCCTTGCGCAGCGCCTGGAATTCCTCCTTCGTGAGCCGCGCCTCGTGGTCGGCCGCATGGATGCGGTAGTCGAAACCGTGCCGGCGCGATTCGTCCACGAAATGCATCTTGCCGACCGCCGCCGTCGCATATCCCCGCTCCTTGAAAAAGTGCCCTACCGTACGCGCCTCGTTCGGCAACGGGTCGCGCAGAATCTTGGCCCCGTGCTTGCTGGGGTAAACGCCGGTAACGATCGACCCTCTCGATGGAACGCACACGGGCGATTGGCAGTAGGCATGGTCGAAGCGGACGCCGTCCGCCGCGATCTCGTCGATGTGCGGGGTGCGCGCCTGATCGTGGCCATAGCACCCGGCAGCGGCGGTCTGGTGCTGATCGGAGCATAGGAACAACAGGTTGGCCTGCTGCGTTTTGGAGAACGCGAAGAACGGCCCGGTCGAGGCGGCCGTCAACACTTTGACTGCGGCACGGCGATTCACGCCGACACTATAGCAGCGGGGCCGAAACATCTATGCTAAGAAATCGTTCCCCATGCGTCGATTGTTGCTTTTTCTCTGGGTCGTAGCCGCCGCGCCCGCCGGACAGGTTCCCGACCCGAGCGATTTCGCCGGGTTTCCCATTGGCTCCGACGGAAATCTTGTCCGCTGGGAGCGCATCGTCGAATACTTCGAGACCGCCGCCGCCGCGAGCGACCGGGTGCTGGTGGAAGAGCTCGGCAAATCCACCAACGGGAATCCGTTTATCCTGGCGATAATCTCCGCGCCGCGCAACCTCGCGCGCCTTGCAGAGATCAAGCGCAATCAACGGCGCATCGCGCACCCGGACGAACTCGGCAGCGAGGACGCCGCGCGCCTGGCGCGGGAATCGCCCATCGTCGTTCTGGTAACTTGCAGCATTCACGCAACCGAGGTAGGGGCGTCGCAGATGGCGCTGGAGCTCGTCCACCGGCTGGCGGTCGAGACATCCGACTGGACGCGGAACGTGCTCGACAACGTCGTTTTCCTGCTTGTGCCGTCGTTCAATCCCGACGGCCAGATCATCGTCACCGATTGGAACAACCGGGTGCGGGGAACGAAACACGCCTGGGCGCCGCTGCCCTGGCTCTACCACCCGTATGCGGGACACGACAACAACCGCGACGCAGTTTTCATGACTCAGGTCGAAAGCCGCTACGTCAACGCGATTCTCTTCAAAGAGTGGTTTCCGCAAATCTACCTGGACGAGCACCAGCAGGGCAACGCCGGGATGCGCGTCTTCGTGCCGCCGTTCCGCAACCCGATCAACCCCAACGTCGATCCGACGATCTGGGCGGAGATCGGGCAGATCGGCTTCGCCATGTACGACGCCTTGCACCGCGCCGGAATCCGCGGCGTCGGCTACGACCAAAAATACACCGCGTGGTGGCAGGGCGGATTCCTGCGCGGCGCCTGGTTCCACAACATCGCCGGCATCCTGAGCGAGGTCGCCGGCGCCAATCTGGCCGGCCCCGTCTATCAGCGGCAAGCCGAGCTCGGCAAGCCCCACGAGAATCCGCCGCGCCGCGACGACTGGTACGAAGAGCGCAAGAAAAATCCGAATGCGCCGATGCCCCCTCCCCGCGACGTGATGCCGCACTACAACTACCCGCTGCCCTGGCTCGGCGGCAAGTGGACCCTGCGCGATATCATCGACGCCGAATTGGCGCTCACCGGCGCGCTGCTCGAGACGGCGGCCAACCATAGGACGCGCTTCATCCAGAACCACATCCACATGGGCCGCGCCGCCATCGAGCGCGGCAAGACCGAAGCGCCCTACGCCTACGTGGTCCCGGTCGAGCAGCACGACCCTGGAGCAGCTCGCCGCCTGGTCGAGATGCTGCACGATGCGGGCGTCGCCGTCGAGCGCGCCGAGGGCGGCTTCCGCGTCGGCGAGCGCCGGTATCGAGCCGGCAGCTACGTCATCCGCATGGCGCAGCCTTTCCGCGCCTACGCGAAAGACCTGCTCGAACCCCAGCGCTATCCCGACCCGCACGAAATGCCAGCCGGGGCAATGAACGAACGGCCCTACGACATGACGGCTTGGACTTTGCCGCTGCAAATGGGCGTCGCGGCGATTCGCGTCGAGGACGCGTTTGCGGCGCCGCTCAAGGAAATCGACGCTTTCGCGCCGTTGCGGGGCGTCTTCCGCGGGCAGGCGGGCGCGGCGGGGCGCCTCGTCCGGCCCGAGCCCAACAACAAGGCCCGCCTGACCAACCGTCTGCTCGACGCAGGCGCGGCGGTCTCATGGCTGACCTCTGCGATCGACCCCGGCGGCGGTCAATGGCCCCCCGGCGCGCTGTGGCTTGAAGGCGTCGAAGAAAGCCGGCCGGCCGGCATGGTCCGCAAGCTCGGCCTCGATGCCCAAGGGCTGAAGCAGGCGCCGCAAGCCGGGCTGCTCCGCTTGCGCAAGCCTCGCGCGGCGCTCTACCGGCCCTACACGGCTTCGATGGACGAGGGCTGGTCCCGCTATCTGCTGGAGCAATACGAGTTTTCCTTCACCTCTATCGGCAACGCCGATATTCGCGCCGGAAAGCTCAACGCTCATTGGGACGCGATCATTCTGCCCGGCGACCGCGGCGCCAAGTCCATCGCCGCGGGGCGCGCGGCGCCGACGCCGCCCGAGTTCGCCGGAGGCCTTGGCGGCGAGGGCCGCCGCGCGCTCCGCGAGTTCGTGTCCGCCGGCGGCACGCTCATTGCCTTGGGCGATTCCACCGAGTACGCACTGCAAACCTTCGATCTGCCGCTGCGCAACGCCCTCGCGGACCTCAAGTCCGAGCAGTTCTCCGCGCCGGGCGCCTTCCTGCGCATACGCGTCGACCGCAGCCATCCGATAGCCTACGGAATCGCCGAGGAAGCTATCGCCGTCTTCAAGGACAACGCGGCTTTCGAGCCCGCTCCGGGATTCGGCTATACCGCTCTGCGCGTGATCGCGCGCTACCCGAGCTCCGATCTGCTGCAAAGCGGCTGGATGCGGGGCGAAAAATACCTCCACAACCGCATCGCGGCCGCCGAAGTGAAATACCGCCGCGGCCGCATCGTGCTCATCGGCTTTCGGCCGCAATTCCGCGCCCAGCCTCACGGAACGTTCAAGCTGCTCTTCAATGCGATCCACTATGCCGCGGCCAAGCCGGTGGATAGCGGATAGCGGATAGCGGATAGCAAGAGGAACCCGCCGCGCCTTCTCCGGGCCGATCGGGACCGATTTCCCCCCGCCGTCTCATATGTCCTGAACCCGCACAACCGGTTGACTTGCGTTCCGCCGTCGATTTACGATGGATACAGCCAAGCTGGCGAAAGGAGGTGATTCAGTACGATGAGTGATTCAAGCACTGGTAGTAGTTATCTGAATGGTGAGGTGGCCGAAGGTTAAGGCTACCGTACGAACGTTCCGATTCCCCGAATTGCCAGTGAGGGGACGCGGCTCCCGTGGACCGGCGCCCACCATTTTCGGACAATTCTACTGGCACAAACAGATTCGGCGCGACGCCGCCGATCCCCCCCGCCGGCGAACCGAACCGGCGGGGGTTTTCCGTTTGGACGATGTATCTGCTCGGCGTTGAAACCTCATGCGACGAAACGGCCGCGGCCGTTGTCGAAGACGGCCCGCGAATGCTGTCGAACGTCATCTCGTCGCAATTCGACATTCACGCCAAGTACGGAGGCGTGGTGCCCGAACTGGCATCGCGCGAGCACTTGCGCGCGATCGTCCCGGTGGTGCGCGAAGCCCTTGACCGCGCGGGCATCGGCTATCGCGATCTCGATGCGGTCGGCGCGACCTACGGCCCGGGTCTCGTCGGCTCGCTGCTGGTCGGGTTGACTTACGCCAAAGGGTTGGCCGTTTCGCTGGGCATACCGCTGATCGGCGTGAATCATATCGAGGGCCACATCCACGCCGTCGTCCTGGAACAGCGCAGCAAGGGCGTGGAAATCGAATTTCCGGCTCTGGCGCTGGTCGTCAGCGGCGGCCACAGCCACTTGTTTCTTGCGCATCGCACCGAGCGGGACGCCTATTCCTACAAGCTGATCGGGCGTACGCGCGACGATGCCGCCGGCGAGTCGTTCGACAAGGTCGCCAAGCTGCTCGGCTTCGGCTACCCCGGCGGTCCGCTCATCGACAAGCTCGCGCCCTACGGCGACCCGCAAGCGATCAAGCTGCCCTCCTCGCGCATGAAAGGCAACCGGCTCGACATGAGTTTTTCCGGCCTCAAGACCGCGGTGCTGCGCTTCGTCAGAGCTTCCGATCTGGATGCCGAGATCGCCGGGCGCAAGAAATCTCTCGCCGGCGCGCGGCTCACCGTCGAGCAGGCGCGCGCATCGGCGAGCGAGACGACGCTGAATTTGCTGGCCGCCTTCCAGGCTCGCGTCAGCGAAGAACTGTTGCGCCGGGCGGTCGACGCCGCCGGCAATGCGGACGTCGCATCGATCGTCGTCTCCGGCGGCGTGGCGGCGAACTCCGGACTGCGCGAGCGCTTCGCTTCCCTGCCGTATCCGGTGTATTTTCCAACTCCCGCGCTTGCGACCGACAACGCCGCCATGATTGCCGCCGCCGCCTATCCGCGGTTTTTGCGCGGCTCGTTCGACGGCACGGACCTGGCGGCGCAACCGTCGCTCAGCCTGGCTTGACGGCCGCAATGCGCTTGCGCCGCACGCGCCGCAGTTCATAAAATTATGTATGGTTATCGACCCGCTTCCCGCAGCCCTCACTTTCGACGACGTCCTCCTCATTCCCGCCTACAGTGAGGTCTTGCCGTCCGAAACCGACGTTCGGACGCGCATCACCAGCAAAATCGAGTTGAACATCCCGCTGGTGAGCGCCGCGATGGATACGGTATCGGAGTCCCGGCTGGCCATCGCGCTCGCCCGGCAAGGCGGCCTCGGCTTCATCCACCGCAATATGTCGATCGCGCGCCAAGCCGAAGAAGTCGACCGCGTGAAGCGCAGCGAATCGGGGATGATCGTCGACCCGATCACGATCGCGCCCGAGAGCAAGATCTCCGACGCGCTCGAGCTCATGGGCCGCTTCCGCATCTCGGGCGTTCCGGTTACCGACAACGGCAAGCTGGTAGGCATTCTGACCAACCGCGACCTGCGCTTCGAGACCAGGCGCGACCTCGCCGTCAAGCGGGTCATGACCAAGGAAAACCTGGTCACGGTCGCCGTGGGCACAACCCTTGAAGAGGCCGAAAAGCTGCTGCACAAGCACCGCATCGAAAAATTGCTGGTCGTGGACGACGACTACCGCCTCAAAGGTCTGATTACCGTCAAGGACATCCAGAAGAAACGCAAGTACCCGAACGCCGCCAAAGACGAGCAGGGACGGTTGCTGGTCGGCGCTGCGGTGGGCGCTTCGGGCGACTTTGTCGAGCGGGCTCAGGAACTGTGGAAGAAAAAGGTGGACGTGCTCGCGGTCGACACCGCCCACGGGCACACGCGCGGCGTTTGCGAAGCGGTCAAGACGCTGCGCCGCGAGCTTCCCGACGCCCAGATCGCCGCCGGCAACATCGCTACCGGCGATGCCGTGCGCGACCTGATCAAGCTCGGCGTCGATGCGCTGAAGGTAGGCATCGGCCCCGGATCGATTTGCACCACGCGCATCGTTTCGGGCGCCGGCGTGCCGCAGATCAGCGCCGTCGCCGAATGCGCGCGGGCCGCCGAAGGCTCCGGCGTGCCGATTACCTCGGACGGGGGCGTCAAGTATTCCGGCGACATCTCGAAAGCGATTGCCGCAGGCGCGCACACGGTGATGATCGGCAGTTTGTTCGCCGGCGCCGAAGAAAGCCCCGGCGAAACGGTGCTCTACCAAGGCCGCATCTACAAGACCTACCGCGGCATGGGTTCGCTCGGGGCGATGCAGCAGGGCAGCGACCGTTACCCGCAGAGCGAGTCGAGCGGCAAGCTCGTGCCCGAGGGCGTGGAAGGCCGCGTCCCGCACAAAGGCCAGTTGGCCGATCTGGTCCATCAATTGGTCGGCGGGGTCCGCGCGGGCATGGGCTACTGCGGCTGCCGGACGATCGACGAAATGCGGACGAAGACCCGTTTCACGAAGATCTCGCCGGCCGGTCTGCGGGAAGGCCACGTCCACGACGTGCTGATCACAACCGAAGCGCCCAACTACCAAGTCGAATCCTGACCTTCGACCCATGACGGGGTCCGCGCTCTCCCCATTCGCCGCCCCGCGCGCCGGATTCTTCCGCGCGGTTGCCGCCGCGGTCTTTCTGGCGGGCTGCTCTCCGCCCCAGCCTTCGCCCCTGGAACGGCTGTACGGGCGCCTTGACGGCGGCGGCCTCATCTATTTTCACGCCGACTTCAACCGTCTTGCCGCATCGCCCCCGCTGCACGCTCTCGCCGCAGCAGTCGGCGGCCCCGCGCTCGAGGCGCTGCAAGCGGAGTTCGCCGCCGGCGCCCTCATGCCGGCCAAGACCCAACTCGTCATCCGCGTCCGGTCGGCTTACACGGGAACCCTGGCGGCCCTCGGCTCGGCAAGCGTCGAGTGGCTCGAAGACCGTCTGCTGCTGGTCAATGCGGACAGTCGCCGGCCGCTCGCGAAGCCGCGGAAGGAACGGCCTCCCCTGCCCGATTACGACGAGTCCGCCGCCGTTCAGATACGCTTCCGCCCGCCGGATCTGTACGCTTTGGCCGAGATCGCCCCGCAGGGCTTCAATCTCAACTTCATTGCCAGAACGCTGGAAGACGCACAAGCAGCCTCTCTGACCGTCCCCTCGGAACGCCTGCAATCCGTGCGCCTGACCCTTCTCGCCGGCGATGCCGAGCGGGCCGCCGCTTTGCGGGAATCCCTATCCCAAAGCCTGCGGTTCGTCGAAGCCGTGACGCGCGCGGCGGATCGGTCGAGCGTCTGGCTGCCGGCAATCGAGAACTGCTCCATAGCAGCCGACGGAACGACCGTGCGCGCGTCGCTGCCGCTTTCGGACGAGATTTTGAGCGATTTGCAGAATCGGCTCAGTCGGCCAGGGCCAAGCCGCTGATCCGGTCGGCGTTCTTCTGCAAATACTTGTAGGGATTGACGGGCGTGCCCTTATAGCGGACTTCGTAATGCACGTGCTTGCCCGTGGCCCGTCCCGTGCTGCCGGTGCGTCCGATCACTTCGCCGCGGCGAACGATCTGGCCCGGCCGCGCGTAAACCAGATCCAAATGGCCGTAGAGCGTCGCCAGCCCGTTGTAGCCGTGACTGATTTTCACGCAGCGGCCCAATGCTCCGGCCCAGCCCGCCTTCACAACGCGGCCGTCGGCGGTGGCCACAACCGGTTGCCCGCCGGGCGCGCTGATGTCGATCCCGGAATGAAAATATCCTTCTCCGTTGAAAGGATCGTTGCGGGTTCCGAAACTGCTGCTCAAACGCCCTTTCACCGGCCAGATCGACGGCGTGGTGTTCGACAACCACGACCACATCGCTTCATCGGCTTGGCCGTCCAGCCGTACTTCCTGCAGCCGGTCGAATTGATTCATCGACTGCGTGAAAAGCAGGCTGGCGTCGTCTTCGTTGCCGCCGGCCGGTTCGGCGGGTTTTCTCTGAATGCCGAAAGCAACGGAAACCTCGTTGGCCAAGCCGCTCATCGAGGCCAGTTGGACTTCCCGCTCTTCGACCGTTGCCCGCAGGCGGTCGTACTCGTTCTGCAGCGCTTCGTTCGTGGCGCGAAGCCTGTTGAACTCCTGCACCTTGGAGAACATCCGCGCGTAACTTGCGGTCATGCCGATGCCCACGATCAGCGCGAACACGATGCCGGCAACGGCGAGATGCACGAAATAGTGAGGGATGCGCAGGCGCTTGATGCGTCCGTGAACGGGGTGGGCGACCACCACGATAAAATGATTTTTGCTCATCCGAATCGAATGCAGGCTCACCGCCCCAAGACAATGCCGGGGCGCAGGCGGTCAAGATCGACTCTAAACCGTATGCGGCAAAGATCTTAATGAAGGTATCAGACAGGCGCCGCGCCTGTCAACCGGATGTTTTTCGGCCCCGGACGGGTAATTTGAGTAAAAAAACCGAAAACCGTACCGGCGAAGAGCGCCTCATCCAAGCGATTCAGTCGTTCTGGAGGGATTGCCCCAGCGATGCCGTCGTGCTCGCCGGCGGAGACGACTGCGCCATTGCCCGCACGGTCGGCCGCGGCGAAGAGTTGCTGCTGACCACCGATCAACTTCTCGAAAATCAACATTTCGTCAGGGGCAAGCATCCCTTCGGGATGCTCGGGCACAAAGCGCTCGCGCGCTCGTTGAGCGATATCGCGGCGATGGGCGGGCGTCCGCTTTACTTCCTGTTGTCTCTGGCTCTTCCGGATTGGAGCATCGGCCGGCCGCTGCGCGCGTTCATGCGGCGGATGCGGACGGCCGCCGACGAGCACCGGCTCAGCGGGTTCGCCCTGATCGGCGGAGACGTCGCCCGCGCCGATCTCTTTGCGGCGAACGTGACCGCGGCCGGCGTTGCGCCGCGGGCAAAAGCTCTCAGACGCAGCGGCGCCCGCCCTGGAGACCGGGTCTACGTATCCGGGCGGCTCGGCGGCTCGCTGCTCGGACTGCGGCGTCTGCTGGCCGGCAAAACCGATATGCGCGACCGCGCCGTCCGCAAGCACTGCCGGCCGCTCGCCCGTCTTGCCTTGGGCGTCTTCCTCCGCGAGCGGGGCTGCACGGCGGCAATCGACTTGAGCGACGGACTTTCGACCGACGCCTTGCGCCTGGCCGACGCCGGCAACGCCGCGCTGCGCCTCGAGGCCGCGCGCATCCCGCTTTTTCCGGGCGCATCGGTCGAAGACGCGCTCGCCTCGGGCGAAGAATACGAGCTGCTTTTCACCGCGCCTCCTCAAGCAGCGCTGCCGGCCGCCCACGACGGACTCGCCTTGACTCGAATCGGAACCGTCGAGCGCGGCAGCGGCCTGCTGTTGGAGCGAGACGGAGCGACGACCGCCCTCGAGCCGGGCGGCTTCGATCATTTCGCCGGGCGCCGGGCTTAAACCCGTTCGAGGCTGAGCTCCAGATTCTTCTCGATCTTCTGATTGATGCCGCCCTTTTCGAGCTCGACCGCAACGCGAATGGCGTTCTTCACCGCGGTGGCGTTCGAGCGGCCGTGACAGATGATGACGCCGCCCTTGACGCCGAGCAGCGGCGCCCCACCGTATTCGGTATAGTCGACGCGCTTGCGGAAGTCGTCGAACGCGCCTTTCGCCAAACCGTAACCGATCTGCCGCACCACCGTTGCTTCCAGCGACTCGCGCAGCATCGACTTGATGGCCGCGACAAGCCCTTCGCTCACCTTCAGCGCGACGTTTCCCGTAAATCCGTCGCAGACAATCACGTCGGCCTTTCCCGAATAGATGTCCTGCCCCTCGACGTTGCCGATGAAGTTGAGCGGCTGCTGTCTCAACAGCGGACCCGCTTCGCGGGTCAATTCGTTGCCCTTTCTCTCTTCTTCGCCGATCGACAGAAGGCCGACGCGGGGATTCGCGCAGCCGAACAGGACGCGCGAATAAACATCGCCCATCACCGCAAACTGCACGAGCATGTCCGCCGTGCAATCGACGTTCGCGCCAACGTCGAGCAGCAGCGTCCAGGTGTGCTTCAAGGTGGGAAACGCCTGCGCGACGGCCGGCCGGTAGACTCCCGGGATGCGGCCCATTACGGTCAATGCCGTGGCCATCACCGCGCCGGTATTGCCGGCGGAGATCAAGCCGCGCGCGCGGCCTTCGCGCACTTGCTCGGCCGCAACGTGAATCGAGCTGGCCCGCTTGGAGCGCAGCGCCCGCGCGGGATTGTCGTTCATCGTCACCACTTCCGCGGCATGCACGATCTCGATGGTGGGCGGAACCGGGCCGTGCTTGTGCAACTCCTCGACAAGATCGTCTTCGCGGCCCACGAGCAGCAGCCTCGCGCCGTACTCGAGCGTCGCTTGCAGCGAACCCTCGACTTCCGCGGATGGAGCGTCGTCGCCGCCCATCGCGTCGACGGCAATGGTAATCGCTTCAGGCACGAAACTCTATGGTAAGGAATCGCGCGGGCTATTCGGTTTCCACTTCGATCACTTCTCGGCCTTTGTAGTAGCCGCAATCCTTGCAAACACGGTGCGGCAGCACATCCGCGCCGCACTGCGGGCAGATCGACGTCGATTTTTTCACCAAATGATCGTGAGCGCGCCGCTTGTTGGTGCGCGCCTTGGAATGTCTGCGTTTCGGATTCGGCATGACTCGTCTGTTAATCCTCGATCTCTAATTCTCAAACCTCATGTGCCGCAGCGCGTCCCAACGGGGATCGACAAACTCTTCGCGGCAGTTGCAGTCCAGCCGGTTCCAATTCGCGCCGCACAACGGACAAATCCCCTTGCATCTCTCGCCGCACAAACTGCGCATCGGCAGCCACAGAAGCAATTGTTCGCAGACGACATTGATCAAAGCAACCCCGTTGCCCTCATAGAACCCGAACTCGGCTTCGTCCCCGCCTATTTGCTTCTCTTCGTTGCGGGCGATCGTTTCCATCGGATGGAAGAGCAACTCGAAATCCGCGTCGAACTCCTTTCGCAAGCTCTGCAGGCAGCGCGCGCATTCGCTTCGGGCGGCTACCGCGATCGACCCGCGGACGCGGATAATCCGCGCGCCCTGCTTGTCGAGCAACTCCGCCTTGCCGCTGGTCCGCAAGTCGCCCGCCTGCGACCAACCGTCGGGCAGCTTGATCGGCCCCGGGACGAACAGCGCCTCGAAATGGAGGGGCTTGCGCTCCAACTCCTCAACGTCGATGAACATGGCGCCGCCCACACGGGAAACCTTCTTCCACCCATTATAAGCGCGAACCGCCCGGCTCGACCGCCGCTCAATCGGCCGCCGCGCAAGCTAATGTCTGTCCCGTTCCTTCAGCCGCGCGGCCTTGCCTTTGAGCTTGCGCAGATAGTACAGCTTGGCCCGGCGAACCTGGTTGCGCTTGACCACCTCGATTTTCTCGATCGCCGGCGAGTGCAGCGGAAAGATGCGCTCGACGCCCTGGCTGAAGCTGACCTTGCGCACGGTGATCGTCTCCTTGATCCCTGAGTTGTTGCGGGCGATCAAAATCCCCTCGAAGACCTGGATGCGCTCTTTCTCGCCCTCTTTGATCTTGACGTGAACCCTGAGCTGATCCCCCGGCTCGACGTGCTCGATCTCGGGCTTGCGGTGCAACTGCTCGATTTTTTCCATCATGGCGTTCTGCATCGGTTTTTCCTCCGTACTCCGTACCGTCCCGATGGACGGAATTTCTCGTACCCTCGTGTCTCAGGCGAGCCGCCGGCCTTGCAGCAGGTCCGGGCGGTTGCGCCGTGTCTTGGTCAATGCCGCTTGGCGGCGCCACTCCGCGATTTGCTCGTGGCGGCCGCTCAGCAAGATTTCGGGAACCGCCCACGTTTCTCCTGCGGCCTCGAAGCGCGCCGGGCGGGTGTAATGCGGGAAGTCGAGGATGCCCACGCGGCCCGCCTCGTCCGGCGCGAACGATTCCCGCTCGGTTGAAGACGCATTGCCCACCGCTCCCGGCAGCAGCCTGGCGACGCTGTCCACAACAACGCCCGCCGCCCACTCGCCGCCGGTAAGCACGAAATTCCCAACCGAGAGCTCCTCATCCATCAGACGTTCGGCCACGCGCTCATCGACCCCTTCATACCGCCCGCAAACCAGCACGATCTCTTCGTAACCCGCCAGCCGCCGGGCCGCGGCCTGATCGAACAGCGGCCCCTGAGCGGAAAGCAAAATCTTTCTGGCGCCGGCGGCCCCGAGGCCGCGAAGCGCCGCGTATATCGGCTCGATCTTGAGCACCATCCCTTCGCCGCCGCCGAACGGCCGATCGTCGACCGTTCTGTGACGGTCCGCGGTCCAGTTCCGCAGATCGTGGATGCGGATGTCCAGCACCCCCGCCTGCCGGGCGCGGGAGACGATGCCGCACGAGAACGGCCCCGCGAAGAATTGCGGAAAAATCGTGACGAGATGAATCCTCATTTCAGGCGTTCAGCTCCTCCAGCCCTTGCGGTAAGCGAACCCGGATGCGCCTGGCCTCGATATCGACTTCCAGGCAGATGTCGTCGGCGAACGGCACGAGCAACTCCTTGCCTTGGCGGCCGATGACCGAAAAGAGCAGCGCGCCTCCCGGTTCGTAGATATCGCGGATCTCGCCCAGCTCGCGGCCCGAGCCGTCTTCGATCATGCGGCATCCGATCAAATCGTCGTAAAAGTACTCGCCTTCCGGCGCTTCGCCCAACTCCTCCCGCGGGATGCGAACCTCGGCGCGCCTGAGCGGCTCGGCCTCGGCAATCGAATCGACGCCGGCGAATTTCAGAATGAGGCGGCCGTTGTGCTCCCAAGCGTTTTCGATCGCCAAACAGCGCTCGGTTCGATCGGGAAAAACAACCAGAACCTCCTTGCCTGCGGCAAACCGCAGCACGCTGTCAGCTCGATTCTCAGCGGCGACCTCGCCCTTGTTGCCGCGCGGGCGGACGATGCCGGCGATGCTCACGTACCCGTCTTCTCTGGCTTCCTCCTTCATTTTCAAGCGCAGCGCCGGGTTCCGCCCGGCCCGTCAACATCCCGGCCCCGCTAGTCGTCGTCTTCCAGGATTTCCAGCGTGTAGCGGCGGTCGAGCTTCATGCTCACCGCGCCGAGCAGCGTGCGGATGGATTTCGCCGTGCGGCCTTTCTTGCCGATCACTTTTCCCAAATCGGAGGGATCCACCGACAACTCCACGACTCGGGAATGCCGGCCCTCGAATGCCTCGACGACAACGTCGTCCGGCTTGTCCACCAAAGCCTTGGCGATAATCTCGACCAACTCGACGACCGCCTCGGTGTCTCGATCCATCGCAGCGCTCCTTCGACGACCCCGGCGGCGTTATGCCGGCGCTTCCTCGCGTTTCTCTTCTTCAGGGGCTGCGGCGCCCTCGGCGGCCGGCTCTTCTTCGACGGGGGCCGGGGCCATCTCGGCCCGCATCTCGCTCGCGGTCTTCTCCACCTGCTGCGGCTCGTAAGCCTGCTTCGCCGCCGGCCCCGTCGCGCCGTGCTCGTCGAAGCGCCGGATCAGGCGCTTGACCGTGTCGGAGGGCTGCGCGCCCACGCTCAGCCAATAGGCGATGCGCTCGCGCTTGAGCGCCAGCTCGATCGGGTCGGGCCGCGGATTGTAGTGGCCGACGATCTCGAGGCTCCTGCTGTCGCGCGGACGCCGGCTGTCCGTCACGATCACGCGATAGCTCGGTTTTTTCTTGGCTCCCGTACGGGTCAAACGAATCGCAACCATATCTTCAATCTTCTTTCCTTATTGAATCTCAACCGTCAGCGGCCCAGCAGACCTCTGAAGTCCATGCCCGCCGGCGCCGGCCCGCGCGGGCCGTAGCCGCGCCTCTTTCCCTTGCGTTTCCTGCGTTTCTTCGAGCCCGCGGAGCTCGGCGCGATGCCGCGCATCATCGCCCGCGCCTGGCGGTACTGCTTGAGCAGCTGGTTGACCTGCTGCACCGTCGTGCCGCTGCCTTTGGCGATGCGCCGCCGCCGGCTGCCGTTCAACAGATCGGCGTTGGCCCGCTCCTTGGCGGTCATCGAGTTGATGATCGCCTCGGTGCGCGCCAACTCCTTGGGATCGATCTCGGCGTTCTGGAGTTCCTTGAACGGCCCGACGCTCGGCAGCATCTCCATGATCGACTGCAACGAGCCCAGTTTCTTGACCTGCCGGAGTTGCTGCCGAAAATCCTCGAGCGAGAAGTCGTCCTCGAGCATCTTGCGCTGCATCGCGAGCGCCTGCTTCTCGTCGATGCTCTCTTCGACCTTCTCGATCAGCGAGAGCATGTCGCCCATCCCCAGCAGCCGCGAGACGATGCGCTCGGGGTGAAAAACCTCGAAGGCGCTCGGCTTCTCGCCGGTTCCCAGGAACTTCAGCGGCTTGCCGGTGACTTCCCGGATCGACAGCGCCGCGCCGCCGCGGGCGTCGCCGTCCATCTTCGTCAGGATGACGCCGCTGATGCTCAGCCGGTCATTGAACTCCGCCGCGGACTTGACCGCGTCCTGCCCGGTCATCGCATCCGCCGCAAACAGGATTTCCTTCGGCTCGAGACGCTTTTTCAGTTGTTCGAGCTCGACCATCAACGCGTCGTCGATGTGCAGCCGGCCGGCGGTATCGATCAGCACGACGTCGCGGCCGGTCTGCTTCGCTTCGCGGAAGGCGCCCACGGCCAGCTCCAGAGGGGTCGTCTCGCCCGCGGCGCCCGCGTAGACCGGCTGCCCGATCTGCCCGGCGACGATCCTGAGCTGATCCCGCGCCGCGGGGCGGTAGACGTCAACCGAAACCAGCAGCGGCTTGTGCCCGTGCTTCGAAAGCCACAGCGCCAGCTTGCCGGCGGACGTCGTCTTGCCGGAACCCTGCAGGCCGACGATCATGTAGACCGTCGGCGGCATGGAGGCGTAGCGCACCTTCGACTCGGTCGAGCCGAGCACCGCCGTCAACTCGTCCTTGACGATCTTGACGACCTGCTCGGTCGGCGAGAGCGCGGTCAGGACTTCCGTCCCCAAGGATTTCTCGCGGATGTTGGCGATGAGCCGCTTGACGACCTTGAAGTTGACGTCCGCTTCCAGCAGAGCGAGACGGATCTCCTTGAGCGCATCCTGGATGTTCTCTTCGGTCAGTTTGCCCTGGCCGCGCAGGTTCTTGAACGCGCGCTGAAGCTTGTCGGATAAGTTCTCGAACATCGGAATGCCGCCGCCCGGCCCGCGCCGCGCGCCGCCTGCAAGTCTTCTACAGCCCTTCGGGTTGGATCGCCCCCGCCGCAACGCCCCGGCGGACGCCGGAGACACCCGCCCGCCGTGAGAACACTGTTTTCTTATTCTAAGGCCGTAGCCCGCCCGCCCGCAACTCTCGGTTTGCCGGCCGGCCTTCAGGCTTGTCTGCCGATCGGAAAAGACTCCCGGAGCGGTACGTTACGCTAATAAGCGTATGCAATCCCGGATTGCCGGCTACAACGTCAGGCTCCAGGCATGGTTCCGCAGGGACGGTCGGGAGTGGTTGGCTTGGTGTCCGGCCGTCGACGTCATGACCCAGGCCCGCACGATGAAGCAGGCGCGAGAATCGCTCAGAGAGGCCGTTGAGCTTTGGTTCGAGTCGTGCATCGAACGAGACGCACTCGGCAAGGCATTGCAGGAATTGGGGTTCCGCGAGCTTTCGCTTGGCGAAACGCCACGAACAGCGCCGTCCATGCCGGGTGAGGTCCGGGCGTGGCAGAATGAATACAGCAGGAAGGCGGCGACGTGGGGCGCGCGATGCAGGATGTGACCGGGCGGAAGTTCATCATGAGAGTACGCAGGTGGGCTCGTCCCAATGCCGAAATGAACCCACAACCCACATCCGTTCAGTACAACGACTGGCGGCAAGTGGAAGTGCCGGCTCCGGAGACCTTCACGCCCACCATGCCTGTCACCGTGATCATTCCGTCATGGCGGACGCCGGCCGAGACTCTAGCAAGGACTCTGGCGTCGCTGGAAGGGTAGACCTATCCGCGGGAGATGTTCGAGGTGATCATTGTAGATGACGGGTCAGATCCGCCGCTGGAGCGGCCCCGTTCGACACGCCTGGACGCCAAGGTGATGCGCCAGGAGCGTCGCGGGTTCGGGCTATCAAGGGCGCGGAACAACGGCGCTCGGGCAGCCGCCCACGACATCCTGATCTTTCTCGACAGCGACATGCTCGTGGAGTCGGACTGGATCGCGGCGCACGCCAGGTGGCACCACGTCGTCTCCGACGCCCTGACGTTGGGGGCCCGCAGCCATGTGGCGATGGACGGCATCGACGCAGAGATGATCCGGCGCCGGACAGGGTCGTTGAAGGAGCTGTTTTCAGATCGTCCGGTAACTCCGTCCTGGACCGAGACCTACATGGCTAGAACCAACGATCTGACGTCGAGGGCCGACAACCCGTTCAGCATAATGATCGGGGGGAACTTCGGAATCAGCAGGGGTTTCTTCTGGTCTGTGGGCGGGAATGACGAGTCGTTCATGCGCTGGGGTGTGGGACTAGAGGATAACGAATTCTGCTACCGCGCTTATACGTGCGGCGGGCTGATGGTGCCGGCTCGGGACGCCTGCGCCTGGCATCAGGGTAACTGGGAGGAGGGTAGAGCCGCCAGGCGCAGAATTCGTCGAATTCTACTCGGGAAAGCGGCTAACCTGATCGCCCATGATAGCCTCCGCAAAAGCAGGCCCGGGCGAATCTTCATGGTGCCCCAATACGTGGTGACCATAGACGCGGGACATCACTCAGTCGACCAGATTGTCAGTACCGCAGGGAGCATCTTGGCTGATCGTGTCCATGACCTCGTTGTGAGAATCGAAATGCGCGCGAATGATGATGACGAGCGACTGGCACGGCTCCAGGACGAGTTCGGTTCGGATCCCCGCGTGCGCGTCGGGCTCACCACCTCCGCCCTCGACGAGTTTCCTGCTTCGCCGTTCCACGTCACCGTTCCTGCTGTCTTGTTTGCCCAGGATCTGGTGCGCCGGCTGCGTATAGAGCTCGGAGATGCTGTCACCGTGACCTCCACCCTCCCCGACGGAAGCATGGTGTCCATCACCCGGGCCTGGGCGCTCCATCGGGCGCGTCGCACCGGGAAAAGCGCCGCCGACTTTGGCGAGGCGCGAACGATACCCGCTAGGGCGCTGAAACTCAAGGGCGCGCCGGGCCGGTGGATTCTTCCACAGATGTGGGAGCGCTTGCTCGACAGAACGCGGGACGTCCGCAGCCTCGGGGAGGCATGGTCGTTCCTGAAGTGGCTGGCCGGTTCCCTTCTTCGGCGGGCGATCAGCCAGCTTGGGTGAAGGGAGCTGTCGTGATCATATCTCACAAACATAAGGGCCGGCGCAAAAATAGTTTCCGTTTTTGTTACATGGGTTCGATGGTGTAGTTCCATTTGGGCATTGAGCTGTCGGGTGTGATGCGTAGCTCCTGCATTTCCTCATCGGTGACCTTGACGCCGGTCTTGTAGGTCTTTCGCACCAGGTGTGCACGCACGCGCAGTCCGGTGGCGGTGCGTGTGGTGCGCAGGTATTTCAGGATGGTCTCGTAGCTGTCCAGCGGGCGGCCCGCCCAGTTCTTGGTGACCTCGCAGAACATGCGGTGTTCGATGGGATTCCACTTCGAGGTGGCCGGCGGGTAGTGGGCCACGGTCACGCGCAAGCCGTGCCGGTTGCAGAGGCGGTGTTGCAGGTTGAATTTCCAGGCGCGCGCCGTGCAACTGTTGCTGCCGCCGCCGTCGGCCAGGATCTGCAGCGCGTTGGCCTCGGGATAGTGCTTGCAGCCTTGGGTGCGCCACCATTTCTCGATGCAGTCGACGGCGAACGCCGGGGTGTCGGCGGTCTGGCCGACGAAGACGGTGCCGGCGTTGGCCCGCGGGTCGTAGATGCCGTAGGGGACGGCGAGGCCCTCGGCATCGGAGCGGAAGTCGTGGTCCTTGACCTGTTCGGGACTGCGGTCCCACTTGGCGCCGGGATTTCGGAACGCGCCGACGAGTTCCTTCTTCTTGGTATCGACGCTGATGACCGGGTGGTGCTCCGCTCAGGCTCAAAAGGACTATGAGGACTGTATCAGCGGTTGCGAGAACTGAGTAAATTGCTGAGGGAATCGACGATGAAAACAAAATTCTCGATACTGACCGGGACGGTTTTTGGCCTTTGCTTGACGGTCTTGGCCGTCCCGGCGCCAGCCGCCGACTGCAACGACTGGAATTCCAGAGATTACTTTCAGGCGGCGGCGCCCGAGGACGTGGCCGACTGCCTCCGCTCCGGCGTGGACATTGAGGCGCGGAACAAGTACGGCCGCACGCCCCTGCATCATGCGGTCTGGTTCAACGGGAATCCCGCCGTTGCCGCTGCGCTGCTGGATGCAGGGGCGGACCCGAAGGCATTGGACAAATATGACCGCACGCCCTTGCATTATGCGGTCGTATTCAACCGGAATCCCGCCGTCGTGAGCTTGCTCCTGGATGCCGGCGCCGATCCGAAGGCGCGGGACAAACGAAACCGCACGCCGCTGCACGGAGCGGCGATGTCCAACAGGAATCCCACCGTCATTCAGGTATTGTTGGATGCCGGCGCGGAACTCGATGCGCGGAGCGGGCTTGACGATGCAACGCCCTTGCATCGGGCGGCAGCCGCCAACAGGAATCCCGCCGTTATCGAGGCGCTGCTGGATGCCGGAGCGGACCCCAAGGCGCGGGACAGGCGCGGACGCCTGCCCTTACATCAGACGGGATCCATCCAATGAGGTCCCGACAATACCGCCGCTCTGCGCCCTAAAACTCCGGGTCGTCGGCCGAGGGGCCGTACATGCCGGGGATGGGGACGTCGTTCAGGCGCAGGTAGACGCCCAACTGCGCGCGGTGGTGGATGATGTGGTTCAGGATCATGCTCTTCAGCACGGCGATGCGCGGCATGGCGAACAGGGTCTTGCCGCCCGCCAGCAGCGACCACTGCGCCGTCAAAGCGTCGTCGCCGGCGCTCCCGACCGCTTCTTTCGCCGCGGCGACGTTCTTGTCGAACACGGCCAGGAGCTCGTCTCGGGTCTTGGGCACGAAGGGCTCCCAAGCGGGGCCGCCGACAGGTCGGATGTCCAGCTCGGGAGCGTTGACGGTGGGCACGCTCCAGCCGGGCATGTCGGCAATGTGTCCGGCCAGAAAGTCGAGCTTCATCGACTTCTTGTGCGGCGCGAAATCGAATTTGTCCTCGGGAACCAACTCCAGCATTTTGCGGGTGTTGGCCATCTCCTGGTCGAACTCTCCAAGAAAAGACTGTGCGATCGACATGCCCCGTATTGTAGCAGGGGATTGTTGCCAAGCGCTGCCCAACGGTTAAAAAAGTTAAAAAATCACTGCGAAGCGGCCCTGCCACAATTGCGCCGAATCGCCGGCGCCCGAGAAAACGTGGCCCCGGAATTCGAACTTGAAGCCGAGCCGCCCCCAAGGAGACAGGTTTGCTCCAAGTCCGAAATT
The DNA here is from genome assembly GCA_965214655.1 of Bryobacterales bacterium. Lineage (GTDB taxonomy): Bacteria > Acidobacteriota > Terriglobia > Bryobacterales > UBA6623 > CATQHP01. The sequence goes on along the minus strand of OZ243965.1, from coordinate 2,440,349 downwards.
GAAGCCGTTTCCGGTATCGCCGCGCAGCAGCTTCGAGTAGCCGCCGAACACGTAGGGATCGACGGGGCCGGGCGTTGGGAAGTGCCGATAGAGGCTGAGGGAGGCCAGGGTGTTGGTCTCGTCGATGTCGCGGAGGTTCTTGAACGATCCGATCACGCCCAATTCCGCGCCGAGGCCGAGCCGACCGGGCACGGCCAGCTCCCCGCCCGCGCCGTAGTGAAGCAAGCCTTCGTTTACGCCGACGCCGCCCACTCCGGGCGCGGCGAAGGCATAGCCGTGCGTGCGCTGCGCAGCGGCGGCTCCGACGAAGAAAAACAGAGCGACGGCGGCCGCCGCCAACAGCCGGGGGAAATCCTTCATGCAACTCCTCGCGCTTTCGCCATCGTAGCAGCACGCCGCCGCGCGCCCCCGGAAGAGAGGCTCACAGCGGGATGTTCCCGTGCTTCTTGCGCGGCATCGCATCCGTCTTGTTCTCCAGCATCCGCAGAGCGCAGATGAGCTTGGGCCGCGTATGCCGGGGCGCGATCACCTCGTCGATCCACCCTTTCTCAGCCGCTTTATAGGGATTCGCGAACTGCGTCTTGAACTCGTCGATTTTTTCCGCCCGAAATGCTTCCGGGTCGTCCGCCGCCGCCAACTCGCGCCTGTAGAGAATGTTCACGGCGCCCTCCGGCCCCATTACCGCAATCTCGGCCGTCGGATAGGCGAAGTTGACATCGGCGCGGATGTGCTTCGAGCCCATCACGCAATACGCTCCCCCGTAGGCTTTGCGCGTGATGACCGTGATTTTCGGAACGGTGGCCTCGCAAAACGCATAGAGCAGCTTCGCGCCGTGCTTGATGATGCCGCCGTACTCCTGCCGCGTTCCGGGCAGGAACCCCGGCACGTCCTCGAAGGTGATAATCGGAATATTGAAGGCGTCGCAGAAGCGCACGAACCGCGCCCCTTTGAGCGAGGCGTCGATATCCAGGCAACCGGCCAGCACCGCTGGCTGATTGGCGACGATCCCCACCGATCGGCCGGCAAGCCGCGCAAAGCCGACGACGATGTTCCTGGCGAAGCGCTCTTGCACCTCGAAGAAATATCCGTCATCGACGACGGCGCCGACGATTTCCTTGATGTCATAGGGCGTTTTCGCCTCGGCCGGCACGATCGCATCCAACCGCTCGTCGGCGCGGTCGGCGGGGTCGCCCGAGTCGCGGAGCGGCGCGTCGTCCAGATTGTTCGACGGCAGGAACGAAAACAACTCGCGGATCATCTGCAGGCAGCGCGTATCGTCGGCCGCCAGAAAATGCGCCACGCCGCTGGTCTCGTTGTGGGTATGCGCCCCGCCCAGTTGCTCTTTGCTGACTTCCTCCTGGGTCACCGTCTTGATCACGTCCGGCCCGGTGACGAACATGTAGCTGGTCTTGTCGACCATGAATACGAAATCGGTGATCGCCGGCGAGTACACCGCGCCCCCCGCGCACGGCCCCATGACGGCCGATATCTGGGGCACGACGCCGCTGGCCAGCGTGTTGCGCAGAAAGATGTCCGCGTAACCGGCCAGCGACGCCACGCCTTCCTGAATCCGCGCGCCCCCAGAATCGTTCAAGCCGATCAGCGGCGCTCCGTTCTTCAGCGCCATGTCCATCACCTTGCAGATCTTGCCGGCGTTTTCGAGAGAGAGTGAGCCGCCGAAAACGGTGAAGTCGTGCGAAAAAACGTAAACCAGCCGGCCGTCGATCCGCCCGTAGCCGGTCACGAAGCCGTCGCCCGGTATTTTCTGCGCGTCCATGCCGAAGTCGGCGCAGTCATGAACGACCAGCCGGTCCAGCTCCTGGAAGCTGCCCTCGTCGAGCAGCAGAACCAGCCGCTCGCGCGCCGCAAGCTTGCCCGCGTTGTGCTGCCGCGCGGCGCGCTCGGGGCCTCCGCCCGCAAGCGCCGCCGCATTTCTCCGTTCGAGCTCCGCGCGTTTCTCGTCCAGCGTCATGAACCCCAAACTTATCACGGCGCCCGCGAAAAACGTCCCGGCGGCGAAATCGGCTACCCTGTTGACGGTCCGCGCAAATGAAACGACTCATCCAGCGACTTCTGGCGGGCACCTGCCTGTCCGCCTGCTCCCTGCTTTGCCAGGAGATCACTCACGGGCCGATTCTCGGCCGCCTGAGCTCGACCGAGATCGGCGTTTGGGCGCGCACCCGGCGCCCCGGCGAATTCAGCGTCCGCTACGGAACCGACCCGGCCCGGCTCAACCGGCAATCGCCGGCCGTGCGCACCGCCCTCGACCGCGACAACGCCTCCTGGGTCCACATCACCGGCCTCGAGCCCGACACGCGGTACTACTACGCGATCGACGGCGACCCCGGGCCGCGTTCCCGCGCGGACTTGCGCGGAGACTTCCGCACCCTGCCCGACCGCACCACCCGCCTCCACCCCCGGCACAACCCCGAGGGATTGTTCAACTTCAGCTTCGAGTACGGCTGCGGCAACAACCAGCCGTCCGACCCCTCGCTGCCGGGCTTCGGAACCATGCTGCGCGAGATCGAGCGGAAAATCGACTTCGCCATCCTCGACGGCGACTGGCTTTACGAAGAGATGCGCGACTACCCGCCGGCGGACTGGCGGCGGCAAACGGGCGCCGCGCGGCTGCCGCGCATCGTCGCGCTTGCCCCGACCATCGTCGGCGTCTGGGAAAACTACAAGCTCTATCTCTCCCGCGGCAGGAATCTGGCCGCCTGGCACCGCGAAGTTCCGTCGTTTTTCATGTTCGACGACCACGAAATGCTCAACGACATGAACGGCGCGGGCACGCCGGGGCTGCGCCACCGCCGCCCCGCCTTCCGCGACATCGGCACGCGCGCCTGGTACGACTACCTCGGCTGGTCGAACCCGGTCGACTGGAAGCAGGACATCCATTTCGGACGCGCCGCGCTCCAACGGGGCGACGACACGCTCGCCGACAACGATGCCGACTTCCGCGAGTTGAAGCTCGAAGAAGCGGGCACGCTGACCGTCCACTGGGGCACGCCCGACGCCGGAGTCAACCGCGCCGCTCTCGACCGCTCCGGCGGCGACCCCAACGCCGGCGTCTACGCCATCGAGGAAATCCTCGACCGCAACCGCCTGCGCATCTCGCCCGCGCCCCGGGCCGACGGCGAGGTCTCCTATTCCATCGGGCGTTTCTCGCACTTCCGCCAGAGAATCGCCAACGTCGAGTTCTTCTACGTCGATACGCGCAGCCACAGGCAAATGCACGACATCGACAACCCCTTCGACTCCAACGTCTCGATCCTGGGCGCGCGGCAGAAGAAATGGCTGCAGGAGGCCATGCGCGCCAGCAGCGCCGACTTCCTGTTTATCGTCTCCTCGGTCAACCTGATGGTGCCGCACATCCGCGCCGGGGAGGAAAAGGGCAACAAAGACGAGGCATGGACGGCGGTCGCCGCCGAGCGCAACGAGCTGATCGACTTCTGGGACTCGCTCGGCAAGCCCGTATTCGTGCTCACCGGCGACCTGCACAACAGCTTCGCCATCAAGATCACCGACCGGGTCTGGGAATTCGCCTCCGGGCCGCACAACTCCGGCAACCACATCCTCGAAGAAGAGAACGACCGCCCGCCCAACGGCCCCTTCGAATCGCGGGGCAAGACGGTCGATATCCGCTGGTCGTCGTTCATTCCCAACGAAGCCGGCAAGGGCAACAGGCGGCCCGTCTATGCCGTGGTCAACATCAACAACGTCTTCCGCATTCCCAACCCGCGCGGCAAGGAGTTCTGGGCCGCCTACGCGCGGCCGCAGGCGATTTTCCAGTACTACGACGGCCTGACCGGCGATCTGCTCTACGCCGAAACGATCCAGGCGGCGGAGTAGGCCGGAGAATCCGCCTTGCTGGAAGTTTTTTTTTCGGTCTTCGCCGTTCTTGCCGTTCTCGCCGCGCTCCTGTCGGTCAAAAACGGCAGAGATTACTTGCAGTACGTCCAGGAGCGCATGGCCGCAGCGGACGACCCCGACGCCGACCCCTATGCCCCCAAGGCGACTCTGATCCTTCCCGTCAGGGGGGCCGATCACGACCTCGCAGCCAATCTGCGCTCGCTGGGAACACAGGACTACCCCGACTACGAGTTGATCGTCGTCTGCCGCAGCGAGTCCGACCCGGCCGTCTCCGCGGCGCGCATGACGCTCGGCGAAAACTTCCGCCTGGTCGTCTCCGGCGAGCCCCCCGCCGACACCGGCGAGAAAATTCACAACCTCATCGCCGCCGTCAGCGCCGCGCGGCGCGAGTCGGAGGTTTTCGTCTTCGCCGATTCCGACGGGCAGGCGCGCGCCGATTGGCTGCGCCGCCTCGTCGCGCCGCTCGAAGAGGAGGCGCTGGGCGCAACCACCGCCTTTCGTTGGCATTTTCCCGAAAAAGGCGGCTTCTGGCCGTTGCTGCGCAGCTTGTGGGACGCGGTCATCGCCGGCAGCATGAACCCCAAGGACAAGAATTTCGCCTGGGGCGGCGCCACGGCGATCCACCGCGAAGTCTTCGACTCCGCCGCGGTCGCGGACTTTTGGCGGGGAACGGTCAGCGACGACTGCCGGCTCCAGGCGGCGCTGAAGGCCGCCGGCCGGGGCGTCCGCTTCATCCCCGAAGCGATGGTGGCGGCCACCGGGCAGTGCAGCGCCGGGGAGTTTCTGGACTGGGCCGTGCGCCAACTGGTCATCACCAGGGTTTATCGCTTCGATCTCTGGCTGCCCGCTTTCCTCAGCCACGCCGTCTATTGCGCAGCGATGCTCCTCTCGCTCGTCCAGTTGGCCGCGGGCAACTTGCTCGGCCTCGCCGTGCTGACGATCGTTCTGGTCGCCGGAATGGCCAAGGGAAGCATGAGAAGCTACGCCGCCGCGCTGATGTTCCCCGAGCGCGAGGATTGGCTCGCGGCAAACGGCTGGGCGTATTTCTGGATGGCCCCCATCGCCACCTGGGTATGGCTCTACGTCCTCGTCCGCTCAAGCCTCACGCGGCGCATCGCATGGCGGGGATACGTCTACAACCTCATCGCCAAAGACAAAACCGAGCGGATTGCCGATGCTCCCGGAACGGGCGGCGGCTCTCACGCAACGTAATGCCGCCGGGCGACTCCTGCGCCCGCGGCGGCGGGGCGTTCTTCGATCAATTCTTCGGCGGGAACCGTGTGGAACGAGACCACCGTCCAGTTCTCATCGCCCATCGCCCCCTGATGCCAGACGCCGGCCGGGATGGAGAGCCAGCGGTTTTCCAGAGGCGCCGCGCGGCCGCTGACCAAGCGGTGCGAGAGCCACTTGTCGGCTGGCCGGGTTTGCAGATCCGCCGATCCGCGGTACGACATCACCCGTTGGATGCTGTTCGGATGCCGCTCGGGGCCCGACACGGCGTTCGCCCGCAGCGCGAACACCCAACTCGAGAGAATGCCGGCAGGCAAAGGCTCTGCGTAGAGCGCCAATTCGACCGGTTCCCAGACGAGCAGCGGCGCCGCGGCGGCGGCAAGCCTGCGCTCGAGCCGGTCGGCAATCGCGTCCAGCGCCCGCCGCGCCGGCGCCCTGGAAACCAGTGCGTCCAGGAACGCAAGCGTGCGGCGCTCCCCTGCATCGAAGATCGACATAGCCTCGGCGGCGCATCCGCCCGGACCTCAGCGCAGCACGGGGGCCGGGCCGCGAATCCGCTGCAAACCCATTGACCGATTATCGCAATCCTGTTGTCCGGATTCCGCCGTAGCCGCCCCGTGTCAAAATAAGCAGAGTCCGCCGCCGGCCCTGCCGAACAATCCCCAACTCCGCATGCAACCGGATACTCAGCCCGAACGGCCGTCCTGTACCCGAACGGCGGCCGACGCCCCGTTCTGGCGCGCGGTGCTGGCCGCTTTGCGCGGCTCCCGCGCGGATTACACCCGCGTCCCCCTGCCGCGCGCGATCCTGCTGCTTGCGCTGCCCATGATGCTCGAGTTGGTCATGGAATCGACTTTCGGACTCGTCGACATCTACTTCGTGGGCAAGCTCGGCTCCGAAGCCGTGGCCACCGTCGGTCTGACCGGCTCGGTGATTATCCTGGTCTTCGCGGTCGCCATGGGCCTGTGCATGGGCACGACCGCGATGGTCTCGCGGCGCATCGGAGAAGGCGACCCGGCAGCCGCGGGCGTCGCCGCCTGGCAGGCCATTGTCCTGGGCGTCGCCGTCTCGGTTCCGATCGGCGTCTTCGGCTATTTCTTCGCGCCCAAGATGCTGCGCCTGATGGGTGGCTCCGCGCCTATCGTCGCCGGATACGGTTACACCGCTGTTCTTTTCGCCGGCTCGGCAACGATTTTCCTGCTCTTTCTCAACAACGCCATCTTCCGCGGCGCGGGGGACGCCGCCGTCGCCATGCGCGTGTTGTGGTTCGCCAATATCATCAACATGATTCTCGACCCGCTGCTGATTTTCGGCCTCGGCCCCTTCCCGGAACTCGGTCTCACCGGGGCCGCTGTCGCCACCACGATCGGACGCGGGCTGGGGGTCGTCTACCAGTTGATCATCCTTTTCCGGGCGCGGGAGCGCATCGCTCTCACGCGCGAAACGCTGTACTGGGATGCGCAGGTTACCCAGCGCCTGCTGCGCATATCCACGACGGCCATGATGCAGTTCCTGGTCGGCACCGCCGCCTGGCTCGGCGTGACGCGCATCGTCGCGCTTTTCGGCGACACGACGCTCGCCGGCTACACCATCACCCTGCGGCTCATCCATTTCGCCATCCTGCCCTCGTGGGGCATCAGTAACGCCGCGGCCACGCTGGTCGGCCAGAACCTGGGCGCAAAAAAACCCGACCGGGCCGAAAAAGCCGTCTACATCACCGGTTTCGTCAACTTCGGCTTGCTGGCCGTGATCGCGGTCGTCTTCTGGGCTTTCGCCGGGCCGCTGACCGGCGCCTTCACCAACGAGCCGGGCGTCTTTGACGTCGGCGTCAAAAGCCTGAAAATCATCAGCGGAGGCTATGTCTTCTTCGGCTTCGCGATGGTTTTCTCGCAGGCTTTCAACGGCTCCGGAGACACGGATACGCCGACGCTGCTGAATTTCTTCTGCTATTGGTGCTGGCAACTGCCCTTGGCCTACTACCTCTCCAAGACGCTGGGCATCGGAGTCGAAGGCGTGTACTACGCGGTCATCGTCTCCGGCGCGACCTGGGCGCTCGTCGGCTGGCTGCTCTTCCGGCAGGGCAAATGGAAGACCCGCGCGATCTGACGCCGGCGCGGGACTACTTCCTGTTCACCCAGATCGGCGAAGACCAGGCGATTTCGTCGTTTACCTGGATGGCGCGCAGGTAGTAGAAGTTCGTTCCGGGCTCGGGCTCGCGGTCCGTGTAGGAAAAGTCCACTTCCTTCTTGTCCGGATCGGCGGTGTAGATGACTTTGTTGTTGCGGATCAGGGCCAGCTCGCGAAATTCGTCCGTTCCGATCAGTTTCGCCCGAATTTCGGGAATCTCGCCCGCCGCGTCGATCTCTTCGCCCATAAAGGCGCCGCCGATCCGATACTCGACGATGATGTTGTCCGTTGCAGCATACGTATGCCGCTTGCGGATGGCCTCGAACACACCCTCGCGGGTCGCTTCCTCGGCGTAAACCAGCGCGTAGGACATGTGCGTGGACAGGTGGTCCGAGCTGGCGATCACGCCCAAGCGGTAACCCTTGGCCCAAGCGGCGGCCACCATGCCGTCCTCGTGAATCGTCTCCAGCATGGCCGACCCCGCCGACGGATAGCTGTCGCCCTTGTCGGCAAACGGACACCCCGCGCACTCGTAGCTGTAGCGGTCGCCCTGAAAGATTTCTACCACCGGCTCCATTTCGGGGTCGTTGTCGCCCCAGTTCGTTCCCATGTTCGTCGCCGAAGTGTGCGAGATGGCCATGCCGCCCGTGCGGCGGATCTCTTCGTAAAGCATCTTGGTGTCGCCGTCGATGACCGGGCCGATGCCGTTGTGCCGCTGCATGTATTCGTCGGGCGGCGCGAAAAACGGCACGTTCTGAATGCCGCGTTCGGTGTGGAACACGTTGCGGTGGCCGTTGGGATAACGCACCGAGCGCTCGTATCCGAACAGCGACGCAAAGCCCTCCGACAGGTACAGGTCCGCGACCTTCTCCGTCAGCCACCACCAGTAGGTGCGGTCGGCTCCGTATTGATGATCGGAAGGAAATCCCCAATCCATCGCGGCGCCGTCGATCATGTAGCGGTAGAAGTCGAGAAGCGATCCGTCGGGCGACCCCCGCAAGTCCATCGACAATTCCGTATGGCGGTGGGTATCGCCGCGCAGAATGCGCAGCTCCCGGCCCCCGACGCGCGCGCGGTAGCCGCGGATGCGGGCGACGTCCTGCGCCTCGTAGGGGTGCGCGGTCGGCCGCCCCTCGACCCGCGGCCGCCGGTCCGACAGCTTCGCTTGCGAAGGGGCGGCCCCGGGTTCGTAACGCGCCGCGTAAACGTTCTCGATGATCGTTTCCTCGGGCGTGTTGACCATCACCGAAAACGTCGGGTGGTTGTCCCGCGGCCAAGCGATCCACAGACCGTCGGCCGCCGGCGCCGCGGCGGCGATCATGCTCGAACGGCCTCTGCTATAAGGAAACATGGCCGGTTCGGTCCAGCCGTCCGCCGTAAGCGTCGCAACGAAAAACCGCCAGTAGTCGGCCAGCCGCCGCCCCTGGCGGTTGCGCACGATCAGGTGCAGGCGGTCTCGATCGTCGACGTAGATCCGGCCGTAGTGGTGCAACTGCCCGTCCTCCGGCGTGTAAACTTTCTCGCCGCGGTCGATGGCGAACGGAGCGGTCAGCCCCAAGCGCCGCTCGCCGGAATAGGCCGCGACCTCGACGCCGCGCAGATCGTAGATCGGATATCCCGGCGCGGTTCCCACGGGATCGAGCCGCCCCTGATCCTTGGCCCAGTTCACGCGGCCGTACTCGTAGCTCACCCATACCGTATCGTTGCCGTCGACGGCCAAGTCGGGGCGCTGCTCCAGGCGCTCGGTGGCCGCGACCTCGACGACCGGCCCCGGCTCGCCGTCGACGATGCGCCTCATGCGCACGTCGTAGCGGCCCTTGTCGTAGGTGTCCCAAGCCACCGTGACGTTGCCCTTCGAGTCGGCCGCGACCGCCGGCTCCCAATCGTTCCGCGGGCTGTCGCTGACCAGGACCTCCCGCCCCCAGCGGCCGTTTTCGTAAACCATGTAGAAAATGTCCGACTGCCGCCCGCGGTAAGCCTGCCAGACGAGGTGAATCCTGCCGTCCCGGTAGAAAACGTCGTGGTCGAAATCCGATTGCGCCGCCGAGGTCAACCGCTGCAGCGGTCCGTAGGTCGAGCCGTCGTACCAGCGCGCGTAAAGGTCGAAATTGCCGTCGACCTGCTGCGACCATATCGCCCAGACGCGGCCCTGCTCGGCGAAGGCCAACCGCGGCTTCCAGACGTCCCCGCTGACGCCGGGAATCTGCGTCCAGGTCGCCCAGCGCGACTTCGCGTTGTCGTATTTCGCCAAACGCACCTCGTCCCGATAGCCGTCGTAGCTCGCCCAGATCGTCCACACTTCCGAGCGGTCTTCGGGATTGGTCGCAATATCGGGAAAATCGTCCGAGCGCGTATCTTCCGACAGGCGCACCGCGTCCACGATGCGCTTGTCCAGGGGCGGCTCCGGCTCGGGGTCGCGCGGCGTCATGAACGACTCCGAATCCCCCAAGTGGGGAATGTTCTTGCGGGCGATCTCATGCTGCGCCGGCGCATCGGGCCGCATGCGCCCCGGCTGCGCGTCGTTAGGCTGCGCGTAGGCGATCGCAACCGCCGGAAAGAGCAACAAGCTGCGAGTCATGGCGCTAAAGATCATACCGAATTCCCGTGCATCTCCCCTGCAGTCCGTGTTGAAAGTCTTGTAGCGGAAAGGACGCCCGGCCCAAACCCGATAGACTGTTACAGGCGCAACGACTTACGCCCATGCGGAAACGCGCTCCCAGGAATCGCACGCTTTCCTGTACGGACGAGGAAATCGTCCGGTTATCCCGCGGCGTCATGCGAGTGAGTTCTGCAGTTGCCCCGCGGGACATCGAAGGCAGGTTGATCGGCGGAGATTTTTTCCAGGTAGCGGAGCAACTCCCTGCCGCGTTCGTCGATCTGCTGATTTTGGATCCCCCGTACAACTTGTCCAAGAACTTCAACGGCAACCCGTTCAGACAAAAGGAGAAAGAAGAATACCGCTCCTGGTTTCAGAGAGTGGTCGACCTGTTGACTCCGATGCTGAGACCGGACGCCACGATCTATGTGTGCGCGGATTGGAAGACGTCCGCGCTTGTCCTGCCGGTCCTGGAGTCGAAGTTCCATGTCCGCAACCGGATTACCTGGGAACGGGAAAAGGGGCGCGGAGCGAAGAGGAACTGGAAGAACAATACGGAAGACATCTGGTTCTGCACGAAATCGGACCGATACTATGTTCGACGTCGATTCCGTAAAGCTGAAGCGCAAGGTTCTCGCGCCGTACAGGGTTGAGGGAGAGCCGAAAGATTGGCGGCGGGAAGAGGACGGCAACTACCGCCTGACGCATCCATCGAACATCTGGACCGATGTAACGGTTCCATTCTGGTCGATGCCGGAAAACACCGACCATCCTACGCAGAAACCCGAGAAGCTGATCGCGAAGTTGATTCTGGCGAGTTCGAAAGAGGGAGATTTCGTGTTCGATCCATTCCTTGGCAGCGGGACTACCGCGGTCGTAGCGGAAAAATTGCTGAGGCGATGGTGCGGGGTCGAGATCGACGCCGAATATCTATGTTGGGCGCTGAAGCGCATCGAAGCCGCCGGAGAAGATTCGACAATCCAGGGATATGTAAACGGCGTGTTCTGGGAAAGAAACTCGCTTTCCGATCAACCGATGAGAAGCGCATCGGCTCAACGGCAGACGGACCTGTTTTCATGAGACCGAGCTTCTACTACGAGGGCCACTGCCGAAAAACAGCCGCGGACATCAAGGAATATATCAATGCGTCGCAGAGCTTTCTGTCGCCGCAGACGGCGCGCGGTCGGCGACGCGCTTGAATCGCTTATCGCAGAGAATTTCGATGTCTTCTTGGGGGATTGGAGCCGCGAGTATTCGAGCGACTTCGCTCGCCGCGCCATGGCCGATTTGGCATTCACCGACAAGGAAGGCGTCTACTCCGTAGTAGATGTCAAGACGCACAGGGCAGATACCCGGTTCAATATGCCCAACCTCACGTCGGTGCAGCGGCTGTCTCGATTCTACGAATCCGACGCCAATGTCTTCTCGCTGATCCTGGTCAAATACTCGGTTGAGGGCACACGGGTCGTTGCCTCGGATGTTTTGTTCGCGCCCATCGAGTTCCTGGACTGGGATTGCCTCACCGTGGGCGCGCTGGGCTGGGGCCAGATACAAATCGCAAACTCCAACGACATCCGCGTGATCGAGGGCTATTCCCGCAAGAAATGGATGTTGCAGCCATGTGAAGCGATGCTCGCGTTCTACCCAAGGGAGATTGAAAAAATCGGGGATAGGATAGACCGGTTCCACGAGGTAAGAAAGTACTGGGAATCGAAGGAGGATATCTGGATCCGGTGATCGCGGGCCATGCCGTCTCGCGGGCCAAGCCGGCGGGGAATCCGGAACCGGTACAATGAAAGATAGGTCTGCCGGGGTAGCTCAGTTGGTCAGAGCGACGGACTCATAACCCGTAGGTCGGCGGTTCAAATCCGCCCCCCGGTACCAACGGCGCCCGAGCGGCCGCTCTTCTTGCGGCGGGCGTACTCCCCGACTCTATGTTCGAACTCGTCGAGCGCCTCGATGCTGTCGAGATCTTCGTCCTCGACGACCGGAAGATCCGCGAAACGGGCGGTCAGAGCGGCGGCGAACATGCCGCTTGCCGGCTCCTCGCCGTTGCGCGCCGGAACGCCGCGAAGCCCGCAACTCGGGGAGCGCGCCTTGAGAATGCAGCCGCCGATGCCGTCGAGCTCTCGCAGACGTTTCGCGGCCCATTCGCGCATTGCCGCCGTGTGGTCTTTGCGCGATTCCGTGCCCAGAAGCCGCAGCCCGGCCGCCGCCGACTCGATCGGAAGGACCAACTCGACGGTCTCGCGGGGCACGCCCATGCCGGTCTCCACCTCGGGGCATAGCGGCGTCCACTCGACCCGCCCCGCGAAGTACTCGAGGATTCGGCCGCGGCGCCGGTCGGAGCCGTCGTAGCGGACCGGTTCGCCAAGCAGGCATGCCGAAATGCCGATTCGCGGCCGAGACACTGCGATCCCCCAGCTTCCCCAAGGTAACAGACGCCGCGGCTGCCGAAACGCAGTAGACTGGGAAACGCCGATGCGCTTGCCGTCGATCGTAATGCTTGCAGCGGTTGCGGCCTTCGCGGCAACCGCGGCCGCGGGCGCGGACGAAGCGGCGGGGCCGGTCGTAGTCCTACAAACGTCGAAGGGCGTAATCCGCATCGAGTTGTTTGCCGACAAGGCGCCCAGGACTGTCGAGAATTTCCTGGCCTACGTGAACGCCGGCTTTTACGACGATACGGTTTTTCATCGGGTGATCGAGAACTTCGTCGTGCAGGGCGGAGGATTCACGCCCGAGCTGGAGCTCAAGCCAACTTTCCAAGAAGTCAGGATCGAAACGAAAAACAGACTGCAAAATCTGCGCGGGACGGTCGCCATGGCCCGCCAATGGCAAAAGAATTCCGCAACGTCGCAATTTTTCATCAACCTCAAGGACAACGCCGATCTCAACCGCGGCGCGCGGCGCTTCGGCTATACCGTTTTCGGCCGCGTGCTCGAGGGCATGGAAACGGTCGAGCGTATCTCGCGGGTGCAAACCAGTCGGCGGGGGCCGATGGAAGACGTCCCGATCCTGCCGGTTTTCCTGGAGACGGCCCGCGTAGAATCGGGCGAATAGCCCGCTGGAACAGCGCAGATCAGTTCGCGGCTTGGTTCTCGCCCGCGGCTTGCCGGCCGCCGCTGTAACGGCTGACGGGCAGGATTTCCGCGCCTTCCGGCGGGCGGAATTCGAACAACTCGAGTTCGAGCGCCGGATTCAGGATTTCGCGCCGGAAGCGGAATACATTGAGCGAGTCGTCCCGCCCGTAGACGGCGATCCGCCGCAGGCGGAAGTTGTCCGGGTCGTAGGCGAATTCCACGTGGGAGAAGTATTCCCCGCCGGTGCGCCCGTCGGCGACGAGAACGCTTTCTCCGGCGACGGTTTCGAGGCGCAGATTGCGGAATTGACGCTTGAGCCGCATGCGTCCGAGCAGAAACGCCAGCGGCGCGCGCAAGTCGGCGGTCTCGTCGAGCTTCAGTTGGCGCACCTGGTTCGTGCGCGGGTTGTAGATGTGAAACATCTCGCCGTCGCCGACGGCGACTTTCCCTTCCGGCAGGGCGTAGTCCCAACGCATCTTGCCCGGACGCCGCAGGTAGAGCGTTCCCGCCTCGATCATGCGCCGCCTGCCGGCATATTCCAGCGACTGCTCGAACTCGGAACGCATCGTCGCCAAGCGGTTGTAGCGCAACTCGATAGCGGCAGCGACACGATCCGCCGACTGGCCGTGAAGCGGAGCGCTGAACCAGGCGGCGGCAAGCGCGAGCGCGGCGCGGCGCATCATGAGCAGGTCCGTTCCTCGCGCAGCATCTTGCGGATACCGCGCGTCGCCTGCCGGATACGCTGCTCGTTTTCCACCAAGGCGAAGCGCACGTGGCCTTCGCCGGTCGGCCCGAAGCCGATTCCGGGCGAGACCGCCACGAGGCCGCGTTCGAGCACGAGCTTCGCAAACTCCAGCGAGCCGGCCTGCGCAAAGCGCTCGGGGATTTTCGCCCAGACGAACATCGTCGCCCGCGGCGGCGGCGTCTCCCAGCCCGCTTTGGCCAGCCCGTCGATCAGCACGTCGCGCCGTTTTCGGTGGAAGTCGGCGTTTTCGCGCGTGAACTCCTCGCATTCGCGCAAGCCGATGATCGCGGCGATCTGGATCGGCTGGAACGTGCCGTAGTCGAGGTAGCTTTTGATGCGGCCGAGCGCGCCGATCATTTTCGGATTGCCCAGGCAGAACCCGACTCTCCAGCCGGCCATGTTGTAGCTCTTCGACATCGAGAAGATTTCGACGCCGATCTCTTTCGCGCCGGGTATCTCCAGCAGCGACGGCGCGCGGTAGCCGTCGAAGGTGAGGTCGGCGTAGGCGAAGTCGTGCACGATCATCGTCCCGTGCTTGTGCGCCAGAGCGACGAGCGTCTCGAAGAAATCCCGCTGCACGCAGTGCGTCGTGGGGTTGTGCGGGAACGAGACCAGGATCATGACCGGCTTCCTGCGGCCCTTCCTGTAGAGGTCTTCCAGGCGGTTGAGAAACTCTTCCGGCGAAGGCATCGGCAACGCGATCCGCTCGCCTTCGGCCATGACGACCCCCCACTGATGGATGGGATACGACGGGTCGGGCATGGCCACCGGATCGCCGGGACCGATCACGGCGAACGTCAGGTGCGCCAAGGCGTCTTTGGCGCCCATGGTGACGATCGCTTCGGTCTCCATGTCGAGATCGACGCCGTAGTTCGCCTTGTAGCGCTTGCAGATTTCCTCGCGGAGCCGCGGGATGCCCCGCGAAAGCGAATAGCGGTGGTTGCGTTTGTCGCGCGCGGCTTCGGCCAGCTTGCGGACGACAACCTCAGGGGTCGCGCCGTCCGGGTTGCCCATGCCCAGGTCGATCACATCGAGCCCGGCGCGGCGCGCCTTCGCGCGCATCTCGTTGATTACGGCGAAAACGTAGTCGGGGAGCTTGCCGATGCGATAAAAGGGTTCCTCGTCGAACAGCCCCATTCATCCCATCATAGACAGACGCGGCGGCGATTCATTCGCCGGATTGCAGATTGCCTTCGATGGTTGCGGCGATCCGTTCTCCCTTGAGCTTGACGGTCGCCAGGTTGCCGGCGATGCGCCCCGAGCGCAAGCCGCCGCTGCCGCTGGCGTTGTCGAGCACGATGCCCGCGCCGCGCACGTCTTCGGCGGCCACGTTGCGGATGCGCAGCCCGGAGAACATGCGGTCGTCGGTCATGCTGTAGCGCAGGGCCGCCTGTGGCTGGGTCTCTCCGGAAATCGTCAGATCATCCACCAGCGCCCGGTCGACATTTTCGAGCAGCACGGCTTCGCCGTCACGCCCGCAGTTGTAGATCGTCACGCCACGCAAGGTGACGCCGCTGCTTTGCCGCACGGACACGGGAGGCAGGGCCGGGCAGCCGTCGATCTTCACGTTCTCGATCAGCACGCCGCGCGTGTTGCGAATATCGAGCGGCGCGCGGTTGCCGTCGGGCCAGTCGCTGCCGGCGACATTGCGGATGGTCAGCCCGTGATGGCCGAAATCGCGGTTCGCGGTGCGAATCGCCGCGGTCGTGTTCTTGACGTGAACGCCTTCGATGACGACGTTGCGGTTGATCTGCCCCGGCCTGTTGTGGTCTTGCACGTCCGCTCCGTAGGCGCACGACTCGGCGTAGATGTCCCGCACCGTGATGTATTCCGAGCCGTCCGACACCTCCACCGGGCCGCGCAGCTTCGAGCCGTACGAGCGGATGTTCTCGACGACCAGATGCCGGACGTACAGACCTTCGTCGCCGGCGCCGCCGATCGAAACGACGTCGCGGACGGTGTTGCGCGCCGTCAAGTTGCGCACGACGCCGTGCTCGATGTCGCCGAACTCCCGCACGGGCGTAATCATCACGCCGTCTTTCGCGCTGTTGTTCGTCTCTCCGTTCTCGATGACGAAGCGCCCGCGGCGGACCAGAATCAGCGGCGCGCGCCGCTCCTGCGGTACCGTGTCCGTGTTTCCTTCGAGCAGGAAATCGCGGATGCGCACGCC
Organism: Bryobacterales bacterium; assembly: GCA_965214655.1. Classification (GTDB taxonomy): domain Bacteria; phylum Acidobacteriota; class Terriglobia; order Bryobacterales; family UBA6623; genus CATQHP01. The sequence goes on along the minus strand of OZ243965.1, from coordinate 2,424,528 downwards.
CTCGGCGAGAACTTCGAGAATCGGCGTTTTGCCGAGGCCGGGCTTGAGACGGGCGTTGAGGCCCGTCAGCGTAAGCGGCTTGGCGATCTTGATCGTCGCCTCGATCTCGAGTTGCGCCGCGCGGTCGGCAACGACCGTGCCGTAAGCGGGAGCATCGTCCACGGCCCGCTGGAGGTCGCCGCCGCGCACTTCGACGATCGGCGCCGCCCAGGCCGCGGACGCCAGTATGAGGAGAACGGATTGCTTCACGGGCATCAGTCTATCGGTTCGGCGCGACAAAAGCCACCCGACCGCATTGCTAGCGCAGGAAACGCGTTCGCCGCCTCTCGCCGCAGCGCTCCAGAGCCAACTCGATCAGGCGGTCCAGGAGCGCCGGATAAGGCAGCCCCGACGCTTCCCAGAGCTTGGGGTACATGCTGATCGAGGTGAAGCCGGGCATGGTGTTGACCTCGTTGAGCAAGATGCGCCCGGTCGCCTTTTCCAGAAAGAAATCGACGCGGGCGAGTCCGGCGCATTCGACGGCCTGAAACGCCTCCACGGCCAAGCGTTGGATCGCGGCGGTCCGCTCGGCGCCGAGCGCGGCGGGGATCGCCAGTTCGGCATCGTCGGTGACGTACTTCGTTTCGTAATCGTAGAATCCGCACGGGGTGACGATTTCGCCGGGAAGCGACGCCTGGGGCGAGTCGTTGCCCAACACGGAGCACTCGATTTCGCGGCCCAGGACTGCAGGCTCGATGACGATTTTGCGGTCGAACTCCGCCGCCAAATCGAGCGCCGCCGTCAACTCGCCGCGGTCCGCTGCCCGCGAGATGCCAACCGACGAGCCGAGATTCGCCGGCTTCACGAACAGCGGATACGAAAACCGCCGCTCGACCGCCTCGATGCCGCCGCGGCGCTCCCCGCGGAGCAGACAGACGTGCTCGACCGTCGCCAAGCCGCGCTCGCGGAAGAGGCGCTTCATCACGTCCTTGTCCATGCCGCAGGCCGAGCCCAGAATGCCCGAGCCCACGTAAGGCGCTTCGCCCAACTCCAGGAAACCCTGCACCGCGCCGTCTTCGCCGAACGTGCCGTGCAGCACCGGAAAGACGACGTCGAAGCCGGTCGACGCGCCCGGCCGGCGGGAGAAGCGCGGTTTTACGCCCGTTTCGAGCGGCCCGCATTCCGCGCTCGGCAGCAAGGCCGCCGAGGCCGCCGGGTCGAGCCATTCCCCGCTTTTGGCGATACCCACCGGGACGACCGCGTAGCGCGAGCGGTCGAGGGCGGCGATGACGGATGCGGCCGAGCGGACGGACACCTCGTGCTCGCCCGAGCGCCCGCCGAACAACACCGCCACGCGAAGTTTAGACGCGCTCATGGGCGATCCTTCGGATTGGGATTGTCAAACTAATAGGGTATGGCCAAATACACGATCGGCGCATTGCTCGCAGGCCGGGCCGGCGCGGGAACGGAAGTCGTCGTGCAGGGCTGGGTGCGCACGCGGCGCGATTCGAAGGCCGGGCTGTCGTTCCTGCAGGTCCACGACGGCTCCTGCTTCGACGCGATTCAGGTCGTCGCGCCGAACGATCTGCCCAACTATGCAAGCGAAATCCTGCACGTCGGCGCCGGCTGCGCGGTCGTTGTCCGCGGCGCGCTGGTCGAATCGCAGGGCAGAGGCCAGCGCTTCGAGATACGCGCGGCCAACGTCGAGATTGCGGGCTGGGTGGAAGACCCGGACACGTACCCGATCTCGCCCAAGCGCCACAGCTTCGAGTTCCTGCGCACCGTGGCCCATCTGCGGCCGCGCACCAATACGTTCGGAGCGGTCGCGCGGGTCCGCGATTGCCTGGCGCAGGCGATTCACCGTTTCTTCCGCGAAAACGGCTACTACTGGATTCACACGCCGATTATTACCACCGCCGATACCGAAGGCGCGGGGGAATTGTTCCGCGTCAGCGCGCTCGACTTGGCGAATTTGCCGCGGGACGCATCCGGCGCGGTCGATTTCAGCCAAGACTTTTTCGGGCGCGAAAGCTTCCTGACCGTTTCCGGACAGCTCAACGTCGAGGCTTACTGCCTGGCGCTGACGAAGGTCTATACATTCGGGCCGACTTTCCGCGCCGAGAACTCCAACACCAGCCGTCATCTGGCGGAGTTCTGGATGATCGAGCCCGAAACCGCCTTTGCCGACCTGGACGATAACGCCGCGCTCGCCGAAGCGCTGTTGAAGTTCATCTTCGGCGCTCTCCTCGAAGAGCGCCCCGACGACATGGCCTTTTTCCAGAAACGGATCGACGGCGGCTGCATCCGCCGGTTGGAACAGGTCGTCGCCTCTCCGTTCGAGCGCATGACCTATGGCGAAGCCGTGCGCGCGCTCCAACGGGCGAAGAAGAAATTCGAGTTTCCGGCGCGCTGGGGCGTCGATCTGCAATCGGAGCACGAGCGCTGGCTGACCGAAGAGCACGTGGGCCGTCCGCTGGTCGTGACCAACTATCCGAAAGATCTCAAGGCGTTCTACATGAGGCTCGACGACGACGAAAAAACCGTCGCCGCGATGGACGTGCTCGCGCCCGGCATCGGCGAGATCGCCGGCGGCAGCCAGCGCGAGGAGCGGTTGGACGTTCTGGACCGCCGCATCGAGGAATGCGGCATGAACAAGGAAGACTACGGCTGGTACCGCGACCTGCGCCGCTACGGCTCCGTGCCGCACGCGGGATTCGGCCTCGGCTTCGAACGCACGATCGGCTACGCGACCGGAATGGCCAACATCCGCGACGCGATCCCCTTTCCGCGCACTCCGGGCAACGCGGAGTTTTGATCCCCGTCCGTTTCCAGCGGGCGCCTTTGCGCCTTCGGCGTCCTGTCTGCAACCCGGGGGGCCGTACATGCGCTGCCTTTGACGCTCGTCTTGTTGGGCGCCGCCCCGCCCTCCCGCTGCCGATCGCGTATAATCCGGTAAGCCATGCGCCGCCGGAACTTCCTCCGAGCGCTTCCCGCCGCGCCCGTAGCATGGGGCTCGACAGCCGCCACCGCCCTGCCGGAGGTCAAGATCACGCGCGTCCGCTTCTTCCGGGTCCGGGATTCGCGGCCGATCTTCAATCAGAGCAGCCACATCGTCACCGTCGAAACGGACGCCGGCCTCACCGGAATCGGCGAGGGCGGCTCGCCCGACACGGTCCGCCAACTGGGCGCGATGATCGTCGGCGAGAACCCGTTCCGTACCGAACACCTCTGGCAAGTGATGTACCGCGGCTATTTCTACCCGCCCGGCCGGGAGAAGATCCACGCGCTGGGCGCCATTGACCTCGCCCTGTGGGACATCAAGGGCAAGGCGCTGGAGGTTCCCGTCTGGCAGTTGCTGGGGGGCAAGACCCGGGACTACGTCGAGTGCTATTCGACGGGATTCCCCAACCAGGGCTCCCTCCGGGAAACCGCGGCCGCCTGCATCGAGGCCGGGTTCCGGGCGTTTCGCACCGGCAGCGCAGGGTCCGGAAGCGAAGGTCCCTACCGGAGCCGGCAAGCGGTGGACGAGACTGTCCGCAGGTGTGAGCAGATCCGCGCCGGCGTCGGCGAAGAAGGAGACTGGGCCATCGACTACCACACCCGCTTCGACCTGCCGGACGCCGTACGGCTCTCGTCCCTGCTCGAACCCTTGCGTCCGATCTTTTGCGAAGACCTGGTGCGCTCGGAGAATCCCGAGGTTTACCGCACGCTGCGGCCGCTGGTGAGGGTTCCCATCGCGGTGGGAGAACACTTCGGCGACCGTTGGGACGCGAACATGCTGATCGAGAACCGCCTGATCGACTACTCGCGGGTCTCGATCCCGAACTGCGGCGGCATCACCGAGTTTCTGAAGTTGGCGGCCCTTTGCGAAACCCACTACGTCGGGTTGATCCCGCATTTCACCGGCCCTGTGTCCGAGGCCGCTCTGGTGCATTGCTGCGCGGCGCTGTCCGGCCCGGCGATCATGGAGATGACCGGCGCCGGAGCAAAGTCGCACCCTCACTTGCCGGTCCACTACGACTTCAGAAACGGGAAGATGTGGCCAAACAGCCGCGCCGGGCTGGGGGTGGAATTCGATCCCGGCCAGGCGGACCTGGTCTTCGAGGAAACGGAACGCTCCCGGCCGATCCCGTTGCTCGAGCGGCCGGACGGGTCGGTCACCAACTGGTAGGAGCGGAGGCGAGACCGCTCTCGATGACGACGAAAAGGCGCGGGCTGCGCTTGTTGCCGGCGCGGCGGGACGGGCAATCGCGCACCCTGCAGAAAAGCGCCGTGCGCAAGGCGCCGCTACGCCGCCCGTTTGCGAAACGGTATCCGGGGCGGGTCGCCGCCCTGGTACGACGACTCCGCGTAGCAGCGCCGGCATCTCGGTCGCGGACCGCCGCCGCAAACGCCCCGGCTATACGAGCCCCTTGAGAAACGCGGTTGCGGGGCACACCCGAATTCCCTCGGGCGTCACGAAGTCCCGCCCGCCCTTGGCAGTCACCTGCCAAGCCGCGCATTGCGGAAAGCGCTTCTTCCAGTAGCGCAAGCTCCGCTCCGGCCTGAATTCGGACCACTTGCACTCGACGGCGAGGATGGGCCGCGCCCTCTCGGTGACGATGAAATCCACCTCGCGGCCGTCGGTATCGCGGAAGAACCGCAGGTCGAGATCGCGGCCCTGCGCGTCTTGTTGAAAATGGACCCACTTCAACAGGTGGGCGGCGACCAGGTTCTCGAACCGGGGGCCGTCATCGGGAACGAGCGACCAATCGAAGTGGTAATGCTTTTGCGCTTTCTTGATCGCCCGGATGCGCGGGCCGCCGAACGGCGAAATCCGAAACAGGGCGTAAAGCCGCTCCAGAGCGGCAATCCAGGCGCCGACCGCTTTGTGGCTCACCTGCAGGTCTTCCCGGAGCGCATTGAGCGACAGCAGCGACCCGACCAGCTCGGGCAAGCGGATGGCGAGCAATTCGAGGTTGCCCAGGTCCTGGATGCGCTCCAGCCCGGCGACCTCCTCGCGGACGAGCAGGTTGCGGTATTCACGCGACCAGCGCCGCGCTGCCGTTTCCGAACCCGAGAAAAAAGGTTCGGGGAAGCCTCCCAACGTCAGCAATTGCTCGAAGTCGCCCGCGGCAGCGATGCCCAACTCGGCCGACGACAACGGGTGCAGGCGCAGCAGGCGATAGCGCCCCTGCAGCGAGTCGCCGGAATAGCGGTACAGTTCGAGGCGGGCGCTGCCGGTCACCAGAATTCGTTGGCCGGCGGGGCGGCCGTCGTACAGCCCTTTGAGAAAGTTCCTCCAGGAGCGGTATTTGTGCATCTCGTCGAAAAACCAGAGCGGGCCGGGCGGCAGTTCGCGGCGCAGAATCCGCTCCCGGTGCTTGGGGATATCCCAATTCAGATAGCCGCTCCGCGCGCCGGGCAGCGACAGCCCCAGCGTCGTCTTCCCGACCTGCCTGGGGCCGGCAACGAAGGCCATTTTCCCGGCGAGATCCGCTTCGACCTGTTTCAGCAGGTAACGCCGCTCCAGCACACTTTGAATTTACAGACAAATTCGCCTGCAGGCAAATATGTCCGCGGATTGTTTTGCCTTGGGGTGAAATTATCCGTACATCGCCGGGCGATCGGGGCCGACTATCCTTCCTGGCGACCTCGACCATTCCGGCGAGGACTTCTCGGGGGCTTGTCCGCTATGGGCGCATCAAGCGCGGCCACAACGGTTTCGCAGCCGACGCCTGGGCGCGCGGAACGAGATTCGGTCGGGCAGCGCCTGCTGCTATCGTGCGGATGGGGCGCTGGCAAACCGCCTGCCGTTCAGAACCACTGCTTCTTCTGAACGACATACAGTTGCTCGAATTCCTGATCGGATTTTGTCAAATAGAGTTATCCCCTCAATAAGAGCCATGGCCCCGAGGATAAGATTGGGGATAAACGCGAGCATCCAGGTAACCACCAAACCGATGGTGTTGACGAGAAGGTACACAAGCCCGGGGCCGGTGAACCCGAGATAAAACTTGTGAATTCCGAGACCTCCGAGAAAAATTGCCAACAACCCTGCAGCGGTTTTGTTCTTCGTGCCCGGTGCGGTTCCAGCCAATGCCGGATACACATCTTTGGCGTTATTCCCGTCGGCCTCGAAGTCGACCGCCGTGCCGCGGGAAGGCGGGCGATCGCCCCTCCAACCCGCTCCCTGGAAACGGTATCTGATGCCGTCCTCTGCGGAGATAATCCCGGAATTTTCCTGGATCGAGAAGTCTATGATTTGACCCTTCACTGCATGTCCTCTCTTTCGCTCTGAAGATCGGGTTCCCGTAGTGTATCGCCGTTGAAAAATGCGTGCAACGCGCCGCGCTCGACTGCGGCGAACCCGAACAAACGCCCAACGAACGGGCCGACTATCCGCAATCCGCAGGAGCCGCCTATGCCGGCAAGTCGAGTTTCGTGAGGAAGATCGGCAGCCCGGCCTTGTTGGCGTACTCCGGGCGGTAGCGCTCCGTGTTGTACATCGTGGCCAGATCGACGCTGCGGGCTTTCGTCCCCGCCGCGGGAATCGGCGCATCCACGTAGCGCCCTTGCTGGATCGCCGTCATCAGCCCCGAGGCGCCGCCGGCGATGCGCTCGACGGCCATGGTGGCGAAGGTGGTGGCCACCATCTTGTCGAGAAAGTCCGGCGCTCCGCCGCGCAGGTCGTAAGTCAGGTCGCTGACCACCGTGTCCTCCTTGGCCAGCCGCTTGACCTGTTGGCTGAGCGCTTCGGCGATGCTGACTTTTTTGCGATGGCCGTAGGCGTCGGGCTCGCCGTATTCCTCGATCTCCCGCCCGACCCACGTGGCGCCCTCGGAGAGCACCACCAGCGCGTAATTGCTCGGGTTGTTCTGCTTGTCGACGATCAGCATGTCGATCAGCTTCTCGAGGTCGAACTGGTGCTCGGGGATGCAGCAGCGGATCGACGAAACGTATGCCGTGTACAGCGCCGTGAAGCCGGCGTCCCGCCCGAAAATGCGGAAAATGCCGATGCGCTCGTGCGAGCCGATGGTCGTCCGCTGGCGCTGGATGTTGTCCACCGCCCGCGTGATCGCCGTCGAAAAACCGATGCAGTACTCCGTGTTGGGCACGTCGTTGTCCATCGTCTTGGGCACGCAGATGACGGGGAATTGCTCGTCGTGCAGCGTCCGCGCATAGCTCAGCGTGTCGTCGCCGCCGATGGCTACGAGCGCATCCATGCCGAGCTGCTGCAAGTTCTCCAGAACCGCCGGCGTCAGATCGACGACGCCCGCGTCGACTTCCTGGAAGGAGCCCAGCTTGGGCTGCAGGTGAGCGGGGACGTCCTGCGTCTTCATCCGCGACGGCTTCGTCCGCGAGGAGTGCAGGAAGGTTCCGCCGGTGCGGTCCACGGTGCGCGTGTTGATGCGGTTCAACGGAAGAATGTACTCCGGGTCCTCGCCGTTGACCAGCTTGACGTGGGTCAGGCCCTTCCAGCCGCGGCGGATGCCGATCACTTCCACGTCGTGATGCGAGCTGCCGTAGACCACCGATTTGATGACCGCGTTGAGACCGGGAACATCGCCGCCGCCGGTCAAGATGCCGATTCGTTTCGCTGCCATACGCTGACTCTCTCGTACTCCGCTCGTCAAGAAGATTCCGGGCCGGCGGCTTGGGCCTCGCCGGTGAACGGCTTTTCCGGCTTGCCGATTTCCCAGCCCAGATGATTGATGTAAAACAACACGAGCGCTTCGCCGCGCCGCTGCCGGAACTCGTCGAAGACCTTCTGCCGCCAACCGTCGCTCAGCTTCGCGCCGGGGTCGGCGTCTTTGTCGAAGAAGCCGTTCCCGTCATGGGGGATCTCCAGAAAATCGAGAACGTCGACGACGAGGTCGATGTTCGACACCAGCACCGCCTGCGCGAAGTCACGCGCCAGATCCTCGTCGCCGGCGGCGATTCGCTGCCACAGCTTCGGGGCCGCGCGGCGCAGCCGCTGCCGATTGAGCTTGCCCAGGCGGCTGCGCACCTTGAAATTCTCGTAAACCGAAAAAGTCTTGAGAGCGCCTATCGATACGCTGCCGGCGAGAGTATCGAAGCGCCGCTGCCCGAGCGCCCGATACGCATCGGTCAGTTCCATTTTTCGGAGGATAACATAGCAGTCCGCGGCTGCTTCAACACCTCGAATTCGAACGTCATCGCCTTGCCGCGCACGACGAAGCAGAGGTAGTGCTCCCAGAACTTGCGGAAGGCGCGCGAGCGGTTCACGGCGAATTCGAATCCCAGCAACCGCCAGAGCCGCAGCAGCTTGACCCGCAACCGCTTTTCCCGCAGCCGCCTCCGCGTGTAATAGTCGAAGCCGCCCTCTTCGGTGAAGCAACGGAACGAAAACGAGTTGAGGTGCCGGCGGTGGGTCGGATCGCAAAACGAGCTGAAATCTGTGTAGTGCGGGGTTTCGACGACGATCTCGCCGCCCGGCCGCGTGACGCGGTGGGCTTCTTCGAGCGCCGCCACCGCGTCGTTTACGTGCTCGATCACGTGGATGAGATAGCAGGCGTCGAAAGCGTCGCCGCGGAAGGGCAGGCCGCCGCGGTCGATGTCCGCGCGAACGTCGGCCGCGGCGTCGGGATTGCGGTCGACGCCCAGCGCCCCGGGACGCTTGTTCCGCCCGCAGCCGACATCGAGCGCCCGCGGCGTTGCGGATTCGAAGGCCAAGCGAAGATTGTAGCGGGCTTGCCCCGCGCCGCCGCTACGCGGGAGCGCCGACTGCCGCCGTCTTGCGCCGGCCGCGGTATGCTGCCGCGGATCTGGCCGCCAACGTGGCGATCAAGCGCCAGTTCTGGCCGATTGCCCGCACCCACTGCATGCGGCGCACTTGCGGGAAGTAGATGCCGCGAAAAGCGATCCGCGCAAACAGGTGCGTGAGTTGCTCGCTCACCGGCTTGCCGGCAAGATATTCGACGGCTTCGCGGTTGCGCCGCGGGCTGTACGACGAGCGCCAGGCGTGGTCCACTTCCCGGCCCGCTTCGCCGATACTCATCTTGAGCGGCTTGTGGCACATCACGAACGGCGCGAAATCCAGCCAATGCTTGGGCCGCTCCAGCCGCCCGCTCGCCAGCAGTCGATCGTAGAGCGGAGTCGAGGGAAAGGGCGTCAGTTGCCCGAATACCGGCAGGCCCGGCGGCCAGTCGCGTATCTTGTCCAGAGTTCTCTCGGCCACTCCCCTGGTGTCGTTGTCCATGCCGAAGATGAACGATGTGATGGCGTATATGCCGCGTTGCGCGAGCCGTTCCAGAACAACCCGATAGTTCGCCGGCTTGTTGAAACTCTTGTTGACGTCCTCCAGGTTCGCTTCGTCGATGGACTCCATGCCGATGAATATCCAGCGGCCTCCCGATTCGGCGATGAGCTCGACGAGCTCTTCGTCTTCGAGCAGGTTGGCGCTGATCTGCGCCACCCAGGGGATTTGCGCATCGGCGGCGATGATGTCGCGCAAGAGCGACTTGGTGCGGCGGCGGTTGATGGCAAAATTATCGTCGACGAAAAAGACGGCGAACTGGCCGCGTTCCTGGCGGGCGCGTTCTTTCAGCCGCAGCAACTCGCCCACGATGCTTTGGTTCGAGCGGAACCGCAGCGAATCTCCGAAGAAACCGGTCACGGTGCAGAATTCGCAGCCGTAGGGACAGCCGCGGCCGGACTCGATCGGCACGACCCGGAACGCCCCCCAGCCGCCGCCGGCCTTGCGCAGCAGCGGGCGGAATATTCTAGGGGCCAGATTGAACTGGGACAAATCCAGGTCGCCCCAACCGATTTCGGGGTAACGGTCCAGGCTCGGCTTGCGCTCCCGTCCCTCGGCATCGACGGGCTCATAGAGTTCTTGAAGCCGTCCGCGGGCCGCGTCTTCCACGATCTTCGGCCAGGTCTCGTCCGCTTCCCCGACGGCCACGGCGTCTGCGTGGCGCGGACCGCCGTCCCGTCCGAGCGCCTCGTCAGGCAATTCGGTCACGTGCGGACCGCCCATGACGACGGGGGTTCCGGTTGCGCGGACGGCGTCGGCTACGCGGTACGCGCGGGCGATCATGCGCGTCATCGCGCCGATGCCGACCAGACCGATGTCGTTGGCGCGCACGAAGTCGGCCAACTCCGCCTCCGTCATGGGCTTGGCGTTGCCGTCGATCAGCAGGACTTCATGTCCGGGCGGCGTCAACTTCTGCAGAAGGAACATCCACAGATGCGGCATGAAGTTGCGCGTGACGCCGTTGTCGGGGTTGTAAAGAAGGATTTTCATGGTTCGGCCGTCTCCTGGGTAACCGAGACCTTGGCCCGAACCGGCTCCTCACGAGAGAAATTCGAGGTCAAGATGCGATTGCTCCATCAAGGATAACCTCTACGGTCGTCGAGCGCAGCCGAAATTCATCGTTATTTGCGCCGGGCGTCGGGACTCAAAAGCTAAAATCGAAACACGGCCCAAGTGTTTGCGGCAATCGTATTGGCGGCGCTCTGCGCGGCCGCTCCGTTGGCGGCGGAAGTCGGCTCGGTGGCCGAGACCGCGAACTTCCGCATCGTTGCGGGCCCGGACGTGCAACTGGAGCGGGACGCCCTCGCCGCCGCGGCCGTCCGTCTCGAGAACGTGCGCCGCCGCCTCGCCGCCGTCGGTCTGCCGCCGCGCCGGCAGGCCGACGAGCCTCTGGATATTCTGCTGACGCCGACCATCGCCAGCATGCAGGCGCTGACCGGAGGATTCTCCGGCCCACGCACGCGTGGTTTGACGGTGCACGGCATCGACCGCAACCTGGTTTTGCTCGCTTGGCATGCTCCGGAAGATCCGCTCGTCGCGCTGGCGCACGAATACGCGCATCAACTCGACGACTCCGCCTGGCCGCTTTGGTTCGTCGAAGGCCGCGCCGAATTTCTTGCGCGGTATCCGTCTCGAGCAGCCCGCGGCCATCTGACCCGCTTGGAGCGTTCCGAACGGCTCGGGCTGCATGCCCTGCTTGCGGCTGAGACGGGCGGCGCTTCCGTCTCGACCGGCGCGTTCTACGCGCAAGCGTGGCTTGTTTTCTCTTGGTTGACGGAAAAGCGGGGCGATATCGCGGGCATCCGGCCCGCGCACCTGTACGACGCCGTGGACGAACTCGGAACGGATGCCGTCGAAACGGAGTTGAAGCAATACGCGGAACGCCTCGGCGAGGAGTCGCAGGGGGAGCAACCGGTTGCCGAGCACTGGGAGTTCGACGTAAACGTCCGCGGCCTGGAGCCTTGGGAACGCCCGTTGCTGGAAGCGGAGATCGCCATCGCCTTGTGGCGGCGGCAACGGGCGGAGGCCTTGCTGGCGGCGTTGCTCCGGGAGCGCCCGGATGTTGCCCGGATTCACGCCGTCGACGGACTTGCCGCGGTCGCCGCCAAAGACTACGATCGGGCGGAGGCAAGCCTCGCGCGGGCGATCGAGCTCGGCGACCGCCGGGCGGCGACCGCGTACCGCTATGCGCTGATGCTGATGCGGCCGGAGGGCGACGCCGGCCAACGAGCGGCGGACGCTCTCGAGCACTCCCGGCGGGCGCGGGACCGCGTGCCCGACGAGCCGCGCTATCAATTGACTGTGGCGCATGCGCGCATGCTGGCCGGCGATTGGGACGGCGCGTTCGCAGAAATCGGCCGGCTGGCTGCATTTCCCGGCTGGGTGGAGCGGGCCGCGCTCGAGGCCGACGAGGTGCGCCGGCGGCGTAACCGGTTGTTGGCCGCGCAGGCGCCGCCGCCGCTCGCTCCCCAGGCCGTCCCTGCGGAGAGTTATTGGCCGCACGCTCCCGTTCCCGCGCCGCTGCCCGCCGCGCCGCCCGAGCCGCCCAAACCCGCCCGCGTCTCCAGTTGGCCTCCGCCGGGCACGACGCTCGTCTACGGCCGCATCGGCTGGGTCGATTGCTCCGGCGGAGAACGCAAGATCGTGCTGAACACGCCGCGACTGAGGCTGGTGCTGCGCGAGAATCCCCAAAATCCGCCGCGCTTGATCTTCCCGCCGGTGAAGTGGGACGCCCTACCCTGCGGAACCTACGGCTGGACGGTCAACGTCGCCTATAAGCCGCTGCGGGGCGCCGGCGAGATCAAGGGCGAGGTCGCGGCTATTCGCTTCTAAGGAAGGTCTGAATAAGTAGTGGCAAGCAGGGGGGATGTGTCCTAGTGGAGTTGTAGGGTAGATGTTGTCGTTAGAGGGAGGAAGGATGCATCAGCGGAGCTTTGCGGATATGGAGTACGAGGGCAAGAAACACCGCACGAGGCGGGAGAAGTTTCTGGGGCGGATGGAGGAATTGATTCCGTGGGAGCGTTTGGAGGAGCGCATCCGCCCGTACTACCCCAAAGCGGGGCGGGGGCGGGGGCCGTACGAGTTGGCGGTGATGCTGCGCGTGCACTGCGTGCAGTTGTTTTACAACGTGAGCGATCCGGGGATGGAGGACATGCTGTACGAGATCGAGTCGGTGCGGCGCTTTGTGGGTTTGCGTTTGGGAGATGCGTTGCCGGACGAGACGACGATTTTGCACTTTCGGCATCTGTTGGAGAAGCACGAGTTGGGCGGGGTTGTGCTGGCGGAGAGCAACGCGCACTTGGCGGGGCAGGGGTTGCGGTTGCGGGAAGGGACGATCCTGGACGCGACGATCATCGCCGCGCCGAGTTCGACGAAGAACAAGGAGCGGAGTCGCGACCCGGAGATGCATCAGAGGAAGAAGGGGAAGCAATGGCATTTCGGGATGAAGGCGCACATCGGGGTGGACGCCGAGACGGGGCTGGCGCATAGCGTGGCGGCGACAGCGGCGAATGTGGCGGATGTGACCCAAGCGCATAAGTTGCTGCACGGCGGGGAGAAGGTAGTGTGCGGGGATGCGGGCTATCAGGGGGATGCGGGCTATCAGGGGGTGGAGAAGCGCCCGGAGCATCGCCGGCGTAGGGTGGAGTGGCAAGTGGCGCTGAAGGCTGGGCAGCGGCGGCGCTTGGCGGCGGACAGTGCGGAGGCGCGGGCGGAGCGGCGCAAGGCGGAGGTGCGGGCCAAGGTGGAGCATCCGTTTCTGTATGGGAAGCGGCACTTTGGTTACGCCAAGGCGCCTATCGCGGCTTGGCCAAGAACAGGGAGCGGATCAGTCTGCTGTTGGGCTTCGCCAATGTGCTGCTCGCCGGGCGCTACGCGACGGCCTGAGCGCCACAATACAGGAGTCGTGCGCCCACAGTGGCGCAAAGCCGCAGAAGCGGAGTTGAAACCGTCGCTGCGGGGTCAAAATTGGCGTTGCACAGTCAAAAAGAGCAGGATTTAGCCGCAAAATTCGCTGGCAGCCCAACTGCAACCGCTCCTTACGGACAGCATCAACCATCCAGCGCACCAAAAACTGCCTTATTCAGACCTTCCCTAAAGCCGCGCGCACGAGCGAAGCGCTTCTTTGCGCTCGGGGAAGCTTATACTGGAAGCAGCCATGCTTACGGCGGCTTGCAGACGCTTCGCCCGACCGCCGCAGGCGCCGTGCGCTCCAGGCGCGGCCCCCACCCGGGGCGGCGCACGGGGGATCGGCTTGCTCGCATTTTTGATGCTTTGGGCCGGCTCTTCACTCTGCGCAGCGGCCCGCCCCAATGTCGTGTTGATCGTGTCGGACGATCAGGGCTACGCGGACATCAGTTGCTACGACCATCCCAAGGAAGTCTCAACGCCGAATATCGACCGCCTGGCCGCCGAGGGAGCGCGGATGACCAGCGGGTACGCGAGTTGTCCGGTCTGCGCGCCGACCCGCGCCGGATTGCTCACCGGACGCTATCAGCAACGATTCGGCTTCTACACCGCTGCCGATTCGCGCGCCGGATTGCCCCGCTCCGAAGCGACTCTTGCCGACCTGCTCCGGCAGGCGGGTTACCGTACGGGTGTTTTCGGAAAATGGCATCTTGGGTACGAGCCGGCTTACCGGCCGCTGCAGCGGGGATTCGACGCCTTTTACGGCTTTCTCGGGCACGGGGGCCACGATTATTTCGATCTGTCGATCTCCGACCCCATCCGCTCCATCTACCGCAACGGCGCGCCGGTGAACGACACGGGCTACCTCACGCGCAACATCACGCGCGAGGCGGCGGCGTTCATCGAGGACAACGCCGGACGGCCGTTTTTCGCCTACGTGCCCTACAACGCCGTGCACAACCCCCTGCAAGCGCCGGCGGAGCATGTCCACCGCTTCTCGAACGCCGATCCGCAACGCAACGCCTACTTGGCAATGCTGTCGATCCTGGACGAAGGCGTCGGCGTTATCCTCGACACGCTCGACCGCCTGGGCATTGCCGACAACACGCTCGTGATCTTTTTTTCCGATAACGGCGGCGCCCGCGGAACAACGGCCGACAACGGCGCTCTTCGCGGCTTCAAGCACACGGTGTACGAGGGCGGCATCCGCGTGCCCTTCCTGCTGCGTTGGCCGGACCGCATCCCGGCCGGCCTGGTCTCCGGCGAACCCGTCATCACTATCGACGCCTTCGCCACGGTGCTTGCCGCAGCCGGGGTCGCCCCGCCGGCGGACCGCGCGATCGACGGCCGCGATATCGTTCCGGTCCTCGTCGGGGAACACGCGGTGCCGCTGCACGACGCGTTGTACTGGAATTGGATCGATAAGGGTTCCGCAGCAGGGTGGGCGGTCCGCATGGGCCGCTGGAAACTATTACGCGACAAGAGCGGGACGGAACTCTACGACCTTTCCGAGGACCCGTCCGAAGAGCGCAACCGCATCGACGCGCACCCGGAGACGGCCGCAGCGCTTGCCGCCGCGTATCGAGACTGGCAGGCGCAACTCGTTCCGCGCATCCGCCGCCGGCGTAAGGGTTCGCGCAAGAATAACTTCCTAGAAGCGCCCGTAGTCTCGCAGTAGAACCCACCGGCGCCGCGACTCTCGTGATCAGCAATCAAGTCCCGTCATCTGAGGGGCGCAGCCCGTCCGAGTTGTGGCATCATTGCGGAAATGCGAACCCGCAATGGCGCCATAATGAGACCAACCCAATTCTCCGCCGACACGATCATCGCCCTGCTCCGCAACCAGACCATCGCCTCGCTGGCCGAGGTCATGGCCGCGCTCGGCGCCCGCGCCAGCAGGCGCACCGCGTTCCGCAAGCTCAAGGACATCGACGCCCGCACCAGCTACTCGCATCGCGGCGGCTACTACACCCTCGACCAACTCGCCCACTTCGACGAGCGCGGCCTGTGGTCGTTCGCCGGCGTCCGCTTCTCCCGCGCCGGCACCTTGATCGCAACCGCCGAGTCGTTCATCAACCACGCCGAGGCCGGACACTTCGCCGACGAGTTGGACAACCTGCTCGGTGTCGGCACCCAGGACGCGCTGCGCAAGCTCGTCGATGACCGGCGGCTGACACGGCACAAGCTCGCCGGACAGTTCCTCTACTGCGCCGCCGACCGCGCGCAACAGACGCACCAGGTGCGCGCCAGACGTCTGCTGCTGGCCACGCCCGGACTCGGGCAACCCCTGCCCGACGCCGACCTGATGCCCGAGGAGTTGCGCGCCGCCATCGTGTTGTTCGCCAGCCTGCTCGACGAGCGGCAGCGGCGGCTGTTCGCCGGCCTCGAAGCCCTCAAGTGCGGGTGGGGCGGCGACCGGCGCATCGCCCGACTGCTCGGCATCGACCCGTCGACGGTCGCCGCCGGCCGGCGGCAACTGGTCGAGCGTGACGTCGAGGTCGACCGGGTGCGGCGCGCCGGCGGCGGACGCACACCGACGGAAAAAAAACGCCGGAAGTCATCGCCTGCATCAAAACCTTGATGGACCACGAGACGGCCGGCGACCCGGTCAGCGGCCTGAAGTGGACACGCCGAACGACCGCCAAGGTCGCCGACCAACTGGGCGCGCTCGGCATCGACGTCTGCCCCCGGACGGTCGCTCGACTGCTCAAAGCGATGGGCTATTCGCTGCGCGTCAACCACAAGAAGCTCGCCGGCGCTTCCCATCCGAGGCGCGACGATCAGTTCCGGCACATCGCCGACCTGCGCGAGCGTTGCGCGCCGACAACGTCCCGGTCATCAGCGTCGATACCAAGAAGAAGGAACTCGTCGGCGCGTTCCGAAATCCCGGCGCCAAGTGGGACCGCAGTCCCGAACAGGTCAAGGACCACGACTTCCGCTCCGATGCCGAGGGCCTCGCCGTCCCCTACGGCATCTACGACCCGCGGGCCAACGCCGGCACCGTCTTCGTCGGCCAGACCGCCGACACCCCGGCGTTCGCCGTCGACTGCATCGAGAAATGGTGGCGCACCCAAGGCTGCAAGCACTATCCCGAGGCCAACGCGCTGCAGATCCTGGCCGACGGCGGCGGCAGCAACAGTTGCACGGCGCGCGCCTGGAAATTCAACCTGCAACACCGCCTCTGCAACCGGCACGGCTTGCGCGTGACCGTGGCCCACTACCCGCCGGCCACCTCGAAGTGGAATCCCATCGAACACCGCATGTTCTGCGAGGTCACCAAGAACTGGGCGGGCCGCCCGCTGGACAGCTACGAGACCATCCTGAAATACCTGCGCACCACACGCACCGCCACCGGACTGCGCGTGCGTGCACACCTGGTGCGAAAGACCTACAAGACCGGCGTCAAGGTCACCGATGAGGAAATGCAGGAGCTACGCATCACACCCGACAGCTCAATGCCCAAATGGAACTACACCATCGAACCCATGTAACAAAAACGGAAACTATTTTTGCGCCGGCCCTTAGCAAGACCGCCGCGCGCGGGGCGGCGGCCGCGGCGTCAGAGGATTCCGTATTTCTCGAACGCCTCGGCCGCGGACATGCCTCCGTCGATCGCCTTGCACACCGTTTTCTCGCCGCGGGCCTTTTCGAGAGCATGGACGAACGTCTCTTCCTCGGCTTCGCGCGGGACGATGCAAACGCCGTCCACGTCTCCGAAAACAATATCCCCGGGGGCGATCCTGACCCCTTCGATCTCGACCGGCGCGCGGAAATCGATGACCTTCCCGCGCGGACCTTGGTCTTGCGCGTAGGGGCCGTAGCCGAAGGTGGGGAAATCGAGCGCGGCGATGCCGGGCGTGTCGCGGTAATAGCCGTTCAGCACGGCGCCCGCGGCGCCCAGGCGCAGGGCGCGCACGCTCATCAACTCGCCCCACAGCGCGTAGCGCGGGGAGCCGCCGGCGCAAACGTAAACTTCGTCTTTCTGGAGATCGTCGAGCGCTTCGAGCATCAGCCCGAAGGGTTGCGCCATAGCGCCGGCGCGCCCGGAAACCTCTTCGAACACGTCGGCTTCGAGCGCCGGCATCGCCCGGCCCACCGCGATCATGTCGTTGCGCAGCGGGCGGATACGCGGCGGCAGGAATTGACGGACCAGTCCGAGCTTGTCCATCGCGTCGCCGACGACCGCCGTAAAAAGCTCCCGCCGGGCGAGGGCGAACAACTCTTCGTCGCTGCTCCACGGCTTTTGCATCGGGCTCCGCTCCTCACGGCCGGGGCGACATCCGCAACTCCGGCGCATGGCGCCGGATCGTCTCGAGCGCCAAGCTCGCGCGCCGCACCCGCTCGCGCGACAGAGCGGTTGCAACGGATTCGAGATGCGTGCCGCTGGGATAAATATCCGGGGCGTTCTTCAGACCCAGCTTGACGTAAAGCGGAGCGCCGGCGCGAATGAAGACGGGCGTCTCGTAATAGCGAATAAAGCCGCCGATGTTGTCCGGCGCTTCCACGTAGAGATCGATCGGCGCGTCAATCGCCGCGCGGATGCCGGCCAGTTGCGCAACCGTCAAATCCGAAGGGACGTTGATCGTCGTGGCGCCGAGATCTTCCAGCACGCGCGCTGCCGCCGGGTTCGCCGGGGCCATCATCACCGAGGTTTTGACGATCAGGCCGCGCGGCAAGTCCCCTCTTTTCTTCATCTCGCCGACAACGGCCAGCAGACCGATATCGGCGACAAGCACGCTGCGGATGCCCAGCGCCGCGGCGCGCTCGATGTCCTTGAGCGCGTAGACCAATTGGTCGCCGCCGCGCAGGGCGGGCGCAAGCGATTTTCCGGCAGCGGCGTAGGCCTGGGCGCCGATGTCGTAGGCCGCGCGGGGGCCGACAAAGAGATTGACCTCGATTTGCCGCTCGTTGCCAAGCGCAACCATTTCGCCGATCTCGTCGTCGGTGAGCAGCATGATCCCGCTGCCCTGGCTGACACGGTGAACGGGCACGCCGCGCGCATCCGCCTCGTCGACGACCGCGCGGAAGGCTTTCGGCCCTTCGGTGCTGGGAATCTCGATGCGGTACTGCCCGCCGTCGGGAAAGCGCTTCTTCGACGCAGGCGCCGGCGAGGGGTCTTGCAGAAAGCCCATCTTCTGCAAAGTCTGCCGCGTTTCTTCCATCGCTGCTCCTATTCCACCGCAGGCGTCACGATCAACCCCGGCCGGTCCAGGTCGGCGAACATGATCTCGCTCGCCATGCCCGCTTTCTCGAACTCCCTGCGTACTGCCTCGACCGCCGCGTTTTTGCCGGTCTCGTAGAAGACCAGGACCGCCGGCCCCGACCCGCTCAGCGCGCAGCCCAACAGGCCGTCCGCACGCAGATTGAGGATGTTTTCCATGCCGGGGATCAGCGCCTGCCGGTAGGGCTGATGCAGCCGGTCTGCGAAAGCTTCCGGGAAGGCTTCGCGGCTGCCCGTGAGCAGCGCGGCCACCAGCAGCGTCGCCCGCTGGATATTGAATACCGCGTCTTCGCGCGGATACGTTGCCGGCAGGACCTCGCGCATGCGGGTAGTGGGCAACTCGAAGCCCGGACAGACCGTCGCCACCGAGAACGCGCGCGGGATTTCCAGACGGACCGCCCGCGTCACGCCGTCGGCGCCGATCGCGGCGGCGGTCGCAGAGCCGAGCACGGCCGCCGCTACGTTATCGGGGTGGCCTTCGATGCGCGCCGCCTCGTCGAGCAGCCGGTGCTCGTCCCAGTCGAGCTGCAGAACCCGGTCGGCGATGACCACGCCGGCGACCAGCGCCGCCGCGCTGGAGCCGAATCCCTTGCCCACCGGAATCTCGTTTTCGATCGAGAGGTCGATCGGCGGCAGCTCCCGCCGCTGCGCCTCGGCCACCGTCAGGGCGGTTTGCCAGATCAGATTCGATGCGTCGGTCGGAATCGCATCGACGTCGCGGCCCGCGGCGCGGATGCAAAGCCGGTCGGCGGGCCGAAAACGGCACGTCAGATAAAGCCGTAAAGCCAAACCCAGCGTATCGAAGCCGGGCCCCAGATTCGCGCTGGACGCGGGGACGCGGACCACAGTCTGCGCGAACATAAAACCGGATTATATCCCAGCGGTTCGGCCCGGCGCGCCGGCAAGAACCGCCGCGCCGGCGCCGGATTCTACCCGCCGCTCTTGCCTTGCAGTTCCGAGCGCCGCTTCAGGATGTCCGCTAGACGCTTCGCGATGCGTTCTTCCACGCCGCGGCCGGTGGGGAGGTAGTACCGCCTGCCCCGCAGTTGCTCCGGCAGGCAGGCCATACCGGGCAGGGCGTCCGCGCTCTCGTGCGCATGTTCGTAGCCTTGCCCGTAGCCCAGCTTGCCCATGAGCTTCGTGGGGGCGTTGCGCAGGCGCAGCGGCACTTCGGCGCCAGGCGCGCGCCGCACGTCGTCGAGCGCCGCGGCCAGCGCTTTGTACACCGCATCGGACTTGGGCGCCAAAGCCAGATACACGGCGGCTTGCGCCAGATAGAGATCGCCCTCCGGCTCGCCGGTGAAGCGGAAGGCGTCCACGGCCGCCATGGCCTGCTCCAGCGCGCGGGGATCGGCCAAGCCGATGTCTTCCGCGGCAATGCGCGCCAGGCGGCGGCCGATGTAGAGGCGGTCCTCGCCTCCCTCGAACATGCGCGCCAGCCAGTACAACGCCGCGTCGGGGTCGCTCGAGCGAATGGACTTGTGCAATGCCGAGATCAGATTGAAGTGCTCTTCGCCGCTTTTGTCGTAGCGCGGCAGCTTGCGCTGCAAAGCGTCCTCGAGCAGCCGCTCGGTCACCGTTCCGCCGGACGCCGCCCCGACAACCGTTTCGAGCGTCCGCAGCGCGGCCCGCGCGTCTCCATTGGAGAAAAGCGCGATGCGTTCGAGGATCGCCGGGGGAACGTCGCTTGCGCGGCCGCCGAGTCCCCGCTCGGCGTCGTTGAGCGCGGTGCGGAGCAGGCGGACCAGCTCGCCGGGTTCCAGCGGGCGCAGCACGTAAACCTTCGTCCGCGACAACAGCGCCGCGATTACTTCGAACGAAGGGTTTTCGGTGGTTGCGCCGATGAGCACGATGTCGCCGCTCTCGACGTAGGGCAAGAAGGCGTCCTGCTGGGCCTTGTTGAAGCGGTGGATCTCGTCGACGAAAACGATCGTCCGCCTTCCGGCGCGCCTGAGCCGCTCGGCGGCGGCCATCACCGCCTTGACGTCCTTGATGCTGCTCATCACGCCGCTGAAGGCGACGAACTCGCAGCGCGTCATGCGGGCGATAATGCGCGCCAGCGTGGTTTTCCCCACTCCCGGCGGCCCCCAGAGGACGATCGAGCCGAGCCGGTCGTTGTCGATCTGCAGCCGCAACGGCTTGCCTGCGCCCAACAGGTGTTCCTGGCCGACGAACTCGGCGAGCGAGCGCGGGCGCATGCGGTCGGCGAGCGGCCGCCCGCGGACGGCCTTCTCAACGGGACGCGCCTCGAATAATTCCATGCTGTCTGCGTTGCCGAGCGGCCTCGTACAGGATAACCGCCGCCGCCGCGGCGGCGTTCAGCGATTCCACGCGCTCGGTGGGCGCCGCGACGGTTGTCGCCGCGTCCAGCAGGACGGGCGCGACCCCGTGCGCCTCGGAGCCGATCACGACCGCCGCGGGAGCGGAGAAATCCGCGCGGTCGACGGCAACCTCTCCGCGCGCCGCCGCGGCATAGAGCTTCGTTCCCGCCGCCGCGGCCGCCGCCAGGAACTCTTCGCGGTCCACGCCGTAGACGAACGGCAAGCGAAACAGCGAACCTGCCGCGGCGCGCAGCGTCTTGGGATGCGTCGGACTCGCCGAGCCTTTCAAAAAAATAGCTCCGGAAGCGCCGAACGCCTCCGCCGAACGCACGATGGTTCCGGCGTTGCCCGCGTCGCGGACGGAATCGAGCACGACCGCGAGCCTGTCGAGTACGGCTGCGCAACTCGACTGCGGCAGCTTCACCAGCGTCAGCACACCCTGAGAGCGGACGGTCGCCGCGCATTCCACAAACAGCTTTTCGTCGAGAATGCGCAGGGTTACGTTCAAGTGCGGCGGCAACATGCGCTCGATCTTCGGCCGAGACTCCTCGGTGGCGAAGACGCCGCCGATGTCGACCCCGGCGCGCAGCGCTTCTTCGAGCAGGCGCGGCGACTCGGCCAAAGCGAACCCCTGCGGGGTGGCCGTTCCGCGCGCGGACGCCTTGCGCAGCATCTTCACGAACGGGTTGCCGCGGCTGGTAATCTTCTCGACGCGCACGGAAGTTTCTCAGAGTAGCAGTCCGCCGGGCTGCGGCAGGCCGGCCCGCAGCAAAGCAGCCGCCTATTCCCGCCCCCGGTCGATATCGGAAAGACGGACCTCGACGGGAGCGTCCGCTCAGCGGCAAGGCTGACCGGCGGAACTCGCCGCTGTTATCGTCCGAGCCGTACCGGCAGCGGCCCCATTGAAGCTGTAACGCTCAATGAACCATGCTTTCCGCTACCGGTTCCTTTCCGGGTAACAGACCCCGGAATACGCGCACTCCGTCTTCCGGGCAACGAAACAGCGAAAGGGCCTCGGCAGGCGCCATGAGGCGAACAGGTTGACGGCACGCCGGCAACCCCAGTAAAACCAAGCCGACGAAGGAAACCGCAAGCAACTTCATATACCCCCGCAGCATGGCGTCGGCCCCCGGCGCTACGGAAGAACCTGACGTAGCCGCCTTCCTCGGCGACGATCAGCGGTCGGCCCCCGGCGCTACGGAAGAACCACTGAGGCGCCCCGCCGCGATGCCGATGCCGAGGTCGGCCCCCGGCGCTACGGAAGAACCTCCAAACGGACCGAGACGCAAAACGGCCCCGGTGAGCCGAAATCCACCGGAGCCGTTGTTGAAGGTTCTGTTCGAGCCGGACTAAAAAAACAGACGGCGCAGCAGAGATATCAAAAGCCCCGCCAAGAGCGCGGCTGCTATTTTGCCCTTCAGCGGAGAAAATATCCGCCAAAGTTCGACCCCCAGTTGCTTGATGTCGCCGGCCATAGCGTTATCCTCGGTCGTTATTGGCATTGCCGTCATCGTCCTCTTGGTCAGACTCGCAACAATGGTAGCAATCATCTTGCGGGGCACAGTCCTCTTCCTCTCGCATCTCCGTCGCAATAACCTCGAGCGCCTCGAAAACCAACTCGCAAACTACCCCGCCCGCGATTCCTGACGGACTCGCTGCTGCGCCCCGGTAAAATCTTGGGATGGCCTGCTGCGAGCGGCTTGCCGTCGACCCGCTGCGGCCCGCTCCGGCGGTGGTCGCGCGGGCGGCCCGGGTGATCCGCGCGGGCGGCGTCGCGGCGGTTCCGACCGATACCCTGTACGGTCTCGCGGCGGATCCGTTCAATGCGGCGGCGGTGAAGAAGCTGTTCCGCATCAAGCGCCGTCCCGCGGACATGCCCATTCTGCTGCTCGTCGACAGCCTGCAGCGCATCGAAGACCTGGCCGAGCGGCCGGCGGCGGGTTTCCGCTTGCTTGCCGAGCGTTTCTGGCCGGGGCCGTTGACGATGATCCTGCCGGCGCGGCCGCGGGTTCCCGAGGCGGTGACGGCGGGTTCGGGAACGGTTGCCGTCAGGCTGCCGCGCAGCGCGTTGATCCGCTCCCTGGCGCGCCGCGCGAGACGCCCTCTGACCGGCACCAGCGCGAACCTGTCGGGGCGCGCCGGCGGACGCTCGGCGGACGAAGCGGCCCGACAGATGGGCGCTCTGCTCGATCTGCTGCTGGACGCGGGGCCGGCGCAGCGGCGGCTGCCGTCGACGATCGTCGATCTCACGCGCGGGCGGCCGCGGATTGTCCGCGCGGGAGCGGTTCCCGCGGATGCGGTCTTGCAGGCCGCTGCGGTCTACGGCGAATAAACCCGCCGGGGCGCGTACCCCCGGCCTTCTTTTGAGCGCCTAAATCCTCATAGGCCGAAGGAGGGCCCGGATGGTGATTACGAGAAGAGCGTTGTGGATGAGCGCCGCGGCTGCGGCGGCGGGCGCGCGCCTGCTCCGCGCGGCCGGAGCGGACGGCAAATGGGAAGCGTCGATCGAGAGCCCGATGGGCGCGATGACGATGACGTTCGACCTGAAAGCGGACGGCGAGAAGCTCAGCGGCACGATTTCCAACGAGATGATGGGCGAATCCGAGATCCAGGACGGCAAGATTTCGGCAGACAAGATTTCTTTCGTCCAGGTCATGCAGCGCGGCAACCGGGAAATCAAATTCAAATACGAGGGCACGGTCTCGGGCGACACGATGGAGCTGACCCGTGCGATGGACCGCCCCGCCGGAGGAGGCGGAGGCCGCGGACCCGGCGGCGGGCAAGGCGGAGGCCGCAGGCCCGGCGGCGGGCAGGCGCAGGGCGGAAACCGCAGGCCCGGCGGCGGGCGCAGGCCCGGCGGCGGGCGCAGGCCCGGCGGCGGGCAAGGTCAAGGCGGACCCGGCGGCGGACGGGCAGGCGGCCAAGGCGGGCCCGGCGGCATGGGCCGCCCCGTGACGTTTACCGCCAAGCGCGTGGACTGAGGCCGCCGCGCCGCGGGGGCTTCAGTCCGTGGCGCAGAAGCGGCAGCGCCGGCTTTCCGCGCCAGTTTCGAGGGCGATCTTTTCGCCCAGGACCGCGGGCTGGGTATGGAGAACCCAGACGTCGAGCAAGGCTTTGGCGCGCGCGCCGTATTCCCGCAGCCGCGCTTTCAGGCGGATGAGCTCCGCCGGATCGCCGGCGGCATAGCCCACGACGTTGAGGCCGCGGCTGCGCCCGAGATAGACGGCGCGCAGCAGATGAAACCGCTGGGAGACGACGGTGAAAGCGTCCTGCCCGAAGACTTCATGCGCGCGAACCACGGAATCGAGCGTGCGCAGCCCGGCGAAATCGGCGGTGATCTTGCTTGCGGGCACGCCCAGGGCGATCAGATCGGTCTTCATGAAGCGGGGTTCGTTGTAATAGGGGCTCGGATTCGCGCCGCTGGCAATGATGTGGCCGATCTTGCCCCGGTGGTAGAGATCGGCGGCCGCTTCGATGCGGGCCGTGTAATAGCCGTTCCTGCCGCCCGCGGCCGCGTACCGCGACGTGCCCAATACGATGGCCGCCCGGCGGTACGGCAACTCGTCTACGGAATCGAAGACCCGCCGGCGGGCGCGGCGCTCGATGTAGGCGTCCGCCGCGAAAACGCCGGCGGCAAGCAGAGCCGCGAGGGCGCAGGCCGCCCGCCGGAGGCGGCGGATGAAAACCCGGCGCCGCGGAGCGGAAGCTCCCGCCTGGAGACCGGTTGCGGCGTTGCGCGGCACTGCCTCATCATTCTCGCAGATGTTGCCGGAAAGCGCAGGCGTCTTTTCCCCCGATACGCAAGCAGCGCGTTAAAATCGAGCCATGCGCAGCGGTCATCTGTTGATTGCGGCGGCGTTGACCGCCTCATGCAGCGGCCCGGCGGCGCAAGACGCGCCCGCCGAGAAGCCGAATTTCATCGTTCTGCTGGCCGACGATCTGGGCTGGACGGATCTGGGCTGCTACGGCAGCGATCTCTACGAAACTCCCCATATCGACAAGCTGGCCGCCGACGGCATGCGCTTTACGCACGGGTATGCCGCCTGCACCGTCTGCTCGCCGACGCGCGCGGCGATCATGACCGGGATGTATCCCGCGCGCACGCATGTGACGGATTTCATTACCGGCGGCGTGAGGCCGAAGGCCAAGCTGCGCATCCCCGATTGGACCATGCAACTGGACCACCGCCACACGAGCCTGGCCGAGGCGTTGCAGGCGGCGGGCTACCGCACGGCGCACGTCGGCAAGTGGCACCTGATGCCGCGCAACGAGCCGGAGGCGATGATGGACTTCGCGCCCGAGAAACACGGTTTCGAAATCAACGTCGGGGGCAACGAATGGGGCGCGCCGGGCAGTTATTTCCATCCTTACAGCAATGCGCGGCGGAAGGTGGGGCCGTTGCCCGCGGGCGGCAAGGACGGCGATTACCTGACGGACCGCCTCACGGATGAAGCGCTCAAGGTTCTCGAGGATTTCGGCGACGAGCCGTTTTTCCTGTACTTCGCCTACTACGCGGTGCATACGCCGCTTCAGGCGAAGCCCGAAGACATCGCCCGTTTCGAGCCGCAGGCGAAAGAGAACGGGCGGCACCGCAATGCGACGTACGCGGCCATGGTCGCCGGCCTGGACCGCAGCATCGGCCGGCTGCGGGCGAAGCTCGAAGAGCTGGGCGTCGCCGAGCGCACGGCCATCGTCTTCAGCGGCGACAACGGCGGCCTGGACCGCAAAGGCCCCGACGGCCGCATGGGCAACCCGACGGAAAACCATCCGCTGCGGGCGGGCAAGGGCTCGGCCTATGAGGGCGGCGTGCGCACGCCGACGATCTATTACCGCCCGGGCGTGACGCGGGCGGGGTCGGTGAGCGCCGAACCGGTGATTTCGGCGGACATTTACCCGACGGTTCTGGAACTTGCCGGCGTCGAGGGATCGCCCGAGCACAACGCGAACGTCGATGGCGTCAGCCTGGCGCCGTTGCTGCGGGACGCGGCGGCATCGCTCGGGCGGGAGGCGTTGTATTGGCACTACCCGCACTATCACTCCGGCGGGGCGACTCCGCATTCGGCGATTCGCGCCGGCGATTGGCGGTTGGTGGAGTTTTACGAGGATGACCGCGTCGAGCTTTACGACCTGAAAAACGACGTCGGCGAGGGACGCGACCTGGCGGCGGAAATGCCGGAAAAGGCGGACGAGCTGCGGCGGAAGCTGCACGTCTGGCGCGCCGCGGTCGGGGCGCAGGCGCCGACGCCCAATCCCGACTATGACCCGAGCGCGGAATGACGGCCGGGTAACTCCCAACGCAAGGGCAGCGTCTCAATGAGTGACTCGCGTTCGATGACGGGTAAGGTCGTATCGCATTACCGCATCCTGGAGCCTCTGGGCGAAGGCGGCATGGGAGTGGTCTACAAAGCCGAGGACACGCGGCTGAAGCGGACGGTCGCCTTGAAGTTTCTGTCGTCGGAAGTAACCGGCGGGGGGGAACACAAAGAGCGCTTCCTGCGCGAGGCGCAAGCGTCGGCCGCGTTGGATCACCCCAACATCTGCACCGTTTACGAGATCGACGAAGTCGACGGGCAGACGTTCCTGGCGATGGCGTTTCTCCAAGGGGAAGCGTTGGACCGCATCGCCGCCAAGGGGCCGTTGCCGCTCGACCGCGCGATCGCCATCGCGGCGCAGGCGGCGGAGGGGCTTGCCGCGGCGCACGCGCAGGGCGTGGTCCACCGGGACGTCAAAGCGGCGAACATGATCGTGCGCGAGGACGCCGCAGGCCGGCCGGCGGTGAAGCTGATGGACTTCGGGCTGGCGCAACTGAGCGGCCGCTCCAAGCTGACCCAGGTCGATACGCGTTTGGGCACCGTCGCCTACATGTCGCCCGAGCAAACGCAGGGCGGCGCCGTGGATGCGCGCAGCGATCTTTGGTCGCTGGGCGTAGTGCTCTACGAGATGGTCAGCGGGGAGTTGCCCTTCAAGGGCCACTACGACCAAGCGGTGATGTATTCGATTCTGAACGAGGAGCCCGCGCCGCTCACTTCCTTGCGCGCCGGGGTTCCCATGGAGCTCGAATGGATCGTCGAAAAATGTCTGGCGAAGAACGCCCGCGACCGCTACCAGAACGCCCGCGAGCTGGTCGTCGATCTGGAGCGGCTGCAGCGGCGAATCGATTCCGGGAAATCGATCGTGCAGCCGGCGGCGGTCGGCGCGCCGCCGGCCGCGGAGCGCAAAGCGGCGTTGCCGGCGGCGCTGGAGGCGCCGGCCGCAGTTCCGCATGCCGCGGCGGCGGCGCGCAACACCGACCGCTTGCGGATACTGAGTCTGGAGCGGCGGGTGAAAGCGTTGGCGACGGCGGCGGCGGCGCTTGCCGCGGCGCTGCTCGCCGTCTGGGCGCTGCGGCCGGGAGTTGCGGAATCGCCCGGCGAGCCGCTGCGCAAATTCTCGCTGCGGCCGGCGAACATTCTCGAACGCGGACAGAGCATCGAGCACCTGGCGGTTTCTCCCGACGGAAGACAGATCGCCTTTACCTTGACCGGGTCGCGCGGAGACCTCTGGCTGCAATCGTTGGACCGGCTCGAGCCGCGGCCGATCGAGGGCACCGCAGGCGCGAGCTTCGTCTTCTGGTCTCCGGACAGTCTTTCCATCGGGTTTACGACCGACCGCGCGGTGAAGAAGGTGGCTTTGCGCGGCGGTTCGATCACGACGCTAGCCGAGATCGGCGCAAGGTTTTTCGGGGCCGACGGGTTCGCCAGTTGGAGTCCGGACGGCAATGCGGTGATCCTGGGCAGCGGCGGCGGAAGACCCGTTGCGATTCCGGCGCTCGGCGGCAACCCGCAACCTCTGTTCGAATCCGCTGCAGGCGAGGGGCGGGGCTACGTTCGTTTTCCACAGATACTCGAGGATTCGCGCGGGCGGCGGGTGCTGCTTTATTCGCTGCGCACGCTGGACGGCGAGACGGTGATGATGCGCAGGCTTGGGAACGAGGGGGCCGGCCCCGCGGCGGCGCTGATCGAGGGAAGCTTTCCGGCTTATTCGAAAACCGGCCACGTCTTGTATCAGCCTCTGTCGGCCACCGCGGCGCTGTGGGCGCTGCCGGTTTCGCTGGATGAGATGCAGGCGGTCAGCGCGGCGTTTCCGATTGCCGAGGACGGCAGCGGGCCGTCGGTTGCAAAAAACGGAACGCTGGTCTATCTGGACAATCCGTTCGCCGGCCCGAAGCAATTGGTCTGGCTCGACCGCGCGGGCGAGCGGGTCGGCACGATCGGCAAGCCGCAGCCCTGGATCCGGTCGCCGCGGGTGTCTCCCGACGGCGGGAAGCTGGTCGTCTCGGCGGGTTCCGGGCGGGCGCTCAACGTATGGATTCACGATGCTGCGCGTCCGGTGATGAATCGCGTGAGCTTCGAGGACGGCGAGGAGGCGGGCGCCATCTGGTCGGCCGATGGGAACCGCGTGGCGTTCGTGCGGCGGGGGTCTCCCGACGTATACGTGCAAGAGATCGGCGGGGGGGCCAAGCCGCGGGTGATCTTTTCGATTCCGGCAAATTTGGAGCCGCTCGACTGGTCGCACGATGGAAAGTTCATCATGTTCCGCCTGTTCCACCCGCGCGGCAGCCGTTCGCCCGTGGCGGGCGCGGGCGCCGCAAGCAAGGACGGGGCCGGTCGAGATCGCGCAGCTCCTGGAATTTCCGCCGGGATCGGCTATCTGCGGCAGGTCCCGGGCGGGGATCGCTGGGAGGCGCAGGAGTTCCTTGCGGCTGAACGCTTCACTGCCGACAGCGCGGTTTTTTCCCCCAACGGCCGCTACGCGGCATACGTGAGCAACGAATCGGGTGAATTCGAAGTTTACGTGAAGCGCTTTCCAGCGACGGAGGAGCGTTGGCAAATTTCAACGGAGGGCGGCGGCGAGCCGCGCTGGAATCCGAACGGACAGGAACTGTTTTTCGTGCGCGACGAGACGCTTTACGCAACCGCGGTCAGCACGGAGCGGAATTTTACCGTGGGCGAGACAGTTCCCCTGTTTTCCCGGGCGAGCTTGAGACCGTCGCGGCGGTCTTCTTCCTACGACGTCGGCCCCGACGGGCGTTTCGCGGTGGTCGCCCTGGCCGAAGGGCCGCCCCAGCCGGCAATCCGCATCGTTTTGAACTGGTTCGCGGAATTTCAGCCCCTGTAGGGGCGCCGCGCGTTTTCGGCAGCCTGCGATTTCCGCCGCATGTCGAAGCGCGCGCCGCATTTCGGTTATGCTTAAGCCCATGCGTTTCCTGGTTTCGGCTTTTCTTTGCTGCCTTGCGCTGTCCGCTCAGGTCGATCAACAGCGGCTGAACAACGCCGCCGCGGAGCCGCAGAGTTGGCTGACCTACAACGGAAGTTACATGAGCCAGCACCACAGCGGGCTCAAGGGAATCGATCTTGCCAACGTCAAAGACCTGGAGTTGCGCTGGGTTTATCAAGCGGCCTCCACGGACAAGTTTCAGACAACGCCTCTGGTAGTCGACGACGTGATGTATCTGACCGAGCCGCCGAACAAGCTGGTTGCGCTCGACCCGACCTCGGGGCGTGAGTTCTGGGTTTACGAACATCAGTTGCCGAGTCGTATCTACCCTTGCTGCGGGCGGGTCAACCGCGGCGCGGGAATGCTGGGCAACACGCTTTACTGGGGCACGCTCGACGCCAAGCTGCTGGCGGTCGACGCCAAGACGGGCCGCAAGCAGTGGGAGACCACGGTCGTCGAAGATTACGAGCGCGGCTATTCGTTGACGGTCGCCCCGCTGATCGTCAAGGACAAAGTGATCGTCGGCACCGCGGGCGGCGAGTTCGGCATCCGCGGATTCCTGGCGGCGTACGACGCGAAGACCGGCAAGGAAGTCTGGAAGTTCCACACGATTCCGGGTCCAGGCGAGCCGGGGCACGAGACCTGGGAAAACGATGCCTGGAAAACCGGCGGCGGCTCGATCTGGCTGACGGGCTCTTACGACCCGGAGTTGAATTTGACCTACTGGGGAGTCGGCAATCCCTCGCCGGACTGGAATCCGGACGTGCGGCCGGGCGACAACCTCTACACGGATTCGGTGATTGCGCTCGACGTCGACAGCGGCGAGTTGAAGTGGCATTTTCAGTTCACGCCTCATGACGAATGGGACTGGGACTCGGTGCAGATTCCGGTGCTGGCCGATCTCGAATGGGAAGGCCGGATGCGCAAGCTGATGCTGTGGGGCAACCGCAACGGCTTTTACTACGTGCTCGACCGCGAGACGGGGAAATTCCTGTTGGGCAAGCCGTTCGTCAAGCAGACCTGGGCGGCCGGGTTGGACGAGGACGGGCGCCCGGCGAAGATCGCCGGCCGGGGGCCCAGCAAGGACGGCTCCCTGACCTGGCCGGGCGTTCAAGGCGGGACGAACTGGTACGCGCCCTCGTACAGCCCCGTCACCGACCTCTTCTACTTGGCGGTCTGGGAAGGCTATTACAGCATTTATTACAAATGGGATCAGAAATACGAACCCGGACGGCGGTATTTGGGAGGCGTCCCGAAAGGGGCGATTTCGTCCACCACCCGGAGGCGCTTCACGAATTTCACCAAGGAAGACGGCTACGGCGCCGTGCGCGCGTTGAACCCTCTGACCGGCGAAAAGGTTTGGGAATTCGCCATGACCGACGTCAGCGACAGCGGACTGTTGACCACGGCCTCCAACGTTCTGTTTTCGGGCAGCCGGGAAGGCCACTTTTTCGCGCTCGACGCGCGCGACGGCAAATTGCTTTGGCAGCGCTATCTCGGAGGCCAGATCGCCGCATCGCCGATTACCTATGAAGTCGATGGGAAGCAGTTCGTGAGCGTGGCTTCGGGACATGCAATCTTCAGCTTTGCGCTGCCGCGGTAGCCGCCGCCGAAGGGGAGCCGCTTCGCGGACGAGTGCTGCAAAAAAGAAAAGAAGAACTATTTGCCCGTTTCGAGCGTCTATTCAGGAAACGGACGTACGGAATTTTTTCGTTGTTGCACGATTTTTTCGTTGTTGCACAAACGGAACATGGGGTGTGATATCATTTCGATAGTGCGGGCAGCGGCAGTCTTGGGGCTGTTGCTGGTCTCGGGCGCGGCGAGAGGCGAGCCTGTCGCATCGGCAGACGCAAGTCTTTCGCGCTCGTATGCCGCACGGAGTTTGGAAGTCCGCGAGGACGCCGCGACCGGCAGATTGGTCCGTCAGGTCCGCTACCGTCGAAGCGCCTCGCCAAAGCCGGCGGCCGCCAACCGCCGCGGAGCAGGCAAATCGGTTGTCCAAGGTATCGATTTAGACCGTCTGATCCGCGACATCGGCAGCCGCTACGGCGTGGATCCCAAGCTGATCCATGCCGTGATTCGGCAGGAGAGCAATTACGACCCACTTGCGGTTTCGCCGAAAGGGGCGCTTGGGTTGATGCAATTGCTGCCGTCCACGGCCGAGAGGTTTGGGGTGAAGGATGTTTTCGTTCCCGCCGAGAACATCCAAGGCGGAGTGCGCTATCTCCGCTACTTGATGGACCGTTACCGGGGGCAAGCCGCGCTGGCTTTGGCGGCTTACAACGCCGGCGAAGGGGCCGTGGATCGGTATGGAGGCATCCCGCCGTACCGTGAAACCCAGGCCTATGTCGCCCGGATCGAGAAGCGGTACGGCCCTTCAAGGACAAGCGCGTTGTCGCAAGACGACGGAACGGGCCGCCGAAGGATCGTGGCGTCAGTCACGCCCGAAGGCGTGCTCGTTCTTGAAACGCGCTAAACAGAAGTCCGCAAGGACTTCGCCGCCGGCGACGGCAGAGAGAGCGGGAATTTGGCTGGATCTCGATCGGGTCTGTGTTGCGCGGCGCTGCTGGCGGCGTTGACGCCGGCAGTATCTCTTCAGGCGGCGACCAAAAGGGAGCTTGCCGCCAAGCATTACCGGCATGCCGCGACGCTGTTCGAAGACATGCAGGCGGTCCCCAAGCTGGAGCTCGGCCTGGAACAGTACCGCTTGGTCATCGACGCCTTTCAGCGCGTGCACCGAACGACGCCGGTCAGCGGTTATTGCGATGACGCGCTCTATCACGCCGCCCAGATTTACCAGGCGATGATCGACCGTTTCGGGGACCGTCCATACCGCGCGCAAGCGATTGCAGCCTACCGTTACATGGCTCGGGAGTATCCGCAGAGCAAATGGAGCAAGCAGGCCTTGGCTGTCGCGGCCGCGCTGGAGAGGGGCGCTCCGGCCGGCAAGGCGCCTCGCGCGCCGGTTGCGCCGGCGCCTTTCCCGCCCGCCGGGGAGCCCGCCGCCGTGCCGGTCAAAGCCGCGCCGCCGGCCGCGGTCAAGCACCGTCCGCGGACGATCCTCGAGCCGCCCAATCCGCCGTCGCAATCTCAAGGCGCGGCAGCGGTAACCGGCATCCGCCACCACAGCGGCCTCTACGCCACGCGCATCGTCCTGGTTCTGGACCGTCAGGTGCGGATCAAGTACGATCTGCTGCAGAAACCCGAGCGTCTGTATTTCGACCTGTTCGATTCCCGCGTCGCGAAGCAATTCATCAGAGGCGTCGCGGTGAACATCGACGACGATCTGATCAAGACCGCCCGCCTTGCCCAAAACCGCAGCAACAAGGCGCGGCTGGTGCTCGATCTGAAGCGCTCCGTGGTGATGGACCTGCTTTGGCTCGACAACCCGGCCAGGCTGGCAATCGATATCCGCGACCCGAATGCGCCGAAAATACAGCGCGCCGAGCAAAGAGCGCCAGCAATCGAGACTGCCGCCGCGGCAAAGCAGGCCATCGAGCTTGCGTCGCCGAAGCCGGCCGCGACAACGGCCGGCGGCAAGCACAGCCTGATCCGGGCATTGGGGCTGAAAGTAAGCCGCATCGTCATCGATGCCGGGCACGGCGGCCACGATACCGGCTCGATCGGCCGCGGCGGCCTGCGCGAAAAGGATGTCGTCCTGGACATCGCCCAGCGCCTCGGCGACCTGCTCGAGGAGCGCCTGGGCGCCGACGTCGTCTACACCCGCACCAACGACGAATTCGTGCCGCTGGAGGAGCGCACGCGCATCGCCAACGAGGAGCAAGCCGATCTGTTCGTCTCGGTGCATTGCAACTCGGCCCACGACCGCTCGGTGCGCGGGATCGAAACGTACTACCTCAACTTCACGACGGACTCCTGGGCGCTCAACGTCGCCTCGCGCGAAAATGCGGCCGCCGACCGATCGGTCCACGATCTCCAGGACCTGGTGTCGAAGATCGCGCTCCAGGAAAAGATCGACGAGTCGCGAGAGTTCGCAACGAAGATCCAAAAAGAGTTGCACGGCGGCCTGTCGCTGCACTCCGCCTCCGTGAAAAACCGAGGGATTCGCAAAGCCCCCTTCATGGTGCTGATCGGCGCGAAAATGCCGGCGGTTCTGGCCGAGATCGGTTTCCTCAGCAACAAAGCCGACGAGAATCTGATGAAGACCGGCGCTTACCGCGCCGAGGTGGCCGAGTATCTCTTCGAGGGGATCGTCTCTTACGCCGGCAGCTTGGGAACGATCTCGATGAAAAGCCCGGACAAGGAAACAACGCCGGCCGCCGCGCGTCTCGATTAGCCGTCCGATTCCGCGAGCAGCCTGTGGGGGAATCGCCGCAGGCGCGCGGCGCTCTCCTACGGTTGTTCCGACTTGCCGACCCCTTGCTCTATTCCACCGCGCCGGCGGACCGGCCCGCGCCAGCGGTCATTTCGGTTTCGATGCGCAGGAGTCTGTTGTACTTGGCGAGGCGCTCCGAGCGCGTGACCGAGCCGATCTTGATCCAACCGCCGCCCGAGGCCGCGGCCAGATCGGCGAGGAACGAGTCTTCCGTCTCTCCGGAGCGGGCGGAGACGACAACCTGGAAACCGGCTTCCCGCGCCCGGTCGATGACCTGGAACGTTTCGGTCAGCGTGCCGATCTGATTCATTTTGACCAGCGCCGCGTTAGCCGCGCGCTGCCGAATCGCGCGCTCGAGACGCGCCGGGTTCGTGGCCAGCAAATCGTCGCCGATCAACAGGCAGCGGGCGCCCAACAGCGCGGTCGCCCGCCGCCAGCCTTGCCAGTCGTCTTCGTCGAGGACGTCTTCGATCGAGTTCGTCGAGGACGTCTTCGATCGAGACAATCGGGAAGGCGTCGATCCAGCGGTTGTACAACTCGATCATCTCGCCGGCGTCGAGCGTCCTGCGCTCGCTTTCCAGACGGTACTTTCCGCCGCTGTAAAAATGCGACGCGGCGGCATCGATCGCAAGCGAAACCTGTGCGCCGGGAGCATATCCGGCGGCTTCGATCGCGCGCATCATGTATTCGAGCGCCGTTTCGTTCGACTGAAGATGCGGCCCCCAGCCGCCTTCGTCGGCGACGCCGGTCAGCGTATATCCGTCGCCGGCGAGCATCTCGCCCATCGCGCGGTGGATGCCGACGGCCGCTTCGAGCGTTTCGCCAAGCGAAGCGAAGCCGTGCGGCACGGCCATAAAATCCTGGAATTCGATCTGCCTGCCGGCATGCAGTCCGCCCGAAAGGACGTTGATCGCCGGAACCGGCAGCTTGGCCTCGCGGCCGTCCGCCAGATAGCTCCACAGGGGCACTCCGCGCGCTTGCGCGACGGCGCGGGCGACGGCGCAGGAAACGCCGAGCATGGCGTTCGC
The DNA here is from genome assembly GCA_965214655.1 of Bryobacterales bacterium. Lineage (GTDB taxonomy): Bacteria > Acidobacteriota > Terriglobia > Bryobacterales > UBA6623 > CATQHP01. The sequence continues at coordinate 2,390,222 of OZ243965.1, read as the reverse complement.
GCCGAGCTTCGATTTGTTTTCCGTGCCGTCGAGCTCGATCATGCGCCGGTCGATGGCGACCTGATTTTCGACCGGCCGGTTGCGCAGGGCGGCGAACAACGGCCCGTTGACGTTGGCGACGGCTTTGCAGACGGCCTTGCCGCGGTAGCCTCCCCCGGGGCCGTCGCGCAGCTCCAGGGCCTCGTGGCGGCCGGTCGAAGCGCCCGCAGGCGTTTGCGCGCAAGCCGCCGCGCCGTCGGAGAGACGCGCCTCGACTTCGAGCGTGGGGTTGCCGCGCGAGTCGAGGATTTGCAGGGCGGACAAGCCGGTGAGCGTGAGCGCCATCCAAGTTCAGGCTAACAGCCGCGGCGCGCAGTGCGGCAATGCGCCGCCGGAGACGTTGCGGCGCCGCCGCGGCGTCTACAATGGGAACCGGGAGGGTAAGCCATGCCCGAGAAAACGACAGTCACGCGACGCTCTTTCGTGGCGGCGGCCGCAGCCGCAAGCGCCGGGGCGCGGACGCTCACGGCCAAGAGCGCCGCGCGCGTCATCGGCGCAAACGAGCGGCTGCACGTGGGCGTCATCGGCGCCGGCGGCAATGCCAACGGACACATGCGCGCCTTGAAGACGCTGGCTGCAGACGACAACGTCGAGATCAACGCCGTTTGCGATCTCTACGACAAGCGCCGCGAGGCGGCGGCCGAGTTCACCGGCGGAAAACCTTACAGGGATTACCGCCGGCTTCTCGAAGACCCCGCTCTCGACTACGTGACGATTTCCGTGCCCGATCATTGGCACGCCCGAATCACCCTCGACGCAGCCGACCGGGGCCTGCACATCTACTGCGAAAAGCCGCTCACCTATTCGATCGAAGAAGGTCTCAAGGTCGTCAGAAAAATCAAGCAGACGGGCGTCGTCCTGCAGTGCGGCATCCAAGGCATGTCGGACGATTCCTACGAGAGCGCCGCCCGCTGCATTCGAGAGGGCAAGATCGGGCAGGTGGTCATGGCGCAGATCGACTACTCGCGCAACCATCTGGAAGACATGTGGGCCAGAAAGCCCGACCCCGACTGCCGCCCCGGGGTGAACCTCGACTGGAATACTTTTCTCGGCAAGGCCAAAAAGCGCCCCTGGAATCCCGACCGCTTTTTCGCTTGGCGCCGTTACTGGGACTATTCGGGCGGCATCGCCACCGATCTGTTCGTCCATCGGCTGGCGCGCATCGTCAAGGCCTGCGGGCTGACCACGCCGAGCCGGGTAGTCGCCGCCGGCGGCCTGTACGTGTTCAACAAAACCGGCGCGGAGGTGCCCGACACGTTCAACGCGATGCTCGAATATCCCGAGGGCATCACCGTGCTGTTGGTCTCGACCATGGCCAATCAGGCCAAAATCCGGCACATGATCCGCGGCCGCAAGGGCACGATCGAATTCACGCGGGAAGGATTCACGATCGAGCCGGAAGCGCTGTTCCAAAAAGAAGTCGAGCCCTACGAGCACAAGAAGGCCGGCGCCGAGAACATGGCGCTGCACCACCACAATCTGCACAACGCCATTCGCCGGGGCGAAGAGTTGAAGTGCGGCGTCGAGCTGGGCTTCAACGTGTCGATGGCCTGTCAACTGGCGGTCGAGGCGTTCCGCAAGAAGAAGTCGCTCGGCTGGGACCGCCGGCGCCAACGCGTCGTGAAAACCTAACAGCAGCTTAAACAGACAAGTCCGGCAAAAGGCGCCTCCTCCCGCCACTGCGCGCGCCGGCGTTTTGCGCGCGCGGCGGCCGCGGCAGGCTTGTCTTGCAGCGACGGGCGGGCGTCTGCCATTCTATTGCAACGGAGCTTTCGACATGCCGTGCGCAAACCGATACGGATCGATCCTCGCCGCCCTCGCCGCGGCGCTTGCCGCGGCCGGAGCGGCGGCGCAGACAAGCGGCCTTTCGAACCCCTACAGGATGGCGGACCGCTGGGCGAAGATGCCCGCGGGCCGAATTATGGGCGCCGTCGGGGGGGTCACGATCGATCCCGACGGAAAACATGTCTGGGCGATCGTGCGCTGCGACGCTACGGCGCCGGAGCGCTTCGGGGACGAGTGCCTCGACTCGGATCTCGACCCCGTGCTCAAGTTCGACATGGAGGGCAACATGGTCGAGAGCTTCGGCGGCGGGATGTTCATCTGGCCTCACGGCATCGACGTTGCCCCCGACGGCAGCGTCTGGGTAACCGACGGTGCCCGCCCGCAAAAAGTTCCCCCCGGCAGCAAGCGCGGGCATCAGGTGGTCAAGTTCAGCCAGAGCGGCGAGGCGCTGATGGTGCTGGGAACGCCGGGCAAGGCGGGCAACGGGCCGGACCGTTTCCAGTCGCCGGCCGACGTGGTCGTCGCCGACAGCGGCGAGATATTCGTGGCGGACGGCCACGTCGACGAGGGCAACAACCGCGTCGTGAAGTTCGACAAAGACGGCAGGTACATCAAGGAGTGGGGCAAGACGGGCCACAATCCGGGCGAGTTCCGCACGCTGCACGCCATCGCCCTCGACTCCAGGGGCCGCGTCTTCGTTGCCGACCGCTCCAACAACCGCATCCAGATCTTCGACCAGGAAGGCGGGTTCCTTGCCGAGTGGTCCCAGTTCGGGCGTCCGAGCGGAATTTTCATCGACGCTGCGGACCGCATCTACGTAGCGGATTCGGAATCGGACAACGTTGAGAATCCCGGGTGGGAAATAGGCATCCGCATAGGCGACGCGCGCACGGGCTGGGTCGAGTCGTTCATTCTCTATCCGTGGAGCAACCCGCACGAGACCAGGGGGCACGGGGCGGAGTTCGTGGCCGCTGACGGCGAGGGCAACTTGTACGCCGGCGAGCCGCGCCCGCGCGTCTTGCGCAAATATGTCCGCGTGCATCCGTGAAGCGTCGCGGGCCGGCTGCTAAGCGTCCGGTTTGTCTTCCGAGGAGGCGGCGCGGTCGGGCCGCTCGACTTCGCGCAACTGCCGGAAGATTTGCTCGACCTCGCGTTCGTCTTGCTCGCTCAGCAACCTGACGGGCGCGGACGGCAGCGGTTGCGCATGCGCTCGGATCGGCGCCGTTTCACCCCAGAAGTCGCCGTACGGCTCGCCGTCGATGGTTGCCCAGCGCGCGTTGCGCCGAATTCTCTGCAGCAGGCGATCCGCAGAGCGCACGTTTCCCGGATGAAGCAGGCGCACCCGCCGGCCGTCATGGAGCGTCAGCCGCACGACCAGCGGCGAACGCCAAACTGTCGATTCGACAGCAGCGATTTCGTACCAACGGATGGTTTCGCGGCCGGCCGACAAACACATATCGTCGACCTCGATCGTCGGGCGGCTGCACAGAAAATAGAGCAGCGCCGCGCTCAGCGCGGACAAAACCGCCCCGATCAAAGCCACCGGCATGAAGTATCCGTAAAGCATGCAGGCCGCCGTCAACACGGAAGCGGCGGCGCTTCCCAGACGGTACTGTTCAAGTGGCGCGAAGCGTTCCATGAGACGGCTCTTCGACATCAGACTATCGCCTCTTCGCTCCAGCGTCAACTTTACCAGGATTCGGTTTTGCGCGCAGGCGGCCGTGCGCAAAATAACCGCCGTTCTGCGATTTTGCGGCTCATTCGGGTTGCCGATTCAAGTTTGATGTTGGAATAAGGGTATGGCGCCTCGAAGATTCCTTGCCGCAAGCGTTTTCCTTGCCGGCATTCTGCTGGTTTCTCCGGGCGCTCCGGCGCAGACGTTCCAGGGCGGCGTCCGCGGAAAAATCCAGGATGCCGACGGGGGCGTCATTCCCGGCGCCGCCGTTGCCCTCGAAAACGAAGAAACCGGCGCCGTCCGCCGCGCGGAATCCAATGCGGCCGGCGAGTACGCGTTCGCCAATTTGCAGCCCGGAACGTACACGCTGCGCGCCGAGCTGGAAGGTTTCAACAGCTTCGTCAGCGAGGAGTTGCCGGTGGGCATCTCCGCCTTCCTGGTAGTGGACGCGACTTTGCAGGTCGGGGTCGTCGATGAGGTAGTAACGGTTACGGGCGAAACCCCGCTGGTGGAGAACGGTTCGGCGTCCGTTGCCTCCACGATCGACCGCGCCCAAATCGAAGCGCTGCCCACTCCCGGCCGCAATGTCTTCATCATGGCGGTGAACACGCCCAATGTGGTGCATACCGGCAACCCGGTCTGGGTGAAGCAATCGGACCAGACGAACTCGTCGCTGCTTTCGCTTGGCGGCGGCCCGCTGCGCGGCAACAACTACACCGTGGACGGCGTGTCCATGACCGATTTGCGCAACCGTTCGGTGATCATCCCCATCTTCGAAGCGATCCAGGAAATGAAGGTGCAAACGAACGCCTACGACGCCGAAATGGGCCGCACCGGCGGCGGCGTGTTCAATACGATTCACCGCAGCGGGGCGAACAAGTGGGCGGGCAGCGCCCTGTATCAGTTCCGCCCGGGCAAGCTGAACACGCCCTGGAGGAAGCTGTCGTACTTCCAGCAGCAGGACTTCAACGCCGGCGTCATCGGACAGCAAGATCTCGAAGAGGTTCCCTACAACCTGGCCGGCGGCTCGTTCGGCGGCCCGATCGCGAGAAACCGCACGTTTTTCTGGACGGCGGCTGAGGGCTACTCCGACAATGCGGTTTCGAATGCGACGATCACCGTTCCCGGCGCGGCCGAGGCGGCGGGCGATTTTGCGCAGACCGGCGGGACGATTTACAACCCTTTCGACAGGGATGCGAACGGCAACAGACGCCCTTTTGCGAACAACCGCATCCCGGCAAATCGGATCGACCGCACGGGGGCGGCGTTGTCGCAAATGTTGGCGAGCCTCGGATCCGGCGGCAACCTCTCGACTTCCGGCTCGCAGACGGTGCGCGCTTTCCAGGTCACCGGAAACGTCAATCATGCATTCAACGACAACCAGCGGATTTCAGCGACCTATCTCCGTTACCTGTCGCGGGAGCCGCGGTTCGGCCATTACCGGGATTTGCTGAATGCGGACAGCAGTCCGGACTTCGGCCTCGGCGCCGCCGCGCTCGACCGCAACGTCCACGCCATAGCCATCAACAAAACCTTGCTGACAAGCGCCGCTTCGGTGCTCACGTTGCGCTACGGGCAGACGTACTTCTACGATTCCTACGGAAACCCCGCGTTCGACAAGGCCGACGTGCAAAGCCGCCTGGGAATCCAGGGCGGCTTTCTGGATCAACTCTACGATCAGGAGGGCTACGCGGGGCAGTTTCCGCTCATCACCGTCGCCGGTTTCGGCAACGCCGGGGTGACTCACGGCTCGCGGACCAGCGACAACGTGGAGTGGGCCTCGCGGGAGATCAGCGGCGCGTTTGCGCAGTTCATCGGCAAGCACACTCTGAAATACGGGGCGCAGTGGCGGCGCCTCGGGCTGAGCGCGGTGTCCTACGGCCACGGCTTTACGCTGGATTTCGCCAGGAAATTCACCCAGGGGCCCGATCCGGCCAACCCCGAGACCGGCTCGGGCAGCGCGCTTGCCGATCTGATCTTGGGCATACCGGACGGCGGCAGCGCGACGCTCGCGGCGCCGGCCGACGTTTTTCTGGATTATTTCGGCGGCTTCATTCAAGACGACTGGCGGGCGTCTTCGCGATTGATGCTGAATCTCGGGCTGCGCATCGAGCACGAAACGGGCCTGCGCGAGGACGGCGACGATTTCGCAGTCGGCTGGGATCGAGAGAACCCCTTCCCCGTGCAAGTCTCGGGTCCTTCCACAATCGAGGAGTCCCTGCCGGGGTTCCCGCTGCGGGGCGGGCTGCTGTACGCCGGGGTCGACGGCAACCCCAGCCACCAATGGGATCCGCCGGCGGTCAAGATCGGACCGCGGCTGGGATTCGCCTACAGCTTGACCCCGAAAACCGTCCTGCGCGGCGGTTACGCCGTTTTCTGGGCGCCGTACGCGATTCCCTCCGGAACCGGCGCCTCCGACATCGGAACGTATGGATATTCGGCCGTGACCAACCTGGCGAGAAGCGTGGACGGCATCGCCCCGCCGCAAGCCTCCGCTTCCGATCCGTTTCCGAACGGAATTCTCCCGCCGACGGGAAACTCCCGCGGGCGCCTCCAGAACATCGCCGGCGACGTGTACTTCAACGAGCAATACCGCAAGTCCCCGGTCATTCAAAAATGGTCTCTGGACGCGCAGCGCGATCTGGGCAACGACACCGCGCTCAAGATCGGCTACATAGGCAGCCGCGGCAAAGACTTGGCGATCGGCGGAACACTCGACTCAGTCCTCAACATCAATCAACTTGCCGACCCGTATCTGGCTCTGGGGGAGCGGCTGAACCGGCGTTATCCCAATCCGTTCTACGGCAAGGCCGACTTCGGCGTCTTCGCGGCAAGCCCGACGCTGCCGCTCGGGCAGTTGCTGCGCCCCTACCCGCACTTCCGCAACGTATACGCCCGTCACGTCAGTTCCGGCAAATCGCTGTACAACTCGCTCCGATTCGAACTGGAGAAGCGGTTCCGCGGCAACTGGGGAGCGCGGATCAACCACACGTTCACCAGCCACAAGGACAACATTTACGAGGCCAACACCTTGTTGGAGAGCTTGAGCAGCGCCGTCTACAACACCCCGGACGCATGCGCGTTCGGGAGATGCCCAGTGCTGGAGGAGGACTACTCGCACTCACTGCTCCACGTGCCGCATATGACCAATCTGAACCTGATGTACGCGATTCCCGGCCGCAACAAGCTGCTGGGCGGCTGGACGGCGTCCATGGCGACGATCTTGCGCAGCGGTTTCCCGCTTGCCGTCAGGCAAAACGAGAATCCGTTGAGCGCTTATGGATTCGGCAGCCAGCGCCCGCAGAACGCGGGCCTGTCGGGGGGCGGCAGCCCGGCGGGCAATGCTCTGCGCTACGTCACCGCGGGTTCGCTGACCCCGACTCGGGGCTTCGCTCTGAGCGGCGCTCCGCGCACGACGGCGGAGGTGAGGAGCCCGGCGCTCGTCAACTGGGATTTTTCGTTCGAGAAATCCACGCCTCTGAGCGACAATTCGAACTTGATGCTGCGCCTGGAGTTCATCAACCTCTTCAACAACGTCAACTGGCGCGGCCCGCGCACGGTGTACGGGCTGGACAACTTCGGCAGCATACCCGGCACCCGCGGGTTCCCCCGAACCTTCCAGCTCATGACGAAGATCGTTTTCTAGCGCGGTTTCGGCGGCGGCGCGCGCAGCGGCGGTCTTGCGTCAGGTTCCCGGCAGCGACGGCTGCTTCGGCGGCGGGGCGGCCGGGTCTTCGGCTTCGGATTTCTCGGCCAGATACGCTTCCTTGTCGAGCGCCGCCCGCTCGAGCGCCGGGTTGAAGCGGCTCCAGACCGCTTCGGGCGCCGTCTCGGCGATGCCCGCGCGCATGCTTTCCAGTTTCGAGTCCAGGTCGTCGAGGTAGTGAAGCGCCAGCGCTTCGGGGAACATGGGCAGCTTCGGCGCGCCGAATTCATACTTGCCGTGGTGACTCAACAGCATGTGCTGCACCAGCGTCTTCAACTTCGGGGGGAAATCGCCGAGCTCTGCGCATTTGCGGTCGATCATGGAAACCGCCATGGCAATGTGACCGAGCAGTTGGCCTTCATCGGTGTAGGAAAACGATCGCTCATAGCCGAGCTCGTAAATCTTTCCGATGTCGTGCAGCAAGACGCCGGTTTGCAGCAAGTCGCGGTCGAGATACGCATAGTTCTCGGCGGTCATCCGGGCCAGGTTCAGCATGCTGACGACGTGCTCGAGCAACCCGCCGAGGAAGCCGTGGTGGAGCGCTTTCGCGGCGGGCGCTTTCCTGAAGCGCTCGGCGATTTCCGGGTCATCGAAAAAGGCCCGCATCAGCCGCTTGAGGTCCTGGTTTTCGAAGCCGTCGACCGCCGCCAGCAGCTCCGCGAACAGCGCATCGATATCGCGCGTCGTGCAAGGCATGAAGTCTGCGAGATCGATGGCGTCGCTCTCGTTGGCGCGGCGCAGTTTGTGGACGACGATCTGCGGCCTGTCGCGGAAAGCTTGCACCACTCCCCTGACCTTGACGATGTCGTCCTGCTTGAAAAGCTCTGCGGCCGCTTGCGCGTCGTCCCACATCCTTGCCTCTATGCGGCCGCTGCGATCGACCAGACGAAGCGACAGAAACGGTTCGCCTTTTTGCTTGGTGAAACGGATTTCCTTCGCCTGCACCAAGAAAAAACCGTCGATCCGCTCGTTCGGATTCAGGTCGGAAACGTAGATTGCTTTCACGGGGGTACGCAGGCCGTCTTACAGCCCGTCGCCGGAATCGGCGGCGGGCTTGTCGTTTTTGCCGCCTCCCGGCAGGGGGATCACCCATAACAGACGGCGCTTTTTCTTCCTGCTGAGCACTTCTTCGCGGGTCGTCGTGACCGGGGCGAGCTTGGCCGGGTCGCTCCATGAAGTATCCATGCCGGCGACGGCGCCGGAGTCGGCATAGCCCGGCCGGATTTCGATGTAGGCGCGCTCGCGAAGCTCGGTCAGGTACTCGCGGATAGCCGGCGAATACCGCGGGCCGCCGATAGCGGCGCGGATTTCTTCTTGCACCTCTTCGAGTTCCGCCAAGCCTTCGCGGAAGACCTGGTCCACGCGCAGAATCAGCAGCCCGTTGGGAACCTCGACGAGATCGGTGATGAACCCGCGGTTCTTGCCGAAGACGGCGTCCTCGATCTCCTTGCGCAGCATCCCGCGCCGGTAGATGCCGATGTCGCCGCCTTGCTCTTTGGTCAGCAGATCTTCCGAATAGCGCGACGCCATCTCGTAGAAGGGCTCGCCGCGCTGCACGCGCTCGTGGATTTCGCCGGCCTGCTTGCGGGTCGCTTCCTGCTCGGCCTGATTCTTGCCCGCCAACTCGAAAAAAATCTGACTGAGGCGAACGCCTTCCGAGCGTACGTACTCGTCTTTGTGCTCGTTGTAGTACTCCTCGATTTCCTCTCGGGTGACGATGATGCGCCCGGCGACTTCCTGACCGAGAACGGCCTGCGCCAAAAAGTTTTCGCGCATCCGGTCGAGCAAATCCTCGGCCGGCTCTCCGGTGCGCTCCAGGACCCAATCCTCGAAATCGTCCACGGTCTCGATGTCGTTTTGATTCATGATCTGGTCGCGCTGATTGAGCACCTGCGCTTCGACGCTGATGCCGAGATCGTTGCCTTTTTGAATCAGCAGGCGTTGGTCGACCATGTCACGCAGAATGTTTTTCTCGCGATCGGCGATCGTCTTCTCTTTGTCGGTGCCCGCGATCTGCGTATCCCTGAGCACTTCGGCCCGGATATCGTCCGCGAATCGGTCGTACTCCGAACGCAGAACCACGTCGCCGTTGACCTTGACGATGATCTCCTCGACGATCACGACCTCGCCCGCCAGCGGGAGCGTCAAGGCGGGCAGCAGCAAAAGGGGAACCCAATTCAACCGTCTCATAGCTCTCTCAAGACTATTTTCGCACCAATGCGCAAAAAGGTGTTCCCCGAATGGACGTTTTCAGCCGCAAGATCGGCGCAGGAAGCTTGGCGCTACAATATGCCCGGAATGAGCGCTTCTGCGATCCGCCGCCGCCGTTTTCTGCAGATCGGAGGGGCGGCCGGCGCCTGGCTGTCCGCCGGCTGCGGCGGGCGCCGGGACGAGGCCCGGCGAGAGCGGCCCAACATCGTCATGATCATGTCCGACGACATGGGCTACTCCGACCTGGGCTGTTACGGCGGAGAAATCGAGACGCCGAACCTCGACCGCCTGGCCGGCGCAGGACTGCGTTTCACGCGCTATTACACCAACAACATGTGCGTTCCGACGCGGGCGTCGTTGATGAGCGGCTGCTACACGACAAAATCGGTTCATCCGGACGGAACGATCTCCTCGCAAGTCGTGACTGCGGCCGAGGCTCTTGGCGCAGTCGGATACTCGACCTACATCAGCGGCAAATGGCATCTGACCCAAGAGGACGATCCCGCGAATCTGCCCTGCCGGCGGGGCTTCGACGAATTTTTCGGCACGATCATCGGCGCGGGCAGCTTCTGGGCGCCGGCAACGCTGATGCGCAACAACGAGCCGGCCGAGCAGCTTTTCGAGGCGGACGACTTCTACTACACCGACGCGATTACCGATCACGCGCTCGAGTTCCTGGCGGACGGCCTGGCGAAGGAAGCGCCTTTTTTTCTCTACGTCTCGTACACGGCGGCGCACTGGCCGCTGCACGCGGATGAAGAAGATATCGATCCCTACAAGGGCAAATACGCGCTGGGTTGGGATGTGCTGCGGCTGAAGCGCCACGCGCGCATGAAGGAACTGGGCGTGGTCAACGCGGATTGGCGGCTTTCGCCGCGCAACCCCGAAGTTCCGGCCTGGGAAGACGAACCGCACAAGGAGTGGCAGCAGCGCCGCATGGAGGTGTACGCCGGGCAGATCACGCGCATGGACCGCGGCATCGGACGGCTGCTCGACGCGCTGGAAGCCTCGGGCGAGGCCGACAATACTCTGGTCGTCTTCCAGATCGACAACGGCGGCTGCCACGTGGAATATACGCCCGACCGCACGGGTCTCTACCTGCCCGCGGCGACCCGCGCCGGAAAGCCGATGATTCCGGGCAACGTCCCCGGAGTCATGCCCGGCCCCGAGCATACGTATCAGAGCTACGGCTACGGCTGGGCGAACGTCTCGAACACGCCGTTCCGGCTGTACAAGCAGCACGATCACGAAGGCGGCATCGTCGTTCCCTTGATCGCCCGCTGGCCGCGCGTCATCGGACAAACCGGCGGGTTGACCGATCAATTGGCCCACGTCATCGATCTGATGCCCACATTTCTCGATGCGGCCGGCGCGGCATACCCGCAAGAGTTCGCCGGCAGAAGGATCGCGCCGGCCGACGGCGAGAGCCTGTTGCCGATATTCCGCGGCGAACGCAGAGAGCCGCACAAAACGTTGTTTTGGGAATGGAACCGCGGCCGCGCCGCGCGGCAGGGCCGCTGGAAGCTGGTGGCGCTCAAGAACAAACCGTGGGAACTTTACGACATCGAAGCCGACGGCACCGAGTTGCACGATCTGGCCGGCCGACAGCCCGACCGCGTGCGCGAGATGGAAGAGTTATGGAATCGCTGGAAAAACGACCGCGGCTTTCTTTCGGCCTGAGTTGCCGGGCCGCTCTCGCTGCGCATTTACAGCTCGGAATTTCTGGGATATGATGAGCAATGAGCGCGGTTTTACCGGCCCCGCGGCGCGCAAGTCGGCGAGTCCCGCATGGCGCCGCTGAAGATCCCGATTTCCAGCATTCCCGCCGGAAGGCTTACGCATAGCCGATGTCCAATCTTGCCGTACTAGGTCTGCAATGGGGCGACGAGGGCAAGGGCAAGATTGTCGACTTGCTCGCCGAACGCTTTGACGTCATCGTGCGCAGTCAGGGCGGTCACAACGCCGGCCACACCGTAAAGGTAGGCGAGCGGACCTTCGTGCTTTCGCTGGTTCCGAGCGGCATTGTGCGGCCAGGCAAACAGGCCGTCATCGGCAACGGACTGGTCATCGATCCCGCCGCGCTGCTGCGGGAAATCGAAACTCTCGAAGGGCTGGGCATTGCCGTCCAGGGCAATCTGTTCGTCAGCAACCGAGCGCACGTGATCTTTCCCTACCACCGGGCGATGGAAAAGGTTACCGAGGCGGTCCCCGGCAAGCGCAAGATCGGCACGACTTCGCGCGGCATCGGCCCCTGCTACGAAGACAAGATGAACCGGCGCGGAATCCGCGTGGCGGAATTGGTCGAGCCCGCTATTTTCCCGCAGCGTTTCCGCGCCTTGGCCGCGGAAAAGAACGCGGTCGCGCAAGCTCTGGGCGTCTATGAGCCGTGGGACGTGGAGGCCTGCCTGGTCGAGTACCAGGATTACGCGGACCGTCTGCGTCCGCTCGTCTGCGACAACACGGCATTTCTCAACAGAGCGTTGCAGGCCGGCAAGCGCCTGTTGTTCGAGGGGGCGCAGGCGACGATGCTCGACATCGACTTCGGCACCTATCCCTACCTGACTTCGTCGAACGCGACGGCCGGCGGCCTGAGCACGGGGTCGGGGGTCTCGCCCCGCTTGATCGACGACATCGTGGGGATTACGAAGGCCTACACCACCAGAGTCGGCGAAGGGCCGTTCGTCACCGAACTGAACGGCGCCGCGGGCGACGCCCTGCGCAAGGCGGGGAATGAGTTCGGGACGGTCACCGGCCGGCCGCGCCGCTGCGGTTGGTTCGACGTCCCGATGCTGCGCTACGCCCACGCTATCAACCACCTCTCGACGCTGGTAGTCACCAAGCTGGACGTGCTCGACGGTTTGGAAACGATCCCCGTTTGCACCGGCTACCGCCATGGCGGCGAGGCGATCGACGAAATGCCTGCTCTCTGCGACGTCTATGCTGAAGTCGAGCCCGTTTACGAGGAGCGGCCCGGATGGCGCCGCTCGACGGCCGGCATGACCGACTTCGACGCGCTGCCGCAGGCCGCCAGGGACTACATAGCGTTCCTCGAAGACAAGCTCGAAGTCGAGATCGGCGGCATCTCAACCGGTCCCGAACGCGCGCAGACGGTAGTCCGCGCGGATTCCGTATTCGAGAAACTCGTTGCCGGCTGAGGCGCGGGGCCGCGATTTTTCAGACAATCTCGACAGCGACGGACGCCGGTCCGTCGGTTGCCGCGACGAACGTGTCCCCAGACGCCAGGGGGTAGAGCGGAAGCGGCGAACCCGTCAATGCGATCTGCCCTTTTTTGAGGCGCTTGCCGACAACGGCCAGCCTTTCGACCAGTTCCGGCAGCGTCGCCAGCGGGTTGACGGATGCGCTGCCCCGCAATTTCCCGTTGATGGAAACACTCAGGGGATAGGCGTCGCGCAAGGCCAAGCCGCCGTCCGCGGATGAAGCGACGATGCCTGCGTGCAAGGCATTGTTGGCAACAAGCTCCACTGCCGTGCGCCTTTCCAGTCTGAATCGCGCGTTGTGCAGCTCGATTACCGGAAACAGATTCTTTACGTAGCGTTCGGGGCGATGCGCAGCCGCCTCGGCGTCGGGGATATCCTCGGCGACGTCGACCGCGAATTCGCCTTCGACAGCCAGGCCGCTGAAACGACTTGCGGGCAAAACTACCCCGGACGCGTGTCTTTCGCCGGCAAATACATGCCCGACGACAGGATGCGCAATGCCCAATTGCTCGCGGACGACGCCGCTGACGCAGCCGATCTTGAACCCCGCCACCGCTTCGCCCCGCTGCTCGCGAAGCGCGGCAACGGCCAACTGCAGGCGATAAGCATCGTCCAGATTCCAATCGATTGCGCCGTCGGCGAACAGCGAACCCGGATCGTGTCGGTCGTAGTCGTCGAGTTGGCGCCGGGCGGCGGTCAGGAGATCGGCTTGGTTCATCGCTTGGCGCCGCTGTGCGGCTATCCCATATTCGCTAACATAGCCGCAGGCCGACAAGCTGTTTGCACCGGCCGCTCCGTTTCGAGGTTTTTTTACCGCCATGCGCCCGCCGTTTGAGATTTTCCCCGTCCTGCGCCCCGCTGCGAAGTTGTTTGCGTTGTTGCCGGCCGTGCTTGCCGCTGCTGCAGCGGCGCCTCGGGTCGATCCGGAAGAACCGCTGCGCTGGCAACCGGTCACGCTGACATTCGACGGCCCGCAGGCAGCGGAGAGCGGATCGCCGAATCCCTTTGCGGACTTTCGCCTGAGCGTGACGTTTACGCACGGCGTCTCGGGCGAGCAGCGGACGGCGCAAGGGTTTTTCGCCGCCGACGGCAACGCGGCCGACTCGTCCGCAGAATCCGGCAACAAGTGGCGCGTCCGCTTTACGCCTGCGCAGTCCGGCGTCTGGAAGTGGAGCGCCTCGTTCCGCAGCGGCGCCGACGTTGCGCTCAGCGACTCGCCGGCGGCCGGCCAACCGGCAGCGTTCGACGGCGAATCGGGCGCGCTCGAAGTCGGCGAAGCGCCGGCGAACGCTGCCGGCTTTCAATCCAAAGGCTTCCTGCGGACGGTGGGCAAACACTATCTGCAATTCCAAAACGGCGAGCGCTACCTCAAGGGCGGCGCCGATTCGCCGGAAAATTTTCTGGGCTACTTCGAATTCGACGGCACCTTCGATACCGCCCGCCACCAAGGGGTGGCGACCGACACGGGCGCCTTCATCCACAAATACGAGCCGCACGCGCGGGATTGGGCCCCCGGCGACCCCACCTGGAAAGACGGCAAGGGAAAGAACATCGTCGGCGCGGTGAACTACCTGGCGTCGAAGGGAATGAACAGCATCTACTTCCTGACCTATAACCTCGACGGCGGCGACGGCAAGGACGTCTGGATGTGGAACGATCCGCAAAGCCGCGACCGCTTCGACGTTTCGAAGTTGGCCCAATGGGAAATCGTCTTTGCCCATATGGAACGGCGCGGCGTGATGATGCACGTGATCACGCAGGAAACCGAGAACGACGAGGCGCTGGGGGGCTCGCCGGCGCTGAACCGCGTCCGCAAGCTCTATCTGCGCGAGTTGGTTGCCCGCTTCGGCCATCACCTCGCCGTGGTCTGGAATCTCGGCGAGGAAAACGACACGCCCCGCGCGGACCGCGAAGCAATCGCGGCCTACATTCGCCGGATGGACCCGAACGATCACGCCGTCACCGTCCACACCCACAACACCCGCAGCCTGTATTCCTATACGGGGATTCTGGGCTCGGAGAATTTTTCCGCGTCCTCGATCCAGGGCCGCATGGAAGACTCGAACCGCGAAGCCGTCGTGCTCCGCGCCCGGTCGGCCGCCGCCGGACGCCCCTGGGCGATCTTCCACGACGAGCAGACGCCCGCATCGGTGGGCGTGATGCCCGACGCCGAAGACCCGCTGCACGACAAGCCGCGCAAGCAGGCCCTGTGGGGCAACCTGATGGGCGGCGGCTCGGGCGTCGAATGGTATTTCGGCTATGCCTACGAGCACATGGACCTCAACTGCGAAGACTGGCGCTCGCGGGACATCCTGTGGGACCAGACTCGCCATGCGCTCGAATTCTTTCAGCAGCATCTCCCGTTCTGGGAAATGTGGCCCGCAAACGAGATCAGCGCGGACAGCAAGACGCTCGTGTTCGCCAAGGAAGGAGAAATCTACGCCGTCTATTTGCCCGAAGGAAACCGGGCGCGCCTGAGAATGGCCGCGGGAGAGTACACGCTGCATTGGTACGACCCGCGCAACGGCGGCGAGTTGCAGTCGGGACAACAAGCGACGGTTCGCGTCAGCGAAGCGCACATGCGCGCCGACGGCGGCATCCAGATCGCGCCGCCGCATCATCCGGGCAAAGACTGGGTCGCGCTCCTGCGCCGGGCGCAGCCGGCGCGCTGAACCCTGCGGGCCGGTCCTCGCCCGACAGCGGTTGACAGCGCTTCTTGGGACATTCACAATAATTTCAGGCTCCTGTGCCGTAAGAACGACTGATCCGTTCGTCTTACATACTCAGGCAGCAGGTGCGGGAGCCGCCGAGGCTTTTCGGTGTACGACTCCGACACATCCGGCGATCCCGCCCGCGTTGCCTGGGAAACGGAGGAGTTGTTCGTTGAGCACCGCGAGAGCTTGATGCGCTACGTGCGCTATCGCTTGAGCGACTTTGCGGCTGCGGAAGACATCGCCCAGGAGTGTTTCATCCGATATTTCCAAGCTCGGCGCCGGCAAGAAGTCATCGAGCAGCCGAAAGCATGGCTGTTTCGAGTTGCGCACAACCTGGTCATCGACCACGGGCGGACGCAGAAGCTGGATTTCCTGGGCGACGACGAATGGAGAACGATCGAAGCCGGCTTGGCTGCCCAGGATACGGAAGTCGACTATCGGCTGCGGATTTCGAGCTTGCCTTGGCACGTGCTGACTCCGACCGAAATGGAGTGTCTGCAGTTGCGGGCGGAGGGTTTGAAATTCCGCGAAGTCGCGGAAGTGCTGGACATAACGATTTCGACCGCGGCGAGCTATGTAGCGCGGGCGGTCAACAAATTACGGGAGACCCAAGTCGGACAAACGAACAAGGACGCCTGTGAGACACCTCAGCACGGAAGAATTACTGCTGTACGCGGCCAATGAGCTGGACGACCGGGCGCTCCGCCGCCACGTCCGGGACTGTGTCGACTGCAAGGCGGCCCTGGTCGAGGTTCAGGAAACGTTCGTCGGCGCGGCAGCCGCCATGCGCGCCTCGGTTCCCGCCGAGCCGGCCGCGTTGCAAGCGGCTTCGCTAGCCCGCTTGCGCGCCAATATCGCTGTCGAAACCGAGAAAACCGGTGGGCATCTTACGGCCGGAGAACTGCTGCTTTCAAGCGAAATGCAGTTGCCGGCCGAGCGCGCAGCTCATCTGAGCAGTTGCTCCAAGTGCCAACGAGAAGCCGCGAACATGAGCGTCTTGCTTGCGGATATCGAGGAGGAGTTGCGTTCGCTGATAGCGGACGAGCCGGCGGAGATCAAGGCCGCCGCTTTGGCTGCTCTTGAGAAACGCTTGGCGGCGCAAGCAAAAGAACCCGCGCCGGTGGAGAAGCCGGTGGAGAAAAAGCCGGCCAAGGTCATTGCATTCCCTGCGGCAAGGGTCCGCCGATACTCACGCCAATACGCGGCGGTCGCCGCTGCAGCGGCGGCGGTTTTTGTTGTCTGGGCCGGATTCCAGACCGCGCGGCAAGCGGAGCTTTCCGTTGAGCAGGTCCCGCCGCCGGCGCCGGTAACCGCCGCGGCGGCGCCGGAGCCGCTCGCAGTCGACCGGCCCGACGGACTTCCGCAAGCGGCCGAGACCGTTGCGGCAGTCCGCGTCGAGCGCTTCGAGCCGGCGGCAAGGTCGATTGCCGCGCCGGCCCGCGAAGCGGTCAGCGGTCCTGTCCCGGCCCCGGCAGCCTTGGGCGGCGCTCCCGAAGCCGCGCCGGTTGTCTGGGAAACGCGGGAGCTTCGGACCTACCGGCCGCTTGGAGCGGCGGCCGCCGCCAATACGTTGGCTGCCGAAGCCCGACCGGCGGCAATCCGCAAAGATGCGGACGAATCGGTGATCGAGGGACTGTGGCTGCTTGCCCAAACCGGTCTGTGGAAGCAGAACATCCGCCCCTCCGGCAACGGCGGGACCATCGTGTTCACCGGCAGCGTTGCCGGCGCCGCGGAGTCAGCCGCCGTCGAGTCGAAGCTGCGCGCCGCGGCCGGCGGGCGGGCGCTGACATTCGACCTTGCGCTACGTGACGACAGCCGCGGCAGCGTCGAGCGGGCGGTGACTCTTGAGCGCGCTGCAAATCGTCCTGCCGGCGGCATGGTCCGCAATTCGCTCTTGGCCCATTACCGCGATGCAGCCCGCCGCTCCTTCCGCACGCCGCGGGCAGATCTGCTCGAAGCCGAGCTCGAACGCTACGTGAGCGACGTTTTACGCCACGACTCCGAATTGCTGGCCCATGTCCATATCGTCGCTTCCGTGCTCAGCAGAGACGACACGGCGGAGCTCGGCGGCTCGAACGCTCTGAAGCGCTTGATCGCATTCCATCTTGACGGCATCGCCGACCGCGAAGCGGCTATCTACGCCAAGCTGTCCGAGGTTTTGCCGCGCCGCTATTGGACCTACCGCGCCCAAAGGACCGGCCTCAAAGGGGCCGTCGAGGCGGCCGAGGAAAGCAGCGCGCTTCTCGCGGACGCACTGGGGCTCGATCAAACGTTGACCGCCATCTTCGTCTCCGGAGCGTCGACCCTCGACGCCCGCGGCAACGAACGCTCTTGCGGCGAACGGCTGGCCCGTATCCGTTCCCACGTCACGCGCCTGCGCCGGGCGCTGCGCTAGTCCTACACTGAGAACATCATCGCCCGGGTTATTCAAGCACTCTCGCGGGAGGGGAGCCGCGATTTTCGAAGGCGATCCCTGCCTGCTTCGGCGGCGCAGACGCGGCGTCGAACCCGTATCTGCGCGGCGTTTCTTGCCCTGTCGGGTTTCGCCTGCGTTCTGCGGGCGCAGAACGGAATCGTTGCCGGCATCGTCGAGGACGAACAGAAGAACCGCCTGGAAGGCGTCGAAGTCCAGTTAATCAACCGGCGCACCGCCCAGGTTCTTCGCGACCGGACGGCGATTGACGGCGCGTTTTCATTTTCGGGGGCGCCGGCCGGCGAGCACTCTCTGGCCTTTGTCCACGGCAGTTACGCCGTGCTGCGGACGGACTGGTTCGAAGTGCTGCCCGGGATGCCGGTCGATGTTCCGGCAGTGACGCTCCGCCGCTTGCAGCCGGCGCTCACTCGGCCGCGTTCCGGCCTGGAAACGATCGCGCTCGAATTCGGTCTCGTACGGGAACAGATTGCCGATGTTCCGGTGCTGCTCGGATCGGAAGGCCGCACGGCGGTCGACAAGCTGCTCCACCTCGTACCGGGCATGAACCCTGTAGCGATGTTGGAAGTCGATCCGTTCACCGGAAGAGCGGCGACGGTCTCGGCCAATGGATCTCGCCGATCGTTCATCAATTATCGGCTCGACGGAGCATCGAACAACGCTCAAAATCGAATCACCGGCGCGCAAGCCGCGAACTTCGGCCCTCCGCCGGAAGCGGTGGAGACGTTCCGCGTCATCACGCATACGTATTCCGCCCGCGAAGGCCGCAATGCAGGCGCCGTCGTGCTGCCGGAGTTCCGCAGCGCCGAAGAGCGCTGGCACGGTCAAATCCGAGCCTATTGGCGCCCGGGCTGGGGCCGGTCGCTGGGCTCGTTCGATGGTTCGGCTGACGAAATGGACGGCTGGGCGGGAGGCGGCCAAATTACCGGTCCGCTATGGCGCAAGAAAAAGCTCTACTTCCTGGCCGACGTCGAAGGCTGGACCGCCAAGCGCCGTCACGATGCGACGACCGAGGTGTTGACGGATGCCGAGCGCGCGGGAGATTTTTCCGCTGCCGGCGGAATTCCCGTTGACCCGTTGACGGCAACGCCCTTTCCCCAAGGGCGGATTCCAGCCCACCGCTTGGATCCCTTGATGCAAAAGTATCTGCAAACCTTTCTCCCGCGTGCGAATCTGACCGACAGACTCGCGCGCACGCACGAGGATCTGCCCAGCAACGGTCAATCCGCGCTGGCCAAGATCGACAAGCGCTCCTCCAAGCTTTCGCTGCGCGGCAGCCACTACCTCTATCGCAACCGGGTCCGCGAACCGATTACCGAAACCTTGCTCACAACGCCCGGAACGATCGATAATCGGCGCCAAGCCGCCAACAGCAGCCAATTTTCAGTTACTCACACCGGCTCGCCGAACTTTTTCCAGACCGGGCGCATCGCCATGCAGCGGCTCTCGATCGAGCGCCGGCAAGGGCACTCCGAATTCGTAGTCACGCCCGCTGAGGAATTCGGCTTCGAATATTTCGGGGCGAACCCCGGAACCATACCCGACGTAACGCTGTGGACGGACGCCGGTCTTCCGCGCTTCCACATCGCGCCGTTTCTCAGCTCGGAGAATTCCACGCAAACGACCTTCCAGGCCGGCCACGACGGCGAATACCGCAAAGGCGGGACGGTTGTCCGCGGAGGACTGCTTTTTCAGCGCGGCATCTGGCCTTTCACGAACACCGAAAACTCCGCGGGCAGCTTCAACTTCCCGGTGCCGCCGGAACCTCCGGCCGGCGTCCGAGGCAGTGGTCTTCGCGATTTGCTGTTGGGCTATCCGGGAGAATTTCGGCTTCAGACTCCGCGCAGTCTCGACCTCCGCTGGCACGAGTTCGCGGCATACGGCGAAACGGAAGTCCGCCCATTGCGCTCGTTGCAGGTAACCGTCGGGTTCCGGGCCGAGTTGCAGCCTCCCGCGGTCGATTCGCAGGACCGCATCGCGGCCTTCCGTATCGGAACGCAAAGCGAACGCTTTCCGGAAAGCCTGCCGAACCTGATTTTTCCGGGAGATACCGATCCGGACTTCGGCCCCGTACCCCGCTCGACAATCGTGACCAAGGGCCGGAACTACGCGCCGCGCATCGGCATCGCTTACTCGCCGACCTGGGACCGCCGGCTTTCGCGTTGGATCCTCGGCGAGTCCGGGCGCTCGGTTTTTCGCGGTTCGTACGGGTTGTTTTACGACCACGGCACATTCGCCGGCGCCAGCGCCTCGGCTTTGTTCCAGGCAACATATCCGCCGTTCAGCGTTGACAACCGCTTTACGTTAGGGCTGGCCGAAGGATCGTTTCAAGCGCCGTTCACCGCGCTGAGGACAAACGATCCGGTACACTTTGTGCCCTCCGTAGTGCGTTACCCGATCCGCGTGTTCGACCGGGACTTTCAGAATGCCCGCGCCCATCATTGGAACTTCAGTTGGCAAAGGCTTTTGCCCGGACGCGTCTTCGTCAGCGCCAGCTACCTCGGCACGCGCGCCCAGCGGCTGCAGCGCCAGCGTGAGATCAACATTTTCGTTCACAATCCGCTGCGCGGCTTCGCGTTCGTCCGCAACATGCGGTTGTTTTCCAGGTACCGCGACATCCGCTCATTCGAAAGCTCGGGCGGGTCGCGCTACGAGGCCGTGCAAATCAGAGCAAACCGCTACCTTCACCGCGGCATCGCATTCGATGCGAGCTACAGTTGGAGCCGCTCGTTCGATAACGGCAGCACGGTTTTCGGCGACGATCTCGTCCATGAGGATTGGGCTTTCTCGAACTTCGACCGGCGGCACACCGTGATTGCGGCATGGTTTTACCAAGTGCGCCTGCCGCGCGGTTGGACCGAGAGCGCCCGCTGGGCCGACCGCTGGAGCGTGAGCGGGATTTGGCGGCTGCGCTCCGGACTGCCGCTCGACATCCGACAGGCGGAGGACCCGACCTTCACCTTCGAGCGCGTCGGACGGCCGGATCGGGTCGGCGTCTTCCGCTTGCTTGACCCTACGCAGATGCGAACGTTCCCGGCGGCGGACGGCCGGGAGGTCAGCGGCAGATTCGCCTTCGACCCGACCGCGTTCTCGCCCGTCAGGCCCACGGATTTCGATGAAACCCGGCCCGGGACATCCAAGCGAAACGCCTACCGGCTGCCGAGTTTTCAGCAATGGGACCTGCGCGTCTCCCGGCCGATCGAAACGAGCGAGTTGCTCACCATGGAGCTCGGCTTCGATTTGCTCAACGTGTTCAACAACAAAAATTGGGCCGCGCCGTTCGCCAACATCGACCATCCGTTCTTCGGGATTGTCCGCCAGGAAGGCGTAGGGCGGGTCTACCAGATCGCGCTGAAACTTCAGTTCTGAGAAGAACCGGGGTTATCCGTCCGCCGCGGCCGGGGTGAGCCTCAGCTCTTCCAGCACGCCGGCGACCCGAGCGCAGCTTTCCGCTCTCGGCCGCACCATGGGCAGCCGATAATGCGCCCGGATCAGCCCCATCGTCTCCATGGCGACTTTCACCGGGCCGGGGCTGCTCTCGCAGAAGTTGACCTCCATCAGCGGGTAGAAGCGCCGGTGAATCTTGCGCGCTTGCACGAAATCTCCGGCGCGGGCCGCCGCGCACAGCCGGGCCATTTCGGCCGGAATCTCATTCGACGCCACCGAGATGACACCCACTCCGCCGAGAGCCATCAACGGCAGCGTCAGGGAATCGTCGCCGGAAAGCACGGAGAAATCATTGGGCGCCGTCTGGCAGATCGCAGCCATCTGCCCGATGTCGCCCGAGGCCTCCTTCACGGCGACGATGTTGTCGATCGCAGCAAGCCGGCAAAGCAAGTCCGGCTTGACGTTGCAGCTTGTCCGCCCGGGAACGTTGTAGACGACGATCGGCAGTCGGGCGGCACCGGCCAACGCGGCGTAATGCCGATAGAGCCCCTCCGGGGTCGGCTTGTTGTAGTAGGGCGTCACGGAAAGCAGGCCGTCGACTCCCATTGCTTCCAGGTCGGCGGCGAGGGCGATGTTTTTGCTCGTGTTGTAGCCGCCGCAGCCGGCGACTACGGGGACGCGGTTGCGCGCTTCTTCGAGAGTAATTTCGACGATGCGCAAATGTTCCCGGCGGCTCAGCGTGGGGCTCTCGCCGGTCGTGCCGCAGGGAACGAGGAAATGGACGCCCGCGTCGACCTGACGGCGGACGAGCCGCCGCAGAGCGGCTTCGTCCAACGAGCCGTCCGCTGCAAACGGCGTGATCATCGCTGTTCCACAACCTTCGAACATGCAAACCTCCGCTGGGCGAGTGTCTATTCTCTCATGCCGCGCAAGGGCTGCTACCATTCGTTGAAGATGAGACTTCAAGGCGCGGCTCTGCTTTTTGTGTGGACGCAAACGGCTTTTGCCGCGGTCGACGCCGACCACTCATTCCGCGGCCGCGGGGCGGTCCTGTTGACGAACGGCAAGATCGAGTTGACCGTTCTCAAGCAAGGCGGCTCGTTTCCGTCGATCGTGCTGGCAGGCGACGCGCAGCGGAACAACCCGATGTGGGATGCGCTGCGCGCGGACCGCGAGAGCGGCCGGCCCGAACGCCAATCCGGCGGAACCGGACACTTTGTCTGCGTCGACGGCTTCGGCCCGCCGTCCGCCGACGAAGCCGCGGCGGGGATGCGGGGCCACGGAGAAGCGCATCGGCTCCCGTGGGCGACTGCATTCGCAGGCGTTGAAAACGGCGACAGCGTGCTGCGTCAAGCAGTCACGCTGCCGCGCGTTCACGAATTGCTGCGGCGGGAAGTGCGCCTCAAACCGGGAGAAAACGTCGTGTACGTGAAATCGAGCTTGACGAGCCTGCTCGACTTCGACCGGCCCGTGAACTGGGCGGAGCACGCAACGATCGGTTCGCCGTTTCTCGAGCGGGGGGTCACGGTGGTCGATATGTCGCCCAACCGCGCGCTTACGCGGCCGCGTTCGGGGCCGCCGCCCGGCGAGCGCGTTCACAGGCTTATCGGCAACAAGGACTTCGCATGGCCGCTGGCGCCGGCCAAGGCGGGCGGCGCCGTCGATCTGCGCGCGGCGCCGCTCCAGTCGAATTCGCTCGACCATACGGGCCACCTGATGGAGCCGACGCGCGAATGGGCGTTCGTCACCGCGCTGCACCCGCAAAAGCGACTCCTGATCGGCTACCTTTTCCGTACGGACGCCTACCCCTGGTTGCAAACCTGGGAGAACTATCCGCACGAAGGCATGCTCGCCAGAGGGCTCGAGTTCGGCACCCAGGCGTTCGATCGACCGCGCCGCGAGATGGTCGCCCAAGGCCGGTTGTTCGGGCAGCCTCTCTACCGCTGGCTGCCCTCCCGCGGGCAAATCGCTTCCTCCTACCTGCTTTTCTGGACGCGCGCGCCACAGGGCTTCCAGAGAGTCGATGAAGTGACCTGGAGCGGGGGCAAGCTGCGCATCGAAGACCGCAGGTCGGGCCGGGTTATCGAGCTTGCCGCAAGCGGAGAGCTTTAAGGAAGGTCTGAATAAGTAGCGGCAAGCAGGGGGGGGATGTATCCTAGTTCTCTGACCGTGTAAAAAGGTTTGTTTGATAATGGAAGGTGGAGCGGGCGGCCTGACGAGTGAATTGCCAGTTGATCTTGACGCGGTCACGATTGACGCGGCGATTCCAGGCCTTGGCCTCGGCACGTAAGGTACGGAGATTGGCGATACGGCGCGTACCCAGGCATTGCCGCGAGAATAAACTGACCTCAATTTCGGCTTGGTTGAGCCAACTGCCGTGTTTGGGCGTGTAGTGCAGGCTGAATCGCTCCCACAAGCGGGCCGCGTGCTCTTCGCCGAAGCGTTCGACCAGCGGCTTGCGGCGGTGGATATTGAGATTGTCGACAACCAGGTGAATCGTGCGCGCGCGAGGATAGCTGCTGGCCAGCTTGTCGATAACTTGGGCGAATTCCTCCCCGCGGCGCGTTGGCGTGGGATAGGTGAAATGGCGGCCCGCCTTGGGTTCGACGGCACAAAACACATTGGCGGTTCCACAACGTTTGTATTCGCTGTCGCGCTTGGCCACCCGGCCCGGCCCGGCCGGGTGGCGAGGGCGTACTTCAGCGTGCAGCGAAACCGCCTTTTCGTCCAGGCAAACCACCGGTTGGTGCGGGTCATAGGGCGTTTCGTAGAGCGCCAAAACATCTTCCATTTTTTCGATATAGGCGTCGTTGAGTTCAGGCAGACACCACATTTTTTTCCCGCCACGGCTTGAGCTCGTGGCGCTGCAACAGAACACGGACGGTTTCCCGTCCCACGCGCGGTACAAGCTTTCGTTTGACGGCTTCGGCAGCGATGAGACGCACACTCCAACGCGCCGCCCCTCTCGGCGGCTTGCCGCACGCCATCGCCACGATGCGCTGCCGCGAAGACGCGTCGAGCAACGGTTCCCTGCCAGGCCGGGCTTTTTCGTAGAGCGCACGGTCGAGACCTCCCTGGCGGTAGCGGCGCGCGATGGCGCGCACCGTCTTGGGCGTCAGACGCACCCTCTCGGCGGCTTCGGCGGCGCTGACGCCTGTAGCGAGATGGCGCAGGGCGAGCGCACGCAAAACGACGCGCACTTGCTGCACCCCGCAGGCGAGCACGGCGTCCAAAGCCTCTTGATCGGCGACGGATACACGGAGACGTTGAGCAGTTCTGGGCATGTACAAGCATACCATGCCCTCCTCCTATATTTCAAACCTTTCTATACGGTCGAAATACTAGTGGAGTTGTAGGGTAGATGTTGTCGTTAGAGGGAGGAAGGATGCATCAGCGGAGCTTTGCGGATATGGAGTACGAGGGCAAGAAACACCGCACGAGGCGGGAGAAGTTTCTGGGGCGGATGGAGGAATTGATTCCGTGGGAGCGTTTGGAGGAGCGCATCCGCCCGTACTACCCCAAAGCGGGGCGGGGGCGGGGGCCGTACGAGTTGGCGGTGATGCTGCGCGTGCACTGCGTGCAGTTGTTTTACAACGTGAGCGATCCGGGGATGGAGGACATGCTGTACGAGATCGAGTCGGTGCGGCGCTTTGTGGGTTTGCGTTTGGGAGATGCGTTGCCGGACGAGACGACGATTTTGCACTTTCGGCATCTGTTGGAGAAGCACGAGTTGGGCGGGGTTGTGCTGGCGGAGAGCAACGCGCACTTGGCGGGGCAGGGGTTGCGGTTGCGGGAAGGGACGATCCTGGACGCGACGATCATCGCCGCGCCGAGTTCGACGAAGAACAAGGAGCGGAGTCGCGACCCGGAGATGCATCAGAGGAAGAAGGGGAAGCAATGGCATTTCGGGATGAAGGCGCACATCGGGGTGGACGCCGAGACGGGGCTGGCGCATAGCGTGGCGGCGACAGCGGCGAATGTGGCGGATGTGACCCAAGCGCATAAGTTGCTGCACGGCGGGGAGAAGGTAGTGTGCGGGGATGCGGGCTATCAGGGGGATGCGGGCTATCAGGGGGTGGAGAAGCGCCCGGAGCATCGCCGGCGTAGGGTGGAGTGGCAAGTGGCGCTGAAGGCTGGGCAGCGGCGGCGCTTGGCGGCGGACAGTGCGGAGGCGCGGGCGGAGCGGCGCAAGGCGGAGGTGCGGGCCAAGGTGGAGCATCCGTTTCTGTATGGGAAGCGGCACTTTGGTTACGCCAAGGCGCCTATCGCGGCTTGGCCAAGAACAGGGAGCGGATCAGTCTGCTGTTGGGCTTCGCCAATGTGCTGCTCGCCGGGCGCTACGCGACGGCCTGAGCGCCACAATACAGGAGTCGTGCGCCCACAGTGGCGCAAAGCCGCAGAAGCGGAGTTGAAACCGTCGCTGCGGGGTCAAAATTGGCGTTGCACAGTCAAAAAGAGCAGGATTTAGCCGCAAAATTCGCTGGCAGCCCAACTGCAACCGCTCCTTACGGACAGCATCAACCATCCAGCGCACCAAAAACTGCCTTATTCAGACTTTCCTTAACAGCCCGTGGCAAAAGTCACGCAGGCGCCGTTACGCGCCCAGGGCCAATGCAGTATCGTGTGGGAGATCGAGTGACTCGACAGGGCGTATGCTACCGGACCGACAGTTCAGGGCGCGTAACCCTTTGGGCGGCCGCTTGCGCGGGCCGGAAAGACGCCGCAGAAGCCTGCCGCGCCGCCCACGGGACTTTCACCACGGACTTGTCTGTTTAAACTACCGCTAAACAGTGAGACTCTGCTAAACAGTGAGACTCTGCATCCTGCGCCACGGCATCGCCGAAGACGCCGCGCCCGGGCAGTCCGACGCATCCCGCAGGCTTACGGACGAAGGCCGTAAAAAAACCCGCCGCGTGGCGGCGCGGGCGCGTCAAGCCGGCGTGCGGCCCGAGGTCATCCTGACCAGTCCGTATCCCCGGGCGGCCGCAACGGCGAAGATCGCCAAGGAAGAGTTGGGGTTCGCCGAAACGCTCATCGAAACCGAGCGGCTTGTGCCCTACGCCAACGTTTTCGAGTTATGGGAAGAAATCCGCGGCTACGCCTACGTCGGCGAGCTCATGGTCGTCGGCCACAATCCGCTGCTCGGCGATCTGGCAGCCTGGCTGATCGGCGCGCGCGGCGGCGCGGTCGCCATGAAGAAATCGGCTCTGGCGGTCGTCGATATCCCCTACCTGTCGTCCCCGCCGCGCGGGACGCTGATTTGGCTGCTTACGCCGAAGTCCGCGGGAGCGCGGGGCAGCGCAGTTTCAGCGGCGCGGTCTTGCGGCGGGCCCGGCGGCGCAACAGCGGTGGAGTAACGCGAGCCGCGGCCGGCGCTTTCGCCGCGGCTGCTAACCGAATTCGGCCGCGGCGCCGGCGAGCAGCGCGGGCAGATCGCGGACCGAGTCGATTACCGCGTCGGGTTGGACGCTCCCGGCAAGGTCCTGCGGCCTGAACTTTCCCGTACGCACGAGCGCCGCCTTCAAGCCCGCGGCCTGCGCCCCGCCGACGTCGGCCCGGATGTCGTCGCCCACCATCAACAATTCGTGCAAGCGGCGGTCGAGCAGCGACGCCGCCGCGCCGAAAAATTCCTTCGATGGCTTGCCGAGCACCGTCGCCGTCTTGCCGCCGGCGTGCTCGAGCGCCGCTACAAACGGCGCGACGTCGAGCGAAACCCCGTCGGGCGCTCGCCAATAGCGCGTCATGCCCAAGGCGATCAACTGCGCATCGTGGTCGCTATGGAGCAGTCGGAACGCTCGATTGAGCGTATGGAAATCCCAGGCGGGGCCGAGATCGCCGATGACCACGTACCGCGCGCCCCGCTGGGCATCGCTTGCGACCTGCGGCAGGCCGGCGAAATCGGCTTTTGTAGCTTCGGGAACGAAAAGCGCCGCAGGCCCCGCTGCGTTCCGCCGGATCCAGTTGGCGGCGGCTATGGGCGGCGTCAGAATCCGCTCCGCTACCGCTGCGATGCCGAAAGCGGCCAGCTTGGCGGCGACCGCCGTCCGCGGGCGGGAAGTCGTGTTGGTGACGAACAGGGTATCGAGACCCATCCGGCGAACCGCGTTCACGGCGTCAGCCGCTCCGGCAATCGGCGCCTGCCCGTTGTAGAGAACCCCGTCGAGATCGAAGAGCACGCCGCGGATCACAACCCCAGACTAACAACCGCGGCTGCGTTAAACTGACGGTTTGACCGGAGGTTGCCCCGGAACATGCCGCATCCCCTCAAACATGCCAGCGCCGCGATCACCGACGGCCGCGACCGAGCGCCCGCGCGCTCGATGCTGAAGGCCATCGGATTCACCGACGAAGACCTTGCCAAGCCGATTGTCGGCATCGCCAACACCTGGATCGAGACCATGCCGTGCAACTACAACTTGCGCGACCTCGCGGTGCAGGTGAAAGAGGGCGTGCGCGCGGCGGGCGGCACTCCGATGGAGTTCAACACGATCGCCGTCAGCGACGGCGTGACGATGGGCACCGAAGGCATGAAGGGTTCGTTGGTCAGCCGCGAGATCATTGCCGATTCGATCGAGCTGGCCGCCCGCAGCTACATGTTCGACGCGGTGGTCGCGCTCGTTGCCTGCGACAAGACGATCCCCGGCGGCGCGATGGGCTTGGCGCGGGTCAACGTTCCCTCGGTATTGCTCTACGGCGGCTCGATTCTGCCCGGCCAGGTGAACGGAGTCGATATCACCATCCAGGACGTGTTCGAAGCGGTCGGAGCGCACGCAGCGGGGAAGATCGACGATGCCATGCTGCTCGACATCGAGAATCATGCCTGCCCCGGCGCCGGCGCCTGCGGCGGCCAATACACGGCCAACACGATGGCCACCGTGATGGAAATCATCGGCCTCTCTCCGCTGGGCACGGCGGGCATTCCGGCTGTCGACCCGCGCAAGAACGACGCCGGCTACCGCGCCGGCCTGGTGGTCATGGAAGCGCTCGCGGCCGGCCGCCGGCCGCGCGACTTCATGACCCGCGAGGCTTTCGAGAACGCCATCGCCGCCGTCGCCGTCACCGGCGGATCGACCAATGCAGTGCTGCACCTGTTGGCCATGGCCAAAGACTGCGGCGTCGAACTGTCGATCGACGACTTCAACGCCGTCAACGAGCGCACCCCGCTGCTCGTCGATCTCAAGCCGGGCGGGCGGTACGTCGCCGCCGACATGGACAAGGCGGGGGGCATTCAGCTTATCGCCCAACGTCTGGTCGAAGGGGGCTACGCCGACGGCTCGCAGATGACCGTCACCGGAAAGACGCTCGCGGAGGCTTCGGCGGATGCCGAAGAAGGCGAGAAGGAAGGCGTCATCCACGCGCTCGACGATCCGCTCAAGGAGACCGGCGGCTTGGTCATTCTCAAGGGCAATCTCGCTCCCGAGGGCGGCGTGGTCAAGGTCGCCGGCGGCAAGCATCTTGCCCACCGCGGCCCGACCAAGGTCTTCGAGTGCGAAGAAGCAGCGATGCAGGCGGTCACCGGCGGGAAGATCCAAGACGGCGACGTGGTGGTGATCCGCTACGAAGGCCCGGCGGGCGGGCCCGGCATGAGAGAGATGCTCGGCGTGACGGCGGCCATTGTCGGCGCAGGGTTGGGGGAATCGGTCGCGCTGCTCACGGACGGCCGCTTCAGCGGCGCGACCCGCGGGCTGATGGTCGGCCACGTCGCGCCCGAAGCGGCGCGCGGCGGCCCGATCGCGGCGGTCGAAAACGGCGACATCGTCGGAATCGACTGCGGCCGGCGCAAGCTGGAGATCGAGCTCGACGAGGAAACGCTGCAAGCCCGCCTGGCCGCGGTCGAGCCGCGCGAGCCGCGCTACAAGACCGGCGTCTTCGCCAAATACGCAAGGCTGGTGTCTTCGGCGTCCGAGGGCGCCGTGACCCACCCGATCTGGTAGCTTGGCCGTTCGGCCCTTGCGTTGGTCTTTCCGCGCGCTTATTCGCGCCGCCGCTGCAAGATTTCGGCGATTTTCGCCCGGTCGTCGGGCGCGCTCACGGGCGCGTTGCCGAAGGCGGGCGCGATCTTGCCGCCGGAAGGCGTTTCGAGCCGTCCGGTGTGGTAGCGGTAAACGTAATCGGGGTCCTTGAGCAGGTGGCCGGTCAGGATCGCCACGATGTCCGCGGCGGGATCGATCGCGCCGGCGGCGACCAATTTTCGAATCCCGGCCAGCGAGGCGGCCGAGGCGGGCTCGCAGCCGATGCCGCAGCGTCCGATCACGGCCTTGGCGTCGGCGATCTCCTGTTCCGTGACCGCTTCCACGACTCCGCCGGTTGCGGCAATCTCGAATGCGGCCTTGGGCCATGAGACCGGGTCGCCGATGCGAATGGCGGTCGCCAGGGTTTCCGGTTCGGGGGCCGGCCTGTACCCGCCCCCGCTCTGAAAGTAGCGGTAGAAGGGCGCCGCGCCCTCGGCCTGGACGACCGCCACCCGCGGCAGACGGTCGATCAGGCCGATCTGCCTGAGCTCGCGCAGCCCTTTGCCCAGCGCCGAAACGTTGCCCAGGTTCCCGCCCGGCAAGACAATCCAGTCGGGCGTCCGCCAACCGCGCTGATCGAGCAGCTCGATGACGATCGATTTCTGGCCTTCGATGCGGAAGGGATTCACCGAATTGAGTAGATAAATCCCGCATTCGTCGGCGAGTTCGCGGACCAGCGCCAGTATGCGGTCGAAGTTCGCCTCGACCTGGATGGTCAGCGCGCCGTACTCCAGGGCCTGCGCCAGCTTGCCGTAGGCGATGTTGCCGCGCGGGATAAAGACGATCGGTTGGAGTCCGGCGGCCGCGGCGTAGGCGGCCATCGAGGCGGACGTGTTGCCGGTAGAGACGCAGGCGACGCGCTTCATGCCGAGCTTGACGGCCTGGGTCGCGCCGGCGGTCATGCCGTTGTCCTTGAACGACGCGGTCGGGTTATAGCCCTGGTGCTTGAACTGGATGCGTTCGATTCCGGCGTATGCGGCGGCCCGCGGAGTATCGAAGAGCGGCGTGTTGCCTTCGGGCAGAGTCACGATTTGCGCCGGGTCGTCCACGAACGGCAGCATTTCGCGGAACCGCCATACGCCGCTGACGTCGATCCTGGCGCGGCTCGCCCGGCGCTTGTCCCAAAGAGCCTTCAGAGCCTGCGGATCCGCCCCGGAATAATCGTTGGCGACCTCCAGCAGCGCGCCGCAGCGGGGGCAAGCGTAGAGAACCGCGTCGATCGCGCAGCGCTCGCGGCAGTCGGGGTTGAAACAGACCAGATCGGCGGTGGACATCGCGGGGAAATTTCATCGTATCAGCGGCGGGCGCTCGCTCCGCGGACGTGCTGCGGTTGCCTCCGGGCGGCTGTCCGCGCGACAATCGCAGAGCTATGCCCTGCTTGAAATCGCTGCTCGCCGCCTTGCCGCTCGTTTTGTCCGCCGCTCAGGCGCATGCCTCTCCGAACGTGCTGCTGATCCTGGCCGACGACATGAGCTGGGTCGGCACGTCCGTGCAGATGGACCCGGATATCTCCGGCTCGCGGTCGGACTACCACGAGACGCCCCATCTGGAGCGGCTCGCGCGCGAGGGCATGCGCTTCACCGACGCCTATGCGCCTCACCCGAACTGTTCTCCCACGCGGCTGGCGATCCAGACCGGCAAGTCTCCGGCGCAGTTGAAGATGACGGACATCATCAACCGCGGCAGCGGCCGCTACTACGAAGGCTTGCCGATGATCCCGCCGCAGCACATCGACCATATTCCGCACGAAGAAACGACCCTTGCGGAATTCATCAAGGAACACCGGCCGGGATACGCGACGGGGCATTTCGGCAAGTGGCATTTGGCCGGCGGCGGCCCCGGGCGGCACGGCTACGACCAGCACAGCGGGGCGACGAGCAATCGCGAGGGCAGGTCGGCGGCGCCCGACCCCAAGCGCACGGTCAGCGTCACCGCGCGCGCCATCGACTTTCTACGCCACCGCAAGCAAGCGGGCGAGCCGTTCTTCCTGCAGGTTTCCTACTACGCGGTGCATCTGGGCATCTTCGTCTTCGACAAGACGATTCGCGAGTTCGAAGGCAAGCCGAAGGGCAAGCGGCACAACCACGCGGCTCATGCGGCGATGACGCACGAGACCGACGCGGCGGTCGGCAGACTGCTCGCAGCGCTCGACGAGCTCGATCTGGCGGACGACACGTATGTCATCTTCACTTCCGACAACGGCTCGTATCACCACTCCGGAGACACGCGGGTGATGACCAACGCTCCCCTGCGCGGACAGAAGGCGTCGCTCTGGGAGGGCGGCATCCGCGTGCCTTTGTTCGTGCGGGGCCCCGGCGTGCAGGCGGGCGAGGTGAGCCGAGTTCCCGTTACCGGCATGGATTTCTATCCGACGATTGCCGAGTTGCTCGGCGCGCAGGCGGAGTTGCCGCCGCGCATCGAGGGGGGAAGCCTGACGGGGTTGCTGCAGAACGGCGGCGAGGGGGCGGTTCGCCGCCGGCGCGGCGAGCTGGTCTGGCATTTCCCGCACTATCAAACGGATAAGGGCAGCAAGCCGTCGTCGGCGATCCGCGCGGGGAATTGGAAGCTGATCCAGTGGTACGAATCGCCAGAGGTCAAGTTGTTCGATCTGTCGGAAGACATCGGCGAGACTCAGGATGTCGGCAGGAAGAATCCCGAGGTAGCGCGGCGTCTGGAGAAGCGGTTGCAGGCGTATCTCGAAGAAATCGATGCGCCCATGGCGGCGATGCGGTAAAGGTTCGTCTGAAACCCGTCACAACCAAGACGGACTTTGAGACGCGCAACGGATTCAATCGCAACGGCTGCCTGTTCGGAGTCAAACTTTCCGACAGCCAAATGGCGGCATTGCGGCTACGTCGAGACGAAATTCCATGTCGAGTAGAACTACAGCATCCTCCCCGGAGCTTAACCAAGTCGATATAGTCATTTCCTGACAGACCCTTAGGCCAGGATCCCGTCGATTCGCCGGAATTCCCGGTCCGGCGGACCGAGACGCCGGGACGCTCCCATCGCCTCGAGCATTGTGTTGTACACGTCCAGCCCTTCGGCGCCGACGTCCACGATCCGGCCGGACTTGAAGCGGCCTCCCGCACTGGAAATCGCGTGGAACACGCCGGACAGCTCGCGGCGGACATCCGCGTGGCGGCCGTCGCCGGATTCCGTAGAAACCGTCACCATGGAATTCTCGAGCGCGGACTTGCCGTTAACGTCCCGTACCTGGTCCAGCCGCTGCAGGAAATAGGCAACCTCCCGCAAGTGCATGTGCGCGTGGGCCCTGAGCTGAGGATTGCGCGCCTCGGGTTCGTAGTCGTGCCACCATTCGTGGCTGCAACCCTTCGCTCCCGACGCGTCGCGCTGGCCGGCGTCGTCGAACTGGAACACGGTCCGCCCCGCGTACTTGTAATCGCCCTTGATCCGCAGGCGCTCCCCGGCAGCCAGAAACGTCAGCGAGCCGAATCGAACGCGGTCGAGCTCCACCGCCAAGGCGTACAGGTCCGCCATCAGGCGCCACTCCCGGGTCAACTCGTCCAACTCCATGTCGATTCCCTCGCCGCCGGGGTCGGCGTAGCCGCCGTGCGCAATGCGGGACCTCGGCGGCAGTTGCGGCTCGTCAGGCTGGCGAACTCCGGACTGAAACGCCCGCTGCTCCAACTCACGGATGCGGTCCAGGTGGTCGGCCAAGCGGGCCTTCGAGCGGGCGCCCAGAGGGGAATTCATTCCCGTGAAGTGCTGGTATTGGCCAACCACCGAATCGAGCACGCTGCGCCGGAGTCGCTCGCGCCGCTCATCGGGTTCTCCTTCCGAAAGAGCCGGCGTTCCGAACACGCGGTCGAAGAGGTCTCGCGGCTTCTCCTGCATGGCGGCGGCCACGGCGCCGTCGTCGTTGTAGCTATGCACGTAGCGGCTGACTCGGCTGCGGCGGAAGTACGTGCCGCCCGCCAGGGTCGGGACGATTCCCGGAGGCTGCCCGCCGGGGTAGGACTCTTTGCGCACGACCTGGTCGATTGAAGGTCCGCCCGCCATAGCCTCGCCGTTGGGCGGCTCGGCCGTGAACGCGCCGGAAGATCCGTCGAAATGAGCGTTGATGCCGGATTCGTCGCAGCGCACTTGATCCACGTTGCGCAGGATCAGCAGCTTGTCGGCCAGCGGCCCCAGCGGCTCCAGTACCCCATTGAAGCCCTCCGTCTGCAGAGGGGCGGGAATCCCCAGCCCGAAGAATACGTTGAACGCTCGCACGGGGACCGTCTGCGGCCCCTCGGCGGCGAGCGTCTCCTCCAGAAGCGGCAGGCCGACGACGATGCCGCCCGCGCCGCGCAGAACAGCGCGCCTTGTCAATCCTCGAATCTCCATTGCTTCCTCCCGGCCTCTGTTCGGGGCGCCGTTTCAGCTTCCCGGAATGATTTCGGTCTGAACCGATCGAACCAAGTCGCTCATTACAATAGCAGTGATCAGTTCTCCGTAGGCGCCGCCGCTATCTCCTATCTGCCGATGGATCTCCTCGACGGCGGGCTCGTCGGCCGCAGTGAGCGGCCTGCCGATTGCGAACTGGGCCAGCTTGCGAACGATCGTAAGCTGCAGTTGGTCGCTGGCCGCCAGCAGATCGAACATCTCGGCAGCGCTTGCGTAAGGGACCGACTTGTCTGCGCCGGGAAACACGATCTCGCCATCCTCACGCAGCGCGTTGCCGTGCTCGTCGACTTCGCTATAGCCGCCGACCCCGTCAAATTTCTCGAGCCCGAATGCGAGCGGTTCGAATCGGCTGTGGCAGCCGCCGCAAGCCGGGCTTTGCACCCGGTCCATCGCAATGGCCCGGCGCGACCGGCCCGCAGCCGGCGGAACCGGGCTTGTATCGAGGCCCGGCGGCGGAGAGCCGACTTCTCCGGAAAGCAGGTCCGTGAGCAAGAAAAGACCCCGCGCAACCATGGACGCGTCGTCTCCGCCAACCGTCAGGACCGCGCCTTGAGTCAGCAGCCCGCCGCGGCTGGGCGTGGCGGACAGGTCGTAGCGTCGGAGGCCGGCGCCTTCCGGCTTCAATCCGTAGTGCCTGGCCAGCCGGGGCGTCAGGTAGGTGAACCGGGCGTTGAACAGGTCCCGCAGAGGACGGTTCCGCCGCCATGCCAAGTCCTCGAAGAAAGCCAGCGTTTCCGCTCGCATGTCGGCGGCGAGACGGGGGTCCCAGTGCGGAAACATCTCCCGATTCGGATTCAGGTTGGCCAGGCGGTCCAGGTCGAGCCACTGCGCAATGAATTCCTTCGAACGAGAGACTGCGCGGGGATCCGCCAGCAATCGCTCCATTTGCCGCCGGACTTCCGCGGCCTCGGACAGGTCGCCCGATTGGGCTGCGTCCAGCAGATCGTCGTCGGGAGGAGCCCCCCACACGATGTAGCTGAGCCGTGAGGCGAGCTCGTACGGATCGGCCGGCCAAGCCGTTCCGTCGCCATGCTGCTGCTCGACACGATACAGGAACCTGGGCGATTGGAGCATGGCCTCCAGCACGTAGCGGGCAGCCTCCTCGAAGGTCCCGCCGGACTCGGTGATTGATTCCCCAAGAGCCAGATAGAGTCCGACTTCGATTTCCTCAACCGGACCTCGGAGGACTCGCCTGCCCATGTTGCGGACCTGCTCGATCCCGAACGTCAGGCCCGGTCCGGCAAGCTCCCGCACATCGGCGCGGGCGGCCGTTTTCTCGGCAAGCCTCGCGTAGACCTCTACGTGCTCCAGGTCAACTGTAAGGTTGTAGGCCGTGTTGTTGAATCCGTCCGCTCGAAGGTCCGGGGGCAGCAGGTCGCGCGCCTCCGCGGATATGTCGAGCCCGGTCAGGCTGCGAATGGTTTCGAGATACTCGCTTGCGGTCAGGCGGCGGATCCAGTCGGCGCTCGAGGCGTCGTCCTCCGAGTAGGCCTTCGCATCGACCGGCTTGTCCGGCCACTCGGCGCCGGCGTCAATCCATTCGCGCAGCGCTCGCTTCTCGCGATCGGACAGCGGAGCGCGATTCTGCGGCATCGCGTCCGCCGTGACCATGGCCCACAGCAAGCTCTTGCTCGCAGCTCCCGGCACAATGGCCGGGCCGTGATCGCCGCCGGCCAAGGCCGATTCCCTGCGCGAGAGGTCCAGGCCTCCTTGCCTTACGGCCGAATCGTGACAGTCCAGGCAGCGGCGCGCCAGAAGCGGCGCAATCCGCTCTTCGAAAATACTGGTGACGCCTGGGGGCTGTTTCGCCGCTGCGCGGCCCGCCGACGGGCCGGCCTCGAAATTCCTTGCGATCTCGGCCGGCGCAAGGTCGCGTGCGTAGATCGCCAGCAAGTGGAAAGTCCCCAGCCAGGGGCGCTTTTGCCGAGAGTCGTTGGCCAAGGTCAGGTTGGTCTTCTCCCAGTCCAGCACGCCCCCCGGCGCCGGCAGCTCTCGCGCCAATTTGCCATTGACAAAAATCCGGGCTTGTCCGCTGCGATCCCGGGTGAACGCTACATGCGTTAATCCATATCCATCGCCGGTTGCCGGCGCATCCAATTGCGGCGGGTCGGCGCGTCCGGTCCGGGAAGTCCGGAAACGCGCGAGAAACAGCTCGCCGTCCTGGCTCAGCTCGAAGTTTCGCTGATCGGCGCCATTCGACATGGCGAATATACAGGCCGGTCCGGCCGAATGATTCTCAACCGGTTCGATCCAGACCTCCACTGTGATCTCGCCGGAGACGCGGACCAGGTCGGAAATCTTCGCCGGGCGGTCTGTGGAGCGGATGTGGGAGGGGCTTAGGATCTTGAGGGCCCCTTCTGCCCACTGCACGGTTTCGGCTGACCTGATCTTGAGGTCGGCGGACTCCTTGAACGGAGAGCGGTCCCGTACCACGTCTTCGCTGTCGGAGCGGAAGTCGTAGAGCGCGATCAGGCCGTTGCGCACCCGCTCGGCTCCGTCAGGAAGATCGGGAACTGCCCGGAGGACTCCCAGTCCGGCCAAGCCGGCCGCAAAAGCAATGCGTTGCAAAGACATCATGAGATTCCAACTCGGAAGGTCTGCCCTGAAACCGACCAATCCGGCGACCGTCTTCACATTTCGATTATCGCATACCGGGTAGCCGACCGGTTCGGTCGAGCATCGTGCCGGGGCGCGCAACCCCCGGCGGGTATTGGAAGCCGCTGCGCTTTCCACGGCTGAGGATTCCATGCGCGGAGGCAGTTAGCCGTACATGATAGACTTTGCTCCGTGCTACGAATTCTTGTATTGCTGACGGCGGCGCTCTGGGGTTGCGGCGGAATGCCGCAGGACGGCGGGGCGTCGAACGGCATCGAGAAGGTCAACCTCTTCGAGGCCGAGGTCGGCGGCTACGCTCACTACCGCGTGCCGGCTATTGCCGTCTCTCCGCAGGGAACGGTGATGGCCATGGCCGAGGCGCGCAAGAACGCGGGGGGCGATTGGGGAACGCAGCACATCCTGATGCGCCGCAGCCGCGACGGCGGCAAGACTTGGGACGAACCGCGACGGATCGCCCATATCGACGGCGAGATCGAGTTGAACCCGGCGGCGTTGGCGCAAAATCTGGCGCAGCCCGGCGAGGTGACCTACAACAACATCGTCCCTATCGTCGACCATGAGCTCGGCGTCATGCACTTTCTGTTCTGCGTCGAGTACGCTCGGGCCTACTACATGCGCAGCGAAGACGACGGCGAGACGTTTTCCACGCCCGTCGATATCACCGCTGCGTTCGAGGGATTCAGACCCGAGTACGACTGGATGGTGATCGCTACGGGACCGGGCCACGGCATCAAGCATTCGAACGGCCGGTTGATCGTCCCGGTCTGGTTGTCGGACGGGACCGCGGGCCACGCCCACCGCCCTTCGATCGTATCGACGATCTATAGCGACGATGCGGGCGCAAGCTGGCGGCGCGGCGAAGTTGTCGTGCGCCACCCGGAATTGAAAAATCCCAGCGAGACCCTGGCGGTCGAGCTGTCTGACGGCAGCGTGATGCTGAACATCCGCCATGAATCGCCGGAGCACCGCCGCGCGGTCAGCATCGGTCCGGACGGCGCGTCGGGGTGGTCGGAGATTCGCTTCGACCAGGCTTTGGTCGAGCCGATTTGCATGGGCAGCCTGATCCGCGCAGGCGACGCGCTTTTGTTCGCCAACCCGGACAGCACGGAGCAGCGCAGCGCCGAAAACCCGCTGGGAAGTTGGAAGCGGCAAAAAGTCACGGTGCGCTTGAGCGAGGACGACGGCAAGACGTGGCCTTACAAGCGGACGATCGAGCCCGGCGTGAGCGGCTACAGCGATCTGGCGGTCGGTCCGCACGGCGCGGTGTATTGCATCTACGAAAACGGGACTCCCACGGACCGCGGCACGCATGTCAAATATCTGACGGTGGCGCGGTTCTCTCTCGACTGGGTGCGCGGACGCTGACGCCACGCAGCGGAGCGCCGCCGGGAACTTGAACTACCTCGCCCATCTTTATCTGGCCGGCGACGATCCGCAGGCGCAGGTCGGCCAGATTCTGGCGGATTTCGTGGCCAGCCGCGAAATCGACGGTTTCACGCCGGGCATCCGCGCCGGCATTCGGGCGCACCAGCGGATCGATGTCTTTACCGACACGCATCCGATTCCAGCCGCTGCCCGCAGGCGGATGGCGCCGCCGTACCGGCGCTACGGCAACATCCTGCTCGATCTGTTTTTCGACCATTTCCTGGCCAAGAACTGGGAGCGGTACCGCAGCGATGTTCCGCTCGGGGAGTTCGCCCGCAGGAGCTACCGCAATCTCGAGGAGCACAGCCATATTTACCCCGGGCGTTTCCGGCGCGTCGTCTTTTTCATGCGGCGCGGCGATTGGCTCGGCTCGTACCGCGACACGGCGAACATCGACCGGGCGCTGAAGGGGATTTCGCGCCGCCTGACCCGGAGCAATCCGCTCGGGGACGCGGTTTCGGTGCTGCAGGATCAGTACCGGGAACTGGAGGAAGACTTCGCGAAATTCTTCCCGGAGCTTGAAGAGTACGTGAGAAAGCATGCAGAAACAGCGCAGCGGCAGGGACCTGCGCGGATTCTGCGCGTCCAAGAAATTTGAACGCGCTTTCTTGAGAGAAAGGAGAATCACGATGCAAAAATTGCGTTCCGCGAAACTGTTAACCGCCGCCGCGGCGTTGCTGGCATTGACGGCGGCAGGCGGTTTAGCAGTTCGGATGATCTATCCGCAGCCCGGATTCGCGGGCGAGGCGGACGGGCTGCCGGAGCTGGCGCCGAAGACGCGGGGGCCGGGAAGTCGATCGCTGCCGGCTGCGGGAACGTTTGCGCCGGTGGTGGAAGCGGTGCTGCCCGCCGTGGTCAGCATCGAGGCTGAGCGTTCGTTCACGGCGGACCGCGGCGGACCGCGGCCGTATTTTTTCGGCCCCGGCCGGCCGCCGCGGCCGCCGATGCCCGGCCCGCGGCCGCGGCGGGGCGCCGGCTCGGGAGTCATTCTCAGTCCCGGCGGTTACGTCGTCACCAACCATCACGTCATCGAAGGCGCGGGCAAGATCACCCTCCACTTGATGGACAAGCGCGAGCTCGAAGCGGAAGTGGTGGGCACGGACCCGCAAACCGATATTGCCTTGCTGAAGGTCTCTGCCGATAACTTGCCCGAGATCGCGCTGGGCAACTCGGAAAGCATCGAGGTCGGCGACATCGTGCTCGCCCTGGGAAATCCGTTCGGCATCGGCCAGACGGTGACGATGGGCATTGTCGGCGCAACCGGCCGCGGCAACCTGGGCATCGAACGCTACGAAAACTTCATTCAGACGGATGCGGCGATCAACCCCGGCAATTCCGGCGGCGCGCTGGTCAACGCCAGCGGCGAGCTGATCGGCATCAACACGGCGATCATCAACCGCGGCAGCGGCGGCAATCAAGGCGTCGGCTTCGCAGTGCCGATCAACATGGCGCATCACGTGATGAAGCAACTCGCCGCGGACGGACGCGTGAGCCGCGGCTATATGGGCGTGGGCATTCAACCGGTCGACCGGGACATTGCCGAGGCATTCGGCTCGGGAGAGCCGGGCGGCGCGCTGGTTTCGAGCGTCGAACCCGAAAGCCCCGCCGACAAGGCCGGGCTGAAGCAGGGCGACATCATTCTCCGGTTGAACGGCGAAGCGGTCGAAGATCCGCGCGCGCTCAGCCTGAAGGTGGCCGAGCAGGCCCCGGGCAGCGAGGCGCAATTGGCGGTGCTGCGGGAGGGCAAGACGCGCAAGCTGGCCGTCAAGCTCGGCGAGCACCCTGAGTTCGGCAAGCCGCAATTCCGCGCGGGCAGATCCGCGCCGGGGCCGATCGGCGTCAGCGTGCAGACGTTGACCGCCGAGCTCGCCGAGCAATTGCAGGTCGGGCCGGAGACCCGCGGGGTCGTGGTGTCCCGCGTGCAGCCGGGCAGCCCGGCTGCCGAGGCCGGCATCCAGCGCGGCGACGTGATCGAGCAGGCGAACCGCCGCGAGACGGCATCGGCCGAGGATTTCCGCAACGCCGCGGCGGCTTCCGGCGGCAAGCCGATTCTGTTGTTGGTCAACAGGCGCGGCAGCGCCCGATTCGTCGTCGTCGACCGTTAATCCCTCGGAATCTTCGGAAACGGGGCATTGCAACGGCAACCGCGCCCCGCGGCGAATTGCCCGCCGCGGGGCGTTCCCGGTACACTTATCGAGATGCGCAAACGGCTTTTCCTGGCAGCGCCGGCGATAGCCGCTCTACTGCTGACTCTACTGCCGGCGCTGCAGACGTCCGCTGGGAATGCGTCTCAGGCGGATGCGCCTGCCGCCGTCAAGCGGCCCCATGTGCTGCTGATTACGGTGGATACTCTGCGCGCCGACCACCTGTCGTCGTACGGCTATCACCTCAAAACCAGCCCCAGAATGGACCGCCTGGCGGCCGAGGGAGCGCGCTTCGACCGCGCCTACTCGGTGATCCCGATGACCGGCCCCTCGCATTTTTCGATTTTTACCGGGCGCTACCCGCAGGAACACGGGGCGCGCATCAACGGCGCAGCCGTGCCGGAGAATTCGAAGTGGGTGCTGTTCCCTCAAGTGCTGCGCAAATTCGGCTATACTTCCGCGGCGTTCGTCAGCGCATGGCCGTTGATCGGGCGGCTGACGCATCTCGACAGCCGTTTCGACCACTACGACGAAGAGATCGGCCGCAGCTACCAGCTTCTGCATTCGATGCGCTGGGCGGAAGACGTCACCCCCAAGGCCGTTCGCTGGCTCGACGAGCACAAGGACGACCGCAACATTTTCATGTGGGTGCACTACTTCGATCCGCATGAGCCCTACAACCTGCGCGAAGAGTTTGCCGATCCCGAAGCGGTCGGAGAACCGAGCGCCGCCGCAGCGCACTACTCGCGGGAGGTGGCGGAGCGGGTGCGCAAGTACGACTCGGAGATCGGATATGTCGACAAGCACATCGGGGAGTTGCTCGACCGCTTCGACGAACACGGCCTGAGCGAAAATACGCTGGTCGCGCTCGTCTCCGATCACGGCGAAGGATTGGGAGAGCACGGCTTCGTGGGCCACGGCCGCTGGCTGACCGAAAGCACCGTGCGCATTCCCTGGATCATGAAGCTGCCGGGAACGATCGAGCCGGGCGGCGTAGTCGAGCACAATGTCTCGACATTGGACATAGCCCCGACAATTCTCGATCTGGCCGTTCCGGAGTACCGCGAACAGACGGAAATCTCGGTTTCGTTCGCGGGGCGCAGCCAAGCGCAAGCGATCGTCGAGAATGCCGGACAGCCCCGGCGGACAGTGCATTATGTGGCTTTCTCGGGGAAAAAAGGTTTCGCGCCGCGATGGTTTTCCTGGATATGGATTAACAATGACGGCCTTCCGCTCAAGATGGGCAAGCTCAACGGCACGGTGAAGATCGTTTGGACTCCGGGGAACGAGCGGTTCCGCATTCACGATCTGACCGAGGATCCGTTCGAGATCGCCCCGCAGGAGATCGACCCCGACGACCGCCGCTACAAATTCGAGATCGCGTCGTTCGAGCGCTGGTATGAGGAGACCAATCTCGAGCAGCGCGAGGCGCGGTTGACCAAGCGCGACGCCGAGATACTCAAGAGCCTGGGGTACATCCAGTAAGAGACTTCCCGCCTTCAGGGGCGGATGATCGAGCCGTCGCGGCGGCGGGTCGTTCCCCAATGGTAATCGAAGGGCTCGTCGTAACGGGAATCGACATCGTATCGGGCGGCGAGCTCTTCGTC
This sequence comes from Bryobacterales bacterium, assembly GCA_965214655.1. Taxonomy (GTDB): domain Bacteria; phylum Acidobacteriota; class Terriglobia; order Bryobacterales; family UBA6623; genus CATQHP01. Next base: position 2,348,842 of record OZ243965.1, on the reverse strand, counting down.
GATCTCCATGCCCCATCCCGGCGCTTCGTTGGGGAAGAAGAATCCGTTTTCGAGCCGCGGGCAGCCTTGAAAGACTTCCTGCACGGAGTCGGGCCAGGTGCGGCCTTCCTGAATGCCGAAGTTGTAGCAGCTCACGTCGAGCGCGATATTGGCCAAATGGCCGACCGGAGACGTGTCGCCCGGTCCATGCCAGGCCGTGCGCACGCCGAACCATTCGGCTAGCGCGGCCAGCTTGCGCGCCGGCGTGAGGCCCCCGATCTGCGAGATGTGCACGCGGATGAAGTCGATCAGGCGCTCGGCGATCAAGCCGGTGAACTCGTGCGGCGAGTTGAACAACTCGCCCATGGCGACGGCGGTCGTCGTCTGCGAGCGCACGTGGCGGAAGTAGCCGATCTGTTCGGGAGATACGGGGTCTTCGATAAAAAACGGCCGGTACTCTTCAACGCGCTTGAGCAGCCACATCGCCTGCGCGTTGCTGATGCGCTCATGAACGTCGTGCAGCAACTCGATCCGCTCGCCGAGGTTTTTGCGCATGTGCGCGAAGAGCCTGGGCACGCTGAGCAAGTAAGGGGTCGGTTCGTACATGCGCTCGGCGTGAGGGCCGCCCGAAGGGGCGTTCAGGAAGCCGTCGGCGCGGTTGCCGGCGAACCGCGCGCCGTAGTTGGCGTTGCCCGCAACGGCGACCTGGACGCGGATATGCCGCACGCCTTCTTCGATGTAGCCGCGGGCCATATCCTCGACTTCTTCGGGCGTGGCGCCGGAAGCGTGGCGGTAAACGTCGGCGCCGTTGCGCGCCTTGCCGCCGAGCAGCGCATAGACCGGCATGTTGGCGCGTTTGCCCTTGATGTCCCACAGCGCCTGATCGATTCCGCTCATGGCGTTGTTGAGCACGGGGCCGTTCCGCCAGTAGGAGCTGACGTACATCGTTTGCCAGATGTCTTCGATGTGATCGGGGTTCTTGCCTTTGAGGAACGGACGCAGGAACTCGTCCACCGCCGTGACCACGGCCTTCGCGCGTTGGGTGAAGGTGGCGCAGCCGTAGCCGTGCAGACCCGGCTCGCTGGTCTCGACCTTGACGATGACCGTGCGGGGCAGGCCGGGCGGCGCGGTCAGAATCGTTTTCACGTCGGTGATTTTCAACTCGGGCAGGCCGCGGCGGGCTTGCGCTTGCTGCGGAGCGGGTCGGGCTCGAGCGGCGGGCAAGGCGGCAAGTCCGGCGCCGGCGATCCCTTGCAATGCGTTGCGTCGGTTCATCGTTGTGTCTCCTTTCGCGGTTGCGCGTCCTTATGGTTTCGCGCCGCGGGCGCCGGGCGCAAGTCGAAACCGCCCCGCGCCGCGAAAAGCCGGCGCGCCCGCCCGGCGGGGCGCGCGGGAAGTTCGATTCTGTTTTCAACATGGCGCCGCGGGCGTCTTTGCGAAAATGGGCTTGTGCCGGCGCTTTCGGAAACCCGTTTCCTGCTGACCAACGACGACGGCATCGACGCCGCGGGGCTGCGCGCGCTCGCCGACGGCATCGCGGGCGCGGCGGGCGCGCTGACCGTGGCGCCCGCCGATCAACGCTCGGGAGTCGGCCACGCCACTACGACCGACCAGCAGTTTCAGGTCATCCGGCGCAACGAGAACGAGGTGATCGTCGAGGCGCAGCCCGCGGACTGCGTGCGCGTGGCGCTGCACGATTTCCGCGAGCGCATCGATTGGGTGTTGGCGGGCATCAACGCCGGCGGAAACCTGGGGGTCGATATCTATTACTCGGGGACGGTCGCCGCCGCCCGGGAGGCGGCGATCCACGGCGTGCCGGCGGTTGCCGTCTCGTACTACCACGACCGGCTGCTGACGCCCGAGGACTGGCGGCGGGCGAGCGGCTGGATTCGGCCGATCCTGACGGATCTGCTGGCGCGCCCGGCGGCGCCGGGCGTTTTCTGGAACGTCAATTTGCCGTGTCCGCCGCCGGGCCCGGCGCAGCCGCCGGTAGTCGAGTGCCGCGTCGACCCTTCTCCTCTGCAACTGGCCTACCGCTCCGTAAACGGAGAGTACGCCTACTCCGGCCGCTATCGGCAGCGGAGGCGCACCGAGGGCGCCGACGTGGACGTTTGTTTCGGGGGCGGCATCGCGCTGACCCGCCTGGAGCTGCCGTAGCAGCGGCCCTCAGCGGTCCCGGTCATGGCCGTCGAGGGCGTTCCAGCGGTTGCTGATCAACGAGACCCAGACAATCGCAACCGCCCAGCGCAGAACGCAGGCCAAGGCGATCGTGCCGATTGCCAACAGCAGCCAGAGCATGGCGTTACGGGCCGAACGCCGCGGCCCTTGTAACATTATGGCCGCGAGGCTGCGTCGGGTCTATACTAAAAATCGATTGTCTCCATGCAGCGGCGCAGGCGAATTTTCGGTCTCCTGGCAATGCTTGGGACCGCCGCGGCGGCCCCGGCGTTCTCGGCGCCTCCGCGCATCCTGCTGCTCGATCTGGACCGGGTTGTCCATCCGCTGACGACCGAAATCATTGTCCATGGGCTGGAAGAAGCCGACCGCGCCGGCGATGCCGCGGTGATCTTGCGCATCGACACGCCCGGCGGCCTGCTCACGGCGACGCAGGAGATCGTGCAGGCAATCGTTGCTTCGCCGACGCCCGTGGTGACCTACGTGACCCCCAGCGGCGGCCATGCGGCTTCGGCCGGCTTCATCATCCTGGTAGCGGCCGACGTCGCCGCCATGGCCCCGGGCACGAACACCGGCGCGGCTCATCCGGTGCTGGCCATCGGCGGCGAAATGGACGAGGTGATGAAGCAGAAAGTCGAGAACGACACCGCCGCGTCGTTGCGGGCCATCACCGACAAGCGGGGCAGAAACAGCGAGCTGGCCGAACAGGCGGTCCTCGAAAGCAAATCGTTCACGGAAGAAGATGCGCTCGAAGCGAACCTGATCGAGGTGATCGCCAAAGACCTGGACGATCTGATCGCCAAATTGAACGGTCGAACCGTCGTGCGCCTCAACGGCGAAAAACAGGTTCTCGAACTCGAAGGCGCGCAGACCTACACGCTGGAAATGAGCCTGCGCCAGAAGATTCTGTTGCCGTTGATCAATCCCAGCGTGGCCCTGGTCGTGCTCGTGCTGGGGTTGTTGGGAATCTATATCGAATTTTCCAGCCCCGGGTTGATTTTGCCGGGGGTGCTGGGCGGCATTCTGGCGATTCTGGGGCTGATGGCGCTGTCCGTGCTGCCGATCAATTGGACGGGAGCGATGCTGCTGGCGCTGGCGATCGTCTTTTTCGTGGTCGAGGCCATGACGCCAACCAACGGCATTCTGGCCACCGGCGGCGTGATTGCAATGGTGCTCGGCGCCGTGATCCTCATCGAGACCGACGTTCCGGAATTGCGCATCGGTTGGGGGCCGGCGATCGCAGTCACGCTGCCGTTCGCCCTGATCAGCATATTTCTGCTGCAGTTGGCCATCCGCTCGTTCCGCTACAAGAAGGCCGGCGGCAACAACGCCATGATCGGCGAAATCGGCGTCGCCAAAACCGCCGTCGCCGATGCGGGGAAGGTTTTCGTGCATGGAGAATGGTGGAACGCCTACTCGAACGAGAAAATCGAAGCAGGCCGGAAAATCCGCGTGATTGCGGTTGAAGACATGAATCTGCGGGTGGATCCCGCGCAACAGGAAAGGAATTGACGCATGTTCGATTTTGTTGGATTGATCGTTCCGGTCATCATCGCCCTCTATCTCATCAACAGCATCAAAATCCTCGCGGAGTACGAGCGGGGAGTCATCTTCCGCCTGGGGCGGCTGCTGCCCAGGGCCAAGGGCCCGGGCTTGGTGCTGGTCTTCGCTCCCATCGACCGCATGGTGCGCATGTCGCTGCGCGTCGAAACGCTCGAAGTCCCTTCGCAGGACGTCGTGACCCGCGACAATGTCACGGTCAAGGTCAGCGCCGTCGTGTTTTTCCGGGTCGTCGAACCGGCCAAGGCGGTTGTCGAGGTGTCGCATTACGTACACGCGACGTCGCAACTGGCGCAGACGCGGCTGCGCTCGGTGCTCGGCGAAGCCGATCTGGACGAGTTGCTCAGTCAAAGAGAAAAACTCAACGCGCGCTTGCAGGAAACGCTCGACGATCACACCGGGCCGTGGGGAATCAAGGTGCAGGCCGTCGAAGTCAAGCACGTCGATCTGCCGGAGCAGATGATCCGCGCGATCGCCCGCCAGGCCGAAGCCGAACGCGAGCGGCGCGCCAAGGTCATCCACGCCGACGGCGAAATGCAGGCGGCGGAGAAACTGACCCGGGCGGCCGAGCAGCTCAGCGGGCAGCCCTCGTCGATCACGCTGCGCTACTTGCAAACCTTGACGGAAATCGGCACGGAGAAGAACACCACGGTCGTGTTCCCGCTGCCGATAGACCTCTTTACGGGCTTGGCCGGCTGGGCCGCCAAGCAGGACGGCGGAAGCAGCGAAAATAAAAACAATTCGTAGAAAAACTGTTTCGACTTCGTTAAGATGGCGTCATGAGTCGCAAACGCCGGGATGAAGTGCGGATAATCGTCGGCAACAGGCATCTGCTGTTCCTGTTCTTTACGGCGGCCGTGTCTTTTCCCCTGTTTTTTTTCTGGGGGTACACGATCGGCTACGGGCAGGGCGAAAGGAGCGGTCCGGCCGAGTCGGCGGCTTTGCGCGAAACGCCGGAGACGGACCCCGAGGAAGGGATGCTGCCGAGGACTTTGTTGGAAGATCCTCCCAAGGTCGAAGCGGCGGTCGAACCGCCGGCGGCCGCGGTCGCCGAAGCGAAGCCGAGCGCGGCGCAGCCGGTTTCCGCACCGCAACCCGCCGCCCCGCTGTCCCCCGCTGCGCAACCCGCCGCGCGCAAGCCGGCCCCGCGGGCGGCGGGCAAGGGCCTGCATCTTCAGGTCGCGGCGCTGCGGATGAGCAAAGACGCGCAAGCGCTGGCCGGCCGTCTCCGCGAGAGGGGGTACGCCGCCGCCGTCCGTAAATCGCCGGACAGCGTTTGGTTCCGCGTTGTCGTCGGGCCGTTCGGCAGCGACAAGGCCGCCGAAGCCGTGCGCAAAAAGCTGGGCAAAGACGGCTTCAACCCGATGACCCGCCGGTTTTAGCCCGCGGCCCGGCGGTCTGACGTTCTTCAGGAATTGCGGCAGGGGGGCGCTTGCGTCCGGTCGTCTTCAACCGCCACAAACAGCCTGAAACGGTCGCTAAAGGGCGTCAGGCGGCAAACCGCGCTTCAGAGACGGGCGGAAGGCGCGGTTGTCAGGAGCATGTCCTCCTAGTATTTCGACCGTATAGAAAGGTTTGAAATATAGGAGGAGGGCATGGTATGCTTGTACATGCCCAGAACTGCTCAACGTCTCCGTGTATCCGTCGCCGATCAAGAGGCTTTGGACGCCGTGCTCGCCTGCGGGGTGCAGCAAGTGCGCGTCGTTTTGCGTGCGCTCGCCCTGCGCCATCTCGCTACAGGCGTCAGCGCCGCCGAAGCTGCCGAGAGGGTGCGTCTGACGCCCAAGACGGTGCGCGCCATCGCGCGCCGCTACCGCCAGGGAGGTCTCGACCGTGCGCTCTACGAAAAAGCCCGGCCTGGCAGGGAACCGTTGCTCGACGCGTCTTCGCGGCAGCGCATCGTGGCGATGGCGTGTGGCAAGCCGCCGAGAGGGGCGGCGCGTTGGAGTGTGCGTCTCATCGCTGCCGAAGCCGTCAAACGAAAGCTTGTACCGCGCGTGGGACGGGAAACCGTCCGTGTTCTGTTGCAGCGCCACGAGCTCAAGCCGTGGCGGGAAAAAAATGTGGTGTCTGCCTGAACTCAACGACGCCTATATCGAAAAAATGGAAGATGTTTTGGCGCTCTACGAAACGCCCTATGATCCGCACCAACCGGTGGTTTGCCTGGACGAAAAGGCGGTTTCGCTGCACGCTGAAGTACGCCCTCGCCACCCGGCCGGGCCGGGCCGGGTGGCCAAGCGCGACAGCGAATACAAACGTTGTGGAACCGCCAATGTGTTTTGTGCCGTCGAACCCAAGGCGGGCCGCCATTTCACCTATCCCACGCCAACGCGCCGCGGGGAGGAATTCGCCCAAGTTATCGACAAGCTGGCCAGCAGCTATCCTCGCGCGCGCACGATTCACCTGGTTGTCGACAATCTCAATATCCACCGCCGCAAGCCGCTGGTCGAACGCTTCGGCGAAGAGCACGCGGCCCGCTTGTGGGAGCGATTCAGCCTGCACTACACGCCCAAACACGGCAGTTGGCTCAACCAAGCCGAAATTGAGGTCAGTTTATTCTCGCGGCAATGCCTGGGTACGCGCCGTATCGCCAATCTCCGTACCTTACGTGCCGAGGCCAAGGCCTGGAATCGCCGCGTCAATCGTGACCGCGTCAAGATCAACTGGCAATTCACTCGTCAGGCCGCCCGCTCCACCTTCCATTATCAAACAAACCTTTTTACACGGTCAGAGAACTAGGCGGGGAGCGCGAAATCGGCCGTCACAAGTCCGCCTTCGATGGAGGCAAACCTTTGCACCTGCGGTGTGGAGCCGGGTTTGCCCGCGATGACCGCCAGAGAGCCGGCCGGTAAGCCTTCCATCTTGTAATTTCCGCCGCTGTCGGTCTTCGCGTATTTGCGCAGCTCGTTCCGGAAAGGCCGCTCGACGCCTCCGGGCGGCGTTACCGTTCCAGGGCCGATTCCTTCGTTGACCCGCGGCGTCCGCACCTTCACCACGGCCCGCACCAGGATGTCCGCCAGGGCTCTGCCGTCAATGGAAGTCACCTGTCCCGTCACCTGCGAGCCGCGCAACTCCAACTCGACCAAAACGTTCGGGTACGATTCGTCTTCAACGACTCCGGTATGGCCCACGGCCCCCGAGCCCAAAACCGACGACGATGCCGGCACCCAGTCGTCCGGCAGCGCATCGACCACGAAGCGGCCGCCTCCGCCGGCTGCGGCGGCCAGGGTGAAGGCGCCGTTCTCGTCGGTCGACGCCCGCCAACCGTCATCCAGACGCAAGCGGCGGGGAGCGTCGACATAGCGGACCTGCACGTTGACGCCGGATTGGGCGTTGCCGGCGCGGTCCCGCACGCGTCCTTGAATCTCCCGCAACTCGGACAAAACGAAGCGCAGCGGCGGGAAGGGCGCGCTGCCGGAGCGAAGAACCTCGCGGGAAGCGTACCCATCGGCCGCAGCCGATACCGCTTGAATGCCCGCGGATGAGGTTTCGATGGAAAATGTCCCGTCCGCCGCGGTGTCGTAAGTTTCGATGCCCGTCGCGGGCGGTCCTCTGAGAATGGAAATTCTTCCGGCGAGCAGCTCGTTGTCCGTTGTCCGTACGCTCCCGGTCAGAACGAGGGTCTCGGCGCCGAGCGGCGGCGCGGCGATACAGCCCAGAACCGCGAGTAAAACGCCACAGTTGAGAAAGTATGCTCTTTTCATGGTTGTTCCTCCTGAGTTGGGGACGGCTCCTCCGCGTGCGTAGGGGCCGGCGGCGCAGAAGCCGCCGCGGTCTCGGTCAGTTCGAGCAATACGGCCCTGCGGTCGGCCCGCAGGCCGAGCCTGTAGAGGCCCATAGCAACTGCCGTAAATCCACCGACAAGGACTGCGTAGCCCAAAATTTCATTCCCTTTTGCTGGGGATCCATCTGAAAAACAACAAGCAAGAGAGCCGAAAAGTCCCGCACCAACTCCAGCGGGGATACCCGCCGCGAGAGCAATGCTTCGATTTTTTTTACGGGTCGTCTTGCGGTAAACAAAGCGGATCGTGCGGATATCTTCCCGCGCAATCGTTGTTTCGGCTCGTAACTGCTTGAGTTGCAGGCCCGCGTCGCTCGTCCCGATCAGCTTCCCCGTCAGCCGCTCGTCCGATTGCAACTCGATCCGAATCTTGGGGAAGAAATCGTCCCGCGCCAACATCGCTCGCGCCTGCTCCCAGCCGACCCGCATCACGAGGGTCTCGGCGCGGGTCACAGGAGCAGCCAGTAAAACCGCCACAAGCAATAACACACAGGTTTTTTGCATCGCAAATGTCACTCCTGATCTTCGCAGCCATCGCTAAACGGCCCGTCGCAACAATTCTGATCCGGATCGGAATATTCAGCCTCGAGAATCATAATTGCGGCTTTTTCCGATGCCTTACTCGAACTCCAACTGTACGGGTTTTGCCATCCTACTACTGCGCTTTCGCTACAGTAATCGACACTACAATCAACGTTATCCGTAGTTACTGCCAATACTGGGAAGCGCAGTTCTTCTACGAAGGTGTCCTCTGAAAGCAATCGGCCAAAGCGTCCTGATCCATCGAGTTCATAAAGTTTCATTCTGTGACCGCTGACGCTGAAATCTCCGGATAATGTTCCCATGCATCCGCCCGATTCTCGATGACCGTCTCCATCGGAATCTTCGGGACACGAAACACTGTAGGCGGCACTGCCTTCGGCGTGGTAGTTTTCTCCTGTTGTGGACTGCTGTTGCGTGTTGTTGTTGTAGTTGTAGAGGGTACTGTTCGGCGGCGACCACTCGTGAAATGTGCATGAGTTCCATTCGTACCATGCGTCAGTACAAACAGCCTTGCAAATATCGTTGTTATCACAAGCAAGGTGGACGTGGCGCCATCCATCGAACTGGCGCCCGTCCACTTTATCGCTGGATTCCGTCGTTACGCCCCAATTTCCAAACGGCGCGCTGTGAAACCCTCCCGTATCACATTCATTGTCAACCGGATCATAGACGTAACGATCCTTGTTGAACGCCGCAAATCGGATCTCGCAGAGTTGAGGATAAGCTTGCGGCGCCGCGCCCAGGCCGATCGCCAGCAGCAACAGGGCGATCTTGAGGCAGGACGCCATACTCCTCCATTTCGCTTTCATGATCGAATCTCCTTTCGTCGAGGGATCGGATGAGCATGCCCTGCTTCCGGCGCGGGGCGGCAAGACCGGTTCGTCAGCCGTCGAGAAAATCCGTTCGGAGCCGTTTTCGCGGTTGTGGGTCGCGGGCATGATTTTTTGTCCCTCTACCCCTATAACGACCGGAAGGCGCCCCACCTTACATTTTCTTCGAAGTTTTTTGAAACTTTTTTCGACAGGGACGGCCGGGACCGTTCGACGCAAGCCGGGCACCAACGGCTTCGAGGCGATGATCCGCCGGTTTAAGCCCGCTACTGCCGGGGTTTCTCCCCAGCCGGGAGAGACTGCCCTGCTCGCGCAGGAGCCGGCGGCGCGGAAGCTGCCGCGGTCTCGGTCAGCTCGAGCAATACGGCCCGGCGGTCGGCGCGCAGGCCGAGCCTGTAGAACCCAACCAGAATCGCCGCCCAGACGCCGTAAAATACCGAGTCGCCCGCGGAATGACCGGCGCCGCCGTCATCGCCAAAGCAGCAGGCAAAATACGCCAGGAAGCCTTCCCCGAATCCGGCGCCTGCGCCGGCCGCGAGGGCAAGGATGCGGTTCTTTTTGCGGACCGCCTTGCGGTACACAAAGCGGATCGTGCGGATGTCTTTCCGCGCAATCGTTGTTTCGCCCTTGCGCTGCTTGAGCCGCAGGCCCGCGCCGCTGGTTCCGACGAGCTTCCCCGTCAGCCGCTCGTTCGATTGCAACTCGACTCGAATCTTGCGGAAGAAATCGTCCCGCGCCAACATCGCTCGCGCTTCTTCCCAGCCGACCTGCATCACGAGGGTCTCGGCACGGGCCGCTGGAACGAGCAGCAAGACCGCCGCAAGCAAGGGCGCGCAGAGCCTTCGCATGGCCAACTCAGCGTAGCAGGGCCGCCCCTGCCCCGCTCGCTCCGGAAGCGGTCTATATACTGGGAGTTCATGCGGCGGCGGGGACGCTTCGCTCTTGTTGTCGGCTTCGGGCTGGTTCTTGCCTGCGGCGCGCCGGCGCAATCGCCAACCGGGACGATTCTCGGCCGAACCGTCGACGCTTCGGGCGGCGCGGTCGCGGGCGCGGAAGTCCGCTTGCGGCAAGTCGAAACCGACCGGGTCTTGTCCACGACGGCGGCCGCCGACGGCAGCTACATTTTTCCCGCGGTCGCCCCCGGAGAATACTCGATCACGGCGCGGGCGCCCAATCTCGAATCCGCGGCGCGGTCGGTGCAACTGAACGTCGGGCGCCGCGTGGCGGTGGACATCGAGCTGGCGCCCGAGCGGCTGCGGACGCAGGTCGAGGTCGAGGCCGGCGTTCCGGCTCTCGACAGCGGCACGGCGTCGGCGGGAACGGTGATTCCCCGCGAGGGTCTCGCCCACTTGCCTTTGAATCGGCGGGAGTTCTTGCCGCTGGCGCTGCTCTCGGGCGGCGTACACGCGAACGCGCCCGGCTCCGAGCTTTCGACGCAGAACGACAGCGGCATCCACGTCAACGGCGCCCGCGAGGTCTCCAACAATTTCCTGCTTGACGGGGTGGATAACAACGACGTCTACATCAACCGCCTCGTGGTCAGCCCGCCGCTCGACTCGGTGCGCGAATTCCGGCTGCACGCCTCGAGTTACCGCGCGGAGTTCGGACGCAGCGCCGGAGCGCAGGTCAACGTGGTCAGCCGCTCGGGCGCGAACGCTCTGCATGCCTCGGTTTACGAGTACGTCCGCAACGACAACTTCGACGCCCGCAATTTTTTCGATCCCGCAGGGCAGCCGATCCCGCCGTTCCGGCGGAATCAATTCGGCGCCTCGCTCGGCGGTCCAATCGTTCGCCGCAAGACGTTTTTTTTCGGCGGATACGAGGGGACGCGGATCAAGGACGCGGCGACGCGCACCGCTTCCGTGCCGACTGCGGCGGTGCGCGCGGGCGATTTTTCAGCGGTTCCCGCGCCGCCGATCGACGTTTTTACGCAGGCGCCGTTTCCCGGCAACACGGTTCCCGCAGCGCGCCAAAGCGCCGTGGGGCGCAGTTTGGCGGCGTACTGGCCCGACCCGAACCGCGCCGACCCCATTCAGAATTTCGTTTCCACCCCTCTCGGCGACGGGCTGGTCAACCAATGGTACGGACGAATCGACCATTACATCGGCGGCAGCGACGCGCTGATGTTCCGTTACAACCTCAGCCACGCCCGCTCGCTCGATCCGTTCGGCGACGACAGCGACGTTCCGGGGTTCGGCAACTTCACGCTCGACCGCGGGCAAAATCTGGTTGCGGCGAACACCCACGTCTTCACGCCGTTCACGATTCTGGAGACGCGCTGGGGCTTCAACCGCCTGCGCCGCGCAGTGCTGCACCAGAACGCCGGACATGACATCGGCGGAGGGCTGGGCATTCCGGGGCTGTCCGCCGACCCGCGGTTTACGGGCTTTCCCGCGATCAACGTCGCCGGCTTCTCGAACCTCGCCGACGACGTCGCCCTGCCCATCCTGCGCGAGGACAACACCTATCACCTGGTCGCCAACATGGCCCACGTCGATCAGCGGCATGCCTACAAATGGGGTTTCGAATACCGCCGCGTGACGATTGACGGCATTCAGGGCCTGTTCGGGCGCGGGCAGTTCAATTTTCTGGGGGCGGTGTCGCAGCATCCCGTCGCCGACTTGCTGCTGGGCTTTCCGACCTTCACGATCCGCACTGCGGTCGATAATCCTTTCCGGCAGCGCGCCGGCTTTTGGAACGGCTACCTTCAGGACGACTGGAAAATCACCGCTCGGCTGACGCTGAACCTCGGCGTGCGCTACGAGTACAACTCCCCCGCCGTTGACGCGGACGACCGGTTCATGCAGTTCGACCTGGCGGCCCGGCAGCTTGTCCCCGCGGGCGCCGCGCCGCTCGGCCGCGCAGGCTACGCCGCCGACCGCAACAACTTCGCGCCCCGCGCGGGCCTGAGCTGGAATCCCGGCAAGACTCTCGCGGTGCGCGCGGGCTACGGGGTTTACCACGAAGCGCACGTCCTGGAGGCGAACTCCGGCCTCTACTTCAACCCGCCGTTTTTCGATCTGCGCATCTTCTTTCCCTCGCAGACGCGGTTGCTGACCCTGGACGATCCGTTTCCGGGCGAGGGTTTTGCGCCCCCGGCGTCGGTGAACGCGCTCCAGCCGGATTTCCGCACCGGTTACGCCCAGCACTTCAACGCCGGCGTCGAGAAAGCCCTGGGCGGAAAGATCGTCGCGCGGGCGTCTTATATCGGCTCGAAGGGAACGAAGCTGCTGCGCCGGCGCGATCTGAATCAACCTCCGCCCGGAGCCGGAGACGTCAACGCGCGGCGGCCGATCGCGGGATTCGCCAACGCGGCGCTGTTCGAATCGGCGGCGTCTTCGGCTTATCACTCGGGCGTCTTTTCCCTGGAACGGCGCTTTTCCGGCGGATTGGGATTCAGCGGCGCGTTCACCTGGTCGAAATCGATTGACGACGCCTCGGCTTTCCTGGGTTCGCGCGGCGATCAGGCGTTTCCGCAGAACAGCCACGATTTCCGCGCCGAACGCGGCCTGTCCAACTTCGACCAGAGGCGCCGGCTTGTTTTCACGGCGACGTACGACTTGCCGTTTCGCCATGCGGCCGCGCGCGGCTGGCGCCTGCTGGCGATCGGCGTCTTCGGGTCCGGCCGTCCGTTCACGCCCCGGCTGAGCGAAGACAACTCGAACACCGGCAACACCGGCGGCATCTTCGGCGCCGACAGGCCGGATATTATTGGGGATCCCGGTTCGGGCCGGTCAACGCCGGAGCGCTTTTTCAATACGTCCGCGTTCGCAACGCCCGCAGCGCTGACGTTCGGCAACGCGGGGCGCAACATCCTGATCGGTCCGGGTTTGGCGAACCTCGATCTGGCGATCGTGCGCACGCTGCGGATCGCCGACAAAGCGACTATGGACCTGCGCGCCGAGGCTTTCAATCTGACGAATCGCGCCAACTTCGATCTGCCCCAGCACTTTTCCGACCAACCGACTTTCGGCCGCATTCAGGCCGCCGGGGCGGGGCGGCAGATCCAGCTCGGGCTGCGCATCGGCTTCTGACATGCGCCGCTGCACGCTTCGGGAGAGGTTCGCGTCGTAGCCTAAGACCATGGCGGAATACGTCCTGAAGTACGCCGACCCCCAAGGCCGCATTCACGAAGAAGTGCACAGCGCGGCGTCCGCGGGCGAGCTGCGCGAACGGTACGTCGAGCGGGGCATGCTGATCTATTCGATCCGGCCGCGCCGCGCCTTGACCGAGATTCAGATCGGCGCCCGCAAAGGGCGCCTTCATCTGGAGCAGTTCATCATCTTCAACGAGCAGTTCGTGACGCTGATCCGTGCCGGCCTGCCCATTCTCAAATCCCTCAAGCTGCTCGCGGAGAACGTCAAGAACAAGACGCTGGCCGCGCACATCGAGGCGGTTCATGAAGACGTCGAGACGGGCGCCCCGCTTTCCGAGGCGTTCCGCAAGCGCGGGATTTTCCCGCCGATCTACACCACTTCGCTGCTGGCCGGAGAGCGTTCCGGAGCGCTGGACGAAGTCATCGAGCGCTACGTCAATTACCAGAAGCTGGCTCTGGCCATCCGCAAGAAGATTCTGGTCTCCTTGATCTACCCGACGGCATTGATCGCTCTCGTTTTGGCGCTCGTCGTGTTTCTGGTCACGTTCGTCGTACCCGAATTTTCGGCGCTTTACGATTCGATGGACGCGGCGCTGCCGTACGCGACGCAGGTTCTCGTCGCCGTGGGCGTGACGGCCCAGCAGAACGCGCCGGCGATTTTCGGCTCGCTGGCCGTCCTGACGGCCGCCGCGGTCTGGGCCATGCGCACGGAAACGGCCGGCCGGTCGCTCGACCGTTTCAAGCTGCGCGCGCCGGTTTTCGGGCAGATCTGGATCAAATATCAGGTTGCCCAGCTCTCACGCCTGATGAGCACCTTGCTGGCAGGCGGCATTCCCTTGGTGCAGACACTGGAGACGACGAGCGAATCGATCGGCTCACAACTGGTGCGCAGCGCCATGGCCGAGACGCGGGAGAAAGTCCGCGAGGGGCAGCCGCTGTCGAAGAGCTTGCTCGAGACCGGAATCTTCCCTTCCCTGTCGGTTGAGATGATTCACGTCGGCGAGACTACCGGGGCGCTGCCGCGGATGCTGAATTCAGTGGCGGAGTTCTTCGACGACGAGGTTCAGACCAAGACGGCCGCGCTGCTCAGCCTGGTCGAGCCCGCGATCATGATTTTCATGGGCGTCTTCGTCGCTTTCGTGTTGATCTCGCTGTATCTGCCGATCTTTACGTTGGCCGAGCAGATATAGAACCGTTGCCTTGCTTTCCTCCAAGTTTTTAGATTGAACGCCGCGGGGCGTTGCGGCGTCCTTACTTATCGGGGGCCGCTGTCGCCGCGGCCTCGACTTGTAGAGCGATGGCAACGATCGGCGAACCGGTCCGCATCTCCAGCGGCGATGAAGAGCGGCATGCCCGCGAGGTCGCCGCCCGCTACCGCTATCGCTACATCGATCTCGATAACGTGCACATCGACAGCGATCTTTTCCGGTCGATTCCGGTGGATCTGATGTTCCGTTACAACTTCGTCCCCATGACGGAGGAAAACGGCTCTCTGGAAATCGCCATCGCCGATCCGCGGCAACTCCCGGAACTGGACGAAATCTCTCTGCTGCTGGGCAAGAAGCTGCGCATCAACGTCTCGACCTTGTCGCAGATCAACGATCTGCTCAAGAAGACCGAGCAGTCGCAACGCGTTCTCGAAGAAGTCACCGAGGGGTTCGTTCTCGACGTCGTCCGCGACGAAGACGCCGGCGAGACCCTTTCCATCGACAAGCTGACCGGCGATTCCGACATTTCGCCGATCATCCGTCTGGTCGATACGACGATCTTCAACGCGCTCGAGCGGCGCGCCAGCGACATCCACATCGAGACGCGGAACGCCGAAGTCGCCATCAAATACCGCATCGACGGCGTTCTGCACTACGCCATGCCGCCGATCTCGAAGGACTGGCACGAGACGATCGTCTCGCGCATCAAGGTCATGAGCGAGCTCGATATCGCCGAGCGGCGGGTTCCGCAAGACGGCCGCTTCCGCGTTCTTTACAAGGGCCGCCAGATCGACTTCCGCGTCTCGATCATGCCCACGGTGCATGGCGAGGACTGCGTCCTGCGCGTCCTCGACAAGGAGTCGATGAGCGAGAAATTCTCCTCGCTTTCCCTCGATGTGGTCGGCTTCTCCGACCGCGACCGGAAGCGCTTCGACCACTATATCCGCGAGCCCTACGGCATGGTGCTCGTCACCGGGCCGACCGGCTCCGGCAAGACGACCACGCTGTACGCGGCGCTGAGCGACATCAAAACCGACGAAGACAAGATCGTCACCATCGAAGACCCGGTCGAGTACCAGCTTCACGGCATCACCCAGATTCCGGTCAACGAAAAAAAGGGACTGACCTTTTCCCGCGGTCTGCGCTCCATCCTGCGCCACGATCCGGACAAGATCATGGTCGGCGAAATCCGCGACCCCGACACCGCTCAGATCGCGATTCAGTCGGCGTTGACGGGGCACCTGGTGTTCACCACCGTTCACGCCAACAACGTGGTCGACGTGCTCGGACGCTTCCTCAACATGGGCGTCGAGGCGTACAACTTCGTCTCCGCGTTGAACTGCATCCTTGCCCAGCGCCTGGTGCGCCTGATTTGCGAGCACTGCAAGGCGAAGCGCCGCTATCCGCGCAAATCGATCGAGCAGTCGAACCTGCCCTTGAAGCAGTGGGCCGATTTTGAATTTTCCGAGGGCGAGGGCTGCATCGAATGCTCGGGGACGGGGTTCCGGGGGAGAACGGCGATTCACGAACTGCTCGACATGTCCGACCGCATCCGCGAGTTGATTCTCGACAAGCGCCCGAACTCCGAGGTAGCCCGCGCCGCCCGCGAAGAGGGCATGCAGACATTGCGCGATTCGGCCGTGGAGCGCGTCCGCGACGGCCTGACGACGTTGAAGGAAATCAACAAGGTTACTTTCATCGACTGAATGTTTCGCCATGCTGCGCATGCTCGACAGACTGCTGCCGGATCCGCCGCCGCCGCTCGTTTTCGAGATCGGCGAAGGGTTCCTGGTGGGCGTAAGGCGAACCGGAGCGGCCGTGGAAGCGCGCGCCCGGCGCGAACTGCCGGCCGGCGTCATGGAGATCGCATCGGGCGAGGCCGGGATCGTCAATGCCGACTCCCTGCGCGCCCTTTTCGCGGAAATGCTCGTCGAACTGGCGCCGATTCCGCGGCCGGCCGCAGCCCTCTTTTTGCCCGACGCCGCTTCGCGGCTTACCGTCCTCGATTTCGACGCGCTGCCGTCGAAACCGGATGAGCTGCGCTCGCTGATCGAATTTCGATTGAAAAAGGCGGTCCCCTTCGCTATCGGCGCGGCTCGAATCGGCTACCAGGTCCAAGGGGCCCGCGGCGCCCCGTCGGTGCTGGTTGCGGCGGCTTCGGGAGAGTCGGTGCGGCGGTTGGAGCAACTGTTCGCCGAGCTTGGGCTGCATCTCGGTTTTGTCTCCCTCTCGGCGGCAGCGATGTTGAACCTCGTGTCCGCCGAGGAAATGACGCTGGTGACGAAGCTCGGCGGCAGCACGGTGACGATGACCGCCGTGGACGAGTCGGCCGTGCGGCTGGTGCGCAGCGTGGAGGCTCCCGCGGGATTCGCTGAAGCGGCGGAATCGACCTTGGCCGAATGGGTCGCGGATATGTACCCGACGTTCGCCTATATCGAAGATTGCTTCGGCTCGCCTGTCGCCAGGCTTTTGCTGGCCGGGTTCGGCGAGGCGCTCGAACCCGCGGTCGATTGCTTTTCGCGCGAGTTCGGCTGCCCGGTGGAAGCCTTGCAGTGCGCGAACGGCATCGTGGGAGCGGAAGACGCCGGAATCCAGGGGTATCTGCATGCCGCGTAATCGAGGAGTCGAGGGAATGCGCATCGAGCTCAACCTGGCGGCGGAACCGTTCGGCGGCAAACGCGCGTTCTGGATGCTGCTCGGTATCGCCGGCGGGACTTTGGCCTTGGCGCTGGCCGGGCTGGTTTGGACTTTTGCCGGCAGCGCCGATTTGCCCCGCGAACTCATCGCTGGGGAGAAGCAACTGCAACTCGAGCTCGCCCAAATCGACCGGGCCGAAGCGCAGGCGGCGGCGAAGTTGAACACGCCGGAAGGAGTGGAAATTCTCGATCGCTCGGCCTTTTTGAATCAACTCCTTCTGCGCAAGGGCATTTCCTGGACGAAGACTTTCGCCGATCTCGAAAAAGTTTTGCCGCCCGACGTGCGGGCGGTGACGATTCGGCCCGAGGTCGCCTACAGCGGCACGATTCAACTCGACATGACGGTCAGCGCCAAGAAACCCGACGATTTCATCGAGTTGCTGATCGCCCTGGAGAGCTCCGCATTGTTCGGCTATCCGAACGTCCGCGGGAGCTCCCCGCCTACCGAGAACAACCCCACGTTCCGCTATCAGTTGGCGGTGAGCTATGCGCAGGAACTCTAAGGGCGAATCGTCGTTGGCGCCGCCGATCCCGTGGAGCGATCGGGTCAAGCCCCGGACCGCGCTCATCGCGATCGCCGCTCTGGCCTTGTTCGACCTGACTTTCTATCTGTTTGCGGTTCGGCCGCTGTCGAACCGCGAAGCCGAGCAGCGCGCGCGCATCGCCGTTCTGGAAGAGCGGATCGCATTGCGGCGGAAAAGCCTGGCGGACACCGAGCAAATTGCGCAGCGGCTCGACCGGGCCGACGCGGAGGGGCAGGAACTGGTCCGGCAGATCACGCTGGACCGCCGCTCGGCGTTTTCCGCGCTGCTCAGCGAGATCGGCCGCGCCGCCGGCGAGTCGGGCGTCGAAGTGCGCGAGACGGCCTATGAGGTGGAATCGGTGGACGGCAGCGACAACTACGGCATCTTGTCGATCAACGCCAACTTCCGCGGCCGCTACGAGAATCTCGTCAAATTGCTGAACTTGCTTGACCGCTCGGAGCTGTTTTTCATCATCGGCTCGCTCGGCGCGTCCCCGCGGGCCGACGGCAACGCCAGCGAACTGCAGATCAACATGCGCGTCGATACCTTCGTGAGGAACCTGTAGATGGCCCGGGTGACGCTCGGCGCTGACAAGAAGAGCCTGACGCGGTTGGGCGTCGTGTTGGCCGTGCTGGCCGGCGTCGTCTACTATCAGTTCTTTCGCGGGTCCGAGACTGCGGGCTACGGCTCGGCCGCGGCAGTTCCGCAGCGTGCGCCCGCTCCGGCCGCGGCGCAGCCGCCGCCCGCGCGGCGGAACACGGAAAAGACATTCCGCCGCGGCGAACGCTTTCGCCCCAAGATGGGCCGCTCGGAATCCGAAACGCCGCCGGACCCGAGAAACGCCGATCCCACGCTGCGCACCGACCTGCTCGCGGGAGTCCGCGGCGTAGCTTTCGAGGCCATCGAGCGCGACATCTTTAACTTCGGCGTGCGCAAGGCGCCCCCGCCGCCGTCCGCAGAAAAGACGCGGGCAGCGCAGCAGCGCCTGCAAGAGCAAATCGAGAAGCAAAGAAGAGCACAGAAGACCCCCGCGGCGCCGGCGAAGCCCGGCAAACCTTCGATGCCGCGCCTGACGTGGAAATACTACGGCTTCGCCGGCAAGCCCGGAGAGGGATCCAGGCGCGGGTTTTTGCTCGACGGCGAAGAAATCGTGATCGGCGGGGAGGGCCAGGTTCTCCGCAAGCGGTATAAAATCAAACGTATCGGCCTTGATTCCATCGTGATCGAAGACCTGCAATTTCAGCAAGAGCAGACCCTTGCGCTCACGGGTCCGAGTTAACGCGATGCCTTGTTCGATGCAGCAGCGAGACGCCCAGGGCGGCTACGTGCTGGTTGCGCTGCTGGCTTCGTCGGCGATCATGCTCGCGGCGTTGGCGCTGGCCATCCCGCGCATGGCGGTTCAAGCGCAGCGCGTCAAAGAAGAGACGTTGGTATACCGCGGCAAGCAGTACCGGAGGGCGATCGAGCTCTACTTCCGCGAGCACCGGAAGTATCCTGAAGATCTGGACGATCTCGAAGATACGGACGGCGTGCGTTATTTGCGCAAGCGCTACAAAGATCCGCTTACGGGCGAAGACCAATGGCGCATGATCCACATGGGCGCCGACGGGCGGTTCAAAGATTCTCTTCTCTACGACTTGGCCGAGGAGAGCGAGGAGAACGGGCAGGACGACGGCTGGGGATCGTCATTCGGCGGCTCAGACAGTCAGCAGAGCTTCGGCGCCGGCGGTCCGGCGCATCTTGCCGATCCGCGCGGCGGCTCGTTTGCCGGTCCGGGCGGCGCAGCGCCTTCCGTCCCGCCGCCTCTTCCGGGGCAGTTCCAGGGCGGCTCTCGAGCGCAGACCGTGAGGCAGTCCGCCGCGCCCGACCCAACGCAGCAGATGCGCTACGGCCAGGGTTTCGAATTCCCCATGGGCGCGCAGCAGTCCGGCCCGGGGCAACAGCCGCGTCCCGGGGACGGCCCCGACGGGCCGTCGATTCGGCAGCAGCCCGATTATCGCGCAACGACGTTGCCGAGCCAGATGCCGATGGATGAGAACCGACCGCCGCCGCCCAATCCCAATGCTCCGTTCGGACAGCAGCGCCAGCCCGGACGGCCCGGGTTCGACCCTACCCGCAGTTTGCAAGGTCTCGGCGGCGGCTTGCCGTTCCGCGCGGGCGGCATCCAGCCGGCGGCGCTCCCTGGCGGCCGTACGCCGGCAGGCCGGCAGGCATATGGGCCGGGTACGGCGCCGGGGCGGACTCAAGCCGGCTCGGCCCGGCCGCCGGTTGCCGGCGGCAACCCTGCCGCATTCGCGCAGCAAGGGGTCGGGGTGAGCGCGACGAGCATTATCCAGCGGCTGCTGACCACCCCGCGGCCCGGCGGGCTGGCGGGATTGCAGGGCTACCAGCAAGTCCAAGCAGCGGGCGGCGGCGGCGCGGCGGCCTTCCAGGAAGGCATTGCCGGAGTGGCTTCCCTGGTCGAGGACATCGGCGTCAAGACCTACGCGGGCCGCGAGCTTTATAACGAATGGGAGTTTGTCTACGACTACCGTAAAGACCAGGGCAGCGGCATGGACCCTGCCGCAGGCGCGCCGGCGGACCGACGGCCGCAAGGCGTCGAAGCCCGCGGCCTCGGCTCGAATGCGGGCATGGGCGTCGGCATTTCGCCGCGCGGGCGCCAAACGAGCCCCGGTCCCCGCTCGCCGGCCTTGGGCGGCAACTATCCCGGCGGCCTCGGCGCCGGGATAGTTCGAACCCCGGGAACGGCCAGCCGGCCGGGCTACAGCTACGGCAGGCAGCCGAGCGCCGGCG
The DNA here is from genome assembly GCA_965214655.1 of Bryobacterales bacterium. Classification (GTDB taxonomy): domain Bacteria; phylum Acidobacteriota; class Terriglobia; order Bryobacterales; family UBA6623; genus CATQHP01. Next base: position 2,328,657 of record OZ243965.1, on the reverse strand, counting down.
GCCCATACCGGCCTGCTGCGGACGGCGACCCCTATCGACCGACCGGAACGCCTTCGCCTTATGGCGACCCTTCCGGCGCGCCGTTCCTCTACGAGACGCCCCCCGACATCGACGACCCGAACCCGGCGAATCGCCCGGACGGCCCGTTTCCGCTCAACCGACCGCCCGCGCCGGAGGCCGATCCCCGCCGCCGGTAACGGGCATGTTCCAAAGCGTTGTTTACCATAACGCCGGCCGCCGGCCTCCGGCAGTCATGCGCTTCAACGCATGCCCGAGTCCATTTTCCATCGCGAAGATCCGCGGGAGATTCGCCGCCGGAGCGAAAAGACGGCGAGCTTTCTGATTTCCCTGGTTACTTCCGGCCTCCTCTGGGGGCTGACCCTGTGGCGTCCGGAGTTGCCGGCAGCCCTGCGGGCGGCGATCGCCATGCTTGTTCCGACGCTGCTGGTTCTCGCCGTGAGACGCCGGCTGAACGGCGCCCGCGAACCGCGGGACGGGTTAGGCCCCGAGATACGCTAGAGTCTGCGAGCGCGCTCCCCGCCGGCCGCGCCGGAGGCTCGTCTGCTACATTGAGAGTTGGACGCGGGAGCATTCCACGCCGCTCCGCCGCACAAGAGCGAACCGGAACGACTGGGGTGAGTACGGCCGTGATCACCCCTGCTGCCCAGCCCGGCGCTAGATGCGCCCGCGAGCGGAATCGTCTGAAACCCGAAGACCGCGCGGTTCATGACTGGTACCGCTTCGTTCTCTCGTTCCCGTCGCACCTTGTACGCAACTACCTCGCCGCGTTCGGAGTCGATTCGACTCAGCGGGTGCTGGATCCGTTCTGCGGCACGGGAACAACGATGGTCGAGTGCAAGAAGCTCGGCATCCCGAGCGTTGGGATCGAGCGTAACCCGATGGCTGGCTTCGCGAGCCGCACCAAGCTGGACTGGAGCGTCGATTCCGACGCGCTTGTCTCCCACGCCAACCAAATCGCCCGGCTGGCGCTGGATCGATTCAAAGGCCAGGGAATCAACGACTTCGGGCCAGCTCCCCTGTTTCATGCGGCTGACCTGCCAAGCGGAGAGTTGCGGACGTTGCCGCCCGAGCGCCTAAGCCTTTTGCTGAAGAATTCGATCAGTCCGCTGCCGCTTCACAAGACGGTACTACTGCTCGACGCTCTGGAGCGGCGCCGCGATGACACGGTGTACGCCCACGAACGACTCGCGCTTGCGGCAGCATTGATCTCGGAGATCGGTAACCTGCACTTCGGCCCGGAGGTCGGTGTCGGGCGAATTCGGGAGGACGCGTCTGTCGTCGGTCCGTGGCTGGACCGCGTCAGGACGATGGGCAATGATCTTGCCACGTTGCGGAAACAGGCCGGGACCGAAGCCACCGTCCACCTTGCGGACGCGCGCAGGTTGGAGGAACTCCTGGAACCGTCGTCCATTGATGCGGTCATCACGTCCCCGCCGTATCCCAACGAGAAGGACTACACGCGCACGACGAGGCTCGAAAGCGTGCTGCTCGGCTTCGTCCGGGACAAGCAGGATCTGCGAGGCTTGAAGCAGGGACTCGTGCGATCCAATACGCGAAGCGTGTACAAGACGGACGCCGATGACGCATTGGTCGCTGAGCACGAGGGCATTCAGCGCATCGCCCGGCTCATTGAGAAACGTCGGATCGAACTGGACAAGACATCGGGTTTCGAACGTCAGTACGCGCGAGTCACGAAGCTGTACTTCGGTGGCATGGTACGGCATCTGGCGGGCCTCCGGAGCCGGCTGCGTCCTGGGGCAAGACTGGCGTACGTCGTCGGGGACCAAGCATCCTACCTGCGAGTCATGATTCGGACCGGGAAGATACTGGGCGAACTGGCCCAGTCTCTGGGCTACGAACTGACGGCCATCGACTTGTTCAGGACGCGAATCGCGACGGCTAGCCGACAACATCTGCGCGAAGAGGTCGTCCGGCTCCGTTGGGCGGGGTGATTCCCGACACGGCTCTCATGTCCAGGTCGAACGTCTACGCCGCGATCATTGAAGAGATCTTCGAATCGAAGTTCAAGAAGGGAATGACTCAAGTCGACTTCCAGAGATCCGATATCACGGCAGCCGCCAAACGGCGAGGCGTTCGGCGTCAGAGCAACGTCGGCGACGTAGTATACAGTGCGCGGTACAGGGGGAGCCTTCCGGAATCCGTGCAGTCCACTGCCACTCGGGGCCGCGAGTGGATCATCCGAGGTACGGGATCGGGGCGATACAGCTTCGTCCTGACTCGGCCGATTCGCTTGGCTCCCAACGAGCAGATGGGGGCCACCAAGGTTCCCGACGCCACGCCGGGCGTCGTCGCGATGCACGCGCTCAACGATGAGCAGGCTCTTCTGGCCGTAGTTCGGTACAACCGCCTGATCGACATCTTCACGGGGATCACGTGCTACTCGTTGCAGAATCACCTCCGGACCGCGGTGCGCGGCATCGGACAGGTCGAGACGGATGAACTGTACGTGGGAGTCGATACGAAGGGGCGCCAGTACGTCATCCCCGTGCAAGCCAAGGGCGGACGCGATGAGCTGAACATCGTGCAGATCGAGCAGGACATGGCGCTGTGCGAATCGAAGTTCTCCGATCTTGTCTGCCGTCCGGTGGCGGCACAATTCATGCAGGACGACGTGATCGCGCTGTTCGCGTTCGAGAAGATCGACCGCGAAGTAAAGATACTCATGGAACGCCACTACAAGCTGGTGGAACCCAACGAGCTCACGCCAGAAGACTTGGCGGCGTACAAGAAGCGCACGTGAATCCACCTTGAGAGGCCAAGTTCACTTCCGGCCGGCGCTGCCCCTTCCGATCGTCGTGTTCCCTGACGTCGTCGTACCCACGGCGCTTATCACCGGTGCAGACACCAGAGGCGCCAAGACATGCCGCGGTTCCCAGAAACACTGAAGAAGACGATTCGGGACCGCGCCGACTTGCGCTGTTGCGTCGCCGGTTGCCACAAGCCGGATATCGAGATCCACCACATCGTACCCCGAGCGGACGGCGGTGAGAGCACAGAGGACAACGCGGCTCCGCTCTGCGCCGGGCGCCATCGGGCCTACGGCGGAGACCCGACAAAAAGGAAGATGATTCGAGAGCACCGAGACAGATGGTACAAGACGGTTGCTGGAGAGGCGCCAAGGGTCGTCGTCAGGGCGTCTCCATACATGTCTTTCGGCAACCGCCACTACTCATTTGTCCGAGACGAGTTCATCCACCCTCTGATACTCAATGCCTCTGATATTCAAGGAACTGCTCGGCCGGCTGTCGGACACGGAGGAGACCCTGGCGGCAGTGAACCTCACCGCTGCGAACCGGAGCAACCGGTTCTTTGGGGAGTCCACCCCCAGCCGCCATGATGATGGAACACTGTCTGTCCGGCGGCAGGGTAGCAAAGAGTCTTTCACATACACTCACATCGCGACCTCCCCTTCTGAGATTGAGATGGTTCGTTGCTCGGACTGGGGTGGCGGCAGTGGTGTGATCGGGTGAGAGGGCGGATCACACTCTCAAGCTCGTCCCTATCGTCCACGTCGTCCCGCTCCGGTGACCTCGACGCTTATTCCGTGCTCGATCTCCGTCACTTCTCGACCTCCTGATTCCCGTTTATCGCCGTGACCGCCACCCTCCCAACCTGGATATGTGGCGCGAGTCTTGGCTCGCGATAACGCTTCCGCTGTCCTGGATCCGGTGTCGCTGGATCGTCTGTGCTTAGCTCGGGGTGGCGTGTTCGGCAACGGTTGGGTTTGGTGGTTCGGGGGCCTGTCGAGAGTTCCATTTCTGCCAGTATTCCCCTCAGTGAGTGGCGGATACTGACGGATCGTACCGGATGGAATCGGCCCGCGTCAAGACGGAACAGGTTGTAATCAATGATTATTCAGTCACTTACGGACCATCTCGGACGCCACCGGACCGCGGTGGATTTCCCTGTATGGCGGCCGGAGTTGCCGGCAGCCCTGCGGGCGGCGATCGCCATGCTTGTTCCGACGCTGTTGTTTCTCGCCGTGAGACGCCGGCTGAACGCCGCCCGCGGCAAACCGAGGGACGGCTTGGGCCCCGAGATACGCTAGAGTCTGTGAGCGCGCTCCCCGCCGGCTCGTCTGCTACATTGAGAGTTGGACGCGGGAGCATTCCACGCCGCTCCTCCAACTCTCCCAAAGACAACTCTCCCAAAGGATCAGGGCCGTGAAGAAAGGCATTCATCCCGACAACTACCGCGAGGTCGTCTTCCGCGACGTGACGACCAACACCGAGTGGATCACCCGTTCGACAGCCAAGACCGACAAGACCACCGAGATCGACGGCAAGAAATATCCGCTCTACGATTTGGCGATTTCCTCGTACTCGCACCCCTTCTACACCGGCAAGCGCAAGCTGGTCGACTCCGAGGGGCGCGTCGAGCGGTTCAACAAGAAATACCGCCGCAAGTCCGCCGAGTAACTTGAGAGATTATCGGTCGGCGTAGCGCCACGAGGTACCGCTGCGCGAGTCCTCGAGAATCACTCCCTGAGCAGCGAGATCGTTGCGGATGCGGTCCGCGCGGGCAAAATCGCGCGCCGCGCGGGCGCGCCCCCGTTCGGCGATCCGCGCTTCGATCGCCGCGGCTGACAATTTGCCGTCCTGTGTCGGTTCAAGCACATCGAAGATCGAATCGAAAAGCGCCAGGAGGCTGCCGGCTTGCGCAACGTTCTCCTGTCCGAACGTTCCGCCGTCTACGGCGGAGTTCGCTTCTCGAATGTACTCGAAAACGGCGCCCAGAGCCTGGGCGGTGTTGAGATCGTCGTCGAGCGCCTCGAAAAACCGTTCGCGGGCGGCGGCGGCCCGCGCGCTCATCTCCGGCGAGCCGGCGGCGGGAAAACCGCCTCCGGCGATGCGGCGCTTGAAGCTGCGCAGGCGCTCGATGGCCGTCGCGGCGCCCTTCAAGCCGTCCAGCGTGAAGTTCAACTGCTTGCGGTGCGGAGTCGAAAACAGCAAATAGCGGATCGCCTCGGCGGAAAACCCCTGCTCCAGCAGATCGCGCAGCGTATAGAAGTTGCCGAGCGACTTCGACATCTTCCGTCCGTCGACCAGCAGGTGCTCGGCGTGGATCCAAAAGCGCACGAACTGCTTGCCGGTCGCGGCCTCCGACTGCGCGATCTCGTTTTCGTGATGCGGGAACTGCAGGTCCACTCCGCCGGTGTGGATGTCGAAGGTTTCGCCCAGGTATTCCATCGCCATGGCGGAACACTCCAGATGCCAGCCCGGGCGCCCGGGGCCGAACGGCCCCTCCCAATGCGGCTCGTTTTCGCGGCAAGCTTTCCACAGCGCGAAATCGCGGACATCGTCTTTTTCGTATTCGTCCTGATCCACGCGGGCCCCGGCGCGGATGCCTTTCGCATCGAGCCGCGAGAGTTTTCCGTACTCGCTCCAGCTCGCAATCTTGAAATACGTCGAACCCCCGCTCTTGTAGGTGTGCCCCCTCTCCGCGATACGCTCGACGAGGCGCAGCATCGCGTCGATATGCTCGGTCGCGGGAGTGATTTTTTCGGGCTTTTCCAGCCGCAGCCTAGCGGCGTCCTCGAAGAACGCCCGCCTGTATTCTGCCGTGTAATCGGCCAGCGAAAGTCCTTTCTCGCCGGCGTTCTTGATGATCTTGTCGTCAACGTCGGTGATGTTCATCACGTGCAGCAAGTTCCAGCCGCAGCGGCGCAAGTACCGGCGCAGGATGTCCTGGAAAGTGAACGTCCGCAGATTCCCGATGTGGGCGTAGTTGTAGACGGTCGGACCGCAGGAGTACATCTTCACGGTCTTGCCGTCCGCCGGCGCGAACGCCTCGAGGCGGCGGGTCAGGCTGTTATAAAGCTTGAGGGGCATTCCGCCGTCAGCCTTTGCCGTGCGCTATTCACGCTCCAGCAGCCGCGCGGCGCCCTGCCTGCGGCCCGCAGCCTCGCGCGCCAACTCGTCGCAGCGGTTGTTGTCGGCATGGTCCGCATGGCCTTTCACCCAGCGCCAGGCAACCGTGTGGCGGGCGAGCGCCTTGTCGAGCTGCAACCACAGGTCCTCGTTTTTCACCGGTTGACCGGAAGCAGTTTTCCAGCCTTTGCGTTTCCAGCCGTCCATCCACCGCGTAACGCCGTTCTTGACGTACTGCGAATCGATTTCGAGCGCGATCTCGCAGGGTTCGTTGAGGGCGTTCAGCCCTTCGAGCACTGCGGTCATCTCCATACGGTTGTTCGTAGTCGACGGCTCGCCGCCGGAGATCTCCTTCTTCTTGCCGCCGTAGCGCAAAATCGCAGCCCAGCCCCCCGGGCCGGGGTTGCCCAGACACGAGCCGTCGGTAATGAGGGTGACTCGCTTCATCGCTCGATTTTTGGCAATTCGCGGCAAAATGCTCTTGCGTTCCGCACCCTATTCACTATGCGACGGATTACACTAGCATTAACCGCGATGGCGTCTCGTCTCAGTTGCGTTTGGATTGCGTGCGTTTGGATTGCGGTCGGCCTGATGCCGGCCGGCTGCGGTTCCGGCCGCCGCCCGAACTTTATCTATATCATGACCGACGATCATGCGGCCCACATGCTTTCGGCATATGGCAGCAAGATCGCCTCGACTCCCAATCTCGACCGCATCGCGGCCGGCGGGATGCTGTTCGAGAACGCCTTTGTCACGAACTCGCTTTGCGCTCCGAGCCGCGCCGTGTTGCTGAGCGGCAAGTACAGCCACAAAAACGGGCAGCTTTCCAACCGCGACACATTCGACGGCTCGCAGCAAACATTTCCCAAGCTGATGCAGGAAGCGGGCTACGAAACCGCCGTAATCGGCAAGTGGCACCTCAAAAGCGAGCCCACCGGATTCGACTATTGGAAAGTGCTGCCCGGCCAGGGACGCTATCACGACCCCGAATTCATCGAGATGGGCAAGCGGGTCAGGCACGAAGGCTACGTCACCGACCTGATTACGGATTTCGTTCTGCAATGGCTCGAAAACCGCCGTGAAGAGCGCCCGTTCCTGTTGCTCTACCACCACAAAGCGCCGCATGGGCCGTGGGAACCGGACGCCAGGCACGGCTCGCTGTTCGCGGGCGAGACCATCGCCGAGCCGCCGCATTTCAATGACGACTTCAGCAACCGCGCGAGCGCCGCGGCGGATGCGGAAAGCGACCTCGAACCCGAGCTCGTCAAGCGCTACACCCGATGGGGCAGCCCGCCGCCGCCGGATCTCGACGCTCTCGGGCGGAAAAAATGGGTCTATCAGCGGTACGTCAAAGACTACATGCGGGTCGTCGCCTCCGTCGATGACAACGTGGGGCGTCTGCTCGATTATCTCGATGCGGCCGACCTCGCCGCGAGCACCGTCGTGATCTATACCAGCGACAACGGGATGTTCGTGGGCGACCACGGCCTGTTCGACAAGCGGTTCATGTACGAAGAGCCGTTGCGCGTCCCCCTTATCGCCCTTTATCCGCCGCTGATTCGACCCGGCAGCCGCACCGCAGCCATGGCGCTCAACCTCGATTTCGCGCCGACAATCCTCGATCTTGCGGGCATCCCCGTTCCCGAGGACATGCAGGGCCGCAGCCTGAAGCCCTTGCTCGGCGGAGACATTCCCGGCAACTGGCGGCAGTCCGTCTACTACCACTATTACGAATACCCGAGCAGCCACAACGTCTACCCCCACTACGGCGTGCGCACCGGCCGCTACAAGCTGATCCGCTACTACAAGCCGGTCGATGAATGGGAGATGTTCGACCTCCTCGCGGACCCTCTGGAGTTGAACAGCGTTTACGAAGATCCGGAGCACGCCGGGGCCCGAGCCGAGCTGGAGGCGGAACTGGCCCGCTTGCGCGCCGAGTTGCAAGTGACCGAAGAGTAGCGGCGCGTCAGAAGCAGGCGTATCCGCCGTCGATCACAACCGAGTCGCCGCTGTGATACGAGCTGGCGTCGCTGGCGAAGTAGACGGCGATGCCCGCGAAGTCGGCGCCCGTCCCCCAACGCCTCCGGGGAACCCGCGGCAGAACGCGGTCTACGAATTTGGGATTGGCCATGACGCGGGCCGTCATCTCGGATTCGATCCAGCCCGGCAGAACGGCGTTGGCGCGGATGCCGTGGCGGGCGTGCTCGACGGCAAGCGCCCGCACGATCGAGATCAGCCCCGCCTTGGTAGCCGCATAGTGCTCCGAGCGCGGCGCGCCGAATATCGCCGAAGAGCTGCTGGTGGCGACGAGCGAGCCGCCGCCTCCGCGTTCGACCATGTGGCGCACCGCGGCTTGCAGCGTATAAAACGCGCCGTGCATGTTGACCGCGAAGATTTCGCGCCACTCCCGGTCGGTCATCTCGATGAAGGGCGTGCCCCGCGAGCCGATTCCCGCGTTGGCGAAACACGAATCGACGCGGCCGAGCTCCGCAACCGTCTGCGCAAAGCTCTCGTCCACTTGCCGCTTGTCGCTCACATCGCAAGCCAGGGGCAGCACGCGGCCGCCGTAGGCGCGGAGTTTCTCGGCGGCCTCATGGTTGCGCTCCGCGCGCCGCCCCCAAATGGCGAGGTCGGCGCCGGCCCGCGCGAGTCCTGTTGCAAATCCGAAACCGATGCCCGAATTCGCGCCGGTGACCAGCGCGACTTTGCCCGTGAGGTCGAAAGGGTTGTCCTGCGGCATAGGCGCCTACTTTAGCAGTTCGCGGCGGCAAGACTGCCGGCGCGAGGCCGTTTGCATCGACCGGCGACCTTTCCGTCATAGTAGAATTGGGGCGACCGATGTCCTACGAAGAAGCTTTGGCCGACCGCATCCGAATCCTCCTCGAGCGCCGCAGAGGCGTCGAGGAGCGCAAGCTGTTCGGCGGCCTCGCCTTCATGGTCAACGGTCACATGGCTTGCGGAGTCCGGCAAGACCGCCTCGTCTTGCGGCTCGGCAACAACGGCTTCGCAAAGGCGCTGCGCGAGCCACATACGCGCGCCATGGACTTCACCGGCAAGCCGATGCGAAGCATGGTTTCCGTCGAACCCGAAGGCTGCGCCGGCGACGAGCAACTCTCGTTCCGGGTGAACCGCGCGATCCAGTTCGCGCGCTCCCTTCCCCGCAAGTGACTCGCCGAGCGGACTTCCAATCGACGGCTTGCGCCCGGAACGCTCATGAAAGAATAAATCCGAACCGCCATGCTGACCATCGACACGCATGCCCACGTTTTTTCGCCGGACGAGAAAACCTTTCCGCCGCGCAAAAATCCGTCGCGGCCGCCCGCGGGCAGCGGCACGCTCGCGCGTCTGCTCGATGAAGTCGAGCGCCGCGAAGTCCACGGAGTCGCCTTGGTTCAGGTCAGCGGCTTCTACGGCTTCGACAATCGCTATCTCTGCGCCGCCGCCGAGGCGAACCCCCACTGGACCGCGGGCATCTGCACTCTCGACCCCGAGGACGAACGCTCCCCCCGGCTGCTCAAAACCTATGCCCGCCGCTTCAACGTCCGCGGCATGCGCAGCGTTCCCGCCGGAGGAAAACGGATCGACCACCCCGGAGTCCGCGCTCTCTGGAAGACCGCCGCCGATGAAGGTCTCGTGGTCAACATCCTCGGCAGCTGGGAATTGGCAGAGCAGATCGACGTCCTGCTCGCCGCTTTTCCGCGCCTCCCCGTCACCCTCGACCACGGCTTGGGGCTGCGCTCCGCAGGACCCAACGAGCGAACTTTGGCTGCGCTGGGCCGTTTGGCGAAACACCGCAACCTGCATGTGAAGCTTTCGTTCCTGGCCAACGGAGTTGCGGGCTGCCCCGACGGTTTCCCCTGCCGCGGCCTCTGGGCAACCGTCCTGGAAACGATCGACATCTTCGGCGCGGAACGCTGCTGCTGGGGTTCGCACTTCCCGACCGAGAAGTACGCCCGGCAGCTTACCTACGGCCAACACCTTGCAGTCTATCGCGAGCGCCTGCCTCTCTCCGCCGAAGCCCGCCGCTGGATCCTGGGCGAAACCGCAAGACGGCTCTGGTTCCCCGAAATGGCCGCGGACCCGCCCGCATAGATGGCCGCGAACCTGCATCCGCTGCTTGCCGTCGTAGGTCCTACGGCCTCCGGCAAAACCGAATTGGCGCTCGGCTTGGCCGAACGTTTCGCGGCCGAGATCGTCAACTACGATTCCGTGCAGCTTTACCGCGGCTTCGACATCGGCTCGGCCAAATTGCCGCGCGCGGCGCGGCGCGGCATTCCGCATCATCTGCTCGACGCCATCGACCCGCAAACGGTGTTCACCGCCGGAGACTACGCCCGCGAAGCCCGCGCCGTGCTCGACCGGCTCAGACAGGCCGGCAAGACCGCGGTGCTGGTCGGCGGCTCGGGGTTTTACCTCGCGGCTCTGATCCGCGGCCTTTTTGCCGGGCCGACCCGCGACGCCGCCTTGCGCCGGCGCCTCGAACGGACAGCGGCCGGAAAACCCGCCGGCTATCTCAGCCGCTTGCTGGCCCGCCTCGACGCCGATTCGGCCCGGCGCATCCATGCCAACGATACGCCCAAGCTCATTCGCGCGATCGAAGTTTCGTTGCGCGCCGGCCGGCCGATGTCCGAGCAATGGCAGGAAGGCGCCGAGCCGCTTTCGGGCTACAGCCTGCTGATCCTCGGCCTGTCGCCTCCTCGCGAGCCGTTGTACGCAAGAATCGCCGCCCGCGCCGCGGCGATGTTCGCGCAGGGCCTGCTCCAGGAAGTCGAAGACTTGCTCGCAAGCGGCGTCGGCCGCGGCGCGCGCGCATTCGCCTCTCTCGGCTATGCGCAATGCCTGGATTGCCTCGACGGCAAGCTTTCGCCGGACGAAGCCGTCGAAGCCGTTGCGCAGGCCACCCGCCGCTACTGCAAACGCCAGTTGACATGGTTTCGCCGGCGCGAACCGGAGACTCGTTGGTTCAAAGGATTCGGCGACACCCCCGAAGCCGCGGAGTGGGCTTCCGCAACGGTGCAATCGTGGCTCGAAGGGCGTTGATCGTAGGCTGCGGCTACAGCGGGCGCCGCACCGCCCTGCTGCTGGCCGCGAAGGGCTGGAGCGTAACGGCAACCAGCAGAGACCCCGGCCGCCTGCGCGCGCTCGCCGAGCAAGGCGTCCGCGTCGTCCGCTTCGAGGTCGGCGGCGGCGCGCTTCCCGGCGCGCAGGACGCAACGGTGCTGCTCTCCGTGCCGACGCTCCCCGGCGGAGACCCGACAGCACATCTGGTCGAAGCGTTGGGCCGCGCGCCGCGGCATGTGGCTTATCTCTCGACAACCGGCGTCTACGGCAATGCCGAACGCGTCGACGCTGCGACGCCGGTGGCCCCGGCCAGCGAACGGCAACGCCTCCGCGCCCAAGCGGAACAAGCCGTCTTGAGCGGCCCTTGGCGCGCTCTGGTTCTCCGCCCGGCGGCCATTTACGGCCCCGGACGCGGCGTGCATGAAGCCATGCGCCGCGGCAAGTTCAAGCTCCTGGGCGAAGGCGCAAATCATGTCTCGCGCATCCATGTGGACGACTTGGCGCGCATCGCCGCGGCGGCCGTGGAAAGCGGTCTTACCGGAGCCTACCCGGTAGCCGACGACTCGCCCTGCACTTCGCGCGAGATCGCCGAATTCTGCGCCGAGTTGCTCGGCGTTCCCTTGCCTCCGTCCGCCGGCCGCGGCGAACTCTCCGAGACACGCCGAGCCAATCGCCGCGTCGACGGCGCTGAAATCCGCCGCAAGCTGGACATCGACCTGCTTTATCCCAGTTACCGCGAAGGAATTCCCGCCTCGCTGTAGCGCTACCAGCCTTGCTCCCGCAACTTGGCGGCCGACAGGCCGGCAGGCGCCGCGTCGAGAGGCTGCAGCAGCCGCTCGACATGCTTGGCGATCATGTCGCATTCGAGATTCACCCGCGCGCCGGGCTGGAGCGCGGAGAGCGCCGTCTGCCGATAGGTATGGGGGATCACCGCAATGCCGATCGTATCGCCCTCCAAAGAGGCAATCGTCAAGCTGATGCCGTCAACCGCGATGCTGCCTTTGAACACAAAGAACTTCAGCAGCTCCGTGGGGGCGCGAATTGTCAGCAGCCAGTTGCCGCCGCCCGCCGCATCCAGCGCAACAAGCTCGCCCGTGCCGTCGACGTGCCCCTGCACGAAGTGCCCGCTCAGTCGGTCGGAAGGCAACAGCGGCCGCTCCAGGTTTACCTTCGAGCCCTCCCGCAGGCCGCCCAGATTCGTGCGCTGCAGCGTCTCCGGCGACAATTCCGCGGCGAACGTCTGCGCCTCGATCTCTACGGCCGTCAGGCAACAGCCGTTCACCGCGATGCTGCCTCCGAGCTTCAAGCCGTCGAGCGCCTTGTCCGCGCGGACCGCGATGCGCGCGCCCGCCGTCCGCCGGCGGAATGCCGCGACGGTCCCCGTTTCTTCGATGATTCCGGTAAACATGGCTAGAGCATTGCCGGCGCCTGGCGCGCCACGTAAGCTTCGACCGCGAACTCATCTCTTGCGACCGGCAGTATTTTCAAGTTCTCGAGCAGCAGCGCTCCTTCCCGCGTCCGCCGGCCGACGCCGCCGACCATCGGCAGCGAGTCGAGACCGCCGAGAATCTTGGGCGCGTAATAGAGCAGCAGCTTGTCGACCACGCCGCCTTCGAGCGCTCCCCAGTTGAGCTTCGATCCCGTCTCGATCATCAGCGAAACGATCTGCTGCGTACCGAGCCACTCGACCAGCGCAGACAGATCCACTCTGCCCGCCGGCGCATCGAAAACCTCCATCGGGATATGCAGCGACTCGAAAAGCTTCCGCCGCCCTTCCCGGGCCGCGGAGGTGGTGGCGATCATCAAATCGTCCGCCGCCGATTGGACGATCCGCGAATCCACCGGCAGCCGCAGCAGGGAATCCGCCACGATGCGCAACAGCGGCCGGCGGCGGGGCAGGCCGGAACGGTCGGTCAGCAGGCAGTCATCGGCTTGCACGGTGCCGATTCCCGTGAGAATCGCGTCGTGATCGTGGCGAACCTGCTGCACGTGAGCGCGCGCGGCGGCGCTGGTGATCCAACCGGTGTTGTCGTCCGGCGCGGCAATCTTGCCGTCAAGCGTCACAGCCGCTTTGAGCGTGACGAGCGGTTTCCCGGTTCGCGCGTAATGAAAGAACGCTTCGTTCAGCCGGCGCGCCTCGGCGGCGATGTCGCCGTCGGCCTCGACCACCTCGATCCCGCATTCGCGCAGGCGCTTGTAACCCGCGCCGTCGACTTCGGGGTTCTCGTCGCGAGCCGCGGCGACGACCCGGGAAACGCCCGCAGCCGCCAGCGCATCGGCGCAAGGCGGCGTACGGCCGTGGATGCCGCACGGTTCGAGCGAGACATAGACCGTTGCCCCGCGCGCGGCCCCACTGGCCTCTTCCAAAGCCAGAATCTCGGCGTGCTTGCGGCGGTCGTAAGTGTAAAACCCTTCGCCGATCTTGCCGCCCGCGCCATCGATAACAACCGCCCCGACCATGGGATTCGGACTCGCCAGCGCACGGCCGCGCCGCGCCAATTCCAAAGTCTCCCGAAGCCAGTGCCGATCGACCGCAGTCATTCCTTCCGGTTATCCTTCGAACAGCGAGCGCACGAAGCTCTCGGGGTCGAATGCGACGAGGTCGTCCGCCTGCTCGCCGACGCCCGCCCAGCGGATGGGCAATCCCAGCTCCCGCGCGACGGCAACCACGATACCACCCTTGGCCGTGCCGTCCAACTTGGCCAAAACCAAGCCGGTTACGCCGGCGCTCTGCGTAAACCGGCGCGCCTGCTCCAACCCGTTCTGTCCCGTCACGGCGTCGAGCACCAACAAGACCTGATGCGGCGCCGCAGGCACGATTCGCCCGGCGGTGCGCTTCATTTTCTCCAGTTCCGCCATCAAGCCCGCTTTGTTGTGCAGCCTGCCCGCGGTATCGACGATAACCGTGTCGATTCCCCGCGCTTTCGCCGCCTGCAAGCCGTCGAACAGCACTGCGCTGGGGTCCGCCCCGGCCTTTTGCCGGATCACCGGACACCCCGTCCGCTCGCCCCAAGCCGCCAATTGCTCCGCCGCCGCCGCGCGGAAGGTGTCGCCCGCGCAAAGCAGAACCTTGCGGCCGTCTTGGGTCAGCCGATGGGCGAGCTTGCCGATCGTCGTCGTCTTGCCCACCCCGTTGACGCCGACGACCAGGATCACCTCGGGCGCCTGCGCAGCGGTTTCCGCCGGTTGTTCGGAACCGCGCAGAATCTCCATCATGCAGCGGGCGATGCGCTCCTTGAGCGCATGCGGGTCGCCGCATTCCTCATGGTTCATCCGCTCGCGTACATCGTCGAGGATTTCTTGCGTCGTGCGAACGCCGACATCCGCCCCGATCAACGTCATCTCCAGGTCGTCGAGGAGCTCTGCGTCGATCTCCTTCTTGCCTTCGAAGATGTCGTCGATCTGCCCGCTCAGGGCGTCCCGCGTCTTGGAAACCGCCTTCTTGAATCGGTCGAAGAGCCCGGACTCCGGCGGCGGAGCGCTGAACAAGGTCTGAATCATACGCCGAGGCAGCCCGCGGTTACGATCATATCAAGAGGTCGTTTTCCGCCGCCGGCTGCCCCGTGGAGCAACAGAAATGACGGCGCAGGGGGGCCGGCGGGGTCAACCGGCTAAACGCGCGCGACGGCTTGCAGCAAGCCCTGCAGCGAATACTCGCTGGCCTTGGCCTTGCTGCCGTCAATCTGGAAGTGCGTCTCGAGCGAAATCGCGCCCGTGTAGCCGTCTCGCAAAAAGGCCCGCAGTTGTCCGACGTGATCGAAGTCTCCGTCGCCCACGCCGCACCAGTCCGCGCCGCCGCCGGGACGGTATTTGTAATCGCGGAAGTGAACGTGGTGGATGCGTTTCGGGTCCAGCAGCTTGTAGCCCGCCGGGTAAGGCTCCGGGTCGCCCGAGCCGGCCGAGTTGTTCGGGTCCCAGGTCAGGCCGAGCGCCGGGCGCTTGACCGCCTGCAGCAGCCTGGCCGCATGAGCGGCAGTCGCGACATAGCTGTTGCCGACGTTTTCGAGCGCCAGACGGAATCCCGCCTTTTGGGCGCATTCGGCCGACTCTTCGACGCGCTCGAAAATCCAGGGATAGCGCAAAGGGTCCGGCTTATCGCCTTTGGGATGGGTAAAGGCAAACGTGCGGATCAGATCCGTGCCCAGGATAGCGGCGCGCTCGAACGCCTTGTCCAGTAACGCCCACTGCTTATCGAGCGCCTCTTTGCCTTTGACGGCGGCAGTGTCCAGCGGCGGAATCTTGAAGAAAGCAGTGTCGAGAACCGCCAGGCGAATTCCGGCGTCGTCGAGGATTTTGCGGGCTTCCCGCGCCCGTTCGATCGGCTGCGAGGTGTTGTACTTGCCCCAGTACCGGCGAATCTCGCAATACTCGATGCCGAAGCGCTTGAGGAGCTCCACCGCGACGTTCAGGTCGTCGTCGATCTCGTCGGTGGTGACCGCCAAGCGAAAGCGCGCTCGCTCGGCCGCGGAAAGAAGCGCCGGCAAGCCGGCCGCGGCCGCGGACAACAACAATAAGTTTCGACGCGTAATTGGTCTCATGGCATACGAATTATAGCGCCCGGCAAGCATGAACCCTCTCGTCCAACAAGCTGCAAACCGACTGTTCGAAGCGGTCATCGGGCTAGCGGCGGGCTGCCTGGGGCTGCGCATCGTGCGCTTCGTGGAATCCTGCCTGCCTTGGGCGCTGGTTCGCATGGGCGGCGCCGAGGTCATGCAGGGCGGCTTCGGCGGAGGCATCGCCTTGCCGACCGATGCTCCCTGGGCATTCCACGCCCTGCAGGCTTTCGGGGAAACTCTGCTTCCGGCCGCCGCGGTCGTTTTGGCTGCCTGGCTGGTTCCGCTGCTGCCGCGGGCGGCCGCGCCGGCTGCGGCTTTCGCGGCGTTCTGGTTTGCGGCGTCCGGCATGCGGGAGATCGCGGTCTACGCCCGCCTCGGGCGCGGCTCCATGCAGACCCTGGCAAGCGCCGCGGGGCTGCCCTTCGGCGGCGGCGAGTTGCCGCGCCTGTTTGTTGCCGCCCTGCTCGCCGGCGCTCTGCTCTATCTGCTGCGCCGCGCCGTTCTCGATATGCGGCTCTATCCGTTTACGGCTTTCCTCCTGCCCGGCGCAATCCTTTATCTCTTTTTGCCCGAGGCGCAGACCGACGACCGCTTGCTCCAGCGCATCAGTTTCGAGCATCTGCCCCTCATCCTGGCGGCGGCCGCGGCATTGGCGGCAGGGAAATGGAAAGCGCAGGAGACCGAGGGCGGCAAAGTTGCTTTCGCCGCGCCGGCCGCTCTGGGCGCGGCGGCGTTCTTCGCGCCGCTCACGCTCGATCCGACCGCGGCGGCGAGTGAGACCGTCCGCTGGGTCGAGATGAAATCCACGGATTGGCGCCTGTTTTTTGAAGAAAACCAATTCGACGAGACGGAGCGCGAACAGTGGTTGCGCGCCGCAACGCTGCGCAGCGAACGGAGGCGTCAACGCCTGGGCATGCGCTCGCCCGGAGAGCCGGTCCGGGCGCACGTCGCCAAGACTTGGCGAGCCTTCCAGCAGATTGCGCGCGACCGGCGTTATCAGGGCAACTTTTACCCGGCGTCCGCTTCCGGCCCGGTGACGCTCGCCGGCCCCGGCAACCGGCCTGACGACGCGCTTGCCGAGCCGCTCATGATGATGCGCGCAGCCTGGGGAGAGCCCGCGTCCGGCGCGATGGCGCGGGCGATCGCCCGCAACGCCGCCGGGAACTTCTACGGGAACGATCTCGGCGAATACGCCGCGCGCATCGCCTGCGAGGAGCGGCCCTACTCGGCCGTCGAGATCTTCGCTGTCGACCGAGCGTATCTTTCACCCCTTGTGCGGGACGCGGTTTCCGGCGCCTGGGTCGAAAACTTTGTCAACCGCCGCGGCGTCGACGCGCTGCAAGCTCTATACCTCCGGGAGCTCGGGCAGGCGCTCGCGACGTGCCCCGACTGCATCCCCGAATGCGGCAGGCCGAGCGGGCGAACCGCCGAAAACCAGACCCTGCCGCCGTACCAGAAAGGCATCTCCTTCTCACACGAGGTGGGGGGCGATTGGGGCTACGGCTCGCAGGCCGCCGCCCGCGAACTGCAAAAAATCCGCGCTCTCGGCGCCAACGCGGTTGCTCTGGTCCCCTACGCCTTTACCCCGGCGCCCGACCGGCCGACCATCCGCTTCAGCACCGACGAAACCGACGACCGGCTGCGGCGTTGCCTGCTCTCCGCCAAAGCCTTGGGCCTCAAAGTGATGCTCAAGCCGCACCTCTGGAGCGGACGCCGCTTCCACGGCGACATCGCGTTTTCCGACGAGCCGCAACTCGAAACCTGGTTCGAGCAATACCGCCGCTGGCTGCTCCATTTCGCTCGGTTCGCCGAGTTGCACGGCGTCGATCTGCTGGCGATCGGGAACGAGCTTGCGGGCTTGACCGTTCATGAAGGCCGTTGGCGCGGACTCATCGCCGATATCCGCAGGATTTACAGCGGCCCCCTGACCTATGCCGCGCATTGGAACGGGGAATTCGAACGCGTTACGTTTTGGGATCGACTCGATTTTATCGGCGTGAATTTTTATTTCCCGCTATCCTCTGCAAACGAACGCCCCGCGGCCGGGTCGGCGCGGGTCGCCATGACGCAACGCAGAATTCAGGCGGTATCCGCAAAGTTCGACAAGCCGATTCTGTTCACCGAGGTCGGCTTTCCCGCGCTCCGGACAGCCGCTGCGAAACCTTGGGAAGAAAACTCCAGCGGCCTCGACGCCGTGCTGCAGCAACACTGCTACGAGCTCTGGTTTCAGCAATTCAGCCGCCAAGCCAACGTCGCGGGAATGTATTGGTGGAAGTGGCCGACCCACGGCCGCAACGGACCGTTCGACACCTCGCACCGCCCCGTGGGCAAGCCTGCTCTCGAAGTCTTGCGGGCGTGGTTCGCGGTATTGTGACCCCGGTCGAGTTTTCGCGAAGCTTCCGGCGCAGCCCGTGGTATACTGAAGACGGTTGTAGTAACTACCCTCCTTGCGCCTTCCGCTCATACTCGGGGTGTATCGAGTGGGGACAAATCTAAGAAAGTAGGAAATGCCTCGTCAGCATGGGCCACAACATTTATTTTGGGAACTTGCCCGAGTGGGTGACAGCCGACGACATCAAGTCTTGGCTGGAAAGCAGCGATCTGGTTTGTGACGCGGTGCGCGTCATTCGGGATTTCGAAACACAGGAATCCAAGGGTTATGCGTTCGTAGAAGCGCCGAACGAAGAAGAGATGCAGGCCATCATCCGCCGATTCAACCGCGCGCCGATCGACGGCAAGCTGCTGCGCGCCAAGTCCGCCCACCCGAAGGGCGACAAGGCGCAGCAACAGAGCCGCCAAGCGCGCCGGCCGCAGCGACGGCGCCCCGCGGCGAGCGCCCAATCGCAGCCGAAGACCGAGAGCGGAAGCTCCGAGCAAATCGGCGCCTTGGGCGAAGCGCTGCAGAAGGCGCTTTAGAGACTTCGGGCGCCGGTCATAACTCGCGAAGCATGCGTCGAGCCTCTGCGAAACGCGGGAACCTGCGCTCCTCGGCTTGGAACGCGGGAGTATGCACGCAACGCCGCCGCCGGCGCATCTCAGCCGGATATTTCACGTGCAGCATCTCGTGATAGAGCACGTATTCGAGCAGAAACCGCGGCGCTTCGGGCCGGTCGAAAACGCGGCTGATCACAATCGCATCGTGAGCGGGGTCGTAATGCCCCAGCATGCGGCGTGATTTTCCCGGGCTCCAACCGAGCGTCGGCTTGCGCAGTTCGCCGTGAAAAAAACGCCGGTTGAGATCTGCGAACAAAACGTCCAGGTCGCGGTGTTTCCCCCGCGGATGAGTGATCCGCTTCCAGCCGCGCAGCCGCCGAGTTGCCTGCGTCCGCCGTCTGGTTTGCGGATGATTCATCCAGCAGCGGTAGACTTCATCCGCGCCTTGCGGCGAATTTTTACGGTAGAGCTTCGCCAGCAGAATGCCCGCGGCAGCCTCTTGCACATTGGCCGGCGCCGCCTCGAGCAAGTCGCTCAAGCGCACGCGAATGCGGCGGCGCCCTTGCTCCAGGCGGATCGTCGATTTCAAACCCGTGTAAGGATAGAACCGAACCGCGATCTCGGGCGGGTCGGCGCGCGGGTTCAAGACGCGGAACACGCGCAGAAAAATATCCTCGACGGACTCGAACGGCAGGCGCATTTGTTGCACTGAATCGAATGGTAGCGCAGCATGAAAGAGTCGGCATCGGCGTCCGCGCGGACGCGATAAACTGCAAGAGCCTCATCATGTTGCGTACATTCCTTCTCGCGCTCGTATCGACGGCAGCCGCGCTGGGCGCCCGTCCGACGCCTCTGCGAGGCGCGGCCGAGCTGCAAGAGTTGCTCGACCAACTGAATGCCGTCGGCAGCCTGCTGATGCTCGGCGCGCACCCCGACGATGAGAACACCGCCGTCATTGCCTATTTCGCGCGCGGCCGCCACATCCGCACCGGCTATTTCTCCGCCACGCGCGGCGAGGGCGGACAGAACCTGATCGGCGCCGAGCAAGGTCCGCTGATGGGCATGATCCGCACGCAAGAGTTGCTGGAAGCCCGCCGCATCGACGGCGGCGAGCAATTCTTCGCCAGCACGGTCGACTTCGGCTTCAGCAAGACGCCCGAAGAAGCGCTCGCCAAATGGGGCCGGCAGCGCCTGCTGCGGGATATGGTGCGCGTCATCCGGCAGTTCCGTCCCGATGTCATCGTCTCCCGCTTTCCGCCGAAACCCGGCAGCGGCGGACACGGCCATCACACCGCCGTCGGCTGGACCGGCCCCGAAGCCTACGCAGCCGCCGCCGATCCGGACCTGTTCCCCGAGCTCGGCCTGCCCGCCTGGAAGGCGCGGCGCTATTACTACAACACCCCCACGTTTACTCGGCGCATGGAATCCGCCGAAGCCGGGCGGGCCGACCGCCTGCGCGTCGAGCTCGGCGATTACGACCCGGTGCTGGGCAAGTCGTACGCGGAGATCGCCGGCGAAAGCCGCAGCCGGCACCGCAGCCAGGCCATGGGCGCAGCGCAGCGCAAGGGCAGCGTGTCCGCGTTCTTTGCCTATGTGGCCGGCGAACGCGCCGAGAAAGACCTGTTCGAAGACATCGACGCCACCTGGAGCCGCATCGACGGAGCGCAGCGCATCGGCGCCCTGTTGGCCGAAGCGCGCTCCGCTTACGACCCGAAGCAGCCCGAGGCGATCCTGCCCCTCCTGCTGCACGCCTATCAGCAGCTTGGCGGCCTGAGCCGGCCGGAGTTGGCTTACAAGCAGAAGCAGCTTACCCGAGCGATCGAGCTGGCCTCCGGCATCTGGGTCGACGCAACGGCCGAGCGCTGGAATCTGGTCCCCGGCAAGGCGGCGGCCATTGCCGTCCGCGTCCTGCGCCGCACGCCGCCGGCCTGGAAATGGAAATCCGCGCGTATCTCCGGCGCCGGCGAGGCGGCAATACCGGCGCAGCCCGATCTGCCTCTGAACCGGGTCGTCGAGAAAACGATCAAACTCACGCCGGCGGAAGATGTCGAATACTCACAGCCGCCCTGGCTGCGGACAAAAACTTCGGGCGATTTCTACGACCGCGCCGACGGTTCGCCGGAAGCCCCGGAAACGCTGACGGCAACGTTCGCTTTCGACACCCCCGAAGGCGTCGCAGTGACTCTCTCCAAGCCGGTCCGCTACCGTTGGGTCGACCGCTCCTTCGGCGAAAGGGAGCGGCGCGTGCAGATCGTCCCTGCAGTCGCCGTCAACTTCACGCAGGCAAACCGGGTCTTCACCAGCGCCGCAACGGCGGCGGTTCCCGTGCGCCTGATCGGCAACGACACGGTCCCGGCGGCGCAAGTCGAGTTGAGCGTACCCGAAGGATGGGCCGTTTCTCCCCAATCCATCGCCGTCGAGTTCTCCGGGGCCGGTCAGGAAAAGACGGCTGTCTTCCATCTCACGCCGCCGGCAACCGCTTCCGGAGGCGTGGTCAGAGCATCGGTCAAGGTCGGCGGCAAGACCATCGACTCCGGCATGCAAACGATCGCCTACGACCACATCGCCACGCAGATGACCTACCCGCCTGCGGAAATGCGCGTCGAGCGCGTTGACGCGCGCATGCTGGCCAAGTCGATCGGCTACGTCATGGGCGCGGGCGACAAAGTCCCCGAAGCCTTGGAGCAACTCGGCGCAAACGTGACGTTCCTCTCCGACGTCGACCTGGCGTCCGGCAGCCTGAGCCGCTTCGACGCCATCGTCTGCGGAGTCCGCGCGCTCAACACCCGGCCCGGCCTGCTCGCGGCGAAGGAGCGCGTTCTCGCCTACGTCGAAAACGGCGGAACCTTGGTCGTGCAATACAACACGCTGCCCTTCGGCCGCGGAGGTCCCCGCCGCGCAGCGCCGACTCTGGCCCCCTATCCGCTCACGCCGTCGCGGAACCGCGTCACCGACGAGGCGGCGCCGGTCTCCTTCCCTTCGCCCGACCACGTTCTGCTGCAAGCCCCCAACAAAATTACCGCCGCGGACTTCGACGGCTGGGTGCAAGAGCGCGGCCTCTACTTCATGTCCGCTTGGGACGAGCGCTACCAGCCGATCGCCGCCGCCAACGACCCCGGCGAGGAACCCCAAGCGGGCGGCATGCTCTACGCCCGCTACGGCAAAGGCATCTATATTTTTACCGGCTACTCCTGGTTCCGCCAGTTGCCTGCCGGAGTCCCCGGAGCCTACCGCCTCTTCGCCAATCTGGTCAGTGCGGGAAAGCTCCGTTAAGCCGGCGGGCGCACGGCGGCGACCGACTTGAGCAGGCCGCAGAAGCGTTCTTTCCAGATCGCCGCATGAGGAAAGAGCGCGCGCAGTTGCCGAGTCGTCAGCAGATCGATATCGCGCAGGAAATCGTCGCAACCCTGGGGAGTCGGGCGCTGCAAGATGCCCCACACGGTGAAATTCCGCAGCAACGGGCGCTGCCAACTCTTTGGCAAATAGTGAATCAGCGGCGTGTACAGATGCGGCTCGACCGGGAACCAGCGGTAGGGCGTCTGCACATAGTAGCCGCGGCCGACCCGCTCGGTCTCCCCGGCGAAGGCGCGGCGGCTTTCCTGCCCCGGGATGTGTTCGACGACGGAGTTGGCGAACGCCAAATCGAACGCGCAGTCGCGGAAGGGCAAATGCCGCGCATCGGCGACCACCCATTGGAAACGGCGGTCGGGGGACTCCGGTTTTCGCAGATTGACAATCGCTACCCGCGGAATAACCTCGAAGAAATCCCAGTAGTAAGCAGAGCCACCGATATCAAGCACGGTGGAGCTTTCCGAAATCCCGAACGCTTGGGCAAGCCGGCGGAAGCGGCGGCGGCGGAAATAACGGCCGACGGGCGGATGCAGGCGCGGGATGCTGAAGCTGCTGAAGCGGATGGCGCGGGTTCCCCCCTAAAGATTCGGGATAGCACACTTCCCAGGCCGCTTCCAAGCGATGCGCTACTATCGTGGCGTCGGCGCCGGCCGGCGCGGGTTGCTGCCGGGCCGGGAATGCGGATGAAGGAGTTGACCCTATGCATCGTTCAATCACGCGGCGGCAATTCGTGGAGCGTACGGCGGGCCTTGCCGGAGCTTTAGGCGCGGCTTGCTCGCCGGAACCCCGCGAGTCCGCCGACTCCAGACCCAACATCGTGCTGCTGATGGGCGACGATCACGCCTGGGACGAGACCGCCTACAACGGGCATCCCCACTTGCAGACGCCCGTGCTCGACGAGATGGCGGCAAACGGTCTGCGCATGGACAATTTTTATTCGGCCTCCCCGGTCTGCTCCCCGACGCGGGGCAGCGTGCTGACCGGCCGCCACCCGAACCGCTACGGCACGTTCACGCCCAACTGGTCGATGCGCCCGGAGGAAGTCACCATCGCCCACGTTCTGGGCAAGGCCGGCTACGCTTGCGGCCATTTCGGCAAATGGCACGTCGGCGCGGTGAAGGCCGGCTCCCCCTTGAATCCCGGAGCGATGGGTTTTGACGAATGGGTGTCGCACGACAACTTTTTCGAGATGAATCCTCAGTTGTCGCGCAACGGCGGGCCGCCGGAGCGGTTTGCGGGCGAAAGCTCGGAGGTCGTCATCGACGAAGCAATCCGCTTCATCGGCGGCGCGGCCGCGAGCCGCCGGCCGTTCCTGGCGGTCGTCTGGTTCGGCTCGCCGCACGAGCCGTACAGCGGATTGGACGAAGACCTGGCGCTCTACGACGACCTGCCGGAAGAATACGGCGAGCGCACGGTGCGGCTGACCGGAATGGATACCGGCCTGCCGGTCGAGCGCCCGCTGCGGGACGTGCTGCGCGAGCGCTACGCCGAGATCACGGCGATGGACCGCGCGATCGGCAAGCTACGGTCGTATCTGGCGGACGAAGGTCTGCGGCAAAACACGCTGCTCTGGTACTGCGGCGACAACGGCATTCCCGCCAGCGGGCGCGTGACCACGCCGTTTCGCGGCCGGAAAGGCGACGTTTACGAAGGCGGCGTGCGCGTTCCGGGCGTCGTCGAATGGCCGCAGAAAATTACGCAGCCCCGCGCGACCGCCGTGAACGCCGTGACCAGCGACATGCTGCCGACGCTGTGCGAGCTGGCCGGGGCGCCTCCGCCGGAGCGCCCCCTGGACGGCATCGGCCTGCAAGCCCTGTTCAACGCAGAGATGACCGAGAGGTCGAGTCCGATCTGTTTCTGGAACTATGACACGCGCCACGAAACCGCGGGCGATCCGCAGCCCTACATCGACCCCGAACTGCAAGAGGGCACGACCCCTTTGGTAAAAATCATGGACGGGCGCTTTACCCGCAATTTCCGTAATTTCCACCATCCGGAAATCGCCGAAGAAGACTTTCTCGGCGAGCGGGCGATCCTCGGCAACCGCTACAAGCTGGTCATCGGCGGCGAACGCGGAGGCGAAACGGTCAAGGAACTGTTCGATCTGCGCGCCGACCAGGCCGAAAAGACCAACCTGATCGAGGCGCATCCGGAGATCGCCGTCGATCTGGAGCGGCAGCTTCGCGAATGGCAGGAATCGGTGCTGAACAGCCTCACCGGGAAAGACTACGGCGGGTCATCGGGGGATTGAGCCGCGGAGCCGGTCGGATTGCTCCGGCCCTCCAACCGCGCCAGCGCCTGCCTAGCTTGCTCGGCAGCGGGCGCGCCGGCATGCAACCGGATCAGTTCCTCGAGCTCGCGTCTTGCGGCCCGGGGCTGTCCGGCTCGGGCATAAATCTCGGCCAGGAAAAACTGCGGGTGGGAAAAGTGCCCCCGGTCGGCTTCTTTTGCTCGGACGAGATGGCGGCGCGCCTTGTCGAATTGCTGCTTGTAAAAGAAATTCATGCCGAGTTGCGCGTTGGCCAGAGCGTCGTTCGGACGCATCGACTGCGCCATCAGGTTGTACGGCAGCGCGTCGTCGATGCGCTGCTGCGACAGCAGGGCGCCGCCCAGATTGACCATCGGGGGGAAGGCTTCCGGGTCGTGCCGCAGAGCGGCGCGGAAGTATTCCTCGGCCTGCTCGTAATCGTCGGCTTTGTAGGCGATCGTGCCCAGCTCGTTCCAGGCGCCGACGAAGCCCGGCGACAACTCCACCGCTTGCAGCAGCCGGGCGACGCCGCCCTCCCGGTCGCCCTTCGCCAGCCGCCGCCGCGCCGCCTTGAAAGCCGCCCGCGCCTTCGGCGAAACCGCCAAGTCGCCGAGCGACACCGAGCTTTCCCTCTCGATGGTCCTGCGGCGGGCGTCCTCCGAGCGATCGAGAACAATCCGTATGTCCACGCGCCCCGAATCGCCGGCAAAGCTTCGCCTGACTTCCACCGTGCGGCTGGTAGGCCCCCATTGCGGATCGAAAACGGTCAAGGTGTACGCGCCCGGCTCCAGCTTCTTGAAAACGAACGCGCTGTTGCGCACCGGAGCCTCGTCATAGAATGCCCGCGCGACGGCGGAAATCATGGCGATGCCACGCGGCAGCTCGGGCGTCACGGTCCCGCGCAGCGCCAGCGTCTCGGATGCGGCCGCGGCCGCGCACAGAAGCACAAAGCCAAGCGGCAGACGGCGGCCCCGCCGCCCGAAAAGCATTCTCAATCCAATGGCCGACAATCCCAAACCAAGCGCCCGCTTGCCGCGGCGGCAACCCGCCGCCCCGCACATTGTAATCGTTTTGGGAGCGAGCCGGCCCATGCTAAGCGTTTTGAGAGGTTTCGCCGGGGATTGTAAGCGAAACTGGAGAAACCCCGCCGATTCTAAGCGTTTTGAGAGGTTTCGCCGGGGGTTGTAAGCGAAACTGGAGGAACCCCGCCGATTCTAAGCGTTTTGAGAGGTTTCGCCGGGGATTGTAAGCGAAACTGGAGAAACCCCGCCGATTCTAAGCGTTTTGAGAGGTTTCGCCGGGGGTTGTAAGCGAAACTGGAGGAACCCCGCCGATTCTAAGCGTTTTGAGAGGTTTCGTCGAGGGTTGTAAGCGAAACTGGAGGAACCCCGCCGATTCTAAGCGTTTTGAGAGGTTTCGCCGGGGGTTGTAAGCGAAACTGGAGGAACCCCGCCGATTCTAAGCGTTTTGAGAGGTTTCGCCGGGGGTTGTAAGCGAAACTGGAGGAACCCCGCCGATTCTAAGCGTTTTGAGAGGTTTCGCCGGGGGTTGTAAGCGAAACTGGAGGAATCCCGCCGATTCTAAGCGTTTTGAGAGGTTTCGCCGGGGTTCGTAAGAGAAACTGGAGGAATCCCGCCGATTCTAAGCGTTTTGAGAGGTTTCGCCGGGGTTGTAAGCGAAACTGGAGGAATCCCGCCGATTCTAAGCGTTTTGAGAGGTTTCGCCGGGGTTCGTAAGAGAAACTGGAGGAACCCCGCCGATTCTAAGCGTTTTGAGAGGTTTCGTCGGGGTTCGTAAGAGAAACTGGAGGAATCCCGCCGATTCTAAGCGTTTTGAGAGGCACAATCGATTCCGCATGGCGCAATCCGCAACAGGCAGGGAACGGCATCCTATCGGCCAAGCCTGGCTCAGAAGCGAGTTGGGTTTGGCGGTTCCCCCGCCGTTCGTGGAGAGCTACATCGCGGCCGGCGTGCGGCGGACCGAAATGCGCGACTCGCGAACCGTGGAGATCTACCCCCGGCCGTATGCCCCGGACGGGTCGATCGTAGCGCACCTCCGTTTTGCGCTGCGCCGGGAACCCGTGGACCTCGGGGTGCTGGCCGCCGCCTTCAAGATGATCCAGGCCGCCGACATCGAAAACTGGGTCCGGGCGGAACCTACGGGGGCGTTCAGTCGGCGCGCCTGGTTCTTCTACGAGATGTTCACCGGTCGAACGCTGGACCTGGAGAACGTCCGCTCCGGCAATTATGTCGAAGCCCTGGATCCGAACAAGCACCTTGTCGCCGCGCGCCGCAATTCCCAGCGCCACCGCGTGGCCGACAATCTGCTCGGCGTACCCGGCTTGTGCCCCTCGATCAGGCGCACGCCGCGGTTAACGGAGCGGCAGGACCTGCGCATAGACAAGGAGGCGCGCGCGCTGGTCCGAAGCTATGAACCGGCAATCCTCGCCCGGGCCGTGAACTACCTCTATACCGAAGAGACGCGCTCCTCGTTCGCCATCGAGAGCGAGACCCCGAGCGCCATGCGCACGGAGCGGTTCGTTGCCGCGCTGCGGGCGGCGCCCGCTTTCGACCCGGCCGACAAGGCCGCGTTGATCCGCCTGCAGGGCGATATCGTCGATCCCCGTTACGCGGCTGCCGACTGGCGCGGCCTCCAGAATTTCGTGGGAACGGCAGTCGGCATGCATCGCGAGAAAGTGCATTACATCTGCCCGCGGCACGAGGACGTGCCCGCGCTCATGGACGCCTGGACGGCCATGACGCGCCGCGTTGTCGATGGCGGCGTCGATCCCGTCGCGGCCGCGGCGGTTTCCGCCTTCGCCTTTGTCTTGATCCACCCCTTCGAGGACGGCAACGGCCGCATCCACCGCTTCCTGATACATCATGTGCTGGCCAAACGGGGCTACAGCCCGCCCGGCATCGTCTTCCCGGTTTCGGCCTCCATTCTGCGCGATCGGAAGAGCTACGATGCGGTGCTGGAAGCCTTCTCGCAGCCGCTCTTCGCATTCATCCGCTGGAATTGGACGGCGGAGCGGGAAATCGTCGTCGAAAACGACACCGCCGATCTCTACCGCTATTTCGACGCGACCGGGTTCGCCGAGTACTTGTACGACCGCGTGGCCGACACCGTTCGCCGGGACCTGAAGGAAGAGCTCGATTTCGTCGCGGTCTTTGACCGGGCGTTCGAAGCGGTGCGCGCGACCGTGGACATGCCGGACCGCCGCGCCTCGTTATTCGTGCGTCTCTGCATGCAGAACCAGGGCCGGCTTTCGGCAACGAAACGCGGCAACTTCCCCGAATTGGACGACGCCGAGATCGCCGCGATGGAAACGGCGGTGCGCAACGCGATGCAGGGGCGGGATTGAGGGCTGAGAATATGAGCGTAAGGAACGGTATGCGGCCGGTTCATCCGGGCGAGATATTGCGAGCGGAACTCGAGACGCTCAACCTCTCGGCCGAGGCGTTGGCGAAGGAGTTGGATATGCCGTCCAACCGCGTCACTGCGATTCTGAACGGACGGCGGAGCGTAACCGCCGATACCGCGCTTCGGCTGGCGCGCTATTTCGGGACGACGCCGCAGGTCTGGTTGAACCTGCAAAAGACCTACGAGCTGCGCCGAGCCGAAATCGAGGCGGGCCAAGAGATCGCCGCTCGCGTGCAGCCGCGGCAAGCGGCGGCATAAACGGCCTCCGACTCTCCATTGCGAACGGGGTCGAGACTCACTTGCCGCCGTCGCTCAACCGTCGTTCCGCCTCCGCAATTTTCAAACGTTCGGCTCTCCGATTGTGTCCGGCCTCGGCCGCTCTCAGCGTATCGAGCGGATTCATGCCGGCGCCGCCTTTGCTTTGGGGATTTGATCCCATGTTCTGCCGTCCAGCGTCCGGCCTGTTTTCTTCTTGAATACGCCGCCCCATTGCTTGAAGAAGAACGGCGTCCCGGAACGTATGCACCGGTCGCGGATCTCCCGCACCCAGTCCGGCTGCATGGGTCTGGCGCCCGGCCCGGACTCGCCGCCGACAATGACCCAATCGATGCCCGTCAATTCCAAACTCGGCAAAGGCCCCAACAGCGGTTCGAGAGACAGGAATTTTGTTTGGGCGCGGGTTTCCTTGAGCGCCGCCGGTCGCCCCAGCAGGGCTGAGGATTCGACGCTCGTACCCAGCCAGACGTTCGGCGTCCAGCGCAACCGGCCGCTGAGCAGGGCGGCGCGTTCCGGCCGCTTGGTCAACACCTGAAAAGTGTGCCGTCCCGCCCGGTTCATGACCGCGAACACGGACTCGATGAACGCCGCCGGGACGGATTCATGAAACAGATCGGACATGGAGTTGACGAAGACGAGGCGCGGCTTCCTCCACTTCAGAGGATCGCCGAGAGTGGATTCGTGCAGGGTAACCGAGAATCCGTTTTCGTACTTGGCGGCGCCCATCGCGCGAAGCCTCAGGGACATGCGCTCCGCGTAGCAGAACCGGCACCCGGAACTGATCTTCGTGCAGCCCGTCACCGGGTTCCAGGTGACCTCGGTCCACTCGATTCTGGAGCGCGCGGCCATGGCTACAGGTTATCCAAGATATGTTTCGCAATACTTTTGGCAGGTTTGATTCCCTTCGAACTGCCGACGCAGAACAGAAATTCGAACAGCGCGGAATTCTTCGAGTTCCGCAAAGTCCGAGATTGCTGGAGAAACCTGTCATCGAGTAAGCGAGTCAATTTTTCCTTGTAGATTCCAATAAGCCCGTCGACGCCCGGATCTCTCTCGAAGCCGCGGTCTTCGAAAAGTTTTCCCTGCGGACTTTCCTGGTAGAGATCCCGCCAACTCTCGCCGCCGAATACCGTGGTCAACCGATCGGCCCATTTTTGCTCGATGGCATCCGGCATTCTGGATTTCGGCAGCATCCGCGCGACCGCGGACGTCGGGAAAAGAATCCAGGTATCCAACGCCTTGAAGTCCGTTATCGTTTTGATTGTCGCCCATTCGACCTCCGTGGCGAACGGGTCGAGAAAGAGAACCCCGCGCCAGCTACGCCAATCTTCATGAAAGTTACGTAGAAAGTCGTTCGCCTCGGAATTCACGATCCTGATGTCTCTATCGGAGGGCGTCCTGCATAGGGCGTCCAACTGTTGACAGCGGTCAGGGTCTTTCTCGACAAAGATCAACCTGTCGAATGGTTTGTCGGTGATTCCGACCGCCCGCTCGGCGGAGCCGATCACGAAGCTGTGGGCATCGTCGTCATCGTCAGGCAACACAATGCGGCCTGTGCCCGCAAAGGCATCGATGTACATGAGTTGAAACGGTTGATTCTTCAACGCCGTTGTGTATGCATCGAGATACCTTTCCAATATGTTGAGCTTATCCAGCGTCCACGGCCCGCCGAAGCTGGATCGGGGTTCAGGCGTTTGGCCGGTCATTTCGATGCTGCTACCTTCAAACTCTCGCTGCCTGATCGTCGATGGAACTGCAGCGCCCGCCGCGCATGTGCGGAAACGGCCGCTGGCCGTTCAAGCGGCTTCCGACTGTCATTATAGGAAGCGCGGGGAACCATGCGGCAACGGCGCGGAGGCAAGCGTAACTGGTGACGAAGCGGACCGCGGCGGCCGCGTTTCGCGCCTATTGCCGCGAAGTGGAGCAAACGCATGCAAGCGGACAGGCGACCGAGCACAGCTACCGGCCGGCGTTCCAGACGCTCGTTCAGGATTTGGCGGGCGGCGCCGTCCGCGCCATCAACGAGCCCCAGTCCGTCGCCTGCGGCGCGCCCGACTTCATCGTCGAACGGGGCGGCTTCGCGATAGGCCATATCGAGTGCAAGGACGTCGGCGCCAACCTGGACCGCGTCGCAATCTCCGCGCAACTGAAACGCTACCGCGACGGCCTGCCCAACCTGATCCTGACCGACTATCTGCAGTTCCGCTGGTACGCGGCGGGCGAACTGCGCGGCGAGGCGCGCCTGGCGCGTCTCGACAGCCGAGGCAAGATCGCCTTGGACAGAACCGGCGCCGCGCGGGCCGCCGCGTTGTTCGAGGCGTTCTTCGCAACCGATTTGTCGTCCGTCGCCAATCCCCGCGAGCTCGCCAAGGCAATGGCGGCCAGGGCCAAGCTGCTGCGCGACGCCGTCGGGCGCATTCTCCGGCAAGAAGAAAGAAAGCCGCAGTCGGGGCCGCTGCACGGTTTGCTGGCCGCCTATCGCGACGTGCTGATCGGCGGACTCTCGCCCGAGCAATTCGCCGACTTGCAGGCGCAGACCGCCGTTTACGGCCTGTTCACGGCCCGCTGCCTGCAAACGCGCGCGCGGGAGCCGTTCACGCGCCAATCCGCCGTTTTCGCGCAAACGACGCCGTTTCTGCGCGACGTCTTCGGGCGCATCGCCGGCCCCGGCATCGATCCTCGCATCGCCTGGATCGTGGACGATCTCGCGCAGGTGCTGGACCGGGCGGACATCGCGGCGGTGCTCGCCGATTTCGGCAGCCGCACCCGGCGCGAAGACCCGGTGGTGCATTTCTACGAGGACTTTCTGGCCGCCTACGACCCGCAAATGCGCGAGGTGCGCGGCGTCTATTACACGCCGGAGCCGGTGGTCGGCTACATCGTGCGCAGCGTGGACCGCCTGCTCCGCGGCCGCTTCGGCCTGCCCGACGGGCTCGCTGACACCGCGACCGTCCCGGTCGAGACGCGCAACGGAGCCGCGGAGTCGAGCCCGCGCGTGCTGATCCTCGACCCCGCCGCGGGCACGGGAACCTTCCTGCGCGAAACGGTCGCCGCCATCCGTTCGACCATCGAGAAAAAGGGACTCAGCGGCGCTTGGCCCGACTATATCCGCGATCATCTTTTGCCGCGCCTGTTCGGGTTCGAGCTGCTGATGGCGCCCTATGCGATCTGCCACCTGAAGCTCGCCCTCGAAATCGGTGGAACGGACGCCGGGTTCAAGATGCCCGACGGCCAACGCCTCGGGGTGTTTCTCACCAACACGCTGGAAGAAGCGCACGAAAGCGTCGCCGGCGCGCTGTTCGCTCACGAAATCGCCCAGGAAGCGGCGGGCGCGGACGCCGTGAAGCGCAAGAAGCCGGTGATGGTCGTGCTCGGCAACCCGCCCTACTCCGGCCACTCCGCCAACAAGGGCGCCTGGATCAAGGGGCTGCTGCGAGGTTTGGACGGCGCAAGAAAAACGGACAGCTATTTTTCAGTGGACGGGCAGCCGTTGGGCGAGCGCAACCCGAAATGGCTGAACGACGATTACGTCAAGTTCATCCGCTTCGCCCAATGGCGCATCGAACGGACCGGCGAGGGCGTGCTCGGCTTCGTGACCAACCACAGTTATCTCGACAATCCGACCTTCAGCGGCATGAGACGGAGTCTGATGCAGACCTTCGACGAGATCTATCTGCTCGACCTGCACGGCAACGCAAAGAAAAAGGAACGCGCTCCGGGGGGCGGGAAAGACGAGAACGCGTTCGATATCCAGCAAGGCGTCGCCATCGGTCTGTTTGTCAAACGGGCCGCTGCAGGCGCCGCCCCGGCGCGGGTGTGCCATGCCGATCTGTGGGGCGAGCGCGAAGGGGGGCCGGACGGCGGCAAATACGGTTGGCTCGCCGCCAACGATGTCGAGACCACCGAATGGGCGGAGCTTGCGCCGAAACCGCCGCTCTATCTGTTCGTTCCGCGCGACGAGAGATTGAGCGAGGAATACGAGGCGGGCGCGGCGATCACCGCCATCTTTCCCGTCAATTCGGTCGGGATTGTCACGGCGCGCGACAAGCTGGCGATTCAGTGGACTGCCGAAGACATGCAATCTGCCGCTGCGGACTTCGTTTCGCGCGGCGCAGAGGATGCCAGAAACGTCTTTTCGCTCGGTAAGGACTCAAGCGACTGGAAAGTCGCGGACGCGCAACGGGATATTCTCGATCATCCCGAGGCGGATCGGAGCGTCGCGCCTATCCTGTATCGACCTTTCGATGTGCGCTTCACCTACTACACCGGACGGGCCGGCGGCTTCATTTGCCGCCCGCGCCCGAACGTCATGCGCCATATGCTGGCCGGGCCGAATCTGGGTCTCTCGACACCCAGGGCGACCGAAATAGCCGGGGGCTGGGAGCACGTTTTCGCCTCACGAACCCTTACCCAGCACCACACGGTATCGCTCAAGGAAGTCAATTATCTTTTCCCTCTCTATACCTACGGCAAGGGGATGCGCAAAGCGAACCTCGACCGGGAGTGCGTCGCAAAAATCGCCTCCGCCATCGGCATCGCGTTCCTTCCCGACGGCGCGGGCGATCTGGTCTCCACGTTTGGCCCGGAGGACGTGTTCGGCTACATCTACGCCGTGCTGCACAGCCCGGAGTACCGCCGCCGCTACGCCGATTTTCTGAAATCGGACTTTCCGCGCATCCCGTTGACCGGCGACCGGGCGCTGTTCGCGGCTCTGACCGGCCTGGGCAAGCGCCTCGCCGCGCTGCACCTGATGGAAGCGGAAGGCGAAGCTGCGCCCGCTTTTCCGCGCGCGGGCGGCAATCGGGTCAGCAGGGCGCAATACGCGCCGCCGAACGGCGGCCTGCCGGGCCGGGCGTGGATCAACCGCGACCAGTATTTCGAGGGCGTGGCGCCGGAGACCTGGGCCTTCGCCATCGGCGGCTACCGCCCGGCGGAGAAGTGGCTGAAAGACCGCAAGGGCCGCGTCCTGTCCTTCGACGACATCGCCCGTTACCGCCGCATCTGCGCCGCGCTGGCCGAAACGCCGCGCATCATGGCCCGCATCGACCGCGAAATCGACGCCCGCGGCGGCTGGCCGCTCACGTGATGCGCGTTTTGCTTGTCAGAGTTGAAGCCGGTAGCGCGTCACTCGAAGATACAGCCTGGTTAGAAAACATTTTGAGCTTCTGATGTTTTCGCAGTTCTGGTATCTTTGCTAGATTTGAACCAACGATGAACAGCGCAGCTTCAGGCAACACGAGCAGCCGGCGATGTGACGCGCAACGCGGGAATCGACGAAGCCGAGCCCAAGCCCGTCAACGACGCGGGCGGCAATGCCGCTGGAGCGGCGCTCCGCTTGTATCCGGCCCCCGCATGGATCGATCGGTGGGCGTTCGCTTGTTGTCGAAAGCCTGACCGCGATGCAGAACGTTCACGAAATCAGAGACCCGATCCACGTATTCGTCCGCCTGGACGGCGACGAGCGCAGAGTTCTGAACTCGCGGCCGTTCCAGAGACTGCGCCATATTCACCAACTGGCAATGACCTACTTGGTTTATCCGGGCGCAACCCATAAACGGTTCGAGCACTCGCTAGGCGTCATGGAGCTTGCGAGCCGGGTTTTCGACATAGTCACGAATCCGGATAACGTTATGGAGGATATCCGCAACTTGCTGGAGCCGCTCGGCAATCGGGATCAGAGGGCGTATTGGCGGCGGGTTGTGCGGATGGCCGCTCTCTGCCATGACATCGGCCACCTGCCGTTTTCGCACGCCGCCGAGAAAGAGCTTCTGCCGCAGGGTTGGGATCACGAGAGATTGACGCGGGAAATCGTCTCCAGCGAAGAGTTGAAAGAAATTTGGGACTCCGTCACCCCGCCGCTCCGCCACGAGGACATAGAAAAACTGGCGGTGGGGCAGAAGAACGCCAACGACCTGAAGTTTTCAGACTGGGAAGCGATCCTGGCCCAGATCATCGTCGGAGACGCTTTCGGTGTTGACCGCATGGACTACCTGCTGCGCGATTCGCACCATGCGGGAGTCGCCTACGGCAAATTCGATTACTACCGGCTGGTCGACACGCTGCGCATTCTGCCGCCCGCGCCATCGGACGAGAACAAAGGGTCCAAGCAGCCGGCGCTTGGCATGGAAGAAGGCGGCATCCAGTCCGCCGAAGCGCTGATGCTTGCGCGTTACTTCATGTATTCCCAGGTTTATTTTCATCCCGTACGTCGAATCTACGATATCCATCTGATGGATTTTCTCAAGGAATGGCTCGATGGCGGCGAGTTCCCGATCGATTCGAACAGCCATTTGCAGATGACGGACAACGAAATCACGGCCGACCTGTGGAAAGCCGCATTCGATGAGGACGAAAACGGGCACTTGCACGCGCGTCGTATCGTACGGCGCGAACACTTTCGGAGGATTTACGAGCGGAACCCTGAAGATGTTGAGATCAATCCGGAATCCGGAAAAGCAGTTTATCGTGCTCTGCAATCCGAATACGGCGAAGACCGATTCCGACATGACCCCTACAACCAGAAGAGCGGCCCGCCGGACTTCCCGGTGCGCATGCGCGACGGCCGTGTCGTGTCGTCTCTCGCCGTGTCCGAGGCGCTGAAAAACATACCTGTCGTGTCGGTTGACCATGTCTTTGCCGATCGGTCGTGTTTTGACGAGGCAAAGGGATGGCTGAAAGATAACCGCAGCAAGATTATCGAACTTCAACAGGAGGAGAAGGATGGATAGGATGAGGAAAGCCGCGCTGTTGACGAGGCTGATCGAGGAATTGAAAAGCAGAGGAAGCTGGTGTGGCGAGACCCACATACAGAAAGCGGCGTATTTTGCGCAGCATCTGGCAAAAATTCCGATGGGCTATGACTTCATCCTCTACATGCATGGCCCGTTTTCATTCGACTTGAGATACGAGTTGACGGCTCTGCGAGCGGACGGACTGCTGAAACTCGAGACTCAACGGCCGTACGGTCCCCGGATTATCTCTACGGATCAGAGCAAATACATACAAAGTTTCTATCCCAGGACGCTGGAAAAATACGGTAACAGAATCGATTTCGTAGCCGGCGAGCTCGGCGGCAAGGGAGTTGTCGATCTCGAACGCCTGGGGACGGCCTTATATGTCGGCGAACAACGGAAAGACGACGCCTCGGCTGACGAAAAGGCGAGGCGGGTGACAAATTTGAAGCCGCATATTTCTCCGCAAGACGCTCTTGAAGCAGTTCAGGAGATCGCTCGGATTGCCGAGAAAGCCCAGGACATCTTTCGCTAAGTCCAGTATCCTTTGGGATTGGAGCCGGTGAGGCCGTCGAGCGCCCGGGGCGCATCGATCCGGCAGGATCCGGCCCCCTACCGCAGGCGGTTCAGGGTGTAGGCGGCCATGCCGGTTGTCAGCGGCTCGCCGGCGGCGGAGAGGATGCCGCTCGGCCTGAGGTCGAAGACGCGGCCCGGCGCCACAATGGGTTGTATCGAGTACGAACAGGCATCCATCGACGCGCGTGCTATTGCCCGGGATCCTGCGCCACGAGCGGTTCGAGTTGGGCGATCAATGCCGGCAGCGCTTCCCGTATCGTCCGCCGGACCAGAGCGAGGTCAACTGCGAAATAGGCATGGACGAGGCGGTTGCGCATGCCGACGATCTCATGCCACGGGATTTCCGGATGCGCTTCTTTCGTACCGTCGCTCACGCGGGATGCAGCCTCCCCGACGATCTCTATCGCTTTCAGAACCGCGTTCTGGTGCAGGCGGCTCTGTTCAAACTGAAGGAAGGTCAGCCCGGCAGCGAACTCCACCGCTTCACGCGCCGCTTGCAGCATGTCGAGCAGATAGGCGTCGTCACGCCGCATAGATCGTTTCCGCCGATTGGAGGATGGCTTCGCGACGAATGTAGTTGCGGCTTCGCTCGACAGCGGCGCGTTCGACCATGTCGGCCCGGCGACCGAGTACCCGGCTCAACTCGTCTTCCATGCGCGTCATGTCCAAAAGCGTGTGCCGCGCCTCCGGTTTGAAGCGCACCAGTACGTCGACATCGCTTTCGGGACCGAAATCGTCCCGCAGCACGGAGCCGAACAGCGCCAGTTCCGCGACCTGCCAGCGTTCGCAGAAGGCAGCGATCTCATCCGCCGATGTGTCGATGCATGCGTTCATTTTCTATAACGCCTGGGTCGAATCGCTGTCGTAGGAGCCAAGACCACACACCGAAACATAACACGCGCCTTTATCCGAGGCGTCGAGCCGGATGTCTCCGCCCAAGTATGCTACCGCAACCGGTTCAGGGTGTAGGCGGCCATGCCGGTCGCCAGCGGCTCGCCTGCGGCGGAGAGGATGCCGCTCGGTCTGAGATCGAAGACGCGGCCCGGAACCAACTCGTCGAGCGTCAGCGAAACTTCGAGGCCGTCGGGCGCTACGACGGCGCGGCGCACCGCTACGGGCGTCACCTCGGTTTTCGGCGAGCCGTAGGCCGCGTGGTAGCGGTAGTAGTAGTGCGTGAACGAGTAGTTCGACGCCTCGCCGGCGGTGGCGCGGTCGACCGGCTTGGTGAAGGTCAGGTCGAAGCCCGTTTGCGTCAGCTTCATGGTCAGGATGTCGAACGGGACGCGGCCTTGGTAAACGACCCGCTGCAAGCCTTCGGTCGATCCCCATATGCGCGAGGTCTG
The DNA here is from genome assembly GCA_965214655.1 of Bryobacterales bacterium. Classification (GTDB taxonomy): domain Bacteria; phylum Acidobacteriota; class Terriglobia; order Bryobacterales; family UBA6623; genus CATQHP01. The sequence continues at coordinate 2,292,246 of OZ243965.1, read as the reverse complement.
GGCGACGTAGAGGGCCTTGCCCTCTGGAGAAAACGCCAGGCGGTTGTTGGCCATGCGCAGGCCGTTGCCGTCGAGGAACGGAAACGCCGCGCCCTGCCACTCGCCCCGAACCTTTTCGAGAAAGACGCGGTAGATGCGCGGATAGGTCCATTCGGCAACGAAAAGCTGCCCGGCGTAGGGGCCGAACGCGCCGTCCGTCAGGTCGAAAAGCGGCTGGGCGCTCGAGCCGCCCATGTCGTTCTGCGGGAAAAGGATCGCGGGCTTCTTGCGGCGCGCGTCCAGTTCGGCGACATCGGCTTCGATCGGATTGACGCCGAGGAAATCCGGATGCCAGGGCAGCGACGCCGGGTGTCCGTGGAAGGCGTTCCGCGTGACGTGATGGAGCGGCGACGTGCCGACCCAGCCGCCCTGATTGTCCACGGCGAAGATATCGCCTTCAGGACTCATCACGATGCCGTTCGGCTGGCGAAAGCCGCAGGAGAAAACCGAGACGGCGCCCGCAGCGGCGTCGATCTTCAAGGCGCAGCCGCGGTAGGGAACCGGCGAGTAGTGGCCGATCCTGTTGACCTTGCCTGCGAGCGGTTCGGCGGCCCTGCGCGGCTTGCGGCTGAGCTCGCCGCGCACCGGCTCGCGCGGGTCGGCGTTGCCCGAGGCCAGCCCCAGGCTGACGTAGAAGTTTCCGTCCCGGTCGCGGATCGGCCCGGCGATGTATTCGTGATAGTTGCCGGAGAGCCCCCAGCCGTCGCTGATCGTTTCGAAGAGGTCGGCGGCGCCGTCGTCATCCGTGTCGACGACGCGCGTGAGCTCGGGGACCTGTGCCACGAAAAATTCGCCTTTGCCGCCCGCCATGATGCCTAGCGGGGTATGCAGACCCTCGGCGAATTTGCGCCAGCGCTCCGACTGCGGGTCGAACGAATAAATGTAGCCGCGCCGGAACGCCGCATAAAGCCTGCCGTCAGGAGCGAAGTCGATGGAGCAGAACTCGGGATGAATGCCCCGCGGCCCGCGCACCGTTTCCACCTTGTAGCTGGACGGCAGGACCTGACCCGGGGCGGGGGCGCAGGCGAGAACGCAAGCGAAAAACAGCGCCGCGGGCGTTTTCACGGGCCGACCTCTACCGTGAGCGTGCGGTTTTCGCCGCGGGCGATCGCGCGGGTTTCCCCGCCTGCGACGAACCACATCGGCCTGTCGACCCGGGGAAACTCGAAGCGGCGGAGCAGCTTGGCGTCCCGCGAGACGAGCGTTTCGTAAACGGTAACGCCGTCCACTTCGTAGTGGAACTGCGGCGCGCCGTCGACCAGCCGGTAACCGCGGAAACGCCGTTGGGGGATGCGGCCGCGCTCGCCGACTCGCAGCGGGTAACCGTCCGAACGGTAAAAAATGTCGCCTACGGAACGCGCCGTCTCGGTGCGGTTGGTGTCTTTGTTCTTTTTTGTCCACAGCGTGGGCGAGATATCGACGAAGCCGCCTTGCCAGGCATAGAGCAGTTGCACGGCGCCGGCGTCGAAACAGTACGACAACCCGCCGGGGAAGCCGACCGAGATAGCGGCGGGAGACGCGCCCGGCATGTCCCAGCGGACGACGACCGGCTTGTCGGCAGGGACCGGCATTTCTTCGCTGCCGGGCCGGGCGCTTGCCGTCTCGTATCCCGCGGGGGCGTTTTCCGCCTTGGCGTCGAGAAGCGCGGCCCATAGGGTGTCGATCTTCTCCGCCGCCTCCGGCGCGGGCAGGGAGCCGAAGTAATTGGGCATGGACGTGCCGGAAAGAATGCGGGCGGGGTCACGCATCCAGCGCGCAAACCAGCGGTAGCGCAGCCGCCGGCCAGCGATCAGCAATTGCGGGCCGTGCTCGCCGAGCGGGTCGAACTTTCCCCAGCCGTGGCAGCCGTTGCAGGCCATGCCGCCCTGTTGGGAATCGACGCCCAACATGCCGTGTCCGGTGGTTGCCGACGCCGTCCGCGCGAGCGGCGGCCCCGCGCCCGGCTCCAGCCCCGCGCTTTTGGCGAAACCTTCGACGAGCAGCGCCGCCTCGCGCGGATGGTAGGCGGGCATGCGCAACTCGATCCAATCAAACGCGCGCGGGCCGCCGGTCAACGTCCGCCGCAGCCAATCGCTTCTGAGCTTTGCGCCGACTCCCGTAAGGACGGGCGCGGATTCGGCGATAGGCGCCGAAGGCTCGGCGCCGTTCCACTCGTGGCAGGCGTTGCAGCGCAGCCGCTGCAAGCGTCCGGCGTGGTCGAAGACGGGCGCACGGCTGACGTCCGGGTAGGCGGAAAAGTCCGCAACGAAGGCATTCAGCGCCGCGCGCTGCTCCGCCGCAAGGCGGTACCGCGGGGCGCGCCCGGCGGGTTCGGCCGCCAGACAGCCTTGCCGCGGGCGCAGTTCCGCAAACGGGGCCGGTTGTGCGTACGCGGAAGCGACATCCAGCGCGTGGCAGTTCAAGCACCCGCTCGAGGCAACAAGAGCTTTCCCTTTCGCGGCGTCGCCGCCCGCAGCCGGCAGCGCATGCCTTTCGTCGCGGAAGGCTTCGTCCAGGTGCGCCGCGATGGCCGTCGCTTCTTCGCGGTCCAGCAACAGCGCGGGCATCCGCCCGCCGGGGTCGTAACGGGCGGGGTCCTGCAAATAGGCGACCAGTGCGCCGAACGGCATCTTCGAGCCGGAGTCGGCGAGCGATACTCCGCCGCGGTGATGGCAGGCGACGCAGCCCAGCGTCTGAAAGAGCGTCGAGCCGAACTCTCGGAAGCGGCTGGGCAGCTTGGCCTCCAGCGCGGGCGCGGCGGCGCCCTGCAGCGTCGTGAGGTAACGGGCGATATCGCGCCGCTCGGCCGCGGTCAGCATTACCGGCATCGCCGCGTCGCCGCGCACCGCGCGCGGGTCCGCCATCCAGGCGAAGAGCCAGCCTTCGTTGCGCCGCGCGCCGATCCCGTTCAGATCGGGGGCCAAGCGCCTGTCGAGCGAGGTCGATGCGGAGGCGTGGCAGTTGACGCAGCCCAGCTCGCTTGCCAGGCGGCGGCCTTCGCGCACGAGGATTTCGTTCTCCGACAGGCTTTCGGCGTGGGACAGCAAGCGCTTCGGTAGCGGCTCCCAAGCGAACCCCGGGCCCTTCCAGAGCAAGCGCAGTTGCGCCTCGCCGTCAGGCCGCCGATAGCGGATTTCGAGCGGAACCGGCCCCGCGGCGAGCCGTAAGGGAGCGTCCGAGGCGACTTTTCCGCCGAGCGAGACTTGCGCTTCGCCTGCATCGAAAAAGTAGTCTCCGTTGCGCAGCACCGAGAGCTTGCCGCGCCAGACCGCCTCGAACGCCGCGGCGATCCCCGGGTGCGGCGACTCGTCGGCGGCAAGGAAAAAATTGGCGTCGGGCGTCTCGACGCGGACGCTGCGGCGCGCGTCGGAGTAGGTAGCCAACAACCCTTGGCGCTCGCTCGCAAGGCTCGGAACGGCGGTCAGCGCCGCCGCTGCCGCCACTGCGAGCGGCACGGTCATGACGTCGTCCCGGCGGAGGATGGCAGCGCGCGGGCGGCGGTCTCCGACCACAGCGCCGGCGCGGTCGATCCCGCGAGCGCAAGGGCGGTCGCGAAGCGCACGATCTCGCCGCCGGTTCGTCCGAGCAGGAATTCCAGCCCCAGAGCGGCCGCCGCCAGGACTGCAGCGGCGGCCAGCCGTTTCTTCTCGAAACGCAGACCCAGCAAGCAGGCCGCCGCCGCGCCCAGATAGAACCCGAGACAGCGGACGCAGACGGGAAGCTGCGTTCCCAACATCGTCCACGACCGCGCCGGCTCCTGGTGGCAGAAAGGAGAAAACGCGGCGGCGGCCGCGGCGCGCGGAAGATCGCCGCCGAGGGCGGCCCACGCCGGGCCGAGAAAAACCGCGACGACGACTATTGCCGAGCAGATGCGAGCCGCGGCGAGCATCGTCATTCCTTATACGAACGCGGGCACGCCGGTGACGCGCGCGCCGAGCACCAGAGTGTGGATATTGTGCGTGCCCTCGTAGGTCTTCACGGTTTCGAGATTGCACATGTGGCGGAAGATCGGGTATTCGTCGGTGATGCCGTTGGCGCCCAGCAGGTCGCGGGCCCGGCGGGCGATTTCGATCGCCATCTGCGCGTTGTTGCGCTTGAGCATCGAGACGTGGCTGAAGTGCAGCTTGCCCTTGTCTTTCAAGCGGGAGGCGTGCAGCGTCATGAACTGCGCCTTCGTAATTTCGGTAATCATGAAGGCCAGATCGTTCTGCACCAGTTGGTGCGAGGCGATGGGACGGTTGTCGAACTGCGTGCGCATCGTCGTGTACTGCCGCGCGCAGTCGTAGCAGGCCATGGCCGCGCCGATCGTGCCCCAGCCGATGCCCATGCGGGCGTTCGACAGGCAACTCAAGGCGGCCTTCAAGCCGGTGACTCCCGGAAGCGCGTTGGCGGCCGGAATCCGGCAGTCACTGAAGCCGAGGCTCGAGGTGATCGAGGCGCGCATCGACAGCTTGTTGTGCAGGTCGGCCGCGGTGAAGCCGGGCGTTCCCTTTTCGACCAGGAAGGCGCGAACGTCGTCGCTGTCGTCGACCTTCGCCCAGATAATGGCCACGTCGGCGAGCGTCCCGTTGGTGATCCAGGTTTTCTCGCCGTTGAGGACATAGCCGCCGCCGTCGCGGACGGCGCGCGTGGTCATTCCGGCGGGGTTCGAGCCGAAATTGGGCTCGGTCAAGCCGAAGCAGGCGAATTTTTTGGCCTTTTGCAACTCCGGCAGCCACTTGTTCTTCTGCTCTTCGCTGCCGTAGCGGTGGAGGCAGAACATCGAGAGGCTGCTCTGCACCGAGACGAAGCTGCGCAGTCCGCTGTCGGCGCGCTCGAGCTCCTGCATGATCAGGCCGGTCTCGACCTCGCTCATGCCGGCGCAGCCGTAGCCGCGGAGGTTGGCGCCGAAAAAACCCAACTCGGCGATTGTCTCCGACAGATCCGTGGGGAACGTGCCGTCGCGGAAGTGCTTGTCGATTACGGGGAGGAAACGGTCGTCGACGAATTGGCGGGCGGTTCGGCGGACAAGCAACTCTTCTTCGCTGAGCAGCGAGTCGAACTCCATGAAATCCACGCCCTTGAACTCGAACATTCCCGTTTCTCCGCGAATGCACCATGTTAGCAACGGCGCGGCGGCGGCTAGCAGCCCGTGGCAAAAGTCACGCAGGCGCCGTTACGCGCTTGGGGCCAATACAGTATCGTGTGGGCAATCAAGTGACTCGACATGGCGTATGCTACCGGATCGGCGGTTCAGGGCGCGTAACCCTTTGGGCAGCAGGCATTTGCGGCCGTCGGCTTCGTCGTTCGTCGGGGACGATCTCCCGGATCGCCTCCCTCCTCATCTCCTCGCCGAACCGCTTGCGCGGGCCGAAAAGACGCCGCAGAAGCCTGCCGCGCCGCCCACGGGACTTTCCCCACGGACTTGTCTGTTTAAACTACTCTCGTGGGCTTCGGGATTAGGCTCGCCTCCCGGCGTCCGGCGCCCGGCCGGGCGCCGGGGGTGGCGGTGGTCGGACCGTCACGGACTGGTCATCAGGACCGTTTAGCAGTTTGGTCGCCACCGTCTTTTCCCACGTCCTGAATGGATACAGGAGCAGCAAGGCTCGCAAGACAAGCACAGGAGGAGGAAAAGATGTCTGATTGTATCCTAGGAGTGGACATTTCCAAAACGCACTTGGACGCCTACTTGGCGCCCCAGGGCAGAGTTGCCCGCTTCGCCAACAACGCAGCCGGCTTCCGCGCGCTGCTCACCTGGATCGACGTGCCGCTCGGCTGCTTGGCCTACGAACCCACCGGGCACTGGCATCGCGCCTTCGAGCAAGCGCTGCTACAGGCGGGCCTGCCCTTGGCCCGCGTCAATCCGCTGCACGCGCGGCGTTTTGCCCAAGCGCTGGGTAGGCGCGTCAAGACCGACGCAGTCGACGCCCAAATGCTGGCTCAGATGGCGTCCGCCTGCCCGCTGCGCAGAACCCGGGCTACTTCCCCGACGCAGCGCGAACTCAACGAGTTGCAGGCCGCCCGCGAGGCCCTGGTCAAGGATCGTACTGCGGCGCAGAATCGCCAAAAGCACACCCAGCAGTCCCTGCTCCTGCGCCAGAACAAGACTCGCCTGCGCCAAATCGACAAAGATCTGCACGCCATCGACGCTAAGCTCCAACAATTGCTCGCTGCCGATGCCGCGCTGGCTCGCCGGGCGCAGATCCTCAAATCCATCCCCGGCATCGCCACAGTCAGCGCCGCCGGCCTGCTCGCGGAAATGCCCGAACTCGGCACGCTCGACGCCAAGTCCGCCGCCGGCTTGGCCGGCTTGGCTCCCATCACCCGCCAATCCGGCGCCTGGCAGGGCCGCAGCTTCATCCAGGGCGGCCGGCCCAAACTCCGCCGCCTGCTCTACATGCCCGCCCTTGCAGCTATCCGTTCGAACCCGGACCTCAGCAAAAAATACCGCCAGCTGCGCCACAAAGGCAAACCGCCCAAGGTCGCCCTCACCGCCGTCATGCGCAAGCTCCTCGTCTTGGCCAACGCCCTCATTTATCAGGATCGCCTCTGGTCATCCCATCCCCTTCCCAAGCCCAGTTGACACATGGATACTGTTAAGGGAGCAGGAGACGGGCGCGAATGATCCGCTATCGCTGTCAGGCCTGCGGCGCCGCGCTCGAAGTTCGGGTGCGGTTCAAGGGGCGGTTGGTATGGACGATCGATGCAATCGATCCGGATTTCAGCGGCAGCTTTCCCGAAATTCGGGGCGACCACGGCGACCCGCGGCTGGTTTGCTCATCCGACCCGCTGCACGATACGGGTTTCCGCCTGGCCGGCGGCGCGGTCGAGCGCAACCCGAAGTCGAAGACGCCGGAAGCCTAATCGCCCTCGACCGGCGCCGGCAGGCCGGCCGTGTCTTTGCGGAAACGCAGCACGGCCTCGACAATCAGCCACAGGCTCAGCAAAAAAATCGAAGCCGCGACGAACACGAGCAAAAGCTGCCCTCCTTGCCAATACTCGTTCAAGTTGATGACCATGGCGATCAAGGTGACGGTCAGCATGAAGGCCATAGGCGCGAAGGTGTAGCGGTAGTTGCGTCCTCTTTGCCGCAGATAGATGGTGATCGTCAGCAGCGTCAAGGCGCCCAGCACCTGATTCGTGCTGCCGAACAAGCTCCACAGCGCCAAGCCGGCGGGTTGGCCCTGAATCTCGTAGAAGGCGAAGAAGCCGATCAACGCGACCGCCACGATGGAGGCGGGATAGCGCCGTCCGAGCGCGGGCACGCCGATCGAGCCGGAGATTTCCTCGATGTTGTAGCGCAGCAGCCGAGTGCCGGAATCGAGCGAGGTCAACGCGAACGAAACCGCCACGAGAGCGATGAACGCCTGCGCAAGCTCCATCGGGACGCCCATCGAATTGATGAACGAGGCCGAGCCGTCGATGAACGCGCGCATTTTTTCAGACAGGCCGTTTGCCAAATCCCAGCTCGCGTAGTGCTCCGCCCACGTTTCGGGGGAGCGGAACCCGGCGGTGCACGCCAGCACGGCCAGCAAGCCGAGCATCGATTCTCCGACCATTCCTCCGTATCCGATCGCCACGGCGTCGGTTTCCTTATCGATTTGCTTGGACGTGGTTCCCGACGACACCAGTCCGTGAAACCCCGATACCGCTCCGCAAGCGATCACGATGAATACGAACGGGAAGATCGGCGGCGCGTCCGCCGGCTGGGCGTCGACCGCCGGCGCCGCGAACGCCGGCCGCAGAACAAAGAGACCGATATAAGAAGCGGCCAGACCCAGGTAGAGCAGCAACGAGTTCAAATAGTCGCGGGGCTGCAGCAAAGCCCATACCGGCAAGATCGACGCCGCGAAAGCATAGACCAGAAGGATCATCACCCAGGTCTCGGCTCCGAGGGCGGGCCGGGCAATGTTGAGCCCCACCCCGATCGAAGCGATCATCAGCACGAAGCCGATCAGCGTCAAAGGGCCTATGGCCGCCCCTCGCTTGTACGCCAGCCAGCCGATCGCCAGCGCAACGGCCATCAAAAAGAACGTCGGGAAAACCGATTCCGGGTAGAAGTCGGCAGTGAAGAGCCCGGCGACGGTTCTCACGAAGACGCCCATCACCAGGCAGATCAGGAAAAGAATGATGAGCAGGAAGATGCCCTTCGCCCGCCGGCCGATGAGGTTTTCGGCGACCTTGCCGATGCTGAGCCCCTTGTTGCGCATGGAGACGACCAGGGCGCCGAAGTCATGGACCGCGCCTATGAACAACGTTCCCAGCACAACCCAGAGCATGCCCGGCAGCCATCCCCAAATGACGGCGATGGCCGGCCCGAGCATCGGCGCCAGGCCGGCGATGGAGGCGTAGTGGTGCCCGAAGAGAATCGGCTTGCGGCAGGGGACATAGTCGACGCCGTCATTGAGATCGTGGGCGGGCGTGGAGGCGGTCGGATCCAGCCGGAAGATGCGCGCGCCGAGATAGCGGGCATAGAAACGGTACACGACGAAATAGAGGATGAAGCAAGCGATTGCAGCGACGGCGGGTTGCATGGTCTTGTGTCTCCACGAACTGTCGAGAGTTCCCTATCATACCCGCATTCGGGTTTCTCTTGAGGGCCGGCGCGTTTGTTTGAACGCTGCAGGCCGCTCGAGCGTCAACAGACAAGGGACGCAATGTCCGGCGGAAGGAGCTTTATAATGAAGACTGACCGCGCGGAAGGACAGTGCTCTATGGAAAAACGCAGGAACCGGCGGGGCTTTTCGCTGATCGAATTGCTGATCGTGATCGCGATCATCCTGATCCTGGCGGCGATCGCCATCCCCAAGTTGGGTTCGGCGCGTAAATCCGCCTACGAGCTGGCCGCGATTCGGGCCTGCCAGACGATCAATACGGCCCAGGTGCAGTACTTCTCCACTTACAGCCGTTACGCCACCACGCTTTCCGAATTGGGGCCTCCGCCCGGCAGCGCGGCGCCTGCGCCGACCGCCGCCGATCTGATTCCCGAAAGCCTCGCCGCGGGCCTGCACCAGGGTTACGTCTATACGATGGTCGGCACGCCGGCCGGATATACCGTCAATGCCGACCCGCAGGCGTTCGACGTAACGGGATCGCGGACGTTTTTCACCGACCACTCGACGGTGGTCCGCCAGCATTACGGAAACCAGCCGGCCAGCGAAAATGATCCGCCGATTCAGTAGGCGCCGGAGACTGCGGGCCGCTGAAACCCCGACTCGATTGGACCAACCTGACGATTCCTGCGGCGCGCCGGGCGTAAACATGCAACGAACGGGCGGAACGACCGTTGCCGAGCGTTTGGCCGAAAAGATCAACAGGCGCGAGGCGCGCGCCGCGGTTGTCGGGCTCGGCTACGTCGGGCTGCCGCTCGCCGTCGAATTGGGCCGCGCGGGCTTCGCGGTCACGGGGGTCGACACCAATGCGGCCAAAGTCCGGGCCGTTGCCCGCGGCGAATGCTATATCGCCGACGTTGACGGACAACTGTTCGGGCGTCTCGTGCGCGAAGGCCGGTTGGCGGCTACGGCGGACAGCGCAGCGCTTCGCGGCTGCGACGCCGTCTGCATCTGCGTTCCCACCTTGCTGCGCAAGACGCGGGATCCTGACTTGACCCATGTTTTCGAAGCCGTGCGCTCGCTTGCCGAGCGGATGCATTCCGGGATGCTGATCGTTGTGGAATCCACGACCTATCCCGGCGCCACCGAAGAGGCGGTCCTGCCGATTCTCGAGGGCTCCGGGCTCAAGGTCGGCAAGGAGTTTTTCCTTTGCTTCTCGCCCGAGCGCGTGGATCCGGCCAACCCCGTCTACGGCACGCGCGATATCCCCAAGGTTATCGGCGGCGTCACCGATGCGTGTACCGCGATGGGCGCCGCCTTCTACTCGCAAGCGATGAACGAGGTCGTGCCGGTCAGCTCGACCCGGGTCGCCGAAATGGTAAAACTGCTGGAGAACACCTTCCGCATGATTAACATCGGCTTGGCGAACGAAATGGCGCTGTTGTGCGGACGCATGGGCATCGACGTCTGGGAGGTGATCGAAGCGGCGGCGACGAAGCCGTTCGGGTTCATGCCCTTTTACCCCGGTCCGGGACTGGGCGGGCACTGCATTCCCCTGGATCCGTATTACCTATCCTGGAAGACCAAGCAAGTCGGCATGGAACCTCGGTTCATTCAACTCGCCTCGGAAATCAACGGCTCGATGCCCGAGCACGTGGTCAAGAAGATACAGAACGCCCTCAATGACCGCGGCAAGGCCGTACGGGGCTCGCGGATCCACTTGGTCGGAGTGGCCTACAAGAAGAATGTAGCGGATGTGCGAGAATCGCCGGCCGTCGATATTGCAGTGTTGTTGCGAGAGCTGGGGGCGCGGGTTTCGTTCAGCGATCCTCACGTCGATGCGCTCGCGGTCGAGGGCGCGGCGCTCGAGCGGCAGCCGCTGCGGGATGCGGCCGGGGCGGCCGATTGCTGCGTCATCGTCACGGACCATGACGGAGTCGACTATGCGGCAATGGCCGAGGCGGCTCAACTCGTTGTCGACACCCGGAATGCGCTCAGCGGCGTTGAGGATGAGCGGATCGTCCGACTATGATGAGCATTCCCTGAATCTCCATGCCCAAGCACCTTTTGACAGGAGCCGCCGGATTCATTGCGGCGCGCACGGCGGGTCTGCTGCTGGACCGCGGCGATGAAGTGGTCGGCGTCGACAATCTCAACGATGCTTACGATCCGCGGCTGAAACTTTGGCGGTTGGAGCAACTCAGCGCGCGGGACGGATTCCGCTTCCTCCAAGCGGATATCGAAGAGCGCAATTGCATGGCGGCGCTCTTCGCGGCGAATCGGTTCGACAGCGTGATCCATCTCGCCGCGCGCGCCGGCGTTCGTCAAAGCGTTGCCGACCCCTGGGCTTACGTCGGCGTAAATACGCTGGGCGCGCTCAATTTGCTGGAGCTATGCAGAGATCATGGGACGCCCAAGTTCCTGCTGGCGTCGACTTCGAGCCTGTACGGCGCCCACAATCCGCAGCCGTTCTCGGAAAACGCCGACACGAGCCGGCCGCTCTCGCCTTACGCCGCCTCGAAAAAAGCCGCCGAGGCGATGTGCTACACATACCACTACCTTTACGGAATCGACGTTACGGTCTGCCGCTATTTCACGGTGTACGGCCCGGCGGGGCGGCCGGATATGAGCTTGTTCCGGTTTGTTCAATGGGTCGCGGAAGGCCGGCCGGTGCTGATCTACGGCGACGGCTCGCAATCGAGGGATTTCACCTACGTCGACGACATCGCCCGCGGAACGGTCGCCGGCCTGAAGCCGCTCGGATACGAGGTCGTCAATCTCGGCTCCGATGCCCCGGTCGCGCTCAACGATGCTCTGGAAACGATTGAGCAGGCGCTTGGGAAAGCGGCGGCCGACGTGCGCCGCGAGCCCATGCACCGCGCCGATGCGCCGGCTACGTGGGCCGATATCTCGAAAGCGCGGCGACTGCTGGGATGGCGGCCGCAAACGCCGCTGCGGCAAGGCATCGACAATACCGTCGCCTGGTATCTCGAGAATCGGGAATGGGCCCGCGGGATCGAGACTCGTCAAGCGGCCCCAAAGTTACAATAGTGCCGTGCCCGTCGATCGCTTGCAGCGGCCGCTCGAAGACCTGCGCATCTCCGTCACCGACCGCTGCAATTTTCGCTGTACGTACTGCATGCCGCTCGACGAGTACGACTGGATCGCCAGAAACGAGATCCTCAGCTACGAAGAGATCGCGCGCTTGGCGCGGATTTTCGCGGGGCAGGGAGTCCGCAAGTTGCGGCTGACCGGAGGAGAGCCGCTCGTTCGCCAAGATCTCGACCGCTTGGCGGCGATGCTGGCCCGGATCGAGGGCATCGAAGATATATGCCTCACCACCAACGGCGCCTTGCTCGCCGGCCGCGCTCGCGCGCTGCGGGAGGCCGGCGTCAACCGCGTCACCGTCAGCATCGACTCGGTAAACCCGGAAACGTTCGCCAAAATGACGCAGCGCGCCGAGTTGCAGCCGGTGCTGGAAGGCATCGCCGCAGCGCGGGAGGCAGGATTCGCTCCGATCAAGCTGAACACGGTGATCGAGCGCGGGGTCAATGAGCGCGAAATTCCCGAGCTGGTCGCATTCGCGCGCGCCAACGGCTGCGAGATTCGATTCATCGAATACATGGACGTGGGCAACGCCAATCGCTGGACTTCCGAAAAGCTCGTTCCGAAATCAGAGATACTCGCCCGGATTGCGGCAGCCCATGCGATAGAGACCGCCCCCCGAGAACGCGGCAGCGCGCCGGCGGCGGACTATGCGTTTACCGACGGCGGCGGGGCCGTCGGCGTGATCGCATCCGTTACCGAGCCGTTTTGCGGGGCTTGCACGCGCGCGCGCATCACCGCCGACGGCCGGCTGGTCACCTGCCTGTTCTCGACCGCAGGACACAGCTTGAAATCGCTGCTGCGGTCGGGAGCAAGCGACAGGGAGATTCGCGGCTTCGTCGTTTCGATCTGGAACGCCCGCGACGACCGCTACTCCGAGCAGCGGCTTGCCGCCATCGAATCGCCGCAGGGTTACCAACCCGGCGCCGTGAAGAAGATCGAGATGATCAGCCTGGGCGGCTAGCGGCCCTCTCTCCGCAGCATCGGGATCGCAGATGACCGTCCATTCCGGTTCCGGCGAACGCATCGGGGTTGTCCTTTTTCAACTCGGCGGGCCGGATTCGCTCGATGCAGTAGAGCCGTTTCTGCGCAATCTTTTCAGCGATCCGGACATCTTCGATTTTCCCCTGGCCGGCGCCGTTCGTCCGCTCCTGGCGCGGGCGGTTGCGAAATTCCGCGCTCCGAAAGTGCGGGAAAACTACATCGCGATCGGAGGCAAGTCACCGATCGCGGAGCATACCCGGCGCCAGGCTTCGGCTCTGGAGAAGAAGCTTCGGGCAAGCATGGACGCGCGGGTTTTCGTCGCCATGCGCTACTGGAAGCCGTCGAGCGCCGATGCCGTCGAACAGATACGCAAGGCAAAATGCGAGCGGCTCGTTCTCTTGCCGCTTTATCCGCAGCGCTCCGCGGCCACGACGGGAAGTTCGCTCCGCGAATGGCGGCGCTGTACGGCCGCAGCGGCGCTGGAGTTGCCGGCCGTTACGGTCGATTCCTATTGCGATGCGCCTCTTTACGCCGCTTCCGTAGTGGAGCGGATTCGGGAAACGCTCGCGCGCTTCCCCGCCGGCTCGCGGCCGCACCTGGTTTTCAGCGCGCACGGCCTGCCGCTCAGACTGATTGCGAACGGCGACCCTTACCAGCGGCAAATCGAGCGGACGGTCAGGCTCGTGGTTGAAACGGGCGGTTTCGGGCTGCCGCACACGCTCTGCTATCAAAGCAGGATCGGCCCGGGGCGCTGGCTGGAGCCGGCGCTTCTGTCCACTCTGGAAAGACTGGGGCGAGCAGGAGAGCAAGCGGCGCTCGCGGTTCCGATCGCCTTCGTCAGCGACCACATCGAAACGCTTGGCGAGATCGACATCGAAGCGCGCCGCGCCGCGCGCCGCTGGGGAATCCGACGCTTCGAGACGATGACCGGGTTGAACGACTCACCGGCATGGATCTCCGCGCTCGCGGATCAAGTGCTGCGGGCGCTGGACCGCTAGCGCGGGCCGGAAAGACGCTTGCGCGGACCGGAAAGACGCTTTCGCGGGCCGGTAAAACACCGCAGGATCCCGTCGCGCCGCCCACGCTACTTTCCCCGCGGACTGCTAGCGGACGGCGGCGATCTCGAGGACGACGTTCCAGAGAATTTCGACGTAATCCTGGAAAGGTTCGACGTGCAGGTACTCGTCCTTGCCGTGAATGCCGCCGGCCAGATCCCATTCGGGCTTGGCCGGGCCGAAACCGTAACTGGCGATTCCGGCCGCGCGAAGCTGCGCGGAATCGGTCGCGCCGGTGGACATGGTCGGCAGCACCGGAACGCCGGGGTGCATGCGCTCGAGAACGCTCTCGAACGCTTGGAATCCGTCCGTTTCCAGCGGAGAAGGATCGTGCGACGGCCGCGTCTGCGGGTGGGGCGTGAGATCGACCGTCGGCTCGTCCATGACGCGCTTGAAAAGCGAGAACATCCGCTCGGGGTCTTCGTCGGGCAACGCCCGGACGTCGATGGTGGCTTCGGCTTGCGCAGGGATTACGTTCTTCAGATAACCGCCGCGGAAGATCGTCGGCACGATCGATGTACGCACCATGGAATGGTATACGGGAGAGAGGCCGCGAAGGCGTTCGTAATCCTCCGCGGTCGGATTGGGCTCGAGGATGGCGCGGAATATCTCGGCCCGTTCGGGCGGGGAGATCTCCGCCAGCCGGCGGAAGTACTCGCGGGTGGTTTCGTTCAGGCGCGGCGGCATCTCGTAGTCGAACAACCGCCCTACCGCGCGCGCCAACGAGCCGACCGGGTTGTCTTGCAGCGGAATCGAGCCGTGCCCGGACGTTCCCGCGGCCCTGAGATCGATCCGCCGCGGAGTTTTTTCGGCAGTCTGAATCTCGAATCGCACGTAGTTGGAATCGCGGTCGAAAACGCCCTTGCCGGCTTCGTTGACAGCGAATTCGGCGTCGATCTTTTCGCGGTGGTTTTCAAGCAGGTAGGAAATGCCTTCGACTCCGCCCGCTTCCTCGTCGGCGACGCCCAGGAAAATCACGTCGCGGGCGAGCGGAACCTGCAAGCGATGGAGCATCAAGAGAACCTGAAACGATCCGGCTACCACGCCTTTGTCGTCGCCGCTCCCGCGCGCGTACAGGATGCCGTCCTTGACGACTCCGCCGAATGGATCGAACGACCACTCGCTGCGCTCAACGGCGACAACGTCGAGATGCCCGAGCAAAAGCAGCGGCCGTTTGGAGCCGTTGCCCTCGACGCGCGCGATCAAGCTCGCCCGGCCGGGCTTCGATTCGACGATTGCGGAGGCGATCCCTTCCGCGTCCAACTTGGCTTGCAGATATTTTGCGGCGCGGATCTCGTTGCCTTCCGGCTGTGAGGTATCGAGCTTGACGAGGGCGACCAAAGTATCGAGCGCTTCCTGCCGCGCTTGCGTCCAATTCGGTTGCGGCGCGGCGAAAAGCGGCGTAACGGCAAGAGCAATCCAAATCACGCGCATCGCGTTCTTTTGAGCATAGCTCGATTCTTCATGCTGTTGCGGCCGGGCTCGGTTCGCGATCGCGGAAACGTCGGTTGCTACAATCGCCTCTCATCGCGTGTTCCAAAAAATCCTTATCGCCAACCGCGGAGAAATCGCCGTTCGGGTGATCCGCACCTGCCGCGAAATGGGCATCCGGACCGCTGCGGTCCATTCGGACGTCGACCGCAAGGCGCTCCACGTCCAAATGGCGGATGAGGCGTACCGCGTCGGACCTGCCGCGGCGGCCGAAAGCTATCTGTGCATCGAGCGCATTCTGGAAATCGCCGCCGGCGCCGGCGTCGACGCCGTCCATCCGGGCTATGGTTTCCTGAGCGAGAATGCCGATTTCGCCGCCGCCTGCGCGGAAGCGCGGATCAAGTTCATCGGACCGGAGGCGGCGGCGATTCGCCGCATGGGTTCGAAGACCGAGGCGCGCGAGGCGATGCGCTCCGCGGGCGTGCCCGTCGTGCCCGGCACGAGATCGGCCGTGAGCGGTCTCGACGAAGCGCTGGCGGCAGCTTGCGGCGTCGGCTACCCGCTGATGCTCAAGGCCGCGGCCGGCGGCGGCGGCAAAGGAATGCGCTTGGTCACGGGCGCGGAAGAACTGCCGTCCGCGCTCGATCAGGCTCAAGCCGAGGCGCGGCAAGCCTTTGGCGACGATGCGGTATACATCGAAAAAGCGATCGTCAGGCCGCGGCATGTCGAGGTGCAGATTCTGGCCGACGAGCACGGCGGCGCGATCCACCTTGGCGAACGCGAGTGCAGCCTGCAACGGCGCCACCAGAAGGTGATCGAAGAGACCCCTTCGCCGCTTGTCGAGGCGAATCCGGCGGTGCGCGCGGTTTTGTGCGCAGCGGCCGTGAAAGCCGCGCGCGCTTGCGGGTACACGAACGCCGGGACCGTCGAGTTCCTGATGGATGCCGATTGCAATTTCTATTTTCTCGAGATGAACACGCGGCTGCAGGTCGAGCACCCGGTCACCGAGCTTGTTACCGGCATCGACCTGGTTCGCGAGCAAATCGCGATAGCGGCCGGCGAGAAGCTGCGCTACGCGCAGGAAGACATCGCACCGCGCGGGCACGCCATCGAATGCCGCGTTTACGCCGAAGACCCCGCTGCCGGATTCATGCCTGCGCCGGGCAGGATTACCGTCCTCCGAGAGCCGGCCGGCCCCGGCATTCGGCTCGATTCAGGCGCATACGAGGGCTGGCAAGTTCCGCTCGAGTACGATCCGCTGATCGCCAAGCTGGCCGCTTGGGCCGTAACCCGCGAGGAGGCGATCGCCAAGCTGCGCTCGGCCGTCGGCGAGTACCGCATCGGCGGAATTCGCACGACGCTTGGTTTTTTCCGAGAGATACTCAACGACCGGGCGTTCGTCCGCGGCGACATCGATACGGGCTTCATCGCCCGCTGGATGGACGCTCGATCCGACAAAGCCGAAGCGGAACTGCGGCCGGCCGCGGCCGCGGCGATCCTGGCCGCCGTAACCGCCGAGCGGCAGGCCGGGGCGCAACCGGCGCGGGCCGGCGCGGGGGCGCCGTCGCCGTGGAAGACGCAAGGCCGGCGCAGGGCGCTGCGCGCGAGGGAAGCCGCGGCATGAAGACGACGGTTTTCATCAACGGCAAGCGGCGGCGCGTCGAGATCGGCGTCGACGGACGGTTTCGGATCGACAACGTGGAGGGGAAAGCCGAGATCGCTGCGCTCGGCGGCGGGGCGTATTCCGTTGTTGCCGGCGGAATCCAGCATACGGTCCATCTTGAGCACGGCGGCAACGGCTGCTATCGGGCCGAAACCCGCGAAGTCTCGTTCGCGATCGAAATTGTCGACCCTCGCCGCCTGGTTCGAGGAGGCGCCGGGCCCGCGGCCGCCGGAGCGCAGACGATCGCCGCTCCAATGCCGGGCAAGGTCGTCGCCATCAAGGCGGCGCGCGGCGACTCCGTAAGCGCAGGCGATGGAATCATCGTCGTCGAAGCGATGAAAATGCAGAACGAGCTCAAGGCCGCGAAAGAAGGCACAGTGACGGCGGTCAACGTTTCCGTGGGCGATTCGGTCGTCCCCGGGAGCGCGCTGGCGGTAATTGAATAATCGCCTACGATGGAACAAGCAGAGGGGATGCCAGTGGCCGCCAAGCTCGATTGCCCCGCCTGTCAAGGCACGGGCTGGAAGCGCGCCGACAACGGCGGCGTCGTCCGCTGCGGTTGCATCGACGACTTCGGAAACGACAAACGCATGCGCAAGCTCGGCTTGCCGCGAAAATTCGTCTCTGTCGACTTCGACAACTTTCGTGCGGGAACCCCCCGCGAAAACTCGATCGAGTACAACCTGCTCACCGGCGCGATGAGCGCGACGAAGAAATTCGCAGAAGACTATCCTTTCGGCCCCAAGCGGGGCCTGCTGTTTCAGGGGGCGCCGGGAGTCGGCAAAACGCATCTGGCGGTTGCTGCGCTCAAGCGGCTGGCGGAACGCGGTTTCGACTGCATTTTTTTCGATTATCAGACGCTGCTGCAGAAGATCCGCGAGGGCTATGACCCGGCGGCCGGAGGAAGCAGCCGCCAAACTTACCGCGCCGCGCTCGAAACCGAGGTATTGCTGCTGGACGACTTGGGAGCGCACCGCGTCACCGATTGGGTGCTCGACACGGTCACGGCGATCATCAACCACCGCTACAACGAGGAGAAGGCGCTCATCGTCACCACCAACCTGCCGGTGGTCGAGATGGGGCATAACGCCGTCTTGCACGACGAGGTCGGCAACCGCTCCCGGGTGAGCGACAGTCTCGCCGACCGCATCGGAACGCGGGCGGTCTCGCGGTTGTGCGAAGTCTGCCGCCAAGTATGCATTACGACGCAGGACTATCGCCGCCGCTGCTAGCCGTCGCGAACGGAAGCGCCGCAGCGGGCGGCCCGCGTCCAAAGAGCCGCGGCCGCCGGACAGTCTCGCCAATATGCCGGCGAAGCCCAATCCAACTGTCCGCCCATACCAAACCTTGCGGCCTTGGCAGTCCGCGGCAAAAGTCACGCAGGCGCCGTTACGCGCCCGGGGCCAATGCAGTATCGTGTGGGCGATCGAGTGACTCGACAGGGCGTATGCTACCGGACCGACAGTTCAGGGCGCGTAACCCTTTGGGCGACGCCGCTTGCGCGGGCCGGAAAGACGCTTGTGCGGGCCGGAAAGACGCTTGCGCGGGCCGGAAAGACAGTCGGGGACGATCTCCCGGATCGCCTCCCTCCTCATCTCCTCGCCGAACCGCTTGCGCGGGCCGAAAAGACGCCGCAGGAGCCCGTCGCGCCGCCCACGGGACTTTTGCCACGGACTACTAGGGCTTTGTCGCGGGTTGTTGGAACGCGCCGCGGCGGTTGGCGATCAATTCGGCTATTGCGGCCCGCTCGAGCGGCCTGGCCTCGGTTAGCATGCCGACCTTGCGCGCAGCGTGCCCCAAGACTTTGGCCGCCCGCACCCCGGCCGCGCGCAATTCCCGCAGCGCCGGCGAGCGCTGCTTTTTGCTGAGCTTGACTCCCGCCGCATCGGTCGCCAGCGGGTGGTGATAGAAGCGCGCCGGCTCGGCCCAGCAGGCGGGCCAAGCGGATCTGCCGGCCGGTGGAATCGAGCAGATCTTCGCCGCGCACGATCAGGTTGACGCCGTGGCGCATGTCGTCCACGGTGACCGCAAACTGGTAGGTCCACTGGCCATGACGGTCTTTGAGCAGCAGATCGCCGCATTGCCGCGCGGGGTCTTGACTCCGGGGCCCGAGGAAGCCGTCCTCGAACGATTCCTCGCCGCCGCCCCACTCCAAGCGCAGGCCGTGCGGAACGTTTCCGGGGTGGTTCGCCGCGCGGCAGCGCCCTGCGTAGATGCGCTCGCCCGTCTCGCTTGCCGCGCAGCAGGCGGCGAGGTCTTTCCGCGTGCAGACGCAACGGTAGACGTTTTGTCCGCGCCGCAGCCGGTCGAGCGCTTCCCTGTAAACCGCGTCCGAGTCGCTCTGGCGATAGTCCGCGGTCATCGTGTTGGCGGGTTCGAAGCCCAGCCAATCGAGGTCTTCGAGGATCGCCGCTTCGTATTCCGCGCGGCAGCGCTGCCGGTCGTGGTCTTCGATGCGCAGCAGCACTCGCGCGCCCAGCAAGTCGGCCAGCCCCCATACGTAGAGAATATGCGCGGCGTGGCCCAGATGAAGCCGACCTGTGGGACTGGGCGCATAGCGCGTCACCAGCGGCTGCTGCGGTTTCACCGTGAAGCTGCTGCCGGCTCTATCACGCCGGAGATGGGCGTTTCAGACGGTTAGTTCAAGGTCAGGCTGACCGGATTCGATTGCCCGACTTCGTTCGACGCCGTAATCGTGACCGTGCTCAGATCCTCGAACTCGCCTTCCTCCACTGTGAAGTTGATGGTTGCCGTGAATACGCTGCCGAAGCCCACGGATTGGCTGCTGGAGTAATACAAGAGGAACGAATCCAAAACATCGACGGTCAGATTCGGCGTCGCCAGGTTCGAGCCGGCTGTTTCGGCGAAGGCAATCTGCAGTTGGGTGACGGTGCGCGAGGTTGCGTATCCGGTTACCAAAATGCTGAAGCGGCCCTGCCCGGTGGAGCCCAAGGCCAGACTGCGTAGCGAGGGGGCCGCCCTGTTGACGGTGAAAACCACTTCCGGATCCGTATCCGGAGTAATATCCACACCGCTGTCTCCGACTGTGAATGTTGCCGAGGCGGTAATCGTACCCGCAACGGTCCCCGTCAAAAAGGGATTGAGAGTCACATCTCCGCTGAAAATCGCACTCGTCTCACCTTTCGGAATGCGAAACGATGCATTGCGCCCGCCGGTGGAAAACTGAATCGTCGGATCGTTCGAAAATACCGCCGTGTCGAAAGACAGCCTCAGCACGCCTTCGATATCGACGGGGAACGCCTCGGCAATGCTCACGCCGAGCGGAATGAAATCCGCCGGGGCGACCGTTCCGCCCGAGGTGGTGAAGCTCACCGCCGGCAGGTCGGGCGGCGCGGCGCCGATTCCGCTGAGCGTGAAGTTTGCGGCGTTGACGGCCAGCATCGCGTTTTGCGGTCCCAGCCGGTCGGGCTCGAAAAGAATGGTGAACGCAATCGTTCCGTCCGCGGCCAACGAGGACGGCAGCGCCGGCAAATTGTCCAGCGAAAACGCGCCGGCGCCGACTCCGATGCCCGAAATCGTTTCCGCTTCGTTGCCGGAGTTCGAGATTCGCAGCGTCAACTCGGACGCGCCGCCGATCTGCGTCTGCGGAAACACGATCGTGCTGCGCGGTTCGATCGCCGTGGGACCGTCGTCGTCGACAAGCGTGTAGGTGAGCTCCGCGCCCAGGGCTTCGCCGGTCAAATCGAACGTGGAATCACCGATCCGCAGTTGGCCGGCGGCGGTTCCGACTTCCGCAGGAGTGAGGTTGATGCCGATCGTGAAGCTCTCGCCGACGTCGAGAAGCACCGGCAGCAACGGACGGTCGGAGAGGCTGTAGCCGTCGCCGGTTATGGTGACGGTGTTGATCGAGCCTTCCACCGAGCCGACATTGGTCACGGTCAAGCTCGCGGCGATTTCTTCTCCTACCGGGGCCGCGCCAAGCGCGATCGTTCCATTCTCGGGAACCGAAGCGGTGCGGCCGTCGGAGGTCGTCAAATCATAGCTGTATACGGCGGCAACGCCGTTGCCCACGCATTGAAACAGGTGCGTTCCGGAGGCGAAGCCGACCTGCACCGAGCTGCCGAATCGCTGCACGGCGGTGGGCGTGAATCTGACCTGAAAGCGAAAATCCCGCTCGGCCTGAATCGTCGCGGGCAAAAGCCCTACGCCGCCGAGCTCGAATGCGTCGCTGCCGCTGATCGAGACGGCGTTCAGCGTGCCCGGGCCGCTGCCCCGGTTCGTCAGCACCACTGTCGCCGTCGCCACGGCATCGACGGACGTGTCTTCGAACGCCACGCTCCCGCCGCGGTCGACCGCGATCAGGTTGCCCCCCGGAAGCTGGTAGCTGACGTTGTAATCCGCGACGCGCCCGTTCAAGTTGAAAGCGATCTCGGTCTCGCGATTGGCAGCGCCCGAAAAACTGTACGAAAACCGCAGTTGTCCGCTGAAAGGCCCCGTTCCGGTCGGTGTGAAGTTGACGCGGAACGCGTGCTTCTCCCTGACGTTGAGTCTGACCACGCCCGACTGTGCGGGTGAAATCGCAAAAACGGCCGGGCCGGTAATCGCCGGCGGTACGGTGATCGTTACGAAGGAAAGTTCGTTGTCGCTTTCGTAGGAGATCACGAAAGTTTCCGCAACCGTCCGTCCCACGCCCTCGGAGTCGAACGTCACTGTATCCCCGCCACGCAGTTCGCGCAGCGCGGCCGCGTCATCGACCGTAACCTTGACCGTGCCTTGCCCGTGCAGCGCGGCAACGAAAAGGGACCCCAAAAAAAGATATGCAGTTGTTGTCCGGAACCTTCGCATGTCTACTTCTCTTCCGTGCTCGTTCGCAGAGGCGGTCTGAGCGGCCTAGCGCGGCGCCCCCACGCTCACCGAGCCCACGCCGATGGCGGTCGGCGTAGGCGCCGCGGTTTCGTCACGGCGCGCCGCGGCGACGATGCCGGCGGCGGCGCCGGCGCCGATGACCGCCAGCAGCCTCCAGCCGATGCCTTTCTTTTTCGGTTTCGGGTCGCCCGGAGCGACGGCGTTCGTTTGGGTAATCGTAGTCGTCGCAGTCATGTTGTTGTAGGCCGCTTCCACTTCGATGTTGAACGTGCCTTCCTCAGAATTCGGCAACATGCCGGCGGCGCGGACCCGCCCTTGGTCGTCGGTCGTGAGCGTCGATACCCGAGAGGCCCCGAAGAAAGTCACGCTCGGCCCGGTCGCGGGCGAGCGCAGCGTCACGGTTGCTTTGGCAACCGGCCTTCCGTTGCTATCCTGAACCTCGATAATCGGCTCGACGACTACGTTCTGGTTGATGTTGTTGATGCCGGCCTCGCCCGCCAGAACCTTGATCTGTATCCCCTGATCCTGGGCCAGGCCGAATTGCGGAATTCCAAGCAGGATGCTCAGCAAGACGGCCAGGGATTGAAAATTGCGATGCGCCATGAATCCTCCGAGGGCAGCGAAGCCGCGCCACAAACGACGCAGCCATAACGGTCAATGGTCTTCCAGTCGGACCGGAACGCTCCGTGCGGCCTAAAGCATTAGGGCGAAAAGGTTGCCAGCGGGGTTACACTGCGCGGCAGGCAACCAGGAGACCCGTCGCGTCCGCGGTGCGGAACGCATGCAGGCCTGCCGCCGACTCCAGGTCTGCGGTCAGCCGCTCGACCTCGGCTTCGCGGCCGTCGGGCCAATCGGGCCGAGGAGTGAGATCGTCGACCGCGTACAGTCCGCCGGGCCGCAGCAAGGCGATGGCCCGCCCGCGCCGGGTGAATTTTCCGGGCCATGCGTCGGCGAAAATCAAGTCGAAGGTCTCTGCGCACTCATCGAGAAAAGCCGCGCCGTCCCGGTTGACGAACGTGACGCGGCGGTCGGCGCCGAGAACGCGTCGGGCGACCTCCACGTGCGCTCGGCGGGCGTCGACGCTGGTCAGGCGCGAATGCCGATCCATACCGTCGAGAATCCAGGCGGCGGACTGCCCGACGCCCGTGCCCAGCTCGAGAATGCGGCCGCTCGGCTTGGAGGCCGCAAGCATTCTCAACAGAGCGCCCGTTTGCGCAGCGCAGGATTGCGTAAACCCCAAGCGTTCGGCTTCGCCTCGCAAGACGGGGATGGCCGCGGGAACCGGCGCGCGGCGATTCCCCGCGGCGGCCTCAGCCGCCGGCATGGACTTCCTCGCCGACCCGGCGAAAGCCCAGCTCTTCCAGCAACTGCACGATGTCTTCGTCCAGCAGGCCTTTGCGCGTGTCGGCCAAGGCGGTGAACGCCTTGTAAACCTTGATCGTGTCGGCCTTGTCCAGGTCGCCGTAGCCGAGGTCGACGATGCGCTCGTGGAGTGCGTGGCGGCCGCTGTGCTTGCCCAGCACGAGCTTCGCAGCCGGAACGCCTACCGATTCGGGCGTCATGATCTCATAGGTCGTATGGTGCTTGAGATAGCCGTCCTGATGGATGCCGGCTTCATGGGCGAAGGCGTTGCGGCCGACGATCGCTTTGTTCGGCTGCGGGCCGAACGTGATGCATTCGTTGAGCGTTTGACTGGCTGCGTAGAGCTTGGCGCAGTCGATGTTGGCGTGAAAGGGAACGCGGTCGGGGCGCACCTGCATGATTACGGCCATTTCCTCCAGCGAGCAGTTGCCGGCGCGTTCGCCGATGCCGTTGAGCGCGCATTCGACTTGGCGGGCGCCGACGTACAGCGCGGCGAGAGCGTTGGCTACGGCCAGTCCCAGATCATCGTGCGTATGCACGCTGACCACGGCCCGGCCGCCGACCGTCTCGACCACTTTGCCGATCGTCTGCGCGTAGTCGTCGGGAGTCATGAAACCGACCGTGTCGGGGATGTTGATCGTCGCCGCCCCGGCTTCGACCGCGGCCTCGGCTACCCGGCGCAGATAGCCGATCTCGGTGCGCGTGGCGTCTTCAGCGGAGAACTCGACGTCATCGACGTATTTCCGGGCCAGCTCCACGCTGCGGACGGCCTCTTCAAGAATCTGCTGCCGGCTCTTATTGAACTTGTATTTGAGATGAATCTCGCTCGTCGCGATGAAGCAGTGGATGCGCGGCTTGCGGTGGCCGTCGAGCGACTGCGCGGCGCGCTCGATGTCGATCGGCGCCGCTCGGGCCAACGCTGCGATATGAGCGTCAGGGTGCTCGCGGCAGATCGCCCGCACGGCGTGAAAGTCGCCGTCGGAAGCGATCGGGAAGCCCGCCTCGATGATGTCGACCCCGAGGTCGACGAGCTTGCGCGCCATGCGCAACTTCTCCGGGATCGTCATGCTGCAGCCGGGAGACTGCTCGCCGTCGCGCAGCGTGGTGTCGAAGATGCATACCTGATCCGACATGGGATGACTCCTCTTTCCGCTCAGTAAAGCGCACTCGAGGGGGATTAGGCAAGTTTATTATATTTTGGTTTTCTATAAGATATTCATATGGATATCTCGTTGCTGCGGATGTTCCGAACCGTCGCCGAGGAGGGCAGCTTTTCCCGCGCCGCGCAAAAGCTTCTGCGCACGCAGCCGGCGGTCTCCTTGGCCATGAAGCGGCTCGAAACCGACCTCGGCGTACAACTGATCGACCGCTCATCGAGAGCTCTGGTCTTGACCGACGCCGGAGTTCTGGCGCTGGACTACGCCAAGCGCTTCGACGGGCTGGATCGCCAACTGCGCCGGGCGCTGACGGATCTCCGCGGCCTGAAAGCCGGCAAGCTGACGATCGGGGCGAACGAGTCGACGGCGCTCTACCTGCTCCAGCATCTGGAAGCGTTCCGCCGGCGGCATTCGCGGATCGACGTCGAGTTGCGGCGCAGTCTTTCGAGCCGGATTCCCGATGCCGTGCTCGAAGGAGCAATCGAGTTGGGAGCGATCAGCTACGACCCGAAAGACCCCAGGCTCACCGTCTTCGAGTTCTATAACGACCGGCTGACGTTCGTGGTCTCTCCGCAACACAGGCTGGCGCGGCGGCGGACGGTCAGCATCCGCGAGTTGGGCGAAGAGACCTTTATCGCGCACAATGTCGTGTCGCCTTATCGGGCGCGGGTCATCGAGGCGTTCCGCACGCATCAGGTGCTGCTGAACATGGCGGTCGAGATGCCGACGATCGAGACGATCCGGCGGCTGGTGCAGCGCAACCTGGGCGTCGCCTTCCTGCCCAAGATGTGCGTCGAGCGGGAAATCGAACTCGGGGCGTTGCAGGAAGTCACCGTCCGGGAACTGGCGATGGAGCGCAAGATTCGGCTGGTTTATCCGGCCAAGCGCAAGCTCTCGCAAGCCGCGGGAGCCTTTCTGGAGCTCGTCGGCGAAGAGGTCGAAAGCAGTTCTTCGCAGCCCGCCGGCTCTGTGATAGCATGATCGCTGATTGGTCGAGGGCGTCTGCTGCGCCGCGCGGCTTCCATGAAAATCTGTTATCTTGATTGTTTCTCGGGCATCGCCGGAAACATGATCCTGGGCGCCTTGATCGATGCCGGTCTCGACTTCGAGTTGCTGCGCTCGGAGCTGGCCAAGCTGAAGCTCGAAGGAGTCGCTGTCAAGGCGGCCAAAACCAAGCGCGGCGGATTGGCGGGGACGCATGTATCCGTCGAAACGGCCCCCAGCCGCCATCACCGCTCGCTTGGCGCGATCGAAAGGATCATCGACGAGAGCGGCCTGTCGGAGAGGGCGCAATCCGACGCGCGGAGAATCTTCCGGCGCTTGGGGGAAGCGGAAGCGCTGGTCCATGACGTTCCGCTGGAAAAGGTTCACTTTCATGAGGTCGGCGCGCTCGACGCGATCGCGGATATCGTCGGCGCGGCGGTCGGCTTCGACGCGCTCGGCATCGAGCGCATCGTTTGCTCGCCGCTCAATCTCGGCAGCGGAACGGTGCAGGCGGCGCACGGCGTGCTGCCGGTTCCGGCGCCGGCGACCGCGCGCCTGGTCGAAGGCGCGCCCGCGTATGCCGACGGGCCGGCCGTCGAATTGACCACGCCCACCGGCGCCGCCGTGGCGGTCACGCTCGCGGACTCGTTCGGGGCCATGCCCGCAATGCGCCTGGAAGCGTCGGGCTACGGCGCCGGCGACCGCGATTTTGAAGGCCGGGCGAACGTATTGCGCGTGTCGATCGGCGAGGCCGCCGACGTTGCCGAGGCCGCCGAAGTGCGCGTCATCGAGGCCAACATCGACGACATGTCGCCGGAGGTGGCGGGCTTTGTCCGCGAGCGGCTGCTGGAGGCCGGCGCGCTCGACGTGACGCTGACGCCTGTTTTCATGAAAAAAGACCGGCCCGGATTTACGCTGACGGTACTGGCCGACCCGGCCGACCGGCTGCGCCTGGGAGACGTGCTGTTCGCCGAAACGACAACCATCGGCATCCGTGAGTACGCGGCGCAGCGGCGCGTGTTGGAACGCCGGTGGCAAGAAGTCGAGACGGAGTTCGGGCGCGTGCGGGTCAAGGTGGCGGCGGCCAATGGAGCGCTGCTGAATTTCGCCCCGGAGTACGAAGACTGCCGCCGCATCGCCAAAGAGAAGAACGTCCCCTTCAAGCACGTGCGGCAGGCGGCGAGCTTCGCGTTCATGAAGCGCGCCCGAAATTAGCGCCGCCCGGCGGCGCAGCGGCGCGATACGGCACACTGAAAGACTGGGCTTTGCGCACATGAGCAAGTACTACCTGACGACGCCGATCTATTACGTCAACGCGACGCCCCATATCGGCCATGCCTATACGACGATCGTCGCCGATACCATCAAGCGCTTCCGGCGCATGATGGGCGACGAAGCGTATCTGACCACCGGCGCCGACGAGCACGGCCAGAAGGTCGAAAAATCGGCCGCTGCCGCCGGACTGACACCGCGGGAATTTACCGACCGCGTCTCGCAGGCGTTTCGCGCCGAGTGGAAGGAACTCGGCCTCGAATACGATTTTTACCGCCGGACGACCGATCCCCGGCATGCCAAGGCCGTCAGAGAAATCTTCTCGCGCTGCCTGGCCAACGGAGCGATTTACAAGGATTCGTACACGGGCAAGTACCACATCGGCGACGAAGCGTTCGTAACCGACGAAGAAGCCGAGCAGGCCGACCCGGCCATGATTACGACCGTCACCGAAGAGAACTATTTCTTCAGGCTGTCGGCGTACCGGGACAAGCTCATCGAGCTTTACGAATCGCAGCCCGATTTCATCCAACCCGACTCGCGGCGGAACGAGGTTCTCTCGTTCGTTCGAGGCGGCTTGAAAGATCTTTCGATCAGCCGCTCGACGCTGAAATGGGGAATTCCGCTGCCGAACGACCCCGCTCATGTCTTTTACGTCTGGTTCGATGCGCTTTCGACCTACATGAGCGCGATCGGCTACGGCGAGGGAGGCGAAGCCCGCAAGCGTTGGGAGAAGTTGTGGCCGGTCGACGTTCATCTGGT
The DNA here is from genome assembly GCA_965214655.1 of Bryobacterales bacterium. Lineage (GTDB taxonomy): Bacteria > Acidobacteriota > Terriglobia > Bryobacterales > UBA6623 > CATQHP01. The sequence goes on along the minus strand of OZ243965.1, from coordinate 2,265,095 downwards.
CGGCAAGGAGATCGTCCGTTTCCACGCCGTCTACTGGCCGGCTTTCCTGATGGCGGCCGAACTGCCGCTGCCGAGGCAGATTTGGGCGCACGGCTTGCTGATCTTCCAGGGCGGCAAGATGTCGAAGTCCAAGGGCAACATTGTGAGAGCGCGGCCGATCGACAAGGTGGTCGGCGTCGAGGGCTTGCGCTATTACCTGCTGCGGGAAATCGTTTTCGGGCAGGACGGCAACTTTTCTTTCGAAGCGCTGGTGAGGCGCTACAACTCCGATCTGGCCAACGGCGTCGGCAACCTGGCCGGCCGCACGGCGGCGATGATCGCCAAGTTCCACGGCGGCCTGCTGCCCGAGGCCGGCGCGGGCGGCGACGGCGGTTTGCCGGCATTGGCGGCCGAGACGGTCGAAAAGGCCGCGGCGCACTACGAGAAGTTCGCGTTTTCGCGGGCGCTGGAAGCGATTTGGGCCTTGTTCGCCGCGGTGGACAAATACATCGTCGCGAACAAGCCCTGGATTCTGGCCAAGGCCGATGACGAATCCTCCAAAGCGCAGCTTGCGGCGACGCTCTACAACTCGGCCGAAGCGCTGCGCATCGGCGCAGTCCTGGCGCATCCCGTGCTGCCGAAGGCTTCGCAGAAAATCTGGGCGATGCTGGGCCAATCCGCTCCGCTGCGAGAGTTTCGCTTGGCCGATCTCGCCTGGGGAGGACTCAAGCCGGGGGTGAAGCTCGCCGGGCAGGCCGCCATTTTCCCGCGGCTCGACGTCGAGAAATCGGTGAAACGGATGGAAGATTTGGAACAGGAAGCGCTGCAGGAACAGGCCGCCATTCTCGGCAAGCCGGCCGCGGGCGCGCCCGCGGCGATTACGATCGACACGCCCGAGGCCGCCTTCGAAGATTTCGTCAAGATCGATATGCGCGTCGGGCTGGTCAAGGCCGCCGAGAAGGTCCCGAAGTCGAAGAAGCTGCTCGCGCTTACCGTCGATATCGGCGAGGCCGCGCCCCGCTCGATTCTGGCCGGCATGGCGGACGCTTACGATCCCGAGGAGTTGGTGGGGCGCAAGGTGGCGGTTGTCGCCAACCTGAAGCCGCGCAAAATGATGGGCCGCACGTCGCAGGGCATGGTGGTCGCCGCCTCGATCGACCGCGGCCGCCCGTATTTGGTGAGCTTCCCGGAGGACGCGCCGGTAGGGGCCAGGTTGAGCTGACGGCCGGTGTTGGTCGACTCTCACTGCCACCTCGACGGCCCCGCGTTCGACGCGGACCGCGCCGAGGTCATTGCGCGCGCCCGCGAGGCCGGAGTCGGCCGCATGTTGGCGATCGGGACGGGCAGCGGGCCGCCCGATCTTCGCTGCGCGCTGCGGCTCGCTGAGGAATACGAGGGCATCTCGGCGAGCGTGGGCGTGCATCCGCACGATGCCTCCAAGTTCGAGCAATCGACCGGGGACGAAATCGCGGAGTTGTGCCTGCGCCCGAAGGTCGTCGGCGTCGGCGAAATCGGCCTCGATTACCACTACGACCATGCGCCGCGCAAAGCGCAGCAACAGGCGTTCGCCGCGCAAATGGAGATCGCCGCCGAGCGGCGCATGCCCATCATCATCCACACCCGCGACGCTTGGGACGACACGCTTGCCTTGCTCGACGAGCACTGGAGGGCAACCGGTCTGGGCGGCGTCATGCACTGCTTCTCGGCGGGCGCGGCGCAGGCGGCGCGCTGCCTCGACATGGGCTTTCACATTTCCTTTGCCGGGATGCTGACTTTCAAGCGGTCGGAGGATCTGCGCGACACGGCGCGTTGGATTCCGCCGGACAGGCTGTTGGTCGAAACCGACTCGCCGTATCTGACTCCCGCCCCCCACCGCAAGATTCGGCGCAACGAACCGCGCTTCGTGGTCGCAACGGCCAAGAAGCTGGCGCAGGTCGTCGGCTGCAGCTTTGCCGAGATCGCCGAGCGGACGACTGCGAATTTCGACCGCCTGTTCCCCGGCACGCGGGGATGAGCCCGCTGACGCTCTACTTCCTCTCGACCAAAAAGAGTTGCTCGGTTACGTGAACCGGGCGGTCCCGGAAGTTCCTGCTGCCCCGAAAGGCGTTGTACCGCATCTCGACGACCTCGACCGAGCCCGCTTTGTCGAGCAGGGCGCGCATTCGGGCGGGTTGGATGAAGCCTTCGTTGTTGAACGAGATGAGCAGAAACCGCGCGTCGATGTGCTGAACCAAGTCGGCCATCAGCCCGGGAGACGAGGCCCGCACGTTGTAACCCGACCGCCGCCAGTCCGCGGGGATGCCCGAAATCCGGCTGACGCGCAGCGGGCGTTCGTAGCGGGCGAGCAGGTTCAGCATGAAGTAGTTCGATCCGTAGGGGTGCTGATTGTACGGTGGGTCGAGGTAAGCAAGGTCGAGGTCCGCAACCCGCCGAGCCGCTGTGTTGGCGTCCTCCGACAGCACCGCGTATTCGCACTCGAAGTTGCTCAAGACGGGCGGCTTGAGCGTTACGTCTCCCATGATGCGCAACAGCGCGTCCGATCCGCTCCCGCCGAACCGGCCGATCCCGGTATGCCGGTTCTTGTAGAAACCCTTGAAAACGCCCGCTGTATTGGCGTGGATAGAGGCTTCGCTCAGCAGGGGCGCCAAAAGGAAGTCGCGCATGTTGCGCGGCGCTTCTGCGATCATTCTGCGGTAGTTGTCCAACCGCCGGGCGTTGCTCCTGGTGTAGAAAACCCTGTCTTCCCTGGCGATGCGCGCCTCGTCGCGGGGCGCATACAGTTCCTCGATAAAGCCGGGAGCAAGGGGCTCGGTCAGAACGCGCGCGTTCAGGTCGCTTACGATCTCGCTCAGCAAACCGCTGTCGACTTCGCTGCGGTTGGCGAGATAACAGCGCCCTGCGATCGCCGCGTAGTCCTCGATATCGTTGCTGACGAGCAATGACGCATGGCCCTTGAGCAAGCGGGACACGACGCCGGAACCGCTGAAGACGTCGAAGCAGCGCAGGCGGCTCTTGCCCAGGCGGCGCTTGACGCGCTCGACGGCGCCGCCGATTCGGCCGAGCAGCGCGCGCTTGTTGCCGATGTACGTGATGAGTTGCTGCGAGAGGTAGCCGGGGTTTTCCGCAAGCGGGGCGCCGGCCCGGAGCGTCATCCGGCGCTGCCGGTCCGTCGGCGCTCCAGGTTCCGGTTTGTCGCTCACGCTCCGCCTATCGCGCCATGCCCGGAATTTCGGCTACGTATACCTGCGCGCGGCCGCTGCGGTCGCTGGCGAAGGCGACCATCGTTTCGTCGGGCGAGAACGACGGGTGCGGGTGGGTCCACTGCGGGCCGTAAACGGAGTCGGCCGCCATTTCCATCCAGCTCAGGGACTGCGCCTTTTCCGCCGCGCTGCGGGCCGCTTCCCAGTCCGCGGCGACGGCGTAGCGCGAGGTCTTCCATTGGCTGCCCTGCGACGTTGCTTGCGGATAGCAGATGGTTTGCCGCCGGCCGCCGGCGACGTCGACCAGTTGCAGGCCGATGTCGGGGTGCGCGGTGTCGCAGAGAATCCTGGTTCCGGAGCGGTTCGGCGTGATGTGCCAGGCGTTGAACTCGGCGATGGTCTCGATGCGCCGGCTGTTCCAGTCCATGCGCTTGAGCGCGCGGGGCCAGACGGTGAAGACCAGGTCCGACGACGCTCCGAGAAAAGTCTCGTGGACGATGAACTCGTCGTTGCCGTGCTGGTAAAGGCACTCCAATCCGCTGCCGTCGATGCGCACGCGGTGCATGCGCGGCGCGGGGTCGGCGGCGAACTCGAGCCACTCGGGATCGGCCGGGTTGAACTGGGGATGAACGATCGTTCGCGGAAAGGGGATGAACCGGGTCTCCGTGCCGCCGGTGGCGCCGAGGGCCAAACCCCATTCGTCGCCGCGCTTGCAGGCGGCGACGAACCAATCGCCGAGCGGAGTCAGCGAGCATTCTCCGAGTTGGCCGCCGAACGAGGCGATCTCGACCTCTTCCAGGGTTTCGCGGTCGAGGCGCCAAACGCTCCCGGCGCGCACGAAGAAGATGCTGTCGTCCGGCGCAATGGCGGGAGAGAAGGGATGAATCGCCCGGTCGCAGGTAAGCTGCCGGATCTCGCCGTCGGGAAACCCGACCTCGAACAGTTGCGCGCTTCCGGTCCGGTAGCTCGTGAAAATCAGCGCGCGCTGATCCGCGGTGAACGACGATTGCAAAAAATAGGTCGGGTGGTTGATCGAAGGATGATTCGTGAGCCGATGGACGACGGCCCCGGTCCGTTCGTCAACCGAACGCGAATACTCCGAGGGGAAGAACGTTCCTTTGCGGCAGGGCATCGGTTATTGCAGCGCTTCGGAGAGAACCCGCGTGTCCGGCTCCTGCAGCATTCTGAGGCGGAGAATCTTGGCCAGGGTCGGAGCGATGTCTTCGGGTCCCGACGGCCGGGGGTAATTCCCTGGGCGGATTCCGGCGCCGTACAGCAGCACGGGCACCTTGCGGTCGTAGAGGTAGGCGGAGCCGTGGCCCGTGCCGCGCGCGCCGCCGGGATGGACGAATTCGTTGAAGCGGACGATGACGTGCGGCGAGCGGCGCTCGAAATACGCATTGGCGAAGAGCCTGGTCATTTCCGGGGCGTTGTCCGCGGCGGCGGCGAGTTCCGCGGCAGTGTAGACGTCGGCGACAAGCGGGTTCCGCCGCAGCCGTTCGGTCAGGAATTTTTCTGCGGCGGGACGCTCGACCGCGCCGCCGCGGAAAGCCGGAAGGCGCCAGTAGAGGCGGTTGCCGCTCGCGTCGGCAACCAGGTCGGGAGCATCGGGAAAGCGCTGCTTGAGCGCGTCCCGCGCGTCTTGCCACAGCGGAGCGGGGTCCACGCGGCGCGCTTCGACGCCGCGGCGCTGCAGCTCTTCGACCAGAGGCAGGGCGCCGTGGTCGGCGGTCAGCGCCACTACCGCCTTGTCCATCCCGACCCGGCGGTCGACCGCCTCCAGCAGAGCGGCCAACAAACGGTCGAGACGCAGGTTTTGATCCATCGCTTCCTGACTGTAGGGGCCGTAGCGATGGCCGATAAAATCCGTTGCGGAAAAGCCGACGGCCAAAAGATCGGGGTCGTTGTCCATGCCCAGCTCGCCGGAGTCGAGAGCCGCGAGCGCGGCTTGCAGCGTGAGCTCGTCGGCAAACGGCGTCGGCACGAGTTCCGCGGCGATGTCTTCGCGCGGCAGGGCATGGGGAAATTCCACGGCTTCGCCGTCGGCTTCGGTCGGGAAAGCATCTTCGCGCGCAAGCTTTTCGTAGAGCGCGCGGTCATCGAGCAGCCGCTCCCAGCGCTTGCCGGCATAGCCCGAGGCCGGTTGGGAAGCGTTGAAAGCGGCAAGCCATTGCGGCAGGCCGTTCTCGTAATACGACGAGGTGACGAAGCAACCGCACTCCTCGGAATACCAGAACGCGCCGTCGGCGCCGCGGCCGGCCAGGAGCAGCGCGGAGCGGTCTTTGAAAGAGAACGCATAGACCTTCGAGGCGCCGTGCCTGCGCTTGAGAAGATCGCCCAGCGTGTCCGCAAGCAGGGACTTGGGGGAGGCGCGCCGCGACCGGCCGCCGATTGCGAAGTATGCGTCGTCGGCAATGCAATTGACGACCGCATCTTTGGTTGAGTCGTACCAGGAATTGCCGATCATGCCGTGCGAGGAGGGATGCAGGCCGGTCGAGACGGAAGCGTGCCCTGCCGCCGTATGCGTCGATGCATGCCTGTAGGCCGCGTTGGGGAAGTGCGCTCCGTTTTCAAGCAGCGTCTTGAAGCCGCCCGCATACAGTTCGGAAAAACGAGTCAGGTAATCCGCGCGGAGTTGGTCGACGACAATGACGACAACCAGCCGCGGAGACTGCGGGAGGCGGGCGAAAAAGAAGATCGACAGAGCGCACGCGGCGACGATGGTCGGAATGTATACCCAGGATATATATTTGTTCATGAGTTTTCCGGCTCGGGCGGAGCATCGTTCGCGGACGCCGTCCGAGCATATTCGATAAGTTGCAAGGCGTCGGTCTCGCAGGCGGAGGTGACCTTGATCGACACCTTGCCGACAGGCTGCTGAACGACATTCTCTCGAACCAGCCAAGCGGGGATTCCCGCTGAGTCGAGCAGCGCGTAGATTACCTGCGCTTCGACGGTGGCGAGATGGCTCCGCGAAGCGAAAACCGTTACGAGCTCGTCGTCGATGGGATCTTCGGGCATCGGCCGGCGGCGTCAGTTTACCAGATCGGCAGGACGATTCCCACTCCTGGAGGCGCTGCTTCGGATGCAGCCGCGAATCGTCGAGGTGCCTGCGCAAACCGCGCGGCCGGCGCCTGGTGGCATAATAGTTGGCGCAAAGGAGTCAAGATGAGCTTTCGATTGTTGACCGCGGGTCTCGCGGCTTCCCTTTGGACCCTGTTTGCGGCGGACGCCCCGAAAGAGTATCCGACCGGATACACGGACACCGAGTTCCTGCCGGGCGGCAAGTGGCGGGTGCACGACGATTCCCGTCCGCGGCCGCCCGTCGTCGCTCCCGGAACCGCGAGCACGCCCGAACGGCCGGGCAAGGCTCCGTCGGACGCCGTCGTTCTGTTCGACGGGACGGACCTTGCTCACTGGCTGCAGCGCAAGCGGGGCGGGGGCGCGCTCCCGCCGGCCTGGAAGCTGGAGAACGGCTATATGGAGGTCGCGCCCAAGACCGGCAGCCATTTTACGAAAGAGAAGTTCGGCGACGTCCAATTGCATATCGAGTGGGCGGCGCCGGCCGAAGTCGAGCGCTCCAGTCAGGGGCGGGGCAACTCGGGCGTGCTGCTCATGGGGCTTTATGAAATCCAGGTGCTCGATTCCTACAACAATGTCTCTTATGCCGACGGACAGGCGGGATCGATTTACGGCCAGTACCCGCCGCTGGTCAACGCCTCGCGCAAGCCCGGCGAGTGGCAAACCTACGACATTGTTTTCGAAGCGCCGCGGTTCGCGGGCGGGAAGCTCGTCAAGCCGGCATTCGTGACCGTATTCCACAACGGCGTGCTGTTGCACAACCGCAAGGAAATGATGGGGCCGATGCGGCACAAGACGGCCACGGAATACAGTCCGCACGAGGCGGAGTTGCCGCTGCTGCTGCAGGCGCACGGCAACCCCGTGCGTTATCGGAATATCTGGGCGCGCCGGCTGAATCTAACTTATCCTTAGAACGACCGCGCCGAGCGGAACGCCGGCGGCCAGCGCCCAATCCGTTGGGGAAAGCCGGTGCCGGCGCAGGGTCGGGAAATCGCCGTTGAAGCCTCTCAGGGTCATCGCGGTCGTGACGCGCTCGGCGCGCTCCCAGCCGCGGATGAAAACCATCGCAAACTGATTCGCCCAGAGGCGAAAGCGCCCGGCGGCGGGTTTGCCTCCCGAGCGGCATTCGCGGGCTTGGGAAACCCGCCGCCATTCGTCGAGCAGGACGAACAGATAGCGGTACATCAGAGCGGCTGTCAGCACGAGAGCGCGCGGCGCTCCGAGCGCGCCGACGGCGCGCAGCGTGTGGTCGACAGGCGTCGTCGCAGCCAGAACCGAAAGCAGCAGGACGGCGGCGGCGGCTTTGATCCCGACGGCGAGCGCCAGCGCGCCTGCGTTGGGTAGCCCGGACGCCGCGGGCAGCAGCGCAGCCGTAGCAACAAAGGGAACGGCCGCCAGGCATCGCTTGAACAAGTAGCGGAAACCGACGCCGGAAGCAAGAGCGGGCAGCACAACATACGCGCCCGCCGCGAAAAACCGAGGCGTCGGTTCGGCGGGGAACGAGGAGACGGTCAGAATGGTGAGAAAGGCCGCGCAGACTTTCGCTCTGGGGTCGCAGGCGGCCAGCGGGGAGCCGGGTGCCTCGACCGCGCTCTCAAGCCCCTTCAACGGGCGGCCTTCCGCGGCCGGTCTGTTTTTGCGAAACGCGGCCAAGATAGAAGCCGATGGCGGCCAAGCCGAGCGCGGCGGCGGCAAGGCGCAATTGCGGCGGAGAAAACGGCTCGGAAGCAATGGGCGCGCCGTCGTCGACCGTCACCTCGATCTCTTTGCGGTGGCCCATGCCGTCGTCGACAACCACGCGCCACGCGCCGGCTGCGTTGGGAACGAAGCTGAACACGCCGTTGCGATCGGTCCTGCCGCTCTGAAAAACGCGCTCAGGCTCGTCGGGGGAATAAACCCACGCATCGGCGTCGGGAAAGGCGCCGTCGGCATAGCGGCTGCGCACGATGACCGTCTGCCCGGCGATTTCCACGCCTGCGCCGAGACTGTGCGCCGGCGACGCCGCCGGAAAAAGCAAGCTCGCAAGCGCACAGTAAAGAAGCCCTGAAAGCGCGTTCCAAGGCGCTGCAAACGCTCGCTTCCCGTTGTTTCCGAAAGCCATCCGAGACCGCCCCGCCCCTCGCGGGAAACCTGCTACGCCGCTGCCAAGCTCAGCATTTCAGGTTTCGTCTTGCGTAGAAATGTAATGATAGCAACCGTTGCCGCCGCCTCGACGAGAGCAACCGCCGCATAAGCCGAGGCGATGACATAGAACCCGCGGCCGTATGACGCGAGCGCGAACTCCGCGGCGAGCAGGAAAGCCGGCAGCAGGGCGCCGAAGAAGCCGGCGGCGGCGGCGCGGGGCGTCTCGGCAAGCGCGCCGATACGCCAGACCGCCCAGCCCGCCAATGCGCCGCAGCCCATATTCAGAGCGTTCAGACCCAGAGATAAAAGCCCGCCGTGCTGAAAGAGCAGCGACTGGAACAGCAGGCTTGCAAACAAGACCGGGAAGGCGCGTCCGCCCAGCAGAATGCCGAGAAGGCCGTACAACCCCAAGTGCATCGACACGCCCGCCAAGGGGAATTGAACCGTCGAAACCACGAACGACGCCGCGGCCAACAAACCCATACGGGAAGTTTCCGCGGCGCTCAGCTTGCGCCCCGACGCATACAGGCCGCCGTACGACGCGACGTGGGCCGCGACGCAAATGCCGGCCGGGAAAATGCCGTCTGCTACATGCACGGAATCAAGGGAGAGGAATGCCTCCTGCGAATTCGCAGGCGCATGGGGCGCAAGCGCGGGCGGCCTTCCGCGTTTCCACGCCTGCGGCGGGGCTGGTTTCGTCGATGCGGAAGACCGGCAGTCCGGCCGCTCGAGCGCTTGCGTCGGCGGAGAAGAAAAACGACCCGGAAGCAACGAGTCTGCGAACGCCCATGCCAAGCATATCGTATCAACGTCAGTCCCGGACGCCGTACTCAGCGGCGATGCGTTCGGCGAAATAGTTGCGGATCGATGCGCCGCTGCGCTCGACATCGAAGAAGGCGGCGCGCAGGAGTTGTCTCTTGCGGTTGACGACGCTGTCGCGAAGCTGCTGCTGTACGGCAGGATCGGAAAATTCGCGGCGGCCGGCGGTTTCGATCGAGATCAGCCGCAGGATGCGGTATTGCCCATCGGTCTCCACGATGTCGGAAATCTCGCCGGGCTGCAGCGCCGCCACCGCCCGGCGCAAGTTGACGTGCGCCTTTTCGAGCGACGACTGAGCCAAGTAACCCATGTCTCCGCCGTTCGGGGTGGAGTCCGGGTCTTCGGAGTAGTTTTGCGCCAAGGTCGCGAAGCTCTCTCCATTGTTGAGCCGTTGGTGCAGCATTTCGATTTTTTCCTGCGCCGATTTTCGGTCGGCGGCATCGTCGTTACGCAGGTTGGGAACCGGCACTTCTTCCACTTCCGTGACGAGGATTTGAGCCAGGTGAACCTGCTGCTCGGGAAAGGTAAACGCCGCTGCGTTCTGCTCGTAGTAGGCGCGAAGGTCTTCTTCCGTCACCGTGATGCGCGAGGAGATCTCTTTGTTGAACAACTTTTGAATGGTAAGATTCCGCCGGGTTTCCAGCCGCAGATCTTCGCGCGTCATGCCGCGCTCGGCCAGGGATTCGAGGAATTCCTCATCGCTGTCGAACGGGGAGCGGTAGCGTTCGAGCTCGCGGTCAACCTCGTCGTCGACCGCCACGAGTCCAAGGGATTCGGCCTTTTGCAGAATGATGTGGCGGTCGATCAACTCGCGGAGCAAGTTGAGGCGCAGCATCTGCGCCTGCTCGGAATTTTCCGGTCCTGCTTGATCGGGGTACTGCGAGGCGTAGTAGGCTTCGAACTCGGCAAAGGTGATCTTGTAGCCGTTGACCTTGGCCGCGATGCCGCCGGCGGCGGGGTCGCCGCATGCCGGCGCCAACAGCGCAGTCAGCGCCGCGAAAAAAATGCCCGGCCGCATCCGCGCCATCTCAGCATCGCTCCGTCCCGCCCGTCCGCACCGTCACGCGCTGTTTTCCCGGTTGGTCGATGCGCCCCGGCAGGACGGAACATCGACCGCTTTCCCCACCGCTCCGGAAGCGTTCGGAACTCGTGGGGGGCTATTTCTCTTCGTCTCCCGTTTCGCCGTCGCCGGCTGTTTCTTCGGCTTCCGCCTCTTCTTGCTGCGCCTTCATGCGCTCTTCCTTGCGCTTCTTCTTCTCCTCGGCTTTCTTCTTGAGTTTCGTTCCGAGCAACTCGATAATCGCCAGCTCCGCGCCATCGCCCCGGCGCGGCCCCAGACGAACGATTCGCGTGTAGCCTCCCGCGCGGTCGGCGAAGCGCGGCCCGACCGTGTCGAACAGTTTCTTCACCGCAGACGGCTCTTGCAGATAGGCCGCGGCCTGGCGGCGCGCGTGCAGGGTGTCGCGCTTGGCCAGGGTGATCACCTTTTCCACCTGCGGACGCACGGCTTTCGCCTTGGTAACCGTCGTTTCGATACGGTCATGCAGGATGATGCTGGTGGCGAGGCCGCGCAGCAATGCACGCCGCGCGGACGGATCGCGCTGGAGTTTATAGCCGCCTTTCCTGTGTCTCATGATACGTGCACCCTCTTTCGAATCTTCAGAGCTCTTCCGTTTCTCCGGGCGTTCCCGGAATCAATCGGCCGTGCTCGCTGAAGCGCATCCCCAGGCTCAAGCCCATTGTGCCCAGAATCTCGCGGATCTCGTTCAGCGACTTGCGCCCGAAATTCTTGGTTTTGAGCATATCGGCTTCCGTGCGCACAACCAGATCCGCGATGGTCTGGATGTTGGCGTTTCTGAGGCAGTTGTAAGAGCGGACGGACAACTCGAGCTCTTCGACCGAACGGTTGAGATGCTCGTTGTAACGGTCGCTTATGGTATCGGCGGCAAGCTCCTCGATGGCCGTCTCTTCCTCGAAGTTGATGAATATCTGCATGTGATCCTTCACCAGCTTGGCGGCCAGTCCGATCGAATCCTGGGGGGTGACGGCGCCGTTCGTCCAGACTTCGAGCGTCAACTTGTCGTAGTCGGTCATCTGGCCGAGACGAGCGGCCTCGACGGTGTAGTTCACCTTGCGCACCGGCGAATGCACCGAGTCGATGGGGATATATCCCAGCGCCAGATCTTCGTCGAAGTTTTTCTCGGCGGAGACGTATCCGCGGCCCAGCTTGACGCGCATCTCGATATCGAGCACGCCGCCCTCGCTGACCGTGGCGATATAGACGCCGTCGTCGAGAATCGCGACTTCCGAGTCCGCTTCGATCGCCGAGCTGTAGACCGGGCCGGCTTCCGTCACGCGCAGCCGGATCGTGCGGGCGCTTTCGCTGTGCAATTTGAGCGGAATCTGCTTGATATTCAGAATGATGTCGGTAGCGTCTTCGACGACGCCCGGAATCGGACTGAACTCATGCGAGATGCCTTCGATGCGCACGGCGGTGACGGCCGCGCCTTCGATCGAGCTGAGCAGCGCGCGGCGTAAAGAGTTGCCGATGGTCGTGCCGAATCCGCGCTCGAACGGCTGCGCGCTGAATTTTCCGAACGTATCGTCCAAGGTCTCCCCGTCCACAGCCAGGCGTTTGGGCTTCTGAAATCCTTTCCACATATCCGCTAATCCTCTCTTCAAGCTGCATGCAACGACGGTTCAAGACCGCCCCGGTTGTGCTCTCTGCTGCGAGAGCCGGCGCTCTACCGCGAGTAAAGTTCGACGATGAGTTGAGAATTGATCTTGGTCATCTCCAGGTCGTCTTTGCCGGGAGACCCGAGCACTTTCCCCCGAAAGCTCTCGTGGTCGGGCTCCAGCCAACTCGGCGGCGCCGTCATGGCGGCCGTTTCCAAAGCCAGCAGAACGCCGCCGTGCCGCCGCCTGCGGCTCTTTTCGCGCAACTCGACGACGTCTCCGGGATGGACCAAGAAGGACGGAATATCGACCTTCCGCCCGTTGACCTGTATGTGCCCGTGAGCCACGATCTGGCGGGCCTGCCGGCGCGAGACGGCGAATCCCAAACGGAAAACGACGTTGTCGAGCCGGCGTTCCAGCAGGCTCATCAGGTTGTCGCCTACGACGCCGGGCATCTTGGCCGCGCTTTCGTAGTAGTTGCGGAACTGGCGCTCGAGCACGTCGTACATGAACCGCGCGCGCTGCTTCTCTTGAAGCTGCAGCGCGTAGCCGAGCATTTTTTTCGGGCGCCGCGTCTTGCCGTGGTGGCCGGGCGCATAGGGGCGTTTGTCCAGGTTCCGCTCCGACTTGGGATCGAGGGCCATGCCCAGGCGGCGCGAGCGGCGAACGACCGGGCCTCTATTCCTTGCCATAAGTTCCTCTCGCTTGCTCAGACGCGGCGCTTCTTCGGCGGCCGGCAGCCGTTGTGCGGCATCGGCGTGACGTCGCGGATATGGGTAACCTGAATGCCCGCGGCCGTCAGCGCTCGGATCGCCGCCTCGCGGCCTCCGCCCGGACCCTTGATGCAGACCGAGACTTTGCGCAAACCATGTTCCTTGGCGGCGTTGACGGCGGTCATGCCGGCCTGTTGCGCGGCGAACGGGGTGCCTTTCTGCGATCCGCGGAAGCCCAGCGAACCGGCGCTCGACCATGAAATGGTTTTCCCCTCGACATCGCAGATGGTGATGATCGTGTTGTTGAACGTGGCCTGCACGTGAACGACGCCGACGGGAATGTTCTTCTTTTGCCGGCTCTTGAACTTCTTTTTGCCTTTGGTTTTCGCTTTTGCCATTTTCTGTATCCGCCGCGCTTACTTCGTCGCTTTTTTCTTGTTGGCGATCTGACCGCGGCGCGGGCCTTTGCGCGTGCGCGCGTTGGTGTGCGTGCGCTGGCCGCGGACGGGCAGGCTGCGCCGGTGGCGCAGCCCGCGGTAGCAGCCGATCTCCATCAAGCGGCGGATGTTCATCGAGATCTCTTTGCGCAGAGCGCCCTCGACCGCTCCTTCTTCTTCGAGCAGCCTGCGCAACGCGGTGATTTCATGGTCGTCGAGCTCGCCCATCTTCTTGCCGAAATCGATTCCCGCGCGGTAGAGCAACGACCGCGCCCGAGTCGGACCGATTCCATAAAGATAGGTGAGCGAGATCTCCGCCCGCTTGTTATTGGGAATATCGACACCTTCGAATCGCGCCATAACGAATCCTCTCTAACCCTGCCTTTGCTTGTGCTTGGGGTTGTCGCAGAGCACGCGCACGACGCCGTGCCGGCGGATGATCTTGCAGTTCTTACAGAGCTTTTTTACCGATGCCCGAACTTTCATAATACCCCTCGTCCGATGATGCGCCTGCTCGCCGCCCGCCCCGGCGGCGGGGCTCGGCGGCGGCCGCCATTTTGAATCGGTCCTCCTGCTTGTTTATTTTCCTTAAACCTCGGTCAGAATCCAGGGACCGTTCCCGGTGACGGCGACGCAGTGCTCGAAGTGAGCGGAGTACGAGCCGTCACTGGTGACGGCGGTCCAACGGTCGGAAAGCACGCGCGTCTCGGGCGACCCGGCCACGACCATCGGTTCGATGGCGAACACCATGCCCTCGAGGAGGCGCGGGTTGCGGATTTTGGAATCTATGTAATTCGGCACCTGCGGCTCTTCGTGAAGATTCTTGCCGATACCGTGGCCGACAAACTCACGCACCACTGCGTAACCGTTCGCTTCGACGTGCTTTTGCACCGCGCCGCAAACGTCGAAAAGGCGGTGTCCGTTAACCATTTGATCGATGGCGAGATCGAGCGATTCCCGGGTGATTTTCATCAAGCGCTCTGTCGCCGGCGTAATTTCGCCGACTGCGATCGTGGTCGCCGAGTCGCCGTAATAGCCGTTGAGCAGAACGCCGCAGTCGACTTTGACGATATCGCCCTCTTTGAGTATCCGTTTTTTCGACGGGATTCCGTGAACGATCTCTTCATTGACCGAGGTGCACAGAGACGCCGGGAAGCGTTTGCCCACGGCCGGAACATAGTAACCTTTGAAGGCCGCCTTGGCGCCCGCGTCGCGGATCATCTTGTCGGCCACGATTTCCAGATCCATCGTCGAGACGCCGGGAGCGACCATGGCGCGGACTGCGGCCAGGATGCGGGCGACGCAGCGGCCGCTTTCGCGCATTTTGGCGAGCTCGGACGGACTTTTGCGCACAATTACGCGGTTCGCCGTTTTTCGCAGAAACGTCCGTGTCATTGGAAACTGGTTTTCCCCCGGCGGCAAGGCTCCGCTCAGACGGCCGACGAGCGGCGCCCGCGGATGCGGCCGGCTCTAGGCGTAAATCCTTCGTAATGACGCATGACGAGTTGCGCTTCGATCTGGTTGACGGTGTCCATCGCAACGCCCACCACGATCAGCAGCGAAGTTCCTCCGAAGTAGAAATTCACGTTGAGGCCGTCGAGTATCCAGCGCGGCATGCTGGCGTCGGCCCAGTCGCCGATCAAGGGCAGATGATGGAATTTCGCGCCGTTGATCATCAGGTCGGGAATCAATGAAATCAACGCCAGATACAGCCCGCCGACCAGGGTCAGCTTGGTCAGGATGTCGTTGATGTGCTCGGCGGTGGGTTTGCCCGAGCGGATGCCGGGGATAAAGCCGCCGTGCTTGCGCATGTTGTCGGCCACTTCCTTCGGATTGAAGATGATCGACACGTAGAAAAAGCAAAAGAAGACGATGCCCGTGACGTAGAGCAATTCGTACAGCGGCTCGCCGTAGCGCACTGTCTCGAAGATTCTGGTCAGCATCGGGCTTTCGGCGACAACCATCGAAAGAGTTTGCGGCAGGGAAAGAATCGACGAGGCGAAAATAACCGGGATCACGCCGCCGGCGTTGACCTTGAGGGGCAGGTGCGTCGATTGTCCGCCCATCATGCGCCGGCCGACGACGCGGCGGGCGTACTGGACGGGGATGCGCCGCTCGCCGCGCTCCACGAAGACGATAAACCCGACGATGGCGATCATGACGACCAGAATCAGGAGCGCGGCCGCGTAGCTCCATTGCTGAGTTACGAATACGTTGTCGTAGACGCCTTGAATGGCCCCCGGCAGACCGACGACGATGCCCGCGAAGATGATCAGCGACATGCCGTTGCCGATGCCGCGTTCGGTGATCTGCTCGCCGAGCCACATGATGAAGGCGGTTCCGGTGGTGAGCGTCAGAATCGTCATCAAGCGGAATCCCCAGCCCGGGTTGTAGGCCAGGTTGCCCTGCACCACCAACTGCGAAAAGGCGAAAGACTGCACGATGGCGATGCCGATGGTCAGGTAGCGCGTCCACTGCGTGATCTTGCGCCGGCCGAGCTCGCCTTCTTTCTGCAGCTTTTCCAGCGCGGGGATGGCGACGGTCAGCAGTTGCAGGATAATCGACGCGGTGATGTAGGGCATGATGCCCAAGGCGAAAATGGTGAGTTGGCTCAACTGTCCGCCGGAGAACAGGTCGAGAAACCCGAGCGCCGTGCCCTGGGCCGCCTCGAACATGCGCTGCAGTTCGGCGGTGTTCACGCCCGGAGTGGGAATGTGACCGCCGACACGGTAGACGGCGAGCAGGCTGAGCGTGAATCCCAGGCGGCGGCGCAAGTCCGGGATGCGGAAGACGTTCTGGATTGCCTCAAGCCACTTCATGATGCGCCGGCAGTCTTCTTTCCTGCGATGATTTCAATTTTGCCGCCTGCTTTTTCGATCTTTTCTTTTGCCGACGACGAAAACTTGTGGGCCGCGATCGTAACCGGGCGAGTGAGTTCGCCGTCGCCCAGGATTTTGAGCCCGTCGGCAAGCTTGCTGACCGCGCCGCCGGCGAGCAGCGAAGCGGGCGTGAACGAGTCCCCCGGGAGCTGTTCGAAGCGCCCGACGTTGACGACGGCGTACTCCTTGCGCAGCAGATTGTGGAAGCCGCGCTTCGGCACGCGGCGGATGAGCGGCATCTGGCCGCCCTCGAACCCGCGCTTGCGCCTGTAACCCGAGCGCGATTTTTGACCTTTTTCGCCGCGGCCCGCCGTTTTGCCGACGCCCGAGCCCGGACCGCGGCCGACGCGCTTGCGCAGCCGGCGCGAGCCGGCGGCAGGGTGCAATGCGCTGAGATTCATTCGGTCACCTCCGGCCCGACCACCTCGACAAGATGGGGAACTTTGGCGATCATGCCGCGGACCGCTTCGTCGTCCGGCCGCTCGACCGTCTGGTCGATTCTGCGCAAGCCGAGGCCGGCGACAACCTTCTTGAGCTTCGCCGGCGCGCCGATCGTGCTGCGCTTGAGTCGAATCGTAATTTTGTCCGCCATAGTGCTAGATTTCGTTCGCTTCCTTGCCGCGGAACTGCGCCACTTCGTTGCGCTCGCGGAGTTGCTTGAGCCCTTCGAACACCGCCTTGATCACATTGTGCGGGTTTTTGGAGCCGATCGACTTGGTGAGCACGTTCTGGATTCCGGCGGCTTCGACAACCGCGCGGACCGCGCCGCCGGCGATGGCGCCTTTCCCCTCGCGGGCCGGCTTTAACAGCACGCGGCCGGCGCCGAAGACGCCGAGAACCTCGTGAGGAATGGTGTGTCCGAGGACGTTCACCTTGATCAGGTTCTTTTTCGCTTTTTCGATTCCCTTGCGGATTGCCGAAGGAACTTCCTTGGCCTTGCCGTTCGCGTAGCCGACGACGTGCCGCTCGGGATCACCGACCACGACCAGAGCCGAGAAGCTCAAATTCTTGCCGCCCTTGACAACCTTGGTGACGCGGTTGATGGCAACCACTTGATCTTTGAGGTTGAGCTCGCCTTCTTCGATGCGTTCGTTCGTTTGCATATCCGCTCAGCTTTCCTGTTGCTTGTCTTTGCGTTTGCGGCCGGCGGGCAGCAGACCCGCCTCGCGCACGGCCTCGGCCAGAGCTTTGACGCGGCCGTGGTAACGGTGGCCGCCGCGGTCGAACACCACCTTTTCGATCCCCGCCGTTTTGGCGCGTTCGGCGATTCGCCTGCCCACTTCGGCCGCCGCCGCGACGTTGCCTCCGTAGCCCTCGGCCTCTTTGTCGTTGGTCGAAGCCGCGGCAAGAGTCTGCCCGGCATTGTCATCGATCACTTGTACGTAAATGTGCCTGAGCGAGCGAAAAACGGCCAGCCGCGGACACTCGGCGGCACCGTGAAGCTTGCTGCGGATGCGCGCGTGAACATGACGCCGGCGCGCATCGCGTTTGGGTCTCGAAAACATTTTCCGTTCGCCTCTTCCGTCGAAATCCAACGCCTCAGGAAGCGCCGGTCTTCCCTTCCTTCTTGCGCAGCTTCTCGCCGGCGTAGCGGATTCCTTTTTGCTTGTAGGGATCCGGCTTGCGCAAGCTGCGAATATTGGCCGCTGTCTGACTAACCAGTTGCTTGTCGATGCCGGAGATCTCGATCTTGGCGTTCGCCGTGATCTTGATGTCGACGCCGTCGGGCATCAAGACCTCGATCGGGTGCGAATAGCCGATATTGAAAATGGCCACGCGGCCCTGCACCTGGGCGCGGTAGCCGACGCCGACGATTTCGAGGCGCTTGACGAATCCTTGCGTGACTCCGGTCACGCAGTTGCCGGCCAGCGAGCGGGTCAAGCCGTGCAACGCAGCCTTGGAATCGTCTTCCCGCGTGATGCGCAGCGTCCCGTCCCGGAACTCCGCGCCGATTCCTTGCGGGATCGGCGCGCTCAGCGCGCCCTTCGGCCCCTTGACGCGCAGCAGGCCGGTTTCGATGCGCACTTCCGTTCCTGAGGGAACGGGAATCGGTATCTTGCCTATTCTCGACATCGTGATCTCTGGTTCGCCGCGCCCCTGCTCAATAAACCGTGCAGAGAATTTCGCCGCCCACTCTCTGCTTTCCGGCTTCCTTGCCGGTCATCACGCCCTTCGAAGTTGTCAGGATGCAGACGCCCATACCGCCGATGACCCGGGGGATCTTGCCGGCGTCGGCATAGACCCGGCGGCCGGGTTTCGATACCCGCTTCAACTCGGAGATGACCGGACTGCGGTCGGGCCGGTATTTGAGGTAGACCTTGATCGTCTGCTTGTGGTCGTCGTTCGCCACGCGGTAATTGGCCACGTAGCCCTGCTCTTTGAGGATGCGGGCAATTTCGATCTTCACCTTCGAGCCGGGGACGTCGACTTTGTGGTGATGCGCCGCCAGCCCGTTGCGGATTCGGGTCAGCATGTCCGAGATAGGATCGCTATGCATTCGCTCTTCTTCCCTCTTGCGGCCGCTACCAACTGCTTTTGGTCACGCCCGGCAACTCGCCGCTCAACGCCAGGTTGCGGAAGCAGATACGGCACAACTCGAACTTGCGCATGTATCCGCGGGGCCGCCCGCAGAGCCGGCAACGGTTGCGGAAGCGTACCTTGAACTTCAATTTTTTGCGCTCGCGCGCGATTTTTGCCTTCGTAGCCATGTTCTGATTCCTGACTGCGGCTAGTTGCGGAAGGGCATGCCCAGCAACTTGAGCAGTCGAAAGCCCTCTTGATCGGTGTTTGCGGTGGTAATAAAGGTGACGTTCATACCCTTGAGCTGATCGACCTTGGTGTAATCGATCTCCGGGAAAATCGCATGCTCGCGAATGCCGAGCGTATAGTTGCCGCGGCCGTCGAGCTTGGGCGAAACGCCGCCGAAGTCGCGCACGCGCGGCAGAGCGACTGCAATCAGCCTGTCGATGAACTCCCACATGCGCGTTCCGCGAAGCGTGGTCGTGCAGCCGATGGCGACGCCCTCGCGCAGTTTGAAGGCCGCGACGGACTTGCGCGCCTTGGTGACGATCGGCTTCTGTCCGGAAATCAAGGCGAGCTCATCGACGGCGTCGTCGAGCAACCGCGAATTCCCGATTGCAGCGCCCATGCCCATGTTGAGCTTGACCGCGGCGACGCGGGGAACCGCCATCGGCGACTTGTAGGCGAATTCCTTTTGCAAAGCCGGCGCGACTTCGTTTCGATACTTTTCTTGCAACCGCGGCGTTGTCATTATTCGGTCACCAGCTTGACGTTGGAGATATCCATCATCGATTCGCTCTCGGCGATGCCGCCTTTGATCTGCTTCTGGGGATTGGGGCGGACATGCTTCTTGACCATGTTGCAGCCTTCGACCAGAATTTTCCCGCGCTTGCGATCGACCTGCAGCACGCGGCCGCGGCTGCCCTTGCTGCGCCCGGCGATCACCAGGACCGTATCGTTCTTCTTGATCCGCGTCTTGCCCATTGCCATGCTTAGAGAACCTCCGGAGCGAGCGAGACGATTTTCATGAAGCGCTTGTCGCGCAACTCGCGGGCAACCGGTCCGAACACGCGGGTTCCGACCGGCTCGCCGATCTCGTCGACCAACACGGCGGCATTCTGATCGAAACGAATATAGCTGCCGTCCTTGCGGCGGGTTTCCTTGCGCATGCGCACGATCACAGCGCGCACGACGGAGCCTTTTTTTACGCTTGAATCGGGCGCAGCTTCCTTCACAGAAGCCATGACGACATCGCCCAGGCCGGCTTTCTTGCCGGTCGAGCCGCCGCGCGGCAAGATGCACTGCAGCCGGCGCGCGCCGGAATTGTCCGCAACCGCCAACCTGGTTTGCATGCCGATCATAGCTGTTTCTTCCCTTCGATTCGAGTGCGTCTGCGCGCGGCGCGGCTAAGCGGCCTTCGCCTTGCGCCGACGCCGAACATTGATCTCGACCTGGGTCGACTTCAAGATCACTTTCTCCAGCCGCCAGCATTTGTTTCTAGACAACGGACGGCTTTCGACGATGCGCACGCGGTCGCCCATTTTGGCCAGTCCGGTTTCGTCGTGCGCCAGAAACTTCTTCTTGCGCGTGATGTAGCGGCGGTAGAGCGGATGGGGCACGCGGCGGCTGACTTCCACCACGATGGTTTTTTCCATCTTGGTGGAGACGACCTCCCCGATCTTGCGATTCTTGCGCGTTTTTTTCACTTCGCTCATCGTCGGTTTCCTTCCGCTCGATTTTTCGCGTTGACCGCAGTCAGGATGCGCGCCAGGTCTTTCTTCGTGGCCCGGTATTTTTTGATGCCGTCGGTTTGGCCCATCGCAATTTGAAAGCGCAGCCGGAAGAGTTGCTCGCGCGCTTCGCCCTCCTTGCTGCGGAGCTCGGCAACGGTCATATCGCGGTACTCGGCGGCGGTCACAACAGGCCTCCCGATTGACGGCTGACGAACTTTGTCTTGATCGGAAGCTTTTGGGCGGCCAGGTCCATCGCGCGGTGGGCGATTGCTTCGGGAACTCCTTCGACTTCGAACATGACGCGGCCGGGCTTGACCACCGCGACCCACTGTTCGGGCGCGCCCTTGCCTTTGCCCATGCGGGTCTCGGCCGGTTTCTTGGTAATCGGCTTGTCGGGGAAAATGCGGATCCACAGTTTGCCGCCGCGCCGCACGTGCCGCGTGATGGCCACGCGCGCGGCTTCGATTTGCCGATCGGTGATCCACGCGGCTTCCAGCGCCTTCAGTCCGAAATCGCCGAAATCGAGACCCGACCCGCGCCAAGCCTTGCCGCGGCGCTTGCCGCGGTGCACCTTGCGGTGCTTGACTTTTCTGGGCATCAACATAGCAGTACTCTCTTACGTCTCAATCCTTTTTCGCCGCCGGGCTGCCGCTCTCGGGCGCCGCCGGCTTTGCGGCGGGCGCTTCGGTTGCGAGAGGCGGCCGGAACGGGGCCGGGCCGTCGCCGGCCGGCAACGCCGCAGGAGCCTCGGCGGGCGCCGGCGCCGTTTCGGCGTCGGCAGAAGCGGGCGGGCCGGCCGCGGCCGCGGCGCCCTCTTCACGCGGCCGGCGCTCGCGCTCGGCCTGGACGCGGGCGTCGCGCCGCCGCGCGGGCTCAGGATCGCCCTTGCCCGACTTCTCCAGCGCCACGGTTCCGGCGTCGATGATTTCACCCTTGTATATCCAGCATTTGACGCCGATTACGCCGTACGTCGTGTGGGCTTCGCACAGGCCGTAGTCGATGTCAGCCCGCAGCGTTTGCAACGGCAGGCGGCCGTGAAGCTGCCATTCGCTGCGGGCGATCATCTTGCCGTTGAGACGGCCCGCAACCCAAATCTTGATTCCCTTGCAGCCGAAGCGCTGCGCCGAGTCCACGGCCTTGCGCATCGCCCGGCGGAAAGCCACGCGCTTTTCGATCTGCAGCGCCACGGATTCGGCAACGAGTTGGGCATCGAGCTCGGGGCGGTGAACTTCCTGAATGTCGATGTAAACTTCGCGCTTGGTCCGTTCCTGCAGTTCGGCTTTCAGCTTTTCAATTTCCGCGCCGCGGCGGCCGATGACGATGCCGGGCCGAGCCGTGCGGATCGTGATGCGCAATTTGTTGCCCGGCCGGTCGAGTTCGATCGAGCTGATGCCGGCGGCCTGGAGACGCTCGCGCAACTGCTCCTTGAGCTTGACGTCTTCGTAGACCAGGTTGGCGTAGCCCTGCTGCGCGTACCAGTGCGAGCGCCAAGTCTTGGTATAGCCGAGACGGAACCCGTAAGGATGTACTTTCTGCCCCATTCAGCCTCCTTTCGGTCTTGTTTCCGAGCGCGTTACTCGGAGACCTCCTCTTCTTCCATTTCGTCGGCGCGGCCGTCGGAGACGGTCACGACAATGTGCGCAAGGCGGTGAACGTAACGGTGCGCGCGGCCCATCGGCGCGGGGCGCAGGCGTTTGGCCCGCGGCCCTTCGTTGACATAGATCGATTCGATGAACAACTCATCGACATCCGCGCCCAGATCGTCGGCGTTGGCCACCGCCGAGTCGAGCACCTTGCGGATCGGCGGCGCCGCCCGCTTGTTGATGTGGCTCAACACCGTCAATGCCTCGCTCACTTCCAGACCGCGAACCTGATCGGCGACCAGGCGCGCCTTCTGCGGCGAAACCTTGACGTAGTTCCATTTGGCCGTTGCTTGCATCGTTGTGGCGTCTTTCTATGACCCGCGGCCCGCTTTCCCGCTGCCGGCATGGCCGCGAAACGTGCGCGTCATGGCGAACTCGCCGAGCTTGTGGCCGACCATGTTCTCGGTAATGAACACCGGGATGAACTTCTTGCCGTTATAGACGGCGATGGTGTGGCTGACCCACTCGGGCAGAATCGTCGAGCGGCGCGACCAAGTCTTGACGACTCTCTTCTGACCCGAGGTATTGAGCGACTCGACCTTGCGGTGGAGGCGCTCGTCGTAAAACGGCCCTTTTTTCAGTGAACGCCCCATTGCGCCGAATTACCCCCTGCCCTTCTTTGCGCCGCGGCGGCTCACGATGTAGCGGTCCGAGCGCGGATTCTTGCGCGTTTTGTAGCCGCGGGTCGGCTTGCCCCAAGGCGTTACCGGGTGGCGGCCGCCGGATGTGCGCCCCTCACCGCCGCCATGCGGATGGTCGACGGGGTTCATGGTCACGCCCCGGTTGCGCGGACGACGCCCCAGCCAGCGCTTGCGGCCCGCCTTGCCCAACTTCACGTTGCCGTGGTCGACGTTGCCTACCCGGCCGATCGTCGCCATGCAATTCTCCAGAACGCGCCGCACTTCCCCCGAGGGGAGCTTCAACAGCGCGTAACCGCCTTCGCGGGAAACCAAGCGAATCTCGGCGCCGGCCGCGCGCGCCATCTGGCCGCCCTTGCCGGGCCGCAACTCCACATTATGGATCAGCGCCCCCAGGGGTATCTTGCGCAGCGGCAGCGCATTGCCGACCAGAATGTCGGCGTTCTCGCCCGACATGACCTTCGTCCCGACCTTGAGTCCTACCGGCTGCAAAATGTAACGCTTCTCGCCGTCGGCGTAATGCAGCAGCGCTACGTTCGCCGAGCGGTTGGGATCGTATTCGACCGTGGCCACCGTCGCCGGGATATCGTGCTTCTGGCGCTTGAAATCGATGATGCGGTATTTTTGCTTGGCGCCGCCTCCGCGGAAGCGGATGCAGATGCGGCCTTTGCTGTTGCGTCCGCTCTTGCGGCTTTTGCCGCGCACCAGCGATTTCTCGGGGCGGTCGGCCGTAATTTCCTCGCGCGTCGTCGTTGTCTGAAAACGCCGCGTTTTCGTGGTCGGCCTGTATGTCTTGATCGGCATGGTTTGGCGGTCCTCGTTCGAACTCCGCGTCTATATCTGCGCGTACTCGATCATCTTTTCTCCGGCTTTGAGCTTCACGTATGCCTTTTTCCACTTGGGCTGCCGGCCGGAGTAGCGGCCGCGGCGCTTCATCTTGCCGATGAAATTCGCAGTGCGCACGCTGTCGACCTGCACATCGAATATCTTGTGCACGGCGTTCTTGACATCGGTCTTGGTCGCCTCGGGATGAACCCTGAAGCAGAGCGTCTGCTCTTCGGCGCGGATGCTCTCCGATTTTTCGGTAATCAACGGCCCGCGAACAACTTGATAGGGACTCATGCCAACGCCTCGCAACATTTTCGCGCAGCCGCGGCGGAGATCAATATCCGGTCGTGCCCAAGCACGGAATACGTATCGAGTTCGCAGCTTCCAATCAGGGTAACGCCGGGGATATTGCGGTTCGACCGCTCCAGGTTGGCGTTCTCTTCGTTTTCGACAATCAGCACTTTGCGGCCGGCGCCCAACGCCCCCAAAACCGCAACGCAGGTCTTGGTCTTGTGGTCGGCAAGCGTAAAATCCCGAACGACCGTCACAACGCCGTCGTTCAACTGCGCGGTAAGCGCGGAGCGCAGCGCGCCGAGAAGCATCTTGCGCGGCAACCCCTGTTTGTAGCTGCGCGGGCGCGGACCGTGAGTCGTGGAGCCGCCGCGCCAGAGCGCGGAGCGGATAGAGCCGCTACGGGAGCGGCCGGTTCCCTTTTGCCGCCACGGTTTTCTGCCGGAGCCCGAAACATCCTTGCGGCGTTTCGTTTGATGAGCGCCCGCGCGCCCCGCGGCCCGATGTGCGATCACCGCCTGGTGAATCAGCGATTCGTTGACCGCAACGCCGAATACGCTATCGGCAAGCTCGATCTCGTCGACCTTTTCGTTCGTCAGATCTACAACGTCTACCTTCGGCATGCTCATTCACCCCGCGCTGCGGATCGTCACGTATCCGCCGTTCGCGCCGGGAACGGCGCCGCGCACCAAAATGACGTTGTCGTCGGGCAGCACCCGGACGATCTCAAGCCCCCTGGCCGTGACGCGCTTGCCGCCCATCCGCCCCGGCAGGCGCAAGCCCTTGAGGACGCGCGACGGGTAGGAGCTTTGTCCGATAGAGCCGGGAGCGCGATGGAACATGGCTCCGTGAGTCGCCGGGCCGCCGCCGAAGCCGTGGCGCTTGACAACGCCCTGAAAACCCTTGCCTTTGCTGACGCCGGTAACATCCACACGCTGCCTGACCTTGAAATCCGCGGCCAAAATCCGGTCGCCCGGTTTGTATTCGAGATCGGAAGCCCCATCCAAGCGGAACTCGCGGAGGAATTTCGCGGGCTCGACGCCGGCTTTGGCGAAGTGGCCCTTCGCCGGCTTGGCGACGCGGCGGTCCTTGACAAAATCGACGAGGCCGACCTGGATCGCCTCGTAGCCGTCTTGCGAGGCGCTTTTGCGCTGCACGATGACGCAGGGGCCCGCTTGCAAAGCCGTTGCCGGCACGACGCGCCCTTGCGCATCGAAGAACTGCGTCATTCCGATTTTCTTTCCCAATATCCCCGGCGCCATAACGTCTTTTCTTCTACAATTCGCTTCGTTGCGATCCGTCCGCTTGCGCTACGTCCCGAAAGCCTTGATTTCCACGTCCACGCCTGCGGGAAGATCGAGCCGCATCAACGCATCGACCGTATCCTGCGTGGGCTCCAAAATGTCGAGCAACCGCTTGTGCGTGCGAATCTCGAACTGTTCCCGCGAGCGTTTGTCCGTATGAACCGAGCGCAATACGGTGTACTTGTTCTTGATCGTCGGCAAAGGAATCGGGCCGACGACCTGGGCGCCCGTCCGCTTCGCGGTTTGCACAATCTCGCCCGTCGAATGGTCGAGCACGCGATGATCGTAAGCCTTGAGGCGGATTCTGATTCGTTCTTTCGGCATTGCTTGCACTCGGCAGAGCCGGCGCGCGCGGCGCCGGCGCCGCGCTACTCGATAATTTCAGAGACGGTTCCGGCGCCGATGGTGCGGCCGCCCTCGCGGATGGCGAAGCGCAGTCCCTGCTCCATGGCGATGGGCACGATCAACTCGATGCTCAACTCCACGTTGTCTCCCGGCATCACCATCTCCGTCCCTTCCGGCATCCCCGCCACTCCCGTCACGTCCGTCGTCCGAAAGTAAAACTGCGGCCGGTAGCCGTTGAAAAACGGCGTGTGCCGACCCCCTTCCTCCTTCTTCAACACGTACACCTGCCCCTTGAACCGAGTATGCGGCGTGATCGACCCCGGCTTCGCCACCACCTGCCCGCGCTCCACCGCGTCCTTGTCCAATCCCCGCACCAGCAACCCTACGTTGTCTCCCGCCTCCCCTCGATCCAGCAGCTTCTTGAACATCTCCACGCCCGTGATCACCTTCCTGTGCGTCTCCCGGATGCCCGAAAACTCCATCTCCTCCCCCACCTTCACCACTCCCCGCTCGATCCGTCCCGTCACCACCGTGCCCCGGCCCGATATCGAAAAGATGTCTTCGATCGGCATCAAAAACGGCTTCTCCACGTCCCGCTTCGGCGTCGGAATGTACTCGTCCACCGCCCCCATCAACTCCTCGATCATCTCCTCCGCCTCCGCGTCCTCGCTGTCCAAAGCCTTCAACGCCGACACCTTCACCACCGGGATGTCGTCCCCGGGAAAATCGTACTCGCTCAACAACTCCCGCACTTCCAACTCCACCAACTCCAACAACTCCTCGTCGTCCAC
Source organism: Bryobacterales bacterium (assembly GCA_965214655.1). GTDB lineage: Bacteria > Acidobacteriota > Terriglobia > Bryobacterales > UBA6623 > CATQHP01. The sequence continues at coordinate 2,239,094 of OZ243965.1, read as the reverse complement.
CATGTCCACCTTGTTCAGCGCCACCACGATGTACGGAACCCCCACCTGCCGCGCCAGCAATATGTGCTCCCGCGTCTGCGGCATCGGCCCGTCCGCCGCGTCCACCACCAAAATCGCCCCGTCCATCTGCGCCGCCCCCGTGATCATGTTCTTGATGTAGTCCGCGTGCCCCGGACAGTCCACGTGCGCGTAGTGCCGGTTCCCCGTCTGATACTCCACGTGCGCCGTCGCGATCGTGATCCCCCGCTCCCGCTCCTCCGGCGCGTTGTCGATCGAATCGAACGACCGCGCCTGGTTCGCCGCGTCGTGCTTCGACAACACCTTCGTGATCGCCGCCGTCAACGTCGTCTTCCCGTGGTCGATGTGCCCGATCGTCCCCACGTTCACATGCGGCTTCGACCGATCGAACTTCTCTTTCGCCATCTCTGTTTCCCCTCTTCCTGACAGTCGCTGCCTAGCGAATAACCTTTCCCGTAACTCGATTCACAATTTCTTCCTGCACCTGCGCGGGCGCTTCTTCGTAGCCGCTGAGGTGCATGGTGTAGCTGCCGCGGCCCTGCGTGCGAGAACGCAGCTCGGTCGCGTAGCCGAACATTTCGGCCAGCGGCACGCAACTCTTGATGACCTGCGTGGAACCGCGCAGCTCCACGCTTTCGATGCGTCCGCGGCGCGTGTTGAGGTCGCCGATGACGTCGCCCATGTACTCTTCCGGGACGATCACTTCGACAGCCATCACGGGCTCGAGCAAAACAGCCTGGGCCTTGCGCGCAGCATCTTTCCAGGCCAGCGAACCGGCAACCTTGAAGGCGATGTCCGAGCTGTCGACTTCGTGATAGCTGCCGTCGTAGACCGTGACCTTGACTCCGACCGTTTCGTAGCCGGCGAGATAACCGGAAGCCATCGCTTCTTTTGCTCCATGGCCGACGTGCGCAAGGAACTCCCTGGGGATGGCGCCGCCCACGATCTCGTCTTCGAACTCGATTGCGTCGCCGTCGAGCGGCTCGACCCGAATCTTGCAGTGGCCGTATTGCCCGCGTCCGCCCGACTGGCGCACGAAACGGCCCTCGCCCGCGGCGGCTTTTTTGATTGTTTCGCGGTAGGCGACCTGGGGCCGTCCGACGTTGGCTGCGACCTGGAACTCGCGCAGCAAACGGTCCACGAGAATCTCGAGGTGCAACTCGCCCATACCGGAAAGAACCGTCTGGTTCGTTTCCTTGTCGGTGCGCACGGTAAAGGTCGGGTCTTCCTTGGAAAGCTTCGCCAAGGCCATGCCGATCTTCTGCTGATCGGCCTTGGTCCTGGGTTCGATGGCCAGTGAGAGAACCGGTGTGGGGAACTCGATTTGCTCGAGGACGATGGGATGTTTCTCGTCGCAAATGGTGTCGCCGGTCTGAACCGTCCGCAGGCCGACAACCCCGAGGATTTCGCCGGTCTGGGCCTGCTGGACGTCTTCGCGCTTATTGGCGTGCATGCGCAGCAGGCGGCCGATGCGTTCCTTGCGCCCTTTGGCGACGTTGAAGACGCTCTCGCCGGCCTTGAACGTACCGGAATAAACACGGATGAAGGCCAACTGACCGACGAAAGGATCGGTCAGAATCTTGAATATCAGAGCCGAAAACGGCGCTTCGTCGGACGCCTCGCGGGTCAGTTCGCCCGCGCCGTCGAGCGTCGTTCCCTGCACGGCGGGAACATCGACCGGGGAAGGCAGGTAATCGATCACGGCGTCGAGCAGGCGCTGCACGCCCTTGTACTTGAAGGCCGAGCCGCAGAGAACGGGGGTAATCCTGATTGCGATCGTCGCGCGGCGGATGGCCGCCCGCAACTCTTCTTCGCCGATCTCGGCGCCTTCCACGTATTTCTCGAAGACCGCCTCGTCTTCCTCGGCGATTTTCTCGATCATTTTGGTGCGGCGGTCGAGCGCCTCTTCGAGCAGGTCGTCGGGTATTTCGCCGACTTCGTACTCGGCGCCGAGCGTTTCGTCGCGCCACAGGATGGCTTTCATCTCGACGAGATCGACGACGCCCCGCAGCCGGTCTTCCGCGCCGATGGGCAATTGAATCGCCAGCGGGCTCGCTTTCAGCCGGTCGACCATCGTCTGGACGGCATAGTCGAAGTTCGCGCCGACGCGGTCCATCTTGTTGATGAAGGCAAGCCGCGGGACACGGTACTTGTCGGCCTGCCGCCAGACTGTTTCCGACTGCGGCTGCACGCCGGCAACGGCGTCGAACAGCGCGATGGCGCCGTCGAGCACGCGCAGCGAGCGTTCGACTTCGGCAGTGAAATCGACGTGGCCGGGCGTGTCGATGATGTTGATCTGGCAGTCTTTCCAGAAGCAGGTCGTCGCCGCCGAGGTGATCGTGATGCCGCGCTCCTGCTCCTGCTCCATGTAGTCCATGGCGGCGGTGCCGTCGTGGACCTCGCCCATGCGGTGCAGGCGCCCCGTGTAGTAGAGGATGCGTTCGGTCGTGGTGGTCTTGCCTGCGTCGATATGCGCGGCAATGCCGATATTGCGGTACCTGTTCAGAGCAACGTCGCGGGGCATGGCGTTTCGACTCCGGCGGCTACCAACGGAAATGGGCAAAAGCCTTGTTGGCTTCGGCCATCCGATGGACATCGTCCTTTTTCTTGATGGAGCTGCCTCTGCCCTGAGCCGCATCCATGAGTTCGGCGCCCAGGCGCTCGGCCATGCGGTATTCGCTGCGCGAGCGGGCATTGCCGATGATCCAGCGCAAGGCCAAGGACAGGCGGCGGTTGGGGCGAACTTCGATCGGCACCTGGTAGTTGGCGCCGCCGACACGGCGCGATTTCACTTCGACGACGGGCTTGCAGCTCTCGACCGCTTTCTTGAACAGCGGGAGCGGATCTTCGCCCGTACGCTCGCGAACAATATCCATGGCGTCGTAGAAGATCTTTTCCGCAACCGATTTCTTGCCGTCCCACATCATGCAATTGATGAACTTCGACACCAGCGTCGAGTTGTACATCGAATCCGGCGTGGGAACACGCTGGGGAACTTCTCGTCTGCGCGGCATGCCAATCGCCTCTGCTTACTTCTTCGGGCGCTTGGCGCCGTATTTGCTGCGGGCTTGACGCCGGTCGGCCACGCCCGAAGCGTCGAGCGTTCCGCGCACGACGTGATAGCGGACGCCCGGCAGGTCTTTCACGCGGCCGCCGCGGATCAAAACGATCGAGTGTTCCTGCAGATTGTGGCCTACGCCCGGAATGTATGTCGTCACTTCAATGCCGTTGGTCAGGCGGACGCGCGCGACCTTGCGCAACGCCGAGTTCGGCTTTTTCGGGGTCACGGTATAGACGCGCGTGCAGACGCCTCTCTTCTGCGGGCATTTCTGGAGGGCCGGCGAAGCGGTTCCGTACTTCGCCGCCTTGCGGCCTTTGCGTACTAGCTGGTTGAACGTCGGCACGATTTCCTACCCTCAGTTATCTTTCCCTCAGTTATCTTTTTGAACCGGTCGGTTCGACTGTCGTCAGACACTCTTGCGCCCGCGGCGCAAACTGTTGCCGGGCGCACAAAATCCCCGTTCTCTTCCTATCCTTCCGACTCAGCCGCCTCCGCCATAACGGCCCCCGGGAGGGAGCTTTTCGGCGGAACACCCCAGCAAAGCTTCTCTACATCGTTGGGGCCGAAGCGCAATCCCCAAGCTGCCTGGCTTGCCCCTTCGGGAAATCACTTCCTCAAGGAGCAGGGACCCTCAGCCCGTCAAACTTTCTCCCGCGCCGAAACGCGGGCGCAAGCCGGCCTGCCGAAACAAGCCTTCCGTCAGGATACGAAACTTCAGCGGGGAGTGTCAACTCCCGCTTCCAAAATTCTCGGATTCCGTCCTTTCTGAATTTCCGCATCCAAGCGGCGGCCCGGCGGTCAGGCCGCCGGCAAGGGCTATTCTTCCGCGTGGCCGTAAATTACGATGCCGACCACCTCATCGGCGACTTTCAGATCGAGCACCCAGTGCTCGTAGTCGTTCTCCCACAGATGGGGCGCCTCGCCTCCGCCCTCGGGAAGCTCCAACCTGGCCACCGTCGGGTGCGGGTTGCCGACTTCGGCGGTCAACTCGACCAACGCATCGAAGTCGTAGTTTTTCTCGACTTGCAGATCTTTCTCCACCGGCGACAGCACGGCGAAATCGCGGCTGGGGGCAACGCCCATGTGATCGCCGTTTTCCGGGTGCAAGCCGAAGCGCAAGGTGTAAACCCCCGAAGGGATGGACTGTTCGCGGAAATCCGAGCCTTTTTCGGGGAAGTTCACGACCCCGAGAAAGGCGCCTTCGGGAATCGTGTCGTAGCGGACGCCGAAGGCCGCCGCCGCATCGCCCTCGAACGGCGCGGTGCGCATCCAGAAATGGGCGACGGCGGCGTCGCCGGATTTGACGGTGACGGCCTCTGCGGCAATGAGCGCTTTCGTCGCTTGCGGAATCGAGGCGGCCGGAGGCGGGCCCGCCTCGGTTTCGAAGCTCGCCGCCGACAACGGCGCCACGAACAGCGCCGCCGCCGCAACCACCTGGATCGAAAGCAAATTCCGCACGCGCACTCGCATCAAACGTATTCTCTCATGATTCTCGGGACAGCAAGAGTCCGGCATTCGGCGTCCCGGCCGCCGCACGCCTTGCGGGCCTTGCATTCAAAAGGGCCGGTTTCTTGAAGAGACCGGCCCCGCGGGAAATTTTGCTCGTCGGCTTGCAGTCTCAGTCGGAAAGTCTCAGTCGGAAACCTGCTCGCCGCGCACGCTGAAGGTTCCCAGGTAAGCGCTCGAGCGGCGGTACTCGCGCATGCGATGTCCGAGGCCGTCGCCGCGGAACGACTGCTCGACGGCGAAGGCGGGCATCGCGTGATCGAGCTCCACCAAAGGCGTGTAATAGATATCGTCGAGGTGACAGAGCGAGTCCGTATCGCGAATCGCGCGCGTCTTGAGCGCAACGATCTCGCCCGCCTGCAGCGTCGCCACTTTGTCGTGCATGTTGCCGTGGAAGTCGATCGCGATCGGGGCCGACTCCGTGCGCACGATATCTGCGGCCAGTTCTCCGGCCTGCTCTTGAACAAAGGCCGTGAGCGCCTCGCGCTGCTCGGCGGAGGCGGTTTCATCGACGATCACCATCGCTTTCGCCGGCAGGGGGCTGGCGAAAGGATTGCCGATCGTCGCCGACGCCTTGACCACGGCGACGACGCTGAGGCCGTCGAGGGGGACGCCGTTCTGTCTGCCCGATTCGATGTTCCAGGCCATCACCGCAAGGTCGCCCGTGATTCCTACTTCGGAATTGGCGAAGCAGTGCGATGCGTAAATTTCGGCATTGCGGGATTCGATGTACGTCCCGTTGATGTTGGAGGCGGCGGCCGCACCAACGGTCAACGCCAACACAAGAGCCGCCAAGCCCGCGAAACGAATGCTCTTCATTGCTTGATCTCCTTTTTCGTTTTCGACTGAAGCGGTTCTCTCAAAGCCGCCACAGTGGCTATTCTACACGATCGTTGCAGCGCCTGCGGGAGTTTTTCGGCCGGCGGCGCATTTTTTTGCGCCGTACGGCGGCCCCGACGCCTGAAGAAATCTTGCCGCGAGCCGTCCGCCGCAGGTTATTAAACGACGCAGAGGTCGAAAGCTTGCTTGAGCGACGTCATCGGGTCGCGCAGCGGAATGAACTCGTGCGCGTAGTAGCCGTCGAAATCCAGGTCGGCTATGGCCTTGGCGATCGCCTTGTAATTGATCTCCTGCGTCTCGTCGATTTCGTTGCGGCCGGGGTTGCCGCCGGTGTGGAAGTGCCCGATGTAGTCAAAGTTGTCGCGGATGGTGCGGATCACGTCGCCTTCCATGATCTGCATGTGATAGATGTCGTACAGCAGCTTGACGCGCGGCGACTCGACGCGCTTCATCAACTCGACGCCCCAAGCGGTCTTGTCGCAGTGATAATCGGGGTGGTTGACTTTCGAGTTGAGCAGCTCCATCAGAATCGTCACGCCGGCGTCTTCGGCCTGCGCCTTGACGCGGTTGAGCACCGCCGCCGAGTTCTCCCAGGCTTCTTCGTCGGACATGCCGCGGCGATTGCCGGAGAAGAGGATCAGATTCGGCACGCCGGCTTTCTTCGCCGCCGGAACCAGCCGGCGAACGTTGTCTTCGATCGACTTATGGTTCTCGACGCGGTTCGTGCCGTCGGGGATGCTGCAGATCCCGCTGCCCACGGCGCAGGTCAGGCCGTATTTTTCCAGCGTCGGCCACTGATCTTCGGTCAGCAGCTCGACGGAGACGATGCCCATCTTGGCGGCATGCGCGCACAACTCTTCGAGCGCCATGTTGCGGTAGCACCACTTGCAAACCGACTGCTTGAGGCGGCCCTTGGCGCTCGGAGCGGCCGAGCCGGCTTGCGTTGCGGCGGAAAGAATCCCGAACGAGGCGGCCGCCTTGACGGCGGAGCGGCGGGTGAGCGGAGCGGCGGATACGTTTTTCATGGCAACCGGATTTTAGCACGCGGCGCCCTCCGGCCCGCATGAGATGCGCTATCATTGCGGGCTGCATCCGCGCCCGGAAGCCGTTTTTTCGACCCCGCCCCGCAAGAAACCGATCGAGGCGGCGCTTGCAGGCGATCAAAGCCGCGGCGGCGCGCGAGAAGTCGATTCGGCGGCGTGCAACGGGCTGATCGCCTCGTGGCCGGAAAACTGACCCGCTTGGCGGCGGAGACCCACGCCGCGCCGGCAGAGCGCAAGCCGCGCCGGCGCTTTGAAGGGTCAGGAGGGTGTTGCCCAGGGGCGTGCAATACGTTTCGTTGTACTCTTTGCATTGGCGATTCGGGGTTTCAAGAGCGGCGCACTCAAGCGGTTTTACAACAAAGACGACGCGCGAAAGCTGCCGCAAAATCAACTGAAGCGGATTGGGGTTATTTTTGATGCATTGGATGGATCAACGATGATTGCGGGGGTGAGAGACGATGCCTGGCGGCGGCGGAATCCGTCGCATCCCGGAGAAGCAATCCGACTTTTTTACCTGGAGAGCGTCGAAGACGACGCCGAGCGCTTGACCGCAGGCGAAGCGGCGGCGAAACTCGGCGTCAGCCGCGCCGCGTTGTCGAACGTGATTCAGGGCAAGGCGGCCGTCTCGCTCAAGATGGCGTTGAAGCTGGAAGCCGCCGGCTGGGGAATCGCCGATTCGTGGATCCGCCGGCAAGCACGGTATGACTTGGCGCAAGCCCGCAAACGGCTGAACCAACCCAAGCCGCAAATCCCCAAGCTGCAAATCGAGGATGCGTTGCCGGACGTTGCGGAAGCGGCGTGAGCGTCCCGATCGAACGGGCGGTCCCCGACGCGCCCGGCCCGCGGCAAAGCGCGCTGGAGCCTTGAAGGGGCACGGCGGCCGCGGCGCGTTTTGCTATGCTTTTCGCCGGCAATCCGAGGCTTCAAGAGCAGCGCGCTCAAGAGGTTTTGGGAGAAAGGGGAAGCCCGCAAGCTGCCCCCTGAGCACTTGGCGCGGATTGGGCGCATCCTCGACATGCTTGACGATGCCAACCCGCTGGGACAGCTTGGGGCGGCGACCTACCGGCTGCATTCGCTGAAGGGCGCCCGCAAGGGCGAATGGAGCGTGAGTGTGTCGTCGCGGCTGCGTATCACTTTTCGTTGCAACGGCGACGATGCCTACGATATCGACCTGACCATGCATTACGGCGACTGAGGGCGGAGAAACATGATTGTTGGAGCGAAGGAAAGCGATTGGGGACGGCGGAATCCCCTGCATCCGGGGTTGCATATTGCGGCTTGGCTGGAAGCGGCAGACGATTATCCGGGTATGACCGTAAGCGAAGCGGCCCGCAAGCTGAGCGTGAGCCGCAACAGCCTTTCCCGCGTGGTGAACGGGCGCGCGCCCGTCACGCCGGCCCTGGCGCTGAAAATGGAAGCATTGGGCTGGGCAACTGCCGATAGCTGGATGGAGCTTCAGACCCGCTACGACCTCGCGCAAGTCCGCAAGCGGTTGAATCGACCTCGCGCAAAAGCCCCCGCAGTCATCGCCGCGAAACGCAGGGAAGGCGAAGCCGCGGCGGAAGCGGCCTGAGCGTCCCGACCGAACGGGCGGCCCCGACGCGCCCGGCCCACGGCAAGGCGCGCCGCAGCTTTGAAGGGGGCGGCCGACGCAGCGCAGCGGACCGGAGGCAGGTCAGGCCGCCGCTTTCGCCTCCGCCTCTTCTGCCCCTGCCTCCGCTTCAGCCAGCAATTGCTTCCTGCGCAGGACAGCCGGCGCCGCCGCCAGGGGTTGATGCAACCGCTTGCGGGCCTGGGCAAGATCGTACTTCGTTTGAAGCTCCAGCCAGTTGTCAGCCGTACTCCATCCCAAGGTTTCCATCTTCAGCGCCAAGTTCAGCGTGATCGGGGCGCGTTCGTTCGCCACGCGGGAAAGAACGGCGCGGCTCACGCCCAACTTCGCAGCCGCCTCGCTCACGCTCATACCCGGATACACATCGTCGGCATCCAGCCAGCCGCGCTTGAACATGCCGCCCGGATGCGGCGGGTTGCGCCGCAGATAATCGTCTTCGCTCGCTCCAACAATCATCGTTCGTTCCTTATTTTACCGGCATGCGCAAGCGCCTAGTGATAGTCGGTCAGGTCAATATCGTAGGCATCGCCGCGATCCAACCGGAAGGTAACACGCAGGTTTGCCGACACTCTCACGCTCCATTCACCCTTGCGGCTTCCTTTCAGTCGATGCAGGCGATACTTCGACGCGCTCAGTTGCCCCAGTGGGTCGCTTGTATCCAGCGCCTTCAGGATATCCGCAATCCGCGCCAAGTACTGTTTCGGCAGCCTGCTCGCATCGGCTTTTTCGTGAAACCGCTTCAGGTTGCCGCTCTTGAATCCCTCGATCGCCAATCGTTAAACTTACCGAATCGATGGCGCCGCTGCATGCTGCAAAGATCCCGCCGCGCCGCCGGTCGGTTGTAGTATGGAACGGAAGATGTTGCAACGGGCGTCATGTTGGCTCGGGGCCGTCCTGGCCGCGGCGGCGGCGCACGCGGCCGACGGCGACCAGGCCCTTCCGCAACGCATGCAGCCGCTGCTGGAGCGGCACTGCTACCGCTGCCACGGCCCGGAGACGCAGACCGCAGGCATCGATTTTGCGGTTTTCCAAGACCGGCAGTCCGTTCTGGAGCGGCGCGAGCTCTTCGTCCGGGCGCTGGAGTTGGTGCGTTCGCGCGAGATGCCGGCGGCGGCGCCGCTGCCCGGCGAGGCGGAACGTCTGGAGTTGGCCGCGGCCATCGACGAAGCGGTCAACCGGCTCGATTGGGACAAGATCGAAAACCCCGGCAACGAGACGATCCCGCGCTTGACGGCGGCCGAGTACAACAACACGGTTTACGCGCTCACCGGTCTCGACCTGCGGCCGGCCGACCGCTTCCCGGCCGACGGCGCGGGGCAGAGCGGTTTCACCACCGACCGCGACGGTCTCTTTCTCTCGCCGTTGCTGATGGAGCGCTATTTCGAAGCCGCGGAGCGCATCGTCGCAGCGCTGGTCGCCGCGCGCGAGCCGGCCTCGCTCGAACGGCGCATCGAAGTCGAGACGATGCACAACACCGAGCGCAACACGCCGAAAACCGACTACGGCTACAAGATCTGGAAATTCCAGGACACGCTTTACCGCTACGTCCGTTTCCCGCGCTTCGGCCGTTACGAATTTCGCGTGCGCGCCTGGGGCGAATCCGAAAACCGCGGCGAGCAGCCGGGGCTGACGCTGCGCGTAGCGAACAAGATCGTCGGCAAGACCGCGGCGCCGGCCACCGAGGACAACCCCGAAGTCTACGTCTTCCGCGCCGACATTCCGGCCGGCAACCACCGCGTCTCGCTGCACTGGCACAAGGTCAAGACGGCGGCGGGCAACGCGCTGCAGGAAAAGCTGGTCGCCGCCAAAGAAGCCCGCGAGGCCGCGCTGCTCGCCCGCGGCGAAAAGCCGCGGCGCAACGGCAAGGCGGTCCAGTTGGCGCTCGACCGGATAGACATCCGCGACGATTTCAGCCCGGGCCAGGACGGCTCGCGCGTCTTCATCGCAGAACCCGCCGCGCGCGTGCCGCCGGCCGAAGCCGCGAGGAGGATTTTCGAATCCTTCGCCTCGCGCGCCTACCGCCGCCCGGTCAGAGCCGCGGAGCTCGACTATCTGCTCGGCCGCTTCCGGCAGGCCGAGAAACGCGGCGATTCCTTCGCGCGCGCCGTCGGCGCGGGGCTGAAAGCAGTGCTGGTCAGCCCGCATTTCCTGTTTCGGCCCGAGCAAAGCGCCGCCGGAGAAGACCGCCGCCTGAACGCTTACGAGCTGGCCTCGCGCCTCTCCTATTTCCTCTGGCTGGCGCCGCCCGATGCCGAATTGACCCGCCATGCAAGCGATGGAAGCCTGCTGGAGCGGGAAACGCTGCAAGCTCAGGTCAGGCGCATGCTCGCCGACCCGCGCGCCGAGAATTTCTTCGACGCCTTCGCCGGACAATGGCTCGGCTACCGCGAATTGGGCAAAAGCGCGGCGCCCGACAAGACGACCTTCGACGCCTTCACCGTGACGTTGATGGAGGCCATGAAAGATGAGGCCCGCCTTTTCTTCGGGGGTCTGGCGCGCGGCGACCGCAGCCTGCTCGAGCTGCTCGACGCCGACTACAGCTATCTCAACGAGGAACTGGCCGGGCACTACGGCATCCCCGGCGTGATAGGCGCGCAAATGCGCCGCGCGGAGTTGGGCGCAGCCAAGCGCGGCGGCGTTCTCGGCTGGGGGGCGGTGCTCACGGCGACGTCGACCCCGGTGCGCACGAGTCCCGTCATCCGCGGCAAATGGATACTCGAAACGCTGTTCGGCGAGCGGTTGCCGCCCCCGCCGCCCGATGCCGGCGAGCTGACGGAAGAAAGCGGGCAAGCGACGGCGCAAACGGTGCGCCGGCGCCTGGAGCGGCACAGCAGCGACCCCGAATGCGCCGCCTGCCACAAGCGCATCGACCCCTTGGGCTTCGCGCTCGAAAACTACGACGCCATCGGCCGCTGGCGGGAGGAGGAGAACGGCGCGGCCGTCGACGCCTCGGGCATCCTGCCCAACGGGCAGCGCTTCGACGGCGTCGACGAGCTCAAAGATATCCTGCTCAAGCAAAAAGAGCGTTTTGCGGAAACCGTCGTCAAGCGGCTGCTGGCCTTCGCGCTCGGACGCAAGCTCGAGTACTACGACGAGCCTGCGGCGCGCGCGATCGCCGCCGACGTGATTGCCGCCGATTACAGGATCGGCAAGGCAATCGAGGGCGTCGCCGGCAGCTATCCTTTCCGCTACCGCCGCGGCGAACCGTGACGCGGTCGAAGGCGCCGCGCCGATATCCCCGGGCGAAGAATCTGCGAGAATGGAGTCGCCATGAAACGCCGTGAGTTCTTGCAGGCCGGCGCCGCTTCGGCTGCTTTGCTGCCGACGCCGAGGGCATTGGGCGCCAACGACCGCATCCGCGTCGCCCTGATCGGCGCCGGGGGCCGCGGCCGGTCGATCACCCGCTGGGTCAAGGAAATGCCGAACGCGGAAATCGCCGCGGTCGCCGATCTCTATACGCCCCGGCGCGACCAAGCGGTCGAGCAATTCGGCAAGCCGTGCAAGCCCGTCAAGCACTACAAGCAGATCCTCGACGACAAGACCATCGACGGCGTGCTCATCGGCGCGCCCGACCACTGGCATGTGCCGCTCACCCTGGAAGCCGTCGCCGCCGGCAAGGACGTCTACTGCGAAAAACCGATCACGCAGAACGCCGACGAGGGCGAAAAACTGCTGCAAGGGGTCGAGTCTTCCGAGCGAATCGTCCAGACCGGCACGCAACAGCGCAGTTGGGATCACTTCATCCAGGCCAAAGACGTCATTCAATCCGGCGCGCTGGGGCCGATCACCTTCGTGGAATGCTACTGGTATCAGAACTATCGGGCCAGCCAAAAGGTCGAGAAGTTCGACGCCTCGAAGCTCGATTGGGAGCTGTGGCTCGGCGACCGCGCGAAGCAGCCTTTCGACCCGATGAAATTCCGCCGCTGGCGCTTTTTCTGGGATTTCGGAGGCGGCATCTTCACCGACCTGCTCACCCATTGGATCGACACGATTCAGTGGATCATGGACAGCCCGGCCCCCCAGAGCGTACAGGCGTCCGGCACGACGCATTTTCAGGACTGGGTCGAGACGCCCGACACCGTCGTCGGCACGATGCTCTACCCCAAGAATTTCACCGTGCTGTACCACAGCTCGATGATCGGCTCGCTGGAAGGAGGCGGCATCGTTTTCCGCGGCGCAAAGGCCATGTTGAAGCTGACCCGCGACGGCTTCGCGCTCTACCCGGAAGGCGTCGTCGAACCGGAAATCACGCGTCTGCCGGAAGCGCGGATGCAAGTGCGCCGCAGCGGCGACGGAACGCGGACGAACGTCGCCAACTGGCTGGACTGCATGCGCTCGCGGCGGCAGCCCAACGCGCCCGTGCGCGCCGGCGTCGAGGCGGCCCATACCGCGCACCTGTGCAACCGGGCGATGCTCGAGAAGCGCATCGTCAGCGCGTAGCCGGCGGGCGCCGCGGATATCCTGAAAGGAAACATGCTCAAAGTCGGAGACCCCGCCCCCGAGTTCACCGCCGAGACCGACGGCGGGGGCACGGTTGCGCTCAAGGATCTGCGGGGCAAGAAGGTCGTGCTGTACTTCTATCCCAAAGACAACACGCCGGGCTGCACCCTCGAAGCTTGCGCCTTTCGCGACGCCGCAGCGGAGTTTTCCGCGAAAGGCGCGGTCGTGCTCGGCGTCAGCCCCGACAGCGTGAAGTCGCACGACAAATTCAAGGCGCGGTTCGCGCTGCCGTTCCGCCTGCTGAGCGACCCCGACCACGCCCTCGCGCGGGCCTACGGGGTCTGGCGGGAGAAATCGCTGTTCGGCCGCAAATACATGGGGATTGTGCGCTCGACGTTCGTGATCGACGCCGCGGGCAAGGTGGCTGAGGTTCACGAAAAGGTCAAAGTCAAGGGCCACGCCGCAGCCGTGCTGGCGAATCTTTAAGGGGGCGCCGCGCCCCGCGCGTCTGCCCGCGGCGCAAGATGCCGAACCGCCATGCCTGACTCGCCGAACGGACCGCCGCTGCTCGATTTCCGCAACATCACCGTCTACCGCGGCGGCAACATCGCGCTGAACGGGCTTTCGCTGACGATTCCGGCCGGGCGGCATACGGCGATTCTCGGCCCCAACGGCTCGGGCAAGTCGACGCTGATCCGCACCATCATGCGCTACAACCACCCGGTCAAGCGCTACAAGCCGGTGATGAATCTTTTCGGGCGTTCGGATTGGCACGTGCAGAACATGCGCGGGCTGCTGGGCATCGTCTCCAACGACATGGTTCGCGCCTGCTCGCGCTCCGCCACCGGGCGCAGCATCGTGCTTTCCGGGTTTTTTTCCAGCTTCGAGCTGTGGCCGCAGCACCGCGTCAGCCCGGAGATGGAAGCCCGCGGCGAAGAGGCGCTGCGCTTGCTGGAGGCCGAGCGCCTGCGCGACAAGCCCGTGGACGAAATGTCGTCGGGCGAGGCGAAGCGGATCGTCATCGGTCGGGCGCTCGTCAACCGGCCCCGCGCGCTGCTGCTCGACGAGCCCTCGAACAGCCTCGACCTGCGCTCGATGGCGGAGTTGCGCAAGACGCTGCGCAAAGTCGCCGCGGCCGGGACTACGCTCCTCTTCGTCACCCATCATCTCGCGGACATCCTGCCGGAAGTCTCGCGGATCGTCCTGCTCAAGGACGGCCGGGTCTTCGCCGACGGAAGTAAAGAGGAACTGCTCAATGCAGCCGTGCTCTCCGAACTCTTCGGCCAGCCCGTCAAGGTCAGCGAGCAGGCCGGCTACTACAACTGTTGGTGACGCCGGGCGGGCTCTTGCGGTCAGCGCCGCCGGGCGGCGTCCGACCGGACGGACTCCACTACGCGGCGAACGGCGTCCGCCACCAACCGGGGCCGGTCATGGTGAATAAAATGACCGGCGTTTTCGGCGATTCGCCAGTCGCCGGCCGCGGACAACGCGGACAATTTCTGCTGCATCGCATGCCAGAACTCCGCCCGCCGCCGCCCTTCCGTCAGAACAACGAGCGGCTTGCCGCCAAGTTTCGGAGGGGCCGCAGCGGCTTCCCGCAGACTCTCGCCAAGCCCCGCCAACTCCGCCGCCATGGTCCGAAGAGAGCGCGTCGTCATCAGCAATTCCTTCTCCATCGCGCGCACCGCCTCGCCGCGGGACTGCGGGCCGCCGGCAGGTACGGACATGAGCAAACGGGGAACTCCAAGAGGCGCCAGAATGCGCACTGCCCGCGCCAGAACGTTCATACGCTCAAGATCTGCCGTGCGCAGAGCCTGGTCGGGATGGGAAGAGTCGACCAACACCATACCGGCGGCCTCATGCGGAAACCGACCGGCGTAGAGCTGCACGATCAAGCCGCCGAACGAGTGCCCCACGAGGACGTAGGGCGGTTCGACGCCGGCATTTTGCAGGAGAAGCCGCAATTCCCGGACGAGGTTGCCGGCCGTTCGCGGCGGCGGGGCGGCTTCGCTCCATGCGTATCCCGCCCTGTCGTACGCGCAGACTCTCGCGGATTGGGCGATATCCGCGGTAATCGACGCCCAGGTGAGCGCACTGCCGGGAAGGCCCGCCTCGAGAACGACGGTAGGGTCTCCCGTTCCCGCGCAAAGCAGATGCATGCGGCGCCCGTCAACGTCGACCCATTGGCCGGGCGCGGAATTGCCGCGCAAGGCGAGATGGGAGAGAACCCCTTGCACGGCGGCCCCCGAGGCAAGCGCGAGGAGCAGCGCCCCGCCGGCCCAGAGGCAAACGCGCGCCAGGAGCTTTCTCATAGGAAAATACAGACACCGCGGCCGCCCGGTTTGTTCCCGCCGCCGCGGGCGCAGCCGGCTACTACAATTGTGGATGATGTTACGCAGACTCTCATGGGCGGCGGCGCTGCCGCTCGCCGCCGCGGCGATCTATCTGGCGGCGGGGCCCGCGCGTTCGGCCCGCGCCCAGGAGGACCCGCTGCCGGCGGTGGAGATCGCAGCCGGTATCCGCGCCGTCGTCGGCATCGGCGACGCGGAACCGACCGACTGGAGCGGATCGGTCGAAGGCGAGGCGCTCGTTTCGGTCGGCGGGCGGCGGGAAGGCAGAAGCTGGAAACTGGAAAGCAAGTCGTCTCCGCTCAAGCTTGCGGGCGGCGGAAAGGCGCCGCGGGTTCTCCCCGCCGCTCTGCTTTTTTTGCCGCATGCCTCCGCGCAAACGCTGCGGGCGCGCACGGCCCAGGGAGAGTTTTCCTTCGCTGCGGACGATGTTCGACTCGGAGCCGATAGGGAACGGCTCGACGGCCGCGTGCGCCTGGAGCGCAGGCCACCGGCCGTGCGAATCGGCCGGGCCGGCGTCGAGGAAGATTTCGTTGCGGCCGCCGCGGGCGCGGACGGCGCAGTGTGGCTGGCTTACACGGTTTACGAAAAAGGCCGCGACCTCGACGCCGCCGCGGCGCTCGCCGGCTCTTTCGACTCGGTGGAGTTCGAGGGCAACGGCGACCGGGTGATGCTGGCCAAACGGGCCGGCGGGAGCTGGGTCTCGATCGGCCAGGCGTCCTCCGGCTTGGGCGATGTCTGGCAACCCGCGCTGTCCGTGACGGAAAAAGGAATTCAGGTCGTCTGGTGCGAGCAGCGCGGCGGCAATTGGGACCTCTTTTCCAGGGTTTACGACCCGCAAGCCAAGGTTTTCCAGGCCGAGCGGCGTCTCACCCGGGACCCGGGCTCGGACATCAACGTCGCCGCCGCCGGAGAGTACATTGCCTGGCAGGCCCGCCGCGGGGACGACTTCGATATCTTCGCGGCCAAAATCGGCGAGGCGCCGGTGCGCGTCTCCGCCAGCGGGGCCAACGACTGGCGGCCTACGATCGCGGTCGACTCCAAGGGCGCGGCGTGGATCGCCTGGGATACCTACGACGCCGGCAACTACGACGTCTTCCTGCGCAAGCTCGACGGAGGGGAGTTGGGCAAGCCCATAGCCGTCGCCTCTTCGCCGCGCTTCGAAGCCCGCGCCTCCATTGCCGTCGACGACCGGGACCGCGTCTGGGCGGCGTTCGAAGACTCCGGCCCGGGCTGGGGCAAGGACTACGGCGACCGTTGGCCGGGCCGCCGGGCGGTCCCGTTTTACGCGGAGCGCAACATTCTTGTCCGCGTCTGGGACGGACGCCTGCGCGCGCCGGCCGCGCAGTTCCGCGCGCCGACTGTCGATTATTTTTCCGACGACCCGCGCATCGCCACTTCGCAGCGGCACAAGATCGGCATTCCGGTCATGCAGATCGACGCTCGGGGCCGGCCCTGGCTGTTCTACCGCAAGCACCCCTTGCAGACCGGCGCCGGCGAAGTCTGGAGCAGTTACGCCGCCTACTACGAAGGCGAGCGCTGGTCGTCGCCGATCGAGTTGCCGGCGTCGAGTCACCTGCTGGACCGCCGCCCGAGCGTCGTCCCGCGTGAAGACGGCTCGCTGCTCGCGGTCTATTCTTCCGACACGCGGTCATCGGCCCGTAACCGCGCGGACAGCGACATCTTTCACGCTACGCTCGCACTGCCCGATCCACCCGCGCCCGCGGTTCTGCAGAAAGTCGATGCGCAAGAGCCGCGCAGCGCCCCGCGCCCCGTTCATCCCAACGAAGCCGCTGACATCGCCCGCATGCGCGCCGCCCGCATCGAAGTCGGCGGCAAGCAACTCCAATATCTGCGCGGCGAGTTCCACCGGCACACCGAGTTTTCCGCCCACCGCGACTGGGACGGCCCCTTCGAAGAGGTGTGGCGTTACGCGCTCGACGTCGCCGACATGGACTGGATCGGCCCCGGCGACCATGACTACGCCACCGGTCAGGACTACCTCTGGTGGCTGCAGCAGAAAATCACCGACATGCACCACCTGCCGGGCAAGTTCAACGGCATGTACAGCTACGAGCGCAGCGCCCGCTATCCCAGCGGCCACCGCAACGTGATCTTCCCGCGCCGGGGCATCCGCCCGCTGCCGCGCTCCAACGACAAGGAGTACAACGAAGGCGCGGAGCAGGACGGCTCCGCGGACATCAAGAATCTCTACGCGTATCTCAAGCGCTTCGGCGCGATCTGCTCGTCGCACACTTCAGCCACGAACATGGGCACCGATTGGCGCGATAACGACCCCGCGGTCGAGCCCGTGGTCGAGATCTTTCAAGGTCACCGCCAGAATTACGAAGAAACCAACGCGCCGCTGGCCGCGCGCGGACCCGACGACACGATCCAGGGTTACCGCCCCAAGGGTTTCGTTTGGGAGGCGTTCCGGAAAGGCCGCAGGCTGGGATTTCAGGCGTCGAGCGATCACATCTCGACGCACATCAGTTACGCGGTCGTCATCGCCGAGGAAAACTCCCGCAAGGGCATCCTCGACGCCTTCAGGAAGCGCCGTTCCTACGCCGCGAACGACAACATCCTGCTCGACGTGCGCTCAGGGGACTTCATGATGGGCGACGCGTTCGTATCGACCGAGACGCCGCGGCTGACGGTCAGAGCCACGGGCACGACGCCGATCGACCGCGTGGACATCGTCCGCCAAGTGGGCGCCGCGACCCCGCAATACGTCGCCTCGTTCGAGCCGCGCAAACAGACCGTGGATATCGACTGGTCCGACCCGGCCGCCGTTGCGGGGCAGGTCAACATGTACTACGTGCGCTTGCGGCAGCGCAACGCAGCGCTGGCTTGGGCCAGCCCGATCTGGATCGAGTACAAACCTTGACGATCACCCGCGGCCTTGGGCGGGAGCGCCGCCGGTCCGAAACATGGACGCGCCTTCGATCAGCCCCTCTACACGCGCAAGGCGGGTTTCGAGATTGCGCAGCCACCCACCGATCCACAGAGACGCCATCAGGATGGACGCCATGATCGCAGCACCCACGCTCAAGATGCCGATAAGTTCCGCGCTCATGCCGTTATTATGGCACCGGACGGGACGCCTAGGCATTCGCTTCCGGCATGCGCAGCGCGCCGATCAACTCGGCGGCCGAGGCGATGTGGTGCTTTTCGAGAAAGTCGTCCAGCTCGCGGGCGACCTCCAGCGGCCGCGCGGGGTCCCAGAACGAGGCCGTCCCCACCTGCACCGCCGACGCGCCGCAGAGGAGGAACTCGGCGGCGTCTTCGCCGCAGGCAATGCCGCCCATGCCGATGACCGGTATCGAGACGGCCTGCGCAACCTGATGCGCCATGCGCAAAGCCACCGGCTTGACCGCCGGCCCGGAAAGCCCGCCGTAACCGCCGCCCAGGCGGGGCGTTCGCGAGACGGCGTCGACCGCCAAGCCCTGCAGGGTGTTGATCAGCGAAACCGCGTCCGCCCCGGCCTGCTCCGCCGCCCGCGCCAGCGCCGCGATATCGGTTACGTTCGGCGACAGCTTCACGATCAGCGGGCGCCTGCGCGCGGCGGCCCTTGCGGCGGCTACGACCTCGCCGAGCAGCGCCGCGTCCGCGCCGAACTGCATCCCGCCGTGATGCGTGTTCGGACAGGAGACGTTCAACTCGTATCCGGCGAGCCCGTCGGCCTGCTCGAGCGCCCGCACGACTGCCACGTAATCGCCGACTTCATAGCCGAATACATTGGCGAACACCGGCGTATCGAGCTTCGCCAGCGCGGGCAGCTTTTCGCGGACGAACGCCTCAACGCCGATATTCTGCAGCCCGACGGAGTTCAGCATTCCTGAAGCGGTTTCGACGATGCGCGGAGCGGGATTGCCGGCAATCGGCTCGCGCGACAGACCCTTCGCCACAATGCCGCCCAGCTTGTTGAGATCCACCAGGGAGGCGAACTCCAATCCGTAACCGAAGGTCCCGCTCGAAGCCAGAATCGGGTTGCGCAAGGGAATCCCACAGAAAGACGTGCGGAGGTCGGCCACGGAAGAAACATTCTAGCGAGGCGCGGGCGGCGCAGCGGACGGCTTGAGAGCGAGGGAGCAGCGGCTGGTAGATTGGAAGTTGGGAAGCGGCGCCAGCGGCGATATCGTGATCGTTGGCGGCGGCATCAACGGCTGCGCTCTGGCGCGGCTGGCGGCGTTGAGCGGGTTCCGCGTCACGCTCGTCGAGAAGAACGATTTCGGCTGCGGCGTCACCAGCCGCTCGACGCGCCTCATTCACGGCGGCCTGCGCTACCTGGAATCTCTTCGCTTCCGCCTGGTGCGCGAATCGCTTCGCGACCGCACGATCCTGCTGCGGGAATTTCCGGGGCAGATCGTTCCCCAGCCTTTCCTGATTCCGGTTTACAGGGGCGATTCGCGCCCGCCGTGGCGCATCGCCGTCGGCCTCGAGTTGTACGGCTTGTTGACGGGCGGCGCCGTGCTGCCGAAACACCGCCGTTTGAGCGCCGCGGAGATTCGCCGCAACGAGCCCGGACTCGCCGCCGAGGACCTGCGCGGAGGATTCGTCTATTACGACTGCCAGGCGGTCTATCCCGAACGCCTGGCGCTGGAAATGGCGCTGCAAGCAGAGGAAGCCGGCGCCACGGTTCGCAACCATGCGGCCGTCACGGGATTTCTGGTCGAAGATTCGCGGGTCGTCGGGGTGAGAGTCGACGGCCCCGACGGCGAAGAGGAGATCCGCTCGCGGTTGGTCGTCAACGCCGCCGGCGCCTGGGCCGACCGTGTGCGCCGCTTGCTGCCCGGGGCAAGTCGGCAACCCCTGCTGACCCTGCTCAACGGGGCGCACATCGTGCTGCCGCCGTTTCCGGGATCGCCGCGGCGCGCCGTCTATCGCGAGGCGCGCTCCGACGGCAGGCCGTTTTTCATCGTCCCTTGGCGGGGGCTTTATCTCGTGGGCACAACCGAGACGCCGTTTGCCGGCGACCCGGACCGCATGACGCCGACCGAGACCGAGATCGAATACCTGCTCAGGGAGATGAACGGCCTGTTCCCGCACGCGGACGCCGGACGCGAATCCGTGCTCTACGCCTACTGCGGCTCGCGGCCGTTGCTGCGCGTAACCGGCGGGAACATGAATGCCGCTTCCCGCGATCATGCGCTTTACGATCACGAAAGCGAGGACGGCGTGCAAGGCTTGCTGACGATGCTCGGCGGCAAGCTGACGACGGCGCGGTCGTTTGCCTGGGACACGCTGCGGCAAGCCGCCGCAAAGCTCGGCGCTCCGCCTCCGAACGACCCCGGCATTCCCGCAACCGTCGAGTTGGACGAGCCCGATGCCGGTCTCGCCGCCGTGTACGGCCCGCGCGCGCCGCGGCTGCGGGCCTTCGTTCGCGCCCGGCCCGAGCGCTCGGCGCCGTTGGCCGCCGGCTGCCCGGCCGTGCGCGGGCAGATCGAATTCGCCGTGCATCGGGAGAAGGCCCGCACGCTCGGCGATATCCTCTTGCGGCGGACGGGCCTGGCCTTCGAGCGGAACTACGAACCCGAATGGGCCCGCGCGGCGGCGGCGATTGCGGCGGCCGCTTTGGGTTGGAGCCGGGCCGAAACAGAAAACGCCCTCGCCGCGTTTCAAGACGAGTTGGGCAACGCTCTCGTATCGGACAGCCGGTTTTCGCCTGCGGCTGCGGGAACCCGCCGGACTTAGTTTTTTGTCCCGTTCGCCGCCGCTTCCGTATCCGCCCGCGATTTTGTGCTTTGTCCGCGGATGGTGCAGACTCCAAGATGAGGATGTATGCAATACATGAGGTCCGTGCGTCTTTTGCCGTCTGTCGTTGCCTTGGCTGTTCTGGCGGCCGTCTCCGCCGCGGCGCAGTCGAACGGCCGCGTGAGCGGCACGGTAGCGATGAAAGAAACCGGCGGCCCGCTGCACGGGGCCGTCGTGCTGATCGTCGAGCTCGGGCGCAGCGCGCTGAGCGATGACGACGGCTCCTACACATTCGAGCGGGTGCCCCCCGGCCGCTACCATCTCGTCGCTCATCTCGACAGCGTTTTCACCGAGGCGGCCAAGACGGTCGAGGTTCGCGCCGGCGCCGAGGCGACCGCCGACTTCACGCTTGCCTTGACCTCGTTGCACGAAGAGATCACCGTCACTGCGAGCGAAAAGCAGGAAACCGCTTTCGAATCGTTCAGCAGCGTGGACTCCTTCAACGCGCAACAGTTGAGCTTGACGCGCGACGTCTCGCTCGGCGAAGCGCTCGATCACAAGGTGGGCACGGGGATTGCCAAGCGCAGCTTCGGCCCCGGCGCTTCGCGGCCGATCATCCGCGGCTTCGACGGCGACCGGGTGCTGATCATGGAAGACGGCATTCGCACGGGCACGCTGTCGTCAAACTCCGGCGACCACGGCGAGATGATCAACACGGCGCAGCTCGAGCGGCTCGAAGTGGTCAAGGGTCCGGCGACGCTGCTCTACTCGGGCAACGCCATCGGCGGCACGGTCAACGCCATCGGCCGGCATCACGAGATGCACCGCCACCCCCACCAGGGGCTGCGCGGTTATCTTTCCGGGTCGGCGGGCACGACGAACGCGCTGGCCGCCGGCAGCGCCGGGTTCGAGTACGGCACGGGCAACTGGATGGTCTGGGGCGCGGGCGCGGGCGTGCGCGCGGGCGACTACACCGCTCCGGGGCAAGGCGAGATCTTCAACTCGCGGACGAACATGAGGAACGGCAGCGGCGGCTTCGGCCGGTTCGGCGGCAAGACCTTTTTCAGCTTCGACGTCAAGGTCGATAACGGCAGCTACGGCGTGCCCTTCGTCCAGGAATTCCACGGCCACCACCACGAAGACGAGCACGAAGAACACGAAGAAGAAGGCGAAGATCACGCAGAAGAGGAAGAAGAGGAGGAGGAACACGAGGAAGAGATCGAGCGGATCACACTCGACACGCGCCGCCAAAGCTACCGCTTCAACTGGGGACTGAACAACCTCGGCCCGGCGTTCGAGAGTTTCGTCATGAAATTGAGCTACGTCGATTGGGAGCACGACGAGGTCGAGTTCTTCGAGGACGGCGATCAGGCGATCGGAACGGCCTTCCGCAATGACCAGTTCATCTACCGCGGCGTGTTCGAGCAAAGCAGGCGGGGTCCGCTGAGCGGCCGGTTCGGCGTCTGGGGCATCGACCGCGACTATGCCGCAGCCGGCGAGGAGGCATTGTCGCCGCCGATCGATCAAAAGGGACTCGCCTTCTTTGCGCTGGAGGAGTTGGACTTCGAGCGGGTGAAGCTCCAGTTCGGCGGCCGCATCGAGACGCAGCGCTACAACCCGGCGTTCGCCGAGCGCGGCGAGGGGCACGACCACGAAGAAGAAGAGCACGAAGAAGAAGAGCACGAAGAAGAAGGCCATGAAGAAGGCGAAGAGGAAGAGGAGCACCACGACGAAGAGGTCCCCGACGCGGTCGAGCGGACCTTCACCGGCGGCTCGGCGGCGGCCGGCCTGCACGCCGACCTGTGGCGCGGCGGCGCTTTCGTGGCGAATTACGCGCACAGCTACCGCGCTCCGGCGCTCGAAGAACTGTACAACTACGGTCCGCACGCGGGGAACTTGGCCTTCGAGATCGGCGATCCGAGACTGGACGCCGAGCGCGGCAACGGCGTCGATCTGTCGCTGCGCCACAACGAAGGCCGCCTGCGCGGCGAGGTCAACCTGTTCTACTACGGCTTCAGCAACTTCATCTTTCCCTTCGCCCCGGGCGAGGAAGAGGACGAACTGCAGGTGATCGAGTTCACGCAGCGCAACGCGCGCTTCACGGGCGCCGAAGCGAACGCGAACATCGGCCTGTTCCCCGGCCTGCGGCTGAATCTGGGCATGGATTTCGTCGATGCCCAGGACACGGACACGAATACTCCGCTGCCGCGCATCCCGCCGTTGCGGGGCAGGATCGGCTTCGACTACAACGCCGGCGGTTTCCATTTCGCGCCGGAGTTGATTCTGGCGAGTCAACAGCACCAGACGTTCACCGGCGAGACGCGCACGCCGGGTTACGCGGTGGTCAATCTCAAGGCGTCGTACACCTATGCTCGGCGGCACCTGGCGCACCAGTTCTCGGTGAACGTCTTCAACGCAGGCGACCGGCTTTACCGCAACCACTCGTCTTTCATCAAAGACCTCGCCCCGGAGATCGGCCGCGGCGTGCGCTTCACCTACATGGTACGGTTCTTCTAGCAGCCCATGGCAAAGTCACACAAGCGTCGTTACGCGCCCCGGAACCGATGAGCTATCGCGGGGGGCCTCGGCGTCATGCTCTTTGCCTGCAAGGGCGCGTAACCCTTTGAGCCGCGGGCATTTGCGGCCGTTGACTTCGGCGCCGCTTGCGCGGGCCGGAAAGACTGTTGGGGCGATCTCCCGGATCGCCTCGTGTTGGAAGCTCGTGTTGGAAAAAGAGGTCCCAAAATCCAAAATGACGACGAATACAGTACTTGAAACTCCCGTGTCTCTTCCCGCCCATTGCAGCCCCGGCTGCTCTGCGGCGCCGCGGTCATCGGCAACTTGCTGCCCGCGGTGTCTCTTCCTGGCCGTTGCCGCCCTGGCTGTTCAGGCGGCCGTCCCGGCCGCGGCGCAGTCGAACGGCCGCGTGAGCGGCACGGTAGCGATGAAAGAAACCGGCGGTCCGCTGCACGGGGCCGTCGTGCTGATCGTCGAGCTCGGGCGCAGCGCGCTGAGCGCCGATGACGGCTCCTACGCATTCGACCGGGTGCCCCCGGGCCGCTACCATCTCGTCGCCCATCTCGACAGCGTTTTCACCGAGGCGGCCAAGACGGTCGAGGTTCGCGCCGGCGCCGAGGCGACCGCCGACTTCACGCTTGCCTTGACCTCGTTGCACGAAGAGATCACCGTCACTGCGAGCGAAAAGCAGGAAACCGCTTTCGCATCGTTCAGCAGCGTGGACTCCTTCAACGCGCAACAGTTGAGCTTGACGCGCGACGTCTCGCTCGGCGAAGCGCTCGATCACAAGGTGGGCACGGGGATTGCCAAGCGCAGCTTCGGCCCCGGCGCTTCGCGGCCGATCATCCGCGGCTTCGACGGCGACCGGGTGCTGATCATGGAAGACGGCGTTCGCACGGGCACGCTGTCGTCAAACTCCGGCGACCACGGCGAGATGATCAACACGGCGCAGCTCGAGCGGCTCGAAGTGGTCAAGGGTCCGGCGACGCTGCTCTACTCGGGCAACGCCATCGGCGGCACGGTCAACGCCATCAGCCGGCATCACGAGATACGCCGCCGCCCGCACCAGGGGCTGCGCGGTTATCTTTCCGGGTCGGCGGGCACGACGAACGCGCTGGCCGCCGGCAGCGCCGGGTTCGAGTACGGCACGGGCAACTGGATGGTCTGGGGCGCGGGCGCGGGCGTGCGCGCGGGCGACTACGCCGCTCCGGGGCAAGGCGAGATCTTCAACTCGCGGACGAACATGAGGAACGGCAGCGGCGGCTTCGGCCGGTTCGGCGGCAAGACCTTTTTCAGCTTCGACGTCAAGGCCGATAACGGCAGCTACGGCAATCCCTTCGCCCAGGAATTCCACGGCCACCACCACCACGAAGAGGACGAGCACGAAGAAGAAGGCGAGGAGCGGCACGAGGAGCACGAGGGAGAGATCGAGCGGATCACGCTCGACACGCGCCGCCAAAGCTACCGCTTCAACTGGGGCTGGAACGATCTCGGCCCGGCGTTCGAGAGTTTCGTCTTGAAATTGAGCTACGTCGATTGGGGGCACGACGAGGTCGAGTTCTTCGAGGACGGCGATCAGGCGATCGGAACGACCTTCCTCAACGACCAGTTCATCTACCGCGGCGTGTTCGAGCAAAACAGGCGGGGTCCGCTGAGCGGCCGGTTCGGCTTCTGGGGCATCGACCGCGACTATTCCGCAGCCGGCGAGGAGGCTCTGTCGCCGCCGATCGATCAACAAGGACTCGCCTTCTTTGCGCTGGAGGAGTTGGACCTCGAGCGGGTGAAGCTCCAGTTCGGCGGCCGCATCGAGACGCAGCGCTACAACCCGGCGTTCACCGAGCGCGGCGGGGGGCACGAACACGAAGAAGAAGGTCATGAAGAAGGTGAAGAGGAATACCACGGAGAAGAGATCCCCGACGCGGTCGCGCGGACCTTCACCGGCGGCTCGGCGTCGGCCGGCCTGCACGCCGACCTGTGGAGCGGCGGCGCCTTCGTGGCGAACTATGCCCACAGCTACCGCATGCCGGCGCTCGAAGAACTGTACAACTACGGCCCGCACGCGGGGACCCTGTCGTTCGATGTGGGCGATCCGGGACTGGACGCCGAGCGCGGCAACGGCGTCGATCTGTCGCTGCGCCATAACGAAGGCCGCCTGCGCGGCGAAGTCAACCTGTTCTACTACGGCTTCAGCAACTTCATCTTTCCCTTCGCCCCCGGCGAGGAAGAAGACGGCCTGCAGGTGCTCGAGTACACGCAGCGCAACGCGCGCTTCACGGGCGCGGAGGCGAACACGAACATCGGCCTGTTCTCCAGCCTGTGGCTGAATCTGGGCATGGATTTCGTCGATGCCCAGGACACGGACACGAATACTCCGCTGCCGCGCATCCCGCCGTTGCGGGGCAGGATCGGCTTCGACTACAACGCCGCCGGTTTCCGTTTCACGCCGGAGTTGATTCTGGCGAGTCAACAGCACCAGACGTTCACCGGCGAGACGCGCACGCCGGGTTACGCGGTGGTCAATCTCAAGGCGTCGTACACCTATGCGCGGCAGCGCCTGGCGCACCAGTTCTCGGTGAACGTCTTCAACGCCGGCGACCGGCTTTACCGCAACCACTCGTCTTACATCAAAAACCTCGCCCCGGAGATCGGCCGCGGCGTGCGCTTCACCTACATGGTGCGGTTCTTCTAGGCGGTTTGCGCCGCGGTTGACCGCCACCGCGCGGCGGGGGATGATGAGGGCAGTTGACTCGTCCGGTCATTTTTGCCTTGCTCTTGTGCGCCCGCGCGCTTTATGCCGGGGCGGCGGACGACTATTTGCAGCAGATCCGCCGCGTCGAACTCGATCCGGAGCGCTGCTACCGCGTCCGCGACGTTTTCCTGGAACGCGAGGACGTCAAGCTCTACTTCACTGACGGCCACCTGATTTTCGGCCGCAAGGTCCACGGCCGCGACATCGCCGTCGCCTTCGTGTCGAGCGAACCCGCGGATACCGGCGAAGTGCTGCTCATCCCGCCGACCCCCGGCGAACGGCAGGCCGTCGCCCGCTTTCTCGATGAGACCGTGCTCAACGAGAAATTCCGCACCGCCGTGTTCTTTTTTACCGACGATACGGCCGAAGCGTTGACGCGCGCCATCGACAAAAGTCCGAGCAGCCGCTTGGACGCCGCAGCCGGGGCGCGTCTCGCGCCGCGCTGGTCCACGGTGGTGCGCAATCTGCTGGGCGGCGCGGCCCTGCGCGTGTTCGCGGACGCCTATTCCCATACGCCCCCCGAGGACGGCTTTTTCGTGGGCGTCATGCGCGGGAACCGGCTGGGCCGCTTCGAGATCTCAATCGAACCCCGCCTCGACAAACAGGTCGGCGCGGGCAGGCTCGTCCGCGACGGCGATCGGGAATTCTACGAGGTCTGGACCAACTTCGAAGGAAGGAATTTCAGGGAAGGCCGGCGCAGCGTTGTCCCCGCGCCGGGGCGGCTGCGGAATTACCGGATCGAAGCCGAAATCGGCGCCGATCTCGACATGGCCGTCCGCGCACGCGCAGATTTCTATCCGCAAAGCTCGCGGGCGCGTTCTTTCGACTTCGAGCTTTCGGGGCGCCTGCGTGTTTCCGAGGTGCTACTCGACGGCGAAGCGGTCGAGTTTCTGCAAGAGGAACAACCGGCTTTCAGCGGGCCTTCGCGCCGCCACAACAATCTGGTGGTCGTGGCGCTGCCCGAGCCTCTGCCGGCCGGTGCGCGCCGCGAGCTGGAATTCCGTTATTCCGGAAAATCGATCTCGGACGCCGGGTCGGGAGTTTATTACGTGGGCGCCCGCGGCACGTGGTATCCGCGGGCGGACCTTCGTTTTTCGCGCTACGCGCTCGCCTTCCGTTATCCGGCGCACCTCGAGTTGGTCGCTACCGGAACGCAGGTCGAGGATTCCATTGACGCCGGCGCGCGCGCGACGCGTTTCCGCACGGAAAACCCGATTCGTCTCGCCGGCTTCAACCTCGGCCGCTACGTTTCGACGACGCGGCAGGCGGACGGTTACGAAATCGAGGTCCACGGCCACAAGCCCATTGTGGAGAGGCCGCCTCCCAATCCGGTCGCCATACCCCTCGCGCCCGCGCCGACGACGCTGCCCAATCGCCGGCGCTCGCGCTACGGACTGCGGCTCCCGCCCCTGCCCCTGATTTTCGATGCGCCCCGACCGCCGCCTGCTCCGGCGCCGCGGATCGAAGAAACGGCCGATCTATGCGCGGCGGCCTTCAGCTTTTTCCTGGAGAAATTCGGCGAGCCGGCCCAAAAACGGGTGGTCGTGTCGCCAGTGCCCGGCGATTTCGGCCAAGGTTTTCCCGGATTGGTCTATGCCTCTACCAAGAGCTATTTCCGCCCCGGAGACCCGGCTCTGAGCGGCTTGTCCGCAGAAGAAGCGCGCTTCTACGCCGAGTTGCTGCTTCCCCACGAGATCGCTCATCAGTGGTGGGGCAACGTGGTGACCGTCGACCGCCCCGGCGAGAGCTGGATCATGGAGGGGTTGGCGACCTACTCATCGCTTTTGTTTCTGGAGCAGCGGGAAGGCCGCGCGGCGCTCGACCGCTCCCTGGCCGCCTACCGCAAACGATTGTTGGAAACCGTCGAGGGCGGCGGCACGCTGGAAGCCGCCGGTCCGGTCGTTTTGGGCGAGCGCCTGCGCACGGCGAAGACGCCCCGCGCCTACCGCATTATCGCTTATGAGAAAGGCGCGTGGATTTTCCATATGCTGCGCGGCGTGATGGGCGACGAAAGGTTCTATGACTTCCTCAGAGGATTGCGGGAAAGCTTCGCGTTTCAAGCGGTCACGACCGAGGATATCCGCCGGGAAGCGGCCCGCCGGGTTCCGACCGAATATCCCGATCCGGAGTTGCGCGAGTTCTTCGACTTGTGGGTTTACCGCACCGGCATTCCGCGGCTGCGCCTCGCCTACAGCCAAAAGCAACGCGAGGGCCGCCACTACCTGACGGCGAAGCTCAAGCAGAGCGGCGTTGCCGAACGTTTCTCCATCGCCGCGCCCGTGAGGGTCGTCACGGCTTCGGGCAAGTCCATCGACAAATACATTCTCACCGACGGCGGCGAGACGGAGTTTTCGCTCGCGCTCGACGAGAGAGCGGCACGGATCGAATTGGACCCCGACGACTTCCTGCTGCTCGACGAATGAACCCGCATTTCAAGTCGAACGATGCAGAAGGCGGCGGCTGGAATGGCAAGCGGGCCAGCGGTCCATTTGGGTCTCCGGATTTCGATTGCAACATTTGCGCTGCTTGAAGCGGCAGAGGCAGAGTAACGGCGTTTGCCGATCGATCCGGCGGAAACCCGGCCGCGGTTATCGGCTCCAGCGGTAGTTCAGGCACATGTAATAGTAGCCGCCGTTGAAGCCGAACGGCGTGAATTGACTGTAGCGGTTCCCCAAGCGCGCAGCGGCGAAGGGATTTTCATCCGGGTACGTATTCAGCAGGTTCTGTGCGCCGAGCGCAATCGTGGTCGAATCGTTGACGGCGTAGGATATCTCGAGATCGACGAGGGTTTTCCCATTGAAGAACAACTGGTCTTCCGTGTCCCACCAGCCGCCGAAGGAATAAAGCCGTCCCAAAAAGCGCCACGGCCCCTTGGAGTGGTCGCCGGTAAACGTCCACCGGGTCGTGGGAACGGCTTCTTCCAACTCGCGGATGCGACGGGCGTTGAGTCTGTCGGCGCTGAAATCCGTCACCGCGGTGTCGGTGCGGTTGAAAGCGATGCTGAATACGGCGCCGTCGAGAGCGGGCGGCTTGTAGGCCGCGACCAGATCGACTCCCTGCGTCGTCGTCGAAAAATCGTTGGCGAAAAACCGAAAATGCAGCAGGTCGCGGGCGCTCTCGACTCCTCCCGCGAGAAGCAAATCGACTTCCTCGGGCGTGAGCGAGAAGCGCTGCGTCAGCAGCAGGCGGTCGGACATATCGACGCGGAAGTAATCCGCCGTCAAGGTGAACGGGGCGCCGCCGCCTTTTCCGCGGCGGCCCCCGAGGACCGCCCCGGCCGTGTAATTGACGGACTTCTCGGCGTCGAGCGGCGCGCTTCCGCGCAGCTTGGCGGCCTCGAAGCTCGGCGGAATCGTGCCGTCATGGACGATCTCCATAAGCTCCAGGTCGTATATGCTCGACACGTTGACCACGTTTGCCTGCCCGGGCGTCGGCGCGCGGAACCCGCTGCTCACGCCCGCGCGCAGGGCGAGCGGGCCGGCAATCCGCAGCCGCCCGGAGAGCTTGCCGTTGGTCGTGGCGCCGAAGTCCTCGAAATCCTCGAAGCGCAGAGCGGCGCCGAGAGTCCACTTCTGCTCATAGCTTTCGAGTTCCACGTCGCCGTAAACCGCAATGTTCGAGCGGTCCCATTCCCCGGCCGTGAGCGGGCCGTAGCCGGGGAAGCCGTTGGACGTGGAGCTGAAGCCCTGCGCAGCGAAGGGGCCGACAACCCACGATTCTTTCCGGCCGAGTCGGGTGATGAACTTTTCGTTGCGCCACTCGACGCCCCCGGCGAGATTGACCCGGCCGATCCTGTAGGCAAGATCGAAATTGAGGTTGACGTCCTGCTGTCTGTTGGCGCCGGGATCGAAGGACGTGGGCGTATCGGGCCCCAGCGAGGCGTTGACCGTATTGAAGATGAACAGGTCCGCCTCGTGGGCGCCAATGCCGACGCCGGCGTCCCAGTTGAGGCCGCCGGACGTCGCCCCGCGCACGCCGGCGACCCATGAAGAGTCCCGTGAGACGCCGCCGAACCGCGGGGTAAATCCGCCGGGGAACAGTTCCTGAAACGAAAAGCAGTTCGGATCGGCGAAGACCCGATCAAGGGCGTCCCGGTCGGGCGTTCCGTTGGTCACGGCGACCTCGGGGCAGTTCGCGGAGCCGTCGAGGATGCCGTCCCGGGCGTCGAGCGCGTCTCCGATGAGCAGGGTCCGGCCGCTGTCGAGACTGAAAACTCCCCCGCGCGTATTGGGATTGCGGAAGTTGAAACCGCCTTCCACCCTCTTGCGGGCAAAATTGGCGTGGGCGTAAATCTGCGCGCCGGCACGGAACAGATAGCCGAAGTTGCCGAAGAATTTGACATCGTTGTCGATCTCCGGCGATCCCCATACCTGCGCCGGATCGCCGACATGCGCGTTGCCGGCCGCGGCAAGCAGGGCTGCGTCGTCGCGCTGCACGGTGCGGCTGGTCGCGCCGGCGTTGCCGTACTCCAGGCTCAGGTTGG
The DNA here is from genome assembly GCA_965214655.1 of Bryobacterales bacterium. Classification (GTDB taxonomy): domain Bacteria; phylum Acidobacteriota; class Terriglobia; order Bryobacterales; family UBA6623; genus CATQHP01. The sequence continues at coordinate 2,208,783 of OZ243965.1, read as the reverse complement.
CGAATCCCGTCTTGCCAAGCGGCAGGCCGGCGTTGGCGGCGAGCGTATAGCCGAAACCGTCGCCGTAGCCGTAACCGCCGGTGCGAAACTCGACGCTGCCGCCGAAGGGGTCGTCCTTGAGCAGGAAGTTGAGCACGCCGGCGATGGCGTCCGAGCCGTACTGTGCCGCCGCTCCGTCGCGCAAGACTTCGACCTGCCGCAGCGCTATGGCCGGGATGACCGCCACGTCCGGACCTTGCGCGCCGTCCGAGGCGCCGTTGCCCAGCCAGTTGATGACCGCCGAACGGTGGCGGCGCTTGCCGTTGACCAGAACCAGCATGTGATCCGGCGCCATGCCGCGCAGGTTCACCGGACGCACGATCGTGGCCGCGTCGCTGATCGGCTGAATGTTGACGTGGTAAGACGGTATCGCCGTGCGCAGCAGGTTGCTCAGGTCGGTATCGCCTTGGCTGACGAGGTCGCGCGCCGGCAGCACGTCGATCGGCGCCATCGACTCAGCGACCGTGCGCGGCTGCGCGCGGCTGCCGACAACGACCAACTGCTCGCTCACAACGGCCAGTTGCAGCACGACCGCGATCACGCCTTGCGATCCCTGCACGGTTTGTTCCGCCGTCTCGAAATCCGGCGCCGAGACGACGATCGAGTGCATTCCGGCGCCCAGCCCGCAGAAAACTGCGATGCCGGAGTCGTCCGTCGGCTGCCGCCGCTCCCCGATCGCCACGCTTGCGTTCGATACGGGCGCGGACGAAGGATCGGCGACCAGAATTTCGAGACAGCCCTCTTGAGCCGCCGCAGGGAGAGCGAAGAACGCCAAAACCGCCGGCAGGATTGCAAGGGGCGCCGCGCTGCGCAGCGGAGGGGCGAGGCGCATTCCCCAGTCGATCAAAAGCCCGAATACGGCCGGGGAGACAACAGCTTCTTATGGATTTTCGAGACGGTTCCTTTGTACTTCGCGACCGAGCTCAGCTTTTTCCAGTCCGGATGCGGACCGAACTTCGACCACGCTTCCTTGAGACGGGCTTCGTCGTCGTAGACCGTCATGTAGGTCAGGTTCGGCATCTTCGGGCCGGCCAGCACGCGGCCCATGAAGACCGGTTGAATGCCGCAATCGAGAAAAATCGGCACCTCGCCGGAGTTGAACATTTCCACCTTGAGCGCGCCTGCTTTCTCGGAGTGGCTCTCATAGCTGCGCAACTCGAAAAGCCGCGGCTTGCCCCGCTTCTTTTGAGCGGGGACGCGGGCGCGGGGAAAAGCCTGAAAGGAAAGCAGCAACTCGGAATCGATGCGCGAGAAGCGCGGTTTGTCTTTGGGCGCGTCGAAATATTCCGCCGCCGCCGTTTGGTAGGCCGCGTCCGCGTCCAGCCTGCCCTGCATTGCCGAGAATTCCTCGATCGAGGGAAAGGGGATCAGCAGGTAAATGCTCGGCGCGCCCTCGGGAGCTTGATCCGCGAAGACGCCCACGGGGCCGATGCCTTGCCGTTCGAGCGCCGGCAGAAGCGCCTTGTCGAGGTACGCATCGACCCGCGGCAACTCGGCCGCGGAACTGAGGCGGTACGTGCGGAACTCAAGGTATTGCCGCTGCTCATGTCGACCGGCGCGCAATTCGCCGGCGAGCGTCAACGCCGCGCCGAGCGCGGCCAGCGCCGCAGTGTGTTTTTTCATGGCGTTTCTCCAGATTTGCCAGGGGATATTGTCGAAATTGTATCAGCACGTCCGCGCGGGCGGCGCGGAACGCTCCCTACACGGGAATCAGCACTACACGGGCGTGCTCTCCGGCAATCGAAAATTCGCGCAGCTCGCCGCGCGGCGGAACGGAGTTCGCCCCGAGCAGGCCGGCGCACAGAGTTTCCTGCATGAAATGCTCGCGGTTTTCATGGAGCACGCGGACGAGCCGGTCCGACCCCGTAACCGATAAACGGATGCGGCGTACGTAGTCGATATTCAGTTCCTTGCGGAAATTCTGGATATGGTGCAGCAGCTCGCGGTAAAGACCTTCGTCGCGCAGCGCATCGTCGATCTCGGTGTTCAACGCCACGACCGCCGTCGAATCTCCCGCTGCGGCGAAATGCTCCAGCGCTTCCACGGCGACCTCGACATCGTTCGGCTCGAGCTTGAGCGCTTCTCCGTCGAAATCGATTTCCGCAAAGCCGTCCGCAAGCAGCTTCGCGCGCAAGGCCGAGGCGTCCAAGGCGGCGAACGCCCGCTTGGCGTTCTTCATCTTCTTCCCAAGCCGCGGGCCGAGCCGCCGGAAGTTGGGTTTCACGATGTACTTGACATGCGCCCGGCCGCCGTCGAGGAAGACCACGCCATGCACGTTCAACTCTTCTTCGATCAGATGCGCATACGGGGCGATGCGGCTGCGCAATGCCGGATCGCTCAGGACGACTTCGACGCCGCGCAGCGGTTGGCGCACCTTGAGCCGATGCGCGGTGCGCACGCGCAGACCCAGCGAAACGATATTGCGCACCGCGGCCATTTCTGCGGACAGCGCCAAGTCGATGACGGAGGCGTCGCTCTGCGGCATATCGCTCAGATGGACGCTTTCGGCGCAAGCGCCGCCCGGGCCGCGAACGATGTTCTGGTAGATTTCCTCCGCCAGGAACGGGGTGAACGGCGCAGCCAGCTTGACGACGGCGACCAAGCACTCGTACAAGGTTGCGTAGGCGTCGCGCTTGTCGTCGTCGAATGCGCTCTTCCAATACCGTGCGCGGCTGCGGCGCAGGTACCAATTCGACAGGACATCGACGAAGCGGTTGAGCTCGACCGCGGCTTCATAGGCGAGGAAGGCCTCCATGTTGGCGGCAACGGACCGCGACAACAGCGCGAGCTCGGAGAGAATCCAGCGGTCGAGCAGCGCGCGTTCGGCCGGCGCCCTGCCGGCCATTGTTGTGGGGTCGAAGCCGTCGATGTTGGCGTAGATGGTGAAGAACGAATAGACGTTGCGCAGCTTGAGCGGGAATTCCTTCTGCGCGGCGCGCACGTTCGCCAGGGAATGCCGCTTGTCCGACCAGGGTTGATTGCCGCTCAGGAAAAACCAGCGGAAGGCGTCCGCCCCGGGCGCCGGACTCGCAACTTCGATCGTTACGCGCTCGCCGGCGGGCAAGCGGCGCACGTCGTTCGGCGCCGTCTCCGCGCCGCCGCGGGCGAGCTTCGCGTCCAGCGCCTCGCGGTCTGCGTCGGCCAACGCCGCCACGCGGCGCGGCATGCGCTTGCCGGGCCGAACCGACAAGGCGATCCCCGCCTGCGGCGCATCCGGCCGATAGATCTTTACCGTCTCTCCGGGCTTCAGATCCAGCGCCTCGAGGTCTTCCTTGGCGATGACCGTCTCACCGGGGCGGACTTCTTGCCCGCAGTCCGCGCCGCTCACCACCGCAAAGTCCTGGGCGACCAGGTCGAAGATGACGTCGGGAGGCGTGTAATTGCCCTTCGACTTGGATTCTTTCCTGCCGTAAGGGTCGTTGACGAAACCCAGAACGATGCAGGTCTGGAAAGGATGCGGATACCGCTGCTCTGCGAGCCCGAGCGCCCGGCATGTTTCGGCGTCGAAAACCAGTGTGGAGACCATGAGTTGCGAATAGAACCAGCCGCGGGTCTGGTCGATGGCTTCGGTGATGTAGTCGGCCGGGAAGCGGCTTGCGAATTCCTCGCGCCCGCGGTGGGGAAAGCCGTATTGCGCGAAGGGCATGCAGCCGGAATCGAACCAGCAGTCGATCACCTCCGGCACGCGGCGGTAGACGCCCTCTTCGCCGGGCTCGCTCCAGACGACCTCATCGATCCACGGCTTATGCACCATCAGGTGATCCGACAACTCGGGGTCGACTTCCTTGGCGCGCTTGAAGCAGTCGAACGCCGCCGGGTTTTTCGCCAGTATCTCGGCGCTCGAAGCCGGCGCCTGCATCCTGCCGGTAACGTCGTTGACCCAGACGTTGAGCGGCGTGCCCCAATAGCGCTCGCGCGAGAGCGCCCAATCGACGTTGTTGCGCAGGAAATCGCCGAACCGCCCCGCGCCGATGTGCTCGGGCAGCCAATGGATGGCGTCGTTGTTGGCGAGCGCTTCCTTGTTGCGGGCGGTGGTGCGGATAAACCAGGCCGGACGGGCGTATTGAATCAACGGGTCGTCGTCGGCGCGCCAACAGAACGGGTATTCGTGACGGTAGTTTTCACGGTGCGCCAGAACGCCGCTTTCCTTCATCAAGCGGATCAACAGCCTGTCGGCGTCTTTCACCCATTGGCCGGCGGCGTCGGGGACCTCTGCGGTAAATTTGCCGTCCGGCCCGACCGGGCACAGCAGCGGAACCGCATCGGGATCGACGTACCGCTCCGCCACGGCCTGGTGCAAGGCATAGTCGACCTCGCCGAAGGCCGGCGCTTCATGCACCAGGCCGGTCCCGGAGTCGAGCTCGACGAAGTCGGCCGCGAGAACCTTCCAAAGATACGGCTCCGACCCGCCGCTCTTGAGCTTTCCCGCCGCGCCTGCAAGCGAATCGTAGAAATAAGGGAACGGCGGGCGGTAGCGCTTGCCGAGCAGGTCGGCGCCCTTGAGTTTCTTTTCGACCGGCAGGGCGCGGCCCAGCTTTTGCTCGATCGTCTCCCGCAGCGCAGCCGCGAGGATCAAGCTGCGCCCGCCGTCTTTGACTCGCACGTAGTCGTATTCGGGACGGACGGCCACGTACTGATTGGCGGGCAAGGTCCACGGCGTCGTCGTCCAGATCAGCAGCGAGACGCCGGGCTCCTCGTCGAGCGGCAGAGCGACATAGACCGACGGGTCCTCGACCGTTTTATAGCCCAGCCCGACTTCGCCCGCCGAGAGCGCCGTGCCGCCTTGCGGCCACCACCAGACGATTTTGCGCCCCTTGTAGAGCAGCCCTTTTTCGAAAAGACACGAGAGCGCCCACCAGACGCTTTCGACGTACGATCTATGAAACGTGACGTAGGCGTCGGACAGATCGACCCAAAAGCCGACTCGTTCGGTCATGCGCTCCCATTCTTCGGTGTAGACAAACACCGAGTCGACGCACTTGCGGACGAAACGCTCCACGCCATACCGCTCGATCGCTTCCTTGCCGTGGATGCCGAGCTCTTTCTCGACCTCGACTTCGACCGGCAAGCCGTGCGTGTCCCATCCCGCTTTGCGCGGAACGTGCTTGCCGGCCATGGTCCGGTAGCGCAGGAAGACATCCTTGAACACGCGCGTGAGCACGTGCCCGTTGTGCGGCAGTCCGTTGGCAGTCGGCGGCCCCTCGTTGAAGACGAATTGCGGCGCTCCCCGGCGCAATTCCAAGCTCTTTTCGAAAATTCGGTTTTCCTCCCAAAACCGCATCATGGCCCGTTCGGCCGCCGGAAAATCGACGATCGGCTTGGCTTGTTGAAATTTCTGTTCGCTCATGGACGCTCGACGGGTAGAAACTTCTAGTTTCGCTTAATGGCTCGGGGAGCTTCAGAGGCGTTTCTACGGCGCGGGTTCGTGCGCGGATCGAAACAGCCCGTTTACGATCGGCGCCGCGCTGTCGAACTGGGTCAGCGGGTTGAGTCCGAGCAGCCATTCGACGCTGTGCACCAGCGACGGCGTCGAGACGAATTTCTCGATCGTCGCTTTCCGCCGGGCCGGGCCGCCGGCGACCACGGCCCCCTTGAGATGCGGCGCGAGGGGAACCGCAAAAACGGCCGTCTCGGCGAACGCCGGCGCGCGTTCGAGAGCTTCGAGCACTGCGCCGAGCCGGCGGTCCTGTTCTTCGGCCGGACCGCGCAGGCGAACGACCGTCAAGGTCGGCGGACGTTCGGCGGCTTCAGTCAACAGATCTGCGACGCTGCGCCCTGCGGGAAGGCCGTAAACCGCCGTCGCAAGCCCGGCGTCCGCGGCGTTCGACCACAGGGTTCCCGCTGCGGGAGAGGCCGCGCCCGGAATCGCGTCGAGCAACTCGAAGGGCAAGCGCCGCGCCGTCGCCGCCGGGCCGAGCTTCGCTATGGAATCCGTCTCGTGCGCGTTGCTCAGCCAGGCCAGTTGGGCCAATGCGTCGCGGCCCGCGGGGACGAACCCGGCCAAATGGACGAACCGTTCGCGGAGACCCCGCCATGCCGCGCCGCGCGCGTCGGTAAAGATCAGCACGACGTGCCGGACCGCGCCGGGGACGGCGGGCAGTGCCTCCGCAGCCGCGGGCAGATTGCGCACGGCCGCCGCCGTCAAGTAGCCGAGTTGCGCGGGGCCAAGCTGGGGAAGGATGCCCGCGAGTCCGCCGTTTTCGGCATCGCCCTTGCCGCTCAGGTAAGCGATGCCGCCGTCGGGCAATCCCGCCGCGGCGGTCGGAAACCAGCCCGTCGGCAAGGCGCCGACAATTTCGATCAGCGCCTCGGAGATAGCGGCGACAACAATGCTGTTGTTGCCCGAGTTGGCGATATACAGCTCATCGCCGGCCCCCAGGCCGAGCGCGGTGGGGAACGATCCGACCGGCGACGCAGGCCCCGGAGACACCGGCACGACCTGGATCAACTCATATCGGTTTTCGGCGGTGACGCCGAACGACCAGACGCTGTCGGTATAGGCGCAGGCAACGAACAGCCGCGCGGAGTAGCGGCGCGCTTCGTCGTCGGGAGCTTGCGGATCGAGCGCTTCGACCGCCCCCGGCGCGACCAGCAGATCCGTGGGGCGCTCGCCGACGGGGATGCGCTCGACCAGCCGGCGGTCGGCGAGGCGGTACAGTCCGACCGAGGCTTCCGCCCAATGGCTGATCAGCAGATGCTTGCCGTCGGGCGCGAGGCGCAGGCGGTACGGCGCGGCGCCGGTCTTGAAATCGCCGAGCACGAGGCCGGACTGCGTATTGATCACGGTAACGGTTCCGGCCGCCACGTCGGCGGCGTAGAGCAGGCGGTCGTCGGGGTCGAAGCGGACGTCGCCGATCAAAGTCGGCCGGCCGCGAGCGCCGTCGGGCAAGATAGGAAACTCACGTTCCCGCTTCAACTTCCCGCCGGCGAACGAGAGCTCGAAAACGCTGCCCCGCGCGCCTCCGCCGACGTACGCTTTGTCGCCGCGGCGGTTGAGCGTCAGCCCAAGCCATGCGTCGGGCAGATCGACGCGCTGAACGAGCCGGCGGTCAGCAGCGTCGATCACGCTGACCGACGGGGTTTCGTAGCCGGCCTCGAGCACGAGCAGATGCTTGCCGTCGCGGGAGACCTCCAGCGACATCGGCAGGCTGCGCAGCGCCACCTGCGCGCCGGAAGGCGTAATGCGCTGCCCCGTCGGCAGAATCGAGCTGCCGTCGGCCTGCCGCCCGGGGCCCGGTTGCGCGGCCGCCGGGAGAGCGGACAGCGCCGCTGCGAGGAAAAACGCCGCCGCGGCGCGGTCGAAACCGCCGCCGAACCGCGTCCGCCGGCGGCGCAGCGGACAGCGCTGAAAACCCGTCTTCAAGTGGCCGGCCTGCATCATGGCTCCATCGGCTATGAGAACACTCTTTTCATTTTCAGTACATCCGGCTTCCGCTTCATGGATGGAACGCCGCGGAATACGGTTTTGCGACAGGTTTCAGGCGTGCGCTCCCGGCGCCGGCCTGCTCAGAACGCGAGCGGAGACCTCTTGAACGGCAACTGCCGCAGCCTCCATGCCTAACTCGAACTCCTGGAACGAGTCCGCGCCCGCTGCGCTCTGGAAGAGCAGCCTCAGCTTTGCGGGCGCGTCCCGGCTTTGCGTATCCCCTCCGATCAGGTTTTGCAGCGCGTGGACCCGCGTCCAGAGCCGCCATGCGCCGCAGAGCCGCTGCGCGTCCCTGCCGGCCAGCGCGCCCATTGCCGCCAGAGCTTCCAGCGCCTCTCCATTCGTTGCGCCCGGCGCAACGCGCGGGGTCTCGCGGAGCAGCAAGTATTCCGTGAGCGTCTCGATGGCGTCGAGACCGGCGGCGCTGCCGCGGTCCGCGCGCGATGCGGCAAGGCTGCGGCGCAGCCGCCGCGGATCGAGCGCCGCTTGCGTAGCGCCGCGGATGCTGTTTTCCAATCGTGCGGCGAGGCTCGCGGCGCCAACCACCGTCCGCGCGCGGGTCAGCGCCATGCGCTCGCGCGTTCCGGCGCTCTCGGAGAGAAAGCGCTCGAACGCGGCAAGACCGGCGCCCGAGCCCTGCCGCGGGAAACATACCGCGGCCTTGTAGATGCTGCGGCGGTCGCCAAGAGCGGACAACATGCGGGCCAGGAATCGGTCGCAATAGGCTGCCGCGGCGAGTTGCTCCGGGCCGTCGGACCGGGCGCCTTGCGGGGCGTCGTAGAGGAACACAAGTTCCAGATCGGAGGCAAGAGTCATCGCCCTGCTGCCCAGGCTGCCGACCGCAACGAGCGCCGTAGCCGCCCCCTCGATACGGCCGAAGCGCTCCGCGATCTCCGTTCCGACTCGCTCGTGCAGCGCCGCGAGCGCGCAGTCCGCGACGCCGCTCAGCAGGCGCGGCGCATCCAACGGGTCGAGGCTGTGAAAAAGAAGCTGGGCGCAAACCCGAAAGCGCGCCCGATCGACCCATTCCGCGAGCCGGTCGAGTGCGTCTTCATAGCCCTCCGCCAGTTCCAGATGCGCGGCGAGATCCGCTTCCAACGCCGCTCGACCGGGCGGCGGCGCATCCGTTGCGGGATCGACGAGCATTTCGAGCAGCGAGGGGCGCGCCGCGAGGAGGGCGTTCACGGCCGGCGCCGAGACCATGATCTCGGCTACGCTCTCCATGGCGTGAAGATTGGCTCGGAAAAGGGAGAAAATGGGGAGGCCGTCCTGCAGGCTGTCGAGCAAGCGGTCGAACCGCGCCAGCGCGAGGTCCGCATTCGTCGTTCCGCACATGGCGATCAACAGCGGCGACGCGAGCGATTGGAGAAGCTCGCGGGAACGCGGCTCCCGCGCGGCGGGGCAGCGTCCGCTGCGCCACTTCTCGACGACCCGCGCGGCGGCGGCGGGGTCGCGGAAACCCATGCGGCGCAAATGGCTTTCCTCGGCGACTGCCGCAGACGCGCCGGCGGCAGTCGCCTTGACCGGGAACGGGAACTCGAAAAACGATTCGTACTGGAGCTCCACCCGTTGCAGGCAGCCGATGAGATCGCGCGTGAACGTCTGTCCGTCCCGGTATCCGAGAAACCGGGCGAGCGTCTCGAACTCCGCCGCATCCTTGGGCAGCGCATGCGTCTGCTTGTCCGCGACCATCTGCACGCGGTGCTCGCAGCGCCGCAGGAAGCGGTAGGCGGCGATGAGGTTTTCGGTCGTTTCGGCCGGGATATGGCCTGCGGCCGTGAGCGCGCGCAGCGCCTCGCAGGTGGGGATCGTGCGCAGTCGGCGGTCTTTGCCGCCCCAGATCAACTGGTGAATCTGGACGAAGAACTCGATTTCGCGGATGCCGCCGCGTCCGAGCTTGAGGTTATGCCCCTTGGCGCCGATGGCTCCGCTGCCGTGCTGCGCGTCGATGCGCCTTTTGATGTCGTGCAGGTCGCGCATGGCCGCGAAGTCCCGGTTGCGCCTCCAAACGAACGGCGCGATCCGTTCGAGGAACCCTTCCGCCGCCCGAAAATCGCCGGCGATCGGCCGCGCTTTGATGAGCGCCACGCGCTCCCAGGTCTGTCCGCGATCTCTGTAGTAGCGCTCGGCGAACTCCGTCGCGACCGCCAGCGGCGTCGAGACCGGGTCGGGGCGCAGCCGCAGGTCGACGCGGAAGGCCATGCCGTCCAAAGTGCGCTCGGAAAGAAGCGCGATGAAGGAGCGGGAGAGGCGCAGGAAGTGGGATGGAATCTCATAAGGCTTCCGCGCCGGGACGCGGGCCGGGTCGTAAAGAAAAACGAGGTCGATGTCCGAGGAGTAATTGAGCTCCCGCCCGCCGAGCTTGCCCAGGCCGAGGGCGATCAGACCCGAGCCTTCCTCCGGGTTTTCGGGGTCGGCGGGGGAAAGGGCGCCCCGAGCGGCGAGTTGAGTCAACAGCACGCGCAAGGCCGCCGAGCAGGCCGCGCCAGCGAGACGGGACAGCGCGCCGGTGACAGCCTCGAGACCCCAGAGCCCGGCGATGTCCGCGAGCGCGACGGCGACCGCCGTCCGCCGGCGCGCATGGCGCAGCGTGCGGCGGGCGGCTTCTTCGCCCGCATCCGCCGGCAGCGCCTCGACCTCGGCGCAGATTCTCTCCATGCACCGGCCCGGACCTTCCGTCCAGAGCTTGCGCAAGAAGCCGGGCTCGCGGATCAGACAACCGCTCAGGAACGGACTTGCGCCGAACACGCAGGCGAGCATGGCGCGTCCGCCGGCCGATTCGGGGAGAGACTCGGCGAAGTCCCGGTCTTCGCCTCTGTCGATTTTTTGCGCCGCTTCCTTCCATTTGAGGAACTCGACCCTGCGGCGCTCAGGGTTCCCCGTATCCGGCCATGCCTCGACGTTGTCGAATCCGCCGTCGAATCCGCCGTTCATCGCCTGCGACCCGCAGCGCCGCCGGGCATCTGGCGGCAATGCCCGGAAACTACGCGCTGAATGAGCTGCCGCAGCCGCAGGTGGAAGTCACGTTCGGGTTGTCGAACTTGAAGCCCGCGCCCTCCATCGTCTCGACGTAGTCCACGCGGCAATTGTCAAGGTAGAGCAAGCTGGCCTGATCGACGAAAACTTTGAGCCCTTCGTAGTTGTAAACCTTGTCGAGCGGCAAGCGGTTGTTCTCGAACGCCATCGAGTACTGGAAACCCGAGCAGCCGCCGCCGACGACCGACAGGCGCAGGCCCTCGGGTTTCGGATTTTGCTGGGCCAGAATCTCGTTCACTTTCGAAACGGCGGTGTCAGTCAACTGAATCATTGCGTACGCTCCTCACCGGATGTGGACTTTCATTATAGCGGATTTGGCACAATGGAGGGGCGGTTCTCATTTTTCGGGGGGAGGGTGGCAATGAAACGATGGCGCAGCGCGGGATTGCCGGCATTGATCGTTTTCGTGGCGCCTTTGGCCGCTCAAACCAGGATCGGCTTCGTCGGCCTCAGGCATTCGCATTGCTGGCGTCAGTTGCAAAATGTCTCGACGGTCGCCGAGGCCGAGTTCGTCGGCGTTGCCGAATCCGAGCCGGAACTCGTGCAGGAAGCCAAAAAATATCAACCCGGCGCTTTCTATGCCGATGACTACCGCACGCTGGTCGATCGGCAGAACCCGGAGATCGTCTGGGCGTTCGTCGAGAACAACCGGCACCGCGAGATTCTCGAATACATGGCGCCGCGCGGAATCCATGTGATTTTCGAGAAGCCCCTAGCCGCGGACCACAGCGATGCGGTCGCCATGCAAGAACTCGCGCGGAAGCACAAGGTCAAGGTCATGACCAACTATCAGATGGCCTGGTGGCCGACCAACCACGAAATCAGACGCCAGGCGGCTGCGGGCAAGGTCGGCGACGTCTGGCGCTTGCACGGCATCGTGGGCCACGGCGGCCCGGGCGGCAGGGGCGTGCGCGGAAAATACTTTTTCGACTGGTTGACGGATCCGATCCGCAACGGCGCGGGCGCGCTGGTCGACTTCGGCTGTTACAACGCGGTCTGGGCGCTGTGGTTCAAGGGCCGGCCTGATACGGTGTACGCGACGGTCAACCACTTGCAGCGCGAGCGTTTTCCCAAGGTCGAGGACAACTCGGTCATGGTGCTCTCCTACCCCGACGGGGTCGGCATTTTCGAAGGCAGTTGGAACTTGCCGCGCGGCTTCCAGCAACTCGAAGTGTTCGGACGCCTGGGAAGCCTCTCGATGGACCGCAACGGCGTCGAGCGCCGCGACGGCCGCAAGCCGCCGGAGCAAATCGAGGCGGCGCCGCTCACGCCCGCAACCGACGACCCGATCCGCTACATGATCGACCGGGTGGTCAACGACGAGCCGCTCGATCACATCGTCGCTCTCGACATCAACGTCCGGGCGGTGGAGATACTGGAGGCAGCCAAGCAGTCGATTCGCGAGGGGCGCGCCGTGCGGCTGCCGCTCCAGTAGTCCGCGCTACCAGTAGCGCGCGCGAACTGCCATCAATTCGGGGTATTTCTCGTCGCCGTCGCCGACCTCTTGCTTGAGGCGCAGCAGTTCGGCCTTCAACTCCTCCGTCACGCTTGCGTACGCCGGGCGGCCGTAAACGTTTTCCAATTCATGCGGGTCGGCGCGCAGGTCGTAGAGTTCCCATCCGGGTTGGGCGGCGACATCCACGGCGCCGGGCGCGTCGAGCGGCAGCCCGTAGAAAAAGATCAGCTTGAAATCTGCGGTGCGGATGCCGTAGTGCGCGGGGTTGTCGTGGTGCGCCATGTTCATCCAATAGCGGTAGTAGGTCGCCTTTCTCCAATCGGCCGGCGTCTCGCCGCGCAGCAGCGCCGACAGACTGCGGCCCTGCATGAAATTGGGCGGCGCGATGCCGGCGAAGGCCAGCAGCGTCGGCGCAAGGTCGGTGTTGTTGACGAGCGCCCGCGAGCGCGAGCCGGCTTCGACCGCCGGCGGATGCCGCACGAGAAGGGGAATGCGCAGGGACTCCTCGTACATCCAGCGCTTGTCGATGTAATCGTGCTCGCCGAGCATGAAGCCCTGATCGGAGGTGTAGACGATGACGGTATTGTCGAGCTCCCCTTCGTCTTCGAGATATTGCAGCAGCCGCGCGACGCCGTCGTCGACGCCGCGCACGGTGCGCAGGTATTTCTTCAGATAGCGCTGATAGGCCGCGCGCTTGTAGGCGCGGGCGCCGAGCGCCGGATCGACGAACATGTGATGCCCCATGTTGCGGCGGGCATTGCGCTTGCCGATCGACGTGCCCATGCCCTGCGTGGCCTCCGAGCCGTGGTTGGGCGTCTTCCACAGGCTGGGCGGCTCGGGGATGACCGTATCCTCATACAGAAAGTCGTAGCGCTCGGCGTTCTCGAAATTGTCGTGCGGCGCCTTGAAGTGATGCATCAGGAAAAACGGCCGCGTCTTGTCGCGGCGCTTCAGCCAGGCGATCGACGCGTCGGTGATGACGTCGGAGGAGTGCGCCGAATCGTATGCGGAGAAACGCCGCACGTTGCGCGGCCACGGCCCGCCCGACTCGCGCATAATCGGGTTGAAGTACGAACCCTGTCCGGGCAGGACGCAGTAGTAGTCAAAGGCGGCGGGCTCCTTCTTGAGATGCCACTTGCCGACCATCGCCGTCTGGTAACCGGCTTGGCCGATCAGCTTCGGCACGTACTGGCGTTCGGGTTCGAGATGTCCGCTGAGCGTCGTCACGCGGTTGACGTGGCTGTATTGGCCGGTCAGCAGCGTCGCCCGGCTGGGGGTGCAGATCGAGTTGACGCAAAAAGCGTTCTCGAAGAGCATCCCTTCGTTGGCGATGCGGTCCAGCGCGGGCGTGGGGTCGAGGCCGGCCAGGCGTCCGCCGTAGGCGCCGAGCGCGTGCGCGGCATGGTCGTCGGACATGATGAACAGGATGTTCGGCTTGTCGGCGGCAAGCAGGCAGCAGCCCGCGGCGAGAAATGGGAGTAGGCGTTTCATCGTTCCGTAATAGCAATCATAGGCGGTTCGCTTGGCTTGCGGCCAGACAAGATAGAATCGTAGCGATGCCTGCAGCCGCGTTGCTCGCCTTGCTGCTTGCCGTTCCCTCGGCGGCGGCCCGGCCCAATGTCCTCTTCCTGTTCGCCGACGACCAGCGGCCGGATACGATCGGCGCCCACGGCAACCGCCATATCCAGACGCCCAACCTCGACCGCCTGGCCGCCGGCGGCTACAGCTTCCGGCGCAACTACTGCCTCGGCTCGCAAGGCGGCGCGGTTTGCGTTCCGAGCCGGGCGATGCTGAACACGGGCAAGAGCTTCTTCAAGATCCCGATGGATATGGAGGGCCACGTGACGCTGCCTCAACTGCTGGGGCAGAACGGCTATACGACGTTCGCCACCGGCAAGTGGCACAACCAGCGCCCGTCGTGGCTGAAAAGCTTTCAACAGGGCAAGCACATCATGTTCGGCGGCATGTCGAATCACACCAAGGCGCCGACCGTCGACCTCGGCCCGGACGGCAAGCTGACCGCCGAGCGCGAGAGCATCCGCTTTTCCAGCCGCCTCTTCGCCGACGCGGCGATGGAGTTTCTGCACAACTACAAGGACGAAAAGCCGTTTTACGCCTACGTTGCGTTCACCGCGCCGCACGACCCGCGCAATCCGCCGCCGAGGTACCGCCGCATGTATTACCGGCGGCGCCCGCCGCTGCCGCCCAACTTCGCTCCGCAGCACCCCTTCGACAACGGCCACATGAAGGGCCGGGACGAAAGCCTGGGACCCTGGCCGCGCACGCCGGAGATCGTCAGCGATCAACTCGCCGAGTATTACGGCCTGATTACCCATCTCGACCGGCAGATCGGCCGCATCCTGCGCAAGCTGGAATCGACGGGCCACGCCGAAAACACGATCGTCGTCTACAGCGCCGACCACGGCCTCGCCGTCGGCAGCCACGGTCTGCTCGGCAAGCAGAATCTGTACGAGCATTCCATGGGCGCGCCGCTGATCTTCGCGGGGCCGGGCATCCCGGAGAACCGCGAGACCTACGCCTTCAGCTACCTGCTGGACATCTTCCCCACGCTGTGCGCGCTGTTGGGCGTGCAGGCGCCCGGCGATCTCGACGGCCGCGACCTGTCGCCGATCTGGAAAGGCGAGAAGACCAAGGTCCGCGATGCGGTCTTCACTTCGTTCCGCGACCTGATGAAGGCGGTGCGCGACGAGCGCTGGAAGCTGATCCGCTATCCCCAGATCGACCATACGCAGTTGTTCGACCTCGCGAACGACCCGCATGAGAGAAACAATCTTGCCGGCGATCCGGCGCAGAAACAGAGGATCGAGCAGTTGACGGCGCTGATGCAGAAACTTCAGCGGGAGGCCGGCGACAACCATCCGCTGGCGGTCGCCGACCCCAAGCCTAAGGAGATCGACTTGACCGGCAGCGAGCGCGTGCGCGACCGCTGGCAGCCCGCGTGGATCTTCGACAAGTATTTCGAGGAGCCGTACGGCAAGCTGTCGGCGCGGTGAATCGCGGCGCGGTCTGCGGGATCAACAAGCCAGTTCCGCGCGGTCGATGACGAGACCTTGCAGATTGCCGAGCACCGCCGCGGCCAAGCGTTCCTGCCGGAACCATTCGTCGGCCAAATCGCGGACTTGCTGCCGCGTGACGCTCTCGACCGCGTCGTTGATCTCTTCGAACGAGAAACAGCGGCCGTGGGAGGTTTCCTGACGGGCCAGGTTGGTCATGCGGCTGCCGGTCGACTCCAGGCTGAGCATCAAGCTGCCCTTGAGTTGATCTTTGGCGCGGCGGATCTCCGTTTCGGGTACGAGGTTGTCTTTCAGGTCGCGGAACTCGCGCAGGGTGTACTCGATGACGCGGCTCAGAGAGTCGAGCGACGTGCCGGCGTGAACCGACAGGCAGCCGGTGTCGGAATAGAGTCCGAGATCGGCATAGACCGCATAGGCAAGGCCGGCTTCCTCGCGAATTTTCTGGAACAGCCGGGAACTGAAGCCTCCGCCCAGCAGGGTGCTCAGCACGAAGCCGGCATAGCGCTTCGCATCCCGAATGGAGAACGTCTCGACCCCCAGGGTCATGTGAATCTGTTCGAGAGACGGCTTGTCGCGCAGGACGATTTGCGGGGTCGGCGCCGGCGAGTCTTCCCGCCGGACGGCCGGGTCGGCGGCGGAGCCGGCGAAACGCTTGCGCGCCTCTTTGACCAGCGTCTCGTGTTTTGCGTTTCCCGCCGCAGTCACCAGCAGATTGGCGGGCCGGAAAGCGCGCTCGAAAAAACCGCGCAGTTGCGGCCTTGAAAACGCGCCGATCGTCCGCCGATTGCCGATGATCGGACGGCCCATGCCGTGGCCCCTCCAAAAACTGCCTGCGAAAAGATCGCCGATCAGATAGTCGGGGTTGTCCTCGTCCATCTTGAGCTCTTCGAGGACGACTCCCTTTTCGCGTTCGATGTCGGCGGCGGCGAACGTCGGGCGCTGCACCATGTCGGACAGAATGTCGAGGGCCTGCGGCAGATGCTCGTCCAGCACCTTGGCCGTGAACGCGGTGGTCTCTTTCGAAGTGAAGGCGTCGAGGTGGCCGCCCAGCGAATCGATCGAGACGGCGATCTCTTGCGCGGAGAAGTTTTCGGTGCCTTTGAACACCATGTGCTCGGTGAAGTGGGTGATGCCGTTTTCGGACTCGCGCTCATGCCGCGATCCCGCGTTCAGCCACACGCCCACCGCAACCGAGCGCACGGCCGGCATGTATTCGCTAACAACCCGCAGCCCGTTGGGCAAAACTGTTTTTCGAACGTTGCGGACGATGCCGGGCATTACGAGCCATCGTATCAGGAGGGGAGGCGGTTTCCGAGCGGTCGGCGCGCGGGGCGCCGGCGACACCGGCGATGAGTGAGGATCAGACTCTGCGCCTTGTCCACGAGCCGACCTACAGCACGGAAGCATCGAGGCCGGCAATGAACCCGATGCCGGGCACATCGAGTCGGGCCAACTCGATGTCGTTGGTCAGAAACAGATCGACGCCCGCGGCTGCGGCGCAAGCGAGGTGAATGGAGTCAGCGGGCTTCGTTCGATGCCGCGCCCGAATCTCGGCATAACTTTCCGCAGCGGCGGCGGCGAACGGCAGCAACTCGACGTGCGGCGGCCGCATAGCTGCTCGAATCGCCTCGGCCAGACGCTGGTCATTGCGCTGTCCGGCGCCGACCAGCACCTCTCCGAACCCGAACGCGCTCGAACAGAGTTGGTCTCCCCGCTTTTCCATTCTCGACAGAATCCGCTCGATCCGGGCGACGTACGTTGGATGCTCCTCGAGCCAGTAAATGAACAGCATCGTGTCCCAATAGATGCGGGACATCAGTCCGCTCCTCCCTGCTGACCGGCCGCGCTTGCGCTGCCTTCGTTCCCATCGAACGACTCGCGTTCCTGCCGGAGCCAGCGCTCCCCTCCGCCGAGCGCCGCAAAAGCTTGCTTGCCCGCGCCGCGAAGATCCCGGACGGCATTTCGCGCCGGCCGGACGGGACGGCGCGCCCCCTGCCGGGAAAGCCGGTAGGTGAAGGCCGTCGTCGTGCTCTGCTTTGACTTCGGTCCGTCCTCTCGCATCAACTCCAGTTCGTTCTCCTTGCAGAACTTCCTGGCGCGCAAGGCCGAACAGACGCTCGGAGCGTAGCCGCCGCGAAGCTCCATATCCCGAAGCACGGCGCCCGCGACGACTGTGATCGTCTGCTCTCCGCGGCTCCGCGCTGGGACGACGTAGCGCTCCGCGACGTGCGCGCGAATGCGATCGGCTTTTGTCATAATCGGAATCCCCTCCCTTCTCCGGGGGTTACGCGCCGCATTCGGGGCGCCTCCGCCGCCGAAGCAAGACACGGCGACAGGGTCCCGTGAAAAGATGGGCTTTGCCCGCTGCCGCCCTCCTGCAATACATGATATTCATTCATAAATGTTCATGCATTCTACGAGGCCATCAGGCCCATCTCAAGCCTGTGCCCGTGCTCCGCGGCCTTCGTTTCCGGACGGCCAAGGTTTCCGCCGGAACAGGCGATGACCGCGGACTTCCAGACCGGCTTGGCGCAGAACCCTCTCCCAGTCGTTTTTACGGCCGATGTCGGGCCGCGAGAGCAGCGCGCGCTTCTCTTCCCGGCGCGTCAGGGAGGCGAACTTCCGGTGCAGCGGATACGTTTCGTCGACCAGGGCGTCTTTGCGGTGCAGAATCGGCGGGTTTTCGGAATGCGAGAAGTCCCTGAAGCTGTAATCGGCTTTGGGCAGATAGACCGTCAGGGACGACTGCAAGCTGGGGTGGGCGTCCTTGTCGAAACCGGGGTAGCGCAGAAAGCTGACTTTTTGCCCGTCCGCCGAAAGTTTGAGCACGTCGTACTGCGCATCGCCGACGATTTGGCGGGCGGCGAAGAGTTGCAGCCTGTTCAAGGCAGGAAGCTGCTCCTCGACGGAGCGGTGCGCATAGAGCGAGCCGGCGACGAGCTTGCCCACGGGAGCGGCCTGCGCCGCGGCCGCCGTTTGCCGCGGGTCTCCCAGCGAAAACAGGAATCGTTCTCCCACGGCGCGCGCCGCGCGATACGACGGCCAGAGCGAGCGGATATCCGCTTGAGTCTCGTCGGGCAGCAAAGCCGCCCGCGGCGCGCGCAGCCCCCGCAGGCGCAGGGCGCCGTAGTAAACGAGGAAGTCCTCGCGTTTCTGCCGGCGCAGATTTTCGAGCTCGGCGGGGTCCACGACGGCGCCGGCAAGTCTGCGGATCCGCTGCGGCGAGCCGAACTGCTCGGCGAGCACGGCGAAACGCGGGAACTCGCTCGGGCGGGGCAGTCTGGCGAGTTTCCGCGCGAGGCTCAGGTACTCGGCGCCCAGTTCCGACGACTCGAATTCCGCAATCGTGAAACGGCGGCCGAACGCGGGGCGGCCGAGCGCAGCCCGGGCGAGATATTCCCGCTCCAGAGCCGGGTCCTTGAAAACATAGGCGATCCCCAGCCCCGCCATGGCCGGCTTGCAGCCGCACACGGATTCGATATACGCCCGAAACTCCGCTTGCGTATAGACCTTCTGGAAACCGCCCCTGGAGGTAACCAGACCGTCCTCGAACGCTTCCCCGGAAAGAGTCCCGCGGTCCACGCGGACGGCGGCCACGAGAACGCGGCGGGCCAGCGCCAGCGCCTTGCACAGGACATCCGCGCGTTCCGCCGGGTTTTCGATGACGTTCAGCACGTAGCCCAGGTTGACGATGTCCGCCGCTTCGACCGGGGCTGCCGGCCGGTAGTGCGGGTCCCAGCCGGACGCCGCAACGTCGTGCTCGCGCAGATAGCGGATATCGTCGCCGCGGCCGCAGCCGTAATCGAACACGCTCGCGCCGGAACGGATCAAACCGTGCTCCCAAGCGAGCGCAACCGGCCTGGAGAGCCGGAATCGCCGTATCGCCGTGCGAAACCGCGGAATCGTCGTTGCCGCCACCGACAAACAGGATAAGGAAACTTTCCCTCTGTCAGTTGTTTCCAATATAAAGATGAGCCTGAAGCTGGAGAGTGAGAGGAGGAGTGGGAACTACTGGAGTATAGCGTTTTTCTCAGCGCGCAGCGCGCACTTGTGGGTCAACGCGGTGGGGGGGTGGCAACACTTTCCAATGAGAGATGAGCCTGAGGGCGGGCATGCTCAAGCGGCGGCGCGGATCTGCCGGAAGAGCGCGTCCCGCGCCTCGTTGAGCCGGCGCGCAGCTGCCATGTCGCTGAGCGCGTTGGCCTCGGCATCGAGCATGACGAAGCTTATCCCAGGGCGCAGGTAGCTTTCCGCTTGGGGCAGCGACTTGAGTTTTTCATAAGGCGTCATCACGTCCTGTTGGCGGTAGCGCTTGCGCACCCGCCCCTTGGCATCGACTGTTTCGCTGGGGAACAAGCAGGGCCGGTGATAATTCAGGTAGGGGGACAAGACGGTGCGGTTGAAGCTATCCAAGCGCCCGCCATGGCGGGCGGGGATGTGCCCGTAGCCCAGATGTTTGCGCACCACTGCGCCGTTCTTCGCCTCCACCAGGGCATTGTCGTTGCTGCGCCGCGGGCGCGATTTGGTGAACTCTCCGACGTGCAGTTTTTGCAGTAGCGCGGCCACTGTGTGGTTGACGTATTCCGAACCGTTGTCAGAGTGGAAGCCGCGCACGGAGAAAGGGAAGCTCTGCAACAGCGCCTCCAGCAGCGGCAGCAGGTAGCGCTCGCTGATCTTCTGGCAACTGCCGATGTACTGGTACTGAGTTACTTCATCAACCAGGTTCAGGTGATAGACCCCTTTGACTTTATCGCGATCTCCCTGATGCACCGAGTCGACCCGCAGGAAGCCCGGCCGGCCTTGCGGGCGCGGGCGGCGGCGCTCGCCGAGGGCCACCGCGACGGGCCGCGTGCGCTGCGGCGCGACATACTTGCGGGTGTAGATGCACGTCTGCCGCAGGTTGTACAAGTGCCCGTTGGAGATGCCTGCCAGGCGCTCGAAACGAACGTCGCCGAACACTTTCCAGGCGCGCTCGCAGAGCTTGCGCGTGGCCGGCCCGGATAACCTGCCATGCACTTCGTCCGTTTCCGCCAGCAGCACGATATCCTCCCGTGTATAGCGTCGCACGAAGGGCTTGGCCGGCCTCTGCCGTCGATCGCGCAACTCCCCCTGCGCCAGGTAGCGCGCGATCAGCCGCGCCAACTGCGCCCGGCTCAGGCCCGTCGTGCGCTGCAAGTAGCGGCGCAGCAGACCCCGCTCCGCCTTGCCCAGCCGCCAGTAGCCAAAACGCGCCAACACGCTCCCGATGTGCCTGTAGGCCGCTTCCCGCTGTGGCGCCAGCGCCGCTGTCCCCGCGCTGCCCTCCACAAACAACCGCACCTGCTCCAACGTCCTGTGCGTCTCCAACTCCAAATGCAAGATCACCCTCCGATGATTCCCACATCCCGCTCTCTCGCCCCTTCAGGCTCATCTCTCGTTGGAAACCGCCCCCCTCTTCAGGCTCATCTCTCATTGGAAAAGGCTCTGTCTCCGGCTTTGTTTTGTAAACTGTAAGCTGTTCAGCGAACAGGGACCGCCTCAGTGAACAGCCGCAACGGCATTCGAAACGAGCACGGACCCGGGAATGCCGTTTACCTGGACTATGCCGCAACGACGCCTGTCGATCCGCAGGTCATCGCGGCGATGTCCCGCTGCCTGGGAATCGATGGGATTTTCGGCAACGCCGCGTCGCGAACGCATCGCTTCGGGCGGGAAGCCGAGGAGGCCGTGGAGCGCGCGCGGGAACAGGTGGCTGAGCTTATCCATGCCGAACCGTCCGAAATCGTCTGGACGTCGGGGGCTACCGAATCGATCAACCTGGCGCTCAAGGGCGCGGTGCACGGCTGCTCCGACCGGGGCAGGCATCTCGTTACTTCGAGCCTGGAGCACAAGGCGGTACTGGATTCGTGCGCTCAATTGGCCCGCGAAGGATTCGAAATTACCTATGTGCGCCCCGGCCGGGACGGGCTGACCGCGCCGGAAAGCGTGGAGGAAGCGCTCAGAGACGACACGATTCTTGTCTCCCTGATGCACGTGAACAACGAAGTCGGCGCCATTACCGACATCGCGGCGATCGGGGACATCACGCGCTCCCGCGGGATCGCGTTCCACGTGGACGCGGCGCAAAGCGCGGCGCGGCTGCCGCTCGACACGCGTTCGCTGCAGGCGGATATGGTTTCGCTCAGCGCCCACAAGATGTATGGGCCGAAGGGCGCCGGCGCCTTGTACACGCGCCGCCGGTCCCGCGTCCGCATCGCACCACAAATACACGGCGGCGGCCACGAGCGGGGTCTCCGCTCGGGGACTCTGGCAACCCACCAACTGGTCGGCATGGGCGAGGCCGCGCGCTTGGTCCGCGAGCGCCGCAACCGCGATGCAGCGGCGGCTGCCGCGCTCGACCGGCGCCTGCTCGATCGTCTGACGGCTATCGAGCACGCATCCATCAACGGCAACGCAACGCGCCGCGCACCGGGAATCGCAAATGTTTCCTTCGCCTGCGTCAAGAGCGAGTCCCTGACGATGGCCATGAAAGACGTTGCCGTTTCGTCCGGCTCGGCCTGCACTTCGGCCCGCATCGAACCGTCTCACGTTTTGCGGGCGCTGGGCGTGCCCGGCGATCTTGCAAGTTGTGCGATCCGCTTCAGCTTGGGGCGGTTCACGACCGCAGAGGAAATAGACTTTGCCGCGCTGCGCGTGCGGCAATCCGTCGATGCCCTGCGCGGATTGTCGCCGCAATGGCGGGCGCTCCGCAGCGGCGGCCGCGCAGCCGAACCGACTCCCCCAGCCGAACGAGCGGTGACCGTATGAGCGAATCTCTCCTGTCGATAGATGTTGCAAGCAGCGCTGCCGGCATTTTCCGTACCGCCGAACGCCTCGCCGCCGCCGCCGCCGTTCTGCGCAAGGAATACCTGCGCGGGCACGGCGACCCGTGGGTGGTGGCGTATTCCGGCGGGAAGGATTCGACCCTGCTGTTGCAACTGACGTGGGAAATGCTGTTCTCGCTCCCCGAGCGCGACCGCCGCCGCAAAGTCCATGTGGTCGGCAACGATACGCTCGTCGAGTCGCCGCTGGTGATCCGGCATCTCAAAACCACCTTGACGGCGATTGGCAAGGCCGCCCCGGCCGCCGGACTGCCGCTCGAGACGCAGATCACCAAGCCGCATATCGATCAGACTTTTTGGGTCAACGTGATCGGGCGCGGCTACATCCCCCCGACGCGGAATTTCCGTTGGTGTACCGACCGGATGAAAATCATACCGACCGGCCGGCTGCTCAAAGAATTGGTGCGCAGGCACAAGCGCGCCGTGCTTTTGGTGGGGACGCGCAAGAGCGAGTCGCAAAACCGGCGCCGCAACATGACCAGGCGCGGCGTCTCGGCAACCGCGATGAACCCGCACGACTCCATCGAAGGCTGCCGCATGTTCGCGCCGCTCGCCGAATTCGAAGACGATGACGTCTGGTTGACCTTGATGCAGCGCAATCCACCTTGGGGCGGCTCGCACGACAACCTGATCACCCTGTATCGCAACGCCGGCGGAGGAGAATGCCCGCTGGTGCTGACCAAAGACGACGCCCCCTCGTGCGGAACGACCTCGCCCCGGTTCGGCTGTTGGACCTGCACCGTCGTCAATAAGGACCGGAGCTTGCGGGGCCTGATCGATTCCGGCCACGAAGACGCGGAAATGTTCGAGCGGCTTTTCGATTTCCGCGAATGGCTGATTGAGTTGCGGGA
Source organism: Bryobacterales bacterium (assembly GCA_965214655.1). Lineage (GTDB taxonomy): Bacteria > Acidobacteriota > Terriglobia > Bryobacterales > UBA6623 > CATQHP01. The sequence goes on along the minus strand of OZ243965.1, from coordinate 2,186,080 downwards.
GAACGACGCCAACCGCCAGCGCGTCCGGCGGGACGGCAACTCGAAATACCGAGCGGACGGAACCCTGGTGATGGGGCCGTTCACGCTCGACGTGCGCAAGCGCATCCTCGATCGCCTGCATGAGTTGGAGGAAGAAACGGGACGGAAGCTGATCTCCATATCGGAGTTCGAAGTGATCGAAGATATCTGGCGCCGGGACCGGGTTCACGAAGAATGCCGCACGGCCTTTCAAGACGCATTTACGCCGGAAGCCGAAGGAGCGTTGATTTGACAATGCAGCGTGGGACCGTCATCGAGGCCGAGGCGAGGTTGTTTTCAGACCTGTTTCACGACGGACGGTTCACTGTTCCATGGCATCAGCGCTACTACGATTGGAAGGCGGACGATGTCCGAGCATTGCTCCATGACATCGATGAGGCAGTCAAGGAAGATCGGGACTGCTATTTTCTTGGCGCAGTCATGCTAGTGGAAGTCGAGCCCCGGTTATGGGAGATCAACGACGGTCAACAACGGATGGTGACAATATCGTTGATTTGTGCCGCGCTATGCTGCCGATTCGCCCGCAGCGCAGGAGATTCTCAGCGCGAGGGGCTTGCCCTGCGTATGTTGTTCGATCTGGACGACAAGAGTGCGTGGACACTGGACGATGCCGAATACTATACTCCTCGGATTTCCCCCCCGCGGAACGATGCAATGCGGTATCGCCAGATGATCCGCGGAAACACGATCGGAACCAACGGCATGCTCAACACAGCCTGGGAGGAGATTGACAAATTTTTCTCTCCTATGAGCCTGGAGATGTCGGAACGATATTTTGACTTCCTTCTCGGAAGCCTCGAAGTAGCATGCTTGCGGGTTCCGCGTCGCATTGATCCAAACGCGGTGTACGAGACGATCAATTGCCGAGGCAAGCAACTTGACGACCTGGACCTGATTCGCAATTTTTTGTATTCGCACTTCAACGCAGCCGAAGACTCCGAGAGAAGGACTTCGGTACATGAGAACCTGGAGAGAATTCGTGAACTGATTCCGAACACAGTGAAAGCATCAGAATACATGCGATGCCACCTGCAATGCAGATTCGGCTTTCTCCGCAAGGATAACTTTTATCGCGACGTGCGGGAGGCTGTCCGTACGCAGAGGGACAAAAAACACGGTCTGACCGAGTCTCCCGCAGACTACGCATTCCATTTGACCAAACAAATCACATTGCCTGAGTCCCTGAATCTTTTCCGCACAATGACGGCAACGAATCCGAGCCCGGAGTTTATTCAGGCATTCGAAACCGCTTCCGGGACCAAAACATCACCGAGAAACTTGGAAGTCTTTCTTCGGGAGTTGCGAGGGTACAAAGTCACTCAGCCTCTGGTTTTTGCCCTGCTGACTTGGTATATCCGCGAGTCGGACGGTCGCAGGAAAAGGTCGATTGCGAGATCGGTCAACAGGAACCTGAGCCGGTTGGCGACATTTGTACTTAGAACGGCGTTCGTTGCACCGAAATTCGAGCCATCCCACTTCGAGACGGAGTTTTCCAACTATGCCAAGGATGTCATTGCCGACGACGACATTCCTGATGATGCATTTGCCGCCTTCCTGCGGGATTGCGATCGGTCGGAGTACGGAGTCCTGGACGACTCCAGGTTTCAAGACGCCATGGTTGAGGCGAGAATGACCGGGGCAACAAAGGTGAAGCAGTTTTTGCTCGGCATCAACGGCAGTCAGCAACCTGACCGGCGATTGCTAAACGAACGTCTGTGTACTATCGAACATATCCTGCCAAAATCTTCGAAGCACTGGAACGGCTGGACCGGTTTCAAGGATGTCGACGGGGCCGATTGGGTCGAGAGAATCGGAAACCTGACGCTGATGGGGCCGACAGACAATAAGCCGGGGGAGAAGTACAACGCTGCCTTTGCCAAGAAGCACGCGAGCTATGAGGACAGCAGTCTTGCTATCACGCGGGAACTGAAAGATTACGATGATTGGACCCCGGCCGATATCGAAACGAGGCAGCGGGCTATGGTGAAGCAAGCAGTGCGCGTCTGGACGTTCATTTGATGTCTGATGTGTCAGAACTGCGGCGTCTCGCCGAGGATCAGCTTAGCGTCCCTGCGAGGCTCCATGACTATCAGTGGGAAGGGGTTGCATTCCTGTACCGCTCCCCTTCCGCCTTGCTTGCCGACGAGATGGGCTTGGGGAAAACAGTCCAAACTGCGGTCTCGCTAGCGCTTCTCATGAACGGGCAAAGTGAAGTAAGCCGAGCTTTGATCGTTGCCCCTGCGTCGCTGACAACGAATTGGATGGCGGAACTTGAGACTTGGGCGCCATCGCTGACGGTGCGACGAGTACAGGGCGCCGCACGTGACCGGGAAGCGTTTTACCTGCTGCCGATTCCAGTTCTTGTAAGTTCCTATGAGCAGATTCGACACGACGGCCTGTATAGTATCCCTTCGGGCACCTTCGATCTCGTTGTTCTCGACGAGGCTCAGCGAATTAAAAACAAGGACTCCGCTACATCGCTGGCCTGCCGTCTTCTTCCGCGGAAGCGCGCTTGGGCTTTGTCGGCCACGCCCCTTGAGAACGACGAGGAGGATGTCACATCGATTCTCCGCTTCCTTGACCCGTCGGTCGGGCAATCTCTCCCTAAAGCTCGTCTGACTCAGAAGCTGGAATCGATGATGCTTCGGCGGCGGAAGTCCGATGTTCGAGCCGAACTACCGCCGGTTATTTTTCAAGACGTGAAACTCGACATCTCAGCTCCGCAGAGGGAAAGATACGATGAGTTGTGGGTAAACCGCGCGGCGACCGTCAGCGCAGACGCAGGTGACAAAGACGTCAGCGCCGCCCTACTCGGACTCATCACTCGGCTGAAGGTCATCTGCAATTTCGATGCAGCCGCGAATGCTTCATCGAAATTGGATGCTCTCAAGGCGGTCAGCGAGAGTGCAGGAAAGTCCGCTCGGATTCTCGTATTCTCGCAGTTCGTTGCAACGCTGCGGTGGATTTCTGATAGGATTGACTTTCCGCACGATCTCCTGACAGGGGCCATGTCGCTTACCGAGAGGCAGGCTGCCATGGACCGATTCAAGAGCGGGCAGGCGCCGCGGCTGCTGCTGGTATCCCTTCGGGCCGGCGGCGTGGGCTTGAATCTGGGCGAGGCGACGCATATCGTGATGTTCGACAGGTGGTGGAACCCCGCTGTCGAGATCCAAGCGGTCTATCGCGCTCACCGCTTTGAACGCGATGAGCCGTTGCATGTTGTTCGTTTCCTGGTGACCGATTCGGTCGAGGAACATATCGCGGCGATACTCGAACGGAAAGAGTTCCTGTTCGATCAAATCATTGAGTCCGCCGAGACGACCACTCACCGCTTCACGAAGAAGGAGTTGATGCGGATTCTGGAACTCTCAGCCGGGGACATCCTTTCAACACCACAAAAAACAGAGGAGAACCAAAAGCATGGCAAAAATCGTTGAGTATCGGGACATCCCTCTTGATGACCTGGTGATTGGCAAGGGGCAGGTGCGAACCCAAGCCCTTGGCAAGGGGTTGGATGATTTAGCCAATAGCATCAAAGCGCAAGGACTGCTTCAGCCGATTGTTGTCTGCCCTGCCCGGGAATCCGGCAAATGGGAGATCCTTACGGGTCAGCGGCGATTTCTGGCCCATAAGCTTAAGCTTCTGGAAAGGGAAAGCATCTCTGCAGCCGTTCTCGATGAGCGTATTGGAGAAGGCGAAGCCAAGGCCATCTCGCTTACTGAGAATCTGATTCGCCGCAAGCTCTCCGGAAAGGAGCTTACGGATGCAATCGTGTTCTTGTACAACCTCTATGGAAACATGAAGTCCGTGGTCGAAACTACGGGGTTGCCTTATAGGGAAGTGCGCGATCATGTGAAGTATCCACGGCTGTTGCCCGAGTTGAAAAAAATGGTCGATGACGGCAGCATTGACATTAACGTTGCCGTAAAAGCACAGGACGCCGCTACAGTCGAAGATTATAGAAACCCCGATCCTCAGGAGGCGATTACACTGGCCAAAGAAATGGAACGGATGTCAGGTGTCCAACGCAAGAAGCTCGTCCAGGATCGCAAAGAGCATCCAGAGAAGCCGGTAGACGATGTAATCGAAGATGCGAAAACCGGGTCAAAAGTAACTCAGATAATTGCGACAGTGACACAGGACACGCACGCCGCCGTCCAACGGTTTGCAAAAGAGGAAGGCACCAGCCAGGACGAAGCGACGGTTATGCTCATCGAAGAAGCGTTAATCGGTCGCGGTTTATTGACTGTTGAGGCATAGAGGTAGATGCTGGCCGGTTTGACCTCCTTAGAACTTGGGCGTTTGCGGATGTCCGTGGGCTATGGAACGAACAAGAAAGGGCGTCCGCTTTCCCCTGTTGAGGTTGGCTTGCTGCTTGACCAAGCCCGCAGAGCCGGAGTTTCGCTCAGAGAGTGTGCTCAAGCGGTGCATCTTGACGGGACAAGCCAGATCGTGCGGTTTTTGCGCATCCTCAATTTGCCTCAAGATATTCAGCATCTTATCGGTTGGGGAAATCCCAAAGGTGCCATCGGTTTTACGGCAGCCGTTGAGTTGGTGCGGCTCCCAAATGAGAACGATCAGCGCTCCGTCGCCGAAGCGGTGCTGACGGACGGCCTCGACAGTAAAGAGGTCCGGCAGGTCGTGCAGCTTCGGCAACGGTCGGGACGGACTATTAGCGAGTGCCTGAAAGAAGTCCTGTGCATGCGCCCGATAATCGAGAGGCATTACGTTTTCATCGGCTCGGTCGTCGACCGGAACGTCGAGGAGTCGCTCGGCAAGCTCACGCAAGCAGAGCGGGATTCAATTTTGAAGTCATGTGTTGAACGCCTTGACATTCGAGGCGCGTCCGGACGGCTCGGCAAGCGGTTTTTTACTCTGGTTGGAAACGAGCGTTTTAACGCATCGATGAGTAGTATCGGCAAGGAAAACATCGAGGAACGGTTCCGGAACCACATCGCAGAGGCTGTTGAGAATGCCGGATCCCGTTGTTGACGTTCTTGCCAGCGGCGCCGTCTGCCTCGGTTCCGAAGTTGTGTGCGACGGGTTTGCCGATGGTTACCCCTTCCGTGTCCAGACGCATGTCCACGATGACCACATGATCGATTTCGACAAGAGCAAGGGCTTGCAGGATTTACTGATGAGTCCGGAAACCTACGCGCTTCTGGTTGCGGAGCACAATGCGGATCTTGAGTTTCGTGACAACCTTCACCGGGTCGCGCGAGGGAGTGGCCGCGCGCTCGACGACGGCTCGAAGCTGTCCTTCTTGCCGTCCAACCACATGCTCGGCTCGTGCCAAGTTGCGCTGAAACTGCCCGACGGCCTCCGAATCGGCTATTCGGGCGACTTCGGTTGGCCCCTCGATGAGGTCATCGAGGTCGATCAGCTTGTCGTGGACAGCACCTACGGGAGCCCTTGGAGCGTACGCCGCTATACTCAGGCCGAGGCGGAGGAGTGTCTGTTCAAGCTTGTATGCGAGCGATTGCGGTATGGTTCCGTGCATATCCGCGCTCACAGGGGAACGATTGAGCGCGTCTTGCAAGTGCTCGGGGACAATGCAGGAGTTCCGATTCTGGCTACCGAGCGGCTCATTCGGGAAGTAGAGGTTTACCAAAAGCACGGGTTTGCGCCCGGGAACCTTGATGCGCTCGAGTCGGAGAAAGGCCGGTCCGCCATGAAGGAGCGGGCTTATGTTCGGCTGTATTCGAAAGGCGACGGCTTCCGCAGCGAACGGGTCGAGGGTACGAGCATTACTTGCAGCGCGTTCATGGTGGATACCGATCATCCGCTGAAGATTTACTCGGAGCGGGCTTACAGCGTAGCGTTATCCAATCATGCGGATTTCGACGGAACGCTTGCGTATGTTCAGGCTACGGGGGCCAAGAAGGTGGTTACGGACAACACGCGGAACCACGGCGTGGAGTTGGCCATCGCCATCAACAACCGTCTCCCGGGCGTGCATGCCGAACCGTCCACGAATCAACCCGTACCTCGCTGAGGCCAAGTCATACGATCTCGGCTTGAAACGGTATCCGGCGGCGCCGCCGAATTGCTACAATTGCCGCGTCATGCGGTTCACGATTCGGATTTTTCTCTTGCTCGGCCTGGTTGCGGCGGCTTGGGCGCAGACGCCTTTGACCGCGGACGGCGTCGTCTCGTTCCGCGTGCGGTTCGGGTTCAACGATATCGCGCAAACGAAATGGGACGGCGCGGTGACGGTCGCCAACGGCAAGCTGCTCCAACTGCGCGACTGGCATCCCCGGCCCGAGAACGCCATCGAGGCGCCGAACAAGTGGAAGCTGTCCACGCACAAGGGCGTGAACTACAGGTATCCAGCCTACTACATCATTCCCAACACGGGCGTCGTCGAATACTACTGGACTCCCGGCATCGTCCTCGACATCGAGGCGAAAGCCGGAACGCGCGTCAACATTCGCACCGAGCAGGGGCGGTTTGCGTTCAACGCAAGAGACGTTCCGTTGGCAGCGCCGAAGACGTTTCTGAACGGCAATGCTGTTGTGGAGCGCGTCGCGCCGGCGGAAAAGCTGACCGGCGCCGAGTACGAAAACGACTTCGCCGCGATTCTCGGCAGCGGCGACGGCGAGATCTGGGTCGCCTGGATTGCTTACAAATCGGGAGCGAACCAGGTGATGGCGCGGCGGTTCGACGGGAGTTCCTGGGGCGCAATGCAGGAAATTACCGAGGGGCCGAGCGATGCCTACCTGGTCAAGATGGGGCGGGACAAGGCCGGCGACCCCTGGTTCGTCTGGTCGAATCAGGTCGACGGCAATTTCGACCTCTACGGGCGCGCGCTCAAGGGCGGGGCGCTGACGCCCGTGATGCGCCTGAGCGACAGCCCCCAGCCGGACGCCTTCCACAACCTGGCGACCGATTCGAAGGGCGGTCTGTGGCTTGTCTGGCAGGGATTCCGCAACGGCAAGGCCGACATCTTCGCGCGGCGCTACGACGGCAGCCGCTGGGGAGACGCGCAGAAAGTTTCAACGTCGCCGGCGAACGATTGGGAACCCGTCATCGCCGCTGGACGCAACGGAGAGATCCATGTCGCCTGGGACAGCTACGACAAGGGCGATTACGACGTCCTGGTGCGCAGTTGGGACGGCTCCCAGTGGGGCGAGGTCGAGCCGATCGCCGACACGCGGCTTTACGAAGCGCACGTTTCGCTTCAGGTGGACGGAGAAAACAGACTATGGGCCGCCTGGAACGAGAGCGGCATGAACTGGGGCAAAGACACGGGGGCGCTGCTCAGCGTCGAAGGCACGCTGCTCTACCGCTACCGCCTCATGCGGGTCGCCGTGCAGGACGGCCGAGAGTGGCGGGTTCCGCTTGCGGACATCAACAGCTCGCTGCCGGCGCACATGGACGACCGCCACAACGATTTTCCGCAGCTTGCGCTGGACGGGCAGGGCAGGGTCTGGCTTTTCGGACGCCACCGCACGATTCGCCAGCGCGACATGCCCGACGAGACGCCGCTGCATCGAGCCTGTTGGGAAATCTGGGGCTCGACGCTCGACGGCGGCCGCTGGACAGCTCCCCTGGAGCTTCCCTTCAGCCAGAGCCGCCAGGACGTGCGCTGGGGCGTCGCCCCGGACGGCAAAGGCAACCTGTTCGCCGCATGGGCGATGGACAACCGCGATTTCGAAGACTTTCTCTACAATCACGAGGACGTCTATGCCGCGAAATTGCCCAATCTCGAGCGGAAAACCGCCGCGCCGGTTCTGACGGCGCGCGCTGCGCCGACGCTCTACTACCACGATCTGACGCCCACCGAGCCTGCGGACTTGCAGCGGCTGCGCGCGTACGAGATCCGCTCCGGCGGCAAGACCTACAAGATCTACCGCGGCGACACCCATCGCCATACCGAGTTTTCGATGGACGGCAACAACGACGGCTCGCTGCTGCAGACCTACCGCTATGCGCTCGACGCGGCTTCGCTCGACTATCTCCTGGTCAGCGAGCACAATCACCTCGGCGGCCCCGACAACGAATACATCAACTGGATTCTGCAGCAAACGGTCGATGTGTTCTCGGTTTCCGGAGCGTTCCAGCCCTATTACGGGTACGAGCGCTCGATCAGCTTCCCCGACGGCCACCGCAATATCCTGTTCGCCAAGCGCGGCAACCCGACGCTGCCGATGCTGCCGGAAGAACGCAGCCATGAAAAGGGCGCGGGCAGGCTTTACGACTACCTCAAGCAATACGACGGCATCGCCATCTCGCACACGCCGGCGACGCGCATGGGCACGGATTGGCGGGACAACGACCCGGCAGTCGAGCCGCTGGTGGAGATTTTCCAGGGAGACCGCGTTTCCGCCGAGTACGAAGGCGCGCCGCTGGCCGCCAACAGCGAGAACCCGTCGTCGCACGTGGGCGGCTTCCAGCCGGAAGGCTACGTCTGGAACGCTTGGGCGAAGGGTTACAAGCTGGGCGTCCAGGCGGCTTCGGATCACCTTTCGACGCACTATTCGTACGCCTGCACCATAGCCGAGGAGTTCACCCGCGAGGGCATGCTCGACGCCATGAAGCGCCGCCACAGCTACGGCGCGACGGACAACATCATCCTCGACTACCGCTTGCTGACCGGCGGGAAAGAGTATTTGCAGGGCGATATCGTGACGGCCGAGGGCGGCTTCGAGTTGGTCGTCAACGTGGTCGGAACGACGCACCTGCGGCAAATCGACATCATCAAGAACCAGGAGTTCCTGCACAACCGCCAGAATCTTCCCCAGAAGACGAGCTTCACCTTCGTCGACAACGACAAGCGGCCGGGCGAGGATTTCTACTACGTGCGCGTGGTGCAGGACGACAACAACGTCGCCTGGTCGTCGCCGATCTGGGTCACGACGCGGTAGGCATGCCGCAACGGACCCGCTGCGCGTGGGCCGCAGCCCCCCTGCTCGCCGAATATCACGACCGCGAATGGGGCGTCCCCGTTCACGATGACCGGACGCTCTTCGAATTCCTGATTCTGGAAGGGGCGCAGGCCGGACTGAACTGGCTGACGATCCTGCGCAAGCGCGAGTCGTACCGCGAGGCTTTCGCCGGGTTCGATCCCGAGAGGGTGGCGCGTTTCTCCGCAGCCGAACAGGCAAAGCTGCTCGCAAACCCGGGGATTGTCAGGAACCGCCTCAAAATTGCCGCGGCGGTGGGCAACGCCAAGGCGGCGTTGGCGGCGCAGCAGGAGTTCGGCAGCCTGGACGCTTACCTGTGGCGGTTCGTCGACGGCAAGCCGATGCGCAATGCCTGGAAGAGCCTGGCGGAGATTCCGGCGGCGACAAAAGAATCGGAGCGCATGAGCAAAGAACTCAAGCGGCGGGGGTTCCGTTTCGTGGGCTCGACCATTTGCTATGCGTTCATGCAGGCGGTCGGCATGGTCAACGACCATGAGACAGGCTGCTTCCGCTACGGCGCTTGCGGTTAGAACTTGACGCCGCGCTTGGCCAGATCGGCGAGGACGCGATCGATGCCGCGGCGGTTGATGATCTTGATGCCCTTGGCGCTGATGCGCAGCTTGACCCAGCGCTTGCGGCTCGGCGACCAGAAACGCTTGTCGTGAACGTTCGGGTGGAATACCCGGCGCGTCTTGTTGTGCGCGTGAGAGACATTGTTGCCCGTCATCGGGCGCTTGCCGGTAACGATACAGACCTGTGCCATGAGAATCTCCTGAAACGCTTGTCTCGGTTCCCGCCCCCCGCAGCGGGCGCGAGATCGAAGCTGCCGCAAGGGGCGCCGCCTCGGGCCGCAGCAGCGGAGATCGACGGCGTTGCACTCAGCATAACACGGACGGAGAGCAGGCTGCGCAGAGACGGGGCCGGCGGGGCGCCGGGATATACTGGAAAATGGCGGCGCTTGGCGATGCAGCGCTATTATTTCGATCACAACGCCACGACTCCCGTTGCGCCGGAAGTTCTGGAAGCGATGCTGCCGTATTTGCGGGACGCGTACGGCAACGCGTCCAGCATTCACAGCTTCGGGCAGGAGGCGCGGCTGGGCGTCGACCGCGCGCGGCGGCAGGTCGCCTCGCTGCTGGGCTGCGCCGCGAAAGACGTTGTCTTCACCAGCGGCGGCACCGAAGCCGACAATCTCGCGATTTTCGGCACGGCGCGCGCGGTCCGCGACAGCCGCCGCCATGTAATCACCAGCCAGATCGAGCATCCGGCGGTTCTCAACGCCTGCGAGCAGTTGGAGCGCGAGGGCGCCGAGGTCACTTACCTGCCGGCAGACGGAGACGGCTCGATCTCGCCCGACGACGTGCAGGCGGCGCTGCGGCCCGACACTGCGCTGATTTCGATCATGCACGCCAACAACGAATTGGGGACGATTCAGCCGCCGGCCGCAATCGGCAAGATCGCCCGCGAAGCCGGCGTCCCCTTCCACACGGACGGCGTGCAGAGTTGCGGCAAGATTCCGACTCGCGTCGAGGAGCTCGGCGTCGATTTCTTCAGTCTGAGCGCCCACAAGTTTTACGGCCCCAAGGGCGTCGGAGCGCTCTATGTCCGCAAGGGTCTGCAACTGGAGAAGGTACAGTACGGGGGGCGCCATGAGCGCGGCCGCCGGCCGGGAACAGAAAACGTGCCGGGCATCGTCGGGCTGGGCGCGGCGGCCGCGTTGGCCGAAAGGAATCTGGAGGCGGAGGCCGCGCGGCTCGCCGCCCTGCGGGATCGTCTGGAAAGGGAAGTTCTGGCGCGCATCGAGCAGTGCCGGGTGAACGCCCGGGGCGCGCCGCGCGTGGCGAATACTACCAGCATTCAGTTCGACTGCGTCGAGGGCGAGGCGCTGCTGATTGGGCTCGATCTGCGCGGCTGCGCGGTTTCCAGCGGAGCGGCTTGCTCGAGCGGCGCCGTCGAGCCCTCTCACGTGCTCAGCGCAATCGGGCTCGACCGCGACCAGGCCAAATCAACGCTGCGCTTTTCCCTGGGCAGACAAACCACCGGCGAACACATCGACGCGCTGGTGAAGGCTTTGACGGAAGTGGTGTCGCACCTGCGCGCGCTTTCGCCGGCGTACGCGGAGGCGTGATTCATGCAGGCGGGATGTGCAAGGAGTAACGGAATGCGGTTCGGAATCTGCGGTCTGGGGCTCGCCTTGGCGTTGCCGGGCGTTTGTTTATGGGGGCAACCGCCGCCGACCGACCGCCTGCGCGAACTGGCGTTAGCCAAGCGGCCGGTCGAGGCGAGAGATCTGTTCGAGTCTCGGCGGGCGCAGCAAAAAATTCTCACGCCGGAATGGCTGGCGGCGATGTCGTGGGTCGGACGGGCCGGCGCTATCGGCGGCAACTGGGAAATTGCCGAAGCCTATGCGAACGAAACCATCGCGGGCTGCGCAACGCTGCTGCAGAGCCGTGAGTTGGATGCCGACGGCGAGGCTCCGCTGCCGATCGCGCTCGGGGCGGCGATCGAGACTTTGGGCAAATTCTACGCCGCCGCGGGCGGTCGCGGCCGCGCGATCGGTTATCTGCGGGAGCAGAGCCGTAAATACGCGGGAACCTCGATCGAAACCCGCATCAACAAGAACCTGAACCTGCTCGACCTGGCCGGCAAACCGATGCCCGCATTGGATGCGCAGCAGTACCTGGGATCGAAACCGCCGACAATGGAACAGTTGCGGGGCAAGCCGGTTCTGTTCTTTTTCTGGGCGCATTGGTGCAGCGACTGCAAAAAGCAGAAGCCGATTCTGGAACGGCTCCATGAGCGTTACGCCGCGCGCGGGCTGCGCATCGTCGGCCCCACGCGCCTCTACGGCTACATCGAGAAGGGCGAAGACGCACCCCCCGCCGAGGAATTCGCTTATATCGAGGGGCCGTACAGCCGGCGTTATCCGCGGCCCGCATGGATGCCGGTTCCGATCAGCACCGAGAACTTCGTGCGCTTCGGCGTCAGCTCGACGCCTACGCTGGTGCTGGCGGACCGCTCGGGAATCGTACGGCTCTATCACCCGGGGCGCATGGAAGAGGCGGAACTGGCGCGGGAGATCGAAGCGCTGCTTTGAAGACGGGTGGTGGATGCGGCGAACGGAATGCGCGAGGCCTACCGCCGATTATTTTGCACCAGCACTCCCGCCAAGGCCCCTATGGCCGCCGAACCCAAGGCCACCAGCACTTGCGGCGCTTCCTTGCCGTTCCAGGCCAGGACTACCGCTCCAACTGCTGTAATGAGGATCGTCGCTCCAAGCACGCAGGCGACAATTCGATAGAACAACTTGTCCGCCTCGAACGCCGGTCTTCTCTCCGATTCGATTCGCCTCCGACTTCCGAGGGTGCCCCAATCCTGAGCGTCGATCTGACCGTTCCCCTCATCGCCGGGCACTGTCGCGCAACCTCCGATTCTTGTCAACTCCGTGAAGTATCAGACGGTCGACCGAACCGTTCTTGTTTCTGATGAGCAGTTGGCCGTCTCCATCGATCACGTCCACGAATTCACTCATCAGTCTCAATGCCGCGCTGACAGTCGCAGCTTTGCTCTCCATGTTCAATCTCTCTGTCAGATATTCCGCATTCGCCACGTCTTCATCGAACAGTTCCATCCTCACTCCAATGGGCATAGCGCCTCCTATGGTCAAACTACAAAACTGGTCAAACTACAAAACTGGTCAAACTACAAAACTGGTCAAACTACAAAACTAAAAAACCGATACTGTATGGAAGAGGCTTCTGTCTGCTTGCATTGTCGCATACGATGCGCTCGTGACAGCGCCGTTGCCGTATCCCCGGGCACACGCCGCCCCCGTCCGGGTTGTCTTCAGCCCCGGCCGGGCCTGACTTCGTGCAGCAGCGGCTCGCCGCGCAGGCCGCGCAGCAGGTTTTCCACGGAATGCTCCGCCATCTTGATGCGCGTTTCGACCGTGGCGCTGCCCAGGTGGGGGGCGATCGTGACGTTGTCGAGCGCCAGCAGGGGATGATCGCGGGGCAGCGGCTCGGGCTCGGTAACGTCGAGGGCGGCGCTGCAGATGCGCTTATCCCTGAGCGCCTCGTAGAGCGCCTGCGTGTCGACGATCGCTCCGCGGGCGATGTTCACCAGGGACGCCGACGGCTTCATCCTGGCCAAGGCCCGGGCATCGATCAGGTTGCGCGTCTGCGCGGTCAGCGGGCAGGCCAGCACCACGTAGTCCGCACGGCGAAGCAGGTCGTCGAAGGAAACGTAGGTTGCCCCGAAAGCGGCCTCGTCGGCCCTGCGCCGGCGGTTGTGGTAGAGGATGCGCATGGCGAAGCCGCGGGCGCGCTTGGCGATTTCGCAGCCGATGCTGCCCAGTCCGACGATGCCCAGCGTGCTCGAGTGGACCTCGCGGCCGTGCATGAATCCGGGGTCGTAGCGCACGAATTCCAGCGAGCGCGCGTAGCGTTCGCCCTCGGCTATGCGTCTCGCCGCGGCAAGCAGCAGGGCAAAGGCCATGTCGGCCGTTGCGCCGTCGAGGATGCCGGGCGTGTTGCCCACGGGGACGCCCCGCGCGGCGGCGGCGGCAACGTCGATATGGTCGATTCCGACGCCGTAGTTGCTGATGACGCGCACGCCGGAGAGGCGGTCGAGCATGGCGCCGTCGACGGGGACGTGCCCATAGGTATAGAGGCCGTCCACGGGTTCCCCGCGGCCTTGGAGGGCGACTTCCCAGGGGAGCCACTTGACCTTGCCGGCGCCCAGCCGCAAGATGACCTCGTCGAGCGGGCCGTCGGCGATGACCTGGAAAACGGGCATGGGCGCCTCAGTCAGCGGCGGACGCCACCCACAGCGTCACGTCGTTTTGCGACTGCCGCTCGACGCGGCCTTCGCGGGACATGTATTCAAGATGGGCCAGCGCCTCGGCCATGGCGAAACGCCGCGTGGCGGCCGGACGGTCTTCGCCCCAGACGGCGCCGGCGATAGCGTAAGCGGACAGAGGCCGGCCGCGCACCGCTTCGAGCACTTGGCTGCAGCGCTTGCGGTGGTGGCTGCGCACGCCGGCGATCCACTCGCGGTGGCCCTCGAACGGGCGGCCGTGCGAAGGGAGCACCTTGTCGACGTCCAGCAACTCAAGCGTGCGCAGGGAATTCAGATATTCGCCCAAAGGGTTGCCTTGATAAAACCAGTGCACGCCGATATTGGGGGTCGTGCGCTCCAGGATGGCGTCGGTGGAGAACAACAGGCGCTGCTGGGGACAGTGGAAGCACAGCATCGCGGGCGAATGCCCGGGCGCCATGACGGCGTGCAGCGCGCCGCCGACGAATTCGATCGTATCGCCGCCCTCGATCGATTCGTCCGCCGCGAAGCGCTCCATCCGATCGGACACGCTGCTTGCTTCCTCGCGCATGGCGTCGACGTCGGCTTGGGGCACGCCGTGAGCGTGCATGTAAGGCTCGGCCCGCTCGAAAAATTTATGATCGGGCCGGCGCGGCTTGACCATTTCGGCCTCGAGAGGATGCATGCGGATCGGCGCGCCCGAGCGCCTGCGGATTTCGGCGGCCGCGCCGACGTGGTCGGGGTGCATGTGGCTGATGAGAATCCGCGCGATGACGCGCCAGTCGAGATTGAGGCTTTCGAGAGCGGCTTCCAGCGCCAGCAGAGACTCGTCGGTCTTCAATCCGGTATCCAGCAAAAGATAACCGCCGGTTTGCCGAAAAAGAAAGACGTTGACGCTGTTCAACGCCCAAGGCAGCGGCAATCGAATTTGCCAGGCGCCTTTGCCGGCAGGCCACACTTTGGGATCTGGATTCGAAGACGGCAAGGCTTTCGGGGAAAAAACGGAACCCGCGTCTGAAAAACCTCGATTGTAGCAACGCGGTTGTCGCCTATCCTGAAAACGATGGCCTGGGAACGCCTGCACGGAGCCCGTCCGGTGAGGCGACTGCTTGGCAACGCAATGCAGGCCGCGCTGCCGGTTGCGGCGCTGCTCTTCGCCGCGGCCGGCGGCGCGCGGGCGGCCGTTGCGCCCCCCGAGTTGAAGTGCAGCGGGGAAACCTTCGGGCCGTTCCTGGACTTCGAATTCCGATTCTTCGCGGGCCTGCAGATCGGCGTGCCGGCCAAGCATTACCGCGGACACAAACCGTCGTTCGAGTTGCTGGTCACGGTGACCCCGGTGGAGGGCACGCCGGGACGGCCGGCGGAATTGTTCGATCGCTTCGGCGCGACGCAGGAAGTGCCCGGCGACGTCAAGGGCGAGATGATCGTCAATCCGTCGTTTTCGATGGGCGAGGGGCGCTACCGCGTGGATTGGCGGCTGAAAGACGACCGCGGGCAGTCGTGCTCGGGATCCCGGAAGCTGAAGGCTTCGTTGTCGCGCGGCCAGAAAACCGTCAGCCTGACCTTGCAGCCGGGCCAGATCATCGAGTCCGCTGTTTATCTGTTTCGGTCCGAGCCGCCGGTTGCGCGCCCGCACCTGACGGCGCCGAAAAGACTGAAAATCTTCGTCAGCATGGATATCCGGCGGCGGCGCGGCCAGGTTGTTCGACCGAGCCTGCTGCGGCTGCACCCGCATTTCTCGGCGGTAAGGCAACTCGCGCGGAGCCGGGTTTTCAACGAGTTTTCGGTCGTCTTGTTCAGCTTCGAGGATCAGCAGATTTTGCACCGCCAGGACTATGCGCCCGCGATCGACTTTCGCCCGATGCGCTTTTCTCTGGAGAAGCTGAATCCGCAGACGGTGGACATCAACCAACTCGGAAGGGGCCGGGAGATGGACTACTTCGAGAGCATGCTCTCGGTCGAGTTGCTGACCGGCGAACCTCCGGACGCCGTCGTTTTCGTGGGTCAGGAGACGCACTTCGGGCGGCAGGTTTCCGAGTTCATGCGCGGGCGCTTGCGGCAGACCGAGGCGGCGTTCGCCTTCCTCGACACCTCGCGCCTTGCCTGGAAGGGCGCCATGGGCAACGTGGTGCGCGCGGTCAGGGGCCAAGAGTACCGGCTGCGCCAGCCTTCGGATCTGTCGAAGGCGCTGGCCGCGATCGAGCGCGGACTGGGCGGCGGCGAGTGAGGCCGCCGGCCTCGATACCATAAGCAGTGATGGCGGAGCCGCTTTGCAGTCTTGCGCAGGGAGGGGTGAGCGCCAACTCTCCGCTTGCCGGCACGGAGTTCGAGGTCCGCCCGCAGGACCGCCTGCGCATCCTCAGACGGTACCGCCGCATTGCCATGGTGGGGCTGTCGGCGAACCCGCTGCGGCCCAGCTATTTCGCGGCGACTTACCTTAAAAATCGGGGTTACGCAATCATCCCCGTGAACCCTCGGGCCGCCGAGATTCTGGGCCGGCGCTGCTATGCCTCGCTGAAAGACATCGCCTCGCCAGTCGAGGTCGTCGATATCTTCCGCCCCGCCCGCTTCGTTCCCGGAATCGTCGAGGAAGCGATCGCCATCGGCGCCAAAGTGGTCTGGATGCAGTTCGGCGTGATCCACAAAGAAGCGGCGCGGCGGGCGCGCGACGCGGGTCTGGAAGTCGTCATGGATCAGTGCATGAAAGTCGAGCACGCGCGGTTTTTCGGCGGATTGAATACGATGGGCTTGAACAGCGGCGTGCTGTCGGCGCGCAGCCGGCGGCCGGATGACGGACGCCAGGGTCCGGCATAATAGCTGCTCGTTGTAGAAAGGCAAGGAGGCGGGAAATGAAGTTCGGAGTCAACACGCTGATATGGTCGGGGGCCTTCGAGCCGCAGAAGTACCCCTTCCAGGCGCTCAAGGAAGCGGGAGTGGACGGCATCGAGATTCCCGTTTTCGTTCCCGCCGATCTCGATACGGCGGCAGTGCGCAAGACATGCGCGGAAGAAGACCTTGCGGTGCATTTCTGCTCGGTCAACCCCGAAGGCATGAATCCGATCAGCGGCGACGCCGCGGTCCGCGCCAAGACCGTCGAGCACTGGAAGACCGTGATCCGAACCGCCGCCGACGCCGGCGCCGAGCAGGTGGCCGGACCCACGCATGCGCCGGTCGGTTATCTGCCCGGTCGGCGGCGCACCGCGGACGAGTGGAAGTGGGGAGTCGAATTCCACCAGGCGCTCGGCCCGGCCCTGGACGACGCCGGCATCACGCTCGGCGTCGAGCCGCTCAACCGTTTCGAGACGTATTTTTTGAACACCGCCGCCGATGCCGTGAAGTTCGTGACCGAGATCGGCCACGAGCGGATCGGGATTCTGCTCGATACCTTCCATCAAAACATCGAGGACAAAGACGTCGCCGAGGCATACCGCGCCTGCGGGGAGCGCTTGATGCACGTGCATACCTGTGAGAACGACCGCGGCATTCCCGGCAGCGGCCACGTCGATTGGCCCAATGTGCTGCGGGCGATCAAGGACACGGGCTACGACCGCTGGCTGACGATCGAGTCGTTCAACGCGCATATTCCCGATCTGTCCGCGGCCACGGCCATCTGGCGCGACTTGGCGCCCTCGATGGACGACATCGCCATCGAGGGGACGCGCTTCCTGCGCGATCTCTGGGCGCGCGCCTGACCCGCGGCTCGCGAGACTGCGGCATTTCCCTTGAACTCCGCCGGCGCAAGGACCGCCCAGCCGATCGGGGCGCAATCCGCGCTCCTTGCGCTGACGGTGGGGTTGATTCGGGGCGGCAACCAGGTCGCCTTGAAAACGGCGCTGACCGCGTTGCCGCCTTTGTGGACGGCGTTCGGACGCATGGCGATCAGTTGCGCGGCAGTCGGGTTGTGGTCGCTGCTGCGGCGCCGCGAGCTGACGCCCGAGCGCGCGGAGGTTCCCCGACTGGCCCTGTTGGCGGCGATCTTTACCGTGCAGATATCGATTCTGCACACGGGCGCCGATTACACTTCGCCGGCGTACGCGGTGGTTCTGATCAATATGAATCCGATCATGACCAACCTGATCGCGCACTTCTTCGTGCCGGAAGACAGGCTTTCGCCGGCACGGGCGCTCGGATTGCTCACCGCGTTCGGCGGAATCGCCTGGGTGTTTTTCGGCAACCCGGACCCCGCTCTGGCCCCCAACCCGGCATGGGGCAACGCGCTGATGCTGCTGTCGGCTTTGCTGGTGGCCGTGCGCACGGTGTACATCCAGCGGCTCGTGCAGAAGATACGGCCCGAAAAGGCGGCGTTTTGGCAGATGCTGGCCTGCCTGCCGGCGTTTCTGACGGGAGGCGTCGTTTTCAAGGGGGCCGGCGGGCGCATTCCTTTGGAGTGGCAACAGATTTGCGCCCTGCTCTACCAAGGGCTGCTTGTCGGCGGCGCCGGCCTGCTGCTGTGGATCTACCTCCTGCGCAAACATACGCCGGGAACGGTTTCGGTGTTTTCGTTCGTGACGCCGTTCGGCGGCGTATTCCTGAGCGCGGTCGTTTTCGGCGAAGAAGTGACGCCGCGGCTGTTGACCGGCGTTGCCGCCGTATTGATCGGGATCTTTCTGACGGCGAGGCCGCGGCGGGCGCTGCCTGGCGCCCGGCCCTCCGGCTGATTCACTTGCCCGCAGTCATCATTTTGCGAATGCGCTCGACGGCCGTCTCGATGCGCTCGAGCGCCGCGGCGTAACTGAAGCGCAGGTAGCCTTCGCCGTATTCTCCGAAGGCGTTGCCGCCCAGACAGGCCACGCCGGCTTCCTGCAGGATGCGCTCGGCGAGCTCGCTCGAGCCGAATCCGGTGGCGGCGACGTTGGGGAAGGCGTAGAAGGCGCCGCCGGGCTTTGCGCAGCGGAAACCGGGGATGGCGTTGAAAGCATCCACGATGAAGTCCCTGCGGCGCCTGAATTCCGCGACCATCGCGCGCACGCCGTCTTGCGGACCGCGCAGCGCCTCGATCGCGGCGCGCTGGGTGAAGCTTGCCGTGTGCGAGGCGGAATTCACTTGCAGCAGACAGACGACGTCGACAAGCCGTTTCGGGAAAACGCCGTAACCGATGCGCCAGCCGGTCATGCGGTGGGCCTTGGAAAAGCCGTCAAGGACGATGGTCTTTTCCGCCATGCCCGGAACCGCCGCGATCGAGGACGGCTTTTCGTCGAAGGCGATGAGGTTATAGATCTCGTCCGAGAGAACGATCAGATCGCGGTCGCGGACGAGATCGGCGATGGCGCGGACGTCGCCGGCCGGGATGGCCCCACCGGTGGGATTCTGCGGCGAATTGAGGATGACCATCTTGGTGCGGTCGGACAGCCGGCGGCGGAAGCAATCGAGATCGAACGAGAATCCGCGCTCTTCGACAAGCGGAACGGGCACGGGCTTCGCGCCGCAGTAGCCGATCATCGAGCGGTAGATGGGGAAGCCGGGATCGGGGTAGAGCGCTTCGTCGCCGGGCTCGAGCAGCGCCAGCATGGAAAAAAAGAGTATCGGCTTCGCGCCCGGCGTAATCACCACCTGCGATTCCTCGACGGGAATGCCCCGCGTCGCGGAAACGTGCTCGGCGACGGCTTCTCTGAGCTCGGGGTCTCCCTGCGTCGGCCCGTACTTGGTGAATCCGGCGTCCAACGCCCGCTTGCCGGCCTCGATCACGTGCGGCGCCGTGGGGAAATCGGGCTCGCCGATCTCCATGTGAACGATGTCCCGGCCCTGCGCTTCGAGCGCGCGGGCGCGGACGAGGACCTCGAACGCCCCCTCCCCTTGGAGCTTGTGGGTGCGCGCTGCCGGCTGCATGGGCGAAGTGCAAGTGTAACAGCCTGCGACAAGAGTCAGGCCGGCGGAGCGCCGCTGCAGTCGGGGTTCGACCGGCTTCCGCTACAATGCAGAGCAGCGCCCGACGGCTATCAGGAACGGCGTTCATGAATCGACTCCCTTCGCCCGCGCGGATCAGCGCATGGGAAACCCTGACCCAGTCGCCGTTCCTACGCCTGATCGGCATCGGATTCCTGGTTCTGCTGCTGCAGATTCCGGTGTTGCTCATCGACCATCTCGTCGGCGAGCGCCGGCGAACCCGGCAGGAGGCCATCGAAGATATTGCCTCGAAGTGGGGCCGCGGCCAGGAAGTCTTCGGCCCCTACCTGGTTGTTCCTTATACCTACGCCGCAGTCGAGAAAAATTCCGAGACGCAGGCGGAACGTTTCATCGAGCGCGCGGCGGCGGCGGCCTTCCTGCCCGAAGATCTGCGCATCGCCGCGCGGCTCGAGACCGAGATTCGGCGGCGCGGCATCTTCGAGGCGCCGGTGTACTCTGCGGAGATCGAGATCGAAGGGAGCTTCGCCGCTCCGGATTTCAGCCCGTGGAAGGTCGAGCCGGAGCGCATCGATTGGCAGCGGGCGCAACTCGTTTTCGAAATCTCCGACGTTCATGCCGTGCAGAACCGAGCGGCGCTGAACTGGGCCGGGCAGGAATTGAATTTCGAGCCGGGCACGGGGCTGTTTGCGGCGGAACTGCCCGGCTTTCACGCATCCGTCCCGCTTGCGGCGGAGTCGCGCGAGCTGAGCTTCGCGGCGGCGGTCGAGCTTCGAGGCAGCCTGATGCTGCGCTTCGCCCCGCTGGCAAAGAACACCGCGGCGGCGGTCGCGGCCGATTGGGCCGATCCCAGCTTTCAGGGCGCGTATTTGCCGGCGGCCTCGACGATCGGCCCGAACGGGTTCGAGGCCGAGTGGGGGATTCCTCACTTGGGGCGCAACTACCCGCAAAGCTGGTCGCGGACCGCGCACGGCAAGGCAATCCGCGAATCGGCGTTCGGATTCGACCTGTTGACCCCGGTAGACTCCTACCGCCAAACCGAGCGGAGTCTCAAATACCAGCTTCTGTTCCTGGGGCTTACCTTCCTCACGATCTGGCTTTTCGAGACGATGGGCGGGGCGCGGCTGCATCCGATCCAGTACCTGCTGATCGGCGCGGCGATGTGTCTTTTCTATCTGCTCGAGCTGGCGCTGGCCGAACATCTCGGATTTCCGGCGGCGTACGGCTTGGCGTCCGCTCTGGTGGTCGGTCTGGTGTTTTTCTATGCAAGCTTCGCCCTCGCCTCACGGCGGCGGGCGGTTGCGGCAGCGGGCGTCCTGGCCGGTCTCTACGGATGTCTTTACGCGCTGCTGCAAATCGAGGACTACGCGCTTCTGGCGGGGGCGCTCGGGCTGTTCCTGATCCTGGCGGCCGTCATGTACGCAACGCGCAACGTGGACTGGTACGCGGCCAGGCTCGCTGCGCCGAGGGCGAGCGAGGAGAAACCGCTAGAATAATGGACGGGCCGCCGTCGGGACGGCCCCTTCAGGCGCATTGCCGCACCCCCTCGTCCGCCGCGGATGCCCATGCTGAGACAGGTTTTTTCCGGCCGCCGCGCGGCGCTCGCCGCCGGGCTGGCGCTGGCGGCGGCAGCGTTCGGGCATTGGTTGACGCGGCCGCGCATCGTGTTTCTCGGCTTCCCGAGCATGTATCGGTTGCTGATCGCCGAGGCCGCGGAGCGGAGCGGAGTGGACTATGACTATTGGCTCCCGGAGAAGCTTGACGATCCCGCGCTCGGCGAGCCGGATTTCTCGCGCTACGCGGCGATATACGTCAGCGGCCGGCGCTCCGACCCGCTGAGCAGGCCGGTTCAGCGCGCCTTGGCGCAGGCGGCGGAAAGCGGCTCGCGGGTGGTGGTGCTGCCGGCTCACGACACGCTCCGCCTGGGAGTGGGCAACGCCGACTTCGACAACGAAGAAAAATGGATCGACGACTACTGGCGGTTCGGCGGGGTTGAGAACATGGCGCGCCTGTTGCGGACCACGGCGGCGCGGCAGCTTGACCGGGACTGTCCGCAACTGCCGCCCGAGCCGACCCCCGACGACGGCTTTTATCATCCGGATTCGGCGGCGCTGTTCGCCTCTGCGGCCGAGTACGAGCGTTGGTACGCCTCTTCCGAGCGGGCGCAGCCCGGCGCGCCGAAGGTTTTCATCGATTTTGCCGACGGCTGGCGGCTGGGCATGAATCAGGCGACCGACGCCGTGATTCGGGCGTTCGAGGAAGGCGGCTTCAATGCAGCCGCCGTTTTCGGCACGGCTCAAACCGCGCCCTTCGCGGCGGCCTACGAGCCGGACATCATCGTTTCCCGCAAGCATGGGCGCTGGTGGTTCGGCGCCCGAGGCGTGAAGACGCTCGACGAGCAACTCGATGTTCCGGTGCTGCGCGGGCTTTCGCTGCTGTTTACGGGCGAGACCTTCGAAGCGTACCGGCAAACGCGCGCGGGCATTCGCGGCGCGGGCCTGATTATGGGCGCGATGGTTCCCGAAATGGACGGGGCCATCGAACCGACGCTGATCGAGGGCCTGGACGCCGCCTGGTACGGGCGCCGGTTCGAGGCGTTCCGACAGGAACGGATCGGCCGCATGGTCGAGCGGGCGCGGCGTTGGGTGCGCCTCAAGAAAGTCGCCAACAGCGAGAAGAAAATCGCCGTTTTCTACGTCTCCGGAATCGGCAAGGGCCGCATCACGGCCGCCGGCTTGAACGTTCCCCGCAGTCTGCTGCGCTTTCTCGCCGCCATGAAAAGCGCCGGATACCGCGTCGACAACCTCCCGCGCAGCGAGCGCGGACTCCTCGCAGAGATGCTGGAGAAAGGGCGCAACGTGAGCTTCGGCCGCGAACGCGACCTGGAGCGGCTGGCTTCCCGCGAGGGCGTGCTCTTGCTGCCGGCCCGCGGCTACCGCGATTGGTTCGAGACCTTGCCGGAAGCCATGCGCCTGGAGGTCGAAGAGGCGTTCGGACCGCCGCCGGGCGAGTTGATGACGGTCGAGCGGGATGGCGCAACGTTCTTTGTCGTTCCCAAGCTCGATTACGGGAACGTGATCGTTCTGCCGCAGCCGGTTCGCGGCGCGCGCATGGACGCCAAGCTGCAGCACAACGACCGCGTCCCCCCGCCGCATCAATATCTCGCCGTTTACTGGTGGCTGCGGGAGGTATGGAAAGCCGACGCGCTGCTCAATTACGGCACCCACGGGACGCACGAATTCCTGCCCGGCAGGCCGCTCGGGCAACTGGCGGACGATTGGTCGGACCGCACTCTGGGCGCGCTGCCGAACCTCTACGTCTATGTGATGGACAACGTCGGCGAGGCGTTGATCGCCAAGCGGCGCGGATCGGCCGTGACGATCAGCCATCAGATTCCGCCGGTCGCCGCGGCGGAAATTCGACGCGAGGACGCCGGTCTGGCGGAACTCTACCGCGCGGCCGGGCGGTTCCCGGCGCTGGACGAAGGGGCGTTGAAGGAAACGCTGCGCGCGCGGATCGCCGAGGGCGCGCGCGCCAGAGGCTTGGACAAAGACCTCGGCGCCGACTGGTCGCGCGCGGCGCCCTCCGACGAGCAAATCCACGCGTTGCGGCTGCATCTTCATCTCATCGACGAAGACAAGATCCCGGTCGGGCTGCACGTACACGGAGAGCCGAATGCGTCCGCCGAGCTGGCGCCGATGATCGCCGCGATGATCAACGGAAAGCCGCAGAGCGGGGAAACGGCCGCCCGAGTGCGCGACTTGCTTGCCGGCAGGGCTTCGGGGCTGCCGCAGACGACCGCAGACCGCGTCGAGGAGCTGCGCGCGGACTTCGCCCGCACGGAAGAAGAAATCGAACGGACGCTCGACGCTCTCGCCGGCGGATACGTGACCCCCGGCAGCGGCGGCGATCCGTTGCGCAACCCGCGGGCCTTGCCGACCGGGCGCAACCTGTACGGCATCAATCCCGCCGAGACGCCGACCCGCGCCGCATGGGAAATCGGAGTCAAGCTGGCCAAGGCGCAACTCGCAGCCGAGAAACAGCGGCTGGGCCGCTGGCCGCGCAAGATCGGCTTCACGCTTTGGAATACCGAATTGATCCGCCAATACGGAACGGACCTGGCGCACATCCTCTATGTCTTGGGCGTGCGGCCCGTCTGGAACCACCGCAACGTAGTCGAGGACGTCGAGTTGATTCCCATGCAGCAGCTCGGGCGGCCGCGCATCGACGTGGTGATTCAGGCGGCTTCGCTTTTCCGCGACACGTTTCCCGACCGGCTGGAACTGCTGGACAAGGCGGTGCGTCTGGCGGCCGCCGCCCGAGACGGCGAAAACTACATCGCCGCGCACGCGGACGAGTCCGAGACGGCCCTGAAACAGGCCGGCATGGCCGCCGACGATGCGCGGGCGCTTGCCGGGGCGCGGATCTTCAGCAACTCCGCCGGCGGTTACGGGACCGGCCTGGTCGCGGGCATCGAACGCAGCGGGGAATACTCCGATACAAGCGGCTTGACCGCGGCGTATCTTGCCCGCGCGGGCGCGGTGTACACCCAAGGCTACGAGTGGGGCGGCGCGGCGCCGGGCGCGTACGCGGCGCAACTCAAGCACACCGACGCCGTGACTTTGAGCCGCTCCACCAACGTCGTGGGCGCGCTGACGCTGGACCACTATTTCGAGTACCTGGGCGGCATGACGATGGCCGTGCGGGACACCACCGGCGTATCCCCCGAAACCTATCTGGCCGATGTCCGCGATGCCGATGCGCCCCGTATGGAGACGCTGCGCGAGTCGTTGACCCGCGGCCTGCGCGGCAAGTTCTGGAATCGGAAATGGATTCGCGCGCTCCAGGAAGAAGGGTTTGCGGGCGCGGTCGAGATTGCTCAGACCGCGACCAACCTGTTCGGTTGGCAAGTGACCAAGCCCGAAGCCGTCGATGCCTACGTCTGGGATACGGTCTTCGCGGTTTACGGCGAGGACGCGCTGGGTCTCGACCTGCCGCGGTGGTTCGACAGAGAGAATCCGTTCGCCTACCAGAACATCGCCGCCGTGATGCTCGAAGCCGTGCGCAAGGGTTACTGGAAACCTGCGGACGGCGTCGTCGAGCGGCTGGCGGCGGCTTACGCCGACTCGGTCGAGCGGCACGGCGCCGCCGGCGACGTGCGCACGACCGGCAACCGCCGCTTCGCCGCTTTCGTGGAACAGCGGCTGGCGAACGCCGGGCGCGTCGAATCGCTTGCGGCGCTGCGCCGCGAACTCGAGCGTCCGGCGGGAGAACGCGTCGCCGGCCGCCGGTTGGTCGCGGCCGATGCGGACGAAACGCCCGCCGCCGACCTGCCGCAGACGGGAATCGGCGTCGTCGTTCTCTTGGCGCTCGCCGGCGTATTCTGGATCGGCTGGCGCCGCGCGGGATAGTCGCCGTCCGCGCCGAAAACCGGCTGCTATACTGAACCGGGCGGTTTGCCGCCGCCGCGCGGTCCCGTGTCGAAAGCCTTCTACATCGAAACCTTCGGTTGTCAGATGAACGTCCACGACAGCGAAAAAGTCCGCGGCGTTCTCACCGCCCGCGGCTACGAGCAAGTTTCCTCGCCCGACGATGCCGATCTCGTTCTCTACAACACTTGCAGCATCCGCGACAAGGCCGAGCAGAAGGTCTTCGCCCGGCTGGCGGGCTTCAAGCGCCGGCACGCGGGCAAAACGATCGGGGTGCTGGGCTGCGCCGCGCAGCACAACGGCGAGGATATTTTCAGGCGCGCGCCACAGGTCGATTTCGTCTGCGGCTCGGCCGCCTACAACACGCTGCCCGCCCTGATGGGCCGCGTCGAGGCCGGCGAAACCCGCGTCGCGGGACTCGCTATCGACACCGACGAGACGTTCGACTCCCCGCGCATCGAGCGCGGCAACCCTTACAGCGCCTACATCACGATCATCGAGGGCTGCGACAAAGCCTGCGCCTACTGCGTGGTGCCCTTTACGCGCGGTCCGGAGCGCAGCCGCGCGAGCCGCTCGATCATGAACGAAGCCCGCGATCTGGCGTCCCGCGGCTATACCGAGATTACGCTGTTGGGCCAGACGGTCAACAGCTATCGCGACCCCTCCGCGGCGAACTGGAGCTTTGCCCGGCTGCTCGACGAGGTCGGCGGCGTCGCGGGCATTCGACGAGTTCGCTTCACCACCTCCCATCCGAGCGATTTCACCCGCGATATCGTCGACGCGATCGACCGCAACGAAGCGCTCTGCAACTGGGTGCATCTGCCGGTGCAGTCGGGCTCGAGCGCGGTGCTGAAGCGCATGAGGCGGACTTACAGCCGCAGTCAATACCTGCGCTGCATCGAAACGATCAAGAGCGCCGAACGCGACATCGAGTTGAGCACCGACGTGATCGTCGGCTTCCCCGGCGAGACCGAAGCCGACTTCGAGCAAACGCTGTCGCTGCTGGACGAAGTCGAGTACGGCTCGCTTTTCTCGTTCAAATACTCGCCGCGCAGGGATACGCCGGCGGCCGATTTCGTACAAATTCCCGAGGAAGAAAAAAGCCGGCGCCTGACGATTCTGCAAGAACGGCAGCGCCGAATTCAGATGCGCCGCAACGCGCAAGCGGTCGGCGGCGAAGAAGAAGCGTTCGTCGAAGGGCGCCGTGAGAAATTCGGACAGTGGATCGGGCGCACGACGCAGAACCGCGTGCTCAACTTCAGCGACCCTCGATGCCTCGCCCCCAACCGCGACTTGCGCGGCTCCTACTGCAAGGTTCGCGTGACCGGCTCGGGAGCGAACTCCCTCGTGGGCGAGTTGACCGCGGCTGAGGCCGCAGCGGCTTTCAACGGCTTTCGGGTTGTGCAATAACGGAGGAAACGATGGCGGAAGTGGAAATGAGAATTCGCGGGCTGATGATGGACCCCGTCACCAACATGCCCATCGTGATCCTCAAAGACCTGGACGACAGCATGGTGCTGCCGATCTGGGTCGGGGTCTACGAAGCCAACGCCATCGCGCTCGAGATCGAGAAGATCGCCACGCCGCGGCCGATGACGCACGATCTGGTCAAGAACCTGCTGATGGGCTGCGAAGCCGGCATCCAGCGCGTGGTCGTCAACGAGTTGAAGGACGACACGTTTTTCGCGGTCATCTGGCTGGAACGCGGGGGCGAGCTGATCTCGATTGATTCCCGGCCGAGCGACGCGCTGGCCTTGGCGCTGCGCCTGGATTGCCCGATCTACGTCGAGGAGCAGGTGATCGCCTCGTCGAAGATTTCGTCGGCGGTAAGCGAGAAGGCCAGCAGCGAAGAACTCAAACGCTGGCTCGAAAACCTGGGCGACGAAGACCTGGGCCAATACAAGATGTGAGGGACGGGCGTTTCCGGCATTGGTTTCCGGCATTGGTTTCCGGCATTGGTTTCCGGCACTGCGCAGCGGCTTTCGGCGGCATGAGAGGCAGCGGCAGCGGATTTTGGCGGAGGCGCCCGCGAAACCGCGCGGCCGCGGCTCTGCTGAGCGCGTCTCTCGCCTTGCTTTGCCGCCCTGTTCTCTACTGCCGGCCCCTTGCGGACGTTCCGCACCTGGAACGGATTCGAGCGGAAGCCAAGCGGAACCTGGAGAAGCTGCCCGATTACACCTGCGAACTGAGCATCGAGCGCAGCCGTCTCGGGCGCAAAGCCCGTGAGAAGCAGTCTCGTAAAAAGCAGCTTGGCAAGGCCGCTGACGCCATCGCCCTCGAGGTCGCCGTCGTCGACGGCCGCGAGCACTACGCCTGGCCGGGGGACGAACGCTTCGAGAAAACCGACCTGAGCAGCTTGGTGGGTTTCGGGATGACTTCTACCGGGGAGTTCTACGGGCATCTGAAATCGGTGCTCGTGGACGGGCAGGCGCGGATCGAATACCGCGGCAAGGAGACGCTTGAGGGCCGGGCGGCTCTGCGCTACGACTACGTGGTGGGTCTGTTTCTCAGCAGCTATCGGATCAGCACCCGCCTGGGCAGCGCGAAAGTCCCCTACGGAGGCTCGTTCTGGGTCGATGCCCGCTCCTACCGCGTGCTGCGCCTGACGGTCCGCTCGTTCGACATCCCCGAAGCGCTCGGCGTTTCCGATGCGCTGAGCGTCATCGATTACGAAGCCGGCGGCGAGAGCAGCGAGGCTTTTCTACTGCCGGCGCGCACTCTCGTGTCCATGGACATGGCCGACGGCTCGCGCAACCGCAACGAGTCCGTCTATTCCCGTTGCCGCTTGTTTCAGGCCGCATCCGAGATTTCGTTCGAGATCGACGAGAACGCGTTTTTCCTAGAGCGGCGAGAGTCGCTGCCGTGGGTGGATCTGCCCCCCGGACTGACTCTCGCCACGCGGCTCGAAACAGCGGTTCACACGGGCAAAGACCGCATCGGCAAGGCGCTCGAAGCACGGTTGCAGCAAAAAAAGGAGATCGATGAGGAACTGACGCTGCCCAAAAGGGCCGTGCTCCGGGGGCGGCTGCGGGTTCTGCGGCGCTACACGGACGAAGGGCCGTTTTCTATCGTGGGCATCGATTTCAGAGAGTTGCAGTTGCCCGGCTGGCGCGCGCGGCTGAATCTGGAGTTGGCGCGCGTGGAGCGCCTGTCCGCAGAGGCGCGGCCGGTCTCGGTGGCGGCCGGGAGCATCGGCGGCGCCGCGGGTCACAGGCGCATCGAAATCGAAACGACCGACATCGCTGGCATCCCGGGCGTGGGGCTGCTGCGGGTGTACGGCGACCCGGCGCTGCTGCCCAAGGGCCTGCTCCTGGTCTGGAAGACGCGATAAAAACCGGCCCGCGGCGGATTGCCGCTATCCGTTATACCGCCGGGCCGCGGTGCTCGCCGAGATCGGCGGCCATGAGCTTGCCGTCGGCGAGGGCTTCGGAAAGCTCCTGCCGTCCGAGCGGCTTGTACGCCTTGACGGTTGCGACGGCTTGCTCCAACTCGGCAACCGATTTCATGCCCATGATCGCTACGGACAGGCCGGGAATGCCCAAGGCGTAGCGCACGGCGCGCTCGTAGTGCTGCGGGTCGGAAAGAATCGCGCCGTCGCCTTGGGCGCCGCCCAGTATCTTCATCGCCACGACGCCCATGCCGCGCTCGGCGGCCTCGGCGAACACGGTTTCCTCGAAGTTGTAGATGTGGCGGTCGATGTAGTTCACCGCCGACATGACCGCCTCGACGCGGCCGGAACGCATCACGGGCAGGGCGCGCTTGGGGCGCAGGTGGCAGGTCATGCCGATATGGCGCACCACGCCGTCTTTCTTGAGCTTCTCGAGGCCCGCCAGAGCGCCGTCGCCGCCCAGCAGGATATCGAGGCTGGGGAAGCGGTCGGTGCGCCCGACATTGTGAATATGGACGAGATCGAAATAGTCGGTACGGCATTTCTGCAGGCTTTCGCGCACCTGCCACATAGCATCCTGGCTCGAGGTTGCCTCGACCTTGGTGACCAGCACGAACTTGTCGCGCTTGCCCTTCAAGGCGGGTCCCAGGCGGCGCTCCGCCTGACGGTAGATCGGAGCGGTATCGAGATAGTTGATGCCGTGGTCGGCCGCGGCGGCGATGACCCGATCGACCTCTGTTTGCGTTACGTTGGGGGCGCCGAGCGGCGCCGTGCCGATGCCCAGCACGGAAACCTTCATGCCGGTCTTGCCCAACAAGCGCATCTCCAGCCCCGATGCGGCCCGCAGCGCGGAGCCGGCTTGCAGCGCTCCGGCCAGAGCGGCGGTCTTGCCCAATTCGCGGCGCGTGATCTCTCTCATAAAAGCCTCCGGGGATTAGTGTAGCGAAACGCTTGGCGGAGCGGCGGCGACCCGCTCTTGTCGCAGTTACCGGCTGCGTGTTACAAATACGGGAAGGGCTGCCGCCCGGCGCCCTTCGTCGAAGCCATAAATGGAGTCTGTTTCCAGCCGCGAAGCGGAACCGGCGTCCGGGCATGACGCCGGCAACACGCCGCTCCCGCCGACCGCCGCCGCGGGCAGCGCCGACCGCCGCCCGTTTTGGCTCGATCTGCAAGTCTGGCTGCGCGATATCCTCGTTTCGATCGCCATCGCCGCCGTCGTCATCGTTTTTCTTTACCAGCCGGTAAAGGTGGAAGGCACAAGCATGCTGCCGCACCTGGCGGACGAAGAACGCATTTTCGTCAACAAGTTTCTCTACAATTTCGACGCCATCGACCGCGGCGACGTGGTGGTTTTCAAATTCCCGATCGACCCTTCGAAATCGTACATCAAGCGCGTGGTCGGTCTGCCGGGGGACACGGTGGAAATCGTCGACGGCGAGGTGTATCTCAACGGAGCGGCCTACCCCGAGCCGTATGTATTGCAGCGCTACCGCGGCCGCGGCGCTTATCCGCCGGTGGTAGTCCCCGAGAATGAATACTACGTCCTCGGCGACCACCGCAACACCTCGAACGACAGCCGCACATGGGGCACAGTCGCCCACTCGTACGTGACGGGCAAAGCCGTATTCTCCTACTGGCCCCCCGATCGCTTCGGGGTGCTGGAGTAGGCAGGGCCGGCCGTCGATGAGTTTCGCAACCATCCTGGCGCTCGAAGACGGGCGTTATTTCCGGGGGCGCGGCGTCGGCGCCCGCGCGGAAGCCTCGGGCGAAGTCGTTTTCAACACCGGGTTGACCGGATACCAGGAGATTTTTACCGATCCGTCGTACAGCGGGCAGATCGTAGCGCTGACCTATCCGCACATCGGCAACTACGGGACGAACGCAGCGGACAACGAATCGGCGAAGCCGTATATCGAAGGACTGGTAGTCCGGGAATTTTCGCAGATCGCCGGCAACTGGAGAGCCGACGAACGCGCGGACGACTTTCTGGCCAAGCGCGGCATCCCGATCGTCGCCGAGATCGACACGCGGGCGCTGGTGCGTCACATCCGCGAGCAGGGTTCGCTGCGCGGCGTGATCTCGTCTCTCGAAAACGACCCGCGCAAGCTGGTCGAAAAGGCGCGCCGGATTCCCAAGATGGCCGGGCAAGACCTCGCTACGGGCGTCTCGACCGCGCAAGCTTACGAATGGGCCGACGGAGTCGAGCCGTGCTCGCCGTCGGAAATCCTGCATTCGGAAACGCCGGGCCAATACCATGTGGCCGCTTACGATTTCGGCATCAAGCGCAATATCCTGCGGCAGCTCGTCGCCTTCGGGGCGCGGGTCACGGTGGTTCCCGCCGGGACCTCGGCCGCAGACGTGCTGGCGCTGAAGCCCGACGGGGTATTCGTTTCCAACGGACCGGGCGACCCGGAACCTTTGGAGGTGCCGACCGCCGAGATTGGCAAGCTCGTCGGCCGCACGCCGATTTTCGGCATTTGCCTCGGCTTGCAGGTTCTCGGTCAGGCGCTCGGCGGCAAGACCTACAAGCTGAAGTTCGGCCATCACGGCTGCAATCATCCGGTGTTGAACACGCTCACGAACAAAGTCGAGATCACTTCGCAAAACCACGGCTTCGCGCTGGACCCCGATTCGCTCGACGCCGCGCAGATCGAATTGACCCACGTGAATCTCAACGACCGCACGGTCGAGGGCTTCCGCAGCCGCAAAGACCCGCTGTTTTGCGTGCAGTATCACCCGGAAGCCGCGCCGGGGCCGCACGATTCGCGGTATCTGTTTGCGGAGTTCCGTAGCTTGATGGAGGGGGCGTGACGGGCCGCTTCCCGCCGCGCCTTTGGAACGTCCGACCGAGGTAGCTCATGCCCAAGCGCACCGACATTCGCAAGATCATGATTATCGGCTCCGGGCCGATCGTCATCGGTCAGGCTTGCGAGTTCGATTACTCGGGGACGCAGGCTTGCAAGGCGCTCCGCGACGAGGGCTATGAAACGGTCCTGGTCAACTCCAATCCGGCGACGATCATGACCGATCCGGAGTTGGCCGAGCGCACCTACATCGAGCCGCTCGATAACGAATATCTCGAAAAAATTATCGCCGCGGAACGCCCGCAGGCATTGTTATCGACGGTCGGCGGCCAGACCGGCCTCAATGCTTCGGTGGCGCTGGCCGAGAGCGGCATTCTCGAAAAGTACGGCGTCGAGCTGATCGGGGCGAATCTGGCGGCGATCAAAAAAGCCGAGG
This sequence comes from Bryobacterales bacterium, assembly GCA_965214655.1. Classification (GTDB taxonomy): domain Bacteria; phylum Acidobacteriota; class Terriglobia; order Bryobacterales; family UBA6623; genus CATQHP01. The sequence goes on along the minus strand of OZ243965.1, from coordinate 2,154,419 downwards.
ACCGCCAGGCGTTCAAGGCGGCGATGACCGGCATCGGTCTGGACGTTCCCCGCTCGCGGCTGGTCGACAACGTGGAAGACGGCGCCGCGTTCGCCGCGGAGGTCGGCTATCCCGTGGTGCTGCGGCCCAGCTTCACCCTGGGCGGGGCCGGCGGCGGGCTGGCTTACAACTCCGAGGAAATGCATACCCTGCTGAGCCGCGGGCTGGACATCTCCCCGGTTCACGAGGTGCTGGTCGAAGAGAGCGTTCTCGGCTGGAAAGAGTTCGAGATGGAGGTGATGCGCGATCTGGCGGGGAACGCCATCGTCATTTGCTCGATCGAGAATTTCGACCCCATGGGCGTCCACACCGGCGACTCCATCACCGTCGCCCCGGCGCAAACGCTCACCGACCGGGAATACCAGATGATGCGCGACGCCTCGCTCGCCTGCCTGCGCGAGATCGGCGTCGATACCGGCGGCTCGAACGTGCAGTTCGCCGTCCACCCCGACACCGGGCGCATGATCGTCATCGAGATGAATCCGCGCGTTTCGCGCAGCTCGGCGCTGGCCTCGAAGGCCACCGGTTTTCCGATCGCCAAGATCGCCGCCAAGCTTGCCGTGGGCCTGCGGCTGGACGAGATACCCAACGACATCACCCGCAAGACGCCGGCCTGCTTCGAGCCGTCGATCGACTATGTGGTGGTCAAGGTTCCCAAGTGGCAGTTCGAGAAGTTCCCCGGCTCGGAGCCGGTCCTGGGCGTGCAGATGAAATCGATCGGCGAGGTCATGGCGATCGGCTCGACGTTCAAGCACGCGCTGTGGAAAGCGATCCGCTCGCTGGAAACCGGCAAGAAATCGGGCGCGGAAGTTTACGACCCCGAGCTGATTCCAAAGCGCCTGATTACCCCCAACCCTGACCGCCTCAACTACCTTCGCTTTGCTTTTTCCGCAGGGCTTTCGGTCGAGGAAGCCTGGGAGATGACGCGCATCGACCGCTGGTTCCTGGAACAGGTGAAAACGGTCGTTGACGAGCAAGCCAAGCTCGCCGCGGCGGGCCTCGAAACCGTGGGCGGTCCCGACCTGCTGCGGGCCAAGCGGTACGGACTCTCCGACAACCGGCTCGCCCGCTTGTGGGGGGTGACCGAGACGGCGGTGCGCAAGCGGCGGAAAGAGCTGGGAATCCGGCCGGTATTCAAGCGGGTGGACACCTGCGCGGCGGAATTCGAGAGCTTTACCCCCTACCTCTACGCGGTTTACGAGGAAGAGTGCGAAGCCAACCCCTCAGACCGCAAAAAAGTGATGATCCTCGGTTCCGGCCCGAACCGCATCGGACAGGGAATCGAGTTCGACTACTGCTGCTGCCACGCCTCGTTCGCGCTGCAGGAGATAGGTTGCGAGTCGATCATGGTCAATTGCAACCCGGAAACAGTTTCCACGGATTACGACACGAGCGACAGGCTGTATTTCGAGCCGTTGACGCTCGAAAACGTGCTCAACATTTTCGATACCGAGAAACCCGACGGCGTGATCGTGCAGTTCGGCGGACAGACGCCGCTGACCCTGGCGCTCCCGCTGAAGACGCACGGCGTGCCGATCGTCGGTACCGACCCCGAGTCGATCGACTTGGCGGAAGACCGCGACCGTTTCGGGAAATTGCTCGAAGAACTCGACATTCCGCAGCCGCAAGGCGCGACCGCGACGACTCTTGCGGGCGCGCTCGAAGCCGCGCGAGACATCGGCTATCCCGTGCTCGTGCGGCCGAGCTACGTGCTCGGCGGCCGGGCGATGGTCATCGCCTACGAAGCGACGACCGTCGAGGCGTACATGCGCGACGCCGTGCTCTATTCGCAGGACCGGCCGATCTTGATCGACCGCTACCTCGAAAACGCCGTGGAAGTCGACGTCGACGCGCTGTCGGACGGCGAGCAGGTCGTAATCGGCGGCATTATGGAGCATATCGAGGAAGCCGGCGTCCATTCCGGCGACAGCTCCTGCGTGCTGCCGGCGCAGTCGATCGCCGCCGAGCAACTGGCGACGATTCGGGACTACACGGTGCGGCTGGCCAAGGCGCTGAAGGTGGTCGGACTGATGAACGCGCAGTACGCGATCCACCGCGGCAAGGTCTTCGTGATCGAGGTCAACCCGCGCGCCTCGCGGACCGTGCCCTTTGTCAGCAAAGCGACCGGCGTGCCGCTGGCGAAGATTGCCGTCGGGCTGATGATGGGCCGCAAACTCGCCGATTTCGGTTTGCAGGAAGGCGTGTTGCCGGTTTGCGAGACCTGCGTCAAGTCTCCCGTGTTCCCGTTCAACAAGTTTGTCGGCGTCGATCCGCTGCTGGGTCCCGAGATGCGCTCGACCGGCGAGGTGATGGGCGTCGGCTCGACGTTCGGCGAGGCGTTCGCCAAGGCGCAGTTGAGCGCCGGACAGGCGCTGCCCGATGCGGGGGCGGTATTCATCAGCGTCAATTCCCGCCAGATAAGGCAAGGCATCGAGATGGCCGCCAAATTCGCTGAGTTGGGCTTCGATATCTTCGCCACCCGCGGCACGGCGTCTTCGCTGCGCGCCGCCGGGCTGCGTTGCAAGACCGCGTTCAAGGTGAACGAAGGCCGTCCCAACGCGATCGACTTGCTCGCCGACCGCAAAATCGACCTGATCGTCAACACGCCCGCGGGGCCGCATGCGTTCGAGGACGAGAAGAAGATCCGCAGCGCGGCGATTCAGCACGGCGTGCCCGGCATGACGACGCTGAGCGCCGCCCGCGCCGCCGCCAACGGCATCGCCGCCCGGCGCGAGCAAGCCGCCCGCGTGCGCTCCTTGCAAGACCTGCACGCCCCGGCCGTGCTGTCCGAAGCGTAAGCCGGCTCCCCGACCCGGCTTCGACATTGTTGCGGGCCGGTGGGGTTTCGTGTCCCGTTACGCCGCAGTGAAGACTCTGGAGAAAAAACTTGTATGCCCTTGACAATCCGCGGATTGGGTAGGCCTTACTTGCTCAGGATGGCCATCAACAGGCTGGCGATCATGGACTCGCCACCCGAAGCATTGACGAACTCTCCATTGCCCGCCGCTGCGAGATCCGTCAGGAACGGTCTTGCGTTCTCACCGCTGGTGTTCGCCATGACCGTAGAGACATGCTGTCCGCCGGCCGACGCGAACGCTCGGGCTGTCTGCATGGACGCTCCCACCTTTTCGGGATAGGCCGGATTATCCGTCACCACGATGATGTAGCGCCGCTGACTGACGGCCCGCCAGTTCAGTCTTACAGCCTCGTCCAGCGCCAGCGCTACCGCCTCGGGAAAATCTTTATTGCCTGTTTCGCCCATTCCCGCCGAAAGCGTGTTCACAAAGGTTTGGAGCTCTCCCACATTCGATGTCTCCACGATCGCCTGTTTGTAAATGTACCGGCTCCACGCCCTGTCGCCGAACGCCACGACGCCAACGCCGGCGGACGGCGCCAACGCATCCAGTACGTTCGCCAAGTCCACAATCTGCTTTTGCAGTCCTTCGATCTGATCCCCCATGCTGCCCGTCACGTCCAGGCAAATCGCGATGTCGATATCGGGAATTTCGATTTCCTTGAGTTGCTGTTGAAGTTCGGTGACCCGCTTTTCGAGTTCCCGCCGCGCCCGCGTCGATTCTTCTAGCCGGCTCTTGATGGCGTCGCGTTCCCGCCGCGCTTGCGCAAGCGCCTTCTTGATCTCTTCAACGCGTTCCTCGGAATCCCCCATATTGGGGAAAAAGATCAGTCCTATCACCGCAAGCAGGATGAACGCGCCCATGCCGGATGCGAACAAGTCCAGCGCGGACATGGAGAAGATGTTGATCTCGCGGCTCCGCGATTTCATTGCTTATCGTCCTCCAGAAAGCGGACGTAAAAACCGATGTTCCCCAGCGCGAGGCGCGTCCCGTCCTTGACAACGCGTGTTTCGCCGGGTTTCAGATCGACGCCGTCGACGCTTGTGCCGTTCAGGCTGTTCATATCCTCGATCGTCATCGAACCGCCCTCCACGCGGAGGCGGGCATGTTGTCGGGATACGCTGTCCAAGGCGATGACGTAGTCCGCATCGGCAGCGGCGCGGCCGATCACTTGGCCGGTGTCGGACCGCGCAAGCGCGCTGCCGTTGACTTTGATACGCAGTTCCTGTCCGTCCAATCCCTCGCCGAACAGAATCGCGTCCGAGAAGGTGGCGGTGTTGCGCTCGAGGCCGGCCCGCGCGGTCGCCAACTCGGCGTCCGATTCCTGCAGCGCCTGGTGGCGTAGGCGAAGCCGGCGGCCCATGAGAGCGCCGATTCCCAGCACCAGCGTTCCGATCCCTGCGCCGATTATCCACAGAAGCCGCTGCTCTTTTTCCAAATCCTCCTTCTCCGCCTCCAGGTTCTCGATCGTCTTGTCTTTTTCCTTGACTTTCCGCTCGAGTTCTTCGTACTGCGTCTGGAGCTTCTTTGTGGATGCTTGACTATTCGCAAGAGACTTTTGGAGGCTGTCGATCTCGTCGGCGAGCTTCTCGGCCTCCTCCTGATGCTCGTCTTCGTCCTCCCGCAGTTCCAGTTGTTTCCAATATAAAGATGAGCCTGAAGCTGGAGAGTGAGAGGAGGAGTGGGAACTACTGGAGTATAGCGTTTTTCTCAGCGCGCAGCGCGCACTTGTGGGTCAACGCGGTGGGGGGGCGGCAACACTTTCCAATGAGAGATGAGCCTGAGGGCGGGCATGCTCAAGCGGCGGCGCGGATCTGCCGGAAGAGCGCGTCCCGCGCCTCGTTGAGCCGGCGCGCAGCTGCCATGTCGCTGAGCGCGTTGGCCTCGGCATCGAGCATGACGAAGCTTATCCCAGGGCGCAGGTAGCTTTCCGCTTGGGGCAGCGACTTGAGTTTTTCATAAGGCGTCATCACGTCCTGTTGGCGGTAGCGCTTGCGCACCCGCCCCTTGGCATCGACTGTTTCGCTGGGGAACAAGCAGGGCCGGTGATAATTCAGGTAGGGGGACAAGACGGTGCGGTTGAAGCTATCCAAGCGCCCGCCATGGCGGGCGGGGATGTGCCCGTAGCCCAGATGTTTGCGCACCACTGCGCCGTTCTTCGCCTCCACCAGGGCATTGTCGTTGCTGCGCCGCGGGCGCGATTTGGTGAACTCTCCGACGTGCAGTTTTTGCAGTAGCGCGGCCACTGTGTGGTTGACGTATTCCGAACCGTTGTCAGAGTGGAAGCCGCGCACGGAGAAAGGGAAGCTCTGCAACAGCGCCTCCAGCAGCGGCAGCAGGTAGCGCTCGCTGATCTTCTGGCAACTGCCGATGTACTGGTACTGAGTTACTTCATCAACCAGGTTCAGGTGATAGACCCCTTTGACTTTATCGCGATCTCCCTGATGCACCGAGTCGACCCGCAGGAAGCCCGGCCGGCCTTGCGGGCGCGGGCGGCGGCGCTCGCCGAGGGCCACCGCGACGGGCCGCGTGCGCTGCGGCGCGACATACTTGCGGGTGTAGATGCACGTCTGCCGCAGGTTGTACAAGTGCCCGTTGGAGATGCCTGCCAGGCGCTCGAAACGAACGTCGCCGAACACTTTCCAGGCGCGCTCGCAGAGCTTGCGCGTGGCCGGCCCGGATAACCTGCCATGCACTTCGTCCGTTTCCGCCAGCAGCACGATATCCTCCCGTGTATAGCGTCGCACGAAGGGCTTGGCCGGCCTCTGCCGTCGATCGCGCAACTCCCCCTGCGCCAGGTAGCGCGCGATCAGCCGCGCCAACTGCGCCCGGCTCAGGCCCGTCGTGCGCTGCAAGTAGCGGCGCAGCAGACCCCGCTCCGCCTTGCCCAGCCGCCAGTAGCCAAAACGCGCCAACACGCTCCCGATGTGCCTGTAGGCCGCTTCCCGCTGTGGCGCCAGCGCCGCTGTCCCCGCGCTGCCCTCCACAAACAACCGCACCTGCTCCAACGTCCTGTGCGTCTCCAACTCCAAATGCAAGATCACCCTCCGATGATTCCCACATCCCGCTCTCTCGCCCCTTCAGGCTCATCTCTCGTTGGAAACCGCCCCCCTCTTCAGGCTCATCTCTCATTGGAAAAGGCTGTGGGTTGCAATGATGATATAATTTGTCAGAGTCCCTAACTCCATATCGCTTGCAAGAGGAATTGAGAATACGATGAGAGACATTTTGACTCGACTGCAATGGTTCGCGGCAGCCGTCGCAGCGGCGGTTTCCGCCGAGCGGAACGTTGCGCGGGCGCAGTTCGGCCCTCTGGGACAGGCGGTTCATTCCTGCAGAATCGATACAGCGGCCGACACCGACGGCAGTAGAAAACTGCTTCGCGTAGAAGACGGATGGGCGGCGGCGCACTTGGTGGGCGAGGCGTTCGATCCGGACGCGGCGAACGTATGGCTGTGGGATCGGGACGGAAATTTACGTTGGGGGGCAGCGGTCTATCCGAAGGACGCTCTGCGGGTAGTGATATGGGACGCCGCTGCACGGAGAAAAGGCGATGCCGTCGCCGTCGCTAGTGCAGTCGACGCCGTTGGCAGGATGGCTCACTTCTTCTGCGTCATTGGCGCGGACGGAGTCCCGGGCGAGTTCATTCGGACAAACCCCTACTCGCCCCGGTACGTCACCTTCGGCCCGGAAGATTCTATCTGGATTTTTGGGACCGACATCGAGGCCGAAGACGGGAAATCGGAACATGACCTGTTTGTCAAGTACGACGACAAGGGAAGATTGGAGAAGACATTTTTTCCCCGCTCCGCCTTTTCGACGCGCATTCATCCCACGGTGCACGGCCCCCGAGGGACTACTTGTTTGCGCTCCGCCTCGGACCGCATCGGAGTTTATGTCAGTCAGTCCGAGGAGTGGCTGGAATTCGGGGCCAACGGCGGTTTGCTGGGCCGTTGGTCGGCGAAAACGGAAACCGGCGGAACCGCGGACTATCTGGCGTTTACGGCTTCTGCAGAATTATATTCCTGGCAGCGCGTCAACGGCATGGTCGGACTCTATCGATTCGACCGCACGAGCGCCGGCTGGAAGAACTTGCTCCAAACGATGAGCGAACACTCGCAGCCGGCGGTCGGGCCGCTGCTGGGCGCGGACGGAGACCGGCTCGTACACCGCGCGGGCTGGCCCGAACACGACTTGATCGAGTGGCATGACGCTCCGCCAGCAACGGGCGCGTGAGCGCCTGGGAAGCGAGGTTCTTTTGCACAACTCCGTTGAATCGAATCCGGTCTTCAGCGAAAAGACCGCGGGCAAGCCGCCTTTGTTTTACCATGCGGAATGGCCAGGAAAGCAGATCGCCACACAGCGTTTTTTGCAAAACGCAGTCTGCTCAGGGGCGCGGCAGGCGGTTTTGGTTCAGGTCTCGATAGGTTCGAATGCGTATCGCCACTTCCGGGATTGACATTTTGATTGGTTCGCCTTGTATTAGCGTCCAGATTTTCAGTGTAGATAGGAAGAAAATGGAATTATATATCTGAGTTTCCAAACACTTTTTGATAGAGATATATTTTCATAGACCAGTCTTTGTAGCCGCTCCTCACCGTTTATATTTGATTCTTTGCGCGAACATTTCCAGAGATTCCCCGCATTAATCTGGACTCTGAGCAGTTCGTAAATACCGCCAACAGCTACTTGATATTTTGGTTTTCGCGTGGTGTAATTCTTACATTATGGCGAAGAACGCACCCGGTAAGCCCATCTTTGCCACCGGGAGCGGCGATTGGGGAGGAAATGGGTCTGATTGGGGTGATTTTGGCGTGTAAGTTGTTGATTCTTGGTGCATGCTCGGAGTGTAGCGCCATAATATTTATTGAGATGTTGATCTGGGCGCCGTGTCCCGCTATCGTGATCGTGGAGGCATGTTCATCCGGCGCACGCCTACCCGCAGCCGCGGGGAGCATTAGAAGGAGTACAGGAAGCTCCGCGGCACGACCAGCGCCTACCCGCAGCCGCGGGGAGCATTATTTCACCTTCCGCTTGGTGCGCTCCGAGCGCAGCGGTTCGCAGGTGCGACAACGCACGCTGCTGAATCTGGGGCGACACTTCGCTGTCGCCCGCAGCGATTGGCCGCTGCTGTGTCGGCGCATCAAGGAACTGTTGGCGGGGCAACTCGCACTGCCGCAGGATTCGGCCCCGACGTTGGAGGCACATGCCGAGCGCATCGCCGCGCAACTGCTCGCCCAGGAGCGCGTCGGCACGGCCGCTGCGCCGGCGCAGAAGAGTCGGGACTTGCAGCACGTTGACGTGCGCTTCACCCGCCGCCCCGTCCGCGGCTCGATGCTGACCCATCCCGGCGTCTACTGCCTGCGCAGCAACCAAACCGACTGGGACGATGCCGCCTTGTGGCGCACCTACACCACGCTCACCGACATTGAGGCCGTGTTCCGCTCCCTGAAATCCGAACTCGGTCTGCGTCCGATCTTCCACCAAAAACCCATCCGCGCCGACGGCCATCTGTTCATCTCCGTCATCGCCTATCAACTCGTGCAGGTCATCCGCACACGCCTCCGTCAATACGACGACAACTCCAGCTGGACCACGCTACGACGCATCCTCGAAGGTCAACAACGCGTCACGGCCACCTTCCGTCGCCCCGACGACCGCACCCTGCACGTGCCCAAGGCCACCCGCGCCGAACCACTCCAGCAGGCCATCTACGACGCCCTGGGTATCGATTTCACTCCAGGAGGTGTCCGCAAAACCCTCGTCTGATCCACCCTCAATCGCCCACTTGTAGTGCCACTCCCCGCCTCCACACTTCCTAACTCTATGATTTGAAACAATATCTTGCACTAGGTGGTAAAGTTGGGCTAAAACCCTCCGCTCTCCGGTCACAACCTCCAATCCTCGAAAAAGAATCAATCCTGGCGGCCTGCCCGGCGCCGGCGCGCTTGCGGCGGGCATAAGGTAAGATAACGCAAGCGTTCTCTCCGTGGTTGGATTCCTTATCAGCGCAGTCGTAGCCGTCATCTTGTGGTTGCGGCTGCGTTCCGTCGAGGCGCAAAACCGCGTGCTCAAACGCGGCCTCGCCGACCTCCGGGAAGAAGTTCAAGCGGTCCGCAAAGCGTTTTTGCGGCGAATCTCGGCCCTGGAGAACGCGGGCGCCGCGCCTGCTCCGGCCGCGCCGCCGAAGCAGGAAACGCCGCCGCCGGCGGAATCCGCCCCGCAAGCGCCGCCGGCCCTCGAAGAGAGCGAAAAGCCCATCGAGGCTCAAGCGCCCGTCGATCTCCCGCCGCCGCCCCCCGTTGCGCCTCCCCGGCCGCGCGGCAAGCCCCAGCGCATCGGCTGGGAGCAGTGGGTCGGCGTGCGGGGCGCCGCGGCGCTCGGCGCCTGCGCCCTCGGTCTTGCGGCCATACTCTTCTTGCAGTATTCGATCGAGAGCGGCCTGCTCTCCCCGGCGTTCCGCGTCGCGCTGGGATTCCTCACCGGAATCGCCGCTCTGGCCGGTTCGGAGCCGCTCCGCAAAAAAAGCTATTTGCGGCAAGCCGACGCGCTCGCGGGCGGCGGAATCATCGCTCTCTACGCGGCGACCTGGGCGGCGCACATGCTCTACGGATTCATCGGCGGCGGCGCGGCGCTTGCCCTGATGGCGCTGGTCACTCTGACTTGCGGCTACCTTTCCTGGCGGCGGCGCGCTCTGAACACCGCTCTGCTGGGTCTGATCGGGGGCTTCCTGACTCCGCTTCTGCTTTCGACCGGAGAAGATCGCCCCATCACGCTTTTTTCTTACCTGTTCGTGCTCAACGCCGGCCTGTACGCGCTGGCCCGCGCGCGCGATTGGCCGCTGGTTTCGGCATTGACCATGACGGCCACCGTCTTCTACCAAGCCGTCTGGATTCTGACCCTCATGGGCGCCGACCGCCGCGGGATGGGCTTGACCATCCTCGGCATATTCGCCGCTTTCCATTTCGCCGCGGCCGTGACCCAACCGCGCCGCGAGAAGACCGGCCCGCTGGAAAAACTAACCCGCGCAGCCGGGGTCGCCGCGCCGCTCGGCCTCGCCGCGTATTTCGCCTCCTGGGCCGAGTTGAGCCCCCACCTTTTCCCGCTCGCGGGACTGCTCGCGCTGCTGTCGCTGGCGAGCGTTTGGCTCGGCCGCGAACCCGGCATGGAAGTCCTTCCGGGCATCGCCGCCGCCGCCGATGTCGGCATCACGATCGCCTGGGCGTCTCAGGCGGCTTTCGACTCCGCGCGCTCATGGGAGTTTTGTCTCGCGGCGATCCTTCTGGCCGCTGTTTTCCACGGGCCCTGGGAATGGTTCCGGCGCGCCGGCGGCGAAGCGGCGGAGCGATCCCTGGGAACTCCGGCGCTGTGCAGCGCCGGCGGGCTGATTCTGCTGCTGATCCCCACGCAAAGCTTCCATATGCCGCCGGCGTTCGCAGCGTGGCTCACCGCGCTGACCGTCCTGGGCCTGCTGGCGATCCGACAGGACTATTTGCGGGCCCGCGTGCGCGGCGCCTGGGCGGCGGCGTTGGCGGTCGGCGCAGGGTTTGCAGCCGCCATCGCGCGCCTGCCGCTCGACGGCGAGCCGGCGCGGCGCTGGATCTACATTCTCGGCCTGGTTTATTGCGCCGCCCTGCTTTTGCCAGGAAGCCTGACCGCCGACCGGCTCCGGCAAAAGGCGCTCCTGCGGGCGGGCGCGCTCGCGCCGGCAGCGCTACTGGCGGGATTTTTCTTGCGCCCGATCGATCCCTACGTCCCGGACCTGCTTTTTCTGATGATTGCGCTGTTTCTGGGAATTCTCATGGCCATCGCCGCCGAACAGCTCGCAAGCGGCGGCGTATTGAGCGCTGCCGTGTTCCTGGTCGCCGCCGTCCAGTGGTCATGGGCCGTCAAGCAGCCGCAAGACGTCCCGGCCGGCGGACCCTTGCTGCTGATGTTCGCCGGCGTTTTGTTCTTCACGGCATGGCCGCTGTTTTTTGCGGGGTTGCGCGAAAACCGCTGGGCCTTGCGGGCCTCCGCGCTGGCCGGACCGTTCGGGTTCGTCGCGGCTTACGGCTTTTTCCGGAGCGCCTTCGGGGAAGACTACCTCGCGGCGCTGCCGCTCGCCTTGGCCGCGGTATCGGGAGCGGCGCTGTGGGGCTTTCTCCGTTTCCCCAACGTCTCGCCCGACGCGCGGCGCCACGGCGTCGTATGGTATGCCGCCGTCGCGCTCTCGTTCGCCGCCATCGCGATACCCCTCCAGCTTCAAAAGGAGTGGGAACTGATCGGCTGGGCGCTCCAGGGCGCGGTGCTGATCCAATTGTGGCGCAAGCTGGATCATCCGGGCTTGAAATACTTCGCTCTGTCGCTGCTGGCGCTGGTTGCAATCCGGCTGATGCTCCCCGATGCGTGGTTTTTTCATCCGCGCTCGGGCCGGCCGGTTTTCAACTGGTTGATGTACGGCTATCTCGTCCCAGCCGGCGCTTTGATCGCAGCCGCGGTCGGTCTCCGCGCAAGCGAGGTTCCGCGCGCCCGAGAAGCGGAAGCATGGCTGTACCGCTACGGGCGCCCGGTCGGGGCCGGTTTGTGCGGTCTCGCCTCCATTCTCGTCATTTTCGTCTGGATCAATCTGACCGTCCTCGATGCCTTTTCCTCGGGCAGGGAAATCGACTTCAGTTTCGAACGAACGGCGGCGCGCGATCTTACGCTGTCGCTTGCCTGGACGTTCTACGCCCTTTTGCTGCTCGCGGTCGGATTCCGCACGCGTATCCGCTCGCTGCGTTGGATCAGCCTGCTTTTTTTGCTGGCGACGATCGGCAAAGTATTTCTTTACGACCTGGGCGAGCTGGAGGATCTCTACCGCGTAGCCTCGCTGCTCGGCCTCGCCCTTTCGCTGATCCTGGTCTCTCTTGCCTACCAGCGGTTCGTTTTCGGACATTCAGACGATTGACCGGCCGCTGCCGGGCTGATATTCTCGAAACAAGCGGTAACCGTCGGAGTGGCGGCGTGCATCTAAGGAACGGACGACATTTCGCTCGGAGGAACGCCATGACACATCGAACGAAACGATCGGCGCCGGCGGCCGTCGCGGCGGCTGTCGCGTTGACCGCGTTTGCGGCGCTGCTGCCGATAGAGCTCGGCGCGCAATCGACCGACAGCGGCCCGGCGCTCGGCGTGGCGCGCATCAGCCTGGTCGGCGGCGAAGTCACGACCAAACGCGGCGATTCCGGAGATTGGGTCGCCGCCCGCATCAACCAGCCCGTTGTCGAGGGCGATTCGATCATGACCGGCCCCGGCTCGCGCGTCGAGATTCAACTCGACTACGGCAATTTGGTGCGGCTGAACGCCAACAGCGAGATCGCATTCGTCTCTCTAAGCACCCGCAAATTTCAAATTCGCGTCGTCAGCGGCTCCATCGGCTACAGCGAGTTGCGCGACAGCGCAGCCGACGTGGATATCGAAACTCCTCTCGTCGCGGTGCGCCCGATGCAAAACGGGCGCTACCGCATCGATCTCGGGCCGGCGGAAACCGTGGTGACCGTGCGCAAAGGCGCGGCCGAAATCGCCTCCGTCAACGGCCTGGAAACGCTCGGCAGCGGCAGGACGATGGTTATCCGCGAAGGCGCCGAAGGGCCCGAGTTCCGTCTGGCCAAGGCGGAGCCGAAAGACGATTGGGACCGTTGGGCTGAATCCCGCGACAACCGCCTCAACAAATCGGAATCGCGCCGCTACGTCAGCCGCGACATTTACGGCGTCGAAACGCTCGACGATTACGGCGATTGGCGCTATGTGTCGGGCTACGGCTACTCGTGGTTCCCGCGCAGCCCGGCAATCGGTTGGGCGCCGTACCGTCAAGGCCGCTGGACCTGGCTCGATTATTACGGCTGGAGTTGGGTCGGCTACGAGCCCTGGGGATGGGCCCCGTATCACTGGGGACGCTGGTACCACCACGCAAGCTACGGCTGGGGCTGGTATCCGGGCTCGCTCTATCGACGCCATTTCTGGCGCCCCGCGCTGGTCACGTTTTTCGGCTACAACGGTTTTTCGGGATTCAACTTCGGGCTCGGTTTCGGGTACGGCAACATCGGCTGGTGCCCGCTGGGTCCCGGCGATATCTACACGCCTTGGTACGGCGCGGGGTTTTACGGCGGCGGGCCTAACCGCACGGTCGTCGTCGACAACAGCGTCAACATTTACAACACTTACCGCAACGCGCGCGCGCCCAACGGCGTGACCGTCGTCGACGCGCAGGGCTTTTCGCAGGGTCTTGTCAACAACCCGCGGACGCTGCGCGGCGCCGAGTTGGCGCGGGCCACCTCGATTCGGGGGCAAATTCCGATAGTTCCCGCGCGCGGCAGTCAGGGCAGGATCGTGCGGACTTCAACCGCGGCGGCAGGGGCCGCCCCGACCGCGCGGACGCTGCGCACCGGCGCGGCGCGAGTCCCCTTCGACCGGCAGCGGGCGCAAATCGAAAGCTCGGTCCGCGCTTTCCGCGATTTGCAGCCGCGGACGACGACCGTTGCGGCGTCCCGCGGCGCGGTCGCCCGCACCGGCGCGCAGTCGCGCAGCGCCGCTCCCGCTTCGGGGATCCGAACCGCCGCCCGCGCGCCCGCCGGGAGCGCCGCCGTTGCGCCGCCGTCCCGTTCGCTGCGCAGCGCCGGCAGAGCTTCTAGCGCTTCTCCAGGCGCCCGCTTGGGCAGAACGCAAGCGAGCGTACGCTCGGGCCGAGCGGCGGCCGACGCCGGAGCCTGGTCGCGGTTCGGCCGCGCGACGCCCTCGGGCGCAAGAACCGCCGTAAGGCGTTCGACGCCGCGGCCGACTTATACGCCGCGGACGCAATCGCGGACATCGATTCGCAGCGGCGCTGCGGGCGCCCGGACCCGGGCGCCGACGCTCGGCGCGCGATCGACCGTCAACGCCGGCAGCGCCTCGCGATCGGGGGTCTTTACCCCGCGCAGCCGATCGCGCGTGAGCACGGCGCCGCCGTCCGCGCGAAGCCGCAGCACGCGGCCGGCGAGCATCCCGCGCAGCTCGAGTTCGCAGAGCCGCGCGCGCAGCGTCTACAGACCGAGCCCGCGATCTGCTCCCTCGGTCAGCCGGGGCGGTTTCGGCGGCGGGTTTCCGTCCACCCGGTCGGTATCGCGCTCGTCGTCCAGCGGCAGTTATTCGACCCCGACGCGGTCCGTTTCGACCCCGGCGCCCGCGCCCCGCAGCAGCGGCGGCGGCGTGACGCGCTCGTCCTCCGGCGGCGGAGTGCGCTCGCGGGGCGGACGCTAACCGCGCCAAAGCTATGCGCGCCGCCGTTACCGGGGCTACCGGGTTTATCGGCAAGCGGCTGTGCGCCTTGCTCGATCGGCCCAATGTGCTGACGAGAAATCCGGGCGCGCTGCCCGGCGAGTTGTCCGGCTTGCGGGCTTTCCACTGGGAACCTCTCGCCGGACCGCCTCCCGCCGAAGCCTTCGAGGACGTGGATGCGGTTTTCCATCTGGCTGGAGAGCCGGTTGCAGAGGGCCGTTGGAACGCGAAAAAGAAGGACGCGATCCGCAACAGCCGCATCGCCGGCACGCGCAATCTGATCGCCGGCTTGGCGCCGCTGCAGCCCAAACCCAAAGTGCTTGTCTCGGCCTCCGCCGTCGGCTTCTACGGCTCGCGAGGCGGCGAGGCGCTGACGGAGAAGTCAGCCGCGGCGGAAGGCTTTCTGGCCGACGTTTGCCGCGGCTGGGAGGCCGAAGCCGCGAAAGCCGAGGAACACGGCATCCGCGCAGCCTCCATTCGCATCGGACTCGTGCTCGGCAAATCGGGCGGCGCCTTGCAAAAAATCGTGCCCATTTTCAGGCTGGGCGCCGGAGGGTCGCTGGGAAACGGCAGGCAGTGGATGCCCTGGATCCATGCCGCCGACCTGGCCAGGCTGTTCGTTTACGTTGCCGAGCGCGAAGCAATGCGCGGCCCGATCAACGGGGCCGCGGCAAACCCGGTGACCAACAAGGAATTCACGCGCGCGCTGGCCAAAGCGGTGCGCCGGCCGGCCGTTTTCCCCGCCCCCGCTTTCGCTCTTCGTCTGATGCTCGGCGAATTCGCCGAAGTGCTGCTGGCCTCGCAGAGAGTCGTGCCGGAGGCGGCGCTCGAAAACGGGTTCCGGTTCGAATTCGACGAGTTGGCGGACGCCTTGGCCGAGGCCGTGCGTTGAGCGAAGCCATGAAAATCTACAGACTCCAGGCCGCAGTCCTGCTGCCCAAACCGCTTGAAGAAACGTTTGCGTTCTTCGCCGACGCCCACAACCTGGAGAAGATTACGCCCGCGTGGCTGCGGTTTCACGTCGTGACGCCCAGGCCCATCGCCATGCACGTGGGCGCGCGCATCGATTACAAGCTCAAGGTGCGTCGCTTGCCGATCCGCTGGCAAAGCGAGATCACGGCTTGGCGCCCCCCGCACCGCTTTACGGACGAGCAACGCAAGGGACCTTACCGCCTGTGGATTCATGAACACGCCTTCCGCCAAGTCGATGGTCAGACTCTCGCGGAGGACTCCGTGCGATACGCCGTCCCCGGCAGCGGTTCGGTCCATTGGTTGGCGGTCAAACGCGATGTCGAACGCATCTTCGCCTACCGCAAGCTGAAGCTGCGCGAGATCTTCGGAGCGGCAGCAACGGCCAAGACTGCGTAGCGCAAAATTGCGTAGCGGTCGTTCTCAAACGATATTTGGTACCGACGGATGGATTCGAACCATCGACCTCCTGATCCACAATCAGGCGCTCTAACCAACTGAGCTACGTCGGCAGGCGTTCCGGACGGGGCGGCCCGCCATGGACATGGAGCCCCGATCCACTTTCCATTGTAGTGGATTGGCGCGGGACTTCCCGGCCGCGCGCATGCGTGAGGGTTCGGCAACGCAGCGAACGGAGACCGAGCCCAGGCGAAACCGGCGCCTTTACCGGGCGTTCACGAAGAAAAACCTGGCGCCCGCAGGCTCCACTCGAACGGCGCTTGCGGCATCGTTGCTGTGAACCTGTCCCGTCAATGCGTCCACCACCTGCCCGCCGGAACCGACATGGAGCATGGCGTCAACGAATCGGGGCGAATGGTTGAGCAGAGCAACCAGTTGCCTGCCGCCGCGAGTCTTGTGGTGCAACTCGAGGTACTTGGAATCGATATCGATTCCATGCGGCGGCCGCAGCACCGAATAAACCAGGTTCGTATCGTCGTCCCCCCACGGATCGTACGTTGCGGTCAGCGCTCGCTCGATATCCGCCGCCATATAGTAATAAACGCCGTCGCCGTGTCTCATTCGGAACAGCACTCCCGGCCCCTCGCTTTCCCCGAACAAGCTTGCGTCCGACTCGACCCCTTCCAGGGCATTCGGATTCCGGCGCGGAAGCGACAGAATCGTCTCGGCATCGCCCGTAACCGAGACGGGACGAACGCGGAGCCCGGCGCCCACGGCGAGCCGCTGCTCCAACTCCATCGCGCCCGCCCGCCGGGTCACGACCAGTCTCGGGCGTTCCAGCACGAAAGCTCCGTCTCCCGCCACAACGGAGTTGCCGAAATCGTTGAAATACGACTGGTACACCACGCCCCCGGCCTTCAAGTACTCGCCGATGCGGCTTTTGCCGATCGGCGACAGGCTGAAACCGGGAATCACAACGGCCGCGGCGTCCGGCGGAACGGCATTGCCTGCAAACAGCAGCTTGACATCCATGTGGGCTTGCTTGGCCAGCACGAACGGCGTGATCGACTCGATCATCGTCGATTCGTATTCGAAGTCCTCGGGGACGAGGATATAGCAGACAGGCAGCTTGTTTTCCCAACCCACGCCAAGCCGGTCCACGACGCCGGCCGCGTATTCGAACGCTTCCGCCGCAGGCTTTGGACTGTTGTCGTTGGACAAAATCCCCATGTCGTAATTCAATTCATTGAACTTGTTCTCCCGTTTCAGGCGAGCGGTCGAATACTCCTTGTAGAGTCCCCGGTCGGACACCGCGAAGTCCGCATCGATATCGTGGGAACACCACCACAGGTACCCGGCGGCGCCCTCCATCCAGTTGCTGAGGAAGGTCAGCTTCAAGTACCTGGGAATCGTCCCGGGAGGCGCCCACTGTTCCGATACTCCCAACTCTTGCATCAGCACCGGCTTCCCTGTCGTCTCGGCCCACGAGACGATATAGTTCGTGCTGTAGGTCGTCCGCTGCCCCAGCCAGGGGTCGAGCCGAGAAGTACCGTGAAAATAGGGGTACGAGTGCGCCGCCATATAGTCGGTGGAACGGGCAATGGACTCTATGTTGAAGCTCTCGGTATAACCGGTTCCTACGCCGTTAACCAAAAGGGATCCGGAAGCGTTGCGGCGTATCGCAGCGGCGATCTCCTCCTGCCACGTCTCGACGACGCTCGCATCCATGTCCAGATCCATCCGGGACTCAAGAACGTTGAGCTCGTTTCCGAGATCGAATCCCTGCAAGCTGCGACGGCCGCCGTAGCGGGCCGCGAGCTCACGCGCCAGAGTCAGTTCCCCGGCGCGGATGCTCCGATCCTTGAAGAGATTTCCGTGGGCCCAGGAAGGAAGAAAGACGCCGCCGGACATCCAACTATTGAAGATTCCAAGCTGTACGAAGATACCGTGCTTTTCGGCGAGATCGATCACCGCGTCGAGCCTCGCCAACGCGATCGGATCGGCGCCTTCCGGCGTCGGTTGCAGTTGGCTCCACAGCGGGAGATAGCGGATGGCCTGCACGCCGGCCCGCGCCAATGCCTCGAAGTCGCGATCGACCGCGGCTGCATCCCAAAGCTCCAGGTGGGTGAGCCAGCCCTTGGACGGCACGTAGTTCACGCCGCTTAGAAAAGTCGGCTCGCCGTCGAGCGTCAGCCAGCGGCCTTGAACGCCCCATGCGGATTCGCCGCGCAAGGGAACGGCATTCGCGGCCGCGAGCAGCGCGCTCAGGGATAGACAGGCGAGAAAGGCGCGCTCGCCCGCGCCGTTGACTGTCACGACTTTTACTCCCGCGCTCCGCCGGCAGGCCGGTGCCGCTTGCCCAGTTCGTCCTTCAAGAGCGACCACAGCGGATTGCCCCGCCGCGGGGCGTAGAGCTCGCCATACCGCTCCGACAGATTGTTCGCTTCCACTGCGGCCCAATACGCTTCGCCGGGCCTGTCCATGCCCAATTCGTAGTCCATCTGCGGCCAGGAGTCCTCGCGGAAGGCGTAGAACGCCCAGTGCCAGCATTCACGGCTGAAGACGCCAATGAGGTCGGCCAAGTACTCCGCGGCCCCGGCAGCCCTTCGGTCGCACCCAAACTCGCCGACAAAAATACGGGACGGCGGAACTCCGTTGCGCCGAGCCCAGCTCCGAACCGGCTCGAAGAAATCGGAAATCGCCTGGGCATCGAACCGGCGCCGCGGACCGAGTCCTTCGACGGCGATTTCCCCCGGATAGGAAAACCGGCCTCGATTGATCCGCCGCGTCGTATATTCGTAGGGCTCGTACATATGAAATGAATAGAGGATATGATTCTCCTCGAGGGTTTCGAGGTACTCAAAGGCCCACGGCGTCGCGTACAGGCCGGATTCCACAATAATCGGCGTGTGCGGGTCCACTTCGCGAATGCTTGCCGCCACCGTGCGATTGAAGCGATTCAGGTCTCCCGCAGCGCCGCGGACTCCAACGTACCAGCGCTTGAAATCCTGGTCCCAGAACGTTCGTTTCCCATGGAACCATTCCGGGTGCGGTTCGTTGATGAGGTCGTATCCAACGACCGCTCCGTGATCCCTGAGTCGAGCGGCCAGGTCTTTCCAGAACCGAGCCGCCTGAGGAAGGTACTTGGGGTCGGTCCACAGGCGGCCGTCGCGCTCGCCGCCATTGAGTTGCCGCCACCGCGCGCCGGGGAGGCTCAACGGGGCGAGCACGATCTTCATGCCGAGAGAGTCGGCCAGATCCAGATATCGCTGGAGCTTGGCGAAATCTTCCTCCACCAAACCCCTGTAGCCGTCAGCGCTCCCGAGCAGGAAGTCCCTCTGCCCGCCTGCCCACTTTCCGTATGCGAGCCGGACGAATCCGATGTTCGCCCGCGAAGCGGCAACGAACCATTTTCGCGTGGGAACTTCGTTGAAATAGTTGGCGCCCGCCCGGAGTTCGTCCCAATAGAGAATCTTCCGCAGCTCACTGCCGGAATTCTCCCGCGCAATCGTAGAGTTCGGCGAGTAAGCGCAGGCGCTCAGGCAGGCGATTCCCGCGGCAATCGCCCTGCGCGTTGTCGATTCAGACCCGAACATGGAATACCGGCTCCCTCCCGGTCCCGCGCGGCGACCGGCGGCCTGCTCGCCCGCCGCGAAACCAAGCCAGCAGCGCGCCGCCTCTGTCCGCAATGCGCCAAACGCCGCCAATCCTGTCCCGGCGAGACAATGATCGATCATCATATCATAGCCTCCGCGAATCGCCGGCACTCCGCGCAGAGAGGGCTTGAACGGCTTGGCCGCCGGTGCGCAACGACAGCTATTCAGCCCCGGGCAGGCGTTCTCTTGACGGCGGAGAGGAGGTTCGCTATCTTGATTATCGATCATCGTTCAAGCGATTCGCCGTCTGTCCGCAGACAAGCGGCGGTCGGCAGCACGAATCATCCGATGCGGATCACACAGATCGATTGTCACGTCCTGCTGGATCCCGCGTTCGACGCGGGCGCCACCTCGTCCGCGCAGGACGATCTGGTCGTGGAGATCCACACCGACGCGGGAGTGAGCGGCATCGGAGAAACGGACGTCAATCCCTGGATCGCCCGGGCCTGCATCGAGGCGCCGGGCACGCACACCATGGGACTCGGTCTGGCCGAAATGCTCAAAGGCGCAGACCCTTCGCGCATCGAAGATCTCTGGGAGCGGCTGTACACGGGCTCCGCCATGAACGGACGGCGCGGCGCCCTGATCTGCGCCATGGGAGCGTTGGACATGGCGCTGCACGATCTTCGCGGCAAGGCGTTGAACACGCCGTGCTACCAACTGCTGGGCAAGGCATGCCGCAAGGCGATCACCCCCTACGCCTCGCTGCAGCCCGACGTCTCCAATTTCGATCTCTACCTTTCTTCCATGGTCGAGTGGGCCGTGCAGGCACGGGCTCTGGGCTTTTCGGCGGCGAAGCTGGAAATCACTCCTTCCGGTCCGTACGCGCACAGAGGGCTGCGCGCGTCCCGCGAGCGCATGGGCGATGTGATCGCGGCCGTTCGCAACGCTGTGGGGGACGACTTCGTGTTGATGGTTGACGTCCAATATGCCTTTCCGGACGCGGACGCTTGCCTCCGCACCATTCGCGGCTGGGAGCCTTACGGTCTGTTTTTCCTCGAAGCGCCTTTGCCGGCCGACGATCTGGACGGCTATGCCCAACTCGCGCGCGCACAGGGCATTCCGATCGCCGCCGGCGAGTGGCTTACCACGCGCCACGAATTTCTGGATCTGATGGACCGCGGCAAGGTCGCCGTCGTGCAACCCGACATCGGCAGGGTCGGAGGATTGACCGAAGCCATGCGGGTCTGCGCGCTCGCAGGCGAACGCGGCGTGACCGTGGTTCCTCACATTTGGAAAAGCGGAATCTCCATCGCGGCCGCGGCGCATCTGGCGGCGTTGACGCCGCACTGCCCGTTCATCGAGTTCCTGCCGGCGACCCTGTGCAGCTCGGCGCTGCGGAAGCGTTTGGCGAAGGAGGAGTTGCGCATCGAAAACGGATCGCTTCCGTTGCCGCGGAAGCCCGGGCTGGGCATCGAGTTGAACCGCAGCGCGCTCGCGGAGTTCAAGTCCGCGGCCGAGCGTCTCTCCAGATCTGCGGCCGCGCCCCGCCCGGCGGTTGCGGAAAAGCCCATGTCCGCCGGGATCGAAAATCGAACGAGCGGCGCCCGATGACGGCGCGGAACTCCGGCAAACGCGTCGCGGTCGTCACCGGCGGAGGCTCGGGGATCGGCCGGGCCGCCGCCAAGCTCTTCGCCCGCGAAGGATACCGCACGGCAGTCGTAGATCTGCAGGCCGACCGCGGCGCCCGGACCGTCCAAGCGATCGAGCGCGCCGGGGGCGCGGCCATGGCCATCGGCGCGGATGTGGGCAAGAGCGGCGACGTGCGCGCGGCTATCGATCGAGTCGCCGAACGTTTCGGGCGCGTCGACGTACTCTGCAACAACGCGGGCATCGAATGCTATCGCCGAGCCGACGAGTATACGCCGGAGGAGTTCGACGCGCTTGTCGCCACGAATCTGCGCGGCCCGTTCCTATGCGTCAAACATGCCTACCCGCATCTGCGGGCGCAACGGGGGGCCGTCGTCAATATCTCGTCCGTTCAAGCCTACGCCAACGAAGCATGCATATCCGCATACGCGGCAACGAAGGCGGCCTTGCTGGCGTTGACCCGCGGCATGGCCGTCGATTTTGCGGCAGACGGGGTCCGCGTCAACGCCGTTTGCCCCGGAGCGACCCGCACCGGACTTTTCGAAGCGGCCCTGGCAACGGTCGAGGATCGCCGGGAAGCGGCCGGGGCGCTTGAGCGCGCCATACCGCTCGGACGGATCGCAGAGCCCGAGCAAGTCGCGCGCGCAATCCTCTTTCTGGCTTCACCCGAGGCCGACTACATTACCGGCGCCGCTCTTGTCGTCGACGGCGGCGTCCTGGCCCGCTTGGCGCTGGCCTGACGCCCGCCGCCGCTCAGGGCAGGCCGCATCCCTTGTGTTGCGCAACATCGGGAGATGCCGTCACAATAGCGAGAGAGAGATCGATCATCCAGCACCGTATCCGCTGGAGACGACTGCATGGCGCCTTTCGAACGCATCGACAATCCCACACTCCGCGACCGCATTGCGGAACGCATCCGAGGGGCCATCCTGGAAGGTACGCTGACGGCGGGCAGCAAGGTCGTCGAGCGCCAATTGGCCGCTCAGTTCGCCACCAGCCTGACTGCCGTACGCGAGGCGCTGATCGTGCTCGAGGCGGATGGTTTCGTGACCAAGAAGCCCAATGCGGCGACGCACGTAACCAAGCTCACCCTGGAGGATACCGAGAAGCTCTTCGACGTCCGCCGCGTGCTCGAACGGCACGCAGTGAAACTGGCCGCGCGCAGATGCTCGCCCGAGCAGGCCGACGAACTGAACGATGCCTACTTTGCACTGCTCGACGCAGCTCGCAAGAAACAGGACGCGGTATTCGTCAAGACAGACCTCACCTTGCACAACAAGATCTGGGAAATTGCAGGCAACGAATATCTCCAGGCGTCCCTCCAGCGCATCAACCATCCCTTGTTCGCATTCGTCATGATTCGCTTGGTCAATGACCGCAGCGCACTCGACCTGACGCATGACGCGCAGTCCCACACGGCGTTGCTGGAAGCCATCAAGGCCAACGACGTGGAACGATCTTGCAGGGAATTCGACACAGCGGTGAACGATTGGCTCGTCAATCTGCGCATCGGGGTCTTCGAGCGCAAGTCGCAAGAATCCTGATCGGCGCCCGACCCTTGCGCGGCTTCGAACCGCCTGACTCGACCCCGGCGCGCCGCCGGCGCTTGACGGCGGCAAGGCATCGGTCGTAACGGCCGCGCCGCTCTCGACTCTCCGCCGGCGCGCCGCGAACGGCCGCAGGAACTGCTAGCGGCGAGGACTCCCCTGCGCAAACACGGTCTCGGTCAACCGGTGGTAGCGGTTCGGCGCCAATCCCTCGATCTTCTCGAAGCCCCCGTTGGGCCAACGGATCTCAACCGAAACCGCTGCGGGGGGATCGCCCGGCCCCAAGCCGACAACGATCCTCCGATCATGGGAGGCCAGGAATCCGCCTCCGCCGGAAACCCAGCGCAAAAACCGCTTCCCGTTCGCATGCAACACGACGCGGGCGCCGATCGCATCCCGATTGCTCGCCGCGCCCCGCAGGCTCAGACCGACCCAGTTGGAGCCCTGGCCAATTCGGTTGCGAAGCAAGACCGGACGCCTTCCCAGGCGGACGACCGCCGCGTCCACGTCCCCGTCGTTGTCGAAGTCCCCCGCCGCAAGCCCGCGCGCCAAGTGCCGGGTCTGAAAGAGCGGGCCGGCCGCCGCGCCCACGTTCTCGAACACTCCGCGGCCGTCGTTGGCGAGCAGCAGTAGCGGCTCCTCGTACGTTACATCCCTGCGCATGGACTCGATCCTGCGGTTGACGTGACCGTTGGCGATCATCAGGTCGAGATCGCCGTCGTTGTCGAAGTCCAACAAACGAACTCCCCAACCGACATACGCCCGCGTGAGGCGGGCCAAGCCGGACGAATGCGTCGCATTGTCGAACGGGAAGCCGCCCGAGTGACGCCACAGAGTGTGATACTCGTCGTGGAAATTCGTGACGATCAGATCCGGCCGGCCGTCGCCGTCGACATCGCCGGCGTCCACGCCCATCCCGGCCAAGGCGTTCCCATCGGGGTCGTACGCAATCTCGGCCTCCAGACCGACGTCCGCCAGAGTCCCGTTGCGTTTGTTGAGCAAGAGCAGATCGGGCGAGCCGTCGCGGGCGACATAGAGGTCTGTCCAGGCATCGTTGTTCACATCCACCGCAACGACCCCCAAGGCGCGCCCGGCCAACCCGTCGAGGCCCGCTTGCGCAGTCGCATCTTCGAACGACCCGTCCCCGCGGTTGCGAAACAATACCGAGACCTGTCCCGCATAGATCGTCTGCTCGCAATAGGTCGGCTCGCCCGCATAGGCGCAGCGCTTGGGGCGCTCGAACGACAACTCGGCGTAGTTGCATACGAAGAGATCGAGCAGCCCGTCCCGATCGTAATCGAACCAGGCCGCGCCGGCGCCCCACCGCCCGTCGTTGCCTACTCCCGCCGCTTCCGTCGCGTCTTCGAACCCGCCGCCCTCGTTGCGGAACAGGGCCGACGCCGGGTATCCCGTCATATAGACGTCCTGATCGCCGTCGTTGTCGTAGTCCGCCGCCGCGGCGCCCATCCCGTAGAACGACGTCCGCGCGATGCCGGCTTCGCGGGCGGCTTCCTGGAATCGGCCGTTCCCCAGATTGCGGTACAGGGCGTGCGCGACCGGCTCGTCTCGTCTTCCCCGAGGCGTCTCTCCTCCGTTGACAAACAACAAATCGAGGCGCCCGTCGTTGTCGTAGTCCAGGAACCCCAGTCCGCCCGTCGTCGCTTCGATCAGATGGCGGTCCTGCGACTCGCCATTGAAATGGGACCAGTGGATTCCAGCCTCTTCGGTCGCATCCTCGAACACACCGGCGGACTGGCCGAGCGCGGACACGACGCTCACGCCCGCCGCACAGAGAGGCGCCAACGCCCGCTTGCGCAGGCCGATCCGGCAGCGTTTCATGGGGAAACCGCCATGCGCTCCGCCGTTTCCTCCGACTCCGCGAGGCGCTCGAACGTTTTCATCGCCAGCGCGGCTTCATCGCCGCGCCCCAAACGCCGCAGGCACCGCGCCAAGGCATAATGCGTGCGGCGGGCTTGCGGAGCCAGCTCCGCCGCCTGCCGCAGACTAGCGAGCGCCTGCCGGAGATCGCCGCGCCGGAGGGCGAGATTCCCGAGATCGTAGTGCGCCTCAGCCAAGCCGGGTTCCAAGGAAACCGCCTCTTGCAACAGGGCGGCGGCTTGCTCGGCAGCCGCTGGATCGCCCCGCTCCGCTCGCTTGAGCTGCATGCGCGCGAGTTGGTGGCGCAACAGGGCATTGTCCGGGAATCTGTCGATGCTCTCCCCGGCCATTGCAAACGCTCTGCGCTCCTGTCCGGAAGCCCACAACGAAACCGTCAGACCCAGGCGGACGTCGGCCGAGTCCTGCCGGAGCGCAAAAGCCCGCTGATACGAGGCAACCGCATCCAGAAAGTGCTGTTGGCGAACATGAACGAGTCCTTTCAATTGGTGCGCGCGGAACGAGTTCGGAAAACGCCGGACGGCCCGTTCCGCCGTTTCCAGAGCGATGTGCCAGGTCCTCCGCCTTGCGGTGAGCGCCATTCCCAGAGCCAAGTGATGCTTTTCGCTCGACGGCTCGACTGCAACGGCCTGCTGCAGCGCCCGGACGGCCCCATCGAGGTCGCCGCTCTTTTGCAGGCGCCATCCCAGCAGATTCCATGCCTCGCCAAGCTCGGGCGCGCGATTGAGTTGTTCCTCGAGGGCGGCGCGGGCCCGCTCGAACCGGCCCAGCCGTAATTCGCTCAAGGCCAGGTTGAAAGCCATTCGGTCCGGTTGCGGATGACCGGAACGCGCGGCGGCGGCGAACAGATTCCGGGCCGACGCATAGTCCTCGGCCTCGAGGGCGGTCTCTCCGGCCCGGGCGAAGTCTTGCGGCTCGGGCCGGGCGCGGTCCAGACGGCCAAGAGCCTTGCGGGCTTCCTCGATTTGCCGCAGTGCGTACAACGACCGGCTCAAAGCCAGAACCGATTCCGCTTGGCGGTCGACCAGGTCTCCCGCCTGACTGAAGCGTTGCACGGCCAGCGCGTAGTCTCCGACATTGTCGGCGATCATTCCAGCCAGCAGCAGGCTGCGCCGATCGTTCGGGGTCGCTTCCAAAACGGTCTCGATCGTCCCGCGCGCTTCGGCAAGCCGCCCGGTCTGCCATTGACTGACCGCGAGGTTGCGGCGCAACTCCAGGTTGGCCGGATCCAGGCGAACCGCCTGCGAGAAAACCTCGCGCGCCTCGTCGAGCTTGCCCCGCATGCCCAGGACGCCGCCCAGCAGCGCCGCCGGCGCGGGGTCGTCGGGCCGCAGCCGAACCGCCCGCCTGAGGAGCGCCTCGGCCTCCGACGACGCTCCCGACTGCGCGAGCCGCATCGCTCGGCGCGCGAGCACGTCCGCCTGTTCGGATCGATCGCCGCCCTGGCCGCCCGGCGGGACGACCCCGGCAAGCAGGAGCGCGGCAACCGCAAAGGACAGCCGGGCGGTCATGGCGCCTCCCGCGCGCCCAAGCCCAGACCCGGCGAAGCGGGGGCCCCCGCCTCGCCTCGCTTGGCGTCCCCGGCCTGCCGCTCGGCATGAAGGGAGCGTATCGCATCTTGCTGCGCCGCGGCCTCTTGCCGCTTACCCAAGCGAAAGTAGGCGCGGGCCAACAGAATACGCGGCTTGATGACGTCGGGATGAGACCGTACGATCTCCTCGAGCGAAGCCCGAGCCTCGTTCCAATTCCCTTCCTCCAGCATGCCCTTGGCGAGCCGCGTTCGGCACTCCACGTTCTGCGAATCGAGCGCCAGCGCCCGCTCGGCCGCCTCGACGGCCAAGTCGGCGAAATCCGGGCCCGACCTGTCGTAGGCCCGAGCGAGATACACGAAGGGAAGCGGATTCCGCGGATTGACGGCGATGGCGGCGCGGTAGGCCGCGGCGGCGCGTTGCGAGTCGCCGGAGGCGAGCCAACTGGAGCCGAGCAGGAAGTGCGCCGTGTCCCAGGAGGGATCCAATGCGACGGCCCGGCCCAATGCGACGGCCGCGTCCAGATAGCGGCTCAGTCCAAAGTAGGCTACGCCCAGGGTATAGCGAAATTCGGACCTGTCGTCGAACCGCGCGGCCAGATTCGTCAGAAACTCGAGCGCTCGTCCGTGAAGTCGGGCCCCGATCAACGCCTCAGCGTAGCTGAGAACGGCTTCCAGCATGTCCGGACGGAGGTTCGCGGCGCGCCGGGCGGCCTGCACCGCGCCCTCGGAATCCCCCGCCTTCTGCCTTAGGCGTGAAAGTTCGATCCACAACGCCGCGTCGTCCGCGGACAACTCCGCCGCCTTGCGCAGAACTCGGGACGCTGTCTCCATCTCTCCTGCCCGTGTGAGAATCCGTCCCAACGAAACCAGAGCGGCGCCGTCGAGAGCGTCGGCGGCCAACCCCGCGGCGGCGGCGACGGCGGCGTCCCGGTCCCCCGCCAGAAGCCGCGCCTCGACCAAGGCCGCGGCGGTTTCCCAATCGCCGGGTTCCGTTGCCGCAAGCCGCTCAAGCTCCCTTACGGCTTCGCGGGGACGTCCGAGAGCGATCAGCACGCGGGAATAATTGAAACGAGCGGAGCGGTCGTTCGGGTCGCGCTCCAGGCCCTGTTCAAAGGCGGCAAGGGCCAACTCGAGCCGGCCCCGCGAAGCATAGAGCATCGCGAGACTCAGGTATGGATCCGCCTCGCGCATTCCGATCGCGGTCGCGTTCTCGAACGCCTTGACCGCGTCATCGAACTCGTTCAAGCCCAAGCCGGCCCGCCCCAGTTCCGCCCACGCCGCAGCGTTGCCCGGATCGGCGGCGAGCACGCGGCGCGCATCGTGCTGAAGCCGGCGCAATTCGACGGAAGACTGCGGCTCGGCAGGAGCCGCCCAACCATGCCCGCAGAGCGCCGCCGGCACGGCCGCGACGATATATCGCGCCCAGCGCCCGCGCCCTGCGGCCCTCGCGCGCGGCGCCCGAAAGCGCTCGCGCGCGTTCAAACTATTCCTTGACGCCACGGCGCCATCATGATAGCATTTTATCGAAGATCGATCATCTATCACTGCGGAGGTTGGATCATCATGACAGTTTGGAAGCCGGCAAGCCCCCAGGCGCATCTCGTCATCCCGGCCGCCCTGTTTTTTTCGGCGCTTTCGCCGGCCGCTCTCAGCGCAGCGCAACTGCGCGGCACGATACTCGATCCATCCGCAGCCGTCATTCCCGGCGCCCGCGTGGAGATCGTCAGCGACGCCACCGGCGTATCCGACGCGACCGAGAGCGACGAGTTCGGGCGGTACCTGTTCAACAACCTGCGGCCGGCGGCCTATACGATCCATGTCCGGGCAGCAGGGTTCACATCCGTCAGCCAGGCCAATGTCGTGCTGCGGGTCGGACAGCAGACGGACCTCGACATCGTGCTGGAAATCGGCGACGTGACGACCACGGTCGAAGTGGACGGGCAGGCGCCGTTGTTGAATTCGGTGAGCAGCGCGCTGGGCCAGGAAGTCACGAATCGCTACGTCACCGAGGTTCCCCTCTTCGACCGCAACGTGACCAACCTCGCGTTTCTGGCCCCGGGCGTCACTCAAGTCGGCGGCGGCGGCGGCCAGTCGGGCAGTCAAATTTCGGCCGGCCAGACCGGCACCAACTTCGTCTCGAACGGCCAGCGCAACTCGACGGCGGAAATCCGGCTTGACGGCGGATTGACAACGTCTCCCGAGACCGGCGAAGGTTCGACTACGCAGGCGTACTACCAGCCTTCGGTCGAGGCGGTCCAGGAGTTCAAAGTGCAGAACAACGGCTTTTCCGCCGAGTGGGGAAGCAACGGCGGCACCGTCATCAACGTCGTCTCCAAATCCGGCTCGAACGAAATCCACGGCAGCGCGTATTGGTTCGCCCGGCGCCCGGGGCTGGACGCGAACAATTTTTTCGCCAACCGAGCGGGCAATCCCAAGCCTGATTTCAAGCGCGATCAGTACGGAGGATCTATCGGCGGACCGCTCGTACGGGATCGCTCGTTTTTCTTTTTCGACATCGACAACGTCCGCAACGACTATCCGAGCACGTTGACCGCAACTGTCCCGACGGCCCTGCAACGCGCGGGCGATTTCTCGCAGACGTTCAATCGGGACGGCTCGACGGTCATCATCCATCAGCCGTATGAAATCTTCTTCATGGGGGGCGCGCGGCGTCGTCCGTTCCCGAACAACGTCATTCCTGCAAGCCGGCAGGAGCCGGTCGCGCGCCGTCTCATGCAGTTCTATCCCGAAGGGAACACGGCCGGCAATCCGGTGACCGGGCGTAACAACTTCACCGGAACGGCAACCGGCGCCAGCCCGTTCCGGCAGTTCGACATCAAGCTCGATCATGTTGTCCGCGCCGACTCCCGTCTGGCGTTCCGCTACAGCCAACGCACGCTCCGGTCTTCTTCGCCCCGCATCTACGGCAACCCGGCAGACAACGCCGGCGAGACGGACGGAACCGTTCGCAACTCCGTGCTGGAACACTCCTGGATCGTCGATCCGTCAATGATCTGGGTGAACCGCGTGGGCATCGACCGGGCGTACATCGCCACCGAGTCGGTCGCTTTCGATCCAACCTCGGTCGGATTCCCCAGCGTCCTTTCCGAAGTCAACGACGCCGATATTTTTCCCCGCGTGACCGCCAACGGCTACGCGGCCCTGGGAACCAACGGCTGGACCGATACGGTCAACGCGCACACGCAATGGCTGCTCGCCAGCTCCCTGTCGAAGGTCGCCGGCAACCACAATCTCAAGATCGGCGGAGAAACCCGAATCCCGCTTGTGAATTTTTGGCAGCCGGGCTTTCCCGGCGGATGGTTCCAACACTCGCCGAACCCCACGCGCAACAGGCTCTTCGGGGGCGATCCCAGAACCGGGGACTCGATCGCGTCCCTGCTGGCCGGGGCCGGCCACCCGTTCTCCTGGGGAGGTCTCAGCATCGCGCCGTCGACGGCGACCCGCTCCCAGGAAACGTCCTTCTACGCGCAGGACGACTGGCGCGTCACCCAGCGCCTGACGTTCAACCTCGGCCTGCGCTATGAATGGAGCACGCCCTTGACCGAGCGCTACGACCGCATTCAGTTCGCCGAGGTGGACGCTGACAGCGGAGTCACCGTCGAAGGTCTGGGCCCAATCCGGGGCGCCAACGTCTTTGCCACGCCCCAGCTCCGGCGTCCCGGCATCGACGCGAACAATCTCGCGCCGCGCTTCGGCTTCGCCTACAAGATGCGCGACAAGACCGTGCTGCGCGGTGGATTCGGCATCTATTACGGCATCTCCCCGGCTACCAACACGCAGTACATCGGACCGGCCTTCCGCTCGACCGCAATTTGGCAACCCACGCAAGATTTCGGCTTCTCCCCCTACGCGACCCTGTCGGACCCGTATCCCGACGGCCTTCCCTTGCCCCAGGGAGACCGCTACGGGGCCGCGAACCAGTGGGGCTACGAATCCGGCAGCGGGCTGTTCCGCGAGTTCCGCAACGCCGAGATCTACCAATGGAACTTCGGCCTGCAGCAACAGCTTCCCTGGGAAATAGTCTTGGAGATCGGCTATTCGGGAAGCCGCAGTACGCATTTGATGTTCAACGGAACGGACAATCGGAATTTCGTCAGCCGCGCCGTCCGCGAACAGTACGGGGCCGAAGGCTTGTTCGAGGAAGTTTCCAATCCGTTCTATCCGCTCTTCCAGGGGCCCCAAGCTATTTTCAACGAGCCGGCGTCAGCGTACAACTTCGAGGAAATCCCGCGCATCAATTTGCTGCGCCCGTTCCCGCAGTTCGACGGGCCCTTCGCAGGGAGCCACCAGCCCCGCGCCGGTGCCGTCTACAACGCCTTGCAGATCCGCACCGAAAAGCGCTACTCGAACGGACTCAATTTCGTCGGGAGCTATGTTTATTCGCAGTTGAAAGACGATTCGTCGGCGGGCAATAACTCCTGGCTCGGCAACCGCGTCCCCATCCAGGATCCGACCGACCTGAGCTTGGAGTACGGCTTGGGCGGTTCGGACACGCCGCACCGGCTGGTTTTCGGCTGGAGCTACGAATTGCCGTTCGGCCGGGAACGGGCCTTGGGGCGCGACTGGTCTCGCGCGGTCGACGCCTTGCTCGGCGGTTGGCAAATCAACGGCTTCCTCACCTTGCAGTCCGGCCTGCCCCTCGGGTTGTCCTATGCCGCCTCTGAATTGGCCGACGGCAGTCAACGGCCGAACATCAACGGCCCAATCCTCGGAGCGAGCATCGACGAGACCGTCGACGGACGGGGGATCCGCTTCAACGAATCCGCTTTCTCCGCGCCGCCGGAGCAGATTCCGGGCAACGCTCCGCGTTGGACCGGCGAAGTGCGCGGGGATTCGATCAACAACATCGACCTATCGCTGTTCAAGGTTCTCACCTTCTCCGAAGACGTCAAGCTCCAGATCCGTGCGGAATTCTTCAACTTCACAAACACGCCGCAGTTCGGTACGCCGAATACACTCTACGGCAGTCCGGAATTCGGCACGATCAACGATCAAATCAATAACGCCCGGCAGTTCCAACTCGGCCTCAGGGCCCTCTTCTAAGGCGCCCGGCGGGCGCCCATGAGACTCCCCTCCTCTCCAGCCGGCTACTTGGTCTTGGCCTGCGGAACCGGAGCGTTCGGCGGCTTCCTGTTCGGCTTCGACACGGCTGTGATCTCGGGGACGGTAGGGCCCCTGGAGCGGCAATTCGACCTCAGCGCCGGCCTGCTGGGGTGGACGGTCAGCTCCGCGCTGTTGGGCAGCGTGATCGGAGCAGCCGCGTCCGGCGCGATCGGCGATCGATACGGACGCAAGGGATCGCTTCTTCTATCGGGATTCCTTTTCTTCGCATCCGCAGTTGCGTCGGCTTGCGCTCCGACTCTCGCCGTGCTCATCGCCGCCCGGCTGGCGGGCGGCGTGGGCGTCGGCATCGCAGGCACGATCGCTCCGCTCTACATCGCCGAAGTCTCTCCTCCGGCCGTGCGGGGGCGCATGGTCGCGCTCTACCAACTCGCGATCGCCGTCGGAGTGCTCAGCGCATATCTGTCGAACGCCCTGCTCCGTTACCGGATCGACTCGCTTGGCTCGGTTGGAGGCTGCGCACTCGCCGCCCGGATCGCAGACGAAATCTGGCGGGGGATGTTCGGCGTCGAGACGCTTCCCGCGGCGGTTTTCTGCGCGTGCTTGCTTTTCGTCCCCGAGAGTCCGCGGTTTCTGGCCAAACAAGGAGGCTACGACCAAGCGGAAGCGGTGCTCCGCCGCTTGGCCGGCCCTGTCTCGGCTGGAGTTCAGATCGCAGAAATCCGCCGCGCGCTCGCGCGGGAGAGCGGAGCGCTCCGCGAGTTGTTCGCCGGTCCGCTCGCCAGAGCGACCTTCATCGCCGTCTATCTGTCGGTGTTCTCGCAACTGAGCGGCATCGACGCGGTGATCTACTTTGGGCCGAAGATCTTCGAAACGGCCGGGTTTTCGTTCGGCAAAGCCCTGGACGGCCAAGTGGCGATCGGCGTCATCCTCGTTCTTTTTACGCTCGTCGCGCTCTGGAAGGTCGACGCCGCAGGGCGCCGGGCGCTGCTGTTCGCGGGCAACGCCGGGATCTCGGCAACGCTGCTCTCAATGGGCCTTTTCTTCTATCTGGATGTTGTCGACGGGATTTGGCTGATCGCCGCCACGAGTGGATTCATCGCCTCGTTCGCCTTTTCGCTGGGGCCGATTCCGTGGATCGTCATGTCGGAGATCTTCCCTACGAAGCTCCGGGGCCGAGCAATGGCCTTGGCCACCCTGGTGCTGTTCGGCACGACAGGACTGCTGGGCCAGATGTTTCCCTGGATGCTCGAAACCCTCGGCGCAACCGGCACGTTCTGGCTGCTGGCCGCCGGAACGCTGCCCACGTACCTGTTCGTATGGAAAATCCTTCCCGAAACGAAAGGACGAACGCTTGAAGAGATCGAACGGGCCTGGCTCAAGCCGCGAGAACGTTAAGCGGGCCTGCGCAAAGTTGCCGCGGGCGTGTCGGCTGCTCGATGTTTGCCTTCTCGGCCGCGAGCGGGCGCGTCACATCAATTTGACGGGCTTGTTCCCGCGGGCGGACGCGTATATGCCGAGCACGATTTGCAGCGCGCGGAGACCTTCTTCTCCGTCGACCAACGGCGCCCTGCTCTCTGCGACAGCTTGGCCGAAGTCGAGAAACTGACGTTTCAGGTTTTCGATGGAAATGGCCATCGGATCGGCCGCGCCGGACTCGACGCCCGCGGCGAGCGGAGCGTCGGCGCCGGAATCGCCTGCCGCGTCCCAGGCGGTCAGGCGGTCGCCGGTAATGACCGCCGTTCCTTTGGAGCCGTGAATCTCGATCCTCTCGGGGTATCCCGGCAGCACTGCGGTCGCCGCCTGGATCACGCCGGTTGCGCCGCTCTCGTAGGCGATGACGGCGTTCACGATGTCTTCCGCTTCCATGACGTGCGCGGCGCCGAGCTGCCAGTTGGCGAAGACTTGGGACACCCGCCCCCCCAGATACTGCATCACATCGACCGTGTGTATCCCCTGGTTGATCAGGGCGCCGCCCCCTTCCACCGCCCAGGAACCCTTGCCGGGCCGATCGTAATAGCTCTGCGGACGATACCACTTGACGTAACCGTCCACCTGCAGCAACTTGCCCAGGCGGCCGTCCGCGATCGCCTTTTTCAGAAAAATACTACACTCGTCGAAGCGGTGCTGGCTGACCACTCCGAGGCACAGACCGGCCGCCCCGCACAAGGCAATCATCTCGTGGCAAGCGTCGAGGGTGAGCGCCATCGGCTTCTGCAACAGAACGTGTTTTCCGTTCGCAACCGCCGTCCGGCAGATGTCGAGGCGCGAGTCGGGGAAAGTGCAAACGTCGATATAGTCGATGTCATCCCGCCGGCAAAGCTCTTCATAGCCGGCGAAGAACTCACAGCCGTGCTTCTCGGCGAACGCCTCGCCCTTCTCCCGGCCGCGGTTGCTGCAGCCGACGAGCCGGTAGCCTATCGCCCGGTAACAGTCGGCGTGCTTGTGGGCGATCGCTCCTGTGCCGATCAGTCCGACCCTCACAATGCTTCTTCTCCTACGACCGTAGAATTCCCACTTCTGTTGTCCTGCATCCGGCGCTTACAGCTTCCCGGATTTCCAGGAGTAGTTCAAGCGCATGTAGTAGTACGCGCCGTTGAATCCGAACGGCGTGAACTGACTGTAACGGTTGCCGACCCCTGTCGCCGCATGGGGGTTTACGGCCGGGTAGTTGTTGAGCACGTTCTGGGCGCCGAGCGTGAACGTGAACGATTCCGTTAGCGGGTAGGAAGCCTCGACGTCGACGATGTATTCCCCATCGTAAACTTCAACGTCCTCAGAGTCGAACCAACTGTCGAAGAAGCTCAGGCGGCCCAGTAGCCGCAGCTTGCCCACGGACTGTTTTACCGCG
This sequence comes from Bryobacterales bacterium, assembly GCA_965214655.1. GTDB lineage: Bacteria > Acidobacteriota > Terriglobia > Bryobacterales > UBA6623 > CATQHP01. The sequence goes on along the minus strand of OZ243965.1, from coordinate 2,120,730 downwards.
AAATTCCAACGGGTTTCAGGCAGGGCTTCCTGCAGCTCGCGGATGCGCGTCGCGTCCAGGGTTTCCGGATTGAATTGCGTGACATCGGTCTCGGTGTGGTTGAAAAGGAAGCTGAAGTCCGTATTGCCGCCGAGCGCCCTGGGCTTGTAGGTGGCGACCACGTCGAGCCCCTGACTGCGGGTATCGAAGTCGTTGGCGAAAAACCGGAAACTGGCCAGATTGCCGGCGCTCGTCACGCCCTCGGCGATAAGATCGTCGACCTCTTCGGGCGCGAGGCTGAACAACTGCGTGAGGGCCAGCCGGTCGGACACGTCGATGCGGAAATAGTCCGCGGTGACGACGAACGGGCCGCTGCCGAGCACCGCGCCCGCAGTGTAGTTGCGCGACTTCTCGGCCGTGAGCGGCTCGCCGCCGCGAAGCTCGGCGACTTTCGACGTCGAGGGGATGGTGCCGTTGTTCACCAGGTCCATCAACTGCAAATCGAATTCGGTCGATACGTTGAAGGCGTTCTGCTGGCCGGGGGTCGGCGCGCGGAAACCGGTGCTCGAACTGGCGCGCAACGCCAAATTTTTGGCCACGCGGTAGCGCCCGGCGAGCTTGTAATTCACCGTGGAGCCGAAGTCCTCGAAGTTCTCGCCCCGCAATGCGGCGCCGAGCGACCACGAGTCGCCGGGGCCCTGCAATTCGGCGTCGCCGTAAACCGCATAGTTGCTGCGGCTCCACTCGCCGGCCGCGATCGGACCGAATCCCGGAAAGCCGTTGGAAGCCGAGCTGAAGCCCTGCGCGGCGTAGGGACCGATCTCGTACGATTCCCGCTGGCCGATGCCGATGCCGAAGGTCTCATCGCGCCACTCGGCGCCCCCGGCGATGTTCAACAGGTCGCTGACGGCATAAGAGAGATCCACATTGAAGCCCAGTTCCTGCTGCCTGTAGAGGCCGGGGTCGAATTCGGTCGGCGTATCCGGGCCGAGCGACGCATTGACCGTGTTGACGATAAAAAAGTCCACTTCGTTGGAGCCGGCGATAACGCTTGCGTCCCACAGGACGCCGTTGCGGAATTGGCCGCGCACCCCGGCCACGATGGACTTGTCGAGCACGTTGCCGCCGAACTGCGGCGTGAAGCCGCCGGGAAACACCTCCTGGAACGAGAAGCAGTTCGGATCGTCGAAGACCCTGCCCAAGGCGTCCTGATCCGGCAAGCCGTTGGCAACCCTGACCGTGGGGCAGTTGGCCGAGCCGTCCAAAATTCCGTCCTGGGCATCCAGCGCGTCGCCGATGAGCAAGCTCTGGCCGCCGTCGGCGCTGAACACCGACCCCCGCGTGTTGGGGTTGCGGAAATAGAAACCGCCGGTCACCTTTTTGCTCGCGTAGTTGGTATGCGCGTAAAGTTGCGTGGTCGCGCCCACCAAGCGCCCGAAATTGCCCCAAAACTTGAAATCGTCGTCGATCTCGGGCGAACCCCAAATCTGCGCCGGACTGCGGACATGCGTATTGCCGGCGGCGATCAGCAGCTTCGCGTCGTCGCGCTGCACGCTGCGGCTGGTGGGGCCGGCATTGCCGTATTCGATGCTGAGGTTGGCGAACCCGCCCTCGCCCAGCGGCAGCCCGACGTTGCCGGCAAAGGTGAGCGCGCGGCCGTCGCCCGCGGCATAGTGCCCCGTACGCAACTCCATGCTGCCTCCGGAAGGGGCGTCCTTGAGCCTGAAATTGAGCACGCCGGCAATAGCGTCCGAGCCGTATTGAGCCGAAGCGCCGTCGCGCAGCACCTCGACCTGCTCCAGGGCGATCGCCGGGATGACCGAAATGTCCGGCCCCTGGGCGCCGTCCGCCACGCCGTTGCCCAACCAGGTGATGACCGCGGCCCGATGGCGGCGCTTCCCGTTTACCAGCACCAGCGTATGATCGGGCGCCAGGTTGCGCAGATTGGCCGGGCGCACGATCGTGGCCGCATCGCTGATCGGCTGCGTGTTGACGTTGAAGGAGGGAACGATGTTGCGCAGCTTGTCGCTGAGATCCGTCCCGCCCTGCTCGATGAAGTCGTCGGACAGCACCACGTCGACAGGAACCATCGTCTCGGTGACCGAGCGGGGCTGCGCCCGGCTGCCGACAACTACGATTTCCTGACTCACGGCGCTCAGCTCCAATTGGATGACGACCAGCCCCTCGGAGCGGTTCACGGTTTCGAGCTTGGGTTCGAAGTCCGCGGCGCTGACAACAATTTCGTGCGGGCCCGCTCCCAGCTCGCAGAAAACCGCGATGCCGGAATCGTCCGTCGGCTGCTCGCGGTCCCCGATTGCGACCGAAGCGTTCGGTATCGGGGCGGATAAAAGATCGACGGCCTGGATTCTGAGACACTGGGCGGCCGCAGAGCCGGCCGCCAGCGCCGCCGCCGCCAAGAACAACCCGCAACGCGCCGCGCTATGCATGCGGGAGCCGACGAATGTCATACGGGAGCATTGTTCAGTGCTCGGCTTTCCTTCTGCCGCTCTAAACATGTCCATAAACAGATTATGACCTGCTCCAGCCCATTGCGTTTCAATCCGTTGTATCAAATATCGCCGTACAGCCGCCATTCGCAGCTTCTTTACGGCTTTTTACAAATTGCGTCTCAATCCTTTGTGTCCGATATCGCTGCGCCAGCGGGCGCCTTCGAAATGGATTTTCCCGACCGCGGCGTATGCGTTGTCGAGAGCCGCTTGCAGATCCGCGCCCCGCGCCGTTACGCCGAGGACGCGCCCGCCCGCGGTCACGGGCACGCCCCGCGAGAGTTGCGTCCCCGCATGAAAGACTTTCGCCCCCGCCGCCTCGGCCTCTCGAAGACCGTCGATGGCGAAGCCCTTGCGGTAGCTTCCCGGGTAACCCTGCGAGGCCATGACCACGCATGCGGTCGGGCCGCGCTCAACTCCTACAAGTGTCGGATCGAGGCTTTTCCGCGCCGCGCTGTGCAAAAGCCCGGCGAAATCGCCGTTCAGCCGGCGCATGAGCGGCTGGGTTTCGGGGTCTCCCATGCGCACGTTGAATTCGAGAACCTGCGGCCCATCGTCGCCGACCATCAGCCCGCAGTACAAAAAGCCCCGAAAAATTTGCCCGCGCCCGCGCATGCCCGCCAGAGCGGGCTCCACGATCTTCTCGACGATTTGCCCGCGGAGGGCGCCGGAAACGATGCCGTCGTCGCAATAGGCGCCCATCCCGCCGGTGTTGGGGCCTTCGTCGTTATCGAAGGCCGCTTTGTGGTCTTGCGTCGCGGGGTATTCGAAATACCTTTCTCCATCGCTCAAAACGATGAAACTGACCTCGCGCCCGCGCAGAAAACGTTCGACAAGAAGGCGTCGTCCGGCGTCGCCCACCAACTGCCCGCCGAGCATTTTGCGCGCCTGCTCGCGGGCTTCGGCTTCGTCATGGGCAATGACGACTCCCTTGCCGGCCGCAAGCCCGTCCGCTTTCAGCGCTACGGGAAACCCGAACCGGCTCACCTGGGCATCGATTTCCGAGACGTTCTCGACGACCGCGAAAGGCGCCGTCGGTATGTTGCGCGCGTTCAGGAAAAGCTTGGTGAAAATCTTGCTTCCTTCGAGCTGCGCGGCGGCCCGAGAGGGGCCGACGACCGGCAGGCCGCGGGCTTCGAACGCCTCGGCGACGCCCGCTACGAGCGGCGCCTCCGGGCCGACAACCGTAAAAGACACGCCCAGCGTTTCCGCCAAAGACGCCATTTCCCGCGGGTCGAGGATGTCTCCGGGAATGCACGAGGCTTCCATCGCCATGCCGGCGTTCCCCGGCGTGCAGTACACCTGCTCGACACCGTCGCTTCGGGCGATTTTCCAACTCAGCGCATGCTCGCGGCCTCCGCCGCCGATGACCAGGACTTTCATTTTCGGAGCAAAAAGGGCGGGCGCCCGCGAACGCCTAGAATAACAAGTAGAGTGGGACCGCCGTGAAACGATTCGAAAAACCGTCCGAAGCGTACGACGTCGTCGTCGTCGGCGCCGGGCACGCCGGGTGCGAGGCGGCAGCGGTCGCCGCGCGCATGGGCCGCCGCGCCGCGCTGATTACGCTCAATCTCGACCTGATCGCCCAAATGTCGTGCAATCCGGCGATAGGCGGCATCGCCAAGGGCCACCTGGTGCGCGAGATCGACGCGCTCGGCGGCGTCATGGGGCAGGTCGCCGACGCCGCCGGGATCCAATTCCGCCTTTTGAACACCTCGCGCGGGCCGGCGGTGTGGTCGCCGCGGGCGCAGTGCGACAAGAAAGAATACCGCATCTTCATGCGCCGCATGCTCGAAGCCGAGCCGAACCTGGTGATCAAGCAGGCCGAGGTCGTGGACCTGCTCCTGGACGGGACGCGGGTGCGCGGAGTCGATCTGCTCGACGGCCGGCGGATCGGCGCCGCAGCGGTGATCGTCACCGCCGGCACCTTCCTGAACGGCCTCGTGCATATCGGCGAGCGGACCTATCCGGCCGGGCGCAGCGGCGAACCGGCGGCGGCGATGCTCGGCGAAGCGCTGCGCCGCAAGGGTTTCCGTTGCAAGCGCCTGAAAACCGGAACGCCTCCCCGGCTGGACGGCCGGACGATCGACTGGCAGGCGTTCGAAGCGCAACCCGGCGACGCGGAGCCGACGCCGTTTTCCTTCCGCACGGAAACAATCGAGCGCGAGCAGATCGAGTGTCACATTGCCTATACGAACGCGGAGACGCACAGGCTGATCGCCGCAAACATCGCGCGGTCGCCGCTCTACAGCGGTCAGATCGAAGGCGTAGGCCCGCGTTACTGCCCTTCGCTTGAGGACAAGGTCGTCAAGTTCCCGGACAAGCCGCGCCACCAGCTCTTTCTGGAGCCCGAGGGTCTGGACACCAATGAGGTTTACGTCAACGGCATGTCGACGAGCATGCCGATCGACATCCAGGAAAAGATGCTCGCTTCCCTTCCGGGTCTCGAGCGGGCGGAGATGATCCGCCCCGGGTACGCCATCGAGTACGACTCGATCGACGCGACCGAATTGCTGCATACCCTCGAAACCAAGCGGCTCCAGGGGCTTTATCTGGCCGGGCAGATCAACGGCACGACCGGTTACGAAGAGGCGGCCTGCCAAGGTTTGCTGGCCGGCGTCAACGCGGCGCTCTCCGTGGGCGGCGAGGATGCGGTCGTGCTCGCACGGACGGACGCCTACATCGGCATTCTGATCGACGACCTGGTCACCAAGGGCACGGACGAACCCTACAGAATTTTTACGTCGCGGGCGGAATTCCGCCTCCACCTGCGCATCGACAACGCCGACCGGCGTTTGACGCCGCTGGCCCGCAAGCTGGGCACGATCGCCGACGCCGACTGGGAGCGATTTCTACAACTGTCGGAGCAGCGCTCGCGAATCCTGAACCTGCTGAAGCAGCGCAAGCCCGCGCCGACGAGCCCTGTTTACCGGGCTATGCATTCCGCCCCGGCGGGCCGGCTGACGCTCGACAGCATCCTGCGCCGCCCGGAAATCTCGATCGACGACATCCGCCCGGAGATTCCGCCGGCCGCCGCGCCTGATCTCAACCCTGCGCAGTGGAAAGCTATCGAGACCGAGGTGAAATACGCGGGCTATCTGAAGCAGCAGCAGCGCCAGATGGAGCGCCTGCGACGAGCGGAGGCGCGGCGCATCCCCGCGGACTTCGAATACCGCGGCTTGCCGGGGCTGTCGCGCGAGGCAGTCGAGAAAATGGAGCGCGTGAGGCCGCAAACTCTCGGCCAGGCCGGCAGAATCCCGGGGATCACCCCGGCGGCGATCGCCGTCATCAACCTGCATCTCGGCGCATGAAGTTCGAGCGGGCGCTGGCCGGGGTGGTTGCCGACCTGGACCTCGACCTTGCGGAAGCCCAGTTCGCGGCGCTGGCCGAGCATTACGCGCTGCTCGAGCGCTGGAATCGGCGGATGAATCTGACCGCCGTCCGCGATGCCGCCGAGGCCGCGGTGCGGCACTATGGGGAATCGCTTTTTCTGCACATGCGGCTGCCGCCGTTGAGGGAAGCGGCCGACGTCGGCTCCGGCGCGGGTTTCCCGGGCATTCCGCTGGCGATTTTGCGGCCGGAAGCGCATTTCCATTTGATCGAAGCAGTGGGCAAGAAGGCTTCTTTCCTGAGCGAGGCTGCGCGCAGCCTGGAAAACGTTTCCATCGTCTCCTGCCGACTGAACGATTGGCAGGGCCGCTGCGAGTGGGCCGTGATGCGGGCGGTCTCCCCGCGCAAGGCGCTCGGCGCATTGGCGGCCCGCGTCCGGCGGGTTGCGATTCTGGGAACGAACCGCCCTCCCGACGGCGACTTCCATTGGCAAGAGCCGATCGATTTACCCTGGGGGGAGCGCCGGCGGATCTGGATCGGTTCCACGTGAAACATGTTTCACGTGGAACATGCGCGCCCCGCGGCGGCGTTTTGCCCATTCCCTCAAGTTGCCCGCCGCTTCCTTGCTGGCGTAGCCTGAAACGAAACCCTGCCCGTGGCCAAACGGATAGCAATCGCCAACCAGAAAGGCGGCGTCGGCAAAACAACGACCGCTATCAACCTCTCCGCCTCGCTTGCCGCCGCGGATTGCCGCGTCTTGCTCGTCGATTGCGACCCGCAGGCGAACAGCACCACCGGCCTGGGAATAGACAAGCATTCCGGCCGTCCCGGCCTCTACCACGCGATTGCCGCGCATGCGGACATTGCAGAAACCCTCGTTCCAACCGGCTTTTCGGGCTTGGCGCTGCTGCCCGCGAGCCCCGACTTGGCGGGCGCCAACGTCGAGCTCGCCGCCATCGAAAACAGAGAACGGCAGATCCGCAACCGGCTCCTCGAAATCGACCGCGACTATGACTACATCCTGCTGGACTGCCCGCCCGCTCTCGATCTGCTCACCCTGAACGCCCTGGTAGCCGCCGCCTCGGTGCTGATCCCGATTCAATGCGAATACTTCGCGCTGGAAGGAATATCCTCTCTTATGAAAACGATGGATGCGGTCAGAGAAACCCTGAATCCGCGCCTCTCCATCGAAGGAGTGCTTTTGACGATGTACGATGAGCGTACGATCCTGGCCCGTCAGGTCGCCGCCGACATCCGCGAATTCTTTGCCGGCAACGTTTTTCAAACGGTGATTCCGCGCAACGTCCGCCTTGCCGAGGCGCCGAGCCATGGAAAACCGATATTCCAATACGATGTGCGTTCCAAGGGAGCCGAAAGCTATTTGCATCTTGCCCGCGAAATTCTCTCGCAGAACGCAAACCGCCGCCCCCGGTAGGGAATTGCCGCCATGCCTGAAAAATCGAGTCCCCCAAAACGACGCAAAGCTCTCGGCAAAGGGCTGGGGGCGCTGCTCCCCGCGAAGCCCAAGGACGGACACGCAACGCTTGCTCCGGCGCCGACTCCGCCCGGCGACGCCGTAGCGCACATCCCCATCGCAGCGATCGATCCGAATCCGTCGCAGCCGCGCTCCGAATTCCCTCAGGAAGCGCTGGAAGAGCTCGCCCGGTCGATTCGAGCCGAAGGACTGCTGCAACCCGTCCTGGCGCAGCCGAACGGAGCGCGGTACTTGCTGATCGTCGGCGAAAGACGCTGGCGGGCGGCGAAACTTGCCGGACTGAGCACGATCCCCGCGATCGTCAGAGAAATCCAGCCCGACAAGATTCTCGAAGCAGCGCTCGTCGAGAACACGCAGCGCGAAGACCTCAATCCGATCGAAATCGCCGCGGCTCTCGAGCGCATGATCCGCGAACTCGACCTCAGCCATGAGGAGTTGGCGGCGCGGACAGGCAAAAGCCGGACGAACGTCACCAACCATTTGCGCTTGCTGAACCTGCCCGGCCGGATCCAGGACATGCTCCGTCAGAGCCGCCTGCAAATGGGCCATGCACGCGCGCTGTTGGCGATCGAAAACCACAAAGCGCAACTTGCGCTGGCCGAACGCGCCGCCGAGCAAGAGCTGTCGGTGCGCGAAGTGGAGCGGTTGGCGCGCAAGCAAACCCATCCGCCGGAACGAACGAAGAAACCGGCGGTCGACCCCAACGTAGCCGCGGCGATCGACAAACTCGAACGCTCTCTCGGGACGCCCGTGACGATTCATCAGCGCAAGGGCGGAAAAAGCGGGTACATCAAGATCTCCTATGGGACGCAAGACGATCTGGACCGCATTTACGACCTCATCGTCGGCGAGAACGCTTGACCGCCCGCGGCAAAAGCCGGCCGGCTGCTTGTCGTCGCCGTATCCGCCGCGCCGCGACCGTCAGGGTTTCTGCGCTGCGATCCGCTCCAACAGTCCCGCTGCGCGAGCGCGCGCAATGTGTACGACGTTTTTCTGCAACTGAATCCTGGTCAGAATCGGAACGAACTGCTGCGGGGCAACGATCCGCTCGTGCTCGAAAGCGTTTTCCAGGCGGACCAGCGCTTGATTGATGCCCAGGCGGTCGAACCGCGCCGCTCGCTCGAGATTCATCAAATGCTGCCTGGTCTCGGCCAACTTGACGAACCACCCGGCCAAGCCGCGCGCGGCCGCGTCTTCGGAATAATCGAACGCCGCTTCGCCCCTGACGACCCCGTCGCTCTCGTAGCGCAACACCTTGCTTCCGCTCGAGGCGATATTCTTGCGGTCGCTGGCCAGCTTCTTGGTGAAGAAATCCAGCTCCTCGGCTTGGCTGAAGAGCTTCTCCGTCTCTTTGCCGTCGATCCGCATCGCGACGGGTTCTTCGTCGGGCTCCGTATAAATGACGCTCCCGTCGCGGTCGACCGACGCTTCGAAGCGCTCCGGCGGCGCCCCTGGAAAGACCCTGGAAAATACGATCCGATCCTGCGCATGCGCGCCGGCGGCGCATACGATGACCAAGACCAGCCGGCGGAAAATCATGCCTGCCGTCCTCCCCCGCGGGCGGCGACGGCGTTCGCATGGCAAATCGCCGCCGCCAAAGCGTCCGACGCATCGTGCGGGCTCACCGTTTCCCGCAGCCCGAGCAGCGATTGCACCATCATGCGCACTTGGCGTTTATCGGCCCGGCCGTAGCCCACGACGCCGGACTTGATTTCCAGCGGCGAGTATTCGGCGATAGGCAAGCCCGCGCGGGCGCTGCTCAGCAGGGCCACCCCGCGGACATGCGCCAGCTTGAGCGCCGAGCGCGCATTGGCGGCGTGGAACACGCCTTCCACCGCGACCTCCTGCGGGCGATGCTCGCAGAGCACGCGGTCCAGCCCGTCTGCAATGCTGCGGAGTCTTTGCGGGAATCCCTCCCGCGTCTTCGTGCGGATTGCGCCGTAGGCTATGGAGCGGTGGTTGCGTCCGTCGCTTTCGATCACGCCGAACCCGGTAACTTCCGACCCGCAATCGATTCCCAGAATCCGCAACTTCGGCCTCAGGTGGCGAGCGCTTCCAGCTCGCTTTCTTCGATGTCGAAATTCGCGAAGACATCTTGCACGTCGTCTTGCTCTTCGAGTTTTTCGATCATGCGAATCACCGACCCGGCCTGCTTGCCTTGCACCTTTACGGTGCTCGACGGAATGCGCGTCACGGCGGCGGACTCGGCCGGGATGCCGGCGGCTTCGAGCGCGGCGAGAACGTCTGCATGGGCTTCGGGAGGGGAATAAATTCCCCAATGCCCTCCCTCTTCCTTGAGGTCTTCCGCACCGGCGCCCAGAGCCAATTCCATCAATTGCTCTTCTTCCGCCTCCGCGCGGTTGACGGCGATCAGACTCTGCTTGCTGAAAATCCAGGCGACGCTGCCGGTCTCGCCCAGATTGCCGCCGTTCTTCGAGAAAATGTGGCGCAACTCGGCCACCGTACGCTTGCGGTTGTCCGTCACCGTTTCGATGAATACCGCCACCCCCGCGGGCGCGTACCCCTCATAGGTAATCTCTTCGAGGGTCTCTCCCTCAAGCTGTCCGCTGCCGCGTAAAATCGCCCGCTTGATATTGTCCGCGGGCATGGATTGGGCTTTTGCCGCCGCAACCGCGGTGCGCAGCCGCGGATTGGCCTCGGGGTCGGGGTCGCCTTCGCGCGCGGCGATCTGGATCTCGCGGATGAGGCGCGTAAAAACCTTGCCGCGCTTGGCGTCCGTAGCTGCTTTCTTATGCTTGATCGTCGCCCATTTCGAATGGCCGGACATCTCGCCTCAATCGCTCCCTCCCGCGGCAAGCTGCCCGCTCCCGCTCCATCCGCGGCGCGGAGCGGGGCAGGCCCGCGAATCCTCTTCAGGGTAACAAACCCGAACCGGCCGATCGCCGGCGGGACGGCTACAATAGGCCCATGGCGTTCCCGGCGCACCGCCCGCGGCGTCTCCGCTACTCCCCTCTGCTGCGGGAGGCCGTCCGGGAAACCCGGCTCTCGCCGCTGGATCTGATCTCGCCGCTTTTCGTTTGCCCGGGAGAGAACGTGCGGCGGGAGATTCCGTCGATGCCCGGCAACTTCAACCTCTCCATCGACAACCTGGTCGAGGAATGCCGAGAGACCGCGGCGCTGGGCGTCTCCGCAGTGATTCTGTTCGGCATTCCCCCGCGGAAAGACGCCGAAGGCTCGGGCGGATTCGACGAGCGCGGCATCGTTCAAGAAGCCGTCCGCGCGGTCAAGCGCGAGGTGTCGAACCTGCTGGTCATCGCCGACGCCTGCATGTGCGAGTACACCGACCACGGTCACTGCGGGCGCGTCGTCGATGGGGACGTGGATAACGACCGCAGCCTGGAGCTCCTTTCGAAAACCGCGCTGTCGCAGGCGCGGGCGGGCGCCGACATCGTCGCGCCGTCGGACATGATGGACGGACGGGTGGCCGCCATCCGCTCGACCCTCGATGCGAACGGATACGAAAAGACGCCGATCCTGGCTTACGCCGCCAAGTACGCCTCGGCTTTCTACGGGCCGTTCCGCGACGCCGCCGATTCGGCGCCCCGTTTCGGCGACCGCCGCTCCTACCAGATGGATCCGGCGAACCAAAGGGAGGCCATCAAGGAAATCGCAGCCGACATCGAAGAGGGCGCCGACATGGTGATGGTGAAGCCCGCCATGCCCTACCTGGACGTGCTCTACCGCGCCAAGACGGAATTCAACGTCCCCACCGCCGCATATCAGGTCAGCGGCGAATTCGCGATGATTACGGCCGCCGCGCGCAACGGCTGGCTCGACCAAGAGAACGCCGTGTTGGAGAGTCTGACGGCGATCAAGCGCGCCGGGGCCGACCTGATCCTCACCTACTTTTCCAAGCAGGCGGCCCGCCTGCTGAGCTAGAGTTCGTCGCGTTGCGGGTTCCGGGCACCATTGCGCTGATTGCTGCGGCGGTTCTGGCTCCTACGCTTGTAGAAGCCCAGCCGGCGCCGCGGCAGGCGGCCATTGCCGAGCAGATTGAGGCGATTCTTGCGCGGCCGTCGGCGCGCAGAGCGTTTTGGGGCATCAAGATCGTCGATTTGCGCGCCGGCGAAACGGTTTTCGAGCACAATGCTGACAAGCTTTTTCTTCCCGCATCCAACGCCAAGCTGTATTCGACGGCGCTGGCTCTGCGCCGTTTGGGGCCCGACTACCGATTTACTACAACCGTCGCAGCCAATGTTCGACTTGACGAAAACGGAGTGCTCGACGGCGACTTGCGGCTCATCGGCGGAGGCGATCCGAACCTTTCGGCGCGGGTCGTCCCTTACGATCGGCGGCGCGAATACGGCGCGGACCGCATGGCGCCCGTAAAAAACCTGGCGCGGCAAATTTACGAAGCAGGCCTGCGCAAGGTGCGCGGCGACATCGTAGGCGACGATTCCCGCTACGTATGGCAGCCGTATCCGCCCGGCTGGTCGTATGCGGACACGCTGTTGGGCTACGGCAGCCCGGTGAGCGCTCTGGTCTTCAACGACAACGTCATCGCCGTGCATGTGACGCCCGGCAGAGCGGCAGGCAGAGCGGCGCGGGTGCGCAGCACGCCTTCGGTCGACTATTTTTCCATCGCCAACCGGACGGCGACCGCAGCCGCCCGCACCGTTGCCGTCGGACTGGACGTCCGGCGCGGCGCCGCTCCGTCCGAGCTGGTGGTGTTCGGGGGGATCTCGCTGCGTTCGCGCGGGCGGACCTTCGAGCTGGCCGCCGACGACCCGGCGCGTTACGCCGCGGCCGCGCTACGCAAGGAACTCGAAGCCTTCGCTATCGAAATCTCCGGCGATACCCGCTCCGAGCACCTGCTCCCCGACCGCGCGCCCAATCTCATCGCCCGTTCCGCGCCGCTCAAGCGCGGAGCGCATCCGTTCGTTTTGGCCGCCCACACTTCGCCGCCGTTGAAGGAAGCCATCCGCATTGTCAACAAAGAAAGCCAGAACCTGCACGCGGAAATGCTGCTGCGCGAGGCCGCGCTGCACGAGCGAAACATCGCCAGCGTGCAGGCGGCGATTCAGGAGATGCGCGATTTTCTCAAGGAAGCGGGCCTTGCTCCGGGCGAATATTATCTGCGCGACGGGTCGGGGCTCTCGCGGCACAATCTGGTAACGCCGAGCGGGACGGTGAAACTGCTGGCTTACATGTGGAACTCGCCGGACCGCAAGGCCTATCTGGAAAGCCTGCCCACGGCCGGCCGCGACGGCACGCTCGATTGGCGCTTTTCCCGCACGCCCGCGCGAGGCCGCATCCTGGCCAAGACCGGCACCATGTCGCACGTCACCGCGCTCTCGGGCTATGCCGCGACGGCCGACGAACGCGCGTTCGCCTTCTCGATCTACGCCAACAACTTCGGCATTTCCACCTCGTACGTGCGCAGTCTGATCGACCGCATCGCCGCGGCGGTCGTCACCGCGCCTCCCGCTTCCCGCGGCGAGCGCGCGGCGGGCCGCTGAACGGTTTATATTGAGCGAAGGCAGGAGGACGCGCAAATGCGAATCGGCGTAGTAGGGTTGGGATTCATGGGCAGCACGCATCTCGAGGCATACGGCAAGGTCGCGGGCTTCGAGTTGGCGGCCGTATCGAGCTCCAACCCCCAAAAGCTTGCCGGCGATCTCTCGGCCGTTAGCGGCAATCTCGACCGCGGCGGCGGCGCCTACGATTTCTCCCGGGCGGCGCGCTACGAGACTGCCGGCGAGTTGATCGCCGATCCCGGGGTGGAAGCCGTCGATCTTTGCACGCCCACCTATCTCCACGCGCCGCTGGCGATCCGGGCGCTGCAAGCCGGCAAGCACGTCCTGGTCGAAAAACCCATGGCGCTGACGGCGGAGGACTGCGACGCCATGATTGCAGCCGCGAAGGAAGCCGGCCGCGTGCTGATGGTCGCTCAGGTGCTCCGCTTCTTCGCGGAGTACAGGGAGGCGCGCCGGCTGGCGCTGTCCGGCGGGCTGGGGCCGATACGGGCTGCGTCGTTCCGGCGAAAATGCGCCGCCCCCGCCTGGGGCCGCTGGCTCAAAGACCCCGCGCGCAGCGGCGGCGGCGTGATGGACCTCTTGATCCACGATCTCGATTTCTGCCAACACCTTTTCGGCCGTCCGCGCTCCATTCGCGCCGTCGGTTACGAAGATCTGGCAGGCGGCATCGACTTCGTGGAGGCGCAACTGGACTACGGCGACGGCGTGCCGGTTATTGTCAGCGGCGGTTGGCACCATGCCGCAAGCTATCCGTTTTCAATGGAGTTCACGATCGTTTGCGACGGCGGAACCCTGGATTTCACCTCCGAGAAATCCGGTCTTCGACTGCATCGCGCCGACGGCAAGCAAGTGGATGCCGCCTTGCCCGACGCCGATGGGTTCGTCGGCGAGCTGCAGGCGTTCGTAGACTCCTGCGCGGCCGGCCGGCCGCCTGAGATTTGTCCTCCGGAAGATTCGGCGGAAGCCGTGCGCATGGCGCTGGCGATGAACCGCTCGCGGGCCGGCGGCGGGGAACCGGCCGCCCTGGAATAACGCTGCGGGCTAACGCTCCCGCTGCCAATGGGCGCGCTCGGTTGCGGCCAGCAGGGCCATTGCTCCGCCGCGGTCGTCCCGGCCCAGAATCGCCTCGCGGTCGAAATACGCCCGCAAGCTCGGCTGCTTGCCGGTGCTGCGGCAGACATCGACCAGCGATGCGTCCGGGGCAATCCTGGTTTTCAGGGCGTACCACGCCCGGTCGGCCGCCGATTCGAACTTTCGCCGGTCCAGCCATCCGCGCCGCAGTCCCCGCGTGAGCGCAAAACCGATCATCGCCGTCGCCGTGAACTCTCGGTAACTCTCGGGGCGGTCGATCACCTGATGCCAGGCGCCGGTTTCATCCTGCCGGCCGGCAAGCGCCGTCATATGCTCGCGGAAGGCCGCGAGCACGGTTTTGCGGTCCGGGCGGGCGGGCGGCCAGTCGGACAGCGCCAGGGCGAGCCCCAGCGCCGGAAACCCGTTGCCGCGCCCCCAGGCCGCCTCATCGAGCGGCGAGTGGCGGTAGAGGCCGTCCTCGCGCAGATCCAGGCCCTGCATGAAGCGCAGGTGCTGCAGCGCCATCCGGAAATAGCGCGCCTCCCCGGTCAACCGGCCGGCGCGGGCGAGCACGGCGCAGCCCATGAAGACCGAGTCGCTCATCTCGTTGTGGAACGGCATGGCCTGTTTCCTCGCCCCGTCGGCGTGGAACCCGAAGTCCGCCGCCTTGCGCGCCAAGTCCAGATACGCCGGCCTGCCCGTGCGCTCGTACAGGTCGCCGAAAAGAAGATGTCCGGAGAGGATGCTGCCCGAGACGCGCTCTCCCATCGTGGGAGTACCCGACAGATACGGGGCGACAATCTTTTCTACGTCCGCCAGACGGCTGCTCGAGCCGCCAAGGTCGTCGAGACGCATCCGTCCGATAAGCGCGAGCGCCGGGATGTAAGCGACCGGATCGAGTCCGTGCCCGTATGCCGTCTCCAACTGCTCGGCAACCTCGACAGGACTGCGCCGCAGCCGCCGGCGCATTTCCGCGCGCGCGGAGGACGGCCGGCGGCCGGCGGACAATTCCGCCGCGAGCGCCGCACGGATCGCGCCGAGCAGAAGCCGCGGCGCATTTTCTTGCGCATCCGCAAGCATGAACTCGAGCGCGGGCACGGCGCCGACTCCGGCCGGCGCGTTGCCGGCCGCCAGCGCCTGCGTCAAACCGCCGGCTTCCCGCGAGTCGCGGATCTCCACGACCAGGTCGGGCGCGTGCATGCCGATAAACCGCCACAGATAGCGCGCTTCCGGGTTCCGTCCGCCGTATGCAGCCCCCTCCGGCGGAAAATCGGCGGCAACCGCTGCGCCGGCCGGTGAGAAAGGGCCGTCGGGCGCCGCATTGGGAATTGCCGAAACGAAGAAATCTTCCCCGGCGAGCTCGCCGCGCAGGAATGCGTTGACGACATTTGTAGATTGGGGGGAGCCGTCGAGCCCGCCGACCAGCAGCACGGCAGGCTTCGGCGCCTCGAAGCGCAAAGCCTCCCAGGCGACCGCGGCGCGGATGGGGCTGCCTTTCTCGGTAACCCCGATCGCGGTTTGGAAGCGCTGCGCGCCCAATACCGCCGCCCCCGCAAGAAAAGTTAACGCCAAACGCCGCATTTTTCCAGAGCGGGACTAACGCGCCGGCAACGTCGCCGTGACGCCGTACAGCGTCACCTTGGGATGTTCGGCCACCGCGCGGTACTCCCAATCGCGGCTGGCATCGACCTTCGACAGCACCGCCGAAAACCGGCCCGGCGCGGAGAGGCTCTGCTTTTTCTTGCCGACGGCTTTCCACGGGTCGTCCGACTCGTACATTTCGGCGGTGCTTTTTTTCCTGCGGTACTCGAACCCGACCGCGACGCGCGACGCATCGCCGAGGTCTTTCAACTCAGCCGACAGCGTTGCGCCCCGCGCTCCCCATGCGGCATCGGAGCTCGTAACCACGACCGGAGGCCGCAGGCCCGCCTCGGCGTGCGTAATCTTCAGCACGACCGGATTCGGCCACCGGCGGTCGTTGTAAAGCCTTTGGGCGCGGAACGCCGTGATGCGCAGCCCGGCCGCGGTCTGCTCGAACTCCGTCTTCGGGGTCACGTCGGGGCGGTATTCGAGAACCGTCTCGTTCTGCCCGAGCACGCGCACGGTCGTGTCCGCCGTAGCCTTGACCGACCGCAGCGTAAACGTCTTCCGCGCGCCCCAAGCCCAATCCGCGTTTGTAACGAAGGCATAGACCGTAGCGGCGTCCTTCGCCTTGGTGAACCAGATGTCGCCCTCGTTGGTAATCACCCAGGGGCGCACGGCCAGCACCGCCTCTTCGTTGATCAGCCGCCACAGGCCCATCTCGCGCATGCGCGCTTCCTGCTCCAGGGGAATCTCCCCGTCGGGCCTGGGGCCGATGTTCAACAAGAAGTTGCCGCCCTTGGCGCGCGTCTCGATCCACGTTTCGATCAGGGTCGCGCCCGATTTGTAACGCTCGTTCGTGCCGCGGTACTGCCACTGGGAACCCATGGTCATGTTGCCTTCCCAGGCCTCGTCCAGGGGCACGCCGGGGGTATGCTGCTCGGGCGTCTCGATCTCCCCGCGCGT
Source organism: Bryobacterales bacterium (assembly GCA_965214655.1). Lineage (GTDB taxonomy): Bacteria > Acidobacteriota > Terriglobia > Bryobacterales > UBA6623 > CATQHP01. The sequence goes on along the minus strand of OZ243965.1, from coordinate 2,104,303 downwards.
AATCACCGTGTCGGGATCGAGCCGCCAGACGATCTCTTTCATCTCTTTCACCAAGCGGTTGCGCGCAATGGGCGAGCCCGTCGGCGGATCGAAAAATACGATGTCGATCTTGCCGTAATTCGTCATCAACTCTTCCTCCTGCGCCAGGTTGAGCGCAAGCAGGCCGTCGTTGTTCGGCGGAAGAACCTCCGGCCGCAGGCGGCTGATGAGCGTTCCCGAACGGTAAAGGTAGTGAAAATCGTCCGGCGAGAAATACCAGCCGATGGCGATGCCCTCCGCGCGGAAGGCGTCGAACAACTCCTTCGTCACGTCGCGCGCATAGGGGGTGTTCATGATGTTGAAGTCGGTCGTCTCGGTGGCGAACATGCAAAAGCCGGAATGGTGCTTCGCCGTGAAAACCACGTAGCGGAACCCGGCGAGCCGCGCCGCCCGGGCCCACTCCCGCGGGTCGAATTTCTTGGGGTTGAACGACCGCGGCAACTCGTTGACGTAGCGCTCGAGATACTCCTTGTCCGCTCCGACCATCGAATGACTGATCACCGCTGTTACCTGGCTGTCGAGGCTCCAGTGAATGAACAGGCCCAGGCCCAGATCGCGGAACCATTCCACGCGCTCGGGGTTGTTGGCCGCCGGCAGGCCGGCCGCGAGCAGCCCCGCGAGCGCAGCAAGAGCGGGCGCGTGTCTGAGCGAATGCCGTCGATGCATTACAAACGGTATTGTGTCACAGCCGCCGCTGCCGATTTCCCGGGGCCGCACGGAAACCGGCAGTGCGGGGCGCGGCGTCTTATGCTTGGATAGGAGGAGGCTCCCCATGCGTTTTCGAATCTTTTCCTGGCTCTGCCTGATCGCGTTGGCCGCGCCGTTCGCCGCGGCGCAAAAGAAATCCCCCATCGACGGCAGGTGGGAAATCAAAGTCGGCGCCCAAGTATACGGCTTCACGTTCGCCGAAGACCAAGGCGACGTTACGGGCGCCGCCGTTCTGCCGGACGGAACCACGGTCGAGATCGCTTACGGGCTGATCGTCGGCCCCGACTTCGAGTTCAGCACAACCGAAAACAACATCGAGTACGAGTGGACCGCGGAGGTTTCGAAGTCGGGCCTCAAGGGCGAACGGCTCAATCTCGAAGACGATTCCATCGTGCGCTTCACCGGGAAAAAGAAAAGGTAGGCCTGGCGGCGCCTTGGCGGCGGATTTTCGCGGGACGTTAGTTCAGGTAGTACATGCGGTATAGCGTATCGCGCTGCTTGGGCACGAAACCCGCCTCGCGGATCATGCGCCGCAGGTCTTCTTCGGTCGCGCTGTGCGCGGCGCCCGCTTGGCGCACGACGTTCTCCTCCAACATCACGCTGCCGACGTCGTTGCCGCCGAAGCGCAAGCCCAACTGACAGACCTTCAGGCCCTGGGTCACCCACGACGTCTGGATATTCAAGATGTTGTCGAGGTAAAGCCGGGAAATCGCCAGCGTCTTGAGAAATTCGCAAGCGGTCGCTTCTTCGGGGATCTTGCTCCCGAGCGGAGTGTTCTCCGGCTGAAACGGCCAGGGGATAAACGCCGTGAACCCGCCGGTCTCCTCCTGCAAGCGCCGAATCGTCTCCAGATGATTGACGCGGTGCTCGATGGTTTCGCCGCAGCCGAACATCATGGTCGCAGTCGTGTTCATGCCGATCGAGTGCGCGGTGCGGTGCGTCTCGATCCAGTCCGCCGTGCGGCACTTCAGCCGGGCAATGCGCACGCGCACTTCGTCATCGAGGATTTCGGCGCCGGCGCCGGGCATCGAATCCATTCCCGCATCGCGCAGCCGCAGCAGCGTATCGCGTATCGAAAGGCGGCTGACCTCGGCGATCGTGAGAATCTCGGGCGCCGACAGGCAGTGCAACTGCACCGTTGGAAAGCGCGCCTTCAGGCGGCTGAACAAATCCTCGAAATACTCGATCTTCAAGTCCGGATTGACGCCGCCTTGCATGAGCACGCCGGAGCCGCCGAGCGCGACGGTCTCGCTGATTTTCTCGGCGATCGTCTCGAAGGGCAGAACATAGCCTTCTTTGTGGCCCATCGGCCGGTAAAAAGCGCAGAAGCTGCAATACTCGGTGCATTCGTTGGTGTGGTTGATGTTGCGGTCGATGATGTAGCTGGCGATGCGGTGCGGATGCAGTTTCTCGCGCATGGCGTCGGCCTCCATGCCGACGCCGATCAAGTCGTCGCCGGCGAAATACTCGAGTGCCTGGGCCTTCGTCACTACCGGTGAATTCTAGCAGGCCGCGGCGGTTTTCGGAGGCGCTCGCTCAGTCGATCGCGAACCGCTGACCCGCTACCGTCTGCCGGCCAAGGACTGCCGGCCAAGGAAAGGTATTTCCGGGCAGTTTGCCGCCAAACCCAGTTCGGCGGCAAATTGGAGATAAAGCCGCATCGCCGCGCATTCGCGTTCTTCCAGGTCGAAGCGGATGCGTTCCGTCAGATAGGCGCGCACCAACTCGGGCGGAAAGCCGAGACGCCCGCTCTCGACGCGGACGATTTCGTCGATGCGCGCTCTTCCATAGGCCGCCGAAGCGTTGAGCGCCGCGGTCGGCCAATCGTCGGCCGCAGGCGTCTTCGCCGCCCAGACCGCAAAAACCATGGGCAGCGCGGTCATCTCGCGCCACTCGGCCCCCAAGTCGTAGACATGCACCGGCCGGCCGCGCCAACGGTTCATCTTGGGGTCGAGCCGCAGCGCCGGATTGCCGATTACCAGCGCCGCATCGGCTGACTCCAGCATGGCGTCCAGCCGCGGGGGATGCGGGCGGACCCGCGGCTGCAGCCCATATTTGCGCGCCATGAGAATCCGCGCCAAGACTACGGACGTGCGCGAGCCGCTGTCCGCCGCAATCGAATCGATTGCAGCGAACGGCTTCTTCGAGACGAGCAGAATGCTGCGCACGGGCCCATCGCAGGCAATGGAGCACCCCGGCACGACTACCGCATCGGGCTGCCGCGCAAGCTCGATCACGGGGATCAACCCGACATCGACGGACCCCGCCCGCAAGCGATCCGCGCAGATGGAAGGCAACTCGAAACTCAGATCGAAAAGGCCCCGCTGTGGCCCGTGCGTCAAGCCCCAGACAAGCGGCGCCGTGTTCAGATAGCTGACGGCGCAAACACGTCTCCTGCGGGCCATGGGGCGAATTTCGATTGTATCAGCGAGGCCGCCGAAGAGCGGCTCAGGTATAATAGCTTCGGCGTGGTGTCTTCAGTCCATCGAACGGAGATCGATAGCAAGGAGCAAAAGCTGTTCGGGCTGCTTGCGGACATGGGCCGGGTGATGGTCGCCTACTCCGGCGGCGCGGATTCGGCTTATCTGGCTTGGGCGGCAAACAAAGTCCTGGGCGCCGGAGCGATCGCCGTCACCGCCGATTCCGCTTCCATTCCCGAATCGCACAAGCGCGACGCCGAGGAATTCGTGGCGCGCTTCGGCATCCGCCACCGCTACGTCGAGACGCGCGAGTTTGAGAACCCCGACTACGCCAAAAACGATCCGAACCGCTGCTTCCACTGCAAGGACGAACTATTCCGCCGACTGGAAGAAGTCGGCGCGGAGCTCGGCGTGTCCACCATCGTTTACGGCGTCAACAAAGACGACACCGGGGACTTCCGTCCAGGCCACCGGGCGGCCCGGGAGCACGCCGTACGCGCGCCTCTACTCGAGGCCGGTCTCGCCAAATCCGAAATCCGCGAGCTCTCGCGGCGCGAAAGCCTGCCTACCTGGGACCGCCCCGCCGCGGCGTGCCTGAGCTCGCGCATACCCTACGGCACCGCGGTCACGCGGGAGAACGTGAAGCTCGTGGAAGCCGGTGAGGAAACCCTCGCCGCGCTCGGGTTCCGCGTCTGCAGGGTGCGTTACCACGGCGAGCTTGCGCGCATCGAGATCGGCAAGGACGAGTTGCCGAAAGCCCTGACTCCGGAGATGGCCGGAACTCTCGCGGAGACCTTCAAGAACCTTGGTTTCAAATACGTTACACTCGATCTTGAAGGTTACAGGCAAGGTTCTCTCAACGAAGTTTTGACGGCGGAAAAAAAAGAGATCGTGTTCCCTATTGTTTCGTAGGATTCCGTAACGCAGAGAACAATATTTTGTGTTTTGATGTATGTAAAACAAAGAATTCTGTCGATATTTTTGATGAAACAATTTCTTTGAGAAGGTTTTTGTTTGCTCAAAAGCCGCGCAGCGGCGCTCCAATGTGTTACTATCGCTCCCGGGTCATGAAGAATTCGGTCTGAGCCCGGCTTGTAATTAGCAAGGGTTATCCTGAAAGCGATAGGAATGTAATGAATGAGTGGGGATGCGTCCTGGCGCAGATGCGCGAGAGGACAAGCCGTGAAAGCTACAGAAACTGGCTGGAGCCGGTTCGATCCCTTGGGGTCGACCGCGGCGGGCATCTTTGTTTGGCGGTGCCTAACGAGAACGTCAAGGCATGGCTGGAATCCGAGTACCTGGCGGCCATCCTCGCCATATCGGGGCGGTTGAATCTAGGTTTCCACTCGGTGAGCGTCAGCTTGGACGCCCGGCTGGAGCCTCCGACGCAGCACGCTTTCGTCTTCCAACCCGCCGGCCAACGGCTCAACGGGAAGTATACGTTCGACAAGTTCGTTGTCGGTTCCTGCAATGAGTTTGCGCACGCGGCCGCCCGAGCAGTCGCCGACAACCCGGGCAATGTTTACAACCCGTTATACCTCTACGCCGGAGTCGGCATGGGCAAGACTCATTTGATGCAGGCGGTCAGCAGTCACATCCGCGAAACATCTCCGCAGATGAAGGTCATCTACGTGTCGGCGGAAGAATTCATGAACGACATGGTCAACTCCATCCGCTATGACCGCATGCGCACGTTCCATGAGCGTTTTCGCACGGCCGATGTCCTGTTGGTCGATGACATCCAGATGCTGGGAACGCGCGAGCGCACGCAGGAAGAGTTCTTCCATACGTTCAACACCTTGCACAACAACGGCAAGCAGATCGTCCTATCCAGCGACTCGGTGCCCAACGCGGTCAAGGGTCTGGTCGAGCGGCTCAAGTCCCGTTTCTCCTGGGGGCTGATTGCCGACATTCAGCCGCCCGATCTGGAGACCAAAATGGCCATCCTCAGCCACAAAGCGGAGGAGGCCGGCGCCAAGCTGCCGAGCAGCACGCTCAGCTTCATGGCGACTCACCTCAATTCCAACATCCGCGAGCTGGAGGGCGCTCTCATTCGGCTGATCGCCATCGCCTCGATAGCGGGGACGGGCATCACGACCGCCATGGCGCGCCAGTCATTGAAGACCACCCTTGCGGAAAACCAACGCAAGGCTACCATCGCCAACATCCAACAAATAATCGCCGCGCACTACCAGTTGCGAACCAATCAACTCAAAGAGCGCAGCAACAGCCGGAGCATAGCCGCGCCGCGCCAGATCGCCATGTACCTGTGCCGAAAGCTCACATCGGCATCGCTCCCCGAGATCGGCCGGGCATTCGGCGGAAAGCACCACACGACCGTGCTCCACGCGGTTGCCAAGATCGCGGACGAGCGGCGCCGCGACAAGGATCTCGACACCCAAATCAACAAGCTAATCGACAGATTCAATTAGGTATAATGGTTTCTTCCACAGTGCGCTTGAGGCCTTTCCGTACGCGATTGTGGACATTCGGAAGCAGCTTGCCTCTGTGGATGCCATCCGCCGTTTTTCACAGGCGGAAGAACCCGTAACTTATTGATAGATAAACACCAATTGCCGTTTTCCACAGATCCTCAGGGACTATTCTTCCTGTTCTATAATAATTCTTGAGCACAGCCCGAAGGATAGGGATTCGGCGTCGAACGAACGAAAAGGACCTCGACCGATGGAACTGACTGTGAGAACGAGCGACCTGGTAGAAGAACTCGAGGTAGGGCAGGGAGCCGTGGAGAGGAAGACGACTATCCCTGTCTTGTCCAATGTTCATCTCGAAGCCCGCGAGAAAGAGGTTGTTCTGACCGCCACCGACCTGGAGATCAGCATCCAGAGCTCTTGTCCCGCAATGGTGAAGAAAAGCGGCGCCACGACGCTGCCGGCGCGAATGCTGCTGGATTATATCCGCCTGTTGCCTGATGCGGAGGTTGCCGTCCGCATTGCGGAAAACCAATCGGCGAGCATCGTTTGCGGCCGCTCGCGGGCCCGCATCGCAGGCATGTCCGGGGAGAATTACCCTGAATTGCCGGAGATGCCGACTACGTTGACGCACATCCCGGCCAACGACCTGCACGCCGCCATCGTCAAGACGAGCTTTGCGGTTGCGGATGAAGAATCGCGCTATACGCTGACCGGCGCGCTTTTGATTGTCCGCGAGGATTCGTTGGTGATGGTGGCGACCGACGGTCACCGCTTGGCGTATTTCGAGAAGCCGCACGAATTCAAAGGCATCAGCGGCGAGGTAAAAGGCTTGATCCCCAAGAAGGCATTGGCGGAGTTGTCGAAGCTGACCGAGAGGCTGGCGGCGAAGGGCGACGAATCGCTCACGATCATGGTCGATTTCGCCTCGGACGAGAATCATCTCTTTTTCCGCTGCGGCAAGCGCCTCTTGATCATGCGCAAGCTCACCGGGCAGTTTCCCGATTACGAACGAGTCCTGCCGAAGGAAATCGGCCTCTCCGTCGAGATCGGCCGGGAAGAGTTCACAGCGGCTGTGCGCCGCGCTTCTCCGTTCGCCGACGACCGTTCTCATGCCGTGCGGCTGGAATTGAGCAATGGGGAGTTGAAGCTGGCCGCCTCCGGGTCCGATGCGGGCGAAAGCGAGGAGTCGCTGCCCGTCGTGTACAGCGGCAAATCCATGCAGGTCGGGTTCAATTCCAACTATATGCTCGATTTTCTGGGAGCGACCGACGGCGCCCCCAACATCGAGATGCAGTTCAAAGATGAGGAGAGCGCGGGGCAGTTCAGTGTGCCCGGTGAAGACAGTTACGACTACCGCTACGTCGTAATGCCCATGAGAATCTGAATCGGCGGGCGAGAAGGTAATTGCTGACACCACGCATGGCGGAAAAAAGCAGGGACATCCAGAAAAAGCAGTACGGAGCGGACAGCATCCGCGTTCTCGAGGGCCTTGAGGGCGTGCGCAAGCGCCCGGCAATGTATATCGGCTCGACCGGCGAGCTGGGGCTTCACCATCTTGTTTACGAAGTCGTCGACAACTCGGTCGACGAAGCTTTGGTCGGTTACTGCGACGAGATCCACGTTCACATTCATATCGACAACTCGATCACCATCATCGACAACGGCCGGGGCATCCCGGTTGCGGTTCATGCCAAGGAGGGGGTTTCGGCCGCGGAAGTGGTGATGACCAAGCTCCATGCCGGGGGTAAATTCGACGCCGACAGCTATAAGGTCTCGGGGGGGCTGCACGGCGTCGGCGTAAGTTGCGTCAACGCGCTTTCCGAGTCTCTGCGGCTTGAAATCTGGCGGGACGGCCATACCTGGGAGCAGGAGTATTCGCGAGGCCGGCCCTTGGGACCGCTGCAGAGAACCGGCAATACGCGCAAGACGGGAACGAAAATCGCATTCGTCCCCGACCCCGAGATCTTTACCGTTACCGAGTTCAAGCACGATGTGCTGGCGACGCGTCTGCGCGAGATGGCCTTTCTCAACGGCGGCCTCAAGATCGTTTTCACCGACGACCGACTGGAACGCGAGCCGCAGGTGTTCCATTTCGAGGGCGGCATCGCGGAGTTCGTCTCGTATCTGAACCGCGGCAAGGCGGCTCTTCATCCCGACCCGATTCACTTCAGGGACGAGCGGGATTTCAGCGGCGGCAAGGTCGAGGTCGAGGTCGCTCTCCAGTACAACGACGGCTATCAGGAGAATATCTTTTCTTTCGCCAACACGATCAACACCGTTGATGGCGGCACGCACTTTTCGGGTTTCCGTTCTGCGCTGACGCGAACTATCAATGCCTACGGCAAGGACGCCAATCTCTCCAAGAGCGCCAAGATCAGTCTCTCCGGCGATGATGTGCGCGAGGGCTTGACGGCCGTTGTCAGCGTGAAGCTTCCGCAGCCGCAATTCGAAGGGCAAACCAAAGGCAAGCTGAACAGCGATATCCTGGGGCAGATCGTCGCTTCGGTAAACGAGCACTTGGGCGAATACTTCGAGCGGCATCCGGCAGTCGCCAAGCGCATCGTGGGCAAGGCGATCGATGCTTCCCGGGCGCGCGAGGCGGCCCGCAAAGCGCGCGACCTGACGAGGCGGAAGGGTGCCCTGGACTCCGCCGGCCTTCCCGGCAAGCTCGCCGATTGCCAGGAGCGCGACCCCAGCCGCGCCGAGTTGTTCATTGTCGAGGGCGAGTCGGCCGGAGGCACGGCAAAGCAGGGGCGCGACCGGCGCTATCAGGCGATTCTGCCGCTCAAGGGAAAAATCCTCAACGTAGAGAAAGCGCGCTACGACAAGATGCTTTCTCACGAGGAGATCCGCGCGATGATTACCGCTCTGGGCACGGGCATCGCCAACGACTTCGACATCGCCAAGCTGCGCTACCACAAGGTCATCCTGATGACGGATGCGGATGTCGACGGGTCGCACATCCGCACGCTCCTGCTGACGTTCTTTTTCCGCCAGATGCGGGAGCTCATTTCGTCCGGGCGCGTTTTCATTGCGCAGCCGCCTCTCTACCGCATCAAGCGAGGCAAGAACGAGACCTATATCAAGGACGACTCCGAGCTCACCTCGCAAGTCATCCATATCGCCACCGAAGGCGTGAAGCTCAAATATGGGTGCAACGGAACTCCGGGGCTGATTCTCGAAAAAGCCCCCCTGCGCGACTACGTGACCAGTCTGAACGATTACGAACAGATGTTTTTGCGCCTGGAGCGGCGCTTGCGCAACAAGAAGGTCGTCAATTTTCTGGCCGATGCGGCTTTGGCTCTCGATACGAAAGACCATTTTCAAGACAAAGCGCATCTCGCGGCGCTTGTCAGACAGATGCAGGAACTCGGCCTCGAGGTCAGGTTGATTCCCGACGAGGAGCATTCGGCCTATGCGATCGGCTTCCGGGAAGGCACGGAAAGCGAGCGCCTGATCGATCTGGAGGCCGCCGCGCAGCCGGAGTACCGGCGCCTGCGGAGGCTTTCGAAGCAGCTTTCCGGATACAACAAGCCGCCCTTCCTCGTCGTGGGAAAAAAATCGACCGCAACGCTTCCGGACCCCCTGGCCCTGCTGAATCACTTGAAGGATACGGCAATGCGGGATGCGTCCATTCAGCGTTACAAGGGCCTTGGGGAAATGAACGCCGAGCAGCTTTGGGCGACGACCATGAGCGCCGCAAGCCGCCGCCTGCTGCGCGTGCGCATCGACGATGCGGTCGAGAGCGAAGAGATATTTTCCACTCTGATGGGCGAAAGCGTCGAAGCGCGCCGCAAGTTTATCGGCGACAACGCGCTGGACGTCAAGAATCTGGACATATAGGGCCGCGTCAGGCGACTTGAGCCCGGGTCTCCGCGGCCAGCATGACGGCTTCCGCGACATACGAGCGATAGCGCCGCCTCAGTCCGTTGATGAACTCGTAGAGCGCCGCATCCCCGGAGCCTCGAGGCACTGAATCCGACAAGCGGAACGGCGGGAAGATCTTGGCGGCCAATCGCGTCCGCGTGATTTGCTTGTCGAAATTGGCCACAGCGACCGGCACGATCCAGGGTTCCTCTCGAGCGCGCTCGGCAATGCGGAACGCCCCGGCGCGAAAAGCCATCGGGGAAGCCTCGGTGGCAGTCGAGCCGCCTTCGGGGCAGATCACCAGATTGATCCCCGACTGCAGCACGGCCAGAGCGTCTTCGATAAACCGTTCGCGCAGCCGAGCAACGAGTTGGGCGGAGTCCTCGGGAGTTCCGGCGGGCCGGCCGCGGGAAACCGTAATGTAGCCGAGCCGGTCGAAATACCTGCGGTGGCCGAACTCGTCGGGCTCCGCCTGGCGCACGACGCGCACCGGCGCCCGGCCGTAATGTCGATAAAGGATTACGGCGCTGACGAAATGCGTGTCGAGGGTCAACTGAAACCGATTGGGCAGAGTGTTGTCGGGATGATTGGAGAGGTGATTCATCAGGACAAGGAATCCGGGTTTCTCAGGGAGGTTGGCCCATCCTTCGATCCGATAGTCGGTGAGCGCATACAAGCGTTCGAATTCTTCGCAGCACTTGCGCCGGATTTCTTCCGGCGGCCGGCCGGCGGGCGCTTCGGCGACTCTGTCGTAGATTTGCTGTAATTGCCGAAAAACCGTCCCATCCCGCTTGGCCGCGGTCAAGCTTGCGAGGATCCGCCACGTCAGGCGTTGTTCCAGATCGCTGCCGATTTTGCCCAAGCGCTCGAGAATTTCGAATGCATCGGCCATTGTCAGCCGCGTTTCGAGATAGTGCGGAACCTTGTGCAGGGGGGAGTTCATGCTCAGGCCGGCGGCATGTTCGGCGATGACCGCGCGGACGCGCCGCGCATCCGCCGAACCCCGGCGGCGGAGCAGTTGCTGGCGGCTGGCGCCGATGCGGTCGCCCAACGCCCACATGATTCTCTTCAGAAACCGCCAGCCGAACTCGGGCCGGCGCTCGCAGTACTCTTCGACGAACTCGCGCTCGAAAGCAAGCAGACGCGAAGTCTCGCATGCCTCCGCGCTGGCTCGGTAAAGGTGGGGCTCGACCATCGCCGACCAGCCGATCAGCACGCCGGGCCGGTTGATGGTGTGGATGGCGATCTGCTCGCGCAGGCCGCCGACTACGGGGTCCATTTCTACCGGGTCGACCGGCGCCAGAAACGAAAGCGCGACCGTGCCTTGCTCGATGACATAGAACCGGTCCGCGCGGCGGCCCTCTTCGATGATCCGCTCGCCTTTGTCGAACCGCAGGCGCACGGCGTTGCGCGACAGCGCATAGAGGTCTTCGTCTTCGAAAACGCTGAAGAACTCGGATTCGCGAAGCAAGTCGACGGGGGTGTTCATGACGCCCTTCCTCCGGAGAATCGAAAGTCCGAACCGCAGCGGTATGGTAGCATCCAGAATTTACGTTCTTGTGCGCCTATCGGGAGCATCAAAAATTTCTTCGCCGGCCGGACCGGCTGAAAGAAACGGCGTTCTGAGCGAAGAGGTCAGACAAACGCGGCCTGCGCTGACGACGCCGGAGGATTTCGAGTCTTTCTGGAGGCGGACCGTGTGTGAGTTGGATGCTCTGGATCCGGCGGCCGAAAGCGAGCCGGACCGCCGCCAACCGTACCGGCGGCTTGAATTGAGGAACATGCGATTCCGCTCATGGGGCGGCGCGCGCATTGCGGGTTATCGGCTTTTCTGGCAAAGCGATCGGCCCCGCCCACTGGTCGTTCATGGGCACGGTTACAATTCGCGCTGCAGCGTGCAATGGTTATGGGCATTGCAGGGCTTGAACGTGGTCGGCGTCGATATCCGCGGTTTCGGCCGCTCCCGCAACGCCGTGGGGCGGCGCTCGCCGTGGGGCTTCATGCTGACCGGATTCGAGTCGCCCGAAGCCCACGTGCTGCGCGGGGCCGTCTGCGATTACATCCAGGCCGCCCGCGTCGGGCACGGCTTGGCGCGCGGGCGGACGAGCTCGTTGGTGTTCCGCGGCTTCAGTTTTGCCGGGGCGCTGGCGCTCATGGCCCAGGCCGTCACCCGGCGCGCCGATTTGCTCGCCGTCGGCACGCCCACCTTCGGCTGGCACGACGGCCGCAACGAGCTGGTGCAAGCCGGCTCTGCAGTCGAAGTGCGGCGCTTCCGCGAAAGACGGCCCGACCATGCCGCGGCCGTCCGCGATACGCTGCGCTATTTCGACTCGATGAACTTCGCGCCCCTGATCCGCAGCCCGACGTTGCTGGGGATCGGACGGCGCGATAGCGTCGTCCCGCCCGCGACCGTTTACGCGATCCGCAATCGGCTCGAATGCCCGCTGGAAACCATGGAGTTTCCGGTCAGCCATACCGACGAACCGGAAGAAGCCGAGTGGGAGCGCTTCAATGCCCGCTGGGCATCGCTGGCTCTCGAAGGAATTCCGCCAAGCTTCGGCGGCCGGCCGGCTAATCCCCCTCGACCGGCTGGAACTCGCCGAGCACGTTCTCGCGGCGGCGCGCGGCGCGCTCCGTGAGCTCTTCCAAGGTGGCGTAAACCACAGGAATAAAGACCAACGTAATCAGCGTCGAGGTCAGCAGTCCGCCGATCACGACTCGAGCCATAGGCACCTGCAGCTCCGAGCCCTCGCCGACTCCCAGCGCCATTGGCGTCAAGCCCAGCACGGTGGTCACGGTGGTCATCAGGATCGGCCGCAAGCGGCGCTCGCCGGCGGTCGATACGGCTTCGCGGATGCCGAAACCGTGGTCGCGGCGCAACTGGTTGGTGTAGTCGATCAGCACGATCGCATTGTTGACCACGATGCCGACCAGCACGATGACCCCCAGAAAGCCTTGCATGTTGAAGGTCGTGCCGGTGATGACCAGCATGGTGACCACGCCGACCGCGGCCAGTGGAATTGAGAAAAGGATGATGAAAGGATCGCGCAGGGATTCGAACTGAGCGGCCATCACCATGTAGACCAGAATCAGCGCGAGGATGGCCGCAAACAGCAGATCGCGAAACGCCTCCTGTTGGTCTTCCCACTCGCCGCCGAATTGGAATTCGTAACCGTCGGGGCGGTTGATTTTGGCCAGCTCGACTTCCAGATCCTTGATAATGCTGCCCAGGTCGCGATCGGCGATCGTCCCGGAGACGTAGACGATGCGCTCCTGGTCGACGCGGCTGATTTCAACCGGGCCCTCTTGCCGCTGCAGGCGGACCACATCCTCGGCATGGATCAGTTCGCCGCGCGGGGTGCGCAGCGGGATGCGTCCTACCTGCGCGAGCTCGAGGCGGTCTTCCTCTCGCAGGCGGACAACAATGTCGTACTCGTCGCCTTCTTCCCGGTAGAAAGACGAGCGGCGTCCGCCGACGGCCGTTTCCAACGTATCCGCAACCTCGGCGACCGACATGCCGACGCTGGCGGCTTTCAAGCGGTCGACGCGCACCAGCATTTCCGGCGTCCCCGGCCGGCGGCTGACTTCGGCTTCGGCTACTCCGGGCACGGTGAGCATGGCGTCCCGCGCTTGCAGCGCCAGGCTTTGCGTGGTTTCCGGGGAGTAGCCGCGAATCGCCACCTGTAACCGGTCGCCGCCTCCGCTGCCGCCGCCGCGGCGGCGCCCGAAGCTGCCGCCCGAGATGCGGGTGCGCACCTGAACGCCGGGCGCGATGCGGGTCAGCAGGGGGCGGAGCTCGTTGGTGATCTCGCGGGCGTTGCGGTCTCGTTTGGATTGATCGGACAGCGTGATGCGCAATTCGCCGATGTGCGTAGCAATCGAGCGGAACGGGCTGTCGCTGCCCGCTTCGGTCATGATGTACTCGGCTTCGGGCACGCGTTCGGTAACCAGCGCTTCCATCTGGTCAATGATTTCCTTGGTGACTTCGGCCCGCGTCCCGGACTCGAGCTCGACATTCACGCGGATTTGTCCGTCATCGACCTGCGGCTCGAGCTCCACGCCGACATAATCGGTAAGCCAAACCGAGCAGCCCAACAGGCCGACGGCGAAGGCCGTTACCAATAGGCGGTTGCCCAGCGCCCATTGAATGCCGCGGCCGTAGGATACCGAGAGCGCTGTCATCGCTCTCTCGACCGGACTGAAGATGCGCAAACCGCGCCGGCCGCCGCCCAAATACCTGGAGCAAAGCGCCGGCACCACCGTCAAGCCGACCACCAACGAGCACAGCAACGCAAAGGACACCACGTAAGCCAACTGCTGGAACGTTTGCGCCGAGTACCCGCCCATGAACAGCACGGGGACGAATACGGCGATCGTGGTGAACGTCGAGGCCGTGATGGCCATGGCCACCTCTCTGCTTCCGATCAGGGCCGCATCCTTGGGTTTTTTGCCTTGCTCCCGGTGCCGGTAGATGTTCTCCAATACGACGATCGCGTTGTCGACAAGCATGCCGACGCCCAAGGCCAAGCCGCCGAACGAGACCGTGTTCAGGGTGAAGCCGTTGAAATACATCAAGGAGAACGTCGAGATCACCGATATGGGGATCGCCACGCCGATAATCATCGTGCTCGAGAAGCTGCGCAGGAAGAACAGTAGAACCACCACGGCCAAGACCGCGCCCACTCCGGCGGCGCCCTTGACGTTGTTGATCGCGGCGTTGATGAAGTCCGCGGTGTCCATCGTCTTTTCGATCTTGACTTGCGGGTAGTCTTTGTGGATTCTGTCGACTTCTTCCCAGACCGCATCGGAGATCTTGACCGTGTTCGAGCCGGATTGCTTGAAGAGGATCAGGCGCAGCGCCGGCTTTCCGTTGACGCCGACGTAGTGCCGAATGTCTTCATGGGAGTCTTCCACTTCGGCGACGTCGCGCACATAGACCGGCACGCCGTCGCGCGAGGTCAACGAGACATTCAAAATCTGATTGACCGAATCGAACTCGCCGCTGGTGCGCAGCAACACGTCGAAGCGGCCTTCCCGGACCGGACCGACCGGGCGGTTCATGTTTTCCCGGCGGATCGTGTCCACGACCTGCGCGACGGAGAGATTCAAGGCGCGAAGTTTTTCGAGGTTCAGATCGACATGGATTTCGCGGCGCAGGCCGCCGCCGACGCGCACTTGGCCCACGCCCTTGACGCGCTCCAGGCGGTACAGAATCGATTTCTCGACGAATGAGCGCAACTCCTTGGCGTCCATCTCGGCGGAGGCCAGGGTGACGAACATGATCGGGAATTGGGTGACGTCGAATTTGAAGATCGTGGGCGGGTCGATATCGTCCGGCAGCGCGCGGCGGCCGCGGTCCAGACGCGAGCGAACTTCGTCGGCGGCGACTTCGATGTCCGTTCCGTAGGCGAATTCCACGCGCACCGAAGAGCGGCCTTCGCTCGACGTGGAGCTGACCCGCTCGACGCCGGGCGCCGAAGAGACGATCTGCTCCATCGGGCGGCTGATCAGCGTTTCGATTTCTTCGGGGGCCACGCCCTCGTAGTCGGTGGTGATGCTCAGCGTCGGCGAGTCGATCTCGGGCATCAGATCGACGGGGATCTCGACGAACGAAATCGCGCCGAGCAGCAGACAGATCATGACGGCCATCAGCACCGTCACCGGGCGTTTGATCGAAAATTCAGGAAGACTCATGGTTGTATAACCCCGCCTTCCATTAGGGCGGAACTTCGCGGTGGGATGGTTACTTCGCGAAACGTTAAATCAACCGCGGCGGAAACGGCCTCGCCGCCGGAAATCCCTGCGTCCGCCTGCTGTTTGCGGCGGCTGCCAACCGGCTTCCCGCTGGATGTTGACGTAGGTATGGACATGCGGCGCGCCGCGGAAGTGCCACACCATGTTGGGGCTTTCGAGCTCCCAAACGTCCCACACGCCGTCGTTGCCCAGATCCTGGCTCTCGGAGAACGACATCTTGAGGCTCTCGACTCCGCCGGTTTCGCGAATCAGCTTCATCGCTTCCAGGCGGTCCTGCTCGCGGAAGGGCAGCAGCAGGTCTTCGAGCACCTTGTCGACCAACTCGCGCTGATCGCGGCTCATGTCGGCGACCGGCAGGCCGGGGATCGCGTCGGCGTCGGCGCGCAGGGCGACCGTGCCCGTCCCTGTTTCGCGCCGCAGGCGGTCGCGCAGCGCCATTTCCCGCTGCTTGCCGTCCAGGGCCTGAAAAACCTCGTTGGCGCGCAGCGCCTGGAACCAGTACACGTTGCCGGGATGCGTCGGCAACTCGAAAAAACGCCGGCCTTCGTGCCCGTAGAAAATCGGCCCGCCGAAGGCCGCGCCGTCCACCGAGTCGCCGTCGCAGCGCGCGGTCATGTGGCGGCCGGTAACGACAAACTCGAACTTGCCGCTGCCGGGTTCGCCGAACAAGCCGACGGAATACCCTTCAAGCCCTCCGGAGTCGTCGCGCAAGCGCTGCGCGAGCGGTTTGTGGAACTCGGGATTGTGCATCCCGAAGAAAATGTCCTGGATCAGCGTCTGCTGCTCGCGGTTGAAAAACTGTCCGATGCGGGCGGAGGAAACGTGCCAGTTGTTCTCGACGCGCGAACGCAGCGGATCGTCGAAATCGAAGTGCATGACGCGCTTCTGGTCTTCGCTCAGAGTCGTGTAGAACTGCGCGACGAGGGTTTCCGACGTGGGCGCGGTCTCCTTGGCTGCTCCGGCGGCAAGCCCCGCGGCGCCCAACGCCGAAGCGCGCAGAAATTGGCGGCGGTCCATGTTCCGATCGGTCATCATTCCTCCTTCGTGCATAAGGACGTTCGGCGTTGCGGCGGGTTACGGCGCCCGCCGCCGGCCGGAAACAATTAACAAGTGTCCGCCCGCGGGAGCGTCCCGGCCCTGTTGCGGCTAATCGCCTGTGGCGGGCTCGAACCGGTCTGCCGCCGGTTTCCGTTCCCGCGCCCGTTCGGCCCGCTCCTCGAGGCCGGTATAGATCACGGGGATGAAGATCAACGTAATCAGCGTGGAAGTCAGCAAGCCGCCGATCACGACCCGCGCCATCGGGGCTTGCAGCTCGGCGCCTTCTCCCAGGCCGAGGGCCATCGGCCCGAGCCCCAGCACGGTCGTGATGGTGGTCATCAAAATGGGGCGCAAGCGCCGCCTGCCCGCCGTCACGACCGCTCGGCGCAGATTGATCTTGTGCTCGCGCCGCAGGAGATTCGTGTAATCGATCAGCACGATCGCGTTGTTGACGACGATGCCGAGCAGGACGATGATCCCCAGAAACGCCTGCTGGTTGAACGTCGTTTCGGTGATCAGCAGCATCAGCACCACGCCGACCGCGGCCAGCGGCACCGAGAACAGGATCAAAAACGGATCCCGCAGTGACTCGAACTGCGAGGCCATGACCATATAAACCAGAATCAGCGCCAGGATGGCGGCGAACAGTAAATCGCGGAAAGCTTCCTGCTGCTCTTCGTATTCGCCGCCGAATTCGATCGAAAACCCTTCCGGCAGCGGGATGCCGCTGAGCGCGTCGTCGAGGTCGCCGACCACGCTGCCGAGATCGCGGTCCGTGACCGCGCCGGTGACGTAGAGGCGGCGCTCCGCATCGACGCGGCTGATGAACGTGGGGCCTTCCTGCCTGCGCAACTCGACCACGCTTTCGGCCGGAATCGTGCGTCCCGCGGGCGTCGTGAGCGGCACCTGTCCGACGGCCTGCAGGTTCAAGCGGTCTTCCTGGCGGAGCCGGACCAGAATGTTGAACTCGTCGCCGCCCTGGCGGTACATCGAGCTGCGCGTGCCGCCGATCGCGGTTTCGAGGGTCGTGGCGATGTCCGAGACGTTGAGGCCCATGTTGGCCGCCTTCATGCGGTCGACTTCGACCAGCATCTCGGGCATTCCGGGGCGCTGGCTGATCTGCGCCTCGGCCACGCCGGGGACGGCGGACATCCTTTCGCGGATGGTCTCCGCCAACTGCGCCGCGGTTTCGATGTTGTGTCCGCGGATCTCGACCGACAGGCGGTCGCCGTCGTCGTTGCCGCCGCGGCCGCGGCGGAACATCCCGCTCGATATGCGCGTGCGCACCAGCATGCCGGGTTGGACTTGCAGCAGGGGGCGCAGTTCGTTGGCGATATCCTTCGCGCTGCGGGTGCGCTGATCCTGCGGAACGAGGTTGAACCGCAATTCTCCCCGATTGGCGCCGATGCCGGAGCCGCCTGTCGTGCCCCCGGAGTTCACCATCGAGGTGGCGATCTCGGGGGCGTAGTCGGTCGCGATGCGCCACAACTGCTGCATCACGCTGTCGGTGACCTCGACGCGCGTGCCGGGCTCGAGCTCGACGTTGACGCGAATCTCGCCCTCGTCCACCTCCGGCTGGAGCTCGACGCCGATCAACGGAATCAGGTACATCGAGCCGGCGAACAGCAAAGCCGCGCAGAGCGTCACCAGCGCCTTGCGGTCGAGCGCCCAAGCGACCATGCGGCCGTAGGATTCGGCAAGCTCGTCCTGGATGTTTCCGGCCCAGCGGGCAAGCTCGGCCAACGCCCCGCTCGCTTCGCGGCGCCCCATCAGTTTCGAGCAAAGCGCGGGCACGACGGTCAGCGCAACGATCAGCGAGCAGAACAAGGCGAAGCTGACGACATAGGCCAACTGCTTGAAGGTTTGCGCCGTCATGCCGCCGATGAACAACACGGGTACGAACACGGCGACCGTCGTCATCGTCGATGCCGTGATCGCCATGGCGACTTCCTTGCTGCCGTCCAGCGACGCTTGATAGGCGCCTTTGCCGTCTTCGCGGTGGCGGTAGATGTTCTCCAGAACGACGATGGCGTTATCGACCAACATGCCCACGCCCAGCGCCAGGCCGCCGAATGACACCGTGTTCAAGGTGAAGCCGTTGAAGTACATCAGGGCGAAGGTCGAAATCACCGAAATCGGGATCGCCGCGCCGATAATCAGAGTGCTGGAGACGCTGCGCAGGAAAAACAGCAGCACGAGGACCGCCAAGCCGCCGCCCTGTAAAGCTGCGCGCTGGACATTGGCGATCGAGGCGCGGATGAAATCGGCGCTGTCGCGGGTTTTTTCGATGGTGATATTGGGAAACGACCTGTGGATTTTGTCGACTTCCTCCCACAGCGCCTCGGACACCTTAACCGTGTTGGCCCCCGACTGCTTATAGACGTACAGCCGGACGCCGGGCTGGCCGTCCACGCTGACCAGATAATCGGAATCCTCGTGGCTGTCTTCGACGGTCGCGATGTCGCGGATGTGAACCGGGACGCCGTTGCGGGTGGTGATCACCACGTTGCGGATTTCATCCAGGCTTTCGAACTCGCCGCGCGTGCGCAACAGAACCTCGAAACGCCCTTCGTCGACCGGACCGACGGGGCGGTTCATGTTCTCCTGCCGCAGAATTTGAACGACGCGGGCGATCGAGAGATCGAGCGCGCGCAGCTTCTTCAGATTCAAATCGACGTGAATCTCGCGGCGCAGGCCGCCGCGAACGTTGAAGGCGGCGACGCCCGGAGCGCGTTCCAGGCGGTATTGAATCTGCTTTTCGACGAAGTGGCGCAGCTCCTTGGGGTCCATGTCCGCGGCCGATACGGTCATGTACATGATGGGGTATTGCGACGAGTCGTACTTGTACATCGTCGGCGGCTCCAGTTCTTCGGGCAGATTGCGCCGCGCGCGGTCGAGGCGCACGCGCAACTCGTTCGCCGCCTCGTCGATGTCGACGTCGTAATCGAAGCCGACGCGCACGTAGCACAGGCCCTCGTAAACGGAGCTGACGATCTGCTCGACGCCGGGCGCGGCCGAGAACGCTTCTTCGAGCGGCCGCACCACGAGGTTTTCCATTTCCTCCGGCGCAACCCCTTCGTACTCCGCCCGCACGCTGATGGTCGGATAGACCGTCTCGGGCATCAGATCGACGGGGATATTGACGAAGGCGATCCCCCCGAGCAGGATGGCGATCAGGCAGGTCATCAGGATGGTGACCGGCCGATGGATCGAGAAGTTGGGTAAATTCATTGCCTACGCCGCGCGAAGGCGCCTATGAAGCCGCTCGTTCATGATACCGCCGTTGCGGGTTGACGCCCGCGCGCCGCGGCAAATTTCAACTGCCGCGGGCCGCCGGGTCGTCCGAATTTGTTTTCGCGCCTCCGCCGGGACCGCCGCTCTTGTTCCCGGCGCCGGCTTTCTTGGCCGCGCCGCCGGTGGCGATGCGGTCGCCGTCGCGCAGCATCGTCGCGCCGCGCCCGACAATCTTCGTTCCCGGGTCGAGATTGGCCAGCACCTCGACCTGGTCCTCGCGGGTCAGGCCGGTCTCGATCGCGCGGAACACGGGCCGGTCGCCGCCGCCCTCGACGACGTACACGCCCGGCTGCCGTCCGCGATAGACCAAGCCGTCGCGCGGAATCAACGTCGCTTCGCGCATCGAGCCCAAATCGAGGGTAATGCGGGCGAACATTTCCGCTTTCAAAACCAACTCCGGGTTGGGGATATCGATTTCGATCAGCGCGCTGCGGGTAGCCGCGTCGAGCACCGGCGCAATACGGGCCACGCGCCCGCTGAACGCCTCTCCCGGGATGGCGTCCACCTCGACCTTTGTCTGATTGCCGATTTTCAGCTTGCCGATGTTGCGCTCGGGCACGTTCCCCTGCGTCACCATCGTCGACAAGTTGACAATGCGCACGATCGGGTTGTTGGGGTTGACCAGAGCGCCCGGGTCGACTTGGCGCGCGGCCACCACTCCCGACATCGGAGAGTAAATCTTGGTCTGCTCCAGGCGGATCTTCAATTCGTTCAACTCCGCTTCGGCCTGGGTCGCCTGTGCTTCCGCAAGCGAAACCTGCGCGCTCATCACCTCGAGCGAAGTCTGTTGCTGCTGATACTCCTGGGGCGAGAGCAATTCTTCCTCGAAAAGCTGCCGCGCGCGCTCCAGGTTCGCCTTGGTGTTGGCCAACTCGGCCTTGCGCTGGGTCACGCCGGCTTGCGAGACCTCGATGGACGCTTCGGAACGCTTGACCTGCTGGAGGAGCTCGTCGTCTTCCAACTCGGCGATCAACTGCCCCTGGCGGACGCGGTCGCCGACCAGAAAATGAATCTTTTCCACCCGCCCCGTCGCCTTGGCGTTGACGTCCACGACTTCCTTGGGCTTGAGCGAGCCGGTAAGCAGCAGTTCTTCCCGCACCTCGCCGACGCGCGCGGAGGCCAGATCGACGTTGACCACGCGCCCGCCGCCCTTCTTCTTGGCCGGCGCGGCCGCCTGTCGATTCGCCTCGTAAACTTTCGAGCCGACCAGGTACACCAGCCCCAGTCCGATCGCCATCGCGATGATTCGTTTCGTCCACATAGGCTTTTTGCGCCGGGCGCAACTTTCCCCTTTGATCGAACAGGCGAGTTGCAGGCGGACTCGGTTACGGAGCGAACCGCGCTAAAAGTCGATCCGCCCTCCCGGTTGCAAGCCGTGCGCCGCCGCCTGGCCCGCGGCCAATTCCAGCACGTAGACCGAGTCTACGGCGCCGCCGTAAGTCGGGCAGCGGCGCGCATCGACTTCTTTGCAGGGAGGGACGTTCGCTTCGATCTCCACAATCCGGCGGTTGCCGTCGAGCCAGACGATGTCCAGGGGAATCAGGCACTGGTACATCCAGAATCCGCGCTGCCGCGGCTCCGCAGACACGAAGAGCATGCCCTTGTCGGGCGGCAGGTATCGGCGGAACATCAGCCCGCGGCTCTGCTCTTCAGACGTGACGGCCAACTCGGCTTCGATGACCGCGCCGTCGGGCAGCGTGACCGCGGCGGTCGGCAACTCGGGCCGATAAACTTTATCGCGTCCTGCGGGATTCTCGGGCTCCGCGCCGCCGCATGCCCCCGCTAACAGGACGATAAGCGTCAGGAATCGCGCGCTCGACGCCGGCCGCGACGCTGCATCGGCAATCCGCATGCCGCGTTAGAAAGCCAACACGCGCTCGACCGCGGCGCGGATCGTCTTTTCCGACGGCAGCGCTTCGCGCTCGAGGTTGGGCGCGGACGGAACGAAGCAATCCTTGGCTCCGCGCCGCGCGACCGGAGCGTCCAGAGACTCGAAACATGCGTCGGCGACGGCCGCCGCGATCTCCGCGCCGAAGCCCATGGTCAACGTATCTTCATGCGCGATCAACACGCGGTTCGTCTTGCGGACGCTGGCGAACACGGTCTCTTTGTCCCATGGAGCGATTGTCCGCAGGTCAATGATCTCGAGCGACGCCGCGCGTTCTTGCTGCATCGCCCGGGCGACGGCCTCGCATTGATGGGTCGTATAACCCCAGGTAACGATCGTCAAGTCAGAGCCCTCGCGGCGCTTGCGCGCCTTGCCGAAGGGGATCAAATAGTTTTCGTCCGGCTCGGGCGTCCGCGCCGGCATGGCGCGGTAGAGGCCCTTGTGCTCCAGGAAGAGCACCGGGTCCTGCATGCGCGCCGCGGTCTTGATGAGGCCCTTGGCGTCCTCCGCGCAACTTGGGTAGGCCACGCGCCAACCCGGCACGTGCGCATAGTAGCTTTCGATATTCGCCGAATGCCACGGCCCGCCCTTGATGTATCCGCCGACCGCGACGCGGCAAACCAGCGGACATCCCCAAGCGCCGTCGCTGCGCCAGCGCATGGGGGCGATCTCGTCCCGCATCTGCATGAATCCGGGCCAGATGTAGTCCGCGAACTGGATTTCGACAATCGGTTTGTAACCCGCCGTGCTCATGCCGCCGGCGATGCCGACGATCGATGCTTCCGCCAGCGCCGCGTTCCGGCAGCGCTCTTCGCCGAATTCGTCGGTCAAGCCTTTGGTGACGCCGAACACGCCGCCCTTCGGGTCTTGAATGTCCTCGCCCCACATCACGATCTTGGGATTGCGTTTCATCTCTTCGCGCAAGCCGTTGTTGATCGCCTGCACCATCGAGACCTTGTTGCCGTTGATGAAACGCGGTTGCCGCTCCTCGGCGACGGGCTGTTGTTCCGCATAGACGTGCTCCAGGATGTCGTAGTTTTGCGGAAACGGGCGCCGGTCGGCTTCTTCGGCCGCCTTGTCCACCTCTTCCTTGATCGCGGCGCGCAGCGCTTCGATCTCCGATCCGCTCATGATCTCGTTCCCCAGCAAGTACTGCTCGGTCTGCAGGATCGGGTCTCGCTCGACCGCCGTTCGGATTTCATCTTCGCTGCGGTACTTGCGTTGATCGTCCGACGACGAATGATGGTCCAGCCGCACCACGTTGAACTCGATCAACGCCGGACCTTTTCCCGCGCGGATATCGCGGAGGATGTCGGGCAGCAACTGATAGGTAGGCTCGAACCAGGTCCCGTCGAGATTGAAAGTCGGCAACCCGAATCCTTCGGCGATGCGATGAACTTTCGAAGCCGTCTGGTATTTCTGCGGCACGCTGATCGCGTAGCCGTTGTTCTGCACGACGAACAGAACGGGGAGCTTTTCCCGGTGCGCCCAATTCAGCGCCTCGAAGAATTCTCCTTGGCTTGTTGCCCCTTCGCCCGAGGCGGCGTATACGACGGCGTCCGAGTCGTCGTGCTTCAGCGCTTTGGCCATGCCGACGGCGGGGAGGTACTGGGTACCCGTGCATGCGCTCTGGGCGACGATTTTCAATTCCTTCGACGACCATTGCTCGGGCATGTTCACACCGCCCGAGTTCGGGTCGCCGTCGCGGTTCAGCAGGCCGAGGAAGATGTCTTTGTAGGGCATGCCCAACGTCACGGCAATGCTCTTCTCGCGGTAGTAGGTGTAAAACCAGTCGTGTCCCGGCTTCATCAGCATGGGCACGCCGACCTGAACTTTTTCGTGCCCGCGGGTGGAAGCGTAGAAGGCTGTCTTGCCCTGTTTGACGAAAGTCTTGGAGCGCTCTTCGACGTAGTAGCACTGGAGCATCTTGTGAAAGAGCTCTTTGACGACCCGATCGGGAACGATCCGCTCGCCGGTATGAACTGCCGCAGGAGGCGTCATGAAGTCTGCCGGGGTTCTTTCATCCGGGCGCCGCAACGTCCCATTTCCTACCATACTGCATTCGCGGGAGGCTTCCCACCGGCTGTTGGCGCCATGCATTCGCGGCGTGAATCCGGCAGACCGCGCGAACCGCTTGCCGCACCGTGTTATATATAGGGGGTAACCTGTTGGCAGTCCGCGCTGAAAGTAGCGCGGGCGGCGCGGCAGGCCCCTGCGGCTGTTCGGCAAGGAGCAAGGCACCCCGCCGGATCGTCCCCGACGAACGACGAAGCCGACGACCGCAACTGCCTGTCGTCCGAAGGATTACGCGCCCCCGCGCGGCTCTCCGCAGGGCTTGCGGCCCCCAAGGCGCGTAACGCCGCTTGCGCGATTTTCGCTGTGAGCTGTCGGACTGTTCGAAGGAGACTGCGCAATATGTGGGGAGGAAGAAAAGACAGGGAAGAAACAGGGGATCGGCCGGCCGCGCCGATGCCGCGCCGCTCCCAGCCGTCGATACGACCGCTGGGGGAGGCTTCGCCCGGGCAATCAACGGCGCAGCCCGCGTCCCCACCGGCCGCTCGAAGCGCGCCCGCCGGCACGCGGATCGGCAACACGATGTGCGTCGAGGGCGAGATTATCGGTAGAGAAGACGTTTATCTCGACGGCGTCGTCAAGGGATCCATCAAACTCGAGCAAGGTTGCCTGACGATCGGCGCGAACGGCAACGTTGAAGCCGATATCGATGTGCGGGCCCTCGTGCTGTTGGGCAGCCTCAAAGGCAAGGTGCACGTGGTTGAGCGCATCGAAATTCGCAAAACCGGTTCGTTCGAAGGCGATATCGTCGCCGGCAACATCGTTATGGAAGACGGGGCCATATTCCGGGGCAGCATCGACATCACGAGACCCAAACAGACGCAGGCGGCTGCAAGCAGCCCGAAACCGGACCAGGCCGTCCGGCAAGCAACGCCGAGTCCGGCGCCGCGCAATCCGGCCCCGCGCAATCCGGCCCCGCGCAATCCGACGCCGCGCAATCCGACGCCGCGCAATCCGACGCCGCGCAATCCGACGCCGCGCAATCCGACGGAGCAAAGCCCGGCGTAAAGCGATCGAGGCCGAGCAGGCTGCCGGAGTCGTATTCTCCGTCATTGAAGCCCTTGAAGCAGGAAGCAGGCAGCAAGCAGTGTACGGGAAAAACTTTGAAGCGCCGCTTGGCCTGCCCCGAATCAAAGTGCGCCGCAAGACGCCCGCCGGCGAAGAAACGACGCCGCAAATCTTCAAGCGGACGAGCAACGGCCTGTTTCATTTCCTGAGACAACTGCCGAGTGTAGAAGGCTGCCGGATATTCGATCTCGGGGGACTTGTCGACTCCAATGCGCGGTATTGGAGCACAAGGGGCATCCGCATCCACGCCGTCGATCTGTTGCGCAGCTTCGACGCCGAACGCGCGCGGATGCCCAACAGGAGATTCGACGATCTTGCGGCTCAGCGGTTCGTCGACGAGTATCTGTCGTTTCAGGAAGGCATGTTCGACGGAATCCTGGTGTGGGACGTCTTGCATTTCCTTGATGTCGGTCTGCTATATCACACGATCGCGAGGCTGGCCGGAATCGTTCGCCCCGAAGGAGTCGTCTTGTGTTTCTTCCACAGTCAGCCGAAAGGCGAAAGAGTTCCGGTCTGCCGCTACGCGATCGAGTCGCCGGACAGCTTGGAGGCGACAGTCCGCTGCCACCGGACGATCCCGACGACTTTTACCAACCGCAATCTCGAAGCGCTGTTTGGAGATTTCAAGATGGCCCAGTTTTTCTTGAGCCGCGATAGCCTGAGAGAAGTAATCGCCGTCCGTTGAACGGCGTCCGAACATTCAGAATGCGGGCTCCTGCGGCGGGTCTTGTTTTTCTCGCGGTTGCTGCTGCTGCGGACCATCGCGCCGCGGGCCACGACCACTATTTCAATCTCGAATACGACGAGGCGGTCGCCGCCTACGAGAGAGCTCTCCAGGCCGAGCCGGACGACCCGGCGGTCTACAACCACCTCGCGGCGGCGATTCTCTACAAGGAGTTGAATCGTCTGGGGATGCTGGAGACAAGCGCGTTCAAGGGCGACAACCGGTTTCTCCAGAGAAAAAAGCCGAAACCCGACCCCGGCGTCAAGGACAAAATTTTCGACTGTCTCGACCGGGGCCGCCTGCTGGCCGGCAAACGACTCGAAACGGCCCCGACCGACCGCTCCGCTTTGTTTGCGATTTCCCATAACTACGCCCTTCGGGCGAACTACCAGTTCATGATCGACAAAGCCTATTTCCGGGCGCTGAGAAACGGCCGGCGGGCACGGAAATTCAGTAACAGCCTGCGCAAGCGCCATCCCGAATTCGTGGATGCCGATCTGGTTGCCGGCGTACACGAATACGTCATCGGCAGCCTACCCTGGGCGGTTCGGGCAGTGATTGCGATCGGCGGCGTTCGCGGCAACAAAGCCAAGGGCGAGGCGATGGTCGCCCGCGTCGCCCGCGAGGGCCGCCGCGCGCGCGACGAGGCGCGGACTCTCATGGCGCTGGTGCATCGGCGCGAGGGCCGCCCGTTGGAGGCGGCGCGCCTGCTGGACTCGCTGCTCCGCGACTACCCCCGCAACTACGTGTTGCAGCTCGAGCTGGCCGCCATGTATCTCGATGCCGGCGACGAGGCGCGGGCTCTCGCCGTTTTCAAAGAGGTCCGGCGGAAATACGAAGCCGACGAGCAGCGGTTCGCGCGCATGCCGCCGCGATTGGCAAGCGCGCTGGAGCGCCGCATCGAAGAGCTTGAAAATGGCGCGGAGCCGCCGCGCGCGCAACTCGCCGGCGGCAGCGGCCAAGGCCGGCAGCGCCGCCTTCACCATCCGGACGCAGCCGACCCCCGTGTGGCGGCGCTGTTGCGAATTCCTGAGGGCGGCGCCGCAAGCGTAGCCGCAAGCGAACACTCAGAGAACAGCATAACTCGCTCAACAACAATGACTTATACGCGATCAGCTCGCAAACTTCGAGCTAGCGGACGGAGGGCTTTCGCAACGTTATGCTCGAAAGCTTGCCAGAGCGTCCTCAATCCGCCGCGTCACCTGCTCGGAGCTCGCCGGCATCGGCGCGCGCGGCAGGCCGCCGTCGCGCCCCTGCATCCGCATCGCCGTTTTGACGCTCGCCGGGAGGTTCGGCCCCCACATCGCGTCCCACAGCGGCAGCAGTCGCTTGTGCAAGTCCAGCGCCCGCGCGTGGTCGCCCTCTTCGACCGCCTTCCACAAGTCCACGCACGCTTTCGGCACGGCCGTCAGAATCGCCGCGATCGCACCGTGCGCGCCCAACTGGAACGAGGGATAGAGCAAGGCGTCGAGCGCGCTCAGGATCCGAATGTTCTTCGAGGCTTCGATCGCATCGATGCGCAGAAGCAGGTCCGCCAGGGACTTCATGTCCTGCGCGCTTTGCTTGACCCCGATCACCCCGTCCGCCTCGCGCAGGATGCGGGCCAGCGCGTCGGGCGAAAGATAGGACCAAGGCACCACGTTGTAGATGAGCACGGGCAAGCCCGTCGCCTGGGCGATGGTGTCGAAGTGCCGCAGCGAGGAGTCGTCGTCGGGACGGAACAGGTAGTGGACCGGCGTCACCTGCAGCGCCGCGACGCCGAGATCGGCCACCGCCTTGCCGCGCTCGACGGCCATCCGCGTGCTGTTCGTGATGATCCCGGTGATGACCGTCGCTCGTCCGGCGGCTTCTTCCACCGCGGCTCCCGTGATGCGCCGCGTCTCGTCGGTGGTAACCGCCTGTCCCTCTCCCGTCGAGCCGCACACCGCGATGCCCGGCACGCCGATTTCCTCGACCAGGAGGCGCACCTCCGCGCGATGAGCGGCTTCGTCCAGCTCCCCGCTCTCGTCGAACGGGGTCACCATCGGCGGAATGATTCCGTGGATCTCGGACATTTTGTCTCCTCTCTGATTTCTTCCAGGGAATTCGAGCGTTGATCGGCGCGCCGTCACCTTGCGGGAACGCTGCGCCCTGATTCGCGGTAGCTGTCGAGCAGTCCGGCCAACTCCCGTACCTTCTGCGGATGGTCGGCGGCGACGTCGGCGGCTTCGGCAGGGTCGTCGCGCAGGTTGTAAAGCCGGGAGACGGGGTTCTCCTGATCGAAGTCCAGGATATCGAAGGCAAAGGGCTGGAACTTGCCCGTCGCCGGATCCTTGATCGGCAGGTTCTTGGCCTTTTCGGCCGCGTTGTGTCCTTTGCGGAAGTCTCCGTCCGTGTCGCCCTCGATCAGCTTCCAGTTCTCCCGGCGGATTGCGAACATGCCGCTCACGGAGTGGCGCACGGTCGCTTCGCGAATGGGACGCGAATAGGCTTCGCCCCGTAATGCGGGCAAGAGATTGACGCTGTCCTCCGCCGCGTCGTCCGGCAGATCGTAGTTGAAGTAGGCGGCCGGCGTCGCCGTCAGGTCGGTCAGGCAGACGGTTTCGTCGCTCGTGGAGTCGGCCTCGACCTCGTTCGGCCAGCGAACAATGAGCGGAACTCGATGTCCTCCCTCCCAGATCTGGCGCTTGACGCCTCGCAGGCCGCCGTTGGGCCGGTGTCCGTTCATCCCGGAAGCAGGCCGGCCGCCGTTGTCGCTGGTCAGCGCGACGAGCGTGTTCTCGGCCAGTCCGAACTCGTCCAACGTGCGCAGGACCTCGCCTACCGCCCAGTCAAACTCGGCCGCGAAGTCGCCGTAGACGCCGGCTTGGCCGGCGCCCTGGAACCGCTCGTTCGGCGTCCGGGGCCAATGGATGTTGGTGGTCGGGTAGTAGAGGAAGAAAGGCTCGCCGCGGTGGTCGTGAATGAACCGGACCGCCTCGCGGCTCAAATCGACGGCGGTATCTTCCAGCCGCCGCGCGAGCCGCTCCTGCACCGCGGACGTGCGGATATCCTCGTCGGGCCCGAGGCCCACGATGCGCCGGTCGCGGACGAAGTTTTGCAGCATCAACGAGCTGTTATGGCTGTACGCCACGCCGAAGAACCGGTCGAAGCCGACGTCGAGCGGGCCGCGGTTGGAATCGTCGTTGAAGTCCGCGGGCGTCTGGTCGCCCCACCCAAGGCGCCACTTGCCGACCGCGCCGGTGGAGTATCCGAGTTCTTGGAGCATCTGAGGCAGGGTCAACCGGTCCGCATCGATCAGCAACGGCATGTGTTCGTCCAGCACCCAGTTCTTCATCCACGTCCGCCACGCATAGCGTCCGGTCAGAAGGGCGTAGCGCGAGGGAGAGCAGACGGCGGACGGGGAATGCGCGTCGGTAAACCGCATTCCTTCGCGGGCGAGCCGGTCGCTGTTCGGCGTCTGAATCCTGGTCGCGCCGTAGCTGGAGAGGTCCCCGTAGCCGAGGTCGTCGGCAAAGATGACCACGATGTTCGGTTTCGCTTGCGGCGACGGCGCGCATGACAACGCGGTTAGAGCGCCCGCCGCGGCAAGCGCCGGCAGCGACAGGCCTCTGAGCCGGCGATCGTTGACAAGCATCCGATCGTCGGTCATGATACCAACTATTGTCTGCCGAAGAAGTGCGCGAACGCTGCAATGTCCGGGTTCAGTTGGAGCAGTGCGCGGCCGAGGAGGCGTCCCGCCGGCTCAGATCTGAAGATCTGGACGCGCTGGACCGGAGAGTCTGCGAAATCTCGCGACTCGCCTCAGAGGACACCCGCTGTCAGATGGAGCAAGCGGATCTGAAGTTTCACCGCTCGATCTGGAAGAAAGCGCACAACGCGATTCTGTACCGTATGTTGGAGCAGGCCGCAGCGCCGCTATTTCACTGCATCGGCATGCGCCGCAGTCAGTCCGGCGAAGCTCCATGAAGGCGACGCGCCGAGTTTGGCTGACCCGCTTCGCTCCCATGGCGAGCTTCGCGCTGAACGGCTTGTCCCGCGCCGAGGAGATGAACAAGAGCACGGCGTGCTCTTACCGGCTCACTCCGAAGAATCCGCCCAACGACGGAATTCTCTTCGTCGATCACTCCCAGACGGGAAGAAGCGGACATCTCGGGCACGCGCTCGTCGAATATCAGGACGGCAAGATACTCGCGTTCTATCCGAACTGCAACGACGACAACCGCGGACACTCAGCCGTGGGATGGATGGAATACAAGCGCTCGGAAGACGGCGGCAAGACGTGGGGCGAGCCGCAAGCGCTGACCTACTCGAAGAACTTGTTCGACGCGGGTCAATCAGGGGGGGCGGCCGCCAGGAAACTCTCCGCCTTCGCCGAGAAAGCGGTTCTGACCGACGACGGCGGCATCGTCCTGTTCTTCCTCGTCTGCGACATCTCGACCGATACCGTGTGGTCGCACTTTCAGAAGCCGACCTACATCGTCAGTTCCGACGGCGGACGCACCTGGAGCAAGGCGGCCGAGCTGGGCGACAAGCGGGGCAGGGTCTACGACGCACGGCATTACAACGGCGAGATACTCGCGCTGCACTTCGCGAACGAGAACGACGTCAACTTCCTCGGCAACAAGAAGGAGCACGTCTACGAGCTCTACGCGAGCCGGGACGGAGGCCGGACCTTCACGAAGCGCAGCGAGCTTCCTTTTGACACAACGGGCAGAGCCTACGGAACGATGGGGACGCTCGATTCGGGAAAGCTCATTGTCTACGTCTACAACCGGAACAACGAACGAGAGTCCGACTACGTGATAAGCAATGACGGCGGACGCACCTGGTCCGAGCCGAAGACCGCGCACTTTGCGAAGAAAATCCGCAACCCGCAACTCATCTCGATGGACGGCTGTTACTTTCTACACGGCCGAAGCGGCAGTCTGGGCGGGGAAAAGGGGCACATGGTTCTTTACTCTTCACGAGACGGTCTCACTTGGGATGACGGCGTCTACCTGAGAAAGCGCGAGGCGGGCCTTGGAGCGTATTCGAACAGCGTCGTCGTGGGCTCCGGGAACCCGAATACGCCGAATCGCCTTCTCATCCAGGCCTCGCACGCATACGAGTCGAACAAGACCAACGTGCTGCACTGGCGGCTCGCGCTGCCGTAGACATGACCTCTCTCGATTGGGTCGTGATTGCGGCGTACGCGGCGGGCATGCTCGCCGTTGGGTGGCGCTGCGCCAAGCGCACGAATACTACGGACGACTATCTTTTGGGCGGCCGCAACATGTCGCCCTCGAAGGTCGGGCTCTCGCTCTTCGCTTCGCTGCTGAGCACGATCACCTACCTGGCCGTTCCCGGCGAGATGATCAAGTACGGGCCGATGGTGCTGGCCCAACTGGCCGCTCTTCCGTTCATTGCCCTGATCGTCGGGTGGCTGTTGATTCCCGCCATCATGCGCCTGCGCGTCACCAGCGCATACGAGATTCTCGAAACCCGGCTCGGCTTGAGCGTACGCCTTCTGGGATCGTGTTTTTTTCTCATCCTGCGGCTTTTCTGGATGTCCCTGGTGATGTTCGCCACGGCCGATGTCGTGCTGGTTCCGGCACTCGGGCTGGATGCGTCGGCCGTGCCGTGGATCTGCATCGCCCTGGGGCTGGTGACGGTGCTCTATACCTCGATGGGCGGCCTGCGGGCGGTTGTGGCTACCGACGTCATTCAGACGGCGATTCTCATGGGCGGCGCCGTGCTGGTGGTGACTCTGATCACGGCGGAGCTGGGGGGAGTAGGGCAGTGGTGGCCGCAGGAATGGCCCGCCCACTGGCAGCGTCCGGTCTTCTGGTACGACCCGGCAGTGCGGTTTACCTTCGTCGGAGCGGCGCTCTCGTACTTCACGTTTTTCGTGTCGACCGCGGGCTCGGATCAGATGGCCATCCAGCGCTACTTGGCGACGCGGGACGCGCCGGCCGCACGGCGGATGTTCTTCACCGCGTTGATGGGCAACCTCGTGCTGTGGCCGTTCTTGGCCGCCGTCGGCTTGACGCTGCTGGCCTATTTCCAGTCTCGGCCGGAAATGCTTGCCGCGGGACGAACGGCCCTGGAAGATGCGGACAAGCTGCTGGCGATGCATATCGTCCGGGGATTGCCCGCCGGGGTTAGCGGGCTGGTCATCGCCGGTCTTCTCGCTGCCGCCATGTCGAGCCTCTCGTCGGGCTTGAACTCATCGTGTTCCGTCGTGACTACGGACTTCATCGACCGGTTTTCTCGCAAGCGGAAGAGCTCGGAGGACAGCCGCGTCCGTCTGGCGAAATACGTCTCGCTGGCCATCGGCGTTGCGGTGGCCGCCGTGGGAACGCTGATCGGACGGATCGAAGGCAATATCCTGGAGCTCTGCTACAAGATCGCTACGCTCTTGGCGCCGCCGCTGTTTCTGCTGTTCTTCATGGCCATGTTCGTGCCTTGGGCCGCGGCCTTCGGGACTCACGTGGGCACGGCATGCAGCGTCGCAGTCGCGGTTGGCGTCGCCTACTACGAGATTTTGGGCCTGACCTTTCAATGGATGATGCCTGCCTCATTCGCCGCCGGAGCGATCGTCGGCGGGTTGATCAGTTTAGCGCCCGTCGGGCGCAAACGAAGCGCGGACGCCGAGTGATTTGCGCCGAAGCCCAACTGACCCGCCCCCGCGCAGCGGTCTCGCTCTGCTCGCTTCCCTATATCCCGGGAACCGGGAACCGGCGGCACATGTCCTGGACCGCCGCCTGGATCCGGGCCAGGGCGGCTTCGTCGTCATGATTGCGCAGGGCCTCGAGCATCCAGCCGCCAAGGCGTTCCATCTCCGGCTGCCGCATCCCCCGCGTGGTCGCCGCAGGCGTGCCGAGCCGGATGCCGCTCGGGCGCAACGGGGGGTTGGGGTCGTCGGGGATGACTTGCTTGTTGCAGGTGATGGAAACGCGGTCGAGCGCTTCTTCGGCAACGCGGCCGTCGAGCGCAAAGCCGGCGATGCAGTCTACGACCATCATGTGGTTCTCGGTGCCGCCGGTGACCAGCTCGGCGCCGCCGTCCGTCAAGGTCTTGGCCAGCGCTTGCGCGTTGTCGAGCACCTGCCGGGCGTATGTCCGGAACTCGGGCTTCAGGGCCTTGCCCAACGCGATGGCGGCGCCGGCGACGGCGTTCATGTGCGGCCCGCCCTGCATTCCGGGGAAAACGGATTTGTCGATCTCGCGGCGGAATTCCTTTTTGCAGAGGATCATTCCGCCGCGCGGCCCGCGCAGCGATTTGTGCGTGGTCGTGGTGACGAAGTCGAAATCGTAGTCGCACGGATTGCTCATGACGCCCCCGGCGATGAGCCCCCCGATGTGCGAGACGTCGGCCATGGTCAGCGCGCCGACTTCGTCGGCGATGCGCTTGAATTCGCCGTAGTCGTAGTCGCGCGGGTACGACGAGTAGCCGCAGACGATCAATTTCGGCTTGTGCTCGCGGGCGGTCTTGCGCAATTCGTCGAAGTCGATCCGGCCCTGGTTCGACGGGTCGGACTTGTAGCGGATCCAGTTGTAGAGCTTGCCCATGTGCGAGACGGGCGCACCATGCGTGAGATGGCCTCCGTGGGAGAGGTCCATGCCGAGCACGGTGTCGCCCGGTTCGAGCATGCACAGATAGACGGCGGCGTTCATCGGCGCGCCGGAGAGCGGCTGGACGTTGGCGTGCTCGCAGCGGAAGACCTGCTTGGCGCGGTTGCGGGCGACCCGCTCGATGACGTCGGTGAACTCCTGCCCGCCGTAGTAGCGCCGGCCGGGGTAGCCCTCGGAGTATTTGTTGGTGAACACGGAGCCGAGCGCCGCCAACACCTCCGGGTAGGCGTAGTTTTCCGAGGGAATCAATTCGATCCCCGAAGCTTGACGGGCTTCCTCGCCGCACAGCGCGGCATGGATTTCGGGGTCGTTTTCAGCCAGCAGGGCGCGGTTGTGTTGCTGGGGTGAAGCGGCGGGCATGGATTCATTCCCCCTTGGCGCGGCGCGCCTTGGGGTCATGTTCCAGTGTATCCGAGCGCCGCGAGACCGTTCAGCGCAGCCTGCTCAGGTATTCGACGAGATCGACGAGGTCGTCCACCGACATCTGCTCTTGCAGGTCGTCGGGCATGGCCGATACTGAGGACTCGCGGCGGCTCAGGATGTCTTGCTTGGCGTAGTCCGCCATCACGCCGCCTTCCATGCGCAGGGTCACGCTGCCGGCGGTTTCATTGACGACGATCCCCGAGACGAGCTCGTTGCCCGCCAACTCGAAATGCTGCAGCCGGAAGTCGGGGGAGACGCCGGCGCTGGGATCGAGGATGGATTCGTAGAGCCCGGCCTTGGGCAGCTTGTCGCCGATTCGGGAGAGTTCCGGGCCGAAGTGCGTACCCTTGCCGGCGACGACGTGGCAATCCGCGCAGGTGGCGGAGGCGAACACCTCCGCGCCGCGCCCGGCGTTGCCCACCAGCACCAGCAAATCCGTCATGCCGGGCAGCGGCTCGTTGTTTTTCATGGGCGGCAGGGGGAACAGCCGTTCCGCCTCCGCTCGCATGCGCGCGTGCATGGAGCGCGTCATGGCGGCGCCCGCGGTCTCCCGCAGCTCCTGAGGGAATGCGTCCGCCCGGGCCAGGGCGATCAGCGTTTCCGCGCCTTGGCGGATGCCCGCCAGCGAACGGACGGCCTGTTCCCGCAACGGCGGCGGCGCTGAGGCGTCGAGCATGATTTTTTCGAGCAGGGGGACGGCCCGGGCGCTGCGGCTGTTGCCCAGCGCCGCCGCAGCGTCGCCGGCGGCGGCCGGGTTGCGGCGGATGAAATCTTCGATGACGCCGCCGGCGTCCGCTTCGAGCAGCGTCGTAACCGAGGCAATGCCGACCGGATTGTCTTTGTTCGCGGCCGCCGCGGCCATCAGCGCCGGGTAGTGCTCGCGGAGCTTGTACCGCTGCGCCAGGCGCGCGAACTGCTCGCTTCCTTGCGCCCGGTCGAGCAGCTCGACGACCGCCTTGCGCATGCGGGGATTCGCCGCCAAGTCGATTTCCGGCAGTCGCCAAAGAGCTTCGGCGGCGATGAAAACGTCGCCCGGCGAACGGCTGCCCGGCCGGCCGAAAGCAAGCTTGCGCAGGTTGCGGGATTTGGCCGCGGAGTCCTTTTGGAAGTCGAAAGCGCGCAGGTAGCGCGCGGCGTCTTGCTCCTCGAGCGGGGCGCCGTGGAGGATGCGGGCCAGGTAGTCGGGCGTTGCGTCGGCTCGCGAGCGCCAGACGATGTCGCGGCCAGCGGGCGAGTCCCATGCCGGGCCGACGCGGTCCAGCCAGGCGCGCAGACAGGCGTTCCAGCGGCCGTCCGCGGCGATGCCGAGCGCTTCCAGATACCAGCGGTCTTTGCCGTCGTGCCGGGCGGCGAGCTCGGCCCACAAGGCTGGCGCCCGGGGGCTGCGCAGGCCGCGCAGGGCGATGGCTGCCTCGCGGCGGACCCGCGGCGAGGGATCCGCTGCCAAGCGCTCAACGATCGGGACCAGGTTCAGACCGAGTTGCCGCGCGGCGCGCAGCCCGACGATACGCAGGTTCTCGTCCGCGTCGGCGAGCGCCCGGCCGACGTAATGTTCGCCGCGCCCGTCGAATTTCGCCAGCAGCCAGAGCGCCCGGGCGCGCAGGCGGGGCTCGCCGGCGCCGCCGAACGTCTCCTCCAGCGCCGGCTCGGCCTCTTCCTGGTTTTCGTGAAGCGCCGTCCAGGCCAGGTAGCGCACGTCGGGATTCGGGTTTTTCAGCGCTTCGACGGCCCCGGCGGCAGTGGCGAAGTCGTGTTCCCCCGGCTCATAGCTGCGGCCTGGCGGCGCGAGGCGAAAGATGCGGCCGCGGCCCGCGTCCTCCATGCGGTTCCAGCCGATGACCGGGTCGTACCAGTCGCTGACGAAGAGCGAGCCGTCGGGAGCGACGGCGACGTCCACCGGGCGCACCCACTTGTCGCGCTCGCCCTTGAGCATGTCGACCATCTCCGCCGCATGGCCGGCGCCGGCGGGTTTCGTCAGAATCGCCCGCAGGACGCCCGGCCCGGCGTCGGCGTAGAGCACTTGGTCCCAAAACTCGCGCGGCAGCAGCCGCCCTTCGTAAGCGGCGATGCCGGTCGGCGAGCCCGCCCCCGTGATCAGCAGGTTGGGCACGACGCCGGGGTCGTTTTGATGCCAATGGCGCTCGGGAATCTCCGCGCTGCGGCCCGTGCGCGGCGCCTGATTCCTCGCGCCGGTCATTTCGTCACGGTATCCGTAGTTGCCGAATTCCAGGATGTGGTTGATGCGCACGGCGTAGTTGCCGTCGTCGTCGTTGTCCGACTGCCAGAGGTCTCCGAACGAATCGACCGCGACCTCGTAGTTGTTGCGGAAGTTGTGGCCGAGAACCTCGAACCCGCCGCCGTCGAGATCGGCGCGGAAGACCATGCCGCCCTGGTAGGGGCTTTCCTTGTTTTCGTAGCCGCGGGCAAAGTCGGGCCTGGCGGCTTCCGGGTTTTCGCGGAGGAAATTGACGTAATTGCGGTCGAGGACGGGGTTCCCCGCCCGGTCGATCATCAGCCAGCCGTCTTTGTCTCCGACGTAGCGGCCGCTGTTGCCCATGTTCCAGTAGAGTTTGCCGTCGGGGCCGAACGACACCGAATGGGTGGAATGGTCGTTCTGCGGCGCGCCGGAGTTGGTAAACAGATACTCCTTGCGGTCGGGCTTGTCGTCGCCGTCTTCGTCGGTGAAGACGATCACGTTCGGGGCGGCGGTGACGATCGTTCGCTTGCCCATCACGGCGATGCCCAGCGCGGCGTCGATGTCGCGCCCCTGGTAGTACACTTTCGAGGAATCGGCGGCGCCGTCGCCGTCTTCGTCGGCGAGGATCAGGATGCGGTCGCCCGCGGGCCGATCGTTGTTGCGGGCGCGCTCGCGGTAATTGACGACGTCGCAGACCCAGACGCGCCCGCGCTGGTCGACGTCGATGTTGGTGGGGTTCGACAGCATCGGCTCGGAGGCGAACAGCGTAGCCTCGAGTCCGGGATAAATGTCGAGGTTGGCGACGGCCCGCTCGGCGCTGCGTCTGTCTTGCGGGCCGGACGAGCAGCCGACCGAGGCCAAGGCCGCCAGGAGGGCCGCCGGCGCGGCGGGAGCGCATGGGCGCATGGCGTGCGGCCTACAGCGGCAGATGGGCCCGCGCGTAGTCGATGGAGCGTTGGTTGTACGTGTCCTCGAGCGCGAGCTGCTGCCCGGCGGTCAGGCCGCTGACCCGCGGCAGCGGATGTTTCGGCGGGTGCTTGCGCGCCCAGGCGACAAGCCTGGCGAGGTCGCGCGGCGGGACCGGGCTTTTTTCGTCGTAGATTTTCCAGTAGTCGCCGGTGAAGATCGGAACCTTGAGCGGGTCGCGGGTGATGATCTCGAGTTGGAAAAGCATGTCCGGCTTGCGTTTCTGGAGCATGGCGACAACCGCCGCCAGATCGTAATGCCCTTCGCCGAGCGGAACCTCCGAGAGCAGCAGCCCGTCCTCGTAAAAATCGACGGCGATGTCTCGGAAGCTGACGAACAACGCATACGGCGCAAGCGCCTCGACCGTTTGCATCGGCGTCTCGATCAGGGAAACGTTGTTCACCATGTCGAGACCCACGCCGATGTACTCGCTGCCCGCGGACTCGACCCAATCGACAAGCTCCTCCGACCGCCAGCCCTTGTGGTTCTCGATGGCGAGCGGCATCTTGTGCTTGCGCAAGACCGGTTCGGCGCGCTGCACGGCCGTCTTGCACTTGGCGAAGAATTCGTGGAATTCGGCCGCTGTCCGGAACTGCTCGTAGCGCCGCCCCGAAAAATAGTCGTGGACGCAAACCACGCGGCCGCCCATTTGCGCCGCCGCTGCGATCTCGGCTTCGTAGCGCGGCAGGTCGCCGTCGTCCGCCGGCGAGCGGACCGTTACCGTCAGCCGCATGTCGTATTTTTCGATCTTGCCGCGCAGCGTTTTGAGCTTGGCCGGGTCGAGGTCTGCGGGCAACCGCGTGTGCGCGCCGCCGAGGCCCTTGCTCCGGCAGTATTCGACGATGTCCCATTCCTTGCCCGCCGCTTCGGCGGCGCGGATGCGGAAGCGCAGTCCCGGGCCGGCCGAGCCCATGTTCTTGAGTATCTTGGGCGCCGCCGCCGGCGCCGGGGCCGCGAGGGCCGCTCCGGCCGCGGCCTGCAGAATCTGTCGTCTGGTCATGCCTTCCTCCGCGTGCGACGATTTTATCCGGCGGGAATCAAGTCCCACGGCGGCCGGGCTTTGCGTCCGAGCAGCTTGTTCGCTTCCGGATCGTTGTCGAAGCGTTCTTTTTCGCCGTCCCAGCGCAGCTTGCGGCCGATTTCGTAGGCGATGTTGCCCAGGTGCGCGACGGCGCTCGAGCGGTGCCCGACCAGAGCGTCGCAGCGCGGCTTCTCGCCTTCGCGGATGCAGCGGATGAAATGTTGGCCGTGCAGCAGCGTGGGCTCGGGGTTGTTCTCGTGGCTGCGCGCGAGCTTGGGGCCGACCCGCGGCGTGCGGTCGTATTCGTTGATTCGCTTGGGACCGGCCGGCAGGACTTCGTAGCCCAGGCGGTCGGCGACGACCGTCCCGTTGGAGCCGTAGAAGGCCATGCCGTTGGGGCGGTTTTCCTCGCCGCGGGCGCCGTGCAGGTTCATGCCCGGCGTCAGCCGCCCGACGGCGCCGAAGGCGTTGACGCTGAGCGTCTCGTAGCTGACGACGAACCCGGGGTACTCATAGCTCACCTGCAAGACGTCGGGATGCTCGCCCATCCCGCCGACGGCGAAGCGCCCGCCCGCGGCGGCGATGGCGAAGGGTTTGTCCACGTCCATGATCTGATGCACGGTGTCGAAGCGGTGAATGCCGAAATCGGTAATCATCCCGCCGGCCAGGTCTTTGAAGTAGCGGTAGCTGCGCAGGTGCAGCCGCGGGTTGTAGGGCCGGTAAGGAGCGGGACCCATGTACATGTCCCAATCGAGGCCCTCGGGAATCGGCTCGTCGGGCGTATCGGGAATGCCGTAGGGCATCGTGTTGACGTAGTTCCAGATGCGCACGAAATGGACGTCGCGCAACTCTCCGCCGCGCACCATCCGCGCGATATCCATGAAGTGCGTCTGGGAGCGGTGCTGCATCCCGGTCAGGAAGACCTTGCCCTTGTTTTCGCGGGCCGCGCGGACCACCGCCTGCCCCTCGACGATGTTGTGCGTCAGCGGCTTCTCGCAATAGACGTGCTTGCCCGCTTGGCAGGCCATCACCGCCGGGATGGCGTGCCAGTGATCCGGCGTGGCGATATGCACCGCGTCGACTTCCTTCAGATCGAGCGCTTTGCGGAAGTCGCGGTAGACGGCTGCGGTTCCGCCGAACTCCTGCCTGGCCTGCTCGGCCTGCGAATCGAGGAGGTCGCAGAATACGGAGTATTCGACGTTCAAGTTGCCCTCGACGATCTGCCGGGCGACACTCTTGCCGCGGCCGCCGGCGCCGATCAGCGCGATGCGCACGCGCTCGTTCGCGCCCGCGACGCGCTGGGACGAGGCCGCGGTCAGCGCGGCGGCCTGGAGGAAGTTTCTGCGTTTCATGTCTGCGCCCGCCTTGTCTATGGTACAGGCTACCGCTTGCCGCGCGGCCTGTCCGACGGCCGTATGCTGCGGATCGAGCTGCACGGTTATCGGCGAACGGGCTGCCGCGCGGCCCGGCGCAGCCCAATCCAAAGTATCGGCGAAGCAGTCACCGTCTGCGGTACGGAGAGGCAAAAACCATCGCTCGGCACATCTATGCGGCGGTTTGCTTCCGCCGCGCCTGCTCGAGGTCGTAGGCAGTCTGTATCCGCAGCCAGAATTCGGCGGTGGACCAGCCCGCCGCTTCCAGCTTGAGCGCCATTTCGGGTGAGATGCCGCGGGCCCCGTTGACCACTCGCAACAGCATGTTGCGCGACACGCCCAGTTTCTTTGCCGCGTCGGTCACGCTGAGGCTGTCGCCCAAGCACCCTGTCTGGATGATTCGTCCGGGATGCACCGTTTCCATGGCCATATCCATCTATCTCCTTGCGTCCTATTCCTTAGTGGTAGTCGATCAGGTCCACATCGTAAGCGTAGCGCCCGTCGAAACGGAATACGATGCGCCAGTTGCGCGATACCCGCATGCTCCAGAGACCTTGCCGGTTGCCTTTGAGCTTGTGCAGACGGTATTCCGGCAGGGCGAGATCGGCCGGCTTTGCCGCGCTGCGCAGCGATTCCAGGATGTCTTCGATTTTCCGCACTTGGTCAGGGGGGATCTTGCTTTTGTCGCCGTGCTCGAAGAACCGCGCCAAGCCTTTGTGCTTGATCGACCCGATCATGGAATGCTTATACATTGACCGGGATCGTGTGTCAACACGGGAAGCCGGTTTCTGTATGGGATTGCTTTAGGCGCCGAACGCTACCGGCGAACGGGCTGCCGCGCAGCCTGGCGCAGCAGCGGAGTCGATTCAGCGCGGCGTTTTCCTTCGGTCAGGGTATGGCGGCGGTTCGCGGCGAGGTCGGTCCAGCGTTGCTTTCTTCCGCTTGGCCAGCGCACCTCGAGTTGCTCGATGCGCTCGGCGGCGCCCATGCCGAAGTACAGCGTCAGATCGTTCTGCGAAAAATAGCTGCCGCCTCCATGCACTTCCTGAATAACGGTTTTGCCGGAAAACCGCGCCGACGCGCGCGCGCCGATGGCGCTGCGGTTCGACTTGACGCCGACCAGCGCGACCGCCGCCGCGTTGGCGAGACGCGCAGTATTCTTCAGCAGCGTCGGAGGCTCGTTGAGATTGACGACCACGATCTCGGGGTATCCGTCGCCGTCGAGGTCTCCCGAGGCCATGCCGCGCGAGGGGCGCTTGCGCATCAGCGCCTCTCCCGCTTCGGCGGCGCCATCCGTGAAGCGCCCGCCGCCGGCGTTGCGGTAAAACAGCAGCGGCTGGCGGTAGGTTTCGCCGATCGAAGCCGCGTCGACCTCGGGGTAGACGTGCCCGTGGGCCATCAGCATGTCGGGCCGCGAGTCCTCGTCGGCGTCGACGAAGACGACGCCCCAGCCCAGCAACTGGTTGGCGCCCAGCCCCGCGCCCATCGCCGTGTCCTCGAAGAAAAAACCGTCCTCGTTGTTGTAGAGCGACGGCAGATCTCCCGAGAAATTCGTTTTCACGATGTCGAGGAACCCGTTGCCGTCGTAATCGGCGGCGGCGACGCCCATGCCCGCTTGCAGTTGGCCGTTGACGTTGTAGGCGACGCCGGTTTCTCCGCCTATCTCGGAAAACGCGCCGTCGCCGTTGTTTTGGTAGAGCAGGCTGGCGGTCATGTCGCAGCCGACGTAGATGTCGGGCAGCCCGTCGTTATTGAAGTCCGCGCTGACGACCCCCAGGCCGTAGCGCCCGCCGGGGGCGAGAATGCCGGCTTGCTCCGACACGTCCTCGAACGCGCCGTCGCCGCGGTTGCGGTAGAGCGCGTTGAACGCGCGCGGCAGCCCGCGCGGGCCGCACATCACGGGCAGCCCCTTCCAGCGGCACTCCTCGCTGGAGCCGGGCTTGGGCGTATTTTCGAGATCCAGATCGACGTAGTTGGCGACGAAGATATCCAGATTCCCGTCCAGGTCGTAATCGAGGAAGACGCAGCCCGCCCCCCAGCGCCGCCCCTCGGCGGGCAGCTTCGCCCGGCGCGTCGCGTCTTCGAACTTGCCGCCCAGGTTGCGGTAGAGCGCGTTCGAGCCGAAGTAGGTGACGAACAGGTCGGGCGCGCCGTCGTTGTCGTAGTCGCCGACGCAGACGCCCTGCCCCCAGCCGGTTTTTGTCAACCCGGCCTGCGCGGCGACTTCCTGGAAGCGGCCCGTCCCGTCGTTCTCGTAGAGGTGCGAGAGCGGACTCTCGCCGGCGGCTTCCAGCTCGAACGTCGTGCCGTTGACCACGAAAACGTCGTTGTCGCCGTCGCCGTCGAAGTCGAAGATTGCCGCCCCCGTGCCGGTCGTTTCCAGGATGAAATCGTTGGCGGTCGGGCTGCCGAAGGTGACGGTCTCGGTTATCCCCCATTCCGCCGCGACATCGCGGTAGTGCGGACCCGCGGCGCCCGAAAGCGCCGGAACGCAAAAAAGAAGTGTGTAGATTCTCATCCTGGCATTGTGCATACGGCCGGCGGATCACTCGGCATTCATGTGTCCGCAGGGTAGCGCCTTCATGGGTTATGCCGCTTCCGCAGCCGCCGACTCAGCCAGCAACTGCTTTTTACGTAAGACAGCCGGGGCCGACGCTAGGGGCTGATTCAGCCGCTTGCGGGCTTGAGCGAGATCGTAAGCCATCTGATGCTTCAGCCATTGGTCGGCGGTAGACCATCCCGCCGCTTCCATCTTTAGCGCCAAGTTCAGCGTGATCGGATCGTGCTCGTTCACCACGCGCGATACAGTGACGCGGCTCACGCCCAGCTTTGCAGCCGCTTCTCCTATGGTCATGCCCGGATACTCGTCGTCGCCATCCAGGCAGCCGCGCTTGAACAGACCGCCGGGGTGCGGAGGATTTACCCGCAGCCATGCGTCTTCATTCAATCCAACAATCATTGTTCCATTCCCTTCTAGCGGTAGTCTTCAAGGTCAACATCGTAGGCATCGCCGTCTGCAACCCGGAAGGTGATGCACAGGTTTGCAGTCACCCGCACAGACCATACGCCCTTGTGGTTGCCTTTCAATGCATGCAGGCGATACTTCGGCAGTCTCAGGTCGTTCAGGGGGTCGCCTGCGGCCAGCAGGGCTAGGATATCCGCAATCCGCCTTAGGTGTTGTTTCGACAGCCTTCGCGCGTCTTGCTTTTCGGCGAACCGCTTGAGACCGCCATGCCTGAATCCCTTAATCGCCACTAATCCTGGTATAAAGAATTACTTTACGGAATGCAAGCGGATTGGGCATTTTCGGTAACCTCTTGCGTTGCGGTTTGTTCGGCGCCTCGCCGGCAAAGGAGCCCAATCGACGACGACGCTTGAAGCCCCGTAAAAATTGCTCAGGCCCACCGCGAGAGCTGTCGGCAGGGAGGTCGCCGGTCAAATCGGGGCCCACCGTTTTCGGCAAACGATAAGCTACGATGCCTATGTGCGGTAGAGCAAGGACCGGCTCTCGACGACCGACCGACGAGTTCGCAGGAGGCTCCTGAATGACCGCCGCCGACTATACCCTCGTGTTCGACAAGCTTCGAGAAACGACCGAGACCGAGACCGAGACCGCCCGGATACAGCTTTCGATGCCCGACGCCGACGACGCAGGGATTGAGGAGATGCGGGAGATCAACGAGCTTCAGCGGATGGCGGAAGAACTCGCGGAGCCGGAGACCTCGACTTTCACCGGCGCCTGAGGGTCATTACCCCCCGATTGCCGCCGACCGTCATTCTGCCATTGCAATTTGGGGCCGGCTTAAAGGCAATATGAAGCCGGCTTAAAGGCAATATGAACAGGAACAGTGGCGAACGGGGTTTCAAGGACGGTCGGCTCAGGCGGTTGCACAAACGCGACGATGCGAGGGGCGTGCCGCAAGAGTACGCGAAGCGGATTGCGCTGCTGTTGGCCGATCTGGACGACGCTCTTGACCTGCAAGATATTGCTGCTCCCGGCCGTCGCCTGCATCCGCTGAAGGGTGACATGGCGGGTTACTGGTCGGTGCGGGTGCCGGCAAATTTGCGCATCGTGTTCCGCTTCGAGAACGGCGATGCCTGGGATGTAAACCTGATGGACCATCATTAAAAAGAGGGAATCATGGCAATGAAAAATCCGCCGCATCCGGGAGAGAGCATCCGGGATTGGATCGACGGGCTGACCGTCGATGAAGCTGCCGGGAAACTGGGCGTAGCGCAGCAGGCGCTGTCTCGGGTGTTGGACGGCAAGGCGGGTGTCTCCCCCGCGATGGCCTTGAAGCTCGAAGCCGCGGGTTGGTCCAACGCGGCCTTCTGGATGCGGAGGCAAGCGTCCTACGACTTGGCGCAAGAGCGGCTGAGCGAGTACCGACAACGCACGGCGGCATGAGCGCGCCCATGAGACGGAACCGATTGGCGGGGACGCAAGCTCAGCGCCGGCGGACGGAGAGGAACGGTCCTTCAGGCGTGGAAACGCCCTGTACGGTCGCCGTGACGGGCGCGTCGCCGTCCGGCAGGTCGGGCGGCAGGCGCACCGTGAACTGGTAGAGGCCCGCGCAGCACGGCGCCGCGCCCGCGTAGAAGACGTCCCCCGGCGGAACCGCCATGCCGCCGAAGGCAAACGAGACCTCGCTCGCCAGAGCGGCCTGCCCGCCTGGAATTCGGCCCGCCTCCAAGCGCGGTTCGGTTTCCCCGAAGCCGGTTCCGAACAGGCTGACGATCTCTCCCGGCTTGGCCGGGGTGAACTCCTCTCCGAGTTCGGACGAGCCGGCCAAGGCAGGGCCGCCGCCGTGCAGCGCCGCGACCGGGTTGCGCCCGTCGGAGTTGCTCGTGAAGTTGAAGAACGCGGGCGAGACGGCGGCGACCGCAACCGTCTCCGCCGCGCTGCGTTGCTCGCCTCTCCTGCCGCAGCCGCGAATTACTTCGACCGCGGCCTGCCCCGGCGGCAGATCGTGCGGAACCTGGGCGTTGATCTGATTGGGCAAGACCGCGAACAGCGGCGCGCGCTTGCCGCCGATCTCCAGGCAGACGCCGGCAAGGTTGGCGGCGACCCTGCCCTCGACGTCGAGCCCGGGAGCCCGCGCCTGGGCCCCTTCCGGCGCGAAATCCTGCCCGAAGACGGAAATGAGGGCGTTCGGGGAGATGCGCTCCACGATGGGGGTTCCGTTGGCGAGCGCGACCCCGCCGGCGGAGATCGAGGGGGCGTTCCCGGGCGGCGTCAGGATGCGGATGCGCTGGTTGAAGGTGTCGGCAACATAGATGTTGCCCGCTCTGTCCGCCGCTACGCCGGAGG
Source organism: Bryobacterales bacterium (assembly GCA_965214655.1). Taxonomy (GTDB): domain Bacteria; phylum Acidobacteriota; class Terriglobia; order Bryobacterales; family UBA6623; genus CATQHP01. Next base: position 2,060,109 of record OZ243965.1, on the reverse strand, counting down.
GAAAGAACAGCCGCGCTTCGGTCGCCGGCCCGCCGTCTCCGTCGAACCCCTGCTGCCCGTTCCCCGCGATCGTGGTAATGACGCCAGCGGCGTCGACTTTGCGGATGCGGTGGTTGTTGGTATCGGCGATGTAGAGGTTGCCCGCCGCGTCCGGCGTCACGCCCGCGGGAAAGTTCAACAGCACCTCGGTTGCCGGCCCGCCGTCCCCGCCGTAGCCGAACTCCCCGGTCCCCGCAATGGTAGTAATGATCCCCGCGGCGTCCACTCTACGGATGCGCTTGTTGTGAGTATCGGCGATGAGGAGGCCGCCTGCTCCATCCACGGCCACGTCTGCGGGGAGGTTGAACTCCGCTTCGGTTGCCGGCCCGCCGTCCCCGCGGTCGAAGGAAGACCGCTCGGGCAGCCCGACCCCCGCGAAGGTGGTGATGATGCCCAGGACGTCAACCCTGCGAATGCGGCGGTTGGATGTATCGGCGATGAAGACGTTGCCCGCAGCGTCGACCGCCACGCCTTCAGGACTCCCCAGCCGCGCTTCGGTTGCCGGTCTGCCGTCTCCGTCGTAGCCGAACTGCCCGGTCCCCGCGATAGTGGTCACGATCCCAGCGGCGTCAACCTTGCGAATGCGGTTGTCCGCGGCAATGAAGACGTTGCCCGCTGCGTCCGTCGCCACGCCGTAGGGGGTCCCCAGCAGCGCTTCGGTTGCCGGCCCGCCGTCTCCGAGGTCCCCGGCAGTCTGCCCGTTACCCGCGAAGGCGTCGATCGTCCAGCCGGCCGAAGATTGCGCCGCGGCCGGCGCCGCCAAAAGCGCGGGGCACAGGGGAAGATACGGCAGCAAAAAAGAGCCGAATCGGAGCAGGGAAAGCCGCGGGCCGCGGCCGGCGGAGCCCCCGCATCCCCCGACTTCGTGTAAAAGAGACTTCGTTCCGGCCACCGGCCGCTATTATCCGCCCGCTGCTCGCCTCGGTCAAACCGAAATCCCGATTTTCATAGAATCGCCGCTGCAAAATCCGTAAATTTGTATCAAATCTTTTTGAATCAATGCCTTGCAGCCGGTCGATTTTTTGTTGACTTGCCTGCCGGCGGTTTGTCATACTGGGGCGAAGTGTGGATTGGGGCTTTCCTTGTTCCGAATCCTTTGCACCGTTTAAGAACAAGTTTTGAAGGAGAAAAGAGAATCGCTATGCGCAAGACGACATTCGCGCTGCTCGCGCCGGCTCTGCTCCTTTGTCTCGTTGCGCCCGCGTCGGCGCAGCGCGACATGGGAACGATTTTGGGCGCGGTCACCGACCCCTCGGGCGCGGCCATTCCGGGGGCGACCATCACCATCGTCGAGGAATCGACGGGCGTCACCGACCTTGTGGAATCCGATGGGGCGGGCAACTATATCCGTCCGCTGATCAAGCCCGGCAGCTATACCGTCTCGGCCGAGACGGCGGGCTTCAAGAAAGGCGTGCAGACCGGCGTGCTGGTGCAGTCCGCGTCCCGCGTGCAGGCCAACTTCGTGCTCGAGATCGGGCAAGTGACCGAGACGATCGAGGTCACCGCGCAGCCTCCGGCGCTGCAGACCGAGACCACGCAGATGGGCGGCAACCTCGAGAGCCGTCAGACCAGCGAGCTGCCCCTGGGCGGCCAGCGCCGGTTCGCCTTCCTGGCGCGCACCGTTCCCGCGGTGGTGCCGGCCGAGCCCGGCGCGCGCGACGCGGCCGGCGGCGGCTTTTCGGCCAACGGCGTCCGCTCCAACGGCCAGAACAACTTCCTGCTCAACGGCGTGGACAACAACGTCAACGTCATCGACTTCATCAACCAGACCGCCTACGTCGTCGGCCCCTCGGTCGAGGCGATCGGCGAAATGCAGATCCTGACCAACGGCTACAACGCCGAGTACGGCCGCGCGGCCGGCGGCGTGGTCAACGTGACCATCAAGTCCGGCTCGAACGACGTTCACGGCACGGCCTTCTGGTTCGTCCAGGACGACGCCATGAACGCCAACACCTGGCAGGCCAACCGCGCCGGCAACGAGAAGGGCGTCTTCGGTCAGGATCAGTATGGGCTGGCCATCGGCGGCCCGCTGGTCAAGGACCGCACCTTCTGGTTCGCCGACTACCAGGGCACGCGCATCGAGGACGGCAGCCTCTCCAGCACGCTGACGGTGCCCAGCTCCGGGTTCGCCGGCGGCGATTTCTCCAACCTGATCACCGGCGACGTACAAGGCACTGACGAGTTGGGCAACACCGTGATGCGCGGGCAGATATTCGACCCGTTCACGCAGCGCGAGGTCAACGGCAAGCTGGACGTGCGCGATCCGTTCCCCAACAACCAGATTCCGTCGAGCATGTTCGATCCCATCGCGGCGCAGATGATCGGCCAGTACCCGTCGCCGAACCAGAACGTCGCCGGCCCGGGCCAGCGTCCGGGATCGAACTTCTTCACTCAGCGCGACGCGACGCGCAACGTCGATCAGTTCGACGTGCGCATCGACCACCGCATCTCCGACAACGACAGCATCTTCGGCAGCGTGAGCTGGATCGAGGAAGAAAAGGTGCAGTCCCCTCCGCTGCCCGGCGATCTCGACGCCGGCGGCTTCCTGGGCGAGCAGGAGAAGAACCAGAGCCGCAACGCGATGATCAGCTACACCAAGATCTGGTCGCCCGCGTTGATCACCGAGTCGCGCGTCTCGTACTCGCGGCTGATCACCACGCGCACGCAGGCCAACGCCGACAGCGATTCGTTTTCGGCGCTCGGCTTCGGCGGCCTCAACCCGTTCACCACGAACAACGGCGGCATGATGCGCATCGGCCCGCAGGGCTATTCGACGGTGGGCGGCTCGGAGTGGCTGCCGACGCAGGAATACAGCAACGTCTGGGACTTCATCCAGAACGTCTCCTGGAACAAGGGCGCGCACGCCTTCAAGTTCGGCGCGGAGTACCGCCCGATCGGCTTCCCCTTCTTCCAGGTACCTTCGCCGCGCGGGCGCATGGATTTCCGCCGCTCCCACACCGATCAGGTCGGCTTCAACGACACCGGCGACGGCATGGCCTCGTGGCTGCTCGGCGTTCCCGGGTTCAGCCGCATCACCACCTCGAACTTCATCTCGTCGTTCAAGGACGCCTACTCGTTCTACGGGCAGGACGACTGGAAAGTCTCCTCGAAGCTGACCATCAACATCGGCATCCGCTACGAGGTGACCAGCCCGATCGGCGAGAAATTCGGCCGGCAGGCGCATCTCGACGTGTTCGGCCACGACCATTCGACGCCGACGCTGGTCATTCCGCAAGGCAAAGACCAGGACGCGCCCCTGCCGCCGAACTTCGCCACCGACTTCTCCGGCATCGACGTGGAGCGCGGAGTCGCCTCGACCTACCTGACCTCCTGGGACAAGAGCAACATCGCCCCGCGCATCGGCTTCGCCTACGAGGCGCGGCCGGGTATGGTCATCCGCGCCGGCTACGGCATCTTCTACGGCGCCGAGGAGAACGAGGGCGGCAACCCCAACCGCGGCGAGAACGTGCCCTTCAACCAGGAGGTTCGCTTCAACCCGCCGCGCGCCTCCGCGCGCAACCCCTTCATCGACCGCTTCTCCGACGGGTTCCCCCTGGATTCGTTCACCGGCAACGCGCCGATCAGCTTCCGCTCGTTGTATACGCGCCGCCGCTGGCCGTTGGTCAACAAGTGGAACTTCAACATCCAGAAGGACATGGGTTGGAACTCGGTCTTCGAGGTCGCTTACATCGGCTCGAAAGGCAACCGCCTGACCGACAACTATAACGGCAACCAGCCGGTCAACGACCCGCGGCCGAATCTCGACGCCCTGCCCCGCCGCCCGTTCAAGTTCGTGGGCAACTCCAACATCAGCTTCACCAACAGCAACGGCCGCTCGCTCTATCACGCTCTTACGGCGAAGTGGGACAGGCGCTTCTCCAACGGCTTGGGCTTCCTGGCCGCCTACACCTGGGGGCATGCGCTGGCCGACACGGGCACGACGCTCTCGGGCGGGCCGGGCAACCGCACGCCGCACCAGTCCCTGGAGTATTCCCACGCCAGCTTCGACGTGCGCCACCGCTTCGTGCTGAGCGGCAACTGGCAGTTGCCCGTCGGCAGGAACCTGACCGGCGCGGCGCGGACCATCGCCGGCGGCTGGCAGCTCAACGGCATCATGACGCTGCAGACGGGCAACTACTTCAGCGTCGGCACCAACCGGGCGGTCTGCTCGTGCGTCACCACGCGGCCCGACCCCGTTCCGGGCAAGGATCCCAACGCCGCGCCCCCGGGCGGCCGCAGCCCCGAAGAATGGTTCGACACGTCGGCCTTCATGGATCCGGCGGTGGGCACCTTCGGCCTGCTCGGCAACTACTCGAACATCGGCCCGCCCACCAAAACGGTGGACCTCTCGCTGTTCAAGGATTTCCGCATCAACGAGAGCATGAAGGCCCAGTTCCGCCTGGAGTCGTTCAACCTGACGAACACGCCGCAGTTCAACCGTCCGAACGCGACGCACGGCGCCGGCGCCTTCGGGCAGATCACCGGCACCCGCGCCGGGTCGAACCGCCAGCTTCAGTTGGCGGTGCGGTTCATGTTCTAAACCCGTAGGGATCGCCTAAACCGGTCTCGGCAAAACAAGGGCCCCACGCTTGCGCAAGCGCGGGGCCCTTTTCTCTTCGACCGCCGGCTGCCTTGACGCCTGCCGCGCGCCGGCGGCAGCCATTGGATCAGGCCGCCGAGTCGGTCGCGCCGCGGCAAATCTCGGCGCCCGCCTTCGCCGCAATCTCGAAGAAAGTTAAAATATTGCAAAATTGAAAAACTCTGTCATCGTTTGCCCCCCCGCCAGTATTATAGGTAAGAGGAGTACGCGTGAGTATCCTCAGAACGGAGAGAACGCCGCTGAGACGGATTGTTGCTTTGGTTTCGAGCGCGCTGCTCATGGTTCCGGCAAGTCCGGCCAGGGTTATCGCGGTCCGGGCCGATTGGGCGCAAGCGCGGAACATGCTGGCGGAAGACGGCGTCCGTCCGCCGATTCGGGTTCTGCTGCAATCGGGCAAGCAATTGAAAGGAAAATTTGCCACGGTGGACGAAGCCGGTCTGACGCTCAAGCGCGGAGGATCGACCGCGGCTCTCGCCCGGGAAGACATCCGCGAGATCCGCATCACCTACCGGACCGACCGTAAGAAAAAACGAATTCTTGGCGGTGTCGGGGGCTATGCTCTCGTAGCGGGAATAACGGGCGCCGTGGGGGAGCGCGGGCAAGGCAGCACCGCGTTCGTATGGGGAATGGTAGCCATGGTTTTTGCGCTTCCGGTTTATTTGTGGAAGCTCGGGGCGCGCGCCGACCGCGGCGCGACGGTCATCGAGTTGGTCGAAAACGCAACTCCCGCGGAGCCGCCTGCTTCCCGGCAGTCACCGGCAATCCCGTAGACGCGGCGCGCGAGACAGGCCGCCAAGCGGACGTTCCGTTGCAAGCACGATGCGAGCAAGCTGCCGCGCCGGCGCCTGAATCGGATTTGCCGTTGCGGCCGTGTCCGCGCCGGGCGGCGACTCAACCCCGATTGCGGCTCTCAAACTTCGGGCCAAAAAGCCCGCGCCCCCGCGCGGCTACTCCACCCAAATGGGAGAGCTCCAGGCTACCTGACCGTCGTTCTGCAGCACGCGGATGTAGTAATAGTTCGATCCGGCCTCGAAATCCTTGTCCGTGAACTGCAAGCTGTATTCCTCGGCGTTCGGGTGGTGAGTGTAAAGAATTGCCTCGTTCTTCACGATCACGAACTGCTTGATCCTGTCCGTCCCGATCGTTTTGATCTTCAACTGCGGCGCTCGGTTCGAGCGAATGATGTCGCCCATGATGTACACGTTGCCGTTTTCGTCGGCCGCCTGGAAGTCGAGCACGATGTTGTCGGTCGCGCCGTAGGCATGGCGCGCTTTCAGCGCGGCGAACATCGCTTCGCGCGTGAAGTCCTCGGCAAGAATCATCGCGTAGGAAATATGCGTCGACCAATGGTCGGACGACGCCTGCACGCCGATCTTGTAGCCCTTGCGCAGCGCGTCCCACCAATAGCCGATCGGATTGAATCCCGAGCGCTGCTCGCGCAATTTTTGGGGCGAGGCGGCGAGCGGCGCGCCCATGTATTCGTAGCTGGCGCGGTAGCCCTGGAATATCTCCACCAGCGGCTCGACCTCGGGGTCGTTGTTGAACCAGTCGGTGCCCTGCGCGGTGCCCGAGCTATGGGGCATCGAGATGCCGTCGTTCTCGTGCAGATAGGCATAGAGCTTTTCGGCGCGCTCCTCGCCCCGCCGCTCGGCATCGGGAATCGGCAGGGGGCGCGTGCCCCGCTTGGCGAAGATCACGTTGCGGTGGCCGTTGGGGAAATTCAAAGACCGCTCGGACCCGAACATCGGCGTGAACGTTCCCGGCAGATGGAAGAGGTCGGCCAGCTTTTCGTCCTGCCACCAGGTAAATTCCTGGTCGTAGCCCAACTGGTGGTCGGTGGGCACGATGTAGTCGAAGGCCACTACGTCGAGGGCATAGCGGTAAACCTCGATCAGCGAGCCGTCGTACTTGAAATCCTGCGAGACATCGGTATGGCGGTGCATGTCGCCGCGGTAGATTTTGTATTTCTTGGGGCCGGCGGCGATCGTATGCGCGCGGATCGTCCGGACGTTTTCCGTTTCGTAGGGATGGATCGGCGCCGCCTCGGCAAACGGCTCGACGTAGGGCTGGAAGTTGCCGGCGGCATAGTCGGGAGCGCCTGCGGCCTTGCCCAGATCGGCCGCGTAAATCTCGGCGTTGCGCGGGGTCATGTCGTGGAAGGGGCGGTTATCCGTCATCCAGGCGGCATAGAGACTTCCGTCGCCCGCGCGGGCCGTCGCCGGTCGTTTTTCTATGGAACCCTGACTGTGGTTGAGCGGCCCGGGCGTCGACCACGTTTTCCCGTCGAAGCGGGTCATGAAGGTTTCCCACATCAGCCTCGAGCCGATGCTGTGGGCTCTCTGTCTGGTCCAGTGCCGAAACAGCATCGTCAGCGTGCCCGTCGAGTCGAACGCAAGTTGCGGGTTCTCGAAATTCGGATAGAGGCGATAGACGTAGAACGGCGCCAGAGCGGCTTTCGGTTCGACCCATGAGGCGCCCTCGCGCTTGACGACCTGGATCGAGCGTTCCTGATGAAGCGGCACGGACAGCGGAGGCGTAATCAGATACCCCAGGTCTTTGCCCCAGTTCGTTCCGGACTCGTCCCAGGCGAGCCAGGGAACGCCGGCGTTGTCGACAGCGACGTGGGCATGCGCTTGAAAGCGCTCGCTGCCGGTGACTTGCTCAAGGGCGCCCAGCTTGCCGTTGGCGTACGGGCGGTAAAAAACATCGTAGTTGCCGGCGTCATAGCCGTCCCAGACGATATGCGCTTCGCCTTCGGGACCGCTTGCGACGTGCGGCTCCCAGTCGTTGCATTGCGAATCGCTGACCCGCATCGGCTCGCCCCATGCGCCGTTGTCGTAAACCCTCAGGTAGATGTCGCTCTGCGCCTTTCCCTCCGCGCCCTGGAAGCTCTGCCAGGTCACGAAAACCTTGCCCTCGGCCGAGGCCGCCCGGTGAAACGTGTTGGACCCGCCGCCGCTGATTTTTTGCGGGGCGCTCCAGGAGTCGCCGTCCCGCAGGCGACCCCACAGATCCCAGCGGGTTCCCTCGCGCAGGCTCCAGAAAACCCATAGCTTGCCCGCGCCGGGCGAGGCCAGCGAAACCCGCCAGATATCGCCGGGGCCGACGGTCGCTTCTTCGGTCTCGCCCCAGACGCCGTTTTCGCGCACGCGCACCAGCACGCGGTCCCCGCGGTCGCGGTAAGCAACCCACGCCGCGGCGAGGGCATCGTCCGCGAGGCGCGCAAGCGCCGCTTCGTCGTCCTCGTACGCTTCGCTCGAAAGTTTCTCCACCGCGGGAGTCAGCGCCGCGGTCGCCCGGCCGTCGAGGAAGCTCTTCGCGTCATGGGAAAGCTCGCTCAGCCGGAACGAAAAATCGCCTTGCCGGGTCTTGACGGAAACTCGAGCCGAGCCTCCGTCTCGAATGACGGCGAACAATCCGATGGGGGAATACTGCGTCGGAGGCAATTCCGCCGGACTCATTTCGTTGTAGTTGACGCGCGCGAATCCGCGGATCTGCTCCTCGCGGGTGGAGGCGGCCCACTTGTTGGCCCCGGTCAACCGATCGGTTCCGGAGAAATGCCGCTCTTCGAGCGCCGCAAGCTCGCCGCCGGAAATCTGGATCGAGCCGTTCCACGCCTCGACCGCCTCGGCTTTCTCGCCCAGGCCGATATAGACCGCGGCGGTTCCCGACTGCGCGGCCGCCGCCGCCGGAACGAACGCCAACAGGATGCGAAAGATTTTCATACTGCGGCGATTATAAGCCACCGCCGCGCGCCTGATACAGTATTTTCCTCATGGATTTGCCGGACCCAAGAAACGCCGACATTCTCGTCCATGTCGGCGGCGAGCTCAAGCCCCGCGCCGAGGCCAAGATTTCGGTTTTCGACAGCTCGGTTCAGGGCGGCGACGCCGTGTGGGAGGGCCTGCGCGTGTATGAGGGCAAAGTGGCCGATTTCGACCGTCACCTGGACCGCCTCTTCGCCTCTGCGCATGCTCTGGCCTTCGCCGGCGTTCCCGGCCGCGAGGAGATCAAGCAAGCGGTCTTCGAAACCCTCAAAACCAATGGCATGAACGACGGCGCGCACGTCAGGCTCACCCTGACGCGAGGCGAGAAAGTCACTTCCGGAATGAGCCCCCATTGGAACCGTTCCGGCTGCACGTTGATCGTCCTGGCCGAATGGAAGGCGCCGGTCTACGACCCGAGCGGGATTCGGCTGATTACCTCCTCGATACGCCGCAACACGCCGCAGTGCCTCGACTCGAAGATCCATCACAACAATCTGCTCAACAACATCCTGGCCAAGATCGAAGCCAACGTTGCCGGCGTCGACGATGCGCTGATGCTGGACATTCACGGCTTCGTCGCGGAGACCAACGCAACGAACGTGTTCCTGGTCCGCGGCGGGGTCCTCCACACCCCGCATGCCGACAGTTGCCTGCCGGGCGTCACCCGCGGCGCGGTCCTCGCGCTGGCCCGGGCGAACGGCATCGCCGCAGTCGAAAAAAATCTGTCGCTGACGGAAGTCCATACGGCCGATGAAGCGTTCGCCACCGGAACCATGGGCGAGCTTTCTCCGATCGTCGAAGTCGATGGCCGGCGCATCGGCGCCGGCGTCCGCGGCCCGTTCACCGAACGCCTGCAAGCGCTTCACGCCGTCTGGGTCCGCGAGCGCGGCGAGCCCATCCGTTAGCGGGGCGGGAAGTCCGGCTTTTGCCTGCGCCGCCCGGATTCAGCGAAGCGGCTGCAGCAGAACCGGGGACACGCTCCGAGCGGCCGGCGTCTCCGCGGCGAGGGCGAACGCTTCGACGGGCAGCGCGACCGTCTCCAGATCGAGCGTCTCGGCGGTAAGCCACGGCTTGTCGGAGGCGTGGTCGTACGCTCCGAGTATGAGCACCGGCGTCCCGCGCTTGACGATCTTCCGGCCGCGCGGGGCGAGGCGCCAGGAATCGCCCCAGTCGTAGATCCACTGCGCGTCCCGGCTCAGCAGGCGCACGCAGCCGTGGCTGGCGGGCAGGCCCGGCAGTTCGTATTCGTGGAAGGAGTGTCCCCGCTTATTACTGAAGTTGAAATACCACTTCAGGAACCAGTTGCGGTTGACCGTGCTGCGGCGTCCCGGCGAGCGCCAGTTGAGATGAAACAGCCCGCTCGGCGTCGGGCTGTTCGCCGCCCCGGCGCTCACCGGCCCCCAGTGAACCAATCGCCCGCGTTCATACGCTGCGAACGCTTGCAGCCTTTTGCTGACGACGACCGCCTTGGGGAAATACGCCGCCCAGGAAAACTGCCGGGAAAGCGGACTGTAGGCGGTCTCGGGCAGGTCCCAACGATCGGGAACCACGATCCGTTCGAGCGCGGCGATGCGCCCGCGGTCGATCCGGTTCAGCTTTTCGAGCAGCGCCAACTCCGCTGCAGCGAAGCGGCATTCGAGTTGCTCGCGGTCCCCGGAAACCGGCTCCAGGCGAAAGCTCGGCGGCGGAAGCCACTCGTCGAAGCCGCCGGATTTCCCCTGCAGCGGCGCGCCCAGAACAAGCAGCAGCGCAACCGCGCCGCCGGCAAGCCGCATCCCATAGCCCGATTCCTGCGTCGATTCGAACATGCGCCGCCCGCTGCGTTGGCGGCTCCTTTCGTTATTTGTTACGTTTCTTGAGCGCACTGCGTTTCTTTCGAGCCGGCGGGCGGTAGAATAGTCTGCGACGGCCGTTGGGCGCGTCGAGGGGGATCGCAATGTCGTCTTTACAGGGTTCACGCCGGAGTTTCTTCAAAGGCGTGTTCGGCAGCGCTATGGCTGCTGCGCTTGCCCAGCGGGCCATTGCCCAGCAGGAGAGCGCCAACGGATTGCCCACGCGGCGGCTCGGCCGCACGGATGAGCAGGTTTCGATTCTTTGCCTGGGCGGCTGGCACATCGGCGCCGTTGCGGACAAGGACGAAGCCGTCAGGATCATGCACGCCGCGATCGACGCGGGGCTGACCTTCTTCGACAACGCCTGGGATTACCACGACGGCGGCTCGGAGGAAATCATGGGCCGCGCCCTGGCCCAGGACGGAAAGCGCGACAAGGTTTTCCTGATGACCAAAAACTGCGAGCGCGACTACGAGGGATCGAAACGCTGTCTCGACGAAAGTCTGAAACGGCTCAAGACCGACCGCATCGATCTCTGGCAGTTCCACGAGATGGTTTACGATTCCGACCCGGACTGGGTTTTCGAGAAAGGCGGCATGAAAGCGGCCCTGGAGGCGCAGAAAGCAGGGAAGGTGCGCTACATCGGCTTCACCGGCCACAAGGATCCGAGCATTCATCTGAAAATGCTCAACAAGGGCTACGACTGGGCAGCCTCGCAAATGCCGATCAACGTCATGGACGCCCACTACCGCAGCTTCCAGAAGGAGGTCGTGCCGGTTTGCCTGGCCCGCGACGTCGGCGTCGTCGGCATGAAAAGCCTGGGCGGCGGCTCGCCGCGAGGCAAGATCCCCAGCGAGACCGACATTTCCTACGAACAGTGCCGCAGGTATGCGTTGAGCCTGCCCGTAGCGACGTTGGTCGTCGGCGTCCTGTCGATGGAAGAGTTGCAGGCCGAAATCGAGATCGCGCGCAATTTCGAGCCGATGAGCGACGGGCAGAAGGCGGCAATCGTGGCGCAAGCCGCCGCCGAGGGCGGCGACGGACGCCACGAGCTGTTCAAGTCCACGCAGAGATTCGACGGACCCCACCACCGCAAGCAGCACGGATTCGCGGTTTAAGCGCGGCCGAGCGGCGCGTTCATGAGCGTTCCGGAGTGGAGAGTCTCGCTGCACGGCGGCCACAGCGGCGAGTTCTGCGAGCACGCCCGCGGCTCGTTGCGGGAAACGATCGAGGCCGCCGTTGCGGCCGGTTACCGCGCATACGGCGTAAGCGAGCATGCGCCGCGCCTCGAAGAACGGTTCCTGTACGATTCGGAGCGCGAAAAAGGCTACGACGCGGCGCGTTTGCAGCGGGAATTCGAGGCATACGCCGTCGAGGTCCGCCGTCTCGCCGCTGAATACGCCGACCGCATTCCCATTTTCTGCGGATTCGAGGCGGAAGTCGTGCCGGCCGCGGGCTACCGGGAGGCGATGCTCGAACTGCAGCGCCGGCATGCCTTCGACTATATGGTCGGCTCGGTCCATCACGTGCATGAAATCCCGATCGACGGGGCCAAGAGAGATTTCGATGTTGCCGTCGAGTCGTGCGGCGGTCTCGAAGCCCTGTGCGTGGCTTGCTACGAGTTGGCCGCGGAGATGATCGCAAGCCTGAAGCCGCAAGTCGTCGGCCACTTGGATCTATACCGCCGCAATGCGCCTCGAGCCGCCGAGATGCAAACGCCGAAGATACTCCGGGCCGCCGACCGCGCGCTTGAAGCGGCCCGCGAGTACGGCGCGATCCTCGATCTCAATACGGCGGGATGGCGCAAACGGCTGGGCGGACCGTATCCCGCGCCGTGGTTGGTCCGGCGGGCCGCCGGCATGGGCATACCCTTTTGCTTCGGCGACGACAGCCACGGGCCGAGCGAAGTCGGCGCCGGAATCGACGCGGCGCGCGCTTATTTGCTCGCAAACGGCGTTTCGTCGGTCGATGTTCTGGTTCGCGAGCCCTCTTCCGGCCCGGGCGGCGCCGTCTTCCGCAAAACGGCGCCGCTCGAGACGTAGTACAATCAAGCAGGCGGGCTCTCGGCCGCAACGGGCGCGCCGGCACGAAAGTTCATCGACCGCCGAGGCGTTCGCGCGTCCGGATTATCCGCCGCAGTCGATGCCCAAAGGACGATTCCGATGTTGAAGCTGTTCCAAAACCGGGGAAAAACCTTGCGCTGGATCATGGGCGCGCTCTTGTTCCTGATCGCCGGGTCGATGATTATCACCCTCGTGCCGAGCGTGTTCAGCACGCAGCAGGGAGGCGCGGACGCGCAAGTTCTGGTCGAAGTCGGAGACCGCGCCGTGACGATGGCGGACCTTGACGCGGGCTTGCGCCAATATGCGCGCGGACAGGCTATCCCTCCCGAGACGCTGGCGTTTTTCGCGAGCTCGGCGGTCGACAACCTGATCGGCGAGAGGGTGCTCATGAACGAGGCCGACGCGCTGGGCCTGATTCCCTCCGAGCAAGAGCTCGCCCAGTGGATTCGCGATCAACTCCCGGATTTGCTGTTTCCCGACGGCAAATACGTCGGCGCGGCGGCGTACCGCGGATTCGTGCAGCAGCAGTTTCAGAAGACGATTCCCCAGTTCGAGGCCGATCTTCTGGAGGAGATTGCCGTCCAGACGCGGCTGAAGCGCCTGGTTACCGACAGCGTCAGCGTCAGCGACGAAGAGGTCAAGAGAGTCTTCCACCGGCAGAACGATGCGGTTCGGATCGAATGGGCCGCGCTGGAACGCGCCGACCTGCGCTCCGAGGTTTCCGTTACCGATGAGAAGCTGGCCGCATACTTCGCAGCCAACAAGCTGCGCTACCGCAAGCAGGAAGAGCGCGCTTGCAAGCTGATTACGATCGGCGCGGACTACGCCGCCGACGACATCGACTTGTCGGAAGCCGAGATCGAGCTTTATTACACCGAGAATCAGTACCGCTTCGAAAACCCCGAACGCTACCAGGCGCGCCACATCCTTTTCTCGACGATGGAAAAATCCGAGGAGGAAACCGAAGCGGCGCGGAAGAAGGCTGAAGAAGTCCTGCAGCAACTGCGCGGCGGCGCCGATTTCGCAGCGCTGGCCGCCGAGCACTCCGAAGACCCCGCCAACGCCGAATCCGGCGGCGATCTCGGCTGGGTTGCGCCGGGAGCGATGGTTCCCGAGTTCGAGCAGGCAATGTTCGCGCTCGATGCCGGCGAGTTGAGCGTAGAGCCGGTCAAGACCGAATTCGGCTACCACCTGATCCGCGTCGACGCCAAGGAACCCGGCTCCGTCAAGCCGCTCGAGGAAGTCCGCGAGCGGATTCGCGAAGACCTGATGATCGAGCGCTCGCAAAGCGCGCGGCTCGAGTTGATGGATAACGCCCTCACCGCCGCTCAGGAACACGGGGTCGAGATGGAGAAAGCGGCGGCGGCCGTCAATTTGCCGCTGCAGACGTTCGCGCCCTTCAGCCGAGCCGAGCTCCCGCCCGATTTGCCCAAAGCGTCGCTGCTGGTCAGCGCCATATTCGAAGAGCCGGCCGAAGAGGTATTTTCCATTACCCAGGACGGCGCGCTGCACATCGGCGTCGTGACCGCGATTACGCCCGCGCGCGACGGCGAGATCGAGGAATTCCGCGATAGAGTGCGGGAAAACTACGTTGACGACGAAGCGTCCAAGCTGGCGCGGGCGAAGGCCGAAGAGCTTGCGCAGAAGGCCCGCGGGAACGGCGGCAATCTCGCCGCTGCGGCGCGCGCGCTGAGACTCAAGACCGCGACATCGGATTTTGTGAAACGCGCGGATTCGATCGAAGGCGTCGGTCGGGTAGAGACGCTGGGGCCGGAAGCGTTTGAGAAAGTCGATGGATCGGTGATCGGCCCCGTCGGCTCGGGCAGCCGTTTCGTTGTCTACCGTTCCCTCGACCTCCGCCCGGCGGACGAGAGCGCCCTGGAAGACGAAGGGCCGGCGATCCGCGAGTCGCAACTCGACCTCAAGCGCGAGCGGATGTTCGATTACTTCAGGGCGCAGAAATTGAAGGAGTACGCCGACAGCGGGCGGATCGTCCGCTATGAATCACGGATTCAAGAGTATCTCAGCTTCCTCCGTTCGCGAGGCTAGAACGCAATATGCGCATCCAGAAGCTTGGCCGCATCCGTCAAAACTTTCCCGACCGCCGCCTCCCGGATGTCGCCGCCGCCGTTCGCGGCGAGATGGAAGCGGCCGACTGGGCAAACAGGGTTCCGCGCGGCAGCCGCATCGCCGTCGGTGTCGGCAGCCGCGGCATCCGCAACATCGCGGTCATCGCCAAGGCGGTCGTGGACTACTGGAAGTCCCGCGGCGTCAACCCGTTCCTCATTCCCGTGATGGGCAGCCACGGCGCGGCCACGGCGGAGGGCCAAGCCGCCGTTCTCGCCCACTACGGCATTACCCAAGCGTCCATGGGCGCTCCGGTCGTGAGTTCGCTCGATGTCGCCGGCATCGGGCGAACCGGCGAAGGCATCGACGTCTCCATGGACCGCCATGCCTTCGAGAGCGACGGCGTCATGCTCTGCGGCCGCGTCAAGTGGCACACCGACTTCGAAGGCGCGCTCGAGAGCGGCATTCACAAGATGATGGCCATCGGCCTCGGCAAGTGGGAAGGGGCCAAGCGCTATCACTGCTGGGCGCTGCGCATCGGCATGGAGGCGGTCATCCGCAGCGTCGGCAAGGTCGTCATGAACACCGGCAAGATGCTCGGCGGGCTAGCCATTATGGAAGACGCGCACCACAATACGGCGGAAGTCCGCGCGCTCGGCGTCGAAGGCATGGCCGAGCGCGAAGCGGAGTTGCTGGCCCGCGTGAAATCCTGGAAAGCGAACATTCCGGTCGAGCAGTTGGATTTTTTGATTCTCGATGAGATCGGCAAGGAAATCAGCGGCTCAGGGATGGACACCAAAGTCGTCAACCGCTCGGTAGAGTTCGGCGCAAATCGCTGGACCGGCGTTCCCAGGATCGGCCGCATCTTCATCCGCGGACTGTCCGCTTCGAGTTACGGCAACGCGGTCGGCATGGGCATGGCCGACGTGGCCAACGACCGGCTGCTCGAAAATCTGGACCTCGAGGCGACCTGGGTGAACAGCCTCACGGCTTCCACTACCCAGCCGGGATTCACGCCGATCCATTTTCCCACCGACAGGGAATGCATCGAGCGCGTGCTGCCTACCTGCGGGCATCTCGACACGGGAGATTGCACGATTGCCTGGATCCGCAACACGATGCGACTGGGTGACCTCATGGTCAGCGAGAATTTGTTGCCCGAGCTGCGCCGCAACCCCGACATCGAGATTCTCGGCGGCGTCCAAGATTTGCCCTTCGACGACAACGGCAACCTTGTCAGCGCGTTCGCCGCCAAGCCGCGCTAGCCGCCGGGCAAGATGGACTTGTTTCAAGTCACGGTCCTGGCTTTGGTCCAAGCGCTGACCGAGTTTTTGCCGGTCAGCAGCAGCGCCCATCTGGCGCTGGCGCCCTGGCTGCTGGGCTGGCGGGATTTCGGCCTGTTTTTCGATGTCGCCCTGCATGCCGGCACGCTGATTGCGGTGCTGGTCTATTTCGCCAAGACCTGGATTCGCTTGCTCGGACTTGCGGCGGGACGCCGCCTGCTCGTTCCGCAAAGCGACCATCCCGATGCGGGCCTCTACAGGAATCCGCGGCTCTGCGTCTACATCGCGGCAGCCACGTTTCCGGCGGGCATTGCCGGGCTCGCGTTCAAGAGCGCGGTCGAGACGACGCTGCGCAATCCGCTGACGATCGGCGTCATGTTGATCGTCGTGGGTCTTTGGATCCGGTCGGTCGACCGCCGCGGCAGCGCCGGGCGCGGACTGGACTCGATCGCTTTGCGCGACGCCATGCTCATCGGATGCGCCCAGGCGCTCGCCCTCGTGCCCGGAACTTCCCGTTCGGGCGCCACCATCGCAACGGGTCTGATGCTGGGCATGAGCCGTTTCGCGGCGGCGCGGTTCTCGTTTCTGCTTTCCAGCCCCGTCATCCTGGGCGCGGCGCTGAAAACCGCCTACGACGCCGTAAAAGAAGATGCGCTGACGGCGGAGGCGCTGTTTCCGCTGGCGGTCGGCGTCTTCGTCAGCGCAGTCGCCGGATACGCCGTGATCGGGGTCTTCCTCAAATACCTGCAGACTTCGACCCTGACTCCGTTCGTGTATTACCGCGTGGG
Organism: Bryobacterales bacterium; assembly: GCA_965214655.1. Lineage (GTDB taxonomy): Bacteria > Acidobacteriota > Terriglobia > Bryobacterales > UBA6623 > CATQHP01. Next base: position 2,043,670 of record OZ243965.1, on the reverse strand, counting down.
GTTTGGCATACTGGTCATAGTTCTTGCCTACTCTTCCGCTTCGCTCCCGGCGGCCTTCCCGGCTGGATAAGAGCGAGGGGAGCGATGAAAAAACCCCTGATCGAAAATCCGCGCTTCAACGAACCGATAGGTTTTCTGTTGATTCTTTCGGCAATCGGACTCGCGTTGAGTCTGGCCACGTATTCGCCTCTCGATCCTTCTTTCAACGTCGCTTCGCCTGACCCGACCGCGCGCAATCTCGTCGGCCTGCCCGGCGCCTACGCGGCCGATCTCGTGCTGCAGATCTTCGGACTCGCCGGATTGCTGCTTCCTGTCGGATTGCTGATCGTCGGCTGGCGTTGGCTGCGCTCGGCGGCGACGCGCTTCCTCGCGCTGCGGTTTTGCGGGGGCGTGCTGTTCGGCGTCGTGATTTGCTGCGCGCTGTCGCTGCTGCCGATCGGAAACCTCTGGGACGGAGCGGTTCTGCCGGGCGGCGTCGCGGGCGCGGTTTTGGCGGAGCAATCCCTGGCCGTCCTGAATACCGGCGGCGTCGTGCTGCTGCTTGCGGCCGCCTCGGCTGTATCGCTCTACCTCATGACGCCTTTCCATCTCGCCGGTCTCGCCGCCGCGGCCGAGAAATTCAAGAGAAAAAAAGAAATATCCAGGCCCTCCGGCGCCGCCGCGTCCTCCATTTTGGAATTGGACGCCGCGGAACCGGCCGCCCCCGCGGCGGAACCCGTCGAAAACTTGCCGGCGCTTGAGCAAGCCCCGGCCGCGGGGGAATGGGACGCCGCCGAATCGGCCGAGGCCGGCGCCCATGATGCTGTCGATGACGGCCTCCCGCCGATCGTCCCCTATGAGAGCGCGAGCGGTCCGACGGCGGCAGGCGAAAGCGCCGCGCCGCCGCTCGAAGCTGGTGACGGCGTTGGGGACGCCCATGCCGAGGCCGCGGAACGATTGCCGTGGGACGAAGATCCCGCGACGCCCGAAGCGGACGCCGAAGCGGACGACATCCCCGAACCCGTTTGCTACGCGCTGCCCTCCGCTGCGCTGCTCAACCCGCCTTTCGAGAAAGAAACGTACGACCCCGGCCAGTTGCACGAAGTCTCTCGCCAGATCGTCGAAAAGTTCGGCGAGTTCGGCGTCGGAGGCAGCGTAACGCAGATCAATCCCGGGCCGGTGGTGACGACTTTCGAGTTCAAGCCCGACCGAGGCATCAAGATCAGCAAGGTGCTCAATCTTTCCGAGGATCTCTGCCTCGCTCTCGAATGCGAGTCGATCCTGGTCGAGCGCATTCCCGGCAAGTCGACGGTGGGCATCGAAGTCCCCAACAAGCGCCGCGAGATCATCGGACTGAAAGAAGTGCTGGATTCCCCGGAATTCCGCGATTCGAAATCGATTCTCACCGTCGCGCTCGGCAAAGACATCAACGGCAAGATTCACGCCGCGGACCTGACGAAAATGCCCCACGTGCTGGTCGCCGGCTCGACCGGCGCGGGTAAAAGCGTGCTGCTCAACTGCCTCATCATGTCGGTCCTGCTGCGCGCGACCCCCGATGACGCGCGTTTCATCATGGTCGATCCGAAGACCGTCGAGCTCGGTCTCTACCACGACATCCCGCATCTGCTGACGCCCGTCATCACCGACATGAAGAAGGCGGCGAACGCCCTCAAGAACGCTACGCACGAAATGGAGCGGCGCTTGAAGCTGCTTGCCGAACACGGCGCGCGGAACATCGATCAGTTCAACCGCAAGATCGAAAACATGCAGCAGAGCTACGCGCGCAGCAACCCCGATCTTTCCGCCGAGCTGAAGCGGCTGCCGTATATCGTGGTCATCGTCGACGAGTTGGCCGATCTGATGATGCTCGAAGGACGGGCCGTGGAGGAGTCGATCACGCGCCTGGCCCAAATGGCGCGCGCGGTCGGCATCCATCTGGTGCTGGCGACCCAGCGTCCGAGCGTCGACGTGATTACCGGCCTGATCAAGGCCAACGTGCCGGCGCGCATCTCGTTCCGACTGGCCACCCGGGTCGACTCGCGCACCATTCTGGATTCCATCGGCGCCGAATCGCTGTTGGGCCGGGGCGACATGCTCTACTTGCCCCCCGGAACCGCGCGCATGCGCCGCTTGCATGCGCCGTGGGTGACCGAGGACGAGATTCAAGCCGTCGTCACCGAATGGAAACGGCAGTGCACGCCCGATTACGAGATCGAGTACCTGGCCGCGCCCGAGGAGGAACGCGAAGACTCGTCCGAAGGCGGCGCGGATTTTGATGATCCCGTTTACGAAGACGCCGTCCGCCTGGTGCTCGAACAAGGCAAGGCTTCGACCTCGACCCTGCAGCGGCGGCTGCGCCTCGGCTACGGACGCGCGGCCAGAATCCTCGATGCGATGGAGCGCGACGGAGTGATCGGACCCAGCGACGGCAGCCGCCCGCGCGAAGTGTTGAAGCGCCCGGACTGGCTGACGGAAACGGAAAACCGCTGAACCGCCGCCAAGCATTCGCGCGGCGGCCCGCGCGCAACGCTACCCGGCTTTCTCCAGAAGACCGACGCGCAGATCGTGGTCTTCGACCATCTTGCGCGTCACGACGAACTGCTTGACGCGCTTGAACGAGGGCAGGTAGTACATCAGATCGAGCATCAACTCTTCCATGATCATGCGCAAGCCGCGGGCGCCGACTTTTCGATCCAGAGCCATTTGCGCGACTGCTTCGAGAGCTTCCTGCTCGAACACCAGCTCCACGCTCTCGTACTCGAACAGTTTCTGGTACTGCTTGAGCAGCGAATTCTTCGGCGTCGTCAGCACCTCGACCAGAGCCGCTCCATCAAGATCGCCGAGAATCGCCGTTACCGGCAGACGGCCTACGAATTCCGGAATGAACCCGTGGCGTATAAGGTCCTGCGGCTGTACTTGCCCGAGCAGCCCCAGGTCGCGCTCCCCGCCGCGCGCCTCTCCCGGCCGCCCCCCGGGCTCGCCGGCATCGGCGCTGCGGAATCCGATGACCCGCTCGTCGATGCGCTTGGCGATTACTTTTTCGAGCCCGACGAAGGCGCCGCCGCAAACGAACAGAACGTTCGTCGTGTCGACAAGCGTGAACTCCTGGTGCGGATGCTTGCGCCCGCCTTGGGGCGGCACGTTGGCGGTGGTTCCCTCCAGGATTTTCAGCAGCGCCTGCTGCACCCCTTCGCCCGATACGTCGCGGGTAATCGACGGATTCTCGTCCTTGCGGGTGAGCTTATCGATCTCGTCGATGTAAATGATGCCTTGCTGCGCGCGGTTTACGTCTCCGTCGGCGGCTTGCAGCAGCTTGAGCACGATGTTTTCGACGTCTTCGCCGACGTATCCGGCCTCGGTCAATGTCGTTGCGTCGGCCATCGCGAACGGTACGTCGAGAATTTTCGCCAGCGTCTGCGCCAGCAACGTCTTGCCGGTGCCGGTCGGGCCGATCAGCAGGATATTCGATTTCTGCAGCTCGACCTCGTTCGCCGCAGCGGCTGCCGGCGGCCGGCGCTGCCTCATGAAAACGCGCTTGTAATGGTTGTAGACCGCGACGGAAAGTTTTTTCTTGGCGGCGCTCTGGCCGATCACATACTGATCGAGCCTTTCCTTGAGCTCTTGCGGTTTCGGGAGATTGACCAGCGCCGCGCTGGATTTTTCCGAGCGGTCTTCTTCGAGGATCGAGTTGCAGACCGCAACGCACTCATCGCAAATGTAGGATTTGGGGTAGTCGCCGGGCGTCGAGATCAGCTTGCCGACGACCTCCTGGTTCTTGTGGCAGAACGAGCATCGGAGCATATGATCCATTCGGCTTCGCTTCACCCGGCAACCCTCCGAGAGCTCGTTGCGTTCCTTCCCGCGCCGCCCGGAGTTTCAAGGCCGCGGCGCGGAGACAAAAGAAAACATACCGCCTTCCGTCTATCTTACCAAAGCAGGGTGGCTCGAACGGCGCAAAATCGTTGCCGGGAATCTGCTTTGCGTTGATAAACTGGTTTGCCGATGACTGCGCGCGCGTTAGAGGCTGCGGCCGACGAGTTCGCGGCCCGCGGTTTCTGGACCGAGCGGGGGCTGCTCAGCGCCGGCGAAGCCGCCTTGCTGAGCCGCATAGCGCGCAGAGACCGCGAGTTGGCCGCGCAAGCCTACGGACGCGCCGACGGGCAGGGCCGCAGCGCGCGTCTGGCGGTTGTCAACACCTTGCCGGAAGACACGATCTACGCGGCGATTGTGCGTTCGGAAAAGCTCGTGCGGCTGGTCGAACGCTTTCTCGGCGGCGAGGTTTATCATTACCACCACAAGATGATCTTGAAGCAAGCGCGCTCCGGCGGCGCTTGGAATTGGCATCAAGACTACGGCTACTGGTACGAGAACGGCTGCCTGTTCCCCTGGATGGCGAGCTGCATGATCGCCGTCGACCGCTGCGCCAAGCGGAACGGCTGCCTGCAGGCGCTTGAGGGCTCGCACCGCATGGGCCGCATCGATCATGTCACGCGCGGCAATCAAACCAGCGCCGACCCCGAGCGCGTGGCGCAAATCGAACGGCGCTGCCCGCGCGTCTATTGCCCGCTCGAGCCGGGCGATGCGTTGTTCTTTCACTGCAACCTTTTGCACCGATCCGACCGCAACGACAGCGGCGAGCCTCGCTGGACGTTGATTTGCTGCTACAACTCCGCCCGCAACGACCCCTACAAAAAACACCGCCACTCCAATTATTCGCCGCTCGACGTGCGCCCTCACCGCTGCGTCAGAGAGGTGGGCGAAGCGCAGTTGCGTCGTCTGAACGCCGACGCCTGAAGGCGCCGCCGGGGGAAACCGGCTACGCGCTGCGGGCCTTGCAAACGTCCAGGATCAGCCCGAGGGCGCGCCCGACGGCCGCGGGATCGTCCAGCCGATAACGCGCCGCCGAGCCGGCGCCGCGCGGGCCGACGAAAACGGTGACCGCATCGCCGGGCAACGCCCTGAATGCGCTCTCGTCGGTGGTGTCGTCGCCGAAATAAAACGCCGCGCCGCCTTCTTCGCCGAGCAGCCGCATCGCCGCGGCGCCCTTGTCGATGCCGTCGCGCGGCGTAATGTCGAACACCATCTTGCCCGTCGACAGATGCAAGCGCGGACTGTCCGCAAGCACCCCGCGGACGGTTGCGGCCACGCGCCCGCGGAACCGGGCAGGAACGTTGCGATAATGCGCCGCGGCGCTGACCTGCTTGTTTTCCACGGCGAACCCCGGCACGTCCGCAAGCGCCGCCGACAGCCTTGCGCAGACTTCGGCGACGGCCGCGGCGCGGCTCGCGTCCACCTCGACGCGCCCGCTGCCGGGCCGCATCCTCTGCCGCCCGTGGCTGCCGAAGTAATGCGCCCGGTCGATGCCGACAAACCGGCGGACATCCAGAACCGCGCGGCCGCTGATGAAAACCGCCGTGACTTGCGGCAGGCGCGCCAACTCCGCAAGCGTGGCCTGCGTCGACGCAGGGACGCGCGCGTCCTCGGGGCGCGGCGCGATCGGCGCCAGAGTGCCGTCGACATCGAGCATGAGCAACAGTCTGTCCGCCTTGCCGATCCGCGCCGCAAGCGGCGTCCAGGCGTCGAAAAACTCCGTCATCGCGGAGTCTGTTCGAGAGCGGCGAGCTCTTCGAGGATCGAGCCGATCCAGGCGAAAACGTTATGAGCGCGGACGTGACGGCGCAGCCGCCGCATTTCCGCGCGCGGTTGATCCGGGTCGGCCGCGCTCAAAGCGTAAAGTTTGCGCGCGAATTCGTCGATGGCGAACGGATTGAACGTTTCCACGCCGGGCAGCTCCCAAGCCGCGCCGGTGAACTCGCTGAGCAGCAGCCGGCCCCGCTCATCGTTGCGCGCCGCAAGGAATTCCTTTGCTACCAGGTTCATCCCGTCGTCGAGCGAGCTGACGACGCAGACATCGGCGAGCCGATAGAGCGCCAACACTTGCTCGTAGGGCAGATGCTCGGCAAAAGTTATTACCGGCTGCCGTCCGTCGCTGCCGTATTTTTTGTTGATGCGCCGCTCGAGGCGGTTCATCTCGCGGCGCAGAGCCTTGTATGCCGGAATATTCGTGCGGCTCGGCGAGCCGGCATAGAGAAATACGAGCTTGCCGCGCATGTCGGGATAGCTTTCGAGCAGCGCTTCGACCGCCTGCAAGCGTTCGACGACGCCCTTGCTGTAATCGATGCGGTCCAATCCCAATACGACAAACTTGCCTTGCAGGCCGAAGCGCTCGCGCAGCTTGTCGACGGCTTCGCCGCAGGCCGCGCTGTCCGCCGCGGCCGCGGTTTTGTCGAAATCGATCGAGATGGGGAAATGCCTGACCCGCGCCTCTCGGCCTTTATGGCGCAACACGCCCGGAGCGATCCGCTCGCAGCCGAGGCGCCGCGCCGCGCCGTCGAGGAACCGTTCGACATACTCAGGCGTGTGGAAGCCGAGCAGGTCGTTGCCCAACAGCCCGTCGAGAATCTCTCTTTTCCAGGGGCAAACGCGGAGTACGCCCTCGAGCGGCCAGGGAATATGCCAGAACTGCGCGCAGACCGCCCGGGGGCAGCGCTCCCGCACGAGCCGAGGCAGCAGGGCGAAGTGATAGTCCTGGATGAAGACCGTTGCTTCGCGGTCGCCGACGACTCTTGCTACGGCGTCGGCGAATTTCCGGTTGACGGCCATGTACGCGGCCCAGTGCGCCTCGCGGAAGACGGGCTTGGTAAAGGCGTTGTGGCAGAGCGGCCACAGCGCCTGATTGGCAAAGCCGTCGTAGTAGCCGCTGTTCTCCTTCGCGCTCAGCCAAACCCGCTGCAGCGTGTAGCTCGGATCGTCCGGCGGCACGCGCGCCCGGCCGCGTTCGTCGGCGCTTGCCCGGTCCGCCGAGCCCGAGCCGTGGGCGACCCACACCCCGCCGACGGCCTGCATCACGGGATTGAGCGCCAACGTCAACCCGCCGGCTGCGGACTGCACCCGAATCTCGCCCTCGGGGTCATAGGAATGAGCGAACGGCTCGCGGTTGGAGACGCTGACGAACAGCCGGCCGCGCAAGCGTTTGCGGACGAAAGTCTGAAGTTGGCGGCGGGTGCGCGGCGGGCGGGAAGCAACCATACGGGGGCTGCCCGCATTGTATCGCGGTCTGAAAGCGCGCTTGCGCAGCGTGTGCCGGTTCAGATAGATGTGAGACGCTGCGAGCCGGCGTCAGAGGGCCGGCGCCCTCTGACCGGGTCATGGTTTTTGCGGCGGGGCGGGGTGTACAATGAATTCGAAGCGGCAGCGATGAGACGACGACGATTCTTGGCCGCGATGGGCGCAGCCGCCGGGGCGGCGGGCGCCGAGCGAAAGCTCCTGTTGCCCAGCGACGTCCCCGACCGCTACGGGTTCCGCATCATGTGGTACAACCCCGTGCCGCCGATCGAGCGGGCAACCTACCGCCTGCAAGTCGGGGGCCTCGTCGAGCGTCCGCGCGAGTTCTCCGTGGGCGACTTCGACCGTTACAGCCAGGTCGAGCAAAGCTCCCGCCTGAAGTGCGTGCAGTGCTGGTCGGCGCGGGCGACGTGGGGCGGTTTCCGTTTCGGCGAGCTGCTCGAGGAAGTGAAGCCCCTTGCCGGGGCGACGGCGGTGCGCATCGACTGCCGCGACAAGTGGTACGAGTACATGTCGCTGGAAGAGATGACCGCTCCCCGCGTGCTCTTGGCGCTGCGCATGAACGGCGCGCCGCTCAGCGACCGACACGGAGCGCCGCTGCGCCTGATCGACCCTTCGAAGTACGGTTACAAGTCGGCCAAGCTCATCGACAAAATCACCTTCGTCGAGAAGGGCGAGGGATCGATGGCCTGCGACATCGGCCCCTATTATTCCCCGAGCGGCGAAATTCTGGGCGGCTACGATCATCCGCTGGATCTCGGCAAGGGCGTCCGCAGGAAGATTTCCGGCGGCGAAATTACCGAGTACTGACTGGTGCGGGGTCGCGGTTCGGGCGGCTTCGCCGCCAAGCGTTCCGCCGGCCATCGCGCGCTTCCCGGGCCGCCGCCGGCCGAGCGAACGCGCCGGGGCATTACCATATAGAGAGTGTTCTCGCTTTCGAAGCGCCAATTTCTCCGCTTGTCGGGCTTGGCCATCGCCGACCGGCTTTTGCCGCGGCGCCTGCGCGCGCAGGAGCTCGAGCCGCGGCTCGGCGGCGATCTGAAGATTATTCTGGTCACTTTCGGCGGCGGCGTGCGCTACGCGGAGACGTTCTCGCCCGAGGGTCTGCGCAACATTCCCCGCCTGCGGGCGCTGCGCCCCGAGGGCCGATTTTTCAAGACCTGCGTCAACTCGGGGGTTCTTTCGCATTACAACTCCACCTCGTCGATCGTCACCGGCAACTGGCAGCGCACCGACGATTTCGGTTTCGGCCGGGCGGCAAGCCCCACGCTGTTCGAGCACTACCGCAAGGCCGCCGGCGCTGCGCCGACGGACGCCTGGGCGATCTGCACCAACAAGAGCTTCGCCACGATGGGCGCGGGCCGCAGCCGCGATTTCGGCGAGCCTTTCGGCGCGAACGTCGTGCTTCCCAAGCAATTGCTGCTCGAGGCCGTCTCCGGCGTCGTCGCCCGCGCCCCGGCGGCGGGCGTCGCGGACCGCGCCAACGTGCTGCGCCGGCTCGAAAACATTCTCAACGCCGGCTACGAAGGCATCGGCTGGACGATCTTCAAGGGCGGCCGCCGCCTCGACCGGAAAATCAAAGACACGCTCACGCGCAGCCTGGTCGAATACATCCACGGCCCCGAGGCGCCCAATTCCGGCGACGAGTTGACTTTCTTCGTCGCCCGCGAGGTAATGCGCGAGTTCGCGCCGCGCCTGATGCTGGTCAATTTCTGGGACATGGACGTCGCCCACTGGGGCGCCTACTCACTCTACCTGCAGGCGATTACGAAGACCGACCGCCTTTGCGGCATGTTGTGGGACGAAGCGCAGACGAACCCGAGCTACAAGGGCCGGACGCTCATGCTGGTGCTGCCCGAGCTGGGCCGCGACGGCGACGTCAACACGGCGAACGGTTTTTTGAACCACCGCAGCGGCGACCCCTCGTGCCGCAACGTGTGGATGCTGGCTCTTGGCGCAGGGAAAGGCGAAACCGACCGTCCGATCGCCCACGTGGACGTTTGCGCGACGGCGGCGGAGCTGCTCGGCGTGAAGCTCGGCGAGACCGCCGGCCGGCCGATTGCGGAATTGATTTGAGAGGGCGGGCGATGGCGAAAGTCAGCCGCAGGCTGCAAGCGCTGATCGACGACGGACTTTTCGACCGTCTGCCGCCGACCTTCGCGGCGTATGCGTTCGACCGCATCGAGGATTGGAACAAGCTCTTCCCGGCCGAGCGCGATTATTTCGAGCGGCTGTTCGGCATGCTTGCCCGCTCGGACGCCGCAGCCGTCGCGCAGCTTTTTGCTCCGCTGCGTGCGGTCGAGGAAAAAATGGGCGTCGACCGCCGCACCTGGAGCACCCGGGAGTTTACGCTCGAGCACGTCGATTTCCTGCAGCGCAACCGCCATCTGGCCGAGTGGCGCCAAGCGATCGCGGACATCTTCGCGCGCATCGATCCTCTGCTCGACGCCGAGGCCGCGCGCAGCGGCCGCCCGCGGCTGGTGATTGTCGTTTCGCCTTCGGAGTTGCCGATGGGTCCGGACCGCATGTGGCGCCGCCTGCAAGAGAAAGGCAAACTGGTAGACTTGGCGCTCGACGAAACGGACGCGCCGGAGGACTACTTGGCGCGCATGTTCAGCGGGGCGCCGCGTTCCGCGCGCGCCGCGGCCTTGTTCGACCGCTTCGGCGCGGAGCAGGCGGAAGACCCCTACGACGCCTGGGTCGTCGAGGCCGAAGACTCGCTGCACCGCTTGGCGGAGTCCATCTCCGGCTGGACCGGGCTGAGCTACAGCCGCTTGGCCGATTTGCGCGAAATTCTCATGGAGCAGGTCAACGAAATGGTGACCCGCGAGCAGATCCCGGGGCCGCGGCAGCTTGGCGAGCGCTTGCAGCGCATGAATCCGGGAGCGCTGAAGCGGGCGGCGGGCGGCGATCCGCCGCTGCGCGATTTTCTGCAGTCGGTCCTGCTGAACGGCAACGGAACGCTGCTGATCAACAACACGTTCGTGGAATGGGCGGCGGTGCAGGCGATTCGCCGCGCCCGCCCCGCGCTCGTGTGCGTGGCGTTCGGCGTCCGCAACAAGATCAAGCCGTTCTCGAGCCTGCTGATTTATTCCGATCAGGAAGAGGCGAACCCGATTCCGACTCAGGCCGACATGCTCGGCTCGTACGTCGACCTGGAGATTTTTTACGAATACATCTGGCGGGAGTGCGAGAAATACGTAGAGTACCGCCGCAACACCGCCTACCTGTTCGTGGGCGAGGGCATGGACGCTTTGCTGGCGATCGGCCCGGCGGATTTCCCGCTGCTGCAAGCCGACAAGCCGATTCGCCTCGAAGAAGTGTTCGCAACCGCGGCGCAATGGCTGAGCATCTAACAGCCCGCGGCGCAAGTCACGCAGGCGGCGTTGCGCGCCCTGGGAGCGATGCGGCATCGCGCGGACACTCAGAGAACTCGGCGCCGCGTTCTCCGCCAGGCAGTCAGGCAGGGGCGCGCAACCCTTTGGGCGGCGGCCATTTGCGGCCGTCGGCTGCGTCCTTCGTCGGGGGCGATCTCCCGCCGCGCCTCCCACGGGACTTGCGCCGCGGACTGTTCAGCCGGCGCCGTTTTTTGGCGTCCGCCGGAGCAGCCGGCGCGCTGCGTTGGGCTCCGGCCGCGGCCGCCGAGACGCAGCCGGCGCCTTTCCCGGCGCGCTTCGCCGCAACGCCGGAGTTCGAGAAGCTGCGGCCGCTGATCGACCCCCAAAACGACGAATTCGCGAGCGAGAAACGCGCCGCCGCGGTTGCCTCCGTTCTGGACAAGCTGCTCGATACCCGGGGTCTGCCGCTCGCGGACGGTTTTCGCGGCGGCGATCCGCAACCCGTTGCCTACGAACTCGCCGGGGACGGCGCCGAGACCGCCCGCTACTCCGCGCAAGCGCTCGGCGCGGACGCGTTCGCCGCGGCCCTTGCCCGCTGGGTCGATTCCCTGGGAGAGGTCGGCGCCGCGCGGTTCTTGCCCCTCGCCGCAGGCCGCGTGCGCTACGAAATCGCCTCGCGGGCCGGCGGTCGTCTCGAATACCGCGTCGGACATTGGCGCATCGGTTGGCGCGGGCGGCAGGCGGAGTCGTTCGAACCCCTCGATGAGGCGCGAACTTTTTCCCCGCGGAAGCTCTTCGAAGACGCCACGGCCGGGGTGTTCGGCGAGGCGGACTCGTTTCGGCGGCAGCTCTTGCGCGGCGCGCCTTACTGGCGCTCGCGCCTCGATTCGGCCTGCGGCATCGACGTTTACGGCCAGAACGGCATCGCCGTCGGCGACATCGACAACGACGGCTTCGACGAGATCTACGTCTGTCAGCCCGGCGGCCTGCCCAACCGCCTCTATCGCCGCGGCCCCGGCGGGGCGATGCGCGACATTACCGAAGAGGCCGGCGTCGGCCTGCTCGACAACTGCTCGAGCGCGCTGTTCGCGGACTTCCGCAACGCCGGCCTGCAAGATCTGGTCGTCGTGGCCGGCCGGCCGCTCTACTTTGTCAACCGCGGCGGCGGACGCTTCGAGCTTCAAGCGGACGCATTCCGCTTCGCCCGGCCGCCGCGAGGCACGTTCACCGGCATGGCCGCGGCCGACTATGACGGCGACGGACGCCTCGATCTCTACCTGTGCACGTACATTTACTTCCAGAGCGAGGATCAATACAATTACCCGGCGCCGTATCACGATTCGACGGGCGGCCCGCCGAATTTTCTGTTCCGCAATCGGCTGGCCGCGGACGGCTCCGGGTCGTTCGAAGACGTTACGGAGGCCGTCGGCCTCGACCGCAACAACGACCGCTACAGCTTCGCCACCGCTTGGTGCGACTACGACGGCGACGGTCGTCCCGAGCTTTACGTGGCCAACGACTTCGGCCGCAACAACCTGTACAAATTCGACGGCGAGCGCTTCCGCGACGTCGCTGCGGAGAGCGGCGCGCAGGACCTCGGTCCCGGAATGAGCGCAAGCTGGCTGGACTACGACGGCGACGGCCGTCCCGATCTTTACGTCACCAACATGTGGACGGCGGCCGGGCAGCGCGCCGCCGCGGATCCGGCGTTTCCGCTCGTTGCCGAGCACGGCCTGCGCGAGGAATTCCGCAGACACGCCAAGGGGAACTCCCTTTACCGCAACCGCGGCGACGGAACGTTCGAGGAAACGGGCGCGCAAGAGCAGGTCGAGATGGGCCGCTGGTCGTGGGCCGGCGAGGGTCTGGATTTCGATTGCGACGGACTGCCGGAACTCTACGTCGCCGCGGGGATGCTGACCAACGGCTCGAGCGAAGATCTGGAGAGTTTTTTTTGGCGCCGCGTCGCGGCCCGCTCAAGCCCCGACGCCTCGCCCTCGAAACCCTATGAGGCCGGCTGGAATGCGCTCAACCAGTTCATCCGCGAGGGCAAATCCTGGAACGGCCGCGAGCCCAACGTGTTCTACGCGCGCCGCGGGGGCCGCTATTTCGACTTTTCCGGCGTATCGGGCCTCGATTTCGCCGAAGACAGCCGTGCGTTCGCGGCGACGGATATGGACGGCGACGGCCGGCTCGATCTGCTGCTCAAAAGCCGCCTCGCGCCGCAAGTGCGCGCGTTGCGCAACCGCTCGTTCGGCGCGAACCGCGCCCTGGCGCTCAGCCTGCGCGGGGCGCCGTCGAATCGAGACGCGATCGGCGCCTGGGTCACGCTCGCCTGCGACGACGGCGGGGCAACGTCGCAGGGGCTGCACGCCGGTTCGGGATACCTCTGCCAGCACACCAAGCGGCTGCACTTCGGGCTGGGCAAGGCAAGGCGCGCGCGGGCTGCGATTCGCTGGCCGTCGGGGGCGGTCGAGACGATCGACGATCTCGAAGCCGAATATCTTTACGAGATCGTCGAGGGGTCGGGAGTCGCCTCGAAGCGGCCGTTCGCGCCCCGCCCTTGGCCGCGGGGCGTAACGACGCTCGAGGCCGCCAACAAGGAAACGTTCGAGCCGACCTGGCTGCTCGACCCGTTGCCGCTGCCGCAAAAACGTCCCGGCCCGGGGTTCGTCTGTCTCGCGGCCGGCGAGCGGCCGCCGCCGCCCGCGGCCGTTCCCTGGCAAGTCGTCGATCTCCAGACGGAGGAGCCGCAAACGGCGGCTTGGTACGCCTTGTTCCGCCGCTATATTTTCGATTACCGGGTCGGCCTGTCGCTGCCTCTGACGCTGTTGCTCGACGCGGACTCCCGCGCGGTGAAACTGTACCCGGGCCTGCCCTCGGGCGGCGATGCCGTCCGCGATCTGGCGGCGGCCGGCGATGCGCCGGCGCGGGCGCTGCCGTTTCCGGGGTTCTACGCCGCGCCGCCCGCGCGCAATTACTTCCGGCACGGCGCGGCTTTCTTCGGCGCCGGGTACCCGCAACAGGCATTGCCTTATCTTGAAGAGGCGCTTCGCCGCGATCCCGAAAACTTCAAGACCCTGCTGGCGGTGGGGCAAATCCATCTGGGAGCGAAGAAGCTCCCCGAGGCGAAAACGCATCTGGAACGCGCCGCGCGCTTGCGCCAGGACTCTCCGGAACTGTGGAATAACCTCGGCGCCCTCTCCCTGGAGGAAGGCGATAACGAGGCGGCGTTGGAACGGTTCGCGAAAGCGATCGAGATCGACCCCGATTTTTCGTTCGCGCCGGCCAACGCCGGACTGGCCTATGCGCGCCTCGGAGACCCGGCCGCCGCCGAGCGCATGTACCGCAAAGCGCTTGCAATCGACCCGGGCGACGCCGACACCGCCGACCGTCTGGGGTTGCTGCTCGCCAAGCAAGGCCGCCGCGACGAAGCGAAAGCGCTGTTCCAGAGAGCAATCGAGGTGCAGCGCGACCATGCTTCGGCGATCAACAATCTGGCGGTGCTCTATATTCAAATGGGCCGTCCGGACGAAGCGCGGGCCGCGTTGCGCTACGGGCTGCGGGTCGCCCCGCGCGAAGAGATGCTCTACATCAACCTGGCGCGCATTCACGTCCGGGCGGGAGACCGCCCGCGGGCCCGCGGCGTGCTGGAGCAGTTGTTGGCCGCGGTTCCGGAAAGCGAAACGGGCCGCAAGGCGCTGGAGGAGTTGACGCGGCCATGAAACTTGCCGGGTTGCTCTGTCTGTTCGCGGCGACCGCCGCCGCTCCCGTGGACCGGGCGGTCGAGCGCGTCGCCCGCTCCGGGCGCGTGCTGACGATCGGCGCGGCCTCGTCGCAGCGGCTCCTGCCCGCGGCAAGGCTGGCGCCGGGCGATCCGCCGCTGTTGCGTTTCCGCTACCTCGACGGCAAGCGCCGCGGCCGTTTCGGCGGCCTCGATCTGGTGATGGACGATGCCGGCCATTAGTCGGGTCGCGCTGCTTGCGCTGCCGGCATTGGCGGCGGCCTCCGTTCAGGCGCAGTCAGTCCTGGAGGGCATCGAGCTTTTCGAGAAAAGCCGCTACCTCGAGGCCGAGGCCGCGCTCGAAGGTTTGCCCGACAAGCGCGCCCGCGCCTTCGTTGCCCTGGCGCGGGCCGTGACCGGGCGCTGCAGCCAAGCCGCCGAAGGTTTGCGCTCTGCATTCGATGAAAAATCCGACCCGCAGGTCAGGCGTCTCGCCGGGCTGGCCTTGGCCCGCTGCCGGATTGCCGAAGAAGACTTCGACGGCGCCTTGACCTTCCTGAACCGGCTGGCAAGCGAATTCCCCGCTGACGGCGACGTGCTCTACGAGACCGCCCGCCTGCATCTGAAGGCTTGGAACGCCGCCGTCGAGCGGATGTTCGACCGGGCGCCGGCTTCGTTTCGAGTCAACCAGTTGTCGGCCGAAATTTTCGAGATCCGCGGCCAATTTTCCGAAGCGGTGGCGGAGTACCGCCGCGCGGTCGAAAAAAATCCGCAGGCGATCAATCTGCGCTACCGGCTCGGGCGCGCGCTGCTGATGGAATCCCATGAGCCCGAAGCATTGCAGGCGGCCCGCCGCGAGTTCGAGGCCGAGTTGCGCTTGAACCCCAACGACGCGGTCGCGGAATACCAGATTGCGCAGATCCTCGAAGTCGAGGGAAAACATGAAGAGGCTCGGCAGCGACTTGAAAACGCCGTGCGGCTGGACCCCGATTTTCCCGAGGCGCTGATTGCGTTGGGCCGGGCGCTGTCCGCGCAGAAGAACGATCCGCGCGCGGTCGAGTTGCTCGAACGGGCCGTAGAGTTGGCGCCGCAAAGCGAATCCGCGCACTACAACCTGATGCTGGCCTACCGCAACGCGGGCCGCGAGGCCGAAGCGCTCGAGATCAAAAAGCGTCTCGACGAGCTGCAACGGCCTCCCGAGGGCGAGTTCACGGATTTTCTCAGGCGGATAGGAGAGCTTCCCCAACAGTGATCCGGCTGTTAGCGGCGCTCGGGCTGGCGGCCGCGGCCGCGGCGCAGTCGGTCAACGTGGCCGCCGAGGTCGGTTTGACGCACGTCTTTCCCAATGGAGGCGATGGAGCGAAAACCTGGATTCTCGAAACCACCGGCAGCGGCGCGGCCTGGATCGACTACGACAATGACGGCGATCTCGACGCCTTTCTCGTCTCCGGCGAGGGCGGCGTCAACCGCTTGTACCGCAACGACGAGGGCCGCTTCGCCGACGTTACCGCCGCCGCGGGGCTGCGCAGCGAGGGCTGGGGCCAGGGCGTTTGCGCGGGCGATTACGACAACGACGGTTACACCGATTTTCTGGTCACCTATTGGGGCCGCAATCGGCTCTACCGCAACCTGGCGGGCAAACGCTTCGCGGACGTCACCGCGTCCGCCGGGCTGCTGCAAGATCGGGTGCGCTACAACACCGGCTGCGCCTTCCTCGACTACGACAACGACGGCGACCTCGACCTGTTCGTGGCCAACTACCTGAAGTTCGACTTCGAGACGACGCCGCGCCCCGGCGACAACCCCTACTGCTACTACCGTAGTATTCCCGTTGCCTGCGGCCCGCGCGGCCTGCCCTTCGACCGCAATCTGCTCTACCGCAACGACGGCGAAGGCCGCTTCAGCGACGTTTCGGTAGAGTCCGGGATCGCCGCTCCGGCTCGAAACTATGCGCTCGGCGTGGTTACCGGCGATTGGAACAACGACGGGCGGACCGACCTCTACGTTGCCTGCGACCGGACTCCGTCGCTGCTGTATATCAACCGGGGCGGCGGAAAGTTCGAGGACGAAGCCCTGTTTCGCGGCGCGGCGCTCGATGCCGACGGCCGGGCGCTCTCCGGCATGGGGGTCGCGGCAGGCGACTACGACGGCGACGCCGCGGTCGACATCTTCCGCACGAACTTTTCCGACGAGCGCTCCACGCTTTACCGCAACCGCGGCGCGGGCGACTTCGACGAGGCGACGCTCGCCGCCGGCGTCGGCCGGAACACGCGCTACGTCGGCTGGGGCGCCGGTTTCTTCGACGTGGACAATGACGGCTGGAAAGATCTGCTGCTCGTCAACGGACACGTCTTCCCCGAAGTCGACCGCCTCGAGACAGACATCCGCTACCGGCAGCGGTCGATCCTCTACCGCAACCGCGGCGGCGGGCGCTTCGAGGACGCGGGGGAAGAAGCCGGCCCCGGCGTTGCGGAAGCGCACGCCGCCCGCGGCTTGGCTCTCGGGGACTACGACAACGACGGACGGGTCGAAGCGCTGCTCAACAGCCAGAACGAGCCGCCCGCTCTGATCCGATTCGACGGGGATCTCGAGAATTCCTGGATTGCCCTGAAGCTCGAGGGCGTGCAGTCGAACCGCAGCGCAATCGGCGCCCGCGTGCGCGTCACGGCCGGCGGGCGCAGTCAAGTCGATTCCGTGCGCAGCGGCGGCAGCTACCTGTCGCAAGGCGACCTGCGCCTGCACTTCGGCCTCGGGCGGGCAAAAGCTGCGCATGTCGAGATTCGCTGGCCGAGCGGCCTGCGCCAGCGGTTGAGCGGTCTCGCCGCAGGCATGACGCACCGCCTCGTCGAGGCGCCACCGCAAGCGACGGTCACCCCTTGAGCAGCGCGAACAGGTCGGCGCCGACCGCGCTGAGCAGCGCGGCGGATATGGCGATGAGCAGCGGCCAAAGAACCTTCTGAAGGGTATCGATGCGGGCGGTCAAAGCGTCGATGAACGCTGCGAGGCTACGGTAGCAGTTGGCGTGGCGCTGCCTCATTATGTTGAAGGGGACAATCCGCGCCGGTTTTTAACAGATGTGTTGATTATACTCTGAATATGACCGCCGGCGAGCTTCGGCGCTGGCTCAAGAAACAAGGCTGCGCCTTCCAAGCCCACAGAGGCGGCAGTGGCCATATCACCGTGCGGCGCGGTAAGAGGACTTCCCAGTTGCCCATGCACGGCGCCGGCAAGGAGCTTGGCCGGAAACTTATCGCGAAAATCAAGAAAGACTTGGGATTGTGATGCTGTCTTACCCTATTGAATTCGAAAACGACGACAACGGCACAGTGCTTGCCGTATCGCCGGACTTCCCGGAACTCACGACCTTCGGCGACGACCGCGCCGATGCCCGCGCACGCGCGGCCGACGCGTTGGAAGAAGCTATCGCAGCGCGCATCCAGAGGCGGGAGGACATCCCTGGTCCCTCGCCAGGAGCGGTCCGCGTCGTCTTGCCTGCCCTCGTTGCCGTCAAGGTCCTGCTCTACCGGGGCATGAGGGAGCAGGGCGTCGGCAAGGCGGAGCTCGCCCGGCGGTTGGGCTGGCATATGCAGCAAGTCGACCGCGCGCTGGACCTGCGGCACAAATCCCGGCTTGACCGGATGGACGCAGCTTTTAGCGCCATCGGTCTGCGGCTGCGCATCGACGCGGCCCGAGTCCTGTCCGAAGAGAGACAAGCCTGAAGAAATGACCAGAGGGTGTGTGGGGGCGTCGGCGGCTGATTTTGCGCATCGAGTTGGACGCATGCTTGACCGTCCTTGCCGAAAGGGCGCTCTCGCCGCGGGAGACCGACAGCGCTGCAAGAACGACGCGCAGCGGCGGTCACCCCTTGAGCAGCGCGAACAGGTCGCCACCGACCGCGCTAAGCAGCGCGGCGGATATGGCGATGACCAGCGGCCAGAGAACCTTCTGAAGGGTATCGATGCGGGCGGCCAGGCTATCGATGCGCGCTCCCAGAGCGTCGATGCGGGCGCCGAGTTCGGTTTCGCTGCGTTCGCTGCGCGCTGCCGAAGCATCGATGCGGGCGCCGAGTTCGGCGACGACGTTTCGGCCGGCCATGTCGCGGACTTCCTCGACGGCTTCGTAGGCCGACTCAGCCTCCACGTTGGCGTTGCGCAGAGCGCGGAAGAGGGCGCCGGCAGGCCGTTCGGGGGCAATTACAGGCATTGAGAATCCTCGTTGTCGGACAGCGCCGGCGCTTGCGCGCCGCCACGAGGTTACTGTAGCACTTGCCCCGCCTGGAAGCATGGCGGCCGGCATTGCGAAAGTGGGGCTGTGGTGGGCGGCGCCGGACTCGAACCGGCGGCCTCCTGCTTGTAAGGCAGGCGCTCTGACCAACTGAGCTAGCCGCCCCGAAATTGTCCTGGAGTGCTTCTTTCATTGTTCCATGTCGGGCCGTCCGTTCCGTGAACCCGGCCCGCGCCGAGAAAACCTTGCGGCGCAGCCGCATCTCGGCTATGCTGACGGTGGCGGACACGCCGATTCGAAAGGCTCCCAAGATGAAACGCAAGCCGACCCAAGACCGCAGGCAATTCCTTCGCGGGGCGTCTTACGGCCTCGCTCTTCCGTTTTTGCCCTCGTTGCCCGGAGTCCTGCGGGCGAAGGAGCGAAACCCGGCGGCGAAACCCAAGCGGCTCGTTTGCGTGGGAACCCAACTCGGTTTCTACAAGCCCGAGTTTTTCGCATCCGCAGATTCTCCGCGGCTCATGGAGCCGCTGGAGGCGGCGGGGCTTGGCGGAGACTTCACCACGATATCCGGACTGGACCACAAAGGGCCGACGGGCAACGGGCACGAACTGGTTTACACGCTATACATCGGCCACGTCGTCCGCGGCGTTTCCCTCGATCAATTCGCCGCGCCGGCGCTGGGCAGGGAAACGCGCTACGAGTCCCTGCAGTTGTGCTGCGGCGAAGCGCAGCAGAAGGCGTCCCTGTCGTTCACGCCGTCCGGGGTTCCCTTGCCCGTCACTTTGCGCCCCAGCGTTTTGTACGCGCGTGTTTTCGGCGCCGGCTCCGTTGCCCTGAGAAAGCAAACCTATCTGATCGAATCGGGGAAAAGCCTGCTGGACGAGCTCGCCGCTGAGGCGAGCAGTCTGAGCGGCAAGGTCAACGCGGACGACCGGCGGAAGCTCGATGAGTATTTCTCATCCATTCGCGATGTCGAAGGGAAGCTGAAACGCCGGCGCGATTGGCTGGACAAACCTTTCCCCAAGCCCCCCGCCAAGTTCGCGCTGCCCGGGGAAGAAAATGTCGACGGCTCGTTCCTGCTCGATAACGAGGACTTGATGTGGGAGCTCATGGCCCTCGCCGTCAAGAACGATTCCACGCGGGTCATCTCGCTGACGATCCCGATTACCGACCGCGCTCTTGAGCTTGACGGGAGATTGATGAGCGAGGGCTACCACCGCCTCTCGCATCACGGCAACAAGCAGGAAAAAATCGACGGGCTGCTGGCCATCGAACGCAGGCACATGGAAGGCGCGGCGCGGTTCCTGAAATCTTTGAAAGACAGCCCGGATCCCGACGGCGGCAGCATGCTCGATTCGACCGTCACGTTGATAGGCAGCGCGATGGGCGACGCCGCCGCGCATCGACGGACGAACTATCCGCTGCTTGTCGCCGGCGGCGGACTCAAGCACCGGCGCCATGTTTCCTGCGGCGAGGGAGCCTTGAAAAACGAGATGGCTTGCGACCTTTACGTGACCGTTCTGCAGCAACTCGGGTTCGAGATCGACAGCTTCGGCACGAGCAACTCGGACTTGAACGGCGTGCTGACATGAACGATTTTTTCCGTCGGACCGCCATTGCGGCCGCTGCCGCCATCGGTTCGCTTGCCGCCGCCGAGCCGGAAAACGCGGAAGCGTTCCGGCGGCGGTTCGCCAACGAGTACTGCGTTGCGTGCCACGGCGCGGACAACCCCCAGGCGGATTTCCGCATCGCCGCCGTTTTGCGCGAGCCGACCGGCCCGAACGCGCAAGAGCAGCGGCGGCGCGCGCTCGATTACGTTGCCCGCGGCGTCATGCCGCCGCCGAAGGCGCCGCGGCATCCGACGCAGGCCGAGCGCGAAAGGTTCCGCGCGGCGCTCGAAGGCGCCGAAGGCGCCGCGAAAGCCGGCGGAACGCTGATCCGCCGACTGCATCGGATCGAATATCTCAACACCCTTCGCGATCTTTTCGACATCCGCGAAATCCGCCTGCCGCCGACGTTTCCCGAAGACGCCAACAGCTTGCGTTTCGACACGATTGCGCAAGGCATGTTCTTTACCCCGGCTCTTTTGGATGCTTATCTGGAAGTCGCAACCGATATTGCCGATCGCATGGTTCCGCTTCCCGACGTCCGGCGAATTCGTTCCGAATCGGCGCGCGGAAGCATCGGGCAGGACCCTTCCCGCACTCCTTTTTGGACCCGCGAAGGCGATGCCTCCGGCCTCTATTTCACCGGGGTCAATATCGCCGGCTGGTCCGGCGCTTTGTGGGACAAGGCGTTCGCCGCGCACGAATCGGGCGTCTACCGCGTGCGGCTGAAAGTCAGCGCGGAGGCGCAACGCGGGGCCGACGGCAGGCCCTTGCGGCTGGGCTTTTACGCGCTCAACTTCAGCGATTACAACTTGCCCAAACGCGCCATACGCGCCGACCTGCCGCTGGCTGCTTCGTTGGAAGTCGTCAACCGCGAGCCGCAATTTCTGGAAGTGGACGTTCCGCTCGAAAAGGGCGAGAACTTTCATTTCTATTGCGAAAACCGACTGCAGAAACAGTACCCGCCGGAACTGCGGCGCGAGCCGGGAAACACGGAAGATCTGCGGCGGCTACTCAAAACGTATCTGGTGGAATCGCAGGCTTCGACCGAACCCACGATACGCTTCGAGCGGATGATCGTCAGCGGTCCGGTTCGGCCGTTGCCGCGGCAGGAAGCGTTTCTCAAGAACCGCAAACCGGCCCCGGACGCCGCATACGTAAACTCGGTTTTGCTCCCGCTGGCGGAGCGCGCTTTCCGCCGGCCGTTGACGGATTCCGAAAAGCGGGATTTGACGGACGGCGTTCTGCGGCACATGGCCGCGGCCCGGCTTGCCGAGTACGGCATGCATTACGGCATCCGCCGGATCCTGAGCTCGCCGCAGTTTCTGTATCGAGAATCGCGGGAAGGCCGGCTGGACGCTTATGGTCTGGCTTCCCGTATGTCGTATTTCCTGTGGAGCACGATGCCCGACGCCGAGTTGCTGGATCTGGCCGCCCGCAATCTTCTGGCGGACCCGGACGTGCTCGGCGGGCAGGCGGCCCGCATGATCCGCGATCCCAAAGCGCAGCAGTTCGTGAAACACTTCAGCGGCCAATGGCTCGGCAACCGCAAGGCCCAATCCGTGATGGTGTGCGACAACCGCCACGTCTGGAGCGAGCTGATCCGTTATGGCATGGTGCGTTCTACGGAAATGTTTTTCGACGAGATTCTGCAGCGGAATCTCTCCATACGGACATTCATCGATTCGGACTTCACCTACGCCAACGAACCGATGCGCATCGCCTGGGGCATCCCCGGCAACGAGGTGGATTTGCGCAGACTGGAAGCCGACCAGCGGCAAAGCCTGCGTTGCCCCGAGCCCGAGCGGCTGGAGTTGAGTTCGCGCGGCGCGGAGGTTCCCGCCCACGTCGCGCGGCGCGGAGGCGTGTTGGGCCTTTCGGGGGTGCTCGCCTCGACCGGCGACGGCGTGGAGTCGTCGCCCATCCTGCGCGGCGTCTGGGTGCTTGACAACCTTTTCGGAACGCCCCCTCCGCCCCCGCCGGCCGACGTGCCCGCTTTGGTTACCGATGTCTCGCAGGCGAAAACGGTCCGCGAAATCCTGGCGGCGCACCAGCAACAGGAGTCTTGCGCCGCGTGCCACGCCGCAATCGATCCGCTGGGCCTGGCGTTGGAAAACTTCGACGCCGTCGGCGGCTGGCGGACCGCCTACTACAGGGAAGACGAACGGCAGCAGGAACAGCCGGTGGAGGCCGGCGGCGTGCTGCCGGACGGCGTCCGGCTCAATGGCCCGGACGACATCAAGCGGTATTTGCTCGCGCGGCCGCGACTTTTCACGGCCTGTCTGACTTCCAAACTGTTGGAGTACGCGACGGGCCGCTCGCCGCTGTCCGCCGGGGACGAGCGGACCGTGCGGCGGATCGTCGCTGCCGAGCCGCCGCACGGGTACGGCTTCCGGGATTTGATCGCTCAGATCATTCGCAGCGAAGCCTTTCAAACGAAGTGACCGCCCGGCTGCCGCCGCGGCGTGAGTTTTTGTCGCGATTGCGCCCAACCGCGTCGATTCACCACTTTTTCAACGGGCCGTAACCGCCCCGTAACGGGCTGCCGGTTAAGTTGGGAGCACGGGCGGCGATGAAGGCCAAGATCACCCTGATCGAAGACGATACGGATCTCTACAATTTGCTGCGCTACGCGTTCGAGCAGCAGGGGTTCGAGTTTTCCGGCACGCAGACGGGCAATGACGCCGTGGAGTTGTGCCGCAGCCGGCGGCCGGATCTGATCGTTTTGGATGTGATGCTTCCCGGCGTGGACGGATTCGATATCTGCAAGCAGATCCGGCGGGATTCGCGGCTGAAGGCCACCCCGATTATCTTCTTGACGGCGCGCACTCGAGAGTCGGACCGCGTCCGCGGCTTGGAGATAAGCGGCAACGATTACGTCGTCAAGCCGTTTTCGGTCCGCGAGTTGCTGATGCGCGTAAAATTGCGGCTGCGCGAGAACGGCGGTCGCGACGAGACGCTCAGCATGGGCGCGATCACGCTCGACCGCGACCGCCGCGAAGTCGCCGTTCATGGCAAGCCGGTGAAGCTGACGGCCACCGAGTTCCGCTTGCTGGAACGGCTGATCAGCGCTCCCGGCCGCGTTTTCGAGCGGGAGGAATTGCTGGACGCAGTAGGGGGGCCTATGTACAACGTGACGGACCGGACGGTCGACGTACACGTCAGAAGATTGCGCAAAAAGCTGGAGCCCGACCCATCCAATCCGCAATTCATTCATGCCCTGCGGGGGTTCGGCTACACCCTGCGCGAAAGCGCGTGAGATTCACGGGGAATTCATCGGTGTGTCACCGGAGTGTAAAACACGCGCGATAACTTTGGAAGTCTGAAGCGCCGATTGCCCGCCGCGGGCACGAGGATTCCAGAGACGGATTCGCGCGTTGCTTCTATTGCAGAAAGTCGCCCCGGCGAGGCGGCGTACCGAGGAAATTGAATCGATGAAGAACAAGGTCTGTTTGTTGCTTTCCGTCGCGATGGCCGCGGCGGCTTTGGGGCTTGCCGCGACGGCGGCGCAAGCCCAGATTGCGGTCGTGAACTCCGCGAGCTCGAAGCCGGGCTACCCGGTGGCGCCGGGCAGCTTGGCGTCCGCTTACGGAGCTTTCGCGGGAGCCGTCACGGAAGCCGCGTCTGCGCTGCCCTTGCCGCTCACGCTGGGCGGGGCCATGGTTACCGTGGAAGGTCTGCCTGCGCCGCTGCTTTTCGTTTCGGAGGGTCAAATCAATCTGCAGATTCCGCATGCCGTGCCGGCCGGCGCACCCGTGTCGATCGTTGTCAATGTCGGCGGCGCCGAGGTAACGGGAACTCTGGTGACGACGGATACCGATCCGGCCCTTTTCGGCATAGTCGTTCACCATGCCGACGGTTCGCTGAACGCTGCGGACAACCCCGTGAACCGCGGCGACGCCGTTATCGTTTACGGCACCGGCATCGGTCCGGTGGACAGCACCCCTGCGGACGGCAATCCTCCCGACGGGTTGAGCACGGGCGCGCAAACCGCGCGGGCCTTCTTCGGCGGCGTGGAAGGAACGGTTTATTGGAGCGGCTTGGCGCCGGGGTTCGTAGGCTTGTGGCAACTCAACCTGCAGGTCCCCGCTGCGCCTTACGTTGCCGGGCCGCTGCCGCTGCTCGTGACGCTGGGCGGCCGCCCGATCAGTAATCCGGAAGTCACGGTTTACGTGGCGGAATAACGAGACTGACGGTCAAGAGGCGGCGAGTACAGGAACATCCCATGCGTACAGGTTTTCTTCAGCCCAGGACTTTCGCTACGGCGGCGCTGGCGGCTCTGCTCGCGGCGGCGGGCCTCTCCGCGCAAGAGTCGGGGGGCGTTGTCCTCGGCTTTGTTTACGATGCGTCCACAGGAAACGCCATCCCGCAGGTGCAGGTCGAGTTAATCGGCCCGGCCACGGTAACCGCGGTCACGACGATCGAGGGCAGCTACAGGATCGACGGGGTTCCGCCGGGGATCTATACGGCGACTTTCCAATCGCCGCACTACCAGGCGGTTGCCGTGGAGGGGTTGGCGGTCGTTGCCGGCGAGATGATCGACGGCAGCACCGTCATGTCTTCCACGAGCGAGAAAACCGTTGTCGATGTCGTCGCCGAGATCGCTCCGGCGGTCGCCACGGCGGAGGCGATGCTGGTCGAGCGCAAGCTCTCTTCCACCGTCTCCGACACGATCAGCGCCGAGGAGATCAAGGGCGGCACGTCGTCCGACGCCGCCGAGGCGCTGGAAAAAGTGACCGGCGTGACCACCATGAACGACTTCGTTTACGTGCGCGGACTCGACCCGCGCTACAGCGCCACCACGCTGAACAACGCGATGCTGGCGACGACCGAGCCGGAGCGCCGCGTCGTGCCGCTCGACCTGTTTCCGGCCAACCTGATCAATAACATCAAGGTGCTCAAAACCTATTCCCCCGACTTGCCGGGCGAGTTTTCGGCCGGCCTGGTGCAGGTCGAGACGACCGAGTTTCCGACGAAGCCGACGTTCAGCGTCAGCTACTCGATCGGCTACAACGACCGGACGCAGGGGGAACCCTATTTGAGTTATCCCGGCGGCGGCAGGGACTTTTTCGGCTTCGACGACGGCGCTCGCTCGCTGCCGGGCGCGATCCCTTCCGATACGCGGGTGGACCGCTTCAACTTCTCCCGCGGCGAGCTGCAAGATCTCGGCAGGCAGTTTTCGACGAATTGGGAACGCTCGGCGCGAGACCTGAGCCGGCCCTCGATGAGTTGGAACGTCGTTGCCGGGAACACGTTCGGCAAGCTGGGCGTGGTCGGCGCGCTGACCTTTTCCAACTCGCTGCAGACGATCTTCGACCAGGAGCGCAACTACTACTTCCCGCCGCCGGGGTACGCGCAGGGCGTTGCCGGCGATCCGGTGCTGCAGAGCGCGTTCGACTACGACGAATCGACGGAATCGGCAAGGCTCGGCGGCGTGCTCAGCCTCTCCTACCAGTTCTCTCCTACGCACAAGATGGCCTGGAGGAACTTCTACTCGCACGATACGGACGACAACACGCGCTATTACGAGGGGTACTATCAGGACTTCAATACGGACATCCGCAACCAACGCCTGCGCTACATCGAGCGAACGATCCAGAACTCGCAGATCGAGTCGGAGCATCTCTTCAAGGGCTTGGGCAACAGCGTCCTGACTTGGTCGATGGCCTACTCCAAGGCGGCTCGCGACGAGCCCGACCTGCGCGAGAGCCTGCAAATCTATGCGCCGTCGAGAGACGAGTTCGTGTTTTTCGACGACAGTCAGAGCGCCTTTCGCATGTTCAACGATCTCGACGAGACCATCCTGAATCCCAGCGTGGACATACTGATTCCGTTCTTCCACGGTTCGTTCAGCGGGGCGGTGAAGTTCGGCGCCAACTATGCGAGCAGGGGCCGCGATTTCCGCTCGCGCCGCTTCCGCTTCAACCTGCGCGGCAGCAGGGGCCTTGATCTGACGCTGCCGCCGAACCGACTGTTCGGGGAAGAAAATATCCACCCGCGGGCCTTCGAGTTGAACGAGACGACCCGCATTACCGACGCCTACCGCGGCGTGCGCGACGTATTCGGATACTACGGCATGGTGGAGTTGAACTTCGGCGCCAAGTGGCGGTTGATTTCCGGCCTGCGCGTCGAAGACGTAACCCAGAACGTCACGACCTTCGACCAGTTCAACCCCGCCACCGGCCGCGAGGAAGCGCCGTTCGAGGCCAAAAACTATCTTCCTGCGGTGAACCTGATCTATTCGATATCGCCGAAACAGAACCTGCGCGTCGGTTACAGCCAGACCGTTTCCCGACCCGATTTCCGCGAGTTGGCGCGGTTCGGCTTTCTGAACGTCGTCGGCGGGCTGCAGACGATCGGCAACCCCGATTTGCAGCAGACGAGCATCGCCAACTACGACTTCCGCTGGGAGTATTTTCCCGGCGGCAATCAGTTGTTGGCGGCGAGCTTCTTTTACAAGGATTTCGAAGCGCCGATCGAGCAGACGATGACCGCGGCCGTAACCCTGTTGCGCACCTTCACCAACGCGCGGGCGGCGAAGAATTACGGGTTCGAGGCCGAATTCCGGCGGGGTCTGAATTTCCTCTCCCCCAAGCTGCGGGAGTTTGCCATTTCCTCGAATTTCACCTTGGTGGATTCGAATATCGATCTCAGCGGGAGCAGGCAAATCCTGACTTCCCTGCAGCGCCCCATGCAAGGGCAGTCCCGCTATGTGGCGAACGTCATCGCGGAGTGGTCACGCCCCAAGGCGCGCAGCACGGCGCGGTTTTATCTCAACTACTTTTCCAACCGGATTGCGGACGTGGGCGCTTTCGGGCTGCCCGACCTGATCCAGGACGGCATGGCGACGACGGACCTCGTTTACGAGTACACGCTCAAGGGCGAGGATCGTTGGAAGCTCCGGGCGGCCGTCGAGAATCTCAGCGACGCCCGTTGGAGATGGACTATCGGCGGCTTGACCTATCACAGGTACTACATGGGCCGCTCTTTCACGATCGGAACCAGTTTCCGAGTGTTTTGATTGATTGAGGAGACAACAAGCAATGCAAAGAAAAATCACCGTTACGCTCGCAAGCCTGATCCTGGCGCTGACCGCGTCCGGCGCCCGGGCGGCGGGCGGCGGCGCCGGCCGGGATTTGGCCGACGTGCTGCTGCAGAATACGGCGGCGAAAGCCTATCTCTGGACGAACGATCTCGGCTACGCCGCAGGGGAACAGATGCAGTTGTACGCAACCCTGGATCCGATGGGCGACAACAACCTGTACACGCTGTTCGTCTATCTGGAGAACATCGAGACGGGCGAGAGGAAATATTTCTCGCCGGGCGCCTTCGATTTGGCGCTGACCGACGAAGTCAGGGACTTCCTGGGCGGCAGCGGGGGCAATTTTATTCCGACCAAGGCGCCGGCGGTCGAGAAGCAGGCTATCTGGGCCGGCCCCGTTCCCGAACCCGGACTGTGGCATTTCGTCGGCGAGCTGCGCAGCATCGACACCAGCCAGGCGATCAAGAAGGCGTGGGCCAAATTTGTCGTGGTCGCTCCGGAGAATGTGGTTGAGTTGGGCGCGGGCAGCCAGGACGTGAATATCTCCTCGGATACGACGTGGAGCAACGATACGATCTACAGGATTCGGCACCAGGTATTCGTCAACCCGGGCGCTACGCTGACGATCGAGCCCGGAACGCTGATCAAGGCCAGCGGTCAGAACGCGGTTCTGGTCGTCGAAAAAGGCGCCAGGATCATGGCCGACGGTCGTCGCGAGGCGCCGATCGTGATGACCTGCGACGCTCCCGTGGGCGAGCGGTTCTCGGGCTGCTGGGCGGGCCTCATCGTGCTCGGCAATGCGAGCATGACGCGCGAGACCGACTTCGCGGAAGGCGTGCTCCCCGAAGACCGCCCGGCATACGGCGGCGATGACGACACGGATTCCAGCGGCGTTCTGCGCTATGTGCGGGTCGAGTTCGCGGGCGTCGATTTCAACCCGGAAACGCAGCCCAACGCCTTCGGGTTTCACGGCATCGGCTCGGGAACCGTGATCGAGAACATTCAGGCCCATGAAGGCGAGGACGACGGCATCGAGTTCTTCGGCGGTACGGCGGACTGCAAGAATTGCGTCTCCGACGGCGCGAAGGACGATTCCCTCGACTGGGCGTTCGGCTGGCGCGGGCGGGTGCAGAACCTGTTCATCCTGCAGGATGCCGAAAGCGACAACGGGATCGAAGCCGACAACGACAGCCAGGGATTCGACAGAACGCCGCGCTCTCACCCGGTGCTGAACAACGTGACCATCGTCGGCGGCGGCGCCTCCGGAGACGGCATGAGGATTCGCGTCGGCGCCGCGGTCACGGCGCGGAACGTGGTCCTGGTCAATGCCGGGGGCGATGCCGTGGACGTTCGCAACAACTCGGACGATCTGTTTGCCGACGGTACGAGCAGCATCGCAAATTGCATCATGAACGGCGCCGTCGTGAGCGACGAGGGGCCGGATGTCTCGCTCGATTGCCGGAATGTCGCCCCGATGCTGCGCAACGTGCGCTACGAAGGCAACCCGGACCCGAGGCCGTTGGACGGCTCTCCCGCTGCTGTGATCGGCGCGGGCGCCGCGAAGGGCTCGGACGGATTCTTCGACACGAGCGCGCAGTGCGTCGGCGCCTTCTGCGAAGACAACTGGCTGGAGGAGTGGACCTTCTTCGGCGCGGAAGAAGATTACTGCGCCGGCGCCTGCCTACTGCAATAGTTGGCGCAACGGCCCGCGACAATCGACTCAGGGTCTCTTTCCCGCAGGGGAAAGAGGCCCTTTTGCATAGGGGGCTGAGCCTCTGCCAAAGCAATAGCCGCCGCCGCTGTCAGGACCGTCGGCGCGGGCCTTGCGATCAAGACGGAGATTGCCGAGCTTCGAGCCTATTTCAACCGTGCCGAGTGGCTCCGGGAATCCTGGATGCGCCGGCCGCGGCAGCGGGAAGCGCGACGATGCTATCGAGACTCGGCGGCTCGTTCCGCTTCTGCCGGTGAAATGACGCCGTTCTGCGCAAGCGCCAGCAGTAGGGCGTCGAACTTCGCATCGAGTGTGTCGATCTTGTCGTCGAGTTTATCGATCCTGGCGTCGAGTTTGCTTTCCACTCGATCGATGCGGTCTTCTACCCGATCGATGCGGTTGTCGATCTTGTCTTCCAGCCGGTAAATGCGAGTGTTCGTGTTTCCCCAAAGCATAATCAACAGCCCGGCCAGCGCGACGCCGACGCCGAGCATCGTCACGATCTCGTTGGTGATGCGGCTCCCGCGGTCGGCAGCCCCATCGGTTTTCGGCGGCAAGCGTCCCTGTGGGTCAACCAATTCCGGATTGGTGACTTGAGCCATAAATACGCAGTTAGCGTAACATGACGGCTACATCAGCCGGAAGGCGATTTCGAGGCGCGCGCGGGAGGGCGCCCGCCGGCCGCGCAGGCGCGCCGGCCGAAACCGCCACTGCTTGACCGCTTCGACCGCCATTTCGTCTAGGCCCAGCCCGAGTTGCCGGACAACCCGCAAGTTCCTGACCCGCCCTGCGGAGTCGATCTCGACGTCGAGCAGCACGCTGCCCTCTTGCCGGGCGATGCGCGCTTCGTCGGTGTAAACGGGTTCGGTGCGTTCGACGAGCTCGGCGGGGCGCACGCTCCGGCCGGCGGGAATCTCTCCGAGGTCGACGGCGGCCGCCTGCGCGAAGCGGGCTTCGCGGTAGGCGCGGGCGCGCCGGGCCAGCGCTTCGGCTTCGTCGGACCGCGACAATTTGTGCAGCAGCCGGGAAAAGTGCTCCAGGGTCAGAATCGTATCGACGTGATCGTCTCCCAGCGTCTTTTCGCGGATTTCAAGGGCGGTCCGATAGTAAATTTCCGCTTTTTCGTAGCGCACTTCGTTTTCGTACAAGACCGCCAGATTATTGATGCTGGCGGCGACGTCGGCGTGTTCCCTCCCGATCAGCCGCGTGCGGATGCCGAAACCCTGCATGTAGAATCGCTCGGCCAGGTCGTATTTGCGGCGGGCATGGTAATAACGTCCGATCTCGTTGAGCAGGCCCGCGTACTCCACGCTCTCGGCGCCCCAAGCCCGGCGGGCAATCGGATCGGCCTCGCGGTACAGGGTCTCGGGCCGCGCGTAGTCGCCGCGCGCGCGGTGCAGCTTGGCCAACTCCATGAGCGAGCGGACCCGCCGGGGATCGTTCTCCGCAAACCCGCGGGCCTGTTCAAGAGCCTGCTCGAGACGCGCTTCGGCTTGCTCGAAATCGCGTCCGGCCAAGGCGCTGCGGGCGGAAGAGATCGCCGCTTCCCAACTGTCTTGCCAGGCAAATGCAGGCGGCGCAGCCGGCATCGCCAGCGCCGCGGTCAGCAGCCCGATGAGTCTGAACGGCCCGGACAAAACTCCCACCGATGCATGTCGGGTATCCGCGCGGTCAGGTCGCGGAAGAAGCGGGATTCAACCCCAAACCACCCAGTTTATCAAGAGACCGCCCGGCGGAACCCGCCGGCCGCGGCGCACCCGGCGGGTATCTTGCCCCGTCGAACGGGACGGAACGCTTAGATCGAGCGGTAGCCTTTTCGCAGTTCTGCGCCGGCCGTCTCCGCCTTTTCGTCCGGGACTTCGATCTTGGCGGTTGCGGTGCCCTGCGGTTCATCCAACTTGCGGGTTTCGTGCCAAGTATGGACGATGCGGTGGATGACCGTAAGGTTGGAAAGTACGGCCAGTATCCACAGAACCGGCGCCATCCGGTCGAACAAGGCGCCGATAATGATCAGCACAATCCGTTCCGGCCGCTCGAGAAATCCGACTTTGCACGACTCGATCGCGTTCTCGGCCCGCGACCGGCTGTAGCTGACGAGAACCGAGCCGATCATCGCTACCGCAGTGAGGACGATGTACCCGAAGCGGTTGATGCTCGCGTAATAAACCAGCAAGCCCGTCAGCAGAATGAGGTCCGAGTAGCGGTCCATCACGGAATCGAGAAAGCCGCCGAACCGCGTTACCTTGTTGGCGTCGCGGGCTACTGCGCCGTCGGTAAGATCGAATACCGCGGCGCTCAGAATCACAAGGCCCGCGTAAAGGAATTCGCCTCGGGATAAAATCCAGGCCGCAACGCCGTTGACAACCAAGCCGATCAACGTCAACACGTTGGGATGGACGCCGCTCAGGGTCAACATCCGCACCAGCCGGATCAGAATGTAGCCTGCGCCTTTGCCGATGGACTTTGTAAACGACATCGTGCCCGTTATTCCCGATCGTGAATCGTAAGCAGACTCAAGATTTCGAATTCCTTGATTCCGCCCGGAGTACGGGCTTCGGCGACATCGCCGTCTCGTTTGCCCATCAGGGACCGTCCGATCGGCGACGTGGTGGAAATTTTACCGGCCGGCACATCCGCTTCTTCCGAGGTTACCAACTCATAGACGATTTCCCTGCCCTCGGCGACATCGTAAACGACAACCGTCGAACCGAGGCCCGCCACGTCCGTTGGAATTTTCGACAGATCGATCATCTTGAGCTTGGCGAGGCGCGCGGTGAGTTGCGCCAAGCGGGAACCCACGAGACTTTGGCGCTCTTTGGCTGCCGAGTATTCCGCGTTCTCGCTGAGGTCTCCGAGCTCCCTCGCTTTTTGGATTTCCTTGGGCAATTCGTTATGCAGCTCGTAATCCAGTTGCCGGATCTCGGCCTCGAGCTTCTCGATGATTTTCAACCCCATGATCGCCGCGTCTTCAGCCGCGTTTTTCGGCCGGCGCGAAAGCCCCCGGACCGCGCGGCCGGGATGCGCCGGAACCTGCCCTTTCCCTTAGAATTATACGGCTTTTGAGGCGGCGTTCGATAACGGCTTGGCCCGGCGCCCCGGCGTTATTCGCGGCGGCGGGTAAAATCGCAACAGGATGGCAATTCCCGATCGACTGAGCTTCGGCGCACTGCAAATCGAACCCGCCGTTGTCCTCGCTCCGATGGCCGGCGTGACGGATACCGTTTTTCGCCGCGTCATTCGCAGTCTGGGAGG
Source organism: Bryobacterales bacterium (assembly GCA_965214655.1). GTDB lineage: Bacteria > Acidobacteriota > Terriglobia > Bryobacterales > UBA6623 > CATQHP01. The sequence continues at coordinate 2,011,671 of OZ243965.1, read as the reverse complement.
TTGCGGGCTGATCATGACGGAGTTCACCAACTCGCACGGCATCGTCGCGCATCGCGGCGGGGCGGCCGCGAAGAGCAGGCGCCGTCCGTTCAACTATCTTCACTACGAATCTGACGAGCACCCGATCGTGGCGCAGATTTTCGGCTCGGTTCCCGAGGTGTTGGCCGACGCCGCCCGCGTCGTCGAAGACGCCGGCTTCGACGGCGTCGATCTGAATTTCGGCTGTCCGGTAAAGAAAGTCGTCAAATGCAACGGCGGTTCCGGGCTGCTGCGCGATCTGCCGCTCGTGGGAAGAATCCTCAAAGCCGTTCGCGCCGCGGTGGCCATCCCGTTTACTTGCAAGATTCGCACCGGCTGGGACGAAAACAACCTTGTCTACGAGCAAATGGGCCGTCTCGCCGAAGACTGCGGCTTACAGGGCATCGCGATCCATGGCCGCACCCGAGCGCAGGGTTACGCCGGCGCAGCCAATTGGGACCGTATCGCCGCCCTGAAGCAAGCGGTCGGCATTCCGGTCGTCGGCAACGGCGACGTGTTTTCGCCCGAAGACTGCGTGCGGATGTTCCATCACACCGGCTGCGACGGGGTGATGATCGGCCGCGCGGCTTCCTCGAACCCCTGGATATTCCGGCAAATCCGGCAATATGTTGAGACGGGACGCTACGATGCGCCGAGCGAGGCCGACCGTTACCGGCTGATCGGCGATTATTACCGGAGATTGGCCCGCGACGGCGACAAGATCTCCGGCGACCCGCTCGGCAAGATGAAGCAGTTCGCGGCCTACTTTACGCGCAGCATCCGCAATGGGGCAAAGCTGCGCAAAGCGATCTACCGGGTCCGCTCGCAAGAAGAAGCTTGCGCCGCGGTTGCCGAGTTTTTCGAGGGGAGGCTGGAGACCGCCGCGTAGGTTGCTGCGCCGCTGCGTTTACAACGCCGCGCCCTGCTGCCGCAGTTTCGCCGCCGCGGTTTCGCCGACCGCTTGAGCTTCGTCAACGCCGCCCTCGGTGCAAACGCGGACCATGCCGCCGCTGCGGGAAACCGCTGCGGCGTCCAGCGTGAGCCGACCGCCGGAGATGCGCCCGTAGCCGCCCGCGGGTACTTGGCAACCGCCTCCGAGGGCATGCAGCAGCGCTCTTTCCGCGGTAACCGCAGCCGCTGTCTCACGGTGGCGCAGGGGCGCCAAGCAGGCCCGAGTCCGCTCGTCGTCGGAGCGGATTTCGACCGCCAATGCGCCTTGGCCGACCGCCGGAGTCATTGTCTCAGGCTCCAGGATCTCGGCGATATGCGCTTCGAGCCCCAGTCGGCGCAGGCCCGCCGCCGCCAGCAGGACGGCATCGTAACGCCCGCCGGCGAGTTTTTCGAGCCGTGTATCCACATTGCCCCGGATGCCTTGAACCGCGATATGCGGGTTCAGTTGCTTGAGTTGGGCCGCCCGGCGCCGCGAGCCGGTTCCTACGCGGTCTCCGGGCTGGAGCGCAGCGAGTGTTTTTCCCACAAGCGCATCGCGCGGGTCGGCGCGCTTGGGGATGCAGCCTATCGTCAGCCGCCGGTCGAGTTCCGTAGGTAAGTCCTTCAAGCTGTGCACCGCCAAATCGATGCGCCCGTCGAGGAGCGCCTCTTCGATTTCCTTGGTGAAGACGCCCTTGAGCCCCGTTTCGGCCGTGACTGCGGCGAGCGGCGCGCCGGTGATCGTGTCGCCCGTGGTTTTGATGATGCGGATGGCGGTCTCGAACCCGAGCTCGCGTATGCGCGCTTCGATCCAACGCGCTTGCCAAAGCGCCAGTTTCGACCCGCGCGCGCCGATCGTAAATTTCCGACGGTCCATTTAGTCGTCGAGGCCGAACGCCCGCCGAATGCGCTCGATGGCGTCGGACTCTTTCGGGTCGGCGGCGCTGCGTTTCATCTCGACGATCGGGCGGTGCGCCACCTTGTTCATCATGCCGCGGGTCAGCGCCTCGACAGCCTCTTCCTGCTCGCGGGTGAGCCCGCTCAGCTTGCCGCGGAAACGCTCCAGTTCGCCCTGCCTGATGATTTCCAGCTTCTGGTTGAGCGAGACGATCGTCGGCGAAATTTCGTGCGTCCTGAAGCGCCGCAACATCTTCTCGACTTCATCGTCGATGATTTTCTCGGCGATTTCGGCCTCGTGGCGGCGCTTCTTGAGATTCGCCGCGGCGACTTGCTCCAAATCGTCGATGTCGTAAACGAACATGTTGTCCACAGCGTTGATCTCGGGATCGATATCTCTTGGCACGGCGATGTCGACGAGAAAAATCGGCTTGTTTTTTCGAGAGGCGATCACTCCGCGCGCCGTGTCTTTCGACAGGATGTATCCCGGCGCGCCCGTCGACGCAATCACGATGTCGACGCGCTGCAGAAGTTCGAGCAAGCGGTCGAATCTCACTGCCGAACCGTTGAAGCGCGCGGCAAGCGATGCCGCTCGTTCGTGGGTTCGGTTCATGACATAGAGTTTCGAGATCCCGCCGCCTTGCAGATGGAGGGCGGCGGCCTCGGCCATTTCGCCGGCGCCGAGCAACAGAACCGAAAGCCCTTCCATTTCGCCGAAGATTTTCTTGGCCAGCTCGACCGCGACATAACTGATCGAAATCGCCATCTCGCCGATTCCGGTTTCGTTGCGCACCCGCCGCGCGACGCGGAAAGCGCTGGAAACCAGTTGGTCCAGCGGGCCGAAAAGCGTGCCTGCATCTTTGGCCCGTTGGTAAGCCTCCTTCACCTGCCCCAAGATCTGAGGTTCGCCGACCACCATCGAGTCGAGGCTGGAGGCCACGCGAAAGAGATGACGGATCGCGCCGCGGCCGGCGTAGCTGTAAAAGGATTCTTCGGCTTGCGCCAGGGTTGTCGCCAGCGACTCCCACAAGTAGGCGAGGATCTCATCCCGCGGATTGCATTTCTCTCCGCGCACAAGGAACTCGACACGGTTGCAGGTCGAGAGCACCATCGCTTCGTTCAGCGCCGACCGCCGGGTCAATTCCTGCGCCACGAGGGATGCCTGCTCGTCCGGGAAGGCAAGCCGCTCGCGCACCTCAACGGGAGCGGTTTTGTGACTCAAACCGAAAACAAGGACACTCATCGGTTCATGAACGAATGCATGCCGCTGTTGACCATCCAGGTCAACGCGGCGCAGCCGAAGCCCGCAATGGAGAAGTAGGCGCCCTTGCGTCCGCGCCAGCCGATCGCCAGTCGGCTGAACACCATTGCCAAGTATATCGCCCAAGTCAAAAACGCCAGCGCGATCGTCGGATCGATGACCCAATTCGCGCCCCACTCCACGAATGCCCAGATCGAAGCGGCGATCAACCCGAGCGTTACCAGCACGAACCCAACCGCCAGCGCTTGGTAGCCGATTTCATCGAGTTTTCCCAGCGGCGGCAGCCGGTAGTAAAAGGCGCGCGGCCTCTTCGATTTCAGCTCGCGCTCTTGAATGAGATACATCACGCCCGCGACGAAAGTCAGGAACAGCGCTGCGTAGCCGAAAAGGAAGAGCACGACGTGCACGGACAGCCACCAACGGTTCAGAGACCGGTCGACAGCCAGGGACGAGTCGCCGAGAGCGCCTACGAGGGTCAGCACGAACACGATCGGGAACACGAACGCCGCAAGGCTTTCGTATCGGAAACGCCAGTACGCGGCAAGAAAAACGACCGTTATGGAGAAGGCCGCCATCGACGACATTTGCTGCAGCGTTTGAACCGGACAGCGCGCCTGCGCGGTTCCCAGCATTACCAGCGATACGCAATGCGCCGCGGCGCCGGCGCCGAACGCATAGAGCGCCGGAAGAAAGAGTTTGTGGCTCTGCCTGACGACGCTGTAGAGAGCATGGCCCAGTCCGAGTGAATAGAGCGCCAGCGCGGCCCGAAGCAACAAGACGCTCTGTGCTTCCATAACCGGCATTATATCCGTGCGCGCCCGAAAGGCTCTTCTTTCAATCGAGTCTTTGTTGAAGCGCCGCCGCCAGCCGCTCCCAGCTCACGTCCGGCTCTTCGGGAACGATGCGCGTTTCGCCGATGACGCTTGCAAAGTTGGCGTCGCCTATCCAGCGCGGCACGGCATGCAGGTGAATGTGCCCGGCGACGCCGGCGCCGGCCGCTCGGCCGACATTCATGCCGATGTTCAGGCCGTCGGGCTTGTAGAGCGAGCGCAGCGCGCCTTCCAGCTTCTGGGTGAGCGCCGCCATCTCGAGCAGCGTCGGGGCGGGCAGCGCCGACAGCGTGTCCAAATGGGCATAAGGAATGACCATCGCGTGCCCGCTTGTATAAGGAAAACGGTTCAGCATCACGAAATTATCCTTCGCCCGGCGCACGATCAAATTTTCGCGGTCGCCGCCCTCCGAGCCGAGGATGCGGCAGAATACGCACCCCTCGGGTTCCGTGCCTGCGTTGGCCTCCGCTGTGACGTAGCGGTAGCGCCAGGGTGTGTCCAAAGACGATCCATCGCGGGAGGGAACCGGCTCAGTCTTTGCGGTTCAGCGGAGTCGCCGGCGGCGGCGGCCCGCCGTTCACGATGTCCCGCAAGGCTTTGCTGGGCTTGAAAAAGGGAATCGTCTTCGGCGGCACATCCACCTTGTCGCCGGACTTCGGGTTGCGCGCCATGCGCCCTTGGCGCCGGCGGGTGCGGAAGCTGCCGAAGCCGCGGATCTCGACTTTGTTGCCGCTCTTCAGCGAATCCACGACGCTCGCCAGGACGGTGTCGACGATGACCTTGGCGTCCTTGTGCGTAACCTCTACTTCTTGGGCCACTTCTTCGATTAGATCGGCTTTTGTCATCGATGAACGATTCTCAACTCTGTTTTGCTGTATTTTACACAGCTTGTCCGGCAAGCTCGGAAACGCTGGGGAAAGCGGGGGTGGTCAGGCATCTTTCGATCCGCCGGTTTGGCCCGCGCCCGGCGCTGCGTCTTGCTGCTCGCCGGCCAGCGGGACGGTGCTTTCGCAGCGCAGTCCGATCTTGCGGTCCAACTCGTTGACCCGCAGGATATCGAACGAATAGCGCTTGCCGACCTGCAGCGCCTGCCTGCTCTTGCGGGCTTTGCGCGGAATCTGCGAATTGTGGCACAGACCTTCGACTCCCGGCGCCACTTCCACGAACGCTCCGAATTTCGCTACCCGCGTCACCACCCCCGACACTTTGTCTCCCGCCGCATTTTGGCTGAGGAAAGAATCCCAGGCATCGGGCTCGAGTTGTTTGACGCCCAGAGAAAGACGGCGGTTCTTGCGATCCACGTGCAGAATGACCGTATTGATTTCCTGCCCCTTGCGGACAACTTCCTTGGGATTTTTGACGCTGCTGTCCCAAGTCAGATCGGAGACATGCGCCAACCCGTCGATGCCTTCGCGAATCTCGACGAACGCGCCGTAGGTGGTCACGTTGCGAACGCGGCCTGCGACGATCTTGCCGACCTGAAATTCTTCGCCGAGCGACTGCCACGGGTCGGGATTGAGTTGCTTCACGCTTAGCGAAATCCGGCGGTCCTCCGGGTTCACCTTGAGGACGACGCAGTCGACCTCTTCGCCCGCCTTCAGCAACTTCGATGGATGACGCAACCGCCGCGACCAGCTCATCTCGGTGATGTGGATCAAGCCCTCGACGTCCGGCTCCAACTCGACGAACGCGCCGTAATCGGTGATGCTTGCGACACGACCCTTGACGCGTTCGCCCTGCCCATAACGCTGTTCGATGCCTTTCCACGGATCGGGCTGCATATGCTTGATGCTGAGCGACACGCGCTCTTTTTCAGCATCGAACCGCAGAATGCGGGCGGTCACTTCGCTCCCGGGCTGGAGAATCTCCGCGGGATCTTTCACCCGCCCGTACGAAATGTCGGTCAAATGGATCAGGCCGTCGATTCCGCCGAGATCGACGAACACTCCATAAGATGTGATGTTCTTGACGCGGCCCGTGATCGGCTCGCCTTCCTTGAGCTTGCCGATCGTTTCCTGCTTCAGCGCCCGCATCTCCGCCTCGAGCATTTCCCGGCGCGAAACCACGACATTCGCCCGGCGCCGGTTGACTTTGACGACCAGAACCTTGAGCGTCCGGCCGATCAGAGGCTCCGGATCGTGGACCGGGCGGATATCGACCTGCGAACCGGGAAGAAATGCCGAGACGCCGATGTCTACGCGCAAGCCTCCCTTGACTCGTTCCACGACTTTAGCTTCGAGCGGAGTCCGGCTTTCGTAGGCAGCCTCGATCTTGCGCCAAGCCTCGTCCTCGACGGCGTCGTGGTAGGAGAGAACCGCGTATTCGCCGGGAGCCCCGAACCGTTCGAAGATAACCTCGATTTCCTGGTCCGGCTGCGCCGTGATCTTGCCTTCGGCATCGCGGAACTCGTCCAGAGGGACGAGCCCCTCGATCTTGGCGCCGAAAGCCACCAGGATGCCGTTCTGTTCGATGTTGACGATACGCCCGGTTCTGCGCGTCCCCGGTCGAATTTCCAGGGTTTCAGAGGGGGGCTGCTCGAGCGATTCTTCAAAACCGATCGGCTCGTCGTCGGTTTCGTCCGCGGTTTCCGCCGACGTGTCCGGCAACCCCGGAATGGGCGCGCCGGGGATGCCGGGAATCTGCGGAGGGCCTGACTCTACGGCAACGGGCGCGACAGGGGCGGCCGCCGTTTCGCCGGAGAGCGCAGCCCAGGCAGCCGGCTGCGGCGCGTCCGCGGAGGCTGCGGCAAATTCCGGGAGCGGTTTCCCTGCCGGCCCGGCCGCGGCCCGGCGGCTGGGGAGTTCAGGAGCAGGCAGCGGCGCCTCGGCAACCCCCGCAGGCGCCTCCGGCTCGAACTGCGGCGCCGGCGTCGCTTCGCTTGTTTCCGCCTGCTGCTCGCGAACCTCCGGCAGTTCCGCTCGATCTTCCGTTCGATTCAGAACATCCTCGCGAGTCCGATCCGTGCCGCCCTGCATCGCAACCCTCCGTGCAACACCGAACGGCCCGCGAAGAGAACGAAATATACGTTAAGCCGGTTTTCCGCCAAACCGGCGCCGGCTGCTTCGTCCCAACGCGGCCGCTCGCTGCCGCTGGTCATTCACCAAACCCTGCGAAACCGCGGGGTCGACATCCTCGACCCCTTGGAACCACTGTTGTCGGATTCCCGGCCTCGGCGCTCTACCGCTCTGAAAATACAACTGGTTAGCTTAATATACCCAAGAGCGGAACTGCTTGTCAACGAATTTCCCCGGCGCCTGCCGCCAAAGCTGCAGGCGGTTGCTTGCAGAATCGCCGACCGCCAACCACTACACTGGTAGCGATGCGGTTTCCAGCTATCCTCGTTGCTGTGGCGGCGCTGCTTGCCGGCTCCGCCTTCGCCCAGCGGCCGGGCTTCAATTACGACGAATCGAAAGTCCCGGCGTATGAACTGCCGGACCCGCTCGCGTTCGACAACGGCGAGCCTGTCCGCTCTGCTGCCGATTGGACCAACCGCCGCCGCGCTGAAATCCTGGAGTTGTTCGAGGAACACGTTTACGGCCGGAGTCCGGCGCGGCCCGAGAGGATGCGTTTCGAATTGCTGGAGCAAGACGACAACGCGCTGGGCGGCAAAGCGCGCCGCAAGCAGGTCGCGGTCTACTTTACCGCCGGCAAGCAAGACCCCCGCATGGAGTTGCTGCTCTATCTCCCGTCCCCGGAGCGCCCCGGCCCGTACCGGTCTTTCTGGCGGCGAACTTCGGCGGCAACCACACGATTCATCGCGACCCGGCCATCCGTCTTTCGCCAAGCTGGATGCGCGCCCAGGGCGCCGGGGTAGTCGACCACCGGACCACCGAAGCCTCTCGGGGAACCAGCGCCGGGCGCTGGGCCGTGGACAAGATTCTGGAACGCGGCTACGGTTTGGCGACCGTTTACTACGGCGATATCGACCCCGACTTTGACGACGGATTCGAAAACGGCGTTCATGCGCTCGGCGGAACAGGGCGCCCCGACTCCTGGGGCAGCCTCGCCGCCTGGGCCTGGGGGCTGAGCCGAGCCCTGGACTACCTCGAAACGGATGCGCACGTCGACAGCGGCCGCGTTGCTCTCATGGGCCACTCCCGCCTGGGCAAGGCCGCCTTGTGGGCCGGCGCGGCGGACGAGCGGTTCGCCATCGTGATCTCGAATAACTCCGGCTGCGGCGGAGCGGCGCTGAGCCGGCGGCGTTTCGGCGAAACGGTCAAACGCATCAATACATCGTTCCCGCACTGGTTCAACGAAAATTTCACCGGCTACAACGACAACGAAGACGAGTTGCCCGTCGATCAGCACATGCTGCTGGCGTTGGTTGCCCCGCGGCCGCTCTACGTCGCCAGCGCCGAGGAAGACCTGTGGGCCGACCCCAACGGCGAGTTTCTAGCGGCGCTGCACGCCGGCGCGGTTTATGAGTTGCTCGGGGAAAAGGGTTTGGGGGTTGTCGAGCAGCCCGCTGTCGGGTCTCCGATCATGCGCGCCGTCGGGTACCACGTGCGCCGCGGGAAACACGACGTCACCGAGTTCGACTGGCTGCGCTACCTCGACTTCGCGGACATGCACTGGGGCCGCTTAGGGTTCGCGCAAGAATAACTTCCTAGAAGCGCCCGTAGTCTCGCAGTAGAACCCACCGGCGCCGCGACTCTCGTGATCAGCAATCAAGTCCCGTCATCTGAGGGGCGCAGCCCGTCCGAGTTGTGGCATCATTGCGGAAATGCGAACCCGCAATGGCGCCATAATGAGACCAACCCAATTCTCCGCCGACACGATCATCGCCCTGCTCCGCAACCAGACCATCGCCTCGCTGGCCGAGGTCATGGCCGCGCTCGGCGCCCGCGCCAGCAGGCGCACCGCGTTCCGCAAGCTCAAGGACATCGACGCCCGCACCAGCTACTCGCATCGCGGCGGCTACTACACCCTCGACCAACTCGCCCACTTCGACGAGCGCGGCCTGTGGTCGTTCGCCGGCGTCCGCTTCTCCCGCGCCGGCACCTTGATCGCAACCGCCGAGTCGTTCATCAACCACGCCGAGGCCGGACACTTCGCCGACGAGTTGGACAACCTGCTCGGTGTCGGCACCCAGGACGCGCTGCGCAAGCTCGTCGATGACCGGCGGCTGACACGGCACAAGCTCGCCGGACAGTTCCTCTACTGCGCCGCCGACCGCGCGCAACAGACGCACCAGGTGCGCGCCAGACGTCTGCTGCTGGCCACGCCCGGACTCGGGCAACCCCTGCCCGACGCCGACCTGATGCCCGAGGAGTTGCGCGCCGCCATTGTGTTGTTCGCCAGCCTGCTCGACGAGCGGCAGCGGCGGCTGTTCGCCGGCCTCGAAGCCCTCAAGTGCGGGTGGGGCGGCGACCGGCGCATCGCCCGACTGCTCGGCATCGACCCGTCGACGGTCGCCGCCGGCCGGCGGCAACTGGTCGAGCGTGACGTCGAGGTCGACCGGGTGCGGCGCGCCGGCGGCGGACGCACACCGACGGAAAAAAAACGCCGGAAGTCATCGCCTGCATCAAAACCTTGATGGACCACGAGACGGCCGGCGACCCGGTCAGCGGCCTGAAGTGGACACGCCGAACGACCGCCAAGGTCGCCGACCAACTGGGCGCGCTCGGCATCGACGTCTGCCCCCGGACGGTCGCTCGACTGCTCAAAGCGATGGGCTATTCGCTGCGCGTCAACCACAAGAAGCTCGCCGGCGCTTCCCATCCGAGGCGCGACGATCAGTTCCGGCACATCGCCGACCTGCGCGAGCGTTGCGCCGCCGACAACGTCCCGGTCATCAGCGTCGATACCAAGAAGAAGGAACTCGTCGGCGCGTTCCGAAATCCCGGCGCCAAGTGGGACCGCAGTCCCGAACAGGTCAAGGACCACGACTTCCGCTCCGATGCCGAGGGCCTCGCCGTCCCCTACGGCATCTACGACCCGCGGGCCAACGCCGGCACCGTCTTCGTCGGCCAGACCGCCGACACCCCGGCGTTCGCCGTCGACTGCATCGAGAAATGGTGGCGCACCCAAGGCTGCAAGCACTATCCCGAGGCCAACGCGCTGCAGATCCTGGCCGACGGCGGCGGCAGCAACAGTTGCACGGCGCGCGCCTGGAAATTCAACCTGCAACACCGCCTCTGCAACCGGCACGGCTTGCGCGTGACCGTGGCCCACTACCCGCCGGCCACCTCGAAGTGGAATCCCATCGAACACCGCATGTTCTGCGAGGTCACCAAGAACTGGGCGGGCCGCCCGCTGGACAGCTACGAGACCATCCTGAAATACCTGCGCACCACACGCACCGCCACCGGACTGCGCGTGCGTGCACACCTGGTGCGAAAGACCTACAAGACCGGCGTCAAGGTCACCGATGAGGAAATGCAGGAGCTACGCATCACACCCGACAGCTCAATGCCCAAATGGAACTACACCATCGAACCCATGTAACAAAAACGGAAACTATTTTTGCGCCGGCCCTATAGCCGGGGCGGCCCGCTGCGGCTACTGAATCGGCAAAGTCGGCTGCGGGGCGGGATCCTCGTCGATTTCCTCGTCGATCTCGTCGGTTTTCGGCGCCACCGCCGCCGCTGCGACCACGTCGTCTTCATCCAGATTGACCAACCGGACGCCTTGCGCGCCGCGGCCCGTGGCGCGGATCTGATCCGAGCCGATACGGATGATCTTGCCGTTGCGCGTGATAATCATCAGGTCGTCGTCGTCGCTAACCTTCATCACGACCACAGCGGGGCCGTTTTTCTTCGTGATCTTGGTGTTGATCACTCCCTTGCCGCCGCGGTTGGTCAAGCGGTATTTGCCCAGCTTGGTGCGCTTGCCGTAGCCGTTTTCGTTGATCGTCAGGATCAGGTCTTCCGCATCGACGCACAGCAAGCCGATCACCTCGTCGTCCGCGGTCAGCTTGACGCCGCGCACGCCCCGCGCCGTGCGGCCCATCGGCCGCACCTGGTCGTGCTCGAAGCGGACCGCTTGGCCGTTGCGCGTGGCGAGGAAGATTTCCTGGCCTTCCTCCAACAGCCGGGCCGAAACCAGCTCGTCGCCTTCTTCCAGCCCGAGCGCGATGATTCCCCGCGTCCACGGCCGCGAAAATACGTCGAGCGAGCACTTTTTGACGATGCCGTTCTTCGTGGCCATCACGATGAATTTATCGGCGTCGAAACTCTTCACCGGGCGCAGCGCCTGCACCGTTTCTCCCGGCAGCATGTCGATGACGTTGACGATATTGCGGCCGCGCCCCGCGCTGCCGACATCGGGAATGTTGTAGATCTTGAGCCAGTAAACCCGGCCCAGATTGGTGAACACCAGGATGTACGAGTGCGTCGAGCCGATAAACAAATGCTCGACGAAATCGTTGTCGCGCGTGCCCATGCCGATGCGTCCGCGGCCGCCGCGGGACTGTTTGCGGTAGGTGTCCAGCGAAGTGCGCTTGACATAGCTGTTCCTGGTTACCGTGACCACCATCGGCTCGTCGGCGATCAAGTCTTCCATCGAGATGTCGCCGACTTCTTCGCCGATTGCGGTGCGCCGCTCGTCGCCGAATTTTTTCCTGATCCCGCGCAACTCGCCGATGACGACGCCGTTGAGCACGTCTTCGGATTCGAGGATTTCCAGGTAGCCGCGGATCTTCTCCTGAATCTCACGCAACTCGTTGAGAATTTTCTGCCGCTCCATGCCGGTCAGCCGCTGGAGTTGCAGCTCGATGATGGCTTGAGCCTGGCGCTCGGTGAAATCGAACGGCAGCATATAAGTAGCGGGCGCATCGCTGCGGACGTATTCCCTGTAGTCGATTTCGATCTCGCCCGTCAGGCAGCGGCGCGCCTGCTCGGGGTTTGCCGACGCGCGGATCAGGGCGATCACGTCGTCGATCCGTTGCAGCGCCTTCTCGAAGCCCAGCAAGATATGCTCGCGGGCGCGGGCCTTGCGCAGCAGGTAGTTGGTCCGCCGCCGAACCACGTCCTGGCGGTGAGCGATAAACAGCTTGAGATAGTCGATCAAACCGAGCTCGCGCGGCCGGCCGTCGACAATCGCCAGCATGATGACGCCCGAGCCCTGCTGCAGGTCGGTCTGTTTGTAGAGATTGTTGAGAACGACCTCGGGTTTCTCGCCGCGCTTCAGCTCGAAAACGATGCGCATGCCGCTGCGGTCGCTTTCGTCGCGGATGTCGCTGATGCCTTCGATCTTTTTCTGATTGACGAGATCGGCGGCCTTCTTGATCAGGCGCGCCTTGTTCACCTGGAACGGGATTTCGCTGACGACGATCGCCCAACGATCTTTACCGATCTGCTCGGTGTCGGTTTTCGCGCGGACTACGATGTGACCGCGGCCGGTCTTGTAGGCCGCCAGCGCCCCGGAGCGGCCGCAGAGGATGCCGCCGGTAGGGAAATCCGGCCCACGGACGATCTCGATAATGCGTTCGAACTTGGTCCGGGGGTGGCGGATAAGCTGGATCGTCGCGTCGACGACCTCATTCAAGTTATGCGGCGGGATGTTTGTCGCCATGCCGACCGCAATGCCGTTCGACCCGTTGACCAGAAGATGGGGCGCCGCGGCCGGCAGATACTCGGGCTCTTCCGCGGAGTCGTCGTAGTTCGGTCGAAAATCGACCGTGCCCATGTCGATGTCTTCGAGCAGTGCCTCGCCGTACGAAGCCAGACGCGCTTCGGTGTAGCGCATCGCCGCCGGCGGGTCTCCGTCGATCGAGCCGAAGTTGCCCTGGCCGTCCACCAGCAGATAGCGCATGGAAAAATCCTGCGCCATGCGCACCAGGGTGTCGTAGATCGACGCATCCCCGTGGGGATGAAATTTCCCCATCACCTGACCGACGATCCTGGCCGCCTTGCGCGGCGGGCGGTTGAAACGCAGGCCCTCTTCCCGCATGCCGTACAGGATGCGGCGCTGCACGGGCTTCAGGCCGTCGCGCACGTCGGGTAGCGCCCGGCCTACGATGACCGACATCGCGTAGTCGAGATACGATTTGCGCATCTCGTTTTCGATGTCGATCGGGATGATGCTGCTTCCATTGCCGGCGCCGCTGCCGTCGAGGGGAAGTTGTTCGGAATTGTTCGCAGGTGTGTCGGCCACGGGTTGGGAAAGGGAATTTTTATTCTAGCGGATTCGAGCCGAATTCGTCTGGCCGCCGGCGGGAAGAGAGTCGCCGCCAGACGGCCGTTGCGCATGCAATGGCGTCAAACCCCTTGCAACAGCCGGATCGTCATCGCGGTCAGGCTTGCGTACAGCACCGGCCGAATCAATTTCTCGCCCTTACCGAGGCTGAGGCGCGCCCCAACCCACCCGCCGATGCTCATTCCGGCGGCCAAAGCCGCTCCCGTCCGCCAGTCCACTTTGCCGTTGACTGCGTAGACGGCAAGCGAAACGGGCATGTAGACCAGCACGATGAACACCTTGTGCATATTCGTGCGGACCAGGTCCAACCCCATGACCTTGTTGAGGATGGGCATGAGAATGAAGCCCACCCCCGCCTGGATGAATCCGCCGTAAGCCCCTGCGGCGGCGACCAGGACGTGCCCGAGGACGAGGTTGCGGGGCCGGTCCGCGCCTTCGCGCGCGCCTCTGGAGGGCGCCGCCATCAAGATCATCACGGCGATCATGACGGCGGCCAGGATGTAGTTGTAGCCGCCGGCCAGCCGCGCCCCGAAAAGCGCCCCCGCCGCCGCTCCGGGCAGCGCGCACAGCGCCAGAGAAAGGCTCAACCGAAAATCCTCGATCCCCCCGCGCCGAAAAGCCGCGATTGCCGCGACGTTTTGCGCGCAAAGGGCGACGCGGTTCGAGCCGTTGGCCGCCGCGCCGTCCATGCCGAGCAACATCAGCGTCGACATCGTGAGCAGCGAACCGCCGCCGGCCAAAACGTTCAGAAATCCGGCGCCCGCAGCCGCGGCCGCGGCCAGGGACAGGTGGGCAAGATCCATGCCGGCCGCCAACTACGTCAGCGGCGCCAAGACCGCCGCCGCCTGCGTGACGACGTAACCGACCACGCCCATGATCGCCAGCAGCGGAGTCCAACTTTGCAGCGCCTCGATCTCGGTCAAGCCCGACATCTGTTTGTACACCCAGAAGCCGGAATCGTTCATCCACGAACCGACCAGCGACCCGGAGCCGATCGCGCAGGCAACGTAGACGGGATGGAACCCCGGAGGCGTATCCGCGATCAACGGCGCCATGATCGTCGAGACGGTAATCATCGCCACCGTGCCGGAGCCCTGCGCGACCTTCAGCAAGGCGCCCAGCAGAAAACTCAGCAGCAGCACCGGAATGCCGAATTCTTGAGACATCTCGCCGATCGTCTTGCCCACGTCGGCCTTGACCAGCATCTTGCCGAACGATCCGCCGGCGGCGGTAATCAAAATGATCAGGCCGCCGCTGGCGAACGCCGTCTCGACCGGTTTGGACAACTCCGCCAGCGAATAGCCTTTCTGGCTGGCCACCAGATACAGAGAAACGGCCGCAGAAATCAACAGCGCGAAATTAGGATTGCCGATGAAGGCGGTGAACTGCTGCAGGCGGCCTTCGATGTCTAACGCCCCGACTGCCGTATTCGAAGCGATGAACAACACGGGCAAGACAATCGGCAGCATCGCCATGAAAAAGCTCGGCAGCTTTTCCTCTCCCTGTCCGGCCAGGTCTTCGAGCTCGTCGAGCGTCAGCCCGGGCGTCTCCCGCAAGGGGATGTGCAGTTGCTTGTCGCGCAGCACGCCGTACGCCCAACCGACGAGCGACATCGGCAGCGCGATGACGGCGCCCACGAGAATCATGGCTCCCAGATCGATATCCAGCGTCGCGGCCATCGCCAGCGGTCCCGGCGTCGGCGGAACCATCGAATGTGTCACCGCGCCCCCGGCCGAGATGGCCATCAGGAAGAGCAGATAATTCTTGCCCATGCGGACGCGCATGGCCCGCGCCAACGGCACCAGCAGATAAAACACCGTGTCGAAGAACACCGGTACCGAAAGCACGTATCCGCTCGACAGCAACGACAGCGAGGAATGCTTTTCGCCGAAAGCCCTGACGAACACGCGCACGATCTTGTCCGCCGCGCCGCTTTCCATCAGACACTGGCCGATCAAAGCCGCGAGCGCGATGACAATGGCGATGCCCGCGCAAACCCCGCCGAACTCGGTTGCGACCGAGGGCATCACCTCCCCCAGCGGAACCTTCGGAGAAAGCACGCCCACCGTCATCGCAGCCGTGATCAGCGCAATAAAGGCGTTGATCTTCAAACGGATGATAAGCGTGAAAACGACCGCAATCGCGATCAGCAAAACTGTGAGCGGATGAAGTTCCATATCGGCGGCAATCTTAGCAGAATGCCCGGCCCGCTTTCGATGCGGGCCCGAGCAGCCTTTTCCCGCTGCCCGGTTGCGTCAATCCAAGACCGCGCTGCGCACCTTTTCCGCCTGCGCTTTGCGGAAGTCCTTGAGCTTGCGCTTGAGCGCAGCGTCGGAAAGCGCCAGAATCGCCACCGCCTTCAGCGCCGCGTTCTTCGCCCCGGCGCGTCCGATGGCGAACGTAGCGACGGGAATCCCTCCCGGCATCTGTACGGTCGAAAGCAGCGAATCGACGCCGTCGAGAACGCTGGGCATGGGCACTCCGAGAACCGGCAAGACGGTATGCGCCGCGCAGACCCCGGCCAAATGCGCGGCGCCGCCCGCCGCCGCGATGATGATCTTCGTGCCGCGTCCTTCGGCGGCGGAGATGTACGACGCGGTGAGCTCCGGCGTGCGGTGGGCCGACATGACTTTGCACTCATGGGGCACGCCGAAGCTCTCCAGAGTTTCGGCGCAGGCGTTCATTGTGGGCCAGTCGGAGGCGCTGCCCATCACAACGGAAACCAAGGGTGCTGCATTATCGGCCATAATTTTCTTCTTCCAACGTGCTAGTGTCTTTTCGGAGAGTCCCGATGACCCGCCGAATCAAGCCTGCCATTCTATCACTCTGCGCCGCATGTTCCTGTTTTTTCGACAGCGGCGGCGACGGCGGCCGGCAATCCGCCGTACAGCCGGAGTTTCCGAGCAGCCGCAAGGAACTGCAGATCGCAGCTACGACGGCATTCACCGAAGGCCCGACCGTCGACCGCGAGGGCAACGTCTATTTCACCGACATCACGCCGCAGCGCATCATGAAGCTCGCGCCCGACGGCGCGTTGTCGGTCTTTCGCGAAAACAGCAACCGCGCCAACGGCCTCGTCTTCGACGCCCAATGGCGCCTGATCGCCTGCGAAGGCAGCGACGCCGAGGCGAACCGGCCCCGCGTCACGCGCACCGACATGACTACCGGCGAGATCGAAGTGCTGGCCGAGCGCTTCGAGGGGAAAAAGCTCAACCAACCCAACGACGTCACCTTCGACGGCCAGGGGCGCCTCTATTTCAGCGACCGTCCCCGGGACAATCCGTCGCCCGACCAGGTTCCGCTGCACGCCGTCTACCGCATCGACCCCGACGGTTCGCTCCACCGCATCCTGGCCGAACCCGCAATCGAGAAGCCGAACGGGCTGGTCATTTCGCCGGACGACAAGACATTCTACTTGATCGAAGCGCACCCGGACGAGGGCCGGGCGCGGATGATCCGCGCCTATGACCTGGACGAAGACAGAAACGTGAGCAACATGCGCGTTTTCCACGACTTCTACCCGGGCCGTTCCGGAGACGGCATGACGATCGACAGCGCAGGCAACCTTTACGTCGCCGCCGGACTTAACCGCCTCAGGGGAACCAGCGAGACCTTGGACACACCGGCCGGCGTACATGTGTTCGCCCCCGACGGCGCGCTCAAGGAGTTCATTCCCATTCCCGAGGACACCGTCACCAACTGCGCATTCGGCGGCGGCGAACTGAAGACGCTCTACGTCACAGCCGGAAAGACGTTGTACAAATTCCGCGTCGATATTCGAGGCACGCGCCGTTGAATCGTTCCGTCCGCGGCGCTTTCTGCGCGGAATTCGAATTTTCTTCGCTTGCGGGTCGGAAAGGCGTTGACCAGAAGCCCTGGCGCGCCTATAATGCCGACAGCGGACAATGCCGGCATCCGAACTGAGCGAAGGCCGCTCTGCGACTACGATCTGTGTTTGAAGCATAGAGTTGCATCGATTCGGGCCTGAGCGGCGACTTGCGCCCGCTCCGGAACTCCTCAGGGGGGGGAACAAGATGCGACACAACACGCAGTTGAAACAGATCTTCATTGTGCTGCTCGCTTGCGGCGCCGCACTGGTTGCGCAAGTCGACACGGGCGTACTGAGCGGCACCGTTTCCGACGGCACGGGGGCGGTCGTTCCGGGCGCGAACGTGGAGATCCTGAACACCGGCACGAACTACCGGCTGACTCGGGAGACCAATGCGTCCGGACTGTACGTTTCCCCGCCGCTGCCGCCAGGACCTTACCGAATCACGGTTTCCAGCGACGGCTTTCGGACGGCGGCGAAAGAAGTCGCGCTGAACCTGTCCGAGAGAATCGCGATCGACTTCGAACTTGAAGTCGGCGCCGTGACCGAATCCATCGATGTGGAAGCCATCGGGACGGTCCTGCAGACCGAGACCGCCACATTGAGTACGTTGCGCTCCGAGCAGGAGGTCAAGGAACTCCCGAACATCTCCCGCAACTTCGTGGACCTGATGCGCTACAGCGCAGGAGTCGTTCTGGCCCAACCCCATAACTCGGGCCTGCCGCTGTCGCAGATTCGAGGCAGCACGGTGTCAAGCGTGAACGGCGGGGCTATGGTGGACAACAACTTCGTGGTCGACGGCCTCCAGAACAACAGCAACCATCAAGGCCAGGGCGTGATGGTGTTTCCGGAAATCGAAGCGCTCGAGCAATACCGGGTGGAGACATCCGCGCCCGACGCTCGCTTTGGAAGAACCGGCGGGACGTTGAACATGGGCTACAAGTCCGGTACCAACGAGTTTCACGGATCGGCGTTCTGGTTTCTGCGCAACGACGTCCTGGACGCGAGGAATTTCTTCAACACCGGAGACAAGACACCGCTTCGGCGGAACATGTTCGGGGCCACGCTGGGCGGGCCGCTCGGCCGCAAGGAAGGCTCGACGTTCTTCTTCATCTCCTACGAGGGGACGCGCACACGCCAGAGCACCACGAACATCGCAAGCGTCCCGACGAACCCGATGAGGAACGGCGACTTCAGCGAGGTGATGAGCAGGAACCGAATCTTCGATCCGCTCACATCGCTTCCGAACGAGGCGGGCAAGCTCGTCCGGGAGCCGTTTGCGAACAATTCGATACCGGCCTCGCGCTTCAATCCTCAAGGACTGGCCGTCCTGCGGTTCTTTCCCGAACCGACGGGTCCCGGGCTCGCGGCGAACTTCACTACGAGGGCCGGCAACACCCAGGATGCCGACCAAGGCACTGTCAAGATAGATCGAGACTTCAGCGGAGGGTCGCGGGGATTCTTCCGGCTGACGAGGGGCCGCGCCGATTTCGTCAACGGATTCGCAAATATCCTGGGCCCGGTGGCAACGCCGTTTGTTCAAGTCCAGGCGCCCGCGACGCAGATCGTGGTGAGTCACACACAGATCGTCAATGCCAGAACCATCAATCAGGTCCGCGCCGGATTCACGCGGGAGAACTTGAGGGCCACTTCGCTGAATGGCGGCCGCAACACCGCCGAGGAGTTTGGCATTCCAAACGTAAACGTGGATGAGTACACGACCGGGCTGTCCGTCGTCTCCGCCGCCGGGTACCCCAACATAGGAGACAACCTGTGGAACCCGGCAATCCTCCCCATGAACAACATTCAGATCAGCGACAACCTCGAGATGACTCGGGGAAACCACAGCTTGCGGTTCGGGTTCGATGCGGTGCGCCGCCACACGAACGGCTTCCAGACCTCGCGGCCTCGTGGACAGTTCGGGTTCGTGCTCAGATTCACGAACAATCCCGGCAACGCCAGGAACACGGGATCCGGCCCTGCCGAGCTATTGCTGGGGAAACCGGGAAACGTCCAGCTCGTGTACATGCAAGGAACTCGCGGAATGCGCAGGACGGACTACGCAGGCTACTTCCAGGATGACTGGAAGGTAACCCAGAGACTCTCGCTGAACCTCGGGATACGCTACGATCTTCTGGCGGACTACCCGCAGACCGAAGTTGGCGATCGGCTGATTCAGTTCGATGTGGAATCGGGGAATCCGGCGCCGGTGAACGCAGGCCGTTTCCCTTGGCGAAGCGGCATTGCGAACGATATGAACAATTGGGCGCCGCGAGTCGGGCTGGCGTACCGGATCGGGGGCGGCACGGTCGTTCGCGCCGCTTACGGCATCTACTACAACGGCCAACCGATTCACCTGAACGCCGGCCTCCTGTCGCAGGCGCCGTTCTTCGTTAACACGCGAGTCGACAACTCCCAAGGGGATTTCGAAGGCGCCCGGCCCGGGGCTTGGCCGACGGCCCGCTCAGGGTAAGGGAACTGCTCTCTCCAGGGCAGAGTCGCCGGGGCTACGATCATCCTGACAGCTATGCCATTCCGTACACGCAGCAATGGAACCTTGCGCTCCAGCAGCAGCTTCCGGCCCAGCAGCAGTTGACGGTGGCCTGGGTGGGGTCGAAGACAACTGCATTGCGCCAGCAGATCAACTTCAACCAGGCAATACCGGGTTCCGGGCCCGTCGCCCTCCGGCGGCGCTGGCCGAATCACGCTGCTGTCAACATTGTGCAAACCCGGGGCAATTCCAACTATCACAGCCTCCAGGCCACTCTCCGCAAACACTTTTCCAGAGGCCTGCAGTACCAACTCAATTACACGTGGGCGCACAACATTGACGAAGCGACCGGCGCCTTGCCGATCACGGACCTCTCCGGGAATCGGGGCAACAGCAGTCTGGACCTGCGCCATTCGGTCAACGCGACTTTCGGATACGATTTGCCGATCGGCAGCGGCAAGGCGCTGCTCGGCGACGCCCCTGCCGCTGTCGACCGAATCCTCGGCGGATGGAAGATCAACGCGCTGCTAACGTTCACGGACGGCTATCCGTTCAGTCCCGCCGGGCCGAATACGCTGAACATCGGGGAAGGAACCAGGCCGGACCGAATTGCTGACGGAAACCTGCCCGACAGCCGGCAGACGATCCGGAGATGGTTCGATACGGACGCATTCGTGGCTCCCGGGTTCCGGCAATTCGGCAACTCGGGACGCAACGTGCTCTTCGGTCCGGGGACGAAGCTTGCGAACGTTTCGCTCCACAAGAACTTCAGCGTTGGCGAGGGGAAACGGCTCCAGTTCAGGGCGGAGTTCTTCAACGTAACGAACACGCCTCAATTCAACAACCCGAATGCCAACATCGCATCTCCGGCCGTGGGGCGGATTACCAGGGCTGGCAGCGAGAACCGGTTCCAACGCACGCAGCGCCTCGTCCAGTTCGGACTGAGGTTCGTGTTCTGAGGGAGTCGACCGCACTCGTTCCCGGAGCGGGGGGCGGACGCGAGATGTCCGCTCCCCTCCGGCGCTCTGCTGCAGGCGCCGGAGGAGTAGGCTTATCCCCAGCCCACTGCCCCATTTTTGACAGACAAGACAAGTCCCGCAGGGCGCTACTCGAATCGCCGCCAATGCAAAGCGGCTCGTCCAGGCTGCGCCAAGTCGGGCCTTCAGAGAGCCGGTACGGGTGGAACCTTGAACGCATACAACTCGGGCCGTTTCTGCCGGTGGCAGCGCTTCTCGCCCCTCTTTGTGTCGAACGCGCTTGCAAATCCCGGTCGTTAATCCATAGCCCTCGCCGGTTTTGCCGAATTCAATTCCTCGGAGCGCTTTCTCGACCTGGACGGAATCCTCGATCTTGCCGCCGACGGCCCTGCCTGAGCATTCGCTCCCCGCCTCTGGCTTGAGGCCTGCCTGCGGCGTAGGTTTCCGTGCGGCTCTTTCCCTCTCCATCCGTGAAGATGAACTCCGCGCCGCCGCCCGGCAATAGCCTGTAGCTGACCGAGTGCATTTGACCGCGCAGGTCGAACTCCAGCCGGTAGGGGCCGTTGTCACGATGCTCGAAGCCAGTGACCGTGGCCCCCCTGAGCGGCCTCGTGAACGGCCGAATCCCCCGTGTTCGCGGCTGTATCGCGACTTCGCCGTTGCGCATCTCGATCTCGCCGCGGAACCCGCCGTTCACCCAAGGATATGCCCGAGTCGCGTGGTAGTGGTACGCGCCGCCGGATCGGGAGTGACCGTTCAACCAGTCGAGACCCTGCGCTTCGGTTCCGTCGGGCTCGACGTATCCGAGGATTGGAAATCCGTCGAGGGCCCAAGCCAGAGGCAATCCCGCGCCAATCCGGTCGGCGAGGTGAACCGGGGCTATGTGGTAGTGGTAATCGTCGGCTCTGCCTGCGTGGCCCCCGAACTCGTCAAGTTCACCGGCAAGATAAGTGTCCGTGCGCCCATCCTGCTTGATCGGGTTGAAGACGGGAATGCCATTCGCCGCAACGGCGATCGCTCCGCGGAATAGCGATTCCTTTCCAGATACCGGATTCTTGGCGAAGCGCGGCCGCAAGGGAAACCGAAAAGCGTTGTCTCCGAGGTAGGGCTGGGGAATCGGGACTTGGCGATTCCAAGCGCGGATCCCGACCATCATTCTGTGTCGCGGCAGGGAGTTGGACTCGACATAGAAGTATTCCTCGTCCCAGCGCACGTTCACGTCACCAGCGAACGCTCGGAAGGAGCGCGCTACGATCTGCGGGTCGAACTCAAAGGCGTTCCGCGATCTCTCGGCGGCGCCCGCAGCCACCAAAGCCAAAGCAAAAAACAATACAATCCTTGGTCGCTTCATGGGTCGCTCGGTTCGCGGCGCCGCAGCGGCCGCGGACAAAGCCGCAATCTTTGGGAGGCGGAAGCGTACGTTCATTGGCGTTCACCGGGGCATCGCGGACGGGCGCGGTACGAATATGTTGTCCGTCCGTTTCCTTCTTCGACTCGCCCGAGGCGGGACTGAACGAGTTCGACAAGCGCTGCGTCCGGGGAGACGCTGACGCGCACATGTCCCGGCCCGCCGACGATGTCGCCATTCTCGTAGCGCCCGCCGACCGAACGCGGCGCTCCGTAGCGGTCCAACCCTGGCTGGGGAACTAACAGATACACGACGCCATCGAGTTCTTCTTTCGCAA
Source organism: Bryobacterales bacterium (assembly GCA_965214655.1). Taxonomy (GTDB): domain Bacteria; phylum Acidobacteriota; class Terriglobia; order Bryobacterales; family UBA6623; genus CATQHP01. The sequence continues at coordinate 1,989,615 of OZ243965.1, read as the reverse complement.
ACACATGGTCATGGCCATGGAACACGATTGTCACGCCTGTCTCGACGAGCAACTGGTGAATGGGCTTGCCCCACCCCGGCCTGCGCTCGTCGAACTCGTACTTGCCATCGAATCCGCGGCCTCCCCACTCGAACAGGCCGGCGGCGGCAACTCCGCCCCGCGCCGCTTGGTTGATGCCGCCTACGAGGTGATGAATGAAGACGAATTTGAACTTGGCCCGGCTCGTCCTCAACGTCTTGGTAAGCCAGCGGTACTGCTCCGCGCCAAGCGTGCGCGCCCAGTAGTCGCCGCCTGGGCGAACGCGGGGCGTTGCCCAGAAAGGATCCAAGCCGACGAAGAGCGCATCGCCCCATTCCCACGCGTAGTAGTTTCCCTGGCCGGCGACACCGTCCGAAGGCGTCGCAAAGTAGGCGCGGCGCTGTTCGCGGGCCCATTCTCCCATCGCGCCCCTATGGCTGCCCTCGCCATCGTGGTTGCCTGACACGAGAAAGACCGGCGCGACCGTACCGATCAAACCGAAGTAATACCTTTGAGCGAGATACTGCGGCAGAGCCTGCCGGTAGTCCGCGCGCCGCTGGTCGGTCATGAACGTGTCGCCCAAGTCGATGTGGAAGTCCGGGCCGGCGGACCGGGCGTTTCGCAGGGACGCTTCGTAGAGACGCGGATCCGTCCGTCCGTCCAAGTGGGAATCGGACTGTACGGTGAACACGAATGCGTCGCCTTCCGCCCGCCCTGTACGGAACGTGAATTCTTCCGACGACTCAAAGGCATCCGCGCGGCCGGCCCTGCTTTGCCAGCGGTAGAAGTACCGCGAGTCCGCAACGAGGTCGGCCAGAAGCACTTCTCTCGGCTTCCCGGACTCGAGTCGAAGGAGACCCGAGCGCGCCGTGTAATCGCCTTGCCGAGGGCCGAACTCGATGTAGCCTTCGAGCGGTGAATAGGCCAGGACGCTCGCGGTGACCGATGTGTCTGTTGGATTGCCGAGGACGATGTCGTAAAGGCGGTCGGGCGTTTCGGTTCGAAAGGTCCCCGTGAATTCCCGACGCGCCCCCCTTCCGTCACGCTGCGGCCCCTGCGCCCAGAGGATGCCTGCCCGCCCCGACCACGCGGAAGGAGCCGGTGCCGAGACGTTTACTAACGACCAGGCAACGAGAACGAGGAAGTAGCGCGCCGCCATGCGCCGCATGGCCGGTACGAGAGCCGGAATCCGCCGAATCGGCGCGGGCGGGCTTTGCGGCGTCCGGCGCCCGAGATCGGGATGTCGGGCCGCAATCCTCGCTAAACGCATCGGGGCATAGATGGACTTTGGCGAACTCAACTGCATGGCGATACTATTTGTCCGGTCGGTTGGCGCTCGGCAGGCAACATGCTATCGATACTTGGCGCTACACTAATCGTCACGGTTGGGCCGATCCTGGTAAACGCGCCGGGGCGCAGGCAGCAGTGATTTAACCTCGAATTTACGACGCCAAGCGGAATCTTGTCGGGAAGCGCAGGTCAGCGCCCAAGGCAATTCCGGCGCCCCTCATCGCGCGCGTCGATTCCTGACGCCCGTTCCGGGGTCCAGGGCTCTGTCGAGGTTCTCCCGGCGGACTCGTAGAAGGCGGCAGCCGCACCCGGCGCGCTCAAAGAACTCGTTCCCCTTCCCGAGAGGGCGCCGTCGCCAATTGCGCATTCGGCGGCGGCGAGCTGAAGGCGCTCTACGTCACGGACGGAAAGACGTTGTGCGCATTCCGTGTCGATATTCGCGGCGCGCGCCGTTGAATCGTTCCGTCCGCGGCGCTTTCTGCGCGGAATTCGAATTTTCTTCGCTTGCGCCGGGTTGATTTTCCGTCAAACGTTTCGGTAGTATCATGGTTTCATTTCGGTCGGGGCGGCGGCCGTAGCCGGCCGTTTCCTTTTCACGCCGATAATTTGCTGTACATGGCCTTTTCGCCAATGAGCCGCCGCCGGTCAGCGGGACTTCTGACCGCGATATCGATCGGCTGGTCTTGCGCCGATTCCCGCGGTCCGCTGGCCGACAATCCGCGCCCGCCGCTGCCGGCGTCCGAACCCGTTGTTGAGGCTGCAAGCCCGCCCGCGCCGGAATTATTCGAGTACGAGCAACAACTCTTCGACCGCGAGCGGCAGCTTGCCGCAATCGAGCTTGAAGCTCTGCGCGAGCCGCCGCCGCTCGGCGACGTCAATCAGCCGGCGGTCGATCCCGAGGAGATGGCGCTGCTCGACGAGTTGACCGAAGCGGCCATACCCGAGGCCCCCGTTGCGTTGAGCGACGAAGAGCGCCTGCGGCAAACGCCTTCGGAATTGCCCCTGGCGCTCAACAGCCAAGTCGAAAAGTTGATCAACTACTTCACGAAAACCCGCCGCGGCAAAGAGACGATGCGCGCTTCTCTGGGCCGCGGCAACGCCTACCACGAGTTGATCGACCGCATTCTTGAGGAAGAGGACGTTCCGGCCGAGATGTTTTATCTGGCGATGGCCGAATCCGGTTTTCGGCCCAAGGCCCGCTCCTACGCGCGGGCCACCGGCATGTGGCAGTTCATGTCCTCGCGCGGCAAGCAGTACGGCCTCAAGCAAGACCGCTACGTCGACCTGCGCTACGCGGTCGCGCGCGCGACGCGCGCCTCGGCGAAGCACCTCAAAGATCTCCACATCGAGTTCGAGGACTGGTATCTGGCGATGGCCGCCTACAACTGCGGCCCGAACCGAGTGAAGCGCGCGATCGCCCGCGCCGGCAGCCGCGACTACTGGGAGCTTTCCCGCAGGCGCCTGCTGCCGAGCCAGACGCGCAATTACGTGCCCATCATCCTGGCCATGACCTACGTCGGGAAAAACCTCGATCTGTTCGACATCGGCGAGATCGACGCCGCCCCGACCCTGGAGATCGATACGGTCGCAACCGACTCCGAAATCAGCTTCGCGCTGATCGCCGATATCGCCGGCGTATCGACCGAAGCCGTAAAGGATCTCAATCCGGCGTTGCTCCGTTCGGCCACTCCGCCCTACGGTTACGATTTGACTCTGCCGAAGGGCGTCGGCGAACAATTCCTGAAAGAGATCGCGCTCATCCCGTCCGACAAGCGCCTCAACTGGCGCCGCTACCGCTTGAAAAGCGGCGAGACGCTCGAAGCCGTCGCCAAACGCTTCCGCGTCAAGGTCGAAGCCTTGGCCGAGTTGAACGAACTGGAGCCCGGCGCCCCGCTCGACGGCCGCGCCTTGACCGTTCCGGCCGTGACCAGACTCGCCTCTTACCGCTATTACGGCGGCGGGCGGGCCGGAGGCTTGCTCGAGCCCGGTACGGGGCGCTATCGCATTGCGCGCGGCGACACACTCGGCGGCATCGCCCAGCGCTTCGGCACGAGCGTCGCCCAACTCAGAGCCTGGAACAGCCTGTCGAGCACCCGCATTCGCGCCGGGCGGTATCTGATCGTCCGCCCCGAGGGCGTCGGCGCGCCCGCATCCGTGCAGGCGTCATCGGGCGCCGCCCCGTCGGGCCGTTACCGCGTGCGCAGCGGCGACACGCTGGGCAAGATTGCCGGCCGCTACGGCGTCAGCGTGACGCAACTCAAATCCTGGAACGGCTTGCGCGGCTCGATGATTCGGGTCGGGCAGACGTTGAAAGTCCCGGGACAGGGTTCGCCGGCGACGACCCCGACCCGCACTGCCTCCGCGTCGATTCCCGCGCGGCCTCAGCCCGTGGCCGGACCCGGCCAGTATCGCATTCGCAGCGGCGATTCGCTGAGCGCGATCGCCCAGCGATTCGGCGTCACGGTCAATGATTTGCGCCGCTGGAACAACATGCGCGGAAGCCGTATCACCGCCGGAAAGTACTTGACCGTCCGCCCGCCTTCAAGCGGCGGCGCCGCGAGAGCCGCCGCTTCCGCCGCGCCGAAGTCCGTCCCGAAATCCGCCCCGCCGAGAAGCGCAGGAGTCTCTTGGTACATCGTGCGCTCGGGGGACACGCTCGGTCACATAGCCGAAAAGTTCGGCGTCCGCGTCAGCGATCTTCGCGCCTGGAACGGCATCAGCGGATCGAGAATCAACGTGGGGCAGAAGCTGTCGATCGGATCGCCCGGATCGTCAAGCCCCTCCGGCGGCCGCTATAAAATCCGCCGCGGCGACACGCTGGCCGTCATCGCGCGGCGTTTCGACGTCTCGGTCGACGACCTGAAGCAGTGGAACGGCCTGCGTTCTTCGCGGATCGTGGCCGGTGATTATCTGGTCATCAGACAATCCGGCTCCTGATGTAGCGTTCCCGGCTTGGATCAGTAGTAGTCGGCGCAACTCATGTAATAGCCGCATGTGCGGCAGAGCAGCTTGCATTTGCGCTCCTCAAGCCGCTGCGAGCAATTCGGGCAGTGCAGCATGGCTTCTTGCGCACGAGCGCCCGCGGCTTTTTGCGGGGCGTTGGCGGCGGGAGTTCCGCCCGTCGTCTCCGTTGCCGCGGGGGCGCGGTTCGGCTGGGAATGTTTCATGGCAAGGCGCCGGGGCGGATTACGCGCCGACTTGTCGAATGATCTCCAGCTTGTCGTCGCTCAGGTAGGCGTAACGGTTGACCCAGTAGCCGTGCCGTCCGGCGTCGCGGGCGGTCTCCAGGCGCTTGCGGAAATCGTCCGGCGGGCCGTATCCGTGCGCGAGCGCGTAAACGGGCGTGTTTCCGGCGTCGCGCTGGGCTTGGGCGATCTTGCGCGCTTGGGCCGACGGGCCGACCGGATGCGGGGTATCGGGCGGCGGGTAGGCGTAATCCTCCACGGTTTCCAAGCCGCCGTCGTCGGCGATATCGAGCAGGTTGGCCAATGCCTTGGCCAGCAGGCGGCTGGAAAGTCCGGGATTGGCTTGCAGGATTTGATCGCCGTAGAAACGCAGGATCATCGGCCAGTGCATGGTGTAAAGCTTGCAACTGATGGCTGTCGAGAACCGCGCAACGCGATTGAAATCCATCCCCGAGAAAATCGTGAAGGGTGGCGGAAAGGCGTTCGGCAGCAGTTCCATCCGCTCCCCGCCGGCATGGTTCATGACGCGCCGGAAACCCGCGAGCATTTCTTCCACCAGCCGCGCCTTGAAGCGCAGCCAGGAACCGACGCCGGGATAGTCCGACAGCAGGCGCAGCAGATGATAGCGCCCGCCGTCGGCATCTTCGGCCCAGGGTCTGAGGTCGTTGTCGGTGAGGCCGCCGTGGATTTTGTCGTACAGCGCGCCGGCGTCGCGGCGCATGCGCCTGAAATGGAAGCCCATGCGCTCGGCGGCTTTCTCGGCGTGATAGGAAAAGTCGAGAAAGGCGGAATCCAGAAAATAGGGCGGATATTCGGGCCAGTCGAAACGGATGCCGGTGAGATCGGGATACTTGCCGACGAGGTCGCGGATCAGGGCATGCTCGTAACCGAGAATCTGGGGGGCGGCCAAGCTGCCGTTTTTCGCCAAGCGCTTTTCCGGGACCGTGCCGTTGGGCAGTAGCGCGCGGTCTTCGACGACCGGCCCCCCGAACTGAACGCGGTAGCCGGGCGGGATTGCCGCCTGGATTTGAAAGTAGACCTTGATGTTCCGCTTGCGGCCGGCGGCAATGAATTCGTTGAGGATGCGCCCGCGGTTGCGCGTGAGCGCGGTCGGCTCGGCCGGCTGGTAGCGCAGGCCGCGGTAGAGCGAACGGTCGGGGACAAAACTCGGGGCGGTGCGCACCCAGACTTCGCGTTTGCCGAACAGCGGGCGGTCGAGCAGGCGCACCCCGCCGGCGCCGGCGTCGGCGGGCGGCTCGCGCTGACCGCTTTCCTTGTCGGCTTCCTCCATCAGATAAGGAGAGGTCGCCACCGCATTGGCGCCGATGCGCTCCAGGTTGTCGAGCACGCCCTCCACGCCTTCGCTTTGAATGTATTCGGGGAGAACCGTTATCCCCAGGAATTTGCGTTCAGCCATTGCGGGCAAAATACCACAGTCGGGCCCGTCTCAGGGCGCATCGATCCAGATCGGACTGGACCAGGCGATCTGCTCGTCTACTTGCTGGACGCGCACGTAGTAGTAGGCATCGCCGGCCGGAGCGTCGTTGTCGATGAAGGCGATGTCGATTTCGGGGCCTTGGTTCTGAACGGTGTAAATGAACTCACGCTCGCGGACGATGTCGATCTGGCGGATCGGAGCCGTGCCGATGACCTTCACGATCAGCTTGGGTTTTCCTGGGAAAACCTTGGCGATATCGCCTTGAATGTACTCCTTGCCGCCGGCCTGGAGGCGGTAGTCGAGAACGATGTTGTCGGTCGCGCCGTAGCTGTGGCGCTTGCGCATCGCGTCGAGCAATCCCTCGCGGGTGAACTCTTCGGCGATGGCGCAGGCGTAGGAGACGTGCGTCGAAAGATGGTCGGAGCTGGCCTGGACGCCGAGCTTGTAGCCTTTCGCCCAAGCGTTCCAGACGTAGCCTTCGGGGCGGAAACCTCCGGCGTGCGACGTTTCGTCGCCGGCCGAGGCGGCTTTCGGCGCCCCCTCGTATTCAGCCGAGATCCTGTCCCCCTGATAAATCTCGACCAGCGGCTCGGAAGCGCCGCCGTCGTCGCGCCAATCGGTTCCCATGTTGGTCGCCGGCGTGTGGGGGATGGAGATGCCGTTGTATTTCTTGAGGTAGTCGAAGAGACCGACCTGCCCGCTGGAGGTTTCCCTTTCGTTCGGCTGATCGGGGAAGGTGGGGTTTCCCCGCTCGGCGAAAAAAATGTTGCGATGGCCATTGGGATAGCCGACGCCGCGTTCGTAACCGTAGATCGGGACGAAACGGCCGGGAACGGTGTAAACATCGACCCGTTGGCCCAACAGCCAGTTGATGTATTCGAGATTCGGGCCGCCGTTGTTGTGGTGCTCGCTCAAGCCGAGGTAGTCGAGCTCGGCCGCGTTGAGAGCGTAACGATAGGTGTCCGTTATGGAGCCGTCGTTGTTTCCGTCCGCCGACCACTCCGTGTGGCGGTGCGTGTCGCCGCGGAAGATGCGGTAGGTTTTGCCCTCGGACTCGATCTTGTAATTGCGGACGCGGGCAAGGTTCTCCGCTTCGTTGGGGTGGCGGGTGAAGATTCTGAGGGCTTCGAGATTGCGCAGCGGCTCGAGTTGAGGAGGATTCGCGGCCCCGCCGAGGCTGGGCAGCGCGGCGAAGTGGACGTCGGCTTTCTGGAAGAGGTAATCGTCGTAGTTGCGGTGATCGGTAGCCCAGACGGCGAAGAGGCGTCCCCGGTCGTCGCGGGCGATGCGGGTGAGATGGTCGGAGCGGCCGCCGGTTACGGGGATCGGCAGCGGATGGGTCCAGTCCGCGCCTGCAAACGCCGTGACGTACGTTTCCCACGAGGCGCGGTGCGCCGCGGCGGTAAAGGGCACTTCGCGCTGGCGGAGAAGGCGGTGGCGGAAGACGACCGCCGGGCGTCCTTGCCGGTCGATGGCGACCGCCGGCAGGTCGTTGAAGTTTTGCAGCTCGGCCGGCAGCGATGCCTCGATGTCGGCTGCCGGCCGGCGCCATTCGCCGCCGGAATAGGCCGCGACCCGCATCCAACGCGATTGATAGAGTTGCGTTGCCGGACGCCGCACCAGCAGGCCGGTGTCTTTGCCCCATTGCATGCCGCTTTCGTTCCAGGCCGCCCAAAGGCGATCTTCGGCGTCGCAGGTCAAGCTGACGTGAGCTTCGTAGCGCAGCGAGTCGGCAACGGGGAGCGTGGCGGACCAGGCAGCGCCGTCGAAGCGGCGCATGACGACGTCGTAATTTCCTTTGTCGTAGGTGTCCCAGCCGATATAGACGTTGCCTTTGGAATCGGTTGCCGCCGCCGGACTCCAATTGTCGTTCGCGGAGGTCGAGATGCGCTCCTCCGGCGACCATTGCACTCCGTTGAAGCGGCGGGCGAGGATCTGCGAGCGCCCGCCGCGGAAGCCCTGCCAGACGAGCCACAGCCGCCCCAGGGAGTCGGTGGCCGTTACGTGATGGATGTCCGGTCCGGGAGCGTCGGTGAGGCGTTCGACGCGGGCCCACTGGTTGCCGTCGAAGCGCCGGGCGTAGAGATCGAAGTTGCCGTCGATTTGATTTGACCAGACGACCCAGATGCCCGTATCGCCGGGAATCGTGCTGCGCGCGTCGCCGTCGCGGCCGGTGCGCGTTTGATAAACGTCGCTGCGGGAATCGCTCAGCAAAACGGGTTCGGACCAGGAGCCGGGCTTGCCGCGGCGGGCCATGACCGCGTTGCTTGCCGACCGGTAGGCAATCCAGGAGGTCCAGAATCCGCCCGATCCGTCGGGGATGAGGTCGGGGAAATCGTTTTGGGCCGGACCGCCGGTGATTCGTTCGGGCGGCGCGGCCCGTTCGACGGCGACGGCGCCGTCGAGGAAGCTGAGCTTGCGCTGCCGTTCGACTTGGCTGAGACGGAATGAGAAATCGCCGTTGACGGTGGAGATATCGACCTTGGCGTCGGCTGCGGTTTCGATCGTCAGAATCAGCCCTGCGGCGTTGACGTAATCGGGGACGGGAGCGGGCGGTTCCGGCTCCCAGGCGCGGTAGCGGAATTTCGTTCCCGCCGTCGTTTCGAGCTTCCAGGACGTTCCGTCGATGCGGTCGGTTTTTCGCGGACGCCAGCTTTGCAGCATCGTAACGGCGCCGCCGGCGACTCGCGCGGAGCCGTTCCAGGAGCGCGGCGCGGCGTCGGTCAGGCCAAGGCGTATGCGCAAGCAGAACTGTTCGGCCTGCGCGCTGAGCGGGAGAAAAACAGCGATTCCGGCCAAAAGGAAACGGGTCATGGTTAGACGGTAACGCATAGCGGCCGGCCGCAGCGGAAAAGCGCCGCGGGCTGCGCGGTCAATAGTAAGCGCGGGTCACCCACTCGGCGGCCACGCACGGTTTCGGCGACCCCTCGATCTCGACGGTGACGCCCCAGGTTGTCTGCACGCCCCAGTCGTGCTCCTCGAAGGCTTGCACCGCGAAGCGGCCGCGCAGCTTCGCGCCCGCCGGAACGGGCGCCGGAAAGCGAACGCGGTTCAAGCCGTAGTTGATGCCCATCTTGAAGCCGCCTTTTACGCGAACCGTCTCGTACGACATCTTCGACAGCATGGAGAGACTCAGGAAGCCGTGGCCGATGGTCGTTTTGAAGGGGGATTCCCTGGCCGCCCGCTCGCTGTCGACGTGAATCCACTGGTGGTCTTCGGTTGCATCGGCGAACCGGTCGATGCGCTCCTGGCTGATTTCGATCCAGTCGCCGACCGCGACCTCCCGACCGACGAGCGATCTCATTTCTTCGACGGATATTTCGCGTTTCGCCATGCCCAAGAGTTTACTGCATGCCTTGCTGCTGTAGCAGCCGAGGCGAAAACCCGCGGGCGGCGCGGCAGTCTTGCTCTCCTTTTCTCTACTCTGCGCTCCGCACGGAATTGCGTATGGGAAAATCAAGATTCCGGCCGACTGCGTTCCCTCCAGGCGTTCCTTTGCCCGAACAACCCAAACTCGGACTTTTCGCACAGACTTTTCGGGCGTTCCGCTATAGAAATTTCCGCTGGATGTGGTTCGGAGCGTTCACCTCCACCACGGGATTCTTCGTGCAGCAGGTAGCCGAGAGTTGGTACATCTACAACCAGACCGACCGCTCGGGACTGCTGGGGCTGACGGCATTTCTGAACGGGATGCCGATTCTGTTGTTTTCGGTTTTCGGCGGCGTGCTGGCCGACCGCATGGACCGCCGGCACTTGCTGATCGGTTCGCAGATCATGCAGATGACGGCGGCGCTGGCGCTGGCGCTTTTGTTTTTCACGGAGCGCATCGCAATTTGGCACATCATGGCGGCTGCATTCGCCGCCGGCCTGGGGCAAGCGTTCGGCGGCCCGGCGTACCAGGCGATCATTCCCTCTCTGGTGCCGAAGAAGCATCTGCCGAACGCGATCGCCTTGATCTCGATCCAGTTCAATCTGGCCGGCGTGATCGGGCGGCCGATCGGGGGCGCCGCGTTCCAGCGCCTGGGCCCCACGACCTGCTTCCTGGTCAACGGTCTGAGCTTCCTGGCGGTGATTTTTTCGTTGCTGACGGTGCGGGTGCGATTCGTGCCCAGGCCGGGGGGCGCGAACATGCTGAGCAGTCTTGCCGAGGGGCTGCGGTCGGTATTCGCCAATCCGCCGATGCGCTCGTTGATGCTGCTGTCGGTGGTCACCGCGTTTTGCGGGGTGCCGCTGATGACCCTTCTGCCGGTGTTCGCGCGGGACACGTTCGGGCTCGACGCCCGCGGCTTCAGCGTGCTCATGGCGATTGTCAGCCTGGGCGCGGTGCTGGGCGCGCTCATGGTGGCCCGGCTCGGCAACGCTCCGGGAAAGGGCCGTCGATCCCTGCGGATGCAAATTCTGCTGGGGGCAGCGGTGCTGCTTTTCGCCTTGACGGAGAACCTGCATATCGGAGCGGCGCTGCTGTTGATCTCCGGCGGGGCGCTTCTGGCCGTATTCGCGATGATGAACTCGCTCGTGCAGCTCAACGTCGAGGAAGAGATGCGCGGGCGCATCCTGAGCGTCTACAACACCGCGTTTCGCGGAGCGATGCCGGTCGGCAACCTGGCGTCGGGCCTGGTCGCGGACAAGCTGGGCGCCGCCGGGGTGATGGGCTTCAACGGCTCGATACTGATTCTTGCGGCGGGGTATTTCCTGTTCGGCGACAACCGCATGAAACACCTGTGAAGACCGGCTGATACGATGGTCGGTCGAAGGCGTCGCGTCGCGGACGGTTATGGAATTCGCATTCGGCAACGCTGTGCCGGCATTGATCGAGGGGGATATCACGTAAATCCCCGCCGACGCCATCGGCAATGCCGCGAACGCACGGCTCGCCGGCGGCGGCGGAGTTGACGGCGCGATTCACCGGGCCGGCGGGCCGGCGATCATGCGCGAGCTGGATGCAATCCGCCGCGAGATCGGCCGCTGCGAACCCGGCGACGCCGCGGCGACCACTGCCGGCGCGCTGCCCGCCCGCTGGGTGATCCACGCGGTCGGGCCCATTTATCGCGACGGGAAGCAGGGCGAGCCCGAGTGCCTGGAGTCCTGCTACCGGCGCTGTCTGGAGCTGGCGGGCGAACGGGGCGCGGAGTCTCTGACGCTGCCGGCGATCAGCACCGGCGTGTACGGGTATCCGCCGGCCGCCGCGGCCGATATTGCCCTCGACACGGTCGCCCGCTTTCTTCGAGAAGAGAAGACTTCGCTGCGCAAGGTGTCTTTCGTACTCTTCGGGCCGGCGGCGTTCGGGACTTTCGCCGCTGCCGCCCGCGGGCTTTTCGGCGGCCCGGCGCGTTAGCGTTTTGTTGTCCGCTATCTGCGCGCGGCTTTATAATGGCAGGTAGCGGTATGAAGACGATCGGCATGAAGATGGCAACCCGCGCGGTGTGGAGCGGCAGCGTATGGGCGCTGTTTTTCGTCGTCTCCGCCGCGGCTGCGGAAGAAGCGGCGCCGCGGCGCGAGTACAGCGCGTCGGCGCCCGAAGCCGTGAAGGAATCGCTCGCGGCAAGAGTCAACGCATTCTATGAGTTTTTCCAGGCCGGAAAATTCAGAGAGGCCGAAGCGATCGTGTCGGAAGAATCGCGCGAAGTCTTCTACAACGCCTCGAAAACCCCGATTCGCGGCTACGCCGTCAAGAGATTGGAATTTACTCCGGACTTCAAATCCGCCAAGGCGCTCGTGACCTGCAAAATGATCGTTCCCCTGATGGGGCTCAATCATTTCGACATTCCGGTAAGCAGCGAGTGGAACTGGGAGGACGGCGACTGGTTCGTACATTTTGGGCGGCCCAGGACCGCGGACGGGGCGGTCCGGACACCTTTCGGGCCGATGCGCGCACCAAGCGCCGCCAGTCGGACCGCCGCCAATCGGAGCAGCCCGGCTGCATCCGCAGCTCCTCGTCCGACGCTGGAGTCGCTCAAGAACAGGTTGCGCGCCGCCCGCACGGAATTGCGCATGTCCGCGGACCAATTCGATGACGAGACCGGCGAATCGGGCCGCGTCATGCCGGAGCGGCGCGACGCCGGCAGGCCCAAGGAGATCGAGACGGCGCCGCCCGCATGTATTTCCTACGGCGACCGTCTCTATCTTGGCGAGCAGGAATTGGCGAGTTTCGAAGCCGGGTTCGATGGGTGGCGTTTGGAAGGCAAAGCGGTCACCAACCATGGCCGGCATAAGCGCTACGAAGGCCAGCAGCCGATTAGCGGCAACAAGAGCCGCGGCTTCCTGACGAGTTACCATCCCGACGAGGGAGATCGGGTTACCGGACAGGCGCTCTCGCCGGAGTTCGCCGCGAGAGCCGACCAACATCTCGTTTTCCTGATTGCCGGGGGCGCGGGCGACGGTGTCGGGCTGCGGTTGTTGGCCGACGGCGAGGAAGCGGCGGTCTGGCGCGGCAAGAACAGCGAGCGGTTCGAGACGGTTGTCCATCCGCTGGCCGGCGTCGCCGGGAAGCGTCTGCAACTGGAGTTTTTCGATGGCGAGACCGACGGCTGGGGCCACATCATGCTTGACCGCGTCATGCTGGCGCTGCGTGCATCTGAATTGTCCGACGACGCCGCCAGGTCCATGGGGATCGAGACGGAGACGCCCGCGTGTATTTCCTACGGTGACCGTCTCTATCTTGGCGAGCAGGAGTTGGCGAGCTTCGAGGCGGGGTTCGATGAGTGGCTTTTGGAAGGGAAAGCGGTCACGAACCATGGTCGGCATGAGCGCTACGAAGGCCAGCAATCGATTAGCGGCAACAAGGGCCGAGGCTTCCTCACGAGTTACCATCCCGACAAGGGAGACCGGGTCACCGGACGGGCGCTCTCGCCGGAGTTCACCGCGAGGGCCGACCAACACTTGGCCTTTTTGATTGCCGGGGGCGCGGGCGAACATGTCGGACTGCGGCTATTGGCCGACGGCGAGGAAGCGGCGGTCTGGCGCGGCAAGAACAGCGAGCGGTTCGAGACGGTTGTCCATCCGCTGGCCGATGTCGCCGGGAAGCGTCTGCAATTGGAGCTTTTCGACCGCGCGACCGGCGTCTGGGGCCACATCATGCTCGACCACGTCATGCTGGCGCGGCAGGGCATCCGATCCGGGCTGAGACGGAGATGACGAGCGATTATCCGGCAGAGTCGCTCGGAGACAGCCGATCGCCGCGAGCGAGCACGATCTTCTCTGGCTTCGAGGCGGGTTTCCGCGTTCGTTCACTGCCCGCAGCCAAGCGGCAAGCTACCGCCGGCGAGGCAATTTCATGCGCGCCTTCCTGGAGCGGGCCGCGCCGCAACTCGGGGTCGGCATCTCCAGCGCGTCGTTGGAGCGCTTCTGGTCGATGCTCGCCCATTATCACGCCCAAATCTGGAACGGTTCGGAACTCGGCTGCGCGTTCGGCGTTTTGCAACACACGGCGCGGCGCTAGCTCGAAACGCTGGAAGCCGCCTTCATGGCGAGGAGCTTGAAACCCTGGAGCGCGAGTTTGAAGAAACGGCAGGTCAAGTCGCCGAAAATCCATATTCGCGACTCCGGCCTGCTCCACCGTTTGCTGGGCGCCGCCACGTTTCGAGAGCTTGAGCGGTACCCCAAGGTCGATGCCTCCTGGGAAGGATTCGTGATCGAGAACGTGATCCGGGCGCTGGACGTCGACGAGCGCCAGTGCTTTTTCCGGGCGACTCACGGCGGGGCGGAGATCGACTTGATCGTGCAGCAAGCAGGGGAACTGCGGGGCTTCGAGGTCAAACGCACGACCGCCCCCTCATTCACGCCATCGATGCAAGCGGCTTTCGACGACCTTGGATTGCGGCGGATCGACGCGATTCACGCAGGCAAGGAGAGTTTCCCGATAGCCGGCGAACAGTCGATTTCCGTCCGCAACCTGGCGGCGGGCCCGCTCGACCTCAGCGTGCGTCGCCGGCTGCCCCCTCTTGCGCCATGAGGATTGTCGCCATCGGCGAGATCCTCTGGGATCGGATCGCCGGCGAAGAACACTTGGGCGGGGCGCCCTTCAATTTTGCGGTTCATGCGGCGCGGCTCGGGCACGATGTTGCGTTTGTCAGCGCGGTGGGTGACGATGCGCGCGGCAGGCGGGCGCTGGCGCAGGCGGCCAAGCACGGACTTTCGACCGCTCTGATCAAGTATGCGCGCGGACAGGAAACCGGTGTTGTCGATGTCGCCATCGACGGAGAGGGGCAACCCGGCTATTCGATTCGCAGACCCGCGGCTTATGACTTTCCCTTTTTATCAGACGAGGAAATCACTGCGCCGGCGGCCGCGCAGCCGGATTGGATTTACTTCGGCACGCTGCAGCAGACGGGAGAAACGGCCCGCCGGCTGACGCGGCGGCTGATCGCTGCGCATCCCTGCGCAGGGCGTTTCTACGATGTCAACCTGCGGCGCGGCTGCTACCGTCCGGATTTGGTCGAAGAGTTGTTGGGGTCGGCCGGCGTCGTCAAGCTGAACGATGCCGAAGCGGTCGAGCTGGCGGCGATGTTGGGTTTTCCCGGCGGCTCCGGGCAGCGTTCCTGGGAGCGGTTTTGCCGCGCGGGAGCGGAGCGCTTCGGTTGGCGCGCCGTGTGCGTGACCCGCGGCGCGCATGGCTGTGCATTGCTGGCGGGCGGTTGCTATGCGGAGCGGCCGGGGCTGCGCATTCGCGTGGCCGACGCCGTCGGCGCGGGCGACGCCTTCGCCGCGGCGTTCTTGCACGGGTTGGCCCTGCGCTGGGACGCCGAGCGGATCGGCGATTTCGCCAACCGCGCCGGAGCGCTGGTCGCCGGCAGAGCCGGAGCGACGCCGGCCTGGGAGCCTGCCGAGCTCTTGCGTCGGCGTGACCGCGCTGCAAGATAAAAATCGGCAGCGGGCGGGCGAAAATCGGCTAGGCGCAGCATTCCGTTTACCGATTCCGTTTACCGGCGCGGGAGCGCACAGGATGCCGGCCGCGGCCCGAACGACGTTTTGCTTGCTCAACTCCACTTTGTCTCCGAGCGCCGGGGCTTTATTCTACGCCTGTCTCTGCGTGATTTTCGCCCCGAGCGGTTACAGCGCCGTGACATTCTTCAACCGCTCGGGCGGCGCCTCGCAGGCGAAATTCGCGGCGTCGTTCGGGTTGCCGCCGCCCTTGTAAACCGCGCGTTTCGGATGGACGCAGAGCGGGCGCGTTTTTTCGAGCTTGCCGCCGGCTACGCGCGCCGCTACCGGCTGCTCGGGAGGATTGCCCTTCTCCACCCAGTCTTCGATGGCGGAAAGCCAATCGACGCGGTCGGGGCCGGGACCTCCGGCGCAATGGAAAACACCGGGCATCATGAAGAGACGGAAGTAGTCGCGAACGGCCGGGTCGGATTTTTCGACGGCTTCGAAATAGTCGATCGACGCGTACGCGGTCAGGGCGGCGTCCACCCAACCGTGCCAGAGGATCAGCTTGCCGCCCGCGTCTTGGAATGCGGAGAGATCGGTATCGGTCGCGTCGGCGATCGAGGCGAGTTTCGCCGAGTCGCGCTCGAACGCGGCGAAATCGTAGCTTGCGTAGTTCCATTGCGGGTCATCGAACAGCAGATACTTGAACCCCTGCGTGGCGAAGCCGAACTGCGAGCTGGGTTCGCCGTAAGCTTTCAACAGACCGGGGTTCGGGCCGGTGATCCAGCCTTGCCAGGCGGGGCCTTCGGCTTCGCCGCCGAGCGGGAAACCGGGATAGATTTGGCCGTCCTGGTTGCGCGGCCCCGCGTACACTGCCGCGATTGCTTCTCTTTGGGCAATGGTCAGGCAGTGCGGCGCGGCGCTGCCGCCGGGGCAGAGCGGCAGGCTCGACAGGCGGAACCCGCACTCTCGGGGATCGTTCAGCACGCCGTCTGCGACGCCGTCGAGCTTGTCGCATTGCTCGAGAACGGCCGCTTGCAGCAGCTTGCGGTTAGCGGGCGTGATGACGGGATTTTCGAGGTCGTTCGGGTCCGGAAAGATGCGCTGAATATTGTAGGCGAAGGCGGCCAGGACGCCCGTGAAGTCGTGGGCCGGCGCGCCGGCCACGATGCCGTCGAAGTCTTGCGGATAGCGCTGCGCTTCCATCATTGCCTGGCGGCCCCCGTTGGAGCAGCCGTAGAAGTAGGAATACCCGGCGGGGCGGCCGTAGTAGGAACGGACGATGGCCTTGGCGGCCTCGGCCGTGCGGTGGACGCCGAGATAGCCGTAGTTGACTTGGCGTTCGAGGCGGTTGCGCGCCCAATCGGCGCGGATGCCGGGCGCCCGATGGCCGGTGTCGGTCGCCGCCGCCGCATAGCCGCGGTTGACCGAGAAACGCCCTTGGAACCCCAGGCTGCCGACGAACCCGCCCCCGCCGCCCATGAGGAATTTGCCGTTCCAATCGTCGGGGAGCAACAACTCGAAACCAATCTCGCTGCCGATTACCCCTTCGACGCGGCAATGGGGCGCGACAGCTTTGGAAAGCCGCGACGGCACGCCTGCGGGCAGGTTTTCGGGCCGGGCTTCTTCGCCGGGGGAGGTTGCCGCCTTGTCGATGCGGATGCCGGGAAGATCGAGGCCGGTCAGCGCCGCGCAGTCGCGCGCCTGAAGAATTTCGATCGAAGAAATCGCCGCGGTCAGGATCGCAAGCGCAAGCTGGAATCGGGCCATAACGGCGCCTCCTGCGGCAGCAGCCTTGCCCAAAGGTTACCATTGATTTTGTGCGGATGCCGCCCGCGTCCGCGCAAGGCTTCGGGCGCGGCCGGTCGTGCGATCATGCAGTGAGCCGCGGGTTTGAGATGTTGTCGGCAAAAACATTCTGGAAGCTCGTTTTCTGGGGCGGCGTGGCCGCTGTTTGCGCGACATCGCTGATGCCGCCGGCGCACGATCCGCTAACCGGAGTTTTCGACAAATGGAAGCATACAGCCTCCTATTTCGCGCTGATGGCGGCAAGCTACCCCGCGTACCGCGCGCCGCGATTCGAGTTGCGCATCGCCGCGGGCCTGGCGGCGCTGGGCATAGCGTTGGAGGCCGTGCAGGGCTTGCAGCCGCAGCGCTTCGCGAGCTTGGCGGATGCCGCCGCCAACGCCGCGGGCATTGTCTTGGCCGTTCTCGCCGCCCGCGGCATCGAGCGCCGGCGCCGCGCGCGGCGAACGACCGCCCCGCCGGAGTTGTAGGGCGCGTTCGGCCATGATTGAGATTCGACCGTTCCATGCGGCGCTGGGAGCGGAAATATCGGGCGTCTCGCTTGGGCGCCTCGACGAGGCGGATTTCGAACGGGTTCAGGCGGCGTTCCTGGAGCATTTGACGCTGGTTTTCCGCGGGCAGGAGATTACGCCCGCGCAGCAAGTTGCGTTCACCGAAAGGTTCGGGCCGGCGCGGCCGCATCCTTTGGGGACCCGCGCTCATCGCGAAGGATTTCCGCAGGTGCTGGTGCTGGAAAACAGGCCCGGGCGCGCGGGCGCCAGGAACGATTTCTGGCACTCCGACATTTCCTTTGCCGTCGAGCCTCCGAAGGCGTCGATCCTTTATGCCCTGCGCGTGACGGAGGGAGTCGGCGACACGCTGTTCGCCAACATGTACGCGGCCTACGACCGGCTGCCGGAGGACATGAAGGCGCGGCTGGAAGGGCTGAGCGCATTCCATTCGAGCGAAAAATTGGCCGCCAGGGCAGAGCAGGCGGCCGGCAGCGACGCACGTCCGATCGACTCGATTCCGCAACCAGCGCAACATCCGGTCGTTCGACGGCATCCGCAAACCGGGCGGTCCGCGCTCTATGTGAACCCGTACTTCACCACGCGCTTCGCCGGCATGAGCCGCGAGGAAAGCCGTCCGTTGATCGACGAGCTCACCGCCCGCGCCACAGTAGAAACCAATCTCTACCGGCATCGCTGGCGCGCGGGCGACGTTGTGACGTGGGACAACCGCTGCGTGATGCACTATGCGGAGTACGACTACGACGACGGCCGGCCGCGCCTGATGAACCGCACGACCGCGGCTTGACTCCCGCCGCCGAGGTGGTAGTCTAAGGGGCATGAACCGCAGAGAGTGGATGGCCGCGGCAGCCGGTTTGGCCGCGGCGAACGCGAATGCCGCCGCAGGAAAGATCGAGCGCGCGATTTTGATCAGCATGCTTCCCAAGGAATTGTCTTATCCGGACCGCTTCAAGCTCGCTGTCGAGATCGGCTTTCATGCGATGGAGGCGCGGACGGTCGAGGACGATGCCGAGGCGCAGCGGATCAAGGACGCCGCCGACAAAGCCGGGCTGCGCATCCATTCGGTGATGAACATGTCGCACTGGCGGGATCCGCTTTCGAGTCCCGACCCGGATCAAGTCGCCGCTTGCGTGCGCGGCATCCGCGCTTCGATGCGCCAGGCGAAGCTTTACGGGGCCGATACGGTGCTGCTGGTTCCGGCGGTCGTTCGCGCGGATACGACCTACGAGCAAGCCTGGGAGCGCTCGCAGAAAGAGATTCGCAAGCTGATCCCCGAAGCCGAGGCGCACGACGTGATCATCGCCGTCGAGGAAGTCTGGAACAAGTTCCTGTTGACGCCGCGAGACTTTGCCCAATACGTCGACGAGTTCAACCACCCGCTCGTGAGAGCGTACTTCGACGTTGGGAATATCGTGCACTACGGAGTCCCCGAGCATTGGATCCGCACTGCGGGCGCGCGGATCGCCAAAGTTCACTTGAAGGACTATTCCCGCAGCAAGGGATTCGTGAACTTGGGCGAGGGCGACGTGAACTGGCCCGAGGTGCGCAAGGCTTTCGCGGAAGTGGGCTACGCCGGCGAGGCGACGGTCGAGTTGCGCGGCGGCGACCGGGAATATCTTGCCGACGTTGGCCGGCGGGTCGACCGGCTGCTGGGGCTTTCAGCCTGACGGCTCGAACCGTTCGCGGACGAACCGCAGGGCGGATTCCTTGTCCCCCAGCCGGCCGTTCAGATGCTCTTCCTCGACTGAAGAGAGTATCTCGCCGAACAATGGACCGGGCGCGTAGCCCGCTTTTTTGAGATCGTTGCCGGTAATCAGCGGCGGAGGCGGAGCGGGTTGCTCCCGCTCGATCTCGGCGAGCTTGCCGCGGGCGAATGCGTAGTTTTCCAGATTGCCGCGGCCGGCCAGGCAGTCCAGTCGATGGAGCTCGAGATGCTCGTCGAAGCGCGGTTGCCAGAGGAAACGCTTGAGTTTGGCGGGCCGCATACGGCGCACGTCCATGAACTTCATGTGGTTGGCGACCAGGGCGCAAATCTGCCGCGCCTCCGCGTTGGAAAAGCGCAGGCGCTTGCAAATGCGTTCGGCGATGGCGACCCCGCGCGCGACGTGGCCGTTGAATCGAATGCGGTCGGTTTCGGTGAACGTGTCGGGCTTGCCCACGTCGTGGAGCAGCGTCCCCCAGGCAAGCGTCAGCGGCGGCTCGGCGAGCCCTTCGAGCATCATGAGGGTGTGCGTCCAGACGTCGCCTTCGGGGTGAAACTGAGGCGGCTGCCGGACGCCCTGCATGGCGGCAACCTCGGGGAGAACGCGCCGCAGCAGCCCCGATGCGTCGAGCAGCTCGAAGCCCCGGCGCGCGCCGCCCTCGGTGAGGATGCGGGTCAATTCGCCGCGAACGCGCTCAGGGGCCGTGCGGGCGATTTCTTTTGCGTGGGCGCGGATCGCCCGCATGGTTTCGCTTTCGACGTCGAAGGAGAGGCTTGCGGCGAAACGCACCGCGCGCAGCATGCGCAGATGGTCTTCCCGGAAGCGCCGTTGCGGCGAGCCGATGGCGCGGATCAGCCGGTTGTCGAGGTCGGCGCGCCCGCCGACGAAATCGATGACTTCGCCGTTGAACGGGTCGCGCAGCATTCCGTTGACGGTGAAGTCGCGGCGGCGGACATCTTCTTTCGCGCTCGTCGAAAAGATCACGTCCGACGGGCGGCGGCCGTCGCGGTAAGCATGGTCGGTGCGGTAGGTCGCGACTTCCACGAATCCGTCTCCGGCGGGCGCGAGCACGACGCCGAAGCGGGCGCCCACGGTCTTCGCGCCGGGAAACAACGCCGCAACTTGCTCGGGCCTGGCGCTTGTCGCCACGTCGTAATCTTCGATCCTGCGCCCCAGCAGCCGGTCGCGCACGCAGCCGCCCACGAAATAGGCTTCGTAGCCGTTTTCGCGCAGGAGCTTGACGATCGCTTCGGCCGCCATGCCGCAACCCTTGCTCAAGTGTTGCACGAGACGGGGAAAGCCGCTGCGGCGAGCGCGCCGCTTACAGCTTCGGCCTGTAGCCGGCGCGCGTCCTGACGCGGCGCCGCTGGCGTTCTTCGCCCGTCAATTCTACGCTGATGCTGCGCCAGCCTCGATTCGGATTCGGCTGCGGATAGTAGGTGATGGTGTAGGAATTGGCCAACTCCTCGCGGATTTGGACGAACGCCTCCGATTGGCGCTGCCAGGTCTTGGCAAAATACGCCTTGCCTCCGGTGCGTTGCGTGATGCGCCGGAATGCATTGCTCGAAATCGGATCCCGGTTGAGCTCTTTGGTGCTGATGACGTAGATCGGAACGCCCTCGTCTTCGGCGATCGCTCCGACATCGTCGGGCGCGATGGTGCTGGCGTTGTCAGGGCCGTTGGAGAAGACGATGATGACTTTTCGGCCGGACACCTTGGCCGCGTCGCGCAGGGTCAGCAGCAGTGAATTGTAAAGAGCCGTTTCGTCGCCGGCGACCGAGCGCCGCAGCCCCCTGAGCGCTTCGCCGTGGGAGGCGGTCAGTACGGTGTGCCGCGTCAAGTTCCGGCTGAAGCCGTAGAAGGCGACGGAGTCCGCTTGGTCCAGGCCGCGGATGAAGTCCGCGATGGCGTCTTCGGCGTAGACAAACGAACGGTACATGAAGTTGCTCGTATCGAACAGCAGGAAGACATTGGCGCCCGCGAGAGAGCCGGCGGCGGCGCCGAAGGCGCCGCGCACGTCCGCTTCGGGCGCGGCCCTTGTGCTGCGGGTGCGCAGTTGCGAGATCTGCCGCGGCGCCGCGTTGCCTTCGCCGAACGAGGCGATGGTTTGCTCGATGCCGTCTTCCCGGATGCGAAAATCTTCAGGCTTGAGGTTTTGGATGTAGCGCCCGCGGCGGTCGGTGACCGCGACGTTGAGCATGACCAGATCGACTTCGACCTCGAACAGGGCGGTCGGCTCGTCGGGCAAGTCGGCTTGTTGGCCTTGCGCGCGGGGCGGGGCGGCGCAAATCGAGATTGCCGCGAGAAGAAGCTTGGTGGTGCGGAGTTGTTTGCGGGTCATGTGCGGTATCCCTTCGTTCGCTCTCAATTGGCCGCGGCGGCCAGCGTTGCTTGCTCGAGCCGCGGCCGCTGTTGTTTGCGGATCTCGTCTCCGATCAGTCTCAGCGATCGCCAGAGCGCCGGCCAGTCGTCGAGATGGGTGGCGAAAATTCGCTCCAGCGAGCGCTGCGTCCATTGCGGAATCAGCAGATTCAGTTGGGCCGGCGCGAGGTGCAGCTCGTCGGCCAGCGCCGCCCAGAAAAGGTTGTTCGATTCCCAGCTTTCGGCCAGAATGCGGCTCGAATAGCCCATCATTGTCGGGAAAAGCGGAAGATTCAGCAGTTCGAGGCTGTACGACCGCGCCAGCCGCGGATGGGGCATGCCGAACAGTCCGGCAACTCGGTCGTAGTTGAATCTCGACGGGTCGCGCGCGGCAAGCTGTTCGATCGCCTCCAGGTGCGGACCGCCGGCATCGGCGGCCAGGCTGCGGTTCGATTCCCGCATGCGCTTGGCCAGAGCGAACAGTTCCGCCGGTGTGATGACGGTTACGCCGGCGCGGACCGCGCCGTTCCGGAATGCATTGCGAACTTTCCACAGGCGGCTCGGTTCGATGCGCGGGCGCAGATGCCGCATGACTTCGGCGAGGACCGCGGGATCGAGCGCCGCGCGCGCCAGCAGCAGCTTGCCCAGGCGCAGGTGGAGGCCGACAAATTGCAGTTCCGCCGGGTGGACCTTCCACCACCGCGGCACCGTCGCGCCGAGCAGCATTTGCGGGGCGAGGTCTTGCCAGATAAGCGCCTGGCGTTCGGTGGGAACCATGAAGTTCTGCTCGGCGGAAGCAAGGCCGTAAGGCAGCGTGATCAACGAGCCGACGATGCGTCCGCCCGCGCTGTTGGGCCAACCGAAGCCTTGGGTGCGCGCTCTCGACCAGCCGCGGCGTTCCTCCGGACCGAGGAAATCGTGGCTGCGGATGAACAGCGGATTGGCCTGGATGAGCTCCGCGCCCGGGGGAGAGTAGAACACGTAGAGCAGTCCGACCAGGGAATCGCGGAGCATCGGCGCCAACTGGCCGCGAATTTCGAGGAGCTGCGCCGGATTCTCTTGCGCCCGATCGACCGCGCGCCGGAGATTCATGGTCCGCTGATCGCGGATATGGCGTTCGACCCAGTGTCCTTGCACGAACGAATTGGATTCGGCAGACGAAAGCGTGGTGTGCGGCAGGCGGATTTCGGAGATGTTGGCCGCCAGGCGGTTGGCCATGGCCACGTTGAAGGCTTCGCCGCGCGAGACGCGCTCGAGGTGATCGGCCAAATCGAACAGCGTCTTGAGAGGAATGAGCCTCTGGAGATTCAGCAAACGGCTCATGCGATCGACGATCTCCTGGTGGACGACGTCTTCGCCCGGGCCGGGGTCGCCCGCCAGAAGCTCGATCAAAACTTCCTGGGGCGCTTCGGCCGATTCGCGTCCGGCGGCGCGCAGCAGGGCAAGGACGCCGTTGCGTCCGGCTTCGAAGACGGCCTGCTGATTGCCGACCTGCTCGAACGGCTCGAGAATTTCCTGGAAGGACGCGTCGGCTTTTTCCTCGGGAATCGCGCCGTTGCGGCGGAGAATCTGCCAGAGTGCGAGGAGCGCCTGGAAAGCGCCCGTGGCGTCCGCGCGGCGAACGGAAGAGCCGATTTTGTCCAGCCGCGGCATGGCCTGCAGGTGCGCCGCGATCGATGCGTCGCTCAGGTTGGGCGAGTCGTTGTACAGCGCGAACTGTTCGCCGTATGCCGGAAACGCGAGGATCAGGCGTTCGACGGTGGCCGGGGCCAGCGGGGCGGCCCGCCGGCGGTCGATATCGGAGACGGCCAGAAAAATCTTGAGCGGCTCGTTTTCGATCGCCTTGCGGCATAGCGCGAACATCGCTTCGATGACGTCGTCGGCTTCGCTCCAGGTGTTGGCCGAGCGGGTCAGTTTGCCGTCGTACTTGCCGTGCGGATGCTTGACGAAAAGGTTTTTCCACGGCGCGATGCCGCCGGGAATGTAGGCGGTTCCGTCATTGTTGAAATGAAGCCGCGTGGCCAGCAGCAGCAATTCCGCGTTGGCGCGGAAGATCGGCCGCGCGGGTCCGGGGCTGGTGACTTTTCCGCGCACTGCGGCGTAGAAGCGTTCGATGCGCCGCGGTTCGGCAAGGTAGGCGCGGGCTGCGCCGTCGGTCCGCGCCAAGGCGTCATAGTAGGCCGCCATCCAGCCGTCGTCGAGCTCGATCAGGCGCTGAAAGAACCTGCCTCCGTCGGCGCTGGATTGTCCCGTCAATTTCTCCCAGGCGGCTTGCGCCCCGTCGCCGCCGGGCACGATGGCGCGGCCCCCGTCGACCTCGAACGCCGCTCCGAAAAAATCGAGGACGTTGGCGTAGTCTTTGAGGCGGCCTACCGGCGATACGGCCTTCAACGCCTCGGCGGTGGGGCGGTGGAGGTTGCTCATGGCGACATAGAGCCGGGCCAGGCCCGGGTCGCCGAGGAAGACGTCGAGGAAGTCGCCTTCGGCCTTTTTGGCGCCCGCGAGCCAATAGGCGCGGTCGAACAGCATGGGCAGCCGGGTGGCGCGGTAATCGAGATGGAACGGTTCGTCGCGCCGGTAGGCGTCTTCCAGGTCGGCCAGCGGAAACGCCGAGTCGATCGAGAGGAAGGCGCGCGAGGGGTTGACGGTTTCGAGAACGGCTGCGGCGCCGCACTCGCCCCGCAGGCGGAATCCCAGGATTTTGAGAAGCTGAGCGGTTTCCATCGACTCGCATGCCGGCACATCGATCGAATTGTCCGCGCCGGCGAACTGCTCGAGCTCGCGCGCCTGGGACAAGTACTGCATGACGAGCTTCAGGTACTCGGTCGGTTCCAGGCCCGCCGGGCCGCCCGCTGCCCGATAGCCGCCGGTAAAGATGTTTTGGGCCAGGGCGGGCAGCAGCTCTTCGAGCCGCAGGTCGGTGGAGAGAGCCGCCATGCGCAGAAAGGAGTTCAGCATGCCGGGAACGACGACGTGGTTGTCGGCCGTGCCCGCGAACGGCGCAGACGCCCGGAGCGCGCTCTCTGCGTTCGGCCAGATCGACGGATCTTCGCCGCGCAACCGGCCGAGCGCTTCCCCGGCGGCGTCCGTGTCCGCGTCGAGCAACGCTGCCGCGACCAGGCGGCGGAGCAGCGCGCGGCGCTTGTCCGCTTCGCCTTGGGGCAGGCTCTCGACTGCTTGCGCATAGGCTTCGACAACGCCGCCGCCGCCGTGGCGGTCGAGAAATTCGGCCCAGGCTATGCGCGCCCGGGCGTCATCGGGCGTTTGCTCGACCGCCCGGGCCAGTTCGGTGCGGGCTTCCAACATGCGCCCTTCCCGCTCCAGCCGGAGCGCGTCTTCTACGGCTCCCGGAAGAGGAGCCGGGAAAACCCAAACAATGCCGGCCAGAGCGGCAAGGACAAGTCGTTCCATTGCGTTACCCCCTAAGAGCTTCCCCAAGTACAACCATATTGCATTTGCGCATGGAGCAGCCGCGGACGTGCGAGCAAAACAGAAGATTCCCCAGAAGTTTACACCCTCCGGGCATTGCGGTTGAAGTCCCCGGCGTAACCGAACGGACCGAGCGCCGTCAAAAATTTTTGCGCTTCGGGCGCCGGGGCGGGACGCAGTCCGCCGCGGGCGGCGAAGATGTTGTATGCTTACCTAGGGAAACCATTTGCAGTGGGAGGAATTTTTCCATGAGAGCAAAGCTATTTCGAATCGTGTTTGCGGCGGCGGCTCCGCTCGTGCTGGCCGCGCCCGCATTTGCGCAGACGGGGGCGATTCGCGGCAAGGTGACCGACGAAAACGGCCAGCCCGTCAAGGATGCCATGGTCTATCTGGAGCGTCAGGGCGTCAGAGGCAACTACAAGGTCAAGACCAAGAAGAGAGGCGACTATTTCCATGCCGGCCTGCCGCTTGGACAATACATCGTTCGCCTCGAGATCGACGGCAAGGAAGTCCAACGGGTCAACGGCTATCCGATCAAGATGAGCGACGACAAGCCCTTGAACTTCGATCTGGGCGAGATCCGGCGAGAGCAACAGGCCCAGCAAACGTCGGGGCCTTCGCAAGATCAGCTTGCCGCGATGAGCGAGAAGCAGCGCAAGGAGTACGAGAAAGCGCTGAAGGAACGCCAGCAGCAGCTTACCAAGAACAAGGAGTTGAACGCGGCGTTCAACGCCGGCATGGAGGCTCTTCGGCTGAAGGACTACGCCACGGCGGTGACGCATTTGAAGAAGGCCGCGGAGATCGACCCCGAGCAGGACGTCGTCTGGGCGAACCTGGCCGACGGCTATTCGAATCTTGCCAGAACCAAGACGGGCGCGGAGCGTGAGTTGGTCCAGGCGGAGGGGATCGATGCCTACCGCCAGGCGCTGGCCTTGAAGCCCGATGCGGCGTATCACAACAACCTCGGACTGGCCTTGATCAAGGCGGGGCAGGACGAGGAAGGCAAGGCCCAGTTGCAGACCGCCGCGGAATTGGACCCCGCAAACGGCGGGAGGTACTATTTCAACCTGGGCGCCGTGATGGTCAACAGCGGCAATACGCAGGGGGCGATCGACGCTTTCCGCAAGGCGACGGAGGTTCAGCCCGACTACGCCGATGCCTACTATCAACTCGCCACGGCGCTGGTGGGCACGGCTAAGATGAAAGAAGACGGCTCCATCGTTCCCGCTCCGGGCACGGTCGAAGCCTATCAGAAGTACCTGGAGTTGCAGCCCGGCGGGGCCTATGCCGCGAGCGCGCAAGCGATGGTTCAAAGCCTTTCCGGCACCCTGGAAACCACGTTCGAGAACCCGAAGAAGAAAAAGAAAAAGTCTTGACGGGCGGTTTTGCCGCGCATCGACGAAACCCGAAAGGCGCCGGCCGAAGCCGGCGCCTTTCGTAACTGAAAGGAGGGCCGGGGGCTTGCGTACGCTTTTGCTGATGATTGCCGCGGTTGCCGCCCTGGCGCTCGTCCGCAGCATTGTCCGCGACATCGCCCGCGCGGTTTCGCGGGCGATGGGGGGAGGCAACAGGAAATCGACCGCGGCCGCGTCTCAGGCGGCGGAAGGCCCCAAGTCCGGATTTGTCGGCAAGCTGGTGAGAGATCCGCAAACGGGAACGTACATCGATCCGGCTTCCGCCGTTGCCGCCGAGGTCGACGGCGCGACGCATTATTTCGAGTCGAAGAAAACCCGCGACGAATATCTGCGCGCGCGAAGTTGACGGCCGGCGCAAGGAAACGGCGCCGCGCAAAACGGAGCGGCCCTCGGAGTTACCATCTCTGTATGAGCCTTCGCATCGCCGGCCGCGAATTTGCATCGCGGCTCATTGTAGGTACGGGGAAATACCGCAGCTTTCCCGAAATGAAGCGCTGCCACGAATTGAGCGGCGCGGATATGGTCACCGTGGCGGTGCGCAGGGTGAACCTCAGCGACCGGTCGAAAGAATCTTTGCTCGACTACATCGACCGCGAGCGCATGTTCATCCTGCCCAACACGGCCGCCTGCTACAGCGCTGACGAAGCGGTTCGCACCGCGCGTCTGGCGCGCGAAGTCGGTCTGTCGAACTGGATCAAGCTGGAAGTCATCGGCGACCCCGATACCTTGTTCCCCGATAACGAGGGTCTGCTGGAAGCCACGCGCGTTCTGGTGAAAGAAGGCTTCGTCGTGCTGCCGTACACGAACGACGATCTGATCATGGCGCGCAAGCTGATCGACGCCGGCGCGGCTGCGGTGATGCCGCTGGCCGCCCCGATCGGTTCGGGCATGGGCGTGCAGAACCCGGCGAACCTGCGCATCCTGCGGGAAAAGATCACGGACACGCCGCTGATCGTGGATGCGGGCGTGGGCACGGCGTCGGACGCGGCAGTGGCCATGGAGCTCGGCGCGGACGGAGTGCTGATGAACACGGCCATCGCGCTGGCCGACGACCCGGCAAAGATGGCCGCGGCGATGAAGCTTGCGGTGGAGGCCGGGCGGTTGGCTTACGAGGCGGGCCGCATGCCGAAAAAGCTTTACGCCAGCGCCAGCTCGCCCCTGGAAGGACTCGTGGCTTAGCAGCAGCCTGCGGCCGAGTCCCGCGGGCGGCGAGGGGGCGTCTGCAAGGCCGCAGGCGCAACGCTGCGGCAGGGCGAAGCGAAAAAATTGCTTGACCGCAGGCGAACCGGCGCTTAAGATCAAGCCAGACGGAAACAGCCTGCCTTCCGCAGCGGGTGTGCGTGGGAGAACCGATTCCCGACCGGAAGGCGGGGGAACGTCCGGGAGGCTTCAGATGAACAAGCTGTTTCGCGCGGCGGCGCTGGCCGCCGCCTGCGCCGCCGCGGCATTCGCGCAGGTCGATGCGGGGACGGTGACGGGCACGGTTCGCGACGGGACCGGAGCGGTCATTCCGGGCGCGGGCGTCATTGTCGAGAGCGTCGGCACCGGGTTGCGCATCGAGACCTCCAGCGGCGCTCAGGGCATCTACGTGTCGCCGCCGCTGCGTCCGGGCGCGTTTACCGTGGAAGTGCGCGCGGAAGGGTTCGAACCCGCCGCCAAGCGTTTTCAACTCGAGGTCAATCAGCGCGCCGTCGTCGATTTCGAGCTCAATCTGGGCGCCGTGACGGAAGTCGTCGAGGTGCTCGACGTCGCCCCGCTGCTGCAGACCGAATCCGCGACGCTGTCCAATCTCAGAACGGAGAAGGCGATCAAAGATCTGCCGCTGAACGGCCGCAACTGGGCGCAACTCATTCTGCTCGGCACGGGAGCCCAGCCGGCGGACACGCAGTCTCAGGGCAGCCCGATCACGCGCAAGCGCGGCGTCTCGAACTCCTCGGTCAACGGCAGCCGCTCCAATGACAACAACTATCTGATCGATGGCATCAGCAATTCGGAAAACCACAACGGCCTGGGCATTCTGATCTTCCCGTCGATCGACGCCATTCAGGAGTTCCGCAGCGAGACGTCTGGCGCCGACGCGCAGTTCGGCCGCGGCGGCGGCGCCACGGTGAACCTGACCTACAAATCGGGCACGCGCGAGTTTCACGGCGGCGCCTACGAATTCCTGAGGAACGCGAAGCTCGACGCGAAGAATTTCTTCGACCGCGCGGACGAGCCGATTCCGCCGTTCAAGCAGAACCAGTACGGCGCCTTCCTGGGCGGCCCCGTGTTCCCCGGAGCGGCGGATCCCAAGACGTTTTTCTTCGCCAATTTCGAAGGGCAGCGCGTGCGCCAGGCGCAAACCCTGATCAGCAGCGTGCCGATCGCGGATTTCCGCCAGGGCCGTTTCGCGCAATCGCCCTTCGAAATCTACGATCCCACGACGCAGCGGCTTCTGGAAGACGACGGCTACGTCCGCGACCGCTTCCCCAACGACACGATTCCCATGGGCATGCACGATGCGGTCGGCCTCAACATCCTCAATATCTACCCGCTGCCGAACCGCAACGCGGAGACCACGAACAATTATCTTTCGAACCCGGTGCGCAGCATCGACGGGGAACGGTTCGACATCAAGATCGATCACATTCTTTCCGACAGCAACAACATGTTCGTGCGCTACAGCTACAGCGACGACGACCTGATCGAGCCGAGCTTTCTGCCCGCGCCTGCGGTGGGCGCCGGACCGGGCGTGCCGGGTCCGGCCGATCAGCCCGTCGATCAGGTCGTGGTCAGCGACACCCACCTGGTGTCCCCGACGAAGATCAACGAATTGCGCGTGGGCTGGACCCGCCTGAATCTGCGCTCGTTCAACCCGAATTTCGGGCGTAATGTAAGCGACGAGCTGGGCATACCCGGATCCAACGTAGCGGGGGACGAGTTGACCTCCGGCTTGGCGATCATCCAGATTGCCGGTTTCCGCAGTCTTGGCGGCAACGGTTTCTCGCCGGCGGTGATCGTCAGCGACAACATTCAACTCAGCGACACCTTCAGCATCATCAGCGGCCGTCACAGCATCAAGTTCGGCGGGGAGTTGCGGCGCTTGCGCTACAACGCGCTGCAATCGAACGCCTTGCGCGGCACGATGACGTTCGGCAACAACTACACCGTGAACCCGGCCTCGCGGGCGGGCACCGGTCTGGGCCCGGCGGATGTCCTGCTGGGCCGGCCGGCCGGCGGCTTCATCCGCTTCGTGACGGGCACCCGCGGATATCGGCGGTCAGAGCTCGCTTTCCATCTGCAGGACACCTACAAGGCGAGCGACAAGCTGACGCTGAACCTCGGCGTGCGCTACGACAACTTCCTCGGCTGGCCCTGGACCGAGGTCAACAACCGCCAACACAACTTCGTGCGCTCGGAGGGGACCGTGGTGCAGGTCGGCACGGGAGTCGTACCCTGGAGATCGGGGCATCCGGGCGATCCCAACAACTTTTCCCCGCGCTTCGGGATTGCCTACAAGGTTGCCCCCAAAACCGTCTTTCGGGTGGGCTACGGCCTGTATTACTCGACCGGACAACTCGACACGACGCGCAACCTCGGCGCCAATCCGCCCGAAGTCATCAGCTCGAACTTCAACAACAACCAGTTCGATTTCGCCGGCGCGCGGCCGGTGTCGATGGGCTTCGACCGGCCCGCGCTGGGCGTCGTCGCGGGAACCTTGCGCTCCATCGACCTCGACACGGTCATTCCTTACACCCAGCAATGGAACGCAACGATCCAACAGCAAGTGGGGCAGACATCCCTGACGATTGCCTACGTCGGCAGCAAGGGAACCAAGCTGCAAGGCCAGACCGACATCAATCAGGCCGTGCCCGGAACGGGGCCGGTGGCGGCGCGCAGGGATTTTCCCGCATTCGGCGCGATTCGTCAGATTCAGAGCCGCTACGATTCCAACTACCACAGCTTGCAGCTTTCCGCGGAACGCCGTTTTCGCGCCGGCTTGGGTTATCTGCTGAGCTACACCTGGTCGAAAGCGATCGGCAACGGGGACTCCCAGTTCGGGACGCCGACGGATATCCGCAACATCAGGCGCGACCGCGGGCCGACGGGATTCAGCGCGCCGCGCCGCTTGGCGGCCAGCTTCATGTACGATCTGCCGTTCGAGGCGCGGGGCGGCCTCAACCACGTGGTGGGCGGTTGGCAAATCAACGGCATCCTGTCCATGTACGACGGTTTCCCGATGCGGGTGACTTCGCCGAACACGCTCAATTGCTGCGCCTCCTACCCGGACCGCATCGCGGACGGCCGCCTGCCCCGCGGCCAACAGACTCTCGAGAGATTTTTCGACGTGGACGCCTTTGTCAGGCCGGGGCCGCAAATGTTCGGCAACGCCGGGCGCAATATCCTGTTCGGGCCGGGCACCAAAAACCTGGACTTCTCGATCTTCAAGGAATTCTTTTTCAGCGAAGACCAGCAGCGCCGGCTGCAGTTCCGCGCCGAGTTCTTCAACTTCACGAACACGCCCCAATTCAACAACCCGACGACGAATATCGGCAGCGCGAACGTCGGCAAGATTCGTTCCGCCGCCTCGACGATCACGCTGCAGCGGATTCCGCGGCACATTCAGTTCGGGCTGAAGCTGTATTTCTGACCGCGCCTGCGGCAGCGCGGAAGCTATTCGCGGGCAGGAAACTCACGGTCGAGGACGGCCAGAACGTCCGCGCGGTCGAAGCGGAGCGCCAGACGCCGCGCTTTGGAGGCATGCTGCGCCGCTTCCCGACCGCGGCCCATTGCCCGCTCGACTCGCGCCAACACGATCAGGTACTGCGGCGTCTGCTCG
Organism: Bryobacterales bacterium; assembly: GCA_965214655.1. Classification (GTDB taxonomy): domain Bacteria; phylum Acidobacteriota; class Terriglobia; order Bryobacterales; family UBA6623; genus CATQHP01. Next base: position 1,958,777 of record OZ243965.1, on the reverse strand, counting down.
TCATCGGCTGCGGCCGCGGCGCGCAGGTGCTGCAGAGCCTCGGCGCGCCGGCCTTGCCCGTACAGCATCGTTCCGAGGCGGAAGCGCGCTAGGCGGTAGCCCGGGTTGTGCCGCAGGACGCGGCGGTAATGCTCGCCGGCGGCCTGCGTCCGGCCCTGCCGCTCCAGCGCGTCGCCCAGGTTGACGCGCGCGTCCGCCAGATAGGGATTCACCTCCAGCGCCGCTCGGTAGGCGGCTTCCGCCTTGCCGTGCTCGCCCGATTGCGACAGCAGGACGCCGTAGTTGAAATGCGCCTCCGCGGTGTCGGGGGCGGCTGCAAGCGCCGCGCGGTAGGCATTTTCCGCCTCGGCGCGGCGGCCCAGCTTTGCGTAAACGCCGATCAGGTTCACGCGGGCATGAACCTGAGCGGGGTCGGCATCGACCGCGCGCAAGTACTCCGGCAGGGCTTCTTTCGGGCGTCCGGCGGCTTCGAGCCGCATGCCGCGGTTCAGGTGGCGCAGGTAGGAACCCTCGCGCAATTCTTCGACCTGCCGCAAGAGGGGGTCGGCGAAGGGCGGCTGCAGGCTGGGCTGCAAGCGCTCGTACAGCGCCAGAAAGCGCGCGGCCTCGTCTTCGCGGCCGAGGCTGCGCAGCGCCAGCGCCAGTTGGTAGTACAGCGGGCGGTAGTCGTCGGCCAGCCCGGCCGCGCGCTCCAGCGCCGCAACGGCCTCCGCGCCGCGGCCCAGACCGGCCAGGGCGCGGCCCCGCCCATAGTGGACGGCCATCGACGCGGGCTCGCTTGCCGCCAGGCGGTCGTAGATGGCGAGGGCGTCGGCCGGCCGTCCCCCATCGAGCATGACCGCGGCCAGACGCAGCCAGGCGGAGGGTTCCCCGGCGGCGGAATGCGCGGCGGATCGAAATGCGTCTTCGGCCTCGGCAAGAAGTCCGAGATCGCTTGCGGCGAGGCCGCGCAGATAACGCCAGCGAAACTCGTCCGGGGCGGTCGCCGCAGCCCGTCGATACAGCTCGAGGGCGGCCTCGCGAAACTCGAAGGCCTGCAGCGCCATGGCCGCTCGCCCGGCGGCTTCCGCGTCTTGGGGATTGTTCCGCGCGGCCTCGAGGCGTCGCGCAACGAGCGCCCGCGCGCGGCCGCCTAGGGCCGAGACATCGATTTCCGGGATGGAAACGCCGGAGTCCGGCCGGTCGGCGCATCCGCTCGCCGCGGCCAGCAGAGCCGACACGACGATCGAAACGAAAAAAATCGCAAGCGCTGGGCGGTTGCCGCCCGTGGAACCCGAATCGAAATCCATTGCGACCGCGAAAAAGCGGCTAACAAAAGTTTACCCGGAGTCCGGCGGTCTGTTACGGTTCCGGGGAGATGAGCCGGCGAACGTTATCGACGGGGCCGCTCGTTTTGGCCGCGGGCCTTTTTTGCAGCGCGGGCCCGAGCGGCCGCCCGCCGCGGCCGAATTTTCTGCTTGTCGTTGCCGATCAATGGCGCGGCGACGCCGTTGGGGCGGACGGCAATCCGGTCGCCCGGCAACCGGTCGCGCAGTACGCCGGGGAATAGCGGGGGCGGTCAATCGGCGATTGCCTGGTAGGCCAGGCGTTTGAACTTCAAGCGGTGGTCGCCGATGCGCGGCGGCAGCATCTGAATCATGTACAGGCCGACCATCTCCTCCTCGGGATCGACCCAGAACAACGTTCCCGCCAAGCCTTCCCAGTTGTACTCGCCGACCGAGCCGTTGAGGCCGCTTTTCGTCGGATCGACATGGACGGCGAAATCGAGGCCGAAGCCGTAACCGGGGCGGAGAATCGGCGAACCCACCTGCAGTCCCTCGATGTGGTTCCTGGTCATGAGCTCGACCGTCTTGCGGCTGAGCAGCCGCGCATCGTCGAGCGCGCCGCCGTTGAGCAGCATCTGCGCGAAGCGCAGGTAGTCGCGCGCGGTCGAGGTCAGCCCGCCGCCGCCGGAAAACCACTTGCTCTCGTAATCGAAGTATCCGGCCGAGCGGCCCGCGGGCGCGGCCCGGATCGATTTCTCGTCCTTCGCGCGCAGGTAGAGTTGGGCGAAACGCTTCTTCTTGTCCGGCGAAACGCGGAACGCGGTATCTTTCATGTCGAGCGGCTTGAAGATGCGTTCTTCGAGATATTTGTCGAGATCCATGCCGGAGAGGACCTCGATCAGCCGTCCCTGGACGTCGACGGCGACGCTGTAGTCCCAGGTCGCGCCCGGCTCGTACTTGAGCGGAAGCTTGCTCAGCCTGGTCACGAACTCGGCGACCGAGCGGTTGCCGGAGAGCACTCCGGATTCTACGTACAGCTTGTCCACCGGGCTGTTGCCGAAAATCCCGTAGGTCAGTCCGGCGGTGTGGCGCATCAGATCTTGCACCGTCATTTCGCGGCGGGGCTTGCGGGACCGGCCGTCGAGGAGCACTTGGACGCCGGCCATTTCGGGAAGATGCCGCTTGACGGGATCGGCGAGCCTGAACTTGCCCTCTTCGTAGAGCATCATCAGGCCGACGCCGACGATCGGTTTGGTCATCGAGTAGATGCGGAAGATGTCGTCGTCCCGGAGCGCTCTGCCGGCTTGCCGATCGGCCATGCCTACTTTTTGCCAATAAGCGATCTTGCCTTTGCGGGCAACGACGGCGAGGGCGCCGGCAAGGCGCCCCGAAGCGACGTCGTCTTCCATGGCGCGGGTAATGCGGGCAAGCCGCTCGGTCGAGAGGCCGACCGATTCGGGAGTTGCGCGCGGAAGCTCCCCGCCCAGAGCGGCAAAGGCAAGAGCAAGAAAAAGGACGCTGATTCGTTTCGCCATCGAAAGCAGTATATCGGAGTCGCCGCGGGTTCGGGGGCCGGGCCGCTTGCGCCCGCCGGGTCAGTCGAGGCCCAGCAGCTTGCGGCTGTAGGCCATGTCGGCGGCCACGTCGAGCCGTTGCCGTTCGACCGGGTCTCCGCCGGGCGCCGCATAGGGCTCGCCGCGGCGCGCTCGCGCGGCGAAGCCTGCGTAAACCCAGGCGGGGACATCGCGGTAATGCTCCCAGAACTGTGGGTCGTGGACGGCGAATTTCCGCGGCGAGGGGGTGTTGATGATCTCCAGCGAAAACGGCAGATCGGGGCGCAGCTCGCCGAAGCGTCTTGCCCAGCGGTCGATATCGACGTTGCCCTCGCCCATCGGCGTCCACATGACTTTAATGCCGTCGCCGTCCTGCCAGATGCGCGAATCGCGGATGCCCGTGGTCAGCGCGCACGGCGCCAGGACCTCCAGAGTATGGTGCGGATCTTCCAGGGTCCAAGCGGCGTTGCCCGAGTCCAGCAGCGCTCCGACATAGTCTTTGCCCGCCTCTTCGACAAGCTGTTTCAGTTGCCGGGCCTGCAGGTCGCCGGCGTGGTTTTCGACGGCGATCCTGATGCCGCCGCGGCCCTCGTGGTCGCGCACCGACTTACATACGGCGATCGTGTTTTCGATGTGCTTTTCGAGAGGGACGGCGCTCTTGCGGTCGTCGGCGCCGCCGAGATAGCAGCGCACGAAGGGCGAGCCGAGGATGCGGGCCGCGCCGAACATTCTCAGAAGCTGCTCTTGCGCCGTGCCCTGGTCGGCGGCGAAGCGCGTGGAGGTCGGGCAGATCGAGCCGAAGCCGACTTCCAGGGCGAGACCGAGCTTGTCGGCATGCTCGCGGACCCGCTTGAGATGGTCGGGCTGCAGGCTTCCCAGGAAACGCGGCTCGGAAAAATGCGCCGAGGAAGCGCCGTGTTTCCCGGCGAAGTCCAGCAACTCGAAGGCGCTCCAATTTTGCGAGCGCAGGCTGAAGAAGTCGAGTCCGAGTTTCCGTTCAGGCATGGGGGCTCCCTTGGCGGCGGCCGCGGCGGCGCCGAGCAGCAGATCGCGTCGCGTCATGAATCGTCCGTACTCGATGGTACCCGCTTTTGCGCCGCCGCGGGTCGGGGCGTCTGCGCGGCGTTGAGCGCCAGCTCGACGAGCGTGCGCACGGCGACGCCGCTCGGACCCTTGGCCGCGTACGGTTTTTGCTCTTCGTACCACGCCGTGCCGGCGATGTCGAGGTGAACCCAGGGAAGCGGATCGGCGAAGCGCTTCAGGAAGGCCGCCGCGGTGACCGCTCCGCCCCAGCGCGGGCCGATATTGGCCACGTCGGCGATGGGGCTCTCGAGCAGCGCCGCGTAAGCGTCGTCCAGGGGCATCGGCCACATTTTTTCGCCAGCGGCGGCGGCGGCGGCCAGCAGGCGCTCTTGCCAGGCGGCGTTATTGGAAAAGACTCCCGAGTTTTCGTAACCCAGGGCGACCACCACCGCGCCGGTGAGCGTTGCCGCGTCGACAAGATGGGTGCAGCCTTGCCGCTGCGCGTAGGTGAGGGCGTCGGCGAGAATCAGCCGGCCCTCGGCGTCGGTATTCAACACCTCAACGGTCTTGCCCGACATCGTCGTGACGACGTCGCCGGGGCGCTGCGCGGCGCCGCCGGGCATGTTCTCCACGGAGGGGATCACCGCCGTGACCGGCGCGGGCGGTTGGAGCGCCGCGACTGCCTGCATGGCGCCGATCGCGGCGGCGCCGCCGGCCATGTCGTATTTCATGCGGTCCATCTCGGCGGAAGGCTTGATCGAAATGCCGCCGGTGTCGAAGGTGACCGCCTTGCCGACGAGCCCCAGGCGGACGCCGCCTCCGGCGTCTTGCGGCTCGCGCGGGCGGTAGCGCAGCACGATGACCGCCGGAGGCTCCGCGCTGCCCCGGGCGACCCCCAGCAAGGCGCCCATTTGCAGTTCCCGGAGGCGGCGCTCATCGAGAATTTCGCATTCGAGCCCGGCCCGCGCGGCCATGGCGCGCGCGCGTTCCGCCAAGACGCGCGGAGGAAGAATATTGCCGGGCTCGTTGGCCAGCTCGCGCGCGAAGCGTTGGCCCTCGGCGGCGGCAACGGCTCGATCGAGCGCTCCGCGATGCTCGGAGGAGGCCAGAATCGCCGCCGATTCGATCGAGACGGACGACCGGTCGCCGCCGGTTTTGTAGCAGTCGGGCTCGTAGAGGGCCGCCGCAAATCCTTCGACGACCGCGCGCGCGGCGGCGCCGTCGGGAGGCTGAATGGCTATGCTGCGCGCGCCGGAGGTCCGCAGCGTTCGGCCGGCGACGCCGGCGCACTGGCGCCGGAGGACGCCCGAAAGCTTTTCCCGCGGGCCGCAGCCGACGAGCAGCAGTTGCCCGGCTTGCATGCCCGCCGGGCGGTGGATGCGCGCCGTGGAGCGCAGCTTGCCCCGGAATTCGCCGCGCGCCAACAGCTCGCCCGCCAAGCCGCCGGTGAGCGCATTCCACCGCTCCACTTCGCCGGCATCCGGCTCTTCGCACAGGAAACCGACGAGCGCGTCGGCGGGAGCGTCCGCCGGCGAATCGCCGCTCAGGGAATATTTCATTGCAGGAAGTCCATTCTAGCCGCCGGGCGCGGCGGCGGCCGTCAGTTGGAGTCGGCTTCGACGATCTCGAATTTGCGATAGATCACGGGGCGCGCCGGGGAAGCGGACGGCAGCATCGCCGCCACCGTGTAATTCCCGGGAGCGAGATTGTCGGTAGTCAAGGCGGCCAGGTAGCGGATTCTGGCGGCCTCGGGTTGAGCAACGGTTTGGTAGCCTCTGGCCGGCAAGCTCTCGACCCGTTCGCGGCCGCGGTAGAGCGCCAGCCTGGGCGCCGGCGGATCGGCAAGCGAGGGCGCCTGCGGATTGTAGACATCGTAAAGCAGGTAGATCGAGTCGCCGGTTCGAAACACTTTTTTCGCAGATGTATAGAACCGGCTGCCGGCGACCTCGAGGACATCCTCGAGGGCGTTTTTGGCGGGTTTTTTGGGCGCGGCTGCCGTTGTGTCCTCGATGCGTCCGGTAAGCAGCAGCGAGCTGGCGCCGAGATCGCCGCTGGCTTCGGGGATGCGCAAACTCGTCTGGAAACTGCCCAGCGCGCCCGAGTTGTCGTCGCGCACGACCACTTTCCAATCGTAGAGGCCCGGCGCCAGCGGCATTTGCGAACCGTAATGCAGCAGGGCGATCGGGTCGCTGCTCAGCCGCTCGAATTCGGCGTCGGGCAGGGTCATGCGAAAGCTTCCCTGGTCGATGAACGGCTGCCGTCGCGGTTGGCCTTCATCTCCATCGGGGTCGGTTCGGGCGGGGTCGGTTCGGGCGGGATCGGCTCGGGCAATCACCGTCAGCTTCAGCTCGCGGCCCTTTTTCGTCGAGGCGGCGGGAAGATCGCTGGTATGCAGGCCGACGCCGTAGACCAGTTTCGGCGCGCCCTGCGAGTCGCGGAAGTACTCGTATCCGACCTGGATGGGGAGGTCGGCGTAGGGGGTGTCGAAGAGCAGCGCCTGATGCATGCGCAGATTCCGCTCGGATTGGGTCATGCGCTCGAACGGGCGTTCTTCGTAGTAACCCCGCTGGTGGCTGACTTTCAATCCTTTGCGCGTGACTTGCACGCGGAGGCGGCGCAGCCGGCCGCGCTGCTCGCTGTCGTCCGGGTAATAGCCGAGCAGGTAGTAATCGCCGCTCTCCCGGTCTGCGACGTCGAAGATCTCTCCGAAATCGTTGCTGTTCAGCACGGCGCGGCCGCCCGTGCGCCGCGCCAACTCGAAGAGGCCGTCCTGGTTGTCCTGACGCTGCTGGGCGGCGGCGGCGAAGCCGTTGTTGAAGGGGTCGCCGAAGAACGATCCGAAATTCCCGCGGGCCTCCGCGTCGCCGCCGACGGGAGTCGCGCTTAGACGGCTGACGTCGGAGACGTAGAAACGGACCCGCGCCCGCGTCGCTTCGTCTTCGAGGACCTTCATGATGTCGAGATTTTCTTCGTCCACCGGCAGGCCGGAGGCGAAGAGCACGACGAGTTTTTTGCCGGGGTAGACTTCCAGCGCTCGAATCAGGTCGATGTATTCGTACATCCTCAGGCGGCGGTAAAACGCCGCGCGGTCGCCGATCTCTTCGATCTGCTGATCGAAGTCTTCGTTGGCCTCGGCGAGCAGTTGATCGAGGTCTTCGTTGTACTCGATATCGCGGGCCAAATCGACTGACAGGGTGTCGACGAAACTGCCGCCGTTCCCGCGCGCGGCGCCGCGGTGGAGCATCTGATCGAGTTCGCGGTACAGATCGCTCTTGCGGGAGGTGAAAGCAGCGCCCTCAAGCGAGACGAACACGCCCGGACGCAGGTTTTCGTCGATGAAGTCCTTTACCGCGTTGAAGATGGGCAGGCGGTCTTCGCGGCGCCCGCGCGTGGCGACGTAGATGAAGGCGCTCCGCCGCAACTCGTCGCGCGCCGCGGCGCGGGGCGTCTCGGCGAGCAGGCCGCGGGAGGCGTTTTCCCGCGGCTGGGCCGTCGGGACCGTCCGGGGCACGAATTCGAAGGTTGCGATCGACTGCCGCCGGCCGTTTTCGAACAACTCGAAGTCTTCTTTCGCGAGGCCCGGCGCAGGGCGGCCCTTGCCGTCGGTTACGCACACCTCGACTTCCATCAATGCCGTCTCCGCCTGGAAGACCGGCTGCTCTTGAGCCGAGACGGAGAGCGCGCAGAAGGCCGGCAATGCGGCCGCGGTCAAGCGGCTGCCGGCGGTCCGGCCGCCGTCGTTCGATCGTGTCGCCATGGTTCTCAAAATATTGCCCGCCCGTCTCATTTAAGATGGCGGCCTGCGCGCCTGCGTTACCTCCTGCCGTTCGATTCCTGCGGGTCGACGCCGTTGTAGGCGATCGCAATCAGCCCCAGGTAGATGCCCAGCACCTCGCTGTCGCCCAGCGAGACGTCGAAGCAGCTCACCGTCATCACCGCCAGAGTTCCCGCAATGCCGGCGTGCAGCAGAAACCGCCGGTCGCCGCGCAATCCGGGCTGCGCGCGCAGCGCTCGGGTCAAGTCCCGGACGATCTTCGCGAACAGCCACAGCACGATGAGCGCCGCCGGAATCCCGCGCTCGGCTGCATAGTGGACATAGACATTGTGCAGGTGTTCGTAATAGGCGGGAGGCAACTCGGTCACGTCGGCGGGCAGGAACTCGCGGAAACGCGGGCCGACTTGTTGCGGTCCGACGCCGAGCAAAGGATGCGCTGCAATCATGCGCAGTCCGGTTCGCCACATGATGATGCGCTCCGGGTTGGCGGCGACGTTGATCGAAGCCGCTCTTTGTTGTATCGAATGCGGCGCCAGATAAAACCCTGCAGTCAATGCCGCCGGGATCAGCAGCAGGGCCCGCGGCTTGCAGACGGCAACGAAATACACGGCGATGACGACGAGCGCCAACCAGACGCTGCGGGTGTAGCTGAGCGCCAATCCCGCGGCGATCCATAGCGCTGAGAACAGCCACGCGCCGAACCCCGGGCGGCGCTTGGCGAAAGCCAGATAGCTCGCCAGGACAACGAAAACCACCAGTCCGGCTTGGCTGAACGTCATCCAATGGCTGAAAAAACCGGTGATGCGGTCGGACACGTAAGCTGCCGTAAAATCCTGGTTCTCGGCGGAAATGCGCGCCGCGGCGCGCATGAATTGGAACAATCCGGCGGAGACCGCGATCGAGGCGATGACGAACCAGGCTTCGGCAAGTCTCCTGGAGCTTTCGACGGTGCGGAACGCGCTGTATACGACGGGCGCCATCAGGAAAACGAAAAACTTCTTGAGTTGCGGCCAGGCGGCGGCGGGATCGGAGGATGCGGCGGCGGAGGCCAGCGTCCAGAGCATGAAGGCCAGCAAAGGCATGCCGATCGGCGGCATGCGAACGGCTTCCCGCCGCAACAAAAGAAGCAGCGCCGACAGCCCGAGAGCGGTATGGGACGCGGCGATCGAGGCGAGACCGGCCACCGAAGCCAGGAACGCGGACGCCTTGAACCAGCGGCGCCAAGTGTGCGCTTCGACGGTCAAGCGAACAGTATGACAAGCGCGCGCCCGGCTTGGCGACTTGACAGTCCGCGGCAAAAGTCACGCAAGCGTCGTTACGCGCCCGGGAAGCGATGAAGCGCCGTGCAGGCTCTCCAGGAACTCGGTGCCGCGGACTCTGCCCGAAAGGCAAGCAAGGGCGCGTAACCCTTTGGGCAGCAGGCGTTTACGGCCGTCGGCTTCGTCGTTCGTCGGGGACGATCTCCCGGATCGCCTCCCTCCTCACTTCTCGCCGAACGACCGCAGGAGCCTGCCGCGCCACCCACGGGACTTTTGCCGCGGACTGTTAGAAGTCCGGCGGGTCGCGCGGCGAAAGGTTTTTTACCGGCAACGTGACGGTGTTGCTGACGAACAGCACTTGCGCGATGGTCAGCGGCGTTTCGGGATTGTCGGCCAAGTCGGTGTTCGTTCTCAGGTTGATTTGGTATACGCCGACGAACCCCGGCATGAGGCCGGCGAATTCCAGTTGCGCCGTGCGGCCGCCGAAGAGCGACGAGACGAAATCGTCGGCAACCAACGGTACGTTGATCGGCGGGGACATGGGCGCCGGCATGCCCGTGCGGACCAGATTTTGAGCGTCCGTGAGCCCGAGGCCGGAACCGAAAACGACGATGACTTCACCCGGAACGACCGGATTTTCATCCGTAATCGGCGAGAACGGCTCGTTGCCGCAGCATAAATTCGATCCCCGCGCCGTCAGAGTCAACTCGATGCCCTGCAGGGACTCGTTGACATTGGTTGTCGTCGGATCGTCGGGCTGCACCGGCGTTCCTTCGGCGGAGTAGGTGATGTCGTTGCCCTGGCGGCCGGATTCCCGCGCGGTGAGCACGATGACGGGCGGGGTTTGGCCCCCTTCGAGGAAGCCGCTTTCGCGGTTGCTGACGACCGTAATCCCGGCGTCGTCCGGCGAGACGGAAAAGGAGAACGGAATTTCGTTACCGTCGTCGCCCAGAGAGCGGGCGACGATTTGCATCGTGGATTGGCCGAAGATCTGCAAGACCCGCGCGGTGACTTCCGGGTCGCCGCGGCCGGCGTTGACCGAACGCACCAGGATGTTGCGCATTCTGATCAACGGATTTCCGGCGTCGATATCGACCTGCGTCAGGCTGTACCCATACGAACGGCCGCGGATTGTGACCGCGACCGTGTCGCCGACTTTGGGCTCGCCGTCGAAGGTCAGGTCCGCGCGCGCCGAGAAGAAACCGATGGTGCGCGCCGAGGCGATTACTTCCGGGTCGCCGTCGCCGGCATTGATCGTCTCGATGAATTTGTCGCGGACCTGCTCGGCGGTTTCTCCTCCGGGGGAGGTGTAGCGGTGTTCGCGGCCGTTGACGATGATCCGCCCGAAAGTCCCTTCCTGAGTCAGCGGCTCGTCGTCGTTGTTGGTCGGAGTCGAATCCGGGATCGACACGGCGACCGAGCCCTCGGCTGGCCCCGCGGCATGGACCGCCACGGCGCGCCGCGGCTCCTCTCCGGCCAAGGCGAACAACCCGGGCGCGGCGCGGATCGATTGATTCGCCCGCGCCGCGGAAGCCGTGACGGAGCCGTCCGGCATTTCCCGCCGCACCCAGAAGCTGAACCCCGTGCCTTCCAGCTCCCAGGGAACCTGGAAGTTGATTTGCGTCGGCGAGACAAGGTACAGCGGCGCCAGCTTGCCGTTGGCGTAGACCTGCACGCCGCCCAGCTCGGTCGGCAGCCGGCCGTCGACCAGTCGCGCCTGAATCGTTTCGGCGGCGAGATTTTGCCCGAAAATCGAGGCGATCGTTCCGGGGGGAAGATCGCGGGCGTCGGAGCCGCCGGTCAGGCGCGAGCCGGAAGTGGACACGTCCAGGACGCTGCCCTTGTTCAGTATCCGCACGAGCGTGAAGTTTCCGCTGGGGCCTTCCTTTTTGGCGACGAGCTGGGCGCGGAAGCGGATGGAGCCGTTGGACAGCGTTTCTCCCGAAACCGTCGTGGTCGTCGGGGAGCCGGGGGTGATCGAGATGGAAAACGGCAGGTCGTTGCCGCCCGGGCCTACCGTTTTGTGAACCAATTCCAGCGCGTTGATGTTGTCCACTTTGCGGTCGACCAGCACCTCGGGGTCGTCCTCTCGATCGACGATGAAGTTCAAGCGGTCGACGAAACGCTCGGGGACATCGCCTTGCGGAACGGTGAACGAATACTCTCTGCCGTTGATGTTCAGGGTCACCACGTCGCCGGGCCGCGCCGAGCCCCCGAATTCGATCGTGCCCGTGGCGTGCGTGCCGAAACCGACGCTGGGCGAGGCAATGACGGGCACGTCGGGATCGTTGTTGATCATCTCGATGAACTTGTCGCGCACCGATTCGCTCGTGTCGCCTTCGACGGTTGTATAGACAAGCAGGGAGCGATCCAAAGTCAGTTCGATTTCCTCTCCGGCCGGAACGTTCAACGGGGCCTGGGATTCATTCACGTTCGTGGTGGCCGGATTGTCGAAAAACACGGGGACGTCGAACTCCAGGAAGCCGACGCCGCTGATCCTGTAAGCGGCGGCGTTGCGGACTCCTTCTTGACCGATCATGTCCTCGCCGGGGGTGAAGACAAGGATGCGCCGCGTGAAGGGGTCGGCCACGTAGAGATTCGTCCCGGCGTAGGCCAGAGCGGTGGGCGAGCGCATGCTGCCCGGGCCGTCGGATTCGGTGAGTTGCACGAAGTTGGGCTGCCCGATCACAACGTCGGCCGCGGGCGCGTTTTCGGTGGGAATCTCGTTGTAGACGAGGATGCGGTCGTTGCCGCTGTCGGCGACGAAAAGCCGCTCGCCGTCGGAAAGCGCGAAGCGCGGGAAATTCAGCGTTTTTTCGCAGCGCCGCGGGTAAAACACCTCGTCCGGGTCGATTTCACCCAAGACCGGCGGCAGGGGAAACAAAGGGGGGACATTGGTCGGCGGCGTTTCGTTTTCGCTGATGCTGCCGTTGTCGTCCAGCGGCCCGATCGGTTCGCACAGATTCTCGAAGTCGTTGGCTCTGTCTGACGTGAAATCCTGCTGGCCGATGACGACATCGGCCGGGGCATGATTCGCAGTGGGAATCGAATGGAAAATCAGAACGCGGTTGAAGCCCAAATCGGCCACGAACATCTTGCCGTTGTTGACGGTTACCGAGACCGGATCGAGCATGTTGCGCGCGTCGGGTTCGTAGTTCGAGCGGGTAAGATCGGGTTCCGGGCGCGTGTTGAGATCCGGCTGGCCGAGCACGATGTCGGGGGCTTGTCCGTTCGCGGACGGGATGGAGTTCCAGATCAACACGCGGCTGTTCTGCGTGTCGGCGACGAAAAGTTTTCCGGCGTCCAACCAGAGCCCTTGCGGGCCGCGCATTCCCGACGGGGAGGTATCCGGCGTAAAGCCCGACATGTCCGGCTGACCCAGGACGACGTCCGGCGGCGCGTTGTGGACGGCGGGGATGGAGTTCCACAGCAGCACGCGGTTGTTGTTGGTGTCGGCGACCGCCAGGCGGACGCCGTCGCTGGCGACGCCGGCGGGATTGTTCATGCCCGCCGGCGAGGACTCGAACGTTTCGAAATCGGGCTGGCCGAGGACAACGTCCGGCAGGCCGACGCAGGCCGGGCAAGTCGTGTCCTGGGGCAACTCCACGTCGCTCTCCGGCAGGAAGCCCGACAGTTGGTTGTAGATGAGCACCCGGTTGTTTACCGGTACGGCTCCGACGCGGTTGCCCTCGGCGATGAAGAGGCGGTCGCCCGCGGCGGCTACGCCCGCCGCGGAACCGATGACTTCGCGGCTCGGGTTCGGGTTCTGGCGCGTGAAGCTGTCCTGGCCGATCACCAGCCGAGCGCCCTGGTGCGTCACCCATTGAGGTTCGGCGGCCAAGGGAATGCTCGCCGCGGCGGCGCAGGCAAAAACTTTGCAAACGGATTTCCAGCCAATCGAACGCATGTTGAATCTCGTCAGACCGCCCGCACTAACCCGCCGTCGATCATCAGGCTTGAGCCGGTCACGTAGCTTGCTTTCTCCGAGCACAGGAAGGCGACAACCGCCGCGAATTCTTCGGGTTGGCCGACGCGCTTCAGCGCGGGCCCTTGAGCCAGTTTGCGAATCATCTCGTCTCTGGTCACGCCGGCCGCGGCGGCCCTCTTGCGGGCGATGTCGAGCAGCCGGTCCGTGGCGATCAGTCCGGGGCCGACGTTGTTGAACAGGATATTTTCCGGACCGAACTCCTGGGACAAGGTCTTGAGCATGCCGATCACCGCCGCGCGCACGCCGTTGGACAAGATCAATCCGTCGATCGGCTGCCGCACCGATGTCGAGGTGAGGGTCACGACCCGGCCCCAACGTTGCTTGCGCATGTCCGGCAGCACGGCGCGGATCAGCGCCCAGGCGCTCATGAAATTGAGCTCGAAGGCGCTGCGCCAATCCTCGGCCTTGAAGTCGTCGAACTTTCCGGCCGGCGGCCCGCCGGCGTTGGTCACCAGGATGCCGATCGGCCCCAGGGCCTCGCGGGCGTCCGCGACGAACGCCTCGACTGCGCCGATATCGCTGACGTCGACGGCCGCGTGGTAGACCTCGACCCCGTGGGCCTTGCGGATATCCCGGGCGGCCGCCGCAATTCTGTCTGCGCTGCGCGAGCAGACCGCTACCTTGCAGCCCTCCGCGGCCAAGGCGCCGGCGATGGCGCGGCCCATGCCGCCGCTGGACGCCGCTACCACGGCGGTTCGATCACGAATGCCTAAATCCATGAACCTCCATCTCGGAATTCTCTGTCAGACAAGCCCAATCCCCGCCCGCCGCGGCAATGACGCAAGAACCTCTACCGGATTATTACGCGGCTACTCTTCGGGCGGGTTTCGCAAATATGCATCGCCGCCCTTGAGCCAATCCGCTCTTACAGGTTGGAAAACATCCATGATGGAGGAGTCTTCAAGCGCCTCGACGCGATGCGGTTCATTGGAGTTGATCTCCACCACCTCGCCCGGCCCCGCCGTGATCTCGCGGTCGTCGAAGCAGTATAACGCCCTGCCCGCGAGAACGTGGCTCAACTGCTCGTTGTCGTGATGGTGACGCGGAACCACGGCCCCTTTCTTGAGGTCGAACAGCGCCGTCGTCATGCGTTCACTGTGGACGACACGGCGAACGATCAGCGGCCCAAGCTCCTCGCGTTCGGATCGATCCCAGGAATGAACTTTCATCGCCGCCGGGCCGCCCGCGGCCCCCAAACAACCAGTATAGTTGAGAGAGCGGCCTTAGGGGCAATCGAGCCGCCTCAGGCTCGGGTAGACTGGGAAGGGCGGACGGATTCCGATGAAACAGGCGAAAGAAATTCTTCCCGATCTTTACCGCCGCGGCGCCGGCCGCGGTCTTGAGGAATGGGAACTCGTCCGCGCCTATTGGCCCGAGGCGGTGGGCCGCCGAGTCGCCGGCCACACGAGGCTGGTCAGGTTGAAGGGCGATACGCTGGTCGTTGAAGTCGACGACGAAGTGTGGCGCGCGCAGATCGAAGCGGTCCGCGGGCGCATTGTCGAGAGCCTGCGCAAAGAGCTTGGCCGCTCGAGCGTGCGCAGGGTCGAGTTGAGGCCGATGCTGCCGGAGCGGCGGCGACCGGAACGGGCGCGGTCGGCATTCGGCCGGCCTCTTCCGCAAGCCCGCAGCCGCAGCGGGGGCGCATAGTCTCCCGTTTCTCCGCGCCCTCTCGCCAGGACGGCATCCGTTATGAAGATCACCGAAAAAGAAGTGCGCTACATCGCGGGGCTCGCCAACTTGAGCCTCAGCGACGACGATATCAAGCGATACGCGGCGGACATGGAGCAAATTCTCGACTATGTCGACAAGTTGAACGAGTTGGATACGTCCCAAGTCGAGCCCATGGCGCAGGTGTTGCACGCAGCCGGCGGCGCGGATACGCTGCGGGCGGACACGCTCGGGGCGAGCTACGCCGCGGGCAAGGCGCTGCAGTCCGCCCCTTTGGCCGGCGCCGGGCATTTCAAGGTTCCGCGGGTGATCGAGCGTTAGCGCGGACTGTCAGGACATGGACGACTACCGCGAGCTCACCATCGACTCGATCCGCGAGGGTCTCAAGAAAAAGCGGTTCAGCGCGCGGGAGCTGGCCCGGGAAGGGCTGCGGACGGCGCGGGCCGAGAACGAATCTTCCGGCGTATTTCTGAGCTTCTGCGAAGAGAAAGCTCTGCGGGACGCCGGCGCCGTCGATCGGAAACTGGCTGCCGGCGAGGAAGTCGGCGCGCTGGCCGGGGTTCCGACCGCGGTCAAGGACGTGATCATGACCGAGGGGCTCAAGACCACCTGCGCTTCGCGGATGCTGGAGAACTACGTCGCTTCCTACAGCGCGACAGCGGTCAAGGCGGTCGAAGCCGAGGGCGCCGTAATCGTCGGCAAGACCAATTGCGACGAGTTCGCGATGGGCTCGTCGAACGAGAATTCGGCGTTTTATCCGGTACGCAATCCGGCCGCTCCCGACCGCGTGCCCGGGGGGTCGAGCGGCGGCTCGGCCGCCGCCGTGGCGGCCGGGTACGCGCCCATTGCGCTGGGTTCGGATACCGGCGGCTCGATCCGGCAGCCGGCGTCGTTTTGCGGAACCGTCGGCGTGATGCCGACTTACGGGCGGGTGTCCCGATTCGGCTTGGTCGCCTTCGCCAGCTCGCTCGACCACATCGGGCCTTTTTCGCGGACGGTCAAGGATTCCGCGGCGCTGCTCGGCGTAATCGCCGGCCGCGATCCGCACGACTCGACGTCGGCGGCGGTTCCGGCGCCCGATTACGCGGCAGAGTTGCAGTCGGACGTCGCCGGCCTGAAGATCGGGGTTCCCAGGGAATACTTCGCCGAGGGTCTCGACGCCGAGGTGGGCGCGAAGATCGAAGCCGGCATCGACAAGCTGCAAGGTCTCGGCTGCGAAATTACCCCCATCAGCCTGCCCCATACCGAGTACGCCGTTGCCGGCTACTACCTGATTTGCACGGCGGAGGCGTCATCCAACCTGGCCCGCTACGACGGCGTGCGCTATTCGCGGCGCTCGGAGCGCGCGGAGACCCTCGCCGACATGTACCGCAACTCCCGCGCCGAGAGCTTCGGCGCCGAGGTCACGCGCCGCATCATCCTCGGCACCTATGTTCTGAGCGCCGGTTACTACGACGCCTATTACCGCAAGGCGCAGCAGGTGCGCGCCCTGATTGCCCGGGACTTTGCGGCGGCGTTCGAGAAAGTGGACGCCATTGTCGGGCCGGTGTCGCCGTTCCCGGCGTTCAAGATCGGCGAAAAGGCCGACGACCCGCTGCAAATGTACCTCGCGGACATCTATACGATCACGGCCAGCCTGGCGGGAATCGCCGGCATGAGCGTTCCCTGCGGGAAAAGCTCCGCGGGGCTGCCGATCGGCATGCAGATTCTGACCGATCATTTCTGCGAACAGACGATGTTCGACTTGGGCCACGCTTTCGAGCGAGCGGGCGGTTTCGAGCTGTGACGATCCGCGGGAAAAGGCCCGCGGGCGGCGCGCGGAAGCAGGGCTTTGTCCCCGCGCCCGGATAGAGGGGGTGCTGCGCCCTCTCAGACAGCGCCGCCAAGCAAAGTAGCGCAACCGCAGCAGGGCCGACCGCCGCCTTCCATTGCAAAACTTCAATTGACAGCGAGGATTCCCGGCCGGCCGCCGGATGCGGCCGGCCAAGTCTCCCGATACATCAAAAAAATTCCATCAAAACGCGACGCGCAGGCTGAACTGCATCTGCCTCGGGTCTGTGTTCGTCGCGCGGATCGTGCCCGCCGCCGGCGCGCTCGCGTTGCGGTTCGGCGTGCCGTAGCTGGGGTGGTTGGTCAGGTTGAAGACCTCCCAGCGGAAGCGGACTTCGAACCGCTCGGTCGGCTGGAACGTCTTCTGCAGGCCGATGTCCCAGTTGAAGATGCCGGGCTCCTGCATGCTGTTGCGCCCGACGTTGCCGAAATCTGCCATGCCGTTTGCGTCCCGCGGGAGCACGAATGCGTCGGAGTTGTACCAGCCGTCCGGGTTGGGGTTGGCGACCCTGTGCTCGCCGACCACGTGCGGGCGCCAAGTGCCGGTCTGCGTTCCCAGGTTCGAGAACGCTTGCGGCCAGGTCACGTTGTAGTACTGGCCGGTCTGCGCCTGCAGCATGCCGCTGAGTTGCCAGCCGCCGAGCACGGCGTTCAGCGCGCCGCCGCGGTCCATGAACTTCTTGCCGCGGCCGAAGGGCAGCTCGATCACGTAGCTGGTGGCCAGGCGCTGGCGCACGTCGCTCGAATTGGAGCCGCGCTGGCAGGAGAAGCAGGTCGGATCCTGCACGCCGGTCTCGCCGCCGACGAACTGCTCGGGGATGTTGCCGATGCCGTGCCCCCAGGTGTAGGCGATCGTCCACAGGTTGCCTTGGGAGAAGCGCTTGGCCAGGGTGGCGTTGAGTCCGTTGTAGTTGGCCGAGCCGTAGGGCGTGCGGTAGAAGAGTTGCCCGACGTCCTCGAAGTGCCGGCGCCGCGAAGGCTCGCTGCCCGCCGGGCCGCGCGTGGCCGCGTTCTCGTTGTAGTTGCCCAGCAGGAAATTCGAAGACGAGCCTACGTAGGCCAGGGTGAGGCCCAGATCGTCGGCCAACTGCCGCTGCACGCTGAAGTTCCACTGGTAAGTGGTCGGCATTGGGAAGTGTGTCGACCAGTGCCGCAGGTTCAGGTTCCGCGGCCGGTTGTCGGGGTCGCTGAGGTCGCCGAGAAAATCGGACGGGAACCCGTCGCGGAGCAGGAACGCCGGCGCTTGGCGGCTCGACGTGCGCCTAACCTCGGCGACCAGCGGGAAGTTGGCCAGCATGCGGGCCGAAGCGCCCAGTCCCTGCTGTCCGCCGTAGAATACGCCGCCGCCGCCGCGGAACGTCCACTTCGCGCCGGGCTGCCAGGCGAAGCCGACGCGCGGGGCGAAGTTGTTGGTGTCGGTGTTGACCAGAGCGCGGGACGACCAGCCGTCCCCGTTCTGGCCGGCCAGAATCGTCTGCCCGTAGGTGTCGGCGTCGATCGACAGCTTGTTCATGCGGTTCTGCTCGTCGTACCACGGCGAGGTCAACTCGTAGCGGAGCCCCAGATTCAGCGTGAACGAGGGAGTGATCTTCCAGTCGTCCTGCACGAAGAACATGTAGCTGCGAAAAAGCTGCGTGTTCAACACTTGGGTGCTCTTGGTGGCGTTGTTGAGCCAGCCGAGCAGGAAGTCGCCCATGCTGACGCCGCTGAACTTGCCGTTGAAGTTGTGGATGCCGCGGGCGTTCTGCGAGCCCTCGATGTCGGTCGTGTCGTAGCGGACGTCCGCGCCGATCTTGAAGCTGTGGTTGCCCTTGATGATCGTCAGGTTGTCGAGGAACTGGTACGTCCAGGTGTCTTTGATGTTCGGCTGGAAGCCCGAGCCGCCCAAGCCGATGAAGCCGATGTTTCCGGCCATGACGAAACGGGGCAGGCCGAACAGATTGGGCGACGTGTCGACGCCCTGGATGCCGAACTGCGCGGCCGCGTCGGCCAGCGGCACGTCGGAGTCGATGTTTTTGTTGACGCCGAGAAACTTGCGCCCGAAACGGAACTCGTTGACGACGTTCGGATTGAAGACGTGCGTCTCGGAGACGACCAGGTGGTTGCCGCCGTTGTCGTCGCGGGCGCGGTCGTTGCCCGAGCCGCCGCGCGCCAAGCCGGGCAGCGGCGCGCCGCGGTTCTGGTCGAACGTATAGGTGCTGTAGCGCACGAACAGGCTGTCTTTGGTCGAGAACGTCTGGTCGTAGCGGAAGTCGTACTGATTGCGGTCGGTGAACCACGGCTCGCCGCTGGTGAAGTTGTTGCGCGTGGCCGGGTCGGAGAGGTTCGGGTTGGGGTAGATCTGCGCCAGCGCCGAGCCGACCGGATCCTGCATCGCCATGGGGACGGTTTTATTCGCGAACGGCGTGCGCTCGGCGACGACGCTGGAGCTGTTGGGGTCGATCAGTTGGCTCAGGCCGCGGGTCTGGCTGAAGTCGCCGGCGCGCTCCGCGGCGGTCGGCACGATGTTCAGGTCGTTCTGCGCGCGGCGCACGCGCCAGGCCTCGACGCTGCCGAAGAAAAACGCCTTGTTGCGGACGACCGGGCCGCCGAACGTTCCGCCGAACTGATTCTGGCGTAGCACGGCTGGATCGGCCTTGCCGTCGCCGTCGCGGTCGTTGCGTCCGAAGGTCGGGCGCGCGTCGAAAATGTCGTTGCGCACGAACTCGTAGGCGCTGCCGTGGAACTCGTTCGTGCCGCCGCGGATCGAAACGTTGATCACGCCGCCGGCGTTGCGTCCGTACTCCGCCGAGTAGTTCGACGTCTGCACCTTCATCTCCTGCACCGCGTCGAGAGAGGGGATCACGGCCTGCGATTTGCGGTCTTGCAGCCCCATCACAGTGGAGTTGTTGTCCACGCCGTCGATCAGGTAGTTGTTCTGCAGCGCCGGCTGGCCGTTGACGCTGATGCCGTTGCCGAACGACGAGGTGCCCAGCGGGCCGCGGTCGCGCCCGCCGATTTCGGGCGCCACGCCGGCGCTCAACAAGGCCAGCGACTGGTAGCTGCGCCCGTTCAGCGGAAACTCTTCGAGTTGCTTGCGCTCGACGGTGTAGTCGAGAGTCGCGTTCTCGGTCTTGAGCACGGGCGTCGTCCCCTCGACGGTGACGATCTCCACCAGGTCGCCGACCTCGAGTTGAAAATCGAGGCCGATGCGGTCGCCGGCGTGAATCTCGACGCCCGCGCGGATTGATTTCTTGAAGCCGTCGCTCTCGACCGAAATCTCGTAGGTTCCGATTTTTAGCGGACCGACAACGTAAGTGCCGGCTTCGTTCGAGCCGGACGAGATCGCTACGTTCGTATCCATGTTGCGCGCCGTGATGTTGGCGCCGGGAATCACCGCGCCGGTCGAGTCGGTGATCGTGCCGGTGATGTTGCCTTGGTCCTGCTGGCCGAAAGCCGGCAGCGTGACCAGCATTGCCATGATGAGCAGCGCATACGCTGAATGTCGAGTCATGATTGTCTTTACCCCCCGGGCAGCGCCCCGGCGGCAATCCGCCCTTGCCAAGCGGCCTGCCCCGTGTTTCCCGAGTCGGAAACGGCTGAGCCGCTGAAACCCCGCACAGTAGCCTAGCATCCGAGGCGGTTGCGGTCAATCGCCGGCCGCAACTTGGGGATGAGCGCCGCTGCCGACCCCGCTCAGCCGCGAACGAGCGTGGAGATGGCGATGAAAATGCTGAGCAGGGTGAACCCGATCCCGATCATCCAGCGTATCGAAGATATCTCGCGCTGGAGCGCCTCGATGCGGGTTTCCAGCCCGTCGATGCGGGCGTCGGTGGTGTCGAAGCGGGCGTCGATGCGGGCGTCGATCATGTCGAAGCGGGCGGTCGTTCGGATTTCCAGTCCCTCGATGTCTTTGCGGATGTTCTCCCCGGAAACGGCGCGGATATCCTCAAGCGCCTCATGAACCGCGATGGGGTCCTGCTCGATCTTGGCGAAGAGGCGCAGCAACGCGCCGTGCTTCGGCGGTTCGGTTGGCGGCAAAGCCGGATCCCCCATGGTTTATTCCGCCATCCTTCCCGGCACGCCTTAAGTCTACTCCAAATCCATCCGGATCTTCTTGATCAGATTCGGCAGGTAAGCGCGGAATTTGCCGTGGACGTTGGGATCGCTCTGGGGCAGCGCTGCGATCTCGCGCAGCGCCGGCTTGGCGCGGCCGTCCATATAGTCGAGCGCATTGAGCGCCGGCATGGCGATGAAGATGCCGTGCTTCTCGGCGTCGGCGTAGGACAGCAGGACCTCCAGCGCCTTCCGCGCGTCGGCGTCGGAGCCGTAGCGCCCCAGGGCCTCGGCGGCGGCGATGCTCACGTAGGGCGACGCATCTTCCAGCGCGGCGCGGAGCTGCGCGGCCAGCGCCCGAACCCCGGCATTTTCGCGCATCAGGCAGCCCATCGCGGCCCAGTAGCGCACGGCGCTGTCGCTGTCGCCGAAGCCGCGCCGGAGTTGCGGCAGCGCGTTTTCCGCCGGAAACGACGCCCGTTCGGCCATGCTCATCACGCGGCGCAGGGGGAAGCGCACAGCGTCGTGCCCCATGTCATAGGGCGTCGCCGCCCCCGCTCTTTCGTGGATCTCGCCTTCGGGCAGAAAGCCCGTGTCGCGGATGCGCAGCGACCAGGCCCGGCGCGCCTCTCGGAACCGCGCCACGACGCTCCGATATCTGGGCAAGTACGCCAGATTGATCGTCTCGTCGGGGTCGTTGCGCAGATCGTAAAGCTCTTCCGCGGGCTTCGTTTCCCAGAAATGGGTCATCGGCGCCTGGAGCTTCCCTGCGGTATAGAGCTTGCTCCAAACTGCGGTGGTCGGCGTCTGGAACATGTAATCGATGTACTGCCCGTAGATCTTGTGCGGCTTGAAATTGCGGATGTAGACGTAGCGCTTGTCGCGCACCGCCCGCACCATGTCGTAGCGCTCGTCCATGCGCCCGCGGAAGGCATAGCCGTAGGGCTGCTCCGGCGCCTCGTACTCTCCCGCGAAAGCGTGGCCCTGGTAGAAGGCCGGCGGCTCGATGCCGGCCAAGCTCAGCACGGTGGGGGCCAAGTCGATGAACCCGACCACTCGGTCGCTCTCGCCTCCGGCTGTGTAATCTTTGGGCCGCAGATGCTCGAACTTGTCGGGGATGTAAAGCATCATCGGCACGTTCAGTCCCGAGTTGTACGTCCAGCGCTTGCTGCGCGGCATGCCGGGCCCGTGGTCGCCCCAATAGAAAATCACCGTGTCGTCCTCGAGGCCGTCTTCCTGGAGTTGGGCGAGCGTCTCTCCGGCCAGCTTGTCCATCTCGGTCATCTTGTCGTAGTACTGCGCCCAGTCGCGGCGGCTCTCGGGCGTATCCGGGTGGTAGGCCGGGATGCGCACTTTTGCCGGGTCGTGCGCCGGCGTGTGCGGCCGCTTGCGGATTTGCGACTCGTGCGTGACCGTGAAATTGAAAACGGCGAAGAACGGCTGCCCCGCGTCGCGCTTGCGCCAATGCGCCGTGCGGCTCGACTCGTCCCACACCTGCCCCGGTTTTTCGAGGTTGTAGTCTTCCTTTGCGTTATTCGAAACGTAATAGCCGGCGTCGCGCAGATACTGCGGGAACATCTTCATATAGCCCGGCAGCCGCGTCAGCGAACGCATATGCTGCGATCCGGTCGAGGGGGGGTACAAGCCCGCAATGATCGTTGTCCTGGCCGGAGCGCAGACGGGGGCCGTCGACCAGGCGTTGCGGTAAATCATGCCCTTGCGGCCAACGGCGTTGAGATGCGGCGTGTCGGCGTATGCGTCGCCGTACACGCCCAGGTGCGGCCCGTTGTCCTCGGAGCTGATCCAAAGAATGTTCGGGCGGTTCGCTGCGGCGAGCGCGCCGGCGGAGGCCAGCAAGAAAAAGCAGAATCGGCGCATGGCGCATACGAGTATACCGCCGCTTCTGCGGTTGCGGCGCGGAGGCGCACTTGCCCGGCCGGGCGCGCTTCGGGCTACGCTACAATCGAAGTTTGACTTGACAAAGCTCGACCGGGATCGCAGACATGCCTTCGGGCCGGCGTTAGCGGTCTCCTGCTGCGCATGGACCGCGCAGTCCCCGGTTCTCCGGCGAAAGCAAGCAGCCCAAACGGGTTTCCCGACCCGACTCCATCGCCGTCCGCCATGTTGAACACCGCGCCGCCGCCCGCCACACGCGACTTGCTGCCCGAGGACACCGCCCTCCGCCGGCGGCTCGAGGCGAGCTTTATCGGCGCCGCCGAGGCCTACGGGTTCGAAGAGATCGCCACGCCGATGTTCGAGCGCGCCGATCTTTTCGCCGCCCGCTCCGGAGCCGAGATCAAAAGCTCGCTGCTTACGTTTCACTGCGACCATGAGGAGTACGCGCTGCGGCCGGAAATGACGGCGCCGGCCTGCCGCCTGGTCGCCTCGGGGGCGCTTGCCGGCCGGCCCGCGCCGTACAAGCTCTTCTACGTCGCGCCGTGTTTCCGCTATTGCCGCCCGCATTCGGGGCGTTACCGCGAATTCACCCAGGCAGGTCTGGAGATCATCGGCGAATCCGGCCCCGGCGCAGACGCCGAGATCGTCGCCGCGGCCTGCCGATTCCTGCGCTCGGCGGGCATCGCGGATTTCTCGCTCAAGATGGGCACGGTCGGCGTTTTCCGCGAGCTGCTTCCCTCCGGTCTGAACGCCGACGACCGGGCCGCGGTCATCGGCCACCTCGACCGCCTGATCGGCATCGACGAACGCTGCGCCGCTTTGGCGGCGACCGGCAACCGCGGACTCCTCGATCAACTGAAGATCGACCGCCGCGATTTTGCCGCGATGCAGGTTCAGACCAACTACCGCGGCGAGCATGCGATCGCAGACCGCCCGGCGCCGAGCGCGGAGGAATTGGCCGGACGGTTTCCGCGCGAGGCGGCCGATACGCTGCGGCGGGCATGGAGCGTCGAAGGCTATCTCAGCGAAAAAACCGCCGATCTGTTGATCCGCGTCAGCCGCATCCGCGGCGCGGCGGACGAAGTTGCCGCGCAAGCCGCCGAAGCGCTGCAAGGCGCCGGCGCGGGCGCGGCTCTCGACAATCTCCTCGCGGTATGCCGGCTGTTGGAGCTTTACGGCGCCGGGCGCCCCCAGGTCATGCTGGGCATCGCCCGCGGCCTGACCTTTTACACCGGCGTGGTCTTCGAGATTTCCGCCAACGGACGCAAATACTGCGGCGGAGGCCGCTACGACAATCTGATCGTCTTGTTCGGCGGCGGGCGCACGCCTGCGACCGGATGCGCTTTTCGCTTCGATACGCTTTTCGACGCCGCCGCGGCCGACGACGCGCAACCGCATCGGGGCGTAGCGTTGCAACCGGCCGCCGCGGCCGACTTGGCGAAGACCGTCAGCTTGGCCGAAGGGCTGCGCGACCGCGGTTTGCGCGTGGGCGCTTCCGGGTCTGCGCTTGCAACCGTGGCCGGCGGCCGGGTGCGGCTGGCCGACGGAACCGAGGTCGACGCGGCGGTCGACGCCCTGGCCGCCGCCGTTACCCGTACGCGGCCGCCCGCGGCGGCGCAGGAAAGATCATGAGCCGAGTACGATTCGCCGTTCCCAAGGGCAGCTTCGAGAAAAAGGCGCGTGCGTTTTTCGCGCGTGCGGGCATCGACCCCAGGGGCTACGGCGACGGCGGCCGCGGCTATCGGCCGGAGTTCGGCATCGAAGACGTGACGGTCAAGACGATGCGCCCGCAGGAAATCCCCTACATGCTGCAATCCGGCTTTTTCGATCTCGGCGTCACGGGCATCGACTGGTACCGCGAGAGCGAAGTGCAGGCCAACGTCGAAGACCTGGTCGATCTCGGCTTCGGGCGCGTCGACATCGTCCTTTGCGTATCCCAGGATTGGGACGACGTCAATTCCGCCGCCGATCTGTTCGCCAAGTACGTCGATTCCACCGCAACTCACCCGCTGCGCATCTGGACCGAGTATCTGAACTTGACCGAGGCGCTCGTGCGGCAGCACACCGACCTGGAGCCGTCGCTCTACAGTCCCTATTCGCGGTTGAGCGTCGAGCGCCGCGGGTCTTCCCCGGTGGCCATCTTTCATTCGTTCGGCGCGACCGAGTCGAAGCCGCCCGAGGACGGAGAAGCGATCGTCGACAATACCGAGACCGGAAGCACGATCCGCGCCAACGGCCTGAAGATCGTGCACAAGGTCCTCGAAGGCTCCACCGCGCATCTTCTGGCCAACCGGCGCGCCTTGCGCAACCGCGAGAAGCGCGCGGCGATCGACCGCGTGCGCGGGATGCTGGCCGCCGCCGCCCCGCTCCGGGTCGAGGAAGAACCGGTTTTCGGGCATCTTTGAGCGGAGTTACAACTCGCCGGCCTTCTCCACCGCGCGCAGCAAGGCCCCGGCCTTGTTCATCGTCTCGTCCCATTCGCGCTCGGGCACGGAATCGGCGACGATGCCCGCGCCGACCTGCAGGTACGCTTTTCCCTTGCGCGTCATCATGGTGCGGATAGCGATCGCCGAATTCAGATTCCCCGAAAAGTCGAGGTACAAAACGGCGCCCGAGTAGACGCCGCGCTTGGTCGGCTCGAGCTCGGCGATAATTTCCATCGCCCGCACCTTCGGCGCGCCGGAAACCGTTCCGGCCGGAAAGCACGCCGTCAAGGCATCGAAGACGTCCCGATCGGCGCGCAGCTTGCCCAGCACGCTGGAGACGATGTGCATCACGTGCGAGTAGTATTCGACGGTCTGGAACTCGGGCACGCGGACGGAACCGTATTCCGCTACCCGTCCGACGTCGTTGCGGCCCAGGTCGACGAGCATGACGTGCTCGGCCAGCTCTTTTTCGTCGGCAAGCATATCCGCCGCGAGCGCCCGGTCTTCTGCGGCCGTCTTGCCGCGCGGCCGCGTGCCGGCGATCGGACGATACTCGATATCGCGGCCCTGCACTTTGACCAGAATTTCGGGCGAGCTGCCGACTATCGCCGCATCGCCGAGCTGCAGATAGAACAGATACGGCGAGGGATTGACGGTGCGCAGCGCGCGATAAATTTGAAACGGGCGGACGCCCGGCTTCATTTCCAACCGTTGCGAGAGCACGACCTGAAAGATGTCGCCGGCGAGGATGTATTCCTTCGCCTTCTCGACCGCCTCGCAAAAGCGTTTCTTGCCGATGTTCGAGGCAGGCTTCAGGGGTTTCGGCCGCGGCGCGTTTTTCGGCAGGACAACCGGCTTGTCGAGCGCCCTCTCCATTTTTTCGATCTCGCGGCAAGCTTGGCGGTAACCTTGCCGCAAGCTCGGTCCATCGTCGATGCGAACGTTGGCGATCGCATAGATTTGGTGCCTCACGCGATCGAAAACCAGCAGCGAGGTAAAAAACATGAAGACTGCGTCGGGCGCCTTCACGTCGTCTTTCTGGAACGGCGGCACGCGCGGCTCGATCAGCCGAATCAGGTCGTATCCGGCGTAACCGACGGCCCCTGCGCAAAAGGGCGGCAACTCGTCCGCGCCCGCGGGCCGAAATTCGGCAGTGAGCTCTTTCAGGACGGCGAAGATATCGGCCTGCCTGAGCGAAACGTCGCGCCCGCGGCGAATCTCGACGCGGGAACCCGCCGCGGTCACGATCAGAAAGGGGTTGGCGCCGATATAGGTGTAGCGGCCGATGTTTTCTCCGCCTTCGACGCTTTCGAGCAGGAATGCATACCTCTTTCGCCGGGCGAGCTTCAAGTACGCCGAGACCGGCGTCTCGAGATCGGCCGTCAGCACCTTCCAGACGGGAACGATGTTCCCTTTGCGCGCAAGCCGCTGAAAGGATGCGAAGTCCGGCTCGAAGCTCACTCTTTCACTGTAAGCCGTTCGAGCACGGCGCTGCGCATCAGCGCGCGCGGCGCTTCGACGCCGGTCCACAGTTGGAACTGCGCCGCCGCCTGCTCGATGAACATCTCCAGGCCGCCGATCGTCGCGCGGCCCTCGTCTTTGGCGTGTTTCAGCAGCGCCGTTTCCAGTGGGTTGTACACCATGTCGAAAACGACATCCGCCGGGATGCGGCCGGGGAACAGATTGCCGTTGGATTTGGGATGCATGCCCACGGGAGTCGCCTGCACCAGCACGTCGAAGTAGTCGCCGTCAAGTTTGGCGAACTCGATGGAGGTCACATCCGCCGTTCGGGCCAAGCGCCTGACTTTCAGGGCGTTGCGTCCCGTAAGCACGACTTCCGCGCCGCGTTCCTTCAGGGCGAAGACGGCGGCGCGCGCCGCGCCGCCGTTGCCGACGACCAGCACGCGCGAGCGATTGAGCCTGACTTTCTTGGCCAGCGGCGCCGTCACCCCGACCGCGTCCGTGTTCGTTCCACACAGCTTGCCCCGCTTGCGGAAGACGGTGTTGACCGCCCCGATGCCGCGCGCTTGCAGATCGATGCAGTCGAGGCGCCGCATGATCCTCTGCTTGTGGGGGATCGTCACGCTGAACCCGGCGATGGGCACTTCGGCGACGCACTTGAAAAAATCTCCGATATAGCCGGGCTCCACCAGAAAAGGCAGATAGACGGCGTCGATGCGGTTGGCCTTGAACGCCCGGTTGTGCAGCGCCGGCGACATCGAATGGCCGACCGGCTTGGCGATGATCCCGTAGACGGCCGTGTCCGGCGTTCGCTGCTGGACCCTGTACAACTGCCGCAAGGTCGAAGCGCAGAACTGGCCCGGCGCGGTCGGCGCAGCCTGGAGCGGCTTTCCCGGCCGGCCGTTCCGCGGCGGCATCGCGTCCGGCGCCGCGAAGGTGAAAACCGATCCTCTGGAGAGCGCGAGCAGACGGGTCATCGCGCCGGCTTCGCCCATGCTCACGAACACCAGCGGCGAATCGATCCCTGCAAGCGCCAGCAGCTTGAGATTGTCGCTCGGGCGCGCCACGTGCGCCGCAATCTTGTAAAGCTCCGCCGGGACTTTGCGCAGCCGCTTCACTGTGGTCTTGAGCGCGCGCGCGCGTTCGAAATTGTGATGCGAGATCATGCGCAGCGCTCTGCCCCGGAATGCCGCGGCGACCGCCGGCTGCTCTTCGGCGGTTTCGATCTCGATATCCACGAGGGCCGCCCCGGCCCCGACGGATGCTTCGAGCACCGCTTTTTGCCGGGCGATCGAGCCGCGGAATTCGCCGCCGTTCTGTTTGCGCCGGCAAGTCGCCAAAATGACCGCGTCGGGGTTGCGGCACAGTATCATCGGGATCAACCGCGCGCCTCTGAGGGGTTCGGCAAGCATGTCCAGACGAAGCTCGAGGAAGGAGTTGCCGCGGTCGCAAGAGGCAATCGCAGCCTGCTCCAATTGCGCGGGCTCGGGCAAGCCGAGAGCCACGCAGATTTTGGGCAAGGAACGAAGTGAGACCATCGGGGAAGAAGATGCACCGTAGGTTATCACGGCGGCGCGCCTTCGCTTGAGCAGGAGATTCCTGCGCGCCGCCTGCATCCTGCGCGAAACTGGTTAACTATGATTCCGCGCTACACGCTGCCGGAGTTGGGCCGTATCTGGTCTGACGGAAACAAGTACCGGCAATGGCTCGAGGTCGAAATCGTCGCCTCGGAAACGCTTGCCGAATTGGGCGAGGTTCCGGCGGAAGCCGCGCAGGCGCTGCGCCGACATGCCGATTTCGATACCGCCCGCATCGATGCGATCGAGGCCGAAGTCCGTCACGACATCATCGCTTTCACGACCGCGGTCGCGGAGAAAATGGCCGCGGCCGGGCAGGCCGAGCATTCCCGCTGGCTGCACTTCGGCCTCACCTCGAGCGACGTAGTCGATACGGCGCAGGCGGTGTTGATCCAACAGGCATCCGAACCGATCGCCGCCAAGCTCGACGGCTTGCGACAGGCGCTCCGCGAGCGCGCGCACGAGTTCAAAGACACGGTCATTGTCGGCCGCACCCACGGCGTCCATGCCGAACCGACGACGTTCGGCCTCAAGTTGGCCAACTGGCACAGCGAGATTTGCCGCCACATCGAGCGCTTCGACGCGGCCCGCGAGCAGATGCGCGTCGGCAAAATCTCCGGAGCGGTGGGCGCCTTGGCGCATATCAGCCCGCAAGCGGAAGAGAGGATCTGCGCCAAGCTCGGACTCGCGGCGGCAGCGGTTTCCTCGCAGGTCATTCAGCGCGACCGCCACGCCCACTATGTGGCGGTATTGGCCAACATCGCCGCGACGCTGGAAAAAATCGCCGTCGAAGTCCGCCACCTGCAGCGCACCGAGGTGCGCGAAGCGCAGGAATACTTCTCCAAATCCCAAAAGGGCAGCTCGGCGATGCCGCACAAGAAGAATCCGATCGTCTCCGAACAGATCGCCGGCCTGGCCCGCGTCGTCCGCGGCAACGCCGTCGCCGCCTTCGAAAACGTTGCGCTCTGGCACGAGCGCGATATCTCCCACAGTTCGGTCGAACGCGTCATCCTCGCCGATTCGACGACGCTGGTGGACTATCTGCTGGCGAAAACAACCGATCTGGCGCGCAAGCTGCTCGTCTACCCCGAGCGGATGAAGAAGAACCTCGAATCGAACGGCGGCCTCGTCTATTCCGGCCAACTGCTTCTGGAGCTCAGCGCCAAAGGGGTGCTGCGCGAAACGGCTTACCGATGGGTCCAGCGCAACGCGCTCAAGGCATGGGAAGAGGACGGAGATTTCCGCGCGTTGGTCGAGCGGGACAGCGACATTCGAAGCGTTCTGTCCGCGGAGGACTACGCGCGCGCGTTTTCGCTCAAGCGTCAATTGCGCAACGTCGATTACATTTTCGGCCGCGTTTTCGGGCGGAAATAAGGGCGGTTGCGGTCGTCCGCGGCGGGACGCTCATTGCCGGCGGGCGCTGCGCAGAAGAGCTTTTTTGGAGATTGTGGTCAGCGGCGTCCGGCTCAACCGCGCGGCGGATATCCAGCGGTACCCCCGCAGCCGCGCGGCGGCCGGCGCGGCCTCGTAGACGCTGCCGCGGAAGCGTCGATCCGTGATCGCGTGGGTGAACGCGCCGAGTTTCTTGCCGAGCGCCACGCCGATAGCGGCGAAACGCTCTTCCAGGCGGTCTGTTCCGCGGACGGACGGAAGCTCCCAGAAACCCGGCATGATTGCGGCGTCCTGCGGGCGCTGGGTCAGCAAAAGACTGCCGCCGCGGCGGACGACCGCAACCGCCAGCTCGACGCGCCTGATCGTCGGACGGACGGATTTGTACGGCAACGCGCCCGCCGTGCCCGCGGGCAGGCCGAGGCAGTCTGCGGATAGGGGGCAGACGCCGCACCGCGGCGCCTGCGGCGTGCAGACGGTAGCCCCGAGCTCCATCAAAGCCTGATTGAAGGCGCCTCGCTCGCCGGGCTTTGCCGCGTCCATCAACTCTTGGGCGCGGCCGGCCAGAACGCGTTTCGCGGCCCCCTTGGAGATATCGCGGCTATCGTTCGCCAGTCGGACGAGCAGCCGCGTCACATTGCCGTCGAGCGCCGCAAACGGCAAATCGAAGGCGATGCTTGCAACGGCGGCGGCGGTGTATGCGCCTACCCCGTCGAGACGGCGGATTGCGTCGTAATTGCGGGGCAACTTCCCCCCGTGCTCGGCGACAATCTGCGCCGCGGCGCGCTGCAGCAACCGCGCGCGGCGGTAGTAACCCAAGCCCGCCCATGCTTCCAGCAACTCTTGTTCCGGCGCGGCGGCCAGCGCCTCCACGCTCGGATAGCGCGCCAGAAACCGCTCATAGTAGGGGATCACGGCTTCGACCCGCGTCTGCTGCAGCATGATTTCCGCGACCCAGATGCGGTAGGGGTCGGCAGTGCGCCGCCAAGGAAGGTCGCGCGCGGCACCCGCGTACCAGCGAATCACTCGCTGAACGAAGGCGCGGCTCGTCAAAAGCATGGATGCCAAAACATGGATGCCAAGAGGCCGCGCGGACCAACATGGAAAAAGGCCGCCGCGCAAAGCGGCGGCCCTGTTGCCGACGAAACTCCGCGGCCGGTCTACATGACCGCCGACCTGATCTTCAATGTCGGGGTTTTTTCCGACCCGCCTGCTTCGGCGTCGAGCCGGACCTTCAAGCCGACCTTGTCCCTGACGTGGTCAAGGCCGCCGACAATCTTGTAGATTTTCTTGTCGATATCGTTGATGAATACGATAGCCTCGCCGGCCTCGACGCACGACCGCGAACACTTCGCGTGTCCTTCGCTGGGCGCACTCCCGGCGCGGGCGCACTTCTCATCCGCAACGTAGCCGATGAACTCCGCCGCAGACAGAAACCCCGAGCCCAGCCCGAGAGCCAGAACTAAAGCCGCCGATTTCAAGACAACCGGTCAGTCCGACGCTTCGACGCTCTCGATCGAGCTGATCTTGCCGTCGGCGATCATGCCCTTGATCGTAACTTTCGCGCCCGCGTGCTCTTTGACCTTGTCCTGCTCAGCGATCTCGTAGATTTTGCCGTCGGCGTCAACCAACACGGCGGCCTCGCCTCCTCCGATGCAGCCCTTGGCGCACCCGGCATGGCCGGCGCCGGCCTTGCCCGCCTTGGCGCATTTGGCGTCGGTTACGAAACCCGTCGCCGAACCCGCGAAGCAAAGCGCGGCAGTCACCAGCGTCAGCATGGCGATGGTCAGGATTTTTTTCATTTTGCGTGCCCTCCTCAAGGCTCAAGCCGATACCGCGGCTTGAATGCATCAATCTTAGCGACCGCGGCCGCAAGTGTCAACAGCGAACAGCGAAACAGCGCATAGCCGCCAAAAAATCAGTAACCGTTCGCGGCAAGCACCTTGACCAGTTCCTCGACCGCGTCGGCGCTGCGGTTGAGCGCCGCTTTCTCGTCGGCTTCCAAGTCCAGCTCGTAAATGCGCTCGATGCCGTTCGCGCCCAGCTTGCAGGGCACGCCGACGAAAATGCAGCTGCGGCCGTACTCGCCCTCGAGCAGCGCCGCGCAGGGCAAAACCTTCTTTTTGTCCTTGAGGATCGACGCCGCCATCTCGACCACGGCCGAAGACGGCGCGTAGAACGCGCTGCCGGTCTTGAGATGCTTCACGATTTCGGCGCCGCCCTTGCGCGTGCGGTCGACGATCGCGGCGAGCTCGTCCTCGGGAATCAGCTTCGCAATCGGGATGCCGGCGACGCTCGTATAGCGCACCAGCGGGACCATCGTGTCGCCGTGGCCGCCCAAAACGAAGGCGACGACATTCTCCACGGAAACGTCCGCGGCCTCGGCCAGAAACGTACGGAACCGCGCCGTATCCAACACGCCGGCCATGCCGATGACGCGGTTCTTCGAGAATCCCGAAACCCGGTTGGCGACGTGGCACATCGCGTCCAGGGGGTTCGAAACCACGATCAAAATGGCGTTCGGAGAATATTTCGCCGCGGGCGCGATGCATGCCTTGACGATCGAAGCGTTCTTCAACAGCAGGTCGTCGCGGCTCATGCCCGGCTTGCGCGGGAAGCCGGCGGTCATGACGATGATGTCGGAGTCGGCCGTATCCTCATAGCTGTTCGTGCCGGCGACCTTGACGTCGGATCCTTCCACCGGACAGGCTTCCAGAATGTCGAGGCCCTTGCCCTGCGGCACGCCTTCGACGATGTCGACCAGCACGACGTCGGCCAATTCCTTGTCGGCCAGGCGCAGAGCGCAGCTCGCTCCCACGTTGCCCGCTCCGATTACCGTAACTTTCTTTCTCATCGTTTCCTCCCCGCTCGAAAACAGCGGCCTAGACCATATTGCGAACGATCTCTTGGCCGAATCGGCCGGTGCCGACCCTGGTTGCGCCTTCCATTTGGCGGTGCAGGTCGTAGGTAACGGTTTTGTTCGCGATCGTTCTCGTGATTCCCGTTTCGATCAACTCCGCGGCCTCGTTCCAAGCCATGTGCCGCAGCATCATCACGCCGGACAGGATCACGCTCGAGGGATTGATCACATCCTTGTCGGCATACTTGGGGGCCGTGCCGTGAGTCGCTTCGAAGACCGCCTGCTCGTCGCCGACGTTGGCCCCCGGGGCGAGTCCCAAGCCGCCCGTCTGCGCGGCGCAGGCATCGGAAATGTAGTCGCCGTTCAGGTTCGTCGTGGCGATCACGTCGTACTCGTCCGGCCGCAGCAGCAACTGCTGGAACATCGCGTCGGCAATGCGGTCTTTGACCAGAATCTTGCCTTCGGGAACCGTCCCGTCTCCGCCGCCGGCCCAAATTTCGTCTTCGGTCACGCAGGAGCCGCGGAACTCTTCCTCGACCAGCTCGTAGCCCCAATCGCGGAACGCGCCCTCGGTGAACTTCTGGATATTGCCCTTGTGCACGAAGGTCACCGACTTGCGCTTGTTGTCGAGCGCATAGCGGATCGCCGCGCGCGTCAGCCGCTTGGATCCCGAGATCGAAATCGGCTTGATGCCCAGGCCCGAATCGAGCGGGATATTGCGGCCCATCTCGCCGTTCAGGAACGCGATGACCCGCTGGACGTCGGCCGTGCCCTGCTCCCACTCGATGCCGGCGTAAACGTCTTCGGTGTTCTCTCTGAAAATGACGACGTCGAGCTTCTCGGGATTTTTCATCGGCGAGGGCACGCCCGGATACCATTTCACGGGGCGGATGCAGGAATACAACGTCAGCAACTGCCGCAGAGCAACGTTCAAGCTGCGGATGCCGCCGCCGACGGGAGTGGTCAACGGCCCCTTGATGGCGATCCGCAATTCGCGGACGGCATCGACGGTTCCTTGCGGCAGCCATTCGCCGAATTTGTGGAAAGCCTTCTCGCCGGCAAAGATCTCGTACCAAACGATCTTCCGCGAACGGCCGTAGGCTTTCTCGACCGCGGCGTCGAACACGGCCCGGGCCGCCTTCCAGATATCGCGGCCGGTTCCGTCGCCTTCGATAAACGGAACGATCGGGTTGTCGGCGACGAGAAACCGCCCTCCTTCCACCTGCACCGGCGCGCCTTCGGCAGGGACAGGAATACCGTTGAACTCGTGCATGGCTTCTCTCGGTCGGGTAAAAACGGCTCGTTCTTCCGCAGACGCGGACCGTCTCGGGAAGGAGCCCAAAGCTTACGCCCGTAGACTAAAATAGGAGTTTATCATTTTCGCCGCCGCCGCGGTTCTATCCTTTCCGTTCCGCTTGCGTCCCAATCAACAGCCGTGAAGAAAAGTCAAGCCCAAACCGCCGCAGCCCCGAAAGTTTCCGAGCAGAAGCGCAGCGAGGAACCGCAGCGCGGATTCGTCGCGGAGTGGACGGTCACCATCCTGCTTTTGCTTTTCGGCACCACCACGCTGGTCCAGGCGTTCGTCATTCCAACCGGTTCGATGGAAGATTCGCTTTTGATCGGCGATCATCTTCTGGTCGACAAGCTCGCCTACGCTCCCAAAGGCGCCATCAGCAAGTATTTGCTGCCCTATCAGGACGTCGAGCGAGGCGACATCATCGTTTTCCGTTATCCGGTCGACTTGAATCAGACGTTCGTGAAACGAGTGGTCGGCGTGCCGGGGGACCGCCTCAAAGTGGTCGACAAGCGGCTTTGGGTGAACGGCACGGCTCTCGACGAACCGTACGTCGAGCACAAGAGCGACTATATCGACGCCTACCGCGATAATTTTCCCGCGCCTCCCAGAAGCATGCAGGTTTACCAGTCGGCGGTCGACATGCTGGAAAACCATGTCCGCAACGGCGAGATCGTTGTCCCCGAGGACAACTACTTCGCCATGGGCGACAACCGCGACCTCTCCCTCGACAGCCGCTACTGGGGATTCGTTCCGCGCAGCCACATCATCGGCAAGCCGCTGATTATCTACTGGTCTTACGATGCGCCGACGTCCCATCTGCAGGATGCCGGCGTGTCGCTCGCGCATCTGAAGGATTTGGCGCTGAATTTTTTCCCCAAGACCCGTTGGAAACGGACATTCCAGCTCATTCACCCTTACGATTGGTCCGCTCTCGACGCGCCGCGGCAATGAGCCCCCCGAAGCTGCCGGACCGTTTTCACGCCGTCATTCTGGCCGGCGGTCGCGGCGCGCGCTTCTGGCCGCGCAGCCGGCGGCGCAAGCCGAAGCAACTGCTGCCGATTCCAGGCGGCGCGACGCTGATCCAGCAAACGGCAAACCGCTTGCGCGGCCTTGTGCCGCCCGAGCGGATCTGGGTTTACACCAACGGACTGCTGCGCCGCGCCGTCAGGCGGCAACTGCCTGACGTGCCGGCGAAGCAAATCGTCGCCGAGCCTGTGCCGCGCAACACGGCGCCCTGCATCGGCCTTGCGGCGAAAATGCTGCTGCGCGAAGACCACGAGGCGGTAATGGGGGTTTTCCCTGCCGATCATCTGATCGAGAACGAGCGCGAGCACCGCGTAATTCTCAGGCGGGCGGCGGCGGCCGCGGACGCGGACAGGCTGCTCGTGCTGGGGATCGCGCCGCGCTGGGCCGAGACCGGCTACGGCTACATCGAGTTTCCCAAGGGGACGCGGGCGGGCGGAGAAACTCCTGTCGACGTGATCGGCTTTCACGAGAAGCCGCCGCCGGAGACGGCGGAACGGTTCCTCCGCGCCGGAAATTTTTTCTGGAACAGCGGGCAGTTCGTTTGGCGCGCCCGGGCGCTGGCGGACGCCCTGGAGCAATTCCTCCCGCAGACTTCCAAGACGATCGAGGGCATCGTCAGCGTCTCCCCGAGAAACTTCAACAAGTCTCTTGCAGCGCATTACGCGGCCTGCCGGAATATCTCCGTCGACTCCGGCATCCTGGAAAAATCCGATAACATCGCCGGTTTCGCCGCCGCCGATCTGGGCTGGAACGACATCGGCAGTTGGCAAGCGCTTTACGACCTGGCGCCCAAGGACAAGGACGGCAACGCCGCGCGCACTCCGGCGTCGTTCCACAAGGCCGCAGGCAATTTCGTCGACGCTCCGGGCAAGCATGCGGCGCTGCTGGGCGTCGACAACCTGATCGTCGTGGATACCCCGGACGCCCTGCTGATCTGTCCGCGCAGCGAAGCGCAGAAGGTTTCCGCCGTAGTCGAAGCGCTGGAAGCCGCCGGCCGCCGCGATCTGCTGTAGCACTCGGCGAAGGAAGCGGCCGGCCGCCGCGGCGGGCTGCTGTGGCCGCTTGGCCGGAAGAGAGGGGGAGGCGATCCGCGAGAGCGTGCCCGATTGTCTTTCCGGCCCCGCAACCATCGAGACCGACATTCCCCGTTGGGGGGGGTCGGTTTTGTTCTTTCGGTTCTTGCGCGCCGTCCATTCGAGGATGGCGCCGAGACCGCCGTGCAGGGTGGCATCCATGCGGCCCCGTTTGGGGCCGGGGGTGAGCACGATGCGCTCGATCAGACTCCACGGATGGCCTCTGCCGCCTCGTCGCGCTCTTGTGGCTTCCCGAGCGCCTCCGAGAGCCGTTCCACCTTGCGCCGGTAGATGCCGCAGACGTTGGGGTGAATGTCCGGGAGGTCGGGCGGAACGGCCGAGAGGGTTCGGTCAACTCGTCCTGCCGCGCTTCGATCTCGCGCAGGCGCGCGACCAGGGCGCGGCTGCCCTCACCGTCTTCGATGAGCGCAACGATCTCCTTGATCTTCTTCTCGGTCCGGGCAAGCTCCTTGCGGTCGGACGCGCCGGTGGAACGCCGCTCGCGGTTGAGCCGGTTGGTCTCTTGCGTACGCCGGCGACTTTCCAGCCCTCGCGTCCCGCGTGCTCGCGGCAGCCCCGGAACTGGTCCTCGATGGACGCCTCTCGTTGCAGGTCGGACGAGTAGCGGGCGTAGAGCGCGGCGCGGGCGGTCATGGCGTTATCTCTCCTGTCGTTCTCCGGCTTCCGATACCGGACGGTTGTCGTTGGCGGCATCCGGCCGCTCGAATGCCTCGCCCGCGATCTGCCGGCCGAGCAGGCGTGCGACCGTCAGCACGGCGGCCCCGATCCGTGCTTCCGCCCCGCCGTCGTCGTTCGCGGCCACGCCGCGCAACATGATGTGCTCGCGGCCACGCCGCGCAACATGATGTGCTCGCGGCCACGCCGCGCAACATGATGTGCTCGCGGCCGTCCTTGCCTCTCCCCATTGCTCCGGCCCTCCCGGAATAGATGCCCCGTAAGGGCCGATTTGAACCTCCGGTCCATCGGCGTCAAACGGTTCCGGTAGGGGATTTGTATTGCAATATCATAGGGTTGCGTAAGACAGTCCTGCACTGGCGCGACAGGCGTAGACGGGCGCGCAACAAAAGATCCGTGATGCACGGCCATCGCCACACCGGTCGTTTCCTACGCTGTCCAAGGATCGACGGTCTTCAATCCGGCCGCCTCGAATGGAGCCGTGTCCCGTGTCGCCACCATCATGGCGTTGGCCGCCGCGGTCGCCGCGATGTAACCGTCGGACACCGAGATGGCCCGCCCGGCGGACCGCGCCTTCGCCATCAGTTCTGCATAGGCTTGCGAAGCCGCCAGATCGAATGCCAATACCCGGCCGGCGAACATTGGCAACACCTGACGCTCCAGATCCTCATTCAGTCGGTCGCGGCGGCGGCCGGCCGGCAGCGGTCGGACCCCGAAACGCAGTTCGGCCACGGTGACGGCGGACAGATACAGCGTTTCCAACGCCTGTGCGTCGAGCCAACCGGCGACGCGAGGTTCCGGAACCCTGCGCAACGGTTCCGAAACCACGTTGGTGTCTACCAGAATCATTCGAGATCAACCGGCCGGCCCGGTGCAGTGTCGCGTTGCGCGAAGCCTGCGGACTCCTCCTGCGTCAACCCGGCGCGCTGGCCGACGGCGGTCAGCAGCGACCCCAACCCGACCCGCCCTTCCGGCAGGACCGTTTCCTCCAGGATGGCGCGCACCTCGGCCTCGGTGCTGCGGCCGCGCAGGGCTGCCCGCACACGCAAGGCGCGATGCACCTCGTCGGGCAGGTTGCGCACGGTCAGCATGGCCATAATCGATAATCCTTCATGCTTTCGATGCATGCTTCATAATAGTATGAAGGCAGTCGGGCATCGAACAACAGGAAGGGCGTATCGCCCGCCGTTCTGGACGACGTCCTTCGCTCCCATCTCATCGAACCGGAGCGCCTGCGCAACGATGCCTTCTTCGGCGCTCGCATACAGGCGCTGTCCAGAATCGTTGCCGAGGCAATGGATAAGCCGGTTGTTGCGGAGGCCGTGACCGATGAGGTCGAACGCGATGTTGAGATCGAAGACGACGAAATCGCTGAGTTGGAGGCCGCAGCGAGAGTGACGGCGGCTCAGTCAGGCAGGAACCGCACCGCATTCAATGGTGTGCGTTCTGCGCCCGGAAGATCGGGATTTCACCCGATGATGTTTGACCAAGGAATTGTGTAGACCCGCGCCCCCTGTTTACTGACAGCATGCGGTCGGCGTGTCGTTCGATGCGGATACGCTCTGTCGGTTGGTTCGAGGTATGAGCGGATGATCCCCGGTCAGATCGCCGTCACAACCAAATGTCGGTCTCGGCCATTGCGAGCCCCAGCAACCGACGGCCGCAAATGCCTGCCTGCGCGCTCAGGGCGCGTAACGATGCCTGTGCGATTTTCGCCGCGGATTGCCAACCCTTTGCGCTCAAACGGCCCGTTGCGCGACACTTTTTCATGAAATGACGGAAACCATCGACCGCCGCGATTTCCTGCGCCTTGCCGGCGCCGGCGCGCTTGCCGGCTGTGCCGGGCCGGACTCCGGGGCCGGCGGCGAGCGCCCCAACATCGTCATCGTCATGGCCGACGACATGGGCTTTTCCGACATCGGCCCTTACGGCGGCGAAATCGACACGCCCACGCTCGATTATCTGGCCGAGAACGGATTGCGCTTCACGCAGTTCTACAACGCCGCGCGCTGCTGCCCGACGCGGGCGGCGTTGCTCACGGGAATCTATCCGCATCAAGCCGGCGTCGGCCACATGATCGGCGATAGGGGCCGGCCGGCCTATCGGGGCCGCCTCAACGACCGCTGCGTGACGATCGCCGAGGCGCTCAAGTCCGCCGGCTACACAACGCTGATGTCCGGCAAGTGGCACGTCGGCGAAGAGCGCCCCCATTGGCCTGCCGACCGCGGGTTCGACGAGTATTTCGGTCTGATCAGCGGCGGCTCCAATTATTTCAAGCTCGACAGGGCGCGCACGATGGCTCTCGGCAGC
Organism: Bryobacterales bacterium; assembly: GCA_965214655.1. Taxonomy (GTDB): domain Bacteria; phylum Acidobacteriota; class Terriglobia; order Bryobacterales; family UBA6623; genus CATQHP01. Next base: position 1,920,370 of record OZ243965.1, on the reverse strand, counting down.
GAGCCGTGGACCCCTCCCGACGACGGCTCCTTCTACATGACCGACGCCATCGCCGACCACGCCGTCGAATTTCTCGACAAGCACGGCGGCAAGAGCGCCCCGTTCCTGCTCTACCTGCCGTTCACGGCGCCGCACTGGCCGCTGCACGCCAAACCCGAAGACATCGCCAAGTACAAGGGCAAGTACGCCATGGGCTGGGACGAGTTGCGCAAGCAGCGTTACGCGCGGGAGCTCGAGTTGGGGCTGATCGACGAAAAATGGGAGCTCAGTCCCCGCGATCCGGACGTGCCCGCCTGGCAAGACGCGGCCGACAAGCCCCTGTGGGAGCGCCGCATGGAGGTGTACGCCGCAATGATCGACTGCATGGATCAAGGCATCGGCCGCGTCGTCGACAAGCTGCGCAGCCTGGGCAAGCTCGACAACACCCTGATCCTGTTCCTGGCCGACAACGGCGGCTGCCACGAGAGCGCCGATATCGAGCAGGGCTCGCCGCGCAATACCTGGGGCGACCCGAATGCCATGCCCGGCGGGCCGGACTCGTTCGACGGCTACGACCGGCCTTGGGCGAACGCCAGCAACACGCCCTTCCGCATGTTCAAAAGTTGGGTGCACGAGGGCGGCATCGCGTCGCCGTTGATCTGCCATTGGCCGGCCGGCGTCAAGCAGCCGAAAGGCGCGGTCACCGGCGAGCCGGGCCACGTGATCGACCTGATGGCGACATGCCTCGACTTGGCCGGGGCCGCGTACTCGGCAACCTTCAACGGCAAACCCATTACGCCTCTGGAAGGCAAGAGCCTGCGCCCGATTTTCGAAAACGGCAAGCGCGAAGGGCACGAAGCCGTTTTTTGGGATCACCAGGGCAACCGCGCCGTGCGCATGGGCAAGTGGAAGCTGGTATCGCTTTACGACCGCAGCGCCGGCGGCTACGCGCCGTGGGAACTCTACGATCTCGAAGCCGACCGCAGCGAGCTCAACGATCTCGCCGCCGGCGACCCCGAGCGCGCCGCCGTCATGGAAGCCGCCTGGAGGGCTTGGGCCGAGAAAGTAGGCTGGGTTCCCTGGAACGAGCTGACCGCGTAGGAGCCCGCGCGGCAGGTCCCGCGCTACAAGCCCGCCTTGATCTTGCGGATGATCGCGCTTTCGGGAAGTTTTCTGTAAAACGGATCCAGCGGGTAGCACCCCGAGACGAGACCGTTGCGCGGCCCCGTAGTGCAATCGCTGAACGTCCGGCAAATCCGCTTCGAGCGCACCGTTCCGTCGCGCAGCACGTCTGCGGGAAAAGTGGGGCAGGCCACCGCCATGCGGCCCAGGCCGACGGCGTCCACCCGCCCCGAACGCACCGCCCACTGCGCGACGTGCGGCAGGAACTCCTGAAAATAGGTATACCCGGCGCCGACCACAATCATGTTCGGGAATCTCTCTTTGAGCTCCGCCGCCGCTTGAATGTGCCGCGCGCAGCCGACCAGAGGATCCTCGGGAGGTTGATAGCCGTCCGAGGGAGGGAACAGCGCAGGCCGCAGCACGTGAGGGTTGTAGTAAGGACTCCCGGCGGTAACGTTGAGCATGCGGATGTCGAGCCGCTCCAGCAGCTCGATGAAGCGCACCGTGTCGGTCAGATCGTATTCGACCGGATTGTCCGGATTCGTCCCGAAGCCGTGCCGATAGGGGAGCGAGCCGGCAAAATCCTCGGGAATGCCGACGCCGAGCTTCTTTCCGCCGCCGCGGCTCGGGCCGGAGCGGAAGGGCACGAAGTCGAAAGCGCTCAGGCGCACGCCGATCTTGAGCCGCGCGGTGGCCGCGCGAATCCCCGCGACGATCTCGCGCAGGAACCGCGTGCGATTCTCGAACGACCCGCCGTAGGGGCCGGGCCGAGTGACGGCGCTGAGGAACTCGTGGCCGAGATAGCCGTGACAATGCTTCACGTCCACGAATCCCGCGCCGCAGCGCTCCGCGATTCGGCCGGCGGCGATAAAGCGGTCGATAATCCGTTTGACTGCGTCGTCCGTCAGCAGGGGATGATCGTCGGCCAAACCGAATTTGCGGTCGAGCAGCGGGTGGCGATACAGGATTTTCGGCGCGGGTCCGGCCTGCGTCGGCCTGGAAAACCGACCCGAGTGGGTCAGTTGGAATCCGCTGAGCAGATCGTCCGCGGAGCCGAACGCCGCGCTATGGGTCTCCAGCAGCTCGTCGTGGAGCGCCCGCAGCGATTCCTCGGTCGATTCGTCGATCAGCAACTGCCGCGGATTCGCCCGCGCCTCAGGCAAGACCGCCATCGCCTCGCCGCCCCAGATCCACTTGGCGCCGCTGGAGGCGAAATTCCGCCACCGGCGGCGCACCATCTCGCCGGCGCGGCCGTCTTCCTCGCCGTCCCAGCCTTCCATGGGATGGATGGCCCAGCGGTTGCCCAGCCGCCGCCCTTCCACGTCGATCGGCTGCGCCAAAGGCGAAGAAGGCGCCGTCTCGACCGCGTCCTCCGCTTCGAGCGCAAGCCCGAGCTCCGCGCAACGGGCGCGGAACTCATCGACGGACTGCATCCGGGCGATACGCGGGTAGGCCATGGGGGGCGATCTGCGGAATCTCCCAGTATAAGGCCGTTGCCGGCAGCCGCTTGCCAAGCGCAGCCCCGGCGCGCTAGTCTGGTCGGCAGACAGGAAGATCAAAAAACGATGGCTGAGAAGGCAAACATCTATCGCGCCGAGTACCTCGGCAGCGGAACGTTCAGGATCGCCAAACCGAAGCGGAACAAGGCGAAGCTCAAAGAAACGCGGGCCAAACGAAGAGATCGCAAAGCGCGCCGCAATTGAATTTGCGCCGCCGAAAGCTTTCCAACCGCGTTTCGGTCCCCGCCAACCGGGTTTCAGCGGGGTTTTATGGGCAACAGCGGAAAGACCGGCCGCATCGCGGTGCGTTTGCGCATCGGCGGCCGCGTTCAGGGCGTCGGGTTCCGCTACTTTGCGCTGCAAAAAGCGCGCAGGGCCGGCATCGGCGGCTGGGTGAAAAATCTTCCCGACCTGCGGGTTGAAGTCCACGCCGAAGGACCCGAGACGGAGATCAGACAATTCGCGGCCGCTTTGCGGCAGGGCCCGCCTTTGTCCCGAGTGGATGAGGTGACGGAGACCGCCGCGCCCGGCGAAGGCGCGGCAACCTTCGCAATCCGTTACTGACCCGGCAGGCGTCAGTGGAAGGAGAACTGCTCCGGACTCATCTCGGCGTCGCCCCGAATCAGCACGTTCGCCTGGAACGTCTCCTCGAGTTCCCGCAGATAGGAATTCGAGCGGGCTTTGAGAACCTTGGCGACCGCGGGATACACGCGCAAGACGACGTCCTTGGTCTCTTCGGCATCGAGCGCCATTTTGCGCGACTCGTTGAGAATCTCGGAGATGACCGTGGGCGCCGACTTCACGGTGCCCGAACCGGCGCAAGTCGGGCAGGGCATGCACAGCGCCCGCTCCAACGATTGCTTGACCCGCTTGCGGGTAATCGCTATGAGCCCGAAGTCGTTGAACGGCAGCGCCTTGGCGGGCGCGCGGTCGCGGCGCAAAGCGGCCTCGATCGTGCGATAAACGTTTTGGCGATTCCTGGAGTCCTCCATGTCGATAAAATCGACAATGACGATGCCGCCGAGATCGCGCAGCCGCATCTGGCGGACAACCTCTTCGGCCGCTTCCATGTTGATCTTGACGATCGTGTCTTCCAAGCGGTCGGACTTGCCCACGTATTTGCCGGTGTTGACGTCGATGGCGACAAGCGCTTCGGTCTGCGTGATGACCAGATAGCCGCCCGATTTCAGCCAGACCTTCGGCCGCAGCGCTTTTTCGAGCTCTTGCGAAATGTTGAACTCGTCGTAGATGGGCATCGACCGCGTGTAGAACTTCACGCGGTCGAGCAAGTCCGGCTGGAAGCGTTCGACGAAGCGCAGGACGCGCTCGTACTCTTCCTCGCCGTCAACCCAGATGGTCTTGTAACTTTGGCCCAACTGGTCGCGCAGGACGCGCTCGACGACATCGAGGTCGTGATAGAGCAAAGCCGGGGCGCGGCGTTTCTCGGCTTTTTCCAGAATGCCCTGCCATTGTTTGTAGAGAAATTCGAGATCGGCCTGCAATTCCTCTTCAGACGCCCCTCGGCCCGCCGTGCGGACGATGAAACCGCCCGGCTTTCCGGCGGCGTGGGCTTTGACGATGCGGCGCAAGCGGGCGCGCTCGGAATCGGAACGGACTTTTTTCGACACGCCGTTGTGATTCACGGTCGGCATGTAGACCATGAAGCGCCCCGGGAGGGCTACGTGCGAGGTGATGCGGGCGCCCTTCTTGCCCAGCGGCTCCTTGGCGATTTGAACGATCAACTCCTGCCCGGGGTCGAGCAGATCTTTGATATTCGGCAGGGCGTCGGAGTCGGAGGAAGCAGGCTTGGCCTCGAGCGGCGGGTCTTCCACGCCGTTTTCGCCGCCTTGCGCGCCATTCGACGCCTCCGCATCGTGGCGTCCGCGGCGGCGTCCGCGGCGCGAGCGCCGTTGCAGGCGCGAGGATTCCGCCGGGGTCGATAGGGCGGCAGCCGTTTCGGGAGCTTCTCCGCCCGCTGCGTCTGCATCCGGCTCTCCGCCCGCTGCGGGCTGCGCGTCTTCAGCATCTTCAGTCCGTTGGGCGCCGTCGTCCGCCGCCTGTTCCGCCGCTTGTTCTTCCTGGGCGCCGCCGGGGACCGTCTCGTCCTGGTCCTCGCCGTTGCCGGCGGCTGCCGCCGGCTCGTCGCTTTCGTCTTCGATCTCGTCGTCGTACTCGATGTCGTCGTTCAGGTCGTTGGGGGCGTCCAAAACGCCGCCTGCGGCATCTTCGTCGCGTTCGTCGGCGGCATCGAGCTCTTGGTAATCAGCGTCAACGGCTTGATCGTCAACGGCGCCGGCGTCCTCGTCGGCTGCGGGTCCCTCGCCGGCCGCGCCGTATTTCGACAGCGATTCTCCGGGAAGCACTTCGAAAGCCGCATCGCCGCCGTCCTCGGTTCCCGGCGGCGCGCCGCGGTCTTCGCTTGCAGCCGCTTCGACCCGCTCGACGCCGCCGCTGCGAATCCGCCTGCGGTCGTCCTCGCGGTCGCGGCGCCGGCGCCCCCGGCGGCGCCCCGGGCGGCGGCCGGCGGACCGCCCGGATTCTTCGCCGGCCCCCTGCGCTTCGAGCGCGTTCTGAGCGTCGTCCTCGGATTCGCCGCCGCTCAGCCCGGAATCGCGACGCCTCGAGTTCAAGCGTCTGCTGCGCCGCCGTCCGGCCCCGCCGCCGTTCGCCGGCTGCTCGTCTGCGGTTTCGGCGAGATCCGGAGCGTCTCCGTCTTCCAGCTCGGCTGTTTGGTCCAGCACGTCCGAAACGTACAGGAATGCGTCCCGAGCAAGCCCCAGCTTGACGAACGCGGACTGCATTCCGGGCAATACGCGGGAAACCCTGCCTTTGTAGATGCTTCCGGCAATGGCCTGATTCGAACGCCGCTCTACATAAATTTCCACCAGGCGATCGTCCTCGAGGATCGCCAATTTCGTTTCGTGTCGATTCGACGAAACGACCAATTCTTTCGACATGGAACCTGTCCCAAGGGAAGAATGCTCCGCCTGCGAACTCGATGCGAGGGGCCGCCGAACGGTTCAGTCATCGTTCACTCCCGTCGGATTCGTTTCGGCCTCGGACGCGGCCCCGCGGGCCGGAGCGTCCTGCGCCGGCGTTGCAATCTCTTTGTACACGGTCTGCAAGCGGGCGGAGCGCCGGCAACGAGTTGCGGGTCTCATACGCTTCCGCTTGGCATGTTCCGTGTTTTCAGGGAACCGCCCCGCGCCTCCTCGGCTGCGGATTCGCAATCCTTCCCTATCCTTTCTCCGGTTGCGCGGGCGAGTTCGCCGGATGCCTGGGTCGGATTCCGGCGGCAAACCCGCAAAGTTCGATCAATGCGTGAAGCGGCGAAGCCTCACGTTGTTGACGAGGCCCAGCAGCATCAGGAATGTCAGGGCGCTCGATCCTCCATAGCTCATCAGGGGCAGCGGAATGCCGGTAACCGGCATTTTGTTCACGACCATCCCTATGTTGATCAGCACTTGAAACAGCAACAGCGCCGCGACGCTCATCGCGATCAGCGTTCCGGCGGCACCGGCGGCGGCTCTTGCGTTATGCACGATTCTCATCGTGAGGGAAAAGTACAGCGCCATCGCAAAGAAGACGCCGACAAAGCCGCTTTCTTCCGCAAACGCGGCGAAAACGAAATCCGTATGGGGGACGGGCAGAAAGCGCAACTGGGTCTGTGTGCCGCGCGCAAAACCTTGTCCCCATATTCCGCCCGCGCCTACCGCGATCCTGGACTGCAGCGACTGGTAGCCGGCGCCCTGCAGGTCGTCCTCCGGGTGCAGGAAGGCGGTGATGCGCTTCTGCTGGTAGGGCTTGAGCGCCCACCATCCGGCCGGCACGGCCAACATCAGGGCCAAAACAGCGGCAGCCGCATGTTTCCAGCGAACCCCCGACAGAAAGATACCCATTCCGAGCAACGGCGCGTAGCTCAACGCGGTGCTCATATCCGGCTGGCTCTGCACCAGCAGAGCCGGCGCGGAGAAAATGGCGGCAGCGTAAAGAACTTCGTGGAAGCGTATCCTTTCCGTCGCGAAATTTCTGAAATAGCGGGCTGCTACCAATACTAGCACCACTTTCACGAACTCCGAGACCTGAAGCGAGAGCCCGCCGGGCAACGCGATCCAACGGCGCGCTCCGTTGATCGGAGCCGCGAAAAGCAGCATGCCGGCCAGCAGGACAAGCGCGACCGCATAGAAAAAGGCCGCGCGGTCGACCAGCCAGCGGTAATCGATCCAGGACATCGCCGCGAACAGGAGCGCGCCCAGACCGAGCCAGAGCAACTGTTTGGAACAGGCGTCCTGCCATTGGGTCGACAGGGTGGCGCTGTAGATTTCGAGAACGCCCAAGGCGGCAATCGCGGCGGTCAGCGCGATCAACGCCCAGTCGAAGCCATAGAAGAGGCGCCCCCGCCTGGGCAACGGCCTGAGGCTCATCGCGGGCGTTCCCCCAGACGGGCCAACGTCGTATAGGCCGCGGTCAGCCGCCGGCGTTTCTTTTTGTCGAAGTACGCTTTGATGACGTCCCGCGCGACAGGCGCGGCGAAATAGCTGTGAGCGCCGTTCTCCAGCAATACCGAGACGACGATTTCCGGTTCGCCGCACGGCGCGTAGCCGACGAACCAGGCGTCGTCTTCGAAGTCGGGGCGGTCGTGCTTGAGTCTTGTCCGATTGGAAACGCGCTGCGCCGTCCCGGTCTTCCCGCAGACGTCAACGCCGGCCAGCCGCGCGCGGGCGCCCGTTCCGCCGGCGTTGACCACGCCCCACAGCAGTTGCCCGATAATCCTCGAATGCCAGGGCTTGATCGGCGCGCGGCGGGGTTCGGGTCTCGCCCGGCTCTCCGGCAGCTCCCCCGGCCGGCCTTGGAAGACGAGGCGCGGGCGATGCCAGACGCCGCCCAAGGCAAGTCCGCCGATCGCCTGAGCGACCTGCAGCGGAGTCACCGTGAGCGCGCCTTGGCCGATGACCAGTGAGAGCGTTTCCCCCGCATACCAGCGCTCGCGGAACAGGCGCACCTTCCAACCGATGCTGGGCACGATCCCCTCAGCTTCGTCGGGCAGGTCGATCAGCGTCTTTGCGCCCAGACCCGCGCGGCGGGCGTATTCGGCAATGACCTCTACGCCGAGTCGCTTGCCCAACTCGTAGAAGTAGATGTCGCAGGACTGAATCATGGCTTCGTTCAGATTGACCGAGCCGTGGCCGCGGCGGGCGTGGCAATGGAACCTGTGACCGAAGTAGGTCACGCCGCCCGTGCAAGTCGCGCGGAACGTGCTGTTGGCCAGCCCTTTCTCCAGAGCGGCCAGGGCGACGATGGGCTTGAATACCGAGCCGGGCGCCCATTGCCCCTGCACCGCTCGATTGAGCAGAGGTTTCGCCGGGTCTTCGACCACGTTCTTCCATTCGGCGCCTTTCATGCCGTCGACGAATGCATTGGCCCTGAAGACAGGCGCGCTGGCCATCGCCAGCACCTCGCCGTTGCGCGGGTCGAGCGCCACTACAGCGCCGCGGTAGCCTTCGAGGCCCATCTCGGCAACGGATTGCAGATCGAGATCGAGAGTCAACCGCAGGCTGCGGCCCGGCCGAGCCTGGACAGACTCGATGACGCCTTTCCGCCGCCCGCGGTTGTCCACCAGAATCCGCTGCCGGCCGTCCTGGCCCGTGAGCAGGGCGTTGTATTGCCGCTCGATGCCGGCTTTGCCGATCTTGTCGCCGGGGCTGTGCAGAGAGAACTCGCGCATGTTCAATTCGCCCCTGCTGATCTCGCCGACATAACCGACGACATGCGCCGCAACGCCCTCCGCCGAATAGAACCTGCGCTGCGCCCGCACAATGTCGATTTCTCCGATCCGGGCGCGGTGCGCTTCCAGGAAGGCCATCTCCGCTACCGACAGGTTCTCCTTCAGGAGGATGGGATCGAGCGCGGGGTCGCGCACGGCCTGCGCAAGCCGCTCTTGCAGGCGGTCGAGCGGCAGGTCGAGACTCTCCGCGATTGCCGGCAGGTTCGCGGAGCGCGCCTTGCCGGCGGCAAGCAGCGCCGAGAAGCTGGGCGCATTGTTGACAAGCAGACGGCCGTCGCGATCGAAAATTTCCCCGCGCGGAGCCGGTATCGACAGGGATTTCACGCGGTTTTGCTCCGCCTTCTGCGCGTAGATTCCCGACTTCCGCACCTGGAGTTGCCAAAACCCGCTCAACAGCCACAAAAAAACAGCCGCAGCCGCGTATTGAAAGAGGGCGGTCTGCATGTCTCTCGACCGCCGCAACGGGGTTTCGCCGAGATTCATGGGGTCCTCTTGAGCTTGTCGAAGAGCGGGTACAGCAGCAGGCCGGCAACAGCATGGACTGCGGCCAAGGCAGTCCAGCCAAGCGGGTCGAAGGAAACATCGACCCCCAGCAAGCCGTCTCGCATGGCGAACAGCAGCGCCCGATGCAGGAGAAAGCACAGAAAGAGGATGATGCTGCGAATGCCGGGGTACGCGGCATTGATGTAGAGACCCATCGAGGCGGCCGCATAGCCGACGCAGGTCTCGACGATTCCGAGCACGCCCAAGGGGCCGTGAGTCAAAGCATCCTGGGCCCAGCCTATGCCCATTCCCGCCAGCATGCCCGTCTTGACGCTGCGCCCCGTCAGCGCCAGGAACACCACTGCGATCAGCGGCAGATTCACCTGCGTGAACGGCGGGGCCCAGAGGGGCAGGAAGCCCTGGATGGTCAACGTCCCCGCGGCCAGCGCGAAACCCGCGCCGGGATACATGGCTGCGCGCTTCTTCTCCAGATGCCGGGCCGGGAAGGGGATCGTCGAAGCCCGCATTACAATCGCTTTTCCTCGCGTTCTCCGGCAACGGGCGCGGAGGCGCCGCCCGCGGGCGGCTGCGCGCCGGGGGCGAAATTGAAATCGGGCGGCGGCAGTCCGAAACCGCCGACCCGGCCGCCCTGTTCGCCGACGATCCGGCGATAGCGCTGCTTGATGCGGTCGGCGTCGATCTTCGCGGCCGGCGGTTCTTTGAGGCCGTCCGCCGAGGTCATCAAGCCCGGCTCCGCCGCGTCTTGCCCGGCGGAAGCCGCCAGGACTCCGGGCGTGTCCGGCGCCGCTTCATGCGGCAACTCCATGTGCACGCCCTGAGTCACAATCAAGGCCTCTTCCAGCGTGTCCGGCGACGCGAAGAGATCGACGGAGATGCCCTGGAACGGCATGCCCGGCGCAACCCGCGCCACCCTGCCGACCGGCAATCCCCGCGGGAACACCCGGTCGTCGCCGGATGTATACACCAGCTCGCCCGGCGACGCCTTCGCCTCAGGCAAGATGTAGTCGATCGTGCAGGAGGGGCCGCCGGTTCCTTTGAGCACTCCTCGGGCGCGGCTGTCCGCCAGCACGACTCCGGCCCCCGATTCCGTGTCGTTGACCAACAAGACCAGGCACGCCGATGGGTAGCATGCCTGCACCTTGCCCACAATTCCTTGCGCGGTGACGACCGCCATGCCGCTGCGGATGCCGTGTTTCTTTCCGCGGTCCAGAAACAACTCTTTGGATAACGGGCTCGATCCGCCCGCGATGACCCGCGCGAGCACGGTCTGCGACGGCGATTCCCTGCGGTAAGCAACCAGTTCGGCTTCGCGGTCGAACCTCCTCAGGCTTTGCCGCAGCCATTGGTTTTCCAAGCGCAGCCGGGACATTTCCGCGGCCGTCTCCCGCTCTTCCTCGGCCTTGTCGATCAACCGCAAGTAACGGCTCCAAACGCCCGAAACCGTCTCGTCGATACGCTGCAGGCCCTTTTGCAGCGGCGCCGCCGCGCCGACAATCCAGTAACGCAGCAACGGTATGTCGCGGTTCGTGCGCAACTGGTAGCCCAGCGCAATCAACTGCGCGAATACCAGCGCCGCAAGCAGGGCGCCGCCGGAATAACGCTTGTGCAGGAGTTTCAGCAATGCGTCTTTTCAGCCGTTCCTTTCCATGCGCGGTTCCCGGCGCGGCAGGTCACTCGATCGAGATCCGCTGCAACAAATTGAGGTCGTCCAATATTTTGCCGGTGCCCTTGACAACCGCCGCAAGCGGATCCCCGGCGACCGATACGGGCAAGCCCGTTTTCTCGCGAATGCATTGGTCCAGGCCGCGCAACAGTCCGCCGCCGCCGCTGAGCACGATTCCGCGGTCGCTGATATCGGCGCTCAACTCGGGAGGAGTCTTTTCGAGCGCGTCGCGGATTGCGTCGATGATGACATTGACGCAATCCTGTAACGCGTTGCGGATTTCGCTGTCGTCGATCTTCACCATCCGCGGCATGCCTTCGCTGCGGCTCCTGCCCTTGATTTCCATTGTCGCCGGCTTGTCGATCGGGTGAGCGGAACCGATCTCGATCTTGACCCGCTCGGCGGTGCGCTCGCCGATAAACAAACCGTGCTTGTCCTTCAAGTACGAAACAATCGCCTCGTCCATCGCGTTGCCCGCAGTGCGTACGGAACTGGAATAAACAATGCCCGACAACGAGATGATGGCGATATCGGTCGTGCCGCCGCCGATGTCCACGATCATGCTGCCGGAAGGCTCGGTAATCGGCAGGCCCGCGCCGATTGCGGCGACCATCGCCTGCTCGACCAGGTAAACTTCGCTCGCGTCGGCTTGAAAAGCCGCATCCATGACCGCGCGCCGCTCGACCGGCGTAATCCTGCTGGGCACGCCGATGACCACATGGGGGTGGACCAGCAGCTTGCGGTTGTGCGCTTTCTGGATGAAGTAGGTCAGCATCCGCTCGGTCACTTGAAAATCGGCGATGACCCCGTCCCGCATCGGCCGGATCGCGGCGATATTGCCGGGCGTGCGCCCGACCATTTCCCTGGCCTCCTCGCCGACCGCCAAGATGCTGTTGGTCTTCGTGTTGATGGCGACGATCGAAGGCTCGTCGATGACGACGCCCACCCCGGCAACGTGAACAAGGGTGTTCGCGGTGCCCAGATCGATCGCCAAGTCGCGCGAAAAAAGGCTGACCAAGGAACGAAAGCTGATTTTCCGCAGCAAGTTCATACCAGCGTACGCGATTCGAAGCGGCACCGTTCATCCCGAGAACCGCCTGCAGGCGGGCGGCAGGCAAGCAATAAAACAAAAGCACCAAATACTGTAGCAATACTGTCGAGAATACAAGATATTGTAACAGAATGGCCGGAGTCTTGCGCGCCCGCGCCTGCCTGGGGCCGCGGCGCGAAGCGGTTGTCGAACGGATGCCGGGTCATGGTCCGGGGTTGGCCAGGAAGCGGTAGCCGACGCCCCGCACCGTCACGAGGTGCCGGGGCCGCGAGGGTTCCGTCTCGATGTAGCGTCTGAGGCGCACGATGAAATTGTCGATGGCCCGCGTATCGGTATCCTCTCGAACGCCCCAGACCCCGGAAAGCAAGTCTTTCCGCGACACTGCGGTTCCTTCGTTTTCGATGAGAAAGCGAAGCAGATCCGTCTCCATCAATGTGAGCTCGCGGGTTTTGCCGTCGACGATGAGTTGCTGGCGGTCGAAGTCGATCGTTCGCCCGTCGAAAGAATAGCGCCGAGGGGCGGCAGGCCCGTTGTCTTCTTGCAGCCACCGGCGGCGGCGCAGCATGCCGCGAATGCGCGCCAGCAGCACCGGCAGCTCGAACGGTTTCGGCACGTAGTCGTCGGCGCCCGCCGAAAAGCCTTGCACGACGTCGGCCGGCCGGCCGCGCGCCGTCAACATGATGACCGGAACGAAATGTCCGCCGCGGCGCAACTCGGCGACGACCTCGAAGCCGCTCTTGCCGGGCAGCATGACGTCCAACAGCACCAGATCGAAGCCGCCGTCCGAACACAGCATATCCAACGCCGCCTCACCGGTATCCACCACCGTCGCCCGGAAGCCCTCGGCCTCCAGGTTGAAGCGCAGCCCGGCGGCGAGATGCTCTTCGTCCTCCACTACCAGTACGCTGCTCATGTCGACGGCGCCAGCGGAAGCTCGATTGTAAACGTGCTGCCGCGGTTCGCCCCTTCGCTTTCTCCATATGCCTTGCCGCCGTGGCGCTTGGCGACCGAGCGGACGATAAACAGCCCCAGGCCGGCGCCCTTGACGCGCAACGTTCCGGGTATGCGGTAGAAGCGCTTGAAGATTTGCTTCAACTCCGCGCGGGCAATGCCGATGCCTTCGTCCTGCACGCGAATGGCTACGCGGTCGGCGCCGATCTTGGCGATGCGGATGCGCACCTCCACCTGCTTGCCGGAGTAGCGGATCGAATTGTCGAGCAGGTTGGAAACCGCCGCGCGCAACTCCTCGGCGTCCCCGGAGACGACCGCCGGCTCTCCCTCGGCAAAGTCGCAGCGATAGCTCAAGGCGTTCTGGGGAAGATGATGGCGGCGGCTGACCGCCTCGATGCAGTCGCGCACCAGCGCCGGAATGTCGACCGGCGCGCGGTGCGTCCTGCGCCGCGAGCCGGCCGCGCCGGCGGTCAATACCTGCTCGATGGCGCCCTGCAGGCGCGCGGCGTCCTGCAGCATCGTCTCGTAGAACTCCCGGCGCCGGCGGTCGTCGAGCTTTCGGGATTGCAGCGTCTCGAGATACAGCTTGATCGAAGCGACGGGCGTTTTCAACTCGTGCGTGACGGCGTTGATGAAGGCGTCGTGCTGCTCGTTGCGGCGAATCTCGCGGACCAGAAAAATCGTGTTGAGCACGAGGCCGGCGATCAGCATGGCGAAAGAGACCGCGCCGACCAGCAGCATGACGCCCGTCCGCCAGTTGGCCACAACCCAAGTGATGTTGAGGGTAACGGCCAGCGCGACGAGGCAGACGCCGAGAACGATCCAGAAGGCGACGGAACGCTTGCGATGCCCCGGCAGATGCACCGCTCTTCATCATAATCGGCGCGGAAGGGAAGCGAGAGCGAAAGCGCCCGGCGCCGCTAGAAAATTTTTTCGCACAAAAATTGACAGTAATCAACTAAGATTATATATTTGTAAGTGAATGAGGAAATCTTAAAGGATGTTCTCCAGACAAGCGGCGAGCAAAGCCGGCGGGCGGCGCGCGCCGCTGCCGGAAAGCGCATCCTGCGGACTTCCCCGTGACTTGAAACCGCTACTGCAACCAGGAGGCAACTCATGAGCTTGATTCGATACACGCCACAGGTCGGGCTGAAGCCGTTCTTCGCGGACTTCGACCGTATCCTGGACCACTTTTTCAGCGACGCGGGGGCGTCCGCGCCCGCCGCCGAGCGGACTTGGGCGCCGGCCGTCGACATTGTCGAGGACGACAAGCAGTTCGTGCTGACGGCCGATTTGCCGGAGGTCAAGCAGAAGGACATCGCCGTGCGCGTAGACGACGGCACGTTGACCCTGCGGGCCGAGCGCAAGCTGGAGTCCGACGAGTCGAAAGACAAATTCCGCCGGATCGAGCGCAGCTACGGCTCGTTCGTCCGCCGCTTCTCGCTGCCGCCGACGATCGACTGCGACGCGATCGACGCCAAGTACAAGGACGGCGTGCTGCGTCTGACGCTGCCGAAGACCGAGGTCAAGGAGACCGGGCGCACCATTGCCGTGAAATGAGCGCGGCCGTGAAATGAGCGCGGCCCGACCGGGCGGGGGGCGGCGGCGGACGGCGGTCCGGCCGCCCCCCGTTCCGCGGCGCAAGACGAGGGGCGATACGGGCGCGCCGCGGCGGAATCGCGGCAGGCCGGGAAAGGGAGGCCTCATGAATCGATTCGACAAATTCACGCAAAAAGCGCAGCAAGCGGTGCAGGCGGCTCAGGCGCTGGCCGCCGAGGCGAGCCACCAGACCATCCGGCCGATCCACCTGTTGGCGGCGCTCGTCGAGGAGCAAGACGGCGTCGTGCAGGCTGTTTTGTCCAAGCTGGGCATCGCCCCCGGCGTCGTCGCCGAGGATGCGCGCAAGAAATTCGCGGAAATTCCATCCGTCCGAGGCGCGCAGGGCGGCGCGCATATCGACCCTGCCCTGGAGCAGGCGTTCGCGCAGGCGTTCCGCGAGGCCGAGCGGTTCAAGGACGAGTTCGTCTCGACCGAGCATCTGTTGCTGGCTCTCGGCCGCTCGACCCGCGACGCCGCCGGCAAGCTGCTGCACGATGTCGGCGCCGCGCCCGAAGCGGTCTTGCAGGCGCTGGCCGCCGTGCGCGGGTCGCAGCGCGTTACCGATCCGAACCCCGAAGAAAAATACCAGGCGCTGGAACGCTACGCCCGCGACCTCACGGCAGAAGCGCGGAAGGGCAAGCTCGACCCGGTTATCGGCCGCGACGAAGAGATCCGCCGGGTCATCCAGGTGCTGTCGCGGCGGACAAAGAACAACCCCGTGCTGATCGGCGAGCCCGGCGTGGGCAAGACCGCCATATCCGAGGGTCTCGCCCAGCGCATCGTCAACGGCGACGTTCCCGAAACGCTGAAGAACAAGCGCCTGGTCTCGCTCGACCTGACGTCGCTGGTGGCGGGCGCCAAATTCCGGGGCGAATTCGAAGACCGGCTGAAGGCGGTGCTCAAGGAAATCGAAGACTCCGACGGGGCCGTCGTCTGCTTCATCGACGAGTTGCATACGCTTGTCGGCGCGGGTTCGGCGGAAGGCTCCATCGACGCCGCGAACATGCTCAAGCCGATGCTCGCGCGCGGGCAACTGCGCTGCATCGGCGCTACCACGCTGGGCGAATACCGAAAATACATCGAAAAGGATTCGGCGCTGGAAAGGCGCTTTCAAACCGTGCTGGTGGATCAGCCCGGCGTCGAGGACACGATCGCCATCCTGCGCGGCCTGAAGGAAACCTACGAAATTCACCACTCGGTGCGCTTCCGCGATACGGCGCTGGTGGCCGCCGCCACGCTCTCGCAGCGCTACATCAGCGACCGTTTTCTGCCCGACAAGGCGATCGACCTGATGGACGAAGCGGGCGCCACTCTGCGCATGCAGATCGATTCCGTTCCCGTGGATGTCGACCGCACGGAACGCAGGATCACGCAGCTTGAGATCGAGCGTCAAGCGCTGCAGAAGGAGAAGGACCGCGGCTCGCGGGAGCGTCTCGGCGCAATCGAGAACGAGCTCGAGCGGCTCCGCGCCGAGGCCGCCCTTTCCCGCGGCCGCTGGGAAAAGGAGAAAAGCCTCATCCACTCCGTGCGCCGGCTCAAGGAACGCCAGGAGCGGTTGCGCGCAGAGCAGGAAGAGGCCGCGCGCAGCGGCGACCTGTCGCGCGCCGCCGAAATCCGTTACGGCCGGCTGGTCGAGGTCGAGCAGGAGCTCGACCTCGCCACGCGCCGTCTGGAGGAAGAGCACGCGGAAAGCGGGCTGCTGCGCGGCGAGGTCACCGAAGAGGACATTGCCGCGATTGTCGCCAAGTGGACCGGCATTCCGGTTTCGCGCATGCTCGAAGGCGAGATCCAGAAGCTGGTGTGCATGGAAGAGCGCTTGCAGCAGCGGGTCGTCGGCCAGGACGAAGCGGTCGAGTTGGTCGCCAACGCGGTCAGACGCAGCCGCGCCGGCCTCAGCGACCCGAAACGGCCGATCGGCACGTTCGTCTTCCTGGGGCCGACGGGCGTCGGCAAGACCGAGCTCGCGCGCAGCCTGGCGCAATTCTTGTTCGACGACGAGCAGGCGATGGTGCGCATCGACATGTCCGAATACATGGAGAAGCACGCGGTTGCGCGCATGATCGGCGCGCCTCCCGGGTACGTGGGTTATGAGGAGGGCGGTCAACTGACCGAGCACGTGCGCCGCAAGCCCTACACGGTCGTTTTGCTCGACGAGATCGAGAAAGCGCACGCGGACGTTTTCAACGTGCTGCTGCAAGTGCTCGACGACGGGCGCCTGACCGACGGCAAGGGCCGCACGGTGAACTTCAACAACACCGTCATCATCATGACCTCGAACATCGGTTCGCGCGCGATTCAGAAAAACGGATCGATCGGCTTTTCGCTTACGCACGAGCAGCGCGGGCACGACGACATTCGACAAAAGCTGCTCGACGAGCTGGCGCGGCATTTCCGTCCGGAGTTCTTGAACCGCATCGACGACATCATCGTCTTCAACAGGCTGAGCCGCAAGCATCTCGGCGCGATCGTCGACTTGCAGCTTGCCGCCGTCGAACGGATGCTCGCCCAGAAGAATATCCGCCTGGAAGTTTCCGGCGGCGCCAAGGAGCTTCTCTTGGCCGCGGGTTACGACGAGCAATTCGGCGCGCGGCCGCTGAAGCGGGCCATCCAGAGGTTGATTCAAGATCCTCTCGCGCTGCAGATTCTGGACGGCGCGTTCGGCGACGGAGACACCGTGCGCGTGGAGCGCAGCGGGGAAAAGATGGGCTTTGCCAAAAAACCCGCCCCCACGCCCCAGGCCGCTGCGCAACGATAGCGGCGGGGGAACGCGCGGATGCGCGTTCCCCCGAGCGTGATAAGTTAAATGGCGCGGGATGCCTGCGGAAAACGCATCGACGCCGGTCCGGGTGCTGGTGGCCAAGCCCGGCCTCGACGGCCACGACCGCGGCGCGAAGGTCATCGCCAGAGCATTGCGCGATGCCGGCATGGAGGTGATCTACACCGGCCTGCGCCAGACCCCCGAACAAATCGTCAACGCGGCGTTGCAAGAGGATGTGGAGTTCATCGGCCTTTCGATCCTCTCCGGAGCGCACACCGTGATCTTGCCGCGGGTGATGGACCTGCTGCGCCAAAACGAGATGACCGACGTTCGCGTCGTCGTCGGCGGCATCATCCCTGACGAAGATCTGCCCGCCCTGGAAAAAATGGGCGTCGCCCGCGTCTTCCGCCCGGGGGCTTCGCTCGAATCGATCGTCGGTTTCCTGCGCGAGAACCGCCCCCCGCGCGCGGTCGCCTGCTAGTCGGTGGCGAAAGCGGCGCGGCTCGCGGGAATCCGCATCTATCCGATCAAGTCGCTCGATCCCCTTGCCGTGGCTGCGATTCGAGTTGTCGGCGGCGCCGGCCTGGCCGGAGACCGCGAGTTCGCTCTGGTCGATGCCCGCGGCGACTTCGCCAACGCCAAACGGCTGGGCGCGCCTCTGCTGCGGATCCGCGCAAGATACGGTCCGCAGGCGGGGAGCGTGCGCTTCTCGGCGGACGGCGGACGGGAAGCGGCGTTCCAGCTTCCCGGCGGGGCGCAGGCAATCGCAGCATGGTTTACCGAGCGGCTTGGCCGCCCCGTCGTTTTGCGGCGCAATCCGCGGCGGGGATTCCCCGACGACGAGGCGGCGTCCGGGCCGACAATCGTCGGCAGGGCAACGCTCGAAACCGTAGCGGAGTGGTTCTGCTTGGAGGCGGAAGAGGTCCGCCGTCGTTTCCGCGCCAATCTGGAACTCGACGGACTCGCCCCGTTCGAGGAAGACCGTCTTTTCGGCGCCGCCGGCCGTCCGGCGCGTTTCCGCATCGGCGCCGTCGAATTGCAGGGCGTCAATCCCTGCGCGCGCTGCTCCGTGCCGAGCCGGGATTCGCTGAGCGGCGCAATCGGCGACCCCCAGTTCGCGAAGAGGTTCGCCGAGCTGCGCCGGCGGCATTTGCCCGCGGGAATCGAGAGAGCGGCTTTCGATCACTACTACCGCTTGGCGGTGAACACGAGAATCGCGGACGATCAAGACGGCAAGCTGCTGTCGGCGGGCGACGCGCTGGCCTTGCGCATATAGCGCGGGGCAAGGCCGGGCGGGCCCGCGTTACACTGAGAAACCCCTTTCCCGCTGCGGCAAGCATGAACATTCTTTTTATCGGCGACATCGTTGGCCGGCCGGGGCGGCGCATCGTGCGCGAGACGCTGCAACGCATCGTCGCCGAGGAAGACGCCGGCCTGGTTATCGCCAACTGCGAAAACGCCGCGGCGGGTTTCGGCGTCACCGCCGCAATCGCCGCGGGCTTGCTGGGCGAGGGAATTCACGTTTTGACCTCCGGCAATCATATTTGGGACAAGAAAGAGATTGCGCCCTACCTCGATCGGGAGCCGCGAATTTTACGCCCGGCGAACTACCCCGACGCCCCCGGTTGCGGGCTTTACCTCGGACGCACCGATTCCGCCGTGCGTTTCGCCGCGATCAATCTTCAAGGGCGCGTTTACATGCCCAACATCGAGTGTCCGTTCCGCGCCGCCGACCGCATGCTCGAAGAGTTGGACCGCGAAATCAAGGTTCGCTTCGTCGATTTTCACGCCGAGGTCACCAGCGAAAAGGTTGCCATGGGCTGGCATCTCGACGGCCGGGTCAGCGCCGTTGTGGGCACGCACACGCACGTGCCCACGGCCGACGAACGCATCCTGCCGGGCGGAACCGCCTATATCACCGACGC
Organism: Bryobacterales bacterium; assembly: GCA_965214655.1. GTDB lineage: Bacteria > Acidobacteriota > Terriglobia > Bryobacterales > UBA6623 > CATQHP01. Next base: position 1,901,534 of record OZ243965.1, on the reverse strand, counting down.
CGGCATGACCGGGCCGGCGAACTCGGTCATCGGCATGGATAGGCAGGCCTCGATCGCGCGCTTCCTCAGCGGCCGCCCGGCGAGATTCGAGCCGGCGGCGGGCGCGGTTCGCCTGAACGCCGTCGTGGTGGCCGTCGATGAAGCGACGGGCCGCGCGCGCTCGATCCGCCGCCGCCGCGAAGACCTGGCTTGACAAGCCCGCGCCGAAAGTCCAGCGGGCGGAGGCCTTGCTCTCCGCGAACCGGGGCTGCGGCGACGGCCTATAATCGTGGCTTGGAGCGCAATCGCAGAAAAACGCCGCTGCGCAAGACCGGCAAGACGGCCGCCGGCCGCTGCCGTTGTTGAAGCGCGGCGAAAACCCGATATGCCGTCGCTGCAATTCAAGGGGAAGGTGTTCGTGGAGAACCACCATCTGGCGGTTCCGTTTCACGAGTTGCAGCCGGTCCGCTCCAAAGGGCTGAGCGACCGAGCGAGCCTGCACGACAACCTGATCGTCGAAGGCGACAATCTGGCCGCGTTGAAGGCGCTGCTGCCCGCCTATCACGGCAAGGTCAAGTGCATCTACATCGACCCGCCCTACAACACCGGCAACGAGGGCTGGGCCTACAACGACAGGGTCAACTCGCCGATGATGTGCGACTGGCTGGGCAAGGTCGTGGACCGCGAAGACCTGACCCGTCACGACAAGTGGTGCTGCATGATGCTGCCCCGCCTGAAGCTGCTGCGCGAGCTTCTCCGCGACGACGGGGCCATCTTCGTTTCCATCGACGACAACGAGGTTCACCGCCTCCGCTGCCTCATGGACGAGGTGTTCGGGGAGGAGAATTTTATTGCAAATATCGTATGGCACAAGATGGATAGCCCCAAGAATACGGCAATGCATCTGAGTGAAGACCACGATTACATCGCGATATATGCAAGGAATGCTGAAACTTGGCGACCAAATCCTCTCCCGAGATCTGCAAAGATGCTGGATCGTTACAAGAATCCAGACAATGACCCACGCGGCCCATGGATGTTGAGTGATCTTGCAGCCAGGAATTTTTACGCTGGAGGCCGCTATTCGATTACTACCAAGGCTGGGCGTTCGATTAACGGTCCACCGGCAGGAAGCTATTGGCGAGTCAATGAAGAAAAATTCTGGAAACTTGACGCCGATAATCGGATTTGGTGGGGAGCATCGGGCGATACGCGGCCGGGCATCAAGCGGTTTCTCTCAGAAGTACGTAGTGGAGTACCGCCTCAGACTTTGTGGTCGTGGACAGATGTTGGCAGCACTCGGAATGCCAAACAAGAATTGAGCCAAGTAATGGCGGCCCAAGCTGCGCAAGATTTGTTCGTTACTCCGAAACCATCGAAGCTAATCAAACGCATCCTGCAAATCGCCACCGACAAGGACTCCATCGTGCTCGACTCCTTCGCCGGCTCCGGCACGACCGCGCAAGCCGTGCTGGCGTTGAACAAGGAGGACGGCGGCAAACGGCGCTTCGTGCTGATCGAGTGCGAGGATTACGTGGATTCGATCACCGCCGAGCGGGTGCGGTGCGTCATCCGGGGCGTGCCCTCGGCGAAGGACGCAGCGCTCAAGGCCGGGTTGGGCGGCGCGTTCAGCTACTTCAGGCTGGGTCGGCCGATGCGCCAGGAGTCGCTGCTCGACGAATCGAAGCTGCCGGACTACAAAAAGCTGGCCGGCTACATCTTCTTCACCGCTACGGGCGAAGAGTTCGAGCCGGAGAAGATCGACAAGCAGACGTGGTTCATCGGCAGCAGCCGACTTTACGACGTTTTTCTGATTTACGAAGCCGATGTCGAGAAGCTCAAGAACATGGCGCTGACGCTGAGAGAAGCCCGGGCGCTGCCCGGCAGCCGGGAAAAGCTGGTTTTCGCCCCTACCAAGTACATCGATGGCCATCTCCTGCACCGGCACAACGTCACCTTCCAGCAATTGCCGTTCGAGATTTACGAGACGGTCGACAATCTGGACAGATGATCCTCAAGGAATATCAGAAGCGCGCGCTGGAAACCGTCAGCGAGTTTCTCCGGGGGTTGTCCGAGTGGCGCAAAAAGGCGGCGAAGGCGCTCGAGTTGGATCCGGAGATGGACTTCGACTGGGTGGCCAAGGCGTGGGAGAAGACGGCGGCGCCACAGCTTCCTCTGCCGCGCCGCAACGGACTTGGCGAGCGGCTGCCGGCGTTCTGCCTGCAGATTCCGACCGGCGGCGGCAAAACGCTGCTGGCGACGAAGGTCATTGACCTGGTCAATACGCATTACAGACGGCGGCAAACAGGGCTGGTGCTGTGGATCGTGCCGACCACGCAGATCTACAGCCAGACGCTGAAGGCTCTCAAAGACCGCGATCATCCGTATCGCCGGCAACTCGATTTGTCATCGGCGGGACGCACCTTCGTGTTGGAAAAGACCAGCGGGTTCGGCCCGCGGGACATCGCCGAAAAACTGTGCGTGCTGCTGCTGATGCTGCCTTCGGCCAATCGGGAAACCAAAGCTCAATTGCGCATGTTTCGTGACAGCGGCGGCTTCGACCGTTTTTTCCCGCCGGACGACGACGCGGCCGCCCACAAGGCGTTACTCGAGGAGATACCGAATCTCGATACGTTCGAGCGGGAGAACAGCGTCTGGGGCCGCCACGCCAAGACATCTCTGGGCAATGCGCTGCGCCTGCTGCGTCCGTTGATCGTCCTCGACGAGGGACACAAAGCCTACAGCCGCAAGGCCAAGCAGACGCTGGAAGGATTCAATCCGTGCATGATCGTCGAGTTGTCGGCGACGCCGCCCAAGGGAGCGAACGTGCTCGTCAACATCCGCGGCCGTGAATTGCACGCGGAAGAGATGATCAAGCTCGATCTGCACATCAAAAACAGCGCGAGCGCAAGCTGGCAGGACACTCTTCTCGCCTCGATCGAGCACCGCAAGCGGCTTGAGCAGGAGGCGTTGGCGCACGCGGCGGAAACCGGCGAGTACATCCGCCCCATTTGCCTGATCCAGGTGGAGCGCACGGGCAAGGATCAGCGGCGGGCGGGCGTGATCCACGCCGAAGACGTTCGCGATTATCTGCTGCGGCATCCCGAAATCAGAGCGGAACACATCGCGGTCAAGACGAGTCAGCGGGACGAGTTGAAGGACGTGGACGAGACCGGCGGCCTGCTGTCGCGTGACTGCCCCATCCGCTTCATCGTCACCAAGCAGGCGCTGCAGGAGGGTTGGGATTGCTCGTTCGCCTACATCCTGACGATCCTGACGAACCCGGCGTCCAAGAGCGCCTTGACGCAACTCGTCGGACGCATTCTTCGGCAGCCCTACGCCAGGAAAACCGGCGTGGCCTGGTTGGACGAAAGCTATGTTTTCTGCTTTCAACGCCGGGGGGCCGATTTGCTGGAGGAAGTCCGCAAGGGATTCGGGCTGGAAGGACTCCAGGGTATGGAAGGCAGGGTTGTCGCCGACGGCGAGGGGCCGGCGGAACCAACCGAAACTCAGGTTCTCAGGCAGCGCAAACGGTATCGAAAAGCAACCCGCGATCTCGTGCTGCCGGCGTTCATGATTCAGGATGGGCAGGAGTGGCGACTGGTTCACTACGAAGCGGACATCCTGTCGCGCGTGCCGTGGGACGACGTGGACGTCAGCGCGTTATTCGATCTCGAACTCAGCGCCGAAGGCCGGAGGGGTTTCGAGTTGCGCACCGGCCTGGAGGGGAACTCTCCATTGATCGCCCCCGAATCGGCGGCCGTCCGAACCCAGACCGGAGGCGCGATCGACTACTACTTTGCCGCCGCCCACTTGCTGGACGTGATGCCTAATCCGTGGCGCGGCAGCGAGGCCGCCAAGCGGGTATTCGGCGCGCTGCTCGAGAAATATCCGCGCGAGCGGGTAGCCGCGAATTACATGTTCGTTCTCGAAAGGCTGCGCCAACACTTGCAGAAGCAGCGCGACAACCTGTCGAGGCGGGTGTTCGCGGAACTTCTCGACGCAGGAACGCTGCGGTTCATCGTCGTGGCCGACGACTTGCAGTTCAACCGTCTGCCCCGCAAGATCGAGACCGCGAAAGGGAAGCAAGCCAACCGAGAGGACGGCGGCCAATATCTGCTCAACCTGTTCGAGCGGACGAACGAGGACGAGCTCAACGGACTGGAGAACAAGGTTGCGACCTATCTGGATCGACAGGAGCGCCTGTTCTTCTGGTACCGCAACCGCGCACGCAAGGATTACTATGTGCAGGGATGGAAGCGCGGCCGGATATACGCGGACTTCGTCGTTACGCTGAGGCCGGACGAACCCGGCGCCGGCGATGCGTTCCATCGGGTCTTCGTGGTGGAGACCAAGGGACTGCACCTCGAGCAGGCAGCGGACACAGATTACAAGCGGTCGGTGTTCGATATCTGTTCCCGGCATGCGAAGAAGAAGAATTGGGCGGAATTCGTGCCGGCCATGCGCGATAGGATCGTGCGCTTCGAGATCGTCGATGAAGGCGAATGGGAGCAACGGTTGAACGCCATGCTCGCCGCGTAGCTTCCGTCGGCGGCAACCTCAACCCCGCTGCGCTCTTGGCGACTCGGCCCTTGCTTTATTCGGCGATGGCGTACAGGTGCGACCGGGTCATGACGTAGAGCGTTCCGTTCGCCGCCACCGGCGTCGAGTAGATGGTGTTGCCGAAGTTGATCTCCGAGAGCACCTCCATCTCCCGTCCGGTCCGCAGCACCGAAAGGTCCCCGTCTTCGTCGCCGATCATGACCTTGCCGTCGACCGTGTAGGGCGAGCCCCAGACCGCCGCCAGCAGGTCGTATTCCCACAGCAGCTTGCCCGATTCGAGATCGAGCGCGTGCAGGAAGCCGGAGAAGTTCGCGGCGTAGACGACGCCGCCGTCGATGGCGACGGTGGAAATGGTGCGGCGGAACGGGTGATGCCAGACTACGGCGCTTGCGGTCACGTCGCCGGAGCCGCTGCCGTCGACCGCCCACAGATGGCCCACGCCTTCGCCGTGCTCGGGATCTTGGCCGACCGCGATGTAGACGACGCCTTCGTGGATGACCGGCGTGGCGATGATGTTGTTGCGGTCGCCGCGCCCCTGCTTCCATTCGGAGTCTTTCGGGTTGGCGTCGAATTTCCAGATCGACTCGCCGCTCTCGGGAACGAAGCTGCGCAGCCAACCGTCGCCGCCGGCGAAGATCACCTGTTTCTTGCCGCCGATCTCGGCGTAGGCGGGGGACGACCATTGGCCATGCAGGATATTGCGGCCCGGCGAGCCGTCTTCCCACAGAATTTCGCCGGTCATGCGGTCGATCGCCAAAAAGCTGGGCGCCCGCGGCGAGGGGACGTTCACGTGGCTCTCGTCAACGCCGTTCGACGTGTTGACGAACAGCATGTCGTCCACGATCAAGGGCGACGTCGCCGCCATGTTGTGCGGAAACACGCCCATGTCGTTGTACATGTCGAGGATCCAGATGATGTCGCCGTCGGTCTCGGAGGTATATTCTTCATCCTTGTACGGACCGTCGTTCTCGCCGTCCATGAAGCCTTCGGCGTCGAGCGCCAGGACCTCCCCGCGATTGGAGACGTAATAGACGATGCCGTCTTTGACCGCCGGCGAAGAGCAGACTCCCTGCTCGGGCCAATCGTTCACCCGGCCCGCGGCGAGCTTCGGGTGCGTGATCTGCCAGAGGAACTTGCCGTCGGCTTCGTTGAAGGCCATGACGACGCCGCGGTCGCCGTCTTGCTCGGGGTCGCGCAAGAGCTCGTTGTTCGTCCCCAGAAAAACCTTGCCTTCGGCGACGACCGGGTTGCCGTAGGATTGCGAACCGATCTCGGCCGTCCACTTGATGTTCGTTTTGTTTTTAATGTCCCAAGTGCGCGGAATGCCCGATTCGCCCGAGACCATATTGCGGTCCGCATCGCCGCCCCACATCGGCCAATCGGCGGCGGACAGCGGAACAACGGCGAGCGTCGCGGCAAGCGAAACAGAGAGCAGGAGATGAGCGGTCGGCATAAGGTGTTGTCCCTTTTCGGTTGGATTTTGCGGGTCAGCCGCCGAAAGGCGTGACTTTCAGATTGTCGTAGTAGATGTCGGCGGAGGAATAGCCGTAGATGCCGGGACTGCCCTGGCTGTGCCCGATCGGGTCGACGGCTTCGATGGTCCACGCCTCGGGTTCCGGCTTGCCCTTCTCCCAGACTTTGCCGCGGACCGCGGTGCTGCCGTCTGCGGCGGGATCGACCCGCAGCTTGATGCGGTACCAGACATCGGGGTCCCAAGAGAAGTCGATTTCCTTCGAGAAACGCTCCATCTCGGACAGCCAGGTGCGGATCATCAGCGTTTGGGCGTTGCCCATCAGAGCCAGCGTGTAGCGGTGCGAGACGACGCCGACATCGGCCATGCGCCGGCGGGCTTCCTTGGACATCGCCTCGACTTCGACCTCGTAGTTCTTCTGGCGCGTATCGCCGACGTAGACCGTCGTGCGCCAACTGCGCGGGTTGCCCGACGGCTTGTACAGCATCTTCTCGCCGTCCGTCTCGACAATCTCGAAGCGGCCCCGCGCCGCGGACCAGCCGTCGGGAACGCTCTTCAGCGCGTAGCGCGAGAAGTCTTCGCTGAATCCGGATGCCGGCCGCACGGCGACGCGGGCGATCCCTTTCAGGCCGCCTGCCGCGGCGACGACGTGCCCGCCTTGGGGGAAATCGCTGCTTGCCGCGAACAGCCCGGAGTCGGTCACGCTGCCTTGCAGCGCGCCTTCGAGCGACCACTGCGCCTCGACCTCGCCGATCGGGCGGCCCTTGGCGTCGAATGTCCGCGCGGTGAACTGCGCCCTGCCGCCGGGGCGCAAATTGATCTCGGCGGGCGTCACCTGCAAGAGCGCCGCTGCGGCCCCCGCCGGCGCTTGCGCCGGGGCGCTCGAAACGGCGCGCGCCGCCTCTCCGCCGCCCTTTTCGCCCGCCTCCTTCTTGCCGATGCAGTAGAGGTCGTTGTTGGTGACGAGATACACCCGCCCCCCGGCGATCGCCGGCGAACCGTTGATCTGCGTGGCGCTGCCGTCGGGATTGTGGAACTCGTCCAGATCGAGCTTTTCCGGCCGGTTGCGGCCGTTGAGCTGGAAGATATGGAATTTGCCGTCCACGTCGGAAACGTACAGCTTGCCGTCGCCGACCACGGGCGAAGCTTTCTGGGCGATGCCCAGATTCTCCAGCCAAAGCCGCTTGCCGGTCTTGCCGTCGAAGGCTACGAGATTGGCCGAGTTGTCGACGTGGTACAGGATGCCGTCATGGATCGCCGGCGAGGCGTACCCGCCGGTAAATCCGTCGAGCATCCACAACTGCTTCGGCTTGCCGCCGGATACGGCCGCGGCGTCGAGCGCCACCAGCCTGCCCATATCCGTGCTCTCGTCGATGTTCTCCTCGCTGTGCGAGGCGTAGACGATGCTGCCGTCGACCACGACCGATGAGTTGAGGCCCCGCTTCGACATGGGGAATGCCCAGACCTTCTTGCCCGTGGCGACCTGCAAGGCATAGACGCCGCCGTCTCCGTTGCCCGCGATCAGCAGGCGCTCGCCGTCGATTTCGCGCACGACCGGCACGGAATAGGTCGTGTCGTAAGGGGCGTTCCCGGGCGTCGCCAGCCATACCGTCTCGCCGGTGCGTTTATCGAGAGCGTAAAAGCGGTGGCGCGGAATGAAGGTCGAGCCCCAGCCGGCCGAGAGGAAACTGACAATCAGCAGATCGCCGTCGAGCACGCCGCTCACCGTGCGCCCGCCGAAACCGGAAATGCGCCCGATCTCCTGCGTGGTGGCGCGTTCCCATAGCACCTTGCCGTCGGGGTCGAAGGCGATCACCATGCCCTCGACGCCGTGCGCGTAAACGTTGCCCGTCTGCGGGTCGCCGACAAGACTCGCCCAGCCCACGCGGTGGTGCGGAATATCGGTTTGGAAGACGTTGAACCGATATTCCCAAGCTTCTTCTCCGCTGTTCGCGTTCAGGCAGACGACCTGCTCCTGCCACCTGGCCGTGTCGTCCGGCTCGGCGAGCCGGATCACGCAGACGCGGCCGTCGAGGACGATCGGCGTCGAGCGGCTGCCGTAAGGCGCTTTCCACAGCAGGTTCTCGCCGTCGGCCGACCACGTTTCGGGCAGGCCGCGCTCGCTGGAGACGCCGTCGGAATGCGGGCCCCGCCAACTCGCCCATTCGGCGCCCTGCAGCGCCGCCGCCGTCAAAGCGGCCGCCGCCAGACAGACAAGGAAACGAGGTTTCGACACGGCGCGCATGATTATGGAGATACGGGCTTTCCCGAGGGCTTCATTTTATCAAACGGCGCTTTCGATGCCGCTGCAGCGAACCCGGAATGGACTCGATCGCACGCTTGCTCCGGCAGCTTCGCTCAAAACCGCTAGCATAAGAACCATCGAAACCCTTTTGCGGAGACCGCCCATGAAAGCTCGCCCTGCGGCCGCGTCGGCCTGCCTTGCCGTCATCCTTGCCGCTTCCTGCGCAACAGGTCCGGCAGACGCCCCGCCTATCTTCCCCTACGCCTACGAAGTCCACGAATTCGACAACGGCCTGCGCTTGGTCGCCGTCGATTCCGGATATCCCAACATCGTCTCGCTCTACGTGGTCGTCAACGTCGGCTCGCGCAACGAAGTCGAGCCCGGACGTTCCGGGTTCGCCCACCTCTTCGAGCATATGATGTTCCGCGGCACCGAGAAAAACCCGCCCGAGGCGTGGCAGGCCGTGATGGAGGCCGCCGGCGCGTCCACCAACGCCTACACCTCGGACGACCGCACCGTGTATCACGCCACGTTCTCGAAAGAGGACCTCGAGCGCATTCTCGAGCTCGAGGCCGACCGCTTTCAAAACCTCGAATACAGCGAAGAGGCGTTCAAAACCGAAACCCGCGCGGTGTTGAGCGAATACAACAAGAACTTCGCCAATCCCTTCCGCAAGCTGGACGAAGGCATACGCAACGCGGTCTTCTCGGCGCATACCTACAAGCACACGACGATGGGCTTCGTCGAAGACGTGGAGAACATGCCGGCGATGTACGACTACGGACTCCAATTCTTCGACCGCTACTACCGCCCCGAGTACGCCACGATCATCGTTGTCGGCGACGTCGATTTCGCCGCCGCGCGGGCCATGGTCGAAAAGCACTGGGGGCAATGGCGCCGCGGCGGCTATCGGGCCGATATCCCGGTCGAGCCGCCGCCGGCCGAAGCGAAGCGGGTCGCGCTCGATTTCCAGGCGCCGACGCTGCCGCTCCTGGCCGTCTCTTTTCTCGGTCCGGCTTACGACGACGAGTCGATCGATTCCGCGGTCATGGACGTCGTCTCCTTCCACTCTTTCGACGAAAACTCCGACCTCTACAAGAAGCTCGTCATCGAGGAGCAGAAGGTCGATGCGGTCATGCCGAGCTACCCCGACCACCGCGACCCGTACCCGTTCTCGGTAATCGCGCGGATCAAGGACGAAGCCGACGTCGAGTATGTGGAGCGGCGGATTCTGGAGACGTTCGAGCGCCTCAAGGATACGCCCGTCCCCGCGGACGAGCTGGAAGCGGTCAAGTCGCACCTGCGCTATCGCTTTGCGCTGGACATGGACAGCACCGAGGCCATCGCCCGAACTCTGGCCCATTACCTGAGCCTGCGTCCGACTCCCGAGACGATCAACAAGCGCTACGGCCTGTATGCGCGCGTCACGTCCGACGACATCCGGGCGGCCGCGCGCAAATACTTCGTCGACAGCGCCCGAACCGTCTCCGTGCTGACCCATCGGGCCGGCGGAAAGGGCAACAGCGATGACTGACCGCAAGCCCTTGGCCCGTGCGGCGTTCCTCGCCGCGGCGCTCGTTTGCGCGGCGCGCGGCGCCGGGCCGGAGCTGCTGCTCAAGCCCGGCGAGTCGCCGCTGGTAACCTTCCGCGTCCTTTTCCGCGCCGGCGCCGCAGCCGATCCGGCCGGCAAGGAAGGCGCCGCGGCGCTGACCGCCGCGATGCTCAGCGGCGGCGGCAGCCGGCAGATGAGCTACGACGACGTCCTCGACGCATTCTTCCCCATGGCCGCCGGAGTCTCCGCCCAGGTCGACAAGGAAATGACGGTCTTCATCGGAACGACCCACGTGGAAAATCTCGACGCCTACTACGCGATCCTTCGCGGAATGCTGCTGGAGCCCGGTTGGCGCGCGGACGATTTCGCCCGGCTCAAAGACCAGGCGCTCAATTTCTTGCGGGTTCGGCTTCGCGCCAACAACGAAGAGGAGCTGGGCAAGGAATACCTTTACCTCAAGATCTACGCAGGCCATCCCTACGGCCATCACAACTCCGGCACGGCGCGCTCGCTGGAAGCCATGACGCTCGAAGACGTCAAAGCCTTCTACGCCGCCAATTACCGGCGGGGCAATCTGACCATCGGCTTGGCGGGCGGCTACCCCGCGGACTTTCCCGAGCGTGTGCGCAAAGACTTCGAAGCTCTCCCGGACGGCGCTCCCGAAGCAGTTGCGCTGCCCAAGCCCGCAGCTCCCGGCAAGCTGCGCGTGCGCGTCGTCGAAAAGGACACGCGCTCCACGCTGATCTCTCTGGGCTTCCCGATCGACGTTGCGCGCAACCATCCCGACTGGCCGGCGCTCAAGCTCATGCAGTCCTATTTCGGGCAGCACCGCTCCAGCAAGAGCCGCCTCTATCAGCGCATCCGCGAAATCCGCGGCATGAACTACGGCGACTACGCCTACATCGAGTATTTTCCCCGCGGGATGTTTCTCACCCAACCCGAGCCGAACTTGGCGCGCAGACAGCAGATTTTCCAGATCTGGATCCGCCCCGTGGTTCCTGAGAACGGGCTTTTCGCGCTCAAGACAGCGCTCTATGAGCTCGACAAGCTGATCCGCGAGGGCATTCCCGAGAAGGACTTTGCGGCCACGGTCGAATTCCTGCGCAAATACGTCAACCTGCTCACCCAAACCCAGTCGGACGCGCTCGGCTACGCGCTCGACGCCGCCTACTACGGCCTGCCCGATTTCAACGGCTGGATCAAGCGGGAGCTCGCCGGCTTGACTCGAGACGGCGTGAATCGAGCCATCGCCAAACATCTGCGGGCGACCGGCCTCGACGCGGTCGTCATCACCAAGGATGCGCAGGCGATGCGCCGGATGCTGCAAGCCGGCGCGCGCGCGGAGCCGCTCTACGCCTCGCCGCCGCCCGACGACATCCTTGCCGAGGACAAAGCGATCGCCGCCTACAAGCTCGACATCGGCTCGATCGAAATCGTACCGGCCGCGGCGGTCTTCGAGGAATAGGCGGAACGCCGGCCGAGGCGGCGGGCCGGCGCGGGAAATCGCCGGGCGATGCGGAATTCCGTACGCCGGATCAACCGCTCCCAAAGCCCTTCCGGGTTGGCGTCGAATACCGCTTCCGCCTTTCCCGGCAGAACGCGCCACGCGCCCTCGGCCATCTCGGCGTCCAACTGACCCGGCGCCCAACCGGCGTATCCGGCATAGACGCGGAAGTTGTCGGGTTCCCCCTCGGTCCGCCCGACGACAGAGTCGAGATTGTTGGCGAAATAAACGTCGTCGACCACGGGCTGCGCGCCGTTCGGCGGATCGTCGTCGCGGATGAGCAGAAAAATCTTGTAGGTTTCCACGGGGCCGCCGACATACGCTCGCTCGTCGCGCCGCGTGAGGCCGGAAAGCTCCGGCAGGAGCTGCGCAACCCGAATCGGAGTCTTGCGGTTGACCACCAGCCCCATCGCGCCGCCCGCGTCATAGCGGATCAACAGCACGACCGTCTCGGCGAAATTGGACCCGCTCAAGCTCCGGTCGGCGACCAGAAAGCGCCCTTTGGCCGGACTTTCCGCGCCTGCCGGAGCGCCCGCCGAAGCGGCCGCCAGCAGCAAAACAACCGCCCGCAACGAATTGCCCTGCAACGAATTGCCCTGCATTGCGCCGACCGATCCATCCAGTAATTTACCAGCCCGGCGCAACATCGGGGCGCGGGAGGCCGGCTAAAACGTTGCGATGGGGTTGAAGGGGCTGCCGGTGCCTTTGCCCACGGCCATGGGCGCGGCGGTGATCAGGAATTCCCAGCGGTTGAGGCGGGCGGCCTGCTTGGCGACGGCTTCGAGATCGAGATTGTCGAAGATGGGCATGCCCATGGCGACCAGCGCCAACTGGTGGATCGGCTGGACGACGCCCTCCACCCCCGAGGGCATGACGTCGCCGGCGGCGTCGCTGCCGAGGATGGCGGCGTCGCGTTCTTTGAGCCATTTGGCGCACGATGCGTGCAGGCCGGCCGATTTCTTCGATGCCGCCCAAGGCCCCGTTTTGTCGCGCAAAGCCCAGCGCCCGGTGCGGATGAGCACGACATCGCCGGAACGGACCTTGACCCCCGCTTTCTTCTCCCAGGCGTCGAGGTCTTGCGGGTAGATCGGCGTGCCCGGCTCGAGGAACTCGACGCCCTTGAGGCGGGCTATATCCATCAGCACGCCGCGGGTGAAAATGCCCTCCTTGTAGTTGGTGACGGCGAGTTTCGGCGCGCCGTCAGCCGTTACGTCGGCCTGCGGGAAGCCGTTGTAGGACTTGCCCTGGTAAGCCATGTGGCAGAGCGAATCCATGTGCGAGTGGGCGTAGCCGTGATAGCTGACGGCGTAGGTATCGGAAACGAACTGCCCCCGATTGTTGAGACCGACGTTGTTCATGGAGTGCCGGAACGGGCGCGGATTGTCGTCGGCCTCTTGCTTTTCGACGTCGCGGGCCAGCGACACGGAAATGCCTTCCCAGACGAGCTTGACGGCTTCCAGACGTTTTTTCGGCGTGATCAGGTTGTAGGCGCCGCGCTCGTCTTCATCGCCCCAGCGGCCCCAATTGGAGAGATCGCTCATCCAACGGTCGACATCGGCCTTGGCGGTCTTCGGCTGGGCGGCCAGCGGGAGGCCGCAGAATACGGCGGCAAGGATCAGTTTTTTCATTGCGGTAACAGCTTAGCAATCGGCGCCGCAAGCCGCGCGCTGGCAGGCGGCCGCCGCGGCCTGAGATCGGTCGCGCGCCGGGTCTGCGATAATGCCTTGGATGCGCGGTTGTAGATTCGCTCCCTCGCTTTTTGTCTTGCTGCTTGCAGGGATGTCGGCGCAAGCCGCAGCGGCGGCCTCCCCGTCTTGCGCGGAAAAGTCGGTCTCCTCCGGCGCCATCCGTTCCACGGCGGATATCGAGACCTTTGTGCAGTGCGCTTACGAATACACGCAGGAGATGGGTTTCGAGGAGGCCTACCGCGCGTTTCACCAGGATGCGCGCTGGAAAAGCGGGCAGTTCTATGTGTTCGTCGACTTCGCGGGCGGCGGCGGCGAGGTCTCCCGCGCCATTGTCTTTCCCCCGGACCCGAGTCGTGAGGGAGAGCCTTGGGGCGACCTCACCGACGGCTTCGGCACGGACTTGCTGGAGGAATTCCAGCGCGCCTTGCAAATTGTCGACCGCGGCTGGGTTTATTACGAGTTCCGCAACCCGGAGGACGGCCTGACCGAGGCGAAAGCCTCCTACGTGATGCGCATCGACTGGAACGGTACCGAGGCCGTGATCGGCGCGGGGATTTACCGCCGCGATTTCCCGGGAGCCTGCCACCCCGAACAGGTCAACGCCGGACTGCTGGCGGCCGATCCGTCGCCGGCAAGGTTGGCGGAGCTCGTCCGCTGCGCGGCTTTCGAGGTCGAGTCGAAGGGCTATTTCGCTTTGCGGCTGCTGGAAAACGATCCGCGCTGGCGCGCCGGTCCGATTTACCTGTTCGGTCTGGACATGAGGGGCAACCAGTTGTTCTCGGGCCGTCCGGCCGCGGCGGACGGGGAGCGCCTGCCGGAGTGGGGCCGCGACCCGCGGTTGGCGTTCAACGGCCGGGACATGGTTGACGTGGCGGGGACGTTCGGCGAAAGCCACGTCTACTACCCCGCGGTCCATCCCGAAACGAGGTTCTGGCATCCCAAGGCGGCCTTCGTCAAGCGCGTCTCGGGACAGGGCGTGCCGCTGCTGATCGGCGCCGGAATCTACATGGACTGCCCGCCGGGCGGGTGCGGCGGTCCGGGGGGCGAGGACGGCTTGACCGCGGCGGCCTGCGAAGCGGCCCGCCAAACGCTGGCCGATTTCCCGGCCAAGCGCGTCAATTACGGTTACTACACCGATTTCAATCCGTTGAGCTACTCCGCCGGGCGGGTCCCGATGGGCTATGAGCTGGATCTGGTCGCCGCCGTCGAGATCTTTTCGGGGGGCAGGCTGAGCTTCAACACGTTGGGGATCGGCAACCCCTTCTCGGGCATCTGGCTCAAATCGGCGCAGGAGGCTTACGACATGGTGGGCGGCGGCATCACCGCCTTGCCCGAACGCACCCTCGATGCCGACGGGCGGCAGGTCATCCGCTTCGGCGCGGGCCATATCGATTTCCGCCAATCGCTGTTGGTGCGCATGGAAAGCGCTATCGAGCGGCACGGCGATCTGACGTCGGAACATCGCGTGGGCGCTTTTCGCGGCACTACCGGCGAGAAACGGCTGCTGGAGTTGACCGGCATCATCGACGCCGGGGGTTTCGTCCGCGCCGGGACCCGCATCCTGCTGGCCGACGGCGAGGTTGTGACCGCCGGCGCGGCGGATAGCGAGTCGGGGCTGCGTATCGCCGCCGGCGCGGGGTCCGCCGCCATCGCCGCCCGCGTGCGCCTGACGCCGCCCGGGGACGACCAACCCGAGGTGCTCTATTTCGAGACAGAAAGAGGGCAAATCGACGCGTTGCTGGAGGGCGCGGTGGATGCCGTGGCGCGGGGCGAGCTGGGCAACTTGATCGCCGCCCGCGATATGCCGGGTCTGCGGGTGACGGCCATCGACGCCGCGGGCAACGAGCAGGGCGCCTTCAGCTATCCCGACACGCCCGCCGGCAGCGCGCTGCGGGCAACCATGAACGCGGCGATCGCCTGTCTGACCGCGAACGGCGCCATCGGGTTCTCGCAATGGCTCGACAGCGGCGGCGCGGTCTTCGCCGAACGCGCCGGGGCCGCAGCGCAGCCGGCGGATAGCGAATAGCAAGACCGCCGCCGGCTAAGGGCCTTTCCAATTCGTTTCCGCGTCGGGACGGCGAATGTAGTTGGCTTCGATGCGTTGCGGGTCGACGCCGCGGCCGGCGGCCAGCTCCCCGGCGGCGATCCCGGCGATCGAGGCGGCGAGAGCGGCGTTGACGACGGCATGGCGCGCGCTGCGCCCGACAGCCTCAGCCGGCCCGCCGGACGCGAAGACCGCCGGGTCGACAGCCAGGTAAGTGGGATCGCGGCTTTTCAGGCGCTCCGCCAACTCGCGGCAGCCGCACGCGGTCTCGGGGAAAACCTGCGCCATGCCGCTGTCGTAGCCGGCGGCGAAAACTTCGCCGCCGCGGCGCGCGTCGAGCAGCGGGACCCTCAACCCGCCGCCCCGCCAAGCGGCGGCGACCGCTTTGAGATTCGATACGGCAACTACCGGCTTGCCGTGAATTTCGCCCAACGCCTTGGCCGCGGCCAAGCCGACGCGGATGCCGGTGAACGAGCCCGGCCCCGCCGCCGCGGCGAAACCGTCCATCGCGGCCAAAGCTGCGGCATTGCGGGCAAGCAATTCGTCGATCCGCCAATAGAGCACGCTGCCGAATCCGTCCGGCGCTTCGACCGACACGGTTTCCGCAAGCGCGCCGCCGAGCCAAAGCGCCAGACTGCCGCGGCGGCTTGTCGTGTCGAAAGCGAGTACGTTCACGGACGATTCTTCCGCATTCGGCCCCGGCGCTCAGGCCGCGCCGCTCAAGGCGGCGGCGGACGTCTTTTTCCCGGACGGCCTTTTCGCAGCCGGCTGCTTTTTCTCCGCGGTCTTCTTCCTGGCGGTCTTTTTCACCGCCTTCTTCCGCGGGCGTTTGCTCCCCGCGCCGGCGGCGATGCGTTCGGCGCGCGCTTGCAGCAACCCGACGGCGTCGTCCAGCGTGATCTCCTCGGGCTTCAGGCCGAGCGGCAGGGAAGCGTTGATCTCGCCGTCGGTGACATAGGGTCCGAATTGGCCCGAAAGCACCTTGATCTCTCGTTCCGTTGCCGGGTGTTTGCCTACCTGCTTGAGCGTTGCGATCCTGGCCGCCGCGCGGTTCCGGCCCTTGGGCTGCCGCAGCAACTCAAGGGCTTGGTCGAGCGTGATTTCCAGCGGATATTCCATGTCCCTGGGAACCGAGCGGACCTCGCCGCCCCACTTGACGTAAAACCCGAACCGCCCGTTGGCGGCGATTACGTCTTTTTTGTCGTCGGGGTGCGCGCCGAGCGTGCGGGGAAGCGCCAGCAGTTTGAGCGCATAGGTCAGGTCCACATCCTGGGGATTCTTGCCCGCGGGCAACGACGCCATCCGCGGCTTTTGCGCGCCTGCGCCGTCGCCAAGCTGCACGTAGGAGCCGAAGCGTCCGTTCTTGAGGTAGACCGGCAGATTGCTTTCCGGAGCAGAGCCGATAGGTTTCGGCCCCCTGCGGGCGATCTCGATCAATTCCGCCGCTTTCTCCACCGTCAACTCGTCCGGAGCCGTCATTTCCGGTATTCCGGCGCGGGTCTCGCCGTTGGTCAAAAACGGGCCGTAGCGGCCGATGCGCACCTCGATCGCGGCGCCTTGCGGCGTCTTGCCGATCGGCATGCTGCAAACGATGCGCGGGTCGATGCCCGCTTCGCCGGAGTGTACGAGCGCCTGGAGCCCGGCGTGGCCGTCGCCGTAGTAGAAGTCTTTCAGGTAGTCGATGCGGGCCAACTTGCCCCGAGCGATCGCATCGAGCCGGTCCTCGAGCTTCGCCGTAAACTCGTAGTTCATCAGTTGCGTGAAGTGATCTTCGAGCAGCCCGACCACGGCCATCGCGGTAAACGTGGGCGCCAGCGCGCCGCTCTTTTTGAAGGCGTACGAACGGGAGAGCACGAGGTCGACGATCGTCGCCCAAGTGCTGGGCCGCCCGATCCCCAAGCGCTCGAGCTCGCGGATCAGGCTGCCTTCGGTAAAGCGCGGGGGAGGTTGCGTGCGGCGTTCGGACGCTTCCGCCGAGCGGGTTTCGAGGCTGTCGCCCGCGGCCATGGCCGGCAGCATCCGTTCCTTGCCGCCCGGCTGCGATTCCGCGTCTTGCCTTCCCGCCGCGTACGCCTTGAGAAAGCCGGCGAACTCGATCGTCTTGCCCGCGGCGCGGAAGCGGGCTTCGCCGGCGTCGACGGTGACGGCGGAATTCGTGCCGCGGGCGTCCCGCATCTGGCTGGCGATGGTGCGCCGCCAGATCATTTCGTAGAGCTTGGCGGCTTCCGGGCCGAGTTGGCTGCGGACTTCGCCCACAGGCCGAAATTCTTCGCCGGCCGGTCGAATCGCTTCGTGCGCCTCTTGGGCGTTCTTGACCTTCGTGCGGTAGTAGCGGATTTTTTCGGAAAGATATTCCTTGCCGAACTCCCGCTCGATCAAGGAGCGCGCCGCCGCTTTGGCTTCATCCGACAGCGTGGTCGAGTCAGTGCGCATATAGGTGATGAAACCGTTTTCGTAGAGTTGCTGGGCGACGCTCATGGTATGGCGGGCCGAGAAACGCAGCTTGCGGTTGGCTTCCTGCTGCAGCGTGCTGGTTACGAACGGCGCCTGCGGCGAGGTGGCGTAAGCCTTCTTCTCGACGGAGGAGACGCGGGCCGGCGCATCGCGAACCCGCTGCTCCAACTCGCGGGCGGCAGCGGCGTCGAGGCGCACGACGTCTTCGTTCCTGAGCAGGCCGGTGTCGGGGGCAAAGTCTTTACCGACCGCGGCGCGTTTGCCGCCGACGTGGGTCAGATCGGCTTCGAACGCCTCGCCTTCTTTCACAAAAACCGCTTTCATGCCCCAGAACGAGACTTCGGTGAAGCGGATGCGCGCCCGTTCGCGCTCGACGAGCAAGCGCACTGCGACGCTTTGCACCCGGCCCGCGCTCAGTCTCGGCGCCATCTTCTTCCACAGCAGCGGGCTGACTCCGTACCCGAACAAGCGGTCGACCACGCGGCGGGTTTCCTGCGCGCGAACCAGGTTTTCGTCGATATCGCGGGGAGAATCCAGCGAGTGCCGGATGGCGTCTTTGGTGATCTCGTGAAAGACCAGCCGCTTGACGGGAATCTTGGGTTTGAGCGCTTCCAGCAAGTGCCAACTGATCGACTCGCCCTCGCGGTCTTCATCGGTCGCGAAGTAGATGCGGTCGGCGCCGCTGATGGCCGCGCGCAGTTCCTTGACTTGATTTTTTTTCTCGGCAGGGATGACGTAGAGCGGTTGGAAGTCCTTTTCAATGTTGACGCCCATGCGCGCCCACGGCTCTTTCTTGAGCTTGGGCGGGATCTCCGCGGCGCGCGACGGCAGGTCGCGGATATGTCCGTTCGACGCTTTGACGATGTAGTCTTTTCCCAGAAGCCTGGTGATGGTGCGCGCCTTGGTGGGCGACTCGACGATCACCAGTGTGCGTTTTCGCGGATTGGATGTCCCGGCCATGTACTTTTTCTATATAGCAGAGCTTTCGCCCGCGCGCTGCGGCATCGCGGGCATCAGCTTGTCCATATGCGCACGAACGCTTTGCCCGGCAATTGCCGCACGGCGCCGAAGAGCTCCAACTCGCTGAGCGCCGCGAGCACGTCGGCGGGCTTGACGCCGTCGAGATTGCGGATCAAGTCGTCCGCTTGCATCGGCTCGTCCACCCGCAGCAACGGCAGTATTTTGTCGGCGAGGGGGGATGCCGCCTGGAAGAGCGATTGTTGGGCCTCCGGCTCCGATGCGGCCGCGAGCTTTTGCGAGGTCAAGTTGCGGCGCACGTCGTAGGGCAGCTCCTCGATCACGTCGCTTGCCTCCTGAACCAGTTTCGCGCCGTCTTTGATCAGCAGATTCGGCCCCCAACTCGTTTTGGCAAAGATGCTGCCCGGGACCGCGAGCACTTCGCGGTTCTGTTCCAGGGCCAGCCTCGCGGTGATCAGCGATCCGCTGTATTGGGCGCCTTCGACGATGAGAATGCCGTGGCTGAGGCCGCTGATGATGCGGTTGCGAATCGGGAAATTCTGCGGCAGGCCGGTCGATCCCATCGGAAATTCCGAAAGAACCAACCCTTGCTCGATGATAGACCGCCAGAGCTTCCTGTTTTCGCGGGGATAGATTACGTCCACGCCCGTGCCCAACACCGCGATGGTCTTGCCGCCGGCTTCGAGCGCTCCGGCGTGCGCTTGCGAATCGATGCCCCTGGCCATGCCGCTGGTGATCGTCAACCCTTCCAGGGCGAGATCTTTGCTCAATCGCTCGGCGGCCGCCCGCCCGTACTGGGTCGGCCGTCGGGTGCCGACAATTCCGATTTGATGGCTCTCCAACAAATCCGTATCGCCCAGCGCGTAGAGCAGGATCGGCGGGTCCGAGATTTCCGCGAGCTTGGCGGGATAGGGTTCGTTTCCGTAGAAGACCAGCCGGGCGCCGGCGGCCTCGATTTTCCGCAACTCGTCCGCTGCGGCGTCGAAGGAGATGCCGGCATGGATGGATTCGGCGACTGCCGTGCGGATGCCGATGGAGCGAAGCTCGGAGACGGAAGCGTGAAAGACGGCATGCGGACTGCCGCATGCGTGAATGAGCTTGAGCGCGTTGCGGGCGCCGAGCTCCGGCAGCAAGTGCAGAGCCAGCCAGCAGTGGAGCGCCGTTTCCCGGTCGGCTGCAGGGACCGTCATCTCAGGTTTCGGAAAAATCTAGCACATTGCCGCGCCGGGGCGCGCGGCCGGCGCCTGGGACAATTCCTTGCGGCTAATGCCGCCCAAGGATGTACAGGTAGATTTTCTGCTCCTTGCCGCTGGTCGAGATCGTCTCCGTCCGGGCCGCTTTCCACCCCGGAATGCCCGAGCAGTATGACACCAAGCGCGTGCCGGGGCGGAGCTCGAGCTCGAACTTCGGCTTGAGCTGCATGTAGGACGAGCCGAGGACGTATACCGTGATGACGGTGGCCGGACTGAGGTCGGCGTCGAAGATATTTTTCTCGTAGATTTCCGCAAGGCTTTCCACGCCGGCGGCCCGGATCGCGGACTTGGTTTCTCTTACGAGCTCGCGGTTGATCTCGAAGCCGACGGCGCGCGCACCGAAATTTTTTGCGGCGCGGACAAGAATGCGGCCGTCTCCGGAACCGAGATCGTAGACGATATCGTCCTCGGTGACGGCGGCGATCTCCAACATGCGGTCGACCGCTTCCCAAGGGGTTGGAACAAAGGGAGCGATGCTGCGGGGATCGACCAGACCGGACTGCGCGAAGGCGTCCAGGCCTTGGCCGAGTCCCATTGCGAGCGCGGCGGCCATGCGGATGACACGGCGGGTGAGAAATGGAGTTTTGCGCATTTCCTGCTCCACCTGTTGGTAGGACGCGCAATCGAACTGCCGGGATACGCAAAGCTCCCGAATCGCGCCGGTCAATGTGCCGGGACGTACAAACCGACCCCGCGCCCTGGTTGTCCTTACTGTATCACGCAGCGGCGCGCCTCCGAGCCGCCGCGCAAACGGTTTTTTCCGCCCGTACCGCGGGCGTTACAAGCCGATGGCGATATCCACGTAGTCGATGAAGGCGTTGCTTGTGGAAACGGTCAAGGGAATCGCCGGACCGACGAATATCGTTTCGGGAACCTGGACGGCAAGTTGGTAGAGGCCGACGAAACCGGGCGCCGCGATGGAATAGATTATGGTTCCCGCTTCGCCGCCGAATTCGACGGATAGCGCCGCATCGACCGTGTGCGCGAGCGGTTGCCGCGGGGCCGGAGCGCCGTCTGCGAAAGCGGGCTCCGTCGCTCCGAGGCCCGTGAGAAAGACGAGGATGGGTTCGCCGGGGGCCGCGGGACTGTCTGCGCCGATCGGGGTGAAGTCCCGGTGCGTGACGATGCCGTGGCCGAGGCCGTTCTTATTGACGGAGAAGACGCCCGGGCTCGTCGCGGAAACGGGGATCGAGACCTCGTTCGACAGGACTCCGTTGTTGCTCACCGCGATGGATGCCCAGTCGGAGTTCAAGGCGAACGGCGTTTGCAGATTGATCTGCCCGGCCGAGACGAAAAACAACGGCGCAGGGACGCCGTTGACGGTGACCGTAATCCCGCCCAGCGATGTCGGCAGCGGCGTTGCATCGGCCAAGATCGTCTCCGGCGCAAGACCGGAACCGAACAGCGACAGCAGCGCGCCGGGCGAGACCGGGTATGTGGTCGGCGCGAACGCGGCCGCGTTGATCACCCCGTGCGGAGAGAGAAAAACCTCTCCCTCGGGCCGGATGTCCGGCATGCGCACGCCGAAGGCAATGCCGTGAATCGCGGGCAGTCGGAGGTTGTTGACCTGGGCGCTGACAAAGCCGTTCGGAACCAGGCCCGCGGCAGCCATGGACGGCGCTCCGATGCCGAAATTGTTGCCGTGCCGGTCAACCGGAAATCCGAGCCAACCCATGCTGCCGGAATCGACAGCCGAGAAAAAAAGCAGTGCGTCGTCGAACGCGCCAAAGCCCGCCGCCGTCGCTTCGCGGGTTCGCCGCGCGATGGGGGCGAGTCCCGCTCCGTCGGCGCGCAGCCCGCCGACTCCGGCTACGTACTTGCCGCGGTCGAGCTCGAGATTGAGCTCCGCGAACCAGAAATTCCCGGCGAGATCGGCGTCGCCCGCGCTGCCGCCGAAGCTGCGGACGGCGGTAAAGAGCGAACGGCCTCCCGCGGCATTCGAGTGGCCGAGCAGATAGTTGCCGGTTGCGGAGACGAAAATATCGAACCCGCCGGCGATGAGCGTCGAACCCGCGCCGATCTCGGCCGCGCCGGCGCCGTTCGCCGTCAGGGAATACGTGGAGCCGCTCACCCTCTCCGACACCGGCATGTCGTCGGAAGCGGCGCTGTGCCCGCTTACCCGCATCGCCGTCAGCGCGCCGGAGGCGTCGCTCGAAAACGCGATCAGCGCCGAGCTTGTCCGCGAGACGGAGCCGCCCGGAATCGACAGGTAAGACGCGATGTAATCTCCCGCGGCCAGCGCGTTGGAGGCGCCGGAGGGCAGTTTTACGGCGGCGAAAAAATCCTCGGTCGCGCTTTGCGCTTCGGTTGTCGAGCCGGTCAGGGCCTCGGCCCCCGCGCCGATGCGGGCATTGAGCAATGCGCCGCCGTCCAAAGGATTCGTCAGCGCCAGCAGCCCGGACGAAAAGACTTCGTAGCTCCCGCTGCCGGCGGCGGCCTGCAGCGCCCCGGCGCCCGTCCCGGATTGGGCGTCGAACGTAAATCCGCCCGCTCCATCGAACGACAGGACGCCGCCGGTGGTGCGCACGGCCGCGAGGCCGCCGTCCATATCCGCGGCCATCAGGACGAAGCCGTAATCGCCGCTCAGAGATGCGTTATCGAGCGGCCGGCCGGAGGCAACTCCAGCGAACAGCAAGAGTAGGCAAATGGGAACCGGTTTCTTCATGGTTGACCTCGCACATGGCGGCAATCCCGATTTTACGCAGGATTTACATCGGCAGGCGCTCGCTTCCATTGGGCCAAGGCCGGATTCATTACCATAGGGTGCAGGGCCGGCGGCGGCAGGGCGCGGTCGGCTTGGCGCCGTCCGAAGATTTCAGCGGCGGCGTGAAACCTTTGCGCCGCGCCGGGAATACCATAAAGTATGCCGTATGTTAGTCTGGGTTGCGTGTTGTATCGTGAACACAATGGGCCGTGTGTTTGACAGCCGATCGAGGAGGCTGAAAATGACCGCGAACGGGAAGAGAGTCCTGCAGGCATCGGTAGTTGCGTTGTTTTTCGTGTCGGCCGGCGCGTCCCCGCCGGCTGCGCCGGCGGCGGAAGTCGGTCCGGTAGAAATAGTCGAAGCCGAAGCTTTTGACGGGGCCGTCCCCGAGCACGGCGCCTGCTCGTACTTCGGCGCCGACCGCGAAAAATATATGGGCGCCGGCCTGGCCCTGGATTTGCGCCGGATGAAGCAACGCGCGGCGCTGACCGAAAACGTAATGCAGGCGATCGCCCTCACCAGAAACTCCGCATCGGGGGCGCTCGGCGGCGTGTCTTTCATCGAGAGCCCGCCTCCGCTCAGCGGGCCCTGCGCGGGCATCGACGACTGCATTCAACGCAAAGCGGCCGCGGCGGGCGTCCCGATGGCGGGCCTGACGACGGATGCCGAGTTCCTGCGCCGCGCGACCTTGGATATAACCGGACGGATTCCCACGCCCGAGGAGGTTTTGGCCTTCTTGAGCGACGCCTCGCCGGACAAGCGGACAAGAGTCGTCGAGCAGTTGCTGGCAACGCCGCAGTGGGCCGACCGTTGGGCGATGTTTTTCGGCGATCTCTTCAAAAACACGCGCACGACGGCCCAGGTCAATCGTTACCCGAACGGACGCGATTCCTTGCACCTCTTCCTTTTGGAGTCGATGCGGCAGAACAAGCCGTACGACCGAATGGCGCAAGAGATGATCGGCGCCAGCGGTTTCAGCGACGGCCGCAACTATCCGACGGGAACCAGAAACGGCCGCGTCTACCCGACCGGCTACTCCAGCTTGCAGCACTACCAACAGGTCTATAACGACTATGTTGGCAACCCCGTAACGGCTTCGCCGGTAGGTTATATCGTCGGCGCGCGGACCACTGGCGGTCCGATTCAGGACACCTACGACTCGCTGGCGTTTTTCACGGGCCGGGACTTTTTGGGTCTCGGCCAGATGGACTGCGTGCTCTGCCACGACGGCGCAGGCCACCTCGATGCGCTCAGCGTCTGGGGAGCCGCCGCCAAGCGCCTCGAAGGCTGGCAAATGGCTGCGTTCTTTGCCGACGTCCCGCGCTATCAGTCATGGCGCGTGCCGAGCCGCTTGCTGCCGACCAACCCGGCGAACGGACAGCGCGTCCGGGCGAACTACTACCACATCGGAGATCTCGCGCCCGGAACCAGGCAGCAAGCGCGGCGAAACGGTCAGATCGTCGACTGGGCCGGGGACTATCTGGGGCAAACCGAGGGCGGCAATCGACCGGACCGCCTGCACGGTTCGCTCTTCGTCGATGCGCAGTATCCATTCGCCTCCACAGCCAAGGGGACGGTTTCGCCAAGTCTTTCGCTGCGTGAGCAGTACGGCCTGTACCTCACCGCGGACCCGCAGTTCGCGCGGGCGATCGTCAATTACATCTGGAAAGAGTTTTTCTCGCGCGGAATCGTCGAGCCGGCGGATCAATTCGATTTGGCGCGGCTCGATCCCGCAAATCCTCCCGCCGCGCCTTGGGGCATACAGCCTTCCCACCCGGAGTTGCTGGAATGGCTGGCGGCCGGGTTCCGGGAGAACGGCCACGATCTGAAATGGCTGATGCGGGAGATCGCCATATCCCGCGCCTATCAACGGTCATCGCGCTACGAAGGAGCGTTCAACCCCACGTACGAAAAGTATTTCGTACGGCACAACGTCAGGCGGCTCCCCGCCGAGCAGATCCACGATGCGATCGTTGCCGCCAGCGGGATTCCGGTGACATACCGCGCCTCGCGCACGATACGCGCCTTGAATTTCGCGGTCCAGCTCCCCGATGTAGACCCTGCGATACCGCAAGTAGCCCACGTTCGGACATTTCTCGACGCCTTCTTGCGCGGCGACCGTGAGGAAACGCCGCGGTCGGGGGCGGGGAGTCCGCTGCAGGCGCTGCAACTGATGAACAGCCGGCTTGTGTGGCAACGCGTGCAAAGCGGGCGCGGCGCCCTGTCGGTATTGCGCGATCAGCCGGACGACGCGCTGGTGACGTCCCTCTACCTGCGTGTTTTGAGCCGCATGCCGACCGAGGAGGAGTTGCGCTTCGGCGTGCAGACGCTCAGCGAAGGCAATCGCGCTGTTCAGGCGACGAACCTGATGTGGGCTATGTTCAACAAGACCGATTTTTATTTCAATTACTAAAGGGAATCGACCACCCGGAGACAGAGAGGCGCAAGATGGCTGAACGCGAGCGTTTTGAGAAACTCCTCCAGAAATATCCGCATGAGCACCATTCCTTCTTCGCCCGCCCGCATGCAACGCGCCGTCAATTTTTCCGCAATGCCTTGAGCGGAGTGGGCGGATTCTATTTGGCGGATGCGTTCGCGCCCAGCGAGGCGCGCGCGCAGGGCTCCGTCTCGCTGAAGGGAACGGCGAAGAACTGCATCTTTCTGTTCCTGAAGGGCGCGCCGAGTCATGTGGACACCTTCGACTTCAAGCACTTGCCGGGCGTGACGCCGGATGACTTCGCGCCGGAGGCGTTCAACGGCGTGACCATTTCCATGCGCCTGCTGGGAAATACGTCGCGCGTAATGGACAAGATCGCGATCGTCCGTTCGGGACTGGCTTGGGCGCGCGCGCATCCGCTGGCGCAAACGTGGATGCAGATCGGACGCAACCCAACCTCGGCAGCGGGCCGGATCGCCCCCCATATCGGCAGCGTGGTGGCCATCGAGAAAGAGCCGGAACGGCGCCCGGATCAAAGGTTCCCAACGTTCCTTGCGCTGAATTCCAGGGGGGCGCCGGGCGCCGGTTACTTCCCCGTCGAATACGGCCCCTTCAGGACCGTGCCGACCGGCGTCGGGCTGGCCGACACGAATCACCGCGCCGGGCAGCAGCGTTTCGAGAACCGCTGGGAATTGCTGCAGCAAATGGACGGCGATTTGCGCGGTCCCGAATCGCCGTTCGGCAAGCAGGCCGTGGGCATGGGAGCGCTCTACGAAAACGCCCGCCAACTCATGTTCAATCCGATGGTGACGCAAGCCTTCAGCTACACCGAGGAAGAAAGCGCGCGTTACGGAAATACGGGGTTCGGCAACGCGGTGCTGACGGCGCGCAAGGTGATCGAGGCCGACCAGGGCACGCGCTTTATCCAGGTCACTTCATACGGCTGGGACCATCACGGCGCGATCTACGGCGGCGCGCCCGGACAACAAAGAAGCATCTACATTCAGATGGACGAGTTCGACCCGGCGTTCGCCGCGTTGATCGAAGATCTGGATGCTTCGGGCAAGCTCGATGAGACGCTCATCGTCGTTTGCGGCGAGTTCGGGCGCACGCCGGGAGATCTCTCCAGCGGACGCCAGGGCCGCGATCACTACCTGCAAATGTTCTATGTCTTTGCGGGAGGAGGCGTCAAAGGGGGCACGGTCATCGGGGTGACCAACGATATAGGCGGCCGCGGGCCGGGCTCGTTCACGATCGATCCCGGCTGGTCGATGCTGCGCGACATTCGCCCCGAAGACGTGGAGGCGACGATCTACTCCGCTCTGGGCATCGACTGGACGACCGTCCGCCACGACGATCCGCTGGGACGGGGCTTCTACTACGTGCCGGTGAGCGAGGAAGAAGCCTACACCCCCGTGCACGAGCTCTGGGGCTGACCTTCGCCGCGGAAAGCTGCGCCAGAGGCGTGAAAAAAGCTATCGCCCCGGTGACGCGGCGCGCCGCCTCCAGAGCGGCTATAGCAGCCAGGAAGCCTTGGCAATGGATATGGGCGGCGTTCGTGTTGTTTGCAGCGGCCGGGACTGCATCTGTATGCCCCGACGGAGACGCCATTATCCAGGGAAAGTAAAGATGCCCTGAATTCTCCCGTCTCGCCAAGCTCGATCCGATGCGATGTACAGGGGAAGAGCTCGGGGCCGGCCTTCAGCGCGCGTCAACTTGTACCATTGTTCCCTGCAATAGCCCTGCCTGCGGCGATTCCGGGTCCGGCAGTCCGCCGCGGTCCGTCAACTCTCGCGGTTGACGATCCAGTCGGCCGCCGAGGCCAAGGCCCGCTTGTAGGGAGTGTCGGGGATCGCGTCGAGGCTGTCGACGGCTGTTTCGCAGTAGTCCAGGGAGTAGCGGCGGGCTTCGCCGATGGCGTCGTATTTGTTGACGATTTCGCGCACGCGGGACGCCGGCACCGCGGCATAGCCCCCTTCGCGCACAACCGTCTCGATTTCGTTTTGCTCGGCGCCGGTGCAGGATTTCAGCGCCAGAATCAACGGAAGCGTAACCTTGCCTTCTTTCAAGTCATTGCCGACGGGCTTGCCCAACACGGTTTCGCTCGCTTCGAAATCGAGCACGTCGTCGATCAGTTGAAAGGCCATGCCGAGATTCCAGCCGTAATGGCGCAGTCGCTGCTCGACTTCCTCGTCTTTGCCGGCGAGAACCGCGCCGAGGCGTGCGCAGGCCGAAAACAGGCAGGCTGTCTTGCGGTGGATCAAATCCTGGTACTGCCGCTCGGTGACCTCGATGCGCCCGATCATTTCCGACTGAATCAACTCGCCCTCGACCATCATCTGGGTGAGATCGATCAGCAAGTCGAGGATGTAGAAATTCCGCTCGCGCACGGCGAGACTGAAGGCTTGCATGTACAGCCAATCGCCCGCCAGGACGCTGATATGGTTGCCCCATTCCTGGTTGGTCGAGGGGCGTCCGCGGCGGACTTCCGCCGCATCGATCACGTCGTCGTGGACCAGCGTTGCCGTATGGATGATTTCCATCACGGCGCCCATGCGCACGGCGGCTTCCCGGTCGGCGCCGCAGGCCCCGGCCGCGAGCAGCAGGAGCGCCGGCCGGAGGCGCTTGCCTCCGCTCGAGTGCAGGCGCCTGCCGATCGCCGTGACGGCGTCGACCGAGCAGACGGTGTCCGTCCCGAGGAGTTTTTCGACGCGCTTGAGATCTTCCGTGACAAGAGCGAGGGCTTCAAGCCGCGACATCGGCCCGGTTTTGATCGTTTCCATGAGCAGCGGACGAAACCCAATCCCAGTTTAACGAGTTCGTCGGGCTCCGGCAATGACGAGCCGCCGCGTGACTTTCGCCGCGGGCCGCCGTGCCGGCTTAGGGCAATTGGCCTTCGGGGTCGAAGACAAACGGCTGCGGTTCGGAGACGACATCGATTTCCGCGTTGGCGCGCAACTCGTCCAGCAAATTCTCGCTCACCAGCATTTCGCTCAGCTCCATCGTGTTGCGAATCCAGGCGACGGTGCACTGGGCCGTATCCGGGCGGCCGCAGGTGGACAGGATATTCGTCAAGCATTCCCGGTCGGTCGCAAAATGCGGCGGGCACATCGCGCCGACGGTGCTGGACGCGGTGAAGGAGTTGATCCAGGTCTTTTCGAAATCGACGCTGTTGTACAAGCGGTCGTGGATGACGTCGCACAAGCCGATGCCGATCGCGTTGCCGCCGCCGTGCGGCGTCAGGCTGCGGGCGTAGATGCGCCGGATGGAGGGCAGGCCCGGCCAGCAATTGCGCCCCAACGCCGAGCGATTGATGACCTTGGTGTCCATCCCGGAGCCGGAGATGTTCTTGCCGATTTCGTCGACGATCAACAGATCCAGTTCCTTGACCGGGATGCCGGCTTTCCAGGATTTGACGCGCGCGAGCAACTCTTCCTCGCGCGGGACCATGCCTTCGGCTCCCAGCGCATGGACTTCCGCCGTGTTGTGATGCGCGTCTTCGAGGATGGCGAGCCCGCCGAGCATCTTGCCGGTATCGAGCATCGCCTTGCCGACCTTGCGCAAGACTTCCTCGAGCCCCAGCCTCACGGCCCAGGTGTGGTAGCGCTTGGCGCCTTCCCACTTGCCCAGGCCGATAGCCATCATCTTGTGGACGCCGCTTTCAAGTTTGCCTTCGAAACCGGTATGCCACTTGACGCGGCTGCAGATCATGACGCCGTCGGCTTCGTAGGCCGCCTTGTCGAGCGAGACATCGATGCCTTCGGGCGTCCGGCCGATCTTGACGACGTCGAGCGCGCTGACCACCGGCGCGCCCATGGTCTCTGCGGTAATGCCGTAATGCGCGAGGACGGCGCGCTGCCCCTCGGGGGAGCCTCCGCCGTGGCTGCCCATGACCGGGATGATGAAAGGATTGACCCGGCGCGATTTCCAAAAATCGACAACCGCTTTGACGATGACGTCGATGTTCGCAATGCCGCGGCTGCCGACGCCGACGGCGATACGGCTGCCGGGTCTGACGGCGCGCGTCCAGGCGGCGGATTCCATCTCGCCGCGAACCGCTCGGGAAACGTCGGCGAGCCCGCGGTCGGGCAGGTTTTGGCGGATGCGGACCAGTGCGGGCAGATTCATCCCAAGCGACGATTATAGCGGTTTCCGGCGGGGAGCCTTGGGCCGGCGATGCCTGCCTGCGTTACTCTGAGCACTGCGGCGCAGACCATGCCGGGGAAGATTTCGTCCGTGATTTCAAGACGCGAGCTCCTTGCCGGGGGAGCTTGGTCCCTGGCCGCCTCCGGCGGCGCCCGCGCGGAGGACAGCGCGGAGGACAACCGTTCGATCACCAACGTCCCGGGCATTGCGGTGGGCCACTGGACGCACGAATCGGGATCGACCGGCTGCACGGCGGTTCTCAGCGAAAACGGCGCCGTCGCGGGCGTTGACGTTCGCGGCGGCGCGCCGGGCGCCCGCGAGACCGAGTTGCTGCGGCCCGAAATGTCCGTCGACAAGATTCATGCGGTCGTGCTCTGCGGGGGCAGCGCCTTCGGGCTGGCCGCCGCGGACGGCGTGATGCGCTATCTCGAAGGAAGAGGGATCGGCTATGCGTTCGGCGGCCAAGTCATTCCGATCGTCTCGGCGGCGGTGCTGTTCGACCTGGGAGTCGGCGATCCCAAGATTCGCCCGACGGCGGAATCGGGCGCGGCGGCCGCGCGGGCGGCTTCGGACGCCCCGGTCGCCATGGGCAACGTCGGCGCCGGCGCCGGAGCGACGGTGGGAAAAATGCTGGGGCTGCGGCGCGCAATGAAAGGCGGGCTGGGTTCGGCGATGCTGGAGTTGCCGCAGGGGATCGTCGTCGGCGCCCTTGCCGCCGTGAATGCGCTGGGCGACGTGAGGGACCCCGAAAAGGGGACGATTATCGCCGGCGCCCGCAACGAAAACGACTCGGGCTTCATCGATTCGATGCAGTGGCTGCGCTCCGGGCGGGCCTTCGCAAACGGCGCCGGACGGAACACTACGATCGGCGTCGTCGCGGCCAACGTGACCTGGACGAAAGCCGCGGCCACGAAAGCCGCGCAGATGGCGCACGACGGCTTGGCGCGCGCCGTGCGTCCGGCGCACATGCCCGCGGACGGCGACACGATCTTCGCCCTGGGAACGGGCGGAACCGCCGCCGATCTGCGGTTGACCGGCGTGATCGGCGCGGCGGCTGCGGATGCATTCGCCCAAGCCGTGGTTGCAGCGGCGCGCGCGGCAAAGGGCGCCTTCGGTTTTCCGGCGGCCGCGGATATTCGGCCGGGCGCGGAGTGATCCGGTCTGCTAGAATTTCCGCTGGTGGAAATCATGCCCGCAGATAAAAAAAACGATCGCCGTGCGTTTCTCGGCGGCGCTGCCGCCGCGGCTTCGGCGGCAAGTCTCGCCGCGGCGAAACCGGCCGCCGGCCAAACCGCCGCCTCCCGGCGGTGCATTCCGGGCGCCAACGACCGCATCAGCGTCGCCCAGATCGGAGTCGGCGGGCGCGGCAGCAGCTTGCAGCGCCTGATGCTGTCGATGATCGCAGGCGGGCAGAACTTCCGCATCGACGCGGTCTGCGACGTTTACGAAAAGCGCAAGCGGCTGGCTCAGGAAAACTCGAAGGCCGAGTTCGCGACGCTCGACTACCGCGAGATCCTCGCCCGCCCGGAAATCGACGCGGTGGTCATCGCCACTCCCGACCATTGGCACGGAACGATGGCCCTCGCGGCCCTCGACGCCGGCAAGGACGTCTATCTCGAAAAGCCGATGACGCACACCATCGAGGAGGCGAAAGCGGTCGCCGCAAAGGTCAAGGAAACCGGCGGCGTCTTGCAGGTCGGCTCGCAGACCACCTCGGCCGATCAGTGGTGGAAAGCGCGCAAGGCGCTCGCCGACGGCATGATCGGCAAGCTGATCTCGAGCCAGGGTTCGTATCACCGCAACTCGCTGCGCGGCGAGTGGAATTGGACGCCCGAACGCGGTAGAGGCTGGGTGATCGAACCTGACGCCGGCCCTCACGGTCAGGGCGTCAACTACGTCGATTGGGACATGTGGCAGGGGCCTGCGCCGAAGCGCGAATGGGACCCGCACAGGTTCTTCCGTTTCCGTAAATTCTGGGACTACTCCGGCGGCGTCGCCACCGACCTTTTCTACCACGTCGTCGCGCCGTTGAATATCTGCTGGGGGCGCGCCCAGTTTCCCTATCGGGTCACCGCGTCGGGAGGGAAATACGTTTTCAATGCCGCCGGCGACCGCGAGGTGCCCGATACGTTCAATCTGATGGCCGACTTCGCCAGGGGCCACTCGTTGATCCTGAGCGCCTCGATGGCCAATGCGCACCATATTCCGGGCTTGATTCGGGGCCATGAGGGAACGATCGTCATGGTCGAGCACGGCCGGTTCGAAGGCCGCGCCGAATACATTACCGTCGAAGCCGAGCGGATTTTCCAGGAAGATTTCGTACGCAGGTACGGGGCCGAGAAAATCCAGATCAAGGTCGAGGACAAGGGGCGGGACGCGCACATGAAGAATTTTCTGGAGTGCATGCGGACGCGCGAGAAGCCCAATCTCGACGCCGACACGGCATATCGGGCGCAGGTGACGATCTCGATGAGCGTCATGGCTTTCCGCCAAGGGAAGGTCCTGTACTTCGACCCCGATCTCGAGGAAGTGGTCGAGACGCCGCCGGCGGTTGCTTGAGCGGATGAGGGGAAGGCGCAGAAGCCGTGCATTTTCCGTTTCGCGTTCCGGCGCCGCTTGCCGCCGCGCGCGGCGGATGGGCGTTGCCGCTCGCGCTGTTGGCCGGGAGTTGCAGCGACGCGCCCGCGCCGTCCGAGCCGCTGCGCCCGAACATTCTGCTGATCCTGGCCGACGACCTCGGCTACGGCGACGTGGGCGCCTACAACCCCGAGTCGAAAGTCCCCACGCCGCATCTGGACCGCCTCGCCGCGCAAGGCATGCGCTTCACGGACGCGCACAGTCCGTCCACCGTTTGCACGCCGACGCGCTACAGCATCATGACCGGCCGGATGGCCTTCCGTACGGGTATGGCCGGAGTTTTCACCGGCGTGCAGGGGCCGGCGCTGATCGAGGAAGGCCGGCTGACCTTGCCCGAGATGCTGCGCCGGTCGGGCTACGCGACGGCGCTCCACGGCAAGTGGCACATCGGCATGACGTTTCTGACGTCCGAAGGAGAACCGGTTTATGCCATCGAGTTGCCCGCGGCAACCCGCGAGCAGCGCTTGCGGGCCGGCGTCGAGCGCGTCCGCCGCGTCGATTTCTCGAAAGCAATCCCCGACGGGCCGCTGCGCCGCGGGTTCGACCGCTTCTACGGGACCGTCGCCTGTCCCACGACCGATTGGCTCTACGCCTGGATCGACGGCGACCGCGTGCCGACGCCGCCCGAACGCGTTCTCGACCGCGGACCGCTGCCCAAGCACCCCTACGCGAACGACAACCGGCCGGGGATGATCGCCCCGGACTACGACCTTGAAGAAGTCGATCTGGTCTTCCTCGAAAAAAGCATCGAGTTTCTGAAGAGCCATGCGGCGTCCTCGCCCGAGAAGCCGTTCTTCCTGTTCCATTCGATGCAAGCTGTGCATCTGCCGTCGTTTCCGGCGGAGGCGTTCCAGGGCAAAACGGAGGCCGGACCTCACGGCGACTTCATTTTCGAAATGGATCACATCGTCGGGCGGCTGATGGAGATGCTCGACGAGCTCGGCTTGGCGGAGAACACGCTGGTGCTGTTCACCAGCGACAACGGCCCCGAGGTGACCTCGGCGTATTTCATGCGCAACGACTACGGCCACGACGGAGCGCGCCCCTGGCGCGGCGTGAAGCGCGATCAGTGGGAGGGCGGGCACCGCGTTCCGCTGATTGCCCGCTGGCCGGGAAAGATCGCCGCGGGCAGCGCCACCGGCCAAACGTTCTGCCTGACCGACGTGATGGCGACGGCGGCGGCGATCGTCGGCTTCGATCTCCCCCAATCGGCGGCCGAGGACAGCTACGACTTCCGCGACGTGCTGACGGGCGGCGGCGGCGCGGCGCCGGTGCGCGAATACACGCTGCATCAGACCAATCGGCTGGAGTTGGCGATTCGCCGGGGGCCTTGGAAATACCTCGATCATCGGGGTTCGGGCGGCAACGACTACAGCCGCGAATACCTGGCCCCGTATGTCTTGGAGGACACCGCGCCCGACGCGCCGGGGCAGCTTTACAACCTCGACAACGACCCGGGCGAGACGACGAACCTTTACTTCGAGAAACCGGAAATCGTCGAGGAGCTCAAGGCGAAGCTGGAGCAGTTCGTGACCTCGGGCCGCAGCGCGCCGCTCGTCCGCTAGACACGGCTAACGCAACAGCGCGAACAGCGCAGGGATGGCGTAAAACAGCAGCGCGACGTAGCCGACCGCCGCCGCTTTGGAGCGAACGGCGATGTCTCCCAGCTTGCGCGCGGCATGCAGCGGAAGCCGGCGTACGGCCTGCAGGGGATAGATCAAGACCGTTCCGATCAGATTGAACATCAAGTGCGTGAGAGCGATGACCACTCCCGCTTCCGCGTTGGGGCCCGCTACGGCCAGCGACGCCAACAGAGCGGTGATCGTGGTTCCCAGGTTCGCTCCCAAAGTGACCGGAAACGCCTGCTCCAGGGTAATCAGACCGGCGCCCGCAAGCGGCACGAGCAGCGAAGTCGTGATCGAGCTCGATTGCACCATAGCGGTGACAAGGGCGCCCACGCCGATGGCAACGAGCGCCGAGCGGCCCAGCACGCGCTCGATCGATGCCTCGGCCTCGGCCAGCATTGCCGCCCGCAGCACCTTTACAATGCGCAGCAACGCAATGAAAATCAACGCGCTGCTGACCAGGATCAATACCCCTCCCTGCGCGGCTTCCGAGCTCGTGAGCGTTTGAAGCAGACTCTGCAGCGGAGCCCACGCCGCCTTGAGCGCGGCTTTGAGCGGGTTGTCGAGCTGCAGGCCGCCGCCGCCGTCGGCCAGTCCGGCGGCCAACGCGGCCGCCGTCTTGCGCAGCAGCCCCGTGGCCATCTCGAGGGGCAGCAAAACGACCACCGCCATGTAATTGAAGAAATCGTGGCAGGTGGCCACCGAAAACGCCCTGCGGAACTCGTCCGGGCGGCCGATTTGAGCCAGCGAAACGAGGGTGTTGGTAACGGTCGTGCCGATGTTCGCGCCCATCACCATCGGCACGGCATTCTCCAACGGCAACGGGTTCTCCGGAGCCGCCACCAGGCCCACGACCATCGACGTGGTGACCGACGAGCTCTGCACCAGCGTCGTCGCCAGCAGCCCGACCATCAGCGCGACAAAGGGATTCGAGGTCGCGCTGAAAAACGAGTCCAACAGGTCCCGGCCGAGCAGCGTAAAACCGTCGCCCAAGCCGCGCACGCCCATCAGAAAAACGAACAGCAGAGCGGCGACAGCCGCCGCGCGCTTCAGATTTCCTCCCGCGTCGGCATCGGCGGCCCCCGAGCGTTGCACCGATTCGGAACTCATAAAGGCGTCACGTTACTGGGGGCCGGTAACTGCTCCGGGCGCGAGAACTCTATTGCCAAGCCGGTAGGCGATTATAGCGCGCTTGGCGGCGGCGCCGTCGCGCTCGTCGTTCTCCACGCAAGATGAGCCGTTCGCTCCATCTCCTCATTCGACAACGGCATCGTTACAGGAAGATTGCAGAATCGGAAAACCGTCTTCAGCCGGCGTTTCGCCTGCCCCCGCAGCGGCGGAGTCGAGCAGACGCCGGTCGAGCAGGCGGGAGGCGTCGACGCGCCCCATTGCCGCGAGCATGGTTTCCGTCAGATGCGGATTCCTGTCTTTGATCCGGGCGAGAAAATCGCGCAGGGTCTCGCGCACCGTACCGGACCGGAACGAGCAGACGCAGGGCGTAATGGGAATCCGGTTCTGTTGCGCGTAACCGCGGGTAATCTCCTCGGAGACGTAGACCAGAGGCCGGATCAAGCGGAAATCTCCGGAACGCGAGCGCGTCACGGCCGGAAGCGCGCTGAGCCGCCCGGTGAACATGATATTGCGCAGCAGCGATTCGCAAAAGTCGTCGGCGGTATGGCCCAGCGCCACGACGTTGCAGCCGAGCTCGGCCGCGATCTCGTAAGAGGCCCGGCGGCGGTAGCGGCTGCACAGGTCGCAGCCGTGGCCGGGCTGCTCGTCGAGCAACTGGAACGAGGCCCGGTCGCGGTAATAACTCCAGGCGACGCCCCTTGCCGCCATATGCTCGCGCAAGGGCTCGATGGGACGGACGAATTTGCCCTGCTCGACGGTGAAGGCATGCAGATCGAACGATACCGGGGAACGCTCACGCAGAAAGCGCAAGGCGTCGAGCAGCGTCAGCGAATCCTTGCCGCCCGAAACGCCCACCGCGATGCGGTCGCCGCCGCGGATCATATCGAAATCGGCGACCGCCTTGCCGGTCTTGCGCAACAGGGTCTTTCTGAGATTGCGCTCCAAGCCACGATTATAGGCCGCTTGCCCGGCCGCAGCTCGTGGAGAGTGGAGAGCAAGACCGCTGCAGTTGCGCAGAGGCCATCGCCCTAGTTCTCTGACCGTGTAAAAAGGTTTGTTTGATAATGGAAGGTGGAGCGGGCGGCCTGACGAGTGAATTGCCAGTTGATCTTGACGCGGTCACGATTGACGCGGCGATTCCAGGCCTTGGCCTCGGCACGTAAGGTACGCAGATTGGCGATACGGCGCGTACCCAGGCATTGCCGCGAGAATAAACTGACCTCAATTTCGGCTTGGTTGAGCCAACTGCCGTGTTTGGGCGTGTAGTGCAGGCTGAATCGCTCCCACAAGCGGGCCGCGTGCTCTTCGCCGAAGCGTTCGACCAGCGGCTTGCGGCGGTGGATATTGAGATTGTCGACAACCAGGTGAATCGTGCGCGCGCGAGGATAGCTGCTGGCCAGCTTGTCGATAACTTGGGCGAATTCCTCCCCGCGGCGCGTTGGCGTGGGATAGGTGAAATGGCGGCCCGCCTTGGGTTCGACGGCACAAAACACATTGGCGGTTCCACAACGTTTGTATTCGCTGTCGCGCTTGGCCACCCGGCCCGGCCCGGCCGGGTGGCGAGGGCGTACTTCAGCGTGCAGCGAAACCGCCTTTTCGTCCAGGCAAACCACCGGTTGGTGCGGATCATAGGGCGTTTCGTAGAGCGCCAAAACATCTTCCATTTTTTCGATATAGGCGTCGTTGAGTTCAGGCAGACACCACATTTTTTTCCCGCCACGGCTTGAGCTCGTGGCGCTGCAACAGAACACGGACGGTTTCCCGTCCCACGCGCGGTACAAGCTTTCGTTTGACGGCTTCGGCAGCGATGAGACGCACACTCCAACGCGCCGCCCCTCTCGGCGGCTTGCCGCACGCCATCGCCACGATGCGCTGCCGCGAAGACGCGTCGAGCAACGGTTCCCTGCCAGGCCGGGCTTTTTCGTAGAGCGCACGGTCGAGACCTCCCTGGCGGTAGCGGCGCGCGATGGCGCGCACCGTCTTGGGCGTCAGACGCACCCTCTCGGCGGCTTCGGTGGCGCTGACGCCTGTAGCGAGATGGCGCAGGGCGAGCGCACGCAAAACGACGCGCACTTGCTGCACCCCGCAGGCGAGCACGGCGTCCAAAGCCTCTTGATCGGCGACGGATACACGGAGACGTTGAGCAGTTCTGGGCATGTACAAGCATACCATGCCCTCCTCCTATATTTCAAACCTTTCTATACGGTCGAAATACTAGTCGTCCACGCGGGCTTGCAGAACGACGAACATGCCGCGGGCTTTGCCCTGCATGCCGGTTTTGCCCACGACGACCAGCTTGCCTTCGGGCACGTCGATATCGGTATTGACCCCGAGATCCGCATAATTGTATTTGTCGTTGTCGCCGATGAGCACCGGAGTCCGAAAACCCGCGCGAAGATTTTGCAGGTGGACGGTCTTGGCTCCGGCCGGGCCGCTGACTCCGACCAGGTTCGTTCGGAACCGATAGATCATCGGGCGGGAAGAGCGGCGCCCGTCGAGATCGTCCGGGTCGGGCTCGACGCCGCTCGCTTCGGCAACGCTGCCCACGCGAATGCGCGCGAGGAGGGTGTCGAGCAGCAGATAGCCGGAGTAAGGAAACCGCGGCCTGAGTTGCGCGACAACGGCGTCCAATCCGCTGGGAAGCTTTGCCGTATGCTCTTCGCCGGTCACGCCCAGGAAGTGGACGGTGAGCTCGACATTGGCGTCCCGGCTGTCCGCGGACGGAACGTCGAGCGAGCGGATTGCCGCTTCGACTTCCTCCACGTCCTTGGCCTGGCCGATGACCGTTATCACCCCAAGCTCCTTGCTGGCGATCATCTCGTGAACCCATTTGCTCAGCGAGTTCCTGACGACGTCCGGGTTGACGTGCCGGACCGGAATCACGCGCTTGACGATCTTGGTCTCCTCGGCGGTTTGGGCGGCTGCCCGGGGAAGGTTGAGCGTTATCGCCTGAGACAGAATCAGAATTGCGGGGAATGAGAAACGCAGCAACGGCATCACGAACCTCCTTGCTCATCGCTGAGCCAATAGAGAATAACGTCAGGGTTGGACGACGGCAACTTCAGAATCACCCCGCCGCCGGCGCCGTCAGCGGCTTCCGGGGGGGCGTTTTGCGCAAAGACCTCGATCTCAGCCGGCGGGAGTTCCAGTCGTTCGCGCGGGTCGGCGGGGCGGATTGGCTCCACAGCCGCCGGCGGATGGAGCGCGGATTGCGGAACCGCGGCCTGCTTTTCGGGCATGACCGCAGCAATCTGCGGCGCAGGCGCTCTGTCCGCCGGATGCCGGACGCTCCAAGCGACGGCGAGAGAGGCTGCGCCCGCCAGAACCAAGGCAATGCGCAGCTTCCACGTTGCCCAAAAGCCGGGAGCGGCGGGGGCGCTCAGACGCTGCAGAACGGACATGCGCACAGCCGCCAGCGCCGCCGGGTCGAGCGACGAATCGACGGCCCAACGCAGGTCGGCGCGGACCGCTTGCAGTTGCCGCGCGGCTTCCGCGCAGCGACTGCAGACCGCCATGTGACGCTGCAAAGGCTCTGCGCCTGCCGGCGGCGGCGCGTCCTCCACGAGGTCCGCAGATCTCTTGAGAAATTCGTCGCAGGTCATGGTTGCTTCAGCCTCTTCTGCACAAAAGCGCGCACCTTTGCCCGGGCGCGGCTGGCCTGCGAGCGCACGGAACTTTCCGACGAGCCCAGCGCCGCGCCCGCTTCGGCGGCCGAGAGGCCCTCGATGTCGCGCAGCACGAGGGCGGCGCGCTCCTTGCGCGGCAAGCGGTCGAGAGCGTCGAGCAGGATGGCGCGCCTTTCGTTACGGAGCGCTTTTTCGTGGGAGTCGGGAGCGGAATCGTTCCTTTCGGGCAGATCTCGCAGCATGCGCGGCGAATCCAATGGGATTGCCGGGTTGCCGCGCCGCTTTCTCTGGATATCGCGGCAGACGTTCATCGTGATGCGGTAGAGCCAGGGCAGAAAGTCGTTTCCCGGACGGAATGAGGCCAAGCCTCGATGCAGTTTGAGAAAGACTTCCTGCGCCGCGTCCTGGGCGTCCTCCGTATTCCGCAGCACGGCTGCCGCGACGCGGAATACGCGGCGTTCGTGCAGGATTACGATCCGCTCGAACGCCGCCGCGCTGCCGGCCTGAGCTTGCCGCACGAGCAAGCGGATATCGGTTTGCAGCTCTGCGCTCCCGTTGTCGGGAGCCGCCGTCCAGAACTCGATCGAAGCGGGCCCTGCCTGGTCCCTCTACCAATGCAATACGCTCCCCGCCGCCGAAACGTTGAGCAGGAATTCGGCGCGGCCCTACTCCCCGCCGGCTTTGCGCAACCGCTCGGCGATGCCGATTTCCCGCTCCGGGCGCAGCAGCGGGAACAGGATCACGTCGCGGATGGTCGGGGAATCGGTGAGGATCATCGTCAGGCGGTCCATGCCGATGCCCTCGCCGGCGGTGGGCGGCATGCCGTAGCAGAGCGCGCGCAGGTAATCCTCGTCCATTCCGTGGGCTTCGCTGTCGCCGCTTTCCCGCAAGGCGACTTGCTCTTCGAAACGGGCGCGCTGCTCTTGCGGATCGTTCAGCTCGGAATAGCCGTTGGCGATTTCCATTCCACCGCAGAAAATTTCGAAGCGCTCGACCCAATCGGGGTTGCCGGGCTTGCGCTTCGACAGCGGGGATGCCTCCACCGGGTAATCGTAGACGGCGGTCGGTTGAACGATGCGCTGCTCGCAGGAAGCTTCGAACAACTCCAGCAAAGCTTTCCCCGGCGAGACGGCGCCGCTGAAATCAAGCGCGCTTTCCGCCCGGGCGTTGTGCACGGCGGCCAACTCGCGGAGCTTGCCGATGTCGCCGAGATCATCGACGGCCGGGCGCGTTGCGGCGTCCGGCCAATACTCGACCACGGTCTCGGCCAAAGTCAGGCGGTTCAGGTTGGAGAAGTCGATTTTGCGCCCTCCGAATTCCGCGACGGAGCCGCCGTCGAGCGCGGCTTGCGCGGTTTCCGCGAGAAGCTCTTTGCTGAACTCCATCAGGTCGCGGTAGTCGCTGTAAGCCTGATAGAACTCGAGCATCGTGAATTCGGGGTTGTGCTGCTTGGAGAGTCCTTCGTTGCGAAAGTTGCGGTTGATCTCGTAAACCCGGTCGAGGCCGCCGACGATAAGGCGCTTCAGATAGAGCTCGGGGGCGACGCGCAGGTAGAGATCGACGTCGAGCGCGTGGTGATGGGTGACGAACGGGCGCGCCAGCGCGCCGCCGTAAACCGGCTGCATCATCGGCGTCTCGACCTCGATGTAGCCCCGGCGGGCGAACGATCTGCGTATCGACCGGTTGATTCTGTCGCGCGCGGCGAAGGTCTCGCGGACGAAGTCGTTGGCGACAAGATCGAGATAGCGCCGGCGGGAGCGGGTTTCGACATCCTGCAGGCCGTGGAATTTTTCCGGCAAGGGCAAAATGCCTTTGGACAGAAATTGCAGACCCTCGGCGCGCACGGTCAACTCGTCCGTGCGGGTGCGGAACAAGCGGCCCGAGACGCCGACGATATCGCCCGGGTCGAGCTTCTTGTAAAGCTCGAAATCCGTTGCGGAGACCTCGTCGCGGCGGATGTAGATTTGCAACTGCAAGCCGTCTTGCTTGAGATGGGCGAAGCCGGCCTTGCCTTGGCGGCGCTTGGTCATCAAGCGGCCGCAGATGCGCACTTGCGGCTTTTGCGCTTCGAGGGCGCCGGCGTCCGCAGAGCCGTAGCTCTCGCGGATCTGCCCGACGGTGTGGGTAAACGCGTACTTGCGAGGGTAACGCTCGTACCCCAAGCGCTCGATCTCGCTCAGCTTGTCGTAGCGCTGTTGAAAAAGACGGTCTTCCAGAGACATTGCTTTTGGGCGGAGACGGGGACGGCTTCCCCGTGCAAAGGCCGGTTAGTCGGGCATGCCAAAGCAGTACAATGCCGACTTCGTGCGAATGAACAGCCGTCCGTCGGCGATCGCCGGCGTGGCGTGAATGGCGTCCTGCATGTCGTTCGTGCGGATCACTTCCCACTCGCCGCCGGGCTTGATGACCGAAACCTTGCCGGACTCGTCGGCGGCGAAAATCTTGCCGTCCGCCGCGACTGGAGAGGCGAAGTAACGGTCCATCGCTTCCCGCAGCCGGCCTTGCTTGAGAACCTTTCCGTCCTGCGCGTCGAGCGCCGTGAAGATGCCGGCGTCTTTCGACAAATAGACAATACCGTCGTAGAGCAGGGGCGACGGCACGTTCGGCAGGCTCTTGTAGTGGCTCCACTGAACGGCGCCTGCGGTCATGTCGCCTTTCCCGCCGAGCTTGATTTTGCGCATCGCGTTGACGACTTTCTTTTTGCGGCGGTGGTGCTCCCAGTCGCGCTCTTCCATGAAGCCCGTAAGGTCGAGATCGAAGCTGCCGAGACTCTTCGCCACCTTGCGCCCGAGCGCGGGCAGCAACTCTTCCCGCGACAGCTTGCCGTCGTTGTCGCCGTCGTATGCGGCGAGAGCCTCCCGGAAAGGCGGAACTTCTTCTTGCAGGCCGAGGTCGGCGCTACCGGCCCAGCCGAGGACGTAAGCGTAGTCCCCGTCAATGACCGGCGTGGGTTTCAACTGCCAGGTAAGCGCTTGCACGAACCAGACTTTCTCGCCCGATGCCGCATCGAACGCGGCAAGCTCATAGGAACCGGCGACCACGACCTGCAAGCCGCCGCCGGCAGGCCGGTACAAAACGGGAGTCGAAAACCCGCGCAGCGAATAGGGGCGCTCGTTTCTCCAGACGATCTTGCCGCTCTTGGCGTCGGCGGCATACATGTACGACCCCGTTTCCGAGTCGCAGATCTGAATCACCTTGCCGTCGGCGTAAATCGGCGAAGCGGCCAGCCCCATCGGGTTGTTGAAAGGGCCTTGCTCGATGCGCCACAACTCATTGCCGTCCGGGCCGTAGGCCGCCATGCCGAAGTCCTGAAAGAAAACGAATACGTTGGCGCCGTCGGTGGCCGCGCTGGGCGCCGCCGGGTTGTTGGGCGCCCGCAGACTGCCCCGGCGCGTCCGCGCGATTTCCCGCCGCCACTTGATCCGGCCCGATTTGCGGTCGAGAGCGATTGTGAACAGCTTGGCGCCCTCGAAACCGGTGACGAAAATGCTTTCTCTGCCGAAAATCGGCGAGGAGTTGCCGTCCGGCAGCGGCGTTTTCCAGACGACGTTCGTCTCGGGGCCGAATGCTGCGGGGATGTTCGCGTCGCCGGCGACTCCGGCGCCGTTCGGTCCGCGGAAGCGGTTCCACTCCGCAGCGGCGGCGCATGCCGCGGGCAGCAGTATTGCCGGAAGCAGGGTGCGTGAATTCATTGCCGACTGGACTCCCGCCCGGCGCCGCGCGGCCGGGCTCGCGATAAATTATTTCCGCAGCGAGTCGATCATTTCATGGAACGCCGCTGCGGCCGCCGCGGCCGTCTTGTCCGGGGCGGTGAGCTTGAAAAAAACCGGCGCATCCGGCCCGAGCGCGATCGCCGCCAGCATCCGATAGCCGGGCTTCCTGACGGCTTGGGGCGCCATCGGGAACGGCTTGAAGAGATACGTGCCCGCGACGTCGAGCGTGGTCACAGCAATGCCGTTGACCGTCCGCTCCGTGCGTTTCGCGCCGGAGGCTTGCAGCGGTTGACCGTCGGCTCCGAGGAATTGTCCGAGCCAGCGGTGGATGTTCGCTTCGACGCCCCCGCCTTGGCCGGGACCGAAGTAATAGACGGCGCATTCGCCGGCGCCGCCTTGGCCGGGCACGACGAAATTCGCCGTTCTCATCGGCTTGGGCTGCGACGTCCAACCGGGCGGGGGATCGAAGCGCAGCCCTCCTGCCTGCTCCGCCGCCAACCGCCCCGCCGGCGCCAAGCAAAGCGAAAGCAGCAGCCAGAGGGCAAGTCGAAATCTTGCAATTCGCGGGGTCGGCACCTGTTTTCTCATGAAATCCTTTCCTGCTCTATTATAATGCGGCGCGGGGCGTTGCCGTCCGCGGCCTTGTTCGAACAACGGGCCGGGCCGCTCGAGTATCCTGGAAAATCAGATGCCCGCCGTCAGGACAGCGGATCGCTCCGCAGCGGAAGCCGCCGTGCTCGACTGCGTTCGGGGATTGCTGGCGGAACTCGGCTCCGGCCAGGCCGCAGGCCGCGCCGCGCTCGATTCGACGCTGGACGGCGATCTCGGCCTGGGCAGCCTCGAACGCGTCGAGCTTCTGGTGCGCGTGGAGAAGGCCGCCGGAGTCCGGCTGCCCGACGGAACCGCCCAATCCGCGGAAACGCCCGGCGAATGGGCCGCGGCCGTGCTGAAAGCAGCGGCCGTCGGCGGGCCGCAGGCGCGCTTTCCGATCGTGCAGCCGGCCCGAGAAGCCGCGCCTCCTCCGCTTGACGCCGTTACTTTTAGCGAAGTGCTGCGCGGTCATGTCGAGCGCGACCCGGCCAGGGTGCAGATTCATCTGCTCGACGGAGACAGCGGCGAGGACATCGCTTACGGCCGTCTTTACGAACGGGCGTCGGAGGTCGCCGCCGGCTTGACCGCCTCCGGGCTGAAACCCGGCGAGACCGTGGCCGTCATGCTGCCGACCTGCGCCGATTTTTTTTACGGCTTCCTCGGCGTGATGCTTGCCGGCGGCGTCGCGGTGCCTATCTATCCGCCGGCGCGACCGAGCCGGATCGAGGAATACGTCCGCCGCCAAACGTTGATTCTGCGCAACGCGGGGGTCCGCTTCCTCATCTCGTTCGACCGCGTGCGGGCGATCTCGAAGACGATGGAGCTCAGCCTTCCCGCGTTGCGCGAAGTCGCTACGGTCGCCGAGCTTGCCGCCCGCGGGCGGGCGGGGAACGGCGTCCCTGCCGCCCCGGCCGAAATTTTTTTCATTCAATACACTTCGGGCAGCACCGGAAACCCCAAGGGCGTTACGCTGACCCACGCCAACGTGCTTGCCAACATCCGCGGCATCGGCTGGGGGGTGCAGGCCGCGCCGGACGACATCGTTGTAAGCTGGCTGCCGCTCTACCACGACATGGGGCTGATCGGCTCGTGGCTGTTCAGCCTTTATTACGGCTTCCCGATCACGGTGTTGTCGCCGCTCGATTTCCTCTCGCGCCCCGATCGCTGGCTGTGGGCGCTGAGCGATTCCGGGGGGACGCTCTGTCCGGCCCCGAACTTTTCCTACGAGATCTGTGCGCGGAAAATCGGCGACGAAGCCCTGCAAGGAGTCGATTTGTCGCAGTGGCGCGTGGTCATCAACGCCGGCGAGCCCGTGCTGCCGGCAACGCTTGAGCGTTTCACCGAGCGCTTCCGTCCCTGGGGATTCGACCCGCGCGGATTCCTTCCCTGTTACGGGCTTGCCGAATCGTCGGTGGCGCTGACCTTCCCGCCGCTGCGGCGCGGTCCGCTGATCGACGCTGTCGACCGCGCGACGTTCGAGCGCACGGGGCGGGCCGTTCCGGTAAACGGCGCCGCGCCGGAAAGCGTCTTGCGCTTCGTCGCCAACGGCGCCGCCTTGCCCGATCATCGCATTCGAGTCGTCGATGACGCAGGCAACGACCTGCCGGAACGCAGGCGCGGGCGCGTAGTCTTCCAGGGGCCTTCCCGCACCCCGGGCTATTTCCGCAACTCCGAGGCCACAAACGCGGCCATCGACTCCGAAGGCTGGATGGACACCGGCGATCAGGGCTACTTTGCCGCCGGCGACATCTACATCACGGGCCGCCTGAAGGACTGCATCATCAAGTCCGGGCACAACATCATTCCTCAAGACGTGGAGATGG
Source organism: Bryobacterales bacterium (assembly GCA_965214655.1). Taxonomy (GTDB): domain Bacteria; phylum Acidobacteriota; class Terriglobia; order Bryobacterales; family UBA6623; genus CATQHP01. The sequence continues at coordinate 1,857,370 of OZ243965.1, read as the reverse complement.
CGGCCTGGGAAGTCGAAGGGGTGCGCAAGGGCTGCGTCGCCGCTTTCGGCGCGGTCGACCGGGAAAGCGGGACCGAAAAGATGGTCGTTGTCGCCGAGACGCGCCTGAACGACCCCGCCGCGCGCCGCCGCATTGCCGAGCGCATCGTCGCCGAGGTTGCCGAGAAAATCGGCTTGCCGCCCGATGACGTAGTGCTATCGGCGCCGGAAACCGTGCCGAAAACGTCGAGCGGAAAAATCCGGCGGGTGGCGATCCGCCGCATGTACGAAACCGGCGAGATCATCGACAGGAAACGAGCGGCGCCGTGGATGCAAGTCGTCAAGCTGCGGCTGGAAACCGCCCGCGCCTGGGCCGCGGCGGCAATCCGGCGGGCTGCGGCGCGTATAAAATCGGCCGCGCTGTTCGCTCTGCAATCGGCGACCGCCCTGATCTTCGGCTTGGCCGCCCGGCTGATGCCGGCGCCCGCGGCGGCCTCGCTCTGCATTCGCTTCGCAGCCGGCCGGCTCGCCGCCCTGTCGGGGGCGCCCGTCGAGGCCGCGGTCCGCTCCGGCCCGCCATGCGTTTGGCTGGCCATGCGCGCCGACCGCCTCGATCCTCTGCTGCTTGCCGCCGGCATCCGCTCGCCGTTCGTATTTGCGGATACCCAAAGCTTCGCCGGTCTTCCCGCTCTGTACGCATTCATGCTCGACCCGCTCGCGGCCGATCCGCAAGGGGGCTTGCAGGCCGCCATCCGCGCCGCGCTCGCTGCGGGCCGCTCCGTCGCCGTCCTCGCCGATAACCCGGCAGGCGAAAGCGCCGCCCGCAGCCGCTTCCGCCTGGAGGCGCTCGCGGCGGCTCAGGACGCCGGTGCCCCCGTCGTCCCGCTGCGCATCGCCCGCAACGAGGCGGCGCGTTTCGCATTCCATGTTGCCGAAGCGGTCCGCGTCACCGCCGGCGTCCACGAGGCGCGCGACGCGGTCCGCGCGAATCTGCTGCGCGCCCAAACGGCGGACACGGTCTGTTAACCTGAAGTTCCGCAGCAGGAACAGCCGAAGTGTTTTGCCCCGCTTCTGTCCCCGGAACTTCGGATTAATGACCGCTGCCGGGCGCCGGCGCGGCAAGCAAAACCGTTAACGCGCCGAACTGCCGGCGCCCGCGGCAATGGCCGAGGCTATGGCGCGGCTGCGGCGAATGCAATCGGGAATGCCCACCCCGTCGTAGCCGTTGCCGCCCAGATGAAGACCGGGAAGATTTTTCAAGAGGCCGTCGATCCGCGCCACCCGCGCGCCGTGCCCCACTGTGTACAGCGCCATGGATTGCGGCCAACGGGCGACCCGATAGGCAACCGGCCGGGCGCTGTAGCGCATGAGGGCGCTCAGTTCCCTGTGTGCGGTTGCCTGGATTTCCTCGTCGCTTGCGTTCATCAGCTCGTCTGCCGGCGCGCCGGTGAAAAACGCCCGCAGCAGCGTGGCTTCGGCCGACGTTCGGTGGTCGAATTTCGTTTCCACCCAAGTACAGGCCGCCGTAGCGAGTTTTTCGGCCCGCGGAATCAGCAGTCCGAATCCGTCCAACGGGCGCTCGAAGCCGCGGCGCCGATAAATCAGCCCGCAGACGACGGAGGAATTGTAGGGGATGCCGTCGAGGGCTTCCGCGAGCTCGCCGGATGCGCGCTGCAGCAATCCCGCGGCGGCGCGCGCCGGGACGGCGGCTGCGACGTGCTCGGCTTCGATCGCGCCGCCGTCTTCGAGCAGAACCCGCCAACCGCCGCCTGACCGCTCGACTTGCAGGGCGCGTCCGCGAATGAAACGACCCCGCGGGGCGGCGGCTCTTTCCAGCGAGGCGGCCAGCGCTCCCAACCCGTCTTTGAGCGTCAGGAACAGCGGCTTTTCCGTCTTTGTCGATCGATTCTTCAAGGCTCCGCGCGCGATGCTGCCGTAGCGTCTCTCGTAGTCCACGAGCGCCGGCAGCACGCAGTCGGCGGACAACTGCTCGGGGGCGCCGCCGTACACCCCGGCAAGCAGGGGCTGCGCGAGGCGCTCGTTCCATTCGTCGCCGAAGTGCTCGCGCACGAATTCGGCGACCGAGCGCTCGGGGAGCTGCGCGGGGCGGCGAAACCACTCCAGGCCCATGCGCAGCTTCGTGCGGATTCCGAACAGCCGCGAAAAAGCCGCCGGCAGCAGCTTCGCCGGCGCCAACAACTGCATGCCCCGGGGTATGGGGAGCAACTCGCCGCGGCGCGCGACGTAGGTTTTTCGGCGGTCGTCGTTCGAGCCGATAACCTGGTTTTCCAGACCCAGCTCGCGCGCCAACTCGAGCGCTTGCGGCTTGCGCGCGAGCCAGCTGTCCGGCCCCGCTTCGACCAGGCAGCCGTTTGCGCGTTCGCTGCGGATCACTCCTCCCAGCCGCGGCTCGGCTTCGATCAAAAGAAACGGAATGCCCTCGCGGCCGAGATAATAGGCCGCCGCCAACCCTGAAATGCCACCGCCGATAATGGCGACCGGCTTCATGCCGCTTGCGCCGCCCGGTATTCGCGGACCATCCGCACCGCCGCTTTCACATGGTCGACCGGCGTCTGCGGAACGATGCCGTGCCCCAGATTGAAGATGTGCCCCGGGCGCCCGGCTGCCCGCGAGAGAATGTCCTCGACCTTGCGGCGCAACTCGGGCAGGGGAGCAAGCAAGGCGATCGGGTCGAGGTTGCCTTGCACGGCGGTCTCTTTGCCGGCGCGGTCCCAAGCCTCGTCCAGGTGCACGCGCCAATCGAGGCCCAACACGTCCCCGCCCGCGGAATGAAACAGCTCGAGGAAGGCGCCGTTGCCGGTTCCGAAGTGAATTACAGGGACGGAAGTCGATTGGATCTGCCGAATCAACATCTCCGAATAAGGCAGAACGCGCCGCTCGTAATCGTCGGGGGAGAGCGCGCCCGCCCAACTGTCGAATACCTGGACCGCGTCGGCGCCGTTGAGCACCTGCGAAGCCGCGTAGGGCGTAACGACCTGGACGATCTTTTCCATCAACTCTTGCCAGACCGCCGGTTCGCGCCACATCAGGTATTTCGTTGCCGCGTAGCTGCGCGAGCCGCCGCCTTCGATCATGTAGCTGGCGAGGGTGAACGGGGCGCCGACGAAGCCGACCACCGGCACGCGTCCGGACAAATTTTTCTTGACCGCAGCGACAGCCTCTCCGACGTAGCCCAAATCGGCGGCATGCGTGGTCGCCAGCCGGGCAACGTCAACCGGCGAACGGATCGGTTTTTCGATCCTCGGCCCGCCGCCTTGCACGAACTCCAGCTTGAGGCCCATCGGTTCGAGCGGGAGAAGAATGTCGGCGAAGATAATCGCCGCATCGACGCCCAGCGCATCGACCGGCTGCTGCGTCACCTCCGCGGCCAGCCGGGGCGTCTTGCAGATCTCCAGGATGGGGTGGCTTGCGCGGACCTTGCGGTACTCCGGCATGTAGCGGCCCGCTTGGCGCATGAACCACACCGGCGTGCGGTCTACAGTCTCCCGCCGACATGCCCGAATGAAGCGGGGCAACATCGCTTGAATATAACAGCAACAGGCCGCTGCCGGCGGATCGCGGACAGCAAGACCGCGGCGGCGGACCGCTTCAACTCGCCGCGGCCAGAAGCTTCTTGAATCGCTCCATCAACGTCGGCGGCTTGGGTTCGGGCGCCGCTTCGACCCGCCGCTCGATTCTCGGCAACTCGGGGATGCCGAGCGCCGGCTCTTCGCCGACCCGGTAGACTCGGTTGCGAACGTGCACATACGTCCGCACCAAGCGGCGCTCACCCTTCGCTATCGGAATCGCAAAGCCGACTCCCGTTCCATGCTTGGTTTCCAGACGCGGCATCACCTCGATCGGCAGGTATCCGACGAAACCGGTTTCCAGCTTGATCGTCGCATAGGCGCGGCGATTCTTCCTCCACTGAAAGACTCTGAGCCGGTCGAAGTCATGCGGCCGGTTGGGCTGCGCGGCCTGCACCCAGAGCCAGGTCTTCTTGGTTGCATCGATGTCCGAGTCGTACGCCTCGCCGATCGGGAAGTAAGCAACGATGCGGCGCCCTTCCGCATACTGCGCGACCTCGATGGGAATCCCCGAATACACGCGGGCGGCCAACAGCCAGCCCGCGTATCCGTTGGCCAAGCGCACGAGATACCAATCCTCCTGTTTCTCCGGTTGCGGCGGCCGTTCGTTCGGGTCGGGCTCGTGCGGCAGCCGCGCCACCAACTGCTTGCGGAGAACCTTTACGCCTTCGTCCTTGCGCAACTGATACAGCGTCGGCGACCAGCGGTACGGTTCGATATGAACGTTCAACGTGTCCAGCGCATGCGCGCTGCCCTGGCCGGGGAAGTCCGCCGTCCGTTCCTTCAGCAATTCCATGCGGCGGCGCATCTCCGGATCGAGCAACATGGATTTCGGCGCCCAGCCTTCGTAGCCGGCCGGCGTTCGTACGCGGACGAATACGCGGTGGCTGTTGACAATCTGCACCGGAGTCCCGAAGTCGAGCGCGGCGACTACCGGCGCGGACGGGGCCAACTCGGCCGCCAGCTCGACGCCGTTGCGGGTGACATACGTCTCCTGGGGCCCCGGCGGCTCGCTTGGCGCCGCGCATCCGCCGCAAAGAGCGGTCGCGAGCACGACGGCCGCGGTTACGACTCGATACGATGCGCTCTCGGCAAGTATGTCATCCAAGCCAAACTGCCTGCGCAAGGGGAGGGCGGGCGCTTCCTCGAAGCTCTGAATTTTCGGTAGACATGCCTGCGGCGGATGCAACTTCACGGTATATTGGAAGAGTTGGGAATCGACTGGAGCCGGCCAAAAATCCATTAAGCGTGTAATATAGCCCGATAAGGGCGCGGCCGCAAGGCACGGGGCGCGTGTTGCGGCTCGGCGCTCGAGCCGGCCACGGAGCCTCCGACGCGGACCGCTTCGCAACCCTCGGGATTTTACAAGCAACGATCGATGCGCGTAGGGGTCGACACGGGCGGTACGTTTACCGACTTCGTTTTCTGGGACGGCAAACGCATCGTCACGCGCAAGGTGCGCTCGACGCCCGAGGATCCCGCACGGGCGATCTTCAAGGGTCTGGCCGGACGGCCGGCGCACGAACTCGTCCACGGCTCTACTGTAGCAACGAATGCATTGCTGGAGCGAAAAGGCGCGAAGACCGCCTTCGTTGCCACGGAGGGCTTCGAGGACATCCTCGATCTGGCCCGCCAAAACCGCCCCCATCTCTACGATTGGTTCTCGTCCGGACGGCCCGTCCTCGTTCCCGACGATTTGAAATTCGGGGTTGCGGAGCGGACGCTCCATGACGGCGCGGTGCACAAGCCGCTGAGCGAGGCGGCTATCGGCAATCTTGCGGACGCGCTCCGCAACGTCGAATCCGTTGCAGTCTGCCTGCTGCACAGCTATGCGAACGCCGAGCACGAAACCCGCATCGGCAAGGTCTTGCGGGACGCCGGCTTGCTCGTATCGCTTTCGAGCGAGATTCTTCCCGAATACCGCGAGTACGAGCGCGCATCGACCACGGTCGTCAATGCCTATGTCTCGCCCCTGATGGCGGGGTACATCGACCGCCTGTCGCGCAAGCTCGAGCGGACCAAGCTCAGAATCTTCCAGTCCAACGGCGGCTCCATCGGCGCGGCAGAAGCGTCGCGTCAAGCGGTTCGCACGATTTTGTCCGGACCGGCGGGAGGGCTTGTCGGCGCCGCCGCCGTCGCCAAGTCCCTCGGCATCGAGCGCTTTATCAGCTTCGATATGGGCGGAACATCCACCGATGTCTCGCTTTACGACGGTGCGGCCGGATATACCACGGAAGCCGAGCCGGCGGGTTTCCCCATACGGGTCGCGATGCTCGACATTTACACCGTCGGCGCCGGCGGCGGCTCGATCGCCTGTTTCGACGACGCGGGAGCGCTGCGGGTGGGCCCGCAATCGGCGGGCGCCTCGCCGGGCCCGATCTGCTACGGCTCCGGCGAAGAACTGACCGTTACCGACGCCAATCTGCTGTTGGGGCGCATCGACCCCGAGAAATTCCTCGACGGCGCGATGAGACTCGACGTCGCCAGGACGCGGCGCTATGCGCGGCGGAGCGGCGTTACCGAGCGTCAGCTCGCCGAAGCCGTCGTCGAGGGAGCGAACTCCAACATGGAGCGGGCCATTCGCGCGATCTCGATCGAACGCGGACACGACCCCCGTGAGTATGCGCTGGTCGGCTTCGGCGGCGCGGGCGCGCTTCATGCCTGCGACTTGGCGGACCGCCTGGAAATGACCAAAGTCGTGGTTCCGGCCCATGCCGGCGTTCTTTCGGCGCTCGGCATGTTGGTTGCGGATTGCGTCCGCGACTATTCGCAAAGCGTGCTGACGGACGATCCGGCGCGAGTCTTCCCGGTCTTGGAAGCGCGCGCGCGCCGGGATCTCGCCGAGCAGGGTTTTGAGGACTGCGTTTTGATCCGCAGCATCGACCTGCGCTACCGAGGCCAGTCGTTCGAGCTCAACTTGCCGGCCGACCGCGCCGTCGATTTCGATGAGCGCCACCGGCGCCGCTTCGGTTACCGTCATGAAAATTGCGCGGTCGAGGCGGTTACCGCGCGGGTTCAGGCAATCGGCCGCCTGCCGGACGAAGACCGCCTCGATTTGACCGCCCCGGCCGCGATGCCGGCCTTTACCAGCATTTACGTTCCGCCGGGATGGAGCCGCACGGACGATGCGGCGGGAAACGCCCTTCTCGTTCGGGACTGTTAGTCTGGTGGCGTGCCGCCTGATCGGATTCTTGTTTGCATTCTTCTCGGGGTTGCGGTTTGGAGTTGCGGCGGCTCCGGTCCGCCGGGAGCGTCCCCAGCGAACTTTCTCGACAACTTTACGCTCGTCGATCTTTCCCATGCCTACGACGACGAAACGATTTTCTGGCCGACCGGCAAGCCCTTCCTTCACAAGCGGACCGACTGGGGAATTTCCGCCGGCGGCTATTGGTACAGCTCCTACGACTTCGAATCGAGCGAGCACTCGGGAACGCATCTCGACGCGCCGATCCATTTCGCCGAAGGCAAGCCGGCGGTCGGCGCAATTCCGTTGGACAAGCTCGCCGGCCCCGCTTTCATGGTCGATATTGCGGCTCGATGCGAGCGCGACCCCGACTACGCGGCGACCGTTGCGGATTTCGAGGCTTTCGAAGCGGCGCACGGACGCATCGCCGCAGGCTCCATCGTGCTGGCGCGCACCGGCTGGAGCAGTCGCTGGCCCGATGTCAAGCGTTACCTGGGGGACGACACGCCGGGCAGCGCCGCCAACCTGCATTTCCCCGGCATCTCGCCGGACGCGGCCCGCTGGCTCGCCGCCCGCAAAGTCGGCGTCGTCGGCATCGATACGGCGAGCATCGACCCCGGAACGTCAACGGACTTTGAGGCGCACCGGATTTTAGCCGCCGCCGGCATTCCGGGGCTCGAGAACGTGGCCAACCTCGATGCGCTGCCGGCGGTCGGAGCAACCGTTCTGGCCCTGCCGATGAAAATCGGCAAAGGCTCCGGCGCGCCTTGCCGCATCGTCGCGCTGATCCCGAAGTCTTGAGCAAGGTCAAGCGGCAGCGGAAACCAGGTCCGAAGCCGGTTCGAGCACCAGCTTGTTGGCGGCATTGGCGGGCAAGGTCGTCAAGAGCGCGAAAGACAGGTTTTTTGTCGGATCGGCCCAAGCGAGAGTCCCCGTGGCGCCGCCGTGCCAGAAGGTTCGGGCAGAGCAACGCTCGCCCGCGCCGGCGCCCAATGCAAAGCCGAGGCCGCGGGGCCGGGCCAGCCCTTCGGTGTGATTCGCGATCATCAGCCTGGCGGTGGCCGGTTGCAGTGCTTTCGCCTTGTCGGGATACAGGAATTCCTCGAAAAAGCGCGCGACGTCGGCGGCAGTGGCGTGCACGCCTCCCCACGGCGAAGCCAAGTTGCGCCAATAGGGGCTGTTCCAGTCCCAATGCGCAGCCTCCGGCTTGCCGCGCCCCGAGTGAGGCGGGCCTGCTTCGACCTGGCTGCGCTCGGTGTTTTCGAGGGCGATCGAGCCGAGACCCAACGCGGAATGCTTCATGCCCAGCGGCTCGAAAAGCTCGCGCGACAAAAACTCGGGGAACGGTTCCGCTGTGATGCGCCGGCAAATTTCCGCGGCCAGCAGGATGCCCATGCTCTGATACTTGTAGCGCTCACCGGGCTGAAACAGCAGCGGCGTGCGGATCGCCCGTTCGACGAATTCGGACAGCGGCGCATTGCGCTTGCGCATGGCGACGTTCTCCGGGAGCTGATCGGGCAGCCCCGAGGTATGCGTGAGCAGGTGGCGAATCGTAATGTCGGCGCGGGCTCCCTCGTGAAACTCGGGCAGGAACTTCCGCGCGCGGTCGTCGAGAGCAAGCTCGCCTCGGTCGGCGAGCAGCATGACCCCGGCCGCCGTCATCGGTTTCGAGATCGAAGCGAGCAGGAAAATCCCCACTCTTCCCTCAGGCAAGTTGAAACGTCCCTGGTGCGTCAGGCTCCCCCGGCGCACGTGGAGGACGGCGCGCTGCACCGCTCCGCTCGAAACATGCTTCCCGATGAGCGCTTCGGCCTCGGCGATTTTTTCTTGGCGCAGCGCGGCGAAGACGGGCGCGGCCCAAGCTGTCGACAGGAAATGACGGCGCAGCACGGCGCGCCGATCATAGCACGCCCGCCGCGGCTGCTACTACCCGGCCGCGGCCTCGACGGCGCGCATCACCCGCAGCGTATTGCCGCCGAGGATTTTCTCGATGTCGTCGTCGCTGAAGCCTCGTTGCGACAGTCCGGCGACGAGGTTGGGGATCTTGGAGATGTCTTCCATGCCCTCGGGCAACTCGTCGCTGACGCCGTCGAAATCCGAGCCCATGCCGACGGCTTCGACGCCGCCGATTTTGGCCGCATGCGCGAAGTGATTCAGCAACACCGCGAGAGGAGGCCGCCCGATAGCGGCCAGCTTGGCCGCCGAGCGCTCGCGGACCGCCCTGCCGGCCGCAGCCGGGTCGGCTTGGTGCTTGCGCATGATGTCGGCTTCGCTCTCTTTGCCGCGGCTCCACTGCCTGCTGCGCGCGGCGTAGCCGTCGTCCAGAAAGCCGTTGTAGTAGTTGACGTGCATCACGCCGCCTTGCTCGGCGACCGCGCGAATCATCTCATCGGTCATGTTGCGCCCGTGCGCCGCCAACGCGCGGGCCGACGAATGCGAGGCAATCGCCGGCGCCCGGGTCGTCTCCATCGCGTCGAAGAAGGTCTTGTCCGAAACGTGCGAGAGGTCGACCATCATCCCCAGCCGGTTCATTTCGGCGACGATCTCGCGCCCGAACTCGCTGAGACCCCGGTTGGCTTGGCTTCCCGACGAGCCGGCCCAGGCTGTATCGCGGCTGTGCGTGAGCGTCAAATAGCGGCTTCCCCGGCGGTAAAGCTCGCGCAGAACGTCGATCGAACCGTTGAGCATGTGGCCGCCCTCGACGCCCATCAGCACGGCGATCTTGCCGGACGCCTTTGCTTTCTCGATGTCGGCCGCAGAAGTTGCCGGCAGCAAATCTTGGGAAAAGCGCGCGGTCTCGCGCCGCACCAGCTCGATGATCTCGAAAGCCTTGGCCGACGCCTGCGGCTCCGTATTGCGCACGGGGCTGGTGTAGATCGAAAAGAAAACTCCCGTGACGCCGCCTTTACGCATGCGCGGGATGTCGACCTGCCCGTAATCGTGCTCGATGCCGAGGTCGTAGCCCTCCGTCCACATCAACATCGGGGTGTCGCAGTGCAGGTCCAGCACGTAGGAGCGGCTGAGTACGTCGTTTCCGCCCTCTTCGTCCGGCGTCGGTTCGGCGCTCGTTTCGGGCGGGGATCCGGAGCGGCAGGCAAGCGCGGCCCCGGCGAGGCAGGCGGCCCATTCGCGGCGTGTCGGCTTCATGCCCGCATTGTAGCGCCCGCGCCGGTTTCGTCTTTGCGTTCGAGCGGCGTGGCCGGGCCTTCCTGTGGCAAACTCTTGTTCATGAGGAATAGCGCCATGAAGAATATCGTATGCACCGCCGTAATTTCATCGCTCGCCGCTGCCGCCGTCATGTACGCCGTCATGCAATCGGCGCATGCTCAGGGGGCGGCGACGCGGCGAACGGTGCTGGAAAATCCCCGTGTGGAGGTTATCGACCGCTCGATTCCGCCCGGCGGCGAGCGCGTTCCCTACATCCGCCCCTCCGATCAGGTGATCGTGTTCTTGAACGACGCCAAGTACGAGAGAATCGACGCCGAAACCGGCGAAAAGATCGTGCGCACGCGCAAGGGCGGCGATGTGATCTGGCATGACAGGGGCGAGAACGCGCCGAAGCTGGTCAACGTCGGCAGCGAGCCGTTCCGCTCGCTAATCATCCAGCTCAAGTAACCCGCCGCGGCGCCTGCGGGCGCGGAAAAACTCTTGCAGCCGGCGGACGCACTCCTCGGCCAGAACGCCTTCGGTAACCTCCAGGCGATGGTTGAGCAGGTCGGAATCGGCGATGCGGAACTTGCTGCGGACGGCGCCGAAACGCAGATCGCGCGCCCCGAAGACGAGCCGTTCGACGCGGGCGGTTACCAGCGCTCCCGCGCACATGGCGCAGGGCTCGAGCGTGCAGTACAATGCCGCGCCCGTGAGCCGGTAACTGCCGAGACGCCGGGCGGCTGCGCGCAGCGCGACGATCTCCGCATGGGCGGTCGGGTCGCCGGAGGCGATCGGCCGATTCGCGCCGCGGCCGACAATTTCCCCGTCGAAGACGACCAGCGCGCCTACGGGCGTCTCGCCGGCGGCTTCGGCCGCGGCGGCCAACTCCAGCGCCTCGCGCATGAAGAGCCGGTCGCTCTCGGTTGCGGGCTGGCTCACGTCAATGGCCGCCGGCCGGACGGCCGAGCCACTTCTCGATATCGGGGAACACCACCGCCTGCATCTCGGGCGTATCGATGTTCTCCGGGGTAATCAGGTACGCCCCCGAATCCATATGCGCGGCCGGTTGACCGCCGTCGAGGTAGATCACCAACTGCCGGGTGCTCTCGTAGCCCATCTTGAACGGGTCTTGCACGACGATCGAATCGATCACGCCGGCCTTCATGTCCGCTACCAGCGTGTCCGAGGCGTCGAAGCCGACAATCTTGACCTTGCCCGTCAAGCCGCGCTGCTTGACGGCTTGCACCGTCCCGTCCAGACTCGATTCGTTGTCGGCGAAAAAACCCGCCAAGTCCGGGTAGGCGGTCAGCAGATTCTCGGCTTCGGCCAACGCCTTGGCGCGGTCGGCCATGTTGAACTTGACGCCGACGACTTCGATTTCCGGGAATTTTTTTTCGATCGTCTCGACGAACCCGGCTTCGCGCTTCATCGTGGACGCGCTGCCGGGCATGAAGCCGATGACGCCGACCTGCCCTTTGCCTGCGAGTATCTCGCCCATCCGCTCGGCGGCCATCACGCCGCCGTGGTAGTTGTCGGTAACGACGAAGCTGATGATCTTGTCGGTCTTGATCGCGGAATCGAAAATCGACACCGGGATGCCGCTTGCAGCGGCCCGCTCGACAACGGCCACCAGCGCCTCCTCGTCCACCGGCGCCAGCACGATGCCGCTGACCTGCCTGGCGATCAGATTTTCGACGATGGATATCTGCCGGCTGGAGTCGATTTCCATTTGCGGAGCGTTCCACAGAATCTCGAGGTCGAATTCCTCTCCGGCCTTGAGCGCGCCGGCGCGGACGGTCTGCCAGAAGATGTGGTTGGTTCCCTTCGGCGCCACGCCGACAACGCGCTTGCCGCTGCCGCTCGTGCATGCCGCGGCGCCCGCTGCGGCGGCAACGGTCAGGAAGTTCCGTCGGTTGAGCATCAGGGATATTATGCCCCACCGGGAGAGGAGGCCCGTTTTACTGCCGGTTCGTTACTGTCGGTTCGGCCGCCAGAGCGTTTCTTCCGCGCCCGCCTGCAGGCAGGCCCAGCGGCTCCATACGAAAAACGCATCCGAGAGCCGATTGAGGTAGCGGCGCGGCGCGGCGGCGTCTTCCTGCCGGGCCAAGGCGGCGACCCGGCGCTCGGCCCGCCGGCAGACCGCGCGGCAGAGATGCAGCTCCGCGTTCAAGCGCGAGCCGCCGGGCAGCACGAACGAGGGCAGTTCGGGCAAATCGGCGTTCCTTGCGTCGATCTCGTTCTCGAGCCGCTCGATCTCGATGCTGCCGATGCGGGGCTGCTCTTCGCCGAGCGCGCCGGGGTCGGTGGCAAGCTGCGAACCCAGGTTGAACAACTCGTGCTGCACCCGCAAGAGCGACGCCTCCAACCGCGCCAGCGGCGCATGAACGGGAACGCTCTCGCGAAGCGTCGCCAGCGCCGTCCCCACGAAGCAGTTGAGCTCGTCCACCGTCCCGTACGCTTCGACCTTGGGATCGTCTTTGGCCACCCGGCGGCCGTTGACCAGGTTGGTTTCGCCGCCGTCTCCGCTGCGGGTGTAGATACGGCTCAGCGAAACGGCCGGCTCGCGGAAGCGGTCTGCGCTCATGCCTTCATCATAGGGCGCGGCAACCGTTGTCAGCCGAGCGGTTCGAGCTTGCCTTGCAGATCTTGCTCAAATGCCTCGCGCCGCACGGTCTCGGCCGCGAGGAGCTTCTTGCCGGCTTCTTCCAAGGTAAGAACTTCCCAATGCCCCCGCGAGAGTCGATAACGCCCATCGGCTTCGCGCCTGAGTTCCGGAACCAACCAGATGATATCGCCGTCGTTCAGGTCGCGGCTTGGGGTGGGGCTGGGGCCGCCGACCGACTCAAAAAACTGGCGGTCTACCGCTACAGCCATCTTCGACGCCCAACGCCGCAGAGTCGGAACCTTGACCTGTAGCTGCGGCAGGAGACGTTTTGCGCTCGAAGACCGCCAGTCCGGCCGGCGGACTGCATCCGGAAAGGGCGGCTTGGGATGATGATCGTCCCGCAATCTTACGAACTCGGAGGACATGCCCTTACCAGAAAAATAAACAGCCTGAATTTCCAATCCATACCAGTGGAAGCCTCCGTTGGCTGTCTTGGCGACAACAAGGTCGATTTTCCCTGCCGGTTTGTCCGTACCGGTTCCCCGCATGAAGGGCACTTCGCGGGCCGTCATCGCCTCTTCCGGCGAAAAGCCGACGATCTCGGCAAGCCAACCCACCAACAATTGCTTTTCTTCGAACCGCGCCGGACAGACGATGGCCGGATCGCCGAAGGGTGAGCCAAGTCGTCCGTCTTGATCTTTCTCATAACGATGGAGAGAGCATACGCCGCCGTGCTTGCGGCACGGAGGGCGATTTTTCTGAAACGGACATGGCGGAGTTTCGCGGTCTCCCTCCGTCGCTGTCGCTGCGAGTTGGCGGCGCGCATCGGGCGCGAGATTGAGGAACGGCTGCCCGTACCATTCCGCGATGCCGTAACGGGAGGTCAATGGGCAAACACCGGCCGGCGGGTAATTACCAATTCAGGGATGCGGGCGTGATGTGTGTTTTTCATGGTTACTTGCACGGCATGGAATCCATGTTTTCGGACTAGGCGCAAAATCTCGAACGCACGGTCGTAGGTCATCAGAAAATCCATGCCGCTGGCGCCAAGCATTGTAAACAGCCGCGAATGGTCGATTTCGCTGTGGGCATAAAGCCGTTGTCCAGCCCGCTTGCCGCCGGCGGTATAAGGCGGATCCAGAAAAACAACCGTTTCGCGGTCGCGACTATCCAGCAGCACATCCAGCAACTTCATGCCGTCCGTTTCGCAAAAACCGATGCGGTCCGCGTACTTCATGATTTCATGCAGGCGGCTGACGATTGTCTCGGGATACCAACGGGAAGCGACTCCCTTGCCGTTTTCCCCCGTACGGCTCAGCGATGCGCCAGGGGCGAGAATGCCGCCCCGCCTCGTACGGTTCAGCACGAGGGTGCGGAAACCGTGCTCGATCACATCGCGCGGGTATTGACTGGACACTGTGTTCACGGCTTCCCGCGTGGGCTTGAAGCGCAAAACCTTCTCGCAAAGCCTTGGGCCGTGACGCAGGCAGGCATGCCAAAGAGCGGCTACGTCACGGTCCAGTTCAGCCATGAGGCAGCGTTCCGTCAACCCTTCCATCAAGGCGGTCAACGAAACGATTCCGCCCCCGGCAAACGGCTCGATGAGAAGGCGGGGAGGCGGGTCGATATTCTTGAGCCAAGCTCGGATATGAGGAATCAACCATGTCTTCCCGCCGGGATAGCGGAGAGGGCTGCGCTGAGGTACGGAGGCGACATTCACCGCCGGGATCGGTGAAACGGCAATCGGGTCGGATTCGCTTGGCCCCCACAAGCCAATGAATTCGGCCGGCGGCACGGTCACCGTCTTTCTTTCCATGGTCTTGCCTACTTATTGTAATGCGGCTTGCCGCGCCTCCCGCGGCGCTTTCGCTGTCGACTGCTATGCCGTCAACTCTTCCAACCGTTTCAGGCTCTGCTGGTAATAGCGCATGCCCTTCCATAGCAGAACGGTGGAGATCGCGTGCGCGGCCAGCGTCAGCGACAGCAAGGAGTAACGCACGCCCTCGACTCCGTAGCTCTGCTCGTTGAACACGTAGTCGGTGAGCGCGCCGGTCAGCAGCGGGCCGACGCCCAGGCCGATGAAGTTCACGATGAGCAGGTAGATGGCCGAGGCCTGTCCGCGCATGTTGTTGGGCATGATTTCCTGCATCGCGGCGGGGGCGACTCCATGCGGCATGGAAGACGTATAGACCGATCCGACCAGAAACGCCATGGATACCCAGGCGCTGCCCACCAACGGATAAACGATTCCGAACGGAAACCAGATCCACGAGGCGATGAATCCGATGCGCATCTTGGCGTCGCTGCAGCCTTTGCGCCGCAGGATGTCGGCGAACCAGCCGCCGCTGAAAATGCCGAGCGCTCCGGCGACGAACACGATCGTGCCGTAGACCAGACCGAACTGGGCGGCGTCCCAGCCGTGAACCCGCTTGAACATCGAGGGAACCCAGGCGCCGGTGCCGTAGTTCGAAAACGACAGCATGGCGAAGCCCATGTTGTGGCAGAACAGCGTTTTCCAGTTCAGTCGAAAGTAGGCCGCAACCTGCCCAAAAGGCACGGCGATCGACCCCTTGCCCGCGCTCGAGCGCAGCAGCCCGCGGCGCGCGGGCTCCTTGACCGTCAGCAGCAGCACGGGAAGCATCAGCAGGCCGGGCAAGCCGACCATCAGGAAAACCTTTTGCCAGGGCGCCACCTCGCCCAATACGGGCAACTGCCAAGGCAGGGTCTTCCTGACGTAATCGACCGCGGGTCCGCCGACCAGGTACGCGGCTCCCGCGCCGAAATAGATGCCCATCGTATAGAAACCGATGGCCGTGCCGATGCGTTCCTTGCGGAAACAGTCCGCGATGATCGAGTACGCGCTTGGAGAAAGAGTCGCTTCGCCGATGCCGACGCCCACCCGCAGCAGCGCCATTTGAATGAAATTGCGGGCAAAGCCGCAGCCCGCGGTGAGCAGGCTCCATACCGTCAGACCGAAGGCAATCAGCCCCTTGCGGCCGCGGCTGTCGGCCAAGCGGCCGAAAAACACGCCGAACAGCGCGTAACAGACGCCGAAGGCCGGCCCCATCAAAACACCGGCCTGCCAATCGTATTCGAGGTCGAGACCTGCTTTGAGGTCATCGACCATCAGGCTCAGAATCTGGCGGTCGGTAAAGGAGAAGATGTAGATGACCATCAATACCGAAACGACGTACCAGCAGTACCGTTCCGGGGGATAGGGAGGCGCTTCCGCGTGCGGCGGCTTCGCATGGTCGGCCATAAGCGCGGTGCAAGGGTAACACAGTCGGAAGCGCGCCGCGCCGCGCCCCTGCGGCTAGCTCAGGTCGATCTGCCTCATGGTCAGGCCGGCTTCCGCCAAGAGGGCGCGGGCGACCTCGTTCAGCGGGTAATCCAGGTTGTAAACCACCTCTACGATACCGGCGTTGATGATGATTTTCGTGCAGATCAGACACGGCGAAAACGTCGTGTAAAGCGTTGCCCCGCGCACGCTGATGCCGTGATACGCGGCCTGCACGATAGCGTTTTCTTCCGCGTGGGAGCAGAGACAATCGCTCAGGGATGTTCCGCTGTCCGCGAAGGAATTGCAGCGCGGGCAACCGCCTTCATTGCAGTTCTTCACGCCGCGGGGCGTGCCGTTGTATCCGGTTGAGATGATTCGCCGGTCTTTGACGATCACCGCGGCAACCTTGCGTTTCATGCAGTTGGAGCGGAGCGCGGCGATCCTGGCGATTTGCATGAAGTACTCGTCCCAGTCGGGACGCTTGGCATGCATCAGCCACCCGCCGACAGTGCCGTCGATGTTTGCCTTCAATTCCTCGATCGAGCCGGCGTTCGCGATCGTTGCGTCCGCCTTGCGCCAGGTCGCGCGCAATTGCTGATGCGCCACGCCGCCGCCCTCCATCTCGCGCTCTTCCTGCTCGACGAATTCCGCGAACGAAGCGGGAGCGCGCCGGCCGCCGCGGGCGCAAACGCGCGCGAACCGCACTTCGCGCGGGGCATCGAGATGGAGCAGCCGGAACGCTCCCGTCTCGCGCAGGGAATCCACCTCGTAGGGATTGCGGATCGAGTCGATCGCATAATGCCGGTCGGAGCGCAGCTTGCGCTTGATGCGCTCGGCCAGCACGGCCGGACCGAACTCGACGCGCAAGCGGTTCCCTTGCGCAATCAGGTTCTCCCGATTCGGCTCCAGCTTCAGCCGGGCCAACTCTTCGCGGATTTCATCGGAAAGCGAATGAAATTCAAAACCCTTCTTGCGCAGGTGATCCGCGGCGGCGGTCTTGCCCGCTCCGTTCGCGCCCGTCAATCCGATAATCATGCGCAGCCGATCTCAACGCCGATCTTAACATGGTACGCCAACGGCGATCGGGCGCCCCGCAGCATGAAGCCGCGCCGTGCGTAAGGACACACTTTGAAACGCCGCCTGAAAAAACGCGCGAAACGAGCTTCGGGGCATGGTAGCTTGTGATTAGATAGCTATCACGGCGTTTGCGGACCGCGCCGCAGGCTTCCCCTGCCGCGTTCGGCCGGCCCTCGACGGTCGGGCTCTTGTTCCGCCAAGCAGCGTACCGGCAACAAGAAAATCCCCAGACGGATCGACCCCGCCGTAGATTTTTATGGGAAACGCATTAGCACTCACTCCCTTCATCGGAACCGTCGGCCTGGCGGCGTCGCTTTTCATATTCGTGGCGGTCGGCCGACGTTCGCCCGGCAACAGCCGGATGCAAGAGATCGCCGGCCTGATCCGCGTCGGCACGATGGCCTTCCTCTACCGCGAATACCGCATCCTCTCCATCTTCGTCGCCCTGGTCGCAGCGCTGATTGCCTGGCAATTGAACATCGAGACTGCGCTCTGCTTCACTTCCGGGGCCGTCTGCTCGATTTTGGCCGGATTCTGCGGCATGCAGGCGGCGACGCTGGCCAATACGCGCACCACCGAGGCCGCCCGCGCGCAAGGCATCGCCGCCGCTCTTACCGTCGCTTTCAGCGGCGGCGCGGTGATGGGCCTCGCCGTGGCCGGACTGGGGTTGCTGGGCTTGGGCTTGTTCGCCCAGTACTACGCCGGAGTCGAGAACGCGGCCTATCTGAACGGGTTTGCGATGGGCGCCAGCTCGATTGCGCTTTTCGCCCGCGTCGGAGGCGGCATCTACACCAAAGCCGCCGACGTGGGCGCCGACCTCGTCGGCAAGGTCGAAGCGGGGATTCCCGAAGACGACCCGCGCAACCCCGGCGTGATCGCCGACAACGTCGGCGACAACGTCGGCGACGTCGCCGGAATGGGCGCCGACATCTTCGAATCGTATGTCGGCTCGATGATCGCCGCCTTGGCGATCGCCGCCACCCTCTCCGGAGAAAAGCTGGACTTTCTTGCCGGCGCTCTTTCGGGCGATGCATTGCGGACTTCGTTGATGGCTCTGCCGCTGGTCCTGGCCGGCGTCGGCCTGGTCTCTTCCTTGCTGGGAATCCTGTCGATTCAATTCTTGAAAGCCCTGGGGCCGACCGTCGCCTTGCGCTACTCGGCATGGAGCGCCGCCGCGCTCCTGCTTCTGGGCGGCTACGCCGCCGTTAGCTACATGGGGATATCGACGAACGTATTCTGGGCGCTTGTTGCCGGCACGCTGGCCGGCGCGGCTATCGGCTTCATCACCGAGTACTTCACCTCGATGAGTCCGGTGTCGGATATCGCCAACGCCTCGCGCATGGGCTACGCCACGAACATCATCGAGGGCTTGGCGGTCGGCTTCCGCAGTTGCGCGCCGCCTGTTCTGATCATCTGCGGCGCAACCTATATCGCCAACGAAACCGCGGGATTGTACGGCATCGGCATCGCCGCGGTAGGCATGCTGGCGACCGTCGGGATCACCATGAGCGTCGACGCCTACGGCCCGATCGCCGATAACGCCGGCGGCATCTCCGAGATGTCCGGGCTGGGCCCCGAAGTGCGGGCGGTAACCGACAAGCTCGATTCCCTTGGCAACACGACCGCGGCGATGGGCAAGGGATTCGCCATCGGTTCCGCGGCGCTGGCGGCGCTGGCTCTGTTTTCGGCGTACACGCAGGCGGTCGACAGCGCGCGCGCAACAGCCGGCCTGCCCCCGATCGACATTCCCCTCAACGACGCCCAGATCGTTATCGGACTGCTGCTCGGGGCTCTGCTGCCCTTTGTCATCGCGGCTCAGACGATGAGCGCCGTCGGCCGCGCCGCGGAGAAAATGATCGACGAGATCCGCCGCCAGTTCCGGGAAATCAAAGGGCTGCTCGAAGGCGCCGCGGGCGTGAGCTCCGATCCGGCCCGCTGCGTGGACATTGCCACGGCGGCGGCGCTCAAGGAAATGGTCATGCCCGGCGTCGTCGCCGTAACCGCTCCCGTGCTGATCGGCTTCACGCTCGGCCCGGCCGCGTTGAGCGGCGCCTTGGCCGGGGCGACGGTCACGGGCGTGTTGCTGGCTTTGTTCATGGCCAATGCGGGCGGGGCATGGGACAACGCCAAGAAGTCGATCGAGCAAGGCGAGGTTTCCGGCGAGGGCAAGGGCTCGGTCGGACACAAAGCCGCGGTCGTCGGCGACACCGTCGGCGATCCCTTCAAAGACACTTCCGGCCCCTCGATGAACATCCTGATCAAATTGATGTCGATCGTGGCCCTGGTCATCGCCCCGTTGATCGCCTTGGGCTAGAGGCCGGTCCGCGTTTCCGTATCCACCGCTTGTTTTCGGGGCGCCGCCGTGCCATGATTAAGCCGCGCCAGAAGGTCGATACCGTCATGAACCGTTGCCGCCTTGCCTCGTTTCTCTGTTTCCTGTGGCTTGCCCCACAGGCGGCCCAAAGCGCCGTCATCGAGATCGACACGCCGATGGCGCCCCCGCAATGGGCGCTCATGGAACGCGCGCTGCTGCGGGCGAACTCCGCGGCGGTCGAGGCTTTCGCCGCAAAGTATCTCGACGAGCGCGGATACCTGCTGCACACGCCGCGCTGGGGAACGCTCGACGGCCCCGACGACGCCATCGAGACCTTCTACAACTGGACGCTGCTGCACGCGCTAGGCGGCGCCGACTCCGTTCTGGAGCTTTACAAGAAAGGGCTCGAGGGCCATCTCCGGCAGTACGGCGAACTGCGCACGGAACTGACCCCGCTGGCCAAGAACGGCGCATACCACAAGGAGTTCATCACGCAGTCGGACTGGTTCCACACGGCGGAAGGCATGCGCGCGTTCTTTCTATGGGGGCATTCGGAGCCGGAAAACCCGCTGCTCGTCGGCCGCATGAAGAAATTCATGGCGATGTACAACGGCGAAGATCCCGAGATTCAGAATTACGACCCGGAAAAAAAGATCATCAAGAGCATCTGGAACGGCTCGCTGGGGCCGATGCTGCGCCGCGCCACGGTGTACGACTGGGTCGGCGACCCCGTGCCGGGGAAATTCCACCTGCTGCACAACCCGGCCCGCATGGAGAAGCTGCTCGACCTCGAAGAGTGGTATCCGCGCATGTTGGCGCACTGCGAGGAATATCTCGACTCGGTCGGCGACAACTTCCTCAACCTGGCGGCGACGCTGCTGAGCGTGAACGCCTACGCCCTGACCGGCGAGCAGAAATACCACGATTGGACCATCGAGTATCTGGACGCCTGGAAGGAGCGCGCCGCGGCGACCGGCGGCATGATCCCCTCCAACATCGGACTCGACGGCAAGCTCGGCGGCGCGCACGGCGGGCAATGGTGGAAGGGCACCTACGGCTGGAATTTCACGATCTTCGACGGCGAGCTGCAACAGATCGCGCACCGCAACTATTTCACCAGCGCAAGCTTTCAAGGCTTCGCCAACGGCTTGCTGTTGACCGGCGATCAAGCGTACGTCGACGTTTTGCGCAAGCAGATGGATCTGGTGCTGGCGGCCAAGAAGGTCGAGAACGGCAAGACGCTGCTGCCGCGCATGTACGGCGACCCGCGCGGCTACAAATACGACGGCGAGCCCGAGTTCTACCAGTACGAGCCCATCACCTACTCCGACCGGCTGGCCGAAATCTACCTCTGGTCGATGAAGCGCGAAGACCTGGCCCGCGTCCCGCTCGAAGACGAGCCTTGGCTGGCTTTTCTGGAAGGCAAGAACCCGGAATACCCCATCGAAGCCATGAAAGCGGACTTCGAGCACATCCGCGAGAGAGTGGAGTTCATGCGCAACGATCCGACGTCGGCCGACACGCGCCTGGCCGACTATCTGTTGCGCGTCGTCCCGTCGACGACCGACACGCTGACGCAACTCACCCTAGGCGGCTATTTCCCCAGGGGGCGCATCTGGGTGCTGCACAGCCGCTTGCGCTATTTCGACCCGGAACGCCGCCGCGCCGGTCTGCCGCCGGACGTGGCCGCGCTGGTTCACGAATTGAAGGACGATGCAGTGACCGTCACCCTGGTCAACCTGAACCAGGTCGAGCCGCGCAGCCTGGTCGTTCAAGCCGGGGCCTACGCCGAACACCTGTTTACGGAGGCCAACGGCAGCGCCGTGACGGTGCGCCTGGCGCCCGGAGCGGGCCGGAAACTGACGCTGGAAATGAAACGCTACGCCAACCGTCCGACGCTGTCGTTCCCCTGGAACCGCTAGCGCGGGCCGCCGCAGCGCGGCCGGCGGACAATTGAGTTGAGACGGTCGGTCATTGGGTTTGCGCCCGCCGCGGCTCCGTCACGAAGCGGCGGCGCGCCGCCACAGCCGAGCCACGCCCCAGCACGAGCCGGCCCCGGCGAGCGCGGCCGCCGCGGCGGGAACGGAATCGCCGTACAGCGCGAACCCGGCGGCAAACAGAAAACTGTAAACCGCCGCCGCGCCCAACGCCGACGCCAGCAGCGGCGCGGTCAGCGCGGCGTTCCCCCCGCCGGCGCCGCCCGCAAGCGCGGCAATCGGCTTCCACCCCGGGCCGCCGGGCCGGATCTTTCGATAGAACGCCAGCAGCGTCCGCTCGTCGGTCGGCGCGGTCAGCAGAGCGGTCCCGATCCAGCACGCCGAGGTCAGAACGACTCCGATCAGCAGTTGCAGCCAACTCGACAAGGCGCCGCCCACGACGAATTGCATCGCCAGCGCAACGCCGAAAGAAGAAATCATGGCGGCCAATTCGGCTGCGGCGTTGATTCGCCACCAGAACCAGCGCAACAGATACAGCAGTCCCGTGCCGGCGCCGATCTGCAGCAGAATCTGGAATACCTGCAGAGCGTTCTCCAGGGTCAAGGTCAGAGCGCAAGCGCAAATCATCAACGCGGCCGTCGCCATGCGCCCGACCCAGACGAGCCGCGCTTCGGACGCCGAGCGGTCGATGAACCGCCGGTACACGTCGTGAACGAGAATCGAAGCGCCCCAGTTGACCATCGTCGACATCGTGGACATGTAAGCCGCCGCCAGCGAGGTCACCACCAGACCCAGCAGACCCGCGGGCAAAAAGGTCAGCATCGCCGGATAGGCAAGGTCGTTGCGCACGATTTGCGCCTCGACGTGAGGGAACTTGCGTTGGATGTCGGCAACTTCGGGGAAGACCGCCAATGACGCCAAGGCAATCAGAATCCAAGGCCAGGGCCGCAGCGCAAAATGCAGCAGGTTGAACAGCAGGGTCGCGCCGACGGCGTTGTTTTCGTCCTTCGCCGAAAGCATGCGCTGCACGACGTACCCGCCGCCGCCCGGCTCGGAGCCCGGATAATACGCCGCCCACCACTGCACCAGCAGCGGGATGACGAACACGGGCAGAGCGTCTTCCCAGGTCAGTTCGCCGAACTCCGGCCAAAAGGCAAGCCGTCCGCGGACGCCGGGATGCTCCAGCAACCCGCTCAGCCCCCCGACCTTGGGCATGCCGACGATGTGAACGGCGGCCCAGACCGAGCCGACCATGGCCATCGCGAACTGGATCATGTCGGTCAGCAGCACGCCGGACAGGCCGCCCAGGGCGCTGTAGATCAGGGCCGCGCCCGCGGCGATGGCGAGAGTCTCCAGGGGCGACCAGCCGAACATGACCGAGCCGATCTTGACCGCGGCCAACGATACCGCGGCCATTATCAGCACGTTGTAGAGCAAGCCGAGATAAACCCCTCGAAAACCGCGCAGGAAGGACGCGGTCTTCCCCGAATAACGCAGCTCGTAAAACTCGATGTCGGTCGAAACGCCGGAGCGCCGCCAAAGCTTGGCGTAGAGGAAAACCGTGAGCATTCCGCTCAGCAGAAACGCCCACCACGTCCAGTTGCCGAAGACGCCGTTGCTGCGCACGATATCGGCGACCAGGTTGGGCGTATCGGTCGAGAAGGTCGTCGCGACCATCGAAATTCCGAGCAGCCACCAGGGCTGCCGCCGCCCGGCGAGAAAAAACGACGAAAAATCGTTTCCGGCCGAACGGGCCGAGTACAGGCCGATTCCCAGCGACAGCGCCAGGAAAGCGCCGAGAATCCACCAGTCGAGAGCGCTCAGTTGCATTCGGCTTGTATTGTCCCCAAGCGCGGTCTCGAGGCTTGCCGTCAGCCGCGTGGCGCCGTCTTCAGCGCGATGCCCAACTCGGCCAGATTGCGCGGCGGCACGACGTTCGGCGCCGCGCACATCAGGTCCGCGCCCTTGGCCGTCTTGGGGAAGGCGATGACGTCGCGTATGGTCGCCGCGCCCGCCAGCAGCATGATCAGGCGGTCGAGTCCGAGAGCGATGCCGCCGTGCGGCGGGGCGCCGTATTCGAGCGCGTCCAGCAGAAATCCGAACCGGCGCCGCGCTTCTTCCGCGGTGAATCCGAGGGCTTCGAAGACTTTGGCTTGCACGTCCCGGCTATGGATACGAATCGATCCCGAGCCGAGCTCGACGCCGTTCAGCACCAGATCGTAGGCTCGCGAGCGGCAGGCGGCCGGGTCCGCCGCGAGCTTTTTGACGTCGTCGTCGTGAGGCGAGGTAAAAGGGTGGTGCGAGGAGTTCCAGCGGCGCTCGTCTGCGCTCCACTCGAACATGGGGAAATCCATCACCCACAGAAATCGCAGATCGTTCCTGTCGAACAGTCCGTGCCGGTCGGCAAAGGCGCGGGCGATCTGCAGCCGCAGGTTTCCGGCGGCCGCAAATACGGCCTGCTCGGGGCGCGGCGCGTCGATTTTTTCGCGGGCCGTGCAAAGAACCAGGAAGTCGCCGTCCGCGGCGCCGAGGCGGTCTCTGACCGCGGCCATCTGCGCGGGCATTTTCCCGGCAAGGCCCTTGGCGTCGTCGAAGATGCGCAGACCCTGCTCTGCGGCGTACTCGCGAAACTGCTCCCGCTCGCGCCGCGTGAGCCGGCCGACGGACGGCGTGCGCATGGCGGCAAGCGGGCCTTCGAGCGGCAGATCTCCCGGGCCGATAATGTCGTCCACGCGGGCCATGGGCGGCAAGCGCAGATCGGGCTTGTCGCTGCCGTAGTTTTCGACGGCTTCGTTGTAAGACAGACGGGGCAACGGAAGCTCGGGGGCCGCCGCTCCCGCCGCCGCGCACACCGCGGCCATCAGATTTTCGACGACCCCGATCACGCCGTCTTCCCGCACGAACGACATCTCCACGTCGATCTGCGTGAACTCGGGCTGGCGGTCGGCGCGCAAATCCTCGTCGCGGAAACAGCGCACAATCTGGAAATAGCGGTCGTAGCCGCCGATCATGAGCAACTGCTTGAAAATCTGAGGCGACTGCGGCAGGGCGTAAAAGGCGCCGGGTTGAATGCGGCTGGGCACCAGAAAATCGCGCGCGCCCTCGGGGGTCGAACGCGTCATGAACGGGGTTTCGATTTCGAGGAATCCCTGCGCGTGGAACGACTCGCGAATCGCCAGGTTGACGTCGTGGCGCAGGCGCATGTTGCGCTGCATCCGCGGGCGCCGCAGATCGAGGTAGCGGTACTTGAGGCGGTTGTCCTCGCCGACGGAAGCCTGCTCTTCCTCGTCCAACTGAAACGGCGGCGTCTCGGATTCGTTGAGGATATGGAGCTTCGCGGCCTGCAGCTCCACGGTTCCCGTTTCGAGATTGGGGTTGATCGTATCGGCGCCGCGCTTGACGATCGGGCCTTCGACCGCAATCACGAATTCGTTGCGCAGCGTCTCCGCCTTCGCGTGGGCTTCCGCGCCGGTCTCGGCATTGAACACGACTTGCGAGACGCCGCTGCGGTCGCGCAGGTGGATGAAGTACAGCCCGCCGAGGTCGCGGCGGCGGTGCACCCAGCCCATCAACACCGCGCGGCGGCCGACGTCGCTTTCGCGGATATCGCCGCAGTAATGGGTTCTCGTCAAGCTTCCCAGCGGGTCGAGGGAAACGGACCGGTGCGCTTGCTCCGTCATGCGGCTAGGATTCTTCGAGATACTGCCGGCTCAACTCGACGTAGTGCTCGGCGTTGAGGCGGGTGCGCGTCACTTCGTCCTCGCTGACGGCGCGCTTCACCTTGGCGGGAACGCCCGCGGCCAGACTGCGCGGCGGGATGCGCTGCCCCTCCAGGACGACCGCGCCCGCCGCGACGATCGAACCGGCGCCGATGCGCGCCTTGCTGAGAATCGTCGCCCCCATGCCGATCAGGCACTCGTCTTCGACGACGCAGCCGTGCACGGTGCAGGAATGTCCGACGACTACCCGGTCGCCGATGGCGAGCGGCGCATCGGCGTCTTCGTGCAGGCAGCTGTTGTCTTGCACGCTGGTGTCCTCGCCGATGGCGACGGCGGCAGTGTCGGCCCGCACGGTCACGTTGCACCAGATGTTGGAACGCGCGCCGACGCTCACCTGCCCGATGAGCTCCGCGCTGGGATCGATATAGGCGTCGGCCGCGACGAGCGGACTATGGCCGCCGAAACTGCGAAGCATGGTTTTTATCGGGATTTCCCTGGGAACGGGCGCAGAGTCGGAAGAAGCTCTTTGCAGCAGTGGGGAAGGGCGGCGCACACCTTCCTCTTGTAACGATAGCACAAGCGCGTCCGGCGGGATGGTTGATACTCTGGGACTTCATGCCCGAGCAAATCGTCAAGCAGCGCTGCCGCGGATTCATCTGCGTCAATGCGCACCCGGCCGGCTGCGCCAAGAACGTGGAAGATCAGATCGCCGTCATCGAGGCGCATCGGCCCCCCGCGGCCGCGGGGCCGAAGAACGTGCTCGTGGTGGGCGGCTCCAGCGGGTACGGCCTGGCTTCCCGCATCGCGGCCGCCTGGGGCTTCGGGGCGAAGACCCTCGGCGTTTTCTTCGAGAAAGAACCGTTCGGCAAGCGCACCGCGACGGCGGGGCATTACAACAGCGCGGCCTTCCATCGAGCCGCCGAACGCGACGGCCTATGGGCCCGCAGCCTCAACGGCGACGCCTTTTCCGATGCGATCAAGGAGCGGGCGGCCGCGGTCATCCGCTCGGAAATGGGTGCGGTCGATCTTGTGGTTTACAGCTTGGCGGCGCCGAAGCGCACGAACCCGCGAAGCGGCGAAACTTTTACCTCCGCGCTGAAATCGATCGGCGAACCCTATAGCGGCAAAACCGTCGATCCGGCAACGGCGGAGGTCACCGAGGCGACCGTCGAGCCCGCGTCCGCGGAGGAGATTGCGCAGACGGTTCAGGTGATGGGCGGCGAGGACTGGCAATGGTGGATCGACAAGCTCGCGGGCGAGGGGCTGCTCGCGGACGGCGCGCGGACGGTCGCCTATTCGTACGTCGGCCCGCAACATACCTGGCCGATCTACCGCGACGGCACGGTCGGCGCGGCGAAAGACCACCTGAAAAAAACCGCGGACGCGCTCCACGAGCGGCTGCGCCGGACGATAGGCGGGGCGGCTTACGTTTCCGTCAACAAAGCCGTGGTCACGCAGGCTTCGGCGGCCATCCCGATGATCCCGCTCTACGTCAGCCTTCTGTTTCGCGTGATGAAGCGCAAGGGCATTCACGAGGGGCCCATTGAGCAGATGCAGCGGCTGTTTTTCGAGCGTCTCGCGGCCGAGACGGCGCCGGCCGTTGACAGCGACGGCATGATTCGCCTGGACGACTGGGAGATGCGCGCGGACGTCCAGCAGGAAATTGCCGAGTTCTGGCCGCGGGTGACAACCGAAAACCTCGACGAGCTTGCCGATTTCGCCGGGTTCATGCGGGATTTCAACCGCTTGTTCGGTTTCCAGGTTGAGGGCGTCGATTACGAGCAGCCCGTGGAATCGGCGGTTTTCCTGTGATGCTTGCCGCCCGCCGCCGCTCTTCTCGCGGGCGACGCGGTTTAATGAAAAAATGCTTCGACTCGGAATTCTGGCGGTTGCGCTCTCATCGCCGCTCGCGGGCGCCGATTGGCCGCTCTTTCTCGGCAACCCCGACCGCAACGCCGTCTCGCCCACGCCCCTCGACCCGCCGCTGGAACCGGCCTGGACCTACGAAGCCCCCGGCGGAGTCGACTCGACCGCCATCGTGGTCGATGGCGCCGTTTACTTCGGCGAGATGGACGGGCGCTTTCACGCCGTGGATCTCGAGACCGGCGAAGCCCGTTGGGTTTACCAGGCAAACCTGGGGGTTCCCGCATCGGGCTGCATTACCGGCGGCGCGGTTTACTTCGGCGACGAGGACGGCTACTTCCATGCCGTCGATATCGCAACGGGCAAGAAGCGCTGGGTTTTCGAGGGCTTTGCGGAGTTCCTTTCGTCGCCCATCTGCCTGGACGACGCGGTGCTCGTGGGCTCCTACGACGCCAACCTCTATGCGTTCGACCCGGCGGACGGCAGCGTCAAGTGGAAGTACGCGACCGACGACCGCGTCAACTCAAGTCCGGCGGTCGTTGCCGGGAAGACCTTCATCACCGGCTGCGACGGCAAGTTCCGAGTCATCGATGTCGCCTCCGGGGAAGAAGACTCCTTCGTCGATATGCAGGACTACGTCGCGGCCTCGCCCTCCGTGGTCGGCAATCTCGCCTACGTCGGCACCTTCGGCAACGAGGTTCTCGCCATGGACTGGAAAAAGGGCGCAATTCTCTGGCGCTACAGCCACCCGAAAACGCAGTTCGAGTTCTTCGCCTCGCCGGTGGTCAGAGACGGCTTGGTCGTCATCGGCGGGCGCGACAAGAAGGTCCACGCCATCGACCAACAGACGGGCGAGCTCGTATGGGAGTTCACCACCCGCTCGCGCGTCGATTCCTCGCCCGTCCTGGCCGGAGACGTCATCTGGGTCGGCTCGATGGACGGCAACCTCTACGCCCTCAACCACGCCGACGGCGCGCTTCTGTGGAAATTCACGCTCGGAGGCCGCGTCGTCGCCTCGCCCGCGATCTCGGGCGACCGGCTGGTCATCGGCTCGCGCAGCGGCGAGGTGTTCTGCCTCAGGAAATAACCGGGGCAGCACGCCCGGCAATCCGCGGTAAAAGTCCCGTGGAGAGCGCGGCAAACTCCTGCAGTTGCGCGGTCGGGCGTTTGGTATATCCGATTGAATCAAGTTCCGGCCGATCCGGGCAGAGGTCGGGGGTTACGCCGCAGCCGCTTCGGCCTCCAAGCGCCCAATATCCCGCACTGCCGGGGCAGCCGCGCGGGGTTGATTCAAGCGCTTGCGGGCTTGCGCGATGTCCCACTTCATCTGTCGTTCCATCCAAGCGTCAGCGGTCGCCCAGCCCAGCGCTTCCATTTTCATCGCCACGCCCACCGTAACAGGAGCGCGGCCGTTCACGATGCGGGAAAAAGTAGCGCGATGGATCCCCAGCTTCGCAGCCGCTTCGCTCACGGTCATGCCGGGGTAGTCGTCCACGGCGTCGAGTACGCCGTCGCGGATGAACTCTCCCGGGTGATACGGGTTCAACTCCAACCAATCGTCGTCCTTCATGCCGGCAATCATCGTTCGACCCCTTTCTAGTGGTAGTCGATCAGGTCGATATCGTAAACATGCTCGCCGTCGTAGCGGAAGGTTATCCGCCGGTTGCCGGTAACCGTCACGCTCCACACACCCTTGCGGTCGCCCTTCAGCGGATGCAGCCCGTAAGCCGGCGCTCTCAGCGATCCCAGCGGATCGGATTCACGCATCGCCGCCAGTATCCGGGCAATCCGCTTCACACTCGCCGCGGGCAGCTTCCGCGCGTTGCCGGTCTCCGAAAACCGCTTCAGCGCCTTGCTCTTGAATCCTCGAATCGCCACTATGCATTGTAGTTGAGTCTGCTACATCGATTAGAGCGTGTTCGGACACTGCATCGGCCTCGGGGCGCATAACGCCGCCCGCGTGACTTTTGCCGCGGGCCGCTAAGTCCCGGAATGGACCGCTGCGGCCAATTCTTCCTCTTCTTCCTCGAGTGGCGCCAGCCCCAGATCCGCGGGATCCATGGCTTCGATCGGGGGTCCGCCGCCGTCATTGCCCTTCACTGCTCGGCGCTGCTGCCTTTTTTCGTCTTTGTCGCGGCGTCTGTTTGCGCGGGCCAACTCTTTCTGCCGTTTCTGGAATCGCGTATTCGATCGACTTGCCAAGTGTCGCCCTCCCTTCGTTTTCAGAGGCGCCAGCGGCAAAACCCGCGGGCGTATTTCATTTATTGTTACAGATTCGCCCCGCGTTTGCTCCGGCGCGCGGCGGAAGCCTATGCGGCAAGCTTGAGCGCGCGCGGCGCAGTCGGGCTTTCCAGGTCTTTCAACCCCGGCGCGTAGACTTCGCGGGCGAGGCCCAGCATTGCCAGCAGCCGAATCTGCAGATACCCCAGGTCCAACTCATACCAGGCCATGCCGTGGCGCGCCGACACCGGATGGGCGTGATGGTTGTTGTGCCAGCCTTCTCCGAAGGTCAGCAGCGCAACCCACCAGAGATTGCGCGAATCGTCGGTCGTCGCGAAGCGCCGGCCGCCCCACATGTGCGTGGCCGAGTTCACCAGCCAGGTTGCATGCAGCCCGACCACGACGCGCAGGGGGATCACCCAAAGCATCATGCCGAAGCCGCCGAAGGCCAGCACGGCGAAGCCCAAAACCGTCAGGGGAACCCAATGCCATTCATTGAGCACGCGGTAGAACTTTTCCTTTTGCAAATCGGGGGCGTATTTGCCGAGCAGCCTGGTGTTGTTGTGCAGCGTCTTGCCGAACACGATCCAGCCCATATGCGCCCAGAAGCCGCCGTGCCGCGGCGTGTGCGGGTCGTTGTCGGTATCCGAATGCTGGTGGTGGCAACGATGCGTGGCCACCCAGTAGATCGGCCCGCCTTCGAGAGCCAGCGTGGCGCAAACCGCCAGGAAGCGTTCCAGCCACTTCGGCGTCTTGTAGCCGCGGTGGGTATGCAGACGGTGATAGCCCATGCCGATGCCCCAACTGAGGGCAACCCAGTAGACCGCCGCGGCGGCGAAGAAATTGGCCCAACTGAAGAAAAACGGCGCAGCGAGCGCGCCTGCATGAAAGAGGGCCAGCGCTATGAATGTGACTGTGTTCAGGGCGGTTCTATCGCCGAAATCCATCGGCAGCCGGGGGTCGCTCACTATGTTTCGTCTCCTGTCTCCCGCCGGCTTGGCCGAAAAGCCGCCGGCAGCCCTTCACCGTAACAACCGGGCAGCGGCGCCGGGGGCAGTCAATGTAATAGTTGGGTAATAGCTGTGCGCTCTACCGCGTGCGGAAGGAATCGCTCAGGACGACTGCCGCGATCAGATCGCGGCAGCCCCGCCCGCGGGTTTCCATATCGGCGACGATGCGCGCCACTACTTTTCGGTCGCCGTAAGTCAGCGGCCGCCCGGCGGCGTAGATCAGCAGCTTTTCCGTCAGACAGCGCGAGAACACGTCGAGGCGCTCGAGGACATAGCGCTTGAGATCGGTCGCGTCCTCCAGTCGCACGCCGTCGGGCATGACGCCGGCCGCGTCCACGGGCGGGCCGGTTACGACGCCCCGGCCGATAGAGGAATAGAATTCTTCCTGCAACGTCTCGGCGCCGTCGGGCGGCTGGATGTAGCGGGGGTAGTTGTCGCGCCAGCGGCCGACCGGATCGAAATTCTCCATGACCATGCCCAGCGGATCGATCTTCTTGTGGCAACTCGCGCAACTCGGGTCGCTGCGGTGGCGGTCGAGCTGGTCGCGCATGGACGTTGCGCCGCTGGTGTCCGGCGCGATCGCCGGAACGTTGGGCGGCGGCGCGGGCGGGGGATCGCCGAATACGTTTTCCAGCAGCCACACCCCGCGCTCGACCGGGTGGGTGTCGACCCCGTTGGCCGTGGCCATCATCACCGCCGCCAGCCCCAGAATCCCCCCCTGCCGGCCGCCGCGAGCGAAGGCGACCCGGCGCATCTCATTGCCTTGCAAATCGCCGCCGTAAATTTTGTTCAGCCGGGCGCTGCGGTAGCTGAAGCCGGGATCGATGAAGGTCTCCAGGGGATGGTTTTCGCGCACGATCTCGGCGAAGAACAACTCCGCTTCGTCGATCATCGCCCGGCGGTCGTGGTCGATGAACTTGAGCAGCCGCGGATCGGGCATGATGTCTTGCAGCAGGCGCGTTCCCAACCACTGGCCGCTGAAGCTGCGGATGAAGTTCCGGCTCTTCGGGCTGTCCAGCAGCCGCATCGTTTCGCGCTCGAGCGCGGCCGGGTCGGACAGTTCGCCGGCGCGGGCCGCGGCCGTCAGCCGGGCGTCGGGCGGAGAAGAGGTCAGGAAGTAGCTCAACCGGGCGGCCAGATCGAAGTCGTCGAGGCGGCCGGGGCGCAGCCCTCGATACAGAAAGCGGGGCGATACGAGCGCCCGCCGAATGGCCAGATGCAAACCGTCCTCCAGTCTCTCCTCCCGCATGGCGAGCGCCGTGTAGGCAGCGACCTGCGCGTCGTCCGCGGGCCGGCGGAAGGCCCGGGAAAGAAAGCGGCGCAGGACGGCTTGCGCGTGTTCGCGGTCGGAGGCGCCCGCCGCGCGCTCCCCGAGGAAGCGTCGCGCGCGGGACTTGCGGGCGCGCGTTGCGTCGTCTTCGATCGGCTGCAGCGGCCCTTCGACGGCCACGTCCGTCAGATCGAGCGCCGGGCCGAAGCGGTGGAGCTCTTCGTGTACGAACCCCTTGATCCAGTTGTGCGGGGCGTTGGCCAGGCCGCCTCCCCAACGTTCCGGCATCTTGTCCAGGCGCGGGTCGCTCAAGTCGAGCTCGCCGCTTGCCATCCGCGCCGTGACGGCTTCGTAGCGCTGCTCTTGCGTCGCGCCCCGCGGGCCGCCGCCGTAGGCCAGCATCGCCGCGTAGTAAAGGCGGTCGGCCTTGAGCCGCTCGGCCAGAAACGTCTTGGAATACTCCCGCGCCGGCGGGTCGGAGTAGGCCGGGCCGTTCTCCCAGCGCAGCCCGAAAATTTCGCCTTCGAAGAGCTCGATGTCGGCGGTCAGAGACAGCGGCGCGGCGCGGTCGGGCGGCGCTTCGAGCTCGGCGAGCTTGCGAATCTTGCCGAAGGGATCGTAAACCTGCTCCGTCTTCGGTCGTGCGTAAACCTCCAGGCGCAGCGGCTCGCGCCGCCGCGGATAGAACATCTTGTCCGTTTGAAAAACCGAGACTTCGACGGACAGGCGGTAGACGCCGCTCGCCGCCGCCTCGAAGCGCGCCGGCCAGACGGCCGCGCTGGCCATGTTCCGCGACGACACCAACCGATAGCGGCCGGCGGCGGTCTTCCCGCCTTCGCTCGTGGCCAGGCCGGCGACGCCCAGCGGATAACGCTTGCTCTCGACGGCGGGAGGACCGCCGCGGGGCGGAAAGATCTCGTCCGCCGCGCGGGTCGCCGTTTGCAGAAGCTGCGCCAGCAGCGGCGGCGACAGGATCAGGGCTTCGCCGACATTGTCGAAGCCGTGCGCCGAATCGTCGGCGGGAAAGGCGTCCGCAAGCCGGAACTCCGGCAAATCGAACAGATCGCGGATCGTGTTCTCATATTCCCCGCGGTTCAGCCGGCGGGGAACCGCGCCGCCGGCGCCCGCATGCTCCAGCAGCCGGCCGTCGAGCCAGGCAACCATCCGCCGCCGTTCCGGCTCCGGCGGCGGCGGCGCGCCCGCCGGCGGCATTGCGCCGCCGGCGAGGGCGTTGTAAACGCGCTCCCAGCGGGCGGCCGCCTCGCGCTCCCGCCAGTCGATCGCGGCCGTGTCCAGGCGGACGCCGGCCTGAGCCTCCGCGCCGGAGTGGCAGGCGGCGCAGTGCCGCTCCAGAAACCGCCGCGCGGCGGCGGGAAGCGCTTCCGCGCCCCCGAGCGGCGCGGCGGCCAACGCCGCGGCGACAACCAGAAACAGCGGCATGGACGCCTACCCTCCCCTACGTCAGATATTCGTTCATGTTGCTCGCGGCACCGGCGAAGCGCTCGATCTCGACGCCGAATTGCTGCATCAACGTGAGATAGAGATCTCCCAGCAGCCGCGGAGCGGGGCCGCCGCGCTCGATTCTGCGGTGCGCGCCGTGGCGCAAGCCCCCGCCCGCGACCACCGTCGGCAAATTGCTGTTGTCGTGCGTATTGGCGTTGCCCATGCCGCTGCCGAAGACCGCGACCGTGCTGTCGAGCAGCGGCCGGTCCCGCTCGTCCCGGGCCGCTTTCAGCTTCTCCAGAAAGGCGGCGAACCGCTTGACGTGCTCGCTGCCCACCAGATTGTACTCGGCGATTTTCGAAGGGTCGTTGCCGTGATGCGACAGGCCGTGGTAGCCCGCGCTCAGCCGGCGGCCGCCGATGGTGAAAACCTGGCTCCAGCCCGGAATCAGGAAAGTCAGCACGCGCACCGAGTCGGTCGTCAGCGCGAGCGCCAGCAGATCGTACATGATCGACTCGCATTCCAGCGCCAAGTCCGGAGCCACCGGATCGAACTCCGGCAACGGATACTCGACCTTGGGCGCCGGCTTGTCGAGCCACGCGCGCTGCCTTTGGATCTTCTTCTCCACGGCGCGCACCGAGGCGAAATATTCGCCCAGTTTCTGGCGGTCTTTGCCGCCGAGCCGCCGCTCCAGGGCGCGGGCTTCGTCCATGACGCCGTCGAGGACGCTGCGGTTGCCGGCAAGCAGAGAGTCCATACGCGCCTTGTCGTCCGCCGAGCCGAACAACGTCCGATAGAGCACGCTCGGCCGGCCGATCATCGGCAGCGCCACGCCCTCCGGGGTGAAGCTGAGCCTGGCGTCGCCGGGCGGCTTGCCGCAGGTCGCCTGCAGCGATTCGAAGCGGGTCTCTCCGCCGACGTGCGCCGCGACGATCTGGTCCATCGAGACGCTGCCGGAAGCCGAGCCGCTCATCCACGCCCGCCAGCCCTGATGCCCGTTCCGGCCGCGGTGGTCCAGGCCGGAAAAAACGGTCATCTCGCCGCGCAACGAGCGCAGCGGCTGCAAGACCGGCGACATCTCGTAATCCCGCCCGGTCCGCGCCGGAAAGAAATCGGGCTGATGGAAGCCGAGATAGGTGCCCGCGCAGACCAGCCGCAGCGGCCGCTCGTCCGCCGCCTGCCCGCCGCGGCCGCGGCGCGGCGCGAACGCCTCCAGCATGGGCAGCGCGAGACCGGCGCCGATTCCCCGCAAAAATTTGCGCCGCCCGGTCCGCTCCATCGTTGCGATGCTAACATAGCCGGGGCCGTACGATTGACAGCGCGCCCCGTTTGTGCTTGAATCGGCATTAGAAAGGACATTTTGGGGCACTCCCATGAAACTCAAGAAACTTTTGTGTTTGTGGAGTTTGGGCATCTGGCTTTGCCTGATCTCAGTTTTCGTTCCGACAGCCGACGCGCAGGTCCTCTACGGGTCGATTGTCGGCGCCGTCTCCGATGAGAGCGGCGCGTCGATTCCCGGCGCGACGGTCTCCATCATGAACACGGCTACCGGCGACAGCCAGGAAGGCTCGACAACCGAGGACGGTCTTTACCGCTTCGTCACCGTGCAGGCCGGCAGCTACGACCTGACCGTCGGCGCGGAAGGGTTCAGCACGTTCATTTCCGAGGGCGTCACCGTGACGGTGAACACCGTCACCCGCGTGGACGCGAGCATGCAGATCGGTCAAGTGACCGAGCAGATCACCGTCGAGGCCACGGCCGCCCGCTTGCAGACCGAAAAGGCCACCACCAGCGCGGAGATCAGCTCGGCGGCGGTGAGCCAACTGCCGCTGCCCGGCTTCCGCAACTATCAGACTCTGGTCAACCTGGTGCCCGGCGCGACGCCGGCGCGTTTTCAGAACTCGATTCTCGATACGCCCGCGCGCTCGCTGAGCACGAACATCAACGGCACGAACCGCAACAACAACGTGACGCGCATCGACGGCGCGGCCAGCATCAACGTCTGGCTGCCGCACCACGCCGGTTACGTCGCCCCCGCCGACACGGTCGAGACGGTCAACATCACCACCGGCTCGGGCGAAGCCGAGCAGGGGCTGGCCGGCGGCGCTTCGACCACCGTCGTCACCAAATCGGGAACGAACGAGCTGCACGGTTCGGCCTTCTGGTTCCACAACAACCAACGCTGGCGCGCCCGCAACTTCTTCTCCTCCACCAAGCCGGTCAGCAATTACAACAACTTCGGCGGCACCCTGGGCGGCCCGATCGTGCGCAACCGGGTGTTCTACTTCTTCGGCTACGACAAGACCACGCAGCGCGTGGCCGGCGTGCGCACCGGAGACGAAGTGCCGACCAACGACCAGCGCATGGGCGACTTCAGCGCCTACGATACGGACATCTTCGACCCCTTTTCGGGCGTGCAAGACACCGCCGACCCGGCGTTTGCCACGGACCGCACGCCGTTCCCCAACGCAACGGTTCCGATGAGCCGGCAAAGCCCGATCGCGCGGCGGGTGCAGGACTTCTACCCGCAGCCGAACCAGCCGGGCACGAACGACAACTTCCACTCCGCCGGCGCGCCGCCCTTCGCCCGCCAGCAGATCGACCCCAAGATCAACTACAACCACAGCGACAAATATCGCATCTGGGGCAAGTACTCCAACATGCTGGCGCCGGTCTCGGGCACGGCGATCTTCGGCGAGGCGGGCGGCCCGGCGCCCGGCGGCAGCCCGGGCAACGCCAACACGCACGTCAACCTGTTCACCATCGGCCACAACTACACCTTCTCCCCAACGTTTCTCTACGATGGCGTGGTCGGCTTCTGGCGCCAGGATCAGGACGTGCTGCCGCTCGATTTCGGCAAGGACTTTGATCTCGGCATCCCCGGGGTCGGCGGAGACGACCCGCGGCAAAAAGGCTTTCCCAACATCCGACCGGGCTATACGGCTTTCGGCTCGCCCGGCTGGCAGCCGCTCGAGCGCATCGAGCAGAACTGGACCACCAGCCAGAACTTCACCTGGATCAAGGACAGGCACCAGATTCGTTTCGGCTTCGACTTCATCTTTCTGACCCTGAATCACTGGCAGCCTGAGTTGGGCGGCGGCCCGCGCGGCAACATCCACTTTGACGGCGACATCACCGCCCTCAAGGGCGGCGCCGGGGACAATCAGTTCAATACGTACGCCGCGTTCCTGCTGGGTCAGACCAGCCGCGTGCGCAAGGCGTTACAGCACATCATCGCCACCGGGCGCGAGAAGCAGTTCGCCTTCTACGTGACCGACCGCTGGTCGGCGACCGACAAGCTGACGCTCAATTTCGGACTGCGCTACGAAAACTACCCGTTGATGCAGCGCGATGACGGAGTGGGCATCGAGGTGTACGACGCGCAGACCAACACGATGACCGTCGGCGGCTTGGGCGGCCTCCCTACGGCCAACGGCCTGTCGGTGAGCAACAAGCTGTTCTCGCCGCGCTTCGGCTTGGCCTACCGCCTCGACGACAGGACGGTCATCCGCACTGGCTACGGCCTCAACTTCAGCCCGATCCCCTGGTCGCGCCCGCTGCGCGGGCAGTACCCGGTCACGGTGACCTTCGACTTCCAGCGGCCCGGGACCTTCCAGCTTTTCCGCACGTTGGACGAAGGCATTCCGCCGGTGTTCGGTCCGGATCTGAGCAACCAGCCGATCGACGTGCCTGTGACGGCCTCGCTGCGCAGCCCGTATCCCAACTCGACGATCGACCGCGGCTACATTCAATCGTGGAACTTCACCATCGAGAGGAATCTGCCCGGGGACATCATCACCAGCATCGGCTACGTCGGCACGACCTCGATCGGCATGTTCGCCGACCGCGACATCAACGCCTCGGGTCCGGGCGAAGGCAACGCCGGCCGGCCGTTCGCCGGGATTACCGGCCGCGCGGTCAACATCAACATGTGGGACAGCTACCTGAACTCGAACTACCACTCGCTGCAAGTGGCCGTCAACCGCAGCTTCACGAGGGGTCTTTCGCTCAAGGGCGCCTACACCTACTCGAAGGCCATCGGCATGGCCGACGACGAGGGCTGGGCGGGCGTCGCTTGGGATCACCTCGACGTCTTCCACCGCAACCGCTCGCGCGCCGGCTTCGACCGCACGCAGATGTTCCAGATGGGCTTCGTTTACGATCTGCCGATCGGCGAGGGCAAGGCGCTGGCCACGACGGGCGCAGCCTCGCACGTCCTCGGCGGCTGGCAGATCAGCGGCATCGGCGCGCTGCTCACAGGCCGGCCCTTCGATATCCGCGCGTCGGGCGCCTCGCTCAATGCGACGAGCGCGCTGCAGACGGCCGATCAGGTCGGCGAGGTGCGCAAGATCGGCGGCATCGGACCCGGAACAAGCTACTACAACACCGATGCTTTCGCTCAACCTACCGAGCAGCGTTTCGGCACAACCGGCCGGAATATCCTTGACTCCCCCGGCGTGACCAACCTCGATCTGAGCATCATGAAGAACATGGCGCTCAGTGAAAAGGTCAACGCGCAGTTCCGCGCGGAGTTTTTCAATTTCACGAACACTCCCCAGTTCAACCGGCCGAACCGCGATATTCATAGAGGTAATTTTTTGCAGGTTCGGAGCGCAAGCAATCAAGGCGACCGGCAGATTCGTCTCGGCCTGAGATTTAGCTGGTGACCCCGGCGAGATCGCAAACCAACCCGCGGCGGCTCCCTCTTCGGAGGGAGCCGCCGTTTCTTTTTTTAGCCCGCGCGGCGCGGCCGCGGCTCGCCCTCCTGTTCCTGTCGGCTGCCGCTGTTCTTGCCGCGCAGGCCGACAACCCAGCAACCATGGCCGCAAACGCCCGGCAGGCCATGGCGGAAGGGCGCTTCGCTCAGGCCGCCGAGCTTTACGGCAAGCTGTATCCGCTGGCGCCCGACGACTTCGGCATGCTGGTCAACCTGGGCATGGCGCGCAGTCTGGCCGGCCGGCACGCCGAAGCGGTCGAGCCGCTCTCCAGGGCCGTCGCCAAGAACGCAAGCGCGTTTCCGGCGCAGCTTTTCCTGGGCAGCAGCTATTTCAGCCTGGGCCAGTTCGACGACGCCGCCAAAGCCCTGGAAGCGGCGGCGAAGCTCGACCCCAAGCACGCGCCGGCGCGGCGCATGTTGGGCGCGGCCTACGCCGCGCTCGAGCAACCGGGCCGCGCGCTGCCGCATCTCGAAAAACTCACCGCCCTCGAGCCGGACTCCCCCGGCGCCTGGGCCGCGCTGGGCAAAGCCTACGCCGCGCTTGCCCGTCAAGCCTTCGCCAAGCTCGAAGAGGCCGCGCCCGAATCGGCCTACATGCTGCGCCTGGTCGGCGATATCCGCTTCAGCGCCGAGCAATACCCCAGCGCGTTCTACCTCTACCGCCAAGCGCTGGAGCGCAAGCCGGGCTGGCGCGGCCTGCACGCCGCGATCGCCGAGATCTACCGCCGCACCGGGCAGGACGCATGGGCCGACGCCGAACAGGCCAAAGAAGCGGCGCTCGCCGCGATTGACTGCAAGGCCGAGCGTTTCGAATGCCTCTTCGCCCAAGACAAGCTCGACGAGTTGCGCCGGGCGGCCGCCGGCCTCGCCGGCGCCGAGGGCCGCTACTGGACGGCGCAAGCATGCAATCTGCTCGCCGAGCGGGCCTTCGCCCGCCTGGAGGGAATGCCGTCTTCCGCCACCGCGCATATCGCGCGCGCCGAAGTCCACAAGGAAATGCGCCGCTTTGACGCCGCCGCCGAGCAATGGGCCGCCGCGCTGGCGCTGCAGCCGGCGGACGCCGACCTCGAAGCGGAGCTTGCCGGCGCGCTGTATCAAGCCCGCCAATTCGACGAGGCCGAGCCGCGCATCCGCGCGCTGCTGCAACGATTTCCGCAGGAGGCCGAGTGGCCGTTCATGCTCGGAGATATCCTGCTCAGCCGCCAACGAGCGCAAGAGGCGGCGCCGCTGTTGGCCAAGGCGGTGAGTCTCGACCCGGACTTGCTGCCGGCGCGCCACGCCTTGGGGCGCGCCTACGCGCAGGTCGGACGCGACGCCGACGCCATCCCGCACCTCGAGAAGGCGTTGCCGCTCGACGACGACGGCAGCCTGCTCTACCAACTCGCGCAGGCGTACCGCGCCGCCGGCAACCGCGAGGCGGCCGCCCCGCTACTCGAGCGCTACCGGCAAATCCAGACGGCGCAGCGCCAAGCGGCCGAAGAGTTTCGCAGCGACATCCAGATCACAGCGCCGGAGTAGCGGCCCGCGCCGCGCTCTTGCCATCCGCTATTTACTACCATCGGGCTCCCGCACGGCAACCGCCCCGTCCACGGCGACGTCGCGCAAAATCTGGCGGACGCCGCTCGGCCACAGGATTTCCACTTCTTCGAGAGCCGCCGCCGCTCCCAGCCCGAAATGAACCCCGGCGTGGCTCGACGAAGCGTAGCCCACCGCGCTGCTTGCCTCGTTCCATTGCTCGCCTATGCGCACGCGCGCTCCGAAGCCGTCGCGGTTGCTCGCCCCGCCGGCAAGCCGGAAGCGCGCCCAGCGATTCTCCGTCGCCGTCGCGTTGCGCCACAACTCTGTCGGTCCGTTCAGGCTACTGACCACGATATCCATCAGGCCGTCGTTGTCGAAGTCGGCGAATCCGCAGCCGCGGTGCGCCGCCGCGGTTGTGAGGCCGGCCGCCGCCGAACGGTCGACGAAGCGCCCGCCGTCGTTCAGCAGCAGGCTGTTCGTCTGCTCGTAGCGGTAGTTCTCGGTGCGCTCGACCAGGTCGTTGACGTGCGCGTTGGCGGTGAAGAGGTCTTTGTCGCCGTCGTTGTCGAAATCGACCAGGCCGTTGCACCAGCCGGCCTTGTCGGCGACGGCCTTGGCGATTCCGCTCGAAAAAGTCGCGTCGGAGAAAAAGCCGTCCCCCTCGTTGCGGAACAGCGGAAACGTCTCGCCCGACAGGGCGGTGACGGGAATATCGGGCCGCCCGTCGTTGTCGTAGTCGCGGAAGTCGGCGCCCATCGAGGCCACCGGCTTGCCGTGATCGAGCAGCGCGGCGCCGCCGAGCAGCGCGTCCTCTGCGAACGTTCCGTCTCCGTTGTTGCGGAAAAGGAAGTTCGGCAGGTTGTCGTTGGTCACGAAGGCGTCGGGGAAGCCGTCCGCATCGTAGTCGGCGAAGGCGACGCTCATCCCCCGCCCCTTGTGCGCGCCGACGCCGGAGGATGCGGACACGTCTTCGAAACGCCCCCCGCCGCGGTTGCGGTAGAGCCGATTGGCGAGCGGAGCGAAGTACTGCGGGTGGCAGTAAACGCGCAGGTTCGCGGCGCGGTCGCCGCAGAAGCGGTCTTCCTCCACGGACCATTCCGCGTAGTTCACGACGAAAAGGTCGAGCAGCCCGTCGCGGTCGTAGTCGAACCACCCAGCGGCCACGGACCAACGGTCGCTCGCGATGCCCGCCTGCGCGGTAATTTCCTGGAACGAGCCGTCCCCTTCGTTGCGGTAGAGCAGATTGCGGAACACGCCGGCGACGAAGAGATCGACGTCGCCGTCGTTGTCGAAATCGCCCGCCGCCGCGCCCATGGAGTAGCCGGTGCCGCCGACGCCGGCGGCGGCGGTGACGTCGCGGAAGCGCCAACCGCCTTCGTTGCGGAACAGGCGGTTGAGAAATCTCTCGTCCGACTTGACCAGATCGGGGCCGGCCGCGCCGTTGGTGAAAAAAATATCCGGCAGCGCGTCGCCGTCGTAATCGAACACGGCGACCCCGCCGGCCATGGTCTCGATGAGACGCTTGCGCGGGGTTGCGTCGTTGTCGAGCGTGAACGTCAGTCCGGCTTCGGCGGCGACATTCTCGAAGCGCACGGGGGCGTCCGCGTAGGCCGCGCCGCAAACGAGCAGCACGGACGGAAACCGCAGACGCGGACGGCGCCTCACAACACGAATATAGCGCCCGGAAAAGTTTACCGGCGCTGCGCGCCCGGCGGCCTCAAGCGATCGAAGCTCGGTAGATGTCGCCGATCGTCGCATCCAGCATGGCGTTGAACGCGGCGTCGCTCTGGCGCACGTTCAGTCCTTCCGCCAGCGCGCGCGAGAAGCTGGCGACGACGCCGGGATTGCGGGCGAGGCGCCGATTGGCCTCTTCGCGCGGGTAGCCGCCGGACAGCGCCACCACCTTGAGCACTCTGTCGTGCTCCACAAGATCCGTGTAAAAGCCGTCTTCTTCGGGCAGGGTGAGCTTGAGCATGATGCTCCGCCCGAGCGCCAAGCGATCCAGCTCGGCGCGAATCTCCGCCTTCAAGAGCTTTTCGGCCGCAGCCTTGTCCGGGCAATGGATGTCGACTTCCGGCTCGATGATGGGGATGAAGCCCGCCGCGGCGATGCGCCGCCCGATCTCGAACTGCTGCTTCACGATGGCTTCCACGCCGGACGCGCTCGCCTGCTTGACCACGGAGCGCATCTTGGTGCCGAAGATCCGTTTCGTTTTCGCCTTCGCCAGCAGCCCGTCCAGGCCCGGCATCGGTTTCATGAGCTGCACGCCGTCCCGCTCCGCGGCCAAGCCCTTGTCGACCTTGAGGAAAGGAACCACCTGTTTGACGCTCCACAGGTAATCGGCCGAGGGCTGCCCTTCGATGTCGCGGTACATCGTGTTCTCGAACAGGATCGCGCCGAAGACGCGGCCGCCGTCGAATGCCGGGCTGGTCACGATGCGCGAGCGCATGCGGTGAACGACCGCGAACATCTCGTCGTCGTTCGACCAGGCGTCGCCGTCGACGCCGTACAGCTTCAGCGCCTTGGGCGTGCTGCCTCCGCTCTGATCCAAGGCGGCGATGAAGCCGTTGCGGGTTTTGATTTTCTCGAACTGTCGATCGAAAGCGCTCATGGGCATCCTCGGTTTCTGAGAACTGGGAAGGGGAAGCGCGCCGGAGCCGGCGCGGCTCTCTTTTCAGTTTATCGAACGATGGCCTCTGCATGAAGCGATCTTCCGCGTTGCGGGTCCGGCGGCGCCCTTATGCTCCCGGCCCTGTTTTTCGGTTAACGCTTGCCTTTGAGGCAACCGAATCGCCGTCATGCCAACATCAAACGCTCGCCCTTCGGCTCCGGTATCCGATCGCCGAACTCTTTCGCCGTATCGATCCAGAGATCCATCGCCTCATTGACGTGCCTGAGAACAGCTTCCTGCGTATCGCCATGAGCCATGCATCCGGGAAGCTCCGGCGCCTCAGCCACAAAAACACGGTCCGCGCTGCTCCAATAGAGGATGATTTCGTACTTGTACACCACTCGTGCTCCGTCGTTTTGTACTTCAGGATCGCTAAACGGACCTGCTGCTTATGCCGGCTCATCTGCGGCCTCGCGCTGTTCCCAGGTCCAAGGGAAAGATGAACTGAAGGGGGCCGTGGGAAATGCGGATGCAGGGGGTGTAGCAGGGAGGGAAGCGCGTGGCGGCGGATGCGTTGGAGATCGGACAGAGGGAAGCCGCTTGGCGCGGCGTCTTGTCAACTCCGCCCCGGTGCGATACTCTCGTAGTTGAGATGTTTTGTCCGACTTGCGGCTATGCGATCGAGGAAGATGACCGCTTCTGCCGCGAGTGCGGGCGCGGCGTGAGCGGAGAGAGTCCGGCATCGGCGGCGCGGCTGTTTCGCCGCGACATGGGCAGGCGCAAGCTGGCCGGCGTTTGCTCGGGCTTCGCGCGCTATTTCGCCAGGGACGCGACGCTCATCCGCATCGTCTGGGTGGGCGCCGCCATCGTCCCTCCGCTCTTCCCCGGCGTCGTGGCCTACGGCATCTGCTGGGTGCTCATGCCGGCCGATGAAAGCGAATCCTCCGGCAACGGCGACCCGAACGAGCAGGCGGCCGTCCAGGAATAACGTCCAGGAATAACGTGCAGGAATAATCCGTCGCGCCTCCCACGCCGCCGCCGCGGATTGCCAAGCGCATGATCGAAACCGTTGCCTACGCCCGCGCCGGCCTGCTGGGAAACCCCTCGGACGGCTATTTCGGCAAAACCATCGCCTTCACGCTCAAGAACTTCCGCGCCCGCGTCCTGCTCTATCCGAGCGCGCGGCTGGAGATCAAGCCCTCGGCAGTGGACATCCCCATCTGGGAGAATCTGGCCGACTTCCGCGCGGCGACGCTCTGGGGGGGGTACTACGGGGGAATCCGCATCATCCGCGCGCTGCTGATGCGCTTTACCGACTACTGCGCCGCCGAGGGCATCGCGCTTCATGACCGCAACTTCACCATCGAATACGACTCGAACATCCCGCTGCGGCTGGGGCTGGGCGGCTCGTCGGCGATCATCGTCGCCGCCCTGCGCGCCTTGATGCAGTTTTACGGGGTCGCCATTCCGAAGCCGATCCAGGCCAACCTGGCGCTCGAGACCGAGACGAAAGAGCTGCGCGTGAACGCGGGCTTGCAAGACCGCGTGATTCTCGTCTACGAAGGCTTGGTCTACATGGATTTCGCCCGCGATCTGATGGGAGGGCGGGGCTACGGCGAATACACGCCGCTGGATCCCGCCTTGCTGCCGAACCTGTACGTCGCCTACCGCACCGACCTGAGCGAGGGCACGGAAGTCTTCCACGACAATATACGCGGCCGGTTCGCTGCCGGAGACTCCGAGGTTGTCGCCGCCATGCGCGAGTGGTCCCGCATGGCCGAGGACGGCCGCCGGGCGCTGCTCGCCGGCGACACGGCCAAGCTGAACGAACTGATCGACGCCAACTTCGATCTGCGCGCGCGCATCTACCGCATCGGTGAAGAGAATCTGGCGATGATCCGCGCCGCGCGCGAGGCGGGGGCGACGGCCAAGTTCGCCGGGTCGGGCGGCGCGGTCACGGGCGCCTACCGCGACACGGCCCATTTCGAGGAACTGCGGCGGGCGTTCGCCGCCCGCGGCGTCGCCGTCGTGCAGCCGAAAATTTAGCTTGGCCGGATCCCCTTGCAGGCGATGCTCCGTTCCGCCGGCGCCGGCGAGCACGACCCGCAGCATCGGGTGCGGCCTATCCGCTTGCGATTGCCGCCGTTGCCCTTGCCCTGATCTGTTCTTGCGGTTGCGGCTGTTTCCTATGCTTGCGCTTGCTTTCCGCAAGCAAAGCCTTGGCCGCCCGCTTGGCCGGAGCATCCGCAAGCGGTCGATTCAACCGCTTGCGCTCCTGTGCAAGATCGAACTTCAATTGAAACTGCAACCATGAATCCGCCGTGTCCCAGCCGATGGCTTCCAGCTTCATGGCCACATCCATCGTGATCGGCGCTCGTTCGTTCACAATCCGCGAAAGATGAACCCTGCTCATGCCGATCTTTTTGGCCGCCGCCGTTACCGTCATGCCGGGGTAGTCGTCCCAATCGTCTAAAAACCCCTCTTTCAAGATCTCGCCCGGATGCGCCGGGTTCAGCCGCATCCATGCGTCCTCGGGTTGTCCAATAATCATGTTGCCTCCTAGTGGTAGTCCTGTAGATCTATGTCGTAAGCGTTGCCCTGCTCGTCAACTCTGAATGTTACCCGCCAATTGCCCGTAACTCTCACGGACCATATACC
The DNA here is from genome assembly GCA_965214655.1 of Bryobacterales bacterium. GTDB lineage: Bacteria > Acidobacteriota > Terriglobia > Bryobacterales > UBA6623 > CATQHP01. Next base: position 1,813,229 of record OZ243965.1, on the reverse strand, counting down.
CCCCTTGTCCTTGCCCGTCAATTCATGGGCATACAAGCCTTGCCGGGCCCTGCATTTTGTTATCGGGTCCCCGGCATCTAACAATCTCAAGATAGCCCTTATTCTCTTGAGCATTGCCGCCGGGAGTTTCCGCGGGTCTTGCTTTTCATGGAACCGCTTGAGCCCGCCGTGCTTGAATCCCTCGATCGCCAATAGAGCTGCTGTAACATATCCTGTTACTTATTGCCGGCCGCGTCCGCCGGTGTGCGCGGGTACGCTATCATCGTGAAGCCGATGCTCTCCCGCCGCGATTTCCTCGCTTCTTCCGCCGCCGCCCTGAGCGCCTGGGGGTGCGGCGGCGCTGCTCCGCCCGAGGACGATGCGCAACCGCTGAACATCCTGTTCCTGTTTCCCGACCAGATGCGGGCGCAGGCGATGGGCTGTATGGGCAACCCGGACGTGAAAACGCCCCATCTCGACAAGCTGGCCGCCGAGGGGCTGCTGTTCCGCAACCACTTCGCCAATACGCCGGTTTGCTGCCCGGCGCGGGCGAACATCCTCACCGGCAAGTACGCCCATGCCAACGGCATGATCGCCAACGATTTCCGGCTGCGGGAAACGGAGACGACGTTGGCCGAGCTGTACCGCGAGGCCGGCTACCGCACCGGCTTCATCGGCAAATGGCACCTCGACGGCGGCAAGCGCCAGCCCGGCTGGGTGCCGCCGGGAGAGCGGCGCCAAGGCTTCGAGTTCTGGGCGGCCAATCAGGTCAGCCACGCGCACTTCGACACGCATTACTTCCGCGACATCGACGAGCCAATCCCGATCGAGACGTTCGAGCCCGAGGCCTGGGTCGATCTCGGCATCGAGTTCCTGCAGGAATCCGCCAACGACCGGCGGCCGTTTTTCCTGACCGTGCAAATGGGGCCGCCGCACGATCCATACCTCGCCCCGGACCGCTACATGGAGATGTACGACCCGCAAGAGATTACGCTGCGCCCGAACTTCGACGGCGACGCTTCCGACCGCGCGCTCGAGCCGAATCCGTACATCGCCGTGCCGGGGCGCAAGGAAATCGCCGCTTACTATGCGATGATCACCGCCGTCGACGAGCAGGTCGGGCGCATCCTCGGCGAGCTCGACCGCCTCGGGATCCGCGAAAGCACCGTGGTCATCGTCTCCTCCGACCACGGCGACATGCTGGGGTCGCACGGGACGCGGCTCAAGCGCAAGCCCTGGGAGGAATCGGTCCGCGTTCCCGGAATCGTACGGCTTCCCGGCGCCGACCCCGGCCGCGTCACCGAAGCGCTCTTTTCGCACGTCGATATCGCCCCGACGCTGCTGGCGCTGTGCGGCATCGACGCGCCCGCGGACATGCAGGGGGCGGACCTTTCGCCCGTGATCCGAGGCGCATCCGAGCGCGGCCCCGAGAGCGTCTACTTCCAGATATTCGGGCCGTTCTACGCCGGCGGCGTCGAGTTCGGCTGGCGCGGCGTGCGCACGGAACGCTACATGTACGCTCGCAAGAAAGACGAGCCCTGGGTGCTCTACGACCTGCAAGCAGATCCTTACGAGCTCGACAATCTGGCCGCCGACCCCGGGGCAAACGCAATCCGCGCGGAGCTCGAAGCGCAGATCGCCGCGTGGATGGAAAAAACCGGCGATTCCTGGGATTACGACTGGACCGCGCCGCTCGAAGACGACGGGCGCCTCTACAAGCACGAAACCTTTTATTCGGTCGAAGAGTTCATGGAGTGGGCCGAAAAACACCCGGATCTGGCGAATCTCTAGCCCCGCACATGGAAAAGCCCGCAAGCGGACTCGCGGTGCTCGGCGCGGGGGCGGTCGTCACCGCCCGCCATCTCCCCGCGCTTGCCGCCGTCGGAGGCCGGGCGGTCAGCATTTTCGATCCCCGCCGAGACGCCGCGCGCAAGGCCGCGGCGGATTTCGACATTGCGCTGGCGGCGTCTTCGATGGAAGAGGCGGTTCGCGCCGACGGCGTCGACGCCGTCCTCGTGGCCTCGCCGAACGCCTTTCACCGCGAGCAGGTCGAGTGCGCGTTCGAGGCCGGCCGCCACGTTTTGTGCGAAAAGCCGATCGCCTTGAAACTGGCCGACGCGCAAGCCATGAGCCGGGCCGCCGAGAAAGCCGGGCGCGTCCTGCAGATCGGCTTTCACCACCGCTTCAGCGCCGAGCACAACTGCGTCAAGACCCTGCTCGAGGCCGGATTGCTGGGCCGCGTGCGCGCCTTCAACAGCATCGTCAGCGAGCCGTTCGAGGTCATCCCCGGTGGGCTTGCCAACTACCGCTTCGACGCGCGGCAGGGCGGCGGATTCACCCTGATCGACGTCGGCCAGCACCGCATCGACCAAACCCGCGCCTTGCTCGGCGATATCGCCGAAGTCTATGCCGAGATGGACTCCGTTCTGAACACGCACCGCATGGACGACAGCGCGGTCCTCACGCTGCGCATGCGCTCCGGAGCGGTCGGTTCGCTGAGTTGGCGCCGTTTCTCCCGCGCCTTCGCCTCGCCCTCGATGTGGTTCGGCGACAAGGCCGCGCTCGGCGCCGGCGCGTTCATCACCGCGCCGTTTCAATCCGCCCCGGTATCCATCTTTCTCGAAGACGACCCGGCGCAGGCGCTGCCCCCCGAAATTCTCTCCTGGACCCGGCCCTCCCGCTGGTGGGGCGACCTCGACCCCGGCTGGGTGAATATCTGGCCGCCGCGGCGGCGCACGTTCGAGGAACAGTTCCGCAACTTCTTCGGCGCAATCCGCGGCGAGAACCCGCCGGCGGCCGGCGGCGAGGACGGATACAAAGCGCTCGAAGTCGTCCAGGCCGCGTATCTGTCGTTTTCCCAAAAAAGGCCCGTCAAGCTGCCGCTGCCGCCCGATACGCATCTTCCCGCGCCGGTTTGGCCCGGCTGAAAGCCCACCATTCCGATAGGCGCAATAGAGATTTAACTCGTTGAAAACCAAGAAGATAAACGCTTGCAGAAACGCGCCTGCCGGGGCATAATGAGGCCATGAGCAGCGCTCTGGTCAACTCCGTTCCGCGCGCGGCCGACAGCCCGCGCAAAATCGTCACGAAGACCCCGGAAAACAGCGAGACGCCGCTGGACGCCCAGCGAGGCTGGATTACCCCGACGGAATCTTTTTTCGTGCGCAACCATTTCGACGTGCCGGAGGTCGACTTGAGCAAGTGGCGCCTGCGGCTGAGCGGCTGCATCGACCGGGCGAGCGCGTTCTCTTGGGACGAGTTGGATGCGCTGCCGCAGCATAGCGTTTTCGCCACGTTGGAATGCGCCGGCAACGGCCGCGCGTATCTCGATCGGCGGGCGGCCGGCGTGCAATGGGGCAGCGGAGCGGTGGGCAACGCGGAATGGTCGGGCGTTTCGTTCCGCGACTTGGTGGAAAACCTGCAGATCGACGAGAACGCGCAGGAAATCGTTTTCGAGGGCGCCGACCGAGGGCGGGAAGGCGGCGTGGAGGGAACGATTCCGTTCGCCCGCAGCCTGCCGCTGGACGTTGCGCTGCACCCGGACACGCTCGTGGCGCTGCGCATGAACGGCGAGCCGTTGACGCCGGCGCACGGCCGCCCGGCGCGGCTTATCGTGCCCGGCTGGTACGGCGTCGCCTCGGTGAAATGGCTGGCCGGCGCCGCCTTCATCGACCGGTCTTTCGACGGCTACTTTCAAACGGTGAAATACACGGTCGAGCGCGATTCGAGCTTCGGCAGAAGCCGCGAAATCGTCGGCGCCATGCAGCCCAAGTCGGAAATCACCCGGCCTGGCAGCGGCGAGATTCTCAAGCTGGGGCGCCATTGCATCGAGGGCATCGCCTGGGCGGGCGGCGAGGCGGTGGCCGCCGTCGAACTCAGTTGCGACGGAGGAAAGTCGTGGCGGCGCGTCGAGTTGCTGGGGCGCCGCGAGCCCTATTGCTGGACGGCCTGGAGAACCCGTTGGGAAGTTGCCGACGAGGGTAAATATGCGCTGCTTTCGCGGGCGATTGCGTCGTCCGGCAAAGTGCAGCCGATGCGCCACGATCCGCTGAACGGCGGATACATCATCAACTTCAGCCGCCCGACCGAGGCGATCGTGCGCGAACGCGCCGACCGGCGCTCGCTTTACGCGATTTGAGCGTCGTGCTGGAATCTCCCGCCGGATCGACCAACTCAATGTGTTGAAAAGCACATTCCTGCCTTGGCGGGCAATGTAGAGTGAATGGCCTGTTGCCGCCGGGGATCGCGCCGTCCGACGAGGCGGAGGCGACGCTCGCCATAGACGGCAAAAAAGTCAACCCGGCGTCACTACGGCAGTGGAGCAAGGGGCGCTGCGCCGGTTTTGCTGTCCACGGGCCGCTCCCAGCTCGAGATCAGCCGATGAATCTGCGCCAGGCGTTCGAGCAGCGCGGGCAGCAGGTCCAGACGCAAGGCGTTTGCGCCGTCCGATTGCGCGGTTTCCGGCGACTCGTGCACTTCCAGGAACAGGCCGTCGACCCCGGCGGCTGCGCCGGCGCGCGCCAGCGGCTCGATAAACTCGGGCCGGCCGCCGCTTGCTCCGTCTTGAGCGCCGGGCAGTTGCAGGCTGTGGGTCACGTCGAGCACCGTCGGATAGCCCAAACCGCGCATGACCGCCAGCCCGCGGAAGTCCACGACCAGGTTGCGGTAGCCGAAGCTGCTGCCGCGCTCGGTGAGCAGGATCTTGCGGTTCCCCGTCGAAGCAACCTTGTCCGCGGCGTAACGCATGTCCCCCGGCGCGAGGAACTGTCCTTTCTTGATGTTGACTATCCGGCCGCTCTTGCCGGCGGCAACGAGCAGGTCCGTCTGGCGGCACAAAAAAGCGGGAATCTGGACGACGTCGCAGACCTCGGCTGCGGCCTCGACCTGATGCGTCTCGTGAACGTCGGTGAGCGCGGGCAGTCCGGTTTCGCGCTTCACCCGGCTCAATACGCGCAGCCCCTCTTCCAGCCCCGGACCGCGGAACGCATCCCCGCGCGTACGGTTCGCCTTGTCGAACGACGCCTTGAAGACCGCCGGCAGCCCGGCGGCCGCCGCGGCCGCGGCAACCGCCCTGCCGAGCTTCAGGGCGTGGCCGCTTGATTCGATCGCGCAGGGGCCGGCAATCAGAAACAGTTCTCCGCCTGCAAGCCGTTCCCAAACCCCGTTGCTCATGCTCTCGTTATCGCACGTTCGGCGCCGTCTCCGCCGCGCCGCTTGACGCCCGCATTCTACGGTGTTCCTATGGAAGAAGCTTCCCCGTCCGCCGCAAGGATGCCGTAGGGCGGGACGAAGCAACGCGCCGCCATGAGCGATCGGTCGGAACGGCCAAGCGACATCTCCCTGGCATTCGTCGAGAATCTCTATCGCGACTATCTGCGCGACCCGAACTCGGTTACCGCGGAATGGCGGACCTACTTCGAGCAATTGCCAGAGCGCCCTGCGGACGCAAACGATCTGTGGAAGGGCGCCGCGCCCGCCGAGACTCCGACTCGGAAAGCGGCCGAGGTCCAAGCGGCGTCCGGCCGTCCGAAAAACCATGCGGCGCTGCCTGACGAAGTCGAAAGACTGCTCCATGCCTACGAAGCCGCCGAATCAATGATCGAAGACGCGGCAAAATTACAAGACCGCATCGACAAGCTCGTGCGCGCCTACCGCGTGCGCGGGCACATGGCCGCCGAGCTCGACCCGCTGGGACTGCCGCGGCCTTCCCCTCCCGAGCTCGAACCCGAGTATTTCGGCCTGACCGCGGCCTACATGGACCGCCCCGTTTCGTCGGACTCCTTGACCGGCTGGGCCGCGCCGAACGTGCGCGCCGTGATCGAGCGCCTGCGCGAAACGTACTGCCGGTCGATCGGCGTGCAGTTCATGCACATCGACGACGTGGCGGTCCGCGAATGGCTGCAGGAGCGCATGGAAGGATCGGCCAACCGCCTGCAACTCAGCCGCAGACGCCAGTTGCGCATCTTGACCCGGCTGACCGACGCCGTAATTTTCGAAGAGTTCATTCAGAAGAAATACGTCGGCGCGAAAAGCTTTTCGCTGGAAGGCTGCGAAAGCCTCATCCCGCTGCTCGATCTTGCCATCGAGCGGGCGGGCGACCACGGCATCGATCAAGTCGTCCTGGGCATGGCCCACCGGGGGCGGCTGAACGTGCTCGTCAACATCATGGGCAAGAGCGCCCAAGAGATATTCAGGGAATTCGACGACGCGGACCTCCATCAGCACCGCGGACGCGGCGATGTGAAGTATCATCTCGGCCACCGCGGCGATTGGACTACCGTAAAGGGCAACAAAGTCCATCTGGCGCTGTGCTTCAATCCCAGTCATCTCGAATTCGTCAATCCGGTGGCGGCGGGCCGCATGCGCGCCAAGCAAGACCGCTATTACGACCGCCGCCGCGGGCGCGGCCTGCTGATGCTGATTCACGGAGACGCTGCGTTCGCCGGCGAAGGCATCGTCCAGGAGACGCTCAATTTGAGCGAGTTGCCGGGTTATACCGTCGGCGGCACGGTGCATATCGTCGCCAACAACCAGATCGGCTTCACCACTCGGCCGGAGCAGGGCCGTTCCGCGACGTATGCCTCGGGAATCGCCAAGATGCTGCAGATCCCGATCTTCCACGTCAACGGCGAGGATCCCGAATCGGTTGCCCAGGTCGTCCGTCTGGCGGTCGACTTCCGCAATGCCTTTCACCGCGACGCGGTCATCGACATGTACGGCTATCGCCGCCACGGACACAACGAAAGCGACGAACCGCGATTCACCCAGCCGTTGATGGTGCGCGCCATTGCCGAACGCAAATCGGTGCACGAGGGCTACCTCGAGCATTTGCTCAGTCAAGGGGGAGTAACCGAGGAGGAAGCCCGCCGCATCGCCGCCGAGCGCCGCAGCCACCTGGAGCAAGAGCTTTCGGCGGCGCGCAGCGAAGACTACGTCGGCTCAGGGAAGCGCCGCACCAGTCACTGGAGCGGCTATCAGGGAGGATCGGACGCCGGCGTCGCCGAGGCCGACACCGGTGTCGAGGACAAACGCCTGCGGGTTCTGCTGATGAAGCTTGGAGCCAAGCCGCAGGAGTTTCAGGCCGACCGCCGCATCGAAAAGATTTTCAAGAGCCGCGAGGCCATGTCTCGAGGGGAGCGGGCCATCGACTGGGCCGCGGCGGAAGCGTTGGCTTTCGCCTCGATTCTGACCGACGGCCTCAAGGTGCGCATCACCGGACAGGATTGCGAGCGCGGAACCTTCAGTCATCGGCACGCGGTGCTCCGCGACATGCAGACCGGCGAACCCTACGTGCCGCTGCAGAACCTGTCGCCGCGCCAGGCCGAATTCGAAATCCACAACAGCCCGCTGTCCGAAGCCGGCGTGCTGGGCTTCGAGTGGGGCTACAGTCTCGACTGGCCCGACGGCCTGATCGTTTGGGAAGCGCAGTTCGGCGATTTCGCCAACGCCGCTCAGGTCATCATCGATCAATTCATCGCCAGCGGCGAAGACAAGTGGGGCCGGCTGAGCGGTCTCGTCATGCTCCTGCCGCACGGTTTCGAAGGCCAGGGCCCCGAGCACTCGAGCGCTCGGCTGGAAAGATTCTTGCAATTGGCCGCCGAAGACAACATGCAGATCGTCAATCCGACCACGCCGGCGCAGATCTTCCACGTACTGCGGCGGCAGATCGTGCGCCCTTGGCGAAAGCCGCTGGTGGTGATGAGCCCCAAGAGCCTGTTGCGCCATCCGCTGGTCAAGTCCGATCTGGATGCGTTGAGCGGGGGCGTCTTCCGCAGGATTCTTGTCGACCCGGTCGAAAACCCGCAGGCGGTCAAGAAACTGCTCTTGTGCTCGGGCAAGGTTTACTACGATTTGCTCGCCGCCAAGACGGCCGGCGGTTGCGAGCATGCCGCGCTCGTTCGATTCGAGCAACTCTACCCGCTGAGCGACGATGCAGTCAGCCGGGCGCTGGCGCCGTTCGCCGCCGATACGCCCGCCGTCTGGGTTCAGGAAGAGCCTGAAAATATGGGCGCCTGGACGTATCTGCGGGCGCGCTTTCTCGACAGACTACCGGACGGCCGTCCGTTTTCGGGAGTCTTCCGCCACGCTTCGGCAAGTCCGGCCACGGGCTCCGCGGGCAGCCACAAGCTGGAACAACGGCAATTGATCGACGAGGCGTTCACGGCAGCCGGCTGCTGACGTTGGGAAACGGTCAAAATGGGGAGGATGCAATGCCGGTAGAAGTGACCATCCCGCAGCCGGGCGAATCGATCGTCGAAGTTCAAATCGGCGAGTGGCGCAAGAACGTCGGCGACCGCGTGGAAATCGACGAGGCGCTGGTCGAAATCGAAACGGATAAAGCCGCCATCGAGCTGCCCGCTCCCGCGGCGGGGATTCTGACGGAAATTCGACTGCCGACGGGGACGGATGCGGCGGTGGGCGATGTCGTTGCCGTCATCGACGAGGCCGCCGCGGACAATGTCCCCGCAGCGGCGCCCGCGCCGCCGCCGGCTGCTCCCGCGCCCGCGAAGGCCGCGCAGCCGCACGTCATGCCGGCGGCCAAACGCCTGCTCGCGCAAGGCGGCGTGTCCGCCGCGGAAGTCGAGGGAACCGGTCCGGGCGGACGCATCCTTAAAGAAGACGCCGCGCTCGCGGTCGAGAAGCGCGCGGCGCCTCCTTCCGCTCCGTCTTCGCAGCCGGCTGCTCCGGCGCCTGTCCCCCCGCCGCCCGCGCCGGCTGTCCCCGCGCCGGCTGTCCCCGCGCCGGCTGTCGCCCCGCCGGCGGCCGGAACCCGCGAAGAGCGCGTCGTGCCCATGACGCCTTTGCGCAAGGCGGTCGCGCGCAACCTGGTTCAAGCGCAGCAGAACGCCGCGCTGCTGACGACGTTCAACGAAGCCGACATGTCGGCGGTGATCGAGATCCGCAGCAAGCACAAGGAACGGTTTCTTGAAGCCCACGGCATCAAGCTCGGCTTCATGTCGTTCTTCGTGAAAGCCTCCGTGCAGGCTCTGCAAGCGGTTCCCGCTGTCAATGCCATGATCCGCGGCAGCGATATCGTCTACCGCGACTATTGCGACGTCGGCATCGCCGTGGGCGGAGGCAAGGGCCTGGTCGTGCCGGTCATCCGCAATGCGCAGTCGCGAAGCTTCGCCGAGATCGAGAAAGCGATCGCCGACTTCGGCGCGCGCGCCAAGCAGAACCGCATCGCGCTCGCGGAGCTCCAAGGAGGGACGTTCACGATCAGCAACGGCGGCATCTACGGCTCCATGCTCTCCACGCCGATCGTCAATGCGCCGCAAAGCGCCATCCTGGGCATGCACGCCATCGAGCAGCGCGCGGTCGTCCGCGAGGGTCAAATCGCCGCGCGGCCGATGATGTACCTCGCCCTCACCTACGACCATCGCCTGGTCGACGGCCGCGAGGCGGTCGCTTTTCTCAAGCGCATCAAGGAAACGATCGAAGACCCGCGGCGCATGTTGCTCGATATTTGACGGCGGCGGCGCCTCGCGGACAAGCAATCCCATGCCGGACGCGAAACATGACCTGCTCGTAATCGGCGCCGGCCCCGGCGGCTACGTCGCGGCAATCCGCGCGGCGCAACTCGGCCTCGACACGGCCTGCGTCGAAAAGGAAAAAGATCTGGGCGGCGTCTGCCTGCGCATCGGCTGCATTCCGAGCAAGGCTCTTCTCGAGTCGAGCGAGCGCTACGAACAAGCGAAAAGCAGCCTCGGCGAACATGGCGTCGACGTTTCCGACGTCGCGCTCGATCTCCAGAAAATGCTCGCGCGGAAGGATCGCGTCGTCAAAACCCTCACCGGCGGCGTGGCCTCGCTGTTCCGCAAGAACAAGATCGCGCGCTACCAGGGCCGTGCGCGCTTGCAAGCGCCGGGCCGGGTAGTCGTCGACGCCGCCGGGAAATCGACCGCGGTCGAAGCGAAACACATCGTCATCGCTACCGGAAGCGAAACCGCCGCGCTGCCCGGAGTCGCCTTCGACGGCGGCCGTATCGGCTCGTCAACCGAAGCGCTCGCTTACCCCGAGGTTCCCGATCACTTGATTGTAATCGGCGCCGGCTACATCGGCCTGGAGATGGGTTCCGTCTGGCGCAGACTGGGATCGCGCGTCACGGTGCTCGAATATCTCGACCGCATCCTGCCCGGAATGGACCGCGAGATCGCCGTCGAAGCTCAAAAACTCTTTACCCGGCAAGGGTTTTGCTTCCGGCTCGGCGCCCGCGTAACCGGAGCGCGGGTCGAAGGGTCCCGCTGCCTCGTCGCCATCGACGGCGCGGAGCCGCTGGCCGGCGACCGCGTTCTGACAGCCGTCGGCCGCAGGCCCAATACCGCCGGTCTGGGGCTGGAAGCTCTGGGCATCGCTACCGATCCCCAAGGCCGCATTGCGGTCAATGATCGTTACGAGACCTCTGCGCCGGGCGTCTTCGCCATCGGAGACGTCATCGCCGGGCCGATGCTGGCGCACAAAGCTGCGGAAGAAGGCGTCGCCTGCGTCGAGCGCATCGTTACCGGCTACGGCCGCGTCAACTACGACGCCATCCCGGCGGTTTGCTATACCCACCCGGAAGTCGCCGCCGTGGGCAAGACCGAAGAGCAACTTACGGCCGCCGGCGCCGCCTTCCGCAAGGGTAAATTCCCCTTCCGCGCCAGCGGCCGGGCGCGCTCGCTGGGCGACACGGACGGTTTCGTGAAAATGCTCGCCGACGCCCGGACCGACCGCCTGCTCGGCGTACACGTCGTCGGCCCGCGGGCCGGCGATCTCATCGCCGAGGCCGCCGTCGCCATCGAATTCGGAGCGAGCGCAGAGGACGTGGCGCGTGCGAGCCACGCGCACCCGACACTGGCCGAAACGCTCAAAGAGGCCGCCCTCGACCTGGACGGCCGAGCGGTCCACTTCTAACGGCTACATCGAGATCGACTCAACCGTTATGGTATCGCCGTCAAGCATGCCGGACACGGTCACCTTATGCCCCGCATGGGGCTTCGCGGCTTCCTGGTCGTCCAACATATAGACGTTGCCGCCCTCTTCGGCTACGAGCACGATGGCCTCGCCGCCCTCGATGCACTTCTGCGCGCAGCCGGCGTGATCGCCGGTCGCCGCCTTGCCCGCATTCGCGCATTTCGCGTCGGCCAGCCAGCCCACGTAGGTCATGGCGCTCGTCTCCGCGGGCGCTTCCGCCATCGGCGCCTCGGCCGCCTCCTCAGGCGCGCCGTTGCAGCCGAACGCGAAGCAAACCAGCGAAATCATAAGCAAAATTCGAATCATCTGAGTACCTCCGGGTCTCCTTTGAGAGTTTGGATGGGAAGGGAACAACCCGCGAATCCTATTCTACTCCAAGGGAGGCAGCGGAACCACCCGCGTAATTTTTTACCTTTTTTACTTTTGGGCTTGACTCGGGCCGGTTTCGGGTCTAAAATTCAAACATACGTTTGATTCAAACGTATGTTTGACCGAAAGCGCCTCCCATGGCCGACACCAAAGAGCAAATCCTTGACACGGCCGAGGACCTCCTTGCCGAGCAAGGCATCGACGGCGTATCGCTGCGCGCCATCACCCAGGCGGCTGCCGTCAATCTGGCCTCCGTCCACTATCATTTCGGCTCGAAGGAGGCATTGGTCAAGGCCGTGTTCGTGCGCCGCATTGCCGCGGTCAACCGCGAGAGGTTCGCTCTGCTCGACGCGGCCGAAAGAGAAGCCGGGGAGGGTCCTTTGCCGGTCGACCGCGTCCTGTACGCACTGTTTGCGCCTGCGATTCGCCTGTCGCAAGATGTGCGCCGGGGGCGGCGGTTCATGCGTCTCTGCGGCCGCTTCTATGCCGAGCCGGCGGATTATCTCGAAGCCGTATTTCAGGAAGAATTCGCCGAGCTCGTGCAGCGCCTGAACCGTGCGTTCAGGCGCGCGGCGCCCAACCTGTCGGAGAAGGAGTTGCATTGGCGGATCCACTTCGCGGTCGGGGCGATGGTGCACACGATGATGGACAGCGACCGCATCCGCCGTTGGACCCAAGGGCTGTGCGACCCCGCCCACGTGGAGGAAACCATCGACGCCATGGTGCGTTTTACCGCCGCGGGGATGAACGCCCCGGCGGCGAACGGCGGCGGCGGGGGCAAGCGATGAGGGTCTCTGCAATTCCGGCCGCCGCCGTCGTCTTTTTTCTGGGGTGCTCGAAACCGATTCAGCGCCCGGCGCGGCAGTTCACGGTTGACGCTCCCCAAGCCTGGAAGGGAGGCGCAGCGGACGCGTCTGCCGCGAGCGTCGACTGGTGGGCCTACTTCAGCGACCGCGGGCTCGATCTCGCGATCGGCGAAGCGTTGACGAAGAATTCCGATCTCCGCGCTGCGGCGGCCCGCATCGAGGCGGCGCGCCAGGAGGCGCATATCGCCGCCGCCGCCGGCCTGCCGGAACTGAGCCTGGCCGTCAACCGCTCCCGACAACGCCAGAACTTCGTCGGCTTGCCCTTCCCCGGTCTCGCCGGCAAAGTTCTGAGCGCTACCAATACGAACACGGGACTGTCGTTGAATCTGGCTTGGGAAGCCGATATCTGGAAGCGCATCGAGGCCGGCAAGCTCGCCGCGGCGGCCAATCTGCAAAGCCGCGAGGCGGATCTCGCGGGCGCGCGGCTGTCGCTGACCGGCCAGGTCGCCAAAGCCTGGTTCGCGGCGATCGAAGCCGAGCGTCAAGTGGGCCTCGCCAAGGCGTCTCTCGCCAGTTACGAAACTTCCGCCGAGCGCGTGCGCGCGCGCTACCGCGCGGGCATCCGCCCTTCGCTCGACCTGCGCTTGGCCTTGAGTGAAATCGATCGCGCGCAAGCGCTGATGAAGCAACGCGAACAGCAGCGCGATGCTTTCGTGCGGCAGTTGGAAACGCTCGCGGGCCGCTACCCCGCAGGGGAGCGCGTCCTGGCGGAAGACCTTCCCGAAATTCCGCGGCGGATTCCGGCGGGGCTGCCCTCCGAGCTCGTGCACCGCAGGCCCGACCTGATCTCCGCCGAGCGCGCTTTGCTGGCGGCGGACGCCCGCATTGTCGAAGCCAAAGCCGCGCTGCGTCCGAGCTTCGCCTTGACCTCGGGGCTGGGCACCGCCAGCAACAAGCTCGTCGATCTGCTGAATCCCGACGTTCAGGTTTGGAACTACGTCACAAGCGTAGTCATGCCGATTTTCAACAAAGGCCGGCTCAAAGCCGGCGTGCGCGCGAACGAGGCGCGCGCGATGGAAGCCGCCGCCAATTACGAAAGCCGCATCCTTGCGGCCTACCGCGAGGTCGAGACGGCCTTGGCCGCCGAAGCGATCCTGGCCGAACGCGAGCGCGCCCTCGCGTCGGCGACCCGCAACGCTCTGGCAGCCCGCGATTTGGCCGAGCAGCGCTACCGCGCGGGCTTGTCCGACATCATTACCGTCCTTTCTGCGCAACGCACGGCTCTCGATTCCGAGAGCGCGCTGCTCACCGTCAGACGCACGCGCCTCGACAATCGAGTCGATCTGCACCTTGCTTTGGGCGGCGGGTTTGCTGCGCCGCCTCCTCCGGCGCCGCCGTTCGGCGCGGATATTCCTGCCGATTAAAGGCCGATTCAAGGATTTTCATGCAAGTCTTACGCCGCGTTCTCATGATCGTTCTTCCGCTGGCCGTGCTGGGCATCGGCGCCGTCGCCACCGTGGCGATGATCGAGGCCCGCGAGAAGCCGGAAACGAAACCGGTCGAAATTCCCCCCTTGTTGGTTCATGTCGTCGCTGTCGAGCCGGAAACGATCGCGTTGAAGGTCCGCGCCGAAGGCACGGTTGCGCCGAGAACCGAATCGCAACTCGTTCCCGAGGTGGCCGGCCGCGTTGTCGAAGTTTCCCCGTCGCTGGCCGTCGGCGGATTTTTCGAGAAGGGCGAAATTCTGCTCAAGATCGAATCCCGCGAATACGATTTGGCGGTCATTCGCGCCAATGCCGCAATCGCCCAGGCCAAGTTGCGCTTGGCGACCGAGCGCCAGGAAGCCGAGGTGGCGCGGAAAGAGTGGCAGGCGCTGGGCCAGGGGGAACCGAATCCGCTCGTCGTGCGCGGGCCGCAGATCGCCGAAGCCCAAGCGGCGCTTGCCTCTGCTGAAGCGGCCTTGGCGCAAGCGAAGTTCGACCTCGAACGGACGGTCGTGCGCGCGCCGTACGCCGGGCGCGTCCGCGCGAAGCAGGTTGACGTTGGGCAATTCGTGCAGCGCGGCCTGTCGGTGGCCACGCTCTATGCCGTCGATGTCGCCGAAGTGAAGCTGCCTATTCCAAACGCCGAGCTCGAGTTCGTCAATCTGCCGCTGGCCTACCGCGGCGCGGCTGAAAGCGCCCGCGGGCCGGGCGTTACCCTGACCGCGCAGTTCGCCGGGCGCGAGCATGAATGGCGCGGCCGCATCGTCCGCACCGAAGGCGAAATCGACCCGGCGACGCGCATGGTCAACGCCATCGCCCAGGTCGAAGACCCCTACGCCCCCGGACGCGATGCGCGCCGGCCGCCGTTGGCCGTGGGCATGTTCGTCGAAGCCGAGATCGACGGCCGCCGGGTGGGCAATCTCGTGCGGCTTCCGCGAACGGCGCTGCGCGGCGACTCGCGGGTTTTGATCGTCGACAGCACGGATCGGCTCTATTTCCGCGAGGTCGATATTTTCCGCCTTGACCGCGACCAGGCGCTGGTGCGCGGCGGTCTCGAACCCGGCGATCGGGTCTGCGTCTCGAACGTCGAAGCGGCCGTCAACGGCATGAAGGTCCGCGTCGGGGAAAGCGAGCAGTCATGAATTCTCTCATTTCCTGGTTCGCCCGCAATTCCGTTGTCGCCAATTTGACGATGTTCGTGATCGTCGCCGCCGGGGCGATCACCCTCACCGACCTCAAGAAAGAGGTATTTCCGGAAATCTCGCTCGACATGGTCACGGTCGAGGTCGTTTACCGCGGCGCCGCGCCGGAGGAAGTTGAAGAAGCGGTCTGCGTGCGCATCGAGGAGGCCGTTCAAGGCATTGACGGCATCAAGAAGATGACTTCAACCGCCAATGAGGGCAGGGGAAGCGTCCGTATTGAAATCCTGCCGGAATACGAAGTCCGCGAAGTGCTCGAAGACATCAAGGCGCGCGTCGATGCGATCGACACTTTTCCCGAAGAAACCGAGCGTCCGGTCACGCAAGAGGTTACCTCGCGGTATCAAGTGATCAACATTTCGATTTCCGGCGATGCCGACCGCCTGACGCTCAAGCGCCTTGGAGAGCGGGTGCGCGACGACTTGGCCGCGCTGCCCGAAATCTCTCAGGCCGAGTTGTCGAACGCTCCGCCCTACGAGATTTCGATCGAAGTCTCCGAAGAGGCGCTCCGCCGCTGGGGGCTGACGTTCGACGCCGTAGCCAACGCGGTGCGCCGCTCCTCCGTCGATTTGCCCGGAGGCTCGGTCGAGACCGAGACCGGCGAAATTCTCTTGCGCACCAAAGGACAGGCGTACACCGGACTCGAGTACGAGACGCTGCCGCTGGTCACCCGTCCCGACGGAACCAAGATACTGCTTCGCGACGTCGCGCAAGTCGTCGACGGATTCGAAGACACGGACCAGTCCGCAAAGATGGACGGCGAGCCGACGGTTATGGTTCAGGTGTTCCGCGTCGGCGATCAGAGCGCGATCGAAGTCGCCGACGCCGTGTACCGCTATGTCGAGCAAGCCCGCGCGTCGATGCCGAGCGGCATTACCTTGACGACTTGGCAAGACAACGCCAGGATACTGCG
The DNA here is from genome assembly GCA_965214655.1 of Bryobacterales bacterium. Lineage (GTDB taxonomy): Bacteria > Acidobacteriota > Terriglobia > Bryobacterales > UBA6623 > CATQHP01. The sequence goes on along the minus strand of OZ243965.1, from coordinate 1,797,526 downwards.
GGGCCGCATGAACCTGCTGATCAAGAACGCCGTCGGCGGATTGCTGCTGGTGTTCGTTTTCCTGGCGCTTTTCTTGCGGCTGCGATTGGCCCTCTGGGTCACGATCGGCATCCCGATCTCATTCCTCGGCGCGCTGGCGGCGATGCCCGTGTTCGACGTGTCGATCAACATGATGTCGCTGTTCTCGTTCATCCTCGTGCTCGGCATCGTGGTCGATGACGCGATCGTTGTCGGCGAAAACATCTTCACCACCCAAGAGCGCGAAAAAGAAGGGTTGAACGCGGCGATTCGAGGCGCCCGAGAGGTTGCCGTTCCGGTCGTTTTCGGCGTCCTGACGACGATGGCCGCCTTTTCTCCGATGCTTTTCGTGTCGGGAATGATGGGCAAGATCATGCGCGTCTTCCCGCTGATCGTTCTGCCCACGTTGTTCTTTTCGCTGGTCGAATCGAAGCTCGTCTTGCCGGCGCACCTCTCGCACTACCGCGAGAAAAAGAAACGCGCGAACCCGAACATCCTGATTCGGGCCTGGAACGGATTCTTCGATTTCTTCTCCAACGGCCTGGAGTGGTTCATTCAGCGCGTTTACCGGCCGTCGCTCGAAGCGGCGCTCGAATGGCGTTACGCGACGCTCTCACTGGCTCTGACTGCGGTGCTGGTGACCGCCGGCCTGATCGGCGGCGGCATCGTCAAGCTGGTGCTTTTCCCGATAGTCGAATCCGACAATACGGTCGCCTTTCTGACCATGCCGCAGGAGGCGGCGGCCGAGACCACGGCCGCGGGCGTCGCCCAGATCGAGCGCGCGGCGGCCGAGCTTCGCCAGGAGCTCAAGGCCGAGCGCGGGCGGGACGTGTTCCGGCACATCCTGGCGTCGGTCGGCGAGCACCCCTTCCGCATCGTCCAGAGCGGCCCGGGCGCGGGCGGGGCGAGTTATGCCGGGTCCCACCTCGGCGAAGTCAACATCGAGCTGGCGCCGTCGGAAACCCGCACCATCACGGCGGCCGAGATCGCCGAGCGCTGGCGCCGCAAGGTCGGCCAGGTTCCCGGCGCTGTGGAATTGAGCATCACTTCGGACCTGATCGGCGGGGGCAAGGCGATCGACATCCAATTGACCGGCCGCGACCTGGGCCGCGTGCAGGAGGTTGCCGGCCTGATCAAGGCGAAATTGGCCGAATACCCCGGCGTCGTCGATATCACCGACTCCTTCCGCGGCGGCAAGCCCGAGATCAAGCTGGCCGTCACTTCCGAAGGCGAAGCGCTGGGCCTGACCTTGCAGGACCTCGGACGCCAGGTGCGGCAGGGGTTCTTCGGCGAAGAGGCGCAGCGCATTCAGCGGGGCCGTGACGATATCCGCGTCATGGTGCGCTACCCGGAGCAGGCGCGCCGCTCGCTCGGAGACCTCGAGCGGATGCGCATCCGCACGCCCAACGGCGACGAGGCGCCGTTTTCCACCGTTGCCTCCGCCGGCATGGGGCGCGGATTTGCAACGATTACCCGCGTCGACCGCAACCGCGCGATCAACGTCCAGGCCGAAGTCGATGAATCCATCGTGACGGGCGGCGAAGTCATCGAGAGTCTGGATACGGGCTTCCTCCAGCAACTGATGGCCCGGTACCCGGATATCCGCTACAGCTTCGAAGGGGACGAAGCCGATTTCGCCGAATCGATGGAGGGGCTGAACAAGGGTTTCGGGGCGGCGATGTTCGTCATGTTCGCGCTGTTGGCGATTCCCTTGAAGAGCTACATCCAACCGATCATTGTGCTGGGCGCGGTGCCTTTCGGCATGGTCGGCGCGATTTGGGGGCACCTGCTCTTTGGCATGCCCGTGAGCTTCCTGTCGATGTGCGGCATGGTCGCGCTGGCCGGCGTGGTGGTCAACGACGGGCTGGTGCTGGTGAACTTCATCAATGCCTATGCGCGCCGTTTCGGTTCGTTGAACGAAGCCGTGCGCGCCGCCGGCGTAGCGCGTTTCCGGCCGATCCTGCTCACTTCGCTGACGACCGCGGCCGGGGTCACGCCGTTGATCCTGGAGAAAAGCCTGCAAGCGCAGTTCATGATTCCCATGGCGGTCGCGCTGGCCTCCGGCGTGCTCTTCGCCACGCTGATCACCCTGGTGCTGGTGCCGGCGAGCTATCTGATTCTCGAAGACGTCCGCGGATTCTTCCGCTGGCTGTACGGCGGCCGCAAAGCGCAAGCGCCCGCCATGCCGGAGCCGGCGCTTCAGCGGCAGCGCGCCGCCGGCGATTAGCAACCCCGGCGCCCTCAGCGCTTGGCGCGGATCCTGCCGTAATAGGCGCCCGCCAGGTCCCGGCCGGAACGATCTCTGAACCAGCCTTGCAGCGTGTTGCGTCCGCTCTTGAGCCGGATATCGAAGTCGATGGAGGTCGCGCCCTCGGCGGATTGCTCGCTGAGGGGCGCCGCGCCGTTCACGCTCAATTGCGCCGAAACGATCGGCAGCGCCTTGCCGACGGCTATCGCTCTGCCGCCGATCGTGGTGGGTGGGCCTTGCACGGTCAGGTCGCGCTCCAGGTGGAACGGCCAGCGGCTCAACTCGAGCGCATACTCTCCGTCTTCCTCGGCCTCGATCTGCCACACGCCGCCGCGCGGCGGCCCGCAAGCCTCCGCCGTGCGGGTACGGTTGTCGCAATCGACCTCGATCCAACTGTTGGACGTCAGGTCGGTAAAAACGCCGGGGTCGCCGCGGACGATCAGCGGCTCGACCTCTTCGACCGACTCCGCGATCGAAGCCCAGTACTGCTCGTAATGCTCTTGCATGGCTTTGACCACTTCGGGATGCCGATCCGCCACGTCGGTCTGCTGGCCCGGGTCCTTGCCGATGTCGTAAAGCTCGTTTTCGCCGACCAGTCTCCATTGGTTCCAGATCACGCTGCTTTCCGCGTATTTCGCAGGGCGAATGCGGCCGCCGTACTGCACGATGATCTTGCGATCCGGGCCGCCGCCGTCATCCGCTTGGAGGACTTGCTTCAGGCTCGCCCCGTCGAAGTCGGGCAGGTCCGCGCCGTCGAAGCCGAGCAGGTCGGCCAGGGTGGGCAGGATATCCGTAACGTGCGCCGCGTAACCGATGTCGCGCGGTTCGCCCAGGCCGCCGTCCGGCCAGCGGATGAAGCAGATGGCGCGGTGCCCGCCTTCGTAGGGGCTGCCCTTCTTGCCGCGCATCCCGGCATTGAACACCGTTTCGCCGTTGGCCGTGCCGTTATCGTTCATCAGGATGAGCAGCGTATTGTCTTTGAGGCCCTTCTCCTCCAGCCAGTTGTCGAGGCGCGCGAAGTTTTCGTCGATGTTGTGGATCAGGGCCAGGAAGTGCGCCACCAGAGGATCCTCGACCGCGTTCCTGTAGAGCGAGAAATCGCGGGGGATCGCGTCGAACGGGTAGTGGGGGGTGTTCAAGGAGAGGTAGGCGAAGAACGGTCGATCGGCCGCGGCCTGCAGGTCCATCCATTCCATCGCTTGGTCGAACCAGAGATTGGCGCAGAAGCGGTCTGAGTAGCGGATTTCTTCCTGGTCTATGTAGCGCGTGTAGTGATAGTCGTTGTCGTACTCGATCTCCGAGGCCAGCCCCCAGCCCTTGTGCCATACGGCGTGCTGGAAGCCGCGGTCCAGGGGCCGGTGCGGGTAGGTGTCGCCGAGGTGCCACTTGCCGAAGAGGCCGGTGGAGTATCCGTTCGAAGCGAAAAGCTCCGGCATGGTCCGCACGTCGCGCCGCATCAGGTTGCGCCCCGCCGGCACCATGCCGGCCTTGTTGCGCAGGGCGTAGAGGCCGGTCATCAACTCGCCGCGGGTCGGCGTGCAGACCGGCGCGACGTGGAAATCGGTCAGCCTTACGCTCTCGTCATGGAGCCGGTCCAGGTTGGGCGTCTTCAGGATCGGGTTGCCGTGTACGGAAAGGTCTCCGTAGCCTTGGTCGTCGGTGAGAATGACGATCACGTTCGGACGCGGCGCGTCGGCCGCAGGCTGCGGGGCGCATGCGGTCAGCGCGCCGAGCAGGGCGGACGCAATCGTCAAAGCGCAGTATGAGAGCTTGGCGCGGGTCGTTTTCAAATGGCGCACGGTGTCTATCTCCTCAGGCCTTCCGAGATCCCGGCATTGGCCGCGGGGACGCCGCCGAGGTTGCCTCGGCGCGCCAACCAGTATGCCATTTATGGCCGTTCCTCTGCACAGTCTCGGGCGGTTCGGCGCGGCCGGCAAGAGCCGCCTCTCGAGTAGCCGCCTCTCGATTAGCCCCTCGAGTAGCGAGGAATGATAAACTCGGTAGCCGGCGCCAGGCATGCGGTAGGCTGTCAGGGGACCATGAAGCAGATCAACCGCCGTGAGCTTCTTTTGCGTTCGGGCGCGGCGCTGGGGGCGTTCGCCGCCGGAGCCTGCGGAGACGATTCCGGCGGAGCGGGGCGCGGCCGCAGGCCGAACGTCGTGCTGATCATGGCCGACGACCTGGGCTATGAGTGTCTGGGCTGTTACGGCGGAACGTCTTACAAGACGCCCCGCCTCGACGAGTTGGCGCGCACCGGCATCCGTTTCGATCACGCCTATTCGCAGCCGCTCTGCACGCCGACCCGCCTGCAGCTCATGACCGGACAGTACAATTTCCGCAACTGGCAGGCGTTCGGCGTGCTGCCGCCGGATGAAGTGACGTTCGGCCACATGATGCGCGCCGCCGGGTACAAGACCTGCATTGCCGGAAAGTGGCAGCTTTACAGCTACAATCCTCCCGAGTTCGAGCCCGAGTGGCGCGGCAAGGGCATGCGCGCCGAGGACGCCGGGTTCGACGAGTATTTCCTGTGGCATGCCGAGCACACCGAAGACAAGGGCTCGCGCTACGCCGATCCAACGATTCTCGATAACGGCGCATATGTGCAGGACACCGCCGGAAAATACGGGCCGGACCTCTATGCCGAACGCATCAACGACTTCATCGGCCGCCACAAAGACGAGCCTTTCTTCGTCTATTACCCGATGGCGTTGACCCATGGGCCGTTCAACCCGACGCCCCGCAGCGAAGCCTGGCGGCGCGGCGACCGCTTCGAATCGAACGCCCAAAGGTATTTCGGCGGCATGGTCGAGTACATGGACGAAATCGTCGGGCGCATCGTCGACCGGCTGGACGAGCTGGGCTTGCGCGAGAACACGCTGGTCTTGTTCTTCAGCGATAACGGCACGCCGCGCGGCGTCCGATCGAAGATGGGCGAGCGCGTCGTCGACGGCGGCAAGGGGCTGCCGACCGACGCCGGGACGCACGTGCCGCTGATCGCCAACCAGCCGGGCGCCGTCGAACCCGCCGTGTGCGGCGATCTGGTCGATTCCACCGATTTTATTCCGACGCTGGCGGAGTTGTGCGGGATGACGCCGCCGCCGGAACGCATTATGGACGGCGTTTCGTTCGCGCCCCAACTGCGCGGCGAGCGGGGAAATCCGCGCGGGTGGGTGCTGGCGCATCACGACCCGCGGCCGGGCTGGAGCAAGGAAGCCTATACCAAGCTCGACCGCTGGGCACGCGACCGGCGCTACAAGCTTTATCAGGAAGGCGCATTGTTCGATATCGCCGAGGACGTTCTGGAGCAGCGACCCATTCCCCGCGGCCGCGGCGGAGCGGAGGCCGAAGCCGCCCGCGAAAAGCTCCAGCGCGTGCTGGAGCGCATGATCTGAGCGGCGCAGCCGCGTCAGTCCTGCCGAACGCCGCTATGAACGAGCCGCACCGCTGTAGAAGCGGGCTGTTCCTGAAGAAGGTCCGCGACAGACTTGCGCAAACGCGGGTGGATCAGATCCGACGCGATGGCCGCCAGCGGCTCGAGCACGAACCGCCGCAGGTGCATCCGCGGATGCGGCACGGTCAACTCGGCGGTCTTGATGACCAGGTCGTCGTACAGCAGCAAATCGATGTCGATCGTCCGCGGGCCGTTGCGTATCCCGCGCTCGCGGCCCAGCTTGCTTTCGATGCGGGCGATGACGCTGAGCGTTTCCATTGCTCCGAGGCCGGTCTCGACGCGCGCGCAGGCATTCAAGAACCAATTCTGGTCGACGCGGCCCACCGGCTCGGTCGCGTATAGCGGCGAGACCGCGGCGATTGTCCCGTGCGCGGCAAGCGCGGCAAGCGCGGCGCGGATGTTGCCGCGCTTGTCGCCGAGATTCGAGCCGAGACCGAGCCAGGCGTCAGGCATTGCGGCTTCGCCTGATTTCCACGGCCGCCCAGGGCACGCCGAACCGGGCCAGCGCCGAGGGTTTTCTTACGCGCACCGAGACCGCGTCGAGCGGGAAGTCGGCCAGCAGCTTCGCGGCCGTCCGCTCGGCGATGGTTTCGATGAGGCGGTAAGCTTTTGCCGAGCAGACCTCTGCGACAGCGGCTCTGACGGCGACGTAATCGACGGCCGCGTCGATCGAATCGGTTGCCGCCGCTTGCGCAAGATCCAGGCCGAGTTCCAGGTCCACCAGGATTTGCTGCGGGACGCGGCGTTCTTCCTCGGAACAGCCGACTCGGGCCGGAATCGGGATCGCGGGAATGTGGATTTTATCGGTCATCGGCTTTTGCGCGGATCGCATCGACCGTTTCGAGCACGCGGCGGCAAGGCTTGACGTCGTGCACGCGGACGATCTTGGCCCCGCCGAGGACGGCGGCGGCAACGGCGGCGAGCGTTCCCTCCAAGCGCTCTTCGACCGGCAAGCGGCTCGGCAGGCTGCCCAGGAAAGATTTTCGCGAAGGGCCGACCAGCAGCGGGTAGTCCGGCGTTACGAACTCGCGCAGCCTCGCCAGCATCTCGAAATTCTGCTTGGCCGTCTTGCCGAAGCCGATGCCCGGATCGATGGCGATTTCCGCAACTCCGGCTGCGCGCGCGGCGGCGGCCCGTCTGAGGAGGAACTCCCGCACTTCGGCGACGACATCGTTGTAGGCGGTGTCCTGCTGCATCGTCCGCGGCTCGCCGCGCATGTGCATGAGGATAACGGAAACGCCCGTTTCGGCGGCCGTTTCGAGCATCGCCGGGTCGATCAGGCCGCGGATATCGTTCACGATCGCCGCTCCGGCGTTCACGCACCGCCGGGCCACAGCGGGCTTGTACGTGTCGATCGAGAGCGGCGTGTCGAGCCGCGCAGCCAGCGCCTCGATAACCGGCAGAACCCGCGCCGCCTCTTCCGCTGCGGTCGTCGGCTGCGCGCCGGGGCGCGAGCTCTCGCCGCCGATGTCGATGATGTCCGCGCCTTCGTCGACCATCTTGAGCGCCCGGTCGACCGCGTCGGTTGGGGACAGGAAGCGCCCGCCGTTCCAAAAAGAATCCGGCGTGACGTTGAGCGCCCCCATCAGGAGAGTCCTCTCGGATTGGAAGCAGCCGGCCCGCGCGGTCAACAGATTATTGTCGCCCGAAGGGAGCGGTTCGTTGTACACTGACGCTGGGATGGCGAGCGTCGAGCGGATTAACCGCCGAAAATTCGGCAAAACTGCCGCAGCCCCCGTGTTCGCGGCGGCAAGCGCGCTGGGTTTGAACGGCGCAACCCCCGCCTCCGACCGCATCGCATTAGGAGTCATCGGCTTCGGCGGGCGCAACCGCCGTAACTTGGCGACGTTCCTGGAACAGAAAGACGTGCAGGTCGTCTCGGTCTGCGACCTGTTCGCCGCCCGCCGGGAATTCGGCAAAAAAATGGTCGATGACCACTATGGCGCCGCCGCCTGTAAGGTGACGCGCTTCCACGAAGAGATCTTCGACCGCGCGGATATCGACGCCGTACTGATCGGCACAGGCGACCGCTGGCACGCCGTGTTGAGCTCGCTGGCGGCGCGCGCGGGCAAGGATGTCTATTGCGAAAAGCCGTTCTGCCTGACGATCGCCGAAGGCCGCGCCCTGGCCGGCGTCATCGAAAAGACCGGTGCCGTCTGGCAATGCGGAACTCAGCGCAAATCCAACCCCGGGTATAAATTTCTGGTCGATGTCGTCAACAGCGGACGCATCGGCAAGCTGCACACGGTCCGCCTCTCTTTCGGCGCTTCCGGCAATTGGAAACGCAATGCCTTCGCCGCGCCGCAACCCGCCCCCGATCCCGAAGTATTCGACTACGACCGTTGGCTGGGACAAGCGCCGTGGGCGCCGTATTCGGCCGAGCGCGTCGCGCTCTGGCGCATCAACTGGGACACGGGCGGCGGCTCGATCGCCGACATGGGGCCGCATTTCATCGAAACCCTGCAGTGGGCGCGCGGAGACGAAATGGATTCCCCCATCTCGTACGAAGGCGAGGCCGAATACCGCACGGAAGGCGGCATCAACAACATTCCGTACTGGTACGAAGTCCGCGCCCGCTATGCCGACGGCCTGCGCTTGTATCTCGATACCGGCGCCAAAGGTCTCAAATTCATTGGCGATAAGGGTTGGGTTTTTCTGTCCGACAGCGGAGGCATGCAGGCCAAACCCGATTCCGTTCTGCAAGGACTTGAGCCGCCCGATGCGCACTATCTGATTCAGGAACCGCATATGCGGGATTTCCTGGACTGCATGCGCACGCGGAAGCTGCCCAGGTCTAATATCGAAATCGCCCATCGGGCGCATACCATCGCTCACTGCGCCAATATCTGCCTGCGCTTGGGGCGTCCGCTGCGCTGGGACGCTGCAAACGAGCGGTTTCTCGGCGACGACGAAGCCAACCGCATGATCTACCGAACCATGCGCGCCCCTTGGAGGGTCTGAGCGGTGACCGAGACGGAAATCAAGACGAAACTCGCCGGCATCGAAGCCTACGATTTCGGCAAGTCGACAACGCCTTTCTTCAAGCTGGACGCAATCATCAACCGCACGAACGGAGACGCCGCGGCGCGCCGCGCGATCGAGCGGGCGCTGATCGCGGTGCTGGAATCCGCGGCGCCCGTCGCGGCCAAGCAGGAAGCGTGCCGCCGCCTGTGGAGAATCGGAACGGATGCGTCGGTCGATGCGCTCGCGAAAATGCTCGGCGACGGCGACCTGCGCTTGGTCGAAGCGGCCTGCTACGCGATCGGCGCCCGCCCCTCGGCGAAAGCGGATGCGGCGCTCAAGGCCGCGTTGGACAACCCGCGCGCAAACGGCCGGTTGGCGATCGAAAACCTGCTGCGCGCCAGGGGAGCTTGAAAGATCTGCCGGCGACCGAACGGTCGTGCTTTAATACCTGCTTGAGAGTCGCCACCTGGAACGTCAACGGCCTGCGCGCCCGCCTTGATTTCGTGCTGCACTGGCTGCGCGCCCGCCGGCCGGATGTAGTCGGCTTGCAGGAATTGAAGCTGACCGACGAGCAGTTTCCCCACGAGGTTTTTGCCCGGGAGGGTTATCGCGCGGCCGTTCACGGGCAGAAGAGTTGGAACGGCGTCGCCGTCCTGAGCCGCGAAGAGGCTGTGGTGATCCAGCGCGGCTTGCCGGGGCAGGAAGAGTTCGGCGCCCGCTTGCTCACCGCCGAGATCGGCGGCGTTTCGTTCACCACCGTTTACGTTCCTAACGGCAAGAGCATCGAGCACGCGGACTATCCGCGCAAGCTGCGCTGGCTGGAGTCGCTGCGCGGCCATTTCGACTCCGCGCACGACCCGAGCGCGCCTACGCTTCTTTGCGGCGACTTCAACGTTGTGCCGCAGCCCATCGACAGTTGGAGCGAAGAGATCCACGCCGGGTTGATCTTCCACAGTGAAGACGAGCGCCGGCGCTATCGAGCCGTCCTCGACTGGGGTTTCCACGATCTTTTCCGGGCGATGTACCCGACCGAGCAGAAATTTTCATGGTGGGACTACCGCGGCGGCGCGTTCCACCGCAAGCAAGGGCTGCGCATCGATTTTCTGTTGGGCGCCGAGGCCGTGGTCAAACGCCTCAGGTCCGTCGGCATCGACCGCGAATACCGCAAGAAAAAAGAAGGGCTGACCGCTTCCGACCACGCGCCGGTCATCGCCGACATCGAGTGAATGTATGGATCCCCCAAGGGCTCCCACCTTCCAATACATCTGTAATCTCTATTACTTACAACCCCAAACGTTCAATTTCAACCCTACCCAACTCTTGCCGGGACCGTACACGCGGCGGATATCGGCGCTTGCTCCCAAGTACCGCGTCAGCGTAGCGAGAACTGCGAAAACGGCTGACAGCGCGAAAGCCGGCTTGGCGCTTCTCCGGTTCAGGAACGACTCCATCTGTATCAACAAGACAAGCGTGAACGCGATGAAGAAGGCTTTCGTCAGAACATATGAAAACACATGGCGGAGGGGAACGGATATCATTACTGCCGCGGTTCCGGCCGGCGCAAGGGAGCGGGATCTCAGGTTGCGGCTCAGCCGTCGTCCAGACCGGTGTACAGAAACAGCCGGACCGTTTCTGGCGGCCTCGCGTTACACCGCTCCTGCCACGGTCACTTTATGAGAATGCCCTGAAATTTGCCGTTCCACGCGACGATGATGGGCTTCCGTCCAACCTTTTCGGCGAAACGCCTGAACTCCAGATTGTCGCCGACATCATCGGAGACGAGAACCCCGCCATCCCGAAGCGACCGCCAGATTGCCGCATAACCGAAGGCGCGTCCTTCGGGCGTCTTGTCGGAATCGTAGTGCGCCATATCCACCCCCCCCCCGCCACGCGCAGCGCCCGAGGCAACCCATCGCGGTCCGCCATCCGGAACAGTCGCCAACGACATCGGAGCGATTGGGGCACAACAATCCCCACATGGTCCTCTAACCCCGGGGCCGCTCGCGGACCACCGAACATATGAGGAAGATCAATGCTATACACATACGCGCCATCCATGTCCTTGACCGCCAAGAGAAACGCAAGGCTGCTCCAACCACAAGCCACCCCGGTCTCGACTATACTCAGCGCACGGATAGATCTGGCCAGGGAGTAAAGCATCTCAGAGTTGCCGCCGCCATCGGGGTCATACGGACAATCCGCCTCGTGTTTGATGCCCTCTGAAAATTCATCGGGGAACTTCCGCCTCACATCGATCAGCACGAACGGAATCGGCAGTTGTTGCGCTAACTCTTCGGTCAAGATGGCTCGTTCCGCGCACCACTCTCGAGCCCGTGCTCCTTCTTCTGCTAAACGTCTGCGGTACTTCGCCCTCACGCTTGGAATGAAATGAACCCGGGTTGTGTATCGGATCACCTTCCGCCATATCTCCGGCCGGAACGCCGGACGATGCCAGTAATTCGCAACCAGCCTGGAGAACCTGAGCGTATTATGCATCGGGAATTTTCCATTTCCTTCATGGCCGTCGGTTGACGGCCGCAAACGGGAGCGGGCAGGACACCCCGGCGATGATCGACATCGCCCACAACACCGCGTGGACGGTCAGCACGAAGGCGTCATAGGCAGTAGGCAGCGATCCTCTGTGCGGCGAAATAGTCGGATGTTCCGATGGGCCCAACGTGCTGGGAATGACCGTGGCGAGCGCGCCAGTCGCCAGAGCAAACCACGGTCCCAAGGCGCGGCTCCGGAGTGAACGGCCACGATCACGCCCCCCGCCGCGGCGGATTTCCACGCCGGGTTCGATCCGGTCGAGATTGACGTCGGCGCTGACGCACACCCTTTCCGGGCCCCAGACATCCACGCCTTTCGGGCGCAGCTTGGCGATACCCTCTCGGTTGCCGACCTCACCGTAGGGCATAGGTTCATCATTCATGACGGCAAGTTTGAGATAGGCGCTCAGCGCTTTTTCTGTTTCTGTTGGCCGACGCGGACCCTGCTGAGCATCGTCTTCTGTTCTTGCCACGCTTTCCAGTCGAAGCGCTTGGCGGCGTCGGCAAGGTACGCTTGGACGTCGGCGTTCTTCGGCAGAACCGCTACGACGGTAGCGCGCTCGCCTGACTCGGGGTGCGTGATCCTGTATTTTTTTGCGTTTGGGATGCCCATATCGTTTTCAATTTAGCACGAAGCCTACTGCTCCTCGCGGGTAGCGAGCGGCTCGACGGGCTCGCCGTCGAGCATCGGATTCGGCCCGTGGAAGTAGCCCACGCGGTGCCGCACCTTCAGGCGGTCGTACGGCGTCTTGACTTCAATGCGGTGGTAGATGCCTTTTTCATTCAGGTTGTCCGGGCTGTAGGTCAGGCGGTACTGGCTGCGGATGTCTTCGCCGATCTTGATGATGGATTCCTCGACGCCGCTGCTCGTTCGCGGACTGAAGTCGATGCCGCCGGTACCGTCCGCCAGCACTTCCAGGGGGTTGTTGAAGATCAGATTCTTCACGCCTCGCACCAGGTCGATGACGATCGGAATCACGTTGGGAGTCACGGAGAACCGGCTCTGCATCAGCGTCGTGGGGGTCGGTGCCGCCCCGGGCGCGATCGGCTGCACGATCACTCCCGGCGGGATCGGGTCCCGCCGCTGCTCGGGTTTGCGGCGCAGGCGGGCGGAAAGCGTCGACAGCCGCACCGGATAAATCATGATGTCGTAGAGTTGCGCCGTGCGCAGGCTTTCGCCAAGGCCGATGCGGCTGCCGTTGTTCTGCGATTCGGAGATGACGACGATGATCTTGCGGTGGTTCTGCGGGCGCTTCAATAACATGCGGATGGCGCTGTACACGGCGTCGGCCAGCACCACTGCCGATGGGCCGATGCGCATGGTCTTGAGCGCTTTTTCGATTTTCTTGGTGTCGTTGGTGAAGTCCTGGAGCAGCTTGACCTTGCTGTCGAACGTGAGCACCGCCGCCTCGCCGTATTCGCCAAGGACGAGCTCGGTGAACAAGTAGGCCGTCTTGCGGATATCGCCCAGAATCCCTTCCACGCGATCGCTCGTCTGGACGCAGATCGCCATCGAAATCGGCAGGAAGCTCAGGTCGAGGCTGGTGATCTTTTGCTCCTTGCCGTTGTCGTAGAGCGTGAAGTCGCTCTGCGCCATATCGTGGATATAGACGCCCTTCGGCCCGCGCACCGTCAGCGGAACCGTAACCTCGTCGATGTCTTCCATGAAGATGGCCGGCTGATCGGACTCGAACAGCGTTTCGGGGTCGAAAACATCGCCGGCGTCCTGAGCCGGCAAGGGCAGACACAGCGCCGCGAGAAGCACCAACCGCATCAAATGCATACTACGGCGGGACGGTTGCATCGGTTTCCATTCAACAGTTTCGCTCAGTTCGTTGCCGGTGCGGGCAGTTATTCCGACCTATGGTAATCGCCGCTTTTGCCGCCCGTCTTCTCGACCAGGCGCAGGCTGCGAATTTCGATGCCCTTGTCCAGGGCCTTGCACATGTCGTAGACGGTCAGGGCGGCGGCGGCGGCGGCGGTCAGCGCCTCCATCTCGACGCCGGTCGGGCCGGTCGTCGCCGCGCTCGCGGCGACGCTTACGCCGCGGTCGGTCACGACGGTCTCGATATCGACGTGGCTGAGCGGCAGCGGATGGCACATCGGGATCAGCTCCGCCGTTTTTTTGGCGGCTTGAATGCCCGCGATCCGCGCGACTTCGAGCGGGTTCCCCTTGGGATTATCGGGCAGCGCGGCGAGCGTCTCCGCGCTCATCTTGACAAACGCGCCCGCCCGCGCGGTGCGCCGGGTCGGCTTCTTGCCGCTCACGTCAACCATGCGCGCCGCGCCGGAATCGTCGTAATGCGTCAGCTTGCTCATAGGGCCATAACCGAGATACGCTCTCCGGCCTGCCAACTCGCGCGGTCGTCCGCAGCCACCAGATAGCAGTCGGCCCGGGCAAACGAAGTCACGTCTCCCGAGCCTTGCCCCTCGATCTTGCGCACGCGCGTTGCGCCGTAGCAGCCCTCGAGCCGCGCCCCCAGAAAGCGGGTCAAGACCGGCTTGTGACGGAATGCCGCGGCAAGCTCGGCCTGGAAAAACGGAAGCGGGGAGTCCTGCCTGCCTGCCAGCAGGTCCAAGGCAATCGCCGCGAACAGTTCGAAGGTGACCATCGTCGAGATCGGATTCCCCGGCAGTCCGAAAATCGGCGTGCCGGCAACGCGCCCGAAAACCAGGGGCTTGCCGGGTTGAATCGAAACGCTGGTGATAAAGAACTCCGCTCCCATCTCGGTCAAGACCTGCCCGACAAGATCGTACTTGCCCATCGAAACGCCGCCGGAGAGCGCAAGCACGTCGCTTGCCAGACCGTTTTCGATCGCCCGCCGGGTTGCGTCGAGCCGATCCTGCGCAACGGGAAGGATACGCGCCCGCGCGCCGCGGCGCGCGACTTGAGCCGCTAAAGAATACGCGTTGGAGTTGCGGATTTGAAACGACTGCGGAGTTTCGTCGACGGCAATGACCTCATCGCCGGTGGAAAGGATCGCCACTTCCGGCCGCGTGTAAACCGGCACGGCGGCGCAGCCGACCGAACCGAGCACGGCGATCTGCGGGTAGCCGATCCGCGCGCCCGCCCGCAGCACGACCTCGCCCGCTTTCGCTTCCGAGCCGGCGGCAATCAGATTGCGGCCCGCGGCGATGCTCTGCCGCAGCGTTATCCGCTTGCCGCTGCGGCCGGAGTGCTCCACCATCACGACCGCATCGGCGCCCGCCGGACCGGGAGCGCCGGTCATGATTTCGACCGTTTGCCCGCGCTGCAGCGTGAATCGAGAGGGCTCGCCCGCGCGGGTTTCGCCGATGCATTCGAGAGTCGCCGGCATGGAGGCCACGTCCGCGGCGTTCACCGCGAACCCGTCGCGGGCCGACCGGTTGAACGGCGGGTAATCGCGGTCGGCGCGGACGTCTTCGGCCAGAACGCGGCCGGCGGCGGCGGCGAGCGGCACGATTTCCGCAGCCGGAGTCCGCAGCGTCTCCCGCACCCGCTCGAACACGACGGTGCGGGCTTCATCGAAGCGAAGCGGTTTCATGGCAACCATGCGCAACACCCAAGGGCACAGCTTTATTGTCTCTCTATCCGCCCGCAACTGCAGGCGCATGCTGCGTCCGCCGCCCGCATCGCTACAGTCTCATCGCCTCAGCGCACAACATCCGCTATCCTGTTTAATCGGGTAATTTGTTCTCAAAGCAGGTCAGGAGGATTTCTTGGACGATCCGAAGCTCAGCATCAGCGATTCCCGCACCGGGCAAGGCTACGCTGTCGATATCCGGCAGGCGACGGTTCGAGCAATGGATTTTAGGGCAATCCGCGAGGATCCGGAGGAATTCGGCATGCTCGTCTACGACCCCGGCTATACCAACACGGCCTCGTGCACTAGCCGCATCACCTTCATCGACGGCAGAAAAGGGATCTTGCGCTACCGCGGCTACCCGATCGAGCAGCTTGCCGAGCAATGCACCTATACCGAGGTCGCCCATCTGTTGCTGCACGGCGAACTGCCCACGCAGCACGAGCTCGACGCCTGGAACACGGAGATCATGGAGCACTCCATGGTCCACGAAAACATCAAGAAGTTCATGGACGGCTTTTTGTACGACGCGCACCCGATGGGCATGCTGGTCAGCACGGTGGCGGCGCTATCGACGTTCTATCCCGACGCGAAAAACATCGGCAGCAAGAGCAACCGCTACCGGCAGCAAATCCGGCTCATCGGCAAGATGCCGACGATCGCCGCATACGCCTATCGGAAAAGCCAAGGCTATCCCTACGCCTACCCGGATTGGGACCTGAGCTACAGCGAAAACCTGATTCATATGCTCTGGAACGGGACGCGGCGCCGGCCGAAGCCCGAGCATGCACAGGTGCTGGCGAAAGCGCTCGATACCTTGTTCATCCTGCATGCCGACCACGAGCAGAACTGTTCGACCTCGACCATGCGGCAGGTCGCTAGCGCGCACGCCGATCCTTACGTCAGCCTCTCGGCGGCGGCCACCGCGCTCTACGGGCCGCTGCACGGCGGCGCGAACGAGGCCGTGCTGGCCATGCTCGACGAGATCGGCTCGATTGAACGCATCCCCGCGTTCATCAAGCAGGTCAAGGCCGGCGAGCGCCGCTTGATGGGCTTCGGCCACCGCGTTTACAAGAACTACGATCCGCGCGCGCGGGTTATCCGCCGCATCGCCGACCAAGTATTCGAGATTACCGGCCGCAACCCGAAAATCGACCTCGCCAAGGAGTTGGAGCGCATCGCCCTCGATGACGATTACTTCGTGAAGCGCCGGCTGTACCCGAATGTCGATTTTTATTCGGGCATCATCTATCAGGCCATGGGCTTCGCTCCCGAAATGTTCACCGTTCTATTCGCGATCGGGCGCACCGTGGGCTGGCTGGCCCATTGGGAAGAACTGATGAACGACCCGGAAAAACGGATCGCCCGCCCCAGGCAGCTTTATCTCGGAGCGGATGAACGGACGCTGACGCCCATCGAAGAGCGGCTGGGGCAAGCGCGCGAAAAGGTTGCATAGTCGAGTCGCGGCAATCCCGCGACTCGCCGGAGAGGGTAGAATGACTGCGCCGGCGCCGGCCGGGTTCGCAGTCCGCGCCCGTCCGCCGGCCCGGATGCCCCGATGTCAAAGCCGCGCCTGATTCCCAAAGCCAATCTCCTGCCCTTCATTCTGCTGACGAGTTGCTTCGCCTGGTGGGGACTCGCCAACAACATGACCGACACTCTGCTGGCCGCGTTCAAGCGGATTATGAGCATGTCGGACTTCCAGACTTCGTGGATCCAGTTGGCCTTCTACGGGTCGTACTTCTGTCTGGCTCTTCCGTCTGCGATTTTCATCCAGAAGTTTACCTACAAGGCCGGCGTCCTGCTCGGGCTGGGGCTGTTCGCGGCCGGCTCGCTGCTTTTCTACCCGGCGAGTCAGACCATGAACTACTTTCATTTCCTCGCCGCCCTTTACGTGCTTGCGGGCGGCCTGTCGGTCCTCGAAACTTCCGCCAACCCGTACATCATCGCCATGGGCCCCGAAGAAAGCGGCGTGCGGCGGCTCAACCTGGCGCAGTCGTTCAACCCGATCGGCTCCATTGCCGGGGTGTTCCTGAGCAAGTGGTTCATTCTGTCGGGACTCAACCAGGCCGACACCGAAGAGCGCGCGGCCATGAGCGCCGACCGGCTGCAGCAAATCCAATCCGAGGAGCTCGCCGCGGTCATGGGGCCGTATGTCGGGGTTGCCTTGGTGCTGGCGGCGCTTTGGGTCTGCATGGCGGCGATGAGGATGCCGAAAGCCTCGGACGCCGGCGGCGGGCCGCTCATGCCAACGTTCAAGCGCCTGCTGCGCAACCGCAATTGGACATGGGGCGTAATCGCTCAATTTTTCTACGTCGGCGCGCAGATCGGCGTATGGTCGTTCACCATCCGCTACGTCATGGCCGAATTGAATCTGAACGAAGAACAGGCTTCGAGCTACTACGTCGCTTCGTTGATTCTGTTCGCGGCTTCCCGTTTCGTTTGCACCGCGCTCATGCGCATCCTGACTCCGGGAACTCTGCTCACGGCCCTTGCGGCCGCGGCGGCGGCGTGCACGCTCGTCGTGATCTACGGGCAAGGCTACGCAGGCGTCTACGCGCTGGTCGCCATTTCCGGCTGCATGTCGTTGATGTTCCCGACGATTTTCGGGCTGGCCGTCCGCGGCCTCGGCGACGATACCAAGATCGGCGGTTCCGGGCTGATCATGGCGATCCTCGGCGGCGCGGCGCTCACGGCGGCGCAAGGGCAGGTCTCCGACGCCGCGGGCAGCATCCACACCGCCTACTGGGTTCCGCTGATCTGTTTCCTGGTCGTCGCCTGGTACGGCGCCGCGGGATGCCGGCAAGCCGCCGCGCCCCGGAGTTAGCCGCGCAAACGCGGTTTCTCCTCGGCTCAAAACGCGCGGACGCCCGCGTCGATTGCAAGGCGCGCGACCGCCTCCCCGCTCGAACGCGGGCTGCGCTCCGGCGCTGCCGATTGCGCATCGTTGCGCCTTCGCGGCCGCTGGTATGCTGAGGGCAAAGAATCGATGCCGGACTCCTCAAGCGCGGCGTCCGAACCCGCAACGGTATTCGAAGCCTTCGCCCTGACCAAGGTGTACGACATGGGCGAAGTTCGGGTTCGGGCGCTCCGAGGCGTCGATCTCGACCTTTACGAAGGCGAGCTGGTCGTCCTCCTGGGGCCGTCCGGTTCCGGGAAGTCCACCTTTCTCAACATTCTCGGCGGACTCGACACCGCCACGAGCGGCCGGGTCTCCTACCGCGGAACCGACCTGACCGCAGCCCGCGAGCGTGAGTTGACCTTGTACCGGCGCAACTACGTCGGTTTCGTATTCCAGTTCTACAATCTCATTCCAAGTCTTACCGCGCGGGAAAACGTGGCGGTCGTCACCGAGATCGCCGCCGCCCCCATGGACCCCGCCGACGCCCTGGATCTGGTCGGTCTCGGGGACAGGATCGATCACTTCCCGTCCCAAATGTCAGGAGGGCAGCAACAGCGCGTGGCCATCGCCCGCGCTATCGCCAAGAACCCCTCGGTGCTGCTCTGTGACGAGCCCACGGGAGCCCTCGATTCCGAGACGGGCAGCCTGGTGCTCGAAGCCTTGGAGAGGGCGAACCGCGAGCTGGGCACGACTACGGTGGTCATCACCCACAACTCCGACATTGCGCAGATGGCCGACCGCGTTCTGCAAATGCGCGACGGCCGGATCGTATCCCAGCAGCGCAATCCGACGAAAAAATCCGCGAAGGATATCCACTGGTGACCGCCCTCAGAAAAAAGCTCGTCAGGGAGTTGTGGGGCATGCGCGGACAAGCGCTGGCCATCGCGTTCGTGATCGCCGGCGGCGTCGCCACCTTCGTCATGTCCCTGAGCACGCTCGACAGCTTGCAGTTGACGCAGACGCTTTTTTACGCCGAATACCGTTTCGCCGATGTTTTCGTTTCCCTCAAGCGGGCGCCGAAGAGCCTGGCGGAACGCATCCGCGATATCCCCGGAGTCGATCGGGTCGACACGCGCGTCGCCGCCGGCGTCAACATCGACTTGGCAGGCTACGCAGACCCCGTGACCGGCCTGCTGATCTCGGTCGACGGCGGGAACGAAGGACGGCTCAACGATCTTTACCTCCGCGAGGGCCGGTTCGTCGATCCGCTGAGCGACGACGAAGCGCTCGTCAGCGAGGCGTTCGCCGAGGCGCAGGGACTCGCCCCCGGAGATTCACTTTCGGCGATCATCAACGGCCGCAAGAAAACGCTCGCCATCGTCGGCATAGCCCTTTCCCCCGAATACGTGAACCAGATCAAGCCGGGCTCGATCATTCCGGACTTCAAGAACTACGCGATCTTGTGGATGGCCGAGAAACCGCTGGCGACGGCCTACAACATGGAAGGCGCGTTCAACAACGCGGCCCTGACGCTGCGTCCCGGCGCGAGTGAGAGCGAAGTGATCGCCCGGCTCGACGATCTGTTGGGGCGCTACGGCTCGCTCGGCGCCTACGGACGCAGCGATCAGCTCTCGCATCGCTATCTGCACGAAGAATTTCGCCAACTCGAGGGCATGGCGACGATGTATCCGACGATCTTTCTGGGCGTCGCAGCCTTTCTCCTCAACATCGTTTTCGGCAGGCTTTTCCAGATCGAGCGCGAGCAGATCGCGACGCTCAAGGCATTCGGCTATTCGAATTTCTCCATCGGACTGCACTATCTGCAATTTGTCGTAGCGATCGCCTTCCTCGGCTTGCTTTTGGGCATTGCCGGAGGAGTGTGGATGGGGCGGGGGATGAGCGCGCTTTACGTGGATTTCTACCGCTTTCCCGAACTGATCTACCGCTTGGAGCCGCGAATCGTCGTTTGGGCGGCCGCGGTCACGCTTGGCGCGGCGTTCGCCGGTACGGTCTTCGCCGTCCGCAGAGCCGCGCTGCAGCCCCCGGCCGAGGCGATGCGTCCCGAACCGCCGGCCCGTTACGGGCAAACCCTGCTCGAGAGAATCGGTCTGGGAAAACTCTATTCCGAGCCGATGCGCATGATCGCCCGCAATCTTGAACGGCGGCCTGTCAAAGCCCTGCTGACCGCAACCGGCGTCGCCGCCGCGTACGCGATATTGGTCATGGGGCTGTTTTTCCGCGACTCCATCGATCACATGATCGATGTGCAATTCTGGCTGGCCCAGAGAGACGACATCACCGTGAATTTCAACGAGCCGACATCCTACCGCGCCATGCTCGAGCTGCAGCGCATCACAGGCGTTGCGTATGCGGAAGGCTTTCGGACCGTGCCGGTGCGCTTGCGCGCGGGGCCCCGCTCCTACCGCACTTCGATCCTGGGGCTGCCGCCCGATTCTGACCTGCATCGAACGCTCGACGAGAACCTGCAGCCGATCGATGCGTCGAGCGGGGGTCTCGTGCTGACCGACTATCTGGCGGATTTGCTCGGCGCCCGGGTCGGAGACCCTGTAACCGTCGAGGTGCTCGAAGGCGCCCGCCCGGTTCGCGAAACCCCGCTGGCGGGCACGATCCATCAATTCCTGGGGGTTTCGGGTTATATGTCTCTCGACGATCTCAACCGCTTCATGCGCGAGGGTCATGCGTTGTCGGGAGTCTACTTGGCCGTCGACCGAGCGCACGAAGCGGAGATATACAGCCGCATCAAGGAAATGCCCCGCGTCTCCGGCGCCGAGATCAAGCACAAGGCGATCGCCGGCTTGCAGGATATGATGGCGCAACAGATTTTGATCTTTGCCGGCGTCACGACGCTGTTGGCCGGGACGATCGCTTTCGGGGTCGTGTACAACACCGCCCGCGTCACGCTTTCGGAACGCAGCCGCGAGCTGGCCAGCCTGCGCGTGCTCGGTTTCACGCAAAGAGAAGCGGGGTTCATCTTGTTGGGAGAGTTGGGTTTTCTCACGATTTTGGCGCTGCCGATGGGCGCCGCGCTGGGCAAGACGCTGTGCGCGGTCTTCATGCAATCCATGGAGACCGACATTTTCCGCATACCGTTGGTCTTGCACCCGCGGACTTATGCTTACGCCGCCGTTGTCATTCTCGTTTCGTCGCTGTTGTCCGGCATCGTCATCCGCCGCAAGATCAACCGCTTGGACCTCGTAGGCGTGCTAAAAACACGGGAGTAACCTTCGGTGAAACGCATTCGACAATTTCTGACCGTTCTGCTGGTATGCGGCATTGCCGGAGCGGCCGTCTATTTCAGCTTCGCCCCGCGCCCGGTGCTGGTGGAGGCGGTGCAGGTTTCGCGGGGGCCGCTGCAAGTCACGATCGTCGAAGAGGGCAAGACCCGCGTCGTCGACCGCTACGTCGTGTCCGCCCCGGTTGCGGGAACTCTCAGCCGGGTGAGCCTCGACGTCGGCGACGAGGCGCGCGCTGGAGCCATGCTGGCGCGGCTCCATCCGCTGCGCTCCGAGACGCTCGACGGCCGCAGCCGGGCGCAGGCGGACGCGGACCTGACCGTCGCAGAGGCCGCGCTCGAAAAGGCCCGGGAGGATGTCGAAACCGCTCGCTCGGACGTACGCTACTGGCAGGTCGAGCTGCCCCGAGTCCGCCAAGGCGTCGAGTCCGGGGTCATCGCAGCCGAGCGGCTGGACAGCGCATTGGCCGGCGAGCGCAAGGCCAAGGCGGTCCTGAGCGCGGCGGAGCAGCAAATCGAAGTGGCCAAATCGGAAGTCGAAGCTGCAAAAGTGGAGTTACAGTACTCCGAAGGCCGGGCGTCGAACAGTCCCGCCGAGATCGTAACGGTGCGCTCTCCCGTCAGCGGCCGCATCCTCAAGATTCATCAGGAAAGCGAAGCGGTCGTGCAGGCTTCGCAACCGCTGCTGGAAATCGCCGATCCCGGCGGTCTCGAAGTCGAAGTCGAGGTGCTTTCGTCGGACGCGGTGCGCATCGAAGCAGGGATGCGCGTGCTGCTGGAGCGTTGGGGCGGTCCGCAACCGCTCGAAGCGGTCGTCCGACTCGTGGAGCCGGTTGCCTTCACGAAAATTTCGGCGCTCGGCGTGGAAGAACAGCGCGTGCTGGTGATCGTCGATATTACGTCTCCCAAGGGAGAATGGGAAAACCTGGGCGACCGCTACCGCGTCGAGGCCCGCTTTGTGATCCGCGAGGAGCGGAACGTGCTGCAGGCCCCCTCCAGCGCCCTGTTCCGGTCGCAGGAAGGCTGGGCGGCGTTTCACGTCGACGGACAGACGGCTTCTCTACGCCCGGTAACGATCGGCATGCGCGGCGGCGCGGCGAGCGAAATCGTCAACGGCCTGGAAGAGGGCGATCTCGTGATTAACCATCCCGGCGACGCCGTCAGCGACGGCGGGTTGATCGAATACCGCTAAGGAAGGCCTGGAAAAGGCGCGCATTGGGCAGTGGAATACATATGCGGAGTGCATGCGAGTCAGTATTTTGGGAAGTTCCGCGCCTTGATGGGGCCGACAAAGCGGGGGGCCGTGCCCGGATTGGGGTTTTCGCGCCGTCCGGACGGACTTCTCCTGTGTCGAGCGGCTGCATAGCGCTCGGCAATCGGCAAATTGGCGAATCCCAACAAAAGGCCGCTGCGTTGCGTGTTCTTCGCCAACCCACGACAGGTTGCAGAACAACTGCACGCCATGCATACGCAGCACCGCCTTCAACTCGTGAAAACGGGGCGGCAATTTGCCGCCCCGTTTATCAGTGAGTACGTTAGTCGAACTAGAAACGCAGCGTCAGTCCGAACTGGAACAGGCGCTGCTCATTACGCGCGCTCTGCACTTTGCCGAAGTTGCGGTTCGATACGTCTCCGTTCGGATTATTGAAGTGCGGCGTGTTGGTGAAGTTGAACGACTCCAACCGGAAGGTCAATCGCGCACTCTCCCCCAACTGCGGAATCGGGAAATTGCGGAACACCGAAAAGTCCCAGTTGAAAAGGCCGGGGCCGTCCAGGATTTCGCGGCCGGCATTCCCGAGCGTTCCCTGTTGCGGACGCGCGAAGGCGTTGGTGGTGAACCACAGACCATCGCCGTTCGGGCCGGCGATTTCGCCAATCCGTTCGGGGGTTCCCACAACGTCGGCTCGCTGGCTGTTGCCGCCCGCGTTCAGCGTCGAACCGGGCGCCGTGATCGTAAACGGTTCGCCGGTCATCATGCTGAGAAGGCCCTGAATCTGCCAATCGCCAAGAAGCCAGCGACCCGCTCCAGACTGGAGAAACCGCTTATTCCTACCGAACGGCAGCTCGTACGTGTAGCTCGACACCCAGGTGTGGCGGCGGTCTTGGTTCGTACGGCCCTTGTTCGTCAGAAATGCGCCCTGGATGCGGTCAACCTGCAGGCCGCCGGTATCGTCGCTGAAGTTCAGGCCCTTGCTCCAGGTGTAAGCGTTCGTCATCATGAAGCCGTTGCCGAAACGACGGTTGAGCTTCATCTGCAGCGCGTTGTAGTACGTGTGCGTGCCGATTCGCGTACCGGTATTCTGCGTGCGCCCGAAGAGAATGTTCAGCGGACGGCTGGAATTGCCGGTGCCCGGAAGCATCGCTCCGTTATATTCCCAACGGCTCTGGTTGTTCACGCCATGGTTGCCAACGTATGCCAAGTCCAACGTGAACTCGGCGGGCAGTGAGCGTTGAATCGCGAAGTTCCAACTCTGCACGTAGGGTCGGCGAAAGTCGGGATTTACCCAGCCAAAGCTCTGCCGTGAGATGAGCGAGTTGCCCGGAAGGTTGAGGTCGATGATTCCGCTGTCGGGAACATCGAACTCCTGGAACGCCGGGAACCCTTCCGCCATTGAGCCCGACGCCGTGAAGTCGTTCGGCTCTACAAAAGCATTATTTTGCTTCACCGGAAAGTTTTGCTGCCCCATGATGCGGTTGATATAGCTGATTCCATAGCCGGTACGGACCACGGTCTTCTCGTTCAGACGATAGGAAATACCGATGCGCGGGCCCCAGCCGAGGTCGCTGCGGACTCCGTTGTCATCGGGCCGGCCGCCGATGCCGTTCAACTCCAATGCGTTCGTAAGCGGATTGTAGTTCGAGTAACTCCCGGCAAAGCGCGGCTTCGACGGATTCTCGCGCTCTATGCGCAATCCGAGGTCGAGGGTCAGTTTTGGACTGAGTTGCCACTTGTCCTGGATGTATCCCGCCAAGATCAACTCGCGCCGTGTCGGGAATTGGACGTCCAGGTCCCTCCCGTGGCCGCCGGGTTGATCGAGCAGGAAAGCGGCAAAGGCGTTGGCGATGCCGAGATTCCGGTTTGGACCGGTACAGTCCCCGGCGCAGGCGGTCTGTCCGCGCGAGAACGTAAACCGTCCGCGCGGGTTGAACGTCTGGGTCTGCAATAGATCGTTTCGTTCGCGGCGCACCTCGAAACCGAAGCGGGTGATGTGATTGCCGTGCGTCTTGGTGAAATTGTTCGTGATGCCGAAAAACGTCACTGACCGCGCCCATGGCAATGATGGTGAAAAGCCAACGAGGGGCCGGTCCAAACCGTCGACGCGAACCTCTGTGAGGCCGCTGGTCCATTCGTTGACGTTGACGCCGGGAATGCCGATTTCTTCGGCAGTTCGCAGGCCGCTGTCGGCGTTGATGGCGTCGTTGCGGTTGCGGACGATCCCAAAGCGCCCTTCCCAGACCAACGTCGGAGAAAAGACGTGCGAGTAGGAAATCATCGGGCTTTGCGTTCTGGCCGGGCCGCTGCCGGAGAAGCCGTTGTTCCGCGGGCCGCCGTAGATGCCGCAGTTCGGACCATAGAGGCCGCAATCCGTTACCGTCGCTTTTTGCAGGCTGTAACGTACTGTAAGGCGACCAGCATCCGAGACCACGTAGTCGTACTTCACATCGAAGGCGTTGATGTCCTTGATGCGAACGATCGGAATTTCCTGGTTTCTCGAACCGATCGGCCCCGGGCGATTCGGCTGCGGGATAAAGCCAACCATCGCGTTCGCAATCGGGCTGATGCGGTTCGTCGGGATGGTATTGTTCGCGAATGCGCTACGCCCCCTGCCGCCGGCATCACCGGTCGCGGCGTCATAGATCGTCGCCGATTCGCCTGAGAAGTCGCCAACGCGAAACGGGGTTGTGGGAATTCTGTCCAACTCAACTTCGCCGAGGTGGTCGCGGCTGCCTTGGTAGTCGCCGAATATGAACATCTTGTTCTTGACGATCGGACCGCCGGCGGTAAAGCCGAACTGGTTGTAGACCGTATGCGCTTTGCTCGTCGCGAAGACCTGCCTCGCCTGTGCGTTTTCGTTGCGGTGAAACGCGAACACGCTGCCGTGGAAGTCATTCGTTCCCGAGCGCAGCGTTACGTTGACAACCGAGCCGCCGGCGTTGCCGAACTCGGGATCGAAGTTCGAGGTCGAAATGTCCACCGTTTGAATCGCTTCGGCGGGCGGAACCAGGGCCGTCAGGTTGCCGTTGTCGATCTTGTTCTCGATACCTTCGATCTGGAAGTTGTTGTACTGGCGCCCCTGTCCATTCACGCGAACGGCCAGCGAATCCTGTGAGTTGTAGAACTGCGAGTGCGGGCGCGTCAGGCGGCCGACGCCGGGAACCGTGGCCATCAGGCCTTGGTAGTTGCGGTTGAAGAGAAGAGGAAGCTCTTTGAGTTGTTGGGACTCGATCTTGACGCTGGTGTCGGCGCGGTCCGTCTGTAACACGGGCGGCGCGCCGGTAACCGTGACGGTTTCGGTGACAGCGCCGGGCGTCAACTCAAGATTGACGCGAACCGTCGAATTGGGCTGCAAATCGATTTCGCCGCGCACAACGGTGCTGAAACCTGCGGAAGAAACGTCTACTTCGTACATCCCCGGGTCGAGGTTTGGGAAAACGTAAAGTCCGCTCTCGTTGGTCTCGCCTTCGCGAGCCACGTTCGTGTTCGTTTCCGTGAGCGTAACGGACGCTCCGGGAATCACGGCGCCCGAAGGATCCGTGATCGTTCCAAGAATTTGTCCCTTGAGGACTTGTGCGTCGAGCTGTGAAACCACGCCGCCCACCGGCAGCAAGATAAGCGCAACGAGAATCGACCTTTGGCTTGAGACAAACCGCATTATTGAACACCCCTTTCAGTTAAGCGAGATTCATCTCCGCGGCCATTGGGACACCCCACCAAGTCAGAACCGCGGAGCACTGCCCGGATTGTATCAGGCGCGTTCCCTGATGACAAGCAACTTTATAGGAATATGGAAGTCCTTGCATATCAGCATGTTGAAAGTTTTTGCAGGGGAAGCGAGGATCATTGCCCGGCGGTAAAAGCCGCGCCCGACGCGGCGTTCGAGTTGAGCGGCGGGCAGTTGACCGGTTCGGGGGGATCGGTCTCGACGGCCGGTCGGTCAAGCTGTTGGGCCTGGCCGAAAAGCTGCAGGAGTCGGTGCGCGTCGAGCGGCGCAACAGCGGCCTGCGCACTCGACGAAAGCGATCCGCCATTCCGGACCGGGGATAGGGGATGCGCTGCTACCGTGTTGGGACGAAAATGACGGACTATAGAATTCAGTCTGAATGATCGAAATCTTGCTTAGTCTTGCGGCGTGCGGACTGGCGATTGTCCTGACAAACGTCCTGGCTCCCGGACACGCCTCGGTTGCGTTATCCATAGGGCTCGCCGGCGCCACAGTGGCCAGCTTGACTTACTGGGAGAGGCCTGAGGCGGGACCGTTGCCGACCAGGCCCGTGGAGCTTCGAGACGCAGCCAAGCCGTCCGCAACGGAGTACGCTTCGTCCGACGCTTGCCTACCGTGCCACCCGCGCGAACACGGTTCTTGGAGCGAGGGCTTCCACCGCACCATGACTCAGGTGGTCACGCCCAGCACCATGCTTGCGAATTTCGATGATATCACGCTCTACTTCGACGGGCGTCCCTACCGGTTGTTTCGCTCGGGTGACGCCTACGGAGTTGAGTTGTCCGACCCGGACATGGTCGATCAGGCTCTGGCGCTGGCCGAAGCGGGGGACTTGGCGCAGGCCCGGCAGTTCGCGGGCACGATTCCGCGAGTGAGTCGGCCGATCGTGATGTCCACCGGATCGCACCATTATCAGCTTTATTGGTACCCCTCCGGGAACGGCCGCGAACTCTACATGTTGCCGTTTGCCTATTTGATTGCGGAGAAACGCTGGGCGCCGCGGGTGTCGGTGTTCCTGACGCCGCCGAACCTGCTTGAACCGCGCAAGGTTTGGAACCGCGACTGCCTACCCTGCCACGCCACAGGGGGCCGCCCGCTTTATGAGCCCGGCGGCCAGGGGGCTCCCCAGACGCAGCTTGCCGAGGCGGGCATTGCCTGCGAAGCCTGCCACGGCCCTGCGACCGAACACGCCGTACAGAACCGCAACCCGCTCAAGCGTTACGGCCACTATCTCAGCGGCAAGCCGGACGACAGCGTGACTCAGCCGCTCAGACTCGACGCCGTTCGCGCGGGGGAAGTCTGCGGACAGTGCCATTCGCTCAATACCCAGTACAACGGCGAGGACTGGGCGGCGTCGTTTGTCAACGGCCTGCCTTACCGACCGGGAGAAGATCTCGCTGCAACGGCCTACGTCGTGCAACCTGAGACCCTTGCGCAGTCACCGCTGATGGACCGGTTTGTGCGCGATCGTCCAGGCCTGCTCGACGAATGGTTCTGGGCAGACGGCGAGATGCGGGTTGTCGGCCGCGAGTACAACGGGCTCATCGAGTCGCCCTGTTTCAGGGGGGAAGAGTTTTCCTGCCTGTCTTGCCATTCGATTCATGACAGCGAACCGGACGATCGCCTCAAGGCGGGCATGCGCGGCGACGCGGCCTGCCTGCAGTGCCATGAAGAGTTCGCGGCGAACAGTACCGCCCACACACGCCACGAGGCGTCGTCGGAAGGCAGCCGCTGCCAGAACTGCCACTTGCCGCACACGAGCTACGGGCTGCTCAAGGCGTCTCGGAGCCACCGTGTTTCGAGCCCGTCCGTCGAAAACAACGTCGCCACCGGTCGGCCAAACGCCTGTAACCTTTGCCACCTCGACCGCTCCCTCGGCTGGACGGCGAGCCATCTCGATGGTTGGTATGGCGCCGAATCGCCGCCGCTCGATGGTCAGCAGAGCAACCTGCCCGCCGCGCCGATGTGGCTGCTACAGGGCGACGCCGGGCTGCGCGCTCTTGTGGCCTGGCACTTCGGATGGGCGCCCGCTCAAGAAGCGTCAGGGTCGGGCTGGCAGGCGCCCTTGCTTGCGCCCTTGCTGGACGACCCTTACGATGCCGTGCGGTTCATCGCCGCGCGGTCGATGCGGACGCTGTGGACCGGTGCGCCCCTGACCTACGATTTCTTGGCTCCGCCCGATAGCAGGCGAGCGGCGGCGGCACAGATCGTTGAATCGTGGAGCCCTGGGGCCGGCGAGCTTCCGCCACGATTTTTTACAATTGGCGGCGCTCCGAACACGGAGCTAATCCGCGCGCTGCTCGACTCCAGAGACGACAGACCGATGCACTTGGTTGAATAGGTAAGACCGGCCGCTATTGACGATGCGCCAACAAACCACGCTCCTTGCGCGAAAGCACGTGCGCTTCGGCTGGCTGATGCTTGCTGTTTTCGCCATTGCAGGTATCGCCCTTGAGAGCTTTCACGGTCTCAAGACCGGTTGGTACCTGGAAGAGGCGTACACGACCCGCCGGCTCCTGTTTACTCTTGGCCACGCTCACGGCGCGCTGCTTGCCGTGATCAACATCGTTTTCGGCGTGGCGGTTGCGGCGCTGGGGGGCAAACCGGCTCGGCTTCTGCAAGTCTCGCGCCTGCTTTCATCCGGTACGGTCCTGCTGCCTGCGGGCTTCTTTCTGGGCGGGGTTGGTTTGTATGGAGCGGACCCGGGCGTGGGTATTTACCTCGTCCCGGTCGGAGCGCTATGTGTTGTCGGCGCATTTGTCATCGCGGCGTTTGCCGGCGGATATTCAGCGATTGAGCCGGAACCGCCGAAAGACAGCGCTGCTCGTCTCCGCCCCCAAAAATCCAAACGCTGACGCCGTCACCGACGGCGGGTTGATCGAATGCCGCTAAAATCCGCGGCGCAGGGGTCTGCCGGCGGGCCGCAAAACGGGAGACTCAGCCGGCTCGTTGCGAAAACGTAAATGGCGAATGCCGCCGGCCCGAACAGAGACATTCCCAGGAACGCCTCGAGCGGCAACTCGAATATCGCCGTCCGCGCGTTGGTGGAGTACGCCCTCGCTCCGGCGCGGACGTTCCAGAAACCCCAAATCAGGCCGCATATCGGGCCTGCGCCAAGCAGAGCGTACAGCCTCGACCGGCAGCCCCAAACGCTGGGCAGCCCGGCTCTGACGTTGAGCGGATCGAGCAGCAAGGCCCATCCGCAGACAACCAGTGCGAACAGATGCTCTCCCAGATCCAGGCGCGGCAGGAGCAGCGGCAGCGTCAAGCAAAGAACCCCCGCTCCGCTTACCGCAAGCGGGAGACGCGCGCTGCGGCCTGTCCGCGCGTCGTCCGGGCGCTGCGGCGGCCCGCGCAGCGCCGCCGCGGAGAGAAATGCAGCCGTGCCCAGCACCCCCGGCCAGATCGTTGCGAACGACCAGCCGAGCAGCAAATAGCGCGTCATATCGTTGGGCAGCCCGCCGTAGTGCCAAGCCGCCAACCTTTGGTTGTAGATTTCAAAGACAAGCCACAGGAAAATCGACAGGACCGCCATCCAGGCGAAAGCGTCGGGACGGGTTTTCATCGGCGAACGCCCGCGCACGGCGTAGACCGCAGAATCGACCGTCGCAGCGAATGCCGTCAGCATTACCGGCATGAAGCACGTTGCGGCGCCGGGCGCGCCCAACGACAGCAGCGCTTCGGCGAGTGCGGCCGCGCCCAACGCAAGCCGGCCCCAGACGGGAAACGGGCGGCGTCGGGGCGCTCGCCGGTAGGCCGCGTACAATCCGCCCAGCACCGCAACCCACCCGGCCGCGTCCAGGGAAAGCATCCTGATACTCTAACGATTCGGTGGTTCCGGCTCGCACGCTCGATTGCTGGGATACGGAAGCGGACCTCTCGGCCGCGCCCGAAGCCGGGGGCGTTTTTCTGATCGAGTTCGGCGAGGGACGGCCCTATCTCGGCCGCACGGCCGACCTCCGCAAGCGCCTGACGCGCCTGCTGGCGCCCGCGAGCGCCGGCTCCAAGCGGCTGAACCTGCGCGATATCGCGCGCCGCGTCCACTTCCAACGGACCGGGTCGAAATTCGAATCCGACTGGCTGCTCTATCGGCTTGCCCGGCAGCGGCTCCCCGGCGACTATCGGCGTTTCCTGAAGCTGCGCCCGCCGCCTTTTTTGAAGGTCCATCTCAACAATCGGTTCCCCCGCACCTACGTCACGACCCGCTTGAGCGCAACCCGCGCTCTTTTCTATGGGCCGTTCCGCAGCCGCGCCGCCGCGGAGCGCTTCGAAAGCGCCTTTCTCGACTTCTTCCGCATCCGCCGCTGCGAAGAAATTCTCGACCCGACGCCCGATCACCCCGGCTGTATCTATGGAGAAATGAACCTCTGTCTGCGGCCCTGTCAGGCCGCCTGCAGCGACGAGCGATACCAACTCGAGGCTCGCCGGGTTGTGCGCTTTCTCAATACCAATGGCGACTCTCTGCTGCGCGAAATCGAAGAGGCCCGCGATGCCGCCGTCGGAGCGATGGAGTTCGAGACAGCGGCCAGGGAACACGAGCGCCTGGCCAAGGCGAAGGACGCCCTGCGCCTGCGCGGCGAGCTTGCGCGCGACCTCGATGAGCTTCACGGCGTCGTCGTGCAGCGCTCCGTCGAAGAAGCGGCAGTCGATTTGACCCTGCTCCATAAAGGAACGCTGCAGGAGCCCAAGCCGCTGCGCTACGCTTCCGATTCGGGTCTGCCGGGATCGCTGGACGCGAAAGCGCGCGCGCTGCTGGAATCCGTCGGTCGGGTCGAGGCCAAGCCCGCCGAAAAATCCGAGCATCTGGCGCTGCTTCGACGCTGGTACTTCAGTTCCTTCCGCCGCGGCGAGTTCGTGCCGATCGAGGATATGCGCCGCATACCCTTTCGCAAGCTGATCAACGCGGTTTTGCGAACGGCTTCCGGCAAAGACCGCTGAATCCGTTGCGCAGGCGGTTATCCTGTCAGCTATGGCTGATCGACTCCAGGGCAAAGTCGCCCTGATTACCGGAGCGGGACGCGGCATCGGCGCGGCCGTCGCCCGCGCTTATGCGCGGGAGGGCGCGCGGGTGGTCTGCGCCGCCCGTTCCCAAGACGAGATCGACGCGACGGTCGAAAGCATCCGCGCCGGCGGCGGCGAAGCAACGGCCGTGCGCGCTGACGTCACCGACCTGGAGTCCGTTCGATCCCTCTACGCTGCGACCGCTGCGGCCTACGGGGGCATAGATATCGCCTTCCTGAACGCCGGGGGCAGCATCGAGCGCGCGCGCATCGACGAAGGCACGGTCGAAGGCTGGCGGGCGACCATCGAGCTGAACTTGATCGGCGCCTACTATTGCGCGCGCGAAGCCATTCCGTATTTGAAGGCCCGCGGCGCGGGCAAGATTCTCTTTACAGGCTCGGGCATGGGGCATCGCGGCGCGAAGGGGAACTCCGCCTACGCGGTCGCCAAGGCGGGCGTGTGGATGCTGACGCGCGTTCTGGCGCAGGAATTGGTCGAGTGCAACATCAGCGTCAACGAGCTCATACCCGGCCCGGTGCGCACGCGGGCCACGCGGGATGTCGAAAGTGGCGCCGAGGAATCCGGCCGCGGCACGCCGTTTCTGACTCAGGGGGAATGGATCAAGCAGCCCGAAGACGTAACCGGGTTGGCCGTCTTCATGGCCGCGCAGCCCGACGTCGGACCCACCGCCCAGAGCTACAGCCTGATGCGGCGGGACGGCTGATGTTAGCGGAGAGTCGAAGACCGCTGCTTCGCTGTGCCGTCTTGCGCTGTGGGGAGTAGCGGCCGGCGCAGCGTTGTCTTGCTATCCACTATCCGCTATTTCCTATCCACTGTCGCGCGGAGCGCGCCTCACTCCACGGCGATGGTGACGCCGGGCTGACTCGTTCTGCCGCCGATGGCCAAGACCGCCTCCGCCGCGTCCGACGGCTCGAGCCCTGCGGGAACTTCCACCACCACCAGGTTCACCGCCGCCAGCGCCGGGGCCAGTCCCGAGAACAGCACCGCTTCCTCGGCCAACTCCACGCCGCCGATGCTCACCCGCGGCCGCTCCGCCGTGCGCCGCAGCGCCATGTTCGAGCCGTCCGCCAGGCAGACTCCCTCCGGCCCGCACGAGTTCTCCCCGTCCGCTATCGGCGGATAGACCGGCCCCAGTCCCGTGGCGTAGATCTCCACCACGTCCCCGGCCCGCGCCGGCCGGCTCCCCGCAGCGTGTCCCCGCGGCGCGGCCAACGCCCCCGACCCGGCCAACAGCGCCGCCGCCTGGCCCGTTCCCGCGCCCGAGACCGTGAACACCCCCGGCCCATGCGCGGCCGTCAGGAAGGTTCGCGGATAGCTGCCGCCCTCGGCTGTCTCCACCACCACCGACACCGCGGCCACTCCTCCCTCCTTCAGGGCCTGCGCTTGCGCGGGCGGCAAAGACTGCGCCAACAGCGACGGCAACTGCGCCTCGATGCGCTGCGGCCCCACCGCGAACAGCGGCGCCTCCAGACCCTCGAAACGCACCGTCGCCCCGCCCAGACTCACCGGCAGCGGGAAGCCCTCGGCCGCGGCGCTCTCCCCGTTGGAGGTGAAGTTCTCGCCCAGCACCGCGACCAGCGATCCCGGGGCCAGCGGCAGCGCCTGCGGGCCGAACGGCCGCGGCGCGCCGAAGGCGCTCATCACGGCTGCGTTGACCACGCCGTTTTCGGCTACCGCCGGCCCCTCGGGCGGCAGCACTTGCAGCACGACCCGCACGCGGTCGCTGACGCGCCCCTCGGAGCGGATGTACAGCCGCCCTTGGCGCGTCCCTACGCGCAGCCCGGCCGGATCGACCGTGACCGTAATCGTCGTCTCCTCGTCCTCGGCCAGACTGCCGCTCGCCGGTTCCGCGGCGATCCAGCGCTGCGCCGGCTGCAGGCGAAAGTCCGCGTCGCCGTCCTCGGCGTAGAGCACGACCTCTTGCGCCGCCGGGGCGGCGTCCTGGGGCAGCAGGAACAACAACTCGAACGTCCGCGCGCGCACCGCCGGAGCCGGTTGCGGCGGCGGCTCGACGGGCGGCTCGCCAGGCGCGAGCAGGGCTTGCACCTTGCGGATGCGATGGTTGTCGCTGTCGGCGACGTACAGGTTGCCCACCGCGTCCACGACTATCCCCGCAGGGGAGTTCAACTGCGCCGCTGCGGCCTCGCCGTCGTCGCCGCCGAACCCGGCCGTGCCGTCGCCGGCCACGGTAGTGATGATGCCCAATGCGTCGACCTTGCGGATGCGGTGATTGTCGGTATCGACGATGTAGAGGTTGCCGTCAGCGTCTGCGGCCACGTCGGAGGGGGAGTCGAGTTGGGCTGCGGCGGCCGGGCCGTCGTCGCCGCTGTAGCCGGCCGTGCCGTCGCCGGCCACGGTAGTGATGGTTCCCAGAGCGTCGACCTTGCGGATGCGGTGATTGTCGGTATCGGCGATGTACAGGTTGCCGTCGGCATCCACGGCCACGCCGGAGGGGGAGTTGAGTTGGGCTGCAGTGGCCGGGCCGCCGTCGCCGCTGTAGCCGGCCGCGCCGTCGCCGGCCGCGGTGGTGATGGTTCCCAGAGCGTCGACCTTGCGGATGCGGTGATTGCCGGTGTCGGCGATGTAGAGGTTGCCGTCAGCGTCTGCGGCCACGCCGGAGGGGGAGTTGAGTTGGGCTACGATGGCCGGGCCGCCGTCGCCGCTGTAGCCGGCCGTGCCGTCGCCGGCCACGGTGGCGATGGTTTCGTCGTCATCGATCTTGCGGATGCGGTGGTTGTCGGTATCGGCGATGTAGAGGCTGCCCGCGGCCACGCCCCGAGGAGCGTTGAGTTGGGCTGCGGTGGCCGGGCCCTCATCGCCGCCGTCACCGGCTGTGCCGTCGCCGGCCACGGTGGTAATGGTTCCCAGAGGGTCGATCTTGCGGATGCGGTGGTTATTCGTATCGGCGATGTAGAGGTTGCCGTCAGCGTCTGCGGCCACGCCGGAGGGGGAGTGGAGTTGCGATTGGGCGGCCGGGCCGCCGTCGCCGCTGTAGCCGGCCGTGCCGTCGCCGCCAACCGTGTCGATAGGCGTTTGCGACTCGCTGACGGTGATAGTGGTGGAGGCGGCGGCTTGCGCGCCGTTGGCGTCGGTGACGGTCAGCGTGTAGGTCGTCGTAGCCGTCGGAGAGAAGGTTGTCGACCCCCCGGCGACAGGAGCGACCGCGCCGACGCCTTGGTCGATCTCCGCGCTGACGGCGTTGGTGGAAGACCAAGTGAGCGTCGAGGGCCGGCCTCTGGCGATTGTCTCCGGATTGGCGGTGAGCGTGGCCGTGGGGGCGTCGGTGACGGTCACGGTGGCCGTATCGACAGCGGTGGCGTTGTCGGTGCCGGTGACGGTCAGCGTGTAGGTGGTGGTTGCGGTCGGGGAGACGGAGACCGCGCCGGCGCCCGTGCTGTCAAGGGTGACGGTGAGGTTGCCGGGCTGGATGACGGCGCTCGCCGCGTTGGTGGAGGTCACCCGCAGCGTGGAGGAATCGCCGACGGTGATCGTTGCGGGATCGGCGGTCAGCGCGGCGGTGGGCTTGTCGTTGTCGCCGGCGAGGACGGTCACCGTCACCGTGGCGGGGTCCGAAGCCAGATTGCGGGCGTCGGTGACGGTGAGCGAGAAGACGAGCGTGGCGTCGGCGGTCAGGTCCTCCGGGGCGGTGAAGGTCGGGCTTGCCGCCGCCGCGTCGCTGAGGGAGACCGTCTGGCCGGAGGTCTGCGACCAGGCGTAGGTGAGCGTCTCGCCCTCGGGGTCCGAACTGCTGGAGCCGTCCAGGGTGACGGTTACGCCTTCGGTCACGCTCTGGTTGGCGCCGGCGTTGGCGCTGGGTGAGGCGTTGACGGTGACGGTAGCGGTGTCGGTGTCGGTGGCGTTGTTGGCGTCGGTGACGGTGAGGGTGTAGGTGGTGGTGGTCGCCGGGGAGACGTTGACGGAGCCTGCGCCCATGCTGTCGAGGGTGACGGAGAGGTTGCCGGGGTTGATGACGGCGCTTTGGGCGTTGGTGGAAGCGACGGTGAGGGTGGCGGACTGGCCTGCGGTGATGGCGGTGGGGCTGGCGGTGAGGGTGGCGCTGGGTGCGTCGGTGACGGTGACGGTAGCGGTGTCGGTGGCGTTGTTGGCGTCGGTGACGGTGAGGGTGTAGGTGGTGGTGGTCGCCGGAGAGACGTTGACGGAGCCTGCGCCCATGCTGTCGAGGGTGACGGAGAGGTTGCCGGGGTTGATGACCGCGCTCGCCGCGTTGGTGGAAGCGACGGTGAGGGTGGCGGACTGGCCTGCGGTGATGGCGGTGGGGCTGGCGGTGAGGGTGGCGCTGGGTGCGTCGGTGACGGTGACGGTAGCGGTGTCGGTGGCGTTGTTGGCGTCGGTGACGGTGAGGGTGTAGGTGGTGGTGGTCGCCGGAGAGACGTTGACGGAGCCTGCGCCCATGCTGTCGAGGGTGACGGAGAGGTTGCCGGGGTTGATGACCGCGCTCGCCGCGTTGGTGGAAGCGACGGTGAGGGTGGCGGACTGGCCTGCGGTGATGGCGGTGGGGCTGGCGGTGAGGGTGGCGCTGGGTGCGTCGGTGACGGTGACGGTAGCGGTGTCGGTGTCGGTGGCGTTGTTGGCGTCGGTGACGGTGAGGGTGTAGGTGGTGGTGGTCGCCGGGGAGACGTTGACGGAGCCTGCGCCCATGCTGTCGAGGGTGACGGAGAGGTTGCCGGGGTTGATGACCGCGCTCGCCGCGTTGGTGGAAGCGACGGTGAGGGTGGCGGACTGGCCTGCGGTGATGGCGGTGGGGCTGGCGGTGAGGGTGGCGCTGGGTGAGGCGTTGACGGTGACGGTAGCGGTGGCGTTGTTGGCGTCGGTGACGGTGAGGGTGTAGGTGGTGGTGGTCGCCGGGGAGACGTTGACCGAGCCTGTGCCGTCGGCCTCGAGGGTGACGGTGAGGCCGCCGGGATTGATGACCGCGCTCGCCGCGTTGGTGGAGGTCACGGTGAGGGTGGCGGACTGGCCTGCGGTGATGGTCGCCGGGCTGGCGGTGAGGGTGGCCGTGGGGGCGGGGGTGACGGTGACCGTAGCGGTATCGGTGTCGGTGACGTTGTTGGCGCCGGTAACCGTCAGGGTGTAGGTGGTGGTGGTTGCCGGCGTGACGGTGACCGAATCGGCGCCCATTGGGTCGAAGGTGACGGTGAGATCGTCCGGCTGGATGACCGCGCTCAGGGCGTTGGCGGAAGCGACGGTGAGGGTGGCGGATTGGCCGCTGGTGATCGTCGTGGGGTTGGCGGTGAGCACCGCGTTGGGGGCGGGGCCGGGCGGCGGGCCGACCTTGCGAATGCGGTCGTTCCACGTATCGGCAATGTAAACGTTGCCCGAGCCGTCCACCGCCAGGCCCTGGGGGCGGTTCAACTGCGCCGCGGTCGCCAAGCCGCCGTCCCCGCTGAACCCGCCGTTGTAGTATCCGCTCGCTCCGCTTCCCGCGAGCGTGTGGATGTTCCCCGATGCATCAACCCAGCGGATGCGTTGGTTCCACGTATCGGCAATGTAAATGTTTCCCGAGCTGTCCGCCGCCACGTCGCTGGGCAAGAGGAGTTGCGCCGCGGTCGCCAAGCCGTCGTCCCCGTTGAACCCGCCCGTCTCGCCGCCCGCGAACGTGGTGATCGTCTTGGTGACGGCGTCGACCTTGCGGATGCGATTGTTGGTGGTGTCGGCAATGTAGAGGTTGTCGTCCCCGTCCAGCGCCACGCCTTGGGGGTAGTTGAGTTGCGCTGCGGTCGCCAAGCCGTTGTCTCCGCCGAATGCGCCGCCCGCCCCGCCGCCGGTCCCGCTGCCCGCGACCGTGGTGATGGTCTTCGTGACGGCGTCGACCTTGCGGATGCGGTGGTTGGTGGTGTCGGCAATGTAGAGGTTGTCGTCCCCGTCCAGCGCCACGCCGCGGGGTTCGTCGAGTTGCGCAGAGGCGGCCGCGCCGTCGTCCCCGCTGAGTCCCCTCGTGCCGCTGCCCGCGACCGTGGTGATGATCCCCGTGACGGCGTCGACCTTGCGGACGCGGTGGTTGTAGGTATCGGCGATGTACAGGTTGCCCGCGCTGTCCATTGCCAAGCTCTCGGGGTTGTCCAGCCGCGCTGCGCTTGCCGCTGCGTTGTCCCCGCTGTCCCCGGTTTCCCCGTTGCCCGCGAACGTGGAAACGTCGCCTGTGACGGCGTCGACCTTGCGGATGCGGTTGTTGTAAATATCGGCAATGTAGATGTTGCCCGCGCTGTCCGCCGCCACGCCCGCGGGGTGGTTCAACTGCGCTGCGGTCGCTGCGGCGCCGTCCCCGCTGAACCCGCCGAACCCCAAGCCGCCCGCAACCGTGGAGATGTTGCCTGTGCCGGCATTCACCTTGCGAATACGGTGGCTGTCGAAATTGGCGATATAGAGGTTGCCGTCGCCGTCCAGCGCCGCGCCTCGGGGGCCGCTCAACTGCGCTGCGGTCGCCGAAATGTCGTCTTCGTCCGTGTTCGTCCCGCCCCCGGCGACCGTGGAAATGTCGCCGTCGGCGTCCACCTTGCGAATACGGTCGTTGAAAGTATCGACAATGTAGAGGTTATCCCCATCTACCACTACATCCAGGGGAGCGTTCAACTGCGCTGCGGTCGCTGCGTCGCCGTCGCCGTCGAAGCCGCCCGTCCCGTTGCCCGCGACCGTGGAAATGTCGCCGTCGGCGTCGACCTTGCGGATGCGGTGGTTGCCGGCATCAGCGATATAGAGGTTGCCCGACGCGTCCACCGTCACGCTGCGGGGATTGGCCAGTTGCGCTGCGGTTGCCGCGGCGCCGTCCCCGCTGAAGCCTTGCGTCCCGTTGCCCGCGACCGTGGAAATGTTGCCGTCGGCGTCGACCTTGCGGATACGGTGGTTGCCGGCATCGGCGATATAGAGGTTGCCCGACGCATCCGCCGCGACTCGATAGGGCAAGTAGAGCAGCGCTGCGGTCGCCGCGCCGCCGTCTCCGACCTCCGTGATCGTTTTGGTCCCCGCGACCGTTCCGATGACCCAATCGGCCGCGGGTCCGGGTGTGACGGTGACGGTCACCGTGGCTGTGTCGACAGCGTTGTTGACGTCGGTGACGGTGAGCGTGTAGGTGGTGTCTTCTGTGGGGCTGACCGACACCGAGCCGCTCGTGGCCGGAGTGACCGTGCCCACGCCCTGGTCGATCTCGGCGGTGATGGGGGCGGCGGGGGTCCCGCCCGCGGCGGTCCAGGCCAGCGTGGAGGATTGGCCGGCCGTGATCGTCGAGGGCGTGGCGGTGAAGCTGGAAACGGCCGGGGCGGCGGCGACGGCGATGGTGAGTTCAGCGGTGGCTTGGGCGTTGTTGTTGTCGGTGACGGTGAGGGTGTAGACGACCGAGCCCGCCGCGGAGGGCGTGACCGATTGCGAGCCGGCTGTGGCCGGAGTGACCGCGCCCACGCTCTGGTCGATCTCGGCAGTGATGGCGTCGCCCGTAGCGGTCCAGGCCAGCGTGGAGGATTGGCTCACGGTGATCGTCGAGGGCGTGGCGGTGAAGCTGGAGACGGCCGGGGCGTCGACGACAGTGATCCTGACCGAGGCGGTGGCGGTGGCGCCATCGACGCCGGTGATCGTAAGCGTGTAAGTCGTGTCTGCTGTGGGGCTGACCTGCTTCGAGCCGCCGGAGGCGGGGAAGACCGCGCCCACATCCGGGTCGATTCTGGCGCTGTTGGCGTTGGTGGCGGTCCAACTCAGTGTGGTCGACTGGCCGTTGGTGATGCTGGTGTCCGTAGCGCTGAGCGTGGCCGTGGGCGGGGCAACGGCGGTGACGGTGACGGTGGCGGTATCGACAGTGGTTGCGCCGCCGGCGTCGGTGACGGTGAGGGTGTAGGTGGTGTCCTCTGTCGGGTTGACGTTGACCGAGCCGGCGGTTGCCGGGGTGACCACGCCCACGCTGTTGTCGATCTCCGCGGTGGCGCCGTTGGCGGCGAACCAGGTGAGGGCGGAGGTCTGGCCGCTGACGATCGTGGCGGGCGTGGCGGTCAGAGTGACCGGCGGCGGGCCGACCTTGCGGATGCGGTTGTTGTTGGTATCGGCGATGAAGAGGTTGCCCGCCCCGTCCACCGCCACGCCAATGGGGCCGTTCAACCGCGCTGAGACAGCCGCCCCGCCGTCGCCGCTGAATCCTGCCGTACCGCTTCCCGCGACCGTGGAAATGAACATCGTGGAGGCGTCGACCTTGCGAATGCGGTGATTGCTGACATCGGCGACGTAGAAATTGCCCGCTGCGTCCAGCGCCACGCCGGTGGGAGAGTTCAACCGCGCCGACGTGGCCGCTCCGCCGTCCCCGCTGAATCCGCCCAGGCCTTGCCCGCTCGTTCCGCTCCCCGCGACGGTGGAAATGTTTTTCGAGGAGGCATCGACCTTGCGGATGCGGTGGTTGTGGCTATCGGCGATGAAGAGGTTGCCCGAACCGTCCACCGCCACGCTCCAAGGGTCGTCCAACCGCGCCGATGCGGCTGCGCCGCCGTCCCCGCTGAATCCGCCGCCGCTGACTCCTACAGGACCGCTGCCCGCGGCCGTGGAAATGAACATCGTGGAAGCGTCGACCTCGCGGATGCGGTGGTTGTTGTTATCGGCGATGAAGATGTTGCCCGCCCCGTCTGCCGCCACGGCATAGGGAAAGCTCAACCGCGCGGATGCGGCCGCGCCGCCGTCCCCGCCGAATCCGCCGTTGAGGATCCCGCTCCCTCCGCTCCCCGCGAAGGTGAAAATGTTTCCCGAGGAGGCGTCGACCTTGCGGATGCGGTTGTTGACGGTGTCGGCGATGTAGAGATTGCCCGCCCCGTCCACCGCCACGCCCTAGGGGCTGTCCAACAGTGCTGAGACAGCCGCGCGGCCGTCCCCGCCGAACCCTGCCGCGCCGCTGCCCGCGACCGTGGAAACGATGCCCGCGGCCGCGTCGGTGACGATGACGACGGCCGTGTCCGTAACGGCGGCGCCGTTGGAGTCGGTGGCGGTGAGGGTGTAGGCGGTGGTGTTCGTAGGTGAGACGGTGACCGAGCCGGCGCCGGAAGCGTCGAGGGTGACGGCGAGGCCGCCCGGCTGGATGGTTGCGCTTTGGGCGTTGGTGGAGGCCACGGTCAGAGTGGACGACCAGCCGCCGGCGATCATCGCCGGCGTGGCCGCGAGGACGCCGGTGACGGTGACCTTGGCCGCAGCGGTGGCGACGGCGCCGTTGGCGGCGGTGACGATGAGGGTATAGACGGTGGTGGCGTCCGGGGAGACGCTGACCGAACCAGCGCCCGCTTGATCGAGGGTGACGGTGAGGCTGCCCGGCTGAATCACCGCGCTCTGGGCGTTGGTCGAAGCGACGGTGAGGGTGGAGGATTGGCCGCCGGCGATGGACGCCGGGTCGGCGGTGAGCGTAGCCGTGGGCGCGGGGGTGACGACGACCGTGGCCGTATCGCTGACGGAAACGTCGTTGGAGTCGGTGACGGTGAGGGTGTAGGTTGTGGTGGTCGTGAGGGTGACGGTGACAGAGCCGGCGCCGGAGGCGTCAAGGGTGACCGCGCCCACGCCGTTGTCGATCTCCGCGCTTTGGGCGTTGGTGGAAGCGACGGTGAGGGTGGAGGATTGGCCGCTGGTGATCGTCGCCGGGCTGGCGGTGAGCGTCGCCGCGGCGTCGCTGACGGTGACGGTGACCGCGGCTGTGCCCTGTACGCCGTCGGTGTCGGTGACGGTGAGGGTGTAGGTTGTGGTTTCCGTCGGGGAGACGCTGCGCGAACCGCCGGCGGCCGGGGTGACTGCGCCCACGCCGTTGTCGATCTCCGCGCTCGCTGCGTCGGCCGCAACCCAAGTGAGGGTTGCCGAGCCGCCGCTCATGATCGAAGCGGGCGCGGCGGTCAGCGAGGGCCAGTCGATGTACTGCCGAATATGGGGATAGAAAGTCGAAAATTTCGTGTAAAAATCGTAGTGGCCCGTCGGGCAGAAATCCCCGGTTGAGATTATTTGTCCGCCGGAGAGCGCCCCGATCACGGTTTCGGGATTACTGAAGAGGGCGGATCCGGAAGAGCCGCCTTCGGTGTAGCCTCGCTGCAGCTCGATGCTGATGAAACTGGAGGAAAGGTTGCTTCTGCTGCTATTACGAATGGTTCGGCCGAAGTCAATCCGCTTGAAGGATCCCCACAGGGCGTTCCCGGGATGATGAATGCCGCTCGCCGGCGCATCGAGCGGTTGAGGGTCGGCGTCCCATCCCTGGAACACGACGCCGGCCGGCAACGGGCTGGTGAGCTCCAGCAGCGTCATATCGCCGAGGGGATCCGGTCCGTCGTTTCCGTAGCCGCCCAAGGTGGCCAGCAGGCTCGCGCCGCTGGTTGTGTTTGCGGGCAGTCGAGCGGGCGTCGCCCCGTCGCAGGTTTGCTTCCTCATAAAACCAGTAGGCAGTCACGGTCCGTGCTTGCGCGTCGGTATCGAGGCAATGGGCGGCGGTGAGAAAATAGGGGGTGAAGTCTTGCTGCCGATTGTTGAGCAGCGTGCCGGAGCAGATAAAAGAGCCGCCGGACTTCTCGTAAACGATCTGCGCGACGCCCGCCGCGGAACTTGACCATTCGGAGTGGCAGGCCACGTCCGGGTGGCAGTCCTCGAGCATGCCCACATCCGCGGTAAGCCTGACCTTGGCGGTGACGCCCGTTTCGTAAAGAACCAGCGAAACGAAGTAGGTTCCGGCTTGCAGCGGCGGGGTGGAGTAGCGGTTAATGACGATCCGTTCGTTGTCGGAGGTGGTTTCGGAAGAGTGGTCACTGACCGGCCGTCCGTTCTCAAGTCCGATGTCTTCTCCGAAACGAACGTAGAGGTCCACGTCCGCATCGGCGGTCACGGTGACGGTTACATGGGCGGCGTTGTCGGGGACCTCCAACCGGAACGAGTTAGGCCCTGTGAAAAGCGTCGGACTGGTAACCGGCCCCAGGTTGAAGGATTCGGGCCGCCCGGGCGTGAGCGTGGCGGCCGCATTTTTGGGCGAAGAAAGCGGCGCGCCGGACAAGCTCCGCATTTTCGCGGCCGCGGGTTTTTCGATGCGCTTTTGCGGTGGAGCTTCCCGTTCGGACTTTGCCTCGGCGGCTTGCGCCGGCGGACTGCCGCCCCCGGCGCGTCCGGGGCCGCCCCAGATATGGCTGACGGCGGCGATGCGGAACGGGACGGCCTCCGCCGGCGGCGTCGCCGGATCGGGCAGATACTCGATCGTCGCGCTTTCGCCGAAAACGATACCGCTCCAGAAATCTCCGTCGCCGTACATGCCGCGGCCGCTGTACGGCCCGGCAACCTGTCCGTCGGCCGCATGGATCCAGACGTTGCCCGCTCCGGCGTCGAAATCCTGAAAATGAAAGCGCAGCGCGTGGGCTTTGGGAGAGGTCGTTTGCAGCCGCCAGAGCCGTCCGGCCGCGGTCGTTCGCCAAGCTCCCGCGACGGTCGTTCGGGCCGCTTCGCCGGAAAAGCTCACGACGGCCGTCCCCGCCGGCAACGAACGGTGGACGCCGATGGGCGTCTGACCCCCTTGCGGCTGCAGCCGCTCCAACTCGCCGGCGTCCAGCGGCGGCAGAACCGCGGCGGCGGGCTGCGGCAGGCTCAACCCCAGGCTTGGCGGCGGAACCGCGGCCGCGCGCTCGGCCGGCGCAGCTTTCGACTGCCGGCCGCCGTCGAAAACCAGCGGCCCGATGCTTTGGCCCCGCGCCGCCTGCGCCGTCAGGGCGAACGCCAGGAGAAGGAAAAGGCCCAAGCGGCGCAGCGCTCGGCCGCCGGATCGACGGCGTCCGAGCGGAGAGTGGAGACGCAGCGCATCCCCCGCGCTTGCCGAACGCTTTCCAGTAGATTGAAACTGACGCGCGGTTTGCTCGAAATCTTGCGTCGAAAAGACCAGTTTCACTCTGAATCGCCCCGTCGCGTTTCCGCCCGCAGGGAATTCACCAAATCCAGGGTATCAGTAAAGTATGAAGGATTGCAAAGTATGAAGGATGGTAATAACTTAATAAAAGAGACAATTTATTTACAAAATTAACACAAGAAACCACGACCCGATCCCGTTTCGCCCGGGGCGTCGGGATGCGCCGTCCGAACGTTCGTTGCCGGTCAGCGGCCCAGCGAGAGCAGATTGGCGAAGATGCGGTAGGCGCCGGGCACGCTGTAAGGGAGCTGCCGGTGCACGGCGTAGGCGAAATACGTATAGTGGCCCTCGCCGTACGGGGCGGTAAGCCATCCCCCTCTTTGCGGTTCCTGTCCCTGATCCTGCGTTTCGATCAGGGGGACGTAAGCGTCGTCCCAAGCGGAAAAAAACTTGGAGCCGCGCTGCTCCACCCAACCGTCGAAGTCGGCGGCGGCGATGCGGTTGGGCTGCCGCAAGAGCGCATGGTCTGGGGCCAGGATTTTGACCGGCGAATCTTCCTCCGAAACCTCTTCGGCCCTGCGCG
The DNA here is from genome assembly GCA_965214655.1 of Bryobacterales bacterium. Classification (GTDB taxonomy): domain Bacteria; phylum Acidobacteriota; class Terriglobia; order Bryobacterales; family UBA6623; genus CATQHP01. The sequence continues at coordinate 1,754,257 of OZ243965.1, read as the reverse complement.
GGAGATCGGCCGGAAAAGCGGCCCACTTGCCGGGAACGAACTCCTGCGTTTGGTAGAGAACGATCAGATTGCCTCCCCGGCGGGCGTAATCGAGCAGCCGCCGATTGTATTCGATCAAGTCCCGGCGCACGGCGTAGGCCCGCGTGCCGATGACGATGGCTCCGTAGGCGTCCAGGTCTCCCGCGGCCAGATCGCCGCTGTCGAGCAGAGTGACCTGAGCGCCCATCTGCTCGATTCCTGCGGGAACCTCGTCGCCCACGCCCATGACGTAACCCACGTTCAGGCGGCGGGCGATCTTGACGTCGACGCCCCGGATGCGGGTCGCCGCGTCGCGGTACAGATAGCGGACGTCGTAGTCGCGATGGCGGATCGCCCGATAGCCCTCGCGGTACTCGCGCCCTGCGGCGCGGGCGACGGCCTCGATGTCGTATGTCTCCGCGCGGAGCTGAGGCGCGGAGACCGAGAAACTGAAGTTCCGGCGCTCGTTGGCCTGGGAAAAGCTGAAGGCATGCCGGGCGGGCTGAGCGCTCCAACCGTCGGGCAACTCCAGCGCCAGCTCGCCTTGGCTTTCTGCGCTGCGGTTATGGAGCAGCTCCACCTCCACGGAGATTTTATTCCGCGGCGCCCCCAGGGGCACGATCAGGTTGGCCGGGGAGACATTGACTGCCAGCGCCGGCGCGATCTTCAACTCGCGGTACTCGTATCCGTAAGGGAGGTTCGCCTCCCGGCGGTAGACCGTTGCGGTCGTCCTGACCGACTGCCCGCCGATCTCGTAATCGACCGCGGCGGCGAGCGCCGGCGGGCGGCCCGCCAGATGCAGATATTCGGGCTCCCGAATGCTGTAGCGGCTTTCATGGATCGACGCGCGCTGAAAATAGCGCCGCGAAAGCGTTGCGTCCGGCGGCGGCGCGACGGTGAACGTGGTGGAGAGCGTTGCGCCCGAGCGCAGCGGCTTGCCCGCTTGCGGGTCTCCCTCGATCTCCCATCCCGCGGAACTCTCCAGCGCGATCCGTTCGGTTCGAATGGGAATGCTGCCGGGGTTGACCAGCGAAACGTCCACCTGGAATCGCTGGCCGGGAACGATTACTCCCATGACCGCCGGCTGGGCGAAGGGGGAGCTCGGGGCTGCGGCGGCGAGCGGCGCCGCGACGGCGCGAAACTGGAGGCCCAAAGCCGTATTGATAGCGTCCTGAAACTGCCGCTCTTTGATCGCCAGCAGGAAGAGCGCCTCTTCGCGGCCCGCGGACAGCCGCATCGCCTCGCGGATCAGCCCCAGCCCCTGCGCCAGGAAAGGCGCGGCGGCGGCGGGGTTGCGCACGTTGTAGGCCGCGACGGCGTCCTCGATCCGGCTTTCGATTTCGGCGAGCAATGCGGGGACGCCATCGGGCGCGCTGCCGCCCAGGAGCGTGTATATGCCTGCAATCGACGTATCCAGGCCGTCGAAGAAGCCGGATTCCTTCTCAGGGGCCTCGACACGGCTTTCCACTCTTTCGAAAAACTGCCGGTAAGAGCCGGGCCTTTCGCGGCGGCGGCCGCTGTTCTGGGAGCGCTGAAAGCTCAAGCCCAGGGCCGAGAACTCCTGGTAGCTCTCTCCCAGCCAGGGGCTGAACTCCCCGGCGTTGACGGAGACGTTCCAGCGGCTATCGGGAGGCCCGCCGCCTGCGCCGAAAGAGCGCCGCGACTGAAGATTGCTGCGATAGAGCTTGAAAGGCTGCCAGGGCCTGAGCCCCTCATCGCGGATCTGCTCGGGGAACACATTGGCGTCGCCGGCCAGGGCAAACGCTTCCTGGGTCAGCGCGCCGGACGTCTCATGGTTGCCGTGACCGTCGCGCGGGCCGCCGTAAAAGCGGGAGACGAGAACCAGCGGGCGATTGATGCGAATGACCCTGACGATGTCCCGCAGCACGTTTTCCTTGCCCCACTGCCTGAGCGCCTCTTCCAGATTCTTGGAGTAGCCGTAATCGATCAAGTTGGTGAAATACTGGTCGTCCAAACCGTAGTAGCGGTCGGAAACGAGAAGCTCTTCGGTGCGGATCAGGCCCAACCCGTCGAACAGCTCGGGCCCGATGGCGTTGGCGCCGCCTTCCCCGCGGTTGAGTGTGAGCAGCGCGGTGCGCGCGCCTTGCCCGCGGCTGAGGTAGGTCAAGGTCCCTCCCTGCTCGTCGTCCGGGTGGGCCGCGGTGTAGAGCGCGCTCGCCGTCGTTTGCAGCCGCAGCAGGCGCTGCCACAGGCCGGTCGCGCCCCGGTCGGCGGCGAGCGCGCGGGGCCCGCTCCGGGCCTCGGCCAGCATCAGGACGCGGTCGAGGCCGGGGCCGGATTGCGCAACCGCGGGCTGCGGCGAACCGGCCGCGAGGCACACAGTCAGCAGGATTGGGAAAAGCGCATCGTAAATTCGAAGCCGCATAGCGTTTCCTCCCGAGGTCGAAGGAGAATCGACATTTCGATAGTAGGGCAGAAATCGGCTGCTGTCCAATCGCGCGCGCGGGCGCCGTAATTTTTTTAACCCGGCAATCGGGGCGGGCGTTAGGCGAGATAGTCCAACCAGGGAGAGTGCGCCCGCCGGTAGGCGTCCACCAGCTTCTCGGCCGACTCGCGGCGTTCGACCAACGGGTTGGCGGTCAGGGCGTCGACCGCCAGCGCCCGCGACCCCTGCAGCGCGGCGGCCGCGGCGGTTCGCTCGTAGTCCTTGACTTGCAGAACCAGACTGCGGATCCGCTCGGGGAGGCGGCCGGCGGCCAGCGGCCGGGCGCCGTTGCCGTCGATGGCGCAAGGCGCCTCCACGGCGGTATCGTCATCGAAGTCGCGGACGGCCCCCCGGTTGGCCACGTCGACCGGCATGACCCGCAGCCGGTTGTTGGCGATCGCGTCGATCACGTCCAGGGCGATGCGCTCGTAACCGGCCGCGCTGCTGTACAGCTTTTCTCGCGCCGCGGCCACCTTGCCCCGCTCCAGGGCGCCCCCCGTTTCCACCGCCATGTAGGAGGCGTTGCGGCTCGCCAGATAGAGGTCGTAGGCGTCCAGAATCCCGGCCTCGTTGCGGCCGGCCTCGGCCAGCGACTGCATCAGGCGGTCTTCCAATTCCCCGATCAGCTTGCCGCGGGTATTCCCCGAGGCCCTTGTCCGGCGGAACGCCTCTCGGGCCGAATAATAGAAGAACAGGTATTCCGTGGGCAGCAGGCCCAGTTCTCTCAGGAAAGTCTTCGAGAACAACGGGGTGGGGTAGGCGCGCTCCAGCGCTTCGTCCGATGCCAGCACATCCGGCAGCAGGTCGCGCCCATCGGCCAGAACGGCGCGTATCCAACCCAGATGATTCAGACCGAGATAGTCGAAGAACGCCGTCTGCAAGGGAATCCCCAGGGCCTCGGCGACGTGCAGGAACTGCTCGCGGGGAGTATCGCAGACGCCGATGCAGCGGTCGCCCAGCCCCTGCCGGATCAACGCCTCGGCCATGATCCCGACCGGATTGGTAAAGTTGATCAGCCAGGCATGGGGCGCGAGCTCGGCCGTTTTGCGGGCGTATGCGGTGAGAATGGGGATCGTGCGCAAGGCCAGGGCAAACCCGCCGGGGCCGACCGTTTCCTGGCCGGGCAGGCCGTGCTCCAGGGCGATCGTCTCGTCGCGAACCCGACCCGCAAGCCCGCCCACGCGAATGCTCGAAACGACGAACGAAGCCCCGTCCAGCGCCTCTTCCAGCGCGGCGGGCCGCGTTACCCGGAGCCTGCCGCCGGCCCTTTTGGCCATCGCCTCGGCGATGCGGGCGATGGTTTCGCAGCGCTCCGCGTCAATGTCGAACAAAGAGAGCTCGTCTACGGCCAGAGTCGTTTCCTGCCGAAACAGGCCGTTGACGATCAGCGGGACGCGGACGCCCGCGCCCCCGATAATGGTCAGTTTCATGGGATCCGCGCCTCTTGCTTGCTTTCCGCGGCGAGCCGCCGCTCGAATTCCGTTCGGGTCGGCAGCGCCTGCACGCCGCCCGGCGAACGGGTCGACAATCCGCCGCATATATTTCCCCACAGGAGCGCCTCTTGCGTCGTTTTCCCCGCCATCCAGGCGTGCAGGAACCCTCCATCGAAAGCATCGCCGGCGCCGGTGCTGTCGACCGCCTCGACCGCGATCCCCGCAACCTGAACCGGCGCCGCCGCGTTGCGGGAGGCCATAGCGCCCGCTGCGCCCAGCTTGATCGCCGCGGTATTGCGCGGTCGGGCGAAAAACTCCAGCGCCTGCCGGCGCGACGAAGCGCCGGCATACTTGAGGGCTTCCATTTCGTTGAGGAAAATCACGTCCAACTGCCGGCACAGCTCATGGAAGCCCTGGGAACGGCCGGCCGCGGGATCCCAACCCAGATCCCAGGACACCGTGACCCCGCCGCTCTGCAGTTGCTTGACCGCGTTCAGGAACGGCTCCCAGCGGCCGGGAGTCAGCGCGAAGTGAACGTGGCCGGCAAGGCTGAGCCGCTCCAGGGTTTCCGCCGCGAGCAAGTGCTCTTCCACGAAGCGGTTGGCGCCGGGGCAAGTCAGAAAATAGCGGTCCTGCCGCGTGGAGACCGCCACCGTAAGACCGGACATCGTCTCCGTTTCGAACCGCGATCCCGAAAAAGAAACGCCGGCTTCCTGCAGTGGTCTGCGGGCCGCGTCCCCGGGCATGGACCGGCCCCAAACCGTCACCAGCTCGACGGAACGCCCCAGCCGGGCGGCCGCGGCAGCGGCGATCGCGGCGCCGCCGCCCGGTGAGACGGCAAAGTCGTCGGTTTTGATTTCCTCGCCCAGCGCCGGCAGCCTGTCCAGATCGAAGAAGATCAGATCGGTAAAGAACTCGCCGGCGCAGACCAGGCGCTCGGGGTTGGCGGGGCCCGTCACCGCTTCTTCAACTCCACGATAAACCGGGTGGTTGCCGCGACCCTCTCGCCTACCGTTCGGTCTTCCCGGGCCTTCAGTTCCCGATACCTCTGGAGCGCCTGCCGCGCTTCCTGCGGCCGCCCCAAGCGCTGCAGCGCAAGCCCCAAGCGGTAGTGCGCCGAGGTCTGTTGCGGATCGATCTCGACCGCCCGCCGGAGCGCTTCGGCCGAGGCTGCCCAGTTGCCGATCTCGAACTGGATCTCGCCCAGCAGCAGATGCGCTTCCAGGAAGCGGGGGTTCTCGCCGGCCGTCTGCGTCAATGCTTGGGCTCGAGAGGCCAAACGGCTTGCGTCTCCCGACCGAGAGGCTTGCCGAAAAGCCGCCAAAGCCTCGAAATAAAGCGCCCAAGGGTTCTCCGCTTGCCGCTCGAGCAGCTCCCGGAAGGCGCCCGCGGCGTCATCGAAGGCTTCTTCCGAGCGGTCGAACGTTTGCGCGAGCAGCCGGTAGCCCAGCGGTTCTTGCGGCCTGAGCTTCACGGCCTGCAAGAAGGCGCGGGTGGCCTCTTCGTACCGCGTAAGGCCGGTCGCCGCGGCTCCGGCGCCGATCCGCAGACGCCAGGAGCCGGGATGGCTTTCGAGACCGGCGGCAAAGACTTGCGCCGCGGCCTCCCAGTTCCAATGAATCAGGAATTCGTGGCCCAAGGCGTAGTAGTTCGCCGGCGCGGGGTCGAGTTCCACGGCCCGCTGAAAATGGGCGACCGCCTCGAGCGGCTTTTCCTGGGCTTCCAGGATATCCCCCAGCAGCAGGTGGATTTCGCCGGTCTCCTGCAGAGCGCGGGCGGCGTTGGCCGTGCTGGCGGCTGCGGGCAGCTTGGCCAGTCTTTTTTGGGTCAACGCCAAGTTGAGGCGCGCCGGGTAGGAGTCGGGCAGTTGTTCGGCGACCGACAGGAGCAGTTCTTCGGCGGGCTCCGGCAGGTCTTGGCTCAAGAGCAGCAGGGCCGCCTGAAATTGCAGTTGCGGCCGGCCGTTCATCAGAGGTTTGACTGCCCGCCAGACTTCGCGCGTGCGGTCGGCGCGGCCCAAGGCGCGGTCGGTGAGCGCTTGCAGGAACCGCTGCTCGGCCCGCGGCGGCGCCGTACCCGCCAGTTTCTTCAGAATCGCGTCCGCCGCTGCGTATTTGCCCAGCAAGAACCTGCAGTAGGCAAGCTGGTACGCATTCTCATAGACGTCCGGCTGTATGGCGAATGCCGTCTCCAGCCGGGGGAGCGCCTGCTCGGGACGGCCCTGCTGCAAGAGTATCGTTCCCAGATTGAAGCTTGCCGTGGGGTTGTTCGGCTCCAGTTCCAGAGCCTTGCGGAACTGCTCCGCGGCCTGTGCGGCTTGTCCGAGACGCATCAGGCTGGCGCCGAAATTCGTGCGCAGAACAGCCGTATTCGGTTGCAATTCCACGGCGCGCCGGAAGTGCCGATTGGCTTCCTCCGGCTTGCGGTTGAGATCGAGGACGATCGCCAGCAGATGCTGAATCTCGGCTACGGCGGGGCGGCGGCGCGCGAGCGGTTCGAGCGCCTGAAGGGCTGCGGAGTAGCTGCCGGCGCGGAAGTGCTCCAGGGCGCGGTTGAATTCGGCGGCTGCGTCGGCCGGAACCTGCGCGCCCGCCGGCCCCTGCAGGGTCTGCAAGACGCCGAGCAAAACGAATCCGACCGCGCAGGCCCGCGGGGCGCCGCGGCCAAGGATTTTTGCTGCGCATCCGGTCATTGCCTGGTTCCGGTCATTGCCTGGTTCCGGCCGCTCTCTCGTCGAAAATCCGCGAAAGGATCAGTTCGCAGTATATATCCGCCATTCCCGTTTCGGTGGGCGCGGCTGTCCGTTGGATTACAACGCCTCGCTGAAAGCGCCGCTATAATGAACAGGCCGTGCCCCGCCGCCGCCGGGCCTGTGTTTTTTTCCTGGCCGCCGGGCTGCTGCCGTCTCCCGGGGCTTTCTTGCCGGGCCAACCCCTGCCCCAGCCGCGCTTTCTCGAAGCGGCGGACGCCGCCGGTCTGAGCGGATTCCATCTGACCAGCGGCGACCGCCGCAAACGCTACATCGTCGAAGCGAATTCCGCCGGGGTCTGCGTGCTCGACTATGACGCGGACGGCCGCCCCGATCTTTATTTCGTGAACGGCGGCCGCCTCGAGGACTTCCGGCAAAGCAAGCCCTCGACCTTGCGGCATGCGTTGTTCCGCAATCGGGGCGGCCGCCGCTTCGAGGAAACCACCCGACAGGCCGGCGCGGGAGGGAACGGCCATTGGGGCATGGGCTGCTCGGTCACCGACTACGACGCCGACGGGTTCCCCGATCTCTACATCACCGCCTACGGCCCCAACCAACTGCTGCGCAATCGAGGCGACGGAACTTTCGAAGACGCCACCGAGAAAGCAGGCGTAAACGATTCCCGCTGGTCGACCGGCTCGACCTGGGCCGACGTCGACCGCGACGGGGATCTGGATTTGTTCGTGGCCAACTATATCGAGTTGGACCCCGGCAATTTGCCCGAGCCGGGAAGCCCGGCCTACGGCTCGATGGGCAGGGCGGGCCTGGGCTGCCGCTACATGGGGCTGCCCGTCATGTGCGGTCCGAGGGGGTTGCAAGGCGCCGGCGACTCGTTTTTCCTCAACCGCGGGGACGGCGTTTTCGAAGAGAGAGCCCACAGCAGCGGTCTCGACGACCCGGAGACTTACTTCGGACTCGGCGCGGTTTTCGCGGACCTGAACGACGACGGCCTGCCCGATCTCTTCGTAGCCAACGATTCGACGCCCAACCTGCTCTACAAAAATTTGGGCAACGCCGAATTCGAAGAAGTCGGGCTCCTGTCGGGCGCGGCCTTCAACGGCCACGGGGTCGAACAGGCCGGCATGGGCGTCGCGGTCGGGGATTTTCTCAACAGCGGCCGCCTCTCTCTGTACGTCACGCACTTTGCCGAGGAATACAACACGCTCTACCGCAACGAGGGCGGCCTCAACTTCTCGGATGTCACCACTCGATCCGGCCTGGACCGCCCCACGCTCCCCTTCGTCGGTTGGGGAACCTTTTTTTTCGATTTCGACAACGACGGTTGGCTGGACATCTTTGCGGCCAACGGGCACGTCTTTCCCGGCGTGGACCGGCTCGAACAACCGGCTGCGGCGCCGTACCGCCAGAGAAGCCTCATTTTCCGCAACCTGGGGAACGGCCGTTTCCAGGAGCAAGCGGATCTCCTGCGCCTCGAAAGCGAACAATCCAGCCGGGGAGCGGCCGCGGCCGACTTCGACGGCGATGGAGCGTTGGACCTGGTTGTCAACAACATCGACTCCGGGCCCACGCTCTTGTGGAACCGGCCGGCCGGCGGAAACCGCTCTCTGCGCGTCCGCTTGGTCGGTTCGGGGGGCAATCGCCCGGCTCTGGGGGCGCGGGTCAGGGTCCGCGCCGGAGACCTGCTGCAGATGCGCGAAGTCCACAGCGGCGGGAGCTATCTTTCGCAAAGCGAGATGACGCTCCATTTCGGGATGGGCGCCCATAGCCGGGCGGACGCGGTGGAAGTCGTTTGGCCCGGAGGCGGAACTTCGATCCTGAAGGACGTAGCGGCCGGCCGGGAAATTACGATTCGCCAACCGCCCGCCGCTCGAACGGCCACTCGCCGACCCGAAGCGCCCTGACCATGTAGAGACCGATGCCCGCGGCCAGCACCAGCAGGCCCAACCCTACGATTGCCGCTCCCGTCGAGACCAGCACAAGGAGCCAGAGAATCGCCGCCGCGATGCTGGGCAGCGGATAGCCCCACATGCGGAAAGGCCGGCGGATATCGGGCCGATACCTGCGGATCAGCGTAACGGCGACAATTTGCCCCAGCACCTGGAGCACGATCTGGATCACGATGAGCGCCTGGATGATGTTGCTCAGGTCGAAGAAACAAAAGACGGTCGAGGCCAGCCCCAGCGTCAACAGTGAGACATGGGGGAAGCGTTTGGTCGGGTGCAGCTTGGCGAAAACCGAGAAGAACCTGCCGTCGTTGGCGGCGGCGTAGGGAATCCTCGAGTAACCGAGCAGCAAGGCGAAAACGGATGCGGCCGAGGCGCCCAGGACCAGGTAGGTCAGCAGTTGGGCGGCCCACGGCCCGTAGACGATTTCCATGAAATCGGAAACTACGTGCTGCGATTCCATCGCCTCGCGCCAAGGGACGACGCCGAGGATGGTGGTGTTCAGGAAGACGTAAAGGAGCGCCACGAGGGCGATCGAGGCGATGACGGCGAAAGGGATGTTCCGGCTCGGGTTGCGGACCTCTCCCCCCAGGAAGCAGATATTGTTGTACCCGCCGTACCCGTAGATGCCGATCAGCGAGGCGCCTCCCAGACCCGCAACGAACTCCCACGACCAGGAGAAGGCGCCCTCGGGAACGTCGAAGAGAAGCTCGCCGCGGATATTGGGGAGCCCCGAGACGATCACCCAGAGAATGGTGCCGACGGCGGCCAGCATGAGAATGAAGGAAAGCCGGCCGATCGTGCGAATGCCGCGGTAGAGGGCGAAAGTGATGACCAGGCAAAGACCCACGGCGATGAACTGCGTGGTCAGCGGAGAAAGCTCGGGCCCCAGATAGCGCGTGTACTGGGCGAACCCGACGGCGCCGGTCGCCACGGAAAGCGGAGCGGTGAAGAAGATCATCCAGACGAAGAGGAACGACATCATGCGGCCCATCTTGCGGGGGCCGTAAGCTTCCCTAAGGTAGATGTAGGAGCCGCCCGCTCCGGGCATGGCGGCCCCCAGCTCGGCCCAGACCAGGCCGTCGCAGACGGCCAGCGCGGCTCCCAGCAGCCAGCCCAGCATGGCGTGGGGGCCGCCCATGGCCGCGATCAGAATCGGGATGGTGATGAAGGGGCCGATGCCCAGCATCTCGACCACGTTGGCCGAGACGGCTTCTTTGAGACCCAAGCCGCGTATCAGCCCCTGCGCCGAGTCTTCAGGGGGAGCTTGCTCTGCCGTCATGGAGACCGCCCGCTGCGGGTTGCGCAACCTGCAAGCGTAGCGCATCCGCCGGGCGCGCTCTCAGCAAAAGAGAACGCGCCCGGCGCCGGCCCGCCGGGTTGCGGATCCGCCTAGAAAAGGAACCTCAGCCCGAATTGAATCACCCGGCCTTCTCGCGACGGATCGAAAACCGAGGTCGTTTCGCCGAACCGGCCCCTGTCCACCCTGTTATTCGGATTGTTGAACTGAGGCGTGTTGAAGGCGTTGAAGAACTCCCAGCGGATCTGCAGCGTGGCGTCTTCGCTGAAGCCCAAGCCGATGTTCTTGAAAAGGGAGAGGTCGAAGTTGTGGTGCGGCCAACCGCTCAGGCTGGCCACGCCGCAGTTGCCGAAGGTCCCGTTCCTGGGTATGGCGAAAGCAGCCGGATTGAAGAATTGCTGGACGGTGCGCGATCCCTTCGGGTCGCCGATGCAGTCCGCTCGAGGGTTCTGACTGCGCGTTCCGCTGCGGTCGGGGCCGCTGATGCCGATGGGGGCGCCCGACGTGGAGCTCCAGATGCCGTTGAACTGCCAGCCGCCCAGGACGTGCTCCGCCGCCCCATAGCTCGGAAACGGGATCTTCCAGGTCCAGTTCATCACGAAACGATGCCTCTGATCGAAGACCAGCAAGCCGTAGTCGGCGGCCAAGTCGTGGGCGTTCTGCGGCCGGACGTTGCTGGCCGAAGCGCCGCCCGAGAGATTGTCCTGGGTATCCCCCAGCGCTTTGCTCCAGGTATAGTTCACGTTGAAGGCCAGGCCCGAGGATATCGCCCGCCGCAAGCTCACTTGCAGCGCGTTATAGTTGGCGTTGCCGATGCTGGCCATGTGGTCGCTCAAACGCGCCCAACTGGGGAAAGGCTGGGTGATCGACCCGTCGGCATTCAAGATGCCCTGATTCAGCGGCCGCAGCCTGCGGATGCGGTTGGAGTCTCCGCCCACGTAGGAGATATCCATCAGATAAGCCTGATCGAAGCGGAATTGGAACCCGAAGCTGTACTGTTGCGACCAAGGCGCCGTGCCGTCAAAGCTGCGGCTGCGCAGGTCGATCGTCTGCGGATTGAATTCATCGCTGCCGCCGGGGAAGGGATCGCGCAGCAAGAGCTTCGGAACCTCGTTGAACCGCGACTCGTGGCCGCGGAAGTCGATCAACTGCGGAGGGTTCAAGGGCAATGCCGCCGAGCTGCCCATGCGGTCGATGGCCTGATAGAAGATCGCGTACCCGCCCTTGACCACGGCGCGGTCCGAGAGGCGGTAGGCCACTCCGAACCTGGGCGCGAAATTGTTGCGGTCGGGGTTGACCAGCGCCCTGCTGAAAATGCCGTCTCCCTGAACCCGCTGCACGCAGTCGAAGTCGCAGGGAACTTCGCCGATGCTTCCCGGGTTGGCCGTCAGCAGCGCCCCCCGGCCTCCGTTGGCGTCGGGGTCGAAATTGGAGACCAGATTGTCGCGCTCGACGATCGGCGTGAAGTACTCGTAGCGGACGCCGTAGTTGAGGGTGAGGTTGGAAGTGGCCCTGTAAGCATCCTGCGCGTAGAACATGAAACCGTCGGTGTAGGTATGCGGCACCAGCGCCGAGGTGGCCTCGATTCTGCCGACGGAGCCCAGCAGCAGGTTGGCGACTCCGTCCCCGACGTAAGCGTTGCCGGGCACGATGTAGCGTCCGTTGGGCGCTTTGACGTCGAGGTAGTCGTTGGCGGCCCGTTTGTACTCGAAGCCGAACTTGAGAGCGTGATTGCCGCGAACCAAACTGAGATTGTCCAGCAACTGAAAGACCTGCGACACCTGGAACTGGGGCCGCCACTCCGAAGTGCCCAGTAGGGTGTAGCCGCCGACGCGGATCGGAGGCAGGCCGTAAGCGAACGTCCCGGGCAGGTTATTCAGTCCGAAATCGGGGCCGGCGTCCCCTTCGGGAGCAACCGGATCGGAAGTCGAATAGATGCGGTTGAAACCGAAGCGCAGGCTGTTGAATACCGACGGACTGAAGATGCGGTTCCAGGTCAGCGCGGTCAGTTGCCCGCGGACGTAGCTGTTGGCCGTGAAGCCCCCCGTGGCCAACGGGTTGGGGAACGGCCCCTGCTCGACGACGGTGTCGGTCTGCAGAAAGCTGTAGGAAGCGTAGAAGACGTCCTTGGCCGAGATGTTGTGGTCGATGCGCACGTCGAAGGAGTTCTGATCCAGCGGCACGTCGAGCGCCGACTGGTAGCCGAACGTCCCGGAGTTGGGGTCCGGATAGAGACCGGCCAGGGCCATGCCGGTCGGGTCGCCGCAAGGCAAGCCGTCGGTGCGCCTCGCCGTCAGGTTGAGGACGTCGTTGACTTCGTCCACGCAGGGTGCGATCTGCGGATAGAAGGGCTCGCCGTCGGCGTTGCGGTCGATCTGCAGATCGCGCGCCCCGGTGAAAATGCCTTGCTTCATGGCCGCCGTGGGAACCGTGCCGTTCGCGCCGCCGGCCTTGCTGGAGTCCGTTCGCTGATAGTCGGCGAAGAAGAAGGTGCGGTTGTTGACGATCGGCCCGCCGAGGGCGAGGCCGGATTGATTGCGGCGCTCGGCCCCTCTTTCCACGCCGGCTGCATTGTTGAAGAAATTGTTGGCGTTCAGCTTGTCGTTGCGCAGAAAGTACCAGGCGGAACCGTGAAAGGCGTTGGCTCCCGATTTGATCTCGGCATTGATCACCGCGCCCTGGCTCCAGCCGAACTCGGCATCGTAGGTGCGCGTCTGGATCTTGAAGGATTGGAGAGCGTCGGGAGGCGGCGAAACCGCCTGCGGACTCCGTTCCTGGGCGTTGGTCGTGAAGGTGTTGTTGTCCACCCCGTTGAGGGCGAAGTAGTTCTGGAGCGAGAAATTGCCGTCGACGTTGATTCTGGCCTCGCGCGGATTGGAGCGCGTTCCGGGCCCCGGAACCGCCCCCGGACTGAGCAGAATCAGGTCGGAGTAACGCCGCCCGTCGAGCGGCAGGTCGGCGATCTCTTCGGAGCCGATGACGGAGCCCAATTGGCCGCTCTCCGCCTGCACTTCCACGATGTCGGCGACAACCTCGACCTGCTCGGTGATTTCGCCCACTTCGAGCATGAAATCGACTTCGAGGCGTTGCTGGATGGAGAGTTGAATCTCGTCCCTGACCGCGGCCTTGAAGCCGGCCGTCTCGGCGCGGATTCTGTAGGAGCCTGGCCGCAGGCCCGCGGCTTGGTAAACACCGGCTTCGTTGGTGGTCAACTCGACCGCGACGCCCAGATCGATCGACATGACCGTGATTTCGGCGCCGGGGATCACGCTCCCCTGGGTATCGCGAACCGTGCCCCAAATCGTCCCTGTATTGATCTGGGCAAGCAGCGGAAGCGTCGGGCACACAACCGAAAGCAACCCGACGAGAAGTCTGTAGCGCATGGCGAACCCCCTTTTCCTGACTGCTTTATTCATACTCCCGTTTCCAGCGGCTGTCAAACGGCAAATCGATTTTTCAGCCATTGTTATGGAAGTTTTTGGGATATGAGGGGGTTCAAGGGGAAAACTCCGTTTCGGGCGTGTATGGAAACGCACACGCCCCGACGGTCCGCGGGGAAAGCGGCGCGGGCGGCGCTACGGTTTCTTGGCGAGCTTCTTCGCGCGCCGCTCTTCGCCGCCGATGTGGAAGGTCATCCCTTCGGGCGAACCGCCGGAGTCGAGGTCGAAGACGATCCTGGCCGCCGTCCAGCGCAGCGAAAACTCCTCTTGGGAATGAGGCAGCAACTCGATGGGCGGCAGCAGGTTGAAGACGACGTAAAGCGTGGAGCCTTCGCGGAAAATCCGATTGCGGCCGCCTCGCGGCTCGAGGTAGTCGCCCGCGTAGCGATCGAGAACCTCGGGCGCGAACGTGACCAGCGGCTTCGTGTCGTACGCCGGCGGCCCCTTGCGCGGTTCTTCGTCCAGCTCGCGCAGCCAGATATTGCGGTAGAGCACGGGGTTGCCGTGGTCTTGCAGCGACAACGGCAGGCGGTCGGGGTGCGACGCGTAGGGCAGGTGCTGCAGCCACGAGGTCGGCCCCCAGGCCGCGGAGTTGTCTTGCGCCAGGATTCCGTTGTGCAGCACGGTGACCCGCGCCGGCTGCAGCACGCTGCCGTCGGGCTTGAACCGCGGGTGGCGAAAGACGATGTCGTACGCCTGCCACTCGCCCGCGGAGCGGGAGGCGTTGGCCAGCGGCGGGTACTGCCCGTAAAGCGCGCCGGCCTGACCGTCCGCGTAGGTGACGTTCTGGTGCGAATCGAGCACCTGAATCTCGTACTTGCCCATCAGGAAGACGCCGCTGTTGCCCCGCCCCTGGCCTCTGCCGCGCGCAGGCGTAGGGGCGGCCCATTCCACGTGCAGTTGGATGTCCCCGAATCCCCGGCGGGTGTAGATCGGGCCGCCGCCGGCGACGGCTTCCATGACGCCGTCCTTGACGATCCACTTGGCCTCGCCGCCGTCCGCTGCGCGCCATTGCGAAAGATCGTCGCCGTCGAAGAGAACGACCGCGTCCGACGGCGGCGGGACCGGCAGCGGCATCCGCGAGACGACTTTCGCCGGACGCGGACGGCTCATGTCGTGCGCCTTCCAACGCGCGGGCGATTGCGCCGCGGCGGCGGCTGCGGCTGCAAGAACGGCGCAGGCAACGGAAAGAGTTTTCATGACCGACCTCCTGGAACCGAACGATTGTAGCGCGCTTGCCGGTTCGCGCGGCTGTCTCAATCCACGAACAGGAACTCGTTGCTCGACAGCATTGCGCGCAGGTAGCTTGGCCGGGCGCGTTGCGCCGGCCCGGCGTCGGCCAGGAACGACTCGGCGCGCTCGATTTCCGCCGCGGTCGGCCCGCGCCCGAAGATGGTCCGGTAGGCGTTGTCGACGAAGTCCCGCGGGCCGGGGGCGCGGGCCGTCCAGCGTTCCGCAACCGCCTGCGACTGCTCGTGCAGAAACTGCGAGTTCATCAGGAAAAGCGCCTGCAACGTCGTTGTCGTCGCCTTGCGCTCGCTCAGCGGCAGGTTGCCGTCGGGGCCGTCGAACAGATCGAGATACGGGTTCTTTTGAATCCGCTGCTGCATCATGTAAACCGAGCGGCGGTTCGTAGCGTATTCTTCGGTAAACGGCTCGTGCTGGCGGTAGAAATAGGTGCGCCGGTGGGGAAACGGGTGGCGTCCGCCGGGCGAGCGGTCGAGGTCTTCGCTGAAGGCAAGAATCGAGTCGCGGATCTGCTCGGCGTCCAACCGCCGCCGGTTGGCCCGCCAGAGCAGGTTGTTCTGCGGATCGACTGCATGGTTCTCAGCGATATCCAGACTCGCCTGCCGGTAGGCGCAGGAATGGACGATGAGGCGGTGCATTTGCTTCACCGACCAGCCGCTGTCGATGAAATAGCGGGCCAGATAGTCGAGCAGCGCGGGATGTGTGGGCGGCGCGCCGCGCAGGCCGAAGTCGCTGGTCGTTTGCACCAGCCCCGCCCCGAAGTGGTGATGCCAGATGCGGTTGACCATCACCCGCGCGGTAAGCGGGTTCTCAGGATCGGCGATGGCCTCCGCCAGCAGCAGCCGGCCGCTGCCCGCGGCCCCCGGCGGCAACTTTTTTCCGCCCAGAATCTGCAGGAAACCGCGGCGGACGAGCGGCCCCTTCGTCTTCGGGTCGCCGTAAATGTGTATGGCCGCGTCTTTGGGGTCGCCGTCGCGGATGGCGTAAGCCGTTTCCAGCGGCGGCTCGGTGCGGGCGAATGCCGCGCGCTCGCCGCGAATCGCGAGCAACTCATCCCAGACGACGGCCCGGTTCCGCCCCGGGGTCGTGATCAACATGTTCTGGAAGGACTGGTATTCCCGGAATTTCCGGCGCTCCCTGTCGTTCCAGGAAGTCAATTCCCGCTCGTAATCGCGCAGCGCCTCCCGCGCTTGCGCTTGGCCGACGCGGTAGACGAAATCGCTGCGGTACGGCAGGTGCTCGGCCCCGGCGTGGGGGTAGACGGAACTGTCGAAAATTCCGTAGAGGGCGTAGTAGTCGGCGGTAGGGATGGGATCGAATTTGTGATCGTGGCAGCGGGCGCATTGGATGCTGAGGCCGAGGAACGTCTTGCCCAGGTTGTCGATGGTGTCTTCGATGGTGATGTGGCGCAGCCGGTGCGGGCTCACCCCGATGCGCCGCGAGATGGCGATGTAGCCGGTAGCGATCGTCTGTTCCCAGCGTTCGCCGCCGCTCGCGTAAGGGAGCAAATCGCCGGCAAGCTGCTCGCGGACGAATTCGTCGTAGGGCTTGTCGGCGTTGAACGAGTCGATGACGTAGTTGCGGTATTTGTAGGCTTCGGGAACGGGGAAATCGCCGGCGTCGCCCGCGGTGTCGGCGTAGCGCACGATGTCCAGCCAGTGACGCCCCCAGCGTTCGCCGTATGCGCGCGAGCCGAGCAGCCGCTCGACGAGTTTTGCGTAGGCGTTGGGAGAGGGGTCGGCGGCGAAGGCATCGACTTGCTCCGGCGAGGGCGGCAGCCCCGTCAAATCGTAGGTCAGACGCCGAATCAAGGTCCGCTTGCCGGCAAGAGGCGACTGCGCAAGGGATTTTTCCCGGAGCTTGGCGACGATGAAGCGGTCGACGGCGTTCGCGCCTTCGCGCAGACCTTCCGCCTGCGGCGCGGCCTCGTTCGCGAGCGGCTGGAACGACCAGTGCGCGCGGCGCTCGGCGGAGATGACGTATTCGGGATTCGCCGCCGATACGGCGTCAGACCAAACGGCGCCGTCGTCGATCCACTGCTTGAAATCCGCCACGGTCTCTGCGGACAAAGCCCCCGCCGGCGGCATTTTGAGCGCGTGGTCGTAGCTCACCGCCTGAATCAACAGGCTCTTCTGCGCATCGCCGGGAATCATCGCGGGGCCGGACTTGCCGCCTTGCAGAAGCGCTTCGCGCGAATCGAGGCGCAAGCCGCCCTGCGGCGTTTCGGCGTGGCAGCCCAGGCATTTTTGGGCCAGCACCGGTTGGATTTTGCCGGCGAAGAACTCGCGCGGCGACAGGGGCCAGGGCGCTCCCATCGCAATCCAACGGCTCAGCGCCTCGATTTCATGGGCTTCGAGCCGCTTGCCCGCCGGCGGCATGGCCATGCGCCCGCCCGTTCCCGTGACGGCCTGGATGACGGCGCTTTCGGCGGGGCGGCCGACGACGACGGCCGGCCCGGATTTGCCCCCTTCGAGCAGACCTTCGCGCGAATCGAGGCGCAAGCCCGCCACGGCGTTTTCCGCGTGGCAGCCGTAGCAGCGCCCGGCCAGCACGGGGCGCACTTTCGACTCGAAGAAATCCGCGGGCGTCTCCGCCGCGAACAGCGGCAGCGCGGTTAGCAGAAAGGCTGTCCAACGCATCTCGCCCCTCGTATTTTAGTAGCCGGGCGGCTAGACAACGCTGCCGCCCGTGACCAGAACCACGGACCCGGTCACGTAATCCGACAACGGCGAGGCCAGGAAGAGCACCGGCCCTGCGGCTTCTTCGGGCGTGCCGCGCCGGCGCAGAGGGATGAAGTTCACCGCCGCCTCGCGCTGCGCGCGGGGAATCCCCAGCGCGATGCCGGTCGATGTCCGATCGTCGTTTTCTTTCGCCTGGGTCAACCGCGTCTCGATAAAGCCGTAGGCCACGGCGTTGCAGCAGACGTTGAAGCGGCCCCATTCCTTGGCGATGGTCTTGGTCATGCCGACGATGCCCATCTTGCCGGCGGCGTAATTGATCTGCCCCGCGTTGCCGGCCACGCCGCTGGTCGAGCTGACGTTGACGATCTTGCGGCAGGGCGGCGTGCGCCCGGCTTCGAGAGCGGCCTTGGCCGAACCGCGCAGAAACGGCGCGGCCGCGCGGACGATCCGAAACGGCGCTTTCAAATGCACGTCCAGCATGGCGTCGAATTGCTCGTCGCTCATCTTGTGAATCACGCCGTCCCAAGTGTAGCCGGCGTTGTTGACAATGATGTCGACCGCGCCGAAGGAGTCGAGCGCCGTCCGCACCAACTCTCTGGGGAAACCCGGTTCGGTGACGCTCCCGGCGCAGACGGCGACTTCGCCTCCGGCGCCGCGCAACTCCTCGGCGGCCTCGTTGGCCGGACCCTCGTCGAGATCGTTGACTACGACATTCGCGCCGTGCGCGGACAATAATTTGGCGACAGCGCGCCCAATCCCTCGGCCGGAGCCGGTAACGATCGCGGTCTTTCCATCCAATAAACGCATTGTCCTGTCATGATAATGTGTCCGGCGCCTCGGGCGCGACATGGGCGCGCGGGACAACGGCCCGGCCTCAGCGCCGCGCCTCATGCCGAAGTCGTTTTCGGCCAACAGAACTTCCACGTCAACGAAACCGGCCTCGCGGAGAATTTCGTCCGAACCGCGCGCGTCGTGCAGGAATTCCTCGATCTCGAAATCCCGCCGCCGCCGCGACCGGGGTCGGCTTCGTCGCCCGTGCGGTCGAACTGCGACCGCGGACGCCGGCCCCCGGAGATCGGCCGGCCGGTTGGCGCCGGCGTCATCGTATGCGCCCCACGGGGCTCGCGGCTTCGATCTCCAGGAGCTCGGCCGCCAATTCGTTCCAGGTTCCGGCGGCGGCGACCCGGCCGCTTTTAAGCATGACAATCGTGTCGGCTCCTTCCAGCAGGGCCGTGCGATGGGCGATCACGACCACGGTCATGCGCCCGCGCAGCGAGTGCAGCGCAGTCAGGATGCGCCGCTCGGTCTGGACATCGACCTGACTCGTCGCTTCGTCGAGCACGAGCAGGACCGGTTCGCGGATGAGCGCCCGCGCCAGAGCGATCCGCTGGCGTTCGCCGCCGGAGAGCCGGGCGCCGCGGTCGCCGGCGACGGTGTCGAGTCCCTCGGGCAACGCCGCGACGAACTCCGCGTCGGCCAGGCGCAGCGCCCGCCACAGATCGGCCTCCGACGCCTCCGGCCGCGCCCACTGCAGGTTCGCCCGGATGGTGTCGTGAAACAGGTAGGGTTCTTGCGGGACGTAGGCGACCGATCGGCGCCAGCGGCGCAGGTTCGAGCCGACCAGCGGCACGCCGTCGGCCAGTACATGACCGCCGCCGGGCTCGGTCAGGCCGAGCAGCAGGTCCGCGAGCGTGGTCTTGCCGGCTCCGGACGGCCCGGCAATCGCCGTCAGGGTTCCCGCGGTCACGTCCAGATCGACGTCCGTCAGCGCCGGCGCGCCGGCCGCGTTCGCGTAGGTGAACGAGACGTGACGTACGGCCATGCCGCGGCGCAGCGCCAGCGGCGGCTCGTCGCTGCCGGCCGGCGCCTCTGCCGCGTCCCGCAGCGCCCGATGGAGGCTCTGCGCATGGGCGTAATCGGGGAGCATATGTACAAGTTGTTGCACGTGACCCTGCATGCGGGACAGCGCCGGCAACACGCGGACGAAAATCACCGCCAGGATCAGCATCTCGGGCAGCGTCAGCGCGGCGGTGGATGCCGCAAACCACGTGAACGTCGCGAGCGCCGCGGCGGCGCCCATGTCGATCGCTGCGCGCGCCGTGGATTTCGCCGCCGTAAACGCCAGGGCGCGCCGCTGCACGGTCGCGGCCGTCTCGGCAAAGCGCCGGACGTGCGATTCTTCCGCACGGTAGCTCTTGGCGAGCTTCAAGCCGGCCAGGAAGTCCGCGGCAAGGCTGTGGAGCGCCCGGTTGGCGCTGACCAGCTCCGCGCCGAGGACGCGCGAGCGCCGCACCAGCTGGTGGGTCAGCAGCAACAGCGTCCCGCCCGCCAGCACCGCCAAGCCGCACACCGCTGGGGAGATCAGCCCGGCGAGCGCGGTCTGCACCAGCACCAGCACCGCCGCCGCGCTGAGATGCAGCATCTCGTAGGCGCTCCGCTCGATGCCGTACATACCGCTCGTCAGCACGTGCTGCACGTCGGATTGGCGGCGGTCGAGAAGGAACTCCCACTTGGCCCGGGCGACGGCCGCGTAAATCCGCTTGCGTACCCGCTCGACGAACCCGAAGGAGATGCCGGCCAACAGGACGTCCCGTTGCCGGCCCAACGCCGCGCGAACGGCCGCCAGCGTCAGAAACATCCCCAGCACGACCGGCAACGTCAACTCGAAGCCTACCGCGCCGGCCGCCAGCGTCACCGCCTCGACGACGAAACCTTGTTCCGCGGGTTGCCCGGCGAACCCGATGGCGCCCAGGAAGGGAATGAGCATGACGATGCCGAACGCCTCGGTGACGCTGGCGGCCAGCAGGAACAGCAGCGCCAGGACGGTCCGGCGCGGTGCGTAAACGATCAGCGCGCGGGCCAATCGTCCCGCTTCGCCGACGCTGCCCGGCGGCCGACTCGATGACGGGTCGGAGCGCCGGTTCGATGGATCGGACGGCCGGGCGTCCGTACCGTCCGCCGCGGTCTGCTCACTCATGATGGGGGGCGTTGTCTGCGCCGAACGGCGCCGAAGCCGATGCCGCCGCCGGGTTGAACTATTCCAATTACAATCTATCTCGCAATTGAAATCGATGTCAAAAGACGCTATGCTGGACTGCGATGTTGAAGCCGACCGACGAGCAGCGGGAAGAGATTCGGCATCGCTTTCCCGAAAAGCGTCCGGTCCCCGGCTGCGCCGCCGTGTTCGTCCTGTCGTCGAGGTGAGCGGGGCTGCCCGCGGTCTCGAGGCGGCTTTGCGCCGAGTCGCCGCGCATCTCGGCAGGCCGGCGCCGGCGCTGTTGAACACGAGGGCTGGGGCGCAGGCGACGCTGGACGCGCTGAAGGCTGCCCGGGCGGGCGTCACGGGCGAGATCGTGCGAACGAAGTCCTGGAACGAACGCTCCGCGTTGGAACGGCTGTGCGCCCGCGTGGGGAACGTCCGCCGTCCTGGAGACGCTTGGCGGGTCCTGACCTGGCTGGCGCGCGCGTTCGCGAACCGAACGGCCGGCTGGGTGCGGCGGCGGCGGAAAACGCTGGCGGCGTTGCGCAGGGCCGCCTATCCGCTGGGCGCGGAATTGGCCGCGCTGGGGCCTGTAGCGCGGACCGCATTCGGGGCATCCCGCCGGGTGGCGACGACAACCGACCGCCGCCGCATCGATGTGGCGGTGGCCGACACCCCGGCCCACGCCGCGAATCTCGAGATCCCGTCAGTCGTGCTCTCGGAGGCGCCGCGACGCCTCTCGGTACCCGCCTTCGATCCGTTGACCAGCAACCCGGTGGAGTGGGTGCGCAACGCGGAGAGCACGGTCGGTGCGCTAGGGCCGCTCGCTCTCCTGCCGCCCGGCATCGAGGCGGACCGCGTCGTCCGTCCCGGCGACCGGCGGAGTTTGCGCCGGATGCGCCACCTCGAGGACGTGCAGGCCTTCCATCCTGACGCGACCGCGCGGGCGGGCGCGCTGGCCCGGCTGGCCGCGCTCGGCGTGGTCGTGCATCTGGCGGACGACGACCGGCGGCTGGAACCGTTGCTGGGCGCCGAGCTCTACGACCTGATGGCCGCCGACGTTCGGGGCATCGATCTCGCGGCGCGCGAACGCTTGAGCGTCAGGATGCGCCGGGCCGCCCTCCGGGAACACTCGTTGCGCAGTCGAACCCGGCAGATGTGCGCGCAGGCGCTGCCGGACCCGCCGCCGCTCCCCCGGGTGTCGATCCTGCTGGCGACCCGGCGCCCCGAACTGCTGCCGGGGGCGCTGGCCGCCGCGGCGAGACAGACCTATCCCCGGCTGGAGTTGGTGCTGGCGTTGCACGGCGAGGGCTTCGCGGACGTCGAGCGCCGCGCCGCCGGCTTGGCCTGTCCCACGCAGGTCGTGCGCGTCGATGCCCGCCGGCCGCTCGGCTCGGTGCTGAACGTCGCAGCGGCGGCGGCGAGCGGGACGCTGCTGACCAAGATGGACGACGACGACCTGTACGGCGCCGATCACGTCTGGGACCTCGTCCTGGCGCACGAGTACTCGCAGGCGCAAGTGGTGGGCAAGGGGGCGGAGTTCGTCTATCTAGCCCCCTCGGATCGGACCCTGCACTGCTTCAGCGGAGGCGGCGAGACGTACACGCATTACATGGCCGGCGGCGCGCTGCTGATTGCGAGCGAGGACCTTCACCGTCTGGGCGGCTGGCGGAGGATTCCACAAGGGGTGGATGAGGCGCTGATCGAGGACGTCACACGGGCCGGCGGCCGGGTTTACCGGACTCACGGCGCCGGTTTCATGCTCGTGCGGCACGGCCGGCGCCACACCTGGGGCATATCCGACGACTATTTCCTTAAGATGGCCGACCGCGTCAGCCCCGGCTGGGACCCGGCCCTGGCCGACCTCGGGGAGCTCGACCTGCCGCATCCGGCGCCCGAACACTGTCCATCCGCAAGCGTGACGGGACGCACGGCTACAAGGGGAGATCGACATGCTGAAACGGCGGGACGGCTGAAACGTCCTCTCGGTTGACAAGGAACGACATAGTGCATGAAACTCGCAGATGGGCAGCATGTCCTCTGTCTTTGCTGTAGGCTGGGTGAGGAAAGCCGTCGATCCTGGATTGGAAAGTTGGGAGAGAGACCATGTTCATGAAAGGCATACGATTTGTCATTGACGACCAGGGCGAGCGCAGAGCAGTCATTATCGACCTCAACGAAAACGAGGGCATGTGGGAAGATTTCTACGACTCGGTTTTGGCGGCCGAACGGCGGGATGAGCCACGCGAGTCTCTAGGTAAGGTCCGTCGAAGAATTCCAGGGAATGTGCCGGTTCAGATAGATGTGAGACGCTGCGAGTCGGCGGCGAATCGCCTCGGGGCAGCCGTCGAGGATTGCCGGACGAAGCTGCCCGGTCGTTACGGCGGCATTGCCCTTGATGCGTGTGCGCCCATGCCTGACCCCGTCCATGGCGCGGTCGTTGTCGAGGACGAACCCATCGGCTATTCGCCGGACTGAGGGGGAAGGCACCATGCCAACCGACTTTCGGCGCCGGCTGCGCCAAGCGGCGATCCAGCGCATTTCGCGCTTCGGCCCCAAGACCTTGTGGCTGGATCGGATGGTCGGTCTGTACAAATTTCTGGAGTGCCACGGGAGACTTCCCGAAAAACGCCCGCAAAGGTACAGCGATCGCCTGTTCGCACTGAGAACCAGCGGCGAGCTGTACGATCCGCTTCGCCAATTCGTTACCGACAAGGAACATGTCAAGCTCTATATCGCCCAGACGGTGGGTTCCCAATACAACCTGCAGACGTTCCAGATCCTGCGGACAAAACAGGAAATGGATGCGTTGGCGCTGGACAAATTTCCATGCATCCTGAAGCCGACGAGCGGGTGTGGCCGCGTGCTCATTTGCACAGATCGAGACGACCCACCGGACCGGGAAACCTTGAGACAATGGTTGGACATCGATTACTACAGAGAGACTAGAGAGCAAAACTATCGACATCTTCGCCCAAAAATCATCGTTGAAGAGTTTTTCACCGAAAACGGCCGCACTCCGCCCACCGATTACAAGATATTCTGTTTTCACGGTCGCCCAGGGTTCATCCAGGTAGATTCGGGCCGATTTGCTGGCTGTTTCCGGAACTTTTACGATTTGTACTGGAACCCGATGCCGGTGTCCATACGCTACCCGCGTGGCGAGCAAAACCATCCGAAACCGCCCATGCTGAGCAGAATGCTGGATCTGGCGACCCGATTGTCGGCGCCGTTCGACTTCATTCGTGTGCCTCTGTACGCAGCGCCAACCGAAGTCCGGGTCGGAGAATTGACCAACTGTCCCGGGGGCGCAGTTGCGGAGGTTACGCCCCCGGAAGCCGAATTCCTCTTGGGCCGGTTCTTCGAACGGCAGCCCGGAGCTTGAATCATGCGCATTACCGACGTCACCGAGCGCCGCCAGACCGCGGCGTTGTCGTGATGAACCGGCGGTCGTCCCATGTCGCCCTGCTCACCGCCGACTTGTCCGGCGGGGGCCAGGCAAGGGTTCAGGCCAACTTGGCCGGCGCCTTCGCCCGCCGCGGGCATCGGGTCGACTTGTTGTTTTTTTACTCCCCCGGGCCGTCTGCGCATCCCGTGCCGGCCGCCGTCAACGTCGTCGATCTGCGGGCCGAACGCGGCCGATGGCGATCGGCCCGTTTTCTGGCCGCCGATCCGGCGGCGGGCTTCAGGATGTTGCTCTGGCGCGCTTTGTTGACGCGCCGGCTGTTTACCCGCCCGCACAGAAGCATTCTGGAGGTTCTGAGGGTCATACTGCGTCTCCTTGCCGTGACGCGGCATTTGCGCCGTAATCGGCCGTCCGTTATCTATGCTGCCGGAGATCAGGCCAACATGTATGCGTTGTGCGCGCGGCGCCTCTCCGGCGCCGGAACGCGCGTCGTCATTTCCCACCAGAACCTCGCGTCGGCGCACCTGTCCAATCATACCGAACGCGTGGGAAAATGGCGCGCGAACGCCGCGTTGCGGCTGATGAGCCGCGCCTTTCTGCAGGCCGACGCGATCGTGACCTGCTCCGACGGAGCGGGCGATGGCCTGTCGCGGACAGCGCGCATTCCGCGCGAGCGCATCGCCGCCATTTACAACCCCGTCGTCACCCCCGACCTGCCGGCGCTGGCGAAAGCCCCGCTCGACAACCCGTGGTTCCGTCCGGGCGCACCGCCGGTGATCCTCGGCGCCGGCCGGTTGGTGGACCAGAAAGATTTTCCGACGTTGATCCGCGCCTTTGCCCGCGTCCGTCGACAGCGGGCTGCGCGACTGGCGATTCTCGGCGAGGGAGAGCAGCGCGACGAGTTGGAGGTATTGGCGGCGGCGCTGGGCGTCGCGGAAGACGTGGCGTTGCCGGGCTTTGTCTCCAATCCCTTCGCCTGGATGTCCCGCGCCGGCGTGTTCGCCCTGTCGTCGAAGTCGGAGGGGCTGGGCAACGTCGTCATCGAGGCGTTGGCGTGCGGCTGCCCGGTGGTCGGCACGGATTGTCCCTTCGGCCCGTCCGAGATTCTCGAGGGGGGGAGGTTCGGCGCGCTCGTTTCCGTCGGCGACGACGCGGTGCTGGCGGCGGCGATTGTCGCCCCGCTCGACGACCCGCAGCCGCGGGAACGCCTGGTCGAGCGGGGAATGGGGTTCACGGCGGAGCGAGCCGCGGAGCGGTACGCCCAATTCATACCCGGAAACGAACCATGAGCACGATCCCGGTCGCCTTTCCGCTCACCGCAGCGAACGAACGCGCGCTGCTCGAAGACAATGCGGTCTGTCGCCCCGACTGGCCGGCGAAGAACGCTCGATGCCGGCGGCGCGCCGTCATCGCGTCAAAGGCCGTGGTCCCGATCGCGCGACGCCGCGGTTCGGGCCACGGGTTTCTCGGCATGGATCCGTCGAACGTCGACGCAACAGCAATCGACCTGTTTCCCGACAAGTATGCGCAGGCGCGGGCCGCCGGCGCCCTTGACGCATTGCCGTGCTATTGCGTGCGGCCCTGGACGCTGTCGGGGCTGGGCCTGTTCGGCGTTCAGTCCACGCGAACCGGAGGAATTCTCGTCTATACCGGCGGTTTCGCGCAATCTCCGGTCGTCGCCCGGGCGGTGGCGGCGGCCCTGACGGGCGAACGCCGGCCCAGGCGCCGGCTGTATCGCCCGGAACGCTGCACGGGTTTCCTGCGCCCGGCGGCTCCTGAAGGGCGGCGGGATGATTGACCTGTTGAAGCACGCGATGAGAACGCCGGCCGCGCTCGCGTCGAACCCGCTCGTCGCTAGGGACATCGCGGGCGCATTGTCGCGCGGGGCGTTCAACGACGCTTGGCGCATGGCGCGCACAGCCCGGCGGACGCCCGATCTCCGCACGGAGAAGATCGTCTCGCGCAAATATCGATTTCTCTGGATGAGCATCCCCAAGGCCGCGTCGCGGAGCATCATGGCGGCGTTGCGTAACGCGGATCCCGACGCCGAGGTCATGCGCGGCATGCGCATCCGCGACATTCACGCGACGTGTCCCGAAGCGAAGGACTACTACAGTTTCGCGTTCGTCAGGCATCCTTTCGCCAGGACGTTCTCGTGGTATCGGGAGGTTTTTTTTGCGCCCGGGATCTATGCGGAACAGTACCACCTCTACGAAGGGAAGAAAGACCGGCGCTTTTTCGACCCGGTAGCCGACCGAACCGTGTCCACCGGGTTTTCTCTCGACGAAGCGGCAAGTCCTCTCCACAAGGCTCAGAAAAGCCGGAGCTTTTTCGACGCATTCTACGGGCTGGAGGAAACGACCGGCTTCGACGACCTCTGCCGGTGGCTGCACACGCCGTACGGCTCGGACGCCTTCGCCGATCGGCACTTTCTCTCCCAGCATCTGCAGATACGCTTGGAAGACGGCCGCCTGCCCGATTTCGTCGGCCGCTTCGAGAACCTCGACGCGGATCTGAACTGGGTCGCGGGGCGCCTCGGCCTGCCGGCGCCGGCGTTGCCGATGTTGAATACGATGGCGGGCTGGCAGGCGACGCAGGACGCGCTGCAGGCCGCTCGATCGGCGGCGAACGACCGCCTGACCGAACGGAACAAGGCGTTGCTCCGAGCGCGGTACGCGGGCGACCTCGAACTGTGGCTGAAGGCGGGCGAACGGCGGTGACGGAATCTATTCGGCCAAGCGCTCCACGCGGCCGCGTAGCGTCGTTTGGCTGCGGCCGTTTTTTCTTCCGTTTTCCACTGTACGCGGGCGCTCGCAAACCATGAGGTAAACCGTCGTATTTCAAGCGGCCGCGTACCGCGGTCTATTTTTCGCCCGCGCCGGCGCAGACCGCCGGGTTGCGCTGCAGGTATTCGAGCAGGGCTTCGGCGGCCCAACGGTGGCCGTCGGCGTTCCAGTGATCGTCGTGAGCCCAGCGCGCATCCTCGGGATCGGCGCCTTGGCGCAAGATATAGTCGTACTGGTCGATGACGGGAATGCCCCGCGCCTCGGCCATGGCCTTCATGCGCTCGAATGCACGATGGCCTCGGGTGCCCATCGTGTGTGTCGATAGGATGACCAGCGAGACGCCGTCGCGATCGGCGCGTTCCTTGAATTGGTCCAGGGCGAAAGCCGTGAAATCCAGGGCTTCCTCGAAGACGGGCGGCAGGTCCTTGGCAGCGAACATCTCATCTACGCGCCCCCACGTCGTAGGCTGCCAGCCGGCGAGCAGCGATGCATAGCGCGGGCGCAGGCTCAGCAGTTCCGCCCGCGCGATCAGTACGGGATTGGGGTCGGGTGGAAACAAGGCGTTGATCTTGGCGTCCAACCAGTTGGCGAAGTAGGAAAACCAAGTCATGCGCCTCAAGACGCGCATGTACAGGGGGTAGGGATCCGGCAGCGGCAATCCGTACTGCCAATCGGGATGGGGCGGCCGCAGCCTCATGGTTCCGTTCGCGTTTCGTTCCGCGGAGACCCACGGAATCCGGTCCGGGTCGCGTCCCGAATACAACGAGTCCAGGAACGGGGAGTTGTCCGCGAAGTCGTTGAGGACGAAGACGAGCGCCAGCAGCTTGGGGCGCAGGCGCCGCGCGAATTCGTCGTAAAACGGCAGTTGGTTGAGTTGGCCGGTGCCGCTGCGCCCGAAAGCCGAGGCGGTGATGTCCAGATCGGGCAGTTTCCGGGCGGCAAGGTCTTCGAGCCGGACCTGGAATTTATCGGCGATAGGGACCTGACTCGCTTCTACAAAGGAATCGCCGACGATGGCGACGTGGCAGCTCGCTGCGGCGCGTTCGGGGCCGATGGGTTCGCGGTCGAGAAAGCCCAGGCTGTTGTTTCGCGAGACGATCCAGAAATCGAGCCTGTCCGTCCTACGCACATCCGCGTTAGGTTTGCCGATAAGTCCCACCTTCGGGAGGAAGCGCACGGGCCGGCTCGCGCCCATGAAAGGCGTCTTTATCCGCAACCGGACTTCAGCGGCGGCTGCGATCAGGGTCAGACCGGCCAAGAGAAACAAGGCGTTCCAGCCGAGCAGCCGCAGACCGCGGCGAATCGCTTCCATCATCCAGGATACCCCCAACGCGCAACCTCTATTTGGAAAGGGAACTCCGCCTGCCGGACGACGCGGCCATCTTCGGGAATGAACCGGCTGGCCCCGATGCCGGGGATGCGCCGCACGCTTTATCGACCGTCCTCATGCGCCGGATGTTCACCGGCCGCCCCGGCGGCGGCGCACAAGGCGCCCGCGACGGCAGCGGCGGCCTCTTGCGGAGAGTATAGCATACTGCGGCAGGCGCGCCCGCC
Source organism: Bryobacterales bacterium (assembly GCA_965214655.1). GTDB lineage: Bacteria > Acidobacteriota > Terriglobia > Bryobacterales > UBA6623 > CATQHP01. The sequence continues at coordinate 1,726,312 of OZ243965.1, read as the reverse complement.
GCGGCGATAACGGTCGAGGCGGCCGATGACTCCGTCGATGGCTTCGGCCAGTCGTGCGGCGTTCCCGACCGGGACCAGCTCTCCGTTGACGCCGGGTCGGACCATCTCCGGCAAGCCCCCGACGTCGGTCGCCACGACCGGCAGGCCGGCGCCCGCCGCCAGGGCCAACACGCCGCTCTGCGCGGCCCAGCGGTACGGCGTCACCACCAGGCTCGCGGTTTCCAAACAAGCCTTTAGGACGGCGTACGAATAGGGCGCCCACTGGCGCCAACAGCGTCCCTGAAAACCAAGCTCCGCCAGGCGGCCTTCGACCTCCGCGATCTCGCTCGGCCGGGTAGTCGACGACACCAGCAGCAGACGCCAGTCGGGGAGCCGGGCGTCGAGCACGGTCAGGCCGGCGAGCAGGTCTTGGAAGCCCTGTTCCGGCCGCAGCAGGCATTTACGGCCGTCGGCTACGTCGTCCGCCGCGCCGCCCACGACGCTTTCACCGCGGCCTTGTCTGTTTAAACAGACAAGGCCGCCAACAAGGATCGACAGCCAGAGCGTCGCCTTCTCGGCGACGGCTGAGGCCGCTCGTTTGGAAATGCGACAGACTTTGTATCATGGGATCGGGTCATTGGTTTGGTTGTTTGCCTTGTTGAATTTGAATATCACTCCATCGTCCAACTCCACGACTACTTCCAGCCCCGGCAATGCGCGAAGGTCATCCAGGCCGAAGATATAGTCGCGGGACAAGTCGTACAACCAGACGATATGCGCTTCATCCGGGCCGTCTTCAAGCCTCCCTATCACATTCTGGATGGTGTGAGGGAGCGTCCGATACTTCCCGCGAACATGAACCTCGGTATCCAGCGCGAGCAAGGAATGCAACAGAGCGTAGCGGCCGCCGTAAACCTGTGTGTCCACCGGGTTCGCTCTCAGATACCTGATTGTCTCCAAATCGTCCCAATACGGGACATTATAGGTCTTGCCGTGGTATCCCGATTTCAGAGCAAAGACGGTGGCATTGAAGTTTCCTTGCACCGAGAGGCCGACATTCCCGAGGCAGCCGATCAGTACGAGGGAGGTTGAAATCCACTTGACAACGGACATCCAGCCCTCGGTCCGGATGCATAGAAATTTGTCCAGCAGGAACGCCGCGACCAAAAGCAGTGGTATATAGAGCGGCGTCAGGAACCAGGCATAGGACGGAGCGCTGGTCTGCAAGGGAGCGACCACTACTATGAATGTCAGGTACGCCAAGGCGAATGTCGCGAACGGGAGGGCCGGCCACCGGTTGAAGGACGGCTTCATGGTCGTCCGGTTCGCGGGACGAAGACATACCGTCCCGGCTCCCAGAACAACCAGTCCGGCGCGTTCAAGGGAATCATCGCCTTGTGAAACGCATCGATCGCCATGCCCAGTGAATCGGACAAGAGCCCCACCCACCCCCCGTCCGATGAGATCGTTTTCAGCAATGCGCCCGTTGAGACTCCCCTTACCGGTGCGCCGAAGACCGCTTGGTTGTACGCCAGCACAGCCGCCAAGGGAATCGACGAGATAGCGCCATAGGCGGCAGCGTGCTTCAGTCTGGCGGCGAGCGGCGACTCCCGGCGCAGAAGCAGCATGAGGGCTCCCGTGAATATCACCGTAACCCCGGGGTACCGCGTTACCGCCGCCAAGGCGCTGAACCCGGCTGCCGATACCAGGGACGGCCAAACGGCTCGCCGGTTCAGGCAGGACCCCATCTGCATCAAGGCGAGGAGCGTGAAAAGGATGAAGGTGGGTTCGGACAGGATGAATGAAGATAAATGACTGAGGGGAACAGAGGTCATCACGACCGCTGTGGTCCCAACCACAAGGAGAGGCGACCTGAGGGTCCGGCGCAGGTAGAGGCCGCTGGACAGGATAGCCAAGCCAAAGGCGAGGGCGTTGACGAGACGGCCCGCGTCCGCCGGCTCGATTCCGGCAAGCCCGAGGGCCGCCAAGCCAAGGGGGAAGAGGGGCGGCCACGGCAGGAGCCCGACGCCCCTGAAGTCTTGCAAGCCTTCTCCCGCAATGAGGTTTACAGCTATGGACAGGTAACCTACGGAATCCGGATAGATTGCCGCCCCATAGGTGGACGTGCGGACCAGTATATGCGCCGCGCCCAGCACGGCGAGGGCGACCAGGAGCGGGATAAGCCGGTCGAGGCCTATTCTCATGGCAGGATATCCCGTACCCGGCGGCCCCGGCGCAGGCGACCGAGACCCCAATGGCATAACCATTTCAGGAACGACCATGCCTCGCGGCGGTCGTGGAGGTCCCGCGCCCGGTCGCGCAAGCGCTTCCACTTGGTAGGGTAGCCCACCGGGTCCGTGCCGGAGGTCCGCGCCGCATCACTGATCTTCAGCTTCAGGGCCGCGGCAGAGAGCGTCCGCGCATCGCCGAAATCGGCCGGGGCGCCACCCGCGCGGCGCGCCCGATGGAGCGCCCAAGCGCGGGTGATCGACACCCGTGTTCCGTCGGAAAGAAGCGCGGCGGCGGTGACCGCGCCTCCTCTCAGCTTGGCGCGCAGGCGATGCACCAGGTTCGGGGCGAACGCGGCGGAGGCCGGAAGCGTGACGTGGAACGCCGCCGCGGGAAACTCGTCGAGGGCGCCGCCGGCGGGAGCGACGCGCACGCGCGGGTCGGGACCGAATACCTCGCGGAGCCGCGCCGGCCGCTCATCGCCCTCGTTCGCGGACATTTCAATGCGCACCGCCAAGTCGTGTACGCGGTCGGCCAGGATCTTCGCGGTGGCCGCGATGACCTGCTCGGCCGGCAACCGTCCGGCATCGACGGTCACCACGTACTGGGGCACCGTGTAGATGCGGCCGGGGGCGTTGCTGCGGAACCCGGGGTGGGCGATCAGGTGGGCCGCTTTCCCGTGCTGAATCCGAAGGCTCCGGTCCTCGGCCTCTCTGCCCTCCGCCCAACGGCCCTGATGCCAGGCGAAAGCGTCCCGGACCGGAACCAATAGCCCGCCGCGGGCATACGCCCGGTAAGCGAACTCGATGTCCTCCATTCCCCAGCGTGTGAACGATTCATCCATCCCGCCCAGCAACCAATAAAAGCTCTTGCCGATTCCGAAGTTGCCCGAGAGCATCACCCTGAACAGGTCGTTGGCTCGCGACGTCAGTTCGTTAGTTCGGAGCATGTGGCCTTCGATCCAGTACGGCGGGTCCGCCGGCCGGTCCGACAACAGTTCCTGCAACGACCCGGGCCGGTGCCGGATCGTTTCCGCGTCGATGTCGTCCATTGCCACATAGACACAGGACCCCAGGGTCAGGGCGTCGGAAACGGCATGGCACCACCGGGCATGCGCCGCCATCCAGCTTGCCTCGACCAGCACGTCGCTGTCGAGAAAGAGCAGGATGTCGTAGGCGGCAGCACGAGCGCCGGTGTTTCGCGCCCGGGGCGCCCCGAATCCGCAGTGCTCCTGTCGCACCACCTTGACATCCAATGGCGTTGATCGGGGCAGCGTCAGCGGCGGCTGCGACCCGTCGTCGACGATGACCACCTCGAACAGCTCCTGCGGGTAAGTCTGGCCTTCGAGCGCCGCCAGGGTCTTGGCCAGCGTCTCGGCGGGAGTTTCGTAGGCCGGGATGATCACGCTAACCGGGATGACAGGCTTGAACGTCTCCGGCGGCTCCACTGCCACCTGACGCCAGTCGTTGTATCGAACGGAGGCCGGTCGAGGACTTGTCCGGGGGACGGGAGCGGCGGGGTAGATCGGTTGCATTCATCCATCTCGCATCCGGGTGCTGCGGGGCAGATGTCGGAGGCTCCAATGGCACAACCATTTCACGAGCCACCAACCCTCGCGCCACCCGTGGAGGTCCCGCACCCGGTCGCGCAAGATTTCCCACTTGGTGGGCCAGCCCACCGAGTCCGTGCCGGAGGTCCGCGCCGCGTCGCCAGCCTTCAGCTTCAGAGACGCGGAGGAGAGCGTCCGCGCATCGCCGAAATCGGCCGGGCCGCCCCCTGCGCGGCGCGCCCGATGGAGCGCCCACGCGCGAGTGATCGACACCCGGGTTCCGTTGGAAAGGACCGAGGCGGCGGTCACCGCGCCTCTCAGCTTGGCGCGCAGGCGATGCACCAGGTTCGGGGCGAACGCGGCGGAGGCCGGAAGCGTGACGTGGAACGCCGCCGCAGGAAACTCGTCGAGGGCTTCGCCGGCGGGAGCGACGCGCACGCGCGGGTCGGGACCGAATACCTCGCGGAGCCGCGCCGGCCGCTCATCGCCCTCGTTCGCGGATATTTCAATGCGCACCGCCAAGTCGTGTACGCGGTCGGCCAGGATCTGCGCCGCGGTCTCGATGACCTGCTCGGCCGGCAGCCGTCCGGCATCGATGGTCACCACGTACTGGGGTACTGCATAGATGCGGCCGGGGGTGTTGCTGCGGAACCCGGGGTGGGCGATCAGATGGGCCGCTTTCCCGTGCTGGATCCGACCGCTTCGAGCTTTGGCCTCCCTGCCTTCCGCCCAGCGGCCCTGATGCCAGGCGAAAGCGTCCCGGACCGGAACCAATAGCCCACCGCGGGCATACGCCCGGTAAGCGAACTCGGTGTCCTCCATTCCCCAGCGTGCGAACGATTCATCCATCCCGCCCAGTAACCGGTAGAAGCTCTTGCCGATTCCGAAGTTGCCCCCCATCATCGCCTGAAACACGTCGTCGGCTCGCGTCGTCAGATCGTTGGTTCTGAGCATCAGCTCTTCGATCTCGGGCGGGTCCGCCGGCCGGTCCGAGAATAGCTCCTGCAACGACCCGGGCCGGCGCCTGATCGTTTCCGCATCGATGCCGTCCATTGCCACATAGGCATGGCGCCCCAGGGTCAGAGCGTCGGAAACAGCATGGTGCCACCGGGCATGCGCCGCCATCCAGCGCGCTTCGACCAGCAAGTCGCTGTCGAGAAAGAGCAGGATGTCGTGGGCGGCAGCCCGAACGCCGGTGTTTCGCGCCTTGGCCACCCCGAACCCGCAGCGCTCCTGACGCACCACCTTGACGTCCAGGGGGGTTGCCCGGGGCCGTTCCAGCGGCGGCTGCGACCCGTCGTCGACGATGACCACCTCGAACAAATCGCGCGGGTAGGTCTGGCCCTCGAGCGCCGCCAAGGTCCTGGCCAGCGTCTCGGCGGGAGTTTTGTAGGACGGGACGATCACGCTGACCGGCAGGACAGGCTTGAACGCCGCCGGCGGCTCCACCGCCACTTGGCGCCAGTCGTTGTATCGAACGGACGCCGGAGGGGGGCCCATCCCGGCGTCCTGCGCACGGGGCCCAACCGACGATGCCCCAGACGCGCCGGGCTCCTTACAAGTCATGCTCGATCTGTGTTTGGTCACGAATGCCGTTCGTCGTCCCAACCGCCACGGGCTTCAATCCTCCTTTCTACCTGAAAGGACAAGGTTCGATCAACTATTTCCTCCAGGAATCGCTCGCGACGGGTGCGCTTGCGATAGCGGTCTGCCGGTTTCAGCGCCGCGCCTTCGCGGCCAGAAAAAATACCCGCCCGTAGTCGCGCCGCATGCCGAAGTCGTCTTCGGCCGACAGAACTTCCACGTCAACGAAACCGACCTCGCGGAGAATTTCTTCCAGATCGCGCGCGTCGTGCAGGAATTCCTCGATCTCGAAATCCCGGCGCTCCCATTTGCCGTCTTGCAGGCGGAACAGCGTGACTGCGGACGCGCCGCGCCCGGCGTCCGCGTCGAACCGCGTCTTCACCAGGCATACGCGCTGGGTCTCGATATCCGCGTAGGTCTCGGCGGCGGACTCGCGGAAGCCCTCTTCCGTATTCACGTCGAACAGGAACAGACCGCCGGGTTCAAGCGCCTCGAAAACATTCCGAAAGACCGCGCCGACCGCGCCGCGCGAAGCCAGGTGATTGACCGTATCGAACAGCGAAACCGCCGCGCGGAACGGCCCCGCCGGGAGCGAGCGGCGAATGTCGGCCTGCTCGAATTGCGCTCGTGGGGCATTGCCGCGGGCAAGCGCCAGCATCTCTTGCGAGCCGTCGACGCCCACCGCCTCGAAACGCCGTTCGCACAACAGCCGGGCCATGCGGCCCGTGCCGCAGCCCACGTCGAGCACCCGCGAGCCGGGCGGCAGCCGCGGCAAGAAGAGGCTTTCGAATCCTGCGCGGACGTCCTCAAAGAATTCGTCCGCCCAGTAGCGGTCGAAGAACCAGGCGAAATCGTCGTAAACCGTATACGCCACGACGAAGCTAAAACTGCAGCCGTTTCTTGAACAGGAAAAACAGATTCCGCAACCCGTCGCGCCAGGGGTTGAGCTTGATTTCCCCCAAACGGGACGTATACAGGATCGGAATCTCGGCGAACCGAATCTCGGGATGCTTGACGGCCTCGATCTTGATTTCCTCGGAAAACGCCATGCCTTGCGCATCGAGCCGGATCTTGTCGAGGATCGAGCGCCGAAACACCCACATTCCCGATTGCGAGTCCCGCACCCAGCGAAAGAACAGCAGCGACATCGCCAGCGAAAGAATCAGATTTCCGACCCAGTGTTTGAAACTCATGGCATTCCGGCGGCGGACGGGGAATCTTGAAGCGTTCAGAAAATCGGCGCTCAGGTGCTGCCTCGCTTCGAGCAAATACGAGATCGCGTCGGCCGGGTAGGAGTGATCGCCGTCGAGCGTCACGACGATGTCGCTGGAGGCATTGGCGAAGCCGCGTTTGTAGGCGCGTCCGTATCCGCGCATGTCTTCGACGATGACCTTTGCCCCGAACGAGTGCGCCACTTGCACGGTGCGGTCGGTCGACCCGTTGTCGACAACGATCACTTCATCGACGCACTGCGGCATCGCCCGGAGCACTTGTTCGACGCCGTGCTCTTCGTCGAGGCAGGGAACGATCGCCGTAACGGACTCGCCGTTAAACATGCTCCCCGTCCTCCGCTGCGACCGGCTCGATGCGGACCGCCGCCACGCGGTTGGCGTCCATGGCGACGATCGAGTACCGCCGGCCTTCATGCTCGACATGCTGGCCTTGCGCAGGAATGCGCCCCAAGCGGCTCAGCAAGAAGCCGGCAAGCGTCTCGAAGCCCGCGTCGGACGGCAACTCGATGCCGTAGCGGTTCTCCAGATCGACGATATTCGTAATCCCGTCCAACTCGATCACGCCTCCGGCGGCAAGCGGATCCGGCGGTTCGTGCTCCTCGCGGATCTCGCCGACAATCTGCTCGATCGCATCCTCTGCCGTCACGATGCCGACGACGGTGCCGAACTCATCGACGACGGCGGCCAACTGGCGCCCATGCTTCTGAAACTCCTCCAGCAGTTGGAACAGATCTTTGGTCTCCGGCACGAACTCGACGTCCCTGACGAACGACTGCATGCGGAAAGGCGGAAACGGGCGGGCGAAAGCCCGCCGGCTGCAGGCCTGTTGGACATACGTCCAGATCTCCTTGGCATAAATGACCCCGACGACGTGCTCGGGCGAGCCGCGGTAGACGGGGATGCGCGAATGCCGGCTGCGCGCCAGGCAATCCACGACTCGATCGACGGTCGATTCGACGGGCAGCGAGACCAGATCCTTACGCGGGACCATGACCTCGCGGACGGTCAGATCGTAAAAATCGATGACCCGATGCAGCATGCCGCGCTGTTGCTCGGCAGCCTCGCCCGGAAGCTTGCTGCCGGAAACGACCAGCTTCAGCTCGTCGGCGGAATAGGCTTTGTCCGCGCCGGTGATCTTCAGCCCCATCAACCGGGAAATTCTTTCCGCCGATCCCTTCACCAGCACTACGAAGAACCCGCTCGCCCGGGTGAACAACTGCATCGCCGGCGCCACCGCCAGGGCCAAGCGGTCCGAGCGTTCGATCGCCAGATTCTTGGGAACCACCTCGCCCAGCACCATATGCAGAAATGTAATCGTCAGGAACGCGAGCGCGAAGGCGAGCAGGCGCCCGACTCCCTCGGACGGAGCGAGCGGCAAATGGGCGAAGACCGGTTGAAGCAGCCGATAGACCGTGCTCTCGCCGGCCCAGCCCAATCCCAGGCTGGCCAAGGTAACCCCCAACTGGGTGGCCGCAAGCATCCGCTCGGGAGACTCGATCAGATCCAGCACGATCCGCGCATTGCGGTTTCCGCGCTCGGCCAACTCCAGCATGCGCGTATGCCGGACGGAAACCAACGCCGCTTCGGCCGCGGAAAAAAAAGCATTGACGCCAAGCAGGAGAACGAGAACGACGAGCCGGAGCGTTGCAGGCAAGTCTTCCATTGAACAAGGAGGCCGATGGGAACAGCCCGTTATCCTAACACGGCGCCCTGCGGCGGCGGCCGGCCAAGCGCGGGCTTCCGTTAGAATTCGGGCATGAGAACGCTGACGGCGCTCGCCGCGGGGGTGCTGCTGGCATCGCCGCTGACGGGCCAGGACAAAAACAGGTTGGGCCTGCCGAATCCGGAAAAACCCGACCGCCCGTATCTTATCCACGGCAGCGCGCTGCTCGAGGTCGAACCGCTGGATGCGAACGAAGAAGCAACGAAGAACGAGTTGCGCTTTTGGGTGCCGGGGGCGACCTCGAACGTGCGCACGCCGTTGGCCGCTCCGGAATTTCTCTTCGAGTGGGTCGAAATCGACCCGGCGGATTTACGCCTTTACGGTTTCGAGGTCGTCAAGGGGCGCCGCGAAATCCTGTACCGCAAGAAAAAGAAAATCGTGGCCAGACCCTACTTTCTCAATATCGAGAGAGTCGACGGCAAGGTGGCGCGCATCCGCATCAACGGCAGTCTGTCCGCGGGCGAGTACGGGCTGACGCCTCAGGGCAGAAACGACGTTTTCTGCTTCACAGTGTTCTGATTCACGGGGTGTTCTGATTCACGGTGTTCTGAGAGCGGCTGCGGCTCGGCGCGCGGCCTGCGCCCTAATGCAAGCGGTCGATCTCGGCGCGCAGATAGGCGATCGATTCGTGCACGATCGTTTCCGCCCCGGGCGTGAAGTCGAAAGCTTCCAGCGACACCCAACCGTCGAACGAACGGTCTTTGGCGACCTGGAGGACCGGCTTGAAGTCGTAGCCCCCGCCCGGCCGAGGATGGCTGCCGTCCAATTCGTTGACGTGAATGTGGCGGATTTTCGGCCAATGGGCGGCAACGAGATCGGCATGGGGCTCGATTTCGTCGACCGCGTTGTGCGTATCGAACATCGTTCGCACGTTCGCGCTGCCGATCGTCTCGACGATCTCCGCGGCGCGGTCGAGCGTCAGGATCACATCGCACTGCGCGGCCGGCAGGGCTTCGACACAGAGCGTCACGCCGGCGGCTTCGAGGTCGGCCGTGATCGAGCGCACCCCGTCGATGTAGTTCTGCTCCGCTTGCGCCGTCGTCAGCCCGCCGGCGGTCTTTCTTTGGCCGGGCGAGCCGAATACCATCACCCCGCCGGCCGCGCCGTCCGGGCGCAAGTCGGCGCACAGAGCAATCAGCCCGCGCACGTATTCCCAGCTCCGCGCCCGAACTTTCTCCTGCGAAGTCGTCACGTGCAAGCCCTGCGGGCCGACCGTCAGCCAGTGCAGGCCGACAAATTCGAGTCCTTCGGAGACGACGATGTCACGAATTTCCCGGCGCCGCGCGGAAGAGAGCCGGGTGGCGTCGGTCAGCAGCGTGAACGGCGCAATCTCGATCCCGTCCCATCCGGCCGCCTTGATCGAGCGGCAAGACGCCGCGAAGTCCGTCTCGCCGTAAAGCTCGTTGCAAACCGACAACCGAAACGGACCGTTCGAGCGCACTGCCATGGAAGTCCATAGGGTATCGTGTTTCGGCGCGGGTTGCCCAAAGCGATGCCGAAAACGATACCATGTGAGGTTCGCTACCCTTCCGTACAAGGAAAGAAAGAGACAGGAAACCATCCCCGCCATGATTCGCACAATGACCCGCAGACACTTCACGCAAACCGTTTTCGCCGGCGCGGTCGGATGCGCGGCGGCGCCCCGCGCCGCCGCGCATGAGGCCAACAACTCTACTTTCAGGGGAGTTACGGTGGGCGCGCAGAGCTACAGCTTCCGCGACCGTCCCGTGGAAGAAGCCATCGCCGCAATGAAAGAGATCGGCTTCGGCCTATGCGAAATGTGGAGCGGCCACATGGAGCCCCTGCGCGAGACCCGCGGCGCGGCGGACGGCAGAGCGAAGCTGCGGGAATACCGCCTGACGGCGCCGCTCGAGCAATACGAAAAGATCGGCTTGGCCTTCCACGAAGCCGGGATCGACCTTTTTGCCTACAACTACAGTTTCCGAGACGATTTCACCGACGAAGAAATCGAACGGGGCTTCGCCATGGCCAAGGCGCTCGGCGCCCAGGCGATTACCGCTTCCGGCCACGTCTCCGTGGCGAAGCGCGTCGACAAGTACGCCAAGCGGTACGACATGCCGGTCGGCATGCACAATCATTCGCGGATCCGCGAAAACGAGTTCGCGACGCCCGAGGACTTCGACAAAGCCCGAATGGGTACCAGCCACATCGGGGTCAACCTCGATATCGGGCACTTCGTCGCCGCCGGTTTCGACCCCGTCGACTACATCGCGCGCCACCACGGAGACATCGTCGCCCTGCACATCAAGGACAGAAAGCGCAACCAGGGCGAGAACGTGGAATTCGGCGAGGGAGACACGCCGATCACGGAGGCGCTGCGCCTGTTGCGCGACAGCAACTTCGAGATCCCCGCCAACATCGAGTACGAATACAAAGGCGCCGACACGGTCGCGGAGGTCAAGAAGTGTTTCGCCTATTGCAAGCAGGCCCTCGAGACCTGACCGCGCCGAGTCGGCGCGAAGGGCTTGGACCAGGTCCAAGCCGCGCAGGGAAAAGAGCCTCTCCCGCGAGCGGTGGTATACTAATCCGTCCCTAGACGCACAACTCGTGGATACGATGGCAGTCTCCCGTGAGCGACGAATTCTCCGCGGCGGCGGTCGGGGGGATTGAAGCGTGAAGGAACTGTGGGTCTTCCGAGTCCTTTTCGCTGCGGCGTTTACTCTGCTGTCCGTTGCCCTTGAACCGTTCGGGCTGGGGCCGCGGATCGGCGGCGTCTGCGGCGCGCTGCTGGCCGCCGCCGTAATCTTTCTGGAGATGCGCCTCCATCGCGTCGAGGCGCGGCGGCTGATCGCCGCGGCCGCGGGGCTGCTGGCCGGCATACTGGCGGCTTGTCCGGCAATCCTTGTCATCGGCGCGGCAAGCGATTCGCCGGGGGCGTCCTACCTGCAGATCGGCATTCTGTTGCCGGCGGCGTACCTGGGGCTGCTGCTCGGAGGCGGCAAAGCAGACGCGCTGCTTGCGGGGAAAATCGCCGGCTCCGCGGTCGAAAAGCCGCCGCCTTCCTCTACGGCCAAGATTCTCGACACCAGCGTGATCATCGACGGACGCATCGCCGACGTAGCCGAGACGGGTTTTCTCGACGGAACTCTGGTTATCCCGCAATTCGTCTTGTGGGAGTTGCAAGCCATAGCAGACTCGTCGGACAGCTCGCGCCGCAACCGCGGCCGCCGGGGACTGGACATTCTCCAGCGGCTCCAGAACGCCCCGAACATCGACGTCTCGATCGTCGAAAACGATTACCCGCCGCTCAAGGAAGTGGACCTCAAGCTCATCGAGCTGGCCAAGGAGACCGAGGGCAAAATCGTTACCCAAGACTTCAACCTCAACAAGGTGGCTCGCTTGCACGGCGTTGCGATTCTCAACCTGAACGAGCTCGCCAACTCCTTGAAGCCGGTCGTTCTGCCCGGCGAGACGATGCAGGTCTTCATCAGCAAAGAGGGCAAGGAATACAACCAGGGCGTCGCCTATCTCGACGACGGCACGATGGTGGTAGTCGACAACGCCAGGAAGCAGATCTCGAAGAAGATCGATATCTCGGTCACGAGCGTTCTGCAAACGACTGCCGGCAAGATGATCTTCGGACGCTACGACGACCGCGCCGCCGCACACCGCCCGCCGGCCGCCGGGAGTCAGCGTTTCCGGCAAGCGAATCCTGCGCAATCCGTCGACCCGGCTGAAGAGTTGGACCCGGCCGACGCGCGGCGGCCGGGGGCGCACCGTTCGAGACATCACAAGATCGAGCATGCCGGGCGCTGATTCCGTTTCATGAGAGTCGCTGCAATACTTCCGGCAGCGGGGCTGGGGACGCGGATGGGAAAGGAAGCCTGCGAGCAGTTCGGAACCGGCCGCAAGCAGTTCATGCCGCTCGGCGGCGCGTCCATTCTGGCGCACACGATCGGCAAATTTCTAGCCGCTCCGAGCGTCGAGGAGATCCTCGTTGTCGTTCCGGCGGAAGACGTCGCGGAGGTGGCCGGCGGCTTGGCTGCGGAAAGCGCTGCGAAAAGCATCCGCACGGTCGCCGGCGGCCGCAACCGGCAAGAGTCGGTGCGCAACGGTCTGCGCGCCGTTTCCGCAGGGATCGACATCGTGGCGGTTCACGATGGGGTCCGCCCCTTCGTTCCGATCGATCTGATTGAAGCGGCGATCGCCAAAGCCGCCGAGTCCGGCGCCGTAATTCTAGGCATGCCCGCGGTGGAGACAATCAAGCAAGTCAGGCGGGACACGATCGAAGCGACGTTGCCGCGCGAGCGGATCATGCTGGCGCAAACGCCGCAGGTTTTCCGCAAGGAGTTGCTCGAACGCGCCTTCGACCGTGCGGAGCGCGACGGGTTTCTCGGCACCGACGAAGCCGGCTTGGTGGAGCATCTGAACGTAGACGTTCAGGTCATGCGCGGGAGCGACCGCAATATCAAGATCACGCGCCCCGGCGACATGGCCCTGGCGCGGCTCTTCCATGAAGAAGAGAGGCGGGCGTCCCGAAGATGAGCGCGCCGCCGATCCCGAGCATCGACCGGCGCGAGTTCCGCACGGGCGTGGGCTACGATCTGCACCGCTTGACCGCCGGAAGGAAATTGATTCTCGGCGGCGTCGAAATCCCCTTCGAGAAGGGGTTGTCCGGGCATTCGGATGCGGACATTCTGCTGCACGCGGTCACCGACGCGCTGCTCGGAGCGGCGTCGATGGGCGACATCGGAGAACTCTTTCCGCCTTTCGACGAGCAGTGGAAAGACGCCGACAGCTCGATCTTTTTGCGGCATGCAAGAGAGCTGCTCGAAGGCTACGGCTGGAAGACCGTCAACGTGGACACGGTAATCGTTATTGAAAAACCGAAGATTCTGCCTTACCGCGAGCTGATCTGCAAAAATGTCGCCGGGATCTTGAAAATCGAGCGCGAAGCCGTCAGCATCAAGGCGAAGAGCGCGGAAGGGGTGGGGCCGATCGGCCTCGGTCAGGCGGCGGAAGCGCATGCCGTGGCGACGATCAGCCGCGTGGCCGGCCCCAAGCTGATGTAGCGCCGCAACTCGCGAGCGACAGGTCTTATAATTCAATCCAGAATGCGCATCACGCTTTTCCTGCCGGCATTCGCCTTGTGCAGCTTCGCCGGCGCGGCTACCGTTCGGTTCAGCAAGGATATCCGTCCCATTTTCTCCGACAAGTGTTTTACCTGCCATGGTCCGGACGCAGCGAACCGCACCACGAAACTCCGTCTGGACACTGCGGACGGCATCCGCATCGACTCCGGCTCCGGGCGGGAGATTATCGTTCCGGGAGACCCCGCGGGCAGCGAACTCTACATGCGCGTCAGCAGCAGCGACCCGGCCCGCCGCATGCCTCCCGCCTACGCCGGCCACGCCAAGCTGACCCCAGCCGAGATCGAGCTGATCGAAACCTGGATCGCGCAAGGCGCGGAATGGAGCGGGCATTGGGCGTTCGTCCCTCCCCAATATCCGCAGGCGCCGGCGGTGCGGCAAGCGGGCCGGGCAAGGAACCCGATCGATGCCTTCGTCTTGAAGCGGCTGGAAAGCGAGGGTCTCTCCCTGTCGCCCCCGGCGGCCCGCGAAACGCTGATCCGCCGCGTCAGCCTCGACCTGAACGGCCTGCCCCCTTCGCCTGAAGAAATCGACGCCTTCCTGGCGGATCGCTCGCCGGACGCCTACGAGCAGGTCGTCGACCGCCTGCTGGCCTCTCCCCGCTACGGCGAGCGCATGGCGGCGCGCTGGCTCGACGCGGCGCGCTACGCCGATACCAACGGCTACCAGACCGACGCCGAGCGCTCGATGTGGCGCTGGCGCGACTGGGTGATCGACGCCTTCAACGCAAACAAGCCCTTCGACGAGTTCACCGTGGAGCAGTTGGCCGGCGATATGCTGCCCGACGCCACCCTCGACCAGATCGTCGCCACCGGGTTCAACCGCAATCATCGCGGCAACGGGGAAGGCGGCATCGTCGACGCGGAATACGCGGTTGAATACGTGGTCGACCGCGTCGACACGACATCGACCGTCTGGCTCGGCGTCACCATGAGCTGCGCGCGTTGCCACGACCATAAATACGACCCCTTCACGCAGAAGGAGTTCTACGGCATGTTCGCCTACTTCAACAACGTGCCGGAAAAAGGCAAAGCGTTCAAGTACGGCAACTCCCCGCCGTTCGTGCAGGCGCCTACGGCCGAGCAGCAGGAATCGCTGGCGGCAATGTCCGCCGAGCTCGACGCGCTGAAGCGGCGGCGCGCGGCGCTGATCGAAGCAGGGCGCCGAGACCGCCTGGACTGGGAGCGCGCCGTTGCCGCCGCCCCCGCCGATTGGACGGACGACCGGCGCCGAATCGCCGCCTGGAACGGCGAGGGGGAGAATTCTTTCGACGGAAAGCGGTCCGTCGCGCTCGGCGATACCGGCAACTTCAGCTTCTATGACCGCTTCAGCGCGAGCGCCTGGATTCGTCCTTCCTCGGCAGACGGAGCGATCGTAGCGCGAACCCGCGACATCTCCGCGGAAGAAGACACCCAGAGCAACCCCGGCTGGGGCTTCTATCTCAAGGACGGCCGCTTGCAGGTCAACCTCATCAACCGCTGGTTGGACGATTGCTTGAGAATCGATTCCGAACCGCAGGTCGCCCTCAACGAATGGCGGCACGTAGCGTTCACCTACGACGGCAGCCGCCTCGCTGCGGGCGTGACTCTCTACATCGATGGGAAACCCGTCGCCAAGAAGATCGTCCGCGACGAGATGAATCAGGAAATCAAGTCGAAGGAACCGCTCAGAATCGGTCGCGGCCTCGGCCTCGGCTTCCAGGGACTTATGGACCGCGTTTCCGTGTGGAGCCGAGCCTTGACTCCGGAAGAGATCGAAGTCGAGGCCGTGCGCGAGCGCATCGACCGGTTGGCCGCCGTTCCAGAGGGACGGCGCAGCCCGGCGGCGCAGCGCAAGCTCGACCGGGCGTACGCCAACCGTTTCGGCCCGGCGGAGCTCGTCGCGCTGACCGCGAAAATCCGCGGCCTGGAAGACAGGCGGCAGCGGTTTTCCGACTCGATCCCCACCGTGATGGTGATGCGCGAACGGCGGGTTCCGCGCAAAACCTACCGCCTCGACCGCGGCGCCTACGATGCGCCGGCCGAGGAGGTGCAACCCGGCGTGCCGGCCGTTCTGGCCGGGCAGTCCCCGCGCAACCGCCTGGAGTTCGCGCGCTGGGTGGTCTCTCGCGACAACCCGCTGACGGCGCGCGTAACGGTCAACCGGTTCTGGCAGATGCTGTTCGGAACCGGCATCGTCAAGACCGTCGAAGACTTCGGCTCGCAAGGCGAGTGGCCGACGCACCCGCAGTTGCTCGACTGGCTCGCGGTCGAGTTCATGGAATCGGGCTGGGACGTGAAGCATATCCTGAAGACGATCGTTACCAGCGCCGTCTACCGGCAGTCGTCCCGCGCCGTCGGCGCGGGGGTCGAGCGCGACCCGGAAAACCGTTTGCTGGCCCGCGGGCCGCGCTTCCGCCTGCCTGCCGAGGCCGTCCGCGACCAGGCGCTGGCCATTTCGGGCCTGTTGGTCGAAAAGATCGGCGGCCCTTCAGTCAAGCCCTACCAGCCCCCGGGACTATGGAGCGAGTTGGCGGGCACGAAAGATTACCAGATGGACGAAGCCGAGAATCTCTACCGCCGCGGACTCTACACATTCTGGAAACGCGCCGTGCCCCCGCCGTCGATGATGAACTTCGATTCCGCCGGCCGCGAAGCCTGCACGGTGCGCGCCGTGCGCACGAACACGCCGCTGCAGGCGCTCAACCTGATGAACGACTTCGCCTTCTTCGAAGCCGCCAGGGCCTTGGCCGCGCGCGTCATGCGCGAGACGGACGCCGGCGTCGAAGCCCGCTTGAGCCATGCTTTCAGGCTGGCCGCGGCCCGCCGGCCGAGTCCGGCGGAGTTGGCCGTCATGGTCGAGGGATTCCGCTATCAGCGCTCCCGCTTCGAGAGCGACGAAGCCGCGGCGCAAGCCTTGTTGGCCCAAGGCGCCCGCCCGGCCGATGAAGCGTTCCCACCCGCGGAATGGGCCGCCTACACGACGCTGGCCAGCCTCATCCTCAACCTCGACGAGACAATCACCAAGGAGTGACCGCCCGCCGCCGGATCAGACTTCCGGGTATTCCATGGTCATCGGGTCGGGCAACGGAATCTCGTGAATCGCGCCCCCCCGGGCGAACTTGTCGAAGCTGTAATCGGGCCTGTCGGGGTTCCCGGCAAGCATCGCGTCCCGATCGCCTACCCCGAGCACGACCAGTTCTTCGGGGCGCAGATATTTCTGCGCCGCGCGCAACACATCGTCGATGCTGACGTCCGCCACGCGCTCGCGGTATTTCTCCCAATAGCCGGTTTCCCGCTGCGTGTATTCGTCCGCGGCGAACGTTCCCGCCACTTGGCCCGCCGTCGCGAAAAACCGCGGGAATATCTCGATCGCCGAGTTCTTGGCCGTGTCGATCTCCATTGCCGAGACTTTTTCGCTGCGGATGCGGTCGATCTCTTCGAAAACGATCGCGGCCGCTTGCGCGCAGGTAGGGTTCCTGGATTGGAACCCCGCCTGAAACAGCCCCGGGTAGTAAGTTCCCGCCCGAAACGAAGAACCGGCGCTGTAGGCCAGGCCCTCGTCCGAGCGCACCCGCGACATGATGCGGGAAATGAACCCGCCGCCGCCCAGAATGTCGTTCATGATGCCGACGGCGATATGGTCGGGATTCGAGCGGGCGATGCCCAAATGTCCGATGGCGACATGAGATTGGTTGACGTCGCGCCCGATCTTGTCGACGGTGTAGACTCCCGCTTGGGGAGCGTGATCGGGCGCCGGAATCTTGCCGGGGTCCTTGGCGCCGCCGGACCAACCGTCTTCCAGGGCGGCGTTCAGACGCCGCGCCATGTCGTCCGTGTCGAAGTCGCCCGATACGGCGAAGATGAAGCGCGAGGGATGGTAGTAGCTGCGGTGAAAATCCCGCATGAGTTCGGGAACGATCGACTTCACGGTCGCTTCGGTCGATTGCTTGGTCGTGAAATGGTTGTCGCCGCGCATCAGGCGGGAAAATTCCCGGCGCTGGATGCTGCGCAACTGATCGTTGCGCCGCTGCATCCCCTGCAAAGTCCGCGTACGGGAAATTTCAAGCCGCTCCGGGTCGAACCCGGGGTTCTTCAGCATGTCGAAGAACATTGCCAGCGAGGCGCCCAGATTCTGCTTCAGGCAATTGACCGACGCCCCGCCCGAGGTCGCTCCGATGCTCGACGAGATCTGCGTGGCCAGGAAGGCGGCCTCTTCGTCGAATTCGCGCGCCGACATCGTTTTCGTGCCGCCCGAGCGCATTTGACCGCCGGTAAATCCGGCCAGCCCCAGATGCTCGCGGGGAACCAGGTAGTCGCCCGTGCGCACGGTCACGGAGACCGTAATCAGCGGCAATTGATGGTCTTCGACCAGATACGCCGACGCTCCTCCGCTCAAGTCGCGGCGGTATTCGTCCGCCGCGGGAGGCTCGAAGCTCAGGGCCGGAAACTGCAGATCCCGCGGATGAGCGGGCACGTCAGCCGCCCGAACCCACGCGGCCGAGGCGGCCGCGCCCGCCGCCGTTCGTATCCAATCGCGCCGCTTCATCGTCCACCTCCCGCGCGGCCCGCAGGGCCCGGTCTTCGGCCTCGCGGGGCGGTTGCGCCTTCTTTCGTGTAATAGACGGCTACGTTCTTGTTCGCGTCGAAAAAGTATTTCTTGGCGACCCGCTGGACATCTTCGGGAGTGACGGCCTGGATGCGGTCGGAAAACCGGTTGATGTTCTCCCATTCGCCCAACGCTTCGTAACTCAGCAATTGCACCATGAGCCCGAACTTCGAGCGCAGCTTGCGGAAGTCGCCGGCAAGCTGCTGGTTCTTGACCTTCTGCAATTCCCGCGCGCCGACCGGTTCTTTCTGCATGACCTCGACCTCCGCGAGCAACGCCTTTTCGACTTCCTCCGGAGTGTGGCCCGGGGCGGCAACGCCCCTCAACTCGAAGTAGCCGTCGAATTTGAGGCCGTTGACTCCCGCGCCGGCCTGCGCCGCCACTTTCTGCTCCAGGACCAAAGACTTGTACAGCCGCCCGGTGCGCCCGTTGAGCAGCGCGGAAAGAACCAGCAAAGGCGGCTCGTCCGCATGAGCGTCGGCAACCGTGTGGTAGCGCAGGCGCACCGTCGGACGCGTTTCCGCGTAGCCGGTCATGCGCTTCTCCGCCTGTTGGGCGACCTCGCGCGTACGCACCGGCTCGGGCGCCGCGGACCCGCGCTGCAGACGCCCGAAATACTGCTGCGCCCATGCCTTGGCCTGCTGCGCGTCGAAGTCGCCGACGATCGCCGCCGTGATGTTGTTCGGGGCGTAGTAGATCGAAAAGAACTCCAGGGCTTCCTCGCGCGTGATGCCCTCCAGGTCGCTGGGCCAGCCGATGACGGGCCAGTTGTAGGGCGACGACTGCCAGAACATCGAATCGAACTGCTCGTCGAGCTTGCCCGTAGGCGTGGAATCGACCCGCAGCCGGCGCTCTTCGTGCACGACGTCCCGCTCGGAATAGAACTCGCGGAAAACCGGGTTCGTCAACCGGTCGGACTCCATCCAGAACCACAACTCCAGCTTGTTGGCCGGGACGTTGATGAAATAAATCGTGAAATCGTTCGTCGTTCCGGCGTTCATGCCCGAGGCCCCGGCCGCGGTATAGATCCGGTCGAACTCGTCCTTGACGGTCAATTCCCGCTGCTGCCGAATCGCTTCCTCGAATTGCTCGATGAGCGCGGTGTGGGCCGCGCTTCTGTTTTGGGGATTCTTGGGATCGTCGATCGTTCCCCGCCGGTGTTTTTCGATCAGCGCCGTTTCCTCGGCCTGAATCCGCTTGCGCAGAGCGTCGAGCCGCTCGATGGTAGCCAAGTCCTGCTCGATGTCCTTCGTGCCGATCGTGCGCGTTCCCTTGAACATCATGTGCTCGAAGAGATGCGCCACGCCGGTGACGCCGGGCCGCTCGTTGACCGAGCCGACCTTCGCCACCCAGCCCGCGGCGACGTTCGGGTCTCCCTTGCGCGGCAGCAACAGAAAGCTCATGCCGTTGTCGAGGGTGAACTCCTCGACCTCCACCCGCTGGCCGAAAAGCGCGGCCGCGGCAAGCGCAACCGCAAAAAACAAACGTAAAATTCTGACGGCTCTCATGCTCACCTTCGATTATGACGGACTGCGGCCCGATTTGGTTGTCACGCCGGCGCGGGCGATCGCTGAGAACTCGATACTCGGCAGCAATGCGTTACGCCCTGGGCGATCGCTGACGCCCGCCGCCGCTCGGCGCGGAAGATGCCCGGCGGCCGCCCCGGGCGCCGTGTTAAGCTTCCGGCTTGATGGAACTGCGCCGTCTCGCCGCAACGGCCAAGACCCTGGCCCCGGGCATCTTCATCATCGGCTACGTCATCGGTACGGGCAGCGTCACCACGATGGCTTCCGCCGGCGCGAGCTACGGCATGTCCCTGCTCTGGACGTTGATCCCGGCCTCGCTGTTCACCCACGTCATGGTGGTCGGCATCAGCCGCGTCACGATTCTTTCCGGCGACACGATCCTGCACGTATTCCGCCGGCATTTCGGCGGCACGGTCACCGTCGTCGTCATCGGCTCGCTGATGGCCACTCAGCTCGCATCGATTATCGGCGTCATGGCCATCGTCGTCGACGTCTTGCGGGAATGGACGGCGATGTATCTCGGCTTCGCCGTGCCGATGCTCGGCTCGGCGACCTTCTTCACCTTGCTGCTCGTGATGCTGTTCTGGGTCGGCCGCCACGATTTTTTCCTGAAGGTGCTCGCGGCGCTGGTGAGCGTGATGGGACTGGCCTTTTTCTTTACCGCTTCGATCGTTCCGCCCGCGGCGTCCGCGGTTGTTGCGGGCCTGATGCCCGGCATGCCCGACAGCGGGAACCCGAAACTGCTGATCGCCGGCATGGTCGGCACGACGATGGCCTCGGTCGTGCTGATCACGCGCAGCGTCCTGGTCCAGGAAGAGGGCTGGACGGTGAAAGATCTTGCCGTGGTCGACCGCGACTCGGCGGTCTCCATGACGCTGCTTTTCTTTATCAACGCCGCCATCATGGCTTGCGCCGCGGGGACCCTGCACGTCAAGGGGATGGAGATCGAAGCCGCCATCGACATGGTGAAAACCCTGGAGCCGCTCGCCGGCGGTGTCGCCGTGACCGGCTTCGTTCTCGGCATTCTGGCCGCCGGGCTCTCCTCGCTGTTTCCCAACTACCTGTTGGGGCCGTGGCTGATTTCGGATTTTCTGGGCATTCCCCGCGACATGAGCCGCGGCGTCTTTCGCGTCATGGTCGCCGCCGCAGCGCTGTTCGGGCTGGTCGTCCCGGTTTTCGGCGGCAAGCCCGTACGGATCATGATTGCCTCGCAAGCGGTCAGTCCGATCGCCATGCCGCTGTTGGCCGTTTTCGTGACGGTCCTGCTCAACAAAAAATCGGTGGCGGGAGAAAATCGCCCGGGCATATTGTTGAACGTCGGCCTGGTCGTTACCGTCCTGTTTTCGCTTTACATGTTTGCGGTCGCGCTGACGGGATTCCGGGGCGCCGCCTGAACCGCTCACCCGCCGCCCGCGTTCGCCGGGAAGAACCTGTGGCGGTCGAGCCAATCGATCGCTTTCCGCGCGGCGCCTGCATCGACGCGGCCGGTTGCCAGATAGTACTCGATCACGGCGCGGATGCCGTAGAGGCAATGCACCGGGTATCCGCGCTCGCGAAGGATTCGGGCGCCGCCCTGCCCGCGGTCGACGACGACGAGGATGCGGGCCGCGTCCAGCCCGGCCTCGCGCAAATAGTCGATCGCCCAAAGCTTCGTTTTCCCCGAGGCCATCACGTCGTCGATCAGCGTGATCTCGCGCGACGGGTCGCGAACGCCCATGTAAGCGCAGGCGCCGGATTGACCGCCGGGATAGGCCGCAGGCTGTTTGCGAAGCTGTCCGTAAAGCAGCGCTTCGGCGTTGCCGCGGGAGGCCAGAGCGGCGGCCAGGGCCAAAGGGGTCGCCGTGTCGGGAATGCCCACGACCTGTTGCCGCCTTGGGGAGCCTGCCGCCAACTCGAAGATCCTGCGGCACAGGGCCGTCCCCAGCAAATTCAGCAACTCCAGGTCGTCGTACAAGCCCTGCCGCAGGTTGATGAAAATCGGCGTATGCAGCGCGTACTCCTCTTCCACGCGTTTGCCCATGAGGATCAAGCCCCGCTCCCAAAACGCGTCGAGCAGGGGATCCGCTTGCTTCGCCGGAGCGAACCGCGCCATCGGATTATAGGCTAGCAATCCGCGGCGAAAGTCACGCAAGCGGAGGCGCGCATCCGGCGCGGCGCGGGCGTCGTTAGAATGAGAGATTCGTTTTCGGGAGAAACCGCCCCCATGCTGAACGTCTTGATTATCGGTTCCGGCTGCGCCGGCGCCACCGCCGCCATCTATGCCGCCCGGGCCAACCTGGAGCCCCTCGTTATCGAAGGCCCCGAAGCCGGCGGCCAGCTCACCCTCACCACCGAGGTCGAGAATTTTCCCGGCTTCCCCGAGGGGATCATGGGCCCCGAGCTCGTCGAGAACATGAAAAAGCAGGCGCAGCGATTCGGCGCGATCTTCAAGCCCGGCTACGTCGAGAAAGTCGACCTTTCCGAGCGCCCCTTCAAGGTCTGGATCGGCGACGACAAGGTCGAAACGAAAACTCTGATCGTCGCCTCGGGAGCCTCCGCCCGCTGGCTCGGCCTCGATTCCGAGCAGCAACTCATCGGCCACGGCGTCAGCTCCTGCGCCACCTGCGACGGGTTTTTCTTTCGCGGGCAGCCGGTAGCCGTGGTCGGCGGCGGCGACAGCGCGATGGAAGAAGCGACCTTTCTCACCAAATTCGCTTCCGCAGTCACGATCATCCACCGCCGCGACGAGTTCCGGGCATCGAAAATCATGCTCGACCGCGCCCGCGCCAATGAAAAGATCGACTGGATCGTCAACGCCACGGTCGAGGAAGTTTTCGAGCCGGCCGAAAAGGCCGTCAGCGGCCTCAAGTTGAAAAGCACTATCGACGGCAAGGAATGGGAGCACAAGACCGACGCGCTGTTCCTGGCCATCGGCCACATCCCGAACACCAAAGTGTTCCGCGGCCTGCTCGATCTCGACGAGCAGGGCTACATCGTTTCCTACGGCGGCGCGCGCACCAACGTCGCGGGCGTCTTTCACGCCGGCGACGTGCAAGACAAGGTATACCGCCAAGCGGTCACTGCGGCCGGCGCCGGCTGCATGGCCGCCATCGAAGCCGAGCGCTTCCTGGAAGCCGAGCATTAAGCGCCCGGGCGAAAAATCAGGAAGCGGTTTCGGCCGGAGCGCGGAACAGGCCCCTCTGATCCCGGGCGGGCTGTTGCGGATGCGCCCTGCGGCGGTGAATCGGGCTGCCGACCACGCCCAGCACCTGAAAGCCGTCCAGCGCGCTGCGCGGCACGAACACCTTCTGCGTATTGGCGTTCGCGTCCGGAGGCGTGATCGTAACCCCGTGCCTGCCGACCTGCAGCAGGTCGTTGGGCATCACTCCCTCGAGCGCCTCGCCGTCGCGGAAGCGCATCTGCACCCAAAGCCCGCCGAGCTTCGGCCGCGAGGCGAACATCTTGCGTTGGTCCGGCTCCGGGTCGCCTTTGAAGTCGCGCACGAAATAAACGGCCCGCGTCTGCTCATAGGGCACGAGCACGACCTCGGCCTCACGGTCGATCACCTCGATCCCGTCCGCGCACAGGAACGTCTGCGGCGATACATACCCTTCGAGCGCTTCGCGGTCGAAGCGCCGCACGTAAACTTTCTTCGTGGTAGAGTTTGACAAAATATAGACGGAATGTTTTGACCTTCAGCCGTATGCTAATACACAGGAAACGATCTGTCAACCGTACGGCCCCGTAATGCCCTGATTCGCAAGATGTTGTGATCTCGATGGAAACGATCGTCCGGGAGTATCTCGATTACTGCCGCGTCGAAAAAGGACTCTCTGCGAACAGCCTCCAGGCGTACCGCCGAGACCTCGCGCGCCTCGCCGGTTTCCTGCAAGAACGCGGGCGGTCCATCCGCCGGGCCGACAACGTCGACCTGCGCGCGTTTCTCGACTCGCTCTACGAGGCCGGTCTCAGCGCCCGCTCGATCGCCCGCCATCTATCGAGTCTGCGCAGCCTCTACGTCTATCTCCGGCAGCAGAACTATCTCGCGGCCGACCCGACGGCGAACCTGACGTCGCCGCTGCAATGGAAAAAGCTCCCCCACTATCTGTCCCTCGAAGAAATCGACCGTCTGCTCTCCGCTGCGGACCCCCAATCCCCGCTCGGAAGCCGCAATCATGCGATGATGCAGCTTCTCTACGCGACAGGCCTGCGCGTCTCCGAGCTGGTGCAGGCAAAGACCGTGGAGATGGACGCCAAGATGGGCGTGCTGCGCACGACGGGCAAAGGAGGCAAAACCCGTCTCGTTCCCGTAGGGCGCGAGGCGCTTGAAGCGCTGGAAGACTACATGCGCCGCGCGCGTTCGGTCATTCTGAAAAACCGGCCGTCGGAATATCTTTTCGTCACGACGCGCGGCAAGGCAATGACCCGCCAAGCCTTTTGGAAGCTGTTGAAGCGCCAAGGACTCGCCGCCGGCATCGCCAAGCGGCTCACGCCGCACGTGCTGCGGCACAGTTTCGCCACCCACTTGCTCGAACGCGGCGCGGATCTGCGCAGCCTGCAGATGATGCTCGGCCACGCCGACATTTCGACCACGCAGATTTACACGCACGTTCTGCGCAAGCGCCTGCGCGAGGTCTACGACAAGCGCCACCCGCGGGGCTGATCAGCGGGCGTCGGAAGTCTTCCCCGCGCCGCCGGACGGCGGCTGCCCGTCCGGGCGCAGGACCGTCAAAAGAACCGCAGGCAGCGGCCGGCGGACGTCATTGCGTTTCCGCGGCGGCCCGATCCACAACGTCGCAATCGCTTCCACCGTTGCGGAACGCCCTGCCGCACGGCCGCGCACGCGAATCGGATAATCTCCGGGGGGCGCGGCGGCAGTGACGGTCAGCTCCAGGAGAACCTCGGGGATAATCACGTTGTCGCCGTCGCCCGAGGGTCCAAAAAACTGATCGGCTCGAAACCTGCCCTGCGTTGCGGCAATGCCTTCGGGCAACCCCTCGACCCACACGTCGACCGCCTCGTCGAATCCGGGCTCGCGTATCAGCAAAACCCCCATCCGCTCCGTTGCCCCGCTGCGCAGGTTCAGGTTTTCCGGGTCGGAAAGCAGCGCAAAGCCGGGCGGCCGCTCTTCGACCCGCAGGCGATAGACGAATGACGGGCCGCCGCGGCCGATGCGGTCGCGCACGACCAACTTGAGCCTGCCGTCGGACTCCGGCGTGAAGTGCAGCAACGGATCGAGGTTGCCGATCACCGTTCCGGCGCCGGCCATCAAGTCGTCGTGCTCGGCCAAAAGCCTGCCCTCGCCGTCGAACAACTCGAGCACCGGGTCCATATAGGGCAAGCCCATCTGCGCGGCGAGGCCGGCGACGGCAATCGGCTTTCCCGCGCGGACCTCGATGCTGTAAACGTCCTCGCCGCCTTCGCGGTCCAACGAGCCGTTGACAACGACGCCTGCGGGGGGAATGCGGATCGTGCTTGCATCCGTTTCCGGCATATCCGAGATTTCAAAGCTCAGGCGGTCGTCGACTCCGTGCGGCCCGCGCGTCCACAGGCGCCAGAGCCCTTTGGGCGCCTGCGGCGGGATATCGAATGCGACCCGGCATTCGTTTTGGCCGCACTCCAGAACCTTGCCGGCGATGCGCGCGCGACGGTCCGCCCCGCTGCTGACGGGGATCGTATAGGGAAAAGTCAGCCGGTAATATTCCGCGCCCCGAACTGCAGTGAGATAGACCTCCCGGATCGTATCCAACGCGCGGCCGCGCAGCGAAACCAGCACGCTCGAACCGGCGCGGGCGCCCAAGGGGAAAACCGCATCGACCGCGGGAAGCTGCGAGATGCGCAGCATGTAACCGCAATTCCTTGCGCAGTTCACGCGCTGCGGCCCGCGGTACTGATCGAGCTTCAGGTAGTAATTTCCGTCGTTGTCGAAGGTATGCTCCAGAAAGGGCGTCTCCAGGTAATCGTCGCGGTCGTCGTTGAAGGCCACGCGCCGGCCGGCCGCGTCCAGCAGCGTCAAATTGTTTTCGAGAAAGCCGCCGTATTCGAGCGAGCGCAAATCGAACGTCCAGCGCTCGCCCGCGCGGGCCGCGAAGCGGAAACAGTCGATGTCGGCGAGCTCGTGCATCGCGCCCTGCAGCGTTTGCGGCTTGAGCTCGATCGACTGGGCTCGGTCGAGCAGGTCGTTGGGCTCGACTTCATAGGTCGAGGGAAACGCATCGACGTAGAACAGCCGCGAATTGGCGCGTCCCGCGGCGGTAATCAGCGTGGCAATGTGCGGGCCCAACTCGGCTTGGGAGTCGATCCGAATGCGTCCGCTTACTTTCGAGTCCGCAGCTTCCCCGCCGTTTTCCCAGACCAGATGCGGGGAATCGAAGGCCACATCCAAAGGCTGCCCAAGGTTTTTGCCGACAAGCTCGACGGCGACGGTCGCGCCCCGCTGCCCGCCGAGCGGCTCGAAACGATCGACCCAAGGGTCGTCGGGATCTTCGGCGGCGAAGCTTGCCGCCGCCGGCAGCAGCGGAGAAACAAGGAACAACAACCGTGCGCGGCGCCGCATTCGACCCGTTCGCCTAACCGAACAACTCGCGAATCGGGGCGCCGCCGTCATTGATCTTCACCGGGCGCCCGTTGGTGTGGTACTCCTCGTTCCAGTCGATGCCGAGCTTTTTGTACACCGTTGCTCCGAGGTCTTCGACCGAAACCGCCCGGTCGACCGGCTCTGCGCCCTTGGCGTCGGATGCGCCGATCGCCTGTCCTCCGGGAACTCCGGCGCCTGCCGCTACAACCGAAAACACGCCGGGCCAGTGATCGCGGCCTGCCGAGTGATTGATCTTCGGGGTGCGCCCGAATTCGCCGATCGCCAAAACCAGGGTGCTCTCCAGCAGCCCGCGGCTGTCCATGTCCGCCAACAGCGTCGAGAACGCCTGGTCGAACTCGGGGTAAAGATCCTTGTTGGTTTTGTCGTTGTCGGTGTGCGTGTCGTACCCCCCGTGGAAGAGCGCCGCCAAGCGCACGCCGGCCTCGATCAGCCGCCGCGCGAGAAGCGCTCCTTGTCCGGCGGTGGTCCGCCCGTAATCGTCCCGCAGCCTGTCCGGTTCCGCCCCCAAGTCGAACGCTTTCTTGGCCTGGGGCGAGCTCACCAGAGCCAGCGCTTTGCTGTAGAAATGCTCCATGCCGGCAACCACCTGAGATTTCTCCATGCGCTCCAGCGAGGCATCGAGCGCGGCAAGCAGCCTGGCGCGGCCCGCGGCCTCTTCGAGACCGAGTCCGGTCGGCAGCGTCAGGTCCTGAACCGAGAAATTCTCCTTGTTCGGATCGCCGGTAATGAACGGATCGTAGGCCGAGCCCAGAAATCCGGCATCGGCGCAGATATCCTTTTTGGGAATCACCACGAACGGCGGCAAGCCGTTGCGGGTGCCCAGCTCGCGGGCCGCGACCGAGCCGTAAACCGGATGCTTGAATGCGTTGTTCGGCCGCTGCCCGGAGAAGATGTATTGCTTGGCTTTCTCGTGAATCGCCTCGCGCGAATACATCGAGCGGATGACGGAAAACCGGTTGAAGTCCTTGGCCAAGCGCGGCATCAACTCGCTGAACCGAACCCCCGGCTGCGCCGTCGGAATCGTGCCGAAGCCGCCGCGAATCTCGCGCGGCGCTTCGGGCTTGGGGTCGAACGAATCGTGCTGGCACAAACCGCCCTGCTGAAAGAAGATCAGGCAGGAGATTTCCTTGCGCCCCGCGGTCGACGCTTGCAGCATGTTTGCCTGCGAAATGCCGCCGAACGCAACGCCGCCCAGCCGCAGCACGTCGCGGCGGCTGTAGCGCGAACGCATTCCGGAAAGCAGCATGGCGACGGCGACTCAGCGGTTCAGCTGAAACTCCTTGGCATTCAGGATAGCCCACAAGACGTTCTCGAGTCCTCGACGGCGGCTCCGCCCCGCGCTGCGTTCCGCCGCGAGATACTGCTCGACCGCCGCGGCTTTTTCCCCGTCCGGCTCTGCGGAATGGGCGCGCACGTAGAGCCTGCGGACGATTTCCCGATCGCTCAAGCCGCGGCCGACAAGGGAACTGAGGATGTTGTCTTCCGCGGCGAGTCTTTCCTGCAGCACGTCTCCGTTCATCATGTGCAGCGCCTGCGCGAGCGAAGGGGCGTTCGCTCGGGCTTCCATGACATCGCGCCGCGGGTGGCCGAACGTCGTCAGAAAATAGGTCGCGCCAATGGAGGCGATCAATTCTTTCGGCGACGTTCCCGGCGGGTAGCCGCGAAACTCTTCCGGGCTGCCGGTCACCTGCGCGATCGCGTCGAGCAAGACCTCGGCGGGCAGCTTGCGGGGGACATAGCGCGCGAACAGAATCTCTTCCAGCGGGTCTTCGCCGCCGGCGCGGCCCGCAGTGTGCGCGCTGAGCTGGTAGGTCTTCGAGTTGAGGATCGCCCGGTGCGCCGCCTTGAACCGAAAACCGGAGTCGATGAAAAGCCGCGCCAGATCGTCGAGCAGTTGCGGATGAGTCGCGCGGTTCGTCGAACGGAAGTCGTCGAACGGCTCGACAATGCCGCGGCCGAAATACTCGTGCCAGATGCGGTTGACCGCAGCGCGCGCGAACTGCATCTTGCGTTCGCGCGTAATCCAGTCGGCCAGGACCTCGCGGCGGTCGACGCCCGGCGGTACGTCCGCGGCTTCGCCGCCCAGGAATTTGGGCGCCACCGGCTTGCCCGTCAGCGGATGGGCAACCTCGCCTCGCCGCTCGTTGTACCAAACCCGGCGGTACTGCCCGTAACCGTGCTTGACCTTCATCCGCGCCAGGAACGCCGCCATGCCGTAAAAATCGTCTTGCGTCAGATTTTCCAGCGGATGATTATGGCACTGCGCGCATTCGATCCGCTGTCCGAGGAAAAGGCGCGTCACCGTCGGCACGGCCTTCTCGATCTCGAATTTTTTCAACATGAAATCGATTGCCGGATGCCAGAAATTCCCGGCCGGCCGCACGGTCGTGTCCCCGACCGCGGTAATCATCTCCCGCACTGCGGCGTCGTAGGGCTTGTCCTCGCGGATCGCGTCGTGAAGCCAGCGCTTGTACGAACCGTTGGTGCGGCCCTGCGAGTAGTACTGGGAATTGCGGAACCAGTCCTCGAATTTGACCAACCAATGCGTTGCGTACTCCTCGCGCTCCAGCAGGCGGTCGATCAGCTTCGACCGCTTGTGCGGATCCCGGCTTGCGGCGAAACTTTCGGCCTCGTCGGTTGTCGGCAAGACGCCCGCCGCGTCGAGGAAAACGCGGCGCACGAAGGCGCGGTCCGCAGTCAATGGGAACGGCTCGATATTGACTTCCCGCAACTTGCGGAAGACGTGCTCATCGATGAAGTTGTTCGGGTCCGGCGCCCGATATGCGTCTCCGGCGGCTGCGTCGATCACGATGAACTGCGCCGTAGCGACCTTGCCCATCGCCCGAGCGGTGACCGTGGTCAGGCCGCGCCCTTGCGCAGTCACCCGGCCGTCCTCGACCTCGGACACTACGGACGCGTCGTTGACGGCGTAGCGCACCTCATGGGACATATCGCGGGTCGAGCCGTTGGAGAGTCTGCCGATGACGATGAGCGGCTGCGCCGCTCCGGCGCCGACGAGCACGCTTTCGCCGGGATACATCTCCAGCCGTTCCAGGCGAACGCCCGCTGCTTCATACCGCGCTCCCTGCCGGAGCCAATCGAGGATGGTGCGGTATTCGTCCGCCTGCGGAGTCATGAGCTGACCGCCGCCGTGGGCCACACGGAACGAAGGCTTGGCCAGCAGCAACGATTCCTCCGGCGCTTGCAGCGAGACCCTGCGTCCGTCATCGCGGCGCACGATCATCTCGTGGTCGGCTTTCGCGTCGGAACCGTAGAGCGACAGCTTGAAGCCGTTTTGCCCGGCGGGCGAGCCGTGGCAGGCCGAGCTGTTGCAGCCCTTCGTGGTGAAGATCGACAGCAAATCGCGCTCGAAACCGATCCCGACGGCGGCGGCGGCTTCGCCCACCCGCACCGAAACCCGGCTCGAACCCTCGGCGCAGCGCACGGAAAGCTCCGCTGTTCCGCCGCGCCGCCCGATCAGACGGTTCCCCGCGACGCCGACAATGCCGGGGTCGCCGCTCGTTACCGTGCAGCCGCCGCCCCCGCGGACAAGAAACCTCTGCGCCGCGCCCGGACCTTGCAGATGAATGTCGGGCGGCTCGAAAGACACTCCCGCCCAACTCGGCGCCGCGGCGAGTAGCACGGGCAGCAAGCGGATAGGCGGCAGCCGCAAGCTCACAATGGCAGAATACGCATCGAGGCGGCGCGGCGTCAACAAATTTCGCTCCCGGACGCGGGCGGCTAGACGATGCCGGTCTTGTGCGCCTTGACGGCCATCTCGGTTTCGTTTCCGCTATCGCCTTGCTGCTCCATCCAGGCGTCGAGCTTCGCCTTCAGCAGCGCAATCTTTGGGGCGTGATCGGGGTTTTCGGCAAGATTGGTCAATTCGAGCGGGTCCGCAACGACATCGTAAAACTCGAACTCCGGACGTTGTTGATACATCCCCACGAGAGCCGCCGCCGCGGCGTCCGTCTTGGCCTTTTCCAGCCAACTCGACCAATACCCCGAGTTGTCCGCTTCCGTGAGAACGTTCTGAAACTTCGTCGTGTAGTTGGGATTCCAGATCAGCTTGTGCCGCTCGTCGCGCACCGACCGCACCGGATAGCAGCGGCTGCCTTGAATGATGCCCCGCGTGGTATGCACGCCGTAAACATGGTCGGCGTGACGCTCCGCGCGGCCGTCCAAAACGGCCAGGTAGCTCTTGCCGTCGAAATCGTGGACGGAAGGGTCTCCTCCCGCCGCTTCGATCAAGGTCGGCAAGGCGTCGACGCCCTGGACCATTGCCTGCGCCAGCGAACCTGCCTTGACCCGCGCCGGCCAGCGCACGATCCAGCCTTGGCGCAAGCCCAGGTCGTAGCAGGTCCATTTGCCGTGCGGAAACTGGACGCCCTGCTCGCTGCAGAAAATGAAAATCGTATTGTCGGCCCGGCCCGATTTTTCCACCGCCGCCGTCAAGCGGCCGACCTGTCCGTCGAGATATTCGACTTCGGCATAGTAGGCGGCCAGCGCCTTCCGCGTTTCGGGTGTATCGACCAGATAGGGAGGCAGCGCGAACGATTGCGGGTCGAACTTCGCCGCGTCGCCGCGGTTCCAGGGCAGATGCGGCTCGTTCGAGCACGCCACCAGGAAGTAGGGTTGCTCGGGGTCGCGCGCGATGAACTCGTCAATCGCTTCATAAGCGACGTCCTTGCCGTCTCCGAGGAACTCGAACGGATAGTTTTCCGGCGGCCCGAAATGTTTCTTGCCGCTCAGCGCCGTGCGGTAACCCATCGGCTGGAAATAGTGCGGGATGCTTTTCACGCCCGGCTTCGACTGCGAGTGGTTGGGGTAGGCGCCGTTGCGCACCGGGAAGATGCCCGTGTACATCTGCTGGCGCATCGGGGCGCACATCGCCGTGGCCGTGAACGTGCGCTCGAAGCGCATGCCCTCGGCGGCCAGCCTGTCGATATTGGGCGTCGCGACCTGCGTTGCGCCGTAGCAGCCGATGTCGCGCCAAGCCAGGTCGTCCGCGATGACGATGACGATGTTGGGCTTCCTGCCCTCCTGCCGCTCCGGCGCGGAGCACCCGAACAAGCCCGCAACAGCCGTCGCCGCCCCCGCTCTGAGGAACGTTCGGCGATCCGCCGAGAAATTTTCCATAACCGCCCCAGTTAGTTGTAGCACTGTTCCAGTCTTCCCGTCCGTTTGCCGAGCGCGTGCGCGGTTGTGCGCGGCTGTAATACGATCAAATAGATGAACGTTTCGAGAGTGGTTACTCCCATCGCGCTGCTGCTGCTTGCGGGAAGCATGGCGCCGGCCTCCGCGGCCGCGCCCATCCCTTGCGCGGAGAAATCGGTCGCCGCCGCCGTCATTCGCTCTACGGAAGATATCGAGGCGTTCGTCCAATGCGCTTATGAGTACGCGCAAGAAATGGGCCCTGAGGAAGCGTACCGCGCCTTTCACGAAGATAAGCGCTGGAAAAGCGGTCAGTTCTACGTGTTCGTGCTGAATCCCCCTACGCGCACTACCTTTGTCTTTCCTCCGGATCCGAGCCGCGAAGAGGCGCCTTGGGACGAACAAATCGACGGCTTCGGCACGGACTTGCTCGAGGCATTTGACCGCGCCTTGGAATTTGTCGACCGCGGCTGGGTCTATTACGAGTTCCGCAACCCGGAGAACGGACTGACCGAGCCGAAGGCCAGCTACGCGGTGCGCATCGACTGGAACGGGACCGACACCGGCGCCGTGATCGGCGCGGGGATTTACCGCCGCGACTTCCCCGGAACCTGCCACGCCGCGCAAGTCAACGCCGCGCTGCTTGCGGAGGAACAGTCCATGGAAAGGCTGGAGGAGTTTGTCCGCTGCGCCGCCCTGGAGGCCGAGTCGAAGGGCTACTTCGCCGCGCTGTTGCTGCAAAGCGATCCGCGCTGGCGCGCCGGCTCGATTTACGTGTTCGGCATGGACATGGCGGGCAACCAGTTGTTTTCGGGTCATTCGGTCGTGGTGAATGGCAAGCCCGTTCTGGAATGGGGCCGCGATCCTCGAGCAAGGTTCAACGGGCGGGATATGATCGACGTGGCGGGGACGTTCGGCGAGAGCTACATCTACTACCATGCGATCCATCCCGAGACGGGGAATTGGCATCGCAAGGCGGCCTTCGTCAAGCGGGTGTCGGGGCAAGGCGTGCCGCTGCTGATCGGTGCCGGAATCTACTTGACCGACTGATCGGCCGAGCGGGCAGCCGTTCCGCTTGCGGCCGCCGTCCTGTTGTGACCGGGCGCAGGCGCGGCGGTGATACAATCGCAGGGATGAACGTTTCGAGAGCGGTTGCTCCCATCGCGCTTCTGCTGCTTGCGGGAAGCATGGCGCGGGCCTCCGCGGCGCCGCCCGTCCCTTGCGCGGAGAAATCGGTCGCCGCCGCCGCCATTCGCTCTACGGAAGATATCGAGGCGTTCGTCCAGTGCGCTTACGAATACGCCCTGGAGGCGGGCGTTGAGGAAGCTCGGCGCGCCTTTCACGAGGATGCGCGCTGGGAAAGCGGGCAGTTCTACGTGTTCGTGCTGAATCCCTCGACGCGCACCCCCCTTGTCTTTCCTCCGGATTCGAGCCGCGAAGGGACGCCTTGGGGCGATCAGACCGACGGCTTCGGCACGGATTTGGTGGAGGAGTTCCACAGGACTTCGGGGTTGGCCGACCGCGGCTGGGTCTATTACGAGTTCCGCAACCCGGATGACAACTTGACCGAGCCCAAGGCCAGCTACACGATCCGCATCGACTGGAACGGGGAGGACGCCGTGATCGGCGCGGGGATCTACAGCCGCGATTTCCCCGGCGCCTGCCACCCCGCGCAAGTCAACGCCGAGTTGCTCGCCGCCGAGCCGTCGATGCAGCGATTGGAGGAGTTCGTCCGCTGCGCCGCCCTGGAAGTCGAGTCGAAGGGCTACTTCGCCGCGCTGCTGCTGCAAAGCGATCCGCGCTGGCGCGCCGGCTCGATTTACGTGTTCGGCATGGACATGCTGGGCAACCAGTTGTTTTCGGGCCATGCGATCACGCTGAGCGGGAAGCCCGTTCTGGAGTGGGGCCGCGACTATCGGGCAAGGTTCAACGGCAGAGACATGGTTGACGTGGCGGGCACGTTCGGCGAAAGCCATCTCTACTACCATGCGATCCACCCCCGGACGGGAACCTGGCATCGCAAGGCCGCCTTCGTCAAGCGGGTCTCGGCGCAAGGCGTGCCGCTGCTGATCGGCGCCGGAATCTACCTTGTTGACTGAGCGGCCGGTCGACGCGCAGTCGAGCGCCGCAGCGTCGTTCGCGCTCTATAATCGCGGCATGCGCCGCCGACAGTTTCTTTGGGCCGCCGCCGGCATGACCGCCTTCTCCGGAGCGGCTGCGCTTGCGGCCAAGACCGCGCACCGCGTGATGGCCCAGGACAAACGCCGCGTCGCAGTCGTCAACCCGGACGGCTCGGTGGACTGGACCTGGGAAAACGGCGCCGTGGCTCACGACCTGCACTTGCTCAAGAACGGCAACGTGCTGGCGCCCACGGCAAGGAACGCCATTGTCGAGGTGACGCCCGAGAAGGAGATCGTCTGGCGGTGGGAATCGACGGCGGCCGGGTCATACGACGGCAAGGTCGAGATTCACGGGTTCCAGCGGCTCGACAACGGGCTGACGATGATCGCCGAGACGGGCAACAGGCGCATCGTCGAGGTCGACCGCAAAGGCAAGATTCATGCCGAGGTAGGTCTCCAAGTGGACAAGCCCCACCACCACCGCGATACGCGACTGGCGCGCAAGACGCCGCAGGGAACCTACCTGGTCACCCATGAGAACGACGGCGCGGTCCGCGAATACTCGCCCGAAGGCAAGGTCGTCTGGGAATACCGCATGGAGCTGACCGGGCCGGCGACGCCGACGCACCAGGGCCACGGGATTCACGTCTATTCGGCCTACCGCCTGCCCAACGGCAATACGATGATCGGCGGCGGCAACAACAATCGCGTCCTCGAAGTGAATCCCGGCGGCGAGATCGTCTGGAGCGTCGAGCGCGAGGAGTTGCCCGGCGTCAAGCTCTTCTGGGTCACGCAGTTGCAGATACTGCCCAACGGCAACGTCGTGATTGCCAATACGCACGCCGGGGGCCGGTATCCGCAGCTTATCGAGGTCAACCGCCGGAAAGAAGTCGTGTGGAGCTTCCTGGACTGGGAAACGTTCGGCAACGATCTCTGCGCCAACGTCCTGCTCGACGTCGAGGGAGACGTGATTCGGTAGGAGGCCGCCGCCAGCCGGCCTACCGCCTGTCCTCGCGCCCCGTCGGCGGCAACGGCTTGCCCCTCGCCCGGACCGGGTTGAACGCCCGCGGCCGCGGCGCCGCGCGCGGTTGCCGAAACCGGGGATGGCTGCGGTTGATGCGAATCGCCGTGGTCGGCTGCATGGGGTCGCGGGGGTTCGGAACCTGGCTCGTGAGCAACAGTTTTTCCTCCGTTGCTTCTCGAATCAGATGCCCGCAGAAGCCGCGGTCGTCCGCCCAGGAATAGCCTTCCGCCGGGAGGAAGCGGTCGCGGAACCACTTCAAACCCACGAAGTTCCGCGATCCTTCGATGCGGTCCAGAGCTTCCATCAGTTCTTCGATCTCGGGCCGCAGCGGGGTGTCCTCCGAAGCGGAGAGACCGCGCTCCGGTTCCTCGCCGATGTCGTCCGCATACGCATCGAAGCGCAGCACCACTTCGCACTCCCGGGGGCGGAACTCCTGCGCCGAAGCGTCCGAGCGGAGTCTGCCGCCGTTGCGAACGTTTCTGATCGTCACGCGAGGCACGGCGTCATGCGGCATCAACAAGCGCAGTCCCTCGAACTCCGCCGGTAGATCGGACATGGCTTGCACGGCCTCCAGACTGTCTTCTATTTCCCTCTGCAATTCCTTTATGGTCATATTTACTTCCTTCTAGGTTTACCGATCGAACGCCGATCCAGAATTTACCTTGCCGGAAACTCCAGGGGGCTGTCCAGCGGCGCCGGGAATTTTTTACCGGTCTTGGCTGAATTCGACCAGCGCGTCCAGCTTGCGGGCCGCCGCGCCGGAGTCGATCGCCTCGGCCGCCTGCCCCGCGCCCTCCCGGAAATCGTCGGCCCGGCCGGCGGCGGCCAGCGCGGCGGCGGCGTTGGCCAGCACGATATCGCGCCGCGGGCCTTTTTCGCCTTGGAGAATCGCTTGCAGCGCCGCCGCATTGGCCTCGCGGCCGCCTCCGGAGAGATCCGCTGCGGTCGCCCGCGGCACTCCGAAGTTTTCGGGCGTCACCGCGCGGACGCTGACTGCGCCGCCGCACACTTCGGCCAGCTTCGTCGGGCCGGTAGTGGTGATCTCGTCCAGCCCATCGCTGCCGTGAACGACAAACGCCCGCCTGACGCCGAGGCGGCGCAAGACCTGCGCCGCCGGCTCGACGAGCGCGTCCGCGAAGACGCCCATCACCTGCGCGCCCGCGCCCGCGGGATTGGTCAGGGGCCCCAGGATGTTGAACGCCGTGCGCATGCCGAGTTCCTTGCGCACCGGGCCGGCATGTTTCATGGCCGGGTGCATGGCGGGGGCGAAGAGAAAGCCGACGCCGATTGCGTCGATGCACTCGGCCGCCCGCGCGGAGGCGTTGCGGACATTGACGCCGCAGGCTTCCAACACGTCCGCCGAGCCGCAGCGGCTCGACACCGAGCGGTTGCCGTGCTTGGCGACCGCGGCGCCCGCGCCCGCGGCGACGAAGGCGGCGGCGGTCGATACGTTGAACGTCGCGCCGCCGTCGCCGCCCGTGCCGCAGGTATCGACCAGGGCCTCCGGGGCGGTCTTCGCCGGTCGGACGGCGACGGCATTGGCGCGCATGGCGCGGGCGAAACCGGCGATCTCGTCCACTGTTTCGCCTTTCATGCGCAGCGCGGTCAGCAGCGCCGCCGTCAGCGCGGGCGTCGATTCGCCCCGCAGGATTTCGTTCATGACCGCGGCGGCTTCCGCTTCGGCGAGGTCCGCCCGAGAAACTGCCTTGCGCAGCGCCGCTTGAATTTTCACCATCGAATTGCGTTCCCTTCGCAGCCTCGATAAAATTGGATTTTAAGGCTCCGTTCCCAATCCCCTGATCGTACCGCCGGGCAGAGCGGATCGCGCAGGGGCAATCCCATGAAGATTCACGAATACCAGGCCAAGGAGATCTTGCGCCGCTACAACGTCCCCACGCCGCGCGGCGCGGTCGCCTTTTCGCTCGACGAAGTCCGCGGCGCAGCCGAGAAGCTCGGCGGCAAGGTCGTGGTCAAGGCGCAAATCCATGCCGGAGGACGCGGCAAGGGCGGGGGCGTCAAGCTCGCTCACAGCGTTGACCAAGCGGTCGCAAGAGCGCAGGCCATCCTGGGCCGGCCGCTGATCACTCCGCAGACCGGCCCCGAAGGCAAGATCGTCAAGCGCTTGCTGATCGAAGAGCAGATGCCCATTGCCCGCGAAATTTATCTCGGCGTGGTTCTCGACCGGGCGATCGCCAAGCCGGTCTTCATGGCGTCCGCCGAGGGCGGCATGGAGATCGAGGAGGTCGCCGCCCGCAACCCCCAAGCCATTCATAAGGAAACGATCGAGCCGGGCCGCGGTCTGCGCCCCTATCAGGCGCGCCGAACCGCCTACGAGATCGGCATCGAGGGCGGCGCATTCGCCGCCGCGGCGCAGGCGATGACCGCCTTGGCCGAAGCCTACGAAGCCACTGACGCCTCCCTGGTCGAAATCAATCCCTTCGTCATCACCCATGACGGCCGCGCCGTCGCCCTCGACGCCAAGATGGACTTCGACGACAACGCCATGTTCCGTCACGCGGACCTGGCCGCTCTGCGCGACCTCGACGAAGAAGAGCCGCTCGAAACCGAGGCGATCGACCACGGCCTCAACTACATCAAGCTCGACGGCAACGTCGGCTGCATCGTCAACGGCGCCGGTCTGGCCATGGCCACGATGGACATCATCCAATACGCCGGGGGCATGCCCGCGAATTTTCTCGACGTCGGCGGCGGCGCCAGCAAAGACCAGATCCGCAACGGGTTTCGCATCATCCTTTCCGATCCGAACGTCAAGGCCGTCCTCATCAACATTTTCGGCGGCATTTTGAAGGTGGACGTGTTGGCCGAGGGCGTAGTCGCGGCGGCCACCGAGCTCGACATCCAGGCGCCCATCGTGCTCAGGCTGGAGGGCACGAACATCGAGCGCGGCCGCGAAATCCTGAATGAATCCGGCCTCGATTTCACCGTTGCCGGCGACATGAAAGAAGCCGCCGAGAAGGTAGTGGCGCTTGCCGCTTGACGAACCATGAGCGTACTCGTAGACGAAAGCTCGCGCGTCATCGTCCAGGGATTCGGGCGCGCGGGGGCGTTCCACGCGCAGCAGTGCATGGACTATGGAACGAAGATCGTCGGCGGCGTACACCCCGGCCGCGGCGGCTCGGAACAGCTTGGCGTGCCGGTTTTCCATACCGTCCGCGAGGCCGTCCGCGCCGTGCGGCCGAACGCCTCGATCGTGTTCGTTCCCCCGCCGGGGGCCGCCGACGCGATCCTGGAGGCGATCGAAGCGGAGATCGAGTTGGTCGTCTGCATTACCGAAGGCATCCCCGCGCGCGACATGGTGATGGTGGCGGACGCCCTGCGCGGCGGCAAGACGCGCCTGCTCGGCCCGAACTGCCCCGGCGTCATTTCGCCCGGCAAATGCAAGCTCGGCATCATGCCGGGCAAGATCCACAAGCAGGGCGCTGTCGGCGTGGTGTCGCGCTCCGGCACGCTGACCTACGAAGCCGTCGGCCAGTTGACGGCGCTGGGAATCGGGCAATCGACCTGCATCGGCATCGGCGGCGACCCGATCGTCGGAACCGGTTTCATCGACGCCCTGAGCCTGTTCAACGACGATCCCGGCACGGCGGGCGTCATCATGATCGGCGAGATCGGCGGGACTGCCGAAGAAGCCGCGGCCGAGTTCGTCAAGAGCAACGTGAAGAAACCGGTCGCGGGCTTTATCGCCGGCGCGACGGCGCCTCCGGGGCGGCGCATGGGCCACGCCGGGGCAATCATCTCCGGCGGCAAGGGAACCGCCAAGGAAAAAAAGGCGGCGCTGGAAGCGGCGGGGATAGCCGTTGCGCCTTCGCCAGCCGAGTTGGCTTCGACGCTGGCTCGAGCGATGCAAGCCGCGGCTGCGTCTCCGCAATCCGGCGGCGAAAGATAGAGATGCCGACTGAAAGAACGTTGACCATCGTCAAGCCCGACGCCGTCGCCGCTGGCAATACGGGCAAGATCATCGCCCATCTGGAAGCAGCCGGCTTCGTCATCGCGGCGATGAAGAAAATCACGCTCAGCGAGGCGCAGGCCAAAGCCTTCTATGCGGTGCACAGCCGGCGGCCTTTCTATAACGACCTCGTGGCGTTCATGACCTCGGGGCCGGTCGTGCCGATGATCCTGGAGCGCGAGGACGCCATCGCCAAGCTGCGCGAGGTCATGGGCGCGACCGACTCGAAGAAAGCCGCCGCGGGATCCATTCGCAATCTATACGGCACGGACATCGAAAGAAACGCGGTCCACGGCTCCGATGCGCCGGAGACGGCGGCGGTCGAGCGCGCGTTTTTCTTCAGCAGTTTCGAAGAGACCGGCTGAAAATCCGCGGCGCCGGCCCAGCGGGCGGCGCGGATGTAACCCTGCAAGGCGCGCGCGCCGCCTACTCAACCGATGACGCGGCGCAAGAAATGGTGGATCGCCGGCGGCGCCGTCGCCGCGGCGCTGGCCTACGGCGGCTATAGCGGGTACTCCTTTTGGCTCCAGGCGAAGTACTGGGAAGCCAAAATGGGCCACGGCGAAGGGCCGCTCCGGCTTGGCGGCGAGGCTCCCGATTTCGAGCTGCAATACAAGAAATCCGAAGAGACCGTGCGGCTGTCGTCGTTCCGCGGCGAAAAGCCGGTCGCCTTGATTTTCGGCAGCTACACCTGACCGCCGTTTCGGGCGGAGGTTCCGGCCCTCAACGCGCTGTACCGCGAATACGGCGGGCGGGTTCAGTTTCTGTTGATTTACATCCGGGAAGCGCACGCCGCGGACGCCTGGGCGCTGAAGATCAATGCGCGGCGCGGATTCGACGTGCCCCTCGCGCGCACCTACGAGGAAAAGGATCGATACGCCGACATGTGCGTGCGGCGGCTCGATATCGAGTTCCCCACGCTGGTCGACCGAATGGACTTCCCCGTAGAAAAGCGCTATACGGCGTGGCCCGAGCGCATGTACCTCGTGGATACGGACGGCGCCATCGTTTACAAAGGCGGTCCGGGGCCGTACGGATTCGACCCCGGAGAGCTGGGAGAGGCGATTCGAGAAGAACTGGCGGAGCAGGTTCCTCGGGCGTGAGCAACAGGGACTGTACACCTAGCGAATGCTCAGTCTCACCTCCGCGCCGGGCTCGCGCACGCGGACGAAGTGGCTTGGGGGAAACTCGTCGAGCGCCTTTACGATTTGCGCCGGGTCGAACCGCTCGCCGTCGTACGCATCGGCGATATGGCGCAGCGCTGCGACCGGGACGCGCACGCTGACCTCGTCCGTTGCGTCGCTTGCCTCGACCAGAATCAGGC
The DNA here is from genome assembly GCA_965214655.1 of Bryobacterales bacterium. Taxonomy (GTDB): domain Bacteria; phylum Acidobacteriota; class Terriglobia; order Bryobacterales; family UBA6623; genus CATQHP01. Next base: position 1,686,626 of record OZ243965.1, on the reverse strand, counting down.
CTCCTTCTTTGCGGATGACGACACGGTCGGCGCCGTCCGTTATCTCGACAAGCGCCGCATCCGGCATTTTTGCGAGTTCGTCGGCGACCGCGCGAAACCCTGCCCGATACTCGGCGAACTCCGCCGCGCGGATATCGGGCATCGCTTGGTCGGGAACAACCCGCACCGCCAACCGGACCGCCGCCTTGGGAACGGGAATCCAAAATCGCGTACCGTCCGGACCCGATTCATGGACGTCGAGAATCAGCCAGTCCATCCAGGCGACCGTGACGACGACCGCGAGGACAAGGACTCCGACGATGGAGAGAGCGATTTTCATGGTCGATCAACTCTTCTCGTCGATCCAGACGCGAACCTTGTTCTTGCCGTCGTTGACGCGCACGATGTCGCCCCGCATTTGCTGCAGCCGCCCGACGGCCGCTTCGATATTCAAAGTCTCGGAATCGCCGCTGAGCAATGCCTCGATGACGTCTATGGGCACGTCGACAGCAACCTTGTGTTCGGCCGGTGCGGCGTCTTCCGAAACGGCAGTCTCGGTCACGCGGATCTGAATCAGGTCGCCGGCGCGGACAATGCGCACTGTTTCCTTTGCGGACTCGACAGTGACGAATTCGGCGTCGCCCGCCGCCTTGACTGCTTGCCAGAGCTTGCGCAGGTCGGCAATGTCGATGTCGAATTCGGATGCCGCTTCCATGATTTCTTCCTGAATGTCCCGGGGCATGATCGAAACGGCGGCTTCAGCCAGCGGGAGCGGGGCATTCACCTTGACGTGGGAGCCGTCCTCGCCGGTCACCTCGGTGTGGATCCAGGGTGTTTGCGCCGCCAACGGCGCGGCGAGAACGCAGAGGAAAATCAGGGCAAGCCTGGGAAAACGCGGTTTTGCAGGGGTCATGAGCCGCTGCCTCCTTTCGCTTGTTGGATACGCAAGCAGGCGGACGGAAGTTCCAGCCGGACGCGCAAATAACGGATTCGAGAGCGGTCAGCGGCGGCGGTTTCGGCAGCTCATCGCGCCTCGGGACCACCGCCCGCAGGCAAGGCCTCGACAGGAAAGGGCCGTGAGACCGACCGCAGATGCAAATCGCGCTGCGGATACGGAATCTCGATCCCCTCTCGCTTGAAAGCGGCGAAGAGCTTGAAGTAGATGTCGCTGGCGATGATCTTCGGCGTGGTCACCTGCTTGGATGTCCAGACGCGCAACTCGAAGTCGAGGGAGCTGTCGCCGAATCCGATGAAGATAACGTCGCAAGGCGGGTCGTCGAGCACGTCCGGGTGTTCCTGCGCGACGCGCAAGACCACGGAGCGCACGTGCTCGGGATCGCTCTCGTAGGAGACGCCGAACGGCGCGTTGATGCGCACGTTGCGGTCGTTGGCGGTCCAATTCGTTACCCGCCCCTCGATGAATTCGGAATTGGGGACGATCATCACCACGTTCTCGTTCGTGCGCACCCACGTTCCGCGCGCGCCGATGTGGACGATGTCGCCCAGCAGGTCTTCGATCTGCACGCGGTCGCCCACCTTGATCGGCTGCTCGACGAGCAGGATCAAACCGGAAGCGAAGTTCTTGGCGATAGTCTGGAAGCCGAGGCCGAGGCCGATTCCGAGCGCGCCGCTGAACACGGCGATGCTGCTGAGGTCCACGCCGAACATATGCAATCCGGCCAGAGCGCCGAGCGTGAAGAAGGAGTACGAAACGATGCGCTGCAGAGAGAACTTCAGCCCCTCATCGAGCGCGGTTCTGTTGAGGAGCTTGGCGCGGAATGAGCGGCTCAGCATCCTGGTAACGAACCAGAGGATGGCCAGAAAGAAGGCCGCCTTGAGCAGCAATACGGCCGTCGGCCCGAAATTGTCGAATCTCGAGAAAAGACGGGCCCACAACTCTTGCAGCCCATCGACCCAGCCGACAAACTGCGCGCCCGCCGCGGATGCGGAGAGCCGCCACGCGGCGGCAATGGCGGCAACCGCCGCTCCAACCAGAAGAGCGGTTCTCTGCACGCTCCAAGAGCGGCGACTCACTTTCCGTTTCCCTCCGTGTCTGTGCGACCCGTCACCAGTGTTGCATAACGGCCGGCGGTGCCTTTGCCGGGTTTCCGTGTTGCGCAAGCAATCGTTGCGGGGGCCGCTTGTTACGATGGGCGGTTGCCCGATTCGGTTTGGTTCCGCACCCTGCCGCGCGAAGCGCGCGAGGCGCTGAGCGTGTCCGCGGAACCTCCGCGCAGCGCGGAAGCGGTTGTCGTCGGCGCGGGCATGATCGGGCTTTGCAGCGCTCTCTCGCTGGTCCGGCGGGGCGTCAGGGATGTCGCGGTCGTGGACCGCGGCGGCGTTTGCGGCGAATCGACCGGCGCCAGCGCGGGCGGCATCTGGCTTGCCCACGAGCACCTGAACAGGGGCATCGACGCCGCGCATGCGCTGCGCGGCCGGGAACTGTTCGCCCGACTCGACGAGGAGTTCGCTTTCGATTACGTGCGGGGCGGGCTGCTGAAGCCGGCGGCCTCGCTCGGCGTCGCGGACGCGCGCAGGGCCGTCGAGCGGACCCGCGCGGCAGGTCTGGAGGCGGAATGGGTTTCCGGGAGCGCGGTTCGGGAAGTCGAGCCGCGCCTCGATTACGCAGGCGGAGCGTTTTTCTTCCCGGACGACGGCTCCATACACCCGCTCAAGCTGGCCGCTGCGCTGACCCGGTATCTACGGGATTGCGGAGCCCGTATCTGTCTCGCCACTACGGTCTCGTCGATCGGCAAGGGACGGGTAGAGACGAACAGAGGCTCGATTTCCGCGCCGGCGGTCGTCGTGACCGCGGGCGCCTGGACGCCGCTGCTGACGCGGCTTCTGGGTTGGGAACCCCCGATTCGACCGATTCGCGGCACGCTGCTCGCCTGGCCCGCGCAGCCGGCGGGGACCTTGCGCGCCGTCACCTTCGGCCGCCGATTCTATTACTGGCAAGCGGCCTGCGGGCCGATCGCAGGCGGCGGCTCCGAAGACGACATCGGCTTCGAGCCCGGGGTCGACGAGGCGACGGCGGAGGCGATTCAAAGCGAATTCCAAGCGCTGTTTCCGTCGTTGGCCGGCCTGCCCGCCGCGTACGCCTGGTCGGGGTTCCGGCCCTTTTGCGAGGATTCGCATCCGGTCGTCGGAGCCGTGCCGGGGGAGCAGGGCGTCTATGTCGCGGCGGGGCATTTTCGGCGCGGGATTCAGCTTGGACCGCTGACCGGGGAATTGCTGGCTGAGGAGATCGTTGGCGGCAATCCGGATCCCGCTGCGGCCGCCTTTCGCCCGGAACGATTCAGCCGCATCCCGCAGATGCGCCGCTAGCGAGGCGGCCGCGGCCGCCCGCCTTGCGCACGAGGAGCCGAAGCGTTTTACTGCGCGGCCGCAAAGCGGGCCGCGACGGCGTTCCAGTCGATCACGTTGTAGAACGCGGCGATGTAGTCGGGGCGCCGGTTCTGATATTTCAGGTAGTAGGCGTGCTCCCAAACGTCGATGCCGAGGATCGGAGTGCGGCCTGCCATCAACGGGGTGTCCTGGTTGGGAGTCGATTCGACGACGACCTTGCCGCCGTCGACGCTGAGCCAGGCCCAGCCGCTGCCGAAACGGGTTGCCGCGGCGTTCGAGAACTGCTGTTTGAAGCCGTCGAACCCGCCGCATGCGGCGTTGATCGCGTCGGCGAGATCGCCCGTCGGCGCGCCGCCGCCGTTGGGGCTCATGACGGTCCAGAACAGCGAGTGGTTGGAGTGTCCGCCGCCGTTGTTGCGGATCGCGCCGTTGGCCGCCGCGGCCGGGTTGCGCATCAGGTCGTCGATGTCTACGCCGTCGAACTCGGTTCCGGCGACGGCGGCGTTGACTTTCGCCACGTAAGCCGCGTGGTGCTTGTCGTGATGGATTTCCATCGTGCGCGCGTCGATGTGCGGCTCCAGCGCGTCGAATGCGTAGGGAAGATCGGGTACCGAATAGGCCATGTCAGTCTCGCTCCTTCTTGATTTTGGGAACTGGGAAGATTTCTATTCTAGCCGATTCGGCATGACCGCGCCGCAGGCGCAACTTTTGCGGCGGGCGGTCAACTGCCGTCGGCGATGGCCTGCCACACGGCGGGCGGATTCATGGGCAGGCGCTGCAGGCGCCGGCCCACGGCGTTGTGAATCGCGTTGGCGATCGCCGCCGGCGGCGGAACGATGTTGGCTTCGCCGACGCCGCGCACGCCGTAGGGATGGCCGGGATTGGCCACTTCGACGATGCAGGTGTCGATCATCGGCAGGTCGAGCGCGGTCGGCATGCGGTAGTCGAGCAGCGTGTTGTTCTGCATGCCGCCGTCGGCGCCCATGAAATACTCCTCATTGAGCGCCCAGCCGATGCCCTGCGCCGAACCGCCTTGCATCTGCCCCTCGACGTAGCTCGGATGGACGGCCTTGCCGACGTCCTGGAAGACGGTGAAGCGCAGGATATCGACCTTGCCGGTTTCGGGATCGACTTCGACATCGACGATGTTGCCGGCGTAAGAACCGCCGACGCCGCGCGGCTTTACCGTAGCGGAGGCGCTGATCGGACCGCCCGTGCGGCTTGCCTGGGCGGCAATTTCCCGAAAGCCGACGCCCTTGCCGCCGGCGGAATAAACGCCTTTCTCGTGGGTCACGTTCGCGGCGTCCGCTTCGAGCAGCTTGGCCGCGCGCGCCTTCATCTCTTCGACGATTTTTTGCGCGGCGTCGTGCGCGGCCCAACCGGTGGCGAACGTCGTGCGGCTGCCGCCGGTGACGGAGGTGTAGCCGACCGAATCCGTATCGACGACTTGCGGGTTGATGTCCTCGGCGGGAATGCCGAGAACTTCGGCGGCCTGCATCGCGATCGAGGTGCGCGTGCCGCCGATGTCGGTCGAGCCTTCGATCAGATTGACCGTGCCGTCGGAGTTGACGCTCAGCGTGCAGCTCGACTCCAGGCCGACGTTGAACCAGAACCCCACGGCCACGCCGCGCCCGCGGTTGGGGCCTTCGAGCGGCGCGCCGTAGTGCGGGTGATTCTTCATCGCTTCGAGCGTCTCGATGCAGCCGATGCGTCTGAATTTCGGTCCGTCCACGCGGCGCACGCCTTCTTGCGCGGCGTTTTGCAGGCGGAATTCGATGGGGTCGATGCCCAGCCTGCCGGCGATTTCGTCGATCGCCTGCTCGGCCGCAAAGGCGGCCTGCGTCGCTCCCGGCGCGCGGTAGGCGGCGCTGCTCGGCTTGTTGACCACGACGTCGTAGCAATCGACGGCGGCGTTCTCACAGGCGTACGCCGCGAAAATGCACATGCCGCCGGGGGCGACGAACGATCCCGGATAGGCGCCGGCTTCGTAGGCCAGGACGGCCTCCATCGCGGTGATCTTTCCGTCTTTCGTTGCGCCGATCTTGACGCTGACGTGAGATCCCGGCGTCGGACCCGTTCCTTCCAATACGTCGGCGCGCGTCATGACCAGCTTCACCGGCCGCCCGGTCTTTTTCGAGAGCAGGGCGGCGACGGGCTCGAGGTAGACCGGAATCTTGCCGCCGAAGCCGCCGCCGATTTCCATCGGCGTGACCCTGATCTGCGAGACGGGGATTTCGAGGATCGTCGCGGTGACGTCGCGGACGACGAATGCGCCCTGAGTCGATGTCCAGATATGGACGCGGCCGTCGTTGTTCCACAGCGCGGTGGCGTTGTGCGGCTCGATATAGCCCTGGTGGACGGTCGCCGTGTCGAAAGCGCGCTCGACGATGACGTCGGCCTTGGCGAAGCCTGCGCCGGTGTCTCCGATCTTCCACTGAAAGTGCTGGGCGACGTTCGACGCCCGGTCGGTCTGTTGGCCGTACTCCACGGTTTTGAGATCGTCGTGCAGCAGCGGGGCGCCGGCGCGCATCGCCTCCGGGGCGGTCATCGACGAGCCGAGCGGTTCGTACTCGACCTCGATCAGCTTGGCGGCCTGCTCGGCGACGTGGACGCTGCTCGCGGCGACCGCGGCGACGGCGTGGCCTTTGTACAGCGTCTTGCCTTTGGCCAGGATGTTGCCGTGGACGTAGGCGAGCCGAGTGTCGCCTTCGCCGACATCGACGATCTTGTCCCGGGCGGGCGGCAGATCGGCGGCCGTGACCACCGCGAATACGCCGTCGAGCGCCTCGGCTTGCGCAGTGTCGATGGAGACGATCTTGGCGTGGGCGTGGGGGCTGCGCAGGACGAACCCGTGCAGCAGGCCCGCCAACTGCTTGTCCGCTCCGTAGAGCGCGCGGCCGGTGACCTTGTCCGCGCCGTCGTGGCGCACCGGGCGCGTGCCGACCACGTCGTAAGCGCGGGTCGCCAGCACCATGTTGGGCTCGTATGCCGGCGACGGGCGGACCCCATTTGCCGCGGCGCCGTTGACCGCGGCTTTGGTTTGGACGGGATCGAGCGTCGTACTCATGCGGATACCTCCTCGCGGAGCCGGCAAGCGGCGGCCTGGACCGAGCGGACGATCTTATCGTAGCCGGTGCAGCGGCAAAGATTGTTCGCCAGCCAGAAACGGATTTCATGCTCCGTCGGGTCGGGGTTCTGTTCGAGCAGCGCCTTGGCCGCCACGATGAAGCCGGGCGTGCAGACGCCGCATTGCAGCGCGGCGCCTTCGAGAAACGCCTTCTGCACCTCGTGCAGGCCGCTGCCCAGTGCGATGCCCTCGATGGTGACGATTTGCGCTCCCTCGGCTTCGACGCCGAGCACGAGGCAGGCGGGCACGATGCGCCCGTCCATCTCGACGGTGCAGGCGCCGCAATTGCCGTCGTTGCAGCCTTCCTTCGTGCCGGTAAGGCCAAGGTTGTCGCGCAAGACCTCCAGCAGCGACTGGCGGGGTTCGCAAAGAAACTCGACCGGCTGGCCGTTGACGGTTGTTTGCACTTGGGTTTTCTTCATTTTCGTTTCCGCCTCCGTTAAAGCTTCCCGCCGGCTCTTGCGACGGCGTCCTCAAGGGCGCGGCGGGTGAGCACTGCGCAGAGATTGCGGCGGTACGCGGCCGTTCCGCGCATGTCGGTGATCGGTTTGGCCGCGCCCTTGGCGGCCGCGGCGGCTTTGGCGATGGACGCGGCATGGACGGGCTGCCCGACAAGGGCCGCGCCGGCTTCTTTGACGAACAGCGGCGTCGGGGCGACCGACGCCAGGGCGACGCGCGCCGCGGAGAACCTGCCGTCCGCCAAGGTGACGGAGACGCCGGCCCCGACCACGGCGATGTCCATCTCGTTGCGCGGGATGAAGCGGATGTAGCGGGCCCCGGAATGCGGTGCGGGCGGCGGAAAATGCAGCGAGACGAGCAACTCGCCCGCGGCCAGCGCATTCTTGCCCGGCGCGGTGCAAAAATCTTCGGCTGCTATCTCTCGGGTTCCGCCCGCCGAGGCGGCCTTGCATACGACCCCCAAGGCAATCAACACGGGGACAATGTCGGCGCTCGGCGCGGCGTTGCAGAGATTGCCGCCGACCGAGGCGCGTCCCTGGATCTGCGTTCCGCCGATAATCGAGACGGCGTCGATCAGGGCCGGATAGGCCGCCGAGACGGTCTCGTCTCCATAAATGCGGTAGCAGGGGACGGCCGCTCCGAGCGTCAGGCCCTGCTCGGGGCTGTAGCTCATCGCGTTGAGCTCGGGGATGCGCTTGATGTCCACGAGGACGCCGCTCGCGCATCTGCCGGCGCGCATTTGAACGAGCAGATCGGTGCCGCCGGCGAGCGCCTTCGCCTTGCCGGCGTTTGCGGCGAACGCTTTCAGGGCGGCGTCGAGAGACTCGGGGCGTTGGTAGTCGACCCAGTGCAAAACGCAATTCCTCCTTGGGGTTCAGCGGGTAATAGAGTAGTGTACACGGCGGACGCTAAGCGCGGGCCGCGCGCAGGCGGCGGCCTGCTTCCAGCAGCGTCCGCTCGTCCGCCGCATGGATCGAGCCGTCCGGCAGCGGGCCGGTGTTGAGCAGCAGGTTGGCGTCGTACCGCTTGCAGTGTTCGAGCATGTCCATGACGTCGTCGGCGCTGCGATGCGCGCCTTCGTTGCGCTCGTCGTAGCCCCAGGCGCGGGGCTGCAGCGTGTCGCAGATCTCGATGGGTTTGTGCTTGTTCAACTCCCAGACGTCGGCGGCGATCTTGCCTCCTCTCGGATGGGCGCGGGGCTCGCGCTCGGGGGCGGTGAAGTCTTCGTCGCCGTTCGCGCCCTGCTTGAAGCAGATCAGAATGCCGGGCTGCGCCTCGCGGACGATGGCGTAAGTCTGCTCGATGGGGAACAACTCCGGACGGGCGTAGAAGCCCATGATCGGGTCGAGCCAGACGCCCGCCAGCGGGCGGTAGCGGTAGATGATTTCCTTGAGTTGCGCGTGGACGAACTTGATGTAGTGCAGGAAGTCTTCGTCCTTCTCGAATTTGTACTCGGGCTGCGGCTCTGCGTAGTCGGGGCGGGAGTTGCGCCAGTCGAGCCGCGCGGTCTCGCGGGGGTAGAAGTAGGGATGCCGCCAATCGAGCGCGTACGAATAGTACAGGAAAAGGCCCAGACCCTTGGCCTGGCAGGCGTCGGCCAGCTCGCCTACGAGGTCGCGGCCGCAGGCGTCGAGGCTGTTGAAGTCGGTCTCGTTGGTGCGGAACAGACAAAAGCTGTCATGGTGGCGGGCGGTGAGGTTGACGTATTTCATGCCCGCGGCGGCGGCCAGGGCGACGATCTTGCCGGCGTCGAAATTTTGGGGGTCGAAGGAGTCTTTGAGCTTGGCGTATTCGGCAACGGGGATGCGTTCGCGCAACTGCGCCCATTCGCCGCGCTTGAGTTGGCTGTAAACGCCGTAGTGCAGGAAAAGTCCGAAATCCGCGCCGGTGAACCATTCAAGCGTTGCAGCGCGCGGGTCTCGGACGTAAAGCTCTTCGTAGCCGCTTAGAAATTTGGGGAACTCCGGTTCGGGGTCCGGCGGGATCGGGTCGGACGAGCAGGCGCCGGCGGCAGCCGTCAGCGCGAGAAATTCACGGCGCTTCATTGCTGCGATTTTAGGCCATCGCCGGCGCTCCGGCTACGCCGCTGCGGTGAGACAGGGGCGTGAATCGGCAAATCGGCGTGAATCCGCAACCGGCGGCGTCCATAGGTCCCCTGTCGCGCCGGGTTTCCAGAACACGAGGAAGTAAGAATGATTCTTGCGGGCGTGGACTTGCTTGACGACCCGGCTCGCGCCGGGCCTGTTGCGGCGCACGAGCACGAACAGGTCCTCGGCGACGAAGCCCATGCTCTCGTATGCCTGCATGATTTCGACATGCGTGAACCGTTGCCGGTTCGAGCAGACCTCGTCCTGGCATTTGACGATCAGCACCCCGCGGTCGCGGAGCACGCGCCGGGCCTCTTTGCCGGTCTCGATGTAAAGCTCCAGCACGGCCTCGTGATATTTCGCCCCCGTGCGGTTCCCCGTGCCGTTGTTGCGGTAGTACTGCTCGAAGGGCTTGTGCCCCCGATGCGCCGTTCCTCCCGGCGAGTGCATATAGGGCGGATCGAACACGACGCAATCGATTGCGCCGTCCTTGTAGGGGAGCGCGCGGCTGTCCACGCCGCCGGTTAGATCCGTCGCCAAGAGGCGGTACCGGTCCGGCGGAACGTTTCTCCAGAACACTCCCTTGCCGTAAGTGACGTCGGCGACGGCGCTTCCCGGCGCTACGTACAGGCTCAATACGCGGGGAAAGAGATCCTCATTGATTCCCACGGCCGCGCTCAGCACGAGATCGTTCGCCGGCGCGCCGTTCTTCACGGTGCGCCGAGGCGCGCGTCCGGGAGCTTGCAGCGGAACGCCAAGGGGCAACTGACCCGGATTTCTCACCAGGCATGGCTGGGCGGGCAGGAAGCGGTTTGCGGAACGAATTTGAGGGGCAGTTGATGCGGATCGCCCAGTACAGTGGCCGTGGCGCACGCTGGGTGTAGCGTCCGGCGCTACAGGCGGGGGCGTCAGGAGGGTTTGGGGCCGATTTTGCGCACACTCCGGCCAAGCCCCCGCCGGGGCTGCTGCGCTTGCTGTGACCTTCGAACCCGCAGGCGCCAGGCGCCCCTTCAGCAGCCCTGCGGCGGCGGCCTTCCCAGATTGGCGTAAACCGCAGCAAACAGCGCCTGCGCCGGATGGCCCGTAGCCATCGAGACCCACACCTTGCGCGCCGTCACCCGCACCCGCGCCCCGATCTTGAGCAGCCGTACGCGGATCGTCGCGCATTGCGCCCGCGCCATCTGCGTGCCCGCCAAGCCCAACTCGCGCAACGCTTGCAACAGACAGTAGGCGATCGCAGAAAAATACAAACGAATCTGGTTCGAGCGCAGCAGCGCCGTCGAGGTGCGGTCGGCGAACAAAGCCAACTGTTGCTCTTTGATGCGCTTCTCCATCTCGCCCCGCGCGCAGTAGAGATCCTCGTACAAGCTCTGCGCGGCGTACTGTGCGGTGCTGAGCGAGGTCACCACGAAGCGTAGATTGGGAAGCGCGGATTGGCGCCCTTGGCCAGCCGCTCGGCCTTGCCCACCACACGCCGTTTGCGCCGCCAACTGTGGCGCGTGCGATAACGGAACTCGGCGAACGCCCGCGCCGGCTTGCCGCTGGCAGCGTAGCGCCGCTGCGCCTTCTGCAACGGCTTGTGCAGGCGGCGCAACAAGCGCTGGTTCTTGGCCAGTCCGAACACGTAGTCCACCCCCTGTTGCTCACACCAACTCATCAACTCCTCGCGGCAAAAGCCTGCATCGGCGCGCAGCAGAATCTCCACCCCGGGCCATTTCCGGCGCAACTGCCCCACGATCCGCACGACCTCTTCCAGCGCCCCCGCCGCAGCGTCTCGGTTCGCTGTCCGCAACCGCGCGCAGACCAACTGCTCGTCAATGAAGATGTACAACGGCAAGTAGCAGTAGGCGCCGTAGTAGCCGTGAAAAAAACGCCCTTCCTGCTGCCCGTGCAGACGGTCGTCAGTGGCGTCGAGATCCAGCACGATGCGCTGCGGGCGGCAACTCTGCCGCTGGATGTAGAGTGCGACCAACAGCGCATCGACCGCTGCGCTGTCCAGGGCGATCTTCTTGTAGCGCGCCCGCTCAGCGGGCTCAGCAGGGGTCAACTCCAGTCGGTTCAGCGTGCTCTTGCCCGCCCCGGCCCGGCCCCGATCCCGCCGCCGCCGACGTTGGCGGCCCTGCACATCGCCCTTGCCCGACAACAGCGCCAGCAGCGGGTCGCTGCGCAGTCGATCATGGTCGTTGAGGTCTTCGTAGCCCAAGGCCAGCCCATAGACCCGTTGACTCACCAACTCCGCCACGCTGTGCTCGATCCGCTCCGCTTGGCGGGAGTCGCGAAAGCAGCGCGCAAACTGGCGCAGGATGCCGGTCTGCTGCTCGGTGCGCTGCAGCAGCAGGGCCCCGGCCTCGCTGGTGATCGTCCCGCCATCGAAACGGGCTACCGCCTCACGGCGGAATCGGGTAGCAAAACGAAAACTTGTTTGGTTACACTGTGTCCTAGCGAAAAGTCGTTCGTTGCCGGCTGCAACATATTCATCTACATACGTTTATGCCACAATCAGCGGCTTTTCGCTACCCCCTGGTGAGAAATCCGGGACTGAGACTGCGCTCCTCGAGCCGGCGTTGCAGACGGGCTGGGCGTGGGTTCGGACATCGCTGTTTGGAGTCTAGCGAAGTCGTATTTTCCGGGCATGCAGTGTTGTGCGGCAAAGACGAGGCGGCTCTCAGCGGGAGGCCGATTGCCGGCGCCCCGCGCGGGGCAGCGGCCGGGTACGCGGGGGCCGATGCTACGATGGGCGGAATAGTCGTTTTTTCGCTTGTGCGCCTGTAAAAACAATGCGTTGGAGCCGTCTTTTCATTCCGACTTTGCGCGAGGCGCCCGCGGACGCGGAAGTCGTCAGCCACAGGCTTTTGCTGCGCGCCGGCTACGTGCGCCAACTTGCGGCGGGGTTCTACTGCTACCTCTATCTCGCCAAACGCTCGCTGTTGAAGATCGAGCGCATCGTCCGCGAGGAAATGGACGCGATCGGCGCCCAGGAGGTGTATACGCCCGAGGTGCATCCGGCGGAGCTGTGGCAAAAGAGCGGCCGCTGGGAAGTGATGGGAAACGACCTCTTCCGCCTCAAAGACCGCTGGGGGCGCGCCCTCTGCCTGGGCATGACCGAAGAAGAGGTGATGACCTGGATCGCCCGCGGCGAGTTGCGCAGCTACAAGCAACTGCCGCAGATCTGGTACCAGATTCAGCCCAAATTTCGAGACGAGTTGCGGCCCAAGTCGGGGTTGATGCGGGTGCGGCGCTTCACGATGAAGGATTCGTACACGTTCGATATCGACGACGCCGGCCTCGATCGGGCATACGACAAGCATTACGAAGCGTATTGCCGGATTTTCGACCGTTGCGGCCTGGAGTATCTGCCGGTCGAAGCGCACTCGGGAGCGATGGGCGGCAGCGAGTCGCACGAGTTCATGGTTCCGTCGGAAGCCGGCGAGGATTGGGTAATCGAGTGCGCGGCGTCGGGGTACCGCGCGAGCCTCGAAAAGGCCGTCACGCGGGTGCGGGAGCCGGAAACGCCGGACCTCGAGGGCGCCGGGATTCCCGAAGAGTTCCCCACCCCGGGCAGGAAGACCATCGAGGAAGTCGCGGAATTCGACGGCTCGCCCGTTACCGCGCACATCAAGACGTTGGTTTTGGTAGCCGGCGGCAAGCCTCTGATGGCGCTGCTGCGGGGGGACCACTCGTTGAACGAGACCAAGCTCCAGGCGGCGCTCGGCGCGGACGCGATGCGGCCGGCGCATCCGCACGAGATTCGAGAATGGCTTGGGGCCGACGCGGGCTCGCTGGGGCCGGTCGGCGTCGCCGACATGCGCGTCCTCGCCGATTCGGCGCTCGCAGGCCGGCGCAACATGATCGCCGGCGCGAACAGGGACGACTACCATTTACGCAACGTGACGCCCGGACGCGACTTCGAGGCGCGGTTCGCGGACATCCGCGAGGCTGAGGACGGCGACCCGGATATCGCCTCGGGCAAACCGGTACGACGGCGCAAGGCGATCGAGGTCGGCCACATCTTCAAGCTCGGCCGCAAATACGCCGAGGCGTTGGGACTCCGCGTGCTGGACAAAAACGGCAAGGAAGTGACGCCGATCATGGGTTCGTACGGCATCGGGCTCGAACGCGTGCTGACCGGAGCGATCGAGCAGAATCACGACGAGAGGGGCATGGCGCTGCCGGTATCGATCGCGCCGTTCGAAGCGGTCGTTACGCCCGTGAACATAAAGAACGACGACCAGCGCAAGGCGGCCGAAACCGTCTACGCAGCGCTGCGCAACGCAGGCGTCGACGTCCTCTACGATGACCGTGCAGAACGAGCAGGCGTCAAGTTCAAAGACGCCGAGTTGATCGGCGTTCCCTTCCGGGTGACGGTCGGCAGGCGGATCGCCGAGGGCGCGGTCGATCTCTCCGAGCGCTTGACCGGCGAATCGGTCGGCGTTAAGCTTGAAGAAGTTGCGGGCGAACTGCGCAAGCGGATCGAAGCCGCCAGGCCCCGCGCGGCCCGGCAGCTTCCGCAGCGGTAGGTTTCCGATTGCGATTGCAGCGCACGCCGCCGGCGGACGTTTTGGATGCATGGAGATTCGGCGGAGCGGTCGACGGTTGCGCGTAACCGCAGCGCCGCCGCTTGCGTATAAAGTCGTAACCATGAAGACTCGACGAACCGGTCGATGACTACCCGCAGAACAGCCAAGCCCGGCGCGGCCTCAGGGCCGCGGCAAGACGGACGCGTGATTGTGATCTCGGGTTGGGTCGCGCGGCCGATCCGATTCCTGACGAGTCCGACCGGCAAGGTCCTGCTCGGCCTTGCCCTGATCGGGGCGGTCGCCGGCGGGACGGTCTTCAATCACTACTACTGGAAATTCAAAAAAATCATAGACATACGCATGGCTTCGGGGGCGTTCAACCGCACGGCCCGGATTCTTGCGGCGCCCAGCCCCGTGTACGTCGGCGATGAGCTCACGCCGCTCGATGTCGCCAAAGGCCTGCGCGCGGCCGGATATACGCAGTCCAAGGACAATGCGCTCGGCTGGTATCGCATGAGCGGCACGGCGGTCGAAATCTATCCGGGAAATTTGTCGTATTTCGCCCGCGAGCCGGCGGCCATCGATTTCGTGGACGGCAAGGTGGTCGGCATCCGCGCGCTCAATGCGGACAAAGAACTGGAAGCTTACGATCTCGAGCCGGAGTTGATTACGAATCTGTTCGACGACGAGCGCACCAAGCGGCGGTTGTTCCGTTTCGAGGACTACCCGCAGCATCTCGTCGACGCCGTCATCGCCATTGAAGACCACCGTTTTTATTCGCACCACGGCCTGGACGTGATCCGCACGATCGGGGCGGCGATCGAGGGCATCCGAGAATGGCGTCGGCCGCGCGGCACGTCGACGCTGACGCAGCAACTGGCGCGGAACTTTTTCCTGACCCGGGATGAGTGGCCATACCGCCGCAAGGCGGAAGAGGCGATGATCGCTTTCCAACTGGAGTCCCGCCTCAGCAAGGAAAAGATATTCGAGTACTACTCGAATCAGATTTTCATGGGCCGCAACGGCAGCTTCAACGTAAACGGCTTGGGCGAGGCGGCGCGCCTCTACTTCGATAAGGACGTGCGCGATGTCACTTTGGCCGAAGCGGCGCTGCTGGCGGGCTTGCCCCAAGGGCCGAGCTATCTGAATCCTTACCGCTATCCCGAGCGGGCCAAACATCGGCGCAATCAGGTTCTGGCGGCGATGCTGCGCGAGGGCTATATCGACCAGGCGACCCACGCAGCCGCGGCGCAGCAGGAGATTCGGGTGCTGCGCGGGCACCTGGAGGTGCGCGATGCGCCGTACTACGTGGACCTGGTCAACAAGAACCTGCGCGAGCACTTTCCCGCGGAGGAGCTCATCACGCAAGGCTATTGGGTCTACACGACGCTCGATAAGCGCTTGCAGAACATAGCCGTCGAAGCGCTGCGCGCCGGGATGGAGGACGTGGACAAGATCGTCGCCCGGCAGAGGCGCTTCCGCGGGGTCGAAGAGCCGCCGCGAGCGCAAGCCGCCCTGGTGGCCTTGGACCCCAAAACGGGCGAAGTCAAGGCGATCGTTGGCGGCCGCGACTACGGCAGATCGCAGTTGAACCGCGTGCTGGCCAAGCGCCAGCCGGGATCGGTTTTCAAACCGTTCGTCTACGCGGCGGCGATCGACAGCGCGCTCGACGAAGAGCGCGCGTTGCTGATCGAGCAGGGCTACGAAGAGCAGATGCCCGAATATGCGCGGACCTTCTTCTACGAGCCGTCGCCGGAGCCTCTGACCGCCGGCACGCTGGTGGACGACGTGCCCACGACGTTCTGGTTCGACGGCAAGCCCTACGAGCCCTCCAACCACGGCAACAAGATTCACGGCCTGATCACGCTGCGCTACGCGCTGATGCGTTCGATCAATATCGCCACGGTGAAGGTCGGCGAGATGGCCGGTTTCCAACGCGTTGCGGACATGGCTGCCCGCGCCGGCATGGGCGAGAATTTGGAAGCCATGCCGTCGCTGGTGCTGGGAGCTTACGAAGCGACTCCCCTGGAGATCGCCGGGGCGTATACGAGCTTCGTGAACGGCGGAATCCGCAAGGAGCCGCACTTCGTCAAGCTGGTGCGCAACAGCGGCAGCGAGCGTCTGCTGCGGGCGCAGCACGAAGACCGCGAAGTCATGGACCCCCGCGTGGCCTACATCACGACCAACATCCTCGAGGACGTGATCCGGCGGGGTACGGGCATTCGCGCGCGGTTGACCTACGAGTTGACGGTTCCGGCGGCGGGCAAGACCGGCACGGACGATGACGGCTGGTTCGCCGGGTTTACCAACAATTTGCTCTGCGTGGTCTGGGTCGGTTTCGACGACAACACCGATTTGGCCATCGAGGGGGCGCACTCGGCGCTGCCCATCTGGGCGCGCTTCATGAAACAGGCGCACGAGTTGCCGGAATACGCCGATCCCGAACCGTTCGCCATGCCCGAGGGAGTCATCAGCGTCGCCGTGGACCCGAAGTTGCAGGCGCTGGCCACGCACTCGTGCGACGGCTGCATGAACGAAATCTACATTGCCGGTTCGCAGCCGACGGCATTCATGGCCGGGAACGTCGGCGGCGTGTCGACCAGCGTCGCCGGCTGGGCGGTCACTGCCGAGGATGAGAACGCCGAGAACGACGAGAACGACGCCGAAGCGGACGAAGGCAAGAAGAAGAAAAAAAGCGGCTTCTTCGGCCGCGTTATCGGAGCTTTCCAAGGCGGCAAGAAAAGGTAAAATAATAAGCTCAGATTAAGCTAACTGAAATGAGAAATTTAATGAAGATCGTTGCAGCCCTTGCTTTTGCGCAAGTAGTGTCTTCGCAAGTCGTTCACAAGGAGATGGATGCAGCGTTCCCTGTCGTCAATGCCTGTCAAGATCTCGTCCGGAGCGAGGGATTGAAGTTGATGGTGACGGAATTCATGTACCGTTCACCTGCTGACCGTGCGACTGATAACCTCTCGATTCAGAACTACAAGAACTCTTTGGAGATGTGCGATCTTTCCTTGAGCATTATTGAACGTCAAACCCGTATCTACGATATGCTGAAGGAAGCTCTCGGTTACACAATCGAAGAATCCGAAAAGGAAGCGATGAGAGAAGCCATCAGGAAGGAGCTTATGGAAAAGTTCAAAAAGCCCGCGCAGCCGGAACGGAAGTAAGCGCCGGCCGCCGCATCGCTCGGGTTTCACCCTCCGGGGTTTTTGTCCGCTACCAATTGTCGGGGCGGACGTAGTCTTTCGGCGGCGGGGGCGTCGTTTTGGTGCGGATCGGGGGTTCGTGGGCCGCTTCGCCCGGGGCGCCGTGCCGGGGGATCAGAAGCTTGGGCTTGCGCTCGATCTTGCCGATCGGCCGGGCCGTGGGGGGCAGCCTGATTCCGGGATCGTTGGGCCACACCGGGCCGTCGCCGATTTCTTCGCGGCCTTTTTCGATCAACCCCCGGAGTCGGGCAACGACTTCCGCATTCTCGGCGGCAACGTCGTTGCTTTCGGCGATGTCGGCCTCCAGGTCGTAGAGCGCGCCGTCGGTATGCAGCTTCCATTTGCCGCTGCGCACCGCGCGCAACTCGTAGCCGCGGTAGTAATAAAACGCCTCGTACGCGGAAGGCCGCTCGGTCGCGCCTTCGAGCACGTCCGAGATGTCGTGGCCGTCGATGCGCTCGGCGGGAACCGAGCCGCCGGCCAGCGCGGCGAAGGTCGGCAGGATGTCCATGGTCGAGGCCGTGCCGGCGTATTCGCTCCCCGCGGGAACGGTTCCCGGCCACCAGGCGATGGTCGGCTCGCGCATGCCGCCTTCGTAGGTGCTGCCTTTGCGCCCGCGAAGCGGTCCGGCGCTGCCCCGCGCGGGGCCGTTGTCGGAAGTGAAGAAGACGAGCGTGTTCTCGGCGATGCCGTGCTCTTCGAGCTTCTTGCGCACTTCGCCGACGCTCCAGTCGAGCTCTTCGATCGCGTCGCCCAGGATGCCGTTGCTCGACCGGCCGCGGAAGTCGCCCCCGGCGAAAAGCGGCACGTGGACCATCGAGTGCGGAATGTATAGGAAAAACGGCTCGCCGCGGTGGGCGTCGATGAACTTGAGGGCTTCGGCGGTGTATGCGCCGGTGAGAAAGGACTGGTCTTCGGGGACCTCGCGGACGACTTCGCCGTTGCGCAACAACGGCAGCGGCGGGTGATTGCGGTTGTTCAGCGGCATGAAAGGCGACATGTCGTTCGAATAGGGCAGGCCGAAGTAGTAGTCGAAGCCGTGAGCGTTGGGCAGGAACTCGGGCTGATCTCCGAGGTGCCATTTGCCGACGATGCCGGTCGCGTAGCCTTGCTCCTTGAGCGCTTCGGCGACGGTGATCTCGCCGGCGTGGATGCCCTGGGGATCGCCGGGCATGAGCACCGGATGCCAGTAACCGGTTTGCAGGCCGTTGCGGATGGGATAGGCGCCCGTCATCAGCGAGGCGCGCGACGGCGTGCAGACGGGGTGCGCGTAGAAGCTTGTCAGTTTCATGCCCTCGGCGGCGAGGCGGTCGAGGTTGGGCGTGCGGTTGTCGGTGGAGCCGAAGGCGCCGATGTCGCCATAGCCCATGTCGTCGATGAAAATGAGGACGAAGTTGGGTTTCTTGGCCGCAGTCTCGGCTTCCGGCGCGCCGCCGCACGCGAAGAGCGCCAGCGCTGCGCAGACGGCGGGAACGAGTCGTTTCATGGCTCCGCCCATGTTAGCGGAACACTCATCCTTTCTCCAGCGGCGCGCCGCATTTGCGGCATGATCTGCGGCGCTTGGCGTTGAGGCTTTTACATGCGGCGCACTTGAAATAGGCCAGATTGCAGTAAAGCTGCGTGAAGAGTACTCCCGAGCCGGCGATGACCGCGACCAGTCCCACGTTCCAGAGAATGTCCTGCATAACCGGATTTTAAGCCGCCGCGGCAGGGCAACGGCGGACCGCCGTGATAAAGTTCAAAGGTAAAGTTCGCGGGTAAAGTTCGAGCAACGGCGCGGTCGCCGCAGCGGCGCCGCGGGAAAAGCCGCGGGAAAAGAGGCAAAGGAAAAATGGCGAATCGATTTTCACGGCGGGATGCTCTTCGTTGGGCCGGCGGCGCGGCGATGGCGACGACCTTTTTGCCGTTGAGCGGCAAATTCGGCGCTTGGGCGCATCCGGCGGAGAAGAAGCTGGCCACGCGGCTGCTGGGGCGCACGGGCCGCGAAGTCACCAGCTACGGGCTCGCCGGCGGCAACAAGGTGCAATGGGATCTGCCCGGAGACGAAGCGGTAAAGATCGTCGTCAAGGCCGTGCGGGCCGGCGTCACTTACCTGGAGACGGCGAACAACTATTTCCTCAGCCAGGAAAAATACGGCAAGGCGTTCGCGGCGCTCAACCTGAAACCGGGAAAGCCGGGCTACGACCACAGCCTGCGCGGGCGTTTGTTCATCGCCACCAAGACGGCGCTGCGCCACGCGATCGTGCGCGACGGCTCGCAGCCGATGGGCCGGTCGGCGGGCGGCGGCGCGCTTGTGCTCGCGGACATCGAGCGTGCGCTGACGCAATTTTTCGGCGACGGCAAGGGCTACATCCCCGAGGGGGCGTATCTCGACCTGATGCAGGTGCACCATATCGGCAGCAAGGCCGACGTGGACGCCGTTTACGAGGGATTGGAGAATCCCGGCGACAAGTCTTTGCCGCGGGTGGGCGCGCTGGCCTGCCTGCTCGACTACCGCGACGGGACGAATCTTACCGGGCTCAATCCCGAGCATCGCAAATGGATCCGCCATATCGGCATCACCGGGCACGAGAACCCGGCCGTCCACATGTACGCGATTCAGCGCGACACGCGGAACATATTGGACACGCTGCTCGTCGCCGTCAATCCGAACGACCCGCGCTACTTCTGCCATCAGACGAACTCGATTCCCGTAGCGAACGCCAAGGGCATGGGCGTAATCGGCATGAAGGTGTTCGCCGACGGCGTGATGTACGGGTTGGAGCCGAAGTACGCGCACAAGCCCGGCCAGAGCGTGACAACGGTCGGGCAGCCCGACAAACTGCCCTACGAAGACTTCATCCGCTATTCGCTGAACCCCGAGGGCATGTCCTCCATCATCACCGGCATCGGCCTGAGCGACGACAACGACGACCCGCAGAAAGATCAACTGGTCGCCAACCTGGCGGCGGCGCAGACGGCGAGCCGCCTCACTGCGCAGGAGAAGAAAGACATCGAGCAGACCGTCGCCGAGTTGCACGGGACGCGGACGAACTTCTTCCAGCAGACTTCGGGCGGGTTCCAGCCGGCGCAGGACTTTGCCGTGGAGCGCAAGTCCGACAGCCATGTGCGGGTGAGCTGGCACTCGGCTTACGCGGCGGGCGAGCGGATCGACCGCTACGAGATCTACCGCCGCCACGAGCGGATCGGCGCGGTGGCCTTCCGCCCGCAGACGACGCGGAAGCCCTTTGTTTTCGAGGACAAAAACGCGCCGCGCGGGGCGAGCGGCGGACTCTACTACAAAGTCCGCGCGGTCGATGAAGCGGGCGCCCGCGCAGACACGCTGCCGCTCAAGGCATAGCGCTCCGCGGCGAAAGCGGCGCGCCGCCGTCTCAGTAGCTCCAGCGCCACAGCGCAGCGCCGGCGGTGAAGCCCGCGCCCACGGCCGCCATCAGAACGAGGTCGCCTTTCTTGAGGCGCCCCGATTCGATGGCGTCGTGCGTCGCCAGAGGGATGGTGCCGCCGGTGGTGTTGCCGAACTTGTCGATGTTGATGACGGCCTTTTCGAGCGGCAGTCCGAGACGTTCGGCGACGGCGGTGATGATGCGTTGATTGGCCTGGTGCGGAATCAACCAATCGACATCGTCGATGGTGAAGCCGTTCCTGGCGAGAAGCGCGCTGCACAATTCCTGCATCTTGCTGACGGCGTAACGGTAGACCGGGCGGCCCTCCTGGCGAACAAAGTGCAGGCGCTCGTCGACGGTCTCATGCGATGCGGGCCGCGCGCTGCCGCCGGCTGGCATGCAGAGATACGAACCGCCCGAGCCGTCGACTTCGTGCATGAAATCGATAAGACCTTCCTCTCCGTTTTCGGTCGGCTCGATGAGCAGCGCGCCCGCGCCGTCGCCGAAGAGCACGCAGGTTGCGCGGTCCTGGTAGTCGACGATGCGCGACATCGTGTCGGCGCCGATCACGAGCACGCGCTTGTGGTTGCCCGATACGATGAACTGCGACGCCGTAGTCAGGCCGTACAACAACCCCGAACAGGCGGCGACCAGATCGAAGCCCCAGGCGCCCTCGGCGCCGAGCTTGTCTTGCACCAGGCAGGCCGTCGAGGGGAACAGCATGTCCGGGGTCACGGTGCAAACGATGATGGACTCGATGTCCGCGGGCGCGAGTCCGCGCTGCGCGAGAACTTCCTTCGCCGCCTCGACCGCGAGGTCGGACGTGGCGGCCCCTTTCGCGGCAATGCGGCGCTCGCGGATGCCGGTGCGCGCCATGATCCAGTCGTTGGTCGTGTCGACCATCTTTTCCAGATCTTCGTTGGTCAAGGTCGTGGGCGGGACGTAACAGCCTACAGCAGTGATCTTGGCGCGGGGTTGAGTGGTCGGCAAGTGTGACGGCTCCGCGCTCGAGCTCGCAAGAACTCGAGCGAAACTCCTATGATACTTCGGACAGTCCGCACGCAAGGAGGCGCCGTTTCCATGTGGGTTCCAAAATGGCAAAGAGACGCGGCCAAGGGGGTCGATTCGCCGATCCCGACGCAGGTTGTTTCCAACGAGGAGATCTGGCCGCGGCCGCAGAACGCGCAACAAGCCGCGTGGGAGCGGCGGATCGGCGAGCTCGCCGCCGGCAACTCCCGCAAGATCGGCATGGACAGGCGCGCGTTCCTGCGCACCGGAATGGGCCTGGCCACCGCCTTTTGGGCCGCGAACGAAGTTTACGGACAGCGTTACTGGGATGTCGACCGCGAGGAGATGTTCGAGCCGGCGGCCCTCGAAGAAAAATGGCCCAAGGGCGAATACTTCATCTTCGACGTGCAGACCCACTTTACAAACGGCGTCGGGCTGCGCTTCCGGGAATCGGAATTCATGCGCGGCATGGGCTTCGGGTTGACCGACGATCCGGAATCGTACAGCTTCCGCACGTTCTTCAAAGAGATACTGCTCGATTCCGAGACCGACATGCTGGTGATCTCCGGCGTGCCCGGCCGCGAGAAAAATCGCGGCGACGACGGCGCGCTGCTCGAGGGGCCGGACCGCGGCGGCGGAATCTTGCCCAGTTGGCTGATGGCGCAACGCCGCGACGACATCAATGCGATCGCCGGCGGCCGGCGGGCGCTGGCGCAGAGCAATTGCGCGCCGAATCACTATTGGGACCGCCTGACGAACAAGCAGGACAAGATCGCCTTGAAGGAGCAGATGGCCCGCGAGGCGGAGCAGTACAAGACCTGTTCCTGGAAGCTCTACTGCCACTTCGATCCGGCGCGTTCGGGCAACGGATTTCAGTTGGACGACAGCGTAACGGCCTACTTTTACGAAGTCGCCCGCGAGTTGGGGAAAAAAACGATCAGCGTCCACAAAGGCTACGCATCGCAGTCGCTGCGCTTCGGGCGCCTGGCCAATCCCAGGGATGTCGAGAGGGCGGCGCTCGACAATCCCGATCTGACGTTTGTGGTTTATCACTCGGCGTTGAAGCACGGCCCTACCGAGCCGCAGTTCGACGAACCGGGTTTCTTCGACCCTTCTTCCGGCGACTTCGCCTGGCACCACATCCTGATGGACATCAAAAAACGCAACCCGCAGATGAACAACGTCTTTTGCGAGATCGGCAGCGCCTTCGGGACCCTGGCTATCGCCCATCCGCTGATGGCCATGCATCTGATGGGCAAGAACGTCAAGCACTACGGCGTCGAAAAGGTTTTGTGGGGCACCGATTGCCTCTGGTGGGGCTCGCCGCAATGGTGCATCGATGCCTTCAAGCGGTTTCAGATCAGCGACGAGCTCTGCGAGAAATTCGGATACGCAAAGCTGACCAGGCAAGACAAGGCCAGGATTTTCGGCTTGAACGCGGCCGCGTTGTACGGAATCGATCCGACGGCGGCGCGGAAGGCGATCCGGCGCGATGCTCTGGCCGAAATGAAAGCCGCCTACCGGGCCGAAAATTTGCAGCCCGACAATGCGGCGCACGGATGGGTTCGCGCCGAAGGCTGACGCCCGCGGCGGGCGTTCCGTTGCGCCACTTTTTTGTTACGGGATCTAAGGAAGGTCTGAATAAGTAGTGGCAAGCAGGGGGGATGTATCCTAGTGGAGTTGTAGGGTAGATGTTGTCGTTAGAGGGAGGAAGGATGCATCAGCGGAGCTTTGCGGATATGGAGTACGAGGGCAAGAAACACCGCACGAGGCGGGAGAAGTTTCTGGGGCGGATGGAGGAATTGATTCCGTGGGAGCGTTTGGAGGAGCGCATCCGCCCGTACTACCCCAAAGCGGGGCGGGGGCGGGGGCCGTACGAGTTGGCGGTGATGCTGCGCGTGCACTGCGTGCAGTTGTTTTACAACGTGAGCGATCCGGGGATGGAGGACATGCTGTACGAGATCGAGTCGGTGCGGCGCTTTGTGGGTTTGCGTTTGGGAGATGCGTTGCCGGACGAGACGACGATTTTGCACTTTCGGCATCTGTTGGAGAAGCACGAGTTGGGCGGGGTTGTGCTGGCGGAGAGCAACGCGCACTTGGCGGGGCAGGGGTTGCGGTTGCGGGAAGGGACGATCCTGGACGCGACGATCATCGCCGCGCCGAGTTCGACGAAGAACAAGGAGCGGAGTCGCGACCCGGAGATGCATCAGAGGAAGAAGGGGAAGCAATGGCATTTCGGGATGAAGGCGCACATCGGGGTGGACGCCGAGACGGGGCTGGCGCATAGCGTGGCGGCGACAGCGGCGAATGTGGCGGATGTGACCCAAGCGCATAAGTTGCTGCACGGCGGGGAGAAGGTAGTGTGCGGGGATGCGGGCTATCAGGGGGATGCGGGCTATCAGGGGGTGGAGAAGCGCCCGGAGCATCGCCGGCGTAGGGTGGAGTGGCAAGTGGCGCTGAAGGCTGGGCAGCGGCGGCGCTTGGCGGCGGACAGTGCGGAGGCGCGGGCGGAGCGGCGCAAGGCGGAGGTGCGGGCCAAGGTGGAGCATCCGTTTCTGTATGGGAAGCGGCACTTTGGTTACGCCAAGGCGCCTATCGCGGCTTGGCCAAGAACAGGGAGCGGATCAGTCTGCTGTTGGGCTTCGCCAATGTGCTGCTCGCCGGGCGCTACGCGACGGCCTGAGCGCCACAATACAGGAGTCGTGCGCCCACAGTGGCGCAAAGCCGCAGAAGCGGAGTTGAAACCGTCGCTGCGGGGTCAAAATTGGCGTTGCACAGTCAAAAAGAGCAGGATTTAGCCGCAAAATTCGCTGGCAGCCCAACTGCAACCGCTCCTTACGGACAGCATCAACCATCCAGCGCACCAAAAACTGCCTTATTCAGACCTTCCCTAACGGGCTCCGGGCGGTCCGATTTTCCCCAGAACCTCATCGAAAAGCGCCTGCTTCTTGCTGTCGGGCTTCTTCCTGCCCGCCTTGGCGCGGCGGTATTTGTGCGCGGTATGGCAGGTGCGGCATTCGGTGCGGGCGGGCTGGCCGTTGACCATCGAGACGATGAAATGGTTGAGCACGGCCTTGCACCGGGTGCAGTAGTCGTCGATGATGCCGCCCAGCCGCGCTTCTTCCGCCATGACCGCTTTTACTGCTCTGCAATGCAGTACAGGTGGCCCGCCGTGCGCAGATAGAGCCGGTCATCGACCGCCGCAGGACTGGCCAGCGTATGGCTTTCGAGGCGGTTGACCGCCAGGGTTTCGTATGCGCCGCCTGCCGCGACGACCGTCGTCGCGCCTTCCTCGTTGACCGCATATATCTTGCCGTCCGCCAGCAGCGGCGACGAGCTGTAGGCGCCGGGCTCGAGGCGCTTGGGCTCGATGACGGTCTCTCCGGTTGCGGCGTCGAGCACGAACAGGACGCCGTTGTCTTTGATGACGTAGATATTTTTGCCGTCCGTCGTGGGCGTGGGCACGTCCGCTCCGAGCCTGTTCTCCCAGATTCTGGCGGTATCGGTGATCCAACCCTCGCCGCCTGCCTTGAAGGCGATAAAGGGGTTGCCGCGGGTGCTGGTGGTATAGACGGCGCCGCCGATGTTGATCGAGGAGGCGATCGTGCGGTAGGCTCGCTGGCGCTGGGGATTGAATCCGCCCATGCGCCAGAGTTCCTTGCCGCCGGCGAAGTCGTGGCCGGTAACGTAGTCTCCGCCCGAAACGACGAGCTGTTCCTTGCCTTTGACGCGCACGACGATCGGCGTCGAGTAGTCGTCGGGCGATTCGTAATCGGCGTCGGTGGGCCGGTCGACTTTCCAGAGGGTCTTGCCTGTTTTGGCGTCGACGGCGAAAACGTACGAGGGATCGTCGGTCTTCATGCCGTGCAGCACCTGCAGGTAAAGCCTGCCGCGGTGCAGCAGCGGAGTCGAGGCGTAGCCGTGGTTGAGGCCGAACGCGCCGTAGTCCTGGGGAATGTTGCGCTCCCAGTACTTTTCGCCGGCGAAGTCGTAGCAGGAGAGGATGCCGGAGCCGGTCATCGTCCAGACGTAACGGCCGTCGGTTACCGGCGACGGGGACGACAGGTTTTGCTTGCGGTAAATCCGGTTGCCTCCGCCGATCGTCCGGCGCCATTTGATCGTCCCGTCGGCGCGGTTGACGGCCAGCAGGAAGATAGCGGTTTTGCCGCCGGCCGCCGCGGGGCCCCGCCCGCCTCCCGGGAAGCCGCCCGCCTTCTTCCTGGCGGCTCCGCCCGGACCGCCGCGGCCGCGGCCTCCTCGGGGCCGGCCGTAACTTTGCGGCGAGTTGAACCCCTCCTCGGGAGAGGTGACGAAAACCGTATCGCCCCAGACGATAGGCGTGGCGGCGCTCCAGCTCGGCATGGCCGTCTTCCAGACGACGTTTTTCTGGGTATCCCACTCGACGGGCAGATTTTTGGCGGACGGGTTCGTGCCGTTGAGCAGCGGGCCGCGCCATTGGGGCCAATTCGAGCCCGGGTCGGCGCCCCGCGCGACGGACGCCGCAAGCGACACTGAGAGACCGACGAGGAGGACATTAAGCTTCATGACGTTTTCATGCACCCGCACTTCCCATACTCTAGCCAACGGAGGGCCGGGTTTCGCGAACTGCCGCGCGCCGACCCCTCGCTGAAACAGGCGGAAGGGGACGGCGGCGGGTTACGGGTTTGCGGCTTGCCGGGCCGCCCGGCAAGCCGCGGGCGCATCCCGCGGCGAATTTGTGGCTAGATAAGAGTATGGGCCGGGCCGCGCAGCCCCGCCGAGCGTTTCATGCAGAAACTATCGATTGAAGGCGGCCGGCGGCTTTCGGGCGTCATTCCGATCAGCGGGGCGAAAAATGCGGCGCTTCCGGCGCTGGCGGCGACCTTGCTCACGGACGAAACGGTGCGCCTGACAAGAATTCCGGGCGTAGTGGACATCCGCACCATGGCGCGGCTGCTCGCCAGCATCGGCGCCGACGTGCAAGCCGCCGGCAGCGCATACGCGGTCCGCGCCGCCGGCGTTCTGACCCCGGAAGCGCCCTACGATCTGGTCAAGACCATGCGCGCTTCGAGCCTTGTGCTCGGGCCGCTCGCCGCGCGCTGCGGCCGGGCGCGCGTTTCCCTGCCGGGCGGCTGCGCGATCGGAGCGCGGCCCATCGACCTGCACCTGGCCGGTCTGGAAAAATTGGGCGCAACGATCCGGCAGGACCGCGGTTACATCGAGGCGGCGGCGCCCCCCGGCGGCCTGGTCGGCGGACATGTCCATTTCCAACGGACCACCGTCACGGGGACCGAAGACCTGTTGATGGCGGCAGTGCTGGCCAACGGCGAGACGGTGCTGGAAAACGCCGCCCGCGAACCCGAGGTCGTCGACCTTGCCGACCTGTTGACCAAAATGGGCGCGAGGATCGAAGGCGCCGGAACCGCAACCATTCGCGTGCGCGGCGTCGATCGTCTCGGCGGGGCCGAGCACGGCATCATTGCCGACCGCATCGAAACAGGCACTTTTCTGGTTGCCGGAGCGCTGCTCGGAGATGAATTGAGATTGCAGGGCGCCAATCGGGCGGATATCCGGGCCGTGATCGGCAAGATGGAGCAGGCCGGGTGCAAAATTTCCGCCCCCGACGATTCCGCGCTCGTCGTCAGCGGCGGCGCGGAGCTGCGCGCGGTCGATGTCACGACGCGCGAGCATCCCGGCTTTCCTACCGACATGCAGGCCCAATTCATGACGCTGATGACGCAGGCGCCCGGCGAATCGAACATTGTCGAAACCATCTTCGAAAACCGTTTCATGCACGCTTCCGAATTGCAGCGCATGGGGGCGAACATCGCTGTCGCGGGCAACCGCGCGGTGGTCCGCGGCAAGACGCGCCTCGCCGGAGCGGACGTGATGGCGTCGGATCTGCGCGCCAGCGCCTGTCTGGTGCTGGCCGGACTCGCCGCCGAAGGCGTGACCCGCGTTCACCGCATCTACCATCTGCAGCGTGGATACGAGAATCTGGCGGGAAAACTTGCGGCGGCAGGGGCGGCGCTGGAACTAAGCGAGGAGTGACCGGCCGCCGAGCTTGGCTTGCAGGGCCCGAGCGCCGTCTTCGGCGAGACGGGCCGCGTGCTTCGATTCGTTGGGCAGGCCGTCGAGAGCCGCTTCGACGGCGGCGGCGTCGACCGCCGCCAGAGAATCGGCCGCGGCGCCTTGGAGCAACTCGGTCAGCGCCGAGCCGGCGGCTATGGCTGCCGTGCAGCCCCGCGTCCTGTAACGCACTGCGGCGATGCGCCCGTTCTCGACGCGGGCGGCAAGCGTCAGAATATCGCCGCACACCGGATTTTCTACGCGCACCTCGATCGCGGGCGGCGGCAAAACGCCGCTGTTGCGCGGGTTTTGAAAGTGATCGAGCAACCGCGCGCTGTACACAGCCTACTCGCTAACCTCACGCAACACGGTCTTGCGGCCGCGGAAATCGACCGTGTGAAAGATCAACTCCCGGCGCATGTCGAGCTCGTGTTTGGGCATGGCGAACCGAGCGGCGACGAGGGCGCGAAAGCTCTCTCCCGGCGGGATCTCCTGCCTGTCCACCATAGGCTCGTCTTTCATGCCGCCGAGCGCCGGATAGTACTTGAACAACTGCTGGATGTCGAAGACGCTGATCATTTTCCCCGCCAGCAGGTTGCCTTTCGCGTCGACGACGTGCATCTCCCGGCGGCCGACCGAGACGTCGTAGTTCGAGCTGTTGACCGCTTGGATATTGACGATCGCGACGGAGTTGGCTTTGTCCATCCCCAGCGTTCTGACCTCGGTGATCTCGCCGCTCAGGGCCGGCGTGGCGCCGAAGTTGTAGAAAATAATTCCGCCCGCCACGACCGCCGCGCCGAGCAACCCGCCGAATACTTTGGGCCGGTTCAGATGCATGAGCGGACTCCTGTCAGTTTACAGCGGCGGAAGATCAGGGTTGCGCAAAGAGGGCGGTCTTCCATCCGGAATGAACCTTGAAGCCGCGGCGCTCGAAGAATTCGGGTTCGCTGGAGACGACCAACAGTTGCCTGACGCCGCGTTCGCGCGCGCGCTCGCGGCACCGCTCCACCAAGCGAACCGCGATCTTGCGGCCGCGGTAATCGGGACGGACGGCAAGACTGCGGATTTCCGCCAGTCTTGCGGAATAGACCTGCAGCGCGCAGCAGCCCACGATCTCCGCGCGATGCGCGGCTACGAAAAACGAAGGCAGGCGGGGGATGCTCTCCTGGTCGAGCTCGCCCGGAAAGGCGGCGATGAGGCGGCGAATCGCAGGCATGTCGCCGCGTTTCGCCGGTCGAATCGCGATCCGGCCGCTTGCGCCGGAGGGCCGGCTCTCGGACATCGACTCTCATTATGGCGATTGAGCGAACAGCTCGCCGGGGTCGGTGACGGGCCGCCGGCAAACGGAGTTCCGGCAGACGTAGGCCGCCGGAGCCCCGGAGACCGTCGTCCTGCCTTCGAGCAGCGGAATCCGCACGGTTGCCGCGGCCTCTTTCGGGGGCGTCCGGGCGACAACCTTGTTGGGGCGGTAACCGGCATGAACCTTCGCCAGCAGGGCCTGCGTTCGCGGGTCGTCCGCTGCGCCGGCGATAGCAATCTCATCGAAACCGCGATGCCAAGCGTCGAGCGCGCACAGCAGCCTTTCCTGCCGAAAGACGGTTTGCAGCGACGAGTCTGTGAAAACGCGCAGGATTTGCTCGGCTTTTCGTTTGTAGTCGCCGCGCCCCAGAAGCGCCGCCAGTTTCTGCAGCTCGAGCGCCATGGTCGAGTTTGCCGACGGCGTAGCTCCGTCGTGCGCCGTCTTCGGCCGCAGCAGCAGCTCTTCATGATCCGACGCGGTAAAGAAAAAGCCGCCTGCGGAGGCGTCCCAATAGAACTCGATCAGCGCATCGGTCAGCGCCTGGGCTTCTTGCAGAAAGGCGGGGTCGCCGTTCCACTCGTAAAGCGCCGTGAGGCCCTCGATCAGAAATGCATAATCGGTGCTGTAGGCGGTCAGGCGCGCCGCTCCTTTCCCGTAGCCGGCGAACAGGCGGCCGTCCCGGCGCACTTCGCTGAGCAGAAACTGCGCGGCTTGCGCCCCGGCCCGGCCGTAGGAAGGCTCTTGCAGGACGGCGGCGGCTTTGGCCAGCGACGCGATCATCAGGCCGTTCCAGCCGGTGAGGATCTTGTCGTCGAGGCCGGGCCGCGCTCGGCCCTCGCGGACGGCGAGCAGCTTGGCCCGCGACGCGGCCAGCGAAGCCTCGACTTGCTCCGTTGCTATCCCGTCGAGCTTGGCGATCGTCTCGGCCGAGCGCACGATCTGCAGCACGTTTTTCGGGCCGGAGGGGACATGGGCGTCGCCGGGGTGCATCCAGTTGCCGTATTCGGAAACGTCGTAGTGCGCGGCGAACGTCTTTGCCGCGCGCTCGCCCAGCGCCTGGCGAATCTCGTCGCGCGTCCAGATGTAGAACTTGCCTTCGAGGCCCTCGCTGTCGGCGTCTTCGCTGGAATAGAAAGCTCCTTGGGGAGCGGTCAGGCAACGCAGCGCGTAATCGCAAATGCCGCGGGCGCGGTCGGCGAACAGCCGCTTGCGCCGCGGGTCGCCGGCAGCCTGATGCGCGTCGACAAAGATGGAGGCGACCAGCGCCTGATCGTAGAGCATCTTCTCGAAATGGGGAACGAGCCATTTCGGATCGGTCGCGTAGCGGTGCAGTCCTCCGCCCAGGTGGTCGTAAATGCCGCCGTCGGCGATGCGCTCGAGCGTGATTTCGACGGCGTCGCGGTAGCGGGCGTCTCCGCTTGCGTCGAAGGCACGCAGCAGCAGCTCCAGCGAAAGGCTCTGCGGGAACTTGTTGCCGCCGCTGGCGATTCCCCCCAGCGAGAGGTCGAACGCGCGGTAAACGGCGTCGGCCGCGGCGATGACGTGTTCCTTGTGCGGCAGTCCGTCCGCCGCGCCGCCCGCATGGATGCGCTTGACGGCGTCGGTGACGCGCGAGGCGTCGGCCAAAAGCGCATCGCCCTCGCGGCGCCACTTTTCGTGGATCAGACGGAGCAGCGTCTGGAAACCCGGGCGCCCGTAGGCGTTTTCCTTGGGGAAATATGTGCCGGCGTAAACGGGCCGCAGATCGGGAGCGAGGAAGACGCTCATCGGCCAGCCGCCGTGTCCGCCCGTGAACAGCATCGTGGCCGACATGTAGATCTCGTCGAGGTCGGGGCGTTCTTCGCGGTCGACCTTGACGGGAACGAAATCGCGGTTGAGCACGGCGGCGACAGCCTCGTCCTCGAACGACTCGCGCTCCATCACGTGGCACCAGTGGCAGGCCGCGTAACCGATGCTGAGAAAGATCAGCTTGTTTTCGGCGCGCGCCTTGGCCAGCGCGTCCTCGCCCCACGGACGCCAATCGACCGGGTTGTCGGCATGCTGCAACAAATAGGGGCTGGCTTCTGCAGCCAGACGATTCGGCATAAGCTGCGATGGTAGCAGGCGGTTGCGGCCGGCGGCGGACTGTTACGATGGGGGTCGAGAGCCCGTTCCGGGTCGATGGAGTCTCCGCAATGAAAAGAAATCGAAACGTCTCCGTCCTCGCGGCCGCCCTTCTCGGGACATTGCCCGCGGCGGCCCAGCAAAGCGAGGCCACCAAGCGGCTGCTCGAGCGCAACAAGATGTTCGAGCCGCGCATCGTCCGGGTCGCCGACAACGTCTACACCGCGATCGGCTATCAGGTCACCGCCAACTCGATGATTGTCGGCGACGACGGAGTGATTATCATCGACCCCGGCCAAGCGCCGCCGTTTGCGCAGAAGGTGCGCGCGGAATTCGACAAAATCACGACAAAACCGATCAAGGCCATCGTCTACACCCACGGCCACGGCGACCATACCAACGGCGCGCCTCCGTTTTTTGAGCCCGGAAAAGGCATCGAGGTCTGGGCCCGCGCGAACTTCGGCTCGGAGACTGCTTTGCTCAACCGCAAGGGGCTGGCCGGGGGCATGCGGCCTTCGAACACGCAGGGGTTCGATCTGTTGCCGGAACAGAAGATCAGCATCGGCATCGCCATTCCGCCCGCGCGGCGCCCCCAGGGGAACATGATGCAAGACGGCATGCGCCGCCCCGCGGCCGCCGCGGGCGCCCGCCGGGGCGGAGTCCCGGTTCCGCCCACGCACACCTTTTCGGAAGAACGCAAGAAACTCGAGATCGCCGGCGTCCGCCTCGAATTGGTCGCCGCTCCGGGCGAAACCGCCGATCAGTTGTACGTCTGGCTGCCCGACCGGCGAGTCGTCTTCGCCGGCGACAATTTCTATCAATCCTGGCCGAACGTCTACCCGCTGCGCGGCACGGCCAGGCGCTCGCTGCGGGATTGGATCGCCAGCGCCGACAAGATGGTCCAAGAGAATCCCCTGCACGTTGTCGGCGGACACACTGCGCCGATGCTCAATAACGCCGTCGAGGTTCTGATGAACCAACGCGACGCCATGCAGTGGGTGCTCGACCGCACGATCGAGGGCATGCGCAAGTTCCTGACTCCCGACGAATTGGTTGCCTACGCCGCGCTGCCCGAGCGGTTCGCCAAGCTCGACTACCTCGCCGACTATTACGGCACGGTGGAGGGCACGGTGCGCGACCTCTACGCGCAGGACCTCGGCTGGTTCGACGGCGATCCGCTGAACTTGCACCGCGAGAGCCCGCGCAAACAGTCCGAGCGCATGGCCGATCTGGCGGGAGGCGTCGACAAGCTGCTGAAAAAGGCCAAGGAAGCCATGAGCGGCGACGACCCGCTCGGCGCCGCGCAACTCCTGCGGCACGTGATCCGCTTGCGGCCCGACGACCGCGGCGCCAAAGCGCTGATGGCCGACGCGCTGGCCGTCGTCGGCGAGCGCACGTTCAACGGACCGGCGCGCAACTACACCATTTCATCCGCGAACCGTTACCGCCGCCAAGCCGAAGGCAAGGAGTAGGGCCGCGCGTTCCCGGCGCGTTACAGCCGCGCCTGCAAGATCTTCAGGGCTTCGATGGCGGCGACCGCGACCTTGTCGTCGGGGTCTTCCGTCAGCTTCTGCAGGTGGGGGGCGCTCCCCGTGTCGCCGCTGAGCGCGATCACGTGCGCCAAATGCCGCCGCTGCGGCGTCGTGCCCGAGATCAGCGCCGGATACAGCCTTTCCAGCACCTCGGGCTTGCGCGCCAGCTCCACCAGAAACGGGCGGGCTTCCAAGCGGTGGATCGTGGAATTGAGGCCGTCGACGAGATAGTCCGTCCGCTGCAGATTGCCCAGATGGACGGATGCGAAGGCCAACGAAAGCCGGGTCGACTCGGCGCCTTCCGTTCGAAACGCCCTGTCGATGAGACCGGCGTCGAGCGGATTGCCGATGCGGCCGAGGCCCTCGGCTGCCGCGGCGCGCAGGAACTTGTCCTGGTGGCGCATGAACGTCAGAAACAGCGGGCGTTGCTCGGGATCGGGAATCTTCGCCAGCGCCACGAGCGCTTCGCGGCGGATTCTTGCCTGGTCGCTTTCTTCGATAATCTCGATCAAGGCCGGACCTGCTTCGCGGGTGCGCAACTGCCCGACGGTCTGAATTACCGCGAATTGCACGTCTTCGTCGAGATCGCGCAGCAAGAAAACGATGTCCGGCCCGGCGCTCATATCCTGGATTTTCTTGATCGCATAGACCGACTCCAGGATGATCTTCGAGTCGCGCGAGCGGGCGCCCTGCTGCAAGGCGGCAAGGCCCTCTCGGCCGCGAAGAACCCCGAGCGCGCGGGCGGCGTTGGCGCGCGCATCGGAATTGCGGCTGCTCACGATCACCTCCGCGATCGCCCGGACCGCGTCGGGATTGACCCTTACATAGGGGTCGATCGTCACCGGGCTGGGTTTGGAGAAACGGCCCTTGAGCTGTGCGGCGAACGTGTGGATCGAGTTGAGCCAGCCGAACTTCACGTAACCGGGGTAGTAGAAATCGACCAGGCCGTCGACGGCCATCGCCTGAATTTCCGGGACTTTGTCCTGGGTTGCCGTAATCAGCGGAGCGATGGATTCGGCCGAACGAAACTTGATCAGCGAGCCGACGGCGGCGCTGCGCACCTCCCAAGCCGTGTCCTCGACCAGCGGCGCGAGCGCGGAGATGTACTGGAAGCCGTCCGTCCGGGTGCCCAGCCTGCGGGCGGCTCTGGCGCGCGCGGCGGCGTCCGGGCTGCGCAAATCCGCAAGCGGCGGGGCGTCCGCGCCGAGCGCTAGGCCGGCGCCCAGGAAAAGGCCGAATATCGTTCGCTTGATCCTCACGGTTCCTCGCCTCGCAGCTTGACTTTCTTACAGTAACGGGCGCAGCCGCTGTTTTCAATACGCTTGAACGGCTGCGCCGGCCGGGGCGGCCGCGGTCAGACGTACTCCAACTCGACGCGCTTGGGGATGAGCCCCGCCCGAACGCCCATGTCGAGCAGCTTTTGTCCGGCCTCGATCACTTCGTCCGCCATGGCGGTGGTGTGACGGTTGACGTACATGCCGATGAAGCGGTCGGCGAGCTGCGGGTCGAGCCCGCGGGCGAATTGCAGCGCGTAGGCGAGCGCCGCTTCGCGGTTGGCCAGCGAGAAGGCGATGCTCTCGGACAGCTTCTTGCGCGCCTCGGTCTTGATCGCGTCCGGCAGGCTGCGCAAGATGCAGTTGCAGCCGAGCGGCAGCGGCAGATCGTACTTTTCCTTCCACCAGGCGCCCAGGTCGACAACTTTTTCGAGACGGGAATCCATATAGTTCAACTGCCCCTCGTGGATGATCAGGCCGGCATCGACGGCCCCCGACTCGACGGCGGCGACGATCTTGTCGAAGGCGATGACCACGGGCTCGAAATCCGGCTCGTAGAGCGTCATCGCCAGATAAGCCGTGGTCAGCTTGCCGGGCACGGCGATGCGCTTGCCTTTCAGCTCGGCGGGGTCCAGCGCCGACGCCGCCGCCAGAATCGGACCGTAGCCGTCGCCGACGCTCGACCCGGCGGCCGTCAACACGTATTTGTCGGCGACATAGGGGTAAGCGTGGTACGAAATCGCGGTCATGTCGTAGCGCCCTTCGCGGGCGTCGACGTTCAGCGATTGGATGTCTTTGAGCACGTGCTCGAACTCGAGCAGGTCGGATGCGACCTTGCCCGTGGCCAGCCCGTAGAACATGAACGCATCGTCGGAGTCGGGGCTATGGGCGATCGTCAGTCTGTATTTTTCCGCCATCGCGCTCGCCGGAATTCGTAGGGTAACAAACGAGTCGCGGGCCGCGGGCCGCGCAAACGTTGCGGCGGCAGGCGGCCGGCCGCTACCCGCACCGATTTGTAAAATCGGCTGCGGGCGGCAAAGTTTAGTGGAATCTTCCCTCGGTCCGTGTCAGACTGCGTTTGACAGGGGCGCGGCGGCAGTTTCCCGCGCCGCCTGCAATTACAGAAAGGTTGTCTCGCTATGAACATCAGGCAGGTCGCTTTTGGCGTTTCGGTTGCCCTGCTGCTCGCGCTGACGCTGGCGGCGCAGACGCAGACTCGATTGACCGGGACGGTCACCGACAACACCGGCTCCGTTATTCCCGGAGCTACGGTCACCATCTCCAACATCAACACCGGCGTCACCTTGACCGCCGAGTCGAACGCGTCGGGCAACTACAACTTCCCCATCCTGGCGGCGGGGCAGTACGAGCTTGTCTGCGAATTCGCGGGATTCAAGACTTACAGCCAGTCGGGCATCGTGCTCGAGACGGGCTCGGTGCGCGGCGTCGACATCGAGATGCAGGTCGGCGACGTGACCGAGACCATCGAGGTCGACGCCGCCGCGCCGCTGCTTGAGACCGAAAGCTCGACGGTCGGTCAATTCATCGAGCGCGACACGGTATTCAACATGCCGGTCGCCAGCCGCCGCAGCGCTTCCCTGGTGCGCCTGCTGGGCAACGTGACCTACCGCAACGAAGGCGGCGCGGAGGCGCTGCCCTTCTTCTCCATGGCCGGCGGCCGCTCGCGCAACCAAATGTGGACGCTGGACGGCACGGTGATTCAGAACATGTCGCTGGGCATCGCTCAACTCGGCCTCAACCCTCCCGCGGAGTCGCTGCAGGAGTTCAAGGCGGAGCAGAGCAACTACTCGGCGGAGTACGGCCGCGCGGGCGGAGGCTTCATCGTCATGACGACCCGCTCGGGAACGAACGATTTTCACGGCGCGGCCTACGAGTTCTTCCGCAACCAGGCGCTCGACACGCGCACGTTCTTCGCCCCCGCGAAAGCTCCGCTGCGCTACAACATATTCGGCACTTCGGCGGGCGGCCCGATCGCCAAGAACCAGACCTTCTTTTTCTTCAACTACGAAGGCGGCCGGCGGCGCGACGGCGTCGTGCATTCGGGCGACGACGTGCCGCATCTGCCCGAGGTGGGCGGCGACTTCTCCAACCGCGCCGGCCTGACCTTGAAAGACCCTGCGGCCGAAGGAGCCGTCTTTGCCAACAACACCATCCCGATGAGCCGCATGGATCCCCTCGGAGTGAGGTTCGCGAGCTTCTACCCGGCGCCGAACCAGTCGGGCGACCTGAGCGCCGCGCCGCGGGACAACTTCGTCAACAACGCCTCGAACGCGCTGACGCAGGATTTCTACACCGGCAAGGTCGATCACAACTTCGGCGACAACGACCGCGCCTACGGGCGCTTCCAGTTCTCGCGCAATCCGCAGGTCGTCGCGTCGGTCTATCCGCAAGAGTTTGCCGACCCCCGCGGCGGAACTCGGGCGAACCGCCATACCAACGTCACGGGCGCATGGATTCATCACTTCTCGCCGACTCTGATCCAGGACATCCGCATCAACTGGGGCCGCCGGCTGCACATCAACCGCGCGGCCGGCCGCTTTTCGGGCAAGAACGGCGAGCTCGGCATCCCCGGCGTGAACCCCGAAGCCTTCGCGCGCGTCGCCGTCAACGGCCTGACGACGCTCGGCGCCGGGAACCACGAGAGAATCCAGACCCCGATCGAAACCTGGCAGTTCGCCGACAGCTACACTTGGCTGCGGGGCAACCATCAGATCAAGTTCGGCGGCGAGTGGCGCTTCGCCATGAACCAGGACGACTTCAACCAGTCCACGGGAGGGCGTTTCAACTTCGGCAACCGCGCCACCGGCGTCGGACTGGCCGAATTGCTGATCGGCCACGTCGGCTCCGGACAACTGGTGGACGCGGACATCCTGGAGACCCGCACCGACTTTTTCGGTTTCTTCGTCCAGGACGACTGGAAGGTCACCCAGAATTTCACGCTCAACCTGGGCTTGCGCTGGGAGTTGGACACGCCGCGCTGGGAACGCCAGGACAACCGCCAGAGCGGCTTCGACCCGGACGAAATCAACCCCGTCTGCGACTGTCCGGGCGTGGTCACCTTCTCGGGCCGTGACGGCCGCAGCAAATACGCCCACGACTTCGACAAGAACAACTTCGGGCCGCGCTTCGGTTTCGCCTGGCAGTCCCCCTTCGGCCTGGTTCTGCGCGGAGGGTACGGCATCAACTACAACGGCATGTACGCCCGCGCCGTGCCGTTCACGCTGTTCAACGGCTTCAGTCAAAACGGCGATTTCCCATCTCCTGACGGCGGATTTACCCGCGCGTTCCAGCTCTCCGACGGCATGCCGGAGGTGGTGCGCGAGGATCTGACTTCTTCTTTCGGGGCCGTGCCCATCGGCAGCCGCCCCCGCTTATCGCCGGACTTCTTCCAACAGAACCAGCACAACGGCATGCACCAACAGTGGAATTTCGGAATCCAGAAACAATTGCCCAACCGGTTGCTGGCCGAGATCTCGTATATCGGCAACGTCGGCCACAACCTGGGCGGGGCGAACGTCAACATCAACATGATTCCCCTGCAGAACGGCCGCGGCCCGGCCAGCCAATCGCAGTCGGCGCGGCGCTTCCCGCAGTTCGCCAATGTGTTCCAGGAGAGCCCGGCTTGGGGCAATTCCGCCTACCACTCGATGAACGTGAAGCTCGAGAAACGTTACTCCGGGGGCCTGAACTTTCTGCTGAACTACACCTGGTCGAAGTTCCTCGACGACGTCGAGGCCGCTACGGAACTGGGCGGGGAACAGGGCAACGGCTACCAGCACATCGAGCTGCGTCACCTGGATCGGGCATTCTCCGGGAACGACATCCGCAACCGCTTCATCGGCAGCATGGTGTACGAGCTTCCGTTCGGCAAAGACCGCCGCTTCGCGATCTCCAACGGCGCGCTCGACGCGCTCGCGGGAGGCTGGGGCGTGGGTTTGATCGCGGAGTTCCGCAACGGCTCGCCGTTCGGCGTGGTCGAGAACACCAACCGCTCCAATGCGTTCGCGCACTCGCAGCGGCCGAACCTGCTCGGGCCGGTCGAGCGCTTGTCCAACTGGCGCGACAACGTGCGCGGCAACACGTATTTCGACACCGGGCTTTTCGAATCGCCCGGCGTCGGAATTTTCGGCAGCGCTCCGCGCAACATGTGCTGCGGCCCCGGGTTTTCGGGCATCGACCTCTCGGTGCACAAGTGGTTCTACTTCACCGAGAGGTTCAAGCTGCAGTACCGCGCGGACTTTTACAATCTGGCCAACCAGGCGGTCTTCGCCAACCCCGAGCTGCGCAACGGGCGGGGCGGCTTCGGCCAAGTGAGCAGGGTGCTGACCGGCTCGAACGGCCGCCTGATCCAGATGGCGCTGCGGTTCGAGTTCTGAGAGGCATCCCGGCCGTCGCGCGGCCGGCCGCCTCTCTGCAAATCGAGAAAGGCGCGTACAATGGGGGCATGACGCCCGAGATACTCAGCATTCTGGGAGTCGGCATTGCTTTAGCGGGGATAATCCTGGCCAGTCAGCGTCAGACGCGGCGAGAAATCGAGCAATTGCGGGCGGAGATGGTCTCTCGCACGGATAAGTTGGAAGCGCAGATGGTCTCTCGCACGGATAAGCTGGAAGCGCAGATGATCTCCCACGCCGATAAGCAGGAAGCGGAGTTCGCCGCCTTGCGCCGCGATGTAGCCGGGTTGGATGCCCGTTTGTCCCGCCTCGAAGGGGTAGTTTCGACAGCTCTCTTCAACCGCCCGGCGCTGGTCGAGTCCACCGAGCGCGGCGACTGATCCCCGCGGTTGCCGGGGCGCTCATGGAGCCGGTTCAGCGCCGGTTCAGCGCCGGTTCAGCGCCTGTAAAGATACTTGTATTGCAACCAGCCCGCGGGAGAACCGACATGAGCCCTGTATCCCTGCGCCTGCCCGATGAAGTCTCGCAGCGCTTGCAACGATTGGCCGACCTCACCGGACGCAGCAAGACCTCTTACATAGTCGAAGCCATCCGGGAGCATTTGGACGACCTTGAGGACCTGTATCTTGCCGAGCAACGGTTGATCGACCTCAGATCCGGGAAGTCTTGAGACCGTGCCGCTCGAAGAAGCGATGGAACGCTATGGCCTGGAAGGTCGAGATTGACCGCGCCGCCGTGCGCGACTTGGACAAGCTCGAACGGCAGACGGCACGGCGCATCCTTGCTTTTTTGCATGGCCGCGTTGCTGCGCTGGAAAACCCCCGCAGTATCGGTAAGGCGCTCAAGGGTTCCGACTTGGGTGAATTTTGGCCTGGGTGAATTTTGGCAGTGCCGAGTAGGCGGTTACCGCGTCATCGCCGCATCGAGGACGGCGCTTTGCGCGTGCTCGTGGTGAAGATGTGGTGAAGATGTGGTGAAGATAGGGAACAGGCGTGACGCGTATCGATGACCGCGGCGTACGCATGCGGATTGCCGGGCCGACCCCGCCCCGTGCAGGCGTGCGCAGTTTGCATGCGCGGGCGTCGGGGTCGTATAATCTCGAACGGTAAAATGTCCGCTTCTCGCGGGCTTTATCGAAAAGGGGAGCACGGAATGCGCTGGAGATATGTTTTTCTTTTGTTGGGGCTGTTGGCGCTGCCGGCGGCGGCCCAGCAGTCCGGCTTGACCGGAACGGTCGCCGACAACACCGGAGCGGTCATCGTCGCCGCCGACGTCGTCGCGCTCAATCTGAATACGGGCGTCGGCTATGCCGCCCAAACCAACGAGGCGGGCGTTTACAACTTTCCGCCGATGGCGCCCGGGGAATACGAGTTGAGTTGCGAGTCGCCGGGGTTCAAGCGGTTCGTGCAAACCGGCCTGGTTCTCGAAACCGGCTTGACCAAGCGCGTCGATATCGCCTTGGAAGTCGGCGCCGTGACCGAAACCATCGAAGTGACCGGAACCGCGCCGCTGCTCGAAACCGACAATTCGACGGTCGGGCAGTTCATCGAGCGCACGACGGTGGCGCAGATGCCGGTTTCGAGCCGGCAAGCCGGCCAACTGGTCAAGTTGGTGGGCAACGTGACCTTCGCCAGCTCGGGCGGAGGTCTCTACGACTTGCCGTTCTTCTCGATGGGCGGCGGGCGCTCGCGCAACCAGATGTGGCATCTCGACGGCGGAGTCGTACAGAACATGGCCCTGGGCATCGCCCAACTCAACTTGAATCCGCCGGTCGAATCCCTGCAGGAGTTCAAGGTCGAGTCGAACAACTATCAGGCCGAATACGGCCGCAGCGGCAATGGCCTGATCATCATGACCACGCGCTCGGGAACGAATGAATTGCACGGCGCCGTCTATCACAACTTCCGCAACGACAAGCTCGATACGCGCACCTTCTTCGCCCCCAACGTGGCCCCGCTGCGCTACAACATCTTCGGCGGTTCGGTCGGCGGCCCCATCGCCAAGGAGAAGACCTTCTTTTTCTTCAATTACGAGGGGCAGCGGCGCCACGACGGCCGCACGATCGCCAACACCGACGTGCCTTACCCCATCGAAGTCGGCGGCGACTTTTCGAACCGCGCAGGCTTCGATCTGCTCGATCCGCTCACCGGCGCGCCGTTCGACAACAACACGATCCCGCAGAGCCGCATCGACCCGCTGGGCAAAGCCTTCGCGGACCTCTATCCCGCGCCGAACGTCAGCTTCAATCTCGCCAATGCGCCGCGCGACAACTTCGTCAAGAACGTGTCGGACAAAGGCGTCTCCGACTTCTACACCGTAAGGGTCGATCACAACTTCTCGGACAAAGACCGCATCTACGGCCGCTTCAGTTGGGTGGAAGCGCCTGCCTCCCCCGCCTCGATCTATCCCAACGAAACGGTCGATTTCAGGGGATCGAACCAGGAGCGCAGCAACCTGGTCACGACGGTCGACTGGAGTCACAGCTTCACGCCGACGATCATCAACGATTTCCGCTACACCTACGGCAAGCGCCTGTTCACCACGCGCGGCTTGGGCACGGGCAGCGGCTTGAACGGTCAGTTGGGCGTGCCCAACGTCGATCCCGAGTTTTTCGCCACGGTGAACCTGGTGGGATACACCCGCTTGGGAGCGGGCAATCAGGAACGCATCCAGACGCCGATCGGCACGACGCAGGTCATGAACAGCACCTCGGTGTTCTCGGGCAACCACACCTTCAAGTTCGGCATGGAATACCGCTACTCGCGCAACCAGGACGATTTCAACTCGGCCGCGGGCGGCAATTTCACCTTCAACAACCGGGCCGCCAACGATGCTCTGGCGCAATTGCTGTTGGGCTGGACGACCAGCGCGCGTCTGACCGACACCGACATCCTGAACACGCGCAGCGACTACTGGGGCTTCTACGCGCAGGACAACTGGAAAATCAACCAGAAGCTTACGCTCAGCCTCGGCCTGCGCTACGAGCTGGATACGCCGCGCTGGGAGTGGGAGAACCGCCAGAGCGGATTCGACCCGCAAGCCGTCAACCCCGTCTGCAACTGCCCCGGCGTCGTCACCTTCTCGGGCCGCGACGGACTGAGCCGCTACGCCCACGATTTCGACAAGAACAACTGGGGGCCGCGGCTGGGCATCGCGTACCGCCTCAACGACTCGACGGTGATCCGCACCGGATACGGCGTCAACTACAACGGCGCGTACGCCCGCGCGGTGCCCTTCACGATGTTCTGGACGTTCTCCAAGAATCTCGAGCTCACCTCGCCCGACGGAGGCTTCACCCCGGCCTTTCAATTTTCCGACGGCCTGCCGGCGGTGACTCCGTTCGCCGAGGCCGACCGCAACGCGAGCTTCGGAGCGGTCACCAGCGGCCGGCGCACGGTGGCGCCCGACTTCATTCAACAGAACCAGCGCAACGGCTACTCCCAGCAGTGGAACTTCACCGTCCAGAAGCAGTTGCAAGGGAACGCGCTGATCGAGGCGCAGTACATGGCCAACATGGGCCACAAGCTGGGCGGGCCGAACGTCAGCATCAACATGATCCCTCTGGTCAACGGCATGGGGCCGGCGTCGCAGGCGCAGACGGCCCGCCCCTTCCCGCAGTTTTCGAACGTGCTCCACGAGAGTCCGTCGTGGGGCAACTCCACCTACCACTCCCTCAACCTGAAAGCCGAGAAGCGCTTTTCGAGCGGCCTCAGCTACCTGTTCAACTACACCTGGGCGAAGTTCATCGACGACGTCGAGTCGGCCAACGAGTTGGGCGGGGAACAGGGCAACGGCTATCAGCACGTCGAGTTGCGGCATCTCGACAAGGCGCTGTCCGGCAACGACATTCGCCATCGTCTGGTGGCCAGCGGCGTTTGGGAAGTGCCGGTCGGCAGAGGCCGCAAGGTCGATGTGCAGAACAGCGTCTTGAACGGCGCGATCGGCGGCTGGAGCCTGGGCGTCATCGGCGAGTTCCGCTCGGGGTCGCCTTTCGGCGTCATCGAGCAGACCAACCGCAGCAACGCCTTTGCGCACTCGCAGCGGCCGCATCTGTTCGGGGCGGTCGAGCGGTTGTCCAACTGGCGCGGCAACGTGAGAAGCAACACGTACTTCGACCCGGGGCTGTTCGCGTCGCCCGGCGTGGGCGTCTTCGGCAGCTCGCCGCGCAACGTCTGTTGTGGTCCGGGTTTCGCCGTCGTCGATGTCTCGATCAACAAGAGGTTCCCCTTCGGCGAGCGGCGTTTCGTCGAGTTTCGAGCGGACTTCTTCAACATGCCCAACCGTCCGAATTTCGCGATTCCCGAGCGGCGTCAAGGCAACAGCGCGTTCGGCCGAGTGCGCGGGACGATCGGCACGGGGCGGCAGTTGCAGTTGGGCTTGCGCATACAGTTCTAGGGATAAGTGGTATGAGCCAAGAGAAAGACGGCTGCAGCGCAAACCGGTTCGATACGCTATGCTTTATCCATGAGGATGAGCAGTTTGCTTCGCTTTGTTTTAGCCTGGATTGCTATTGGCAATCTGGGCTTGCTCGGAGACGATCAGCGTGGACAGGGTGCGCATGGCAAGCCGGTACGGCCCAATGAGCCGATTCCATCCATCGAAGGATCGGCTTATGCATCCTCGGGTGAGGGCGACAGAAGCATGTCGCGGGGAACTGTTACTGACAATTCGGGCCCGAAGGTCGGCGTCGGAGACAAGGTAGAGACAGGCATTGCGACTGGAAATTTAATCTTAAGAGAATCACCACCTAGCAGCTTATTCTATTTGAAAGGGGAAGAGATTGGTATAGTCAAGAAGCAAGAAACGGTTATCATTTTGGAACGATCCACTCTGAGAAATCTATTTGGGTCGGAAGAATGGGTCCAGATACGCACTGAGAAATTAGAGAGGGTGGGTCTATAACGGAGAAAAAGATGGAAAGCGCTATATATCTCTACCACCTAGTCGCCTAACTAAATAGTGCGTCATTTAAGGGGCCCACTGGGTGACAACTTTACCTGAGCCAAGTGAGTTAACTGGTATTGGTGGAGTATTCCAAAATTTGCTGATTTGGTTTGTGCCATATTTCTGCTACTATGTGGGGATATTCATACGGAAGCGTGTCTTTCCATCGCACAGTGATCTAACGGAGGAAGAAGCTGTTCCTCGTCGCTATTCCGGTATGCTTAATCATTATTACACCAACAATTCAAATAATTGAAGATTGTTTGAATAGTAATTGGGCAGCATATTTATTCGCGATGGGAGTTATTATGGAGCATGGAATGGTCGCCCATGAGACAGCAATACAGCGCTTACAGGAGCGTGCGGGAGTTTCTCCCTAAAAGATACCCATACATAATATATATCTCCAGGATCCCACACTAACCGGACGCCCTCTTTTGCATTCAGTCCCAACCGGCGGGGCGCTTCATGCCCTCGGGCAGCACGGTTTCCGCGTCGCCGCGATTTTCGCCGAGTTGCTCTTGCGTCAGATCTTCGGCCGTGCGCAGATCGGCGGCGCGGATGTCGGCGCCGCTGAAGTCGATTCCGAGCAGGCGCGCCCCCACCAGATTGGCGCCGCGCAAATCCGCCTCGCGCAAGTCGGCGCCGGTCAGATCGGCCATGACCAGATACGCGCGGCTGAGATCGGCACCCTTGAGGTTGGCGAAGCGCAGATCGACGCCGCCGAGCTTCGCGCCGGAAAGATCGACGCGCATGCCGGGGTTGCGCTTCCGCCAACCGTTCCAGGCATCCACGTCGGAAGAAATGAGCTGCAACTGTATTGGATCCGCCATGGAGAATTTGCTATGCAGAAAGCGTAATTATACGCTGAAAGCATGGCCGGTCGACTGACTGCAATTTATCTTCGGCCGGCGGCCCGCGCTCCCGTCAAGGAGGCCGCATTCGTGGAAGCCGTCGCAGGCCGCGGTCTGCAAGGCGATCATGCGGGCGGCGGCAACCGCCAGGTAACCTTGATGAGCCGCGAAACCTGGGCCGAGAGTTGCGCCGACTTGGGCGATCCGCAACTCGAGCCCCGCGGGCGGCGGGCGAACCTGCTCGTCGAGGGAGTGCATTTGGCCGGCAGCATCGGCCGGCGGATCGCCGTCGGCCCTTGCGTCATCGATGTCGTCGCGGAGCTCGCGCCCTGCCGCCTGATGGACGATTTCCGCCCCGGCCTGCGCAATGCTCTGAAACCCGCTTGCCGCGGCGGCGTTTACGGCAGAATCGTCCGCGGCGGCGCGCTGCGCGTCGGCGATGCGGTTACCGTCGTTGCCGCAACCGAACAAAAGGAGTTGTTGGCATGAAGTCGATCCTGTTTGCCCTTTGGGCGGTCTCGATATGGGCGTGCGGCGGACCGAGCGGCGAGCCGAGCGCCCAGCAAAAGCAAGCCGCGCCGCAGGAGAAAATCCTCGACGAGACGCACAAATTCCCGAAAGACGGGCTTGTCGCCGCGCAGGTCGTCGCCGACCGTCTGGCGGACAAGGACTTCATGCCCGGCGGAAATTTCGCCGAGTACGAGGCCGGCGGCAAGCAATACCAGATGTTCTTCACCTTGCGCGGCAACGGCGACCAGGCGCTCTTCCTGTTCATGGACTACAAGAACGCGCTGCAGGACGCCAAGTTCATCCCCCACCTGGGCGGTTACTTCGGCATGGACGCGGGGACTCCGGCGCTCGTCTTCCAGAAAGGCAGGTACGTGATCGGCGTCAAGGGCCTGGATCAGGACGCGGCGGATCAAGCCGCGCGGC
The DNA here is from genome assembly GCA_965214655.1 of Bryobacterales bacterium. Classification (GTDB taxonomy): domain Bacteria; phylum Acidobacteriota; class Terriglobia; order Bryobacterales; family UBA6623; genus CATQHP01. The sequence goes on along the minus strand of OZ243965.1, from coordinate 1,642,103 downwards.
TCATGGCCGCGTACCTGAATTGAGACACGCTGAATTGAGACACGGCGGTGAAGAGGATAGCCCCGATGCCTGGAATTTTTCGTCTCTTGATTGTTTCGGTTGCAGTTTCGGCCGGCGTTCCGTCCCGGGCCGCAAATCCGGAGAGGTCCGGTCTGGCCGATAACCACCCGGACTACCTTGCGCTGCGCAGAGCCGGGCTTGGCGCGTCGTTTGCCGTCGAGGGCCTTACGCTGACCCGCGACGTGGGCGTCTTCCATCTGCAATCCGGAACGGTGACGTTCCTGCAGCCCGTTCTCGACAAGACGCCGATCGCAGTGTTCAGCGGAAACGGCGAATTCATCCTCGAGCCGGCCACCGCCCACGAAGCAAACATGATCGCACTGTATACAGGCGCGAAAACCGTCAAAGAGACATTCAAGCAAGCGGTTTTTTGCTTCACCGACGACACCCATGCGGAAATCCGCGATGCCGGCGCGGCGGATTCGGCGGGACAGGCGCAAGCGGCCGACATTCTTGCGAATTTCCGCAGGAGGATGCGCAGCCGCAGAGAGAACCCGCAGTCCGTAACCGAGGCCGTCCTCAACGGCGAGTCTATGGACAATCTCGACGCCGATCTGCTCGCCGGGCTGCTCGATTCCGATCGACCGAAGTTTTTCAGCGCGTACATCAAGGGAAACCGCTTTGAAGATTTACGCTTTCACGTGCGCCCCTTCGGCGGCGTCCCGCAGATGCTGTCGCCCGAAGAAGTTGCGCTGATCAACTTCAAGCCGGGCGGCGACCTGGACGGCATCTGGTACTTGACGCACCGCAAGAGCGAACACGAGAGCGGAACCGCCGGCGCTCACGAGGACAATCGAACGATCGACGTCACCCATTACAAGATTGACGCCGCAATCGCTGCCAACCGCGATCTCAGCGCAAGCGTCGACATCGACTTCACGGCGCTTCGCAACGGAACCCGAGTCGTCAAGTTCGGTCTGCTGCCGACTTTGCGCGTCTCCAACGTAACGTTTCAGGGCGAGCCGACGCATTTCGTGCAAAACAACAAGAAGGGGGACTCCGGTTTCTACGTCATCTTGCCCGAAGCGCTGCGGCAAGGGCAAAAGTACCGGCTGGGAGTCAGCTATTCCGGCGACGAAGTGGTGCGCGGCGCCGGCGGCGGAAATTTTTCGGTGGGCGCGCGCAGCAGTTGGTATCCCAGCATCGGCTCCTTTCGCGACCGCGCGACTTACGAAATGAATTTCCGCTACCCCAAGCGCTAAGGGCCGGCGCAAAAATAGTTTCCGTTTTTGTTACATGGGTTCGATGGTGTAGTTCCATTTGGGCATTGAGCTGTCGGGTGTGATGCGTAGCTCCTGCATTTCCTCATCGGTGACCTTGACGCCGGTCTTGTAGGTCTTTCGCACCAGGTGTGCACGCACGCGCAGTCCGGTGGCGGTGCGTGTGGTGCGCAGGTATTTCAGGATGGTCTCGTAGCTGTCCAGCGGGCGGCCCGCCCAGTTCTTGGTGACCTCGCAGAACATGCGGTGTTCGATGGGATTCCACTTCGAGGTGGCCGGCGGGTAGTGGGCCACGGTCACGCGCAAGCCGTGCCGGTTGCAGAGGCGGTGTTGCAGGTTGAATTTCCAGGCGCGCGCCGTGCAACTGTTGCTGCCGCCGCCGTCGGCCAGGATCTGCAGCGCGTTGGCCTCGGGATAGTGCTTGCAGCCCTGGGTGCGCCACCATTTCTCGATGCAGTTGACGGCGAACGCCGGGGTGTCGGCGGTCTGGCCGACGAAGACGGTGCCGGCGTTGGCCCGCGGGTCGTAGATGCCGTAGGGGACGGCGAGGCCCTCGGCATCGGAGCGGAAGTCGTGGTCCTTGACCTGTTCGGGACTGCGGTCCCACTTGGCGCCGGGATTTCGGAACGCGCCGACGAGTTCCTTCTTCTTGGTATCGACGCTGATGACCGGGACGTTGTCGGCGGCGCAACGCTCGCGCAGGTCGGCGATGTGCCGGAACTGATCGTCGCGCCTCGGATGGGAAGCGCCGGCGAGCTTCTTGTGGTTGACGCGCAGCGAATAGCCCATCGCTTTGAGCAGTCGAGCGACCGTCCGGGGGCAGACGTCGATGCCGAGCGCGCCCAGTTGGTCGGCGACCTTGGCGGTCGTTCGGCGTGTCCACTTCAGGCCGCTGACCGGGTCGCCGGCCGTCTCGTGGTCCATCAAGGTTTTGATGCAGGCGATGACTTCCGGCGTTTTTTTTCCGTCGGTGTGCGTCCGCCGCCGGCGCGCCGCACCCGGTCGACCTCGACGTCACGCTCGACCAGTTGCCGCCGGCCGGCGGCGACCGTCGACGGGTCGATGCCGAGCAGTCGGGCGATGCGCCGGTCGCCGCCCCACCCGCACTTGAGGGCTTCGAGGCCGGCGAACAGCCGCCGCTGCCGCTCGTCGAGCAGGCTGGCGAACAACACAATGGCGGCGCGCAACTCCTCGGGCATCAGGTCGGCGTCGGGCAGGGGTTGCCCGAGTCCGGGCGTGGCCAGCAGCAGACGTCTGGCGCGCACCTGGTGCGTCTGTTGCGCGCGGTCGGCGGCGCAGTAGAGGAACTGTCCGGCGAGCTTGTGCCGTGTCAGCCGCCGGTCATCGACGAGCTTGCGCAGCGCGTCCTGGGTGCCGACACCGAGCAGGTTGTCCAACTCGTCGGCGAAGTGTCCGGCCTCGGCGTGGTTGATGAACGACTCGGCGGTTGCGATCAAGGTGCCGGCGCGGGAGAAGCGGACGCCGGCGAACGACCACAGGCCGCGCTCGTCGAAGTGGGCGAGTTGGTCGAGGGTGTAGTAGCCGCCGCGATGCGAGTAGCTGGTGCGGGCGTCGATGTCCTTGAGCTTGCGGAACGCGGTGCGCCTGCTGGCGCGGGCGCCGAGCGCGGCCATGACCTCGGCCAGCGAGGCGATGGTCTGGTTGCGGAGCAGGGCGATGATCGTGTCGGCGGAGAATTGGGTTGGTCTCATTATGGCGCCATTGCGGGTTCGCATTTCCGCAATGATGCCACAACTCGGACGGGCTGCGCCCCTCAGATGACGGGACTTGATTGCTGATCACGAGAGTCGCGGCGCCGGTGGGTTCTACTGCGAGACTACGGGCGCTTCTAGGAAGTTATTCTTGCGCGAACCCTATGTGCTGGCGGCAGTCGGCAACCGCATCGACGAAGGCAAAGACAGGAAGACGGCGTTCTCCACGTGGAAATCGGATGTCCCGTTGAAGGTGGCCGGCTTCAATATCGGCGATTTCAAAAAGATGGTCGTCAAGGACGAACGCACCGGAACGGTGCTGGAAGGCTTCGCCACAAGCCGCGCCCCCGACATGCTGCAACAAAACAAGCTCATGGACGGGATTCCCTTACCCCAGGGAATGTCGCGGGGAGGAGGAATGAGCAGCATCCGGGGCAGCATGTCGCCAAAGCGCATGATGGAAGGCGCGGTCGTTACGAGTCAGGGTTCGACGCAGTTGTTCACGCACTGGTTCGGTCCGCTGCCGTACGGCCGCATGGCGATCACGCAGCAGCCGCAGTTCGGGTTCGGGCAATCCTGGCCGACGTTGATCTATTTGCCGGTGAGCGCTTTCCTCGACGATACGCAGCGCTGGTCGCTTTTGGGTCGGAATGCGTTCGATTTCGCCAACTTCGTGCAGCAGGTCACGCCGCATGAGGTGGCCCACCAGTGGTGGGGCCATCTCGTCGGTTGGGCAACGTATCACGATCAGTGGATTTCCGAAGGCTTTTCCGACTTTTCCGCAGGACTCTATCTGCAACAAACGGGACAACATCAGCGATACATGGATTTCTTGCGCCGCTGGCGCGAAATGATCCTCGAGAAAAACGAATACGGCTACAGCGCCAACGACGTAGGGCCCTTGTGGATGGGGCGCAGGCTCAGGACTCCGAAAACCGAAGCGGCCTACCGCAAGCTGATCTACCCCAAAGGCGGCTTCGTTCTGCACATGCTGCGGCAGATGATGTTCGATGCCAAGAACGGCGGCGACCGGCCGTTCATGACCATGATGCAGGACTTCGTCAAGACGCATCGCCACAAGGATGCGTCCACCGAAAGCTTCAAGGCTTCCGTCGAAAGGCACGTGACGCAGGCCATGGATCTGGCCGGCAACGGCAAGATGGATTGGTTTTTCAATCAGTGGGTCTATGGGAATCAGGTCCCCAGCTACGAATTGAATTACACGTTGACGCCTGCGGAGGGCGGCAGGGCTCGATTCCAGGGCGTCCTGAGCCAGTCCGGCGTAGCGGACGATTTCATGATGGCGGTCCCGATGTACGTGCAAACCCAAGGCAAGCTGATTCGCATCAGTTCGACCAGGATGTACGGGAACGTCTCGACTCCTGAATTCGACGTCACTTTGCCCTGGATGCCGGAGAGCGTGACCGTCAACGCTTTCCATGACGTTCTTGCCGAGAGCGTAACGGTCCGTCGGCGGTAGGGCGGTGTTTGGCGGAGTACAGTCGCGGTATGAAGGTGAAGACATCTGTCACACTTGCGCAAGAGGTGGTAAGCGCCGTTGAAGAGGCTCCCCGCGAAGGCGAGAGCCGCTCCCAGGTGATTGAGCGGCTGCTTCGTCAAGGTTTCGCCGCGCGAGAAAGAGCTGCGATCGACAAACGCGACCGCAACATAATCGACGCGCATGCCGATGAACTCAACGAAGAAGCGGTCGATGTTCTGGGTTATCAGGTGGAAACGTGAGGCGCGGCGAGTGAACTGCCGGCTGTTCGGTCCGTCGGCGGTAGGTTGGTTCAGCCGTCACGGTCTCGATCGTCCATGCCCGGCGCCGCCCGGACAAAGCCCGCGAGAGGTTAACCTGAAAGCTCCTGCGCGGCCCGGCGCGCGGCCCGGAAATGATTATCCCCTGCATCGATCTGATGGACGGCAAGGTCGTCCAACTCGTTCAAGGCAAGGAGAAAGCTCTCGAAGGCGAGGCGCCCGAGGCGATGCTGCGGCGCTTTGCGGCTTTCCCCGTAATCCAGGTTATCGACCTTGACCAGGCGTTGGGCCGCGGTTCCAACCTCGCTGCGGTGCGCCGTCTGGCCGCGGCGGCGCGAACCCGGGTCGGCGGCGGCGTGCGCAGCATCGAGCGCGCCCGCGACCTGCTCGACGCCGGGGCGGAAAAAGTCATCGTGGGCACGGCGGCGTACAAAAACGGAGGCTTGAACGAACGCTTTCTGCGCCGCCTCAAGCAAGAGATCGGCGCGGAGCGGATCCTGCTGGCGCTCGACTCGAAAGGCGGTCGGATCGTCATTCAAGGCTGGAGAGAGTCGATCGACTTGACCGCCGAGCGCGTCATTGCGCGTCTCGAGCCCTACTGCGGCGGTTTCCTCTGCACCTACGTCGACAAGGAAGGCATGCTCGAAGGAACGGACCTCGATTGGTACCGCCGCCTGCGCAAGGCGACCGATCACGAAATCACCGCTGCCGGCGGGATTGCGTCCATTGAAGAGATCCGCGTCCTGCAGCAACTCGATATCCACGCCGCTTTGGGCATGGCCGTCTATACCGGGCGGCTGAGCTTGGCCGAATTGGCCGCGATTCAGGACGAAAACGCACCCGGCGAGACCGAAATGTCGTAACCTGACTTTCTGCCTCAGCGCCTTATTCGGTGAAGGAGAGCGAATGGGTGCTCCGGCAGGCGGCTGCTCCTGAATGCTGGTCGAACCCGAGACAATTGAGCGCGCCCAGGTCGGCGACGATTCAGCGTTCAATACAATCGTCCGGGCGTACCGAAAACGGATACTCGGTACGGTCTATCGGATAATCGGTCGAGGGGACGACGTGGAAGACGTCGGGCAAGAGGTTTTTGTTCGGCTGTACTTCTCGCTGAAGCAACTCAGGACGCCGCAGGTCTTCGAGCCCTGGCTCTATCGGCTGACGATCAACGCCTGCTACGACTACCTGCGCAAGAAGCGGCGGGTCGTCGATGTCAGGATGGCCGATTTGAGCGAGGAGCAGGTGGCCGCTGCCGACATGGCGCTCAGCGGCAAGAAAGCGCTGGATGAAAAGGAGAAAGAAAGCGTCAAGGAGTTGCTCGACATTTTGCTGGACCGCGTATCGAAAGAAGATCGGGTCCTGTTGACGCTCAAGGAAGTTCAGGGATTGTCGCTGAAGGAATTGAGCGGAATTTACGAGGTCAACACAAACGCGCTGAAAGTTCGGTTGTTCCGTGCGCGCAAGCGCGTCTTGGAGGCATACAATGAAATGGCGCAGAACAACGAGATCTGACCGGCTCCGGGAGGGCGATCGGGAGGGCGATATGGACAAGATGCAAGCAGGCGAGGAATTTCTGGACCGCATGTTCGCGGCCTACCGCGGCGCTCTTGGCGAATTCCGTCTCTCGCCCGAATTCCTGCCCCTGCTTTGGGCCAGGATCGAATCGCGCAGATCCGCCGGTTGGCTCACGCACCTGGCGGCATGGTCGCCCCGTCTCGCCCTCGCGGCCGTCGTCCTGGCGGCGTTGCTGACCGCTTCGCTGTCGCTTCCCTACGGACAGTCGAGCGAATCGGCGGTTCTCGAATCCAGCTATGTGGACGTTCTGACGCTCGACTCGATGGACGAGCACGACCGAGCCTTGTGGCAACTCGCGGAGAACAACAGGTGAGAAACGGACAGTCGAAACGAGCCGCCGCCCTGTACATCGCGCTGATTTTTTTGGCCGGCGCGGTATTCGGCTTCGCCGCAGCGCGGTTTTATTCGCTGAAGATTGCGCAAGCGACCAGCGGCAGACTGTCGCCGCAGGAATACCGCGCCCGCCTGTTGCAAGAGTTGACCGAAGGCCTGAACCTGAATCAGGACCAGCAAGCCAGGATCGAAGTCATCATGGATGAAATCGGCGAACGGTTTCACTCCGTCCGCGACGCGATGGAGCCCGAGTTCGAAGCCATCCGCCGCGAGCGCGCCGCGCGGGTGATGGATGTGCTCGATGAAGCGCAAGGCGTCAAGTACGAGCGGATACTGGAAGAGCGGCGCAAGCGCCGCGCGGCCAACGCCCACCGTCACTTGCAATCTCGATAAAAGCGGCGGCGGCGTGAGCGCGCAGTCCCTTTCCAACACCCTTCTTGCGGCTTTCGAGCGCCGCGCAAAGCGGTCAGAAGAGCGTATAGATGAAGGGCGACAGCGCGGCCCCTTCGACCGCGATCAACAAAGTCCCGATCAGGAACAGCGCGGCGAAAATCGGCAGAAGCCACAATTTCTTGTGCTCGCGCAAGAAGAACGCGAACTCCGCCAACAGGGAAAGCTTGCTCACGAGAATCTCTACTTTGCCGCTCCATCGTAACAGCGGCGGCGCAGAGGCGCGGCCGTTCGAGTGATTTTTCTTGACACTTGTAGTTTTGAAGGTTAGTTTGTGGGCAGTTGGGTTGCCGGATGCGGCCCGTCCCGAACCGGCCCGAAGGCACAGGCAGGATTGCGCCTGTTGTGACGGCCGCTGCAGCGGCTGCAATGACGACGACATCCGCCAAACCCCGGCTCCGTAACTCCTGATGGATCGAGAGGAATTTAGAGCATGACGACTCGACGACAACTGTTGGCGATGTCCAGCGCTGCGGCGGCTTCTCTCAGCCGGAACGTTTTGCAAGCGCAGTTCGGTCCTTTGGGGAGGGCGGTCCGTTCCTGCCGAATCAATGTCGAAGCCGACACCCGTGGAGACAGGAAACTGCTCCGTGTAGAAGGCGGATGCGCGACAGCGCATTTCCGGCGTGAATCGTACGATCCGGATGCGGCGAACGTATGGCTATGGGGTCCGACGGAAAATTGCGTTGGGAAGCCGTAGTCTATCCGCAAGGCGCCTTGCGCATATTGCTGTGGGATGTCGCCACGCGCAAACAAGGCGATGCCGCGGCCGTCGCCAGCGGGGTCGACGCTGCCGGGAGAATGGCGCATTTCCTCTGTGTCATCGACGCCGACGGCGTCCCCGGCGATATCGTGCGGACAAACCCCTACTCGCCCCGGCACGTGACCTTCGGCCCGCAAGACTCCATCTGGACCTTCGGCAGAAACATCGAAGCCGACGACAACAAGTCGGACTACGACCTGTTTGCGCAATACGACAGCGGGGGAGGATTGGCGAAGACGTTTTTCCGTCGCGACGCCTTCAAGACGATCGTTCATCCTGCGTCGCACGGCGGCCCCGGCGGGAGTGTTTTCCTACGGTCAGCCTCGGACCGTATTGGGTTATACAGCGGCCAGGCCGCAGAGTGGCTGGAGTTCGATACCGGCGGCAACCTGCTGGGCCGTTGGCCGGCAAAACCGGAAGGCGAGAAAGACGTGGACTATTTTGCGCTCACCGCCTCCTCGGAAGTCTACTCGTGGCAGGCCGGAAAAGGCATGAGCGGACTCTACCGGTTCGACCGCTCGAGCGCCCGCTGGAGGAGCGTACACGGAACGGTGGGCGAGCAGGGGCGACAGGCGGTCGGGCCGCTGCTGGGAGCGGACGGCGACCGGCTCGTGCTCCGCGCGGGATGGCTCGACCCCGACCTGATCGAATGGCGCGACGCTCCGCAAGCTGCGGGTGCGTGAGGGCGAAAGCGCGGATCCTTCGACCGCGGCCAGCAGAGTCCCGATCGGGAACAGCGCGGCGAAAATCGGCAGCAGCCGCAACTTCTTGTGCTCGCGCAAGAAGAGCGCGAACTCCGCCGGCAGGGAAAGCTTGCTCACGAGGGGCACCGCCTTGCCGCTCCATCATGGCGGCGGCGGCCGCCTCAGGGGAAGCCGTCGATGCGGCCCGTTGCGTTCAAGCGCTGGAGGTGCGCCAAGACCTGTCTTGCCGCGATCGGGCGCGCCTCGGGCGCCGTCTCCTCGTAAACCGCGGCGACGATCTCCTCGGGCTCGCGCTTGCCGCGCCGCCAAGCCTCGAAAATCCTTTCCTCGCGCATGAGCCGGTGTTGGCGGGTTTTTTCGAGCAGGCGCGCGGGCTCGCGAATCATCGTGCCGTGCCCGGGCAGCAGGACGTCCGCATCGAGCGCCGCGAGGCGTTCGAGCGACGCCAGAAAATCCTGCATGTTGCCTTCGGGCGGGTCGATGACGATCGTGCTCGCGCCGGCGACCATGTCTCCGCCGACGAGCACGCGCTGGGTTTCTTCGTAGAAGCACAGATGCCCCGCGGCGTGGCCCGGCGAATGGATCGCGCGGAAGCGCAGGGCGCGCGGCCCGGCGAGCTCCAGCATCTCGCCGTCGGCCAGCCGGCGCTCGACCGCAATCCCCCGCTCGGCGAGCTTGGCGGCGGTCTTGTCATGCGCGGCGACCGGCGCGCCGTAAACGCCGCGCGCCCACTCGACGCCGCCGACGTGATCGCCGTGATGATGCGTGAGCCAGATTGCGGTCAAGCGTCCGCCCGTCTCGCGGATGACCGCATCGACGATGTCTCTCAGGCGGTCGAGCTGATCGTCCCAGGGCGAGCCCGGGTCGATGAGCGCGAGGTCTTTGCCGCCGACCAGCAGGGCGTTGGTGTGGGTCGCGGGCGGGAGCGTCGGCGCGGCCAAGGGAATCACGCGAATCGCCGGCCGGAACTCGATCGCTTTCGGCGCATCGGGCTCGCGGCCGTGAAATTCCGCCAAGCGCGGCAGCCCGTTTTCTACGCCGTGCGCGGCAAGGATGCGCAGCGTCGTCAGCGTCGGTTGGGCGAGCAGCGCTTCGCCCTCCGCCCAGCGGCTGAGGGCAACCGCCGGCCGCGTCCATTCGCCCGCGGCCAGCTCGCCGGGAACGATCGACGGCTGCAACGCTTCTTCGCGCGGCCACTCCAGCAGGAAAAACGTCGCGTCGAAGCGAACCCGCGACAACGGCGGCGTAACCCAGCGCCCGGCGTAGCGCAGGCGCGACCGATCCAGATGGAGGGAACGCCGCGCGAGCCAGGCGGCAAAATCCAGATCGTCCGCCAGCAGCTTTTCGCGGGCGGCGGCGAGAACCGGCGCCGGCGGCAGGCCGCCGCGGACCGCGAGCAGGCCGGTTTCTTCGAAAAGCTCGCGGAGCGCGCAGGCCGGATGCGCCGCCTGCGTACCGGAATTGCGATAAATCCGCGCCTCGGGAAGCTCGCCGGCCTGCGGGGCGGCCGCGTCGCAGGCCGCCAGGCCCCCGCCGGGGAAGGCATGCCAGCCGCCCATGAAGCGCAGCTTCCGCGACCGCCGCACCCAATAGACTTCCAACCCGCCGGCCGCGTCGAAGCGGTAGGGAATGACGCCCGCCGACAGGCGCGGCTTGGCCGGCTCGATGCGGCGGCCGGCCGCGCTGATGGATTTTTCGTAGAGGTTCCCGGAACCCGGAGATCCCATCGCTGTCGGGAAACGATCCGCCGAAGCTATGCCAGGGCTTCCGCGATCAGCTTCCCGCCGTTGACGGTCGGCCTCTCGGAACGTCCGTTGTGCAGGTAAGTCAGGTCGAGGTGATTGAGCCCCAGCAGGTGCAGGATCGTGGCGTGGATGTCATGCACGTGATAGGGTTTGTCCACCGCGCGCAAGCCGATCTCGTCTGTCGTCCCGATTGTTTGGCCGCCCTTGACGCCGCCCCCGGCCATCCAGATGGTGAAGCCCCAGGGATTGTGATCGCGGCCGTCGCCTTTCTCGTTGAACGGTGTGCGGCCGAACTCGCCGCCCCAGATGACCAGCGTCTCGTCGAGCATGCCGCGCGACTTGAGATCGGCCAGCAGACCGGCGATCGGCTTGTCGGATACGCCGCACCACTTGGTGTGGTTCTCCTCGATGTTGCGGTGCGCGTCCCAGCCGCCGCAATAGGCTTCGACGAACCTCACCCCGCGCTCGACCAGCCGCCGCGCCAGCAGCAGGTTCGTGCCGTAGCGGTCGGTAGGCTCTTCCCCGATCCCGTAGAGCTTTTTGGTTGCTTCCGTTTCCTTGGTCAGATCGATTGCTTCGGGCGCGTGCGCCTGCATGCGGTAGGCAAGCTCGTAAGATTCGAGCCGGGCGTCGAGCTCGCTCTCGTGCGGGCGCCTTTCCGCGTAGCGGCGGTTCAGCACGGCGAGCAGATCGAGCTTGCCGCGTTGCTGGCGGCCGCCGACCGTCTCCGGCGGCTCGAGGTTGAGAATCGGCGCGCCTTCCTGTTGAAAGAGCGTCCCCTGATACGCCGCCGGCAAAAACCCCGCGCTCCAGTTTTTGGCGCCGCCGTTGATGCGCACCTCATCGTTGAGGATGACGAAGGTCGGCAGGTTGCGGTTCGCGGCGCCGAGGCCGTAGGTCACCCAGGCGCCCATCGAGGGCCGGCCGGCGAGAATCGAGCCGGTGTTCATCTGGCACACGGAGCCGACGTGGTTCAAGCCGTCGGCCTGGCAGGAGCGGATGACCGCCAGGTCGTCGACGTGCTCGGCCACGTGCGGATACCAGTTCGATACCCACAACCCGCTCTCGCCGTATTGCGCCCACTCGCGCTGCGAGGGCATCAAGGCATTGTTCGCCGTGCCGGGCATCGCCGTGGCCGGACGCCCGTAGGACTCGGGCATGGGCTGCCCCGCGTACTTCTCGAGGGCGGGTTTGGGATCGAACGTGTCGATGTGGCTGGGCCCGCCTTCCATGAAGCACCAGATGACAGACTTGGCCGTAGGCTTGTGGTGCGGTTCCTTTGCGTCGAGCGATCCCCCGCCCGTCGAGGCCAAGCCGCTTTCGCCCAGCAGGGACGTCAGCGCCAAGGCGCCGAGACCGCTGCCGGCATGAGTGAGGAACTCCCGGCGCGAGCGCAGGGAAAGCCGAGGACGATGCTGCGAGGCCATTGGCGTCTCCTGTCTTTAGTTGCGATAGACGAACTCGTTGGAATTGAGCAGGGCGTGGCAGAAGTCCACGAGGGCGGCGCCTTGCTCGCGGCTCATTCCTTGGGGAAGCCGTTCCGGGGCGGCGACCGTCTCGCCGGCCGCCGTTCGCTCGGCGATGATCCGGCTCTGCTTGTCGAAGAAGGTCATGGCCGTGTCCTTCTCCCAGGCGTCCGGCCGGCGGGAATAAGCGAGGCGGTAGGCTTCGTCCACCTGCTTCGCGCTGTCGGCGCCGGCCCGCTCGAGGACGCGCCCGGCGAATCCCGCGGCCCATTCGACCGTATGCCGGCTGTTCAGCAGCGCCAGCGCCTGCGGCGCCGATGTCGTTGTGTTGCGCCGCGCGCAGGACTCGTGCGTATCGGGCATGTCGAACGATTCGAGCATCGGATAACGCGCGTTGCGCCGCACGAAGATGTAGATGCTGCGCCGGTTCTGATCCGTCGCGGATGCCGATGTGTCCCAACCGCCGCGGGGCTCGGCGGCGCCGGCGGGCAGAGTGGGGAAAACGCTGGGGCCGCCCATGCGCGTGTCGAGCTTGCCCGCCACCGCCAGCATCGAATCGCGGATCACCTCGCCCTCGAGCCGCTGCGGCGGAAAACGCCACAACAGCTTGTTGAACGGGTCCGTCTGCGCCGCGGCTGCTACGTGAGCGGACGCCTGCCGATAAGTCTCCGAGTTCATGATCAGCCGGTGCATGTGCTTCAGGCTCCAGCCGTTGGCGATGAACTCCGTCGTCAGATAATCGAGCAATTGGGGGTGCGTCGGCCGCTCGCCCATCGCCCCGAAATCGCTCGGCGTGCGCACGATTCCCTGCCCGAAGTGATAGTGCCACAAACGGTTGACCATGACGCGGCCCGTCAGCGGGTTGTCCGGGTCGGTAAGCCACGCCGCCAGGGCGGTGCGGCGCCCCGATGTCTTGCCGTTCGCCGGCGTTTCGTAACGGGCGGGGGCCGCATCGAGGATGGAGGGGAAACCCGGCCGGACTTCTTGCTGCGGGGCGGCGAAGTTGGCCAGCGAGAGGATGTGCGTCGGCGGCGCAGCGGACCCCAATTCGGCCAGCCCGCTGCCGACCGGCAACTCGCCCGGGTGCTGCGCCTCGAACTTCGCCAACTCCTGCTCCAACTCTTTGTAGCGCGCTTTCTGCTCGCCTTTCAGCGACGCGGCCAGCTTTTCGTCGGTAAAGTAGCGCAGCGCCCACTGATGTTTCTGCAGCATCAGCCGTTCGTACATCGTCCGCTGCTCGGGGGGCTTGGCGTAGGCGGCCTGCGTCTCGGCCGCTCGGCGGTGGATTTGATCGCGCTCGGTCTCCGCGCGCTTTTCCGCCAGCAACTGCTGCATCTCGGCGCGGATGGCCGCGGTCGCCTCTTCCCAGGCGGCGAGCTTGCGCTTGTATTCGCCGTGCTCTTTTGCGCTGAGCAGCACGACCTCGTCGTCCTCGGTCACGTTGGCGAAGAACGCTTGCAGCCGGTAATAGTCGGCCTGCAGGATCGGGTCGAACTTGTGGTCGTGGCATTTGGCGCAGCCGTAGGTCAGGCCCATGAATGCAGCCCCGACCGTGTCGGTGATGTCCAGCAGAATCTCGGAGCGCCGCTGCATGAGGATGGCGGCGTTCGTCTCGTCGGCGTAGTGGCGGTTGAAACCGGTGGCGATGCGCGCCTCGGCGCTTGCGGGCCACAGCTCGTCGCCGGCGATCTGTTCCTGAACGAAGCGGTCGTAGGGTTTGTCGGAGTTGAACGCATCGATTACGTAATCGCGGTAGCGCCAGGCGTTGGGGCGCGTCTCGTCGGCCTTGAACCCCTCGCTCTCGGCGTAGCGCGCCAGATCGAGCCAGTGCCGCGCCCACCTTTCTCCGTAGTGCGGCGAGTCCAGCAGGCGGTCGACGAGCTTGGCGAAGGCGTCGGGAGCATCGTCCCGGACGAACGCCTCGACTTCCTCGGGCGTCGGCGGCAGCCCGATCAGATCGAACGACGCGCGGCGGATCAGGGCGGCCTTGTCCGCGCGCGGCGAAAGGTCGAGTTGCTTTGCGGCCAGCCGGGCGCGAACGAAAGCGTCGATCGGGTTCTCCGCGCCGTTCGCCGGCGGCGCAGGCGCGTCCACCGGCTGGAAGGCCCAATAGGCGCGCTGCCGCTCGCTGAATTGGGGCGCCTCGCGCGGGTTGGCGGACAGGACCCCGACCGCCAACGACAACAATACTCCTGAAAACGCGGCGCCGGATTTCATACGCACTTCTCCTACGCATTCCACTATGGTTATAAGGAGCGCATTCTGTCAAGACCTGCAAGCCGTATATTTTGACCTTTCGGCGCCGCCGGCCGGCATCGGCGCTATCATAATGCGGGGCTTTCATGAGACGCATACTTCTGCTGCTTGCTGCCGGCGGCGCGCTCTTTGCCGGCGATGAAGCGTTCAACGGGCGCTGGGTTATCGAACCCGCCGGAGACAACAACGGCCGCGTCCTGTGGCTCGAAGTCAACGGCGCGGGAACCGGGAAGATTACGGGCTGGATGGTCGGCGGCGGCCCCGGTGGGCAACTCGACGCCGTGCGCAATGCCCGCATCGAGCGCGGCCACCTGCGGTTCCACCTCGAGCGCCGCTCGAACCGCACCGGCGAAATCATTGAGACTCCGGTTTCCGCCGCGCTGCGCGGGGGCAGCCTGCTGGGCGCGGCCCAGCGTGGGAACGGCGCGCTGCTCTGGTTCGGCCGCCGCGCGCCGGTCATCGCCGACAAGGACGACGGCTCATGGCAGGAAGGCGAGCCGCTGGCGCTCTTCGACGGCAACGGTCTGAACCGTTGGCGCACGCTGCGCCCCGGCCGCGAAAAAGACCCCGGCCGCGAAAAAGATTGGTACGTCGAAGACGGCGTAATGAAAAACCGCCAACGCGCCGACATCCTGATGACAAAGGATCGCTTCTGGAATTTCCGGCTGCAGATGGAATACCGCGTCCGCCCGAAGATGAACGGCGGGATCGGCCTTCGCGGGCGCTACGAGATCCAGATACTCGACGACTACGGGCAGCCGGCGAGCGACCACGGCAACGGCGCGCTCTACGGCCGCATCGCGCCTTCGGTCAACGCCAGCCGCAAGGCGGACGAATGGCAGACGTTCGACATCCGGCTCGTGGGGCGCGAATTGACCGTCGTCCTCAACGGCAAGAAGACGATCGACCGGCGGATCGTGGAGGGCTTCACCGCCATGGCCAGCGACTGGCGTGAGGATCGTCCCGGCCCGATCACCTTGCAGGGCGACCACGGCGCCGTCGAGTTCCGCCGCATCGTCATTACTCCTCTGACGCAGTGAAGCGTTCGCAAGCGGTCGTCTGCGCCTGCGCCGCTCTGGGCGCGGCGGTTCTCTATCTGGCCCCGATCGGCGCCCGCGGATTGGTCGGCCCCGACGAGCCGCGCTACGCCTCCATCGCCCGCGAGATGGCCGCAAGTGGAGACTGGATCACGCCCGTG
Source organism: Bryobacterales bacterium (assembly GCA_965214655.1). Classification (GTDB taxonomy): domain Bacteria; phylum Acidobacteriota; class Terriglobia; order Bryobacterales; family UBA6623; genus CATQHP01. Next base: position 1,626,863 of record OZ243965.1, on the reverse strand, counting down.
CTGTGGGGCGAGCCGTGGTTCGAGAAACCGGTCCTGCTCTATTGGATGGGGGCCGCTGCTTACGCGCTTGGACTCGAGGAATTCACGCGCGTCCCCACGGCGCTGTTGAGTCTGGGTTTTCTCGGATTCTTCTATCGGCTCGTGCGCCGGCGGTTCGGGGCGGAAGAAGCGCGGGCGGCGGCCTTGATCCTGGCGACTTCGGCGGGTTGGGTGGCGTTCAGCGATATCGGCGGGTTCGACCTGCTTCTTTCCGCTTTCACCGGCGCCGCGCTGCTGTGCCTGCTGCCCTGGATCGACGACCCTGCGGAAAAGCGAACGGCGCTGCCCGCCTTCGGGGCGTTGCTCGGCCTCGCCGTGTTGTCGAAGGGCCTGGCTGCGCCGGCGATCGCCTTTTTGGCGCTGCTGCCGCTGCTTTGGGAAACCCCGCGCCGCGCGCTCGATCTCGCCGGTCCGCGGACGCTGCTTCCCTTCGCGCTCGTTGCCTTGCCTTGGTACGGCGCCTGCCTGGCGCGCAACGGCCGGGCGTTTTTCTCCGAATTTCTCTGGAAACACCACGTCGAGCGGTTTTTCACTTCTTCACTCGAGCACGTGCAGCCCTTCTGGTTCTATCTGCCGGTGACGGTTCTGTTTCTGCTCCCCTGGACGCCGCTGCTGGCGACGCTGCGGCCGGCCGAGATCGCCGCCGACCGCCGCTTGCGCTTTCTGGCCGCGTGGGCCGGCGGATTGCTGCTGCTGTTCTCGGTTGCGGTCAACAAGCTGCCGGGGTACGTTCTGCCGGCCTTGCCGCCGCTGGCGATTCTGCTCGCGGTCGGCTGGGTGCGCCGGCCGTCCCGCTTGGCGGCCCTCGCCGCGGCGGCTTCGCTGCTGTTGATTCCCTTGGCGGCGCTGTTGCTGCCCAAGGCGCTGGCGGACGGATTGGGCAAGGCCTGGGCGTCCGCCCCCTCCGGCGATCTGCTCGCCGCCGGCGCCGCGAGCGCCGCGGCGGCCGCGGTGACGGCATACGCCGCCGTACGTTTCAGCGGCATACGCGCGCTTGCCGCGGTTGCGGCGGCGGCGACGCTGCTGCTGGCGCTTTTGAAATTCGAAACCTATCCGGCCGTCAGCCGTCTCGCCGGAGCGCGCGAATTTTACTTCGAGCACCGCGCGCGCATCCCGCAACTGTGCATCGGCGACGTAAGGCGGCATACGGAATACGGCCTGCGCTACTACTCCGCAGAGCGCATTCCCCAATGCGCCGAGCGGGCCGCCCGCTTCGCTGTTTCCGGAGACCCGCCGCAGATCGTCCCGAGGCGGTGAAAAACCTACGTCAACTCTTCCATGACCTCGTCGAGAGCGGCGGGTTCCGGCCGCAGCCGCGACTGCGGCAAGCGGGCGATGGGCGTCTCGTCAAGGTTCAGCAGGTCGATGAAGCTCGGTTTCTCGGTGTTCACGTAGAACACGCCGGTGAGAATCTGTCCCTGTTCCGTGGCCTTCTCGACCCGCTCGATCGCCCGCAGGCGGTCGCCGGGATCGTATTCCTCTTCGATCTTTTCGAGGCGCAGCTTCGAGCCGTCGTGCAGTTCGATCTCGCGGACGCTGCCTGGATCGAACCCGTTCTCGATGTGAATCTCGTCGAAGTAGGGCACGAATCCGATGGTCTGCAGGTCGGTGCGGTTGTCGCGCACGTACTGGTAGCTCCTGGTCGAGCCTTGATGATCGTTGAACGTGACGCAGGGCGAGATCACGTCGATGACGGAAGTTCCGCGGTGTCCCATGGCGCCTTTGAAAACGGCCTGGAGTTGCTTTTTGTCGCCGGAGAACGATCTGGCGACATAGGTCGCGCCGAGCTGGATCGCCAGCGAGCAGGTGTCGATCGGCGGAAGATCGTTGGCGATGCCGGTCTTGAGCGTCGAGCCTAGGTCGGCGGTCGCCGAAAACTGTCCCTTGGTCAACCCGTAGCAGCCGTTGTTCTCGATGATATAGAGGATCGGCAGATTGCGCCGCATCAGATGGACGTACTGGCCGATGCCGATCGACGCGGTATCGCCGTCTCCGGTGACGCCGAGCGCCATCAAGTCCTTGTTCGCCAGTACGGCGCCGGTGCCGACCGAAGGCATCCGTCCGTGCACGGAGTTGAAGCCGTGCGACATGCTCAGGAAATACGCCGGCGACTTCGAAGAGCAGCCGATGCCCGACAGCTTGATGACCTGGGTCGGGTCGATGCCCATCTCGAAAAAACACTCGACGATGCGCTCGGAAATCGAGTTGTGGCCGCAGCCTGCGCATAGAGTCGTCTTCAGGCCGCGGTAGGGCTCGAGGTCCAATCCGATGCGGTTGATCCTGGGCGCCTTGCGCGCTGCGGTTGCGGCGGTCATAGGCCCTCCCTCTCTATCAGGGCGTCGGTAACGGTGCGGGCGTCGAGCGGCATGCCGCCGTAGTAGCAGATGCTGCGCAGGCGGTCGTGCAACTCGGGGAACTGCCGGCGCAAGAGCATGTGCAATTGGCCGTCGCGGTTTTGATCGACCACGTAGATGCGGTCGTAACGGGCGATGAACTCGCCGGTGCGCGCGCTGAACGGAAAACCGCGCACGCGGCAGTAGGCGGTCTCGAGATTCTGTTCCCGAGCAAGCTGATCCCGGCTTTCGAGCACCGCCTCGTCGCTCGTGCCCGCGGCGATGAAGCCGATCTTCGCCTGCCTGTTGTCGCGGACGACCGGCTCGGGCAGCAGTTTCCGCGCCTCGATCATTTTCTTTTTGAGGCGGTCGAGATTCTCGGTCCAGTCATCTTCGCGCTCGCTGTAGCCGGCATCCGGGTTGTGGCCGGTGCCGCGGGTGAAATAAGCGGCCTGCGGGTGCTTGGCGCCCGGCAGCGTGCGGTACGGAATCCCGTCGCCGTCGACGTCGCGGTAACGGCCCCAATCGCCTTGCAGGGCCTCGATGTCTTCCGCCGTAAGCACCTTGCCGCGGTTCATTTCCCAGTCGGGGTACTCGAACTTCTCGGACATCCAGTAGTTCATTCCCAGATCGAGGTCGAGCATGATAAAGACCGGAGCCTGCAATTGCTCGGCTATGTCGAACGATCGGGCGGCGAATTCGAAGCACTCCTGCGGATTGGCCGGAATGAGCAGAGGGTGCATCGTGTCGCCGTGCGACAAGGTCGCGGAGGAAAGCAAATCGCCCTGCGAAGTGCGCGTCGGCAGGCCGGTCGAGGGACCCATTCTCTGAACGTCGATCAACACCACGGGAATCTCGGCGAAATGGGCCAACCCGACGAACTCTGACATCAGCGAGATGCCCGGCCCGGCGGTCGTGGTCATGGCGCGGGCGCCCGCCCAGCCGGCACCGATGGCCATGCCGATCGAAGCCAGCTCGTCTTCCGCTTGAATGACGGCAAACGTGGCCTTGCCCGTTTTCTTGTCGATGCGGAACCGTTTCAGATAAGCCTGCGCCGCTTCCGCCAGTGACGACGACGGCGTGATCGGATACCAACTGATGACGCCGACTCCGCCGAACACCGTGCCCAGAGCCGCCGCGGCGTTGCCTTCGATGATGATCTTGCCCTGGTTTTCGTTCATCCGCTCCAAGCGGAACGGATCGATCTTCTCCAGGTTTTCCGCGGCCCAATCGAAACCCGCCTGCGCTGCGGTCCAGTTCATCTCGGCTGCCTTGAGCTTGGAGGCGAACTGCTTGAACAAGGCTTTCTTCAGCTCTTCCATCTCGATTCCGAGAAGGTAGGCCAAGACGCCGTCGTAGATGATGTTGCGCACGAGCTTGCGGAACTTCGGCGGCGCCAGCGGGGCGACGAGCTTGTTGAAAGGCGCCGGGTAGAAGTAAACGTCCGAGCGCAGCGCCTTCAAATTCAGCGGCTCGTCGTAAAGCACCGCCGCCCCGGGCTCGAGATTGATGACGTCCTCGCGGGCCGTCTCAGGGTTCATGGCGACGACGAAATCGGTCTCTTTCTTCCTGCCTACGAAACCGTGCTTGCTGGCGCGGATCGTATACCAGGTGGGCAAGCCGGCGATATTCGACGGGAACAGGTTCTTGCCCGATACGGGAATGCCCATCTGAAACAACGCCCGCAACAGAATCAGGTTCGCCGACTGGCTGCCCGAGCCGTTCACCGTGGCGACCTGGATGCTGAAGTCGTTGACGACTTCGCGGCTTGTTGGGGCTAGAGCTTCGCCCAAGGCTAAAACATCGACTGCGGCCATTGATCGACCTCGCGAAAAAGGGAGCGTGCAGGTATCGACTAACCTCGCTCAGGCGGGTGAAGACCCTATTATTATACCCGAGGCAAGTTGCCGGTGTACAGTTGCCGGTTCTTCGCCGACAGGCAAATTCCCCCGGCCCGGCCGGCGCTGCGGCGGATGGACTGCATGGCGCGAAGGAATCGAAAATCCATGCGTCTACAGCGCTTCGTAGCACTTGCGAGACGCGGTGCAGGTGTCTTCGTCGACGATATCGCCGTCAGGGCCTACCGGGTTCTGCGTGCGGTCGCACCAATAGATGCGGGTGTTTGACAGCGGAACGCTCGGATCGTCGTCGGCGTCGATGTACATGCCCTTCCAGCGGATGTCGGTGCAGCGGTTGATCAGGATTTTCAGGCCGGCGCCTCGGTTGCGGGACATTGTTCCATGCCTTCCGTACGAAATTTTACCCGATCGGTCGACCGGCGCGCGCGACGGCGGCGCCCCGGATGCGAACCGGGCGCGGCCCCGAAAAGGTCCGCGCCCGGTCGGGAGTTCGTCTCAGACGACGCTTTTGCCGCCGGCGAGCATGACCGCGCGCTTGACGGCGACGGCGGCCAACTGGACCTTGGCTTTGTTCTGGCTGAGCGGCGTGGCGGCCGCAACGGCCGCCTTGCCCGCCGCTTCCGCATTGCCGTCGTTGAAGCCTTTGCCTGTGAGCGCGGTTTCGGCTTCGGACGAGCGCCACGGAATCGGCGCCACGTGCCCCATCACGACGCGGGCGTCGCGGATGTTGGCGCCGCCCATCCGGCAGGCCACCGACGCGGTTGCCAGGGGCCAATCGAGCAGGCGCCGCTGGCGCACTTCGTAGGTCGCGGTTTTCCAGCCCGAAACGCTCGGCACGAGAATCTCGGTGACGATTTCGTTGGGCTGCAGCGTGTTCTCGCGTTCGCCTTCGGCGCCGGGAATCCGGAACAGGTCTTCGACCGGCATCTGACGCTCGCCCTCGGCGCCGTCTACCGTGACTTTCGCCCCCAACGCAATCAACGCCGGAGCGAAGCTCGAAGCGCTCACGAAGTACGCCGGGCCCTTGTTGCCGAGAATCGCGTGATAACGGTTCTCGCCGGTGGGCACCAGCGATTTGCCTTCGTGCATGGCCAGCAGGCCGTGGCCGTTGCGGTAATACCAGCAGCGCGGACGCTGCAGCAGATCGCCGACAACCGTGCCCATCGCGCGGATCTGCGGCGCGGTGATGCCCTGCGCCGCCTGGATCAAGGCCGTATACGAACCGGCCGCCTTCGCCTCGAGCAGGTCTTGGACCGTGGCCATGGCGCCGATGCGCAGGCCGCCGCCCTGCTTCGAGACGCCGTGCAATTCGCGAATGGCCCGCAAACCGACCACGCGCTGCGGGTTGGCGACGCGCTGCTTCATCAGCGAGATCAGATCGGTGCCGCCCGCCAGCACGGCGGTGACCCCTTCATGCGCGCTGAGCGCCTGCGCGGCCGTCTTGACCTGAGTAGGAGCAAGATATTCGAAATTTCTCATCGTTCCCCACCTCCCTTATGCATCGGCCAGCGCCGCCAAGACGCGGTCCGGCGTAAGCGGTAGCGTTGGTACGCGGACGCCGATCGCATTGGCGACGGCATTCGAGATGGCCGCGCCGGGCGAGATCGCCGGCGGTTCGCCGATGCCGATCACGCCGCGGTCATCGTATTTGTTCTGCACCATGTGCACTTCGAGCTCGCCGATGTCGCCGGCCCCGGAGAGCTTGTAGAACTCCATGTCGGCGTTGAGCATCTTGCCGCTGGTCTGGTCGTAGATCGACTCTTCGTAAAGCGCCCAGGCGACGCCCTGGATCAGCGCGCCGTAGACTTGGCTCTCGCTCTGCTTGAGACAAATCACCAAGCCGACGTCCTGCACCGCCGCGATCTTGTTGATCGTGACGATGCCCGTTTCGGTATCCACCGAGACATCGGCCATCTGCACGCCGCCCACGCCCGAGTCGTTGAGCTTGCCGCCGTTGCGGTCGGGCTGCTTGCCCTGTCCCGTGATCGTGCGGTTGCCCAGCTTCTTGCAGGCGTCGGCCCAGGAGAGCGATTTCGAGGAATCCGACTTGGCGAAGATCTTGTGATCCTTGGCGGCCAGGTCGTCGGCTTCGACGCCGAGCGACTCGGCAACCGCGCTCTTGAGCTCTTCCAGCGCGTTGACGGCGGCGCGGCGCGTGGAAGCGGAGGTTCCTCCCACGGTGGTCGAGCCGCCCGAAGCGCCGGAAATGGGCAGCTTCGAGTTGCCGATGTTGATGCGGATGTCGGCGATGTCCAGGCCGAGCGTCTCGGCTGCGATCACCGACAGCGTGGTGTAGGTGCCGACGCCCAGATCCTGGCTGGCCAGGTTGACCGAAACGCCGCCGTCGGGCTCGATGCGCACCTCGCACGTCGAGTCGTGAGGACGGCCCCCCCAGGTATGCAGCGACATGCCCAAGCCGCGCTTGACCGGGCCGGAACCCGAGTCGCCGCGTTTGTGCCACTTGTTTTTCCAGTCGATCATCTCCGCGCACTTGTCGATCTCGTAGCGATAGACTTCGGGGCGGGCTGTGAGGTCGGCGTTCTTCTTGAAGAAGTCGACCGGGTCCATGTCCAGCTTGGCGGCCAGATCCTCCAGCGGGCACATCGTCAAGACGGCGGCCTGCGGGTGATTGGGGGCGCGCCAGGCGCGGGCCGGGCCGATGTTGGTCGAGACGTTCAGATGGCGGATTTTCTGCGCCAGCTTTTCGTCGTTATCGAAGATGTAAGGCAACGGCGGGGAGCCGCGCCCGGCGATGCCGCCGGTCGACCAGGTCTCCGATTCGTAGGCGACCAGCGTTCCGTCTTTCTTCGCGCCGACCTTGACGTTGCCGTAGTCGGACGGACGGCTGCCGGCGACCGTGACCTCTTCGTTGCGGTCGAGCATCAGCTTGACCGGCCTGCCGGTCTTTTTCGACAGTTGCGCGCAGGCGATGCCCCAAGTGTCGATGTTGAACTTCGAGCCGAAGCCGCCGCCCATATAGGGGGTGATGACCTCCACTTGGCCCGCCTCCACCCTGCCGATCGACTCGTCCCGAGAGAGGCCCTTGGCCAGATCCGCGGGAATGCGCGCCACGGCTTGCGTCGAGGCGTAGACCTTGATGTCGTCGCCGGTCCAATCGACGACCTGGCCGTGAGGCTCCAGGCAGCAGTGCGTGATGACGCCCAAGCCGTAGTAGCCTTCGTGAGTCGCCTCGGCGCCCTCCCAGGCTGCGGCCAGGTCCGGGCCTTTGGCGTCGTCCTTGGCGGGCTTGACGCGGTTGGCCTCGCCGGCCTTCTTGACGTCCTCTTCCTTGACCCAGTGATCGAGCTTTTCGATGTGCACGGCCACGGCATGGGCGGCGTCGCGGGCGTGCTCTTCGGTATCGGCGGCGATCGCCAGGATTTCCTTGCCCGCCCATTGGATTTCATCGCCCGGGTTGAGAATGTTGACGTGGCCCTTGTAGCCTTTGACCTTTTCCGCCCGGCTGGCGTCGATGCCGATGATGCGGCCGTGGGGGACATCGGAGGTCACCAGGCGCGCGTACAACATGCCGTCCAGGTTGCGGTCGTAGGAGTATTTGGCGGCGCCGCGGGCTTTAACCGGGCCGTCGACGCGGTCATGCCGCTTGCCGATCAGGCTGCGGTCTTCGGCAGCCGGCCAATCGTATTTCGTAGCCATTACGCACTCCCCTTTCCGGCCGCGTCGGAAACGGCCTGACGTACGCCGACATAGGTGCCGCAACGGCAAATGTTGCCGCACAGCCCGTCTTCGACTTCCGACATCGACGGCCGCGGGTTCCTGTCGAGAATCGCCTTGCCGGCCATGACGAACCCGGGCGTGCAGAATCCGCACTGCTGAGCGTCGTGTTCGACGAAGTACTGTTGCACGGGATGCATTGTGTCGGCGGTCGAGATGCCTTCGATGGTTTCGATCTTGCGGCCTTGGGCCTCGATCGCAAACGTGGTGCATGCGTAGACGGGCGAGCCGTCGAGCATGACCGTGCAGGCGCCGCAGGTCGCGCGGTCACAGACCTTCTTGGCGCCGATGTAGTCGAGCTGATTGCGGAGCGCGTCGATCAGGGTGACGCGGGGCTCCACTTTCAGATCGTGATTCTTGCCGTTGATGTTGAGCGTGATGGATACCGGGTCGGGACCGACGGGCTCATGCTGGGCGGCCTGAGCTCCATCGGTGACGACTACCGAACCAACCGCTCCGGCTCCCAGGCCGATGCCCTCGATAAAGGTACGGCGGGAAAAGCCTTTGCGCTGCTCGGCGCCTGAGCCGTCAGCGGACCCGCCAATGGGTTTGTTCGAACTCACCAGACACCTTCCTTTGCTAGGGTTTCTTTCGGTTGTTGCAACAAGGCGGTCTTTCCTTCCTTGGAAAAACAGTCGGCCATACTATAGCAAAATCTCGGCGCGCGGGCGTAATCCATCGATTTCATTCGAAATTCGAGCCGCCGCCCTGAATTTCTAGCGAATCTGCCGGATCGACCGAATGACCGTGCCCGCGGCGATGCGGTCGAGCAGCTTGTCTCCCGATACCAAACGGCCGAGGTTGACGTAGCGGCTGTCGGCCAGGGGCAGGGCCGTCAGGCAGAAAAAAAACTCCCCCGCCGAAGAAACCGCGCCCGCCCGCAGCAGGCCCATGCTCCCGCGCAGGAACGGCTGCGCGTTGATCTCCGAGCGAACGGACCCCAGACCGGCGTCGGCGACGATGTAGCCGTTCGGCGCGACCGTCGCGAAGCGGGACCCGTCCAGAGCTCCGGCGGCCGCTTGCCGGCGAAAATACTCGGCGGCGAGCGGAGCGTTTTCGTAGTCGAGCGCGACGTCGAAATCGCCGGCGTCGGTCTCCATGCGCAGGGCGGCGCCGAGGGTCCTGGCGATCGTCTGATAGTCTTCCCCCGCGTACAGTTTTTGCGCAGCATGAACCGCCGCCCGGGGCTGCAGCCGCGGTTCGCCGGCGGGCAGCCTGGCGCTTGCCGCTCCCGACAGGGCGGCCAGCGCCTGCGCGGCTTCGTAACGCACCTTGCTGTCGCTGTGCTCCGCGTTGCCGCCGACGGCCTCGAGCAGTTCGCGGGTCGGCGTTGCGGACGCGGCGGCGCGGAGGGCCGCCGCGCGCACGAATTCGTTGGGATCGCGGAGCAGCTTCAGCAGCCTCCCGCGCATCAGCGGCGTCCGTTCCAGCTCCAGCTCGGCGACGGCGAAAGCCGCGGCCCAACGGCTGTCCTGATCGTCGGATTCGAGGTACTCGGCGATAAAGTCGGATTGTTCGGAAGCGCCCATCCGAATCAGCGCCGTCATCGTCACTACGATCGGCGCCGCGGTTTGCGTGATCCGCGGGGCGGTTTCCGCGGCTTGAATCTTGCCCAGCGCTTCGACGGCGTTGGCCGCTACGCGGCGGTCGTCGTCGTGCAGAACGCCGGCGAGGCCCCGCTCGGCGGCGGGAAAGCGGCGGCCTCCGTGGGGGCCGCGGGCGTCCAGCGCGTGACCGATGCCGAATGCAGCCTGCGCGCGGACGGAGGGCGCCGGGTCGCTGAGCGCCGCGGTCAGACGCTCCAGGGCCGCCGGACCTGCGATGCGGGCAAGCGCCAGATAGGCGCGCGCGCGTCGCTCGGCGATCGGGTTGCCGAGTTGCTCCAGCAGCCAATCGTCGACGATGCCGGCGTCTTCCCTCTGCATGAAGTCGCCGGCGATGCGATGCGCCGGGCGCGTCAGGATCAGCCAGCCCGCCGCGGCCGCAAGCATCGCCATGCAGATCACCAGCAGCTTGGCGTCGATGCGTAGACGGCTGTCCGCCGTGTGCTCGGAGCGCAGCACTGGGAAATGCTAGCAAAATGAGGCCGCGGCGCCTTCCTGCGCCCGCAACCAACCCGCCGCGCGCGCGTTGCTATGCTGCCCTCAATGGGCGAAAACGCCGCGGCGCTGGCCAGGATCGAGGCGGAGCTGAAAAAATACGTCCACCCGCTGTTGCGCTTCGGCGCGCGGGAGACCGAGGGCGGCCGCCTCGAGTTGGTGATCGATCTGAAGGACAAGCCGGCGGGCGTCCATACCTACTACCTTGAGATTCATCCGCGCGATTTGGAGCACGCTCAGTTTGCCTGGACGCTGCAGCGCATGATCTTCGAAGGACTCCACGACTATTTCGTGGAGATGTTCGTCTATACCCCGCAGAGCATCGACAACCCCGCTGCGCCCTACGAGCCGCGCCCTTAGACCGTCTTGCCGCTTGCCGCCATCATCCGCGCAGAGATCGAGCGGGACGGACCGCTGCCGTTCAGCCGATTCATCGAATTGGCGCTCTACCACCCCGAGTTCGGCTACTATCGCCGCGGCTGCGATGCTTTCGGCCGCGAAGGCGACTTCTATACGAGCTCGCAGTTGCAGCCGGTCTTCGGCAGACTGATCGCCCAACGGATCGACCGCTTGCGGCGGCAGTTGGGCCGCCCCGCGGAATTTTGCGTAGTCGAATTGGGCCCGGGCCGCGGCGAGACGGGCGAGGCCGTTCGGCGCTGTCTGCCCGGCATCCCCTGGATAGGCGTCGAGAGCGGCGGCCGCCGGCCCGAGGCGCCCGTCGTCGGCGTCGTTTTTTCCAACGAGTTCTTCGATGCGCTGCCGGTCGATCTGGTCGAGAGGCGGAGCGGGGGATGGCTGGAATGGCGCGTCGCCTGGAACGGAGAGCGTTTCGTCTGGCAGGTCGGCGGCGCATTGCAAGCGCGGGTCGGACCGCCCGACTGCGCGTTCGGCAACCGTATCGAGAGTTGCGAGCGGGCGCTGGAGCAACTCGAGCGCATCGACCGCATGCTGGAGCGCGGATTCGTCCTGAGCATCGACTACGGCTACACGCGCGCCGAGATCGCCGGGGCGGGGAAGTTTCCACAGGGCTCGCTGATGGGCTACAAGAACCATCGCGCCGATCCCGACGTCCTGCTCGAGCCGGGGCAGCGCGACATCACCGCCCACGTCAATTTCACGGCCCTGATCGAACGCGGCGAAGCGCTCGGCTGGCGCACCCTCGGCCTCTGCTCCCAGCAGGAGTTTCTGGCGCGCGCCGGCGCCGAAGATAACTTCGCCTACGCGCTCGACGCCGATACGGACGACGCCGCCGCGCGCCTGCGCCTGCAACTCAAGACCTTGCTTTTCGGCATGGGCGAGACGTTCCGCGTGCTGCTTCAGCGCAAGCGCTGAGCGTCGCTGCGTCGCTATACTTCAAGTGGATCATGGCCGCGGGATCGCAACAATCGGTGCTCGACGAGCTCGCCGGACGACGCTTCTCGCTGTATCCCGCGATTCGCGGAATCGAACACAACGAGTGGACATTGGAACGGGAAACATGGTCCGAAATTCTGATCCGCAACGATACCTCCGGCCGGGAGTTGTGGATCCCCCGCAATCACCTCGGCGAAATCAGCAGCTCCGATTCGCCGGTGTTGATCCTCGGGCTTCTGCGCGAGTTGGAGTTCAAAGCGGGGTCGGTGGTTCCCTACCGCAAGGTTGTGGTCAACATGCCGGCAACGCCGGCCGGCCGCCAGGCGCCGGAGGATGCCGCACAGCCGCCGCCGCGCAACGAGTTCGCCGGGGGATCCGACACCAAGACGTTCAAGTTGCTGGGCATCGCCTTGAGCATCGGTTTGACCGCCGCGTTGCTCGGTTTCGTCGTCGCCGCCGTCGACTTTCAGAATCCGTTCGAGTATTTCTTCAGGCCCGACACGACAACGGCGGACCAGCGCTATCTCTCGCTGGCGGCGACCGACGGCTACCACGATATCGTCATCAAAATGGCCGCCCCCGAGCAGGAGCAGTGGATTACCGAAGAAGAAGATGAGTTGCAATTTCAAGCCCTTTGGTACGGTTCGCGTTCCTATATCGTGATCCTGATGGGCGGCGCCCGGTCGGGCATGCGTTACATCGGAACGATTCACCACCCGTCGCGCCGCGTGCTCGATTCAGCGGCGTTGGCCGGCGGCGGCGACACGTCGTCGATGATGCGCAACCTGCCGGACTATTAAGGAAGGTCTGAATAAGTAGTGGCAAGCAGGGGGGATGTGTCCTAGTGGAGTTGTAGGGTAGATGTTGTCGTTAGAGGGAGGAAGGATGCATCAGCGGAGCTTTGCGGATATGGAGTACGAGGGCAAGAAACACCGCACGAGGCGGGAGAAGTTTCTGGGGCGGATGGAGGAATTGATTCCGTGGGAGCGTTTGGAGGAGCGCATCCGCCCGTACTACCCCAAAGCGGGGCGGGGGCGGGGGCCGTACGAGTTGGCGGTGATGCTGCGCGTGCACTGCGTGCAGTTGTTTTACAACGTGAGCGATCCGGGGATGGAGGACATGCTGTACGAGATCGAGTCGGTGCGGCGCTTTGTGGGTTTGCGTTTGGGAGATGCGTTGCCGGACGAGACGACGATTTTGCACTTTCGGCATCTGTTGGAGAAGCACGAGTTGGGCGGGGTTGTGCTGGCGGAGAGCAACGCGCACTTGGCGGGGCAGGGGTTGCGGTTGCGGGAAGGGACGATCCTGGACGCGACGATCATCGCCGCGCCGAGTTCGACGAAGAACAAGGAGCGGAGTCGCGACCCGGAGATGCATCAGAGGAAGAAGGGGAAGCAATGGCATTTCGGGATGAAGGCGCACATCGGGGTGGACGCCGAGACGGGGCTGGCGCATAGCGTGGCGGCGACAGCGGCGAATGTGGCGGATGTGACCCAAGCGCATAAGTTGCTGCACGGCGGGGAGAAGGTAGTGTGCGGGGATGCGGGCTATCAGGGGGATGCGGGCTATCAGGGGGTGGAGAAGCGCCCGGAGCATCGCCGGCGTAGGGTGGAGTGGCAAGTGGCGCTGAAGGCTGGGCAGCGGCGGCGCTTGGCGGCGGACAGTGCGGAGGCGCGGGCGGAGCGGCGCAAGGCGGAGGTGCGGGCCAAGGTGGAGCATCCGTTTCTGTATGGGAAGCGGCACTTTGGTTACGCCAAGGCGCCTATCGCGGCTTGGCCAAGAACAGGGAGCGGATCAGTCTGCTGTTGGGCTTCGCCAATGTGCTGCTCGCCGGGCGCTACGCGACGGCCTGAGCGCCACAATACAGGAGTCGTGCGCCCACAGTGGCGCAAAGCCGCAGAAGCGGAGTTGAAACCGTCGCTGCGGGGTCAAAATTGGCGTTGCACAGTCAAAAAGAGCAGGATTTAGCCCGGATTTCTCACCAGGCATGGCTGGGCGGGCAGGAAGCGGTTTGCGGAACGAATTTGAGGGGCAGTTGATGCGGGTCGCCCAGTACAGTGGCCGTGGCGCACGCTGGGTGTAGCGTCCGGCGCTACAGGCGGGGGCGTCAGGAGGGTTTGGGGCCGATTTTGCGCACACTCCGGCCAAGCCCCCGCCGGGGCTGCTGCGCTTGCTGTGACCTTCGAACCCGCAGGCGCCAGGCGCCCCTTCAGCAGCCCTGCGGCGGCGGCCTTCCCAGATTGGCGTAAACCGCAGCAAACAGCGCCTGCGCCGGATGGCCCGTAGCCATCGAGACCCACACCTTGCGCGCCGTCACCCGCACCCGCGCCCCGATCTTGAGCAGCCGTACGCGGATCGTCGCGCATTGCGCCCGCGCCATCTGCGTGCCCGCCAAGCCCAACTCGCGCAACGCTTGCAACAGACAGTAGGCGATCGCAGAAAAATACAAACGAATCTGGTTCGAGCGCAGCAGCGCCGTCGAAGTGCGGTCGGCGAACAAAGCCAACTGTTGCTCTTTGATGCGCTTCTCCATCTCGCCCCGCGCGCAGTAGAGATCCTCGTACAAGCTCTGCGCGGCGTACTGTGCGGTGCTGAGCGAGGTCACCACGAAGCGTAGATTGGGAAGCGCGGATTGGCGCCCTTGGCCAGCCGCTCGGCCTTGCCCACCACACGCCGTTTGCGCCGCCAACTGTGGCGCGTGCGATAACGGAACTCGGCGAACGCCCGCGCCGGCTTGCCGCTGGCAGCGTAGCGCCGCTGCGCCTTCTGCAACGGCTTGTGCAGGCGGCGCAACAAGCGCTGGTTCTTGGCCAGTCCGAACACGTAGTCCACCCCCTGTTGCTCACACCAACTCATCAACTCCTCGCGGCAAAAGCCTGCATCGGCGCGCAGCAGAATCTCCACCCCGGGCCATCTCCGGCGCAACTGCCCCACGATCCGCACGACCTCTTCCAGCGCCCCCGCCGCAGCGTCTCGGTTCGCTGTCCGCAACCGCGCGCAGACCAACTGCTCGTCAATGAAGATGTACAACGGCAAGTAGCAGTAGGCGCCGTAGTAGCCGTGAAAAAAACGCCCTTCCTGCTGCCCGTGCAGACGGTCGTCGGTGGCGTCGAGATCCAGCACGATGCGCTGCGGGCGGCAACTCTGCCGCTGGATGTAGAGTTCAACCAACAGCGCATCGACCGCTGCGCTGTCCAGGGCGATCTTCTTGTAGCGCGCCCGCTCAGCGGGCTCAGCAGGGGTCAACTCCAGCCGGTTCAGCGTGCTCTTGCCCGCCCCGGCCCGGCCCCGATCCCGCCGCCGCCGACGCTTGCCGCCCGCCACATCGGCCTTGCCCGACAACAACGCCAGCAGCGGGTCGCTGCGCAGTCGATCGTGATCGTTGAGGTCTTCGTAACCCAAGGCCAGCCCATAGACCCGTTGGCTCACCAACTCCGCCACGCTGTGCTCGATCCGCTCCGCTTGGCGGGAGTCGCGAAAGCAGCCCGCGAACTGGCGCAGAATGCCGGTCTGCCGCTCGGTGCGCTGCAACAGCAGGGCCCCGGCCTCGCTGGTGATCGTCCCGCCATCGAAACGGGCTACCGCCTCCCGGCGGAATCCAGTAGCAAAATGAAAACTCGTTTGGTTACACTGTGTCCTAGCGAAAAGTCGTTCGTTGCTGGCTGCAACATATTCATCTACCTACGTTTATGCCACAATCAGCGGCTTTTCGCTACCCCCTGGTGAGAAATCCGGGCTAGCCGCAAAATTCGCTGGCAGCCCAACTGCGACCGCTCCTTACGGACAGCATCAACCATCCAGCGCACCAAAAACTGCCTTATTCAGACTTTCCCTAGGGGCCTGATTTTTAGGGGCCGGACTTTTAGGGTTCGTCACGCAGTTCGGGCGATCTCGCCGAGCGCCGCCAGAAACCGTTCGACCTCCTCGGCGGTGTTGTAGTGAACCAGGCCGATGCGCACCATGCCGCCGGCGGGCTCCACGCCCAAGGTCTCGGTCACGTTGACGGCGTAGTAGTTCCCGTCCCAAACGAAGAGTCCTTGCCGTCCGAGGCGTTCGGCGATTCGCCGGGGATGGATGCCGCCGATGCGCACGGCAACGGTCGGCGTGCGCCGGTCGAAGCGCTCCGTCTCGCGGATGCCGAAGAACTGCAAGCCCGGAATTGCCAGCAGCCCCTTCGCCAGCGTTGCCGCCAGGCCGCGTTCGTAGGCGCGGACGGCCTCCATCGCCGCAACGATTTGCTCTCGCCGCGGGCGCTCCGCCGTCGCCGAGTCCGTCCGGCGGCCGAGTTCGGCCAGGTAATCGACCGCCGCGGTCACTCCGGCCATCGCTTCGTGGTTCTGCGTGCCGGTTTCGAAACGATCCGGGATGCCCTCGCCGGCAGGGCGCACCTTGTACGGCCGCAGGCGCTCGAGATGCTCCGCCTTGCCGTACAGCAAGCCTTGGTGCGGCCCGAAAAACTTGTAGGCCGAGCACGCCAGAAAGTCGCAGTCGAGCCGGCGGACGTCGATCGGCCCGTGCGGCGCGTAATGCACGGCGTCGACGAACGTCAGCGCTCCCGCGGCGCGGGCCAGGCGCGCCAGCGCCGCGACGTCGTTGATCGTCCCCACGGCGTTCGAGGCGTAGCAGACGGCGACGAGCCTGGTCTTCTCATTCAGTTTCGCCTGAAAATCGTCGAGGTCGAGAGTGCAATCTTGCGGGTGAAAGCCGACTTCGCGGAGCACGATCCCCCGTTCGCAGAGCGCCTTCCAGGGAGCGTGGTTGGCGTCGTGGTCGAGCTTCGTCACGACGATCTCGTCGCCTGCCGAAAGATCGCGGGCGATCGAGCGGCTGAGAGCGAAGGCGAGCGTCGTCATGTTTGGCCCGAAAACGATTTCGCAGGGGTCGCAGCCGAGAAAATCGGCCGCCGCTCGATGCGCTTCTTGCACGATGCGGCCGCAGTCGCGGCTGGTCTGGAAAGCGCCGTGAAGGTTTGCGTTGGCGGAAATCAGCGAATCCGCCACCGCATCGACCACGCGCTGCGGAACCTGGGTTCCGCCCGGCCCGTCGAAAAAAACGGCGGGCCGCGTTCCCGTCCGCAGGCGCAGCGCGGGAAACTGCGTGCGAATCCAATCGATGTCGAGCATGGGGGCGTTCCCAGGCGAAGGCCTCGGCCGCGTTGCCCGCGGCATCGGATTATAGTAAACGAATGCCCGCGTCCGAACTGCTCCCGCATGTTTCCACGACGGGTTCCGCATGACGGTTTCGCTGGTCATACCGCATTGGAACCGCGCGGACCTGTTGGAGCGGGTGCTGCGCTCGGTGCGCGCGCAAGCGCTCCCGCCGGGAGTGTCCACCGAAATTCTCGTCGTGGATAACGCCTCGCAGGACGACTCGCGCGCGGTGGCCGAGCGCCGCGGCGCCCGCGTGATCGCGCTGGCCGCAAACGAAGGCGTCAGCCGCGCGCTCAATATAGGGATCGAGGCGGCGGCGGGCGACTGCATCGTACTGCTCAATAACGACGTCGAATTGACCGTGAGCTGGCTGCGCGAGTTGCTCGACTGCGTATTGCGGGAAGGCACCTGGTTCGCCACCGGAAAAATGCTCGACGCGGCCTCTCCGGGCCGCGTCGACGGCGCCGGCGACGCGGTCTGCCGCGGCGGGACGGCTTGGCGCCTGGGCAACGGCAAAGCGGACGGCCCGGCATTCGACAACCCGCGCAAGACATACTTCCCCTCGGCGACCGCCTCCTTGTTCCGGCGGGAATTCTTCGAGCGGGTAGGGCCGCTGGAGGAATCCTTTTACGCCTATCTCGAAGACGTTGATCTGGGCATGCGCGCCGCAGCCGCCGGACTGCCCGGAATCTACGCGCCCGGCGCCGTGGCCTTCCACCGCGGAAGCGCAACGGCAGGCGCTTGGAGCAAGCAAAGCGTGGCCTGGATCACGCGCCATCAGATACTGTTGCCGGCGAAGTACTACTCGGCCCGGCTGCTTGTTCGCTTCGGGCTGCCGATCCTGGTTGCGCAATTGCTGTGGGCCGCGCTGGCGGTTTCCAGGGGGCGGGCGGGCGCATGGCTGCGCGGCGCCGCCGGCGGCTTGAGCGCCGCCTTCTCCGTGCGCCGCGCCGGCCGCGCGCTGCGGGCGGACAGCCGCCGGCTGGCGTCCGTGCTGGAAGAGTCCGAAGCCGAAATCGGCGGCATCCAGAGCCGCGCCGGATGGGACACTTACTGGAAGTGGTACTTCCGGCTCGCATGGCCCGCCCTGCGGAGGACGGCATGAGCGCTCCTGTCGCCGCCATCGTCGTCGCCTACCGTTCCGCCGCCGAAATCGGCGCTTGCCTGCGCTCGCTCGAAGGCAGGGTGCGGCAGATCGTCGTCGTGGACAACGCCGCCCAGCGCGCGCTGCCGGAAATTACGGCGCGGGCGGCGCCTCGGGCCGAGTTGATCGTCAACTCGAGCAACCGCGGGTTCGCCGCCGCGGTCAACCAGGGCGTTGCCGCGAGCGACGCTCCCTACGTGCTCCTGCTCAATCCCGATTGCGAGTTGCAGACCGGCCTCGAAGCGATGGTCGCTTGCTGTCGGCGCGAAAACGCCGCAGCGGTCGGGGGCTTGTTGCGGGGAACGGACGGCGCGCCGCAGGTGGGGTTCTTCGCCCGCTCGCTGCCGACGCCCGCGGCGTTGGCCTTCGAGGCGTTGGGCGTCAACCGGCTGTGGCCGCGGAATCCCGTAAACCGCCGCTACCGCATGCTCGACATCGATCCCGAAATCGAGCAGGAAATCGAGCAGCCCGCCGGCGCGTTCCTGCTCGTTCGCCGCGACGCCTTCGAAGCCGTCGGCGGCATGGACGAGAGCTTCCATCCGATCTGGTTCGAGGACGTCGATTTGTGCCTGCGGCTGCGCCGCGCCGGCGGCAGGATTCGCTACACGCCCCGGGCGGCCGCCCTGCACTCCGGCGCCCATTCCATAAAAGCGCTGGCGGCGCAGGCAAGGCAGCGGTTTTGGTATAGTAGTCTGTTGAGGTTTGCGGAGAAGCATTATTCGGCGGCAACTTATCGCCGCCTGCGTCTGGCGGTAGTTTGGGGTCTTGCTCTTCGCCGGTTTTTTTCAGGTGTTAAGCAGCGGTTCCTTGCCTCGGGTCGTTACTTGTGGGGAGAGATTGCGGAATCTGCGGAATGAATTCCGAACGACGAGCCCGGAGCATGCGGCGGCAATGCGGAGACTTCAGCGGCTGAGTTGAACTGAACGGGCAATGAGAAGACCTTTGGTTTCCGTCACCCTGGTGACCTACAACAGCGGACGCTTTATTCGGCGCTGTCTCGAGTCGGTTCTCGACCAGCGCTATCCCGCCCTCGAAGTCATCATCGTCGACAACGCCTCGACCGACGGCACGCCGGACATCATCGAGCGTTTCGAAGACCGCTGCGCCGTCGTTTACAACGAAGAGAACATCGGTTTCGCGGGCGCGCAGAACCAGGCGATCGCCATGTCGTCCGGCGATTGGGTGCTGACGCTCAATCCCGATGTCATGCTTTTGCCGGATTTCGTCGACAGTCTGATGCGGACAGCGGAACTCGACCCCGCCGGCGGCACGGTCTGCGGCAAGTTGCTGCTCGTCGACGCGAGCTTCAAAGTCCCCGGGCAGCAGCAAGTGGATTCGACCGGCATCTACTTCAATCCCATGCTGCGGCACATGGACCGAGGCTGCCTGGAGACCAGCAACGGGCACTACCGCAAACATGAATACGTCTTCGGCGCTACCGCGGCGGCCGCCTGCTACCGGCGCAAGATGATCGACGACATTTCGGTCGACGGCGAGTTTTTCGACTCGGATTTCTTCGCCTACCGCGAGGATGCCGACGTAGCTTGGCGCGCGCAACTGCTCGGCTGGAAGTGTATTTACGATCCCGACGCGACGGGCTACCACGTACGCAAGCTGCGCCCTGGAATGCGCCGGCAGTTGTCGGCGGAAATCAACATGCACTCGGTAAAGAATCGTTTCTTGATGCGCATCAAGAACATCACGCCGAACCTGTATTTCCGCAACTTCCTGCCGATCACGATCCGCGATCTGGGCATCGTCGCTTACTGCATGGTGGCCGAGCAATCGTCGCTGCGGGCGTTTTACTACCTCTGGCGCGATCTGGGCCATGCCCTGCGCAAGCGCCGCTGGATTCAGTCCCGGCGCCGCGCCGACGACGAGCAGATGGCGAGCTGGTTCCGTTTTGCTCCCGTAAGCCGGCCTCTGGAGGCTTCCGTCCAGCGCCGTCCGAGCGTGCGGGAGGTTTTCACCGACCGGCCGTGAGCGCCGCTGCGCAATGAAGATCGCCCTTTTGGGGACGCGCGGCATTCCGGCCAATTACGGCGGCTTCGAGACGTTCGCCGAGGAGTTGTCGGTTCGTCTCGCGGCCCGCGGCCACCAGGTCACGGTTTATTGCCGCGCGAACGTTTCCCGGACCGCGGCCGCCGGCTACCGCGGAGTCCGCCGCGTCGTGCTGCCGACCATCTCCCACAAGTACGCGGATACGCCCGCGCACACCCTCGTCTCGACGCTGCACTTGCTCTTTCAAGACTGCGACGCCGCTCTGTTCTGCAACGGGGCGAACGCCGTTTTCACCTTCTGGCCCCGTTCGATCGGCATTCCCACGGCGTTGAACGTGGACGGCCTCGAGCGCAAGCGCAGGAAATGGAATGCCGCGGCGCGCTCCTGGTATCTGCTCTCGGAACGGTTGTCGACGCTCTGCCCCAACGTTGTCGTCAGCGACGCCCGCGTGATCGAGCGCTACTACCGCGAGCGCTACGGACTCGACACGCGGTTTATCGCCTACGGCGCCGAGACGTCGCCGGTGGAATCGACCGCCGCGCTCGACGAGCTCGGCCTGGAACCGGGCGGCTACTTCCTTTACGTCAGCCGCCTGGAGCCCGAAAACAACGGCTGCCTGGTCGTCAGAGCGTTCGAGCGGACGAGCTGCCGGCAAAAGCTCGTCATGGTCGGCGATGCGCCCTACGCCGCGGAATACATCCGCGAAATGCGCAGCACGACCGACCGCAGGATCGTCTTCCCGGGCGCGATTTACGGCACAGGCTATGCGGAATTACAGGCGCACTGCTTGGCCTATATCCACGCCACGGAGGTCGGCGGCACGCACCCGGCGCTGATCGAAGCGATGGGGCGCGGCTGCGTCGTGCTCTATCTCGACACGCCGGAAAACAGCGAGGCGGCCGGCGCCTGCGGCATCGCTTACGCCAAGAACGAGAAGGAATTGGCCGCCCGCATCGAAGCGGTCGCCGCGGCGTCTCCCGGCGCGCTCCGCCGCCTGCGGCAGGCCGCCGCGGGCGAAGCCAAGGCGCGTTACGACTGGGAGCGCGTCACCGATCGCTACGAGCGGTTGTTCCTGGAGATGTGCGCGGCCGGCGCAGCTTGACCGTCCTCGAACCGGGCTGCCGGTATACTCAAATTGAGTGGCGGTGCTGCCCGCAGGGAATCGACGGCTGCAGCAAGAGATCTTGTCGTGGCTCTTGTTCGGCGTGCTCGTTTATCTCCTGTTTCGAGTCGTTCAGCCCTTTTTGACGGCGCTGACTTGGGCCGCCGTGCTCACGATTTTCCTTTTTCCCTGGCATGCGAAGCTCCAACAACGCCTGCGGCGGCCGAATCTCGCCGCTTTGCTGAGCGTCCTGGCGGTGACCTTGCTGCTTGTCGGTCCCGCGACCTGGCTCATTCCCGCCTTTGCCAGCGAGGCTCTGGCCGCGGTCCGCTCCATCGATTGGCTGGCGCGGGTCCCGGAAATCGTAACGCAGTTTCTGGAAAGTCTGGCCATTCCGGCGGCCGATGTCGAATCGACGGTGGACGCCGCCGTGCGCAACGTCCGAAGCTTCCTGGCCGAACAGTCGGCGCGCTTGGCGGGCGATGTCGCCTCCTGGGCGTTCGATCTGGTCGTGATGCTGTTCGCGATGTTCTACTTGTTCCGCGACGGCTCGAATATCGTACGCTTGATCCGCGACGTCTCGCCAATGGGCGGAGACCACCGCGACCTCATGTTCCGCCAGGTCGGCGAGCTGGTTGGCGTTACCGTTTCCAGCGGTTTGGCTGTCGCCTTCTGCCAGGGCTTGGCGAGCGGCATCATTTTCTGGTCGCTCGGCATCCCGACGCCGCTGTTCTGGGGCGTGGTCTGCGGGTTTTTGGCGTTTTTGCCCATCATCGGCCCCTACTTGGTCTGGCTGCCCGCCGCGGTGGGTCTGCTGGCCGCAGGCGAGACCGGCCGCGGGATATTGCTGCTCCTGTTGGGCGCGTTTGTCATCAGCGGCATCGACAACGTGCTGCGGCCGATTCTGATTGCCGGCCGTTCGCAACTCAACGGGCTGCTCGTCCTGGTGAGTCTGCTGGGCGGGGCCAAGGCATTCGGCCTCGTCGGACTGGTCGTCGGTCCCTTGGTCATCGCGACGGCGGTGGGACTGCTGCAAGGATACCGCCAGAGCCTGCGGGCGCGCTCGCGCTCCGGCCTGGTGGGCCCGCCGGCCGCCGAAGCCGCCTGACGGTAAGATTTTCCTTTGGCTTCTTCTCCCTCCGCGCCGAGCGTCCGCGAATTTTTCCGCAGAGGCGGCCTGCTGGCCAAGCATCTCGGAAAGTGGGAATACCGCCCCGGTCAACTCGACATGGCGCGCGAGGTCGAGGCCGCCATCGACGAACAGCGCCATCTCATCGTCGAGGCCGGCACCGGAACGGGCAAAACCTTGGCCTACCTGGTCCCGCTGATCGCCGCCGGCCGGCGGGCGGTCATCTCCACGGGAACGAAAAACCTGCAAGAGCAACTCTTCCGAAAAGATATCCCCTTTCTGGAGCGGGCGCTGGGCCGCAAGCTGCGCGCGGCCTACATGAAAGGGCGGGCCAACTTTCTCTGCCGCCGGAAATTGTACGAAGCGGAAAAACGCCCAATCCTCGAGGGCCTTGAAGAAATCACCGACTTTGCCGTCGTCCGCGAGTGGGAGGCGGAAACCGAGACTGGCGACCGGGCCGAGTTGCGGCGCCTGGCGGCCGACAGCAGCCTCTGGCCCAAGCTCGACGCCCGCCGGGAACTCTGCAGCGGACAGAAGTGCGATCAGTTCGAACGCTGCTTCATCACGCAGATGCACCGCAGGGCGCGCGAGGCCGACGTCATCGTTGTCAACCATCACCTGTTCTTCGCCGACTTGGCGTTGAAGGAGAACGATTTCGGCTCCATCCTGCCCGATCACCAAATCGTTGTCTTCGACGAGGCGCATGAAATCGAAAACGTTGCCGGCCTGCACTTCGGCGTGCAAATCAGCAACTACCGTTTCGACGATCTCGCCCGCGACATCCAGGCGGTCGCGGTTCGAGGCGATTTCGCCTCGGACGAGTTGGGCCGCGCGGTCAACGCGCTGCGCGCCCGCAGCGAAGAATTCTTCGCTCTGTTCGACGACGTTCAGGGCCGGCGGGGCTTTCGAGACCGGGCGCAGTTCGGCGAAAAGCACGAACGGGAATGCTCGGGGTTGTCGGCCGCGCTGCAAGCCGTGGGCAGTCTCTTGAAGCTCGTCCGCGAGCGCACCGACGAGGTTCTCCCGCTGGAAAACCGGACCGCGGAGATCGACGGCGCCTTGCGGACGATTCTCGAGGGCGGCGACGAGCTCTTCGTCTATTGGGTCGAGAGGCGCGGGCGGGGCGTTTTCTTGCAGGCGACTCCGATCGATGTTTCCGCAATCCTCGCCGAGCGGCTCTTCGCCGCGGTCGACAGCGTTGTCCTCACCTCGGCCACGCTGGCGGTAAACGGCGGCTTCGAGTTCGCGCGCGCCCGGCTCGGCCTGGAGGCGCCTCGGGAATTGCTGGTTTCCGGGCATTTCGACTACCGCGCCCAGACGCTGTTCTACGTGCCCGAGCGTCTGCCCGACCCGCGCGACCCCCGCTTCGTTTCGCGCGCCTCCGCCGAAACCGCGCGGCTGCTGCGGTGCAGCCGCGGCCGCGCGTTCGTGTTGTTTACCAGCCATCGCCAGATGCGCGTCTTCTACGAGCGGCTTTCCTTCGCGCTCGAGTTCCCCTGCCTGATGCAAGGGCAGGCGCCGCCTGCGGCGCTGCTCGAAGAATTTCGCCGGACCCCGAACAGCGTTTTGTTCGCGACGGCCGGCTTCTGGCAGGGCGTCGACGTTCCCGGCGAAGCGCTGAGCGCCGTCATCATCGATAAGCTGCCGTTCGCCGTGCCCTCCGACCCGATCGTCGACGCCCGTATCCGCAAAATCCGCGAAGACGGCGGCAACCCTTTCGCGGAATATCAGATACCGTCCGCAGTGCTGGCGCTGAAGCAGGGCTTCGGGCGGCTGATCCGCAGCGCATCCGACCGCGGACTGCTCGCGCTGCTCGACAACCGCATCCTGAAACAAGCCTACGGGAAGATTTTTTTCGACAGCCTTCCCGATTACACGTTCACGACCTCCCTGCAAGACGTGGAGGAGTTTTTCGAAGCCTGAAAACGTGCGGCGCGGCCTGCGGCGGGCAAAGGCGCCGGCAGAACCTCCCCGCGCCGTTCAGGCCAAAAGCTCGCCCGCGATTGCGTCGGCGAACAGCAACCCCTCGTCCGACAGGCGCAGCGTTCGCCCTTCGACAAGCAACCGCCCCGACGCAAAACTCGCGCCGCTCTCGGGGCGAAGCTGCCGCCTTTCGTCTGCGCTCAGGGCGACTCCGGCGGCCGTCCGCAGGCCGGTCAGAACCCGCTCTTCCAGCCGCTGCCGCGGAGAGAGAATCTCGACCGATTTTCGCGGCGAAAGGCCCCGGCGAATGCGCGAGAGATATTCCCGTGCGGTTGCGACATTGGCCCAACGCCGCTCGCCGTCGAAGGAATGGGCGTCGCTGCCGCAGCCGAAATACGGCTCCATGCGCCAATACTTCAGGTTATGGCGCGACTGCTTTCCGGCGCGGGCGAAGTTGGAAATTTCGTAGCGCTCGAAGCCCAACTCCCCCAGCCGCTCGACGGCGCGCAGATAGAACTCGACGATCCGTTCGCCGCCCGGAACCGCGCCGGCCCCGTAACGCTTGCCGCCCGCGCGCAATTCCTCTCCCAAGCGGCTTGCGTCGTCGACTTCCAGCATGTAGATCGACGCGTGATCGACTTCCAGGCGGTCGAGCCACGACAGCGATTCTTCCCATGTTCTGTCGGTTTGATGCGCCAGGCCGGCAATCAGATCGACCGAGAGGTTGGCGATGCCGTGCCGGCGCAGCCGCGCTGCGTCCTCCTGAACCGTTTGCGGAGTATGCCGCCGGCCGGCCGCGCGGGCCACTGCGGGGACAAACGACTGCACGCCGAGGCTGGCGCGGTCGATGCCCGCCCGCGCCCAGGCGCCGACCCGCGGCGCGTCGGCATCGCCGGGGGCGACTTCGATCGTGGCCTCCGCCCACTCCCGCGCCGGCAGCTTGGCGGCCAGCGCCGCAAACTGCTCCGCGCAAAGCATGCTCGGGCTGCCCCCGCCCAGATAGAGGGTCTCCGCTTCGCGCGCGGCCGGATCTTCCAGCTCGGCCGCGGCGCCTGCGATGTAGGCGCCTATCCACTCCCGAGGAAAGACCCCGGAGGCAAAATTGCAGTACGTGCACTTCTGGGCGCAGAACGGAACGGAAATGTAGAGTCCGACCGGCGGCATTCCGGCTGCTGCCTTTCTCACTAAAATACCGTTTCGAAACCCCCGCCCGCCCGGATAAAAAATCGGACTGGACATTCGGCGGGCCGCAGGGAGTACAATTGAGCGGATCCCCATCACCCAGAGGAAGGAAACCATGAAACGAATTTTGATTCTCCTGTTGGGCTGCGCCGCGCTTGCGGCGGCGGCCGACAAGAAGATCGTGGTGCGTGCGCTCTCCGGAGGCTTTGCCTACGACGACAACGCGGCCAGGCTTTACAAGCAGGCCGCAGGAAAGGACGCCGACGTCGTGATGGCCCGCTCGCGGGAAGCCTTCGAACGCGAGATCGTCGATGCCGACGCCGTCATCGGCGGCATCAATAAAGAGCAGTTCGCCAAAGCCGCGAAGCTCAAGTGGGTGCAGGCGACGAGCGCCGGCGTCGAAGCCTACAGCTTTTGGCCCGAGTTCATGAAAAGCGACGTGCGGTTGACGAATTGCAAAGTCGTTCAGGGGCCCACGATCGCCGATCACGCTTTCGCCATGCTGCTTGCCTTGACGCGCGGACTTTACGAATACATCCCCGAGCGCGGAGAGCAGAACTGGCGGCCGCGCGGACAGTCTCCCAAGGGCATGACCGAGTTGCCGGGCAAGACCGCCGTGATTGTCGGCGCGGGCGGCATCGGCACCCAGATCGCCCAGCGCGCGCGGGGGTTCGGCATGAACGTCATCGGCGTCGATCCGAAAGATATCCCGGTGTCGAACTTCTTCCCCACCATCGTTCCGCCCGACCGCCTGGACGAGGTGCTGCCGCGCGCCGACGTTGTTTTCGTCGCCGCCCCGCTGACTCCGCAAAGCGAGCGCATGATCGCCGCCAAGCAGTTCGATTTGATGAAGCAGGGCGCTTATTTCATCGCCGTTTCGCGGGGAAGGCTCTATGACAAGGGAGCGCTGGTCAAAGCGCTGGACTCGCAGAAGCTCGCCGGCGCCGGGCTCGACGTGACCGACCCGGAACCGTTGCCCAAGGGCGATGCATTGTGGGGCTTCGGCAACGTTGTCATCACCCCGCACGTCGCCTCCGAGGCGAAAGCGTCGGACGACCGCCGGCTCAACGTTATCGCCGGCAACGTCGGCCGCTTCGCCCGCGGCGAGCCGCTGACCCACGTCGTCGACAAGTCGGTCGGTTATTAGCTTGCCTGCGCCCGCCGGGGTTTGGCAGTCCGCGGGGAAAGTCCCCCCGGGCGCGGCGGGCTTCTGCAGCCGTTGCGCCGCGCAAGCGGACCGGCCCGCGCAAGCGGTTGATATGCGAAACTGACAGGATTATGAAACGAAGCTCTCTGACCGCCGTTGCTCTCGTCTCCCTCGCACTCGTTTTTGCCGGCGGCCTGCCGGCTCAAGACGGGAAGAAGCATATTCTCGCGCTGGGCGGATCGGAGGCATTCGCCCACGATTCGGTCTCGCACGCGATGTTCACCTTGGCCAAGATCGGCGAGCGCACCGGCCTTTTCGATGTGCGCTTCCACACCGACGTGACGCTGGTAACGAAGAAGAAGCTGCGCGGCAACCGCAAGAACCTCGATTATTTCGACGCCGTATTCTTCTACACGCAGGGCGACCTGCCGCTGACCGACGACCAGAAAGCCGACCTGATGAGCTTCGTCAAGGAAGACGGCAAGGGCATCCTGGTCGGCCACAGCGGCACGGACTCTTTCCGCGCAAGCTGGCCCGAATACATCGACATGGTCGGCGGCGCCTTCAATCACCATCCCTGGCATCAGGAAGTGACCGTGCGGGTGGACGACCGCGCGCATTCGATCACGCGGCATTTCCCCGAAAAATTCGAAATTACGGACGAAATCTATCAGCTCAACCGTTATTCGCGCGACAAACTCCGCGTGCTGATGAGTCTCGACACTTCCAGCGTGGACATGACCAAAAAAAACGTGGAGCGGACGGACGGCGACTACGCGCTCGCCTGGGTGCGCGAGTTCGGCAAAGGCCGCGTGTTCAGTTGCGTGCTGGGCCACCGCGAATCGGTCTGGGACCGCGCCGACATGCAGCAGATGTGGCTTGAGGGCATCCGTTGGGTGTTCGGCATTACCGACGGCGAAACGGCCTCGCTTCCCCAGGCTTCGGACTAGCGCAACAATGGGCCGGCGCTTGTGGGAACCGGCCGGCCGCTTCGAATCGTGACGGATGCAGCGCAGCAGCCCGTAGTTCGCAAGGTCTGCGGCCTTACGCGGCCGGAGGACGCGCTGCATGCCGTCTCCTGCGGCGCCAATGCGCTGGGCATGATCTTCTACCCCGGCAGTCCGCGGGCGCTAAGCGCGCCGCTGGCGGCGGCGGTCGCCGCCGGCGTTCCGCGCGCAGTGCGCCGCGTCGGCGTGTTTGTCGACGAAGACCCCGAAACCATCGCGGACACGGTCCGGGCGGCGCGGCTGAACGTTGTCCAGTTGCACGGAACCGAGACGCCGCAGCGCTGCAGCCGGGTTCGCGCAAAGCTGCCTCCGGGCGTCGAGGTCTGGAAGGCGGTTCGCGTGGATGCGGGGTTTCGAGCGTCCGTTCTGGCCGATTTCCACGTCGATGCGTTCCTGCTGGACACCGCGAAAGACGGCATGTTCGGGGGCGCCGGCGAAACCTTCCCCTGGCCGCTGGCGCTCGCGGCCAAGCGCTACGGCAAGATCGTCGTCGCCGGCGGTCTCGACGGCGCGAACGTCGCCGACGCGGTGCGCCGGATCGCGCCTTGGGGCGTGGACGCGAGCTCCCGTCTGGAAAAAGAGCCCGGCGTCAAGGATCCGCGCAAGGTGCGCGCCTTTCTGCAAGCGGCAGCCGCGCCGCCGCCGCTCGCCGCTCGGGGATAACGTCGTGACGACCGCGCGCCGCTTTCTCTTCCTGGCCGGGGATTTGCTTTCTGCGGTCGCTTCGGGCGCCGCGGCGGCGGCCGTTGCGGGCGCCGTCTTGCCCGAATCCTGGCCGGCGGCAATCGCCATGCCGCTCGGCATGATCCTGGGCATGGCGGCGGCGTTCGCGGTCTCGACGCCGTTTCAGGCGGTATTCGGCTGCTTCGAGGTGATGATCCCCTCGATGCTGGCCGGCATGGCGGCCGGCATGACCGGCGCGATGACCGCCCCCAGCGCAGGGCATGCCGCCGCGCTGGGAGCGGCCGCCGGCGCGGCGGCGTTGCTGTTCACTTGCCTGATGAACGCCCTGCTGCGGGGAGAAGCTTCCTGATGGACGAAGCCGCGCGCCAAAAGTGGAACCGGGCGGCCGCAACTTACGACCGCTTCTCCGCGCAGGCGGCCGAGCGCCGCTGGGCGGATTATAAACGCGCGCTGTTCGCGCATATGTCCGGCAGAATCCTGTTCCTGGCGGTCGGCACGGGGCTCGATATCGCACTCTTTCCGCCCGGACAAAACATCGTCGGCATCGACATCAGCGAAAAAATGCTCGAGCGGGCGCAGCCCCGGGCCGCCCTCTACGACGGCGCGCTCGAATTGCGGCAGATGGACGTGCATGAGCTGGATTTTCCGCCGGCGCATTTCGATCAGGTCTATACGTCCTGCACGTTTTGCTCCGTGCCGCGCCCGGTCGAGGCTCTCAAGCGGCTCCGGCGGGCGCTGCGGCCGGACGGAGAACTGCGCATGTTCGAACACACCGGCAGCCGCTGGTTTCCCTTCCGGCCGCTGCTGCACGCCATGAATCCGCTCACGCGGCGGCTCGGCCCGGAAGTCAACCGGCCGACGGTCGAGAACGTCCGGGCGGCCGGCTTCCGGGTCCGCAGAGTCGTGAACCACTACCTCGATATCGTCAAAAGCATCGAGGCCGGTGCCGGCTGGTAGTCCGCGGGGAAAGTCCCGTGGGCGGCGCGGCAGCCGACAACTCAACCCCCTGATCGACGCCTTCGCCCACTGCTACAACCACCACCGCCCCCCACGAAGCCCTTGATTCCCGCTCCCCCATCCAGCGCCTTCGTACCCGGAGCTTCGTACCCCCACCGTCTCATATGTCCTGAACCCGCACACTGCCTGCGCAGCAGCGAGACCGACTGGGACGCGGACGCCTTGCGGCGCGCCTACGCCACGCTCACCGACGTCGCAGCCGTCTTCCGCTCCCTCAAGTCCGAGCTCGGCCTGCGGGCCGTTTTGTGTTTGTTGACCGCTTTTCGGCTCTGCAACGTCTCCTGCGGCTCGGCTGAGAACGCCGCGCGGGCGGTTCCCGAGCAGTCGATGTACGAAACATCACAAAAAACCGCGGGAAAACTGTGATCGGTTACCGTATTCGCCCGTCTTATAAGTAGAGGGACAAAAACGGGCAAGGCATGGCCGCCCGGATTCCCTCGGAAAGGAGAAACACGATGCGAAAACGAAAAGGAGCGCAATGGGCTGTCGCGTTGTCGATAATCCTGCTGATTGGTTGGACCGCCAGCAGTCAGAGGCTGGCGCATAGGAGCGCCCAAACGACAGACAGAGGCGCCTTCAGGGCTGACCGCGAGGCGCTTGCTGCGCTGCGCAGCAACAGGTCCGAACTGCACAGGGCCGCCCTTGGAATCGATCGCGAGGCGCTTACGGCGCTGCTTCAGTCCGGCGCGGATCCAAACACGGCCGATGCCAAAGGACGTACCCCGCTGCATGCTGCGGTTACAGCCGGCAGCAAACCGGGGAACACAACGGCCTACGGGCATGTCAAAGCACTGCTGAAATACGGAGCGGACCCGTCCAGGAAAGACTCTCTTGGGATTACGCCGTTAGACGTAGCTGTTTTGAGGGGTTCGGAGGCGCTTGTCGAGGAACTGCTAGCCGCCGGCGGCGACCCGAATCGAACGACGCCCGCCGGAGTGTCACTGCTTGCCTTGGCAGAGATGCTCGGTAACGATGGCGTCGCCGCTGCGATCAAAGACGCCGGAGGCGTTCACGGAAGTTCGCCTGGCGAGTTGGCAATAGTTGGAGACCTGCCGAAATTTGGGAATTTCTCAAAAGACATGCGGACGCAGGCGAAGCGCATGAGCCGCATGGAGGACAAACCGACGCCGCAGGAAATCGAAGAGCATACGGTGGCTGCTTTCAAGCATTACTTGGAGTTGGATGATAACGATCCCAAAGTGGTCGATTTCAGACAGAAGATCAGAGACAAAATTTCTGAAAGGGAGTGTTCGAACTGTGATGAATAACAAAATTGGTTTTGGATGGGTGTCTGCTGTCGCAGCAAGCGGTCGCACATCAGGATTGCGAGACTTGCTAAGAACA
Organism: Bryobacterales bacterium; assembly: GCA_965214655.1. Classification (GTDB taxonomy): domain Bacteria; phylum Acidobacteriota; class Terriglobia; order Bryobacterales; family UBA6623; genus CATQHP01. The sequence goes on along the minus strand of OZ243965.1, from coordinate 1,596,615 downwards.
GTACGAGTTTGACTCAGGTCAGTGCGAAACGGATATCTTTCTGTGCGAAGCGGGATGTATTGCCGGCGGCATTGCAGGTGGGCCGGGGTTCGTCGTGGCTTGCTCAGCGGCCTTTGCTTGACGGTCTTGGCCGTCCCGGCGCCGGCCGCCGACTGCAACGACTGGAATTCCAGAGATTACTTTCAGGCGGCGGCGCCCGAGGACGTGGCCGACTGCCTCCGCTCCGGCGTGGACATTGAGGCGCGGAACAAGTACGGCCGCATGCCCCTGCATCATGCGGTCTGGTTCAACGGGAATCCCGCCGTTGCCGCTGCGCTGCTGGATGCAGGGGCGGACCCGAAGGCATTGGACAAATATGACCGCACGCCCTTGCATTATGCGGTCGTATTCAACCGGAATCCCGCCGTCGCGAGCTTGCTCCTGGATGCCGGCGCCGATCCGAAGGCGCGGGACAAACGAGACCGCACGCCGCTGCACGGAGCGGCGATGGCCAACAGGAATCCCGCCGTCATTCAGGTATTGTTGGATGCCGGCGCGGAACTCGATGCGCGGAGCGGGCTTGACGATGCAACGCCCTTGCATCGGGCGGCAGCCGCCAACAGGAATCCCGCCGTTATCGAGGCGCTTCTGGAAGCCGGAGCGGACCCCGCGGCGCGGGACAGGTTCGGCAAGACGCCATGGGATCACGTCATGGACAGAGGGCCGCTCAAGGGCTCCGACGCCTACCGGAGGCTAAAAACCTCGCCGTCCGATCCGGGTCGGTCCGCGAACGGGCCAAAGACGGCGCAGGATTGATTCATTTTCGAGAGAGTCTTTCGATGAAACAGCAATGTGGAGAACGGCGCGGCGGGCTTGCCCGGTCAAAGAATCCGTGGTAGTCTGATTCCGTAACTGGGAGGGCGTCTATGCCCGGCAAGCTCGACGGGAAGCAGAAGGCAGGCCCCGTTACGGGGCTTGTCGTCCTCCCATCGCCCCCCCGGTCGCGAACGCGCCGCCTGCGCCTGCCCCCTGCTCGACGGCAACATGGAGGAATGGATCAAGTGCTGCGCCAAGCGCTTTCTGCGTCTTGCCCGATCCCTGGCGGGCGGGGACGAACACGCCGAGGACGTTCTGCAAGAAAGCTGGATCCATATCCTGCGCAAGGTCGGCGAATACCGCGGCGGCTCTCCGGCCTGCGCTTGGGTGCGCGCCATCGTTGCCAACTGCGCCCGAGATGTCCAGCGAGCGGGTTTCCGCGCCGCCGAGGTTTCGATCTCCGAAACTGCGGAGATCTTCGAAGATCCCGCCCCGGGCGCCGAAGCCTCCATCCAGCGGGAACAGTTGTACCGCCTGCTCGACGCCATGGTCCAGGAATTGCCCCAATCCTACCGCCAAGTCGTCGAGCTGTGCTGCGGGCAGGGGCTTTCGCCTCAAGAAACCGCCGACCGGCTCCATATCTCCAAGTCCAACGTCGGCACCCGCCTGAACCGCGCCGTGAACATGCTCCGCCGCATCCGCGCCGAAGCTGCCGCGCCGCTGCCGGGCGGCGGCGCCCCCTCATAGGGAAGCGGCAGATTGGCCGGCACTCCGCAGCCGGGCCGGAACCGTGCGGATGCAAGCCCAACAGCAGACCGATCCGCTCCCTGTTCTTGGCCAAACCGCGATAGGCGCCTTGGCGTAGCCAAAGCGCCGCTTCCCATACAGAAACGGATGCTCCACCCTGGCCCGCACCTCTGCCTTACGCCCCCGCTGCTCCGCGCGCTTGTCGATCCCTTGGTAACCCGCATCCGCGCACACTATCTTCTCCCCGCCGTGCAGCAACTTATGCGCTTGGGTCACATCCGCTGCGTTCGCCGCCGCCGCCACGCTATGCGCCGGCCCCGTCTCGGCGTCGCGCCCTTGCTTGCCTTTCGGGCAGAGTGCGCGGCGCCGAGTTCCTGGAGAGACTGCACGGCGCTTCATCGCTTCCCGGGCGCGTAACGACGCTTGCGTGACTTTCGCCGCGGACGGCTAAAGCCGATCCCAAATCTTCGAGAACTCGTACAGGCCCTTGCGTCCCATGATCCAGCGCGCGGCCTTCAGCGCTCCGCGCGCAAAGCCGACGCGGCTGCGCGCCGCGTGCGTCACGCGAATCGTATCGGCTTCCGAGTCGAACCCGATTTCATGGATTCCCGGCACGTGGCCCACGCGGTTGGAGGCGACGTCCACGGCCCTAGCGTAGCCGGCCTCGCGCACCGCGTCGAGCAAGCGGAGCGCCGTGCCCGACGGCGCATCCGCCTTGAACTTGTGGTGCGCCTCGTAGAGAAACGCATCGTAGTCTTCCTGCGCGGCGAGCGCTTGCGCCGCGGCTGCGGCGATGCGGTAGAACGCATTCACGCCGACTGAAAAATTCGCGCCGTAAACCAGGGCTGCGTCGTGCCGCTCGACGGCGGCGCGGACGCGGCCCAACTCGTCCAGCCAGCCGGTAGTGCCGATTGCGGCCGGCGTCCGCATTTCCGCCAGCCGCACCGCGTTATCGGCGACGACCGAGGGAATCGAGAAGTCGACGGCAACGTCCACGCCGGCGAAGTTTTCCGCCGTCATCCCGGCGCCGTTTTCGTTGTTGAACTCATCGAGCTTGAGGACAACTGCGAAGCCGTGCCCCGGCGCAAGCTCCTCGACCAGCCGCCCCATCCGGCCGTAACCGATTAGCGCCAGCTTCTTGTTGGGTTCATGCATCCCCGTTCGCTCCTCCGCCGTCGAAAAACGTTGCGTGCAGCCTCTTTACCGCGGCTTCGATGTCGCCTTCGGCGATCACGAATCCTATGTTCAGGCGCGAGGCGCCGAGCGAAATCATGCGGATGCGGATGCCGTCGAGCGCGGCGAACACTTTCGCCGCAATGCCGGGAGTATAGCGGATGCCTTCGCCGACGACGCAAACGATGGCTTGGCCGCCGCTTGACTCCACGTGCGCGAAGCGCCCCAGCTCGCGCAGGATTTGCGGCAAGCGGCGAGACTTGTCCACGGTCAGCGACACGCTCACCTCCGAGGTGGAGACCATATCCACGGCCGTGCCGTATTTCTCGAACACGCTGAAAATCTCGGCGAGAAATCCGTGCGCCATCAACATCCGCGTCGAGCGAATGTCGATCAGCGTGATGTTTTCCTTGTAGGCGATGGACTTGACCACGGTCGCCGCAGCCTCGGCCTGCTTGACGATCAGCGTTCCCTCCGCCTGCGGACGCCGCGAATTGAGCACGCGGATGGGAATGTCGTGCTCCATCGCCGGCAGCATGGTCGCCGGGTGCAGCACGCGCCCGCCGAAATAGGCGAGCTCCGCGGCTTCGCCGAACGACATGACCTTCAAGCTGCGCGCCGCCGGTATGAGCGAGGGGTCGGCGGTCATCACGCCGTCGACGTCGGTCCAAATCTGGATTTCGCGGGCGTCGAGCCCCGCGCCGACCAAAGCGGCCGAATAATCGGAGCCGCCGCGCCCGAGCGTGGTCGTCTCGCCCGCGCGGTTCGCCGCGATAAAACCGCCGAGCACGGGAATTTCGCCCCGGGCGGCGAGAGGCCGAACCCGGTTCGCCAAGCGGCGGCGGGTCTCGTCGAAGAGCGGCAAGACTTCTCCCTTGCGCTCTTCGGTAACAACGACCTTGCGCGCATCGACGTGCGCGCCCGGCAGCCCGCGGTTGACCAGGGCCTCGGTGACGATCAGGCTCGAGAGGCGTTCGCCGAAGGCCGCCACGCGGTCGGCCGCCCGGCGCCCCAGCGATCTGCGCTCGGCGATGCCGGCAAGCGCGCCCGCCAGCTCTTCGAAGTGCGTGTCGAGCATAGCCCGGACCGCGCTCCGGCGGCGCTGGGAACACGTCGCCTCCGCCAAACGCTCGGTGTGCCGGCGCCAGGCGTCGAACAGCCGCTGCGTCTTGCCCGCGCCGCCGCCGCCGGCCGTATGGGCCATCGCCAGCAGCCGGTCGGTGGTCTTGCCGAGCGCGGAAACCAACACTACCGGTTGCTGCGCCGCCCGCCCGCCGATAATTTTGACGGCGCGGTTCACGGCTTGGGGGCCGGCGAGCGAGCTCCCGCCGAATTTCATCACGATCATGGCGTTGGGAAAACGGCCGGAGGGCCGGCCCTTTCTTGATTCTGTCCGACTCCGCGGCTGAAAGTCACCCGGCTTCGATTCGGGCCTGCGCATTCGCACCGCGCTCCATGCCCCGATTCCGGCTGTGCTAGAGTAAAAGCGGTTCGCCGCGAAGCGCTCGCGCCGCGCGCATACGGAGAGGTGGCTGAGCGGCTGAAAGCAGCGGTTTGCTAAACCGTCGTAGGGTTATAAAGCTCTACCGGGGGTTCGAATCCCCCCCTCTCCGCCAGCCGCTTCACGGGATAGGTTCCGCGTGGCCGTATGAAGGATGCGCCTTGTGGCGCAGTTGAATCGGATCGAACGAGAAGGATTCTCCAGCGATTATGAAAGAGTACACGGCAGTTGTCGAACGCGATGCGGAGACAGGTCTCTACGTGGGCTACGTTCCCGGGTTCCCCGGCGCCCACTCTCAGGCCGGCACGCTCGATGAGCTTAATGCAAACCTTCGCGAAGTGATAGAAATGCTGTTGGAAGACGGCGAGCCGATACTCGAAGGAGAACTTGTCGGAACTCAACGAGTATCGCTCCCCTGATCATGGCGAAGGCGCGGGTACTCAAGCCGCGCGATGCAGTCGTGATTTTGAAGCGTCTCGGCTTTGACGAAGTCCATCGGCGTGGTTCTCACAAACAATTTCGTCATCCCGATGGAAGACGTACCACCGTCCCCTTTCACGCAGGGCGAGACATTCCGTTGCGCCTGCTGCGGCAGATTGCCAAAGGCATCGGCCTCACCATCGGTGAGTTTTTCGAATATCGATAGGCGCTTCCGGTACGTCCTCAGGTATGGATGAGAGCCGGTATGCGGCGGCCGCCCGCAAATCAGCGTCCTTCGGCCAGGCAGCGAAACGCCTCGCGGTAGAACTCGGGGTGCGACTGCCAGGTTTGCGCGCTGACGATCCTGCCGTCCCGGACGGCTTCGCTCGAAGCATACGTTGCGCCCGCCCGCTCGGCTTCCGAACGCACGTGCTCGTAGCACGTCACCGTGCGGCCGGCGATCAGATCCGCCGCAACGAGAATCTGAATGCCGTGGCAAATCGAGAAGATCCATTTCCCTTGCCGGTCGAATTCGCGGACGATCTCCGTCACGCGCGGAATGTGGCGCAGGAACTCGGGCGCCCGCCCTCCCAACAGCAGCACGGCTTCGTATGCGTCGACGTTCACGTCGTCGAAGCCGACGTGCGCTTCGAGTCCGTAGCCTTGGCGCTCGATGTAGGTATCCCACCCCGGCTCGAAGTCGTGCATCACCAGATGCAGCCGGCGGGCCGAAGGGGCGGCGACCACGGCTTCGTACTCGGCTTCGAGGAAGCGGTGGTAGGCGTAGAGCGCCTCGTAGCTTTCGCCGGCGTCGCCCGTGACGATCAGAATCTTGTTGCTCATGGGCCGATTGTAGAACGAGTCCCCGGCGACGGCCGCGGCAGCGCCCGCTTACAGCCCGCGCAGGAACGGATTCCATCTTCGCTCCCGGCCGATGGTCGTGCTCGGACCGTGGCCGCAGGTCACCGCAACGGAGTCGTCCAGCGTGAGCAGCTTGTCCTTGATCGACGCGAATATCCGCCTCTGGTTTCCGCCCGGCAGATCGGTGCGCCCGATGGAGCCGGAAAACAGCGTATCCCCTGCGATCAGCTTGTTTTCCGACTCGATGAGCAGGCAGATGCTGCCCTGGGTGTGTCCGGGCGTGTGCAGGACCTGAAAATCGGTATCGGCAAGCTTGATGGCGTCGCCGTCCTTGACCGTGACATCGATTTCCGTTTTCTCGGGATCGCGGCTGCCGATCCACGAGGCTTGCGTGTCCAGCATGTCGCGGAGAGCGATATCGTTTTCGTTCATGTAGACGGGGGCTCCCGTTCGGGCCCGCAGCTTGGCCGCGCCGCCGATGTGGTCGATATGCGCGTGCGTGACGACGATCCCCGTGACTTGCAGTCCGTGCCGCTCCAGGACGGCTTCGATTCGGTCGATCTCGTCGCCGGGGTCGACTACGATGGCGCTGCCGGTGGATTCGTCGCCGAAGACCGAGCAATTGCATTGCAGCGCTCCGACGGGCAGAATCTCGTGAATCATCGCTGGTATGCTAACAGCTTTGCAGTGCAGGGTTCGGGGCAGGGTTATCGGGCGCTTCACGAAGGCGCCGCGTGGCTGGATATTTCCTCGCGCGGCAGGATACGAGCAACGGGCGAAGACCGCGTCCGGCTGTTGCATGCGATCGCCGGCAATGCGCTCGACAAGCTCTCGCCGGGGCAAGGCGCGTACACGTTCTTTCTCGACGCGCAAGGCCGCATTCAGTCCGACAGCCGGGTCTTCATTGCCCAAGACCACGTCCTGCTCGACTGCGAGCCCGCTTGCCGCGAGCGGCTGCGGGAGCACCTGGAAAGCTTCATCGTCATGGATGACGTCACCCTGCAAGACGTTACGGAAGAGACTTGCGCGTTCGCCGTTGCCGGGCCGCGCTCGGCCGCTGCGGCCGGGGATTTCTGCAGCGCGGTTCCAACCGAGGAATTCAGCTTCGTGGAGTCGCACGGCGTTCGGGTCACGCGGGTTTCGTTGGCCGGCAACGATGGATTCTGGCTCAGCGCCGGCAGCGGAAAGCACGGCGAAATTTTGAGTCGGCTGGAACGCAGCGGCGTCGCGGCGGCGGCCGAGGAAGACTTCGAAGTTGTCCGCGTCGAGAACGGCGTCCCGCGCTACGGCATCGACTACGGCCGCGAAAACATTCCCCATGAAACCCAACAGCTCCACGCCGTCTCGTTCGCCAAGGGCTGCTATACGGGACAGGAAATCGTCGAGCGGGTGCGCTCGCGGGGCCGGGTCAACCGCCTGTTGGTCGGGCTGCAACTCGATACGGCGGAGCGGCCGGAAAATCTCGACGTGCGGCATGAGGGCCGCGTAGTCGGCAAGATGACGTCAGCGGTTTTCTCTCCCCGCTTCAATCAGGTCCTGGGGTTTGCTATCGTACGGCGCACGGCGGCCGTTCCCGGAACATGGGTCGCGGTCGGCGGAACGCCCGCCGTGGTCAGCGACGTCTCCAGGCAGGCGGCGGCCGAATGAAAGGAATGCAGCGGCGCGCCGGACATTCCGCGCCGCCCGCGAACGGCTCGGCATGATCGATTCTTACGGGCTGACCCACGTCGGACACGTCCGTTCCCATAATGAGGACAGCTTTGCCTCCATGCCGGAGATCGGCTTCCACGTCGTCGCCGACGGCATGGGCGGCGCGCAGGGGGGCGAGCGCGCTTCGCAGATCGCGGTGCGAACCATGGCCGCGCGGATGAAGCGCGCCGGCGCGGAAGCAACGGTCGATACGCTGGCCGAGGCCGTCCGCCTCGCCAACCGCAATATCCGCTGGGAAGCCGAGCAGAACCCCGCGCTCAAGGGCATGGGAACGACGGTCGCCGCCGTGCTTGCCCGGCCGGGAAAAGCCCGCATCGTCAACGTCGGCGACAGCCGCGTTTACTTGCGCGCGGGAGGCCGGCTGCGCTGCCTTACCACCGACCATTCCTGGGTCAACGAGATCGGCCGCGGACTCGGGCTGAGTGAAAGGCAACTCGCAGCGCACCCGTTCCGCAACGTCCTGACGCAAGCGGTCGGCTGCGAGGAGGCGGTTTCCGTCGATCGCTTCGAAAGCGAGTTTGCTCCCGGCGACACGCTGCTGCTGTGCAGCGACGGACTCCACGGCGTCGCCGGAGAAGCCGCGCTGGCCCGGGCGCTGGACGAACATTCCGGCCTCAAGCAACAGGCCGAAGCTCTGCTCGCAGCGAGCCTCGCCAGAGGCGCTCCGGATAACGTCACCGTAGTTCTGGTTCATCACCGCGGCGCGAGCGTTCGCGGCAAGGGCGCCGAGCGTTGAATTTCCCGGGGACATGGCGCCTCAAGCGCTACGAGCGCCGCCGCGCGGACGGGAGCTCGTATCTGCCGCTCGGCGAAAACGCCCGGGGCCTGTTGCTGTACACGCCCGACGGCTACATGTCTGGCCAGATCATGCGCCCCGGGCGGCCGCGCTTCCAGGGGGGCGCCCTGAGCGGCGGCTCCGAGGCCGAAATTCGGGCGGCGCTGCTGGGCTACGTCGCCTATTTCGGCGCCTACGCGGTCGATGAGCGGGCGCGCACCGTGACCCACGAAGTGATCGGTAGCTGGTACCCCAATTTCGTCGGGTCCCGACAGGTCCGCCATTACGAGTTCGACGGCCCCGACAGACTGCTGTTGCGCACGCCGCCGCGCGGTTCCGGCAGGGACGCGCGGACGGACCTGCTCGTCTGGGAACGCGCCCGCCAATCGTGTTAACCTGCGCCGGTGAGCCTCGAAACCGCGCGCGGATGGATCGACGAGGCTCGGCGAATCACGGGCTTCACCGGTGCCGGCATCTCGACCGAATCCGGCATCCCCGACTTCCGCAGCCCCAACGGGGTCTGGTCGCGCAACCGCACGATCTATTTCGATGAGTTCGTCGCCAACGAGGCCGACCGCATCGAGTATTGGCGTCAGAAAACGCTGGCTTGGCCGGACATGCGCAAGGCGCAGCCGAACGCGGGCCACTATGCGTTCGCCGACCTGTATCGGCGGGGAAAGCTGCGCGCCTTGATAACCCAAAATATCGAGCGGCTGCACCAGAAATCGGGGCTTCCGCACGAGGTCGTGTTCGAGCTCCACGGAACGACCACCGAAGCGGCGTGCTTGAGCTGCGGCGACCGCATTTCGTCCGACGCAGCCTGCGCGCGCGTCGCAGCCGGCGAAAAGGCGCCGCGCTGCCGTCTGTGCGGCGGGCTGCTCAAGCCGGCCACGGTCTCCTTCGGCCAGGCGATGCCGCCCGAGGCGATGCGGCGGGCGCAAGAGGCCGCCGAAAACTGCGATCTGTTCCTCGCCGTGGGCTCCTCGCTCGTCGTGCAGCCGGCGGCGTCGTTCCCGCTCGTGGCGAAACGGGCCGGCGCCCGCCTGATCATCGTCAACCGCGAGGAAACGCCTCTCGACGGCGCGGCCGATCTGGTGGTTCGCGATGAGATCGGCAAGGTCTTGCCGGCGATGGTAGGCGCCAATGCCCGAACTGCCTGAAGTCGAAACCATCGTCCGCGGTCTGGCGCCGCGCGTCGAAGGGAAACGCATCGCCAACGTCGAGTTCCTCTGGGCGCGGACGTGCGCGGGTGACGTGGACGCGACGATCGCAAACCTGCGCGGGCAGCGGATTCGCAAGCTCGACCGCCGCGGCAAGTACATCGTGTTCCGGCTGGAGAACGCCCGCGGCGATTCCGTGCTGGTCATTCACCTGCGCATGACCGGCAACCTGCTGCTCGACGGCGAAACCGGGCCGTTCGTCCGCGCCTGGATGCAATTGGAAGCCGGGCCGCGCATCGTCTTTCACGACATTCGAAAATTCGGGCGCTGGCAATGGTCGCCGACTCTGCCGGCCCGGCTGCGCGAGCTCGGCCCCGAACCGCTGGAGATCGGCGCGGACGAGTTCGTTGCCCGCTTGCAAGGCCGCGGCGCGCAACTGAAAGCGCTGCTGCTCAACCAGGAATTCTTGCGCGGGCTGGGCAATATCTACGTCGACGAGGCGCTGTTTCGGGCGCGGCTGCACCCCAGGCTCAACAGCGCCAAACTGGGCCGCGCGCGCGCGAGGCGGCTGCATGCGGCAATCCGGGACGTTCTGCGCGACGCCATCGCCGCCGGCGGGACGACGGTCAACAACTACGTCGACAGTCAAGGCTCGCAAGGCTATTTTCAATTGCAAGCCAACGTTTACGGCAAGGCCGGCGAGGACTGCAAAGTCTGCGCGGCGCCGCTGCGGCGGACGATCGTCGCCGGCCGCGGCACGCACTTCTGCCCGCGCTGCCAGCGGCGTTAGGATGGGCTTGCCGTGAAGATCGAGCGCATCCGCCTGCGGCAGATCCGCATGCCGCTGGCGCACCACTTCGAAACGAGTTTCGGACGCACCTACGAGCGGCGCATCGTCCTCGTCGAAGTCGAGGACGGCGACGGCGCCGCGGGCTGGGGCGAGGTCACCTGCGGCGAGAACCCCTTCTACAACGAGGAGTGGGTGGACGCCGCCTGGATGATCCTGCGCGATTACGCCGCTCCCCGCGTGCTCCGCGCCGAAGTCGCGTCCGCCGCCGATATCGCGCCGCTGACCGCCCGCGTGCGCGGCCACCGCATGGCGCGCGGAGGGCTGGAAGCCGCCTGCTGGGAACTCGAAGCGCGTAAAAAAGGCATCCCCCTCTGGCGGCATATCGGCGGGACCCGCAAGGAAACTTGTTCAGGCGTCTCCATCGGGATTCAAGACTCGCTCGACGAGTTGTTGGCGATGGTCGAAACCGCTCTGGCGGACGGCTATCGGCGCATCAAGATCAAGATCAAGCCCGGTTGGGATATCGCCGCGGTCGCCGCAGTGCGCGAGCGCTTTCCCCAAACGCCGCTGATGGCCGACGCCAACTCCGCCTATACCCTCGCCGACCGCGGGCGCCTCCGGCAACTCGATGCTTTCGGGTTGACGATGATCGAGCAGCCGCTCGCCCACGACGACATCGTCGACCACGCCGAGCTCCAGAAATCCATCGAGACGCCGATCTGTCTCGACGAATGCATCCGCACCGCGCGCCACGCCGAGCAGGCGATCCGCCTCGGAGCGTGCCGCATCGTCAACGTCAAGCTGGGCCGGGTGGGCGGCTTTGGCGAGGCCCGCCGGGTCCATGACGTCTGCGCGGCCCACGGGATTCCCGTCTGGTGCGGCGGCATGCTCGAAGCCGGCGTCGGCCGGGCGCACAACGTCGCCCTGTCGATGCTGAGCAACTTCACGCTGCCCGGGGACGTGGCGGCTTCCAAACGCTATTGGGCGCGGGACATCGTCGCGCCCGCCGCCGCAGTGACGCCGCAGGGAACGATCGCCGCCCCCGACGGCCCCGGCCTGGGCTGCGCATTGGACCGCGAGCGCATCGACGCCCTGACCGAACGCCGGGAAGAGTTGACTTGACCGCCGCCGAAAACACGCCGCCCCGGCCGGACAAAGCAGCGCTCTACGGCGCGGTCGCCGCCGCCGTTCTCTTCTGGACGTTGAACGGCCCCGTCGGCAAGATCGGCTTCCGCTACTTCCCGCCCCTGCTTTTTTTCACGCTGCGCATCGTTATTGCCGGCCTGTTGATGAACGTCGTCCTGGCGCTTCGCGGCATCGGCTGGCGCTCGATCCGCCCCGAAGACCGGCTCAAGTTCCCGGCGCTGATGCTGTTCGGCCACGTCGGCAATCAGCTCGGCTACCTGACCGGGCTGTCGCGGACGAGCATCGCGCACTCTTCGATCCTCTATGCGACCTTGCCGCTTACCATCCTGTTTCTGGCGATCCTGATCGGACAGGAGAAGCTCAGGAAGCCGCGCCTGCTGGGGATGGCGATTTCCGCGGTCGGCGTCGTCATCCTGGCTTTCGACCGCGGCTCGCGCCTCCCCGGAACGGCGCCGACCTTCATCGGCGACCTGCTGACGTTCGCCGCCACCGCGGGCTTCGCCTGCGTCACGGTTTTTGGCCGCGGCTTCCGCAAACGCTACCCGCCGGAGTTGTTTCTGGGCGTCGCCTACACAATGGGCGCTCTTGCGGCAGGCCCCACGCTCGTTTGGCCCGGCTGGGACTTCGATTTCTCCGCCGTTCCCCCCGCCGGCTACCTGTCGCTTCTGTTCATGGCCGCCGGCTCGGCCGGAATCGCCTATTTGCTCTACTTCTGGGCGCTGGGCTACCTCGAAGCCTCGCGGGTGGCGAACGCCCAGTATCTCCAGCCGCCGCTTGCCGTGCTGATCGCCGCCGCGTTCATGGGCGAGCCCGTAACCGCAGCGCTTGCCGCCGGCGGTGTGGTCGTCCTCGCCGGCGTTTACCTGGCCGAGCGGGCGTAGCAGTCCATGGTGAAAGTAGCGTGGGCGGCGCGACGGGCTCCTGCGGCGTCTTTCCGGCCCGCGCAAGCGTCTTTCCGGCCCGCGCAAGCGGCGTCGCCCAAAGGGTTACGCGCCCTGAACTGTCGGTCCGGTAGCATACGCTCTGTCAAGTCACTCGATCGCCCACACGATGCTGCATTGGCCCCGGGCGCGTAACGACGCTTGCGTGACTTTCACCACGGACTGCTTAGCTGCGGTAGCGGTAGACGATGCGGCCGCGGGTGAGATCGTAAGGAGACAACTCGACGTTGACGCGGTCGCCGGTAAGGATGCGGATGCGGTGCTTGCGCAACTTCCCGGCGATTTGGGCGAGCACTTTGTGCTTGTCCTCCAACTCGACGCTGAAAATTCCGCCGGGATGCTTTTCGACGATCGTTCCGGTGACCTCGATTCCTTCTTCTTTTGCCATTCAACCTCTTGAAGCTTCGATTCGTGGGGACGCTAACAGTATCTCAGAAGTTTGCCGCGGGATCAATCGGGTGTGCGGGCTCAGGACATAGGAGACGGCGGAGGCAACCCCTTTTTCCGGCCGCCCCCCCCTGTCGATCCGGCCGGGCTCCGCCTCGAGGAACGGGCCGGTGCCCTCTGGGAGCGTTGTACGCGGCGGGACGGAACCCGTCAAGGGTACGCTACGCCGCGCCCTGGCGGGCGCGCCCTTGACTGAACCCGCCCCGCCGCAAAAACCATGACCCGGTAGGAGGGCGATGGCCCTCTGACGCCGGCTCGCTGCGTCTCACATCTATCTGAACCGGCACACTTGATAGCCTGCATCCCCCATATCGGTTTCTCCCCGCCGTGCGGCAGCCCCGCTGCTTGCCCCACATCCGACTCGTTCGCCGCCGTCGTCACCACGCTATGCGCCGGCCCCGTCTCGGCGTCCGCCCCGATGTGCGCCTTCCGCTCAACGACAAGCCACGAAGCGCCGCACCGAATCGATCTCGTTCGTACAGCATGTCTTCCATCCCCGGATCGCTCATGTTGGAGAACAACTGCACGCAGCGCACGCGCAGCATCAACCGCCAACTCATACGGCCGCCGTCCACCCCTCGCTTTGGGCTGGAACGGGCGGATGCGTTCCTCCATCCGCGCCGGAAACTCCTCCCGCTCCAGCAAATCCTTTGCTGCCAATCCAGTATGAGAATCCCCGGGTATGCTTGTTCAGAGATTCCCTGACTCGTTTTTCTCCGCTGCGCCCATACCGCGAGCGGCAGGCAACCGCCGGAACGGCCAAGCGGCGCGGCATCCGCGGGGCAAGCTCGGCGTCCGGGGCCGCGTCGTCTTGCCATCCGCTATTCCCTATCCATTGGCGCGCGGAGCGCACCTCACTCATCCACTGTCGCGCGGAGCGCGCCTCACTCCACGGCGATGGTGACGCCGGGCTGACTCGTTCTGTCGCCGACGGCGATGACCGCCTCCGCCGCGTCCGACGGCTCGAGACCTGCCGGAACCTCCACCACCACCAGATTCACCGCCGCCAGCGCCGGGGCCAGTCCCGAGAACAGCACCGCTTCCTCGGCCAACTCCACGCCGCCGATGCTCACCCGCGGCCGCTCCGCCGTGCGCCGCAGCACCATGTTCGAACCGTCCGCCAGACAGACTCCCTCCGGCCCGCACGAGTTCTCCCCGTCCGCTATCGGCGGATAGACCGGCCCCAGTCCCGTGGCGTAGATCTCCAGCACGTCCCCGGCCCGCGCCGGCCGGCTCCCCGCGGCGTGTCCGCGCGGCGCGGCCAACGTCCCCGACCCGGCCAACAACGCCGCCGCCTGGCCCGTTCCCGCGCCCGAGACCGTGAACACCCCCGGCCCATGCGCGGCCGTCAGGAAGGTTCGCGGATAGCTGCCGCCCTCGGCTGTCTCCACCACCACCGACACCGCGGCCACTCCTCCCTCCTTCAGGGCCTGCGCTTGGGCGGGCGGCAAAGACTGCGCCAGCAGCGACGGCAACTGCGCCTCGATGCGCTGCGGCCCCACCGCGAACAGCGGCGCCTCCAGACCCTCGAAGCGCACCGTCGCCCCGCCCAGACTCACCGGCAGCGGGAAGCCCTCGGCCGCGGCGCTCTCCCCGCCGGAGGTGAAATTCTCGCCCAGCACCGCGACCAGCGAGCCCGGGGCCACCGGCAGCAACTGCGGGCCGAACGGCCCCCGTTCGCCGAAGGCGCTCATCACGGCCGCGTTGACCACGCCGTTTTCGGCTACCGCCGGGCCTTCGGGCGGCAGCACTTGCAAGACCACCCGCACCCGCCCGGTCAGCCGCCCCCCGGAGCGCACGTACAGCTGCCCCTCGTGCGTGCCTTCTTGCCGGCCCGCGCCGGCGGCGCGCAGCCCGGCCGGATCGACCGTGACCGTAATCGTCGTCTCTTCGCCCTCGGCCAGGCTGCCGCTCGCCGGTTCCGCGGCGATCCAGCGCTGCGCCGGCTGCAGGCGAAAGTCCGCGTCGCCGTCCTCGGCGTAGAGCACGACCTCTTGCGCCGCCGGGGCGGCGTCCTGCGGCAGCACGAACAACAACTCGAACGTCCGCGCGCGCACCGCCGGAGCCGGTTGCGCCGGCGGCTCGACGGGCGCGGGCGGCGCGAGCAGGGCTTGCACCTTGCGGATGCGATGGTTGTCGCTGTCGGCGACGTACAGGTTGCCCGCCGCGTCCACGACTATCCCCGCAGGGGCGTTCAACTGCGCCGCGGCAGCCTCGCCGTCGTCGCCGCCGAACCCGGCCGTGCCGTCGCCGGCCACGGTAGTGATGATGCCCAATGCGTCGACCTTACGGATGCGGTGGTTGTTGGTATCGGCGATGTACAGGTTGCCGTCAGCGTCTGCGGCCACGCCGGAGGGGGAGTCGAGTTGGGCTGCGGCGGCCGGGCCGTCGTCGCCGCCGTCGCCGGCCGTGCCGTCGCCGGCCGCGGTAGTGATGATGCCCAACGCGTCGACCTTGCGGATGCGGTGATTGCCGGTATCGGCGATGTAGAGGTTGCCGTCGGCATCCACGGCCACGCCGGAGGGGGAGTTGAGTTGGGCTGCGGCGGCCGGGCCGCCGTCGCCGGCCGTGCCGTCGCCGGCCACGGTAGTGATAATGCCCAATGCGTCGACCTTGCGGATGCGGTGATTGTCGGTATCGGCGATGTAGAGGTTGCCCGTCGCGTCTGCGGCCACGCCGGAGGGGGAGTCGAGTTGGGCTGCGGTGGCCGGGCCGCCGTCGCCGCTGTAGCCGGCCGTGCCGTCGCCGGCCACGGTGGCGATCGTTTCGTCGTCATTGATCTTGCGGATGCGGTGGTTGTCGGTATCGGCGATGTAGAGGCTGCCCGCGGCCACGCCCCGAGGCGCGTTGAGTTGGGCTGCGGTGGCCGGGCCCTCATCGCCGCCGTCACCGGCCGTGCCGTCGCCGGCCACGGTAGTGATGGTTCCCAGAGGGTCGATCTTGCGGATGCGGTGGTTATTCGTATCGGCGATGTAGAGGTTGCCGTCAGTGTCTGCGGCCACGCCGGAGGGAGAGTTGAATTGCGCTTGGGCCGCCGTAGCCGGCCGTGCCGTCGCCGCCAACCGTGTCGATAGGCGTCTGCGGCTCGCTGACGCTGATAGTGGCGGAGGCGGCGGCTTGCGCGCCGTTGGCGTCGGTGACGGTCAGCGTGTAGGTCGTCGTAGCCGTCGGAGAGACGGTTGTCGACCCCCCGGCGGCGGGAGCGACCGCGCCGACGCCCTGGTCGATCTCCGCGCTGACGGCGTTGGTGGAAGACCAGGTGAGCGTCGAGGGCCGGCCTCTGACGATTGTCTCCGGATTGGCGCTGAGCGTGGCCGTGGGCGGCAGACCGATCCGGCGGATACGATGGTTTGCGGCATCGGCGACGTAGAGATTGCCCGCCGCGTCCGCCGCTAAGCGGTAGGGGAAATCCAGTTGCGCCGCGTCCGCCGCGGTGCCGTCCCCGCCGTACCCGGACTGCCCGGTTCCCGCAACCGTGGTAATCGTTCCCGATGGGTCCACCTTGCGGATGCGGTGGTTGTCCCTATCGGCGATGTAGAGGTTGCCCGCCACGTCATCGGGGAAATTGAGCTGCGCCGCGGTTGCCGCGCCGTTGTCCCCGCTGTACCCGGCCGCCCCTGTTCCGGCGACCGTGCTGATGTTCCCCGTGTCCGCGTCGACCTTGCGGATGCGGTGGTTGTCGGTATCGGCGATGTAGAGGTTGCCCGACCCGTCCACCACCATACCGTGGGGGAAGTGCAGAGTCGCCTGAACCGCCGGTCCGCCGTCCCCGTAATTCCCGGTTCCCGCGACCGTGGTAATCGTTCCCGATGTGTCCACCTTGCGGATGCGGCGCCGTCCCCCATCGGCGATGTACACGTTGCCTGACCCGTCCACCGCCACGCCATAGGGGTCTCGCAGCCGCGCCTGAACCGCCGGGATGCCCGTGCCTGTCGAATTCGTCCCGCCCCCGGCGATCGTGCTGATGTTCCCCGTGCTCGCGTCGACCTTGCGGATGCGGTCGTTGTCCCTATCGGCGATGTAGAGGTTGCCCGACCCGTCCACCACTACGTCGAAGGGTTCCTCGAGCTGCGCCGCGGTTGCCGCGCCGCCGTCCCCGCCGAAATCTCCCGTCCCGTCCCCCGCGACCGTGCTGATGTTGCCCGTGCCCGCGTCGACCTTGCGGATGCGGTGGTTGTCGGTATCGGCGATGTAGAGGTTGCCCGACCCGTCCACCGCCACGCCGTAGGGGTCTCGCAGCCGCGCTTGAATCGCCGCGCCGCCATCCCCGCTCGCTCCCCCCGCGACCGTGGTCATCAGCCGTTCGTCGACGGGCTGCGCCCAAGCTGCGGCGGCCGGCAGCAGGGCGATGGCCGCTAGGGCCGCTGCGCGGCCGGCGGAGAGCGAAGAGCGGAAAATGGAGAGTGGCCGCTGCGCCGCGAAGCGGAAGAACGCGGCAAGAAGGGAAAGAAAAGACCGCAGGAACGAGAGCGTCTCGAGGCCGCTACCCCTTAATGTTGACATTATTGACCTTGGTGACCTTTTATTATCATAACGCCTGAATAGGAGCTTTTATTTTTAAAGCAAGAATTTACATTTGCACAGGAAGTGTGCGGGTTCAGGACATAGGAGACGGTGGGGGTAGAGCGAAGCTCCGGGCATGAAGGTACTGGATGGGGGAGCGGAAGTCAGGGGCGTCATGGGGGCGGTGGTGGTTGTAGCGGTGGGCGAAGGCGTCGATCAGGGGGTTGAGTTGCCGGAGGCGGCGGGGCAGGGTGTGGACGGAGTAGAACTCGTAGCGCCAGGTGGCTTGCATGCGTTCGACGCCCCGTTGAGTTGGGAGATGTTGAGTTGGGGGCTGTTGAGTTGGGGGCTGCGGGGAGGCAGGACATAGCGGGCGATGCGGTGTTGTTGGCAGGCGTTCTCGAAGTCTTTGTGGAACTCGGAGCCGCCGTCGACCTGGCCGGCGCGGATGGGGAAAGGGGCGGATTGGACGAGCTTGCGGCGGAAGTGGAGGCGGCCATGCCGGCGCGGCGCCGCGTCGCGCCGGCTCTCCAGGGCCGCATCGACTTTTCCCGGATTTCTCACCAGGCATGGCTGGGCGGGCAGGAAGCGGTTTGCGGAACGAATTTGAGGGGCAGTTGATGCGGGTCGCCCAGTACAGTGGCCGTTGCGCACGCTGGGTGTAGCGTCCGGCGCTACAGGCGGGGGCGTCAGGAGGGTTTGGGGCCGATTTTGCGCACACTCCGGCCAAGCCCCCGCCGGGGCTGCTGCGCTTGCTGTGACCTTCGAACCCGCAGGCGCCAGGCGCCCCTTCAGCAGCCCTGCGGCGGCGGCCTTCCCAGATTGGCGTAAACCGCAGCAAACAGCGCCTGCGCCGAATGGCCCGTAGCCATCAAGACCCACACCTTGCGCGCCGTCACCCGCACCCGCGCCCCGATCTTGAGCAGCCGTACGCGGATCGTCGCGCATTGCGCCCGCGCCATCTGCGTGCCCGCCAAGCCCAACTCGCGCAACGCTTGCAACAGACAGTAGGCGATCGCAGAAAAATACAAACGAATCTGGTTCGAGCGCAGCAGCGCCGTCGAAGTGCGGTCGGCGAACAAAGCCAACTGTTGCTCTTTGATGCGCTTCTCCATCTCGCCCCGCGCGCAGTAGAGATCCTCGTACAAGCTCTGCGCGGCGTACTGTGCGGTGCTGAGCGAGGTCACCACGAAGCGTAGATTGGGAAGCGCGGATTGGCGCCCTTGGCCAGCCGCTCGGCCTTGCCCACCACACGCCGTTTGCGCCGCCAACTGTGGCGCGTGCGATAACGGAACTCGGCGAACGCCCGCGCCGGCTTGCCGCTGGCAGCGTAGCGCCGCTGCGCCTTCTGCAACGGCTTGTGCAGGCGGCGCAACAAACGCTGGTTCTTGGCCAGTCCGAACACATAGTCCACCCCCTGTTGCTCACACCAACTCATCAACTCCTCGCGGCAAAAGCCTGCATCGGCGCGCAGCAGAATCTCCACCCCGGGCCATCTCCGGCGCAACTGCCCCACGATCCGCACGACCTCTTCCAGCGCCCCCGCCGCAGCGTCTCGGTTCGCTGTCCGCAACCGCGCGCAGACCAACTGCTCGTCAATGAAGATGTACAACGGCAAGTAGCAGTAGGCGCCGTAGTAGCCGTGAAAAAAACGCCCTTCCTGCTGCCCGTGCAGACGGTCGTCGGTGGCGTCGAGATCCAGCACGATGCGCTGCGGGCGGCAACTCTGCCGCTGGATGTAGAGTTCAACCAACAGCGCATCGACCGCTGCGCTGTCCAGGGCGATCTTCTTGTAGCGCGCGCTCGCTTCGACCTGCGCAGGGGTCAACTCCAGCCGGTTCAGCGTGCTCTTGCCCGCCCCGGCCCGGCCCCGATCCCGCCGCCGCCGACGCTTGCCGCCCGCCACATCGGCCTTGCCCGACAACAACGCCAGCAGCGGGTCGCTGCGCAGTCGATCGTGATCGTTGAGGTCTTCGTAACCCAAGGCCAGCCCATAGACCCGTTGGCTCACCAACTCCGCCACGCTGTGCTCGATCCGCTCCGCTTGGCGGGAGTCGCGAAAGCAGCCCGCGAACTGGCGCAGAATGCCGGTCTGCCGCTCGGTGCGCTGCAACAGCAGGGCCCCGGCCTCGCTGGTGATCGTCCCGCCATCGAAACGGGCTACCGCCTCCCGGCGGAATCCAGTAGCAAAATGAAAACTCGTTTGGTTACACTGTGTCCTAGCGAAAAGTCGTTCGTTGCTGGCTGCAACATATTCATCTACATACGTTTATGCCACAATCAGCGGCTTTTCGCTACCCCCTGGTGAGAAATCCGGGTTTCCCTCGCCCAGCCGCGCCGCGCCGCGGGCGCTGCTGAGAACCTGTCTTGGTAGGCCAAAAACCTGCATGGGGTTCTCCTTTTGCTTGTTTGGCTTTCTTCTACGAGTTGCGGAGAACCCCGCCTGCGGAGGCAACCCTCTTTTTCCGGCCGCTCCCCCTGTCGACCCGGCCGTGCCCCGCCTCGAGGAAGCGGGCCGGCGCCCTCTGTGAGCGTTGTACGCGGCGGGACGGAACCCGTCAACGGTACGCTACGCCGCGCCCTCGCGGGCGCGCCCTTGACTGAACCCGCCCCGCCGCAAAAACCATGACCCGGTAGGAGGGCGCCGGCCCTCTGACGCCGGCTCGCTGCGTCTCACATCTATCTGAACCGGCACAGCGGGCTATTCCGCCGCAGACAGCGTTTTCCAAGCATTTTCGAACGGCTCCAGGTCCGGCCAGGCGCCGTTGAGCGTTTCCAGGAACGCCTTGATGTCGGCGATCTCTTCAGGCGTCAGCCGCAACGGGTCGAGCTCCGTTTCGCCTAGGGCGCCGTCTTTGGGCTCGTTGTAGAACTCGAGAACTTCGTCGAGGGTTGCGAAGCGCCCGTCGTGCATGAAGGGCTCGCGGGTTTTCCAGTTGCGCAGCGACGGAGTTTTGAAGGCGCCCAGGTCGTAGTCGTCCCCGGAGACGGCGGATCGTCCGGGGTCTTCGACCGTGCCCGTGCCGATGTTGTGAAAATCGCCGTCGGTGAAGTTCCGGCCGATATGGCACGTCGCGCATTGGCCGCGGGTAAAAAAGATCATCCGGCCCCTCTCCTGCGATGCGTCGAACAGCGACCGGTCGCCGGCCAGCCAGGCGTCGTACAAAGCGGGGCCGGTGGTCAGCTTGCGTTCGAAAGCGGCGATTGCGCCGGCGATATCGTCGATGCCGATTTTATTTACGCCTGCTTTTGCGAAGGCTTGCCGGTAGGTCTCGTCCGCGTTGAGCCGTTGCGCGGCTTCCTCGTGGCTGAGGTCCATCTCGATGGGGTTGGCGATAGGGCCCTTGGCCTGCTCTTCGAGCGAGGCGGCGCGGCCGTCCCAAAAGAAATACTCGGCTTGGCCCAGGTTGACGACGGTGGGCGCCTGCCGCGGCAAGAGGTCGCCGTACGCGCCCTCGCCCAGCGGCGTCCCGGATTCGTAGCCTTTCTCCGGGATGTGGCAGGTTGCGCAAGAAGTGTTTTTCGGAGTGGACAAAATCGGGTCGAAGAATAGCTTCCAGCCGATGGCTTCCAGAGCAGTGACCGCCTCGGCCGCGAAGGCGGCTGCCGGCGGCAGCAGGAAAACGAAAACGACCCGGCTAATCATCGAGCGCGACGCCCCAGGGCATCTCGCCCGTCGGCAGTTTTCCGATCTCCTTGAGCGCGAGCGTGTCGATTACGGAGAGATTCGAGTCGAGACCGTTGGCCGCGTAGAGCCGGGTTCCGTCTTTCGACAGCGCCAGCCCCCAGACGCGGCTTCCGGCCGGCACCACGGCTTCGATGGCGAGCGTGTCGGGGTTCAGCACGGCGATGGCGTTGCCTCTGCCCAAGGAGACGTACAGGCGCTTGCCGTCGGGGCTCAGCAGGATGCCCTTGGGCTTGACGCGGCGATTGATCTCGCGCCGCAGGCGCTTGTTGACGGCGGCGATCCTGTTCGTCGCGCGGTCGACTTTGGCGACTTCGCCGGCCACTTCCGAAGTGACCCAGAAATACTTGCCGTCGGGACTGAAGGCCACTTCGCGCGGCCGCGCTCCGACGAGCACGTTGGCCTCGATTTTCTTGTCCGCAGCCGAGATGATATGCACCATGTTGGTCGATTCGCTGGTCACGAGCACCTGCTTGCCGTCGGGGCTGACGCCGACGCCTTCGGGCTCGATGCCGACTTCGATCTCGGCGAGGATTTTGCCGGAATCGGGGTCGAGCGCGGTGGCCAACCCCTCGTCTTCGTTGGAAAGATAAATCGTGCCGTCGCCGTGAACGGCGAACGCTTCGGGATCGGAGCCGGCCGGGATTTTTTTGACGACCTCGAGCGAGCGGGCATCGACAACGGCGATGGCGTTCTCGTTGCCCAGCGCGACGTACACGCGGCTGCGGTCCGGCGACAGCCCGATGCCCCGCGGCCGGTCGCCGACGGCGACGGTTCTTTCGGTCTTGCCCGTGCGGCTGTCGATTACGGTGAGCGAGTCGCCGGCCTCATTGGTGACGAACAAGCGGTGGGTGGGCTCGGCGCAGAGGCCGGCGGCGGCTAGAAAAAAAATGGGGAATTTCATCGGGTTACTCACAGGAAGTCGCCCCCAGGCTGTCCAGATCGGAGGCGACGCCGCGCACCGGAGCTTCGCCCAAAAGCTTGCCGTCGGCCGAGACGATGACCAGCGGCTGACGCAGTTGGCCGTTTTCGCGGAAACTGTGCGGGTCGCCTTTCTGCCCGTCGAACTCGTCTGCTTTCAGCAGTTGGAGCAGTTTCGCGGAATCGGCGCCGGGGTTGCGCATCAGCGTGTCGGCGACCGCGCGCGCCGCGAACCAGCCGGCCCAGGCGTACTCGTCCATCGGCTCGCCGAATCTTTTGACGTAGCGTTTGTTCAGATCGCGCGCGGAGAATTTGACGGCTTCGGGGCTCCAGCCCCCGGCCGAAACGCCGGCCGCGGCGGGGTCTTTCCGTTTCCATTGGGCCGCGGCGTCGCGCTTCATCCCGTCGCTGGGGATGACGTGCAGGATATTGTCCGCGCAACGCGCCCGCAGGGCGTCGGCGCCGTCGCTGAGATTGAGCACCGGGCGGCCGTCGGCGCCGGCGCCGATTTCCTCGATGCCGCCCGGCTTGTCGGCAAAGACGGCAATGGCCCCGTCGCCGTCCAGGGCGAAGGCCGCGCCCAGAAACTTGCCCTGGACGTTCGATTCCTCGATGCCCAGTTGCAGCCCCTTCCAGGCGGAGCCGCCCTTTGCGCCGACGTACTGAAAGCGAAACTCCGCCGCCGACAGACAACAGCAGACGATCATCGCCGCCGGCAAGCCTCTGACTGCAATACCCATCCAGGAATGATTTTACAACGGGCCGGCAGTGTGCGGCGAAAAACGCAGGCGAGCGGTTATTGCGCCGCAGGGCCGTACGCGGGAGGTTCTCCGGCAAGCGCTTTGCCCAACTCCCCGGCGGCGAAACGGATTCCGATGTAGAACGGTCCGAAAGCGGCATAGACGGCGCTGGCTTCGTCGAAACGCATTTCGTAGATGAGTTGCTTGAACACCTTGGGATCGTCGGCGAAGAGATCGACCCCCCACTCCCAGTCGTCGAAGCCGATGGATCCCGAGATGATCTGCTTGACGCGCCCGGCGTAGCCGCGTCCGATCATGCCGTGCTCGCGCATCATGTTGCGCCGCCGCCTGATCGACTCCGCGTACCAGTTGTTGCTCTCGCCGCGCTTCTTGTCCATCGGATAAAAACAGAGATAGCGGCGCCCGGGAATGCGCGGGTAGAGCCGCGGCGCCATGGCCTCGGCCTGTTCGGCCATGCGCTGCTCGACGCGGGCGTTCCACTCGTCGCTATGGGGAGGGATGTCTGCGTTCCGCAACGAATCGTAAAGCTTGACGGTCGAATCGTAGAGTCCCAATTCCACGATCGAAACGTAGGAATGAGTGAGTTCCAGATAGTCGTTGAGCGCCAGCGAGGCGATTTTCAACTCCGCCTCGTTGAGCCCCTCGAAGTTCTTGCGGAAGTGCGGGATCAGCAGATCGCCCTTGTGGCCGAGTTGCGCGAACAGCGCGCTGCCGCCCTCGGGGTGCGCTTCCATCTCGGCGAAAACCGCAGCGGCTTCGGCGGCGATCTCCGCCTGCTCGGCCGCGTCCAGAGCGCGCCAGGCTGTGCGGCGTATGCGGAACATCTGATGCAGCAGGGCCGAGCCGTCGAGCGTCAGAGGATGCGGCGGCGTTTTTGCAGGCTTCTCGGAAAGCGGCGGCGGGCCGTGGGGATGCGCGTGTTCGGGGTTCATTGCGGCGCTTGGCGGGTTCATTTCAACTTTAGCAATCCCTGGTGGAAGCGACCCGGACGGCGGGCGGCTACTCCGCGCCCGGCGCATGCCGCGTCGTTGCCCGCCAGATGTTTTCGCCCTGCATGTCGACGACTCCGCGCCGCAGCAGGTCTCGGAGCACGACCGAGCGTTTGCCTTCGATGTAATGCCCGTCGAACTCGACGGTGCCGATTTGAGCGGTGCGCGGGGCGATGCGGTAGAGGGGAACGATTCTGCGCTCGAGCGCCGCGGCCGCCGGCGCGGATTGCGTCTTGCCGGTCTTGTCCTGGGACGGTTTGGCCGGCCCGATGCTTTCCGGATGTTGCGCTAGAAAGCGATTCCAGGAGACGGTGCGGCGGACGTCTTCCGCCGTTGCCCGGTCGAGCACGGCAGTGAAGGTCTCGAGCGCGGCTTGGAACAGGCTGTATTCCGCTTTGCCGCGCTCGTCGCTTTCCATCGGATCGTGCTGTTCCAGAGGTTGCATTTCGAGCGAAATGACATGGGTTGCGCCGGCGTCGATCGCGATGTGAATCGGGCTGTTGTCGAGGACGCCGCCGTCCACGAAGCAGTGGCGTACGTAGCGGCGGCTGCTTGCCCCGTATATGCCGATGCGCTGCGTCGGAAAAGCGCCGGGAACGGCCGAAGAGGCGACCACGGTTTTCAGCAGGTTCTCGGGCAGGGCGAACAATGCGTTTTCGTGCTTGCGGTATTCCTTTGCGCCGTCCGTGTCGGAGTCGAATTGCACCGCCATCCACTCCCGCTCGATGAGCCTGGAATAAGTCTCCGGGCGGACGAGCGTGAAAAGGCATTCGCGGCCGGCGCTGATGTCCGTGGCCGTGATGATGAACTCGGGCAATGCGCCGCAGCGGGCATACCACTCCGCAACGAGCTCGCGGCTCAGCACGCGCGCGCGGTCGACCGTCTGCTCCCGCGGCCAGAACCTCGGTTGGGTCAGGTCGCCGCGCGGCCCCGTATTGGCCAGCAGCCGCAGCAGCGGCATGTCGCGAAAGAGACTGACGCCGAATTCGCGGAACAAGAGCCGCGCCAGCACAACGAGAACGGCCAGCGCGGCCAATCCCAGAACGGAAAAGTGCAGGGCGTATTCCGCGAGGAAGCCGGCGTCTGCCGGGCGTGGGAAAACCGTTCCGCCCAATCCCGAGGCCCAAAACAGGAAAACGAACAAATAGGGGTTGACGAGCAGGATCAGCAACAGAAAAAAAACGCCGAGGGCCAGTCTTCTCTTCCCGGCGCCGACGCCTTTCGACACGAGGGCGATCAGCCAGGAACGCCTTCCGACCACCCAGCGCGAGGCCTTGCCGTCGCGGTCGAGATACGACCAGACCGAGGCGATATAGCTCCGAAACGGCTGCTTCATCGCCGGGTCTTCATCGAGTTGCGGGTTCGTTTTGCCGAGCGACTCGACGAGGACTCCATAGCCGTTCACCGCGCCCGAGGAAGTGCCGACGAGAAGGTCGATGGCGATGCCCCGTTCGCGGAGCCGGGGCAGAATCGCTTCGAGGGCGCCGGCGCTGTAAACGCCTCCCGCGCCCCCGCCGCTGATGGCCAGGGCGAGCTTGCGCTTCGAGCCGCCGCACGGCTTCAGATCCAATCCGCCGCCGCCGAACAGTCCCGGCGAGAACACGACTTCCCGCTCGATATCGTCGAGCACGCTATCCAGACTGAGATAGCGGGGTTCGAGATAGCGGTCGATTTCTTGCCGCGTTGTTTTTCTGCTGCTGCCCATAGAGCAAAAGGCATAGGCGAATGGCCGTATGCGCGCCGCCTGAGCCGGCCGAAAGCTGGAAGCCTAAATTATAGAGACGCAATCCGCGCCGCTTGCGCTTCAGGGTCCCTGGCGCCGCCGCAACCCCTCACGTCCCCGCGGAGACCAGCGCAGCGACCCCGGCGCCCACGGCGTAGGCGACGCCCGCCGTCAGCGCGCCCAGCACGGCCATCTCAAGGCCGCTGACCCACCACCGGCTCGCCGTGACGAGCGACCGCAGCGCGCCGACCGTGAACTGAGCGGCAAGCGCGGCGAGCGCAGAGAAGAAGAAGCGGTGTTCCAGGCCGGGAACGAGATAGGGCGCCAGGGGAATCGCGCCGGCGCCGGCGAACGCCAGGAACGTGGCCAGTCCGTGGCGGATGGGGTACGCCTCTTCCTCCGGCAACTGCTGCGCTTCGAGCGCGCTTTCCCGCGCGCGGATGCTGAGATAATTGCCGACGCCCATCGACAAGCCGTCGGCGAACAGATTGGCCGCGCCCACGATGAGGATGACGCTGGACGACAGCTCGCCTCCGGAAACTCCGGCCACGATGGCGAAGGTGGTCAGGATGCCGTCGTTCGTTCCGTAGATCAGATCCGCAATGTAATGCTGCAGGGTTTGATACGCGCCGCGCGGCGTGCGGTGCAGGGACGGACGCTGCGGATGGGGTTTCATGGCTCCAACTCCTTCATGCCCGCCGGTCTGCCGCTTGCCTTCGGCGGGCGCCTGGAATGCTCCGAGGGATCGCGAAAAGATTGCAAAACCGCGGCGCAGGGACTAATATCGTGACAGCTTCGCATGTTTCGCAAGGAGGAAAGCGTCATGTCCGGTTCTATGAAACTCACTTTGTTGTTGCTTGCAACGGCGCTCGCTTTGCCGGCGGCCGTGCCGCGGCTGACGTCTGTCGAGCCCGATGCCCTTTCGCCCGGCGCCGAAGCCGTCGCCAAGGGCGTCAACCTCGATAAAAGTAATGTCGACAAGCTTTTTCTCACCGCCGGCGGCAGCGACATCGAGCTTGAAATCCAGGAACAGACCGCCGAGTCGATTACCTTCAAGGTTCCGGCGAATACGGCGATGAAGCGCTATCGGATGATGTTTCTGACGACGGGCGACAACGCGGCGTACATGGAGCAGCCGGTCTCGGTGGAGGTCATGGACGAAGCCGCGGCGAAAGCGCGCGCGGAGGAAAACGAGGCCGAGCTCGAAGTGGTCGAGGCGGCGCCCGAAGAGCCGAATCCGTAGCATCGGACGGGGCCGAGCCGGGAGCTTCAATCCGAAGGCCGGGCTGCGCCCGCGGCCAAGCGGCGCAATGCCCACGCCGCGTGCGCGCTCACAACTTCGTCCGGCCATGCGGCCAGCCGCTCCAAGGTCGGCGCGAAACGTTTGTTTCCGCTGTTGCCCATGACCACGGCGACATTGCGCAGGAACCCCCGATAGCGGCTGCGCGCAATCGGCGAGTCGCCGAACCGCTCGTTGAACTGCCGCTCCGTCAGCGAGGCCAATTCGTCGAGGTCGGGCTCGGCATGGTCCGCTTGAAAGCAGGGATCGGCGGTCGTCGCCGCCCGCTCGGAACGGTTCCAGGGGCAGACGTCCTGGCAGATGTCGCAGCCGAACAGGTGCTTGCCTACCGACTCGCGGTCGGATTCGGGGATTTCGCCGCGCATCTCGATCGTCTGGTAGGCAATGCAGCGGGTCGAGTCGAGCGCGTGGGAAGGCCCGCCGGAATCCTCGATCGCGACAAAGGCGTCGGTGGGGCAGGCGTCGATGCAGCGGGTGCAAACGCCGCAGCGAAACGGCGCGGGGTCGCCGGGCGCCAGCTCGAGCGAGGTCAAAATTTCCCCAAGGAATACCCAGGAGCCGATGCGCTCGTTGATCAGGCACGTATTTTTGCCGATCCAGCCGAGTCCGGCGCGATGCGCGTAGGCGCGTTCCAGCAGCGGCGCGGTGTCCACGCAGATTTTGAAATCCGCGTCCGCGGCGGTCGTCGCCGCAATTTTCTCGACAAGCTCTTGCAGCCTGGTTCTGAGCACGGCGTGATAATCCTTTCCCCAGGCGTACCGCGATACCCAGCCGCGCGTCTCGGACTCGAATTCGGTCGAGTACGGGCGCGCGCTGTTGTAAACCTGCCCGACCGCGATCACCGACCGCGCCGAGGGCAGCAGCGAGCGGGGGTCCCCGCGCATCTCGCCGCGCTTGCCTTGCAGGTAGCTCATTTTTCCGTGGTAGCCGCGGGCTATCCATTGCGGGTAGAAAAGCGATTCCAGAGTAGGTTCGGCGCAGGCGACGCCGGTCAGATCGAATCCGCATTCGCGGGCGAATTGCTTGACTTGCGCGGAGTCGATCATGACGGGCGCGGTCGGGCGTTGCGGGTCTCGCTCTCCGGCCGGAATCCGCTTCCGTTAACCCGCCGAAAATCGCGGTCCGACCTCGATTTTCTTCCGTTCGCCGATTTTTGCTGGCGACGGTGCGTTGTTGTGTCTACGCTATACAATCGTAGGCGAAAAATAGCTGCCTGCCAACCCCACGCATTCGGCGGGCGGCTTCCCGGGGGCGGGAAGGGCTGGAACCGCCGCTCGGGCGCAGTTGAAAACCAAATTTCCGCAGGCCAAATTTCCATAGGCCAAATTTCCATAGGCCAAATTTCCATAGGAGAGAAACCCCATGCATCGACCGGTTAAGTATCTGGAAAAGGGTCTTACGCGCTTGGCCCAGGCCGGGTGGCAAGTCGCCCGCAAGCTCGACGCGCGCAAGGAACCCAACAGCGCATTCACCCCGGCGTGGTCGGACAAGCCCATGCTGAAGTCCTGGGAGAAATCCAAGCCTCCCCTCGGATGGCCGCGGCAGACCGATTCGCTCTGCCCCAAATGCGTGCGCGAGGCGCGCGAAGTCATCCTCAGCGGCGAAGTCGACTACTCCATCCTCAAGACCGAAAAGATAGGCGAGGTCAAAGCCACGATTCTTGAGCGCAACAACGAAATCTGGATGGTCAAGGAATGCCCGAAGCACGGCAAGACCGAGGACGTCATGGCCATCGATGCGCAGTTTCTCGAGCACATCGAATCGCAGTTTCCCGGCCGCGACATCCGCGCGCATAACGACGAGAAGCTGCACGATCACGGGTCTTCGACAGTTAAGTACGGCCGCGGCGCGGTGCTTACCGTCGATCTCACCAACCGCTGCAACATGATGTGCGACCCCTGCTTCATGGACGCCAACCAGGTCGGCTTCGTCCACGAGCTCGAATGGGACGAGATCAAGACGATTCTGGACAACGCCATCTCGATCAAGCCGCGCCGGCAGATGTCGGTGCAGTTCTCCGGCGGCGAGCCGACCATGTCGCCCTATTTCCTGCAAGCCGTCAATTACTGCCGGCAAATCGGCTACAACTCGGTCCAGGCGGCGACCAACGGCATCGAGTTCGCGAAGTCGAAGGGATTCGCCGAGGCCGCCGCAGACGCAGGCATGCGCTACGCCTATCTGCAGTTCGACGGCATCGGCAACGAGCCGAATCAGCACCGCAAAATCGGCAATCTGTTCGACGTCAAGATCAAGGCGATCGAAAACATGCACGACGCCGGCATTGAGATCGTTCTGGTGACAACGCTGGTGAACAACGTCAACAACGAGGAAGTCGGCCCGATCATTCAGTTCGCCCGCGACAACCCCGGGCGCATCGCCTTTATCGCCTTTCAGCCGGTATCGTTTACCGGCCGCGACGAGGAGATCACCGACGAGCGCCGCATGAAGCAGCGCTATACGCTCTCGCACTTGGCGCACGACGTGCGCAAGCAGGTCGGCATCACCGAGCCCGCCCGCGACTGGTTCCCGATCTCGGTAATGGGGAGTTTCGTCGACGCCGCCGACTTGGCCCACGGCCCGCAGGCGCAGTGGGGTCAGGTGAGCTGCGGTTGCCATCCGAACTGCGGCGTCGGCACCGCGCTGATGATCAACAAGAAAACCAAGGACATGGCGCCCGTTCCGGAGTTCATCAACGTTCCGCAATTCGTGCAGGACATCCGCCGGGTCACCGATTCGGGCCGCGGCAAGTTGGCCACCAATCTTCAGATGGGGCTGGCGATCCTCAAAAACTACAACCCGATGAAAGCGCCCAAGGATTTTTCGATGTTCGATTTGCTGAAGAAATTCGACAAGTCGTTCGCCCTTTCGGGCGTCAACTACGGCAAGGGCGCCGCTCGCCGCAACGATCCGTGGAACTTCCTGTTCGTCGCGGGCATGTGGTTCCAAGACCTGTTCAACTACGATTTCCGCCGGACGGAGATGTGCGTGATTCCCTACGGCACGCAGGAAGGCGAGATTTCGTTCTGCGCCTACAACACGGGCATCGGCTGGCGCAACATCATCGAGAAGATGCACATGACGGCCACGCTCTCGAATTGGTACGAGGAGCACGGCCGCCACAAGATTTACGCCGGCGGCCGGAAAGTCGAGGAGATCCAGGGGCTTAGCGACAAGCTGCGCATCAACGCCGAGCACGCCGCCCGCGGCGCGCAGAAGATGGAAGGCCCCGCCAACGCCCGCGAAGAGAAGATCGCCGAACGCAATCGCAAGCTGGCGGAGGCGCAGGCAAGAGGCGAAACGGTCGATTCCGGCGCGCGCAAGAAGATCATGACGGCCGAGGAAGAGGCCCGGCTGATGAGGATGTACCGCGAGCAAGTGCTCAAGGAGACCCCCGCGCCCGCGCTGGTGCAAATCGCGGGCGGCAGCCTCGAGTCGGAGTCCGAGCGGCAGACGGAAGAACAAAGGGAACTCGTCGGCGTGTGAACGTCCGCCGCAGGGCGAATGCTCATGCAGCGCCCGGCGGCCGGCCGTCAAACCGGATGTGTCCCGGCGGCAGCCCTGGAAATAAGGTTGCCCGAGTTCCTCCGTTGAGTTTCCCGGCGGGGTATACTTGTGCCGTGCCTTCCAGGAGGAAATTCGAAATGCTGCGCATCTGTCTGTCCGTTTCGATTGCTTTGTTTGCCGCCGCGCAGGCGGCCTCCGCCGACCAGAACATGTTCAACACGGTCAAGCAAAAGCTGGCCCAGGGCAAGCAGGTCGTCGGCGGAACGATCTATACTTCCGATCCCAACGTCTACTGCTCGATGGCCCACGCCGGATTCGATTTCCTGTGGATCGAGATGCAGCACAGCCCGCTGAACTACGACCAGGTCGCCAAGATGATCTGGGCTTGCAGGGACGCTCCGGCGATCCCCTTCATTCGTGTTCCGGACGCTACCGAGGGCGATCTGCAGAAGGCTACGGACATCGGCGCGCTGGGCATTATCGTCCCCATGGTCGACACCGTCGAAGAGGCCGAGCGGGCCGTCCTCTATGCGAAGTATCCCCCGCAGGGCAGACGCAGCCGCGGCGGCGGGCAGTACGGCAAGCTCTGGGGCAACGGCAACTACCACGAGCTGGCCAACGACAACATGATGATGATCGTGATGATCGAAAACCCGGCGGGCGTCGAGATCGTCGACAAGATCGCCGCCGTCGAGGGCATTGACGTTGTCTTTGCGGCCAGCGGCGATATCGGCAGCTTCACCGGCTACGAGCGCTCGGACCCGCGCTACATGAAGCTGATCGAGAGGATCAGGACGGAAACCTTGAAAGCCGGAAAAATCCTTGCCGGGCCTTTGAGTTGGCGCGACCGCGAAGGCTTCACGTTTTTTCAAGGGCCGTCCGAAGGCGGCTTGATCTCCAGCGGCGCCAAGCTGGAGCTGGGCCAAGCTCAGGAAGAAAGGGAAGACGTGGCTACGGGCGACGAAGCCCGCTGAAGCCGCGCTTCGGCGTTACGCCTTGAAAATCAGCAGGAACAGGTAGAGCAGCGGCAGGTACAACACCGAGGCCCGCAGCAGGCCGCGCGCCTGCGTTCCCGTTTTCCTGCGCGCCGAGAGGATTCCGTAGTAAAGGTAGCCCGCGCTCAACAGCAATGCCGGGACGGCGAACCAGACCGACGTCATCTCCAGCCAGGCCGGCGCCATGCTGACGGGGATCAGCGCCAGAGAGCAGGCGACGATCTGCCGTCCGGTCGAGACGCCGTCGGGCTCGATCACCGGCAACATGCGGATTCCGGCGCGCTCATAATCTTCCCGGTACATCCAGGCGATCGCATAGAAGTGCGGGAATTGCCAGAGGAAGAGCACGCCGAAGAGGACCCAGCCCTCGACGCTCAACTCGTTGCGCGCCGCGGCCCAGCCGAGCAGCGGGGGCACGGCGCCGGGGAAAGCACCGAGGAACGTGGACCACCAGACGCGAAACTTGAGCGGAGTATAAACCAGGTTGTAGGCGAGCAGGACAAAGACTCCCAGCCAGAAGCTGAGCGCGTTCGTTGCGGCATGGAGATAAGTCAACCCGGCGATCGAAAGGCCGATGGAGAATACCAGCGCGGTCGCCGGCTGGATGCGCCCCGCCGGCAACGGCCGCCCGAGAGTGCGGCGCATGCGCGCGTCGGCGCCGCGCTCCGACCACTGATTCAGCGCGCCCGTCCCGCCGGCCAGAAGGGCTGTCGCGGCGATGGTGTTGACCAGCAGGGCATAGGGCATCGGTCCCGTCGTCGCCAGATAAAAGCCCATCAGCGTCGACATCAGGATCAACCAGACGATCGACGGCTTGGTGAGTTCGTAGAAGTCCGCCAAGGTAGTCGTCAGCCCGGCCGCCGCCGCCGTGCTTTGAAGATTTGCGCGCATTCTCGGCTGAAGGTGCTAGCTGCCGAATAAGAAGTCCGCTTCTGTGGTTTCGCTCGGGCCGACGGTGATTTCGACTTCCTTCTCGCCGAAATGCTCGTGTATGGCCTGGAGAGTATATGCGCCCGGGGGCAGGTTCGCGATTTCGAACGACCCGTCTTCGCCGGAGACGGAGAAGTACGGGTGCTCGATGACGTGAATGTACGCCTGCATCCAGGGATGAATGTTGCACTTGACCGGTATTTTCAGTTCCGCGCGGGGGAACGCATAGTCGATCGCCGGAGAGCTGGACGTTTGCGATTTGTTCCATTCGCGGTTTTCTTTGGGCAGCGGATGGACGTTGTGCGTCGTCGGGTCGGAATTGGTGATGTTGATCGCCTGCCCCTGCTGGACGGCGATGACGTGCGGTTTATAGATGCAGCCTTTCTGGTCGAGGTTGACCAGGTCGCTGCGGATCGGGAAGCGCTGGCCTTCCAGACCCTTGCTGATCCAGACGAGAACGTGCTGCAGCTTGCCGTCGTTCAGGACGATTCGATCGGAAGCGACCCGGCCGCCGTGCAGCGCTATGCAGTCCGGCTCGGCGCTCATGTTGAGCGGAGGGAAGCGCTGCGCTTCGCCCTCGAAACTGACGACGCCGCGAATCGTTGCCGCCGTCGCGGGATCGACGTTGACCATCGGGCCGGCCGCCGCGGTCTCGCCGCCGCTGGTTTCGCCGCCGGCCGCGATCTTCTCATCATACTCCTCGAAGTAATCGTCTCCGCCGCAGGCGTAGACCAGAAAAAGAGCCGTCGCCAGTACGGCGAGCGCGCCCCGGATTTTATTCTCGAACACCGATTTCACCTCCGAAAACAAAGGTCGTCAAACGGACTGCGGGCCCGATGGAAAGGCGCGCCGCGTTGCCCAACTTTTATTGTAGGGCCTGCAGGCGGCGAAGCTCGGCGTTGTCCATTTGAAACATGTAGCGAGTCAGCAACTCAGCTTGATCTTTTTCGTAATTGCGGGCCGCGGCCGGAATCTCTCCATTGAAGATCCAGCGCCCGTTGTCGTTGCGGAAAAGCTCCGACGGCATGGCCGTTCCGGGAGCGATCGACGCCGGCTCCAGCAGCCAGCGGAACGTCCAATTCGGCTTGAGCCGCTCGGCGGCGATCAGGAAGTTCGGCGCGGTCGCGTTCACGTCCCGCGAGGGAACGCCCGATATGTGGCACTTCAGGCACGGCGCCGCCTGACTGGTGAACAGTTGGCGGCCGATGGCGCGTTCGCCGGCCGTGAGCGGCTCCATCGGCTCCGGCGAGTACGGTATCGGCTGCGAGTCCCGGGCCATGAAAAACTTCGTGATCTTCGAGATCTGACGGTCCGAGAAGTAGAACGTCGGCATTCTGGCGTGCAGGTAGCTGCGCACGCCGTTGCGGTCGGGGTTCGTTTCGCTCAGCGCCGGATTCTTGAGGAAACCGCGCAGCCACTCCGGTTGGACGCGGGCGCCCTCGGTGTAGAGCTGCGGCGGCAACTGCTCGGCCCAATCGGGATCGTCCGTGTAACGCGGCATCGTCATGAACGACGACACGTTGCCCGGGCGAATCTGGTGGCAGCCGGTGCAGTTGTGGCGCGCAAGAATCCACCACCCTTGTTGCACGTCGGCTCGTTCGTCTTCGGGTTCGTAACGGTATTGCTCGGGGAAGGCCGTATCGACGGCGCCGAGCATAAACGTCGTCAGCGCGTCGATCTCGGCGGGGCTGAGATTGAAGTTGGGCATCCTCAGCTTTTCGAGGTGCGCTTTTTCCTTGCCTTCGTCGAAAACGGCGGGGTTTTCGAGCTTGGCTTCGAAAAATCCCTTGTGGCTGTACCAGCCTTCGGTCTCGGCTTCGTGCGTTTTCAGCGCAAAATCGAGGCGCTCCAGCGGCTTGCTGCCTTCGAGAGTCAACTCGGTGCCGATGCGGCCCTCGTTTTCGAGGCCGGCGATTTCATGGCAGCCGGCGCAGCCGTAGTGGCGGATAAGCTCCCTGCCCTCGGCCGCGAGGTCCGCGTCGTCCATGTAGTCGGCCGCTTCGTAAACTGCGTCGGTCTTTTGCATCGCGAGGTACGTCGCGATGTCGCGCGTCTCGCGAACGCTTAAGCGCAGATTCGGCATCACCGGCCGCGGGCGCATATCGTCGGGAACGTTCGGGTCCGGCGTGACCTCGGCCGGATTGTGTACCCAGCGCACAAGGTAGTTGTAGTTGGTCTTCTCGCCGACGCGGCTGAGGTTGGCCGCGAAATCGCCGCCGATGCGCTCGCTTCCTTCGCCAATGGAGTGGCAGCCCAGGCAGCCGCGGGTCTCGAAAAGTTCCTTGCCGTTCTCCGCGTTGCCTTGCGGATGCTGCTGGAGATCGCCGTCGAGCGCGTTTTGCCAGAGATAGGCGGATATCTTGCGCACCTCGTCATCGAGCAAACGGAAAACCGGCATCTTCGATCCGGGACGGAATTCATGCGGGTTCTTGAGCCAGACCGGAATCCACTCCTTGCGATCTTTGACCTTGATCTCTTTCAGGCTCGGCCCGAATTTCTTGACTTCTTTGGCGAGATTGCGGGCTTCTTCGCGCAAGTTGTGCAACTCGGCGTCGATCGTGGCGTTCGTCAGCCGCAACTCTTCGGCGCGCGCATAGTAGCGCCGCGACTGCGCGGCGTCGGAAGCGCTGTCTCCCAGATTGAGGCTGACTTGCTGCTCTTTCGCATTGGCCGCGCGCGTCGCGGACAGGTTGACGATCGCCTGGTTGGCGGCGGTGAGCTCTTCGGCTTCGGCGTCGTAGCCTTCGAAACGATGGCAGCCCCAGCAGCCCTTGTTCAGGAACAGGGCGCGGCCCGCGTTCAAAACTTCGGCGCCCGGCGTTACAACTTCTTTGGCGTGGCATTGCTGGCAGCCGGCCTCGAAGTTTTCGCGGTAATAGAGCGGGTAGAGCCAGAACTTGTGGCGGCCGTGCCCCTTGGTAATCGAGCGTGTGGCGCGGCCGTTGCCGTTGTGGCAAGACGAGCAGCCGAATGCTTCGGGATCGTGAATTTTCAGCAGTTCCGGCCGCGGATGGCTTTGAAACACCGGATAGCGCAGATCGGCGGGGCCGATCGAGACGGGCTCGCGGATGCCCAGATGACAGGATTCGCAACGGTCCACCAGATCGATGTCCAGCAAGTGAATCTGCTTGATGCCGATCGGAAAGTCGCGCATTTTGGCAATCAGGCCGTCGATCTGCGACGAACCCAAGCCGACGAGCTGCTCGGACAGGAACGCATCGCGTTCGCTGCGGGCCGCGTCGGCGGCCTCCAGCACTGCCTGCCGCTCGGCCTGAATCTCCGCCCGCCTGTTCTGCATGCCCAGAAACTCGGCCTCAAGTTGACCGGAAGTCGTTTCAACCTCTTCGACTTCGCCCGATCCGTCGGTTTTGGTCAGGTTGGCGGTTACGACGCGCCGGCCTATCTCCTCGATATCGGCGCGCAGGTCGTCTTTCTCCTCGTCGGCGTCGGCAACCTCGACAAGGTAGCGGATCGCGTCCATTTCGCTGCGCAAAACCTGAAACGCGCCGCGGGCGTCGGTCATGCGCGCGATCACGCCGGCGGACTCGGCGTCGATTTCCCGGACACGGTCGGCCGCCGCGGTCTGGGCTTCGCCGACCTTGGCGTCGAGCGCGCGATACTCCGCGGAATTCCGAATGGCCGCTTCCTTCGTTTCTTGCTCGGGGCGGACTTTTCTCATCAAGAAACCGGTGTAGTATCCACGAAAACGGGCCTGATACTCCTTGTACGGACGCATCACCTCGACTTCGTCATAGATCGCCCACACCAAGGTCAGCATCAGGAGCAGCGTCGACACCAACAGATGGACGCTGTAGGATTTCGTTGCTATCGGATCGGGATCCGGCTTGACTTGATTCGCTGGCATTGGGAACTCTGTATTTCGATCTTGCGTGCTGAAATTGCGGGCCGCGCTCGCGCATCCGCTAAATGTTGAACCAGGGCGTGACCCAGACGTACTTGATGCGGAACAGCAGACGCGCGGCAATCTTCACCGGCAGAGACAGCATGATGATGAGCAGCGCCTGCATGATGACGTACTGCAACAACGTCATGCGCTCGAGAATCTTGCGGCTGAACGCGGTTGCCGTGATCAGACGGTGGCAGGCGTAGCCGGAAACGGCAAAAAATCCGCCCACGACGGCGCCGCCGAACAGGCCGATCCAAGGCTGAGAAGCGATGCCGACGATCTCGTGCAGATCGCGGTTGATTTCGAAAATGACGCGGTTGTGATCCCAGGTCATGCCCGGCCAGAACCACATCCATCCGGGGCCGCGAATCAACGTGCCGATGACGATCATCGTGCTCCACAAAATGATGAAGCCGAAGATGAACGTCCATATCGCGAATTTGCGCTGCTTGAAGGTGTAATAACCGTTGCCCAACGGGTTTTCATCGACATACGGAATGACGATAAGACCGATGATGATCAGCGTCGGCATGAGCACGCCGGCAATCCAAGGGTCGAAATAGACCAGCATCTCCTGGAGGCCGAGGAAGTACCAGGGGGCCTTCGAGGGGTTCATCGTCAAAGTCGGGTTGGCCGGCTCTTCCAGGGGCGCGTCCAGGGTGATCGACCAGACCATGAGGATCACGGTGACGATCACCGCGGCGAGAAACTCCATGCGCAGCAGATAGGGCCAGACGTGAAGTTCGCGGGCCCATCCTTTCTGAAAGGGCTCGACCTTGCGGTGGTGGGTCTTGGCCATGTCCGGGTCGGCTTCCAGGCGGTCGATCAGGCGGTCGTTGGCGAATGCCTGGCGCAAACCGTACCAGGTGAAAAACGGAAGGATGAAG
The DNA here is from genome assembly GCA_965214655.1 of Bryobacterales bacterium. Taxonomy (GTDB): domain Bacteria; phylum Acidobacteriota; class Terriglobia; order Bryobacterales; family UBA6623; genus CATQHP01. The sequence goes on along the minus strand of OZ243965.1, from coordinate 1,560,044 downwards.
ATCATTCCGACGATCGGAATGTTATCCGGGAGCGAAACGATGGTCCAAAGCTGATGCCAATCCATGTTTCCGTCCCCCCTATCTCCGGCGAAGAGGCTTGATCTCTTTTTCGAGCATCATCGGCGCCGGCCCCGATATGCCGCCGTCTTTTCTGACTCGCCAGAAGTGTACGATCATGAACGTCGCCGCGAACCCGGGTATGGCGATGCAATGCCATATGTACGCCCTCAAGAGAGCATTGGCGTCCACAATCGAGCCGCCCAGCAGGGCGAAACGCACGTCGTTATAGTTGGTCATGCCGAATTGCGGGCCAAATGGACCTTCATGGCCGAGCATCGGCGTGGCGCGGGCCATGTTCGTTCCGACCGTTACCGCCCAGAAGCCGAGTTGATCGTCGGGCAAGAGGTAACCCGTGAACGAGAGCAGCAGGGTCAACACCAAAAGAATCACGCCGATCGACCAGTTGAACTGGCGCGGCTTCTTGTACGAGCCCGTCAGAAACACGCGGAACATGTGGAGCTGAACCGTAAGCACCATCGCGTGCGCCGCCCAGCGGTGCATGTTGCGCAACAGCTTGCCGAAAGGCACGTCGTGCTCCAGGTACAGGATGTCGCGGAACGCCTGGACCTTCGTCGGATGGTAATAGAACATCAGCAGAACGCCGGTCCAGGTCAATACCCAGAACAGATAGAACGTAATGCCGCCCATCCCCCAAGTGAAATCGAAGCGAACCGCGTCGCGGTTGACCTTGGCCGGGTGCAGGTGGAGAAATACGTTGCTGAGAACGCCCAGCGTTCGGCTGCGCGGGGTTTCGTCGTGCTTGACGCGAAAGATGGATTTATAAACATCCGTCTTGGTCGGCTGCCGAGCGGCTTCGAGATCCAACTCGGCCTTTTGCTTGATGGCCTCCGGGTCGACTTTTACGCCGAGAACGGTGCGGGCGCCGTTGCCGCCGGTTTCGGGCGCGGCGGTTTTCACGTTGCCCTTGCTGCCGTTGGTTTCATCCATGATTTCCGATTTCCTCCGCCATTAGACCTGAATGAAGCTTCCGGGATCGTTGAACTGCGTGGCCTTGCCTTTTTCCTCGCGGTAGAGCATGCTCGTGTCGACCAGGATGCGGCCTTCGGGGTCGAGCTCGATTTTTGCGCGGTCCATCGGCCGCGGCGCGGGACCCTCGTAATTGCGGCCTTCGGGATCGTAGCCGCTGCCGTGGCAGGGGCATTTGAACTTGCCTTCGCCGGATTTCCAGTCGGGCGTGCAGCCCAGGTGCGTGCAACTCGCGTAGATGACGAACATGCGGTCGGCCGTGCGCACGACCCAGATCCGGTTGCTTTTCTGAAAGCGCGTGTCGACGCCGATGCCGAATTCCGCCGGAGTGCCGACGCGAAAAACCGTCCGCGGCTCGAAAATGGTCCGCGGGAAGAAAAACCGCAGGAACATCAGGAAATTCGTCGTCAAGAAGCCCGCGGTCAGCAGTCCGACCATGCGGCGGCGGGACTGCACGCGGGATTTCTCGTCAGCCGATTCGGCTTGAACCGAAGCCTTGACGCGGTCAAGCAATGAAGAACCGCCAGCCTGCTGTTGCGACATGGTTTCCTCCTCGGATCGGCCAACACACCAGGATTCCGGGCCGGCGGATACCGTCTTTCATTATAATCGAGCGCGCGCAGCGCGTTCAACATCGGGTTGGAGAAAACGGAGAGAACCGTCGCGCCGAAATTTTTCGGAGATGACGAAGACTTCCAGAACCGCGGGCGGTCATGCTTCGAGGAACCGTTCGGCCTTTTCCAGATCGGCGGGGGTGTCGACGCTCAGCCCGACGTGGTCTTCGGTCGGCACAACCAGAATTCGGCGGCCGTTTTCCAGAACTCTGAGTTGCTCCAGAGCTTCGCTCCGCTCCAGCGCGGTTGGCGCCATGCGGCTGATCTCCAGCAGGAATTCGCGGCGGTAGGCGTAGAGGCCGATGTGCTCCCAGGCAACGTATCCTTCGGGATTTCTGCAATACGGAATCGGCGCGCGCGAAAAATAGAGCGCGTAGCCGGCGCTGTCGCGGACGACCTTGACTACGTTGGAATCCGACCACAGTGCGGGATCGTCGATGCGCCGGCAGAGAGTCGTCATTTCGAGATTCGGGCGGCAGCGGAACGGCTCGACGAGCTGGTCGAACAGCAGCGGGGAAACGAAAGGCTCGTCGCCTTGGATGTTGACGACGATATCGGCATCGACGGCGGCGGCAACCTCGGCTGCGCGGTCGGAGCCGGAGCGGTGATCGGGCGAGGTCATCGCGGCGTTCCCCCCGAAGCCTTCGACGGCTCGGCGGATGCGCTCGTCGTCGGTGGCCACGACGAGCCGCTCGCACAAGGGCGACGCGGCGGCGCGCTCGTAAACATGCTGCACCATCGGCTTGCCGCCCAGCATGGCCAGCGGCTTGCCGGCGAAGCGCACCGAGGCATAACGGGCCGGAATGACGCCGATCACTTTGAGCGGCGGCGGTTCTTTCGTCACAGGGCCGCTACAACTCCGGGATCGGGTCGTCGACGCCGATGTCTTTCGTTTCCCAGTTCGCTTGCCCGTTCTCCCACAGCAGGATGCGGGCGGAACTGCCGGGGACCGGTTTCGCGCTCGTTGGCGGCATCATCCGCCGATGCTCTTCGAGCGCCGCGAGATGCTCGGGGTCGCCGGCCAGATTGTTCCATTCGTGCGGATCATTGATCATATCGTAGAGTTCCTCGGAGCCGTCGGCGTAGTGAATATAGCGCCAGTTCTCGGTGCGGATCCCGTGATTGTCGTGGTTGTGGGTCGTAATGGCGGGCCATGCGCGCGGCGCTTGGGGATCTTCGAGTTGCGGCGCGAGGCTATGGCCTTCGAGGCCGGGTTGGGCCGGCAGCCCGGCGAGATCGCCCAACGTCGGATAGATGTCGAGCAGTTCGGCGGGGGAGGAAACTTTTTGCCCCTTGCCCACGCCCGGACCGGCGAAAATGAGCGGCACGCGGGTAGAGCGGTCCCAGAGCGTGTTCTTCCCCGTGATCAGCTTTTCGCCCAAGTGCCAGCCGTGGTCGGACCACAGCACAACGACCGTATCCTCGGCATGCCCGCTTGCGTCGAGCGCGTCGAGCACGCGGCCGACCTGGCTGTCCACGAAACTGACCGAGGCCAGATACGAACGCACGAGATTTTCCCACTCGCCCGCCTCTTCGAGAAACTTGAGCCGGGGCTCGGGCAGAATCCAATGCAGGTACCACGAAAAGCGCGGCGTGTCGCCGCGGTCGCCGCGCTGCAGCGGCGGCAGTTGGACCGTTTCTTCGGGATACATGTCGTACCACTTCTCGGTGACGTAGCAAGGCACGTGGGGAAGAAAGAACCCGACGGCGAGATAGAAAGGGTTGTCGAGATCGCCTTGCAGCGGCCCCTCGAGCAAGTCGACGGCCCAGCTTGCAACCTGCCAGTCTCCCTTCTCCTCGTCCTTGTGAGGGAATGTTCCCCAGTCCATCAGGGCGTGGTTTTGCGGCGTGGCGACCAGTTTTTTTTCAGGCCTGGCGCCGACGCTCGAAGGCGGCCCGAGATGGTGGAATTCGTTGTCGGTTTCAGCGCGCCCGTAGCGCCCGTGATAGATTTTTCCGCCCGAATGCGTGCTGTAGCCGTGGTTGGCGAAATACTGCGGCATCGTCATCACGTCCCGGAGCTCTTCGACGTCGCGGAACCAGGGGCGCAGGCCGTACACGCCGGTCGTCGAAGGCCGCAGGCCCGTCATGAGGCTGGTGCGGGACGGGTTGCACAGCGGCGCTTGGGTATGAGCGTTGACGAAGGTCGTGCCGCGGGCCGCCAGACGGTCCATGTGCGGCGTTTGCGCCTGCGGGTGTCCGCCGAGAGGGCCGACCCAGTCATTGAGGTCGTCGATAGCGAGGAACAGGATGTTCGGCTTGGCGGGCGGCGGCGGAGACCCTCCGCAAGAGCCGAGCGCCAAGCCGCAGAGAAGCAGGCAGAGGGTGCCGGGATGCTGCATCGTCAGGAGTTTCCAATCACGGATTAACGTATCACAGCGGCCCAGGCGAATCGAGCAGGCGGCGGGGTTGCGGCGTTCTTTCGACTACGATGAAGTCTGCGCCATGGGGGTTGCCGCCGAAAAGTTCGAAAAATTGCTCGCGATCATGCGCACGCTGCGCGCGCCGGGCGGCTGCCCCTGGGACCGCGAGCAAACCCTGCTGACTCTCCGCCGGTACCTGATCGAGGAAACATACGAGGTGCTGGATGCGATCGAACGGGGCGACTGGAACGACCTGGCCGAGGAATTGGGCGACTTGCAGTTACAGATCGTTTTTCAGGCGCGCATCGCCCGCGACGAAGGTCTGTTCGATATCTCCGACGTGCTCGACCGCATCAACGCCAAGCTGATCCGACGGCATCCGCACGTCTTCGCCAAGGAGTCGGTCGCCGGCGCCGCCGGCGTCTCCGAGCGTTGGGAGGCAATCAAGGCGCAGGAAAAAGCATCGAACGCCGCAGGCGACGGGATCCTCGACGGCGTGCCGCGCCGGCAGCCCGCCGTGCTCGAAGCCTACGGCGTGAGCAAAAAGGCAGCGCAAGCGGGCTTCGATTGGGAAAAATTCGCGGATTTGGGCCGCAAGCTGAATGAGGAGCTCGGGGAGATCGCAGCCGCGTCAAAGGCGGGCGACGCACAACAAATCGAAGACGAAGTCGGTGATCTGCTTTTTACGGCAGTGAACGTGGCGCGCTATCTCAAGGTCGATCCGGAGACCGCGCTCAAGCGCGCGAACGCAAGGTTCCGCGAGCGCTTCGGGCGCATCGAAGAAGGCTTGGCGGCGCGCGGCCGCGGTTTCGAGGAATCTTCGCTCGATGAACTGGAAGCGCTATGGCGGCGGGCAAAGCGGAACTGAAGGGCCTCGACATCCGGGCGCTGACGACGCATGAGGAATTTCAGCGCACGCTCGGCTTGCAAAAGAAAATCTGGGGCTTCGACGAAGGCGACGTCGTAGCCCCGCGGCTGTTCGGCGTCTACAGGCATATCGGAGGGTCGGTGCTCGGCGCATTCGTCGGCGGGCGGATGGTCGGATACGCTCTGGCCTTCGCCGGTTTCAAAAGCGCCGGGCGCGTTTACTGGCACAGCCATATGACCGGCGTCGTTCCCGAACTGCAGGGCCGCGGCATCGGGCGGCGCTTGAAGCTGCGGCAGCGGGAAGAGGCATTGGCCGCCGGCATCGACCTGATCGAATGGACTTTCGATCCGTTGCAGGCGCGCAACGCCTACTTCAATCTGGAACGGCTCGGGGTGGTGGTTCGCGAGTACGCGCCCAACCTGTACGGAATAACCTCAAGCGAGCTTCACGGCTCTTTGCCGACCGACCGGCTCGTCGCGGCTTGGCGTCTCGAAAGTCCGCGGGTGTTGAAGCGTATCGCCGGCAACTTGGTCGACCGAGACGATTCCGACGGAACCATCGCCATCCCGAAAGAGATTGCGGCGCTGCCGCGCGAGGCGGCATTGGCAATCCAGGCGCGGGTGCGCGCGGAGTTTCGCTCGGCGTTCGCAGGCGGCGGCGAAGTTACCGGGTTCGAGACGACCCCGGCCGGCGGACGGTATCTGCTGAGCCGGCGTGTAATGTAGAGGTTGATGTCTCCTCAAGAGATCGAGGCGGCGATTGCGGAGATCCGCGAGCGGGTGCGCGAACGGTATGCCAAAACGGTGGACGAGATCGACGGCTTTGCCTTGCCCTCGCTCGACCCGCTCGGCCATGCCCGCGATGCCGCCGAAGGGATGGCCGCCGCGATCGGCCGCGTGAATCCGCGTCCCGGAGGCTTGGGCAACAACGCAATCCAGTACGCAAAACGCCTCGTCGCGCGTTGCCTGAACTGGTTCGTGCGCGATCAGATCGAGTACAACCGCGCGGTCGTCACCTATATGGAGCGCGTGATCGAGACCCTGATCGAGCAGAATCGCAATCTGCTCCGAGTCGCTCAGGAACTGGCCGATACCCGGCGGCGCACGGCGGAGATCGACAAAGTTCAGCAAGATATTCTCCACCACTGGCACAACTGGCGGCCGGAGTGGGAGAAGCGCCTGACAGACAGCGAGATCAAGTTTTTGCACATGATTCGCGAAATGGAAAGCGCCGCCCGCCGGCGCGAGGGGGCCGCCCTGCAGCGCGAGCAAGCCGCCGATGCGGAGATGCGCCGGGACTACAGCGCTCGGCTTGCGGAATCGGCCGGCGCGCTGCAGCAGCGGTTTTGGGCCGACATGCAGAAGCAACGCACCGAGCAGGAGAAGTTGATCCATACGGAGTTGCGCTTGATCCGGCGGCGCAGCCTGGCTGAAAACGCAACGCCGCCGCCGGCCGTCGACGGAACGGCCGCTGCGCCCCCCCGGCTCGACTACGGGCGCTTTCAAGAACGGTTTCGAGGCCCCGAGGAGTACGTTGCGGAAAACCAGACGCGGTATCTGGAAATTTTCCAGGGGCTGTCTCCTGTTGTGGATCTCGGCTGCGGGCGCGGCGAACTTCTCGAGTTGTTCCGAGCCAAGGGCGCCGCGTGCCTTGGAGTGGATGCCGACCCGGATGCGGTCAGCGCGTGTTCGGCCAAGGGCCTTGACGTCGAAGCGGACGATCTTTTCGCATTCATACGGAGACAGGAAGATAACTCGCTGGGAGCGGTCGTCTCCGCGCACGTCATCGAACATCTGCCGCCGTTCCGGCTGCCCGAGCTCGTCGAGCTCGCCGCGGCAAAGCTGAAGCCCGGGGGAATCCTCGCGCTCGAAACCCCCAATCCGGCCTGTCTGGCGATTTTCTGCGGAGACTTTTATCTGGATCCGACCCATCGGCGGCCTGCGCCGGCGCAGCAGATTCGTTTCTATATGGAAGAAAGCGGCCTGGGCGAGATCGCCGTGCGGGAACTGAATCCGGCGTACGAGTTGATCCCGGAATTGGCCGGCCTGCGCCAGGACCCGGCGAGCGCACCGTTCGTCGAAAAATTCTTCGGCGGTCTCGACTACGTGATCCTGGGCAAGAAATTATGATCGAGTTCACCGGGGAACGGGTGATTCCCGGCCGCGTCCCCGCGGATCTGCTGAACGAGCACCTGGGGCGCTACAGCTTCGCGGAAACGGTCGTTGCCGGCAAACGCGTTCTCGACGCCGGCTGCGGCGTCGGCTACGGCGCCGCCCGGCTGGCGGCGCTTGCGGACACGGTATACGCGCTCGACAATGCGGCCGAGGCCGTCCGCAGCGGATATGCGCAATACCGCAATGTCCGCTTCGTTCAGGGCGACTGTGCGCAGCTTCCCTTTCGCAGCGGTTCGCTCGACGCCGTCGTCGCCTTCGAGGTGATCGAGCATCTGCAGGACTGGGAGGCGCTGCTCCGCGAGGCCGCGCGGGCGCTGCGCCCGTCGGGCATGTTCCTGGCATCGACGCCGAATCGAGTCTATTACGAAGCATCGCGCGACGAGCCGAACCCCTTTCACGTCCATGAGTTCGATTACAATGAGTTCTGCCGGGAACTCGCCAGGCACTTTTCCCACCGGACGATTTTTTTCGAGAACCACGCCAACGCGATCACCTTCATGCCGCAGGAGGTTGCGGGCGTCCGCACCCGCCTCGAACCGGCCGACGCCAACCCGGACGCCGCGCATTTCTTTCTGGCGGCATGCTCGCAGGCGCCGATTTACGATTTGCCGGGTTTCGTGTACCTGCCGCGCGGCGGCAACGTCTTGCACGACCGCGAGCAGCATATCGAGAAGTTGGAAAACGAGCTTGCCCAAAAAACCCGCTGGCTCAAGGACACTGCGGCAGCGCTCGAGAATCTCACCCATATTCATCGAAAGGAGCAGCAGCAGGCGCAAAGCGCGATTGAGGAACTGGAAGCCGAAAACGAGAAAAAAACGCAGTGGGCGGGAAGCCTCGAAACAGAGCTCGGGCGGCGGGATGCAGAATGCAAGCGCTTGATCGAGTCGCTGAACGAAGCGGAAGCGCGCGTGGTCGAGCGCACCGAATGGGCGCAGCGGCGGGATGCAGAATGCAAGCGCGCCGTCGAGTTGCTGGACGAAGCGGAAGCGCGCGTGATCGAGCGCACCGAATGGGCGCAACAACTCGACCGCGAGTACCGCGCGCGGATCGAAGCGATACGCGCATCTCCCGCCTATCGGGCGGCGCGCAAGCTCGGTTTGGCGCCGGCCATCGCCAAACCATCAGAGGAGTGATCGGGCGCTGAAGTTGCGGCCAAAGGCCAAGTGGCTTGCGCCGTCGCCCGCGCGGGGCTTCAGGCCCAGCGGCCCAGGACGGGCAGCCAGCCCTTGCGCGCCAACAACTCGATCAGATTGAGCGCAATGGCCAGCGCCAGCAGCAGCGGCCACAAATCCATCCAGCGTTCGACCGACCGGCCCTGCGTCTCGAAGATCTCTTCCGGGGCGGGATTGAATCGGCCGCCCGTCGCGGCTGCGATCGTCTGCATCAGCTCCACGTCCGCGCCGTGCTCGCTGAACTCGGAATTCTCGCGGTAATGCGCGGTCTCCGGGAAAAGGGGGGCATCCGCCGCGGGGAGGATACGAAACAACCCGAACCTGCCTTCCGCCGGGAACCGCGCGACGTAGCCTTGGGCGTCGCGCTCGGGCGTCCGCGCCTGCCTGTATCCGTCCGGGCCCAGGGCGTAAAGCTCGGGAGGGCTTGCCGCTTGCGAGGCGTCAGCGGAGCGGTAACGCACCACGATCTCGTCGCCGGCTGCGTCATATTCCGTTACCGCGTTTTCGGTCGAGGCGCGGGGCAGGATATCGCGGATCACATTCGCCCAGAAGCGGTCGAACCCATTCCAGGCGATCCAGTTGGCGGCCCAGCGGTCTTTGGCGTCGGAGGCGAAGACGACCGAGCGCCCCAGCCCGTATTGCCAACGGATCAAGAGCGGATCTTCGTCGTCGACGCGCAGAATCGTATCCGCCTCCGGCTTGGCTTCGAACTTGACCCAACCGAGCAGCGGCCCCGGTTCGGCGAGGTCCAGGTCGGCGAGGATTTCGTAGCCGCGGTCCGCAATCGGCGCAAACTCTTTTTCGGTGACCGACGAGCCGGTATGCTCCATCACGTCCCGTAAAACGATCTGCTCCAGCGCCGAGATATCGATGAGGAAGTACGATTTGCCCTCCGCGCTGTTGGCGACGCGCTCAAGATACGAACGATTGACATCCTGACCCAGGCCGATCGTCGAAATCGTAATCGCACTGCTTGCGGCTTCGCCGGCCAGAGCGATGCTGTCCCCTTCCTCGGAGATGCCGTCGGTCAGCAGCAGGATGTGCTTGTAGACGGTCTGCTGCGGTTTGATCAGCCGGTACGCCTCGTGCAGGGCCGGCGCGATCTGCGTGCCGCCGTCGGCGATGATGCCGCTGATCAGTTTCTTCGTCGCCGCGGGGAACTCATTGCGCTGCAGCGGAACGGCCCATTCGAATGAATTATCGAAAGCCAGAACGCCGACCTTGTCGATCTCCCGTAGATTCTCGACCACGCCGAGCGCCGATTGTCTGGCCAATTGCATCTTCTTGCCTTCCATCGACGACGACTTGTCGACCACGAGCACGACGGCGATTCCTTCGGGCAGCCGCGGCGGCGCGAGCTTTGCCGGCAGCATGGCCTGCAAGGGGTCTTCTTGCGATTCCTCGGGTTCTTGATACAAATTGCGCTCGCCGGCGATCAGCAGGAAGCCGCCGCCTTGGCTTACAAAATGCTCCGCCGCCGCTTTGGCCTTCTCGCTCCATGCCTCGAAATTTTCGTTTGCCGCAACGATGACGTCGTATTGCCGCCGCGCGTCTTCATCGAGTATCGCGGCGCTCCCGGCCTGCTGCAGGGCGAATCCGGAAGAGGTCAATACGCCGGCCAGCGGGGCCGTTGCCGCGCGGCCGTCGCCGGCAATGAGCAGCGCTCGGGGGCGCCGCAGCGAGACGGCGCCGGCGAACCTCGTCTCGCCGAGCGCCGGCGAGCGCAGAGCGCCTTCGATCAACGCCGACCCGGCGGTATCCAGGCGCGCCCTGACCGTGACCGAGCTTTCTCCCGCCGGCAGCCGCAGCACGGACTCGCCGATCGTCCGGCCTTCCGCGCGCAATTCGACCGCGACCGTCGACGCCGCCGGGCTGCGTACGGTCAAGGCGATCGGAAACCGCTCGCCCACGAATGCCCGGCCGGGCATGGTCACTGCCGTCAAGCTCAACTGCGGGGGCTTGCGTCCCGCCAGCGCAATCGTGTCCACCGGAACGCCCTGCCGGCGCGCCTCGAAAACGGCGCGTTCGACGGCCCCTTCATTGGCCAGTCCGTCGCTCAGCAGGACAATGCGGGGAACCCGGTCAGGCGGCAACGCGCTCATGGAGTCGCGCAGCGCCGCTTCGATATTGGTGGAGCGTTCAGCCGCCTCGTCCTCGAGCGAGCGGGCCGCCCGCGCGCCGAATTCCATCGGACGCAGGCCATGCCCGCCGGCGGCGCCTCGAGCGCGGTTCACGAACGAGGTTTGCATCGCCCGCTGTTGTTGCGGAACGCTGGCGGAAACATCGCTGAGCACGGCCACCGCTGCGTACGTCTCCGCAACTTTTCGCCGCGGCTCGGCCAAGGCCAGGACGATGGCCGCCAAGGCCGCCGTTTTCAGCAGCAGCCCCAGGCGGCGGTAGCTCCGCCGCCACCCCCAGACGCACCACACTATGGGGGCGGCGGCCAGGATGAGCAGCCAGTGGTGGGCAAAGGTCATTGCAGGGCCTCCTCCGGCCGCCGCGCTCTTTCTCCGCTGTTTTCTTCGACGTCGAGCGCAAGGGGCGCGTAGCCTGCGCGGGCCGGCATCGGCGAGACCGCTGCGAACCCGGCGCGCCCGCCGCGTCCGAAGCGGATCCAGTCGAACAGCAGGATGAGCCCGGCGGCGAAAGCCAGCCACGGCCACAAAACAAGCGGCGGAGCGGCCGCGGCGCCGGCCGGCGGAACGCCGCGCAGCACATCGACTCCCGGCCGCCAACTGCGCAGTGCGATTTCGGGCAGGGTCAAATGCAGCGTTGCGCGGCGGTCCGGCATGGTTACCAGATACTGCCCGGGCTGTTCTGCGTAGAAGCGCACGGAATCGTCCGCCAGCACCCAGGGAACCGGCTGCCCGTCGACTTTGCGCACATCGATTTGTCCGCGCCGGCGCCCGGCTGCCGGAAAAGAAACCAGGCCCGGAGGCCGCGCCTCCACGGTCCCGGTTTGAAAGGCGCCCGGTTCGAGCCAGGCCACGGCATTGGCGAACAGCAGCGGCGCAGCGAGATGATTGCGCACCGCTTCGTCGGCGAAATCGAAGCCGAAGGCCACAAAGCGCCGCCCCCCCGAGGAGCGCGCCACCGCCGCCGGCCCCGCGGCGGTTCGAGCGATGACCGTGTCGCCGGCCTCCGGCTCGAAAATCGAGACGCTGCGCGGAGTCAGATCGCGGTCGCGTACGCCTCTTGCCAGCGGGTGTTCCACGGCCCATTCGGTTATCGGTTGGGCGAATGCCTTGCGGCCTATCGGCACGGGCGACCGAGAGGTTTCGGGGGCGAAGTAAATGGCCCGGCGGGAAGCGTTCCCGGCCGCGCCGCCCGCCCATACATGGACGGCGCTCGGGGAAAGCTCGTTCGGGCTCGAGACGTAGCGCGGCCGCACACGCGCGCCGGCGGCGAACAGCGGCTCGAAATCATGCGCGTTGCCGCCGATGATTTCGACCGCTGGCCGCACGGCCGCGGGCAGGTCGATCGCCGCTTCGTCATTGGCGGCGAATCCGTCGCCGTCGATCAGCCGCGCCGTGAGGCGTCCCGGGCGCTCGCTGCGGATGCGGAATTCCAATTCCCCGCCGGAGTTCGGGGAGAGATCCAGCTTGCGGCGCCCCAGCCGCGCGGAGTCAAAGAAAAACTCCAAGCCCGCGGCCCGCCTTTGTTGCGAGTAATTCTCGACCGCAACGACGACGTCCCACTTGTCGGGTTGCTGCGCATTGGGGGTGGCGCGCAGCGAACGCAAGCCGAACGTATCCGCCGGAGCATCCGTTGCGATCCAGCGCACGGCGGGGAGCCGGCCGACCCTTACCGCTTCCTCGCGCACCCGTCCCGGGCCGATATAGGCCGCCTCGCCGATCTCGCCGCGGCCGGCGAGCTCGGCGTCGGAAGCGTCGAGGGCGATGCGCAGCGCCCCCGCGGCAAGATCGTAGGCGCTTGACAAATCGACTGCCGTGAAACCGGGCTGCGTATCGGCGATGCCCGCGCGCAGCTTTTCCCTGTCTGCGGTGAAGCCGACCTTCACCGCAGGCGATCCGTCCGCCGCGATCAGCAGAACCGAATCTCCGGCGGGCAGCGCCTGGAGATAAGCAAGCGCCCGCGACTTGGCCTGATCCATCAACGTCCCCCCGCCGGCGGCGGAGGCCGCCATCACGGCGGAAGCATCCAGGACGATCGCGTGCCGCCGCGCCGGCCCGCCGAGTCCGTCGGGACGCGGGTCGGCAATCGCCAGCAGCAACAGCAGCATGGCCAGCAACTGGAGCAGGAGGGACAGCGGCTGCTGAATCGTCTTGTGCCGGCGGCGCACCGCAGGCGCGGGTCGGCGGGGCCAAAAGCGCAGCGTCGAGACGACCGCGCGCTGCCGGGCGCGGTCATAGTAATAGAGCGCCACCAGGAAACCGGCAAGGGGCAGATACAGCCCCAAGAGTTGCCCCAACGCCAGATTCAACAGACCCACGATTCACCTATCTACTGCGCCGCAATCGATCCGCCGGCGGGCAACGAGTTGAACAGGACGTTCTCCAGGGGCAGAACGGTCGAAAGATGAACGTACCGCGAGCCGAAACGTTTCGCCCGTTGCCCCAGCGCGGCGCAAAAAGCGTCGTATCCTCTGCGGTATTCCTCGGCGGCAGCGTCATCGATGCTCACCCGCAGCAAACGATCCGACTCGGCGTCGTAAAGCTCCAGCTCTCCCCGCCAGGGAGGCTCGCGGTCGGCCGGCCCGGCCAGGTGAACAAGCTGAACCTCGTGGCCCGCGTTCGCCAAGTACTCGAGCGGCGGCCCACTTTCCTCTCCGTCCAGAAAATCGGAGATCACGAACACCAGGCCGGGAGCGAGATATTTTGTCAGATAGTCCCGAATCGAGCGCTCGAAATCGGACGGCTGCGCTGTTTGCAGGCCGCTCAAGAACCGCGACGCCAAAGCGTACCGCTGCCGTCCGCCCTGCGCCCGAAATTCCTCGACCAGTCCATTGGCGAACGGCTGCAGGATGATCGTCTCCAGCCGCACGAGGCCGATGTAGCAAAGCGCGGCGGCCAATCGGCAAGCATAAGCGAACTTCGCTTCGCCCGCGCCGCTCCGCCCGCAAGCCATGGATTCGCTCGTGTCGATCAAGATGCGCACCGGCGTGCGCGGCTCGGTGCGGAACATCTTCAGGAAAAGCCGCTCCAGCCGCATATAGGCCCGCCAGTTGACGGCTCGCAAATCGTCCCCGCGATGAAAATGGCGGTGATCGAGAAATTCGTGCCCCACCCCCGCGTAGCGGGAGACGTTATTCCCGCCGAGCAATCCCTGAAACGACCGGTTCCAGCGGATCGTCAGCCGTTCCAGGCGCTTGAGCGACTTTCCGTCCAGCAACTCCGCCGGGGCGCGCATCGCTTCAGGGTATCAACCGAGGCGGCCCCGCCGCCCGCCCGCCCGCCTTTGCCGGCGGCTTCCACGGGAGTCTGCGGGCTGCGGTGATACGCTGAAACTTCTTTGCAATGAAGATCATCGACATGCTTCGGCAGGGAAGCCCCACGGTCTCGTTCGAGTTTTTCCCGCCGAAAAACGACCGGGGCTTCAGCGATCTGTTTGCCGCGATCGAGGCGCTCAAGCCGCTTCGACCGAGCTACGTCTCCGTAACCTACGGCGCCGGCGGCAGCACCCGCCGCAAGACGGTGGATCTGGTCAAACGCATCAAGCATGAGATCGGCATCGAGGCGATGGCGCACCTCACTTGCGTAGGCGCCGCTGCCGCGGAGATCGCGTCCGTGCTGCGCAATCTTCACGACGGCGGCATCGACAACCTGCTCGCGCTGCGCGGAGATCCGCCCAAGGGGCAGGACGTTTTCGAAGCCGTTGCGGGCGGTTTTCGTTACGCCAACGAGCTGGTCGCGTTCATCCGCGCCGGCTACGATTTCTGTCTGGGCGGCGCCTGCTATCCCGAGACGCACCCCGAAGCACCGAGCCCGGCGGCGGATCTCGAAAACCTGAAGCGCAAGGTCGACGCGGGCGTCGATTTCCTCATTACGCAGCTTTTTTTCGACAACGCCGACTTCTACCGCTTTCGGGACCGGGCCGCCGCCGCCGGCATCGACGCGCCGCTGCTCGCGGGAATCATGCCGCTGCTCAGCATCAAGCAGACCAAGCGATTCGCGCAGATGTGCGGCGCGAGGATTCCCGCCGATCTGCTGGCGAAAATCGAACCGCTCGAAGACGACCCCGAAGCCGTTCGTTCCATCGGCACGATGCATGCCGCGCGGCAATGCGAGCAACTGCTGGACGAAGGCGTTGCCGGACTCCATTTCTACACGCTCAACCGCTCGACCGCGACACGCGCCGTCTTGCAGCACATCAGGCCGCAGTTGGGTTGGTAAACCCAGCGGCCGGCACGGCCTGCGCAACGCCTTCATTTCAGAGAGAGGCCGCCGTCGACGGTCAGGATCTGTCCGGTGATGAAGTCGGGGCCGGTCAGGAATTGCAGCACCGCCTGGGCGATCTCTTCCCCGCGGCCGGGGCGCCGCATCGGAGTGGCCCGCACCAGACGGGCGATGTCTTGCGGCATTTCGCGGTCGAAATGGATCACGCCGGGAGCAACGCCGTTGACGGCGATCTTCGGCGCCAGCGCCTTTGCCAGGGAACGGGTCAACATGATCGCCCCTGCCTTGGACGCTCCGTAGGGAATATGCCGGCTCCAGGGCCGGATTCCGCCGAGCGAGCTGATGTTGACGATCCTGCCGCCGCCGTTTTCGAGCATGATCCGGGAGGCTTGCTGGCAGCAGAAAAACATCGCCTTCAAATTCACCGAGTGGATGTCGTCCCAATCCTGCTCGGTGACTTCGTGCAGCGCCGTCTGTCGATAACGCGCCGCGTTGTTGACCAGTCCGTCGAGCCGTCCGAATGTCCTGCGCACTTCGGCAAACAGTCGCCGGATCTCGTCCACCCGCGTCAGATCGGCCTGAAAGGCCCGCCCGCCGCATGCCGCCGCCGTCTCCGCCGCGTCATCGGCGGACGCGCCGAAGTGGACCGCGACCCGCGCGCCGCGCCTGGCGGCCTCCAGCGCCACCGCGCGCCCGATGCGGCGGGCGGCGCCGGTGACGACCACGACCTTGCCGTCGAGAGCGTTAGCCGCGCCGCCCACGTTATCCGTTGCTCCGTATTACGATGGAGAGGCGGGCATGTCCTTGCCGCGCCGTCCGGTTTTCATCGCCCATGCAGAAATTTATCATTATCGGCCCGCAAGGCTCGGGCAAGGGGACTCAAGCCGAATTGCTTGCCCGGCGCTACGATTTCGTCCACATTTCCATTGGCGACATCTTCCGCTGGCACGTCGGGCACCACACCAAGCTCGGCGCGAGGATCAACCGCATTACCTCCGAAGGCCGCCTGGTGCCGGATGAAATTGTCGAGACCGTCATCCGCGACCGTCTCGAAATGCACGACTGGAACTATGGATTCATCCTCGACGGCTTTCCGCGCACCAAGCCGCAGGCCCTGTACCTTTTCGAGAACTGGAACCTCGATTACGCGGTCTATCTGGATGTGCCCGATGAAGTCGTGCGCGACCGCGTGTTGAACCGCGCCCGCATCGGCGAGGGGGGCGGCTTCACGAAACGGGCCGACGACAACCCCGAGGCGCTCAAAATGCGTCTGCGGGAATACCACGAGAAGACGCGGCCGCTGCTCGATTTGTTCGAGGAGCGCCGCATGCTGCTCACCGTAGACGCCAACCGGCCGATCGAAGGGGTGTATCAGTCGATCGTTGCCGGCTTGAAGCTGGAGGAGCTCAACGGCGGCCCGTGGTTCCGGCGGCAGGCCGGCTTGCACCGCGCGGATGGCAAATAGCGGGCGGCGCAGTCCGCTATCTGGTACTGTATAGAGCATGAGCGACAACCCCGCCAAAAATTTCGGCGGCCGCCTGACGGGCGGATCGTATATCGGCCCGAAAGTCCAGATCAAAGGCCGGGTCACGGGCGCGGAGGCCGTTCTGATTGCTGGCCAGGTTCAGGGGAGCATTGATGTCGAGTCCGAGCAAGTGGTTGTTGCGCCGGGAGGCCGGGTCCAAGCCAATATCAATGCGTTGATGGTGTCGATTCAAGGGGCCGTCCGCGGCGACGTCAACGGCGCCCGCCGCGTCGAGTTGCGCAAAGCAGGCGCGCTGGAAGGCAATCTGACTACGGCGCGGATATTCATCGAGGAAGGCGCCAAGCTGCGCGGCTGCGTCGACATGGTAGCTGAGGTTGAGGAAGCTCCGCCCGAGAAACCGGCGGCGCGGCCGGCGCCGGCGCAGGCCGCAGGCGGCCCGGCCAAGCAAGCTCCCCAAAGCTGACGCTTCGGCTTGGCCCGCAAGCCCGCAAACCGATAAAGAGGGCGGCGCCTGCCGCCGGGGTTCGCTCAGTCTTCGGGCTGCGCGGCTGCGAGACGGTCGATAACCGAAAGATCTTCGAGCGTCGTAATATCGCCGCTGACCTTGTGGGTGGTGACGATTTCGCGCAAGAGACGCCGCATGATCTTGCCCGAGCGCGTCTTCGGCAGCGCGTCGCTGAAACGAATCTGCTTGGGCCGGGCGAACTTGCCGATCTCCCTGGCCACCCACCCGCGCAATTCGGCGGCTAAATCTTCCCCGGCTTGCACGCCCTGCTTGGGGGTTACGAACGCCGCTACGGCCTGGCCCGTCAACTCGTCCGGCATGCCGACCACGGCGGCTTCGGCGACTGACGGATGCCGCACCAGAGAAGATTCCAGCTCGGCCGTCGAAAGCCGGTGGCCGCTGACGTTCATGACATCGTCGACGCGGCCGAGCACCCAGATATACCCGTCTGCGTCTTTGCGCGCCGCGTCGCCAACGAAATAGACGCCCGGGATGCGGTTCCAGTAGGTCTGGCGGAACCGCTCCGGGTCGCCCCACAAGGTGCGGAACATCGACGGCCACGGCTTGCGCACCACGAGATAGCCCTCGCTGCCGGGGGCGACCGGGGCGCCGTCGCCGGCGACCACGTCGGCGGCGATGCCGGGAAGCGGGAACGTGCCCGACCCCGGTTTCAACGGCGTCGCGCCGGGAAGCGGCGAAATCATGATCGAGCCCGTCTCGGTCTGCCACCAGGTATCGACGATGGGGCAGCGCCCGCCGCCGATGACGTTGTAGTACCACTCCCATGCCGAAGGGTTGATCGGCTCGCCGACGGAACCCAGCAGCCGCAGGCTCGACAGATCGTGCCTTGCGGGATGCTCGGCGCCAAAGCGGATAAACGCCCGCACCGCCGTGGGCGAGGTGTAGAACACGTTGACCTTGTACTTGTCCACAATGCGCCAAAAACGATCCGGCCGCGGAAAATCCGGCGCGCCCTCGTACATGACGGTGGTCGCCCCGGCCAGCAGCGGCCCGTAGACGATGTAGCTGTGGCCGGTAACCCAGCCGATGTCGGCGGCGCACCAGTACGTATCCTCGTCCTTGATGTCGAAGACCCAGCGCATCGCCATCGAGACTTGCAGTTGATACCCGCCGGTGGTGTGGACGATCCCCTTGGGCTTGCCCGTGGTCCCGGAAGTGTACAGCACATACAGCGGATGTTCGGCATCGAGCTCCTCCGCCGGACAGGCGTCGCTGGAAGCGGCATCTAGGTCGCGCCACCAGTGGTCGCGCCCTGCGGTAAACTCGACCGCATTGCCCGCACGCTTGCAAACCACGACATTGCGGACTTGCGGGCAGTCGGCCAGCGCCTCGTCGACCGCCGGCTTGAGCGGAACGATCTTGCCCCGCCGCCATCCGCCGTCGGCGGTGATGACCAGACCCGCGTCCAGATCGAGAATGCGGGTCTTGAGCGCCTCCGCCGAAAACCCGCCGAAAACCACGCTGTGCGTAATTCCCAGCCGCGCGCAAGCCAGCATGGCGATCGGCAACTCGGGGATCATCGGCATGTAGACGATCGCCCGGTCGCCGGCCCGGTAGCCGAGATTCTTGAGCACGTTGGCGAACCGCCCTACGAGCCGCAGCAGTTCCTGGTAAGTCAGCATCCGTTCATCGCCGGGCTCGCCTTCCCAGACGATCGCCGCCTTGTTCTTGCGCCAGGTCCGGCAATGGCGGTCGAGACAGTTGTGCGCCATGTTGGTGCGCCCGCCTACGAACCATTTGTAGAAGGGAGCTTCCGAGTCGTCGAGCGCCCGATCCCATTTCTTGAACCAATCGAGATGCTCATCGGCGAGCTGCGCCCAGAACCCCTCGGGATCGTTGCGCGCGCGCTCGGAAAGCGCTTGGTAGGCGTCCATTCCGGACACATTGGCTTGAGAAACGAATTCTTCGGATGGATGGTAGAGCGGCATGATGCGATGACTCCGGGTCCGGCCGCCGGGAGAACGGGCCGAGAAGCTCCAAGGATATTACAACAGCGGAAAATCGTGTCTTATTGCCGGGCGCGTCCGGCTTCCTCCGACCGGATCAGCGAATCGAAAATCGCCAGCACGCGCTTGCGGTAGACGTACATCCGCGTGAGTTGCTCGCGGAAACTCTGGTCGTACTCCCGCACGCGCATCCATTTCTGGAATACCTTCGGAGAAATGTCGATCTGCCGGCGGAGCGAATCCGCGGAATGCCCGCGCAAAAACATGCCGTAGAACAGCGCCGCTTCGTTCTGCGGCGAGTGAAACTCCTTCTCGTACGGCTGCATCGCGGTTCTCTGCGTTGTTCCGCAATCGGCAGGGCGCCAAAACACCTCAGTATAGTCGCGCGTTCCCAGGCGGGCAAGAATGCTCTGCGAAGCGGTAGAATCGTCGCTATGCGGCTCGCAGGCGGGAGCATGCGCCGACTCGCGGGCGGCGGCCGGCGCATCGCGCTGACTTTCGACGACGGCCCCAGCAACGAAACCCCCCGCTTTCTCGATCTGCTCGCCCGCTTCGAGATTCCCGCGACGTTCTTCGTCTGCGGAAAAAACGTTGCGCGGCGGCCGGCAACCGCCCGGGCGATCGTCGAAGCCGGCCACGAAATCGGAAATCACACGTATTCGCATCCCCTGCTGCCTCTCTGTGGCCCGCGGCGCACCCGCGAGGAGCTTGTTCGCACGCAGCGCCAAATCGAAGATGCGGCCGGCGTAAGCCCCGGGTTGTTCCGCCCCCCTTACGGTCTGGGCTCTCCGGCTCTGGCGTCCGTTCTGGCCGATCTTGGGCTGCTCCGCGTCCATTGGACCGTCATCGGCAACGATTGGAAATGGAGCGCTTCGAAAATCGCCGGGCGGGCGCTCGCCGCCGCCTGTCCCGGCGCCATCGTCTGCTTGCACGACGGCAACGGCGCGCGCGCCGTTGCCGACCGTTCGCAGACGCTGCAGGCGCTGCGCAGGATCGTTCCCGATCTGCGTGCGGCGGGTTACGCTTTCGCCGCGGTCCGCGCCCGGCGTTGAGGCCGACGGGCGGCGCTTATTGGGCCGTCCAGCCGCCGTCGATGACGATGTCCGCTCCGGTGATGAAGCCCGCGTCCTCCGAGCAAAGGTATACGGCAAGCCGGCCGATTTCCTCGACCTTGCCCCAGCGGCCGACCGGCAGCCGGGCCAGAAACTGCCGGTTTTTCTCCGGGTCTTGAATCAGGGGCTTGTTCATTTCGGTGGCGAACGGCCCCGGGCTGATGCCGTTTACCGTGATGTTGTGCGGGGCCAGCTCCAAGGCCAAAGAGCGCGTGAAACCCAGCAGGCCGGCTTTCGTGGCGGAATATCCGGTGCGGTTCGGCAAGGATACGTGAGACATGATCGAGGTCATGTTGACGATGCGGCCCCAGCCTTTTCCCTTCATCCCGGGAACGAACGCCCGCGACATGAGGAACGGGCCCGTCAAATTGACGGCCAGGATTTCGTTCCACTCATCGAGCGTGAAGTCTTCGATCGACTTGCGGTTGTTGATGCCGGCGTTATTGATCAGGATGTCGCAGTCGCCCAGGGATTCGCTGACGGAATGCACGACTTCCGCTGCGGCCGGTTCGTCGGTCACGTCGGCGACGATGGGTTCGGCAACGCCGCCTTTTTCGCGGATGCCCGCGGCGACCTCGTGCAACAGCGTCCTGTTGCGCGCGACCAGGGCCACGGCCGCGCCCGCTTCGGACAGCGCTTCGGCCATCTGCCGGCCCAGGCCCCTGTTCGCGCCGGTAATGACGGCAACGTGACCGGAAAGTGAAATCTTGTTCAAGGGTCGACTCCTGCCGGCGGGCGGAACCGCCGGCCGCAAGCGCCAGGATACCAACTCCAACTACTCGACGGCCATCGTGACGCCGAGTTGACTGGTTCTGCCGCCGACAGAGACCGAGACCCGCGCCCGGTCCGACGGCAAGAGCCATTGCGGCACTTCCACCACCACTACGTTGACCGCCGCCAGAGCCGGCGCCAGCCCGGAGAACAGCACGCTTTCTTCGCCGACGTCCACGCCGCCGATGCGCACCTGCGGCCGCTCCACCGTCCGCCGCAGCGTCAAGTTCGAGGCGTCCGCCCGGCAGACGCCCTGCGGCGCGCACGAGTTCTCGCCGTCGGCTATCGGCGGATACACCGCGCCCAGTCCCGTAGCGTAGATCTCCACCACGTCTCCGGCCTGCGCCGGGCGGCTCTGCGGGGCATATCCCCGCGGCGCCGCCAGCGCTGTCGTGCCCGCGAACAGCACCGCTGCCTGCCCCGTTCCTTCGCCCGAAGCCGTAAAAATCCCGGGCGCATGGGAGGCTACCGAGAAGCTGCGCCTATAGCTGCTCCCCTCGGCCGTCCGCACCACCACTGACGCGGTCGCTATACCGCCCGCGTCCAGCGCCTCAATGCCCAGCGCGGACGGCAACTGCGCCTCGATGCGCTGCGGACCTACCGAGAACAGCTTCGCTTCCAGACCGCCGGGCGCGCCGCCGAGCGCCTCGAACCGCACCCGCACTCCGCCCAGGCTCGTCGGCAACGGGAAGCCCGCGGCGTCGATGGTCCCGCCGGCGGTGAAGTTTTCGCCCAGCACCGCCACCATCGAGCCCGGCGCCGCCGGCAAGGCCGCCGGGCCGAACGGCCCCGGCCTGCCGAAAGCGCTCATCGCGGCCGCGTTCACCACGCCGTGCTCGGACACCGCCGGCCCCAGCGGCGGCAGCACTTCCAAAACGACCGCCACCAGCGTCGCGACGCCCTCTGCGGAACGGACGTACACTCGATCGCTGTGCGTCCCCACGCGCAAGCCGACGGGATCCACCGTGATCTCCACCGACGCTTCTTCGTCTTCGGCCAAACGGCCGCTCGCCGGCGCCGCCGTGATCCATCTCGGTCCGGCCCGCAACTGGAAGTCGGCGGCCCCTCTGGCGACATACAGAACGACCGTTCGGGAAGCCGGCTCGGCATCCTGGGGCAGCGCGAAGGATATCTCGACGGGGCTCGCGCACACTTCAGGCGCCGTCTGAGCGCCCCGCGGGCGGTCGCCGCGGCCTGCAATCGTGTCGATCTCCCCCGTGTTTTTGTCGATCCGGCGGATGCGGCGGTTGCCCCGGTCGGCGACGTACAAGTTGCCTGCGTCGTCCAGCGCTACGTCGGCGGGTTGGTTGAGTTGCGCCGCGAGCGCCTCGCCGCCGTCCCCGCCGTAGCCGGCCCCCCCGGTTCCGGCGATGGCGTCGATCAGATTCCTTTGCGGATTGTTGGGGTCGGGGTAGATCTTGCGAATGCGGTGGTTGCCGGTATCGGCAATGTAAACGACGCCCGTGTAATCCACCGCTACGCCTTGGGGGGCATTGAGTTGCGCCGCGAGCGCCTCGCCGCCGTCCCCGCCGGAACCGGGAATCCCGGTTCCGGCGATGGTGTCGATCAGATTCCTTTGCGGATTGTCGGGGTCGGGGTAGATCTTGCGAATGCGGTGGTTGCCGGTATCGGCGATGTAAACGGCGCCCCGGCGGCCCGCGGCTACGCCTTGGGGTTGGTTGAGTTGCGCCGCGAGCGCCTCGCCGCCGTCCCCGCCGTAGCCGCCGGCTCCTCCCCACGCAGCGGCGTTGCCCGCGATGGTGACGATCCGATTTCGTTGCGGGCTGCTGGGGTGGGGATAGACCATGCGAATGCGATGGTTGTCGGTATCGGCGATGTAGATATCACTCTGCGCGTCCAGCGCTACGCCGGAAGGGGAATGCAACACTGCCCTGAGCGCGTTGCCGCGCTCTCCGCAAACCCCACTGGGGTTGAAGCAAAATTCCCCGCTGCCGGCAAGCGTAGCGATTGTCTGCGCAGCGGCATCGACCTTGCGGATGCGGTCGTTGTCGGTATCGGCAATGTAGATGTTGCCCAGCGCGTCCACGGCTACTCCGCCGGGAGATTTGAGACGCGCTTCGACCGCCGGCCCGCCGTCCCCGTCGAATCCGGAGCGCGCCGAGCCGGCGACCGCAGTCATCCTTTTCGTGATGGCATCGACCTTGCGAATGCGGTCGCCGTCCAGGTCGGCGACGTAGACATTGCCCGCGCCGTCCACGGCTACGCCGCTGGGGCCGTCGAGGAAC
Organism: Bryobacterales bacterium; assembly: GCA_965214655.1. Classification (GTDB taxonomy): domain Bacteria; phylum Acidobacteriota; class Terriglobia; order Bryobacterales; family UBA6623; genus CATQHP01. The sequence continues at coordinate 1,537,363 of OZ243965.1, read as the reverse complement.
GCCGCCGAGGCCGCGCACTCGTCGAGAATCTCATCCTCGTCCTCATCCTGGCCCGGATCTTGGCCCGGTGCCGGGAACGGCGCCCCGACGCCGAGCAAAATCAAACCCCAAATCAGGCGCGGAAACATGGCGAGAACATTCCGCACTCGCAGTCTAGCACGAAGGCCCTGCAACCGGGCGGCGAAAGGCGTTGTTGCGTACATAACGCCGCCGCCGGCCCGCCGCGATACCCCCGAAATCGGGATTGCCGGACGCGAGGGGAGAAGTCAGGCAACGCGCTCGGTGCGACAGTCTCATCTCTCCGTACTTGTCTCTCCGTGCTTGTCTTTCCGTGCGGTCAGCCCTCGACCGTTTCCGCCTCTTTCCCGGCCTCTTTTACCGACCTCTTTTTACCGGCAAGACCGACGAAGCAGCAAACGATCGCAGGATTTTCCCATTTTCCGGTGAATTTCCGCTTGACTGCGAATCGCGAGGATCTGCAGAAATACCGCCTGGAAACGGCTGCGCAGGCATTCTGAGCTATTTGTCGCCGGGCTGTTCCCGCCGGCGCAGTTCGTCCACATGCCAGTACTCGGTGCGGCCCTTGTGCCGCTCGCGGATGCGGCGCACCTCCGCTTCGGAGACCGGCTTGCCCTGCTCGTTGAAGGTCGTTCGTACGAAGGAGAGCAAGTCCGCGATCGTCTTGTCCGCAAGGATGCTGCCGAACCCCGGCATCTCGCGGTCGTAGATTTTGCCCTGCACCTGCATCCGCCCGCGCACTCCGTGCAGGACGATCTTGATCAAGGTCTCCGCTGGGCCGTCGACCCAGGGCGATGCATGCAGCGGCGGCGCCTCGCCCATTCCTTGATCGTCGTATTGATGGCAGGCGGCGCAGTAGTCGCGGAAAGTCTTCTCTCCCGGTTTCTCGGCGGCTTGCGCCGCCGCGAAGCCGGCGGCGACAAGCAGCAGCGAAGTCCTGACCGGCATGGCCCGGCTCACGAGGCTTTGCCTGCATCCGGCCGCGGCTTGCGCCGGGAGGCGATCAAGAGCAGGACGGCGCCGATGGAAATCGCGCTGTCGGCGACATTGAAGGCCGGCCAGTGACGCTCGCCGATATAGACGTCGAGAAAATCGACCACGTAGCCGTAGGCGAAGCGGTCGTAGAGGTTGCCCGCGGCGCCGGCGAGCACGAGCGTCAGCGCCAGGGCCGATACGCGGTCGGCGCCGGCGGACTTGGCGAAGAGGTAGACGATCAGGGCGACCGCGGCAAGGGAAACCGCCGGCAGCACGACGTTCCTGACCAGCGGGGCCGCATCGGCAAATAGGCTGAAGGCGATGCCGGTGTTGCGGGTGTGAACGATGTTGAACAGGCCGTCTATGACCGTCGTGGAGGAATAAAGCGGCAGCCGCTCGGCGACCTCCAGCTTGGACCAGCGGTCCAGCGCCACGACCGCGGCGCCCAGGATGCCGTAAATCGCATATCCGGACACGTTTAACCGGTCAGTCTAACGCATGTTCGCGGATAACCGGCGTTATAATAGCGCCGGGTCTTCGATCATGGATTTGACGCGCCGCCACTTCTTCGGAAAAAGCGCTCACGGCTTGGGGGTTGCTGCTCTGGCGCATCTGCTGGGCGAGGAGTCGCCGGCCGCCGGCTTGCCCGGGTTGCCGCATCACGCCCCCAAAGCCAAGCGGGTGATCTATCTGTTCCAGTCGGGCGCTCCTTCGCAGATCGATCTTTTCGATTACAAGCCGCAGTTGGAGAGGCGTCGCGGAACCGACCTGCCGGATTCGGTGCGCGGCGGGCAGCGTTTGACGGCGATGACCGCGACGCAATCCGCCTTTCCGGTCGCGCCCGGCGCTTTCGCCTTCAAGCGGCACGGGGAATCCGGGGTGTGGATCAGCGAATTGCTGCCGCACACGGCGCAGGTCGCCGACAAGCTGTGCTTCATCAAGTCGATGCATACGGAGGCGATCAACCACGACCCGGCGGTGACGTTTTTCCAGACGGGCGCGCAGCTTGCCGGGCGCCCGTCGATCGGCGCCTGGCTTTCCTACGGACTCGGCAGCGAGAACCGCGAGTTGCCGGCGTTCGTGGTGATGGTTTCCTCCGGCTCGGGGCGCAACGGCCAGCCGCTTTACGACCGCCTATGGGGCAGCGGTTTCTTGCCGAGCCGCTACCAGGGGGTGAAATTCCGCTCGCACGGCGACCCTGTTCTTTATCTGTCGAACCCCCCGGGGATCGACCGTACGGCCAGGCGGCGCTACCTCGACGATCTCGCCAAGCTGAATGCGATCAAACACGAGGATTTCGGCGACCCCGAGATCGCGACGCGCATTGCCCAATACGAGATGGCTTACCGCATGCAGGCTTCGGTGCCAGAGCTGACCGATCTCTCCGCCGAACCGGAGAGCGTCTTCGATCTGTACGGGCCGGAGGCGCGCAAGCGAGGGACGTACGCGGCGAATTGCCTGCTCGCCCGGCGTCTGGTCGAGCGCGGCGTGCGCTTCGTCCAGCTCTTCCACCGCGGTTGGGATCAGCACACCAACCTGCCCGAGCAGTTGCCCAAGCAGTGCGCCGATACCGACCGCGGCTCGGCGGCGCTGATCGTCGATCTGGAGCGGCGCGGCTTGCTGGAAGACACGCTGGTCGTTTGGGGCGGCGAATTCGGACGCACGGTCTATAGCCAGGGCAACCTCTCGGGGACGCAATACGGGCGCGACCACCACCCGCGCTGCTTCACCATGTGGCTGGCCGGAGCGGGCGTCAACGCCGGCGCGACCGTCGGCGAGACGGACGACTTCAGCTATAACGTGACTGCCGATCCGGTGCACGTGCATGACTTGCACGCGACGCTGATGCACCTGCTGGGCGTCGACCACAAAAAGCTGACGTTCAAGTACCAGGGCAGGCATTTCCGCTTGACGGACGTGCATGGGCGGGTGGTCGAGAAGGCGCTGGCGGGCTTCGCCGGCTGACGGTCGTATTTTCGCGGCGGGACTTGTTACCCTGACATCCTTGGCCAAGACCGCTGTCTATCTCGGCATCGCCGCTCTGTCGATTCTGCACCACGACCCCTGGTTCTGGGACGATCCGACGCTGCTGCTCGGTTTTCTTCCCGTGGGCATGGCCTATCACATGGCTTATACGCTGGCCGCGGCCGCGCTCTGGTATCTCGCCTCGCAATACGCCTGGCCGCGCGAGTTGGTGCGCTTTGCCGAATCGGGCGGCGATCCGGGGGGCGGCGGCGAGTGACCCAGCTCATCGTCATCGTTGTCTACCTGAGCCTGCTGCTCGGGCTGGGATTGTTGAGCAACCGCATGTTCCGCGGAACGGCGAGAGACTACTTCGCCGCCAGTCACTCGATCGGTCCGGTGATGCTGCTGATGTCGGTGTTCGGCACCACCATGACCGCGTTTGCCTTGGTCGGCAGCACGGGAGAGTCGTACCGCGCGGGCATCGGCGTATACGGGCTGATGGCTTCCTGGTCGGGACTCGTGCATGCGGCGGTGTTTTTCTTTGTGGGCCTGCGCCTGTGGGTCTACGGCAAACGCTACGGCTACCTGACGCAGATACAGTTTCTCAGGGCCCGCTACGAAAGCGACTTCCTGGGACTGCTGCTGTTTCCGATTCTGGTCGGGTTGACGATTCCCTACTTGCTGACGGGGTTGCTGGGGGCCGGCAGCGTCGTCGTCTCGCTGACGCGCGGAGCGTTTCCCGAGGCGTTCGCCGCGACCGGCGGCGGCGTGCCGCCGTGGCTGACGGGACTCGCCGTCTGCGCGGTCGTTTTGCTCTACGTGTTCTTTTCCGGGCTGCGCGGGGCCGCTTGGGCGAACACGTTTCAGACCGCGGTTTTCATGCTGGCCGGCATCGCCTCGTTTTTTCTGATCGCAGCGAAGCTGGGCGGCTTTTCCGCCGCTTCGCAAGCGGTGCTCGATGCGCACCCGGAAAAGCTTGTCCGGGGCGAGGCGATTTCGCCGCTGCATTTTTTCAGTTACTGCTTGATCCCGTTGTCCGCGGGCGTTTTTCCTCATCTGTTTCAACACTGGCTGACCGCGCGCTCGGCGGCCGCGTTTCGCCTGACCGTGGTCGTCCATCCGATCTTCATCCTGATCGTTTGGGCGCCCTGCGTCCTGATCGGCGTTTGGGCGACGGCGGCGGCGATGCCGGACGGCTCGTTGGTCGTTCCTTCCGGATCGCCGCCCAACGTCGAATTGGCGGTCATGGTCGAGCGCTTGACGACGCCCTGGCTCGGCGGCATTCTCGGCGCCGGCATCCTGGCGGCGATCATGTCGTCGCTGGACTCGCAGTTCCTGGCGCTGGGATCGATGTTCACCAACGACATCGTGATGCGCTACTTCGGCGGAAAGCGCATTTCGGATGCGCGGCAGGTGTTTCTCGGACGGTTGTTCGTTGCCGGGGTGGTCGCCGTCGCCTATCTGCTCTCGCTGCTCGAACCGCGCAGCGTCTTCACCTTCGGAGTGTGGTGTTTCAGCGGGTTCGCGGCGCTGTTCCCGATCGTCTGGGCGGCGGTCTATTGGAAACGGGCCACGGCGGCCGGCGCGGTTGCGAGCGTTATCGTCACGGTTGCGGTCTGGTCGGCGTTGTTTCAGGCCGGGGACTACGGCGCGGACCCCGAGTATTTGTTTGCCGGCATGATGCCGGCGGCGGCTGTCTTCGTTGCCTCGACGGCCGCGCTGGTTGCGGTTTCGCTGGTGACGAAAGCTCCTTCGGCGGCGACCGTCGCCAAGTTCTTTCCGGAATAGGGCGGACGGCGGGGCGCGCATGAGGATTGCTTACGTCACGGCGGGCGCGGCGGGAACGGTCTGCGGCAACTGCCTCAAAGACAACACGCTGGCCGCGGCGTTGCTCGAGGCCGGACAAGAGGTGCTGCTGCTGCCGGCGTACACGCCGATCCGCACCGACGAAACCGACGTGAGCGACCGGCGCGTCGTCTTCGGCGGCGTCAACATGTATTTGCAGGCGCGCGTCCCGTTTTTGCGCAAGAGCGGCCTCTTCGACCGCATCCTGGACCATCCGGGCTTTCTGGCCTGGGTCTCGAAATTCGGCGTCGATACGCAACCGGAGAAGTTGGGCGCGATGACGCTGGCGACCATGCAGGGCGAAGCAGGCCCTCACGCCAGGGAGATGGGCAAGCTGATCGCCGTGCTGCGCGATTTTCGGCCGGACATCGTGCATCTGACCAACTCGATGTTCGTCTGCATGGCCGGGCCCGTCCGGCGCGCATTGGGCGCGCCGGTAGTCTGCTCGCTGCAGGGCGAGGACTACTTCCTGGAGCATCTGCCGGAACCCTACCGCGAGCGCTGTTTCGCCATTCTGCGCCGTTGCTCGGCGGACGTCGATCTGTTCCTCGCTCCGTGCCGCGCCCAGGCCGCGGCCTTGGCGCCGCGGCTGGGCGTCGGCGCGGACGCGATCTCGGTGGTCATGCCCGGCATTGTCCTCGACGGCTTCAAGCCCGCGGCCGGATCGGACGAGGCGGCGTTCGTTGTCGGCTACCTGGCGCGCGTCGCGGAAGAGAAGGGCCTGCACTTGTTGGCGCAGGCGGTCGCCAAGCTGCGCGCGGCGAATGCCGGCAAGACGATTCGGCTGCGCGTGGCCGGCTGGCGCGGAAAGAAGGAAAGCCGCTATCTCGAGCGGGTTGCCGCCGGCGCGCCGCTGGAGGATCTGGGGTACCTCGAGCGCGAGGAAAAAATCGAGTTTCCGGCCTCGCTCGACGCTTTTTCCGTGCCGGCGGTCTATGGCGCCTCCAAGGGGCTTTACGTGCTCGAAGCGCTAGCCGCGGGGGTTCCCGCGGTGCAGCCGCGCATCGGCGTCTTCCCCGAGTTGGCCGAGGCGACCGGCGGCGTGCTGCTGTGCGCGCCGGGCGACGCCGGCGATCTGGCGGCGAAGCTCCAACTGCTGATGGACGACCGCGGGCGGGCCCGCGCAATCGGCGCGCGAGGCCGCGCGGCCGTGCAAGGAAATTTTCATGCCGGGCGCATGGCGGCGGAAACGCTGGCGCTTTACGAACGGCAACTGCAGCAACTTCGATAATCCTTATGGCGCACGAATTCCACTACAGACGCATGGTCCAGTTTGTCGACACCGACATGGCGGGCATCATTCATTTCACCAACTATTTCCGCTACATGGAGGAGGTGGAGATCGCGTTTTACTACTCGATCGGCTTGCCCGGGCCGTTCCGGCGCGGCGGCGATTCGGTAAGATTTCCGCGCGTCGCCGCTTCCTGCGATTTCATCAAGCCCGTAACCTGCGGGGACTGGCTCGATTGCCGGCTGCTCGTGCGGCGAATGGGCAACAGCTCGATCGCCTATGAGCACGTGTTCCGCCACCAGGGGGATATCGTCGCGCGGGGAAAGATTACCGTCGTCTGCGTCGAGCGCGGCGACGGCGGCGGGATTCGCTCCGTGCCGATTCCCGCCGCGCTGCGCGAACTGATCGAAGAGGCGCCGGCCGAGGAGGGGTAAGCGGCCGCGGCGCGGGTTTCGTTTCCGGAAAGCCTCATTTTCGCCGGCCGGTCGTGAAGTCCAGCGCCTCGATGAATTGGTAGGTGTTGCAGCAAGGCACGCCGAGATCGCCGCACACGTCGGGGATGTGGCGGTTCGCACGCTGTTTTTTCGGTTTCGAAACCTCCGTGGTGACGAGTGTCCGCAGCGCGGGGTTGCCAAGCGCGTAGGCGATGAGAAACGGGTCGCGGCCGACGCGCTCCACCTGCTCGTCACTCAGATCCGGCGCGTAGCCCCGTTCCGTCACTCGGGCAACCAGGGTTTCGTCGACGTTCTCGTCGAGCAGCAGCACATCCCGGTTGTCCTTCAGCCAACGCGTGAGGTCGTCGTCTTTGCCGGCGAGAACCTCTTCGTACATCTCCACGGGTATCTTCACCTGCTGCTTGGTCGCGCGATCGACCAGCCAGTCCCAGAACTCGGGTACGCGTCCAAGGGGATAGTAGTCGCGATTCGCGTCAATGAGAACGTTGGCGTCGAGCAGGTAGAGCAAGCGCTGCCTTCCTACCGCGCCGTTGCCGGGCGAAGCATTTTCCCAACCTGCGCGGGCTTGACGCCCAGGATCTTGGCCGCCTTGGTCGTCGATAGCGCTCCGGAACCCACCATACGGCGGGTGAGACTGAGCAGACCTTGGCCAACCCGATGGCGGCGCACGGCGTAGTAGTTGGGGCCGCTCTTCGATTCACGCGCCTCCGCCCGCTGTCGGTCGCGTTGCTGCCGCCACTGTTTGCGGAAACCGGATCGTAGGCGCTCGAAGGTTGGCCGATCGATGCGCTTGGCGCGCAGGAGCCGGTAGGCGACCATGGTGCGGCTCAGGTTGCGTGCGCGGGCAAATTCGCCGATATGGCGCGTCTGTTCGACGAGATCCGACTCTCGCTCGATCTCGATCTCATCGAGCGTCCGCGCGGGCAGCAGCCATTCGGCGGCAACATTGTTGCAGAACTCCTCGATCTCGGTTCCGGAATTCACACCGCTGAAGCCGGTTTGGCCGAGCAGCAGATGGGTCAACTCGTGCAGGAGCGTGAACGACCACGCGGCCCTGGAGTCGTTGTCGTTGATGACCACGAACGGGGCGACATCATCGGCGATCGCGAGACCGCGAAAAACCTCCACGTCGATGGCTGTGTGGTAGCTGCCCAAATCGCCCTTGAGCAGGACGAATGCCCCGGCATGCTCCGTTCGCGAGCGGAGCAACCGGAATGCGTGTTCGGCGGTCGGCTGCGCGTGGTAACTCGCAGCGTTCAGGTCGTCGCCGAGCACTTGGGCAAGCGCCTCGGCCGCGTGTTGCGCCAATCGGGCGGCCTCCGGTTTGTGTCGGAGTATTTGGCGCAACGAGTGGATCCCCGTTCCTGCATGCCCGTTCCTCAAAAGGGCGCCCACGAACGGCAGGGGCTCGGCCTCGTCCTCGGCCTCCAGCGCGGCGCGAACCATTTTCTGGCGGCTCCGGAGGTTGCGAACCAGCGCGTCGACAAGGGCATCCGTCTCCGAGGAACGCGCCGCAGGCAGCGTGCGGAAGTCCGGGCCGCGGTCGTCCTGCCGCGGCGGCGCGTTCAGATAGAAGGCGAGCAGCGGCCGCCGGTAGTGGCGCGCCATCTTGACCAGGACCGGCCGCGTCGGCTCTTTCTCTCCGCGTTCCAGCGCCGCGAGCCGATCGACGGCCGCTACGCCGCGGGCATCTCCGATGCCGACCTTGGCGACGGCGTCCTGGAGTGTCAGCCCGGCGGTCTCGCGCGCCCAGACCAGGATTTCTGGATTGACTGCCGGCATCGCCCCACGGGTAGAGTAACATCCTGACCGGCGCGGGCTGTAAATTGCGCACGGCACGGGCTAGGAATGCTATGAAAATTTTTACGTTGTTTTATTGCAACGTATTCAAGAGATGAAGCGCGGATCAGACGTGGGCCAGATAGTCTTGGCGGCCGCCGTCGGCAAGCAGGAACTGGCCGGTCATGAAGCCGTTCTGCGGTGAGCAAAGGAAGCCGACGACTTGGGCGATGTCCTCGGGCTCGCCCACGCGGCCCAGCATCGACTTGTCGGAGATGCTGCGGACGAGCGCGCCGATCTCGCCGGCGGATTTGCCCGCCAGCACCATGTCGGTCCTGGTGAAACCCGGCAAGACGGCGTTCACCGCAATGCCCTGCGGACTCAGCTCGTAGGCCATGCGCTTGGTCAGCGTCAGCACCGCGCCTTTGGTCGCGGCGTAGAGCGTTGTTCCGGGATGGGCCGTGCCGATGCCGGCGTTGGAGGCCAGGTTGACGATGCGGCCCCAGCCGCGGTCGATCATTGCCGGCGCGAACGCGGCCGCGCAATGGACGACGCCCTTCACGTTGACGCGCCACATGGCGTCGAACGCTTCTTGGTCGTAGTCGAGGATCTCGCCTCGGCGCAACAGTCCGGCGTTGTTGACCAGGATATCGGCGGCGGAGAGTTGCGCGCCGACGGTTTCGCGCATCGTGCGCACCGCTTGCTCGTCGGCGACGTCGGTGCGCACGGCGATGGCCCGGCCGCCGTTCGCGCGTATGCTCTCGACGACCTCGTTGGCGGCGTCGGCGCGGGCCCGGTAGTTGACCGCGACCGCCGCTCCGCGCGCCGCCAGGTGGAGCGAGACGGCGCGGCCGATGCCGCGCGCGCCTCCGGTGACGACCGCGGTTTTTCCGCTCAGGTCGGTTGGCTGGGTTGCCGTCACGGTCATTCGGGCTGCAGCAACTCGATGTCTTTGTACCAGACATCGACGGCGGCGCGGCGGGCGTTGATTTGCAGGCCCAGGCGCCCGCTGCTGCGGCCCGCATCGTCTTCGCGGTCGACCGTTCGCGTACCGTTGACGTGTACGACGATGCGCCCGCCGCGGGCGCTGACGGCCAACTCGTTCCATTCGCCGGGACGGTAGTAGCCCTGCATCTGCTCGGCGTCGGGCCTGACGATCCAGGGCCGCCGGCCGGGCTCTTGCAGGCCGCCGGCGCTGTCGGGCGCGACTTCGATCTCGTAGGAGCGGGGCTCGCCGGCAGGCGGCCGCTCGGCGGTCCTGCGGAAGAACACGCCGCTGTTTCCAGAAACGATCTTGTACTTCAGGCGCACGGTGAAATCGCCGTAATCGGCGCTGCTGAGCAGCACGCCCGCGCTTGCGCCTGCGGGGGCGGTGAGATGGATCGCGCCGTTTTCGACCGCGGCGCTCCCTCCCCCTTCATGGCGCCAGCCGCCGAGCGATTCGCCGTCGAAGATCGGCCGCCATGCGTGCCTGCCGAGATCGGCGATGCGGATGTTGCGCCAGCGCGCCTGCGCCGGCTTGGGATCGCGGAACGAGTGGACCTGAAAGCCGATGAAACCCTCCAGGTCGAGCGGATCGACGAGGTCGGCGCAGGCCGTTCCGTTGACCCAGACGCGGATGTGGTCGCCGACCGCCTCGATGCGGTAGCGGTTCCATTGGTTGTCGCGGAACGCTTTGCTCGCAACCGGGTCATCGACGATGTTGGCGATCCAGCCGCGGCGCGCCTCGTCGAAAATGCCGCCCGACGAGGCGCGTTCCTCGTTCGAGATTTCGACCTGATAGCCGTGAACGCGGCCCTTGGGGAAGGTGCGCTCGCGGCGGCGGCCTCCGTTGTAAACCCAGGTAGTCGTTTCCTCGAGGTATTGTTGGCTGCGGATTTGCACGCCGGAGTTCAGGCGCGGGTCCACAAAGACTTCGAACTCCAGGATGAAATCGCCGTAGGAGCGTTTCGGGCCGAGGAAGCTGTTCGGGCTCCCGGCGGCCGTGGTCCCGACGAGCTCGCCGTTGACGATCTCGTACTTGGCGGAGCCGTTGGGCTGCATCCAGTCATCGAGAGAGCCGCCTTCGGGCAGAGAAACCCAGTCGGCGGCCGGCAGAGCGGCGGAGAGCAGAGCGCAGAAGATGGCAAGACGAAAAAAGAGCATGATTGCAAGATAGCAGGCGGCGCGTTCTGTTACTCTCTTATGAACTTATGGCTGCCGAAAAAAAGCTCTGGTACAAGCAACTCCACTGGCAGGTGGCCTGCGCGATGGGCCTGGGCACGATTGCCGGGCTCATCGGAGGGGAGGCGCTCGCTGAAAACATCGGCTGGATCGGGCAGTTGTTCATCAAGCTGCTGAAGATGATTATCGTGCCGTTGGTGCTGACGTCGATCATTTCCGGCGTCGCTTCGGTGGGCGGCGCCGGCCTTGGGCGGCTGTTCGGAAAAACGCTTGGCTATTACATGCTGACGAGCTTTCTGGCGGTCATCACGGGCTTGACGCTGACCAATCTGTTGAAGCCCGGCGCAGGCGCCGATATCGCCGGCGCGGGCAGCGGCGAGATTCCGGACCTGACGGTGGTGACCTCGCCGGTGCAACTGATCCTCGATATCGTTCCCGAGAACATCGTTGCGGCGGCGGCGGAGACGAAGATGCTCTCGATCATCTTCTTCGCCATCGTCTTCGGCATCGCCATGTCGGGTTTGCCCGACCGCCACCGTCAGCCGTTGCAGAACCTGATCGGCGCGGCGTTCGAGACGATGATGCGCCTGACCTCGGGCATCATTCACATGGTTGCGCCGATCGGAGTGTTTTCGTTGATCGTCGTTTTGGTCGGCACGACGGGCTTGGCGTCGTTCAAGGCGCTGGGCATGTACGCCGCGGTTTTGTTGATCGGGCTGACGATTCACATCGGGTTGACCTTGCCGCTGGTGCTGCGGTTGCTGGGCGGCATCAACCCGCTGATCCATTTCAAGAACATGATCGACCCGATGTTCATGGCCTTTTCGACCAGCTCGTCGGGCGCGACGCTGCCGGTGACGATCGACGCGGTGGAAAACAAGGTCGGCGTCTCGAACCGCGTCACCTCGTTCGTGCTGCCGATGGGCGCGACGGTGAACATGGACGGAACCGCGCTTTACGAATGCGCCGGGGTTCTGTTTGTCGCCCAGGCGATGGGCGTGCCGATGGGCATCGAGCAGCAGATCTTGATCGTGATCACGGCCTTGTTGGCCTCGATCGGCGCGGCGGCGGTGCCCTCGGCCGGGCTGGTCGTGATCTTCATCGTTCTGGAAGCGGTCAACTTGACGGGGCCGCAAGTGGAATTGATTGTCGGGGCGATGCTGGCGGTCGACCGGCCGCTGGATATGTACCGCACGGTCGTCAACATCTTCAGCGACTCCTGCGGCGCCGCGATCATTGCCCGCTCGGAGGGCGAGACGGACGTCGATACGGTCGTGGTTTCCGATTGACGCCGGCGGTCGATGGATCAATGGAATGCGGGCAGGCAGGATTTTCCTGGATAGTGTCGGGTAGGAGGCCATGGTAGAAACAGAGCGAGCGCATTGGGGTTCCCGTATCGGGTTCATTCTGGCGGCGGCGGGGTCGGCCGTCGGTCTGGGGAACATCTGGAAGTTCCCCTACATCACGGGAGAAAACGGCGGCGGCGCGTTCGTTCTCGTTTATCTCGCCTGCATTGCTTTTGTAGGGCTGCCGATCATGATCGCCGAGATCGCCTTGGGCCGGGCGGCGCAGAAGTCGCCGGCGAGCGCGATTCGTTCGCTGATCCCCGGCAGCGGTTGGATCGGCATCGGCTGGCTTTGCGTGCTCACCTCGATCTGCCTGCTTTCCTACTACGCGACGGTGGCGGGTTGGGCGCTGCACTACTGCTATCTGGCGTTCAGCGGGCAGATCAGCGGGCAAGGCTCCGAACAGTTGCAGTCGGCGTTCGCTGCGCTTACCTCGACCGCCGAGCTGGGCGTTTCCTGGCAACTGGCGTTCATGGCGCTCACGGTTCTTGTGGTTGCCGCCGGGGTTTCGCGGGGCGTCGAGCGTTGGTCCCGGATTTTGATGCCCGCTCTGGCCGCGATGCTGCTGATCCTGCTGAGCAAGGCGTTCACGCTCTCGGGATTCGGTCAGGGCATGGATTTCCTGTTCGGCTTCCACGCCGACAAGCTGACCGCGGGAGGCGTGCTCGAAGCGCTCGGCCACGCCTTCTTTACGCTCAGTCTGGGCATGGGCACGATGATTACCTACGGCAGCTATTTGCGCCAGGAAGACGATCTGGTTTCGGCGTCGGTGATGACGTCGGCCGTGGATACGGTGGTGGCTCTCGTAGCGTCGATGATGCTGTTCCCGATTATTTTCACCTTCGGATTGGAGGCCGGGCAGGGGCCGGGGCTGCTGTTCGTCACTGTTCCGATCGCGCTTGCGCAAATGACCGGCGGCGGATTGCTGTCGATTGTGTTTTTCGTGTTGCTGGCTTTTGCCGCGCTGACGAGCGCGATCTCGATGCTCGAAGTGGTGACGGCTTACTTGATGGACGACTGGGGCTTGCCGCGGCGGCGGTCGACGGTTTGCGCCGGTCTCGGCATCGCGGCGTTGGGCATTCCGGCAACCGTCAGCACGGGGTGGTTCGGTCAAATCGACTATTACGTCTCGAATTGGATGCTGCCGTTAGGCGGCTTCGGCGTCGCGCTTTTTGTGGCTTGGCGGATGAACGCCGCTTTGCGCCGCGGGGCTTTCGAGTCGGGGAGCATGCTGGCGAAGTTTTACAAAGTGTGGCTTTGGATCCTGAAGTATCCCGTGCCCGTGGCCGTAGGGTTGGTTTTCCTGCATGCAGTCGGGGTGGTTTGAGCGGGCGGCGGGATCGCGGGGTCGTCCGGCGGCGATGAGCGGAGGTCTGACGTTCTCGGCCATCGACGTGGAAACCGCCAACGCCGACTACGCGACAATCTGCCAGGTGGGGATCGTTCGCGTTGTGGACGGAGAGATTGCCGCCGCTTGGGAAACGCTGGTCAATCCTGAGACTCGGTTCGCCGCGGGGAACGTGGGGGTGCATGGGATCACGGAGGAGGACGTAGCCCGCAGCCCGACGATTCCCGATCTCGAAGGCGAGCTTCGGCAGCGGTTGCAGGGAGTCGTCGTCAGTCACACTTTCTTCGACCGTACGGCGGTGGATCGGGCCATGAGCAGATACGGCCTGGATGCAATAGCGGCAACATGGCTCGACAGCGCGGCGATCGCGCGGCGGGCTTGGCCCGAGCGGTTTGGGGCGCGCGGGTACTCGTTGAAGAATGTCGCACGGTTTCTTGGCATCGAGTTCCGGCATCACGATGCGCTCGAAGACGCGAGGGCCGCGGCGCAGATCGTCATCGCGGCGCACGGGCAGGCCGAATTGGATATTTAAGACCGTGCGCTCAGCGCGGTGCGGTCTTGCCATCTACGAATTATTGTGTGCAGATCATGCATTGCGTTGCCGCGGAGGCGCGGCAGTTCCGATAGCGTTTGCGCGAGGACTGCTGCGTGACGCGGTGTCGCCACCAGTAATTCGAATCCCGGCGAAGCCAACAAGTCGGAGACCAGCCGCTGCGCATCGCGTGGGCGCCATGGTGACTGGAGCACTCGAGGATGAGTGCTTACCCGCAGGAACTCGTAACAGATGCCCCAAGCAAGAAACATTGGCGACGGATCCTGCCGCGCTGAGTCCAGAAGCCGACGGCACGGGAGATGGAATGCGGAGTCCTTGTTGGCGGCGTACACGAGTACGTTGGTGTCGAAAACCAACACATCAGTGTTCTTCCATCACCCTATACAACTCTTCGCGGTTCGCTATATCAACCAATTCCCTGCCGCCGTTCCAGGAGGGCAGCGGCGTTAGAGACTCAGGCAGGTTCTCGCTTGGGCCGCGAGCGGCGAGCATGCGACGGATCCCCGCTTCGGCCAGAGCGGACATCGTAGTCCCGCGCCGCGCCGCCTCTTCGCGCAGCCGTTGCATCACCGAATCTTCAATGTTAAGCGTCGTCTTCATATGCGGAAAACTATATCACGCCGTCGCGGCTCGTTTTTGCTATCTGTCGTCTACCGGCCGAGCGCAGCGCGGCTGAGAGATCTTTCGCCACGGCCGTTACCCTTGCGTCTTCGTAGTGGCGGCCCACGATCTGCACGCCGATCGGCAGACCCTGCGGCGAGCGGGCTACGGGGGCGGTTGCGGCGGGGTTGCCCAGCACGTTGAAGACCTGACTGTAAACGAAAGCATCGGGATAGCCCACAATCTCTCCCTCGATAGTCCATTCGCGCTGCCCGTGGCGAAAAGCCGGGACGGAGGCCACCGGACAGAGCAGGATGGGATAACGCTCCATCTGTTCGCGCAGCTTCAGGCGCAGTTGATCCTGGGCGACCCAGCCCCACAGCAGGTCTTCGTAGGTCGCGCCGGCTTCCTCCTCGGCGGAGACCATAGCTTCGTAGGCGAGCGGGTGCAGGCGGTAGTCCTGCGGCGTCGAGGCTTCGATCAGGGTGCGCAGGCAGACGCCGAACAGCAGCCGCCAGGTTTGCGGGGCCCGCTCCAGTCCTTGCAACTCGATTCGCTCGACTCGGTAGCCGCGCTCGGCCAGCGCTGCGGCGGCCGTGCGCACGGCTTGGCGGATTTCGGGGGCCGCGGGCGTTGCCCAGGCTTCGTCGAACCAGCCGATGCGGGCCCCGCGCAACTCCGCCTCGCCGGGCGTTTGCAACGAGACGGGGACGGACGACGGGTCGCCGGGGTCGGGGCCGGCGGCGATTTCGAGCAGAAGCTGGAGGTCTTCGGCGGTCTTCGTCATGGGGCCGACAAGGCCGAGCGTGCTTGAGGGGCCGAGGCAGGCGGGCCAGTGGCCGGCGCGGGAGATGACGCCGGGGGTCGGCTTCAGTCCGTAGAGGCCGCAGAAGTGGGCGGGCACGCGCACCGATCCCCCGCCGTCGCTGCCGAAGCCGGCGGCGGAGCATCCCGCGGCGACGGCCGCGGATTCGCCGCCGCTGGAGCCGCCGGGAGTATAGTCGGGGTCGAAGGGAGAGACCGTGCGGCCGTAGAGATGGTTGTCGGTCTCATAAGCCATCAGGAATTCCGGCGCATTGGTCGTGCCGAGCACGATCGCGCCCTCGGCTTTGAGCTTGGCGACCAGGGTCGCATCCCGCTCGGCGACCTGGCCCCGGCGGAGGGGCGAGCCGCATTCGAGGCGGAATCCCTGCGCGGCGATGGAGCTTTTGATCGTGATGGGGACGCCGTGCAAACGGCCCGCGGATTTTCCCTTGCGCAGGGCCGCATCCGCTTTTGCAGCCTCTTCGCGGGCGCGGTCGGCCTGCAGATCGGTGATGGCGTTGAGGGTCGGATTGACCGCTTCGATGCGGCGCAGGTGGGCTTCGACGATCTCGCCGGGCAGGGCTTCGCCGTCTCGCGCCAGCTTGGCGAGCGCGGCCGCCCCGAGGGACACGAAATCGGCCATAGACCCACCTTAACAACGGCAAAGCAGCCGCCCAAACGCGGCTAGGCTGGCGGCTGTTCCGTGGAGGAGAGCAGCGCGAGCAGACCGGGTTCGTCCAGGACCGCGACCCCCAGCCGGGTTGCCTTCTCGCGCTTGGAACCCGCTTTTTCTCCCGCGACCACGTAGTCGGTTTTGCTGCTGACCGAGCCGCTGACCTTTCCGCCGGCCGCGGCGATGCGCGCCTTGGCCTGGTCGCGCGTCAGGTTGGGCAGCGTGCCGGTCAGCACGAAGGTCTTGCCGGCGGCCGGTTCGGGCGCTTCGCTTTCGGCGGGCGGATCTTGCTCGAATTGCAAGCCGGCTTGGCGCAGCCGTTCGATGAGGGTGCGGTTTTGTTCCGCGGCCAGGAAATCGCGGATGGATTCGGCAATGCGCGGGCCGACTCCCTCGACTGCTTCCAACTCTTCGGGGGAGGCGGCAAGCATGCCGTCGACGTTCAGCAAGTGGTTGGCCAGCAGTTGCGCGGTGCGTTCGCCGACGTAGCGGATGCCGAGCGCGTAGATGACCCGCGGCAGGGGCGCGGCTTTCGAGCGGGCGATGCTTTCCATCACGTTGCCGGCGGATTTTTCGGCCATGCGGCTGAGCGCAGCCAGTTGGTCGGCGGTGAGGTCGTAAATGTCGGCCAGGTTCTTGACCAAGCCGCCGTCGACGAGTTGCTCGACAAGGATTTCGCCCATGCCGTCGATGTCCAGCGCGGTGCGGTGGGCAAAATGCAGGATCGATTCCTTGAGACGCGCCGGGCAGTTTGCATTGACGCAGCGGCGCGCGGCTTCGCCCTGCTCGCGCACCAGAGCGGTTGCGCAAACCGGACAGGCGGCGGGCATGTGGAAAGGCCGCCGGCCTTCGGCCTGCTCGACGACGCGGACGACTTTGGGGATCACGTCACCGCTGCGCTCGACGAGCACGCGGTCGCCGATCTGGAGCTCGAGGCGGGCGATCTCGTCTTCGTTGTGCAGCGTGGCGCGGGAGACGGTAACGCCGCCGACGAACACCGGCCGCAACCGGGCCCTGGGAGTGATCGCGCCGGTGCGCCCGACTTGCACGTCGATGTTTTCGACGATGGTTTCGGCCTGTTCGGCGGCGGATTTGTAGGCGATGGCCCAGCGCGGAGCCTTGGCGGTGGCGCCCAGACGGCGCTGCAGGGCGGCGGCGTCGACCTTGTAAACCAGACCGTCGATCTCGTAGGGCAGGGAATCGCGGCGGTCGATCCAACGGTTGCGGAATGCGAGCAGCGCGTCGACGCCCGTGAGCCGGTCGCGGTGGGGGTTGACCTTGAAGCCGACGGCGGCCAGGGCTTCGAGCGCGTCCCAGTGCGAGTCCATGAAGGTCGAGCCGCCGGAAAGCAGCATGTAGGCGAAATAATCGAGGCGGCGCGAGGCGGTGACGGAGGCGTCGAGCATGCGCAGCGATCCGGCGGCGGCGTTGCGCGGATTCATGAAAGCCGGCTCTTCGGCCGCCAGGCGTTGGGCGTTGAGGCGCTCGAAGGCGTGGCGGGGCATGACCACTTCGCCGCGCACTTCGAACTCGGCCGGCATCCCGGCGGCGGCCGCCGCCGCGGGGTCGATCGCCAGGGGCAGCGAACGGATGGTTCGCGCGTTGGGCGTGATCACTTCGCCGGTAACGCCGTCGCCGCGGGTGAGGCCGAGCGCGAGGCGTCCGCCGCTGTAGCGCACCGACATCGAGATGCCGTCGAGCTTGAGCTCGGCGACGTAGACGAGGGTTTCGACTCCGGCCAACTCGCGCGCGCGGCGGTCGAAGTCGCGCAGCTCCTGCTCGTTGAAAGCGTTGTCAAGGCTGAGCATCGCCGACGAGTGCGCGGCCTTCTCCGCTCCCGCGCGCGGGGCGCCGCCGACCCGCTGCGTCGGGGATTCCGGCGTTATCAGCTCGGGATGTTCGTCTTCCAGCGCCTGGAGGCGCTGCATGAGGCCGTCGTACTCGGCGTCGGATATCTCCGGCCGGTCGAGGACGTAATAGAGACGCTCGTGCCGGCGAATCTCTTCGCGCAGCGTTTCGATCTGCCCGGCGGGGCCGCTGCGCGCCGCTTGCGGGGCCGTTTCGGCAGGCATCGCAAGTTATTATAAAAACTGCGTATGTTGTTCGATCGGGGCGTATTGATCTACAACCCGACAGCCGGCGGCGGGGCGACCGCCGCCGGCGTGGACGCAGCCTGCGAAACGCTGCGAAAGCACGTCCGGAAAATCGAAAAGGCGCGTACCGAGAAGCCGCATCATGCTTCGGCATTGGCTCGGACGGCGCAGGAATCCGGCGCCGATCTGGTGATTGCCTGCGGCGGCGACGGCACGGTCAACGAGGTTGTGCAGGGCTTGGCGCCGAAGTGCGAGGCATCGCTGCTGGTGCTGCCCGGAGGCACGGCCAACGTCTTGAGCATGGAGGTCGGGTTGCCCGGCAATCCTTGGCGCGCAGCCGCTTTGCTGCCCGTTTTGCAAGAGCAGGAAGCGCCTTTGGGCCGCGTGGACTTCCTGGAAAGCGGTGGGAAACGGTACTTTCTCTTGATGTGCGGCGCGGGGGTCGACGCGGAAGTGGCGGACGGCATCGACCTGCGTATGAAGAATCGAGTAGGCGAGGGCGCTTACTGGCTGAGCGGCTTGCAGCGGATGTTCCGCCCGTTTCCCAGGCTGCGCACGGTCGGCGGGGGTCCGCGCAAGCCGCGCAGTTTCGTGCTGGTTTCCAAGAGCCGCAAGTACGGCGGCGGATTGGTGCTGACTCCGCGGGCGAACCTGCTCGCTGACAGGTTCGAGGTGGCTGAGTTTTCCGGCGCCAATTGCCTGCCGTATTTCAGCCACATGCTGGGCGTGGCGCTGGGAGCGGCGGCGCGCTGGCCCGGCATCGAGCATTATTTCGCCGACGACGTGCGCCTGGAGTCCGGCAACGGATCGGCGGTGAAAGTGCAAGTCGACGGCGAAGTTGCGGGCGCGCTGCCGGTTCGTGTGACGATGTGCGCGCAAGCTCTGAAGATATTGCTGCCGGCGGGCTACGGCGTTACGCCGCTGGGAGTATCGGCCCGCGCCGCCATGCCGGCGCATGGATAATCTGACGCATACCCTGGTGGGCGGCCTGCTGGCGCGGGCCGGACTGCGCCAGCGCACTCCGCTCGGCACGACCGTTTGCCTGGTTGCGGCGAACGTGCCGGACGTCGATATTGTCGCCGGCCTCGACACGATCGACTATCTCAACTATCATCGGCACCTGACGCATTCGCTGCTTGCCATTCCGTTCATGGCCTTGCTGGCGGTCGGCCTGACGGCGGGCGCGGCGCGGTTGCTGCGGCGCCCCGAACGGGTCCGTTGGGGCCCGGCCTACGGGGTTGCCCTGCTCGTCGCTTATTCGCATCCGTTGCTGGATTTCATGAACGTCTACGGCATCCGCCTCTGGCTGCCGTTTTCGTCCGAGTGGTCTTCCTGGGACGCGCTGTTCGTGATCGACCCGCTGCTGTGGGCGGGGTTGTCGGCAACGTTGCTGGGGTGTTGGTTGTTGCGCAGGTCCCGCGCGCGGCGCCTGGCCGCTTTGGGGTTGGTCTTGCTGGCCGGTTATTGCGCGCTGAACCGCTACTGGCATGACCGCGTAATGGATGCTCTTCCGGCGGAGTCGATTCTCGGCGAGGCCGTCGCGCGGCGGGCGGCGTTTCCGGCGCCGTGGCTGCCAGCGGCCTGGTTCGGAGTCGTGGAGACGGAGACGGCCTATTTCAGCTTCGACGTCGATGCGTTGGAGGCGCGTCCGGTCGATCCCGCGCGGGGGCGGCGGGTCGCCAAGCTGGCCGAGCACCCCGCAGTCAGGGCAGCATGGGCAAGCGCTGAGGGTAGGGACTACGGGAGGTTCGCGCAATACGGGTTCGCGCGGGTCGAGCGGCGGCCCGGCGGCTACAGTGTCACGCTGGCGGACATGCGTTTCTTGCGCGGCGGACGGACCGGCCTGGCTTGCAGCTTCGAAGTGGACGCCGCTTTGCGAGTCGTCCGCTCGCAGTTCGGGCTTTAGCGCCGGGCAACAGACCTGCGGCTTGGCGATGCGCCACGGAATCGGGCGAGTGCGACGGCGGCCATCAGTGGTGATCAGTCGGCGCCATACCCTCCCCTGACAGTGCCGTTGCAGGCGGCATACTTCTTGTTTCTCCCAATCCGTGAGGAGACCATTGCTCTCGGAATCTTGACTAATTGATGGCCGCGCAACTAGACTTATGGCCTGTGAGTCGGCCCGTCCTCACAAAGACTAACAGGGATGCACTGTCGCTTGGAGGTATCACGGCAGGGTATCCAGGACGCCTCGCCGAGACCGCTACGGGCGAGAATGCCGCACGAGCAAGGACGTTGCGTAGCGGGCGACGCGAAGGCGGCCGGCAGGGGCGGTTCTGGCCCGAAACCGAAGTTCTCCGGCCAGTGCTAGAACCCGTCAGATCCCCTAACGGCGGCGAGACGGCGGCGCGCCAAGCCCTGAACGACCGCTTCGCCGGCCGTGTTGCAATCGATCCAGAGTTCACGCGACGGGTTGTCTCGTACCAGGACAATCGTGAGGTGCCCGGACTTCGCTGGATGAAGTACAAGGAAGGCTTTTCCCGCACACTCGTCAACTATCTTCTGGACGAGTGCCAGCCCGAACACGTGCTTGACCCCTTCGCAGGGATCGGTACGACCGTGCTAACGGCGTCCGGACGGGGAGTGGCAGCCACGGGGATCGAGGTCATGCCGGTCGGCGTCCTCGTCGGTACCGGGATCGCCGCGGCAGCCAACGGCATGTCTAGGACGGTGCTCAAAAGGGCCGTCAGCGCAATCCGCTCTCGGATCGCATCAGCGCGGCCTCCCGCCCCTGAACACGCTTTTCCACACGTGGCGATCACCGAGGCGGCCTTCCCGGTTGCGACCGAACGCGACATCGGGAAGGCTCGTGAGTTCATCGCCGAAATGGATGATCGTGCAACGAAGACGCTGATCAACCTCGCCTGCATGTCCCTGCTCGAAGTTGTGAGCTACACCCGTAAGGATGGTCAATACCTTCGCTGGGATACCCGTTCGGGTCGCAAGTTGCGAGCGCGGATGGACAAGGGACGGATCCCGTCTTTCTCGGACGCGCTCGACAGGCGCCTCTCGGAGATGGTGGACGACCTCGATGCCGTCAAGCAGATCTTTGGCGGCGGTCGCCCGATCTTCCGGGCCGGTTCTTCGCTCGATCTCCTGAAGACGCTGCCTGAAGGTGCTTTCGACATGGTCATCACCTCGCCGCCGTACGCGAACCGATACGACTACACGCGAACCTACGCGCTTGAGTTGGCATGGCTAGGCCTCGACCGAGATGCGTTTGCCAGTCTTCGGCAATGCCTACTCTCCGCGACGGTCGAGAACAGAAGCAAGCTCAAGCTGCTGCGAGCGGGGTATGGCGACCAGCCGGAGTCGCTCGAACATGCGCTCGCACTGTACCGGCGCCAAGCAGCCCTTCACGAGGTCTTGCACATCCTGCGCAGCCACCTCGACGAACTCGGCAACCGGCACGTCATCCGGCTCCTCGAGGGTTACTTCCTGGAAATGGCGGTCATCGTTGCTGAACTCGGCCGCGTAGTACGCCCTGGCGGCTCTGTGATCATGGTGAACGACAACGTGCAGTATCACGGCGAGGAGGTTCCGGTCGACTTCATTCTCTCGGATTTCGCTGAGCAGTCCGGTTTCACCTGCACGGACATTTGGACGCTCGCAAGGGGTAAGGGCAACGCAAGCCAGCAGATGGGGCGATTCGGACGGCGCGAGATCCGCAAGTGTGTCTACCGCTGGGAGCGGTTGGGATGACGTCCCACGACGACCTGACACGCTCTAAGCTCCTTGCGGAGCGAATACGACAGCGCACGGACGAGAAAGTCAGGCGGCTCGTAGACAGGTTTACGGGCCGGCTCGACTATTCCACGGCCAAGGAAGAGTTGCTGATTAGCGAATCGGCATGGGAGTACGTGACCACGTCGAGCATCGAGCTGTGTAAAGTCTTCGCACATCCCGACCTGCTTCAGGAACATCCAGAAGCCTCGTTCTACTATCGAGGGATCGCTCTTCTTTCGCTGAAACGGGTGCGTACAGGGGCAGGGGTTGATGTAAAGGGCTGGGAAACCAAGAACCGCGTTCGGCCAGTGTCTCAGCAGGATGCGCTCCAGGTTTGCCGCGTTTACAACAGCGTGATTTCCGCGATCATTGCGGGCACGACTGAGTGGACCCTGGGAAACGGGTATCGCAACATCCTGAGCACCATGGGGATCACACTGGATGGGATGTTCCGAAACGTCATTGGCCAAGACGCTGAAAGACTAATCAAGACGAAAATCGCGGACTGGCTGGAGGAGCAGACACTCGTCCTTGAGCGGAAGAGCGCAAGTAGGTTTACCCTCCCGAACGGCGTTACGATGATGTACGGGAGCGAACCCGACATCCTCTTCAGAAGCGGAGAAAAAGCCGTCGCCACGATTGAGATCAAGGGGGGCAAGGACCCTGCCGGCGCACTCGAACGACTCGGGGCGGTGCTGAAGAGCTTCACCGAAACGCCAGCCCGCTGCCACAACTTCTTGATCGCGGGGGTCGTCACGACAGAGATGGCATCGCGCCTCGATCAGCACGATGTCAAGGTTTTTATCCTCGACGACCTGCTGAACGACGACGGCTGGAATGCGTTCACGACCGAGCTATTCCACCACGCCCTGAGAATCGCTTAGTAGGGGTCACAATCCCGCCTCGTCCGAGGACTGCGGCCCCGCTGGTACAATGACACGGGAGCCGTCGGCCGGCGCCGGAGTCTGCATCGAGCGCTTTTCCAGGCCGTGGTTCGGGCGAGCGGTGCGCTGGAGCAAGGTCTTCATCGGGGTATTGCTGTTGACCGCCTCAGTCTCTCCGCCGGCCGTCGGCGCGGGGAGCGATTCCGAGTGGCAGGTCGCCGCGTGGGTCCTGTCGCTGGGCGGCGCGGTCGGCATTCACGGAGTCCCCGGCGAGGTGCGCGCACGCGGAGAGCTTCCCGACGGTCCTTTCGCATTGCGCGTCGTCAATTTGACCGGAACCTTGGTGCATCCGCGCGATCTGAACCGTTTGAAGCCGCTCGGGCGCCTGCAGGTTCTCACGTTGCCCGGAACGATGTGGAATCCGGTCTGCTGCGGCAAGTTCGGCGCCGTCGACGACAGCCGGGGACTCGCCGCGGTGGCGCAACTCGCTTCGCTCGAATCCCTCCACGTCAGTCATCATTTCCTGAGCGTCCTCAAGGGAATCCGGATCTTCGACCAGGGGATCGAACTGCTGACCCCGCTCGAGCGCCTGCGCTCCTTGCAACTGAAATCGACGCGCATAACCGGGGCGCACCTCGATGCGTTTCCACTGCTCGAACGGCTCGATCTGACCCAGACGGACGCCAACGACGAGGGTCTGCGGCACATCGCCAAGCTGCGCAATCTCAAGACCTTGCGCCTGCGCAGCACGCAGGTCACGGACGCCGGCCTCGGCCTGCTGAGCGAACTTCCTGACCTGGTCGAATTGGATCTGGCCGACCTCGAACTGACGGACGCGGGGCTGGCGCATCTGGCGGCTCTGGAGAAGCTGCGGGCGCTCAATCTGCGCGGCGCCCGCATCACGGACGCCGGGCTGAGCCACTTGGCGGCGATGGCCGACCTCGCCGACCTGAATCTGTACCGCACCCGCGTGACGAACGCCGGAATCGGGAAGCTGAGCGCGCTGCTCTCCCTGCGCCGCGTCGACGTTCGCTACAGCCAAGTCACCGCCGGCGGCGTGGGCGAGTTGCGCAGGGCCCGGCATTGCAATCTTGTTCGCGGCAACCGAGCCGCCGGTCTCTCGCGCAGAGCATGCCCCGCCTTCCGCCGGCGGCGCGGGCGGGTTGGCGAAGTGGGCCGAGGCTGTTGGCGGCTCCGCCCGAATCGGCCCGAACGGCGCCGTTGCGTTGGATTTGCAGGCAACGGCGGCGGGCGACGGCGACTTGGCGGCGTTGCGGCGGTTTCCCCGCGTGACCGGGCTGGATCTTGCCGCCAGCGAGGTCAGCGACGCCGGCCTGCGCCACTTGCAAGCGTTGCCCGCTCTGTCCTCGCTGAACCTGAGCCACACCCGTGTCACGGACAGCGGCTTGGCCGCTCTCGTTCCGTTGGCCGCATTGCGGACGCTTTTCCTCGACCAGAGCTTGGTCGAAGGGCCGGGACTCCGCGAGATCGCCAAGTTGCCGCGGCTGCGCATGCTCTCGCTGGCCGGCACGGAGGCCGGGGACGACGCGATCCGGCACCTCAGCCGGCTGCGCGGCTTGCAGGCGCTCGATCTCGATTACCTTGCGGTCGGCGACGGGGGCATGGAGCATATCGGCAGGCTCAAGAAACTCGCCGCCCTCGGTCTGACCGGCACGAAGGTCGGCGACGCCGGCTTGGCCCGTTTGTCCGCGCTGCGCCGGCTGCGGACCCTTTCTCTGGCCTTCACCGACGTCACCGACGCCGGCATGGCCCATCTTGCCGCCTTGCCGCGGCTGGAAGACCTGGATTTGGCCAATACCCGGGTCGGCGACGCCGGTCTGGCCGCACTGGCCGGGCTCAAAAACCTGCGCCGGCTGAATCTCGACTACACGAAGGTCTCGCCGCGGGGAATTGCAGCGCTGGCCGGGAACCGGCAATTGCAGGAGCTGAGCCTGGATAACACGGACGTCGACGACGAGGCCGTGGAGATTCTCTCCCGGTTCGCCCGGTTGCAGTCGCTCAACCTCTACCACACGCTGGTCGGCGCCGGCGGGGTTGAGTCCCTGCGGAAAGCGCTTCCGGAGTGTTCGATCGTCTGGGACCCCGACTCCGCCCGGGAACTCCGGCGCCGTTAAGGAAGGTCTGAATAAGGCAGTTTTTGGTGCGCTGGATGGTTGATGCTGTCCGTAAGGAGCGGTTGCAGTTGGGCTGCCAGCGAATTTTGCGGCTAAATCCTGCTCTTTTTGACTGTGCAACGCCAATTTTGACCCCGCAGCGACGGTTTCAACTCCGCTTCTGCGGCTTTGCGCCACTGTGGGCGCACGACTCCTGTATTGTGGCGCTCAGGCCGTCGCGTAGCGCCCCGCGAGCAGCAGATTGGCGAAGCCCAACAGCAGACTGATCCGCTCCCTGTTCTTGGCCAAGCCGCGATAGGCGCCTTGGCGTAACCAAAGTGCCGCTTCCCATACAGAAACGGATGCTCCACCTTGGCCCGCACCTCCGCCTTGCGCCGCTCCGCCCGCGCCTCCGCACTGTCCGCCGCCAAGCGCCGCCGCTGCCCAGCCTTCAGCGCCACTTGCCACTCCACCCTACGCCGGCGATGCTCCGGGCGCTTCTCCACCCCCTGATAGCCCGCATCCCCCTGATAGCCCGCATCCCCGCACACTACCTTCTCCCCGCCGTGCAGCAACTTATGCGCTTGGGTCACATCCGCCACATTCGCCGCTGTCGCCGCCACGCTATGCGCCAGCCCCGTCTCGGCGTCCACCCCGATGTGCGCCTTCATCCCGAAATGCCATTGCTTCCCCTTCTTCCTCTGATGCATCTCCGGGTCGCGACTCCGCTCCTTGTTCTTCGTCGAACTCGGCGCGGCGATGATCGTCGCGTCCAGGATCGTCCCTTCCCGCAACCGCAACCCCTGCCCCGCCAAGTGCGCGTTGCTCTCCGCCAGCACAACCCCGCCCAACTCGTGCTTCTCCAACAGATGCCGAAAGTGCAAAATCGTCGTCTCGTCCGGCAACGCATCTCCCAAACGCAAACCCACAAAGCGCCGCACCGACTCGATCTCGTACAGCATGTCCTCCATCCCCGGATCGCTCACGTTGTAAAACAACTGCACGCAGTGCACGCGCAGCATCACCGCCAACTCGTACGGCCCCCGCCCCCGCCCCGCTTTGGGGTAGTACGGGCGGATGCGCTCCTCCAAACGCTCCCACGGAATCAATTCCTCCATCCGCCCCAGAAACTTCTCCCGCCTCGTGCGGTGTTTCTTGCCCTCGTACTCCATATCCGCAAAGCTCCGCTGATGCATCCTTCCTCCCTCTAACGACAACATCTACCCTACAACTCCACTAGGACACATCCCCCCTGCTTGCCACTACTTATTCAGACCTTCCTTAAAGGGCGCATGACGGGACCGCACCGGATACCGGCCCTGCTCGCGTTGTTGTGCGCGCCGCCGCCTGCGGCGCTCGGGGCGGACAGCGCGCAACTCGAGGAATGGATTCGCCGGCAGGGCGGTTCCTGCCGGCGCGGAGCCGAAGGCCGGATCGTGGGCGTCGATCTCAGGCGCACCTGGATCGGAGACCTGGACCTGCAGCGGTTGTCGGGGCTGACCGGCCTGGAAAGCTTGGCGCTGGGGCAAACGCATGTCACCGACGACGCGCTGTCGATCGTATCCGCGTTGCCGGCGTTGCGCGAGCTCGATCTGTTCTTCTGCGAGCACATCACCGACGCGGGGGCGTCGCGCTTGCGGCGGGCGGCCAAGCTGGAACGGCTGAACGTCCGCGGAACCAAGATCAGCGACTCCGGCGTCAAGTTCCTGACCGAGCTCCGGCGGCTTCGCTCGCTCGATATCGGCAGCACCGATATCAGCGATCCGGCGGTCGAATTGCTTGAGGCGTTGCCGCATCTGGAGTCGTTGGCGATCGGAGGCAACCGCATCGGCGAGGCAGGCGTCGCCGGCCTTCGTGCGCTTACGAGCTTGCGCCATCTGGACCTGAGCGGCGTCCAGGTCATCGACGGCGGCATCCCGGTGGTCGAGGTTACGGACCGGAACCTGGAAGCAATCGGGGCGATGCGCGGCCTGGAAAGTCTCAACCTTGCCGCGCCGAACGAGGAATATGCCGCCGCCAGCGGCCAGCGTTTTCTGGGCTCGATCCGCGTCTCGGACGCCGGGGCGGGTCATCTTCGGCGGCTGGCCGGCCTGCGCCGGCTGAACCTTTCGCGGTCGCGTTTGACGGCCGCGGGCATCGAGAGCCTGCGCCCGCTCGTTCGTCTCGAGGAACTTGTTCTCGCGCACGTCGAGGCGGTCGACGATGCGGCGGGGCCGGCGCTCGCCCGGTTTCCCGCCTTGCGGCTGCTGGACGTTTCCGGGACGCGCTTCGGCGACGCGGGTCTGGCGGCGTTGCGGGATCATCCCGCATTGCGCAAGCTGATCGCGGTCGAGACGCTGCTCAGCGAGGAGGCCGCCGCCCTGTTCCTGGCCGCGCGGCCGGGGCGCGGCGTCATCCGCTGATGCCGTGGAGGCCGGCGGCGGATCAGCCGGTCGCGGCCGAGAGAGTGGAGTACGAGGTCGGGAAGCGCTCGAGGGGTGCGCCCACTTCCGCGGCGACCGCGCGGTAGAGGTCGCCGAAAGTTCCGGCGACGCGCGTATGCCGGCCCGGCCGGAGGCGTCCGGCGCGTCCGGCCACGATGACCGCTCCGCCGCTGTTCTTATGGGTGTTCGCCTCGGCGTGTTCATGCACGAACAGCAGCGCGCAGTTGTCGAGCAGCGACCCGGCCCCTTCGGGCGTGTTCTTCAGCTTGGCCGCCAAGTAGGCGAACTCTTCTACATGCCAGCGGCAGATGTCGCGCATGACCTCCTGCTGGCGCTGACGATGCGGGCCGCCCAAGTGCGAGTATTCGTGGTGCCTCGCGAACGACAGGCCCAGCCAGGGAAAGCGGGTCAGGCCCTGGCACTTGGTCAGCATGTAAGACGCGACGCGGGTCTGGTTCGCAGCGAACGCATGCACAAGCAGATCGCTCTGCAGCTTGGCGATGCGCGGATAGTCGAGCGGGTCGCCTCCGGCTTCCGGCTCCTCGACGTTGCGGGCGTAGTCCGCCGGAAAGTCCGCGATTGTCCGCTCCATGTCGAAGATGGCCGTCAAGTACTCGTCGATGCGGCGCGAGTCCTCCCGCCCCAAACGCCCCTGCAGCCGAGACGCCTGCTCGCGAACGCCGTCGAGGATGCTCCGCTTGCGGTTCTTCCAACCCTCGTCGATCGTTCCGAAGAGCCGGTCGAAGAGTTGCTGCGGAATGACTTCCGGCGGCAGGGCCCGATCCTTGGCGCCCCAACTCATGTTGCGCTGGATGCTCGTGCCGAACGATTCCCGGCAGACGCCGATCTGCAGCGATGGAAAGCGCGAGTTCCCGCCGGTCCGGCCGGCGACGAGTTGGTCTATGGAGGGTCCGCCGGCTCCCAGTCCCGTGTACTTTTCCCCGGAGACCAGCGCGCTCATCGAACGCATATGGCCGTTTCCGGCGCCCCTCGCCTGCCCGTTGGGATTGTCGAGACCGGACACGATCTGAATGTCGTCACGGAGGCGCG
Source organism: Bryobacterales bacterium (assembly GCA_965214655.1). GTDB lineage: Bacteria > Acidobacteriota > Terriglobia > Bryobacterales > UBA6623 > CATQHP01. The sequence goes on along the minus strand of OZ243965.1, from coordinate 1,509,318 downwards.
CAAGCGGCGCCAGGCACGGCGTCAGGGTGTAGTCGGCGCCCGTCTCGCGGGGAATCCAGAAGCGTTCCGGGATGCCGTTCCCGTTGAACCAGAAAACGAAGCGTCTTTCCGGCGCGCCCGACTCCGCATCCGGCCGCTTCGCCCGCGCTGCGCCCGCCGCGTAAGCCGTCCCGGAGGCGTTGAACACATGCAGGCCAACGACGGCAGCCCGATGCGGACGGCGGCGCCCGCGGCTCCGGCGCTTTTGAGAAAAGAACGCCGCGGCAACAGGGCTGTCTTCATGGCGCGCCTCTCCATTCGGCTTGCAAGAATTCCTCGCTGACCAGCAATCCGAGGGCCAACTCGCGAAAGCGAAACCCCGAACGCTTGAAACGATTATAGGCCGTGTCGAGCAGTTCGCCGTCGTTTTCGGTCTCGCGCCGTCCGAACAAGTAGCGGAACAACTGCTTGACGACGCACCGCCGGCAGACAACGGAGTCGGCCAGGATCTTGCCGGCTTCCCGCGGCGAGCGGAAGGAGGAGCCGTCGATGCCGGCGATATAGCCGGAAGAATCGATCGGCATGTGGTGAACCTCGGCCTCGCGTCCCTGCTGCTTTTCGATGGGGCTCGGCTCCAGCCTGACCGACTCGGTCTTGCGGTAGCCCCCGATCGTATCGAAATGCTCGAAGCCGAAACCGATCGGGTCGACGAGCTTGTGGCACGAAACGCAGGCCGGTTCGGAAGCATGCAGAATTTCCATCGTCTCTCGCATCGTCAGTGGGCGGCCCCCCAACTGAAGGGTCGGGAGCGAAGAGTCCACGCCGGGCGGGGGAGGCGGCGTCGTTTGGCAGAGGAAATGCTCCCGCACGAACAAACCCCGCTTGGTCGGCGACGTGGAGGCCGGCTTGCCGGTCTGCGCCAGGAACGTTCCGTGGCCCAGGATTCCCCCGCGCGCCGAACCTTGCGGATAGCGGACCAGTTCGAAGGGCGTCCGAGCATCCGGCAGGCCGTAGATCCGCGTGAGGAAGTCGTCAACAAAGGTGTAGTCCGCCGTGAAAAATTCGCGGAAGTCGCGATCGTTCCAGACCAAATGCCGAAACAGACGGCGGGATTCTTCGGCCATGCTCTCGGCGACTTCCGGAGCGTAGTCCCGGAAGCGGTCGGGATCCTTGACCGCATTGCGCAGGCGGTCGAAGCGCATCCACTGTGCGAAAAACTCGTCCAACGCCTCCCGCGCGGCGGGCATGGCCAGCATCCGCCGCGCCTGCCGCTCGACATCCGCCTGGCGACCGAGGCGGCCTTCCGCCGCCGCCGTAAACAATTCGCGGTCGGGGAGCGTATTCCAGACGCCGTACGCGAGTCTCGACGCGGTTTCGTACTGTTTCCCCGGACTGCCTGCGGGCTGCGGAATCAGAAACAGGAATTGGGGCGCTTGCAGCATCGTTTCGACGGCAATGCGGGCGCCTTCGAAAAAGTTGTCGTTCCTGCCCGCCCATGCGGCCATGCGCTCGACCAAGCTGCGGATCTCCTCCGGCTCGAGGGGCCGGCGGTAGGCCCTTGCGCCGAATTGCCTGACGAACGCCTCGGCGCACTCGCGGTCGGTTGCGCCCGGCGGCCGGCAAGGGATCAAGGCGTTCTCGTCGCCGTAGCGAAAGGCGTTCCGGCTCAGCCTTTCGGCGGCGGCGGCGTAAAATTCCGCCAACCTCGGCGTGACGGTCTGCGCGGATGCCTGATTGGTGAAGCCGTCGACGAAATCCTCGGACGGGAAATTGCGGGCGGGCCGGGTTCTGTCTCCCAAAAGGTCGCGGACCGTGTTGTCGTACTGGACGTGGGAGAGCCGCCTCAGCGGCTCGGCGGGCGGCGGGGGCGCGCCGCCGCCCGCGGCCGGATGGCGGACCGGCTCGGCGGCGAGGCGCTCGATCCAGCCCAGCAGCAACCGTTCGTCCGCGCTTCCGGGCGCGATCAACCGGCCGCCGGTGTGCGGGATGCGGTTGGTGGGCTTGAGCAGCAGCGGCGATTGCTGCGGCTCGCTGCGGTCGATGAGCGCGGCGAGCCCCCGCGCGAAGCGCTCGATCTGTTCCCGCGGCGCCTCGGCTGCCGGGAATTGGAGTCTCGTGCCGGAAGCCACGCCGGAGGGGTTGTGGCAGGCGCGGCAGTTGCGCGCTTCGAGGAGCGGGAAGATTTCGCCGTAGAAGTCCGCCGCCGCCTGAGCGCCCGAACCGAAAACGGAAAACAATGCGGCAGCGAGAAGCCCGAACCGATGCATGATGAGACGCTGCCTCCGGCTGCCGTCCTCCAGACGAGCCTCGCGACGAAGCTCATTGTACGACAGCGCACAGGCCGCCGTTTCCGGGAGTTTCGCCCAGTGCGAGCCAAGCCTGCGCTAAACTGACGGGATTGTGAGCAAGCCGCGTACGTTGTTCCAGAAAATCTGGGACGAGCATGTCGTCGTTCAGGAAGCCGGGTCTCCGGCGGTGCTCTACATCGACCTGCATCTGGTGCATGAGGTGACCTCGCCGCAAGCCTTTCAGGGCCTGCGCGACCGCGGCCTCAAGGTGCGCCGGCCCGAGCGCACGATGGCGACGATGGATCACAGCATCCCGACCACCGACCGCGCGCTGCCGATCGTGGACCCGATCGCCGCCAGGCAGGTGGAGCAGTTGCGCATCAATTGCCGGGAGTTCGGTGTGCCCCTGGCCGACATGGGCATGGCGGATCAGGGCATCGTGCACGTGATCGGCCCGGAGATGGGCTTGACCCAGCCGGGTTTCACGGTGGTTTGCGGCGACAGCCACACGTCGACGCACGGAGCCTTCGGAGCGCTGGCCTTCGGCATCGGCACCACGGAAGTCGAGCACGTGCTGGCCACGCAGTGCCTGCTGCAGAACCGTCCGAAGACCTGCCGGGTGCGTTTCGAGGGCGCCGCGCCGGACGGCGTCGTGGCCAAGGATTTGATTCTGGCGCTGATCGCCAGGATCGGCATCGGCGGCGGGACCGGCCACGTGTTCGAGTACGCCGGCGAAGCGACCCGCGCGTTGACGATGGAAGGGCGCATGACGCTCTGCAACATGTCGATCGAAGGCGGGGCGCGGGCCGGCATGGTCGCTCCGGACGACGCGACTTTCGAGTATCTGGCCGGACGGCCCAAAGCCCCCAAAGGAGCGGATTGGGATGCGGCCGTCGCGCGCTGGCGGAAGCTGCCCTCCGACGCGGGGGCGGCGTTCGACCGCACCGAGACCGTCGACGCGGCGAGCCTGGAGCCGATGATTACCTGGGGCACGAACCCGGGCATGGGCGTGGGCGTGACGCAGCCGGTTCCCGAGCCGAACGGCAATCCCGGCGTTCGCAAGGCGCTCGATTACATGCAGATCGAAGCGGGCAAGCCGCTGTTGGGGCAGCCGATCGACGTGGTGTTCGTGGGCAGTTGCACGAACTCGCGGATGTCCGATCTGCGTCTGGCGGCGGACGTGCTGCGCGGACGCAAGGTCGCCCCGCGGGTGCGCATGATGGTGGTGCCCGGATCGGAGAAGATCAAGGCGCAGGCCGAAGCGGAAGGGCTCCCGGAGGTTTTCCAGGCCGCCGGAGCGGAGTGGCGCGAGGCGGGCTGCAGCATGTGCATCGCCATGAACGGCGACCGGTTGACTCCGGGGCAGTACTGCGTGTCGACGAGCAACCGCAACTTCGAGGGGCGGCAGGGCAAGGGCGGGCGGACGTTCCTGGCCAGCCCGCTGACGGCGGCTGCTTCGGCGGTCGAGGGCGCCGTGACAGACGCCCGGCGCTATCTGTAAGCGGGGAAAAGAGCAGCATGGAAGCGGTTACGCAGTTCTCGGGCAAGGTGGTTCCTCTGCCGGTTGCCGACATCGACACGGATCAGATCATCCCGGCGCGTTTTTTGAAAACGATCGAGAAGCTGGGGTTGGGCAAGAACCTGTTCCACGACTGGCGGTATCTGGCCGACGGCGGCCCGAACCCGCAATTCATCGTCAATCGGCCGCGGGCGCAGGGCGGAACGATTTTACTGGCCGGCGACAACTTCGGCTGCGGGAGCTCGCGCGAGCACGCCCCCTGGGCGCTGCTGGGACACGGCTTCAAGGCCGTAATCAGCACTTCGTTTGCGGACATCTTCCGCAACAACTGCTTGAAGAACGGGCTGCTGCCGATCGTCGTCGACGAAGCGGCGCACAGGGAATTGTTCGCCGCGGCCGAAGCGGACGACGAGTGCCGCGTGGCAATCGATCTGGAGCGGCGGGCGCTGGTTTTGCCGGACGGGCGCGAGGTCGAGTTTCCCATCGACGAGTTCTCCCGCAAATGCCTGCTCGAAGGCGGCGATCAGTTGAGCTATATCCAGCAGCAGGCGTCCGCCGTGGAGGCTTACGAGCGCGCTGCGCCGAACGTTGTGAGCACGCTTTAGGAACGGGCGCCGCTCAGGCGCCGTGCTGGGGATGGCCGCAGCCCGGGAATTCGGGCAGAGCGCTGTTGCCGATGTAGCGCAGGTCGTCGTGGATGCCGATTTTCGACGTGTAGTAGCCGTCGATCGTCATGCGTTTCAGGGGCGCGAAGAAACGTTGGAGCGCGGTTGCGGGAGCGCCTTCGTTTTGGGCCATGGCGGCCAGCAGCGCGTTTTGCCGCTCGTCCGTCAACTCGTGGAACGGGCCGTCGAATCTCTGCCGGCACGCGGCGTCCAGCGCTTGCAGCCCCCGCTTCCATTGGGAGCGCACGGCCGGTGAGGCTGCCGACAGCAGCACGTCGATGTAGACGCCGACCTTGGCCGCGGAGGCCCCGCCGGATTGCTCGTCCGCGGGGATGATCAGCTCCGTCAGGCGGTCGACCGCGGCGAACTGGGCAGCCGTAAAAAACTGCGGGCGGTAGGCCGCCGCGGCCTGCAGCGGCGCGATGGAGACGAGCGCCGAGCGGCCCGCAAGCACGGGCGCGGCGGGCGCGGCGAAACCGGCGGCGATGAGCTTGAGGGCGAGTCGGCGTTCCATTAGCGCAAGTACAGGAAAGCGTTGAGATTGAACATCGCCAAGGCGAACTCGCGCAGCGGCTGCTCTTGCAGGAAGGCTTGCGCCGCGGCCTGCTCCCGGCCGGAGGCGGCGCGGCCGGCGGCCAGCCGATAGGCGAGGTCGATTTGTTGCTGCGGGTCGCCGCCGGCTTCGCGGCGCAGGCGCTCGGCGAACGCGGTCGCCAGACGATTGGAGAGATCGCCGTTGAGCAGCTCGAGCGATTGCGGAGCGTGAGTGCTGGTCTCGCGGCGCGCGCAGGTGGTCAGCAGGGCCGGCTGATCGAAGACTTCCATGAACGGCAGGCGCAGGTTGCGCTTGGCGATCAGGTAGATCGAGCGGCGGTCGTGCTCGCCGGGGTCTTCGGTGACGCGCCATTGGGTCGGATCGTAAAGCAGATCGACGAGGGCTTCCTCGACGGGGATCACGATGCTGCGGCCGCCCTGCCGCGGGTTGAGCTTGCCTGATGCGGCCAGCATGGCGTCGCGGATTTCTTCGGCGGTCAGGCGGCGGGACGGGCCGCGCCACAGCAGGCTGTTGGCGGCGTCTTTTTCCATGCCGAGGTCTTCGCTTTTCGGGTTTTTGGCGGCTTGGCGGTAGGCGTTGCTCAACAGGATGCGGCGGTGCAGCGGTTTGATCTTCCAGCCGTCCGCCAGCAGTCGGCCCGCCAGATAGTCGAGCAGCTCGGGGTGGCTGGGGCGCTCGCCCATGAACCCGAAGTCGTTGGGCGTGTTGACGATTCCCCTGTTGAAATAGCCGCTCCAGATGCGGTTGGCCATGACGCGCGGGGTCAGCGGGTTGTCGGGGTCGGCGATCCAATCGGCCAGCTTCGAGCGCGGATTTTCTACGTCCGGCGGAAGCGTCGGCGCGTCTTCGGGCAGCAGGACTCCCAGCGGCCGCGGGTTGACGGCCTGCAGCGGTTGCGTGTGGTCGCCTCGGGCGAGAACGTGGACCGGCTCGGGATGCTCGGGGTCGTTGCGCACGGTCGCCAGCGTTGGCGGCGGTGCGGGCAACTGCGCTTCGAGCGCGTCGTGCTCGGCTTGGAGCTCGGCGCGCTCGGCGCCTTCGGCGAGCTTGATTTGGGCGCGCAGCTTTTTCATCTTGCCGGCGATTTCCTTGGTTTTCTCCCGCCAGTCCTCGATGGTCAGACCGCCTGCGAGCACGAGATCGGTTTCGTAAGCTGGGCCGAGATAGGCTTGCAGGCGGTAGTAGTCGACCTGCCGAATGGGGTCGAACATGTGGTCGTGGCAGCGGGCGCAGCCGACGGTCAGGGCCAGGAACGCGGAGCCGATGATGTCGGTGCGCTCGGTGAGGATTTCGTTGCGGCTGGAGGCCACTTCCTGGTTGCCCGCGTTGCGGCGGACCGCCCCCAAGCGGTGAAAGCCGGCGGCGGCCAGCGTTTCGCGGCCGACTTCGGTCACGGCGCCGCCGCCGGCCATCTCGTCGCCGGCGAGCTGCTCGCGGATGAAGCGGTCGTAGGGTTTGTCGTCGTTGAACGCGCGGATCACGTAGTCGCGGTAGCGCCACAGGCCGGGAAGGTAGCGGTCGTATTCGAAGCCTTCGGTTTCGGCGTAGCGCACGACGTCGAGCCATCGCTGCGCTTGCCGCTCGCCGTAATGCGGACTGGCCAGGAGGCGGTCGACGACCTTTTCCCAAGCGTCGGGCGAGGCGTCATGGACGAAGGCGGCGACCTCTTCCGGCGTCGGCGGCAGGCCGATGACGTCGAAAGAGGCGCGGCGGATCAGAGCTGCGCGGTCGGCTTGCGGCGCCGGCTCGAGCCCCGCTTGCCGCAGCTTGGCGAGCACGAAGGCATCGATCGGGGAGACGGCCCAGGCGGAGTCCGTTGGGGGAGTCTCGGCCTGCCGCAGCGGCTGGAAAGCCCAGAAAGCGCGCTCGCTTGCGCTGTATTCGGCGGCCGGCAGCGCGGCGGCTAGGCTGCCCAAAAGCAAAAAGGCGGCGACCGGGAGCGTGGCGATCGGGAGCGTCATGTGCGTTACCCGGACTCGATTGTACCAGTGGAGGGCGGCGTGTGGAGGAACACGGCCCGAGCCGCCGGAAGCGGACAGATGGAATGGGACGATCGGTCATTGGGTTCGGGTCTCGGGCCCCTTCGGCTGAAGGCGTCCGCGGCGGAGCGGCTGGCGCACTGCCTTTTGTCTATACTCGAATTTCGGCGCGGATTCCGCTCTCCTCTCCGCGGCGGCGCCGCAATCCGCGCAGCGATTCGCAACACTTCGAGGAAATCCATGACCGAAGCAAGTTTCCTGTTCTTTTTTCTTGCCATTATCTGCCCGATCGGATTATGGGCATCCAGAAAGAGCCGGCACTCGGAAACGGATTATTTTTTGGCCAATCAAACGGTTTCACCGTATGTTTTGGCTTTGTCCGGAGCGGCCTCGCACTTCAGCGGCTTCATGTTTGCCGGTTTCATGGGCATGGCTTACGCCCAAGGCACGGCAGTGATCTGGCATTCCCTGGGTCTCCTGACGGGTTACTGCTGCGTGTACGGCTTTATTACAGCGCGCCTGCAAGCGATGAACGTAGGCGGTTGGGCTTTGAGCATTGCCGAGCTGCTCACGTTCTGGCACGGCGAGAACCGAGTTTGGCTGAGACGGTTCATTGGAGGGATTACGCTTTTCTTCCTCAGCTTTTATGCCGCGGCGCAACTGAAAACCGGCGGCAAGGCTTTGGAAGTGGCCTTGAGCTATTCGCCCTATGTCGGGGTGGCTTTGAGCGTTGGAGTGATCGTTTTCTATTGCTGGTCGGGCGGCATCAGGGCTTCGATGTGGACCGACGTGGTGCAAGCTTCCTTGATGGCGTTGAGCTTGGTGGTGATTCTGGTCTCGGTCTCCAGGGAAGCGGGCGGAGTTCAGAATTTGTTCCAAGCCTTCATGCAGACGGGCCAAGCGTCCGATGAAGTGTCCTTGTTCCCGCAAAATCTTTCGATTGGCGGATTTTCCGGGTTGGCGATGTTTCTCTTGGGATACATTACCGTGGGCTTCTGCGTCATAGGACAACCGCATGTGCTGATACGAGCCATGGCGATCAAAGACACGAAGGACACCAGAAAATTCGTTTTCGCCAGCTATGCTTGCGAGATCGGCTTTGCCTTTCTGTTTATTCTGGTCGGCCTGTGTACGCGGGTGATCTTGCAAGACATGGCCAACTTCGATCCGGAGCAGGCTCTGTTCTTGTCGGCCCGAGAAATGCTGCCGGCCATAGCGACCGGATTCGTTCTGGCGGGCGTCTTTTCGGCTTCGCTGTCAACGGCCGATTCGCAAATTTTAAGCTGCTCGGCTTCTTTGATGAGAGACTTCCCCGAACCGCCCAGCGATTCGCTGTGGGGAGCGAAAATCGGCACTCTGAGCGTGACTGTGATCGCTGCGGTTTTGGCTTTGTTTGCGCAAGACAGCATTTTTTCTCTGGTGATCTTCTCCTATACGGGGCTTGGAGTTTCCATCGGCGGCTTGATCGTATTGCGTATTTTCAATGCGAGCATCTCGGAGATCGGAGCGATCGTCGTAGCCTTCGTCGGCTTTGCCACGGTGGTCACCTGGGACAAGATGGGGCTCAACACCTATGTTTCCGCCAGTCTTCCCGGGTTCTTCATGTTTTTCCTGACCTACTTCGCAGGCCGCCCGTTTTTCCGCCTCAAGAATTGACGCCTCAAGAATTGACGGGGAGCCGACGGGCGCCTGCCTTCCGGCGCCGGCGTGCGGTTATCATGAAGGACCCCGCTCTCAGCAACGATGTCGTTTATCCACGAAGATTTTCTGCTCCACAGCGAGACGGCCAAGCGGCTTTACCATACGTTCGCGGTCAAGCCGCCGATTCTCGACTACCATTGCCACCTGCCGCCGCAAGACGTGGCCGCCGACCGCCGCTTCGACAACTTGTTCGCGATCTGGCTGGAAGGGGATCACTACAAGTGGCGGGCGATGCGCGCCAACGGCGTCGGCGAAGAGTTTTGCACCGGCGGCGCCGACCCCTACGACAAGTTCGCCGCTTGGGCGCGCACGGTTCCGCATACGCTGCGCAACCCGCTCTATCACTGGAGCCACCTGGAGCTGAAGCGCTACTTCGACATCGACGATCTGCTGGACGAGTCGAACGCCGAGAGCGTTTGGCGGCGGGCCAACGAGCGGCTTGCCGGCGCCGGTTTGACCGCCCGCGGAATCCTGCGCAAGTTCGATGTCCGCGCGCTCTGCACCACGGACGACCCGACGGACGATCTGGCCCATCACAAGACCATCGCGGCGTCGAATCTCGCAACGAAGGTTTATCCGACGTTTCGGCCCGACAAGGCGCTGGCGGTGAACCGGCCCGAGGCCTTCAACCCCTGGGTCGCCAAGCTCGAAGCCGCGAGCAACGTCGAAATTCGCAATTTCCAGAGCTTTCTCGATGCGCTCAAGCAGCGCCACGATTTTTTTCACGCAATGGGCGGACGCCTTTCCGATCACGGACTCGAACGCCTTTCGTCCGACTTTCCGGCCGACGCGGATGCGCAAGCGATTTTCGATTCCGCCCGAGACGGGATTGCCGCGGACGCCGCCGACCACGGGCGGTTCGCCGCTTACATGATGGTCTACTTCGGCAAGCTGGATGCGGCGCGCGGTTGGACCAAGCAGATGCATCTGGGCGCCCTGCGCAACAACAGCGCGCGCGGCTTGCGGGCCGCCGGACCCGACGCCGGGTTCGATTCGATCGGCGATTGGCCGCAGGCCGAGAATCTGAGCCGCTATCTCGACCGCCTGGAACGGCAGGACGCGCTGCCGCGGACGATCGTTTACAACAACAACCCCAACGACAATTACCAGTTCGCGACGATGATGGGGAATTTCCAGGACGGATCGGCTGCCGGCAAGATGCAGTTCGGCTCCGGCTGGTGGTATCTCGATCAGAAAGAGGCGATGGAATGGCAGATGAACTGCCTCTCGAACGTCGGCCTGCTTTCGCGCTTCATCGGCATGTTGACCGACTCGCGGTCGTTCATGTCGTATCCGCGCCACGAATATTTTCGGCGCGTGCTCTGCAACCTGCTGGGCCGCGACATCGAAAACGGCGAAATCCCCGCTGACGACAAGTTGGTCGGCGGCATGATCGAGAACATCTGCTTCGACAACGTCAGGGAGTACCTCCGACTCGACGGCGTATAGCGTCGAGCCGGAGGCGCCGCCCGCGCGCGGTTGCGCGGCTTAGATGTCGTAGTAGAGCGAGAACTCGTAGGGGTGCGGCCGCTGGCGCACCTCGTCGACTTCGGCGCTGCGTTTGTATTCGATGTAGCTCGAGATCAACTCGTCGGTGAAGACGTCGTTCTGGGTCAGGAAGTCGTGATCCCGTTCCAGCGCATCGAGCGAGCCGGCCAGATCGTGCGGCAGCGAGGGGACGCCGGCCAACTCTTCCGGAGTCAGATCGTAGATGTCCTTGTCGAGCGCTTCACCCGGATCGATCTTGTTCTGGACGCCGTCGAGGCCGGCCATCAGGCAGGCCGAGAAGGCCAGATAGGGGTTGCAGGAAGGATCGGGGTAGCGCAACTCGACGCGCTTCGTCTTCGGGTTCTGCGAGTACATCGGGATGCGGCAGGCAGCGGAGCGGTTGCGGCGCGAGTAGGCCAGGCTGACCGGGGCCTCGAAGCCCGGCACCAGGCGCTTGTAGCTGTTGGTCGTCGGGGCGACAATCGCCGCCAGCGACGGAGAGTGCTTGAGCAGCCCGCCGATGTAGTGCAGGGCCGTCTCGCTGAGTCCGGCGTAGCCGTTGCCCGCGAAGGTCGGCTCGCCGTCCTTCCAGATCGACTGATGGGTGTGCATGCCCGAGCCGTTGTCGTTCCACAGCGGCTTCGGCATGAAGGTCGCCGACTTGCCGTTCTGATAGGCCACGTTGCGCACAACGTATTTGTAGAGCATCATGTTGTCGGACGAAAGCACGAGCGTGTCGAACTTCTGATCGATCTCGCACTGGCCGCCGGTGGCGACTTCGTGGTGGTGGCACTCGATTTCAATGCCGCACCTCTCCATCACCTGCGACATCTCGGTGCGCAGGTCTTGCATGTGGTCGGTCGGCGGAACCGGGAAATAGCCCTCCTTGTAGCGCGGGCGGTAGCCGAGATTGTTCTCGGGGCGGCCGGAGTTCCAGCGGCCTTCCTCCGAGTCGATCTTGTAGAAACCGAAGTTGTAGGACGAGTCGTAGCTGACGTTGTCGAACAGGAAGAACTCGGCCTCGGCGCCGAAATAAGCGGTGTCGCCGATGCCGGTGTATTGCAGATACTGCTCGGCTTTCTGGGCGATCCAGCGCGGGTCGCGCTCGTAATGTTGCTTGGTGATCGGGTCGACGATGTTGGAGATGATGCACAGCGTCGGGACCTGAGTAAAGGGGTCCATGAACGCGGTATTCGGGTCGGGCATGATCAACATGTCCGACTCGCTGATCGCCTGCCAGCCGCGGATCGACGATCCGTCGAAGCCGAAGCCTTCCTCGAAGCTGTCTTCTTCGAGCATGCCGATCGGATAGGAAACGTGCTGCCACAGCCCGGGAAGATCTGCAAACCGCAAATCGAGGATCTGCGCGCCGCTTTCCTTTGCGTACGCCAAGACCTCTGCGGGGGTTCTTTTGATAGCCATTCAGCCTCCTGATGATTTTCGGAAAGGGAAAGAGGTTCAACCCGACCGCGCAGACCGAGTACGGGTCTAAGCGGGAAGGATAGCACAGCCGCTGCCCCTCACGGGTGCTTGTAAGCCCTATAAAAACTTTCGATACGGCGGGGCCGCGCCGCCGGCGCCGCATGCGCGGCGGGGCGTTAGCGGATCAGATGTTTGGCGTCGGGGTTGCCGGGGCCGAAGTGCTTGAGCATGACCAGGTTTTCCTCGCTGCTGGCGTTGGTTACGGCAACGCCGGCCCGCGCCGCCCGGGCGGTGACGAAAAACTCGTCGGAGGTCAGCTCGCCGTAACGGATCATCGCCGGCGTGTGGATGTCCCATACGCCCATTTTCCCGCGTCCCTGGGTCAGGATCATGCCGTAAGCCGCCGCGTCGGTAAGGACCGCGGTGCGTCCCGGCAGCACGGTCAACTCTTTCGCGCTGTAAAAATCCGTAGAGTAGGCGACCCAGTTTTCGCGGTAGCCGGCGGCTTCCATCTCCTCCATCGGCTTGACGGGCGTCGGTTCGAAGAAGCGGTTTTGCATGAAGCAGGGGTCGACGTTCGCTTCCCAGTCGAGCATGCCGATGATGTAGTCGAGGTCGTGATGGCATTCTTCCGGCACGTCTTTGACGAGCAGATCCCAAGGCACGGCGCGGCCTTCGACCATGGACTGGAACATGCCGAAGACGTCGGAGTTGACCTGCGGCTCGTAGGTGACGGCCGAACCGGGCGCATGCAGGACGCCCGCCGGAATGTGCCAGCCGCTGCCGGGCTTGAGCTTGTACGCCTTGGAGTGATAGAGAATGCCGTTGTCGCCTTCGTTCCAGCGTTCGAGGCAGCGCCGTACGTCGTCTTTGGTCGTGCCCGGCTCGAGGCCCATGAACGTGTAGGCGAAGTTGTTTTCCTTGTAATTGAACTGCGGCGGGAAGTAGTAGGCTTCCGGCTTGCCGCGGCGGCCGACGCGGGCGGCGGCCTCGTCGCCCTGGTGCATGTGGTGGGGGATCGGCCCCAGGTTGTCGAAGAATTTACAGAGCACGTTCCAGCCGCCGCGCTCGCTCATCACCTCCTGCCCCAGGAATTCGTCGCCGACGGCCTCGATGGCTTCTTTCAAGAGAATCTTTTCGGCGCCGCCGTTCGCGCCGACGGCGGCGACGATGTAGGCCAGACCCTCGTCCTCGGGCGTGCCGGGGCCGTTGTCGGCTTGCGTCGTCGACGAGAACCAGCGTTCGTCGATGCCGCCGCGGTGCGCGCCGAGCGCATAGAGATCGTTGGGATGGAGCTTGAGGCGGCCGCCGGGCATCAGGAACGAGCGGGGCACCCAGCAGGGGGCGAGGCGCACGATGCCTTCTCCCGCCGCCAGAGCGCTGCGCAGGGCCGCCGTCTTCTCGAACATGCCCGCTATGGTAGCAGCCCGCGGCGCGGCCGGCGGACAGGGGATAGCGGACGGCAGGACCGGCGGAGGCGGCGATGCGGCGGTAACCTGAGAGCAGTGGTTACGCCTGAAAGGGCAGGCCCCGGCGAGGCGGCCGCGGCCCGCCGGACTCGCCGCCGTGTGCTACTCTCAGGAACGCCGCAACGGGAAGGAGAGATCGGTTGCCCTCCGCAAAGCAGAAACGCATCGCCGTATTGTTCGCGCTGGGCTTCGCCGCGGCGCTGCCCTTGCTGCAGGCGTTTCAAATTTTCGGCGGGCGCGGCGGGCGCGGCGGCATGGGCGAAGACCAGAACGCTCACAACTTCGAGCGCGACAGGTCCGCTGAGTTTTCGTTCGCCCGTTATGCGTACGGCTCGGGCTACTACGGAGGCTGGGGCCGCGGGCGGGGCAGTTGGAGCACGGATTTTCCGGCTGCCGAATACCATCTGACGAACGGCATCAAGCGCCTGACGGCGATCGACGCCGTCCACGGCGGGCGCTATTTCGCCCCGCTGGACGACGAGATCTTCGATTATCCGTGGCTCTATGCCGTCGAGGTCGGCCACTGGTATCTGAGCGACGAAGAAGCGGCGCATCTGCGCGAGTATCTGCTGCGCGGCGGGTTCCTCATGCTCGACGACTTTCACGGCTCCGAGGAGTGGGCGACCTTTCTGGCCGGCATGCAGCGCGTGTTTCCCGACCGTCCGATCGTCGAGATTCCCGAGGACGATCCGCTGCTGCACACCCTCTACGATCTCGACCAGAGAACGCAGATTCCCGGCGTCCGCGTGCTGTGGAGCGGCCGAACCTACGAGCGGGACGGCTACACGCCCCACTGGCGCGGCATTTACGACGACGAGGAGCGGCTGATGGTGGCGATCAACTTCAACATGGACATGGGCGACGCCTGGGAGCATGCCGATTTGCCCCAGTACCCCGAAAACATGACGGCGCTGGCCTATCGTTTCGCCATTAACTATGTCATTTATGCAATGACCCATTAGAGCAGCCCGGTGTTCGAGTTTTTTTTCAAGTACCCGCTGGCGGCCTTCGGCAAGGGCCGCTTCGTGTTTGCGAGCGGTTGGCCGCCGTGGTTGCTGGCGATCCTGATCGCCGCGGCCGGGGCCGGCCTCTGGCGGCATATGCGGCGGTCGCCGAGCCGCCTGGAGGGCCGCCGCCCGTGGGCGCTTTGGGCGCTGCAATGCGCCGCGGCTGCGTTGGCCTTGCTGATGTTCTGGCAGCCGGGGCTCGCCGTGCAGTCGCTCAAGAGCCGCCAGAACGTAGTCGCGGTCTTGCTCGACGCTTCGCGCAGCATGGCTCTGGGCGAGGCCGGCCGGTCGCGCTTGCAGCAGGCCGCCGCCGCCTTGCGCGGGCCGGTTCTCGACGAGTTGCGGAAGAAATTCCAGGTCCGTCTCTATGCTTTCGCCGCGCAGACGGACAGGCTCCAATCGCTCGCCGACGAGCATTTGCCGCCGCCGGGAACGAGCAGCCGGATCGGCGAATCGCTGGCCAACGTCTTGCGCGAGTCGACGGCGGCGCCTCTGGGCGCGGTGCTGGTGGTCAGCGACGGCGCCGACAATACGGGCCGCTTCGACCGCAAGTTGATGGCGGAGATTCGCCGGCACAAGGTTCCGGTGCATACGGTCGGCGTCGGCCGCGAGAGGATTCCCAACGACATCGAGCTCGCCGATATCGCCGTGTCGGCGAAGGCGCTGCCGAATTCGCGGGTCAGCGCCCAGTTGACGATCCGCCACGACGGGCGCGCCGAGCGGACAACCCGCATCTCGGTCAAGGACGGCCCCTCCGTACTGGCGACAAAATCGATCACGCTGCGCCCGGGCGAGCCGATCCAGGGCGAATGGATCGACTTCAGCGCCGGCGATCCGGGCATCCGCAATCTGAGCTTTGCCTTGGAGCCGGCGCCCAATGAAGAGGTGACGGGCAATAACTCGCGGCGGCGCGTGATCGACGTTCCGCGCCGCCGCCGGCGCATTCTTTACGTCGAGGGCGAGCCCCGCTGGCAATACAAGTTCATGCGCCGGGCCGTCGGCAAGGACGCCAGCATTCAACTGGTCTGTCTGCTGCGCACCTCGACGAACAAGTACTACCGGCAAGGCGTCGATACGGCCGATGAGCTGGAGGAGGGCTTCCCGCAAGAGCCGGAAGAGTTGTTCGCCTACGATGCGCTGATTATCGGCAGCTTCGAAGCGGCTTTCTTTACCCCCAAGCAGCAGGAAACGATCAAGCAGTTCGTCAGCCGCCGCGGCGGGACGCTGATGATGGTCGCCGGGCCGAACGGTCTGGGCCAGGGCGGCTGGAGCGCGTCCGCGGTCGCCGACGCGCTGCCGGCCGCGCTGCCGGCGGGCGAAGGCAGCTTCGTGCGCGAGCAGGTCGGCGTGGAGTTGACCGCGCAGGGGCGGGAATCGCTGATTTGCCGCCTGGATTCCGACCCGCAGGAAAACGCCAGGCTGTGGAGCGAAATGCCGCGTCTGGCCGACTACCAGCGGCTGGGCGCGCTCAAGCCGGCGGCCGTGACGCTTTTGAATGTCCGCGTCGGGCCGGAAGCGCTGCCCGTGCTGGTGCGCCAGAATTACGGCCGCGGGAGAGCGGTGATTTTCGCCACAGGCGGGAGCTGGCGCTGGAAGATGGGCCTGCCCAGCGACGACGAGCGGCATCACACCTACTGGCGGCAACTCTTGCGCAGCCTCGTAGTCGACACGCAGGGGACGGTGCTGCTGTCGAGCGGGCGCACGATCTATGCCGACGAGCCGCGCGTCCAACTGCGCGCCGAGGTGCGCACCAGGACCTACGAAGCGGCGAACAATGCCGTGGTGACCGCGGTCGTCACGCCGGAGTCGGGCGGGACGGCGACGATCGACATGCATCCGTCTCCCGCAGAGGAGGGCGTTTACCAAGCCGAGTTTACCGCCGCCGCGACAGGCGCCTATCGGGTCGAGGCGACGGCCCGCCTGGGCGCGCAGCGGCTCGGCGCCGACACGCTTCACCTGCGCCGCGAGGACGGCGTTGCCGAGGATTTCCACCCCGATCAGAATCGGGATCTGCTGGAGCGGCTCGCGGAACAGACGGGCGGGCGCTACTGGAGTCTCGACGAGCTTGCCGGCCTGCCGGCGGAGATTCGCTTCTCCGAAGCGGGCATCAGCTCGCGCGAAATCCTCGACCTGTGGGACATGCCGGCGTTCTTCTTCCTGTTGTTTCTGCTGAAGGGCGGAGAATGGCTGCTGCGCCGGAAATGGGGCGTGATTTGAGGCTGCCGAGGCGGCCGGCGGAGCGTGGAGCGTGGAGCGTAAAAAGCGTTTAGGCGGGCTGCCGGCGATTGTTGCGGTCGTTTTGGCCGCTGCGCCGCCGGTTCGCGGCGAAACGCATTTCGTCATTGTCGAAGGACTCGGCGGCAACCGGCAGTACGCCGAAGAATTTCGCGAACAGGTGGAGGACTTGAGGCTGGCGGCGCGCAAGGCGGTCGACGACGACACTCAGGTTCGCGTGCTGGCCGGCAGGGAGGCGACCCGCGAGCGGGTTCGCGAGACTCTGGCGGCGCTGGCGAGCGACTTGTCGGCCGGCGATTCGCTGGCGCTGTTCCTGATCGGCCACGGCACGCATGACGGGCGGGAATACAAGTTGAACGTTCCGGGCGCGGATTTTACCGCTGCCCAACTCAAGCGCTGGCTCGACGCCGTCCCTGCCGGACGGCAACTCGTCGTGGCCACGACCAGCTCGAGCGGCGGGGCGATCGAGACGCTGCGCTCCGAGCGCCGCATCGTGATTGCCGCGACCAAGAACGGCCGCGAGAAAAACGCCACCGTATTCGGGCGTTACTGGGCCGAGGCCCTGTCGAACGCCGAAGCCGACACCGACAAGAATGAGACCATTTCGGCGCTCGAAGCCTACCGGTACGCAGAGGACAGGGTTCAGGCGCACTACAAAGACGCCCAAAGGCTGGCGACCGAGCATCCGCGATTGGAGGGCGAGCTTGCCGGCAGCTTCGTGCTGGCGCGGCTGGGAGCGGCGGCGCAGGCCGCGGCCGATCCGGCGAAGAGCGCGCTGCTGGCCGAGCGCGAGGCGCTCGAGCGCAAAATCGACGAGTTGAGACTGCGCAAAGACGATCTGCCCGAGGAACAATACCTCGACGAGTTGCAGGAGTTGCTCGTCGAGCTTGCGGCGATCCAGGAAAAGATCCTGGGTGAAGAGGAGCGCCGGTGAGCTCCCGTTCCGCTGCCCATCCCGCCCGGCGGCTGAGCGCGGCCGCTTTCCTGTTGCTTTGCTTGGGTTGCAGCGCGTTGTTCGGCGCGCCGCTCTACCCGGACCGCGGCCGCCGCAGCGAGCTGCTGGAACCGTGCGACGAGCACTACGACCGCGGCCGCCGGGGGCAGGCTGCCGGCTGCTACCGCGAGTTGATCGGACGCAGCGCGGACCCGGCCGTGCGAGCCGAAGCATTCTGGCGGCTGGGCGATCTCAAGAGCGCCAACGAGAGCTTCCGCGCCGCGGTGAACGCAGCGCCGGACGATGCGGATCTGCGAGTTCGCTGGGGGCATCTCTACGTTCAGTCGCACCAGGAAGGCGAAGCGGCAAAACTGTTTGCCGAGGCTTTGGAGCGCGATGAAGACCACGTCGCCGCCAAGCTCGGCGCCGCCGGCGTGATGGCCGGACGCTTCGAGGGTGCAGCGCTCGAAAAAGTCAACGAAGCGCTCGCAGCCAAGCCGGAACAGGTTGACGGCCACCTTCTTCTCGCGCGCATGGCGCTGGAAGAGGGCAATCTGGAAAAAGCCGAGCAGTCGCTGCAGGCCGCGCTCGAAAAAGCCGAGAGCTTGCAGGCTTCGCCGCTCGAAACCTATGCGCTGCTCGCTTCGCTGGACCTGCTCAGAAACAACCGCGACAGCGCATGGATCGACAAGGCGTTGGCGCGCAATCCGACCTTCGGCAAGATCTATGCCGAGCAGGCGCACTTCTACGTGATTACGCGGCGCTACCGCGAAGCGACGGAGCGGCTGAAGAAGGCCGTCGCCCTCGACCCCTCGCTCTGGCAGGCGCACGCCGAGCTGGGCGTCAACCTCATGCGCGAAGGGCTCGAAGACGAGGGCCGCCGGCATCTCGAAATCGCCTATAACGGCGACCCGTACAGCGCCAAAACCGTGAATACGCTGCGGCTGATGGACAGCTTCGACGATTTCGTAACCCTGTCCAACAAAGAACGCGATCCCTCGGCGCCAGGGGAAGGGGCGGATGAGGAAGAGCTGCGGGCTTTGTTGACAAAGCCCGAAATCCTCGTGAAACTGCACAAGGACGAGGCCGAGTTGCTGCGGCCGTACGTGTTCGAGCTTGCCGAGCGGGCCGTCGCCGAATTTTCGAGGAAGTACGACTTCGTGCCGGAGAAACCCGTCCAGATCGAGCTTTACCCCAATCACGACGACTTCGCGGTGCGCACGATGGCCATGCCGGGCATCGGCTTGCTGGGCGTGACCTTCGGCTACGTGGTGGCGATGGACAGCCCTTCGGGGCGCGAGCCCGGCGGCTTCCATTGGGGCACGACGCTGTGGCACGAGTTGGCCCACGTCTTCACCCTCGAAGCGACCGATCATCTGGTGCCGCGCTGGTACTCCGAGGGCGTCTCGATGTACGAGGAATGGCAGGGAGACCCGCGCTGGGGCGAAAGCATCGGCCCGGATTTCATCTCCGCCGTACAACAGGAGAAACTGCTGCCGGTCGCCGAACTGGATCGGGGTTTTATCCGCCCGCGCTTTCCGGGTCAGGTGCAAGTCTCCTATATGCAAGCCGGCCTGGTTTGCCGCTTCATCGCCCGGGAATGGGGCGAAGAGAAATTGGGGGTTCTGCTCAAGGGATTTGCCCGCGACGCCTCGACGGCCGACAACATCGAGGCCGTGCTCGGGGTCGAGACCGGCGAGTTCGACAGTCGTTTCCAGGATTATCTCAAGGAATTCATCGGCCCCGTTCTCGACGGGTTGAAGGCTTGGCGCCGCGATCTGCAGCAAGCGCTCGAAGAGGCCCGCGAGGAGAACTGGGAAGCCGTCGTCGATCCCGCCGGCAAGGCCAAGGAAACGTACCCGCAATACGTCGGCAGCGGCAATCCCTACGTTTTGCTCGCCGAGGCGTACGAGCGGAGCGGCAAGCGCGCCGAGGCGGTCGGCGAGTTGCTGGCCTACGAGCGGCGGGGGGGGAGGAATCCGGAAACGCTCAAGAAGCTCGGCAAATGGCTCGAAGAGGCCGCACGGAAACAGGAAGCGGCGCGGGTCTACGACGGCATCGTCTACAACTGGCCGCAGGACGAAGAGGTTCATCGCAGGCTGGGCGGTCTCTTCTACGACAGCGGCGAATACCGCCGCGCCGCGAGAGAATTCCAAGCCGTCCTGGCGCTCGACCCGCTGAACAAAGCCGACGCCAACTACAACTTGGCGCGAACCTACGATAAGATAGGCGATCGCCGCAAAGCGCGCCGGCATGTGCTGCTCTCGCTGGAAAACGCCCCCACGTTCGCACCGGCGCTGAAGTTGCTGCTGGAAATCAAGGAATAGGTCGCATTCATGTCTCTTTTGCTGCAGAGTGAGCCGGAAACGAGCGAGTCCCGCGAGATGGTCGCAGGCTTCCATTCTTCGATGGAGCGCATCCGCGAACAGGTGCGGCAGATCATCGTGGGCCAGGACGAGGTCGTGGAAAACCTGCTGATGACGCTGTTGGTCGGCGGGCACTGCTTGATCACCGGCATGCCGGGCACGGCGAAGACCCTGCTGGTGCGCACGTTGGCGACTGCTTTGGGGCTGACCTTCAAGCGCATTCAGTTCACGCCCGACCTGATGCCCACCGATGTGACCGGAACCGACATCATCGAGGAAGATCCGACCACGGGGCGGCGCACGTGGACGTTCGTGAAAGGTCCGATTTTCACCAACGTCATGCTCGCCGACGAGGTGAACCGCACGCCGCCGAAAACGCAGGCCGCGCTGCTCGAAGCCATGCAGGAGCTGAGCGTTACGGTGCGCGGCAACACCTACCGGCTCGACCCGCCGTTTCTGGTGCTCGCCACGCAGAACCCGATCGAGCTGGAAGGCACCTATCCGCTGCCCGAAGCCCAGCTCGACCGCTTCCTGTTCAACGTGATTCTCGACTATCTCTCGACAGAGCAGGAAGCCGACGTAGTCGACCGCAATACGGCCGGCGAGCCGCTGCCGGAGGTGCAGGCGGTAACGACCGCCGAAGACATCCTCAAATACCAATGGCTGGTGCGTCAGACGGCGGTGTCGCAGGCGGTGATCCGCTACGCCGTCGAGTTGATCCGCGCCACCCGTCCGGCAGATCCGGCTGCGCCGGAGATCGTCAGGAAATACATCAACTACGGGGCCAGCGTCCGCGCGACGCAATTTCTCGTTCTCGCCGCGAAGGCCCGCGCCCTGCTTGCCGGGCGGTACCACGTTACGGTCGAGGATTTGCAGGCTCTGGCGCCGCCGGTCCTGCGCCACCGCGTGCTGACGAATTTCCACGCCGAGTCCGACAAGGTGGAAGTCGACGATGTCTTGCGCGAGATGATCGTGGCGAAGTCGGTGCAGAACGGGGAGTAGGCCGATGGCCGTTCAGCAACTGCTCGATCCGGAGATTCTTGGCCGGCTCTCGAACATCGAAGTGGTTGCCAAGACGGTCGTCAACGGCTTTCTCACCGGTCTTCACCGCTCGCCGTTCTTCGGCTTCAGCCAGGAGTTCGCGGAATACCGCCCCTATGTCCAGGGCGACGACCCTCGTTTCATCGACTGGAACGTGCTTGCCCGCTCGAACCGAACGTATGTCAAACGGTTTCTCGGCGAAACGAATACGCACCTCGTTCTGCTGGTCGACGCCAGCGCCTCGATGGGCTACCGATCGGGCGCGGTCTCGAAGCTCGACTATGCGAAGTTTCTGGCGGCCTCGCTGGCCTATCTCTCGACGAGACAGCACGATGCGGTCGGATTGATGCTTTTCGACGAAAAAATCCGCGAGATGCGGCCGCCGGCGTTCCGGCCCGGGCATTTGCAAAGCATCCTGCACGTCTTGCAGAACGCCCGGCCGGCAACCGGCACGAACCTGGAGTTGCCGTTCCACGAGTTTCAGCAGCATGTCAGCCGCAAGGGGCTCGTGGCCATGATCTCCGACTTTTTCGCCGATCCCCGGCAGTTGATGGACGCCGTTCGGCCGCTGGTCTTTCAGGGTCAGGATATCGTTTTCTTCCAGGTGCTCGACCCCCGCGAGCTCGAGCCGCGACTCGATTCTTCGGCCGTGTTGGAAGACATGGAGACCGGCGAGTTGATGGAGGTCTCGCCGGATTTCGCCAATCGGGAATATCCGGCGCGCATCCAGGCGCATATCGAACGGGTGAAGAATACGGTGGAGTCCGAGGGCGCCGACTACGTGCTGATGAATACGGCGCAGCCGCTGGACCTTGCCTTGCGCGAATTTCTTTTGTTTCGGCAGAGGAGGCGATAGGGGCCGATGACGCTGCTTGCTCCGTGGTTCCTGGCCGGCGCGCTGGCGGTCGGGCTGCCGCTTTGGCTGCACTTGCTGCAACGCGAAAACCCGGTCAAGCTGCGCATCAGCTCGCTGATGTTTTTCGAGAAACGGACGCAGAGTTCGATTCGCCAAAAGAGGTTTCGATACCTGCTGCTGTTGGCGCTGCGGCTGGCGCTGCTGCTGCTGCTGGCGCTGGCTTTCGCCAAACCGATCTGGGAACGCCCCCCGGCCGCGGTGGCCGGCGATATCCCGTCCTTGCACATCATCGTTCTCGATACCTCGCTGAGCATGCAGCACTCCGACCGCTGGACGCGCGCTCAGGCGGCCGCCAACGACGTCATCGACTCCTTGGACGAAGGCGACCGGGCGCAGATTGTCGCCAACGGCCCCTCGGTGAGCGTCGTGACCGATGCGGTCGAGGATCGCTCCGAGCTGCGCAGTGCCGTAGCCTCGCTGACGCCGACCGCGGCGCGCAACAGTTTCGGCGACGTGATCGAAGCGGCGCGCAGCTTGACGCCCGATGCGGACTATCCGGTCGAGGTGCATTTGATCTCGGACTACCAGAACACGGCGATGCCGGGCCGCTTCAACGACTTGGTTTTGCCTCCCGCGGCGACCTTGAAGATCCACGACGTTGCCGGCGACGCCGCTCCGAATTGGGCGATCGAGAGCGTGAAGGGCTCCAGGCAATTGTTCGGAGTGGGCGAACCGAAACTCGAGGTGACCGTCGGCGGATACGCGACGCCTGAAGTCAACAAGCGGGTTGTGCTGACCATCGACGGCAGGCGGGTTGCGGACACGACCGGAAAAATTCCGGAAAACGGGCGCGCGACCTTTACGTTCGAGAATTTCGACCCGCCGCGGGGCTTCAGCCGCGCAGAGTTCGTCCTCGAGCCGGCCGACGATCTGCCGGCCGACGACCGCCGTTTGGCGGCGTTGGACAACTCCGAGTCCGACCCGGTGCTTTTCGTCAGCGCCGACAGCCGCAAGCGCGACCTGCTCCATTACCGCACCGCGCTCGGGGCTTCGACCGGCGTTCGTTTCTCGCTGGAAGCGGCCTCGCCCGGCGAAGCCGAGCGGCTCGACCCCAATCGTTACGCGCTGATCGTGCTCTCGGATGTCCCGCAGTTGTCAAGCGGATTCTTGACGCGCTTGCACAATTATGCGGCGTCCGGGGGCGCGCTGTTCCTGGCCTTGGGGCCGAAAACGGCGAATGCGGGCAAGGTCGCGCTCACCGGCCACGAAGTCGATCAGCCGCTTTTCGCCGAGCGCGGCGCAATGCGTTTTCAAACCGCCGGCCGTTCCGACCCGTCGCATCCGGTAGTAGAGCAACTCAAGCGCTTGAGCGGCGTGAAATTCTTCCTCTACGCCCGCATCAAGGCAGACGAAGCGGACGACGTGCCCCTGCGCTTGGGGAACGGCGCCCCCCTGTTGGTCGAGCATACGCTCGGGGCGGGCCGGGCGCTGTTGTTTGCCTCGACGATCGACAACGTTTGGAACGATTTGCCGATCAGCCCGCTCTTCGTCCCCTTTGTCGTGGAAACCGCGCGTTATCTCACGGGCATGGAAGCTTCGCAAGGCCGCGCTTTGGTCAGCTCGGTGCTCGAATTGAGCCGCCGGCGAAGCTCGGGCGGCATGGTGCAAGTCTTCGATCCGCAAGGCGCGCGCGCGCTCACGCTGTCCGAAGCGGTGGCCCGCGACGATCTCATACTCGATCAGGTCGGCTTTTACGAAGTGCGGCGAGCGGAGCGTTCGGAATTGCTGGCCGTCAATCCCGACCCGCTCGAATCCAATCTGCGGCCGCTCGATGAAGACACGCTGGAGTTGTGGAGGTCGACCGGACGAACCGACTCCGCAGCCGCTTTGGCGTCAGGCGGGGAATCGCCCCTGAAGCCGCCGCCGCTCAAGCTCTGGAAGCTCGTCCTGTTCCTTTTGCTGGCCGCCGCGCTGGTAGAATCAATCGTAGGCAACCGGCATCTGAACGTCGCAAGGGAGGTTTGAGCCGATGGCTCCTTTCAGCGTGGGGAATTCTTCAATGGGCCTCGATGACTACCTCGACCGCGTTCGCCGGCGCCTGAAGGCGTCGTTGGCCTCCCGCGGACTGAGCGCGCTCGCGCTGACCGCCTTTGTGGTTACGGTTTGCGGCGTCTATTTCGCCAACAAGCTGGCTTTTTCGACGGCCAGCATGATCAGCGCGCGGACGCTGCTGATTGCCGCCGTCGCCGCCGTTGTTGTCGTTTTTCTGGTGCGGCCTCTGCGCGGTTTGGGCTCCCGGCGGGCGGCCGATGAGGCGGAACGGCGTTCGCCGGCGTTCGGCGGACGGCTCGACGCCTGGGTCGATCAGACGGCCCGCATGCGCGGCGCCGGCGCTCCCGCTAACCCGCTGCTCGATTTGCTGCGCGAAGATACTCTGCGGATCGCCGAGACCGTTCCCGTGGACGCCGTCGTCGGCCGCGGGCGCACTCTGCTTTTTGCCGCCGGCGCCGTTGCCGGTCTGGCGGCGCTGGCTTGGCTGGGGACTTCCGCGCCCGGCTACTGGCAATACGGCGCATCGCGGCTGTGGACGGGGTGGTTTCTCTCCGAGAAAGCCCCCCTCTACGAATTCCTGGTCGAGCCGGGCGATGCGACCGTGCGCAAAGGCGCCAATCTGACCGTCGCCGCCCGCCCGGTCGGCTTCGACCCGGCCGCGGTCGATATCTACGCCAAGTTCGAAAGCAGCGTCGACTGGGAGAAAGCCCCCATGGGCCCGCAGCTCGAGGGCAGCGGATATGAGTTCACCTTCTCGGCGGTGCGCGAGCCGCTGCGCTACTACGCGATCGCCGGCAGGGTGCGCACGCGCGAGTTCAACGTCGCAGTGGTCGCAATGCCCAACGTCGAGAACATCAGGCTCGAATACGAATTCCCTGCCTGGACCGGCCTCGATCCGCTTACCGAAGATCCCGGCGGCGATATTCGAGCGGTAAAGGGCACGAAGGTCACGGTTGCGGTGACAACCGACAAGCCGCTGGCGGACGGTATCCTGGCGGTCGGCGAAAAGCGCGTTGCGCTGCGCGGCGGCAAGGCCGAGATCGAGGTGGCCGAAGACGGCGAGTACCACGTTGCCGCGGTCTATCAAGGCGAGGACATCCGCCTCACCGACGATTTCTTCATCACGGTCGTTCCCGATGAAAAGCCCGAGGTGAGCATACGCGAACCGGCCCGCGATTGGAAGGCGACCGGCATCGAAGAAGTCGCCGCGCGCCTCGAAGCCGGCGACGATTTCGGGCTGCGCTCGCTGGAGTTGCACTATGCGGTCAACGGCGTCGCACAGCCGAAGATCGCCTTCGGCGGCGTCCGCGGCAAGAAGGAGTTCCGCGGCAGCCATCTTTTTTTGCTCGAGGAGATGGGCGGAGCGCTCCGCGAGGAAACGGCGCGCCCTGCTCCCGCCGCCGAATCGTTACCGCCTCCGGCGCCCCCGGCCGGCTTGATTCCCGGTGATTTGATCAGTTACTACGCGACCGCTTCGGACGGCAGGAAGCAAACCCGCACCGACATCTATTTCATCGAGGTCCAGCCGTTCGACCGCTCATTCTCGCAGTCCCAGCAGGCCGGCGGAGGCGGAGGCCAGGGCGGCGGGCAGCGGGACGAAATTTCTCGCAGGCAAAAGGAGATCATCGTCGCCACCTGGAATCTCATCAAGGAACGCGACGACGGCGACGGCCGCAAGGCGGAAGAGTTGCGCGAAAGCGCGGCGATGCTGGCTGAGCTTCAGGCCACGCTCATGAGCCAGGCGAAGACCTTGGCCGAGCGCACCCGAGCCCGGCAGTTGACCGAAGGCGATCCGAAATTCAAGCAATTTGTCGAGTACATGGAAAAAGCGGCGGAGTTCATGAAGCCGGCCTCCGACGCCTTGGCCGGGTACGAGCTGGACGATGCCGTCGGTCCCGAGCAGCAGGCTTTGCAATATCTGCTGCGCGCGGAATCCATTTTTACCGATATCCAGATCTCGATCAACCGCAACGGAGGCGGCGGGGGCGGCGGCGCGTCGCGCGATCTCGCCGAAATGTTCGAGCTCGAGATGGATCTCAAGAAGAACCAGTACGAAACCGGAGGCGGATCGTCGGGCCGGCAACTCGAGCAGGAGATCGACGACGCTTTCAAGAAGCTCGAAGAGTTGGCGCGGCGGCAAGAGCAGCTCGCCGCCCGGGCGCAAGACCGGCAGCAGATGGGCTTCGAAGAACGCTGGAAGCAGGAAATGCTGCGCCGCGAGGCCGAGGAGCTCAAGCGCGAGCTCGAGCAGTTGCAGCGGCGTCAACAGAGCCAAGGGCAAAACGCGCGGCAGAGCCAATCCTCATCCTCGAGCTTGGCTTCGTCGTCGGGTTCGAGCGGCGGCGCTTCGCAGGGGCAGCCGCAACAGCAGCAACTCGAGCGAACGATTCGGGAACTCGACCGCGCCACTCGCGCAATGGAGCAGGGCAACCGCGGCGGCGGCCAAGACCGGCAGTCGGCTTTGCGGGCCCAGCAGCAACTCCGCGAGGCGCTGCAAGCGATGTCTCAGGAGCGGCAACAACAGAGCCGCGATGCGATCTCCAAGATGCGCCGCAGCGCCGAGCAGTTGGTGCAGGAACAGGAGCAGGCGGCCGAGCGTTTGCAGCAGTCGTTGGAAACGGCGCTCGAAGCCGTCAGAGCGCAGGGCGGACAGGTAAGGGGCCTGCCTCCCACCGGGATGACCCGCGAAGAGGAGATCGCGCTCGCCGAACGCAAGACCGCAATGGGCGAGAGGCTGGCCGAGATCGAGCGCGAAATGCAGCGGCAAGCCCGGCGCCTGAGAGAAGAAAACAGAGCGGCTTCCAGTCGGCTGCGCGCCGCCCTCGGCGATTTGCAGCAGTCCGAGGCTTCGACTGCGATCCAAAACGCTTCCAACATGATCCGGCGCGGCATGGCGCCCTACATCGCGCAGGGCGAAAGAGGAGTGTCGCGAGCGTTGCGCCAACTCCGTGACGACCTCGAAGAGGTCGAGCGGCTGGCCCAAGGCGGGGGCGAGGATGCGCAACGCGGGCTCGCCCGCGCGCTCAACGACATGGAAAGCTTGCGCCGCCGGATGGAGGAGGCGGCCGGTTTGGGCGAGAGCGGCCGGCGCCGACAAGACCGAAACGGCGAGGGCCGCCAACCGGGCGGAGAACAGCCCGGGCAACAGCCGGGCCAAGGGCGGCAGGCGGGCCGGGACAACGGATCCGGAGCGCCGGGCGGAATGCCGTCTTCTCAGTCCGGGCAGGACGCGTACGGACGGGGTGGCGGCGACCCGGAGCGCCGCGGCGGCCTCGGAGGCCCCGGCGGGCTGGGCGCGGTCCGCTACGGCGATTGGGATCCGCGGCCTTACTTGGGCGCGGCCGACCCGGAAATCCGTAGAAGGATGGAGGAAGAGTTGCGGCAGGGCGTTGCCGATATTCCGCAGATCGTCAATCGGCTGCGCAGATCCGGCGAATTCGAGCCGCAAGACCTTGCCGAGATACGGAACTTCATCCGCGGTCTCTCGACCGAACGCTTCCAGGGCAACCCCGATCTTCTCGAAGAGGAATACCGCAGGATGCTCGCGCTGCTCGAGCAGCTTGAAGTGCAAGTGCGCCGCCAAGTCGAATTGGACGATAAGGAAGAAGTCCGCGCAATCGTCTCCGAACCGGTGCCCGAAACCTACCGCGAGGCCGTGGCGGAGTATTACCGCAGGCTGAGCGCCAACTGACGGCGGCGGTTCGGCTACAATGAGCCTGCAGGCAGAGTTCCTGGATGTCCATGAGCCATCGCACCGGGGAGTTCCGCCCGAGCCTCTTCGCCAGGCTGTCGATCTTCAGTCAGGATGTTCATCGCCGGATCGTGCGCTCGGAGATCGAAGGCGGCGTACGCCTCGGCAGTCTGAATGAAGGAACCGCGCTGGTCGTCGAAACCCAAAACCGCTGCTACCGTCTGGAATTTCGAGACGGAGGGACGTTCATCTCCGGACATCCGGTTTTCTGTCCGGATCCGGTGCCGGTCAGCATCCGCGGCTCCAACTGGGGCGGCTCGATGCTCAAGATCGATTACATCGGCCGCGGGATGCATCTGGAATTCCACCACCCGCACTTTCAGACGATAACCACGTCCCGCATCGTCGAGATTCGTTCGGCCTAGCTGTCCCGCGGCAAAAGTCACGCAAGCGTCGTTACGCGCCCGGGAAGCGATGAAACGCCGTGCAGTTCCTCCAGGAACTCGGCGCGGCGCACTCTGTTCGAGAGGCAAACAAGGGCGCGTAACTCTTTGGGCGGCGCCGT
Organism: Bryobacterales bacterium; assembly: GCA_965214655.1. Classification (GTDB taxonomy): domain Bacteria; phylum Acidobacteriota; class Terriglobia; order Bryobacterales; family UBA6623; genus CATQHP01. The sequence continues at coordinate 1,481,505 of OZ243965.1, read as the reverse complement.
TTGCGCGGGTCGATGAGCGCGCGGCGCTACAAGAAGACCGCCCCGGGCAGCGCAGCGGACGCGGCGGGGTCCTTGGCGGGAGTGTGCGCAAAATCGGCCCAAAATCCCCGCGCGTAGCGCCGGACGACACACGCAGCGCGCGCAACGGCCACCGTGCTTGGCGGTCCGCATCAACTGCCCCCAAATTCGTTCCACAAACTGCCTCCAGCCCTCCCGGCTAAACTTGGGGAGACATCCGGAGATAGACATTGACTTTGGGCGGCCGCGAACTGAAAAGGCGGCCCGCAGCCGACCGGAGAACAAGGAGCGCCAACAATTCTTGTCGGCTGAACTGGTTGATATCCAAGAACAGTCTTGCTTACGGGTCCGTTCGCGCTTGGAGTCGTAATTGTCGTCCCAAGCGAGTTTGCCGAACAGATCGAGCAGCCGTTCCTACACCCGGCGCGCGATGAATTTCCTCAAGGCGCGGTTGACTACGGCTTTCTCGGTCTCCTCGCCGCCGATCGCCAATGCCCTGTCGAGCAACTCCGGTATCTAGCGCAAGGTGCGTTGGCGTTGTGCGATTCTACACAACCGCCGGCCCGTTGTAGTATTGGTGAAAGCATAGATTGATTTCGCCCGTTCATGGCCCGCATCGGAAGAAATATAACGAATGAAGCTGCTGAAACTTAGCGCAAGGCGCTATCGCAGTCTGCGCGAAGCCGACATTGACCTGAGCGGCCTGAACGTGTTCATCGGCGCCAACGCTTCGGGTAAGAGCACGATCCTCGACGCCTTGCGCTTCCTTCATGAGGGCGTTCAGAAACGTGACTTTCGAGACCCGATATTCACGCGGGGCGGCATTGTCCATCTCGCCTGGAAGGGGGAAGCGGCGGAACGAATCGAGTTAACGGCGCGCCTGCAAGAAGAAGACAAGACCTTCGAGTGGTCAATCCGGTTGCTCCGCGATGGGTATGAGTTTTATGTCGAGGAGCATATTGACGAGAGGCCGCGCGGGCGCCCGCCAATCTCTCTGCTCAAGGCCAGCCGAGGCGAGGGCTGGTGGTGGTCCAGGTCCGGCGAGGAATATGAGCGCATCAGGTTGAAACAGGCGCCGACCGCCTGCGCCCTGGCCGCCGCGGCGGCGGATGCGTCTTTTCCGGCCCGTGGTATTGCGCAGTTCGTCGGACGCTGGGGTTTCTTCGACCCAAATCCGTTCCTGCTGCGCAGGGATTGGACCGCAGGATTGGACTCCGGCAGGTTCGACACTTACGGACGCAACCTTGGCGAGACGCTCTACAGGCTACAGCAATCGTCGCCGGAAATCGTGGAGAAAATTGTCATGGCGACACAGGCCGTGGTCGGCCTCCCCTCTGCCATCGAACCGCGGGAGTCCGACGGCCGCTGCTATTTCGTGCAATCCGAGCCCGGTCTTCAATTCCCTGTGCATCAGATGGGATCGTCGAGCGGGACACTGCGCATGCTGGCCCTGATGACGGCGCTTTTCGCGGAACCCGAGACAAATCTGATCGGGATCGAAGAACCGGAGAACTATGTCCATCCGACAGCTCTATCCGCCTTTGTCGAGCATCTTTTGAAAGCGGAAAGCCGGGTTCAATTCATGGTGACCACCCATTCCCCTCTGCTTCTCGATTTCCTGAACGAGCCGGCGGCGGTTCGGGTCGTGCGGCGGAACGAGGGGCAGGGGACAGTGGTCGAACAACGGAAGAACATCGAAGCGGTGCGGAAAGCCTTGGATGAGTCGGGATTCGGCCTCGGCGAGTTCTACGAAACGAAGGGTTTTGGGGCCGGCTAACGTGACCAAGCGCGTAATCGTCATAGCTTCGGGCGAAACCGAACGGCGTGCGCTCCCCCACCTGCTTTCGCATCTACGGGAGCGCGGCGTATCCGTGGACGATGTACGCATTCCACCGCGGAACATGGCGCTCACCGCGCCGATGGCGGAAAATCTCCTCAAAGCGGTATGGTACGAAAACGCCGGTGCGCCGCCGGACAAGTTCGTTCTGCTCGTGGATGTCGATGGAAAGGACCCCGACGAGGTCCTGAGGGCTTTTACCGGCTTGCACGCACGCTTGGGCCGCGAGATCGAGGCGGCGGTCATCTGCGCCTACGCGCAATGGCATCTCGAAGCTTGGTATTTTGCCGATGCAGGGAACTTGAGGAAATATCTCGGCGGCGCGCTTGGCCATGTCGATACATCCAAGCCCGACGCGATACGAAATCCCAAGCATCGCCTGAAGCAATTGCTTGGCAACCGTTTCTATACGGCCCGGGTTTCGCAAGAGATCGCGAAGGCGCTCGATGCGAAAACCGTCGCGCAACGAAGCCCCAGCTTCAAGGGTTTCCTGGACGCGGTCATGAACGGGGCTTGACGGCTCCTTCCGGCCTGGGATTCGCAGCGGACGCGATCGACCGCGAAGCGGAACACGGCCGTCGACAAGCTCGATTCTCTACGCAGAAAGCCCGTCTCGACCGGAATTCCGACACGGCGGAAATTCCGACACGGCGGACATTCGGTTTGCGGCTCAGGCGTCCGCCAACGCCGCAACATGACTCGCCGCCGCGCCGGCGAGGCCGCTGAGGTTGTAGCCTCCCTCCAACACCGAAACCAGCCGACCCTGTGCGTGCTTGTCGGCCAACTCCAGCAGCATTGCGGTCAACTCGGCGAAGTCTTCGTCGCCCAAGCGGAATTCGCCGAGCGGGTCGCCGAGGCGGGAGTCGAAACCGGCGGAAATCATGACCAGATCGGGTTTGAATTCGTTGCCTGCGACAAGCAGCTTGCTGCGGAACGCCCCGAGTATCTCTTCGCGCCCCGAACCGGAGGGGAACGGGCAGTTGATCGTCGTGCCCGCGCCGGCGCCGGAGCCGGTCTCCCAGGTCTTGCCCGTGCCGGGATACCAAGGCGATTGATGCGTGCTGAAAAACAGCGCCGCCGGGTCTTCGTAAAAAATATCCTGCGTGCCGTTGCCGTGGTGAACGTCCCAATCGGCGATCAGTATCCGCTCGAGGCCGCGGCGGCGGATCGCGTGGCGGGCGCCGATCGCGGCATTGTTGAAGATGCAGAAGCCCATGCCCTGGTCGGGGCGCGCGTGGTGCCCCGGCGGACGCAGCGCGCAGAAGGCGTTCTTTTGCTTGCCGTCGACCACGCAGTCGACCGCCGCGGTAACCGCGCCCGCTGCCGCCAGGGCCGCGTCGAGCGAGCGCGGGCTCAAATGCGTGTCGCCCGTCGAAAGATGGCGGCTGCCGGCGGCGATGTCGCGCTCGACGGTGCGCACGTACTCGACGCCGTGACAGAGCAGGACGGTTTCGACGGAAGCCGGGGCGGAAGCGATGCGCTCCATCCGCTCCTCGAGGCCCGCCGCGGCGAGCGCGGCCAAGACCGCGCGGAACCGCTCCGGCCGCTCGGGATGAGCGGCCGGCGTCAGATGCTCGAGCGACGCTTCAGGAGCGGCGAGCGCGGTGGAGGCGGCCATACCATCGGTTCCGGCGGCCTCAGTCGATGGCGAAGCAGTAGAAGTGTCCGTTGCCGCCCGTCCCGCGTAAATTCTCGAGCGTGCAGCCGCGCGAGCCGTGCGCGGAATTCCACGACGTCGGGTTGGCGCCGCCGCCCGTCCGGTCGTGATGGCCGACCTGCGCACTGCCCTCGCCGGTGCTTGTCCAGTTGCTGCAAGTGTGGTCTTCGCCGTCGGCAAAGGCGGTGCCGTCGAGTTGCGAACCGGTCAGCACGTCGTGCCGGTTGGGCGTATCGCCGCGCCCGTTGATCGTTTCGCCCTTCTCGCTGATCGAGTTTTCTTTGCTGAGCTTGTTGTTGTCGGAATGCAGGTCGGCGACGCTTTCGGCGACCTTGACGCCCTTGACGTTGTGCCAGGGGCCGCTGCCGATGCGGTCGCGGGCGTTGACGGCCGGTTTCCCGTCCGCCGCGCTGAGGCTCAGATAGGCGCGCCACGTCTTGCCGCCTGCGCCGGCCGAAGCGGCAAGCTTCTCGCAGTGCGCGTCGGCGCCGGCCAAGCCGCCGAAGTTCGCGCCCTGGCCCGGCCCCTCGCTGGTCAAGAAAAAGGTCATCTGTTGGGCGGACGCCGGCGCGGCGGCAAGCCCGAAAAGCGCGGCCGTCGCCGCGGCGAACAAAATCCTGGTCATGGAATCCTCCTCCGCCGGCGAGCCGAATTGCGGCCATCCGGCATCAAGGATTTTAACAGCATTGCCCGCGCGCGGCGGCATGATAGCATTGTCTACTTCTTATGGCGGTCGATCGTTTGACTCTCCGCCTGGCCAAGCTCGACCCCGCCGCCCGCATTCCGTCGTCGGCGCACGGAGCGGAAGAAGACGCGGGCATGGATCTGCATGCGGTCGAAGGGGCCGAAATCCCGCCCGGAAGCTGGGTCAGCGTCGGCGCCGGCATCGCGGTCGAGATACCGCCCGGCTACGAAGGCCAGGTTCGCCCGCGCAGCGGCTTGGCGCGGAAGCACGGCGTCACCCTGCTCAACAGTCCGGGGACGGTCGATCCCGGTTACCGCGGGGAGATCCGCATCACGCTGATCAATCACGGCCCCGCGCCCTATACCGTGCGGCCCGGGGACCGCGTTGCTCAATTGGTGGTTCACAAATATGCGGCGGTCGAATGGGAAGTCGCCGAGGACCTGGCCGAAACCGCGCGGGGCGCCGGCGGATTCGGCTCGACCGGAAGGTGAATGCGCGCCGCAGTCGTTACGGACGGTAAACGAACTCGTTCAAGTTGAACAGCGTCTGGCAGAAGTCCACCAGCCCGGTCGAACTCGAAGTTACAAAGTCGAGGGCCGCCCGCTTTTCCGTTGCGCTGGGGAGCCGCGCCAAGGCCAATTCGAACGCCCGGTCGATGCGCGCCTCCGGCTCGGGCCCCGCTTCGAGCATGACGCGCTGGGCGAAGTATTTGGCCTGCAGCAGCACGTCGGCGTTGTTCATCATCAGCAGCGCCTGCGGGGCGACGGTCGAGCGCGTGCGGCGGCTGCACGAAGTCACCATGTCGGGCTGGTCGAACGCCTCGAACATCGGATAGCGGATCGAGCGCTTGGAGAATACATAGAGGCTGCGCCGCCGGGTTTCCGGGTCGCCTACGGCCTTGCCCGGCCAAGTGCGGTCCGTGCTCGATTGAAACAGCGCCGGGTCGATGTACGGGCGGACGGACGGCCCGCCCCGCTTGCGGGCGAGCGTGCCGGCGACCGCCAGGATCTGGTCGCGGATCGCCTCGGCCTCCAGCCGGTTCCGCGTCTGCCGCCAGAAAAATCGGTTTTCGCGGTCTTTTTCCAGGTTTTCGGCAATGTCCCGGGAGGCCAGGCGATATGTATCGGACTTCAACATGAGGCGGTGCATGTGCTTGACCGACCAGCCGGATTCGACGAACTCGACGGCGAGCCAGTCGAGCAATTCCGGGTGCGAGGGCGCTGCGCCCGTTTTGCCGAAGTTGCTCGGGCTGCGCACGATGCCTTCGCCGAAGTGATGCTGCCAGATGCGATTGACCATGACGCGCGCGGTGAGCGGATTGTCGCCCGAGGCGACCCAATCCGCGAAATGCTTGCGCCGCCGACTGGTCGTTGCGCTCTCGGGCGGCGCCGGGATGCGGAACTCGCCGGTCGCGGCGACGGTCAGCACGCCGCCGTCCATGCGCGAGCCCTTGCTGCCGGGGTCGCCCCGGTGCAGGAAATACGAGGGCAAAGCGTTGGGGCCGTCCTCGCTAATGGTCCGCGCCGTGGGGTAGGGCGCCGGCCGCTTGTTCTCCAGGGCGGCGATCTGCAATTGCAAGTCCTTGCGCTCCTGCCGCTCGCCCACGCTCATGCGGGCCAGCACGTCGTCGATCGCGATCTGGTTGAAAAGCGCTTCCACCTGGCGGGCGTTGAGGCGCTGCCCTTCCGTCCGTTCGGAGGCGGGCGTCTCCCAAGCCTCGCGGTAATAGGCGGGCAGGGAATCGAGCCTGCTCTCGAACAGAGCGTCGCGGTGCGGTTTTTCCAACTCGGCGATGCGCGCCTTGAGCGGCTTTTGCTGTTGAGCAATGGCTGCGTTTTCCGCCTTGTGCGCGGCGACGACGCTCTGCGGGACAAGCGGATAGTCGACCTCAACCGTGGAAAAGAACACGGCCTGCATCTGGTAGTAGTCTTTTTGCGGAATGGGGTCGAACTTGTGGTTGTGGCAGCGCGCGCATTGCACCGTCATGCCGAGGAAGGTCTGCGCCGTGGTGGCCACGTTGTCGTCGAGCTCGTCCATGCGCGTCCGCTCGTCCTTGACGTTGTTGTCCATCACCATGCGCAAGAAGCCGGTGGCGATGTGCGCTTCGGCGGAGCTGGGGGCGATTTCGTCGCCGGCGATCTGCTCGCGGATGAAATCGTCGTAACGTTTGTCGTTGTTGAACGCATCGACGACATAGTCGCGGTAGCGCCACATCGTGGGCCAGTCGAAATCGCGTTCGTAGCCGCCGGAATCGGCGTAGTGCACCAGATCGAGCCAGTGCCGCCCCCAGCGCTCTCCGTAATGGGGCGAGGCGAGCAGGCTCTCGACCAAGCGTTCCCAGGCATCGGGGGCTTCGTCGGCAACAAAGGCCCGCGTCTCCTCCGGGCTGGGCGGCAGGCCGATCAGGTCGAGATAAACCCGCCGGAGCAGCGTCCGCTTGTCGGCCCGCGAGCCGGGCTGCAATCCCTTTTCCCGCAGCGCGGCGCTCAGAAAAGCGTCTATGGCGTTTTCCTTGCCGCCGGGGACCGCCGGTCTGACCGGCTTGCGAAACGCCCACCATTGCCGTTCTTCGTCGGTGATCGGCCGCTCTTCCAGCTTCTTCAACGCCGCCAGGCGCTCGGCCTCTTCGTCCGACACTGCCGATTCGGGCATCGGCGCGCCGGCCATGATCCACTTGCGCAGCACCTCGATCTGCTCGTCGGGAAGCTTGCCGCCCGGCGGCATCGAAGGCTTCGTCCGGTGCGTCACCAGCTTCCAGAGCCAGCTCCGCCCCGGGTTGGCGCCGGTGACCGCGGGGCCGCGCTCGCCCCCTTGCAGGATGCCTGCGCGCGTGCGCAGATCCAACCCCGATTGCTGCATGGCCGCGCCGTGGCACATGCGGCAGTTTTCCTGGAGGATGGCGTTCGCCTCTTCGGCCAAATCCGCCGCCGCACCCGAGAACGGAGCTGCGAGAATCCAGATGCAAATCGAATGCCGCAAGCGCATGACGTTCTGTTACTGGAATTATATAGAAACCGGGGAGCTTGGCCAACAATGCCCGCCGTTGGGCAGCGCGGGGTCGTAGACGGGCTTGCCCATCGGCCGGGTGCGCAGCTTGCCGGCGCGGAGCCGGCGCACCCGCTCGTGCGCGATGTCCACGTATTCCGGCACGATGTCGCAGCCGTAAGCCGCCCGCCCGTGCATCAGCGCGGCGACGGCCGACGAGCCGACTCCCATGTAGGGGTCGAGCACGGCGTCGCCCGCGTCGGTCATGGAGAGCACGAGCCGCTCCGCCAGCTCGACGGGAAATTGGCAGGGATGAAGCGTCTTCTCCGGGTGGTTGTTCTTCACGTTCGGAAAAGTCCACACGTCGCTCGGATTCTTTCCCTTCGGGTTGCCCGACAGCTTGCCGATGTTCGGCCCCTTGAAGTGGCGCTTTTGCGGGTACTTGGAAGGAACCCGGATAGGGTCCAGATTCCAGGTGTAATCGTCGCCTTTCGTCCACCAGTTGATCGTTTCGTAGCGGCCGGAGAGGCGTTTCGCGCAGTGCAGGCCGTGTCCGAAATGCCAGACGATGCGGTTGCGCAGCTTGAGTCCTTGCTTGCGGAACAGGGGATAAAGCACGGTGTCGAGGGGAACGATCTCTCCGTTTTCCACGTAATTGCCCACTTGCCAGCAGAGCGAGCCCTGCGGATGCAGAACCCGGACGCACTCGCCGATTACGCGTTCCTGAGCCGCGAGGTAGGCGTCGAGCGGCGATCGGGACTCGTAATCCTTGCCCAGGTTGTAGGGCGGGGAGGTGACGATCAGCTTCATGCCCGCGTCGGGCAGGCGCTGCATGAAGGCCGTGTTGTCCTCACAGGCGAGCACGGCCCGGTTGCCTGGGCTTGCCTGTTCCCCCTGCCGCTCGGGAGCGGCCCGTAACGGCTTCTCCGGCGGCGCGTCGCCAAATCCGAACTGCTGTTGCGCTCCCATGTCTCTCGCTTCTGCCGGGGGCAAAGCTTTCTGCGTCGTTATCCGGTGCGGTTTTCCTATTTTAGGGCAGCGGGGCGCCGCTCCGGCGGTAACGGCGGACTTCCAGCCTGCGCCCGTCCGACAGGATCGACACCGCGCCGGAGAGGTCGGTGCGCAGAACCATCGCCTTTGACCGGCGCAGGCGGTCCAGCAATTCCCGGTGTGGGTGCCGGTAGACGTTGTCGTAACCGGCGGAGATCACGGCGAACAGGGGCCTGGTCTTCGCCAGGAACGCGGCGCTCGTGGAATTGCGGCTGCCGTGGTGCGCGACTTTCAATACCTCGATCCCGTCGTCCGCAAGTTCTTGCAAGAGCGACTGTTCGGCGCGTGCTTCGATGTCGCCGGTCAGCAGAAAGTCGTGGTCCGCCAGACGCAGGCGCAGCACTGTCGAAAGATCGTTCCGCCCGGCGCCCGGATCGATGCGGCGGCCGGGCCACAGGACTTCCACCCGCGCGCCGCCGAAAACCCGCGCGTCCCCTTGCTTGACGCGGACGACCGCTGTCCCCGCCGCGCGCGCCGCCTCGACGAGCGGCGCATAGTCCTTCTCGAAGACGCCGTACCCAAGCCACAACTCGCCGACCTCGAAGTTGCGCAGAACGGCGGGAATCCCTCCGGCGTGATCTGCGTCGGGATGCGACGCCGCAACGACGTCGAGACGCCGGATCGAACGCGACCACAAGTATGGCGAAACGACGGTTTCTCCGATGTCGAGAGCCCGCGGGTCGTCGCCCTCGGACCGTTTTTCCTCGGGGCTTCTGAAGTCGGGACGGCCGCCGCCGTCCATCAGCAGCGTGCGGCCGTCGGGGAAGGCGACGAACAGAGACTCACCCTGCCCCACGTCGACCGCCGTCAGTTCCAGGCGGCCGGGAGCGATTTGAGGCGGAAAAGGATGGAGGCACAGCACGCCGACAAGCGCGGCCACAGGCACGGCTCCCGGCCAACCGCGGCTCCCCTCGCGGCGCAGCGACCAGGCCCATGCGGCCAAGGCCGCCAGCAGCAGCGCCGCGAGCCAGGCCGGGGGCGGCGGCGTGCGCAGGTCGAGGCGCAGCGACTCGGCCAGCGCGCTCGTCCCGGCAGTCATCCAATCGGCGCCCAGGGATGCGGCCGCGGCCGGCAGGCGCCAATTGCCGGCGAGAGCGGCCAGCCCGCAGGGTACGGTAAAGGTCAGCAGCGGCGTCAAGAACAGGTTGGCGAATACCCCGCTGAACGAAACGCGCTGAAAGTAATAGGCCGTCGGCAGCGCCATGCCGAGTTGCATGACGGCTGAAATCAACGCCAAGGCGCCGGTCCAGCACAACAGGCGCAGCACGCCGCTGAAAATAGCCGTCGTCAGCCGCTGCGGCCAGGGCGTCAACTGCTTGAGCGGCTCCAGCCAATTGCGCATCGCGACGCGTTTCTCGGCGACGCTCGCGTCGAGATAGAGGTCGCGGTCCCTATTGTCGATGTCTTGCAGCGCGCGCCGGTAAGGCTCGATGGTCCGCTCGAGCAGAGGCACGCCGATTGCCGCGATCACCGTTACTGCCAGAAACGACATTTGGAACCCGGCGTCGACAAGCAGTTCCGGCTCGACGAGCAGGAAAACACAGGCGGCCGCGGCGATGACGTTGAGCGCTTGCTTCCTCCTGAAGATCAGCGAGGCCGCCAGAAACGCAGCAAGCATCATTGCCGCGCGGGCGGCGGGCAGCTTCGCTCCCGCCAGGGCGACGTAGCCTGCGGCGGCGGCCAGCGCAATCGCCGCGCGCGGAAAAGGGGGCACGGCGGCGAGCCGCAGAGTCCCCAGCAAAACGAACGCCAGCAAGCCGATGTGCAATCCGGAGATCACCAGCGCATGGTAGGCGCCCGTGCGTTGGAAGGCGGTCGTCGTTTCGCGTTCCAGCAGGGAACTGTCGCCCAGCAGCAGGGCTCGCAGAATCGGCTCGGAGCGGCTTCCTCCCCACAGAGCGTCGAAGCGCTCGCGCAACGCTCCGCGCGTGCGCCGGAGGTAGGCCCAAAGCGATCCGGCGCGCGGGTTTCCGAGCCGGTGGATGGGCGTCCGCGGACGCGCCGTCGCGTTGCTGTAGATACGCTGCCGGTTGAGATAGCCGACGCGGTCGAACGCCCCCGGGTTGTCGAAGTTGCGCAGTTCCCGAAATCGAACGAGCGCCTCGATCCGCTCGCCGTAGGCGATCTCCAGCGGCGGGTCTTCGGGATAACGGTTGACCGTCAGCCGTACGCCTCCCCAAGCGGGCGAGCCTTGATAGAGCGATTCCGCTTCCACGACGATGCGGTCGGCGTCGTCGAACCGCTCGGGCGGCTCGCGAACCCAGCCGCGCAAACGAACCGGCGCATCGAGCGGCGCGCTCGAGCGTAGCAGAACCCGGTCGACGCGTTGTTCAGGAGCGGCGTCAGACGGCGGCTGCGGAGCCCTCTGCGCCCCGGCGAGGGCGAACGCCAACAGGCAGGCGGCCCGGCCGGCGCGGCGCTCGCGGAAGCGCAGCGCGGTCAACGCCAGGGCGGCGAGGGCCAGAGCCGCAAACAGCGTTTCGATAAAGCCGAACGCGGCGCATCGCGCGACGGCCATGCCGCCGGCGAGAGCCGCGCAAGGCGCCGTCAAGGGCTGGCGCATGCAGTTGAAAGTACCGTATCGACGCCGGCGGCCTCAATCGACGACGATATCGCGCATGTCATCGACCAGAATGTCCGGCGGATGAGTCTTGAAGTCTTGCGGGCGGAGACCGAAGGTGACGCCGGCGCAAGTCGTCCCCGCGTTGCGGGCCGTCAGCACATCGACCGAGCTGTCTCCGATCATCAGCGTTTGCTCGGGCGCGAACCCGAGCTCTTCCATGATCCGCTTGAGCCCGAAAGGGTCGGGCTTTTTGGTATCGAAGCTGTTGCCGCCGTACACCCGCTGGAAGTGGCCGCCCAGCCCGAGGCCGTCAACGATTCCCCGGCTGAAATGGACCGGCTTGTTGGTCAGCACGGCCATGCTCTTGCCCTGCGCGCACCAGGCGTCGACCGCCTCGCGCACGCCCGGGTAGAGATCGGTGTTGTCGAGCATATGCTCTCGGTAGTACTCGAAAAAAAACTGAAGGCACTCGGCGGCGAGCGCGCCCGAGGCGTCCGGCCCGAGAGCGCGCCTGATCAGCGTCGGCGCGCCGTTGCCGACGTAAGAGTAGATCAGATCGTGCTCCAGCGGCCCCAGGCCGGCATGGCCGCGGGCGGCGTTGACGGCGAGCGCCAAATCGAGCGCCGAGTCGATCAGCGTGCCGTCGAGGTCGAAAACGAGCAATTCGAAATTCGTACGCAACCGAGGACCGCCCGCTTACTTCTCTACGTCCTGCAAGATGCGCGTGATTTGACGCTGGAGCTGGCGGAAGATCAACACCGGCTTTTTGCCGGCGTTGACGATCTTGAAATTGTACTGCTTGGCCATTTCGTCGAAAATCTTGATGAGATTCGTTTGATACTTGACGAAGCTGTCGCAGCGGTTCTTCCCGTAGGGAACGTCCATGCCGCTTTCCCAGTAGTCGAACTGCCCCGGCCCGCAGACGACGCGGGCAACGAGGTCTTCGACGTCGGCGCGCAGGTAGAACGTGGCGTGGGGGACGAGCGCGATTCCGGCGACCTCCTCGAGCCAGCGGCCGTTCTGCCCGCGGGCCACGGCCCGCGCGATCAGCGAAAAGATGTAGCGGTCGGTGAGCACGACAAAGCCCGCGCGAAGAGCCGGAATCACGATATTTTCCAACCGGTCTGCGAAATCCGTCATGTAGAACAGCCCCATCGTCAGCGGCCCCAGAGTGTGACCGTTCTTGGCGTCCTGGATGCCCTTCATCGTCAGCGCCGAGCGGGCCATGCCGGTATCGACGACGGCGTAGCCGCTGTGCTCCAGCCAGAAGCGCAACTGCTGGATTTGGGTCGACCGCCCTACCGAGTCCGGACCTTCGATCACGATGAGCTTTCCTTGCAGCTCGGACGTATCGACGCCCGGCAGAGGCCGGCCGTAGAACTCGAGGGGTTGGCGCTTAACCGACACGGCCCATCTCCAACGGCGAGCGGAGAATATCGTTTTCGAGCGCCGTTCCGATTTGAGCGGTGACGATTTGCCGCATTTGCTGTTGCTGCGCTTCGATGGATTGCGTGGCGTCGATTACGTGGAAGCCCATTTCGCCGGCCATGGCCTCGTATTCTTCGAGAATCCGCCCCTGGAAGATGCGGAAGCTTTCGACGATATTCAGGCTGAGGTCGAGATCCATCCCCGCCTCGTAGTATTTCAACGCGGCGCGCCCGCCCAGGATGCGGTCGAGCGCGACGTCGAGCGGCACGCGGAAATAGAACGCCAGGTTCGGCTTGACCGCGATGCTGTAGAGGTTGCGCACCCACTCTCGGCTGACGCCGCGCGCCGCGTCGCGGGCAAACGCGGTGTAGGCGTAGCGGTCGGCGCAAACGACCGCTCCGGCTTTGAGCATGGGCAGGATGTAGCGTTCGTGGCGGTCGGCGAAATCGGTGGCGTGAATCAGGCTGAACGTAGTCGGCGTGAACATCTGCTTCTTCTTGCCCCGCCGCGTCGTGCCCTTCACCATGTCCGACGAGTTCCATTCGCTGAAGGAGACCGCCAGCCGCTGCGAGCGCAGCCACTGGCTCAGCAGCGAGAGTTGCGTCGACTTGCCCGATCCGTCGATGCCCTCGACGATGATCAGCTTGCCGCGGTAGCGGTTTGGAGCGAATCTGCTCACGCAAGGAACCCGGGACCATCCACTTTAGCACCGCTCCGCGCCCGCTGATAGGATTGAATGTTCATGCTGGAAACGCGCATCGATGCCCTGTTCGAGAAGAGCCCGGAAGACTTCACGCACCAGGATATGGAGACTTTCGAGGAGTTCAAGCAGGCCCTGAACGCCGGCGCCGCGCGGGCGGCCGAACCCGATGCCGCGGCGCCGCACGGCTGGCGCGTCAACGCCTGGGTCAAGCGGGGCATCCTGGTCGGGTTTCGCATGGGCCGAACCGTCGATATGACGGATGCCGGCAGCCGGCTTACGTTTTGGGACAAGGCTACGTATCCGCCGCGGAAATTGACGATCGAAGACGGCGTCCGCGTCGTGCCCGGCGGGTCGAGTCTGCGTGACGGCTGCTACGTGGGCAAGAGCGTCACCTGCATGCCGCCCATGTATATCAACGTCGGGGGCTACGTCGACGACGGCTCGATGGTCGATTCCCATGCCCTGGTCGGAAGCTGCGCGCAGATCGGCAAGAACTGCCACCTGAGCGCGGCGGCGCAGATCGGAGGCGTATTGGAGCCCGTCGGCGCGCTGCCCGTGATCGTCGAGGACAACGTTCTGGTCGGCGGCAACTGCGGCGTTTACGAAGGCACGATCGTGAAGAAGTCGGCGGTGCTCGGCGCGGGCGTCGTGCTCACCCGCTCGACGCCCGTGTACGACATCGCCAACGGCGTGGCGCACAAGGCCCGGGACGGCGGACCGCTGGTAATTCCCCAAGGGGCGGTGGTCGTGCCGGGTTCCCGTCCGATCGGTTCCGGCCGGGGCAAGGACTGGGGCTTGTCGCTCTACGCCCCGGTGATCGTGAAATACCGCGACGAAAAAACCGACGTCCGGGTGGAATTGGAAGAGTTGCTACGCTAACCGCCCGCCTTCGCGCCGCGCGGCGGCCTTTCCCGCGGCTTCATTGGGAACCGCCGGCGCCTGTCCTTATGTCCTGCTGCAAATTACTTACTCTTGGGCGTAGTCGATCCAGATCGGACTGGCCCAGGCCATGTTGTTGTCCTCCTGGATCACCCGCACGTAGTAGTAGTGCTCGCCCGCTTCGACGTCGCGGTCGGTGTACGTCATCGAAAGCTCCTCGACGCCGGGATGCGCCGTGTAAACGATCTTGTTGTCTTTGATGATGTCGAGTTGCGTGATCGTACCGGTCCCGATCACGCCGATTTCGAGTCTCGGAACCGCGCTCGATGCGAACGCCTCGCCCATCGCGCGGCCCTCGCATTGGAAATCGACGACGATGTTGTCCGTGGCCGCGTAGGTGCGGCGGGCATAGAGCGAATTCCAGATGTCGGCGTAGCTGCGCGCCGGCGTGTACACCGCGGCATACGACATATGCGTCGAGCGGTGGTCGGAGCTGGCGATGAAGCCCATCTTGTAGCCCTTGGCCAAGGCGTTCCAGATGTAGCCTTTGCGGCGGATCTCGCCCGACGTGACGTAACCGCCGACCAGCAGGCTTTCCGCTACCGCCGCGCGGGGCGCGCCATAGTATTCGTAGGAATCGCGGTTGCCTTGAAACATCTCGACCAGGCGCTCGACGCGCTCGTCGTTGTAACGCCAGTCCGTGCCCATTTGCGTCGCGCTCGTGTGCGGGATCGAAATCGCCGTCGGCTTCTCGTTCCCGTCGAGCAGCTTCTCCCACAACGTCGGCGTGTCGTCTTCGGCCGCGCCGTTGGGACGGTCGCCCGTCTTGATGCGGATTTTTTGGTAGCCGCGCCCTATCGCCACGATGTTGCGGTGGCCGTCCGGGTATTGCACCGTGCGCTCGTAGTTCAGCAGCGGATAGAAAACGCCGGGAATTTTGTAGATGTCCACCGCCTTGTCGACCATCCGCCAGGTGTAATCCGTCGTATAGTTCGTCGCCAGCAAATGCTCGGAGAGCCCTAGAAAATCCAGCCCGGCCGCGTCGAGCGCGTAGCGGTACACGTCGTACATGCTGCCGTCGCCGTGGCCGTCGAAGGAGAGATCGGTATGGCGGTGCAGGTCTCCCCAGGCGAGGGAGTACTGCTTGCCGCCGGCCTCCATGCGGTAGGTTTTCCACAGCGGCCGCTTCGGGGAGGGGCTCCTGTCGCGGACTTCCAACGGCGCGCGCAGGTCGTCGGCCGCTACGAGAAACTCCCGCTCGACCGGCCCGCCCGGCACGTGTGCGTTGTCGATTTTCCCCGCCCACAGGTCGTAGCGCCGATAGCGCTCGTGTCCGGTCAAGCGGCCGCCGTTATCGGCTTGCGAAGCGATCCACAGAGAGCCGTCCTTGTCCACGGCGACCGCCGCGCGCTGCTCGTTGCGGCCCTCCGAGAAGGGAATGCGCACCGGCTCGGTCCAGCCGTGGCCGTCGAACATCACGGCATGAAACACCCAGTAGGGAATGATCGACCGCGACGCCAGGCTCGGCGGGTTGGCGCGCCCGATGGTTCGCGTGCGGACGATCGCCCATACGCGGCCCTCGCCGTCAACCTGCAGCAGCGGGTACTCGGTGAAAACCTCGTTGGCCAGGACGACTCCCAGCCCCATGCGGCCCGGCTTCATCGAGCCGGACGGCATTTTCGCCTCCAGCGGCTCGACCGGCCGCAGCAGACGCCCGCGTTCGAGCACGCGCACCTGGGCGCGTCTTTGAAAATACAAGCCGCTCTCGCCGCGGTGAATCCCGTTGATGCCGTAGAAGTCCTTGCCCCAGTTCGGGCCGCCGTTGTCCCAGGCGAACCAGAGCCGGTCGCGGAGATCGAACGCGAGCGAGACGTGCGCCTCGAAATCGGGGCTCTGCGTCACGCGCATCAGGGGGCCCAGCTTGCCGTTGGCATACGAGCGGTAAAAGATGTCGTAGTTGCCGTGGCGGTAGCTGTCCCAGGCGACCGCGGCTTCGCCTCGGGAATTGACGGCCAAGCTCGGCTCCCAGTCGCTCGCCGGGTGCGCGGTGACCTTCAGCGGTTCCCCCCAGCGGCCCTCCTCGCGCACCATCATCGCAATGTCGGTATGGCCCGCCGCCCCCGACTGCCAAGCGAGAAACAGCTTTCCGTCCGCCGCGGCGGCAAGCCGGGGAAACGTATTCGGGCCGGGGCCGCCAGTCAATTTGGACACGGCGCCCCAACGGCCGTTCGCGTAGTCGCGCGCATAAAGGTCGACAACTCCGTTCACGATCGCCGACCAGACCGTAGTGACTTTGCCGTTGCCGGTCGAGGCCAGCGCGACCTGGTAGTAGTCGCCCGGCGCATCGGAAACGGTCTCGGTCGGGCTCCAGCTTTTGCCGTCGGCGCTCGAACGGACCTGGATGACGTCCTTTTCGTCTTCATAAGCAACCCAAGCGATCCAGATGCGGCCGTCCGGCGCCACCGTCATCGCGGGATAGTCGTCTTCGCTCGAACCGTCGCTCATGCGCCGCGAATACGGAACGCGCTCGACGCGGATGCGCCCGTCAAGCAGCGCCGCCGGCTCGCCGAAGCGGACGGAAGCCGGGCGAAAAACGCCTTTGCCCTGCGCCGTCTCGACCGCGACCCGCCCCGTTTTGGCGCCCGAGAAATCGACGACGACGCCTTTCCACCGCGTATCCGGCCACGACGCCTCGTCTTGCGGCGTGAGGTTGAAGTTGCCTTCCCAGTGGTTTTTGGCCTGCCAGCCGGAAGCGTCGTAAGACTCGCCGGCTCCGAAATGGAACGGCGCAACGATCGCGACGCTGCCGTTTTCGGCCGAAACCGACCCGCTCCAGTCGAGAACTTGCGGGTCCGCGCCCCCGAAGAGAATGCGGAAGCGCTGCTGCGCGTCCGCGGAAGCGGCAGAAACCAGAAACAGAAAGACCACAACGAAGACACGCATGACGCTGTTCATTGATGATAGAAGAATAAGAGGATCGACGGCATGGAGACCCACGAAAGGCTGACCTCTGACGAATCGGTTGCGGGCGGCTCCGACCGCGGCTTCGGCTTCGTCATGGCCGGCGCGTTCACGGTTGTCGGCCTGTTTCCGCTGCTCGACGGCCGGGCGCCGCGCCCTTGGGCGCTTGCCGTTGCCGGGGCGGTTCTGGCGGCGGCCTTGGTCAAGGCGGAATTGCTGGCGCCGTTCAACAAGGTCTGGTTCCGCTTCGGTCTGCTGCTGCAGCGCATCGTCAGCCCGGTCATTATGGCCCTGCTGTTTTACGGCGTGGTGACGCCGACGGGCCTGATCCTGCGCGCGCTGGGAAAAGATCCGCTGCGTCTGCGGTTCGACCCGAATGCCGAGAGCTACTGGATCCCCCGCAAGCCCGCCGGTCCCGATCCCGAGTCGATGAAGAACCAGTTCTGAGTTACAATCTCCTGAGATGGCTTTCCTGCGCGAGTTCTGGATTTTCATGCGGGTGCGCAAGAAGTACTGGCTGCTGCCTGCGGTCGTCACGCTGCTCGCTCTGGGCGGCCTGCTCGTGCTGGGCCAGACCAGCGCCGTCGCGCCGTTCATCTACACGATTTTCTGAGCCGTGCGCGTCCTCGGCATCTCGGCGTTCTATCACGACAGCGCCGCCGCCCTGGTCGAAGACGGGCGGATTCTCGCCGCCGCCCAGGAGGAGCGCTTTACGCGCAAGAAACACGACCCGAGCTACCCCGCCAACGCCGTCGCCTGGTGCCTGGAGGCGGCCGGCATCGCGCTCGGCGAGGTCGACCGGGTCGCCTTCTACGACAAACCGTTCCTCAAGTTCGAGCGGCTGCTCGAGACCTATGTCGCCTTTGCGCCGCGCGGCTTGCGTTCCTTCTCCAAGGCGGTTCCGCTCTGGATGCGGGAGAAGCTGCTGCAGAAAGACCTGCTATGCCGCAAGCTGCGCGCGCTCGCCCCGGACGTGGATTGGAACGCCAAGCTGTTGTTCGCCGAGCACCACCAGGCGCACGCGGCAAGCGCCTTCTACCCGTCCCCCTTTCGCGAGGCGGCGGTGCTCACCATGGACGGCGTGGGCGAGTGGGCCACTACGTCCGCCGCCGTCGGCCGCGGCAACGACCTGGAGATTACGCAAGAGATACACTTCCCGCATTCCTTGGGGCTGCTCTATTCGGCGTTCACCTTTCATACCGGTTTCAAGGTCAATTCCGGCGAGTACAAGGTGATGGGCCTCGCGCCCTACGGCGAGCCGAAGTACGCGCAGGCCATCCTCGACCGCCTGATCGACCTGAAGCCCGACGGCACGTTCCGGCTCGATCTCGACTACTTCGACTTCTGCGCCGGACTGAAGATGACCAACGGCAAGTTCGACGCGCTGTTCGGCGGCCCGCCGCGTACACCGGGGGAGCCGCTCGCCCAGCGGCACATGGACATGGCCGCCTCGGTGCAGGCCGTAGTCGAGGAAACGGTGCTGCGGCTGACCCGCTCGCTGCGCGCGGAGACCGGCATCCCTTACCTGTGTCTGGCGGGAGGCGTCGCGCTCAACTGCGTGGCCAACGGCAAGACGCTGCGGGACGGCTGTTTCGACGACATCTGGATCCAACCGGCGGCGGGCGACGCCGGGGGCGCCTTGGGCGCCGCGCTGGCGGCGAGTTGCCGCCTGCTCGGCGAGCCGCGCTCTTGCGGGCGCGCGGAAGACGGCACGGGCGGCGACGCCATGCGCGGGGCCTTGCTCGGCCCCGAATTCGGCCCGCGCGAAATCCGCCGCGCGCTCGATGCGGCCGGGGCGCGCTACACGGTTCTTGCGGACGCCGAGTTGATCGCCGCGACGGCTTCGGCGCTGGCCGCAGGCAAGGCGGCAGGCTGGTTTCAGGGCCGCATGGAGTTCGGGCCGCGCGCGCTGGGCAACCGCTCGATCCTGGCGGACGCGCGCTCGCCAACCATGCAGAAAACGCTCAATCTCAAGGTCAAATACCGCGAGTCCTTCCGCCCCTTTGCGCCGAGCGTGCTCCGCGCGGACGCCGCGGACTGGTTCGACTTCGACCGCTCCAGCCCGTACATGCTGCTGACGGCCGCCGTGAAACAGCAGCGGCGCAAGCGGCCGGACGAGGCCCAACAAGCGCTTCGCGGCCTCGATAAGCTGAACGCTGCGCGCTCGGAAATCCCGGCGGTCACCCATGTGGACTATTCCGCCCGCGTGCAGACCGTCCACCGCGAGACCAACCCGCGCTACCATGCGCTGCTGGAAGCCTTCAAGGCCAAGACGGGCTGCCCGGTCATCGTCAACACCAGCTTCAACATCCGCGGCGAGCCCATCGTCTGCACGCCCGCTGACGCCTTCCGCTGCTTCATGGGCACGGACATCGAATGCCTCGCCATCGGCAACTGCTTTCTGCGCAAGGAAGAGCAGGACCCCGCGCTCCGGCGCGGGTATAAGGATACGGTCGAGCCGGACTGAGGGGTCAGACGCCTGAGCGCGGATTGCTCAAGCGGGAATGGACACAGCATGGATTTCTCGAAAAGAATTGGAAAGACAAGCGATGCCGCAAACCAAGATTCCGGTGGTCAATGCCGGTCATCCCGCCACCGGCGAGCGCTCGAGATTCCGGGAAGGAATTTCGGCGGTATAATAGGCAATCGAAATACGCCTTGGCCCCGAGGCTAAAACGATGCGGCAAAACGGGAACATCTAGGTACATCCGTTGCGAAGCTCGCTGAAAGAACAAGCGGTGCGACACGAAACACGAATGCAGATCGTCATTCCCATGGCCGGTAGCGGAGAGCGCTTCCGCAAAGCGGGATATGCCCTTCCCAAGCCGCTGATCGAAATCGACGGCAAGCCTGTCATCGCGCATGTTCTCGACATGTTTCCCGGCGAAAGCGACTGTGTCTTCATCTGTAGCCGGAATGACCTCAATGAACCCGAATACTGCATGGAGGCGATCCTGCGGCAACTCTGCCCCGCGGGGCGAATCGTCGGCATATCCCCTCATGCATTCGGTCCGGTGCATAGCGTACGCCAAGTCGAGCATGCGCTCGACCCTACCCAGCCGGTCGTAGTCAACTACTGCGACTTCACCTGCTATTGGGATTGGCTTCACTTCAAGCGATTTGTCAGAGAAACGGCCTGCGCCGGGGCGATTCCGGCGTATAAAGGCTTTCATCCGCATTCACTGGGGAGCACCAACTATGCTTATCTGCGTGAAACCGACGGCTGGGTTCGGGACATTCAGGAAAAGAAGCCCTACACCCGCAATCGGATGGAAGAATTCGCTTCCAGCGGCACCTACTATTTTGCCTCGGGGCGGATCATGAGCGAAGCCTTCCGAGCTGCGGTGGAGCAGAATCTGAATGTGGGCGGCGAACACTACGTCAGCTTGGCTTACAAGCCCCTGCTCGCCGACAAGAAGCCGGTGGCCGTTTATCCGCTGCAGCATTTCATGCAGTGGGGAACGCCCGAGGACGTTGCGGAGTACCGAGGTTGGTCCAGGGCATTCCGGAGACTCGCGGCAAAACCGCGCGCAACTCCCCCCCCCCCCCCCCCCAAGGTTCCCTGATCCTTTCCATGGCAGGGCTTGGCCGGCGGTTTGTCGATGAAGGCTACCGCGCGGCCAAGCCGCTGATCCCCGTTTCGGGGAAACCCATGGCGGTTCAGGCCGCGCAGGCGCTCCCGCTCGCCGCGCATTACGTTTTCGTTCTGAGGGCGGACATGTCCGGGGCGCGGGCGATCTCCGATGAGCTCGAATTCCTTTGGCCGCGGGCGATCGTCAAAACGGTTCCCGGCGTCACCGAGGGGCAGGCATGCACGGCGCTAATCGGCCTTGGCGCGCTCGAGTATGCCTTGGGTGAATCTCCGGGGCCTGTAACCTTCGGCGCCTGCGATCACGGCGCCCTGTACGACATGGCAGCGTTTCAGCGGTTGGTCGATGACCCGGATGTGGACGTGATTGTCTGGGGTATGCGCGGCCAAGCCGAAGCGGTCCGCCGGCCACACATGTTCTCCTGGATCCAAGCCGACAACGGACGGATCGACGCAGTCTCGGTCAAAACGCCGCTTGAGTCGCCGGCTTGTGACCCCGTCGTGTCCGGTACCTTTACATTCCGCCGCGCGGACGATTTCCGGCACAGCGTCAAGCGGATGATCGAGCGCAACGGCCGGGTCAACGGCGAATTCTATATCGATTCATGCATCAACGATGCCGTGGAACTCGGCTTGAATTGCCGTCTGTTCGAGATCGACAGCCACTTGTGCTGGGGAACGCCGAACGATCTTCGCGTTTTCGAATACTGGCAGTCCTGTTTCCATAAATGGCCCGGTCATCCCTATCGGCTTGAGAATGACCGCAGAATCCCCGTGGAGGCTCTAGGGAATCTTGGCGAAACGTACCGCGCCGTCACGCCTGAGCCGCCACGCCCACTCTGTCTTCAAACGGAAAAATAGAGCATGGAGTGATGGCGAGCAAGTTCAGTTTTTGTCTCCGATTGGAGTTTTTACAGAATTTGGCCTCGGCTTTTATCACAGCTTTGAATCCGGCCATCGTACATAACCTGGGTAAATATCTTGCTCTTTTAAAAGTGTTCTACCTTTCCGGGATAGAGGATATCGAGGGAGACTATCTTGAGTTCGGCGTCTTCCAGGGCAGCTCATTTTGCCATGCGATCCGCTGCTGCAGGAAACTCGCCAAAATCAACCCGAATCTTTCGGGTACGAAGTTCTACGGTTTCGATGCGTTCGCTGGATTCGGCCCCCTGAAAGAAGAAGACCGGCATCCTTTCTATGTCGGAGAAAATTTCGCGACTAGCCTGCCGAAGGTCGATCGACGGGTTCGCAAGACGGGGAAGGGCGTCGTGTTTCAGTTGATCCCCGGTTTTTTCAGTGAGTCGCTGAGACATGGAGCGCAAAAATACGGAATCGAAAAAGCACGCATTGTTTTTATCGACAGCGATACGTTCGGCAGCGCGAGTCAGGCACTGACCTTTTCCCGGCCAGCGATCCAGCAGGGCACGTTCATCGTGCTGGACGACTACTTCTCTTATCGGGGCCGCAACGATAGAGGCGTCCGGCGCGCTTTTCTCGAATTTGCTACCGAAAGCCGGATCGAGACAAGGCATGTCTTCGCGTACGGCATGGGCGGCGTTGTTTTCGTTGTGTCAAAGGTGCCGCATGGAGCCGCATGAATTGTCACTCGTGATCCCCTGCTACAACGAGGCCGCCAATCTTCCCCTGCTGCTCGAAAGGTGCGGCGATCTAGCCGTTAGGCACGGCACGGAGATCGTTCTCGTCGACAATGGTTCGACGGACGACACCCCGGCGGTTTTCCGGGCGTTGCTGCCGCAGTATCCCGGTTGCCGCAGCGTGCGCGTCGAAAGGAATCGGGGCTACGGCTGCGGCATTCTGGCCGGCTTGGCAACAGCCGGCGGCGGCATTCTGGGCTGGACACACGCCGACATGCAGACGGATCCCCAGGATGCCCTGCGCGGACTCGAACTGTTTCGCAATCATGGCCACGGCATCTTCGTCAAAGGTCGTCGTCATGGCCGCCCCCTGACGGATGTCGTCTTCACGGCAAGCATGAGCATATTCGAAACGCTTCTGCTGACCCGACCGATGTTTGACATCAATGCCCAGCCGACGATGTTCTCCCGCGGCTTCTTCGAGACATGGAAGATGCCTCCCGGCGACTTTTCGCTCGATCTGTACGCTTATTATCAAGCCCATGTAGCCGGACTTCGCGTCCACCGCTTCCCGACCAGGTTCGGTCGGCGCGCCCACGGCGTCTCGCACTGGAACGTCGATTGGCCGTCCAAGTGGAAATTCATACGCAGAACCGTGGCTTACAGCTTTCGGTTGAAAAGGACCCTAAAATCTCCGTGAAGCTCATTGCTCACCGTCGCAACAAGCTGTCGGAGCTCGAGGCAACTCCGAAGGAATACGGCGTCGAGATCGATATACGCAGCACCGGGGGCAAGCTAGCGCTCCATCACGACCCCTTCGCCGTCGGCGAAGATTTCAGGGACTGGCTCGACGCCTATCGGCACGGAACGCTGATCCTCAACGTCAAGGAAGAAGGGCTGGAAAAGCGCGTGACCACTTTGCTGCGGGCAAAGGGTATCGAGGATTACTTTTTTTTGGATCAGTCCTTCCCCTCTCTTGTGCAATGCGCCCGGGCGGGCGAGCGCCGCTGTGCTGTTCGCGTTTCCGAATTCGAATCCATTGAAACGGCACTGACTCTGGCCAAGCGGATCGATTGGGTCTGGGTGGACTGCTTCACCCGTTTTCCCCTGACGCGTCACGACGCTTACCGGCTCGGGCGGGCCGGTTTCAGGCTTTGCCTTGTCTCGCCGGAATTACAGAGACACGACGCGACGACCGCAATTCCCTCTCTGGCGGGACTGCTCGCCGAACGCCGCATTCGGCCCGATGCCGTTTGTACGAAGCGTCCCGATCTCTGGAAGCGGTCCGGTTACGACGAATGAAAACGCTTTGCCTACATCCGATGCTCTTCCTCGGACTGGCCGTTGCCTCCGCGCTGGTCGTTGCGTTTTCAGGGGCGTATGTGCTGAGCACATTACTGGTTACGCCTCTTCCTTTGACCGATGGATACTTGCTCGATCTCGGTGGCGTCATGCATGAGCTCGGGCCTGCCGGCAGTCGCGCTGTCTCTTTTTTTCATACCGGCATGGTTGCGTCCGGTGCGATCCTGGCCATTCGCATCCAGAGGGAAGCCGTCAGCCGCAACGATTTTTTCCGGCTCAGCCGCAAGCCATTCGCGATTGCAATTGCGGGAGATTCAGGAGCGGGCAAAAATCACTTTGCCAACGCTCTCACAGATCTTTTCGGCGAACATTAGGTGACAAAGCTCATGCATTCGATGATCGAGATCACGCTGCAAAATTTTGCAGGAAGCATCAACCGTTCTGGATCCTCGTTCGCTCCGACGGCGTTTTTGCCAAGCAGGGGTTCGGGCGCGCAGAACACAGGCAGTTAAGTTGAGTGAAAAGGAACGAAAGGATATACTCACATGGGAAGCCGAAAAATATCGCATAAAAAACGTCTTGGAAAAAGAACCGAAGATTCGAAAAATGCATTCGCAATGAAGAGCAAATCTTTATTGAAAATATTGAAAAGCATGGGAAACATCTTTATTTACTCACATTATGTGACTGTGTTTTTGCTACTTGTATTTTTTCTAGCGTCTTCTATATGGATTTTCAACACAAACAGTCGCGATATAACTCATGGAGTTGATGACGAGTACCATACATTGGTTCACGGAACACGTTTGTTAAGTCCTTTTGAAGAGTCTGCATTTACCGTACGTGTTGGAGAAATGAACAGGTGGTTCGTGCGGCTTCTTTACCCCGTGGGAGTTTATTACATGAACAGCCACATGGGAGGAGAACTCAGCCTTACTGGCTGGGAATATCCAGGCGGGTATTATCTCAAGAAAGAGTTTAAAAATGTATCTCGCATTCAATATGATCCCAATATCCAGGATTATGTTTTTTCCATGAGATTGGGTTTCGGAGTTATGGCTATCTGTTCTTTTTGTATGGTGATATGGGCTTTATTCAATCGGGTTGGTTTTCCTGCTGCAGTTATATACGGCACCTTGATATTATCGAGTTCGCTTGTTTTTGAGCAATTCAGAATATTTTACTCTGAGACAACGTTATTTTTGATTTTTAATACCGTAACATTTCTTTGCCTTACTGCTGAAAATCCAACATATCGTACTACCGCTTTGTTGGGAATTTTGTCTGCTGCTGCATTATCTACAAAATTGACGGGTGTTCTGATTGTTGCCCCAGTGTTTGCCTATATAGCTATCTATGTTTGGAATCGAAGTTGGAAACCCGACTTTCGTATCGAAATCTATCTTTTATTTACTTTTGCATTTTTGATCCTGATCAATCTAAAATCCGAGTCTATTTTTTCTTTTATCAACGAAACTTTGGCCAATGTTTATCATTATAAAACTGGTCATTTTACCACAGAGAATGGCGGCATGGAGTTTTTATCGAGGATTCTGGTAGATTTAGGATATGTATCTGTTCTATTGTTTATTGCGAGCTTAATATATCTTGTGAAGTCTCCTAAATGGCATCTTGTTCCTGTCTATGTTTTAGGGATAATGGTTATTTTTGCGATCTTTTCCTTTGTAGATTCGGCGGTATATATGATTCGAAATGCAGCTTTTATTTATGTTTCTATGAGTTTGATCGTTGCTTTTGGATCTGGAATTTTTCTCAATAAGCTTAGAAATAAAGAATTTTTCAGGATATGCTCACTGTTTTTTTTGGCTATATTTATATGGATGGCCGGAACCCTTGTCCGTGAGATGCCCTCCCTGAGTAGAGTTTTTTTTGAAAGAACCTCTGAAAAAACTAAAGAATGCAGTAATATCGGAACTATAGGGTTATCAAAAAATGATCTTTTGAATTTGAATTTGAATAAAAAGGAAAATGTAGACGTATTTTCTTTTGAAAATATCAAAGGTCCGTTCAATATTTCTGAAGATCACCAAAAAATATTTGGGGAATACTTGCATTATGATTGCCTTGTAGTTTATCGCGAGGGGCAAAACAAACAAGTATCGAACTTTTTTGCTCCGCAATTTTACAGGATTTCAGATCGGGTCGGCAATTGGTTTTTCTTTGAACGCAAGAACCGTTGAGGCTCCGCTCAATTTTTGCAAGACTCCGGCAGGCCTCGCGCCGGTGACAGTGGGTTGTTTCTCGTACCCTCCGAGGGTCGGTGTCTGGCAGGCGAGGCCGTCGCCCCCTTCTGTCTTGCCGCCATGGCCGAGGCGCGGAGTATTTCCGTTGGTGACCTGCTGGACTACATACATTCGCAGGGCGCCAAACCTAAAAACGCGCAGTGGACTCATGATGCCCATTGGAACGCCGCCGCCCACCGCTGGGCCGCCGAAGCCCTGCTCGAATAACTGAAGCGAAACCAAGAAATTTGCGGCGGACAATCTTCGTCGCGCAAGGGATGAATTTCCACGGTCAACCGCTCAGCTTGCGACCCGCACCCACCTGCCTTTGCGCATCGACTCGTACCCGGCGTCGAGGATGCAGTTCACGATGTAGCCGTCACGGTACGTCTCGCGCGGCGTTTCGCCGTTCCGCACACATTCGACGAAGTGCCGCATCTCGGCTTGGTAGCCGTAGGCGAACGCCTCTTCGGGAAGCGGCTGCGTCCAGCCGAAGTCGATGTCGGCTTTCTCGACGACATAGCCGGCCGGCTGCGAGAGAAACGCGCGGACCGGCGTGCCGCGCGTCACGTCAGTGAATATCGAGCCCTCCGAGCCGTGGATTTCGTTGCGCAAATCCAGACCGCCGCGCGTCGTCCACGACAGCTCGCAGTGGGCGATGCCGCCCCCGGAAAACTTCAACACCAGCAGCGCGTTGTCTTCTCCCTCGGTCTTGCCGTGATGGACGAGGCGGCCGCCCCAGGCCATTACCTCGACTACCGCGTCGTCCTTGCCGTAGAAATAGCGCGCGGCTTCGATGCAGTGGCAGCCGAGATCGTTCAAGGCGCCGCCTCCGGTTTTGGCGATATCCCAGAAATGAGGCGCATGAGGCCCCGAATGCGATTCCCGCGAACGCACCCACAGCACGCGGCCGATCCCGCCGTTCTCAATTGTCTCGCGGGCCTTCGTCACCGCCGGAGCGAACACTTCCGTTTCGGCGTAACCGTGCATGGCGCCGCTTGCCTCGGCCGCCCGCCACATCGCCTCGGCTTCCCGCCGGTTGCGTCCCAGGGGCTTCGTGCAGACCTGATTGCGCCCGGCCTGCGCCAACGCAATTGCCGTCGATTCATGCTCTTCGTTGGGCAGGGCGATGACGAACAAGTCGATATCGTTGCGGGAGACGGCGCGCTCCAGGTCGGTCGCCGCCTCTTCGATGCCCCATTTTTCGGCGAAACTCTCCGCGCGCTCTCGGGAACGCGAATAGTTCAAGACCACCTGCCGGCCGTTGACGTTGGCCAGTCCCTGCATGTAGAACTCGGCGACGAACCCGGAGCCGAGCATGGCGAGGCGGACGGTTTGCATCATTTTCGATTGTCGCCGATCCGCCCGCCGCCGAAGTGAGATAATTCGCACATCGTGCTCCGGCGTCTTTGCCTTGCCGCGGCGCTGTCGGTTTCCACCGCCGCCGCTCATGAGTTCTCGATCACGTCCGCCTCGCTGGTCTTCCTCGGGGACGGCGGCTTTCGCCTGGACATCGCTCTCGACGCCGATGCCCTCGCGCTGGGGCTGCCGCTCGAAACCGACTCGGAAGTCGTCGCCGCGGCCATGGCCGAGCTTTCCCCAAGCGAGATCGAAAACGCCATGCAGGCGGCCAAGCCCATCGTTCGCAGCGACATCCGCTTGGCCTTCGACGGCTTGCCGGCCGCGTTAGAGGTGGAGTTCCCGCACTACGGAACGCCTGCGGCCGACCCGCCGGCCGTCCTGGGGACGATCGCGCGGCTGAGCGGCCAAGCGCCCGCGGGCGCCCGCGAAATGACTTTTACGGCCGCCGCCCGCTACAAAACCGTCGATCTGAAGATATTCGACGACTCTCCCTCGGGACCGCGCCGGTTCCTGTTGCGCGCAGGCGCAACCAGTCCGCCGTATCGGCTCGGCGAAGAAGAACAGGCGGATTTCGCCGAGGGCTCCTTCCGGCGCTACCTCGTCCTCGGCTACGCGCACATCTTGCCCAAGGGCCTCGATCACATTCTCTTCGTTCTCGGACTCGTTCTGCTCAGCGCGCGGATCAAGCCGCTGCTCTATCAGATCACTGCGTTCACTCTGGCGCATTCGATGACGCTCGCGCTGGCGATGCTTGAAATCGCCTCATTGCCTGCAGCCGTCGTCGAGCCGCTGATCGCCGCGTCGATCGTTTACGTAGCCGTCGAGAACCTCGCCGCGGCGGAGGTCGGCTCCCGGCGCGTGCTGACGGTATTCGCCTTCGGTTTGCTGCACGGGCTCGGCTTCGCCGGCGTGCTGCGGGAACTCGGCTTGCCCGAAGGCCGCTTCGCCAACGCTTTGATTGCGTTCAATCTCGGCGTCGAGCTCGGTCAGATTTCCGTCGTCGCGCCGGCGTTTCTCCTGCTCGGCAGATTCCGCGCCCTGGCCGCGTACCGCAAGCTGGTCGTCGCGCCGTGCTCGCTGGCGATCGCCGCGGTCGGGCTGTGGTGGGCCTTCGAACGGTCGCTGGGTTTACCATGAAAGACGCCGATGCCGGTCGTCTTCATTCCGTCGTTGCTGCAGCCGTTCGCCGGAGGCCGCAGCGAAGTCCCGGTCGCCGGGGCCACCGTGCGCGAAGCGATCGACAATCTGCTCGAGCGCTGCCCCCAGCTGGCCGACCGCCTGCTTGAAAACGGGCGCCTGCGCGGCAATCTCTCCATCGCGGTCGACGGAGAAATCGCCGCAATGGGCATGCTCGACCCGGTCGACGAAGATTCCGAAATCCATTTCCTGGCCGCGATCTCCGGGGGATAACCATGCAAACATCCTGGGGAGACATTGCCGTTCACGACGCGCACGCGCATCTGTTCTCCTATTCGTTCTTTGCGGCGCTCGCCCGGCAAAAGGGCAACGCAGACATCGCGGGGATGATCGAGTCGCTGGGTTGGGAGGCCCCGCCCCGAGACAACGCCGAGTTGGCGCGGCGCTGGGTAGCGGAGTTCGACGGCAACGGCGTCGCCTCTTCCGTTTTGATGGCGAGCGCGCCCGGAGACGAGGCTGCCGCAGGCGGCGCCGTTCGCGCGGCGCCCGACCGCATTCACGGCTACTTCATGCTCGACCCGCTGGCCGCCGGCGCCGTCGAGCGGGCCCGGCGCGCCTTTGAGGAATTCGGCTTGCAGGGGCTCTGCCTGTTCCCGGCGATGCACCGGTTTTCGGTGCAAGACCCGCGCCTGACGCCCCTCTATGAGTTGGCGGCGGCGGGCGCGGGGCGCGTCGTCTTCGTCCACGCGGGCGTTTTGACAGTCGGCGTCCGCAACAAGCTCGGCTTGCCTTCGCGATTCGACATGAGCCTGTCGAACCCGCTGGATTTGCACTGCATAGCCTTGGCGCACCCCCGCGTCAATTTCGTGCTGCCCCATTTCGGCGCGGGATATTTCCGCGAAGCGTTGATGCTCTGCGATCTCGCGCCGAACGTGTATCTGGATACTTCGAGCAGCAACGGCTGGGTCAAGTACCTGACTCCCCGCCCGAGTCTGGCGCAGGTTTTCGAGCGGGCGCTGGAAGTCGCCGGCTGCGAGCGCCTGCTCTTCGGATCGGACTCGTCGTTTTTCCCGCGCGGCTGGAATCGAGCCGTTTTCGATGCGCAGGCCGCCGCGCTGGCGTCGCTCGGCATCGGCGCAGACCAAGCGCGGGCCATATTCGGCGGGAACCTGCTCCGGCTGTTGCGGCCCGCCGCTTGGCGGCGCGGCTACAGGACGGGTTCGTAGCGCTCCATCAGGCGCTCGATCTCCTTGACCTCTTCGGGCCGCACTTCGGGCAGCGGCGGCCGCACCGGCCCGGCGGGCTTGCCGAGTATCTCCATCGCCTTTTTCATCACGCTGACTTCATACCCCTTGCGCCGCGCGCGCAGGGCGTAAAGCGGCAGCACGTAATTGGACATCAGCCGGCTCAGGCTGGCGTTGTCGAGCATCGACGCGCGCTCGTGCAACTGCAGCGACAACCGCGGGGCGATCGCGGCGATGCTCGACGTGTAGGTGCGGATGCCGATTGCGTAGTAGCCGGGCACCATGTCGTCGCCGATTCCGCCGATCCAGTGCAGCCGGTTGCCGCAGCGGGCCATGACGCGCTGGTAGTTGCGCAGATCGCCCTGGCCTTCTTTCAAGGCGATCAGGTTCGGGATCTCGTCGCACAGCCGCGCGGCCTGCGCCGCCGTCAGATTGACCCAATCGCGGCTGTACGCGAACAGTCCGACGTCCGCGGCTGCGCCGATCGCCTTGTAGTAGTGCAGCAGTCCCTCGAAATCGGCGTTCGGGTAGTAAGGGGGAAACATCAAGATGCCTTGGGCGCCTGCCGCGACGGCCTGCTTCGCCAAGGCAACGGAAAGCCCGCCGCCGAAGCCTACTCCGGCGATGACGGCGCTCTTGCCGCCGACTTCGGCAACGGCGGCTTCGACGAGGCGCCGGTGCTCGTCGGGGGTCAACGAATAAAGCTCGCCCGTGCCGCCGGCGGCTACCACGGCGCAGAGCGGATACTTGACCATTTCGGCCACGTTCCGGCGGAAGCCCTCGATATCGAGCGAGAGGTCGGGTTTGAAGTTGGTCACCGGAAAGGCGATCACGCCCCCCAGTTTCGAGCGCAGCTCGGCGGGTTCCATAACGCTCCATTGTCGCACTGCGGCGAAACGCCGCCTTCGGCGGCGGGAGGCCGGCAGGGAAGCGCCTATACTCAGGTAGGATTTGAAGGAACCTCGCATGAACAAGACTTTGCCGCCCCGCCCGCTCGGCCGCCTGATGCCGCTGCTCGCAATATGCCTGGCCGCACTGCCGTCGGCCGCCCAGAAGGTTCGGCATCCGCTCGACCCGCTCAACTTTCAGGAGTACTGGCAGGTGCTCGAAACGCTCCGCCGCGCCGGCCGGGTCGATGCCGAAACGCGCTTCTCCCTGGTCAACATGGTTCCGCCGCTCAAGGATCTGGTCTGGAAATGGAAGAAAGGCGAAAGCTTCCCCCGCTCGGCCTTCGCCCTGGTGCGCCAGGACGAGCGGACGTTCAAGGCCGTCGTCGATCTGCGGGGCGGCGAATTGACTTCCTGGAAAGAGTTGCAGGGCATCCAGCCGAATTGGCTCAGCGAAGAACGCAGCGCGCTGACGAAGGAGATCAAGGAGCATCCCGATTTCCTGGCCGCGATGAAGGCGCGCGGCATCGACGACCTCACGTTCATCGATTGCCGGGTCGGTCCGCCGGGCTACTACGGCACGGACGAGCAGCGCGGCCGCCGCGTCGGCAACGTCACCTGCCGCGACGCGAGGCATGTCCGCAATCAGTGGACCCGCGGCATCGAGGGTCTGACCGCGGTTGTCGATCTGCATGCCGAAAAGGTTCTGCGCGTCGTCGACGAAGGCCCCGTGCCGCTGCCGGACACCGTCGCCGACTACGACCCCGCCTCGATCGGAAAAACCCGCGAGATTCCCGGTCCGATGCGCATCGACCAGCCTTTGGGGCCGGGCTTCGCATTTGACGGCAGCATCGTCGAGTGGCAGAACTGGCGCTTTCACGTTCGCCACGACCAGCGGGTCGGTCTGATCGTCTCAACCGTGACCTATCGCGACGGAGGCCGCGACCGCCGGGTGCTCTACGAAGGGTATCTCTCGGAAATGTTCGTGCCCTACATGGACCCGTCGTTCAACTGGTATCAGCGCAACTTCATCGACATGGGCGAGTTCAGTCACGGCGGCATCGTCAAGCCCATGCTCAAAGGGCTCGACTGCCCGGATAACTCCGTTTATATCGACGGATTGATCGCGCTCGACAACGGCCGCCCGCAAACGCGGCGCAACGTGGCCTGCATTTTCGAACGCGAGACGGGCGACATGATCTGGCGGCACTATACGGACGCCGAACCGCAGAGCCGCAAGCAGCGCGACCTCGTCGTGCGCGCCATCGCCGTCGTCGGCAATTACGACTACATCTTCGATTGGATTTTTCAGCAGAGCGGCGCGATTCGCGTGCGCGTCGGGGCAACCGGAGAAGCGGAGGCGAAGGTCGTCGCGCAAGCGGATGCGTCCGGCGGCGGAGCGGCCGACGCCTACGGCCGTTTCGTCGATGCGCACGTCGTCGCCGTCAACCACGACCACTACTTCAATTTCCGCTTGGATCTCGACGTGGACGGCGCGAAGAACAGCTTCGTCGCCGACCGCCTGGTCACGAAGAAACTGCCGGCCGATCACCCCCGGCGCAGCCTGTGGGTTCAACGGCAGCGGAAGCTGCGCAGGGAAAGCGAAGCCAAGCTGAACATCGATTTGAGCAAGCCTACGCTGTGGCGCGTGCTGAGCGCGACTACGAAAAATCACGTCGGCTATCCGGCGAGCTACCAACTCATGCCCGGCAAGAACTCGATGACCCTGCTCAGCCCGGACGACTACCCGCGGCGGAGAGCCGGTTTTCTCGACTACCACCTGTGGGTCACTCCCTACGACCCGGACGAGCGCTGGGCCGCCGGCGAGCACCCCACGCTGAGCGAGCCGGGCGAAGGCCTGCCGAAATGGACGGCCCAGGACCGCAACATCGACGAAACCGATCTGGTGCTATGGCACTCCATCGGCATGCAGCACCTGGTGCGCGCCGAAGACTGGCCGGTCATGCCGGTGCTGTGGCACAGCTTCGAGTTGCGGCCGTTCGATTTCTTCGACAGGAATCCCGCGCTCGACCTGCCCGTCGATTGATCGGACGGCGGCTTACGGCGGATCCTCGCCGGCCGCCACGATGCCGAGTTGCTCCCACTCGGTCAGTTGCTTGCGGATGTCGTCCGCGGCCGTCGCATCCGGGGACGCGCGGAGAAAGCTTTGGTAGTAGCGCGCCGCTTCCGGGTATTGCCCCAAATTCGCCAAGCCGGCGGCGAGCAATTGATACGCTTGCGGATATGCGTCGACGCCGCCGCGCTCGATCAGTTGCCGCGCCGAGGCAACCGCGTCTTCGTTGCGGCCCAGGCGGAGTTGCGCGACCGTCACATAAAACCGCGCGTCGTTGTCGTGCGGGTTGAGATCCAGGGCCTTCAATCCGACTGCGACGGTCTGCTCCAAGTCGCCCGACTGCGCCAGCAAGGGCAGCAACTGTGCGTAGGGGCGCGTGAAAAGCGAGTCGGCGGCAATCGACCGCTCGAAGGAGGCGCGCGCCTCGCCGGGCTTGCCCAGGGCGAGTTGCGTTCGGCCCAGCAGGTCCCAGGCCTCCGCGTACTCCTCGAACTGGCCGACCGCCGACTGCAGCGAGCGCTCCATTTTCTTGAGATTCGGCTTCTGCTTCAAGTTTTCGGCGCGGGCCTTGAGAAACGCGGTCTGCGCCTTCTTGGGAGCATTGAGGGATTTGGCGCTGACCGCGGAGCCCGTCACGCCTTCGAGCGGCGTCAGCAGGATCTCGCCGATGTCGGGGTTGTCGAAGATCGAATGCATGCCGAGCTCGATTTGCGTGGAGTTGTATCCAGGCAACTCGGCGCGCACGTAGCAGCCGTTGAGATTGACGATGCCCAGCGCGCTGCGCTGCGGCACTCCCCCCGCGTTCTGCGAGCGCAGGCCGGCGTCGAACGCCCCCATGGCCCGGCCGGAAAGATCCAGATCGAACTCTCCTTTTCCCGTGACCGTATCGACGAAGCGCCGGAAGCTGTAACAGAAAAGCTCGACCTGCGTGTGGGTTGGCGGCGCGCTGCCGTCATGCATGACCACCTTGCCGCTGATATACGCCGGCGGGTCGCGGTTGATATCGGGGCTGCGCTCGCCCAGCGCCGCTCCGAGCGGGTCGCCCGCCGCGGGCGCCTCCGGCTGGACTTGTATGGGGCGCTGGGTATTGCCTTGCTGCGCCGTCAATGCCGACGCCAATGCCAGCGCCGGCGCGAGCCGAATGAGTCGATGCATCATGCCGCACTCAGCATAGCGAATCTTTCATCCAAGCGCCGATCGCAGCGGCGAGCTCGGGGCCGCAGTCTTCCTGGATGAAATGCCCTCCGCCGGGGAAATCGGCCTCGACGGCATGGGGGAAGATGTCTCTCAGCGCCGCGCGCCCGCGGCCCGTGATGGGGTCGGAGTCGCCCCAGGGCAAAAAGACGGGAATGTCGATCTTGCGCAGGCTTTCGACCGCTCTGGCGGCATGGAACGCTCCCGGATGATCCGGCCGGATCGGAACCAGCCGCGGAAACAGCAGCGCGGCGGTCTGATATTCGGGTCCCGGGAAAGGCGCGCCGTAGGCCGCAAGCTCGGCTTCGGTAATCGCCTCCCGCCGCTTGACCAGAGTGCGGGCCATCATCCGCGGCACGTCCATGAAGCGTGTTCTCTGGGAGAAGGCGCGCCACTTGCGGAAAGCTTCGTTGGGCTTCCTGTCCGCGCCGCCGATGCCGGTATGCGTAGCCGCCAGGCGCGCGAAGCGGCCGCTGTTCTCGGCCAGGACGCGCAATCCGATCAGGCCGCCCCAGTCTTGGCAGACAAGTGTAATACGTTCGAGATCGAGTTGCTCGATGAACTTGCGCACCCAGCGCACGTGCGCCCGGTAGCTGTAAGCGTGGGCCGCGGCGGGCTTGTCCGAGCGGCCGAAGCCGATCAGGTCGGGCACGACGACGCGGCCGACTTGCGCCAGCGCGGGAATCATGCGGCGATAGAGGTAGCCCCACGTCGGCTCGCCGTGCAGCATCAGGATCGGGTCGCCTGCGCCGGCTTCGACGTAGGCCATGCGCAAGTCTTCGACAACGGCGTATCGCGGCTCGTAGTCGAACCCGGGCAGGTCGGCGAAGCGTTCTTGCGGGGTGCGCAGCACCGAGCCCGCGGGCCATGTGGCCGGCAGTCCGGCGCGGGCGGCCACTTTGGCGACGGCCTCCGGCTCAAGGCCGGCGAGCGCGGCGAACCAGAGATTGAAGGCCATCAGATCGCGGTCGATTTCGTGCTCGGGCGGCCGCGGCTCGTAGCGGTCCCAGTGGCCGAAGACGGTCGCCGTGCTCGGACGCCCGCGGCCCAGGTCGCCCAACTCCAGGCAGTAGAGATGATCGTGCTCCGAGCGCCAGTAAAAACGGCCCGAGCGTCCGCCCGCGGCTTGCTCCAACGCCGCGGCGGCGCGCGGCAGGAAGTCCAACTCTTCTTCGCAGATCAGCGGGTCGGGACGCAGGCAATCGAGCTCGCCGGCGAGGGGTTCGATGAAGTTCATTGGCCGCCTCCCAGTCGCCGGTCGAGAAATTCGACGGTTGCAGCGGCGATGTCCGGGCCGCGGTCGTCTTGCATGAAGTGCCGGGCGCGATCGAAGAGCACGGGCTTTTCGGCATGCGGCAGCGCCTGCTTCATGCGTTCCAGCGTCTCCATCGTAAAGACGGGGTCTTCGGGCGCCCAGAAAAGGGCGGCGGGGATATCGGCCAACTCGTCGAGGCGGGCTTCCAGCGCCTTCATGTCCTGCCAGCCGCGGTCGCCTTCGCGGACGGGGATGGTGCGCGGCCAGGTCAGCACCACGGCGTCGGACTCGGTCTCGTCGTAGACGTGGTGGTAGGCGCGCGCTTCGTCGCCGGTCATGCCGCGCACGCTGAGCGCGGTCGGGCCGTGGTGCGAAAGCACCTTGTGGCGCTTCATCATGTAGGGGCCGATCAGCGGAGCGTGCCAGGTAGTCCAGGGCTTGGGAGAGCGGTGGAACTTGCTCAACACGCCGGTGAAAAGCCAAGTGCTCATCAGCACGGCGGCGGAGAATCGCTCGACGCGCTGCAAGGCGGCGAGGATGCCCTGCGGGCCGCCCCAATCCTGGCCGACGATGACGAAACCGCGCAGGTCGAGC
The DNA here is from genome assembly GCA_965214655.1 of Bryobacterales bacterium. Taxonomy (GTDB): domain Bacteria; phylum Acidobacteriota; class Terriglobia; order Bryobacterales; family UBA6623; genus CATQHP01. The sequence continues at coordinate 1,446,263 of OZ243965.1, read as the reverse complement.
TGGTCGAGCAGCGAGACGAGATCGGCGACGTGATGGGCGAAGGTCAGCGCGGCGTCGTGGGGCGGGTGGTCGGAGTAGCCGGCGCCGATCCAATCGGGGGCGATGGCGCGGTAGCCGGCGGCGGTGAGCGGCTCAATGAAGTCGCGGTAGAGAAAGCCCCAGGTCGGATTGCCGGAGAGCAGCAGCACGGGGCGTCCGCCGCGCGGCCCCTCGTCGATATACGCCATGCGGCGTCCGTTGACGGCGACCGAGCGCTGCCGCCAAGGAAAAAGCGGCTTGAGCCAAGCGGGCCGGGTCTTGAGCATGGTTGGAAAATTGTAGCAACCGATCGCCGTCCGGCAGTCCGCGGCGGAGATTCCGCGGGAGCCGCCGGGCCTTGGGCCGCGCGATTGGCGCAGGCGGTCTGTTTTCAGTTGACGTCGTCCGAACGATTCCATTCCTCTCCGTCAAGGGCGTTCCTTCAATTTGTTAGCCGCGGCGTTCGCTGCCCTCCGGGTCCCGACCTGCTCGCTGCAACGGTTTCAGCCTGCCCGGCGAAAAATCATGCCAGACCGCTGGCGCTGACGATCAGCACGGCCGCTACAATCAACGCCAATCCGACTTTCATGCGCCGCATGGTCAGCGGCCCCGCTTCTCGCCATTCGCCTGTGAACAGGCCGGTGACGGTGGACCAGAGTACGAGCGCAACAACATAGACTGCGTAGCCTATCGACGTGCCGTACGCGCCCATGGTCGCCGCGCCCCAGCCGTAGCCAAGAGTGCCGGCCGCCCACAGCACGCCCATCGCCAAGGCCAACAGCCCCCCGCGCAGGGGAGCCTGAAAAAACTGAGCGTGACTTCCATTGCGGACCAGAAGAAAGGCAGGGTACAGCAGATTGGGAATGGCCGCAGCCCCTAAGGAAGGTCTGAATAAGTAGCGGCAAGCAGGGGGGGGGGGGATGTATCCTAGTGGAGTTGTAGGGTAGATGTTGTCGTTAGAGGGAGGAAGGATGCATCAGCGGAGCTTTGCGGATATGGAGTACGAGGGCAAGAAACACCGCACGAGGCGGGAGAAGTTTCTGGGGCGGATGGAGGAATTGATTCCGTGGGAGCGTTTGGAGGAGCGCATCCGCCCGTACTACCCCAAAGCGGGGCGGGGGCGGGGGCCGTACGAGTTGGCGGTGATGCTGCGCGTGCACTGCGTGCAGTTGTTTTACAACGTGAGCGATCCGGGGATGGAGGACATGCTGTACGAGATCGAGTCGGTGCGGCGCTTTGTGGGTTTGCGTTTGGGAGATGCGTTGCCGGACGAGACGACGATTTTGCACTTTCGGCATCTGTTGGAGAAGCACGAGTTGGGCGGGGTTGTGCTGGCGGAGAGCAACGCGCACTTGGCGGGGCAGGGGTTGCGGTTGCGGGAAGGGACGATCCTGGACGCGACGATCATCGCCGCGCCGAGTTCGACGAAGAACAAGGAGCGGAGTCGCGACCCGGAGATGCATCAGAGGAAGAAGGGGAAGCAATGGCATTTCGGGATGAAGGCGCACATCGGGGTGGACGCCGAGACGGGGCTGGCGCATAGCGTGGCGGCGACAGCGGCGAATGTGGCGGATGTGACCCAAGCGCATAAGTTGCTGCACGGCGGGGAGAAGGTAGTGTGCGGGGATGCGGGCTATCAGGGGGTGGAGAAGCGCCCGGAGCATCGCCGGCGTAGGGTGGAGTGGCAAGTGGCGCTGAAGGCTGGGCAGCGGCGGCGCTTGGCGGCGGACAGTGCGGAGGCGCGGGCGGAGCGGCGCAAGGCGGAGGTGCGGGCCAAGGTGGAGCATCCGTTTCTGTATGGGAAGCGGCACTTTGGTTACGCCAAGGCGCCTATCGCGGCTTGGCCAAGAACAGGGAGCGGATCAGTCTGCTGTTGGGCTTCGCCAATGTGCTGCTCGCCGGGCGCTACGCGACGGCCTGAGCGCCACAATACAGGAGTCGTGCGCCCACAGTGGCGCAAAGCCGCAGAAGCGGAGTTGAAACCGTCGCTGCGGGGTCAAAATTGGCGTTGCACAGTCAAAAAGAGCAGGATTTAGCCGCAAAATTCGCTGGCAGCCCAACTGCAACCGCTCCTTACGGACAGCATCAACCATCCAGCGCACCAAAAACTGCCTTATTCAGACCTTCCCTAATACCACGACCCAAATTGCAAGGGTCGCGCTCTGCTCCGATGCTCCCTGAGCCATTGCCTGCGCAGAGATCTTGCCGCTAAAGGCGAACCCGAGGTTGATCATCGGGGCTGTAGCGCCGGTGAACAGACACAAAGCCAAGCCTTTTCTATAGTTCGGGGCCGCCGCGCCTGCCGGCGTATCGGAACTCGCGCGGTCCCGCTCCCGCGCCGCGCGCACGTAGAACGCCAAGCCCGCCGCCAGTACCGCGCCGCTCGAGATGAGGGCGATACCCCTGAGATCGAGCAGGTCCGCGGGATGAAATACCGCCATCGGTATGAGACTGCCCAGCACTGCGCACATCCCGGCCACGATTGCGAAGGCCATTGCCATGCCGACCATCGGCACGGCGATGTCGAACGATGTCTGCGCGATGCCCCAGAGCAGTCCGAACACGGCGCCGGGCAAGAGGTCCCTGGCGGGAAGAGCGGCGTAGACATCGGAAAGATGGGGAATCGCCCAGATCGCTGCGCCAATCGGAAGCGCCAACAAGGCCAACAGGGAGAAGACGAACCAAAGGTTCTCCCACTTCCAAAACCGGGCGTACTTCATCGGCAGGGGAAACGAGGCGTTGACAACGCCGCTTGCAAAAATAATGGCCAGGCCCGCCAGAGGATTCGGGTCCATCGATTGTTCCTCCGCGCTACTCGCTATCGTCGGTCACTTCTATCCGTCCGATCGGCGTGCCCGGAGCAACCGCTATCTGCGGTTGGACAAGGATTTCAGCGAGCGTCCCGTCGTAGGGCGATTCGAAATCGAAAGCGGCCTTGTCGATCGATACGACGCAGATCGCCTCTCCCATCTCGACGGTGGCGCCGACAGACTTGTTCCACTCCTCGACCCAGGCGTCCGCGGCGGCGTCGCCCATTTTCGGCATGATGATCTCTACAAGCATGCGCTCTCCTTGTTTTCCGTTGCCGCCCGGTTTTCCGTTGCCGCCCGCGCGCGCAGCGTGCGCCGCACGGCGGAAGCGATCTTCTCCTCGCTGGGCAGCACGAATTTCTCCGACTTCGGGGCAAACGGGATCGGGGTATCCGCGGCGCTGACTCTCTGCGGCGCCGCGTGTAGCGAGTCGTAACAGCAGTCCACGATGCGGGCGACGACCTCACTGGCCAGGCCGCAGGTAAGCACATCTTCGCTGGCGACGACCAGCCGGCCCGTCTTGCGCACCGAACGGGCGATCGTCTCCGTATCCAAGGGCGCTACCGTGCGCGGGTCGATCACCTCGAGGCCGATTCCTTCTTCCGCCATTCGGTCGGCAACGCGCAGGGCGAGATGCAGCATGTACTGGGTCGCCGCCACGGTGACGTCCCGTCCCTCCCGCTTGACCTCCGCGACGCCCAGAGGGATCGTGTAGTCCTCTTCCGGGGCCGGCCGCAGCGTAGTCAGCGCCCCGGTCGCGCTCTTGGCCTTTCCGCCTGCCGACGCACTTCCGTAAAGCAATTTGTGTTCGAGAAACAACACCGGGTTGTCGTCGCGGATGGCTGCGGCCAGCAGGCCGCGGGCGTTGTAGGGATCGCTCGGAAGGACGACCTTGATGCCCGGCGTATGCATGAAGTACGCTTCCACGGACTGACTATGCTGAGCTGCGCGTCCGGTAGCTCCCTGTGGAGCGCGAATGACGATCGGCACACTGGCTTGGCCGCCGAACATCATGCGCAGTTTCGCGGCTTGATTCACTACCTGATCCATGGCGCAGAAGATGAAATCCGCGAACTGGAGCTCGGCGACCGGCCGCATCCCCGCAACCGCCGCGCCAATGCTGACGCCGACGATCGCAATTTCCGAACATGGGGTGTCGCGAACCCGTGAGCGTCCGAACTCCTCTACAAGCCCCCTGGTCACCTGGTAGGCCCCTCCCAGAGCGCCAACGTCCTCCCCGAGGCAAAATACTGTCGGGTCGCGCCGCATCTCGTCGGCAAGCGTTCTGTTGAGGGCGACGGCAATGGACTCGTGCATCCTATTCCCGAACCTCCCGTTCTTCCTTGGCGAACACCAAAGACAGGCAGAGGCCGGGATCGGGCGACGGCGACTCTTCAGCAAATGCAACCGCTGCCTCCACTTCCCTGCGGACGCCCAGCTTGATCGCCTTGAGCTCCGCTTCGCCGGCAATCCCGGACTGCGTCAACCTCGCCGCCCACAGGCGAATCGGATCCCGCTTCTTCCATTCCGCTTCTTCCGGCTTTGGCCTGTACGCGGCCGGGTCGAAGCGGGCATGCCCCTTATAGCGGTAGGTCTCGCACTCGATCAAACTCGGGCCTTGACCCTGGCGCGCTCTTTGCACCGCCTCGCGGGAGGCTTGGTAAACCGCCAGCGCGTCTTGGCCGTCCACGATCTTGCCCGGAATCCCATAGGCGTCGGCGCGAGTCGCGATGTGCTCGGTAGGGAAAGCGTCGCCGAACTTGACGCTGTACCCGTAGAAGTTGTTCTCGACAACGAACACGACGGGGAGTTTCCACACGGCGGCCAGATTCAGAGATTCATGGAAGCTTCCCTCGTTTGCCGCGGCATCGCCCATGAACGCTGCGGCCACCTGGTCCGTTCCGCGCATCTGCGCGGCGAGCGCCGCCCCGGTTGCAATCGGCAATCCGCCGCCGACGATGCCGTTGGCGCCGAGCATGCCCACCTGGAAATCCGCGATGTGCATCGAGCCGCCCATACCGCGGCACAAGCCCGTGTCCTTGGCGAACATCTCGGCCATGGCGCCATTGAGGTCTGATCCTTTGGCGAGCGTGTGTCCATGCCCCCGATGGGTGCTCGTGATGTAGTCGGCGGCGCCCAAGGCGCTGCACACGCCCGCGGCTACTGCTTCCTGCCCGTTGTACTGGTGCATGGTGCCGGGCATTGCGGTGGTCAAGAAAAGGAAATACAGCCTGTCTTCGAACGTTCGAATGAGCAGCATCTTGCGATATATCGCGAGGTATAGTTCTCGATCGGCTTCCTGGAGATCCATGCTGTGCCTCTTCACTCGCACCCAATGATGCGCACCGGGCAGGAATCCATGCCCTGTACGCGCAACGGCAACACGAAGACGGTGAATCGCCGTCGAGTCAGTTGATCGAGGTTGGTCATCGACTCAATCACGGCGATGTCATGAGCGAACAGAATCCGATGTACGGGCTGGTCGTCCCGGCCGCGGACTTCCAAGCCGGTCGCGTCGGTCCCGATCATGTGTATCCCGCGCTCTGCCAGATGCCGAGCCGCCTCGATGGCAAGAACGGGGCGGGCGTGCCCGCGCGGCGTTTTCCAAAGCTTGTGCATATCGGTACGGATCAACACGATGTCGCCGCGCCGGATATCGCTTCCTGTCCGCTCGATTTCAGCGACGGTAATCTCTTCGTCCTTTCGCTTGTGTGAAAAATCGAGCAACAGCGCTTCGCCGATGAGCCTGTCGAGCGGATACTCGGCGGCGGACATCCCATCCTTGCGGTGATGGTAGGGAAATTCGACGTGTGTGCCGACATGAGTGCTCATGCGCGCCTCTCCGAGGACGTACCAGACGCCGCTGCGGCGTTCGATACGCGGCAAGATCGTCTCGACCGGAAAGGTTTTCATCTCAAGCGCGAATTCCTCTTCCCCGGGAACCATTGGATGGCTCAACTCCACGACACGGCCGAGTTTGTGGGCGATGCTGATGGGGTAGGCTGCTTGGACTTCTGTTGTCGTCATGAAGGCTGCTTCTCCGTCTTATAGATAAGCTTCCGCAGGGAACTCCCGGGGACGCGTCAGGAAACCGAGATGCGGCAAGCTGCGGCGGATCTCGGCGTAATCCGCCTTCTTTTCGACAAGCGGCGCCTAGCGGAGCTTTGCCGCCTGGATAACCCTCAGGGGCACGCGCCGCGGGTAACGAGGATTGAATACGAACCGTTCGGGCCCGTCGGCCATCTCGTAGTAAATCGCCCCGCGGAAACGGCGGTAGGGTTCGTAGTTGCTCATCAGCGGGTGCCTGACGGCGTAGGAAAACGCCAGGGGGCCATCGGTAGGATTGATTTGGAGGCGCCCGTAGTCCGGCGGAACAAGGAAGGTCTCGCCGGCATTGACTTCGACCAGGACGGCGTCCTCGACCGCGTCATAAGGCGGCGTCGACCGCTGCAGCATAAAGTGTCCCCGGCCCGCCAATACGGTGTAGATCTCCGGAGTCGCCATCGTGTGACCGGGCAGTATGGCGTGGTACTGGCCCAGGCTCTTCACGTACTCGCCGCCATAGACGCCTGGAGGGAAGTAGACGATGCCGTATCCAACGCCGGCCTGGCTCCACGCATCGGCGTCGTCCGAAAACCACAGAGGCGAGCTGTATCGATAGATGACCCTGTCGTCTTCGTCCGCGCCGTTGGCCCATACGGGATCGAGTTCGCGCAGCGTCCTGGTGCGGAACGTCGGAGCATTCAGTCCGTCGCCAATCAGGAAATCGCACGATTCCGTGTCAATCCGAACCGGGAGTCCCGTTTGGGATTCGAGATCGAGTAACAATCAATGCCTCCTATGAAACAGCGCCGCCCGCTTTGATCTGCGCCATGCGGATGGCGCCCAGCACGCCGGCGGTGTCGCCCAACTCTGACGAGACAATCTCGCAACGGGTGAAATCTTTGAAAATCAGCCAGCAACGCTCGCGCAGCACTCTGTTCATCGTGTCCAGCACCCAGTGAGCGCGCTCGGCCAAGCCTCCGACAATGACGATCCGCTCGGGTTGGATCGTCAGCACGAGATTCGACGCCAGCCGGCCGAGGAGCTCGCCCACACGCTCCAACACGCCGATGGCCAACCCGTCGCGGCGGTCTGCGGCTTCGAACACCATGGGACAAGTCACATCTTCCGGACGGCCGCCGCAGAGCTCTCTCAGGATGGTCTTTTCGCCGGCCAGCAGAGCTCTGCGAGCGTGTTCCGCGATTCCCGGCCCCGAGGCCAGCCGGTCGACGCATCCAACCGCGCCGCAGTTGCAAATCCAGTCGTCATCGGAAACCACGCTGTGACCGAATTCCGCAAACAGGTTGTCGGGGCCTTCATAGACCTTCCCGTCCAGGATCAGCCCCGCGCCGATTCCCGTCCCCCAAGTAATGAGCGCGAAACGCCGGCTGGTCCGGCCGGTCCCGGCCCAGAGTTCGCCCCAGGAAGCAACTACCGTGTCCACGTCGGCTACGATCGGAACGCCGTAACGTTCGTGCAAGGCTCTGGTGATCGAATGGCCTGCGAGGAAGTCGTAGTCCGGTCCGAAAAGGATCGTTCCGTCCCGGCGGTTGACGATCGCCGGCACGCCTATTCCAATGCCGGCCAGCGAGCGCGGCGGCGCGGCCGCCGCCTGCAACGCCTGGTCAACCGCTTGACGGATCTGCGCGTCCATCTCCGCGGGCGAACCCCGCCGGTAAGCCCGCTTGGTAAAACAGCTCAGCCTGGGTTCTGCCCCGGCAACCGCCACCCGGAGGTTCGTCTTGCCGATATCGATCCCTACGAAAGAGTTGTCCGGCATCACTACTGTCTGGTTCGTTCGCTGGGAGATTGATATAAGCTATTTGGTTTGATAGGTTTACAAGCATATTAGGGTGTCCACGACTTGAACCGGGCGCCGTTTTCCGCCTACATATCGAGCTTGCGCCAGACACGGGCTGGCCGCACTTGGGGGCCGACGAGCGGCTGCGTAGGCTGTCTGCATGTATGGCGGCAAGACCCTGTTCGCCCAAGTTATGAGCTTTCTACCCTGGAAAACATTCTCCCGGATCGTGGCGCGCTACCAAGGTGACCGCCTCGTGCGCAGGCTGCGCTGCAGCGAGCACTACCGCGCGATGGCCTTCGCCCAACTTACCGGCCGCGAGAGTCTGCGTGATCTCGAGGCCTGCCTTGCAGCCTGTCCCTCCAAGCTCTACCACTCCGGCTTCCGCACAGCGGTGCGCCGCTCGACTCTGGCTGACGCCAACGCGCGGCGCGACTGGCGCCTGTTCGCCGCTTTCGCCCAGCGCCTGATTGTCCAGGCGCGCGCCCTGTATGTCCACGAGCCGTTGGCGGCGGCCTTGCACGAGACCGCCTACGCCCTTGACTCGACGACCGTCGATCTGTGCCTGTCGCTGTTCCCCTGGGCGCGCTTCCGCAAGACCAAGGCCGCAGTCAAGATGCATACCCTCCCTGTTGGACTTACGCGGCTCCATCCCCAGCTTCATGCACCTCTCCGAGGGCAAACTCCACGACGTCAACGTGCTCGATTTGCTGCTCCCGGAAGTGGGCGCGACCTACATCATGGACCGCGCCTATGTCGACTTTGGGCGCCTCTACCGGCTACACCAAGCCGGCGCCTTTTTCGTCACCCGCGCCAGGAAAAACTTCCGTGCCGGCGTCTCTACTCGGCCCCCACGGAGCGTACTCTGGGCGTCATCGCCGACCAAACCATCGCTCTCGACGGCCTGCGCACCAAGAACCTCTATCCCGACCGCCTGCGGCGCATCCGCTACAAAGACCCGCAAGCCAACAAAACCCTGGTGTTGCTCACCAACCGCAGCGAACTCGACGCGCTGACGATCTGCAGCCTGTACAAAAGCCGCTGGCAGGTCGAGTTGTTCTTCAAATGGCTGAAACAACACTTGCGCGTCAAACGCTTTCTGGGGGTTTCGGAAAACGCAGTCAAGTCGCAACTGTGGATCGCCGTCTCGGTCTATGTGCTCGTAGCGATCCTCCGCAAGCGCCTCGCAATCGACACCCCGCTCTCCACAATGCTGCAGATCCTCTCGGTCATGCCCTTCGAGCAAATGCCTCTATACCAAGCACTTACTGCAGAGGAATACAACTCCCAACCGACCCCGCCCACTAAACAGTTGAATCTACTTGACTTATAACCGGACAGTAGTGCAGAAGCACATCTTTTCACTCAATGGGATTTGGGATCTGCCGTTTGGCCGCGGCCAGAAGTTCGGCGGCGGCTGGCATCCGGCGCTGAACGCGGTCGCGGGCGGCTGGCGGTTGTCGGGAATCGTCCGTCTGCTCAGCGGCGCTCCCTTCAGCGTCGTATCGGGCAGAGACTTCGCTCTCGTTGGCGCGGGACGGAACCTGGGTCCCCAGCGCCCGGATGTGGTCGGCGAGTGGAAGCTTCCGGGTGGGCACTCCCGGGGCGAGACCATTTCCCGATACTTCAATACGGACGCTTTCACTCGCAACGCCGGACCCGGCAAGGAAGGACAGTTCGGCAACGCTGGGCGCAACATCATCACGGGCGTCGGCGATGTCGTCACCACCCTTGCCGTTCAGAAGCGCTTTCTCTTGCCGAAGGAAGGTCACGTCATCGAGTTTCGCGGTGAATTTTACGACCTGTTGAACCGTCCGAATTTCGGGAATCCGAATGGGAACCTGGTGTCTCCCGCGTTTGGGAGAATCACCAACGCCGGAGGATCGCGCGTGGTCCAACTCGCCCTTCGCTACGATTTCTAGGCAGGCCCGTCTCGGTCGCCTTATCGTGGCCGGCGGGGCATCGAGAATGGCGACTTTGAGCGGCAACCGAGGGAATCGACCGGGACGTTTCCGGGCCGTGCTGCTGACGATGCTGACGGGGGCTTTGTCAGTGTCCCTGGGCGCGCAGGGAACGCCGTCTCGACCCAACATTATCTTCATCTTGGCGGACGATCTCGGCTACGGGGACCTCAGTTCCTACGGGGCGGCGGCAATCCAGACGCCGAACATCGATCGTTTGGCTGACGAAGGCGTGCTTTTCACCGACGCCCATAGCCCGTCCTCGGTTTGCACCCCCACTCGATACGGCTTCCTGACAGGGCGTTATTGCTGGCGGACGTGGCTGACGCGAAGCGCCCTGAGTTCGGATGCGCCGTTGTTGGTCGAGGAAGACCGGCCGACGGTGGCTTCTCTGCTGCAATCGGCCGGCTACTATACCGCCCACATTGGCAAGTGGCATCTGGGCTTCGGCCGCGAGGACGATTACGCCGAAAACCGCGAGGGTCAGGGCGAGCCGAATTCCTGGCGGAGCAGGAAAGGCGGCCCCGACTGGAACGGCCGGCTGGCGCCCGGACCATTGGAAGTCGGCTTCGATTACTACTACGGGATCCCCATCGTTAACAGTTACCCCCCGTACGTGTTTGTGGAGAATCGCCGTGTGGTCGGGCTGGAGCGGAGCGATCCCATCGGCCGCATGGAATCTTCCTACCTGGGCGAGATGCGCGGCGGGAAGGCCGCTCGCTGGAAAGATGACGAGCTCGCGCTGGAACTCACCGCCAAAACGGTCTCTCTGTTGGAGAAGCTCGCGCAGCAAGAGCAGCCGTTCTTCCTCTACTACAGCCCGCACCAGCCGCACAGACCTTTCACCCCGAACGGCCGCTTCAAGGGCGCCGGCCGATTCGGCGTATATGGCGACTTCATCCAGGAACTGGACTGGTCGGTGGGCGAGGCGCTGGACGCCCTGGATCGTCTCGGGTTGGCCGAAAGCACGCTGGTGATCTTCTCGAGCGACAACGGCGCGCTGGAGAACCCGATGTCGAGCGCAGCCCTGAGGGGCGCCGCCTACGGTGCCGAAGGGGCGGCGCCGGGAGCGCTCCCGCACCGCACCAACGGCCCCATTCTTCGCGGCGGCAAGGGCGATATCTGGGAAGGCGGCCACCGCGTCCCCTTCCTTGCCCGGTGGCCGGGAAAGATCGAGCCCGGCGCGCGTTCAGCGGAAACGATCAGCCTGAGCGACATGTTGGCTACGTTCGCGGCGTTGGCGGGACAGGAGTTGCCGCCCGAAGCCGGACCCGACAGCTTCAACGTGGCCCCCATTCTGTTCGGACGGAAGCCCGAAGAGCCGCTGCGTCGTCCCAGGGTCATGCAGAGCGGCGGCAGCGGGATGCTCGCCATTCGCGAAGGGCCGTGGAAGCTGATCGCCGGCCAAGGCGGCGGCGGGTATCGGGACCAGAAAGCGAAACCGGGAGAGCCTCCGCAGTTGTACAACCTGGCCCAGGACCTTGGGGAGAAGACGGACGTTTACGCCCGGCGCCCGGAGATCGCCCAAAGGCTGCAGCAGTTGCTGCGCAAGATCAAAACGGAAGGCCGCAGCCGGGATCTTTCGACCGGCGCAGCGGCGGGATCGAAAACCAGGGAGAACGAATGAATAGCTTGATTGGAATGCGCCTATTGGCGGCGCTTGCATTCCTGTGCGTCATCAACGGATGTGGAGAGGCTCCGGCGGCAAGGCCGAATATTCTCTGGATTTCACTCGAAGACATCACGCCGATGATGGGCGCTTATGGAGACGAGTATGCCCGCACGCCGGTTTTCGACGGCCTCGCCGCGGAAGGCATCCGCTACGACAAGGCTTACGCGGTGTCCCCGGTGTGCTCTCCGTCACGGTCGAGCGTGATCACCGGCATGTATCCCAACTCCTTGGGAAGCATGCATCACCGCAGCAATACGCGACCGCCGGAGTTTTCGAAGATGCTCCCGAACCTTCTGCGCGAAGCCGGCTACTACACCAGCAACAACCGCAAGAGAGATTACAACATGGGCGGCGATGACTGGCGCGAGAGCAGCGAGAAAGCCCACTGGCGCAATCGACTCGATAACGACCAGCCGTTCTTCGCCGTCTTCAATCTCACGGAGTGCCATTCCAGCATCACGAAAATTCCTGAAGACCAGGTTGTCCGGCAACGCTTGCATCGACTCGAAGCGGAGGATTTTCACGACCCGAAAAAGGCTCCGATTCCTCCTTATCACCCCGATGTGCCGGAGTTCCGCAGGGCTTGGGCGCGCTATTACGATGCGGTCACGCAGGTCGACTACCGCGCAGGCGATCTGATCGAGCAGCTCAAGGAAGACGGCCTCTGGGAAGATACGATTGTCTTCGTCTGGTCCGATCACGGCGTGGGCATGCCGCGCGGCAAACATACGGCCTGGGAACAGGGTCTCCACGTGCCGCTGATCGCGCGGTTCCCCAAGAAGTATCGGCATCTCGCGCCCGCCGCCCCGGGCTCGGCGATCGATGGGCTGGTGACGTTGATGGATCTGGGCCCTTCCGCTTTGTCTTTGGCGGGCGTCGATCCGCCCGATTCCATGCATGGCAGGCCGCTGTTCTGCAAACGCAAAGACGATGTCGAATACAGGGACTACGCGTTCGGTATGCGTGACCGGCTTGATACCCGGTCTGAAATGGTGCGCAGCGTTCGCGACCGAAGGTTTCGCTATCAGCGGAATTTTTATGCGCACCTTCCCTTCAAACCGTATGAGGACTTCGAGTTTGGCGCGGTCGTCGTTCAAAAATGGGTCGAGCTGGCCCGTCAGGGAAAACTCACCGGCCCTCAGGAAATGCTCGCCATGCGCTTCAAGCCGATCGAAGAGCTCTACGACTCGGAAGGCGATCCGCACATGGTCAGAAACGTAGCCGCCGATCCCCGATACGCGGACGTTCTCCAACGGATGCGCGGCCGACTCCGCGCCTGGATGCTGGAAACGCATGACCTCGGCCTTCTCGACGAAGCGGAGATGCTCGAGCGCGCAAAGGGAAAGGCATCGCTATGGGATCTTGGACGATCGTTGGAGAACTACGAGCGGATTCTCGAGACCGCCAACCTGCAGCTTGAAGGGCGCAGGGCGATTCCAGAATTGATTGCCCGGACTCGAGATCTCGACTCGGCAGTCCGCTTCTGGGCGGCGCTCGGCCTGGCGGTAGCCTGCCAATCCGCCGGACCGGAAACTGTTTCGCGCGTGGAGCCGGTTTTGGAGGGGGCCTTGCGGGATGAGTCGGTCAGCGTGCGCATTACCGCGGCCGAGGGCCTGTTCAACCTGGGGCGTTACGAGCAAGGGCTGCCGGTCTTGATCGAGGCATTGAATCATCCCAGCGTCGATGCTCGCATCCGGGCCGGCTGCGTGCTCGATTCGCAGCCGCCGGAAGCAAACGAAAAACTCCGGCCCGCCGTCGAGCCCCTGCAACGGGCCGTGGAAAGGTTTGAACAGCAAATGCGGTTCGGGTCAACCAACAACCCGTTCAAGCGGGCCCTCAAGGCCATCGGCGGTGAAGAGATTTACTACCGCTGGGGCCCCGGCGCCTCGGGATCGGCCGCGGCCGGGAACAGCCAAAGATGAAATACGACGCGCCGGCAGGGATGACTTCGATACCCATGCGGTCGACGCACCGAAGATGCAGGCCGGCGGAAGCGGCGAAGCCCGGCAGGGGAGCGTACTATGCGCGCGGCATTTGTTAGTTTCACCCGAAGAGCTGTCGCCGGGCCGGCGCTCGCAGGCGCGCTGCTGGCGCCGGGCGCTGCGCGCGGGGCCGCCTCCGACAAACCCAATATCGTGCTGATCCTCGCCGACGACTTGGGATACGGAGACCTCAGCTCTTACGGCGCGACGAAGCTCCGGACTCCCAACATCGACAGCCTGGCCGCACAGGGCATGCTCTTTACCGACGCTCACGCGGAAGCCTCTACCTGCACGCCTACTCGATACGGACTGCTGACCGGTCGTTATAGCTGGCGGACATGGCTCAAGTACAGCGCCCTGAGCACGGATGGGCCGCTGTTGATCGAGGAGGGTCGGATGACGGTGGCTTCTCTGCTGAATTCCGCCGGATACCACGCCTCGATCGTCGGGAAATGGCACTTGGGTTTCGGCCGCGAGGACGACTTCGCTCGGGACCGACAGGGCCCGCCGAATTTTTGGAGGAGCAGGAAAGGGGGGCCGAACTGGAACGGAGAACTGAAGCCCGGCCCGCTGGAGGTCGGCTTCGACTACTTCTACGGGATTCCCGTTGCCAACAGCTTCCCGCCTTACGTGCTGGTGGAGAACCGCCGTGTCGTCGGACTGCGCAAGGACAGCCCCATCGGCAAGATGGAATCGACGAACAACGGAAGCATGGAGGGAGGCGAGGGAGCGCGCTGGAAAGATGAGGATCTCGTCGATCGACTAACCGCCAAGACGGTTAGTCAATTACAGAAATTTGTGAAGACGCAGCAGCCGTTTTTCCTGTACTACGCGGCGCATCAGCCGCACATACCGAACAAACCGAACCCCCGTTTCAAGGGAACGAGCCCGATCGGCGCGCGGGGAGACTGCATTCACGATCTGGACTGGTCGGTGGGCGAGGTGCTGGCGGCGCTGGACCGTCTGGGGTTGACGGAGAACACGCTGGTCATCTTCACCAGTGACAATGGGGCGTCGCCGACCTTCGAGGGAGGTCACCGGCCCATGGGCCCTGTGCTGAAAGGCCGCAAGGGCGATCTCCATGAAGGCGGTCACCGGGTCCCGTTCCTTGCGCGATGGCCGGGCAGGATCGAGCCGGGCGCGCGCTCAACGGAAATGATCGGCCTGAACGACATGCCGGCTACGTTCGCGGCATTGATCGGACAAAAGTTGCCGCCGGAAGCCGCACCGGACAGCTTCAACGTGTTGCCGGCTTTGCTTGGAAAAGAGTCGCAAGAACCTCTTCGTCCCACGCTGGTCATGACGGCCGGCGGCACGGGGAAGCTTGCCGTCCGCGAAGGGAAGTGGAAGTTCATCGATGGCCGGGGCGGTTTCGGCTATGCCCACAACAGAGAACGGGAGAAGAAGCCTGCCCCCGGAGATCCCAAAGGTCAACTGTACGACATGGAGAAGGACATTGGCGAGAGGAACAACCTCTACAACCGGCGCCCGGAAATTGTGGAGCGCCTCCGGGATCTTTTGCAAAAGATCAAAGATGAAGGACGCAGCCGGCCGCTGTGAGCAGGTTTCTCGCCGGAAGCGACCGAAGGCCGGAAGCGGCCGAAAGAGAGAGAAGACGCATGAAACGATTCGCGGTCTGTTGGTTAACTGTGATTTTTGTCCTGTCCTTGCCTGTTGCCTCCTTGGCGGAGATTTGGATCGGCGTGCATTACGAGTATCCCTTCGGCGGCATGATGGCGGACCGGCCGGAATGGATTCCCAAGGGCGAAAAGGACTGGCGCCGCGACCTGCAGATGATCCGGGATACCGGTTTCAACCTGATCCGCATCCGCGTCGGACTGGATTCCGATATGGACGACATTGCGACGCTGCTCGACATCTGCCGAGAACTCGACATCAAAGTGGAGTTTGGCAGCGCCATGTTCTATGTGTCCAACGAGTTCGTCAGGGAGCACCCCGACTCGAAGATGGTCATGGCGGACGGCGAAAAGATCCCGCGCGACGAGCTGGACTACCGCTGGCCCCGAGCTTGTATTCACCATCCCGCGTTTCGCGCCCAGCGCAATCGGTTTTTCGAACAGTGCGCCCGGCGGTTCAAAGACCACCCCGCCGTCATTGCCTGGGACGTTCACAATGAACCGTCTTTTCGCGACTGCCGCTGTGACCACACGATGGCTGTCTATCGCCGCGCTGTCGAGGCGGAATTCGGCGATGTGGAGCAGTACAACCGACGGTTCAACACCTCGTTCGCGGCCTTGAATGACGTCGCGCCCCCCAAGAAGCGTTCTGAAAACATCGCGGCATACCGCTACTGGCGTTCATTTCTGACCGCCGAGCTCAACCGCTATCTCAACGAGCTTCGAGACATTGTCCGCAAACACGTGCCCGAACTGCCGATTACGTATAACCCTACGAATGCGTTTGGCGTCAGCCGCACGGCGCAGGACTGGTGGAACCTGCGCAGCTACGATCTGATGTCCGCCAGCCACTACGCTGCTTCGGGGGAGCACACGCAGGGCAAGTCCGTCCAATTGGCGATGATGAAGGCCCTCGGACCGGGAAAGGATCTGTGGATCGCCGAATTCCAGGGCGGCCCGTTCATCCTGGGCGGGCGCGACACGCTCTACAACGGCAAGCAGATGGCGCTGGAGTTGAACGCTGCCCTGGCCCACAACATGAAAGGCGTCATTTTCTATCGCTGGGACCCGTTGCTGAACGGCCCGGAACCCTGGATCAACGGCATTATCGGCGTGGACTCCTACGATACCGAAAGGCGTCTGACATTGAAAAAGGGCATTGCCGAGCTGGATGAACACCGAGATATCCTCGAGCGCGGACGGAGCATCGCTCCCAGTGTCGGCATCTTTCTGAAACGGGATCATGCAGTGCACAGTAGTGAATTGGGCTACGACCTCCAACAGGCAATGTACGGCAATTATTCGATGCTCAGCGCGCTGGGCTATGAAGCCGCCGTCCTGTTGGATGAGTTCGACCCCGCCGACTGCCCCTACGATGCGATGATCTTCCCGTATGCCTACATCGACGCGGATCTGGCAGGGGCCGTCCGGCAGTACGCCGGATCCGGCAAACGGGCTATTGTCGAGCTGCCGGTCCAGGATATGGATGCGGCCAAGTCGGTCGGCAAGCAGTTCGGAGTGCGGGTCGTCGGCCACGAAAAGCCGAACTACTGGTTCAATGGCTGGGACCTCCGCGGGACCGGCCGGGAGCCCGGGGTTGCGCAGTGCCGGTTCGCCGGCTTTGGCGCCCACGAGCGGCTGCTGCTGGACGCCGCCGGGCAAACGGTTTTATTGACCTACGGCCTGGACGCCCAGCCCGCCGTTGTTGCCCCTGCTGAATACGGCGGCAACGTACTGCTATTCGGTTTCCCTCTGGGCAGGACGCATGCCACGATGCTGCACCAGGATTTAAGAAACTTCGTGGGGGCGTTCATCGGCCGGAGCGTTCAGCCGGATATCGTCCTGAAGGGCGTCCCCGACGAATACCGTTCCATGGTCGAGACGCGGGTGATCGAAACCGATAAAGAGGGCCTGTTGTTCGTCATCAACCGCGGTTTGTACGACTATGACTTGGAAGTCGCCGTCAAGGGTTACCAGCCGATCGAAACGAAAGTCGGGATGTACAGCGTGACCAGGCAGTTGCTGAAACGATAGCGCTCGGGGGTTTTCTCGGTTTCGGCCAACGCGCTTCCATGCTCATCTTGAGCGGACAATTTCGAGACAGGTTTTACTCACTATCCGCCGGCCGCGGCAACGTCTTCAGGAAATCGCTCCAGGGCGCGGGCGGGCCGTGAATGGGGACGACGGTCGCGACGTCCAGGCCGATTTGCCTGACGTTGTCGAAGAGAGCTTGGCGCAGCGCGGGCGGCGCGGGGCTGTCGGCGACGTTGTTGAACAGATCGGCTTCGATGAGCATCTTTTCGTTGCGCAGATAGGCCATGAGCATGCCTTCGACGTGGGCGTTGAGACCTTGCGCGTAATAGATTTCGAGCAGGCGCTTGCCGTCGGTAATGACGTATTTTTCGTCCACGTCCTCCATCGTGTAGCCCTCGGAGATTTCGGTCGGCGGGTAAAGCGAGACCATATCGGGCGCGAGCGTGCGGGGCGTGTAATCGAGCAGCTCGGTTTCGTAAAACAGGCGGTTGCGCTGATGGGTGACGACGGTTGCGCCGATGTGCAAATAGGCGCGCAGTCCGCCGAGATGGTCGTAGTGGTCGTGGGTGTTGACGATGAAGCGGATCGGCTTGCCGGGGACGAGCCGGACGATCTCTTCGATGACGGCCAGCGAGCGGCGCTCGTCGAGCGGCGCCTCGACGACGGCGATGAAATCTTCGAACTCGACCGCTGCGCTGTTGTGCGAGCCGCCGCCGAGCAGCCAGACGCCTGCGGCCAATTTTTCGGCGACGACGGCGGGCGGCGCGGCGGAAGCGTTCTGGACGGATTCGGGAACAATGACGGGATCGCCGCAGGCGTTCGGCGCGATTTCGGGGAAGCTGCCGCCGAAGCCGTTGTGTCCGCCGCTGATGACGGGGAATTGACGCTCGTCGTCCCAGCCGTCGTGGTGGTGCCAGCCGGCCGGGAACTTGATGCCGTCGATTTCACGCCAGTCGGTGTATTCGTGCTCGTAGTTCATGTCGCCGAGGACGGGGTGCGGGACCCAGGTTTGCAAACGTTGAATCAGGTTGCGGTCGTTGACCGTGGCGTTGACCCGGTAGCGTCCGAGCACGGTGGCGGTGAGCACGATGGTTTTTTCGATTTTCGAGGTGGTGGCGCCGTCGCGTCCGCTCTCGGCCATTTCCCAACGCCAGATCGCTTTGGGGTTCGCTCCGGGCTGCCTGGCGGCGCGCACGAAGCCGTGCGGGTTGAGCCAGATGTCGAGTTGCCACAGCTCGGCGGCGGCGGGCGCGGGGATGGGCGGGGAGTTTTCGCCGTCGATGTGCCAAGCGTGCTTGCCGGCGACGACAAAAGTTTGCTTGCGGTGTTTTTGCAGCGGGGTTCCGCCGCGCCAGCCGGTTCCGTATTTCCACGAGCGCGGGTTGAGTCCGGGCTTGCGCGCGAAGGTTTCGACGGACGAGGCGGCTGCGTAGTCGATGGTGCGGGTGTAGTCGGCCAGCGGCTCGCCGCGCGGCCAGTCGGTGTTCTGGGTGACGTTCTGGCCGACCATCGCGGCGTAGCCTTCGCCGGAGAACGACACGCATTGCAACTTGTCCACGCCCATTTCCCGCGAGACGGCCTGCAGCACGGGCAGCGGGTCGATGTAGCCCGGCTGTTGCGCGGCCGCTCCGGCGGCGAGCGCGAGCGCCGGGAAGAGGATGCGGGCGGCTGTCGTCTGGCGCATGACGAATAATAGCTTAACCGCAGCGCTCGAGCGCAACGGGAGCGACTCCCTGAAACATCGAGATTCCCGCGATTCCGGCGGCGCCGGCGCTCATGCACGAGCGGATGCGCTTGGGGGCAACCCCGCCCAAGGCCAGGATCGGAATGCTGCTTCGAGCGCAGGCGTCGGCTAATTTTTCCAGACCGGCGACCGCGGCCGCTGGCGGCTTCGACGGCGTCGGGAAAACCGGGCCGAAGACGGCGAAGTCGGCCCCTTCGCGCGCGGCGCGCTCGGTCTCTTCCGGCGTATGCGTCGATACGCCAAACAGAAATCCGGCGGGGGCGGCCGCGCGCAGGCGCTGCGGCGGCGGGGCGTCGGAGGTCAGGTGGACTCCGCCGGCGCCGGCGGCCACAGCTATGTCCAGCCGGGAATTGACCAGGATGCCGGCAGGGTAATTCCTTGTGCGCGACAGCGCCGCCCGCGTGAGCTCGAGGAGGGCGCGGGGCGGGAGATCTTTCTCGCGGATTTGGATCCAGTCGACGCCGCCGGCCGCCGCTGACTCGATGGCGTCCAGAATGTCTCCAGCGCAACTTTTGCGGGCGGTGATGTAATAGCGCTTCACGCCGCGTCGATTATAGCGGCTGGGTTTCCGCTCTCCAAGGGGTTTGCCGGGCGGCGGCGCGTAACCCGACCGAGCGCACAGGCGTCCTATACCTTGACAATCATTCACTAAGGTTTGATAATAAGTAGCAGCTAAAGACTGAGCGTCCGGCAGTCGATCGGGGCTCCCGGAACCGAGAAGCTTCCAGAAGAAAAGCTTCAAGAGAAAAGGTGGAAGCATGAGCAAGGTAATCGGTATCGATTTGGGAACGACGAATTCCGTGGTCGCCGTAGTGCAGGCGGGGCAGCCGACGGTAATCCCCAACCAGGAAGGGGGGCGCACGACGCCGTCCGTGGCGGCGTTTACCAAGAACGGCGAGCGTCTCGTGGGGCAGGCCGCGAAGCGGCAGGCGGTGACCAACCCGGAGGCCACGATCTATTCGATCAAGCGCTTCATGGGGCGGCGCGTGGACGAAGTCAGGGAAGAGATCAAGCTGGTGCCGTACCGCATCGGTTCGAGCGGCGGCGTGGTCAATGTGCAGGTTGGCGGCAAGGAGTATTCCGCGCCCGAAATTTCGGCGATGGTGTTGAGCAAGCTCAAGGAAGCGGCGGAGTCGTACCTCGGCGAGAAGGTGACCCAGGCCGTGATTACCGTGCCCGCGTACTTCAACGACTCCCAGCGCCAGGCGACGAAAGACGCCGGAAAGATCGCCGGCCTCGAAGTGCTGCGCATTATCAATGAGCCGACCGCCGCGGCGCTGGCCTACGGGCTCGACAAGAAAGGCAGCGAGATCATCGCCGTTTACGATTTCGGCGGCGGCACGTTCGACATTTCGATCCTCGAAGTGGGCGAGGGCGTTGTCGAGGTCAAGGCCACTAACGGCGATACGCACCTCGGCGGCGACAACATCGACCAGGTCGTCATCGAGTGGATCATCGACGAGTTCAAGAAAGAGCAGCGGATCGATCTCTCGGGCGACAAGATGGCGCTGCAGCGCCTGCGCGAGGCCGCAGAGAAGGCCAAGATGGACCTGTCGACCCTGATGGAATCGGAGATCAACCTCCCGTTCATCACCGCGGACGCAACCGGGCCGAAGCACCTGCAGCTCAACCTGACCCGCGCCCGCCTCGAAACGATGATGGACCCGCTGCTGCGGCGCACGCTCGAACCCTGCAAGAAGGCTTTGACGGATTCCGGCCTGACTCCCGGCCAGGTCGACGAGGTCGTGATGGTCGGCGGTTCGACGCGCATTCCCAAGGTGCAGAAGCTCGTCCAGGATCTGTTCGGCAAAGAACCGCACAGAGGCGTGAATCCCGATGAGGTCGTCGCCGTCGGCGCGGCCGTTCAGGGCGGCGTGCTGGGCGGCGAGGTCAAGGACGTCCTGCTGCTCGACGTGACGCCTCTTTCGCTGGGCATCGAGACGCTCGGAGGCGTCTTCACCAAGCTGATCGAGCGCAACACGACGATCCCCACGCGCAAATCGGAGACGTTCTCGACCGCCGCGGACAACCAGACCTCGGTCGAGATCAAGGTATACCAGGGCGAGCGTTCGCTGGCCGCTGACAACCGTCTGCTGGGCGTGTTCCAGCTTCTGGGCATTCCGCCGGGGCCGCGGGGCGTTCCGCAGATCGACGTGACGTTCGACATCGACGCCAACGGCATCCTGAACGTTTCCGCGAAAGACAAGGCGACGAGCAAGGAGCAAAAAATCACGATCACCAGCTCGTCGGGCCTCTCCGAAGAAGAGATCCAGAAGATGGCCAAGGACGCCGAGATGCACAAAGCGGAGGACGACAAGCGCCGCAGCGAGATCGAAATGCGCAACCGCGCCGACGCCATGATTTACTCCACCGAGAAGACGTTGAGCGAGCATCGGGACAAAATCGGCGCCGAAGACGCCAAGAAGATCGAGGAGGCGTTGGAAGCGGCGAAGACTGCGGTCAAGAGCGGCGACGCGGCGGCGATCGAGCGAGAAGTCGAGAACCTGACGCAGGCGAGCCACAAGCTTGCCGAGGCGATGTACCAGGCGTCCGGGCCGGCTGCCGGCGGCGCTCCCGGAGGAGCGGGAACGGATGCGGGCGCCGCCGGCGCCAACGGCGCCGCGGGCGCTTCTTCGGGCGGCGATGACGTCGTGGACGCCGAGTTCGTGGACGCCGACGACAAATCGAAGTCGTAACCCGGATCGACCGGCCGGGCGCGTCGCGCGGTTCGACGACTGCAGGGGAATGGGAGCTGGAACGAAGGAAACTTGAGACAATCCGATGGCTGCGTCGAGACAGCAGGATTATTACGAGGTGCTGGGGCTGAAGCGGGGTGCCAAACCCGATGAAATCCGCAAGGCATACCGCCGTCTCGCCCGCAAGCACCACCCGGATGTCAATCCCGGCGACAAGGCCGCCGAAGACCGCTTCAAGGACGTTCAAGCCGCTTACGACGTCTTGGGAGACGAGAAGAAGCGGCGGATGTTCGACCGCTACGGGTTCTATTCCGACCAGGCATTCGCCGCCGGCGGCCCGAGCGAATCGTCCGGCGGGACGGGCGGCGGCTTCGGTTTCGACGGCTTCGATTTCTCTGAGTTCGCGCGCCAAGCGGCCGGCGGGGCTGGGCGGCAGTCCCGCGGCGGCTTTTCCGACCTTTTCGGCAACTTGTTCGGCCGCGGGGCGGAGGCGGGCCGGGCGGAGACGGGGCCGAAGCCGGGCGAGGACCTGGAATACGCGATCGACATCGATTTCTGGGAGGCGGTCCAGGGCACGACCGCCCGTCTGAACGTTACCCGCAATGCGCCCTGCAAGCGCTGCAACGCGACGGGGTATGCCGATACCGGCGGACCGGCGACTTGCAGCGAGTGCAGCGGCTCCGGCCATGTCAGCCGGGCGGTCGGCAATATGCGCTTCGATACGTCTTGCCCGCGTTGCCGGGGCAGCGGTCAGATCCGCAACGTTTGCGCGCATTGCCGCGGCGACGGACGCACCGCCGTGACCGAGACCGTAGAGGCGCGCATTCCCGCGGGGGCGAAGCAAGGATCGCGCCTGCGGGCGCCGGGCAAGGGCAACAGCGGCTTGTGCGGAGGCCCCCCCGGAGATCTCTACATCGTCACCCGCGTCGGCGAGCATCCGTTTTTCAAGCGCATCGGAGACGACATTCGGATTCAAGTTCCGCTGACGCCGGCGGAAGCGGTGCTCGGCGCGAAGATCGAGGTGCCCACGATCGAGGGCAGCGCGTTCCTCAAAATCCCGCCTGCGACAAGTTCGGGCAAAGTGTTCCGCGTCCGTGAGCGCGGCGTCTTGAACCCCGGCGCCAAGCGCCGCGGGGATCAGTTCGTCGAAGTGCGCATCGTCGTCCCCGAGATTGCCGACGAGGGTACCAAAGATATCATGCGCCGGTATGCCGATCTCAACCCCGAAAATCCGCGCGAGCCGTTGTTCGAGCAGCGCTGACGATGGCCAGAAGACGCAAGACGAAGGCTGCATACACGATTTCGGTCGTGGCCGAACAGTTCGACGTGCACCCGCAAACCCTGCGCCTGTACGAGCGCGAAGGGCTGCTGAAACCCTCGCGCACCGAAGGCAATACGCGCATGTATACCGAGCAAGACGTGCAGCAATTGGAAGTCATCCTTGCGCTGACCCGCGATCTCGGCGTGAATCTTGCCGGGGTCGAGATCATCTTGAACATGCGCGCCAAGATGGAAGAGATGCAGCGCCAGATGCGCGAGTTCGTGTCGTTCGTCAACGATAACGTCACTGTGGCCGATCAGGAACCCGACGAGGTCATCTCCAACGCCTTGATTCCGCTCAAGACGCGCCTGCCGGTCAGGGCCAAGCCCAAGCAGGCGGGGAAGAAATCCGTGAAGCGCGGCGCCCGCAAGGTCAAGCTCCACGCGCAGCCGGGAAAGTAAGGGTCTCTCATGGGGAAAATTCGGCCGGCGCTGCTCTTGGCGGCGCTTGCCGCCTGCGCCCCGCTGGCGGCGCAAGACGAGAAAGAGCCGGCAACAATCGCAGAGTTGCGGGCGGCAATCGAGGAAGAGCTCCGTGAAGTCGGCTACGGCGCCGCGGGGGTTGCTCTCGTATCGCAACAGAAAACGATTTGGGCGGACGGGGTCGGCGCCGCCGATGCCGAAACCGGGCGCCGGCCCGACGCAAACACTTACTGGCGGGTCGGCTCCATCAGCAAAAGCTTTGTCGGCCTCGCCGCGCTCATTCTCCAGGAGCGGGGCAAGCTGCGGCTGACCGATCCGGTCGCCGCATTGGCGCCCGAGATCGCGATCCGCAACCGTTGGCGGGACGAAAGCCCGGTGCGTCTCGCGCATTTGCTGGAGCATACGGCCGGCCTCGACGACCTGCATTTCAAGGACTACGCCAGCAACGACCCGACGCCGCTCCCGCTGCGCCAAGGGCTGGAGCATGTCCGCGATTCGCTCTATTGCCGTTGGCCGCCGGGACGCCACTCGTCTTACTCCAACGCCGGGCCGGCGGTTGCGGCGTATATCGTGCAGAAAGCGGACGGCCGTTCCTACGAGCAATTCGTCGCCGACGAGATTCTCGAGCCCCTGCGGATGACCGGCGCCGGCCTGCTGCTGACCGATGAAATCGAGACGGGGCTGGCGCCCGGTTACAACGGCGGCGGCGAACGGGTTCCTTACCGGCACATCGTCGTGCGGCCTTCGGGAGCATTGAACGCGACTCCGGCGCAGATGGCCAACTTCGTCCGCATGCTGCTCAACCGCGGCGAACTCGACGGCCGCAGGCTGGTCTCGCCGCAAGCGATCGAGCGCATGGAACGGCCGCAAACGACGCTGGCCGCCCGCCTGCCGTTGGACCTCGGCTACGGTCTGGGCAGCTTCTCACGGACGCAAAGCGGGTTCCTCTTCCGCGGGCACAACGGCGGCATGCCGGGATACCTCGCCGAATACGGGTACCTGCCCGAACAGGGCCTCGGCTATTGCGCGATGGTCTCCGTCTCGAACGGCAGGCTGCTGAGCCGCGTCCGCAACCTCGTCCGGGATTACCTCGTCCGCGGCGTCGAAAAACCGCAGCAGCCGGGCAGCGGGGAGATGCCCGCCGATATCGACCGCTGGACCGGCTATTACCGCTCGATCACGCCGCGGAACGAATACGGGCGCTGGGCGGAGCGCCTCGACATCGACCGCATCCGCCGCGCGGACGACCGTCTGGTCGTCAGCCGTCTGTTCGCTGGGGACATCGAGTTTTATCCCGTCGCCGGCCGGACGTTCAGACGCCAAGCGCGGCCGATGACCACTCTGGCGCTTGTGCAAGGCCCGGGCGGGGAGCAGTACGCGCAGGGCGAAAGGGGGAACCGGCGCAAGGTCTCCGCCGCGGTCGTTTGGTTCGAGCGCGCCGCGGCCGGCCTTGTCGCGCTGCTGCTGTTGAGCGGCCCGGCATGGACGCTGGTCTGGATCCCCCTGAAGTTGCTGGGCAAGCTCAAAGACCGCCCGATTGCGGTGCGCGTTTGGCCGTTGCTGGCCATAGCGGCTCTGCCGGCGGCGGTAGGCGTTCTGAGCTTGGGCGCCGGCGACCCCATCGATCGACTCGGGAAACCGTCTCTGGCGGGAGTCGGTTTCGTGGCCTTTTCATGGTTGTTCGCGCTGCTCGCGGCGTGGGGCCTGATCCGCGCTCTGCAAAGCGACCCGCGGCAGGTCGGCCGGTTTGCGCGCGGGCACGCGGCGGCGGTTGCGTCGGCCTGCCTCATCGCGGCGGCTTATCTGTTGTCGTACCGCGCCATCGGCTTTCCGCCGTGGCTGTAGGTCCGCGTTGGGGCGGCCGGCCCGTCCGCGGGTGATATACTCCAGGCATGGCCGACAAGAGTTTCGCCGTGACGCTGCCGGCTCGCGTACTTGCAGGTTTCGGCTGGAATGAGTCCGAGGCGCCCCAACGCATAACGGAAGCGCTGGTTATGGAGTTCCTCCGCCTGGACCGCGTGACCGAAGCGGAGGCGGCAGAATCGCTCGGTCTTGACAGGTGGGCGCTGCTCGATGTCATGGGCAGGTACCGCGTGCCCGCAATTCGCATGACGCGTGACGAAATAAGAGAGGAAACCGCAAAGGCCGGCGAAGGCTTGCAGTTCCGGTGATCGTGTCCGACAGCGGGCCGCTTATCGCGTTCGGCAGAATCCGGCGCTTGGATATTCTGGAGGCCCTTTTCGACCGAGTTCTGATACCGGATGCCGTGTTTCGCGAAGTCGTCGTTGAAGGTGCAGGGCGCCCGGGGTCTCAGGACGCGGCGGGGAGTTCATGGATTGAACGCCGAGCCGTCACGGGTCGAGCCGCACGGAAACAGTTTCCGGAGGTCATCCATGCAGGAGAACGAGAGGCGATCCTGCTCGTCCGGACTTTGGGGCTGTCGTTGCTTATAGATGAACTTCGAGGGCGCAAGCTCGCGCGAAGCGTCAACGTAAAGGTGACAGGAAGCCTCCGTGTTCTTGTGGAAGGTTCTTGTGGAAGCCCATCGGCAGAGAGTCATTGACGATGCGGCGCCGTTGGCGGAGGCGATGGCGGAGTCGGGCTATTGGGCAGATCCCGATATGCTGTCAAAGCTGACCGATCGATCCGAAAGGCCGTGACATCCAAACGCCTGCAATCTCATTTCGACAGTGTGTCGGCGACGCCGTCGGCTGGTTGCAGATCGGGCGGCTACTCGCTGGATTGCGGTTGGACCGCGCCGAGGAACCTGTGATGCAATCCGAAGCGTATCGGCGTGAGCTGGCGAAGCTGCAGGACGACATCGTCGCCTGCGAGCGGTGCTCCCGCCTGATCGCCCACTGCCGCCACATCGTCGCGGTCAAGCGCCGCGCCTACCGCGGCTGGGACTATTGGGGCAAGCCCGTCCCCTCATTCGGCGATCCCGCTGCCCGCCTGCTCATCGTCGGCCTCGCGCCGGGCGCCCACGGCGCCAACCGCACCGGCCGCATGTTCACCGGCGACCGCTCGGGAGACTTCCTTTACGACGCGCTCTACCGCACGGGATTCGCTTCGCAACCCGATGCGCGCGCGGCGGATGACGGCCTGACCCTCAAAGACTGCTACATCACCGCTCCTGTCCATTGCGCTCCTCCCGGGAATAAGCCGACGCCGTCCGAGTTCCGCGAATGCCGCGCCCACCTCGCGCGGGAGATCGATTTGCTGCCCAACGTGCGGGTCGTCATGGTGCTGGGACGCCTGGCCCTGGAGGCTTATCTGTCGCTTCGGCAAAGCCGCGGCGAGAGCTTTCGCAAAAACGAGCACCCGTTCGCCCACGGAGATTGTTTTAACGTTTGTAAAATATTACCCACCGTTATGTGCTGCTACCATCCGAGCCAACAGAACACGCAGACCGGGAAACTCACCAAGTCCATGCTCATCAATGTTTTGCAGAGAGCGAAGGAGATCGTTGGGGAGGCGCGGGCGAGCAATCGGGCAGCGCAATCGCGCACATAAATTTTTTTTGCGAAAAAAGCAACCACTTGACAGTGGGAAGCATCTATACTGATCTAAATCCTGGGCGGGACCAGCCGGCAAACCCGGAATGCCTGCGGCAAGCGGAAGCATTCCGTAACTTGAGAAGAAGAGAGATCGAACCATGACCAAGAGGGAGAAAAACGACATCCGCCAGAAGCTGATGGCCAAGCTGAACGACTTGGCGTCGCGTGCGAACCGCAATGAGTTGATCAAGGAGCGCTGCAACGACCCGATGGATCAGATGCAGAATCGCTTCGACCTCGATCTTACGATCAGCGTGATCAACAAAGACTGGCAGACGCAGAAGGCCATCGAAACAGCGCTCAAGTCGCTCGACGAAGGCGAGTACGGCATCTGCCGGGATTGCGGCGCCACGATCAACCCCAAGCGCCTGGAGGCCATCGCCTGGACGACGCTCTGCGTCTATTGCCAGGAGCACTACGACGAGCTCGACATCTCCGAAGAGATGGATTTTCGTCGGGCCGCTTGATCCCGGCAACCCGATTCGACAGCACGGCCCACTGCGCGGAGGCGCTTGCGTCTCCGCGCAGCTTTGCGCCGTGCAGCCCGCGGGCGGTCAGTGGCGGTTGATCATGAAAGTGGCCATCCCGTCGAAAAAGCGCAGCAGGAAGGCGCCGGCCTCTTCGGGAAGATCGGATTCCCGGACAGCCTTGGCCATCAACTGCATCCAGCGGTCCCGCGCCCGCCTGTCGATCGGAAACGGCATATGGCGCATGCGCAGGCGCGGATGCCCCCGCTTGGCGATATAGCGCGGGGGACCGCCGAACCGGCCTATCAGAAAATCGCGCAGGCGCTGCTCGGCGCCGGCCAAATCGCCGGCGGGGTACATCGGGCCGAGGATTTCATCGCCGGGGACTTGCGCGTAAAATGCGCGGATCAAGCGGGCAAACCCCTCTTCGCCGATCATTGCGTAGACGTCGGGCTCCAACCCGCCATTATCGCGCGGCGGCGGCAAGCGGGGCTGGTATCATTCTTTGCGAGGACTTTTACGCCATGAAATCGATGCGCCTGCCGGTTCTGTTTGTTTTGCTGTCGGTCGCCGGCGCCGCCTCGGCTGCCGAAGAACCCGGTTTCGAATCGCTCTTCGATGGAGAGTCGCTGGACGGTTGGATGCTTTTCGGCAAAACCGGGGACGGATACAGGGTCGCCAACGGCACGCTTGCCTGCCCCCCCGGCGGCGGCGGCAATCTTCTCACGGCGGCCGAATACTCGGATTTCGTATTGCGCTTCGAGTTCAAGCTCGAAGACGGCTCCAACAACGGCTTGTGCATCCGCTGCCCGCTGGGATGGAGCGACATGGCTTACGACGGCATCGAGCTGCAGATCATCGACAACCGCTCCGCGCGGTACAAGAACATCAAACCTTGGCAGAAGCACGGCTCGCTCTATCACGTTTTCCCGGCGCGGAGCGGATACCTGAAACCCGCCGGAGAATGGAACGCGCAGGAAGTCGCCGCCAGGGGCTCGAAGATCAAGGTCGTTCTCAACGGGGAGACGATTCTCGATGTCGACACGCATACCGTGAAAGACCGCCGGCTCCTCGCCAAGCACCCCGGACTCAACCGCAAGAGCGGCCACATCGGTTTCCTGGGGCACAACGAACCGGTCGCGTTCCGCAACATCCGCATCAAGCGGCTGGACTGAGCGGATCCGGGGCGAAGCCCCGCGCG
Organism: Bryobacterales bacterium; assembly: GCA_965214655.1. Classification (GTDB taxonomy): domain Bacteria; phylum Acidobacteriota; class Terriglobia; order Bryobacterales; family UBA6623; genus CATQHP01. The sequence continues at coordinate 1,417,898 of OZ243965.1, read as the reverse complement.
GGGCGGGGCGAACGCATCTGCTATTCTTGCGTTCCGCGATGAAGGTCCTGATTCCGAATCTCGGCTCGACTTCGCTGAAGTTCCAGCTCATTGATTTCCCCTCGGAAGAGGTCTTGCGCCGCGGCCGCATCGAGAGAATCGGCCAAAAGGGCGGGGCGGCCGGCTCGTATGCAGAGGCCGTTGCCCATGTCCTGGAGCAGGTGGGCGAGACGGACGCCGCGGGCTTGAAGGCCGTCCACGCCGGCCCGCGCTACCGCGGCGTTTTCGCCATTGACGAGGCGTTGATCGACAGTCTCGTTCGGTACGCCGCCGCGGCCCCGTTGCATAACGCGATTTATCTGCAGGGCATCCGCGCATTCCGCGAGCGCCGTCCGCAGCTTCCGCTGGTCGCCGTGCTCGAATCCGCGTTTCATCGCACGATGCCGGACTACGCGCGGACATACGGGGCGCCCGCGAGTTGGCGCCGCGGCCACGGAATCGAACGCTACGGTTTCCACGGCGCTTCGCACCGCTTCGTCAGCGAGCGCGTCCCCGAGATTCTCGCAGCCGATGCGCAAGAATTGCGAATCGTTTCCTGCCACTTGGGCGGAAGCTCGTCGATTTGCGCGATCCAACGCGGCCGCTCCGTCGACACGACGATGGGCTTCTCGCCGCAGTCCGGTCTGGAGAACGCCACTCGGCACGGAGACCTCGACCCTTTCGCCGTGCTTTTCATGATGGAGCGCCTCGACGCGACGGCGCAGCGCATGCGCGAGCTTCTGGTCGGGGAAGGAGGCTTGGCCGGCATCTCGGGCGTGTCCGGCGGCGATGTCCGCGATCTGCAAGCCGCCGCAGACCGCGGCCATGCCGCCGCGCGCTTGGCGCTGGATACCTTCGCCTATCAGATCCGCAAGACGATAGGAGCCTACGCCGCGGCCATGGGGGGGATCGACGCCGTTGCGTTTACCGGCGGAATCGGAGAAAATTCCGCCCGGCTGCGCGCGCAGGCCTGCGCGGGTCTCGATTTCCTCGGCATCCGCCTCGACCCGGCGGCGAACTCGTCGGCAAGCGGCGACAGGATGATCCACTGTCCCTCCGCCGCAACCAAAGTCGTTGTTTTGCGCACGAACGAAGAGTTGATCGTCGGCCGCGAAACCTATCGCCTGCTGCGTTCCCCGGGAGCGGCCGATTCGTGAACGGCCGGCTTGCGGCATGGCGGTGAGGGTGGGATTCGAACCCACGGAGCCCGTAAAGGCTCAACGGTTTTCGAGACCGCCCGATTCAACCGCTCTCGCACCTCACCGCGGTCCCTTTCATTATACGAACCGCCGCCGCTTGCGGTTCCGGCAAGCGCAGCATGAAGTTCCGCCGCTCCCGGCGATAGTTCGCCGGCTTCATCGCATCCGCTTCCAGTTCAGTACGACTGCGGCAAAACCCGCCAGGAAGAACAAGCTGCTGCCGATTCGATAGGCGTTGGGCCACGGCGATACGCCGTCATCGGAAACCCAGGAGACAAGAGCGCACGCTCCGAAAAAAGCTATGGCGAAAACGGCCTGCCGCCGGGTGGGAAGACCGGACTCTTCCTCATCCGAACCGCCCGCCGCCGGCTCGTTCCGCACTTCGTAGCGCCCTTCCGCAACCTGTACGACGGTCTGCTGGGGTCGGGGCGCTTGCTCCTGAGTATCCGCGCCGGGATTGCCGTCCGTTATCCAATCGGGCGGCAATTGGGCCAGCACGTCCGCATATTCCGCCTCGAGCCGCGCCGCCGTAACCGGGTCTTCTTCTTTCAGGTCGGCCAGCGTGATACGCAGCGCGGCAATCTCGATTTTTCGATCGTGCTCCGCGATATTCGCCAAATGCCCCTCGATCTCCGCCCTGAAACGCTCCGCAAGTTCCGGGTGATTTTCCTCCAGCCGCGCGTAGCCGGCGAGCATGTTTGCCTTGGCCGCCTCCAGATCGGTTTCGCTTTCTGCTGCGATACAGGCCCGCAACTCGGAAAGCGTGGTCTCGAACCGCGCGGCCAGCTGCGGGTTCGTTGCGGCCAACATCGTCAACAGATCCGGGCGTTCGTTCATGCCTTGCTCCTGTTTTCATCTTCCTCCGGCGCCGTTGCGCCAAGCTGCTCGACAACGCGCCGCAACTGCAGGCCGGCCCGACCGGTCCGCGCCCGAGCGGACTCTACCAAAACTCGCGGGCATGACGCCGGACTCGGTCGCCGTGCGCGCGCATCGCCTGCAATTGCCCTGCGGCCGGCGCCGTCCAATCGTCGAGCAGGCGCAGGTTCTCGGCGAGCTCGCCCCGATCGTTCGGAGCGGTGACGGCTACGCTCACGGCCGGGTTGGCGAGGCAAAAGCGGTAACAGTCCGCGGCAGACGGCGGACGAAAACCGTCCGGATCGAACGGCGTCGGCTGCAGCAAATCCTTCCAGCGCAACCCCGTGAACGTAACTGCAGGCAGGCCGATCTTGCGCGCATTCGGGAAAACATCCCGCTCGGCTCCGCGATGGGCGGCATTGTAGCGGATCATCAGCAGGTCGAGCCTGCGTTCTCCGGCGGCCGTCGTTTCGCCGGCCCATCGTGCCGCCAAGGGGCGCTGGTGGCTGGTCAGTCCTATCAGACCCAATTGCCCCTCGCGCTTACGACGCCGCAGAACGTCCCAGGCGCCGCCCGGCCCGATGATTTCCCGCCACTCCGCTTCGCATTCGACGTAGTAGAAGGTGGCGACTTCAAGCCGTTCACTGCGGGTTTCGGCCAGAATCCGATCCATCTCGCGCTCTGCCTCGGCGGCGGCGCGCGCCTTGAATTGCGCGGCAAGAACGATATTCGCGCGCTGCGGCCCCATTTCCGCAACCGCCCGGGAAAGCCCGTCCGGCTTGCCGCACCAGTTGAGGTAGTTGATCCCCTGCGCGACGGCCCGGTGAACGTCGTCCGCTTCGAGATGCGTATTCCCGCGGGTGGCCAGCCCCAAGCGGCAGACCGCCGGCAAATTCGCGCCCAGACGCGCCAAGCGCTCCACGGTTGCGGTTACCTGCCTGCGCGGTCGGCCATCCTGCGGACGGCATCCAGCACGGTCTGCTCGACGCCGGGTTCGAAGAGCCCGTAATCCACGTAAAGGCCCCGTGTCTCATAGCCTCCCTCGGCCAGCGCCCGCGCGGACGGGAGGTACCCGAAAACATCGTTGTTATAGCCGCTGACCCAGAGATTCAGCGGTCCGAGCAGCCGCTCGGCGGCCAGGGCGTATGCGACCAGCGTTTCGCCGCTGTAAGCGACGAGAGTGAGATCGCGTCCGAACTGCCAAAGCGCAAAGGGCGCGGTATAGGTTTCGAGCAGTTTTTCGCCTCGGTCGAGCTTGGCCAGCGCGCCGGCGGTAAAAAACCGGCGGTAGGAAGGAGCGCCCCGGCTGATCGCTTCGATTTCGGCGCGCGAGTGTTTCTTGAGCGGCAGCGGCACGCGCTCGAATTCCGTTTTGAGCGGGCCGCGCACCCGCCGCAGGCCGCTTTCGAGCACCCGCATCACTTCTTCGGCCAAATCGCTGCCGTGGCGTCGAGCGAGAGCGAACGTGCCCCGCGGATACGGGTTTGCGTCCCCGGCGCAGCCCGTCAGGAACATGGCCTGCACGGCGGGACGGCGGGCCTGCAGAAACTGCTGGGCGAATCCGGCGTAATCGCCGCTGATGCGCATGTTGCCGCCGCCGAGCGTCGTGCAGTGCGCGGCGGCGCCGAAGACCACGGCGCGCAGGCGCCCGCCGGAGTCGTCAACGCGCAAGACCGGCACGGTGCGGTCGGCCGGGCCGCGGGCGTTCGCGCCCAGAACGATGCCGCGCGCGGTGAACTGCCGGCGGTTCATGACGAACTGCGCTACGCCCTGTCCCCAGGAAAGGTTCGCCGGCCGCAAGCCGCGCAGGGCTTCCTGGGCCGCGGCCGCGATCTTGTCTTCCAGAGCGCGGATGTAGCGCTCCAGCTTGGGCCGATTCTCCGCGTCGACGCTGGTCAACATCGATCCCGCCACAAGCGGCGCCGAGTGCGTATGCGAAGCATTGAACAGAATGTCTTCCCTGTCGATGCCGTCGCTTGCGCGCAAACGCTCGGCAATGTTCCGCGAGCGCTCGGCGGTAAATCCCAGAATGTCCGCCGTGATGAGCAGCGCGCGCTTCCCGGCGTTGTCCTCGAGCGCCAGCGCCTTGGCGAAAAGCGGCTGCTCGACAGCTTCGAACGGCTGCCTGCGGGCGGCGTAGCCGGCCATCAGCAGCGGCGTGTCGGGAGTGATGTCGACAGCGGCCAGACCGACTTTCCAGTCGGTCGGCTGCGCCGACAGAACGGACGCGCCCAGAACGGCGAAGAGAATCGGCGCCCTCATGGCAACAAGGAGTATAGCGCCTGCCGCAGCGGGCCGTCCCGGAGCCGCTGCTATGATGAGAACGAGTCGTTTTCAGCATGAAGAAGCTTGTCGTTTGCGCCGTCCTTGCGGGTCTCTCGGTCGGCGTGTGGCTCGCCTATGCGCAGACCCGCCGGTCGCGGGCCGAGCGGGCCAAGCTTCAGCGCCAGATACTCAACTGGCAGGTCGTGCGCCCTGTCGTTCGCGGCGCGCGCGGGGCGGCGGCGGCGGGAACCCCCCTGGTGTCGCAGGTTTCGATGCGCGTGCTGCAAGCGGGCGGCAATGCGGTCGATGCCGGAGTCGCGGCATTGTTCGCCGCCGCGGTGACGGAGTTTTCACACTTCGGTTTCGGCGGGGAGGCGCCCTTGCTGATCCGCACCCCCGAGGGGAAGGTTCACTGCATTGCAGGCGTCGGGACGGCGCCGCAACTGATGACCGTCGAGTTCTTCGCCAACCGCCGCCCCGACCCCGAGTTGGAAAAAGAAGCCGCCCGGCGCGACCACAAAAACGGACCGATCCCTTCGTACGGCATCCTGCCCGCTTTGGTTCCCGGCATGGTCGATGCCGGCCTGCTGGCGCTTCAACGGTTCGGCACGCTTTCTTTTTCCGAGGTGGCGCGGCCGGCGCTGGAGTACGCGGACGGCCATCCGATCGACGAAATCCGCGCCGGCTCCATTGCCCGCGCCGGCCAATTCTTGAAACTGTTTCCGAGCTCGCAAGCAGTCTTCGCCCCCCAGGGTCGGTTCCCGCGTCCGGGGGACGTGTTCCGCCAGCCGGATCTGGCGCGCACCCTGCGCGCGATGATGGGCGCCGAGAAGAAAGCGCTTGCCGCGGGCAGGCCGCGCGCGGCGGCCATCGATGCCGTGCGGGATTATTTCTACCGCGGCCCCGTCGCCCGCGAGATGGCGGCATACGTCGAGGCGAACGGCGGCCTTCTGCGCTACGAGGACTTCGCCCAATTCCGGCTGGAAGTCGAAGAGCCGCTGACAACCGCCTTCCACGAATACGAGGTCTACAAGGCAGGGTTCTGGACACAGGGCGCGGTGATGATCGAAGCCCTCAATATTCTCGAAGGGTACGATCTGCAAGCTCTGGGCTGGAACTCCCCGGAGTACATCCACTATCTGGTGGAGGCGCTCAAGCTGGCCTACGCCGACCGGGACGCCTGGTATGCGGATCCCCTGTATGCCCCGCCGCCGGCTGAGCTGCTGTCGAAGGAGTACGCGGCCGCCCGGCGCAAGACAATCGACGCCGAGCGGGCGTCCCGGGAGTTTCGACCCGGGAAATTCGGCGCCGGCGAGCCGCCCCACCCCTCGCAATTCCCCGGTCGGCTGCGGCCGCTGCCGGACGCCCTGGCGTCGAAAGACACCACCTGCATCAACGTGGCGACGCCTGACGGCATGATGTTTTCGGCGACTCCCTCGGGCGCCTGGATGCCTTCGGTAATCGCCGGCTCGACCGGGATTCCGCTCACGCAGCGCGCGCAGAGCTTCTTGATCGTCGAAGACCACCCGAACGCCGCGGCGCCCGGCAAGCGCCCGCGGATTACGCTGACGCCGACGCTGGTGACGCGCCGCGGAAAACCCTTCATGGCGTTATCCACGCCCGGCGGCGATCAGCAGGAGCAGGCGCTTCTGCAGGTCTTGTTGGCCGCCGCGTTGTTTTATTTCAATCCGCAAGCCGCCGTCGAGGCGCCCCGTTTCCAAACCAAGCACCTCGTAGCCAGCTTCGACGACCATGCGATGGAGCCGAACAAATTGCTGCTCGACGAGCGCATGCCGCATACCGTCGTCGAACGGCTGACCGATCTGGGGCATGATATCGAGCGGCGCGGACGCCGGCGGAACGGGTCGGCGCCCACGGCGCTGAAAGTCCTGAAAAACGGCGTCATCGAGGCGGGAGCGGACCCTTACGCATTCCGCTACGCGGATGCCTGGTAAGCCGGATTGCCCCCTGTATCATAGGACGCTGACGCGACTATGCGGCATCGTCATCGATGCGCTTGTTGCCGGGCGGAGTTGTGTTCCCCGCTCGGACTCGATTTCTTCGGCGGGGGCGGCGTCTTCGGCGTTGGTTGAGGCGGCGGGGGACGTCTTACCGGAGGCCAATCTTTCTTGATTATCTCACGCGACATCTGCCGTCACCTGGGAGGAATGAACGAAGTCCGCCCATCGCTCCATGGTCTTCGGCTTCCAGGGAGCTTCTGCGGCGGCTTTCCCCGAAAGCTCTTCAGCCCGAAGCGATAGTCCCTCCAGGGTTCTCTCGGCATCGTCATCCTGCCAATGCGCCCAGAGCCATCTGTACTCGTTCGACAGGCGGTTCCAGGACGTATGCAATTCCACCAGCAACAAGAGTTTCCGGTCCAGGCCGACCGAGATCGAATATCCGGTCAGAATCGCTACGGCCAAGCCAAGCGCCGCGGGGACCCAGTTCGCAAGATCTCCGAACGCAGTCAGGGCGGCGCCCGACGAAAACACGAACGACAAGGCTGTAATGATTTGCTTGCGCTTGACGCACCCGGAGGCTAAATCGGCGAAGTAGAGCGAGCGCACCTCCGCTTCGTACAGTTTCTTCCAGACCATTGCTTGCTGACTCTCTGCCAGCACCGTACCGTGATTATAGCCGATTCGGGATTATAGCCGATTCGGCCTCGGATTCCAGCCGCCGCCGCTCAACTGTTTTTTGCCCGGATTGCCGCCGGCTTGCTGTTCAGGGTTGCCGGCCAAGCGAACGGCAAGACATTCCGAGCCGTGCGGCCTCACTGCCGGCGAACGGTCAGGAACGGGCCTGCGGGGGTGGAGACGCCCTGCACGGCGGCGATGACGGGCGCGTCGCCGTCGGGAAGTGCGGGGGGCACGCGCACCGTGAGTTGGTAAAGGCCCGCGCAGCAGGGGGCCGCGCCCGCGTAATAGACGTCCTCGGGCGGAACGGCGATGCCGTCGAAGGTAAACGAGACCGTGTCGGCCAGGCGGGCCAGGCCGTCGGGCAGAGCTCGCGCCGGGATGCGGCCGGCTTCCAGCGGCGGTTCGGTTGCTCCGAAGCCGGTCCCGAACAGGGTGACGTACTCGCCCGGCGCGGCCGGGGTGAACACGGCGCCGGGAAGCAGCCCGGGCGCGCCGGCCAATGCGGGGCCGCCTCCGTGCAGCGCCGCCACGGGATTGCGTCCGTTGGCGTTGCTGACGAAGTTGAAGAACATCGGCGAGACGGCTGCGGCCTCGACCGTTGCCGCCCGGCCGCGCTGCTCGGCTTCCGTGCCGCAGCCGCGGACTACCTCGACCCGCGCCTGCCCCGGCGCCAGATCGTGCGGGGCTTGGGCATTGATCTGATTGGGGAAAACGGCGAACAGCGGCGCGCGCTTGCCGTCGATCTCCAGGCAGAGACCGGCGAGTACGGAGGCCACTCTCCCCGCGGCGTTCAGCGCGGGGTTTACGGCTTGCGTTCCCGGCGGCGCGAAATCTTGCCCGAAAACGGAGACGATGGCGTTGGGGGAAATGCGGTTCACGGCGGGGATTCCGGCGGCGAGCACGACTCCGCCCGCAGAGATCCGCGGCGCCCCCTCGGGAAACGGCGTGTCGAGGAACTGCCGGATGTGGGGATAGAAAACCGAAAAATGCGTGTACCCGTCGCGCAAGTCTGTCGGGCAAGCGTTTTCGTTTTCTCTTACTTGTCCGAAACTGAGCGCCCCGACTACGGTTTCGGGCCTGCTGAAGAGGGCGGAGCCGGAAGAGCCACGCTCGGTGTAGCCCTGCAGATGGGAAACGATGGCGTAGGGAGCGTCGCCGGGCCTTCTATCGGGGACGATCCGGCCGAATGCAATCCGCTTGTAAGCGCCCCACAAGTCGTTTCCGGGATGATGAATGCCGGCGACTTGCGCATCGACAGGCTGCGGGTTCGCGTCCCAGCCCTGGAACACGATGCCGGCGGGCAACTCGCCGGCAAGCTGCAGCAGCGTCATATCGCCGTCGGGATGCGCTCTTCCATTGTCGACGCCGTCGCCCAGGGTGGCGAGCAGCCGCGCGCCTTCGGTTCTCTGCGCGCTGCTCCGAGCGGGCGGTCCTGCGTTGCAGTGTTGAGTCTGATGAAACCAGAACGCAATCACGCTCCGCGCTTGCTCTTCGCTGTTCACGCAATGGGCGGCGGTAAGAAAGTAGGGGGTGAAGTCCTGCCGTCGATTGTTCAGCAATGTGCCCGAGCAAACGAAAAGACCGCCGTCTCTAGCGAAAAGGATCTGCGCGACTCCCGCCGCGGAGCGCGACCATTCGGGGTAGCAGACCGCATCGAGATGACAGTCCTCGATCGTCCCCAGTTGCGCCGTGAGCGTGCCCGCGGCGGCGGCGCCCGTGTCGTAGAGCAGCAGCGAGACGAAATAGGTTCCGGCTTGGAGCGGCGGATCCGAGAACCGGGTGACGCCGATCTTTTCGTTGCCGGAGTTGCTTCTGGAAGCATAGTCTCTGACAATGCTCCCGTCGCGCCTTGCGGTGTCCTGCCCGAAACGAACGAAGAGATCGACGTCCACGCCGGGGTCGGCGGATTCCAGCGTGAAGGTTGCGTACGTGACGCCGGCGGGAACTTCGAAACGGAACGAGAGATCCCCGTTGAAGAGCGTCGGACTGCCGACCGGCCCCAAGCGGAAAGCGGCGGGCTGCCCGGGCGTGAGCGGGCCTCCGGCTTCGCGCTCGGAGGGCGGCGGTTCCTCGAGTTCCAATGTTGCCGTAAGCGTGCCTCGGGCGATAACGCCCGTGTCGAAAAGGGCCAGCGCAATGAAGTAGGTTCCGGTCTGGAGCGGCGGGTCGGAATGGCGGTCAATGACGATCTCTTCGTTGCCGGAGCCTCCCGTGGAGGAGTAGTCCGCGACAACCCTTCCATCCGCAACCCCGGGGTCTTCGCCGAAGCGAACGAAGAGGTCGACGTCCACGCCGGGGTCGACGGAGTTCAGGGTGAAGGTTACGCGGGCGGCATTGGCGGGAACCTCCAGCCGAAACGAGAGGAAACCGGCAAAGAGCGTCGGGTTGTTCACCGGCCCCAAGCTGAAGGCGGCGGGTTGTCCGGGCGTGAGCGGGCCGCCGGTGTTCCTAGCTGGAGAAAGTGGCCCGCCCGCCAAGCTGCGCATGGCCGCAACCGATTTTTTCAACGGTTTTTCCGCGAGGGTTTTTCCGTTGGATTGCGACTCCTCAGCCGCGGCGGCCTGCGCCTGCGGCGCGCCGTCCCCGGCGGATCCGGGGACGCTCCAGAGATGGCTGACCGCAGCGATCCGAAACGGCGCGGCCTCTTCTGTCGGCGCCGCCGGATCGGGCAGGTACTCGATCGTCGCGCTCTCCCCGAGGACGATGCCGCTCCAGAAGTCTCCGTCGTCGTACGCGCCGCGGCCGCTGTAAGGCCCGGCAATCCGCCCGTCCGCGGCATGGACCCAGACGCTGCCTGCCCCGACGTCGAAATCCTGAAAATGAAAGCGCAGCGCGCGGGCGCCGGGAGAGGTCGTTCGCAGCCGCCAGAGGCGGCCGGCCGCGGTCGATCGCCACGCTCCCGCGACAGTTGTCTTGGTCGCCCCGTCCGAGAAGCTCGAGACAACCGCCTCCTCCGGCAGCGCGCGATGGACGCCGACGGGCTTGAGGCCCTCCCGCGGCCGCAGCCGCTGCAGATCGTCGGTGCCCAACGGCGGCAAGACCGCCGCGGCGGGCGGCGGGAGGCGCAGACTCAGGCTCGGCGGCCGTGCCGCCGCCGCGCGCTCGGCAGGCGCCGCCTTCGACTGCCGGCGGTCGTCGAAGACCAGCGGCCCGAGCCGCTGGCTCCAGGCCCACTGCGCCGCCAGAACGAATGCCAGGCAGAAAAAAGCGACCGAGCGGCGCAACCCCGATACGCCGCGGCGCTCGAGACGCCGGGCGGACCCGCCAGTCTTTTTTCCGCGAAGGTCGAGGCGCCTCCCGGTCATTCGCAAGGGTCTATCCAAGGGCAAGTTCTTCTCCGGTTCTTCCCGGTTTGACGCACCGGGAGGCGTAGGGTTTCCGCAGGCTGCAAGCGCCGCGGCGGGCGCATCGGCCGTGCGGACGAAACAGGCTTGCCGCGCCGCTCAGTCTTCCGGATCCTCTTGCTCGGCGCTTTCGTCCGCTTCGTTTTCTGCGGGCTTCAGGATGTCTTCCACTGCGCGCCGGATATCCTCTGCCGGAGCCTTCTCTACCTCGTAAATCGAAGGCTCGCCTGCGCGGGCCGCGTAGACCCGCTCTTTTTCGGGCGAAGAGACGACCGCTTTTTCAGGCTCGGCATCGTCGCCGGACGGGGTGACCTCCGCTTCGATGGCGGGCCTGTCCAAACCGTACCGCGCCCGATCGGAGGCGTTGTCGGATGGGAATTCCAGGGCGGCCAGGTTCCTGAGTCCGTCGAGCAGGGTTTGCACTTTCTCGCCTTCCAGCTCGCGGCCGCCGTCGGAACGCAGCAGCCATTTGTCTTCTTCCCTGGCGATGACGACCGCGTTCGGGCCGGCGCGGACTTCGACCCTCGCCGGATCGGCGAATCCGAAATCGAAGATCTTCTTGTTGCGGAAATCGTCGAGCGGCTTGTCGAAACTTTCGGCCAGGGTGGAGGAGACTTCGTAAACGCCGTCCTGATCCGAGCTCTTGGCGTAGTAGGCATCGCCGTCTCGGGCCACGGTCAATTCGTGCCAGCCGGCGTCGTCGACGATCTCGACAACCGCCAGGGGCCGGCGGAAGCTGTAGCCGCCGCCGGATTCCTCTTCGGCGAGAACGGCGGTCATCTCCGCGGTGCGCGCCGCGCGAACGAGATCGCCGACGGTAAAGTTGTCCGCGCGAAGCGGCCGGGGCTTGAGAATCCGCCAGTCGCCGCCGCTTTTGCCGAACTCGATCTCGCGGCCTGCGGCGCTGACGATGACCCGCGAGATGGTGTCGTCGTCGACCTGCAACAATTTCTTTTCGCGCAGGTCGAAGAGCTCTTTTTCGAAGGACGACTTGTTGTAACTGTAAACGGTGAAGAGCCGCGGGTCGTCCTTGAGCCGCGCAAAAACGCCCGAACCGGTAGGGGTATCCTTGCCGAACCAGACCTCGCCGCCTGCGCCCTCCTTGAGCTTGTAAGCGACTTTCAACGCGGGGTCTTCCAACTCGTAGGGCGACCAGTCGAGCACGTTCTCCGAAACCACGCGGTCGGCATTGAGCGACGCCAGACTGGTAATCATGAAGCCGATCGAGGAATCGTCGGCAGGGATGTCGATGCCGCCGCCGAAGCCCCATTCGCCGCCGTCCCCGCGGACGACGGCGATCGTATCGCGCCCCGCCCGGGTAACGGCGACTTCCTGGATCGCCTCTTCTTCGAGTTTGACAAGCGCAGGCGCTGCGTCTTCATCGGGCGGCGGATTCTCGCGCGTGCGCCAGACGGCAATGCCCAGCGCGGCCAGCACTGCGGCGGCGATCAATAACGGATTCGCTTTCATCGCAGTCTCCCCGCAGCGTTTCGCGCTAGCGCCGCCCCCACCAGGCCCATACGCCGCTAACGATAATGACCAGGGGCACGAGCATCAGGCTGAAGAGAAAAACGCGGCGCATCTGGCTTTCGCTGAGATCGAGCGGAGTGTTTTCCGGGTCTTTGGGACGAATCGAGATCAAATCTTCGTCGGAGCTGAGCCAGTTCAACATGTTGAGGAACAGGTCGTAATTGCCGCCGCGGACGAGACCGTAATTGCTGGCGAAACGCGAGGAGCCGATGACCACGATGCGGCCTTCGCGTTCCTCGTCGTCTGCGCCGATCGTTTCCGGCTGCTCTGCGCCGCCGTTCGGTCCGCCGTCGGCCCGGGGAATGTCGAACGTGCCGGCAACCGCCAGATTGATCGGACCGGGCGTTTCCGCCGCTTCCTTGCGGATCAAGACGCCTTCGGAGTCCGTCGCGAACGCGGTGGTGGCGAAACTCGATTCGGATGTCTGGAACAGTTCTTCGACGTCCCATCCGTCGGGCGTTTCGCCTGCTTTGACGACGCTGCGGGAAGCCGGGAACAAGGTGGCCAAATTGGCCATCGCCGACACGATGGGATGCGCTTCGTACTCGGCGACCAGCGGCGTCAAGGGGCCGCCGCCGAAGAGTTGGCCGATCGGCGAATGGTCGATCACGATGTCGTCGTTGACCGTGACGCCCCAGCGGGCCGCCAGCTCGACCAGCTCGGGACTCACAGGCTTGCGCCGGCCGTTGGCGTCGGGCAGCGCGGGATTCAACATCAAAAGCGCGCGGCCGCCCCCGACGACATAACTTTCCAGGGCTTCGACCTCGGGCTCGAAATAACCCGTGGAGGGTCCGGCGACGATCAGCAGCGTGCAATTGCCGGGGACGCTTCCGGAAGCCAGCGAAACGTCTTCGTAGTCGTAGTTGGCGTCTTCGACGGCCGTACGGGCGTTTGAGAACCCGTCGCGGTCGGTGTCGCCGCTCACCGATTCGCCGTGGCCGGTGACGACGCACGCGGTCTTGTTCTGCCCCTTCAGCACGGTAATGATCGCGTTGGTGATGTCTTCTTCCTCGGTCGTGGACACTTCTTTCCGATTTCCGCCGATATCGAGAACCAGGGCGCCGTAGCTGCGCACGTTCATGGCCTCGGTCTTCAACGGATCTTCGTCGGGGTCGATGTACTCGACCTTGACTCGGCTCGATGCGTTCTCGTAGCGCACCAGCATGTCTTTCGCGGCAAGGAAGTTGGTCTTGCGGTCGAAGTAGAACATGTTGACGTCGCGGTCGAGATCGCCGAGTATCTTGTGCGTCTGATCGGACAGGCTGTAGAGTTTCTGCTCCGTCGAGTCGTAGGTGCGGTTGTATTGACTCGACAGCCAGTTCACCGCGCCCAGGATCGCCATGAATACGAGGACGTAGGCGGCGGCGTAGCTGCCGGATTTCATTTGTCTGGAGCGGAGTGCGTCGATCATTGCTTGGCTCCTTACGCTCTCCAACGCAGCGATTCGAGAGAACGCTTGCTGAGGAACAGGCCGAGTGCGATGGCGCTGACGTAGTAGGCCACGTCCTGGAGCTCGATGACGCCCTTCGAAAACTGCTCGAAGTGCGGCGACAGCGCGAGGAACTCGAAAAGCTCGCTCAGCGTGGAGTTGCTGAACGATGTCGCCCAGTTGAGCACCCACAGCAGCAGCAGGAGCCCGAAGGTCAGCGCCGCGGCGACGATCTGGTTTTTGGTCAGCGTCGAGAGGAACGCGCCGACGGCGATCATCGCCCCGCCCATCAGGACAAGCCCCACCAGGGCGACCAGCATCGGCCGCCAGTCGGGCGTCGTGTAGAAGAACAGGATCGACAGATCGACCGCCGCGATGAGCAGCATCGCGCAGAACAGCAGCATCGCTCCGAGCCACTTGCCGAAGATGATCTCGTAGTCTTTGACCGGCGACGTGAGCAGCAATTCGATCGTGCCGCTGCGCTTTTCTTCGGCGAAGAGGCGCATCGTGATCATCGGCACCAGAAAGAGCAGCACGATGCTCATGTTGCCGAGCGACGGCGCGACGACGAATTGATTGATGTTCAGCGGAGGCATGCCCATGCCGCCCCCCTGCATTGCGGCTTGGGCGCTGAACTGCGCGAAGTAGGCCAAGCCGGTGGAGAAGAAGTAGCCGAAGACCGCGGCGAACATCGCCAGCACGATGTAGGCGATCGGCGAGCTGAAATAAACCTTGAATTCGCGCATGGCGATGGCCAGTACGTTTTTCATTCGCTTTCCTCCCCGGCCGGCGCCGCAGCCGGTTCGGCCGCTTGCGCAACCGTTTCGGCGTCGGCCGGCGGCTCGTCTTGGGCGGTCAACTTGAGGAAGATGTCTTCCAGGCTCAACCCCAGGCTCTGCATCCCGTGGAGGCCCCAGCCCATGTTGACGACCGTTTCGGCCAGGCGGGGCGGGGCTTCCGCATCTTTTTCAGTCTCCACGCGGCAGACCAGCCGGCCGGCGGCGTTCTCGCAGGACACGGCCCGCACTCCGGGAACGTCCTCCAACCGCTGCCGGACTTCGTCTTCGGGGCCGTCGATCTCCAGGCGCACGGCCTGCGCGCCCTGCAGTTGAGCGGTCAGGTTCTCCGGGGTATCGTTGGCCTCGATGCGCCCCTCGTTGATGATGATGACGCGGCCGCAGGTGCCGGCGACTTCGGGCAGGATGTGCGTGCTGAGAATGATCGTGTGCTCGCCGGCCAGCGAACGGATCAATTCGCGCACCTCGATGATCTGCTTGGGGTCCAGACCGGAAGTCGGCTCGTCGAGCACCAGCACGTCGGGGCTGTGAATCAACGCCTGCGCCAGGCCGACGCGCTGCCTGTAGCCTTTCGAGAGCTTGCCGATCAGCGTGTTTCGGACGTCCCCGATCGAGGTGCGTTCGACCGCCGAATCGATGCGGCGCGGGGTTGCGCCGGATTCGATGCCCTTCAGCCTGGCGACGAAGCGCAGGTAATCGACGACCTCCATCTCGGGGTAGAGGGGCGGCGTCTCCGGCAGGTAGCCGATGCGCTTCTTGACTTCGATCGGGTCTTGTTGAACGTCGTAGCCGCCGACGACGGCGGTTCCTTCGGTAGGAGGCAGAAAGCCGGTCAGAATGCGCATGGTCGTGGTCTTTCCCGCGCCGTTGGGACCGAGAAAACCCACGATTTCGCCTTTTTCGACGTTGAAGCTGACGTTCTTGACCGCAGTGGCGGGACCGTAACGTTTCGTTACGCCTTCGACTTTGATCATAGGACTTGTTTTGCTTGAATTGGGAACGGTAAGGCCGGGGTCGGAGCAGAGAAAAAACCGTCTCCCCCGGCAAGAAAACAATTATCGCACAGGAACGGCTGCTGTCAACGCGCGCGGCCCCCCTTATTTGCCGCTCCGCTCGTGCTTGTGCTCTTGGAGCGCATCGTAAACGGCGCGGTCGGGAATGAAGCAGCCGACGGCCTGCGTTTTCGGGTTGGCTATCGGCTCGCCGGCCAAGGCGGCCTCGAGCGCATCGCGCAGGTCGTGGACGGTGACCATGCGCCGCGGCTTGCCCAAGGCGGCGTAGAAGTTGTCGATGCGGCCCTGGTAGAGCGCCTCGCCGGCAGCCGACAGCAGCGCCGCTTCGGGCGTGACCTCGGCGCCGACCCGTTCGACCAGCTTGTGCTCGACGTCGTGGAGCGCCGGGCAGCAGTCATGGCTGTAGTCGGCCATGTGCTTGCGGATCGCATCCCTGGACAGCGTGGGGTCGATGTAAACGAGATAGCAGCCGACGCCTTGCGCGGCATACTCGCTGCAGATGCGGTTGATTTTCGGGGCGTACTGATTCGAGATCGGGCAGTCGTTCGTAATGAAGTACAAAACGTTCGCCCGTTGCGAAGAAGCATCGAGCAGGTCGTGCGTCTTGCCGTCGATGTCGGTCAAGGGAACCGCCGCGGAAACCGCGCCGCAGGCAATGAGAAACAGCGCCGCCAATCGCATATGTATCTCATGGTAAGACGGATCGGCTCGCCGCGGGTTTGCCCGGCGGGCCGAAAAAATGCGGCGGGAGCATTTTCCCGTCGGAATCAGCCCCATGAAAACCGCTCCGCTACCGCTTTGACGGAGCCCTCGGCTACGATGCGGCCCGCCTCGAAGAACACCGCGCGCGAGGCCAGACTCTCGGCCATGCCGACGTCGTGGGTGACCAGGAGCTTGGCTTGGGGCAGCTTGCGCAATGCGGCGATCAGCGCCCGCTTGGCTTGCGGGTCGAGGAACGTAGCGGGCTCGTCGAGCAGGATCACTTGCGGGTCCACGGCCAGCACGCCGGCCAGCGCGGCGCTGCGTTTTTGACCTGCGCTGAGGCGGTGGGGGGCGCGTTGGCGGAATTCCGACAAGCCGACTGCGGCCAGGCAGGCATCGACCCGCCGCTGGACCTCATCGCGGTCCAAGCCCATGCTGAGAGGGGAGAAGGCGACATCCTCTTCGACCGTCGGCATGAAGAGCTGGTCGTCGGAATCCTGGAAGAGCATGCTCACGCGCCGGCGGACGGCCGGCAGATTCTCTTTCGTCAGCTCCATGCCGCAGACCTTGACCGCGCCCCGGCCGCGCAGCAAACCGACCAGATGGTTGAGGAAAGTCGTCTTCCCGGAACCGTTCGGGCCGAACGCCGCGACCGTTTCGCCTTCTCGCAGCACGAAGTCGACGCCGCGCAGCGCTTCGACGCCGCCGGCATAGGCGTAGCGCAGGTTGCGCACCTCGATGACCGTTGCGGGCACTGAAGCCCATTCTAACGGCGTCCCTTGCAGCGGCCTCTCCGTGCGCTCGGTCCGCTAGAATGGCAGACGCCATGCATCGTTGCGCAGCTTTTTTCCTTGCCTTCGCCCCGTTTGCGGCAGTTGCGGCAGACCGGCCGAACATCCTCTTCCTTTTCAGCGACGACCACGCCTACCAGGCGGTCGGCGCCTACGGTTCGATGATCAACCGCACGCCGAATCTCGACCGCATCGCCCGCGAGGGCATGCGCTTCGACCGCGCGCTGGTGACCAATTCGATATGCGCGCCGAGCCGCGCGGTGATCCTGACCGGCAAGTACAGCCACCTGAACGGCGTGCTCGACAACCGCCTGGTGTTCGACGGCGCGCAGCAGACGTTTCCCAAGCTGTTGCAGGCCGCCGGATACGAGACTGCGATTTTCGGCAAATGGCATCTCAAAAGCGCTCCGACTGGGTTCGACCACTGGGAGGCGCTGCCCGGCCAGGGCGCTTACTACAACCCCGATATGCGGCTCGGGCCGGACGACAAGCGCCGCCGGCATACCGGCTACGTCACCGATATCATTACCGACCTCTCGCTGGAATGGCTGAAAACCCGCCGCGACCCCGACAAGCCGTTCCTGCTGATGAGCCAACACAAGGCGCCGCACCGCAACTGGATGCCGGGCCCCGAGCATCTTTCGCTCTACGACGGCGAGCATATTTGGGAGCCGCCCACGCTCTTCGACGATTATTCCGGGCGCGCCTCCCCCGCCGCCGCCAACCTGATGGAAATCGGCCGCCACATGACCGACGCCGGCGACCTCAAGGCGCCGCCGCCGGACGCTGCCGCGGACAGCCGCGGGATGCGCCAGTGGACGAACAGCTACGGCCGCCTCAACGCGGTGCAAAAAGCCGTCTGGGACGCCGCTTACGGCCCGAAGAACAAGGCTTTCCGCGAGGCCGGGTTGCAGGGCAAGGATCTGCTGCGCTGGAAGTACCAGCGCTACATCAAGGATTACCTGCGCTGCATCGCCTCCGTCGACGACAACGTCGGCCGCCTGCTGCGCTATCTCGACGCGGCCGGTCTGGCCGAGAACACCGTCGTGATCTACAGTTCCGACCAGGGTTTCTACCTGGGCGAGCACGGCTGGTTCGACAAGCGCTGGATGTACAAGGAATCGCTGCGCACGCCGCTGCTGGCGCGCTGGCCCGGCGTCATCGCGCCCGGCTCGACGAACGCGGATCTGGTGTCGAACCTCGATTTCGCCGAGACCTTCCTGGAGATCGCGGGCGTCGAGGTCCCGCCCGACATGCAGGGCCGTAGCCTGGTTCCGATCATGAAGGGCGAGACGCCGAGGAACTGGCGGAAGACGTTCTACTACCACTATTACGAGAGCATGACGGCGCACGGGGTGCCGGCGCACGAAGGCGTCCGCGGCGCCCGCTACAAGCTGATCCGCTTTTACGAAAGCGGCGAGTGGGAGCTGTTCGACACCGAAGCCGACCCGAGCGAGATGAACAGCATCTACGGCAAGAGGGGCAGCGAGAAGATCGCCGCCGATCTCAAGGCCGAGCTCAAGCGCCTGCGGGCGCTGTACGAGGTTACCGAGCCTGCTCTGTAGCGGCCCTGTGCTACTATCGTCTTGGAGCGAAGCGTTAAATCTCTGAAAGCAAGCGCGTTCGCTCTATAGGCCCGTAGCTCAGCTTTGGTTAGAGCGCTACCTTGACACGGTAGAGGTCAGCGGTTCGAGTCCGCTCGGGCCTACCAGCATTTTTGCCGGGAACGAACCGTTCAACCAACCGGCAGCACAGTTTCCTACGGCAGCCGTTCCCCGCGCCGCCAACGGTACGGTTCCATGAACTCGCCGCGCCATATCCCGCGCCTTGCAGCCTTCGCTCGGTCTTCCTGCGCGGCATATCGCATTGAATAGTACCGGTAGGCAATGGCGTAGCCTCGCTCAACAAGCCAAGCGTTCAGGTCGGAACCGTCAACGGCATGACAAAATGCCAGTATCCGCCCGTACTTATCACGCTCTTTGTACGCGCATCGCACCGGCCCGGCGCCGATGCGTTTGCGTAGAGCTTGCGCCGCGAGAGCGCCGCAGGCGTACCGGGCGCCGCTTGCGCTCTTGCAGGTCTGTTTGCTCTCCGGAGCATCCACGGCTTCCAGCCGCACCTTCTCGCCGGCGATTACAAGAGTATCGCCGTCGGCTACGACGGCCTTTCCGGTTATTTCATTTTCGTAATCCCAAGTCGGTCGACTGCACGATAGAAGACTGACTGCAAGGAGAGCCGGAAGCAGCAGTGTGTTGGGGCGCGGCATGAAGTCTTACCGCGAATCTCCCCGCGATGGCGCGGTCGCGTCGCTTCTCCGCATTCGGATTTCGATGCGCCGCCGCCGCGGTCGGTTTCCGCTTTCCGAGCCGTCCGCGATGGCGCCGTTGCGCAGGATGACATGTGCGCCCGACAGCGGGGTCAAGCGATGGTCCGATAGACTGCGCGCTCCCGACAGCACCCGCGCGACAGCCGCCGCGCGGGCAAAGCCCAGACCTGCATTGTCGGCAGCGGCGAGCGGGGCATCCGTGTTCGCGTGTAGAAACGGGAGCAGGTTCGCGTCGAGAGTGCTCGTTCCCGCAATAGGCCGCTCGTCGGTATGGCCGACGATTTCGATGGTGTCCGTGCCGAATTGCGCGCTGATTTCGAGGATGCGGGGCACGACCTTTTGCTGGAGAAGGCTTTTGAAACTTGGACTGACCTCGCTGGAATTCGTCCGGAAGGAATACCCGTCGGCTTCGTCCAAGCGGATGATCGGCGGCCAATCGTGTTGACCCGTATCGTCTCCGCGGCCAGATTTCCGGAGTTGCTCGGCCAGTTCCTTGTTACGAGTCTGTAACTTTTGGGCGGTCTCGGCGCTCGCTCGCTTCTCGGCCAACGCGGTTTCCCGTTGGCGGGTCAGATTAGCGATCCTTTCCGGAAGCCGATTCGGACGTTTGGCATCCCGGGAATCCGCAGGCCCAAGCGCCTCCATCGAATCGTTGATGATCTTGGCCGCATTGTCGATCTCGCGGCCCAACTTGTGGAATTGCTGTGTCAATTCTTTTTCCAGAGCTTGCAGTTCCTCGACGGGGTCGACATTTGCGCGCCCATCGGCCATGACGGTTTGCAATCGTTGGATTCGGTTGGCAATCACTTCCGGCACCGGGTTCGGACTCTCAACTCCCATTGAATCGCCGACCGTCCCTGCATCTACGGGAGCGATGCTGGAAAAGTAGGTCAACAACAGGAGCAGGATCAGAAAGGTAACGATCAGCATGATTTCCAGAGCGCTCGTGCCGAATGCCTGTGCCTTACGCTGGATCCTCTTGACCGCAATCGCATAAGGCTCGGTCCCTGGAATTAGAGTCATCGGTAGTCATTCCTTTCGCGCGGAGGAGCATGCGCTCTTTGTCACATCACCGCGGTATTCCCAAGAGCGCCGTTCATCGTCGATTCCGCGTGTTCGGCCTGCAACCGCATCGCCAACGCTTCCCTTTTCTTCTGGACCGCTACTGCGTTCAGTTCCACCAAACGAACTTACCCAATAGAATCGCCAATACGACCCAGACTGCCACCGCGAAGCCGGTCACCCCAAGCATGACAAAGATAGCGGTCTTTGGCTTTGTCCCGGCTGTTTCCGGAAACCTCTGGCCAACATTAGCGGTTCGAATTTTGGCGACGAGCGCGGCGACATCCTTCATCGCTTGCGTTTGGGCCGCCGCGGTCTCGTTCAACTGCGTTGCGGCTGCAGTCAAGTTCCCGATCGCCGGCCCCAACCGGGAGTCGATGTCCTTCGAGGATTCGGCCAATGCTCCCGCCGCTTGCACCACCTTGGCTTGGACAGCTACGGTTTCGTTCAACTGTGTTGTAGCTACGGCTATAGGGCCGGCGCAAAAATAGTTTCCGTTTTTGTTACATGGGTTCGATGGTGTAGTTCCATTTGGGCATTGAGCTGTCGGGTGTGATGCGTAGCTCCTGCATTTCCTCATCGGTGACCTTGACGCCGGTCTTGTAGGTCTTTCGCACCAGGTGTGCACGCACGCGCAGTCCGGTGGCGGTGCGTGTGGTGCGCAGGTATTTCAGGATGGTCTCGTAGCTGTCCAGCGGGCGGCCCGCCCAGTTCTTGGTGACCTCGCAGAACATGCGGTGTTCGATGGGATTCCACTTCGAGGTGGCCGGCGGGTAGTGGGCCACGGTCACGCGCAAGCCGTGCCGGTTGCAGAGGCGGTGTTGCAGGTTGAATTTCCAGGCGCGCGCCGTGCAACTGTTGCTGCCGCCGCCGTCGGCC
This sequence comes from Bryobacterales bacterium, assembly GCA_965214655.1. Classification (GTDB taxonomy): domain Bacteria; phylum Acidobacteriota; class Terriglobia; order Bryobacterales; family UBA6623; genus CATQHP01. The sequence goes on along the minus strand of OZ243965.1, from coordinate 1,397,049 downwards.
AGGATCTGCAGCGCGTTGGCCTCGGGATAGTGCTTGCAGCCTTGGGTGCGCCACCATTTCTCGATGCAGTCGACGGCGAACGCCGGGGTGTCGGCGGTCTGGCCGACGAAGACGGTGCCGGCGTTGGCCCGCGGGTCGTAGATGCCGTAGGGGACGGCGAGGCCCTCGGCATCGGAGCGGAAGTCGTGGTCCTTGACCTGTTCGGGACTGCGGTCCCACTTGGCGCCGGGATTTCGGAACGCGCCGACGAGTTCCTTCTTCTTGGTATCGACGCTGATGACCGGGACGTTGTCGGCGGCGCAACGCTCGCGCAGGTCGGCGATGTGCCGGAACTGATCGTCGCGCCTCGGATGGGAAGCGCCGGCGAGCTTCTTGTGGTTGACGCGCAGCGAATAGCCCATCGCTTTGAGCAGTCGAGCGACCGTCCGGGGGCAGACGTCGATGCCGAGCGCGCCCAGTTGGTCGGCGACCTTGGCGGTCGTTCGGCGTGTCCACTTCAGGCCGCTGACCGGGTCGCCGGCCGTCTCGTGGTCCATCAAGGTTTTGATGCAGGCGATGACTTCCGGCGTTTTTTTTCCGTCGGTGTGCGTCCGCCGCCGGCGCGCCGCACCCGGTCGACCTCGACGTCACGCTCGACCAGTTGCCGCCGGCCGGCGGCGACCGTCGACGGGTCGATGCCGAGCAGTCGGGCGATGCGCCGGTCGCCGCCCCACCCGCACTTGAGGGCTTCGAGGCCGGCGAACAGCCGCCGCTGCCGCTCGTCGAGCAGGCTGGCGAACAACACAATGGCGGCGCGCAACTCCTCGGGCATCAGGTCGGCGTCGGGCAGGGGTTGCCCGAGTCCGGGCGTGGCCAGCAGCAGACGTCTGGCGCGCACCTGGTGCGTCTGTTGCGCGCGGTCGGCGGCGCAGTAGAGGAACTGTCCGGCGAGCTTGTGCCGTGTCAGCCGCCGGTCATCGACGAGCTTGCGCAGCGCGTCCTGGGTGCCGACACCGAGCAGGTTGTCCAACTCGTCGGCGAAGTGTCCGGCCTCGGCGTGGTTGATGAACGACTCGGCGGTTGCGATCAAGGTGCCGGCGCGGGAGAAGCGGACGCCGGCGAACGACCACAGGCCGCGCTCGTCGAAGTGGGCGAGTTGGTCGAGGGTGTAGTAGCCGCCGCGATGCGAGTAGCTGGTGCGGGCGTCGATGTCCTTGAGCTTGCGGAACGCGGTGCGCCTGCTGGCGCGGGCGCCGAGCGCGGCCATGACCTCGGCCAGCGAGGCGATGGTCTGGTTGCGGAGCAGGGCGATGATCGTGTCGGCGGAGAATTGGGTTGGTCTCATTATGGCGCCATTGCGGGTTCGCATTTCCGCAATGATGCCACAACTCGGACGGGCTGCGCCCCTCAGATGACGGGACTTGATTGCTGATCACGAGAGTCGCGGCGCCGGTGGGTTCTACTGCGAGACTACGGGCGCTTCTAGGAAGTTATTCTTGCGCGAACCCTAAGTTCCCGATTGCCGGTCTCAATTCGGAGTCGAGATTCTTTGAAGATTCGGCCAGTGTCTCCGCCGCCTTATACAGTCCCTCGGTGGATTCCATCGCTTTCATTTGAACTGTCGTGGTTTCGTTCAATTGCGTTGCGGCTGCGGTCAAGCCTCCGACCACCGACTCTAATCGGGAGTCGAGACCCTTCGAGGATTCGGCCAGTGCTCCCGCCACTTTATACAGGTCCTCGGTGGACTCCATCGCTTTCATTTGAACTGTCGTGGTTTCGTTCAATTTGCTTGCGGCTGCGGTCAAGCCTCCGACCACCGACTCCAATCGGGAGTCGAGATCCTTCGAGGATTCGGCCAGTGCTCCCGCCACCTGCTGCAAATCCTCGGCGGATTCCCGGAGTTGTGCGGCGGAGCGGACCATATCGCCTTGCCCGAAAGACAGCGACCCCGCCGCCTTCTGCAATGTCTCGGCGGATTCCTTGAGTTACATGGCGGATTGGACCATGCCGCTTTGACTGAATGCCGCTGACATCGAGTCTGCGAAACCCGTAAACTCCTGCTTGACTTCTTGAGACTTCTGCTTGAGGACAGTAAGCAGGACTTGGAACTGTTCGGTTGTCAGCTTCGCCTGCTCCGTGAGGTCGGCGGCAGTATCGAGCAGTTGGTCTTTCAGTTCCGAATAGGCCGTATCGATCTCACCGAAGCCCCGCGACAACACGACTCGGCGGCAGAGTCCATAGATCGTAGTCCCCAGCGCCACCGCGAACGAGGGCAGGAAGGAAACTACGACCTCTCCCCCGGCGATTCCGCCCCGTCCTTGCAGCTTGAAGCCGATCACCAGGATTCCGGCGGCCAATGCGGTTACCGTAAACAGGAAGCCAAGGTAGTAGAGGCTGTCGCCGGTCTCTTCTGACGATAATTTGAGTGTGTTGAAGCAGTAGTGCTCGTAGCCCCACATGCAGGCGATCAGCACGCCCGGAACCAGAATGAGGTTCAGGAATACGTTCCCCGGGAAAGCAAAGCCGAAAAATGCAGTAAGCGCGAAAGCCAAACCTATCAGGCAGAGAACTCTGCGACCGTGCCGTTGCGCTGCTGCCCGGTGTTCGGTGTCGCTACTCGCCAACCTGGACTACCTCCTCCACGATTGCGTTCTGAGAATCGAAGAAACGCTCCCACCACGCCGTATGAGCGGGTCCCTGGATGTTGGGAATCGAGGAATACAAAAATCGGTTGAGGATCATCCGCACCGTGGCGCCGCGGAAGTCATATCGTGCTCCTCCGGCGTTCGCAAAGTCTTCGAAATTCCCAAGTTTCATCGAAAGGCCGACTTGCACGAACGATTTCGGAATCCGTCCAGGTCGGACAAAGTTTTCCGGGACTACAAAGTCCGAGACCACCGTGAGCGACTTGGTGGTGTGTTCGAACTTCGGGTTGCCGAGAACCAATCGCGTCACGCCGCCCAGAGAATCCATAAGGCTGTACCTGTAATCCGGATTCCATGACGACAACCGCTCTACCACGTCCTGGAACGGCTTGCGGAACTTCTCCAGGTATCGCTGCTTCGCCAGACGTGGGTTTCCCGTCCACTCGCTCATACCCGAGCCGTCGCCCGGATTGCAGAAACGGGCTACCGGGTTGAATTGTTCGTTTCTGCTGTAGTTCACCTCGTAAAGCTCGACAAGCGCATGGACCGGCAGTTCCTGCAGGCGATTCTCGATGTGCCTCCGGATTTCGAGAGCGGTATTAGGCGGGAGCGGTATGAATTCGGTCCCTTTGGAATTGAGGCGCCGGTTTCGCTCGAAGAACAGCACCTCGTGGTGCGGGATCAGGCTCTCGTTCTCCGGGCAGAGCGTTTCGGCGTCGGATCGGACCTGGTCGGGACTTTTTATGTGGATGTACCCGAAAGCCATTATGACGACCAGGATGCCCGCCAAGATCAACCAAGTCGATGCGGACTCCCTGTTGCGCCGCTTCCGTTTCCTAGACCGAGCCATAGTTTTCTCTCCTTATCGGTCAGGCTGTTGCCTGGAAACTGTTCATCGCCGTGTTGCACCGGTCGATGAGTTTTTGGCGATGGTCACGCGCGCATTCCTCAACGAGTGCGAAGTCGATGCTCTCTATTGAGGGTGTTTCCTGTTCTGGAAGCGGCTCGCCAAGGGAGATCGGCTCCTCGTCCGGACAGTGCTTGGCATGTAGTACCTTGATTTGCAAGCGGAGTTTTTCGCGCTCCTGCTGGAAGTTCCGGGACAATTCGAAAAGGCTTGTCCGCACCTTCCGGGCTCTCATCAGTCCCCTTCTGAACCGGTCGACGTAGTGATCGATGTTTTTGACGCCTTCTTCCCGGAGTTCCGCAAGCTTGTCCATTGCAGCTTCTCGCTCTTCTTGCCACTCGTCCTGTGCGTGCTTGAGCGCGCGGTCGCGACGGCTGTAGCCCGGGTAGGGATCTTCCATGGAATAGCCCTTCCAAGCTCCGAGTCCCGCCGATATCAGCCCCATCCCGAAGAGCAGCCAGGACATGAAATCGGAAACGCCGAAATAGTTTATGGAGAAAGCCTCCCAAGCCCGCTTTCCCGCTCCGATGGTCTCCGCGTACCCAGTGCTTGCGAGAAGCGCCTCCCTGTAATGGGCCACCAAAAGATTGAACAGAATGAGAATGACAGCGCAAAGCAGGGCACTGAGGAAGCCGAGGTCCATCCTTGTATCAGTCCGCCCTGTGCGCCGACTGCCAGTAAACTGCCGTTGAGGAATGTTTCGACCAAGCCCACTGCGACCGCCCACAGGGAGTGGCGCAGTTTGCTCTTGGGGTAGTATGGCTCACGATTGAGGCGGTTATGCTCTTTGAAATGATTGTAGTCGCTCAGTTTGTTGGCGTACTCGTTGCGGAGTGTCTCCAGTTCTCTCTCCGTTCTGCTCGTAAGAATTTCGATTTCACCCAGCGCCTTCACGGTCACCCGTTCGATATCCGGTCGGACGTCCTGGACTTTCAGCCGCTCGAGATAGGCTCTGCGCTGTTCTGAGAAATAATTCTCGAGTTCCGTTATGTGCCGTTGCGCCACGCGCTGGAGTTCCGCACGGGCAAGCTTGGGCGATCCGGCAGTGCGTATCCTGGATTCCAATATCCCTTCATCCAACGGCGGCGGCCAACCGGCGCCCGGCGATGCGGCGCCCGATTCGTGATCTTCGGGTTGATGTTGACGCTGAAATTTGAACGGCCAGAGCAAAATATACTATAACTTCTCTGGGCGTCCGCGGCCCGGAGCGTTGTCGGGTCCTGGAGTTGTTCGCCCGCCCCGCCTACTGCGCGTCCTGCGCGCGGTTTTTATTGCCGATGCCTGTTCGCTTCCAGGCGTTCGCCGCCGCGTTCGCCGCCGCGCTCTGCATGCCTCTGGCGGCGCAGAGTTTCGAGGAGATCGCGGGCGCTGCCGGAGTGCGCTTTCGCCACGCCGCATCCAGGACCGCCGACAAATACCTCATCGAGACGATGGGCGCCGGGGCCGCGCTGTTGGACTACGACGGCGACGGGCTGCTCGACATCTATTTCGTGAACGGGGCGGACCTCTCGAATCCCGCGCGGCTCGGCGGCGGCGCCAAGAGCGACCCCCGCTACTGGAACCGCCTCTACCGCAACCTGGGCGGCCTGCGTTTCGAGGACGTAACGCGAGAGGCCGGCGTCCGGGGCAGCGGCTACGGCATGGGCGCCGCCGCTGCGGATTACGACAACGACGGCGACGCCGACCTCTTCGTCAGCAACTTCGGCGCGGACACTCTGCTGCGCAACGACGGCGGCGTTTTTCGCGACGTCAGCCGCGAGGCGGGCATCGGCGGCGCCGGCTGGTCGAGCGGGGCGGCGTTCTTCGACTACGACAACGACGGCCTGCTCGACCTCTTCGTGGCGAGCTATCTCGACTGGAGCTTCGCGCGCAGCCGCCCGTGCGGCGACTTTTTGCCCAAGCGGCGCTCCTACTGCCATCCGCGGCTGTTCGGCGCGGTCGCCCACACGCTTTACCGCAACGCCGGCGGCGGGCGGTTCGTCGACGTTTCCGCGCAAACGGGCATCGCGGCCTCTCCGGGCAAGGGCCTCGGCGCCGCCGTAGGGGACTCCGACGCGGACGGCCGGCTCGATGTGTTCGTCGCCAACGATTCCTACCCGCAGCAGCTTTTTCGCAATGTCGGCGGCCGGCGCTTCGAAGAAGTTGCGGTCGAGGCCGGCTTGGCTTACGACGCCGAGGGCCGCGATTACGCGGGGATGGGAATCGCCTGGGCCGACTACGACGCCGACGGCCGAGCCGATATCCTGGTCAACGCGCTCGGACGCCAAGGGTATTGGCTCTACCGCAACGCCGGCGGCGCGTTCGCAACGGCGTCGGAACGCTCGGGGCTGGCCGCGCTCTCGGCGCTGCGCTCGGGTTGGGGAATGGGCCTCGTGGATTTCGACAACGACGGCTGGCGCGACTTGTTCGTTGCGCAGGGGCACGTGATGGACGATATCGCCGCCTCCGACCCGGCGTTGGCGCGCCGTGAGCCGCTGCTGCTCGCGCGCAATCTGTTCGGGCGCTTTTTCGACGTTTCGCGCCGCGGCGGCCGGGTGTTCGAGCGGCGCTATGCCGCCCGCGGCGCCGCCTTCGGCGATCTCGACAACGACGGCCTCATCGACGTTGTCGTCAACGTCAACGACGCGCCGGCGCTTGTCCTGCGCAACACGACCCGCGCGGCGGGAAAGCACGTGCGCATCCGGCTCGAAGGGGTGCGCAGCAACCGCGATGCAATCGGCGCCGCGGTGACGCTGCGGCTTGCGGGGCAAGGCCGGCTGACGGCGTTGCGCGGGTCCGGCGGCAGCTATCTTTCCTCCAACGCGGCCGACCTCCATTTCGGCCTCGGCCGGCGGGACTGCTGCGAATCGGTGGAGGTGCGCTGGCCCGACGGCTCGGCGCAGTCGGTTCCCGGCCCGCGCGGTTCTGCGCTGACCATTCGCCAGGAACCCGCTGAATCCGGCGGTTCTGTACCATAGTTTCTGTACCATAGTTGTGGTGCTTTCTCCCGCCGCCTTGCAAGAAATCGAGCGCGCCGTCGGCCCCCGGGCGATGCTCACCCGCGGGCAGGACCTGACGCTTTACGAATACGACGGCAGCATCGAGAAGGGCCGGCCCGAGTGCGTCGCCTTCCCCAAGACCACGGCAGAGGTGGTTGCGCTGGTCAAGGCCGCCAAGGCCCACGATCTGGCGCTTGTCGGCCGCGGCGCCGGAACGGGCCTGAGCGGCGGCGTCATTCCGCGGGCGGGCGGGCTGATGATCGCCTTCTCGCGGATGAACAAAATCCTGGAGATCGACTACGAAAACGAGTGCGCGGTCGTGCAGCCGGGGGTCGTCAATCTCGACATCACCCGCGCCGTTCAAGGAAACGGCTACTATTATGCGCCCGACCCTTCGTCGCAGAAAGCCTGCACGATCGGCGGCAATGTCGCCGAGAACGCGGGCGGGCCGCATACGTTGATCTACGGCGTAACGACCAACCACGTGCTCGGCATCGAGGCGGTGCTGCCCGACGGCGGCGTCATCCGCGCCGGCGGAAAGGAGCTCGACCGGCCCGGCTACGATCTGGTCGGCCTGCTGACGGGATCGGAAGGCACGATGGCCCTCGTCACCGAGGTGGTCGTGCGCTTGATGCGCGCGCCCGAAGCGGTCAAGACGCTGTTGGCGGTCTATGAGCGGCCCGCGGACGCGGCGTCGACCGTAGGCAGTCTGACCGCGCGCGCCATCACCCCCGCCGCCGTCGAAATGCTGGACGGCGTCATGCTGCGCATGGTCGAGGAGGCGACGCACGCCGGCTATCCGCTCGACGCCGACGCCGTATTGCTGATCGAGCTGGAAGGCTTGCTCGAAACCGTCGAGGAGCAGCTTGCGCTGGTCAACGAAATCTGCCTGGCGAACCACGCGCGGGAAGTCCGCGTCGCGCGCTCGGAGGAGGAGCGCGCGCTGCTGTGGAAGGGCCGCAAGAACGCATTCGGCGCGGTCGGGCGGGTCAGTCCGACCTATTACGTTCAGGACGGCGTCGTGCCGCGCACGCGCATCGCCGACACCCTGCAACACATCTACAGGGTTTCCGAGAAGTACGACCTGCAGATCAGCAACATCTTTCACGCCGGCGACGGCAACATGCACCCGATCATCCTGTTCGACCCGGAAGATCCGGAGCAAATCGAGCGGACGAAGAAGGCGGGCGAGGAAATCCTGACCTACTGCGTGGAAGTCGGGGGGGCCATCACCGGCGAGCACGGCGTGGGGATGGAGAAAAACGAGTTGATGCCGCTGCTGTTCAACGACGACAGCCTGGAGACGATCAGGCGTCTGATGCGCATCTTCAACCCGGACTGCCGTCTGAATCCCGGGAAGCTGCTGCCCACGGGCAAGGGCTGCATGGAGATTCGGCTGCCCCCGGCGCACTACCGCTCGACGGAATGGTAGGGGCCGCGGTCGGGTATGCTACATATAGCAACGGAACGCTGGAAAGGAAACCATGGCGGACAGCAAGCTACCGTATTTCATCATGGGCGCCGGCATCGGCGCCGCGCTGGGCATCCTGCTTGCCCCCAAACCGGGCGAGGAAACCCGCGAGGACTTGCGCCGGCGGGCCGATGAGGGCCGCGAGTACGTGCGCCGCAGAAGCGGCGAGTTGCGCGAGCATGCCGGCGAAATCATCGAGCAGGGGCGCGAATTGGTCGATGCGCAGCGCGAACAATTGAATTCCGCGCTCGAGGCCGGCCGCAAGGCGTACCGCGAAGCCGGCGACGGCTCGGCGGGCGAAACCGAAACCGCGGCGGCAAGCTGATTGCGGCGCTCCGCCGTCCGAAATCCCTGAATAGCCTCCTGAATAGCCGATGGATACGGAATTCCTACTCGAAATCATGGCCGTCTTCACGGGGGTGGCCGCCGTCTCGTTAGTCGCCGCCGCGGCCGCCGCCGCGGCCGCCGCCATCGGCGTCTGGCGGTCGGTCAACGCGCTGCGCAAGCGGACGGAGAGCTTCATGGACCGCTGGGAGCCGGTCGCGGAATCCTCGCTGGAGACGCTGGCCGAGTTGCGCCGGCAGACGCAAGAAGCGGGGGAGGCGCTGGCCAGGATCAAGGAGGTCGCCGGCGCCGCCCAGGGTCAAATCGACAAGGTCGAAGCGCTCGTCGGCGGCCTCTCGGAAACCGCGCAGAAGAATATGGCGCGCGTGGACGAAACGATGCGCAAGACGATGGAGCGCATCGACAACGCAACCGCGGCCGTGGAGCGGACGATCCGCATGCCCGCCGAACGGCTCAGGGCCGTCGGTGCGGGATTGAACGCCGCGATGCGGCAGCTTCTCAAAGGCAGGCGCCGGGATATCGACCGCATCGAGGCGGACGAAGAGATGTTCATTTGAGAGTTGTCATCGAGCAAAAGACAATCGGCAGGAGGGTCCGGTTTTGAAGCCGAAGGAAAGCGAGTCAGTGGAAAAGAAGACGTTCCGCGTAGCGTTGTTGGGCACGAAGTTCATGGGCAAGGCGCATAGCCAGGGCTACCGCAACGTGAACATGTATTTCCCCGACGCGCCCCGGGTCGAGCAGGCGGTCTTGTGCGGGCGCAATCCTCAGGAGACCGAGCAGGCGCGCGAGGCTTTCGGCTGGGCGGAGGCATCGACCGATTGGCGCGCCGTGATCGCCCGCGACGATATCGACATTGTCGATGTCGCCACGCCGGGGTCGATGCACTGCGAGATGGCCGTCGCCGCCGCCGAGGCCGGCAAGCACGTTGTTTGCGAAAAGCCGCTGGCGAACACCCTGTCCGAAGCGAAGAGCATGCTCGCAGCCGTGGAGAAGGCGGGCGTGAAGCATTTCCTGATGCACAACTACCGCCGCGTTCCGGCGGTTGCGCTGGCCAGGCGCATGATCGACGACGGGCGCATCGGCGCGATCTACCACTTCCGCGGGCGTTATCTGCAGGACTGGGCGATGTCCCCCGCTCTCGAGCTGGTTTGGCGCTTCGACGCCAAGCAGGCCGGCAGCGGGGCGCTCGGCGATCTGGGCGCGCACACGCTCGACCTTGCCCGCTATCTGTGCGGCGAGGTCAGCGAGCTTGCGGCGACGACGGAGACGTTCATCAAGCAGCGTCCGGCCGCGGCGGGATCGAGCGAGAAAGTCGCGGTAACGGTCGATGACGCGGTAGCGATGTGCCTGCGCTTCGCAAACGGCGCGATCGGGACGCTCGAAGCGTCGCGGTTCGGCGCGGGGCGCAAGAATCACAATACCTTCGAGATCAACGGCAGCAAAGGGTCGCTCGTCTTCGATCTCGAGAATCTGAACAACCTCAAATACTATTCCGTCGACGACCGGGACGACGCGCAGGGCTTCCACGAGATCATCGCCTGCTCGCTGGGCAAGCACCCCTACGCCGACAACTGGTGGTTCGACGGGCACCTGCTGGGTTACGAGCACAGCTTTACCCACAGCTTCTACGACATGCTGACGGCGTTGGCGGAAGGGCGCGGAACGCACCCGAATTTCGTGGACGGCGTCAGAAACCAGCAGATCCTGGACGCCGCCGCGAGGGCGTCGCAGGAGCGCTGCTGGGTCAAGGTGGGCTGAAAGCCCGCGCTTAAAACCCCGCGCTTAAAACGGAGTCCGGGGCTTTTCGATAATCGGCGCCGGCCCTTTGCGGCGCTCGTTTCCGCTGAAGACGAGCGCGACGTCGACCGTTTTCCTGGTCTGGTCGATATCCATGCTCCAGGTTGCGCCTTTCAGGTTTTCGAACATGGCGTCGGCCTTGACGCGCTCGAGAAAATACGCCGGGTAGCGGATGTCGAAGGGCGCCCCCGCCTGCATTCCCCAGCGTTTGCGCACAGCCGGCTCGGAGAGAATGTCGAGCCCCAGAACGATCAGCCGCGAAAACGTATACTGCGCGCCGGGCGCGATGGCAATGTCGAAGTGGACCAGCTTCGCTTCGTGGTCGACGGCAGTCTCGAATCTCGCCTCGGCTTTCATGTAACCCTGGCGCTTCATGCTCTCGGCGATAGCCGCCATCGTGCCGTAAGCGGCGGTCATGTTGACCGTGTCGCCGGAGACGATCCGGTTGACCTTGCTCAGGTTTCGGGGGTCAACCGGCAGCGGCTGCGGCCAGGTCACTTCGCCGATTTTGTAGACGTCTCCTTGCTCGACGCGGACCTGCACGAGCAAGCCCTCGGTATCGGGGTCGGGCGCGGCTTCGCAGGGGCAGAATTTCACGTTCATATAGCCGGCTTCGGCATAGAGCGGCCGGACGTTGTGCTGCAGCAACTCCCGGAGACGGGCTTCGCTGTACGGTTCGCCCATGGCGACCTGATTGAACTTGCGCTGCAACTCCAGGGCGGAAAGGCGGCCCGAGTTGCGGAAGCGGACGAATGCGATGTTGCGCGTTTCGCGCCGCGGCCCGAAAAGCATTTCGAGCCGGTCGTCGCCGGAGGGGACCAAACGCCCCTCGACCTTGCTCTCGTTCCCGCGCTGTTTCCACCAATCTTGCAGGGCGTTTCCGATCGTCGCAACCATGGGGCCGGTGGGCGGGACGCGGTCGCCGAACAGAGGAACCCTTGCGGCGAGCATCCGTCGAATCTCTTCGTCCTGCGCATCGAAGCCTTCGAAACGCACGGGGAACAGCTCCGGCGTTTCCTCGACAAGGAACGTGACGCGGTAGCCGCCGTCGAGCGGCCCGTATTTGTACTCCAGACGCTCGAACACGCCCGCTTCGCTCAACTGCCGCAGCGCGGCGTTGAAGTCGCTTTTGCGCACCGGGGCGCCGATTTCCAGCCGGGTAAGCCGTACGAGAGCTTCTGAGGAAAAATGCCGATTGCCTTCGAATTCGACCGCGCGCAGCGGGAAAGCGTCTTCGGCGGGCAGCGCCGCCGCCAGGACGGCTGCGGCCGCAAGAAGCATGAGGGTATGACGCGGCGGGCAAATCATCGAGCAGTCTCTCCAAACCATTGCGACGCTTCGGCCGGCCCCCGCGGTTACGAATACATGGACTCGATCAGCTCGGCGTAGCGGGATTCCACGGCTCGGCGGCGCACTTTCATCGTCGGCGTGATTTCCCCGTCCCCGATTGTAAATTCGCGCTTGAGAACGGCGATTTTCTTGACTTGCTCATAGCGCGGCATATCGGCGCAAAGCTTGGCGACTTCTTCCATGATGCGCTCCCGGGCCCGGGGGTCGCCGGCGAGAGTTGCGTCGTCGGCGAAGGCAATGCCCTCGGCTGCGGCCCAACCGCGTAGTTTCTCGAAGTCCGGAACGATCAACGCGCTGGGGAAGTTGCGCTGCTCGGCGATGACGACCGCCGCGGCAATGAAGGCGCTGATCTTGAGTCGGTTCTCGATGGGCGCCGGGGCGATGTATTTGCCGCCCGAGGTTTTCAACAGGTCCTTTTTGCGGTCGGTGATGGATAGATAGCCCTCGTCGTCGATGTTGCCGATGTCGCCGGTATGGAACCAGTCGCCGCTCATGACCGCTGCGGTCTGTTCCTCCATCTTGTAGTAGCCTTGCATGACATTGGGGCCGCGGACGAGTATCTCGCCGTCTTCGGCGATCTTGACTTCGACGTTGGGGATCACCCGCCCGACCGTGCCGAACTTCAGATCTTCGAGCGTATTGCCCGAAACCACCGGCGAGGTTTCGGTGAGGCCGTAGGCCTCGCAGATGGGCAGGCCGACGGCATAGAAGAACTCCGCCAGATGACGGGCGAGCGGGGCGGCGCCCGAAACGAACAGCCGCATGCGTCCGCCCAGCCGTCCGCGCAGTTTTTGGAACACCAATTTTTCGGCGAGCAGAAGCTTCCAGCGCAGGGCGCCGCCCGGAGACTTGCCGGCAAGCTTGGCCGGGGCCGCTGCCTTGCCTGTCGAGACCGCCCAGGCGAACATCTTGCGGCGCAGCGGCGGGGCTTGCTCGATCGCGGCCATCACCCGCGCATGGACCTTCTCGAAGAAACGCGGAACCCCGACGGACACGGTCGGCCGGACTTCCTGCATGTTCAACGGGACGGCCTCGATCGACTCGGCGTAGGCGACGGTCGCGCCCGCTTCGAAATAAATGTAGTCGGCTATGCGTTCGGCGACGTGGCAAAGAGGCAGGAACGAGAGGCATACGTCCTTGCGATCGACGTCGATCGGCGCGTCGCGGACATTCGTCGCGAAGTTGCCGTGCGACAGCATGACGCCCTTGGGAACGCCCGTCGTGCCCGACGTATAGATGATGCTCGCCAGATCGCTCGGCTCGACCGCGCTGATGGAGGCTTCGAAGCGTTCCCGATCTTCGCTGCTGAGCGGCTCGCGGCCGATCAATGCGTCCAGCGAATGGATGCGCTCGTCGTCCGTGTCGACGTGGTCGAATACGATCGCGCGCTCCAGAAGCGGCAGGTTCGGCCATGCCTCTACGATCTTTTCGAGTTGCTCGGCGCTGGAAAGCAGAATCGCGCGCACTTCCGCATGTCCGAGCAGGTACTCGATCTGCTGGGCCGTCAGCGTCGGGTAGATCGGCACGCTGACGATGCCGGCCGTCATCATGGCGAAGTCCGCCACGGCCCATTCCCAGCGGTTTTCCGACAGCAGCGCGCAGTGGGACCCGCGCTCGAGGCCCATGTCCAGCAAGGAGAATTGGAGGCGGCAGACCCGCCGTTGCAATTCCTGCGCCGCAATGGGGCCGTATTCGCCGTCTGCTTTGGTCAGAATCGCGCTTGGCGAATCGTAGGAAATCGTTTGCCGAAAAAGGCGCGCCAGGGTTTCAGACATTGGATATCACCGTAGCTCTCATGGTTTCGAGCGAAAACCTGCTTTCCCCGCGAGGAAACCGCATTGTACTCGATGGTACCTTGGAAGGGCGAAAATGAAAGACGGCGGCGCAAGCAATTGGAAGGAAGCAGCGCGGGGTTTGGGCCTGCCGGTTTGCGGCGGCCGCGTCGACCGGATCGCGCCGGTTTTGGACGATCTGCTTGCGCGCAGCCGCAGCATCCTCGATGAAGACCTGAGCCTCGTCGATCCCGTGGGGGGCTTTCGGCCGGCCGTCAAGGCCGCCGCAGATCGTAGCAAAGCAGCCGCGGGCCGGTCCGCGGCGCCGGCGACCGGGAATTCTGATTGATGTACAGCAGTCCGCGGCTGAGCGCCGGCGGGCTCCAGGTCTCGCGGGCCAGAAACAAGCGCGCGCGGTCAAGCACTTTCGGGCCTTGCGGCGACAGGTCGAGCCACAACAGATGGCCGTGCTCGCCGAGGGCGAGAAATTTGCCTTCGACAAGCAGCAGGTTGCCGCGCAGCGGACTGCCGTAAATCTCCCGCTCCCGGCCGTTGACCGCGACCGTCTCTTGCCACTCCAGCGCCTCGCTCCAAACCGTTTCCCCGTTCGCCGCGTTGACGCAGGTCAGATCGGCGTCCGGCTCGTTGCGCCCGGAAAAGGCATAGAAGTAACCGTCCTTATGGATCGCGGTCGTCCAGTGCAGATCGAAATCCCTGTTTTGCCAAAGCCGGGCATAGCCCCCGCCGGGCTTCAGCTCGAGGAATGCCGCGCCGGCTCGGTAAGTCGCCGAGATCAGTACGCGGGCGCTGGCGACGACGGGGGACGAGGCGTTCACCGATTCGTAGCTGCGGCTGCGCCAGGGAAAGGCGAAATCCAACGCCCCGGAGGCGGGGTCGATGACCAGCAGTCCGCCCGTCGGCGGGCTGCTTTCGCCTCCCGCCAGGACAAAGACGCGGCGCTTGCCGCGGACGTTCGCGGGCACGGGCGAGGCATAGCTCGGCCCCCATTCGTCCCCCGCGCCCCAGACCATCTTGCCGGTCAACCGGTCGAAGGCCGCAACGGTAGGCCCGCCGGGCGCGCCGACGTTGACGATGAGCTTGTCCGCTTCGATCAGCGGGGTGCTCGCGACGCCGAAGAAGTCCTGCGGAACCTTGAATTCCTTGGCGATATCGCGCCGCCACAACATCTGTCCGGTCGACAGCCGCAAGCAATGCAGCATTCCCTGCGCGCCGTAAGTGTAAACGCGCCCGCCGGCGATCACGGGACTGGCCCGCGGCCCGTTGTTATATCCGTAACGGTCCTCGAAATCGGTCGGGTAAGCGTACCGCCAATAGCGTTTGCCCGTTTCCGGATGCAGCGCCTCGACCACTTCCTGAGACGCTTGCCGGTGGAAGTAGATCAGATAGCCGCCCTGAATCGCGGGCGAGCTGTAGCCGGTTCCCTTGGCCATTTCCCAAACGAGCGCCGGGCCGCCGTCGTCGAACGACTGCAAGATGTGCGTCTCCCTTGAAGTCGCGTTGTGCTGCGGCCCCAGGAAGTCGGCCCAATCGCCGGTTTCGGCTTTTTCGGCGAGCGGCTTGGCCGCGCGATGAAAGGCGACCAGCGGATTCGGCCGCGGCTCGGCGGGCGGGCGCCCGTCGGGCTCATGGACTTGCGGCGGCGCCGGGTCGCTGAATTCCTGCGGCGGCGCGGACAACGCAAGCACAGCCAAGACGGACGCCGGCGCAACCCGGCGGACAAACATGCGGCGCACGCTGCAATTGTCTCACGGGCAGGCTCGGCGGCCCCGTCAGCCGCGCCCCACGAAGGGCATTTGCGTCGCCATCACCGTGATCGTCAGGACGTTGGCGTCAAGCGGCAGATTGGCCATGTAGACCACGGCGCGGGCGACGTGGCCGGCGTCGATGGTCGGCTCCGGCGCAACGGTTCCGTTCGCTTGCGCCACGCCGTCGGCCATGCGCGCCGTCATCGGCGTGGCCGCATTGCCGATATCGATTTGGCCGCAGGCGATGTCGAAGGGCCTGCCGTCCAGAGCGGCGGACTTGGTCAGCCCCGTGACGGCGTGTTTGGTCGCCGTGTAGGGCAGCGAATGCGGGCGCGGCGTATGGGCCGAGAGCGAACCGTTGTTGATGATCCGGCCGCCCTGCGGCTCCTGCTCTTTCATCAGCCGGAAAGCCTGTTGCGTACACAGGAACATCCCGGTCAAATTCACGGCGACCACCGCCTGCCACGTCTCGAAGCTCAGGTCTTCGAGAGGAACCGGCGGGGCGCCGCGCCCGGCATTGTTGAACAGCACGTCGAGGCGTCCGAAACGCTGCCTGATCCGGGCGAAAACAGCGGCGACCGCCTGCGGGTCGCCGACGTCGGCCGGGACGGCGAGCGCCTGCGCTTGCCGGCTCCCCGCCAATTCCCTGGTTTCTTCCAAAGCCGCGGACCTGCGGCCGACGAGCACGACCGAATAGCCGTCCTCCAACAGCGCCAGCGCCGCGCTGCGGCCGACGCCGCTGCCCGCCCCCGTGACCATGGCGACCCGCTTCCTGCCGTTTCCGTTTTCCATGCATGCCTCCGTTTCCGACAGGATAGCGATCTCCACTCGCGGCCTGCGTCCTTTTTCGAATTCGCTAAGCTAAAGCACATGCGGAGCACGCGCCGGGAGTTTGTTTGGGGTCTGACCGCCGGAGTCTCGGCGACCGCCTTCGGCGGAAGCAGGCTGTCGGCCGAAATTCGTTTCCGCGACGCCGCAGCGCAGGCGCGTCAGTTCATGGAGTGGGAGCGCAGCATCGAGTTGACGCCGGAGCAGGAGCGGATCAAGAAAGCGGCGCTGGAGGCGATCCCGGCGCCGTGCTGCAGCGACAATTCGGCTTACACCTGCTGCTGCTCCTGCAACGTTTCCAGGACCATCTGGGGGCTGAGCAACTACATGATCGCCAGGCAGGACGCCGGCGCCGCGGCCGTCCGCGCCAAGGTAAGGGAGTGGGTGGCCTTCGTGAATCCGGGCGGTTACAGCGGTACGACCTGCTACACGGGCGGCTGCGCCCGTCCGTTCCACAAAGACGGCTGCGGCGGCATGAAGGCGGACAACCTCATCGTGAATTGAGCCGCCGCCCGGGCGTTTAATTTGAGAGTATCTTCCGCGCCAACGCGTCGATTTCCACAAGGATGTCGGCAAGCGCCTCGCGGACCTTGGAACGCCGCCGGCCGAGCGAACGGGGCAATGCCGCGCGCCTTGGAAACGCCTGCGCCTCGGAACGGGCCCGCCCGCCAATCTCTGCGAGAGACCTGTGCGCGGCGTCTCGCGGGTCGTAGAGGGGGATCGGGAGTTCCAGGACTTTCTTGTGAATGTCGCGCTCGCCCAGCAGTCCCCGAGACTGGAAGGGCTTGATGCGGGCGTTGACCTCGCCGGCATTCAGGAAGGCGGCAAGGTAGTCCGCTTCAGCGGCAGAGGCGCAAGCAGTCCAGTAAAGTTTATGGTCGACCACGAACGAACGGACTTGCTCTTTGCGGTCCAGGCGGGCGGCGGCGAGATGCGTGCCGGCCGCGTTGTAGAGCACGAGATGGCGGTCTTCGAGGTTCTGTCGAGTGAGCTTGCCTTGATAGTCGAGCCATTCGTAGACGGTATGGCTCTCGGCTTTTTTCTTGCGTTTCCTTCGCCAAATCTCCTCGGCTTCCGCCATCCACGATGCAAGCTCGCGGTATCCTTCCAGGCGTAACTCCTGAACGTTGCGGATCGTCACGTTGCCTTCGTCGTCCACGAAGGCCGGGAGAACGACCGTCGCCGGGTCGGAGCAGGCGAACGGAAGAACGTGCTTGGATGTAGCCGTTGAAAATAGGAAGCAGTCTTCAACCAAGCCGCTCATCTTGACGCCCTGATAGGGCGGTTTGGCTTCCCGCGCCTGTTCGGGCTCCGTGCGCGCCCAGTAAACGCGGTCGGGGTCGGCGGGGCCGGAAAGGCCGTCCACTGCGACGAAGTAGAAATTGCGCGGCACGATCGTAGCCCCTTGATAAAACCGTTTGGCGTACGGACTCGGGCGGTTGGGCCTGTCGCGGCCCGGAAGCGGCGAAAGGGCGGTGCGGGAACCGAGAAATACGACGCGGCTCGTGGTTTTGCGGGCGCGCAGGTCGCGTTGGGCAAGCGCCCAGGGAACCTCGCGCCGCGCGAGGCGCCCCGACCACTCGACAGTGGGCAAGTCGGCGGCGGTTTGCAACTCGGAGCGCCTTTCGTTCTTTTGGGCGAAGAGCACGCAGGAAGGAACGTTGAACAGAGGGCTGACCTCCGCAAGGTCCCAGCACTCCGTGAGCCAAACGGGGGGCTTGTATTTGCGGGTGCGCAGGCGGTCGTGCTGGTCTGCCGAAAGCACGCTCCGCGGCATGACGAACCCCAGCTTGGCCCCGGCGCGGCCAAAGGTCGTTAGCGCATGCATCAAGAAGACGGTGGCAAGCTCCATCTGCGTGAAAAGCTTCTGCGACGATGGAGCGATGGCGTAGTCTTCCACCGCCCGCTTCTTGATTTCGCTCTGATACTCGGGGTCGGCGATGTAGCGGTAGGAAAGCCAGGGGGGATTGCCGACAATGAAATCGAAACGGCCGCGAAGCATCGCCGGGCGGTAGCTGTTCTTGACGATGAACGCCCAGATGGAGTCTTGCCGCTGCTCGATCAACTCGGCAAGTAGTTCGGCGAGCCGCCACAGGGAGTCGAAGATGTCCTCGGCGTCCCGCCGTTCGCGCAGCCGGGGAACGGCCCGGGTCAAGTAAGACCGTAACGATTCGCGGGTCTCCGTATGCGCGCCGGCGTGATCAACGGCGACTTTGGCCGCCGCGGCGACACCGTGGTCGAAAAGGGCGGCGTCTTCGACGAACCGCTCCGGAACGGAGACGCGGCGGCCTCCAAGCAAAAGCTCATAGTGCGGAACCTCGTCGAGGCAGAGTTGCAAGACTTCGGCCGGCAGGAACAGAGAATCGGCGAGGTAAACGGGAATCTGGATGGGGCGTCCCGTCTCCGTGACGAGATCTCTCACTGCAAGCACGTAGGTGGCGCGGGCGATGGTGACGGCCAGAGGGTGGATGTCTATGCCGGTAACGTTGTCCAGCACCGCGCGTAAGCGCGCGGCCTTGCCCCCCTTGGGGTTGGCTGCGAGCATGTGCGCGATGGCCGCGCGCAAGAAGCCGCCCGAGCCGCAGGAAGGGTCGAGGACGCCGGCGAACCCTTCAGCGGGCAGCAACTCGGCGACGATGCGCTCGCAAAGCCAATCGGGGGTGTAATATTCGCCGAGGTCGTGGCGCTCCTGGGGGTCGACCAACTCCTGATAGACGGCTTTGAGAATGTCCTGATCGAGTTGAGTCAAATCGTAGGCGAGCAGATCGGCGATGGCGCGCTCCCAGACGGGAGCCAGAAGCGCTTCGGCGTCCGGGCGGAGAACCCATTGGAAGAAGTCGTCCTCGACGAGATTCTCGATCTGCTGAGAGCGGAAAAACCGGCCGGAGAGAACCTCGGCGGCTTTTTCCCGCAGGCTGTTCGATGTCTTGCCGCGCGCGAGGGCGGCCCAGCACAACAGCTTGGCGACGCCGGCCAGGTAGGTGTGCCGCAGAAAGAGATCGGTGAGTTCGTGCGGAGAAATTCCTGAAAGTTGGCCGTAGGTTACCGTGAGATACCGCCGCCACGTATCGAGAGCCAGCCGCTGCTCGGGCGATTCTCCGCTGACGCTCCAAGCCTTGCGCAGCGTATGCATCGCATCGGCGAAAACAGGGCTTGAAGCCCCGAAATCCGCTCGGAAGTGTTGTGCGCTGGGCTGGATTCTCCCTTCGCGGAACAGCAGCCGGGTGAGCCAATGGTAGAAGTCGCCGAACGTGGACTCGGTGACCGCGAGCGTACGGATCGGCTCGCCGAGCTCGACGCTTTCAGGCGCGCCGGGCGCGGCCGAAGCGACAAGCCTGGGGTGAAATATCTTCCAGGTCAGGCCGTCGGCGGCGATGCCCAGCAGGGGTCTCCCCCGCTGCCGGGGATCCTGCCAAAGACCGGCGCAGTATTGGCGCAGTTGGCGGCGCGCCTCCGCTTCCTTGGCTTTGAGAGAAACTTCGAACTCGATGACAGCGTTGCCGTAATAGGCGTCGATGCGTCCGTGCCTGGCGCCGTTTACGTCGATGCGCACGAGCTTTTCGACGCCCGAAGCCAACTCGGCCGTGGCCGGGCTGCCTGGAAAAAGCCGCTCGATCAGAGCAATGAAGCGGTGCGTCTTGGCCGTTTCGTTGGTCAGGCCGGCAACATCGGTTTTGTACTCGCGCAGCGCTGCAAGAGTTGTGGCGTCGAGCTGGAACAAATGGAGCGAACCTCCTTGCCGCGGACTCGGTGCGGGCGGATGTTCCTTGTATTGTCCTTTATCAGGGTCGCCGGCCGTTGCGTTGGCCGCGGGCGATTGCCGAATGGGTCCTGGGTCGCCGAAACTGAATATGGAGGGCAACCGCCGCGTCCGGAGCGGCCCTGTCTATGCGCAGGCCGCAGGCGCCGGCATGCGCATGAGGCCGAAATGAACGACCGCGCCCGGCTGACCGAGCAGTCCAATCCGGCTTCGGCGGCCATCGACGAAGCGTCCGGCGAAGACCTGCTGCGAATTATCAACGGCGAAGACGCCCTCGTGGCGGCAGCCGTCGACGAGCAGATCCCGCGCATCTCCAAGGCGCTCGATGCGCTCGTGGAGCGTTACGAGCGCGGCGGGCGGTTGTTCTACGTCGGCGCCGGCACGAGCGGCCGCCTGGGCGTGCTCGACGCCGCCGAATGCCCGCCCACGTACGGCGTTGCCGAAGACCGGGTTCAAGGCGTGATCGCGGGGGGGCCGGAGGCCCTGCTGCGCTCGATCGAGGGCGCCGAAGACCATCCGCAAGACGCCGTTCGCGATCTCGAAGCAAGAGGGTTTTCGTCCGGCGACGTTCTGGTGGGCATCTCCGCCGGAGGCGCCGCGCCCTATGTGCTGGGCGCCGTCGAGTTCGCCAACGCTCTGGGCGCGGTTACCGTCGGCCTGAGCTGCAATCCTGGCTCGCCGCTGGAACGGCGCGCGCGGTTTCCGATCACGCCCGCCGTGGGCCCGGAGATCATCGCCGGCTCGACGCGCATGAAGAGCGGCACGGCGCAAAAGCTGGCGCTCAACATGCTCTCGACCGGACTGATGGTGCGCATGGGCTACGTTCTGGGCAACCTGATGGTGAATCTGCAGATCAAGAACGCCAAGCTCGCCGAACGCGCCCGCAGAATCGTCGAGACCGTGACCGGCTGCGGCCCCGAAGAGGCGGCCCGGGCCATCGAAGATTCGGGGCGCGAGGTCAGAGTCGCCATTGTGATGCAGAAGCTGCGCTTGACCCGCGGCCAAGCCGAAAAGCGGCTCGAGGAGCGCGGCGGCAACTTGCGAAAAGCGCTCCTGCCCGATGCGGGTTAACGGCCCGTCAGGCGGCGCAGGCGCTGCGCCGCGGAGCTGACGATCAACGCGATTCCGCCCGCGCTGAGGATGATCGGCGCGATATCCCAAAGCGGCCGGCGGCTGCAACATCGCGTGGAAGAGGCTACAGTTTCTCCAATTGAACCGCAAACCGCGGGCTTGCCGCCCAGGCCGTCATCTCAGGCCGAGCGTTTTGCCCGCGGCCAACAGATCGAGCGCTTCCCGCAGCCGCCGCTGTTTCGTTTCTTCCCGCTTTGCCGAGTCGATCCAACCGACGTAGGCGCGCCGGTAAGACGGCGCCAGTCTCTGGAAATGCCGCCATGCGTCGGGGACGGTCTTCAATTTCTCCTCGACGTAGGCCGGCGTTGCGCTGAATGCCGTCCGCGGCGGCGCGTCTCCGCTGCGCTCGGTCGGAGCGCGCGCCAATCCGGGAGCGGCCAGCAGCCCGCGGGACTTCAACTGCGCGTAGCGCCGGCGGTTGATCGTCGACCACTTGCTCTCCGGCTTGCGCGGCGTGAATTTTCTGGCGTAGCGGACCTCGTCGAGTTTCTTGATGAGGCTGTCGACCCAGCCGAAGCAGAGCGCCTCTTCAACGGCGTCGTCGTACTCCAGACAGACGACGCCGGAGGCGCGCTTGTGGAAGACCAGCCAGATTGCGGATACGGAATCGTGGTTCTGCTGCAGCCAACTCCTCCACTCTCCGCGAGTGCGTACGTCAAGCGTCTCCATTGCCGGGCATTCCGCGTGCTATGCTGATCAGGTTCCATGCCTCGCGCCGCTCGCCGCCGACATCGCCGCTGCGCTCACTACGAGCGCGGCAACCGGCGGGGCGTGCGCAAATAGCAAGCACACTGTACAACAGAGCGCATCGCCCGTCGGCCTAGGCCGCACGGGTTTTTTTATTTTCAGCAAGCATTTTCGGAGGAACAGACATGCGGCCCGATTTCTCGAAGCTCAACGGATTGCTGCCGGCCGTCGTGCAGGACTACGCCGACCAGCGCGTGCTCATGGTCGGGTTCATGAACGAGGAAGCGTTCGCCGCAACAATCGCGACGGGCAAGGTCACTTTCTTCAGCCGTTCGCGAAACGAGCTGTGGACCAAGGGCGGCCGCTCCGGCCACTATCTTCTGGTCAAGGAGATTCAGATCGATTGCGACGCCGACACGCTGCTCGTCAAGGCCGAGCCGCTCGGCCCCGGCGTTTGCCATAATGGATTTCGCAGTTGCTTCTACCGCCGTCTCGACAACGGCGGGTGGAAGCAGTTCGAAGCTCCCACCTACGACCCCAAGGCGGTCTACAAATAGCCCGGTTGGGGCGGCCTCTGCTCATGCTGCGCGTTATTCACAGCCGGGAACGCGAGGCGCTGGAAGCGCTTTTCCAGCGGCGCTCGCGGCGGATGGACGAGGCCGAAGCCGCGGTTGCGCCCATTCTGGATGCCGTGCGCAAGGACGGCGATCGGGCTCTGCTGCGCTATGCCGAAAAATTCGACGGGCTCGCCGGCCGGAGCTTGCGGGTCGCGGCGGAGGAGTTGCGTGAAGCCGAGCGGTCGCTGCCCGCCGATTTCCTGCGCGCGGTCGATACCGCGTCGCAGCGCATTCGCCGCTTTGCCGCAATGCAGCTTCCCGCATCGTGGATGCAAAGCGCCGGCGGCGGCATCGAGCTGGGGCAGTTGGTAAGGCCGCTCGAAGCGGTCGGGGCCTACATCCCCGGAGGCCGCTATCCGCTGCCCTCGACGGTGATGATGACGGTCGTCCCGGCGCAGGTTGCGGGCGTGCGCGCGATTGCGGTCGCCTCGCCCGATCCGCCGGCGGCGACCCTGGGAACGGCGTCGCGGCTGGGGGTCGAGAATGTTTTCCGCATGGGCGGGGCGCAGGCGATCGCCGCGTTCGCCTTCGGCGCCGAGACCGTTCCCAAGGTCGACCGCATCGTCGGCCCCGGCAACGTCTACGTCGCCGCGGCGAAGAAGCTGCTGGCCGGCGAAGTCGGCATCGATTTCGTGGCCGGGCCGACGGAGATTCTGCTGATTTTCGACGAGGGCGACCCGCGGCTGCTCGCGGCCGACATGCTGGCGCAGGCCGAGCACGACGTCGACGCGGCGGCGATTCTGCTGACCACGAAAGCCGCCCTCGCGGAGGCCGTGGCCGAACAGGTCGCCGTTCAGTTGCCGAGCCTGCCCACGCGCAGAGTCGCCGCCGCCGCCGTGCGCGAAAACAGCGCGGCGGTGGTGGTGCGCTCGCTCGACGAGGCGTGCGCGATCGCCAACCGCTTCGCGCCGGAACACCTTGCGGTGAGCGAGACGGTCCCCCTCGACCGCATCGAGCGCGCCGGCAGCGTCTTCATCGGGGCGTGGAGCCCCGAGGCCGCCGGCGACTACGTCTCGGGCCCCAACCACGTGCTGCCGACGAGCGGCGCGGCGCGGCTTCGCGGCGGGCTGAGCGTGCTCGACTACGTAAAGATCATTACCGTGCAGAAGCTCAGCGAAACGGGGCTGCGCGGCATCGCGCCGGCGGCCGCAACCTTGGCCCGCGCCGAGGGTCTGGAAGCCCACGCGCGGTCGATCGAGATGCGCGCCGATGGCTAGCCGTCCCGAGCCCCGCGCAGCCATCCGCAAGATGGCCCCCTACGCGCCGCCCGTCGGCGGCCGCGGCGGCAAGCTGCGCCTCGATTTCAACGAGAACACGGTCGGCTGCTCGCCGCGGGTCATCGAGGCGATCCGCCGCGCCGCCACCCGCGGCTTCGTCGCCACCTATCCCGAGTACGAGCGCGCCCGGCGGAAGATCGGCGAATTTCTCGGCGTCAGCGGCGCGCAGGTTGTTTTCGGCGACGGCACCGACGAGCTGATCGACAGCGTTATCCACACTTACGTCGATCCCGGCGATGAGGTGTTGATGCCTTGGCCGACGTTCCGCATGTTTCAGTTCTACGCCGAGGTCGCCTCGGGCGTTCCGCGGCAGGTCGGCTACCGGCTGCCGGAACTGGAGTTTCCCCTGGAAGAGATCCTCGCCGCGATCGGCCCGCGCACCCGGCTCATCGCCATTGCCAGCCCGAACAACCCCACCGGCGACGCCTTGCCGCTCAGCGGCATCGAAACCGTGCTGCAAGCGGCGGACGGCCGCGCCGTCTTGATCGACGAAGCCTACTTCGAATTTTACGGCGTGACGGCGCTCGATCTGCTGCCGCGCTACCCCAATCTGTTCGTCAGCCGGACGTTTTCCAAAGCCTACGGCTTGGCCGGCCTGAGAGTCGGCTGCCTCATTTCGAGCGCGGAAAACATCGCACAGGTGCGCAAGGGGCAATCACCGTACAGCGTCAACTCGCTCGCGGTCGAATGCGCCTTGGCCGCGGTCGACGACCAAGCCTATGTCGCCGACTACGTTGCCCAGGTGCTGCAGGCCAGGGAATTGCTCTGCGGCGCGCTTGAAGAGTTGGGCCTCGGCTTCCGGCCGCCGAGCGCCAACTTCGTTCTGATCGATCTCGGCGAACGGGCCGACGCGGTCTGCGCGGCGCTCCGCGAGAAAGGCATTCTGCTGCGCAGCCGGACGCGCGCCATCCCCGGCGCCGTCAGAGTCACCGTAGGCACGACGGAGCAAACGATACGATTTCTCGCGGCGTTGAAGGAGACCCTCGGCCGATGAGCGTTCCGATGGTGGTTTTCGACATGGACGGCGTGCTGGTCGATCCGACCCGGACGTTCCGCCTCGCGCTTATCGAGACCGTGCGCCACTTCACGGGAATCGAGGTCGCGCCCGAAGACGTCGTGCGCATCAAGAACGAAGGCGGCTACAACGACAACTCCGCAATCGCCATGCTCTACGTCCGCGAGGCGGAAGTGGACGCATCCCTCGACGAAGTGCGCCAATATGGCCGGAAGCTCTATTGGGGTGAAAATGCGGACGGCCTGATCCGCAACGAGCGCGGGCTGGCGGAAGACGGCTTGCTCGAACGCCTGAGCCAAACCCATCGGCTGGCTATTTTCACGGGGCGCGGCATGCCCGCGGCGCTGCACTCGCTGCGCCGGTTCTACCCCGGGATCGTTTTCGATCCGATCATGACCCACGAGCAGTGCGCGAACCTGAAGCCCGCGCCGGACGGGCTGCTCAACATTCTGAGACAGGCGCCTGGCGCGGAGATGACGATGGTCGGCGACAACATCGACGATTGCAAGGCCGCGAACGGGGCGGGAGCGCGCTTCGTCGGCATCGTGCAGCCGAGTGCTCCGCGCGCCGAGGAGACGGCGCGGCTGTTCCGCGAGCTGGGCGCGGTTGCGGTGATCGATACGGTCAACGCTATCGAGAGGTGGCTGCGATGACCGGCCGGCGCAGGGCAAAAATCGAGCGCAACACGAAAGAGACGCAAATCCGCGTCGAGCTCGACATCGACGGCAAGGGCCGCTACGAAATCTCGACCGGCATCCGCTTCCTCGACCACATGCTCGAGCTCTTCGCCAGACACGGCGCGTTCGATCTGCAACTCGACGCCGCGGGCGATCTCGACATCGATCAGCACCACACCGTCGAAGACTGCGGCATCGCCTTGGGCCGGGCGTTCGCGGAAGCCTTGGGCGACAAGATCGGCATCAACCGCGCGGGATACTTCGTCATGCCGATGGATGAGACGCTCGCCGTAGTCGCCGTCGATTTGAGCGGCCGCCCGGCGTTGGTCTATCACGCTCCCACTCGTTTCAAGACGGTCGGCGACTTGCAGGCGGAGCTTCTGCACGATTTCTTCGACGGCTTCACCGTGCATTGCGGGGCGAACCTGCACGCGCGCATCCTCTACGGCCGCTCGAACCACCACAAGATCGAGGCGATCTTCAAGTGCTGGGCGAAGGCGATGCGCTTCGCCTGCGCGACCGACCCAAGGCTCAAGGCTGTGCTGCCCAGCACCAAGGGCCTGTTGGAGAAAGGGGGCGCGCGCGGCGCATAAGCTGCCGCCGCGGCCCGCGGAAATGCAGTCATGATTGCGATTTTCGACTACGGCGCCGGGAACATCCGCTCGGTCGAGAACGCGCTCGCGGCCATCGGCGAGCCGTTCGCGATCGTCAACGACTCCGGCGGCCTGCGCAAGGCCGACAAGATTATTCTGCCCGGGGTCGGCCACTACGGGCAGATGCTGCGTTCGCTCGAATCCCTCGGCGTGCGTGGGACGCTGCGCGAGCGGATCGCCTCGGGAACGCCGTTGCTGGGCATCTGCCTCGGCTTCCAGGCCCTGTTCGAAATCAGTGAGGAAGCTCCCGAGCGCGGGCTGGCCGTATTCCCCGGCCGGGTGATTCGATTTCCGGCGGACACGCGCGTGCCGCAGATGGGCTGGAACTCGCTCCAGAAGCAGGGCAGCCCGCGTTTGCTCGACGGCCTCGGAGACGAGCCGTACGTCTATTTCGCCAACAGCTATTACGTTCCGCGCGATACGGCCGGCGAACGCGCCGCCGCGCTGTGCAGCTACGCGGGCACGACCTTCTGCGCCGCGCTGGAAGACGGCAACGTTTTCGCCGTCCAATTCCATCCGGAAAAATCGGGACCGGTCGGCCGGCGCATTCTCACGAATTTCCTGGCATGTTGACCAAGCGCATCATCCCCTGCCTCGACGTCAAGGCCGGCCGCGTCGTCAAGGGCGTCAATTTTGTGGGGCTGCGCGACGCCGGCGACCCCGTCGAGCTTTCCGAGCGCTACAACCGGGACGGCGCCGACGAGCTGGTCTTTCTGGACATCACCGCGTCGAGCGACCGCCGCGACATCATGATCGACGTCGTCGAGCGCACCGCGCGCAAGGTCTTCATCCCGCTCACCGTCGGAGGAGGCATCCGCGGCGTCCCCGACGCGCGCAAGATTCTCACCGCCGGCGCCGACAAGGTTTCCGTCAACACCGCGGCCGTCGAGCGCCCCGAACTGTTGACCGAGCTTTCCAACGAATTCGGCGCGCAGGCGACCGTCATCGCGCTCGACGCCCGCCGTTCCGGCTCGTCGCGATGGAACGTTTTCACCTACGGCGGGCGCCGCGACACCGGCATCGACGCCGTGGAATGGGCCGGGGAGGCCGAGGCCAGGGGCGCCGGCGAAATCCTGCTTACCTCGATGGACTCGGACGGGACGCAGCGCGGTTTCGACTGCGCGCTCACCCGGGCCGTCTCCGAGGCGACGAAGATTCCCATCATCGCCAGCGGCGGGGGCGGGGAGCCCAGCGACTTCGTCGAGGTCTTGACCGAGGGCCGGGCGGACGCCGGCCTGGCCGCTTCGATCTTCCACTACGGGACCTACACCTCCAACGGGCTGAAACGGATTCTTGCCGCCGCAGGCATTCCCGTCCGACTCATCGAAGAGGAAAACGCTGTCTAAAGATTGTTTCGGTACCGTTTGAGGCGGGCTTGCAAGTCGGCAACGATTGCGGGAAGCTCCGCCGCGCGGTTGTAGCGCTCCGCGGGGTCGATCTCCAGATCGAACAACTCGTCGCCGTCAACCGTGCGCAGTTTCCAATTGCCGGCGCGGATCCCTTGAATTTCCCGCCCGCGGTGATAAACGAATTCGTTTCGCGGCGACTTTTCGACCGCGCCGGTCCACAGCGGCGTCAGATCGTAGCCGTCCCGTTCGGGGTCGCCGCCGCCGCCGGCCTGGATCAGCGTGCTGTAAAGATCGAGCGTGGCCGCCATTTCGGCCGACACGCCGCCCTGGGGAATCTTGCCCGGCCAGCGCACGATCAACGGCACGCGCACGCCGCCCTCGTAGGTGGTGTGCTTCGCTCCGCGGAAAGGCCCCGGCGAACCGGCGTGCCAAGGCTCGACGCCGCCGGCCAGCATGCGCGGGGGCAGATTCAACCAGGGGCCGTTGTCGCTGGTGAAAATCACAATGGTGTCCTCGACTTTCCGCGCTTCGTAGAGCGCCCGCGCGATCTCGCCGACCGACCAGTCGATGGTCTCGATTATGTCCCCGTACAGCCCGCCGCGCGACCGCCCGCGAAACCGGTCCGCCGTGTGCAGCGGCAGGTGCGGCATGCTGTACGCCAGGTACAGGAAAAACGGAGCGTCGTCCTGCCGGGCGATGAACTCGACCGCGTTTTCGGTGTAGCGCACCGTCAGCCGGTCTTGATCCACCGGGTGCTCGATGCGCTCGGCGTTGCGGTAGAGCCACAACGGGACATCGGTTTTTACCCAAGGGGGCTGCATGTCGTTCGAATAAGGCAGACCGAACCACTGGTCGAAGCCGCGGCCCGTTGGCAGGAATTCCTTCTGCGCGTAGCCGAGGTGCCACTTGCCTACCATGGCCGTCCGGTAGCCGGTCGCCCGGAGCGCTTGGGCGAGCGTGGTTTCGCCGCTCGGAATGCCGCCGGCGCCGCCCGCCCCCGTGCCGCCCAGCGTCACGCGGCTCGGATAGCGGCCGAGCAGCAACTGCGTCCGCGCCGGGACGCACGAGGGCGCCGAGTAGAACGAGGTCATGCGCAGGCCCTGCGCGGCCAGGCGGTCGAGGTTTTCGGTGCGGATCGTCGGGTTGCCGTTGACG
Source organism: Bryobacterales bacterium (assembly GCA_965214655.1). GTDB lineage: Bacteria > Acidobacteriota > Terriglobia > Bryobacterales > UBA6623 > CATQHP01. The sequence continues at coordinate 1,368,890 of OZ243965.1, read as the reverse complement.
CCGAGGTCGCCGTAGCCCAGATCGTCGGCGAACAGGAGCACGATGTTCGGCGCCGCGAAAGCTGGCGCGGCGGCGAGGCAGGCCGAGAAGGCGAAAACGGCGCGAGGGAAAGACATCGGCATCATTATCGCCCGGCGGCGCCATGACTCGCGGCCCGCAACTCCTGCCCCGCGACTACTACTCGACGGCGGCGCGCTAAGCCGACTATACATCCAGGACCCGCCTGAGCCCGGAATCGACGCGAGCCATAAGTTTCCGGGGAACTTGTCCGACCCGACCGGAGAGACAGGATTCGTCGAGAGTCACGATCCGAGTGACGTTGGCGCCGGAGTCCTTCGGGAGCCCGGTGTTCGTTGCCGGCAGCAGAACGTTCCCGGGAGCGTCGGGTAACCGCATGTTGGACGTAAGGATAACGCCAAGGATCGTTCGCAACTTGCTTCGATTGAAAGCATCGGCCTGGACGATGAGGACGGGGTGGCGAAAACCGGGCTCGGATCTTCGCGGAACATCCAGCTCCGCCCACCACGCCTCGCGGCGCGCAACTACCATTTGCTGGAGTTGACGCTTTGAGCCTGGGCGGTCCTCAACGCCGGATCGAGCCCGCTCGGTTCATCGGCGAAAACCTCGTTGAGCTTGGACGTCACCTCCTCGTCACGGTGTTTCGCCAAGTATTCAGAAACTGCTGCGGCGTACAATTCGCTCCTCGATACTCCTTGCCGCGCAGCCAACTCGTTGGCCGATACGAACAGTTCGTCGGCAGTGAAATTGCTGTTTTCATACCGCGATCATGCCAGCGTGCGCCGCAAGCAGAGGTAGGGAGATCACCGCAGAGCAATACCGTTCGGATCGAGGCCGTGCCGCCGCGCCGGAGCGGGAACGTACGCTTACCCAATTCGACGGTTTCGAACGCCGTCTTGTATGTCGCGGAACAGGGCTGCAAGTGGCGCGGCCGCCGGGCAACGGCGCCGGCAAGCGGTCCGAACGCAACGCCCTATCCTGCGGCGATGTTGTCGATCAGGCGGATATTGCCCGCCCAGGCGGCCGCGGTGATGCGCACCGGGCCGGCGATGCGCTCGACGCGCTGCAGCGAGTCGGGATCGACGATCTCGAAGTACTCGAGCCGCAACAGGGGCTCCCGGTCGAACCGCCGCTGCGCCGCTCTGCGCAGCGCCGCGGCATTCCGTTCTCCGGCGGCAACGGCGCGGCGGGCCGCCTGCAGGGCCTGGGGCAGCGCCGCCGCCGCCGCTCGCTGCCGCGCCGTCAGGTTCCTGTTGCGCGAGCTCAGCGCCAGTCCGTCGGGCTCGCGCACCGTTGCCGCGGGCACGATCTCGACCGGCACGTTCAAGTCCTCGACCATGCGCCGGATGACGGCGAGCTGCTGATAATCCTTCTCGCCGAAGTAGGCGCGGTCCGGCGCGACGATGTGCAGCAGCTTCATCACCACGGTCGTCACGCCGCGGAAGTGGCCCGGCCGGAACGCTCCGCAGAGGACGTTGGTGAGGCCCTCGACCTCCACGAACGCCGCCGCCGGCCGGGGATACATTGCGGTCTCCGCGGGAATGAACAGGACATCGACGCCGCGCCTCCGGCAGACCGCGAGATCGTCTTCGAGCGAGCGCGGATAGCTCTCGAGGTCCGCTTGCTCATTGAATTGAATCGGGTTGACGAACAGCGTCGCGACGACGAAACCGCAATCCTCGCGCGCACGGTCGAGGAGCGCCGCGTGGCCGGCGTGCAGCGCCCCCATCGTCGGCACGCAGCCGATCGATTTTCCTTCCGTGCGGGCGGCCCGCACCCGCGCGCGCACGGCTGCGATCGACTCGACCTGCAGCGTCGCCATCGCCCGCTACCGGGAAACCGAATCGCTTTTCCGGCTCTTCGCGGCGGGGTAGTCGCCGCGGCGCACCTCGCGCGCGTAGGTCTCGGCCGCTTCGGTCATTTGCCTGCCGAGTTGCGCGTATTGCTTGACGAAGCCGGGTACGAATTCGTCGTACAAGCCGAAAACGTCGTGGCTGACCAGAACCTGGCCGTCGCAGTACGGCCCGGCGCCGATGCCGATCGTCGGAATCTCGAGCGCGCCGCTGACTTCCGCGGCCAAGTCTTCGGGGATCGCCTCGAGAACGACCGCGAACACGCCCGCAGCTTCGAGCGCGCGCGCGTCGGCCAGCAAGCGGGCCGCTTCCCGCGGATGCTTGGCCTGCTTGCGGAACCCGCCAAGCTGATGGACCGCTTGCGGCGTCAAACCCAGGTGGCCCATCACCGGAATGCCCGACTCGACGAGGCGCTGCGCGACTTCGAGCACGGCGTGTCCGCCCTCGATCTTCACCGCCGCTGCGCCGCCCTGCTGGATCAGCCGGGCCGCGTTGTTCAGCGCCGCCGGGACGCTCGTTCGGTAAGTCATGAACGGCATATCGGCCACAACCAGCGCGCGCTGCGCGCCCCGCGCCGCGGCCGCCGCGTGGTGGACCATCATGTCGAGCGTCACCGGAACGGTGGTCTCGTGTCCGAGAACGACCATTCCCAGGGAATCGCCGACCAGCAGCACGTCGATGCCCGCGCGGTCGAGCAGGCGCGCCATCGTGAAGTCGTAGGCCGTCAGCATGGCGATCTTTTCGCCCCGCCGTTTCATGCGCCGCAAATCCGGCGCGCGCACCGGTTGGATGGTTTTGTTCATCATGAATCCGTCCGGGGAAGCAGCACGGCCTCGATGCGCGCGGCTTGTTCCGCCGGCAGCCCTCTGCGCCGCGCGATGCCGGCCAGTTGCCGCCCGAGCGCGCGGTAAACGGCGTCCGCCTGGGCCGGCGCCGCGCGCAAGGATTCCAGATGCCTCTCGACCGTCGCAATGTCGCCGCGCTCGATCGGCCCGGTCAAAGCGGCTTCGGGACCCATGGTCAGGGCGTTCTCGGCGCTCGCCAAGACGAGCGGCGCAAGGGCTTGCAATGCCGATTCGCGCTCCATTCCCGCCTGCTCCATCAGCATACCAGCAACGTCCACGAGCGCGACGGCGTAGTTGCCGGCGACGACGGCCGCGGCATGGTAGAGCGCAAGATTTTTTTCGGCGACGACGAGGGGCGCGCCGGAAAGCTCCGCGCAAAGCTCGAGCGCCCAATCGAGCGCGGCGCCCGTCCCGCAGATGCCGAACGCCGAGCCGGGCAGGCGCTCCAGTGCCCGCTCGGGCGAAGCGAACGTCTGCAGCGGATGGAAAGTCGCGCAGGAAACCCCTTGCTCCGGCAACGGGGCGAGCGCGGACGGCCCCAGCGAGCCGCAAGTATGCAGAGCCGTTGCGACGCGCCCGCCGCTCAGTTCCGCCGCCGCGTCGCCGATTGCGGCATCCGGCACGGCCACGATGACGTGGCTGCAGCGCTCCGCCAACTCGCCGACCGCCGCCGGACGGGCGCCGCCGCCGATGAACGCGGCCGCCCGCGCGGCGCTGCGCAGAGAAGCGATCCGAATTTCATGGCGGCGCCCCAACAGCGCCCCCAGCGCCCGGCCCACGCGGCCCGCGCCGACGATGCCGATGGTTGTGCTCTCCACTCGCCGCTCTCTTCCGCCGCCGCTATAATCGGGCGCAATGACTTCCAACGGCGCCGCCCGCAAACATCCCCGCGGACTCTACGTTCTCTTCGCAACCGAAATGTGGGAGCGGTTCAGCTTCTATTCGATGCTCTCGCTCTTCACTCTCTACCTTCAAGATACCGCCCAGGGATTCGGCTGGTCCGACGCCGAGGCCACCAGCCTTTACTCCTGGTATCTGACGGCCGTTTACTTCACCCCCCTGATCGGCGGGATGCTTGCCGACCGTTACCTCGGGTACCGCCGCTCCGTCATGATCGGCGGCGTTTTCTTCGTAGCCGGCCACTTCCTGCTCTCCTTCCATTCCCTCACCGTCGTTTACACCGCGCTGGTCTGTCTGGTCATCGGCAACGGATTTTTCAAGCCGAACGTCACGACGATGGTCGGCAACCTCTACCCCGCAGGCGGCAGCCTCAAAGATCGGGCCTACCTCATCTTCTATTTCGGCATCAACGTAGGAGCCTTCGCCGCCGGTCTGACGATGGAGCTCTTCAAGCAGCTCTACGGCTATCACGCCGCTTTCGCCGTCGCCGGATTCGGCATGTTGATTTCGGTGGCCACCCTGTGGTTCTTCCGCAGTCACGTCGCGGGAGCGGACCGCAAACCGAGCGTCGAAGGAGCGCCCGCCGCGGCGAACGGCAAGCTCGAAGCGGTTCCGGAATCGCGCCGCATCATGGCGCTCATCGTCATCTTCCTGATCGTGATCGTGTTCTGGATGGCCTTTCATCAGAACGGATCGACGCTCACCTACTGGGCGAACGACAACACGGATTGGAAGGTCTCGGGCACGGCCTCGAACTCGATCAACCCCTTCTGGATCCTGGTGTTGACGTTTCCGCTTATCGCAGTTTGGCGGCGGATGGACGCCCGCGGCAGCGAACCTTCCACGCCGACGAAAATGTGCTTCGGCATGGCGCTCACCGGACTTTCGTTCTTCGTGCTTTACTGGGCCGCCAAGATCGGCGAGGCGAGCGTTGCCGGCGCTGACATCTACGCCTTTCGCGTATCGCCGGCCTGGCTGATCTCGGCTTACGCCGTCGTCACGCTGGGCGAGCTGCTGCTCTCGCCGATGGGCCTTTCGCTCGTCTCGAAAGTGGCCCCCTACCGCTTGCGCGGCATGATGATGGGCGGCTGGTTCGCCGCCACGGCCATCGGCAACAAGTTGACCGCGATCGGCGTTTACTGGAGCGAATGGTCTCACTCGACGTTTTTCGCCGTTCTCGGCGGGATGTGCTTTGCGATGGCGGTGGTTCTCGCGCTGCTGCTCCGGCCTCTCAAGAAAGTCATGCCCGGGGTCTGAGTTCCGCAACGGCTACGCCGCGCTCGAAGCGAATCTTGCGGTCCGAAGCCGCGCCGGCGCGCTCGCCCGACAGCAGCACGCCGACCAGATTCAGCGGGTCGGCGGCGTGGACGACCACAGCTTCCCCGTCCTCCTCCGCGCGGCGGGTGGCGCGCAGCAGGTCGACGGCTTCCGGCAGGGCGAATTGCTCGCCTACGAAGGCGGCAGCGAAACGGCCGCCGCGGATTTCCCCGCGCGCTTCCATCCGCCGCAGGACTTGCAGCAGATCGCGCCACGCCGGCGCCAGCGGCTCGCGCCGGATCGCGTCGCGGAACAGGACGCCCCAGCGGTCCAACAGCCGCCGCGCCTTCTCCTCGACCGCATCCTCGGCCGTCGGCTCGCGGTCGCGCAGGAGGGCCCAGCGGCCCGCCGCGTGCCGCGGGCGGGCGTTGCGCCCGCGTCCTTCGCCGCGGCGCCGTTTGGGGTCCATCAGCGAGCGCAGATTCTCGAATGCGTCGGCGGTGGCCAAGCCCGCCGTAACCAACTCCCAGAGCCCGTCCTCGATCTCGCTGGCGAGCCGTCCCGTGCGGCGGCGCAGATCGTCGAAAAACGACGCTCCCCGGGCGTGCAGCGCCTGCAAAATCTCGCGGGCGGGGTGCGAAAGCCGCTCATCCGGAACGTCCGGCTGCGCGCCGGCTTGCCACGCCTCCAGGCTCTCTCGCGGCAGCAGCGCAATCGGCGCGGCTTTCGTCGGACGCACGCGGCGGCCCTGCTCGCCGCCGTCGGCGGCAAAAGCCGGATGCGGCGAAAACCGGCCCCAGACTACTTCGCCGGAAAGACAGAGACGGTCGAGCATCTCCGGCTTGTAGTGCGCCACGCGGGCCGGCAGGATGTGCGCTTCCCATGCCGCCGCCGGCGCTTCGACGCCCTGCAACTGGCGGATCGCCTGAAGCAGGCCGTCCACGCCGTGCAGCCGCGCGCCGAGGCCGACGTGCTGCCAGCGGAATAGAAAACGCATGTAGTCGGCGGTCGAGACCGGCTCGATCTCGCGCCGCAGTCTGCCCAGGGTCAGGCGGTGGATGCGCGCCAGGACGCGGCGATTGCACCACTCGGTTTCGCCGGGGGGCAGATCGGGGCGAAAGCGGCCGCGCAAGATTTGCCCTTCGGCCTCAAGCTGGGCGAGCGCCGCGCCGATCGTGTCCGCCGGCAAGAGCAGCAGCCGCTCCAGCTCGACGGCCTTCCTGGGGCCGAGACTGTCCAGCCAGCCGCGCAAGATTTCCGCCGCCGCGCCGGAGCGCGACTCGGGCGGCGTCTGGGGCGGCTCGACCGCCGGCAACGCATCGACCGCCGCCGCGCCGGGATAGGCCGCCCGCGCCAACGCCATGCGCTCGGCGGCAATCCACAGAACTCCCGCCTCCAGCAAAACCGCCGTCGCCCGCCGCTCGCGGCGAAGCTGCTCGAAGGCGGCCGTCCATTCCTCCCGCGGCGGCAGCGCGATCAACGACAACAATGCGTCGTGCAGCTCCTCGGCGTCGCGAACGACGGGGAAAACCGCCTGCTCGGTCTCTTCGATGGCCGCTTGGTCCAGCGCTGCCGAACCGTCCAGCCACTCGGGTGCCAGCCCGCGGCGCATCTGCACCGCGCGCGCCCGCCGTTCCTCGAGCGGCGCCGGATCGAGAAAGGCATACGGATTGGCGTTCAGGATTTCGTGCGAGAACGGCGACGCCTCGGGCGTCTCGCGCGCCGTCGTACGAATCTTGCCGCTCTCGATGCCGCGCACGATCTCCGCCAGCCCGTCCAGATCCATGGCTTCGTACAAGCAGTTGTCGATCGTCTCCTTGACCAGAGGGTGATCGGGAATGCGGATTTCGCCCGCCAGGTTCTCCGCGCAGGCCGCCTGATCGGGGAACACGGCCGCCAGCAAATCGTCGGTGCGCATGCGCAGAATCGGCGGCGGCGTTTTCTTCCCGCCCGAGAAACGCGGAACCGCCAGCGAGCGCTGTGCGTTCCAACGCCAACGGACGCCGAACATCGGCGCATCCAGCAGCGCCTGCGTCAGCACGTGCTCCAGCGTCTGCGGCGTCAGGAACGCGAACACCGTTTCGAGCGGAAACGAATGCTGCTCCGTGAGCGAAATGTTCAACCCGTCGTCGGTTGCCGCGGCCTGCAACTCCAGGTTGAACGAGCGGCAGAACCGCTTGCGCAAAGCGAGCCCCCAAGCGCGGTTGATGCGCGCGCCGAAGGGGGCATGGATGACCAACTGCATCCCGCCCGATTCGTCGAAAAACCTTTCCGCGACGATCCGCCTGGTAGTCGGCAGCGCGCCCAAAAACCCTTCGCCGGCGCGCACGTAATCGATGGCCGTATCCGCGCCCCGGCGGTCGAGGCCGCATTCCGCCGTCAGCAATGCGCGGGCCTCGTCGTCTGCGCATCGGGAAATATGCTCGCGGAGGTCCGACACGGCCTGCGAAAGCTCGCGCGTGCGCCCCGGCGCCTCGCCGCGCCAGAAGGGGATCGTCGGCGCCGCGCCTTGCGCGTCTTCCACGCGCACCTGCCCCCGTTCCACGCGCCGGATCTTCCACGACGCGGCGCCCAGCAGAAACACGTCGCCGCGCATCGACTCGACGGCGAAGTCTTCGTCGAGCAGTCCGATGACCTTGCCTTCGGGCTCGACCACGACCTGAAACTGCGCGTTGTCGGGAATCGCCCCGCCCGACGTAATCGCCGTCATGCGCGCGCTCCTGCGCGGACGCAAGCGGCCGTTCACGCGGTCCCGGTGCAGATACGCTCCGTTGCGGCCGCGCGCCGCGGCGATCCCTTCCGAGAGCATGGCGACGATCGCGTCGAAGCTCTCTCGCGAAAGCCGGCGGTAGGGATAAGCCCGCCGCGTCCACTCGTAAAGCTCGGTTTCCCCGCGCCCTTCCTCGCCCTCGCCGGCAGCCAGTTCCGCCGTCAATTGCTGCGCCAGAATGTCGAGCGGCGCCTCCGGGATCTCCAGCCGGTCGAGATCCCCCCGCCGGATTGCGCGCACCATCGCCGCCAGCTCGATCGCTTCGTCGCGCGTCGTGGCGAAGAACCGTCCTTTGGGCGTTGCGCCGATCCAGTGTCCCGAGCGGCCGACGCGCTGCAGGGCAACGGCGATCGCCCGCGGCGAGCCGATTTGGCACACCAGGTCCACCGTCCCCACGTCGATGCCCAGCTCCAGCGAAGCCGTCGCCACGACGGCCTTGAGCCGGCCTTGCTTCAGCCGCTGCTCGGCGTCGAAGCGCAGCTTGCGGGCCAAGCTGCCGTGATGCGCCAGCACCGCGTCCTCGCCGAGCCGTTCTTCGAGCGAATGCGTAACGCGCTCGGCGAGACGCCTGGTATTGACGAACACCAGCGTCGTGCGATGTCCGCGAATCAACTCGGCGAGGCGGTCGTGCGTCTCGTCCCAAATCTCGTGCGAGGCGACCGGCCCCAACTCGTCGCGCGGCGTCTCGACCGCCAGATCCAGCTCCCGCCGATGTCCGAACTGCAGAATGCGCCCGCCGCCGCTCTCGAACCGCCGGCTCAAAAACGCCGCCACCTGCTCGATCGGCTTGACCGTCGCCGAAAGACCGATGCGCTGCAGCATGCCCGCGCCTGCAAGCGACTCGAGGCGCTCCAACGACAGCGCCAGGTGCGCGCCGCGCTTGTCGCCGGCCGCCGCATGGATCTCGTCGACGATCACCGTCCGCGCGCTGCGCAGCGTCTCGCGGCCGCGCTTGGCGGTCAGCAGAATGAACAGCGACTCCGGCGTCGTCACCAGAATGTGCGGCGGGCGCTTGACCATCCGCTGCCGCTCCCATGCCTTCGTATCGCCGGTGCGCACCGCCGCGCGGATTTCCGCCAGGCGAACGCCCCGCCGCTCGGCCAACTCGGTAATTTCCGCCAAAGGCTTGGCGAGATTCTCGCGGATGTCGTTGCTCAGCGCCTTCAACGGCGAAACGTATACGACGCTCGTGCGCTCCGCCAACTCCCCGCCTCGCGCTTGGCGGACAAGCCGGTCGAGGCAGATCAGAAACGCCGCCAAAGTCTTGCCCGAGCCGGTCGGTGCGGAGAGCAATACGTCCCTGCCGGCCCGGATTTCCGGCCAGCCGGCCTGCTGGGGCTCGGTCGGCCGCTCGAAGCGGCCCGCGAACCACTCGGCGACCAGCGGATCGAAATCGCGCAAAGGCATTGCGGAAGCCTCAGTTTAGCGCGCGAATCGGCGCCTCGCGGTTGTTACGGAAGTCGGTAATGCACTTGGTAAGCAGATGTGGCGCGGCGCTTGAACTCCGGCGGCGCGAGCGGCGTCCCCACGATTGCCCCGGATGGATGGCCCCGGATGCTACCATCGGAAACAGTGCGTCGGGCCGCAGGACGTCCCGATCCGGACGAGCGTGCTCCACCGGCGAATCTGCGCCGCCCGATATTCCGGTTGATTCCGGCGCGCGCGCAGCGCGGCGCCGGAGGGCCTGACGAAAACCCGGAGACTCGCCATGACGTTCGTTTCATCTCTGGAGCCGAAGCCGGTCTGGAGCCACTTCGACGCCATCCTGACCATTCCGCGCGCCTCCAAGGACGAGGAGCGGATGCGGCGCCACGTCCTCGCCATCGCCGCCCGCCGGGGTTTCGACCACGCGGTCGACGCTGCCGGCAACGTCGTGGTGCGCAAACCGGCCTGCGCCGGCCATGAAGGAGCGCCGGTCACCGTCCTCCAGTCGCACCTCGACATGGTGCAGGAGAAGAATGCCGGCGTGGCGTTCGATTTCGCGACCGACGCGATCGTGCCGCGGCGGGACGGGGAGCATCTCTACGCTACCGGCACCACACTCGGGTCCGACAACGGGATCGGCGTCGCGGCGATGCTCGCGGTAATGGAATCGACCGGTCTGGTCCACGGGCCGCTGGAACTGCTGTTCACGATCGATGAGGAGACGGGTCTCACCGGCGCGGCGCAACTCGACGCCGGCCTGCTGTCGGGACGCCGGTTGATCAACCTCGATTCGGAGGAAGAGGGGGTCCTCTACGTCGGCTGCGCGGGCGGCGGCGACATACGGCTTGCGCTCGGCGTGTCACCGATCGCGGCCGGCGGCGGTGACCGCGCGGTGACGGTGGCGCTGACCGGGCTCAAGGGCGGCCACTCCGGCTGCGACATCCACCTGCAGCGCGGCAACGCGGTCTGCCTGCTGGCGCGCGCCCTGTGGGCGGCGCACGCCCGCGCGCCGTTCCGCTTGGCGCGCTTCGAGGGCGGCAGCGCCCACAACGCAATACCGCGCGAGGCGTTCGCCGCCATCGTCGCCGGGGCGGCCGACATCGAGAGCGTGACCGCGGCCGTACGCGCCGAGTTCGAGGCGTTCCGGGACCAGTACCGGCCCGCCGATCCCGGCATGACGCTGACCGTCGGCGGCGCAACCGCCGCCGACCGGGCATGGGCAGCCGAGACTACGGCGACCGTGCTGCGGCTGATCTCCAGCCTGCCGCACGGCGTCCAGGCGATGAGCTACGACATCCCCGACCTGGACATCCCCGACCTGGTGGAGACGAGCAACAACGTCGCCACCGTCAAAAGCTCGAACGGTTCGCTCGTGATCGCCGCCAGCTCGCGTTCATCCGCGGACGCCGAGCTCGATGCGTTGCGCCGCCGCATCCGTGCGATCGGCGAACTCGCCGGAGCGGCCGTCGACGTGCTTCCCGCCTACCCGGGCTGGAAGCCGAACCTCGACTCGGAGGTCCTGGATGTCGTCCGCAAGGTCCACGCGCGGGAGTTCGGATCCGAGCCGCAGGTCAGGGCGATTCACGCCGGGTTGGAGTGCGGCATCATCGGCAAGAAGGTTCCCGGCATGGACATGATCTCCTTCGGTCCGCTGATCGAGGCGCCGCACTCACCCGACGAGCGGGTCCACATCGGCTCGGTGGGGCGTTTCTACCGGCTGCTGACCGCTGCCCTCGCGGAACTGGCGTAGTAGCGCCGCCGCCGCCGTTGGCCGCCGCGAACCGCATGAGCCGCAACGCGGCGCTGCCTCGACCGCTCCTCTCCGGCGACAACCGCCGGACAGGGAGCCGGACAGGGAATGGTGGAGCGCAAATGGCGCGGCGAAGCGCGGTCTCCAACTATTTGTCCTATTTTGTCGGCCGCTTGGGCGGCCCACCTTTTTCCGCCCCTCCTTCCGGTTTGTCTTGTGCTGCAAAAGATCGCTCGGGAAACGTCATAAATGTAATGTTTATTACATTTATGATTTGCTCTTTTTACATTAAACCGCTGTATTGAAAAGTTGTCGGCTTCTTCGCTCACGGGGGGTGAGGCGAAGATCGGCGGTTTTCAATGCACGAGTGCCGGGGAATAGTCCGTAGCGCAGGTTTTTCTCTGCCTGCAAGCTGGTCTCCCTTTTCCTTTCCAGCCGCGGTTCTCCGCTCCGCGCGGCGGTCCTGCTCTTCGCTCATCGGGCTTGCCGTCTGCGCCGCGCTGCTGCCGGCGGCCGCCCGGGCGCAGCTTGCGGTCGGGAACATCGAAACGGTCGCGGGAGACGGGATGAGAGGGGACGGCGGGGACGGCGGCGCGGCGACCTCTGCTTCACTCGACCGCCCCCACGGCGTGGCGGTGGACGCGGCGGGCAACCTCTACATCGCCGATCTGGACAACCACCGCATCCGCAAGGTTGATACCGCCGGCAACATCTCCACGGTTGCGGGAAACGGGATGGCAGCGTACAGCGGGGATGGCGGCCAAGCGACCTCTGCGTCGCTCAACCGCCCCGAAGGCGTGGCGGTGGACACGGCGAACAACCTCTACATCGCCGATTCGTTCAACAACCGCATCCGCAAGGTCGACACCGCCGGCGTCATCTCTACCTTCGCGGGAACAGGGAATTTCGGGCACAGCGGAGACGGCGGCGCGGCGACCTCTGCGTGGTTCAATACCCCCTACAGCGTGGCGGTGGACGCGGCGGGCAACCTCTATATCGCCGATTATAGCAACCACCGCATCCGCAAGGTCGATACGAACAACGTCATCACCACCGTCGCGGGAAACGGGACGGCCGGGTACGGCGGGGATGGCGGCGCGGCGACCTCTGCGCGACTCGATTTCCCCACCGGCGTGGCGGCGGACGGGGCGGGCAACCTCTACATCGCCGATCTGAACAACAACCGCATCCGCAAGGTCAACCCCGATGGCGTCATCACCACCGTTGCAGGAACAGGGACGGCCGGGTACAACGGGGACAACCGCCAAGCGATCTCTGCGCAACTCAACGCCCCCTACGGCGTGGCGGCGGACTGGACGGGCAACCTCTACATCACCGATAGAAGCAACAACCGCATCCGCCAGGTCGCCCCCGATGGCGTCATCACCACCGTCGCAGGAACAGGGACGGCCGGGTACGGCGGGGACGGCGGGCAAGCAACCTCTGCGCAACTCGACGGCCCTTGGGGCGTGGCGCTGGATGCAGCGCGCAACCTCTACATCGCCGATAGAGGCAACAACCGCATCCGCAGGGTCGCCCTGCCGCAGATCAGAGTCACGCTCACCGCCGCGCCCTCTGCGATCACGAGCGGCCAGAGCACGACGCTGACCTGGGCTTCCCCCGACGCGGTAAGCGCCGAAATCGACAACGGCGTCGGTGTGGTCACCCCCGCTGCCGGCGGCTCGGTCGAAGTCATGCCCGCCGCCGATACCACCTACACCGTGACGGTCACCTTCGCCGACAGCTCCACGGCGTCGGCTGAGGTCACCGTCACCGTCGCCGCCGCCCCCACGGCTACGCTCACCGCCGACCCGGCGACCATCACTGTTGGCCAGTCCGCCACCCTCAGAGTCGCTTCGACCAACGCCGTCAGCGCGGTCATCCAGCCGGGCGACCACACCGTCACTCTCGATGCCTCCGGCGCCGGCTCGGTCTCCGTCTCGCCGACAACCACCACCGTCTACACCCTGACGGTCACCGACGCCAACACCGTCACCGCCGCTCCCACCGCTGCGCTCACCGCCGACCCGGCGACCATCACCGCAGGGCAGTCCGCCACCCTCACCGTGGCTTCGACCAACGCCGTCAGCGCGGTCATTCAGCCGGGCGCCCACACCGTCACTCTCGATGCCTCCGGCGCCGGCTCGGTCTCCGTCTCGCCTCCGACCACCACCACCTACACCCTGACGGTCACCGACGCCAACAACGCTACCGCTGTCGATACGGCCACGGTCACCGTCACCGACGCGCCCAGCGCCACGCTCACCGCCGATCCGGCGACCATCACCGTCGGCCAGTCCTCCACCCTCAGAGTCGCTTCGACCAACGCTGTCAGCGCAGTCATTCAGCCGGGCGCCCACACCGTCATTCTCGACGCAGCGGGCGCCGGCTCGGTCTCCGTCTCGCCGTCAACCACCACCGAGTACACCCTCACCGTCACCGACGCCAACAACGTCACCGCTGTCGATACCGCCGCCGTCACTGTCACCGACGCCCCCACCGCTGCGCTCACCGCCGATCCGATGGAGATCGTCGCCGGCCAGTCCTCCACGCTCACCGTGGCTTCGACCAACGCCGTCAGCGCGGTCATCCAGCCGGGCAATCTTACCGTCACTCTCGACGCCGCGGGCGCCGGCTCGGTCTCCGTCTCGCCGACAACCACCACCGAGTACACGCTGACCGTCACCGACGCCAACAGCTTCACCGTCACCGCCACCGCCGCTGTTACCGTCACCGACCGGCCCTCCGCCGCGCTCACCGCCGACCCGGCGACCATCACCGCCGGTCAGTCCTCCACCCTCAGAGTCGCTTCGACCAACGCCGTCAGCGCGGTCATTCAGCCCGGCGACATCTCCGTCACACTGGACGCTTCCGGCGCGGGTTCGGTCTCCGTCTCGCCGACGGCCACCACCGAGTACACGCTGACCGTCACCGACGCCAACAGCTTCACCGCCGTCGCTACCGCCGTGCTCACCGTCACCGACCGGCCCACCGCCGCGCTCACCGCCGACCCGGCGACCATAGCCGCCGGCCGGTCCTCCACCCTCAGAATCGCTTCGACCAACGCCGTCAGCGCGGTCATTCAGCCCGGCAACATCTCCGTCGCACTGGACGCTTCCGGAGCGGGTTCGGCCATCGTCTCGCCGACGGCCACCACCGAGTACACGCTGACCGTCACCGACGCCAACGGCGCCTTCGCCACCGCTACCGCCGCGGTCACCGTCAGCGGCAGCGCGCCGCAGACGCCCGTGGAGACCCTCGGCGGCGACGGCGAGCCCGGCTTCAGCGGCGACGGCGGCCCCGCCTCCGAAGCAAGGGTGGACTCTCCCGGCGGCGCCGTCCGCGACGCGGCGGGCAACCTGTACTTCGCCGATACCGGCAACCACCGCATCCGCAAGATCGACGCCGAAGGCATGATTGCCACCGTGGCCGGCAACGGCATGGCCGGCTACGACGGCGACGGCGGATCGGCGCGACAAGCGCAACTGAGCTCTCCCGCCGACGTAGCCCTGGACGCGGCGGGCAACCTGTACATCGCCGATACCGGCAACCACCGCGTGCGCAAGGTCGATGCTTTGGGGACCATTGCCACCGTGACCGGCAACGGCATGGAAGGCTACGGCGGCGACGGCGGAGCGGCGGACGAAGCGCAACTGAGCTCCCCTCGCGGCGTGGCGGTGGACGGGGCGGGCAACCTGTACATCGCCGATACCGGCAACCACCGCGTGCGCGCGGTGGACGCCGCTACGCAGACCATCGACACGATAGCCGGTGACGGCGCGCCCGGGGCGCTCAATTTCCCCTACGACGTCGCGGTAGATGCAGCGGGCAATCTGTACGTCGCCGATACGAGCAACCACCGCGTGCTCGCCTCCGACGGCCCGTTCTTCGCGCCGAAGAGGAGTGCGAAGAGTGCGCCGCAAGGGCGCGCGCAGGAGCCCCTGTCCGTACCGATGCTGATTCCGGTGGCGGGGGCCGGGACGGCCGGTTACAACGGGGACGGCGGGGCGGCGGCGGAGGCGCTGCTGGACAGTCCTGCCGGCGTGGCCGTGGATGCAGAGGGCGTGTTGTACATCGCCGATACGAGCAACCACCGCATCCGGCGGGTGGACGCCGAAGGCAACATCGAGACGGTGGCGGGGAGCGGCGCAGCGGGTTACAACGGGGACGGCGGGGCGGCGACGGCGACGCAACTCAACGCCCCGGCGGGCATCGCGGTGGACGAGAAGGGCGCGCTGTACATCATGGACACCGAAAACCACCGCATCCGCAAGGTGGACCCGCCGCCGGTGGAGCGGCCGCTGGCGCCGGGGCCGGCGGTGCGGGCGCAGACGTTCGAGTTGCTGTTCGTGCTGCCGCAGGACGCGGCGCCGGCAACGCAGGAAGTGGTGTTGTACGCCGAGGACGGCGATGCGGACTTTCTCCTGCAGCCGGCGCAGGGCTGGATCGCGGTAGAACCGGCGAGCGGCAGCCTGGCCGAGGGCGAAGAGACGACGGTGGAAGTCACGGTGGATCCGGCCGGGCTGCGCGTAGGGCTGCATGAGGGGCGGCTGTACGTTCGCTCCGAGGGGCGCCTCACGGGGCGGGTGCGGGTGGCCTTGGAAGTGTTGCCGCCCGAGGGGCCGGCGGTGGCCGAGCGGGGCGTGGTCAACGCGGCGGTGATGAGCGCGCTAGGCAGGCCGGGACTGTTCGGTGCTGCGGCTTTGCCTGTGGCGCCGGGGTCGATGGTCGTCGTGCAGGGCGAGAACTTCACCTCCGGCGGAACGATCGAGGCCGAGGACTTCCCGCTGCCTTTGAGCCTGGGCGGGATCAGAGTGAGCTTCGGCGGCCTGGAGGCGCGGCTGTTTGCGGTAGGTCCGCAGCGAATCGAGGCGCAGTTGCCCTCCGCGCTGGGGCCGGCGGTTCTGGAAGCGGGCGGGTACACGACGGCGACGGTGGCGGTGGAGACGATCGAGGGCGGCAGCTACGCGCGGCGCTTCCCGCTGGCCGCCCATGCGCCGGGCGTCTTCACGACGTCGGGCCAAGGCAGCGGCCAGGGGGCGGTTGTCTTGGCGGGCGCGGGGGCGCTGGCGGCGCCGCGCGGCGCGGTCGGGGAAAGCCGGCCGGCACGGGCCGGAGACGTGCTGGAGATCTACGCCACGGGCTTGGGGGCGGTTTACCCGCCGATAGCCGACGGGGAGAACTCGTGCGGGCCTGATGGCGTCTGCCTGGCGGACGGCTCGAACGTGATCCTGCGGCGCACGGCGGAGCAGCCGCGGGTAAGCATCGGCGGCGTGGAGGTCGCCGAGCAAGACCTGCTGTTCTCGGGCTTGGCGCCGGGGCTGGTTGCGGTGAACCTGGTCGTCGTCAAGGCGCCGCAAGGCATCGAACCCTCGTCCGCGGCCGAGGTGGTCATCGCCGTCGGCGGCCGGGCGAGTCAGCCCGGCGTCACCATCGCCGTGGAGTAATGGGGCCGCCCGCTCCGTCGATGGCTTTCGATTTCTTCAACGAGACGGGCGGCTACAGCGCGGCAAAGGCGCGCTTGGCGCGTGCGATCGTCCGCTCGATGTCTTCCTGCGTCATCGCCGAGGAGAGAAACGCCGCCTCGAATTGCGAGCAAGGCAGATAGATTCCCGACTCCAGCATCAGGCGGAAGAACTTGGCGAATTTGCCGGTGTCGCTCGACGCCGCTCCGCTCCAGTCGAATACGTCCCGGTCGGTGAAGAAGAACGTAATCATCGAACCGACGCGGTTGACGGTCAGGGCTGTGCCGGCTGCGGCCGCCGCCGCCGCGGCGCCTGCTTGCAGCCGCGCGCCCAGCGCCTCCACTTTTTCGTAAATGCCCGGGTCGGCGCGGAGCAGCCGCAGCGTGGCCAGCCCGGCGGCCACCGCCAGCGGATTCCCCGACAGCGTGCCCGCCTGGTACACCGCTCCGAGCGGCGCCGCCGCCTCCATGATTTCGCGCCGCCCGCCGAATGCGCCTACGGGCAGCCCTCCTCCGATCACCTTGCCCAGGGTCGTCATATCGGGCGTAACGCCGAAACGCTCTTGCGCGCCGCCCAACGCCACCCGGAAGCCGGTCATCACCTCGTCGAAAATCAGCACCGCGCCGTGCTGCGAGCAAAGGTTGCGCAGCGCTTCCAGGAATCCGGGCTGCGGCGGGACGCAGCCCATATTGCCCACGACCGGCTCGACGATCACGGCCGCGATATTTTCGCCCTGCTCATGGAACGCCCGTTCGACTGCTTCCACGGAGTTGTAGGGCAGCGGAATCGTCGTTCCGGCGAAGCCCGCGGGCACTCCGGCGGAATCGGAAATGCCCAACGTCGCCAGCCCCGACCCTGCTTTCACCAGCAGCGAATCGACGTGGCCGTGATAGTTCCCTGCGAACTTGATCGCCAGGTCGCGTCCGGTGAACCCGCGGGCGACCCGCAGCGCGCTCATCGTCGCCTCGGTGCCGGAGTTCACCAGCCGAACCATCTCGATCGACGGCACAAGCTCGGCGATCGTCTCGGCCATCTCGACTTCGCGCTCCGTCGGCGCCCCGAAGCTGGTTCCGCCCGCAAGCGCCTCTGCGATGGCCGCGGTCACCGCCGGATGCCGGTGGCCGAGCAGCATCGGCCCCCACGAGCCTACGTAGTCGAGGTATTCGTTGCCATCGACGTCCCACATGCGGGCGCCCTCGGCGCGGGCGATGAACGGCGGATCGCCGCCGACGGACTGGAAGGCTCGCGCGGGCGAGTTCACGCCGCCCGGAATCCGCTCTTGCGCCCGGCGGAACAGTCGGCGGGAGTGAGAATGTTGCATGGCGTCTTTTTTCCAGGCGCGCGGGCGCGTCCCGCGGCGCAGCTACATCGAAAAATTTTCGCGGGGATTCGCCTGCTCGGCGTCTTCCAGCGGCGGATGCCCCGGAGGCAGCTTGGCGCCGGGCGCGTCGAGCGGCGGATGCCCGGGCGGCAGTTCGGCCGCCGCGCCGCCGGCCGGGGGCGGCGGCTTCACGCGCCAGCGGCCCGAGCGTTTTTCCAATTCGTAAACCATCCGCATCGCGGCCGCCGCATCGTCCGCCGCCGCGATCGTCACGTCGACCTGAGCCCGATTGCCTTCGGCGCGCACGGCGTCGACGGATACATCCATGTTGCCCGCGGCCAGGTCGCTGCGGCCGGCCAGATAATCCTCGACCGCCGTTTGCAACTGCTCGGCGAGAGCGTCTTCGGCGCTGCCGCACGCCGCCGGCAGCAGAATTGCCGTCAAAACCGTCAGGAATGCCCCGGCGCGGCGCATCGGAAACTCAAAGTATAGCGGACTGTCAGCGAACCGCTTCCCAAGCCAGATGCGCCAGTTCCGGCTCGAGCAGCTTTTCCCAGGCCAGCCGCACCGCCGCCGGCGACCCGGGCGTCGAAACCACCACCTTGCCGCGATAAACGCCCGCCGTGGCGCGCGACAGCACCGCAGCCGCTCCGACCTGCTCGTAGCTCAGCATACGGAAAATTTCGCCGAACCCCGGCAACTGTTTTTCGAGGTTGCGGCTCAACACGTCGTAAGTGCGGTCTCTGCGGGAGATGCCGGTTCCGCCGTTGAACAGGATGACCTGTACGTCTTCCTCGGCGGCCAGCGCGTTCAAGGCGTCCTCGACGCGGTCGGGCTCGTCGGGGACGATGCGCACCGAATGCAGCCGATTTCCGGAACGCTCGACCGCCGCGGACAGATAAGCTGCATTCGCGTCGGTCTTGGCGTTGCGCGTATCGCTCACGGTGACGACCGCCAGCGTTACGGCGCCGCGCTCGGCGGCGCGGCGCTTGTGCTCGGAACTGCTCGGCGACGCCACCAGCCGAGTTTAGCAAGACCCGGCCGCAGTCCGGGCAGCGCTCGCGCGGGGGCAAGCGTCGGCGCCGCGCCGCAGTCTTGCTTGTCACGATCTGCGCGGCCCGCCGCGCTACCCTGTTAGTTGCAGCCATGCAGTTGGCGCCTATCGCCCGGCGGCCCGAGCCGCGTTTGCCCGCGTGGCTGCGCAAGCCGGCGACCGATTTTCAGCGGCTGCACGAACTGAAAACCGAGTTGCGCGCGCGCGGCCTGCACACCGTCTGCGAATCCGCGCGCTGTCCGAACATTCATGAGTGCTTCGGCCGCAAGACCGCGACGTTCATGATCCTCGGCAACTCCTGTACGCGGACCTGCGGTTTCTGCGCCGTGCCCCAAGGCCGGGGAGCAGCCCTCGACCGCGGCGAGCCGCGGCAAGTCGCCGCGATGGCCGTGCGCATGGGGCTGCGCTACGTGGTCATCACCAGCGTCAACCGCGACGATCTGCCCGACGGCGGCTCCGCGCATTTCGCAGCGACGGTGCGGGCGGTCAAGCGCGCGCTGCCGGCGGCTCAAGTCGAGGTTCTCGTTCCCGATTTCTGCGGCGACCTCCGGGCCGCGGCCCGCGTGCTCGACGCCGCCCCGGATGTTTTCAACCACAACATGGAAACCGTCGCGCGGCTCTACCGCCGCGTGCGCCCGCAGGCCGATTACGCGCAGTCGCTCGAAGTGCTGCGCTTCGCCAAACGGCGCGCGCCGCAAACGCCGACCAAATCCGGCCTGATGGTCGGCCTCGGCGAGACCGAGGACGAAGTGCGGCGCCTGCTCGACGATTTGCGCGCGGCCGGCGTTGCCGTCGCGACCATCGGCCAGTATCTGCAGCCGCGGCGCAACCGCCTGCCGGTGGAAGACTTCATTCGCCCCGAGGCGTTCGAGCGCTACCGCGAATACGGCGAATCGATCGGCTTCCGCGCCGTCTTCAGCGGCCCGTTCGTACGCAGCTCCTATATGGCCGACGTCGTGGAAGAACGGGCTGCCGGGCGGGCATGAGACTCGACCGGGCGCCGCGCCGCGCCTTGCCGTTTGCCGGAGCGCTGCTCGCGGGCCTGCTGCAAATCCTCGTTTTCCCCCGAGCGTCTCTGGTCTGGCTCGCGCCCGTCTGTCTGGTTCCCCTGCTGCTTGCGCTCGACCGCGCGCCGCCGCGCCGCCGCTTGCTGCTCGGCTGGCTGTCGGGGGTCGTTTTCTGGGGCGGCGCCTGCTCCTGGGTTTTCCCCGTCATGCGCGACTACGCCGGCATCGCCGCTCCGGCGGCCGCGGCGCTCTACGCCGCGTTCGCCGCCGTCAAGGGGCTGCACGCGGCGGCATTCGCGGCTTTCGCCGGTCCGCTGCTCAGACGCCCGTGGGCGGCGCCGGCGGTCGCCGCGCTGTGGACGGCGGTCGAGGGCAGCCACCAATATCTCGGCTTCACCTGGACTCAGCTCGGAAACGCCGCCCCCGACTTCGCGTTCCCCCACGTCGCGCGGCTCGCCCCCTGGAGCGGAGTCTACGGCCCCTCGTTCGTCTTCGCCGCCGGGAACGCGGCCGCCGCGCTCGCTCTCCTGCGCCGCCGCTTCCAACCGCTCCTTGCGCTCTCCCCGCTTGTGTTGTTGGCTTTCCTCCCGGCGCTGCCCGCTCCCGGCGCGGGCGCCGAGAAAGCCCGCTTGGTTCAGCCCGCCGTTCATCCGGATGAATTGAAATCCGGCGCCTGGAGCGCCCGCCGCGGCACGGAGCACCTGGCCCGCATGCTCGAACTCTCGACGAACTATGCCGGCGACGAGAAACCCGCGCTGCTGATCTGGCCCGAGTACCCGGTAGCCGCGTTCTACTTCGACGACCCCGGCTCGCGGGCCTTCATGGAGCGCGTGGCCCGCGAGGCCGATGCGCATTTCATATTCAACACGATCGGCTTCCAGCAAGGCGACAGATACAAGCCGCAGAACAGCAGCGCCGTGCTCGCCCCCGGCGGCAAGCTGCTGGCGCGCTACTCGAAAATCCATCTTGTGCCGTTCGGCGAATTCGTGCCTTGGCCGTTCCATTATTTTGTCGAGAAGATCACCCTGCAGGCGGGCGCCTTCCAGCCGGGAACCGAGGTCGTCGTCGCTCCGATCGACGGCCATGGGGCGGGCACGTTCATCTGTTACGAATCGGTCTTCGCCGCGGCGATTCGCAAATTCACGGCCGCCGGCGCGGAAGTGCTGGTCAACATTTCCAACGACAGTTGGTACGGACGCAGCGCCGCGCGGGGCCAGCATCTGTTGATCGCGCGCATGCGGGCCATCGAAAACGGCCGCTGGATTCTGCGCGCCACCAACGACGGCGTCACCGCCGCGATCGATCCCGCGGGGCGCTTGACGCAGCGGCTGCCGTCGTATGAGCAAGGCGTTCTCACCGTCGGCTTCGACTATGTAACCGAGCGGACGGGCTATGTTCGTTGGGGCGAGTGGTTCTGGCTGCTGGCGGTTGCCGTCTCGGCGGCGGCAACCGCCCCCGCCGCCGTACGATGCTGGAGAGAGGCTTGCAATAATCGAAGAAGATGACGATTGACGATCTCCAGCGCGAATTCCAATCCGTCCGCGGTCGGGCGCGGCAGGTCCGGGGGTATCTTTGACGTCCCGGCGGGCAAGAAGCAACTCGAGGAAATCGAGCGGAAAATCGCGGCCCCCGACTTCTGGAACGACCGCGCCGGCAGCGAAGCCGTCTTGCGCGAGCGCAAGCGCCTGAGCGAGGCCGTCGAGGCCGATCGAGAACTGGCGGGCGCGGTTTCCGATCTGCAGGCGTTCTTCGAGCTCGCCGCCGAAGGCGAGTCCGTCGAAAAAGAGATCGCCTCCGAGATGAGTGCGCTGGCGGACCGCTTGGACGCGGTCGAGAAAGCGGCGCTGCTCAACGGCGAGAACGACCGCTGCAACGCCATCGTCGTGCTGCACCCGGGCGCGGGGGGCGTCGAATCGCAGGATTGGGCCGAGATGCTGTTGCGCATGTATCTGCGCTGGGCCGAGCGAAACGACATGAAGACCGCAATCAGCGACACGCAGCCCGGCGAGGAAGCCGGCATCAAGTCGGCGTCGTTTACGGTCAAGGGCGAAAACGCATACGGTCTGCTGCAATCGGAAATCGGCGTGCATCGGCTGGTGCGCATTTCCCCGTTCGATTCGAACGCCAGACGCCACACTTCATTCGCCTCGGTCTTCGTCTACCCCGAAATCGACGACGCAATTACGATCGACATCAAGCCCGACGACCTGCGCATCGACACCTACCGCGCAGGCGGCGCCGGCGGGCAGCACGTCAACATGACCGACTCGGCCGTGCGCATCACCCATCTGCCGACCAACATCGTCGTCCAGTGTCAAAACGAGCGCTCGCAGCACAAAAACAAGGCCACGGCGATGAAGATATTGCAATCGCGGCTCTACGATCACGAGCTGCGCAAGAAGCAGGCCGAGGCCGACAATCTCGAATCCTCGAAAGCGGCGATCGATTTCGGCAGTCAAATCCGCAACTACGTGCTGGCCCCGTACCGTCTCGTCAAAGACCTGCGCAGCCGCCTCGAAGCCGGCGATGTCGACCGCGTGCTCGACGGCGACCTCAACGCATTCATGAACGCGTACCTGGTCTTCCGCAAAACGGGGAAGACGGCCGGCGACTGCTAGTTCTCTGACCGTGTAAAAAGGTTTGTTTGATAATGGAAGGTGGAGCGGGCGGCCTGACGAGTGAATTGCCAGTTGATCTTGACGCGGTCACGATTGACGCGGCGATTCCAGGCCTTGGCCTCGGCACGTAAGGTACGGAGATTGGCGATACGGCGCGTACCCAGGCATTGCCGCGAGAATAAACTGACCTCAATTTCGGCTTGGTTGAGCCAACTGCCGTGTTTGGGCGTGTAGTGCAGGCTGAATCGCTCCCACAAGCGGGCCGCGTGCTCTTCGCCGAAGCGTTCGACCAGCGGCTTGTGGCGGTGGATATTGAGATTGTCGACAACCAGGTGAATCGTGCGCGCGCGAGGATAGCTGCTGGCCAGCTTGTCGATAACTTGGGCGAATTCCTCCCCGCGGCGCGTTGGCGTGGGATAGGTGAAATGGCGGCCCGCCTTGGGTTCGACGGCACAAAACACATTGGCGGTTCCACAACGTTTGTATTCGCTGTCGCGCTTGGCCACCCGGCCCGGCCCGGCCGGGTGGCGAGGGCGTACTTCAGCGTGCAGCGAAACCGCCTTTTCGTCCAGGCAAACCACCGGTTGGTGCGGATCATAGGGCGTTTCGTAGAGCGCCAAAACATCTTCCATTTTTTCGATATAGGCGTCGTTGAGTTCAGGCAGACACCACATTTTTTTCCCGCCACGGCTTGAGCTCGTGGCGCTGCAACAGAACACGGACGGTTTCCCGTCCCACGCGCGGTACAAGCTTTCGTTTGACGGCTTCGGCAGCGATGAGACGCACACTCCAACGCGCCGCCCCTCTCGGCGGCTTGCCGCACGCCATCGCCACGATGCGCTGCCGCGAAGACGCGTCGAGCAACGGTTCCCTGCCAGGCCGGGCTTTTTCGTAGAGCGCACGGTCGAGACCTCCCTGGCGGTAGCGGCGCGCGATGGCGCGCACCGTCTTGGGCGTCAGACGCACCCTCTCGGCGGCTTCGGCGGCGCTGACGCCTGTAGCGAGATGGCGCAGGGCGAGCGCACGCAAAACGACGCGCACTTGCTGCACCCCGCAGGCGAGCACGGCGTCCAAAGCCTCTTGATCGGCGACGGATACACGGAGACGTTGAGCAGTTCTGGGCATGTACAAGCATACCATGCCCTCCTCCTATATTTCAAACCTTTCTATACGGTCGAAATACTAGCGCGGGCCGACAAGAGACTGCGGGAGACTGCCGCGCCCCGGGGAGACTTTTCCGGCAGGCCGTTCAGCGCGGCAGGGCGAAAGCCACTACGTTCCGTCCGGCGGCGATCGCCACGTATTGGCGGCCGTCGATGCTGTAGGTCATGGGCGAGGCGCGGAACTGAACGTTGAGTTGGAAGCTCCACAGCGGCTCGCCGTCCGTTGCCTGCACGGCGGCGAAAGCGCCGCTGTCGTCGCCGTAGAAAACCAGGCCTCCGTCCGTGCTGAGCACGCCGCCCCAGGTGCCGCGGCCGCCGATCTGCTCGATCTCCCAGCGAACGTCTCCGCCGGCGAGGTCGATCGCGCGCAGGTATTTCACGGGCGGTTCTCCGGGAACGTTTTTCGCCGTGCCGCCGAAGTACTGCTTGCCAGGCTTCCAGACCTCTTCGCGCTTGGTGAAGATCTGGCAGCCCTCGGTGGCTTGCACGTAGAAAAGGCCGGTTTGGGGGTGATAGGCCGGCGACATCCAATTCGTCGCGCCGGCAAGGCCCGGACAGACGATGTTTCCCGCCGGCGTGGGCCGCTTGCCCGGGATCAGCGCCGGGCGTCCGTCGCTGCCGATGCCGCTCGACCAGGTCAGCTTTTCGACGAATGCCTTGCCCCGCAGCAGCTCGCCCGTAACGCGGTCGAGCACGTAGAAATAGCCGTTGCGGTTGGCGTGGGCCAACACCTTGCGCGGTTTCCCCCGCCATTCGACGTCGAGCAGCAGCGGCGTTTGATTGGCGTCCCAATCGAACTCGTCGTGCGGCGTGTACTGGTAGTGCCATTTCAGCGCTCCGCTGTCCGGGTCGAGCGCCAGCATCGAGTCGGTGTAGAGGTTGTCGCCGATGCGGTCGTCGCCGTTCATGTCGGGGCAGGGATTGCCCACCGGCCAATACAGCGTGTCGAGCTCGGAATCGTAAGCGCCGGTCAGCCAGGTTGCGCCGCAGCCGCGGGGCAGCACGCCGCCCTTCCAGGTTTCCGCCAGCGGCTCGCCGGGCAGGGGAACGGTCCAGAAACGCCAGGCTTCTTCGCCCGTCTCGACGTCGTAGGCGGCCAGAAATCCGCGGATGCCCTCGTCGCCGCCGCCGACGCCCCCGATCACCTTGTCCTTGACCGCCAAGGGCGCCAGAGTGCCGCCGTAGTGCAGGCGGTAGTCGGCCATTTCGGTATCCCAGAGCAACCGTCCGGAGAGCCGGTCGACGGCGATCATGTGCGCATGATCGGTCACCAGAAAGACCTTGTCGCCGAGCACGGCGACGCCGCGGTTCGCGCCGCGGCCGGCGTCTCCCATCACGCCGGGAACCCGCGGCCGCTGATAGGTCCAGATTTCGCGGCCCCGCGCCGCGTCGAGCGCGTGAATCTTGTTCGCGGTCGTGACGTACATCACGCCTTCGACGACGATGGGCGTCATTTCCAGATCGCGCGGCGCGGCGATGGGGAAAATCCATGCCGGCGCCAGTTCCGCGGCGTTCCCCGTATGGATCTGCCCCAGGCGGCTGTGGCGGTTGCCGCGGATGTCGCCGTTGTAGGTCGGCCACTCGCCCTCGGCCGGCGCCAGGATGCGCGCGAAGCTCACTGCTCCGGGGAGTTCCTTTCTGGCTGCTTGCGGCTGCGCGCCGTCGAGCTTGGCGAGGTAAGCGATCAGGTCGTCGATTTCCGACTCGTCCAGATCGGGCGCGGGCATCAGCGACTTGCCCAGCGGCTTGACGGCGCGGTACTGCGAGCGCCGCAGCAGGCGCAGCTTGCCGTCGAGACCCTGCAACTGCAAGTCGTAGTTGCTCGCGTTCCGCGAGAAGCCGCGCAAGGTCTTGCCGTCAGCCAGCTCGACATCGACCGCCGCGTACCCCTTGGCCACCGAGGCGTTGGGCGCCGCCACCGCTTGGCGCAACTCGTTGAGCGTTTTCTGCGCGCCGATTGCCGACAAATCCGGGCCGGCCATGCGCATGCCGCCGCGGCGCAAGTGGCACCCCGCGCAGCGCCGCTCGAAGAGCGCCGCGCCTTTCCGGGAATCGCCGCTGACGACCGCCTCGCTCGCAGGCGCGGTTTGCGTCCGATAAAAAGCGATCAACGCCGTCAGCTCCGGCTCGGGCACTTGCAGGCCGGGCATCCCGAAATCGGGCAGACCCTGGGTAATCAACTCGGCCAACTCCTCGGCGCTGCGCTGCGCTGCCAGCCCGGGCGTCACGATATCGGGAGCGCGCACGCCGCCCTTGCCGTCGCCGCCGTGGCAGCCGCCGCAGCGCGCTTCGAAGGAGCGCCGCCCGGCAGCCAGGAGGTCGGCGTCCTGGGCGCTCAGATCGGGCGTCGAGCCAAGCAGGCCGAGAATGGCGATCGAGAGACTGAAGCGAGGAATGGGCGTCATGGAAAATGTCCGCAAAGAAGCAGGGAACCGGCGGCCGGCGGCGGCGCTCGGCAGCCCACGGAACCTGGAACCCGATATGTTATGGTGACCTTTATGAAAGGCCGATTTCTTAGCGTAGCAATGCTTGCGGGGTTTTCCGCCGGGGCGTTCGCAGCCGAGCTGTCCGACCGCCGGGCCCCGGGATTCGCCCTGCCCGATCTGCAGTTCCGGTACCATGACCCCGCCGATTACCGCGGCCGCGTCGTCATCGTCAACATCATGAATGTCGGCTGCTCGCACTGCCGGGCGTTTTCGAAGGTGTTGCATGCGGCGGAGAAAAAGTACGGCTCGCAACTGAAGGTGTTGTCGATCGTGAACCCTCCCGACAACCAGAACGCAGTTCGGGGCTATATGATCAAGAACGGGATTTCGACCACGATTTTGTTCGATTGCGGCCAAGCGGCGGCCTCGTATCTCAAGGTCGACGCGAGCAATCCGAGCTTCGACGTGCCGCACTTCTTCGTTATCGACCGGGACGGCATGATCCGCGAGGACTACGGCTACAATCCGCTCCAGCGGGGCGTTTTCGAAAGCGAGGGGATCTACAGGGTGCTCGACAAGTACGTGGAGAAACCGGCCGCCGCGAAAGCGGCCGGCGGCGCGGCGGCGGACTGACGCAATGGAGTTGAGCGGGCGCAAGATCGCCGTACTCGTCGAAAACTGCTACCAGGAGTTGGAAGTCTGGTATCCGCTGCTGCGGCTGCGCGAGGCCGGGGCCGAAGTCAGCGCCGTCGGCGCGCAGGCCGGCGCCGTATACAAGAGCAAGCTCGGCTATCCCGTCAGGGCCGATGCCGCGGTTGACGGCGTGTCGGCGGGCGATTTCGACGGCGTGGTCGTGCCCGGCGGCTGGGCGCCCGACTACATGCGCCGCAAGCAAGCCTTTGCCGACCTGATTGCGCAAGCAGTGCGCGCCGGCAAACCCGTCGGGGCGATCTGCCACGGCGCCTGGCTGCTCTGCTCCGCGAACGTTCTCAAGGGGCGCAAGGCTACATGCTTCCATTCGATCCGGGACGACGTCATCCACGCCGGCGCCGACTACGTGGACGAGCAAGTCGTCGTTGACGGCCCGCTGGTGACTTCGCGCGTTCCCGACGACCTGCCGGCCTTTTGCCGCGCCTTCATCGCGGCCGTCGCGGCAAGACCGGCGGTTTCCGGCCGCTGAACCGGGGCTACGGCGCCGAACCCGGAATCGGCCCGCTGGTGAGCGTGCGCAGGCGGCACAGCCACCCGTGGGAGCAAAGATAGAGCGTTGAGCCGTCGCCGCCCCAACACAGGTTGGCGATCCGCTCGCCGGTTTCGATCCGGCCGAGCGTTTCGCCTGCGGGATTGAAAATCCAGACGCCGCCCGGGCCGGTGGTCAACACGTTTCCGCGGCGGTCGACTTTCACGCCGTCGGGCAGGCCGGGCAGTTGCGGCGCGTATGCCGTGAGGTCTTGAAAGACCTTGCCGGCGCCGAGCGCGCCGTCTGCATGGACCGGATATTGCATCACGACCGCCCTCTCGGGATTGGACTGCGTGACGTAGAGGCGCTTCTCGTCCGGCGTAAAGGCCAGGCCGTTGGGATTGCGCAATTCGTCGGTCAGCAGCACCGGCTCGCGTTCGCCGGGGCGCACCAGATAAACGCCGCAGAAGGGAAGCTCGCGGTCGGAATCGTCGTAGCCATGGTGCAGGCCGTATGCCGGATCGGTGAAGTAGAGGCTGCCGTTCGAGTGAAAGACCAGATCGTTCGGGCTGTTGAGCCGTTTCCCCCGGTAACTGTCGACGATCGTCTTCTTGCCGCCGTTGCGTTCGAGCCGCGAAATCCGCCGGTCGCCGTGCTCGCAGGCGTGAAGGCGCCCCGCGCAGTCGAAGGTCAAGCCGTTCGAGCCGGGCTCCTTGCCGTAATAGGCGACGCCGGTGTATCCGGAAGGCTGCATCCAGATGCGGGCGCCGGCGGCTTCGCTCCACTGCACGATGGCGTTGCGCGGGATGTCGGAAAACAGCAGGTAGCCGCCGGCGGCGGACCAAACCGGGCCTTCCGACCAGGCGAAGCCGACTTCGAGACGCTCGACCGCGGCGTCGGGGGCGATCAGCTCATCGAGCGCGGGGGCGGAACGGTGAATGCGTCCAACGGTCGGAAAACGCGGCACAAGGGAACCATTTTAACGAGTTCGGCGCCACGCTTCTCGAGCGGGAGAAAGGTTCCGCGTCGCGCGCATTGAGTCCCGCCCCCGCGCTGTGCTACCTTCAGCTTTCATGAGGATAGATTCATGCAAGCCTTGGGACTGATCGAAACAAAGGGCCTGATCGGGTCGATTGAGGCCGCCGACGCAATGGTCAAGGCCGCCAACGTGACGCTCGAGGACAAGGAATATATCGGCGCCGGATTCGTCACCGTAACCTGCCGCGGCGACGTCGGAGCGGTCAAGGCGGCCACCGACGCGGGCGCGGCGGCGGCCCGCCGGGTGGGCGAGCTCATCAGCGTTCACGTCATTCCGGCGCCGCACGGCGACGTGGAGCCGATTTTGCCGAAACGGAACGGCGAGTAGTCGAAGCAGATGCTCGAAGACAGCGATCTGCGGTCGATTCAGGAAGTTCGCGCCAAAATCGAGGCGGCCTACCAGGCGTCTCTGCAATATGCCGCCTACAGCCAGGAACAGGTCGACGCGATAGTCGATCGTGTCGCGGCGGCGGCCCGCGCCCACGCCGAGCCCTTGGCCCGCATGGCGGTCGAAGAGACGGGATACGGCAACGTCAGGGACAAGACCGCCAAGAACCTGCTCAATTCCGACCTGCTCCACCAGAAGATCGCTCCGCTGAAAACGATCGGCGTGTTGGCCGAGCGCCCCGAGCAAGGCATCACCGAAATCGCCGTGCCGGTAGGCGTTGTCGCCGCAGTGCTGCCGACGACCAATCCGACTTCGACGGCGTTCTACAAGTGTCTGATCGCCCTCAAGGCCGGAAATGCGATTGTATGCAGTCCGCACCCGCGCGCCCGCAGGTGCACTTGCGAGACGGTGCGCGTGCTCGCTGAAGCCGCCGCGGCCGCGGGCGCCCCGCAAGGCATCGTGCAATGCATCGACGAAGCCACGATTCAGGGCACCAACGAGTTGATGCGCCATAAGCGCACCGGCGTCATTCTTTCGACCGGCGGCGCGGGCATCGTCAGAGCGGCGTATTCCAGCGGCAAGCCGGCCATCGGCGTCGGGCCGGGCAATGTTCCCGTGCTGATCGACGATTCCGCGGATATCGAAAAGGCCATGGAGATGGTTGTGGACGGCAAATCGTTCGACTTCGGAACCGTTTGCTCCAGCGAGCAGACGGTCGTGGTCAACGAGCGGCGCCGCGACCGGGTCTGGGCCGCGCTCGAAGCCAACGGCGCGCACCGCTGTGACGGCGAGCAAACGGCCCGCCTGGAAAAGCTCTTGCTTACGCAGGACTTTCGCATCAATGCCGATTGCGTCGGGCAGTCTGCGCAGAAGATCGCCGCGATGGCCGGGTTTTCGGTATCGGACGACGTGCGCATTCTGGCCGTGGAAATCGCGGGCGTCGGCCGCGACCACCCGCTGTCGGCCGAGAAGCTGTCTCCGGTGCTGTCGGTTTACTTCGTCAAGACATTCGACGAAGCGGTCGATGCCTGCGTGGGCGTCTTGAATTTCGGTGGGCGCGGGCACACCTGCGTCATCTACTCCGAGGATGAGGCGAATATCCTCGAGTACGGCCGGCGCGCGCCGGCATTTCGGGTGCTGGTGAATACCCCGGCGCCGCAAGGCTCGACCGGCATTACGACCGGCGTCTTCCCGGCGATGACGCTGGGCTGCGGCGCGGCCGCCGGCAACTCGACCGGCGACAACGTGGGGCCGATGCATCTGCTGCACGTGAAGCGGATCGCCCGCCATATACGCTCTGCGGAGGAAGCGTTTATCAGCCCCGAGGCCAAGCAATACTTCGCCGCGGCGGCAGCGGGCGGAGGCGGATTCGAAGCCGCGCCCGCGGCGGGAAATCCGCCCGGGATCGCCGCCCGCGTCGATCAGTATCTGGCCCGGCGGGGGGCGCCGCGGGAAGCGCCGCCCACCGCGGCGGCTCCCTCGCCGGCCGTCTCCGTCGTAGACCGTTTTCTGGCGCGCAGGCCGGCTCCGGCGCCTGCTGCTGCGCCGCCGGCCGCCGCAGAACCGGCTTCGCCGCCGCCCCCGGCGCCCGCGGTGCGCCCCGTTGCGTTCGTTTGCGAAAGCGATGTGCGCAAGGCGATATCCAGGGGCGCGAAGATCTATATCGCCAAGCGAACCATCGTGACTCCCGCGGCGCGCGATCTCGATACCGACGGCAGCGTGCTCGTGCAGACCGAGTTATGAAGCGCTGGGTCTACCGGGATCATGAGTCCGCCGCGGTCGAGAGTATCCGCGCGGACTACCGTGTCTCCCCGCTGCTGGCGCGGCTGCTTGTCCAGCGCGGCATCGAAGACGTCCGCGGCTTCCTGGAGCCCAGCCTTTCGGCGCTTCACGATCCCTTCCTCATGCTGGGCATGCGCGCCGCCGTGGAACGCATCCGCGGCGCGGTCGCGAACCACGAGCGCATCCTCGTTTACGGCGACTACGACGTCGATGGAACGACCGGCATCGTCCTGCTGAAAACGGCCATCGAACTGCTCGGAGGCGTCGCCGCCTTTCATGTTCCGCACCGCATTCGCGAGGGTTACGGGATGCGCGGCGAGGTTGTCGAGGATGCCGCCCGCGGCGACGTGCGGCTGTTGATCAGCGTCGATACCGGCATTCGCGAAAACGAGGTCGTGACCCGCGCCCGCGAGCTTGGAATCGACACGATCGTTACCGATCACCATCTGCCGGAAGAGGAGATTCCCGGAGCTCTGGCCGTGCTCAATCCCAACCAACCCGGCTGCGCCTACCCGGACAAGTATCTTTGCGGCGTCGGCGTGGCCTTCAAGCTGATTCAAGCCTTGCTGGCCGAGTCGGGCTGGGAAGATTCGCGGCGAAAAAGGATTCTCGTTTCGATGCTGAAGATCGTCGCTATCGGCACGATCGCCGACATGGTCCCGCTGCTGGGCGAGAACCGCGTCTTTACCCGCATCGGCCTCGACGGGCTGCGGCGTCCGGCGACGCCGGGTTTGAAGGCTTTGCTCGATGTCGCCGGCTTGGGCGACAAAGCGAGGATCACCGCCGGCGACGTCGGCTTTCGCATCGCTCCGCGCATCAATGCCGCAGGCCGCATGGACCATGCCAAAGACATCGTCACGCTGCTGACCACCCGCGATGAAAGAGTAGCCGCAGACATCGCCCAGCGGCTCGACGGGTTGAACAGCGAGCGCCGGCGCGCCGAGAGCGACGTGGCCGCTGAAATTATCGAGCGCCTCGAGCGGCTTCCCGCAGCGGATGCGATTCCCTTCATCGTCGTTGCGGGCGAGGGTTGGCACCCCGGGGTAATCGGCATTGTGGCCGGTAGGATCGCCGAACGCTACCATCGTCCCACTCTGGTGCTCAGCGTCGATCCGCAGAGCGGCATGGCGACCGGCTCGGCGCGCAGCATCGCTGCGTTTCACATGCTCGAAGGTCTGCAATCGGTTGCCGATATCTTCGAGCGCTTCGGCGGCCACAGACAAGCCGCCGGCTGCAAGCTGCAGGCCGACCGCGTGGCCGACTTGCGCGCTGCGCTCAACGCGTATGCGGCGAGCGCCCTCAACGCCGAAGACCTCGTGCCGTCGCTCGACCTCGACGGCGACCTGCCGTTCGCAGCAATCACCGACAATGCTATGGAGGAGATCGGACAACTGCACCCCCACGGGCTGGGCAATCCCGCGCCGGTGTTCTCCGCCCCGAACGTGGTCGTCAAGACCCAGCCCAAGGTGATCCAAAACCGCCATCTCAAGCTGCGGGTCGAGCACGACAGTTGCACGTTCAGCGCGATCGGCTGGCGCATGGCCGAAAAAGGCGCCGGCATCGGAGTGGGCGCGCGCCTCGATGTGGCCTTCACCGTCGAACCGGATACCTACTGGGGCGGCTGGCAGCTCTATATGAAGGACTTCCGCCAAGGCGGCATGGATTCCCCATGAGCGAGCGGCTTCCCGTGGTCGTCGTGCTCGACCGGGTGCGCAGCGCATACAACGTAGGGGCCTTTTTCCGCAGCGCCGACGGCGCGCGCATCGCCAAGCTCGTGCTCACCGGCTATACCGGATGTCCTCCGCATCCCGGAATCTCCAAAACCGCGCTCGGCGCCGAACGTCAGGTCCCCTGGGAGCACAACAACGACCCCCTCGCAGCGGTGCGCTCTCTCAAGGCCCGGGGCCATCAACTGGCCGCAGTCGAAACATCGGCTCATGCGCAAGATCTTTTCGAATGGAATCCGAGTTTTCCGCTGACCGTGATCTTCGGCAACGAAGTGGAAGGAACCAAGCCGGAATTGGCCGCGGAATGCGATGCTCTCGTGCGCATCCCCATGCTGGGAATGAAGCAGTCCTTGAATGTCGCCGTGGCCGGCGGGATCATAATGTACGAGTTGCTTCGCAAATACAGAAGCCGCTCGTGACGGCCGGGCCCGTCGCCGAATCTCTGCAGTGCGCATCGCTCTCGACGCCGCTCCGCTGTCGCTGCCCGCCGGGGGCATTCGCCGCTACACCGTCGAATTGGCTCTGGCGCTCGCCTGCGAAAACCCGAGCGACGAGATTTTTCTGGTCGGCGACCGGACGGTCGAGCTGCCCGAGCGGATTGCGGCGCGGCGGAACATCTTCGCTTTTTCGCCCAGCTCCCCGCTGCTCAGGGCCAAATGGTGGAGTTTCGGGCTGCCGCTGACGCTGCTGCGCCTGCGGGCGGACGTATTCCATGGAACGGACTTTTCCGTTCCCTACGTCCCCGTGGCGCCGGCGGTCCTGACGCTGCACGATCTTTCGCCTTGGAAACGAGGCGCCCTGCGGCCCGAGGGCTCGCAGCGCGTCCGTGTCCGCACGCCCTACTTGCTGCCCCTAGCGGCGCGCATCCTCACGCCCACCGAGGCGATCCGCCGCGAGGCCGCGAGCTTTTTCGGGCTGTCGAAGACGAGAATGCGCAGCATCCCCCACGGGGCGGCGCAGTTTCCACGGGGCGCGCCGCCCCGGATGCTCACGCAACCCTACGTGGCGCATCTGGGCGATCGCTGCTCGCGCAAGAACGTTGCAACTCTGGTTGAAGCGTGGCGTCTCGCCCGCCGCCGCCGGCCCGACCTGGAGCTGGCGCTGATCGGTCCGCAGCAGCCGGGGGCGTTCGCCGAACCGGGATTGACCGAGGTCCGCCCGGCGAACGATGCCGAGACGGCCGCCTGGCTCGCCGGGGCGCAGGCGCTCGTCTACCCTAGCTTGTATGAGGGGTTCGGTCTGCCCGTGATTGAGGCGATGAGCCTCGGCGTGCCCGTGATTGCGTCGCAAGACCCGGCCTTGGTCGAGGTTGCCGGCGGGTGCGCCGTCCATGTGCCGGCCGATTCGCCGCAGCGCCTCTGCGCGGCCGTCCTGTCGGTAGTGGAAGACACGCATTTCGCCGCCCGCCTGCGCGCCGCCGGCGCCGCCCGCGCCGCCGCGTTCGATTGGCGGCGGACCGCCCGCCTTACCCGCGAGCTCTACCGGGAGGCGATTCGAGCGTGGTGACGGAGGCGGCAAAAACGGGCAAGCGTTCGCTGCTGCTCTCGCCGGAACGCCCGTATCCCCTGCAGGGCGGCGGCCCGATGCGCACCGGCAGCCTGTTGCATTACCTGGCAAGACATTCCGCGGTGGACCTGATCGATTTTCACGAAGAGGGCTCCGCGCAGTGCGGGCGGGAACTGCCGAGCGGGCTGTGCGCCTCAACGGCAAGCATCGCCTTGCCGCGCCACTCGAAGGCTTTGCCGGCAAAAGCCGCGCGCAACGGAGTGCGCTTGCTGCGGCGCAGGCTGCCGCTCATGGACCGCTTCGGCGGCGGGCGCAGCCGGCGCCGGCTGCGGGCCTTGCTGGCGAATCGTTATTGGGACGTCGGCATCGTCGAGCATCTGTGGTGTGCTTGCTACATAGACGAGCTCCGGCCGCGGTGCGGCACGGTCGTATTGGATTTGCACAACGTGGAATCGGAGCTGCACCGAAGCTGCGCCGCTTCCGAACCCTGCCCGCAGCGCTGGGCGCATATGCGGTTCTGCACGCTGGCCAAGGAAATCGAACGCAAGCTCTTTCCTCGATTCGACCGCATCCTGACCGCATCCGAAGACGACGAGGCGCGGGTCTTTGCCTTGCACCGCAAGGCCCGAACGATCGTCTATCCGAACGCGATCCCTTTTTGCGATAACCCGCGCCGGCGGCGCGAGCGGCCGCTGCCGGGAGACTCGATTGTTTTCTCCGGCAACCTCGAATATCACCCAAACGTTCAGGCGCTCCGCTACTTCCGCAAGACGGTCTGGCCGATTCTCAAACAGCAGCGTCCGGCGTTGACTTGGCGCATTATCGGCAAAAATGCCGAGCGTATCCGCGCTTGGGCAAGCGACGATCGGAACATTCATGTTACAGGTCCAATAAAAAATGCAGTCGAAGAGTTGACACGATCGAAGATAGCGGTCGTGCCTTTACTGGCGGGCAGCGGCACTCGTGTTAAAATCATTGAAGCGTGGGCTGCGTCATGCGCAGTCGTTTCCACGCCGGTTGGAGCCGAAGGTTTACCCGCGCAGGACGGAGAAAACTTGAAGATCGTTCGCAGTCCTGCCGGATGGGTCCAAGCGATTCTCGGGTTGCTGGAGAACCCGGGCGCCGCCGAGTGTCTGGGCCGCAACGGCAGAGCGACATTCGAGAAACACTGCTCGTGGCCGGCGGCCTGGAACACCTTGGAGCGATCGTTTGCCGGGGTATGGTCGAAAACGGCGCCGAAAAGGGCCGGCTGATTGAATGGCATGTCTTTTCCCCTGCGAGTAGGCATAGACGCGCACACGATCGGGCAGCGGGTGACGGGCAATGAAGTCTACATCCGCAGCCTGATTCACAAGTACGCAGGACTGGACCGCTCCGCAGAGTTCACGGCGTACATCGCCTCGCCCAAGGCCAAGGCGTGGATTCCGGAAAATTTCAATGTCGCCTATGTCTCACGCAATCCGTTCGTGCGGCTCGGCTTGGAGTTGAGCCTGGAGTTGAGCAAGAACCCGGCGGATCTGCTGCACGTGCAATATACGGCGCCGCTCTTTTGCCCGGCGCCGGTTGTCGTTACCGTTCACGATGTGAGCTACCTGGACCACCCGGAGTATTTTTCGCGGTTTCGAGCGAATCAGTTGCGGCTTTCGACGCGGCGCACTCTGAGAGACGCGGCGCAGGTCATCACGGTAAGCGAATTTTCGAGCCGGCGGATCGCCCAGGCGTACGGACTCGATCCGGCGGACGTCGCCGTCACTCCCAACGGCCCCCAAGAACAATTCCGGCCGCTCAGGCGAGAAGTCTCGATGTTCAAGGTGAACCGGGCATTGGGCATCGACAAACCGTATGTCCTGCACGTCGGCGACTGGTGCCCGCGCAAGAATCAGATCGGCCTGATCCGAGCGTTCGCACAGTTGATCCGCAATCACCCTCAACTGGAGCACCGTTTGGTGCTGGCCGGCAAGCACACTTGGTTTTCACCTCGAGTGCTTGCAGAAATCCGGCGTTCCGGCGTGGCGGAGCGCATTGTCGTTACCGGCTTTGTCGACGATGAGTTGTTGCCCGCTCTTTACAATGCGGCCGACGTTTTTGCCTTTCCGTCGTGGTACGAGGGCTTCGGCCTGCCCGCGATCGAAGCGATGGCCTGCGGCCGTCCGGTCGTTTGCTCCGACGCGGCTGCGCTGCCGGAAATCGTCGACGGCGCGGCGCTGCTGTTCCGCCCCGATTCCGTCGAAGAGCAGATGCGGGCGATCCGCGACCTGCTGTTGGATGCCGAGCTTGCCGAGCGCATGTCGAGGAAAAGCCTCCAACGGGCGAAGCATTTCAACTGGCGGGACTCGGCGGCGAAAACGCTCGATATCTACTATTGCGTTGCCGAGAAGCGGCAGAAGCTGCAACGCGAGCGCGAACTGGCCGTCCGGTGATTGCCCTCTGGTTTTTTCTGGCCCTTTGGGCGGCCGGTCTCGGAACGGCCGAGACGCCGCCTTTCTCGAGCGGTGAGCGCCTGCGCTACGAGGTGACCTGGCCCAGCGGGCTTGCGCTGGGAGAAGCCGAGTTCCGCGCGCAGGCCGGTTCGAACGGCTGGGATTTCGAGTTGATGCTGAAGGCCAGCCTGCCGGCCGTCGAGATCGACGACTCCTACCGTTCTTCGACGGATACGCAGCTCTGTTCTCGGGAGTTCAGCAAGAATACCCGCCACGGCAGCAGGACCGCGAACGAAACGCTGCTCTTCGATCAAGCGGCGCGGCAGGTCGAGCGCACTACCCTGACCCCCGCCGGGCCTGGCGGCAGGAGCGTCCTCGAAGCGCCTCCGTGCGCCAAGGACGCCTTGGCCTTCTTGTATTTTCTGCGGCAGAGCCTGGCCATGGGCCGCATCCCCCCGCCGGACGATCTCTACTTCGGCGCCGGCTACGTGGTCAGCTTGACGTTCGCCGAGACCTTGCGCTTGTCGACGGCCGGCGGCAACCGGGAGGCTGACAAGATATTGGTGGATGTCGCCGGGCCGGACTCGCAGCACAGCTTCGAGATTTACTTTGCCAAGGACGCTCGGCGAACGCCGCTGCTGGTGCGCGTGCCGTTCGACATCGGCACTTTCTCGTTAAAGTTACTACCATAGGCAACCCGCCGGCGGGTTGCGCGACTGCGTCATGAAGCTCGCGGTTTTCACTCCGCTCAGTCCTGCCAAATCCGGAATCGCGGATTACTCCCAGGCGCTCCTGCCGCACTTGGCCGAGCATCTCGATATCACTGTATTCACCGACGGCAGCTACGCGCCCGACGGCTTCCCGACGGCGCCGCAGATCGCTGTTCGCGACTGCCGCGAATACGCGCCGGACGAATTCGATGAAACGCTCTACCAGTTCGGAAACAACCCCTACCACGTCTATGTTTACGACGCTGCGCTGCGTTATCCCGGCATCCACCTTCTGCATGAATGCAATCTGCATCACCTCGTGGCCGCCGCCACGATCAAGCGCGGAGACTGGGAGGGATACCTGCGCGAGGTCGAGTACGAAGCCGGGCCCGAGGCGCTGGCCTACGCGCAGCGCGTACGCAAGCTCGAGGTCGGCCCCGACTACGACAATGTCGCTTTGAGCCGGCGCGTGATCGAGTCTGCGCAGGCGACGATCGTCCACAGCGATTTCATGGCGAGACGAGTGCGCGAAGCCGGCGCGGCGCATCCCGTCAAAAAAATTCCGCACGGCGCCCGGATTCCCGAGGTCAACCGCAATCTTTATCGGGCGAAGCTCGGCGTCGAGCCGGAAACGCCGCTGATCGGCATTTTCGGGTTTCTCAAACCGTATAAACGCATTCGAGAAGCGCTGCGGGCGATGCAGCGGCTTGTGCGCATGGAACCGCGCGCGCGCATGATTCTGGTGGGCGAGGAGCACGAAGATTTTCCGCTCAGAACGCTGATCGAGCGTCTGGGACTCGGCGCGCATGTGCGGATTTTGGGCTATGTGCCGGGCGATGCGTTCGAGCAGTACATCGGCGCGGCGGATATCTGTCTCAACCTCCGCCACCCCACCGCCGGCGAAACTTCCGGGGCCTTGCTGCGGGCGCTCGGGCTGGGCCGCGCGGTCATTGTCTCCGACGTGGGCGCGTTCGCCGAGTTGCCCGAGGGAACGTGCTTGAAGGTTCCTGTCGGAGAAGAGGAGATCGAGCTGCTTGTCGAGTACCTTGACCTGCTCGCGACCAAACCCGAAATCGCGCGGAGCCTCGGCGAGCGGGCGCGCGGCTATGTCGCCGCCGAATGCTCGTGGCCCCGGGCGGCGAAAGAATTCGCCGACTGGATTGCGGACAAAAACCGCATGGGAGAACCGGAAATCAGCGCTGCAGCCTCGATCGAAACGCGGCGGATGCCCGCGAGCGAACAAACAGGCGGTCGAGAGCCGGCGCAGCGGCAAGCGGAGCCCGGGCCCCCGGACGCGGCTTCTCCAGCCGCCGATCGATTCGCCGGGTATATCCGCTCCTGGAGCCGCGGGGGCGGCGACGCGGCCTACGTGGAGGCTCACATCACCCGGTTGGCGCGCACTCTGGAGATCACGCCCGCGGGAACGGCCGGCGAGCGAGTCCTGGAGATGGGCGCTTACATGCACATCACGCCGGCGCTCTCTTCGAAACTGGGGTACGGAGAGGTGCGCGGCTGTTATCTCGGCCCCCCCGGAAAGACGCGCACTCGGGAAATCGCATCCGCTTGCGGAGAACGCTTCCGCTGCGAAATCGACCTCTTCAACGCCGAGCGGGACGCCTACCCATACGAGGCCGGCTCGTTCGCCACCGTGCTTTGCTGCGAGCTGATCGAGCATCTCTATGAAGATCCGATGCATTTGATGGCCGAAGTCAACCGCATTCTTGGGCCGGCCGGGCATCTCGTGCTGTCGACGCCCAATGCTTGCAGCTACCGCGCCGCGGCGTCGCTCCTGTTGAACTACCATCCGGGTCTTTTCCATCAGTACGTGAAACCGGATGCGAACGGCCTGGTTGAACCGCGCCACGCCCGCGAGTTCGCCCCGCGCGACGTGCAGCGCCTGATGGAGGCGGCGGGTTTCGCCTTGGTCCTGTTGGAGACCGGCCCCTATCTGGAACGGAAGTCGCAGGAATATGCGTGGGTCAAGCGCCTCATGGAGCGTTACCAGTTGCCGCAGCAATGGCGCGGGGAAGTCATCTACGCGGTCGGCCGTAAAATCGGGCCGGTGCGGGAGCGTTACCCGCAGGCCCTTTATGCCGGAGGCTCTGCGTGATCCGCGTTCGCGGAGCGATCCCCAACCGGACGGCCGCCGCCTGGAGCGCGGCGGCCGGCGATTCCCTCAGCTACCGCATCTACGATGCTTCGGCCGAAACGCTCATAACCGACGGCCCGCGCTTGCCCCTGCCCGGCAGCGTTGCGCCGGGCGCCAGGCTGGAGGTCGATCTGGAGGTCGCACTGCCCGAGGCGGAAGGCGCATACCTGATTTACGTTTCGCCGATCCGCAACAAGGCGGAGTGGATGTTCGAGCGCGGCAACGACTTCCTGCTCGCGGCGGCCGAGGTTGCCGCCGCGGGCGCCGCCGCGCGGGAGCCGCAGTTGACCAGTTTGCGGAAACTGGCCTGGATGCGTTTCTTGCGCAGCTTCGTCCGGGCGTTCAGCTACCCGCTGCGCACGATTGTCGAGCATCGTTCGCTGATTCGCTCGCTCGTGCGCCGCGACATCGTCGGCCGCTACCGCGGTTCTTATGGAGGGCTGTTCTGGACCGTCGTTCATCCCCTGCTGCTGATGCTCACCTACTGGTTCGTCTTCGATGTCGTCCTGCGCACCCGTTTCGGAGAGGATGGCCGCCCCGGCAACTTCGTTTTGTATTTTCTGGCCGGCATGTTGCCCTGGCTCGCTTTCAGCGAGGCCGTAGGCCGCTCGCCCGGCATCGTTCCGGAGCACGCCAACTTTGTCAAAAAGCTGGTGTTTCCCGTGGAGATACTGCCGGTCAATCTGGTTTTCGCCGGTCTGTTCTCGCAGTTCTTCGGCGTGCTGATCTTTCTGGCCGGAATGGCGGCGTTCGGCGAGACGCCTCCGCTCACGGCGGGATACTTGCCGCTGCTGCTGGTTCCCCAGGTCTTGCTGACGATGGGGCTGTGCTGGTTTTTGGCCGGCCTCGGGGCCATCGTTCGCGACCTCGGCCAGATCATCGGCTTCGTGTTGACCGTGTGGTTCTTCGTCACGCCGATCTGCTACCCGGAAAGCGCCTTGCCGGCGAATCTGTTCCCGCTTTACAAGCTGAATCCGCTCTTCATCCTCGTGCGCGGATACCGCGACGTCCTGCTTGAGGCTTCGCCCCCGGCCTGGGCGCCGCTGGGCTGGCTGACGCTTGCCGGGGCGATGGTTTTCGTCGTCGGCTTCGCCTGGTTCTACAAACTGAAGCGCTCGTTCGCCGATCTCGTGTAGCGTCGCGCGCGGCGGGCGGCCTACCAGGCAAAGCGCAACTGCAAGCGAAACGTCCGCCCGTCGTTCAGCGTGTTGTTGATCTGCCCGAAATTGGGCGAGGTCAATGTTTTTCCGGGCTCGGCGAATTGCGGCGTATTGAAGAAATTGATGGACTCCGCGCGGAGCTCCATGCTCCAATCGCCGGACAAGGGGAACCGGCGCGCAAGCGAAGCATTGACGTTGGCCACCTTGCCTTTGCGAAAGGTGTTGCGCCCGAGGTTGCCGGCTTGCTCCAGCGGCGCGTCGATGAAGCGGAACGCCGACCGCGGCAACAGCGCTTCCGAGGTGTCCGGATCGCCGATCGTCTTGCCCAGAATGGAAGGATCGAGCAGCATCGGCCGGTCGCCGCTGCGGCTGTCGACATTGCCGAATCCGGGGCCGTCCGAGCCGGAGTCCACGGTAAACGGAGTGCCTGTTTTCAGCAGGGTCACGGTAGCGATCGTCCACCCGCCGAATATTTTTCGCAGCGGAGAAGCCCCCTGCGCGCTTTGCGGCGTGCTGTAGCCCAGTTGCAGCAAAAAAGCGTGCGGCTGGTCGAAGTCGCTCAATGCCTTCAGGTCGCGGTGGGATTCGCTCTCGATCTGGCTGACCGCGTTGCGCGCGTCGGGGCCGGATGCGGTGTTCGTATAGGTGCCGCCGATGTCCATCGCCTTGCTGAACCAGTACGAAGCGTTCAGCGAAAGGCCCCGCCAGTTGGGCGCGAGCAGAGAAACGCGTCCGGCGTCGTAGTATCCGCGCGAGCCGTTGTGAATGAACAGATGCTCGAAAATATCCTCTCGCGGGCGGCGCCGGTTGATGTTGGCGATGGTGGACACAACGCCGGGAACCTCGCGCGCGCGGTTCAGAAAATAGGTGATGATCAGCTTGTGCGAACGGCTGCCGACGTAGCCGAGTTGCAGCCGCCAGTCGGCGCCCAGATCGCGTTCCCAACTGAAGTTGTACTGGTGGGAATAGGGCGTGGCCAGGTCGGGGCCGACCTCGATCAAGCTCGACCGCGCATCCGGGTCGCGCTTGGACGGGTCGAGGTTGTCCCGATAGCTCGCCAAATCGGGCCTCACGAAGATGGTGGTGACCGTGTGCGGCTTGTTCAGCCGGTCTTGTCCGTAGGTGACGGGGAAAATATCGCCGTATTGCGTTCCGTAGGCGCCGCGCAGCACGCCCCATTGGCCTGCAAGACGGTAGGCGAATCCGAACGAGCCCGCAAAATTGTTCCTGTCCGAATCCATGTTGAGGTCGCTGCGTCCGGTGACGTCGTGCGGCCTCGTAACGGGTTCGTAGCGGAAGCCCAGATTCAGCGTCAGGTTTTTCGATGCCTGCCAGCGGTCCCCTACAAAAATCTTGTTCGCCCAGTTGCGGAAACCCCGGTAGGTCGAGCCCAACGACGCGATCAGGGTGCTGGGCAGGCCCAGGCGCAGATTGGTGATCGCGTCGTTGCCGAAATTCGGGCGGAACAGCAGAATCCCGCGCGCGCCGTCGGGCTCCTCGCCGTTGTATTGCAGGCGGGTCAACGCAAAGCCCGCCGTCAGCCGGTGGCGGCCCTTTGTCTGCTGCACCGTGCCGCCGTAACGGAATCTGTTCTGCACGCGGATCAGCGGGATGATCGGAAACGGTCCGAGCGACGTCAGCGCTCTCCCGGTGAATACCGGCCCCAAGGCGCCCCTTGCAGGCAGCAGCAGCGACCCGATGCGGTCGAAACCTGCCGAGAAGTCCGTAACCGTGTCCGCGCTCCAGCTTCGATTCCAGGTGATGCGGCCCGCATGGGATTTCGTGTCGGTATCCGGGTTCTGCCCGACAACGAGTTGGAAGGCGTCGACGTTCTGAGCCGTCAAGGCGTAGCGGAACGTCATCCTGTCGTTGTCTCCCAAGCTCTGATCGATCTGCGCCCGCGCCGAATCGGTGTTGATCTTCTGCACACTGTTGGTGTTGAGCGCCCGCGCGGCGATGTCCGGCCTGTTGGGGGCGACATTCGGATAGGCGTCCAGCAGTTGTTGGACGATCGGCCGCAGCACGGGGTCGGTGGTCAAGGGGATGCGTTCTTCCGGCAGCGGAACGAGCACGTTGCCGTTGACGTTGCCCCGAATCTTGTTCTGCGAGCCGTTCAGCGTCAGATAGCCGCCCCGCCAAACCGGCGCGGTGAGCGTCCCCCCGTAAAAGTTCTCGCGGGCCGGCTGGACGTCGCCTACCTGGAAAAACGAACGCGCGCTGAAAAGGCTGTTGTTGTGCCGCCAAAAAAGGTTGCCGTGGACACCCGAGCCGCGGCCGGCCGGCGCATGGATCGGAGGAGTCGGCGGCTTGCCGAACTCCGCCCCGAAGAATCCGGTATCGACTTTGAATTCATTGACGATCGTTGCCGTTGTGCCCAAGCGGATATTCAGTTCTTTGAGGGCGTTGTTGTCGACCAGGTTGAACTGGACGTTCTCATTGCGCCGGCTCTCGCCGGCCTCGGAGGACGTCTCTCCCAGCAGGTTGATCTCCGTGCGCTCCGCAGTCCCCTCGCCGCTCTCTGCGGGGGCAGCTTCGGCGGGGGCCTCCTCGACGGTCTCCGCGGCGTTGCCGTCCTGGGCAAGCGCTGCGCCGGCGATGCCAAGCGCAAGCAGCCCGGCCCGCGCGACGGCGTTCAACAAAGACGAAGAGATCATTTCAGGCGGAAAGCGGCATCGACGGCAACCGAAGCCGCCATTCTAGCGGACCGCGGCTTTCCCCAGCCGGGCGTTGGCGCCGCGAGACCCGGCGCCGGCCGCACGTTCGCCATGAGCTTGCGCCGAAATGGCGCCGCGCGCGTCTTTTCGGGAATGCCCAACATGCTAAGATTGTGCCGATGTCGAAGAAACTGCACCGTCGCGACTGGTTCCGCTCCGCAGCCGCGTTTACCGCCGCTTCTTACGCCCGAATCCTCGGCGCGAACGAAAAGGTCAACATGGGTTTGATCGGCTGCGGCGGCCGCGGCCGCTCGGTTTTCAGGAGCTTCATACAGAACCCCAACGTCGCCCCGACCGCGCTCTGCGACGTCTTCAGCGCGCGTATCGACGAGGCCGCCCAGATCGCGCCGAACGCCAAAAGCTACAAATATCACGAGAAGCTGCTCGAAGCGAAAGACGTCGATGCGGTCTTGATCGCCACTCCCGACCACTGGCACGCCGGCATCGCCATCGACGCCGCCAACGCCGGCAAAGACATCTATTGCGAGAAGCCGCTGACGCTGCGCATCGAAGAGGGGCCGGAGATCGTCAAGGCCGTGCGCATGAACGGCCGTGTTTGCCAGGTGGGCATGCAGCAGCGCTCCGGCAAGCACTACCTGATGGCCAAGGAGAAATACTTCGATACCGGCGCCATCGGCAAGGTGACGCTTGCGCGCACGTGGTGGTACGGCAACGGCGCCCATCTGCGGCCCTACCCCGAGCAGTACGCAACCCAGCCCTCGAACCTCGACTGGGGGCGCTTCCTGGGGCCGGTCAAATGGCGCGACTACGACCCCAAACAGTACTTCAATTTCCGTGCTTACCTGGAATACGGCGGCGGTCAGATCACCGACCTGTTCACGCATTGGATCGACGTGGTGCATATGTTCATGGAGCAGGACAACCCCGTGGCGGCGGTCGCCTCCGGCGGCATCTACCACTACAAGGACGGCCGCACGGCCCCGGACACGATCAATTGCCTGCTCGACTACCCCGCCGAGTGGACCGCGACGTTCGAAGCCACGCTGGCCCCGGGTCTGCGCGGCGCCGGCGTCGAGGTCGTGGGCACTGAAGGCCGGCTGTGGATTACCCGCCAGCGCTACGAGTGGCATACCCCGGATCCCGACCAACCGCCCGAGGTCCAGCCGTTTATCGGCAGCATGACGCAGGATCACGTGGACAATTTCATCGACTGCGTGAAAAGCCGCGAGAAGCCTAACGGCGATGTCTGGATCGGCCACCGCTCCGCCCAGGCGTCGCACTTGGGCAACATCGCTTACCTGCAAAAGCGCCGGCTCAAGTTCGACCCGCTCCGCGAAGAGATACTGCCGCTGTAGCTCCTTAGCGAATTCGTCCTTCGATGAAGGGCACCTCGAAGACCTTGTCGTGCTGAATCGGCCCGTGGCCGAAATAGCCGTCTTCGCCGAAAAGCTCGCCGTGGTCGGCAGTGACCGTGATGTAGGTGTTTTCCGGTACGAGATCGAATAGTTCTTCGATCACTCGGTCAAGATAGCGGACGGCCTTGACCTGACGGTCACGCAGCAGATCGAGCTTGGCCTGATCGAAAAACTTCGCGGCTCCGGGAACGAGCTTCCCGCCGACGATGTGATCGTCGAGGTGCTTGAAGACGCCGTGAACGCCGCTGACGCGGGGCCACTCGTTCGGCGGCTCGTCGGGCAGCGCGTACGGGTAGTGGGTCTCGCCCACGTTGAGCATGTAAAACGACGGGCGGTCCTCGGGGAAGCGCATCTCGCGCAGCATCGCCCGCATGTTGTTGTGGCGGGGCATCAGCCGAAAAGAGTCGAAGCCGGTATTGAGAATTGTCTTCGGGTTCAACACCGGCAGCGAGACCAGCGCATGCGTGCGGTAGTTCAACTTCCGTTGCAGAAACGTTGGGAAATACAGTTGCGGCACGAGCGACTTGAACTCGATGTCGGCGGCGCCGAGGCGCTCGTTGAACTTGAAGAAATCCTTCTTGTAATACTCCGAAGCGTAAACCTGCTGCGGACTTTGGTGCGGCAGCAGCCCCATCAGCAGGTTGAAGTGGGACGGCGCGGTCCACGAGGCGTACGACCAGCGCTGTTCGAGGCCGCCCAGCTTCCGGATCGTTTTCGGGTTCGCGGCGACGAACGCATCGTAGCGGCAACTGTCGAAGACGATCAGGATGTAGTTGTTGGGACGTGGAGATGACATGGAAAATCTCGGATTGGAAAGGGAAGGGCGCCCTACAGGCCGGCCTCCAGCACGGCGCGGCGCAACTGTTCTTTGC
Source organism: Bryobacterales bacterium (assembly GCA_965214655.1). Lineage (GTDB taxonomy): Bacteria > Acidobacteriota > Terriglobia > Bryobacterales > UBA6623 > CATQHP01. The sequence goes on along the minus strand of OZ243965.1, from coordinate 1,323,996 downwards.
TGCGGGTTCCCTGCATATGGCCGGCAAGATTGCCCTGGCGGTCGATGACGACGAAGGTGGGTATCGAGCGGATGCGGTAGAGCCGCGAGACGGCGAGCGACCGATCGCGCAAATTCGGAAACGTGCAGCCGAGCCGGCGCAGGTAGTCCGCCGCCTCGCCGCCGCTTTCCGCGTTGACGCCGAAAACTTCGAGACCGCGCGGTTTCAGTTCCTCGTACAACTGCTGCACGAAGGGCATATCGTAGCGGCACGGCGCACACCATGTCGCCCAGAAATCGAGCAGGACGACCTTGCCCCGCAGGGAAGAAAGCCGCACGGATTCGCCGTCGAAGCCGGGCAACGTGAAATCCGGCGCCGGTCCGCCGGTCGCGAGGCCGCCGGTTTCGCCGAACGACTCGACCGGGCGCGCGCCGCGCGGCGGGGTGAAGCGGAAGACATCCGGGGAAACAGGCTTTCCGGCGCGGGCGACGTCGAAACGAATGTCCTGTATCGTTTCGACCGAGCCCCCGGCGCGGGGCGTTTTCATGACCGCCGTCGCATGCTCGCGAACGACGGCGAGCGAGCGCCGCTCGATCCAGAACCGCCGCGCGATCTTCCCGCCGCGCAGACCGGGCGGCGGACCGTATTCCGCGTCGACGACGAGGCAATCGACGGTCTCTCCGTTCACGGACTGCGGCTCGCTGCCCGCGATCTTCGCTTCCAGGATGCGCTCGCCGACGATCGCGTAGCGGTCGGTGAAGCGCTTCGCGGCTGCTGCGAAGTCGAGGCCGGCGGCGGCGGGCGGCGGGGCGCCGGAAGGCAGCTTGACGTACTGCGCGGCCGCGGGCAGATACACCCAGAGGTGGACGCCGTCGTCGACCGCTGCGCCGGAGGCGGCGCGGTTATCGAGCTCGACGCGCGAGCGCCCCTCGCTGCCGCGCGCGGTTACAACCGTCAAGCCAGTTGTCTTTTGGCCGTCTTTGCCGCGAATCGCCGTCCGTTCGCGGGCTGCGAAATGGTAGCTCTCGGCGTTGCGGTAAAGTTCGCCTACGCGCCGGAGAAGTTCCTCCGCGCGGCGCTCGGCCGCCGCCGGGAGGCACAAGCAGAGCAGGAGCGGAAATGCGCAGCCAAGCTTCACGCTTCTTCCATTGTTACCGACTGCCGCCTGCCGTGCGCGCGGCGTCTTATCCAACACAAGATGAGCCTGAAGGGAGGGCCGATTCCAACACAAGATGAGCCTGAAGAGGTTGGAGGGGGACAGGTAGGAGCAGGGCAAGCTGTGGGCGATGGGAGTCGCCATGCAGCAAGTCGAGAGGTTGAGTTTGGAGCAGATCGAGGCCTTCCTGGCCGGCAGTGAGAGCATCGCGTTTCGGGCGGAGAGCCGGGCCGCGAGGTATGGCTTGTTCGAAGCCGTGTTATGCAAACACCACTACGCCGAGCAGTACCGCGCGGCGAAGGGTCTGTTGCGGCGCTTCTTGCAGAAGCTGAGCGGGCTGAGCCGGGCCCAGACGACACGGCTGATCGGGCAGTTTCTACGCGAGCGCACGGTACGCCCGACAGTCTACCGGCGACGGCGTTTCCCGACGCTCTACACGCGGGCGGACAGCGTGCTGTTGGCGCGCGTGGACGAGGCGCACCGGCAGTTGTCGGGGCCGGCCACGTGCGCCATCTTGCGCCGTGAGTTCGCCCTCCACGGGCGGCGCGAATTCGCCCGCTTGGCCCGGCTGTCGGTGGCCCACCTGTACAATCTGCGGCGCAGCCGCCTCTACCGCCGGCGGCGCCTGCGCCTGGACAAGACCCGCGCGACGCCGACGGCCATCGGCGAACGCCGCCAACCGCGCCCCGCAGGGCGTCCGGGCCACCTGCGCGTGGACACCGTGCATTCGCCCGAACAGGACGGCGCAAAGGGCGCCTACACCATCAACCTGGTCGACGAAGTGACGCAATGGCAAGTACTTGGCTGCGTCGAACGGATCAGCGAGCACTACCTCGCGCCGGCGCTCGCAGAGCTCTTGGAACAGTTCCCTTTCCTCGTGCGCGGCTTTCATTCCGACAACGGCAGCGAGTCCATCAACCACAGGACAGCAGCCTTGCTGGAGAAACTGCGCATCGAGTTCACCAAGTCACGCTCGCGGCGCAGTAACGACAACGCCCTGGTGGAGTCGAAGAACGGTTCGGTGGCGCCAAATGGATGGGCTACCGCTTTCTGCCCTCGGCGGCCACGGCGCAGATTCAGGCCTTCTACCGGGAGTGGCTCAACCCCTACGGGAACTATCATCGCCCGAGCGCTTTCGCCGTGCTGCGGCCTGACCGCAAGGGCAAGCTGCGCAAGGTCTACCAGCACTGGCGCACACCGTTGGAGGCGCTCGCAGCATTACCCCCCGAACAGCGCGGACTGCGCGCGGCGGTGACCCTGGCCGAGTTGCAAGCACAGTCTCAAGCGTACTCGGACACGGACTTCGCCGAGCGGCTGCAGGCCCGCTTGTGCGATTTGCAGCACAGTTGCGAGAACCTCGCTCTGCCGTGGTGAGCGCGCGGCAACGGCGCCCCACTTACATGCTCTCCGCGGACAGAGGGGGAGCGGCGGCCCGGGCCGCCGCTCCCCCTCTGTCCGCCCTCTCGTCTCCTCTGCTACACTGCCCTCACCCACAGTTCCCCTGCTCCTCTTCAGGCTCATCTTTCGATTGGAATAGAGGGCGGGCCTCACTTGCGCGAAACTGAAGGGTGCCGTTCAGCGCCAGCCACTTCAACAGGCTTCTCGGAATCAAGATCGTAGCGCTCCATGAAGACGGCGCCACGCTGCGGCTGCCGCTCAAACCCGAGCATCAGAACGGCGCCGGCGTCATTCACGGCGGCGTGACGGCGACCCTTGCCGATGCCGCTGTCGGCGTGGCGGTGACGAAGGTCCTCAAGCGGCGCGGAACCACGATCGATCTCAAGATCAATTACCTCGAACCCGCAGTCGCGGGCGAGTTGCGCGCCCGCGCATACATCCTTCGCGCCGGGCGCAGAGTGCTGGCCGCCCGAGTCGCAGTGCATTGCGGCGAAACTCACGTCGCCGAGGCGCTGCTGACGTTCGCCTTGTTCGAAGACCGGCCGGCGCCCGCGGGCAAAGATCCGTAAATCAAAGCGTCCGTAAATCAAAGCGGCTGCGCGGGTAAAAAATTGCTGTAGTACTGGTTCTGCGGGATGCGCCGGCTGCAATAAACCTCTGCGATTCCTCTTCGGAAAAGAGAGGCGCGGGGCAAGGGACGCTTGCCGAGATCGGCTAAGGCGAGCAGCGAGCGCAGGGTGTCCGTCTTCACCGGCGGCGTCCAGATCGGCCAGACGAAGCAGGTCTCGCGCGGGCCGATCTGCTGAAATCCCGTGGTCTGCGCCTGGTTTCCGGAGGGCGGCAGGGTAGGGAACCAGCGCAGCGCTTCGACCGCCAGGGCGTTGGCGGCCAACATGGTTCCCGGACCGTCGGCCGCTTTCGACTTGCTCGGGTCCCGCCAGCGCAGCGCGTAACGCCGGTCTTCTATCGGGTCCCAGCGCAGGCTGTAGCCTTCGTCGCAATAATCCCAGGCGCGGAACAGGGCGCGCCGCACGCAGTCGAGAGTGATTTTTTCGCGGATCGCCTTGGCATAGAAAGGCAGCCCTTGACCCGCGGCGTCTCCGCTGCGGACCATGCGGAAACGCGAATCCTGAAATTGGCCTTTCTTATCGGGGTATAGATCGGTCCCCATGCCGGAAAGAAAATCGGCGTCTCGTCGATCGGTCATGGACGAGCGGCGCTGCGCATCGCCAAGGGCGCGGGAAAATCTGTCGGCTTCGAACGGCATCCGGTTGTCGATATCGAAGACGGCCGTGGGAGCCTTTTGCAAAGCGGCCAAGAGATTGCCCGCAAGTTCCTGTTCGTCCTTGCCGCAACCGTGCAGCAACGGCCTCCAGCCGCCCGCCGTCAGCTTCCAGCCGAGGCGCGTTTCCGGGAATGCGTCCTGCGAGACCACGGCGGCTCCAACGGCCGCAAGGAATCCGAGCGGATTGCCTCCGTCGAGTCCGGTCAGCAAAATCCCCGGGTTTGCGTTACTCGCCGTCACCGCGCGTCTCCTCGCATTCGCTGCGCCGCCAATCGGCGAGCCGCAGCAGCGCTTCTAGCCAAGCCAGCCCCCACCAGCCGTAGCGCCGCGCCGGCCGCCAATAGCGGTCCGCGATGCCGGAGTCGAGACGCTCCAGGCCGGTGGGGCCGGACCAGCGCATCCGCTGCCCGCGAAACTCGAAATCCACGGTCTCGTTGCGGTCATCGCATACCACCGGGGCGAACGGCCTGCAGCGGCCGTGGTGGGCGGCGATCAGGTGGAGGGTCAGGTCGCGCAGGTCGCCTCTTGCGGGCAGCAGATCCGGCGCGCTTTCGGCCAGACGCACCGAAAGCAACTCGTGCCTGCCGCCTTGCGGGTATCCGCAGGCGGCGCGGGCGCGGTCGTAAGCGGCGCGGGTCTGGGGCATTGCGGCGGATTTGGCGAGGGGTTCGCCGCCCAACCAGCGGGCGCCGCCTTGCAAAAGACATTGAAAGCGCGGGTCAGCCTTGCCGAGATCGTGCAGCAGTCTGGCGCGGGCGACGGCTTCGACCAGATCCGGCGGCAAGCCGCAGCCCAGGGCGTAGCGGCGGGCAAGTTCCGCGACGCCGACAAGATGCGCGCGAAGTCGGATGGGGCGCCCGTTGCGCTGCGCAATGCCGGAGGCGGCCGCATCGTCTTCGTCGCTGAAAGCGTCGGCTTCACGGGTAAGCTCCGGTATGCGCCGCCGTCCGACGAGGATCAGGCTTTGTTTGCCGGTCACGCGGCTCTCCCGGCGGAGCGCGGAGTCGGTAAACTCCGCATCGAGTTCGCCCGCGGCCTGCGGCAGCCACGACCAGCGTTCCGGAAACGGCTCCGCCGGATTGGCAAGCCCTCGCAGCAGACCGCGCACCGCGCCGGCGACGGCCTCCGGGTCGTCTTCGTATTTCCGTTCCAGGTCGTTCAACAACTCGCGGGCGGCGGCCTTGGCCGCAAGGGAATCCGGCCAGGCTTCCACCAACTTCGGATGCAGGCGGAGAACGGGCTTGGCGCGGGCAAGCCGGTACGCCCGATCGCCCACGTCCAGCGCCTCGACCGGCTCGGCGAAATCCGGCGGCAAGTCGCCGAGCCGGTCCCAGCGGCCGGGATGCCCGGTCGGGATCACGATGACATCGCCGGGGCGGATGTCGGCGGGGTTCGCCGTGATGTCTTCGCCTTTCGTCTCGGCGCCGCGCCAGCGGACGATGGGCTGCTCCGCGGCGCGCGGATATTCGCTGTTCGCGCCGCTGTCCGCTGCGGCGCCTTCCACGTCCGCGCTGTCGTCTTCGATGTCCGTTGCGGCCAACCAACGTTTGAATACGCCGATGGGCACGGGGAGAGTTTCGCCGCTGCTCGGCGGACACAGGCGCAAGATATCCAGCGCCGCAGCCGGCTCGTTCGCCGGATCGAGGTCGGCGCGCCAACAGATCTGCACGTCGGCCGCGCCTTCGCGGGGTCCGCGCAGAAACGGTGCCGGGTCAGGCGAGGGTTGCGGCGCCGGCGCCGTCTGCGCCCAGCAATCGACGTGAGCCGGGAGCATTACCGGAGCATCGACGGACGGCGCATGGAGCCCAACCAACGAATCGTCTTGCAACAGGCGTTCGAGATGGGCGATGCCGAAATCCACTGCCCCCTTTTCGTCCCTGTGCTCGTTGAGCCAGGTCCAGGTCTTGGCCAATCCCTTGCCGTAGATGGGATCGTCCTGCTTCTCGTCGGTCCGGTCGCCGCGTACGAGCACCGCCGCGCGCGCCTCGATCGGCCGGCCCATGCGGTTCAGGCGGCCGAAGCGCTGGCGCAGCGCATCGAGGCTCGCGCACTCCGTGACGAGTCCGTCGAAGTCGAGATCGGCGCCCACTTCCAAGGTCTGCGTGGCGACGACGATATGGGGCTTTGGCAACGTGCGTTTTGCGGATTGGTCGGAGCGGAGAAGCTTCAGCCGTTCAACGACGGCGTCCTTGTCCACGGGACGCATGCGGCCGGTGAGCAGCACGGCTTCGATATCTTCCCGGCCTTGCAACAGCCGGTACGTCTCCCGCGCCGCGGCGACGCTGTTGACGAAGACCACGACCGCGCGGCGTTGCTCGTTGATCTGCCCCGACGCAGCCTCCGCCAGGGCTTTGGCCAACACGCCCGGCGCGCGGCTTCCCTTGGCTTTCTTGATCTCCCGCAAGGTTGCAGGTTTGCGCGCCAGTTGGCGCCGGCCGAGCGGATGATCGGGGTCGCGGCGTTCGCCGGAGCGATCCTCGAACACGTCTTTCAGACCCGCCGGCGGCGTGGCGGACATGACCACGGGATGAAAACAACGTTTCAGCGGAGCCTGCGCCCATGTTCGGAAACGCCGCACCGCTTGCAGGGTCTGCAGAAACGGCTGCGCGCAATGCGCTTCGTCGAGCAGGATCAGGCTGTCGTTGGCGATGAGTCCCGCGTATATCGGCCACGTGTTGGCACTCCGGCCGTAGGCGCGGAACAGCAGGCGCGAGCCGATCTGATCGACGGTCGACGCTACGACCGCCGCTTGTAGCGGATTGCGCGCCCAGGACTCCGAGCGGTACATGCCGCCGCGCAAGACGTGGGCGGACAAAGGCCGCTCGTTCCCGAAGCCGCCGCTATCTCCGTGGGCGATCCGCCGCAGATTGTCCGCGGCGCTGCACAGTATGCCGCCCGTGGCCTTCTCCAGCTTTTCGGCCAGGCGGCGGGCGCGCTCGTAAGCCTCGTCCACGATGACGCGGCGGTCCACCACGAAAAAAAGGCGGCGGGGCGCCGTGACAGTCTGCCCGGCTTCCAGCAGGGACGCCTGGGCCGCCAAAGCGAACACCGCGATATCCATGCAGGCGGTCTTGCCGGACGCTGTCGGCAGCGCAATCGCCTCGGGCCACGAACCCGCCTCGCTTACCCTGTCCGCCAAGGCCCGTTGCCAAGCGAACGGCGGCCTGCCCCACAACGCGGTGAAGAAATCGGTGAAATCCGCTGCGCTCAGTTCAGCCGCCGCCATTGCTTCGCTCGTCCATGGGGCGGCAGAGTCCGTATCCCCGGAAGCGGCCCGCTCCAATCAGTACGGGGCCGCGCACCGGCTCGTCGAAGACGACCGCCGCGTGGCTGTGGCTCTGCCGCCCGCCGTCGCTTTTGCGGGTCAGTTGCGGATATTCCCGCGCGTGAGGAGCGCCTTCGACCAGCGAAACCGAGTGCAGAAGCGCCTCGCGCGGGCGCGGCAGCCCGATGTGCAGGCACGCTTCCTTCACGCTCTCCGCCGCCTGCTCCCATTTGTCCCCGCCGTTGAAATGGCGGTTCAAGACCACCGGCGTCACGCTCGCCCAAACGCGCGACGGTCGGGTCCAGGTGTCCGCATCGAGGTTCTTCGGCGGGCGTTCGCGAGTCTCCAACCCGATTGCGCAATCGAGTAGGCGGCCGAGGAACAAGCGGTGTTCCTGCGGCAGTCCGCTGTCCGCATCGTGCAGGAACGCTTCCAGGCAACGGCTGGCTTCCTGCGGGTCCAGCTTGCGCGGCAAGGCCAGCGCCAGCCCCAGGATCCGCCCGTCTGCGTGCCGGTCCCCGACGAAAGGCAGGGGGAACAGCGCCAGATGCGGCTCGGCGGTCGGTCCGCCTCCGGGTTTGTGGCCGCTGAACCACTCCGGCGGAGGCTGCTCGGGGCAGGCGCTCATCAAGGCGCCGCGCAAAGCGGCGGTGAGGTTGAGCGTCGCCGGCAGCGAGACGCGCTTGCCTGCGAGGGCAAGAACGAGCGGGCGCGGATCGAAAACCGAGCCGGATTCTGCAACGGCATCCGCCTTCCGCGGCCGAGCGTAACCCTGCCGGCGGTTCGGAACCGGGCGCAGACTGACCGGCCGGCCGTGGGGAAAGCGGTCTTCGAGACGCGCTTGCAGTTCCTTTACGAGCCGTTTTTGCTCGCGAAGACTTCGTGCGCGACCTGAGACACTTCCTTCTTGCTCCGCCGCAGCAAGTCGAGCTCGTATGGTGTCAACGTCCGGGGAGCGGGCAAGGTGCCGAGCCTCCGATTGAGTAAGGCAATCGAAGGAGTGGCCGAAATGTTCCCGCCACCATTTTTCGAAGTCTCTGCCGTGTTTTTGTCGGAGTTCATCGAGTTGCTCCTGCGATAGCTTCAGTTTATCGACCAGATCCGCGGCGGACACGGCATCGCCCGTCTTCGCCGCTGGATATTTCGGATGCCGCTTGACCACATGTTCGCGGGCCAGCAAAACGACGTCGGGGAATGCGTCCCAGGCGGATCTTGGGGGATGCTTTATCGCCTTGGCGTCTTCCTTGGCGCGCTCGATCTCTTCCTTGAGATCGTGGTACTCGATCCATGCGCCGCGGTTGCAGGCTTGGATAAGTTCGTCAAGCCGCCCGGCGGAAGGAACCCGCAGGCGGTGTTCGGCTATGCCCTCGGTCGGTTCCCAGGTTGCCGCGAGCGTTCTCGTTTCCTCTACCCAGGCTTGAACGAAGGACGCGGAATGCCCGACGTGAGTGACCTTGGCGGCGAGGCGTTCCAAAGCGGCGCGGCGCCCGTCGAGGCTTGCATCCGGCCAGATGAAATGCACGGTCGGGTCGCGGGGTATGGCGACAGGGAACCCGCGGGGCTGACGCGGCCGATGCTCCGGCAGCAGGGTCAGCCCGGCGGTCTTCAGCTTGCCCAGGTTGCCGCCGGCGGGCATCTTGCGCCCGGCCTGCGTGTCGTTGACGGGCACGTAGCTGACCACGGCTGCGCGCCGGACGGCGTCCGAGGCGGCGATGGCCGGAGGCGGCAAACTCTCCAGCCAACGCAGCGTCGCGCCCTCTTCGGAGTCCTCGCCGGTTTCGAACCAGGCCGCCGCCAGGGCCATGAACGCCCGGTCCGGGTGCGGCGGCCATTCGGCGCGTTCCTTGCGCGCTCCATCCGCGGCCGCCATCGACCAGCCGTTCAGATAGCGGATGCCGAGGGCGAACATCAGCCTGTCTCCGCTCCCGGATCGCTTGCCAACTCCTGGCTGCGCCGAACCAACTCGACCAACTCGGACGACGGCGTCAATTCGATTTCGCCTTCCCAGGGCAGTCCGGCGGCCTTCGCCTTGGCGATTGCTTCGCCCAGCAGGCTGAGCGCATCGTCGGGATATATCTTGAACTCCTGCGGGGCTTTTCCGGGCCGGTGGAGCAATTCCCACACGGGTTCCTGCTCGGCGAAAAGTTGGCAGCGGGAACGCAGATCCGTATCGATCCGCGCCAGGGTCCCGGCGGCGAGTCCCAACGCGGCGAGCGCGGTGCGCGCGGCAAGGTCGATATCGGGGTTGGAATCCGCGGCGCCGTTCAGCGGAAAGCGCAGGCGGCGCAGGACGGCGAGCGACAGCGTGGTAGTCTGCCGCGCTTGCGACAAGGTAAAGCCGCCGTCCAGAATACTCGGCGTAACGTTGCCGTGATTCGCTTCCGACGGCTTGCCTTTCTTGTCCTTGCCCAATTTTTTGATCCCCGATTGCTCGTCCAAAGTCCAATCCGGCACGCCGTCACCGGTCTCTCTGCGTTCGTATAGCGGACCGGCGCCCAGCATGATCTGCGCCGGGTCGATACGGCTTTCCGTTTTTTTCCCCGCAACCGCGTCATACCCCACGATCTCCGACACCACGGCGCGTTGGAACTTGGCGCCCAAGCCGCCGCGGGGGCCGGTCGAGTCCCACAATCCGAATACCAGCGCGGTCGGGCAGAGACCGAACAGTCCGGCGGCGTTGCGCACGCCTGCAGCATCGAGGATGCGGCCCCTGTTCGACTTGCGGAAAATCATGCCGTCGAGCAGGCTGTCGCGAAACAGCGCGTCCGCGGCGCGGTGCGGCGCTTCCAGGCTGGTCACGGTGAACTTCTTGGCCAATTCCTCCTGGTCGAAACGCGCTGCCAGCAGCGGCAGCCCGATTTTTCCCGCGCGGTGCGCTTCCAGCAGCGCCAGCTCCATGCGGTTGGCTTGCGACTGCACGGAGTCCAGCAGCACGCACTGCCGAATCTCGCCGGTTGCGGGATCGAACCGCTCTTCCGTGGCGTACTTCCCGCCTTCGTAGGTCGGAGGAAACACTTTGTCGCCGCGCCCTCCGGCCGGCTGGTAGTCGGTGACGCAGCGGAACGCTGCCGCCGTTCCGCTGACTGCGTCTTGCAGTGTTTTCAGATCAAGCTTCATGGTCTCTGTCTCCCGGTGTTTCTCCGCCGCGGTTCGTGTTGCTCGCGTATCCGGGCGGTTGATGACGGGCTACGGCGTATTGAACGTGCCGGCGATGAAGATTCTTTTTCATCGGAGGTCTCCTTTGGGGCTATAGGTTGCACAGGAAAGCCTGCAAACTAGGGAAGGTCTGAATAAGGCAGTTTTTGGTGCGCTGGATGGTTGATGCTGTCCGTAAGGAGCGGTTGCAGTTGGGCTGCCAGCGAATTTTGCGGCTAAATCCTGCTCTTTTTGACTGTGCAACGCCAATTTTGACCCCGCAGCGACGGTTTCAACTCCGCTTCTGCGGCTTTGCGCCACTGTGGGCGCACGACTCCTGTATTGTGGCGCTCAGGCCGTCGCGTAGCGCCCGGCGAGCAGCACATTGGCGAAGCCCAACAGCAGACTGATCCGCTCCCTGTTCTTGGCCAAGCCGCGATAGGCGCCTTGGCGTAACCAAAGTGCCGCTTCCCATACAGAAACGGATGCTCCACCTTGGCCCGCACCTCCGCCTTGCGCCGCTCCGCCCGCGCCTCCGCACTGTCCGCCGCCAAGCGCCGCCGCTGCCCAGCCTTCAGCGCCACTTGCCACTCCACCCTACGCCGGCGATGCTCCGGGCGCTTCTCCACCCCCTGATAGCCCGCATCCCCCTGATAGCCCGCATCCCCGCACACTACCTTCTCCCCGCCGTGCAGCAACTTATGCGCTTGGGTCACATCCGCCACATTCGCCGCTGTCGCCGCCACGCTATGCGCCAGCCCCGTCTCGGCGTCCACCCCGATGTGCGCCTTCATCCCGAAATGCCATTGCTTCCCCTTCTTCCTCTGATGCATCTCCGGGTCGCGACTCCGCTCCTTGTTCTTCGTCGAACTCGGCGCGGCGATGATCGTCGCGTCCAGGATCGTCCCTTCCCGCAACCGCAACCCCTGCCCCGCCAAGTGCGCGTTGCTCTCCGCCAGCACAACCCCGCCCAACTCGTGCTTCTCCAACAGATGCCGAAAGTGCAAAATCGTCGTCTCGTCCGGCAACGCATCTCCCAAACGCAAACCCACAAAGCGCCGCACCGACTCGATCTCGTACAGCATGTCCTCCATCCCCGGATCGCTCACGTTGTAAAACAACTGCACGCAGTGCACGCGCAGCATCACCGCCAACTCGTACGGCCCCCGCCCCCGCCCCGCTTTGGGGTAGTACGGGCGGATGCGCTCCTCCAAACGCTCCCACGGAATCAATTCCTCCATCCGCCCCAGAAACTTCTCCCGCCTCGTGCGGTGTTTCTTGCCCTCGTACTCCATATCCGCAAAGCTCCGCTGATGCATCCTTCCTCCCTCTAACGACAACATCTACCCTACAACTCCACTAGGACACATCCCCCCCCTGCTTGCCGCTACTTATTCAGACCTTCCCTAAAGTTCTACATGTCAAGCCAAACGATTTCAAGTTGAGACATGCAGACTCCATTGAGCGTTTGCAGGGTAAGTTTCCTGCGCAGCGTACGCGCACATCTCCGGGCCGCGAGGCCCGGCCTCATTGTTCGGCGGGCGGGCCGCTCGCGTTCCCGCAGCGGCGGCGCCCCCGCGCTTAGTGGAAGATCGCGTAGAGCAGGGAGATCGTTGCGAAGAGAACTGCGGCAAGGCGCCGCGGGTCCATGCCGGCGCCCTGCCAGCGGCGCGTGAGGGCGCTCAGCGGTTGCTCCCAGGTCAGGCCCTCGATTTTTTCCGCCGGCGGAGGCGGGGTCATCTTGCTCACGGCGAAAAAGACTGCGCTGCAAATGACCGTCATGTAGAACGCTTGCAGCATGAAGGGAACCCCCCAGCCGTCGGTGATTGTCTTGAAGCCTTGCGCGTCCTTGAAGTCGAGGACAAACGCCGCCGCGCCCATGGCGAAACCGAAGACAAGCGTCGTGACGGCGGCCTGCGCGGTGCCGCGGCGCCAGAAGACGCCCCATAGGAATACGGTTGTGATGGCCGGCGCCAGCGCCGCGCCGATCTCCTGCACCGCCTCGAAAATGCTGCTGAACTTGTCGCCCTGCGTCGACCAGAGCATGGCCAGCGCCATGACCGCAACCGCGCTCCAGCGGCCGATGCGCACCTGCGCCGCATCGCTGATATTCGGGCGCAGGCGGCCGACGATATCCACCGCGAAGAGCGTGCCGCAACTGTTGAGAGCGGCGGCGATGGTGCTCATCAACGCGGCCAGCAGACCCGCGGAGATCAGGCCCTTGAGCCCGCTGGGCACAAGCCGCTGAATCAACAGCGGCAATACCTGGTTCGCATCGGCGCCGATGTCTTCGCGGTAAAGCGCGTAGCCGACCACGCCCGGCAGCACCAGGATGAAGATCGGCAGAATCTTGATGAAGCCTGCGAACAGAGGGCCGATTTGCGCGTCGCGCTCGGATTTCGCGGCCAGCACGCGCTGCACGATCGTCTGGTCGGTGCACCAGTACCAGATGCCCAGCACGGGGTAGCCGAGCAGCACGGAATACCAGGCGAGGCCGACCGAGTTGTCGGTCCAAAGCATGCTCAACTGACGCGGGCGCAACTCCGCCTTGAACTCCGCCATGGTCGCGATGCCGTGCTCGGGCAGCGCCAGAATCGCCAGCACGGTCACGACGATCGATCCGCCGATCAGCAGCACCGTCTGGATGGTTTCGGTGACGACAACGGCCCGCAGCCCGCCCAGGACGGTATAGATGCCCGTGACGGTCGTGATGATCAAAATCGAGATGACCACGTCGAAACCGAAAAACTGCTCGAACACTTTGGCTCCGGCGTAAAGGCTCATGCCGATGTGGATGAACACGGCGCCCAGAATCGCCATGAACGCCAGGAAGGACCGCGCGGCGGAGTTGAAGCGGCGCTCCAGGTACTCGGGAAGCGTTTCGATCTTGTTGCGGAAATAAAAGGGCGCGAAGAACAGCGACAGGGCAATCAGCGTAAACGCCGCCGCCCATTCGAAATTCCCCCAGACGAGGCCCTCGTTGTATCCCGACGCCGCCAGCCCGACCAGATGGATCGTGGAGATGTTCGAGGCGAACAGGGCCGCGCCGATCATCACCCAGCCGAGCGAGCGCCCGGCGAGAAAATACGCCTCGCCGGTCATCTTGCGCCGCCGCGTCGACAGAATCCCCACAGCGAGGATGCCGAGCATGTAGGCGACGATGATGATCAGATCGAGAAGAGGAATTCGCAGTTCTGCGCCGAACATGAGGTTCGATCAGTGTACCGAATCGGAACTTCGCCGGGAAGGCTAAACGCCGGGCCGCGGCGGGTTTGCCCAGTGGCCGTTCGGGTCGCCGCCGCGGACGACCACGCCCTTCAGGTTCCAGTCGAGATAAGCCCGCACCGACGCGGCGCAATAGCGCAGCGTCAGCCCGCAGCGGCGGCGGTTCGATCGGTTGGCCTCCGAACCGTGCAGCAGCAGGTCGGAGTGCAGCGAGATCTCGCCGGCCCGCAGCACGTTTTCTACGGGGGCGCCGAAGCGGCCGGCGTCGCGGACGGTCTGGTTGAGCACGTTCGCCTCATCGTCCGCGCTTTTCTCGAAGGCGATGCGGCCGCGCAGGTGCGATCCCGGAATGAAGCGCATGCAGGCGTTCTCGACGTCGGCGTCGTCGATGGCCAGCCAGACGGTGACGGTATGCGCCGGCGTCAGCGGCCAATAGCTTGCGTCCTGGTGCCACGAAACGCTCTTGCCGTCGCCGGGCATCTTGCAGAAATAATGCGAACCCCAGCCGACCACGTTCTCGCCCAGCAGGTCGCCGACATACGAGACGATGCGCCTGTCGGTCAGCAGGTCGTAGGCGTCGGCGTGCCTGAGGTGGGCCGAGCTGATGGAGTAACTGTCGCCGCCCGCTGCCGTGACTTCCGCGAGCAGCCTGTCGAACCGCGAGCGGATGTCCTCGATTTCCGCGTCCGAAAAGATGCGCAAGCGGCTCAAATACCCCTTCGCGTTGTACTCGGCGATCTGCCGCGGCGACAGCGTCTCCGGCTCCGCCGTTCGCGCGGGATGAAAGGCGAGCAGGCGGTCGAGCCGTTCGATCTCGTCCGCTTCCGGCGTGATGGCGAATTTCCTGGGGGTCTGCAAGGCTTCGCCTCTCGGCCGCGGCATCCCGGCGGACGCTTTGCGCGGCGCCTCCGCCCCGATGCCGCCCTAAATGAACTCGTATTCTCCGGGACGCGGCAGCGGCGGGATATCGAACGTCTTGTTCAGCGACGGGTTGTCGGGAATCAGGTTCTGCTTGGAGTTCATGACCATGTCCCAGGTGATTTCCAACCCGGAGTAGGCCGACTCGCGGCCCATGATGGCGGTCATCGTCGAGTAGGCCACGGCCAGGGCGCGGTTCTGATACGGGCCTGTGCCTTGAATCGAGGCCAGCATGTCGATGTGCTCCTGCACGTAGGGGCTGGTTTCCGACGGCGCGCCCAAGTCGCGGACCGTCGAGCGGCCGCGCGTGCCGACGACCAACTCGTTGACGCGGCGGACTTTGCGTTCGGGGTACTGGCGGCAGTGGCTCGTCATGCGCACGCCGTTGGCGTACACGAAGTCGGCGTAAACGTGGTCGTAGATGTTGCCGTAAAGCTTCTCCTGCGGCCGCCAGACGGCGCCGCCGGAGGCGACGACGCTCATCGGGTGCGTGTCGCCCATGACCCAGTTGATGACGTCGATGTTATGCAGGTGCTGCTCGACGATCTGGTCGCCGCAAATCCAGACGTGGGAATACCAGGCGCGCTGCTGCCAAGCCAGCGTTTCGGCTTCGAGCTTTTCCTCGAAGTCGGCGCCCTTGATGACCGGACCCGAAACCCAGTTGGCGTATGTCGCGACGACGTCGCCGATCTCGCCGTCCTGAATGCGCTTGACCGACTCGACGTATTCTTTCTGCGAGCGGCGCTGCGCCCCGATCATGACGGTCAGCTTTTTCGCCGCGGATTCCTTCGCCAGGCGGATCATCTTCTGCGCGCCCATGCAATCGGTGGCCAACGGTTTCTCGGCGAAGATGTGCTTGCCGGCGTTGACCGCGTATTCGAAGTGCAGCGGACGCCAACCGGGAGGCGTATGCAGAAAGACGATATCGACGCCGGAGTCGATGACTTTCTTGTAGGCGTCGAAGCCGATGTAGCGGTTTTCAGGATCGACCTGAATCTGCTTGCGGACCTCGGGCTCGAACTCGTCGGAGTCGCGCAGGCGGCGCAGCGACCGCTCGAGCTGGTCCTCGAAAATGTCGCCCATGGCCTTGATCTCGTAGTTCGGGTTGCCGCGCACCGCCTCGGCGACGCCGCGCGTGCCGCGCCCGCCGCAGCCGACGAGGCCGACCGTCATTTTCTCCTTGATCTGGCCACGGAGCGTTTCCGGGCGGACGATTTGGAAGCCGGCGGCCGCCGCAGCGGTTTTGGTCGAGCCGGACATGAACTTTCTGCGAGTGGTTTTTTTCGATCGCTTGAGGGGTTCCATATGCTTGAGGGGTTCCATAGGGGAGTCTTCCGGTGGGTTGAGATTGCGAACCCCTCTAGTGTACACGCAGAGCCGCCTCGGCAGGTCGGCCGGAGTTCAGTTCATGCTGCACATGCCGCCCATGCAGCCGCCCATGTCGCTGCGGCATTCGGCGGGCGTCGCGCAGGCTTCGGGCGCGCTGTTGCCGGCGTGAGCAGAGAAGGAGGAATAAACTTTCTCGATGGCGCCGCTGCCGCAATCGCAGCTCTCGGGCTCGGCTGCGGAGCCCATGACGAGCGCCTCGAATCGGGTATCGCAGTCGGCGCAGCGGTATTCGAAGATCGGCATGCGTTTATTTTACCGCGGTCGCCGACAAGCGGCTAACCTATAAGAACGATGCCTCCTTCCCAATTCCGCCTGATTCTGATCTTCGCCGCGCTGTTGGCGGTAATTACCAGCGCCACGGGGATCGCCAATTTCGTGATCGAGTACCAGTGGTGGTCGGAGGTCGAGCAGGTTCCGACCTGGTTCAGCATCCTGCTCTATAAGATTTTTCCGGCGTCGGCGGCCTCGCTGTTGGCCTGGGCCGCGCTGCTCTGGGCGCATGGGCGCGGCGCGGCGTTTGCGGGCGCCGATCTTTCTTCCCATCGGCTCTACCGCAAGCTGGCGCCGGTGGGCCTGTTCCTGCTTGCGGTGATTTTCATCGGTTCGTCGATCGAATCTTGGACGGTAATGGCGTATGTGGGCTCCCGCGGCATCGCCGCGACGGCCGCGAATTGGGCGGACCCGGTTTTCGGCAGAGACTTGACGTTTTACCTGTTCGATCTGCCGTTCTTGAAACTGCTGGTGAAATATCTGTTTCTGCTGGCGCTGTTCGGCACGGCGGTTTTTTGGGCGACGGGGCGCGGCTGGCAGATCTTCGAGCGTTTGATGCGTTTTCGCGGCACGGGGCAGCCGATCGAAGAATTCGATCTCGGCCCGCAGCCGCTGCTGCTCGAGGGCGCCACGCGGACCGGCTTCGCCAAAACTATCGCCGTGATCGCGCTGCTCGCAGGAGCGGCTTGGTTCTTCCTCGGTCAATACGGACTGCTGTTGAACGACCACTCGTTCATGGTGGGGCTCGACTATCTCGACGAGGTTTACCGACTGCCGTTGCGTTGGATAGTGGTCGTCGCGCTGCTGTTGGCGGTTCCGTTGATTGCCGTTTCCCGTTATAAGCCCGCGGCGATTCTGGTCGGCGGCGCGATTGTCGCTCATGCGGTGATCCCGCTGGCGGTGCAGGCGCTCTATGTGCGTCCGAACGAGCTCAAGCTGGAGTTGGACTACATCGACCGGCACATCCAGGCGACCCGCCGGGCGTACGGCATCGACTCGGGAACCGAAAGACCCTTCTCGCTCGCCGACGCCGGCGGTCTCGACGTCGAGGCGAACGCCACTTTGATCGACAACATCCGTTTGTGGGACGAAAAAGCGTACACCGACACCATCGGCCAGATTCAAGCGCTGCGGCTCTACTACCGCTTCGCCGACATGGATATCGATCGTTACCGCATCGACGGCAAGGTGAAGCAGGTCATGCTGTCGCCCCGCGAGATCGACGTCGATGCGCTGCCGAGCGAAGCCCGCAACTGGATCAACCGCCACTTCGTATATACGCACGGCTACGGCGTGGTCGCCTCCGAGGTCAACCGCACGACGCCGGAAGGGTTGCCTATGCTGCTGATTCAGGACGCGCCGCCGGTCATCAAAGTCCCCGAAATCGAGATCGAGCAGCCCGAAATCTACTACGGCGAGCTGACCCACGACCCGGTGTTCGTCGGCACCGATCAGGAAGAGTTCGACTACCCGGAAGAAGACCAGAACGTCATGTCGCATTACTCCGGGCGGGGCGGTTTCCCCATCGATTCGATCCTGATGCGCCTGGCTGCCGCCGTCAGCATGGGCGAGTACAACATCCTGTTTACCGGCCTCACCAACGACGCGAGCCGCATGATGATCCACCGCAATGTGGGCCAGCGGCTGGCCCATCTGGCGGCGTTCATCGAATGGGATGCGGACCCCTATATGGTCATGACCGCCGAGGGTCGGCTGGTCTGGATCGTGGACGGGTACACGACGTCGAACGTGCATCCGTACTCACAGCCGGTGGGCGTGAACCTGTTCGGGGAGAGAATCAACTATATCCGCAATTCGGTCAAGGCGACGGTCGACGCCTATCACGGCACGACGACGCTGTATTTGTTCGACGAGAGCGATCCGGTGGTGTTGGCCTACGCCAATCTCTTCCCGGAACTGTTCCAGCCGGCCGCCGCGATGCCGCCGATGATTCGCGAGCACGTCCGCTATCCGGAGACGATGTTCGATATTCAGGCCGAGCTCTATCGGACGTTCCATATGCGCGACCCGTCGGTTTTCTACAACAAGGAAGATATCTGGGACGTCGGCAAGAGCCTCGCGGGCGACACGGGAGCGGCCGAGCGGATGCGCCCGACCTATATCGTGGCCACGCTGCCGGGTGAGACCGAGCCGGAATTTCTGTTGATGCTGCCTTTCACGCCGCGCAACAAAGACAACTTGAACGGTTGGATGGCGGCGCGCTGCGACGGCGATGCGCTGGGAGAATTGATCTTCTACCAACTCTCGAAGCAGGAATTGGCCTATGGGCCGAACCAGATCGAAGCGCGGATCAACCAGGAGCAGCAGATCGCCAGAGACCTCACCCTGTGGAACCAGCAGGGTTCGCGCGTGCTCAGGGGCGAGATGATCGCGCTGCCGGCGGGCGACAATTTCCTTTACGTCGAGTCGATTTACATTCAGGCCGAGACGGCGCGCATGCCGCAGTTGCGGAAAGTTGTGCTGGCCATGGGCGAGCAACTGGTTTACGAGGATACGTTCGAACAAGCTCTCGCCGAGTTGACCGAGGGAGACTTGCGGACGGCCTCGGCAATCGCCGCAGCGGCGGCGGATGCCGAAGGGGCCGCCCGGCAGAGCGCGGACCGGCAAGTCCGCTCGCTCGCTGACCGGCTGTCCGTCTTGCGCAGGCAGGCGCAGCAATTGGCCGACGAGCTCGCCGATATCGAGAGAGAGATCGACCGCTAGCCGCTCAGTCGACCGACGCCAGCACGCGCCGGATCAAGCCGTCGATGGCCCGGCCCTGGATCCAGCGGGCCACGACGACCAGGTCGTTCTCGCGGTCGACGTAGATCATGTTCGTGCCGGCGCCGCGGTGCGAGTAGGCGCTTTCGGGGGCGCTGGGCATCGACTTGCGTCCGGTGTTCAGGTAGTAGTTCATGAAGCCGTAGCCGGGTTGCGCCTTCGTGGGCGTGGCGGCCTTGGCGAACCACTCGGCCGGCAGCAACTGCTTGCCGTTCCAATTGCCTTGCCTGAGCGTGAAATAGCCGAAGCGGGCCTGGTCGCGGGCGCTGAGCCACATGCCGCCGCCCCAGTGCCCCCCGCCGCTGACCGACTGCACGCGCAGACCGTCGAGCGTCACCCAGGAATTTTCGTAGCCGTACCAGCGCCACGTGTTCGACGCCCCGATGGGGTCCATGACGTATTCCTTCAGCACCTGCGGCAGCGGCCGCCGCCAGACGTGCAGGGCCGCCAGCGCGAGCAGATTCACGCGGACGTCGTTGTACTCGTAGGCTGCGCCGGGTTCGTTCCGCTCGCGGTCGCGGTGCTTCTTCCAGTCCCCCTCGCGAGGCGGACGGTCGGACCAGTCGGGCTTGCCCCAGAGCGTTCCCTGCCAGTCGCTGGTCTGGCGCAGCAGATGATCCCAGGTGATCTTCGCGTTGTGCGCGGAAGCGAAGTGGTCGGTCGGCATGTACGGTCCGACCCGGTCGTGAACGCCGCCGATCAGACCGTGATGGAGAGCGAGTCCGACGGTGGTGGAGAGGAAGCTCTTGGTCACGCTGAAGGTCATGTCGACGCGCCGGGGCTCGCCCCACTCGGCGACGAGATAGCCGCGGCGCACAATGACCCCCGTCATCTCCCCCCGAGTTTTGAACGGCCCCAGAGGCTCGCCGTAGGGTTCTCTGGCGAAGGAGTAGTAGTGCTGCTCTTCAAGGTCGCGCGGGGCGCCGGATTCGTTGGCCTTGGCGAAGGCGACGGCCTCGTCGAGGCGCTCGGCGTCCATGCCCACTGCGGCGGGAGCGCGGCGTTGCCAGCGCTCTCCCGGCTCAGGAAAATAAACTGTTTGCGCGGCCGCCGCTGCGCACAGGCAAAGCAGTGCGGCGCACGATCGAATAAAGTTCACGGCTCTCACCTCGGGAATGGACCGGATTGTAACGAATTCCGTCGCGCGCGGAAAAGACCTGTGCGGGTTCAGGACATAGGAGACGGTGGAGGCAGACCGAAGCTGTGGGCACGAAGGTGCTGCATGAGGGAGACGAAGGCTCAGGGGCATTGGCCTGAAGGGGCGTTTGAGAGCGATCTGGGAATCTCACTCAATCGCGCCCGCGGCGCAGTGCTGCGCAAGCGCTTGGGCTACGGACACATCGCCGCCCGCCATGCCGGGCGCTTGGATGCCTTCAACCGCACCGTCTTGTCTCCCTGTCGCAACGATCCTCGGCCCTGCTTGTTCGCCGGCGAAACAGTCGACGCCCCGGGGCGGACGTCCAGGCGCTCCCGCCAACGGGACGTGATGACGCCCTACGAAAAACTCAAGTCGCTGCCCCGAGCGGAATGCTGCCTGCTCCCCGGAACAAGCCTCGCCGTGCTCGACGCCGAGGCGCACGCACTGAGCGACAGGGAAGCTGCGCGCCACTCAACGAGGCGCGGGACACGCTCGTGCGAGATAGGCATGCCGCCGCTTGGGCGCGCCCGCTTTCAGGCTTGCCGTCATGTTGGAAGCAACTCCATATTGAAAGCAACTGCGCCGGCCGCAACTTGGGGATGAGCGCCGCTTGCGGCCTCGTTCAGCCGCGAACGAGCGTGGAGATGGCGATGAAAATGCTGAGTAGCGTGAACCCGATCCCGATCATCCAACGCAGCGAAGATATTTCGCGCTGGAGTGCGTCGAAGCGGGCGTCGGTTGAGTCCAAACGGGCGTCGATCGTGTCGAAGCGGGCGGTCGTTCGGATTTCCAGTCCCTCGATGTCTTTGCGGACGTTCTCCCCGGAAATGGCGCGGATGTCCTCAAGCGCCTCATGAACCGTGATGGGGTCCTGCTCGATCTTGGCGAAGAGGCGCAGCAATGCGTCGTGCTTCGGCGGCTCGGTTGGCGGCAAGGCTGTATCTCCCATGGTTTATTCTCCCATCCTTGCGGGGTCAATACATTGTGCGGGTTCAATACATAGGAGACGGCAGGGGTAAACCGAAGCTCCGGGCACGAAGATACTGGATGGGGGAGAGGGAGTCAATGGCGTCGTGGGGGGCGGTGGCGGTTGTAGCGGTGAGCGAAGGCGTCGATCAGCGGGTTGAGTTGCCGGCTGCGGGGAGACAGGAAGGACATATGAGGGCGATGCGGCCCTGTTGGCAAGCGTTCTCGAAGTCTTTGTGGAACTCGGAACCGCCGTCGCCCTGGCCGGCGCGGATGGGGAAGGGGGCGGCGGAAGCGGAGGCGGCCTGGGAGGCGGTCCAACGGGAGTAGCGATCGAGGGCGGTGAAGCGCTTGCTGGTCTTGCCCGGCAGCAGCGTGAGCGAGAGGGTGTCCTGACGCCGGCTCGCAGCGTCTCACATCTATCTGAACCGGCACAGACCAACGGACGCCGCGGCGTTGCGTTCACTCTATGAGCTTGCCGCCGTCGAAGCGCAGCACGCGGCCGCAGCGGGCGGCGAAGACAGGGTTGTGCGTGGCGATGACGACGGCCAATCCGTCCCGGCGGGCGAGATCCAGCAGAATTTCCATGATCCCGCTGCCGGTGCGCCCATCGAGGTTGCCGGTCGGTTCGTCGGCGAGCAGGACGCGCGGGCCGGCAACGAGCGCGCGGGCGATGGCCACCCGCTGCTGCTCGCCGCCGGAGAGCTCCCCGGGCCGGTTCGCCGCCCGTTCAGCCAAGCCGACCCGCTCGAGCCAGCGGAGCGCGGGGGGTGCGCAATCCGCCGCGCCGCGAATTCTGAGCGGCATCTCGACGTTTTCCTGAGCGCTGAACTCGGGCAGCAGGCGGTAGCTCTGCCAAACGTATCCCACGCCCTTGTTGCGGTACGCCGCCAAGCCGTCCGCGCTCAGCGAGGAGAGCGCGGTTCCCTGGAAAAATACTTCTCCTGCGGTTGGTCTGTCGAGCGCGCCGAGGATGTGCAGCAGCGTCGATTTGCCGGCGCCGGATTCGCCCGTCAGGGCAACGCTCTCGCCGGCGCGAGCCGTGAAATCGACTCCGCGAAAAACGGTCAGACGGGCGCCGCCCGCCCCGAAGGTCTTCTCCAGGTTCTCCGCTCGGATGACCGCTTCCGCCATAATGCAGCCGGATCAAAACAGCCTCAGCGCGGCGATGCCCGCCAGAGTCTCTGCCGGAGACCCTCCGGCGTCTACGCGGAAATCCGCTTGGGCGTAGGCCGGCCGGCGGGCTTCCAGCAAGTCGGCGTAGGCTTTGCGGTCGCGCGCCAGCGGACGGTGCTTCTGATCGGCGACCCTCCGCCAGAGCGTATCGACGCCGGCGTCGAGCCAAATGGAGACGCCGGCGTTTTCCAGCGCCCGGCGGTTTCTCTCGAAAACGAATGCGCCGCCGCCCAGAGCGACCACCAGCGGCCGTCCGCGGCGGGCCAGACCGGCCTGTTCCTTGACGGCTTCGTGTTCGACGCCGCGAAACCCCTCCTCGCCTTCTGCGTCGAAGATGGCCGGGATCGACTTGCCGGCGCGGCGCTCGATCGCCTCGTCAAGATCGACGAATTCCCAGCCGATCTTGCGGCCGAGCGCTTTACCGGCCGTTGATTTGCCGCAGCCCATGAAGCCGACGATGAAAATGCCGGGCGAACCTTTCAGCTTGATGTGCATCGTTTGCCGCGGCCGCGGCCGGCCGGGTCCGGCCCGCGAGCTTTTATCATGACTCAATCCGCCTGTCGGGGTTTGTACTGCGCCATGCGTCCATGGACGATTGCCGGGAACAACCGCGCCGCCAGCACGAGCAGCCAGCCGATCGCGGGCACTACGATGGTCCGCTTGCCGCTGCGCAGACCGTTGACGATCGCCTCGGCGCATTCTTCGGCGCTGACCTTGAACTTCTTGTTGCCGGCCAGGTTTTCGGGAACGCGCCCTTGCAGGACGTTCTGCTGAAAAGGCGTCTCCACGTAGCAGGGGCAGACGTTGAGCACCCGGATGCGCCGCTCGGCGAGCTCCATCCGCAAACCGTCGGAAAACGCATTGAGCGCGTACTTCGAAGCCGAGTACAGATTCAACCAGGGCAGCGGAATTTTGCCCGCGACCGAACTGATCGTGACCACGACGCCGCCGTCGGGGACCAGCGGCAGGAGCCGGCGCGTGATTTCCACGGGCGCCAGCAAGTTGAGCTCCATCAGCAGGCGAACCTTGTCGGGTTCGGAGTCGTACGACGGCGCATAAATCCCCACTCCGGCGCTGTGAACGATGCCGTCCACGCGCGGGCAGCTTGCGCGGACTCGCTCGCAAAGCGAAGCGACCGCCTGCGTGTCCGTCAAATCGGCGGGGATTACGGCGGCGCCGCCGACCTCCGCGGCAAGGGCCTCAAGCGCGTCCCGGCGGCGCGAGGTCAGGATCAGCCGCGCCCCTTCTCGGGCGAACCGCGCGGCGCAGGCGCGGCCGATGCCCGACGAGGCGCCCGTAATCAGGATCGTTTTTCCGCGGAACTGCAAGAAACTTGCGCAAACCGCCTGTCCGGCAAGAGCGGGAAAGCATAATGTAACATGCACGAAAAAGCGCTTCTGCCGCTGTTCCCGCTCGAAATCGTGTTGCTGCCCCACGAGTGCCTGCCGCTGCACATCTTCGAGCCGCGCTACCGGACGATGATCGGCAATACAATCGAGAACGCAACGGAGTTCGGCGTGGTTCAAAGCAGCGGCGGTGGCTTGGCGTCCGCGGGATGCGCCGCGCGCGTGGCCCGGACGACCAAGCGCTACGACGACGGGCGCTTCGATATCGAGGCCCGCGGGACGCGGCGTTTCCGCATCCTCTCCCTCGACCGTTCCGAAGAAGTGCTGCAAGGAATCGTGGCATACTTCGAGGACGATTCGCCGGCGCAGGCGAGTCTCGCCCGGGTCGAGACTCTGATCGAGTTGGCAGAGCAATACGCGGAGTTGACGCAAAGCAAGATGTCCGCGACGCTCGAGCCCAACCATCCGCTGCTGAGCTTTCAGGCGGCGGGGCGGCTGCCATAGCTTTGAAGATCAAGCAAAAGCTGCTGGAAGCGACCGCGGAGACCGCACGCGTAGAGTTGCTGAGCGGATACTTCAGGACTGCGCTGGAGCGCCTCGAGAGCCGGCGCAGGATGCGGCGGCTGGCAGGCGCGAACGGACACGCCAAGCGCGCATAGCGGAACGGCAGATGCTGAAATCGTCACTGGCATTGTCCGCGCGGGCGGTAGTTATTGTTCCCACGCTGAAAGGCGGCCCGCATCTGGACCGCGCGGTTGCGCGCCTGCGGGCGCAGACCTTCCGCGATTTTCTTACGGTCATCGTCGACAACAGCGGGAGCGGCGCCGCCCGGCCCCTGCACTCTCCGCCCGCTGTCGTCGTCATCGAGAATCCGTGCAACGTCGGTTTCGGGGAAGCGGTCAATCAGGGCTTGGCCGCAGCGCGGTCGGAATACGTCTGCACGCTTAACGACGACGCCTATGCGCGGCCGGACTGGCTGCGCGAGCTGGTGGCGGCGGCGGATGCCGATCCGGCGACGGTGGGCATGTGCGCGTCGCAAATTCGCCTGGCCGACGCCCCTTCGCTGCTCGATTCGGCCGGCCTGGATATCTACCCCGACGGCACGACCAAGCAGCGCGGCCGCGGGGAGCCGGCCGCGGCGTATGCCCAGCCGGCCGACGCGCTGCTTCCCAGCGGGTGCGCCGCGCTGTACCGCCGGGAGATGATCGAGCAGGCGGGCGGTTTCGATCGTTCGTACTTTCTGTATTGCGAAGACAGCGACCTCGGCTTGCGGGCAAGACTGGCGGGCTGGCGTTGCCGCTACGTTCCTTCGGCGGTAGTCGAGCACGACTACTCGCGGTCGACCGGGCGGGCTTCCGCGAGGAAAGCGTTCTACGTGGAGCGCAACAGGCTTTACACCGTCGCCAAGACCTTCCCCCCGCTCCTTTGGCCGGCGGTTCCTCTGTTCTCGATCTGGCGCTATATCCTGCAGGTTGCGGCCGCGCTGCTCGGGCGCGGTTTGACCGCGGATATCCGCCGGGAGCAAGGATTTGCAAGCTTGGCGCGGACCGTCTTCTCCGCCCACCGGCAGGCTGCCGCGGCTCTTCCTCGGTTGCTGCGCACCCGCCGGTCGATGCGCTTATGGACTACACTAGGAACTTGGCGCTTTCTCCGTTTGCTGAGACGGCACTCCGTTTCGGCGTGGGAAATCGCCCTGCAGTAGCCTGTTCGACGGAAACCATGCTCGACGCCGATAGATCGCTGTTGGTTATCGTTCCCGCTTACAACGAGCAGGATGCTCTTGGCGGAACGTTACGATCCATCCGCGAGATGTATCCGCATACCCCGGTTGCCGTCATCGATGACGGTTCGACTGACGGGACGGCGCAAGAGGCGCTCGATTGCGGCGCTGAACTCTTGCGCTTGCCGCATCATCTGGGGCTTGGGGGCGCGGTTCAGACCGGCTACCGATTTGCATTCCAGAACGGCTTCGAGCGGGTGGTGCGGGTCGATGCCGACGGCCAGCACCTTCCCGTTGAAATACCCAAGTTGCTTGAGAGAATGTCCGCAGGCGACTACGATATGGTCACCGGCTCGAGGTTTCTGGAAAAGAATGGATATCCGGTGCAACGTCTGCGGTGGATTGGCGGGTTGATTTTCGCCTGGATACTGACGCCGGTTCTGGGCCGGCGTTTGAGCGACCCGACATCCGGATTTATTGTCGTGAACCGGCGGATGCTGGAAGTTTTCAGCAGCAGTTTTCCACTCGAGTATCCGGAAATCGAAGTGCTCGTAGTATTGAAACGCAAGGCCCTGCGGTTTTGCGAGGTAGCGGTCAAGATGCTGCCGCGGCAAGCCGGCCGTTCGACTATCGGCAGCTGGACGTCCATCGGATATATGATTCGAGTTCTTTTTGGCGTTTTCGTGAACGTCATCAAGTACGAGCGCCGTTTCCACATAAAGCAGAGAAGCAGAATCTGACATGGAATCGAGTCGAATTGCAATCACTATTTTTTACATCATTTTGTTGCTGAAGGTTATTATTGCGATACGTAGAGAGCACATTCGTAACGAATATTCGATGGTTTGGCTCGGATCGATATGTTTGTTGTTAGGGGTTTGCCTTTCCGAATTCATGATGAACTGGATAGCAAACTTGCTGGAAATCCACGATTCCGCAGTTCTGCTGCTTCTACTCGCCGGGTTGGTGTTTCTGTTTACTTTTTTCAGCGTGACGATGCAAGTTTCGATGCTGAAGGACCATAACATCCTGGTTGGGCAGAAGCTCGGAATCCTGGAATGGACCGTCGAGCGGCAGGCAGCCGAAATACGGCGTCTCGAAGCGGAGTTGGCCGCATCCGATCGAACCGATAGATCCGGAGGAGCGTAGTCCGCGGAATGCCGCAGTTGAGAATCCTCTACGATGCGAACCCGCTGCTGCTGCGCAGCGCGGGCGTTTCCTTGGGAAAAACCGCCGCCGAAACCCTGAAGTGCGCAATTCCTCTGCTGCGGCGGACAGCCGTCTTTCTCCTGTTCGGCTTGGCGGCCTGCGCCCCGACCGCTGAGCAGCCGCAAGGTTCCGCCGGCGACGCGCTGCTGCCCCTAAAGGTCGTTCGTACGGACCGTTTTATCGCAAGCTTCGACGGCCTCAAGCTGGACGCCGCCCTCTTCGCCGCCCAAGGCGCGGCGGCTCCGCAAGGGGGTTGGCCGGCTGTCGTTCTCGCCCACGGCGGCGGAGGCGACAAGGAGCTGCATGCCGCACAGGCGCAAGTTTACGCGGCGCAGGGCTACGTTGCGCTGACCTTCAGTTCCTACGGCCACGGAGACTCCGAGGGAGAAGGCTACTCCGACGAGTGGCGGCTGACGCCGGACATCCAGAGTCTCATCGCCTGGATGACGGAGAACGCGGGCGTCGACCCGCAGCGCGTCGGCATCTCGGGAGCTTCGTACGGCGGGTTCCAAAGCTGGCTGATCGCCTTGGAAGAGTCGGGCGTACGCACCGCCGTACCCATGAATTCCGCGCTGGAGCAGCGCAAGCGGCCTTTCACGGTCAACGGCGTTCAGGAACACTGGGTTTTTGTCAACCACATGTCTTTGACGGCGGGCGGACTCATTGGCGACCGCGCGGCGGAGACAAAACGGCAGTTGTCGGCGTTGATCGACGATTACAACAACGCAACGTCCAACTGGCGCAAGCGGACCTGGGCGGACGGCATTGCCGAACTCGATCTTTCGCTCCTGAAAACGCCGGTTCTGGTGCGCTCGGCTTGGCTGGACCGCGCGGTTCCGGCCCGGGAAATGATCGACTTGTACCGGCAGGTTCCTTCTACGAAAGCGCTGATGCTGACGACCGGGGGACACCAGAGCCCGGTGATTGCTGCGGAAATTTTCTACGACGAAGCACGCAAGCGCATGTGGTTCGATTACTGGCTGCGCGGCATCGAAAACGGCATCCTCGACGAGCCGGCAGTGACCTATTCGATTCCGCACACGGAGAACCCCGTCAATCCGGGAGAATGGATGCACCGCCAGTTCGATTCCTGGCCGCCTCCCGCCGCGCCGCGGCGCCTTTATTTCGGCGGCGGGCGGCAATTGGTCGAAACGCCCGGCGCTTCCGGCGAGCTGGTCTACAGGAACGACGTTGCGAGCAAGGAAATCCGTCTCTCCGACGTCGACGACAAGCCCTTGCGGGTGCCCGAGATCGCCGGCGCGCCGGACGCTCTGCCGATTCGCGGCGGCCGCTACATCGCCGCGATGGTCCGCGGCGCCCCCGCTTGGCAGGCGGACCGCATCGTGCTGCAATCCGCGCCGCTGACGGAAGACGTGGAGTTCGCCGGCCATTACCGCATCCGCGCCTACGCCTCGGCGGACTCGCCCGAGTTCCAGCTCAACACGCAGTTGCTCGACATTGCTGCGGATGGGACGGAAACGGTCGCCGCTCAGGGCGTTTACGCCGTCCGCGGCGGCGCGCCGGGAGAGATCCACGAGATCGAGTACGAAGGCTTGGCGGGAACGCGCCTGTTCCGCAAGGGCGGGCGCATCGGCTTGGCGATCTCGAACTCCGCCGTCCCCGAATTCAAGCCTTTCTTCACGCCGGCCCGGGTCACAGTGCATTTCAGCGCCGACCGCGCCTCGTTTGTCGAGATCCCGACGCTGCCGGCCTACGCTCTTCCTGCGGCGGTCGGCGGCCTGAAAGCAGAGCGCGAGACCGGCGGAGTCCGTCTCGATTGGCATGCCGCCGGAGGCGATATCGTGGGTTACAAGATTTATCGGAACCGCCCGCTGGCCCTCACCTGGGCACCGCCGGAGACGAGCGCGGCCGGCCGCATAGCGCAGCATCCCGTGCAGGTCGGCTACGCGCGGACGGGCGCCGCGAGCTTCCTCGACACCGACGCCGCGCCCGGCCGCGACTACGCCTATCTCGTCTCCGCCGTCGGCCCCGCGGGGGTAGAAGGCCCCAAGAGCGCCGCCGTCCAAGTCCGCGCGCCCTGAAACGGCCTCCAAACGCCTTTCAAAGCGCCGTAATGCGTTGAGGTTCCTCGGCGGCCAGCCTTGGGTCTATCCCCGCACGTGCGGGGGAACCTCGATCAGCGCCGCCTCGGTGCGCGCCGCACAGGGTCTATCCCCGCGCGTGCGGGGGAACCCGTGGCCGAAATGGTCAAGTATCCGCTCTGCGCGGTCTATCCCCGCGCGTGCGGGGGAACCTGGCCCGTCTAGCGCGTGAGGGCCAACGGCCCGGGTCTATCCCCGCGCGTGCGGGGGAACCCGTCCCCGCGGCCAGCGCGAAACCCGCGCCGGGGGTCTATCCCCGCGCGTGCGGGGGAACCCAGCTCGAAGCCTTCAAGCGGGACCGGCAGGGCGGTCTATCCCCGCGCGTGCGGGGGAACCTTCTTGCTGACAACCCGGCGTTTTTTGCCTAGGGGTCTATCCCCGCGCGTGCGGGGGAACCCTCGCGCGGTCCCGCTCCCGCGCCGCGCGCACGGGTCTATCCCCGCGCGTGCGGGGGAACCCTGTGGCCACCAGCGCGCCCGGCGCTCGAGCAGGGTCTATCCCCGCGCGTGCGGGGGAACCTGGCCCGTCTAGCGCGTGAGGGCCAACGGCCCGGGTCTATCCCCGCGCGTGCGGGGGAACCCCAGGTGATGGCGCGGCGGTTCGACGGGAGTTCGGTCTATCCCCGCGCGTGCGGGGGAACCGGCCTGGGCACGCGCTACCTCGTGTGGGTCCGGGGTCTATCCCCGCGCGTGCGGGGGAACCGAGGTGTTGCTGGAGCGCCCGGACATCCTTCGGGGTCTATCCCCGCGCGTGCGGGGGAACCCAAGCCGGACGCTGGACGGCAGAACATGGGATCGGTCTATCCCCGCGCGTGCGGGGGAACCCTCTGCGCGAAGAGACGGCCGCCGCCCGCTGACGGTCTATCCCCGCGCGTGCGGGGGAACCCCGCGGACACTCAGCCGTGGGATGGATGGAATAGGTCTATCCCCGCGCGTGCGGGGGAACCCGTGCTTTGGCACCCGTTGGGAGTCCGTTGCGGGTCTATCCCCGCGCGTGCGGGGGAACCAACTAGTTCTCTGACCGTGTAAAAAGGTTTGTTTGATAATGGAAGGTGGAGCGGGCGGCCTGACGAGTGAATTGCCAGTTGATCTTGACGCGGTCACGATTGACGCGGCGATTCCAGGCCTTGGCCTCGGCACGTAAGGTACGGAGATTGGCGATACGGCGCGTACCCAGGCATTGCCGCGAGAATAAACTGACCTCAATTTCGGCTTGGTTGAGCCAACTGCCGTGTTTGGGCGTGTAGTGCAGGCTGAATCGCTCCCACAAGCGGGCCGCGTGCTCTTCGCCGAAGCGTTCGACCAGCGGCTTGCGGCGGTGGATATTGAGATTGTCGACAACCAGGTGAATCGTGCGCGCGCGAGGATAGCTGCTGGCCAGCTTGTCGATAACTTGGGCGAATTCCTCCCCGCGGCGCGTTGGCGTGGGATAGGTGAAATGGCGGCCCGCCTTGGGTTCGACGGCACAAAACACATTGGCGGTTCCACAACGTTTGTATTCGCTGTCGCGCTTGGCCACCCGGCCCGGCCCGGCCGGGTGGCGAGGGCGTACTTCAGCGTGCAGCGAAACCGCCTTTTCGTCCAGGCAAACCACCGGTTGGTGCGGGTCATAGGGCGTTTCGTAGAGCGCCAAAACATCTTCCATTTTTTCGATATAGGCGTCGTTGAGTTCAGGCAGACACCACATTTTTTTCCCGCCACGGCTTGAGCTCGTGGCGCTGCAACAGAACACGGACGGTTTCCCGTCCCACGCGCGGTACAAGCTTTCGTTTGACGGCTTCGGCAGCGATGAGACGCACACTCCAACGCGCCGCCCCTCTCGGCGGCTTGCCGCACGCCATCGCCACGATGCGCTGCCGCGAAGACGCGTCGAGCAACGGTTCCCTGCCAGGCCGGGCTTTTTCGTAGAGCGCACGGTCGAGACCTCCCTGGCGGTAGCGGCGCGCGATGGCGCGCACCGTCTTGGGCGTCAGACGCACCCTCTCGGCGGCTTCGGCGGCGCTGACGCCTGTAGCGAGATGGCGCAGGGCGAGCGCACGCAAAACGACGCGCACTTGCTGCACCCCGCAGGCGAGCACGGCGTCCAAAGCCTCTTGATCGGCGACGGATACACGGAGACGTTGAGCAGTTCTGGGCATGTACAAGCATACCATGCCCTCCTCCTATATTTCAAACCTTTCTATACGGTCGAAATACTAGCGATACGGCCTGGTTTTTGCTGGACTGGGTCTATCCCCGCGCGTGCGGGGGAACCTGGGTCTGCCGGCGACGATCACGGCCGGTCTCGGGTCTATCCCCGCGCGTGCGGGGGAACCCGGTCTGCATGATGCCCCAGGCCATCGCACCGAGGTCTATCCCCGCGCGTGCGGGGGAACCCTGGTTGGATGTCCCAATCCCAGAATTACCCGGGGTCTATCCCCGCGCGTGCGGGGGAACCTCCGCGCCGCGCTCGAAGACGAGGACGGCACGGGGTCTATCCCCGCGCGTGCGGGGGAACCCTGGTGATCCTCGCGTGTATCGGAGCATTTGCGGGTCTATCCCCGCGCGTGCGGGGGAACCCAAATCGTTTTTGCCGTACCAGCCGCTCCCGACGGTCTATCCCCGCGCGTGCGGGGGAACCTCCCTCCTATGGCGCCGGCGGTTCTATCTCATGGGTCTATCCCCGCGCGTGCGGGGGAACCCAGCTTGGTGAGCCGGATGGAATTCGTCCCGATGGGTCTATCCCCGCGCGTGCGGGGGAACCGAAATGCCCGCAAACCCGTTTAAATTCGTTTAAGGTCTATCCCCGCGCGTGCGGGGGAACCTCGCCCCGAGAAATGCGCAGAAACCCGTTTAAAGGTCTATCCCCGCGCGTGCGGGGGAACCTATCCCCGCGACCGAAATCGCGCTGCCATCGTAGGTCTATCCCCGCGCGTGCGGGGGAACCCCATCCTCCCAGTGTTCTGTCTTCCGCGTTCCGGGTCTATCCCCGCGCGTGCGGGGGAACCCGTTCTCATCCTCGGCAGTGACCGCCCAGCCGGGGTCTATCCCCGCGCGTGCGGGGGAACCCCGGGCCGACCGACGAAATAGCCTGCTCCATGGGTCTATCCCCGCGCGTGCGGGGGAACCGAAGCCCCGATCCTGCCGAAGACCCCTACCTCGGGTCTATCCCCGCGCGTGCGGGGGAACCCCTTGATTTTTCTATGATGTCAAAGAACGAGAAGCGAGTTGGCCCGCTTTAATTTTCGTCTTACGAGCAAAATGCCGTCGGCATCCGCGATTTCTTTCGGAGGTTCGCCAAGGGTTTCGATGCGGAGGTTGCCAACCGCCTCTGTGTCGCGCCAGATCATGACGATCGATCCTGTGCCGAGTGCGGCCCACCAATCCGACAGCACGTTCCACACTCGTGTGCGGACACTTGGCGACAAGTCCGGCGCCACATAAACGCCGGGCGCGACTTCCAACATCACGGAGGCGAGGAAGCCGCGGTAGCGGGCCTCGACATTGCGGGTGACGACCGCGGCCATAGGCATCGGACATTCATCCTTCCTCGGCCCGGTCCGCGAACAAGGACTTGATGCGGTTGATCATCGTGGGAATGACCTGTTCGCGGACCAGCGTCTGTCCGACCGAGCGGCGGACAACGCGCTCGATATTCTCTTCCGGTCGTTCGGCGACGCGTTTGGCTGCGCGAAAAGCGCAGGGGACGGTCACTGCGTCGCGGTACAGGTCGGCGATGTCCAGAACGAACGATTGCCCCGGATCTTCGTGTATGAAACCCAATTGCGGAATCGTTGCGGTCGCGGCGACGGCGATAGCAGCGGCGCCTTCCACTGCGCCGGCTGCATGGTTGAGCGCTTGATTGGGCAGGTCCGCCTCCTGCGGCCGAGCGCGGTCGTAACGGCGTCCGCGCCAGTTCACTCCGATCCGCTGGGCGAGCAGCCGATAGCTTTCCCTCATTCTCGCGCCTTCCATTCCTCGCAGCGCATCGAGGGAGCGGTGCGGCGGAGCTTTGCCCATACGCCACGCGAACATGCGCCGCGCGACCGCGGTACGCATATCTCCATCGGCCCAGAACCGAGCTTGCGCCCGCGCCAAGCCGGATCGATCCGGGATCAACGGCGGCGCGGTATAAAGCCTTACGCCGTCTTCGCCGACCGCCGCGAGCGCCGTGCGCGCATAGGCGAGAAGCCGCAGTGCGTCGTGGCTGACGGTGGAGCCGGGGCCGAGCAAAATCATAGATACGCCCTGCAGCGGAACCGCGTAATCGCCGGGGGCGAGCGCGTCGGCTGCCGTCGCTTCTTTCTGCATGAAGGCCAGCGTTCCGTCCCGCGCGGTCAACGCTCCGCGGGCGAGATAGAGCAATCCTGCCCGGTCCTTGTGAGGGACCTTCGCGCTGTCGATGCCGAGCCGGCCCTTGAGCACTCAATGCTCCAATGCCGGACGGTTCGGAGGACGCAGCAGCAACATGCCGTAGCCGTAGGCCCGGTGCCGTCCGACTCCGCGGGCCAGCAGAGCGGCGAAGGCGTCCGGGTCGTTTACGGTCAAGGTCCCGTGGACCGTGGCCTCCGGGCCTTCGGGGCCGCGCCCCCCGCGGGCGACGCGAACGCGGCGGAAGCGGGCGAGACGGCTCGCCGGACGGTCGAGCGCGGCGGCGGGGGCCAGTTGTTCGGCCAACCAGTCGAAATAGACGGCTTCGCGCGTCCGATTCTCTCCCGTCATCCCGTCGGGCGCCGCCGGGTGTCGTCGTAGGGCTTCCAGCAGGAACGCATCGATCTCCGCCCCTGCGCCGATTTCCCCCGAAGGGTTTTGCAGACCGTACCGCAACCGTCGGACAGGCCGCATGAGCAGGTCGAAACCCAACCGCTGCCCCGCGCGCCAATCCTCGGGCATGGGCTTGCTTTCCAGTCGGTCCGGGGAAAGAACGCGCAGATGATCGGGCAAGGCGTGGGCGGCCGCAGCCGCGCGCAACGCCTCCGCGTCCTGTGGGGAGTATGCATAGAGGTTGCCTTGGTTCCGTCGGGGCGGAACGAGCAGCCGGAACGGGCGAAGCGAGCCCGGCCCCAATGCTTCATCCAACAAATGATGCAAGGCTCGGCCCTCGTCAAAGGCGGCGTCGCGGCCCTTGTGTCGGGCCCAGCCTCGTTCCGCCGCCCAACGGGCGAGCGCGGCGGTTGCCACGGGTATGCGGATCAGATTCAACATTCGGCGGTTGCCGGGGCGATCCGGCCCTCCACCACCCGGCGGGAACCGCCGTGCAGTCCGGTGCGCCAGTTCCGTAGATCGGCAAGGTCGGCAATCCGGTCTACTCCTTCGCCTGTCTGCGGGCCCTGGCCCGCGGGCCACAGCGCGCGGCATTTCCCTCCCTGCCCCGGCGTCGCGCGGAGCGCCTCGTAGGCGGTTCCGCCCGTTACCCAGCGGGCCGGCCCCTTCGCCAGCAGCGGCGCGGCGGGCAGGCACGGCTTGCGTCCCAGGAACAGCGGCCGCGCGGGCCGGTCGAAGGCGCCGGCCAGAGCGTCGAGCGTTGGGGCTTCTTCCGCCGGGTCGAGACGCAGCACGACGCGCACCGACAGGTCGGCGTGATAGTCGCGCTGCCGCCGATGGGGAGCGCCATAACTTGCGCCGCCCCGGCCTTCCGGTACGCCGCGGGTCGTCCAACCCTTATCGGTCTTGGCAAGCTGCGCGTTCTGTATGTCCGTCAGCAGCGCACTCTCCCGTTCGCGGCGCGCGGCGAAGATCAGCCGATCCTGGACCGCTTGATGCGCGGCGCCGTCCGACCAATGCCAACCGAGCGCGTTGCCGATCAATCCGGTCAGCATCGAAGCCGCGGGGAAA
Organism: Bryobacterales bacterium; assembly: GCA_965214655.1. GTDB lineage: Bacteria > Acidobacteriota > Terriglobia > Bryobacterales > UBA6623 > CATQHP01. The sequence goes on along the minus strand of OZ243965.1, from coordinate 1,289,725 downwards.
TCCCGCACCGGGCCGACCTGATCGATCGCAACGCTGCCGAAAGCCATCAATGGCGCGTCGAACCGCAAGACAAGCCAGCGGTACGTCACGACAGCGCCGCCTTTTCTGCCAGGCTTTTCGCCCAGTCCGCGAGAGCGGCCAGCGATCCGCTTGCGGCTCGCGGTATGTCGTCGCCGGCCAGAGACATGACCCGCCGCTCTTCCCCTGTGGCATAGGCTTCGTCGAGGGCCGCAAGATGCGCGGACAATGCCGCGACCGCTTGGTCGGTACGTGGGCAGCAGGGTTTGCGGTAGGCTTCGGCCAGACTGCGCGGCTGCCTGTCCCCGGCCTCCAGCAGCATGAAGGACGCCCGCCCGTAAGGGGCGGTGGAGCCGAGCTTGGCGCCGGGAGAGACCTCCGCGATGAGATAGATCAGGTTGTGCAGCACCAGGCCCGCCAACTCCGTATTGCGGCCGAGATTCGACACAAGCCCCGGCAGGTCGACGACGACATAGCCGTAGAACAGACCGGAAGTCAACTCGGTTTCCTGAATTGTGTCCGCTCCCGGCTCGTCGCCCGAAAGATCGTCGACGGCGGTGAAGTAATCGCTATCCGGCTCCTCCTCATGGACGGTGAAGGCGTGGGCGACATGCACCGGCGCCTCAATGTTGGCGTCGGTGTCCGACGTGACCATGCGCCCGAACAACGCCGCAGTAAGGCCGGCGGGCAGGGCTACGTTCTCGCGCATGGCCTTGATGTTCGCCTTGAACTCTTTCTTCCATTCCTGCGCTGCTTCCTTGGCCGCTTGTGCGTCGCCGTTCGTCTCTTGGCACAAGCGTTCGGCCTCGCTGAAGAGCCATTTGAGTTCGGGCAGGCCGAACAGCAGGGTCTGGCGGCTTGGCCTCGTCGTACCCTTGTCACCATAGACAGCTATTTGAAACTCCGATTCCAACGCATCGACAACCTCTTGAGAGAAGCGTTCGCGCAAGGGTCCGATGATCTTCCGTGTTACCAGTTCGCGGGAACGGTAGGCGGCTGTGGCGCCGTCGATCGCATGCAGAGCGTGCGGATCTTTGGCCATTCGCCAATGCCGTTTGAGGCACTGGGAGGAGATGCGCGTGCGCAAGACGCCGCCGTAAGGCAGGCGCTTCGCCAACCCGCTGTCGTCCCGGTTCAGAAGCGCGGCGGTATAGGGGCTAAGCGTATGGATTTGCAAAAAACGGGGTTGGGTCATAGGTCGGTTCCTTTCTTGGATTTCTCGGCGGCTCGTTCGGCTCGGTCGAGACGGCGGTAATACGGTTCGGCCAGCCGCCTCCCGTCGTCGGGATGCAGCAGCGTATGGGCAATATCGGAAACCTTTACGCCGCTGTCGAGCTGGTCGTGCTTCATCGAGCGGGCGAGCGCGCGGGCCGCGCGCGCCAGCAGCACCGCGCGCTGCGGCCCCCTCGCGGCCATGAGTTGCGCCAACCGGCGCTCGCTGAATGCCGGACGGGGTCCGGTCCAACTCGGGTCGCCCCCATCGCACAGCACTTCGCCGAGACGGCGTCCGGGATTGTGCAGACGCTGTCGCTCGGCGGGGTCGCCCTTCTGCGTCAGAATGGCGAGGATGCGGATGGTCTCCATCCATTGCGCCTCTAGATCTTTCCGTCCGATCGTGTCCGGATGCCGCGCCGCCAGCCGCCAGAAAGCGGGCGCGCCGGTCTCTTTACGCATCATCCGCAAGGCGGCGAGCGGGCCGGGTTCAAGATGCCGAATCGTCTCGGCCGCAGCGCAGGCTGCGGCGCCGGTGGGGTCATGCAGCCGCATCGATATTCTCCTTCCCATACAACTCAGAATGGTTTTTCCACACCCTGCCGTGGAACGCCCGCCACGCCCGCGTCTCGGCTCGCGGGCGGAGGATAGCCGGGCAGGGAACAGCGGGCAGAGCGGTTTCCAACGCCGATTCCGCAGCCTGCTTCAAATCCCTAAGGAAGTCGATCTTGGCCGCAAACTTGGCGTCGTCGCTCTCCGAATCGGCTTCGACTCGACGCCACAGGCTGGGGAAAAACAGCCGGTCCGCTGCATGTGTAAACCGCCTGCTTGCCGGGCCCGCAAGCTTGAAATGGTCTTTTTTCATCGCGTCCCGGTCCCCGCGGGCGGCAACAAGCGCCAAGGCGTAACGCAACGCCGCGTCGAATCCTTTGATTTCGTCCACCTGCGCCTTGGAAAGCGTTGCGGCGGTTTTCAAAGAAAACAGGGGGACAACCTTTCCCGGCACAGGCACGATACGGGACTTGAAACCCTCGGTCTTACTGTTGCCGCGCGAGAAAGCTTCTGCCACCAACAACATATCGCCGGTTTCACCGCTTCCCGGCTGAGCGAGGAACGGCCTCTTCCAGTCGCCGGAGAAGAGCAACTCGTCGAGTTGTGCGTAGTCGAAATCCCCACTGCTCAGGGTAAAGCTTTTGCCTTCCGTCTTATGGACAGGCGCCCAAGGGTCGCCGACATTGCCCTTGAAAGCCTTGGCGCCGATTCGCGCGGCTTTCGATATAGAGCGGAACGCCGTTATTGCGCCCCGCGCTTCCGTCAGCCGCACCCGCCGGCAAATCTCGATGAACCATGGATCCAAGCCGCGCAGGTCGAGTTGCCCTTTTTCCGGCCAATCAAGGAGCCACAGCAGCGCGGGGCCGCCCACAATACCGATGCCGTTGCTCGGTTCCTTCCTGCGTTCGACAGCAAGCCGCTGCACGTCGCGTGCCCACCACACGGAAGGATCGACCGAAGTATCCCCGTCCCGAGCGGGCGCAAGCCCCAGCATCGGGCGGCTGGACGAGCCGCCGTTCATGCGCGCGATGCCGTGGTTCCCGGCGCCGCCATAACCTTCCGTCGTTTGCAGCGACACCAAAGCAAACAGCCAGTCCTCCGGCGCAGACTGCTTGGCTATGGTTTTCTTCAGATCGTGGTTACGGGAGGTAATGAGCATGTCGAGCGCATCCGGCGTTGTCACGGCTGACCATTTCAGATCTTCCGGGGCCGGAGCCTGCAGAAAGGCGGGCTTGCGCCGGTCAGAGACCGCCAGCTTCCAGGGAGCATCGTCGGCGTGATCCGGGGTCAGTCCCCGCAGCATCGCGGCCCATTCCGCCGCATCCACCGGCAGGTCATCGTGCTTTGATGCCCAGAGCGCCAACGCGCCAAGTTGCACAAGGAACATGTGCCACGCCGGGCGTTGATGCGGGCGCAACGCTGGGAATCCCCGTACATCCCCCCGAGCCATTGCCGCGAACAAGGCGGGAAGCGAAACCCTGCCGCCGCCGGAGAGCGTCAGGAGCGGATCGGTTAAGAGATTCATCTACCGGCCCGCTCCATCGAACGGCCCCATGAACGATGGGGAATCGACCTGATCGAATGGCGGCGTCCCAGTCACACCAGGGCTATCCCGAAACCTGTTTCGGGAAGAGTGCGTGAAGCGTATGCCCAACATAGCGGTGAACGTCCACCGGCAGGCGTCGGTCCAGCCGCCAAGACGCCTCGCGAACTCGAGATTCCAGTGTATTCCGAACAGCATATCCTCCCAGTAACACCATTATAAATTTTTGTCAAGTGGACCAATCAAGAAATTTTTTCCAGCCCCTCGCGCGAGTAACGAAATTGCCCTCCCGGGACGGATAAAACCATGCTGGCTCCGTTCTGTTCCACGGTTGCTTTGTCTTCCGTGATCCCATGCGACCAGTGCGCAGGCAGGGCGATCCGAGTCACCTGTTGGCCGAAAGGGCCTGTGGGGGGCGGTTCGAGCGTCAGAACCACGCCTTCCTCCCCGAGTCGGGTCATAATCCGCTCGTCGGAACTGGGGAAGCTCAAGTTATGATCGAACGGTTTCCCGCGGTCAAGCACGTTGAGTTGAGCGAGCATTCCCGCTGCTGCTTCGGAGCCGCCGACTTCCCTGTCATAGCGTTTCCATTCTTCTCCCTTCTCCGCGAGCAGTTTGCCGATGCGGTCGCGGTGGGTGGCGCCTTCGACAAGCATGCGGTTCATCTCCGGTATCCGCCAGACGCGATGCGCTGCGATCGCCCTCCGGGTTAGCTCCAATCCTGCGAGATCGCGGTAGATGCCGTTGAACCCGTCTTTCTCTTTCCATGCGCCAAGCCCGTTTTCAAAATTCGGCGCGGCAAGCCGGTCCAAACCGCCTTCCGGCAACAAGACCGAGACACGGGCGGTCTCGAAGCCCGCTGGCCGCGGCAAATCGTGCCGGTGCAGCCGTCCGATTCGTTGCAATAGCACGTCCATCGGACAAAGGTCGGTAATCAGCAGGTCGGCATCGATATCAAGGGACTGCTCCAGCGTCTGCGTTCCGATCACGATGCAGCCGCCCGGCTTGCGTTGCGGGTCGGGAGCAAGCGCAGTCTCCGCTGCACGGTCGAGCAACGCGCGGTCCTCGACCGCGAAACGACTGTGATGCAATGCCGGATATCCCTCGGTCTGCATCAGCAAGCGTTCGTGCCCCTCTTCCCGCACCGTACGCCAAGTGGCCACCGCCATGCTGACCGTGTTGCGGATCAGCAAAACCCGCGCGCCTCTTTCCGCCGCCGCAATGGCTCGCCGGACCGCTTCCGCCGAATCCATCGTCGGCACGGTTTCGGGGTACACGGTCTTGGGCCGTCCCGCATGCGCCGCAGTACGCGGCGCGTTCTCTCCTTTCACCCAGACGGCTGGGTAAGGCGCGGCGGCAGCGGCATCGAAATTCGGCAACGTCTCGCCGGTCCAATGGACCCGTGCCCGCGCGCCCAGCGTGGCGGACATCAGCATCGCGTATCCCCCGGTTGCCAAGTGTCCCTTCAGAAGCTGTTTCAGAATCTCGGTCATGTAAGTGTCGGAAGCGTGAACCTCGTCGATCACCAGGAGGCTGCGGCTCAGTGCGCTGCCGCGCAGATGGGCATGCTTTACCTGAAGGCCGGCGAGCATCGCCTGATCCACCGTGCCGACGGCGACGGGCGCGGCAAGGAACCGCGTTGCATGTTCGGCGGCCCAGCGGGTGGGAACCGGCCCCGCACGGTCTTCCCACAACACGCGCCAATGGGGCAGACGCCGGCCCTCGAAATCGCCTGCGCGCAACATGCCGGGAACGGCCAGCACCGCCTCCGGCATATCCGAGCCGAATGCCCGTTGCAGAGCGGTGTTGACGCGGCGGTGAAGCTGCCGAGCCGCTGCGCGTGTCGGGACGGCGAAATAGAGGCCGGAAACCGCTCCCGCTACAAGCAGTTGGGTGAAGCGCCACAACGCGGCCTCGGTCTTGCCCGATCCGGTTTCGGCTTCGAGGATCAGAAGCCGGGCATCCGGTTCCACCGCCCCCACTACGGCCTGCGCGGGGTTGGGTTTCGAGAAGCCGGTCAATTCCGTAAAGCCCGGCGCACGATCAAGAGCAAAAGCGCCGGGGGCGACGCCGACCGCCGCCAGCGCCCGCATTGCCCGGCCGTGCGCCCTGATGTCGTAGTCGCGTTTGAACGGCGCTGCGAACTCGAAGAAATGCTTGTCCGATCCGATCCAGTCGGCCAGCGCCAACAATCCGGCAACCAGATGGTGAAACCGAGGCTTATTGGGCAGCGGCTCCGCGTTCGGTTCGAATGCCCTCTCGAACCAGCGGCGCAGCGCGTCGTCCATTGCGCGCGCCTCGACCCGCCAGTCATAGTGCGGCAGGCAGGACCATTCCCTAATCTGTTGATTTTTTGGTTGCATCACTGGCCGCCCATGATGCGCGATAACAGCCGCAACAAGATATCCGACAGCTTCGCCCCATCCCATGATCTGCCGCATGGTTTTATGGAACGGGTGCTGCGGGCATTCATAGGCCAGCATCAGGAATGCGCAGCCTTCTTCCAGGTGTCCTTTCAGGGGTCCGCGCCGCAAATCGGACGGCCAACCCTTCGCCTGAAACCCCGGATGCAGTTTCCCGATGTCGTGCAGGAACGCCAAGGCGGAAAGCCGCCGGCAGTCCACATCGGTTAGCGGTCTTTCCGCCGCCGTTTCCAACCGATTGCGGATGACCGGCAGTTGCGTCATCCGCAGGAACACCGCCGCCACATCCATGCAGTGATGCGCCAGGGAATGAATGCCGCCGGTTTCTCTATCGGTCTTACCCCAGGCTTGGCGCGATGTCCGAGTATCGTTGTCCATCGTTCCAGTATCCTTCCATGCACCCTTGTCGCGTACCCTGTTAGCTGTGAAGCCGCTGATTCGCATTGCCAACGGGCAGGGGTTTTGGGGGGATTGGCTGGAAGCGCCGCTGCGGCAGGTGTCGGGCGGGCCGATCGACTACCTCACGCTCGATTATCTGGCCGAGATTACGATGTCGATCCTGCAGAAGCAGAAGGCGCGCAACCCCGACCTCGGCTACGCGCGGGACGTCGTGCCGCTGGCCGTGCGCCTGCTGCCCGAGCTCATGCGCCGCGACATCAAGATGCTCTCGAACGCCGGCGGCGTGAATCCGCACGGCTGCGCACGGGCTATTGCCGCCGCCGCCAAAGAGGCCGGCCTGCGCGGCGCGAAGGTCGCCGTCGTGTCGGGAGACGACATCTTCGACCGGCTCGACGCCATGCTGGCCCGCGGCGTGCGCTTCGACGATCTTGACAGCGGCGCGGCCATCGAGACCGTCCGCGAACGCATCTTGAGCGCGAACGTCTATCTCGGCGCGTTTCCGCTCGTCGAAGCGCTGCAGACCGGCGCGAACATCGTCATTGCCGGCCGATCGACCGATACGGCGCTGACCTTGGCGCCGATGATCCACGAGTTCGGCTGGCAGGCAGACGATTGGGACCGCTTGGCCGCCGGCACGATCGCCGGGCACATCATCGAATGCGGCGCGCAATGCGCCGGCGGCAACTGCTCGCTCGACTGGCAGTCGATCCCCGACATGGCGAATATCGGCTTTCCCATCGTCGAGGCGCGCCCCGACGGCAATTTCGTCGTGACCAAACATGCCGGAACCGGCGGGCGGGTGACCCCGGCCGTCGTCAAGGAACAGTTGCTCTACGAATTGGGCGATCCCCAAGCCTATCTGACGCCCGATTGCAGCGCGGACTTCACCAGCATCCGACTGTGCGAAGACGGCCCCGACCGCGTGGCCGTCGAAGGCGTGCGCGGCGGCGCGCGGCCGCCTACGCTCAAGACTTCGATTACCTACTCGGCCGGATTCAAGGCGGTCGGCAGCCTCGTTTTCAGTTGGCCGGACGCCCGGCAGAAGGCAGCGGCCGCCGACCGCATCGTGCGCGAGCGGGTCGCCGCCCTGGGGCTCGAGTTCGACGCAATCCACACCGAGTTTTTTGGCGTCGACGCCTGCCACGGAGCGCTCGCTTCCCCAAACGCCGACCCGCAGGAAGTCGAGGTGCGCATCGGCGTTCGCGGGCGGAGGCGCGGCGACGTCGAGCGTTTCACTCGCGAGTTGATTCCGCTGGTGCTGAACGGCCCGCCGACCGGTACAGGCTTCGGCGCCGGCCGCCCGCGGGCGCAGGAGGTCGTCGCCTACTGGTCGTCGCTGCTGCCCCGAGAAGAAATCGAGACCGCCGTCGATGTTTACGAGATCCCCTGACGGGCCGCCGATGCGGCCAGTGGAGAGTGAAGAGCGAAACCGCCGGCGCGTGCCGACAGGAGACCGCCGCGTTTCCTGTCCTACGGGGCTTTTACCGCTGGTTCCTATAAAGTGCGCAGGTGGAAGCCGCCGTCGACGTCGAGGACCTGGCCGGTCGAATAGTCGAGTTTTCCGTCAGCAATGGCGCGCACTGCGGCGGCGACGTCCGCGGGGGTTCCCAGCCGGCCTTGCGGCAGCAGCCCTTCTTCGGCCAGCTTCTCGTATTTGCCGCGCACCGCGGCGATCATGTCCGTCTGGACGATGCCGGGACGGATCTCGAACACGCCGATGCCGTCCGCGGCCAGGCGGTCGGCGAACAGCTTGACGGCCATGCTCAGCCCGGCCTTCGAGACGCAGTATTCGCCGCGCGCGGTCGAGGACGTATACGCCGAGATCGACGTTATGAACACGATGCGCCCGCCGCCGCCCTGTCCGCGCATCAGGTTCGCCGCCGCCTGGGTCAGGAAATAAGGCCCCTTGAGGTTGGCGCCAAGCACTTCGGAAAAGCTCTCTTCCGTTGCCTCCAGAATGTCCCGGCGCTCGCGCGGGGCGATGCCGGCGTTGTTGACCAGCAGGTCGATGCGCCCGTACCGCTCGCGGACGAACTGCACGAGCGCCGCGCGGTCGGAAGCCGAGGCGACGTCCATTTGGAAGGTTGCGGCGCCGGTTTCCTCGCGCAGCGTCCGCGCGGCTTCGGCGTTGCCGCGGAACGTGCCGATCACGGCGTGGGTCTTGGCCAACTCGACCGCGATGCCGCGGCCGATGCCGCGGTTCGCCCCGGTAACCAGAGCGATGGGTTTGTCAGTGGAGAGTGGAGAGTGGGGAGTGGAGAGCAAAACCACCGATCCTACGCCAGCAACTCGTTGACGACGTTGCCGTGAACGTCGGTCAAGCGGAAATGCCGCCCCTGGTATTTGAACGTCAGCTTCTTGTGGTCGACGCCCAGCAAGTGCAGCAGGGTTGCGTGCAGGTCGTGGACGCTGACCGGGTTTTCGGCGACGTTGTAGGAGAAATCGTCCGTTGCCCCATAGGTTACGCCGCCCTTGACGCCGCCGCCGGCCAGCCACAGCGAGAAGCAGCGCGGGTGATGGTCGCGCCCGTAAACCTCCCGCGTCAGCTTGCCCTGGCAGTAAACCGTGCGGCCGAATTCGCCGCCCCAGACGATCAGCGTGTCTTCCAGCATGCCGCGCTGCTTGAGGTCTTTGACCAGCGCCGCCGAAGCCTGATCGGTCTGCTTGCACTTCTCGGCGAGCCTCTTGGGCAGAGCGTTGTGATGATCCCAGCCGCGGTGGAAAAGCTGCACGCAGCGCACGCCGCGTTCGACCAGCCTCCGCGCCAGCAGGCAATTGCTCGCGAAGCTGCCGGGCTTGCGCGAGTCCGGGCCGTACATCTCGAAAACATGCTCCGGCTCGCCCGAAAGGTCGGTCAGTTCCGGCACTGAAGCCTGCATCCGATAGGCCATCTCGTACTGCTCGATGCGCGCTTCGATCGTCGGGTCGCCGTATTCGGCGTAGCGCAGGCGATTGAGCGCGGCGAGATCGTCGAGGTAGCGCCGCCGGTCGTCCCGCGAAAAGCCTTCCGGGTTGTTGAGATAGAGCACCGGCTCGCGTCCGGCGCGGAATTTGACGCCCTGATAGCGGGTCGGCAGAAAGCCGCTGCCCCACAGCCGCGAATAAAGCGGCTGGCCGCTGCTGCCCTGCGAGACCATCACCACGAACGCCGGAAAGTTCTTGCTTTCGCTGCCGAGGCCGTAGGCAAGCCAGGCGCCCATGCTGGGGCGGCCGGCAAGCTGATGTCCGGTCTGCAGGAAGGTGATCGCCGGATCGTGGTTGATCTGCTCGGTGTGCATCGAGCGGATGACGGCGATGTCGTCGGCAATGCCGGCGGTATGGGGGAGCAACTCGCTGAACTGTTGGCCCGAGCGGCCGTGCTGCGTAAAGCGGAACTTCGAGGCGGCCGTGGGGAAGCTCGTCTGCGCCGCCGTCATCCCGGTGAGGCGCTGGCCGTTGCGCACGGAGTCGGGCAACTCCTCCCCGTGGATTTTCGCCAGGCCGGGTTTGGGATCGAAGAGATCCATCTGCGACGGGCCGCCGGATTGAAACAGGTAGACGATGCGTTTGGCCTTGGGGGCGAAGTGCGGGATGTCCGGCAGGCTCGGTTGACCGGCGGACGCTGCCGGCAGATCGTCCGCGAGGAGGCTCCCCAGCGCCGCGATGCCCAACCCGTGAGCCGACCTGGAGAAGAAATGGCGGCGGGTGAGTTCGAGATTCGTGTCGGGTTTCATGCGCTTATTCTCTGGTGATGGTTTCGTCGAGGTTGAGGATCATGCCGGCCACCGCCGCATAGGCGGCCAGTTCCGGGGCGTCGATCGACTCGTCGCGGGCATGCTCGCCTTGGGCCAGAAATTTCTCGGCGTCGGCCGGGGTCGTGCGATAGCGGTCTTCGTAGCGGCGCAGGGCGCGCAGCAGGATGCGGTTTTCCGCCGCCGCGGGCCGCCGCGCCGTGGCCAACTCGAAGCCGTAGGCCAGGCGCGCGTCCGCCTGTGCGCCGCCTTCGCGGATCATGCGCTCGGCGAACAGCCGCGCCGCCTCGCCGTAGGTCACGTCGTTCATCAGGTTCAACGCCTGGATGGGGGTATTGGTGCGCACTTCGCGCACGACGCACGACTCGCGGTCCGCGGAGTCGAAAGCCAGCATCGCCGGCGGCCCCAGCGTGCGTTTCCAGAAGGTGTACAGACTGCGCCGGTAGAGCTTGCCGCCGTGGTCGTTTTCGTACGCGCCCCAGTTGGACAGTTCCTTCCAGAGGCCGGCCGGCTGGTAAGGCTTGACCGAAGGGCCGCCGATCTCCGGGGTCAGCAGGCCCGCCACGGCCAACGCCTGATCGCGGATCGCCTCGGCCGGCAGGCGCAGGCGCGGCGCCCGCGCCAGCAAGACGTTGTCGGGATCGCGCGCAATCGCCTTGGCAGTCTGTTTCGACGACTGGCGGTACGCGGCGCTGGTCATGATCGTCTTCAGCAGGCGCTTGACGTCCCAGCCGTTCTCTACGAAATCGACCGCCAGCCAGTCGAGCAATTCGGGGTGCGACGGCGCGGCGCCTTGCGAGCCGAAATCTTCGACCGTGGAAACGAGGCCCCGTCCGAACAGCATCTGCCAGAAGCGGTTGACCGTGACCCGGGCGGTGAGCGGATGCGCCGGATCGGTAAGCCAGCGGGCCAGGCCGAGCCGGTTGTTGGGCAGCGACGCGGGAAACGGCGGCAGCGCCGCCGGGAGGCCCGGATCGACGCGCTCGCGGGGGGCGTCGAAAGCGCCGCGATGGAGAATATGCGTCGGCCGCACGTCGGCGCGCTCGTCCATGACCATTACGGTCGGCAGCGTGGCGGCGAAGTCCTCCCGCTCCAGGCGCAGGCGCTGCAGATCGCTCCAGGCGTCCCTGACGGGCCGGGGGGCCGTTGTGCTCATGTATGCCCAACGGAGCTTGCGTTCTTGCGCCGCGCTGCGTTCGCCGGCGGGCAGCGCGGCGATCTGCGCCGGCGTTTCCGCGACCGCGAGCACGCCGATTTGCGCCGCGTCGAGCGCGCGGGAGTAAAGCCGCGCCTCGTCGAGCGCGCCGCGGAAACGGTCGTTCTTTCCGGGGCCGAAGCCGATGCGCAGCGGCGCCGCGGCGGCCCGCGTGGAGTTGAGCGATTCGTCGATCAACATGCGCGCGGCGGCGGGCCGGCCGTCGATATAGAGCTTCATGCCGTCGGTCGTGCGCGTGCCGTCGTAAACGCCGGCGACGTGGGTCCAGCGGTTCAACGGAATCTCGTCGAGCGATTCGATCCTCATGCGGTCGGAGATGCTCGCGGTGTCGATGCGCAATTGCAGCTTGCCTTCCGCCAGAAAAATGCCGTAGCCCCGCGGCGCGGGCAGGTAGCGCGCGACGATGCCGCCCGTCGGGGCTTCGGGCTTGATCCAGGCGGAAACGGTGAAGGGGTCGTAGAAGTCGTAATCGCCGACGTCGCCCAGGTCGTAATGGCGGTCGCCGTCCAGATACGCGGCGCGGCCGATCTTGCCTGCGCCGCGGCCGGCGCCGTCGAATGCGCGGCGGGCGGCCATGCGCTCGTCGAAAATCCATGCGGGGAATTGTCCGGGCGCGGCGGAAGCGACGCCTTGAACGATTCCCTCTTCGAGCGCGGTCAAGCGCTCTTCCGCCTGGTGAATCCGCGCGTCGAGGGAGTCCAGTTGTTTCTGCTGAGCGGCCGTGGGCGCCGCCACCAGCGGAGGCGTGTTGCCGTATTTGAAGTAGCGGCCGCGGTCGGAGACGTTGTTGAAATAGGCGTAGAACTCGTAGAACTCTTGCTGCGTGATGGGGTCGTACTTGTGATCGTGGCAGCGCGCGCAGCCCATCGTCAGCCCCAGCCAGACGGTCGCTGTCGTTTCGACCCGGTCGACGGCGTATTCGACCTGGTATTCGTCGGGATCGGTGCCGTTCTCGGCGTTGCCGCGGTGATTGCGGTTGAATCCGGTGGCGATTCTTTGCGCCAGGGTCGGGTTGGGCAGCAAGTCGCCGGCCAGTTGCTCGACGGTGAAGCGGTCGAACGGCATGTTGTCGTCGAACGCCTCGATCACCCAGTCGCGCCAGCGCCACATATAGCGCGGGCGGTCGTTCTGATAGCCGTTGGTGTCCGCGTAACGCGCCGCATCGAGCCAGCGGTAGGCCATGCGCTCGGCGTAGCGCGGCGACGCCAACAGGCGGTCCAGAACCTTTTCGTAAGCATCCGGCGAGCGGTCGTTGACGAACGCCCGCACCTCTTCCGGCGCCGGCGGCAGGCCCGTAAGATCGAGCGCCGCGCGGCGGATCAGCGTTCTCCGCTCGGCAGGCGCGGAGGGAGACAGCCCCTCCTGCTCCAGACGCGCGAGCACGAAGCGGTCGATGTCATGGTTCCCCCAGTCGGAGGCCGTAGCCGGCGCGGGCGCCTTGCGCGGCGGCAGGAACGCCCAATGCCGCTCCCATACCGCTCCTTCGCGCACCCAGGCGGTCAGCGCGGCGATCTGCTTGTCGGTCAGCGGGTCGTGCCCCATGGCCGCAGGGGGCATGCGGCGGGCCGGGTCCGCGCTCGATATCCGCTCGATCAGCGCGCTTTCCTCGGGCTTGCCGGGGACGATCGCCCGGCCGCCGCCGGCCAACTCGGCGAAGGCGTCTTCTTCGATGTCGAAGCGCAGCCCGCTCAAGCGCTTCGCCTTGTCGGGGCCGTGGCAAGAGAAGCAGCGGTCCGAGAGAATCAGACGCACGTCCCTGGTGAAGTCGATCTTTTCCGCCCCGAGCAGGCTCAGCGGGACGGCAAGGGATAAGCAGAGGAATCGAATCGGTTGCGCCAAACCGCCCTTATTGTAGGGCAAGCGGTCTTGCGTTTCACTCTCCACTTTCCACTCTCCACTGGGCCGCGCAGCGGTCCCCTACTTCCAGGTCACTTCCATGGCGAAGAAATGGTCGAAGACTTCGCGGTTGGGGTGGTTGGCCTCGTTCTGATCGGGGCTGCGGATATAGAAATCGAGTTGCTGGAGGGCCGGGTTGACCGCTCCGGCGTCGCTGCTCTTGCCTTCCAGCGGATAGTTCGCCACCAGGTCGCGGTTGCGCATTCCCTGGGTCACCATGAAATGGATTTCGTAGTCGTCGTACAGCGTCTCGCCGTTGAGCGTGGCCGAGCCCATGCCCCAGCCGGCTACGTAGAGGACGCTCTTGGGCCAGTTGGCGTCGCCGCAGCCGGAGTCGCCGTGCTCGAACAGAAAGGCCGCGATGCCGCCGTCCTGGCAGGGCGAGAACTCCTTGATTTCCTTGAGTTCCATAACATAGTCGCCTTCGGGCAACTTCAATTCCGCCCGGAACGAGCCCGTGTTGTTGATTTCATCGACGTCGATTTCTGCCGTGCCTTCGACGGGGCGCAGCGTCGAGCCGTCATTGCCCATGTGATCCCACGGGCTCTCGTCGTTGAGCGTTCCGACTTGGTAGATGCGCGCGCCGGAGATGACGAACCTGCCGTCGTAAAGATCGTGCTGCTGCGGCGCGTAGAAGCCCATCTCCGTGCCGGGCTGCGTGCGCGCTCCGCGCTCGACCGGCGCGGGATCCGTCTCCGGAGCCGTGCAGCCCAAGGCGGCGGCGCACAGCGCAGCGGCGAGGGACATGGAAATTCTCGTTGTTTTCATTTGTCGAAGCCTCCCAATCGGAAACGATTGTTCCCCTACAAGGATAGTGGATAGTGAATAGTGGATAGCAAGACCGCTGCGCGGGGCCGGAAAGCCGCTGCGCGGGGCCGGAAAGCCGCTGCGCGGGGCCGGAAAGAGCGGGGCCGGAAAGAAAGGAACAGCAAGCGATGCGAGCGATTCGACTCATGGAGCCGAAGCATTTCGAATACGTCGAGATCGACGAACCGGGGCCGCCCGGCCCGGGGCAGGCGCTGGTGCGCACGCAGCGCATGGGCATTTGCGGCACCGATTACAGCGGGTATCTGGGCAAGATGCCGTTTTTCCGCTATCCGCGGATTCCCGGCCACGAGCTCGGCGTCACGGTTCTGGAGGTGGGCGCGGGCGTCGCGAACGTGCGGCCCGGCGACCGCTGCAGCGTCGAGCCGTACATGAACTGCGGCGCCTGCTTCGCCTGCCGCAACGGCGCCTCGAACTGCTGCGAAAAGCTCGAAGTGATCGGCGTGATGATCGACGGCGGCCTGTGCGACCGGTTCTTGATCCGCGCGGAAAAGCTGCATCCCTCGGCGAAGCTCTCGTTCGAGCAGCTTGCCCTGGTGGAAACGCTGGGCATCGGCTGCCACGCAACCGACCGCGGCGGCGCCCGGGAAGGCGACCGCGTGCTGATTATCGGCGCCGGCCCGATCGGCTTGGCGACGCTCGAGTTCACGCGGCTGACCGGCGCCGAAATCACGGTGATGGACAGGATCGAGTCGCGGCTCGCTTTTTGCCGCGAACGGTACGGAGTCGAGCACACCGTCGTCTTCCAGGGCGGCGGCGAAATCGAGCGGATGCGCGAGGCGACCGGCGGCGACATGTACCGCGTGGTCACCGACGCCACCGGCAGCAACCGCTCGATGAGCGCCGCGCTGCAATATGTCGCGCACACCGGCACGCTCGTTTATGTCGGCATCACCACGCAGGCGGTTTCGTTTCTTCACCCGGCGCTGCATCGGCCCGAGATGACCATCAAGGGCTCGCGCAATGCCTTGCCGAGCGATTTCAGGCGCATCATCGGATTGATCGAAGACGGCACGATCGACACCAACCCGTGGATTACGCACCGCACGGCTTTCGATGCCGTGATCGACAACTTCGGCGCGTACGCGCGGCCGGAGTCCGGCGTGATCAAAGCCGTCATCGAGGTCGGCGAGGAAGCATGATCCGCTCGGCGGTTACCGTCAGCCTGGTCGCCGAGGCGCGGGGCGGCCCGTTCGTCTTCTGGGACGACCTCGGCGCGGCTTGCCGCATCGCCGCCGAGCTGGGCTTCGATGCGGTCGAGATTTTCGCGCCCTCCCCCGAGGCGGTCGACCTGGACGAGTTGCGGCGTCTGCTGGACAGGCATCGGCTCGCAGTCGCGGCCGTGGGCACGGGCGCGGGCATGGTGATCCACGGGCTCAGCTTGACCGACCCGGAGGCGCGGCGGCGGCGCGAAGCCGCGGATTTCGTGCGCAAGATCATCGACTTCGGCGCGGCCTGCAACGCGCCCGCGATTATTGGCTCGATGCAGGGCCGCTGGGGCGGGGCAGTCGACCGTCCGGCAGCGCTCGCCCGGCTCGCCGCGGCGCTGAACGAGCTCGGCGCTCACGCCGGCGACCAGGGAACCGCGCTTATCTACGAGCCGCTCAACCGCTACGAGACCAATCTGGTCAACACGGTCGCGGACGGCGCCGCGTTGCTGCGCGCGCTCGAAGTCGACAACGTCAAGCTGCTCGCCGACCTGTTCCACATGAACATCGAGGAAGCGGACATCGCGGGCGCGATTCGAGCGGGGCGCGGCTCGATCGGGCACGTGCATTTTGTCGATTCCAACCGCCGGGCCGCCGGCATGGGCCACCTGGACTTCGCCCCGATCGCCGCGGCGCTCGAAGAAATCGGCTACGACGGCTACGCCTCGGCCGAAGCCTTCCCGCTGCCGCATCCGCAGGCGGCGGCGCAAGCGACGATCGCCTCGTTTCGGCGCTTGTTCGGCCGCTCCGGGCGGCGGCAAAGCGGCTGAAGGCCGACAAAAGAGCGATGCTGTTCTCGGCGCTGCGCCACCCGCGCCGCGGCGACCCCGACGCATACGAATGGGACGAAAACAAACGCATGGAAAATCGGGAGAAGCATGGCATAGACTTCGCTAATATGTCACGCTTCGATTGGGACTCGGCGATATTCAAGCCGCCGTGGCGGCACGAAGAAGGTAAGGAATGGCGCCAAACCGCCATCGGCTATATCGACGACGATACCGATGATAGACGCCTGTATGTCGCGGTCTTCACCGAGCGCGGCAAAAAAATGCGGATCATCAGCCTGTACCCGGCTAACCGCAAAAACAGGAAGCGCTACAATCAGGAACGAGGCAGCCGCCCCGAGGAGTGATCGATGCCCTGGAAGTATGCCGACTACGAAATAACGGACGAGGAAGAAGCCCGTATCAACGCCGGTATCGCCGCCGACCCCGATGCGCTGGATGCGGAGGCTCACATGGACGGCCCTTTCCTCACCATAGAAGAAGCTCGCGCGAACCTCAGCAAATTCGGCGTCGCGGTCCCCGACGAAAAGGCCGCATAGGACCTGCGGCCATTTTTCTCGGGCCGCGCAGCGGTTGGTTGCTTTCGCCGTTTGCCGGCGCAAGCGACGATCGCCTCGTTTCGGCGCTTGTTCGGCCGCTCCGGATGAGCTTCCGACAATAAACGGCAATGAAAATCGAAGGCGAATTTCAATTGACGGTCGAGCGGACGGTGGCGGCGTCGCTTAAGGCCGAGCTTACAATCAATGAGTCGTCGACCGCACGGAGGCGGTGAAGCGGCTGCAGACCAGCAAAAGAGCGATGCTGTTCCCGGCCCTGCCCTACCCGCGCCGCGGCGACCCCGACGCATACGAATGGGACGAAAACAAACGCCAAGAAACTCTAGAGAAGCGCGGCATCGACTTCGCGGACATGCAGCGCTTCGATTGGGACACGGCAATGCTCAAGCCGCCGTGGCGACACGAAAAACATAAAGAGTGGCGGCAAACCGCCTTCGGCGTCATCACCGGCCGTCTGTATGTCGCGGCCTTCACCTTGCGCGGTGAAAAAATGCGGATCATCAGCTTGCGCAAGGCCAACGACAGAGAAATAAAAAGCTATAATGAGCGCTGGAGCATACATCCCGAGGAGTGATGCGATGCCGTGGGGACCGATTCCATACAATACGCCCGAGGAGGACGCCCTGATCACCGCGGACGCGGAAAGCGACCCCGACAACCCCCCGTTAAGGGATGACGAGGCCCTTTATACCGCAGAGGAATATCGAAAACTGTACGGAAGCTTCTTCCTCGACGACGAAGAGGCTGCTTAGGCCGCCCGCGTATGCCGGACGAGCTTGCGGCAACGAAAGGCAATGAAACCCAAGGGCGAATTCCAGTTGACGGTCGAACGCACGATGGCGGCGTCGCCCGAGACGCTCTACCGCGCCTGGACCGAGCAGTTCGATGTCTGGTGCGCCGTGCCGGGAACGCTGCGCATGGAAGCGAAGGCCGGCGCGCCGTTTTTCTTCGAAACGCACTCCGAGGGCGAACGGCATCCGCATTACGGGAGGTTTTTGCGGCTGGAGGAAAACAGGCTGGTGGAATTGACCTGGCTGACCTGGGCGACCAAGGGACTGGAAACGGTCGTTACCGTCGAGCTTGCCCGCAACGGGACGGGAACCGATTTTCGGCTCACCCACAAGGGATTCCCCGACGAAGAATCGCGGGACCGCCACGAGGAAGGGTGGGCCGCCTTTCTCCCGGAGTTCGACAAGCTTCTCGGCTGAAGGCCGCTTGCGCGGCCCGCGGATAGCAAGACCGCCCGCGCTCACCACACGCGGCAGCTTTCCTCGCGCACCATCGTCTGCTCGGGGCGGCAGCCGAAAGCCTCGCGGAATTCGGGGGAGTTGGACACCACTCCGATGACGCGGAACTTTCCCGGCGCGTGCGGGTCGCTGGTGACCTGCATTTTGGTGAACTCGTCCGTCTGGTTTTGACACCAGACTTGCGCCCAGCCCAGAAACAGGCGCTGATCGGGGGTAAAGCCGTCGATTTTGCCGACCGGATTCTTTTTCAGCCGCTCTTGAAGGGCCAGATAGGCGATGCGCAAGCCGCCGTTGTCGGCCGTGTTCTCTCCCAGGGTCAGCTTGCCGTTCAGGCGGGTGTCGCCGAAGGCGGTGTAGCCGGCGTATTGATCGACGAAGCATTGCGCCCGTTCCTCGAATGCCTTGGCGTCGGCCGCAGTCCACCAGTCGCGCAGGTTGCCTGCGGCGTCGAAGCGGCGGCCCTGGTCGTCGAAACCGTGCGTCAACTCGTGGCCGATGACGGCGCCGATCGCGCCGTGGTTCACGGCGTCGTCGAGCGTCCTGTCGAAGAAGGGCGGCTGCAGGATTCCGGCGGGGAAATTGATGTTGTTGTGCAGCGGGTGGTAATAGGCGTTGACCGTGGGGGGACTCATCACCCACTCGTTGGGGTCGGTTTTCGTGCCGATCTTTTTGAGTTGGCGGGCTTCTTCGAAGGCTTCGGCGCGGCGCGCGTTGCCGAAGGCGTCTCCGCGCTCGATGGCGAGGCCGGAATAGTCGCGCCATTCGTCGGGGTAGCCGATTTTGTTGGAGATGCCCTTGAGCTTGATCAGCGCCTGTTTCTTGGTTTCGCCGGTCATCCAGTCGAGCGTTTCGATGTCTGCGGCCAGCGCGGCCTCCAAACCGTGAACCAACTCGAGCATGCGCTCTTTCGCTTCGGCCGGAAAATGCCTGCGCACGTATTCTTGCCCCAGGGCTTCTCCAAGATGCCTGTCCGCCCGGCGGACGCAGCGTTTCCAGCGGGGAGTCTGCTCTTTCTGGCCCAACAGCGCCTTGCCGAAGAAAGCGAAGTTCTCGTCGACAAAGCGCTTCGGCAGCAGCGGGGCGGAGTCGCGGATGATTTGCCAGGAAAGGTAGGTTTTCAGATCGTCGAGGCCGGCTGCGGCGAGTTGCGCGTCGAGGCCCTCGAAGAATCCCGGCGAGCTGACGTTGAGCGAGTCGAAGCCGGGCGCGCCGGACGCTTGGAAATATTGTTTCCAGGCGAAGGCGCCGCAAGCGCGTCGAGCTCGGCCAGGGTCTTGATGTGGTAAACGTTGTCGGGGTTGCGCCGCGCCGTGCGGTCCATCGAAGCCTCGGCCAGGGCGGTTTCCAGGCGCAGCACGACTTGGGCTTTCGCCTGCGCGTTGTCTGCGCCGGCGAGAGCGAACATGGCTTCGACGTGGGCGACGTATTTTTCGAGCGGCTTCTTCGATTCCGCGTCGTCTTTGAGATAGTAGTCGCGGTCCGGCAGCGAGAGGCCGCCTTGGTCGATGTCGGCGATGATTTGCGTGGCGTCTTTGAAGTCTTCGGTCGCTCCGAAGCGAAAGAACGCCGCGATCCCCTGGCGGTGGAGCTTGGGGAGAAACGCGGGCAGATCGGCTTTGGAATCCAGGGCGGCGACTGCGTCGAGCAGCGCATCGAGCGGGGCGGCGCCGCGGGCTTCGATAGCGGGTTCGTCCATGCAGGCGGCGTAATAGTCGCCGATGATGGTCCGCACGGCGTCTTTTGCATCGTCGGGATCGCCGGCCTCTTCCAGGATTTCGCGCAGCAGGAAGAGGTTGCGGTCGCGCAGCTCGTTGAAGCGCCCCCAGCGGGGCTCGTCGGCGGGAACCGGATTTTCGTCGAGCCAGCTTCCGCAGGCGAAGCGGTAGAAGTCGTCGCAGGCGTCGACGGAAGGGTCCATCGCGGCGATATCGAAGCCCGGAATGGGCGGGCCTTCGGGTTGCGCCCGGAGAGTTGGCGCGAAGACGCAAACCAATAGAATCAGGACGATCGGCATGGAGGATTCCCTTTCAAACGGCGACGGGGGTGGTGGGTATCGGCGTGCGGAAGCCTTCGACGACGACGATTCCGCTTGCGGAGACGTGGTAGCGCTCGCGGTCTTGCTGCTCGTCGAAGCCGATGCGCGCGCCGGCGGGGATGCGCGCGTTCTTGTCGATGATCGCGCGGCGGATTTTCACGCCCGCGCCGATGTGGCAGCGCGCCATGACGATGGATTCCTCAACGGTTGCGCCGCGGTCGACGAACACCTTGCGCCCCAGAATCGACCGGTTGACCTCGGAGCCGTAGATGATGCTGCCTTCCGAGACGACCGAATCGATGGCGCGGCCGACGTTTCCCTCGGTGTCGGCGGAGTAGCGCGACGGGCCGGCCGGATAGGCCGCGGTTTGCAGCGGCCATTGGTAGTTGTAAAGATTCAGGGCCGGCTTGGGGGAGCGCAGATCCATATTGGCCTCGTAGTAGGCTTCGATGGTGCCGACGTCGCGCCAGTAGCCGCGGTTGTGCGGCAACTCGCCGGGGACGGCGTTGGAATGGAAGTCGTAGGCGTAGATCGGCATTTCCTGAATCATCTCGGGCAGCATGTTCTTGCCGAAATCGTGGTCGCTGTCGGGGCGGGCGGCGTCGCGGCGCAGCTCGCTTACCAGTACGTCGGTTTCGAAGATATAGTTCCCCATCGAAGCCAGGCACCAGCCGGGGCGTCCGGGGATTTCGGGCGGGCGCTTGACTTTTTCGTGGAAGCCGACAATGCGCCAGTCGGCGTCGATTTCCAGCACGCCGAAACGCCCGGCCTGGGACACGGGGATCGGCAGGGCCGCGATCGTGCCCTTGGCGCCCTTTTTTTGATGGAAGTCGATCATCTGGCGGATATCCATGTAGTAGATGTGATCGGCGCCGAAGACCGCCACCAGCTCGGGGCGGGAAAGCTCGATGAGGTGGATGTTCTGGTAAACGGCGTCGGACGTGCCCTGATACCACTTTTCGCTCTTGCGCATCTGGGCGGGCACGGGCAGGATGTATTGGTCGGACAGCAGTTGCGAGAACTGCCATGCCTTGCCCATGTGCTGCAGCAGCGATTGGCTCTTGAACTGGGTCAGGACGTAGAGGGAATAGATGCCCGAATTGACAAAGTTGCTGAGAACGAAGTCGATGATGCGGTATTTCCCGCCGAAGGGAACCGCCGGTTTGCTGCGCTCCTTGGTCAGAGGGTGCAGCCGCGTCCCTTTCCCCCCCGCCAAGATCAATCCGAGGACGCTGACATGTCGCATACGGAGGGCTCTGTATCGTCCAGTCTAGCGCAGCCTCCGGCGTTCTCGGAAAACCAGGCAAGATGACACAGGCAACCGCGCATGCAAGGGTCTGCAACCGCCATTTCAACAGCCTTTCCGCGCCCCGTAAGGCCGTCACGCCCCGGCGGGGATAAGGGAGCTTCGCTCTTCCCGCTATCTGCTGCGCAGCTTGCCGTCGATGAGGTCGGCGCGGCGCGGAAAGCGGGCGGCGAGGTCGGCGCTGTGGGTGACGGCGATGAGCAGGACGTTTTCTTCGCGGTAAAGATCCAACAGGAGCGACGCGATCGTTTCGGCGCTGCGGCGGTCGAGGTTGCCCGTGGGCTCGTCGGCCAGGATCACCGGGGGCCGATTGATCAGGGCGCGGGCGATCGCTACGCGCTGGCGCTCGCCGCCGGAGAGCTCGGCGGGTATGTGCGTCATGCGCTCGGCCAAGCCGACGCGCTCGAGCAGAGAGCGGGCTCGTTTCGCCGCCGCCGGGTTGCCGCCGCCCGTCATCGTGGGAATGAGCACGTTTTCCAGCGCGGTGCACTGCGGCAGCAGATAGTGGTCCTGGAAGATGAAGCCGACGCAGGTATTGCGGAATTCCGCCAAAGCGTCGGCGTCGAGAGCGAACGGATCGATCCCCGAGATTTCAACCGAGCCGCTGGAAGGCCGCTCCAGGGAGCCCAGGATATAAAGGAGCGTGCTTTTCCCCGAGCCCGACGGCCCCATCACCGCCAATGCCTCGCCGCGGGACATTTCCAGCGAAAGGTCTTCGAGAACGACCAGCGGTTCGCCCGGCGTCGGATAATGTTTCGTCAGGCGGACGGCTTTCAGGTCGGCGGACACACCATCCGCAATTGTTCCATAATCGGCTGTCCGGCCGCCCCTGAAGTAAAATCACCGATTAACCCGTCCGTCTTGGCCGGCGCGGGATCGCCGTTGTGCTGCTGATCGGTCCACCCGGAAGCGGAAAAACCCACTTTGTGCTGGAGGCGCTCGAGGCCGCGGTGCGCGAGGGCCGCGCGGCGGAATCGAAGTTGATTGTGCCCACGACGAGCATGGCGCGGCACTTGCTGCACACGCTGGCGCGGCGCGGGCTGGTCGTTCCCGGAAACCTTGTCCAAACCATTGCGGAAGTCGTGCAGGCGGCGGCGCCCGGCGCGCGGGAAGCTTCCCCGGCAATGGAAGCGTATCTGCTGCGCGAGGCGCTCCGGCAGATTTCGCCGGCGGCGTTTTCCGGTCTCGAAGCCTCGTCCGGGTTGCGCCGGCGGATTGCGCAGTCGGCGCAGGAGTTTTGGGCCGCAGGCGCCGACAACCTGCAACTCGACGGGCTCGTGAAAAGCGGCCTGCAACGGGCGTTCCTGGAGGTGTTCCGCCGGTTCGAGGAGATGCTTGCGGAGGCCGGCCTGGTCCACCGCAACCAACGGATCGCCCAAGCGGCCGCGGCGTTTCGGCGCAGCGGACTGGGGCCGGTCAAGCGTGTCTATCTCGACGGGTTCGTTCGGTTTACGAAGCAGGAACAGGCTTTTGTCGAAGCGCTGGCCGAGCAGTCCGAATCCATCGTGATTACGATGCCGGACGGATTGGCGCCGTATCCGTTTCAGCAGATGGGCAGCCGCTTCCTGCCGAGCGGACGCCGCCCCGCGCCGTCGCCGGAGATTGTCGCCGCGGCTTCTCCCCGCGATGAAGTGCTGGAGGTCGCGCGGCGGATTCTCGCCGATGAGCGGCCTTTGCGTCAGTTCGGCATCGTGCTGCGCTCGCAGCCGCAGTATGCGCCGCTGATCGAGGAGATTTTCGGCGCGTTGCGCATTCCGTTCCGCATGCGCTCGGAGCGCAAGCTTGCCGGCCACGGCGTCGTCCGCTACCTGCGGCGCTGGCTGGGGGCTGTGGGCGAGGGTTTTCCTGCCGAGGCGGTGCTGGAGTTGGTTTGCTCCCCCTTGTCGCCGGTCGGGGGTTTCACTGACGTTTTCGATTTCGCCGTGCGCCAAAAACTTCCCGGCGACGGACTCGATTTTCTGCGGGCGGAAGCCTCCGGGCGCGCCGATATTCTGAAGCTGCTCGACGCTCTTCCGGTGCCCGGCGAGTGGCCGCGGCGAACGCGCAGCGGGCGGCAGTGGGCGCAGGACGCGCGGCAGTTGTGCAGCCGGCTTCTCAAGCGGATGAAACCCGTTCCCGACGTCGAACCCCAGCGCTTGCTTGCGATGAAAGAGCGGGCGCGGGCCGAGGCGCAGTTCGATGCCGCCCTGGACGCCGCGGCGGATCTCGGCCTGGAGACGGCGGACGAACCGATTGCCTTCGAGGCTTTCGTCGAGCGGCTGGACGAGGCGCTCGCGGCGACGCCTCTGGCGGCGCCCGACGACCGCCGGGAGGTCGTCCAGGTTCTCACGGCGTACGAGGCGCGTCAATGGGCCTTGCCGGTCGTCTTCGTTTGCGGGCTTGTGGAAGGCTGGTTTCCCCGCAAGCCGGCGCAGGACGTGTTCTTCCCCGATGCGGACCGGGCGCGGTTGGTCAAGTGCGGGATCGCCTTGCGCACCGCCGCGGACGGGGCCGCGGATGAGAAATTTCTGTATCGCATGGCGCTGACGCGGGCTACGCAAAAGCTCGTGATTACCTATCCGCAGGCGGACGAGTCCGGCAATCCTCTGTTGCGCTCGTTTTTCCTGGGCCGCGCGGGCGGCGACGCTCCGGCGGTGCGCGTGTCCTCGCCGGCCGCCGCGCGGGTCCCGCCGCCGGTTGGAGCGGACGGATTGAAAGAACGATCCCTTGCGGCCGTCGCCGAGCGAAACGCGCAGTTCAGCCCCTCGGGGCTGGACACGTTTCTGCAATGTCCGTACCGCTATTTTGCCGGAAACACGTTGCGGCTGCGGGGCCGGCCCGATGCGGCGGAATTCCGTTTCGGGGCGCAGATGTCCGGATCGATCGTCCACGAAACGATCAGTCGGTGGATACGCGAAGGCGGTTCCATAAGGGAAATTCTGGACAGCGTGTGGGCGCGCGCCTTGACGCAGGCCCATCTGCGGCTCGATTTTCGAGCTGCGTTGATACGCGGCAACATGCGCGCGGACCTGGAGCGCTTTGCGCAGGAATCGGCCGCTGTTTCGGCGAAAGAGAAAATCGAAGAGCAAACCGAGTCGAGCATCGAGTATGCGCTGGACGGGCTTGAGCCGCCCGCCTTGATTTGCGGGCGGATCGACCGCTATGCAATCGACGGCGAGGAACGCTGCTTCGTAATCGACTACAAATATTCCAGCCCGGGCAGCATCAAATCGCTGCGCAAAGGACACGAGAAAGGCGAGCAATTGCAACTCCCGCTGTATATGCTCGGGGTGCGGCAAAAACATGGGGCGCGGCTTGGCGGCATGGCGCTGTGCGGCGTTCGGGGCGCTACAAGCTATGCAGGCTGGAGCGCCGTCAAAGGGTATCCGCACGATTCGGTCGCCTACAGCCCGGACATGGTGAGGCTATTGGCGGCAAATGCCCGGGAGGTTGCCGCCAGGGTCATCCGCGAGGTGCGCGGGGGCGCGGTCGAGGCCGCTCCCCGCGACACGAACGTTTGCAAACGGTTCTGCGAGTACAAGGGGGTCTGCCGCATCGACTGGAACGCCGCCCGGCGCGCGGACGAAGCGGACGCTTGATTGTCATGCAGCTCACGCCGTCGCAGGAAAAGGCCGTCGGAGGCCCGCAATCCGAGAATATCGTGGTCACGGCGGGCCCCGGCTCGGGCAAGACGCGGATTCTCGTCGAGCGGGTCAGAAGATTGATCGAGAGCTATCGGGTCGCTCCGAGAGAAATCCTGGCCATTACGTTCACCATCAAAGCCGCGCATGAAATGCACTCGCGGCTGGTCGGCGCGGAAGACATCTCGGATGAGTTGAGAAAGCGATTCGAAGAAGCGCAAATTCAGACGATCGACGGATTTTCGGCGAGCCTGCTGCGCGAGAACGCTTTGACCGCCGGGATCGACCCGGAATTCAAGATCCTGGAACCGGTGGATTCCGAGCGCCTGTTGCAGCGGGCGATCGCAGCGGCGCTCGACGACGCCATCGCCCGCGGCCCGCAAGAGACCGAGGCTTTTCTGCGCGCGTTCAGCGGTTCCGACGAACGCGCCGAAAACATCGAGCCGACCAAGGCGCACCGCTGGTTGTCGGCTCTGGTGGGCCGCATCCGCTCGCACGGGGCCGACCCTTTCGTCGAAGACCTGTCGCCGCGGCTGTCGCTCGACGATTTCATCGACGATCTCCGTGAACTGGCCGCATTGAAGCGCGACGCGGCGCTTGCCGCCGCCGCCGCCGCGCTGGCCGCGACGGAGGCCGGCGACCTGGAAACGCAGGCGCGCATCCTGCGCCGGATCGATCCGGGCGCTGGCCGGACGCCGGACACGCGCCTATTGGTCAAGCGGATTCGCGATGAATGGCTGCCGGAGCTTGCTGCGGAATTGGCCGCAAGAATGCATGAGCCGTCGCGGCAGTGGCTTTTCGGCGTAACCGCCCGCATTCTCGACGACTTCGAGCAACGCAAGCGCGCCGTCGGCGCCGTCGACTTCGATGACCTCCAGCGGCTGGCCATTCGACTTTTGCGGGGCGAGTCGGCGCCGGCGCTGCGCTACAAGCACATCCTCGTCGACGAGTACCAGGATACGAATCCGTTGCAGGCGCAACTGATCGAGGCGGTCATCGCCGCCCACGGGAACGCGCCGCCGGCATGTTTCGCCGTCGGCGACATCAATCAGTCGATCTACGGGTTCCGCCACGCCGACCCCACGGTGTTCAGAGACTACCGCAGCAGGATCAAGAAGAGCGGCGGCAAGGTTGTCGCGTTGCTTGAGAATTTCCGCAGCCGCCCGGAAATCCTTGACGCGGTCCACCGTCTGCTGCCCGGCGGCGAGGGTTCCGGCGTCGAGCCTCACCGGCTGCTGCCGGGCCGCGATTATCCCGCAAGGCCCGACCCGGGCGTCGATATCCACATCGTCTCCCAAGCCGGCGAAAAGGCCGCGGAACGCGAAGCCGGTTGGTGCGCCGCCCGCCTGCAGGAGTTGATGGAAGCGAGCCGCAACGGATCTTTTCCCGGCCCCGAGATCGGCTGGGGCGACTGCGCGATCCTGCTGCGGACGCTGGATCTGGTTACGCGGTTCGCCGCCGAGTTGCGCCGCCGGCGGATACCCTACCGCCTCCATGCCGGGAAGAATTTCTACTTGACGCCCGAGGTCCAAGAGGCCGCGGCGTTTCTGCGCGTGTTGCGCAACCCGCGCGACGAAATCAGTCTGGCTGCCGTGTTGAAGTCGGCGTTCGCCGGCATCGAAGACGAAACGCTGCTTGCCTTGAAGGCGGAGGGCAGGAACCTGTCCCACGCGCTTGCGCTCGTCCCCGTCAACGGCGCCGACGGGGAGTTGCTGCGCCAATTCGAAGAGCGCCTGCGCCGTTACCGCGCCGACCGCGATACGACGGCGCCCGACCGGCTGCTGGCCGAGGCCATGTCCGAGTGCGGCTACGACGATTGGCTCGTATCCGCGGGCGGAGGCCAACATGCCCTGGCCAACGTCCACAAGTTGCTGGGCATTGTCCGCGGCCTCGCCTCCGGCGGGGCAAGCTTCGATGCCGTTTCCGCGGCGCTCGACGAGCGGCTCAATGCGGCGACGGCGGAAAGCGAAGCCGACGAGCCGATGCGTTCGCAAAATGCAGTCGAGATGCTCTCCATGCACGCGGCGAAAGGCATGGAGTTCCCGGTCGTCGTCGTGGCCGGATTGCAGCACAGCCGCTCCGCCGTCGAGGCCCCGCTGACTTTCTCTCCCCGGCGCGGCATCGGCGTGAAATGGCGGAACCCCTTGAACGACAAGGCGATCGGAGACCCTGCGCATCGGGCGGTCGAACGAGAAATGAAACAGCGGAACGGCGAAGAAAACGACCGTTTGCTCTACGTTGCGGCGACGCGGGCCGAGCGGCATTTGATTCTGAGTTGCTCCTTCTCGGCGGAGCCCCAAAGGCGCGGTTTCTGCAAGCGGTTGTTCGAGCGCTTCGCGATCGACCATCGGCAGGTGACGAACGAGCGCCGCAGGATAGAGAAGGGCCGCCCGGCTTTCAGCCTCCTGCAAACGGACCGGGAGGCCCCGTCAAAAAGCGAAGCCGGCTCCTGGGCCGCGCCGCCGGCGCCCGTCGTGCTGCTGCGGCCCCGCGCGCCCGAGGCGAGCGCCGATACCGCCACCGCGGTCAGTTCGGTTGCGGTATTCGCGCAGTGCCCGCGCAAATACTTCCTGTCGCGCTACATCGGCCTCGAAGAGAGCGTTGCGCACGCAGTTTCCATGACCACCAGGGAGCAGCCGGCGGAACCCGTCGAGCGGGACAAGGGCGGCGCCGCGGCGTTCGGACGGGCCGTACATGAATATCTGGCGGGCGCGCCGGCCGCGGGCGGCGTGTCCGCCGCGGTGCGGGAAATGGCTGAGAAATTCCGCGGGCATCCGCTTGGCCAGCAGGCCGCACGCGCGGAAAAGAAGTCCTTCGAGCAGAGCTTCCTGTTCGCCCTCGACGACCGCATTCTGCGGGGACAGATCGACTTGCTCTTCGAGCAAGACGGCCGGCGCATTCTGGTCGATTACAAGACGGATCGGGTTGCGCAGCGGGATATTGCCGCCCGCGCGCGCGGCTACGAGCCGCAGGTTCGGCTTTACGCCGCAGCGCTCGCAGAAGCCGGGCAAAAGGTCGATCGGGCGTTCCTTTTCTTTTTGCGCGAGCCCGAGGCGTACGAGGTCGATGTCGGTGCGGACGCTCTCGCCGGCGCCCGGGCCATGGCCGCCGATCTTTTCAAGGCGCAGCGCCGCCGGGAGTTCCCGCTGCGCGCCGGCGGGCATTGCTGGACCTGTCCGCACTACCGGAAAGCTTGTCCTGCGGAACTGCCCTCTCCAGCCGGCGATAAGCATGGCGGCAGCCCGGAGCCCGGAGTTACCGGCCCAGATCTTTTTTGATCGCGTCCAGCACGCCGTTGAGGAACGGGGCCGAGTCTTCGCCGGCGAAGCGTCGCCCGATTTCGACGGCCTCGTCGATGACGACGGCCGGCGCGGTTTCGCCGGCGCGCAATTCCTGCGCCGCCAGCCGCAGCAGATTGCGGTTTACGGCCGACATGCGCTCCAGCGTCCAGTTCGCGGCGTGCTTGCGCAGGAGATCGTCCAGCCGGTCGACGTTCCCGACGACGTCCTCGAACAGTTTTCGCGCGAAGGGGTCGGGCTCCGAGGGGAGAACGTTGTCGGAGGAGAGGCCTCCGAAAAAGTCCGCGACGACCTTTTGGGGAGTTGCGCCCGAGGCGTCCCAGAGAAAGACCATTTGCAGCGCGCGTTCGCGGGAGCGGCGGCGGGAGGGCATGGAATCCGAGAGGAAAAAGCGAAGGGACGGCTCAGCGCAGTTTTTTCAGCAGGTTGGCCATCTCGATCGCGTTCATGGCGGCATGGAAGCCTGCGTTGCCGCTTTTCGCCCCGGCGCGGTCGATGGCCTGCTCGAGGGTATTGCAGGTGAGAACGCCGAAAATGGCGGGCACGCCGGTGTCCCTGCCGATGTCGGCGATGCCGCGGGCGGCGCCTTGCGCGACGTGGTCGAAGTGCGTCGTTTCGCCGCGGATGACCGCGCCGAGGCAGATGACCGCGTCGTAGTTGCCGCTTTCGGCCAGCGTCCGCGCGGCGAGCGGAATCTCCAGCGAACCGGGCACGCGCACGACATCGACAGCCGAAGCGTCGCCGCCGGCGCGGTTGACGGCGTCGACGGCGCCCGCGAGCAGCCGGTCGGTGATGAAGCCGTTGAACCGCGCGACGACAATCGCGAAGCGCAGGCCGGCTGCCGTCAGCGCGCCTTCGATGGTGTTGCAGCCGGAGGTTTCCTGAGACATAATGCCCGCCTTTTGTTATATCAGAAGACCTTCGCGCCGGGCGCCGCCGGCGGAGGGGCCGCTAGCGCCGTATCGCTTCCGGCGCCCGTTGGCGGTCGTGCTGCTCGAAATCCAACGTCCACTCCAGCGGCACGGACTGCGGCAGGTAACAGATCTTGTCGTCGCATGCCTGGTACTTGAGAGACCCGCGCAGCGTCAGGCGTCCGTTTGCGTCGAGCAGGTGCTCGATCTCGTTGGGCTGCCCGATCATGACATCGGTCATCAGGCGGAAGGAACCTTCGTAAACGGGAACCGTTTCGCCGATGGCGGGCAGATGAAGCTCCCTCGATTCGGGGTATTCGACGTCGTAGCGGGTTACGCCGCTGACGTCCTCGACCTGCCAGTCGATGGGGATGTAGCCTTCGACCTGCGGAGCATAGACGTGCATTTTCGGGTTCAGCGCGATGTCCAGGACCAACGAGAACCGGTTGCCGCCCCGCACGACCGCGTCGCTTGCCCAGGAGACGACCCGCAGGTGCGGCGTTTCCGTTGCTTGCCGCGCGGCGCCGCTCTCCGAACCCAGCGTGCGCACCAGGACCCGGCCGGCGGTAAACCGGTCGCGGTAGTTGTCTTCGAAATACTTTGCCCGGACAACCCGGTCGGAGCCGATGAGGTATTCGCCGGGGACCGGCACGCCGAAAAACCGATGGGTTTCGGGAATCGTCTCGTTGAGGATGCCGAACGCGCGGATGACCGCGGAATCGGGATCCGAGAGGAGCGGGTAGCCGATATCCGCCCTGGCGGCGAAGTGCTTGAGAATCTCGACGTTGTCATGGCTGAGAGCGGCGACGTGTATGCCCTTGGCCGCGAGTTCTTCGCGTTTGCGCTCCAACTGAACCAGTTGGCCCTTGCAGAACGGTCACCAGTCGGCCGAGCGGTGGAACAGCAGCAGCAAGCCGTTCGGGCCGGCGAGGCTTTCGAAGGTTCGTTTCGCGCCGGTCTGGTCGACCGCCTCGAACGCGGGAATCGTTGCGCCGACTTCGGGGCCGGTCGGCAACTCCTCAGCAAGGAACGGCATGGATGTTGCGCCTATCAGAAGGGCGGACCGCAGCAGGGTTCTCATGGAAACCTCATTATGACGCAGGCGGCGGCCTTGTCCAAACGGCAATCGTGCAAATCGCTACAATGAGGGCTGCCGCTGCCATGACGCCCGCCCGGGCGTCGTCGGACCCCGCGGAGAGGTGGCCGAGCGGCTGAAGGCGCACGCTTGGAAAGCGTGTTTAGGGGAAACTCTAACGAGGGTTCGAATCCCTCCCTCTCCGCCATGCGTTTGTGCGATCGATTTGCCGGCGTTCCCGGTCTGACCTGCCTGTGGTAGGCATGTGGACAATGTGCCGGTCGATGCCCTTCAGACGAGCAAAGGCGGCCTGCCGGACGACGGATTCAGCGGCGGCGGTCACGATGTTTTCCAAGGGTTCGTGACCGCAACGTCCAGGCCGTCGAAATCCGCGGTATTCCGTGTTGCGACGGAAAGATCGTGAGCTTTTGCCGTTCCGGCGATTAGCGCGTCGCCCAGATGTAGGACGCGGCCGGACCGACGCGCCTGCACCCGAAGCAGGGCGGCCCACTCCGTCTCTCTGCGCTCAAGCGGCAGGATGCGGTCCCCATACTCCGCCATGAATGCCGACAATGCCGCGCCTATCCGGTCGCGACGGCGTCCGTGCGGAAGCAACCGCAAACCGAACTCCAATTCATGCAGCACAATCGCCGAAAGCCACAGATCGTGCTGAGCGGACAGGAAGGCAACAACCTGCGGGTCCGGCAGGACTTTGACTGTCTCCGAGACCACGTTGGTGTCCAACAGAAAGCCGTTCATTCGCTCTCTTGGGTGAGGAATGGAATCTCACGCCCCGCTTCGCGTCGGCTTGGAAGCTCAAGGGCATCCCCGCGCGGCATGTTGTCGAGCAGCCACTGACCGAGGGGTTTGCGCGGTTGCGCTTGTGCCTCCCACGCATGCTCGGATACTACGACGAAAGACTTCCTGACGCCGATACGCTGCGGCCCTTCCTCTTCGGCAAGACGCAAGATTTCGGATAGGCGCGCCTTGGCTTCGGCTACAGTCCAGATTCGATCAGGTTGGGGTCTGGAATCCATGTCCGTGACTCCGGCAATCAAGTTGCACTAGTTTAGTGTAGATCATTATTGCATCGGAAACTCCTGCATGGAAGGGCAAGGTCCTCTGGACCGCACGCCGCTTCCTGCGGACACGAATGGGAAAATCTACGACTGTCTGTCAAACGAGCGCCTGCCGGAACTGGGCGGGGCGGGCGGCGGCGGCACGGGTTGGCGCTCAGCGGCGTCGATGAGATAGGAGGGGCGGCGTCCGGATGATCGAGCCACGCGAGGCTGTTGAGATTTGGCCGATAACCGGCATTACCTGTCCGGCAGATTTTTCGTAAGGTTGCTGAGTTGTTCCGGCTCTTCCACAACCAGGAACTGTCCCATCATCCCGTTGTCTTCATGTTCCATGATGTGGCAGTGGTACATGTATGGAATCTGAGGATCGGCATATCGCTCGAAGGGCATGATAATCCGAACGAGATCGCCGGGAGGCGCGAGGACCGTGTCTTTCCAACCGAGTTCGGCGCCGGTAGGCGGTTGGCCGTTGCGATCGAGAATTTGAAATTGGACCAGGTGAACGTGGAAAGGGTGGGGCTGATCTCCGCGATTGCTCACTTCCCAAATCTCAATGTCCCCCAATCGCACGACCTCATCAATTCTCGCCATATCCATTATCTTGCCGTTGATCGGCGGTCCCAACGGTTTTCCTCCACCACCTCGCCCTCCACCTCGCCCTCCCTGCGCAGCTCCGGCCAACACCATCGGACGGGTTTTGGCGGCTTGTGAGGCATCGATTCGGGAGATGGTGTTGAGGCGCTCCGGCAGTGCGTGCGATGCGCGCTTTGTCGGCTGGGGAACGATCTTCAACAAGTGCAGGTTCCCCGTGCCGATTCCTCCGAAAAACGACTGGACCGTCTCCAGCAATCCAGCTTCCGGGTAGCTTTTCAGCACCACCTCAGCACCATCGCTGAAGTCAACCAGTATCTCGGCTCGCTCGCCGGGAGCAAGGATCACGCGGTTGGTTTGGAGGGGCGCCTCGAGGAATCCGCCATCTGTGGCGATCTGATGAAACACACGGCTGTCGTCAAAGCCGATGTAGTAGATTCGCGCATTCGAGCCGTTTAACAGTCTGAATCGAATCCGACGTGACTCGACCTGGAGAAATGGATTCCAGGTTCCATTGATCAACATGGTGTTTCCGTAAACGGCGCCTTGGTTGACGGCAAAGCGAAACGCACCGTCGTTATCGAACTGTCGGTCTTGGATCACGAGTGGAATGTCGTCAACGCCGTAGGTCTTTGGCAGGTCCAGCGCATCACTGTTATCGTCATCGATCCACATAAGGCCGGCGACTCCCCGGTAGACCTGTCGCCCCGTGTTGCCATGCGGATGCGGGTGGTACCACAGCGGAGCGGCCTGTTGATCGACCTGAAAACCGGCAGTCCACGATTCTCCGGGCTTGATTTTCTGATGCGGTGTGCCGTCCATGCGAGCGGGAACGTGCATTCCGTGCCAATGCATTGTCGTCATTGCATCCAGGTTGTTCTGGACGATCAGATCGACATCTTCGCCTCGACGCAGTCGCAGCGTCGGTCCCAGAAACGGGCCGTTAGGGAAGGTCTGAATAAGTAGTGGCAAGCAGGGGGGATGTGTCCTAGTATTTCGACCGTATAGAAAGGTTTGAAATATAGGAGGAGGGCATGGTATGCTTGTACATGCCCAGAACTGCTCAACGTCTCCGTGTATCCGTCGCCGATCAAGAGGCTTTGGACGCCGTGCTCGCCTGCGGGGTGCAGCAAGTGCGCGTCGTTTTGCGTGCGCTCGCCCTGCGCCATCTCGCTACAGGCGTCAGCGCCGCCGAAGCCGCCGAGAGGGTGCGTCTGACGCCCAAGACGGTGCGCGCCATCGCGCGCCGCTACCGCCAGGGAGGTCTCGACCGTGCGCTCTACGAAAAAGCCCGGCCTGGCAGGGAACCGTTGCTCGACGCGTCTTCGCGGCAGCGCATCGTGGCGATGGCGTGCGGCAAGCCGCCGAGAGGGGCGGCGCGTTGGAGTGTGCGTCTCATCGCTGCCGAAGCCGTCAAACGAAAGCTTGTACCGCGCGTGGGACGGGAAACCGTCCGTGTTCTGTTGCAGCGCCACGAGCTCAAGCCGTGGCGGGAAAAAAATGTGGTGTCTGCCTGAACTCAACGACGCCTATATCGAAAAAATGGAAGATGTTTTGGCGCTCTACGAAACGCCCTATGATCCGCACCAACCGGTGGTTTGCCTGGACGAAAAGGCGGTTTCGCTGCACGCTGAAGTACGCCCTCGCCACCCGGCCGGGCCGGGCCGGGTGGCCAAGCGCGACAGCGAATACAAACGTTGTGGAACCGCCAATGTGTTTTGTGCCGTCGAACCCAAGGCGGGCCGCCATTTCACCTATCCCACGCCAACGCGCCGCGGGGAGGAATTCGCCCAAGTTATCGACAAGCTGGCCAGCAGCTATCCTCGCGCGCGCACGATTCACCTGGTTGTCGACAATCTCAATATCCACCGCCGCAAGCCGCTGGTCGAACGCTTCGGCGAAGAGCACGCGGCCCGCTTGTGGGAGCGATTCAGCCTGCACTACACGCCCAAACACGGCAGTTGGCTCAACCAAGCCGAAATTGAGGTCAGTTTATTCTCGCGGCAATGCCTGGGTACGCGCCGTATCGCCAATCTCCGTACCTTACGTGCCGAGGCCAAGGCCTGGAATCGCCGCGTCAATCGTGACCGCGTCAAGATCAACTGGCAATTCACTCGTCAGGCCGCCCGCTCCACCTTCCATTATCAAACAAACCTTTTTACACGGTCAGAGAACTAGTGGAGTTGTAGGGTAGATGTTGCCGTTAGAGGGAGGAAGGATGCATCAGCGGAGCTTTGCGGATATGGAGTACGAGGGCAAGAAACACCGCACGAGGCGGGAGAAGTTTCTGGGGCGGATGGAGGAATTGATTCCGTGGGAGCGTTTGGAGGAGCGCATCCGCCCGTACTACCCCAAAGCGGGGCGGGGGCGGGGGCCGTACGAGTTGGCGGTGATGCTGCGCGTGCACTGCGTGCAGTTGTTTTACAACGTGAGCGATCCGGGGATGGAGGACATGCTGTACGAGATCGAGTCGGTGCGGCGCTTTGTGGGTTTGCGTTTGGGAGATGCGTTGCCGGACGAGACGACGATTTTGCACTTTCGGCATCTGTTGGAGAAGCACGAGTTGGGCGGGGTTGTGCTGGCGGAGAGCAACGCGCACTTGGCGGGGCAGGGGTTGCGGTTGCGGGAAGGGACGATCCTGGACGCGACGATCATCGCCGCGCCGAGTTCGACGAAGAACAAGGAGCGGAGTCGCGACCCGGAGATGCATCAGAGGAAGAAGGGGAAGCAATGGCATTTCGGGATGAAGGCGCACATCGGGGTGGACGCCGAGACGGGGCTGGCGCATAGCGTGGCGGCGACAGCGGCGAATGTGGCGGATGTGACCCAAGCGCATAAGTTGCT
The DNA here is from genome assembly GCA_965214655.1 of Bryobacterales bacterium. GTDB lineage: Bacteria > Acidobacteriota > Terriglobia > Bryobacterales > UBA6623 > CATQHP01. The sequence continues at coordinate 1,255,350 of OZ243965.1, read as the reverse complement.
GCACGGCGGGGAGAAGGTAGTGTGCGGGGATGCGGGCTATCAGGGGGTGGAGAAGCGCCCGGAGCATCGCCGGCGTAGGGTGGAGTGGCAAGTGGCGCTGAAGGCTGGGCAGCGGCGGCGCTTGGCGGCGGACAGTGCGGAGGCGCGGGCGGAGCGGCGCAAGGCGGAGGTGCGGGCCAAGGTGGAGCATCCGTTTCTGTATGGGAAGCGGCACTTTGGTTACGCCAAGGCGCCTATCGCGGCTTGGCCAAGAACAGGGAGCGGATCAGTCTGCTGTTGGGCTTCGCCAATGTGCTGCTCGCCGGGCGCTACGCGACGGCCTGAGCGCCACAATACAGGAGTCGTGCGCCCACAGTGGCGCAAAGCCGCAGAAGCGGAGTTGAAACCGTCGCTGCGGGGTCAAAATTGGCGTTGCACAGTCAAAAAGAGCAGGATTTAGCCGCAAAATTCGCTGGCAGCCCAACTGCAACCGCTCCTTACGGACAGCATCAACCATCCAGCGCACCAAAAACTGCCTTATTCAGACCTTCCTTAACGCCTGCTGTCGGTGTTTGTTTACCTGGCAGGAACTCCCGGCTCCCTTCGGCAACGGTCAGGCGCAACTGCCGGCGTCCGTCCACAACGGTTCCAAATAGCTGATCGGGGATCTGCAATTTATTCTCGAAAGTCAACCCTCCGTTTGTGACTCGGATAAACAGCAGCCAGTAGCAGTTCGCGCTCGATAACAAGACAATAGTCAACAGTCCCATCGTGGTCCGCTTCAGCCGCCGGGGCTTGGTCGCCTGGAGCCACTTTGCGGCCCTCTGTCGAACAGGCCCCCAAGGCGTTGTATCTGTAGGCATGCTTTCTCCTTCCATGGGCGATCCCCATCGAGCGCTTGTGCCGCGATGGGGTCTCGACTGGCCGCATGTAAGCTCCGTATTCGTATTTTGGCGGCAGACATCCGTGGCGCGTTACCAAATGAAAAAAGTCGTGAGGCAGGCCCTGATGAAGAGGGTTTTACAGGGCAGCGGCGCGGCAGACAGGTGGGGGGCAACAAGTAATCTCTTGGTCGTGCCGGTGGGCTGTCTTTTCGATGCTGTGATACACTGAGACTGTGGAGTTGCGTCGATGAGGAATATTACGGTATCCGTGGACGACGAGACCTATCGGCGTTCCCGCATCCGGGCGGCGGAACTGGACACATCCGTGTCCGCGCTGGTGCGCGGCTTTCTCGGCCGTCTTGTTCGGGATCGGGCCGACGGGACCGGCGGGCAAGGGACGGAGACGGAACGCGAACGCCGCCGGCGGTTGTTACACGAGGTATTCGAAGAGATCTGCGCGACACGCGGCGGATTCAAAGCGTCAGACAATCTCGTTCGAGAGATCCTGTACGAACGCGATGCGATTCGCTGATACCAACGTCCTGATATACGCGGTGAGTCCGTCTGCCGACGAGGCTGAGAAGCGCCGCCGGGCGCAGAACCTGCTGCTGGAGGGTGACCTCGCCGTTTCTGTTCAGGTACTGCAGGAGTTCTATGCGCAGGTCACACGGCCCAGCCGCGCAGAGGCGCTGACCCATTCGCAGGCGCTCCAGTTCATCGAGTCTATTCGTGAATTCCCGGTTCAGGACATTACGCTCGCGGTGTTTCGAGCAGGCGTCTCGCTCAGTCGTCGCTTCAGGCTGTCGTACTGGGATGGGGCGATTCTCGCTGCGGCGCGAGCCTGCGGTTGCGAGGCAGTGTATTCCGAGGATATGAGCGACCGGCAGGACTACGACGGCCTGCGCGTGATCAATCCGTTCAGCAAGCAAGAGGGTCGGGCATAGCCGCCGACACCGCCAAAGCCGTCCCAACCCAAACGACCAACCGTCCCAAACCAACTGTCCGTTTGCGGCTGTTTCCTGGAAAGAGCAGCCGCAAATTGTGTCGGGCAGTCAGGAATGCGGCCGTCCGCAAGTCCGGCACGGCTTCGGTCGTCTCCGAAACCACTTTGGCGCCCAACAGAAAACCGTTCATTCGCTCTCTTGGGCGTGGAATGGAATCTCACGCCTCGCTTCGCGGCGGCTTGGAATCTGAAGGACAGCCCCGCGCGGCATGTTGTCGAGCAGCCGCCGGCCGAGGGGTTTGCGAGGTTGCGCTTGCGTTTGCCGTGTTTCGGATAGACGCGCCTTGGCCTCGGCGACAGTCCGGATTCGCTGGGGTTTGGAATTTATGAGTCTCCTCCAACGAGAAATGAGCCGGTTCTCTATTGGGAAATGCTGTACTGCAACGCGCCCCGGGAGCCGCCGACCTGAGCGCCCAGGACACGGCCGCCATAGGCGGCGACGCCTTCGGCTCCGCTGGTGACCTTGCTGAGGTCGGGCTTCGGATCGGGGATGAACGCCTCGACTTTCCCGGTCCGGGCGTCGCCGATGTAGATGCCGCGTTCGAAACCCGGGTTCCGGGGCCTGCCGCTCGCGTCGGGGTCGAATCCCGAGTCGGAGTCCGCCACGTAGATCGTGTCGTGTTCGTCGATGTATATCCCGCTCGGCGAGCCGAACTGCGTCCACGTGGCGAGATGATTGCCCTCCCGGTCCAGAATCTGGATCCTGCGGTTCGCGCGGTCGCCGACGAAGATGCGGCCTTGCGAGTCCATGGCGAGGGCGTGAAGGCCGCGGAATTCCCCCGGCCCATCGCCTCCCCGGCCCCAGGCGGCGGCGAACTTTCCGTCGGGCGTGAACTTGACGATGCGGTTGTTGCCGCCGTGGCCGTGATTGTGTCCGTCCGCGACGAAGATGTCGCCGTCCGGCGTCACCAGCACGTCGGACGGACAACTGAAGGTCCGTTCGTCCTCTCCGGCCTTGCCCGCCGTGCCGAGGCTCAGCAGAAGCTCGCCGTCAGGGCTGAATTTGTGGACTTGGTGGCCCTTGCCGTTTTCTCGGCCCGTTTCGCAATTCGTATCGACGGCGTCGGCGACCCACACGTTGCCGTCGCGGTCGGCGAAGATTCCGTGCGGCCAGACGAACAGCCCGGCCCCGAAGCTGCGCAAGAGGTTGCCGCCGGCGTCGAACAGCAGGATCGGGTCCAGGTCGCTTCCCCGGCAGTGGCTCCCTGCGCAGCGCTCGGCAACCCAGATCTTTCCGGTCAACGAACCGTCCCGGCCGCGGTGGGGATAGATCGCGCTGGCGGAGCCCCATGACCGCCCCGCGGGCAGCTCGCCCCATGCTTCCCCGGCGCCGTATGGATTGGGCGCTCGTTGTTGCGCCGCGCCCGGTATGCCTGCGGCCAGCACGGCCAGCACGGCCAGCGCTACGTATTTTTTCATCGTTCGCCTTTCGCAGCGGAGCGTTCGAGGGCCGGACGGACTCCTGCGCCTCGGTGTTCATTATGGCCGAACCGGCTTCGGCGGCTAAGAATTTCGAGATAGCGAATCGATTGCGAACGTCCGCTTGGCGTCTTTTCCCGCGCCGGTTCAGTGCGCGGTGGGGTCGCCCGGTTGGGGCAGCGGCCGCGGCGGCGGCGGAATCAAGCCCTCGGGATCGAAAAGGCGGCCGGGCAGGTAGTCGGTTGCGCGCGGGCCTTCGAGCGTGCGGATCTTGATGTTGCGGTACCAGACGGGGTGGTTGTGGTGGGTCAGGGCGATGTGCCCCTCGCCTTTGAAGCCGAACCCCGGGACGCGCTTGAACTTGGTCTGCTCGATACGAGCGAACATTTCCGGCGAATTGAACTCGTACTCGAGCAGTTTCTTGCCGTTGAGCCAGTGCTCGCCGTGAGTCCCCCGGACGAGGATACGCGAGCGGTTCCATTCGCCCGGCGGGTTGACCTGCTTGCCGGGGCCGGGCTTGTAGAGCAGGTAGAGCGACCCGCAGCTTGAGTATTCCCAGCCTTTCCTGCGGCGATTCAGGGTCGTGTCGTCGAGCAACTGGTATTCGGGGCCGGTTGCGCCGAGCAGCGCCCGCGCCTTGCGCTCGCGGCTCAGGTGCGGGCGGTAGCCGGGTCCGGCCCAGGCTTTCTGCACCAGGTATTTGACGCCGCTGTTGCCGCCCTCGACCAATTTCCAATCGAAGACGATCTCGAAGTTTTCGAACTGACTGATGGTGACAAGATCGCCGCCGGAGCGGTCGGCGAGCGTGCGCAGCGTGCCGTCCTCTACGGTCCACGACTGTGTCGGGAACGGCGTATCGTTGAAGCCTTCCCAGCCGGCGGTCGTCTCGCCGTCGAAGAGCAACTGCCACCCGGCGAGCTTTTCGGCCTCGGTCAGGCGATTCTCGAGCGGTTCGCCGGCGGCCGCGGCCGCGAGCGTCAGGGAAGCAAGCGTGAGCAGACGGAGGAACATGTTCAAATCTCGTTGTGCGGGATGCAAGGTTGCCGTTACAAGTCTAGCGGATAAAGATGAACTCGGAAGTGTTGAGCAGGGCGTGGGCGAGGTCGGTCCAGACTTGCGGGTCGTCGTCGCCGGAGACGCCGCGGGCGCGGCCCTGCTCGGCGAGAAACCTGCGGATGCGCGCGACTTCTTTTTGGAGCGGCTCGCGTCCGAACGCTCTCACGTACATATCGTCGATACGGTCTTTCGCACGGGAGTGAGTCTCGATTTCCCTCTGCGCCCAATGGGCGGCCTGGGTATTGACGAACTCGTTATTGAGCAGCGTCAGGGCCTGCGAGGGCACGGCGGAAACCCCGCGCCGGCCGATCGTCGAAATCGGCAGCGGGTAGTCGAAGGCGAGCAGCAGCGGCGTCAGGAAGTTGCGCCTGACCTGGATGTAGATGCTGCGCCGGCCCATGCCGTCGAGCGGGCCGCCCGGTTTGGGCTTGCCCCGCCCGTCCTGGAACTCGCTGATGTGGGGCATGACGCTCGGGCCGCCGACTTTCCGGTTGAGCGTGCCGGCGACGGCCAGCACCGAATCGCGGATCGCCTCGGCTTCCAGCCGGCGCACCGGCATGTAGGAGAGCCATCGGTTCGCAGGGTCGCTTTTCTGCGTCTTGGCGGATGCCGCGCTGCTCTGGCGGTACGCGCTCGAGAAGACGATTGCCCGCTGCAAATCCTTGATCGACCAGCCGTTTTTCATGAAACGGGTTGCGAGGCGGTCCAGAAGATCGGGGTGGGTGGGCCGCGCTCCCGTCTTGCCGAAGTTGTCGGGCGTGGCGACAATGCCCTTGCCGAAGTGATGTTTCCAGACGCGGTTGACCATGACCCGGGCCGTGAGCGGATTCTCGCTGCCGGCGATCCGCTCGGCAAGCTCCAGCCGTCCCGAACCGTTGGCGAACGGCTTGCGATCGCTGCCGGAGACTGCTTGCAGAAAACGGCGCGGCGCGATTGCGCCCGGATTTTTGTGGTTGCCGCGAACGTGTATCGGCGAGTCGGCGGGTTCGTAATCCATGCTGGTCATGGCGAAGGTCGAGGGCGGGATGTTTTCCGCGGCGCGGTCGCGGTAGGAGAAGAGCTCCTCGACCCAGCGAGTCTCGATCTCGTCGAGGGCGGACGCCGCATCCTCGAGGCGTCTCAGGCCGAGCAGCGAGGCGAGCAGCGCTTCATCGGCGGGCGTGCGGTTTTTGGCCGCCGCCAAGTCTTGGGCGAGCCCTTGGTAGGCCCGCGCGAGATCTTCCAGCGACTGGATATCGTCGCGCTCGAGAAACGCCAGGATGCGCTCGTCCGGCTTGCCGGCAATCGGCGGCGGCGCGCAGTTTTTCGAGAAAACGATGCGCTCGACGGCCGCCGAGCCCCGGCGGTCGCGGTCGACGATCTCGAGGTAGCAGATGCGCCCGTACTCCTTTGTCATCGCGATGGTTTTCCACTGCAGGCGGCCGCTGCCGTCGGCCATCGCATGACCGGATTTATGCTCGTCGGCGATGACGGTGAAGCGGACTTTCGCGTCCTCTTTGTCTTTCGGAGAATATTGGGGCCCGGCCATGCGCACATGCACGAAGCGCGCGGGCATGCGGAATTTTTCGGTGGTGAGCGTTCCGAGGAGAGCATCCGCGCCGTTCCCGAACGAGCTCGCCAGCGCTTGGCCGGCATATCCGGCGAGATTCAGGTTTGGCGGAACCATGCGCGCCGGCTCCGCGCCGAAGGCCGCGCCCGAGACTTGCCAGCGGGAGTAGCCGGATTCGAAATCTTCGTAGACCACGTCGCCGCGCTCGGCCCATAGCGGATGCTTGCGGTCGGCCTTGGCGGCCCACTCGCGCATTTCGCGCCGCATGTGATCGAGGCGGCCGGCGAAATCGGCCGATCCCGGTTCTGTCACCCTGGCAAAAAGAAAGAGCGGGTGGCTCGGTTCGGTCAGCGCATAATTGATCTCGGCGTCCATTCCTTCCGGGCTTTCGGGGGCGGCATCGGCCTGCGCAGCGGGCTGCTTGGAGAACGGGGCGACCGGCGCTCGCGATTCTGTGTCCTCGGCGACGGTCTTCGGAGCGTCTTCGGGTTCGGGGGCGGACGGAACGGGGCACGCGCCGACCCGCTTGCCCGGTCGCGCGTCTGTGGAGACGATCTTGGGCGCCGCGGCCAGATAACGCTCGGCGACGGTTGCGGCAAGGCGCTTGAGCGCGGGCTGCAGGTGGCTGCGCACGTCCTTTTGGATATCGCCGATCATGCGGTTGACGCTTTGGATGCGGGCGGCGCGTTGCGGCGAATCGATGCATTTTTCGTTCATGTGCGTCGACTGAAAGATGCCGAACAGAGAATAGTAGTCCTCCGTCGGGATCGGGTCGAACTTGTGGTCGTGGCAGCGGGCGCAGGCGACGGTCAGGCCCTGCGCCGCCTTGGTCATTACGTCGATCTGATTGTCGATTTGATCGGCTCTCGCCTTTACGGAGTCGGTCGGGGAATTGAGCACTTCCCAAAGCCAGAAGACGCCGCTGGCGATCGGGTTGACGGCGTAGGTTCCGTCGGCCGCCAAGCGTTGCGGCATCAGGTCGCCGGCGATTTGCTCCTTGAGAAACCGGTTGTAGGGCAGGTCGGAATTGAACGCGTCGATCACATAGTCGCGGTAGCGCCAGGCGTCGAGCTTGTTGTTGTCGAATTCGTGTCCGTTGGTTTCCGCCCAGCGGACCAGATCGAGCCAATGGCGCCCCCAGCGCTCGCCGTAGTGCGGAGAGGCAAGAAGCCGCTCGACGACTTTTTCGTACGCCCGGGGGGAGGGATCGGAGAGGAATGCTTCGATTTCCTCGGGAGTCGGCGGCAGGCCGGTCAGATCGAACGTTACGCGGCGCAGCAAGGTGCGGCGGTCGGCCTCGGGGGCCGGGCGCAGCCGCTGGGCTTCGAGCTTCGCCAGGATGAAGCGGTCGATGTCGGAGCGCGCCCAAGCCGGGTTGCGCACCGCCGGCGGCGCGGGATCGCGGACCGGCTGGAACGACCAGAACTCGCGGCCGCTCTGCATATCGATTTTCTCTTCCCGGGCTTGCGGCGTCCGCTCGCCGGCGCGCGGGTCGGGCGCGCCCATGCGCACCCAAGCCTCGAGATCGGCGATCTCGTCGTCGGCCAATTTGCCCGTGGGCGGCATGCGCAGATCGAGAGAGCGGTAGCGGACCGCCCGGATCAAAAGGCTGCCTTCCGGGTCGGACGGGGCGATCGCAGCGCCCCGGCTGCCGCCCTTGCGCACCGCCGCTTGCGAGTCGAGCCGCAATTCGCCCATGGCCATCGTGTCGGCGCTATGGCAGGCGTAGCACTTTTCGGCCAACAGCGGGCGAATGTTCTTTTCGAAGAACTCGATCTGCTGCGGCGATTGCGCGTAAGCCCGGCATAGCCCCAGGATCAGCAGAACGGCGCAAGAAACCGGTCGGACCATTGCCTTCCCATCATAAACCCGCGCGCCGGACGACGGCCTTGCCGTCAAACTCCGTTACCATATGCTTCAGGACGAGAACTCCAGAATGATGCGGTCAAAAACTCTGCTCGCAGTCGGAACGGCGCTGGTTTTTCTGCCGGGCGGCGCGGCCCAGGACGAAGGAATGCTGCCCATTTGGGAAATCAGGGAAATGACCGAGGACATCGTGAAGAACATCGCCACCGGCCGCAAGGTGCTTGCCGAGCTGCGGCCTGCGGAGTGGATCCAAGACGGCGCCCCCGAAGCGTACGTCGAGCAGCTCGAGACGCTGCGCGCCGACCTGGAAAGCACGGTGCTCGCAGCCCAGGCGCTGGGCCGCGAGCCGCAGCGGCTTTCCTACGCGGTCGATACGTTCTTGTGGCTCGAACGCTCGGATTCGCTGCTCGACTCGATTGCCGACGGGGTGCGCAAGTATTCCAACGGGGCGGTCGCGGACCTGCTGGATTCCGCGCGCGGCCGCAACGCCGGCAACATCGGGACGCTCAAGGGCTACATGCGCCAACTGGCCGTCGAGCTGGAAACGTCAATGAACATCGCGCACAACGAGGCGCAACGCTGCCGCGCGGCGGTCGCCGGTCAACCCGGGCTGCGTTGAGCCGGCGCCGCGCGCCGGCCGGTTAGAAATTGCCGCTGCGTTCCTCGAAGTGCGTCGGCTTGCCGAGAGTCGCTCCGTCCAAACGAATCCAGTCGGCGACCAGAGCGATCATTGCCTCGATTCCGGTTTCGGGCTGCCCGAAAGTTGAGGCGTACTTCGCCGCATTGCTGAGCAGCGCCGTGGGGCTTTCCCTCCCCGTGAATTGCGCTGCGGTCCCGAAGCGTGCGGCAAACCGCTGAGCGATGCTGCGGACGGAAAGCGTTTCCGCGCCGGTGACGTTCAGCACGAAGGGCGGCGAGGCGCAGTATTCGAGCAGGCGCAAAGCGGCCGAGTTCGCGTCCCGCTGCCAGATCACGTTGACGTATCCCATCGACAGGTCGACCGGCCGGCCGTGGAACACTTTGTCGCCGATATCGCGAAGAACGCCGTAGCGCAGCTCGACGGCGTAGTTGAGACGGAGCACGGCGGCCGGGGAGCCGTTCCGCCGCGAAAAATACTCGAACGCCCGCTCGCGTCCGAGCGCCGATTGCGCGTACTCGCCGACCGGCCCGACGGGGGATTGCTCATCGGGGCCGCCGCCGTCAACCGCGCTCAAGGGGTAAACGTTGCCGGTCGAGAAAACGACGATTCGGGATTTGCGGAATCGCTCGGCGGCAAGCGCCGGCGCGTGGGTGTTGACGGCCCAGGTGAGCGCCCGGTTGCCGGCGGTTCCGAACTTTTGGCCGGCCATGAAAACTACGTTCGGAGCGTCGGGAAGAGCGTGCACGTCCGCGCGCTCCAGCAGGTCGGCTTGGACGGTTGCGATCCCCCACGAGTCGAGCTTGCGGCGGACGGATGGGTCGGAGAAGCGGGACGCGGCGATGATTTTTCGGGGGGATGAAGCGTCTGCGGCCCGCTTGGCCAATCGCGCCAGAGTCGGCCCCATTTTGCCGCCGGCGCCGAGGATGAGAATGTCGCCCGGCAGCCGGCTCAGCAGGGCGATGTCGGCAGGGCCGGGAGTCGAGAGCGCGCTTTCGAGCTGCTCTTCGGTGGCGATGGCAGGCGGCGTCACTGCACGGCGGCGGGCAGATCTTCGGGAAACAGGGCTACGCCGCTGGGCGGCGGCAGGAACTCTTTGAGCAACAGCAGCCGCTTGCGGATGTGGCCGCTGGCCAGGTATTTCGGACCGCCGGCGACATCGATGTCGCAGCACAGTCCGTGCAGGTAGAGCAGCAACGTATCTTCGAGCGCCTGCCGGCGGTAAGCCGCCATCAACTTGGTCTCGCGGCAGGTATCTTTCTGCTTGCTCAGCAGCTCGTTTTTCAGTTGCCACGCGCGTTCGTCGATTTCGCCGTGGATATCCTCGCGGATTTCCGCGCGCACCAAGTTGTGGAAGGGTTCCAAGGCGGATTGGTCTGCGCGGTCGATGATCAACTCGGCGAGCTTGCGGTAAAGGACGTGATGCGCATCGACAACCTCTTCGTTGTCAATGGAGAGGAAGATGAACGTCTCGCCGTCGGCGTCGAGGTGTCCCGAGAGCATGCGCTCGATTGCGGCGGGAACTTGAAAGGAAATGACCGGGGCTTCGGCTCCGGCGCCGTTGCCGGCGGCGGGTTTTTCCAGGAACGGCACGAAAACGATGCGCAGCCGCGGAGTGATTTCCGAGAGCTTCGCGGGCATGGCCGAAGCAGGATCGTAAACGAGTCTCTGCAGGTCGCTCTCATCCAGCGGAATGACTGAGAAGTAGGACAGCCAACTGTTCAGCGGGATCATTTGCCCGCGGCACTGAGCGGCGAATTCCGCGGACGAAATTTTTGAGTTGGCGGGGATCGCGGACGACATTGCCGGCACCCTGAACTTCGATTTTAGCAGAGAATTTCGAACCGCGGCGCCTCTGCGATGGGTTACACTGCGACCGGGAACTTCCCGCGGGAGGCCGTGCCGTATTGTTTCGATTGCCGTTCCTGTTCCTGATCGCAGCGGGGCTTTGGGGGCAAGCCAAGCTCGATTTGGAGTTGCCCCGGCGGGAGGTGCATGCTTACGTTCGCGAGCGGTTGAGCCCCGCCGACAAAGCGCTGTTCGACAAGCTGGCGCGGGCGCCGCTGGAAGCGGTATGGGCGCAGCTTGCCGCCAAGGGCTACGCGCACTGCTTCATCAATGAGCTCGACGCCCTGCATCCCGACCGGCGGTTGATCGGACGGGCGCGGACGATGCGCTATTTGCCGGCGAGGCCCGACCTGCACGAGGAGATTTATGCCGCCCGGAAGCAGCTCAATTACATTTCCGCCGAAGAAGCGCAGCCGGGCGACGCGCTGGTGTTCGCTGCCGGGGGAGACACGCGCTCGGCGGTATCCGGCGACGTGACCACCACCCGATTTCTCGTCCGCGGCGGGACGGGGCTGATCGTCGACGGAGCCTTGCGCGACATGCCGGAACTGGCGGGCATGCACTTGCAGGTCTATACGCGCCGAGGACAGGCGGCGGCGGTTCGGCCCTATCTGATGAGCGTCGACTACCAGGTTCCGGTGCGCATCGGCAACGTGACGGTAAGGCCCGGCGATCTGCTGCTCGGAGAGCGCCACGGCATTCTGGTTATCCCCGCGGCGCTTGCCGATGAAGTGCTCGACAAGGCTTTAGCGAAGGAAGCTTTCGAGAACTTGCAGCGCAAGCTGCTGCTCGAGGGCCGTTCGATATACGGCGTTTACCCCCCGAACGAAGAGACGCAAAAGGCCTACGAGGAAAACCGGAAAGCCGGCGCTCGGAACTGACCGGCTGCGCCGCCTGTGCGCACAGGTTCTTCGCATGCGGCGGCGCGATGCGCGTAACCCGGCATGGCGCGGCAACGCCTGAGATTAGCGGAGGAACCCTGTTATGAAACAACTCGTCCGACTGTTTTGCCCTGTAATTTTCCTGGCCGCCGTCCCTGCATTCGGCCAAGCGGACCCGTTGGCGACGGAAACGAAGCAATCTTACCAGCGGATCAAGCGATTTTTTATCGCCGCCGCCGAGCAGATGCCCGCAGAACACTACGCTTTCAAGGCCACCGATGAGGTGCGCAGCTTCGGCGGCCACGTGGCGCACATCGCGGACTCCCAGATGCGCTCGTGCTCGAATTATAACGGCGCGGCGAAGCAAGCCAATGCCGGCTCCCTGACTGCAAAGGCCGATCTCGTGGCCGCGCTCAAAGCGTCTTTCACGGAATGCGACAAGGCTTACGACTCGCTGACGGGCGCCGGCGGCATGGAGATGATCGAAGGCAGACGGGGTTCGCGCAGCCGCTTCGGGACACTCAACGGCAATGTCGCCCATGCCAACGAAGTTTATGGATCGATGGCTGTCTATATGCGCCTCAAGGGTCTGGTCCCGCCTTCGACCGCAGCGCGCGGGGCAGGAATGGGAGGCCGCGCGAAGGGCGCTCAGAAAAAGGGCGGCCGCGGCTGACGATTCGCCGCCGCCTTCGCCCGCCGCATGAAAACTTCGAGAAGGACCCGCTCCCGGTGTATCTGTAAACCCCGATCCCCACAACAACGCCGAAGGTCGAACCTCGATCCATCGCTTGCCGGAACCGTGCGCCTGTCGGGAGACGGGGGGCTCGGTTCGCCGCTCCCTCCCCGATCGCATAACCTGGAACGAGTCGGCGCCGTTTGCCCCCGAATGACTTCAGGTTTGCTGGAACCGTAGCTTGCAGAATATCCACTCACCCAAGAGCCGCCGAACGCTTTTCTTGCCTGCGGCGGCCTGCGCGTGCCAACTCATCGTTGCCCCGCTCCGCAGCGCCGCCGCTCCGCAGCAGGTCGGGGCGACAGAGCCGACCCGGTCGGCCGTCGTGACGGCGGTCGACACGGAAATCGTCATCGACGGCCTGCTCGATGAGACGCCTTGGCGCCGGTCGCCGAAGATCGGCGAGTTGGTGCAAAGGATTCCTCGAGCCGGCGCCCAACCCACCGAGCGGACCGAGGTTACGCTGCTGCACGACAAAGACAATCTCTATATCGGCGTGATGTGCTACGATTCCGAGCCGAGCCGCGTACTCGCGTCGCAAATGGCGCGTGACGCTCAACTGAACCCGGACGACCGGCTGACCGTCATTCTCGACACCTTCCGCGACCAAAGCAACGCCTTCTACTTTTCCACCAATCCCAACGGCGCCCTTGTGGACGGTCTGGTCTTCGCCAACGGCGAGACGAACGAAGATTGGGACGCGATCTGGATCGTGAAGACGAAGCGCTCGGACGAGGGCTGGAGCGCCGAGTTTTCCATTCCCTTCAAGAGTCTGAGCTTTCCTTCCGGGCAGACGGTTTGGGGATTCAATATCAGCCGCATCGTCCAGCGAACGCTGGAAGAGGTCCGTTGGACCGGGGCGCGCTTTCAAACCCAGTTCTTTCAGGTTTCCGAGGCGGGCGAAATCACCAATCTGGAAGGTATCGAGCAGGGAGTCAGTCTTGACGTCCGCCCGTTTATTGCGCAACGCTGGCTCCATTCGGGCCCGACCGGCAACGATGTCGTCCGCGGAAAACCGGGTCTGGATCTGTTTTACAACCTGACCCCAAGTCTGCGGCTGTCCACGACGATCAACACCGACTTCGGCGAAACGGAGGTCGATGCGCGCCAGATCAATCTGACGCGGTTCTCCATCTTTTTTCCGGAGAAGCGGTCGTTTTTCCTGCAAGATGCGGGCGTCTTCAACTTCGCCACGACCGGCGTCGGGCAGCCGGGGGGCATTCCCAGCACCGGGGCTGAAATCTTCCCGTTCTTCAGCCGCCGAATCGGCTTGCTTCGCGGACAAGAAGTGCCCATCGACTACGGCGTCAAGCTGACCGGCAAGGCCCGCCGCACCGAGATCGGCGTGCTCAACGTGCGCACCCGCGACATACCGGGCGTCGCCGCCAACAACCTGTTCGTCGGGCGCGTCCGGCAGAACTTCCTGGAGCAATCTTACGTCGGCGCGATTTTCACCGGCGGCGATCCCGCGCGGACGCCGTCGAGCGCCGCCGTTGGCGATCCGGCGCGGTCTTCAATGAGCAGCACCGCCGGCGTGGACATACGCCTGGCCACCTCCAATTTTTTGGGCGCCAATCGCAACATGGTCTTCAACGCCTGGGGTCTCAAGACCAACAAGGCAGGGGTCGATAGCAAAAACGCATCGTACGGGTTTGCGGCGCACTACCCCAACGACAGGTTTCAAGGGCAGATCATGTGGCGCGAGATCCAAGAGAATTTCGACCCCGAGCTCGGTTTTGTGCAGCGCGCGAATGCGCGCATGCTGCGGCTGGGCGCTAGTTTCAACCCGCGGCCGAACCCGTCGTCCGGCATTCAGCAGATGTTCCACGACGTCTTCTATACGCGTTTTACGCGACTCGACAACGGACTTGTGGAAACTCGGAAATTTTACTTCACGATAGTCGACTGGCACTTCATGTCGGGCGATTCCCTGCACAGCCTGTTCGATCTGAACCCGACTTATGAGCGCCTGTTCGAGCCGTTCGAGATTTCCCCGGGCGTCGTCCTCCCGGTGGGAGAGTACCGTTTCACGCCGATGCGCATCTTCTTTACCTCGGCGCAGAAGCGCAAGCTTCAGGGGAGCATCGGTCTTAACTTCGGAAACTTTTGGTCGGGGACCGCCAAGGCGCTCCAGACCGGCTTGAGGTACCAGCTTCCTCCCAAGTTTTCGATCGCCGTCAATACCAACCAGACCTTTGCGCGACTGCCGCAGGGCAACTTCATCGCCAGAATCTTCAGCACTCAGGTGAATTACGCGGTTTCGCCGTTCTTGTCGTTTTCCAATCTGATCCAGTTCGACAACCGGTCAGGGAACCTCGGGCTGCAGAGCCGTGTGCGGTGGACTCTGGAACCCGGGAACGACGTGTTCTTCATCTTCGGCCAAGGCTGGGTCCAAGACCTCGGAGGCTTTTACGACTTCCGCCAACAGGATTCGAGATTGGCGACGAAGCTGCAGTACACGTTTCGGTTTTGAATCCGCGCTTCAAGAGACTTGCAGCAGATTGCGAATGAAACGGCATTGCCGTTTGCTGACCGTGAACTGCAGGCCGTTGGTAAGGGTCAGCAGCCAGCGGCGGCTGCTCAGTGCGGCCATCTTGCGGATCTTGTCCGTATTGACCAGCACGGAGCGGTGAATGCGTTGAAATTGCGTTCCTTGCAGGCGGTTGTCCAGCGCTGCAAGCGTTTGGGCGGCGATGAACTTGGTGTCGGCAGTGAGGATCCAAACGATCTCGCTGTCCGCTTGGAAGGCGTAGACTTCGTCGAGATTCAGCAGGTAGGTGTCGCCGGCGCGGCGGGCGGCGATTTTCAGTCGGCGTTGTCCGCGGGATGCGTCTTCGGCGTTGAGCGTCCGGGCCACACGCTCGGCGCTCTCTGCCGGTCTGCGCCGCGATTCCTTCGCTCGGTCCACCGCTTGCCGCAGGCGCTCGACGGCGATCGGCTTCAACAGATAGTCCACCGCGCCGATCTCGAAAGCCTGCAGAGCATGCTCGCTGTAGGCGGTCACGAAGACGATCGCCGGCAGAGGGCCGGCGATGCCGCGCACCAGCTCGAAGCCGTCCCTGCCCGGCATCTGGATGTCGAGCAGCACGAGGTCCGGCGCCAACTCGTCGATGCGGCGCATGGCCGCCTCGGCGTTGCCGGCCTCGCCGATCACTGCGACATCGTCGAAGTCGGCGAGCTCTTCGGCCAAAATGGCGCGGGCGATGGGTTCGTCGTCGACGATCAATGTGCGTAATGCCTGCTGCGGCATGAGCCCGGCGGTCCTTTCCCGGCAAGCGGCAGGAAGAGG
This sequence comes from Bryobacterales bacterium, assembly GCA_965214655.1. Taxonomy (GTDB): domain Bacteria; phylum Acidobacteriota; class Terriglobia; order Bryobacterales; family UBA6623; genus CATQHP01. The sequence continues at coordinate 1,240,206 of OZ243965.1, read as the reverse complement.
GCTTCCTCCGCTATGGAGCGCTATAGATAACGATACAGACGCCGCGGGCCGGGTCTCAAACGATTCCGGCAAACGGGTTGCTTTGGCGTATGAACGGTCGGCATTTCGACGCTGACGGAGCGCGGCGCAAGCAGTGCTCTAACCCGGATTTCTCACCAGGCATGGCTGGGCGGGCAGGAAGCGGTTTGCGGAACGAATTTGAGGGGCAGTTGATGCGGGTCGCCCAGTACAGTGGCCGTTGCGCACGCTGGGTGTAGCGTCCGGCGCTACACGCGGGGGCGTCAGGAGGGTTTGGGGCCGAATTTGCGCACACTCCGGCCAAGCCCCCGCCGGGGCTGCTGCGCTTGCTGTGACCTTCGAACCCGCAGGCGCCAGGCGCCCCTTCAGCAGCCCTGCGGCGGCGGCCTTCCCAGATTGGCGTAAACCGCAGCAAACAGCGCCTGCGCCGGATGGCCCGTAGCCATCGAGACCCACACCTTGCGCGCCGTCACCCGCACCCGCGCCCCGATCTTGAGCAGCCGTACGCGGATCGTCGCGCATTGCGCCCGCGCCATCTGCGTGCCCGCCAAGCCCAACTCGCGCAACGCTTGCAACAGACAGTAGGCGATCGCAGAAAAATACAAACGAATCTGGTTCGAGCGCAGCAGCGCCGTCGAGGTGCGGTCGGCGAACAAAGCCAACTGTTGCTCTTTGATGCGCTTCTCCATCTCGCCCCGCGCGCAGTAGAGATCCTCGTACAAGCTCTGCGCGGCGTACTGTGCGGTGCTGAGCGAGGTCACCACGAAGCGTAGATTGGGAAGCGCGGATTGGCGCCCTTGGCCAGCCGCTCGGCCTTGCCCACCACACGCCGTTTGCGCCGCCAACTGTGGCGCGTGCGATAACGGAACTCGGCGAACGCCCGCGCCGGCTTGCCGCTGGCAGCGTAGCGCCGCTGCGCCTTCTGCAACGGCTTGTGCAGGCGGCGCAACAAACGCTGGTTCTTGGCCAGTCCGAACACGTAGTCCACCCCCTGTTGCTCACACCAACTCATCAACTCCTCGCGGCAAAAGCCTGCATCGGCACGCAGCAGAATCTCCACCCCAGGCCATTTCCGGCGCAACTGCCCCACGATCCGCACGACCTCTTCCAGCGCCCCCGCCGCAGCGTCTCGGTTCGCTGTCCGCAACCGCGCGCAGACCAACTGCTCGCCTATGAAGATGTACAACGGCAAGTAGCAGTAGGCGCCGTAGTAGCCGTGAAAAAAACGCCCTTCCTGCTGCCCGTGCAGACGGTCGTCAGTGGCGTCGAGATCCAGCACGATGCGCTGCGGGCGGCAACTCTGCCGCTGGATGTAGAGTGCGACCAACAGCGCATCGACTGCTGCGCTGTCCAGGGCGATCTTCTTGTAGCGCGCCCGCTCAGCGGGCTCAGCAGGGGTCAACTCCAGTCGGTTCAGCGTGCTCTTGCCCGCCCCGGCCCGGCCCCGATCCCGCCGCCGCCGACGTTGGCGGCCCTGCACATCGCCCTTGCCCGACAACAGCGCCAGCAGCGGGTCGCTGCGCAGTCGATCGTGATCGTTGAGGTCTTCGTAACCCAAGGCCAGCCCATAGACCCGTTGGCTCACCAACTCCGCCACGCTGTGCTCGATCCGCTCCGCTTGGCGGGAGTCGCGAAAGCAGCCCGCGAACTGGCGCAGAATGCCGGTCTGCTGCTCGGTGCGCTGCAACAGCAGGGCCCCGGCCTCGCTGGTGATCGTCCCGCCATCGAAACGGGCTACCGCCTCCCGGCGGAATCCAGTAGCAAAACGAAAACTTGTTTGGTTACACTGTGTCCTAGCGAAAAGTCGTTCGTTGCTGGCTGCAACATATTCATCTACATACGTTTATGCCAGAATCAGCGGCTTTTCGCTACCCCCTGGTGAGAAATCCGGGCTAATGAGACTGTCGGCCGCCTGCCGCTTGCCGCTCCATGGACACCGCCATGTATTTGCCGATTCTGACGAATGCGCTGGGGCATGTTGCCGGAATCGTCGTTTTCGGCGCCTTCCTTTGGTTGATTTTGCGGGCGCCGCTGCGGCATTCTCGCGCGGAGACAAAAACCCCGGCGGCTGCCGCCGCGCTCGCTGTGTTTTGGAATCTCGGTTCGCTGGTTGTCGTCTTGGGGGAGCCGAGCAGCGCGCTGAGCGAATGGGTTGCGTCGCTCAGCTTCATGGTGCTGAGCCTGCTGCCCCCCGTCCTGCTGCACCTGGCCTTGGACGGCGAGCATGCGCGGCTCCGCGCCGGCGGGTACGCGGTCGGCGGACTTGCCGCCGCCGTTCATCTTGCGGAAGCATTCGGTTCGGGCTTTGCCGGCCACGATTTCGGCATCCGGCTCATCACGTTCGGCTTCGGCGCCTTGTCGGTCGCCGCGGCGGCGCTCTTGTCCCGAGGGCGCTCCGGGCGGCGCGCCGCCGGGATGCGCGCGGTCGCGGCGATGGCGCTGTTACTGTTTGCGGCGTCGTTCGTGCATTTCGGCGGGGAGCATGGGCCCGGGTCGTGGAGCCACGAGTTGTTTTTCCATCACGCGGGCATGCCCTTGGCGCTGTTCGTGCTGCTCCAGGACTTCCGTTTTCTGCTGCTCGACGTATTCGTGCGCGTGGTCGGAGCGGCCGGTCTCGCCGCCGGACTTGCCGCCGCCTTGCTGGCGGCGGGAAATCGATTGGGACTGCTCCAGTTTCAGGACGCCGGCGCCGTTCGTCTCGTCGGTTTCGTAACGCTGACCTGCGCGGCGATCCTCGGCTATCCTTACGCCGCGGGGAAGCTTCGACGCTGGACCGAGGCGGCGCTCTTCGGCAGGGGAGACGCGCGCGCAGTTGCCGCCCACATTCGTTCGATGCCCGCTTCCGGCGAGGCCGCCCTCTTGCAGGCCGCGGCAAAGCAGATCGCCCGCCTGTTTGCCGTCAGGCGCTGGCGCCTGCTCGACTCGGGAGACGAGCAGCTGCCGCCCGGCGCGCACGTTCTTCACGGGCAGCATACGGAGCATCCGCGAACGGCCATAGATCCCTGGGCCGAAGCGGCGGTTGTTTTCCGGTCCGCGCCTCATGCGGAGCGCACGCTGCTGCTGGGCCCGCGGGAAGGCGGCCGCCGTTATTTGAGCAACGACGTGTCCGATCTCGATCTCCTCGCGGCCGCGGTCAACGAGCGGATGGAGAGCATCCGGCACGAAGAACAGCAAAGCCTTCTCGCGGAAGCCGAATTGCAGACTCTCCGCGCGCAAATCAATCCGCACTTTCTGTTCAATGCGCTGAACGCTCTTTACGGCATCATTCCGCGGGCCGCCGCCGGCGCCCGCAAAACGTTGGTCAACCTGGCCGAGATCTTTCGCTATTCGCTCGACAACAAGCGCCAACTGGTCCCGCTCGACGAGGAAATTCGCGTGGTGCAAGCTTATCTTGCGATCGAGCGGCTGCGTTTGGGGGAAAGGCTGTCGGTTTGCGTCGAGGTGGACCGGGACGCCCGGTCGGTCAGCGTGCCGGCGCTTTCCATTCAGCCTTTGGTGGAAAACGCGGTCAAGCATGGCGTCAGCGAGAAACCGGAGGGCGGCGAAGTCGCGGTGCGCGTCCGCCGCCGCGGCGGCGGCGTGGCGGTCGAGGTGAGCGATAACGGCGTCGGTCTGAGGCGCAACGCGGCGGAAACGGCGGGGCATGGGCTGCGCAACGTCAGCAGAAGGCTGCAACTCTGCTATGGGGACGGAGTGGAGCTTACGGTTGCGGCGTCGAGCCGCGGCGTCCGCGCCGGCTTTACGGCGCCGGCGGCATTCGACACCGCGGAGGCAAACGGGGCGAAGACCGAGCGCCCGGCCGGACACGCAGGGTAGGCCGGATGCGTCGCTGGTTTGTTACTTTACGTTGTTATCTTACGGTCGTTATCTTACGGTCGAGGCCGCATGCAGGCGGGCCAAGCCGATGGAATCTTCGCCGGAAGGGCCGGCCGTATAGAACAGATACAACTGTCCGTCGGATGCGTAGACGAACGAGTCGTGAATTTCGGGAAGCTCCCAGTCGAGTTCCGGGCGGAGCAGGCTTTGCGGCGCGGCCGTGACCGACCAGGTTTCCCAGTCGTCGTCGGCGGCGTCGAGCGTTGCATGGAGCAGGTGTTCTTGCTCGCAGTCGAGGCCGCGGCTGTAGAACAGGTCGAGCGTGGTTCCGCCGCGCGCCAGCAGGGAGCCGTGGCGAAAGAAGTCTCCTTCCGCGATGCCGAGATGCATCGCCTCGCGGGAAATCGGACACGTTTGCGAAGATTCCCACATCGGCGTCCGGCCCGACCCCGCGGGCACGGACCAGGGGGCGGCCGCGTCGCGCGGGCGGCTGAAGCGCCCCGAACGTCCGAGGCCGTACAGGCCGCCCTTGAACTCGAAGATGCGCAGGTAGGTCGTGCCGCTGAAGACGGCGGGCTTCGGACCGTGACCCGGTTCGCCGCCGAATTGCGCGGCGTTGAAGTTCAGGCCGCTGCGCGACGTGGCGATGAAGGAATCCTGGCCGTTCTCGGCGCGGCCGTGCACGATGAGGATGAATTGCTTGCCGGCTTCGTCCACATACACTTCGGGAGACGAGACGTGATTGTGCAGCACGACTCCGGGAGCGACCTCGATGCGCGCTTCCGCTCCGCCGAGCTCGAGGTCGAAGACGCCGCGGCCGGGGAAATCGGCGGCTTTGTCGGCCACGGTATTGAACAGCGTCCACTGAGCGGCGTCAATGCGCTCGGCCCAGGCCAGGTTGATCGTCGTGCCGTGGTGGGGAGCGAAGTAGAGGTAGTAATTCGCGTTCGGGGCCGGGCGGTCATCGGGGGCGACCCAATCGGGGACCGCGACCGCCGAGGGAAACATGGCGTGGCCGCGGTAGTTGCGCCTGCTGGGCGATTCGCCGACGCCCGCGGCGGCAACGTCGGCCCCGCGAACGATCGGTTCCCGGTGGATGCGCTCGACCGTGTAGCGCAAGGCGGACTGCGGGCGCCCGGCAGGCGCGGCGCAGCCGGCCGCGAGGAGCAGCAAACTGAGGGCAGCGTAGAGCAAGGGACTCGATTCAATGTAGCAGCAGTCCGGCGGGCGCGCCGGGGCCTCCTGCAGTGCAGTCGAAAATATGGAATTACGGAAACTGCTATCCGTCAAATGGAATTCAAAGCTGAGAAAGCGTAGCGAAAGCGGAATTTACGAGGGTTTTTGAATTGGCACGTCATTTGCTGCAGATAACGGTGGATCAGTATGGTTGAGGTGTGTCTGTTGCGCCTGCGGCCGATTGCTGAACATGGTCAGACCTCGTCGATCGATGAAATGGACCGTGCTCGGGGCCTTCGTGGGGTTGGCTCTGGGCGCGTTGTCGCTCGCCAACTGGGCGCAGCGCAGCCATTTCGGGGTGCCGGAAGACGGGGTCGTGTGGGTCGATGCGGATGCCGGCGTCGAGGCCGCCCGCGTTGACCCCCAAGGCCCGGCCGCACGCGTGGGGGTGCGGCCGGGCGACATTTTGATTGCCGTTGGCGGCCGGACGATCGACGAGGCGCTGGATGCCGCCCGGGCGCTGGCCGCGGTCGGCGTCTGGAACCGCGCGGAATACGTTCTCTCGCGCGACGACGTCGAGATCAGGCGCGTCGTTATCGTGGCCGACAGCGGCGGGCAGCCGGCAATCCGCTACTTTCTCACCGTCCTGGGCTGGATTTACGGACTGATCGGGCTGGCGGTTTATCGACGCAAGAGCGGAACGCAGGCCGCGCGGTTTTATGCGTTTTGTCTGGCTTCGTTCGCGCTTTACAGTCTGAGTTTCAGCGGGGCGCTGGACGGGCTGGACCGCTTGGTGTATTGGCTGGATGTCTGGGCGCTGCTGCTGGCGCCGGCGATCTTTCTGGATTTCTGCCTGCGCTTTCCGCATGGGCAAAGACGGCTCGCCTGGGCGGCGAGGCTGTCGTACGGAGTTGCCGCCTGCATCGGCGCCGCTCACCATTTGGCTGCTGCGGGTTGGCTGATCGCGGACGGCGCGGCGGCCGAGGGTCTGTTCGTTTTCGACTCCCTGCCGCTGATTTTGCTGGGCGTGAATTTCGTTGCCGGCGCTGCGGCGGTTTGGTTCGGGGCGCGGGCCGAGGAGGAGTTGCCGTTGCGGCAGCAGCGGCGCTGGCTGGCGTATGGGGCGTTGGCGGCGGCGCTGCCGTTCTGCTCGATCTACGCCGCGCCGTTTGCGTTGGGTTACGACCCGGGGCCGAACGCGGCGTTTTCGGTATTCTCGTTGGCTCTGCTTCCGCTGGCCATTGCCTTCGCTCTGGCGAAGTACCGGCTGATGGACGTGGAATTGCTCGCGCGGCGTTCGAGCGCATACGGACTGGCCGCCGCGGCGATCATGGTCGTGTTTTATGCGGGAATCCTGGCGGCGGGCGGGCTGTTCGAGACGGGACCGCCGGCGCTGGCGCCCGTTGTCTGGCTGGCGTCGTTGATAGCTGCCGCGCTGCTGTTCCACCCGCTGCGGAATCGGATCCAACAGGCGCTCGACCGGCGTTTCTACCGGGAACGCTACGACTCCCGCCGGACGTTGACGGACTTTGCCGCGGAGTTGACGCGGGCGTCCGATTTGCCGGAGATGGTTGCGGCGGTCTGCGACCGTTTGGCGCAGACGCTGGATGTCGAGCGTCTGGCGGTGTTCGTTGCGGATGAGGATGAAGAGCGCTCCGCGGGCCGCTTTCGTCTGCTGCGCCGGCATGGGCTGGAGAGTTTCCCGATCGGAGGCGCGGCGGAGCTGGGCTTGCTCGACGGAATTGCGGAGAGGGCTTCGGGCTCGCTGTTTTTCGAGAACCCGCGGGCGCGCAGCGGACAGCCCGCCGAGTTGCGCGAATTGCTCGCGGCGCTCGATTGCCATTACTTCGTGCCTTGCCGCGCGCGCGGCCGAACGACGGCGTGGTTGGCGCTGGGCCGGACAAACGCCGGCCGTTTCTTGACCAGCGACGATGCGGCCTTGGTCGAGACCGCGGCCGGCTACTTCGCCATTGCCTTGGAAAATGCCCGTCTATACCACTCGCTGCAGCGCAAGGCGGAGCAGTACCAGCAACTCAAGGACTACAACGAGAACATCGTCGAATCGCTTTCGGTGGGGATTTTGGCGGTTGACCTGGATGACCGCGTGGAAAGCTGGAATACTCAGCTTGAGTTGATGTTCGGGATTTCGCGCCCGCAGGCGGCCGGCCGCAAGCTCGAAGAGCTTTTGCCGCCCGCATTGATCGCGGAATTGGAGAAACACCGCGGCGAGACGGGCATCCGCAACATTTACAAGTTTCGACTGCGGGCGGGAGATTTCCCCGAGGAGTTCCGTCCGGCGGACGCCGCGGCCGAGCAAGAGCCGTTGGTCAATATCGCGGTCGCGCCTCTGATCGCCAAAGATTTCCAGCCGATCGGGCGGCTCGTGATTTTCGATGACGTGACCGAGCGGGTCGAGCTTGAAGAACAGGTGGCGCAGGCGGATAAGCTGAGCTCGATCGGCCTGCTTGCGGCGGGCGTCGCGCACGAAGTGAACACCCCGCTGGCGGTGATCTCGAGCTATGCGCAAATACTCGCCAAGCGCATCGACCGCAACGGCGGCGAGGCGAAGATGCTGGAGAGAATTACGGCGCAGACGTTCCGCGCGAGTGAGATTGTCGATTCGCTGCTCAACTTCTCGCGGGCTTCGGGCAGCGGCACGGCTCCGACGGATGTGAACCGGGTGTTGGAGGATGCGTTGGTTTTGGTTGCGCCGCAACTCGATGCGGCGGGCGTCAGCGTAGAGAAACGGCTTGAGGCGGCGGTTGCGGTTCAGGCCAATGCCGGAAAATTGCAGCAGGTTTTCCTGAATCTGTTCCTGAACGCGCGCGATGCCATGCCGCGCGGCGGCGCGCTTGCGGTAAAGACCGCGGCGAGCGCCGGCGGGGATGCCGTCGAGATCCGAGTTTCCGATACGGGCGTAGGAATTTCCGAAGCCGCGCAGCGAAGAATTTTCGACCCGTTCTTCACGACCAAGGGGCCGCGTCGCGGCACGGGCCTGGGGCTGGCGGTTGCCTACGGAATCGTGCAGGAGCACTCGGGCGCCATAGCGGTGGACAGCGCGCCGGGGCAGGGAACGACGTTTACGATTGCATTGCCTGCGGCGAAACAATCGGTTCATGTCTGAGTTTTTATCCGCGGACTCTCCGCAGTCTTTCGATGCGCCCGAGCGCGGGCGGATATTGGTCATCGACGACGAAGCGGATATCCGCGACAGCCTCAAACTGCTCTTGACGCTTGAGCGCTATGCCGTTTCCACGGCGGCGACCGGAGCCGAAGGCATTCGGGCGGCGGAACGGCGTTCTCCCGATCTGGTGTTGCTGGACTTGATGCTGCCCGATCGGTCGGGGTTGGCGGTTTTGGAGGAAATTCGTCGGACGGACAAGTCTTTGCCCGTGCTCATGCTGACTGCTTACGGATCGGTGGAAACGGCGGTCAAGGCAATTCGACTTGGCGCCGACAACTTCCTCACGAAGCCGTGGAGCAATGAAAAATTGCTGCTGGAGATTCAGCAGGCGCTGACGCGGCGGCGTTTGGAGGAAGAGAACGCCCGCCTTCGCGGCGAGCTCCGGCAGCGCTACAGCTTCGCCAATATCGTCGGCAAGAGCGAGGAGATGCAGCGCGTCTTTTCGCTTGTGGCTCAGGTGGCGCCCAGCCGCTCGACGGTGCTGGTCTCCGGGGAAAGCGGGACGGGGAAGGAGTTGATCGCGAAGGCGATTCATGCCAACTCGCCGCGCGCGGGAAAGCCGTTCGTGCCGGTCAATTCGGGGTCGATCCCGGTGGATTTGTTGGAATCGACCTTGTTCGGGCATGTCAGGGGGGCGTTTACCGGAGCGGTGCAAAATCGCAAGGGGTGCTTCGAGTTGGCGCACGAAGGGACGATCTTTCTCGATGAGGTCAGTACGCTCAGCATCGACACGCAGGCGAAGCTGCTGCGCGTGATTCAAGAGCGCGAGTTCATGCCCGTGGGTTCGACGGAGACGATTCGGGTGGACGTACGCATCGTTGCCGCGACCAACGAGAATCTCGATGCCGCGGCGGCCGAAGGCAGGTTCCGCGAAGATCTGTTTTATCGCTTGAACGTGATCGGCGTGAATTTGCCGCCCTTGCGCGAGCGGCGCGGCGACATCCCGCTGCTGGTCGATCACTTCCTGACGATGTTTTGCCGGCGGGAAAACAACGACTATCTGGATGAGAGCAACCTGTCGACGCTCAGGTTTTCCAGCGAGGCGATGCGTATCCTGATGGACCACGAATGGCCGGGCAACGTGCGCGAGCTGGAAAACGTGATCGAGCGGGCCGTGGTGCTGGCGACGGGAACCGAGTTGACGCCCGAAGTGTTTCCCGAGTCTCTGCTGGCGGCGCACGGCGTGGTCGTTCCGCGCGAGATACGCAAGTTTCAGCCGGTCGCCGGCGCGAGCTTGTCGGAGATCGTGGAAGAGTTCGAGCGCAAGCTGATCGAATTGCAGCTTGAGAAGCACGGGTTCAATCAGACTGAGACGGCCAAGGCTTTTCGCGTGGCCCTTTCGACGCTGAATCAGAAGATTCAGCGGCTGGGAATCAAGGCCAAAAAGCGCCGCGAGGGGCGGGAGCGCTAGAAACGAACGCCCTTCTTGAGCAAGATGGTCGCATAGAAGTAGAGTTCGGCGTCCAGCGCGCGTTGGATGTTGTCGCCGTTGCGGAAGCCGTGCTGCTCGCCTTCGAACAGCAGGTAGGCCGTCGCAATCCCCTTGGCGCGCAGCGCGTCGACCATCGTTTCGGTTTGATCCGGCGGCACGACGCGGTCTTCGCTGCCTTGAAAGAAGATCATGGGCGCCGAAAGCTTGTCGACGGAGTGGATGGGCGAGCGCTCGATGTAGGTATCTTTGGCTTCGGGATAAGGGCCGATCAGGCTGTCGAGGTAGCGCGCCTCGAACTTGTGGGTGTCGCGGGCCAGCGCCTCCAGGTCGCTGACGCCGTAGTAGCTCGCTCCGGCGGCGAAGACGTCGCGGAAGGCCAAGCAGGCCATGGTGGTGTAGCCTCCGGCGCTGCCGCCTTTGACGATGAGCCGGCCGCGGTCGACGAGTCCCCGGCCGGCGAGATGGAGGGCGGCGTTCGTGCAATCGTCGACGTCGGCGATGCCCCAATTGCCGTTGAGGCGCCTGCGGTAATCCCGCCCGTAGCCGGAACTGCCGGAATAGTTGACGTCGACAATGGCGAAGCCGCGGCTGGTCCAGTATTGCTTGGAGAGAGACAGGGCGCTCGACGCCGCGCTGGTCGGGCCGCCGTGGCTCATCACGATCAGGGGCGGTTTCTCGTCTTCCGGGGCGGCGAAATCGGGATTGCGCGGCGGGTAATAGAAAGCATGGGCGCTGCGGCCGCCCGTGGTCGGAAACGAGATCGGCCGCGGGGCGGATAGGTACGGGCGGATGTCGTCGTCCAGGCGCGCCGCGTTGCGCAGCCGCTCGGTTTTGCCGCTCAAGAGATCAAGCTTGACGATGGCTGCGGGCTCGCTTGACGAAGCTCCGCGGAAAACGGCGGCGGTTCCCGCCACTTGCAGGCCGTCGATGTCCGTGTAAGGCGTTGCGATCGGGTCGAGGCCGCCTCCGGAGGGATCGACGGAAGCCAGATTCCATTCGCCCGAACGGGTGTACGCGCAGATCAGCCGGCCGCCGCTCGCAAATCCGTAAGTGGACATCCGAAAGACCCAGTGCGGTAGCCCGAAGTCGGCTTCCATCTCGTGGACCGCGGCGGGGCCGGCAATGGAATCGCGATAGAGATTCCAGAAGCCGTTGCGGTCGGAGATGAAGAAAAGCTCACCCGAGGGCGACCATTCAGGCTGAAAAATCGACTCTTCCGGGCCGCCGGCGACTTTCCGGCGGGAGGCCGGACTGCCGTCGGCGGCTATCTCTGCCGTCCACAACTCGCAGCCGTCCCAAGGCATGTTCGGGTGGCGCCATTCAATCCAGCACATGCGGCGGCCGTCGGGGCTGAAGCGTGGATTGGAATAGAAATCCGCCCCGGAAACAAGAACTTTCTGCTCTGTGTTCGGCTCGAAAGCAATCGCGGCGATGGCGTTGACCGGTTCGCGGGAGGGATCGGAATGGTCCTCGCGCACCGCCGCCAGGCGTCCGCGTCCGTGGTCGACCGCGGCGTCGGCGTAACGCAGCGGTCCGTCGGGAGTGAGCGGCTCGGGCGCGCTTCCGGGAAAAACTTTGTAGATGCGCTGGTCGCGGAAGTTCGAGAAAAAAACGGTTCCGCGGTCTACGGCGTAGGCGCCGCCGCCGTACTCGTGCACGCGGGTGCGGACGTTGAACGGCTCCGGGGAAACGTCGCCGCGGGAACCGTCGGGAGTTCTGCGCACCAGCACGGAGCGCCCTTTTTCCGCCGGCCGCCCCTCGAGCCAATAGATATCGCCGCCGTCGATAGCCGGTTCGCCAAGGCGGACGGATTTCTCGACGACCCGTGCGGAGGTCAGGGGCGACTTCCAGAATCCGTATTCGGCAAGCTTCATAAGCGTTCGCAGCCCGTCGCGGGAAAAGATTGCGCGCCCGCGGGAGCGGTCAGTTGACCGGCCGGTCGGGAAGCTCGTTCAGGAACTCTTCCACGAGCCGCCGCTGCTCCGGGCCGTCGAGGTTTTTCTGGAGAATCCGCTCGGCGGCCTGGATGGCGATCGCCGCGGTCTCCTTGCGAATCTCCGCGGAGGCGGCGCGCTGTTCGGCTTCGATCCGCCGGAGACCCTGATCGACGATCTTTTTCGACTCGGCGCGCGCTTCCTCGACGATTTTGGCGCGGACTTGCTCGGCTTCCTGTTTCGCGGCGACGACCAGCTCCTCGGAGCGGCGGAGCGATTCCTCCGTGCGGGCCTTGTTTTCGGCAATGGCTTGTTGCGCTTCGCGCTGAGCCTGCTCCGCCTTTTGCAGAGAGTTCTTGATGCGCCGTTCGCGTTCGTCCAGGGCGCCCAGAAGCGGCTTCCAGGCGATCCAGCGCAAAGCGAGGAAGGTGAACAAGAACGTCACCACGGTCCAGATCATCAGACCCGGTTCGAATTTCAGCAATGCGTTGTCGCCCGCCATCGTGATCGCTCCCGCTTGCGAGCTAGAAGAACAGAGCGACGAACAAGACGCCTAGTCCGATGACGGCGACGCCTTCGAGCAGGAACAGCGGCAACTGAAACGCGCTCTTGATGTCGTCGGCGGCTTGCGGTTGACGGGCGATGCTCTCGACGGCGGCCGCCGTGAACTTGCCGATGCCCAAGCCGGCGCCGATGACAATGATGCCCGCGCCGAGAGCGGCGCCGGAATACTTGTCGAGCACCTGGGCCGAGGCCAGAGCGGGCGCGGCGAGCAAAAGCGCCGTGAGCCATAGCATTTTGTGGGTGAGTTTCATCGTAAAGGTTCCTTTGTGAGTGAGAAGGTGATGCGAAGAGTGAACTGTCTTCCGAAAAATCAGTGCCCGGAGTGGACGACCATGCCTACGTAGAGAGCCGTCAGCAGCGTAAACACGTATGCCTGGATAAAGGCCACGATCAACTCCAGGATGGTGATCGCTACGGCCAGCGGGATGGAGACGACCGCCACCGCGAGGTTCTGAAACAAAAAGATGAATCCAAGGATAATCAGAATCACGATGTGCCCGGCGGTCATGTTCGCGCCGAGGCGGATCATCAGCGTGATCGGGCGCACGAACAAGGAGATGACTTCCAGAATAACGACTAACGGAGCGATCGCCAAGGGAGTTCCGGGCGGCGCCATGTGCTTGATGTAGCCGATGGGGCCCAAGGCGATCATGCCGGAAACGAGGAACGTAAAGAACGATACGACGGCGAGCGCGCCGGTCACGTTGAGGTTGCTCGTCGCCGTGAATCCGCCGGGAACGAGCCCCAACAGGTTGCAGGTGAGAATGAAGAAGAACAGCGTCAAGAGGAACGGCGTGAACCGGCACCCCCACTTCTTGCCCATGTTGGCGATGGCGATTTCGTCTCTGACGAACACGACCAGCGCTTCCAGCGCGTTGGCCGTGCCGCTCGGAGCGGCGCCTGCGGCCCGCTGCCCGCGCAGGAAGACGCCCGCCAGCACGATCAGCAGGAATGAAGCGGCGAACATCATGAGCACGGCTTTGGAGATGCCCCAGTGTTCCAGGAAGGGCGCGAAAGGAGCGAGAAAGCCGTACTCGACCGGGCCGTTGGCAATATGATGCATGACGATCTCGGGGAAAGATTCTTCATGTCCTGCGCCCTGCTCGGCCGCGTATGCCGCGGCCGGCAGCGCCGTTGCCGATAGCCGCCGTATCATTGCCGTTCGAAAAATCTGCGGTAGCGCACGCCTTCGATGACCTGCGCCGCCAAGTAGCCCAGAAACAAAGAGATGGTGAACGATCGCGGTTCCGCCCAGCCGCGCGAAAGCACGAGCGCCAAGGCGAGCAGGACCCAGGCGGTGCGCGCCGCCGCGCCGGCGGTCAGCGCTTTCCAGGGCGCATGGCGCAGCAGCGGCCCGGCTTGACGCAGAATGATCTCGGAAACGGCCAGCGCGCCGAAGAAGCCGGCGGCCGTCCCCCATAGGATGGCGCTCGTCATTTCTTGGTCCAGATAGCCTTGGCCAGGTTGTAGAATCCGACGACGATTCCCAGGAAAAGTCCGATCAGCGCGGCTGCCGGGTTGCGCTCCCAGCGGTCGCCGATCCACGCGCCGATCAGCAATCCGCCGAGCACCGATCCGCTCAACGAGAGAGCGGCCGCTTGAGCCGCCGTGCGCGGGCGAACTTTCACGGTAGGTTCCTGAGATCGACGACTTCCAGGGAAACTCCTAATGAGACGGCGGACGGAGGCGATGCCGTCAACCTTGAGAATACCAGAATTGCCTGCTGCGCGGCAAGGCCGCGCAGCAGCGAACGGATAGCGGATAGTGGAGCAAGACCGCTTGCGCCGCGCAATCGCTTATGTGGTTCGGAGCGACCCCAAGAGCTCGCCGCGCCGTCCGTGGGACTTTCACTACGGGCTTGCCGGCCGCGTCGAGCCCAGGTGATCCTCCGTGCGGTAGAGCGTCCCGCCGTCTCCCGCTACGGGCGCCACGCTCGAATACTCCGCCGCCAAGCGCCCGAAGGCGTCGTACACGTACACCATCGTTTCGTTCGAACCGCGGATCGTGGTCGTGCGCTTGACCCGTTGGCCCAGCCCGTCGTAGGCGTAAGTCGCTTGCTCTTGCAGCGAGACCACGTTGTTGTCGTACGCCGTCAGGCGGTTCTCCCCGTCGTAGCTCAGCGCGCCCACGCCCGCCAGCGACAGCAGGTTGCCCGCCCGGTCGTAACTCCCCGCCGTGATGCGGTTCGTCGTTGTGCTGAAAGCGCTTGTTGCGGTCGGCGTCCCCGCCGGCAGCGTGTGCCCGCGCGTCCCCGTCACTGCGCGGTTGCCGTATGTATCGTAATATAGCCCCGGCGCCAGGCCGCGTCCATCGGGCAGGAGTCGCTCGTCGGCGCCGTGCCGCCTTCCGACGCCAGCCCCAGCCGGTTCGCCCCGTCGTAGCGGTAGCGCTGCGTCAGCGTCCCGCTCAGCCCCTCGCGGCCGATCGTCTGGCTCAGCACGTTGCCGTTGTTCGCCGTCGTCCCGTAGTTCAAACCCAACGACAGCTTCTCCGTGCCTCCCGCCGTCGTCCCCAGCCGAATCGCCGTCGGCTGCAGGCGCGCGTTGTACCCCCGGGTCTCGTACAGCCCGTTGCCCAGCTTCAGCGCCTTGATCCCCCCGTGCGCCGCGTAGCTCATCTCTCCGGCGTAGTCCGTCGCCCCAGGCGTGTTCTTGCCCACCGCCTTGAGCCGCCCCGCCGCGTCGTAATCGTAGGCCACTACCTGTTCAGTCCTGGCAAGTACAGGGAGGGGCGAAGTCGGAACCTATGAGGTTCGGAAGACCAGATATTACAGATGTATTGGTGGGGAGTCAAGCCGTTGAGGGATTTGAGGCGGCGGGCGAAGTTGTAGGCGTTGAGGAAGGAGTAGAGGTGGCTGCGGAACTGGTCATGGTTGTTGTAGTGGTAGCGTTTGACGGTAGCCTCTTTGAGCGTGCGGTTCATGCGTTCGACCTGGCCGTTGGTCCAGGGATGGTTGGGCTGAGTGAGGCGGTGCTGAATGTTGTGCTCGGCGCAGACTTTATCGAAGATGTGCTGGGCGGATCGGGTGGCGGTGCGCCGGTGGGTAAACTGCGCGCCATTGTCGGTGAGCACGGTGTGCAGTTTGTAGGGGACTGCGGCGACCAGTTCGCGCAGGAACTCAGCGGCGGCGCTGCGGTCGGCCTTGGGTTGCGCGCGAGCGAAGGCGAACTTCGAGGTTCTGTCAATGGCCACAAACAGATAGAGCTTGCCTTCAGCAGTACGCAGTGGGGCGATATCGATGTGGAAGTAGCCGAGGGGGTAGCTTTTGAAGCGCTTGCGGGCGGGCCTGTCGGCAGCCGGCTGGGGCAGCCGGCTGATGCCGTGGCGCTGCAAGCAGCGGTGCAATGAGGAGCGGGTCAGTTTGGGGATGGTCGGCTGCAAGGCGTAGAGGCAGTCGTCAAGCGGCAGCAGCCGTATGGCGGCGAAAGGCCACGATGAGCGCCTCTTGTTGCTCGCTGAGAACGGTTGAGCGGGGGTTCTTCGGCCCCATCGGGCGATCCTCGACCGAGGTTCGCCGCCGCCACTTCTGCACCGTCTTGGGATTGATCCCGTAAAGGCGGCTCAACTCGCGGAGCGAAGCTTGCGATCGCTGTATTTCTGCTCGGATAGCGTGCGTCGTCGTGGCGCGTCTGTGTAATACTTGGCCCATAAAGCCTGCTGCTGCCTCCAAGAAAATATTGTATCAGTACTTGCCGGGACTGGACAACTACCAGCCCCGACGGATACGTCTGCGTCTCGAGCGTCCCATCCGCATTGTGAGTATAGGCGAATGCTCGCGCCGCATCTCCGGATGTCGTCTGCGTGCTTGCCTTCACCCGCAAACGCCGCTATCTCCTTGTGCGGATTCGACACCAATTCATAGCGGTTCGCTCCGCTGTAACGGCACACCATCTCCATCTGTATCCCGCTTGTTCCGCTGCTCTCGGCAACCTCCGCCGTGTCGTTCGTTTGTTCCAACCACAACCGCCTCCCTCAACGGATCGTAGCGGCGCACCACAGCTCTCGATTCTATCGGAATGATTCTCGGCGATTTCGTCGGCGAACTGATCATACATGTAGCACAGAGGCAATATCCATCAATAGCTCTTTCATAATCGCGTGATCGTCCGAACCCCAGCAGCAGGCCACTGCACACCATACGGTTATCATGCTTCATCGTCTCCTCCGTTGGAAGAAGATGGTGCGACTTCCCGGAGTTTCCGCAGTGTCTCTACTATCTCAACCTCCAGGCGCTGATCGCCGTAGAAGGACGGATCCCCTAGTCGATAAACTGGGTTTGGTTCGTAGTAGTCCAGATCGAGCGCAAGGTCGTTTAGGTTCTCCCACTGCTCAGTGGTTGCTCCAGAAATGGGCGTCTCTGTGTCCCATATACAATTTTGGACTGCTTTAATTGCAGAAACTCGTTCTTTCTGGTTTGAGAGCGCTAGCTCCAGTAGAGCAATGATATCCACAAGTGACTCGATCTTCAATGTCATACATCCTAAAATGGGATTAGCCTCGGCGAGATTTTGGACACTCTGATGACTGTGCGGATCTCATTTGTAATTGGGTCAACTGCAACTAAAGAACTTTTTCCTTTGGCAAATCCATCTCGTAAGATGTAGTTGATACTCCCATTCTTCGGATCCCAGTAGCGAATGCCTTTTTTGATAGTTACTTGAACCATTTTTCGGGTAAACCCTCGTTCTGACATTCTTTCTACTGCGTGCTTCGATAGTTGTAAGTTCCTCAACCCACTTTCAAAGACTGGGTAGCTTCGCTGAATCGCCGTTTGCAGTTGCGGAAAAAGAGAAACGACAGGTCCGGCAACTACTCTTCCAATAGTGGTGAGCGCTGCACTGCTTGCCGTCAGCGCCAGTCCGACTCCAGCAGCGGCGCCGGCGGCAATCGAAACTGTTGTAAAAACCCGAAAATCGTTTTCAGCTCGAAAAGCAGCCGAGCGCAGCAACTGGGCTGCGGCAGGGCTGATCTGCGGGTAAGCGTAAACCGTCTCTTGCTGCGAGCCTTCTTCGACGACCGCCTGACACATTTCGCCCTCGCCGTCGTCCCCCACGCTGCCGTCATCGGTCTTCACACACTTGCGCCCGGTCGGGTCCAGGAAGCGCAGCGGGTTGTTGCGCACGTAGGAGTACAGGTTCCAACTCTGCGGGGCCGATGCGAACTGATCCACGAGCGGCTCGTCGGGTCCGGTGAACCGGCCCAAGCGCGCCGAGTAGTATCTTGCTCCGAAATAGTCGAGGCTCGATTCAGCGTCCCGTTCCTTGCCGGTGAACTGCTGCTTGACGGCGCTGCTTGTCCCGCCGTAGCAGTCGGCGCTGCGGCCGTTCAGTCCCGAACCGATGCGCTCCCCGAAGGGGAAGAAGTCGCGGCACTCCACAACGGACTTGTCTTGCTTGGTCACCAGCCGCGTCGAGCCCAGGTGGTCTTCCGTGCGGTAGAACGTCCCGCCGGATCCCGTTACGGGCGCCACGCTCGAATACTCCGCCGCCAAGCGCCCGAAGGCGTCGTACACGTACACCATCGTCTCGCTCGCGCCGCGGATCGTCGTCGTGCGCTTGGCACGCTGCCCCAGCCCGTCGTAGCGGTAGCGCTGCGTCATCGCCCCGCTCAACACTCCCGGACGGGTGATCGTCTGACTCAAAATCGTCCCATAGCCCAAAATTTCCTCAGAAACATAACTTTGGATTAGTTCGGATCCGCGTATGTCTCAATAAACCAACGGAATTGATCTCCTTCCATAAATCCAAAAGTGAATGTCAACTCGCATGCAGTTCCAATACCCTCTCCGGCTATTTCTTCTTTTTTATCGACAAGATTCTTTTCAAAAGCCTGGTCAATAACCTCGCTCTTAGACAGTGGATACCATCTTCCACACATCGGTATTGCTTGTGAAGACGTAATTCCAGTGTATATTAATTGCCCTCCCATACCGCCTTTTCCATAGCAGAAATTTTTAACAGAATATTCCCATATACGCATATAGGAGTAATTTTTGTCGATCACTGAATTCAGTGTTTTTTCAGATGTCTGCCCTTCAATGAGCACTGCGTCTTTCAATATTCCCTCCATCTTGCCGATACGCTCTTTTTCCTCAGCTGACATTTCTCTGTCCGCAATGCCACGATAAATGGTTTTCCTGCCGTCTTCATGGCAAACCATGAGGCCGCGGCGTTTCCATCCGGAATTGTCGAGCAAGCTTACGACATACTCCATTTTGCCATCCCCGTCAAGATCGATACGAAGGTAGTAGGGATGCATGGAATAATCAATCGCCAGCGGCTCGCCCTTTATGCTTTTCATACCCCCCTCACTACACTTGTCTATGACCGAAGGATGCAGCAACCAAACTTCGGAACCTATTTCTTCCTCAGCCACCAGCGGCGATATTGCGGCACACAGTATAAAAAATGCTGACAAGTAGTACATGCCCAGCGCGATTTTTTGAGTCGCCTTTTCAATAATCACGGATATATCCTTTCTTCCTGTAATCAGGCATATTAATTCCATGAAAAATACAAGTAAAACTCAGACAATGCCGTCTTGAAGATTTTCCTCGATTCATTGTTACCACTTAGGTTTTCTTTTCTGGAGATGAAAGTGATCTTGGTGCATTTGCATAAGCCTTATATGGTCTTTGTTATTTTTATTATACTGAAACGACCCGAAATTCGATGGCTGGCCCGTCAAGGCATACCTTAAGCCAGAATTTTGGTCTCTAAAGATCTTGAACAGAGAATTCATCCTCACAGAATCCGCTTTCGACGATGCTTTAGTGTCTTGAATAAAATTCCATTTTGAATCGAAATACCGGAAATCTAATCTCCGCCCATCGGTGTGTGAAGTGCTCGGCGCCACCGAATGACCTGCCACTGTCGATGCATTCGTTAAAAACACAGCGGAACTTCCTGGAAATTTGCGGCTGAATTCCTCCGCTACATTGAACACGGCAGCTCCAACATCCGGAGCAACGAATCTTGCCTTTAAATCCTCTTTTACTCCAAAAAGCGAATCACTGTGCTCACTGAGAGCCTTGGCGTCTATCAGACCGGCTTCATTCTTCTCATACTCCGTCACATCCGACGCCGACGTGCTGCCGTACACGGTAATGCCTGCCTCGTCCGCTACTGCCAGTGTATCGAAGCAGTCGTTCGCGCCTTCTGCGCAGGCATCCGTCCAGGTAACCGATCCGCCGCCGCTCCGGATCCAGGACAACCCGGTAGGGTCGATGAACGCCAACGGATTGTTGATCGCATAGGCATAGCCGTTCCAACTCTGGGGAACCAACGGATCCGCCCCGGCGTTGGCCGGATCGACGCCGGTGAACCGGCCCAGGCGCGCCGAGTAGTACCTTGCTCCGAAGTAGTCGAGGCTCGATTCGATGTCCCGTTCCTTGCTCCGAAGTAGTCGAGGCTCGATTCGATGTCCCGTTCCTTGCCGGTGAACTGCTGCTTGACGGCGTTGCTTGTCCCGCCGTAGCAGTCGGCGCTGCGGCCGTTCAGTCCCGAACCGATGCGCTCTCCGAAGGGGAAGAAGTCGCGGCACTCCGCGACCGTCTGGTCTTGCTTGGTCACCAAGCGCGTCGAGCCCAGGTGATCCTCCGTGCGGTAGAGCGTCCCGCCGTCTCCCGCTACGGGCGCCACGCTCGAATACTCGGCCGCCAAGCGCCCGAAGGCGTCGTACACGTACACCATCGTCTCGCTCGAACCGCGGATCGTGGTCGTGCGCTTGACACGCTGGCCCAGCCCGTCGTAGGCGTACGCGCCCTGCTCCTGCAGCGACGCCACGTTGTTGTCGTACGCCGTCAGCCGGTTTTCCCCGTCGTAGCTCAGCGCGCCCACGCCCGCCAGCGACAGCAGGTTGCCCGCCCGGTCGTAACTCCCCGCCGTGATGCGGTTCGTCGTTGCGCTGAAAGCGCTTGTTGCGGTCGGCGTCCCCGCCGGCAGGGTGTGCCCCCGCGCTCCCGTCACCGCGCGGTTGCCGTATGTATCGTAATATAGCCCCGGCGCCAGGCCGCGTCCGTCGGGCAGGAGTCGCTCGTCGGCGCCGTTCCGCCTTCACTGGCCAGACCCAAGCGGTTCGCCCCGTCGTAGCGGTAGCGCTGCGTCACCGTGAATCCCGGACGACCGATCGTCTGACTCAGCACGTTGCCGTTGTTGCTCGTCGTCCCGTAGTCGAAGGCCAGCGACAGCTTGTCCGCCCGCTGCGTCCCGCTCGCCGCCGTCCCCAGCCGGATCGCCGTCGGCTGCAAGCGCGCGTTGTAGGCCCGGGTCTCGTACAGCCCGTTGCCCAACTTCAGCGCCTTGATCCCCCCGTGCGCCGCGTAGCTCATCTCTCCGGCGTAGTCCGTCGCCCCAGGCGTGTTCTTGCCCACGGCCTTGAACCGCCCCGCCGCGTCGTAATCGTAGGCCACTACCAGCCCCGACGGATACGTCTGCGTCTCCAGCGTCCCGTCTGCATTGTAAGTATAGGAGAATGCTCGTGCCGCATCCCCTGTCGTCGTCTGCGTGCTCGCCTTCACCCGCAAACGCCGCTACCTCCTTGTGCGGATTTGACGCCAATTCATAGCGGTTCGCTCCGCTGTAACGGCACACCATCTCCATCTGTATCCCGCTTGTTCCGCTGCTCTCGGCAACCTCCGCCGTGTCGTTCGTTTGTTCCAACCACAACCGCCTCCCTCAACGGATCGTAGCGGCGCACCACAGCTCTCGATTCTATCGGAATGATTCTCGGCGATTTCGTCGGCGAACTGGTCATACATGTAGCACAGAGGCAATATCCATCAATAGCTCTTTCATAATCGCGTGATCGTCCGAACCCCAGGAGCAGGCCACTGCACACCATACGATTATCGTCCTCTAATATCTTTGTGGCCGGAAGACGGCGCTAATTCCCGGAGTTTCCGCAGTGCCTCTACTATCTCAATCTCCAGTCTCTGATCGCCGTAAAAAGACGAATCCTCTAGTCGGCAAACGGGGTCTGGTTCGTAGAAGTCCAGATCCCCTGCAAGTTCATCTAAATAGTCACACTGCTTAGCAGTTGCCCCTGCAATTGATGTTTCTGCGTCCCATATATAATTTTGAAACGCTTTGATAGCAGAGACCCTCTCTTCCCGACTTGAGAGCGCTAGTTCCAGCAGAAAAACGAGATCTACAAGTGATTCGATCTTTGGTATCATGCAGCTAAAATGGGACCAATCTCGACGGAATTTTGGATACTTTGAAGACTGTAATGACCTCATTTGTAACGCGATTTATAGAAACGGATACACCCTTTCTCCTAGCAAATCTATCTCGTAAAATGTATCTGAAATTTTTATGCAAGGGGTCCCAATAACGAGTGCCTTTCTTGATGGTTTCCTGGACCATTTCTCTGGTGAATCCTCGTTCTGCCGTTCTTTGCGCAGCGTGCTTCGATAGTTGTAAATTTCTCAACCCGCTTTCAAAAACTGGGTAGCTTCGCTGAATTGCCGTTTGCAGTTGCGGAAGAATAGGAACGACAGGTCCGGCAACTGTTCCTCCAATGGTCGTAAGCCCCGCACCGCTTGCCGCCAGCGCCATTCCTCCGCCTGCTGCGGCGCCGGCGACAAGCGAGACTGTTGCAAAAACCCGAAAGTCGTTTTCAGCTCGAAAAGCAGCCGAGCGCAGCGCCAGGGCTACGGCAGGGTTGATCTGTGGGTAAGCGTAAACCGTCGTTTCCTGGGGGCCTTCTTCGACGACCGCCTGACACATTTCGCCGTCACCGTCGTCGGCCACGCTGCCGTCATCGGTCGTCACGCACTTGCGCCCCGTCGGGTCCAGGAAACGCAGCGGGTTGTTGCGCACGTAGGAGTACAGGTTCCAACTCTGCGGGGCCGATGCGAACTGATCCACGAGCGGCTCGTCGGGTCCGATGAACCGCCCCAAGCGCGCCGAGTAGTATCTTGCTCCGAAATAATCGAGGCTCGATTCGGCGTCCCGTTCCTGACCGGTGAACTGCTGCTTGACGGCGCCGCCCGCCGCGCCGTAGCAGTCGGCGCTGCGGCCGTTCAGCCCCGAACCGATGCGCTCTCCGAAGGGGAAGAAATCACGGCATTCCACAACGGACTTGTCTTGCTTCGTCACCGCCCGCGTCGAGCCCAGGTGGTCTTCCGTGCGGTAGAACGTCCCGCCGGTTCCCGCTTCAGGCGCCACGCTTGAATACTCGGCCGCCAAGCGCCCGAAGGCGTCGTACACGTACACCATCGTCTCGCTTGAACCGCGGATCGTGGTCGTGCGCTTGACACGCTGCCCCAGCCCGTCGTAGGCGTACGCGCCCTGCTCCTGCAGCGACGCCACGTTGTTGTCGTACGCCGTCAGCCGGTTCTCCCCGTCGTAGCTCAACGCGCCCACCCCCGCCAGCGACAGCAGGTTGCCCGCCCCGTCGTAACTCCCCGCCGCGATGCGGTTCGTCGTTGTGCTGAAAGCGCTTGTTGCCGTCGGCGTCCCTGTCGGCAACGTGTGCCCGCGCGTCCCCGTCACCGCGCGGTTGCCGTATGTATCGTAATATAGCCCCGGCGCCAGGCCGCGTCCGTCGGGCAGGAGTCGCTCGTCGGCGCCGTCCCGCCTTCGCTTGCCAAGCCCAGCCGGTTCGCCCCGTCGTAGCGGTAGCGCTGCGTCACCGTGAATCCCGGACGGCCGATCGTCTGGCTCAGCACGTTGCCGTTGTTGCTCGTCGTCCCGTAGGCGAAGCTCAGCGACAGCTTGTCCGCCCGCTGCGTCCCGCTCGCCTCCGTCCCCAGCCGGATCGCCGTCGGCTGCATCCGCGCGTTGTACCCCCAACTCTCGTACAGCCCGTTGCCCAGCTTCAGCGCCTTGATCCCGCCGTGCGCCGCGTAGCTCATCTCCCCGGCATAGTTCGTTGCTCTCACCGTGTTCTTGCCCACGGCCTTGGGCCGCCCCGTCGCGTCGTACTCGTAGGCCACTACACACCATACGGTTATCATGCTCCATCGTCTCCTCCGCTGTAAGAAGATGGTGCAACTTCCCGGAGTTTCCGCAGTGTCTTCACTATCTCGGTCTCCAGCTGCTGATCGCCATACAAAAACGGATCCTCTGCTCGGTAAACTGGATTTGGCTCGTAGTAGTCCAGATCCAGTGCAAGATCATCTAGATAGTCTCTCTGCTCGGCGGTCGCTCCCGGAATAGATGTTGGTGTGTTCCATATATAATTCTGGAACATTTTGATTGCAGAAATCCGATTTTCCTGACTTGAAAGCACTAGATTAAGCAGATGGATTATATCTTTAAACGACTCAATATTTGGTATCATGCAGTTAAAACTGAATTAATCTTTACGAAATTTTGGATATTTTGTAGACTGTTCGGACTACATTAGTAACAGGATCAACTGCGACTAAAGAGCCTTTTCCGCTAGCAAATCCATCCCGTAAAATGTAATTCCATGTTCCATTCTTCGGATCCCAGTAACGAGTACCGTTCTTGATGGTTTTCTGGATCATTTTTCGGGTGAATCCTCGTTGTGCCATTCTTCTTACTGCGTGCTTCGATAGCTTTAGGTTTCTCAACCCGCTCCCCAAAACTGGGTAGCTTCGCTGAATCGCCGTTTGCAGTTGCGGAAGAAGAGGAACGAGAGGTCCGGCAACTGTTCCTCCAATGGTCGTAAGGCCCGCACCGCTTGCTGCCAGCGCCAGTCCTCCGCCTGCTGCGGCGCCGGCGGCAAGCGAGACTGTTGCAAAAACCCGAAAGTCGTTTTCAGCTCGAAAAGCAGCCGAGCGCAGCGCCAGGGCTACGGCAGGGTTGATCTGCGGGTAAGCGTAAACCGTCGTTTTCTGGGGGCCTTCTTCGACGACCGCCTGACACATTTCGCCTTCGCCGTCGTCTCCCACGCTGCCATCATCGGTCTTAACGCACCGGCGCCCTGTCGGGTCCAGGAAGCGCAGCGGGTTGTTGCGCACGTAGGAGTACAGGTTCCAGCTTTGCGGGGCCGAGGCGAACTGATCCGCGAACGGCGCATCGGGTCCGATGAACCGCCCCAGGCGCGCCGAGTAGTACCTTGCGCCGAAGTAGTCGAGGCTCGATTCGGCGTCCCGTTCCTTGCCCGTGAACTGCTGCTTGACGGCGCCGCCCGCCGCGCCGTAGCAGTCGGCGCTGCGCCCGTTCAGTCCCGAGTCGATGCGCTCCCCGAAGGGGAAGAAGTCGCGGCATTCCGCTACCGTCTGGTCCTGCTTCGTCACCAGCCGCGTCGAGCCCAGGTGATCCTCCGTGCGGTAGAACGTCCCACCGCTCTCCGCCGCAGGCGCCACGCTCGAATACTCCGCCGCCAAGCGCCCCATGGCGTCGTACACGTACACCGTCGTCTCGCTCGCGCCGCGGATCGTCGTCGTGCGCTTCACCGTTGACCCAGCCCGTCGTAGGCGTACGCGGCACGTTCCTCCAGCGAGATTATGTTGTTGTCGTACGCCGTCAGCCGGTTCTCTGCGTCGTAGCTCAGCGCGCCTACGCCCGTCAGCGACAGCAGGTTGCCCGCCCCGTCGTAACTCCCCGCCGCAATGCGGTTCGTCGTTGTGCTGAAAGCGCTTGTTGCGGTCGGCGTCCCCGTCGGCAACGTGTGCCCGCGCGTCCCCGTCACCGCGCGGTTGTCGTAGGCGTCGTAGGTGTAGTCCCGGCGCCAGGCTGCATCCGTCGGGCAGGAGTCGCTCGTCGGCGCCGTGCCGCCTTCACTGGCCAGACCCAAACGGTTCGCCCCGTCGTAGCGGTAGCGCTGCGTCAGCGTCCCGCTCAGCCCCTCGCGGCCGATCGTCTGACTCAGCACGTTGCCGTTGTTGCTCGTCGTCCCGTAATCGAAGGCCAGCGACAGCTTGTCCGCCCGCTGCGTCCCGCTCGCCATCGTCCCCAGCCGAATCGCCGTCGGCTGCAGGCGCGCGTTGTACCCCCAGCTCTCGTACAGCCCGTTGCCCAGCTTCAGCGCCTTGATCCCCCCGTGCGCCGCGTAGCTCATCTCTCCGGCATAGTCCGTTGCCCCAGGCGTGTTCTTGCCCACGGCCTTGAACCGCCCCGCCGCGTCGTACTCGTAGGCCACTACCAGCCCCGACGGATACGTCTGCGTCTCGAGCGTCCCGTCCGCATTGTAAGTATAGGCGAATGTTCGCGCCGCATCCCCGGAGGTCGTCTGCGTGCTCGCCGTCACCCGCCCCAAGGCGTCGTAACAGCCGTAGCCGGTCGTCGACACGCTCGTGCTCACCGAGGTCAAGCGCCCCTTGTTCTTGCAATTCGTCGTCGCTCCCGCGTCGTAGGCGTAGGTTACGTCCGGCGTGGCGTCGAATCCCGTCCCCCCGCCGGAGTAAACCGTCTTCGTGATGCGGTTCAGCGCATCGTAGGTATGCGTCGCCGTCCCCCTGCGGCCGTCCGTCTCGGTCAGCACGTTGCCGGCGCCGTCGTAGGTATAACTCACCGTCCCGTAGGTATAACTCACCGTCCCGCTTTCGGGGTTGGTCGCCGCGGTCAGGCGGCTCAACGCGTCGTAGGCGAACGTGCGCGTCTGGCCGCCCGTGCAGACCCCGCTGCCGCTCACCGCGGCGTTCTGCCGCACTTGGGTCAGATTGTCCAGCACGTCGTACGCGTAGCAGGTGTGGGCATTGTTTTCTCCGTCCGAATCAGCCGCCCCAAACCATCGTAAACATACGTCATTGTCTCAGTCCCCGCGATTTTCCGTTTGATTTAGGCGACCATTCGAGGAGACTTACATTAGCTCAGAAAAGTTCCTTAGGCCGCAGTTCTGGATTAGTTTGGATCAGCATATGTTTGAATAAACCAACGGAATTCTCCTTCTTGTATAAATCCCAGAGTGTACGTCATATGACATACAGTTATAATGCCTTCCCCAACTATTTCTTCTGAACCATCTATAATATTCGCGCGAAGCGCCCTACTAATTACCTCTTTACTTGAAAGTGGATACCATACTTCACACAGCGGTATTGTTTGTGAGGATATGATTTTTGTAAATATTAATTGGCCTCCATTTCCCCCTTTTCCATCACAGCATTTTCTGACATTATATTTCAACATTCCATCCGATATAGGTGAGTAATTTCTATCGACTACTGAATTCAGTGCCTCCTCAGAAGTTTGCTCTTCAATGAGCACTGCGTCCTTCAGTATTCCCTCTACTCTACCAATACGATCTTTTTCCTCAGCAGACATCTTCCTGTCTGCAATGCCACGGTAAATCGTTTTCGTACCGTCCTCATGGCAAACCATGAGGCCGCGACGTTCCCATCCGGAACTATCCAGCAAGTTTACAACGTATTCCATCTCTTCATCTCCGTCAAGATCCACCCGAAGATAATACGGATGCATGGAATAGTCGACAGCCAGAGTCTTTTCATCGGCCGTACATTTCTCTAAAGCCCACGGATGCAACAGCCAAATTTCCGAACCCACTTTTTCTTCGGCCAACAGCGGCGGGAATATTTCTACCTTTTGCGCAAAATATGCCAAAATATAAAGTAACACAATCATGGTTTTTCTATTCATTTTGGTTTCTATTTTGGATAACTAGATTGGAAATGAACGTGGTTTCTGTGCTTTCTTCGCACATCAGAATTGTATTCATGAAGGCCAAATTTGTTGGCGTACCCGTCAAAGCAGATCCTAAATCGGCATTTTGACGTCTGAAGGCATCGAACAGGAACTTCATCCTGCCAACATCCGCATTCGCCGATGCTAAATTTCCTTGAAGTTGACGTCCGTTGGGCCCCATATACCGCATATCGATATGCATTCCTCCTTTGTGACTGGTCCTTTTGAGTTCCGGCGCCGATGTGCCTGCCGCTGTAGAGCCGGCGGTCATTGCTATGCGAGCGTCCTTTGGATGCTTGCCTCTGTACTCCGCCGCCACATTGAACAAGGCAGCCGCAGCTTGCGGGGATAAGAAGTCTTCCCCCCTGTTGTTCTCCTTGACCTCAAAAGCCGAATCGCTGTGGCCGCTGAGCGTCCTGGCGTTTATCAGCTCGATTTGCTTGCTCTCTACAAGAACAGTCTTTGCCGCGTACGTCGTCACGTCCGATTCGGACGTGCTGCCGTACACGGTAATGCCTGCCTCGTCCGCTACGGCCAGTGTATCGAAGCAGTCGTTCGCGCCTTCTGCGCAGGCATCCGTCCAGGTAACCGATCCACCGCCGCTCCGGATCCAGGACAACCCGGTGGGGTCGATGAACGCCAACGGATTGTTGATCGCATAGGCATAGCCGTTCCAACTCTGGGGAACCAACGGATCCGCTCCGGCGTTGGCCGGATCGACGCCGGTGAAGCGCCCCAGGCGCGCTGAGAAATACCTTGCGCCGAAGTAGTCGAGGCTCGATTCCTTGTCGCGCTCCTTGCCCGTGAACTGCTGCTTGACGGCGCTGCTTGTCCCGCCGTAGCAGTCGGCGCTGCGGCCGTTCAGTCCCGAACCGATGCGCTCCCCGAAGGGGAAGAAGTCGCGGCACTCCACAACGGACTTGTCTTGCTTGGTCACCAGCCGCGTCGAGCCCAGGTGGTCTTCCGTGCGGTAGAACGTCCCGCCGGAGCCCGCTACGGGCGCCACGCTCGAATACTCGGCCGCCAAGCGCCCGAAGGCGTCGTACACGTACACCATCGTCTCGCTCGAACCGCGGATCGTCGTCGTGCGTTTGACCCGTTGGCCCAGCCCGTCGTAGGCGTACGTCCCCTCTTCCTGCAGCGACGACACGTTGTTGTCGTACGCCGTCAGCTGGTTCTCCCCGTCGTAGCTCAGCGCGCCCACGCCCGCCAGCGACAGCAGGTTGCCCGCCCGGTCGTAACTGCCCGCCGCGATGCGGTTCGTCGTTGTGCTGAAAGCGCTTGTTGCGGTCGGCGTCGCCGTCGGCAGCGTGTGCCCGCGCGTCCCCGTCACCGCACGGTTGCCGTAGGCGTCGTAGCTGTAGTCCCGACACCAAGCCGCGTCCGTCGGGCAGGAGTCGCTCGTCGGCGCCGTCCCGCCTTCACTGGCCAGACCCAAACGGTTCGCCCCGTCGTAGCGGTAGCGCTGCGTCACCGTGAATCCCGGACGGCCGATCGTCTGGCTCAGCACGTTGCCGTTGTTGCTCGTCGTCCCGTAATCGAAGGCCAGCGACAGCTTGTCCGCCCGCTGCGTCCCGCTCGCCGTCGTCCCCAGCCGAATCGCCGTCGGCTGCAGGCGCGCGTTGTAGGCCCGGGTCTCGTACAGCCCGTTGCCCAGCCTCAGCGTCTTCACCCCGCCGTGCGGCGCGTACTCGATCCCCCTGTCAATTTCCTCCCCGTTGATCTCCTCAACGATCCCCCCAGCGTAGTCCGTCTCCCCCACCGTGGTCTTGCCCACCTTCTTCGGCCGCCCCGCCGCGTCGTAATCGTAGGCCACTACCAACCCCGACGGATACGTCTGCGTCTCGAGCGTCCCGTCCGCATTGTAAGTATAGGCGAATGTCCGCGCCGCATCCCCGGAGGTCGTCTGCGTGCTCGCCGTCACCCGCCCCAAGGCGTCGTAACAGCCGTAGCCGGTCGTCGACACGCTCGTGCTCACCGAGGTCAAGCGCCCCTTGTTCTTGCAATTCGTCGTCGCTCCCGCGTCGTAGGCGTAGGTTACGTCCGGCGTGGCGTCGAATCCCGTCCCCCCGCCGGAGTAAACCGTCTTCGTGATGCGGTTCAGCGCGTCGTAGGTATGCGTCGCCGTCCCCCCGCGGCCGTCCGTCTCGGTCAGCACGTTGCCGGCGCCGTCGTAGGTATAGCCCACTGTCCCGTTCTCCGGGTTGGTCGCCGAGGTCAGGCGGCTCAACGCGTCGTAGACGAACGTGCGCGCCTGCCCGCCTGTGCAGACCCCGCTGCCGCTCACTGCAGCGCCCTGCCGCACTTTCGTCAAATTGTCCAGCACGTCGTACTCGTAGCAGGTGTGGACACCATTCTCTTCAACCCGCGCCAGCCGCCCCAAGCCGTCATACGTACTGACGCGCCTCACCCCCGCTTCGTCGGTCACCGTCACCGTGTTGCTGCTGTAGGCGGTCGTCACCTTGCCCCTGCCGCTCGCGTTCGTCCCCCACGGCGCCGGCCGGCCGTCGCCGGCGAACGCGGCCGCCTCCACGACCCGCCCGTTGCGGTCGTACTTGGCGCGCCGCCAGCCCATCGTCTCTTCTGACCCGCCGGCGCTCTCGTGCGGATTCGAGGTCAACTCATAGCGGTTCGACCCGCTGTAGCGGTACGCCCGCCTCACCTGAATCCCGCTCGTCTTGCTGCCCGCGCTTACCTTCCCCGCGCCGTTGGTCTGCTCCAACCACAGCCGCCCCAGGGGATCGTAGCGGCTCGCCACAGCCAGCGCGGCGTCATTGTACGTTGCCCGGTCGCGCTGCTCGTACACCCGCCGCTCTTGATCGTCGTACGCGGTCTGCGTCTTGCGCAGGTTCATTTCTTCGACATTCTCATCCTCGTCTTCTTGCAAGGCCTTCTCGCCGACCTCCGTCGGCCGCCCCAGGTCGTCGTAGTCGTAGCTCGTCGTGCGCTCTTCGGTCTCGTTGTAGGCTTCTTCCCGCTTCGTCGGGTACAGACTCGCTGCCGAGCCGGCGGGGCAGCCGGCGATCGCGTCGTAGGTCAGCTTGACCCGGTTGTTCCGCGCATCCGTCGTTTGCGTCAGGTTGCCGTGCGTATCGTATGCATGCCGCGTCGTTGCGGTCGCGCCGCCCACGCCCCGCGCCGCCGCCGTCACGTTCCCCCGCGCGTCGTAGGTAAAGTCGGTCTTGGCCTGCAGCGTCCCGTTCGACCGGCCCGCGCGCACCTCGCTGTAGTCCGCCAGCGACAGCAGCCGCGCCGCCGCCGGCGGCGCCCGCCAGTAAGCGTCCCTGTCGTCGAGCAGCCTGTCGGCGTTCGGCGTCACCTGCGTATAGACATGGACCGCCGTGCGCAGCGGCGTCCCCGTCGGCGCCGCGTTGGGAATGCCCCCGCTGTCGCGCCCAACCGTCACCCCGAAGTCGTACTCGGCTGCCGTCAGCAGGTTGCCGTTCTTGTCGCGCGTCATCGCCCGCGCCGCAGTTTGCGCGCCCTGCGTGCTGTACTCCGCGCGCACGTACGGGTTGCCCGGGTCGCTCGCATGGATCGCCGGCGAGTTGTAGGCCTGGTTCTTGCGCCAGTAGCGCTCCGTCTTGTCCCCGTTCGGCCGCGTCGTCTTCCACACCAGCCCCGTCTTCCAGGCATCGGGGCTGCTCGCCGCCACGTACTTGTTTTCGTAAAACCAGGTCTTGGCCGCTCCGCCGTCCGGCGCCGTCACCGTGGTCACGTTGTTGACGTCGATCGCATACGTCCAGGTCTCGCTCAACTCCGTTCCCGTCAGCGGTTCGGTGTAGGTCACCACCTTCTGCGTAACCGGGTTCTCCAGCAACGTAGAACCCGCCTTGTGCTGCCTGTACGTGTAGTCGTAGGTCACGCTGCCCCCGCCCGGAAAGTCGATCTTCTGCAACTCCCCGAAGGCGGTCGTCGGGCGGTGATAGGCGAAAACGTATTCAAGCTGCTGCTGCCCCTCGAGTTGCGGCAGCTCGATCTTGTCGATCGTCCCCGCGTCGCGTGCGGCGCAGTCCGAGTCGCCGCCGCAGGCGTACGTGCCCCCGCTCATGTTCACCGTGCCCCGCTCGATCTTCCATTCCAATTCGCCCCCGTATCCCGGCGCCGTCACGGCCTCGTCGCCGTCCTCCAGCCGAACAATCTTGATCTCGCGGCCCAGATCGTCCCTCAAGAACGTGCAGAGGAGGTTCTCCTGCAGCTCTGTCCCTTCCCCGTACGTGCAGTTGGTGCGGCGCTCCACCGTGATCGTGTTGCCGTTGCGGTCGACGATCCGCTCCGTCTGGTCGCGCTTGCCCTCCACCCGCGTCCCGTCGTTGAAATGGATCGTCCAGCGCCGCTGCGTCCACGCCCCCGTCCCGCTGTGCACCGTCACGTGCGCGTATGCGCCGTCGGTCGTCACGTAACGCACGTCCCCACTGATATTGCTGCCTCCCGTGTAGCAGGGATCCCGCCTGCCGGTCGGGCTGTAGGCGTAGAACCCGTCGCCGCGGTTGTCCCCTTGCGTGTCCTCGGTGTTGACCAGCCGCAGCAGGTGCGCGCTCCCGTCGGGGAAATGCACCCGCATCTTGGTGTTGTACTTGTCGAAAATCGTGCGGCACTCGTTCCCGCCGGTCAGCGCCGTGCGATCCTCCAACTCCAGCCCGTACTCGAAGCCGTAACGCCAGCCGCCCTGGGCGGACATCTGCAGCGTATGCCGCGACTCATAGGTATCGTTGCCGTCGGAGTCCTGGCCGCTGGTAATCAGGCTCGGCTCCACGTCCCAGATTTGCGAGTTGTACCTCAACTCCAGGGTGAACCCCGATCCGCCCCGCCCCGCCGGCAGCGAGGCCAAGGGAATGCGCAGCAGCACGTTGCCGTTGACCGGGTTGATCGTTTCGATCTCGCTGACCAGGAAGCCGCCCCCGGGCCGCCAGCCCCGGCCGGCCTTGCCCCGTTCGCCCGCCGGCGGCGGCTCCTGAGCCCACAGGCCCGCCGCCGCGATCAGCGCGCAGCACGCCGCCGGCGCCGCACGGCCCCCAAACATTACTTTTCGCCAAGCCCTGCGCCAACCCATGCCTTCAGTTCTCCGCGCGGAACACCCCGTCGTCCTTGTGCGCAGCCAGCACAACCGACTCGACAGCGAACGAAAGCTGCCGCCGCCCCTTCACCATGCGCACGATGGCCAGCGGCAGATACTCTCCGGCGAACTCCCGCCACTGCCCCATCAGCGTCTCCACCTCTCCGTCCCGGCCCCGGTAGCGCACCCGCGCCGGCAGTCCCGTCGCCGAATCGAAGTAAAACAGCTTGACGCGATCCTCGGCCCCCAGCCGCCCGCGCCAGCGCAACTCGTAGATGTCGTGCCAAGGACCTTGGTATCCGGGCCCCGCCCCGTCGTCGGCGCGGAAGCGCCTGCCGAGCAGCCGCAGCACGTCGCCGCGATCCACGGCAGCGAAAAACGCCTCCATCGAATCGTCGAGCAGCGATTCCGCCGCCGCCGCTTGCTGCGCGCTCAGCGCGCCTCCCGCGCTGCTCTCCCGCGCCCCGTCGAAGGCCAGAACCCGCCCCGCAAAGGCCAACCGGAAGCGCCCCCGGATGTCGCGAATCAGACTCACCGACCGGGAACTCCCGTCGGCGTCGGTCAACCGCCCGACGATGGTCACCCGCTCCTTGCCCTTGCGCGCGAAGCGGTCTCCCTGGGCCTGGAGTTCGGCGCGCAGGTTCGGCGGCGCGCGCAGCGTCCGCCACCCCTGCGCCGGCATCCGCAGCGGCGCCGCGCCCGCCGCCCAAACGACCGCCCCGACGCTCCACAGCCACTTTCTCCTGGTCCAAACTTCCGTCATGCCGCTCCTCCTATCCCTTGCCTCGTTCCGCCTCTATGCGCGCCCTTCCATTCGCCGGCCTCGTCGACCACCCGTCGATAGAGCGCAACGCTGACAGCAGCCCTCGCCCTCCCCGTCGGCGCGCTCCCGCTTCGGCCGACTGCGCCTCGAGCATGCCGGCGGCAGTCAGCGCGGTATCGGCCCCGGCGAGGGCCGTCCGTCGGGTGAGCCATCAGCGTCTCCCGGCCCGACGCGCCGGCGCGGCCGAACAGGCCGACCCCGGTCACTGAGCAGTTCGCCGACGGCGAGAAGTCGGCGCGGAAGGCGATCTGTCCGTTCACGCCGGTCGCCCCGCCGACCGGCGCGTCGAAGACCGCTTGACTGTCGTCGCTGACGGTGACGGTGAGCGAGTCGGTGGCGGTGGCGTTGTTGGCGCCGGTGACGGTGAGGGTGTAGGTCGTCGTCGCGGTGGGCGAGACGGTGACCGAGCCGGCGCCGGAGTTGTCGAGGGAGACGGAGAGGTTGCCGGGCTGTATGAGCGCGCTGCGGGCGTTGGAGGAGGCAGCCCGCAGGGTGGTCGACTGACCGCTGGTGATCGACGTGTCGTCGGCCGTCAGCTTCCCTCTCGGCGCCGACGACCCGCTGAATTCCGGTAGATTGTCGAGGTCGATCGCCCCCGCGTCGGCGATGATCACCAGAATCTTGTCGCCCGCCCCGAGCGAGTCCATATAGGTCGTTGCCGCGTCGCTCTCGTCCGCGGCGTAGGTCATATGGTAGACATGCGTCAACTGAATCTTGCTCGCCGGAAATTCCGCCGCGCCGTCGACGCCGATGACGTAGAGGGTCTTGCCGGCCCCGGCGCCGCTCCCCGACCAGTACGACTGGGCCGAGTCGCCGCCGTTCGGGTCGATGTTGATCCGCAGGTTATTGTTCGCGGCGTACCAGCGCACGTGCTCGATCGTCACGCCGGGCGCCGCCGTTGCGTCGGAGCCGGCCTCCAGCGAGCCCCGCGTCGAGGTGTACAGGCCCGGCGGCGATCCGCAGACGATCAACATGCGCACGTCTTCGCCGGGCGCCGCCGGGAGCGCCGTCAACGAAAGCGGCACAACCCTGCCTGTCACGGTCACCGCGGCCGAGTCGGTGGCGGTGACGCCGTTCGAGTCGGTGACGGTGAGCGTGTAGGTCGTCGTCGCAGTGGGCGAGACGGAGACCGAGCCGGCGCCGGAGTTGTCGAGGGTGACGGAGAGGTTGCCGGGCTGGATGAGCGCGCTGCGGGCGTTGGCGGAGGTTACCCGCAGGGTGGTCGATTGGCCGCCGGCGATCAAGGAGTCGGCGGCGGCGAGCGTCGCCGTGGGCGGGTCGCTGACGGTGACGGTGAGCGAATCGGCGGCGGTGACGTTGTTGGCGGCGGTGACGGTGAGGGTGTAAATGGTGTCGGCGGCGGGCGAGACAGTGACCGAGCCGGCGCCGGAGTTGTCGAGGGTGACGGAGAGGTTGCCGGGCTGGATGAGCGCGCTGCGGGCGTTGGCGGAGGCTGCCCGCAGGGCGGTCGACTGGCCGCGGGTGATCGAGGCGTCGTCAGCGCTGAGCATCGCCGTGGGCCGGTCGCTGACCGAGTCCGCCGACGTCCGCGGATTCTGCGGGTCGGTCCAATCGAGCGGACTGCTCGCGCTGCCGTCGAGCAGCACGACCTGATAGGCGGCGCCGGCGGCGCCGGCGGCGACGAAGTTGGCCAGCAGATTGGGCGGCCCTGTCAGCAAGGCGTGATTGTGATCGGTCGGCGCCTGGGAGTCTTGCAGATGGTAGGGTTCGCTGCTGTCCGCGACCGACCCCGAAGAGTTCAGCAGCGAGAACACCATCTGCGCCGAGCCGACCTTGAGGCCGATGCGCATATCGCGCTCCCAGGCCGCGCTCAGATCGTGGGCGCCGTCGTAGCCCACTTTGCCCGCTTGCGCGGTGATGTACACGATGATTCGCCGGGACGAATCTCGGACCAGGATTCGCGTCAGATAGCGGGCGGCGCTGTCGTCGAGCAGCGTCGCCGGCAGCGCCGTGTTGTCCGCCGCCCCGGAAATAAAGTCGAGTTGGCCGTCGATCTTCACCTCCAGCGACGACCCCGAGTAGCGCCAGAGCACGCCGGTCGCCGCGCCGACCGGCGCGTCGAAGACCGACTGCGTGTTGGCGGTGACGTTCACCGTGACCGAATCGGTGGCGGTGACGCCGTTCGAGTCGGTGACGGTGAGGGTGTAAGTGGTGTCGGCGGAGGGCGAGACGGAGACCGCGCCGGCGCCGGAGTTGTCGAGTGAGACGGAGAGGTTGCCGGGCTGGATGAGCGCGCTGCGGGCGTTGGAGGAGGCAGCCCGCAGGGTGGTCGATTGGCCGCGGGCGATCGACGTGTCGTCGGCGGTGAGCATCGCCGTGGGCAGGTCGCTGACGGTGACGGTGAGCGAATCGGCGGCGGTGACGTTGTTGGGGCCGGTGACGGTGAGGGTGTAGGTGGTGTCGGCGGTGGGCGAGACGGAGACCGAGCCGGCGCCGGAGTTGTCGAGTGAGACGGAGAGGTTGCCGGGCTGGATGAGCGCGCTGCGGGCGTTGGAGGAGGCAGCCCGCAGGGTGGTCGACTGACCGCGGGTGATCGACGTGTCGTCGGCGGTGAGCATCGCCGTGGGCGGGTTGTTGACGGTGACCGTGACAGCGGCCGTCTCCAGGGAATGCCCCGCCCCTCTCGCCGTCAGCGTATAGGTCGTTGTCGCTGTCGGTCTCACCGTCACGCTGCCGGCGGCAAGCGGAGCGACCGCGCCGACTCCGTTGTCGATGCTCAAGCTGACGGCGTTGCTCGTCTCCCACGAAAGCGTCACCGCGCCGCCGCTGACCGACGCGGCCGGCGAAGCCGTGAACGACTGAATCGAAACATCCGGCGCTACCGTAACGCTCGCTGTCGCCGGCGTCGTGCCCTTGGCGCCGGAGGCCGTCAGCGTGTACGTCGTCTCCTCTGAGGGAATCTCAATGAGATCGAATCCCGAATCCCCGCTGACTTCGATATCGCCGGGGTCGATGACCAGTTCTTCGGCGTCGGACACGCTCCAAGAGAGCCACAAAAGCACGTATTTTGCCGCCGTGAACGAACGGATGGTCGGTTGGTTCGGCGGCTCTTTTACAACCCTGACGGTAGCGCTCGCCTCTGCCGGGGTCGTGCCCGCGGCGCCCACCGCGGTCAGCGTGTAGGTCGTCGTCCTTCTCGGCGTCACCGCCCAGCTCCCGCTCGCCGCAACCGCGCCGACTCCGTTGTCGATGCTCACGCTTACCGCGTTGGTCGTGCTCCAACTCAACGTCGCCGACCGCCGCCTGCGCTCGATCCTTGACGGCGCCGCCGACAATCGCGCCGTCGTCGGCGGCTCGTTGACGATAATCGTGACCGCGGCCGTCGCCGGGGTCGTGCCCGCGGCGCCCACCGCCTTCAGCGTATAGGTCGTCGTCTCCGTCGGGCTCACCGTCGTGCTGCCGGAAGCAACCGGAGTCACCGCGCCGATTCCCTGGTCGATCGTTGCGCTTTCGGCATAAATCGTGCTCCAGCTCAACGTCGCCGACCGCCCGCGCACAATCGTTGCCGGCGACGCCGACAAGCGCGCCGCCGGCGCGGAGACGAACGTCTGCCCGGAGTCGGCAATCACGAGCAAGATCGTATCGCCGCCGGCAATCGACTCCATGAACGCGTCGCGGGAGTCGCCGCTCTGGAAATCCCATTGCGTCCGGGGGTGGCCTGCTGCGGTGAACGTCGAGTAGGGAACCTCGATGCACGATGCGCCGGCGAAATCCGATCCTTCCGGCAGGCGGCAGAAATACAGCGACTTGTTGTAGCCGGCGCCGCCGGCGGCCCAAAACGCGGCGTTGGTTCCCGAAGCCGCCAGATGGCGGACTTCGAGCGTGTTGTCGGCAGCGCCGTGCCGGCCGTACTCAATGAGGAAAATGCGGTCGGCCGGGTTGGTTCCCTGAGCCAGCGCGTCGCTGCCGGATTGCAAAACGCCGACTTCACTCGCGTCGGACCAAAGCAAATCGGTGGGAATGGCGCCGTCGTAGCCGGTTTGGAAAAAGATGAAGGGCTTGGCCGCGCTTGTCTTGACGTTGCGGACTTCCATCCACGCCAGTTGGCCGGTCAGCGCAGGCAGCAAGGCGATCGTAACCGCGGCCGCCGTCGTGAGCGATCGCGGCGCGCCGGTCGCCGTCAGCGTATAGGTCGTCGTCTCCGTCGGCCGCACCGTCATGCTGCCGGCGGCGACCGGAGTCACCGCGCCGATCCCGTTGTCGATGCTCAAGCTCACCGCGTCGCTCGTCTCCCAGGACAACGTGACCGCGCCGCCGCTGACGGACCAGGCCGCCGAGGCCGCGAACGACTCAATCGAAGGGTGCGGCGCAATCGTAACGCTTGCCGTCGCCGGCGTCGTGCCCTCGCCGCCGTAGGCCGTCAGCGTGTAAATGGTCTCGACCGAGGGCTCAGCGACGAGATCGAACGTTCTCCCGGTGACATCGGAATCGTCGGGATCGAGGACAAGCCGTTCGGCATTCTCCACAGACCAATAGAGTATGTACCCACCCCCAAACGAGCTCGCTTCGAGCCACTTGATGACCGGTTCGCCCGGCGGCGGCTCGACAACCGTAACGGTAGCGCGCGCCTCGGCCGGGGTCGTGCCTTCCGCGCCGGTCGCCGTCAGGGTGTAGGTCGTCGTCTCCGTCGGCGTCACTGCGCGGCTGCCGCTCGCGGTAACCGCTCCCACGCCGTTATCGATGCTCACGCTGAGCGCACGGGTCGTGCTCCAGGTCAGGGTCGCCGATTCCCGCCCTTGCACAATCGTTGACGGCGAAACCGTCAGTTGCGCCGTCGGCGGCGGCTCAGAGACGGTAATCGTGACCACGGCCTCGGCCGGGGTCGTGCCTTCGGCGCCGGTCGCCGTCAGGGTGTAGGTCGTCGTCGTTGCCGGCGTCACCTGACGCGAACCCGAAGTCCCAACCGCGCCGATCCCCTGATCGATCGTTACGCTGAGCGCATGGGTCGTGCTCCACAGCAACGTAACCGACTCGCCCACCGCGATCGCCTTGCTCGACGCGCTGAGCGTCGCCGTCGGATCGCCCGCCGTCGGGCCGCCCGTCGGCGTATCCGGCGTCACGACAATCGACGCCTCGGCGAACTTGCTCGTATCCGCAACGCTCCTGGCGCGCAGCGTGATCGTTTGCTTTGCGCTTACCTGCGGGGCCTGGAAGAGGACCGTGTTGGGTGACGCATCGGGGGTCAGCGAGCCCCCTCCGACGATCTCCCAGGTCACCGCGGAGTTCGAAGCTCCCGTCACCGTTGCCGTAAAGAACTGCGCCCCGCTGCTCGCCAGGGTCGCGTCCTGCGGACTGATCGCCACCTCGATCGGCTCTGCGGCCTCGACCGTCAGCAAGCGCCCGCCGGTATGGATATGCTCCCGGGCAAGATTCTGGGCGCAAACGCTCCCCGCCGCCAACAGCGCGCCCACAGCCGCCGCCGTTCGGAGAGCGTCATGTAGAAACCGGTTCACCGCCGCCGTGCACTCCTCATTTTTTTAACAAATATTACCGAATATTAACAAGATAATAACAATTTCCAGGAGCCGACCTCTTGCGCCGCCGCTGCCTGCAAATCGAAGAAAATGCACTGCGAGCCGCCTATAATGGGATTTACTCGGCGCGGCTCGGCCGGTCCCGTGAGCGTTGAACCCGCATCGCCCGGCCGCGGCCGGGCGATGCGGACAGGGTTGGCGGCCCTTGCTCAGGCCGGGGCGCCCGACGGGGAATGCTGCAGGAACTCGATATCGAAGGCTACGCCGTAGTCGATAAGCTGCGGGTGCGGTTCCATGCCGGGCTGAATCTTCTCACCGGCGAGACGGGCAGCGGCAAATCGATCGTCGTCGATTCGTTGGCTCTGCTTTTCGGAGCGCGGGCCGGCGCCGCGAAGAAACTGAAACTTTGTTGCCCTTGCGCAGCCCGGCTATATTTGCACGATCGACTCGATGTTCTTCAGACGGCCTGACCCTGGCGGCAGGCAGGCTGCAAGCCGACGCTTGCGGAAGCGGGGATTGCAGAAAACGCGTTGCAGCGCGCAATCGTGAGGCTACGGGGCTTGGACTCGTCCGTCGCCCGGGTGGCCAAGGAGGCTAACGCAGCGCCGGCAGGATCGACTCGCCGGCGAGATCGATGAAGGGCTGCGGGTAGACGCCGATAATCAGCGTCAGCAAGGCGCAGGCGGCCAAGGCGGCGTGCGTTCCGAAGTTCATATCGAGCCGCGCGGGCTGCTCGCTTTCGTTCAAAAGCCAGCAGGCGCGGATGATGCGGAAATAGTAGAAAGCCGCGACCGCCACGTAGATTGCGGCGAGGATGGCGACCAGATAGTAGCCTTCCTGCAAAAGAGCGAGGAAGATGAAGTACTTGCCGTAGAATCCGGCCAGCGGGGGGATGCCGGCCAAGGACAGCAGGAAGATCGCCAGCAGGATCGTATAGCCCGGCGCCCGGTGATAGAGGCCGTTGAAATCGTCGATGTCTTCGGCAGCCTCGCCTTCGCGGCGCAAGGCGGCCACCAGCGCGAAGGCTCCGTAGTTCATGAAAACATAGGCGAGGATATAGACCGCGATGCCCTGCAGCCCGGTTTCGTTGCCGGCTACCAGGCCGAGCAGGATGTAGCCGACATGGGCGATGGAGCTGTAGGCCAACATGCGTTTCATGTTGGTTTGGGTGACGGCGGCGAAATTGCCGATGGTCATGGTGACCAGCGCGATGGCGCCGAGCAGCGGCGTCCAGGTCTCCGCCGCGCTTTCGAAGGCCAGCAGAAATATCCTCAGCATCAAGGCGAAGGAGGCGGCTTTGGAGGCGACGGAGACGTATGCGGTTGTCGGAGTGGGCGCGCCCTCATAAACGTCCGGCGCCCACATGTGGAAGGGCGCCGCCGAGATTTTGAAGAGCAGCCCCACCGAGCAGGTGATCAAGGCCAGGAACAGCGCGAGGTCGTCTTCCGGCCGCGCCGCGACCGCCTTGGCGATCTCGCCCAGGTTCGTCGAGCCGGAAATCCCGTACAGGATGGAAAATCCATAGACCAGCAGGCCGCTCGAGAACGCTCCCAGGATCAGATATTTCAGAGCCGCTTCGTTGGAGCGCCGCGTGTCGCGCAAGAAACCGACCATCACGTAGAAGCTCAGGGCCATTGTCTCGAGTGCGATGAACAGCACGACGAGGTCGTTGCCCGAGGCCATGACGGACATGCCGGCTTGGGCGAACAGGATCAGCCCGTAGAATTCGCCGCGGTGCTCGCCTTCGGCGTCCATGTAGCGGGCCGAGATGACGATGGCGAGCGAAGCGGCGAGGACGAAGATCCAATTGAAAAATACGGAGAAACCGTCCACTTGCATGGAGCCGGACAGGCCGGAGAACGGGCCGCCCGAGCGCACGTCGCCGAGATGCTGGACCAGCGATGCGCCGACGGCGACTTGCGCCGCCAGAGCCGGGATCGCGTTTTTCCAGCGTTCCGCGCGGTTGCGGATCAGGAACGCATCGGTCGCCAGGATGCCGCAGCCGAACAGGCAGAGCAGGATTGCGGGCTTGAGCACGTGGAAGTCCGCGGCGGTGAATAAAATGACGTCCATTACTCTTTCACCAGGGCTGCGACCTTGGATTGCCGGTATGCGTCGAGCGGGTTCTCCAGACCGTTACGGCTGAAGTAGCCCGGGTCGAGGCGCTCGACGAGCTTCGCCGTGGGGGCTTTCAGAATCTCGAAGCAGGGCTTGGGATAGAGGCCGATCCAGAAGCAGCCGGCGATCAGCGGCGCCATGACGAGTATCTCGCGGAGATTCATGTCCTTGATGTCTTCGTTCTTGGGATTGGTGATCGGTCCCAGCATGACGCGCTGGAAGAGCCACAGCAGATAGGCCGCGCCGAGCACGATGCCCAGAGCGGCGAACCCGGCCCACCAGGCGCTGACTTCGAATGCGCCGCGCAGGATGGCGAACTCGCCGATGAAGCCGTTGAGTCCGGGCATGCCGGCGGAGGCGAACATGGCGATCGCGAAGAGGACGGTGTAAACCGGCATGCGGTTGGCCAGTCCGCCGTAATCGGCGATGGCGCGGGTGTGGCGGCGGTCGTAGACGACGCCGACCGCGAGGAACAAGAGCGAGGTCGAAAGGCCGTGGTTGACGCCTTGCAGCATGGCGCCGGCGATTCCGTTGGGGTTCAGGGCGATCAGGCCCAGGGTGCAGAAGCCCAGGTGGCTGACCGACGAATAGGCGACAAGCTTCTTCCAGTCCTTTTGCATCAGGGAAACCAGCGCCCCGTAGATGATGCCGATGATCGACAGAACGGCCACCAGTTGCACCGTGCGCTCGTTGCTCGCGCCTGCGGGGAACAGCGGCATGGCGAACCGGACCAGCCCGTAGAGGCCCATCTTCAGCAAGATTCCGGCCAGGATGACCGAACCGGCGGTGGGCGCTTCGGTATGGGCGTCCGGCAGCCAGGTATGGAAGGGGAACATCGGAACTTTCACGGCAAGGGCGATGAAGAATCCCCAGAACAGCCAGAATTGGAGGTCGGCCCCCGCGTAGGGGGCGACGCGCATCAGGTCTTCCAGGGCGAAGCTGGCGTTGCCGAACTGCTCGATGTGCTTGAAGTACGTCGTGAGCAGGGCCAGCAGCATCAACACCGAGCCGGCCAAGGTGTACAAAAAGAATTTGATGGCTGCGTAGAGCCGCCGCGCTCCGCCCCAGATGCCGATGATGAAGTACATCGGCACGAGCATGACTTCCCAAAAAACGTAGAACAGAAAAACGTCGAGAACCATGAAGACGCCGAGCA
This sequence comes from Bryobacterales bacterium, assembly GCA_965214655.1. Lineage (GTDB taxonomy): Bacteria > Acidobacteriota > Terriglobia > Bryobacterales > UBA6623 > CATQHP01. The sequence goes on along the minus strand of OZ243965.1, from coordinate 1,198,876 downwards.
TGCCCGCCTGCAAGAACAGGAAGAAGGCGTAATATTCTTTCACCCGGTCTTGAATCGCTTCCCAGCCGCACCAGATCGACAGCCAGCCGACGACCACCGTCAACAGGATCATGATGTAGCCGAAGCCGTCAACGCCCAGGTAGTACTGCGCTCCGATCGTTGGAATCCAATCGATGCGCTCGACGAACTGGAAGTCCGCGTTGGCGGTGTCGAAGCCCTGGATCAGGGGAATGGTCACGAGGACGCCCAGGATGGCGAAACCGTTCGCTACATAGCGGATCAGTCTCTTGTTTTCCTTCGGCAGGCACATGACGACGAACATGCCGATGAGGGGCGTCAGCCAAATGATGCTCAGAATATGTTCACTCATGATCTTCAGCGCTCGAGGCGGCCGGGGCCGCCCTCAATTTCATTCGAATAGGAAGTACCCCGCGACGACTCCCAGGCCGATGACGAACAGCAGGGCGTAGTTTTGCACCATTCCGGTCTGGAACATGCGGATCGGATAGGAAACGAACTTCACGCCGTAGCCGACAAGATTGACGATGCCGTCGACGATCCACTTGTCCCCGAACATGGTGAACAAAGAGGATATCCGCGTCAGCATGCCGACTCCGTTAACTGCGCCGTCGACGACCTCGAGATCGAACAGCGCCAAGCGCAATCCGCCTCTTTTGACCGTAGCCCTGACGATGAAGATGTCGTAAATCTCGTCCACGAAATACTTGCGCAGCAGAAGCAGGTGGAGCCCTTTGCCGAGAAGGCCGGGCATGGGATCGTCTGCGTAGCGGTCGGTCTTGAATTTCTTCATGGCGAACCAGATCGCGAGCAGCACGAGTCCCACTGAAAGGGCCATCAGGCCCCATTCGAGAGCCGCGCTGTGGTGTTCGCCGGAGACGTCTGCGTAGTAGGGCTCCTCGACGACGACGGCGCTGCTCAGCCAATGCTCGAGGCTGGGCAGCATGTCGTGGACGGGGCCGAACACCACCGGCGTTCCGACGTACCCGGCCAGGATGCTGCCGGCGGCGAGGACGATCAGCGGCACGGTCATCGACCGCGGTGACTCGTGGACGTGCGTGCCCGGGGCGACGCGGTTGTCGCCGTGGAAAGTCATGAAAATCAGGCGGAACATGTAGAACGCCGTCATCATGGCGGTAAGCAGTCCGAGCACGTAGAGGTCGACGTGGTAGGCCGAGAAGGTCTTCCAGAGGATTTCGTCCTTGGAGAAGAAGCCGGCCAGGCCGGGCACGCCGGCGATGGCGATGGCGCCGATCAACATCGTCTTGTAGGTAACCGGTATCTTGTCCTTGAGCGCGCCCATCTTGCGCATGTCCTGCTCGCCGCCGACGGCGTGGATCACCGAGCCGGAGCCGAGGAACAACAGGGCCTTGAAAAAGGCGTGGGTGTAGAGGTGAAAGATGCCGACCCAGAATGCGCCGACGCCGCAGGCAAGGAACATGTAGCCCAATTGGGAAACCGTCGAATAGGCCAGGACCTTCTTGATGTCGTATTGCACCAGGCCGATGGACGCTGCGAATAGCGCGGTCAAGGCCCCGACCGTGGCGACGATGAGCATCGCGGTTGGCGCCAGCGCGTAGATCTCGCTGGAGCGGGCCACCAGGTAGACGCCGGCCGTGACCATGGTCGCGGCGTGGATCAGCGCGGAAACGGGCGTGGGGCCTTCCATGGCGTCCGGCAGCCAGACGTGCAGCGGAAGCTGCGCCGACTTGCCGGCGGCTCCGATGAAGAAAAACAGCGTCAGCAGGGTCAGCGGCCCCCACGGCCTCTCGACCTGGAAGCCGCCCGCGTCCAGCGCCGGGCCGATCTCGGTGAAGGTCAGCGTTCCCAAGGTAGTGAAGGTCAGCAGCATGCCCAGCACGAAGGCCGCGTCGCCTACGCGGTTTACCAGGAACGCCTTCGTCGCGGCGTTCTGCGCGGATTGCTTGCGGAAGTAGAACCCGATCAGCCCCCAACTGCAGAAACCGACGCCCTCCCAGCCGACGAACAACAGGACGTAGTTGTTGGCCATCACCAGCAGAAGCATGAAGAACAGGAACAGGTTGAGGAACCCGAAGAAGCGGTAGTAGCCGCCGTCGTGGGCCATGTAACCGGTCGAATAGACGTGGATCAGAAAGCCGATGCCGGTGACTACCAGAATCATGACCGAGCTGAGCGCGTCGAGCAGGAATCCCCAGTCGGCGGTAAACGCGCTCAGGCCCATGCCGGTCAGGGAGTCGAGCCCGGCCAGCCAGGTCCATTTCACGACTTCGTAGCTGTGTCCTTCGACGCTTTGCAACTGAAAGACCGCGCCGAGCGCGAAGAGGAACGAGACCAGGACCATGCCGGGGCAGAAGACGTTGACGAAGGTTCGCCCGGCGCGGGGTTGGCGCCCGCCGCCGTGCCCGGCGTGGTCGTCCTCGAGCGGGCCCTGAACGCGCTGCGGCTCGAGACGCCGGCCGAAGAGCAGCATGACCGCCGCTCCCAGCAACGGGAACATGGGGATGAGCCAGATGCTATCGAGGAAAAACATGGTCTATCGGCGTACAGTTCCTACCAGCGGAGCAGATCGATCTCGTCGGCGTGGATCGTTTCCTTGTTGCGGAACAGGGCGATCAGGATGCCGAGTCCGACAGCGGCCTCGGCGGCCGCGTCGGTAATTACGAATATGGTGAAGACTTGGCCGTGAACTTGTTGGAGCGCGGAGGAGAAGGCGATGAGATTGATGTTGACGGCGTTGAGGATCAACTCGATCGACATCAGGATGACGATGATGTTGCGCCGCGTCAGCACCCCGACCGCGCCGATGAAAAGCAGTAGCGTGCTCAGAATGAGGTAGTGCGAAGTGGTGACTTCCATCTTGGCCTCAGCCCTCCGCCTTGGGGGGGCGCGTTTTCGACATCACGACTGCGCCGATGATCGCGACCAGCAGGAGAATCGAGGCCAACTCGAACGGCAGGAGGTACTCCGAAAAGAGCACGTATCCGACTTCCTCGGAGTTTTTCGTCAAGGAGCCGGGCTCGAGCGGCTCGCTTCTTTTGGGAAAATCCAGGCTGCCGACGCCGTGCACGACGAAAGACAAAACGATCACGAGGACTACGATGGAGCAGAAGACGGCGATCCATTTCTGGCTTGAGAATCTGTGCGTCAGCGCCTCTTCGCGCACCGGAACCAACATGATGACGAACAGGAAAAGAACCGTGATGCCGCCGATGTAGACGATGATTTGAACGCCGGCCAGGAATTCCGCTCCCTGCAGCAGATAGAGGCCGGCGACGCCGACCAGAGCGCCGATCAGCCAGATGGCCGAATGCACGACATTGCGGCGCGTGATCGTCATGATCGCGCTGCCGAGGATGATTGCCGCGAAGAGGTAAAAAAGAATGCTGTCGATCAACATGGTCGGCAACGGCCGCTTTGCCGGACTCCGATTCAGAGGAGAAGCAAAGCCCTACAGCATACACCAATTGGCCGGCTGAACGGGGCTTTGGCTTCGGGGTATCGGCGAATCCGAGGCTTGCGTATCGATCCGGTTAGTGGCCGGTTAGTGGCGGTACTCGGTCGGCAACGGTCCTTCCTCCAGCATCTGGCGGTCCCAGATTTGACCTTCTCGGGTGAAGGTTGCCAGTTCGAAATCTTGAGTAAGCTCCAGCGCATCGACCGGACAGGCGTCTTCGCAGAGGCCGCAGAACATGCAGCGCGACGTGTCGTAGGTGAAGTTGGTGAGCTCTTTGCGCCTGGTTTGGGGATTGCGCTCGGAAGTTACCACGATCAATTGTTCCGGGCAGGCCAGGGCGCACAGGTTGCAGGCGATGCAAAGCGTCTCGGCGGTTTCCGGGTGGGTGTTCAGCCGCGGCGCGCCGCGGTAGCGTTCGGTGACGTGCGGGCGCTCCCGAGGATACTGTTCGGTTACCACCAGGGACGGCTTCTGGTTCTTGAAGGTGGTCCAAAGACCCTTCAGCAGGTCCGTAAGCAGAAAAGTGTTCAGCAGATTGGACATCGGTTCGTTAATCCTATTTTAACCCCGCGCGAGCATTTGGGCGATGCTGTTGACGATCAGTCCGGCCAGACTCACGGGTATCAGCCATTTCCAGCCGACATCCATGAGCTGGTCGTAGCGGAAGCGGGGGAACGTGCCGCGGTACCAGATGAACATGTAGACCAGTACGGCTACCTTGGCCAGAAACCAGAACAGGCCGACGATCAGCGGATTGACCGCCGGGACTGCGAAAAGGGCCGCCAGCAGGAGCGCTGCGCCCGCCAGGCCGATCATGCCCAGCTTGAACCCGGCGATAATCTGCCGGAACGCGCCCCTGAGGCATCCCAGGGCGATGGCGGTGAAAAGGACGACGGGCAGGCCGAAGTTGAGCGGCGTTTCCAACAAGGCGACGTTCGGGAACGGCCGCAGCCAGCCGCCGAAAAACAACGTGACGCAAATTCCGCTGATGACGAAGATTGCGGCGTACTCGGCCAGGAAATACAGGGCGAAGCGGAACCCCGAATACTCGGTGTGGAATCCGGCGACAATCTCCGATTCGGCTTCCGGGAGATCGAACGGCGCCCGGTTGGTCTCCGCCGTGCCGGCAATGATGAACAGCACGGTCGGGATGAGCATCAGCAAGTAGTTGTCGAACGCCCCCCAGACGCCGCGTTCGTATTGGGCCTGGACAATGCCCTGCATGGAGAGCGTGCCCGCGCACATGATGCCCGTCACGGTGGCGAAGCCCAGCGGCACTTCGTAGCTCACCATTTGCGCCGCGGCGCGCAGGGAGCCCATCAGCGAATACTTCGAGTTCGACGACCAGCCGCCCAGGATCAGCCCCAAGGCGCCGATCGACGACATGGCCAGGATGAACAGGATGCCGATGTTGACGTCGGCCACGTAGAACTTGTCGCTCAAAGGCAGCACGGCGAACGCGGACAGCGCGGTGAACGTGGAAAGCACCGGCGCCATCCAGAAAACCCATTTATCGGCGCCGGAGGGAATGATGTCTTCCTTGAGCATCAGTTTCAGAGCGTCGGCCAGCGGCTGCAGCGCGCCGTAGGGGCCGACGCGCATCGGGCCCAGGCGAACTTGCAGGTCGGCGAGCACTTTGCGCTCGGCGAGCACCATGTAACCCGCTACGAGCGGGAACAGCGCGATGATTACGAGCGTCGCAACGAGGGGCGGCAAATACGGACTCGATAGCAGTTCTTCCATGAGGGATTATCTGTCTACCTCGCCGAGGACGATGTCGATCGTGCCGATAATGGCTACGACGTCGGCGACCAGAGAGCCGCGGCACATCTTGTCAAGCGCCCCCAGGTTGACGAAAGACGGCGGACGCACGCGCAGGCGGTAGGGATTCAGCGAGCCGTCGCTGACGACGTAGTAGCCCAACTCGCCCTTGGGCGCCTCGACGGAAACATAGGCTTCGCCGGGCGGCGGCTTGATGACCTTGCCGACCTTGCCCTTGATCGGCCCGGAAGGGAGATTTTCCACGGCTTGGCGGATGATGCGGCAGGATTGAACCATCTCTTCCATGCGCACCATGTAGCGGTCGAACGTGTCGCCGTTTTGGGCGGTGGGGATGGCGAAATCGTATTTTTCGTAGCCGCAGTAAGGCTGCGCTTTGCGCACGTCCCATTTCTCGCCGGCGGCGCGCAGCACGGGGCCGGTTACGCCGTAGTCCTTGCAGTCGGCGGCGTTCAGAATGCCGATGCCTTTGGTGCGCTTGACCCAGATGCGGTTGCCGGTCAGCAGGTCGTGGTATTGCTCGAGCTTTTCTTCCATCAGGCTGCAGAAGGCCAGACAGTCTTTCTCGAAGGTGTCGTGGGTTTCGTACTGCAGGCCGCCGATGCGGAAAGCGTGGGTCGTCAGGCGCGCGCCGCAGTACTTCTCGAAGATTTTCAACGCCTCTTCGCGCTCGCGGAAGCACAGGAAGACGGGCGTGATCGCGCCGATGTCGAGCGCGTGGGTGCCGAGCCACAGCAGGTGCGACGCGATGCGGTTGACTTCGGCGAGGATGACGCGGACGGCCTGGGCGCGCGCGGGTATCTCCACGTCGAGGAGCTTTTCTACGGCCATGCAATAGCCGAGGCCGTTGGAGACGGCGGCGACGTAGTCCATGCGGTCGACGTAGGGCGCGAACTGCTGGTAGGTGCGATTTTCGGCGATCTTCTCGACGCCGCGGTGCAGATAGCCGATGACGCATTCGGCGCCGAGCACCCTTTCGCCGTCGAGTTGCAAGATTACCCGCAAGACGCCGTGCGTCGAGGGGTGCTGCGGCCCCATGTTGATGACCAGCTCGTTGGAGTCGAGCAGGGTCGCTTCGGGCGCCGGCGGCGGCGCAAGCATCGTGTCGGGCATTTTACTGTGCGCTTTCGATCTTCAGGTTCTCACGAACCCAATCCTCGTCTTGCCGGATGATGTCGTATTCCTTGCGCAGCGGGAATCCTTCCCATTCGTCGGGCATGAGGATTCGTTTCAGCTCCGGGTGGTTCTCGAACTCGATGCCGAACATGTCGTAGACTTCGCGCTCGGCCCAGTTTGCCGAGTTGTAGAGGGCCGTGACGCTCGGCGCCTTGCCGCCGTCGGGAATCGACGCCTTGACGCGCACCCGCGCGTTCTTGGCGAAGGAATAGAGGATCCAAACCAACTCGAAGGGTTTCTCCTTCTTCGGCCAGTGCACGGCGGTCAGATCGACGAGATAGTCGAAGGCTTCTTCGTTCTTGAGGAACTCGACGATGCCGTAGACAGCCGTGACGTCGGCCTCGATGAAGTTTTGCCCGCGGTAGGTTCCGTAAAGTGAAATTTTCTCGCCGAAGCGGTTTTTGAGCGCGTCGACGAGGGGGCCTTCCCACGGCGTCGTCTCCATGACGGCCGGTTTTTTGACGGGCCTTTTGGGGATGGGCTTTCCAGCAGAAGGGCGTGGCGGGCCGCCGGCCGGTTTGGGGGCTGCGCTCGGCTTGGGCGCGCCTGCTCCCGGCTGAATCGCGTCGGACATGGGGTCTCGTTGCGCCTCTCCGCATGCGCGAAGACAGAATAACCAGTGCAGCACATTGCGCTGCGATCGCGCAAGCGGAATCGGCGCCGCCGGTTACAATAGAAATCTCGACCGGCAGTCATGACGATGGAAATCCTCAAATACGGCGACCCGGCGCTCGAAACCCCCTGCGGCCCGGCGCCTGAGAGCGAGTTCGAGACGGCGGGTCTCGAAAATCTCGTCGAGGACATGTTCGAAACCATGTACGCAGCCAAGGGAATCGGGCTTGCGGCGCCGCAGGTAGGCGTAATGAAAAGGCTTACGGTCATCGACTGTTCCTGCGGCGAGAACGAGGACGAAAAACTGATTCTGGTCAACCCCGAGATCACCGCAACCGAGGGGAAGCAGGTAGGCGAGGAGGGCTGCCTGTCCATACCCGGTTTCCGCGAACAGGTGAGCCGGCCGCGATTCGTCAAGGTATGCGCGCGCAGCACGAAGGGCGAGCGGTTCGAAATCGAGGCCGGGGATCTGTTGGCGCGCGTGATCTGTCACGAGATCGACCATCTCGACGGCGTGTTGTTCCTCAGCCGGCTCAGCCGGCTCAAGCGCGAGTCGATCAAACGGAAAATTCGCAACCTGCGCCGAAGGGGCGAATGGGGCTAGCCCGGTGCGCGCCGTTTTCATGGGCGCCCCGGCTTTCGCCGCGCCGTCGCTGCGGCTGCTTGCCGAGCGCCATGACGTTGTGTTGGCGGTCACCCAGCCCGACCGGCCGGCAGGCAGGGGCGGAAAGCCGTCGGCGACGCCCGTCAAGCTCTGCGCGCAAGAGTTGGGCCTGCCGGTCTATCAGCCCGCAAGCATAAGAACAGCCGAGGCCTTTGCGCGTCTCGACGAGCGGCGTCCCGAGGCGATCGCGGTGGTCGGATACGGCCAGATTATCCCGCAGCGGATCATCGACTTGCCGCGGTACGGCTGCATCAACGTGCATTCGTCATTGCTGCCGCGCTACCGCGGCGCGGCGCCGATCAATTGGGCGATTGCCGCTGGAGAGACGACCGGCGGAGTCACGACGATGCTGATTGCAAGGAAGCTCGATGCGGGGGACATCCTTTTGCAGCGCGAGACTGCGATCGGTCCTGACGAAACGGCGTCCGCGCTGGGCGCCCGCCTGGCGCCGCTGGGCGCCGAGTTGCTGCTGGAAACGCTGGACGCCCTGGAGAGGGGCAGCGCGCGGCCCGTGCCGCAGGATCATGCGCAAGCGACTTACGCGCCGGCCATGAAGCGCGAGGACGGCAGAGTCGATTGGACGCAATCCGCCCGCCAAATCTACAACCGGCTGCGCGGATTCGACCCCTGGCCGGGAATCTTTTCCACGTTTCGCGGCAAGCGGCTGCGCATTCACGCGGCCCGGCCGCTTGCCGCGGGCGGCCTTGCGGCCGGCGAGCTGGCTTTCGACTGCGGATCGTTGCTTGCCGGCTGCGGCGCCGGCCGGCTGGAGTTGCTGGAAGTCCAGATCGAAGGCAAAAAGCGAATTGCCGCGGCGGACTTCGCCCGCGGCTGCCGCCTCGGGAGTCAAGAGATACTGGGAGCATGAGCGGCGAAACGAACGAGCGCATTCCCCGCGGGTACCGGTTTGCAGCCGGTTACGCCGGCATTCGCAATAATCCCGCGGACGATTTGGCCTTGATGGTTTCCGACGAGCCGGCGTCGGCGGCCGCCGTGTTCACGCGGAACTTCGTGCGCGCCGCGCCCGTAACCGTGACCGCGCGGCATCTCAAGAAAAGCGGCGGGACCGCCCGCGCGATCGTCGCCAACGCCGGCAACGCCAACTGCGCCGCGCCCAACATGACGGCCGTCGCCGAGGGCGCGGCGCAAGCGGCCGCCGCGCTGGCCGAGGTCCCGCCGGAACAGGTGCTGCTGGCCTCGACCGGCGTCATCGGCGAGCCGATCGACGAAAACGCCATCCCGCGAGCGCTGCCCGGCCTGTGGGCCGCCCTTGCGCCCGGGCGGTTCGCCGACTGCGCCCGCGCGATCATGACCACCGACACCGCGCCCAAGACCGCTTACGCTCTGGTCGAGACCGGGGACGGCGCCGCGCGCATAGCCGGCATGGCCAAAGGCGCCGGGATGATCATGCCCGACATGGCGACGATGCTTAGCTTCCTCTTTACCGATGCGCAGATCGAGCCGGACGTTCTGCGGCGGATGTTGCAAGCCGCAGTCGATCGAAGCTTCAACTGCATTTCCGTCGATTCCGACACCTCGACCAACGATACGGTCTATCTGCTGGCCAACGGAGCATCGGGCATGCGCATCGAGCCGGCGCGGCGGGCGGCGTTTCAGCAGGCTTTGGACGAGGTTGCGCAAAGCCTGGCGCTGGCCATCGTCCGCGACGGCGAAGGGGCGCGCAAGCTGGTGCGCATCGACGTCGAGGGCGCCGCCGACGACCGCGACGCCAAGACGCTGGCCGTTGCGATCGCCAATTCGCCCTTGGTGAAGACCGCGCTTGCCGGCGCGGATCCCAATTGGGGGCGCATTCTTCCCGCCGCCGGCAAGTCCGGCGCCGCGTTCGATCCGTCGCAGGTCGATATCTCGATCAACGGAACCTTGGTCTGCGCAGGGGGGCTTCGCGCCGCTTTCGACGAAGAGGCCGTGCGCAAGACGATGGAAGAAGATGAGTCGGCAATCCGTTTCCACATCGCCGGCGCGGGCAGGGGCAAGGCGCGTTTCTGGACCTGCGACCTCACCGAGGAGTACATTCGGATCAACGCCGAGTACCGTACCTGAACCGTATCCTCGTTGCTTGCGGCCGCACGGGGTTGCCGCCGGAGTTGATATAATCAGGCATTGTCGAGAGTCGGGGAGATCTTTTTCTCCAGCACACGATTTCAACCCTCGCTTCCCATTGCTGCGGTTGTTTTGTGTCTTGGATTTTCGTCTGGGTGCGGTCTGATTTCGACCACAACCAGCATAACGCCCCCTCCTGTCCGCCAGACCGCCGGCCGGCAGCAATTGATCGAAAAAATCCAGCGGCTGGCGGCCATCGAGTCGATGAGATCGACGATCTACATTCAACTCACGGTGGAGTCGGACGAGCGCGACGAGAAAACCGAACACCGGGAAGTCCGCGGGGCGCTGGTCGCGCGCCGGCCGGGGTGGATTCGGGCCACGGCGCAGACTCCGGGCGGCATCAGCAAGGCGATCGACATGGTTTCGAACGGCCGGACCTATCAGGTTTACGTGCCCTGGAAAAATCTGGTTTACGAAGGCGACAACAAGATCAACGAACGCTCGGAGAACCGCGCCGAAAACATCCGCCCGCAGCACATCCTCGACGCCATCATGTTCGAGCCCATCGGCGAAGAGCAAATGATCCTGATGGATACGGAAAGCTACGGCCGTTCCGGATTCCAGGTCATCCACCTGGTCGACCGCAACGGCGGCGAGCCGAAGATCAGCCGCAAGTACTGGTTCAGCCGCGACGACTTGTCGCTTGCCCGCCTGCAGATTCTCGACCCGGACGCCGAGCTCGCTACCGACGCCTGGTATCGCGACTGGCAGGAAGAAAACGGCCTGCCCTACCCCAAGTCGGCCCGTATCCAGCGGCCTCGGGACGGTTACCAAATCGATATCCAGATACTCAAGGCCGGCCTGAACGAACCGGCGCCCGACACTGCGTTCGTCCTGAATCTTCCCAGGGGCATTCAAGTGGAGCGCATCGGCGAGCCCGACGTCGAAACGACCGCCCAGGCGAGCAATGATTAACCGTCTGGCGATCCGCAATCTGTTCCATCGCCCGGTGCGGACGGGGTTGACCGTCCTCGCCGTCGCCGTAGAAGTGACGATGATCCTGATGATCGTAGGCGTGTCGGAAGGATTGCTGCGGGAGTCGCAGCGCCGCACCCGCGGAGTGGGTGCCGATATCTTGATCCGCCCGCAGATCAGCGGGGCGACCATCACCAGCGCCGACATCTCGGAAAAGCTCCCGGAAGCCTTGATGCAGCGCTTCCCGGAAATCTCCTTTGCCATGGGCTCGACGGTGTTCACGCCGGGCGACCTGCAAACGATCACCGGCATCGATTGGCCCGATCTGGAGCGCATGAGCGGCGGCATCGTCGTTTTTGACGGCCGTCCGTACGCCGCCGGCTACGAATGTGTGATCGACGAAATTTACGCCCGCCAGAAGCAGCTTGGGGTCGGCGGCAAGACGGTCTTGATGAACCATGAGTTCGAGGTTGCCGGCGTCATCGAAACGGGCAAGATGTCGCGCATCTTCATTCCGCTCGAGACCATGCGCGAGCTGCAGGGCTGGCAGGGCAAGTTCAGCCAGATTTACGTGAAGCTCGAAGATACCGGGCAAGTCCGCGGCGTGATCGAGCGCATGAAGGAGCTATTGCCCAACCGGTCGGTCATCTCGGTGGAGGATTTCCTGGCGCTGGCGGCGACGAATATCCGGCAAATGTCCGACCAGTTCGTCAACGTGATCATTTCGATCGCCGTGGTGATCGGGTTTATCGTTGTGCTGCTGGCCATGTACACGGCCATTCTCGAACGGACGCGCGAGATCGGAATTCTGAAGGCGCTGGGCGCGTCGAAGACCTATATCGTGGGCGTGGTGATGCGGGAAACCGTCGTCATTTGCTTGTTCGGGATTTTGCTGGGCTATGGATTGAGTTTCCTGGGCCGGGCAGCCGTCGCGGCAAGATTCCCTTTGGTTCCGGTGATTCTGCTGCGCGAATGGATGCTTTGGGCGGCTTTTCTGGCGGTTGTCGGCGCCGTGATCGGGGCGCTGTATCCGGCGTGGAAAGCAGCGGAAGCAGACCCCATCGAGGCGCTGGCTTATGAATAGGGAGCGGCAGTGGCCGGCAGACCGATAATCGAAGTCGAAGAGCTCAAGAAGGTTTACCGCATGGGCGGCGTCGACGTCCCGGCCCTGCGGGGCATCACCATGCGCGTCGAGCCGGGAGAGTTCCTCGCCGTGCTCGGGCCCTCGGGCTCGGGCAAATCGACGCTTTTCCATATCATCGGCGGATTGACTCCGCCGACGAGCGGCAAGGTCTTCCTCGCCGGCCGCGACCTCGGCCTGCTGAGCGACTCCGAGCGGACCGACCTGCGCAAGACGATGATCGGCTTCGTGTTCCAGAAGTTCAATCTGCTGCCCACCTTGAGCGCGTCCGAGAACATCGAGATCGCCAGGCACATCGCGGGGAACACGGACGGAAACGACGAACGGCTCAAGGACGCGCTCGGCATTCTGGGCGTGGCGCACCGGCTCAACCACAAGCCCTACGCGCTTTCCGGAGGGGAACAGCAGCGTGTCGCCATCGCCCGCGCGATCGTCAACAAGCCGCAAATCCTGCTGGCGGACGAGCCCACCGGGAACCTCGATTCGCAGAACGCGGTCGCGGTGCTCGACACCTTGAAGCATCTCAATCGCTCGTTGGGCCAGACGACGCTCATGATTACGCACAATGCCGAGGCCGCGGAGTACTGCACGGATCGAATCCTGCGCATGAAGGACGGCCGGATCGTTTGAGGGCTCAGGGCCGCGTGCAGTCGGGGTCTTCGGCGATGCGGCGCAGCCGGTCGAGCGCGGGGTCCTGCAGAACTTGCGTGCGCCCGCTCGGCCAGCGCAATTCCACGGCGATTTCCTGCGGGTCTGCGCCCAACCCGAAAAATACCCTGGGGTCGCGCGAAGACAGGTAGCTGCCGCCGCGGGCGGCCGCGCGGTGCTGCGCCTTGCCGCCGGCCCGGGTCAACTTGACCGCCGTGCCGATGCCGTCTCGATTGCTTTGGCAGCCGGCGAGATGCAAACCGATCCAACGGTTGTCGGTTTCAGTGACGTTCCGCGCCAGGTACGGCCGTCCGTCGAGGTTCGAGACGACGATATCCACGCGGCCGTCGTTGTCGAAATCGACGGCCGCGGCGCCGCGCCCGGCCCGGGCGTGAGCGAATAGGTCTCCAGCGGAACGGGAGACGTCGACGAACCGGCGGCCCTCGCGGCGGAAGAGCAGCGGGGGCTGCAGGTAACGGAGATGGGGCTGGGATTGCTCGATGTTGTCCATCACGTGCCCGTTGGCGAAGAACAGCTCCTTCGATCCGTCGAGGTCCGCGTCGAAAACGGCGATGCCCCAGCCGGAAAAAAGCTGGGTCGCGGCGCCGAGACCCGACACGCCCGCGGCGTAATCGAAGGCGCCCTCGCCGGCGTTGTAGAAAAGCGCGTAACGCTCTTGCGACAGCGTGGTGGTCACGAGGTCGGGCCGGCCGTCGTCGTCGAGATCGTCGAAGGCCGCTCCCATCCCGGCAAACTCGCGGCCGTCGTCGTCGTAAGCGGAGCCTGCAAGCAGAGCTTCCTCGCTGAACGAGCCGTCTCCCCGGTTGCGGAACAGAAACTGGGGGAACGAATCGTTGGCGACGGCGATGTCGAGGTAGCCGTCGCTGTCGTAGTCGGCGAACGCGGCGCCCAGGCCCTTGCCGGGCCGATCGGCGATTCCCGAACTTTCGCTGACGTCGGTGAACGTGCCGTCGCCGTTGTTGCGGTAAAGATAATCGGTTGCCGGGTCGAATAAATCCGGGTGGCAATACGCGCGGCCGTAGCTGGTCTCCAGCCCGCAGCGGGAATCGACGTCGAACCGCCACTGCATGTAGCGCAGGATGAGCAAGTCCGGATCGCCGTCGTTGTCGTAGTCGAAGAATCCGGCGCTTGTCGCCCAACCCCGAGCATGCAGACCCGCCTCCGCCGTAACGTCGATGAACCGCCGCCCCTCCTCGTTGCGGTAAAGAACCGCCGCCGGCGCCTCGCCGGTCGCGGCGTTGGTGACGAGCAGGTCGGGGTCGCCGTCGTTGTCGTAGTCGCCGGCGGCCGCGCCCATGCCGTAGCCGCGGCCTTGCAGCCCGTAAGCTTCGGTAGCGTCGCGGAACGTGCCGTCGCGGTTGTTGCGATAGAGCCGGTTCCAGAAGCGCGGGTCGGCTTTCTCGGGTTCCGCGCCTGCTGGCTGCGGGAAGCGCAGCTCGGCCCCGTTGACGAAGTAGAGATCCATCCAGCCGTCGCCGTCGGCGTCCAGAACGGCCAGGCCGCCGCCCATGGTTTCGGGGAGATACTTGCGCGGGGTTTTGGAGTTGTCGTGGCGGAAGTCGATGCCTGCTTGCGCGGTGACGTCCTCGAAGCGCTGCGCCGCGGCGCCCGGCGGCAGCGCGAGGAGCGCGGCGGCGAGCGCCGGCGGGCGAATAGCGGAAATTCGCGGCACGGTTACTATGTTTTCAGATGCGGCGTTCGGGGATGCGGTTCGCGGTTTGGGCTTGGGCGGCCTGCGCCGCGTGGGCGGGGGAAATCTCCGGCCTTGTCGTTGCCGACGACGGGATGCCGTTTCTCGGCCCCGTCGAAGTTCGGCTCCATTGCGCCGGGGCGGAAACCGCCTCGACCGCTGCGGACCGCGTGGGGCGCTTCCGCTTCCCCGATATGCAAGCCGGCGGCGACTGCGAGTTGACCGCCTCCGCGGTGGGCTACCGCGTATCGCGGACGCCGGTTCGCGGTCTGCCCGCGGCGGCGGGGATCCCCGCCCTCGTGCTGCGGCGGGCGGGCAAGTATCAGGGCGAGACGATCAGCGTCTCGCACCTGGCCGCGCGGCCGGTCGCGCGCGCGCTGTTCCAAATCGCCGTGCGCAAGCTCTCCGCCAACCAGGTCGACGCCGCCGAGGCCGCCCTGCGCGCCGCGCTCGTTATCGACCGGCGGTATGCTTCCGCCTGGTTCGAGTTGGGCCGCTTGCGCTTGGCGCTCGACGACGCCGGCGGCGCTCGAAAAGCGTTCGCCGGGGCGATCAAAGCGGATCCATGGTTTCTTGCTCCCTACAGACCGCTTTTGCTTCTGGAGCGCGCGGAAGGCAACGCGCAGGCGGCCTGGGATCTCTGCGAGAAGCTGCGTCGGATCAATCCTTACAGGGTGTACGGATGCGCGGAGGGCGAGTAGCTTTGCGCCGTGCGCGCAGCCTTTCGGCGCTGCTTCTCCTGGCGGTATCGGCGGGCGGGCAGACGCTCGAGTTTTCGGTCGGCGTCCTCGACGTCGCCGCCGATGTTCGCAAGGAAATAGCCGCGGCCGCGGCTTCCGGCGACTGGAGGACGGCCGAGGCTGCGCTGTACCGCGCCGCGCAGGACAAGCCCGGCGACGCGAAATTGCTGCGGGCGCTTGCCGTCGCGCATTTTCAGGCCGGACGCTGGTTCGCGGCCGCCCGCGCGTTCAAGCGCTCCGACCGCATCGAGCCGCTGCGCGCGTCCGACCGCTTCGCTCTGGCGACGGCCTTTTCGAGGCTCGAGCGCCGCCACTGGGCGCGGGCCGAGCTGGAGCGTCTGGTCGCGGAGCATCCCGCCGAGAAGGACTACCGCTTCGCCCTGTCGGAAATTTTTTATTTCTACCAGTGGTTCGGGCAAGCGGCGGAGCAGCTTGAGGCGGCGCTCCGGCTCGCGCCCCGCTTCGCGCCCGCGCACGACCGCCTGGGCCAGTGCTTCGAGGGCATGGGCGAGCACGAGCAGGCGTCCGCTGCTTACCGGCGGGCGATCGAGTTGGACGAAGCCTCGGGCCGAAAATCGCCCTGGCCCGCCTTTCATCTCGGCAGCTTGCTGCACGACCTGGGCCGGCTCGCAGAAGCGCAAGCGGCGCTGGAGCGGGCGGCCGCCGTGGATCCGCCGCAGGCCGCCGTCCATTACGAGCTCGGCGTCGTGTTGCGCAAGCTTGGGGAATGGGCGGCGGCCGCGGAGTCGCTCGAGCGAGCGGTCGCGTTGGCGCCGGAGAATGTGCAGGCTCTGCCGGCGCTGGCCCAGGTTTACCGGCGGATGGGCGCAGAGAACGCCGCGCGGCAAACGTTGGAACGTTTTCGGGAGATGCAAACGCAAGCCGGACGATAGGCGGCATGGAAAGAAAACGGGCGCTCCCGGCCGGGAGCGCCCGTAATGCTGAAGTTGCTCTAAGCGGCTCGGCCTAGAAGATGAACTTCAGGCCGAACTGAATGCGCCGCGGCTCGCCCGCGGTGACGATTTGTCCTTCCGCCGCGCTGCCGATTGCCGTATTCGGCCGCCCGAACACCGGCGTATTGGTGAAGTTGAACGACTCGAAGCGGAACTGCACGTAGTCGCCCTCCCAGGGCAGGTCGAACTTGCGCGACAACGAGAAGTCGATCGCCTTCGTTCCGGGTCCCCAGATCAGGTTGCGTCCCGCGTTGTCGAGCACGCCTTCCCCGCCCGGGCCGACCGCGTCCGTGTTGAACCAGCGGTCGATGGTGCGCTGCGACTTGGGCAGGTTGATGTCGCTGACCACGTTGCCGCGGTTGGCCCCGCCGACGTTGGTCGTGTCCTGGTTGAACGTGTGGCTGTCCGGCGTCCCGCCCAGGAAGTTGAAGATGCCGCCAACCTGCCAGCCGCCCAGAATCCAGGCGCCCGGCCCCTCGTTGAGATAGCTCTTGCCTCTGCCGAAGGGCAACTCCCACACGACGCTGGTCACGTAGGCCAGCCGCCGGTCGAGCGAGGCGTTGCCGCGTTCGATCCCTTGATTGTAGGTAAAGCGTTGCTGGGATCGCGTTCCGGTCGTCAGGTTCTCGTTCACCACGTCGATGTTGTGCGCCCAGGTAAACGAGCTCAGGAAGGTGAAGCCGCCCGTGAAGCGCTTTTCGCCCTTGATCGTCAGCGAGTTGTAGTTCTGGTTAAGGAAGGCCGCCCCGCGCAGCCCGACGGAGTTGAAGAAAGGCCGGATTCTGCGGTCTTGCCAGCGCACCGTCGGGTGCGGCGTCAGCGGGCGGTTGATGTTGATCGCGCCGTGGATCTGCGACGTCGAGGAGCCGTTGTAGCCGATCGTCAACAGTGAGTTGCCCGGCATCTCCCGTTGGATGTCGAAGAACCACTGGCCGGCGTAGAAGCTCGGCCAGGCGTCCTCGGTCTTGATGTTGACGTTCAGGCCGGCGCGCGGCAGCCCCGCCCGGGTCGAGGGCGGAAAGCCGTTGCGCGTAAAGAACGTGCTGAAATCGCGCGGTTGCGCATTGTCGAACTCGTTCGATTGCGGAGCGCCGGTATTGAAGCGCGCGGCCTCGCCGCCGGTGTTGTCGTGCTCGCCGTAGAACAGGCCCGCCCCGACGCGAACGACGGTGCGGTCGTTGACGCGGTAGGCGATGCCGATGCGCGGCGCGAAGTTGTTCGTGTCGTTCCGGCAGGCGCAGTCCGAGCCGCTCTCCGGGGTGCGGAAGTGCGGCAGGTATTCCGCTTCGCCCCAGCCGCCCCGGTTCGCGGGGATGCGCTCGCCGGGGTCGATGGGCCGTCCGTTGGCCTCGCCGACGAAGCGCACGACGGTGCTGTTGAGCGTATGATTCTGAGGATCGGGGAACGTCGGCGTCAGGAAAAGCTCGTAGCGCAGGCCGAGATTCAGCGTCAGCTTGTTGGTGAGCTTCCAGTCGTCCTGAAAGAAGAAGCCGTAATAGGGGATGACCTGCTCCTCGCCGTTGGGCCATCCCCAGCGTCCGTTGTTGTTCCAGCCCAGCAGCCCGTCGGCGAGGGAGTTGCCCGTGGCGCCGCGGCTGGCCGGGTCGTTGGGCTTTTCGGCCGTGTAAACGCCGTTGTACTGGAACCGGCCGCGGCGGAAGCGCGACGGCGAGCGGGGAATCTGGGTGCGGCGGTACTCGACGCCCACCTTGAACGTATGGCTGCCCTTGATCCACGAGAAGTTATTGGCAAGCTGCAGGTTGTCCATCTTGTTCACGTTGGGCCAGAAGGCGCGCGGGCCGACGGAGGTGAAGCCACCCAGGGTGGACAACGCGTAGCCGTGGTCCAATCCGTCGTCGATCGAGTCGCCCGGCGCGCCCAGCACGCCGAACTTCGGGTTCAACGGCTCGGTAAAGGGAATGTCGAAGCGCGTCGGGAAAAACGTATAGCCGAAGCGCAGCTCGTTGAACATCGTCGCCCCGAGGGTCGTGCTGAGCGCGGACGCCCAGTTCTGTCCGGGCAGGTCGATCGTCTGGCCGTTGCCGCCGTTGGCGGGCAGAGGCAGATTGCCGTTCTGCAGCACGAACTCGTCGCGGATCGAATAGCGCGCGAACCAGCGGTTGTTGTCGTTGATGTTGTAATCGAACTTCATGTCGTACTGGTTGTGGTCGATCGTGTCGGCGGGCGCGTAGAAGAAGTTGTTGGGCTGATGCTCTATCGCTATGCCATTTCTCTCGCCGGGGATGTTCGGCGCGGGATAGTTGCCGAACAGCGCAGTGGAGACCGGGTCGAAGCGATCCATGGGGATGCGGAAGTTGGGGAACGCCTGCCGGGTTGCGCCGCGCCCCGAGCCCTCTAGCGTCAATGGGTCGTAGATCTCGCGGTTGGGATCTACCTGATTGGAAAAATCGCCGGCCAAGGCCTCTCGGCTGGGCACCGAAGAGGTGAAGCTCTGGCCGGCGCGGTCTTTGGTGCCCTGGAAGCTGAAGAAGCCGAACAGCTTGTTTTTGACGATCGGGCCGCCGAACGTTCCGCCGTACTGGTTGCGGCGCAAGGTGGGTTTCTTGGAGCCACGCAGATTGGCGAAGAAATTCGTCCCGTCAAGCTTGTCGTTGCGCAGGAACTCATAAACCGAACCGTGGAATTCGTTCGTGCCGGACTTGGTGCTGACCAGCACCTTGGCGCCCATGCGGTAGCCGTATTCGGCGGACATGTTGTTGGTCACCACCTTGAACTCGCCGACCGCGTCCACGGAAGGCTTGGTGGCCTGCGCCTGGAAGCCCAGCGCGCCGCCGGAGTTGCGCGACGAGTTGTCCGCGCCGTCGAGCAGCACGTTCGTCTGCGCGGCGTGCATGCCCACGGCCAGGATGCCGCCCTCGCCGCCGCGCACGCCGTCGTGGCGCGTGCCCTTGCCCATCTCGCGGGAAGGCAGCACGCCGACGGAAAATTTCGCCAGCTCGAGGTAATTGCGGCCGTTCAGCGGCATTTCGAGAATGCGCTTGGAGTCGATGACCTGGCCGACCTCCGTTTTTTCCGACTGGATCAGGATGGCCGCGGCGCTGACCTCGACGGTCTCGGTCACGCTGCCGACGGCCATCGAGCAGTCGAGGCGCACGGTCTGCTGCACCTCGACGCGGATCTCGGGAAACTCCTGCGTGGAGAAACCCTCGGATGCGCAAGTGACGGAATACAGTCCCGGATTGAGCGCCGGAACGGTGTAGAAGCCGACCTCGTTGGTCGATGTCGTGGATGCGGCGCCGGTGTCCAGGCTGACCACGGTGATCGAGGCCCCCGGGATGACGGCGCCCGTGTCGTCGCTGACCGCGCCCTGGATGGTGCCGGCGGTCTGCGCCAAGGCCAAGCCGGCCGCCAGCGCGCAGAGTATCGCGAGCAGTATCGTCTGTTTCATGAAACTTTCCCCCCTTGGTATGCGAGCGTTCCTCTCACCGCAGCGGCGGAGCGGAACTCACGCTAAACGATTATAGATTTTCTCCTTGCGGGCCGCAAGGGGCGCATTTGTTAAAACTTTCTCGGGCAGAGCAGAGGCCGGTGGGCGTTCGGCGCCGGGCGCCCAAGCGCCCCCGCCAAGGGGACGTGATGACGCCCTACGAAAAACTCAAGTCGCCGCCCCGAGCGGAATGCTGCCTGCGCCCCGGAACAAGCTGCGCCGTGCTCGACGCCGAGGCGCACGCACTGAGCGACAGGGAAGCTGCGCGCCGCTCAACGGGGCGCGGGACGCGCTCGTGCGAGATAGGCATGCCGCCGCTTGCGCGCGCCCGTCTTCAGGCTTGCCGTCATGTTGGAAGCAACTCCGCCGGCTGCAACTTGGGGATGAGCGCCGCTTGCGGCCTCGTTCAGCCGCGAACGAGCGTGGAGATGGCGATGAAAATACTGAGTAGCGTGAACCCGATCCCGATCATCCAACGCAGCGAAGATATTTCGCGCTGGAGTGCGTCGAAGCGGGCGTCGACCGTGTCGAAGCGGGCGTCGATCATGTCGAAGCGGGCGTCGGTCGTGTCGAAGCGGGCGTCGGTGCGGGCGTCGGTCGTGTCGAAGCGGGCGTCGGTGCGGGCGTCGGTCGTGTCGAAGCGGGCGTCGATCGTGTCGAAACGGGCGGTCGTTCGGATTTCCAGTCCCTCGATGTCCTTGCGGATGTTCTCCCCGGAAATTGCGCGGATGTCTTCAAGCGCCTCATGAACCGTGATGGGGTCCTGCTCGATCTTGGCGAAGAGACGCAGCAATGCGTCGTGCTTCGGCGGTTCGGTTGGGGGCAAGGCTATATCTCCCATGGTTTATTCTCCCATCCGTGCGGGTTCAATACATAGGAGACGGCAGGGGTAAACCGAAGCTCCAGGCACGAAGATACTGCATGGGGGAGAGGGAGTCAAGGGCGTCATGGGGGCGGAAGTGGTCGTAGCGGTGGGCGAGGGCGTCGATCGGAGGATTGAGTCGCGGACTGCGGGGAGGCAGGACGTAGAGGCCGCTGGACGTTCGGCGCCGGGCGCGGCGTCTATACTGAGCGGCGGATGCGGGTTCTCGCCGTCGGTTTTTGCGCGGCCCTGACTGCCTGCCCTTTGTGGGGACAGCCGAGCTACCGCTTCGAGCCGATCCCGTTCGGGCCGCCGGCGCCGCAAGCGCGCACCGACGGGACGGCCGTATACGATCCCCAAGGCCGGCGTCTGTATGTCTTCGGCGGCCGCGCCGGAACCAGGCGCAACGACCTGTGGGCCTATGCGTTCGACCGAGCCGGCTGGGTCGCGCTGCGGCCCGCAGGCGCCGCCCCGCCTGCGCGGGACGGCCACACGATGGTTTTCGACTCCGCGCGCCGCCGGCTGATCGTATTCGGCGGACAAGCCGCGAGCTTCTTCAACGACGTGTGGGCGTATGAAATCGAAGCCGACCGCTGGACGCGGCTGGACGGCTTCGGGCTCGCTCCGAACATCCGCTACGGGCATTCGGCGATCGCCGATCCAATGCGCGACCGCATGGTCATTTCGCACGGGTTCACCGACGAGGGCCGATTCGACGACACGTGGGCCTTCGACTTCGCCTCCAACAGGTGGGCCGACGTTTCGCCCGCAAAGCGTCCGCTGCGGCGCTGCCTGCACCGCGCCGCCTACGACCCGGGGCGCGATCGGATGCTGCTTTACGGCGGCTGCGCCAGCGGCGCCGGGCCGTGCCCGCTCGACGATCTATGGTCGTTCGACTTGGCTGCGAACGTCTGGACGCAACTGGCGAGCGGCCCCCCGGGGCGCGAGTTCTACGGCGTCGGATTCGACTCGGGAGCGGACCGCATGGTGATCTTCGGCGGCCGCGCGAGCGGCGCTCTGCTCGGCGACGTCCGGACGTTCGACCCGGCGGCGAACGTATGGGAAGAACCCGAATTTTCGGGACCCGGCCCCCCGGCGCGCAGCCGCGTCGAGGGCGCATTCGTCGACGGCATGGGGGTCGTGTTCTTCGGCGGCGCCGCGGCCGGAGGACGCCGCACGAATGAGCTTTGGCTCTTCGCCGCCGCCGCGGCGCCGGAGGTCTCCGCCGAAGGCGTCGTCAATGCGTTCAACTTTATGCGCGGCGGCGTCGCGCCGGGGGAGATCGTGTCGCTTTTCGTGCGCGGCGGCGGGCCGCGGCAAGGCGTCTCGGCGCAGTTCGGGCCGGACGGCCGGCTGCCCTTCGAGTTGGCCGGCGTGACCGTCGCCTGGAACGGCATGCCCTCCCCGCTCTATTTCGTTTCCGCCGAGCAGATCAACGCGCAGGTCCCCTATGAGACGGCCGCGGAAACCGAGCTCGAACTGGTTGTCACGCATCGGGGACGTTCGAGCGCGCCCGCAACGGCGCAGGTAACGCCGGCCAAGGCGGGATTGTTCCCGGTCGTTTTCAACCAGGACGGCACGGTGAACGCGGCAGCGAACCCGGCGGCGGCGGGAACGATCGTCGTCTTGTTTCTTACCGGCCAGGGCGTCACCACGCCGCCGAGCGTGACCGGGGCGTTTCCTGGGAACGGATACCCCGAGCCGGTTGCCCCGGTCGTTGTCGAAGTCGGCGGCGAAGCGCTGGAAATCCTGTTCAAGGGGCAAGCGCCGCTCACCGCCGGCGTGATGCAAATCAACGCCCGGCTGGGTTCGGGCGCCGGCGCGCTTGCGGTGCGGGTCCGTGTGGGCGATGCGCTCAGTCAGGAAGGGGTCGTTGTTTGGGCGGCGCGGTAGGGCGGCGCGTTGGTTAAACTTTTCAGTCCGTGACGGAGAGCGTCCACAGACGGCGGGCGGGATTCGCGGCCGCCGCCGCGGCGATCGGCTGGCTGCTTGTCGAGCTCGGCGCCGTGGCGACCGGGGCGCTGGTTCCCGCCGCGTTTCGGGACCGGCAGCGGCTCTTGCACGAGTTTTTCGAGCCCGACCCGATCCTCGGCTTCCGCGCCGGGGCAAACCTGAGAAATTTCGAGATACGCTGGTCGGAGGCGGGCGAGCGGGCGGCCTACAGCACGGATGGGCAGGGTTTCCGCAACGTCGGCCGCGACGCGGCCGCAGCGCGCATTCTGTTCCTCGGCGACTCGTTTGCCTGGGGCGTCTGGCTCGAGCGCGAGCTGACGTTTCCCGATCTGCTGGAGCGCCGGCTGGGCGTTCCGGTGGCCAACTGGGGGCGCCAGAGCTACGGCATCGAGCAGTACGCGTTGCTGGCGGAGCGGTTTCTCGACGCTTACGATCCGCAGATCGTCGCGGTATGCATTTACGCCAACGATCTCACGCAGCCGATCTCCCGCGAACAGTTGGCGGACTTTTACCGCGCCTTCGGCTGGAGCGAGTTCCGGCGCTATCCCCTGCTGCAACGAACGGTTCTGTACCAGACATGGGCGCGGCTTGCGGGCGCGTATCGCGCGCGGAACGCGGCGCCGTCGCATCTGGACTTCGCGGAAGCCTCGAACGGGCTGCGCCTCTACAGGGGGCTGGGCGCGCATCCCTACTATGAATCCGCCGGATACAACAAGACCTTTGAGGCCGGATACGCGGACCTGCTCGACCGGATTGCGGCCGCCGGGGCGGCGCCGGCGGTCTTCCTGCTGCCCTCC
Organism: Bryobacterales bacterium; assembly: GCA_965214655.1. Lineage (GTDB taxonomy): Bacteria > Acidobacteriota > Terriglobia > Bryobacterales > UBA6623 > CATQHP01. Next base: position 1,175,899 of record OZ243965.1, on the reverse strand, counting down.
AAGGAATCGGTTTACCTGCGCCTCTATCGAGAACTGTTCGACGCAGCGTATCTGGGCATCGAGGAGAGGGCCTATGCCCGGCTGCGCGAAATCGCGCAGGCGCGGGGCGCCGCCACGCTCGATCTCACGCCGGTCTTCCGCGGCGAGGGCCGCGAGCCGCCGACCTACTTGCCGATCGACCCGCATTGGAACGCCGCCGGCCACGCTCTGGCCGCGAAACACATGGCTGCGGCGCTCGAAGCCGCCTTGGCTCTGCCACAATGAGAAACCTGGAGGCGGAGAACTCATGACCCATACGGCGTCGGCCGACTACCCGATCCATGAGCTGCTTGCGCAGCGCTGGAGTCCTTACTCGTTCGACGACCGGCCCGTCGGCGTCGAGGAATTGCGGCCGCTGTTCGAGGCGGCGCGCTGGGCGGCTTCCTCGTTCAACGAACAGCCCTGGCGGTTCCTGCTCGCTCTCCGCGAGAACGAAGCGGAGTTCGAGCGCATGCTTGCGTGTCTGGCGGAGCCCAACCAGACCTGGGCCAAGAACGCTGGCGCGCTCGCTCTGGCCGTTGCCTCTACGCGCTTCGCCCGCAACGGAAAGCCCAATCGCTGCGCCGCGCACGACGTCGGAGCGGCTTCGGCGCACCTGGTCTTCGAAGCAACCGCGCGCGGACTTTGCGTACACCAGATGGCGGGGATTCTGCCCGACCGCGCCAAGCAGCTTTACGGCGTCCCCGACGATTTCGAGGTGCTGACGGGCGTTGCCATCGGCTATCCGGCCGCGGAGCCGCTGCAAGCTTTTGCAGAGCGCGACGCCCGGCCGCGGCGCCGCAAGCCGCAAGCCGAATTCCTGTTTGGCGGCCGCTGGGGGGAGGCTTTCTGAGCGAGCCATGCGCTTGCGTCAAATCGTTCTCGCCGCGCGCGGTCTGGATGCGGCGCAGGAGGATTTATTCGCCGTCCTCGGTTTGCAGGATGCTTTCCGCGACCCGGGAGTGGGCGCGTTCGGCCTGCGCAATATCGTGGCGCCGATCGGCGATACCTTTCTGGAGGTCGTCTCCCCGAAGCAGCCGGACACGGCCGCGGGACGCTTTCTCGAGCGTATCGGCGGCGACGGCGGTTACATGCTGATCGTCCAGGTCGAAGACTTGGCGCGCGAGCGGCGGCGCGTCGAGCAGCTCGGCGTGCGCATCGTCTGGACGGCCGAGTACGAGACGGCCGCGGCGATTCATCTGCACCCCAAAGACGTGGGCGGCGCGATTCTGTCGCTGGACGAGATGCGCCCGCCGGAGTCGTGGCGCTGGGCGGGGCCGGATTGGCGGAGCCGCCGCGCGGCAGCGGCGCGAACGATAACCTCGGCGCAACTGGTCGCCTCCGATCCGGCGGGGCTGCGCCGGCGTTGGCAAGAAGTCCTCGGCGGCCGGCGGCCGCGCAACGCCGCGCTGGGGTTCGAAGCCGACCCCGACGGGCGCGGCGACCGGGTCGGGGCGCTGACGATTCAGACGGACGACGTCCGCCGCGTACTGGCGGCCGCGAGCGCGCGCGGCCTGCCCGTCGAAGAAAACCGCGTTACGATTTGTGGAACGGAGTTTCGATTTCATGAGTGAATCCAGCCCCCTTCAAGTCTCGGTCGGCGACGGCATCGCCGTTTTGACCATGAATCGGCCGCACAAGCTGAATGCCCTGAGCGCCGAGATGTCGAGTTCGGGCAAGCGCTGTCTTGCCCGGTTCGCAGCAGACCCGGAAGTGCGGGTCGTCATTCTTACGGGGGCCGGGCGGGCCTTTTGCGCGGGTGGCGACGTCGGCGGCATGGCCGCCGGCAATGCGCCCGCGACGTTCGAGGAAAGACTCGACGGGCTGCGCTCGGGACAAGAGTTTTCGTGGCTCCTGCATTCCCTGCCCAAGCCGACCATCGCCGCGGTCAACGGATACGCCGTCGGCGCGGGACTCGGCATCGCGCTTTCCTGCGATATCCGTATTGCCTCGGACAAAGCGAAATTCGGCACGGCGTATGCGCGGGTCGGTCTCGGCGGCGACTACGGCGCGACCTGGCAGTTGACCCGGCTGGTCGGTCCGGCCAAGGCCAAGGAGTTGTTTTTTCTGGCCGACAACCTGGACGCCGCGGAAGCCCATCGCCTGGGACTGGCCAATCGCGTCGTCGCGCACGACCGACTGGCGGCCGAGACGCGCGCAATGGCCGCGCGCATCGCGGCGGGGCCGGGAGTGAGCTATCGCTACATGAAAGAAAACGTCAACCTGGCGGTCGAGTCGGACTTCCGCACGATTCTCGAGCGCGAGGCGCTCACGCACCTGCGCTGCGCGCAAACCGACGACCACCGTGAAGGCGCCCGCGCATTCGTCGAGAAGCGCAAGCCGAATTTTCGGGGACGCTGACTTGCGCTCCGGGGCCGCCTTGACCATGCCCCGAAACGGTCAACTTTCGAAAAACGCGAACAGCCCGCCGGCGACTGCGCTCAGCAGGGCGACGGAGACGGCGATGACGAGGGACGAGCGAATTCGCAAAAGCGAATGCCGCCCGAGCGGCGGGGTTGGGACGGTCGGGCAGTCGGTTTGCGACGGGCTGACGGCGCCCGAATCGGTTGCCGATTCCTGCGGATCTCGTCAGACGAGCGCCGCCGGGTTCGAAAGCGTTCCGATCTCGGGCACTGTAATCGAGCAGACGTCGCCCTCGGCCAGCGCGGCTTCTTGCTCCACGATGATTCCCGTGCCGGTCAGGATTACGGTCGGCGTCGGCACGCGGTTGCTTGCCGTCAAGTAATGCACGAGATCCTCGAGCTTGCGCCTCAGCTTGCCGGTGGAAACGGAGCCCGCGAACGTCGTCCGCGCGCCGCGTGTAATCGTACAGTTCATTTGCAGGTCGTAGGGGTCGGCGATTTCGTCGGGGGTGACGAGAACGGGGCCGAGGGCGCAGCAGGCGTCGTAGACCTTCGACTGAGGAAGATAAAGAGCGTTTTCCCGTTCGATGTCCCAGGCGGAGACATCGTTGCCAAGCGTGTAAGCCACGATTTCTCCCCGCGAGTCGATCACGATGCCCAATTCGGGTTCGGGCGCCGTAAACGTGGAGTCTCTGCGGATGCCGATTTTTTCTCCGGGGCCGACACAGACCCGCGCCGTGCCCTTGAAGAAGATCTCCGGGCGGTTCTCGATCTTGTGGACGTAGGAGTACATCCCGTCGCGCGTGCCCAACTCGCCGTCGCGGAAGTCCGCGCTGGGAGCGTAGGTGCAGCCGCATGCCCAGACTTCCGCCGGATGGACCGGGACCGCCGGCTCGGCGGCCGTTATATGCTTCGATGCGGCCTCGGCGGCAATTGCGGCGAGCGGTTTTTGCGCCGCTTCGGCCGCGGCGATCAGAGAAGCGGTCGTGCGCCCGGGAATGGGGCGGTAGCCTCCGGCGGTTTCGATCGCCGCCTCGAAACCGCCGCCGTTGCGGATTTGCGCGAGTCTCATGAGGCAATTTCCTCCAATACGGCCGCCGCCCCCAAAGCTGCCGGCTGGGGCGGGGCCTTGCCGTAGGGCAGGGGGCGCGGCACTTCGGCGAATTCCGCGACCGCATCGAAAAGCGGCCCGAAGTCGCGGAACAGGTTTCCGATCAGGCAATCGGTCAGATCGCCCCGCAGGCCGGGGTGCTTTCTGAGAACGCGGCCGAAGCTGAACGATGTGTCGTAGAAGGCGTAGACCAGCTTGCGCATCGACTCGATTCCGAAGCAGAGTTCCTCGCCGTACGCGGCAAACCGGCCGGCCGATGTATCGCCGTCCCGAAGCGCCGCGTCGCCGGCGTCGCCGGCCATTTCCCCGCTTTTCAAGGCCAGAAACACGCCCGAGGAGAATACCGGATCGAGAAACGAAAAAGCGTCTCCCGCCAGCACGAGTCCGTCGCTTGCGCAATAGCGAGAGCGGTACGAATATTCTGCGGTCACCTGGATGCTCTCGATCCGTTCGGCCGGGGCGAGGTGCTCGGCGACCCACCGGTTTGCGTTGATCTCGCGGTTGAGCACGGCCTCCAGATTCTTGCCCTCGCGGTAAAGATATTTTCGTCCGGCCACGACGCCGACGCCGATGATGTCGTCGGGCAGGGGAATGTACCAGAGCCAGCCTTTTTCCGGCAGATAGGCAACGGTCGTCGCGCCTTCGTCCCGGCCTTCGTCCCGCAGACCGCCTTTGAAGTAACTCCAAACTGCAATCTTGTTGAGCTGCGGATCGGGGACGATCCAGCCCAATTGCGTGGCGGCAAAGCCGTGCCGTCCGCCGCAGTCGATCGTGAGCGGAGCTTCCAGGTGAAACGTCTCGCCGTGCTGCTCCGCCTCGAGGCCGAGGCAGCGTCCGCCGTCCATGAGCAAGCGCTTGGCGTTGGTTTCGAACAGCACGTCGGCGCCTTTCTCCACGGCGTTGTCAAGCAGCATGGCGTCGAACTCGCTGCGCACGACTTGCCAGGTCTGCGCGGCGTCGTGCTCAAGGTGTTGAAAAAAGTAGAACGGGGTGGAGATGCGTCCGTCGGGCGCCGCGAATTGCACGCTGTATTTCTTGATGAAGCTCGACTCGCGGAGCTTCTCGATCATCCCGATGCGCTGGAGCGGGAAGTAGCAGTAAGGAATCAGAGACTCGCCGACTTTGTAGCGCGGGAATTTTTCCCGCTCGACCACGACGACGCGCCGGCCCTTTTCGGCCAATACGGCCGCCGCGGTCGAACCGGCCGGCCCGCCGCCGAGGATGACGGCGTCGTAGCCGTTCCGCAAGCGTTTCGTGCTCATTGCTGATTGGGATGGGATCGGAAACAGTCTAGGCGTAGCGAATTTTCGTGTGCTCGGGCAAAAAGAAGGCGTGAAGCAGGCGATCGACCTGAAGCAATCCGCCGCGGGTCAACTCGATGGAGCCGCTGTCGAACGTCAGCAGGCCTTGCGCCGCAAACGCCTCGAGCAGGCTGCGCCAACGGTCGATGACGTCGACGCCGAAACGTTCTTGAAACGGCTGCGTGTCCAGCCGTCCGAGTTTCAGATTGAGCACGAACCGGCGGATCATCCGCTCTTCCATGCTGATCGGCAATGCCCTCGAAATCGGCAGACGCCCGCTCGCAACGGCTCCCATATACGGGCCGATGTGAGCTTCGTTCTGATAGTGAACGCCGTCCAGATGTCCGAAGGAGGAGACGCCGAGGGCGAGCATGTCCGCGCCGTTCCAGAGACGGTCGCGGTAGACGAAGCGGATCGTGGAAGAGTCCTTGACGGCGGTGTACGCGCTGCCGATGGAATAACCCTGCCCCTCGAATGCCTCGAATGCCTCGCCTACCCAACGGCGCTTGGTCGCCCAGTTCGCCACGGGAGCGGCGGCGCTTCCCTTTTCCTTCATTTCCTTGAAGATGGTCGTGTTGAAGGGGATCTCCATCTGATAGACGGTGACCGCTTCGGGGCCGAGGCGCACGGTCTCGTCGATGCAGCGCCGCCAGTTGGAGTCGGTTTCGCCCACCATCCCGGCGATCAGGTCGAGATTGACTTGCGCGAAATCGATCTTCTCGAGCCAACCCCACGCCCTGTAGATTTCCTTGGAGCGGTGCGCGCGGTTGTTCGCCTGGAGGATTTCGTCGTCGAAATTCTCCACGCCGAGACTGAGCCGGTTGACGCCGAAACCGCGGATGGCCTCCAGCTTGTGTTCGCTCAGGGTGCCCGGCTCGCACTCGAAGGCGACTTCCTGGGGCGACTCCCAGGGCAGCGCGTCTTGCAGGCCGCCCATCAAGAACGTCAACTGCTTCTCGGACAGATACGACGGCGTTCCCCCGCCGAAATAGATGAAATCGAGGGTTCGGCCCGCAACGAAGTCCTGTTGCGCGATCATCCGGGCCTCGTGGATCAAGGCTTCCAGGTACTGCTGGATATCGTTGTGATTCTTGTCGGTGTAGACGCGGAAGTAACAGAAATTACAACGTTTCCGGCAGAAGGGGAGGTGAACGTAGAGCCCCAGCGGCGTTGCCGCGCCGCCGCCTTTTCCCAGCCGCTCTGCCGCCGCGAAGGCGTGGTCTCCGCTCCAGACCGAAAACGGGGGGTAGTTCGAAACGAAATAGTTGCCGGCCTGCGTGTCGTCCAGGCGCGGAATTGCCGTCAACGGATTGAAAGCTTGGGCCATGCGGCGATCTCCGCGGATCTCGGGACGATCCGCGGCGCACCCCTCAAGGTAGCAAAGGCGGAGCGCGGGAGAGAGTTGGTTACGCAGCCATAGCCGATGCGGCGGCGTAAAGATGTCCGCAGGTGCGTTACCATCTGTGGAATGAATCGTCGCAGCTTTCTCGCCCTTGCCGGGTGCGCCGCCGTTTCGCGGGCGGCTGCGGGGCGCTCGTTCCTCGCGACGGGCAAGGAAACTTATATTCTCGACGCCGGCGGCAAGAAGATATGGCAGTACGCCGGCGCGACCCGCGACGGCTGGGCGCTGCCCAACGGCAACGTTTTGCTGGCGAAGAGTCCGGGTGAGGGCAGCGGCGGAGCGGCGATCGAGGTCGACCGCTCCGGGAATACGGTTTTCGAGTTCCCCGGGACGCAAGCGGAGGTCAATACCGTGCAGCCGCTGGCCTGCGGGCGCATCCTGTTGACGGAGGCCGGCGACAATCCGCGAATCCTGGAAATCGACCGCTCGGGCCGCATCCTGCACGAAGTCTCGATCGCCTGCCAGACGGAGAACCACCACCTGCAAACGCGCATGACGCGCAAGCTGCCGAACGGCAATTACCTGGTTCCGGTAATGGGCGAGAAACAACTCCGCGAATATACGCCGCAAGGCAGGATCGTCTGGTCGTTCGATACGCCGCACTGGCCGTTCACCGCGGTCCGCCTGCCCGACGGCAATACTTTGACGACTTTCACCTTGGCCGACACGGCGGCCGAGATCGATCCCCAAGGCAAGGTCGTATGGAGCGTCACCAACGACGATCTGCCGGGCGAGCCTTACGACGACGCCTGCGGCGCCCAGCGGCTCGCCAACGGCAACACCGTGCTCACGAGTTACCACGCCGCAGCGGGAGAGATCAAATTATTCGAGGTCGACCGACAGAAGAGGATCGTCTGGAAACATGTTGACGCCAACGATCACGGCATCCACCATTTCCAGATCCTGACTGCGGACGGCTTGGCGCCCGCCGGGCCGATCCTGCGCTAGGCGGATCGCCGGATAGACGGGCTAAGGGTTCGCGCAAGAATAACTTCCTAGAAGCGCCCGTAGTCTCGCAGTAGAACCCACCGGCGCCGCGACTCTCGTGATCAGCAATCAAGTCCCGTCATCTGAGGGGCGCAGCCCGTCCGAGTTGTGGCATCATTGCGGAAATGCGAACCCGCAATGGCGCCATAATGAGACCAACCCAATTCTCCGCCGACACGATCATCGCCCTGCTCCGCAACCAGACCATCGCCTCGCTGGCCGAGGTCATGGCCGCGCTCGGCGCCCGCGCCAGCAGGCGCACCGCGTTCCGCAAGCTCAAGGACATCGACGCCCGCACCAGCTACTCGCATCGCGGCGGCTACTACACCCTCGACCAACTCGCCCACTTCGACGAGCGCGGCCTGTGGTCGTTCGCCGGCGTCCGCTTCTCCCGCGCCGGCACCTTGATCGCAACCGCCGAGTCGTTCATCAACCACGCCGAGGCCGGACACTTCGCCGACGAGTTGGACAACCTGCTCGGTGTCGGCACCCAGGACGCGCTGCGCAAGCTCGTCGATGACCGGCGGCTGACACGGCACAAGCTCGCCGGACAGTTCCTCTACTGCGCCGCCGACCGCGCGCAACAGACGCACCAGGTGCGCGCCAGACGTCTGCTGCTGGCCACGCCCGGACTCGGGCAACCCCTGCCCGACGCCGACCTGATGCCCGAGGAGTTGCGCGCCGCCATTGTGTTGTTCGCCAGCCTGCTCGACGAGCGGCAGCGGCGGCTGTTCGCCGGCCTCGAAGCCCTCAAGTGCGGGTGGGGCGGCGACCGGCGCATCGCCCGACTGCTCGGCATCGACCCGTCGACGGTCGCCGCCGGCCGGCGGCAACTGGTCGAGCGTGACGTCGAGGTCGACCGGGTGCGGCGCGCCGGCGGCGGACGCACACCGACGGAAAAAAAACGCCGGAAGTCATCGCCTGCATCAAAACCTTGATGGACCACGAGACGGCCGGCGACCCGGTCAGCGGCCTGAAGTGGACACGCCGAACGACCGCCAAGGTCGCCGACCAACTGGGCGCGCTCGGCATCGACGTCTGCCCCCGGACGGTCGCTCGACTGCTCAAAGCGATGGGCTATTCGCTGCGCGTCAACCACAAGAAGCTCGCCGGCGCTTCCCATCCGAGGCGCGACGATCAGTTCCGGCACATCGCCGACCTGCGCGAGCGTTGCGCCGCCGACAACGTCCCGGTCATCAGCGTCGATACCAAGAAGAAGGAACTCGTCGGCGCGTTCCGAAATCCCGGCGCCAAGTGGGACCGCAGTCCCGAACAGGTCAAGGACCACGACTTCCGCTCCGATGCCGAGGGCCTCGCCGTCCCCTACGGCATCTACGACCCGCGGGCCAACGCCGGCACCGTCTTCGTCGGCCAGACCGCCGACACCCCGGCGTTCGCCGTCGACTGCATCGAGAAATGGTGGCGCACCCAAGGCTGCAAGCACTATCCCGAGGCCAACGCGCTGCAGATCCTGGCCGACGGCGGCGGCAGCAACAGTTGCACGGCGCGCGCCTGGAAATTCAACCTGCAACACCGCCTCTGCAACCGGCACGGCTTGCGCGTGACCGTGGCCCACTACCCGCCGGCCACCTCGAAGTGGAATCCCATCGAACACCGCATGTTCTGCGAGGTCACCAAGAACTGGGCGGGCCGCCCGCTGGACAGCTACGAGACCATCCTGAAATACCTGCGCACCACACGCACCGCCACCGGACTGCGCGTGCGTGCACACCTGGTGCGAAAGACCTACAAGACCGGCGTCAAGGTCACCGATGAGGAAATGCAGGAGCTACGCATCACACCCGACAGCTCAATGCCCAAATGGAACTACACCATCGAACCCATGTAACAAAAACGGAAACTATTTTTGCGCCGGCCCTTAGAGCCCGCGCTGCGTAATCAGATACACGGCGAAGCTGCCCAGCCAGTGGCCGCCCTCATAGCGCTCGCCGGTCACTGCGGCCAAGCCCGCTTCTCGATGAGTCTGCGCAGCCGCGCGGAGCGATGTTCTGCGCGCGTCGTCTTCGGGCAAGCCGGCGGCCATGCCTTCGAGCATCCACGCCCGACTGAGGTTGAGCCCGTCGAGATGAGCGATCTTGCCGTCGGCGCGGTCGCTCACGTGCGCGGCGGGCAGCCAATCCGCCGAGCCGTTCTCGGGGATTGCGGGCATGAAGCCGCTCAGCCAGAGCGCGAATTCCGCCGGCGGCAGAATCCGGCGCATGAGGTCCGCCTCGGCCAGACAGGGCGAAAGAAAATCCTGCCCCCCCGGCTCGTACCCCAGAGGGCAGTTCCGGTCGCCGCGGTACAACTCCAGCGAGCGGCGTTCCAACAAGGCTGCCATGTCCCTCTTGCCCGCGGTCCGCGCCCAATCCAGAATGAGTCCGAAGGCGAAGGCGGTTTGCGAATGCTCCCCGGTGCGGATCGGGTAGGTCAGCTTCGGGAGCCATTCGGCAATGCGTTCCGCCGCAACGGTTTCGAGCGGTTCGAGCGCTGCGCTCCAGCGCCGAGCGCCGCGGTCGTCCCAGGCCCGCAACTCGGCGGCCAGTTGCAGCAGCCAGGCAAGCCCGTACGGGCGCTCGAACGTGCTGCGTCCGGGAGCGCTGATGTAGCGGGCCTCGGCTTCGATATTTTCCTCGGCGAGGCTCTTCGACAACGCGGCGCGGGCTTCCGGGACGAAGTCTTCGCGCGGATACCGGCGGGCCAACCGCGCCAGCAGCCAGTGGCCGTGCACGGACGAGTGCCAGTCGAAGCATCCGTAAAACGCGGGCGTGAGCTCGCGCGGCGGCGCGATGTCCGCGTCGCTCGCAAGGGTGTGCGCAATCTTGTTGGGATACTCGCGGTGCACGCAAGCGAGCGCCAATCGGGCGAAGCGGGAAACGGGAATATCCGCGGCCATGGCGCAAGGCATGAAAGCGAGGGCGGCGATCGGGAAAGCGCCGGCGCGCGGCATCGGATTCCGGGAAGCCGATTGCGCGTCCGCTATGCGGACCCGCCGGACTCGTTCCAGCGCCGGTACGTCACCCAGCCGATTCCGCCGATGATGGCCAGGGGAGGGATGGCCAGCAGCACAATCCCGTTTTTCAGGGCGTTCACGGCGCGCTCCTTCTGGTACGACGCCGTCTCGCGGCACATCGAACAGCCCTGACCCTGCGCGCTCGGCGCAAGCGCGAGCAGGCAATAGAAAGCAACGGCGCCGATGAGCCCGCGCGGTAAGCGCGGCGCGAGCCCCGAGAAGCGGCCGGATTTGCCCAATCGAATCAGAATCCCAACTCCAGCAACCGGAAGCTGTCCGGGAAGAAATAGCCGCACATGATCAAAATGCACGCCGTGGCCGGCGCCACCACGACCCACCAAAAATTGGGATGGTCGAATTTGAGGTGCATGAACCAGCCCATAATCATGCCGGCTTTGATCACCGACAGGAAGAGCAGGATCGCCAGCATGACGAGCACGCCGGCGATTTGGACATAGGCCAGAAAGACCTCGATCACGGTGAGCGCCAAAAGGCCCACCCATACCTTTTTGAAGACCGGTATGTGTATGTCTTCGTACGCGGGATCTTCTTGCAGAACGTACCGCTCGACCGAGGCTCCGCCGTCCGCTGCGGCGGCGCCGGCGGGCGCGAGTCTCGACGGGTTGAAGCGCCAGGCCAGGTAGCCGAACGACAGCACGGCCATCAACGCGGAAAAAAGAGCCAGGAACAAATTGTCCAACGAGGCCGTCATCGTGCCGCTTGCGGCCAACTGCGCGGACGTCGCAACCCCCCAGATCCCCAACGCCAAGGTAAACAGGTATCCCAGTAACGAAACAATCATCTTCAGTCCTTAGTCCACACTGGTCGACAGCAGATAAATCAACGGGAAGACGAACATCCAGACCAGATCCACGAAGTGCCAATAGAGGCCGGCTACCTCGATGTCCTCGGGCGCCCATTTGCCGCGGCGGTAGCCGAGCGCGACCACCGCAAGATAAGCAATGCCGGTAATGACGTGGAACATGTGCAACCCGGTGATCAGGAAAAACGTGCCGCCGAACAGCGGGGAGCCGTACCGGTTCTCCCACGGGTACATGCCTTCGTCGCGCATCAGGTGCATCCACTCATAGGAGTGCAGCGCCACGAAGGCCGCCCCGAGCGCCGCCGTGGCCCAAATCCATTTGACGGCGGCCCGCCGCGCGCCGTGGTGCGCCGCGGAAACGCCGTAAACCATGGTCAAGCTGCTCGACAACAGCACCAGCGTCATCACCGTTGCAAAAACGATAGAAGGGAAGAAATGGAACGGCGTGGGCCAGTCGTTCGACGCGCGGACGTAGCTATAAGCGATCAACAGGGCGGAAAAGGTCAGGGAGTCCGAGACGATAAACAGCCACATCCCGAATTTTTTCACCCCGACGGCAAAGGGAGCGCCGCCCCCCTGCCACGTCGGTTCGGCCGCGGCCGCATGTGCTTCCGACATCGATTACCTCCAGAACGCCAACAGTCCCAGGATGTATATCCAAAGGACATCCATAAAATGCCAATACAACGCGGCGGCCTCGGTCACCGCCTCGCGCGTTGCCCAGCGCTTCGGCGCGCGGACTCGCAGCCACACGTACCCCAGGCTCAGCACGCCGCCCAACAGGTGGATCCCGTGTCCCGCGGTGAGCAAGTAATAAAACGAGTTCGCCGGGTTCGAAGCCAGGAAAAGCCCGCGCGCGGAAAGCGCCTGCCAGCCGAGCAGTTGACAGGCCAAAAAAATCAGACCGAGCGCCGCGGTCGCGTTGACCCACAAGCGGACGCCGCTCCAGTCCGCCGCGGCCATGCGCCTGCGCGCGCCTTCGAGCGTGAAGCTCGAGAGCAACAGAACCGCCGTGCTCAAGAACAAGATCCGGGGGACGTCGAACGGCTTCCAATCGTCCGAAAGCCCGCTGCGCACCACCATGGCGCTGGTCAGCGCGGCAAAGAACATGATGATGCCGCCGACGCCTACCCAGACGCCGAGCTTGTAACGCTGAATCAACGCCCGGTTGGGAAACGGCCCGCCGCCTCCTCCGTAGCGGGGCGGCGGGGCGACGAACGCCCCGCTTCCGTTCGCGGTCGGCGCGGGCGGAGTTTCAATCGGTTTGAGCGTCGTGGTCATGCCTTCGGCGATGGCGGGTTCCGTTGGAAATCGGCTCCTCTAATCCCCGGCTGCCGCGCTGCCGTAGACGGCTTCATCGTTGTTGCACTGCATGGCGAAGTCCCGTTTCGCTCCCGGCAGGCTGAAATCGTACGAGCCGCGGTAGACGTGGGGAACCTTGCCGCCGAAATTGTCGTGCGGGGGCGGGGAAGGGATCGTCCATTCGAGCGTCGTCGCTTCCCAGGGGTTGGCTTCCGCGCACCGTTTTCCGGCGAACATGCTCTTGATGAAATTGAACAGGAAAATGAATTGCGCGGTGATGGTAAACATCGCCGCAATGGTGATGAACCAGTGCAGATCTCCGGCGCCGCCCGTCTGCAAGTAATCGACGCCGGTGGTTTCGGCGTAGCGCCGCGGGTGCGGCAGCATGCCCAGGTAATGCATCGGCCCGAAGATGGCGTAAACGCCGAAGAACGTACACCAGAAGTGGATTTTGCCCAAACCTTCGTCCATCTGCCGCCCGAACATTTTGGGGAACCAGAAGGCCACGCCGGCAAACATGCCGAAGATCGCCGCGACGCCCATGATCAGATGGAAGTGGGCGACGACGAAATACGTGTCGTGGAAGTAGAGGTCGATCGTCGGCTGGCCCAGGAAAATGCCCGACAAGCCGCCGGAAACGAACAGCGACACAAACCCGATCGAATAGAGCATCGGCGAGGTGAAGCGTATCTGGCCGCCCCACAGCGTGCCGATCCAGTTGAACGTTTTGATGGCGGAGGGCACGCCGATGCACATCGTCAGCACCGAGAAGACAAACGCCGAGTAGGGGCTCATGCCGCTGACGAACATGTGGTGGCCCCAGACGACAAAGCCGAGGATGCCGATGGCCGCGACGGCGTAAACCATCGCCTTGTAACCGTAAACCTGCTTGCGGGCGAAAGTCGCCAGCAGATGCGAGGTCACGCCCATGCCGGGCAGGATCGCAATGTAGACCTCGGGGTGGCCGAAAAACCAGAACAAGTGCTGCCACAGGATGGGCGAGCCGCCGGAATGGTCGATGGCCTTGTCGGAGACCACCAGACCGCCGGGCACGAAGAAGCTGGTGCCCAGGTTGCGGTCCATCAGCAGCAGCACGCCCGCCGCCAGCAGCACGCCGAATGCGAGCAGGCCGAGAATTGCCGTGACGAACCATGTCCAGACGGTCAAGGGCAGCCGCATCATGGTCAGCCCCTTGGCCCGCAGGTCGAGCGTGGTCACGATGAAGTTCAGGGCGGCCAGCAGCGAGGCGATGCAGAAAGCCGCGATCGACGCGATCCAAAGGTCCTGCCCGATGCCTTGGAGCGCGGCTTCAGGCACGGCGCTCAGCGGCGGGTAGCCGGTCCAGCCCGACAAGGGCGCGCCGCCTTCGACGAAAAACGCCGCGAGCAGCAGACTGAACGAGAGGAACGTCGTCCAGAACGACAGCATGTTCAGCCGCGGGAAGGCCATGTCCGCCGCGCCGATCTGAATCGGCAGGAAGTAGTTGCCGAAGCCGCCTTGCGGCGCCGTGGTCAGCACCATGAAGACCATGATCGTGCCGTGCATCGTCAGCATGGCCAGGTAGAACTCGGGAGTCATGACTCCGTCCGGGGCGCCCACCGGGAACAGATCGCCCAGAATGCCGAACGACCTCTCGGGCCACACCAGACGCAGCCGCACGAGCAGGCTGAGCCCCATGCCGACGAACGCCGCGACGACGGCCAGCAGCAGGTATTGGATGCCGATCACCTTGTGGTCGACCGAAAAGATCCACTTCGAAAGGAAGCTCTTCGGTTCCGGGTGGCGGTGAACTTGCGTGTATTCGGAAACTTCGGGAGAAAGTTCAACTTCTGTCATGACTGCTGTGCGGAATCCTTAACGCCGTCTCGAAACCTTACAGGAATTGGGCCTGTTCCTTCAGCCAGGCGTCGTAATCTTCTTCGCTCACCACGTGCAGGAAACTGCGCATCTTGTAATGGCCCAGCCCGCAGAGCTCCGAGCACACGATTTCATATTTGCCCACGGTGTCGGGCGTAAAGCGCAGCTTGCCGACCAAGCCGGGGACCGTGTCGAGCTTGATGCGCAGCTCCGGCACGAAAAAATTGTGGAGAACGTCTTTGCTCTTCAGAATGACTTCGACTTCTTTGTTTACGGGGACGCGCATCTCGGGGACCATGATGTCGTCCGCGCCGTCGGGATGGCCGCGGTCCACGCCGAGCGGATTGCCTCCGGCATCGTCGGACTTCAAGAAATCGACAGGGCCGAATTTGTTGTCCTCTCCGGCGTAGCGCATGTTCCAGACAAACTGTTGGCCGGTCACCTCCACCACGATGCGGTCCGGCGTGGGGTCAGCGGCGCGCTGCTCGATAAAGCGAACCTCGGCCCAGGCCGAAAAGCCGGCAGCCGTCAGGGTGACGAAAATGATGGTCGCGGCGCTCGTCCAGGTCACTTCCAGCTTGTTGTTGCCGTGCATGTCCAGGGCTTGGGCGCCGGGCCGCCGTGCGAACTTCCAGACAGCGTAGCCCAGCGCGGCTTGCGCCAGGATGAAGATGACGCCGGTGCCGATCAGCGTCCCCATGAACGCCGCGTCGATCTCGCGGCCGAGCGCGGTGATGGGTTCGGGCATCCACCACCATTGCGTAAAGAACGGGACCGCCATCGCCAGCGAGACGAACCAAATCAAGATGCCGACACCTAAACCCATCGCGCAACCAACCTCTTGAGAATCGTAAAAGAGAAATCAATCGATCCCATCCCGTGGGACGGGAAGTTTCCCCGCAGACTACTCCCAGTATATCATTTCTTGCCGGATCGTTCCAAAACGCGGCAACGACGTGGGGCGGTTGCACTAGAATTTCGACGATGGCGATGGAAAGTTCTACGAGACGTGAATTTCTGACAGCCTTGGGGGCTGCTCCGCTTTTCTCGGCGCAGGAGGGGCGCAAGAATGCGCTCTTTCTCGCGGTCGACGATCTGCGGCCCGCGCTGGGCTGCTACGGCGACCCCACGGCATGGACGCCGAACATCGATCGGCTGGCGTCGCGCGGAACCGTTTTTCGCCGCGCGTACTGCCAGCAGGCCGTGTGCAACCCCTCGCGGGCATCCCTGCTGACCGGCAAACGCCCGGACACCATCGGCGTTTGGGACCTCGCGGCTCATTTCCGCGACGCTCTGCCCGATGTGGTGACGCTGCCCCAACATTTCAAGAACAACGGCTACGTGACGCGCGGCGTCGGCAAGATCTACCACGGCAGCGGACGGCCCTCCACCGATCCGCCGTCATGGACCGACCCGCCGATTTACGACCAGCTCCCGCCGTGGGATCGACGCTATGCTTCGCTGCGCAATCTGCGCGGACGGGGGCTCAAGCGCGATTCGTTCGACGACTCCGACGTTCCTGACGACGCTTATATCGACGGCCTCGTCTGCAACGAGGCGGTCCGCGCGTTGGGCAATCTGCAGCGCGTAGGCGAGCCGTTTTTTCTGGGGGTGGGCTTCCGCAAGCCCCATTTGCCGTTTTGCGCGCCGAAAAAGTATTGGGATTTGTACAACCCAGACGAAATTCCGGCGCCCAGCCCGGCCGCGCATCCCGAAGGGGCGCCCGAAATCGCCGTGCGCACCTGGAACGAGCTGGAAACCTATCGCGACATTCCGCTCGAAGGGCCTATTCCCGAGGAGAAAATCAGACGGCTGCGGCATGGCTACTACGCTTGCGTCAGCTATGTCGACGCCCTGATCGGGCGGGTGTTGACCGCGCTCGAACGCCGCGGCTTGAGCGAAAACACCGTCGTCGTGCTGTGGGGCGATCACGGCTTTCATCTGGGCGAGCAGGGACTCTGGACGAAATCCAACAACTACGAGCCGGCGACGCGGGCGCCGCTCATCGTCAGCGATCCCGGCCAGGCGGCGAATGCGACGGACGGCTTGGTGGAGTTTGTCGATGTTTATCCCACTCTGCTGGAGTTGTGCGCTTTGCCGGCGGTCGAGGGGCTCGAGGGGATCAGTTTCGCCCCGCTCATGAGAAATCCGAACCGTGCTTGGAAGAAGGCCGCCTTCAGTCAATTTCCCCGGGACCGAACGCGCAACAGACACCGCGGCGAAGGCGCCGTCATGGGCTATGCGCTGCGCACCGACCGATTTCGCTACGTCGAGTGGCGCCGGGGCCGCTCCGGCCCCGTACTCGCCAGAGAACTTTACGATCATCGGGCGGACCCGACCGAGGCGCGCAACGTGGCCGGTCAAGCCCGTTACCGCGACGACCTCGCCGGCCTGGAGTCGCAACTTGCGGCCGGTTGGCGCGCGGCGCTGCCGGAGTGACGGGGCTATTCGAACTTGCGCAACTCTGCGGCGACCGCTCCGGCGCCGCGCTCGCGGTAGATGCCGGTCAGGCGCTGCTCTTCCGCGGAAACCGGAACGACGTACAGCAGGGACGCCGCCTCCAGATCGGCGCGGCTCGGAATCCAGATGCGTCCGTCGGAGAACTGCGCGTGCCGCAGGTACACGCTCATGCCGGTGATGGCCGGGGCCGGGCCGGGCCGGGCCGGGCGGAAAGCAAAGCGTTGCCGGGCGCTGCTCGTGAAACCGGCGCCCGCGGCTATCGGCTGCACGGCGCCCATGGGAACCGAACCCGCCGAGTAGCGCGTGCCGGCCGCATCCCGGATCACCCAGCCCAACTCGAACGAGCGCAACGTTCGGTCCGTAAGGTTGACGAGGCGGAACGCGGGAGCCTCGGAGTAGGCGCCCGCAACCAAGGCCGAGCCGCGGTCCAACAAGAGGGGCGCGTCGGCGGGCCCGACCATTGCCAACTCGATCTCGCGGGACTTTCCGGCAGCGGCGATCGCGGCGCCGCTGCGGCCCGCAAGACGAGCCGCGAGGGTCGGCCGCTCGGCTTGCCGCCGCAGGCTGCTCTGCATCGCCTGGGTAATGCCGGCGCTCCCGTAGGATTCGAGTATCGCCCGGAAATGCTCGCGGTCGCGGCGGGCTTCGAGCTCGCGCACGGTCATCTTGCGCTCGGAATCCAGACGGTTGGGGCCGGCGAAAGCCAGATTGTCATAAAGAACGCCGTCAACGGTTGCGCGGACGACCGCTCCGGCGGGGGCCGGCAGCGGCCTGAACAAGCGCATATTGAAGTTCACAGGGAAAGTCTCGCCCGGAGGAACGTTCAGACTGGATACGGCGACGACGGCGCGGCCGCCGAGAGCGGTTTCCGCGGCCGCAAGCGCAACGGTGACGCCGCGGATGCGGCCCGCGCCGTCGTTGCGCAGGCGGATTTGTCCGTCGAGGCCGATCACCAGCGCGCCGCCGCGCGGGCGGATTTCGGAATCTTCGAAATCCGTCGAGACGACCGCCAGCGGGATCTCCTCCGGGACGGCGACGGCAACGGCGCTGCCCGGGTCGTCGTATTGGCCGTAGGCCGCGGTCCACGAAAAAGCCGCTGCGAGCCCCGCGATTACGCCTGAACGGATCGGATTTCTCGGCTTCATGGGGCGTAATATTCCGTAATGGTCATTGCCCCCGATACGGCGTCGAACCTGCGCAGGCTCAGGCGGCCTTCGGCGGTAATCTGCGCGTCCGGGCTGCTCCACTCGTCGAAGGCGGTCGTGGACAAGACGTCATGCTCCGCGGGGGCGTCCGCCGCACCTGAAATTGCCGCCGTCTCAGGGAGCAGCGGCCGCTCTTGTTCCTTGGCGGCTTCCTCGGTTCGACTTTCGAACGGGGCCGCGGCCTCCGCCCGCAAATCCGCCGGCCGAGAGCGGTATTCGAGAACGGCCCAAATCGCCGCCGGCAGACACGCCGCCGCGGCCGCTGCGGCGCAGGCTTTCCACAGCCGTCCGAAGCTCGGCGTCGCCGGCCGGTTGTCTGACGCTTGGGCCGCCGCGGCCCGGATATTGCGGGCGAACGTCGTCCAGTCCATATCCGGCAATTCCGCAAGCTCGGACAACTTCTCGGGAAGATGAAAATACGCGGCGGCTTCGGCCTTGCACGCCGCGCACGATTCCAGATGGCGCTCGATGCGCCAGCGCGACAGCGGGCCCAGCTCGCCGCCGGCGAAAAGAGCCAGGTCCCGCTCGTTGGGGTGCGAGTTGAAGATACTCATGGCCGGCGCCTCTGCGCGTACTTCCTGAATTTCACCCGCGCGTTCGCGATGTGGGAGCGCACCGTTGCCGGAGAGCAGCCCAGGCAGCGCGCGACTTCGGAGGCCGGAAGGCCCTCGACGTCGCGCAAGATCAACGCGGCGCGCTCGCGCGCGGACAGCAAGCGCAATCCGTCTTCGATGTAGGCATGCCGCTCGCTGCGCAGAACCGATTGCTCCGGCGTCTCCGCCGGCATTTCCGGCGCCTTCTCGATTTCCTCGAACGCGGTGCGTTTGCGCTTGCGCACGAAGTCGAGCGCAGTATTGACGGCGATGCGGTTGATCCACTGCCTCGATTTCGCGCTGTCACGGAGTTGTTCCCGGCGCTTGAGGGCCTTGACGAATGCATCCTGAGTGAGATCTTGCGCGTCGGGAACATTGTTCACTACGCGGTAGATCAACCGAAAGACGCGGCGCATGTGCGCCTCGATGAACGCGGCGTCCGCTTCGGCTTGAGCCTTGCCGCCGAGACTTACCTCGGGTTCAGTCTCGATCATCGACCCGGCTGCCGGCGGCGGTAAGACGACTGAAAGCACGCAATCGCTTGCCTCTCACAGGAAAAGACGAGAGCGGTCGGAAAAACGTGGAAGCAATTTGTCCCATCGCCGCGGCGGCTCCCCGCTCATTGTAAAGCGCTGCCATGAACTGCGGACCAAGGAGGAATTGCGTGCGAGTTCTCAGTCTCACAGTCGTCTTGTTGTTCGCCCCGCTCTTGGGCGCCGCTGAGGCGGACATCGTGCATCTGCCCAAAGGCTTTCCGGACGCCTGCCGCGGCAAATTGGCGAGGAGTCTGAAGGAGCATCCGCGCGATGCGGTTCATTTGCAAGGCGTAGCGAGCGCGGCTCCCTCGCCGTTCCCCGAAGCAGCCCACCGCGGGCATTGCTTCTCGGTGCTCCACCGCAGCGGAGCGAACTATGCCGAGTCGCACGACCGTAAAAACGACCTGTGCCTCGTGCCGGCAGGCTCGGGAACGCTGCTTCTCGGCGGCGAAATGGTCGATAAGCTGGAGGCGCCCGGGCGTCCGGGAGAATGGCGCAGCCCCAAAGTCCGCGGCGGAAAGAAGTGCCGCATCGCGCAGGGAGACAGGATCGACATTCCGGAGAAAGTCTCGCGCCAGTGGCTGCTCGAGCGGGGCGAGTCGATCGCCTACGTGATTGTCAAGGTCATGGAAAAGTGACGGTCGGAGGGGGCGCGCCGCTCACCAGCCGTAGTATCCGGGCCGGGTTCTTACCTGCGCGGCGGCTTGGCCTACGCTCACCCGGATCCGCCGCCAAGCGCCGTCGAACTGCTGGTTCGAGGGGTAGTAGCCCAGCGTATAGACGCTGCGCAGCTCGTTGGCCACCGCTTCGTAGACGGGATCCAGATCGCCGATCGAGCTTGCGCTGAACAACCGCCCCCCCGAAGCCGCCGCAATGCGGCTCAGCCGGTCTCGCGCCCGATTCGCCAAGCGCCGCGATCTCTCCCTCCAGCTTCGCTCGGTGCGCACGCCCGGCGGCTCGGGCTCGAGGAAGATCGGGTAGATCACGGCGTTCATTTCCGCCGCGGCGCGTTCGAGTTCTTCAGAGGACACTTCGGAAGGCACCGACCGATTCCAATTGGGCAGCAAGTCGTTGTCCACGCCGTCGCTGATGACGATCAAGGCGTTGCGCTGCCAGCGCCGCTTGGCCAATTCGTGGGCGTAGGAGAGCACCATGGCGTCGTAGAGCGGCGTCCCGCCCGAAAGCTGAGGAATGTCCTCGATCTTGCGCAGCACCGCATCGTGATCGTCGGTCAGCGGCGACACGACGTGCAGATAGCTGTCGGCGAGCACGTACACCGCCACGCGGTCGGCGCGCCGGGCGGTCATCGTGAACTGCCGCGCGGCTTCGACGACGGATTCGCGGTCGATCAGAGTGCTCGTGCTGCAATCGAGCAGCAGCACCAGATTGAACGGCGCTTCGGCGCCCTGCACGATCTTGATCTCTTGCGCAACGCCGTCTTCGAGCACTTCGAAGTCGTCCGGCAGCAAGCCGAGGAGCGGCCGGTTTTCGACGTCCACCACGGAGACCGTCAAATCGACCAGCCTGACGTCGGAGTTGAAAACCGGCGTTTCCGCCGCCGCGCCGGTTGTCTCCAGGCGCGGTTTCGAGCCGCCGTCTTCTTGTCGGATCAGCTTGCGCTGGAACGGACTGCGGAAAACGGTTGCGAGCACGCGGGGCGCATCCCAATGCATGCGCACGGGCGAATCGGCGGCGACTTCCGCCTCCCGCAGGGTCAGCCGCTGCGGCAGATTGGCGCGGATGCGAATCTCGCCGTAAAGCGGCCGCGAGCGGAGATGAGAATCGGTCAGCGTCCACACCGCGCTGCCGGGAGCATCCCGCGGCGGCGCAACCGCCGAACGCAGAAAATCGGGAATGTCGACATTCCGGGGACGGTATTTCGAGGTGATTTGCAGCCGGGTCGTTTTCCAGGGGGCGGCGATGTTGAGCGCGCCCGTGCCGGTTTGCAACAGCGCCCGCCGCACCATGCCTTCGAGCGTGATCGTGCCGTCCACGGTTTCGATCTCCAGGCGGTAGCCGTAGGGCAGATCGACGTCGAGATCGATCAGCTCGCCGTCCGCGGGCTGCGCCCGAATCCGCGTCTTGCGCCGAAATTGCGTCGTGACCGTATCGCCGTCGCGAACTTCGCGAGTGGCGCCGGCTCTGCGTACCCGGACGCGGTTCGTGTTCGTCACGCGCACGCGCACGGATCCCGAAGCGTTTTCGATGCGCAAGACGGGCTCTTCGACCGATCCGGCGTCCGTCCACCACGGGTCGGCTTCGAAGTTGACCGGCTTGAATTCCTTGGTGTCGGCGCCGGTGACGATCACGTTGTTGGTCACGCTGCGCACGCCCAGCACCTGCAGCGCCTGATCTTCGACGATACGCTTGTCGCTGAGCTGCTCGACTTCGCCTTCGAGGGTGATGCGGCCGTCGCGCACCAAAATGTGCACCGGCTGCAAGAGGACGCGTTGCACGTCGTCTTGCGAGCGGCGCAGCCTGGATTTGAATTTCGTCTCGCCGGAAAGATAGCGGCGAATTTCCGGATGGCCGTAGATGCGCCAGTAGGCGTTGACGCGCATGCCGATGTCGTCGCCCGAATGCGGCAGTTCCTCGATTTCGTTGCGCACCGAGTCGACCGCTTCGAGCTTGGCGACAGCCTGTTCGAGCGCCCGCCGCAAAGACGGACGGGTCACGGTTCCCGATAGCGTGACCTGCGCTCCGGCGACCGAAAAGCCTACCCAATCGTAGACGCGTAGCCTGGATTCGTTGGCGATCAGATATTCTATCTGGTCGATCAGCCGCCCTGTCTCGCCCCGCCCTTGGGCAAACCCGCCCCCCGCCGCAAAGCTCAGCAGCAGGACTCCCGCCAAAATCGGCCGCGCGCTCACAAGCTGCACTTAGGTTACATCGAAGCGGTCAGTCGAAGTAATCGCGCAGCTTGTCGAAAAAGCTCTTGTCGGAGGGGGCGTTCTCCGCGGGCAGCAGTTCGCCCAGCTTCTGGAACAGCTTGCGCTGCTCGTGGGTGAGCTTCTTGGGCATGCTGACCGTTACATGAACGTAGAGGTCGCCGCGCCGCCCGCTGTTGAGGTGCGGCACTCCTTTTCCGCGCAGCTTGTAGCGCGCCCCCGACTCCGTGCCCGGCCGGACTTTGATCGACTCCTCGCCTTCGAGCGTGGGCGCTTCGATTTCCGCTCCCAGCGCCGCTTGCGCGACGTTGATGGGAACCCGGCAATGCAGATCGTACTTCTCGCGGTGAAAGATCGGGTGCTCGCGCACATGAACCAGAACGTACAAGTCGCCCTTGGGGCCGCCGTTCGGGCCGGACTCCCCCTCGCCGCTCAACCGCAGGCGCGCCCCGTCGTCCATTCCCGGCGGAATGTTGACCTTCAGCTTGCGTTGGTTTCTTTGCGAACCCGCGCCGCCGCAACTCTTGCAGGGATGGCGAATGACTTGCCCCGCCCCCTGACAGACGGAACAGGTGCGGCCGACCGAAAAAAACCCCTGTTGGTAATAGACTTGGCCGCGGCCGCCGCATGGGCCGCAGGTTGACCGGCCCGAGCCCGGTTCGGCGCCCGCCCCCTCGCAGCGCTCGCAAGCCTCCGTGCGCGGGAACTGAATGTCGGTGCTGAAGCCGAAAACCGCGTCCTCGAAATCGATTTCGAGTTCGTATTGCAGGTCGGAGCCGCGCCGCGGCCGGTTTCGCGGCCGCCCGCGGCCGCCGCCGAAGAAATCGCCGAAGAGATCGCCGAACACATCCGAAAAATCGGCGAAATCGCCGGGCTGGAAGCCGCCGCCGCCGGAAAGTCCGTCGTGCCCGAAGCGATCGTAGCGGGAGCGTTTCTCGGCGTCGCTCAGCACGCTGTAGGCCTCCGCTGCTTCCTTGAACTTCTCCTCCGCGTCCTTGGAGTCCGGATTGCGGTCCGGATGGTATTTCATGGCCAGCTTGCGGTAGGCGCTTTTCAACTCCTGCGCGCTGCAATCGCGGCCGACGCCCAGCACTTCGTAGTAATCGCGTTTCGCCACCATGTCCGCCGCCGTTCGGAAAACCAGACTATTCCTTGACTGCTACCTTGACCATCGACGCCCGCAGCAGTCGGTCTTTGAAGTGGTAGCCCTTTTGATAGACCTCGAGGATCGTCTGATCTTCTTGTCCGTCTCCGCTGGGGGCGCGGTCGACCGCGTAGTGCAAATGGGGGTCGAATCGCTCGTGTTGCTCCACTTCGCGCAGCCCGGCCCGCGCAAGCGCGTCGAGCAGCCGCTTGCGGATCAACGCCAATCCCTTCTTGACTTCCGCATCGAGGCCCTCCGTCTCCATCGCCCTCTCGAAATCGTCGACGATCGGCAGCAGGGAGTGAACCGTATCGAACGCAGCGTACTGCACGACCTCTTCCTTCTCCTTGAAAAGGCGTTTGCGAATGTTCTCGAACTCGGCCTGCGTGCGCTTCAGGCGGTCGAGCAGCGCGTCTCTTTCCCGGGCGATGCGGTCGCGCTCAGCCAGCGCCAGTTCCAGCTCGGTCGGTTCTCCTGAAGCGGCGGCGTCTTCGCCGGCCTCCTTTTCAGGTTCGCCGGCGCCGTTTCGGGCAACGGCTTCCGCGGGTTTCCCGGCGGGCGTTTCCCCAGTCGGCGCGCCGGCCGATGCGGGCTTGTTCGTATCGATTCCAGACATGTCCGCCAAGGTTCTTGCGTCTCTTTGGCCATCGTAGCAAACGCCGCACGACGGGCTAGCCCGCGGTCAGAACGTAGTCCAGCAGCAGGATTCCCAACAAGCTGTAGATCACGTCGAAACCGATGAGCATGCGCACCCAGGCGTCGAGCTCCGTCACCGCTTCGGGGTCGAAAATCCCCCAAGTCAGGCTTACGCAGGCAATGAGCGCGGGCAGGCAGATCGGGAACAGCAGCAGGGGCAGCATCAGTTCGCGCAGCCGATTGTTCGCCGTGACCGCGCCGAAGGTCGTGCCGACCGCGGCGAACGCCCAGGTGCCGAGCGCGAAGACGCCCAGCAGCGGCGCGGACTTGGGCGCCCAGCTCACATCGAAAAACACCCCGAAAATCGGCAATGAGATCAATTCCACGGCCAGGATCAGAACCCAGTTGGCGAAGGCCTTGCCCACAAAGACGGCCTCGCCGGAAACCGGCGAGGCGACCAACGAATCCAGGCATTCGTTCGCCGTTTCGCGGGCGAAGCTTCTGTTGAGCACGAGCACGCCGGCGAAAAGATAGACCACCCAGAGCAGGCCGCCGGAAAGATCGCGGACTGCGGCGTTGCTGTTCGGGTCGAACGTAAAGCTGAACAGCAGCAGCACCGCCAGCGAGAACGAGAGGGCGGCGTTCAGGACCTCCCGGTTGCGCATTTCGCTGCGCAGATCTTTGCAGGCGATCGTCCAGGCCTGCTTGCAGAACCTTTTCACGCGATCCTTTCGTACAGGCTGTCGGGAGCGTTGCGCAGGCCGTCGTCGTTCGGCCCTCTGAAGACGATCCGGCCGCGGTCGAGCAAGGCGACCTCGTCGGCGAGCTGCAAGGTTTCGCGGAGTTGATGCGAGCAGATCACGACGGTTCGGCCCGCGTCGCGCGCCTCTGCGGCCAGAGACGAGAGCAGGCGCGCGGCGCGGTCGTCCAGCGCCGTCCACGGCTCATCGAGCAGCAATACCGAGGGCTCGTGCAAGAAGGCCCGGGCGATCGCCAGGCGCTGCCGCATCCCGCGCGAGAATTCGCCCGCCCGCGAGCGCCGAAAGCGTCTCAGGCCGACCTTCTCCAGCCACTCCGCGAGTTTCCGCTCGATCCCGTCGACTTCGTAGAGGGAGGCAAAGAATCGAAGATTCTCTTCCGCCGACAAATCGTCGTAAATCCATTGGCCGTGGCCCACCACGCCTATATGCCGGCGAATCGCAGCGAAGTCCGCGCCGACCGCGGGCAGGGAGACCGCGCCCTCCGTAGGCGACGTCAGGCCGGCCAGGATGCGCAGGAACGTCGTTTTTCCCGCGCCGTTGCGGCCCAGCAGCGCCAGAGTCCGTCCGGGCGCGACTTCCAGATCGATGCGCCGCAGCGCCGGAAAATCTCCGAAATACTTCGTAACGCCGCGCGCCAGAATCGCGGGTGCGCTCATGTCTTGCGCCGCTTCTTTCCGGGGGTGGCCGCCCTCTTGGCGGGGCGCGCCGCAGCGCCGCCGGACGTCAGCAAGTGAACGAATCCGATACCCAGGATCAAGACCGTCAACGCGACAATCCAGGGGAGCTCGCCGGCGACCGGCGCAGGCTGAATCGAAATCTCGCCCCCGCCGCCCGAACCGTCCGCCGCTTCCGCCGCCGCTTTGCGCAAGCTGCCCGTGCCGGTCAGCGACAGGCTTGTCTTTGCGCTGTCGGGAAGGTCGTAAATGGTCGCCCGCGTGCCGGGCTCCTGCCCGAAAGACTGCAATCCTTCTCCTGCAAGCGCGGCGCCCTCCGGCACGGCGACGCGCGTCGGAACGCCGCGGTAGAGCGAATGGATCTCCACGGGCGCGCCCTCGACGCGGGGCAGCAGATAGGTTACGTCCAGGCGGTTTTCGCCGGGTTTCAAGGGAAAATCCACCTTGTAGATGTTCTCTTCCCCCGCGGGCAGCCCCGTGCTCGGCAGGGGCATGCCCGCCGGCCCTTCGCCGCTTACCCGGACGATGCCCTTGGCTTCCGGGGGCAGGAAAAACCGCAGCGTTCCTTGCTCGCTGCTGTAGGTCACCGGCGGGTTCGATGCGTTGAAGAACCGGTAGCTTTCGTTGACGACAATTTCGCTTTCCCCCGGCTCGAAAATGACGATGCGGCCGTCGGGCTTGGGCAGGTTTCGTCCGTCGGCCGAGTAGACCACGATGCCGACGGCCTCGAGATTCGTGTCCCGCCGCACGAGCTCGGTGTAGCCGACGGCTTCGAATTCGGCGCGGACCGCGCCCAGGAACGGCTGCCCCGCAGGGACCGCGGGCAGTTCCTTGGCGAATTCGAATCTTCCGTCGCCTCCGCTGACCGTCTCGTCGATGGGCCGCATTCCCCCCTGGAACGTCGAGAGGGTAAGCATCACGCCGGCCGCCGGCTGCCCCGTGGTTGCGTTGCGCACCGTTCCCTTGACCGCGGCGGCGGCAGAGGCCGCCCAGGCGAGGGCGCCCGCCGGCAGCACGAGAAAAACCGGCCAACGGACTCCGCGAACGGGACGCCGCCGCGCCGTGAGCGGCTCAGGCATTCCCGCCCCTTTCGATCTTTTCGATCTGCGCCATCACGCCGGCCAATTCCTTTTGCAATTCGGCCTTGCTCTCGCGGTAGTCCGCCTCCGACATCTTGCCCATCTGGAACTCGCCGAGCAGGTCGCGCAGATTGCCGTAAATCGCGGCCTTGCGGTCGTCCAGGTGCTGCGTCGGGGAAATCGGCTCTTCCTCGGGGATGTCGCCGGCGCGCACGACCAGCGGCAGCGCGAAGGCGAGCGCGATCAGAACTACGGCGGCGGCGATGAGCATATTCGGCGCCCTCCGGCGAAAGGCGGGTTCCCGGCCCTGAAAAACTTATTCCATCTCCTCGAGCTGCCGCTCGATCTCGCCGCGGTAGCGGTCGACGACCCGATCGGATACGGGCGCCGAAGCCGTATGCGCCCGCGCGTTCCGGCGCCAGCGGCGAACGACGAAGGGAATGACCGCCAGGCCCGCCAGCAGCGAAACGAAGGGCATGACCCAGCCGACGATGCCGAACCCTTCGCGCCGCGGCTCGACGCGCATCTCCTCGCCGTATTTTTCGTAGACGGCCGCCAGGATCTCTTCTTGCGATTGACCGGCCTCGAGGCCGGCTTCGATCTGCTCATTGATCGGCACGCGAACGTGGCAGCCGACCATGTTGCAGGTCGAGATGGTGGACGAGCATCCGCACGTGCATTCGATGTGGTCGCCGACCGCGCGCACCTTCAAATACATTTCGTCGGCCCAGGCGGCCGCGGCCGCGAGCAGCGCCAGAGCCGCCGTCAAGCCAAGCGTTTCAGACCTTCGCCGCGGCAACGGTTTTCTCCTTGGTTTTTTCTTCCATTTCTTCGCGGGTTTCCTTGGGCTCCGCCGCTGCGACGATGCGCGTGCGCGGGTGCGAACGCTTGACCTTGCTGGGAACGAGCGCCACCAGCGTGCCGAATACGAGCAGGAACGCCCCGATCCAGATCCAGTTCACCAGCGGATTGATATAGACCTGAACGATCGGGTTTTTGCCGTCGTTCGACTGTCCGGCATAGACGACGTAAACGTCTTCGCGCAGCCGATGGCGCACGTCGACGCGGCTGGTCGGCTGTTCCGAAGCGTGGTAGAACCGCCGCTCCGGCAGCATCGTCTGCAGGAATTCGCCGTTCCTGGCGGCGTCGACCCTGGCCACGGCGCTGTAGTAGTTCGCGTTGTCGTCCGTGCTGACCCCGGTCAAGGTGAATTCGTAGTTGCCGACCTGCAGCGAATCGCCGACCGCGAGCTCCTGCTGCTGCACGCGGTTGAACGCGGCGCCGGCGAAGCCGATGAACATCAGCACGATCGCCATGTGCACCAGATAGCCTCCGTACCGCCGCGTATTGCGGTGGGTGAGATCGAGCACCGCGGGGGCGAAGGCCAAACCGCGCCGCGCCTGAATGACGCGGGCGCCGCGGTAGAACTCGAGCGCGATGGTGATCGCCACGAACGCGCACAGAATGAAGCAGGTCAACGCATAGAAGTGCCGCACGCCCAGGGCGAGCAACGCCGCCCCCAGCGCCAGCGAAACCAGCGCGGGCCGCTGGAAGTTGCGGCGCAACGATTCCGTCGAGGTGCGCCGCCAGGCAAACAACGGCCCGACGCCCGTCAAAAACAGCAGGAACAACCCGATCGGGACGTTGACCTTGTTGAAGAACGGCGCGCCGACCGTGATCTTGTCGCCGGATACGTATTCGCTGATGACCGGGAAGAGAGTGCCCCACAGCACCGCGAAGCAGCTCGCCAGCAGGATGACGTTGTTGAACAGGAAGCTGGACTCGCGGGAGACGACCGAATCGAGCTCCGCCTCGCTCTTGAGGTAGTCGAGGCGGCTCAGGATGAAGTACGTCGTGACGCCGATGCCGAAAAGCAGGTACCAGACGAAATAGATGCCGATCTCCGATTCTGCGAAGGCGTGGACGGAGCTCACCAGCCCGCCCCGCGTCATCATCGTGCCGAAAATGCAAAGGAAAAAGGTCGCCGAGATCAGCACCATGTTCCAGACCTTCATCATGCCTTTCTTCTCTTGCATCATCACCGAATGGAGAAAGGCCGTTCCCGTGATCCAGGGCAGCAGCGAGGCGTTTTCCACCGGGTCCCAGCCCCAATAACCGCCCCATCCGAGAACGACGTAGGCCCAGCGGGCGCCGAGCAAAATGCCGATGCTCTGGAACAGCCAGGTCACCATCGTCCAGATGCGCGTGGTGTGAATCCAACGCTCGCCCGGCTGGCGGGTAATCAGCGAGGCCAGCGCGAAAGCGAAGGGCACCGTGAACCCGACGTAGCCCAGATAGAGCATCGGCGGGTGGATGGCCATCATCGGATGCTGCAGCAGCGGATTCAGTCCGTTGCCGTCGGGCATCGCGGTGATCTGCGGTCCGGACATGATGACCGCGAACGGATTGGCCGCGAACGCGACGAGTCCCAAGAAAAACGCCTGCGTTCCGGCCATGACGGCGACGACGTACGAAATCATGTTGCGGTGGCGCTTGCGCCCCGTATGCACCGCGACGAACGTATAGGTGGCCGCGATCCAGCTCCAGAACAGCAGCGACCCTTCCTGGCCGCCCCACCACGCGGCGAATTTGTAGATCAGATCGAGATCGGCGTTCGACCGCGAGGCGACGTAGCTGAGCCGAAAATCGTCGGTCAGGATGGCGTAGAGCAAAATGCCCGAGGCCGCGCTGACCAGCAGCCACGCGCTCAGCACCGCCCGTTGCGCGCTGACCTCGAGGAAAGCGTTGTTGCGCAGCCGTCCGGCCAACGCGGCGGCGACCGCGTACACGGACACCAAAAAGCCGAGCATGACCGCGAGGTATCCGAGACTTTCCATGGCAGCGTTCCTGGCCTGTACTCCTACAGCTTAGAGTAGCGCGCCGCGCCGCGCGAACCCGCGGCCGGGAAACGAAGCAGGAACGGCGGTTTGGCCGCGCAGCGGCCCGGCGGTCAATCGGACGCCGCAGCCGGCGCCGACTCGTAAACGGGAGCGGCCTCCCGCCCCGGCTGCGCTTCGTATTTCGAGGCGCATTTGGCCTGGATTCTTTTCGCCTCGAATTTGCCGTCGGCCCGCAGACGCCCGTCGCAAAGAGCCTGCGCGCGGTCGCGGAAGGTGTCGGGCAAAGGGTCGTCGCCGGTGTAAACGACCTCCAACGCCTTCGGTTCCGGCATGGTTTCGTCTTGCTGCGTAATGGTGAAGCTCACTTCGCGCGCGCTGCGCACGATCGAGCCGACGGCGACGTCGCCGCCGACGCGGATGCGTTTGGCCGCCGCGTCTTCCATCGCGAAGAGCTCTTCGATGGTGACGTAATAGGTGGCGCTCTGCTCGACTCCGCTCACGGCCATCCAGGCCAGCGTGGCGACGATCGCGGCAATGATGACGACGAATTTCATCTGCTTGTTCATGGCGGCTCTCCAGGGTTCATTATAAGGCGGTTCATTATAAGGCAACCGCCGCTCTCCGCGCCGCGGTCTTGCTGTCCGCTACATCGCTATCCGCTATCCGCTGCCGCGCAAGCAGCCCCTCCGCGCTGCTATACTGATGGCGCCCGGACAGCCGGACTTCCACTCGATGCAAGCAAACAGACGCCTCCTCTGGCTCGGATGCCTTTTCGCTGCGGCATGTGCTCTTGCCGTTGCGCTCGGAGGCGCCGGCGCGCTGGCCGCCCCGCGGTCGGACGGCGACCAACTCGACGCAAGCATCCGCAAGTTTGCTCAGGCGCTGCACATCATCGAAGCCAACTACGCGGGCGAGGTCGATGCCGACAAGGCCATTTATCACGGCGCGATTCCGCAAATGCTGCGCGTTCTCGACCCGCACTCGTCGTTTTTCGATCCCGAGGCCTTCCAGCAGCTTCGAGACGATCAGAAAGGGCGCTACGCGGGCGTCGGCATGCAAATCGGCAACCGCAACGGCGGAACCGTCGTCATCGCGCCCTTTCCGCGCACCCCGGCCTACCGCGCCGGGCTGCGCCCCGGCGATCTCATTGTCGAAGTCGACAAGAAGAACGTGGAAGATCTGACCGTCGGCGAAGTTGCCGACCGCCTCCGCGGGCCGGTCGACACCGAGGTCTTGATCGGCATCGAGCGCCGGGGCCTCGACGAGATGCTCGAGTTCACCGTGGTCCGCGCCGAGATACCCAGGCCCAGCGTTCCCACGGCATTCCATATCGAGCCGGGAGTGGGCTTCATAAGGATCGACACCTTCAACGAAAATACCGGCCGCGAGCTCGACGAAGCGCTGGAGAAGCTCGACGCCGCGAATCTGCAGGGGGTCATCCTGGACATGCGGGAAAACCGCGGCGGCCTGCTCAGCGAGGGCGTGCGGGTCTCCGACCGTTTTCTGGAAAAAGGCCAGACCATCGTGTCGCACCACGGCCGCGTTTCCGAAGAGCGCAGTTACAAGGTGCAAAAAGGCAACGGCGGCAGGGAGTTTCCGATGGTGGTGATGGTCAACTGCAATTCCGCCTCGGCCTCGGAGATCGTCGCCGGCGCCATGCAAGACCACGACCGCGCCCTCGTTGTGGGGCACAGCACGTTCGGCAAGGGCCTGGTGCAGACGGTCTATACGCTTTCCGAGACGTCGGGCCTGGCGCTCACCACGGCGCGCTATTACACGCCCAGCGGCCGCCTCATCCAGCGCCGTTACGACGGCGTCTCGATGATCGACTACTACAACAACCCCTGCAGCGAGGGCTATCAGCCGAACCGGGAAGAAGTCCGCTTGACCGACAAGGGGCGGCGCGTCTTCGCCGGCGGCGGCATCACGCCCGACGTGGCGTTCGAGGAACGGCGCCCCAACGATTTCCAGTGGATGCTCGTCCGCCAATTCCTGATCAGCACTTTCGCCCAGGACTACACCCGCGAGCATCCCGACTTGCCGCGCGGTTGGGACGTGACCGCCGAAGTCGTGGAAGAATTCCGGCTGTTCCTCAATCGCGAGCAGGTCGAATACGACCAGGCCGACTTCATCGAGAACATGGATTTCATCAAGCGTTTCATCAAGCGCGAGGTCTACAACTCGGCATACGACATCGAAGAAGGGCAGCGCGTTTATTACGAGTTGGATCCCGACGTGCAGCGGGCGGTCGGACTGCTGCCCAAGGCCAAGGAACTGTTGAAAGAAGACAAGAGCCTGGTTGCTGCGAACCGTTCCCGGCGCCGGCTCCCCCGCGTCGGCTCCGCGGCCTTTTGAGGGCTTGCCTTGCCCCGCCGCGGACGCCCGGACAAAAGGTCCCGCACGCAGCGTTGCAACCCGCCTGCAACTTTGCTAGAGTAACTCCGCACCGGACGGTCGGATCCGCTCATGTTGCGGCAGACGAGGCGCCCCGCCGCGCGGCAACTTCCGAGCGCGGCCGCCGGAGTGCGCAGAGTCTTCACCCCACAGGAGGAAATCGTATTCCATGCAAATGCCCGAATCGGCCAGGATAGCCGCCGAGTTGATGGAATCCAACCCGGAGTTCCGCAGGCTCAAGCACCAGCACGCGGACTATGAGCGCCGCCTCAACGAGCTCGGCGAACGGCGGTACCCCTCCCTGGAAGAGCAAATCGAGGAAACGCGCCTCAAAAAACTCAAGCTCAACTTGAAGGATCAGATGCAGCAGATCGTCGATCGGCACACGGCGCGCGTCTCGTAGCAACCCCGGCTCGGTCGGCCCGCGCCGCGCGCATCCGGCAGAGCGGCGCGGCCGCCGAGTCCCTTACTATTGCAACGAGACTATTGCAACGCGGCATATGGTCAAGGACGGCATCTACTACGCCACCGGCTGCGCCGCGGCCGCGGCCGCCGTTGCCTGGTTGCTCACTCCTCCGGCCGCCGCGCCGTTCCTCGTCTTCGGCGCCTTCTGCCTGTATTTTTTCCGCGACCCGCAACGCCGCATTCCCGCAGGAGAGGTCTGCGTCTCGCCTGCCGACGGCAAGGTCGTCCACCTCCGCGAGTTGCCCGACGGCCGCACGCACATCGGCGTTTTCCTCAACATTTTCGATGTTCACGTCAATCGGGCGCCCATCGGCGGCCGCGTGAAGCGCGTTGAATACCGCCGCGGCCGTTTCTTGCCGGCGTACAAGGATCTCGCCTCCGCCGACAACGAGCAGAATACGCTGGTCATCGCAGAGGAAAGCGCCGCCGGCGGCGGCACGGTGGAGGTCAGGCAGATCGCCGGCTTGATCGCGCGCCGCATCGTGTGTCATAACAAAGTCGGCGACCGAGTGCGCAAGGGAGAGCGCTTCGGGTTGATCAAATTCGGCTCGCGGGTCGACATCCTGCTGGGCCCCGAGTGGAAGATCGACGTCGCCGCCGGGGATCGCGTAGCCGCGGGCAGCTCGATTCTGGCCGTGAAACGGAGCGCGCCGACGCAATGAAGACGCAATGAAAATTCGCAGACGCAGACGCAACACTCCGCCTTACGCATTGCCGACTCTGTTTACGGTCGGCACGCTTTTTTGCGGCTATTACACGCTGATGAAAACGCTGCAGGCGATTTCCCTGCCGGCGTCCGAGGCCGCGCAGGCGGCCCGCCTGCTCGATTTCGCCGCAATCGCCATCGGCATCGCCGTGTTTACCGACGGTCTCGACGGCCGCATCGCCCGTTTGACCAAATCCACCAGCGAGTTCGGCGCCGAGCTCGACTCCCTGGCCGACTGCATTACCTTCGGCGCGGCCCCGGCCGCGCTGGCCTTCGCCTGGGGCATGCGCGGCCTGAAAATCGAGCAAGGCGGCGTCTTCGCCGAGCTGCTTCCGCCGATCGGCTATTTGTGCACCTTCCTGTTCCTGACCTGCGGCGCCGCGCGGCTGGCCCGCTTCAACGTGCAGAAGAATCCGCGGCCCAAGAACCCCGGCAGACCGGATCGCAAATACTTCGTCGGCCTGCCCATCCCGCCCGCCGCCGGCCTGCTGGCCGCCGTCGTTCATGCCTGCTCGGGACGGCCGGTCGAGGCGTGGTGGCCGTGGGGCCTGCTCTGGTGCCTGCTGATCGCCTGCCTGGGAGCGCTGATGATCTCCGGTTGGCGCTACCGCAGCTTCAAAGATCTGAACTTCATGCGCAAGCCGTCTCTGGGCGTGGTCTTTTTCGCCACGATGATCTTTCTGATCTGGAATTTCTCGCGGCCCGTTCTGCTGACCATGGCCGCGGCTTTCGTCCTCAGCGGCGTAGTCACGCGGCTCGGCAGCCTGCGCCGGCGGGCTTTCGTCCAACCGGCGGACCGGCGGAATCCGTCTCCGCCGGTCCGCGCGTAAACTGATTGCATGCTCCCGGCCAAACGTTCGAGCGCGGCGGCGCTCGCGGCTTTCCTGCTCGCCGCGGCGGCCTCGTGCGGGTACCGCATGGCGGGCGGGGTCGATACCTTGCCCGACAATATCCGCACGATCGCCGTCCCGGCCTTTGCCAATGCAACGACGGAGTTCAAGATCGAGCAGTACCTGACGCAGGCGGTCGTTCGCGAATTCATTGCGCGGACGCGCTACAACGTCGTCAGCGACGAAAACGACGCCGACGCCTTGCTGCGCGGCACGGTCGTCACCTTTCACGCGCTCCCGCAGAACTTCGACCCGGTGACCGGCCGGGCCACGAGCGTCACCACGATTACGCGCGTGCACGTCGATCTGTGGGACCGCGTCCGGGGCAAGTCCCTCTACCTCAATCCCAATCTCGAGCAGCGCGAAACCTATGAAGTCAGCGCCGACCCCGACGCTTTTATCGAAGAGCGCGGCGAGGCGCTGCGCCGCGCCAGCCGGACGATGGCCGGAACGCTGGTCTCGGCGATTCTCGAGGGCTTTTAGCATGCTCGGCCGCGGCAACGTACGAATCGCCGGCCCTTTTCTGCTGTTGGCGGCAGCTCTCTCGGCCGCGGACCGTCCGCCCAATATCCTGCTGATCACCGCCGACAACCTGGGTTACGGCGACCTCGGCTGCTACGGCAATCGAGAGAATCTGACGCCCAACATCGACCGCCTCGCCGCCCAAGGGGTTCGCCTCACGGACTTCTACACGGCCGGCGCGACCTGCACGGTTTCCCGCGCCGCCCTGCTCACGGGACGCTATCCGCAGCGCATCGGCCTGAACCATCAGCTCAGCGTCGAGGAAAACCGCGGCGGCATCGGCCTGCCCCAGCGCGAAAAGCTCATCCCCGAGTACCTCGAGCCGTTGGGATACGCCGCGGCCTGCTTCGGCAAATGGAACATCGGCTTCGCCCCCGGCAGCCGCCCGACCGAGCGCGGCTTCGACGAATTTCTGGGCATCCGCAGCGGCAACGCCGACTACTACACCCACGTTTACGCCGGCGAGCACGACCTCTACCGGGGCGTCGAGCCGGCCCATGTCTCGGGCTACTCGACCGACTTGTTCGCCGAAGCGGCCTGCGAGTTCATGCGCCGCCGGCGGGACGGGCCGTTCTTTGTCTATCTCCCGTTCAGCGCCGTCCACTACCCCAGGGCGCGCAACAAGCGCCCCGGCGAACCGAATATCTGGCAGGCGCCGCCGCGGTTTTTCTTCCGCTACGGCTACGCCCCGGACACGACGGACCAAAAGAAACGCTATCGCGCCGCCGTCACGGCTCTCGACGCCGGCGTCGGGCGGGCGCTCGAGCAGTTGGACGCCCTCGACCTCGCCTCCGCAACGCTCGTGATCTTCTATTCGGACAATGGCGCTTTCATGAGCCCGGGGAACGGTCTGGAAGTGGCCACCAACGCGCCGCTGAGCGGCGGCGGCAACACTTTATGGGAGGGCGGCATCCGCGTCGCGGCCGTCGCCCGCCGGCCCGGACGGATTCCCGCCGGATCGGTCGTCGACGAGCCGCTGATCAGCCTCGATATCCTGCCGACTCTGCTGGCCGCCGCCGGAGCGCGCATCCCCTCCGCCCCGCAACTCGACGGCCGCGATATAAGCAGCGCGCTGGAAGGCGGCGAAAGCCTGCCCCCGCGCCCGCTGTTCTGGCGCTACAGGGGCTTCAGCGCCGCCCGCAGCGGCCGCTACAAGATGCTCCGCACCGCCGAGGACGAGACGTTTCGGCTCTTCGATCTCGAGGCCGACGCGGCCGAGACGAAAGATCTGGCCGCCGAGCGGCCTCAGGTCTTGGCCCGCCTGCAAGCAGCCTTCGAGCAATGGCTGCGCGCATTCGGCAATTGACCGCGGCTGCCGTCTTGCCCTCGGCTATTCGCGCGTCTCCGCTCCCTGCTCCGTACGCGCACGGACTGAAACTATCGAGCCGATCGCGCCTGTGTAGCCGGGCTGTGCAGGGGCGCCGCAGCTTCAGTCGCCTCGCGCCGCCGGCGCGGGTTCCGAAAAGCAGCGCCAGGGAAGCGGCGGCGAGCGACTTGCCGCCGCCCGTTTCGCCGCTGAAAAAATTCAGTCCCTGGTGGAAGCGCCCGCGCGGGTTGGCGGCTACGGCGTAGCCTGCGCTATCGAGTTCCTGCCGCATTCCCCGCCGCTTGCGGCGGCAGGAGCAAGGGCTGTCCACCCTCTCCGCTGCGCCCGGCCGCAGCCGCTCGCTGCGGGTCCGCCGGTTACGGGATTGGCCGCGTCTCGCCGAGCTATCTCCGGTATGGGCGGCGCGCGCTGCATTTTCCCCGATTTGCAGGCGGGCCAACAGGGCAAGAGGGCGGCTCTTGGTAGAATCCCTGACATTCATCAAGAAACAGTAGATATTATTAAAAAACTGGAAGGGGTATGCGCCGGCTCCGGCGCGAACCCGTGTTCGCGTTGCGGCCTATTGACGAGCCGGCGGCGGCAAGCGCGCGCATGGAGGCGGAACGGGGCAAGGGATAGAAGCGGCATGACGGCAGTTACGACCAGGAGAAAGTGGCTGGGCAAGGTTGGGGCGGTCGTTGGGGCGGCGGTCGGGGCGCCGCCGCGGGCGCAGGGATGGCAGACGACGCATGCGCCGCCGAACCTCAGGGCGGAGTTGCGCGCTCAGGGAGACCGCTTCGCGCGCAAGGGCAGGGAGCGGGTGGCGATCGTCGGGCGGTTGAGCGACGCGCGCGGCAGATCGCGGTCGGTGAGTCTGATTCGCGACATCCGGGGGCGCTTCCGGGTGGCCTTTGCGGGGCGGGTTCTGGCCTTCGACGGGGTGCGGGAGAGCAGCCGGGGAGGGGCGCTGAGCGCGGAGCAGGCGGCGGCGGCGGAATCACTGGTCGACGATTCGCTGGAGACGTTTTTCGCTGCGGTGAATCGCGGCGACGCGTGGCGGCTGATTGGCAGGCGTTTTCCCGCGGACGACGGGGCGGGGCCGGGATACGCGGGGCCTTGGCGTGATATTTACGAGTTGCGCTGGCGCGGGCGGCTGGGGGCCGAGGATCGCGTCAAGCTGTTTTATTTCGACTCGGCGACGGGGCTGCCGGTGCGGGTGCGCTACCGGGGCCGGGATGGGCAGGTGGAGACGCTGCTGGGGCAGTGGCGGGAGATTGCCGGGCGGCAGTTGCCGCTGGCCATCGTGCGCACGGTGAAGGGGCAGAGGGAGCTTTCGTTTTTCGTGGAGTCGGTCGTGGCGGCTGCGCACCAGGACGACGGCGTGTTCCGCGCGGGAAACTGAAGAGATGGGTTGGCGGATGGATTGACGGAGAGCGCTGTTCGGGGGCCGTGCGGCGTTGGCGGCGCCGCGGCGCAAGCGGTCTTGCTATCCACTACCCACTATCCACTAACATCAGCGCCGGTTTTCGCCCCCCAGCCAAACGGGCGACGACCAGGCGCGGGCGCCGTCGAGTTGATCGACGCGCACGTAGTAGTAGTCGCCCTGCTGCGCCTCGCCCCGGTCGACGTATTCGATCGCGTATTCCAGCGGCTGCTCGCCGCCGATCAGTTGGAAGCTGACCGTGTCTCGATCCTTGCCGATCGAGGCGTCGACGGCGGCGTAACCGCCGTTCAAGCGGTTCAGCGTGAATTCCAGAGTTTGCGCCGGAAGTTTCCGCGTCGGTCTTACGGGCACGGGCGACTTGCCCCACTCTTGCGCCGGCTCGAGGTCGATCGTGATCGCGGTCGATGGGGTCGCGCCTTCGATCTCGAGCAGGAGGTTGTCCGCCCGCCCGCGGGTTCCGGTCGAGAAGGCGACTTTTGCGGCGTCGTTCGGATCGGTTTTGGCCCATTCCTTGTGGCGGTTATCGAACATGTGGCGCATGCCCGCGAGCTTGGCGCCGCTGACGGTCAGAGTTCCGCTCCACGTGCGGTAGCCGCGGGGGTTGTCGCGGAAGTACGGCTCGGAAGCGGACTCGAAACCGATCAGCAGCCGGGTTTTGCCGCCGAGATCGGTCGGCGCGGCGCGTTTCGTATACACCGTCCGTCCGTTCTTGACGACGTGCAGAGCGGTGATGGGCGCCGTGCCGACCGCGCGCGCCTGCAGGCGGCGGTCGCGGCTGAACGGCGCGCGCCCGCCCATGCCCACTCCGTTCAGATCGAGATCGAGGATGATGCGCTGCGCGCCGGCGACCGCGTAGCCGCGGCGTTGCTTCAAGCCCTCGAAAATGGCGTCGGCGGTTTTCTCGCGCGCCAGGACTCCCGCCAATCCGCCGAACTGGCTCAACGATGAAGCGGGCTGGCGGCTCGACGTGGAGCTGTATCCGGGGCGCGCGCGGTGGTCGTCGGACGCCGCCAGAAAGCCGACGCGGTAGCCCCGGCGGAGATAGTAGTTGCCGAACCATTCGAAGGTCCCGTGCATCGACATGATTTCGATCATGCTCTCCATATCCGGGTCGTTTTGGCGCCAGTCGCCGGCCTGATGGGCATGCGGGATGATGACCACGTCGTTGGCGTCGTAGCGCTCGCGCAAGCCCTGGTAGAGCTTGCTCAGCGACGGGGCGATCTGCGCGCCGACCCGCTCGCGGCGCTGGGGCGTGCGGAAAAAGACGTTGTGGTGGCCGCCCCACTGGCGGCGGACGGTCCACTCGTAGCCGAGAAAGGCGATGAACTTGCCGGGCTCGGAGTAACGCACGACGGCGCGGCGCATGGCTTCCCACTCGGCGTCGGTGAGCCAGATGTCGTGCTCGGAGAGGCCCGAGAAATCGAGTCGGGCGTCATCGCGGGCGAAAGCGTAGGAACGGTCGAGGGAGCCTTGCCCCTCGGCCATGCCGGTGTGGGTGTGCGTTTCGCCCCAATAGAGGCGGTAGGCCGGATTTTTGCGCACCCAGACGGGGTTGCTGAGCGCCTCGATCTTGCCCGCGGCGGAGGCGACCTTGAAGCGGTAAACGCCTTCTCGCTCGAGCGCGATGTTTTCGATGGCCCGGATAGCCGGGCCGCCGGCGTCGAGGCTGCGCAAGCGTTCGCCGTTGAGCGTCACTTCGGCGGCGGGCATGCGGCCGGAGGCGCGGTTGTAGACGAAATCTTCCCAGCGGATGGAGAGGTCGAAGGGTTCGCCGGGCTCGACGATCGAGGGAACGACCGCGCTGACGCCTTCGGCCTCGCCGCCGACGATGCCGTAGGACGGCCACTCGGGCGTCAGAAAGCGGCCCCCGCCGTCGTGGTCGATGTAGATCGGCAGCATGGCCTGGTCGGTGGCGAACGTCTGTTGCCGCCAGCCTTCGCCGCCCCCCGAGCGGTCGCCGTAAACGATGGTCACGGTGTCGCCGGGCTGGAGCGTCCCCTGCTCGACGAGGAAGGCGGGCATGGGCGCCGGGGCGCGGAACCCGCCGTGCATGCCCTCGAGCGGCACGGTGGTCTTGCCCAGCTTGACGCCGGGGTTGGATGTTGCCGCGGAGAGGTAGTTGTCCCCCGCGGGATCGTCGAACTGCAGGCGCCCGCCGTCGGCCTGGAGCTGGCGCGCGACGAGGATTCTCGCCCCGGGCTCAAGGGGCTTCTCGCCGACCGTATAGATCTGCTCAATGGTCTGCCGGGAACCGACCCTGACGGTTCCGTCGGTTTTGAGAACGGCCTTGCCCAAGGCGCGGGGCTGCTCGTCCTTGACGCTGAACTCGTAGATGAAATCGTCGAGAGAACGCATGGCGCGGGCCGTCGGCGGCGGCGCCCCGCCGCGCTTCCAGTCGCCCAAGGCGCGCGCGGCGGAGGCCACCGCGAGCGTGGCGTTGACCGGGACCGGGCCGCCCGTCAGCGAGTAGGCGTTGATCCACCGCCAGAGCGTGTCGAGGCGCGATTCGACGTTGGCCGCGGAAGTGGGCTTCGCGCGGGCGTCCTGCTTCAGGGCGTCGACGGCTGCGCGCAGGCCGGGCGAGAGATAGTCGCCGCCGTTCCCTCGCTGAGCGGTTCCTTGCCCAACCCAGAAGAAGGCGCCGGCCGACGCGGCGAGCGCTGCAAGCCACAAATGTTTCAGGGGGCGTTTCATGGCGAATCGGAAATATGGCGAATCGGAAATATTGTACCCGCAAGATTGACGCGGCGGAGCGCCGGTGAGATACTTAGGAGCGCCATGTATGCGCGAATCGCGGCGGGACTGTTGCTGGCGGCGGCTGCTGCTGTCGGGCAGACGCCGGCCGGCGAACAGGCGCCCGGCCCGGCGGAAGAAGACCCCGGCTTGATCATCTCCGTCGAATCGAACCTCGTGGTCGTGCCCTTGCACGTGTACCGCAATAATAAATCCGTCGACGGGCTCGGCGCCGAAGATTTCGAATTGCGCGAAGACGGCGTGCCGCAAAACATCGCTTTTGTCGAAGGCCCCGCCGGCGCCGGCGAAGACCCCGACAAAGGCCGCACGGTGCCCACCGAGATCATCTTGCTGGTCGACGTCAGCCACAGCGTGATGAAGCCCGGATTGCTCGACATCCGCACGATCCGCAGCGCCATGCTCGACGGACTGCGCGAAGACGTCTCGGTTTCGCTCTATGGATTCGCCTGCAACTTGAAACGCTTCAGCGGACCGACGCGCGACCCCGCCAAGCTGCAACGCGCGCTTGAGGCCGCGTACGCTGCCGAGGCGGGCTGCAGCCGCGTTTACGAGGCGATCATGCAAACGATGCGCGACGCGGCCAACCGCGGCGGCAGCGTATCGCGCATGATGGTTGTCTTCTCCGACGGGTTCAGCACCACGAACCTCAGTCCGGAGCTGGTCGTGCAATCGGCGAACGCTTTCGGCATTCCGCTTTATCCCGTGGTTTTGGGCCACAAGGAAATTGTCAAGCGGTCGGTGAGCGGCGGCAGCGGGCACAGGCAGGGCATGGGGCTGAATACGCGCGGCCCGTGGCAGGTGCAGGAACGGTCGAGAAACAATCCGACCGCGGGTCGGGACAGGCAATCGCGGGCGCGCGAGCAGGAAAACCGCCAGAGATACTTCGCCGACATCGGCCACAAAACCGGCGGGCGCAGCTACGATCTGAGCGTCATCAACAACATGGTGATCCGCCAAATTCTGACGTCGCTGGCCACGCTGGCGCAGACCGAGTACGTTGTCGGCTACTACCCGATCAGCGTGGACGAGCAGCTCACCGCGCATGAAGTGGAAGTTCGCCTGACCAGCAAAAAGAGCGGCAAGCTGTACGGCGGCCGGCGCCTGATCGTTCACTGACGCGGAACGCAAGCGCGGCCGCCCGAACCGTTATACTCGCCGTAGAGATATAGCCATGGCGATGCTGTTGCGGCG
The DNA here is from genome assembly GCA_965214655.1 of Bryobacterales bacterium. Classification (GTDB taxonomy): domain Bacteria; phylum Acidobacteriota; class Terriglobia; order Bryobacterales; family UBA6623; genus CATQHP01. Next base: position 1,135,234 of record OZ243965.1, on the reverse strand, counting down.
GTTCCTTCTCGTTTTTCGTGTGCTCGTTTTCCTTGTGCTGTCGGTCGCGCCGGCTGCGGCCCAGCAGGCGCCGGACCGGGAAGAGTGGCTCCAACTCTTCAACGGCAGGAATCTCGACGGCTGGATTCCCAAGGTCCGGGGCTACCCGGCGGGGGAAAACTTCGGCAATACCTTCCGCGTCCGCAACGGCGTCATGCAGGTCGGCTACGAGGCTTACGACGGACCTTTCAACGAGCGCTTCGGACATATTTTCTACGAAAAGCCCTTCTCCTATTACATCCTCGCGGTCGAGTACCGCTTCATCGGCGAGCAGGCGCAGGACGGCCCGCGCTGGGCGGTGCGCAACAGCGGCGTCATGCTGCATTCGCCGCCGCCCGCAAGCATGGGCAAAGACCAGAACTTTCCGATTTCGATCGAAGTGCAGCTTCTGGGCGGAACGGGGGAAGGCGAGCGCACGACGGCGAATTTGTGTACGCCGGGCACGCACGTCGTGTTCGCCGGCCGGCTGGAGACCCGGCATTGCACCCAGTCGCAATCGAAAACCTATCACGGCGAGCAATGGGTGCGGGCCGAGGTGATGGCGTTGAGCGGCGCGGTCATCCGCCACATGCTGGAAGGCGAGACGGTTCTCGAGTACGAGTTGCCCCAGACCGGCGGCGGCAATATAAGAGGGCATGACCCGGGGACCGTGCGGGCGGCCGGCGAGCTGCTCGACGGCGGATACATCTCGCTGCAGAGCGAGAGCCACCCGGTGGAGTTCCGCAAAGTCGAGCTGTTGAACCTGGCGGGCTGCATGGACCCGGAGGCGGCGAACTACAAGAGCTATTACGTGAAGTCGGAACCCGCGGCCTGCCGCTACTGAAACGCGCAAGGCGGCCGGGCCGGCGCGGGGTCTCACTGCATCCAGTCGGCGACGAAAATGTTGAACTCGTAGCGGGACTTGGCGTTGCGGTCGGAGCTGAAGACCAGCCGCTTGCCGTCGGGAGCGAACTCGGCGAACGAGGTGAAGCCTCCGAAATCGGTCACCTGGCGCAGATTGGCGCCGTCGAGATCGACCAGGAACAGATCGAATTCGCGGCTGCCGCAGTTGTTTTTGTTCGACGAGAAGATAATGTTCTTGCCGTCGGGCGTGAACTGCGGGGCGAAGCTGGCGCAGCCGAAATCGGTAATTTGCTTCCCGCCGCCGCCGGCATCGCCGATGAAAAGCTCCATTTTCATCGGCGCGGTCAGATTGTCGGCCAGCAGCGCGGCGTAGCGGGCGGCGGCTTCCCCTTCCGCCGGGTGGTTGGCCCGCCAGACCAGCTTCGCCCCGTCGGGCGAGTAGAAGGCGCCGCCGTCGTAGCCGAACGATGCGGTCAGTTGCTTTTTCTCCGAGCCGTCGGGGTTCATCGACCACAATTCGAGGTCGCCCGAGGACTTCGAGGTATACACGATTTTGCCGGTCCGCCAGTTGACGGTGGCTTCGGCGTCGTAGCCCGCCGCGTCGGTCAGGCGTTTGGGGGCGGCGCCCCGCTCGTCCGTCAAAAAGATGTCGTAGCCGGCGTGGACGGGCCAGACGTAGCCTTTGCTGCGGTCCGGGCGGGGCGGGCAGGCGTCGCCGGCCAAGTGCGTCGAGGCGTAGACGATGCTCTTGTTGTCGCTCAGGAAGTAGCCGCAGGTCGTCGCGCCCTTGCCGGTCGAGACGCGGCGCACGGCGGAGCCGTCCGCGTTCATCACGTAGATCTGGTCGCATTCGGCGCCGTCGCGGGTGGACTGGAAAACCAGCTTGCCGCCGTCCGGCGACCAGTAAGCCTCGGCGTTCTGTCCGCCGAAGGTCAATTGGCGGACGTTCGCCAGGAACGCGCCTTCTGCGGCGGGCGCCTGGGGAGCCTCGACGGGGCCCCCGCAGGCCGCGAACCCCACAACGGCGGCAAGAGCGAGAAAAAGATTGCGCATGATGCCTCTGCCCGGATGATTTTATGGTAGCCGATGGAAAAAAAACCGCGTGTTTGGAGATGGGCAACTACATTTGGCGCCCGTCTGAAAAAAATCTACAAAATCTTGTTGCAAAGTTCCACTTGTTCCGGTTACCCTGGAATTGACTCTACGCCTGTGGATGGGGTGCCGGATTATCGCGGTGCAATACCCGATGGAAAGTCCTTCTCAGCCCATGCCGCGCCCCATCTTCGGGCGACCCGCGCAGCGTCGGGCTCGTCCGGGGGTAGCGGCGCGTTGCTGAAGCTGAAGAAGGTCGAGTTGCTCGGCTTCAAGTCTTTCTGCGGCCGCGAGGAGTTGCGCTTCACCGGCAGCGGCATTGCGGCGGTGGTGGGGCCGAACGGTTGCGGCAAGTCGAACATCGGCGATGCGGTCAGTTGGGTGCTCGGCGAGCAGTCGGCGAAATCTCTGCGCAGCCGGCGCATGGACGACGTGATTTTCAGCGGATCGCGGGAGCGCAAGCCGGCCGGGCTGGCCGCGGTGACGCTGACGCTGCTCGGTCCCGACGCCCGCCTCGAAGAGTCGGCCCGCGGCCGGCGCAACGGCAATGGGGCGCAGCGTGCGCAGGGCGGTCGTCCGGGCGAGATTACGGTTACCCGCAAGCTGTTCCGCAGCGGGGAAAGCCGTTACCTGCTGAACGGCAAGACCGTGCGGCTGCGCGACGTCCACGATCTTTTCATGGGCACGGGACTCGGTCCGCATCACTACGCGATCATCGAGCAGGGGCGCATCGGACAGATTTTGAGCGCGCGGCCGGTTGACCGGCGCGCGTTCATGGAAGAGGCCGCCGGGGTCACGAAGTTCAAGGCGAGAAAGAGACTGGCGGAACTGAAGCTCGAAAGCGCCGGGCGGAACCTGCACCGCGTCAACGACATCCTGCAGGAAGTCGTTCGGCAGGCCAATTCCCTCAAGCGCCAGGCGGCGAAGGCGGAGCGCTTCGCGGAGTGCCGCGCTTTGCTCGACGAGGCGCTGGAGCGGCTCTCGGCCTGCCGTTTCCGCCGCATGGAGACCCAACGCAAGCGTCTTGCGGCCGAGGCGGAAGCGGCGGAAGACGCCTTCGAAGAGCGCTATGCGCAAGCCGAATCGGCGGAGCGCGAGTTGGCCGAGAGGCGCGGCGCCGAGCAGCAGTGGGAAGAGCAGGTCGAGTCTTCGCGCGAGGAGCTTGCCCGCCTGACCGTCGACGTGGAGCGGTTGAAGGCCCGCCTCGAGCAGCAGACCCGCGCGGTTGCGGAGAACGCCGCCCGCAAGCAGCAAGCGGAAAGCGACGCCGCCGACATCGCCCAACGACTGGAAACCCTGCGCGAGGAGATCCGCGGGGGCGAAAAGGCGGCTGCGGATGCGGCGGCTGCATTTTCCGCGGTGGGCGAAAGCTTGCGCGCCAAGGATTCCGCAATCGCGGACGAGCGGCAAGCTCTGCAGGAACTGCAGGCGCGGGAGGAAGCGGGCCGCGCCCGGATGGCGGCGCTGCTGCAGGCAATCGCCGAAGCCCGCAGCCGGCTGGCCAAGATCGAGGAGTTCGTGGCCGGCAACGAAAGGCTGGCCGAGCAGGAGCGGCGGCGCAAGGAGGCCGCCGCCGCGGAGTTGCGGCAGTGCGGGGAACGCCGCAAGCAGCTTGCCGAGCAGGTCGAGACGCGGCAAAGCCGCATCGCAGAGGCGGTCCGCGAGCGCGGCGAGCTTGGCCAAGCGATCGCATCGCTCCAGCGGCAAGGCCGAAGCTTCGCCGCGGACGCAGACCGGCTGCGCGGAGACGTTGCGCGGCTGACGGCCCGGCGGGAGTCGCTTGACGCGATCCTGTCGCGCCGGGCTTACACCGCCGAATCGGTCAAGAGCGTTTTCGACGCGGTCGGCCGCAATCCGGTCGAGGGTTTCGAGCCGCTCGGCATTCTGGCGGATTCCATCGAGGTCGACGCCGACCATGAACGCGCAGTCGAAGAGTTCTTGCGCGAAGAATTGGAATATATCGTCGTCAGCGACTGGAGCGAAGCCCGGGCGGGGCTCCGGCTGGTGCGCGGCGATCTGGCCGGGCGGGCGACGTTTCTGGTCCGCCCGCAGCAGCCTCTCTCCGCGGAAACGCCGGCCCCGGAGTCGGAAGAGGGGGTTTCGGGCCGGCTGATCGATCGTGTTCGGCTGACGAACGGACTTGCCGCGTCCTCCGCTGCGGCGCTTCTGCCGAAGCTGCGCCGCTGCCTGCTCGTCGAGGACGCGGAGGTTGCGCAGCGCCTGGCGGCGCGGCATCCCGATTTCTACTTCCTCATGCCCGACGGCTCGTGCTATTGCGGCCGCGCCTTGAGCGGAGGCAGGGGGGCGTCCGCCGGTCCGCTTGCCTTGAAACGCGAGTTGCGCGAGTTGACTCCCCGGATCGCAGAGGCGGAGAGACGGTTCGCCGCCGCGTCGCGGGCGGCAGCCGAGGCGGAGCGGGAAGCCGTAGCCCGAACGGAGCGGCTGGAGGAGGTTCGGGCCGAGCTGCAGGGGCTTGAAAAAGACGCTTTGGAGGCCGCGCACGAGTTGCGCCGGGCAGAGGACAGAATCCGGCGGCTGGAGGAGGCTGCCGAGGAGGCTGCTCGCGGAATCGAGCGGCTGCGGGAGGAATCGGCGCAGGCCGGCGCCCGTTACGAAGAGCAGGCCGCGGCCGCCGCGCAATGCGATCGGGAGCGCCTGGAGCTGGAGGCGCGGCTGGCCGAGTCGGCCGACCGCGCGCGGCGGCGCCGCGAACGGCTGGCGGAGCTCGGCGAGCGGCAGACCGCCTTGCGCGCCGAAGCGGCCGCGTTGGAAGAACGGCGGCGCGCGGCCGCGGCGGCGCTGGAACGGTCGCGCCGGGCTTGCCGCGAGCAGCAGCGGCTGCAAGAGCGGTTCGCGGGTCAGATCGAGCGCTGGGACGAGGAACGCGCGCGCCTGCTGGCCGACAACGAACAGCTCGACGCGCGCATCGCAGCCGGCGCGGCGCAGCGCGCGGCATTGCAGCGGACGGTCGATGAGACGGCCAAAAACCTCAAATCCTCGCGCGAGCGCAGCGCGGCGCTTGCCGGCGAGCTCAAGCAGCGGCGCGAAGCGGTCGAGCTGCTGCGGCGGGAGCTTTCCGACAGGCAGTTGGCTCTGGTTCAGGCGCAGTCGGAGCTGAAGCACATCGGCGAAGCCTGCCGGGTCGAGCTGGGCAAAGCCGTCGACGAGATCGCCCCTCTGGCGCCCGCGGAGCCGACCGCCGACGACTTGCGCGAGGCCGAGCAAAAATACCGCGGGTTCAAGGAGAAGATCGAGCGTCTGGGGGCCGTCAACGTGCTCGCGCGCGAGGAATACGAAGAGGTCGAGCAGCGCCGCGCCTTCCTCGAGGCGCAGCACGGCGACTTGCTGCAGGCCGTCGACGATACGCGGCAGACGATCCGCGAGATCGACGCGGCCTCCCGGGAAAAGCTCGAGGAGGCTTTTCGGGAGGTCAACCGCAACTTCGGCAAAATGTTCGCCGCGCTGTTCGGAGGAGGAATCGGCGAGATGCGCTTGACCGACGCCGAGAACCCCGACGAATCGGGCATCGATATCGTTGCGCAGCCTCCCGGCAAGCGCCTGCAGAACATCGCGCTGCTCTCCGGCGGCGAGAAATCGCTCACCGCGCTGGCTCTGCTGATGGCCACTTTCCAGTACAAGCCCAGCCCGTTCTGCGTGCTGGACGAGGTCGATGCGGCGCTGGACGAGGCCAACAACATCCGCTTCCGCCGGCTGTTGCGGGAAATGAGCGATCGCACGCAGTTTATCGTCATCACCCACTCCAAGACGACGATCGAGATTGCGGAAAGCCTCTACGGCGTGACCATGAGCGAGCCCGGAGTGTCGAAGCTGGTCTCGGTGAGGCCGGCGGACGGGCCGCCCGAGCCGCCCGCCCGCGAGCGGGTCCGCGCGCTGAGCGCCGTTGCCGCCGGCGCTTCCGACCCGCCGGGACATCGGCCGCGGGCCTGGCGCTGATTCCGTTCGCGGAATGCGGGCCCGCCGCTTCGGGCGGGGCGGGTGTATGATGAATAGGCGATGAGTCCGGAATTGATTGGAATCTTGAGCGTCGGCGTTGCGCTTGCCGGCATCATGCTGTCGTCCAGGCGCCGCATGGAGCGGCGCCTGGACGCCGTCGAGCAGCGCTTGGGCGCCGTCGAGCAGGGCTTGGGCGGCGTGCGGCAGCAGATGGCTGCGATCGAACAGCGCATGGACGGGATGGAGCGGCGCCTGGACGGCATGGAACAGCGCATGGACGGCATGGAGCGGCGCATGGACGGCATGGAGCAGCGCTTGACCGTGATCGAACAGCGCATGGACGGGATGGAGCGGCGCTTGACCGCGGTCGAGCAAGGCCTGGCGCGGATCGAGGGGGCATTGGACGTGCTCCGCGACGCCGTGTTCGGCCGGCCGGCCGTGAACGTTTAGGGCGCTTCTCCATCGTATGCTTCGATAAGGGCGTATGCTTCAATAAGAGGCGAGAGTTCTGCTCGAGGCAAGGAGGAAGGGAGCGATGGCAAGCTTCCGCAGGATATTGGCGATCCTGCCCGCGGCGTTGGCCTGCGCCGCGGCCGCCTCGGCGCAGTTGATCGACCGCACCGCGGAGCCGGACCGTTTCGCGCTTCCCGCCTCGGCGTTGTCTTTGGAAAAACGCGCCGATATCTACATGGCGCGCAAGATGTACCGCGAGGCCGAGGAAACGTACGGCAAAGCGCTGCAAAACCAACCCGGGTCAGCGCGCATTCACAACAAGCTGGGCATCGCCTGCCACCAGCAAACGAACTTCGGCTGCGCCGGCCGCCATTACGAGCGGGCCGCCAAGCTCGACAAGAGGTACAGCCAGGCGGTCAACAACCTGGGAACGGTTTATCATGCCCAGGGGCGCCACAAGAAGGCCGTCCGAACTTACAGGCGGGCGCTGAAGATCTCGCCGTACTCCGCTTCGATCCACAGCAACCTGGGCACTTCGCTGTTCGCGCGCGGCAAGTTCAAGGACGCCTCGAAGGCTTACCTGACGGCGCTGCGCCTGGATCCCCTCGTTTTCGAGCACCGCGGCTCGAACGGCACGCTGCTGCAGGAGCGCTCGGTCGGCGACCGCGGGAAGTACTATTTCTTCATGGCCAAGGCCCACGCTCAGGTCGAGCTCTACGACAAGGCGCTGCTCTACATTCGCAAGGCGTTGGAAGAGGGCTACGTCCGGCGCGGAAAGATCGCCGCCGAAAAAGCGTTCGAGCCGATGCTCGACATGCCCGAATTCCAGCGCGTCGTCTTTCCGCAGACGGCGGCGGCGGCGCGTCCGGTTCCGTAGGGAGGGTCCGATCGAGCGGGCAAATGCCGGGCGGGCTGCCTGGCTATCGGAGGTTCCCCAAGCCGCCGGCTGCCGCGGGGCCGCTTCTGCGCATTGAAAAAGCGTGTACAATGGGGGCATGACGCCCGAGATGATCAGCATTCTGGGAGTCGGCATTGCGTTGGCCGGTCTGATTTTCACCGGTCAGCGTCAGATACGGGCGGACCAGCGTCAACTGCGGCGGGAAATCGAGCAACTGCGGGCGGAGATGATCGCGCGCATGGACAAGCAGGAGGCGGAGATGATCGCGCGCATGGACAAGCAGGAGGCGGAGACGATCGCTCGCATGGACAAGCAGGAGGCGGAGACGATCTCCCGTACGGACAAGTTGACGGCGGAGGTCTCCGGCCTGCGCCGCGAAGTGAGCGGGCTGGATGCCCGTTTGTCCCGTCTCGAGGGGGTCATCTCGGCAGTCTTCTTCAGCCGCCCGCCGCTGGTCGAGTCCGCCGAGCGCGGCGACTGAGCCGCCCGCCCGCCGGCTTGCATCGTTGGGCGCCGATGCGTATGGAATCGCGGGCGAAAGGAAGTCCGCCTCGCTCGGGATCTTCGCAGGGGGATCGTGGAATGCGTTCGAAGCAGGGCGCCGCGATGCGCGGCGGCGGGCGGAAACGGCCCGATTGCGCCGGTTTGGGCGCCGTCCGGTTCCGTAGGGAGAGTCCGATCGAGCGGGCAAATGCCGGGCGGGCTGCCTGGCTATCGGAGGTTCCCCAAGCCGCCGGCTGCCGCGGGGCCGCTTCTGCGCATTGAAAAAGCGTGTACAATGGGGGCATGACGCCCGAGATGATCAGCATTCTGGGAGTCGGCATTGCGTTGGCCGGTCTGATTTTCACCGGTCAGCGTCAGATACGGGCGGACCAGCGTCAACTGCGGCGGGAAATCGAGCAACTGCGGGCGGAGATGATCGCGCGCATGGACAAGCAGGAGGCGGAGACGATCGCGCGCATGGACAGGCAGGAGGCGGAGACGATCTCCCGTACGGACAAGTTGACGGCGGAGGTCTCCGGCCTGCGCCGCGAAGTGAGCGGGCTGGATGCCCGTCTGTCCCGTCTCGAGGGGGTCATCTCGGCAGTCTTCTTCAGCCGCCCGCCGCTGGTCGAGTCCGCCGAGCGCGGCGACTGAGCCGCCCGCCCGCCGGCTTGCATCGTTGGGCGCCGATGCGTATGGAATCGCGGGCGAAAGGAAGTCCGCCTCGCGCGGGCTCTCCCCAGGGGGATCGTAGAATGCGTTCGAAGCAGGGCGCCGAACGATGCGCGGCGGCGGACGGAACCGGCCCGATTGCGCCGGTTTGGGCGCCGCAGGCGGCAGTCGGGGCCGGCGCGGGGCTGAAAATCGGCTCGAATTTCCCCGGCGGGGCAGGAAATTGTAAAAAAATTCACGAAAAATTCTTTTTGGAGGTTGTATCGTCTGCCGGGGTTGTTTTATGATGGCGGTAATCGCGGATGTCCGTTGTAGGGACGTGCGCGGTATCTTGTGGTTAGTTTTGAGAAAGGAACTTCGAGAAAGGAAGAAGGAGAAGACTGAAATGAAGGGGATGAAAAAGTTTTTTGTTGCGCTGCCGGCGTTGCTGGTCTTGATGGCGCTGGGCAGCGGCACTGCGCTGGCGCAGTTCTGCGCTGTCGACGGCGAGTCGGAAGACGTTCGCGCCGAGGGCATCTACGAAGAGGTAGGCGAAATTACCATAGAATGCCCAGACAGCGACACACTCGATCAAAATGACATGGTTACGATTTCCATTGAAATGTCAAACGGTGTGGAAATCACCAACCTGCTGGACGCCGACGATGAGACGGTTAGCGTGGATGACCTCCCCACGGTGACGGTGAGCGTGGAGGGCGCCGACCAGGGGGCTATAACCGTGAGCGATGCCAAAGTTGACGGCGAGGAGTTGGAGTTTCAGATCACACTGCCGATGGCTGTTGCCGAGGATGAGGAGCTTGTAATTGCGATTACCGGCGTGAAGGTCAATGCCTCGGCGGCGGGCGGGAACGAGATCACAGCGGATGTCGACGTCAAGGAATTTATTTTGCTTGGCGACGACAACGTAGACGTTGCGGACCCGCTCGAGGCTTTGACTGCCAAAGTACAGGTCGGTCCCGTGGCGGGGTTGCAGTGCGCGGCTCCCCCGAATCTCACCAAGACTTTGGCCGACTTAGCGGATTCTACTGCCAAGGTCCGAGTGACAGAGGGCTTTGCCGGCTCTTTAACAAGCGCTGAAGTCTTGCTGGAATTCGACGATATCCCCGATGGAGTCGACGTTTACCTGCCGATCAGCGTGCAGGGTGGCGATTGCGTTGATGGGATGGAGCTCACGTTGAAGGGTGGCAAGCCTGTCAGTAACGACCCGGCTCACGGTGCGTCGCAGGCGCGCAGGCTAGTTGACCAGGTTTCCTTGTCAGGCGGCTCGGGATCGGCTGCTTACGATGTCGCCGAGCCGGGCGATGCCACTAACGCCGACGATGCAAGGTGCGACATTCCCGTGATCTTCCAGTGGTCGTACGACGAGGATGAAGACACGGGCGTGGCGGTCGGCAGCGGGACGGTGAGCGCGGGTGTAGGGCCGGTGAGCAACGTGATCCAGACCGATGACGCAGATGTTGACAGGCCGCGGTTTGTTTCCAATAACGCCTTGACCGCCGCTGTGGTGATCGAGACGGAGCTTTGCTCGACGACGCTGCTGTTCCCGTTCGTGACCAACCAGTCGGGCTTCGACACGGGTGTGGTCATCTCCAACACGTCGGACGATGCGTTCGGCACGACGAAGCAGAATGGCGCGTGCACCGTTTACTACTACGGCTCGACCGAGGGCGATGGTGCGGACCCGGCCGAGCAGACCTCTGGATCCATAGGCTCTGGAGAGCAGTTGGTCTTCCTGGTGTCTTCGGGCAGCGTGGATGGGTCGATCGCTCCGGCGTTGGGCTTTCAGGGTTACCTGATGGTGCGTTGCGACTTCCAATTCGGGCACGGCCTAGCCTTCCTGACCGACGGGTTCGGGATCGGGGCGCCGACCTTGGCGCAGAGCTATCTCGCGTTGGTGGTTCCGGTCAAGACCGGCGATCGGTCAGTTGCTGCCGACGGGTTCGAGGAACTGAACAACTAGACTCGGTTTTCGGCGTTTTTGCGAACGCCATGCGATAACCGACCCTGGCGGGGAGGGCCGTTGCGGTCCTCCCCGCTTTTTTGTTCTTACCTTGTTGGGCGAGGCGGGAAGCAATCGGGATGAGGGATTCGAGCAGACAGGCGTGCGCCGCGTTGCCGCTGTTGATGGTCTGGGTGGCGTTGGGCGGCGGGGCGGCGCGGGCGCAGTGGTGTTGGGTCGAGGCCGAGGCGGTGCGCGTGCGCGCCGCGGGGCTGGCCGAGTTGGCGGGCGAGATCGCGCTGCGCTGCGTGGGCGGGCCGGCAAGGGCTGCGGAAGAAGACTTCACGGCCGTGGTCGAGCTGGAGGAAGACGCGGCGTTGGCCAACCGGCACGACGGCAGCGCGGAGCGGTCGGTTAGCGAAGCGGCGCTGACGGTGTTGCACGACGGCGTGGAAGCGCTGCGCGCCGGGGGCAGGATCGACGACGAGGGGCGGCTGGAGTTCACGTTCGAGAACCCGGCGACGGCGCGGGACGCGCGGGTGGAGATGAGGATTACGGGCGTCCGCGTGAATGCGGCGGCTCATGGCGGCAGGGAGATCGAGGCGCGGGTGAGGTTTGGGGATTACCTGCTGCTGACCGGGAACACGGTGGTCGTGGCCTATCCGGACGCCGGGCTGCGGGCGGACGCGGAGGATGCGCCCGCCGCGCTGTTGCAGTGCGCGGCGGAGGGAGAGAGCGAGACGCTGGAAGTGGAATTGCGGGAGGGATTCGCCGGCGCCTTCGGGGCGGGCGGGGAAGCGACGCAAGGCGTCCGCTTTTTGCTGGAGTTCGAGGATATGCCGGCGGGCGCGGCGGTGAGCGCGCCGCGGGCGGTGGAGGAGTGCGCCTCGGCGGGGCTGTCGCTGCGCATGGTGGAGGGGGCGGACGCCTTTGGAGCCGGCGGCGTCTTGTCCGCAGGCGAGGACGAGGAGGAGGTCGCCTTGTCCGCCGGCAGGGGCCGAGTGGTGTACGAGGTTACGCGTCAGGACGGCGCCGCGGTCGAAAGTTGCGTCGTGCCGCTGACCTTTGCGGTGCGGCGCGGGGCGGGAGACGAGCCGGCGGCGACGGGCGTGGGGCGGCTGCGGGCGGGTTTTGCGCCGGTGAGCGGCGTTGCCGGGGCGGACGCCGAGGCGCCCGTGCCGCGCTTTGCAGCAAGCGGGGCGGTTGCCGTGGACGGGGAAGAGGGCGAGGCGCTGCGCATCGCCCGCTGCGCGACGACGCTGCTGTTCCCGTTCGCCACCAACCGGGTGGGTTTCGGTACGGGGATCGTCATCTCCAATACCTCGCAAGACGCCTTCGGCACCGAGCGGCAAGCGGGGGCGTGCACGATCGACTACTACGGATCGGGCGCCGGGGGCGGAGCGGCGCCACGCGCGCAGACCTCGACAGCGATCGCCGCCGGCGGGCAGTTGTTGTTCACCCTGTCGGAGGGCAACCAGATGCAGGCCATCGCCCCGACACCGGAGTTTCAAGGCTACCTCATTGCCCGCTGCGGCTTCCGCTACGCCCACGGCGTGGCCTTCTTCACCGACGGCTTCGGCAGCGTCCCCACGCTGATGTACGGCTACCCCGCCCTCGTCCTGCCCTTTGTCCCGGGAACGGCTCCGCGCTCCCATCGACCCTCCGGCCTCAGCCACTGATCCGCCGGCGCGGGCCGCGGTTTGACATGGGCCGCCGGAAATGTTCCAATATCCCATGTCCGATTGAATTTGCAGGCGGCTGCCGTCAAGGGGGCTTCCTTCCGGAAAGGAGTTTTTTTTTGCGCAAGCCGAGATACATGACATCCGTCGATAAAATTCCCCAGCTTTCGCCGGAGGAGCGGGAAGTTGGGCGCCGGGTCAGCGAGAAGTTCGTCTTCCGCACCAACGACTATTACCAGGGCCTGATCGATTGGGACGATCCCGACGATCCCATACGCAAGATCGTCATGCCCGATTCCACTGAGCTCAATGAATGGGGGCGGCTCGACGCTTCGCATGAGGAGCTCTACACCAAGGTTCCGGGGTTGGAGCACAAATACTCCGACACGGCGCTGCTGCTGTGCAACGACGTCTGCGGTGCGTACTGCCGCTTTTGTTTCCGCAAGCGGTTGTTCATGGACGACAACGACGAGGTTGTCCGCGACGTGTCGGCCGGATTGGAGTACATCCGCGCTCACCCGGAAATCTCCAACGTTCTGCTGACCGGTGGAGATCCGCTGATCATGTCGACCTCGAAGCTCGAGCCGATCATTGCCGGTCTGCGCGAGATTCCGCACGTCAGGATCATCCGCATCGGCAGCAAGATGCCGGCCTTCAACCCGTTTCGGATTACGCGCGACCCGAGTCTCCTGGCGATGTTCGAGAAGTATTCGAACCCCAAGGCGGGCCGCATCTACGTGATGTGCCATTTCAACCATCCGGTGGAGCTTACCGACGAGGCCCGCGAAGGTCTCGAATGCTTGCAGCTCCACGGCGTCGTGACCGTGAATCAGTCGCCGATGATCGCCGGCGTCAACGACTCGGCGGACGTTCTCCGCGAGCTTTTCGACGAACTGTCGTATCTCGGCGTGCCGCCGTACTACATCTTTCAATGCCGGCCGACCGAGGGCAACGAGTCGTACTCGGTTCCGCTCGAGCGGGCGTACCGCATCTTTGCCGAGGCCCAGGCGCTGGGCTCCGGCCTGGCCAAGCGGGCGCGCTTCTCGATGTCGCACATGACCGGCAAGATCGAGGTCATCGGCCTGACGGACGACCGCATCCTGCTCAAGTATCACCGCGCCGCCGACCCCCGGCGCCAGGGCGAGGTCATGATCTTCAAGCGGAGGCGGGACGCGCACTGGTTCGACGACTACCCGGAATCACGGGGCTATCTGCCGAAAATGCCGGTGCAGTCGGAGCAGGCTTTTCTGGAGGAGGCCGTGCTCGCCGGCGATTGAGCGCCCGCGGGCGGAGTAGGCGCGGAGCAAGACAACGACGAGTTCGCTGCATGGTATAGTCCACGCAGAGCCGTCAAGGCATTGAAGGCCGCGGGGCCGATGAACCCTTGGCCGAGGCGGTGGTGAACGCTGTCGGCAATGCCATGGGGAATGTCGCGACCAAAGCCGATCTTGCCGAGTTGCGAGCCGACATCTACCGGGCATTGCGGCTCCAGGGCGCCGGCATTATCGGCGTCATGGTCGCGTTGCTGAATATCCTGCCGTGAGCGCGGCGTAAAAGGAGCGCCGGATCGGCGCCGGCATAAGAAGGGATTTCGAGCGGCGCTCGTGCTCGCTTGAACATCGCGCCGGTCAGGGCAGGAATTTCACGATGGCGGTGGCCATTGCGATGAAGGTTCCAATGATGGCTACGGTACCGCCAAACATGGTCCAGAGGTGGCGGTAGAGCCGAGCTTCCAGAGCGGCAAGGCCGGATTCAAGGTCGGCTTTCGTGGCCAGGGCGTCGAGGCTCCCATGGATCGCATCGTTAACGGTGGTTGCCAGAGCTTCGGCCAAGCGCTGGTCGGCGCCGGCCTCACGAAGCCGCTTGGCGGCGGCAAGAGTGTCGAAAGCAGTGCTTGCCATAAGTTCCAACCTGCCTCTCGTCAATTAAATTACCACACTCGGCAGTCCTGCTGAAACAGGTTGTCTTCCCATCCCGTCCGTGTCGAACGCGGGCCGCTGCTAAACTTGATGGGCAACTGCCCGTGTTTCTTCCCGAGAACAAGTCGGAACCGCCGCCGGAGGATGCGCGCAGACGCCGCTGGTGGTACGCGGCCGTGCTCATCCATCTGGGGCTGTGGATCGCCGGACTGTATTGGTTTTCCCGCTACTTCGGGGCCGCGGAATGAGTCCGGCGGACTGGGCCGTTCTCGCCTTGTCGTTTGTCGGCATCGTCGGCTACGGTCTGTGGCGTTCCCGCGGGCGTCAATCGCTGGAAAGCTACGTCGTTGCCGGCAGGCAGATGCGTTGGTGGGTGATCGGGCTGTCGATCATGGCCACGCAGGCGAGCGCCATCACCTTCATCGGGACTACGAGTCAGGGTTATGCCGACGGGTTGCGCTTCGTACAGTTCTATTTCGGCTTGCCGATCGCCATGGTCCTGATCGCGGCCGTCGCCGCCCCGGTTTTTCACCGCTCGGGGGTCTACACGGCCTACGAATATCTGGAGCGCAGGTTCGATGCAAGGACGCGCACGCTGGCGGGGCTGATTTTCCTGGTGCAGCGAGGGTTGGGGGTGGGCCTGGCGCTCTATGCTCCCGCCGTGGTGCTGTCCGTCATTCTGGAAATGCCCGAGTGGCTGACGATCGCGGCGACCGGCGCTCTGGTCTGCGCCTACACCATGATCGGCGGCATCAAGGCGGTCATGTGGACCGACGCCCTGCAAATGACCGTCATGCTGGCCGGCATCGTTGCCGCGTTCTGCGCGGCCGCGGCGGGTCTTCCCGATGACGTTGCGCTGGGCGGCGCGCTGCGTCTGGCCGGGGCCGCGGGCAAGCTCAACGCGGTGGAAAGCTCGTTCGACTGGAACAGCCGCTACACGCTCTGGTCGGGTCTGATCGGCGGCTCCTTTCTCGCCCTGGCCTATTTCGGCGCCGACCAGTCCCAGGTCCAGCGCTATCTCACGGCCAAATCGATCGACCACAGCCGCATGAGCCTGCTGTTCAACGCCGTGCTCAAGGTTCCGCTGCAGTTCTTTATCTTGCTGACGGGCGTCGTCATCTACGTTTTTTTCCTGTTCGAGGCGCCCCCCATGCTGTTCCACGCCGGCGAGAGGACGCGAGTCGAGCAACAAGCCGGCGACAGGCTCGCCCGGCTCGAATCGCGCTACGCGGAAGCGTTCGACGCCCGCCGCGCTGCCGCCGGGCGCTTGCTGCAAGCTCCGGCGGCGGCGTCCGCGCGGCAAGGCTACCTCGAGGCCGAGCGGCGTTTCCAGGGCGTTCGGGGCGAGGCGGCCGCGCTTGCCGAGG
The DNA here is from genome assembly GCA_965214655.1 of Bryobacterales bacterium. GTDB lineage: Bacteria > Acidobacteriota > Terriglobia > Bryobacterales > UBA6623 > CATQHP01. The sequence continues at coordinate 1,119,896 of OZ243965.1, read as the reverse complement.
AAGGCCGCGAGCCCGGTTCGTACAACGATACGAACTACATTTTTCTGACGTTTGTCCTGCAGCGTCTGCCTGCCGGCTTGATCGGCTTGATTATGGCCGGGGTCTTCGCCGCGGCGATGTCGACGATCTCGTCGGAATTGAACTCCCTGGCGACGGCGACGGTGGTCGACCACTACGGGCGCTACGTCCGCCCGCATCTCGACGACGCCGCGGGCCGCCGGGCGCTGAAGCTGGCGACCGCCGGCTGGGGCGTTTACGCAACCGTATTCGCTGGTTACGGGGGGCGTCTGGGTTCGTTGATCGAAGCCGTCAACTTCGTCGGGTCGCTCTTTTACGGCCCCATGCTGGGGGTCTTCGTGCTGGCGTTCGTCTTCCGCAAGTGCACCGCCGCCGGAGCGTTTTGGGGAACGGCGCTCGGCTTGACCGCCGTTTGGGCGGTCAAGATCGTTTTTCCCGATCTGGCTTTTCTCTGGCTGAACCCGCTGGGCTGCCTGGCGACCGTCGCCGCGGCCATGACCCTCTCGGCTGCGAAGCCGGACGCGGGTGGACCGCGATGATCTTTTACCTGTCCCGACCGGCGTAAACCCAAGCAGGAACTACAGTCGTCTCCGGCAAGGACACATACATTCCTATCGGAGGAGGCGCAGTCTCCGATTGATTTGGGTTTCCGGAAGAAAGACCGATGGATCTTCACGCCACGCTTCAAGTGCGGTGATCAGAAAATTGTCACTGCAAGCGCTTGCCGTTTTGAGTTCATCGACGATCCATAAGACGCCATGCACGCGAAGCTTCATTTGGACGGCAGTGCGGCGCAGAAGGGCGTCACCGGTCAGAAGAACGCTGTCTTCATGGCATTGGGCCGTAACCAGACAGAAACAGTCGTTGGCCGACAATCTGGGGTGCTGCCTTTTCAGTGCAAAGACATCGCTTACCCGCTCCGGCGCCGGATCGAAGGTTTTCATTCCGCCGTCATCGAGGAGCCGCCATTCCCGACCCGTGAAGTCGAGCAATTCAAACTCGCGGACTGGGAGAGGAACTACAAATCGATAGGGTAAGCTCAGCAGGAGAGACAGAAGTCGTCCTTTTCGCAAGTCGATCAGACATGACGCATCGGTAACGACAATGCGAGTCACCGCTCAAGAGCCCCCCCTGATCTCACGCTCGATGACATTCAGAGGCAACTTGAGCAACTGGGCCGCACGCACCGGAGAGATCAACTCTTCACCAAGAGCCCGCCAGACCAGCCTCTCGAAGCGCTGTGGTCTTTCGAAGGCGCCGAAACCTTCATTGTCGGCGATCGGTTCCGGCTCGTTCTTACGCCACGCGCGCGCATAACTCCGGAAAGCGTAATCGACCGTAGCTTGGGGCAGAAGGCCGATTTGACCAAGCCGTATGAGCATGGCGGTTGCGGAAACGCCGTAGAATCGCTTCAAGCGCATCAACTCGTGATAGGTCATCCGGCGCCGGCGCCCGCCGACTTCTTCCCGTAAATGCTCCGCAGGGGCAAGGAAGGCTCCCGCGAAACGGTCCATTGCCTTCTCGATCTTGATATCCGGGTTGCCGGTCTCTCGAATGACTCGATGCGCCAGCTCGTGCGCGAGGTTGAAACGCTTCCGCTCGATGGTGGTCCGGCTGGAAATCATCACGGCTTCAGTGCATGGCCGCCCGCCGCCGCGCCTTACATCGCAGGCCAAGCCGTCGAAGCGCTGCGGGAGATCCGCTTCGATCACCTTGATCCCCTTGTCTTCCAGCAAGCCGGTCATGCTGGGGATCGGGTCGATTCCCAACTCCCAGCGCCGCCGCAGTTCTCGGGCCTTGCGGTCGATCGCCTCGAAATTCTCGATTCGATTGCAGCGCAGACGACCGAACGAATCGGGCGGCCGATCGAGAGACAAGATATCCTCGACCGTCAGATAGTCTTCGAGCTTCTCGGTTACCAGCGCTTCTGCCAGAGCGCGGTCCTGAGCCGAAGTGCCGGAGTGCTTGCGGAATTCAATGTTGCTGAGGGTTTCGATCTGGCCGGCCATCAGGAAGTCCAGAGAAACGCCGAGTGCTTTGCCGAGCCCGACCAGCACAGCCGAGGACGGCATCATCTTCCCGGCCTCGTATTTGCCGATCGCCTGCGCGGTGACTTTCGGGGCGGCGCGGTCGGCAAGGCCCTGCATCGAAAGCCCGGCTTTTTTCCGCGCCAGCCTGAGCCTTTGTCCGAACATGCATTCTCCTTTCGGCTCGACTTGGTTGACAGAACGAAATTTTATACGTATATTGAAACACAGAGTTGAATTCCCTGTCAACGAATCTACGCGTACTCTACGGGTACGAGGTATTTTGCGGTATCCGCTGAGGGGTTGAGACTCGGGAGACAGGAACGATCGAAATGGAAATACGGTTCAATGGCCTCAAAATTACTTCGGCAAGCCAGTTTGAGCGCGAGTTGAAAAGAGCTGTCGAGAAGCACGTCGGAGACGGAGACAGCCTGAAGAGGGCTGCCGGTCCGGGCATGCGGATGAAGAAGACCCCCGAGGGCTACAGCTTTGAAGGTACGCCTACTCAGATCGAGCGCATGCGCCGTCGTCTGTGGTGAGCGGCACACATATTGAAGCGTCAGTCCGCTTGCCGCGGAAATTCGCCTGCCGACCGTTGTCACGCCTACGGCGGAGCCGCGATTAACCGCTATTTCTCTTTTCCATGTCCTGGGAACTTGGCGGCGCCGGTGGAGGTTCTCCTCTTGCCTCGGCCTTGATGCGTTCCTGGTTCCAGGACTGCCAACGCTTAATCTTCTTCGGCGCGCCCTGCGGCGAGGCCCGCTGCGCGCCCCGCGGCGAACCCCTTTTTATAACGCCATTGTTTGAAACTCTCGGATATCATTTCGAATACCTCCACTGCCACGAAACACCAAACGGAAAACACCGGAAACATCGGCGCCGGAACCCGGGTGACGGCTTGAATTTTGGCAAACGCTGCGGCTTCTTCCCCATGCGCCGATTCGCGCCAGACCGTCCATGCGGCGCTGCCTGGCGACCGTCGCCGCGGCGATGATCCTCTCGGCCGCGCAGCCGGACGCGGCCCGCGGTTGAACCGCGCCGGAGCCCCTGGACGCGTTTTGCGGCGCCGGGCGGTTCTCGCTCTCCACTGGACGGCGCCGGCCGCCCGGTCTTGCTTTCCACTATCCACTATCCACTGGGCGGCGCCGGCCGCCCCCGTCAAGCGAGCGGGGTAAGATAACAGCATATGCCTTCCCCGAAGATTTTGTGCTTGGCGGCGCTGCTGTTGCTGCCCGCCGCCGTCGCCGCCGAGCGGCCCAACGTGCTCTTTATCGCCTTCGACGATCTCAATGACTGGATCGAGCCGCTGGGCGGGCACCCCCAAGCGAGAACGCCGAACTTGTCGCGGCTGGCGCGCCGGGCGACCGTGTTCACGCGCGCTTACACGGCCGCTCCGGCTTGCAATCCGTCCCGCGCCGCCTTGATGACCGGGATTGCCCCTTACAAGTCCGGCGTTTATTACAACAATCAGGCTTGGCGCCCGGCGATGCCCGATGCGGTCACGCTGCCGCAGCACTTCATGAGCAACGGTTATTGGGCCGGCGGCGCCGGCAAGATATACCACGGCGTTTATCCCGACCCTCCTTCCTGGGACGAGTACTGGCCGTCGAAGGAGCGCAACCGCCCCGCCGACCCGAGCCCTGCGACGCTGCCGGCCAACGGCATCCCCCAAACCGGCAATTTCGATTGGGGGCCGCTGCGCGTCGAGGTTGGGGAAATGGGCGACGCGCAAGTCGCCGACTGGGTCGCGGCCAAGTTGCGGGGAAAACACGAGAAGCCGTTTTTTCTGGCGTTCGGCCTGTTCCGCCCGCATCTTCCCTGGCACGTCCCGCAGCGCTACCTCGACCGCTTTCCGTTGGAGTCGATTCAGGTTCCGCCGGTCTTCGACGGCGACCTGGGAGACGTTCCGGCGGCCGGCGTGAAGATGGCCAATCCGGAGAGAGACCATGCGAGCGTGATCGAGCACGGGCAGTGGAAGCACGCCGTACGCGCTTACCTGGCCTCGGTGAATTTCGCCGATGACATGTTGGGCCGCGTGCTCGACGCCCTGGACGAGAGCGGCCTCGCCGACAACACGATCATTGTCATGTGGACCGACCACGGCTGGCATCTCGGCGAGAAGCATCACTGGCGGAAATTCGCGCTGTGGGAGGAAGCGACCCGGACGCCGCTGATGTTCGTGGTTCCCGAGGGGGCGCCCGGCTTGGCGGAGGGCGCGCGCGCCGGGGCTCGCTGCGACCGTCCGGTCAACCTGCTCGATATCTACCCGACGCTGTCCGAGTTGGCCGGCTTGCCCGCCAACGACGCGCTCGACGGCCGCAGTCTGGTCCCGCTGCTGCGCAATCCGGGCGCCCCCTGGCAGCCGGCGGTATCGACCTACGGACGTCTCAATCATGCCGTTCGCAGCGAGGACTTCCGCTACATCCGTTACGAGGACGGTTCCGAAGAGCTCTACGATCACCGCGTCGATTCCATGGAGTGGACCAATCTCGCGGCGGACGCCAATTACCGCCAAGTCAAGGAGGAATTGAAGCGTTGGCTGCCGCAAGTCAACGTTCCCGGCGCGCCCAGGCAGCCTGCCGGCAAGCGCACCAATAAAGTAGCCATGCCCGAATGAGGCCGGCGGGGTTGCCGAGCGGCGGATGGCAAGCCTTGTCCGCCGTGGTAACTTGATCCGGAGCGGAGACGCCTGAATATGAGAATCCCCATGCCGCGCATCGCGAAAGAGCAGCGCGTCGGAGCGCTTGTCATCGCTGCGTTCGTGGCGGCCCTTGCCTTGACGGCCACGCTGCAGTTTCATTGGACCGGGCAGTTGAGCGAAGCCCAACACTCGACGATGAAAACCGCCTTGGCCAATTCCGTGCGCCAGTTCGAGCGTGAGTTCGCTCACGAGTTGGCGCACTTGCTCAGCGTCTTCGGTCCGAGTCCGATTGCGGCGGCCGGCGTTCAATGGGATCGTTACCTCGAGCGCTACGACGAGTGGTATGGGAGCTCCGATTATGCGCCTTTGGTTTCCAGAGTCCTGTTTTGTTTCACGCCGCCAGGCGGCGCGCCGAGTCTCCATGAGTTGCTGCCGGCCGAACGGCGGTTTGCCGCCGCGGATTGGCAGGAAAGCCAGCAGTCGATCAAGCGCAGGATCGAAAGCTGGATTGAGCGTTCCAGGGGCAGCGGGACGCGGGAAGGACGGCAGTTTGTCGGGAAGTTTTTTTTGCAGGAGAAAGTCTTCGCTCTCCCGTTGCACTCCATCGTCCGCCCCAACCCCGGGGAGAGCGAACCCGAGCGCAGTGCGCGCGTGGATCGGCTGCTGATCGAAATCGACCCGGTTTATCTGGCCGAACGTATGATCCCGGAGATGGCCGCGCGTTACTTCTCGGGGCCGGACGGGGAAGAACTTTACCGGATTGCGATTGTCGAGCAAAGCAGCGCGGATTTCGAGCAAGGCAGCGCGAGCTTTCTGTACCGCTCTCACGATTCCATCGACAAAGAATGGCTGGCGACGTCCGACATCCGCTTTCCCCTGTTTGGGGCGCGCTTCGGCGGCCCGAGGAGCAGGAAAGGCCCGCCGCCGCCGCCTCCTCCTCCGTACGGCCGCGGCGGAGGAGATTTTCTGAATGTGAGCGGAGGATTTTCACCGCCGCGCGAGGAATTGGGCGGGCGCGAAGGGGCGTCCTCGGAGCGCAGCGGCCGCGGCGCTCCCGCAGTCGGACGGCCGGCGATGTTTCTGGGCCGCGCGGCCGTTTCTCTTACCGGGCGCGGCCGGAACAGCCGTTGGATCGTCGCCGCGAAGCACATGGCCGGATCGCTTGACGAGGCGGTGCGACTGCAGCGGAGGCGCAATCTTGCCCTCGGATCGGGAATTCTTCTGATCTTGGGCGCGGCAATGACCATGGCGGTCGTTTCGTCCCGGCGTTCCCGGCGCTTGGCCAATATTCAAATGGAATTCGTGGCCGGAGTATCCCATGAGCTGCGTACGCCGTTGACGGTAATCCGCGCCGCGGGCGACAACCTGGCTTCCGGCTTGGTCGGCTCGGGCGAGCAAGTCATGGAATACGGGCGTATGATCCGCGATCAGGGCCGCCGGCTTTCGCAAACGGTCGAGCAGACCTTGCGTTTCGGGGCGTTGCAGTCGGGCAGGATCAAATTCAAAATCGAGTCGGTGGATGCCGCGCAGGTCATTGCCGAAACGCTTGCAGAGGCGCGGCCCGCGATCGACCAAGCCGGTTTCGAGTTGCGGCAGGCAGTGGAAGGCAACCTGCCGCCGGTGCGCGCCGATCGCGGAGCCCTGCGGCGCAGTCTGGGAAACCTGATTGCCAACGCGGTCAAGTACGGCGCCGCCGGCCGCCGAATCGAGGTCGAGGCCGCCGCCGCCGAGGTCAACGGGGCGTGGGAAGTGCAGATCCGGGTCCGCGACCGCGGAATCGGCATTTCGCCCCAAGAATTGAAAAACATTTTCGAACCTTTTTATCGGGGCGCCGCCGCCTCCGAGGCGCAGATCGAGGGTTCCGGCCTGGGCCTGAAGCTCGCCTGCGACATGACTCGCGGCATGGGCGGCGATTTGACGGTAGAGAGCGAAGTCGGCCGCGGCAGCACTTTTACGATTCACCTGCCGCTCGCCGAACCGGCGACAAAAGACCCGGCGACAAAAGACAATGAGCAGCGCAAGAATACTTCTGGTTGATGATGAGATCGGCATCCGCGTGACGCTGGCCGACCGCTTGCGAGCGGAAGGCTACGATGTCGAAACCGCCGAAGACGGCGAACAGGGCCTGGAATTGGCGCGGCAAAGCGGGTTCGATCTGTTTCTCCTCGACATCATGATGCCGAAGAAAAACGGTCTCGATCTTTGCCGCGACATGCGGCAACTCGGCATCGCCACGCCGGTCATCATGCTCACCGCCAAGGGGCAGACGATCGACAAGATATTGGGTCTCAAGCTGGGCGCCGACGATTATATAGCGAAGCCCTTCGACATGTTCGAGTTGCTCGCCCGTGTCGAGGCCGTGCTGCGCAGATCGACAAACGCGTTCGTGCCGGGAACGGCGGTGTGCTCGTTCGGAGAAGTCGAGATCGACCCCCGCGGCGCCGAAGTCACCCGCGCGGGCGAGTCGCTGGCGCTTTCGGCGAAGGAATATCAGTTGCTGCTTTATTTCACGCAACATCCCGAAGTCACGTTGTCGCGCGAGGTCTTGCTGCGCGAAGTATGGGGGTACGAATCGCTGCAGTCGACGCGCACGGTCGATGTCCATGTGGCTTGGCTTCGCCGGAAGATCGAGCAAAACCCCCAGAGGCCCCGCTGGATCACGACGATCCACGGGATGGGATACAAATTCAGTCCCGGATAGACGGCGCGCGGCTAATGCCGGAAATGGCGGACGCCGGTGAAGACCATCGCCAGGCCTAACCGGTCGGCGGCGGCGATCGCTTCTCCGTCGCGCTTGGAGCCGCCCGGCTGGATGACCGCCGTTACTCCGTGCCGGGCGATCTCTTCCACGCCGTCCGCGAAAGGGAAAAAAGCGTCGGAGGCGGCCACTGCGCCTGCGAGCGGCAAGACGGCTTTCGCCGCCCCGATGCGGGCGGCGTCCACGCGGCTCATCTGACCGGCGCCGACGCCCACGGTCTGCCCTTCGCGCGCGTAAAGAATGGCGTTCGACTTGATGTGCTTGACCACTTTCCAGGCGAACTCGAGGGCGCGGCGCTCGGACGCGCCGGGCCGGCGCTCGGTGACGACGCGGAAGCTCTCGGGGCTCGCTTCGCGGCGGTCCTCGCTTTGCAGGAGGTATCCGCCGGAGATGCTGCGCAGCACGAAGCAGGGAGGCGGGGAATCGACCTCGAGCAAGCGGATGTTTTTCTTCCTCGTCAGGATGGCTCGGGCTGCGGAACTGTAGCCGGGCGCGGCGACGGCTTCGATGAACAGCTTGGCCATCTCCGTCGCCGTGTCGGCGTCGATTTCGCGGTTCACGGCGATCACGGACCCGAAGGCCGATACCGGATCGCAGGCCAGCGCCTTGCGGTACGCGGCGGCCGGCGAGGCGTCTTGCGCGCAGCCGCAAGGGTTCGTGTGCTTGACGATCGCCGCGGCCGGCTCGTCGAACTCGCGGATCAATTGCAGGGACGCGTCGAGATCGACGAGGTTGTTATATGAGAGATCCTTGCCGTGAAGCTGCCTGGCGCCGGCTATGCCTGCCTTGCCGTCGCTGTAGAGCGCGGCCTCTTGATGCGGGTTTTCGCCGTAGCGCAGGGTCTTTCGGCGCGGCAGCCGAATGTCGAGCAGCGCGGGAAGCTGCGCCGCGCCAGCGGCAAGCGGCCGGCCCGCGGGCGTCAGCCGGGCGAGCGCCGCGGCGATGGCGCCGTCGTAGGCCGCGGTGACGGCGAAAGCTTTCTGCGCCAAGCGCCAGTGCGTCTCGCTCCCGAGCGCCGCGTCGTTGGCGTCGAGCTCGTCCGCAATCGAATCGTAATCGGCCGGGTCGGTCACGGCGGCGGCATCGCGGAAGTTCTTGGCGGCCGCGCGGATCAGGCTCGGGCCGCCGATATCGATGGTTTCGATGATCTCGTCGAAGGCAACGCCCTTGCGGGCCGCCGTTTTCTCGAAGGCGTAGAGATTGACCACGACCATGTCGATGGGGGCGATGCCGTGCTCGGCCAGCGCGCTCATGTGGGCGGGGCTGGAGCGTTTGGCCAGGATGCCTCCGGCGATGCGCGGGTGCAGCGTCTTGACGCGCCCGTCGAGCATTTCGGGGAAGCCCGTGACTTCCGCGGCGTCGCGGACGGCGAGGCCGGCCTCGCGCAACAGCCGGGCGGTGCCTCCGGTGGAGATCAGCTCGATGCCGTGGACCGCCAGCCGCTTGGCGAAAGCGGCAAGCCCGGATTTGTCGGTCACGCTCAGCAGCGCGCGTCGAATCTTGGCCATAAACGGATATTGTTACAGTGGAGAACGGCCAATAGCGAGTGCCGGCAAGGCGCGGACCGCTATGCGCTGAGGGCGGTCAACTCGCCGCTGCTGTCGGCAAAAGACTGCGCCGGCGCGTTCATCTTGTCGAGCAGCGTCACGAACAAATTGGCGAGCGGCACGCTGTCGTTGAATTCCAGGAAACGGCCGTGGGCGAGGCCCAGGCCGCGGCCGCCGGCGAGCATCAAGGCGTAGTTTTCGTTGACGTGGGTTTGGCTGTTGCTGGTGCCGTAGAAGACGATCGTGCGGTCGAGCAGCGTGCCGTCGCCCTCGGGCGTAGACTTGAGCCGGTTCAGGAAGTAGGCCAACTGCTCGTTGAGAAACAGGTGCCAGCGGCCCAGGGGCTCGGCTCCGGCGTCGCCCCGCCGCGCGCCGTGCGCCAGGGAATGCATGTTGTCGGCCAATCCCAGCAGTTGCGGGAATTTGCCGGCGATCGAGGTTGCGCCGTTCATGTTGCCCAGTTGATACGTCGCGATCCGCGTGGAGTCGGTTTGGAACGCCAAGTAGATCAGATCGTACATCGTGCGGATCAACTCGGCGGGAGTGGAATCGTCGGCTTCCAGGCTGAGGCCGCGCGCATCGACGTTCGGTTTGGGCACGTCCAGCCACTGCTCGGAACGTTCGACGCGTTGCTCGATCCGGCGTACGGAATCGAGATACTCGTCGAGCTTTGCCTGGTCGAGCTTGCCCAACCGCCGGCGCAGCGAGTGGGAGTGGTCGAGGATCAGATCGAGCATGCTGCCGGAGTTTTGCAGACGCCGCCGCGCCGCGAGCGAATCGGGATTGGCGCCGAAGAAGCGGTCGAAGACGAGACGCGGCTTGTTTTCCGCAGGCACAGGCGCGCCGTCGCGGTTGAACGACAAGGTGCTGGCGCGCGTCGGTTCGCCCACTCCGCCGTCGGTCGAGAGAACCATCGAGGAGTAGCGCGTGCGGCTGCCCAGGCGCATGGCCATGGCCTGATCGACGGACACGGTATTGTTGAGATGGCCCTCTTTCATCTCGGCCGCCGTAAGCCAGGTGTCTGCGGTATCGTGGCCGCCCATCTTGCGGCATTTGGGATGCGACAGTCCGCCGAGAACCGTCAGGTCGTTGCGCAACGGCTCGAAAACCCGATGGCTTTTGCCGAAACGGAAGTCGCGGCCCGACCCCGCCGGCGTCCAGTTCCATGCTGCGGCCTGCGCGCCGGGTTCGCGCGCGACGACGCCGTAGGGAAAGTAGACGGCGGCGAAGCGCCTGGGAAGCGCTTGCGCACGGGTTGCCCCCTGCATGCACTCCAGAAAGGGCAGCGCCAAGGAGACGCCGCTTCCCCGCAGGAACGCGCGGCGGCTCAAGCGCAGCGGCTTGCCGGTCACTGTTATGCCGAACCTCCTCGAAACGAATCGCCAGTCACAATCATTGTAATCAAACTGCGCAGCCGATAGCCGCCGGCGATGAAATTTCGGGTCAGCGCATCGACGGTTGCGTCATCGCCGCGCTCGAGCGAGCGGCCCAGAGCATAAGTGAGCAGCTTCGCCGTCAGGGCGCGGGCAAACTCGCGGCTTTTGTGACGCAGCATGTAGTCGAGCAGCTCATCGAGTCCGTTGACCGCACGGCCGTCGGGCAGGGTTGCGGCGGCGTCCACTTCATGCCGCGCTTCGCGCTCGCCGTCGCGGCGGAGGATGCGCTCGCGCTTCAAGCCGACGGCGTCGTATTCCTCCAGGGCGATGCCCCAAGGGTCGATGCCCCGGTGGCAGTGCGCGCAGGCAGGGCTGTCGCGGTGCCGTTCGAGCTGCCGTCTGAGCGGCAGCAGAACGGCCCCTTCCGCGCCGGCAAGATTGGGCACGGCGGGCGGCGGCGGCGCGGGCGGGTCGTCGAGCAGCGCCCGGCGAATCCAAACCCCGCGCTCGACCGGATGCGAATCTTCGCCGGTCGAGTTCGACAGCAGGATGGAGGCATGGCTCAGCAGTCCGCCCGGGCGTTGCGCGGCGGCGAGAGACACCCGCTCGAACGAGCCGCCGCGCGGCCCGCGGATGCCGTAATGGGCGGCGAGCGGTTGGTTCATCAGCGAGAAGTCCGCGCGCAGCAACGTCAGCGCGCTGAGGTCTTTGCGCAGCACTTCGGCGAAAAAGCGCTGCGTCTCGCGGCGCATGTCGGCCTTGAGAGCCGGATCGAAAGCGGGGTAATAGTTGGGGTTGACGGCGATGCGGTTGACCGCCTCCAAATCGAGCCAGGCGTCGCAGAATTGTTCGATGAACGACCACGAGCGCGGATCGTCCATCATGCGTTCCGCTTCGGCTGCAAGCGTTTTCGCGTTCGCCAGCTTGCCCTCGTCGGCGAGCGCGTTCAGGCGGGCGTCGGGCATCGTCCCCCATAGGAAATACGACAACCGCGACGCCAAGGCGTGGTCGTCCAATCTGCGTTCCCGGCCTTGCGCGGTCTCGACGCGGTAGAGGAAATCGGGCGAGATCAAGACCATCGCCAGGGTCTCGCGCATGGCTTGCTCGAAGCCGGCTGTCGTCGGCCGGACTTTGGCGAAGAACTCGAGCGCGTTGGCGACGTCGGCCTCCTCGACCGGCCGTCGAAAAGCGCGGCGCAGGAACGGACGCAGGGCGGCCTCGGCGGCGGCCGGTTCGGCGGCGGCCGAGCCGGGCGTCTCCGGCAACAGGCGGCGATGGCGCTCCGGCGGCCAGCGCAAGTAGAACGGGGCAAGGAAGTCGACCGATTCGACAACGATCTTGGGGAACTGCGGATCCTCACGCCACACGTAGCTCTTCTTCTTTTTCCCGTTGTTTTCGGAAACGATCTCTTCGGGCTCGGGGGCCGGTTGACCGTCGCTGTAGGCATTGCGAATCCAGATCAGGAGGCCGGGATACTTGCTTTGCGTGCGGCTCTGCCGAGGGAATTCCTCGATGCGCCCGCGGAAGGCGAACTCCTGCGCGATTTCGGATGGAACGTCGACGCGAGCGACTTCCCGCGACGGGGTTTGCGTGTCGGCGCGGTAGCCCAGCGAGACGCGCATGCGCGGGTAGGGCGAATGCTTGTCGGGCAGTTCCGCGCGGGCGCGTATGCGGATCAGGAATTCGCCTTGGTCGGGGAAGGCGTCCGAGCGGGCGACGAAGGTCCCCGTGCGGCCGAGCCGGTTGGACCAGTTCTCGCGCACCTTGTCCGTGACCGTTTCCGTCGCCCGGTGGACGACGATGCGCGGCGGGGGTCCCTCCACGATGGCGGAGCGCAGCCCGCGGCGCGCGGCTTCCAGGTAATACTCCAATTGCAGCGCCGACATGCGCAGCGCCGAGCCGTTGTTTTTGAAGCCGTCGCGGCTGAGCTCGTCCGGAGGCAGGTTTTTCGCGTAGTCGAGATCGAGCCCCAGCAGATCGCGCATGGTGTTGCGGTACTCGACGCGGTTCAGCCGGCGCATGACGACTTCTCCGCCCGTGCTGCGCCGCCGGGCGGCGGCCTCGCGGACGGCGGCGGTGAGCCAATCGACGACGGCGGAGCGTTCTGCGGGCGTCAGTTGCGGCGCGCCCCGGGGCGGCATTTGTCCTTTGTTGACGGCGTTGAGCGCGTCATGCCAAGTCTCGGCCGCGCGGCGGTCGTTGAGCAGGTCGGGGGAAAGGTTGTCGAGGCGGACGCCGGCATTTTGGGTTTGCGCTCCGTGGCAGGCGGCGCAGCGCCGTTCCAGGACGGGCGCCACGGTGTTTCGGAAAGCGCTCTCGGAAGCCGCGGCCGCCAAAGCCGGACTTCCGAACAGCAACCAAAGCGCCGGATGGAGACGGGTCACGCCGCTATTCAGTTTACCGGTAACGGAACCTTGGTATCGTGGCTGATTCGAGGGTACGATGCCGGAATCGAAGCTCGTTTTGCCGGCGCAGCAGGGATACGACCGCTGGGCGCCGTATTACGACCGCAAGGGCAACCCGGCCGTTTCCCTGAAACAGCGGGAAATCGGCCGGCTGATGGGCGATGTCCGCGGCCGAAAGGTGGCGGATCTGGGCTGCGGGACCGGGACGAATGCGATTGCCATGGCCGCGGCCGGCGCCGAGGTGACCGCGGTCGATTTTTCGCAAGGGATGCTGGCTCAGGCGCGGCAAAAACCGGGCGCGGGCCGCGTGTGGTTCATCGAGCACGACCTGGAGCGCCCGTTGCCGTTGGAGACGGACGCCTTCGACAAGGCGCTTTGCGCGTTGGCGCTGGAGCATGTCGCGAAGCCTGACGGTCTATTCGCGGAGATGGCGCGCATTTGCCGTCCGGGGGGCGAGGTTGTCGTAGTCGAGATGCATCCGGCGATGTTCCTCAAGGGCGTCAGCGCGCATTTCCACGATCCGGCGACGGGGCGGGACATCCGGCCGCGGAGCATCGCGCACCAGCTCAGCGATCTGGTGATGGGCGCCGTGCGGGCCGGGCTGCGCGTTGTCGAAATGCGCGAATTTTTCGATCGGAGTAAGCATGCCGGTTGGCCGCTGCTGGTGACGATGCGCCTGAAGCGCACGGCGCTTTGAGATGATGGCGGCAATGCCCCGGCGTTCGATCATGCGCATTGGAGCGCACGTCTCGACTGCCGGCGGCGTTCACAAGGCCGCCGAAGAAGCGGTCGCCTTGGGCTGCAATACGCTGCAGATTTTTACCCGCAGTCCGCGCATGTGGCGCGGGGCGGCGCCTTCGGCCCGGGACGTGGCGCGGCTGCGCGAGTTGCGGGCCGGGCACGACCTGACGCCGCTCGCTGTCCACGGCAATTACTTGACGAATCTGGCTGCGGCGGCCCCGGACTTGCTTGAGAAATCGATGCGCTCGTTTCGGCTCGAGATCGAGAACGCCCGCGCGGTGGAGGCCGATTATCTGGTGATTCACCCCGGGAGCGCCAAAGGGCGGCCGGTCGCCGAGGCGGTCGAGGGGTTTGCCGCTGCTCTCGTCGAAGCGCAGCAAGGGTTCGAGTGGGGGGCGCTGCGGTTGTTGCTGGAAAATACGGCCGGCGGCGGAGCGGCGCTTGGACGCAGTTTCGAGGAGTTGGCGATGCTGTGCGCCGCGGTCGAGCGGCGGGCGGACGTTCCGCTCGGCTATTGCCTCGATACGGCCCATTGTTTCGAGGCCGGATACGATGTCTCGACCGCAGCGGGCCTGCGGGAAACGGTGCGCGCAATGGAACAGCATCTCGGCGCTGAGAATTTGCCGGTGATTCATGCGAACGACTCGAAAACCCCGCTGGGTTCGCGCCGCGACCGGCACGCATCGATCGGCAAAGGGGAGATCGGGACGGATGCGTTCGCGCGCATCCTGCGCCATCCGAAACTACGCCGCAAGGCGTTCATTCTGGAGACGCCGATGGACGAGGACGGCTCCCACCGCCCGAACGTCGAGCGGCTGCGGGCGCTGGCCCCCGGCGCAAGAAGTTAGTCGTCGCGCCCGCCCAGCAGGCCGGCGCGCAGCAGGAAGTAGAGCAGCGTCAAGATGCTGGTGACGGCGGCGGCGACATAGGTCCAGGCGGCGGCGTTGAGCACCTTGTCGACGCCGACGCGCTCTTGGGGCGCCAGGATGCCGTAGTTGACGACCAGTTCCTTGGCCCGTTTGCTGGCGTCGAATTCCACGGGCAGCGTGACCAGTTGGAAGAGGACCGTCGCCGAAAACAAGACTATCCCGAGCAAGACCAAGCCTTGCGCCTGCAGGAAGATACCGGCCATGATCGCGATCCAGCTCATGTTGGAGCCGATGCCGGCGGCGGGGACGAGCGCCGAGCGCAAATGCAGCGGAGCATAGCCGCGGGCGTGCTGCAGGGCGTGTCCGGCTTCGTGGCAGGCGACTCCGACGGCGGAGATCGAGGGCCGGTCGTGAACATCGGGCGAAAGCGCGAGACTGCGGGTCGCCGGGTTGTAGTGATCGGACAGAAAGCCGCCGGCGCGCCCGATCTTGACGTCGTAAAGCCCGGCTTGGTCGAGCATCGCGCGGGCGGCTTGGGCTCCGGTCATGCGCGCCCGCACCTTGGAGTATTTGCCGAACGCGGATTTGGTGCGCGCAGCCGCCCACATCGAGAGCAGCATCCCGGGAATCAGGAACGCGAAATAGATCGGATCGAAGAAGAACATGTTTCTTAGTGTACATAGTACGGTTGCCGGCGCCGGTTCGTTCCGTCTTCGTCTCGGCGGTCGGCGGCTTTTTTAGCGGGGGCGCCGGCATTGCGTGACACGAGGGCACGGTGCAGGCGTTTTGTGGTTCGAGGAACCGGGTTTTCGAGCGCATGCAATTGACGGCGGCTTGGACGTACTGGGTGCGGGCCGGAATTCCAGGAACGTCGCCTGCTGCGGAAATTTCATGGCTGTTCCCCGCTGAGCCCGGAGTTTTCCGTATCATAGACGGCAACGCCGGTTCCTTCCGGCGGAATCCGGCATGCAGCGTCTGGTTTTGGCCGTGATGCTCCTGACTGCGGTCGCAGCGGGCCAGGATCCGCTATGCGACTTCACCGACTATTCGGCGGGCGACGGTCTGACGGCCGAACAGGTCGGCGGCGACGTTCTTGTCGAGTGGCGCGGCTCCGCCGCGAACCGACTGCGGGCCGTCTTTGGCGTGGATCGCGGACAGCCCGTCATCCGCCGACTGGCAATCCTGGCAGGCGCGGGGCGGTGGGTTGTTTTGCTGCGCGGCGCCCGTCCGGAATTCCACGTCGTCGAAGGCAAGCGGCGGATCTCGCACCAGCAGTTGCGGCCCATCGAGGACCTGGGCCGGGAAGCGGGAGTCGAGGTCGTCGAGCAGGAAAAGTGGAAGGCGTTCTGGGACGCGCCGCTGGAGACGCCGGGGCTCGAGGGAGTCAATCCCGGGTTGCCCAGGACGCCGGACGAAATCACGCGCAGCGACGTCTCCTACGAGGTCGAGGAATGCCGAGTCCGCAGGAATGGGGCGCGTCTGGAAATCTCGTTCGACGGCTTGACGCTGGGATCGTTCGCGGGGAGCTTGCAGTTCACGGTCTACCGCGGCGCAAATCTTGTGCGCCAGGAGGCCGTCGCGGCCACCACCAATCCCTCGACAGCCTATTTGTACCGCGCGGGCGCAAGCGGACTCCAGAGTTCCGACTACGAGCGCTTGCGCTGGCAGGATGTCGCCAGAGATTGGCAACACTACCTGTTTGGCGGCGGCGTCAATGACGGCCCCGCGCCATTGCGGGCGCGCAACCGGCTCCTGCTGCTGGAGCAGACAGCGGGCGCTCTCGGCGTCTTCCCGCCGCCGCACAAGTTCTTCTTTGCCCGCGAGATCGAGAGGAATCTCGGGTACGTCTGGTATCGGCAGCGGGCGGCCGGCCGGTTCGCGGTAGGCGTCAGGCAGGGCGAACGCGAAGAAATGTTCCGGCCTTGGGGCGTCTCGGACGCCGTCTGGGACAAGCGGGTGAAGCAGTCCCGCCGCTTTGCCCGGGGGAACTTCGCCTTGTACAACGCCCCGCCAGGCACTCTGCAGCGCATGCCGGTCTACTACTACCTGGGCCTGGGCTCCGCGGAAACCGCTCGCGAAGCGATCCTGGCGTACACCCGCGGCGATCGGTACAAGCCGCTGGAGGGCCATCAGGTGGCCGTCAGTCACTTCCACACGCATTTCGCCGAGCAACTGGCTGATGAGGGGTCGCTCGACTCGCGGCCGCCGTGGATCTCGGCGTTCCGGGGGCTGGGAATCAATATCGCCATGATGTCGGACTTTCACGGGGACGGTCATCCGAATGACCCGGGGGCGGTTCGATGGGCCGAACTCAAGCGTTATTTTGAGGCTTGCCGACGCCATTCGGACGTTGACTTTCTGCTCATGCCAGGCGAGGAACCGAACGTGCATCTCGGCGGACACTACTCGCTGATCTTTCCCAAACCGGTGTATTGGAGCAAGGTGCGGCAGAACGGGAACGCCTACCGGGAAAGGCATGCGGATTACGGCACAGTTTACCGCATCGGGTCGGCCGACGAAATGCTTGAGATGTTGGACACCGAACGCGGCCTGCTGTGGCAGGCTCATCCCCGCGCCAAGGGGTCCACGTTCTATCCCGATTCCGTGCGAGAGGCGCCGCACTTTCTGAGCGACAGGTATCTTGGCGCCGCCTTCCAGTCCCTGCCCGCCGACCTTTCCGAGCCGAGAATCTGCCAGGAGCGGTGCTTCGGCACGCTCGACGACATGAACAACTGGGCGGGTCCGAAGTACTTGCTGGCGGAAGGCGACACATACACGAAGTTCCCGGAGGACGAGATCTACCCTCAATTGGCGGTGAACTACGTGCGGGTGGATCCGCTGCCGGCCTTTGACGAGGACTGGAGTCCGATCACGCAGGCGTTGCGGCGGGGCGATTTCTTCGTCACGACCGGCGAGATACTGATTCCCCGGTTCGCCGTCGAGGGGCGGGGCGAGAGCAAGACCGTTGTTGCCGAGCTGGAGTGGACCTTTCCTTTGGAATTCGCCGAGATCGTCTGGGGCGACGGCGCCAAGACCGGAAGAAGACTGTTGCCCGCGACCGATCTCGCGCCCTTCGGAAGCAAGACCTTGCGCATCGATTTCGATTCCCGCGGCAAGAAGTGGGTGCGCTTTGCGGTTTGGGATTCCGCGGGTAACGGGGCCTTCACCCAGCCCATCCACTTCTAGCGCGGCCGCCCGCATCGAGAGCAGCATCCCGGGGATCATGAACGCGAGACAGAGGGGATCGACGAACATGCCTTTCCGCGTACGCAGCAGGAGGCCGGGGCCGGCTCGTTCCCTCTTCGCCCCCGAGGGCAGCGGCTTTTTGGGGTGGGGGACGGCATTTCGCAAGCGCCGGCAGGCTCGGTTGCGCAAAACGCTTCGAGTTCTGTTTCCAGCAGCCGCCGCGCCCAACTCAGGTTCATTGAAAGTCTGAAGAGGTTGGACGCCGCGGGCATCCGCTCTTTCGTCTGCCACGGTAACCACGACCCTCTCGACGGCTGGGAGGCGCGGCTGACCTACCCGTCCGGTTGTCGCCGTTTCGGAGCGGAATGGGCTGCCTTTGGAGAAGGCCGAGCGCCGGTTGAAGGAGCGCGCGAGCGATCTCCGCAAGGCGGAGGAGGAGAGGAAAGACCTGCTCCAATCCGGCGGCGCCGCCGATGCCGAGGACTTTCGCAGGCGGGGAGAAACTTCCCGTCAGCGAGAGGGTCTGGAAAAGAAACGCTGTGACGCGCTCGCTCGGCTGCAGCGGCTCAGCGGCCCTGGAAATCGCCTCGAGTCCCTCAAGAAGACGCTCCGCGAGACGGATATTCAGGCTATCCGGGATGAGCAGCGCCGGGCGGAGGGAGAACGCGCCGCGGTCGACGCTGAGATCGAGAGTTTGTCCACCGAGCGTGGAAGGATTCAATCCGACCTCAAGAAACTGACCGGCGAGGAAGAGTCGTCGAAGCTGCGCGCGGAGCGCCATCGGCTATTGGAGGAGATGCGCGGCCACGCGCGGGAATGGGCCGTTCGCGCCATTGCCGAGAACCTTCTCAAGGAAGCGCAGCGCAAGTTCGAGAAAGAGCGGCAGCCTGAAGTCGTCCGCAATGCCGCGGCGTTCTTCAAAGACATCACCGGCGGACGCTACGAGAAGGTGTTCTCTCCGCTCGGCGCGCCCGAGATACACGTAACGGACTCCACGGGCAATCCCAAAAGGCCCAGTCAACTCAGCCGCGGCGCGCGGGAGCAATTGTTCCTGTCGCTGCGGTTCGGCCTTATTCGCGATTTGGGCCGGCGGTCGGAGCGGCTGCCGGTGATCGTGGACGAGGCGTTGGTGAACTTCGACCCGCGCCGAGGACTGAGGGCGGCGAGCGCGTTCGTAGACCTCGCGCAGACCAACCAGGCGCTCGTATTCACCTGCCACCGGCAGATCGTGGACTGGTTCGTGCGCGGGGCTTCCGAGCGCGGCGCGCAAGAGCCCGAGGTGATCCCGATCGAGTGAGCCGATGGATTCGTGGGGGCGGAGAGGCCGTTTGGGGTTTTCAGGCGGTGGGCCGGGCGCCGGCGGGCTCGATTGCTATCATCGAATTCGGTTGCGCAAAACGCTCCGAGCTCTGTTTCCGGCCGCCGCCGCGGTTTTGCTGGGCTACGTTGTCTTCGATTATTCCGGCTCGCGCAACGCGCGGGGAGAAGACGCGGCCCGCTCGACTCCGAAACTGCCCGCCGACGTTGCGGCCAAGGCGCAATCCTGGAACTGGTCGCAGTCGACCGGCGATTCGTCGCGGGTCGAGATTTTCGCCGAATCGTTCTCGCAGGATGCGGGCGGCGGGCAGATCGACCTTTACGGCGTCGAGCTCAGAGTTTTCCACGAGGCGGGATCGAATTACGACCGCATCGTCAGCGATGCCGCGGTGTTCTCGCTCACTGACGGCAGACTCTTCAGCGAAGGCGAAACCGTCATTACGCTCGGCGTGCCCGCCGAGGGCAGGGTGGAGTCTCCCACGGTCGTCACGACTTCCGCCGTCACGTTCTACACCGAAAGCAATCAGGCGCGCACCGACCGGCCGACCGTGTATGCGTTCGACGGCGGGCGCGGCCGATCGGTCGGCGCGGTGTACGAGTCCGCCGCGAGCATGCTGCATATGAAGTCGGATGTTTCCCTGGAGCGCTTCGCAACGGAGCCGGGAGGGGCGCCGACGCGGGTTCGGGCGGGCGAGCTCTACTACCACGAGCAGGCCGGACGCATCGATTTGCGGCAGCGCGCCAGAGTCGAGCGGGGCGCGCAGTGGCTGGAGTGCGACCAGGGAGCGGTTTGGCTTTACGAAGGGGCCGTGCGCAGAATCGAGGCGAGCGGGGCGGTCGGCGGCGAGCGCCTGGAGGGGCGGGAGGTTCGCTTCGCGACTCCCCGTTTCGAGGCGTATTACTCCGAAAAACAGGTTTTGGAAAGGCTTCACGGTTACGGCGCCACGACTTTCACCTCGACGAACGAGTTGCAAACGCTGGCCGTTGACGGCGAGCGGATGACGCTTTTCTATCGTTCGAGCGAAGACGGGGAAGACAGCGAGCTGGAGCGGGTCGACGTGCGCCGCGCATCGCGCGTGCGCGTCGAGCCCCGCGGCGCGGGGCTGCGGCGGACGATCGTTTCGGACGCTTTGGAATTGCGCATGCGTCCCGGGGGCCGGGAGATCGAGCGGGTCGAGACGCACGAGCCGGGGCGCATCGAGTTGATTCCAGTCGGGACGGCAGGCGGACGGCGGACGCTGGCCGCCCGCCGCCTGCGCGTCGACTACGGCGAAGCGAACCGCATGAGGACCTTGCTGGCGACGGGCAGCGCGCGGCTGGTAAGCGAGCCGGAAAAAGAGGGCGCCCCCGTGCTCGAGACCTGGAGCGACGGTCTGCAAGCGGTCTTCGATCCGCAATCCGGCGCGATGACGCAATTGCGTCAGTGGGAGGGGTTCCGCTTTGTCGAAGGCGAGCGCAGCGGGCGGGCCGAGGAAGCCGTATTCGACGTTGCCGCAAACGCCCTGAACCTGGCCGGCAAGGCCGAGGTTGGCGATGCCTCGGGGCGCGTGGCGGCGGGCCGTATCGCGCTCGACCGGCCCGCGCGGCGGCTCGAGGCCCAGGGGAACGTAACCGCAGTCTTCCGGGAAGAAGGGGGCGGCGCTTCAGCCGAGCCGGGCGCCGGGTTGTTTGCCGAGGGCGTTCCGGTGTACGCGGCCGCGGCAAAGATGTTGTCGGACCAGGAAAACGGCGTCATCGAATACAGCGGGCAAGCGCGGCTCTGGCAGGACGACAACCGGGTGGAAGCCGAGCGCATTACGATCGACCGCCGCGCGCGGACGCTCACGGCCGAGCGGCAGGTGATGACGAGCTTGACCGCAGAAGGGGACGCGCTCGAAACGGTAACCGTTTATTCGACCGATCTGCGCTATAACCAGGACTCCCGCCTTGCGGTTTTCGAGGGTGAAGTGGATTTCCGCCGCGAGCGCCTGCGCGTGTTGTCCGATTCCTTGACCGCCGTGCTGGCGGAGGACGCGAGCCGGGCCGGGAGCATGGAGAGCGCGACTGCAGCGGGCGCCGTGAAGATTTTCGAGACAGGCGCCGGAGCAGGCCGCAACGGCTCCGGCGAGCGGGCCGTCTACGACCCCGCAGCGGCGTCAATCGTGCTGACCGGGCGGCCCGCCCGGCTGGTTTCCGCGGACGGAGACGAGACGCTGGGCGCGGAATTGACCTATCTGACGGACGGTGATAGGCTGCGGGTTTCGGGCCGGGAGTCGTCCGGCCGCGCTTACACCTATCGGCGCGCGAGGAAGTAGGGATCGAATTTTCTCGGCCGCCCGTTCCATGCAAGTCTTGCGCACAGACAGACTCTCGAAGAGCTACCGCGGGCGGCGTGTCGTCAACAGGGTTTCGTTGGCGGTGCGGCGGGGCGAGGTGATCGGCCTGTTGGGCCCGAACGGGGCAGGGAAAACGACGTCGTTCAACATGATCGTCGGCCTGGAGAGTCCGGACTCGGGGCGCGTGTTTCTGGACGGCGCCGACATTACCGAGATGCCGATGTATCTGCGCGCCCGCGAGGGGATCGGCTACTTGCCTCAGGAAGCGTCGGTTTTTCGCAAGTTGACGGTCGAAGAGAACATCCTGGCTATCTTGCAAACGCTGCCGCTTTCGCGCTCGCAGCGCCGCGAGCGTTTGGAAGATTTGATCGGGCAGCTCGGTCTCGACACGGTGCGCCGGAGCCGCGGCTACCAGCTTTCCGGGGGGGAGCGCCGGCGCGTCGAGATCGCCCGGTCGCTGGTGATTTCGCCAAGTTTCTTGCTGCTGGACGAGCCGTTTTCGGGGATCGATCCGAAGCAGGTGATCGAGCTGCAAAAGATTATCGCCAATCTGAGCGACTTCGGCATCGGCATCATCATTACCGACCACAACGTGCGCGAGACGCTCAGCGTGACCGACCGGGCGTTCATCATGCACAACGGCGCGGTGTTCCGCTCGGGGCTTCCGCGCGAACTGGAAGCGGACCTCGAAGTGCGCAGGCTTTATCTCGGCGAGCACTTCGATCTGCCGGCGCACATCCGTGAGCGTTTATAGGGAGAAGATCGGGCAAACCCGGCTCGTGCGAGCAATCCGCCCCGAGGTCCCGCGAGTTGGAAACCCGCCGGCGCGTGCTCGATCGCCCACACAACCGTCAGTTCCCTGATTGCCCCACCGGCGGATGCGTTGTCAGTTATCCTGCGCCTTCCGCGGCCGCCGTCGGGCCTGCGCCACGATCACGCCGCCGAGCGCCAGTCCGCCGCCGAGCAACGCGAGCGCCGGCGTGTCCGCGCCTTGCTCGCCGAGCGCGGCGTTGAGTCCGCCGCCGGCGAGCATGCCGATCGTCGCCGCGAGCAGAGCCCTCACGACGCCGCGCGCGCCGGGACGGAATCTTCCTTCAGTCATTGCTCAATCTCCAGATGCTATCGTGCTGCGTCGAGCCCGCGCCAACGGACGCGGGCGTTCCCGGCGGCGCGGCCCACCGTCCTCACTCAGGCGATCATACCCATCACGCCGCATCGACCGAGCCATCGGCCACTCTGAGCCATACCCGCTGCGCCGGCCCCGCCGACCAAACATGACATCAAGTATACCGATAGTCAAGCACGCAGCGAGGGGAATTGAGGTCGATAACATTTGCAGCAAATGGACCGTGATATAATAGGCGCCGAGGGGATAGCGGATTCGCAAGGCTCTGACGACAGTTGCCGGCCAACGCCGAGGAGGCGTTGACCGGCCGCGGATCCCGAAACTCACCGAGGGAGGCGAAGCAGTATGAGCAGTCTGTTCTTCCGGGCTGCTTTGCTTGCAGCGCTGCCGGCTTTTTGGGCCTTGCCGGGCGCAAAGGCGGATATCGATTTCACCCGCGACATTCGGCCGATTCTCTCTGAGAAGTGCTTTCGTTGCCATGGCCCGGACGAAGCGGCCCGGGCAGGCGGGCTGCGGCTCGATGAATACGCCGCTGCCGTTGCGCAGCGGGGAGGCAAGAGGGCGATCGCCCCTGGGGCTCCGGCGGCAAGCGAACTGATTGCCCGCGTCAAGTCTGACGACCCGTCACGCAGGATGCCGCTCGGCGGCGACCGTTTGGACGACAGGCAGATCGAACTGCTGGAGGAGTGGATCGCCGCGGGCGCGGAATACGAGCGCCACTGGGCCTACAGGAAACCCGATCGTCCGCAACCGCCTCCCGTCTCTGACGTCGGCTGGGCGCGCAACCAGATCGACCGCTTCATCCTCAACAAGCTGGACGCAGCGGGACTCAAGCCTTCCGCCGAAGCCGAGCCCGCCGTCTTGCTGCGGCGGCTCTACCTCGATCTGATCGGGATTCCGCCGTCGCCCGAGCAGATCGACGACTTTCTCGCGAGACCTTCCGATGAAACCTATCCGGCAGCGGTTGAAGAGTTGCTCGCGTCGCCGCAGTACGGCGAGCACTGGGCCCGGCATTGGCTCGACCTCGCCCGCTACGCGGACTCCAACGGGTATCAACACGATGACCTTCGCGAGATCTGGCCCTACCGAGACTGGGTCATACGGGCGTTCAACGACGATATGCCGTTCGACCGGTTCACGATCGAGCAATTGGCGGGAGACCTGCTCGCAGAGCCTTCCTTGGAACAGCTCGTCGCGACCGGTTTCAACCGCAACACTCCGATGAACGGGTCCGGCGGGTCGAAGATCGACGAGGTTCGCAACGCCATGCTGGTCGACCGTGTCAATACAACCGCGACGGTTTGGCTTGGGGCCACGCTCGGTTGCGCGCAATGCCACACGCACAAGTACGACCCCTTCACGATCGAGGAATACTATCGCTTCTACGCCTACTTCGACCAAGGCGTTGACGAGACGGTGTTGCGCGGCGCCGGCAACACGCGCAAGTACTACGTCGGCGCGCAGATCGAGCTCCCCGTCTCAGCGGCGCGGCGGTCCCGATACGCCGCCGTGAAGGCTCAGCACGAATTCCTGAAGATGGCGACCAATCAGGCGGAGTTCGAAGCGCTCGCGGACCTGCCGCAGTGGACTGAGCGGCAGCCGAAGAAGCGGGGCTTGCCTCCGCTCGTCCTGAGCGCGCTGGCCAAACCGAAAGAAGAGCGCACGGAGTCCGACAACAACGCGATTCGGGACGCCTTCCTGCGCACGCGATCCGAGGTTGTCGAGCGACGGAAAGAGCTGGGGCGCCTTGCCGCGCGGATGAAGACTCTGGCGCCGCCGACGACGCTGATTATGGCCGACAAACCGGCTCCCGTGCGCACGCATCTACTCCAGCGGGGCCAGGTCGGTAACCTCGGAAAAGCGGTGGAGCCGGGAGTGCCTGCGGCGCTGCACGCCCTCGACCCGGGGCTGCCCGCCAACCGCCTGGGATTGGCCAAGTGGATCGTTTCGCCGGAAAACCCGCTAACCGCGCGGGTGACCGTCAACCGCCTTTGGGCGCAGCTCTTCGGCCGCGGCATTGTCGCTTCGGCCGAGGACTTCGGCCGGCGGGCCGAAGCTCCGACTCATCCGGCTTTGCTCGATTGGCTTGCCGTGGAATTCGTCGAGAGCGGCTGGTCCGTCAAGAACGTCCTGCGCCTCATTGTCACCTCGTCGACCTATCGGCAGAGCTCCCGCACATCGGCCGAACTCCAGGAGCGAGACCCGGACAACGCCCTTCTGGCGCGGGGACCCCGTTTCCGCCTTGCGGCTGAAGCCATCCGGGACTCGCTGCTGGCGGCGAGCGGCCTGCTGTCGCTCAAGATGGGCGGGCCTCCCGTGTATCCGCCTCAGCCGCAGGGCCTGTGGAAGGAGATCAGCGGCGTAGGAGACGCGCATTACCCAACGTCGCAAGAAGCCGACCGGCGCCGTCGCGGGATCTACACGATCCTTCGCCGGGGAGCCCCCTACCCCAGCTTCACCACGTTCGACGCTCCTCCGCGGGCGGCTTGCGCCGCTATGCGGGCGCGCACCAACTCGCCGCTGCAGGCTCTGACACTGCTCAACGACCCGGCCTATGTCGAAGCCGCCGCCGCCCTGGCGAAGCGCGTCATGGACCTGCCGGCGGCATCGGACCGCGATCGACTCGTCCATGCCTTTCGGCGTTGCGTGACCCGGCGGCCCAGCGATGTCGAGTTGCAAGAGCTCGATCGTCTGCTGAACGAATTCCGCGGAACGTCGGCGAACGAAGCCGCAGCCTGGGTCTCGCTGTCCCGAGTCCTGCTCAACCTCGACGAGACGATCACGAAGAGTTGATGGGCATGGACGATCCCCGCGTCTCACCGACGATCCCGCGCAGGGCGTTCTTGCGCGCCGGCGCGGCCGGTCTGGGCTCGATCGCTCTACAGTCTCTTCTCGCGGCGGACGGCGGCGCAACCGCAGCCGCCGGGACGCACTTCGCCCCCCAGGCCAAGCATATCGTCTTCTTGCACATGCTCGGCGGCCCGTCTCAGGTCGATCTGCTCGACCCCAAGCCGGCCCTGGCGAAGTTTGCCGGCAAGCCCATGCCCGACAGCATCTTGAAGGGCAAGCAGTTCGCCTTTATTCCCCAAGGCGCGGGAGCGCTGGCGTCGCCTTACAAGTTCGCGCGGCACGGCGAGTCCGGCGCGTGGTTCTCCGAGATCCTGCCTCACATGGCCAAGCGCGCGGACGATTTGACCGTCGTCCGTTCGATGCAGACCGACGAGTTCAATCACGGCGCCGGCGAGCTCTTCCTGCACACCGGCTTCGGACGCCTCGGACGGCCGACGTTCGGCGCGTGGGTCTCCTACGGGCTGGGCTCGCTCAGCGACAGCCTGCCGACTTTCGTCGTGCTGAGCACCGGCGCCAATACCGCCGGCAACAGCGCCTGGGGAAACGGCTTCCTGCCCAGCGTCCACCAAGGCGTGAAGTTCCGCTCCGGAGCCGAACCGGTCCACTTCCTGGCCAACCCGGACGGCGTGGACGCCGGCCGCCAAAAGAGCGTGATCGACGGAGTATCCGCGCTCAATCGACTGGCTTTCGAGCGCTATGCGGACCCTGAGATCGCCACACGGATCGCGCAGTACGAAATGGCCTTCCGCCTGCAGGCGTCAGGCCCGGATCTGATGCAAATCGAGAACGAGCCGCAGCACGTGCTTGACGCCTACGGCGCGAAGTCGGGCGCGGCCGGTTACGCCAATCTTTGCCTGCTCGCGCGGAGAATGGTCGAGCGGGGCGTGCGCTACGTGCAAATCATGATGGCCGGTTGGGACCACCACACCGGCATCTACGGGCCGGGAGGGCTTCCCCGCTCTTGCCGCAACATGGATCGCCCGACCGCCGCGCTGATCGACGATTTGAAACAACGCGGCTTGCTCGACGACACCCTGGTCATCTGGACCGGAGAATTCGGCCGCACGCCGATGGTCCAGGCCGTCTCCCCGCAGGGTTTCACGCAAGAACCGGGGCGCGATCACCACAAGGACGGCTTCTCGCTGATCCTGGCCGGCGGCGGCGTCAAGCCGGGTCTGACCTATGGCGCCACCGACGAATTCGGTTTCGAACCCGCCGCCAACCCCATGCATGTCCACGATCTGCACGCGACCGCTCTCCATCTGCTTGGAATCGACCACAAGAAGCTGACCTTCAAACACCAGGGGCGAAATTTCCGGCTTACCGACGTCCACGGACGAGTCGTCGAAGAGTTGCTGGCGTAAGATGGCAAAGCCATGAAGAAAAACATCGCGATGACGCGCAGAAGCTTGCTCGCCGGCTCGGCCTGCGCTTTGCCTCTTGGGCTCGCGTCCGCCCAGAGCTCTTGGCGGCCCTTGTTCGACGGCAAAACTCTTGACGGCTGGCGCGCGATTCATCGACTGCCGGCGGCTCGGCATGCCGGCGCGCGGTCTCCGTCAGAGAACGACCCTCGATACCGCAAGGCCCTCCAGGGCAAGGGCGACTGGAAAGTCACCGACGGAGCAATCACGGGGGGCCAGGATCCGCCGGGGTCCGGTGTCGGGGGCTACCTGCTCAGCAACGAGAAGTTCGCCGACTTCGAGCTCAGCCTCGAAGCGAATCCCGATTGGGGGGTCGACACCGGAGTCATGATTCGCGCGACAAGCATGGGCAGCCAGGGGTTTCAAGTTCTCGTTGATCATCGCGAGGGCGGCAACATCGGTTCTTTCTACGGCAACGGCATCGGCGGTTTCAACACCCGCCGGTTCGGGTTCAAGGCCCGGAAGGACGCGGCGGGCGCAGTGGTTGGCATGACGCCGGTCGGCTACCGGGATTTGAACCCTCAACCGGATCCGGGCCTGAGCGCGGCGAGTTGGTCCGCCGGGCCGGAGGCGTTCTTCGAGACGTGGCGTTTCGGCGAGTGGAACGAAATCCGCGTCCGTTGCGCGGGGCGCTTGCCGGCGATCTCCACCTGGATCAACGGCGAGAAGATGGCCGAGCTCGACGCGGCGAACATGAAAGCGGAGGGCTACGACGCCGAAGCCGTCGCGGCGCTCCTCGGCCGCGCCGGCCACGTCGCCCTCGAAGTCCACAACAGCGGAGGCGGCGACCGCCTGGGAGAAGAGCGCTGGCTTCCGGGCAGGGTCTGCCGCTGGCGGCGGATCCGCGTGCGGGAACTCCCCGTCCAATGAAAATCTTGTCTTTCATCAAGCCCGCGGCCTTGGGCTTCGTCCTCCTCCTGCTGTACGGCCCTGTCCGCGGCCTGCAACTGGACCCATACGGCGGCTTCCTCGACATCGCAGGCAAGCGGACGGGTTTCTTCCACACCGAGCGAATCGAAGATCGCTGGTGGCTGGTCACTCCGGACGGGCACGGCTTTTTCGGCATTGGCGTCAGTCATCCGGTCACCAGCATGTCGGAGGGTGCCGTCACATTCGCCTACAACGGCAGTCAAGAGGAGTGGCTGCGCGACGGCATCCGCAAGATGCGCCAACTGGGTTTCAACAGCGTATGGTCGGGCCCCTACAGTCTGGAGCGCATTCGCTTCGGCAACATTGACGCCGACTTGGCCGACAAAATCTACCGCGAAGCCAAGATCCCCTACGCCATCCATGTTCCCTTGGTCAAGCACCCCGTCGAGTTGAAACCCGGCGAAAAGCGTCCCGACGTCTTCAGCGCCGACTATGAGCGGTATGTCTGCGAGGAGGTCGCCAAACGCGTCGCGCCCAATAAAGACAATCCGTGGGTCCTCGGCTACTACTACGGCTACGGGTCGTTCATGCGGGAAGACCTTTGGGTCAACCAGACCCTTTCCTACGAGACTGGAAGCCCCGGCCGCGAGCGGCTGTTCAACGTTCTCGAGCAACGCTATCGCGGCGACGTCGCCAAGCTGAACGCGGTCTACAGGACGAGGTTCGCCTCTTTCGAAGACCTGCGCAAGAACGGCTCGCTGACCTATCCGCGTTGGCTCTCGGCAGTCAAGGCCGGCGAACCGCTGCCCGCGCAAGCCGGCTCCAAAGAGATCCTCGCCGACGCGGAGGCGCTGCTTGGCGAAATCGTCGAACAACTCCATAAGGTCGCGCACGCCGAGATTCGCAAGCATGACTCGAATCACATGGCGCTCGGGTCATACGTCAAACACACGACGTTTACGAAAGCGATCTGGAAACGCATCGCCCCCTACATTGACGTTCTCGGCCCGCAGGATCTGAGTGACGTGAACCCCATCGGGCCCAGTGTCGAAGCGACAGGAGTGCCTGCTGTGCTGAGCGATCAAGAGTTCGGAAACGTCTATCCCCTCGCTCTGCAGGGCAAGGCCGGCGCTCCCGGCGCCGTGCCCGACCACGTCGATCGCCGAGTCCTCTACGACCTGCTGGCCGGCCGCATTGCTCGCGATCCGGATTTCATCGGCGTTTCTTACTGCGCCGTGCTGTTCGATCAGTCCCATTGGCGGCGGGCCTACGACCGCGGCCAACCGGGCTTCTACAATATCGACGGCGAGCCGAACCGGGGCCTCGTAGAAACTGTCCGCAGTGCGAATCGAAGGATCTTCGATGCGCTTCGCGAACCTCTCGACAAGCAGTCGATCGGCGAACTTCACGATTCCTACTACAGGACCAAGGCCGCCTATCGGCGCATCATGGAACAGCGGCTTGCTTTGCTGAAGAAGCGTACGGACAAATAGCCATGCGTCTGACTCGACGTCGATTCCTCGGGTATTCCGCTCTTGCGGCGACCGCCGGCTGCGGCTCCTCTGCAGCCGAAACAACCCAGGCCGAACCGGACGGCTTCTTCACCCTGGGCCGGCGCGACGATCACTGGTGGCTGATCGCTCCGGACGGGCGGCCCTTCTTTTCCCTCGGGCTCAACCATATCGATCCGGCGAGCCTGCGCTACCCGGAGAACATCCACATCTGGCGCGGCAAGTACGGCGGCAGCACCACGCGATGGATCCAGGAATCGGTAGTCCCCAACCTCAAGAAATGGGGGTTCAACACCGTGGGCTGGGTGCAAGAAGTGACCGTACGCAAATGGAGGCACTCCCGCCCGTTTACCAATGACGAATACCGGGCCCTGGACATGCCTTTTTGCCACCTGCTGCCGTTCACCGAATCGCACCAGTGGGAGCAGCACACCCGTCATTTCGATTTTCAGGGCTCGCAGTGGAAAGAATGGGTCGACTACGTCGCTCGCTCGCACTGCGCCGAGCTGAGCGAAGACCGCAACCTTATCGGATACTTCTACAGCGACTGCCCGACCTGGATTCACGAGCGCCCCGAGAACGCCTGGCGCGGACCGATCTTCGACCCCGAACGCCTCGAGACCGAGTCGGGCCGCAAGCAGCTCGCCGAGTTGGCCCGCGTCTATTACCGCACGACCCACGACGCCATCCGCCGCTACGACCCTCACCATTTGATCCTGGGCGACCGCTACGAGGCCAACGCCGCCATCGCCAACGAAGTCGTTGCCGCCGCGGCGCCTTTCGTGGACGTGCTGTCGTTCCAGGACTTCCGCGATCCGGTGGCCCATCTCGACGAATGGCGCGAGAAAACCGGCAAGCCCGTGCTGCTGGCCGACGCGGCGGGGATCAGGCGGCCCGCTCCCCCCGGAGGCTTCGTCCCCAACGACGGCGAATGGTACGCGGAAGTATTGGCGAGCCTTTTCGACAACCCCGGCTGCATCGGTTTTCATCTGTGCGGAGCCTACCAGCGCAACAAGGCGCGGCGCCGCGGCCTGCTCGACGAATTCGAAAGGCCCGATCGGGAGAACATCGAGTTGATCGGCGCTGCGAACCGGCGGGTCAGTCGAGCGATGGAGGAACGGTTCTGAGCGAGCCGTTCGATGCCGCCAGGACCTGCCCCGAGCTTCACCATTCGCGTTGATTCCAAGTTATCGAGTGGAATAGGCGCAGTCGAACCCACGACCGCGCCGATCGTTTTGCCTTGAGTTCGACGGTTTCCAGGCGCATTTTGGGTTGACCGGTTATTCTCATGCATCGCCCGGCGACGTTTGAGCCGGCCGCCGCGTTGGCAATGTGCTTGCCCTGCGGACATGGGAGACAATAGCGGGGAAACGTCCGTCATTCAGCTTCATGCCGACTGTAAGACTCGAGCGCGAAGGGCTGTTCGGACCGGTCGGCGTGGTCGATACGGCGTGGGCGCGGCGGTTCAGCATCAACGGGGTGCTGCAAGGGGCTTCGCTGCTGCAGCCGGCGGCCGGCGATATCGACGCCGGCTTGCCCGCCGGGCCGGGGCCGGTGATCGAAACGCGTTATCAACTGGCTTGGCTTATGGCCGGGCAGCGGCATCCGGCGGGCCGCGGGTTGATGATCGGGCTGGGCGGCGGCGTCGGGGCGGTCGGCCTGCTGCATCAATTCCCGGGATTGCGTCTGGATGCCGTCGAGATCGATCCGCGCGTTGTCGAGATGGCGCGCGAGTTCCATCCCTTGGTGGGCTACTACGAGAGGGCGGGGCGGTTGACCGTGAGCATAGCCGACGGAGAGGATTTCCTGGCGGGCGGCGTTGGGGGCTGGGACTTCGCGATCGCAGACGTCGTTGTCGATGGAGAAGGCCCGGACATGCTCAAATCATTGGCGTTGATCGGCCCGCTGCTCGGAGCGGCGGGCGAAGTCTGGCTGCACGTGTTCGGGTCGATTTGGGAGGCTGGTCTGCACGAGGTCCTGCGCAAATTCGACGCGGCGGGCCGGCCGGCTGCGTGGTTGTTTTCGCCGGTGCGCATCGACATTACTCTGCCGGCGCAGCGCAACTGGGTAATGGCAACCGCGGCGATGGCGCCGCCCGACCCGCGCGGCTTCACGCCGTTCGCCGGGCTGCGCGGCCCGCAGGCGCCGGCGGTTCGCGAAGGATACGCGAAGCTGGCCGCGCATGCGCTCACACGGGCCGAGGCCGCGCGGTTCGAGCCCGGGCGCCACAGGTGAGTCCGCCGCCTACCGCATTAAGCAGCGCACAAGCGCAAGCACAGGCACAACGCATACGACGAACCGTCTTCTATGATTGGGGGATGCGAATCCGTCGCGCGGGATTGGCCGATCTCACGACAGTTGTGGAATTCAACGCCCGGCTGGCCGAGGAGTCGGAGGGCGTTTGTCTCGACCGCGAGCGCTTGCGCTCGGGTGTCGAGGCCCTGCTGCGCGACGAGTCGCGCGGCTTCTATCTGCTGGCCGAGTCGGACGATGGCGTCATGGGGCAACTGGCGCTCACGTTCGAATGGAGCGACTGGCGCAATGGCGTGTTCTGGTGGCTGCAGAGCGTCTACGTGTGTCCGGGGTTCCGGCGGCGCGGCGTCCTGCGGGCGCTCTACGAACGGGTTCTGGAACTGGCCAGGAGCCAAAGCGTGTGCGGCGTGCGCCTCTACGTCGAGAAAAACAACGTCTCCGCGCAGGAAGCATACCGCCGGCTGGGTTTCGCGCAAGCCGTATTCGACATGTATGAGGTCGACTTCGTGCTGGAGCGTTCTCACCCGACCCCATAAGCCCTTCCTCTGCTGCGCTCCCTTCTGCGCAGCTTCTCTGCTCACTCTTCAGGCGGAATACAGGGGGAGCGGCCGCCGTTGCTTCAGCCGGTTTTCGCCGGCTCGAACGCATGCGCGCCGGGGATGTCGGGATCCTCGAGTTTGGGTATCTGCACGCTGACGCGGACGCCGCCTCCTTCGCGGTGCTCAACCGTCAGATGGAAGTCGTTGCCGAACAGCACCGACAGGCGTTCGCGCACGTTGCTGAAGCCGATGCCCTTTTCGAAGACGTGCAGCATGACGTCTTCGGGAATGCCGATGCCGTCGTCTTCCACTTCGATCTGCAAGCGCCCGCCGCGCAGGCCGCTGCGCAGCCGGATCGTGCCTCCGCCGACCTTGGGGCCGATGCCGTGCTTGATCGAATTCTCGACGATCGGCTGCAGGATCATGCTGGGAATCAGCGTGTGCAGGGTCGCCGGGTCGACGTCCTTTTCGATGCGCAGCTTGTCGCCGAAGCGGACCCGTTCGATCTGGAGATAGTCGTCGATGAAGGCCAGCTCGTCGCGGAGCGGCGAAAAGGCGTCGTGCTTGCGCAGCAGGCGGCGCAGGATCGTCGAGAGGCGGAAGACGGTTTGACGAGCCTGCTCCTGATCGATGCGGATGAGCGAGGCCACCGAGTTCAGCGTGTTGAACAGGAAGTGCGGGTTGATCTGGCTGGTCAGGTTGAGCAGGCGGGCTTCGATGAGCAGGCGCTGCTGCTCTTCGAGCTTCCATTCGTTGCGCGTGTTGTTCCAGACCTTGAGCGTCAGGCCGACGCCCATGGCCGTGGCGAAGTAGACGAGAACCACGGTCAACGGATTGAGGTCCGCATCTTTCGCGTAGAGGGCGAACAGCCAGCCGCGCCCCTCGAATGCGTGGGCCAGGCTGGTGCGGATGAACTCTATGAACAGACAGCCCGACAGCAGCAGCAGTTGAAACGCCCCCTGCCTGTTGGGAATGCGCGCCCGCGTCCACGACCAGAGCGTGAAGAGGAAGAAGGGAGAGAAGCGCCACACTTCCTCGGGACCGGGCGAGAAGTTGCGAAAAAGTCCGCCGAGGGCGCCGACCCCGACCAGCAGCGGCAGCGTGACCCATTCGAATCCCGGTGAAAAGAACGCGGGGAGCGCAATGACGGCGCCGGCGACCGAGCCGGTGACGTAGCCGCCGACAAGGCCGGAAACGAATGCGCCTTCGAGGCCGACTTCGGCGGCGCGGTAGCCGAGAACGACGCGGACAAGGGAGCCGCCGGCGAACACGATGCCGAACAGAGTGCTGAGCTCGAGGCGCTGGCGGATGGTGCGCTGCTCGCGCAGGAACATGCGCTTGGCGAAGTTCCAGCGGAGCGAGATGCTGGCTATCGATGCGATGACCGCGATCTTCACCAGCAGGGTAACCAGTAAGTCGGCTTGAGCCATAGGCGCCCCCGCGGGGCATGGACGGCGCCGAGGCAATGGCGCCTATAATGATTCTAGGGGCTTTAGCAGCCGCTGGACCGTGTTTTCAACGCGGTTTTCAAAGCGCCCGGCCGCGAACGATCATGACCAAGGGCAACCATACGCCGCCGGCTGTCACGGTCGAGCAGGTGGCCGAGGCGGATTTCCCATCGCGCTACGGCAAGTTCCGCATTTACGGTTTTCGCGCGGTCGACGCGAGCGGCGAGCAAGAGATCGTGGTTCTCAAGGCCGGCGATTTGTCGGCGGAGGGCGGCGCGCCGATGCTGCGCATGCACTCGCGGTGCTTGACCGGAGAAACGTTTGCCGGGCTGCGCTGCGACTGCGGCCCGCAACTCGAGACGGCGCTGCGGAGAATCGCGGAATCCGGCCGCGGCCTGCTGATTTACGACCCGCAAGAAGGGCGCGGCATCGGCTTGCTCAACAAGCTGATGGCCTATCAGCTCCAGGACGAAGGGGCCGATACGGTCGAGGCGAACCAAAAGCTGGGGTTCGATGCGGACGAGCGCGACTACAGGTTCGTCGTGGCCGTCCTGCGGCATTTCGGCCTGAGCGAAGTGCGCTTCCTGTCGAACAATCCGCAGAAAGTGGCTGCTCTGGAGCAAGCCGGAATCCGCGTGCTGGAGCGAATTCCCTGCGAGCCCGAAGCCGGCCGCCGGGCGACCGCGTACCTGCGCACGAAAAAAGAGAAGCTGGGCCACTGGGTCGAGACCGTCTGAGGCGAATCTTTTCGCCTTGGCCGCTCGCCTGCGATAATGGGCGGTTATGTCGATGCGCCGCCGCTCGTTTCTTTCCTTGGCTGCTTCCGCGCCGGCTGCCGCCGCGGCGGGCGCGCAGGACAGCATTTCGCTCGCGGCCTGGTCGCTCAACAAGAGCTTCTTCATCAACCGCCGCTGGAAAAACCTCGACCTGCCGCGGATTTGCCGCGAGGAGTTCGGCATCGACGGCCTCGAGTTCGTCAATCAGTTTTTCGAGAACCCTACGCTTGTCTATCTACGGCAACTCAAGCGCAACTTGGACGACTACGGCGTCGCGCCGGTGCTGGTGATGATCGATGCCGAAGGCGACATGGCGGCGGAGGATGCGGTCGAGCGGCGGCAGGCGGTCACGGCTCACCGCAAGTGGGTCGATATCGCCCATTATCTGGGTTGTCATGCGGTGCGCTGCAACCTGGGCGGTCCGCGCGAGAATTGGGCTGCGGACAAAGAGCTGGTTGCGCGCGCGGCGGACAGCTTTCGAGACTTGCTGGAGTATGCGCGCGCGTCGGGTCTCAACGTCTTGATCGAGAACCACGGCCGGGCCTCCTCCGACCCCGAGATTCTCACTGCGATCATGAGGGCGGTGGACGATGCGCGTTTCGGAACGCTGCCGGATTTCGGCAATCTGAATCCGGGCGGCGACGCTTACGATGTCATCCGCAAGATCGTTCTCTGGGCCAAGGGCGTCTCCGTGAAGGCGCGCTGGACCTTGGATGGCAAGCACCCCGACTACGATCTCAAGAAGCTGATCGGCATCTGCCGCGAGTCGGGCTTTCGCGGGTATTGGGGCATCGAGTCGGGATTCGATCCGGGGCGGGCGAAGAATGAGCGCCCGGATTATTCGGGGTACTCGCCGCAAGAGCTTTGGGCGCACGAGGTGGCGGCGGTCAAGCGTACGAAAGAGGTGATCCGCGAATCGCTGGGGCTCGCTTAGCGATTTGCTTCCAACTCGGCGAAGCTGACGAAGGCGATGTCCAGCTCGGCCGCCCGTTGCGCAACTCGCGGCGAGGTAAGGGCTTGCAACTCGGCTTCGCGGCTTGCTTTCAGACGGGTCGGAGCGGCTTGCAACTCCGGGCCGCAGATGCCCGGGTGACACATGAATTCGCCCGTGCCCGCGGGCAAGCTGTCGAGAAGCTCGAGCAGTTGCTCCGTCTGGAATTTGCCGGTCATGCGAAAACCCGCAAAGTAATCCGTCGCGCAGCATCGGCGGCGGCGCAGCGCCTCGGCAAACGGGATTTGCAGCGGGCGCAGCGCCGCCGCGGCCAGGGAGCGCCGCAGGCTCGGGCGGGGAGCGCCGAGCGGCAGGTCGAAAGGGCGGCGGATCCAGGGAATCGCGTATTCCTCGGCAATGAGCAGCGCCGCGTCGAGCGCCGGCGGCAGCAGATGCGTGTGCTTGTGGGTGTCGAGGTGAGTAGGCCGGATTCCCGCGTCGAGCGTCTTGTTCACTTGCGCTCGGAACTCGCGGGCGATCCATTGCGCGGACGGCAGGTTGCGCAGAAGCTGCGGGATCGTCTCGGGCAGCGGGGAGACGGGAGCCGAGACGGTTTCGCCGCCTGTCAGGACGAGGTGGCAGCCGACGTCGAGGCCGGGGTTTTCGGCTGCGCGGCGCACCGCGTCTTCAAACGCGGCGCCGTTTGCCATGAGCGAAGTCGAGCGCAGAACTCCGTTGCGGAAACACTGCACGATCCCCTCGTTGACGTCGCGGGTGAATCCGAAATCGTCGGCGTTGACGACGAGGTGGCGCGTGCGCGGCACAGTTCCTTGAAGGCTAACAGTACGCGCGGAAACAATGCGGCGGACGCCGGGGGTTGGGGGTCAGTATGGGGATTGCGTCCGCCGCAAGCAGGGTTATCGCTTTATAAGACGAGACGGCGCGCCGATTCGTTGGCAAGGCTAAAAAATTTTCAGACTCGAAGCCGGCGCCGAAACGGAGGAACTGTCTTGCCTTTGGCGGCAATGGCCTGCGCATGTTCTTCCACGGGCGCAAGCGTCAGTTGCAGCCTTGGCCCCCCCTTGCTGTCAGTAGACAATGCAAGAGCCTCGCGGCGTCCGGGTCATCCTGGCGCGAGACCGACCGGACCGAGGCCGAATTTCATGGCTTCGGCGATAACGCCTTGCGCGCAGGTCTCGAAGGCGCCGTATGCAGTCGCATGCCTGATCGGCACGAGTCTTGCCGGATGCCCGGCCGCCGACTCGCCTTGCTTGGCGGCGAAGCATCCCCTCTCGAAGCATCCCCTCTCTCCGGCAGGCATCTCCGCCATGGCTTAAAATAATCACGCGGGTTGCGTCATGCAGGCGGGTCGGGCTGTTCCTGGACTCAAAAAGAAAACAGCGGGGAGTGGGCGCTCCCCGCTGCCTGTCTTTCTTGTGGTTTCACAAGGAGAAGCAATCGAACCTTCTCGATTTTGACTTTCAGTAAGTAAGACGGATGATGCCGCCGTTTTTTCGGCATGCGCGCAAAAAATATTTGACGCAGGCGCCTTGATTGGAAGCATCTTGTTGGAAAGAAAGGGATTGCACCGGTTTCCGCATTTATGGAAAGAGGCGCTCGGGCGCGGCATCGTCGTCTTTTTGTTTTTTTTCGGCGTCTTGCCTAGTGGACGGACTGTCGGTTGATCTTCCGCGACATCGAAGACCGCGACTTGATTCTGCGCGCCCGCAAAGGCGATGTCGAATCGTACAACATCCTCGTATCCCGTTGGGAAAAGAGGGTTTACAACTACATCCTGAGGGTAGTGGGCAATCGCGACGATGCCTTGGATCTGTGCCAGGACACCTTTCTGAAAGCCTACCGCAACATCGCCAAATTGAAGGACGTCGAGCGTTTTCCGCAATGGTTGTTCCGCATCGCCCACAATGAGACGGTTTCGATGTACCGCCGGGCGAAGCCTGTTGTTGCAGACGAAAACCTGGAGCAGTCGGTCGATCTGGCAAGCTTGGCGCGCACGCGGTTCGAGGGCGCGAGCTTCGGCGCTACCGAATTGGGTCTGGTGATCGAGCAGGCCTTGGGGCGTCTGAGCGACGAGCAGCGCCAAGTTGTGCTGCTGAAGGTGTATCAGGGATTCAAATTCGACGAGATCGCGAAAATCATCGGCTGTCCGCCGTCAACGGTGAAGTCGCGTCTTTACAGCGCGTTGGGCGCGCTGCAGGGCGCGCTGGCCGTAGCTTAGGGAATATCGTCAGAGATGAGAGGAGGCAGAGAAATGCAGGATGCGCCTCATATGTTGTGGGATTACTTGCTTGACGAGCTGGGGCCGGCCGAGCGGGCCGAGGTCGAAGCCTATTTGCAAACCTCGCCCGCGGGCCGGGCGGAATTGGAGCGATTGCGGCTGACGCATTCCGCGTTGCTGCATCTGCCGGAAGAAGAGATTCCGCGGCGGATTGCGTTCGTTTCCGACCCGGTTCTGGAGCCCTCGCTCCGGCAGCGCTTTTGGCGGGGGCTGCTGGGCGGAGCTCCGCGTTTGGCCATGGGCTTGGCGGCGGTGCTGCTGGTGTTTTTCGCCGGCGCCTGGGCGACGCAGCCGACTTTGACGCGAACCGGGGCCGGTTGGTCGTTGGCTTTCGGCGCATCGCCAGCGGCCGGCGATCTGGAAGAAAAGTTGCGCGCGGCGGTACAGGAAGCCGTCGCAGAGGCGGAGTCCCGGCGGCTTGAAGCCCTTGCAGCCCGGAACGCTTCCTCCGAAAAGGTCGATGAAAAAGTCGATGAAAAAGCGGACCGCGCATGGGTGGCCGCGCAACTCGCCGCGGTGCGCCGCGAGTTGGAGGAGGTTCACGAAGACGCGGCGGTCGGTTACCAGTTGGTGAACGCCAAGCACGAAACGCTCAAGCGGCAGATACTGCGAATCGACATGGCCTCGCTGGGAGGGTTCGGGCAATGACTTCCCGTATTTTCGTTCCGGCGCTGCTCGCCGCCGCAGTGTTCGGCGGCGAGGTTCCTGCGCGGCAGGCGGCTCTCGGCAAGCAGATGGCGTCGATGGAAGAGGCCGTGGACAAGCATTTCCGTTCGGTCGCCGGGGGTCCGGCGTTAGCGACGCTCGGCGCCGCCCGCGGCATCTATTTGGCCGACTACGGCGCGGTGTTTTCGGTCGAGATCAATCTTGTGCCGGTAGCCAATGTGAGCCCTTTCCGGCGTTCGTATACCGAAGAAGAGAAGAAGCAGTTGAATGTCCGCAAGAGGGAACGTTTGGACGACCTGGAGAAAATGATGCGCGAAGTGCTGGTGCGGGAAGGCGCCGGGTTGACCGAAATCGGCTTGGATGAGCATGTCGCCCTCGCCGTTTCGCTGTTTCATTTTCCTTGGGAAGACCTGACGCAGCTTCCCAAGCAGGTGGTGATGGCCGGCCCGCGGGGCGAACTGGCTTCCGCCGGCAGCTTGAGCACGAGGTATTACTAAGCGGTGAGCTCGGAAACGCAATTCCCGCTTGCCGTCGTTCCGGCGCCGCAGCGGCTCGGTGAGATGCTGATCGCCAGGGGATTCGTGGATGCCGACGATCTGGAGCAGGCGCTCGAGCTGCAAAAAGAACGCGGCGACAAGATCGGCAGGATTTTGATCGATCTGGGATTTGCCTCCCCCAAAGACGTGCTCGAGGCTTTGGCCGAACAATTGGAAGTTCCCTTGCTCGCCGCGGAAGATTTTCCGCAAACGCTTCCGGATATCGAACGCATTGCGCCGCGCTACATGCGGCAATACGCGTTCTTGCCGCTGGAATGGGAAGAATCGTCGCTCAGGGTGGCCATGGCCGATCCGCTGGATTTCGAGACGCTGGCGACGATCCGCAATTTGACCGGAACGAGCATCTCTACCGTGTTGGCGGCCGAGAGCGACATCCTCGACGCGATCGAGAAATACCACGGCACCGAGGAGCAGGCGGCGCGGGACGGCCAATTCGGATTCGCGGAAGAAGACTCGGCGGACATCGAGCATCTGCGGGACATGGCGTCGGAAGCGCCGGTCATCCGCTACGTGAATGCGATGATCGCGCAAGCCCTGGAGCAGCGTTCGAGCGATATTCACATCGAGCCGTTCGAGAAAGATTTTCGGGTGCGGTTTCGCATCGACGGCGTATTGCAGGAACAGGAAACTCCGGCGCGCGAGCTGCGGGCGGCGGTGGTCTCGCGCCTGAAGCTCATGGCGAAGCTCAACATCGCCGAGCGCCGGCTGCCGCAAGACGGACGCATCAAGATCAAGGTGCTCGGACATGAAGTCGATTTGCGTGTTTCGACGCTGCCTACGCTTTACGGCGAGTCGGTTGTCATGCGTCTGCTCGACCGCTCGGCGACGGATTTTTACGCGTTGCCGAAGTTGGGCTTCGATGAGCGCATGCTCGCTCGGATGGAGTACTTTACCGGGCTTCCCCACGGGATTTTTCTGGTTACCGGCCCGACCGGCAGCGGGAAGTCGACGACGCTTTACTCGGCGTTGAAGCGGATCAACGGTCCGACCAAGAAAATCATCACGATCGAAGACCCGGTCGAGTACCAGATGGACGGAATCAATCAGATTCACGTGAATCCGACGATCGGGCTGACGTTCGCGGCCGGACTGCGGCATATCGTTCGTCAGGATCCGGACGTGATTATGGTCGGCGAGATTCGCGACCGGGAGACGGCGGATATCGCGATTCGCTCGGCGTTGACCGGCCACTTCGTCTATTCGACGCTGCACACGAACGATGCGCCGAGCGCGGTGACCCGGTTGACGGACATGGGCGTGGAGAACTATCTGATTACATCGTCGGTGGTGGCGGTTTTGGCCCAGCGGCTGGTGCGGATCATCTGCAAGGATTGCCGCGCCGCCGGCGAGACGGTCGATACGCCTGACGGCCGGCGGGTGCGGACATACCGCGGCGCGGGCTGTGAGAGTTGCCGCGGCATCGGCTACCGGGGCCGCATGGGAATCTTCGAGCTCATGGAACTGAACGATGAAATTCGGCAACTGGTGATGGAAAACCGGGACGCTGCGGTGTTGACGGCCGTTGCGCGGCGGAACGGGATGCGCAATTTGCGCGAGGACGGTTGGGGGAAGATCGAGCGCGGAGTGACCACGGTGGAGGAAGTCGTTCGGGTGACGCAGGAGTTCTGAGCGGGAAATTGGGGGGAAAGGGCAGCGTCCGCCCGCGGAGTTCGCAGCGATGACTACATTTCACTACAAGGCGCTGGCCGCCGACGGCAAGACGCGCAGCGGAACTCTCGCGGCCAATGACAGCCGCGCGGCTGCCCGCGACCTGCGCGAGATGGGCCTGACGCCGACTTTCGTGGGGACCGTCAAACCGGGTGGTTTTTCGTTCGATCTGCCCCGCTTCCGCCGCAACTCGAAAGACATCCTGCATTTCACGCAGGAGACGGCGACTCTGCTCAACGCCGGCATTCCTCTCGATCGGGCGTTGACGATTACCTCGGAACTCACTGAACGCAAGGATTTTCAGGCCGTCGTGCAGGAAATGCAGCGTTCGCTGCGCGGTGGCAAGGCGTTCGCCGACGCTTTGGCGGCTCACCCCGAGGTTTTCACGGAGCTT
Source organism: Bryobacterales bacterium (assembly GCA_965214655.1). GTDB lineage: Bacteria > Acidobacteriota > Terriglobia > Bryobacterales > UBA6623 > CATQHP01. The sequence goes on along the minus strand of OZ243965.1, from coordinate 1,079,387 downwards.
TACGTGAGCATGGTTCGCGCGGGCGAGATTTCGGGCACGCTGCCGTTGGTGATGGATCGGCTGGCCGAGTTCGAGCGCGACCGCGACGAGCTGCGCGGTTACATTCTGTCGTCGTTGACCTATCCGGCGCTGTTGGTCCTGGTTGGCTGCGGGTCGATTTTCGTGTTGCTGAATTACGTGATTCCGCGTTTCGCCGAAGCGTTCACGACCACGAACATGGAGATTCCGCTGCCGATGCAGCTCCTTTTGAGCGCCAGCGATCTCGTGCAGCAGTGGGGCTTGCCGTTCCTCGCGCTGCTGGCTGCGGCCGGCTTCGGCTTACGGTCTTGGGTGCGGTCTCCCGCCGGGAGGCTGCAGTGGGACAGGTTTCTGTTGCGGGCGCCGGTGTTGGGCGATGCTTTGCTCAAGGCCGATACGTCCCGTTTGGCCCGCGCAATGGCGACGCTGATTGCCAACGCGGTGCCGCTGGTTCAGGCCCTGCAGATTTCCAAGGGCATCTTGTCGAACAGGGTGCTCGCCGACGCGCTCGACCCGGTTGCCAAAGGCGTCAAGCGCGGGGAGGGTTTGGCGGGGCCTTTGACGCGCACCGGCAAATTCCCTGCTCTGGCCGGTCACTTGCTCACGGTTGGCGAAGAGACCGGGCGGCTGGACAAGATGTTCGTGCGCATGGCCGACATTTACGACAAGGATACTCGCGCGGCCATCAAGCGCTTTACGGCGTTGTTCGAACCCGTTGTTATCCTTGTGATGGGCGTCATCGTGGGCGCCATGATTCTGAGCATCATGCTGGCGTTGACCAGCATCAACCAGATGGGGTTCTGATGGATTACGCACGGAAAAGAGGCCGCCGCCGCGCGGGCATCACGCTGATCGAGATGCTGGTGGTGGTCACGATCATCGCCTTGTTCGGCGCGATCGCGTTTCAACAGCTCGGGCCGGAGGTCGAGAAAGGTCGCCGCGTGGCGGCGCAGACGCAAATCGACGCGTTTATGACGGCGTTGCAGCGCTACAACTTGCAGAATGCTCGATACCCCGCGACCGAAGAGGGCTTGGAGGCGATTCGTCCGTTTCTGAGCAAGGACATTCCCCTCGATCCTTGGGGAAACCCGTTTGTCTACAAGTATCCGGGCGAGCACGGTTCCGATCCCGATGTGCTCAGCTACGGCGCCGATGGACAACCGGGCGGCGAGGACGGCGCTGCCGACATCGTCAGTTGGCGCTAGGCGGAGCGTCGTGAGAAATCGAGCGCGGTCTGCGCAGGCCGGCGTCACGTTGATCGAGATGTTGGTCGTGATGACGCTCATCGGGCTGGCGGCGAGCATCGCTTATCCGACGGCGGCCGGCGGTTTGGCGGGGATTCGGCTGCGCGGCGCCGTAGAGCGGGCGCAGACGTTTTTTCTGCAGGCGAAGCAATACGCCGACCGGCGGCAGGAAGTCGTTCAACTCACGATCGACCCCGAGGGCAATCGCCTGCGTGCGTTGTCGGAGACCGGAAGATGGGTCGAGACGCTGGATTTCGAGGACGGGATCGCGGTTGCCGACCGCGAGGACGCGCACAGCGTAATTTTGTTTCCAGGGAGTCCGCCGCCGGCGTTCGAGTTGATGCTGTCCGCAGGCGGGAGCGAGAAGCTGGGGTTTCGCGTGAACGTTCTGAGCGGTCTGCCGGAAGAATGGGAGAACGGCGAGTGAATCGGAGCGGCAAGCGAACGGGCATCTCTCTGCTGGAGATGATCGTGGCCATCGCGCTCCTCGGCCTGGCGGTAACCGGGCTGCTTTCGATGCTCGATTCATCGCTGGCTGGAGCGGCGATGACGCGCGAGTACGAGCGGGCGGCAATGCTGGCGAAAACGCGCATGAACGAGTTGCTGACGATGCGTCCGATTCCTTTGGGAACTCCGTTGCGGGGCAGATTCGGCGAGGCGTCCGGATGGGAAGCCGTTGCGCGGCCTGTCGCGGGATTCGGGACGAGCGCGACCGGCAGCCGGCTTGCGCGCATAGACCTGAAGATTTGGTGGGAATCGGGCGCCGAGCGCAAGTCGATCGACCTCGAGGGCTATCGGCGGGTGCGCATCCCATGAGGCCGAGAAACTCGCAGCGGACCGGAATCACTCTGGTCGAGACGCTCGTTGCGCTTACGTTGCTGGGGATGCTTTCTCTCGGCTTGGTGACGGCGCTGCAAATCGGCATAGGCGCGTGGCAAGACTCGCGGGAGGCCGTTTCGCTCGACCGCCGCATCGCCAACGCGAACAGGCTGCTGCACGCCGAGTTGGCCGGACTCGTGCCGATTTTGGCTGAACCGCCGCCGCATCGAAGGGATATTCCCAGCTTTCCCTTTTTCCATGGCGAGCCGGAGGCGATGCGTTTTGTCTCGTCGTACTCATTGGCGGCGGGAGTGCGCTCGGGGCTGCGTATCGTGGAGTTGTCGGTGATTCCCGACGGCGAGGGAGGCCGGCGGCTGATCCTCAATGAATTGCCCTATTGGGGGCCGCAAAGCGTAGGCGGCTTCGTTCTGGAAGCAGTGCCGGATCGAATGAGCTTTTCCGGCCGCCGCATGATTTTCGCGCCGATTCGGGCGCGCGCGGACTCGTTGATCGCTGCCGACCGCCTGAGCGTCTGCCGGTTTTCTTATTTGAGATATCCGCGCGAGGGAAAAGCTCCGGGAGAATGGATTCCCGTCTGGGATGACTTGCAGAACGTTCCGGTTGCGGTGAGGTTGGAAATGGCTCCGGCGGCAGTGAAGGCCGGATTGCAGCCGGTCACGATCACCGCGCAGATTCGGGCGGAATACGAGCCGTTGAATCCGCTGGAACTGCTGCTCAGGCTGGCGGGGAGGTAGGCGGCCGGCGCCTGGAGGAGCTTTCCATGGGCGACAGACGGGATAGCCGACGGCTCTGCCGGGGCCGGGGTTCGGCGCTGCTCGCCGTGCTCTGGACGATCATCGTCCTTTCGGCGCTCGGCTTCGCGCTTTCGACTACCGTTCGCAACGAAATCGACCGCGCTTCGTTGAGCGTCGATTCGACCAAGGCGTATTTCCTGGCCCACGGCGCTATCGAGGCGGCAATGCAGCGCATCGTGCGCCCTCAGGACCCGGAGAGGCCGGATGAGGGTTTCGATTTCGGCCAACGCTTTATGCGCTTTCAGTTCGCGACCGGCAGCGCCGAGGTCGAAATTGTCGGCGAAAGCGGCAAGTTGGACATCAACCGGGTGGCCCCGCAGGCGTTGGCGCGGCTGCTCGCTGCGTCCGGCTTGGATAGCGGCCGGGCGTTGGCGTTGGCGGCGGCGATTGTGGATTTTCGCGTTCGCTTGAGCCGCCGCGAGGCGCTCCTGTACGCTCCGCCGGAGGGGGCGCAAAGAAATCCGCTGTCCGATTCGTCTTTCGAGGAGCTACCTACGTCTATCCAGGAAACGGAGGAGCTTCTGGCGATCCCGGGGATCACGCCGGAGTTGCTTTACGGCGCCTTCCGCGAGGTCAAGCGGCCGGCGTCGAGCAGCAGGCGCGGAGAAGCTCGGCCGCGGCTGCTGAGGACGGGCGGCCTGATGCGCAACTTGACCACCAGAGGCTCGACAGTCGTGAACGTCAATTATGCATCGCCTGAAATGCTCCTGGCGGCAGGTTTGCCGTCCGATGTCGTCGATACGGTCGAAGACATTCGCGCCGTGCGGCCGTTGACGCAGGACGATCCCGGCATGCAGAACCTGGACAGGCTTGGCGCCGGGATTCAACTGGGTCTCGGCGGCGGGTCGCGGCGCTATGCCCTCACGGCTACCGCGCATCTGGACGGCGCCGGTTCGCCCGAGACCCGGGCGGTGCGCTCGGTTTCGGCTGTCGTGGAGCTGGGCTCTTCCGAGGGGCCCGATCCAATCCGTATCGTGCGCTGGTACGACCAGCCGTTTTAGCCCCGGCGCAGCGTATCTTTCAAAAAGGCAACGGCAAGATGTGGAACGCGGTCAAGCGCTGGGGAACGGGTTGCGGAATCGAGATACGCGGTCATGATCTCGTTGTCGTGGCGGCAAAATCCCGCCGCGGCGGGGTGCGTATCCTGGGGCGATGCACGATTGCCGGATTCCGCACGCGCGAACCCCGCGAATGGGGGGCGGAATACTCCCGGTTTTTGAAAAGCCTCGGGCTCGATCACGTGGCGGCGACGGTGTGCCTGCCTCGCCGGGAAGTGATCGTGCGCCGTTTGCAATTGCCGGCGATGGGGCGAAAAGAAACGGCCGCGGCGGTCGCCCTGCAGCTTGAGACGCTTCATCCGTTTGGAGAGGAAGATATCTATCACGCCTATGCGGCGATGGATGACGAACGTTCGGAGGCGGGCCGGGCTGCGCTGACGGTCGCGATTGCGGAATCCTCGGTTGTCGACGGCTATGCGGATCGATTTGCCGCGGCCGGGATCGCCGCGGCTTCGTTCAGCGTAGCCGCGGCGGCGTTGCGCACGGCCTTGCGGGTTCGTTGGGACGAACCGCCCGTTCCTCTGGTGATCGGCGATTTCAAGGCCGACCGGCTGGAGCTTTACGGCGAAGCGCCGGGGCGCGGGGTTTGGACTTCGGAATTCGATCTGGCGGCGGTATCCGCGGGCCGCGCCATGCAATTGGCGTATTCCGATTTGCGCTTGACGCCCGAGGCGCCGGCCGCGTTGATCGCCGGCGGCGAAGTCGACCCTCTCCCGGATTTCCCGGGATTTGAAAAAAAAGCTGCCGAGGCGCTGCTCCCCGTTCCCCTGGAGGCGCCGCGGGAGTTCGATTTGAGCCGCGATTTATCGGCGATGGCCGCGGCCTTGGAATCCGCTTGCCCCTACCTGAGCCGGCGGTTGAATTTGTTGCCGGTCGAGCGCAGGGAATCGAACTCGCGGCTGATGTACGTGCCGACGGCGGCGCTGCTGGCGTTGCTTTGTTTGTTGGGGTTGGTCTTCGCCGCCAGGCCGCTGATCCAGAACGGCGCGTATATGAGCCGCCTCGAGGCCGAGATCAATCGTCTCGACCGCACCGTGCTCGAGGTTGAAAAAAATCGCAAGCAGACGGGCGGCGCGCGGGAAAAATTGGAGCAGTTGCAAATGCTGCGGGCGCGTACGGAGATCGACATGCGTATCCTGAGCGAGCTGTCGGAGCGGATTCCCGATACGGTCTGGCTCGAAAATTTGGAAGTCGACGATTCCGGGATTCAAATCCAGGGAACGGCGCCGGAGGCGGCGCCGCTGCTTGCCTTCATCAACGCGTCTTCGACTCTCGCCGGCGCGAAATTCTCACGCTCGCTGACCGTGACCGAAGCCGGCGAGCGGTTTGAAATTGCGGCGGAGCGGCGCCCGCTCAGCTTGCCGGCGGTCGAGGCGCTCATGGCGGGGGCTTCTTCTGCGCAAGCGGCCGCGGTCGAGGCGCCGGAGCCGCCTTCCGTTGCGCATGAGCAGCCGCCGGCGCCGGAAATGCTGGATGCCGGCGATTCCGAGCCGGCGGAAGGCGGGCAGCCATGAGGCAACTTACGGAACGGGAAAAGCGGATGCTGCTGGCGCTGGCGGCGGCGCTTCTTGCCTTCGGCTTTTGGCAGGTCGGCATCCGCTGGTTGCAGAGCGGATCGGCGGCGGCCGGCGGTTCGATCGAGGCCTATGAACAGCGCTTCGAGCTGGTGCGCGAGCAGGCGGGGAGAAAGCCGCTGAGCGATGCCGAGTATCGTGCGGTCGAACAGGCGCTCGAAAAAATCGAGGGGCGTCTGCTCGATTCGAATACGCAGGCGCTGGCTCAGGCGGAGATGCAGTCGCTGCTGGGCGATTTGCTCAAAAGCGAAAGCATCGCGATGCGCAATTCACGCTTTGGAACGGTCGAGCTGGAAGGCGAGCACTACACGCAGGTTCCCTTGACGGTTGAGTTCACCTGCGCCATCGAGCAGTTCGTGAATCTGATGGCGGCCATCGCCAATGCGCCGAAGATGCTGGCCACCCGCAGCCTGCGGCTCAGGCAGGACGACGCGGAGACGAAGGCGGTGCGTGTCCGCATGACGGTTTGCGGATACCTTCCGTCCGAGCGCACTCCCGAACTGGTCAAGCGCGGTAGGGAAGCGAGGGTAGGTTTGTGAAAAAGAAACTCGGGCTGCTCAATCTTTTCCTGGCGGCGCTGTTCGTCTGGGGTTGTCTGGTTCTTCACGGACAGTACGAGCGCGCGCGGCAACGGTATGAGATTTTCAATGTCCCGACCGAAATGACCGCGCCCCCGGCGCTGCCCGCTCCGGTCGAGCCGCCTGCCGTTCGGCCCGCGGCTTATGCGGCGATCTCGCAGCGCCTGTTGTTGTCTCAGGACCGCAATCCCGTGATCGAGGTTATCGTTTCCGAGGAACAAGCAGAGCGGCCGCAGCCTCCGCTGCTGGTCGGGGTGGTCGATTTGGGCGACGGCCCGTTGGCGCTCATGGCGCCGGATGGCGAAACGCCGCCCCGTTGGACCGGGGTGGGGGAAACGGTCGGCGAATATACCTTGGAGGCGTTCGCCGACGATACGCTGACGCTCGGGTGGAACGGCGAGAGCATCGAAATGCTGCAATCCGAGCTTGCCCCGGAGCAGTCCGAGCCGCCCCGGAGGCAAGCGGCAGGCAATGCTCCGGCGAATCGTAAGACGGCTGCGCGCACTGCTCCCCGAGCGCGCGGCTCAACATCGAATCTTGCGGCATCGAGCGAGACCGTCGAGAAGGGCAAGTATACGATCGGCAAGTCGTTGGGCGCGGGTACGTATGCGGCCGACCCCAACGACGGCGCGAAGGAAGGCGACGAATATAAAGGCTACGTTCGCCGGGTGCGCGTGACGCCGTTCGGCTCACAGCAATGGTGGGAAAAAAAGGAGCAGTAACGAAGCAAGAAGCAGGGATTGGAAGCGGGAGATGGGGTTGGCGTTCACAGGAGTTCCACACGAGAAGAAAATGAAAAATTCATTGCAGCATTTCTATCGGTTGCCGGCATTGGCGGCTATTGCGGCGTTCGCGGCGTTCGCCCAGCAGCAGCCTGCCCAGCAACAAGGCGGCGATCAGCCGGCAAACGTCTCGTTCAACAATTTGCGCGACGTCAGTATGTTCGACGTGATTGACGTACTGGCGCGGAAGCTGGAGATCAACTACATCATCGATCCGGCGGTTGCCGACGGCTCGGTCACGATCAACACCTACGGACAGCTTCGCGAGAGCGATATCTTTCCTCTGCTGGAAACGATTTTGCGCATGAACGGAGCGGTTGCCGTACAGGTGGGCAACACTTACCGCATCGTGCCCCTGGCAGGCGTGACGCAAGCGCCGATCGCCCCGCGAACCGATGCCGAAGACCTGCCGTCCGATGAGCGCATGGTGTTGAACGCGATTCGGCTGAACTATTCGTCGGCGACGGATCTCGGCGAGGTATTGGCGCCTTTTCTTGGCGAGGGCGGGAAATTTCAGGTCGTCCCCCAAGCCAACACCCTGATCGTTCTCGACAACAGCCGCAGCATGCGCCGGACGATGGAGTTGATCGAGCTGTTCGATACCGCCGAGATGGCGCGCCAGCGCATGCGTCTGTTCAGCGTGGAAAACAGCTTGGCGACAACGCTGGCGTTTGAGCTCGGCAGTGTTTTCCGAGCGTTCTCTCTTTCAGAGGAGCAGGCGGCGATTCAGTTCGTGCCTCTGCCCCGAATCAATTCGCTTCTCGTGGTCAGCTCGAATGCCGCCGTCTTCGATGAAGTAGAGGATTGGATCGGCAAGCTCGACAAAGCGGTAACGGTCGGCGGCGTGCAAAACTTCATTTACCGCGTGCAGTATGGATTGGCCGCCGACCTGGCGGGCACGATCATGCAGCTATACGGTTTGTACGGCGGTTATGGCGGCTACGGGGGCTACGGCGGTTATGGAGGCGGCTACGGCGGCGGTTACGGCGGCTATGGAGGCGGCTATGGGGGCGGAATGGGCGGCCGTTACGGCTACGGGGGCTACGGCGGCGGTTATGGAGGCGGCTATGGAGGCGGAATGGGCGGACGCTACGGCTATGGGGGCGGCTACGGCGGCGGTTATGGAGGCGGCTACGGGGGCGGTTATGGAGGCGGCTACGGGGGCGGCGGATTCATACAGGTTCCCGGTATGGGCTTGGGGCCGCAGATACCGCCGCCGGCGATTTCGCCGGGTGCGGCGAACGAAACCGGAGCGCAGCTCGGCACGGCGGAAGGCGCGGCTGAGACCGTGCCGCGGGGCATCCGCATCGTCCCCGACTATGTGAACAATCTCATCCTCGTGCAGTCGACGCAACAGGAATGGGAAGTGATCAACAAAACGCTGCAAGAGCTCGATTTTCCTCCGCGGCAGGTGTTGATCGACGCGAAGATCTATGAGGTAAGCTTGAGCGGCGCCTTGTCGAGCGGCGTGGCTGCGTACTTGCGGAATCGCTCGACGCCGCGGGTCAACGGCAAGCTTACCGGCAGCTTCGATGAAAAGGGACTGACGAAATTGGATATCGGGACGCTCGTCGGGAACACGCGGGAGTTGGCGCTGTTTCTGAGCGGCAGTGAGACGGCAGGCAGAAGCCGCGTGATTTCGGCGCCGTCGGTGATCGCGACCGACAATATCCCGGCGACGATTACAGTGGGCGAATCGATTCCCACGCTGTCCTCGCAGGCTTTGGCGGGCGGCGCCCAAGCGGAGGGCTCGTCGCTGTTTACCAACACGATCAATAATGTGCAGACCGGCGTGACGCTTTCGATCACGGCGCGGGTCAATGCGTCGGGCATCGTGACCATGATCATCAATCAGGAAGTTTCGTCGCCCACGGGAGTCACCGGGGCGATCCAGTCTCCGACGATCGAGCGCAGAAACGTCAACACTCAGGTAACCGTGGAAGACGGCGATACGGTGGCGATCGGAGGCATCATCCGCGAGACGAACACTTACGGGTCGAACCGCGTGCCCGTGCTGGGCAGGATCCCCGTGCTCGGGCGCGCGTTCGGCAGCACAAGTCAATCTACAGCCAAGACCGAATTGATCGTGTTGCTTGAGCCCCGCGTGATTTACGACGAAAACGGGATCACCGACGCGACCGAGGAATTGAAGAGCCGCTTGAAGGGCGTCCAGCGGCTGATGCGCAATTAGAACACGTCTCGAAAAATTCCGTAGCTGAAAAGCAGACCCAGCAGTCCGGCAAAGACCACGTAGTAGACCATGGGCAGGATGGTGCGCCGGATGAGCAATCCCTCGCAGCCGACGAGCCCCACCGTAGCGGAGGCGGCGACCACGTTGTGTACGGTAATCATGTTCCCGGCCGCTCCGCCCAGCGCCTGGAGACCCAGGATGACCAGGCGCGGCGCCTGAATGCGGTCGGCCACGCCGTACTGGAACAGGCTGAACATCAGATCGCTAACGGTGTTGCTGCCCGCTACGAAGGCGCCCAGCGCGCCGATCATGGCTGCGAAGAACGGCCACGTCGCGCCGGCAACCGAGGCTGTGAATTCGGCCAAAACCAGCGGCATGCTTTGCAGGCCGGAGGCATTTGCGTCGGAGTCGATGAAGACGCGCACCAACGCTACCGCGAAAAGCAGGGCGAAGGCGGGTCCGGCAAGCATTTTGGCCGCCGCTGTCCAAGCGCGCCTGGTTTGCTCACCGCTCATGCCGTGAAGTCCGACCGTGATCAGAGAGACGATCACGAAGATCGCGCCCGGCAAATAGAGCGGTTGAATGCCCTGAGAAAGGCCGGAGCCCAAGATATCGGTCCAGACGAGCTGGATGGAGCTCAGCCATGCCTTCAGGGGCAGTTGCGAGAGCCGGGTGAGCACGAGCAGCAGGGCGACAAGAACGTAGGGCGTCCATGCGCGGCCGAGGCCGATCGTCGCTTCCCGTCCGGAAAAATCGGGCCTGAAGCTGCCCATCCAGTTTTTCTCCCAACTGTCCCGCGGCGGAAAATCCCAAGGTTCGTCCTGTGGCACGAAAAGCCCGGCCCGCGCGGCGCTGACGACAATGGCCAAGCCGAGCAGGCCTCCGAGCAGGGAGGGGAATTCGGGCCCCAGCAAGATCGCGACCAGACAGTACGGGACGGTGAAGGCGAGGCCGGAGAAGAGCGCGAATTTCCATATCTTGAGACCGGCGGCGAAAGATCGCTCCGCGCCGAAGAAGCGCGTCATCATCGCGCAGATAATAAGCGGAATCAACGTGCCGACGATAGCGTGGGGAATCGCCGCGAAAACGCCGATGCGGTAGATGAAATCGGCATACGAAATGCCTGCGGCGGCGATTGCGTTCTCGACTTCGGCTACGTTCAGAGACTCCGCCATGCCCACGAGAATGGGCGTGCCGACCGCGCCGAAGCTGACCGGCGTGCTTTGAATAATCAGACAGCACATCACGGCGGCCAGGGCGGGGAAGCCCAAGGCGAGCAGCAGCGGCCCCGCTACTGCGGCGGGCGTGCCGAAACCCGAGGCGCCTTCGATGAACGCGCCGAACATCCAGGCTACGATGATGAGCTGCACGCGGCGGTCGCGCGAGACATCCATGAAACCCCGGCGGATCGCGGCGGTGGCGCCGCTTTCGGTCAGCGTTTGCAGCAGCACGATTGCGCCGAAGATGATCCACAGCAGCGAGACGGCAATGACGGCGCCCCGCAGAGACGCCGCGGCCACGTGGACGGCGGGGACCTTCCAGAACAACAAAGCGAACGCGGCCGTCATCGCGTAGGCTACGGGCATGGCCCGTGTCGCCGGCCAGCGCAGAACGACGAGGAAGAACATCACCGCCAGGATGGGCAGCAGGGCGATCAGGGCGTAGAGGGCGGACGGTTCGGTCATCGGCGGTCACAAGGTTACGCACCGCCCCGCGTCTGTGTCAAGGCGGCGCCGGCCGGCGCGGTCCGCAGGCGCGCAACACGCTAAAATGGCCCTGGATGATTCGACCGGTTGCCCTATTGTTGGCGCTGGCGGGCGCCTCCGGCTTGCGCGCCGCCGGCGCCGAGGAATTCTTCGAAACGAAAATCCGCCCGCTTCTGGCCGCAAAATGCGCGGCTTGCCACGGCGAAAAAATGCAAGCCGCCGCGATCGATTTCCGCAAGCCCGAAACGGTGATCGGCAAGGCCGCCATTTCGGGGGACGAATCGAGCCCGTTGATCCGCGCGGTCCGCTATGAAGGACGGATCAAGATGCCGCCGACGTCGAAGTTGGCCGACGAAGAGATCGCGGCCTTGGTGGACTGGGTGCGGATGGGCGCGCCGTGGCCCAGTTTCGACGCCTCGGCGGCGCCGCCGGCAGCAACCCAAGAAGAGGCCGTAAACAGCAGCCATTGGGCATTCCAGCCGGTCGCCGATCCGCCGCCGCCGGATGTTCGGGGGGAGTCGTGGGCGCGCAACGACGTGGACCGGTTCATTCTGGCCAAGCTGGAGAGCGCCGGCCTGAACCCTGCTCCCGAGGCGTCGAAGCCGACTCTGCTGCGGCGCGCGAAGTTCGATCTTCTGGGGCTTCCGCCGACAATCGAGGAGATCGAGCGGTTTCGGCAGGATACCGAGCCGGGCGCTTTCGCCCGCCTCGTCGACAGATTGCTCGCATCTCCGCATTACGGCGAGCGCTGGGGCCGCCACTGGCTCGACGCGGCCCGCTACGCCGATTCCACGGGCGTGGACGAAGACCACCCTTACGGCGATTCCTGGCGCTATCGCGACTACGTGATCGACGCTTTCAACCGCGACCTTCCCTACGACCGGTTCGTTCGCGAGCAGATCGCCGGCGATTTGCTGCCCGCGGAGGAGCCGGGGGCGATCCACACGCGCGGCATCATTGCCACCGGGTTCCTGGCGTTGGGGCCGAAGGCTCTGGCGCAGCGCGACCCCGTGCAAAAGAAATACGACGTAGTCGACGAGCAGATCGATGCGACCGCGAAAGCTTTTCTGGGACTGACAATCGCCTGCGCCCGCTGCCACGACCACAAGTTCGACCCGATCTTGACGAAGGATTATTATGCGCTGGCGAGTATCTTCGCCGGCACGAAATCGTTTGTCGATTGGCGCAAGGACGGTTCGCGCTATTACAAGCAGCCGCTTGTGGAGCAGCAAATCTACGACGCCTACAGGGAACGCGCCGACCGCGCCGCGCAGTGGAAGCGGTTGAAAAGAACGGCCGAGGCGGTCGGCGCCGCGCGCTATCTGCTCAACGGTCCCGCGCAGCGGTTTGCCGACTACATGCTGGCTGCGGACGCCGGCGGCGCGCGCAGCGGCCTCGATGCGCAGGCGGTCGCCTGGTTCCAGGAGTATTTGCGCCCGCGGCCGGCTCCGCGGCCTCATCTGGCCCGGTGGCGGGCCGCTTCAGTCTCGGCGAAAGCAGCCGTCGCGGCTGCCTATCAGCAAGAGTTGCGCAAGACCATCCGGGAGAGAGCGGAGACCGCCGGCGCCTGGCTGGAAGAGGCGTTGGCCGCGGCGCGTCAGGAAAAGGAAACGCCGGAGTTCCCCGAGTTGCCGACGACGCTGCTTTACAGGGACATGACCTTCGAAGGCGCCCCTTATGGCATCGACGCCCAAGAAGCGGCGGCAAAGTTCGGATCGGATGACCGCGAGCGGTTGGCTTTCCTGACGCAACGGATCGCAGAAGCCGAAGCCGCCGTGCCCCCCGAGCCGCCGATGGCGAACTGCGTGGCCGAAGGCGAGAGGGTCAACCAGCGTGTCTTTGTCCGCGGCAGCCACAAGAATCTCGGCGACCCGGTAAGCAAGCGGTTCCCCCTGGTGTTTGCCGGAACCGGACAAGCTCCGATCGAGTCGGGCAGCGGGCGGCTGGAGTTGGCGCGGTGGCTGGGCTCGGCTGCGAACCCTTTGAGCGCGCGGGTAATGGTCAACCGCATTTGGAACGGGCATTTCGGCGATGGGATCGTGCGCACGCCGAACAATTTCGGACTGATGGGCGAACGCCCGACGCACCCCGAGCTGCTCGATTATTTGGCGTCGCGGTTCGTCGAGAGCGGCTGGTCGGTAAAGCGCATGCACAGCCTGATCATGACCTCCTCGACTTACCGCATGAGCAGCGGGGTCTCCGCCGAGGCTTGGGCCGAAGATGCCGGCAACCGGCTTTGGTCGCGATTCCAGCGGCGGCGGCTGACGTTTGAAGAGATGCGCGACAGCTATTTGGCGGCGGCCGGCTCGCTCGACCTGACGATCGGCGGCAACCTCGATGCCGGGGCGGGGCGGCTGGCCGAATTCGACCGCAACAACCGCCGGATCGACCCGGACGCTTACCGCCGCCGCAGCGTTTATTTGCCGTTGATGCGCAATAAGCTGCCGACCCTGCTGGCGCTGTTCGATTTTGGGGATGCTACAACCGCGAACGGGAAACGCTCCGTGACAAACGTCGCTCCTCAGGCGCTTTACGCAATGAACAGCGAGTTCGCCGAGCGCGCGGCCGGCGGAATCGCCAAGCGGCTGCCGGCGCTTTCAGCGGATCGCCTCACAGCCGCCTACGAGTTGCTCTACTCGCGTCCGCCGACCGAATCGGAACGCGGTCAGGCCAAGGACTTTCTGGCGGCGTTCGCCGCGCGGCAAACATCCTCCGACCAACCGCAAGAAGCGGCCTGGAAAAGCCTGTGTAAAATGCTGTTGGCGTCGAACGAGTTTCACTATGTGGATTAACCGGGATCGGCAACTATCGGACGGAGCGCCGCTGCGGCGGAGCGGGAAGGTTGCGGGATTGAGCCGCCGGGCGCTGCTGCGCCGTACGGCTCTCGGCTTCGGCTCGCTCGGTCTCTACGGCTTGCTCGACGAGCGGGAGCTGCCGGCGGCCGCCCCGGTCAACCCGCTGGCCGCCAAGCAAACGCATTTCGCGCCGCGGGCGAAGCGCGTCATTTTCCTGTTCATGCACGGCGGCGTCTCGCACGTCGACTCCTTCGACCCGAAGCCGCGGCTGGACGCCGACCACGGCAAGCCGCTGCCGATCAAACGCTCGCTGACGTTCAACGCCAAATCGGCCGGCGGGCTGATGCGTTCTCCCTGGAAGTTCGAAAAGCGCGGCGAGAGCGGCATTCCGATCAGCACGTTGTTCCCCGAGATTGCCCGCTGCGCCGACGATCTTTGCGTCATCCGTTCGATGGTTGGCGAAGGCGTAGACCACGGCGCGGCCATGCTGCAACTGTTTACCGGAACGTTTTCGTTCTCGCGTCCGAGCATGGGTTCGTGGGTTCTCTACGGACTGGGCGCCGAGAATCGAAATCTTCCCGGCTTCATCACCATCAAGCCCACGCAGTGGCAGGGCGGCGACAAGCTGTTCGCTTCGAGCTTCCTGCCGGGCGCGTATCAAGGGACGCCGATCGGGTCGTCCCCGATGCAGGTCGACGACATTATCGCGAATCCGATCGAGCATCTGCGCCCGCGGGGCGGGACCGCCGACGAGCAAAAGCTCGAGCTTGAATTTTTACGCGCCGTCAATCGACGCCACGCTGACGAACGGCGTTACGACGCCAACCTCGAAGCGCGCATTCAAGCGTTCGAGCTGGGCTTCCGCATGCAGATGGAGGCCCCGCAAGCGTTGGATGTTTCGCAGGAAACAGAGGCGGTCAAAAAGCTGTACGGCCTCGACGAAGAGGTTACGCGCGATTTCGCTTGGCAGTGTCTGTTGGCGCGGCGGTTCAGCGAGCGCGGCGTGCGCGTCGTCCAGGCGACGCATTCTGGCGCCGAGGAGAAATGGGACCACCACGGCGATATTTTGCGGCTGCACCCGATCCGCGCGCGCGAAGTGGACAAGCCCATTGCCGGCTTGATCCGCGATCTCAAATCCCGCGGGCTGTTGGACGAAACCCTGGTCGTATGGGGCGGCGAATTCGGACGGACGCCGTTTTCCGAGGGCGCCGACGGCCGCGACCACAACCCTTACGGCTATTCGATCTTCATGGCCGGCGGCGGCGTGAAACGCGGCTTTATTTACGGGGCGACCGACGAGTTCGGCTACCACGCCGTGGAAGACCGCATGCACATCCACGATCTGCACGCCACGATTCTGCACTTGCTGGGGCTCGACCACGAGCGGTTGACCTACCGCTACGGCGGGCGGGATTTCCGCCTCACGGACGTAGCGGGAGTCGTGGCGAAAAAGATTCTCGCCTAGCAACCTGCGGGAAAGGCCCCGCCCGCGCGGCTGCTGCTGCGGTCTGCTAGACTACCGGCATGACCGCAGGGGCGCGCAAGGAGGAAGCCCGATGGCTGCTTCCCCTGTGACCCCGGAGCCGCCCGTAGACGCGATCTACCGCGCTTGGCGGGAAGCCCGCGTGGACCCCGACCTCGTACATGCTGCCGTCGAGCAAGTGCGCGCTCAAGCCGGACGAAACGTCATTGCCGTTATCGAATCGCGCTTTGCCGAGTTAAGCGCCAAGATCGATGCTCAGAGCGCCAAGATCGACGCCCAAAGCGCCCGGATCGATCTCTTGCAGCGCGTGATCTGGCCGCTTATCGGCATTCTTGCCACCGCGGTCTTGGGCCTGTTGTACGAGGCCGTGGCCGGTTAATCCTTCTGCGCAGGGCGCTTCGACCGCAGGTTTTCATGCGCCGGCGAGCTCGGCGCGGATTTTGCGTTTGTCGAATTTGCCGGAGGCGATGCGCGGCAGCGGTTCTTGGCGAAAGTAGATGCGGCTGGGGACTTCGAAGCCGGCCAAGTGTTTTCGTAACTCTTCCTGAAGCTCCGCCGCGCTCAACTCGACGCCGGGGTCGGGCACGACTACCGCCGCCAAATTTTCGCCCAGCCTCTCGTCGGGGATGCCGACGGCCACCGCTTCGGCGATGCCGGCGCATTTGTAGAACGCGTTTTCGACGGCGCCGCAACTGATGTTCTCGCCGCCGCGGATGACGATATCCTTGATGCGGTCGACGAAGAACACGAAATCTTCTTCGTCGATGTAGGCGATGTCGCCGGTCTTGAGCCAACCGTTTTCGAAAGCCTGCGCCGTGGCTTCGGGCTTGTTCCAATAGCCGCGGATGACCGACGTGCCGCGAATCCAGACCTCGCCGGGCTCGCCTCTGGGGACATCGTTGCCGTCGAGGCCGACGAAGCGTATGTCGAGCACCGCGGAGCAGCGGCCGCTGCTATTCGGGCGCCCGAGATAATTCCGATTGCGGATGAGGGTGCCTATCGCGTTGGTCTCGGTCATGCCCCAACCGGTGCTGGGCAGCGCGTTTTCGAACACATCGGCGGTCTCCAGCACCTGCTGCGCGGGGCGGTGGGCGCCGCCGCCGCCGATGTTGAGCAGACTGGGCAGCGTCCGCCCCTGCTCCCGAGCGGCGCGGATGAGATCGCCGGTAATGGTCGGCACGGACGTAAAGTGTGTGATCTTTTCCCGCTCGATGGTGTCGAGCGCCTCCTCTACGTTCCACTTGTGCATCAGGGTGAGGCGGCGGCCGGCCCGCAAGCCTGCGAGAAGGCAGACGTGGCTTGCAGTGACGTGGAAGAACGGGATCGATACCAGCAGCCGGTATTGCACTTCGGTCGGCTCGACCGGCGGCTTGATGTTGGCGAGCTTGCTCGCCACACGGCCCTCGAGCTCCCAGGAGAGCAGCGCGTGAAGGACGTTGCGGTGGGTGGAGATCGCTCCCTTCGGATGCCCGGTCGATCCCGACGTGTAAAGCATCATGGCGTCGTCGTCGGGGTCGTGTGCGCCGGTGGGCAGTGCGCAGGCGTCGGACGAGGCGATCGCTTCGTCGAAGACCGCAATGTTCTCCGACGGCGTTCGCGACGTTCTGACGGCAATCGCGGGGACGCCCAGTTCGGGCAGGCGGCGCTCGATTCTTTCCAGCCGTTCTTCGTCGATGAGCAGCGCCTTGGCGCCGCAGTCCCTGAGGCCGTACTCGATTTCCTCGCCGCTCCACCAGCCGTTGAACGCCACGCTCACCGCGCCGAGCGACATCGGCGCGAAGAACGAGACGGCCCACTCGGGGTAGTTGCGCATGCAGATCGCGACGCGGTCGCCGCGCCCGACGGCGAACCGCTCGCGCAGGAAACGGGCGAGCTTGGCGGTTCGGCGGCGAACCTCGTTGAAGCTGTACTCCTCGCCGCGGTAGCGCAGGTAGATCAGCTCGCCCCACTGTTCGGAGGCGGTCAACAGATCGAGCAGACTGCGGGGCGCGTTCTTGAAAACGCGGCAGATCCGGCCGCCGCGAACGGTTTGCTCGACGATTTCATAGTCCTGCCCGGGAGCGGTGAGCTCGGCGACGGCTTGCCAGTGTTCGGCTGCGGACATGTTCGGAAGACGTTTCATTTTGGCATTTTCGGCCGCGGGGTTTCAGCGCGGGAGACAAAATCGATCGCGCGGCCCGGCGCCTGCGCGGCCTCTGCCGCGGACTGCTACCGCTCGTCTTCGATCGGGTTGGCGAGCACTCCGATTCCCGAGATTTCGACTTCGACCCGGTCGCCGGCTTGCATGAAGACCGGCGGCTTGCGCGCCTTGCCGACTCCTCCGGTCGTTCCCGTGGAAACCACGTCGCCGGGGCGCAGCGGGAAAATGACGGAGAGGTAGTGAATCAAGTAAGGAACGTCGAACAGCAGGTCCGCAGTCGGCGCCCGCTGCATGACCCGGCCGTTGAGGCGCGTTTCGAGCGTCAGCGCGCCCGGGTCGGGTATCTCGTCGGCGGTAACCAGCCAGGGGCCGAATGCGCCCGAGCGCCAGAAGTTCTTCCCCGGCGTGAACTGGTGGGTGTGCGCTTGAAAGTCGCGGATGGAGCCGTCGTTGTAGCAACTGTAGCCCGCAACGTGGGCCAAGGCTCGCTCGCTTGGGATGTGGCGTCCCGGCTTGCCGACGACGAACGCCAGTTCGCCTTCGTAATCGTATTGATCCGACGCCTTGGGGCGGATCATGGCTTCGCCGTGGCCGACGTGGGAGTCGGGATGGCGCACGAACAGCGCCGGGTAGGCGGGCAGAGCGCGGCCCGTTTCCTCGATGTGGGTTTTGTAATTGAGGCCGATGCAAACGATGCGCCCCGGGTCGAGAATGGGGGGCAGCAGCCGGACCTCGGCGAGGCTGAAGTCCGGGCCGCGGGCCGCGGCTTGCCCGCGCAACTCGTCGAGAGCGCCGGCGCGGAGGGCCGCGGCCAGAGTCGGCAGGCGTCCGTTGAGACGGGCGCGGAGATCGACGACGCCTCCCTTGACGTATGCGCCGTAGCTGGTCCGGCCGTTGCGGGTATAGCTGAGTAACTTCATCGACTTCCTGTCGGCGGCGGTTTTTATTCGAGCGCGCGGCTGAGGAACGCATCCGCGGAGCCGAGAGAGTTGGCGGGATCGCCGAGACGGTCCCAATCGACGGGCGCCCCGGCGGAGGCGCGCAAGACTTCGATCAGCGGGCGTCCGGATGCGGAGGCTTCCCGGCAGGCTTGCGCAACGAGCGCCTGCGCCTGCTGCAGGGGCATGTGCGCGGCCAGCGCGAAGGCCGCGGCCTCGGCGAGCAGCAGACCGCCCGCCGCGTCGATGTTGCGGCGCATTCTCTCCGCTCGGACGTCGAGCGCATCGCCGATGGTTTGGGCATGGCGCAAGGCGGTTCCGGTCAGAACCGTCATCTGGGGCAGCAGCAGCCACTCGGCTGTCCAACCGGAGCCGCCCCGTTCGTGCTCCTGCAGGGCCGCCTGCTGCATGGACGCCAGCAAACCGGCGTTCACCGTCGCCGCCGTAACCAGGATTTCGCTGAGCACGGGGTTGGACTTCTGCGGCATCGTGCTCGATCCGCCGGCGCTGCCGTCGTGAACCTCGGCTACCTCGTCTTGAGCCAGCATAGCCAGGTCGCGGCCTATCTTGCCGAGCGAGGCCGTCACCAGCGCAAGCCAGGCGGCCGCCTCGCCGAAAGAGTCGCGCTGGGAGTGCCAGGGCATCGGGGGCAGGGCCAGGCCGAGCTCCTCCGCCAGGGCTTCGCTTACGGCGAGGCCCCGGCCGCCGAGCGCGGCCAAGGCGCCCGCCGCGCCGCCGAACTGCAAGACCAGCAGCCGCGGGCGCAACTCGGCAAGGCGCCGGCGGTGGCGCTTGAGCGGCGCGATCCAGCCGGCAACCTTCAGCCCGAAGACGATCGGCGCCGCTTGCCGCCAACGGGTGCGCCCGGCCATGACCGTGCCGCGGTGCTCTTCGGCATGTTGCGCGAGACGGGCGATCGCCTTCTCCAGGCGTGCGTCGAGGATATCCGCGGCTTCCCGGAGGCGGATGACGAGCGCGCTGTCGATGACATCTTGAGAGGTTGCTCCCCAATGCACGTATTGGCCCCAGGGCCCGGCCGCGGCGCGCAGTTGCTTGACCAGAGCCGTTACCGGATGTCCGTCTCGGCGGACGGCCGCGCCGAGGGCGTCCCGGTCCGGGGCCAGAGCGCGCGCGGCGCCGGCAATAGCCTGAGCGCATCCGGCGGGGATGACGCCGCAGCTTTCCTCGGCCTTGGCCAAGGCGGCCTCGAATTGCAGCATGGCTTCGAGCGCCGCTCGATCGGTGAACAAGGCGCTTGTCTCCCGATCGGAGAGCAAGCTGTCCAACAGGCGCGAGCCGAACGGAGCCGAAGTCATGACGTTGCGTTCTCCCTAGGCGTCGAAGAATACGGTTTCCGCGGCCCCTTGAAGGCGGATGTCGAATCGGTAAACGCCGCCGCCGGGCGCATCGCGCCGCTGCCCGATCAGCGTTTCGCGCCTTGCGGCGTCAACGCCGGACAAAACGGGATCGGTTGCGTTGTCCGGCTCGTCGGAAAAGTAAATGCGCGTGAAAAGGTGGCTTGGCAGGCCGCGGGCAAAGACGGCGAGGACGGCGTGGGGCGCCTGAAAAGCGTCGACGCGGCCGGGTTTCACGGTGAGGAAGCGGAACCGGCCCGCGCTGTCCGTGGCGCAGCGGCCGAATCCGGCGAACGCCCGCCCGCCATCCGGACCCGGCGGATAGCGGCCTTCGCCGTCGGCCTGCCAGAGGTCGATCAGAGCGTCGGGGACGGGCTCGCTCCGGCCGTCGAGCATGCGGCCTTCGATGCGAATGCGCTCGCCCGGCGCGCCGCCGCCGGCCAATTCGCTGCCGGCGATGGGTTGGAATCCGTAGTCTTCGGGCGCCAGAGCGATGGCGAAGAACGGGCCGACGGTCTGCGAGGGCGTTTGCTCGGGCATCGTTCAGGTTTCCATGGGCGTGGCTTGCGGGCCGCGCAAAACGATGTCGAACGCGAAGCCCAGCGCCCGCTCCGGCTGTGTTTCCTGCGGCGAGAAGCGCGCGACAAGGCGCCGCCGGGCGGCTTCGTCCCGGACGCAGTGAAGCACGGGGTCCATGTCCTGCAACGGATCGCCGGGGAAATACATCTGCGTCACCAGCCGAGTGACGAACGCATTGCCGAACAGCGAAAAATGGATGTGCGCCGGCCGCCAGGCGTTCGCGTGATTTTTCCACGGGTAGGCGCCGGGGCGGATGGTGGTGAAGCGGTATGCGCCGTCGGCGTCGGTCAAACAGCGGCCTGCGCCGTAAAAATTGGGGTCGAGCGGAGCGTCGTGCCGGTCGTCGGCGTGCACGTAACGCCCGGCCGCGTTGGTCTGCCAGATTTCCACGAGGGCGCCGCGCACGGGGCGGCCGCTTTCTTCGAGCACGCGCCCGCTGACGACGATGCGCTCGCCCAACGCCTCGCCGTTTTTGGCGGCGTTTTTGGTGAGGTCGTTGTCCAGCGCGCCGATCGCGCTTTCGCCGAAGACGGGGGCCGTCAATTCCGAGATCGTATGCGCCAACGGAACCAACGGCTTGCTCGGCGCGCGGAACTCCGTCGAGCGGTAAGGGAGATAGAGATAGGGCGGATGGCTGCTCCAATCCCTGGGGCCGATTTTCCGGGCGGCCTTTTTGCCGGCGCTCATTGCGGATCGCCTCCGCGGGCGGTGAGCCCCAGATCTGCATAGACTTCCCCGGCAGCGGCAAAAGCCCGGTTGGCGGCCGGGGCGCCCGCGTAGACCGCGACGTGCAGCAGCGCTTCGGCCACCTCTTGCGCAGATGCGCCCGTGTTGCGCGAGGCGCGCACGTGCATTTGGAGTTCCTCGCGGCAGCCCAGCGCGCCCAGCAGCGCTATGGTGATCAGGCTGCGCGTCCGCCGGTCGAGGTTGGGACGGTCCCAGACGGCGCCCCAGGCCGATTCCGTAATGTAGCGCTGGAACGCCTCGTCGAAGCTCGTCTTGCGCGCCTGGGCGCGGTCGACATGGGCGTCGCCGAGCACTTCGCGGCGGACTTTCATGCCTCTCTCGAATCGGTCGTCAGACAAGGTTGCGTTCCTCCGCAAAGTTGCTTATGAGCGCCGCCAGCCTGCCGGGGGCCTCGACGCAGGGCAGGTGGCCGGCGCCCGCGATCGCCTCGAAGCGCGCGCCGGGGATCAGAGCCGCCAGCGAACGCACCAGATGCGGCGGCGTGGAGCTGTCCTCCGAGCCGCAAACGCACAGCGTTGGAACCCGCAGGCGCGCCGTCGATGCGCTCAGGTCGGCGTCGCGCAGAGCCGTGCAGGCGGCAATATAGCCCTCCTGCGGGCAGCGGCTCAGCATATTCGCCCAGCCCGCCAACTGATCCCGCCGCCGCCGGCGGTAAGTTGCGCCGAACCAGCGTTCGAGCACCGTCTCGGCGATTGAGGCAAGGCCCGCTTCGCGAACCTGCCGGATGCGCGCGTCCCAGATTTCCGGCGGGCCGATGACGGGCGCCGTGTCGCAGAGGATCAGCGCGCGGACGAGGCCGGGCCGCTCCGCCGCCAGTTGCTGCGCGATCATCCCGCCGATGGAAAGGCCGCAGACGATGGCCCGCTCGATCTTCAGCGAGTCGAGCAATCCCGCTAGGTCAGCGGCGTGGTCGGCGATGGAGCAGGCCGCGGGACCGCTCGACAGTCCGTGCCCCCGCTTGTCGTAACGCACCGTGTGAAAGCGGCCGCCGAGCGCGTCGACCACCCCGTCCCAGATGCGGGAATCGGTTCCCAGCGAGTTGGAGAAAACGAGAGCGGGAGCCGCGCGCGGGCCGTCCCTGCGGAAGCTGAGCACGACGTTGCCGATGCGTGCGAATTCCATGTTCGGCGGTTCCTGACACTTTAGTGCCTGCGCGCGCTGCAGCGCAACGCGGCCGCGCTACAGTGACCCCATGCGCGCGAAGCTCAAGGCGGCGGCCATCGGGGCCGGCTACTTTTCGGATTTCCACTACGAGGCTTGGACGCGAATTCCCGAAGTGGCCCTGACCGCCATCCATAACCGGACCGAGAGCAGGGCGCGCGAAAAGATGGCGGCCTACGGGATCGGGCGCTGTTACGCCGATTGGCGCGAGATGATCGACCGCGAACGGCCGGACTTCGTCGATATCGTCACGCCTCCCGAGACCCACGCCGAAATTTGCGCCTACGCCGCCCGGCGGGGCGTGAACATCGTTTGCCAGAAGCCCCTCGCGCCGACGTTCGCCGCGAGCCGGCGGATTGTCGAGGCGACGCGCCGCGTGCGCTTCATGGTTCACGAGAACTTTCGTTGGCAGCCTTGGTATCGGCGCATCAAGGCAATCCAGCGCGAAGGATCGATCGGCGAATTTACCCACGTCTATTTCCGTATGCGCACAGGCGACGGCTGGTGCCCGGACGCCTATCTCTCGCGGCAGCCTTTTTTCCGCGCCTATCCCCGGCTGCTGATTTACGAAACGGGGGTTCACTTCATCGACACGTTCCGCTATCTGCTGGGCGAGGCGCGCGAGGTGTACGCCCACTTGCGGCGGCTGAACCCGGTCATCCGGGGCGAGGACGCCGGGCAGGTTTTCTTCAGGTTCGCGAACGGGGCGACGGCGATCCTCGACGCCAACCGCTACAACGAAGTCGAGTCGGCGGACCCGCGCTACACCTTCGGGCGAATGCGCATCGACGCCGCGGGCGGCTGCCTGGATCTGGATACGGAAGCGAATCTGCGGCTCAAGCCGCTGGGCCGGCCCGCCGCGGAAGTAGCTTATTCCCGTGAAAACAGAGGTTTCGCCGGCGATTGCGTGTACGCCCTGCAGCGGCATTTCACCGACTGCCTGCTGAGCGGCGCGCCCTTCGAAAGCACGGGCGAGGACTATTTGAAGACGCTTGCCGTGGTGGAGGCGATCTACGAGTCGGCAGGCAAGGGCGAGGTCGTCCGCCTGTAGCGGCGCGGTTCGGCGGAATCCCGCAAGCGGCCGGCAAAGTCGTCTTTTTCAAGCAGCGGCTTGCTTCAGACGCGCTTGTGCGAGATCGTAATTGGCTTGCAGGCGCAGCCAATGTTCCGCATTGCTCCAACCGAGGCGTTCTAACGCCAGCGCCATTTCCGCGGAAACGCCGATACGTCCGTTCAGCAACCTTGAAAGCGTGTTCCGCGTCACGCCTATGCGGTTGGCGCATTCTGTTACGGTCCAGCCCACATCGTGCAGGCTTTCGCGGATCAATTCTCCGGGGTGTGCGGGATCGTACATGGGCATGGTGCGGCTCCTTCTAGTGGTAGTCGGCCAAATCGACGTCTACCGTCTCGCCCTCGACAAAACGAAAGATAACGCGCCAATTGCCGGATACGCGTACACTCCAATAGCCGCGGCGAGCGCCCTTCAGCGGATGCAGTCGAAATCCGGGTCTATCCATATCGTGCGGCGAACACGATCGTGCGGCGAACGCGCCGCCTCCACCTCGGTCAGTATGCGGCGGATTCGCGCCACATGATTCGGGTTCAGCCGCCGAGTGTCGCCACAATCGTACAGACTGCGTAAACCGGCGTGCGCAACCTTCATAGGGTATTTTCGCTTGATACGCGCTTTGTTGCAAGTAGGCTTTTTGCCTTATAGGCCGCACGCGGCATCCGGCAGTGGCGGGCGGTTAGGCAGCGGGTCGGCCCGGCGCGGGCGGGAAAGAGCGCGGCGTAGCCGGGGCCGGCGGCCTATCCGGCCCCCGTAGGAGACCCGCCTCAAAATTTTTTGCCCCGGTCTGTTGACAAGTGTATAGTCGATATGCTCTATATATCTGTCGAGTAAGTGTGATCGGGGGAGCGGGCCGGGAAGCCCGCAAGTTTTGGGCAGTCCGATTCTTTGATTTTGAGTGTGCCCGGATACGTTTCCCGCGATCTTTGAGGAGGGGTTTTCGATGAAGAAATCGCAATTCCGCTGCCTGTGCGCAGCGTTTGTTCTATTGCTTGCGGCCCCGTTGGTCATGGCCCAGCAAGCCGACACGGCGCTGATCGTGGGGACGGTCTCGGATACCACGGGCGCCGTCATACCCGGCGTGACCGTCACTTTCAACCACGTCGAGACGGGTACCGTATCCACCACGGAGACCAACGCGAGCGGCAACTACCGCTCGAATCCGCTGCGCATCGGCAACTACATCGTCGTCGTCGAGGCGGACGGCTTCAAGGCCTACTCCGGGTCGGGCGTCACCTTGTCCATCGGCGACGTCCGCGAGTTGAACGTCGCCCTCGAGGTCGGCGCGGTGACCGAGGTGATCGAGGTCGAGGCGTCCGCGCCGCTCTTGCAGACCACCGAGAGCTCGGCCGGCACCGTGATCGAAAACCGCCAGATCGTTGACCTGCCGCTCAACGGACGCGACTATCTCCAACTCGCCGTGATCTCGGCGGGCACCGTCGTCTCCCGCGGCCAGGGCATTTCGATCGGCGGCCAGCGCGGCACCGAAATCAACTTCATGATCGACGGCATGGACAACAACAACCAGTCCATCGCTTCGCAGGGCGCGCAGAAAGAAACCGTCAAGCCGTCGGTGGACGCGGTGGCCGAGTTCAAGGTCATCACCAACGGCTTCTCCGCCGAATACGGCAAGTCGTCTTCGGGCATCGTCTCGCTGGCCATCAAGTCGGGCACGAACGATATCCACGGCACGGGCTTCTTCTTCATGCGCGACGAAGTAATGGACTCCAAACAGTGGCTGCCCCAAGCCCGCCACTACGGCCGTGAGAAACCGCAGTTCGGGCGCAAGCAGTACGGCTTCGCCGTCGGCGGGCCGGTCAAGAGGAACAAGTCGTTTTTGTTCGGCGACATGGAGTTGACCGACATCCGCGAGTCGTCGCAGCCCTCTTCGCATGTTCCGCTTGCGGATATGCGCCGAGGCGATTTTTCCACCGGTTATGTGGACGCTTCGGGCGGAAGGACCATCTACGATCCCTTCACTGCCGAAGGCGCCGTTGCTACTACGAGAGAACCTTTTCCGAACCAGATCATTCCAATGTCGCGGTTCGATCCGATTTCGGCGATCGCGAAGGATTTCTACCCCGACCCGCAAGGACCGGGCTTGCGCAACAACTTCTCGTTCTTGACGCCCCGCAACCAGGACTTCTACAAGTGGGACATCCGTTGGGATCACAACTTGTCGGACAAAGACAATCTCTTCGCGCGCTGGAGCAGCCAGCAGCAACTTCGCGGCAGCGTGCCCGCCTTGCCGCCGACCCAATACGGCTCGCTCGTGCCGGGCGGTAACTCGCTCGACGTGACCAGCAACAACACGGTGTTCGGCTGGAACCGCATCTGGAGCCCGTCGTTGATTTCGAACATTCGCCTCGGCTGGAACTATCTCGACACCGACGCCGAAGTCCACCCCGATGTTCCCGGCAACATCAACAAAGAGGTTGGCCTGCCCGGGTTCGACGAAAATCTGCGCGGCTTGGCCATTCTCGAAGTCGGCGGCTACCGACCGCTCGGCAACTCCAACTGGGCGCCCAACCTGATCCAGTCGCAAACGCGGCAGGTGTCGGTCGATAACACCTGGACGAAGGGCGATCACGCCATCAAGTTCGGCGCGCAGATCTTCTTCATGCAGACCGGCATCGTCAACCCGCAGTTGCCCTCGGCAGGATGGCCTTCCCCAGGAACTTCACGCGCAGCGCGGCCGTGGGAGGATCGGGCGGCGACGGCTTCGCCGATTTCCTGCTGGGCACCTCGTCCGGCATTCGCGGTTCGGACACGATCTACATGAACATGCGCTCGCCCTACCAGCACTTCTACGTGCAAGACGACTGGAAGTTCAGCGACAAGCTGACCCTCAACATCGGCTTGCGTTACGAGTACAACCCGCCGTTCCTGGAAACCCGCGACGGCATCGGCTTCTTCGATCCGGGCCCGCGCGGCTCGCCGGGCGAAATCAAGATCGCCGGCGTGGACGGCGTTCCGAGCCGACTCACCGACCCGGACACCACCAACTTCGGGCCGCGCCTGGGCATCGCCTACAAGCTCAACGACAAGACCGTGATCCGCTTGGCCTACGGCATCTTCTACGGCACCTTCTCCAACACCGGCGGCGGCGAGTACAAGGAAACCCAACCGCCCTTCCACTTCAAGGTGGGCCTCTCCGCCGACCCGGCAAACCCGGCACAGTACCCCTTCAAGGACGGCATGCCGCCGGGCACGATCAGCGCGGCGAACGCCGAGGCGGTCGAGATGTCGGGCTGGGAGCCGACCCCGGACTGGCCGATGGCGCAGAACTGGAACTTCAATATCCAGTATTCGCTGCCCGGCGACACGCTCTGGGAGATCGGCTACTTCGGCAACAAGATGAACCACATGATGGGCCGCTGGGACGAGAACGTGCCGCGGCCGGGCGAGGCGGTCTGGGATCCTTATACGCAGAAGATGATTCCCCCGACGGGCGGGATCAACGAGCGGCGCCCTTGGCGCACGGCGTTCGTGCCCTCCACCAGCCGCGGCGACGTGCCGTACCCGGGCAGCGACCCGAACGGACAATGCACCCTGTCCGCGAAGTTGAGCGGGCTGCCCAGCTCCTGCATCACCCTGGGGCGTTCCAACATGCACTCGTTCCGCTGGAATTCGCTCTACCACGGGTTCCAGACCAAGCTCGAGAAGCGCTATTCGCAGGGCATGACCTACATCGTTTCCTATACGTGGTCTCACGCCATCGGCGACTGGCGCTCGATTCCCGGCTCGGGCGGAGCGCCCGGCGAGAACGCCCGCATCGTCAAAGACGTTCTCGACCTGAGCCACGAGCGCGGGCCGACGCCGCAGGACATCCGCCATCGCCTGATCGGCAGCCTTGTTTACGAGTTGCCGTTCCTCAAGAGCGCCACCGGCGTCAAGCGGACGCTGCTCGGTGGCTGGTCGATCGGCAGCATCGTAACCTTGATGGGCGGGACTCCGGCCACGCCGGGCGTCCAGGGCGCGAGCCGGGCGAACATCAACGACCTTCCCCATCTTGACCGGCCCGATGTCGTCGCCGGCCAGGATGTGAACGTTGCCAACCAAGGTCCTGATGGGTGGTGGAACCCGGCGGCCTTGGCGCCCAACCAGCCGCTGGCTTTCGGCAACGCGGGCAAGGGCATCCTGCGCATTCCCGGCAGAGCCCAGTGGGACTTCTCGGCGTACAAGAGCTTCCAGTTCGGCGAGAAGTACTCGGCGCAGTTCCGTTTCGAGGCGTTCAACTTCACCAACACGCCGAACTTCAATGCTCCGAATACCCGTGTGGGCAACGCGGCCTTCGGCACGATTGGCAACTCCCGAACCATGCGCAACCTGCAGCTCGGCATCAAGTTCATCTTTTGATGTTCTCCGATTGAGAAAGGAAAAAACCTATGAAGAAAATTTTGTTGGCTTACACATGTTGGCGGTCGGCTGCTTGACCGTGTTGGCGGTGGCTTACTCGCCGCTGTACAACTCCGACGGTCGAGACGCCGAGCGGGTCAACGTCCAATGGGGCTCCAGCGGCGACGATTGCGAGTACACGGACTGCTGGGGCGAGTACGACTCTTGCATGGAAGATTGCGATTCCGACTACCCTGACGAAGGCGCTGGTTACAGCAGTTGCGCCAAAACTTGCGACGACGATCTTTACAATTGCGAGGAGGACCAGCTTTGGTGCCCGTACAATGGATGGTGGTAGTAAGCGGTTCTTAACGCCAGAAGCGGCCAATACGGCCGATTCTGGTTGTGTCCTATAGCCTAGCTACGCCTAACCTCCAACCCGCCCGCTCCCGAGTTCCGGGGGCGGGCGGTTGTGTTGGGGCGAACATCGGCGCCGGCCGCACGATAGGCAAACGGCTTCGATATGAAGAATCGGTCGATGACTGTGGACTTGTTGTTACGATACTCGTTATCCTGAAAGAAATATGGCCACGCTGGAGTTGGTTTCGATCTTGATTTCGATTTTCGGTACAGGGGTAGCCCTGTCTATCCATTTAGGGCGTGGGCTGCGGGGGGCTAGACGCGACATCGCGGATTTACGCGAACGCATGGCGCGGCTTGAAGGGTTGTTCACGGGGTTTACGCAACGGCAAAGCAGCGCCCCCGGCGCCTAGCCTTCGCGGGCGTTGATCGGCCCTCGGAACTTGGAGGCAGCAAGGCCGCAGCGGACTGCCCGGCGGCGTTGCACTGTCGGCGGAGGCATAACCGCCGATTAACGGCTCAAGCCGAGCACCGTATTGAACAAACCGAGCGCGGCCAGGATAGCCATCAAGGCCCGGATTGCTCTCAATAGCTGGCGCACCGCCCGAATCTCAGCCCCGAAAGTCTCCGGTGATGTTCTGACCGGCTACGTACGGGGCCGCTTCGCGCCCGGTCGTGGGTCACGAGTCAGGGGTCCTTGCGGCTCTCAGCGTAGCACGAAACCGGGGCGGGCGGTTGTGTTTTAGTGGAGAGTGGAGAGTGGAGAGTGGAGAGCAAGGCTACCGTGGATTGGCCGGCGTCGTGCTGCCCGCGATAGCCGCGCTGACGGCATTCTGCGGTTCTCCGCCGCCCCTGCCGCCGCTGCCGGTCCCTGCGCTCGACGAGTTCTCGCCGGCGGTGCGCGAGCGGATGCAGCCGGTTCTCGACAAGGCGCGGGCCGAGCCCGATCAGGCTTCCGCGGCCGGCGACTGGGGCCGCGTCCTCTACGCCTACGGGCTGCGCGAAGACGCGGCGCAAGCCTTCTCGAGAGCCCGCGCCCTCGAGCCCGAGGCGTTCGAATGGGCGTATTTTCTGGGAGTCGCGCAAGCGGATATGGGGCGCTTCCAAGAAGCGGAAACGGCGTTGCGCGCCGCCGCGGCGCTGCGCCCCGGCGATCTGCCGGCGACTCTGCGTCTGGCGGATTTGCTGGAAAAGTCCGGCGACGAGCGGCAGGCGCTGGGCATGCTCGAAGCCGCGCTGCAGCAGGCGCCCGACGTTGCGGCGGCGCATTACCGGCTCGGCCGCCTCTACGCTTCGCGCGACCGCGCCAAGTCGAGCGCTCACCTGGAACGGGCGCTCGGCATCGAGCCCGACTACCGCGAAGCGCATTACCTTCTGGCCAACGCCTACACCCTGGCGGGCCGCGCCGAGGACGCGCAAAGGCATCTCGAGCTTTTCGAGCAAGCGGATCCGCAGCCGCGGCGCCACTATGCGGACCCGCTGCTCGACGCGCTGGACGAGATCCGGGCGAGCGACGCGCGCACGCTCTATGAAGAGGGCCTCGCTCGGCAGAATGCCGGCGACCCGCAGCAGGCGCTCGCTCTTTACAACGCCGCGCTGGAAGTCGATCCCGACCATGCGCAGGCCCACGTCAGCCTCATCGCGGTGCACGGCATGTTGGGCGACGCCCGGCAGGCCGTGCTGCACTTCGAGCGGGCGACCGCCCTGAATCCCGATATCGCCGAGGCGCATTACAACCTGGGGCTGGTGCGGCACTACGCCCGAGATTTCGAGGCTGCGGCCGCGGCGTTCTCCAAAGCCCTGGAGATCAATCCGACGGATGCGCAGGCGCACGGCAACCTGGGCGTCTCCCTGGAGCAGCTCGGGCGCGGCGCCGAGGCCGAAGAACACTTCCGCCTCGCTCTGGAACAGAATCCCGCCGACTCGACGGCCAACTTCCACTTGGGGCGGCGGCTTGCCGAGCGCGGGCGTTACCGCCAGGCGCTGCCCTATCTGGAAAAGGCGCTGGAAAGCGAAGGCGGGCAGCCGGCGCTGGCGGCATACGTTCTGGCCTTGGCGCACCGCCAACTCGGCAACGGAGAGCAGGCGCGCAAGTACGGCGCTCTCGCCCTGGAGCAGGCCCAAGCTGGCGGCCAGGCCGCTCTGGCGGAGCAAATCGCGTCCGAACTGGGCCTCTGAAGGCTCGCGGTCGTTTTCGAGTAGAATGAAACGGGAAACATGAGTCTGATCGTCACCGAGGTTTACGAAGCCCTGCTGATCGCCGGCGTTCCCGAGGACAAGGCCAAGGCCGCGGCCGGGGCCATTCCCGCGGCGCGGGATATCGCAAGCAAAGAAGACATCGTCGATTTGAAACAGGATATCGCCGAGTTGCAAACCTCCACGCAGCAGAGCATTGCCAGGCTGGAAGCATTCACGCACCAGGAGATTGCCAGGCTGGAAGCGTCCACGCAGCGGGAAATTGCCGAGTCGCAGGCAGCCACGCAGCAGAGCATTGCCAAGCTGGAAGCGTCCACGCAGCGGGAAATTGCCGAGTCGCAGGCAGCCACGCAGCGGGAAATTGCCGAGTTACGGGCATTCACGCAGCAAGAGGTTGTCAGGATGCAGCAGAGCATTGCCAAGTTGGAAGCGTCCACGCAACAGAGCATTGTCAAGTTGGAAGCAGCCACGCAGCAGAGCATTGCCAAGCTGGAAGCGTCCACGCAGCAGGATATTGCTGAGTTGCGAGCGTCCACCCAGGAAAAGCTCTCCAAGCTGGAAGCTTCCATGGCGTTCATGAAATTCATTTACGGTCCGACAGTTATCGTTCTTTTGCTCAAGCTCGTGTTCTTCCCGTAGGGATGCAGAGACGGTCCGCCCGCGTTTCCGCCAGCTTTTGTTCCCGAAGCTTCTTGCCCGCGGCGCGCTCGACAGTACTGCGCAAAGCGCTCTGGGCGGCGACGCTCTTCCTGTCGGCCTGCTCCGCCCCCCGCGAGGAGGGACGGGAAGCTCCTGCAGTCGAGACGTTGCTGTTCCATGAAGCGGCAGCGGAGACCGGATTGGTCTTCTATCATTTCGTCGGCGCTTCGGGGAAGTACTTCCTGCCGGAGATCATGGGGCCGGGCGTTGCCCTGCTCGATTGCGATGGAGACGGCGATCTCGACGTTTATTTTCCCCAAGGCGTCATGCTCGACAAGAACGTTGCGGCCGAGGAGTCGCTGTTTCCGCCCCGCATGGGCCTTGGCAACCGCCTTTTCGAGAACCGCATCGTCCCCGACGGGAAACTCTCCTTTCGGGACGCGACGGAGCGGTCGGGTCTGGGTTTCACGGGCTACGGCATGGGCGCCGCCGTCGGAGATTACGACGGCGACGGCGACCCCGACCTCTATCTCACCAATCTGGGACCCAACGCGCTGTTCGAAAACAATGGAGACGGGACATTCCGGCAGGTCGAGGGGCCGCAGGACGACCGCTGGAGCACGTCGGCGACATTCGTCGATTACGACTCGGACGGCGACCTCGACCTGTTCTTTACGAATTACGTCGATTTTACGGTGCGCGGCAACAAGGATTGTTTCTCCCCCGCCGGCGCCAAGGACTACTGCCACCCGACGGTTTACAACCCCGTCCCGGACCGCCTGTTCCGCAACGACGGCGGCCGCTTCGTCGACGTTTCCCTCGAAGCGGGCCTCGGCGCGGCCTTCGGCAACGGCCTGGGGGTTACGACCGCCGACTTCGATAACGACGGCGGGATGGATCTCTACGTCGCCAACGACGGCACTGACAACCAACTCTGGCTCAACCGGGGCAACGGCCGCTTCGAGAACCGGGCGCTGCTCGCCGGCGCGGCGGTCAACGCCGACGGACGCGCCGAGGCCGGCATGGGGGTGCTCGCCGCCGATTTCGATCATGACGGCGACGAAGACCTGCTGCTGACCCACAACACCTCGGAAACGAACACGCTCTACCTGAACGACGGGAAGGGACTGTTTCTCGACGCCACCAACCGCTTCGGACTGGGCGCCGCGAGTCTGCCTTACACCGGCTTCGGGCTGGCCTGGGCCGACTTCGATCATGACGGCCGTCTCGATGCCTTTGTCGGCAACGGCGCCGTCACGGTGACCGAAACGCGGAACGGAATCCGCTACCCATCGGCGCAAGACAACCAGTTTTTCCGGGGCGCGGCGGAGGGGTTCGCACTCGTCGCCGGCGCGCGCGTCTGGGGCGAACTGGAGCCCCTGCTCAGCCGCGGCGCGGCTGCGGGAGACCTTGACCTGGACGGCGATCGGGATGTCGTGGTGGCCAACAACAACGGCCCCGCCCGCCTGTATCTCAACCGAACCGAGGGCGGCCGCCGGCTGCGCGTCAAGCTGATCGGGCGGCGCGCCAACCGCAACGGCCTCGGGGCGCGCGTCGGCCTCCGTCTTCGCGGCGGCGCGTATATCCGGCGCCGAGTGCACCGCGACGGCAGCTACCTCAGCTCGAGCGAGGCGGCGGCGTACTTTGGGCCGGCCGGCGCCGACGCGATAGAGTCCATCGAAGTTCGCTGGCCGGGCGGCGCCCGCGAGACCTTTCCGCCGCCCGGGACGAGCGAGACCGTGACCTTGCAAGAGGGGACGGGGCGGCCCTGATGGGGGCAGCGAGTCACGGGTTACGAGTCGCGGGTCAACGGGTCAAACGAACAATTGTCGGAGCCAATCGGCGAACCTCACCGCGAGCGGCCCATCGACATTCAGATCGCCCGTTCCAATGGCCGCTCCTATGCGCTTGGGGTTCTTTCGCGTCGCCAGCCAGGCGTAGAGCTTGGCTTTCAGCGCTTTGCCCGGCTTGAACCGGCGGTATTGCGGCGGGATGCCGTCGATGTAGTCCTCGGATCTCGGCCATATCGGGTCGTCCTGCGGGATCATCGCTTTCACGAAGTCCTCGATCTCGCCGGGGTTTTCGTTGTCGGGCCACAGCCAGATCCCGATACGGGGGCTGCCGGATAGCGCCGTTCCGTTTGGATCGGGGTTTGCGGGCGGCTCGAAACCTTGCTTTCGCAGGCGGCGCTTTACCGCTTCCCAACGGCCCTGCGGGTTGTCGTTTGCATCCGCGAGGATGCCGACCGCTTTCCTGCCGGATACCTTGATTTCCGGGCCGATGGCCGCGAGAAGCCTGTTGATGCCCTGCCCTTATCCAAAATGTCGAATGACGGCATGGCGCCGTTGCGGCGGCGGAGATGGAGGACGACGTGCTTGTCGTCCTGCCCTTCCACGAGAAGCACGCGTTTCGGCTCGCGGTCGGCCATGCGCTTATCTCACTTCGATCTCTTGCTCGGCGGCGATCCCGAGCTCGGCTTCCGAGTACTCGACTGCCCGCATCTCTTCGCCGTCTCTCTCGAGTCGGACGAGAACGCCTTCGGCATCCTCGTCCGTTGCAGCCCGCGCGAAGCCCTTGACGCAATCCCAACTTTGGGTCGTCGCCAGAACCTGCACGTTGTCCTCCTGCGCGCTGCGCAAGACCATACGCCAGAAATCGCGTTGCACGGAATAGTGGATGCCGTTCTCCGCTTCGTCGATGAGCAGAAATCCGTTCCGGCTATTAGCCAAGGCCAGGGCAACCCCGAACAAACGCACCGCGCTGTCTCCGAGGCTTTTCAGTGGAATCGGCTCCGTATTGCCCTGCAATCTCACGATCACGCGCCGGTGGCGCGGTCTGTCTTGTCCAATCACCGCAACCCGTTCCACGGCGTCGCCGAGAATCAATCGCAGAGCCTGTACAGGCAAGTTTTCGCTGTCCGTCAATGCAATCCTGTCCCAGAACCGCGCCATATCGCTGTTGCCGAGCAAGCCCGGCCCCAGCGATTCGCATTCCATTGCGGGCGGCCATTGGTCTTCGTCAAACGGCCGATGCCACCTTCCGAGCCCTCGACCGCGGCTGAACCGTATTTCGTCCGGAAAAATGTCCAAAGGCAACAACCACTCCCTGTTCCGGAACATGATTTTCAATACTTTCATCTTTCCGTTCGGAGAAAGATCGGAAAACCTTTTCCTCTGAGAATCTGGCAATGCGTCCGTAACGGATATGCCGATATCGAGGCGGTCCGTTGCATCCCGCGGGCCGACCGAGATGGAAAAATCTGTCGATAGCTTTCTTCCATGAAAAAGAGCCGCAACATCGGGCAACAGTATTTCGTCGCCGTCTTTATCGAATGCGGCATTGAATTCCTCGCGGTTGTCCAGCAGTCCCATCAGAGTCTCGGGGCGCCCTCGCGCGGCATAGACCCGAACGGCATCCAGCACCGTCGTCTTGCCGACGCCGTTTCTGCCTGCGAGCAGCGTCACCTGTCCCAACCGGGGAATCGACAGGCGCTCGATACCGCGGAAGCCCTTTATCGACAGATCCGGAAGATGCATACGATTTCCCTGCGGCATGGCCGCCGCATCTTTTAATGTATGCGCTATTAGTCTGCGAGCCTGGATACGCAACCGCCCGCCCCGGGAACTCGGGAGCGGGCGGTTGGGTTGGGGTTTGCGTTACGCGCGGGCTAGAAGATGAACTTCAGGCCGATCTGCATGTTGCGCGGGTTGAAGGCGCTGCCGATAACGCCGAAATTGCGGTTGCCGAACGCAGTGTTCGGGTTGCCGAAGTTCGGAGTGTTGGTGAAGTTGAACGACTCGATGCGCAATTGCGCCGCATACTTTTCGCCGAAGCGGAAGTTCTTGAATCCCGAGAAGTCCCATTGGGCGCGGCCGGGGAGGCGCAGGACGCCCTTGCCCGCGTTGCCGAAGGTCAAGTCGTCCGGCCGCGTGAAGGCGGCGGGGTTGAACCACTGCGCCGGGTCGGGGTTCGCCGCTTGCGGACTCACGCCCTCCACGACGTTCGGGCGGTCGCCGCCGCCGATGCGCGCCGGATTGCCCTGCACGCCCGGCGTGGCCGGGGTGCCGCTCGTCAAGGTAATAATGCTGCCCAGCGACCAGCCGCCCAGCAGCGCGCGTTTGGCGCCCGTGGCGTTCTTGAGGAAGGGCAGTTCCCAGACGTAGCTGCCCACGAAGCGATGGCGCTGGTCCTGCGGGGTCGGGCCGCGCTCGCGGGAGATGTCGAGAACGTCATGCACCAAACGGGCGCTCTCGCCCGGGGCGCCGCCCGAGCCGGGGATCGCCCGCCAGTCGCCGATGGCGTGCGACCACTGGTACGACAGGATGTAGGTCAGGCCCTTCGAATAGCGCTTCTCGACCTTGGTGTGGAAACCGTGGTAGAGGGAGTTCCAGCGGTTCGAGTGCGTGTTCTGGCGGCCCAGCGTGATGAAGCAGCCGCAGCCGGGGGCGAACGGCTCGTTCGAAACCGAGCCGGGGAACTGCACGTCGCCGCGCGTGGCCGAAGGCACGTACACCCGCTTCCAGGGGCGGCGCTCGTTGACCCCGCTTCGGGGACCGAAAGTCCGGTTGAGAACCGGATCGTAAACCGACTCGCCCGGACGGGGCGGGTTTTCGTCCCAGCGGCCCATCATGTGGTTCATCTTGTTGCCGAAGTAACCGATCTCCCAGACCGCGTCGCCCGGCAGCGAGTACTGGATGTTGAAGTTCCAGTTCTGCGCCATCGGCCACGGCGGGTCTTCGTCCCAGGCGGACATTTCCACGCCGCGCGCGTTCGCCGCCGAGATCGTGCCCGGAGGCAGCGCCATGCGCAGCGTGGGCAAGTCTCCCGCGGCTAACGTCGCCTTGAAGTGGAAGGGAGGCATGGTCTCCATGAACTCGCCGCCGCCGGTGTTGGTGATGTTGCCGTAGAAGATGCCGTAGGCGGCGCGCAGCACCGTTTTCTCGTTCAGCCGGTAGGCCATGCCGAGGCGCGGAGCGAAGTTGTTTTTGTCGTGGTCGATCATGGCGCGGTCGGCGCGCGAGCTGCCGGTCATGCCGGCGACCCGGATCGCCCCCTGCGAGCCGCGGTGGCCGCCGCGCTGGAACAGGCCGATGCCGTCGCGGGTCTCGATATAGGGGTAATTGTTCTCGTGGCGCAGGCCGAGGTTCAGGGTCAGCTTGTCGCTCACCTTCCAGTCGTCCTGAATGTAGGTGTGAATGAACGGCGAGCGCATGTTCATGTACACCGTGTTCGAGCCGAAGATTTCCCTGGGGAAGCCCAGCAGCAAGTCGCCGAGAGAGTCGCCGGTCGAGCCGCCGCCGCCCGGCCCTTCGGTGAAGCGCCCATCGAAGATGATCGTGCCCATGGTGCGCTGCGGATTGTCGATGAAGCTTTGCAGCAGGAAGATCTGCGCGCCGAACTTGATCGCGTGATTGCCTCGGGTCAGGGTGTTGTCGGCCGAGATCTGCCGCGTCTGCGACTGGATCAGGTTTGGGCGGAACGTGTTGTTGCCCAGAGCCTGATAGGGAGACATGCCCATCTCGGACACGCCGCGCAGGTTTTGATTGAAGCCTGTAAGGCCGATGCGCGCGTTGATGTTGTCCGGAACGTCGAGGTGCGTTTCGATGTCGGTATCGATGTAG
Source organism: Bryobacterales bacterium (assembly GCA_965214655.1). Lineage (GTDB taxonomy): Bacteria > Acidobacteriota > Terriglobia > Bryobacterales > UBA6623 > CATQHP01. Next base: position 1,043,181 of record OZ243965.1, on the reverse strand, counting down.
TTCCAGCCGAAGCGGAAGTTCGAGACCAGGGCCGGACTCCAGATGCGGTTCCAGCCGACGACCGCGTTGTTGCTGGTGCGGTCTTGCGGGCCGCCGCGCGTCATCGAGCCGAACTGCGTCGCCGGAAGCCGCGGCGGGGCAACGATGACCTGCTGCTGGTAGCTCCAGCGGGCGAACAGGTTGTCGGCGGCGGAGAGGTTGTGATCCCAGCGGATGTCCCATTTATCGAAATCGTTGTTGCGCGGCGGCTGGAATACGAAGTTCCGCCGCAAATCGGAGGTTTGCGGATCGGGCCACCAGTCTTTGACGATGCTCGCTACCGGGTCGAAGCGGCTCATCGGAATCACGTTGTTGGGGAAAGGCTCGCGGTTCGCGGCGCCCACCGCCTCTCCGTTGGTGAACGGGTCGTACATCGTTTGCCCGAGGTCGTTGAAGTCGCCGTTGCGCATCGCCGGGGTCGGGACGGTGCTCACGAAAGTCGAAGACTCGCGAATGTCGGTGAGCTCCATGTCGCCGAACAGAAACGACTTGTTCTTCTTGATCGGTCCGCCGAGCGAAAAGCCGTACTGCTTGCGCCCGAACTGCGCCTTCTCCCCGGGCGCGAAGAAAGGCTTGGCGTCCAGCGTCTCGTCGCGCATGAAGTAGAAGGCCGTGCCGTGCAGGTCGTTGGTGCCCGACTTGATGGCCAGCGAGACGATGCCCGACGACGAGCGGCCGTACTCGGCCGAGAAGCCGTTGGTGATGACCTTGAACTCGGCGATGCCGTCCACGTTGGGCTTGACGACTTCTTTCTGGCCGCCCTGCGAGGCGATGGACTGGTTGTTGTTGTCCATGCCGTCGATCAGGAAGCTGGTTTCGGTGCCGCGCTGGCCGCCGATCGAGACGCCCTGGCCGCGCGAGGCGACCACGCCCGCCGAGATCACGGCAAGCTGCAAGTAGTCGCGGCCGTTGAGCGGCAGGTCGACGATCTGGCGGTTCTCGATGACGGTGCCGGCCGAAGCCTCGGTGGTCTGCAGCAGCGGCGCCGCCGCCTCGACCTCGATCACTTCGGTGACCGCGCCGACTTCGAGCGACACGTCCAACTGGCGCGTGTCGCCGATCGACAGATTGATGCCCGAACCCGAATAGGCTTTGAAGCCGTCGGCCTCGATGACTACCAGATAAAGCCCGATACGCAGCGGGTTGGAACGGTAGTTGCCGCTTTCGTTGGTTTCCGATGTATAAACGGTGCCTGTTTCGACGTGGTTGAACGTCACGGTCACGCCCGGGATCACGGCCCCGGTAGTGTCCGAGACCGTGCCGACGATCAACGCCGTGTCGGCCTGCTGGGCGGCGGCGGGAAGCGCCAAGCCAAGCGCCAGCGCAAATACCGTAATCAAACAGCGGTGCATGTGCATGCTTTCGTAATCCTCTTTTCTCTTGAACGAGTTGCCGCGTCCCCGGCAAGGGGCCGCAAGACAGGGTGAAACCCCTTCAAACCTGTCTCGCAGAACATCCTACTACAACCGGAAGCGCCGGATGTCAAATAAATGCAGCCCAGTGAAAAAAATTAACAGAATTAACATTTTCAGGACGGCGCGGCGCGCACTGCTGCGCGTACCGAACGGCAAGGCTGCTCTTTCCTCCACTGTTGGCATAGAAGCCGGAAGCGGGGGGCCGGCCTGCCGCCGACCGGAACGGTTTCGCGAGAATGCGCATAGCGGCCGCCGTCTTCTCGGGCGGCGGCTTGTTCGCTTAACAGGCTGTGGTGAGAGTCAGCTGGGTGGTGGGGCGCCGGGAGGGGGGGAGAGCCATAAACTATTGAGCATGGCGAGGGACAGGAAGAGAGGGCAGGAAGAAGGGTAGCGAGCGGCAAGAGGCGCTGTGGTTGACGGCAGCGGATCTGCTGCGGAGTGGGGGCATCCGTTTTACAAGGGGCGGAAGCGGATATTCGCCAAGGAAGGATTTGACGAGTTCGTAGAGGGTCGTAGAGGGGTCGTGCGCGAAGTTTTAGCCCGGATTTCTCACCAGGCATGGCTGGGCGGGCAGGAAGCGGTTTGCGGAACGAATTTGGGGCAGTTGATGGGGGCCGCCAAGTACAGTAGCTGTTGCGCACGCTGGGTGTGGCGTCCGGCGCTACACGCGGGGGCGTCAGGAGGGTTCCGAACACATAGTCCACCCCCTGTTGCTCACACCAACTCATCAACTCCTCGCGGCAAAAGCCTGAATCGGCGCACAGCAGAATCTCCACCCCGGGCCATTTCCGGCGCAACTGCCCCACGATCCGCACGACCTCTTCCAGCGCCCCCGCCGCAGCGTCTCGGTTCGCTGTCCGCAACCGCGCGCAGACCAACTGCTCGCCTATGAAGATGGACAACGGCAAGTAGCAGGAGCGGCCGTAGTAGCCGTGAAAGAAACGTCCTTCCTGTTGCCCGTGCAGAGGCGGTCGTCGGCAGCGTCGAGATCCAGCACGATGCGCTGCGGGCGGCAGCTCTGCCGCTGGATGTAGTGTGCGGGTTCAGGACATATGAGACGGTGGGGGCAGACCGAAGCTCTGGGTACGAAGGTGCTGGATGGGGGAGCGGGAGTCAAGGGCGTCATGGGGGCGGTGATGGTTGTAGCGGTGGGCGAAAGCGTCGATCAGGGGGGGTGAGTTGTTGGAGGCGGTGGGGCAGGGTGTAGACGGAGTAGAACTCGTAGCGCCAGGTGGCTTGCATACGTTCGACGCGCCCGTTGAGTTGGGGGCTGTTGAGTTGGGGGCTGCGGGGAGGGAGGACATAGAGGGCGATGCGGTGTTGTTGGCAGGCGTTTTCGAAGTCTTTGTGGAACTCGGAACCGGCGTCGACCTGGATGGCGCGGATGGGGAAGGGGGCGGATGGGACGAGCTTGTGGAGAAAGCGGGCGGCGGAAGCGGAGGCGGCCTGGGAGGCGGCCATGCCGGCGGTCCAGCGGGAGTAGCGGTCCACAGCGGTGAAGTGTTTGCTGGTTTTGCCCGGCAGCAGGGTGAGCGAGAGGGTGTCGATCTGCACGGCTTCGCCGGGGCTTTGGCGGACAGGGCGCCGCGCAAGCGGCGTGCATAGGGGCAGTAGGCGTCCGCGGCGCACCAGGCGGGCCAGGATGCGCCCGACGGCGCTTGTCGGAGAGGGCATGGTCCTCGGCGCGCAACAGCGGGCCGAGCTTGCGTTTGCCCCACACCGGGCTGTCTTCCTGCAGGGCTTCGACGCGCTCTGCCAAGGCCGGACTCCAGCGCGGCCGTCGGAAACGCAGTTCGGGCCGCTTGCGCCAGCGCGATAGAGCGTGGCCCGGGATACGCTCACCGCCGCCGCCTGCGCGCTCAGCCCCTGCTCCTTGGCCAGGAGCCGGCGCCGCACTGCGTCGCGCCGGCTCTCCACGGCCGCATCGACTTTTCCCGCGCCCAGCCGCGCCGCGGGCACTGCTGATAACCTGTCTCGGTAGGCCAAAAACCTGCATGGGGTTCTCCTTTCGCTCGTTTGGCGTTCTTCTACGAGCTGCGGAGAACCCCGCCTGCGGAGGCAACCCCTTGGCCGGCCGCCCCCCTGTCGATCCGGCCGTGCCCCACTCGAGGAAGCGGGCCGGCGCCGTCTGTGAGCGTTGTACGCGGCGGGACGGAACCCGTCAAGGGTACGCTATGCCGCGCCCTGGCGGGCGCGCCCTTGACGGGTTCCGTCCCGCCGCAAAAACTATGACCCGGTAAGAGGGCGATGGCCCTCTGACGCCGGCTCGCAGCGTCTCACATCTATCTGAACCGGCACACGCGGCTGAGTGAGTGTCGGGTTGACTGCTTCAATGGGGCCGGGGTCTTAAGACCCCGGAAATGGCATCCTGCGTGGTCTGGCCGGCCTCGATCGCGTCGCTTCAATGGGGCCGGGGTCTTTAGGGCCGGCGCAAAAATAGTTTCCGTTTTTGTTACATGGGTTCGATGGTGTAGTTCCATTTGGGCATTGAGCTGTCGGGTGTGATGCGTAGCTCCTGCATTTCCTCATCGGTGACCTTGACGTCGGTCTTGTAGGTCTTTCGCACCAGGTGTGCACGCACGCGCAGTCCGGTGGCGGTGCGTGTGGTGCGCAGGTATTTCAGGATGGTCTCGTAGCTGTCCAGCGGGCGGCCCGCCCAGTTCTTGGTGACCTCGCAGAACATGCGGTGTTCGATGGGATTCCACTTCGAGGTGGCCGGCGGGTAGTGGGCCACGGTCACGCGCAAGCCGTGCCGGTTGCAGAGGCGGTGTTGCAGGTTGAATTTCCAGGCGCGCGCCGTGCAACTGTTGCTGCCGCCGCCGTCGGCCAGGATCTGCAGCGCGTTGGCCTCGGGATAGTGCTTGCAGCCTTGGGTGCGCCACCATTTCTCGATGCAGTCGACGGCGAACGCCGGGGTGTCGGCGGTCTGGCCGACGAAGACGGTGCCGGCGTTGGCCCGCGGGTCGTAGATGCCGTAGGGGACGGCGAGGCCCTCGGCATCGAAGCGGAAGTCGTGGTCCTTGACCTGTTCGGGACTGCGGTCCCACTTGGCGCCGGGATTTCGGAACGCGCCGACGAGTTCCTTCTTCTTGGTATCGACGCTGATGACCGGGACGTTGTCGGCGGCGCAACGCTCGCGCAGGTCGGCGATGTGCCGGAACTGATCGTCGCGCCTCGGATGGGAAGCGCCGGCGAGCTTCTTGTGGTTGACGCGCAGCGAATAGCCCATCGCTTTGAGCAGTCGAGCGACCGTCCGGGGGCAGACGTCGATGCCGAGCGCGCCCAGTTGGTCGGCGACCTTGGCGGTCGTTCGGCGTGTCCACTTCAGGCCGCTGACCGGGTCGCCGGCCGTCTCGTGGTCCATCAAGGTTTTGATGCAGGCGATGACTTCCAGCGTTTTTTTTCCGTCGGTGTGCGTCCGCCGCCGGCGCGCCGCACCCGGTCGACCTCGACGTCACGCTCGACCAGTTGCCGCCGGCCGGCGGCGACCGTCGACGGGTCGATGCCGAGCAGTCGGGCGATGCGCCGGTCGCCGCCCCACCCGCACTTGAGGGCTTCGAGGCCGGCGAACAGCCGCCGCTGCCGCTCGTCGAGCAGGCTGGCGAACAACACGATGGCGGCGCGCAACTCCTCGGGCATCAGGTCGGCGTCGGGCAGGGGTTGCCCGAGTCCGGGCGTGGCCAGCAGCAGACGTCTGGCGCGCACCTGGTGCGTCTGTTGCGCGCGGTCGGCGGCGCAGTAGAGGAACTGTCCGGCGAGCTTGTGCCGTGTCAGCCGCCGGTCATCGACGAGCTTGCGCAGCGCGTCCTGGGTGCCGACACCGAGCAGGTTGTCCAACTCGTCGGCGAAGTGTCCGGCCTCGGCGTGGTTGATGAACGACTCGGCGGTTGCGATCAAGGTGCCGGCGCGGGAGAAGCGGACGCCGGCGAACGACCACAGGCCGCGCTCGTCGAAGTGGGCGAGTTGGTCGAGGGTGTAGTAGCCGCCGCGATGCGAGTAGCTGGTGCGGGCGTCGATGTCCTTGAGCTTGCGGAACGCGGTGCGCCTGCTGGCGCGGGCGCCGAGCGCGGCCATGACCTCGGCCAGCGAGGCGATGGTCTGGTTGCGGAGCAGGGCGATGATCGTGTCGGCGGAGAATTGGGTTGGTCTCATTATGGCGCCATTGCGGGTTCGCATTTCCGCAATGATGCCACAACTCGGACGGGCTGCGCCCCTCAGATGACGGGACTTGATTGCTGATCACGAGAGTCGCGGCGCCGGTGGGTTCTACTGCGAGACTACGGGCGCTTCTAGGAAGTTATTCTTGCGCGAACCCTAAGACCCCGGAAATCCGCCCGCGCACGTAGCCATCGGCCCCGGTGAGCATGCTTCAATGGGGCCGGGGTCTTAAGACCCCGGAAATCACGAGGATTCCGACTCCAAATTGGTTTCAAGGAAAGCTTCAATGGGGCCGGGGTCTTAAGACCCCGGAAATGCCGATGCCGACGCCGATCGCGCCCCAGAAATTATTGCTTCAATGGGGCCGGGGTCTTAAGACCCCGGAAATGTCGGCGGCGTGCCGCCGGAGTGCTCAGAGAAGCAAAGCTTCAATGGGGCCGGGGTCTTAAGACCCCGGAAATCAGCTCACCGACCACAGCGCGACGCCGCGCTGATCGCTTCAATGGGGCCGGGGTCTTAAGACCCCGGAAATTTAGCGCTGGCGGCGGCGCTTCATCGAGCAGCGCCAAGCTTCAATGGGGCCGGGGTCTTAAGACCCCGGAAATATCACCCTACTTCTCGGCGGAACTCTTCTTTTTGCTGCTTCAATGGGGCCGGGGTCTTAAGACCCCGGAAATAAAATGAGGAAAATGAATTTCGACCGGGTCGATGTAGGCTTCAATGGGGCCGGGGTCTTAAGACCCCGGAAATGCGCTCCGTAATCTGGCGTCGGACACGGTCGACACAAGCTTCAATGGGGCCGGGGTCTTAAGACCCCGGAAATTCCTCGCTCCTTGACATTTCCAACTACGATTTCCTGGCTTCAATGGGGCCGGGGTCTTAAGACCCCGGAAATGTAACCAACTTCGACGCAGCGGAAAAACCTTTGACGGCTTCAATGGGGCCGGGGTCTTAAGACCCCGGAAATATTCGGCATCGATCGCTCTTGGTAGATGAGTGGTCGGCTTCAATGGGGCCGGGGTCTTAAGACCCCGGAAATATTGTGGACTTCGTTCGGCGCGGTTACGGAATAATTGCTTCAATGGGGCCGGGGTCTTAAGACCCCGGAAATATGGCGCCCGCCGCCCGCTCCTCCGCGCATGCCGCCGCTTCAATGGGGCCGGGGTCTTAAGACCCCGGAAATTTTGACCTCCATTGCCTGCCGGATGGAGTCTGACGCGCTTCAATGGGGCCGGGGTCTTAAGACCCCGGAAATGATGCACAGATGCGTACTTGGGATGCGGTTCGAACCGCTTCAATGGGGCCGGGGTCTTAAGACCCCGGAAATTCGCCCAGCGAAACCTCACCCGACGCGATGCGGCGGCTTCAATGGGGCCGGGGTCTTAAGACCCCGGAAATCTGCTGACTCATCATCAGCCCGCGCGCCTTGTCCTCGCTTCAATGGGGCCGGGGTCTTAAGACCCCGGAAATGCAGCGCAATCGAACGATCTGCGCCGAGCACCGCGCGCTTCAATGGGGCCGGGGTCTTAAGACCCCGGAAATATGGCGCCCGCCGCCCGCTCCTCCGCGCATGCCGCCGCTTCAATGGGGCCGGGGTCTTAAGACCCCGGAAATTGATTCCTATCCTGGGAAACGCCTGGGGCTAAAACGGCTTCAATGGGGCCGGGGTCTTAAGACCCCGGAAATTTTGACCTCCATTGCCTGCCGGATGGAGTCTGACGCGCTTCAATGGGGCCGGGGTCTTAAGACCCCGGAAATCTGCTGACTCATCATCAGCCCGCGCGCCTTGTCCTCGCTTCAATGGGGCCGGGGTCTTAAGACCCCGGAAATGCGCGCGACGATCGCTTATCACGCTCAGCGTGTATTTGCTTCAATGGGGCCGGGGTCTTAAGACCCCGGAAATCACCTTACTCCTCGGCGGCACTCTTCTGTTCTCCGAGGCTTCAATGGGGCCGGGGTCTTAAGACCCCGGAAATAAAGTGCTCTCATTCAGCTGCTGCTGCCAATCGGTAGCTTCAATGGGGCCGGGGTCTTAAGACCCCGGAAATGCAACCGAGGGTTGGCAGGGTAGTACTTCTTACAGTGCTTCAATGGGGCCGGGGTCTTAAGACCCCGGAAATTAGATGCCAGTACCAATCGTCCACATTACCTTTCACGCTTCAATGGGGCCGGGGTCTTAAGACCCCGGAAATGATGGCGTCGACGGCCTCTAGGTAAGACCGCGGCAAGCTTCAATGGGGCCGGGGTCTTAAGACCCCGGAAATTTTCGGACCTGATCGGCCTCGTCGGGCCGCACAGAGCTGCTTCAATGGGGCCGGGGTCTTAAGACCCCGGAAATGGTTGCCCCATGATTTCGAACCAAGAGTACCTTCCCGCTTCAATGGGGCCGGGGTCTTAAGACCCCGGAAATTCAGCTCCCGGCCGCTCCGAGTCGACGTCTCCTATCGCTTCAATGGGGCCGGGGTCTTAAGACCCCGGAAATGATCGCGCCGGCGGCATCCCGCCGACCGGTCGCGTTGCTTCAATGGGGCCGGGGTCTTAAGACCCCGGAAATGGGTCGCTCCCCTTCAGCATCGCCATCAACCTGCGAGCTTCAATGGGGCCGGGGTCTTAAGACCCCGGAAATGATCGCGCCGGCGGCATCCCGCCGACCGGTCGCGTTGCTTCAATGGGGCCGGGGTCTTAAGACCCCGGAAATGGGTCGCTCCCCTTCAGCATCGCCATCAACCTGCGAGCTTCAATGGGGCCGGGGTCTTAAGACCCCGGAAATAGCATCGTGGAACCAGGGTGAGATAGCAGGTTATCGCTTCAATGGGGCCGGGGTCTTAAGACCCCGGAAATGTCCCCCCCAGGAAAAAGAAAATGATCACAGAGTCCGCTTCAATGGGGCCGGGGTCTTAAGACCCCGGAAATAGCGCCGCAGAGATGTTGAGACCCGCATACAGTCCGCTTCAATGGGGCCGGGGTCTTAAGACCCCGGAAATAGCGCCGCAGAGATGTTGAGACCCGCATACAGTCCGCTTCAATGGGGCCGGGGTCTTAAGACCCCGGAAATATCGCGCCGGCGGCATCCCGCCGACCGGTCGTGTCGCTTCAATGGGGCCGGGGTCTTAAGACCCCGGAAATAGATGGATACCAAACAACCGCCACGTCAAAAGACTACGCTTCAATGGGGCCGGGGTCTTAAGACCCCGGAAATTCACTTCCCTTCTGCTTGCCGGTATGACGCTCTACGGCTTCAATGGGGCCGGGGTCTTAAGACCCCGGAAATGTGACTGGAGGCCGCGACGATGGCGTCGACGGCGGCGCTTCAATGGGGCCGGGGTCTTAAGACCCCGGAAATGGGGGATCACGCAGACCGTCGCGGCCCTGCAGCAATTGCTTCAATGGGGCCGGGGTCTTAAGACCCCGGAAATTGAGTACCTGGCGCGATCCGTGGTGGCGACTGCCTGCTTCAATGGGGCCGGGGTCTTAAGACCCCGGAAATCCAGGCCGGCGCGGCGCACCGAAGCATGCGCCGGCGCTTCAATGGGGCCGGGGTCTTAAGACCCCGGAAATCCGCGATGCGCGCGCCGTGCTGCGCCCAAATCGCATCGCTTCAATGGGGCCGGGGTCTTAAGACCCCGGAAATATAGATCGGCGGGCAAGCCGGATCCGGGATGGGAGCGCTTCAATGGGGCCGGGGTCTTAAGACCCCGGAAATTATCGCCGACGCCTGCAGGGCCGCAAGCGAGGTCTCGCTTCAATGGGGCCGGGGTCTTAAGACCCCGGAAATGATGCGGATATTTCCGCATCCCGACGCGCCCGGACTCGCTTCAATGGGGCCGGGGTCTTAAGACCCCGGAAATTCCGGTCGGTAGCTGGGACGTGCAAGGCAGCGTCAGCTTCAATGGGGCCGGGGTCTTAAGACCCCGGAAATGCGGTTGCCCAGGGCTACCGCGAACGAGTCGATATCGGCTTCAATGGGGCCGGGGTCTTAAGACCCCGGAAATCCGCTGGCGTTGATTGTGGCGGAAGAGGTCGCTGAAGCTTCAATGGGGCCGGGGTCTTAAGACCCCGGAAATCCATCGCTACCGCCCCAGCGCCGCGCGCTGCGCGGCGCTTCAATGGGGCCGGGGTCTTAAGACCCCGGAAATTACCGAGACCGCCGAATGGCGAACGGTGGACAAAACCGCTTCAATGGGGCCGGGGTCTTAAGACCCCGGAAATCGCCGGATGCCGGCAGGACACCCAGCGTCGTGCGCGCAGCTTCAATGGGGCCGGGGTCTTAAGACCCCGGAAATGGACTCGGAAGTTTCCGCCCGGCAAGCAGCGGAATCGCTTCAATGGGGCCGGGGTCTTAAGACCCCGGAAATATCAGGGACAAACCAGCGTACTTTCAAGATCAGGTTACGCTTCAATGGGGCCGGGGTCTTAAGACCCCGGAAATCCAGCGGCGGCGGACGGTTGCGCTTGTTGCCCATCGGGCTTCAATGGGGCCGGGGTCTTAAGACCCCGGAAATAATTTCGCCCGCGAAACCTTCCGACCCTGGAGAATCCGCTTCAATGGGGCCGGGGTCTTAAGACCCCGGAAATGCTCGGTCGTGTCGGCCACGTCGCCAGACGAATCCAGGCTTCAATGGGGCCGGGGTCTTAAGACCCCGGAAATTCGAGTGCGGCCTGTGCGTGCAGTGCGCCCGGCAGGCTTCAATGGGGCCGGGGTCTTAAGACCCCGGAAATGGGGCGCCGCGTGCGGCGGCCCACCACCCTAAGAAAGGCTTCAATGGGGCCGGGGTCTTAAGACCCCGGAAATCCGCGCCTGCCAGGATTGTTGAAGTCGCGGACCTTGAGCTTCAATGGGGCCGGGGTCTTAAGACCCCGGAAATTAGGTCGTATCCGGCGTAGGCGCTCGGTCGGCGCGCGGCTTCAATGGGGCCGGGGTCTTAAGACCCCGGAAATGGGCCTTCCTGTCGGTCGTGCGGATCGCTGATCAGATCGCTTCAATGGGGCCGGGGTCTTAAGACCCCGGAAATTTCGTCGGTCGGTCCGGACCTGGCCCAGGGCGGCGTGCTTCAATGGGGCCGGGGTCTTAAGACCCCGGAAATCCCGCTTTTTGGCGGGGCCTCGATCGCTCGGACCGCGCTTCAATGGGGCCGGGGTCTTAAGACCCCGGAAATGCTCTGCCTGGGGCGGCGCCGGGGATTGCGGCGCTCCGCTTCAATGGGGCCGGGGTCTTAAGACCCCGGAAATGTCCGAGCGCCGCGCGAATCCGCGGCAGGATTTCATCGCTTCAATGGGGCCGGGGTCTTAAGACCCCGGAAATGCCCGGCCGGAATTTTTCCGTTCCGGATCCCGGAGAGCTTCAATGGGGCCGGGGTCTTAAGACCCCGGAAATTGCCTCGCCGGCCTCTTCGCTGCCGCCGGCGGCGAAGCTTCAATGGGGCCGGGGTCTTAAGACCCCGGAAATATTCCGGCCCAGAATTTGGACCGGCGGGCACAGAAAAGCTTCAATGGGGCCGGGGTCTTAAGACCCCGGAAATACGCACCCTCATCGGAATCTACCGCGGCCGCCGCGGGCTTCAATGGGGCCGGGGTCTTAAGACCCCGGAAATCCGCCTCTGGCTACTCGCGGCCGAGGCGGTAAAAGTCGCTTCAATGGGGCCGGGGTCTTAAGACCCCGGAAATTTTTCCCGCCGCGGCCAGGCAGCCGCTTGACCCGATCGCTTCAATGGGGCCGGGGTCTTAAGACCCCGGAAATCTACGGGCCGCAGGCCGAGATGGCCGGTTATGCGGCGGCTTCAATGGGGCCGGGGTCTTAAGACCCCGGAAATGTCTACGTGATCGCGCTGTGGGGCTTCTGGCTGCTCGCTTCAATGGGGCCGGGGTCTTAAGACCCCGGAAATGCCCAGCGGCGGGCGCATGTCCGCGAGGCCCGCCGCGCTTCAATGGGGCCGGGGTCTTAAGACCCCGGAAATGGACTGCGCCCCGTAGTGCCGCGCGCAAATAGCGTCGCTTCAATGGGGCCGGGGTCTTAAGACCCCGGAAATCCTGTTTTTTTTGATTGCCCATCGCCACAAAACCATGAGCTTCAATGGGGCCGGGGTCTTAAGACCCCGGAAATCGCCGAGGCCGATGATCGTCGCGATGTTTTCGGAATTGCTTCAATGGGGCCGGGGTCTTAAGACCCCGGAAATGCCCACTCGGCGCCCTCCAGATCGGACGTGAATTCGCGGCTTCAATGGGGCCGGGGTCTTAAGACCCCGGAAATGGCTGCGCACGTGCACGCCGCGATCCAGTCGATCGGCTTCAATGGGGCCGGGGTCTTAAGACCCCGGAAATGACCGGGCCGCCCGCGCCCACGTCGAAGACTTCGCGCGCTTCAATGGGGCCGGGGTCTTAAGACCCCGGAAATGATTCGCCTGCGGGCGGCGCCGCTGGAATTTGTCGCGCTTCAATGGGGCCGGGGTCTTAAGACCCCGGAAATTTGCGGGGTTGCGGCCGGGCGGGGCAGCGTGCCGCGGCGCTTCAATGGGGCCGGGGTCTTAAGACCCCGGAAATTTGTCGGCATGGGCGGGGTGTTTTTGCGGCTAAAAGCTTCAATGGGGCCGGGGTCTTAAGACCCCGGAAATTTTCCGGGCCGCGGCCGGTGCGGGCCGGTTCCGGCGAGCTTCAATGGGGCCGGGGTCTTAAGACCCCGGAAATGGGATAGCCGTATGAGCATCTGGCGCCAGAGATGCCCGCTTCAATGGGGCCGGGGTCTTAAGACCCCGGAAATGCTCGGTCGTGTCCGCGACCGCACCCTGCAGATTCAGGCTTCAATGGGGCCGGGGTCTTAAGACCCCGGAAATATAACCGGCCATCTCGGCCTGCGGGCCGTAGATGCCGCTTCAATGGGGCCGGGGTCTTAAGACCCCGGAAATCTTGTTCAGAACCGGGAATACCGACAATGGCCCGCGGGCTTCAATGGGGCCGGGGTCTTAAGACCCCGGAAATTCTCGTGGTCTGATCTGACTAGTACCGTGTTCCTACCAGCTTCAATGGGGCCGGGGTCTTAAGACCCCGGAAATGTTGCGCGCCAGAGACGACGCGGCGGCGGCGACCATTTGCTTCAATGGGGCCGGGGTCTTAAGACCCCGGAAATTTTCGGTAGAGGCCGCGCCCGGTGAAGCCGAGCTCGCTTCAATGGGGCCGGGGTCTTAAGACCCCGGAAATTGGGGTTTCGGGCCGCCGCGTGCGGCGCCCCGGAAAATCGCTTCAATGGGGCCGGGGTCTTAAGACCCCGGAAATGCTCCCGACCGGCGCACCCCCCGGAGTGAAATCGTGATGCTTCAATGGGGCCGGGGTCTTAAGACCCCGGAAATAGAAGCAGATCGTGGCCGATGCTTTCGGCGACGAGGCTTCAATGGGGCCGGGGTCTTAAGACCCCGGAAATAGGCCCTGCTGGCTCACCGCCGACTCATTCGCCGCGCTTCAATGGGGCCGGGGTCTTAAGACCCCGGAAATAACTGGGATTCGGCGCCGGCCAAACGCGCCGCCGCCGGCTTCAATGGGGCCGGGGTCTTAAGACCCCGGAAATGCCCTCACCTCGCTACACCTCTTTCGGTCACGTCATGCTTCAATGGGGCCGGGGTCTTAAGACCCCGGAAATATGGCGCGCATCTCGGCGGCGGCGCCAAAAATAAATCGCTTCAATGGGGCCGGGGTCTTAAGACCCCGGAAATCCCCTACCCCCTCTCATACCGCATGGGATCTCAAATTGCTTCAATGGGGCCGGGGTCTTAAGACCCCGGAAATCCGCGCAGCGCGCGGCGCTGGGGCGGTAGCGATGGCCGCTTCAATGGGGCCGGGGTCTTAAGACCCCGGAAATTATGCCCCCGGCCGCCGCGCGAAAAGTCGATCGATCGCTTCAATGGGGCCGGGGTCTTAAGACCCCGGAAATCAGCCAGCGCTGGACCGTACTTATGGAGCGTGTCGGTGCTTCAATGGGGCCGGGGTCTTAAGACCCCGGAAATCGCCGAGCAGCGCCGCATTCTGCGGCGCATGGGAATGCTTCAATGGGGCCGGGGTCTTAAGACCCCGGAAATGGTCGGCCAGCATCGCCGCCACGATCGCCTCGAAATCGCTTCAATGGGGCCGGGGTCTTAAGACCCCGGAAATTTCAGGCCAGGGAAGAGGTGCAATAATGAAACTCAGCTTCAATGGGGCCGGGGTCTTAAGACCCCGGAAATCACTTGCCCAGCGGCGCGGCGAAGTCGTCTGCGTAGGGCTTCAATGGGGCCGGGGTCTTAAGACCCCGGAAATGAGGTGCTGGGCCTCATCGATGATGATCAGGCCGCGGGCTTCAATGGGGCCGGGGTCTTAAGACCCCGGAAATCAGCGAGAGATCGAAGGCCAGCGTGCGCAGCATCTCGCTTCAATGGGGCCGGGGTCTTAAGACCCCGGAAATAACAAGGTGGACGCATACCGGTACGTCGCAGGCCCAGCTTCAATGGGGCCGGGGTCTTAAGACCCCGGAAATGCCCTGGCATACGCCGCCGTGCAAGCGCAGGCCGACGCTTCAATGGGGCCGGGGTCTTAAGACCCCGGAAATTTTTTTGGCGCCAGTCGGGTCAGATCGATCGGCGAGCTGCTTCAATGGGGCCGGGGTCTTAAGACCCCGGAAATAAGCAGGTCGGCGCCTATCTTGTCTTCGCCCGGCGCGGCTTCAATGGGGCCGGGGTCTTAAGACCCCGGAAATCGGCGGGCATCACCCGCCGCGCGCCGAAGCACGCGACGGCTTCAATGGGGCCGGGGTCTTAAGACCCCGGAAATGTGGGATTCGAACCCACACGTCCTTGCGGACAACGGAGCTTCAATGGGGCCGGGGTCTTAAGACCCCGGAAATAGCCCGTCGCCCTCGACATGGGGCTCGAGAAAATGGCTTCAATGGGGCCGGGGTCTTAAGACCCCGGAAATACGGCGACCGCGGACATTTTTGCAGCGGCTCCGAGGCTTCAATGGGGCCGGGGTCTTAAGACCCCGGAAATGGCTGGCATCGATGGAGATGTCGCCGGCTGGCATCGATGCTTCAATGGGGCCGGGGTCTTAAGACCCCGGAAATCCGCGATCGGGCGGCGCAATGCGCGCGCGCTCATCGCTTCAATGGGGCCGGGGTCTTAAGACCCCGGAAATGGCGCCAGCCCATGCCTAGATTTTGGGCGGATACCAGCTTCAATGGGGCCGGGGTCTTAAGACCCCGGAAATGCCGAGCAGCGCCGCATTCTGCGGCGCATGGGAATGCTTCAATGGGGCCGGGGTCTTAAGACCCCGGAAATCAGTCTGCGAAATTCTTCTCGCGCCGAGAGAGTAAAAGCTTCAATGGGGCCGGGGTCTTAAGACCCCGGAAATCTTGCGCGCGCGGAAAGTTTTCTGCTATCATGATTCGCTTCAATGGGGCCGGGGTCTTAAGACCCCGGAAATACGATCCGCTGATCGATGCCGAATCCTGCTCATCGATGCTTCAATGGGGCCGGGGTCTTAAGACCCCGGAAATTTGACGATCGTGTAGCTGTGCGCGGCCAGTGCGCGCGCTTCAATGGGGCCGGGGTCTTAAGACCCCGGAAATCGATTTTACCGGCTCGAATTCGATGGCGCCGTGATCCACGCTTCAATGGGGCCGGGGTCTTAAGACCCCGGAAATAGGATATTCCGGCGGGCAATGCGCCGGATCCGAGACTGGCTTCAATGGGGCCGGGGTCTTAAGACCCCGGAAATGCTGGTCGGGCTGCCCAAATTGCCGCAGCCGCCGGCGGCTTCAATGGGGCCGGGGTCTTAAGACCCCGGAAATTTGATTGGGATGGAGTCGAGGTGCTCCATTTCTACGGCTTCAATGGGGCCGGGGTCTTAAGACCCCGGAAATGTGGCGCCGTTGGCGTCGGTGACGGTCAGCGTATAAGGCTTCAATGGGGCCGGGGTCTTAAGACCCCGGAAATTCATGTTCTTGTGATTTTACGGACCTGGTACTGATTTGCTTCAATGGGGCCGGGGTCTTAAGACCCCGGAAATGAGGCATCCCACGCCGGGGGCACGACCAGCTCCCCGCTTCAATGGGGCCGGGGTCTTAAGACCCCGGAAATCGGCGCGGCGGTCAACGTAGCCGTCGGCGCCGCAGTGCTTCAATGGGGCCGGGGTCTTAAGACCCCGGAAATACATGGCGCGGCGAATTGCGCGAATGGGAGGACATATCGCTTCAATGGGGCCGGGGTCTTAAGACCCCGGAAATGTTTGCTTACGCCATCAGGGACAAACCAGCGTACTTTCGCTTCAATGGGGCCGGGGTCTTAAGACCCCGGAAATTATCGATCCTGGGAGACGACCCCGACCGAGTGGCAAGCTTCAATGGGGCCGGGGTCTTAAGACCCCGGAAATGCGGCTCGCCGCGCCCGGCTTCGGCGCGCATGGACTCGCTTCAATGGGGCCGGGGTCTTAAGACCCCGGAAATGTGATTCGGCTTCCGCCCAAACGCCGCTTTCGAGAAGGCTTCAATGGGGCCGGGGTCTTAAGACCCCGGAAATGATCGTAGGCGCTGAATCGAAGTGCTCGATCACCTGGCTTCAATGGGGCCGGGGTCTTAAGACCCCGGAAATCTCCTGGGTTCCGGATAATGCGACCAGAATTGAACGGCGCTTCAATGGGGCCGGGGTCTTAAGACCCCGGAAATTTTCGTCTCGGCTTCGACCTGCGCCGCGATCTCGCCGCTTCAATGGGGCCGGGGTCTTAAGACCCCGGAAATCGGGACAGGAGTACCCATACCGATTACTGCGGCGTCGCTTCAATGGGGCCGGGGTCTTAAGACCCCGGAAATTAGAAGATCCGGTAGAAGGGTATCCCCCACAAAAAAGCTTCAATGGGGCCG
Source organism: Bryobacterales bacterium (assembly GCA_965214655.1). Lineage (GTDB taxonomy): Bacteria > Acidobacteriota > Terriglobia > Bryobacterales > UBA6623 > CATQHP01. The sequence continues at coordinate 1,026,696 of OZ243965.1, read as the reverse complement.
GGGTCTTAAGACCCCGGAAATCGGGGGTTGCGGCCGGGGGGGCGATGGGGTATGCTGGGCTTCAATGGGGCCGGGGTCTTAAGACCCCGGAAATAGGCCGCGCCCGGTGAAGCCGATATCGAGCGCAGCGGCGCTTCAATGGGGCCGGGGTCTTAAGACCCCGGAAATCCTAGCCAACGGTCGTGCGCGGTCGTGCTGGAAATTGCTTCAATGGGGCCGGGGTCTTAAGACCCCGGAAATCGTTGGAACTTTAGCCGGGTGGATATACCGGGATTGGGGCTTCAATGGGGCCGGGGTCTTAAGACCCCGGAAATCAATCGCGGTCGCGCCGCCCCCTGAAGCCGGGATCAGCTTCAATGGGGCCGGGGTCTTAAGACCCCGGAAATGCTACGCTCCATGATCTTTCGGAGTCCTGGATCCGCGCTTCAATGGGGCCGGGGTCTTAAGACCCCGGAAATGTCGGGGTCGTCTCCCAGGAGCGATGAAAGGCCGTCGGCTTCAATGGGGCCGGGGTCTTAAGACCCCGGAAATGTCGCCCGACGGCGGCCGACCTCGCGGCCGCAGCGCGGCTTCAATGGGGCCGGGGTCTTAAGACCCCGGAAATGAAGCCGAGGCCGTCGAGACCGCGCCGGTCGCGCCCGCTTCAATGGGGCCGGGGTCTTAAGACCCCGGAAATCTGACCGCGCGCATCTCGCCCGAGATCGCCGCGATCGGCTTCAATGGGGCCGGGGTCTTAAGACCCCGGAAATGTGCGGTCGGCCAGCGCGGGCGGAAAAATCGAGATCGCTTCAATGGGGCCGGGGTCTTAAGACCCCGGAAATCCTGCCCCGCTTCGATCGCGTCGAGCCGCCCAGCATGCTTCAATGGGGCCGGGGTCTTAAGACCCCGGAAATTCTCATATAAAATGGGGTGCCAAATTTTAGGCATCTAGCTTCAATGGGGCCGGGGTCTTAAGACCCCGGAAATGGATTGGAAATCTCGATCCTGCCGGGCCGCTTGCGGGCTTCAATGGGGCCGGGGTCTTAAGACCCCGGAAATGTTCAGGCTCAGAATAAACCTCCCTTGGATTTTACCGCTTCAATGGGGCCGGGGTCTTAAGACCCCGGAAATGCGGGCGGCACATCCATCACTGTGCCGCCCGATCCGCGCTTCAATGGGGCCGGGGTCTTAAGACCCCGGAAATGGGAACCTGATCGCCGAATTCTGGTCTGGTTGCGTAGGCTTCAATGGGGCCGGGGTCTTAAGACCCCGGAAATGGGGTGATCCGGGCGGGGGATGTCGGCCGGCCAGGGCGCTTCAATGGGGCCGGGGTCTTAAGACCCCGGAAATGATCTTTGCGAGCTTCTGGTTGCCCGCCGGGTCAGTCGCTTCAATGGGGCCGGGGTCTTAAGACCCCGGAAATTGGCGCAAATGGCGCTGATCGCGCAACCGATTCAGGCTTCAATGGGGCCGGGGTCTTAAGACCCCGGAAATTGCCTACGATTTCGCGCTGCTCGACGGCAGCGCCGGGCTTCAATGGGGCCGGGGTCTTAAGACCCCGGAAATGTCAGCGGATCGACGCTCACGATCGCCGGCGTCCTCGCTTCAATGGGGCCGGGGTCTTAAGACCCCGGAAATGACCGCTCCTGGTAAATAAGCGGCCGGAGCGGCCGCGCTTCAATGGGGCCGGGGTCTTAAGACCCCGGAAATGGCGGTGAAGGGTGGTCGGACGACCGGGCCGAAAATGGCTTCAATGGGGCCGGGGTCTTAAGACCCCGGAAATCTGGCCGAGACCACCGAAAAAATTCGCGAGCGGCAGCGCGCTTCAATGGGGCCGGGGTCTTAAGACCCCGGAAATGCCATTGGGCCTGCTGATCGCGGAGGAAATCGCAGAGGCTTCAATGGGGCCGGGGTCTTAAGACCCCGGAAATGGCCAGCGTGCGCAGCATCTCGAGGACGAGATGCCCGCTTCAATGGGGCCGGGGTCTTAAGACCCCGGAAATATCGCACCATGCGCCGGTTGATGCCGACCCATTCAGCCGCTTCAATGGGGCCGGGGTCTTAAGACCCCGGAAATGTTGATTCTGCCGGCGGCGTTTTCTTTCCTGTTCATGCTTCAATGGGGCCGGGGTCTTAAGACCCCGGAAATGCGGCCGCAACCCCCGCGCCTGGGCGAAGGGCGCAAGGCTTCAATGGGGCCGGGGTCTTAAGACCCCGGAAATGCCCGCCGCTGGGCGAGATCGCGGCGCAGATCGAAGCCGCTTCAATGGGGCCGGGGTCTTAAGACCCCGGAAATATACTCCTGTCGACGGCCCAAAGGTGCGATCGCAAGCTTCAATGGGGCCGGGGTCTTAAGACCCCGGAAATGCCGAGCAGCACCGCATTCTGCGGCGCATGGGGGTGCTTCAATGGGGCCGGGGTCTTAAGACCCCGGAAATCCGCTTTCGTCGCCCGACGGCGGCCGACCTCGCGGCCGGCTTCAATGGGGCCGGGGTCTTAAGACCCCGGAAATGTAGGCGGTTGGGGGGACGCGGCGCGGGCGTCCACGGCTTCAATGGGGCCGGGGTCTTAAGACCCCGGAAATAAACCGTGAAGCTACCGCCAGCCAACAGAAACTCCAAGCTTCAATGGGGCCGGGGTCTTAAGACCCCGGAAATACTGCGGCCACCAGCGCGCCCGGCGCTCGAGCAGCCAGGCTTCAATGGGGCCGGGGTCTTAAGACCCCGGAAATGGTCGCCGAGATCTCCCGGCGCTTCGATACGCCGATCCATGCTTCAATGGGGCCGGGGTCTTAAGACCCCGGAAATCACGGCGGCGAATCTCCAGCCAGTGGCTAGCCGCGATGCTTCAATGGGGCCGGGGTCTTAAGACCCCGGAAATTGGGCGGCCGAGGTCTCGGCGACCCGGGAGCGCAAAGCTTCAATGGGGCCGGGGTCTTAAGACCCCGGAAATGCGCTGGCGGCACGACCAGGATGGTCGGATTAGAGCCGCTTCAATGGGGCCGGGGTCTTAAGACCCCGGAAATCTCATCCCTCTCCCTCACTCGCCTCCCGGAGCGCCTCGCTTCAATGGGGCCGGGGTCTTAAGACCCCGGAAATAGCGCGGGGTGCCTGTCGATCCGCTCGCCGAGGTCGCGCTTCAATGGGGCCGGGGTCTTAAGACCCCGGAAATACTAGAATTATGATACCAGAAAATTTTCCGTGGCGTCGCTTCAATGGGGCCGGGGTCTTAAGACCCCGGAAATAGACTCGCCGCACTTCGAGCCGCGGCTCCCACGCCGCGCTTCAATGGGGCCGGGGTCTTAAGACCCCGGAAATGCCGCAAAGCCGGATCACGTGGGCGAAAGAGGTGTAGCGCTTCAATGGGGCCGGGGTCTTAAGACCCCGGAAATCTGACCGCGCGCATCTCGCCCGAGATCGCCGCGATCGGCTTCAATGGGGCCGGGGTCTTAAGACCCCGGAAATAGATGCAAAAAAGATCGGTAGAAGCCGCGGCCGGTGGCTTCAATGGGGCCGGGGTCTTAAGACCCCGGAAATTAGAATTATAATAGCAGAAAACTTTCCGTGGGCGCGCTTCAATGGGGCCGGGGTCTTAAGACCCCGGAAATGCGATCACTTATGATCACGCCGGATTTCGCGGCCGCGGCTTCAATGGGGCCGGGGTCTTAAGACCCCGGAAATGTTGCTATTGCACTTCTTCTCTAGCCTGAATCATGAGCTTCAATGGGGCCGGGGTCTTAAGACCCCGGAAATGCCGCTTGCGCGACCGCACCCGAATCCACATCATGCTTCAATGGGGCCGGGGTCTTAAGACCCCGGAAATTGCTGGGTCTCTATCGTTCTGTTTGCGATGCTCGAAGCTTCAATGGGGCCGGGGTCTTAAGACCCCGGAAATAGCACCAGGGCGCCGAAGCGGATGCAGGCGCACGGCTGCTTCAATGGGGCCGGGGTCTTAAGACCCCGGAAATTAGAAGCGCCCGGCAATCTGAGCCACGGCGGCGACACGCTTCAATGGGGCCGGGGTCTTAAGACCCCGGAAATGTGGAATACGAAATTAATGCCGCGGTCGCGGTCGCCTCGCTTCAATGGGGCCGGGGTCTTAAGACCCCGGAAATAGGTTGGCAGGGAACTACCACTTACAAGGTTGAGCAGCTTCAATGGGGCCGGGGTCTTAAGACCCCGGAAATGCAGGCCTGGTAATCACGGTCGACATCAGGATTGGTGCTTCAATGGGGCCGGGGTCTTAAGACCCCGGAAATCGCCGCCGATCGACCGCCCGGCGGCGGCGCTGCCGGCTTCAATGGGGCCGGGGTCTTAAGACCCCGGAAATGCCGAGGCTGCGTTCACCGCCGTCGCAGAGATGTTGCTTCAATGGGGCCGGGGTCTTAAGACCCCGGAAATTCGATGGGCGTCCAAATTCGCATCGATGCCGGCGCGATCGCTTCAATGGGGCCGGGGTCTTAAGACCCCGGAAATAAGTCGTATCCGGCGTATGCCCCCGGCCGGCGCGCGAGCTTCAATGGGGCCGGGGTCTTAAGACCCCGGAAATGAGCAGATCGTGGCGGTCAAAGCGCGTATCGTCGAGCTTCAATGGGGCCGGGGTCTTAAGACCCCGGAAATGTCAAAACCGAAGAGCACCGCGCCGGGGGCATGGATGCTTCAATGGGGCCGGGGTCTTAAGACCCCGGAAATGGCGCCGCGTGCGGCGCCCCACCACCCTAAGAAAGGCTTCAATGGGGCCGGGGTCTTAAGACCCCGGAAATGTGGTTCGGCGACCGGGCGCTGTCGCGCCCGCAGGACGCTTCAATGGGGCCGGGGTCTTAAGACCCCGGAAATCAGCGGCTCGCCGCGCGCGAAAAAGCGGCGATCGAAGCTTCAATGGGGCCGGGGTCTTAAGACCCCGGAAATTTGATCTCCAGACCGGGATCCGGCCTTGGATGCAGAGCTTCAATGGGGCCGGGGTCTTAAGACCCCGGAAATAATCGAAGGGCTTCTCACCGCGATCTGCGCCGAATTTCGCTTCAATGGGGCCGGGGTCTTAAGACCCCGGAAATGCGGAGACTGGTCGCCGCCGGCCGCTGCCCGCGCTGCGCTTCAATGGGGCCGGGGTCTTAAGACCCCGGAAATCCACGCCTGGGGGACGACTACCTCCCCCAGGCGTGGGCTTCAATGGGGCCGGGGTCTTAAGACCCCGGAAATCCGCCTGGATGTGGTCGGCGCGCGCGGCGTACTCGCGCTTCAATGGGGCCGGGGTCTTAAGACCCCGGAAATGCGCGATGGACAACGCGGCGCTGTGGACTCCATCCGCGCTTCAATGGGGCCGGGGTCTTAAGACCCCGGAAATGTTTTGATGGCCCGTTCGAGGTCTGGCATGTGGTCGCTTCAATGGGGCCGGGGTCTTAAGACCCCGGAAATGCGCCGACGCCCACGCCGCGCAGGAGTGAAAAAATGTCGCTTCAATGGGGCCGGGGTCTTAAGACCCCGGAAATCGCCAGACGCCCGCTCGAGGCGCTGGGCGGCGAGCGAGCTTCAATGGGGCCGGGGTCTTAAGACCCCGGAAATACGACCGCCGGCGAGACTTCCGCCGGCGGCGAAACTGCTTCAATGGGGCCGGGGTCTTAAGACCCCGGAAATCGTCGCCGGGGAGGCGGTGAGCGTAGCCGTCGGCACGCTTCAATGGGGCCGGGGTCTTAAGACCCCGGAAATGTAGCTGGCCAGCGCGGTTCCGGCCTCGCCAGGATCGCTTCAATGGGGCCGGGGTCTTAAGACCCCGGAAATATTACTATGGCGCCAGTCGGGTCAGATCGATCGGCGAAGCTTCAATGGGGCCGGGGTCTTAAGACCCCGGAAATTGGCCGCCGTGGGCGACAGCCTGGGCGGCGCCGACGAGCTTCAATGGGGCCGGGGTCTTAAGACCCCGGAAATGCCGACATCGGCGGCCGCCTGGAGCGGCCCCAAAAAGCTTCAATGGGGCCGGGGTCTTAAGACCCCGGAAATATCGAGTCCGGGGATATCTCACGCTCGCCGACGGCCAGCTTCAATGGGGCCGGGGTCTTAAGACCCCGGAAATATTTTTGGCGCGGATCAATGCGCAGGCCGACGACACGCTTCAATGGGGCCGGGGTCTTAAGACCCCGGAAATTCATCCGTGGGGCTGCTTAACCCCCCCCCACAAAAGGCTTCAATGGGGCCGGGGTCTTAAGACCCCGGAAATATAGCAGGCGCAAGAGCGCCAGGCGCTCGCGCTCGATGCTTCAATGGGGCCGGGGTCTTAAGACCCCGGAAATCCGATGGCCTGCCACGCCGGATTGCCGAATCCGGCGGCTTCAATGGGGCCGGGGTCTTAAGACCCCGGAAATTCCTTTTCCTGGGTTCCCGCCAATGCAACGCGCATTGCTTCAATGGGGCCGGGGTCTTAAGACCCCGGAAATTCTGGATCTCACGATTTTGCCGCCGCCCGATGTCGTCGCTTCAATGGGGCCGGGGTCTTAAGACCCCGGAAATCAGGAAAAGCAGGCGCACCGCCGGCGGCTCGACGAGGCTTCAATGGGGCCGGGGTCTTAAGACCCCGGAAATGGCCGCCGTGGGCGACAGCCTGGGCGGCGCCGACGAGCTTCAATGGGGCCGGGGTCTTAAGACCCCGGAAATTTCGCGCGGGGAGTGGCGCGCAAGGCGGAGCTGGGATGCTTCAATGGGGCCGGGGTCTTAAGACCCCGGAAATACCGCGCCGATGCGATCGAGGTTCGGATCGATGATCGGGCTTCAATGGGGCCGGGGTCTTAAGACCCCGGAAATGCCTGGCGACTCTGGCGCGGGCGACCGACGCCGAGACCGGCTTCAATGGGGCCGGGGTCTTAAGACCCCGGAAATCCGACGGCAGTATTGAAATCAGCTATCGCAGCGTTGCGCTTCAATGGGGCCGGGGTCTTAAGACCCCGGAAATAGGCGGTAAAATCGCACATCGATCATCGCCTTCATCGGCTTCAATGGGGCCGGGGTCTTAAGACCCCGGAAATATCTGGTCCGTGCCGGCCGATGGCGATGCGCTGCGCGGCTTCAATGGGGCCGGGGTCTTAAGACCCCGGAAATGCCGATGCGCGGAAAGTCACCACGATGCAGGGCGAGCTTCAATGGGGCCGGGGTCTTAAGACCCCGGAAATGTCCGCCAGCCGGCCAGGGCTGCTCGCATCTCGGGGCTTCAATGGGGCCGGGGTCTTAAGACCCCGGAAATCGGCCCCGCACGAATCCATCGGCGCCGGTGAGCATGCTTCAATGGGGCCGGGGTCTTAAGACCCCGGAAATAGTCGATTTCCGGCGCGGGCTACGGCCCGCGCCCCAGGCTTCAATGGGGCCGGGGTCTTAAGACCCCGGAAATTCACGTAGCGGCCCATCGACGCCAGCCCGATCTCCGCGGCTTCAATGGGGCCGGGGTCTTAAGACCCCGGAAATACCGGCCCCGCACATGTCCATCGGCGCCGGTGAGCATGCTTCAATGGGGCCGGGGTCTTAAGACCCCGGAAATCGGGCGCCGCCAGGGCAAGCCCCGCCGTTGCCGCCGCGCTTCAATGGGGCCGGGGTCTTAAGACCCCGGAAATCACGGAAAATCGGTAGGCCCCGAGCGCCATCATGTATTGCTTCAATGGGGCCGGGGTCTTAAGACCCCGGAAATTCCGCCCGTCACCTGCGGGCGGCCCAAAAAGATCTTGGCTTCAATGGGGCCGGGGTCTTAAGACCCCGGAAATGACGAGATCGAGCGGCGCCAGCAGTTGATCGGGCGGGGCTTCAATGGGGCCGGGGTCTTAAGACCCCGGAAATGCGCTCGGTTCATCGCGCTCGGAACGCGGCCTGCCAGTGCTTCAATGGGGCCGGGGTCTTAAGACCCCGGAAATGTATCGCAGAATCCAGCCGGCGCAAAGTCGGGAGCGCTTCAATGGGGCCGGGGTCTTAAGACCCCGGAAATCTCGCCTCCCGGAGCGCCTCGAGTTCGGCGGCGCTGCTTCAATGGGGCCGGGGTCTTAAGACCCCGGAAATGCGACCGCGACGATCACGGTAAGCGCGGCGCCGACGGCTTCAATGGGGCCGGGGTCTTAAGACCCCGGAAATCGAGGCGGCGGCGGCGGCGTGTACGCCGTGCTCGAGCTTCAATGGGGCCGGGGTCTTAAGACCCCGGAAATCGGCGGCCATCTTGTACGGATTTATATCGTGATCTTTGCTTCAATGGGGCCGGGGTCTTAAGACCCCGGAAATGATCGTAGCCGGCGTAGGCGTCCGCCCGACGCGCGAAGCTTCAATGGGGCCGGGGTCTTAAGACCCCGGAAATGCGGGTTCAGAATTCAAGGTTTTGGACTGGCAACAGGCTTCAATGGGGCCGGGGTCTTAAGACCCCGGAAATCGCGACGGGCCGGCGATACCCAAGATGGGGCGATTCGCTTCAATGGGGCCGGGGTCTTAAGACCCCGGAAATCCGCTACGCGCGCGCCGTGCTGCGCCCAAATCGCGTCGCTTCAATGGGGCCGGGGTCTTAAGACCCCGGAAATTGGTCGCCGGCGGCTGCGGCAATTCGGGCAGCGCGATGCTTCAATGGGGCCGGGGTCTTAAGACCCCGGAAATAAAATACCCCACCTCAAGAACTGAAGTTTTGGCGGGCTTCAATGGGGCCGGGGTCTTAAGACCCCGGAAATTAGCCAGTCATTCCTGCTCCTCCAGCGCGGGCGGCCGGCTTCAATGGGGCCGGGGTCTTAAGACCCCGGAAATAAATCGGACGGTTTCGGAAGCCAAATCTGAGTGTTGCTTCAATGGGGCCGGGGTCTTAAGACCCCGGAAATACAACGTAACCGTCCGAATTGAGGACGGAATTCATGGCTTCAATGGGGCCGGGGTCTTAAGACCCCGGAAATCCATGCCTAGATTTTGGGCGGATACCAAAATTTGAGGCTTCAATGGGGCCGGGGTCTTAAGACCCCGGAAATCGCCTCGGCGGACTACGTGATCACTTTGCTTCGAGTGTGCTTCAATGGGGCCGGGGTCTTAAGACCCCGGAAATGCGGCGCTCATCGGTCAGCACGTCGGCCGTGTCCGAGCTTCAATGGGGCCGGGGTCTTAAGACCCCGGAAATGCCGGCGGTTCCCGCGATCGGGACCGCCGGCGCAAGGCTTCAATGGGGCCGGGGTCTTAAGACCCCGGAAATTCCTGACCGAGCTCCAGCGCACGCTGGATCCAGGTGCTTCAATGGGGCCGGGGTCTTAAGACCCCGGAAATGCCGGACGCGCATCCGAGTAGATGCCGGCGATCACGCTTCAATGGGGCCGGGGTCTTAAGACCCCGGAAATTCATCAATCAACCTCTTTATCCTCAGGCAAGGAATGGCTTCAATGGGGCCGGGGTCTTAAGACCCCGGAAATAACGTGTGTCATTACTATTTTGTTTTCAAAGACCTGGCGGGCCGAATGCGAGCAGCGGCCGCCGCGGCGCGCCAAGCGATACCCTGCATCCACTGCTCCCGAATTCAACTCATTGTAAGCATTGTACATCGGACGGCGCGAGCGTCTGCGCTGTTTTCCGCGCCGCTCCGCCGCTCGCATCGCTCATCGCGTGACGAATACCGGGTACTCGTCCAACTCGCCCTCGAGCGTTTTCGCCAGCAGCCGCGTCTGAATCTCCAGCAGACGCCGGTAGCTCACGCGGTAGTCGAAAAGCGGATGCGTCACCAGCGTGTCCATCCGAGCCTCGTACGCGCGAAAGAAATTCTTCCTGCCGCCGGGCGTCAGCGCTACCGCCTGTCCCGCCGTCACGAAATCGCGCGCGGACACCATGCGGGTGTTGACCGCGCTCAACACCGCCGAGTCGGCGATCAACGGCCGTAGCGTCTCCATCAGGTCCAGCGCCAGAGCGGGCCGGCCGTGGCGCGGCTGATGGTAGAAACCGATCATCGGGTCGAAACCAACCGCGTAGCAGGCCACCGTCAGGTCTTTGGTCAACAGGCTGTAGCCCAACGAGAGCAGCGCGTTGACCGGGTCGCGCGGCGGCCGCCGGTTGCGCGCCTGGAAATCGAAGCCGACCGCCGCTTCTCCGTCCCACTCCCCGCCGCGCTTCAACATGCCGGCGAACAGCCCGAAATAAATCCTCGCCGCCAAGCCCTCGATGCCCAGCAGCTCGTCGAGCGAATCCGCCGTTTCAGCGCGTCCGGCCAAGTACTTGAGCCGGCGCAGCGCCCTGTCGGGAGGCTCGATGTGATTGCGCATCAGCATCGTGCGCTGATTGCGGATCTTGCCCGTCACCAGTCGGCGCGCGATGCGGCGGCAAAACCACTCCTCCTCCGCCAGCTGGAACTGCGCCTTGCGCAGCAGGACGTTCTTCGTATTGAGTCCGGTGGTGACGCCGTAGAACCAGCCGCCCTGAGAAAAATAGCAGATCGGCGTCTCATCCCGGCAGAGCTCCTGCACGGCTTGGGTGCTGATCTGGATATTGCCCATCAGGTTGACCTGGCAGATCTCGTGGATGCGCGCGTCTTGCACCACCTTGTCGCGTTCCTTGATACGCAACACGCCGCCCGTCTTGCCCACGCGCAGCCCTTGGGTGTTCAGGTAGAGAGGCTTGAGGTCGGCGCGCGGCGCAACCAGCAGCCGGGTTGCGCGCGCCGGCGGCTTTTTGGGGATTTTTTGCCCGCGCCCGTCTTCGAACAGGCTGAGTTGTTGCGCCTCGCCCGTCCCGGACGGCGCCTGCAAGCGCCAGGTTTCGTCCGGCATGCAGACGCCGACCAAGGAACAGCCGGGGCATTTGGGCGAATCCACGAGCGGCGGCGGAATCTCGGTCGCCGCCGCGGTCTCCCAAGCGCCGGCGACGGCTTGCTCCGCCGCGGCGATCGTTGCGTCGTCGAAGCAGATGCGCACCCTCTGCCGCGTCTTCTGGTAAAAAACGACGCCCTCCTCGCAGCGGTAGCCGTTGGCGCGCAGCACCAGCGCCTGGACGGCCAACTGGACGCGGTCGGTGGGCCAAGCCTGCAAGCCCTCGTCTCCACTCATCGGACGGCCGTGCTTGTAGTCCACCGGCGTGGCGATGCCGCCGGCGAACTCCGTCAGGTCGAGCTTGGCGGTGACGCGGTGCCGCTCCGACGACAGCGTGATCGAGCGAACCACGACCGGCTCTTCCGTCTCTTCGTCCGGCGTGGGCGCGGAGCGGCCTTCCTTATCGACGCGCTTGTGTTGGGCGGCGCCCTCGGCGGAGTATTCGTTGTGGACGAATATGTCTTCCACCTGCTCGAAGTAGAACAGCCGCGGGCAATAGACGAACTCGCGGATTTTCCGTGCGGGGAGGTAGTCGGGAAGCGCGCGGCGGGAAGGCGCGGAATCGGGAAGCGGCGCGGCGCTCATGGCAAGCGGACCTCCGGTTAGACGACGATCAGCGGCGCATCGACGCTGACATAGGGTTTGCCGAGCGCGGTGATGACGCGGTCGCCGCGCCCCTCGGCCGGGCCGAGATCGATGAACAATATCTGATCTTCGTCGTGATGGACGATCTCGGCCAACTCCGCCCGCAGGCGCACCGCGTCCATGCGCGTGAGTTGGCATTCGAAGACCGAGAACTGCAAGTGATCGCCCCACGCCCGCATCGTCTTGAAAACCTGCCGCAAGCGCTTCGGATCGGCGATGTCGTAACAGACGATGTAGGAGTTGCGCATGGCGCGATTTCCTTGCCCAAGTTAGATTCCCTTAGCCGGACTGAAGTTGATCTTATACAAGGGGGGATTTCCAACTCGGATTCGACGAGAGCGAAACGCTGCGAGAACGCCTCGCTGCCGCGAAATCGAACGATCGGGTTCCGGTTTGCCAAGTTCCGCAAGGGTCAGCAGCGATCTTATCGACGCGGCGTCGAGCGGATGCTCCCAGAGCGGCCATGTAAACACAGGGGTGTCCCCATGATCCGCCCATGCGGTTGTGGTCAGTTTGGAACCACGCGGAGCAGACGGGAACATGACGAGAGCGCGGTAAGCAAGCAAGTTGGCCATCCACTGCGTACGGCTCTTGTTGCCGGTGGCCGTCGGGTCACGGTCCAGCAGGGCGTAACGGCGGTCTTCGGTCGGATCCCAGCGCATGGAGAGCTTTTCGTCGGGGTATGTCCAGGGGGCGAACAGCGTTGCCGCAACTCTATCGCCATTAACGGATTCCATGAGCTGCCGCGCTGTGTCCAGGAAATACTGGCTGCCCGACCCGGTGATGAAGCAAAACGGCGTTGCCCGAACTTTATTTTTGTCGATGCAGGCGTCACTGGCGAATGCGGCCAGAAAATCCAGCGGCTCTCGGACATGACAATTTGCATCCTGGAGGAAGGCAGCGGCATGGTCGTTGCGATATTCATCGGCGGTGCAGTCAACGTGCTTGCCGATGGCGAGTTCCGTGCTGGGTACGGCGTCCTTCAAAGCCCGGAGCCATTCTCTGCGTTTTGCTCGAACAGTCTCTTCAAGCGGCTCGATTTCGGCTTCAATCGCCGTTTGGCGTTCTGTTCCACGCAGCCCGCGCTTCTTGATATTGTCTCTGGCTTTCTTAACTGCTGTCTTTGCCCGATCGAATTTTTCCTGTGCGTTCTTGCGCTGCCGTTCGGCTTGGTCGGAGATCGTCTGCCCGCGGAGCGCATCCTCGACGACGCTTGCAAACCCGTCTTTGTCGAGCTCGCCGACGCCCGTGATTATCGGCTGCCACGTTGCGGAGCGGCGCCAATGCAGCTTGGCTCCGGCATAGCCCTTTTGCTGCAAGACCGCGAGCGTTCCGAGCGCGGCTAAAAATCCGAGCGGATTGGCCCCGTCGATTCCGCTTAGAACGATTTCCTCGTCGGGAGCGGCGGATTGCCCGGCGCGCGGTTGCCGCTTCGGCGTCCGTAACGGCTCCGGCTCGGACTGCTCGTTGGCATTGGAGACCGCGCTTCCGTACCAGTCCCCCAGGCGGAGCATCGTCTCGAGGTAGGCCAGTCCCCACCATCCATAGCGCCGCGTGAGCAGCCAGAAACGCTCCGAGATGCCCGATGCGGCATGGTGTGGGGCGCCGGCGTTCCTGCGACTGCCCGCCGAGAATTCGATCGGAATCCCAAGATGCTCACCGGAAACGGCGGGAGGATCGGAATCACGACAGACGGGCGCGAAGGGCCTTGCGTGGCCGTGGTGACTGGCGATCAAGTGGCCGACAAGATCGGCTTGGCCGTCGACAGCCGAGAAGTCGGCGTAACGCTCGGCCAATTGCCGGGAAAGCATCTCGTGCCGAAAGTCCTTGGGGTACCGGGCCGCTTCCCGAATCGCTTGCCGTCGGGCGGGCGAGGCGGGGATGGATGCGGATTTCGCCAGGGGCGCCTCACTGGCAGCGGCTGCAGGCTCGTCGCCCCGATGAAGCAGCAACTGGAAGCGCTCATCCAGTTTGCCCGCATCGTGCCAATCGGCTGCGAGTCGAAGCGGCTCATGGAAACGCGATTCGATACAACGCTGCATGATTTTTTCAACGGCGCCGACCACCATCGCCGTATGCTCGCCAATGGACATCTCCCGACCGGCGGCGGACGACAGATCGTCATCGTCCGCGAAAAGATCGGGCTCGCGGCGGTCGAACCTGGTTGCTTTGGTGAAGAGTACGAGTCCGCGGGCGGGATGCTCCTCAATCGAATAGGACGATCCAAGATCGTCAAACAACCTTTGAATCTCTTCCAAGGGCGCGGCAGGTTCTTCTTCAGAAGACGGTCGGTACGTTTTTGCCGCCTCGATCGCCTCGCGCAGGCTTTCGCGAGCATCGCGGTCCCAGTCGGGGCTTTCTTCCACGAGCGCAAACAGTTCCCTGAACGGCTCATAAGCAAGCCACGGCTCCAAGGTCTTGCGGTTCAGACGCAGCGCCGCGCCCTTGCCGCTTTCCCGGCGGGAGGGTTCCCATAGATCGAGTTGCTGTTTGCCCATGGCGCGGCCCGGTTCGGTTTCCGTTTGACCGAGTCCGTCCATGCCGTAGTCGGCGGGAAGAATTACGACATCGTTCGGAACGATCTCCGAGGAGTCGCGGCATATTTTCGAGCGGTCGCGTCCGCGCCAGGCCAGCACCGGGCGGATTCTCCCGCGGCCGGGTTCGTCGGTATCGGCGATATCGGCGATACCTTCCACGTCGGGGTCGGAACCGTCGGAATCGGCAGCGCCGTTTCCCAGCCACTTCTTCAAACGGAAGAGGGGGACGGAGAGCATTTCCGCAGCGTTGGGAGGACACAACGCCGCGACCTCTTCCCACTGGCCCGGTTTCTCCGGATCGAAGTCCGCCCGCCAAACGACATACGCTTCGGGCGAGCGCCGTTCCGTCCCGTGCAGGTAAAGCCTGATGTCGGGCTCCGTTGCGGGCGTCGGCGCGGTCTGGCAAAGAAGATCGAGGTGGGCGGGCAGCAGCACCGGGGCAGAGGGACGGGGCGCGAAGCAGCCCTCCAAGTCCTCGATCTTGCCGAGCTTCCGGCCAAGCGCTTCGAATCCGAAGTCAATCACGGTCCGCTTACCGCCGCCGCACAAGACGCACCAGCATTTCGCAATGGCCGTTCCGTAAACCGGATCTTCTTGCCCCGGCTTTGTATCGCTCTCGCGAATCAAGATCGCTGCGGGCGCTTCGCCGGCCTGCCCCATGCGGTTCAACCGGCCGAATCGCTGCCGCAGCGCGTCCAGACTGGCTGCTTCCGTAACCAGGGCGTCGAAGCTGAAATCGGCGCCCACTTCGATGCATTGCGTGGAGACGAGCACGATGGGCTTCTCGTAATCCTCGGGTTGCGACGCCCTGAGAAACGGCTTCCAACGCGCAACCAGCCTGTCGCGCTCAAGGGGCCGCAGGCGTCCGGTCAACAGCGCCACATCGGCCTGTTCCTTAAGCTCGTTTTTCAAAAGATCGGCGATCTTACCGGCCGTATGCACGCGGTTCACGATCACCGCAACCCGGCACTTGCCGTCTTGCCGCACGAACTCGCTTGCGCGGCGGGCGGCGTCCTTGGGGAGCGGGTTTCTGGATTTCAGGCAAACCAATTCGGCAGGTTTCGAAGCCGACAGCCGTTGCCGAAGAATTGGATGATCGAGGGCTTCATCCCGCTTGGCGCCCGGGAATTCATCGAGATTCGGCTCCCGATCACCATGGTTTGAAGCCGACGGCGGGGTAGCCGAAAGCATCGCAAACGCGAATGGAGTCTTGATCGGAGATTCGGCCCAGGCTTGCCCCCGGTAGCTCTCGATGTGTTGAAGCGTTTGGAGAAACGGCACGGAACAGTGCGCCTCGTCAAGCAGGATCAAACTGTCGTGCGCCGCCAAGCCCGCGTAAATCGACGCCGTGAGCTTCCCATGGCCGTAGCCGCGAAACAACAGCCGGGAGCCGAGTTGATCGACCGTGGAAGAAATCACCGCGGGCTGCGACGGCATGCGAGCCCACTGATTGCCCCGCAGGATGCCGCCACGAAGGCGCGCCGCCGCCAAAGGCGTCTTCTTTGTTCCGCTTACTTGCTGCAGGCGTTTGGCGACTTGCTTGAGCGCATCTCCTTGAGGATATTCGAGCTTTGCGGCGATCTCGGAAGCTCGACTGTGCGCCTCGTCCACCACGATCCGGCGATCGACCACAAACCATATCCGGCGCGGCGCGGTGCGTTCGTTCACAGGCCGGTCGGCTTGGGCGGCCAAGGCATAGACGGCTGCGTCGATACATGCCGTCTTGCCGGCAGCGGTAGGCAGATCAAGAACCTGCGGCCATTGTCCGCCGGTCAAGCGTTCGGCAAGCATGCGTTGCCAGGGGAAGGGTTCGTACCCCCAAAGCGCTCTGAAGAAAGTGGAGAAACCCGGCAGGTCCGTCATCGCGCGCTCCCACCGGCAACGGATTCGTCGAGCGGACGGCACAACCCGTATCCGCGGTAGCGTCCTGCGCCCAGCAAGATGGGGCCGCGAACCCGCTCATCGAAAATCAGAATCGCATGGGCGTGTCGGCGAAGGCTGCCGTCCTTGCGTTCCAGCCTGGGGAACTCGTGCGCCGCCGGCGCTCCAAGATGTGCGGAAACGGGCGTGACAATGACCTCGCGCGGCGCGGGCAAACCGACGCGCTCGCAGGACCGGTGGATCATCGACGCGACTTCGCTCTGGGAAACGCCCCTGTCTTCCGACTTCGGATGCGAATCGAAGGCAATGGGGGTGACCGTCGACCACTGCGCAGCGCCTTCGGGATGCGCCGTCCAAGTAGCCGCGCGCAGGTTGTATGCGCTGCGCGATGCGACGATTGCCTCGGTGCGCCAAACTCCCAAGCGTCCGAGCTTCAACTCGTGAACCCGACCGACCGCGGCCAAGATGCTGCGCCGGTCTTGCGGCGCAAGGCCCGCGGGGAGAGCAATTCCCATGCCAAGCAGCCGGCCGTCTGCATGTTCGCGGCCAACGAATCCGAGAGGCGCGAAAGCCAGGTGGGGGCCTTGAAGAGGGGCGCCGTCAGGGTCATGCCCCGCCAGGATGGAGCGGAGTTCCGAGCGCAAGTCGTTGCTGCGGCTCAGCAGGGCCTGTCTCCAGCGCCGGCACACGGCGAGCGCGCGAGTGAGATCGAGTTGGCGGTAGGGGCCGGAGAATCGTTCCAGACGACGCACGATGAGGTGCGGGCTAAAGACGGTTCCCGGTACGCTTCCGGCCTCCTCGCTGCTGTCCGCGGGAGCGTAGCCTTGGTAAACGGAAAGCGTAGGCCGCTGTTGGGGAGGCGCCGTCCTGTTGAATTCCGCTCGAACCCGCCTTCGCGCCTCCCTCTGGGCTCTCGGATTCGAATCGTCGGCTTCAGCGACTTTCAGCGCGGCGAACTCTTCGACCTGGTTGCGGTTGTATTGGCGTTCCAGATACTCCAGAGTTCCGCCGAACGCCAAGCGAAGCCGGACCACCGCTCTTTCCTCGCTGGGAACCCAGTTCGGCTCGCCAACCTTTTCGGGATCCGCCATCCACATTTGCACCAGGGACGAAGAGTGTCCGATGCGCGTTACTTTGGCGCATAACCGGGCAAGCGCTTCCCGGCAGCCTCTATCGGGTGCGATGCCGGGCCAGACCAGGAAAGCAGTGTCGCAATCCAACCAAGCGCGCGCGAACGTGCGCGGTTGGCGGTCTCGCGCCAAGGGAGCCGACTGCAACAGGGCCGTCGGCGGTTTTTTTTGCGAACCTGAGGCATCGTTTACGGGAACAAAATGGGTGACGATACGCCTTTGATTTGCCTCGCCCGCGACGATGCTCGGAATGATGGGCCGCCCCTCTTTCTCAAGCGATTCCAGCCAGAGGAGCGCCTCTCGCTCGTCCGCGTCCTCGCCGGTCTGGAAGTGAGCCGCCGCCAGCGCCATGAAAACGCGCCCGGGATGCGGAGGCCACTCCGCCCGGTCGCGGTCATCGGGTTCGGATGCGGCAACGCACCCGTTCAGGTAACGAATGCCCAGCGCAAACACTTCGCTTACCTTTCGTCTGCGCCTTCTTTCGTGGCTTCCTGTTGACTGAGCCGCACCAAATTCAGCAATCGGGCGGAAGGTTGCAGGGTAATCGGCTCGGTTTCCCACTCAATGCCCGCGTCCTCTGCAGCGTTCACGGCTTGCCGGAGAAGGTCAACGGCTTCGTTTGCCGTAATCGCGAACTTGCGAGGAGTTTCGCCGGGCCGTTCGAGCAGTTCCCATTCCATAGGCTCGGAGGGCCAAAGCAAACATCGGGAGCGCAGCCCCATGCCGGACTCGAAGGCAAGCGTCGCTGCGCATAGCCCGAGCGCGGCCAAGACCATACGCGCGGCGTCGTTTGCTTTGGAATTCGCGCTGCCGTTTACGGGAAACCGCAGGCGGCGCAGACAGATCAGAGAGAGGGTCGTGACTTGCTCTGCGTATTCAATGGTTGCGCCATCGTAATAATTCTCGTCAGTTTTCTCCTTCCGTTGCTTGGGGAACGGTACGTTTGAATGGTTGACCTCCGATGGAGACACGGCACCCCGATCACCATCTTCCGCAACCTCCCATTGTCCGCCAGATTGCTTGCTTACTTTCACTGCAGCACGGATACCCAAGGGATCGTTCCGGACTCCCCGGCGCAGATCGCCTATCGCTGCATCGATTCCAACAACCTCGGATACTATTGCCCGCTCGAACTTCGCCCCCAGTCCGCCCTTGGGGCCGGTCGAGTCCCACATGCCGAACAGCAACGCGGTCGGGCAGAGTCGGAAAAGAGGCGTTGCGTTGGCAAGGCTTACCGTGTCAAGAGTTCTACCGAGCTCGGACGCCCGAAATGCAACGCCCTTCAACTCGCTGTCCCGCAGGATCGCATCCGCCAGTCGATGCGGAACCTGAAGGCTCGATATTTTGCCGACCGCATCGATCAGCCGTCCGTTCTGCTCGTCGGCTTCCGCTTCGCCCGTCGGGTCGTGCTCGGTGAAATCCACTTCCAACAGAGGAACCGCGATTCTCCCGGCATCGACCGCTTCTTGCAGCGCCAGTTCCATCCGGTTCGCCTGGCTCTGCACGCTGTCCAACAACACGCAATCCACCGCCTCGTCTTTGCCGGGGAGGCGCCTTTTTTCCGTGGCGTAAACGGCTCCCGCAAACGTAGGGGGAAACACCTTGTCGCCCTCTCCGCCTGCCGGTTGCAGCCGCCGCCGACAGCGAAACGCCGCTGCGTTGCCTTGAACGGCCTCTTGAAGCGCCTTCAGTAACTCAGTCATGTTTGTTCCTTCTATTGATGGCTGAATCTATCTCAAAATTGTTTGAGCAAGATAGCGCTCATTCCCTCCTGCTACACCAATAAACCGTATCCTATATCAAGTCAAACCACAAAATCAACGGCCTTCAAAAATTTTACACACATTAAATATTCTGGAAATTGTCCGAGCAAGACGAGCCCGGCAGCGAGTTGGACGCCCTCCATCGGATGCAAGCGAAGAAACGCTCCGCCAAGCGGCGCCTTTCACTCCGCCGCTTCGGGTTTGGCGGCGGGTTTGCGGCGGGGGGAGCTTGTTTTGGCGCGTTTGCGTTTGGGGCGCGGCTTGCCGTTGTCGGGGTCTTCGCCGTTTTCGCGCGGTTTGGCGGCGCCGTTGGCGCGTTGCGTCCGGCGGGAACGCTTGCCCGCAGCCGCAGGCGCGCCGTCTTCTTCCGGGGAGTCCGCCGCTTCAGCCGGTTCGGGCAGGGGAGCGTTGGCGAGATCGGCGCCCTCGAAATAGCGGAAGCCCGTCGCCGGGTCCGCTTCCGCCGTGACGTAGCCCTTGTCGCGGGCCAGGTTCATCAACTCGGAAAAGCTTTGCAGGCCGTATTCGATCGGGTCGAAGTCGGGATGCGCGGCCTGCACCAGCGCTTCGATCTCGCGGGCCGGAATGCCGATGTCCAGCAACTCGGCGTTGTCGCGCAGCACGCCGCAGAGCACGGCCAGCGCGTCGCCGCTGGTCGGCCCGACGCTCGATGCGGCGCCGTCGGCGCGGCTCTCGACCACGAAATGCCCCTCGACGATCTTGACCGCCAAAAAGTCCTTGTCGGCCAGCCTGTCGATGAACGTCTTGAACGACGAGCTGCCGTAGTTGCGCTCGTCGAAGGCCGGGTCGAGTCGCTGGATGGTGCTCTTCAGCAAGCCCATCTGCGGCACCGCGCCGCGGATTTCCAGCGAGTGCAGGGCGCGGTCGATCACCGGCAGCGCCTTCTCCACCGGCAGCACCGCCCGCTTCGTCTTCGGCGCGCGCGCCGCGCCGCCGCCGCGTGAACTCTTCGGAGCGCTGTCGGCAAGCGATTCGTAACTGATGAACTCGTGGCAGTTGCGCTGCAGGATCGTGCTGGTAAAAGCTTTGCCGCCGACGATATAGACGCGCTTGTTATATTGCTTGAGCTTGTTGACCAGCGCCATGAAGTCGCTGTCGCCGCTCAGGATGCAGAAAGCGTTGATGTGGTCGCTGGTGAAGGCCAACTCCAGCGCGTCCAGGGCCAGATTGATGTCCGCGCCGTTTTTGTCGCCGCGCGGGGTCGTGTCGCGCTGCACCATCTGCACGCCGTGCTCGGTAAAGGCGCGGGTTACCGATTGCTGCCGGCTCCAGTTGCCGTAAGCGACCTTGGAGAC
Organism: Bryobacterales bacterium; assembly: GCA_965214655.1. GTDB lineage: Bacteria > Acidobacteriota > Terriglobia > Bryobacterales > UBA6623 > CATQHP01. The sequence continues at coordinate 1,006,662 of OZ243965.1, read as the reverse complement.
GATTTCGCCGCGCTCCTTGAGCCCCTCGAGTACGCACTCGACATCAAAAGGACGGTGCAAGGTCGACTTCACACCGATTTCGATGTTGTCGTAGTCGATGAAAACGGCGAATTTCAGGCGTTCTTCCACCCATCCATTATAAACGCCCAAACCGTTCGGCGAAACATTTTTGCGCAGCGGTGTTGTCGGGGCGGCCGGGGCGGCTTGCGCTGCTCAGTGGAGAGTGGGGGGCCGCCGGCGCGGCCGCTCACGCCGCAACCGACGCCGACGCCGTTTCCGCTTCGAGCGCCTTGACCCGCCGCACTGCCGGAGCCGCCGCCAGCGGTTGGTTCAGCCGCTCGCGGGCTTGCGCGATGTCGTGCCGGGTTTGTAGGTCCAGCCAGCTCTCGGCGGTTGCCCAACCCGCCGCTTCGAGCTTCATCGCAAGCTCGACCGTGACCGGCTTATGGCCGTGAATCACGCGCGACAGATGCACTCGACTTACCCCGAGCTTGGCCGCCGCTGCGCTTACGCTCATGCCCGGGTAGTCGCCTTCGGCGTCTAAATAGCCCGACTGGATAAATCCCCCCGGATGCGGCGCGAACGACGCCGGCAGCTTCTCATCGGATACTCCTACGATCATGTTTCCGCTCCTCTCTAGTGGTAGTCGATCAGGTCAACATCGAAAACGTTTCTGTCATCGACGCGGAAGGTAATGCGCAGGTTGCCGGAAACCGTAACGGCCCATAGGCCCTTGCGGTTGCCCTTCAGCGGGTGCAAATCGTATTTCGCCACTGCCGAAAGCGCCTGCAACGGAGCGCGCCCATGCAGTAGCACCAGGATTTCACGAACCCGCTTCGCGTGGGCTTTCGAGATACCCCGCGCGTCGTCTTTGAGCATGAACCGCTTGAGCGCCTTGCTCTTGAATCCCTCGATCGCCACTCATCCTGGTGTAGCCGATCCGATAACGAAAGGCAAGGGATTCGAGCGAATTTTACGTCGCGGGCCGGGTGGCCGGCGACGCCCAGGGGAGAGTGAAGAGTCACCAGTCTTTCACTTACCGCCGGCCGCGCAAGCGGCGCGGGGCGGCGTCACTCTTCTACTTTGATCTTGAGCGACTTCAGGAACTCGGCGTCCTGTTCGGTAAAGCCGCCGTGCGCGGCGCTGACGGGCGCATTTTCGAACTTGTCTTCTGCGGCGCGGCGTTTGAAGCCGATGGTGGCCTGCAGCAGGAAATAGACGTCGTAGCCTTCGCGCTTGATCTCGGCGATCGATTCGGCGATGGCTTCGGAATCGGAAACCGATTCGTTGATGGCGTGTCCGAGCCGCTCCAGCAACTCTTTGAGATGGCTGTCCATGTTTCCCCTCAAGCGCCGAAAAAATGTATTCTAGCACACCGCGGCGCGCGGGCTCACAATTCGCCCCGCCGGCTCATCTCGACGATGCCGTCGGCGGCGCGCAGGGCCAGGGCGGTGATGGTCAGGGTGGGGTTTTTTTCGGGGAAGGTGGTGAAGCTGCTGCCGTCGACCACGAAGAGGTTTTTGACTTCGTGGGTTTGGTTCCGGCGGTTGACGACCGAGGTTTTGGGATCGCCGCCCATGCGGCAGGTTCCGACTTCGTGGCTGGCGAAGCCGCCGACCGAGGCGGCGTTCGCGCGGTAGAGGAAATCGACTTTGGCTTGCTCGTAGATTTCGTCGGCGGTGCGCAGCATGTCGCGGTGGATGGCGCGGTCATTGTCGGACCAGCGGAAATGCACCACGGGCACGGGCAGGCCGTTGGCGTCTTTGCGCGCGGGGTGCAGGGTGACGCGGTTTTCCCTTTTGGCGAGCGCCTTGCCGTAGCCGCCCAGGACGGAGAGGCCCTGGTGCAGGTCGCGCACGCGCCGCTTGAAGCCGATCCCGTAGCCTTTGAGGCGGTGCGCGTGCGCGGGGCTCATGTACGAGCGGATGTTGATCTGGAAGCCGAACCCGCCGCGGTAATCGACCTTGCGGTAGGGAGCGAAGCGGGGGATGTAGGCATGATCGATGGCGCCGTCCCGGTTGACCGGCTCGCGGCCGATGAGGTCGGAGAGGAAGCCGAAGGTCAGCGAGGTGCAATGGCCGTGCAGGTAGCGGCCGACGTTGTCGTTGTTATTGGCGAGTCCGTTGGGGAAGCGCGGCGATTTGGAGTTGAGCAGCAGCCGGGGGGATTCGATGTTGCCGCAGCAGACGGCGAAGACGCGCGCGCGGATCTCCATTTCGCGCGTCCCTTCGCGCTCGACGAATCTTGCGGCGCGCACCTTGCCTTCGTTGTCGGCAAGCAGCTCGTGGGCCATCCATTCCATGCGCACATCGAGGTTGCCCGTCTCCCGCGCCTGGGGGATGGCGTGCTCGGCGGTGTTGTAGATGGCGGAGACGCCGCAGCCGCGCATGCAATGGCCGCAGTGGTGGCAGACGGCGCGGCCGCGGCCGGGCTCGGTGGCCAGGGCCTTGCGCACCGGGATGAGGCGCATGCCGAACTTGGCGGAGGCGCGCTGCAGGATGCGCTCCGAGCAGCGCAAGGACAGCGGTCGGATGAACTTGCCGTCGGGCAGCGCTTCCAGTCCTTCGCGCGTTCCGCAGACGACCATGCGCCTTTCGGCCTCGTCGTAATAGGGGGCCAGCTCGTCGTAGCCGATCGGCCAATCTTCTTCGATGCCGTTGACCGACCACTCGCGGAAGTCGTCGGCGGAAAAGCGCAGCGAGACGGCGTTCCAGTGGGTCGTGCGTCCGCCGAGGACGCGCGCGCGGGCGATGCCGACGTTGTCTCCGCTATATATCGTGGGCTCGCGCTTGGGGTTGACGCGGACCGGCGGCACGCGCGGCGCGGCGTTTTCGTAGGGCCAGGCGTGGGAGTCGATTTTGGCGGGATCGCGGTAGGGGCCGCCTTCGACGAGGACGGTCTGGACGCCCTGCTCGGCCAGCGCTGCGGCGAGGGCGCCGCCGGCCGCTCCGGAGCCGATTACGCAGACATCGTATTTGTCGTCCGCCATGCGCCGCGGATCAGCGTATCAGAAGCGGGTTAGAATTCGGTATCCGAGGGTTTAGCTTGAGCAGCCTTTCCATCCGCGACGCGCACGAGGAGATCGTCGACGAGTTCGAGTTCCTCGACGATTGGATGGACCGCTACCAGCACATCGTCGACCTGGGGCGCAAGCTGCCGCCTTATCCGGGCGAGTTCCTGACCGACGAATACAAGGTGCGCGGCTGCCAGGCGCAGGTCTGGCTTCATGCCGAAGAGCGCGCGGGGAAGCTGTTTTTCCAGGCGGTCAGCGACGCGGCGATCGTCTCGGGGCTGATCGCGCTGTTGCTGCGGGCGTACTCCGGCTTCGCGCCGCGGCAGATACTCGAGGCGGGGCACGAGTTCATCGACCGCATCGGGCTGACCGAACACCTCAGCCCCACGCGGGGCAACGGGCTGCATGCAATGCTGCGGACGATCCGCAACTACGCGGCGGCGGCTTTGCAAAGGTCCCGAGCGCAGCGGGAGAAAATGCGCGCAACTCGGTAGATTAGTTGGAGTCGGCGCATTGCGCGCGTTCCATGTCGTCCCCCGCTTTTCCCACCTTCGAAAGCAAAGGCCACGCCTTCGGGACGGCGCCGGTGTTTCTGGCGGCGATCAGCACGATTCTGGGCGCCGTTCTGTTCCTGCGTTTCGGCTATGCGGTCGGCCACCTGGGAACGATGGGCGCGTTGTGGGTGATCTTGCTGGGGCACATGGTGACCATTCCGACGGCGATGGCGGTGGCCGAGATCGCCACCAACCGGCGCGTGGAAGGGGGCGGCGAATATTACATCATCAGCCGCTCGTTCGGCACGGCGATCGGGGGCACGATCGGCATTTCGCTTTACCTTTCGCAGGCGATTTCGGCGGCCTTTTACATGATTGCGTTCGCTCAGGCGTTTCAGGATATCCAGCCTTGGATCGCCGAGCAGACCGGTCTGCCGGCGGACGCGCGCATCATCGGCCTGCCTGCCGCGCTGCTGTTGATGTTGGCGATGCTCAAGAAGGGCGCCGATCTCGGCGTGAGCCTTCTCTGGGTGGTTGCCGGCGTCCTGTTCGCAGCGCTGGGCGCGTTCTTTTTGGGGCAGGGGAGCGTCGAGGGCGCCGCCAATCCGGGTCAGCCGATCGCCGATGCCGATCCCTTCATGAAGGTTTTTGCGATCGTGTTCCCGGCCTTTACGGGAATGACGGCCGGGGTCGGCTTGTCGGGCGACTTGCGCAACCCGCGGCGGTCGATCCCGCTGGGAACGCTGGCCGGGACTTTGGCCGGCATGGCCGTCTATGTGCTGATGGTCTGGAAATTGACGGCGAGCGCCGCGCCGGAGGTTCTGGCCGACACGGGGCGTTTCGTGATGAAAGACATTGCCGTGTGGCCGCCGATCATCCCGATCGGTTTGGGGGCGGCGGCGCTTTCCTCGGCGATCGGGTCGATTCTGGTGGCGCCGCGCACCTTGCAGGCGCTGGCGCGCGACAAGGTGTTTCCGTCGGAGCGCCTGAACGCGGCGCTGGCGCAGGGCAGAGGGGCGAGCGACGAGCCGGCGCGGGCGACTTTGGTTTCGGGCGCCGTTGCCGTGGTTTTCATCGCGGCCGGCGATATCGACTCGGTCTCGCAGGTGATTTCGATGTTTTTCATGGTCACCTACGGGGCGTTGTGCAGCGTTTCGTTCCTGGAGTATTTTTCCGGGAATCCGTCTTACCGGCCTTCGTTTCGTTCGCGCTGGTACGTGTCGCTGCTGGGCGCGGCGATGTGTTTCATGATGATGTTCCAGATGCAGCCGCTTTACGCGGTTGTTTCGCTGGCCTTGATGTTCGGCATCTACCGCTGGCTGGCCTACACGCGCCGCGGCGAACGGGACGTGTCGCGGATTTTGCGCGGGGTGATGTTCCAACTCACGCGGCGGTTGCAGATCGCGCTGCAGCAAAGCCGCGCCGGGGCGCAGACCGGCGACTGGCGGCCGGCCTTCTTTGCGATTACGCGGCATTCGATTGACCGCGTGGCGCCCTTCGATCTTCTGCGCTGGATTTGCCACAGGCAAGGATTCGGGCAATTCATCCAGTACGTCGAAGGCGGGCTGTCGATCGAAAAGGATGTTTACGCCCGGTCGTATACCGACCGTTTGATTCGCAAATCGGAGGTGAGCCGCGCGGGGATTTTCGTCGAAACGATCGTTGCGCCGAGCTTGAAGAACGCGATTTCGCAGATCATTCAGCGGCCCGGGGTCTCGGGATTGCCGAACAACAGCGCTCTGCTGGAGTTTTCCAGGCATTCGCCCAAGGAGATCCCGGAGGTCGTCGAAGCCGCCTGCCAATTGCTGCCTTTCGGCTTCAACATCTGCGTGCTGCGCTCATCGGAAGTCCGTTTCGGCTACCGCTCGAACATCCATATCTGGTTGACCCGGGAGGACTACGAGAACGCGCCGCTGATGATTTTGTTGGCCTACATCATCCTGGGCCATCCGGAGTGGGCCGCGGCAGAGATCAGGATTTTTGCCTGCTATCCGGCCGATCAGACGCAGGGCCAGCTCGACTTGCTCAACAAGTTCGTGACCGAGGGCCGCTTGCCCATTTCCCCCAAGAACCTGACCGCCGTTCCTTACGACGACAAGACGGGGTTTTCGCGGACGGTTCAGCGGCGTTCGACCGAAGCCGATCTGGTGATGCTCGGATTGACCTGGACGGAGATCTCCGGCGAGCTCGCGGCCGATCTCGCCGCGCACCCGGATCTCAATGAGGTTTTGTTCGTCTACTCGGGGCAGCGCATTTCGATCTCGTAGCCGGAGGCCGCGCAAGCGGGCAGGCCGAAACCGGGCAGGCCGAAACAAGGTACAATCGAAGTTGTTCCCAGGCAAGGACCGATCCGCACATGGCTTACGACCCTAGAGGCGTGAAGTTCGTTCTCACGGCGCCCGACACCGAAAGCACCGAACAGGCGTTCAGTCCCTGGAAGCAGATGATGTACGCCTCCGCGCCGGCGCGGTTCGTGCCGCGGTTCTTCTACAAGAGGAAGTTCGAGCAGCCGCGCTACGCCGACGGCAGCGCGAAGGTCATACCCTACGGGGTGCGCGTCGCCGAAGAGGTTTTGCTGCGCCATTACAAGGCCGACGACGTGGTCGTTTGCTATCCCGACGATCTGGATGCGTTTGTCGGCCCGCGCACGGTCGCGGTCGGCGTCGGCGCGCACAACCCGATCGGCACCGCGTTCTCGACGGGCGTCTACTCCAATATCTTCGGTTCGTCGGCGCGGCCGATCAACGCCGCCGAGTCGGAAAGGGTTTACCGCCATCCGGCGATCCTGCGCCACAAGCCGAAAATCATCGTCGGCGGAGCGGGCGCCTGGCAGATCGAGAAAACCGGCGCGCGCGAGCGGCTGGGCGTGAGCTGCCTGATCAACGGACGGGCGGAATCGAAGATTCTGGAGATGTTCCGGCTGGCCGAGGAAGGCCGCGAGCTGCCGCCGGTGGTGAACGCTCCGGAACCGGCAGTCGAAAACCTGATTATTCCGCGCAAGCGCTCGACTTACGGCATCGTCGAGATGAACCGCGGCTGCGGACGCCAGTGCGCATTCTGCTCGCCGACGCTGGAAACGCGCATCTCGGTGCCGATGCCCGAAGTGATGCAGGCCGTTCGGGCGAACACCGAAAACGACGGCAAAATCATCTTCCCGGTGTCGGAAGACGTCTTCATCTACGGGGCGGCTGCGCCGTTCTATATCCCCAATCCCAACCAACTGCTCAACTTCTACGGCGCCATCGCCGAAAGCCCCGGCGTCGAATATCTGCCGCTGTCGCACGCGACCATCGCCCCGGCGGTGGTCAACCCCGGCTTGATCCGCGATCTGTCGAAAATCCTGTTGGACAAAAGCGCACTGCGCAACCGCAACTCCACGCACCCGGACAAGAAATTCCTGGCCCCCTTGATCGGCATCGAGACCGGCTCGGCGCGGCTCGCGGCGCTCACCATGTCGGGCAAGTCGCTGCCCTTCGACATCCGCGATTGGCAGGAAATCGTCGTCGAGGGAACGAACATCCTCAACGACAACAACTGGTTCCCGGTTTACACCTTCATCGTCGGCCTGCCCAACGAAACCGAAGACGACATGCGCCAGTCGCTCGACCTGCTGCATCGGCTGAAGAAGAACAAGGTGCTCTACGTGCCCTCGATCTTCACGCCGCTCGAGGACACGCGCATGGCCGGCGGCCACGCCATGAAGCCCCGCGAACTGACCCAGGTGCAGTGGGAGTTCATCATGACCGCCTGGACGCAAAGCCGTGATTTCGGCGAAATGCGCGACCGCTCGCGCGCGTATTTCAAGATCGGCACCAAGCTGTTCTATCAGTTGCGCGGCAAGTACGTCCACGGCCAGGCGTTCAAGTGGCCGGCGATGCGCTTCGCGGGCGTAGCGGAAGAAAAGCTCTCGCAGCATCTCTACCTCAATTGGGACAACGAACCCAATAACGTCGCCAAGCCTCCGCGGCTGATCCCCAAGCACCGCAAGCAGACGCTGGAAGATCTGGCTGCGGTGAACGACGCACAGCCGTTCCACATCTACGGCACGTCGCGGGTGAAAGATCGGGCGAAGCTGCCCGACAATCCGTTGCAGGTGATCGTCAACGAGGCAACCGGGGCGGCGAGCGCCGAAAGCCCGGTAGCGAAACCGACTGAGGCGTTCGCAAAGACCGAAGCGGTTGCGGTCGGCTGAAATGCCGCCCGCGGAATCGTTCCCCGCCGGCAAGCTATCGACTGCCGATTTCACGGCTGCGGTGCGCGGCTGGCATCGGCGCGCGCGGAAGCCGATCTTCGAAGACCCCTACGCCCGGCTGCTGTGCGGCCGTTTGCTGGGTTTCGCCGTGAGCTTCCGCCCGTTGGGTTGGTTGCTGGTGAGGGTCGTGCTCGCGCGCCTCATGCCGGTCGGCATGTGCGTGCTGATGCGCGCCCGCTACGCCGAGCAGGCGCTGGAAACGGCGGTCGCCGAGGGCGCCGCGCAGTACGTCATCGTCGGCGCCGGGATGGACTCCTTCGCCTTCCGCAGGCCCGATTTGCTGGAACGGGTCGACGTCTTCGAGATCGACCATCCCGTTACTCAGGAGAAGAAGCTGGAGCGTATCCGCCGGGCGGGGCTGAGCGTGCCCGCGCGCTGCCGCTTCGTCGCCGCCGACCTGTCGCAGGTTGCGCTCGTCGACGCGCTGGAGGGCGCGGGGTTCGACCGCTCGCGGCCGACGTTCCTCTCGCTGCTGGGCGTCGTTTATTACTTGACGCCCGGCGACCTGGCCGCGCTGGCCCGCTCGATTGCGCGCAACCTCGCCGCGGGGACGCGCCTGGTCGTCGACTACCTGCTCGACGAGGCGTCGTCCAATCCGGCGCACCTGCGCATCCGGCAAAAAATGTTGGCGTTCGTCAAGTCGCGCGGAGAGCCCATGCGCAGCGAGTACTCGCTGGACGCCATGAACGCGCTGTTCGCCGAGCACGGCTTCGAAACGGTCGAGAACTTCGCCATCGAAGACCTGGAATCCGACTACATCGAGACATTCGGCGTCTTGCCGTTCGAGATTCCCGGCCTGTTCGCCTTCGGCGCGTTCGAGATCGTCGCAGGGGGCGGCGCCTGCGGCGCCGAGTCCCGGGCCGCGAGTCGGCGGCGAAGCGCTGTAGTCGGCGCAGATTTGTCATGAGCGTTCTTGTTGCCGAAGCTTACGAAGCTTTGGCCGACTCACAGCTCCCGCGCCATCCACTTGACTTCGCCGACAACCTCCGCCTTGGGGGGCCACGGCTGCGGCTTCCACTCCGGGTGATCGCCGGCCAGCAGCCAGCGGTTGCCCGTTCTGTGTGCGCGTCTGACGATCAGGCCGTCTGCGGTGCGCACCACGAAAATGCCGTCGCGCCGCAGCTTGGTGCGCTCGCGATCGACCAGAATGACGCAGCCGGCGGGCAGCGTCGGCTCCATCGATTCGCCGCTCACGCCGATGATGCTGCAATGCGCGGGGTTCAGCCCGTGCCGCTGCAGCCATGCGCTGCGGAACCAGGCGCAGCTCTTGACCGATTCGTCAATCTCCATCGCCCCGCTCCCGGCGGCGGTCCGCAAACGGTGGACCGGCACGGGTTTCGCCTCCGGGCCCGCGCCCGCCGGAACCAGCGCCTCGGAGTCCGCCGGCGCTTGGGCCCGCTCCGCCAGCTTGGCGCTGGGCGTGGGGTCGTCGGTCAGCCCGAGCAGATAGTCGCTGCTCACTCCCAGCACCCGCGCCGCCTGCGCCAAACCGTCCAAGCGCAGCGACGAGCGGTTGTGCTCGACGGCGGAAATCACCGAGTGGTCGTAACGGTCTCCCAGCGCCGCGGCCAACTCGACCTGCGCCATTCCTGCCCACTTTCGAGCGTTCAACATGCGCTCGCCGAGCATCTTTTTACGATAGTAAAACAAGAGGCGCCGGCTTGTGGACAACATGCACGTAAGACAAGGGTGTGGACAACGTACACATGACGGCCGGAGAGTGGTCAGTGGAGAGTGGAACGCAAGACAGCCGCGAGGCGAAAAGACCCGTGTCTCGCGACCCCGCGCGGCAGCGCGGCGCCTAAAAATAGACGTTGCCCGCGCCGTCCACGGCCACGCATTCGGGGCCTAATCGGTCGGGCATGACTTCGAGCGCCGGGCCGGGGTCCGCGTCGGGCGCGGGCTCTCCGCTCCCCGCGAAGGCGGCAATGGTTCCCTCGGCGTCCACTTTGCGGACACGGCGGTTTCCGGCATCGGCGATGTAGAGGTTGCCGACCGCGTCCAGCGCCACGTCGCGGGGCCGGAATAACCGCGCCTCGACCGCCGGGCCGCCGTCCCCGGAAAACCCGCCTCCCCAGTCCCCGACGTCGCCGCTGCCGGCGACGGTGGCGATGGGCCGCCGTCCCCGGAGAATCCGCTGCGGCCGGTTCCCGCGACGGTAGCGGCGATTCCGCGAGCGTCCACCTTGAGGACGCGGTGGCCCAAACGGTCGGCGATGTAGAGGTTGCCGGCCGCGTCCGCGGCTACGCCGGAGGGGAGGCTCAACCGCGCCTCGAGCGCCGGACCGGCATCCGCGGCGGGGGCGGCCGGCGCGCGCTCTTGCCCGCAGGCCGACAGGGCCGGCAGAACGCAGGCCGGCAAAAGCAGCATCGAAACCGCGGCGCCGCTCCGTTCCATGCTCATGGATATTAGCGTACGCCGCGCGGCGGGCCATTACAATGGGCCTTATGTCCGCCAACGCCGGCGCGCGCTCCGCGCCCGAGTTCTCGGGTCAGGCTTTGCTCCTGGGCCTGCTGATCGGCACGGTGCTGACCGCCGCCAACACCTACCTCGGCCTGTACGCCGGCATGACGGTTTCGGGGAGCATCCCCGCGGCGATCGTCTCGATGGGCGTGTTGCGCGGCCTTCTGCGCCGCGGCAGCATCCTCGAAAACAACATCGTGCAGACGATGGCTTCCGCCGGCGAGTCGGTCGCCGCGGGGATCATCTTCACCGTCCCGGCGATGCTTATCACCGGCGTCTGGAGCGGCTTCGACTACTGGCAGGTCACCATGATCGGCGCGCTCGGCGGCGTGCTGGGCGTGCTGCTGATGATTCCGCTGCGGCGCACGCTGATCGTGGAGAGCAAAGGGCTCGTTTACCCCGAAGGGGTTGCCTGCGCGCAGGTGCTCGAGGCGGGAGAGGAAGGCGGAAGCTCTTTGTCGCGCATCGCCGCGGCCCTGGTCGGCGGGCTGGCCTTCAAATCATGCATCGGTCTGGTCGCCATTTTCCGCGGAACCGCCGAATACGCCTGGCGCGTGGGGAATTCGCTGCTCTACATGGGCGCGGACGTATCGGTTGCGCTGTTGGGCGTGGGCGTCATCGTCGGCATCGAAATCGGGGTTCAGGTCGTCGGCGGCAGCCTGATCGCCTGGGGGCTGGCCATCCCCATTTACTACCTGAGCAACCCCCTGCCCGAGGGCTCCGCGCTCGACGCCGCCTGGCAGGCCTGGAGCAGTCAGATTCGATACATGGGCGTCGGCGCGATGATCGTCGGCGGCTTTTCGTCGATGTGGAAGATTCGCTCCGGCCTGAGGCGCGCCCTGGGGCAGTTGGGCGGCAGTCTGGCGAAGACGTCTTCCGGCGCGGACCGCGACATCCCGTTGCCGGCCAGCGCGCTCATCTTCGCCGCCGCCGCCGCCGGCACGTTCGTGCTCTACCGCGCGGTCACCGGCTCGTTTTCGATCGCGCTGGTCGCGGGCTTGGCGATGCTGATCGCCGCCTTCTTCTTCGTGGCCGTCGCCAGCTATATCTGCGGATTGGTCGGCTCGTCGAACAACCCCATCTCGGGGATGACCATCTGCGCGCTGATGTTCTCGGCAGGGGTGCTGCTGCTGTTGGGCATGACCGGGGCGGGCGGCATCCTGGGAGCGCTCGGCGTCGCCGGCGTGGTCTGTTGCGCGGCGGCGACCGCCGGCGATACGTCGCAAGACTTGAAGACCGGCCACCTGGTCGGCGCGGCGCCGCGCAAGCAGCAGATCGCGCAGTTTGTCGGCGTGATCGTTCCGGCGTTCGCCATCGCGCCGATTCTGACGCTGTTGCACAACGCCTACGGCATCGGCACGGATGCGCCCGGAGCGCTGCGCGCCCCGCAGGCCACCTTGTTCGCATCGATCGCCGAGGCGATGTTCGGCAGCGCGGATTTGCCCTGGAGCATGGTCTGGATCGGCGCCGGAATCGCCGGCGCGCTGCTTGTCCTGGATGCGTTTCTGGAACGCTCGGGCAGCCGCTTCCGCGCGCACGTCATGCCCGTGGCCGTGGGCATCTACCTGCCGCTGGCGCTGATGGTTCCGATTTTCCTGGGCGGCGTCGTCTCCTCGCTGCTGAAGCGGCGGTCGAAAAGGGCGCTGCACAACGGCGTTCTGATCGGCTCGGGGCTGATCGCCGGCGAGGCCATCGCAGGGATTTTGATCGCCGTTCCGCGCACGCTGCCGCAGTTTGCGGACATGCGGATTCCCCTCCCCGTATTCGACAGCCTGGGCTTGTCTGTGTTGGCCATCGGCGCGGCGATGTGGGCGATCCACCGCGCTTCGATCGTGGATCGTGAATAGCGGGTAGTGCATAACAAGACGGCGCGCCTGCGGCGGAGCCTTCGGCTATGCTTGCAGCAATGCCCGATCCCGATGACAAGATACTTTTCGACGCCTTGCGCAAGGCCGGCGCGCCGGAGGATTTGGCGTATACTGCTGTACAGGAGGTTCGCAACATGGCCGGCCATAACGTCACCGCCGCCATGGATTCCAACCAGGCGGTACTTGAAGCCCGCTTTGCGGAATTCGAAGCCCGCTTTGCGGAATTCGAAGCCCGCTTTACGGAGTTCGAAGCCCGTTTTACGGAGTTGAACGGCAAGATCGACTCGCAAAAAGAAGTTCTCGGAACCAAGATCGACGGGCAAGGAACCGAGTTGCGGGTGATGCGCTGGATGCTGGGCGCAGTGCTGGCGCTGCTGGCGGCCTTGACCGCGCTGGGCCTGTTCAATACGCTGCTCGGCTGAGGCGCGCTGCGCGCGCCGGTGGAGAGTGGGTAGCAAGACTGCTGCGCAGGCCGAAAAAACTGCTGCGCAGGCCGAAAAAACTGCTGCGCGGAACGGACGCCGCTTGGGGACGGGTCTTGCGATAATCGACGTGTGCGGATCGAGCTTTCGTTTGCGGCGGCGGTTCTGATGTCGGCGCCCGCGTTGACGCAAGCGGCCGACCGCCCCCACGGCGAGATTGCCGCCGGGCGCTCGGCGGTCGTTGCGCGCAACGGGATGGTTGCGGCCAGCCAGCCGCTGGCGGCGCAGGCAGGCGTCGATATCTTGAAGCAGGGCGGCAACGCCTTCGACGCGGCGGTGGCGGCGTCGGCGGTTCTGGCCGTTGTCGAGCCGATGATGACCGGGCCCGGCGGCGACGTGTTCGTCCTGGCCTACGTCGCCGAGAGCGGCCGCCTGGTCGGACTCAACGCCAGCGGCTTTTCGCCGGCGGCGGCGGACGCCGCGTTTTTCTCTTCCCGAAACCTCGACGCCGTTCCCGCCGTCGGGCCGTTTTCGGTGACCGTTCCCGGCGCCGTGGACGGCTGGGCCGTGCTGCTCGAAGCTTACGGCGCGATGAGCCTGGGCGAGGCGCTGGCGCCCGCCGTGCGCTACGCGGAAGAGGGTTTTCCGGTATCGGAGATCATCGCCGGCGATTGGGCGGCGCAGGGCGCCCCGCACGCCGACCGCGAGACCTTCGCGGCGACTTTTCTGCGCAACGGCAAGCCCTACGGACACGGCGACGTCTTTCGCAACCCCGACTTGGCGAAGACCTTGCGGCAGATCGGCGAGGGCGGCCGCGACGCATTCTACGAGGGCGAGTTCGCGCGCGCGGCGGTCGCCTGCCTCAACGCCCAGGGCTGGCCGATGACGCTCGAAGATTTCGCCTACCAGCACTCCGACTGGGTGCGGCCGATCGCCGCGACCTACCGCGGCTATGAAGTTTTCGAGTTGCCGCCGAACGGCCAGGGCATGGCGGCGCTGGCCATGCTCAATATCCTCGAAGGTTTCGACCTGCGCGGCCTGGGGTTCAACTCGGCGGCCTATCTGCACCGCTTGGTGGAAGCGAAGAAATTGGCTTTCGCCGATCTGGGCGCCTGGCTGGCCGACCCGGAGCGGAGCGCCTTGCCCGTGCCGCAACTGATCTCGAAGGCTTACGGCGAGAAGCAGCGCGCGCGCATCGACCTCGAGCGGGCCGCAGCGGAAGTCGCCTCGGGCATCGACCGCGGCGGCGACACGGTTTATCTGACGGTCGTGGACAGGCAGCGCAACGCGGTCTCTTTCATTTCCAGCATTTTCCACGGCTTCGGCTCCGGCGTCGTCGTGCCCGGCACGGGCGTCGTCTTGCAGAACCGCGGCGCGCTGTTCACGCTGGAGGAAGGCCATCCCAATCGCATCGAGCCGCGCAAGCGGCCTTACCACACGATCATTCCGGCGATGGCCTACAAAGACGGCAAGCCCTGGCTGAGCTTCGGCGTGATGGGCGGCGCGATGCAGCCGCAGGGCCACGTGCAGACGCTGCTGAACCGGATCGAGTTCGGCATGAACGTGCAGCAAGCCGGCGAAGCGCCGCGCTTCCGGCATCTCGAAGGCGACGGCCTGGCGCTGGAATCGGGCGTGAGCCGGCAGGTCGCCGCGCAACTCACCACGATGGGGCACGAGGTGGTCTCGCGTCCGGGCGTATTCGGCGGCTATCAGGCGATCGAGATCGACTGGGAGCGGGGCATTTTGCTCGGCGGCTCCGACCCGCGCAAAGACGGCTCCGTCGCCGCCTGGTAGCCTGGTGGGCGGCGCGGCGGGGTTTCCAGCCCGCCGGCGTGTTAAGCCGCGGGGTATCCGAGGGGCATGTTCGTCCCCGCAGTGTTGTCCGGTCGATGATCCCGCCGCCGCCCGCGTTCTATGAATTTTTCGCCGGCGCCGGGATGGCGCGGGCCGGTCTCGGCCAGCATTGGCGGTGTCTGTTCGCGAACGATATAGACCGCAAGAAAGCCGCGGCGTACTGTTTGAACTGGGGAACGGACGGGTATCTGCGCGGCGACGTCAGAGACGTGACCGCCGAAGATTTGCCGGGCCGCGCCGATCTTGCCTGGGCGTCCTTTCCTTGTCAAGACTTGTCGCTTGCCGGCTGCGGCGCCGGTTTGCAAGGCGAGCGGTCCGGCACGTTCCGGCCGTTCCAGCGCCTCATGCTGGAGTTGGGCCGGCAGCGCAGGGCGCCGACGCTGCTCGTTCTCGAAATGGTGGGCCGCATCCGCTCCGCCGTCCGGGAGAATCGGTTTTTCCGATCTTGTCGAGGACGATCCAGCCGACGTTTCCTGGCATGCGCCGGCCGAGACCGCAAGACTGCTCGCCATGATGAGCGCGGTCAATCTGGAGAAAGTGCGCAAGGCCAAGTCGATGGGGCGCCGCATCGCGGGCACGGCGTACAAGCGTACACGGCGCGACACGGCGGCATCTGGGACGACCTCGAAACGTAGCGCGGTTCTGCCGCCGGTTGAACGGGCCGGCGGCATCACAGTGGCAATGGATGCGGCACGCGCCAAGCCCTGAGCGCTTGCGGGGGAATCGATGATCCGATTGTCCCGATGGAATTCGCAGTTCCGGCAGGGATTTCCTGACAGTGGTATCTTGACTGCATTGCAATCGATGTGTATATTGAGACTTGCTGCAAACAGGGAGGCGCGGCAATGGCGAGCATCACGATCCGCAATCTCGATGACGATGTGAAGACCCGTCTTCGCAAACGGGCGGCTGGGCACGGCCGTTCGATGGAAGCGGAAGCACGGCTGATCGAACGGCCGTCGCGCGAGTTGTTCGTGACCGCGGTGACGGAGGCGGAGGTTCGCACCGGCATCGCGTTCTTGCCCGAAGGCAGACGCCGGAGGGATCTTAGAGAGGTTGCCGAGCAAGCCTTCGGGAATCTGTTTGCCGGCCGCATTCTCCCGTTCGACAGCGAGGCGGCGCGCGCGCCTATGCGGAAATCGCGGCGGGCCGCCTCGCCGCCGGGCGGCCGGTCTCGCAGGCCGACGGTCAGATCGCGGCGATTGCCCGCTCGCGCGGCATGGGCGATTGCGACGCGCAATATTGGCGACTTTGAGAAGATGGGGATTGTGGTTTCTTTGCTGCTATTATTTGTGCCCTTTGTTGTAAAAGCTAATGACTCTGAGCTACCAAGTGACGTTAATCCACGTGACGTTATCCGCGCGGACCTCTGTTCTAAGTACACTGTCACCGAAGGAGAGATTCCTAGTACCAGGTTGCTATACTTGGGTGAGGGGGCAGACCAGTACCGAGAGCTTATTGAGCTTGCCGTTAAAAAATGGAATGCGGCTGTTTACGCTGCCGGAGGACCTGAGCAGCTCATCAAAATTACAGATGAGGCACCCCACAGGTATTATCTTGAAGACGATTTCTATGAATATATAGATTACTATATATATTTACAAGTACTTAACGATTATCAAAGCGCCATTTACTTTAAAGTTGGGGGTGGTGTGTCGGGTTTTGCTGCTGGTAGTGATATTTATATTAACCCGCACTTGGAAGAAAAGTATGGAGGGCCTGGTAAAGCCATTGTTGTAATTAACAAGCTGATGGATTTAGGGGAGGGTAGGGGGCTCTACACTGCTACTCGCCGTGTTTACGGCGTCATTTTGCACGAAATTGGACATCTTGTGGGTCTCCGGCATATTCCCAATTTAGGAAACATTATGGGCCCCGAACTAGATGCTCAGGTCGTGGAACAATGGCGACCCTTTGCAGAGCTTGCTCGTCGTTCACCTGGGCTGGACTTAGAAGATGTAGGGATTGTTGCGGATTCGAAGCGATTTTATAGTACTGATATTATAGACGACCCGGAGGAGCTCGAAATGGTAGATAGGTTTACGCGAACAATGGAGCTCGGTGAGCAGGAAAAGATGCTTTTGAACTGTATATATCAGCAAGGACGATATTAAGAACAAAACTATACCTAAGGAGCTTATTATGACTATAACCAAGGAGTTTAGTATGTTTTGTTTTCGAATCAAGGCTGTGGCTTTTTTATTTTTGTTGGTGCCCTTTGTTGCAAAGGCTCAGCTCACTGTCAGGGGTGATAGAGTTTGGAGTTATGGGAAGCTTTGTACTCAGTACACTGAACTCGACGGAAGGGTGCCTACTACCATCTCACTATACCTTGGTGAAGGGGCAGACCAGTACCGAGAGCTTATTGAGCTTGCCGCTGAAAAATGGAATGCGACTGTTTACGCTGCTGCTGGACATGGGTACCGACTCTTCGAAGTTAAAGATCAGGCGCCTCTTAGGTATCAGCTTCCGGAAAATTTTTGGGATAATGTAGAAAACGACCTATACTTACAATCATTGCACGATAATCAAAATGTCATTTACTTTAAAAATGCTGGTAGACTTGGGCCTGATGGTTTCACTAGTGTTGGGCCTGATGGTTTCACTAGTGGTGGTGATATTTATATTAACACCTACCAAGAAGAGCAGGCAGTGCCTGGTCAAGTTATTGTTAACACTCATAAGCTTACAGATTTGGGGGACGGCAGGGGGCTTTACCTTGCGGTTAACAGAATTTACCTAAGCATTTTGCACGAAATGGGACATATGGTAGGCCTCAAAGACATGCCAGTTTTTGGAAACGTCATGAGCCCCCAACCCATTCAAAGTGTGGTGGCAAAATGGCAACCCCTTGCAGAGCTTGCGAATCAATCATCTATGTCATCTATGCTGAATGTAGAAGATGTTGGGATTATTGCAGATAATAATCGATTTAATGGTACTGATATTATAGACGACCCAGAAGAGCTCGAACTGGTTGATATGTTTACACGAACAATGGAAATTGGTGAGCAGGAGCAGATGTTGTTGGCCTGTATTTATTTTTCACCCCAACCAGCTTCAATTTAGGACGACGATGAGCTCAGGCCTCGGTTTTGAGCAGAAAACCATAATGTTGTTGGCCTTGTGTTTAGGCGGTGGGGGCGTAGTTGCGGGGACGGATGGTGCTTCTTGCGCTGGGTTCTTCTTCGGGCGGAGGAGCCACGGGAGCTTCGATAAGGTTTTCAAAAAGTCCGTACTCAGGGCGCCACCGTTGTGGCCGCCACGCCACGCCGCATCGTGGTGGCGAGAGACGACCGCCGGGCGCAGGCGGTCGACCGTATGCGCGCCCGCGCGTGGCCCCTGCCCGAGGACTATGCCTTCGACCGCGATGAAGCGAACGCGCGATGACCGTCTTCATCGACACCACAGGACGGCATGGGCGCTTCGCCCGCCGGCCCGCCCGCCAAGCGCGGAACTCTTACGCCAGCACTTCGTTGATGACGTGGCCGTGGACGTCGGTCAGGCGGAAGTCGCGCCCGCCGAAGCGGTAGGTCAGCTTCTCGTGGTCGATGCCCAGCAGGTGCAGGACGGTCGCGTGCAGATCGTGGATCGTGCGGATGCCCTCGACCGCGTTGTAGCCGTATTCGTCCGTCGCGCCGTAGATCGTTCCCGCCTTGATGCCGCCGCCGGCCAACCACAGGCTGAATCCATAAGGGTTGTGGTCGCGTCCGTTCGTGCCCTGAACGAACGGAGTGCGCCCGAATTCGCCTGAAAAAATGACCAGGGTTTCCTCCAGCAGCCCGCGGGCCTTGAGGTCTTTGAGCAGCCCGGCGACGGGCTGATCCACGCTGAACGCATTGCCGGTGTGGCCGGCGATCAAATCGGTGTGCTGATCCCACGGGTTCGACATGCTGCCCATGTTTCTGCCGTTGACCATGGTCAACTCGACGAAGCGCACCCCGCGCTCGATCAGCCGGCGCGCGGTCAGGCATTGCAAGGCGTAGTTTTGCTTGGGCGGATACGTCGAGTTGAGGCCGTAGAGCCTCCGCGTCGCTTCGGTTTCGCCGCTGAGGTCGCAAAGCTCGGGCACCGCCGACTGCATGCGGTACGCCGTCTCGTAGTTTGCGATCGCCGCCTCGACCTGGGCGTCCTCTCCGGCGCGCGCCAGAAAACCCTCGTCCATCGCGCGAATGAAGGCCAGCCGCCGGCGCTGCTGCGCATCGGGCTCGTGCGGCCGCACGTTGGCCAGGGGCTGCTCTTGATCCGGGTGCAGGAACGAACCCTGGTGAACCGCCGGCAAGAACCCGCTGCTGAACATGTTGATGCCGCCGAGCGGAATGCCGCCGCTGCCCATCACCACGAATCCGGGCAGGTCTTTCGACTCGACGCCCAGCCCGTATGTCGTCCACGCGCCCATCGAAGGAAAGCCGGTGAAGGGCTGCCCGCAATGGAAGTAAAAGTTCGCCTGCGCGTGCTCCATGAACTTGGCGGTCATCGAGCGGACGACGGCGATGTCGTCGGCGCAGCCGGCGATGTGCGGAAACAGATCGCTGATCGGAATCCCCGCTTCTCCGTAACGGTGGAATTCCCACGGCGAGGGCCAGATGTTGCCGTCCTGGTTGAACATCGTCCGCGCCGTCTCGAACGGCATCGGCTCGCCGGCTTCCTTTTCCAGGCGCGGCTTGGGGTCGAACGAGTCGATATGCGAGAGGCCCCCCGACATGTAGGCGAAAATGACGTTCTTCACCTTGGGCGCAAAGTGCGGCCCCGGGGCCGCGCCGCCGCCGGTCGAAGACGCGTAGGCCGGGTCGGCCATGAGCCCGGCCAAAGCCGTCAGCCCGAAGCCGACGGACGTCTGCCGCAGCATCTCGCGCCGCGAAAGCGGAACGCGCCGCGGAGGATGATTCGGGTCCCTCTGCATAAAAAACCGTCCGTTGGAATTGTAACCCATCGGCGAAGCGGCCGCCGCGCCGTTAGATCCGATACACGCGGCGGGCCGTGTCGTGGAACAGCGCGTCCTTCTCGCTTGCGGAGGCGTCCGCCGCCAGTTTCTTGAAGGCGTTCCACAAGACGCGGTACGAGCAGCTTCTCTTGTCCACCGGGAAGTTGCTCTCGAACATGCAGCGCTCGACGCCGAAGACCTCGATCGCATGGCGGTGGTAACGTCCGGTCGCCGCGACGATTTCGTCGGAAGAGGCCGGCAGCGCGCGCTTGTGGAAGCCGAAGCCGTTGACGGGCATGACCAGGCCGCCCAGCTTGGCGCAAACGTTTTCGCAGCGCGCCAACTCCGCGACCGCCGCCCGCCAAACGGGGAAAATTTCGTCGCGCCGGCCCGCGTAGGGGCCGATTCCCAAAGGGCCGCCGAAGTGGTCGAAGACGATCGGAACGTCCGGGAACGCCGCCGCCAAGTCGGTCAATTCGGGAATCTGCGGGTGGTAGAGCCAGGCGTCGAAGCTCAGCCCGCGCTTGCCCAACTCGGCGAGTCCCCGGCGGAACCCGGCGTCGAGCAGCAGGCCCGGCGGCGGGTTGGAGTGCGAGTTGCGCACAGCGGGCGAGGCGTCCCAGGAGGCCGAATGGCGGATGCCGCGAAAGCGCGAGCTCGCGCTCAGGTGGGCGTCGAGCGCTCTGCCCGCCGCCGCGCCGAGGCGCAGGTCCGCAAAGCCGACGATGCCGGCGCAGACCTTCGTGTCTCCGTAGCCGCCGCTCGCCGCCATCGCCGCGACGCCGTTCGCAAACTCGGTTTCGCCCACCGGCCGCAGCGCTTCATCGCCGTCCGCCCGATACATGCTGCCGCACTCGACGAACACCGTGCCGACCACGTTGTGCCCGCTGCCCGTGTCGGCGAGCAACTCGTCGAGCAGGTAGCGGCTGCCGTTGCGGTCCCAAAGATGATGGTGCGGATCGCAAATCTTGCGCTCGGGGTCGATGACTTCCTCGCTTACCTGCGCCAACCAATCGGCCTGCTCCACGGCTCCCCTCCGGTTGCGAAAACGGCCCTCAGCTTTCGAGGGCTGAAAACCAGCGGGTCAGAGCTTCGCGGGTCTCGCGGCGGCTCAGACCGGATTCGATCGTCAGGCCGGCGGGCGTTTCCAGAAGCTCGTAAATCCGCGCGGTCCAGGCGTATTCCTCCCGCGCGGCCGCGGCGCCCGCCGGTTTCCGCCGCGCGTCCTGGGCGTTGACGATCAGCAGCGGCCTGGGCGCAACAGCGGCGTACGCGTCGCGCACCTCGTACGCCCCGATCACTCCCGGCAAATACGCGCTCACGGGCTGCTCGGCAAGCGGATCTTCCACGAGCGAGCGGTACGAGAGCGGCGCATCGATGCTCGCCACGCCCAGAATGCGCGGGTCGAGCGCGGCGGCGTGAGCGGCAACGAGGCCGCCGATGCCGACGCCCACGACGTACCAGCCGCGGCGGCTGGTGCGCGTCGGCGCCGTTGCCAGCAAATCCTTCAGACGCTGCCCGAACAACGGACGGCCCAACTCCAACGACCGATAGGCAAAGAAATCGTCCCAGTCGAACCGGGGCAAAATCGAGGAAATGAAGGCCGCCGAATCGCCCCACCCGCGCAGGTCGAGTCCGATCGCCTGGTAGTCCGCGGCCACGACCGCGTCGATGGAATTCCTGCGCACGACGACGTCGTCCTTGCCCCGGTCGGCGACCACGAACGCCGTGCCCTTGGCGAACGGCCCCGCGTCCACCATGCGGTCCGGAATTTCGATGCCGTGCTCGGCCTTGAACGCGCCGACCCGGGTGACCTCGCGGATGCGGTGGGCGATGTCGTGGCTGTAGACCGAAAATTCATCGGCGTTCGCGGGCGTGGCGAACTTCGGCGCGATGGCGGCGGCGCGCTCGGCGTTGAAATCCTGCACCGTCTTGCTTGCGAACGCCGTTGCGGCCTGTCCGCTTGCCGTGACGAAGAGTTCTTCCGCGGGTGCGGCCTCCGCCGGTTTCTCCTCGATCGTTTCGTTGCGTCCGGCGAGCGCGCGGACGAAAAAGCCGGCGGCTGCCTCGCGCAATTCCCGGTTCAGACCGTGCCCGGCGTCCGTCTCGGCCAGCCCGAGATTCTCGGGGGCGCCGAGCTTTTCGTATACGAGCGCCAGTTCGGCGTGCGTGCGGCGGGCGCCGGCAATGGGCACGAAGTCGCGAATGGCCGCGCCGATCAGCAAGGGTTTCGGAGCGAAAGCCGCCAGCAGTTCCGGATGGTCGATCCCGTAGCGCAGCGTGCCGTACAGGATCTGCTCCGGATCGGCGATCAGCAGAGCCTCGGTTTTGTGCCGAAACGTAGCTACCGCGCAAGCCGAGAACGCCGCCTTGAGCCGGTCGTCGAAGCAGGCGAATTGCAGTGCGGTCATGCCGCCGCCCGACTGTCCGGCGATGCCGATGCGCTCGGCGTCCACGTCGGGGCGCGTTTCCAGGTAATCCAGCGCCCGCGTCGCGTCCCAAACGCGGTACTGCATCAGGTTCATGCCCAGCAGATAGCACTGGTTGCCCAGGACGCGGTGCTCCGCCGTCCCCGGCCCGGCGGCGGAAGCCTGCTTTTGCGCGTCCCACAGTTGCAGCCTTTCGCCTTGGCTTACCGGATCCCAGGTCAGCACGACGAAACCCTGCCGGGCCATCAGAATCGAGAACTGCTGGTAGGTCTCGCCGGCCTTGCCGCTGTCCGTGTGGCCGCAGGGAAAGACGATGGCCGGCAGTTTTCCGGCGGCATCTTTCGGGCGGTAAAGATTGGCCGTGACGTGAAATCGGGGGCGGCTCTCGAACACGATCTTCTCGACAACGTGGTCGTCCCGCTCGATCCGGCCGACCTGCCGGGGGTTGAGCGGAGTGCGCTCCGGAAACGCCCCCCACATCTCGGCGAGGCGCGCGCGAACGCGCGAGCGCAGCTTGGCGAAGTCCTCCTCGGACTGCAACGCCGCGAGCGCCTGCGCGCGCCGCTCGTCGAGCAGGCGCAAGTACTCCTTGATGTAGTCCCAGAGCATCGAGCCGAGCGCCGACTGCGCCCGGCCGTCCCGCCCGGCCATAGCCGCGGCGGAGAGCAGCGCGGCAAGCTGCCGCCGCGTCAGGTGAAATCCGCTCACGCCTGAATTCTACCCGCTCGACGGACGCTGCCCGCCGCGGGCGCCGTCCAACGCTTCGGCGGCGGTTGCGCCTTCATGCACTACGGCGATGACCGCCTCCAGCGCTTCCAACGGATCCGGGCGCTGCCAGATCTGCCGGCCGAAAATCACTCCCGAAGCGCCGGCCTCCACAACCTCCGAGACGATCTCCAGCGCGGCGCGCAAGCCGCCCCCGCGCCGCGGGCCGCCCGCGGCCAGCACCGGACGTCCGCAAGCGGCGACCGCGGCGCGGAAGTCCTCGACGCTGCCCGGGTAGCGCGTCTTGATTGCGTCCGCGCCGAGCTCCGCGCCGATCCGGCAGGCCAGGGACACGTCTTGGGCGATGTCTTCGGGCAGGGCGTCCGCGCCCGTTCCCGACATGTCCATGTGATTCAGCATCATGCGCCGGCTGAGCATCTCGGCGACTGCCGGCAGGCCCCATCTGCGGCCGGCGGAGGCAACCTTGCCGACTTTTTCCAACTCGTACGACTCGTGCTCGGCCCCCAGCGTCGCGTTCAGCACGACCGCGTCGACGCCCATTGCGGCCGCCTGCTCCACGTCCGCGAACAGCCGCATCGGCCCCGATCCCAACGAGCTCACGCAGCCGTCGATGCGCAGCAGAACGGCCAGGTTGCCGACGTGCTCGAGCGCCTGTTCCAGGACTCCGGGGGTGACCAGAATGCCGTCGGCGCCGGCTTGCGCGGCCTGCTTGACGACCGCGGCGGGGTTCTCGAGTCCGGGCACGACGCCCGCCGCGCTGCCGTGGTCCAGGGCGACGATCACCGCGCGGCCCCGCCCCAGCAAGCGCCGCATGCGCAGACTTTTTCCTATCGACATGGGATTCGGGTATCCTCGCAATTCAAGTTGGCTCCGATTGTTTCTCAAGATATACTTCGGCGGGGTTGACGCCGCAGAGCTCGAGCAGAAATCGGGTTTTGGACACCATCTGACTTCTGTTGCCATGCGCATCCATAACAAACGGCGTTCCATTGATTGTCTGCGGTCTAAAGAACGACTTGCCCGATGGATGTACGGCCTCGGTATTGAGTAGGTAAGTCTTCTTGGTCAATCCACAGGGAATCTTGTCTGCTGTAAGCTGCCCTTTCGACCCCAACCACTCGGCGGTGAACGCAGCCAGTCGCCACCAATGACGAGTTTCGCGGGCGCTGCCGTCCGGAAAACGAATTGCCGGGGGCTTGCTTGCCTGTTGCGGATCGTAGGAGGCGAGCGCCACTTGGTGTGACACATTCGACGCGGCTGCCGGCTCTTTCGGAAAAAGCGGCTCCCCTGCCGGTACGGGCCGCCCGGACGCCATGTTGGGCCGCCAAAGCCGGAGCAGTTGCAGCGCGCTCTCATAGGCCGGCTTTGCGGCGATGGATACGTCCACCATGCGGCGTTCCTCGATCGGCCGCTGGTCGAATACTTCGTACAGTTCCCAACGGTCGCCGTCGGTCAGTCCGGCGTAGGGGACTCCCGCCACGTTGGCGTAGTTGACCATCTGCATCCGGTGGGCCGCCAGATTTTCGCCCAATTTCTTGGCTTCCACGAATGCAGCCGGCTTGCCGTCGGCTCCCAACAAAGCGTAATCGGCGCGGCTGCCGCTCAGATCGTATTCCGGCAGCACCAGCGCCGGGTCTCCCGCATCCCAGCCCAGCGCCGTCAACAGCGGGTCGATCAGCGCCATGCGGGTGCGGATTTCGTTGGCTTGCAACTCCGGGCCGCGGTTTTGGATGCGCGCCTTGAGCGTCTCGATCACGCCGACCAAATCGTCGAGAGGCATTGCATTTCTCCTGTATGGCTTCCGTCAAGACGCCGTCATGCCGCTTTGGCCGAATCCTCTTGCGCTTCGGCCAACATCCGTTTCGCTCGCAAAACAGCCGGAGCCTTGGCCAAGGGTTGATGCAACCGTTTGCGGGCTTGCGCCAAGTCGTAGTCAAGTTGATATTTCAGCCAACCATCCGCGGTTCCCCAGCCCAACGTCTCCATTTTCAGCGCCATCTTCATCGAAATCGGGTCGTGGCCGTTCACAATGCGCGACAGCATGACTCGGCTCACTCCCAGCTTCGCCGCCGCTTCGCCCAAGGTCATGCCCGGATAGTCGTCAACGGTATCCAATACGCCGTCCTGGAACATGCCGCCGGGATGCGGCGGGTTCACCCGCAAAGAATCGCTCTCGGTCGCTCCAACAATCATCGTCCCAGTCCTCACTTCTTGTGATAGTCCGCCAAATCGATATCGTAGGCGTCGCCGCGGTCCACTCGAAATGTAATGCGCCGGTTGCCCGTCACCGTCACGCTCTCCGTCAAGACGCCGCCAGACCATTTTCCAGGGGCAGCGCCAGCGGTTTCTCGACCAGAAAATCCAGGCGGCTCATTTGGGCGGTTGCGGCGTCGACGGCGCCGCGCCGCGCCGCTTCGACGGTGATGACGAAGGGCAGGCTGCGCTTGTCGAAGCGGGGTTCCTGCAGCACTGCGTCGACGCTGATCCGGTGCTCGGCCAGGATCGCCGCCAACTCGGCGATGATCCCCGGCCTGTCCCGCACGCGGAAGCGCAGATAGTGCCTGTGCTGCTCGGCGCCGGCGGTCGCCGGCGCGTACTCGGCGAGAGCGCGGTAGGCGAACGGAGGCGCCCCGCCCGGCGCCTGCGCGCCGACCGCGCGGGCGGCGGCCATCAAGTCGCTGACGACGGCCACCCCGGTGGGCGCCGGCCCTGCGCCGCGGCCGTAATAGAACGTGTCTTCTCCGTGCCGCCCGCGAACCCAGACCGCGTTGTACGAACCCATCACGCCGGCCAGGATCGTCTCCTTGCCGATCAGCGCCGGGCCGACCCGCAGCCTCAGCCCGTCGGCGCCGCTCCGCGCCGAGGCGGTCAGGCGCACGGTATGGCCGAGCCGGTCCGCGTAAGTGAAGTCGACCGGCCCGATGCGGCGGATGCCTTCCACGGGAATCCGCTGCGGATCGATACGGACGCCGAAGGCCAGCGCCGCCAGAATCGCCAGTTTCGAGCGGGCGTCGAAACCGTCGATATCGGCGCTCGGATCGCTTTCCGCATAGCCCAGCTCCTGCGCCTCTTTCAGGATTTCGTCGAGCGACTCGCCCCGGCGCTCCATCTCCGTGAGAATGAAGTTCGAGGTCCCGTTGAGGATGCCCATCAGCGCCTCGACGCGGTCGCCGGCGATGCCCTCGCGCAACGCCGTCAGGATGGGAATCCCGCCCGCGACCGCGGCCTCCATGGCCAAGCGCACGTTGCCCGCCGCGGCCCGCCGCCACAGGTCGGCGCCCGACTCGGCGATCAACTCCTTGTTGGCGGTGACGACGGACTTCCCGGCGTCGATCGCGGCTTCGACGATTTCCTTGGCGGCGGTCGTTCCGCCGACGAGCTCGGCGACGACGGCCACGTCGGGCCGGGCGATCAGCTCGCGCCAATCGCGCGTGCGAAACGCTTCGGGATGGAGGTCCGCTTCGCCGGGCGCCTTCTCGTGGACGCTCCGCGAGCAAATCGCCCGCACTTTCAGCGGAAAGCCCAGCTTGCCCGCGATCGACTCCGCGTTTTCGCGCAGCACGCGGAGCGTTCCGCTGCCCACGTTGCCGAGCCCAACGATGCCGACGCCGATTTCAGACACAAACTCCCATTCTAGCTTTCGCCGCCGGCTCTGCTTATCCCTGCCGAGCGGGCAGCGCCCGCCGCAGCCGCAAGCTGTTGGCCACTACCGAAACGCTGGATAAAGCCATTGCCGCCGAGGCCAGAACCGGCGACAGCAGCAGCCCCGTCCAGGGATAGAGCAGCCCCGCGGCGATCGGAATGCCCACCGTGTTGTAGGCGAACGCCCAGAACAGGTTTTGCCGGATCGCGCGCATGGTCATGCGCGACAGTTCGAGGGCGTCTGCGACGTCGCCGGGTCGATTGCGGACAAGGATCATATCCGCGGATTCGATGGCGATATCGGCGCCGGCGCCGATGGCGATGCCGAGATCGGCCTGGACCAGCGCCGGGGCGTCGTTGATGCCGTCGCCGACCATGGCCACGGTTCGCCCCCCGCTCTGCAGCCGTTCGATGCAGGCGGCCTTCTCGTTGGGCAGCACCTCGGCGATCGCGTCGTCGATGCCGACTTGCGCCGCTACCGCTTGCGCGGTCAGGCGGTTGTCGCCGGTCATCATCAGCGTCTCGATGCCCCGGCTGCGCAGAGCGGCGACCGCGGCGGCGGCGTCTTCGCGGACTCCGTCGGCCAAGGCGACCGCGCCGACGACCTGCCGCTCTCTCGCGGCCAGAACCACGGTCTTTCCCTGTTGCGCGAAGCGTTCGACCGCTTGCTCCGCCGGACGGCAATCGAGGCCGCGTTGGGCCAACAAGTCGGGCTTGCCGACAAGCCAGGTCTGCCCGGCGGCGCGCGCTTGGACGCCCAGCCCCGGCAACGCCTCGAAATCTTCGACCGCGACTTTCCGCCCCGAGCCGGCCGCGGCCAGCGCGGCCGCCAAGGGGTGCTCCGAGCGGCTTTCGACCGCGGCCAGCGTATCGAGCAACTCTTCCTCGGTCAAACCGCCGAACGAGACGACATCCGTCACGCCGAACTTCCCGGTCGTCAAGGCGCCGGTCTTGTCGAACGCCACCGCCCGCACGCCTTGAGCAGCTTCGATCGCCGCGCCGCTGCGGATCAGGATGCCCCGTTCGGCGCCCCGTCCGATGCCGACCATGATCGCCGTGGGCGTGGCCAGCCCCATGGCGCAAGGACAGGCGATAATCAGCACGGCGACGGCGTTCACCAGCGCCGTCCGCAGCGGGTCGCCGCCGCCGAGGGCGTACCAGACGGCAAATGTTGCCGCCGCCGCCGTGAGCACGGCCGGCACGAAGTACGCCGCAATGCGGTCCGCCAAGCGCGCGACCGGCGCTTTCGTCCCTTGCGCGCGCTCGACGAAGGCGATGATTTTGGCCAGGACCGTCTCTTGCCCCACGCTCTCGGCGCGGAAGGTCAGCGCGCCCGTTCCGTTCAGCGTTCCCGCGAAGACGCGGTCTCCGGGTTGCTTGTCGACCGGCATGCTTTCGCCGGTCAACGCCGACTCGGTAACCGCGCTGCGGCCCTCCAGCACGGTTCCGTCCACGGGCAGGCTCTCGCCGGGACGGACGATCACCGTGTCGCCGGCGGTGACCTCCTCCACCGGGGTCTCCGTTTCGACGCCGCCGCGCACGACTCTCGCCTTGGCGGCTTGCAGGGCCATGAGCTTGCGCACCGCGCTCGACGTCCGCCTGCGCGCCCGCGACTCGAGCGTCCGCCCGAGCAGGATCAGAGTGACGATCGCCGCCGCGGTTTCGTAGTAAACCGGCGCGGACGCCTGCCCGCTCACCCACTCGGGGCGGACGGTGGCGGCAAAGCTGTAGGCGAACGCCGCGCCCGTGCCCACCGCCACGAGGGTATTCATGTCGGCCCGCCGGCGGAGAACGCTATGCCAGGCGGCGCGGTAAAACGAGCCGCCGCCGTAAACGATCACCGGCAGCGTCAAAGCCAGTTGGACCCATTGGCTGCCGGCAAAATCCGCCAGGCCGTGCGTCATGGCGATCGCCAGCAGGGGCAGCGTGAAGACCGCCGAAACGCGCAAGCGCCGCGCCAACAACGCCGCCTCTTCGCCGTCCGCATCCTCCCCGGCGCGGTCCCGCCCGCGTTCCCGCAAACCGTAACCGGCCGCGCGAACGGCCGCGGCGATCGCCGCCCGGTCGGTCTGCGTTCCGTCGAAGCGCACGTGCGCGGAGCGGTTCGCCAAATTGACCTCGCAGCGCTCGACGCCGGCCAACGACGAGACGGCGTTTTCGACCGCCGCGACGCAGCCGGCGCAGGTCATGCCTTCGACGATCCAGTCCGTCCGCTCGAGTTGCGGGCTTCGCCCCTGCGCCGGGCCGCCGATCGAGACCAGATTGCTCGCCGCGCTTGCGGGCGCCGGCCCGACCCGGTAGCCCGCGTCGGCCACCGCTTGCTTCAGCTCCGCGACTCCGGCTTTCCCCGGCGCGAACTCGATGTCCGCTGCGCCGCTCTCCAGATCGACTTGCACGCCGCGCACTCCGGGGACGGCCTGGAGTCCCGCGGCGACCCTGCCGGCGCAGCTTTGGCAAGTCATGCCCTGAATGCCCAGGCGAACGCGTTCTGCTGCTGCCGGAGTCGTCATCGCCGCTCTCTCCTGCGCGGCGGATGCAGCCGGTTCGCATCCAGAGATTCGATCAAGCCGCAGATCTCTCCGCCGCGCTCGCCTTCCTGCTCCCAGGCGTCCAGAGTCCGGCGCAGCTCGCGCCGATAGCGCTTCAGCTCGGTCAGCTTGCGGTCCAGCGCCTCCAGACGCTCGGCGACCAACCGCCGAACTTCCTTGCAGGGCTTCTTGCCCCGGCCGGCTTCGTCGATGATGCGGGCGATCTCGTCGAGCGAGAATCCGACCGCCTGGGACTTGCGAATGAACTCCAGACGCTCGAAGATCGTCGCATCGTAGTAGCGGTAGCCCGCTCCGGTTCTTCCTGCCGGACGCACCAGGCCCCGCGTCTCGTAAAAGCGCAAGGTCTCGACGCCGACCGCCGCGCGCTGCGCCACCTGTCCGATTCTCAACTGCATGGCTGCTCCTTCAAAAGCCGTAAATTCCCATTGTAAACCCTGTAGCCAGGTATAGAGTCAAGAGTTGCATTGCGGGGCCGACGATTCCGCGCTCCGCCGTCCGCCGGGCGGTTTCTGCGGGGCGCGCGGCGGTTCTCCTTTTTGTTTGCGCCGGCTTTTGTACGAAAAACTCCATGCAGCTCCGTTTTTGCTGGACACGCGCCGTCGGAAGTGGTAGAACAGACAATTGTAATAGTGCCGATGCTGTTTTACGCTTATTGCCGATGGTTCCGATTTACGGGCGCCAATCCCGGTCGAGCGGCGTAGCACTCCGACAACTCAATGCTGCTTGGCCCCACTCGAAAGTAGAGTGGGCTTTCTTTTTTGCGGAAGACTATCAGGTGGGTACATGATTGTTTCGATGAAGCTTGGGGCAACGAAAGAACAGATCGAGCGGGTCTGCAACCGTATCGAGGATATGGGTTTCCAGGTGCGCTCGATTCAAGGCGACGAGCGGGTGGTCATCGCCGCCGTCGGCGTGGAAGACGTTACGCACGGCATCGAAGCGATGCGTTCGTCCGAGGGCGTCGAGAGCGCGGTGCCGATTTCCGCGCCGTATAAGCTGGTCAGCAAGCAGGTCAAGCAGGAGCGCACCGTCGTTCAGGTCGGCGATGCCGGAGTCGGCGGCGGCGAGTTCGCGGTTTTCGCCGGGCCTTGCTCGGTCGAAACCGAGGAACAGATCGACGCCTGCGCCGAGACGGTGGCCGCCGCGGGCGCCAAGTTCTTGCGCGGCGGCGCGTACAAGCCGCGCTCCAGCCCCTACAGCTTCCAGGGACTCGAAGAGGCGGGCCTGAAGCTGTTGCGCAACGCCGCGGACTCCGCGGGCCTCAAGGTCGTCACCGAGGTCATGACGGTGGCCAACGTCAATCTCGTCGCCGATTACGCCGACGTGCTGCAGGTCGGCGCCCGCAACGTGCAGAATTTTCCGCTGCTGAAGGAAATCGGCGCCTCCACGAAACGCCCGGTTTTGCTCAAGCGCGGCTTGAGCACGACGATCAAGGAGCTTTTGCTTTCCGCGGAATACATCGTCTCGCACGGCAACGCCAACGTTATCTTGTGCGAGCGCGGCATCCGCACCTTCGAGAACGCGACGCGCAACACGCTCGACATCAACGCCGTGCCGGTGCTGAACGAGATGACCCACCTTCCGGTCATTCTCGACCCCGCGCATGCGACCGGAAAGCGCGACTTGATTCCGCCGTTGACCCGCGCCGCCGCCGCGGTCGGCGCCGACGGCATCATGGTCGAAATCCACCCGAACCCGGAACGCGCCTGGAGCGACGGCGCCCAATCGCTGACGTTTCCGCAGTTCGCGCAAATGATGCGCGACCTCGAACCCTATGTCGAATTGTGGAAGGCCCGCCGCGCCGAGCCGGTTGCGGCATAGATTGCGCCGCGATCCCGCTTGACCGCGGCCGCCGTACCGAGCACCGAGAGCAGTGAGCGTTTTTACGACAGGTCCGGACGCCGGCGGGGTCTTGAAATCCGAGGCCGGCATCGTCGCCCGGCTTCCAGACTGCGAGCGCGGCATCGGCACGGTCATCCTGCAGCCCGACGCCGGCGGGTCGATCGACGGCGTGCGCGTTCAACCGTATCCGCTGTGGCCCGATGACCGCGGCTATTTTCTGGAAGTCGCGCGCATGGGGCAGGGGTTGGCCGAACGGTTTCCGCCGGAATCGACGCAGGTATCGGCTGCGCTGAGCTATCCGCAAACGATCAAGGCGTTCCACTACCACCTGCGCCAGACCGACCTGTGGACGCCGGCCAAGGGCATGTTCCAAGTCGCTCTCGTAGATCTGCGGGAAGGCTCGCCGACTTTTGGCGCCCGCAACACGCTCTACGTCGGCGATCTGAGGCCTTGGCGGATATTGATCCCGCCAGGCGTAGCGCACGGCTATAAAGTGATCGGCCGCGAGCCGGGAATGCTCGTTTACCTTACCGACAGGCGCTACGACCCCGCGGACGAAGGCCGCATCCCCTACAACCACGAGGCCCTCGCCTACGATTGGGAAACGCAGCATAAGTGAGGTATCTGGTCACAGGCGGCGCCGGCTTCATCGGCTCGGCTTTCGTGCGCCTGACGCTCGATACGCTCGGCGCAGCGGAAGTGCTGGCGCTCGATGCCCTGACCTACGCGGGCAAC
This sequence comes from Bryobacterales bacterium, assembly GCA_965214655.1. Lineage (GTDB taxonomy): Bacteria > Acidobacteriota > Terriglobia > Bryobacterales > UBA6623 > CATQHP01. The sequence goes on along the minus strand of OZ243965.1, from coordinate 975,449 downwards.
CTGGAAAATCTCGCCGCGGCCGCCGGCAGGCCGAACTATCGCTTCGAGCGCGTCGATATCCGCGACGGCGCGGCCGTGCGCGCCGGCTTCCGGCGCTTCCGTCCGGACGTTGTCGTCCATTTCGCCGCGGAGTCCCACGTCGACCGCAGTATTCTCTCGCCGGCGGATGCGATGGCGACCAACTTCATGGGCACGGGCGTCTTGCTCGAAGCCGCCCGCGAGTTCCGGCCGCGGCGTTTCGTCCATATTTCCACTGACGAGGTTTACGGCAGCATCGAGCCGCCTGCCGAAGCCGACGAAAACTATCCGCTCATCGCTTCCAGCCCGTACTCGGCTTCGAAGGCGGGCGCCGACCTGCTCGCGCTTTCCTACTACGCGACGTTCGGCCTGCCCGTGATCGTCACGCGGGCGTCGAACAACTACGGCCCCTATCAGTTCCCGGAAAAGCTGATTCCGCTGATGATCTCCAATGCGTTCGACGACAGGCCGCTGCCGATCTACGGCGACGGGCGGCAGGTTCGCGACTGGTTGTTCGTCGAAGACCACTGCCGCGCCATCCACGCCGCGGTCGACCGCGGGCGCCCCGGCGAGATTTACAACGTCGGCGGGAATTGCGCGCTGTCGAACCGTGAGGTCGTCAAGCGTCTGCTGCGCATCGCCGGCAAGCCGGAATCGCTGATGACCGCGGTCGCCGACCGCCCGGGCCACGACCGCCGCTACGCCCTGAACAGCGCCAAAATCGAAGCCGAAACCGGCTGGAAGCCCCAAGTCGCTTTCGACTTGGGGCTGGCGCTCACCGTCGCCTGGTATCGCGACAACCGCGCCTGGATGGAAAACGTCAAGTCCGGCGAGTACCGTTCGTACTACGAAAGGAATTACGGCAATCGTTGACGCCCGCGGACGGGCTCCGCAAGCGGAAAAAAACCTTGAGATCGAACGATCTTCGGAGCAAAAGGCATGACGGAACCGCGCCGATTCGAACGAGAACCGGCGAGTTGCGCGGTCAGTTCGGACTGGGCTATGATGCCGCCTGTGACGATCGATCGGCGCCGCCTGCTGTGCTGCGCCGCCGGCGCGGCCGCCCTCTCCGCGTGCGGCAGGCAGTCTTCGCCGACGCGCCCGCGCTCCGTTTCCGTGGAAGCGCTCGACCGCGCGGCGAAGCGGTCGGTTCTCGACCTGAGCGGCGTCGATTCTCCCGTCATCATCGACTCGATTCGACTTCTTCAGCGCGGTCGCGACCAGTTCGTTCATGTCCGCTCGAAAGAGGGCGCCGAAGGACTCTCGGTCACCAACGGACGCGGCTACCTGGCGCCAATCTTGCGGGAGCGCATCGTCCCCTTCATGCTCGGCAAAGACGCGCGCGCGATCGAATCCGATCTGCTGTTCGAACTGTACCGGCACGGCAGCAACTACAAGCTGCAGGGGTTGGCCTTCTGGTCGCCTCAAGCGTGGATCGAGTTCGCCGTCCTGGATATGCTCGGCCGCGTCGCCGGCAAGTCGATCGCTGAGTTGATGGGCCCCGTGCTGCGCAGCGAGATCGACTTTTACGTCGCCAGCGGGAATCGCGATACGACGCCCGAGGAAGAAGTCGAGTATTTGCAGTCTCTCATTGAAGAGACCGGCGCCAGGGCCGTGAAGTTCCGCCTCGGCGGACGAATGAGCCGCAACCGGGACGCCTCGCCCGGCCGGTCGGAGGGCCTGATCGAGCTTGCCCGAAAAACGCTCGGAGATTCCATCGACCTGCACGGGGATTCCAACAGCTCCTACGACCCGCAGCCGGCGATTCGAATCGGCAGGCTGCTGGAAGATGTCGGCGCGGTTTATTTTGAAGAGCCCTGTCCGTTCGATCACCTCGAAGACACGAAGAAGGTGACGGACGCGCTGGCGATCCCGGTCTCGGGAGGCGAGCAGGAATTCAGCGAGCGGCGCTTCCGCTGGATGATCGCCAACCGCGGCGTCGACATCGTCCAGCCCGACTTGCACTACTACGGCGGAATGATCCGCTCGGCGCGCGTCGCGGCGATGGCCGAGTTGGCGGACATGCCGACGACGGTCCACATTTCCGGTGGTTTCGGCTTCGTTTACATGCTGCATTTCGCGTCGCGCACGAAAAGCATCGGACTCTATCAGGAGTACAAACGCAACATCGAGCGCTATCGGGACTGGTTTGATCCCAAGCTGGAGATCGCCGGCGGGAAGCTGCGCGTTCCAAGCGGCCCGGGGGTGGGCATCGCCGACATTGCCGATGTGATCCGGGGCGCGAAGCAGCTCGTCTGAGCTGTCCGCCGGGTTCGTCGTGCAGTTCCTCTTTGACCTGGAGGGACTTTCCGCCCCTGCTTGGGACGCCCTGTCGGCGGGGCGCCGAATGTCGGATTCCATGCGCTGGACCGACGCCGCTCAACAAAAAGCCGCCGGCGCGGCGGTCACCCCGCGTCCGCGTGGTACGAGCTGCGCACGAGCGCTCCCGACTCGACTCGGCGGAACCCCAAGCTCTCGCCGAATTCCCGGAAAGCCTCGAATTCCTCTGGGCTGTAGAATTTGCGGATCGCCAGATGATCGGGCGAAGGCCGCAGATATTGCCCGATGGTGAAGATGTCCACGAAGTTCGCCCTGAGCTCGCGCATGAGCCGGCGAACCTCGCCGCCGCTTTCTCCCAGACCCAGCATGATCCCGGATTTCGTGGGGATCTCCGGCGCCGCCGACTTGGCGTAGCGCAGCATGTCGAGCGAGCGGCGGTAGTCCGCGCCGATGCGCACTGTGCGATAAAGGCGCGGCACGGTTTCGGTATTGTGGTTCAGCACGTCCGGGCGCGCCGCGAGCACGATATCCATTGCCGCATGAGAACCCTGGAAATCGGGCACGAGCACTTCGACCCGGCAGCCGGGAACCCGTTGCCGGATCGCGGCGATGGTCAACGCGAACAACTCGGCGCCGCCGTCTTTGCGGTCGTCGCGGTTGACGCTCGTAACCACCGCGTAGCGCAGCCCCATGCGCGCAACCGCCTCGGCAACGCGCCGCGGCTCGTCGTAGTCGACCTTGCCTGGCGCGCCCTTGCGCACCGCGCAAAACCCGCAGCGCCGCGTACAGACGTTGCCCAGGATCATGAAAGTCGCGGTGCGGCGGTTCCAGCAATCGCCGATGTTCGGGCAAGCCGCGCTCTCGCACACGGTGTGCAGCCTCAACTCCGCAACCGTCCGCTTCAGATTGCGATAGTTTTCGCCGCCCGGCGCCGGCGCTTTCAGCCACGGCGGGCGGGCGCCGGCCGGGTTCAGCCGCGCCTTGGCGTGAGCCGGCACGATCGGCTTCACCAGCAACTGCGCCGCGGGAACGAAGCTCGCCATGACTCTGCTCTCAGTTTAAGCGCGCCGCCCACCGAGCTCCCGGGAGTGCCGTCTCGGCCTACTCGTCGTCCGCGAGGAACTTGTAGAGCAACGCCGCCAGAACTCCGCCCAGCGGGCAGGCGAGGCAGTAAATCCACAGAGTGGACAGCGCGTTCGGCGCTTCGCTGAAAAGCGCCGGCCCCAGCGAGCGGGCCGGGTTGAGCGATGCGCCCGTGAGTGGGCCGCCCATCATGATCGAGAACGCCAGCGTGAGCCCGATGGCGATGGGAGCGAAATTGCCGCCCTTGCCGCTGACGGCGGTGTGGTAGATCGTATTGACCAGCAGGAACGTCAAAAACATTTCGAGAACGAACGTTTGCGCCGTGCCGACTCCTTCCGCCGGAACGGTGGCGCCCAGGGCGCCGGCCTGACCGCCCAGCACGAAAGCCAGAACCGAGGCTCCCATAATGCCGCCGATGAGTTGGCAAATGATATAGCCGACCGCGTCGCCGGCCTTGATCTTCCCGCCGGCCCACAGCCCGATGGTCACCGCCGGGTTGATGTGCGTGCCGGAAATGTGGCCGTACGCATAGGCGAACGCCAGCACGACCAAGCCGTGCGCGAAGGCGACGGCCACCAGATTGTTGCTGATTTGAGCGGCGCCGGCGCCGATGAAGATCAGCGTGAACGTCCCTACGAATTCCGCAACCAAGGCTTTGTGATTCATCGAATTAATTTCTCCCCTCGACAGTGGCGGTGAACGCTGCGCGCCGCTTCCCGGCGGCCGCGATTCAGAATTGTAGCACCGCCGGACGCCCCGCGCGGGCCGCGCATTGACAAAAATTCGCTCCGTAGCTCCGTGGGAGCCGGTGTCATAATGGAACCGTGCTTGCCGCGCGCACTTTGGCGCTGCTCGCCGCTTTGCCGGCGGTCGCGGCGGCTTCTCCGGCAGCCGATTCGGCGGACTGGGAGCGGCGTCTGGAATCCGGGCGCGGCTTCTGGGCCTTTCAGCCGCTTGCCGACCCGCAGCCGCCCGCCGCGGCCTCGTCCTGGGTGCGCACGCCGGTCGATGCCTTCATCCTCGCCAGGCTGCAGGAGGCCGGATTGCAGCCCGCGCCGGCCGCCCCCAAAGAAAAGCTGCTGCGGCGCGTCTATCTCGATCTCATCGGACTCCCCCCGACGCCCGATGAGGCGGCGCAATTCCTCAACGACCGTTCGCCGCGGGCTTACCAGAATCTGGTCGAGCGCCTGCTGGCCTCCCCCCACTACGGAGAGCGCTGGGCGCTGAAGTGGCTGGACGTCGCGCGCTACGCCGACACCGACGGCTTCGAGCGCGACGGCTACCGGGAGCATGCCTGGCGTTACCGCGATTACGTGGTCCGCGCGTTCAACGACGACAAGCCTTACGACCGCTTCGTCCAAGAGCAGCTTGCCGGCGACGAGTTGTTCCCGGGCGATAGCGAGGCCCTCCTTGCCACCGGCTTCAACGGCGCCGGGCCGCGCCATATCGTCAGCGGCAACCAGGACAAGGAGGAGGCCCGCCAGGAAGTCCTGACCGAAATGACCGCCGGCGCAGGCCAGGTTTTCCTGGCGCTCACCGTCCAGTGCGCCCGCTGCCACGATCACAAATTCGACCCCATCGCGCAGGCCGACTACTACCGCCTGCAAGCGTTCTTCGCGGCGACCGACCTGGCGGACTTGAACACCGCCTCGGTGGACGCATTGCTGCGCTACGAGGCGGCGGTCAAGGCCCACGAAAAGCGTCTGGCCCCGATCGAGAAACAACTCAAGCAAATCGAAGAGCCCTACCGCGCAAAAGCTCGGGAGATCAAGCGCGCCGCGCTCGAGCCGCGGTTCCGCGCCGCGCTCGACGTTCCCGAGGAAGACCGCAACGCCGAGCAGCAGAGGCTTGCGCAAGAGGCGCGCAAGCAGATCGCTCCCATGTGGTACGAAGTCGTCGCGCTGATTCCCGACGACGAAAAGGCCCTGCGCCGCAAGCTGCGCGGGCGCATGCACGCGCTCGATCTCGAGCGTCCCGACCCGGCCGCGGCCGCCTTCGCCGTCGTGAACAGAGATGCAGCGCCGGTCACGCACGTGCTCAAGATCGGCGACTACCGGCACAAGCAGGAACCCGTCGCCCCGGCTTTCCCCGACGTGCTCGATTCTTTCGGCGTCGAGGCCGGACAGGCTGCGTGGGGCCGCAGGGCTTCGCTCGCCCGCTGGCTGACTTCCCCCGATCATCCGCTGACCGCCCGCGTCATGGTCAACCGCATCTGGGAATTCCGCATGGGCCGCGGCCTCGTGCCGGACCCCAACAACTTCGGCCTGCTCGGCGGAATGCCCACGCATCCCGAGCTGCTCGATTTTCTCGCGCGCAACTTTATCGCCCTGGGTTGGAGCGTCAAGGCCATCGACCGCATGATCGTCCTCTCGAACGCTTACCGCCTGGCCGCGGACGCGAGCGCGGGAACCGCTGCCGACCCGGACAACGAGCTCTATTGGCGGGCCAACCGCAGGCGTCTCGAAGCCGAGGCGATTCGCGACAGCGTATTGGCGGCGTCCGGCAGACTGAACCGCGCTCTGGGCGGCAAGCCGGTGCGCGTCCCCATCGAGCGGGAAGTTTACGATTTGATCTTCACCGAAGCCGAGCCCGACAACCTCTGGCCGGTCACGCCCGACGAATCCCAGCACCGCCGGCGCAGCCTCTACCTGCTCAACCGGCGTACGGTGCGGCTGCCGTTCCTGGCCGGTTTCGACCAGCCCGACACCATGACGTCGTGCGCCGTGCGGTCGCGTTCGACCCACGCCCTGCAGGCGCTTTCGATGTTGAACGGCCGGTTCATGCAAGCCGAGGCGCGGGCGTTCGCCGAGCGGCTGCGGACTTCATGCGGGAGCGGCGTCCGTTGCCTGATCGAGCGCTCTTACCAATGGACCCTGGCGCGCGGGCCGAGCGGCGAAGAACGCCGCCTGGCCCAAGAATTTCTGGCCGGCGGGCAAGCCCGGCTCAAGGACTACGCCTTGGCCATGCTCAACCGCAACGAGTTCGTCTATCGGCCGTAGAGGATCTCTGCCGTGGAACCCGGATCGAGAGCGCAAGTCTCCCGCCGCTGCGTCTTGCGCGGTGCGGCCAACGGTTTCGGCGCCCTTGCCTTGCAGCATTTGCTCGTGCGCGACGGCCTCGCCGAGCGCGCCGCCAATCCTCTGGCCGCCAAAGCGCCGCACTTCGCGGCGCGGGCCAAGTCGGTCATCTTCATCTTCAACGTCGGCGCGCCGAGCGCGATGGACACCTTCGACCCCAAGCCCGCGCTCGACCGGCTGGCCGGCGAGCCGATGCCCGAAAGCTTCGGCAAAGTCGGCGGGCAGTTTACCGACGGATCCGCTCCCATCCTGGGAACGCCGTGGAAATTCAAGCGCTACGGCCGCAGCGGCCTGCCCGTCTCCGAGTTGTTTCCTCACGTCGCCCGCCACGTGGACAACATCTGCTTCGTCCGTTCGTTTTTCACCCGCAGCGTCGTTCACGCGCCCGCCATGTACGAGGTGCATAACGGCCGCCTGTTCGCCACGCACCCGAGCATCGGCGCCTGGGCGACCTACGGCCTCGGCTCGGAATCCGAGAATCTTCCGGCCTATGTCGTCATGCCTCAGCCCGAAGGCACGCCCGAGGGCGGGACTTCCTGCTGGAGTCCCGGTTTTCTGCCGGCGGTCTATCAGGGGACGCTGCTTCGCCCGGGGCCGAGCCCGATTCTCGACCTCAAGCGCCCCGAGTCGATGAGCGCCCCCCGCCAGCGCCGCATGCTCGATTTTCTCCAGGAGATGAACCGCCTCGACGGCGCCGCGCAAGACAGCGAGATGGCCGCCCGCGCGGCCTCCTACGAGTTGGCCTTCCGCATGCAGACCCACGCCCCCGAAGCCGTCGATCTGACCGCCGAAAGCGCCCGAACCAAACGCGCCTACGGCCTGGAGGAAGACCGCACCCGCGACTTCGGAACCCGCCTCTTGCTGGCGCGCAGGCTTGTCGAACGCGGCGTGCGCTTCATTCAGATCTATTCCGGCGGCGGCCCGATCAGCATGCAATGGGACGCCCACAAGCATCTGAAGGCCAACCACGAAAAAATGGCCGGACACACCGACCGGCCCATCGCCGCTCTCCTGGACGATCTCAAGCAGCGCGGCCTGCTCGACGAGACGCTGGTCATCTGGGGAGCGGAATTCGGGCGCCTGCCTACTTCCGAATCCGGCAACGGGCGCGACCACAATCCCCACGGCTACACGATGTGGTTCGCCGGCGGCGGCGTCAAGGGCGGCCGGGCCGTCGGCGCGACGGACGAGTTCGGCCTGCACGCCGTCGAGGAGCGCTGCTCGATGCGCGATTTCCACGCCACGATCCTGCACCTGCTGGGGCTGGATCAGCATCGGCTCTGGTACCTGCACAACGGCCGCCACGAAAAGCTGACCGACTTCGGCGGCGCGGTCATCGAGAAAGTGTTCTCGTGAAGCTCTTGGCGCTCGTCTTGGCCGCCGCTCTATCGGCCGCGGCGCAACCGCCGAACTTCGTCTTGATCGTCTGCGACAACCTGGGCTACGGCGATATCGAGCCGTTCGGCTCGAAGCTCCACCGCACGCCGCAACTCAACCGCATGGCCCGCGAGGGCCGCAAGTTCACCCATTTCTACGTCACCGCCGGCGTCTGCACGCCGTCGCGCGCCAGTCTCCTGACGGGCGCGTATGCGCAGCGCGTCGGCATGCACGTCAATCCCCGCGACGATCACGTCTTGCGGCCGGTTTCTCCCTACGGCTTGCACCCCGATGAGCTGACCATCGCCGAAGCGCTCAAGACGCGCGGTTACGCAACCGCGGTCATCGGCAAGTGGCACTTGGGCGATCAGCCCGAATTCCTGCCCACCCGCCAGGGCTTCGACTCGTTTTTCGGGATTCCCTACAGCGACGACATGACGCAGGCGCTCGGCGCTCGCGCCCAGGGCCGTTTCGGCCGCGGCGCCTGGCCGCCCCTGCCCCTGGTCGAGAACGAGACGGTGATCGAAGCCCCGGTCGACCGCAGCCTGCTCACGAAACGCTACACCGAGCGCGCGCTCCGGTTTATCGCAGAGAACCGCCGCAAACCCTTCTTCTTGTACCTGCCGCAAGCCATGCCGGGCAGCACGCCCGCTCCGTTTGCGAGCGAGGCGTTCCGCGGCAAGAGCCGCAACGGGCCGTGGGGCGATGCCGTGGAAGAGCTCGACTGGTCGGCCGGCCGCATCCTCGACAAGCTGGCCGCGCTAGGCCTTGCCGAAAATACGTTCGTGCTGTGGACCTCCGACAACGGCGCCCCGTTGGCCCGCGATCCGGATTCGCCCGCCCGGGGCAGCAACAAACCCCTCTACGGCCGCGGTTACACAACTGCCGAAGGCGCCTTCAGGGCGCCGGCCATCATGTGGCAGCCGGGAAAAATCCCCGCGAATACGGTCTCTGACGAACTCGTAACGACCATGGACCTGCTGCCCACCATGGCCGCCTGGGCGGGCGCGGAGCTTCCCCCGGACCGCCGCATCGACGGGCGCGACGCAGCCCCCGTGATCTTGGGCGAACCAGGCGCCCGCTCGCCCCACCGGGTTTTCTACTATTACGAGCGCGACCAGCTCCAGGCGGTGCGCAGCGGCCCCTGGAAGTTGTTCGTGGCCCTGGAGAGCTTCGACCGCCATCCTCACCTCGCAAAAGGCGCGGCGCCCCGGCCGCTGCTCTTCCACGTCGTGGACGATATCGGTTGCGAGCGCGACGTTGCCGCCGAAAACCCGGCCATCGTCGCCCGTCTCGAAAGGCTCGCCGAGGAAGCCCGCAAAGACCTGGGCGACCGCGGCCGGCCCGGCGCCGGACAACGCCCGCCGGGCCGGATCGAAAACCCTAAGCCGTTGGTGCTGGAGGCGCCCGATGACCGCTAACGCGCGGGGCCGGCCGGCCCTGTTCATCCTGTTGTGCTGCACGGCGGCTTTTTCGTGCGGCGGCCCCCCGGAGAAGGAATTTCGAGCCGGCGCGGCCGCCGTCGACGTGACTCCGAAGGTATGGCCGCTGCCCATGGTCGGCTCGTTCCGCTACCGCCCCGCCACCGGCGCCCACGATCCGCTCCATTCGCGCGCGCTGGCGCTCGACGACGGTTCGCTCCAGCTCGCCATTGCCGTAGTCGATAGCTGCTACATCCCCCGCTCCGTCCTCGACGAAGCCAAATCCCGCGCAAGCAGAGCAACCGGCATGCCGGCGAGCCGGATGCTGATTGCCGCCACCCATACCCACACCGCCCCGCCGCCCGCTCCGGGCGTCGGACTGCGCGGCCCGGAGGCCGAGGCCCACGCCGAAAACGAAGCGCTCTATTCCGAGCAACTGATCCAGGGGATCGCGGATTCGATCGCGCAAGCCCACGCCCGCCTCGAACCCGCGGCAATCGGCTGGGCGCTGAGCGCGGTCCCCGACGAGGTTTTCAACCGCCGCTGGTTCATGAAAGAGGGCGCGATTCCCCCGGACCCGTTCGGCGGCGCGACCGACCGCGTGCGCATGAATCCGCCCCGCGCCGACCCGAACCTGATCCGTCCCGCGGGCCCGACCGATCCGCAAGTCGCCGTCCTTGCGATTCGCGCCGTCGGGGGCGAGCCGCTCGCCCTGCTCGCCAATTACTCCCTGCACTACGTGGGAGCCATCCCGCCCGGTCAGGTCTCGGCGGATTACTTCGGCGAGTTCGCCGCCGCGATCGCCCGAGAACTCAACGCTCCCGCAGGCTTCGTCGGCATCCTCTCCAACGGCGCCAGCGGCGATATCAACAACATCGACTTCACCGAACCGCGCTCTCCCCGGGAGCCTTTCGAGCAGGTTCGCAAGGTTGCCCGGAAAGTCGCCGCCGCCGCTGCCGAGGCATGCCGCACGATCGACTACGAACCGCGGGCCGAATTGGCCATGGCCGAGCGCGAGTTGAAGCTGGCTCTGCGCAAGCCGACCCGCGAGGCGTACGCTCGCTCTCGAAAACTGTTGGAAAACGTTTCGCCCGCAGATTTCACGCGAAGGCATATCTATGCCCGCTGGGCCGTCGACCTCCAGGAAGGCCCCGACACGACCGATATCAAGCTGCAGGCCGTCCGTATCGGCGATTTGGGCATTGCCGCGCTTCCCTTCGAAACCTTCGTCGAAATCGGGCTGGAGTTGAAACGCAAAAGCCCGTTGCAGCCGACGTTCGTCATCGAGCTGGCCAACGGCGCGGAGAAATACCTGCCAACGCCCGAGCAGCACGAGCTCGGCGGCTACGAAACCTGGCTGGGAACCAACCAGGTGGAGAAACAGGCATCGGTGAAAGTCGCCCAAGCGCTGTTCGATCTGTTGGCGTCCGTCGCCCCGAAGCGGCCCTGACCGCCGCCGCGCAACCCCGCCGAGGCCGTTCCGTTAGAATGGGACGCCCATGCGCGCCGTCGTTCAACGCGTGAGCCGGGCCGGGGTCTCGGTCGGCGGCGAGACGGTCGGCGCAATCGGCGCGGGGCTGCTGGTCTTCCTCGGCGTCTCGAAAGACGACGGCGAATCCGACGCCGCATACCTGGCGGACAAGACCGCCGGGCTGCGCATTTTCGAAGATGAAGCCGGCAAGATGAACCGCTCCGCCGCGGACGCCGCCGCCGAAATCCTGGTCGTCTCCCAGTTCACTCTGTACGGCGACGTGCGCCGCGGCCGCCGTCCGAGCTTCGCTGCGGCCGCCCCGCCCGAGCGCGCCGACGCGCTGTACCGTCTTTACGTCCAACACTTGCGCAACAAGGGACTGACGGTCGCCACCGGAAAATTCCAGGCCATGATGGACGTCGAACTGACGAACCGCGGCCCCGTAACGATCCTTATCGACTCCGAAAAACGGTTTTAGCGAATTCCTGTCGGAAGAGAGCCGCCGCGCCCCGCTATTCTTCGGGCTTGGCGTGACCGACCGCGTGCTTGCCGCGGTTGCGCGCTGCCGCCCGCTCTTCGTCCGACAGGGTAACGTTGTAAGTTGCCCCGAAGCCTTCGACCTGCCGGTAGGGATACGCCTGCCAAGGGTCCTCGCCCCGAATCCGCGGGTCGTTCGTCTCCCGCAGGTAACTTTCCAACCGCGTCCACAACTGACTTTTGACCTCGGCGTATTCCGGATCGTCCGCCAGGTTTGCGATCTGATGCGGGTCCGCGTTGCAGTCGTACAACTCCTCCAGCGGGCGTTTGCCGAAACCCATTTGAAATTCGCGCGGAAAGTCCAGCCGCGTGCCTTCGCGCAGCATGAAGTCCTTGAACGGCCCGTCGTCGATGTCGCCGTGCGGAGCCTTGTTCGAGGAAAGGAACTCCGGCCCGCCCGTCGGCCAACGGTCCGGCTCGAAGTTGCGGATGTAGAGAAAGTTGTGCGTCCGCATCGCGCGAATCGGATAGGTCGCCCCATTTTCGCGGCAATAGGTATGGCGCTCGAGGCCCGTGACGATGTGGTCGCGCGCGGCTTCAACCCGTCCGGAACCGTTCGTTTCCAGCAACGGCAGCAGGCTTTTTCCGCTGTGCTCCGCGATCGGGGCGAGTCCGGCGACATGCAGGAAGGTGGGGGCGAAATCGATATGCCCGATAAAGTCGTCGATAACCCGCCCGCCGGGAGCGCGGTTCCCCCAGCGCATCGCCGTCGGCATGCGCACGCCGCTGTCGTAAAGCGTGGTCTTGGTTCGCGAGAAGGGCATGCCGTTGTCGGAAGTAACGACGATCAGCGTATTCTCAAGTTCGCCGATCTCCTCCAGCTTTGCCGTCATGCGCCCGAGATGTTTGTCGAAGTGCTCGATCTCGTAGTAGTAATCGAGAATCTCCGAGCGCGTTTCGGGCGCGTCGGGCAAGTACGGCGGTACCGGAACGTCGGCCATGCTCAAGCCGGAGCGTTCGCCGATGCCGACTTCGTAGTCGCGGTGCGGCTCCGTGCAGCCGAACCAGAAGAAAAAAGGCGCGCCGGCGGGCCGCTCCGCGAGGAAGTCTGCGAAATTCGCCGCGTAGTCGCGGGTGTCGATCCCCTGCGGAGGATCCGGCTCCGCACGGCTGGCGTACTCCTTGCCGATCGGATGCCGGCTCAAACCGCCCGCCCGCCAGTCCCCCGGCGCCCAAGGCTTGCCGACGAACCCGACGTGATATCCGGCGTCCGCCAGCCTGTGGGTGAATAGAGGATTCTCCGGGCGCAGCGTTCCGTAGAGAACGCCCGCCTCGCCGATTTCCCAAATTTGCCGCCCGGTCAGCACCGCCGAACGCGACGGCGTGCAAGACGGGCACGCCGTGTAGGACTGCGTGAACAAGATCCCCTCGCGCGCGACCCGGTCGAACGCCGGCGTCTTCACGACCGGGTCGCCGTACGAGCTTGTATGCATGTAGGACTGGTCGTCGGAAATGGCGAACAGGATATTGGGCCGCTTGCCCGCGGGCGGCTTGTCTCCCCTCCCGCAGCCGGCGGCGGCGGCGGCGCTGCCGAACAAAAGTTCCCGGCGAGTCATAAGCCCCGCTAGGCTAGCACGGAACAAGACCGTCGACCGGCAGACGGGCCGCGGGCGGAATCCCCTGTGAAAACCCCTGTGAAAACCTTGGTAAGCTAATGTCCTGATTTCAAAATTCCGGGTAGTGATTCCAAAGGTTCGGGCGCGTAGCTCAGTTGGTTAGAGCGCCTGCTTCACACGCAGGAGGTCCCCAGTTCGAGTCTGGGCGCGCCCACCACGCTCGTCGGCTGCAACGGGGCCGCGGCTGCGTTCTTGCCCTTTCCTCCCGAGTGTTGCCTGTCGGGAACGCGGCGCCCCCTGTCGAAAGGCTTGGCGGCCGAGAAATTTGCGGAATTCCGCCGCACGAGTCGAACCGCTTTCTCCAGCGCCCCGCCGATTTGCCCCAGGGACGGGCAGCGAACGAAGGCGGCAGTTGGAAAAGACCGGCGAACAAGGTTGAGTTTTTGTTGAATTCCTCCTATGTTTAAACTTGGGAGGAATTCACAGTGCCTCTGAACATCAAGGATGCCGAGACCCATGCGCTGGCGAAGCGGCTCGCATTCCTGACCGGCGAATCCATGACCAAGGCCGTCAAGCATGCCGTTCAGGAAAAGCTGGCGCGGGTGGAGAAAAGGCTGGGCGGAACCACTCTCGCCGACGAACTCGATTCCATAGCCCTGCAATGCGCGGGCCTGCCCAGGCGCGACATGCGCAGCGCCGAAGAGATCATCGGTTACGACGAACGCGGTTTGCCTTCATGATGGTCATCGACACGTCGGCGCTCATTGCCATTCTGAGCAATGAACCGGAACGGCGCGCCTTCAACGAACGTATCGAAGCAGCTTCGAGAACGTACATCAGCGCTGCAACCCTGCTGGAAGCTCGAATCGTCCTGTTTTCCCGTTTCGGCGATCGGGCGGTTCTCGCCTTGGATGCCTTCCTTCTCAGAAGCGGCGCGACAATAGTAGATGTCTCTCCGCGTATCGCCGACATGGCCTTCGATGCCTTCCGGCGTTTCGGTAAGGGAACCGGACATGGAGCGGCCTTGAACTACGGCGACTGTTTTTCCTATGCGTTGGCCAGGCGCTTGGGTGCGCCGCTGTTATTCAAGGGCGACGATTTCTCGCAAACGGATATCCAATCGGCGGGAGCCCGCGGCGATGACCGAGCGGGCGCGAGCGGCTCGGACGGCCGCAATTTGCCCTGAGGCGGCGGGCGGCCTCACGCAGAATCGAGCGCCGAGCGGGCGAACTCTGCGAATGCCGGGGGCAAGTCGCGGACAACCTCGCGGAGACGCTGCGGCCCCTCGCGCCTGGAGACGAGGCCGTGGCCGCCGCCGGCGACGACGTACAGTTTCTTCCGGGCGGGGATCAGATTGAGAGCGGCTTGCATCTCTTCGACCGTTCCGAAGTTGTCGCGTGTCCCGTGAACGAAGAACGCCGGCGCGCGCAGGTTCGGCAGGTGCGCGGCGCGCAGGTTTTCGGGCTTGTCGGGAGGGTGCAGCGGGTACGAGGTGAGCAACAGGGCGTCGGCCGCGCCGGGCTCGGCGGCGGCAAGCAGGGTAGCCTGGCGTCCGCCGTACGACTGTCCTCCGAGGTAGAGGCGGCCGGCGAAGCGTTCGCGCATGAGGCCGGCGGCTGCGCGGAGTCCCGCGCGGTCCGTGTCCGCTCGGGCCGGCGCGGGCAGCCCGTTCGGCCGGCGTTGGCGGTAGGGCAGATCGATGCGGAAAACGCCGATGCCGAAGGCGGCGAACGCTTCCGCGACCGCAACCGAAAGGGCCGAATCCCGGTTGCCGCCGGCGCCGTGCGCGAAGACCAGCACGTCCCGCCCGTCGTTGCAGGGCGGGTGGAGCGCGCCTCTCACGGCGAACCCCCGGCTTGTCGGACGGTCGATGAACTGCGCTTTCACGGCTGTGCGCGGCGGACTTTTACAATAGACTAACGACGCAGCCGAAGCGCAAGCCGCGCCGTTTCGAGAAAAGTTGTGATGAGCCGCCGATTCGGCAAGCCCGCCTACCGCTTCGAGGTGACCGATACGACGATGCGCGAGGCGGCGGAGCTGGCGCGCAACGGTTGCCCCGAAGGCGCGGTCGTGACCGCCGCGAGACAGACCGCCGGCCGCGGGCGGCTCGACCGTCGGTGGTTGTCCGAGTCGGACGGCGGGTTGTACCTTTCGCTCGTGCTGCGGCCGGACGTCGCCCCCGGCGCGGCGCCCATGCTCACTCTCGTTGCCGGGTTGGGCGTCGCCCGAGCCGTGCGGACCGCGGCCGGACTCGACTGCGATATCCGCTGGCCGAACGACATCATGATCCGCGGCCGCAAGTGCGCGGGCATCCTGGTCGAGATCGAGACGCAGGAAGACCGCGTTGCCCATGCGGTCGTCGGCATCGGACTCAACCTGAACTACCGCGAATTCGGCCCCGAGCTCGCCGCTTCGGCGACTTCTCTGTTGTTGGAAACGGGACGCCGCCATGAGGCCGACGCCGTCCTCCAGCCGCTGTTGGATGCCGTCCGCGACTACTACGAAATCTATCTGGAACAGGGGAAAAAGCCGGTACTGGAGGCGTTCGCAAAGGCTTCGAGCTACGTCGCGGGCCGGCGCGTGGTCGTGACCGGCGGAGGCGGCCGCCGCGCGGACCGCCGCGGCGTCACTGCCGGACTCGATGCTGACGGTATGCTCTTGTTGAGGGACGATGCAGGCCGCGTCGAGCCGGTCTTGGCCGGCAGCGTGCGTCTCGACGATCTCGGACTGGGGAGCGATGCTGCTCGCGGTTGACATCGGCAACACGAACCTGACGCTGGGGCTGTTCGACGGCGCCGAACGGCTGGCGGATTGGCGTCTCAAGACGGACCCGTTCCAGACTGTCGATGGCTGGGGCGTGCTTTTCCGCAATCTCTTCGCGCTCGACTCGCTCGATATCGCCAAGGTCGACGGCATGATCGTGGCTTCGGTGGTTCCCCAGGCGGGCGTCGCGGTCGACGGCATGGCCGCGCGCCATCTCGGTCTGCGTCCGCTCCACGTCGATTCGAATACGCCGGCGGGAATCGCTGTCCGCGTCGATTATCCGGAGGAAGTTGGAGCCGACCGCATCGTCAACGCCGCCGCTGCAGCGGAAAAATACGGCTGCCCCTGCGTTGCGGTCGATTTCGGCACGGCGATCACGCTCGACGCCATTTCCGGACGGCGGGAATACCTCGGCGGCGCCATCTGTCCGGGGATCGGCATCTCTTCCGAAGCTCTGTTTCGGCGCGCGGCGCGGCTGCCGCAAGTCGAGTTGCGCAAGCCCGATCGTGTGATCGGCTCGAATACCGTTGCCGGACTGCAATCCGGCTTGTACTACGGCATGCTGGGGATGGTCGACGGCATCCTCGAAAAGATGATCGGGCGGTTGGGGTCTTCCGCCAAGGTCGTCGCGACGGGCGGCCAGGCGGCGGCGCTGGCGCCGGCTTCCGCTTACATCCAGATCGTTGACGATTACCTGACGCTCGAAGGGCTGCGGCTGATCTGGGAGCGCAACCGAAGCTGATTTTTCCGCCGATGCCCGCTCCATACGGACGGCCCCTTGCGCTGGCCACCGATCTCTATCAACTGACCATGGCCTACGGCTATTGGAACGAAGGGATCGCCGAGCGCGAAGCCGTCTTCCATCACTATTTCCGGCAGGCGCCTTTCGGCGGCGCGTTCGCGGTTGCCGCGGGATTGGCAACGGCCGTCGAATGGCTGCGCGAGTTTCGGCTCGGCCCCGACGACCGGGACTACCTGGCCTCTCTGTCGGGGGCGGACGGCAAGCCGCTGTTCTCCGGCGACTTTTTGCGCTACCTCGCAGCGCTCGAGATCCGCTGCGATATCGACGCCCCCGCGGAAGGCTCGCTTGTCTTTCCCCAAGAGCCGTTGGCGCGCGTCCGCGGTCCGTTGCTGCAGTGTCAATTGATCGAGACGGCATGGCTCAACATCGTCAACTTTCAAACGCTGATCGCGACCAAGGCGGCGAGGGTTGGTCTGGCGGCGGACGGCGACCCGGTGCTGGAGTTCGGACTGCGCCGCGCTCAAGGCATGGACGGCGGGTTGAGCGCCAGCCGGGCCGCCTATGTCGGCGGTTGCGCGGCGACCTCGAACGTTCTGGCCGGCAAGCTTTTCGGCATTCCGGTTCGCGGCACGCATGCGCACAGTTGGGTCATGGCCTTCGACGGCGAGCCGCAAGCTTTCGACGCCTACGCCCGCGCGATGCCGAACAACTGCGTGTTTCTGGTGGACACCTACGCTACCAGCGAAGGGCTCAGGCACGCGGTTGCCGCCGGCAAAAAACTCCGCGCAAAGGGGCACGATCTGGTCGGCGTCCGTCTCGATTCGGGGGACTTGGCCGCGCTTTCGATCGAAGCCCGCCGCCTGTTGGACGAGGCGGGCTTGGAAAAGGCGGCGATTGTCGCCTCGAACGATCTGGACGAGTGGCGCATCGCCGCGCTCAAGGCGCGGGGCGCGCGGATTGACGTGTGGGGAGTCGGCACGCGCCTGGCGGCCGGCGCCGGCGAGGGCGCCCTCGGCGGGGTGTACAAGCTGTCCGCGCTGCGGGACGCGGCCGGCGCCTGGCGCGACACCGTCAAGCGTTCCGAGGACGAGGCGAAGGAATCGACGCCCGGGATGCTTCAGGTCAGGCGTTACGCCGGCGGACCGCGCGCGGCCTTCGATCTGATCTACGACGAGCTGCAGCCGCCCTGCGGCGCCTGGATGGCAACGGACCCCGAAACGCGGGCGCCGGACAGACGCATCGCCGCGGAACAGGAATACGAGAGTCTTCTCGCGCCCGTGCTGCGTCAGGGGGCGCCGGTCGCTCCGCCCGTCCCTCTGGAGCAGACGCGCGCGCGGCTGCAGGCGCAGCTTGCCCGGCTGCCTGCCGAGTTCCGCCGCCTGGACGCCGCGTCAAGGTTTCCGGTTCTTTTCGAGCGCGGCTTGCTCGAGCGCCGCAAACGGCTCGCCGCGGCCGCGCCCTGATGCGGCTTTGCCGGTCGGGGCTGCCGTCAGTCCCCGGCGTCGAGATCGGGCATGTTGTCGCGGAAAATGCCGATGTCTTTGTCGCCGCGCCCGGAGAGGTTGACCAGAAACGCCTGCCCTTTGGCGCCGGGGGCGCGCTTGACCGCCTCGGCGACGGCGTGAGCGGATTCCAGGGCGGGGATGATCCCTTCGAACCGCGAGAGCGTCCGGGCCGCTGCGATGGCCGCGCCGTCGCTGCAGGATGTGTATTCGACGCGCCCCCGGTCGCGCAGCCAGGCGTGCTCGGGGCCTATCGAGGCATAATCCAGCCCGGCGGACACCGAGTGGGTCGGCGCGATCTGCCCGTCGTCGTCCTGCAGAATGTAGCTGCGGGTTCCCTGGAGCACGCCCGGCATGCCGCCCGCGAAACGGGCGGCGTGGTCGCCCAGGCCCGCGCCGCGGCCGCCGGCCTCGACGCCGACCATGCGCACGGACGCATCGCCGAGAAAGGGATGGAACAGTCCGATGGAGTTGCTGCCGCCGCCGACGCAGGCAATCAACACATCCGGCAGCTTGCCTGGGGAGATTGCCAGGTACTGCGATCGCGCCTCGACGCCGATCACGGACTGCAAATCGCGCACCATCAGCGGATAGGGGTGCGGACCGAGCGCCGACCCGAGCAGATAGTGAGTCGTCTCGAAATTGGCGACCCAGTCGCGCATGGCTTCGGAGATGGCGTCCTTGAGCGTGCGGCTGCCGCTATCGACGCCGCTGACCTTGGCGCCCAGCAGCCGCATCCGAAAAACGTTGAGCTCCTGCCTGCGCATGTCTTCCGAACCCATGTAGACCGTGCAGGAGAAGCCGAACAGGGCGCAGACCGCCGCCGTGGCGACGCCGTGCTGGCCGGCGCCGGTTTCGGCGATGATGCGCTTCTTGCCCATGCGCCGGGCGAGAATCGCCTGCCCGAGGCAGTTGTTGATCTTGTGCGCCCCGGTATGCAGCAGATCTTCCCGTTTGAGATAGATTGCCGCCCCTCCCAGATGCTCGCTCAGGCGCCGCGCGTGGTAAAGCGGCGTGGCGCGTCCGGCGAACTGCCGCAGCAACTCGCGCATTTCGTTGCCAAAAGCCGGATCGTCCCGGGCTTCCCGATAGCACGCATCGAGCTGTTCGAGGGGCGCCGTCAGGATTTCCGGCACGTAACGTCCGCCGTATTCGCCGAAGCGTCCGAGGGAATCGGGGAGTTGCCGCAGCGTTGCCTCCATCCCTCTAATTTAACGCGCCGCCCGGCGGGAAAGCTTCAGCGGTCGATCTCCCGCTGCGCCCGGTTGCTAATCGCGTCCGAGCTTGCGGTCGACGGAAAACGGGCCCGCCCCGTTGGCCCACAAAAAGAGCAGCACGAAGCAGAAGATAACGGCGAGCTCGCCTCTGTTCATGATGGGCAGGAAGCTGTTGGGTCCGTGCGCGATCCAGTAGGCGGCGGCCATCGAGCCCGAGGCGATGAAGGCGGCGGGGCGCGTCCACAGGCCGATCATGATCAGGATGCCGCCGAAAAACTCGATGGGGCCGGCGAGGGCGTGGAGACTGAAGCTCCAGTCCGCCTCCTTGCCCAAGACTCCGAACAACTTTTGCGCGCCGTGCGGAATGAACAGGAATCCCATCACGATGCGCAGCGCGGCGTGCGTAAACCCTGCGTATTTCGAGCCGAAAGCCATTTTCTTCTCTCCCTGTCGAGCCGGCGCCGCAGCGCGCGGCTGAAAACCACCGCCCTATGGTAGCGAATAGTGGATCATGAATAGTGAATAGAATGGATAGTCGCCGCCGGTTGCGTTGTTTTCGGTGGGGCCCTTAGCTCAGCGGTTAGAGCTGCGGACTCATAATCCGTCGGTCGTAGGTTCGAATCCTACAGGGCCCACCACCCGGCCTATTGTTGTGTCCGGACCGGAGACACAGGTAACAGAACGTACCGGAGAGATGGGTTACAACCTCGCGCCGAACGGGTTGCGGATGGTTTGCAGTGTCCTCTGTTCCAGGTCAATAGAACCCGGATCGTAGTGCATGAAGCTGACGAGCCAAATGGCAAGAAGCCCTGCCCATGTGTCCGGTACGAATCGTTACCTATCTATCGGGCCGCTCACCAACCGCTTCTCAGAGATCGTTTTTTCGGACGGATCCCGGCGCCTTGTCGAGCCCTCGTGATCAAGGGTTCTCGGAACGGCTCGGGGCAGGGCGGATCACCGATCCCACGCCGCGGCGGCCTCGTCCAACCGGCCGGTTGCAACAGAGAAGACGGCTCACTTCGCCGGGCCGGACAGGAAGTCGAAGCGCACGATCCTGTCGGGGTCGCCCGATCGATAGATCCGCACGAAGGCGTTGTCGATCGCCGCCTCCACGGTCCAGCCCTCGACGAGCTCATCGAGGGGCGGCTCCGGCGCAACGGCCGGATAGCCGAGCGCCGGGAACTCGGCGAAGAGCAGATCGAGAAAAGGAACCGCCAACTGTTCGTAGCGCTCCTCGTCGGATGACCGCTCTGCAACGAGGCGGCTGAGGGGCTCCATGGGAGCCGGATACTGACGAAAGCGGCCCGGCGTGAACCTGTCAATGGTCCAGATCGCATCGGCCGGAAACACGAAATGGATGCGGTCGCGCTCCCCGGCTCGGATCATGCCGTGCAGCGTCATCTGGGCGTTCCGCAGCGTACAGGTCATGAAGTCGCCCCCGCTGAACACGATCCGCTCGGCGTCGACCACGATCTCATGTTCCTGACCCTCGCTCACGACCGCCAGATCGGGCCGGCGATCGTCGGCGTACCAGTACGGATACTCCTGACTGACGAAATAGACGACCGGATGCCCGCGCGCCTTGAACTCGCGCACGAGGCGGTCGATTCCGGGTTTGGCCGCCGCGGTGTGGTCGAATCCGTCCAGATTGGCGTGGCCGACGAAGAGCAACTCTTCGCCGTCGATACGGTCGACCTGCGAGTGATGCGCGGCGGGCATCGGTGGCCTCGCGTCCGGCGCGACAGCGATCGACAGCGTTCGTTCGCCGGCGCCGCTGCGTACGCGCACCTCGGTTTGCCCGGGCGCTACTGCTTCCAGCCGCCAAGTGTCGACCACGCGGACCACCGCCGGGTCCTCGGGCGCGAGCCGGTAATCTTCGACTTGGCGCAGCGTCCCACCGCGGCGCTGGAAGACCGAGTAGCGAATCTGTTCGCCCACCCGCAGATGCGAGTGCGCCGGAAAGATTTCGAGACGCGCGGGGGGCGCCTGCGCACAGCCGGCAATGACGAACGCCGCGGCGGCGCAGCAAAAAACCATGCCGAGTTTCCGTCTCGTCATTGCCGCGATCGGCCCCCGATCATGCTACCACGGGCTTCCGGGCGGCCGTGCGGTTCGCGGGAGAGGGCCGCCGGCCGGGGCGGTCAGACCGCATCGAAGAGCGTCAGGGCGAACGCCGCGCCCGGCTCGATCCACTGCGCGTTGAGCGCGAAACCGGCGGCCTGTCCCATGGCCGCTACGCCGGCCGGTCGATACTTGTACGAGCTCTCGGTCCAGATCGCCTCGCCCTCAGCGAAGCGGATGCCGCAACCGCCGGCCGCGGCCAGGCGCACCGTCTGCTCGGCTTGACTGACCAGGTACGACTCGACCCGCGATTCGTCGGCGTTCCAGACGACGCGGTGGGCGAACCGCTCGACGGCGAAGTCTGCGCCGAGCTCGCGGTTCAGGCGCACCAGCAGATTGCGGTTGAACGCCGCGGTCACCCCGAGCGGGTCGTCGTAGGCGAGCAGCAGATCGCGCTCCGGCTTGACGAGATCGGTTCCCAACAGCAGCGAATCGCCCGGGCGCAATGCGGCTCGAACCTCAAGGAGAAAGCGGTTCGCTTCTTCTGCATCGAGATTGCCGATGTTGGAGCCGAGAAACAGCGCCATCGCCGACCGCCCCGGCTGCAGTTCGGCGGCGGCGGCGCGCAGCCCGTCGGCGTAGGCGCCCCGATGTCCGCGCACGACCACCGACGGATAGCGCGCCGCGGCGCGGCGGGCGCGCTCGATGGCCGTCTCGGAAATATCGATGAGATGCACCGTGGCCGCCCGGCGCTGCGCAGCCAGTCCTGCGGCCAGCACGGCCAGCTTCTCCCCATTTCCGCCGCCGAGCTCGATCAGCGTCGCCGGCGTATCGAGCCGGGCGAGGATGGCGTCGCGCTTGCGGGTCAGCAGGGCGCGTTCGGCGCGCGTGATCGGATACCAGGGAAGCTCGCAGATCGCCTCGAAAAGCTGCGACCCCAGCGCGTCGTAGAGGTATTTCGCGGACAGCCGCTTCGGCCGGGCCGCGAGTCCCCGGACGGCCTCGCGGAGCAAGCCGTCGACGGCCCGCTCGGACAACAACGGCAGGAGCGCGTTACCGTGCATCCCTGACGCAGCGGAACGCCGCGTAAACGTACGGATAGTGCGGCCGGAACCAGTTGCGCAAGCTGCGGCGCAAGAGAGAGCGCGCGGTCGCCGGAGACGCTCCCTTGACAACGTAATGCTCGCCGTCGAAGAAATCCGCGGAGTATTCGGGATACGAAGCCATGGCCTTGAACCCTGGAAAGCCGTCGAACGGCGTGGATGTCCACTCCCAGCCGTTGCCCATGAGGTCATGCACGCCCCACGCGCTTGCGCCGCCGGGATACGACCCTACGGGCGCCGGATCCCAGAGGCGGAAGTCGAAGTTTCCCCGCGTCTCGTCGGGCTCCGCATCGCCCCAGGGATACGCCCGCTCGGTCCCGTCCGGCGCGCCGAAAGCCGCGCGGTGATACTCGGGCTCGGTCGGCAGCCGCATCCCCTTCCAGCGCGCAAAGGCGGCCGCTTCGTCGTGCGTCGCGTAGACCGGCCACGCGGGCGGCAGCGGCACGCGCTCGAACATCCCGCGCCAGAACCAGCGGCCGCCCAGACGCTCCCAGAACAACGGGCGCCGGCGGCTTGCCTCGTTCTTGCGGCGCCATGCCCCGGGCGTCCACCAAACGGCGTTCGCATAGCCTCCGGCTTCGAGAAATTCGAGGAACTCGGCATTCGTTACGTTGTGCGCGTCGATCGCAAACGCCGGAACATCGACGACATGGGCCGGGAACTCGTTGTCCCAACCGAACGGGATGTTCTCGACGCCGGCGCCGAGCGTGGCCTGTCCCGCGGGAATCGCGACCTGCTCCTGCGCCGCCGGAGCCGGCGCCGTCACGCCGGCCGGCGCGTATCTCCGAGGGCGCCTTTTCCGCTCCGGGGCGAGCAGGCGCCACATGTAGAGCAGCGTCTCCTGGTGCATCGTCTCGTGCTCGAGGATCGTGAAAACCCCTTGGCCGCGGCGCAGCACGGCGTTCCGTCCATTGGCGATGCCGCTGCAAGCGAGCGCCTCCAGAACGGCCTCGTCCGCCCGCTCCACATAGCGGCGGACGGTCTCGCGCGAGGGCCACGCCCCTACGTCCGACGCCGCGGCGGCCGCCCGATCGGCCGGATCGATTCCGCGCGCGAACAGCGCCTCGAGCTCGCTGTCGATCCCCGCCTGCCCCAACCCCTTCTTCAGCAAGACATTGACGGCGAACGCGGGAATATGGCCGTCGTAGAACACCACGGGATGCCTGAGCGGGATCGGGCGCTCATAGTAGGCGTCCGGCGCGAGCATCGCGAAGAGCTGCCGCGTCCGGGCCCGGTTGGCGCGGTAGGCCCGAATGGCCTGCCGGCGGTCGACAACGCCTGCGCCGGCGGGCGCCGCGGACTCCTTTCCCATCGACATCAATCGCTTGATCGTATCAGAACGCCCGCGCGAGCCCGCCGTAGCGCTTCCGCCGCGGCCGAATGCCGCCCGGATCGCTATCGTATACAATTTCCTTTTCCGTGCGGTTTTTATCGATCGCGTTCGTTTTCCTGGGCGCGCTGCAAGCCCAGCAATGGCTCCACTACGGGAACGACAAGGGCGGCGCCCGTTACTCGCCGCTCAGCCAAATTGACCGCGGCAACGTCGTCCGGCTCGAGCTCGCCTGGGAGTACGACACGGGCGACTTTTCCGACGGCAAGAGCCGCTACCCCACCCGTTCGGCCTTCGAGGCCACGCCGCTGATGATCGACGGCGCGCTTTACGTCTCGACGCCGTTCCACCGCTTGCTGGCGCTCGATGCCCGCAACGGCGAATTGCTCTGGGAATTCGACTCGCAATTCGACCGCAACCGCCGTTACAACCTCTTCACCAGCCGCGGCGTCGAATACTGGAAGGAGGAGCCGGTCGAGCGCCTCGTGCTGGGCGATCAGAACGGCCGCATCTTTTCCATCGACCGCAAGAGCGGCAAGCTCGACCCGGACTTCGGCGCAAACGGCATGCTCGATACCGCTCCCGACGTGCTCGGCGAGGCGGACGGCCGTTACGGGTTCACCTCCCCGATTTCCGTTTGCAGGGGCGCTCTGGTTGTCGGCGGCTGGGTCGGCGACGGCCTGCCCCAAGGCCCCAGCGGCGACATTCGCGGGTACGACGCCCGCACGGGAGAGATGCGCTGGCGCTTCCATACCGTGCCGCGTCCCGGCGAGTTCGGCAATGACACTTGGCGGGGCGATTCCTGGAAAAACCGCGGCGGCGCGAATATGTGGTCGATGTCCAGCGTCGACGAAGACCTGGGGCTGGTTTACATTCCGCTGTCCTCGCCCTCTTACGACTATTTCGGCGGAGACCGCCCCGGCGAAAACCTGTTCGGCGACAGCCTGGTCGCGCTGGATTGCCGCACGGGCAGCCGCCGCTGGCACTTCCAAACGATCCATCACAACCTGTGGGATTGGGATTTGCCCTCCCAGCCGTCTCTGGTGGAAGTCGAGCGCGGCGGAAGACCCGTCAAAGCCGTCGCCCAGGCGACCAAAACCGGCTTCCTGTTTCTTTTCGACCGCGCAACCGGCGAGCCGCTGTTCGAGATCGAAGAAAGGCCCGTCCCGGCGGGCGATATTCCCGGCGAATACTACCACCCGACCCAACCGCACCCGGTCAAGCCGCCGCCCTTCGCCCGGCAATCGATGACCCGCGACGAGATTACGACGGTCACGCCGGAATCGCGGGCCGAATGCCTGGAAGCGCTGCGGGACGCCATGATCGAAGGGCCGTTGTTCCGCCCTATCGGCAAAAAATTGCGGGTGATGTTTCCGGGCACGAACGGCGGCTCCAATTGGGGCGGCGGCGCGTTCGACCCCGAAACCGACACGTTCTACATCAACTCGATGGACGTGGCTTCGCTTTCGCAAAAAGTCTTCCGCGGCGAGGAAGCCGAAGTGCCCTGGCGCAACAGGGGCACGCAATGGGGACGGTTGTGGGACTCCAACCTTTACCCTTGCCAGCAGCCGCCCTGGGGGCATCTCAGCGCAATCGATCTCAATACGGGCGCGTTCCGCTGGCGGGTCGTGCTCGGCGAATACGACGAGCTGACGAAACGGGGCGCGCCCAAAACCGGCGCGTCGAACCTCGGCGGCCCGATCGTCACCAAAGGCGGCCTGGTCTTTATCGCCGCCACCAACGACCGCCGCTTCCGCGCCTTCGACAAGGACACGGGAGAGCAGCTTTGGGAGTACGTTCTGCCCGCCAGCGCGCACGCCACGCCGATGACTTACGCCGTCGACGGCGCGCAGTACGTAGCGGTCGCCGTCGGAGGAGGCAACAAATACAACCCGTCGAGCTATATGGCCAAGCTGATGGCGTTCCGTATTGCCGACAATTGACCATCGCCGGTGCTATGCTGAGAGCACGCTGAATTCGGCAAAGGAATTCTGCAGTCCCGCCTGCTCGCAGGCCGAAGAGGGGGACCGGTGCAAGCTCGTCGACATCGATTAGCCGGGACGCCGGCCGCGGCACAGCCCGCCCTCGCCGGTTTTCTCTGTGTTTTTCTTGCGCTTCTCTCGGTTGCGCCGCCCGCGTTTGCGGCCGACCCCGAGGTGGACTTGAAGACCCGTCCGGCGGAAACGCCCTCGCCCGCGGACATCAGCCGCCGCGGCATCATCAAGGTCGACGTGGAGCTGGCTCTGGTCAACGTCATCGTGACCGACCCCATGGGCCGCATGGTGACCGGCCTCGACAAGGAACACTTCAAGGTTCTGGAGGACAAGAAAGCGCAGGAAATCGTACAGTTCGGCGCCGAGGACGCCGCGCTCTCGCTTGCCGTCGTGTTCGACGCCTCCGGCAGCATGGGCTACAAGATGAGCAAGGCGCGCGAAGCCGTCGCTCAATTCTTCAAGACCGCCAATCCCCAGGACGAATTCTTCCTGGTGCAGTTCAACAGCCGCCCCGAAATGGTGACCGGATTCACCAAAAGCCTCGAAGAAATCCAGAACCGCCTGACCTTTGTGCAATCGAAGGGGCGGACGGCCCTGCTCGATGCGATCTACCTGGCTCTGAACCAGATGAAGCAAGCCAGGAACTCCCAAAAAGCGCTGTTGGTCATCTCCGACGGCGGCGATAATTCGAGCCGCTACACGCCGCGCGAGATCAAGCGGCTGGTGCGCGAGTCCGACGTGCAAATCTATGCCATCGGCATCTATGAGCCCTTCGCCAGCCGCGGCCGAACGCCGGAAGAAGCCTCGGGGCCGGGACTGTTGACCGAGATCGCCGAATCGACCGGCGGCCGGCAGTTCGCCGTGCAAAACGTCAATGAACTGCCCGACATCGCCGAGAAGATCGGCATCGAGCTCAGAAACCAGTACGTTCTGGGCTACGTCCCAACCAATAGCGCGAAAGACGGCAAATGGCGCCGGGTGAAAGTCGAGGTCAAGAAAATTCGCGGCATGCCCGTGTTGCGCCCCTACCACCGGCAAGGCTACTACGCGCCGGCGCGCTAGCAGCCGCGGCCCAAGCGCACAATTCGGACAGAAGCGCGATAATGGTTCCTGCGATGCCGCGGCGCTTGCGCACGATTCGACTTGCGGCCCTGTGCCTGTTGGCCGGCGCCGTTGCCTGGGCCCAGGCGGCGGGGAAACCGGCCGGCGGCGACGCGCCCGGCAACGCCTCCGCCGTCTCCGGCGGCTGCGAGCCGGGCGTTACCTTTTGCGTCGAAACCGAGAAAATCCTCCTCCACGTCACGGTGGTCGACCGCGAAGACCGCTTCATCACCGACCTGACCCAAGACGCCTTTCGGGTCAGCGAAGACGCCGTCGTCCAGCCCTTGACCTACTTCGCCCAGGAAGACGTTCCGGTCTCGATCGGCATCCTCATCGACAATTCCGGCAGCATGCGCGCCAGGCGCCGCCAAGTGAATACCGCGGCCCTCGAATTCGTGAAGGCGTCGAACCCCGACGACGAGGTTTTCATCGTCAACTTCGACGACGACGCCTATCTCGACCAGGATTTCACGAGCGACGTGCTGCGCTTGCAGGATGCGCTGCAGCGCATCGACTCGCGGGGCGGAACCGCGCTCTACGACGCGGCCGGCATGTCGCTCGACCATCTCGTCGAGAAGGGCAACGCCGGCATCAACAAGCGGGCCCTGCTGATCGTTTCCGACGGCGAGGACAACGCCAGCAACGCCGACCTCGAGACGCTGGTGCGCCAGATCCAGGAATCGGACGCCACGATCTACGCCATCGGACTGCTCACCGAAGAGGAACGGCGCGCCGCCAAGCGCGCGGAACGGCATCTGCGCACGATTACGCGCGCGACCGGCGGGCCGGCCTATTTCCCGCAGAGCGTCGATGAAGTAGACTCTCTGGTCAGGCGCATCGCGGCCGACATCCGCAATCAATACATCCTCGAGTACAGCCGGCCGCAGGGAAAACCGGCGGGCTATCGGCGCATCAAAATCGAGCTCAAGGGCAAGGCCAAGCGCTACAACGTGCGCCACCGCCCCGGCTATTACGTCAATTGATGTCCGGTTTTGCAGTTTCGCCGCGCGAGCTTTTCGAGATATTCCGATTCGTTTGGCAGGCCGGACGCGGCTATCGCTTGCGGCCTTGGCGCAGCCCGTACCTGCGTTGGCGGATCGAAACCTATTCCGGCCGGAAAACGGAGGACCTCGCGGCCGAGGATTTCCGGCGTTTCCTGTGGAGCGAACGCCGCCGGCTCGCGCGCTACCTGCACTGGACCGGCGCCATGCGCGCGCCGGCCGAGCGGCGGCCATAAGCCGCTCGGCCTCAGCGGCTTGCCGCGGCCCGCTTCGGCGCGCACGGCGTCGGTCTGCCCCAGGCCGCCGCGCCCGCCGAGAAGCGGTAATCGCCCGGCGCCATCGTGCATTCGGCCGGCATAGGTCGGTGGCCGGCGAACAGCGATGGCCAGACCCGGCCGCCGGCCGCTGCTTCCTGCATTGGCAGGCGGCGGCCGCGCCGCCAAGCCCGAAACGTTTCAGTCGATGTCATATAGCGCGTCCCGCTGGTCTATCTCTTGGCGGCGCTCGATTTCATCGATGATGCGGTCGGCGAGCTCGCGGGGGTCTTCGCCGGGCTGCTGGTGGACGATCAGATTGCCGTGCAGGTGAAAGCCCCGGTCGATGCGGTCGATGCGGATGGAGCCTCTGTTGCGACCCGCGGCGAGCGCGGGCTGCCGGGGCGGCCATTGGTTCGTGGAGAATGGAGAGCGGGGCGCAAGACCGCCGCCCGCCGCGGTTTGGGCGACTGCGTCCTGCGCGTTGCCGGGGTCGAGCCGGCCGGCGGCGGGGAAACGGACTGCGGGCAGGCCGGGCGGATGGGTCAGCGCAAAGGGGACGGCCACTGCGGGAAACTGCAGGGCGGCGGACACTTTGCGGCCGAGCGTCCCCGGCTCGCCGGCTGCGGCGGGGCCGGCTTTTTCTCGGACGCCCCTTCGTCCTCGTCGGAGACGAGCAGGGCGGCCAGACCGCGGCCGGCGGCGCGTCCGCCGAAGTATCCGGCGGCGCCGCCGAGCAGGCCGCCGACAGCCCCGCCGACGGCCGTGCCCAGGCCGGGCACGACGGAGCCGAGCGCCGCGCCGAGCATGGCCCCCTTGGTCGCGCCGAGGCCGGAGGCGAGCAAGCCGCCGGCCGCGCCCGAGACTTCTCGTGTTTTTTCTGCGGCGGTCAACTCGTCATCGGCCAGGGTGGAGGCGACGCTCGCCGCGCCGAGCGCCGCGTTGAGGGCGGGGATGCCGCGGCCGACCCCCTTCAGCGCGGTCAAGGCGCCCTTGCCTGCGGCCAACGGCCCCTTGGCGGCCTGCAGAATCTTGCCGCCGAGGTTGCCGATGGCGGCATCGATGCGGGCGGACAACAGGCTGCTGCGGGCGAACGCCCCTCGCAGGCGGCGGATCGGGCTTCGACTGCCTCCCGACGGGCCGCGGCCGCTCGCCCGCGCGACGGGCCTGCCGTGCGCTCCGTAGAGTTGGATGTCCTTCGCCGGGCCTCCCGGAGGTCTGAAGGGCTTTCCGTCGTCTGCCGGAATCGGCCTGCCCCGGCCGCCGGACAGGTTTCTCCCGGGTTTTCGACGCGCGAATTGCCGAAGACGTTTTCCGAGTTGGGAGGACCGGCTTCCCAGCGTCACGATCGTACCGGCCGCGCTGATCATAGCCATCGTGCGGTCGTAGCGGTCCCGGAAGCCTTCTTCGGCGGGGGCGGCCGTCCCCGGGAAAGGCGCCGCGAGCCGGTCGAGACTGCCGCTCAACTCCTCGAGCTTGAGCGTGAGCCGGTCGAGAGCCGGGAGCAGGCGTCCGTCGAGCCGCTCCTGCAGGGCCGCAGCGCGCAGAGCGAGCGTTTGCGGTTGCCCAAGCGGACGCAGATCGACGGAGAGCGGGAAGTGCGGAGCAGGATCGATCCGCTCGAACAACGAGCGGACGGCTCGCGTCAGCGCCAACCCCATCGTCTCCAGCGCCTGCGGCATCTGCAAGCCGACCGCTTCGAATTGCCGGCCGGCCTGGGAGAGCCGCGCGGCGAGGAGGCCGAGACTGTCGGGAGTGAAGGAGTAGGGAATCGGGGGCGGCAAGACCGGCGGCGAGCGCCGCTCGCGGGCGGCCGAGCCGGTGAGGAGGCCGAGGCCGGCGGCGGGGAGTGGGAAGGGAATCCTGGCGAGCAAGACCGCTGCGCTGTTGGCGTTGAGGGCGGCCGCGAGACGGTCGAACTCCGCGTAGGTCTGGGCGGCGTTGCCGGCGGCCGCGCCCGGTTCCTCCAACCTGCGCACGGCCGCGTCGATAGCGCCGGAGGGCCGAGGCCGCTGCAGCGACCGGGGGAGAGGGGCCGGCGGAAAGCGCGGAGCGAAACCGCGAGGCGCTTCGGCGGTGCGTTCGGCTTGCGCGCCGCTCATGCTCGGCGGCTGCAAGTCGCCCGGCGGTTGCTCGTCCTCGCGCGGGCGCTCGATGAGGGCGGCGGTCGGCTTGGGGCTGCCGATGCGGGCGTTTAGGGCGGCCGCGAGGCGGTCGAATCCCGCGTAGGTCCGGGCGGCGTTGCCGGCGGCCGCGCCCGGTTCCTCCAACCTGCGCACGGCCGCGTCCATGGCCCGGGAGAGCCGCCGCTGCGCCTCCAACTCGAGGTCTACTTTCGACTCGGCCATGTTATGCTCCTGTCATGACGCCCGAAGAAGAAGAGAGCGAAGAAGAACTGGATCGCGCCGCCGAACGCGCTGTTCGCCATGCCTATAAGTGGTACTTCTTTTTGGCGATCTTTCCCGCAGCGTGGATGGTGTACAGCGGTGCTCCGTGGTGGTTGATACGGCACTCCTTCTTGCCTTTTATTGCGCTGCATCCCGAGACCTCTCTGTTCGATAAATTCGTCGGCGCAGTCAATGCGTATTGCTTCAGCGCGATGATGCTATTTCTTTTGGATTTAGTCTGGTGGGGGATCAGAGCGCTCCTGATCTTAATGAGCGAAGACTGAAGTTCGCCGGGGCGCGCAGCGGATAACAAGACCGCGGCGCGCTCAGGCGGCTTCATGGAAACAGTTTCGGCCGGGGCGGCGCTGCCGCCAAGACTGAAGCGCTTCAGTAAAAAGGCCGCTGACGCGGCGAGGGCGGCCGCGAGGCGGTCGAACCCCGCGTAGGTCCGGGCGGCGTTGCCGGCGGCCGCGCCCGGTTCCTCCAACCTGCGCACGGCCGCGTCCATGGCCCGGGAGAGCCGCCGCTGCGCCTCCAACTCGAGGTCTACTTTCGACTCGGCCATGTTATGCTCCTGTCATGACGCCCGAAGAAGAAAAAGAGATCGAAAAAGAAGAACTGGCTCGCGCGTATCGCCGTGCTTGGCTCCGCTGCCTCCTTTTGGCGATCTTTCCTGCGGCGTGGATGGTGTACAGCGGTGCTCCGTGGTGGTTGATACGGTACGCCTACTTGCCTTTTATTGCGCTGCATCCCGAGACCTCTCTGTTCGATAAATTCGTCGGCGCAGTCAATGCATATTGCTTCAGCGCGATGGTGCTATTTCTCTTGGATTTAGCTTGGGTGTGGATCAAATTCTTCCTCTACAAAATGAGCGAAGACTGAAGTTCGCCGGGGCGCGCAGCGGATAACAAGATCGCGGCGCGCTCAGGCGGCTTCATGGAAACAGTTTCGGCCGGGGCGGCGCTGCCGCCAAGACTGAAGCGCTTCAGTAGAAAGGCCGCTGACGCGGAGCGGAAGCTTCGGCGAACAACGCCTTGGCGCGCTCGACGGCCAGCGCGTGGTAGGCGCGCAACTCGGACAACGGCAGGCGTTTGAGATCCGCCAACGCCCAATGATTGACGGCGGCGAGGTCGGCGATCACGGCCCGCCAGTCCGCCTGCGCAGTCCTGGCGGAAGCGGGCCGCATCAGAAAAAAGCCGCCACCGTTTCGCTCAGCCGCGCGTAGTCCCGCGCGCCGAAGCGGCGCACTTCGCCCGGGCTCAGCTCCAACAGATTGGACAGCAGCGCGATGGCGCGCCCCATCTCGGTCTTCTCGCGGTAGACCGCCTCCAGATCGAGCACCGTCGGCTCGCGCAACTCGACCGCGCCGAGCGGCCCGGACATGGAATCGATGGGCGACAACAGACTGTAGCGGATGGGGAACTCCACCCGCTCGGCCTCGACCGCGCCGGTCTCGGGGTTGCGCGGTAAATCTTCGTAATTGGTCATGGCGACCTCCTTGGGGAATCGTGAAGAGCGGTCTTGCCGACCGCTTTCCTCCGTTTTGCCAGACAGCGGGGGAACGCTCAAGGCTGAAACGCTTCAGTAGGCGGAGCGCCGCGTCGTGTTCCTGCCGGTCGCGCCGCGCCTCTCTCGGCGCTCGGGGCAGCGGTCTCTTCGACTCGCGATTCGGAACCGGCGGCCGTTTTCAGGTCAACTCCTCGAAGGCCGCCGGCTCGCCGGCCGGAGCCGCGTACAACTCGGACGGCAGCGGCGGGCATTCGCCTTCGACGACCGCGCCTAGGCGCAGGCGCTGCGTCCATCTCACCGACCAGAGCGCCGCGCCCTGCTCGTCGAGATCGGTCGAGTAGAGGTTTTCGGCGCGAAGTTGCTCTGCTGCGCCGATGCCGCTCAAGCCCCAGCGCGCTCGGGGGATGCGCGCCAGCAAGGCCTCCGCCAGATTGCGCGCGGCCTTGCCGCGCGGCAGCCCCGGCGCGTCGGTCGTCACGATGTAGAGCGCCAACTCCAAATCGGCGTAGACCTGCATGTCCGAGGCGGCGACGAGCGCCCGCGGCGCGCCCAGGCAGACCGCGTAAACCGCCGGCGTGCGCACCGCGGCGCGGCGCAATTCGGCGGCGTCGAAACGTCCGCCGCGCGGTGCGCAGACGGCCAAGTCGGGCAGCAGCGCGGAGAGGTCGGAACAGATGGCGTCGAGCAGTTCGTTCATGGCGGACGGCGGCCGCGGGCCGATGCTCAGGTTGACAGGCGGCGGCCCCGCCGCCAAGCCCGAAACCCTTCAGTCGGCGGCCGGAGCCCTACAACGTCCTAGCCATCCACTTCACCTCGCCGACGACCGCGGCGTCCGCGGGCCACGGCGCGGGCGGCCACGCGGGATTGTCGCTGACCATCAGCCAGCCGCCGGCGGCATCCTTGCCCGCCCGCTTGACGATCAGGCCGTCTTCGGCGCGGATCACGTAGATATGTCCGCCGCGGCGGCACCGCCGCCGGTGGTCCACCAGGATGGAGCAATGCTGCGGCAGCGTCGGCTCCATCGAGTCGCCCATCACCTTGATTACGCTGCAATGAGCCGGGTCGAGCGCGTGGCGGTCCAGCCAGGTCCGCCGGAACCCCGCGTACCCCGTAATCGTCTCGTCCAGGTCCAGCGCGCCGCCGCCCGCGGCCGCCGCCAATTCCCGCACCGCGACCAGCCGCGTCCCCGCAAACTCGGCCTTCTCCTCCGAGCCGCCGCCCGGGACGGCAATCTCTCCCGGGCGAGACAGCGCCGCAGCGTCCTCGAGACCGCCTGCAGGCGCGGGTTGCGCAGACTGCGGCGGCAGACGCGACAGGATCTCGTGCAGCAATGCCTCTTCCTTTCCGGCCGGCGCGGCAGTCTTGTCGATCTGCCCGCTCTCGGCCGGCGCCGCAGGCCGCCGCGGGCCGATGTAAAGCTCCAGATCGAGAGCGGCAACCGCCGCTTCGATCGTCGAGCTCAAGGCCGCGCGCCCGGCCAGCAGGCCCCGCACCCTGCCCACCGGGATCGCCGTCCGCGCGGCAAACGGCCGCAACCCCTCTTCCGCCACGCGCCGCCGCACATATTGCCGCAAACGCTCGATTCCCTGCTGTGTCATCGCTGACACGATTATAGGGCGAAACAGGCCCGTTTGCGCGGGTCGCGCCCTGAAGAGCTTCAGTACTCCACGGCTTTTTCGCCCGTTACCGACCGCTATTCGCCCTTTGTCCCCTGCTGGAGCGTAGCCCAAGGCCTTGACAGATTTCTGTGCTGTGCGTAGCATGTTCGTGTTATGGACAGCACGGAAAACCGTCTGGCCGCCCTCTGCAAGACTTTCGCCCGGCGCAAGCAGCTCAGCCTTTCGACGGTTTCTCGGCTGGCCACGGGCAGCGGCGAAACGATTGCCCGGCTGGAGCGCGGCGGCGCTATCACGACGCGCCGCTGCGAACGCGCCGTCCGTTACCTTGCCGCGCACTGGCCGGAGGATCTGGACTGGCCTGCCGACATTCCCCGCCCGCAGCCGGCTGCGGAGGAGGCGGCGTGACGGACCGCAGCCGGCGCCCGGCGTCTCCTCCGGCTTACGACAGCAAAGCCCTGTGGAGCGACTATGCGCGCCGGACGGCAAAAGCCAAAACCGAAGCACAGCGCCGCTGCGCGCTGTTGCGGCGGGCGGCGGCGCTGGCGGATGCCGGACGACCGCTGCTCCAGGCATTTCGCGCCGCAGCGGCGGAAGACGGGAGGACGAGTTGGCAGACGCTGCGCCGCTGGCACTATGCCGTGCGCCGCTACGACCGCTGCGACTGGCTGCCGGCGCTGCTGCCGAACTACCGCGGCCGCGCCAAAACCGCAATCGATCCGCAGGTCTGGGACTACATCCGCGCCGACTACCTGCGGCCCGAGCAGCCGTCCCTCGCCGCCTGTTACGACCGCCTGCGCGCGGCCGCCCGCGAGCGCGGCTGGACCGTGCCGTCGGCGACGACGCTGCGGCGGCGCATCGCCGATCTGCCGGTCAAAGAGCGCGTGCTGCTGCGCGAGGGCGAGCACGCCCTGCTGCGCCTCTATCCGGCGCAGCGGCGCAGCGTGCGCGGCCTGCGGCCGGGCGAATGGGTCTGCGGAGACGGCTACCGCCACAACGTTTTCGTCCGCGGCGCCGGCGGCCGCGTCTATCGGCCCGTTACCTGGGTCTGGCAGGACGTCTACAGCCGCCGCATTCTGGCTTGGCGGACGGGCGAAACCGAGCATGGCGGCTTGATCCGGCTGGCTTTCGGCGACCTGATCGGCCGCGCCGGCATCCCCGAACACGCGACGATCGACAATACCCGCGCGGCGGCGAACAAATGGATGACGGGCGGCGCGGTGACGCGCTACCGCGGGCGGCCGCACGAGGACGATCCTCTGGGCCTGCTCCCCGCGCTGGGCGTCGAGGTGCATTGGACCAGCGTGCAGGGCGGCCGCGGTTGGGGTCAAGCCAAGCCGGTCGAGCGCGCTTTCGGCATTGGCGGCTTGGGCGAAGCGGTCGACCGGCATCCGCTGCTGGCCGGAGCCTACGCCGGCGCCTCCCCAACGGGCAAGCCGGCGAATTACGGCGCGCGCGCCGCGCCGGAAGAGACTTTTCGGCGCGCCCGCGACGAAGGCATCCACGCCTGGAATGCGCGGCCCGGCCGGCGCACGGAAATTTGCGCGGGCAAGCTCAGCTTCGAGCAAGCTTGGCAGGCGGCGTACCGCGCGGACGAAGCGCGCAGGCCCGACCCCGAGCAGATGCGCATGTGCCTGCTGGCCGCGGAAAACGTGCGGGTAAGCCGCGACGGAACAATCTCTCCGGCCGCCGGCTCGGCCGGGCCTGGCGCGCGCAACCGCTACAGCGCCGATGCGCTGCTGCAGCAGGCCGGGCGCAAGGTCGCGGCGCGCTACGACCCGGACCGCCTGCATGACGCCGTCCATGTTTATACGCTCGATGGGCGCTATCTGTGCGCCGCCGAGTGCATCGAGGCTGCGGGCTTCGGCGATAGCGCCGCCGGACGGGAGCATGCCCGCGCCCGGCGGCGGAAAGCGCGCGCCGTCAAGGAGGCCGCCTACGCCGAGCAGCGTCTGAACGCGCTGGAGGCGGCGGCTTTGCTGCCCGCAGCGCCTGCCGAAAGCGACGCTGCGGACTTGCCTCCGGGCGTGGTCGAGGTGGATTTCCGCCGCCGGCCGGCGCAGACCGCGGCGCCGGCGGAAGAAAAGGACTGGGCGTGCGCGGCGGACGATTTGATTTTGGCTATGGCCGCGGGCGAGGCCGGAGGCGGCCCATGAACAAGCAAGCCCATGAACAAGCAAGGAGGAAACGATGCGATGGAGATGGCTGATAGCCGGCTTGTTGGCCGGCTACGTCTGGGGCCTCGGAACGCGGGCCGACCGCGCGCGCGAGGCAGGACGCGAGGAGGGCGTCCGCGCGGGCTGGGAAGCCTGCGCGTCGATGTTTCCCTCATCCGGCCTTGCCGGCCGCCGGAGCGGCGGAGGCGCGCCGTGACCGCTTCGCCCGAGGATCTGCGCGAGCGGCTGCCGGCCGCGCCCGGCTACATCGAGACGCCGACGGCGCGGCGCATCGCGGCCGCGCTGGCCTATGCGCAGATGGCCGGCGATATGGCGCTCGTCTGCGGCGGCGCCGGCCGCGGCAAAACCATGGCCGCGAGACAGTACTCCGCAACCCGTCCGGAGACGTGGCTGACCACGGCCACTCCGGCCGCCCGCGCTTTGGGGCCGTGCCTCAACCGAGTAGCCGCCGCCGTCGGCGTCCGCCCCGGAGGAGTCCGTGACGCGGCGCGCACCGAGTCGGCGCTGCTCGAACGCCTGGCCGAATCCCGCGGTCTGCTCATTGTCGACGAGGCTCAGCATCTCGACAACCAGGCGCTCGAAGGTCTGCGCGGCCTGCACGACGCCGCGGGCATCGGCGTCGCCCTGCTCGGCTCGACCGCCGTCGATGCCCGCACAGCGGCGCCCGACGCAGCCCAGATTCGCAGCCGCATCGGCCGCCGCGTGCGGCTCGGGCGCACGCCGCAGGCCGACGTGGACGCCATCCTCGCCGCCTGGAAACTCAACGGCGACGCCGATATCCGCGCCGCCGCGCTGAGCATCGCTTCCCGCGCGGGAGCGCTGCGCGGCTTGACCAAAGCGCTGTGCCTGGCCGCGCTCTTCTCCGCCTCCACGTCCGACGAAGCAGCCGGCGACGGGCCGAAACCCATTTCCGCCCGTCACCTGCGGGCGGCGCAAAAAGACTTGGCGGGAGGTCCGTCATGACCATCGCCGACATAGCCGGGCTCTGCCGCGCCTACCTTGCCGCGCGCGAACGGCTGGCCCAGACGACTGAGCAGATCCGCGCGCTGCAGCGCCAGGCGCTGCGCTCCCGGCTGCGCGCTTTGCGTTCCCGTGCGGCCGAGGTCTCGGCCGCGCGATGCGAGCTGCAGGCAGCGGTCAAGGCCAATCCGCAATTGTTCGCGGGGCCGCGCACCCGCGCCTTCGAAGGCGTCAAGGTCGGTTACCGCAAACGGCCCGGCCGCATCGAGTGCGACGAGGCGCGCGCCATCGCCCGCATCCGCAAGCTGTATCCCGACCGTGAGACCGACTTGGTGCGCGTGCGGGAAAATCTCGACCGTGCAGCGCTCAAGCGTCTCGACTCCAAGATCCTGGCCGCCATCGGCGTCGCGGTCGTCGCGGTCGACGACGAGATCGTCATCGCCGCGGCCGGAGGCGATCTCGACAAGCTGGTCGACGCCATGCTGGCCGATCTCGACGGCGAAGAAAAGGAGCAGTCATGACCGTCTTGCCGCCTGCGGACAGCGCTGCCCGCCCCGGCGCCGCGCGCGACCGCGCCGCAGCCGATCTCCGGCGGCGCGAGTTGGCCGCCATCCACGCCCGCGCCCGGGCGCGCGGCCTGCGCGAAGACGCCTACCGCGCCATGCTGCAATCCGTGGCCGGCGCCTCCTCCGCCGCCGACCTCGACGAAGCCGGGCGACGCAAGGTGCTGGACCATCTCGCGGGCCGCGCCGGCCGCCCCGCGCCGCACCCCGACAAACGCCGCCTCATCGCCAAGATCCGCGCCTTGCTCGGCCCCGACCGCTCCGAAGCCTACGCCGAGGCGATCTTGCAGCGCATGACCGGCCACCCTCACCGTGCGCCGCTGGCTTGGGCAACGCCCGAACAATTGCGCAAGATCGTCGCCGCGCTCACCTACGACGCGCGCCGCAGAAGGAAACGGAAATGACGGCAACCTCTTCCGATCGATCCACGCTGCGCCCACCCTCGATTGCGTCCCACAGATTGCCGCCGACGTTGCGTGCGATACACGATCTGGTCGGCAGGCAGGCGACCTTGGCGCTGGTCGAGCGCTACGGCGGCACGCACGTGCACCCGCCGTGCAGATACCGCGCCGACCATCCGTTGGTCGCCCTCATGGGCGCCGAAGCTGCGGAGCGATTCATCCGGCGCTTCGGCGGCGTGCGCCTTTACATCGCCAAAATGGACGCCGTGCTGCGCGCCCGGCGCAACGCCGAAATCCGCAAGCTCTTCGACGACGGCTGCACGGCGTCGCGGCTGGCGCAAAAATATGGGATCAGCGAGCGGCGCGTGTGGTCGATCCTCAAGGAAGCCGACAGTTAGCGGAGGGTGGGGAGCAAGCCTCGAGTCGCGGATCGAAAGGCTCGCGGCGGCCTGCAACGGTCCGCCGCCGGCGCGGCTACAGGCGCGCCAGGCGCCCGCCGATGAATACGGCGTGAATCTCGCGCAGGTTGCGGATATCCTCGACGGGGTTCGCATTGAGCACGACGAAATCGGCGCGTTTGCCGGCGGCAACGGCGCCGCGGTCGGCGGCGATGCCCAAGGCCTCGGCCGCGTTCGTCGAAAACGCCCGCACGATCTCGAGCGGCGAAAGTCCGGCCTCTTGCAGCAGCCGCGCCTCACGGTGCTCGAAATAGCCTTCGAAACGCCAAGCCGCGCCCGAGCCCGTCGCCAGGGCAATGCGCGCGCCGGCCGCGGCAAGCATCTTGAGATTGCGTTTCGCCTGCTCGAAAAAGAAAATGCGCCGCGAGCGGTCGGGATCGAGGGCTTGGCGCATCAACTCCTCGCTGTTCAGAATCGGCGTGATTCCGCTGGGAATCGACCGCTTGAAGAAGTTGTCGTAAAGCCACTCCGCGCGGTCGCCGTATTCGAACGCGGCCTGCTCGGCCGTGAGCGCCGGTGCGTAAGTCGCCTCGTTTTTCAGGAGCAGATCGATGAATTCGCGGTCGACGGCGCGGTCGACGACGCTTTGCGTCAGCATGTCCGCTCCCGCTTCGACCGCGCGCTTGGCGTCTTCCAGGCGCGGCACCTGAACGCTGACGACCGCTCCTTGCGCTTTCGCCCGGCGGATAGCCGCGCGATAACCCCGGGATGGAAGGGCGCGCGCGCCGGATCGGGGGTCTATCCGCAAATGCACGAAATCGGCCGTCCCGCGGGCCGCGTCCGCGAAACCGCGCCGCGCGGCCAACACTCTCGCGGCGCTGCGCACTTCGTCGGCGTCGATGCCGCCGCCGAGCGCCGCGAGGAAATCCGGGACGGGCCCCGAGACGGCGACGGTGGTCACGCCGAACGAGGCGTAGACGCCGAGCCGGCGCAGCGCTTCCTCCCGCACGCAGCAAGCGCTCGTTTGCGGCGCTGTGGGCGGCGGGCCGAAGTGCGCGCGCAAGTTGACGATCCCGGGGATGACCGTCTTGCCGGAAGCGTCGATAATTTCCACGCCGGCCGGTACCTGCATGGAACCGGCGCCGCCGACGGCCGCAATGCGCCCGTCCACGATCAGGACCGCGGCGTCTCGGCGGGGCGGCGCGCCGCTGCCGTCGATCAGCAGCGCGCGCTCGATCAACAGCGCATCTTGCCCAAACGCCGAAAACGCGGCCAAGAGGACGCAGAAAAACAGTCGGCGCACGGCGTCCTTGCTCCGGCGGTCCCCGCCGCGGGTTGCTATGGAAGCATCGGCTCCTCGATCGTATACTCGACGTCGAGCGCCTTCAGGAAAGCGATCAGGTCGGCTTTTTCGTCGTCGCTCAGGTTGGCGTTCTTGGCGTCGGCCAAATTGTCTACGTCGAGATACTCGTTCTCCTTGCCGCCGCTGGTCATCAAATCGACGGCTTCCTCCAGCGTGGCCACGCTGCCGTCGTGGAAATACGGCGCGGATTTCGAGATGTCGTAGAGGCTCGGGGTCTTGAAGGCCCCAGTGTCTTGCTCGTCTCCCGAAACCTTGGCGCGGCCGACGTCGGGGTTCTCGGCGTCCATGCCGATGCCGACGTTATGGAACTGCATGTCGGCAAGCAACAGTCCGTCGTGGCAGTTGGTGCACTTCGCTTTTTCCGAAAAAATCGTCCAGCCGCGCTTTTCCTGCTCGTTCAGAGCGTCCTCGGCGCCGTTGCGGAAAGCGACGAAACGAGAGTTCCCTTCCGTGGTGACGATGGTGCGCATGAAGGCCGCAACCGCGTAAGCGACATGGTCGGGCGTTGCCGGCCCGCCGAAGACCGCCTCGAACTGCTCGGCGTATCCGGGAATTTCATTCAGCGTGGCGCAGACGTCGTCCATCGACGGCGCTCCATCGTTGCCGGAGGCGCCCATGTTGCCGCCGCTCCAAGCGCCTTGGACCTGTTTTTCAAGCGCGCCGGAACGGCCGTCCCAATACAACGACTCGTAGTAGCCGACGTTCCACATGGTCGGAGCGGCGCGCGTCAGTTGCTTGTCGAACGCGCCGAGCGCGGTGGGCCGCCCGTCGGTCAAGCCGTTCTCCTGGAGATGGCAGCCGTAGCAAGACCGTTCGCCGTCGCCGCTGAGACGCTTGTCGTAGTAAAGCTGCTTGCCGAGCGCGACTTTGGCCGCGGTCATCGCGTTGTCGGCCGGGATTTCCATCTGCGCATAGCCGGCGACTTCCGGCCAGGACATGGGCTCGGGGGGGGCTTCGACGCCTCCCTCGCAAGCGGACATCATGAGCGCTACAACGGACAGCGCCAGGAAAGTCAGTCGGAACATTTCGCCTCCTCTTCGCGAAAGGGATTCGATCAGTATCGGACGGGGCTGCTGTGCGGCCCTGCGCAGATATTATAACCTCAGGCCGCTTCTTCCGCCCGGATATGCGCGGATCAGTAGATGGTTTCTTCCCGTTTGGGCCGGCGGTAAGGGCTTTCCAGGTACTTGCGCGCTTCGTTTTGCGCGTTCTGGGTATCGTCGCGGGTGCGGATGGCGAGTTGGTATTCGTTGACCGCGCGTTCCCGCTGGCCTGTAATGTCGAAGATTTTGCCCAGGTGGATGTGCGCCCAGACCTCGGCCCAAGCGGGTTCCCGGTCGCCGTTGAGCGCTTCGCGGAATTCGTTCGCCGCCGACTGGTAGTTGTTCTGCAGGAAAAAAACCTCGCCGATGCGATAATGCGCCAGCGAGCTGTAACGGTTGATGTCGAGCGCTCGCTGGTATTCGAGCAGCGCGTCCTGATAATAGCCCAACTCGACGATCTGCTCGCCTTTGCGGATGGCGACGCGGACGCGGATATCGTCATCGAAGCGCAGGATTCGATTGCGCGGATCGAGGATCACCTGACTGGGCTTGCCGAACGTTTCCAGGGAGTAGTCCGACGATGTGCCGGTCACGTCGATCACCCGGTATTCGGGCTCGCCCTCGGTCTCGATCTTGAGCTCGACCGGCATGCTGAACGTATCCATGTCTTGGCGCACCTTGCCGATGATGCGGAAGCCCTGTCCGCCGCCCAGCCGGTAGATCGTGTACTCCTGCTCGAACTCGGGCGTCGCCGTCGATTCGGTCCACTGCAGGAAAAACGGATCGAGATCTTTGCCGCTGACGTTTTCCGCCATTTCGCGGAAGCCGTCGGTGGTGATGGATTTCCAGGTTCGCTCGGCGAGCAGCTTCTTCAGGGTTGCGAAAAATGCATCGTCCCCTATCGTCCAGCGCAGCATGTGCAGCACCATCACCCCGCGCGCTCCGGTGAGGGCGTTCATTTCGGGGGAGAAATCGGCCAGGCGGCCGGCCTGGATCATGGGCACGTCGGTGTAGGTCAGCGATTCGATGCGCGCATCGCTGATGTTTTTCTCGAACGCTTCCTCGCCTTCCATTTCTTCGATTTCCAGCAGAGCGGAGTAATAGGCCAAGCCGTCGACAAGCCACAGGTGGTTGCGGTTGCCGGGGCCGACCAGCGCGCCCCACCACTGATTGGCGACGAGCGTGCCGAGCAGGCGGCGGTTGACGGCCTGGCGGATGCCGTAGGGGCTCATGAAGATCATTCCGGGCGCCCAATATCCGCTGGGAGCGTACTCGTCTACCTCGATGACCGCCAGGGATTTGGAATAGGGCGCGCCGAAGGCATCGGAGTAGAAGCTGACCATCTCTGCGGTTGCCCGGCCGTATTCCCGGGCGAGATCTTCCGCGGCGGAATCGAAGTAAACCGTCGTCGCCACGCCGTCGGCTTCGCTGCGGACGCCGTTATCCGGGACGATTGCAATGGAGCCGGGAAACGAGGGGTAGCTGAACTCGAACGTGTGCTCGACGCCTTCTATGCCCTCGCTGCGGATACCGATGCCGCTGCCGATCACTTTCATGCCGTCGCCGGTGATGATCTTGATCTTGGACGTAAATCGATCGGCGCCGTACCCGTTGACGGGAAACCAGCGGGAGGCGTATAGCAGAAACGCGCGGTCGGCATCGATCTGCGCCAAGCTGTAGCCTTCGACGGGGGACTCCTCGTAGCCCTTCAGGCGGCCCCCATAGCGGAAGTCGACGATCTGGGTCTCGCCGGCGGGGAGCCTTTGCGGAAAGTTGAGATGGACCGTGAAGTCTTGGCGGTAACGGAGCGGGTTGAGGCTTGCGCCGTCGGCCGTCTGCGCGGCATCGACATTGAGCCCGTTGTGCAGCTCGAAGACCGCCATGCTGGTGGGCTCGCGGGGCGTGAAGCGCACGCGCGCCTCCGCTTCCAGCGTCTGCGCCAGCAGATCGACGCGGGCGGTGATGTCGTAGTCCTCGACATCGATCAGCGGGACGTCTTGGGCGGAGAGCGGCGCCGCCGCAAGCAGAAGCGCCCAAGCGGCAATGCCGGGTGCCTTCAGACGGTTTGCAAGGAATATTGTTCGCATATCGCTTCCGCCGCGCGTTCCGCCGCGGGGGCGCCGGCATGCAGCGTGCCGCCGATCTCCGCCAACTCGTCGACCATGCGGCGCCTCGCGCGCTCCTGTTGAAGGAGACGGATGGACTCGGCGGCAAGTTTCTCGCCGTTGCAATCGCCTTGGATCAGCTCGGGGACGATTTTCCGTCCGGCGAGAAGGTTGACCATGCTGTAGAAAGGCGCGTCGACGAGCATTTTGGCCAGCCAATAGCTGGGCCGCGAGAGCCGGTAAAAGGTCACCATGGGCGTTCCCAGCAGCGCGGTTTCGACGGTCGCCGTGCCGCTGGCGACCAGG
The DNA here is from genome assembly GCA_965214655.1 of Bryobacterales bacterium. GTDB lineage: Bacteria > Acidobacteriota > Terriglobia > Bryobacterales > UBA6623 > CATQHP01. The sequence goes on along the minus strand of OZ243965.1, from coordinate 932,733 downwards.
GCGAGGTCGGCGTGGCCCGCGGCGTCCTGGGTTTCTCCTTCGACAATGACGATTCGGGGGCCGCGCCAGCGTTGCTCGAAAAACTTCTTTCCCGCAGTGGCCGAGGCGGGCAGAATGAACTGGACGCCGCCCCGCTCGGCGAGGATCGCCGCCGCCTTTTCCAGCGCCGGAAGATGCCGCAGCGACTCGCCGCGGCGGCTGCCCGGAAGCATGGCGATCAAGCGCTTTTGCGGGTCGAGGCCGTGCTTGCGGAAAAATATTCCTCGCTCGGACGAGACGGCGGCGCGGCCGGCCAAGGGGTGCCCGACGAACGTGGTTCTGACGCGGCGTGCGGAAAAGAACTCCTCTTCGAAGGGGAAGATCACCAGCAGGCGGTCGACCAGCCGCCTGAGTTTTTTCACCCGCCCCCTGCGCCAGGCCCACGCCTGGGGAGCGACGTAATACGTAATCGGAATCTTGAGCCGGTGCAGCTTCTTCGCCAGGCGAAGATGAAAATCGGGCGCGTCGGTCAGAATCGCGAGTTGAGGATTCTCGGCGCGAACCGCCGCGAGAACCTGCCGGAAGCGGCGGTAGATCCTGGGGATGTGACGCGCGACCTCGAAAAGTCCGACCACCGCCAAGTCCTCGGCGCGGATGACCGCGCGCAACCCTTCCTTTCTCAGGAGCGGCCCGCCGCAGCCGAAAAAATCCGCTTGCGGCAGGCGCCGGCGCAAAGCGGCGACGAGTTCCGCGGCGTAGCGGTCTCCCGACGCTTCCCCGGCGGAAACGAGGATCTTCATCCGCTGCCCCCGACAGACAACTTCCTAGTGTAAAACGGCGCCGGCGCGGCGGGTTGTACAATCGAATGACGCGGCCGGGGCGCTGCCCGCCGCTTGCCGCCAATCGGGAAAAATCGTGATGCAACAACGCTTTATCGGAAAAAACATTCTCGTCACCGGCGCTTCCACGGGCATCGGCAGAGCGATCGCGGCGCGGCTGGCGCAAGAGGGCGGCAACATCGCGGTCAACTACAGCCGCAACGATGTCGAGGCGGGGAAAACGGCGGAGATCGTGCGCGACGCCCACGAGGCCGGCGGCTACGCCAACGCGAAATGCAGCTTGCACAAGGCCGATGTCTCGCAGGAACAGGCGGTGAACGACATGTTCGGCGAGATTTTGGCGGATTGGGGCCGCCTCGACGTGCTGATCAACAACGCCGGCATTCAGAAACCCGCGGCCAGTCACGAAAGCCTGACCGAAGACTTCGATCGCATTCTCGGCGTGAATCTGCGCGGCTGCTACCTGTGCTCGCGCGCGGCGATCCGGCACTTTTTGTCCCGCGAAGGCGGCGGCGTGATCGTCAACAATTCCAGCGTTCACGAGATCATCCCCAAGCCGAAGTACCTTTCCTACTCGATATCGAAGGGCGGCATGGAGAACCTCACCAAGTCGCTGGCGCTGGAATACGCCGACCGCGGCATCCGCGTCAACGCGGTGGGGCCGGGAGCGATCGTGACGCCGATCAACATGGCCTGGATCGACGACCCGACGGCCCGAAGCGAGGTCGAGAGTCACATCCCGATGGGCCGGGCCGGAGAAGCCGAGGAAATCGCTGCGGCGTTCGCTTTTCTGGCCTCCGACGAAGCTTCGTACATCACCGGCCAGACGCTGTTCGCCTGCGGCGGCCTGACGCTTTATCCCGAGTTCCGCGTTGCCTGGTCATCCGGAGAGTAGATGTTTCAGCGGTCCGCCGCCGCCGGGTCTGTCCGTTCAAGCTGCTTTCGTGGGTTTCGGGATCGGGGTCGCATCCCGGCGCCTGCAGTGGGCGCCGGAGGCAGCGGTGTAGAATGCGGACGGAATGCCGGAAAGCATCGAGGGGCGAACGACACGACCGCCGCCAAAGGGGGAAGCCGGGATGAACCGGCGCGAGCTGTTCCGCGCGGCAACGGCCGCCGCAGTTACCCACCCATTCATCGCTCGCAGGTCGAGGGCCGGCGGGGCCGCGACCGACGAGTTCGACCGTTTCGGCGGCTGGACCGGCAGGAAATTTGAAGCCACCGGTTTCTTCCGCGCGGAAAAGGACGAACGATGGTGGCTGGTGACTCCAGAGGGGAACGCTTTCCTCAGCTTTGGCGTCAACCACTTGCATCCCGACCTGTTTTACCAGGAATACAACAAGGATGCCTGGAAAGCGCTGCTGGACGTTGGCGAATTGCCAGGCCCCCGGTTTCGAACCGCTCTGAAAGCATGGTTCCTGCGCACGTGCCGCGAGTACGGCTTCAACAGCGTGGGCGTCCACAACTCGCTGGCGGTCGTGAACGCCCCGCGGCCGTCCATGCCCTATCTCCAGCCGATACGTTTCGTGGATATCCCGCATTGGAAGACCGATATTCCCGACGACAACTTCCTCGACGTCTTTGCCGGCGAGTTCGCACGCCGCTGCGATCGGCTGGCGAGCGAGATCGCCGCCCCCGCGAGGGACGATCCGTTCCTGCTTGGCTACGCCATGACGGACTGCCCGCTGCTGACGGAGGAGGATTGCCGCGAGCGGCCCGACGTGATCGGCGGGGCTCGCAGGAAGTCTCGTATCGGCTGGCCGCGCCGCTTGCGCAACCTGGGCCCGCAAGCTCCCGGAAAGTCGGCCTACGTCGAAACCATGCGGGATATCTATCGGGGAGAGATTCGCGACTTCAACGCGACGTACGGCACGCGGTTCGACTCGTTCGCAGCGCTCGCCGCCGCCGCGGACTGGAGGCCGCGAACGGATCTCTCGAACGCCAACGAATCCCGCGATAACGTCGCGTTCCTGCAGCGCGTCGTGGCCCGGTACTACAGAACCGCGCGGGAAGCCATTCGCAGGCACGACCCGAATCACCTTTTCATCGGCGACAAGCTCAATGCCAATACCGATGCGCTGGACACCGTGCTGCCGGTCACAAGCCGGTTCACGGACATCGTGTTCTACCAGATGTACGCTCGATACGAAGTGCAAAGGCCTGGACTGGATCGCTGGTCGAAGCTCGCCGACAAGCCGTTCCTCAACGGCGATTCCGCGTTCACGATGATCACCCCGACCATGCCCCGGCCCTACGGGCCTGTTGCCGACAGTATCGAGCAGCGCGCAGACTGGACGGTCGAGTTCTTCCGCAGCGCGTTCGCGCGTCCGGAATTCGTGGGTTGGCATTACTGCGGCTTGATCGACGCCTCGAATCTTGTCCCGCGCAAGCAGGACCGCCAGCATTCCGGCTTGCTCGACGGGTATGGCAAGCCGTATCCGTTGCTCAAAGAAGCGCTCGCCGAATGCGCGGGCGGCATGTACCGGCTCGCCGCAGGCCGCCGCTGAGTTATCGCCGGACGCCGGCGTTCGGTTTACAATGGTCTCTGCCCGGCGGGAAGCAACCGGGAGGAGGACTAATGGGAGACTATGCGCATCCTGAAATCTTGGTCGGCACGGATTGGGTCGCCGAACACGCGGGGGACGACTCCGTGCGCGTCGTCGAAGTCGATGTCGATACGGGCTCTTACGACGAAGGGCACATTGCCGGCGCCGTCGGATGGGCCTGGAACAGCCAGCTTTGCGACACCGTTCGCCGGGACATCATTCCGCGGGCCGCGTTCGAAAAGTTGATGTCCCAGAGCGGCATCGCGAACGATACGACCGTCGTGCTCTATGGCGACAACAACAACTGGTTCGCGGCTTGGGCGCTGTGGCAACTCAAGATCTACGGCCACGCCGACGTTCGGCTGATGAACGGCGGGCGCGTGAAGTGGCTGGCCGAAGGCCGCGAGTTGACGACAGAGGCGCCGGCGGTTGCGCCCGCGGACTACAAGGCCGCGGATCCCGACTTTTCGATTCGGGCTTTTCTGCCGCAGGTCGCCGAGTCGGTCAGCAACAGCGCGGTGGATCTGGTCGACGTGCGCAGCCCGGCAGAGTTCAGCGGCGAGATCCTTTCGCCTCCGGGGCTGCCCGAGACCTGCCAGCGCGGCGGGCACATTCCCGGAGCGTCGAACATTCCCTGGGGCAAGGCCTGCAACCCGGACGGCACTTTCAAGAGCTACGACGAGTTAAAAGCTCTTTACGCGAGCGCCGGCATCACGGGAACCAAGCCGGTCGTGGCTTACTGCCGCATCGGCGAGCGTTCGAGCCATTCCTGGGTCGTGCTCAAGTATCTGCTGGGTTACGACAACGTGACGAACTACGACGGTTCCTGGACCGAGTGGGGCAACCTGGTCGGCGCAGACGTGGCCCGCGGCGCATGAAACCCGAAGACTACTCCGAGCGCAATCTGGAGTTGGCCGGGTGGCCGGTTCACGTCGTTTCGTACAAGCTGGGGAAGACCTACCGCGCCAAGGCCGATAACGTTTCTCCCGGCGCAACGATCGCGCGCGCGCAAGCCGCGAGCAAGGAAGAGGCCGAGGCGCAGGTTCTGGCCAAGGCCGAAGAGCGGCTGGCCGCCACCCGCCGCTTGAGTTGAGCGCGCCATGCGGGTTCAGATTTTTTCCGACGTTCACGGCGACTTGCGAGCGCTGGAGCGGGCGGTCGCGGTCGAAGCCGACATCTACATCGCCGCGGGTGATCTGGTGACCTGGCCCGCGCCGCTGGACGCTTGCGGAAAAATCCTGGCGCCGCTGGGCGGGAAGCTGTGGGCGATGCCGGGCAACAACGAGACGGACGAGCAGATTGCGGCATTCTGCGCGCAATTCGGGTTTCGCAACTTTCACGATGCCGCCTTCGAGGTCGAGGGCATGCATTTCGGCGGACTCGGCTACTCCAATCCGACGCCGTTCGACACGCCCGGCGAATACGGCGAAGAAGAGATCGAGCGGCGGCTGGCCAAGTTCGCGGACCTGAAGCCGCTCGTATTGGTCTGCCACGCGCCGCCGCTCGACAGCGCATTGGACGAATCGGCGGGCGGCAATCACTTCGGCAGCAGCGCCGTCCGCGCCTTCCTGGACGCCCATCCGCCGGCCTACTTTTTCTGCGGGCACATCCATGAAGCCGCCGGGCGCACGACGCGCATGGGGCCGACGCTGGCCGCCAACGTCGGCAAAAAGGGCTACCTGCTCGAGTTGTAGAGCGAGAGGCCTCGGTTTCGTTCGGCGCGGGCTTCTCACGCGACTCGGCTAGAATGAAGATTCCGCCCCCAAGGGGCCGCTGCGAAGCATCCGATGGCCTCCCCGCCTCAAGGCATCAGCACTGTTGCGCCCGCCGCGCTCGGGCGCCAGGCGGGCCCGAGCCTCTGGATGAGCGCTTTCACGCTGTGGCGCCGGGAAATTCAAGGGTTCTACAGGCAGCGCAGCCGGGTGATCGGCAGCCTTTCGGCGCCGCTGCTGTTCTGGTTCGTGCTGGGTTCGGGGTTCGGCTCGTCGCTGCGGACGTCCCACGAAACCTACGCGCAGTTTTTCTTTCCCGGCGCAGTGACGCTGGCGGTGCTCTTCACCTCGATTTTCGCCAACATCTCGATCATCGAAGACCGCCGCGAAGGGTTTTTGCTTTCCGTTCTTGTCGCGCCCGCGCCGCGCCTGGCGCTGGCGCTCGGCAAGATTCTGGGAGCAACGACCATCGGCGCGTTTCAGGGGCTGCTCTTGCTGCCGCCGGCCGTCCTGGCCGGCGTTCCGCTTTCCCCGAGCGCGCTTCCGGCCGTGTTCGCGATGGTTGTGCTGACCGCGTTCGGACTCACCGCGCTGGGGTTTTATTTTGCCTGGCGGCTCGACTCGGTGCAGGGATTCCACTCGATCATGAACGTCGTCCTGATGCCGATGTGGCTGCTGTCGGGCGGGGTCTTCCCCGTTGACGGCTCGTCCGCATGGATTCGCTGGGCAATGACCGTCAACCCCCTGACTTACGGCGTGACCGGCTTGCGGCGTCTGCTGGGCTCCGGCGTTTCCGAGTCTGCTCCGTCGCTGGCCGTTTGCTGGACGGTCGCCGCCGGCTTCGGCATCGCCGCCCTGGCCTTCGCCTGGCGCCAAGCCTCGCGGCCGTCCGCCCGAAATTTCAGTTGATCCGCCGCTCTCCGCTCGTGGAAGTCACCGACCTGCCCACCGTGAACGCGAGCTTGAATTCGCTCGCGGCCGCGCTGCTCGGCGCCGGTTACTACTTCATCCGCAAGGGCGACATACGCCGCCATCGCGCGTGCATGACCGCAGCGTTCGGCGCTTCGGCGGTCTTTCTGGCCTGCTATCTCGTCTATCACTACCGGGTCGGCTCCGTCGCCTTCGAGGGGCAGGGATGGATTCGGCCGGTCTATTTCTCGGTCCTGATCACGCACATCGTCTTGGCCGCGGCCGTCGTCCCCTTGGCGCTGCTGACCCTGTACCGCGCCTGGAGCGGTCAGTTCGACCGTCACCGGCGCATAGCCAAATGGACCTGGCCGATCTGGATGTACGTTTCCGTGAGCGGCGTCCTCGTCTATTCGATGCTTTACCGCCTGTAGGTACGCCTTCTGTCAACCCTCGCAAATTTGGTTCCTTACATGGTGCGCTACCGTTGGCGGTACGCCGCCGGGTTCGCCATGCTGTGCTGGCGCAGCGGCATGGCGGCGGCGTTGCCCTATATCATCGGGCGGGCGGTCGACTATCTCTCGGCCGATTTCACGGTCGCGGGACTGGGTTGGTACGCCGCGGCGATGGTCGGCGCCGCGGGGCTCAAGGCGGTCGGCCAATACTACATGCGCTGGATCCTGATCACGCTCTCGCGCGATATCGAATACGACCTGCGCAACGACCTGAGCGCGCATCTGGTGACGCTTTCCAGACGCTTTTACGACAGCCGCCGCACCGGAGACCTGATGGCCCGCGCGACGAACGACTTGGCGCAGGTGCGCTCGCTGCTCGGTCCGGGAATCATGTACACGTCCGAGGTCGCGGTCACGTTCCTCGTCGTAATGATCGTGATGGCGGCTACGGATTGGGTGCTGACGCTGCTGATCTTCGCTCCCATGCCGCTGGTGTCGCTCTCGGCCGGCTACTTCGGCCGGCGGACCCACGCGCAATTCCAGAAGATACAAGAGCGGTATGCGGCGATCAGCGCCGGCGTGCAGGAACACTTGGCCAACATCCGCATGCTGCGCGCATACGGGCAGGGGCGGCAAGAGCAGGAGCGGTTCGGCAAGCTGAACGACAACTATCTGCACGAAAATCTCGGACTCATCGCCATTTGGCGGGTTTTTTATCCGCTGCTCGAGGTGCTGGTCGGTCTGACCCATATCGCCGTCCTGGGATTCGGCGGTTGGCGGGCGCTTCAGGGCGAAATCACCGCGGGGACGTTCATCATGTTCATCGCTTTCCTGCCCGTGCTCACTTGGCCGATGGTCGGGCTGGGCATCGTGGTCAACATCCTGCAGCGCGGCGCCGCATCCCTGGAGCGCTTGACCGAGTTGATGAAGCAGCGCCCGTCCATCGCCGACGGTCCGGCGACGGACTACGCCATCCGGACGATCCGCGGCGACATCGCGCTGGAGAACGTGACCGTGCAGTTTCCGGGCGCGGCGGAACCGGCTCTGCGGGATATCAGCCTCTACGTGCCGGCGGGCCGCAGTCTGGCGATCGTCGGCCCGATCGGCAGCGGGAAGTCGACGCTGGTGAATCTGATTCCGCGTCTGTTCGATCCCAACAAAGGCCGGGTTCTCATCGACGGCCGCGACGCGCGCAGCATACCGTTGGACGCGCTCCGCCGCGCCGTAGGCCACGTCCCGCAGGAAGCGTTTCTGTTCAGCCGGTCGATCGGCGCCAACATTCGGCTCGGCGCGGCCGACGCCGGGCAATGGGAGCTCGAAGAAGCCGTTGCCGCAGCGAACTTCGAGACCGACGTTGCAGACTTTCCCGAAGGGCTGGACACGCTTGTCGGCGAGCGCGGGATCACCTTGTCGGGCGGCCAGAAACAAAGAACGGCAATGGCGCGGGCGCTCATTCGGATCCCGCGAATCCTGATCCTGGACGACGCCACGGCGAGCGTCGATACCGAAACGGAGCATCGCATTCTGACCCGCCTGCAAACGAGGGTGCGCAACTGCACGACGCTGATGGTGTCCCATCGGGTTTCCGCCGCCCGTCACGCCGACCGCATCGTCGTCCTCGATGCAGGGCGCATCGTCGAGACCGGCTCGCACCGGGAATTGTTGGAGCTGGGCGGCGTCTACCAGCGGCTGCACAACCGCCAGTTGATCGAAGAGGAGCTTGCGAAAAATTGAGCCCGCAGCGAACGATCGGCGGTGAGTCCGCGCGCTCGGAAGCCCCGCTAGGCCGCGTTTACGACGCCAAGCTGATGCGCCGGCTGACGGCTTATCTGCGCCCGTACAAAACCTTCGCCGGCCTCTCGCTTGCGCTGCTGGTGGCTCATTCCTGGCTCGGCGTAACGGGTCCGTATCTCACCAAGGTCGCCGTCGACCGCTACCTGAAACCCGCGCCGGAAGAGCGCTCCCCACTCGACCCGCTGCTGCCGGAAGACCCCGTCCAGGGCCTGCTCTGCGTCGCCGCTCTGTATTTGGCGGTCCTGCTCGCGGGGTTCGCGGCGCGCTACTTCCATATCTGGGTCATGAATCTGACCGGCCAGCGGGTGATGCACGACCTGCGGCGCGAAATCTTCGCCAAGCTGCAGAGCCTCGGCGTTCCCTATTTCGACCGCCAGCCGATCGGCCGCATCGTCACGCGGACAACCACCGACGTCGACGTGCTGAACGAGCTTTTCACGTCCGGGGTCGTGGCCATAGCCGGAGATATCCTGACGCTGGCGTTCGCCTTCGGCGTGATGCTCTACCTCAGTCCGGGTCTGACGCTGGTGTTCCTGTCGATCGCCCCGCTGACGGCGCTGGCGAGTTTCCTCTTCAGAAAGCATGCGCGCGCCGGCTTCCGCGCCATGCGCGCCGCGGTGGCCAAGATCAACTCGTTCCTGCAGGAAATGTTTACCGGCATCTCCGAAATCCAACTGTTCAATCACGAGCAGGCGGCGCTCGACGAGTTCGCCGCCATCAACGAAGAGCACCGGCAAGCCAACTACAAGACCATCCGCGCGCATGCGCTCTTCTATCCCACGATCGAGCTCATCGGCGTCGCGGGGCTTGCCGCGCTGATTTTCTTCGGCGGCAAATGGGTGGTCGAGGGCGGCTTGACGCTCGGCGTGGTGCTGGCCTTCATGCAATACGGCGCGCGGATATTCCGTCCGATTCAGGATCTCGCGGAAAAATACAACATTCTGCAAGCGGCGATGGCCGGCGCCGAGCGCATCTTTCAGTTGCTCGACACCGCGCCTTCCGCCGCCGAGACCGCGCAGGGCGGGCTGGTCGGCTTCAGCGGCTTGCAGGTGGAGTTCCGCAACGTGTGGTTCGCCTACAAGAACGAGAACTGGGTGCTCGAAGACGTCAGCTTCACCGCGGAAGCGAACCGCATGCTGGCGGTCGTCGGCCACACCGGCGCGGGCAAAACGACGCTCGTGAGCCTGTTGCTGCGCTTCTACGAAATCCAGAAAGGGGCGATCCTCGTCGGCGGGCGCGACATTCGGGAGTGGCCGGTGCAACAACTGCGCAGGCAATTCAGCGTCGTCCTGCAAGAGCCCTATCTGTTCGCCGGCTCGATCGCCGACAACATCGGCATGAACTCGCCCGAGGTCGATGCCGCCGCCGTGCGCCGCGCAGCCGCGAACGCTCACTTGGCGCAATACATCGAAGCGCTGCCCGCGTGCTACGACGAACCGATGTTGGAGCGGGGGGCCTCGCTCTCGACCGGACGCAAGCAACTCGTCGGCTTCGCCCGCGCGTTGGCCCACGACAGGCCGTTTCTGATCCTGGACGAAGCCACGTCCAGCGTCGATTCGGAGACCGAGCACCAGATCCGCCGGACGGTGGAGACGCTGCTCGCCGGCAGAACGTCGCTCGTGATCGCCCATCGGCTCTCGACAATCCGGCGCGCCGACCGCATTCTGGTGATGCACAAGGGGCGCGCCGCGGAAATCGGCTCGCACCGCGAGCTGCTCGCCAAAAACGGAATCTATTCGCGCCTTCACCAACTGCAATACCTGAGCGAATCGGCCCCGCAGGCATAGCGGCGCCCAAGGATAATGAATGCCCAAGGATAAAAATGCAGGAAGGGCGGCCTTGCCGGTGATGAAAGCGGCGCTGATCACCCCCGCGCTGAACGAAGAAGGCGCGATCGGCCAGGTGCTGGACGAGACGCCGGACGGGCTGTTCGCGGCCGTGATCGTTGCCGACAACGGTTCGAGCGACCGCACGGCGGCGGTGGCCCGGGCCCGCGGCGCGCTGGTCGTCAGCGAGCCGGCGCGGGGCTACGGCAATGCCTGCCTGCGGGCGATCGAGGCCTTGCCGCGCGACATCGAAGTCGTCGTGTTCATGGATGCCGACGGCAGCGACTCTCCCGCGGACGCCGAGCGGCTGCTGCGCCCGGTCCGCGCCGGCCGCGCCGATCTGGTACTGGGCTCGCGGGTCATGGGCGGCAGCGAGCCGGGCGCCATGCGCGCCCACCAGAGGCTCGGCAACTTCGCCGCGGTCTCGCTTTTACGCATGATCTGCGGCCACCGCTACAGCGATCTCGGGCCGTTCCGCGCCATCCGGGTCGATCGGCTGCGCGAGCTGGAGATGCGCGACCGCAACTACGGCTGGACGATCGAGATGCAGATCAAAGCCCTGCGCCGCGGCCTGCGGGTGCTCGAAGTTCCCGTCGCCCATCGCCGCCGCCGGGCGGGCGCCAGCAAAATCAGCGGGACCCTGTGGGGCAGCCTGGCCGCCGGAGCGAAAATCCTCTGGGCCGTCGCGCGGTTTTCTTTCTCCTCGTAGGGCGCGGCTGCGGGCAGCAGGACCGCCGCGCGGGCGGTCAGTCGACCCTGCCGGCCCGCGCGGCTGCGATTTCTCCTGGCGCCGCGCCGCCTTGCGGGCGGCGTTCGTTCACGAGCTGCTCGATGCCGACGAGATCGGTAGGGTAGCGGCCCGTGTAACAGGAGTAGCAGTACGAGCCTTCCGTGTCCGCAACCGATTCGCGCAAGCCCGCCATCGAAAGATAGGCCAGGGAATCCGCGCCGGTGTAGCGGCGAATCTCCTCGATGGTCATCCTGTTGGCGATGAGCTCGCCGCGGTCGGGGGTATCGACTCCGTAATAGCAAGGCGAGATCGTAGGCGGGCACGAAATCCGCAAATGAACTTCCGCCGCCCCGGCGTCGCGCATGATGCCGACGATCTTGCGGCTCGTGGTGCCGCGGACCAGCGAATCGTCCACCAGAATGACGCGCTTGCCCGCCACGAGGTGCCGCACCGGATTGAGCTTCAACTTGACGCCGAAATTGCGGATCGACTGCTTCGGCTCGATAAACGTGCGCCCGACGTAGTGGTTGCGGATCAGGCAATGGCGGAAAGGGATGCCCGACTCGGCCGCGTAGCCGATCGCGGCCGCGACGCCGGAATCCGGCACGGGCGCCACGCAGTCCGCCTCGACCGGACTTTCGTGGGCGAGGATGCGTCCCAAGGCTTCGCGGGACTCCTGCACCGCACGGCCGAAGACCGTCGAGTCCGGACGCGAGAAATAGACGTGCTCGAAAATGCACTGCGACTGCTTGAGCGGCGGCGCGAACTGTTGCCGCAGCATGCCTTCGCTGCTGACCGTAATCATTTCGCCCGGTCGAACCTGATCGACGTATTTGGCGCCGATCAGATCGAACGCGCAGGTTTCCGAGGCGAAGACGTGCACGCTGCGGCTTGCGTAGGTCATGCGTCCGTAGGCCAGCGGGCGGAAGCCGCGCTGGTCGCGGGCCACGATGATGCGGTCTTTGGCCAGCAGCGCCAGGGAAAACGCGCCTTCCAGCCGCAGAAGCGATTCGCGCAGCGCATGCCGCAGGTTCGGCTCCCGCGAGCGCGCCATCAGGTGAGGGATTACCTCGGTGTCGCTGGTCGCCTGAAAGATCGAGCCCGATATCTCCAACTCGTGACGCAGGCTGAGGCCGTTGGTCAGATTGCCGTTGTGGGCAACCGCCAAGGCGCCCTTGTTGCACTCGACGTAGAAGGGCTGGGCATTCAGCCGCCCGCCGTCGCCCGCGGTCGAATAGCGGGTGTGGCCGATGGCCATGTGTCCGGGAAGCCCCTGGAGCTGCGCTTCGCGGAAAATCTCGTTGACCAGGCCGTTCGCCTTGTGGGTGAAGACTTTCACGCCGTCGCTGGAGCTGATCCCGGCGCTCTCCTGGCCGCGGTGCTGCAGCGCATAGAGACCCAAATAGGCAAGGTTCGCCGCTTCGGGGTGGCCGAAGACGGCGAAGACGCCGCATTCGTCGTGGAAGCGGTCGCCGCCGTCGATGGGGGCGCTCGGCAAGCTCATGGGGACTCCAACATGCGTTCGAGAGCAGTGTCCCACACCGCGTGCAACTCGGCGACCGGGGCGCGGAACGCCGCGGACCCGTTGATCTCCACAGTGATCGCAGCGGCGGCCGTTTCGCCGACGATGGGCGCTTCGACGCCATGACGGCCCGCGATGCGCAGCACGTCGGGCGCCGCCTCGGCGGACGCGGAGACCAACACCCGCGAAGGCGCCTCGTGAAAGAGCGCAACATGCGCCGGCAGATCGGTCGCGACCGCCAGCCGCGCGCCCACCTTCTCCGGCCCGAAGCAGCATTCGGCCAAAGCCACGGCCAACCCGCCGTCGCTGAGATCGTGCGCCGATTCGACAAGACCCGCGCGAACAACCTCGCGGACGGCGGCCTGCACGGCGGACTCATAGTCGAGATCCAAAGCCGGCGGCAGCCCCCACGTCCGTCCGATCACGGTCTCGGCATACTGGCTGGAGCCGAAGCGGCGTTCGATTTGCCCGTCTCCGCCGGGAAGCAGCCCGCCCAGCAGAATCAACTTTCGGCCCGGACGCAAAAACCGCGCGCCCACCGGCGCATCGACGCCCTCGACGATCCCGACGACGCCCAGCACCGGAGTGGGATCGATGCCCTCGCCAAGCGTTTCGTTGTAGAGGCTGACGTTGCCGCCGGTGATCGGCGTTCCGAAATGGGCGCAGGCCTCGGCCATGCCTTCGATCGATTCGACGAGTTGGGCCATGATCTCCGGCTTCTCGGGATTGCCGAAGTTCAGATTGTTCGTCGCGCCGATGGGGTGCGCGCCGACGACGGCCAGGTTGCGGCAGCACTCGGCAACCAGCAGCCGGGTTCCCAAGCGGGGGTCGAGGGCGCAGTAGCGGGCGTTGCCGTCGAGCGCCATCGCCAGCGAAACGCCGGCCTCCTTGATGCGGATCACCGCCGCGTCGCCGCCGGGGCCGGCGGTCGTGTTCGTGCGCACCTGATAGTCGTACTGCTCCCAAATCCAGCGCTTCGAGCACAAGTCGGGCGAACTGAGCAGCTTGCGCAAGGCGCCGCGCAACTCGCCGCCGGCCGGCTCGGGAACCTGCGGCCCGTCGAGCGGCGCAGCGCGCCGCGGGGTCGTGTGCGGGCGGTCGTACAGCGGCGCGCCGCCGGTCAGAAAAGAGTTTTCGAGCAGCGCGACCACTTGGCCGCGGTTCTTGACGACGAGGTTGCCGTCGGAGGTGACGGAGCCGATCTCGACCGCGTCCAACTCCCACTTTTCGAACACAGCGAAGACTTCCTGCTCGCGGCCGCGCTCGGCGACGAGCAGCATGCGTTCCTGGGACTCCGAGAGCATGATCTCGTAAGGAGTCATGCCCTCTTCGCGCTGCGGAACGCGGGCGAGGTCGATTTCTATGCCGACGCCGCCGCGGCCGCCCATTTCCGCAGTCGAGCAGGTCAGCCCAGCGGCGCCCATGTCCTGAATGCCGACGACTGCCCCCGTAGCCATCGCTTCGAGACAAGCCTCGAGCAGGAGCTTTTCGAGGAAAGGGTCGCCTACCTGGACATTGGGCCGCTTGGCCTCGGAGTCTTCGTCGAACTCGGCCGACGCCATCGAAGCGCCGTGGATGCCGTCCCGGCCGGTTTTCGCGCCGACGTAGATCACCGGATTGCCGACGCCTTTCGCCGCGCCCAGGAAAATCGAGTCCTTGGGGAAAACGCCCAGCGCGAAGGCGTTGACCAGCGGGTTGCCGCTGTAGCCGTCGGCGAAGACGCACTCCCCGCCCACGGTCGGCACGCCGAAGCAGTTGCCGTAGTGCGCAATGCCGCCGACGACGCCCTTGAGAATGTGCCGGTTGCGCACTCCGTTGCGCGGGTCGTCGAGCGGGCCGAAGCGCAGCGCGTCCATCACCGCCACCGGCCTGGCGCCCATGGTAAAAATGTCGCGCAGAATTCCGCCGACGCCGGTAGCGGCCCCCTGGAACGGCTCGATATAGCTCGGGTGATTGTGCGACTCGATCTTGAAGGCCGCCGCCCACCCGCCGCCGATATCGACGATGCCGGCGTTTTCTCCCGGGCCGACCAGAATTCTCGCGCCCTGGGTGGGCAGTTTCCTGAGATGGCGCCGCGAGCTTTTGTAGGAGCAATGCTCGCTCCACATCACGCCGACGATGCCCAATTCGGTGATCGTCGGCTCGCGCCCCAAGCGCTCGATCACGCGGCCGTACTCCTCGCCGGTAAGCCCGTGCTCGAGCGCGGCGGATGCGGAAACTTGTGCAGCCATTGCGACTAAAACGCGGGAACCGCGGCGGCGGCAAGAGACTGGAAGACCGTCAGGCCGTCCGTCGAACCCATCGCCGGATCGCAGGCCCGCTCGGGATGAGGCATCATGCCCAGGACGTTGCGCCCTTCGTTGAGAATGCCGGCGATGCTCCGCGCGGAGCCGTTCGGGTTCTCCCCGTCGTAACGAAAGGCGACGCGGTCCTCGGCCTCGAGTCGGTCGAGAACGTCGCCGCCGGCAATATAGCAGCCTTCGCCGTGGGCGATCGGCACGGCCAGCGGGCTTTCCCTGCTGCATCGATTGGTGAACGGCGAGTCGATCGTGCTTACGCTGAGCCGAACCGTCCTGCAAATGAAGCGCAGGTTGCGGTTGCGGATCAGAGCGCCGGGCAGCAGACCCGCTTCCAGCAAGATCTGAAACCCGTTGCAGACTCCCATGACCGGCCCGCCCGAGCGCGCGAAACGCCTTACCGCGCGAATCACCGGCGAGAACCGGGCGATGGCGCCGCAGCGCAGGTAATCGCCGTAAGAAAACCCGCCGGGCAGGAAAACGGCGTCGACGCCGCACAGATCTTCGGAGCGGTGCCAGATCTCGACGACTTCCTGGGAAAGATTGCGCGACAGGGCATAAACCGCGTCGTGGTCGCAGTTCGAGCCGGGGAAAATGACGACGCCGAACTTCATTCGCGGGCGATGGGGGAAACGTCGGCCGACCCCTGTAGTGTACCATCGTTGAGACACGCTTGCCGGGCCGGCGGAACGCGCCCGGAGCAACCATTCGATGCTCGCTATCGGCGCCGAAGCTCCCGCAATCGACGGAATCGCGTTCTCGCGTCCGACTCTGCTCGTGTTTTTCGAGACCGATTGCCCGGCCTGCCAACTGACCTTGCCCTATCTCAACGCGCTGCAAGCCGCGGTCGGGGCGGGCGCCGCCGTCCTGGCGATTTCGCAGGATTCCGCTTGCCGGACCGAGGAGTTGGCGCAAGCTCTGCCTATCGAGATTCCCATTCATATCGACCGCGGTCTGGCCGCCAGCCGCGCCTACGATCCGTTGGCGACGCCGACGCTGTTTCTGGTGGACGGCAAGCGGCGCATCGCCGCCCGATCGACGGCGTTCGACAAGGGCGAGTTGAATCGGATCTGCCGGCAGCTTTGCGCGCTGGCGGGCGTCCCCGTCATGGTGCCGGCGGCGCCCCACGACGGGAATCCGCAAGCCAAACCCGGCTGCTTCTCGCGCCACCGGGAGCCCGAGTCGGACGCGGACGATCCCGCTCCTCTCGACGTCCATGCGCAGCGCGGGCGGCGCGCGGGCCGCGTTGCGCTGGCCGATTCCGAAGACCCCTACGAATACTGTTATGCGCACGGCTTCGCCGATCCGCTGCCGGTCGTGCCGCCGACGGTCGAGCGCGTCGAGCGGATGCTTGCGGCGGCCGGCCTGCCGCCCGAGGAAATCGTTGCCCGCATCCCGCCGAACTTCGGCGCGGCGACGGTGGAAAAAATAGCCGCCAACGCGGTCATGGCCGGTTGCAAGCCGGAGATGATGCGCGTGCTCGTTCCGCTGACGCGGGCGCTGTGCGACGAGCGGCTCGATATCCACGGCGTCCAGGGGACGACCCATTTCGCCGCGCCGCTAATCGTCGTCAACGGCCCCGTGCGCGGGCAGCTCGGCTTCGCTTCGGGCAGCAACGTGTTCTCCAACGTCGCCCGCGCGAACTCGACGCTGGGCCGCGCGGCGCAATTGATGCTGCGCAACCTGGGCGGCGCGGTCCCCGGCGAGATCGACATGTCGACGCTCGGCAATCCGGGCAAGTTCAGCTTCGTCATCGCCGAGAACGAAGAGGCCGGCCCCTGGGCGCCGCTGTGCGCCGACTTCGGGGTCGATCCGCAGCGCAGCGCCGTGACGCTTTATTGCTGCGAGCCGCCGCGGGGCGTCAGCGAGCATACGGCCCGCTCCGCCGGCGTGCTGCTGCGCGCATTCTGCCCCGTCCTGGCCAATCTCTGGAGCCGCCGCGTCTGCCGCGCGCCGGAAGCGCTGGCGGTCATCGGCCCCGAGCACGCGGCGACGCTCGCGCGCAGCGGCTTCTCCAAAAACGACGTCATCGACTATCTTTACGAAAACACCGGCGTCCCGGTCGCCGAATACGACGGCGACGGCGGCGAGGGCTCGCAGAGGACGCAGCACTATGAAGAATGCGTCATCCGCGGCGTGCGCTGCTACCGGAAATTCAAGGGGCCGGAAGCGATTCGGGTGGTCGTCGCGGGCGGCCCCGCCGGAAAATTTTCCGCCGTTCTCGGCTCCTGGCAGACCGGCAGGCGCGGCAGCCAAGCGGTCAGCTACCCCATCGACGACGCATGAGGAAGGAACGAACGTCATGCCCACGGTACTGGTAAATCCGCTGAACGAGCGCGTCTATCCGCAGGCGAGCCCGGCGCCGCGTCTGGACACGCTGCGCGGCAAGAGACTGGCGCTGCTCGACATCAGCAAGCCCGGCGGCTCGGTATTTTTCGATCGTCTGGAGACGCTGCTCACCGAGCGCTACGGGGCGGCGAGCATCCTGAGGATTGCCAAACCCACCTTCGCCAAGCCCGCGCCCGAAGAAGTGCTGGTGAAAATCCGCGACGCGCAAGTTCACGCAGCGGTCGAGGCGCTGGCCGATTGAGGCTCCTGCACCACGTGCAGTTTGCACGACTCGACACGGCTCGAAGCCATGGGCATCCCCGCGGTTCCGGTGGCGACCGACGTCTTCCGCACGGCCGCGCGGGCGCAGGCAGCCGGCCTGGGGCGGCCCGATTACGACGCGGTGTACGTTGCGCATCCGATCCAGGATCGAACCCGCGAAGAGATTCGCAAGCGGGCGGACGACGCCGTCGATGAGATCGCGCGCAGGCTTACCGCGGTCTGATCCGGCCGGCGGCGCTTTGCTCGGGAAATCCGCCGCACAGCCTCAGCTAAAATCCAAGGGAATCGGCCAAGGGATTCGGCCTGGAAACGCAAAGCAGAAACGTAAAGCATGGGAACGCCTCAACAACTGAACAAGATTCTGGTCGTCGACGACGAGCCCGACCTTGAGCGCCTCGTGCGGCAGCGCATGCGCCGGGATATCCGCGCCGGCCGCTACAGCTTCGTTTTCGCCCGCGACGGCGTCGAAGCGCTCGAACTGCTGGCCCAAAGCCCCGACATCGACATGGTGCTCTCGGATATCAACATGCCCAAGATGGACGGCCTCACGCTGCTGGCGCAAATTCCCAGCGTCGACCCCAACATCCGCGCCGTGATCGTCTCGGCCTACGGGGACATGAAGAACATCCGCACGGCAATGAACCGCGGCGCGTTCGACTTCATTACCAAACCCATCGACTTCGACGATCTGCGCGTCACCATCGAGCGCACGCTGCAAAATCTGGCCGTCTGGCGCGAGGCCCTCGCGTCGCGCGACAAACTCGTCAAGTTGGAGCAGGAACTGGGCATCGCGCGGCGGATGCAGAAGTCGATCCTGCCCACCGAATTCCCCAGCGGCCCCGGCTACGAGGTGTTCGCGGACATGCAGCCCGCGCGCGCCGTGGGGGGCGACTTCTATGACGTGCTGCGCCTCGAGGACGGCCGCCTCGGCCTGGCCATCGCCGACGTCTCGGACAAGGGGGTGCCGGCCGCTCTTTTCATGATGTCCAGCCGCACTCTGCTCAAAGGCGCCGCAATCGGCCGCCGCGAGCCGGGCAAAGTGCTGCAGGAAGTAAACGACCTGCTCAGCGCGGACAACGACGCCATGATGTTCGTGACGATTTTTTACGCCATTTTCAACCCCGCAAGCGGCGAGCTGGCGTATGCCAACGGCGGCCACAACGCCCCGCTCGTCGTCCATGCCGACGGGGAAGCGGAAATGCTCCCGCAGACCGGAGGAATCGCCGCAGGGGTGATGTCCGACTTCGCCTACGCCTGCAATACGGTGAGACTCTCCCCCGGCGACGTCGTTGCGTTCTACACTGACGGGGTTACGGAGGCCGTGAACCCCCGGAACGAAGAGTTCGGGGTCGAGGGTCTGCGCCAAGTGTTCGCGGCAGGGCCGCACGCGGATATTCGCCAGGCGAATGCGGCTATTTTTCAGGCCGTGAGCGATTTCGCGGAAGACGCTCCCCAGTTCGACGACATTACCTGCTTGACGCTCCGCTACAAGGGGGAGGCGTGGGCAAGACACTGACTCTGCAAATCGAATCCCAGGTGGACGACCTGCGCAAGGTCGACGAAGCCGTCGAGAAGTTCGGCCTCGCAGAGCGCTGGTCCGCCGAATCCCTCTTTCAGGTGCGCCTCGCTCTCGAAGAGGTGGTAATCAACATCATCAAGTACGCGCACGAGCGTGGAAAGCATGCAATCGAGGTGTCGCTGGCGCAGGAAGCGGACCGCCTGACGATCGAGATCACGGACGACGGCCGCAGCTTCAATCCGCTGACGGACAGCCCCGCGCCCGATCTAGACGCATCGCTCGAAGACAGAAGCGTAGGGGGATTGGGCGTATATCTGACGCGCAGCGTAATGGACGCGCTGGACTACCGCCGGATCGACGGCAAAAACCACTTGACCCTGGTCAAGCGGACAGGGCGATGATGCGCGCGCTCGGCCTGCCTGCGGTCTTGATTCTCGCCGCGCTCTGCGCGGTCTCGGGCATTCGCGCGGAGGAAGCCGGAGTTTCCCCGAACCGCATCCTTTTCGGCCAGTCCGCGGCGTTCAGCGGTCCAGCCGCGGGTTTGGGCAATGACCTCAGACTCGGCATCGAGGCGGCTTTTCAGGAAGTCAACAAGCGCGGCGGCGTCCACGGGCGGAAACTCGATCTGGTCTCCCTCGACGACGCCTACGAGCCGGAGCTGGCCATCGCCAACACGCGCAAGCTGATCGACGAAGAACGGGTATTCGCCCTGATCGGCGCCGTCGGCACGCCGACGTCGCGCTCGGCCGCCCCGCTCGCCGAGCGCGCGGGCGTGCCCTACATCGCGCCCTTCACCGGCGCGGCATTTCTGCGGGACGCAAGGTTGTGGAACGTGATCAACCTGCGCGCCTCCTACGATCAGGAGACCGAGGAAATCGTCGCCCGCCTGACAGGCGACCTGGGCATCGAACGCATCGCCATTCTCTATCAGGACGACTCCTTCGGCCGCGCGGGTTCCCGCGGCGTCCGCCAAGCACTCGAGAAGCGGGCCATGCATGCGGTGGCGATGGGGTCGTATGTGCGCAACACGACGGCCGTCAAGACGGCCCTGCTCGACCTGCGCGCAGGGAATCCCGAGGCCGTCATTCTGATCGGCGCCTACAAACCGGTCGCGACGCTGATCTCCTGGGCGAGGTTCATGGAGTTCAATCCCGTCTTCGCGACCATCTCCTTCGTGGGCAGCTATGCCTTGGCCAAGGAGCTGGGGCCGGCCGGGGCCGGAATCTTCGTGACCCAGGTGGTGCCTTTCCCGACGGCCTCTCTGCCTGTCGTCTCCGCCTACCGCCGGGCCCTCGCCGCCCGCGATCCCAAGTCCTCTCCCGGTTTTGTCTCCCTGGAGGGCTATTTGGCCGGACGCCTGGCGATTATCGGCCTGGAACGCAGCGGCCGGGAACCGAATCGGGATCTGTTCCTCGCAAGACTGCTGCGCACGGCGACCACCGACCTCGACGGATTCAAGCTGCGTTACGGTGAAAACGATAACCAGGGGTCGGACGCCGTTTTTCTCACAACGATCGGCGGGGACGGACGCTATAAGCCGATCCGCACGCTCTCTGCCCCGCAGGCGCCGTGACCGCTCTACTGAAACGTCTGCTGCAGGCGCACCGGCGTATCGCCGGGCAACTCTACCTTGGACTCGGCGGGGCCGTCGCGCTCACCGTGGGCGCAAGTCTGGTCGCCTGGATCTCTTTCAACCGCGTGGGCGACGCCCAGAGCCAAGTGAACGAAAGCAGCGTTCCGGAGATGGCGGCAGCGTTCGGCATCGCCCGGCAGATCAACGCTCTGGTGGCCGCGGCCCCGCGCCTGACGACCGCCGCGACGCCGCAGGAGCTTGCCCAGTTCACCGCGGAAATCGGCACGGAGCGCACGGCTTTCGAAGAACGCCTGGACACTCTGCCGCAGAGCGGCGAAGAAGGACGGCGATTCGACCGCATTCGCGCCAAGAGCAGAGAATTGATGTCGAATATCGATTCCATCGAAAACTCCGTTCAGGAGAGATTCAATCTGGCCGAGAAGAGCGCAGCCCTGCGCAGGGAACTGGGGCAATTGCAAGGCGCGCTGGAAGGAATCCTCGTCCCCGCCATCGACAACCAGTTTTTCTATGCGATGACCGGTTACCGCAGCCTCGGAGAAGAGCCCGCGCCCCGCAGGCGGCATTTTCGGCAGGACGAGGTCAACCGCTACCGGCATATGAACGAATTGCAGGCGGACGCCACCATCGCCACGCAACTCGTGGCCAGCGCCTTCAGCCTCTCGGACATGCCCCTGCTCGAACCTTTGCGGGAGCGGTTCGAAGCGGCGGCGGGCAGGATCGAACGGCGCCTCGCGGCTCTCGGCGAGACCCCCCTGGCCAAAGAAACCGCTCCGCGCTTCGCGCGTTTGATCGATCTGTGCCTCAGCGAGGGCGGGGGCTTCGATTTGCGCCGGGAAGAACTCGAGATCGCGAATCAGCAGTACGGGCTGCTCACGCGGAATCGAGAGCTGGCGATCGATCTCGTCGCCGAAGTCGAAAGCCTGGTGAGCGCCGCCGGCACAAGCGCAGCGGCGGCGACGCAGGCTTCCGCCGACACGATCCGCACCGGACGCAGCCTCCTGCTCGCGCTGAACGCGGCCGGCATCGTCGGAGCGGCGCTGATCGCCTGGTTGTTCGTCGGCCGCGTGCTGCTGCGCCGCTTGGCGATGCTCTCGGCCTGGATGCGCCGCATGGCCGGGGGCGATCTGGAAGCGAAAGTCGAAATCGGAGGACGCGACGAAGTCGCCGACATGGCCGCGGCCCTCGAAATCTTCCGCCGCCAGGCGTTGGAGGCCCAGCGCCTGAACCTCGTCGAAAAGCTGGCCGAAGAGTTGCGGGGCAAGAACGCCGAACTCGAGACCGTGCTCGCGGATCTGCGCCGCGCCCAGGATCAGATCGTCATGCGCGAAAAATTGGCGGCGCTCGGCGAACTCACCGCCGGAGTAGCCCACGAAATCAAGAATCCCTTGAATTTCGTGAAGAACTTTTCCGAGGTCTCGAGCGAGCTGCTGGAGGAATTGCAGGAGATCGTGCGGCAACAAACAGAGCGGCGGTTGACCGAAGACCAGCAAGAAGAAGTGAACGAGATCTGTACGGACCTGGCCGAGAACCTCGACTGCATCCGCGGGCACGGCGAGCGCGCCAATCGAATCGTTCAGGACATGCTCAGAATGGGCCGCGACTCCGGGCGCCGCATGGACACCGACATCAATACCCTGGTCAAGGATAACGCCCTGCTCGCCTTCCACAGCGCGCGGGCGACCGATTCGAATTTCATCCTCGACATTCAGGAAGATTTTGACCCGCAGGTCGGCGCGGTCGAAGTCGCCCCGCAGGAAATCGGCCGCGTCGTCCTGAACATGGTCAGCAACGCCTGCCACGCCACCGACGACAAGCGCCGCGCCGCCGAGACGCCTTACCGACCCGTTCTCCTGCTGAAAACCCGACGCGTCGGCGACCGCGTCGAAATCCGTGTCCGGGATAACGGAAACGGCATCCCGCCCGAAGCCATCGACAAGATATTCAACCCCTTCTTCACGACCAAGCCCACGGATCGGGGCACCGGGCTCGGCCTTTCGATGTCGAACGACATCGTGCGCAAACATGGGGGAGCCATGCGCGCCGAGTCCGAGCCCGGCAGCTTCACCGAAATGATCGTCGATTTGCCCGCAACGCCGCGCGGGGGCGGCAACGACTACGACGATCCGCCCACCGCGGCGAGCGCGTCGGCCGAGGAGGAATGAATCGGAATGATCTTGTCGAAGCCGCTGATCTCGAAAACCGCCCGAACCGTGTCCCCAAGCGAGCAAATCGCGAATGCCGCATCCCGGTTCTGGAGCAGCTTGGCGATCACCAGGATAGCCCGCAGGCCGGCGCTGCTGATATAGGCAAGCTCTTCGAAATCGATCACGACGGCGCGGTCGTCATCACCGATCGCCGCCTTCAGAGCCTTCTCGAATTCCCGTGCGTTGGCCCCGTCGACCCGTGTCCACGCCTTTACGATCAGTACGCCTTCCGTGCGCTCAGTGTGTAGCTCCATCTCTTCCGCCTCCTTGCCCACCGTTGCCGACAAGCATTGAAAATCTTTGCCCGTACAGTTAGATTCTAGCCGATGGACATCGGAGCATTCCATATATTTTTTTCGGCGTTTCCGCAAAGCTCCCTGACGCGGCGTCCGCAATCTTGCGAAACGAAAGGCGATTTTTTGCATTTTTTACGAAAACGCCGAACCGACAACGTCCTATTCCCGCCTCCGCAGCGCCCGGCGGGCGCCGTTCGAGCTCGACTTGCTCGGCCCGGGCGGACCGCCCAAGGGCCAAGCGGCAAGAACGGCGGCCCGCGGCGCAAGCGCTCGACGGCGAGCCCGGGGCCGCCGGGGATCGCCTTGCCCTTCGTCATCGGGGCTGCGGCAAAAAATCGCGCTCCGGCAGGAGTCCGCCCGGGCGCGCGACTCGTTCCCGGCAAGCGGTTTGGCAATAATGAAGTTTGTCTGCTCGATCCATGCCCCTGCGTTGGGCTGTCTTGGCTTTTTTTGCGGGCGCCCCCTGGCTGACCGCCGAATCCGACAGCTTCGACTTTCGGAACTCTCTTCCCGACTGGCTGGAGATCCGCCCCGAAGCCCGCTTCCGCTACGAGGGCCGGTCCGGCAATGCCTTCGACATCGACGTCGCCAACGGCCTGCTGACGCGCTACTTCCTCGGCGTCGGTCTGCGCCCGCACCGCCGCTTCCGCGTCTTCGTTCAAGGAATGGATGCGCGCATGCCGACCGCCAAGCGCGAGCAAGTCACGGAACGCTACCGCGACGCATTCGACGTGCGCGAGGCATACGTGGAGATCGGCGATCCCGACAAAGACCCGTTTCGAGTCATCGCCGGGCGCCAGCTTCTGATCTACGGTTCGCAGCGGCTCATTTCGCATGCGAACTGGAGCAACTCCCAGCGCGCCTTCGATGCGCTGCGTTTGCGCTTTGAAAACGAGACGGTCAGGATCGACGGCTTTACCGGCTCGGTCGTCAACGATGCCCCCGATCTGCCCGACCGCTCCGACTACGGCGACGGCTTCCACGGCGTCTATTCCACCTGGAAGCGCGCGGTTCCGGACGCCGAGGTCGACGTTTACCTGCTGTACCGCACCAGGCGCCGCGTAAGCGACGAGCTGGGACGCAGCGGCGACAGCGACCTGTGGGCCCCGGGCCTGCGCATCGCCGGCAAGGCCCCGGCGGGGGCGGATTACGAAATCGAGGCTTTGATCCAGCGCGGCCGGATGGCCCAGGCGCCCATCTCGGCGTGGTCCACGTTCGTCGAGGTCGGCCGGCGCTTCAACGCGCCGGCGGCAAAGCCGCGCCTCTTCGCGCTCTACCAGTACGCTTCGGGCGACGCCGATCCGACCGACGGGAAATTCGGGACCCACGACCAGTTTTTCCCGGCGAATCACCGCCACCGCGGCCTGGTTGACGTAATCGGCTACCGCAATCTCGAGGATTTAGGCGGCGGCGTCGAGGCCGCTCCGGGCGGCAAGCTGTCGCTGCGCTTGCAAATCGATTCGTACCGCTTGGCGAACCGCCATGACGCCCACTACACGTTCGGCGGCAAAGCCCTCGTTCCCCGCGTGGCCGGCGGTGCGCGCAGCCGCCAAATCGGCTACGAATGCGACTTCTCGGGGACATACCGGCTCAACGCAGCCATCACGCTCTCGGCCGGAATCGGGCGGCTCTTCCGCGGCGATTTCCTGAAGCTGCACTCCCGCATCGAGTCCTCCACGTTCGCTTACGCGGGTTTCGAGTTGCAGCCGTGACCAGCCGCCCGGCGGCAACTCTCCCGTCAGCCGACGCCCAACCAGGCCAGAATCGCGGCAAGAGCCAATCCGGCCGCAGTCTGCATGCCGGCGTCGATCCAATCGAGCGATGCGCTCGTCCGCCGGCTCGCGGCGAACTCTTGCTCCAGCAGAGCGCGCGCCCGAACGCGGTCGAACCCTGCAAGTTCCGCCCGCGAGCCGCCGCGCGCCAGCGTTTGCATCCATTGCCTGCCCTGCTCGTCGTTCATAACGAAAACTCCGGCGTCAAGCCCGATTTTACGACGGCGTCGCGAAGCCGCCGGCGCGATCGATACAAGAGCACCTTGACGCTGCCGGGCTTCACGTCCAGCGCCTTGGCAATCTCCTCGTGGCTCATCTCCTCGACATAGGCCAGCCACAGCAAGGCGCCGTCGCGGGGTTTCAGCAGACGAAACACGCGCTCGAAGCCGCTCTCGGCGGCGGGCGCGGCAACCGGCTCGCGCTCGAACCGGAGCAGTAGCCGCGACCGCTTTTCGCGGCGCACGGAATCGATCAGCCGCGAATGCGCGGCGCGGTAAAGCCAACTCTTCGCTTCCCGTGGAGAGCCCGCCGCGATCGGCGATCGCAGCAGCCCCACGAAAATATCTTGAACCAGGTCGGCGGCGAGCGCCGGATTGCCCGTCCGCCGCTCCAGATATTGCAGCAGACGCGGCCCGACCGTCTCATAGAGCCGTTCGATTTCCCCGCGCGGCAATCGGTCGGCGGCCACCGTCAGCGGTCCCTGATCAAGCCAAGTTTTTTCGAGAGATGGAGCGAGAAAACCAGGCCGGCGAAAATGCCTGCCGCCAGCGCGCCGTTAATCACCGCGGGAATCACGAAATTCTTCTCCCCGCCGAAGAACGCCAGCCCCGTAAAGCCGATCGACAATGCCGCCATGACGCATCCGCCGATTACCAAGCCGGCGGCGTAGCGGCGCGGATCGCCGTTCGAATGAACGGTGAGATGGTCGACAAGCACGCGCCCTCCCTCCGAGGCGAGGAAGCGAGTCATCTCATCGCCCGAGGAAAACTTGTTCAGCAAAGCGATCTGGATATCGCGCTGGATGTCCATGCGCTGCCGTTTGACCCGCAGAACGATAAAGCCGATTGCCCATATAAAGAGCAGTCCTGCGAACGGTATGATGTTCTCCGCAAATTCCATTCGAACCTCCTTGACGGCCTCCTCTGCCGGAGTCCAATACTGAAACGACCGGCCGGGGGCGGAGGTTAACAGTTTAAACAGACAAGTCCGCGGCAAGAGCTGCGCAGACGGTCAATCCACGCCGTCGAAGAGTTGGCTGCTCAGGTATCGTTCGCCGGCGTCGGGCAGGATGGCGACGATGGTCTTGCCTGCGAATTCGGGTTCGTTGGCCAGACGGCAGGCGGCGGCGGCGGCGGCGCCGCAGGAGATGCCGCTGAGCAGGCCCTCCTCCCGGGCCAGGCGTCTGGCGTATTCCACCGCTTCCTCGTCGCCGCAGCTTTCGATGCGGTCGACCATTTCCAGATCGAGCGTGTCCGGTATGAAGCCCGCGCCGATGCCCTGGATCGCGGTCTGGCCGGGCTGCATCGGTCGGCCGGCCAGGAATTGCGCAATCACCGGACTGCGCTCGGGCTCGACGCCCACGGCGACGATCTGTTTTTTTCTGCGCAGCTTGAAGTAGCGCGCGACGCCGCTGATCGTGCCCCCGGTGCCGATTCCGGCAACGACGGCGGCGATATCGCCGTCGGTGTCGTTCCAGATTTCGGGGCCCGTGGTCTCGACGTGAATGCGCGGGTTGGCGGGGTTTTTGAACTGCTCGAGGTGCAGGTAGCGGTCGGGCGCGCCGGAGGCAAGCTGCTCGGCGCGCACAACGGCTCCGTACATGCCGTCGTCGCCGGGCGTGAGCTCGATCTTCGCTCCCAGCATCTTGAGCACGCGGCGGCGCTCGAGGCTGTAGCTGGCGGGCATGACGATGGTGATCGGGTAGCCGCGGGCGGCGGCGACGAAAGCCAGCGCTATGCCCGTGTTGCCGCTGGTCGCCTCGACAAGCTCCATGCCGGGGCGCAGCCTGCCGCTTTTTTCGGCGTCCCAGATCATCGACGCGCCGATGCGGCACTTGACCGAATAGGCGGGATTGCGGCCCTCCACCTTGCCCAGGACGACGGCCTTCGCGCCGTCGACGACGCGGTTGAGGCGCACCAGCGGCGTGTTGCCGATCGCCAGGGAGTTGTCGTCGAAAATGCGCGCCAAGGCTCTATATCTCCCAGTTTACGACGCGCCGGGCGCGCTTCTGCTTCCAGCGCTCGACCAGATCGGCGAAGGTCGTGCGGTCGATGACGCTCGAAAGCGCGCGCTCGGTCCGCTTCCACAACTCGGGGAACGGCGAATCGGGAGACTCGTTCTCGATCGGCTTGCGCGAAAGCTGCACCGGGCCGTCGATGACGCGCAGCACGGCGCCCACGGTAATTTGCTCGGGCGGGCGGGCCAGAAAATATCCGCCGTCCGCGCCGCGCTTGGAGCCCAGGAAACCGCTCTGCTTAAGTTGGGACAAGATCAACTCGAGAAATTTCTGCGGGATCTTTTGGCGCTCGGCGATCTTGGCGATCTTGGTCGGGTCTGGATCGTTGCGGCAGGCAAGATCGAAGACTGCGCGCAGCGCGTATTCGCCCTTGACGGAGACATCCATGACAAATCCCTACCAGTTTACTAGGGAATCGCGGCGAAAGCCCCGCCGGACGGTCTTGCTATCCGCTGCTCGCTATTCGCTGCGCATTTTTCTTCAACTCTTCGATCAGCGCCGGCACGACCTCGAAAAGGTCGTCCGCAATGCCGTAATCGGCGATTTCGAAGATCGGCGCGCCCTCGTCTTTGTTGATGGCGACGATGGTCTTTGCGCCTTTCATGCCGACGACGTGCTGGATGGCCCCGGAGATGCCCAGCGCAAGATAGAGGTTCGGCGAAACAGTCTGCCCGGAACTGCCGATCTGGCGCTCGAGCGGCAGCCAGCCGTTGTCGCAGATCGGCCGCGAGGCGGCCAACTCGCCCCCCAGCGCCTTGGCCAGCTCGGCGGCAAGCGGAATGTTCTCCGGGTCTTTGATGCCGCGGCCGACCGACACGATGACGTCGGCGGCCGTCAGATCGACGGCGCCCTTCGCTTCCTGGAACGGCGCTTCGGGGCTGGTGCGGATTTGCGCCGGATCGATGACGACGTCCAGGTTGCGGATCGGCGCCGGGGCGTCCGCCTCGGCCAGGGCGTCGGCGCGGAATACGCCGGACTGGATCGATGCGAAATACGGCGCATCGCCGGCCGGCGCCGCGTCGGCGTTGAGCTTGCCCTGAAAAAGCTGGCGCACGAAAACGAGCTTGCCGTCGTCGACGGCAATGCCCACCGCGTCGCTCAGAAACGCCTTGCCCAGGCCGGCGGTCAGCTTGGGCGCGAAGTCGCGGACCTGGTAGGTGTGCGGAAACAGGACCAGCGTCGGGTCCAACTGCTCGACGGCCTGGCGCACGGCAGCGGCGAAGCCGTCGGGCGTATAAGCGGCCAGCGCCGGGTCGTCGATGACGACCACCTCGGACACTCTTTTCGCCGCGGCCTCGGCGGCCAATGCGCCGACTTGCCACCCGATTACGGCGACTTGCAGCGGGCAGTCGAGCGCGGCCGCGGCTTGCGCGCCGGCGGCGACCGTCTCCAACGACATGTTGTGCCAGACGCCGCCCGTCTGTTCGCTGACGACCAGAACGCTCATAGGACCCTCGCTTCGAACTTCAGCTTTTCGATCAACGCGGCGGCCGCCTCTTTGCCGCTGCCGGAGAGGAATTGCGTCTGCTTCGTCTTGCGCGGAAGATACAGGCGGCGGATGGATTGGCTTGCCGCCATGTCGACGCCGAGCTCGGCCGCCGTGGAAACCGCCAGCGGCTTCCTTCTGGCTCTCTTGATGCCCATCAAGGTTGCGTAACGGACCTTGTTGATGCCGCTCTGGATCGTGAGCAGCGCGGGCAGCGGCAGCGCAACGTGTTGGAACCAGCCCGCTTCGAGCTCGCGCTTGACGCGCAGCCCGCCGTCCTTGGCTTCGATCTCCATGATGATCGAGGCGTGCGGCAGGCGCAGCAACCCGGCCAGGATGACGCCGGTCTGGCCGAAGCCGAAATCGTCGGATTGCAGGCCGGTGAGCACAAGATCGTGCGCTTCCCGGCCGATGGCCGCGGCGAGCGCGCGGGCGATGCAAAGGGGGTCGGCCTGGGCGAAGCGGTCGTCCTCGATGAGAATGCCGCGGTCCGCGCCTTTGGCCAGAGCTTCGCGGATGGTCGAGGCCGCTCTTGCCGGCCCGGCGGAGACCGCCACGACCTCGCCGCCGTGCTTCTCTTTGAGACGCAGCCCTTCTTCCAGGGCGAAGGCGTCAGGCTCGTTCATTTCGAAGTTGAGGTCTTCGTCCTCGATCCACTTGCGGTCGGCGGCTACGCGCAGCACCGAGTCGCGCGATCCGACTTGTTTCAGGCATACGAAGACGTTCATGGCCGGAGACTTCAGAGGCCGCGCCGCAAGGCTGCGCCAACTAACGATTCTAGCAACAGAAATCGGTCCGGGCCGGCAGCGTCTTTTCCAGGACGGGACGAGCCGCAAGGGGGAACCGCCGCCAACCGGCCGATTGGCGCGACCCGTCGTTGGCTGCGCGGCAGCCGCTCGATTGCCTCCCGCTCGGTCTGTATTTGCAGCGTCTTGCGCCGCGAATAAAACCATGCGCGGCCCATCGCGGCGGTTGTCGAGACAAGCAGCGCGCCCGCCAAGTGAAAATCGCCGGGCCGCGTCAGCATCCGTTGTAGCGCCGAAAGATCAGAGCGCCGTTGGTGCCGCCGAAGCCGAACGAATTCGTCAGCGTGTATTCGATTTCCATCCGGCGCGCTTGCCGCGGCACGTAGTCCAGGGCGCAGCCTTCGCCGGGAGTTTCGAGATTGATCGTCGGCGGCGCGGTCTGATCGCGGATCGCCAATACGGAGATTCCGGCTTCGAGGCCGCCGGCGCCGCCCAGCAAATGCCCGGTCATCGACTTGGTGGAGCTGATGGCTGCCGCCGGCGCGTGCGCGCCGAACACCGCTTCCACCGCCTGCGACTCGATGCGGTCGCCCAGGGGCGTCGAGGTGCCGTGCGCGTTGATGTACTGGATGTCGGACGGTGCGGCGCCGGCGTCCTCGAGGGCGCTGCGCATGACGCGCTGCGCGCCGTCGCCGTCCTCGGCGGGTGAAGTGATATGAAACGCGTCGCCGCTCATGCCGTAACCGACCAGCTCGGCAACGATCTCCGCGCCGCGGCGGCGGGCGAACTCCAACTCCTCGATCACCAGGATGCCGGCGCCTTCGCCGATGACGAAGCCGTCGCGGGCGGCGTCCCAGGGGCGGCAGGCGCGCCCGGGATCGTCGTTGCGCGTCGACAGCGCCTTCATGTTGCCGAAGCCGGCAACGCTCATCGGCGTAATCGCGGCTTCGGCGCCGCCGCAAATCATGGCGTCGGCATCGCCGCGTTGGATCAAACGAAAGGAATCGCCGATCGCATGGGCGCCGCTGGTGCAGGCGGTCGCGGTGGCCGAGTTGGGGCCTTTCGCGCCCCAGCGGATCGAAACGTGGCCCGACGCCAAGTTGACGATCGACGCCGGGATGAAGAAAGGCGATATCCTGCGCGGGCCGCCCTCGATCAGTTTCAAATGCTCGCGCTCGATCACATCGAAGCCGCCGATGCCGCTGCCCACGTAAACGCCCACGCGGGCCGCGTTCCCGGGCGACGTCCGCAGCCCCGACATCGTCATCGCAAACTCGCTCGAGGCGAGCGCGAAAAAGATGAAGCGCCCCATCTTGCGCAGGTCTTTTTTGGCGACGAAATCGAGCGGGTCGAAGCCGTCGACCTCGCCGGCGATGCGGCAACCGAACCCTTCCGCGTCGAAATGGGTGATGCGCCCGATGCCGTTGCGCCCGGCGCATAACCCGGCCCACGTCTCTTCCGTGCCCAGTCCGACGGGAGAGGACAGGCCGACGCCGGTTACAACGACTCTCCTAGACAAAAACCGCCCCGATTGTTTCAGATAAAAGCCGCCTCGTCACGGCTGTCTCATGCTCACTGCTTGGCCGCTTTGATGTACGCGACGGCATCGCCGACCGTGCGGATCTTCTCCGCCTCTTCATCGGGTATTTCGATGCCGAACTCTTCCTCGAAAGCCATGATCAACTCGACGACATCGAGAGAATCGGCATTGAGCGACTCTTGAAAAAACGCTTCCAGCGTCACTTCCGACGCCTCGACGGTCAACTGCTCGCAAACAATCTCGACAATCTTCTGATGGATGTCCATACACCCTCCCTGTGAGGTTACGACGAATCTCTGATTCTAACCGGCCCCGGGCGCCTGCGCAATACGCAGCCGCTCGGGCGCTTCGGAAATCCCGTCAGAGCGTGAGCACGTAGGCGATGACGTTGTCCTTCTCCTCATCGCTCATCAGCTTCTCGAAAGCGGGCATGCCGCCGCCGCCCTTGTTGAGATTTTCGAGCAGGTTGTCGTAGGTTGCGTCCTTGCCGCTGGGCAGCTTGCCGTCTTTCGTGCCGGCCAGACCGGGGCCGATCTTTTTCTCCTTGTCGTCGGCGTTGTGGCAGACCACGCACTTCGTATCGAAAATTTCCTTGCCCGCGCCGGCGTCGCCGTCGCCGTCGCCGGCAAAAGCACAAGGAACGGCCAAGCCCAGGGCAGCGACCGCGGCAAAAAACACGGAAACGAACGGTTGCGCAACATTGCTTCTTGAAAACCCTCCAAATTTACAATCTACCGCAAACGCCGCATCGTGCGCTACCCGCCATTCGTTATCCGCGGTCTGCGGGCCGCAGACTGCTACCATCGAAAACAGGAGCGTATCCGTGGCCAAGATCATCATTCCAACGCCGTTGCGGCAGTTCGCGGGCGGCAACGATTCCGTCGAGGTCGAGGCGTCGACCGTCGGCGAAGCGCTGCGGAAGCTCGTCGAGGCGCACCCCGAAATCGAAAAGAATCTTTTCGGCAGCGGGGGCAAGCTGCGCAGCTTCGTCAACGTCTACGTGAGCGACGAGGACATCCGCTATCTCGACAAGGAAGCCACCGCCGTAGGCGCCGACGATACGATCAGCATCGTGCCCTCCATCGCCGGGGGCGCCGCGAACGGGTTGCCCGAGCTCTCGAACGCGGAGATCATGCGCTACAGCCGCCACCTGATCCTCCCGGAGGTGGGTCTCGAAGGGCAGCGCAAGCTCAAAGGGGCGAAGGTCTTGATGGTCGGCACGGGCGGCCTGGGGGCGCCTCTGGGGCTTTACCTGGCCGCGGCCGGCATCGGCAAGATCGGCATCGTCGATTTCGACGTGGTGGACGAGACCAACCTGCAGCGGCAGGTGATCCACGGCTCCAAAGACGTGGGGCGGCCGAAGATCGATTCCGCCGCCGAGACCATGAAAGACATCAACCCCTACCTCGAAATCGCCAAATACGAAACCGCCCTGACCAGCGCCAACGCGCTCGACGTCATCGCCGGCTACGACGTGGTCGTCGACGGCACGGACAACTTCCCGACCCGCTATCTGGTCAACGACGCCTGCGTCCTGCTGGGCAAGCCCAACGCCTACGGCTCGATCTTCCGCTTCGAGGGGCAGGCCACGGTTTTCCATCACCGCAACGGCCCCTGCTACCGCTGCCTGTATCCCGAGCCGCCGCCTCCCGGCCTCGTGCCGAGTTGCGCCGAGGGCGGCGTTCTGGGCATTCTGCCGGCGGTGGTCGGCAGCATCCAGGCTACCGAGACGGTGAAGATCGTCCTGGACAAGGGCGAGTCGCTGAGCGGCCGCCTGGTGCTCTACGACGCGCTCAACATGAAGTTCCGCGAGTTGAAGCTGCGGCGCAACCCCGCCTGCCCGGTTTGCGGCGACAACCCGACGGTCAAGGAATTGATCGACTACCAACAGTTCTGCGGCATCCCCCAGCAGGCCGCGGCGCAGGCGGCGGAAGAGAAGCTGCCCGAGATTGCTCCGGCCGCTCTGAAGACGCGCATGGACGCCGCCGACGGCGTGTTCGTGCTCGACGTGCGCGAGCCGCACGAGTACGAGATCGCGCGCATCCCGGGGACCGTGCTGATCCCGCTGGGCCAGTTGAACCGGCGCGTCGGCGAGCTGGATGCGACGGCCGACATCGTGATCCACTGCAAGAGCGGCGTGCGCAGCGGCAAGGCTCAGCGCTTGCTGAAGGACATGGGCTTCAGCCGGGTGACGAACCTGGCCGGCGGCATCCTGCGCTGGAGCGACGAGGTCGACCCGACGGTGCCGAAGTACTAGCAGCAGCCCGCGGCAAAAGTCACGCAGGCGCCGTTACGCGTCCGGGGCCAATGCCGGCCGATCCGTGCCCTGTTCTCGGCCCAACCGCGATAACCGCCTTGGCCCGACCCAAGCGCCGCTTCCCGTACAAAAACGGGCGCGCCGCTTTCGCCCTCGGCGCCGCCAACTCATAGGGCCGCCGTCCGCGCCCGCTCGCGGATCATGCCTGCGGCCGGATGTGTCCCTCGGCCGCTCCCACGGCAGCCGCTCCCCCATCCGCCCCGGAAACTTCTCCCGCTTCTTCGCTGCGCACTCCAGCAAAAAATCCCAACTCCCCGTTCAGACCTTCCCTGGCGCGGCGTCCCGAGGTTGTTTCCCCCAAGCGGTTGACGGTTTGCGCTCGGGTTTTCGATAACCCGCGAGAAACAATACATAATTAACAAAAAATGTGGGCAGAAATACGTTTTTAGCGCAAAATCCCAGAAGGCGAACCAAAATGTAATCTATGTAAAAATAGTACGCTCAACTCGAGATTTATTGAGCAAACCTCTTTCGTCATGCCGGCATGCTAAGATTAAAGATAATGTTATCTTTGCGCTTCTTCTCCGAAATAAGATCGTAGGCGCTTGGATCGATCCTCAAAAAAACGATTGCGGCCGAGTTATGAACTACAAGCGAAAATTTCCCAAGTCCGTTGCAGCGCAAGGTTCGAACGCAGAAATCCGATCAGGTTCATCGGCGTATCTCCGGACTGATCTTTTCTTCTTCAAGCTGTGCCGGTTTTTCTCCTGCGCCGCGCTGCTGGTTGGGGCTGCCTGGGCGCAGCTAACGCCCACGGTCACCCTCACCGCTCAGCCGGCTTCGATCGTGCGCGGCGAGTCGACCACGCTCTCCTGGACCTCGACCGACGCCGCCAGCGCCACAATCGACCAAGGCATCGGCTCCGTTGCTCTCAACGGCTCCCGCGTGGTCTCCCCCGCGGCCACGACTACCTACACCATCACCGTCACCCTCCCCGGCGATGGCTCCGTCACCGCCTCGGCCTCCGCCACCGTTACCGTTATCGAGCCCGACGACGACTCTCCGCCGCCCGCCTGTCTCACGGTGTCGGCGCAGCCTTGGCAATTGTCATTTGCGCTGCCGCAGGATGGCGAGACGGCTTCCCAAACGGTTGTCTTGCACGCTGCGGACGGAGAGGCGGAATTCCGTATACAGTCGTCTCAAAGCTGGATAACGGCAACGCCGCAGAGCGGCAGCCTGGCCGCGGACCAAAGGACGCCCATCGCGGTCGCGGTGGATCCGGCCGGGCTGCCCGAGGGAACGCGCAGCGGGCGGCTGCACATCTTTTCCGCGGGGTGCCTCGCGACGCGGGTGGAGGTCGTGCTGGAAGTGCTGCCGTCGCAGGGGCCGACTGTGTCCTTTTCCGGCGGCGTGGTGAATGCGGCCGTGATGAGCGCCTTCGGCGCGCCGGGGCCGTTCGGCCCCGAGCTGCTGCCTTTGGCCCCGGGTTCGATAGTCGCGGTGCTGGGCAGCAACTTCACTGCGGGCGAGACTCTCGTGTCCGGGACTTTCCCTCTGCCGGCGAACCTGAGCGGAGTGCGGGTGAAGTTCAACTCCGCCGCCGGCCCGCAGGACGACCTGGAAGCGCCGCTGTTCGCCGCGGAGTCGAATCTCATCTTGGCGCAGTTGCCGGCGGCGCTGGCGATGGACGCCGTCGGGTCGGACGAAGCCGCAACGGCAACGGTGGTCGTGGAGACGGCCGAAGGGAGCAGTTATCCGCGGAGCTTCCTGGTGGCCCCTCATGGGCCGGGGATCTTCACGATGTCAGGGACTGGAACGGGGCAAGGGGCGGTGGTGCTTGCGGGCACGACGGTGTTGGCGGCGCCCCGCGGATACAACGAAGGCGTCTTTGCGGCGCAAGCCGGAGGTTTGGCGGATATCTACACGACGAGCCGCCCGGCGCGGGCCGGGGAGATAGTGGAGATTTACGCCACGGGGCTGGGAGCGGTGGATCCGCCGATAGCCGACGGGGCGAATTCTTGCGAGCCGGACAGCGTCTGCCCGGAGGACTTTTCCAACGTGGTATTGCGGCGCACGGTCGAGCAGCCGCAGGTATGGATCGGAGGGGTGGAGGCAAAGCGGGAGGACGTGCTGTTCTCGGGACTGGCGCCGACGCTGGCGGGGATGAACATGGTGGTGGTGAAAGTGCCGCAAGGGATCGAACCGTCCAACCAGGCGCAGATCGTGATCGCCGTTGGCGGCCAAGAGAGCCAACCCGGCGTCACCATTGCCCTCGAGTAACGCCGGCGGCGGCCGGCGATCTCCGGCTTTTCGCTCCGGCGGCTTGCCGGACGGCAGCGTCACCGCGGCCGGCGTACCGGCCAATTCGGGTGGTCGACGTGCTGGCGGGCCATGACCGCCTCGATCTCGCGCACCACCTCCGGGTGGCTTCGCGCAACGTCGTACTTTTCGCCCGCGTCGCGCGAGACGTCGTAGAGTTCGAGCGGCCCGCTCAATATCGGCCTGCGCACGCCCTTCCACTGCCGGAGGCGCACGGCCTGGGACGAACCGCCTTCGTAGAACTCCCAGTACAGATATTCGTGCGCGCGCTGGGCGTTTGGCGTGCCGGCCAGGGTCGGGACAAAACTGATCGAATCCGTATGCGCCGGAACCTCCGCTCCGCCGAGCTCGGCGGCCGTGGCCATCAGGTCGCCGAAGTACCCGACGTGCTCCGAAACCCGGCCGGGCTGGATCGAGCCGGGCCGCCACGCCAGAAACGGTACGCGAATGCCGCCCTCATACAGATCCCGCTTGATGCCGCGCAGCGGGCCGGACGGGTTGAAGCGAAGCAGGTCGTGGCCCGCCTCGTTGTGCGGTCCGTTGTCGGACGAGAACATGACGAGAGTTTTTTCGGCGATCCCGAGATCGGCCAGGCGGTCCAGCAGCCGCCCGACGTCGCGGTCCATGCGTCCGATCATTGCCGCCTGCCCCTTGTCCGGGTCAGGCCACGGCTCGTTGGCGTAGATCCCGTAATCCGGCGTCTCGGCGCCGTTTCCGATGGCCCGCGCCGCTTCGTTGTTGGCATGGGGAATGGTCAGCGGCAAATAAAGAAAAAACGGCCCGTCCCGGTGGTTCTCGATCCAATCGAGCGCTTCGGCCACGATCAAGTCGTGCGAGTATTCCCTGCGTTCGGTGGCCCAGCCGCCGCGGAATCCGCCGTATGCGCGCGCCGCGCGTTCCACCGCGTTGTTCAGCGGCGCCTTTTCCAGGCCGCGCCAGAGGAACTCGGGGTAGTAGTTGTGCGCATGCACCTGATTCAGGTATCCGAAGAAGGTCTCGAAGCCCTGCTTGAGCGGATGCCCCTCGTTGCCGACTTCGCCCAGGCCCCATTTGCCGAACAGAGCCGTCGCATAACCGGCCTCGCGCAGGATCTCCGCCACGGTCACGTCCTCGTCGCGCAAGGACTGGGCGCTCATGTCGGGCCCCGGCGCGTTGCCCCTGACATGCGTGTGACCCAGGTGCAGGCCGGTCATCAACACGCTCCGCGAGGGGGCGCAGACCGTTGCGCCGGCGTAGAACTGAGTGAAGCGCAGACCTTCGGCAGCCATGCGGTCCAGGCGCGGCGTCCGGATGATCCGCTGTCCGTACGATCCAAGATCGCCGTAGCCGAGATCGTCGGCGAGGATGAAAACAATGTTGGGCCGGTCCGCGCCGGCCGCGAGGCCCGCCGCCAGCACCGCCGCCGCGAAGCCTGTCGCCAGTCCCATACGATGCATCGCTCCCTCCGCGGAATCCGATTTTACCGCCCGCTCCCGGGCGGTCCCCACTGGGTTGCTTCGAGAAACGCCAGCAGATCCGCCAACTCTCCCCGGCTGAGCTGTTCGTCGAGCCCGGAAGGCATCACCGAAACAGTGCCCGGGCGAACCTCCTCGATGTCGGCGCGGAAGACCCGCGCCTGCTCGTCGGCGTTCAGCGCCAGCAGCAGATGCTCATCGGTCTCTCGAAGGGGAACGCCGCTGAACGCCTCCTGCTCGGTTACGACCACGATAGGTTCGTAGCTGCTCACGAAACTCGCGCTGGGAAAGACAATGGCCTCCAGCAGGTCTCTGCGGGTGCGGATCTGTCCGATGCGGGTCAGGTCCGGGCCGATCCGGCCTCCCTGGTGGCCGATGGCGTGGCAGGCGAGGCAAGCTGCGGCGTCGCTGTTGAAGACGGCCTGGCCGCGGCGCACGTCGCCGGCGCCGAGCGCAGCCAGCATGCCGTCCAGCGCCGCGCCCTGTTCAGCCAGCCCCGCGACCCGGCCCTCCAGCAACGCGTCGAGGCGCTCGCGGATCGGCTCGGGATAGGCCCGGCCCGCAGCCTGCAGAACGTCGGCGCGGAGATTGGCCAGCCCCTTGGATCGATCCAGACCTGCTGCGAGCGATGCCCCCAGTTCCGCGTCCCCCGCCTGGGCGAACGCCTGAACCAGCAGAGGAAGCTCCATCGGCCCGACTTCGGGCAGGATCCCGGCAAGCTCCAGGAGTTGTTCGCGGCTCAGCGGAACCTTGGCGATCGCCCGCGCCGCAGCTCCCCGCGCCTCCACCGGCGCCGAGGCCGTGACCTGGCTCTTGGCCAACTCGAACAACTCCGGCTCCAACCCGTCGAGCGCCGCAAGCGCCGCCTCCAGGGCCAGGACGCGCGCCTCCGGGGGGAGCGCCTCGTCGCGGGCCGCGGCCAACAGCGCCCCGTCCAGGCGCCGATCGCCCTTCTCCGGGCGGGGCAGCGCCCGAGCGGCGCGCAGGGCCGCGCGGAGCGTTTGCGGGGCTTGCAGAGCGGAAGCGATGGCCGCCGCCCAGCCCGCCGGCGGTTCCTCCAGGGCCGCCGCCGCCATGACCGCCAGGGCCGCGCGGCGCGCCGGCAACGACTCTCCGCCCGCCGCCGCGCGAGCCAGCAGGGCCTGAACTTCGCCACTCGCCGCGAACCTCCCCAGTTGCGCCTCGAGTTCCGCCGAATCGCCGCCGCGGAACCGCGCCAGGCGCCTGCTCAGATACCCGGCCAGACGGCCCCCCCACTCGGGATGGCGCCCCGCGATCCACGCGGCGGCCTCGGCGACCGCAGGCTCCGCCGCGGCCAGCCTGGCCACAACCTCGGCAGCCGCGAGCGCGCCGGGGCGCATCTGGTCAAGCGCGATCAGCGCCGCCCGCTCGGTCCGCGGCGCCGCCGCCGCAAGACCGCGGCGCGTACGCACGGGATCGGCGATCTCGATCAGCGCGTAGACCAGAGAATGCGTCAGCGCCTCGTCGTCGCTCGCCGCCGCCTCCGCCAGCAGACTCGCCACCGCCTCGCTCGAGCCGATCCGGCCGAGCGCTTCGGCCGCGACGCGCTTGACCGCCGGGGACGGTTGCGCCAACTGCTGCAGCACGGCCGGAGCCACCGCAGCGTCGCGATGAAGGGCGATCGAGTGCAAGGCCGCCTGGCGCACGCCCGGGGCTGCATCCGCCAGCGCCTCGCGCACCGCAGAGCGCGCCTCAGCCGTTTCGATCCTCGTCAGCGCCCAGACGGCATTGCGCCGAACCTCCGCCGACTCCCCGGCGCGCAGCGCCCGGCGCAAGGCGTCGACCGCCCCCGCCCCGGCCAGTTCCCCAATCGCCCTCTTGCGCACCGCCGGACGGTCTGAGCCGAGCAGCCCCGCCAGCCGCTCCGCGCCCATGCCCGCCCAGTCCAGTTGCCGCCCCAGAGGATCCGCAGGCGCCTGGGCGCCGCTCTTGCGGATGCGGTAGATCGCCCCCAGCACGTCCGGCTTGGTCAACTGCGCGGTGGGGCAGCAGAGCTTGTACCAGCCCCCGGTGTTCACCACCAGCAGGCTGCCGTCGGCATCTTCCATCACGTCGGTCGGATGGAAGTCCCGGTCGTCCGAGACCAGAAAGTCGGCGTCTTCGGTCACGAAGCTCGCGCCTCGGGGGATGAGCCTGTGCGCGGTGACCTTGCGCAAGTTGAACGACGTCGCGAACAGCCTCCCCCGGTAGTCCTCGCCGAATGCCGCAGATTCGTAACGCGCCAGGCCGACCGGCGCGGATCCGCCCAGGTGCGTCATGATCGAGAGATAGCCTCCCGTCGTCGGATGCCCGTCCGTCACGCCGTGGGCCTTGCCGTACACGCCTCCGTAAACGGCGTGCAGCAAGCCGTCCCGGCGGCCCAGTTGCGGATGAACGAGGAACGTCGCGGTGAGCAGCCGCTCGCCCTCCGGCGTGAAAGCCAACTCGACCGGGTTGTTCATCCCGCCGGTCAGGACGGGTTCGACGGGGCCGCCCGAGACCCTGCGCCTGAAGACATGCGCGGCGCGGGTCACCAAGGGGGCGCGGCCCGGGCGCTCGTAGACCTGTTCGGCGAACGCCCCCTTCGTCCAGTAGATCCGGCCGTCGAGGCCGAGATACGGGCCGTGAAGGTCGTTGGCGCACGCCGTCAGGGTCTTGGCGTCGAACCACTCTTCCCGCCGGTCGGCAACTCCGTCCGAGTCGGTGTCGGTGAGCTTCCAGATGCTCGGCGGCGCCGCGACGTAGACGGAACCGTCGTGCCACAGGACGCCCTCGGGGAACATCATCTTGTCCGCGAAGACCGTCCGCTTGTCGTAGCGGCCGTCGCCGTCCACGTCTTCCAGGCGCAGGATGCTGTGCGGCCGCTCCTCGAGTTGCCGTCGCACGTCGTCGTTGGACCCCGACGACTCGGCGACGTAGAGGCGTCCTTGGTCGTCCCGGTCGACGATCATCGGGCGCTCGACCAGCGGCGGCCCGGCGGCCAGCTCGACGGTGAAGCCCTCGGGCACGGCGATGCCTTCGACCGCATCCGGTCCCCACAAACCGCAACCGCCGAGAGCGAGCGGCGCGAGCAAAAGCGCAACATCTCGTAACCCCATGCAACTTCTCCTCTGTCGCGCGCCGCTGCGATGCCCGGGACGCGGCCCGGTCCGAGCGCCCGCCGCGGCCCGGCCCGGTTCATTCTAGCGCGGGTCATTCTAGCGCGGGCGCGGCTGGGAGACGGCTGCGCACTTTGCGTTTGCGAATCCCGCGTCGTGCGCCCCTGCGCTGTGACCTTTGAACCCGGCAGGCGCCGAGCGCCCCTTCAGCAGCCCAGCGGCGGCGCCCGTTGGAGATTGGCCTGAACCGCTGCAAACAATGCCTGCGCCGGATGGCCTGCAGCCATCGAGACCCACGCCTTGCGCGCCGGCGCCCGCGCCCCGATCTTGAGCAGCCGCACACGGATCGCCGCACACTGCGCCCGCGCCGGCTGTGTGTCCGCCAAGCCCAACTCGCGCAGCGCTTGCAGCAGAGCATAGGCGAGCGCAGAAAAATACAAACGGGTCTGATTGGAGCGCAGCAGCGCCGTCGAGGTACGGTCGGCGAACAAGGCCAACTGCTGCTCGGCGATGCGCTTCTCTATCTCTCTCCCTCTCTCTCCGCGCGCAGCAGAGTTCCTCGTACAAGCTCTGCGTGGCGCACTGTGCGGCGCTGAGCGCGGTCACTACGAAGCGCGGATTGGCGCCCTGAGCCGGACGCTCGGCCTTGCCCGCCGCGTCGGCTCGGCAGCCGCTTACGGTATCCCGAGGTTGTTTCCCACAGGAGGTTGACGTTCGGGTTTTTCGATAACCCGCGAGAACAATACATAATTAACAAAAGTTTGTAAACAGCAATGCATTTTAGCACGGAATCCCGGAAAGTGGAACAAAATATAACCTGTGTAAAAACAATGCTCTCAACTCGATATTGTTGAGCCGATCTCTTTATTTAGTCGTGCTAACTCTGCTAAAACAAAGATTGTATTTACCCCTCCTCCTCCGAATTCGGTTAGTTTTTGCATAACGCTCTCTCGCGCATTGGCTTTTCGGCCGCAGGCGCTTGGATCGATCTTCTGAAAAACCGAATTCGTCCTCTTATGAATTACGAACAAACATCCCCCAAGTCCATCGCAGCGCAAGGTTCGAGCGCAGAAGTCCGGAGAAGTTCATCGATGTATTTCCGACCGGATTTTCTTCCATTCAAGCTGTGCCGGTTTTTCTCCTGCGCAGTGCTGCTGGTTGGGGCTGCCTGGGGGCAGCCGGCGTCCGACCTGACGATCGACTCGATCGCGGGAACCGGGTACGGCGGGGACGGAGGGCAGGCGGTTCAAGCGATGGCGTACTACCCCCGAGGCGTGGCGCTGGACGGGTCGGGCAACCTCTACATCGCCGATACCGAAAACCACCGTATCCGCAAGGTCGACTCGACAGGGGTCATTGCCACGGTCGCGGGGACCGGTACGAGCGGGCACAGCGGGGACGGCGGCGCGGCGACCTCGGCGCAGTTGTATCTCCCCTATGACCTGGCGCTGGACGGGTCGGGCAATCTCTACATCGCCGACACCGCCAACCATCGTATCCGCAAGGTCGACTTGACGGGCACGATTACCACGGTAGCCGAGACCGGTGCGAGCGGGCACAGCGGGGACGGCGGCGCGGCGACCGCGGCGAGGTTGAATATCCCCTATGACCTGGCGCTGGACGGGTCGGGCAACCTCTACATTGCCGATAGAAACAATAACCGCATTCGCAAGGTCGATACGAACGGCGACATCTCCACGGTCGCGGGGAACGGCTCGCGCGGGTTCAGCGGAGACGGCGGGGCAGCGACCGCGGCGAGGCTGAACCGCCCCTCCGGCGTGGCGCTGGACGGGGACGGCAACCTTTACATTGCCGATAGAGACAACTACCGCGTTCGCAAGGTTGATACGAACGGCGACATCTCCACGGTCGCGGGGAGCGGCTCGAGCGGGTACAGCGGAGACGGCGGCAGCGCGACCGCGGCGGGGCTGGGCAGACCCTACCGCGTGGCGCTGGACGGGTCGGGCAACCTCTACATCGCCGCTCCTGCCTTCTCCCGCATTCGCAAGGTCGACTCCGCGGGGAACATTGCCAAGATCGCGGGGCAGAATACGTTCGGGTACAGCGGCGACGGCGGTTCGGCGGCCCAAGCGCTTTTGTTCTATCCCTGGGACGTGGCGGCGGATGGGTCGGGCAACCTCTACATTGCCGATTCTTTGAACAACCGCATTCGCAAGATCGACGCCTCGGGAAACATTGCCACGGTGGCGGGAGGAGCGACCGGGGACGGCGGTGCGGCGACCGCGGCGCAGTTGAATACCCCTTATGGCGTGTCGGCGGACGGGTCGGGCAACCTCTACGTTACCGATACTTACAACAACCGCATTCGCAAGATCGACGCCTCGGGGACCATTGCCACGGTCGCCGGGAACGGAACGAAAGGGTACGGCGGAGACGGCGAGGCGGCGGTCCAGGCGCAACTGGCGCACCCCGCCGACGCGGCGGCGGACGGGTCGGGCAATCTCTACATTGCCGATTCTTTCAACCATCGCATTCGCAAAGTCGACTCGACGGGGGCCATCTCTACGTTCGCGGGAACCGGAGCATCGCTCGGCAACGTCGGGGACAACGGCCCGGCGGCTTCGGCGAGATTGCACTACCCCTGGGGCGTGGCCATGGACGGGTCGGGCAACCTCTACATTGCCGATCGGGACAATCACCGCATTCGCAAGGTCGACGCGACGGGGACCATTACCACGGTCGCCGGGAACGGAACGAAAGGGTACGGCGGAGATAACCAATCGGCAGTCCAGGCGCAACTGGCGAATCCCACCAACGTGGCGGCGGATGCGGACGGCAACCTCTACATTGCCGATTCGAACAACCATTGCGTTCGCCGGGTCGACACGATGGGGATCATTACCACGGTTGCGGGAACCGGGACGCAAGGGTCCAGCGGGGACGGCGGCAGCGCGACCGCGGCGCAACTCGACACCCCTACTGACGTAGCGGTGGATGGGTCGGGCAATCTCTACATTGTGGGCGCCAACAGCCACCGTATTCGTAAGGTCGACGCCGTTACGGGGAATATTGCCAAGTTTGCCGGGAGCGGGACGCAAGGGTTCCGCGGGGACGGCGGCTCGCCGGCCGAGGCGCGGCTGAGTTCTCCCCAAGGCATAGCGTTCAGAGCGGGCAACCTCTACATAGCCGATACCGGCAACAACCGCATTCGCCAAGTCAGCCCGCCCCCCGTCGAGCCGCCCACGGTCTCCCGCAGCGTCCAGCCGACTTCAATCGTGCGCGGCGAGTCGGCCACGCTCTCCTGGACCTCGACCAACGCCGTCAGCGCCGAAATCGACCAGGGCATCGGCACGGTCGCCACCAACGGCTCCCTCTCCGTCTCCCCCGCGGCCACGACCACCTACGCCATCACCGTCTCCGCCGCCGACAGCGCCACCGCCTCGGCCTCCGTCACCGTTACCGTTACCGAGCCGCCGGCGCCCACGGTCTCCCGCAGCGTCCAGCCGGCTTCGATCTTCCTCGGCGCATCGGCCACGCTCTCCTGGAGCTCCGCCAACGCCGTCAGCGCCGAAATCGACCAAGGCATCGGCACGGTCGCCATCAACGGCTCCCTCCCCGTCTCCCCCGCGTCCACGACCACCTACACCATCACTGTCTCCGCCGCCGACAACGCGCCCACCGCCTCGGCCTCCGTCACCGTTACCGTTATCGAGCTGGCGGCGCCCACGGTCTCCCTCAGCGCCCAGCCGGCTTCGATCGTGCGCGGCGAGTCGGCCACGCTTTCCTGGAGCTCCGCCAACGCCGTCAGCGTCGAAATCGACCAAGGCATCGGCGCCGTCGCCACCAGTGGTTCCCGCACCGTCTCCCCTGCGGCCACGACCACCTACGCCATCACCGCAACCGCCGCTGACAGCGCCACAGCCTCGGCCTCCGCCACCGTTACCGTTATCGAGCCGGCGGCGCTCACGGTCTCCCTCAGCGCCCAGCCGGCTTCGATCATGCGCGGCGAGTCGGCCACGCTCACTTGGACCTCGACCAACGCCGTCAGCGCCGAAATCGACCAAGGCATCGGCACGGTCGCTCTCAACGGCTCCCGCACGGTCTCCCCCGCGGCCACGACCACCTACGCTATCACCGCAACCGCCGCCGACAGCGCCACAGCCGCGGCCTTCGCCACCGTTACCGTTATCGAGCCGGCGGCGCTCACGGTCTCCCTCAGCGCCCAGCCGGCTTCGATCGTGAGCGGCGAGTCGTCCGCGCTCTCCTGGAGATCCGCCAACGCCGTCAGCGCTGAAATCGACCAAGGCATCGGCACGGCCGCCCTCAGCGGCTCCCGCACCGTCTCCCCCGCGGCTACGACCACCTACACCATCACTGCTATCGCCGCCGACAATACGGTCGCCTTGGCCGCGGCCGCAGTAGCCGTCAGCGACCCCGACGACTCTCCACCGCCCGCCTGTCTTTCCGCGGTATCGGCGCAGCCTTGGCAATTGTCATTTGCGCTGCCGCAGGATGGCGAGACGGCTTCCCAAACGGTTGTCTTGCACGCTGCGGACGGAGAGGCGGAATTCCGTATACAGTCGTCTCAAAGCTGGATAACGGCAACGCCGCAGAGCGGCAGCCTGGCCGCGGACCAAAGGACGCCCATCGCGGTCGCGGTGGATCCGGCCGGGCTGCCCGAGGGAACGCGCAGCGGGCGGCTGCACATCTTTTCCGCGGGGTGCCTCGCGACGCGGGTGGAGGTCGTGCTGGAAGTGCTG
Organism: Bryobacterales bacterium; assembly: GCA_965214655.1. Taxonomy (GTDB): domain Bacteria; phylum Acidobacteriota; class Terriglobia; order Bryobacterales; family UBA6623; genus CATQHP01. The sequence goes on along the minus strand of OZ243965.1, from coordinate 888,278 downwards.
CCGTCGCAGGGGCCGACTGTGTCCTTTTCCGGCGGCGTGGTGAATGCGGCCGTGATGAGCGCCTTCGGCGCGCCGGGGCCGTTCGGCCCCGAGCTGCTGCCTTTGGCCCCGGGTTCGATAGTCGCGGTGCTGGGCAGCAACTTCACTGCGGGCGAGACTCTCGTGTCCGGGACTTTCCCTCTGCCGGCGAACCTGAGCGGAGTGCGGGTGAAGTTCAACTCCGCCGCCGGCCCGCAGGACGACCTGGAAGCGCCGCTGTTCGCCGCGGAGTCGAATCTCATCTTGGCGCAGTTGCCGGCGGCGCTGGCGATGGACGCCGTCGGGTCGGACGAAGCCGCAACGGCAACGGTGGTCGTGGAGACGGCCGAAGGGAGCAGTTATCCGCGGAGCTTCCTGGTGGCCCCTCATGGGCCGGGGATCTTCACGATGTCAGGGACTGGAACGGGGCAAGGGGCGGTGGTGCTTGCGGGCACGACGGTGTTGGCGGCGCCCCGCGGATACAACGAAGGCGTCTTTGCGGCGCAAGCCGGAGGTTTGGCGGATATCTACACGACGAGCCGCCCGGCGCGGGCCGGGGAGATAGTGGAGATTTACGCCACGGGGCTGGGAGCGGTGGATCCGCCGATAGCCGACGGGGCGAATTCTTGCGAGCCGGACAGCGTCTGCCCGGAGGACTTTTCCAACGTGGTATTGCGGCGCACGGTCGAGCAGCCGCAGGTATGGATCGGAGGGGTGGAGGCAAAGCGGGAGGACGTGCTGTTCTCGGGACTGGCGCCGACGCTGGCGGGGATGAACATGGTGGTGGTGAAAGTGCCGCAAGGGATCGAACCGTCCAGCCAGACGCAGATCGTGATCGCCGTCGGCGGCCGAGAGAGCCAACCCGGCGTCACCATTGCCGTCGAGTAACGCCGGCGGCAACGGGGCGGCGCGCCTGCGATCATGGTAGCGAGGCCCTTGCGGGCCTTGGACGGACATGCCGGACGCCTTTCCCCTCCAATCGCTTGCCGAAGATATCGCGGCGCGGGCGAAGGCGCTGGGGGCGGACGCAGCCGAGTGCATGGTCAACGAAGGGGCGCGGTTCTCGGTCCGCGTGCGTCTCGGCGCGATCGAAAAGCTGACGGACTCGGGATCGAAGGGGGTCGGCATTCGCGTGCTGCGCGGCAAATCGAGCGGCTCGGCCTACATCTCGGATTTCAGCGATGCCGGATTGGAGCGGATGCTGCGCGCGGCAATGGAGGCCGCCGCCGTCACGGCGGAGGATGCGTTTGCCGGCTTGCCCGATGAAACGGAACTGGGCGCCGCCGGCGGCGATCTGCGGCTTTTCGACCCGGCGGCGCTCGGGTTGACCTCTGCGGCGAAGATCGATCTCGCCCGGCGCTGCGAGCAAGCGGCGCTGGACGCCGACCCGGCGATTACCCATTCGGAAGGCGCGTTTTTTTCGTCCGGTTGGATGTATTGGGGATTGGCGAATTCGCTCGGGTTCTCGGGCGGTTACCGCGCGGCAAGCTGCGCGCTCGGGGCGGCGCCGGTAGCCGAGGCGAACGGCCTGAAAGAACGCGGTTCGTGGTACGAAGTCGGACGGCGGCCGGATGCCTTGGGCAGCCCGGAAGAGATCGGGCGGACGGCGGCCGAGCGGGCCGTGCGGCGGTTGAATCCGCGCAAGACGGGCACGATGGAAGCGCCGGTGGTGTTCGAGCCGGGAGCGGCCAAATCGCTGTTGGGGCACTTGGCGGCGGCCGTCAGCGGCAGCGCGGTTTACCGCGGGGCGTCGTTCCTGGCGGGCCGGCTCGGCGAAACCGTTGCCGCGTCGGGCGTTACGGTTTTCGACGACTCCTTGGCGCCGGGCGGATTCGGCAGATCTCCCTTCGACGACGAGGGCGCGCGCGGGCGCAAGACGGCCGTCATCGCCGAAGGGCGGCTGGAAAGCTGGCTGCTCAACAGCTACGCGGCGCGCAAGCTCGCGCTGCGCACGACGGGCAACGCCGCGCGCGGCTTGGCCGGCGCGGCGGGCATAGGACAAGGAAATTTCGAGATCGTCCCGGGCTCCGACCCGCCCGAAGAGATCGCCGCTTCGGTAAAAGACGGCCTTTACGTTACCGACCTGATCGGCTCCGGCGTCAATCTTGTAACAGGCGACTATTCGCGGGGCGCTTCAGGGTTCCGCATCGAAAACGGACGACTGACGCACCCGGTCGCGGAAGTCGCCGTTAGCGGCAATCTGGCGGACATGCTGCGCGGAATCGAGACGATCGGGAACGACCCCGACCGCCGCGGGGCGACCGTCGCGCCTACGATCAAGATCGCCAAAATGACGATTGCCGGACAATAAGAGAAATGCTCGAAACGGAAAAGCAGATCAAGGGCGGCGGGTTGAAGCCAATTCCGATTTTCATCGCGGCGGCGCTGTTCGCGGCGCTGGCCGCGGTCGGCTATTACCAATGGAAAGCCGCTGCCGAAGCCGTGCCCGCCGGGCCGGTGCTGACGGACGAGGCCAGGGCTTACCTGCCGCTGTTGGATCTGCACGACGTCGATATGACCGCGACCGAGAGCGCGCTGGGCCACACCCTGGTCGAGATCACCGGAACGATCGAGAATCTGGGAGAAAAGCCGATTCGCAGCGTAATGCTGAATTGCGTGTTCTACGAAATCAACGGCATCGAGCTGGACCGCGCGCCGGCGGCGATCGTGCGCGCAAACGCCGGGCTGCCTCCCGGCGAGAAACGGGAATTCCGATTGCCTTTCGACGCCATTCCCGACGGATGGAATCAGACCATTCCCAATCTGTTCATCGCCGAGATCGTCTTCGGCGCCCCGCTTCCGTAGCGGCCCCGTCTTGCCGCCCGCTCTCCGCTATCTATCCACTACCCACCGGGCGCGCCGGCCGCCTACACTATCCCCTATGGGCGTTGTGCTCTCAAGAGCGGAGCTTGTCGCTCTGCGCCGGCGGTGGCGCAGCGAAGGGGCCGTCGTGGTCTTCACCAACGGTTGCTTCGATCTGCTCCATCCCGGCCACGTGCGGCTGCTCGAGCGCGCCTCCGCGCACGGCGACAAGCTAGTGGCGGCGGTCAACAGCGATGCCGGCGTACGCCAATTGAAAGGGCCGGGACGCCCCGTCTTGCCCGAGGCGGAGCGCGCGGCGACGCTGGCCGCTCTGGCCGCCGTCGATGCCGTGACCGTTTTCGACGAAGAGACGCCGTGCGCGCTGCTCGAAGTCCTGCTGCCGGACATTCTGGTCAAAGGCGCCGACTGGTCGCATTGGATCGCCGGCCGCGAAATCGTAGAGGCGGCCGGGGGGCGGGTGTTTCCCATTCCGGTCGAGCCCGGGTATTCGACGACCGACGTCGTCAAGAATATCCTTGAAATCCATTCGGTTTGATACATCCGGGACTGCGCGATTTTTTCGACCGCCTGGGCCGGCATCCGGCTTTCGTCGAGTTGTTGGCCGCCGTTCGCAGCGCGGAGCCGGGCAAGATCGGTCTGTCCGGGCTGACGGCGACGGCGCAAGCCGTTTACCTGGCCTTGCTGCAGAAGCGGACCGACCGGCCCGTGGTGTTGCTCGTCGCCACGAACAGCGCGGCGGAGACGCTGCACGAGACCGTCTCGGCGGTGTTTGACCGACTGCCGAGCTCCTCCTCCAAGCGCGGAGCGCCCTGCGTCCTGCCGGCTCATGAGGTGACGCCCTTCGAGGAGCTCTCGCCGCACGCCGAGATTAGCGAGAAACGCGCCATCGCCCTCTGGCGCATGGCCGAAGGGACGGCCTCGATCGTAATCGCCCCGATAGCAGCGGCGCTGCTGAAGACGGCGCCGGGCGATTTCTACAAACATCTGGCCTGGCAGATCGAGGTCGGCGACGAGTTTTTTTTGGAGGACTTGGAGAGCGGCCTGATTGCGGCAGGCTACACGCGGCAGGAACCGGTCGAGATGGTCGGGCAATTTTCAGTGCGCGGCGGGATTCTCGACGCCTTCTCGCCCGAGGCCGCGTACCCGGTGCGCATCGAACTGTTCGGCGATCAAGTGGAGTCGATCCGCGAGTTCGCCCCGGAAACGCAGCGGTCCCTGCGCAGCTTGGAGGAGGCGCTGCTGCTGCCCCTGAGCGACTATCCGACAGGGGAAGACGGTGGAGAAAGTCAGGCGGCGGGGTGGGAGTTTTCCGCAGCGGGCGGGCCGGCCCGATCGCACTGTCTGCTCGACATGCTTTCCGACGCGGTTCTGGTCTGGAACGAGCCGGACGCGCTGCGGCGGGAAGCCGAGAAGTTGGGGGAACGCCTGGAGCAGGCGGCCGCGGGCGACGCCGGAGCGTACTACCTGGGGTTCGACCGGCTGCGCGCGGCCGCCGAACGCTGCGATCAGGTGATCCTCGACCGCTTGGGGATCGATCCCTGGGGAGTCGGCGCAGACGCCTCGCTGCAGATCCGCAGCCGGACGGCGCCGCGGTTCCAAGGCAACATCGCGCATTGCATGAGCGAACTGCAGGCTCGCGTTCGCGAGGGATCGCGAGTGCTGGCGGCGGCGGCGTCGCCAGGCGATCTCGAGCGGCTGGCGGATATCTTCAACGAGTTCGGCATCCCCTATCAGTTGGGCCTGCAGGAGCGGCCGCCGGGCATGAGCCCCTATCTCGAAGAGCGGTCGTATCTGGCCGGGCCGGTGGCCTCGGTCGTCTTGATTCAGGCGGCGCTCGCAGAAGGGTGCGTGCTGCCGGACTCGCAGGCGGCCGTCTACGGCGTCGAAGACATTTTCGGACGCTCGGAAGCAGCGGCCAAACCGCGCCGTCAGGCGGGCGCCGCGGCGGCGTTTCTCTCGGATCTGCAAGACCTCAAAGAGGGCGACCACGTGGTGCATGCCCAGCACGGCATCGGCCGTTTCCTGGGTCTGCGGCAGATCGGGCATTCCGGGCGGGCGGACGATTTCATGTTGCTCGAATACGCGGGGTCGTCGAAGCTTTACGTCCCGCTCTCGCGGCTCGATCTGGTGCAGAAATACCGCGGCGCAGGAGGTCCGCAACCCCAACTCGACCGGCTGGGCGGCCGCACTTGGGAAAAGACGAAAAACCGGGTCAAGGCGCGGCTGCGCGACATGGCCGAGGAACTGCTCAAGCTCTACGCGCAGCGCAAGCTGGCCAAGGGCTTTGCGTTCTCGCCCGACAGCAACTGGCAACGGGAGTTCGAGGACGCTTTCCCCTACAAGCCGACGCGCGATCAGGCCGCCGCCGCCAACGACGTCAAACGCGACATGGAATCGGAACAGGCGATGGACCGGCTGATTTGCGGCGATGTCGGGTTCGGCAAGACCGAAGTAGCCATGCGCGCGGCGTTCAAGGCGCTGGGCGACGACAAGCAGGTCGCGCTGCTGACGCCGACTACGGTGCTCAGCTTTCAGCACTATGAAACTTTCAAGCAGCGGTTTGCGGCGTTTCCGGTCGAGATCGAAATGTTGAACCGCTTTCGCAGCGTCAAAGAGCAGAAAGCGCTCATCGAGCGGGTGAAGGCCGGCAAGATCGACGTCCTGATCGGCACGCACCGCCTGCTTTCCAAAGACGTCAAGTTCAGCGATCTGGGCTTGCTGATCGTCGACGAAGAGCAGCGCTTCGGCGTGCGCCACAAAGAGCGGCTGAAGCATATCCGCGAGAACGTCGACGTGCTGACGCTGACCGCGACGCCGATTCCGCGCACGCTGCACATGTCGCTGACGGGGCTGCGGGACATTTCGATCATTCAGACGCCGCCGAAAGACCGCCTGGCCATCCAGACAGTGGTGGCGCCGTATTCCGACCGCGTGGCGCACGCGGCGATTCGCCGGGAGACGGCGCGCGGCGGTCAGGTCTACTTCATTCACAACCGCGTCGAGTCGATTTACGCGGCGGCCGCGGCGCTGCAAGAAGCCCTGCCGGAAGTGCGCGTAGGCGTCGGTCACGGACAGATGGGCGAAAAAGAGCTGGAGCGGACCATGCTCGGCTTCATGCGCCACGAGTTTGACGTGCTGGTGGCGACGACAATCGTGGAAAACGGCCTCGACATCCCCGCAGCGAATACGATCGTCATCGACCGCAGCGACCTCTACGGATTGGCCGAACTGTATCAGCTCAGAGGGCGGGTGGGGCGCTCGAACCGGCGGGCCTATGCCTATCTGCTGGTTCCCCCGAACCGCGAGTTGACCGAGGTCGCGCGCAAGCGGCTGGCGACGCTCAAAGAGTTCAGCGATCTCGGCTCCGGCTTCAAGGTCGCCGCCCTCGACCTGGAGTTGCGCGGCGCGGGCAATCTGCTGGGCGGCGAGCAGAGCGGACAAATCGCGGCGGTAGGATTCGAGACCTACACGCAACTGCTCGACGAAGAAGTGAAAAAGCTCCAAGGCGAAAAAGTCGAGCCGGCTGTCCGCACCGATCTCAGGCTGCAATTGGACGTGCATATTCCGACGAGCTACATTGCCGACGAAACGCAGCGGCTGCGGGCCTACAAGCGTCTGGCGGAGGTCGGCGGCGAGGAAGAGCGCGGCGCGGCGGCAAGCGAATTGAAAGACCGTTACGGGCCGTTGCCGGAGGCGGTGCGCAATCTGCTCGACTATGCGCTGGTGAAGAGCAGGGCGGAAGCGCTGCGCATCGCCGCGATCGAGCGCAAGGCGAACCGGCTGGTCATCCGCTTCCGGGAAGACTCGAAGATCGATCCGCGCAGCCTGATGCGCTTCGTTGCGGCGAAGAAAGGGACGAGCTTCTCACCGGACGGGCGGTTCGAGTGGGCGGGTTTCGACTACAGCGAAACCGAGGCGCTGGAGCGCATCGACGGGTTGCTGAAACGGCTGGCGGCATAGCCGCCCGCTGTCCACGCGCCCGCCGCCTGCTCCCCCCATGGCCCGCCGCGCGCGGCGTTGGCGACCATCCCCGCCAGGGCGTCGACCTTGCGCATGCGGCGGCAGGGCGGCTAAGGCCGCGGCGCCAGCTTCACGTCCGCGGCGTGTTCGGCTTCGCCGCGCAGAAAACGCACCTTCACCACGTCGCCGACGGCGCTGTCGCGCAGCGCGTAGGTGAAGTCGTACAGGTTCCGGATCGGCTTGTCGTTCCACTGGGTGAGGATGTCGCCCGCCTGCAGCCCAGCCTTCTCCGCCGGGGAGCCGGGGCGGATGTCCGCGAAGCGGACCCCGTTGGGAACTTCTGCGAAGTCCGGTATCGAGCCGAACCAAGGCCCGTATCCGCCGCCTCCGCCGGACGACGGACCCTGCCCATGAGTCGATTCCGGCGACCCGGCGAGAAAAACCGGCCGTTTCTCGGCTGCGACGATCCGGTCGGTCAGTTCGGAGACGAGCGCCAGCAACTCGACCGCGGCCTCGGCGTTGATCTTGTCGGCGGTATCCGAGGGCTTGTGGTAGTCCCCGTGCAGCCCTGAGAAAAAAAACATCACCGGAATCTTCTTGCCGACGAACGAGCTGTGATCGCTTGCGCTGTAGCCGCTGCGCGAAACATCGATCGAGAACGAGTAGTTGCCTTTGACGTCTTCGAGCATCTGCGCGAAAGGCTCGGCCGTGCCGATGCCGCCGACGTAAACCTTGTCGTTGTCGATCCGGCCCACCATGTCCATGTTGAGCATGGCCGCGACGTTTCCCAACGGCAGCGTCGGGTTTTCCACCCAATGGCGCGAGCCCAACAGCCCGATTTCCTCGGCGGCGAACGCCAGAAAGAGCAGCCCCCTGCGCGGCTTTTCTGCGGCCGCCGAGCGCTGCTCCGCTGCGTAGTGGCGCGCCAGCTCGATCAGCCCGGCCGTGCCGGATGCGTTGTCGTCCGCGCCGTGGTGAACCTCGCCGATCCGGGACGGAGCCAGCGAGCTTTGATCGCCCAACCCCAGGTGGTCGTAGTGGGCCCCGATCACCACGAATTCCTCGGTTTCGCCGGGAAGATAACCGGCCACGTTGCTGACCTCCGCCTGCTCGCGGTCGACAGCGACGCTGAGCTCGATGCGCAGCGATTCGGCAAGCGCGAAAGAGTTCGGCTGCTGGGTGCCGTTGATGTCCTTATGCAGGATGCGCAGCGAGCGCCCGGAGCCGCGCAGCCAGTTCTCCACAACCGAACGCTTGACCTGAACCATCGGTATGCCGGCGTCCGCGGGGCCGGAAATGCTGCCGAACTTGATCAGCGAGCCGCCCCCTTGCCGCGCCGGGGAGCCTTCAACCAGGATCACGGCTTTCGCCCCGCGGTTGCGCGCGTTGATCGCCTTGGAGATCAAATGCGAATGGCGGGTGAAGCGCCGCCTCCGTCCGCGCCGCCCGCGCTGCTGCTCTTCCTCGAAGAAATCGGGCTCGTAGCGCATGACGATGACGATCTTGTCTTTGACGTCGAAGTGCGCATAGTCGTCATAACCGAGCTCGTCGGCGGAAATGCCGTAGCCGGCGAACACGACCGGGCCGCCGACCTCTCCGCTGCCGGAGAAGTTGATGGGGATGTAGTCCGCGCCGGGTTCGAGTTTCTCGACGCCGCGGTTGCGGGTGACTTCGAGCCGGTTGTCCGCGCCCATCTTGGCGCCCGTCGTCACCGTGAGCTTTTGGAAGTACGATCCTGCGTCTCCGGCGGGCTGCAGGCCGGTTTCCTCGAAATGTCTTGCGATGTATGCGGCGGCGAGATCCAGTTCCGGCGTTCCGGCGCCGCGGCCCTTCATCGCCGGCGCCGCCAGAAACTCGACGTGTTGCCGGTAGCGGCTGGGATCGTCCTGTCGAAACGCGCCCGGCGCCGCAAATGCGGCCGCCGCGGCGAGCAGAGGAACAAGCAGAAGGCGGGCGCAGGCCCGAGCACAGGTTCGGTACGGCATCAGTTCTCAAATCCCGGCAGCGTGATGTTCAACGCGCAGCCGCAATCGTCGCCGGAGTTGTGCGTAACCTTCTGGTACTCCAACTCGTAGTCGATCACCGCTTTCAACTGCGTCCATTGCGGCGCGCCCGACATTTTCCGTCCGTTGACGAAAATCGTCGGCGTGGAGCTCACCCCGGCCGCCCGCCCCTCGGCGAGCGACATTTCGACGATTTTCAACGTCTCGCGGGAGTCGATGCAGGACTTCAGCTTTGCGGCGTCGATTGCGCTGCCGGCCATGAACTGCAGCGTCCTGTCGGTCAGATTCCCGGCGGTCAGCGTCCGCTGGTTCTCGAAGACCCAATCGTGGTACGTCCAGAACGCCTCGGGCGATTGAGCCTGGACGCACTGGCCGGCGACCGCGGCCGGCAACGCCCAGTCGTGTTTCTGAGTCAGCGGGAAGTCTCGAAAATAGACGCGCGCCTTGTCGCCGTATTCGTCCTGGAGTTGCGTGCGCAGAACTTTGGCTTCCCGGGCGCAATAGGGGCATTGAAAGTCACTGAACACGGCGACGACCACCGAAGCCCCTTCCATGCCGAACGCGGGCGCGCCGGTGTTGTCGATCTTGTCGAGAATTGGCCGGAACGGGTTGTCGTCGATTTTGTAAACCGTCCCCTGGACGACGTGTTGTCCGTCCTTCGACACGTAAAAGGTTTTCTTCTGGGAAGCTTGTTGGAAGCTGGCGGCGACTTCGACCTCCAGCATTCCAGGAACGGCCGATTCCTTGTACTCGCTTACCGCAACTTTGATCTGCGGGCCCCAGACGAACAGGTGCCTGATGTAAAACTCGAGGTCCGCCTTGTCGAGCGCGTTGGTCGGAGGAGTAGGTTTTGCCGCTTTTTCTGCCGGCCCGCCCAGGGGCGGCGGCGCTTGGCCGCGGGCGGGCGGCGCGAAGGCGAGGATCGACGCGAAAAGCAAAGGCGACAGCCGGCGCATAATTGTTATTGTACGCACGACTTGCCGATTCTCGTTGCCGGCGCCCGCGCCGCCGCGGTCTCGCGGGGGAATTGTTAAAACTGCGTAAATGCAATCTGCGGGAATAACCCCCGTCTCTCTGGCGACGCCTTATAATCGTTACCGTTCGTTCGCAAAGAGAACAGACCCATGGGCACGACAACTTGGCTTCCGGCGATGCGTATTCTACCTTGGCAGTTCGCCAGCGGGTTGCCTGAGCCGGCGCGGCCGCCGGCGGAGCAGCCCGGCCCGCAGCTTATACCCGATCCCCCTGCCCAAAAACCGCCGCAGTTTCCGCTTTGGGCGGCGGCGCTGATGTTGGCGCTCGGGGCCGCGGTTGGCGCGGCAGTGTGGAGCGCCGCCGAGAGCGGCGCCGAGACCGCCCAGGTCGCCTCCGGGACGGTCGAGACAATCAAAGTCGAAAAAACCCGATTCGCCAAAACCATTCGCATCGGCGGGACGGTCGGGGCCAAGAATTTCGCCATGATCCGCGCGCCGCAAATGCGCGGCGGCCGCGACCGCGGCGGCGCGGGCGGCGGCGGCGGCTTGATCATTGCCACGCTCGCCGAGCCGGGAAGCATGGTTGAAAAGGGCGATGTCGTCGCCGAGTTCGAATCCAAGCGTACGGCGGACATCCTGGACGATTACGAATCCATGCTGGCGCAGACGCGCGCGCAGGTCGGCACGCGCAGGGGCGAGATCCTGATCGCCACCGAGACCCTGCGCCAGGAATACCGCACGGCCAAAGGAGACGCCAGCAAGGCCGAGCTCGATGTCCGCACGGCCGAGGTCAAATCGGATATCGAGGCGGAAATTCTGCGTCTCTTGGCCGAAGAAGGCGAGGTCACGGTCAAGCAGCTCGAAGAGCAGGTCCGCCTGCAGGAGATTGCAGATGCAGCCGAGTTGCGCAGCCTGGATCTCGGCGTCTCCCAGGAGCAAAAGCGTCTCGAGCGCACGCAGTTTGACATGGAAAAGATGAAGCTGCGCAGTCCCGTAGCGGGCTTGGTCGTCATCGAAACCGTGTTCCAGCGCGGGAGCTTTGCGCAAGCCTCTCCCGGAGACGAGGTGCGCGCCGGTTCTTATTTCATGCGCGTGGTCGACCTGTCGAAGATGGCGGTCTTCGCCAACCTCAATCAAGTGGACAGCCAAATGGTGCAGATGGGTTCGCCCGTTGTAGTGCAACTCGATGCGTATCCCGAGGTTACGTTCAAAGGCCGCGTGGCTTCGGTCGGCGCGATGGCCAAATCCGGGAGCGGCAGCGGCGGCCGCCGCGGCCCCCCCGGCTCGTCCGGTTCCCGCGATCAGTGGGTCAAGCAGGTCGCCATCGAAATCGAAATCCTGGGACAGGACGAGCGGATCAGCCCCGACCTTTCGGCGAGCGCCGACATCCTCGTGGAAGAGTTGGATTCGGCGCTCGTCATCCCCCGCGCGGCGATGGAAGAGCGCGGAGACAGCAGGATCGTCTGGGTGCGCGCCGGCGAAGCTTTCTCCGAAAGAGAAGTCCGCCTCGGCTCCATCAGCGATACGCAAGCCGTCGTCCTGGACGGCCTGAGCGAGGGCGAAGAGATCGCCGCCCAGCCGATCGCGGTCGAAGCCCGGTTGGCCAAGCGCTAGCCGGCCGCGGCAGTCCGCGCGCCGTGATAAAATCGAAAGTGCAGCGGGGATGCCGCCCGGCGCCCCGGCTCAGCGAGTCCCCATCGTCTAGCCCGGCCTAGGACACCGCCCTTTCACGGCGGCAACGCGGGTTCGAATCCCGCTGGGGACGCCATCTCCCGACGTCGGCGTTACACAACGCTCCCTTGGAGCGAACGAGATAGACACGCTGGGCAGTGGCAGTCGTCCGTTGCGCGCCTGCGATGCACCAAACCATGCATCACTCCACCTTCTTTATCGAAGCGCCCGACAATTCGGTCGAAATAGCGCGTGTCGCCATACTCATAGCGCCTCCAGACTGCCCAAGCCAGTAGGTCCGCGATCTGGATCGGACGCGAAGCGGCAGAGTCCACGAACAGTGGGACTTCGGCAAGATTGCGGAGCGTTCCCCATCTTGTGCCTTCCTCGCGGAAGCGGCGCGCCAGTCCTTGCAGAGTCTCCTCATAGTGTGAATTGTCCATTACGATCAACCAGCGGTGCTTACCGTTCCCTTTTCTATATAACCGAGAGAGGAACAGGTTGAAACGGTTGCAGACTTCCTCGAAGGCGTATTCAACAGGGTCATTGGGCGCTTCCGCGTGTTTGTCCACAGCCACGGCGAAAGCTTGCACACCCCAATGCGCGTCGCGAAGCAGGTCCAAACCGTGCTCGATAGTATGGAGGCGCTCTCGCCGCTCCATTCCTTTCCACGGGGTTTTGCTTCCATTCGCCATCACGCTGCCATGCAGTTCGACATCGTGGGCGTCACCCAGACCGAGGGAAGAAACGAATTTGTCGGCCGCGGAAATGAGATGGTAGATCCCGCGCTCGAACACAGCGACACCGGCAAGGACGAAGTGGCGCTCGTTCGGGTTTCTTACTGACCCGGAGCCGTCCAAGTAGAGCAAATACATGCGGAAGAAACTTGGGCGTGAGTGTTATGAGCACAAAAACGCAGCTGGGTGGGGCACCCGGCCCCAGCGGACCGTGACTACCACAGCCCTCCCAACCGCTGCAATGTATTCTACACGCTTCATGCTCAGGAAGTCAAATTCATTCGCAGCCGCAAGGCCGTTCGACCGCAACCGCCCGAACAACCTGATACCATTGGGCGCGTCAGTCCGGCCGGCGGGACCGCAACGGCGCATCTTCAAAGAATTTTCCAGTGGAGCCAGACCGATGATCTTGCAGCGATGCCGGCTTGCCGGCGCCTTGATGGCAGTCCTGTCGACGCTTGCCGCCTGCGGCCAAAAGACCGAGCGGCCGCCGAATATCGTGCTGATTATTTCCGACGATCAGGCATGGACGGACTATTCGTTCATGGGCCACGAAGCGGTCCGCACCCCGTATCTCGACAAGCTGGCCGCGGAGAGCATGGTGTACACCCGAGGTTACGTGCCCACGGCGTTATGCCGTCCGAGTCTGGCCACGATCATGACCGGGCTCTATCCCCACCAGCACGGCATTACGGGCAACGATCCGGACGGCGCGGCGCGGAACGCCGAGAACCGCGCCCGCATGGTGGATGTTTTCACCCAATCGAAGACGGTCGCCGGGTTGCTGCAGCAACGGGGATATCTCAGCCACCAGTCCGGCAAATGGTGGGAAGGGGAGTGCCGCTGCGGCGGGTTTACCCATTGCATGACCCACGGGGACGTCGAGCGCGGCGGGCGGCACGGCGACGAGGGGCTCAAGATCGGCCGCGAGACGATGCAGCCGATTTACGACTTCATCGCGGAAGCGGGCGAAAAGCCGTTCTTCCTGTGGTACGCGCCGTTTCTGCCGCATACGCCGCACAATCCGCCCGAACGGCTGTTGGCGGCCTACCGCGCGCCGGGCAGATCGGAGGCGACGGCGAAATACTACGCGATGTGCGAATGGTTTGACGAAACGGTCGGCGCGCTGCTCGGGCGCCTCGACGAGCAGGGGCTGCGCGAAAACACCGTCGTGCTGTACCTGCAAGACAACGGTTGGATTCAGACCGACCCGGGGAGGCAGCCGTGGTACGAGGGCCGGGCGAAGATTTCGCCTTACGATGCTGGAGTGCGCACGCCGATCATGGTGCGTTGGCCCGGAAAGATCGCGCCCGGCCGCGACGAACGAACCTTGGTCAGCAGCATCGACCTGGCCCCGACGATCCTGAATATTGCCGGCATCGAGCCGCCGTCGGGGATGCCCGGCATCGACCTGCAGGATACTGCCCGGCTGGCCCGGCGGAAGCAAGTGTTCGGCGCCCTCTTTGCCCATACCGCAGTGGATGTCAACGTCCCGCTGCGCAACCTGAAATACCGCTCGGTCGTGCGCGAGGACGGCTGGAAGCTGATCGTTCCCTACGCGCCCAACGAGGACGTCGCCCTGACCATCAGGGGCCGCTTTCCCGATTGGATGCGCAGCGAGCCGGAGCTCTACAACGTGCTCGACGACCCGCGGGAGAAAGAGGATCGCGCGGCGGACCGCCCGGAGATCGCCTCGCAGCTTCAAGCGGCCCTCGATCGTTGGTGGCCGATTCCGTAGAAGCATCTCCGCGGGACCGCCCAAGTTTGCGGCGTTTTTTCAGGAACAACCGGGAACTGCGCATCGTATACAATGCTGAACGGGGAAAGTCCATGAAGGGAACGTTGGAAGCCGTAAAGTTTTTGTTTATGGGGCCCATGATCCTCATCATGCTGGCCGTCATCGACTGGGTGACGTCGCCCGGGCATTGGTGGATCCAATGGCCGGCCTTGGGCATCGGCATCGCTTGGTTCTTCAGTCTGCTCCGCGTTTTGAAGGCGGTCGTCGTGCTCGGCGGCTTGGCGGCGCTTTTCGCCTACCTTCAGAATCGTAAAGTTCGCATATTCTGAAGCCCCGCGGCCAAGCGTCATTCTCGATACAATCCGAGCGTGAAAATTTTTGCGGTTCTTGTCGTTCTGGCGACCGCGGCGGCTGCTCCCGCCGAGCGTCTCTCCACTCCCGAGGACTATGCCGATTATCCCGCGGCTGCGGTCGCTCCGAACGGCGATCTGTGGCTGGCTTTTCTCAGTTACGATCAGCACGGCAGCGACGTGGTCAAAGTCCGCCGGCGGACCGCCGCCGGCTGGCAGCCTGCCGAGACGATCACCCCGACTCCCGGAGACTTCTTGAAGACTGCGGCTGCGGTCACGCCCGACGGCGCGCTGTGGATCGCTTGGGCCGCTCAGGTCGAGGGCAACTTCGACATATACGCGCGTAAGTTCGCCGGCGGGCGCTGGTCGCCGATCGACCGCCTCACCGCAGCGCCCGGGGCGGATTTTCATCACCGCCTCGCGGCGGATTCCAAGGGCAATCTGTATCTGGTATGGCAATCGTTCCGCACCGGCGACGGGAATGTCTATCTGAAGGTTTTCGACGGCGTCCGCTGGTCTGCGGCGATTGCCGTCAGCAGCCACGAGGCAAGCGAGTGGGAACCCGCGATTGCCTTGGACTCCCAAGATCGTCTCCATATCGCTTACGACACCTACCGGCACGGCGACTATGACGTGTTCCTGCGCGTTTTCGAGAACGGCGAGCCGGGCCCCGAGATTCCGATCGCCGATTCGCCGGACTTCGAGGCCCGAGCCGCGATCGCCATCGACAAAGACGACCGCGCCTGGATCGCCTGGGACAACCAAGGCCCCAACTGGGCGCTCGACATGCCGCACTGGAATCTCGACAGCACGGCAGGCGACTGGGGCGCGCCGGCCAACTGGAGCGCGCCCGACCCGCGCGGGCGCGTCGGCCAGAAGGTCAGCCTGCGCTACACCCAGAGCATCGGCATCGCGGTCTATGCGCAAGGCCGCCGCTGGATTCCGCGGGCGTCGATCGCATCGGTCCTGCCCGACGAGCCGCCTGCTGGAGTCCTGGAGATCCCCCACTTGGCAGTGGATGGCGCGGGCGTTCCCTGGCTGTTTTTCCGGCGCTGGCTGCGGCGCAACGACGGCGGCTCGATGGCCGAGCGTCCGATGGGTTGGCGCATTTACGCCTCGGCTTACGCAACCGACCGCTGGACCGAGCCGATCACGCTGGAAGACAGCGCGGGCAGCAACGACAACCGCCCTGCCGTCGTGCTGCAGGACGGAAAATCGCTGGATGTCTTTTTTGCGGCCGACGGGCGCTACGACGCCGCGGCGAATCGGGTCAAGCCCATCGACCAGCGCCACGGCTTTGTCGCGCACCGGAAAATCGAGCCGCCGCGCAGAACGGCGGCGCTGCCTCCGCCGGAGTTGCATCCGGTCGCGCCGGGAGCGTTGCGCGGCCACCGCCACACGGCCGCCGGCGACCGCCGCAACGAGGTTGCCGCGGGCACGAAGCGCTACCGGCTCTACTGGGGCGATCTCCACCGCCATACGGAAATCTCGAGCGACGGCGGTTACGACGGCACCCTGTGGGATATGTACCGCTACGCCATCGACGTCGCCGAGCTCGACTTCATCGCTTCGACCGACCACTCCTACGGCGGCGCGGGTAAGGACGGGCTGCTGGAAACCTACGACTGGTGGCGGACGCAGAAACTCGCCGACGTCTTCCACTTGCCGGGCGTTTTCCTGCCGCTGTTCGGCTACGAGCGCACGCCGACTTTCCCCTACGGCCACCGCAACGTGATCTCGCCGAACCGCGGCGCGGTCGCGATTCCGATCACCGTTCCGCGCGAGGAGCGCAATACCAAGTTCCCCCGCCGGCCGGACGAGTTGGCCTTGTGGAAAGCGCTCAAAGGCTCCGATGCGATCACGATCCTGCACACGATCGCCGCCGGCGGCGGTACGGATTGGAGCTATCACGACCCGGCGTTTCAGACGCTGCTGGAGATTTATCAGGGTTGCCGCTTGAGCTATGAAGGCCGGGGCGCGCCGCGCGTCAACTCCGCCAAGCGGTACGAGGTCGGGTATGCGCAAAACGCCTTGGCGAAAGGCTACAAAATGGGTTTCATCGCCTCGTCCGACCATCGCTCGACCCACATTTCCTATGCGGCCGTTTACGCCGAGGAGCCTACCCGACAGGGGATTTTCAGGGCGCTGCGGCAACGCCATGCCTATGCCGCGACGGACAACATCGTTGTCGATGTTCGCGTGGGCGAGGCGATTATGGGCGATGAGACGACAACGTCGGAGGCGCCGGTGATCCGCATTGCCGTGCGCGGCACGGCGCCGATCGACAACATTCAGATCATCAAAGACAATCAGCACCTTTATTCGCGCCGCCCCGGGACCCGCGATGTCGCCTTCGCCTACAGGGACGATACCGCCGAGCCGGGCGAGAGCTACTACTACGTGCGGCTGCAGCAGACCGACGGGCAGATGGCCTGGGCTTCGCCGATCTGGGTCGATTACCAGCCATAGCGGCAGCGATTTCTACCCGCATTTGTTGTTGTCGCAGGGGCGGTGGCAAACGACTTTGTGCTCGGGCGTCAAGGTGCAGCCCACCGCGTCTTCGTCGCTCTGGCCGCAGCGGAAGAAGCATTCCGGCTCGCCGGGCGGATTCTGATTGGCGCGTGGAGGGCGGGCGCCGCCCCCTCCCAGGGCTTCCCGCAGCGCGGCTTCGGCGATGCCCAGCGTGCGCGCGGCGGCAGCCGGGTTCGTCGGTTTGACGCTGCCGGGCTCGACGCGCAAAGCCTTGGCCACCGCGCCGCTGTCCAGGCCCAGGGCTTGCGCGGCCTTGGAGACCTGCTCGGGGCCGGGGCGTCCGCCGCCGGGCGGCCCCCGCCGCGGCCGGCGGCCGGGCCGGTTTTCGCTGACTTGGCGCCGCGGGCGGCCGCGGTTGCGCATGCCCAGCGGTTCGCCCGTGTAGCAGCCGATGATGTAGGGCCACGTTTCGGTGGCGTGATAGTGATAGTCGCCCGAGTAGTCGGTGTGGCCGTTGCACTGGTCGAGGTATTCGGGGCCTTCCTTGGCCACATAGTCGAAGGCGTCCCAGGAATCGGTATCGGGGTTGCCGACTTTTTCCCAACCGCTTTTGAATTTGACGATCTCCCGGCACTCGGCGTCGAGGCAGCCCCAAGGACCGCGGATAGCGAAGCCGTCGTAAGCGAAGCCGAGCACCGGCGAGCGGTCGCCGTCCTTCACTGCGCTCAGGCAGCGCTGCACCAGCGCGTGATAGTGGTATTCGAGCGCCGTGTGGCCCATGCAGGCGTCCATGATGGAATGCATCACCGGGTCGCCGAACTCGGCTTCTTGCGGAATCGGGCCTTCATTCGGCCCGAAGAGCGCCAGTCCGCCGACGCTGAAGCCTTCGCTGCCCAGCAGCGGGATGGGGGTGGGTCGAGCGGCCTTCTTCGGGTTCAGCGGAACGCGGAATTCGTAGTTCTGCTCCAGCAGGGGATTCGGCGTGACCTGAATGAACTCGTAATGCGGAATGCCGTTGGAGCGGACGACCAGCTCGTCGCCTTCGCAAGAGGCTTCGAGGCGCGGCTCGGGGTATTCGGGGCCGGCGCCCTCGTATTTCGAGACATCGAGGAATACGTCGGTCGGACAGGGCTTCTGCTGCGCCAAGCCGAGGGCGGCGGTAAAGCCCAAGAAAACGCTGAGTCGAAATTTCATGGCCGTCGGGTCTCCAGATGCTCGCGTAGAAAATCGATCGTCAGCGGCCAAGCTGCATTCGCAGCAGCCAGGTTCGCCCCATCGCGGGCCTTTTGCTGCCGCAGGAAGGCGTGGCCCGCGCCGTCGAAAACATGCGGAACATAGCTCTTGCCGAGTTGGCGCATCAGGCGCGCCGCTTCGGGGATCGTCGCATTGACGCGGGCGTCGTCCGCGCCGTAGAGGCCGAGCACGGGGGCTCGTATGCGCCCCAGGGTCTTGCGCTGCGGCGACGTTCCGTAATAGACGACCGCGGCGGACAGGCGGTCTTCGTTGCCGGCGAATTCGAAGCCGGCCGCCCCGCCCCAGCAGAATCCGATGCAGCCGAACCTGCCGTTGGAGGCGGGCAGGGAAGCAGCGTAGCGCGCTGCCGAGGTCAGTCTGCGGACAACGTCTTCGGTGCGGCGCTCGCGGATCAGCCTGACCGCCTCCTGCGGATCTTCGGGCGTGCGGCCCTCGGGGCCGTAGCCGCTCAGCAGATCGGGCGCGACGGCGATGAAGCCTTCGGCCGCAAGTTGATCGGCTACGGCGCGGACCCAATCCGTCAAGCCGAATATCTCATGGATCACGATGACGGTCGGGGCGCGGGTCGCCCGCTCGGGGTACGACACCCAGGCGTGAATCGAATCGCTCCAGGAATCGTTGCGGCCTTCGCCGATTTCAATCCATTCGCCATGGCGCGGGGAGGCGTTCAATCTCGCCGCCGCGGATTCGGCATCGGCCGGAAGCGCGCCTCTTCCGCTGTGAGAAGCGGCCCAGGTCAGAGCGGCGGCTGTGAGCAGCGCCGCCGAAACGGCTCGAAGTCGCATACAAGCTCGCCGCTTATGATAACGCGCTGCCGGCGCGCCGGGGCTCTACAGCGTTTTTTCCCGCCCGGTTTCATAGACCACGTTGCCGTCGACGTCATGGAAGCGGAAGGCAATCTTGCTCTTGTCCAGCATCTTCTCGGTCGTTACCGACAGGAAGCCTCCGGCCACGCGGTGAAAGCGGTGGTAGCGGCGGTCTTCGCCCGGGCTGCCGCCGGCGTGCTCGTCCGTCGCCGGTCCGGAGGAGAACTCGTGCACGCCCGTTGCCGGATGCACCGAGTGATACTGCCAGTGCCGGTCGCCGCAGGCGATAAAGAAATTGTCGGGCAGGTTGTCGGCGAACCAGCGGCGGATTTCGTCGCCCTCATGGGTGAAGCCCGCGTTGGCGTGGTTGTCGTTTTTGTTGCTGCGGTCGGGGCCGACGATCGGCGTCGGACTGACGAGCACCTTCCAATCCGCATCGCTGGCCGACAGCGTTTGCTTGAGCCATCGTTTTTGCGCCGCTCCCCAAATGCTCTTTTCAGGGCCGTCTTCCATTTTGTTCGGGGAGCGGAAATCGCGCCCCTCGACGACCCAGACTTGCAGCCCCTTGCCCCAGCGGAAGGTGCGGTACGGCAATGCGCTCATCGGGACTTGCTCGCTGTAGACTTTCAGCCCCTGCTCCCAACTGAAGGTTCCCATGTATTCGCGGCTCATTCCCGGCCAGTTGTCGTTGTGGTACGAGTCGTGGTCGTCCTTCTCCCAGTAGCCCGGCACGCTGAGATGAAACTGCAGGATCGTCGGGAAGCTGTACATGCGATGCCAGTGGAAGCGCGCCAAGTCGATGGAGGTGACCAGCGGCGCGTCGCTGTCGTAATAGACCGTGTCGCCCGTCGGGACGATGAATTGCGGCGCGAGCTCCAGCATGGCCCGATATATCTTGTAGCCGTCGGGACGGTCGTGGTCGCGGTTGGCCTGCCCGGTGACCACCGTGAAGGCAACGGTTGCATATTCGTTCTCGGGCGGCGCGGTCTCGAAGCGTCCGTTCAGCGGCTCGTGGAGCACGCTGCCCTCGACGTTGGAGGTTTCGGTCTCGACGTAATAGACGGTGGAAGGTTTCAAGCCGCCGAGCTCGAAGTGGTGCGTGTAGTCGTCTGCGGTGTTGACCGCGAACCATTCGCTTTCGACGGGATCGAAGAAATTGACGTTGTCCGCGTAGCGCAGGCGCACGCGGCCGGGCGCGCCGGGGACGGAGTGTTGCAGGTCGCGCGGGTCGAGTTGCGCGACGGATTCCCCCTGCTTGGGCTTGACCGCGCGGGCGCGGATGGCGATCCCATCGGCGCGGCGGCTTGCGGATGCGGTGACCCGCGTCCAGACGACCGCCGAGGTCGCGGTAACTTCGCCGATCTTGATTCCGGTCGCTTGCCGGGATTCTTTCAGGTATTCGACGCCCGAGCCGCATCCGCCCGCCAACGCAAGGGAAAGGGCGCTCAAAAGCAAGCAGCGCATGGGAGCATTGTAAAGAAAACGGCGGGCGGCCGTCAGTCCCGCGGCCCGCGGCGGCGGTCCGCCGCGCGCATCTCCTCGAGAATCGCTTCGATTCGCTGCAGACGGTCTCGGAGCTCTTCGAGCTTGACGTCCTCGCCGATGAAGTAGGCGCTGATGGCGGCGGCCAGCGTGGACAGCAGCCCCAGTCCCGAAACCATCAGGACAACGGCGAGCAAACGCCCCGGCAGCGTCTGCGGAGTGATGTCGCCGTAGCCGACCGTGCTTACCGTGACCAGCGCCCACCACAGGCCGTCCAGAAAGCTGTGGTTGACCGTTTGGGGTTCGAGCACGGCCAGCAATCCCGCGCCCAGGGCGGCCAGGGTCAGGGTCAGGACGCCCATGTAGATTACGCTCCGGACTCCGGCCATGCGGCGCAAGGAGCGTATGCTGCGCAGCAACACCGCCGACACTCGAATCAGCCGCAGCAAGCGAACCGCGCGGGCAATCCGCACGACGCGGATCGAGGCGAGCAGGTCGGGCAACAGCGGGAACGAGACAACGACGATCAGGAGTCCGAGGATGTTGCGCAAGCAGTAGCGCGCGCGGTTCGCGGCCGTGAGTCCCATCAGTCCGAAGTCCAGGACGAATATCGACCAGACCGCCCAATCGGCGATGACGATCCATTGCTGCGCGTCGCCCAGCTCCTGGGCGATCACGATCGGAATCGTCGCCAGCGCAGCCGGAACCACCAGCAGATCGAGGGGCCTTTCCAGGCGTTTGCGCAGCGCTTCGTATTGCGGTCGCGTGTTGCCGTTCATACGCAGGTTGTCTTGATGACAAGGATATACTTTAGACATGCGCGCCATCGGCGCAGCCGTTATTCTGGCGTTCTGCGCAGCCGCTTCCGGGCAACTCAAGAACCCTGACGAGCGGCCCGCGCCGGAGGCGCCGGCCATGATCGACGAAGACGAGGAATTCGTCGCTCCGACCGAATACGTCTTCAACCCGATTCAAGCGCAGTACGAAATGAAGGTCGGCGATCACTACGCCAAGAAGGGCAGCCACCGCGCCGCCGTCGGCCGCTATATCGAGGCGACCCGCTGGAACCCTTCCTTTGCCCTGGCCTTCTGGAAGCTCGGGCGCTCGCGCGAAAAGCTCAACCAGCCGGCTCAGGCCCTGGAAGCGTATCGGACGTTTCTGGGCCTCGAAAGCACGGGCAACCGGGCGAAGCAGGTTCGCCGGCGGATTGCCGAGTTGGAGAAGGCGATCGAAGAGCTTCCGCCGGCCAAGCCCGGCGCCGAGACCGCGGCCGCCGCGCCGGCGCAAACTCAATGACCGGCCGTCTCAAGGCAACCGCCCGGCCGACCGTCCGGTTAAACTGGCACAAGCCATGTCGTTGTGCAAACTGCTGTTCCGCTCGCTTGTCCATTACCGCTCGATCCATGCGGCGGTCGCTTGCGGCGTCGCCGTCGGCGCGGCGGTGTTGGCGGGCGCGCTGCTGGTCGGCGATTCGGTGCGCGGCAGCCTGCGCGGGCTGACGCTCGACCGGCTGGGAGCGATCGACCACGCGCTGGTCGCCGAGCGCTATTTCCGCCAGGAGATCGCGGGCGAGATTGCCGGGTTCGAGCGCGTTTCCGTAGGCGTCCTGATTCGCGGCAGCGTCGAGAACGCGCAGACGGGGGCGCGCGCTTCCAAAGTCAACGTCCACGGCGTCGACGAAATTTTTTGGAGTTTTTACGATCGGCCCGCGCCTGCGATCGGGCCGCGGGAGATCGTCGTGAACGCGATGCTGGCCCGCGAGCTGGGCGCGGCGGAAGGCGAAACGGTCCTGCTGCAGTTTCAGTCCGACACGCTGGTTCCGGCCGAATCGGTGATGGGGCGGAAGACGGATAACGTCCGCCTGTTGCGGCTGAAAATCGCGGCGATTCTCGACAACCGCGGGCCGGGCCGTTTCGGCCTTTCGCCGAGCCAGCAGTTGCCGTTCAACGCTTTCGTCAACCGCGGCGCCCTGCAGCAGGGCCTGGACCGGCCGGGGCGCGCGAACGCGCTTTTCGTTGCCGGCGGAAACAGCGCAGACCTGAGCAGGGCGTTCGCCCAGGCGATCGCTTTCGAAGACCTGGAAATCGAGGTCCGCCCGCTCGACGGCCAACGGCGGCTTGCGGTGGAGACCGGGCGCATCGTTTTGGAGCGGCATGCCGCCGCGTGGATCGAGGAGGCGGCCCAAGCGGCGGGTCTCGACTCCGTTCCGGTGCTGACGTACCTGGCCAACACCATCGAGTCGGGCGGCCGCTCGATCCCCTATTCGACCGTGACGGCGCTCGAAGAGTTGCCCGCGGATTTGCGCCTCGCCGGCGGATCGGCCGCTCCCGCGCTTGCCGGGGACGAGCTGTTGCTCAACCGCTGGGCGGCGGACGATCTGCGGGCGCAGCCCGGCGACGACGTGACTTTGAGCTACTACGAGCTGAGCCCCGAGGGGGCGCTGGTCACGGGGCGGCGGCGGTTCCGTCTCAAGGGGATTGTCGCCATGTCCGGCCCGGCGCTCGACCGCGATCTCGCTCCGCAGTACGAGGGCATGTCCGACGCCGAGCGCATCGGCGATTGGGATCCGCCGTTTCCGGTCGATCTCGGCCTGATCCGGGGCAAGGACGAAGACTATTGGGACAGATACCGCGCCGCGCCCAAGGCTTACGCAGCGCTGGAGACGGCGAAGCAATTGTGGTCGAACCGCTTCGGGCAGCTCACCTCGATCCGGCTCGCTCCCAAGGATGACGCGGACGTTGCCCAAGCCGCCGCGCGGTTCCAGGACGAAGCGCGCAAACGCATCGACCCGGCCGCGTTCGGTCTGGTCTTTCAGCCGGTCAAGCGGCAGGGGCTCGAGGCGTCTTCGGGCGCGACCGATTTCTCGGGTTTGTTCGTCGGCTTCAGCGCGTTTCTCATCGCTTCGGCGGCGATGCTCGTAGCGCTGCTTTTCCGGCTGGGCGTCGAGCGCCGGGCGAAAGAGATCGGCTCGCTGTTGGCCTCCGGGCAAAAACCGGGGCGCGTGCGGCGGCTGCTGCTGATGGAAGGCGCGCTGATCGCCGCGGCGGGCTGCCTGATCGGGATTCCCGGCGCCGCCGCCTACGCGGCCCTGATGGTATACGGGCTGCGCACGTGGTGGAGCGCCGCCGTCGGGGGCTCGTTTCTCGAGCTGCACGTCGAGCCTGCGAGCTTGCTTTTCGGCGCGGCCGGCGCGTTCCTGCTGATGGTTCTTTCCGTTTGGCTTGCCGTGCGCAAGCTGGAGCGTCTTGCGCCGAGGGCGCTGCTGTCGGGCGCGGCGGAGGCCCCGGCGTGGGGCGAAGAACGCCGCAAGAGCGCCCGGCGCCTGAAGCGGGCCGCGCTTGCCGCAGCTCTGCTCGCCGGCGGAATGCTGGCGGGGTCTTTCGGAACCGGCGCGAACGCCCGGCTGGGGGCGTTCTTCGGGGCGGGAACCCTCGCCCTGCTGGCCGCCGTAGCGTACTTCCGTTCCATTCTGCTCGCTCCGGCGCGCTCCGTCGAAGCGGCGGCGATGGACATCCGCCGGCTCGGCATCCGCAACGGCGCGCGCCACCCGACGCGCAGCGTGCTTTCGGCCGCCCTGGTCGCCTGCGCCGCGTTCCTGATCGTAACCGTCGCCATGTACCGCCAGGACGTGACCTCGCAAGAGCCTTCGCGCGACTCCGGCGACGGAGGGTTCCGCTTGATTGCCGAGTCGGACCTGCCGATCTTCCGCGGGCGGCTTCAGGAGGATGCCGGGGACGTTCTCGAATCCATGACCGTATTCCCCCTCCGCCGCAAGCTCGGGGAAGACGCCAGTTGCCTGAATCTGTACCGGCCCTCGCAACCGACCTTGCTGGGCGCGCCGCAAGAGCTGATCGACCGCGGCGGCTTTGCCTTTCAAGGCACGTTGGCCGCAACGGAGGCCGAGCAGGAAAACCCGTGGCTGCTTCTCGAAAAAGACTTCGACGGCGCCATCCCCGTGTTCGGCGATATGAACTCGGTCCTGTGGATCCTGCACCTTGCGCTGGGCCGGGAATTGACCGTGACGGACGACTCCGGACAGGAGAGGCGTTTATTGATCGCCGGGCTGCTCGCGCACAGCGTCTTTCAATCGGAGTTGATTCTGTCCGAGGAGAATTTTCTGCGCATGGCGCCCGGACACAGCGGATTTCACACGCTCCTGGTCGAAACGGATGCGGACGATGCGGCGCTCGCGCTGGAAGAAGCGTTCGCCGACCGCGGCCTCGACGCCGTGCGGGCGGCCGACCGTCTCGCCGGTTTCCTGGTGGTGCAGAACACCTACCTGAGCACGTTTCAGACGCTCGGCGGGCTGGGACTGCTGCTGGGAACCTTCGGGCTGGCCGTAGTCATGGTGCGCAACGTGATGGAGCGGCGCGGCGAATTGTCGCTGCTCCAGGCGGTCGGCTTCGGCGAACGCTCGATCGCCAAGCTGATCCTGGCCGAGAATTCCTTTCTGCTGCTTTTCGGCATGGGGGTCGGCGCCCTGTCCGGGCTGCTCGCCGTGACGCCGCATCTGCTCAGCGGCGCGGCCGATCCGCCGTGGCTCTCGTTCCCGGCGATGCTGGCCGGCATTGCCGCCGCCGGGCTGCTCGCGGGGATGGGAGCGGCGGCGGTCAGCTTGCGCCTGCCCCTGCTCGAAGGATTGCGCCGCGAGTGAACGCGGCGCGCGTTTCCGAGGACAACGTCAGAGGGAATGACATCAACGGAATAGCCAAGGAGCTTCGCGGATTCATCGCTCAACGATTATTTCTTCTTCGTATTGAAAGCTCTGGCAAGCGCCCCCTCGGCGACCGCGGCCAACCCTTCTGTTCTCAATCGCAGGTCGAGGGATCCGGACGCTATTGCGTCTAATCGATTCAGGTCCATTTGCGGAGAAAACGCCAAGTAGGACATGGCCTGACCGAAGCCGGCGCCGCGCAAGTTTGGCGGACGAAGATAAAAGAATCGGCTCTGTCCATCGTCCGTTAGCTTGGCCGCAAATCCATCCCCTTCGTAATATACGATCGAAAGTACGGACTCCTCGGCCTCCTCGTCAGGCCGATCCGCGTTCAGTTCCTGCAAGGCAAGCTCGAGCACGCGCAAAGTTTCTTCGTTTCGATCGCACTTGGCCAAGACAGTCGCAATTGCCATACGGGCATGCGGTCGAAGCCGATCGGGAATGCTTTCCGCCGCGCCGACCGCAAGCTGCAAGGCTCTCTCGGCGTTGTCGCGATCTTCGGCGGCCGATCCATTCTCGGCGTCCCTTGACCTCGCCCGGTAGGCAACGGCCAAGTTCAATGCCCCAAGAACCTTATACAAACTGTTCTTCAGCGACGCCACCCCGCCGGCGGCATCTGCCAGGTTATTGTTCGCGACCGACGCCGCGGCGCGTTTGAGTTCCATGATGTCGAAGAGCGGACGGCGAAGCTCGGGTCTCAGGTCGTCGAGAAGATCCGCCGCTCGCCGAAATTCGCCTCTACGGATGCGGGTGACGCAGAGCGCAAACGCCAGTCGGGACTTGGTTCTTTCGTCAACTGCCGCCTCCAATTCCGCTTCCATGTCCGCCAAAGCTTCACTTTCAGTAACGGGGCGGAGCCGCTCCATGAGTTGCGATAATCGACTGCGAGTTCCCGTTGAAGCGGCCCGGGTATCCAGTAAGCTATGGAGCAACGGCGCCTGTTTAGGAGCGTTCGTCTCTGCCCACGACGCCAGTTGCGCCGCCAAGGCGAACGATTCGGGATCCTGACTGAGCGGCGTTCCCCGCCTCAAGAATCTATCGGCAGCAGCGCCAAGATATAGATTTGCCAACTCGTTGGGGAGTCCCGGTCGAACTCTATAAAATAGATAAGCTTGGCCGGCGGCCAGAGGCGTTACTCCGACCGCGCCTTCCAGCGCAAATTTCGGGCCGAAAACGTAATTTCCCAAGGCGAAGAGATCCGCAACGGCGCCGGCCGACGCGGCGCCCAGCAGGGCCTCCCGGAAGAGTCCGTCAGCGGCGGCCGGCAGTTGCCGTCGAAGTTCCCACAGGCCTTCTACGAACGCCAATTGCCTATAGTCGGGCAGGGTATGGAATTGACTTGCGGCGCCGCGGGCAAACCGTGCCGCCTGGCGAGGATCGGTCGCCACGCTCGCCATGGCCGCCTCGAGCCGCGCTCTTGCAGAGACCTCGGATACCGCTCCGTCACGAGTCAGGGCGCGGTCGCGAAAGCCGGGATGACACCGCAACGCGGCAGCCGCCAATCCCGAAAGAGTTTGCAACGACGACTCTTCGTTCAAATCGAAATCGAACCCGGCGGCCACGGAATAGGCCGTCTCGAAAACGCGAACGCCGAGTTCCCGGTCGTAGCGGCACGCGGCAGCTCCCAGGCTCGAGAGCGCATCGACAACCTCGGGCCCCCAGCGCATCGACTGCAGTCGACCCGCCAATTCATCCACCCTATCGATCGCCTTCGATTGTTCGTCGGCGTAATCGCTGTCGGAACTGCCGCTATTGGAGTTTTGGCCCTGAACGCAAGGCGAACACAGAAGAAGGACCGCAAGCAGCGCTGCTGGAGCTTTCGAAAGGCGCTGAGCCATTCTTCCTACCGCTCCTTTCTTCCTTCTCTTCCCTCGCATAGCATAAGTGGTCGAAGCAACGGCCGGGGCGCATCGGCCGTTCGGCGCCTTCCCGTCGAGCGGGAACGCCTGAGGCGGCCTGCCGAGCAGTGCGCATGCCCCGAATTCTTCGGGACGATCCGTGCGTTCCGCTCGACGACAACGCCGCCGAGAGGGCCCTGCGAGGCCCGGTCACTGGGTGCTGGACGAGCTTCGGCGTGGGCAATCCGGCCTGCCCCCGTTCGCGACGGCGCGCTTGGTGGATCTGAACCCCTCTGTCCGAGCGCTTGCGCCCGGAACGGCGGCCAGCCGCTCGAACGGTTGGAGCCCCGGCTGCTTGGGACCATGGCCGCGGTCCGCCGGGAGGAACTGGAACTGCCGCCGCGCCGGACGAACAAGGCTATCGATGGGCACGAGCATGATTCTTCGGCGGTCATGGGCCATTCGCTCGGCATCGCTTCAGAAGACCTCCTGCAGGATTGCATGAAGCTCGCTCAGGGCGACCGGGATCGCAAGAGAAGAGACAGCGGCGGTTATCGTCCGCTCGCCTCCGACAAATAGCATTATCGTCCCAAGCTCGAACTCATGATTTCCCGTCTGTTGCTTTCCCACCAGTCCTTCCAGAAGCTCACGTAGACAAACGGTTTTGTCGCGATCCGCCTGGCGGTGATTGCGGCATGAGCCATCGTTTCATCCGTGCGGTACGACCCATCGCCCGGTTCCGGGTGATGGGTCTCGCTCGAGATGTTGTTCGCGAAATGGGACAGACCTCCGATCCCCAACGCTTGCAGGTCGGGGTCTTCCTCGTCGATGAGACGGGCGAAAGTCGGGAGAGCAGCCACCGGGGTGTGGGGCCGCAGGAGCGCAACTGCCGCCGCCGTACGGAGATCCAGGTCCTGATCCTTGCCGGCCGCCATCCTTATGAGCATATCCACGGCCCGCGGATCGTGGTTCACGAAGTGGTAATTGAGGGCTTCGATGACGATGGCTTTGCGCGGCGCCGTCCCTTCCGCCAAAGCCGTCAGCGCTGCGAGGTCTCCCCACGCGATCCTGGTGGAAAAGGCGAGGTCGCGCAGATTCTCGTCCGAGCTGCCGGCCAAGCGGTCGACGGCCCGTCGAACCGCCGGCATCTCTTTCGCTTGGCGCAACTCATCGGCCCATGACACCCGCGGCGTCGCGCCCGCCTCACGAGCAGCCAGCAAAAAAAGGAGCGCTTTTTCGGCAGGTTCGCCGCCCGCCGGAGCGGCGCCCCGCTCGCTTGTCCGCGGAACCGGATAGTAGGCTCCTCGAAGGCTGTCGTTATAACCTTGCACTACCGGCACAAGTTCCCAAACCGCCTCCGAGTCGCCCTTGAGAAAGAAAAGCCCCGTGTCGGGATCGACTGCCGCTCCGCCCTGCGGAACACCCATGCTCGGCTGTGAGGGAGTCCAGCTTACGGCAATGACTTGTCCGGGCTCGACCGAACCTTTGAACGTCTGCTCGATTTCCAGCCAGAACGAGGCGTTTGTCGGCGTCGCAAAGCCGCCGGCGAGTCTGGCCACGACTACGGCGTCGGACCGTTGGGTCAACCACCGGATCGAGGCGAGCGCCGCTCCCGGGGCGAAACCACGCTCGAGCAAGAGGCCTCCGGGGGCGAGCGCCAGCGCAACGACGACGGCGAATCTTTGCATGGGTATCCAACCTCCTGGATGGGCAACGGCGTATGCATTCGCGGCGCTATGGAGCCGGCGTTCGGATCGAGAGGCGTCGCCCCTCGTCGCGGTAGCGCCGGTGGACATTCTTCTGGACCTCGATGCCGCTCCCGACACTGGTTGAGCCTACCCGGAAGCTCCGGTCGGCATGATGCGCCTTTTCCTCATTCGGCGCTCGTCACTCTGGGGACCCTTGACGATGGAGCCGTTTCGTTTCTCCGTCAGCTTCACACGCGGCAAGCGCCGCGAGGTCCGCCTGCCGGATATCGTCGAGGCTGCGCAGGCGCGCGCCCTGTTGTTTCCGGAGCGAATCATTTCGGTTGTCGTAGTCATGGCGATTGTTCCCTCGCCGCAAACGCCCTGCGTCGAACCGGTAGCGGGAGCGAGCAGCGCCAGAAACGCCGGCACTATGTAAATTACGGTCGGCTCTACTATTGGTTTCACCTTCTACTGTCCTCCGTTTTTTGACTCGGCGGTTGCATGACCTTTTGAGTAACCAGCACGCGTTGAGCCATCTTGACGAAGATATATTTCCGCACTGCATCCAGGCTTTCCGGGGTCAGCGATTCGGACGCGGCGACAAAGGCCGAGTCGATGACAGCTTGGCGCGCCGCGTCGTGCTTGGACATGAAGGCTTCCAGTTCCGATACGGGGGGAGGGGCGGGCCAGCGAGCTCGGGCCGCTGCCGCGTTATCCAGGTCCAGTTGACGCACCCGGCCAAGCGCCGGGCAGAGAGAGGCGGTGAGGGCATCGAACTCGGCCGTGGTCACCGGCAGTCGGGCGGCCGCGCCTTTGAGCAAGGAAGCGGACGCACCCGCGTCGGTCTTGGCCAGCGCTTGCGCTTCCGAGGCGATCTGACAGTGGATATCCATGAATTGCTCGGAAAGAATTCTGTCGAGAACCTTCTGGCTGGGGGAGCCTTGAACAGCTTGCGCAACCGCTCTTGACATGGCGGCGATGCGGCGATCAAAGCGAAGGCGCAAAGGCACGTTGACGCCCTGCGCTTGTGTCTATCGGTTTCCATTACGCAATGTCCTCCTTATGCGCCCTTTACCGCCTGCCATTAGGCAACTGGAGAGCCAATAACAAAGGGTTTCTTGTCCTTTTTTTCAGCCCGCAGTCGTTGCCTGTCAGCGTGCACTGGTCGCCGTAGGCGACACAAAAGTCTGCCGCTTCCGGCTGAGAAAATTTTAGCATCCACTAATACTATTTAACATTAGTTAATTTCTTGTCAAGCGCAATTGGCCGCGAAATCGAAAAAATTCGCCCGCCGCGCCTGAATTTGGCCGAAAAACCCTTCGCCCGGGACCGGAAGACCCCGGAGCGCCCGTCCGCTGCCCCGAACACGGGGCCGCTCGCCATTCTTATCCGCACGATAAAGGAGTTATAAAGCGAACGGCGCTATCGCCCGCTCGTGAGCCGGCGCCGCCGGGGCCGCACGCAGGCTTGACGAAGAACACGCGCCGGGCCTGCTACGGCTCCGCTCCGGCACGCCTGGAAGCAGTATCATGGAGCGTGCCGATCATGACCCAGAAAACCGCTTGGCTGCTCGTTGCCGCCGTGTCTTTGCCGCTGTTCTACTCGCTTTGGGCGCAGCAGGGCGACAGGCCGCGCATGACGCTCGACCGCAGGCTCGAAGCGATCGAAGCCCGCCTCGATGCGATGGAAAAACAAGTCGCGGAGTTGTCTCCGTCGCCGGCGCTCGGCAACTCGGCCGAAGCGAAGCTCGACCGGCTCGAGGTGCGCGTGATCCGCCTTGAGGAGAACCCGTCCCCGTGGGTCGGGGCCAATTCGCCCGGCCGGCAAATGGAGGCGCGCATCCGCTCGCTGGAGCGCCAGATCGCGCGCCTGCGGCAGCGGCCCTGAGCGGCGCGGAGATCGCAGGTGAGCGAGCGGTTTGCCGACGCCCTTGCCTTTGCCTGCCGCCTGCATCGCGGGCAAGCGCGCAAGCTGTCGGGCGTTCCTTACATATCCCACCTGCTGGCCGTCACTGCGCTTGTGCTCGAGGCCGGGGGCGATGAAGACGAGGCGATCGCGGCGCTGCTGCACGACGCCGTAGAAGACCAGGGCGGCGCCGCGGCGCGGGAGAAGATACGCGCCCGCTTCGGCGCAAGAGTCGCCGCGATAGTCGACGGCTGCTCGGACACCGACCGGACGCCCAAGCCGCCCTGGAAGCAGCGCAAGCGCGCCCACGTCGCGCGCCTCGTCTCCGCCGATCCTTCCGTGCTGCTGGTTTCATCCGCCGACAAGCTGCACAACGCCCGCTCGCTGCTCGCCGAGCACCGGAGAGTCGGCGAAGCAATCTGGGAGCAATTCAGGGGCGGCCGGGAAGGGACGCTGTGGTACTACCGCGCGGCGGCCGATGCGATTCGCGATGCGGGCGGCACGCCGCTCTCCGCCGCGCTGGAGCGGACCGTCGCGGAACTGGAGCGCGCGGCCGACAAGCGTTAGGCGCTGGAGATGCTCCGGAAGAGGTTGATCGGATCGTTGCGGAGGCTCAGAGAAAGTGGGCCGATGCAGGGACGATGATTCCGCAGACGGCCACAGGCTAATTGAGGGCCGAAGAACAAACCGACGAAAAATTCACGGAGAGCGGAATATACTCAAGAACAAAGGAATCCTACAGGAGCGATGCCATGACTTGGAGGGCATCCGCTGCTAACGCATCGACGAGAAGGCGCACGCCGCGATAGCCGACGTACCCGACGCGCAACTTGCCGCTGCCTATAATGGCCTCTTCTTCGGCAGGGAGCAAGCGGACAAACACCTGCAGGTCTGCCGCTGGATGTTAGAGATCAACCAACAGGGCAACAGGGCATCGACCGCGGCGCTGTCTAGGGCGATCTTCTTGTAGCGCGCCCGCTCAGCAGGGGTCAACTCCAGCTGGTTCAGCGCGCTCTTGCTTGCCCCGGCCCGGCCCCGATCCCGCCGGCGCTTGCGGCCCGCCGCATCGGCCTTGCCCGACAACAGCGCCGGCAGCGGGTCGCTGCGCAGTCGATCGTGATCGTTGAGGTCTTCGCAGCCCAACGCCGGCCCATAGACGCGTTGGCTCACCAACTCCGCGGCGCTGTGCTCGATCCGCTCGGCTTGGTGGGAGTTGCGAAAGCAGCGCGCGAACCGGCGCAGGGCGCCGGTCTGCCGCTCGCTGCGCTGCAGCAGCAAAGCGCCGGGCTATTTGGAAGTGGGGAACAAGGCGGCTAAAAGATAAGCTTCAAGCCGAGTTGGATGTCCCGAGGCGAGTTCACCTGTCGGTTGATCGTGCCGAACGCATTGGAGTTGAAGTTGGTGTTGGGCCGTCCGAACTGCGCCCGATTGACCGCGTTGAAGAACTCGGCGCGCAACTGCATCCGGACGCTCTCGGTGATCTGCGTGTTCTTGAACAGCGACACGTCGAAGTTGACGATCGCCGGCGAGCGCAGGTTGGGCATCACCCGCGGCGCGTTGCCGAAGGTGAACGGGTCGTTGCGCGAGAACGCCGCAGTGTCGAAGTAGGCGCCCAGCCGCTGGGTCACCGCCCCGCTCAGCGAGGCGTCGCGGCCGCTCCAATGCGGCCGCTGGGTTCCCGCCAGCGAGCCGCTGCCGTTGCCTCCGCTAATCTGCAGCGGCGGCCCGCTCATCAGATGGGCGATGCCGTTGAGTTGCCAGCCGCCGACGATCTTGCCGAGGACGCCGCCCCGCCGCAGCAAAGGCTTGCCCGGCCCGAAGGGCAACTCGTAGACGTAGCCCAGGGCAAAAATGTGCGGCGTGTCGAAACTGGCCAACGCCCGCTCGCCGCGGCGGTCGTGGTAGTTCTGCAGGCCGGCGCCGGAAAAATCCTCTCCGGGGAATCCGGTGCGGCTGGGGATGAGGTCGTCGATAAGCTTCGACCAAGTGTAGGAGGCCAGCAGGCTGAAGCCGTCGGCGAAGCGCCGCTCCGTCTTCACGAACATGGCGTGATAGGTCGAGGCGCCGTAGCCGGCGTCCCGGCTGGAGACGCGCAGAAACTGGGGATACGGCCGCAGAGACTGGCCCATGGTGATGGTTCCGGCCGCCAGCGGCCCGGCCTCGATCACGCCGTAGAAGGGGTTGGGCATCCTGCGGTTCAGTTGACTGCCCAGCGCCAGGTGTTCGGGCGCAAGCTGGTTCCATTCCAGAATGCCCATCAGGTTGATGCCCCGCGAACCGGAGTAGGCGATCTCCAACAGCCAGTCCTTGGGCAGTCTGCGCTGGATGTCCAAGTTCCAGGTTTGCGAGTAGGGTATTTCCTGGTCTCTGTCGATGAAATCGAAGTTCTGGCCGAGGGCCGTCAGCAGCCCGGCCGTGTTGCGCGTCGGTTGGCAAAAGCCGTCCGGAAACGGGTCGGAGATCGACGCGTACGGCGTCAAGCCGCCGTCGAGACTTGCCGTCAACGGGGTCTTGCAGACGAAACCGGTGGGCGGGATTCCGTTCCCGTTGCGGCCGCTGCCCCAAGTGTTGCTGAAGAATACGCCGTAGCCCCCGCGGAGAACAGTGTTATCCGTGAGCCGGTAGGCGAAGCCGAAGCGCGGGGCGAAGTTCAGCGGCTGCGGTTCGTAGTGTCACCGAGAAACGCCGCCGACGCCGGGATACAGCGCTCCTCCACGGATCTGCGTCCCGTTGGGCAGCGTAGCCGTCCCCGTAAAATCGAAGTTGGCCAACTCGTCGCGGCGTTCGGTGCGCGGCGCCATGTAGTCGTAGCGGATGCCGAAATTCAGACTGAGGCGGGAGGTCGCCTTGTAGTCGTCCTGGAAGTAGAGGCCGAAGTACTTCTGCAGGTGGGACGAATGCAACTCGGCCGGGTTGTGCGTCCCGCCGGTGGGGTAGCCCAGCAGGAACGTAGCGAAGCCGAAACCGGATTCCGGCCCGCTCTGAAACGGGTCCGGCCCCTGGGTGAAGCCTGTGCCGAAACTGTACACGCCGGTGGCGCGATTCTCGATGCGGGAATGGAATGTGGTCGCTCCCCCGACCCAGCCGAACTTGTAGGTATGCTTGCCGGCGACGTGCGACAGGTTGGCCTTCAATTCGTAGCGGTCGTAGGCGTCGTTGGCGAAAATGTGATTGCCCAGGCCCGACATGCCTGCCGGGCTCAAGCGGGGGACGCCCACCGCCCGGCTGTTGGCCTGCAAGTACGCCGGAAAGCCCAGTTCCGTGGGGTCGGTCTCCGACTGCGGCGCGCCCACGCGCAAGAACCAGAAGCGGGTGAAGGTAGCGCTGAACTCGCCGTACGTCGCCGGCGAGAAGCTCTTGGTCAGCTTGACGATGGAATTGATGTGGTTCTGCCTGGTGTTTCTGGCGGCGGGATCGAGTACGTTGTCGTCGCCGAACAGCGCCGGGTCGGGAATGGTGGTGTAGCCCTTGGAGAACCGGCCCATGAGCGTGGTGCGCGCGTTCAGTTGGCCGTCGCCGCGCGCGGAGAAGTTGTTGTACCGGCGCGGCGCGGACCCGTTGAAAAAGAAGTTGTTCAGCCCGGTGAGGGGATCGCCCGCAGAGGTCGGCTCGGGGTAGAACCCGGCGAGATTGCCCGTGATCTCATTGATCCTGTCTCGGGGCAGCGCGTTGCCGGGAAAGGGCGCGCGCAGGAAGTTCCCCGGATTGTTCGCATCTTCGCGGGTGCTCAGCGGATCGTGGACCGTGATCGAGTCGCCTTGCCTGGTGAAGGTTTGCGAAAAGTCGCCGGCCTTCTGCAGCGCCGTGGGAACGGTGGTCGTGACGATCCGCGGCCGGGTGAAGCGCAGCCCTTCGTAATCGAAGAAAAAGAACGCCTTGTTCTTCACCACCGGCCCGCCGACGGCCGCCCCGAACTGGTTGAAGCGGAAGACCGGTTTCCTCCGTCCCGCGCGATTGGAAAAGAAGTCGTTCGCTCCGAGCGCGTCGTTGCGAAAGAACTCGTACACTCTGCCGTGAAACTCGTTGGTTCCGCCCTTGGTGACGATGTTGATGACGGCGCCGGCGGCGTTGGCGTATTCCGCGCTGTAGCTGCTGGTCTGGACTTTGAACTCCTGCACCGCATCGACATTGGGGCTGAACTCGGGACTGTTGAAGCCGACGTTGGTGTTGTTGCCTCCGTCGAGCATGAACTGGTTCTGCCCGGGCCGCGAGCCGTTGACGGAAAAGAACTGGTAGTGGCTTCCGAGAACCGCCTGATTGGTGGTCGCCCGCGTCACCCGAACGCCGGGCGCGAGCAGCATGAAGGCCATCGAGTTGCGCCCCTTCATCGGCAGATTCTCAACCTTGTCCGCAGCCACCACGCCTCCTATCGCGTTGGATCCCGTATCGAGAAGCGGCGCTTCATACGCCACTTCCACGATTTCCCTCACGGCCCCGACCTGGAGGGTGAAATCAATCGTGGCCGACTGTGCGACCTGCAGGCGCAGCCCGGATCTCGCCTTTGGCGTGAATCCCTCCGCGTGAACGACGATGCGGTAGCGGCCGGGCTCCAGCAGAAGGAATGCGTAGTAACCAAAGTGGTTGGACACCGCTCGCCGTCGGATCCCGTTGTCTTCGTTTTCCAGAACGAGATCCGCTCCAGGGATCGCCAAACCGGTGTGATCGCTGATCGTCCCAGTGATCCTGGACGTAGTCTGAGCGTCAACGCGCAGCAGTGCGATGGCCAGGGTTAGCCCCAGCAGCGCCGCCGCTCTCGTCTCCCTGCGGTCCACGTTCGGAAAATCCCTCTCTGTGGGCGTCGGTTCTTCCCCAATGTCGTCACAATCCCGACAGCTACTCCGTTTCATAGCGGCGCGTTGCGCAACGTACAGGGATCATTGCGCCGGGCCGTCCCCGCATCCCGCGGGAAACTCCGCCCCAAGCGATTGCCCGAGCCTCCGCGTCTCGGCTTCTACTTCCGGCAGGATGTCCAGGAGATCTCGCGCCGTTTGCTCGGGAGAGCGCGCTTTCAGGCGGCCGGAAGCCCCGGAATCCTTGGTTTCTATTGTGGGGCCGCTATCTGCGAAGAGGCTGAGGACCTGGCGCCGGACCTGCTCCACCCAGCCGAAAACTTCCAGAATGTCGATACCGCCTCCCGGGCAACCGGCTTGGTCGGCCGGGTTCGCCGGCCGAGCAGCGTTCGTCCCGGCGGTTGGCGGCGCCGACTCGCTCAGCACGGGTTCGACCAGCCTGCGCATCCGCCCTGCCTTCGTCTGAAGCGCGTTCAGGTGATCCCGGAGCATGGCTTCGAGCAGCCGCTGCGAACCGGGCGGATGCCCCGCCGTCCTCCCCGGACGGCTCGTCTCCACCAGTCTGCGCAGCGCCCAGGCTTCGGCCAGCGCATCGCCCGAAAGCGTCACCATCTCCACAGCAAAACGACGAACGCTCTCATTCAAGTCGTCCGCACTCTCTTCGGCGTTGCTCCCTTTCGCCCGGAAATACCGCTCCAGTCGGTTTTGGATGGGCAACCGATCCCCGGCAATGCGCACCGCGAGGCGATCTGTCGCTCCGGCCGCGGTCCCGTCATCCTCGCCGCCGGCTTCCGCCGGCGGATCCGGCGCCGGGGCTTCCGCTTGCAGAGCCTCGTCGACCGTTCGCAGGTCATGTGTCAACCACGCGCGCGCTTCCAGGTCAGCGAGCGCCGCGATCAACTGCGCCTTGCGCTCGGAGGCGCCGACTATGCCTCGTACGTGGATGTTCTCGCGATCGCGGGCGATCTCAACCGGCTCTCCGAGGCAGGCGCGCACCCGGTGAAGTGCGTAACGAACTTCGATCTCCGCGGCGGCCAACTCGGCCGGGCTGGGTTTTGGAACCGCCCCCGGGGCGGCCGCGTCACTCTGCGGCGCCGCCGGCAACCGCTTGGCGGCCGCGGCCCGGTCGGGGATGCGCTGCGGATAGTCCGGCTCGAAGATCGCGGGCGGCAAACTGACGGCTGGAATCATCTCGAATTCCTCCGGTATCACCTGCAGGTAAACGACCCGATGCGGCGTCTCGAACCGTATCCGATGCAGCCGCGGTCGATATGTCCGAGAATCGACTTCCAACAAAAGCTCAACGGAAAGATCCTCTTCCGCCCGTCGCGCGGAAACCCGCAATCTATCCTCTCCGTTGGGCGTGCGCACCCGTTCGGCAACCACAACCACGCCGTTCTGTCCGGCGAACGATGCAAAACCCGGCACGAACGTAAGGGGCTGCCATTGCCGGCTCTCCAGCCATTTCATGAAGCCGGCCTCGAGTTGCTCCACTGCAAGCCCGTTCTCGCCAAGTTCGGCCACGGACACAAGCTTGGGCGCACGGCCGGCCGCCACAACCGCTTCCGGGGCGACACCGGGATCGTAGATGTAGCCGCGGGCGCGCCCGGGCCGATATACCGCGTGTTTCAGATTGCCGGCCGGGTCTCTCCAGCGGGATGCGGACCGCTCGCCCGCCGGATCCGACCATATCTCCAGCCGGCTGCTGTGCTGCGTCGGTTTGGGTTGGGACTGAATGAACTCGACTCGGAAGGTCTGGCGGGTTGGCTTCTGCCGGATCTCGACTTCGGCAGTCCGGGCGAGGGCGATCACCTCGGCGGCGGCAGGCTCGACGGGGCTCGGCCCGTACAGCCAAATCCCCAATGCGAGCAGCAGCAGAACGAGCCCCGTTGCGGCGGCCGGCAGATTCCGGGGAAAGCCGCCGTAGAGCGGGCCGCGCCTGGGGGCGGCCGCCAGTTCCCTGTCGATCCGTTTCCGGCCCTCCGCGATCTTGAGCTTGGTCTCGGCGACCCACAACGGACCGGGATAGTCTCTCTCATCGCCGGTCTCCGCAATGGCGCGGACCGCGGTTTCCAGTTCCTCTGCCCGCCGACAGCAGGACCGGCACTGCCCCAGGTGCTTCTTCACCGCCTCTTCCGCGCGAGGCGCGAGCTCTCCATCGAGGTAGGAAAGCAACTGCTCGTCACTGCAATGTCTTTGGAACAAGCGCCGCCACCGTAGACGAAATCCGCTGTCCCTGGGGTCCGGATTTCATCGCCTTCTGCAGTTTCCGAACGGCTCGAGCCAGCAAGGTCGCCACTGTCTTGGGGCTGATCTCCAACCGATCGGCGATCTCCCTGTATTTGAGAGACTGGGAGCGCAACAGGAGCACAGCCTCTTCCCGTTCGGTAAGGACGGAAAACAGCGCCCTGATATCATCCAGCGCCCGCACTGAGTTGCCGGCGCCCTCGACGGGAATGCACATCCGCTCGAGAGTTTCGGGAGACAGCAGCACTTCGCGGCACTGACTCTGCGCGCGAGCATGCTTGCGGATCTGGTTCCTGGCCGCCCCGAAAACGTAGGCCGCAGGGTTCTCGATGCGCTTGCCGAGACACAGATCCCGATATAAGGACAGGAAAACTTCCTGCACGATGTCGTCCGCAAGCTCCGGTGAGCCGGTCGCGCCGGCCACATAGCGAAACAGAGACACTCCGCAGCGCTCGAAAAGCGATCCTACCAACTCGGACGCTTCTGTGCGAACCAATGCCATGCCGCCTCGCCGGGCGCGTCGGTCACGCCCGGAATCGCCTACGGTTGCACCCCCCATGCATTATATGCCGCATAAACGATATTTCCCTGCATGGATTGTAGCGCCCCAATAAATCCCCAATAAATCCCCAATAAATAATGTCCTGTTTGAGCCGGATTAAAATGTCCGCTTCAACCCCCGCCGCATCTTGCCGGCCCGGGCGCCTAGGGCCAAGCGATGGACGCGCGCAGGCGCTCGATGGCGTCGCTGACGGCGCCGCTGCGCTGTGCGTCCGCCGCCAGGTTGTGGAACTCCCGCGGGTCGCTGTTGTGGTCGTAGAGCTCTTCGCCTCCGCCGTCGCCCTGCCATTGAATGTAGCGGTAACGGTCGGTGCGCACGGTGCGGCCGTAAATGCGGTTTTCGTATTCGACTTGGCTGTGAGCGGCCTTTTTGACCGTTTGCAGCGGGTTTTGCAGAACCGGCGCCAAGCTGACGCCGTCGAGGCCCGGCGGCGGGTCGAGCCCGCAGAGGTCCGCCAAGGTCGGGTAAAGGTCCACGAATTCCGCCAGAGCTTTCGTCGAACGTCCGTTGCCGCTCATGCCCGGGGCGGAGATAATCAGCGGCGCGCGCACCGATTCCTCCATCAGCGACATTTTCTGCCAGTGGGTGTGCTCGCCCAGGTGCCAGCCGTGATCGCCGAAAAACACGACCGCCGTACTGTCCGTCAGCCCCAAGCGGTCGAGCGCGCCGAGAACGCGCCCCAACTGCCTGTCCATGTACGAGACCGAAGCATAGTAGCCGCGCAGGGCGATGCGCTGCTGCGTCGGCGTCATGCCCATGTCGTTCCACAGGAACGGGCGCAGGTTCTTGGCCGGAGCGGGAATGTCGTCGAGGTCGTCCGCCGGGTTCGAGACGGGCTCGATGGCGTCGAGCGGATAAAGGTCGAAAAACTCCGACGGCGCCACGAAGGGCACGTGCGGGCGCACGAACCCCAGCCCCAGGAAAAACGGCTCGCCGGCGGTTTCCTCCAGAAGCTCGATCGCCTTGTCTGCGGCCGCGGTGTCGGCCTGCCCGCGGTCGTCGGCGGTGCGCACCCACTGCATGCGCAGACCGTGGCGGATGTCCGGGTTCGGGTTGCCGCCCGCGCCGACGCTTTCTTCCTCCAGTCCGTCGGGACTGATGGAGACGTCCCACGACGGCGGATCCTGGTGGTTCATCGAGCCCACGCCGCCGGGAACGCCCATATGGAAAATCTTGCCGACGCGCATCGAGCGGCGGCCGTTCTGCTTGAAATACTGCGGCAGCGTCACGGCATCGGGATTCTTGCGGCGGAAGTCGACTTGCGAGTTGGTGGTTACGCCGCTGCGGTCGGGGCGCAGCCCGGTCAGCAGCGAGGCCCGGCTCGGCCCGCAAAAGGGAAACTGGCAGTACGCCCGGTCGAAACGAACGCCGCGGGCCGCCAAGCCGTCGATATGCGGCGATTGCACGAGCGGATGGCCGTAGCAGCCCAGGCTGTTGTTGAGATCGTCGGAAGCCACGAACAGCACGTTGCGGGGAACGTTGTCCGCTGCTCGCAATGCGGCGCCGGCGGAAAGCGCCGAAAGGAACGTTCGCCGGCTGGGATGCTTTTGCGTATTCATTACTCGTGAATTGTCGCAAACGGAGGGGGCCGCTGCACGCCAAGCGGATAGGGAATAGCGAACGGCGAGGCCGCCGGCGAAAAGCCGACCGCCCGGTCCCGTCGCTCCGCAAAGAACAGAGGCGGCCAGGGCGAACACGATGAGGAAGCTGTTGCCCGTCTACCGCATCGTCAAGTTCCTTTTCGCTCGCTGCCGAATATTTCGTGACGCCCGCGATCGGCAGGGGTTGCCGGCGATCTTGGTGGAGCTTGCAGTGAGCCGCGCCGTATCGATGTATCCGCGGACGGGAGCGGGCAGGGCGGCGAACCGCCAATCCTTTTGTATAATCCGGTCCGGTAGAGGAGAGCGCTTTCGCTCAGGCGGGGCGGGGTTTTTTGGGAAGCGAGTAAGGTCGCCCCGCCCGGCTATCGCGCTCTCCTCCACCGGACACAAGGAGGAGACGACCGACCACTGACTCAGACACTGGGAGAGGCCCGAGTCATCGGCGTCGCTTTTCCTGAGACGCGGCCGGCGCGGCAAGGTTTCAAAAAGGTTAAGAAAAGTTAACCCTCCGGCGCCGATAAGCGTGCGAAGTGTTAAAAAACGCACGCTGCGCCCGCCCTTCGTCTTAACGGGGCGTCTTTTCCGGCCGTTTCGGCCCGTGCGTCAGGATCCCGAAAACTACCGAGCGACCGCGCGGCGGCAGCTTCATGGTCGGCTCGACCCCGTCCTCGAACTTGCGCGCCTGGGCGATCATGCGGGCGACGACCTCGGGCCGGCTGCGGGCAACGTCGCGGCGTTCGCCGGGATCGTCGACGAGGTTGTACAGTTCGGGGGCCGCGTTTTCGCGCGCCGGCCGCGTGCGGCCCTTGCGGTCGACCGAACGCTCGTAAAGCTTCAGCTTCCAATGCCCCGAGCGGACCGCGTGGATCTTTCTGGTGTCGCTGAAGAACACCCGCTCGTGAGGCGAAGCCGCGCGGCCTTCGAGCAGGCCGAGAATGTTGCGTCCGTCGTAGACGACCCCCTCGGGCAGAGCCAATCCGGCCGCCGCCGAGATCGTAGGGAACAGGTCCATCAAAGTGGCGATGCCGTCCCGCGTTTCGCCTGCCGGCAGCCTCCCCGGAGCGCGCGCCAGGAAGGGAGTGCGCAGGCCGCCTTCCCAGGTCGTGCCCTTGGAGCCGCGCAGCCCGCCCGCGGAGCCCCCCGGAGTCTTCGGGTCCCCCGGCCAGGGGCCGTTGTCGCTCGTCACGAAAACAAACGTCTCGCCGTCGATGCCCAGCGCCTCGACGGCGTCGAGAACGCGGCCGACGCCGGCGTCCAGCTCTTCGACGACGTCGCCGTAGAGACCGTAGCGCGACTTGTCCGCAAACTCCGCCGAAACCGCCAGGGGAACGTGCGGCATCGTGTACGCCAGGTACAAAAAAAAGGGCTGCTTGCTCTGCGCCTGCAGAAAGCGAATCGCCTGCGCGGTGTAGTTGCGCGTCAGGTTTTCCGGCGCGGCGGGCGACTCCACCGGC
Source organism: Bryobacterales bacterium (assembly GCA_965214655.1). Taxonomy (GTDB): domain Bacteria; phylum Acidobacteriota; class Terriglobia; order Bryobacterales; family UBA6623; genus CATQHP01. Next base: position 847,191 of record OZ243965.1, on the reverse strand, counting down.
GTGTCTTCGTCGAGCAATTCGAAGCGCGGCCATTTCAGCAGCGGCAGCACCGTCATGTCGTTGCTGTAGAGCACCCCGTAAAAGCGGTCGAACCCGTGCAGCCCGGGCCGGAACGCCTTGCGCCCGCCGAGATGCCATTTGCCGATGCAGGCCGTGGCGTAACCGGCGGACTGCAAATGTTCCGCCAAGGTGATTTCCGCGGTGGGAAAGCCCCATTTTTCCTTGGGCACGAACACGCGCGTGACCCCGGTGCGCAGCGGGTGGCGGCCCGTCAACAGCGCCGCCCGCGCGGGCGAACAGGTGGGCGAAGGCGAATAGAACTCGGTCAACCGCACCCCTTCCGCCGCGATGCGGTCGAGATTCGGCGTGCGGATGACGGTATTGCCGTAAGCGCCGATGTCCCCGCGGCCCAAGTCGTCGAGCAGGATGACGACGAAGTTCGGCTTGGCGGCGGCCGGCGGCGCGAAGGCCGCGGCGAGGGAAAAGAGGACGCAGCATAGCCGCAGCGCCGGAATCCGCCCCATGCTGTCATTATGCAAGCCGCCGGAGGATTGGCGTTCCCGCGGCCGGTGAATTCGCTATGCTATTGGACATGACAAGCAGAACTCGCGTATCTGTGCTGGCCGGCGGCTTGCTCGCGCTTTGCGCTGCGGGAAGCGCCCAAAAGCCGGTGAACTGGGAAGGGTTGCCCGAACCCTACCATACGCCCTCGGCGCGGAATCGCCCCCGCCCCATCGATCGGCCCGAAGGCGCAACGCTTCAGGTTCCGCCGGGCTTCAAGGTGGAAGAGTACGCTTCCGGCGGCTTCATCCGGCCGCGCTTCATGATCCTCGGCCCCAACGATGAGGTGGTCTTGTCGGATTCGGGTTCCAGAAACCAGACCGACGGCGCCGTCTATGTCCTCCACGAGGGCGCCAGGAAGAAGATCGTCGAAAATCTCGACCGCCCCTACGGCCTGGCCTTTCATGAAGACTGGCTCTATGTCGCCGAGCCGACCTCGATCAAGCGCTACAAATACGACGCCGCGGCCATGACCGCCGGCGCAGGCGAGGAAATCGTCAACTTCGGCGACACGGGCAAGGGCCACTGGACGCGCTCGTTGCTGTTCAACGACGACCGCTCGAAGCTCTACGCCACCGTCGGCTCCGGCTCGAACGTCGCTCTCGGCGAGGATCCGATCCGCGCGGCGCTGCACCGCTACAACCCCGACGGCAGCGGTCACGAGACGGTGGCCGCCGGCCTGCGCAACGTCATCGGCTTGCAATGGCGTCCGGGAAGCAGCGACCTGTGGGCCGCCGTGCAGGAGCGCGACGGACTGGGAGACGACCTGGTCCCCGACTATCTGGCCCAGATCAAGCCCGGCGGCTTTTACGGCTGGCCTTACGCCTACACGGGGCCGCACGAGGAGCCTACGCATAAAGGCGTTGCGCCCGACATGGTCAAGAAGACCCTCTACCCCGACGTGCTGCTCGGCGCCCACGTCGCCGTGCTCGACATGCGCTTCTACACCGGCGACCGGTTCCCCGAAAAATACCGCGGCGGCCTGTTCCTGGCCTTCCATGGTTCCTGGAACCGCGCCGACCCCGTCGGCTACAGCGTGACCTTCATTCCCTTCAAGGACGGCCGCCCGCAATCGGGGCCGCAGGATTTCCTGACCGGCTGGATGATCCGTTCCGAGACGGAGGAAATTTGGGGCCGCCCCGTCGGTCTGCTGGAGATGAAAGACGGCTCCCTGCTGGTCAGCGACGACGGCGGCAAGAAGATTTGGCGCATCAGCTACGGCGATTAGTCCGCCGGCGGAAGACGATGGGAGTTTTCGACGCGCTGCGGCCCAAGTGGAAGCACGGCGACGCCGATGTCCGCCGCAGCGCGATAGCGGAAATCGACGACCCGGCCGTGCTTGTCGCGATGATTATCGGCGACGGCGAATGGTTCGTGCGCCACAGGGCGTTTGCCGCCCTGCGCGCCATGAAGCCGGACGAAGCGCATTACCGCCGCCTGATGCGCGAGTCCGACGACGAAGAAATCCGGCGCAAGACCGTCAAGGCGATGACCGACGAAGCCGAGCTCGAGCGCGTGGCGAAGGAAGACAAGTACCGCTACATCCGCGACGCCGCCGAGCACCGGCTCCACGAAATCCGCAGCGGCATCTGGGACAACCTCGAAACGTAGCGCGATTTCTGCTGCGGGAGCTGTTGGTTGAGCGGACTGCCTGCGCGGTCCCGGTGAGAGCGGGCGCAATATTTTCCTGGGGGTGCGGCAGGCATTAGGGAAGGTCTGAACAAGTAGCGGCAAGCAGGGGGGATGTGTCCTACTGGAGTTTTTGGCAACTTCGGATAAGTTTCTGCCGCTCGTAGTGGGACGCGTGCTGCGCTTCGTAGAGCGGATTTCGAGTGAACGGATTGCTACCGTCCGCGGATGAGCTTCGCCTGGATCCTGAAACGGTTTGTCGGGAAGGCCGAATCCCGCTCCGACCCGTGTCCCGCGGCTTACAGCCCCCAATCTTCGATGAAGTGCGTGTCGTAGCGTCCGGAGATGAATTCCGGGCTGTCGAGGATGCGCAGGTGCAGGGGAATCGACGTCTTGATCCCCTCCACCGCGCTCATCGTCAGCGCTCGTTTCATGCGCTGGATGGCCAGTTGGCGATTCGGCGCGTGGGCGATGACCTTGGCCACCAGGGAGTCGTAGTAGGGCGGGACGCGCCAGCCCCCGTAGGCGGCCGTCTCGACGCGGACGCCCAAGCCGTTGGGCGGCGCGAATTTGGCCAGCAGCCCCGCCGACGGCGCGAACGTCTCGGGGTCTTCGGCATTGATGCGGCACTCGATGGCGTGGCCTTCGATCGCTACCGGTCCGGGGACGACGGCCGACAGCGGCTGCCCCGCCGCGAGCAGCAACTGGCTCTTGACCAGATCGACCCCCGTGACGGCCTCGGTGATCGGATGCTCGACCTGGATGCGGGCGTTCAACTCGATGAAGTAGAGCTTGCCGTCCGGGTCCATCAGGAACTCGACGGTGCCGGCATTGGCGTAGCCGATCGACGCCAGGGCTTGGGCGATCGTCGCGCCCGTCTCGGCGCGGAGCTCGGGGCCGACGCCGCAGGCCGGGGCTTCTTCGAGCAGTTTCTGGTGGCGCCGCTGGATGGAGCACTCGCGCTCGCCGAGCGAGATCACCTCGCCGTGCTTGTCGCCGAGCACTTGAAACTCGATATGCCGCGGGCGCTCGATGAATTTTTCGAGATAGACGTCGCCGTTGCCGAAAGCCGCGGCGGCCTCGGCTTGCGCCTGGCGGAAAGCACGCTCGATCTCGCCGGGAGAGCGCACGATGCGCATGCCGCGTCCGCCGCCGCCGCCCGCGGCCTTGACCATGACCGGGCAGCCGATCGCATCTACCCACCGTTTCGCTTCGGCTGCGGACTTCAGCGGTTCTTCGGTTCCGGGCAGGATCGGAATGCCCGCTTGCTTGACGGCGGCGCGGGCGCACACCTTGTCGCCCATCAACCGAATCACATCGGGGCTCGGACCGATGAAGCGGATGCCGCAGGTCTGGCAGATTTCGGCAAAGCCGGCGTCTTCGGCCAGAAAGCCGTAGCCCGGGTGGACCGCGTCGACGTCCGCCATTTCCGCGGCGCTGATGATTGCCGGAATGCTCAGATAACTGTCGGCGCTCCTGGCCGGGCCGATGCAGATCGCCTCGTCGGCGTAGGCGGCATGCAGGGAGTCCTTGTCCGCGGACGAATAGACGGCGACGGTGCGGATGCCCAGATCGCGGCAAGCGGCGATGACGCGGAGCGCGATTTCTCCGCGGTTGGCGATCAGAACTTTCTCGATCATGCGGCGATGCGGTTCCTAGGCAGGGACGATCTTGAACAACTGCTGTCCGAATTCCACGCCCTGTCCGTTTTCGACGAGCCGCTCGGCAACGATGCCGTCGAATTCCGATTCGATTTCGTTCATCAGCTTCATCGCTTCGACGATACAGACGGTGCGGCCCTTGGCGATGCGGTCGCCGGTTTCGACGAACGGCGGGGCATCCGGCGCGGGGGCGGCGTAAAACGTGCCGACCATCGGGGATTCGATATAGAAAGCGGAGTCGTCGGCGTCGGCCGCTTCCGTTTCGACCGGCGGAGCGGGTTGAGCGGCGGCAGGAGCCGGGCTCGCCGCGGCGGCAACCGCCGGCCCTTGCCGCACGATCCGAATGCGCTGTTTGGAGGTCTCGTATTCGATTTCGCTCAAATCCTTCTCGACCGCCAGATCGGCAAGCGCGCGGATGGGCTGCAAGTCTATTTTTGAGTCAGACACTTCGTTGTCGATCCCTTTACTCGATTATCAGCGGCTCTCGCGGCGTCGGCGTCAGCACTTCGCAACCGTCCTTCGTGACTGCGACGACGTCTTCGATGCGTACGCCGGCAACGCCTTCGAGATAAACGCCCGGCTCCACGGTCACGATCATTCCCGCTCGCAGGCGTTTGCGTTGCTCGGGGGCCAGCCGCGGGCTTTCGTGAATTTCGAGGCCGAGTCCGTGGCCGGTGGAGTGCGTAAACAATTTGTCGAGGTTCCTGCCGAAAACCTTCGTTTTGCGCAGAGTTTGCCGCGCGCGCCGATCGACCGTCCGGCACTCGACACCGGGGCGGATGGCGTCGATGGCGGCCTGCTGCGCTTCGAGCACGGCGTTGAACAATTCCATTTGACGCCCGTCCGGGAAGCCCAGACTGAGCATCCGCGTCATGTCGCTGCGGTAACCGTCAAGTATAGCACCGTGATCGACCACGATCAGACTCTTCGGGGGCGGCTTCGCGTCTCGCGGCTCGGCATGGGGCATGGCGCTGCGAAGGCCGCCGGCGACGATCGTCGGAAACGCCGCGCCGTCGGCGCCGAGCTTTTTCATGGCGAATTCGATTTCGGCGGCGAGGCGTTTCTCGGTCCAGCTTGGGCGCAGCTTGCGGCAGGCCCGCTCGAAGGCCCGCGAGTTCAACGCGACGGAGCGCCGGATGGCGTCGATCTCGGCGGCGCTCTTGACGGCGCGGAGCTGCTCGACGGCTTCGTTGAAGGGCGCGAGCCGACAGTCCGGCAACTCCTGTTGGAGAAAGCGGAACGTGGCGTAGCTGAGGCGGTTTTGCTCGAATCCCAGGCGCTCGATGCGCCGTTTGCGCACTGCGGCGGCGAATGCGGGGCGGGAATCGCCGAAGGAGATTTCGATCTCCACGCCGCGGGTTTGTTGCGCCGCCTGCGTCTCGTAGCGGCTGTCGGTGAACAGGCAGGCGCGGTCGTCTTCGACCAGCAGATGTCCGGCGCTGCCGCTGAAGCCGGTCAGGTAGCGGATGTTGGCGAGCTCGGATATGTACAGCGCCGCGCCCCGCGCAGTTTTTCGCAGGGCGCCGCGCCGCGCGGCGTATTCATTCTCCGGCATGGTGGGCGCGGCGGGGCTGCGCCTACTGCTCTTGCCTGGAGGCGGTCCAGCGCGCGTACTTGCGGCCCACTCGGGCCCCGGCCGTGCCGCCGCTGTGGATCAGGATGCGGTAGCGGAAGCGCAGCTTCTCTCCTTGCGCCAAGGTGATGCCGCCGTCGCGCGATTCGTCGGCGTGAAAATCGTGCTCGCCGAAAATGTTCGCCGCGAAAAGGCCGTAGCCGCGCACGTGCCAGTAGGTGGGGTGTTTCGGGTTGGAGGGATGGTCGAAGATGGCGATGCCCAGCGGCTTGCCGTCGATGCTGCCGGAGTAGTCCACCCACGGCGACCGTTTGCCCCAGGCGTTCGCCTCGGTCGTTTGGCCTTCGGCGTTGACGATTCTGCCCGTGCGCGGGATGCCCTTGGCGCGGAAATGGGGCTCCTCCAGTTCGGTCGCGACGCGCACGGCGAACGCGCCCTCCTTGGTGTCGCCGAAGTGGACCTTTTCCGCAACAGCGGTCAGGGTAATGTCGAAATCGACGATGCGGTCCCTCGTTGCCGCGCGGAAGATCATGATGCGGTCTTCGGAGAGCAGCGTTTCGCTGCCGGGCGCGTTCCAGTGGAACCGGGCGCGGATGCGGCCGTTGTTGCCGCGTTTTTCGCCCGCGCCCGTGATCCTTGCGTTGACGATCCTGTCCAGCACGATCGCGCCCTTCTTTTCCCGCGGCGTCTGCGTTTTCTCGTTCGCCCAGAAGTCGAAGCCGTTGACCTCGCCGTGGCTGAACCACATGCTGCGGTGGTGGTCGTGGTCGGTTTGCTCGCCGGGGACTTTCTCCATCGGCCAGCCGCGGGTGACGATCGTGCCGTCGGGCGCGCGCAGCGGGTGCAGGTACGGTTTCGGCGTCTCGGGGCCGAAGTAAAAGGCGGAGAACGGCTTGCCGTCGATCGCAATGTCGATGCGCCCGTCCTTGCGGTCGAAAGCCACCTGAGCGCTCAGCGCCGCGGCCGCGGCGAGCGGGACGAACACGAGCCGGAGACGCATCATACCCCCATAGTGAAGCACAAACGCGGCGTTTTGTGGGGGGATTCGATTGTCGGTTATCGACCGCGCGACCGCGTGTCATCCTATGGCAGTATCTTCGTCGTCGCTTTCGAAGCGGCCAATATCCACAAGTTTTCCTCCGGCTTGCTTGATCGTCTGCGGTTGCTCATGCTTTCCCCTTCATGACTATATCCAACAGTGCGTCCCACCGAACGCCATCGTTTGGGCTGACAGCATTGGAGTCTCTCAGGAACTCTACCATGCGGTCACGGGTTGCTTTGCGAATTTCGTACAGTCCATTGCCAGCGTGCTTGCCGAGCAAATTCATCACGCCTTTGCCAGTTCCATCCCAATCGGATATGTCCTCCCAGAACCGGTAGCCGACAATCCGTTGATATGCTCCTTTGTCCTTGATTTCACTTTTGCCGTAGCAGATGCCTTCGATGCATCGAACGGTCATCCTTGTCCTGCCCTGACGCAATACCCTGACTGCATTGTCAAATGCCGTGCGCAACGCCTTGTGCTGGCTTGAATTGCCCCAGTTCGTTCCTGATTTGACTTGGATGACCGTTCGGATATTGTCTTGATCGTATTCCAGATCGATGTTAGGGATGCCCGATTTCCGCCCGTTCTTCGCGTGCTTGCAGACAGCGAGAGTGATGTCTTCAAGAACGTTGCCGAACATGGTCTCCTCGCTAGACGACAGATAGGCGTCCGTGACCATGTTTGCGAGTTCATGTACGTCATTGACAACCCGAATGCGGAAGAGAAAGGGGTTCTTTCTTTTTATGATTCTTTCGGGAGACTCGGCGAGTTTTCTCCGAAGCTTGAGTGTGAAGCCTTCAATCGCCTCGTCAGCCTCAACTTCAGCGGCTTCCCACCAGTGCGGCCTCATGCCCGCAGCCTCTCGGCCATCAAGTCGCAGTACTCTTGCGACGTGTCGATGCCGATGCTGCGCCGGCCCAACTCGCGGGCGGCGACCAGCGTGCTGCCGGAACCGGCGAAGGGGTCGAGAACGACGTCGCCGGGGTCGGTGAACAGGCGGATGAACCAGTTGGGCAGGGCCGGAGGAAAAGCCGCCGGATGCCCGCGGAACCCGCACTCGGTCGCCAGGCGCAGCACGTTGGTGGGGTAGGCCGTCTCGCGCCCGATCCAGTTCTCGACCTTCTTGCCGAACCCGTTGCCGTGCTTCGATTCGTCGCGGATGCGGTCGGTCTGCGACAGGTTGCGCAGGCGGCTGTTTTTCCAATCGCCCATCGGCACTTTAACGGCCTCCTGGCGCATCTTGAACCGTCGGTTGAGCGTGAAGTGCAGCAGGCGTTCCCACGAATCCCTGAAGCGGTTGGGCCATTTGCCGGGATAGCAGTTCTTCTTGTGCCAACAGTATTCTTCGACCCACCGCCAGCCCTGTTTCCTGAGCGCCAGGATCAATTCGAGGACGTAGGTGTGCCGCTCGCCGTTGACGGCGCTCTCCTTGATGTTGAGCACGAACGAGCCGTCGGGCTTGAGGCACGCGCGCAACGCCCGCGCCCTGGGCAGGAACCAGTCCACATAGTCGTCGGGCCGGACGCCGCCATAGTTGTTCTTGCGTTGGTCCGCGTAGGGCGGCGAGGTGAAGACCAAGCTTACCGAGCCCGGCTCGACTTGGCCCGAGGCGATCGCCTCCAAGCAGTCGCCGTGAACGATCCGGCACTGCGCGGCGCCGTCGTCGGGAAACATGCCGATTCGGTCGCCGGGTAGGGCTTGGCGGTAGTCCTCCCCCGAACTTTTACGAGTCACTTCCGATTCTCCGCCGGGCAAAACAGATAGGGGGTACCGCGCAAACAGGCTGCGGACGCCAAGCGCACTTTAGTGTAACACACTGTAACATGGCGTTCTTTGTTCGCCGCTGTTTGTGGCGCCGCCGTATTGCCGCCGTAGGTGACTTATATCCAATGGGTTGCGGCACACCGTAGACTCGCGTTGCCCATGCCGCGCGGCGGACGCCGGTTGCGGACCGATCCGCAACCGGCCTGCCGACCGGACTCGCCGGCTGTTCGAGCGCGGCGGACAGTCTCAGCCGGGGCGCCGCAGGAAGGCGATCACGATGCCGGCGACGGCGGTCCCGGTTCCGACCGTCCACTTGATGAGACGCAACTCGAGCGCCGCAAGTCGGGCGTCCGCCTGCGCCGGCGTCAATTCAGCGTCGGTCAAGCTGCAGGCGGTTGCGTGCGTGTCCAACAAGGCTGACTTCAGTATAGTGCGTCGAACGGACCGAGGCGCTGCGCTACCCTACCTGAACCAGGCCGTAGCGTCTTTGCCATTTGTCGCGGATATAGTTCACCAGCGCGGCCAGCGCCTCGACGCCGGGCGGGTTTTCCACGTAGGCGATAGCTTCGTTCCGCGCCGTCTCCAGGGCTTCCCGGTCGCGCATCAGGTTGGCGACGCGGAACGACGGCAGTCCGCTCTGCTTGGCGCCGAAGAACTCGCCCGGGCCGCGCAGTTGCAGGTCCACCTCGGCGATACGGAAACCGTTTTGGGTTGCGGTCATCGTCTGTATCCGCTCGCGGGCGTTTTCGGTGGGGTTTTCGGTCATCAGGATGCAGTAGCTGCGGTGCGCTCCGCGTCCGACGCGGCCGCGAAGCTGGTGCAACTGGCTCAGTCCGAAGCTTTCGGCGTGCTCGATCACCATTACGGTCGCGTTGGGGACATCGACTCCGACCTCGACCACCGTTGTCGATACGAGTATCTGCGTTTCGCCCCGGCGGAAGCGCTCCATCGTTTCGTCCTTGCTTGCGGTGGGCAGCCTGCCGTGCAGCAGGTCGAGCTTGAGGTCGGGGAAAACGTCCTTGGAAAGATGCTCGAATTGCTTCTGCGCCGCTTTGACCGTGCGCGTCTCGGACTCGTCGATCAGCGGATAGACGATGTATGCCTGACGGCCTTCGAGCACTTGCCCGCGCACGAAGTCATAGACTTTCCGGGCGTGGTCGATCGTGCGGTGCGTGGTGACGATCGGGCTGCGTCCGGGGGGAAGCTGGTCGATGACCGATACGTCCAGCTCGCCGTAGAAAGTGAGCGAGAGGGTGCGGGGAATCGGCGTCGCGGTCATCACCAGAACATCCGGATGGGCGCCTTTGCGCAGCAACTCCAGACGCTGCAAGACTCCGAAGCGGTGCTGCTCGTCGATTATCACCAGGCCGAGCCGCTTGAATTCCACGTCCTCCGCGATCACCGCGTGCGTGCCCACGACGACCTGCGCGATTCCCTCGGCGATCAGCCGCTTGATTTTCTGCTTCTCTTTTGCGCTGCGCGACCCGGTCAGCCCCGCGACCGTATAGCCCGCCGGCTCCAGCAACTTCCGGATTGAAAGGAAGTGCTGCGTGGCCAGGATTTCGGTGGGCGCCATCAGGGCGACTTGGCAGTCGTTTTCCAGCGCGATGACCGCGGCTTCGACGGCCACGATGGTCTTGCCGCTGCCCACGTCGCCTTGCAGCAGGCGGCTCATCGGCGTCGGCGCGGCCATATCCGCGGCGATTTCGCCGAGCGCCCGTTTTTGCGCCCGTGTGGGTTTGAAGGGCAGAATCTGCTTGATCTTCTCTCTGGCGCGGTCGTTGAGCTCGAAGGCGATGCCCTCGGCCGCCCGCGATTTCGCCCGCTTGAGCGCCAAGCCGCATTCGAGGAAGAAAAACTCCTCGAAAATCAGCCGGAACTGGCCCGGCGTGCGCGAGGCTTCCAACAAGCACATGTCCGTGTCGGCCGGGGGGAAGTGCGTGGCCTGCAGCGCGGCCTTGCGCTGGGGCAGGCCCAGGCTGCGGCGGATCGGGTCCGGGATCGGATCGTCGTCGGGCACGGCGGCGAGGGCGTGGCGCATCATGCCGCGCAGCATGCGCGTGTTGATTTTCCCGAGCGCCCTGTAGATGGGGACGATGCGGCCGAGATGGAGGTTGGCTTCCGGGTCGTCCGCGAGCAGGATTTCATATTTGGGGTGCGCCATGGAAAGCCGGCGCGAATAGCTGTCGTAGTCGATCCGCCCGTAGGCGGCGACGGTTTGCCCCTGCTCGAACATCGACCGCAGATAGGCGCCGCGGAACCATTTGCAGACGAGCGGCGTGCCTTCTCCGTCTTGCAGACAGAGCTCGAACAACTGCAAGCCGCCGGACCGCGGGCGGTAGAGCTGCGTCGAGACGACGGCGCCGATGACCGTCGCCGTTTCTCCCGGGGACAATGCGGAGATCGGCTTGACGTTGCTGCGGTTCTCATAGCGCAGCGGCATGTAGTAGAGCAGGTCTTCGATGGTGGAGAAGCCCCGCGACTCGAAGATTTTTGCGCGTGCCGGCCCGACGCCCTTCAGGTATGCGATCGGCGTGTCGAGTTGCGGCGTGTCGAGTTGCATCGGCGGCGAGCTTTCGATTCTAACCCTGCCGGCGTGCTTCTTACGGGACGCGGCAATGCTCCAGTGCTTCCCACAGAAAACGTACGCCGTGCCCCGGGCGCTCCGGCGGCCGGCTGAAGCCGTCTTCGATGAGCAGCGGCTCCTCGATGAAGCGTTCCAGCCCGAAGCCGTGCGCTTCGAGATACGACGCATTGGGAACCGCCGCCAGCAGACTGACGTGCAGGTCGTGGACTCCGTGCGTGGTTACCGGCAGGTTGTGCGCCTCGGCGAGATGCGCGATCTTCATCCAGGCCGTGACGCCGCCGCAGTTGGAGAGGTCCGGTTCGGGAAACGAGACGGCGCCGGCGGCGATCATTTTTTGGAACTCATGGATCGTGTGCAGGTTCTCGCCGGCCGCCACGGGCAGCGGCCCCTCTTGCTCGATGCGGGCGTGCCCGGCGACGTCGTCGGGGATCGTCGGCTCTTCCAGCCAGTAAACGTCGTATTCCGCGAGAGCCCGCGAGGCGCGCAGGGCCTCGTCCACGCTCCATTTCATATTGGCGTCGACCATCAGGGGAATGTCGGGGCCGAGCGCTTCGCGGATTGCCGCCACCCGCGCGATATCGTCGCGCAAGCGCTTGCGGCCGACTTTCATCTTGATCGCCCGGAAGCCGGCTGCCAAGTTGCGGGCCGTTTGTTCCCGGAGCTCTTCGAGAGGCATATCGAGATCGATGCCGCCCGCGTAGACCTTTACCTGCGGCGAGCAGCCGCCCAGCAGCCGCCACAAGGGCTCGCCGGCCGCTTTGGACTTGAGATCCCAGAGGGCGACATCGACGGCCGAGATCGCAAAGCTTGCCGGCCCGCCGCGGCCGACGTAGTGCGTCGCTCGCCACATGGAGTTCCAAAGCTGTTCTGTCCGCCGCGGATCGCGGCCCGCCAGCAGCGGCTTCAGATCGTTTTCGATCAGGCTGCGGATGGCCGCCGCGCCGGCGTCGCCGACCGTGTAGGTGTAGCCGACGCCTTCGAGTTCGCCGGCGGCGATGCGCGCGACGATGAGGGCGAACTCCCGAATCTCGCCGTGAGTCGAGTCGCTCAGCGCCTGCGGCAAGGGAATCCGGTAGTGGGCGGCTTCGATCCGCTCGATGCGCATCACCTCACGAGATTAGCGAACCCGCGCGGGCGGGCGCTTACAATAGAAGGCTTTGCCGTGAATGCCGCCGCATCCATCGCCCCTGCAGCCGCGAGCCTTGGCTCGACCCGTATCGGGCGGGCGTTCGCGCGTCTCCGGACGGAACGGCGCCGCGGCTTGATTGCCTACGTTACGGCGGGCGACCCTGCGCCTGCGCGCACGGTCGAGTTGATCGCCGGGCTGGAGCGCGGCGGCGCCGACATCGTCGAGTTGGGCGTGCCGTTTTCCGACCCGATCGCCGACGGCCCGGTCATTCAGCGCGCTTCCCACCGCGCGTTGCAAGCCGGAACGACTGTCGAGACCGTCCTGCAGTCGATTCGCGATTTACGCCGCAGATCCGAAATCCCGCTGCTCGTTTTCAGTTACCTGAATCCGGTCTTGCGCTACGGGTTCGAGCGTTTCGCCGCAGACGCCGCAGCGGCCGGCGCCGACGGCGCGCTGCTCACCGACCTGAATATCGAAGAGGCCGCTCCTTACGTCGCGGCAATGCGCAGGCGCAGCCTGGACTGCGTTTTTCTGGCGACGCAAACGACCGGCGACGCTCGGTTGGCTGAAATCGCAGGCTGCTCGAGCGGTTTCGTCTATCTGGTCTCGACCGCGGGCGTGACGGGCGTGCGGGAAACGCTGTCGAGCCAAGCGCTGCCGCTCATCCGGCGGGCGCGCCGGCAGACGCATCTTCCCTTGGCGATCGGCTTCGGACTTTCCAAGCGCGAGCACATGCAGGCCGTCGCGCCCTACGCGGACGCGGCGGTCGTCGGCAGCGCCTTCATGCGGGTCGTCGAGCGGCACGGCGGGGACGCCGGCCTGTCCGAACGCCTCGCCGCGCTCGCCCGCGATCTCAAGCAAGGGCTCGCCGCGCCTGCCGCGGCATAGATTCCCATGAAAGACCTCAACGACTGGCGAAACGAAATCAACGAGTTGGACCGCGAAATCGTGGCGGTTCTCAACCGGCGCGCCGCTTGCGTGCTGCAGTTGGCGCCGCTCAAACGGCTGGAGGGCATTCCCGTTTACGAGCCGGACCGCGAGCGCCGGGTCCACGAGAACGTCGGCGCAGCGAACGCCGGGCCGTTGTCGAACGAATCGTTGGAGCGTATCTACGAAGCCGTGATCCGCGAAATGCGGGAACTGCAAAACCGGCCTGCCGAGTAGCCGCCGATGGCCGTGCGAACCGTTTCCATTGTCGGCGTCGGGCTGATCGGCGGATCGTTCGCGTTGGGCTTGCGCGCGGCCGGCTTCGACGGCAGGATCGTGGGCGTCAGCGCGCCGGCGACGATCGACGAAGCGCTGCGGCTGGGCGCGATCGACGAGGGTCTTCCTCTGGAGGAAGCGGCGGCGCAGTCCGATCTGATTTACATGGCGCAGCCCGTCGGGCGCATCCTGCAGCAACTCGACCGCGTGGCCGCTCTAGCTCCCGCCCATGCGCTGGTCACGGACACGGGCAGCACGAAGGAAGCGATCGTCAGGCGCGCCCGCGAGGTCTTCGCTCCAGGCGGTGCCGCATTTCTCGGCGGACACCCGATGGCCGGCAAAGAGGGCCGCGGCGTTGGCATCGCCGAGGCGGACTTGTTCGCCGGCGCGACTTACGTGCTCACGCCCGCCGGAGGGCATGTCCCGGACACGGCGGCCGCGGCGGAGTTTTGCGCTTGGCTCGACAAGCTGGGCTGCCGCCGGCGCATCATGGACGCCGCGGCGCACGACCGCGTCACGGCCTGGACGTCGCATCTGCCGCAACTGGTTTCGACCGCGCTCGCCGGTTCTCTGCTGGAGCATGTCGCCGCGGACGAAGACCTGCAAACCGCGGGCAACGGCCTGCGCGACATGACCCGCCTGGCCGCCGGCTCCTACGCCATGTGGGAGGGCATTCTGGAGACGAATGCGGACGCGGTCGACGATGCGCTCAAGACGTTCATCGCCGATCTCGAAGCGCTGCGCGCGGCAACCCGGGCGGGGGCCGCGGGCACCCATTTCGAGCGCGGACGGCGCCTGCAAAAGAAGCTCTCCCGCGGTTAACCGCCGCTCTGCACGTCGAGCTCCCATTGGCGCAGCTTCAGTTGGAGACGCTCGACGATCGCCGGCTCGCGGGCCGCGAGGTTGCGCACTTCGCGGGCGTCTTCGTGGAGATTCGACAGAAACGTTTTGCCGCTTCCTTGCAGCGCGTATTCTTCGCCCAGGGCCATGCTGCCGTTGACCACGAGCTTCCAGCGGCCCTCGCGGATCGCGGCCTGATCGTAGCGCTTCCAGCACAGATATTCGTGCGGTCCCGGCGCGTTTTCCGCCAGCACGGGCCATAGGTTGCGGCCGTCGACGATGCGGTCCGCCGGCGTAGCGGCGCCGCAGAGGCCGGCGACGGTGGGGAACAGATCCATCGAGGCCGCCGGCTGGGAGCGCGTCTCGCCCGCCGGCAGGACTCCGGGCCAACTGGCGATCGCCGGCACGCGGATGCCGCCTTCGAACAGGCTGAACTTGAAGCCGCGGAAAGGAGCGTTGCGCCCGCCGAGACCGGCGCGGTCTTCGATCGTGGCGCCGTTGTCGCTCTGGAAGAATACAAAGGTGTTGTCGCGCAGCCCCCGCCGTTCGAGGGTCTCGACGATGCGGCCGATGCCGTCGTCCATTGCCGCGCAGAGGGCGAGGTGCATGCGCCGCTCGGGGTCCATGTCTTCGGGGAACCGCCGCAGGTATTTCTCCGGCGCATGCATGGGATAGTGCGGAGCGTTGTAGGAAACGACCAGCAAAAACGGGCCGCCGCTCTGTTCTTCCAGGAAACGCACGGATTCGCGGGTGATCAGGTCGGTGGCGTAGACGCCCGAAGCGTCGATTTCACGGTTGTTGCGCCAAAGATCGTGGAACGAGGGCACGCCCGCGCCCAAGCCCCAATAGAAGCGGTGCGAGTAGTAGTCGACGCAGCCGGCGTGGAAGCCGTAGAACTCGTCGAAGCCCTGGTTGTTGGGCAGGCTGTCGCGGTGGGAGCCGAGATGCCATTTGCCGATCAGGCCGGTGCGGTAGCCCTGCCGGCGGAGAATCTCGGCAATGGTGATCTCATCGCCGGCCAGCCCCGGCTTGCCCGGCCGCGAATCGACGACGAAGGGGACGCCGCAGCGGTAGGGGTAGCGTCCGGTCAGCAGCGCGGCCCGCGTCGGCGAGCACATCGGCGCGTTGGCGTAGAAATCGAGCAGGCGGACTCCGGAAGCGGCCAGCGCGTCGATGTTGGGCGTGAGCGCGTCTTCGGCGCCGTAGCATCCGACGTCGCCGTAGCCCTGGTCGTCGCTCAGAATCATGACGATATTCGGGCGCTTCCCGGCCGCCCGCAGGCCGAGAAGACCGCCGCTCAAGCCCGTTGCGCTCAAGCCGCCGAGGAACGATCGCCGTGTCAGCATCCTGCCATCTTAGCGCCGAACGAAATGCCGGAAGATTCTCGATCAGCGCGGATAGGGGTGTCCGCGCATGATGGTGAAGGCGCGGTAGATCTGCTCGGCGGCGGCGGCCCGCGCAAGTTCGTGAGAAAACGTCATTGCCGACAACGCGATCACGCGGTCGGCGCTGTTGCGGAAGCGCTCGGTAAAGCCTTCCGCCCCGCCGATGTAGAAATCCACGTCCCGCCCGGCGTCCTCGATCAGCTTCGCGAAGCCGCGGGAGTCGAGGCGCCTGCCGCGCGGATCGAAGACGACGTTGAGGCATTTCGCCGCCGGCAGCTCGGCGGGCTGGGACTTCATCGCGACCGTCTCGAAGCGGCAGTATCGCCCCAGCCGCTTGGCGTATTCGTCGGTCATCGCGCCGGCCGGGCCGAGGCGCGGTTTGCCGATGGAAATGAGACGAATTTTCATCGCGCGGCGGCCCGGCCTTACGCGGCGGCGGGGACAGGCAATCTCGGCGCAGTCTTCCACAAGCGCTCGAGGTCGTAATAAGCGCGTTTCTCCGGGGAAAAAATATGGACCACGAAGTCGCCGTAGTCCAACAGGATCCATTCGGCCGCCTGGTAGCCTTCGACGCTGATCGGCCGCAGCCCCTCTGTCTTGAGCTCCGCGCGCACCGCGTCGGCGATGGCGTGCGCTTGGCGGCTGTTGACGCCGCTGCAGATAATGAAATGGTCGGTGAAAGTGCTGACGGCGCCGATATGCAGCACCGTCAAATCCACGGCCTTGCGGCTGAGCGCGGCTTCAACTGCGGTTTCCCAATCTTCCATTCAGCAGGGGCGAATCGGCTTTACCGTAACCGAACCCTTCTATCTTAGCGTCGTTACAAGATGTCGGGCTTGCGGCGTTCCGCCCCGGTTCGAGCGTCGAACCGCCTCGTTGCAATGCCTTGTTGCAATGCCTTGTTGCAATGCCTTGTTGCAATGCCTTGTTGCAATGACTGTCGTGCCCCGTAGCCTCTACATTTGCTTGGGTATATTGCTGGGTCTGCTGCCGCCGCTGCGCGCCGCCGTCGAAAGCGAAGCCGAGTTGCGGCGCATCGAAGAGTTGGTCGCGGCGGGAGCGCTGCCGCGCCTGGCCCTGGGCAAAGCCCAACGCGAGTTCCTGCAGTCCCGCTACCGCAAGACTCTGCGCCGCACGCTGCTCAGGAAAAACCTGACCGAAGCCGAAATCCCCGCCATGCTCGACGCCGCCGAAGGTTTGCGGAACGTCGCGAAAGAGCGCCTCGAAACGGCAACCAAGCAAGCCGAAGCGGGCGCATTGCCGGTCAGGCAGCTCAACGAGGCAGTCGAAGAGTTGAAGAGCGCGGAGAGGCAGCTCGAGCTCGCTGAATCGCGGGCGAAACTCATCCGCGAACTTTCCCGGATGGCGTCCGCCGAGAGCTATTTCGACGAGCTGGAGCGGGAAGAGCTGGCCTACAAGTTCGAGGGTTTCACGCTCTACGAGATGGATGCGCTCAACGAGATCGACGCGCTCTACTACCAAGCCTTCGGAGAGCCGCCGCCGATCAGCGCCGAGGGCGATACCCCGCTGCACCGTTCGCTGGGGCTCGATCACACCGGGCGCGTCGACATCGCGCTGCATCCGGACAGCGAAGAGGGGATGTATTTGACGTTTTTGCTGGAAGGATGGGGCATCCCGTACATTGCCTTTCGCAGCGCGGTTCCCGGACAGTCGACCGGGCCGCACATCCACGTGGGCCCGCCGAGCGACCGCATCCCTGTCGAGTTGCCGCCGGATGCCGAGGCCGGAGGCGGGCCGCAGTCCGCAGACGATCCCGCGGGCGCTTCCAAATCTTCGCTTTCCGGCGAAAGATGAGTCGGTCCGGCGGCGCGTGATACGATGAACGGGTATGCCGCGGGATTATATTCCAATCCTCATTTTCGTCGTGGTTGCGGCGGCGTTTCCGATCGTGACCCTGCTGGTCGCCAAGTTGATTCGCCCCAGCGCCCCCGGCAAGACGAAACTCGAGGCGTATGAGTGCGGCATCGTTGCCGAAACGGACACGCGCGGGCGCTACTCGATTCGTTTCTATCTGGTTGCCATCTTGTTCGTCATCTTCGATGTCGAGACGATTTTCCTGCTTCCCTGGGCGATCCAGTTCGACGTGCTGGGCCTTTTCGGGTTGATCGAAATGCTGGTCTTTTTGGCCATCCTGATCGTCGGCTACATCTGGCTTTTCCGCCAGCGCGCCCTGAAATGGGCGTAACGGCGCGCTGCGCGGTCAGCGCCGGCGCGCCTCTGCGACGGCCTTCTCGAAGAAATCCGCGACGTGGGCGGCAATCATCCGGTTGCCTGTGACGTTGGGATGAATGCCGTCCGCTTGATTCAACTCGGGCCTGCCGGCGACGCCTTCCAGCAGGAAGGGAATAAACGGAACGCCCAATTCTTCGGCCAGCCTGGGGAAGACGGCTTCGAACATGCCTACGTACTCGCTGCCGTAGTTCGGCGGCAGCCGCATCCCCGCGAGCAGCACGTTGACGTTCGCATCCAGGAACCGCCGGACGATCTTGCGCAGATTCGCTTCCATCTGCTCTGTCGACAGGCCGCGCAGGCCGTCGTTCGCTCCGAAGCACAGGATCACCCATTGCGGCTTGCGGGCAAGTACGGTTTCGCTGCGAATCAGCCCTTGGGCCGTCGTCTCTCCGCTGATCCCTTCGTTGACGACCCGGTAGGCGAGGCCGCGCGCATCGAGCTCGCGCTGCAGAAATCCGGGATAGCCGGCGCCGGCCGGAACGCCGTGGCCGGAGGTGAGGCTGTCGCCGAAGGCGGCGACAACGGGGCGGCTATCGACCGGCGGGGGATCAGCGGATTTTTCCGCGGCTTCGGGAGCCGGCGCTTGGCCGCTGCCGCCGCAAGAGCCGAGCAGCAGCGCGACGGCGGCGCCGGCGGCGCCGAAAAGCCGCCCGCGGCCCGCCGGTTTCAACGGAGCGCAGTTCGTCTCGGCGGCCACCATGCCATAATAAATGGCTTCGGAGGCCGATGTCGAATCCCCGCCCCGTCCTCGCCGTCCGCAATCTCACCAAGTCGATCCACAGCGGAACCCACCGGGTAGAAATTCTGCGGGGCATCGACTTCGAGATTCCGGCCGGGCAGTTTGCGGCCGTCCAAGGCCCGTCGGGCAGCGGGAAGAGCACTCTGCTGGGGCTGATGGCCGGACTGGACACGCCCACGTCGGGCGACGTCTCGATCGACGGCGAATCGATCGTCGGCCTGAGCGAAGACGAGACGGCGCTGCTGCGGGGCCGCAAGATCGGTTTCGTGTTCCAGTCCTATCAGTTGGTTCCCACGCTCAACGCCGTCGAAAACGTTACGCTTCCGCTCGATCTGACGGGT
Source organism: Bryobacterales bacterium (assembly GCA_965214655.1). Classification (GTDB taxonomy): domain Bacteria; phylum Acidobacteriota; class Terriglobia; order Bryobacterales; family UBA6623; genus CATQHP01. The sequence continues at coordinate 828,481 of OZ243965.1, read as the reverse complement.
TCGGGGAACGCTCATGCCGAACAGCGGGCCGTGGATCTGCTGCAGCAATTCGGACTCGGCGATCGCCTGGACCACTATCCGGTGCAGCTTTCCGGCGGCGAGCAGCAGCGCGTGGCCGTGGCGCGGGCCTTCGTAGGCAAGCCGCCCATCGTGCTGGCCGACGAGCCGACGGGCAATCTGGACAGCCGCAACGGGGCGCTGGTGCTGGAGATGCTGCGTTCGCTCAACCGCACCGAAGGCGCCACGTTGATCCTGGTCACACACGATGCCGCGCTGGCCTCGCAAGCGGACCGCCGCATCGTTTTGAAAGACGGCCTGGTGGTTGCCGACGAGGCTGCGCCGCTTACGCGGCCGGCGGATAGCGGATAGCGGGGCCGCCGATGTGCGCGACGGCCGCGTTCCTGGGCAACGGCGGCCGGCAAGATCGCCGTTTTCTCACTTTCCCCTCTCCACGGCGATGGTGACGCCGGGTTGGCTCGCTCTGCCGCCGACGGCTAACCCGGATTTCTCACCAGGCATGGCTGGGCGGGCAGGAAGCGGTTTACGGAACGAATTTGAGGGGCAGTTGATGCGGGTCGCCCAGTACAGTGGCCGTTGCGCACGCTGGGTGTAGCGTCCGGCGCTACAGGCGGGGGCGTCAGGAGGGTTTGGGGCCGATTTTGCGCACACTCCGGCCAAGCCCCCGCCGGGGCTGCTGCGCTTGCTGTGACCTTCGAACCCGCAGGCGCCAGGCGCCCCTTCAGCAGCCCTGCGGCGGCGGCCTTCCCAGATTGGCGTAAACCGCAGCAAACAGCGCCTGCGCCGGATGGCCCGTAGCCATCGAGACCCACACCTTGCGCGCCGTCACCCGCACCCGCGCCCCGATCTTGAGCAGCCGTACGCGGATCGTCGCGCATTGCGCCCGCGCCATCTGCGTGCCCGCCAAGCCCAACTCGCGCAACGCTTGCAACAGACAGTAGGCGATCGCAGAAAAATACAAACGAATCTGGTTCGAGCGCAGCAGCGCCGTCGAAGTGCGGTCGGCGAACAAAGCCAACTGTTGCTCTTTGATGCGCTTCTCCATCTCGCCCCGCGCGCAGTAGAGATCCTCGTACAAGCTCTGCGCGGCGTACTGTGCGGTGCTGAGCGAGGTCACCACGAAGCGTAGATTGGGAAGCGCGGATTGGCGCCCTTGGCCAGCCGCTCGGCCTTGCCCACCACACGCCGTTTGCGCCGCCAACTGTGGCGCGTGCGATAACGGAACTCGGCGAACGCCCGCGCCGGCTTGCCGCTGGCAGCGTAGCGCCGCTGCGCCTTCTGCAACGGCTTGTGCAGGCGGCGCAACAAACGCTGGTTCTTGGCCAGTCCGAACACATAGTCCACCCCCTGTTGCTCACACCAACTCATCAACTCCTCGCGGCAAAAGCCTGCATCGGCGCGCAGCAGAATCTCCACCCCAGGCCATTTCCGGCGCAACTGCCCCACGATCCGCACGACCTCTTCCAGCGCCCCCGCCGCAGCGTCTCGGTTCGCTGTCCGCAACCGCGCGCAGACCAACTGCTCGCCTATGAAGATGTACAACGGCAAGTAGCAGTAGGCGCCGTAGTAGCCGTGAAAAAAACGCCCTTCCTGCTGCCCGTGCAGACGGTCGTCAGTGGCGTCGAGATCCAGCACGATGCGCTGCGGGCGGCAACTCTGCCGCTGGATGTAGAGTGCGACCAACAGCGCATCGACTGCTGCGCTGTCCAGGGCGATCTTCTTGTAGCGCGCCCGCTCAGCGGGCTCAGCAGGGGTCAACTCCAGTCGGTTCAGCGTGCTCTTGCCCGCCCCGGCCCGGCCCCGATCCCGCCGCCGCCGACGTTGGCGGCCCTGCACATCGCCCTTGCCCGACAACAGCACCAGCAGCGGGTCGCTGCGCAGTCGATCATGGTCGTTGAGGTCTTCGTAGCCCAAGGCCAGCCCATAGACCCGTTGACTCACCAACTCCGCCACGCTGTGCTCGATCCGCTCCGCTTGGCGGGAGTCGCGAAAGCAGCGCGCAAACTGGCGCAGGATGCCGGTCTGCTGCTCGGTGCGCTGCAGCAGCAGGGCCCCGGCCTCGCTGGTGATCGTCCCGCCATCGAAACGGGCTACCGCCTCACGGCGGAATTGGGTAGCAAAACGAAAACTTGTTTGGTTACACTGTGTCCTAGCGAAAAGTCGTTCGTTGCCGGCTGCAACATATTCATCTACATACGTTTATGCCACAATCAGCGGCTTTTCGCTACCCCCTGGTGAGAAATCCGGGCTATGAGCACCTCGGCCGCGACGGACGGCTCGACCCCCGGCGGCACTGCGGCGACCACCAGGTTCACCGCCGCCAGCGTAGGGGCCAGCCCCGAGAACAGCACGTCTTCCTCCGCTACCTCCACGCCGCCGATCCAGACCTGCGGCTGCTCGACCGTGCGCCGCAGGATCAGATTCGAGCCGTCCGCCAGACAGACGCCCTGCGGCCCGCACGCGTTCTCCCCGTCGGCTGCCGGCGGCGCCGTCGGCCCCAAGCCCGTGGCGTAAATCTCCACTATGTCTCCCGCCTGCACGGGCCGGCTGGCGGTGTAGATGCCCACTCCGTCTGCGGGCTGCGCCAAGCCGATGTCCGCGCTGAAGCCGGGCGCCGCAGCCAATACCGTCGTGCCCGCCAGCGCCACCGCTCCCTGGCCTGTCCCCGCGCCGGTCATGGTAAAAATCCCCGGCGCATGGGCGGCCGCAGAGAATCGCCGCGGATAGCTGCTCGTGTCGATCATCTGCACTACCACCGCGGCCGGCGCCACGCCGTCCGCCTCTATGGCCTCCAGCCCCACCGCGGCCGGCAATTGCGCGTAGATGCGCTGCGGCCCTACCGCGAACAGCGGCGCTTGCCGCTCGTCGAACAGCACCCGGACTGCGCACAGGCTCAGCGGCAGCGGGAAGCTCTCCGCCTGCGGCGCCGCGCATGCGGCCGGGGTCTCGCCCAGCAAGTTCTCGCCGAGCACAGCCACCATCGAGCCCGGCGCCACCGGCAGCGCCGGCGCGCCGAGCGGCCCCTGCCGCGCGCCGAAAGCGGTCATCGTCGCCGCGTTGACGACGCCGAACTCGGCTACCGCCGGCCCGGCCGCATCCAGCACTTCCAGCAACACCGCGATGCGCCCCGTCAGCGCGCCCCCCGAGCGCACGAACAGCCGCCCGGCGTGCCTGCCCACGCGCAGCCCCGCCGGGTCTACCGTGACCTCGATTGTCATTTCTGCGTCTTCGGCCAAGACGCCGCTCGCCGGCTGTACGGAAGCAATCCAACTCGTTCCCGGCAGCAGCAGGAAGCTCGCCTCGCCGTTCTCGGCGTAAAGCACCGCCGTCTGCGAGGCCGGCGCGTCGTCCTGGCGCAGCCCGAACTCCAGTTTCAGGGTGCGCGCGCGCACCGCCGGCGGCCCCTCAGGGTCGCGGACCCAGACCGTGGCCTCAGCGGAAGCGGTGCGCCCGTCGGCGGCGGTCACGGTGATGGTGTAGGCCGTGTCGGCGTCGGGCGAGACCGCCGTCGAGCCGCCGGCGACGGGGCCGACCGGGCCTACGTCCGGGTCGATCCGCGCGCTTACGGCGTTGACTGAGGTCCAACTGAGCGTGCTCGAATCGCCGCTGTCGATCACCGTCTGCGAGGCGGTGAGCGTGACCTTGGGCGCGGCGTCGCGGACGGAGACCGTGGCCGCAGCGGTGATCGTAGCGCCGTTCGTGCCGGTGACGGTCAGCGTGTAGGTGGTGGTCGTCGTCGGGGAGGCTTGCACCGAGCCGCCGGCGACGGGAGCGACCGCGCCGATGCCCTGATCGATCTCCGCGCTGTGGGCGTTGGTCGTGGTCCAGGTGAGCACGCACAAAGCTCCGTTGTCGATCTCGACCGGCAAAGCTGTGAGCGTGGCTGAGGGCCCGTCAGTGACGGAGACCGTGGCCGTAGCGGTGACTTGCGCGCCGTTGGAGTCGGTGACCGTCAAGGTGTAAGTCGTGGTGCTGGTCGGGGAGACGCTTCGCGAGCCGGAAGCGCTCACCGCACCGATGCCGGGATTGATCTGCACGGTGGTTGCATGGGTCGAGGACCAGGTGAGGGTGGAGGACTGGCCGCTGACGATCGCAGAGGGGCCGGCGGTGAGCGTGGCCGTGGGCGCCGGCGTGACGGTGAGCGTGGCGGTGGCAGCGGCCGGCACGCCGTTGGAGTCGGTGACGGTGAGCGTGTAGGCGATGGTTCCGGCTGCGCTGTCGTCGCCCATGTCGCCCGTCGAATCGTCACTGCCCTGCGCTCATCATCGTCATGATGACGTTCGGGCTCACACCTGCCTCGTTCAACTCCACGAGGGCGCTCGTGGACACGTCGAAATCAACCGTCGAGGATTCGATCTTGGCGATGATGAGGACTTCCGGCAGGTTCTGCTGCGCCATCGTCACAATGTCCGCGTTGGTCAGCATGTTCGCCCGCGCCGTTGCGGCCTCTGCCTCCCGCTGCTGAATTTCGAAGGCCGCGTCTTCATCGCCTTGGTGCTTGGCGAAGAGCAGCGCCCTGGCCTGTTCGGTGTCGGCGATCGCCTCCTCCACGATGCCCCCCGGGCGAAGCTCCGCCGATCGGTGGAGCGCCTCTAGCGCCTCGTCGGGCTGCCCGAGAATCAAGTGGGACATGCCGACGTTGTAATACGCTTGGCCCAAGAGTTTCTCTTTGGTCCTGGGGTCTGCCTCGCAGACTTCGACGTTCCGCAGCGAGATTTCGAGGGCGCGCTCGAAGTTGCTGTTCTTCATCGCCTGGTGTGCGTTTTTCAGCCCACATTTTTTGTCGTTGAAGAACACCAGTTCCCGTGGCTCCGTCCAGGGGAGGAACATCCGGTGGACGTCTCTGACCACCAAGGCGTACGCCTCGTTGAGCACGTCGTACTCCGACGGATACTCCGGTGGCCCTTCTGAGGACTTGAAGGTCTCCTCGGGCCGGTGCTCCAGCACCCGCGCCGAGAAGACGGTCCCGGTCGTCAGGTCAACGGCGCGGACGCTCGCCGACACGTAGGCTCTGGTCCGCGACGAGTAGCGCTGCCCCCCCCCCCCGACTCTGCTCGGTGACGCACCTTTGCACTTCGACCATGATCATCGCCGACGGCCCGAGGAGCTTCCCGAGTTCTGCCGCGGTCGCCCGGTCGACGTAGCCGGTGGATGCGAAATCATGCTCATCCAGCAGGCGGTCGGTGCTCTGTCGGTCGACGACCTCGATGCCGCTGGAGACGAAGTTGTCCATCAGCCTTTGGACGATCTCGTTGCTGCATTCCCCGCGGGCAGGGCCGAAGGCGATGCGTTCCACGCTGATGTTGAGACCCGGCGGGTGCTGGATCTCCACCGTGATCGTGGGATTGGTGAGCCGCGCCCAGAGTTGGGCGTGAGCCAGAGATGGCACCGCAAGAGCGGCAAGCAGTGTCAAACAAACAAAGGAAACGGAACTGAACCGCATGACAACTCCTCCTGTGTGGGACCGATCCTCACTATGCTAATAGAGTACAACAAATCCACCCAGCAGATCAATCCCTGATTCCCGGTTAAAAATTCCGGCACCAGCCGGAGCGTATTGTGTTACACTGATTTAGACGGTCCTCGGGGTGTTCGCGGATTGCACCTCGGGGGTGCATCTCGATTTTTTTGGAGGCCCCCTTGCCCCTGTCCCCCGACAGCGCTCCCACCTTGGCTTACGGCGTCTGCGACGACGACTTGACGGGCTTAGCCGGGCTCGGCGTGGTGGCGCGACTGGCCCGGTTCCTCGGGCTGCCCGAGCAGCTGGCCGCCTCGGTCCGCCTCCAGCGCCGTCGGCGCGGTGGCAGCGATGTGCAGATGCTGCTGGCGCTGATCTACGCGGCCTGCGCCGGCGGGGGGCACCTCACCGCGGTCGACGCCCTGGGGGCCGATGACGTCGCCCGCCGAGCGTGCGGGCTGCGGGCCGTGCCCGCCAGCCGGCGGCTCGGCGCATACCTGCAGCGGATGAATGAGGCGGCCCTGGAGGGCTTGCGGGAGTGCGCGCGGCTGGTCAGCCGGCGGCGGCGGGGGAGACGGCGCCGACGCGCTGGTCGATCCGGGCGGTAATGGCGTCGCCGGAGGCGGCCCAGGCGAGGGTGGCCGATTGGCCGAGGGTGATCGTCGAGGGGGTGACGGTGAAGCTGCTCACCGCCGGACGGTCGGCCACGGTGATCGTGACCGAGGCTGCGGCCTGGGAGCCGTTGTTGTCGGTGACGGTGACGGTGAGGGTGTAGGTGGTGTCGGCGGCGGGAGAGACGGTGACCGCGCCGGCGGCGGCGGAAGAGACGGTGACCGCGCCGGCGGCGGCGGAAGAGACGGTGACCGCGCCGGCGGCGGCGGAAGAGACGGTGACGGCGGCCGTAGCCTTGGCGGTGACGTTATTGGCGTTGGCGACGGTGAGGGTGTAGGTGGTGGTCGTCGTCGGGGAGACGGTTGCGGAGCCTGCGGAGGGCGGAGAGACGGCGCCGACGCCGTTGTCGATTTCGGCGCTGACGGCGTTGGTTGAGGTCCACTTCAGGGTCGTCGACTGGCCGGCGGTGATCTCTGCGGGGGCGGCGATGAGGGTGGCGGCGGGCATTGGCGGGGAGACCTTGCGGATGCGGCCGTTGAAAGCATCGGCGATGTAGATGTTGCCCGCCAAGTCCACAGCCACGTCATAAGGGCCGTCCAACTGCGCCTGGGCCGCCGGACCGCCGTTCCCGTTGAACCCTTGCTGCCCGGTTCCCGCGACCGTGGCAATGTTCCCGTCGGCGGCGTCGACCCAACGAATGCGGTGGTTGCCGGCATCGGCAATGTAGAGGTGGCCCGATTCGTCCAGCGCCACGCTGAAGGGGGCGTTGAGCTGCGCGGCAATTGCCGGACCGTTGTCCCCGCTGAATCCGCTCGTCCCGTCTCCCGCAACCGTGGTAATGTTCCCTGCGGCGTCGACCTTGCGGATGCGGTGGTTGCCGGTATCGGCGATGTAGAGGTTGCCCGATTCGTCCGGCGCTACGCCATAAGGGGAGTTGAGTTGCGCTGCGGTTGCCGCGCCGCTGTCCCCGCCGTACCCTTGCTGCCCCGTCCCCGCAACCGTGGCAATGTTCCCTGCGGCGTCGATCTTGCGAATGCGGTGGTTGTCCGTGTCGGCGATGTAAAGATTGCCCGCTCCGTCCGGCGCCACGCCATAGGGGACATTGAGCTGCGCCGCAGTTGCCGGACCGCTGTCCCCGCTGAATCCGCCCGTCCCGTCCCCTGCAACCGTGGCAATGTTCCCCTCGGCGTCGACCTTGCGAATGCGGAAGTTGAAAGCATCGGCAATGTAGAGGTTGCCCGACCGGTCCGCTTCCACGCCGGTGGGGTAGCTGAGTTGCGCTGCGGTTGCCGCGCCGTTGTCCCCGCTGTACCCTTGCTCCCCTGTCCCCGCGACCGTGGCAATGTTCCCGGTGGCGGCGTCGACCTTGCGAATGCGTTCGTTGTTCGTATCGGCGATGTAGAGGTTGCCCGATCCGTCCGCTGCTACGCCTCTGGGAATGGTTAGTTGCGCCGCGGTCGCCGGGCCGCCGTCTCCGATTGCCCCTCCTGCGACCGTGGTAATGTTTCCTGCGGCGTCGATCTTGCGAATGCGGCTGTTGTTCGTATCTGCGACGTAGAGGTTGCCCGACCCGTCCGCCGTCACGCCGAGAGGCGCCCTTAGCCATGCTTCGGTCGCCGGGCCGCCATCCCCGGCGTACCCGCTCGTCCCATCCCCCGCGACCGCGGCGATGTTTCCCGTTACGGCATCGACCTTGCGAATGCGGCTGTTGTCCGTATCGACAATGTAAAGATTGCCCAACCCGTCCAGCACCAAGCCATAGGGGAGGTTGAGCTGCGCCGCAATCGCCGTACCGCCGTCACCACTGAATCCGCTCGTTCCGGTTCCCGCGACCGTGGCAATGTTCCCGGTGGCGGCGTCGACCTTGCGCATGCGGTGGTTGCCGGTATCGGCAATGTAGAGATTGCCCGACCCGTCCGGAGCTACGTCTCTGGGGTGGTTCAGCCCTGCATCGACTGCCGGATTGCCGTCTCCGCTGAACCCGGGCGCGCCGGTTCCCGCAACCGTGGCAATGTTTCCCGTTACGGCATCGACCTTGCGGATGCGGTGGTTGCCGGTATCGGCAACGTAGAGGTTGCTCGATCCGTCCAGCGCCAGGCCATAGGGGAGGTTGAGCTGCGCCGCAGTTGCCGGACCGCCGTCTCCGCTGAACCCGGGCGCGCCGGTTCCCGCAACCGTGGCAATGTTTCCGGTGGCGGCGTCGACCTTGCGGATGCGGTGGTTGTACGCATCGGCGACGTAGAGGTTGCCGGCCCCGTCCACTGCCACGCTCAGGGGGAAATTCAACTGCGCCGCGGTCGCCAAGCTTCCGTCCCCGCTGAAACCGATTACCCCGGTTCCCGCAACCGTGGCAATGTTTCCGGTGGCGGCGTCGACCTTGCGGATGCGGTGGTTGCCGGTATCGGCGACGTAGAGGTTGCCGGCCCCGTCCACTGCTGCTTTATAGGGACGGTTCAGCAGCGCCTCGGTCGCCGGACCGCCGTCCCCGATATCCGTGCCCCCCGCGACCGTGTCGATGATCCAGTCGGCCGCGGGCTGCGCGCCGGCAGCCGCAACCGACAGCGCGGCGCAAACGACAAACCGGAGGAAGATTAGCGGAGAGCAAGACCGCTGCGCACAGCGAAGAACCGCGGCAAAAAGGGAACACGGAGAGCCGCAGATCGACAGTGCGCCGAGTGCGCTACTCCTAATCATCCTGACGCGCTGACGCGCTGACCTTTTTTCATTATATCAAAACGTTCCAACAGTGCCCACAACCGCCGCCGATTGCGCAGAACTTACCCCTCTCAACCTGCGGGGCCCGCGCTGCGCCCGGTTACGATGAAAAGCCGGTTAACTGCCCAGAGATAGCAGCTTGGCCCAAAAATGAATAGTGCAAAGTGTGATGTTCAGTACATTGTGGCGTCGGATAAAACCGCTTGCGTTGGGCGGAGCATTTCGGCCGGGGCCGGCGGCAAGCCGCCGCAAAGCCGGCAGCGGGCGCGCGCAGGACGCCCTTTTTCTCTAAATTCGAGCCGGCTTCTTCTGATGCAGCGGACTCTTCGCCTGCCGGGACCGGGGAGGCGTTTGCCGCGGCGGCTAAAAGGTCAGCAGTCCTTTTTCGAACAGATAGCCCCATACCTTATCGGCGGCTTCCTCGGCCGAGCACTTGCTCGAGTCGAAGCGGACCTCGGGGTTTTCGGGGGCCTCGTACGGGTCGGAGACGCCCGTGAAATTCGCGATCTCGCCGGCCAGCGCCTTCTTGTAAAGGCCCTTCGGATCACGCTCGATCAACGTATTGAGAGGGCATGCGACATGGACTTCCACGAAAATCTCCGCCGCCGCCCGCACTTCCTTGCGGATTGCCGCATAGGGTGAGATCGCGGCCGCGATCGCAATTACTCCGTTGCGCGAGAGCAGGTTGCAGACAAAGCCGATGCGGCGAATGTTTTCGTCGCGGTCTTTCTTGCTGAACCCCAGGCCCTTCGAAAGGTTGGTGCGCACGACGTCGCCGTCGAGCGTCTCGACTTTCGCGCCGCCTTTTTTCAGGCGTTCGCCGATGAGATTGGCGACGGTCGATTTGCCGGCGCCGGAGAGTCCGGTAAACCACAGGGTAAATCCTTTGTGTTGCATCGTTCCTTGCTTGTCCGCGGGCCGTTCGGCGCGCGATTATTTCACCAGGTAGGGCCGGCGGGCGGGCAGCACCTCGTCCAGCAGCACGTCGAAGTCGCGGCGGATATCGCCCGCCGGCGAGAAGTGCATGCCGCATTCCTTGTCGCCGTCTTCTTCCCACCACCAGCGCCCGGCGCGGGGATGCTCGCCCGGCTCGATCGCGCGCGTGCACGGCGCGCAGCCGATGCTGGGGTAGCCTTTGGCGTACAAGCCGTGCTGCGGCACGTCGTTGCGCGCGATGTAGTCGAATACCCGTTCCGCGCTCCAGTCGGCCAACGGAGCGAGCTTGACGACGCCGCCGTGCTCTTCGTCGAGCGACACTTTTTCGATGCGCTCGCGGGCGTTGCTTTGGCTGCGCCGCAGGCCCGTAACCCAGGCGTCCAACGAGGCCAGCTTGCGCTTCAGCGGGCGCACCTTGCGGATCTCGCAGCACAGCTTGCGCTTCGACACGCTCTGGTGCATGAGATTCGGCCCGTGCATGGTCAGCATCGACGTCAATTCGCCGCTGTCGGGGGCGATGAGCTCGACGACGATTCCGTAACGGCTGCGGATCTTGTCGATCAGCGCGTAGGTTTCTTCATGCAGCCTGCCCGTATCCAGACTGAACGCCTTGACGTTCCCGGCGGTAAGGCAGGCGGCCATGTCGAGAATGACTGTGCCGGCAGCTTGAAAGCTGGTGCAAATCGCCAGCCCTTCGCCGAATTCGCCGATGCCCCAGCGCAGCGTCTCCTCCGCCGAGGCGTTCGGCGCGGGCCAGGTGAACTTGGGCTGGGGGTTCGTCATGCCGCTTGCGCCGCCTTGACCAGGATTTCGGCGATCTCGGGCCGCGTGAATTCGCTCGGAGGCGTTTTGCCTTCGGCCAGCATGCGGCGCACGACCCTGCCCGCCAGATGCACGTGGTTTTCCTTCGGATGCGGGCACGTCTTGGCGGAAGCCATCCCGCCGCACCTCTTGCAGTAGTGAACGAAATCGAAGAAAATCGGCTCGACGCCCAACTCGCCTGGAGCGAACTCGGAGAAAATATGTTGCGCGTCGAACGGGCCGTAGTAGTCGCCGACGCCGGCGTGGTCGCGGCCCACGATGAAATGCGTCGCGCCGTAGTTCTTGCGGACTTGCGCATGAAAGATCGCTTCCCGCGGCCCGGCGTAGCGCATCCAGGCGGGGAAGCCGGCCAAAAGCGTGTGCGCCGCAGGGTAGTAGTTCCTGATCAGCGCGTCATAGCAGGCGAGGCGCACCTCGACGGGCGTGTCGTCGGCTTTCGTCTCGCCCAAAAGCGGATGAATCATCAGCCCGTCAGCGGTTTCGAGCGCGATCTTCGTGCAGAACTCGTGCGCGCGGTGGATCGGGTTGCGCGTCTGGAAGGCGACAACCTTCTTCCAGCCTTTCTCCGCGATGGCCGCTTGCGTCTCGCGCGGAGAGATCGGCAGATTGCCGGGGATGTCGAGCCGCCAATCGGCGGCGGCTTCGACCTTGCCGGCCAGCGAATAATCGCCGGCGTCCCGCAGCCAGGCGACGCCGGGATGAGCTTCGTCCACGGTGCGGAAGATATTTTCGGCATACTGCGTCTTGTCGATCTTGAAGATGTCCTCCACGTGCAGCGCCCCGGCGGCGGCGTCCCCGTCCTGCAAAATCACCCGGGAGGCAGAGCCGATGCGATGCTTCGTATCCTCGTCGACGGGAAAGATCACCGGGACGCTCCAGGGCTCGCCGCCGGGCAGGCGCATCGTTTTGGCGACGGCCGCCGTTTCTTTCGCGTTCATGAAGCCTGCGACGGGCCGGTAGCCGCCCGTGGAGAGCAGATACAGGTCGCTCAATTGGCGGAAGGTGGCTTGGTGGACAAACGCTCCGGACGCCGCCGCGGCGTTGACGCGCTCAATGGAAGACGTCGTGTTCGATTGAATACCCATAATCTCTATCGGAATAGTAGGAATTATAGCAGAAACAGCCGCGGAAGTCCAGTTTTGGCGTTCTTCTCCGGCAAAAAGAATTTGCGTGGCGCCGGGCGGGGCAAGCCGTTGTCTTGTGCGCGGGTCATGGGCGTCAACCGGGAGCGCCTGCGGGGAGCAGGTAGTATCCGGCGGCCATGTAGGCCAGGTACGCGGCCGCCAGCACATAGCCGAAGGGCCGTCGCAGGACGTCGCCCGAGGCAAGCACGCCGAGCCGGAAGACGATCAGGATAAACAGCATCGCCGGGAACAGCACGGTGAAGAAGTTCGGGCCGGCTTCCAGTCCCGCGGCGGTGACGGAAGCCGCCGTTCCGGCGACGAACAGCACGTTCAGGATATCCGCTCCGATCACGTTGCCGACTGCGATCTCGCCGTGGCCGCGCCGGGCGGCCGTGACCGCCGTGACCAATTCGGGCAGCGAGGTTCCGAACGCCACCAGCGTCGCAGCGATGATGCTTTCGGGCACGGACAGGCGGAGAGCGGCTTCATTCACGGCCGGAATCAGCACGCGGGCCGAGATCACTACGATCGCGGCGGCGGCGATGAGCTTGAGGACTTCCGGCCACGCCGGAGAATCGCTGCGGCGGTCGTGTTTTTCCTCCGCCCGCCGCTCGCGCGCCCAGCGCACCGACAAATACAAATAGGCGGCCAAAAGCCCGATCAGCAGAAAGCCGGCCGTCTGCGGCAAGCGTCCGCCGGATGAGAAAACCCGGTCCGGATTTCCCGGCGGGAGGCATAGCAAAACGAGCAGGAACCCCGCTCCCAGTTGCATCCAGCCTTGGCGGTTGACGATTTTGCGGTCCAGCCGCAGCGGCGCGATGATGCAGGCCAGCCCGAGGATCAATCCGGTGTCGGTGATGACCGATCCCACCGCGTTGCCCAGCGCCAAGCCGGGTTTCCCTTGAATGGCGGCCAGGACGGAAACCGCGGCCTCGGGAGCCGTCGTGCCGAGGCTGACGATCGTCGCTCCCACGACCATCTGCGGGATTTTCAGCCGCTCCGACAACTCGACGGCCTCACTGACAAGCCAATCCGCCCCTTTGCCGAGAGTGTACAGCGCGGCTGCGATCGCCAGAGCGAGCAGGCTCCAATGAAGACCGGCGAAAAAGTGCGCGAAGCCTGCTTCCATGAAGTCTTGTAGTGTAACGAACCGCCGGGCCGCTTGAGCGGCCGGGGAAAGTGGGCAGCGGACAGCGAGACTGCCGCAGCCGGAACTTCGGGTCAAGGGGCCGCGGGCGGGAAGCGAACCGTCAGCGTCGCAGGGGCGCCCCCGGCGTCCGGGGCGAGGCCGTTCCTCTGCCGAAACCGGTTCGATTCGGGCTCGCCGACGCGCACGGTATACGTCCCCCAACGCCGAAAGACTTTCGGCCGGAAGCGGTCGCCGGCGATGCGCAGCGTGTACACGATTTCGCCGTTCGACTCGTCGATGACCTGCACGACGGGATCGCGCATGCCCTGCACCCGTATCTCGGGGAGATAGCCGGCAGCCTTGCGCCCGTAGTTTTCGGTCTGCGCGATCGTGCGCGGCCAGCCTGCGAACTGCGTTCCTTGCGGGGACTGCGCCGGATCGACCAGCAGGCGCCGGCACTCGATCGTGATCCGGCGCGTTTTCTTGTTGAAGCGGACCAGGCCGTAGCCCGAAGCTTTGTCGTGGAGCAGCTCCAGGGGCGTCTTCCGCTGCTGTTTCTCCGGGTTGGCCACCGCGTAGATCGTCATGCGGTTGCCCAGGCCGTCGAAGCGGTCCCCCGCGTAGGCCGGCGCGCCTTCCGGCCGATTCTGCGCGGGAGTCTCCGGCTCGTAAGACCGCGGATATCCCGCGGCGATCGAGGGCACGCAGAACGAATAGCCGGCGTCGCCGAAGTCGTCGATGCCGTGATGAACGATCGACGGCAAATGCTGGTCGCCGCCGATCATGAAGGCGAACCCCTTGCGCAACTCGGCCAAGGCGCGGTTGCGCCCCGACTGCGGCCAGCCGTTGGAATCGAGATCGGCGGCCAGGCGCATCTTGTTCGCCCCGTGCGTTGTCGCCGCGTTGGCGAAGATCGATTGCGTCAGCGAGACCTTGAAAAACGCATCGCGCCAATCCGCCGCCCAATGGCGGATAAAGGCCAATTGCCGCTCGCCCAGCAGCTTCGCTCCGGGCGCGTCGTATGCCTGGGGATCGAAGTTCGGATCGGTCACGTGATCGGGGCGTCCGCCGGTCGGCGGAACGATGCCCTTGGGTCCCGATTTGAACTTGCGGTCTTCGATAATGGCGAAGCTCACGCCGCCGTAGCTCAACTCCGTAAAATAAACCCCGATGCCCTGTTCGATCGGACGCGGGTCGTAGGCATCGGGCAGGTGCGAGGTCTGCGTGCGCTGCACCGCGTTCACCCATTCCGGCGGCATCACGTAGCCGCCGCGTTCATGCTCGCTCATCGGCTGCCGCCTGCCGCCGCCGCCCCAGATGTTGCCTTGGTAAACGTCGTGATCGTCGGGCATGTGCACCGTTACGCGGTCGCGCATCAGAGCGCCGAACGCCCAACCGAGCAGATACCACTTGCGCAAGTAATCGAGCGCGGCGGTCTCGACCGGCAAGCGCTCGATGCCGTATCCGGCAACGTCCTCGTAAATCTGATCGCCGGAAAAAAACAGCACGTCGGGATCGTCGAAACCCACGTTGCGCACGATATCCGTGTTGGGAAAGCCGGTGTCCTTGTTGCCCGTGAACGCGGCCACCGCCAGCGATTCCTTTTCGACCGGCTCCCGGCGGACGGTTCCCGTCCAATAGTGCGGTTCGCGCGAGCCGTCGGGCTGCAGCAGCCGATAGACCAGGCGGTAGGGGACATCTCTTTCCGCCGGCCAATTTTCAATGCGAAAGCCGGCCGTACGCGCCAGCGTATCGATCTGCGTATCGCCGAGCGCTTTCCATTCGCCGCTTTCCCGGATCTGCAGTTCGACGGACTGTTCGTCGCCGCGTCCGAGAGGGGGCATCTGGGCGGTCATTTTCATCACCCCGCGGCTCAACGTGTGCTGCGCCCACAAGATCGGGCCGAACGCCCGCTCGGGTCGATGCCGCAGCTTCGCGCCCGAAATCTTCCAGTCGCGGAACCAGAAGCGCAGGTTGCCCTTGCGCTCGACGCCTGCGCGCCGGTAGGAATTCTGCGTGCGCTCTGCGCTCGTTGCCGAGTCGACTACCAGGGCGGCGTTGCCGATCAAGCGCTCGGCCGCGACGCTTGCGCTGACTTGGCCCAGTCGGCGGCCGCGGGCGTCCCGCGCGGAGAGGGTCAGCCGATAGCCGGAGCCCTGCGGGCGGGCTTCGAGCCGCAGCTCGAGGTCTTCGAAAGACTCGACCGCAGGGCGGGCCGCGGCGTCTTCCCTGCCGAGGAACAGGCGCCCGTCGGTGTTGACGCCCGCGTCGAAGCCGCGCCCCCGCAGCACGGCATGGCGGTAGTCGTCGATTTGCCCGCGTATGCCGACGCGAAAACCCGCCCAGCCGGCGGAAAGCTCGCCTTCGCCGGGGCGGATGCGCCCCAGGCGCACGCTCATCGTGAAATCGCCGCGGTCCGCGGCAAGCTCGTAGGTCAACAGGCTGACGTTGCGGTTCCCGCCGGGAACCAGGGCCTCGAGCCGTCCTTCCGCGATGCGCCAATCCTGCAGGGGGTTGGCCCAATATTCCGCGCCGACCCAGGTGCGCTCGACCGACGCCGGCCAGGCGCTTGCGAACTCCGCGGCGCGCGCGGGGAGCATGAAGAAGAATGCGGCCAGTCCGGCAGCGAGAAGATTTCGAATGCGCATGATCTCAGCAATTAGTCTCGCAAAAGCAGCCGGCTTCGAGACGGACCGCGAACTGTGCGAACATGCCCAGCGATGCAGCCCGTCCGCAATTCGGCGCAACGGACCGTCCGGGAGGGCGTCTATCGAGCCGTGGCGGAAATTCCGCGGGGGAAGGTCGCCACCTACGGCGACGTCGCGGCCGCCGTCGACGGCCCCTGCACGGCCCGCCGGGTAGGTTGGGCGCTGCGCAACAGCCCTCCCGGCCTGAATCTGCCCTGGCACCGCGTGCTGGGCGCCGGCGGCAGAATCGCCCTGCCGGACGAGAGCGGGGAAGAGCAACGTTTCCGTCTGCGCGGCGAAGGCGTCCCCTTCGCCGGAAAGCGCGTGCGCATCGAGCAATGCCGTCACCGGTTCACGCCGCGATAGGCGGCCTGCGCGCGTGCCAGTCCGTCGCCAACTGGTAAGCGTGGCCGATGTCGAACAGCACGCTCTCGCCGAACAACGGCGCTACGATCTGCAGCCCGATCGGCATCCCGTCCGTGCTGAATCCGCAGGGAACCGACAGCAGCGGCAACCCGGTCAGATTCAAGGCGCGTATATTGCGCGTTGTCGCCAGCCGCACGTTTTCCGTCTTGCCTTGAATCTTGATTTCGAGTTGGCCGATGCGGGCGGCGACGATCGGAATCGCCGGAGTCACGATCGCGTCGACGGTTTCGAGCAGTCGCTGGAAGTCCCGGCATATTGCGCGCCGCTTGCGCTGGGCGTTGAGGTAGTCCGTCGCCGTGACGAAAAGCCCCTGGTCGAGCAGCATGCCTACGTCGTCGCCGAAATCTCCGCGCCGGTCCCGCAGCCGCCGCGCATGGACGGACGAGGCTTCGGCCAGCAGGATCAGCCGGTGCAGCGTGTTGTACGCCTCGATATCGGGAACGGCGATCTCTACAAGCTCGGCGCCCAGCTCCTCCAGAACCGCCGGCGCCCGCCGGCACGCCGCTTCGACGTCGGGCGCCAGGCCGTCGAAGTAGAAATTGCGCGGAACGCCGATTTTTTTCGCCGCCAAGCTCGGCTCGGGCGCAAAAGCATGAGGCTTGAGCGGCCGGTCGGCCGAGTTGCCGCCGCTGTCCGCCAGCGCTTCGTAAACGCGGGCTGCGTCCTCCACGCTCCGTCCGAACGGCCCCATCGTATCCAGGGTGTGTCCCAGAGGAAAGACGCCGCGGCGGCTGATCCGTCCGAAGGTCGGCTTCAGGCCGGTCACTGCGCACAAGGAGGCCGGAATGCGGATCGACCCGCCCGTATCGGAGCCCAGGGAGAAGGCGCACAACCCAGCCGCCAGCGCCGCCGCCGAGCCGCCGCTGGAGCCGCCGGGAATTCTTTCCCTGTCCCACGGATTCCTGACCGGCCCGAAGTGGGGATTCGCGCTGGTAATGCCGTAAGCCCACTCGTGCAGACCGGCCTTGCCCAGCATCACCGCTCCGCAAGCGTTGAGCTTTGCGATTGCCGCGGCGTCGTAGTCGGGGATGAAGTCGCCGAGAATCTTCGAGCCGGCCGTTGTCCGAATGCCCTTGGTGAAAAAGATGTCCTTGGCGGCATAGGGAATGCCGTGCAGCGGCCCGCGCCTGTAGCCGCGGCGGATTTCGGTCTCGGCCCGGCGGGCCTGTTCGAGGGCGAGATCGGCGGTGACGGTGATGTAGGAATTGAGCCGCGGATCGAGGCGCTCGATACGCTCCAGCATTGCGCGCGTGACCTCGACGGGGGAGAGCTTTCCCGATGCGTACAGCCGGCCCAATGCGGCGATGGAAGCAAAGCTCAGCGAGTCCATGTCAGCGGCCGAGCACCGCGCGGACCTGTTCGTTGCGGTCGGCGAGCGAGGGGTCGAGAGCGAGCGCGCGCCGCAAGTGCGCCACGCCCTCTTCCTCGCCGCCTTGAGCCAGCAGCAAGACGCCGAGATTGTAGTGCGCCCCGGCGTAGTCGGGACTGAGCTGCAAAGCCGTCCGGTAACGCTCGGCCGCCGCTTCCGCGTCGCCGCGCATTTGCAGCGCGACTCCCAGGTTGTAGTGCAGATGAGGGTGTTCCGGGCGCAGGTCGAGCGCTTTTTCGAAAACCGCCTCGGCGCGGGCGTATTCTCCCAGCGAGGTCAGCGCGTAGCCCAGATTGTTCCACGCGTCGATGTAACCCGGACGCAGGTCGAGGGCTTGCTCGAAATGCTCGGCGGCCTTTTCCAAGCGGCCTTGCGCCGTCAACTCGACGCCCATGTTGCTGTGCGCCTCGGCCGAGTCCGGCCGCAGCCGCAGAGCTTCGCCGTAATGCTGCAGCGCCGTTTCGGATTGCCCCTGGGAAGCCAGCGCCAAACCGAGATTGCTGTGGGCCACCGCCGCGGTCGGCTCCAGGCGGATCGCTTCTCGGAAATGCGCGACCGCCTCGTCGGTCCTGCCCAGCGCCAGGTATTCGCTGCCCAGGCTTTCGTGAGCCTGGGCGAATTCGGGGTTCGCGGCCAATGCCCGCTGAAACATCGCGACCGCTGCCTGACGCTCGCCCCGCTCGGCGAACCCGCGGCCGATGATGTCGAGCGATTCGGCATCGTCGCCGAGCACGTCCACCGCCTGCGCGGCAATCCGGCCGGCCTCTTCCGATTTGCCCGCCCAAGAAAAAACGCGCGCCAGGTTGCGCAGAGCTACGCCATGGGCGCGGTGGTCGATCGCGGTCAGAATTTCCGTGCGGACGCCGTCGACCGCACGCGCATCCAACTCCGCCTCCCGGGCAACGATGCCTTCCTCGCGGAGAAGCTCGAACAGCGCCAGCCCCAAGCTGCCGTAGCCGTCGATGTCCAAGTGGACGTGATCGACGAACTGCTCGTTGCCGGGGATCGGAGAGCCGCTCAGCGCCATCGCGCGGTCGGAGGCCATTGCCTCGAAGTCCACGAGCGGCGCGGCGCGCTCGGCGGCAACTTCTCTGACGGCCGCGACGATTTCCGCTGTCGCCCGCAACGGACAGATGTCCTCGTCGCGCGCTCTGCGCAACGCGCGGTCGGCCTCGGCGGCGCGGTCGAGCGCCAGCAGGGTTCGCCCCCGCGCATAGTGCGCGCCGGGGCGCCGCGGGTCGATGCGCAGCGCTTGCTCGATGATCTCGAGCGCGGCTTCGGGCGCATCCGCCGCGGCGGCGGCCTGCAGCAAGCGCCGCACCCGCGCCGCCGCGGCCGCGTCTTGGCCGTCCTCACTTTTGAACGGGCTGCAATCCCTGAGATTCGAAGCCGGCACGACCAGCACGGCCCGTGCGCCGGCGCTTGCGGCGATTTGCAGCATTCGCCGGAGATTGAAGCGGAAATGCTCGATGACTCCCTTGCGGAAGGCGTCGTCGCGGCGGTAATCCGACGGCCCGACCGAATTCGCCAGAATCGTATCGACCTCGGCGGCCAGTTGCGAAGGCTGGGCCGGGCTTCCCCGAAGGGGGGCAAGAATGCGCCGGAGCCCCGCATAGACGCGCGTGCGGCTGAGCAGCCCCGCCGCCTCCGCAAGCCCTTCGCCGATCTCGAACAACCCCGCATACGTGCGGCGTTCCAGAAATTCGTTGTGCCCGGTGTAGATCACGAACAGGTCCGGTTCGTAGGCAACGAGCTCCTCCATCAGCGCGGCGACCCGGTAGCTCGCATAGCTGACGCCGCCGGCATTGATCACTTCCCAGTTCCTGCTCGGATCGGCCGCTGCAAGGTACGCCCGCAGCCAGCCGCTGAACGAAGCGCGGTCGTCGTAAGGCCGCCCGTGCGTGGTCGAGCCGCCGACGCTGAAAATGCGGTACGTATTCGCGGGTTTCGGGTGCGCGAACCGCTGCCGGTTGAACCAGCCGTATTTGTTCGGCGCCGTGACTCTTTCGCCGCCTTCTTCGACAAACAGCGGAAGGTAGGATGAGAACCCGACGAACGGATCGCCGTCGACCGCCGCCGGCCGCACGCCCAGCGCCGCCAGGGCCAACTCCAGGCAAACGAAAAACCCGGCGAAGGCGGCGGCGGAAAAACCGGCCCGCTTCGTGCAACTAAGCTGCACTGAAGGTTAGTTTAGTGGAGAATGGAGGGCAGGATGGGGAAGTCGATCATGCGGGCGACGCGGCGCGGATTCCTGACGACGGGCGCGGCTTTCGGCGCCGCTCCGGCCCTTTTGTCCAAGCCGGACCGCCCCAATATCCTTTTTGCGATTTCCGACGATCAGTCCTTCGCGCATACCGCAGCGTCCGGCGACCCGGTAGTGCGCACGCCGCACTTCGACCGCGTAGCGGCGGAAGGCGTCCGCTTCAGCCATGCCTACTGCTGCTCGCCCTCGTGCACGCCTTCCCGGAGCGCCGTTCTGACCGGCCAGGAACCCTACCGCCTCGAAGAAGCAGGCAACCTCTGGAGCACGCTGCGGGCGAAGTTCGATGTCTTCCCGGACATGCTCGAAGCCGCCGGCTACGCAGTCGGCTTCACGCGCAAAGGCTGGGGGCCCGGAATCGACGCCGCCGGCGGCCGAACCCGCAATCCCGCCGGCGACCGCTTCGACGATTTCGAAACCTTTTTCCGGCGGCGCGACGGCAGCCGCCCGTTCTGCTTCTGGTTCGGCAGCACTGACCCGCACCGCGCCTACGAAAAGGGCTCGGGCCTGCGCTCCGGAATGAACATCGACGACGTGCGCGTGCCCGATTTCTTGCCGGACGTTCCCGAGGTCCGTTCCGACATCCTCGACTACTTTTTCGAGATCGAGCGATTCGACCGCGAGCTGGGCGCCATCCTCGAGCGGCTCGAGCGCGCGGGCGAGTTGGACAACACCCTGGTCATCGTCACCAGCGACAACGGCATGCCCTTCCCGCGCGCCAAAGCCAACCTGTACGACTACGGAGCGCGCCTGCCGCTGGCGGCGCGCTGGCCGGAGCGCGCGCCCGGCGGCCGCGTCGTCGACGATTTCATCGGTTTTGCCGACTTCGCGCCAACGATCCTCGAAGCGGCCGGAGTCGAGAGATCGCCCCAAATGACGGGCAAAAGCTTCCTCGCGACGCTCGCCTCGAACGCATCCGGGCGCGTGGACAAGTCCCGCGACCGCGTCGTTCTCATGCGCGAGCGGCACACCATAAGGAACACCAACGGGCTCGGCTACCCGATGCGCGCCATCCGCACCTACGAACACCTCTACATCCGCAACTATGCGCCCGACCGCTGGCCCGCCGGAGACCCGCCGCTTTACGCAGAGATCGACGACTCGCCGACGAAACGTTACCTGATCGACAACCGCGAATCGCCGCAAGTCCGGCGCTATTTCGACTTGGCTTTCGCCAAACGTCCGGCCGAAGAACTCTACGACATGGCCTACGCCGGGCAACTGAACAACGTCGCTGGGCGCGAGGCCTACCGCCCGATCCAAGCCCGTCTGAAGGCCCTCATGGAGGCGCACTTGACCCGCACCGGAGATCCGCGCATGGCGGGCGGGGAGCCGCCATTCGATGCCTATCCATTCTTTCGGAACGGCATCCGGCCGGCTCGCGCCGACCTGTAGAAAGGAACGCGCTAGAGCAAGCGGAAGCTGACCTGAATCTGGGCGGCGACCCGGACCGGCTTGCCGTCTTTTCTGCCCGGGGCGAAGCGCCACTGGCGCACGGCCTGCATCGCCTTCTCGTCGAGACCGAGGCCCAGGCTGCGCACGACGCGGATGTTGTGCGCGATGCCGTCCTCCCAAACTTCGACGGCGAGCATCACGGTGCCTTGGTACTTCGCCTTGCGCGCTTCTTCGGAATACTCCGGCTCGACCTTGTGCAGCAGGCGCGGGCTCGAAACACCGCCGCCGATGCGGAAGACGCCGCCGCCGATTCCTCCGCCCGAGCCGGGACCCACGCCCGAACCGGTGCCGGAGCCGACGCCGGTTCCCGTTCCCGAGCCGATTCCTCCGCCGGAACCCGGTCCGGCCGACGGCGGACCGTCGGCGCCCAACGGGTCGCCGAACACCGACAGATCCACTTGGGGAACGCTGAGGTTCGGAGGAACTCTCACGGTCGGCTCCACGGCCAGCTCGGGGTCTTCATTGCGGATAATCGGCGTGGGCGGGGCCAACTGCGGCTCCAGCGAAAAACGCGGCAGACGCCCCCTGCTGGCCGGCATTGGAGAATGCGCGCCGCCTCCGCCGCCTCCGCCCGAATCCTCCGCCGGCGGCTTGATCGTCCGCAATTGCGCCAAGTACGGCGAAATATCGACCGGGACAAACAAGGTCACGGAGCCGGAGCGCGCCTCCACGACCTCGCCTCCGCGAAAGCCGAATATGGCGAAGACCACAGCCACGTGAAAAACCGCCGCAACGGTCAACCCCTGCCGGCGGAAATCGAACCCGCCCCAGATTTCCTTGACGGCGACCGGCTCGAACGTCAACTCGAGCGGCGGGAGTTTCCTGACTTCCGCCCAGACCTTGACGAATTCGATAATTCCGAGGAACCAGGGCGTCGAAAGCGTATTCAGGTTCAGCGGGGGCAGATCGACCTCGCCCTCGGCCGCGGCGCGGTACTGCGGCAACGGCGGGAACTTCCGCTCGGCGGCTATGGCCTTCAACGTGTCGGGAATGCCCATCCACCAAGGGCGGCTTAGAGACGGCACGTTGGGGTCGGGCAGGTCTACCTCTCCCGGCAGCGCGTCTCGATACTTGGGCAGCGGAGCAAGTTTCGGCGGGTTGAGCATCTCGCCGATCTCGCGCAGGAAGTTCTTCCACCAAGGCTCGAAAATCGAGTCGATCAGCAACGGCCCCAACTCGACGGCGCTGCTCTGGACGGGACGCTCCGGCATTGCTTGCGCCATACGCTCCATGGGGACGTCAGACATCTTGGTGTTCCAGTGCTGAAGGACGAACGACCCGTGCGATCCGTTACAACATTCGGGAAGGAAATCCCAAATATTGCAGACTTCCCCGACGGCCGGCCGCAGGCAGGCAGCCGCTCTCATGTTTCTACCATGTTAGCGGCGAGCCCGCCCGCGCGCAAGAATATCCGAGAATCGAAAAATTCTACTCGGGCCGATAGGCGATGCAGTCGATCTCGACCTTCAGCCCCGCAGCGGGCAATACGGCCTGGACCGTCGTCCGCGCCGGCTTGGCCTCTGCGAAGTACTCGGCGTAAACCTCGTTCATGGCCTTGAAGTCGCGGATGTCCGCCAAAAACACCGAGCACTTCACGACATCCGCCAACGAAGCCCCGGATGCTTCCAGGATCGCTTTGATGTTCTCGATCGTGCGCCGGGTCTCGGCGGCGACGGTTCCGACCTCCGCCGCGCTGGTGTCGGGATTCAGGGCCGCCTGCCCGGAAACGTAAATAAACCCGCCTGCCTTCACGGCGTGCGAATAGGGGCCTTGCGGATTGGGCGCCCCTGCAGCGGTCACGCGTTCGATCATGAGCTGTTCCTCTCCTTTGTTGCCGGCGGGAACGGCCGCGTTATCCAGATTTCCCGCGCCCTGCCGCTTGTCGGACGCCGCCCGAGGCAACTGGTCCGGCATAGGGGGCTTACTGCACCCGCCAAGCGCTATAGCCGCCCAAACGACTGCTGCCGTCAGTTGACGCACCGTCACGTTCGCATAGGTTACCAGAGCAGAGCGGCCGCTGCGCCGATCGGATCGGCCGAAAACGAGCGCTCTCCCCAATAGGCTTCAGCGGTGGGCTTCAGCGGTCGAGAAGTCGAGACCGGGACGGGACAAGGCGGAGGGCGGTTCCAAGTCTTGCTCGGGATGGTTTTGCGCGGGATGTCGGCCTGGCCCTGCGCCGCCGCCGAGCCGCGCCCCTGCTACTGCAGTTTCCCCCGTCCGGCCACTTTCCAAACTTTCTCGACCGCCTCGCCGCGCACGCCGTAGATTTTTTCGTGCATGTTCACCGCCGTGCAAATGTGATTGGGGACGATCCGCAGGCGGTCGCCGATGCGAATTGTCCTCTGGGCCTCGCGGACGTCGAGAAATCCGTGCTCTTCGCTCATTTTGTAAAAGCGGACGGCGGGATCCTCGGTGACCCGTCCGTAGCGGTCGGCGCCGCCCGGACGCGCCGGGTCGGAAGTGAAGGTCTTCGAGCCGCCGTCGACGATCGCCGCGCCGGCCCGCGGCGTGGAAACGACGGTGGTCATGATGACCGCTGCGCATTGCTCCCATCCGCAGGCGCCCATCGCCACCTGCGTGCAGTCGTTGAAAACGTAAGTGCCCGGCCGGATCTCGGTCAGTCCGGGCAACCGATGCGAGTGAAACAGCGTCGGCGTCGAGCCGCCGCTGACCACGTCGAGCGGGAGGCCCGCCCGCCGGAAATCGGCGTATATCCGTGCGAGGTCGCGGCCGACTTTTTCAAAAGCCGCCCCGCCCCCCGGAGCGGCCAGGTTCACATGCCCCGGATAGAACATGAGGCCGTCGAGCCGCAATCCGGGCATTCCGGCGATTTCCCGCGCCAGATTGACGAGGCCCTCGCCGGGCGCAAGGCCGCAGCGCCCCATGCCCACGTCGGCCTCGACCAGAATCCCGATCTCGACGCCGGCGGCGGCGGCATGACGAGCCAAGCCGCGCGCCGAGTCCGCATTGTCGAGCGCGACGGCGAGCGCGGTAGTCTTGGCGACCTCCATCAACCGGCGCCACTTCGATTCGCCCAGCACCGGATAGGCGACCAGCATCTCGGGGACGCCGCTCGCGGACATGACCTCCGCCTCGCCGACTTTGGCGACGGTCAGTCCGCAGGCCCCGCCGGCAAGCTGCATGCGGCCGATATCCGGCGTTTTGTGGGTTTTCGTGTGCGGGCGCAAGCGCAGCCCATGCTCGGCGCAATAGCCGGCAACGCGCTCGAGATTCGATTCCAGGCGGTCCAGATCGACCAGCAGAGCGGGAGTTTCCAAATCCCGGATTGTCGTCACGGCGCGGGCCTTGCAACCAGTTTAGAGCAGAGATGTGAGGGGAGAGCAAAAAAAGAGCCGCGGGGCGACGCCCCGCGGCTCCGTATGCAAGCGCTGAAAAGGAGGAATCTTGCGCGCGCTACTCCTTGGGGCCGAACACCCACATCATGCCGATCGTGAACGTGTTCTGATCCATCGACAGCCCCGAAGGGCCGCAGGACGTGCATCCGAAAAAGGCAATGTCCGACCAGTCGCGGCGGTACTCGAACCGCGTCAGGAAACGGGGATCGTCCTTGACGGGCTGCACCTCGAAGGTAAAGGTGTATTCGTTCAATGTCTGCTCGACGCCCGTCGAGCGGGCCTCCTGATCATTGAGGAACTCAAAGCGGTTGGCGATGCGCACCCGATCCGACAGGTGGACGCGGGCGTAGCCGCCCATGCCCCAGGAAGTGGCGCTCATGCCGAACGGATCGTTGGCCTGGATGTAGTCGAGGTTGATCATGACCTCGAACCGCTCGTGCAGGCCGCCGTAGGCGTTCCAACTCAGGTTCTTCAGCCAGCCGCTGTTGTTCAGCTCGTTCTCCGGGCCGTTGATCCAGGTCAGCGTCGTGTTGAAACGGTCGTTCGGGGCCAGGGAGCCCTGCACGCCGTAGGACTTGCCGGAGTTCTGATCCCACGCGTTGTCGAAGCCGTTCACGAGCAGGAAGGTCGCCGTAAAGGCGTCGTTCACGGGGACGCTGAGCTTGGCGCCGAGGTGGGAAAAGGGCTCGTTCCAGGCCCACAGAATGCCGCGGGTGTAATTCCAGTTCAGATGCGATTCCGCAACCTCGAGACCGGCGATCGTGCCGAACAGGCCCACGTCCAGCTCGGCGCCGTTGCCGAACTGGTAGTAACCGTAAGCCTGCTGGAGATAGATCACGTCTTCCAGCGGCCCCGGCTCCAGGCCGTCGCGGAACAGACGGGCGCCCGAACCGAACCAGATGTCCGAACGGAACCCGATCGGGCCGTCGCCGGAAGCGTCGAATTCGAGCTTGGCCTGGTTGAGGCCGAATCCCCGCGAATTCGGATTGGTGTAGTAGAGCGTGTTCTGGCCGTCTGTCGGATCGTTGGTGTTGTAGGTCAAATACGTATCCAGCAGGCCGGTGAAGCTGATCGCCTGGCCGCCGCTGCTGGCCACGCCGACCGGGATTTCGTCGGCCGGCTCGGCGTCGCTGATGACCTTCGGCTTTACGTGGGCGGCTTGCGTCGCCATGGCATCGAGCGCATCCAGATCGACCTCGCGGGCGGGCGCCGCGGCCGTAATGACCGATTCCGGCGAGGCCGCGGCAGCGGCCGGCGCCGTTGCCTCAGCCGACTCGGCGGCGTTCATTTTTTCGAGCATCGCTTCGAGCCGCAGCAGGCGCTGGCGCAGCGACTCGACTTCCGCCCGCAACTCGGTCTCCAGCGAGGCGGGCGATTCCGAAGTCGAGGTCCGCGACGGCGGCGAAGCCGCCCCCAAAGACAGGACGCCGACCCCGAGAATGAGTGTCGTAGCAAAAAAGCGTTTCAAGGATTTCTTCCTCCCTTAACCCGGACTCGTGCAACCCGGGATATCCGGCGGGCGGTCTTGCGCGAAAAACGCGCAGCGGCCCGCAAGCCGATTGCAGTCTACGCGGACAAGCGCAACGACGGGGTGCGCCGTAAAGATTCACCTTAAGAAAGGCTCCGTCAGCCAAGCAAGAAGATAATTTTTATGGGGCGGATATAGAATCCTTTGGTCTCTTTTAATGGAGGTTAAGCGTTTGGCGTTCAATCATTTGGAGAGACCATAGAGCTCGCTTGAAAGCGTTCGCAGTGCTGCGGCAAAACGTGCGACGAGAGGAAATTCCGAGCCGGGTGCAACAGGTGGCGCTCGGCGGTCTTCTCGTGCCCGCAACGGCAGAGCAAATGCGCGAACTCATGCGCCAGGGGTGAATAGAGATCGTCCTTGCGGGCGATCCAATGCGCTCGATAAGCGATCCATGCCGTATCGAGATACGGCGGTTGCGGGCCGGCGGACGGCTTTTCCGCGCGGTACGAGCGCGCCGGCGACGCCTCTCCCCGAACCCTGCCGATCAAGAAAGCGGCCGGGTAATCGATCTCGGGCGGCAAGCGCTCCGCGAGGATGCGGACATTCTGCGGCACGCCGCTTGCCGGGTCGACCGCGGCCGTGTCGACCGCGCGCAACGGCTTGGGCAGCCGCAGCCTGACCAGTCGGATGCGCCGAAAGCCGATTCCGCAAGGACGGAGAATCTCCGCGGTCTTGCGGATTTGACGCAGGGCGCGGGCCTCGCTCCAAGGGGTCTCGCGGGCAAAGAGCACGGTCGCGTTCAGGGCGAACGCGGCGGGCCGGTCCGCTTGGGGATAGATCTCCTCTGCGGCAAGCAGGCGGGACTCGGCCTGCGCGAACCCGGACTCCCGCCAAGGCGCGAACTGCCCGCCGGCAGGCAGCGCGGCGGCGGCCGGCAGGCCGATGCGCAACAGCAAGTTCATACGGCGGATGATAACGACAAACATCTCTTGACAAGCATAGTCGGTGTCCGGCTATACTGTGCAATTCGGGGCGGCAAGCCTGCTCGTCTTGCCGCGGTGTTCCCGGTGCAAGGTATCTTGACGCGGAATCTCCAAAGAAACGGGGCCGCCGCCGCTGCTTTGCTGCTCGGCGCCGTGAGTCTTTGCGGCTGGAGTTGGCAGCTTAACGACTATGGCGTCGTGCGCCTGCGCACCCGCACCGCGCGCTCGATTCGCGTGGACGACGCCGACCCCGCGCACGATCACCGCGTCGGCCTGCAGGCGCCCGATCCCAAGCCCGCGGTCGGCTTGCCGGCAGGCGCCGAGCCGCTGCACGACGATACGGGCGGAACGGCGCCGGCCGCGTTTGCGCGCGCGCATGCGCAGTTCCATGACTGCCGGGACCCGCTCCGCTTCTCCTTGCAGCGGCGGCCGCTCCCTGCCGCTCCCGGCCGCTCGGCAGCCCCGCGCGGCCCTCCTTCCCTGACCTGAATTCCGGAACGCTCGTCCGTCGATCGGTCGGCGGACGCGGTTGCCGCATCCGCGGGAAATTTGCAGTTGCTTTTGTAGCAAGGGGGGGAAGAAGATTATGGAAGCGATCATTGCCGGCGTCCGTAAATTTCAGGAAACCGTTGTGCCCGCCAAGCGAGCGCTGCTCGAAAAGCTGACCGCGGGGCAATGGCCGACCGCGCTGTTCATTACCTGCTCCGACTCGCGCATAGCGCCGAACCTGATCACGCAGACCGAACCCGGCGACTTGTTCGTCATCCGCAACGCGGGGAATATCGTGCCGCCGCACACGGGGGAAGCCAACGGCATGTCGGCTTCGCTCGAATACGCCGCGGCCGCGCTCGAAGTGGCGCACATCGTCGTCTGCGGGCACACCCGCTGCGGCGCCATGGGCGGCGCCATGAACCCGTCCGGCCTCGACGCCCTGCCGCAGGTGCGCGGCTGGCTCAAGCATGCCGAAGCTCCGCTGCGCACGGTGGACGCGCTGCAACCCGGCCTCGACCCCGGCGTCCGCCTGCGCGCGCTCGTCGAGCGGAACGTCTTGCAGCAGCTCGCCAACCTGCAAACCCATCCTTACGTCGCCGCCCGCACGGCCGCCGGCAGCCTGCAGCTCCACGGCTGGGTGTACGAGATCGAGAGCGGCGCCGTACTCGCCTACGACGAAACACTGAAAGGCTTCGGCCCTCTCGCGGACGGCGCAGCCGCGGCAAACGAGCCGCCGGCCGCTTCGTAAATACAATTCCGCACAGTTCTCGAAGTTACCCGGAAAGGAAAAAATTCAATCATGCGCGACAGAATCAAGTTGTTTCTGAATCCGTTTTTCGACGGCCGCTACGAAGACATAAACCGCATCGGCAGGAAAAAGGCCGTTTTCCGCGATTTCACCGCCGGTTTGATCGTGGCCATGCTGGCCATTCCCATGAACATGGGCTTCGCCATCGCCAGCGGCATGCATCCGGTTCACGGCCTCATCGCCGGCGCCTTCGCCTGTCTCCTGGGGGCGCTGTCCAGCGGCTCCAAATACTCGGTTTACGGTCCGACGGCGGCCTACATTCCGGTCCTGGCCGCAATCATGCACCAATACGCAGGGGACAGCAGAGACCCGCTCTCGGCGGAATACGCCGCGGGCTACAATTTCCTGATCCTCTGCTCCGTGCTGGGCGGCGTCATCCTGATCGTCATGGCCTTGACGGGACTGGGAGCCTTCATCAACCGGTCGGTGCCGCACTCGATCGTCGTCGGCTTCACCATCGGCATCGCTCTGACCATCGCCTTCACGCAGATCGGCGACGTGCTGGGACTGAAGGCCGAGATGCCGACTGCCGTCCACGAGAAAGTCATCGTGATCTGGAACAATCTGGACGAATTCAACATCTACGCCCTGCTGATTGCGCTGGGCACGTTCCTGCTCTGCAAATACCTGCTGCGCTACTCGATTTTCGTCCCCGGCCCGGTGGTCGCCGTGGTGCTCGGGGTCGTGCTCAATGAAACCGTTCTGAGCGATCGAGGGTTGACCGCTTCCATGGATAAGTACGGCGCGATTCCAACCTCGGATCTCTTCAAAGTTACGCTGCCGATGCTGCCGGAGATGAACCTCGACATGCTCTACGGCCTGGTTTACTTCACGGTCGCGGTCGTCTTCGTAGCCGCCATCGAGTCGCTGCTGTGCTCGAACATGGCCGACCGCCTCGCTGAAAACAAGGGCACGCCCTACAATCCCAACAAGGAACTGTTCGGGCAGGGCATAGTCAATACCTTCGTACCGATGTTGAACGGCTTTGCCTGCACCGGAGCCTTGGCGCGCACCGCGACGAACATCAAGGTCGGCGGCGTGACGCCTCTGGCCGGTATCATGAACTGTTGTTTGAAGCTCACCATGGTCTATTCCCTTGCCAAACATCTGGACCAGGTGCCCATGGCCTGCATCGGCGGCATCCTCGGCTATGTCGCCTTCAACATGGTCAAGAAACAGGAAGTCGAAACCGTCCTGCGCATGAACTGGTTCCACATTTTCCTGATGGTCCTCACGGCGGTCGTGGTGTTCCTGAAGGACTTCCTGTCGGGAGTGATGCTGGCGCTGGTCGTTTACTGGGTGCTGAAACGGTTCTTCGACAAGCCGAAGAAAAACGCGCCGGCGGCGGCGTGAGAGGGAAACACGAAAGGAGACAACCGCAATGAAACGCTTTCGACACTTCATGGTCGCCTTGACGCGGACGGAGCAGGACCTCAGCCTGCTCCGCTATGCGGCAATGGTCGCGCGGCTCGGCGATCCGGATCAAATCAGCTTCGTGCATATCCAGGGCGCCGCGTCCGACGGCGCCAAGCAGAACTCGCACGACGAAGTCGTGGACGAGTTGCAACAGCTTGTGCAGGAGAACTTTCAGGGCGTGTCGGCAAACGTCGAGCGGCGCTTTCACGTTCTCCGCGGCCCGTTGATCGACGGGCTGCTGTCGTTCGCCGCCGGACAGCACGTCGATCTCATCCTGCTGGGCCACAGGTCCGACTCGCGGCCGGGGCGCAACGCCCTGATCCGGCGCTTGACGATGAAGGCGCCTTGCTCGGTGTGGATCGTGCCGGACGGTTCCGAACCGCGCATCGAGCGGGTCCTGGCGCCGGTGGATTTTTCCGAGCACTCCGCCGACGCGCTCACGGTGGCCGCCGATCTTACGGCGCGCGCCGGCGCCGCCGAGTGCATCGCGCTGCACGTCTATCACGCAGTGGCGGTCATCACTTACGAGGAAGCGATTCCGATAATCTACGGCCAGGAGGAGGACGCCTACGAGCGGTTCGTCGCTCCGATCAATCTCCACGGCGTCGAGCCGCGGCCGGTATTCGTCGAGTCGGAGCGCATCGCGGCCACGATCCATCAGGTCGCTCAGAACGAAAAAGTGGACCTGAAGGTCATCTCGACCCGGGGCCGCAGCCGTTCCGCGGCGATTCTGCTGGGCAGCGTCACCGAGGGCGTGATCGTCGAAGCGCAAACCCCGGTCTTGATCGTCAAGCATTTCGGGGCCAAGCTCGGCCTGCTGGAATCGCTGCTCGGCCGCAGCTTCCGGCGCGACGCGCCGCATTTCAACTGACCCGGCGCATCCGCTACAATAAGCCGGTTGCCCGAGGCGACGATGAACAGACGCGACTTGATCCGCACGGCGCTGGTTGGAACCGGCGCGGCCGCCGCCGCGCCGGCCGCGCCCCTCGTCACACATATCGCCGCCGCTCCGGCCGCGGCGGCGGCAACGACGGCGGAGCCGTGGACCCCGCTGCTTTTCGACGCGCACCAGAACGAGACCGTGATCGTGCTGACCGAGCTCATCGTCCCCGCGACTGACACCCCCGGGGCGAAGGCCGCCAAGGTCAACGAATACATCGACCTGATGCTCCACGACGTCGACAAGGATAAAGGCCACGGCTTTCTGAAGGCGTTGGGTTGGCTCGACGGCTACGCGATCGACAACTACGGCGCGCCGTTCGTGAAGCTGAGCGCAGCCCGGCAGACGGCGATTCTGGAAACCCTGGACGGCGCGCAAGACCCCGCTCTGGAGACCGGCGCCGAGTTCTTCCGGCGTCTCAAGCGCCTGACCGTCGAGGGCTACTACACCTCGAAAATCGGCATCGACGAGTTGAACAAAGACGGCGTTCCCAACACCTTCGCCTGCGCCCACGCCTCGCACGGATAGCTGAAGAAAGCGCCTTGGGCGGCGGCGCCGGCCATCCCAAAATCATTTGTAAAAATCTTGAAAAATCGTGTCGGTTGTCGTGAGCCGAGGCTTGGGCGGCGCATCATTGTAACCAATGATGCCCGGGGCACAGCCGATTCTTCGCTTCAAAAGAGTTTCGCTTGAGCGCTTGGCGGGTTTGGAAACCGCTGCTGCGAAGTCAAAAAGCGGCGCTGAGCGGTCACAACCGGCAGAATTCGCTGGGAAGCCGGCAACAACTGCTCAGCACGGGCAGCATCAACCAACCAAGGCGCCGGCGACCATCCTATTCAGACCTTTGCTGACGGTCAAGGGCTATTACGCCTCGAAAATCGGCATCGACGAGCTGAACCAGGACGGCGTCTCCGACGCTTTCCACCGCACCCGCTCAGCGCTTCAGGGCGCGGCGCGCGAGCAGCTTTCGGGTATAGTGGTCAACCTGTGTCCCGGCTTTCGCTGCAAGAATTCGAGAGTGAACTCCGAAAAAAGCTCGCAGCGGCGAACGCGCCCCCCTTCATCGGCCTCATCGAGGTCGCTCCGGAAGATCGGGAGTGGGTACGAGAGCTTGTCCGCGAAAAACTTGCCGGCGATTCTCGCAGCATACCCTGGATTTTCCGGGCGAATCCGGTCGTTTCCGCCTGGAGCGTAACCGGCGCGCTCACGGAGGACTACGGCGGACAGGACGCCGCCGTTTATCGAATCATCGAGGCAGTCCTGGGCATCTCGCTGCGGCCGCCCGCTCGGCGGGACAAGCTGCATGCCGTTTTCTCGGATGTTTGCCGCCGCTTCGGCTTGGCGCTCTTCCGAGGCGAACGCATGGTCGATGCCTATCTCGTGCAGGCCGGCGTTTCACGCCCTCAACTCCACGATGTAATCGAAGCTTTTTTGCGGGCGGAACGCGCCTTCGGTCCTCCGCCGACGCACTCCACCGCCGTCCTGAACAGTTGGGAAGACGAAGCGGTTGAGTTTTTGCCGCCCGGTCTCCGCGTCCCGCGGCGCGTCCTTGAGGCGGACGACACCGGATTCCATGCCGCCGCGTTCGCCCGCTGCCGCTCCGGAGACATCCTGCAAACGGAGTTCGAGCGAGATTTCCAGAAGGTACTGGACGACGTCCGTAACCGCGCTCCAAGCGCAAGGCGCAGGCAGAAGACCGTTGCCCGACCGAAACTTGTTTGGTCCGACGGCGCTTTGGCGCTCTCCGTACCGCGTTTGGAGGGACGGTTGCGGATCGACTTCGACGGTCAACAACTGCGCTTGCGCGAGGGGATCGATTGGCCTATACCGCAGCCTTGGCCGCGCCGGATCGGGTGGGCTTTCGCTGACGCCTCGGGAGGAATCGAGATTTTGGACTCCGATGAGCATGCGCTGGCTTTCGATCCGCAAAGCGGGCGGTTGCTCAAGGAAGTCGGAGATGCGCGGGACGATTTCGAGATCGATGCCCCCGAATCGCTGCTGATCGCGCGCGCTCCTTTTTCCATTGACGGCGCCGAAGCCGTCGGTATCGGTCCGGAAAGCTATGTCGCAGCAACTCTCCTCGGCGCGGTTCCTGCCACGATGGCGCTGAGCGGGCGGAGAATTGAGCTTCGCAGCCGTCCGCGCCCGCGCATTCGGGTCGAAAGCGGCATAGCGGCAACCGACCGCGGCGGCGACCTGCTGACCCGGCGCGCAGTCGTTGCGGTGGACAACGGCTGGGACGCAGCCGAAACACGCACGGTCTCTGTTGCGGTCGGCGCGCAAAAGACTCTACGCGAGATCGAGTTGGACGATGCGGGCTGCGCGCATTTCCCCCTGGAGGAGTTCATCGACGCAAGCGGTGAGCCGGTGAGAATTCGCGTCGCATTGCTCCCGCCGGACATTGGCGGCGACGTGGCCGACATGCGTTCCGTGGCTGACTTCACGGCCTGGATCTGGCCCGACCTGGATGCCGTTGAGGACGGCGTATTGCTGCGCACCCGCAACCGCCCGGCTTCGGTTGCCTGGAACCGCTGCCGACACATGACGCAAGACGATTGGGGCCATCCCTGCCTCGATCTCAAAGGAGGCTATTTCCATGCGCGGATTGCTTTCGATACGCAGCAGGGGCCGGCCGATTTCGACATTCCCTGGCAGGGCATAGCGGTTGTTCGGGTCTCCTCCGACGGAGAAACCCGCCCGCTGGCCATAGGAACGCGCCTGATCGTCGCGGAAACGGATCTCGACGCCTCCATCGCCATCGCCTCGCCCGACCCCAGGGCCGCCCTGCGCGTGCGCGGACGCCATGAGCCGGCGCCTTTCAGGAATGGGGCGAGGCGCGTGCTTGCCATGCGGGATCTGTCTGCCGACGCGCTGGACGACCGGGTGCTTTACGAACCCGAAAACGGCCCCGCGCGCCTGTTACTTGCAATTTCACGCGCGATGGCTCCCGAGCGTTTCGACGCCGTAAGGCGCGGCGACAGGCTG
This sequence comes from Bryobacterales bacterium, assembly GCA_965214655.1. Classification (GTDB taxonomy): domain Bacteria; phylum Acidobacteriota; class Terriglobia; order Bryobacterales; family UBA6623; genus CATQHP01. The sequence goes on along the minus strand of OZ243965.1, from coordinate 795,022 downwards.
GACCTCAAAATCAAGCTCCCCGTCCGTATCGACGCGCTGCGTTTCGAACTCGAGACCGAAACCGGCGAAACCCATTCGGCGGAGACCGCATTGGGTCGCGAGAGCATCGACGGACCGGCGCCCGCTTGGCTTGACGCCGCGCTCGATGAAGACGACATGGATGAAGTTGTCGTTCGAATCGACCTGAGCGATTTCGACGATGGCGTTGTCTTCGCGCATATCCTGGCGCGCGCCTCCAACACGGAAAAGTTCCAGCCCCTGCGCAGCGGCAGCGGCGACATTTTCGCGCTCGCTCTGACGGCTCCCGAACCGTTTTCAGAACCGGAGCCGACGCCGGACGCAGACGAGGTCCGCCGCCGGTTTCTTACGCTGTCGCAATGGATATCGACCTCTATCGCAGGACCTTGCTGGGAGCAAGCAGGCGCCGTGCTTCCGGCGCGCTGGAAGCACATCGGTTCGTCCCTTCTCGGCTTCCCCGGGGGCGCAGCCACACTGATGGAAGCGGGGCTTGCGCTCCCGCCGGACGGTTCGCCGCCTTCCTGGGTTCCGATCCATCACCCCTTGTCTGTCCATCCGGAACTCTACGGAACTCCGGCGGCGGCTTTCCATGCCCTATGTCGATGCGACGCGCCCGGCGCGGCCGAGTTGGCGCGCCTTGCAGATGCGTCTCCCGACGCAATGCCCGCCAATAAAGACTTCAGCATTGCGGTCGTGGCCGGCTTCGGGAATGCGCCCCAAGCCGCTGTCTCGGGCGAGCGTCTTGCCGATTTTTCGATGCTGCGTTACTTCGCGGCGTTGCAAGCGAGCGACATAGACATCTCGGCCGGATATTTCTGGCGCGGCGAGGAACTCTTGGGACCCGCACACTGGCGCGCCGCCCATCGGCGTCTCCGCGAACGCCTGGAAGACGCCGGTCTTGATGCCGATGACCGCAACCCAAACCGCATTCTCGCCATGCAACGGCTCATCCAGACGACTGACCGGCTCTTCCGCGTCAAGGAACCTGTTCCCAAGCGAGCTGATCCGGCCGATGAGGAACCGGACGACCTTATGGGCTGCTGGTGCGCCGGTTTCTTCCGGCATTTCACAGCGGCTTGCCGTGAACGCCGGGTTTCCGCTTTTCTGGATGAACTGGGCCGAAGCCTGGAGCGAAACGGTGGCGCACTTCTCTTCGACATCGGTTTTCTTTTGCGCCTCGGCCCCGAACTTTTCGCTTTCTATATGTTGCTAAACGAGCTTGCACGAGAGAAACCGGATGACCGTTGAATTCGATCCGATCCGATTCCGCGACGATCTGCGGCGCGCGACGGCCCGTTTCATCGGCACTGCTGCGCCTGTTTCGCCGGCGCGCGCCCCCCGCCTCGCCGGCAAGATCGCGGATCGTCTGGAACAAGCAGACCTGGTCAAAGGTCCTTTCGTCGAAAGCCTGCCCGATTTCGTCAAAAGCGGTTCCCTCGAAGATCTCGTATCCTCGGGAGATCTTCATACGGGATGGCAGGCGCTCGCGGATACCGAAGACGGGCGAAAACTTTTACAACGGCCGCTTCATCTGCACCAAGCCGTTGCGCTCGATTGCAAGCATAACTATCTCGTCGCCACCGGAACGGGATCCGGCAAGACCGAGGCATTTCTATTTCCGCTTGTCGATACGCTGCTGCGGGAGGGCGCCTTCGAGCGGCCGGGCGTCCGCGCGTCCGCGCCATTCTGGTGTATCCGTTGAATGCACTGGCTAACGATCAGATGTTCCGCATTGCGCGGCTCCTTTTCCGGGACTTGGGCGACCCGGGCATCACCCTGGGGCGGTTCACCGGATCGGTACGCGCTACTGCGTCCCGCGGCCAAGAAGAAGCCAAGCTGGTGGAAACGCCGAGCTTCCGTAACAATTTCGATGACGCGCCTCATGCTCCCCGGAACTGGCGTCTCAGCCGGCAGGAGATGCTCAAGCGCCCGCCGCATATTCTCATCACCAATTACGCGATGTTGGAGCACATTTTGCTGCTGCCCCGCAACCGGGCGCTGCTCGCACAGGCGGATTTGCGTTGGCTCGTGCTGGACGAGATCCATACCTATACCGGCGCCCAGGCGATCGAAGTCGCGTTCCTGCTGCGCAAGCTGAAGACAAGGCTGGGCATCCCCGCAGGCCGGCTGCGCTGCGCCGGCACCTCGGCCAGTCTCGACCCGTCCCGTAAAGACGAGCTTGCCGAGTTCGCCTCGCGCCTGTTCGGGGAACCGTTCCCCGCGGGCGAAGATGCCGTCATCATGTCCGAACGGCAGCCGCACGCGGCGCTCCGGGAAGGAAAATCCGAAAAAAACATCGGTCCGCAACCCTGGATCGCCGCCGGCGAAGTTCTTGCTGCGCTGCGCGAATCAGGGGACCTCGAAGACGAAGACGCGGTCGAAATATGGAACGACCGCGTCGCGGCAAAAGGCTGCCCGGAATTCGTGCTCGAATCCGGCTGTCTATTCGGCGACGCCTTGCTCGCGCGGTTGGCGAAACTTCGCGAATTACGCCGTGTTTCAGATCTCTTGGCCCGGAGGTCCCTCCCTTTCTCACAATTTGCCGAGCGCGTGTTCGCGGGACATCCGCCGGCTGCGGCGCGGAAGGCGCTGGCGGCGCTCATATCGGTCGGCGTCTTCGCGAAACCCTCGACTCCGGGAGCCTTCCCCCTGCTGCCGGCGCGCTATCACCTTGCGGCGTCGGGTGTCGAGGGGGTCGCGCTGCGGCTGTCGGCCGACGATCCCGAACGCTGGTCGGATTTCCTGTTTGGGCGCAATGCGCCGGCGTCCGCCGAGGAGCCGCCTGCCTATTCCCTGCTCGTTTGCCGCAATTGCGGCGAGCCTTATATCGAGGCATGGGACGACGGCAAGGCGTTGCTGCCGCGGGCTGAGGATCGAACTCAGCGGATCGTCTTACGCCTTTGCGACGGGCCGGCCGGCTTCGAGGACGATGACGAGGAAACGGAAACGGCGGAGGGCGCCACAGCCCAACGCTGCACGTTCGACCCCTTGACCGGAAATCTCGCGGACGGTTCGGGCAGCGGCCTCGTCACCCTTACCGAAGCGGAACTAAAGAAAGACGAACAAGAGCGCAAACTCTATGTCAAGAGATGCGCGGCCTGCGGGCAGCGCGGGGGACGCTACGCGGAACCGGTGACAACGATTCATCCCGGTGATGACGCCCTGGCCGTGGTCGTGGGGCAAACGCTGCTCGAAGCGCTGCCCGAACCGCTTGAAAACGCAGAGGCGGACCTCCCCATGAAGGGGCGCAATCTCCTCGTTTTCGCGGACAACCGGCAGGACGCAGCATTCTTCGCGCCGTTCTTCGAGCGCACGTCCCGCGATCAGGCGATTCGGGCGGCCATTCGCCAAGTTCTGGACGAGAACGGCGAACCTGTCGATCTTCGGCAACTGACGCAACTTGTCTGGCGCCGTCTCCGGCTTGACGGCTTCCGGCTCTTTGACAGGCGGGCTCCCAAGCCCCTGATTTCACCGCTCGCGCAGGACCGCCTGACAGCTCTCATCGCCGCGGAATTTTGCACCGGCGGGTTTTCCCGTATCTCGCTGGAAGGATTGGGTCTCGCAGCGGTGGACTATGCAGGCATGGACCGCGCGGCGCGCCGGATGGCCGCCGCTGCCCCGCGTCGCAAGGAACTTATGCCGCATCTTGCGAAATTCCTGCTTGACCTGATCCGCAGAAGCCGGGCGATTAACAATCTTGACCGGGTACTCGACCTCACGGACGCGTCGATTTGGGGCGAAGGCCAAGCGAGCGCCGACATCTCCTGGGCCTTGACCCGAACCGCCGCCTCGCGCCGGTTGCGCACGCTTCTTCCGCAACCGCGAAGGCAGACCCGGCCTACGGCACTGCTGGAGAATCGCTTCGGGTTTTCGCCCGCAGAAGCCCGAGAAGTTCTGAGCGCATTCTGGAAAGAGGCCGTTCATCGGCGCAATCGCCTGCTGACCGCGGGAGGCAAAGGCCATGTTCTGGATCTGTCCGCTCTGCGTTTCGCTTCGGCGCAAGACCGTCCTCTTTACCGCTGCCGTTCTTGCGGGGCAAGAAGTCAGATCGATCTCGGAAACGTTTGCACCGTTTACGGCTGCGGCGGCCGCACGGAACGGATTGAGTTGGCCGAACGCCAGGCGATGGCCGAGGGCAACCACTACGTCAAACGGTACCGCGAGCGCCCGCTCGCCGGCGTTGCCCGGGAGCATACCGCCGCCATCGGCCAGAGCGAACGCGCCCGTATCGAGGACGAATTCCGAAACGGTGAAGTCAACCTACTGAGTTGCACGACCACCATGGAGATGGGCGTGGACATCGGCGATCTCGAAGCCGCGCTGTGCCGCAACGTTCCTCCCGGCATCGCCAACTATCAGCAAAGGGCCGGGCGCGCGGGCCGTCGGGCGCAGGCGGCCCCGATCGCTCTGATGCTGGCGCGGAACAGCCGCTACGATCAGGCCCAGTTCCACGACCTCGACGACTATCTCAACGCCCCGCCCGCTTCGCCTTACCTTTCTCTCGACAACGCGAACTTTTTTCGCCGGCACCAATGCTCCTGCGTGATCTCAGGATGGCTGGATCTGCGCCTCGTCGGCCGCACTGCGGAAGGCGCGCCGCGCCTCAAGCATGTCCTGGGCGAGCGGTTGACCGTTGAGGACGAGGCCGCATTGCGCGAGCAATTCGCTACTTGGCTTATCGGCGAGCGGGGTAAAGCCGCGCTCAATACCGCAGAGCGAATGGTGGAAACGATGCCGGCAGATCTTCGCGGGGTCGGCCTCGTCGGCAGCGATCTAGCCGCGCATACCGGTGAGGTTTTCCATGCATGGCTTGGGGATATCGCCGAGCGCTGGCGGGCGATGAACCAAGCCGCGCAGGAGCAACTCGACATATCGGTTGATCCGGAAACGTCGGAGACCGACAAAAGCAAGGCGATCCGGCGTTCCGCCGCGCGCCGCGCGGACATGGAACGGTACCTCGACCGCTTCGTTGTGGACGCGCTGTCGCGCGCCGCGGTCATCCCCACCTACAGCTTCCCGGTCCACTCGATCCGGCTGGAGATCGTCGAGGCCCGCGATGCCGATAGGCAAGACGACGCGCTGCAACTGGACCGCAACGCCGCTCTCGCCATCGGGGAATATGCTCCGGGCGCCGAAGTCGTGGCCGGAGGCCGCATCTGGACCAGCCGCGGGATCGTGCGGCGCGGCCTCATCACAGGCAGCGAAATCTGGGCGCCGAGGCGCTGGTACCGGGTCTGCGCAGACTGCGGCCACCCGGAGATCCACGATGAATATGAAGACTTCGATTCTGTTTGTGAGCAGTGTGGCAATGCCAAGTCCGCTTGGCGGCGTTCTTTCGTCGAACCGACAGGATTCCTGACCTCCTACGCCGAACGCACGGGGCGTGACCCAGGAAGCTCGCGTTTGAGAACGCGGCCGGTCGACGAGGCGCGCTTGCTGACACGAGCGCATCTTGCCGATTACTCCGAGACCGGCGCCGACGGCGTCAAAAGCTTTTTCGCGTCGGCGACTCCCCGCGGCGGCGGCCCGAAAGGCCGGATGTTCGTTGTCAACAAAGGCCCGCACGGCGCGGGCTACTACTGGTGTACGCGCTGCGAATACGCCGAGCCCGCGCCGCAGGCAGCAAAATATGGCCCGCATAAAGTCCAGTCGAAACATGAGAACCCGCGAACCGGCGATCCCTGCCCGAATGAGCGCTTGGCAAATCCGCTCGACTTGGGACACGTCTTCGAAACCGATATCCGCGCGATCCATTTCGATCGTCCGCTCCCGGATTTTTCAGCAGCCGCCGACGGGGACGCTGCCAAGCGGCTGCGAGCCGGTTTCCTCAGGACCCTGGCGGAAGCGCTTCGCCTTGCCGCCGCCCGTCTGCTCGATACCGACAGCCGCGACCTGCGTGCCGCGACCGAATTGCGGGCCGGCCGACCGATCGTCATTCTTTCCGATGCAGCCGCGGGCGGCGCCGGTTACTGCAAGCGCCTGCTCGAGGAATCGCGGTTTTTCGCGGCTCGTCTCCTGGCCGCAGCCCGCGATATCCTCGATTGCTCGAATGAGGACTGCGCAACCAGTTGTTCCCGCTGCCTCAACGAATACTCCAATCAGCAGCATTGGGATGTCTTCGACCGACAGCCTTGCCGCACATGGCTCGGCGCGCTTCTGGCGCAGGCCGCAGCCCGTCCGGCCAATGCGCCGCAAGACGCGATCCCCTATCCATCCGCATCGGCGGCCGTGCTGTCCTCCCGCCTCAAGGGATCCTTGCTCGCTGTGATAACCGCGCGTTCGCTCTGGGGGGCCGGAAACCGGGACGAAGCGCTGCGCAGCGCCCGCGCCCTTCGCGATTATCTCGAGACCGACAATCGCCGGCTCCTCCTCTTCCTTGTCGGGCGCGCCGCACCGACAGCCAAAGCCCCGATGACGACCGTCGACCGCGAGGTTGCAGACACCCTCGAGCGTTTCGAACGCGAAGGACGGATTCAAATTTATCGCCTTGACCCCGCCGCCGCGGCCAGATCTCCGCGGCTCTCGATCTTTGCCGAACGCGTTGCGGAAGGACGAAGCGGGCGCACGGCCAAAGCTCCGCGGCTCTCGGTCGTTACCCGCGGCGCAGCAGCCGAATTCCATGGCGTCCGAATGCCGGACGCACTTTTTGACGGACCGCTGACCGGCGTAACTCATCGCTGGAACGGCCCGGCGCCGGACGGGTGGCTCGAACTCAACAAAAAGTTCATCGGCGGCGCGGGGCAAATTCCCAAGCTCCTCGAAAACGCCGTTGCGCAACTCCGTAAGTTTCGGTTCACGCCGAACGACCGGCGAGACTTCACGACGATATTCGAACCGGCTGTAGGCCGCAAGGTCGCCGTCATCGTCAGAGATCCCTACATCGGCACAAATCGCCAAAACCGTGAAACGCTTGCCGAGTTTGTGGATAAGTTGCTCGACACCGGCATCCTCGTCGAGCGCCTTACTCTGGTATGGAATCCCGGCAATCAGCCCCGGACTGAAGAAGAGCGGTTGACCGAGCACGATCAACGCAGCAGGCTGCAAGAGGCGCTCCGCCGAACCCGTTTCGCCGGCGTGTTGGAACTCAAGCCGCACAACGTCGGTCGAGACGGTCATTTCCATGACAGAACCGTGTGGGCGGAAGCACGTGACGGCGCCAAGTCGACAGTCATTCGTTGGGACGTCACCGCCGGGATCGACAATCTCATGAGACAGCGAAGGGAATGCACGGTGTTTCGAGAAATACCGTCCTGAGAAGCCGGCTAAGCTCCGGCCTCTTGCTCTTGCTGGTATTCTTGACGCAGCCATGACGCGGCGCAGTTTTCTCTCGCTCATTCCCGCGGCGGCCGCGGCGCAGAGGCGGCCGCTCAACGTCGTCTTTTTCATGACCGACGATCAGGGCGCATGGTCGCTGGGCTCCTACGGGTGCGGCGAGATGCATACGCCCCGCCTCGACCGGCTGGTCGCCGAAGGCATGCGCTTCACGCGGGCGTTCGCCTGCACCCCCGTATGCTCTCCGTCGCGGGCCACCTACTACACCGGCAAGCTGCCGTCGCACCACGGCGTGCAGGATTTTCTGCTTCCCGACGACAGCTACGGCCCGCGCAGCGCCCGTTTTCTACGCGGCCAGCGAACGTTCGCCGACGTGCTCAAAGCCAACGGCTATGTCTGCGGACTCGCCGGCAAGTGGCATCTGGGCCACGACGAGCAAGCTCAGGCCGGCTTCGACTATTGGCATACGGCCCCGCGCGGCGGCGGCGCCTACAAGGATACGGAGTTCTTCGTCAACGGAAAAAGCGTCAAGAACACCGGCTACAAGACCGACTTCGTCGGGGACGGCGCCCTCGACTTCATCGAGCGCAACCGGGCCCGGCCGTTCTGCCTGGTCGTGCCCTTCTTCGCCCCGCACAGCCCCTATGACTACCAACCTGAAAAATACCGCCGGCATTACGCGGACGCCGAGTTTTCCTGCTTCCCCCGCCCCGCGGCTCTGCACCCGCAGCGCCGCGGCCGCTTCGAGCGCCACCACGGGAACCGCGAGACCTACACGGCCTACTCCGCGCTGGTCACGGGCGTGGACGCCAACGTCGGCCGGGTCATCGACAAGCTCGACGAATTGGGCATCCGCGAAAACACCGTCGTCGTCTTCAGCGCCGACCAGGGCTTCAACTGCGGGCATCACGGCGTCTGGGGCAAGGGCAATGCGACCATCCCGTTCAACATGTTCGAGGAATCGATCCGGGCGCCGCTGATCTGGAATCATCCCGGCCGCATCGAGGCGGGCAGGGAAGTCTCGGCGATGGTCTCCAGCTACGATTTCTTCCCGACCCTGCTCGATTACCTCGGAGTGGAAACCGATCCCGACCCGCAGCGCGTCGGCCGCAGCTACGCCGCTTTTTTGCGAGGCGAATCCCCGGCATGGCGCAACGAGCTCTATTTCGAGTACGGCTACACGCGCGCCGTGCGCAGCGAAAACCTCAAGTACATCGAGCGCGGCGACGGCTGGCCCAACGAGCTCTTCGATCTGGAGGAAGACCCCGGCGAAACCATCAACCGCGCCGGCAAGCCCGAGTACCGCGAGCGCCGCCTCGCGCTGCAAAAACGCCTGCGCGGATTTTTCTCACGGGTCGGCGCTCCGCCCCTCGACAATTGGCGCTCGACGACCCGGCAGATCGTCCCCACCGACGTCGGTTACTACCGCTGGAAAGAAGAATAGCGGGTTACTCCGCTTCGTTCTGCCTTACGCTGCGTCATCGACGTTCCGGAACAGCGCATCGCGGAAGTAGTCCAAGACTACGTGCGCCTCTTCGTAATACTGCTTGACTTCACGGAAAGTTGCGTTGCTCCCTTTTCCATGGGCCACATCGTTCCGATCGTTTACTATACTACTGTACATCGATTCGACTTGGCTGTTCCGTGCAAGTTGTCGCTTGAACTCTGCTTTGTGGTCACTTCCAAATCGTTTGAGAAGTCCGGATACTTCATCTAGATTTGAACTGCGGGGAACTCTCTTGGTATAGCTTTCAATGGATTCATTGACCACTTTGTCGGACACAGAAGAGCATCGCTTCCGCACCATGTTTCTAAATGCTTTCTCGAATTCCGAACAGATGAGTATGAGCAGCGACTGCGCCAATAAATTCTTAATTTCATCGTTAATGGAATCGGTATCGGTCAGATACTTTCCACATCGTTCCAGTGCGTCGTCAATCCTTTGTATACGCATGTTGACACAAATGTTCTATGCATCGAAAAGCTGTTCGGCAGCTTGACGAAAACGACCTTGTATGACCTCCACATCCGTTGTGTGGATTCGAGTATTTTTGTCAAAATCACTATTTTTTATCAGTTTTCTATAGCGATCCTGAATGTCTTCCGGTATATCGTCCAAGTGATCGGAAAAAGATTTCATCACCGCATCGAACACTGCTGTGTTCAGTCTTGAACGAACATGAAACGGTTTTTCACCGAGTTTTGAAGTTACTGCTAAACAAGTTTTTCGGAATATTTCTTCATCTCTTCTAAGTTTATTCTTGGATGGATTCCGATTTTTTTGCATGAATTTTGAAAGGAAACTTTTCATGGGCTTGCTATATTCATCCACATCCTGCATTACAAGGAATCTCAAAATCAGTTCAATATCTCTTTTACGGATATCCGGTTCGGGTGTACCTAGATATTCTACGCCAATTCTCAAGCCCGTTAATTTTATCCAAAAATTTTGAAAATCCTCCGTGATAAACACAATCACGAATCTCTTGACTGGCTAACAAGATTCCGCCCGTATTGAGGCGCTCAAAAATATGATATATACTTGTGTTGTCTTCGGGATTCAGTTGCTGCACTATAAGCGCCCTAAGAACTGCTTGCCTTAAAGCTCTTTGATCTTCTTCGAGTAGATCGTCGAAACTCTTCTCATGAAATTGACTGTTTGGATTAAGTTCTTTCAGTCTGAATACGATACGTTTATCACGGTTTTCTTTGCCATAGTACCCATTGAAGTAGAAAAATATGCTTTTCAGTCTTTGCTGCCCATCGATAACGATATATTTTCTGCTTTTGCGCTCGCTGTAAAAGAATACGGGTGGAACAGGCAAACCGACAAGGAAGGATTCGATAAGTTTGCTGGCTTGAGTTTGCTTCCAGACAAAATGTCTTTGGAAATCGGGAATCTCTATTTCATCCGATTGCCATTTTTTGTACAACACTTCCAATGTATAATCCGCTGGATAGGTTGCTATCTGATAGTCGGAAGGAGTGCCTTCACGATCTTCTTGCTCGGACTCTATTGACTCGAGTTCCAATCCGTGGTTATTGTGGCTGTTAGATGACACCTGTTTTCCTCACTTGCCCTGTTTCTAGTTCGGATACACGCGCGCCTTCCACACCGAATATCTAAGTATATCGAATACGGCGACAGTCGGCGCCAATGAGTTCTTCAGCCTCGGAGAGGATTACGGTGAAACCATAGACTCGGCGCTCCGCCCCTCGACGACTGGCGTTCGACAACCCGGCAGATCGTCCCCACCGACGTCGGTTACTACCGCTGGAAGGAAGAGTAGAGCGCTACTTGGCTTCCTCTTTGGGAATGCCGTAGGCGCGGTGAACGTCGGCCAGGGTCAGCGTCCCGACCATATAGTTGGGGTTGACGCGGCTGGCTACCGGTAGCACGGGGTACACGCCGAGCTTGCGCATAGCCTGGTCCAGCGGAAGATCCGGGTACGTGCGAATCACCGCGCGCGGCGGCAACGCATCCTTGATCGGCGCGGCGCCCCAGCCTTCCTTCCAGGCGCGCTCCAGGTCCCGCCGATCGGCCCATGCCCAGCGCCCGTATCCCGAATCGATCAGGATCGCCGATGCGCCGTCCTCGTCGAGCTTGGCGAGAGCGTCGTCGACGGTCGCGCTTGCCGCCGGCACGACCCGTTTGCCGTCTTTGCGCATCGCGTCCTCGACGTGCAGCACGGGCGCCTCGCGCTTCTCCTCGACCGACGGCAGATCCAGGCCGTCCTGGTGGCCGAGGATGTGGAACAGCGAATCCGGCTGCATGCGCCGCGAAATCTGATACGAAATCGTATTGGCGATCATGACCGGCAGGATGATCACGTAGCTGGCGCTCACTTCGAACACCATGAAGACCGAGGTCATCGGTGCGCGGAACAGGCCGGCGAAAAAGGCGCCCATGCCCACCAATACGTAGGCGCTGGTCGAGCTCGTCGGCAGCGGCCAGTAGGCGCCGGCCAATTCGCCGAGGCCGCCGCCGATCATCGCGCCGATGAACAGCGTCGGCGCAAACATGCCGCCCGGGGTGCCTGCGCTGAGGCAGACCGCCGATACGATCATCTTCAGTCCGCCCAGAAGCAGCAAGAACTGCCACGTAAAGCGGTCGTGCAGGGCGCTGTCGATGGACGAGTATCCGGCGCCGAGAATTCCCGGCGCCTGGATGCCGATCCAGCCGACGAACAACCCGGCGGCCACGGGCAGCAAAAGCCTGACCGCCTGTCTCTGCTCCAACACCTTCTTGCGCAAGGCGGCGGCATAGCGCGTGTACAAGGCCGAAAGACAGCCGCCGGCCACGCCGAGCACCGCATAAACGAGCAGTTCCGAGTAGGCCGTCAATTCGAATTCCGGAACGATGTACAGAGGATCGTCGCCCAGAAACCAGCGGCTGACAACCACCGCCGAAACCGCGGAAAGCACGATCGAACCCAGCACGCCGGCGCTCCACGCCGAGATCACTTCCTCCATGACGAACAACACCGCCGTGATCGGCGTGTTGAACGCCGCGCCGATGCCGGCCGCCGCGCCGATCGGCGCGATCAAGCGCATGTGATCGCGGGTCAGGTGAAAAAGCCTGCCCAGCAGCGAGGCGATCCCCGCGCCCATTTGCAGCGCCGGATCCTCGGGTCCCATCGGATTGCCCGAACCGATCGAGAGCGTGCTGCTCGCAAACTTGCCGATGACGCTGCTGAACGGCACGTAGCCGTCGGAGGCGTACACTCCGGCCTTGGTGTAGTTGATGCCCGTCCCGCGGGCGGTGGGGAAAAAGAAATAGACCAGAAGATAGGCGGCGCCTCCGCCCAGCGCCGGCCAGAGCAGCATCCACAGATCGGTCGAGCGCTCCAGCGAATGCACCGTGTTCCAATTCAGGAATTCAATGGAAATGTGAAAGCAGACGACGACCAGGCCGGAAAAAACCCCGATCACGATCGAAAGCAGCAGGAAGCGTTGCGTTTCTTCGAGAACCGGCCCCTTGCGGCTGACAACCCAGAGGCCCCGCGCGATATCGCCCAGAGTGAGCGCGCCGGCGGCAAGCCAGGCGCGGATGCGGCCCACGTCCCACGCCCCCCGCACGATATCTCGAAGCGTCTCGATCGTCATCGGGAGAGTTTCGCCAGAACGAGCCGCAGCGGCTCATCGTCGTGCTCGATTCCGGCGCAGGCCCCTTCCCGCGCGTTCCAGATTTCTTCCGCCAGCAGGATGTTCGCCTCGACGTTCGCGGCGGTCGCGCGTTGGCGGGCGCCGCGCTGCAGCAAATCGAGCGCGCGCCCCAGCGGTTCGGCGAGCTCCGCCGAAACCTGGGGAAGGGGTCCCACGAAGGTTTCGCCGAGCGGATTCCTGCAATAGCTCACGAACTCGGCCGTGCGCCCGACCAGAACGCGGCTGCGGCGGAATCTTTCCTGGATGACGAGATTGCCGCGCCGGAGCGGGTCGAGGGCAATGACGGCATTGCACAGCGCAACCCTCGCCGCGGTGGACTCCTCTTTGCGGACCGCCTGCGCCCGGTTGAAATGCGTCCGAGCCGTGAGATAGTTCCCCAGCAGAAACTCCGCTTCCGCCCGTCCGACGAGCGCCTCGCGGTCGCGGGGGGCGTCTCCCAGCAACTCGCGAAACAGGATCGAAGCCCTGTCGGCGACCTGCGCCTTGAGCAGCAGGCCGGCCAGCCGGCGTTTGACCGCCTTGTCGTCGGGCGCGGCATCGAACAGAGCGAGCAGCTCGGCGGTCAACTGCCGCGGCCGCTCGTGGCGGTCCAGCAGATCGACCAGATCCAACCGGGATTGCAGGCGCTCTTGCTCGGCCTCGTCCGTCCAACGGCCGTAGATGGCCGTGCGGTAGTAAGTGACCGCTTCATCGACCTGCCCGTCGCCGGCGGAGAGGCGGCCCAACAGCTTGTTGACGATCCCCAGGGTCGGATCGACCGAGCGCAGCGCCGCCAAATGAGTGCGCGCCTCGGCGTACCGCTCGGATTCGAACAGCGCCAGCGCCAATCCGAGGCGGTAGTCCGCATTGTCGCGGGAATACAGCAGCGCGTCGCGGTATTGTTCCACCGCCTGCTCGTAATCGGACAGCGCAGCCAAAGCCTGCGCAGCCGCGTAATGTTGCCGCCCGCGCTCGCGGCTTTCGCGGTTGAAAGAGCGGGTATAGAAGCCCGTCGCAACGAACAGCAGCAGCATCACGCCGAACACCGCGGCCAGAATCCGCGGCGTCGCGCCTTCGGCCAGGAACGAGCGGCTCTTGCAGTAGGGGCACTCCGCGCCGGGATGCGCAATCTCGTTATGGCAAATCAGGCAGACGAATCGGGGCGCCATCTAGCGACGGTTCATTCAGGGGAAAAACCAACCCTTACTAACAGAATACGGAACCGGCGGACGGCGTCAGAGAAGCCGGCCGAAAGCTTTCCAGGCCAGCGCCAGCATTCCCGCCGCGAAGCCCAAAGCGGCTTCGTACTCCCGGTTCTCGCGGTACAGCGCGGCGCTGAAGGGCGCCTGCGACCGATAACGCGGCCGCAGTGCGGGCAAGATGCGCGGGACGCGCGCGGCGTACTCCCCGTAGCCTTCCAGGATTTTGTGCAGATGCGCCTCTTCTTCCTCTATTACCGGCAGGTAGAGGGCCAGAAAAAAAACGGTCAAGAGCACGCCGAGCGCCGGGCGCGCTCCCGCCAGAGCGAATCCGACGCCAACCGTCAGCGTGCCCAGATAAAGCGGATTGCGGACGTAAGCATAGGGCCCGGAAACCGCCAGGCGGCGATTCTTGCGCAAGTGTCCGGCGGCCCAGGCGCGAACGCCCAAGCCGCAGGCCGCAACTGAGCCGCCCGCGGCGAGCGACGCCGCCGCCGGCTCGGCCAGCCACAGGAATAAGGCCGCGGCGGCAAAGCCGAAGGGCGCCCGCGTCCGCGCCGCGAGCTCCGCGTATTTTTTCGGAAACAGTCTTTGGGGAAGCGCCATCAGAACAGCCGCTCCGCCGGCCGCAGCGTCCCGAACGAGCCGACGTTGGCAATGGAAATGCCGATGCGGAACTGGTTGTCGCTGCGGACTTGGCCGATCGCCAGGCGGCGGTACTCCAGGCTGAAACCGCAGCAGTCCGTGTTGTAGGTGATCTGCGAGATCGAATACAGGAAAAGATGTTGGCGGTAGTCGTAAACGTTGGTCAAGGCGACATTCCACCCCCGGCGGTTGAAGTCGCCGTAGCGCACCGTGGCCAGCAACTGATTGCTCGCCGGCGAAAGCGCCGTCGGCGCCCGCACCGCGCGGTGCCCCGCCGTCACGCCGATCTTCGGACCGATCCGGAGCGAGGCGTCCGCGGTCGTGTTGACGATCTTGCCGCGCAGCGGGTCGTAGTCGTTCCGCCAACTCAAGCCGTACCGCCAATGGGGGTTCACCTTGAACGCAACCGCGACCGGCGAATAGTTGCGCGGCTCGGCCAGAAACGCAAACGGCGAAAAGTCCAGGCTCGAGCGCAGCACGTTACGCCGGCCGGGGACGAGCGCTCCGCCGAAATGCGGATCGAAGTAGCGCCGCTGCCAGATCTCGAGCACGGCCGCCTCGCGCACCCGTCCGCTCGCGTCGTCTTTGACGTACAACCGGTTCGTAAGCGAGATCTCCGCCTCGTTGGTGTTGTGGATCAGATCGCGGGCGTCGAAGCGGATCACGCGGTCGAAATCCTCGACGCCGGCGGTGTAGCGGTAGCGCAGCCGCGGCTCGATCACGTGCTTCATGCGGTCGCCCATCCAGCGCGGAGCGCGGTAAATCCGCGACAGCGAAGGGGCGGCGATATCGACCCCGATCTCGCCCGCGCGGCGATACAGATTTTCGCCGGAAAGCCCCTCGTCCCCTCGGCCTTGCCCGTAAGCGGCGGCCCGCGCCCCCAGCGTGGGAACGACGTGAAAGCCTTTCCAGAACAGCTTTGTCGAGACGCGCGGAAAGAATTCCCCGCGCTGCACGAAGCGCCGGGTCTGGAACGTCTGCTGCGTCCGGCTCACCAGATCGAACGAGGAATCGAAGCTCAGCCACAACGGAACGCCGCTTCGGGTCAAACGCCGCTTGCGGCTGTTGAACTCGAAACCGGGCAGCCTGCGCAAGACGATGGTGTCGCCGCGGGCGACGCTCTGAAAGTTCTCGTTGCGCAGCAGCGAGGCATTGAAGCTGAACGTGGAAAAGTTGTTGGTGACGAAGCCGATCGAGCGCACCTGCGAGAAAACGGCTTCCTCGAACGTCTGCGTGAACGCCTGGCGGAACTCCAGCGAGCTGAGATAGCGCAAATCCGCCACGCCGCGGAATCCGCGCCCGAACGCGGTCCGGCCCCGCATGTCGAACGAGTTGCCGCCCTGCTTCAGGCGGCTGCCGTCGTCGAGCTTCCTGCCGCGGTCTCTGACGTCGAAAAAGACCGCGTCGAAGCTGGAGTTCTTCGTGGGCCGCCCGCGGAAGCTCACATTCGAGGCCAAGCCCCGGTCGGTATACCAATTGCCGCCGACCGTCATGTCGTAGCTGCGGTTGACGGCCCAATAATACGCTTGGCCCAGCATCAAGCCGAAACGCGAGCTGTTGCCGATGTTGGGGGTCAGGAAGCCGCTTTTCCGGGGCATTCTTTCCAGCGACTTCCGGAAATACGGCATGTACAGGATCGGCACTCCCTTCATGCGCAATACCCCGCGCCGGATTGCCGCTTCCTTGCCCGGGACGATCGTCGTGCGCGGCGAGCGCAGCGTCCACCAGGGGTTCTCGGGCGCGCAGTTCGTGACCCGGCCGTTGTGAACCCGGTAATGCTCCTTCGTCTTGTGCACGACCGCCGCCTCGATGCGGAAGGGGTTGTCCGTGGTCAGGATGCGCGCTCCGCCCTGACTCGCCGACGACACTCTTCCGCGGACGTCGTAAAACGTGCCCAGCTCGCTGCGCGTGTTGTAAGACAGGCGCGCCGCGCGGAGATCTTCCCGGCCGCCGCCCGCCCGGTAATGCACGTTGCCCCGCGCTTCGACCTCGCCGGTCTCCTCGTTGAAATCCAACTCGTCCGCAGTCAGGACGATCGAGTTGTAGCGCAACTCGACGTCGCCGCGGGCGAGCCGCATCGAGCCTTCGCGCAACTGCGTCTCGGAAAAAATTTCCAGCGCCCCGCGCTCGCGGACAAGCGGAGCTTCTGCGGCTGTCTGCCCGCCCAGGGCGGGCGCGAAAACACACAGCACGGCGAGCGCAAAGAGCAGCAAGAAGATCGCTTCGAAACGCGGTCCGAACTCGAAACGTAGCACGCCTGAAAACGGCGCTGCAAGCGCGCGCCGTTGCTATACTTACAGGGTATTCCCCGCCGATTTTTCCTGCTCTCGTCCGCCGCGCTCGGCGGATTCGCCGCGTCCGGCCGGGCGCGGGCCCAAACGGAAGCGCGGATTGACGCCGTTGCAGAGCTTCTCGATGAGGGCAAAGAGCGGTTTCTCGGACTGATCCGCTCTGTCCGAGACAGCGAATGGAATCTGCTCATCCCTCCGTTCCGGCACGCCATCGGCGAAGAGGCCGAACACGTGGCGCTTTCGGAAAACGCCCTGCAAACGCAGGTGACGGCGGCTCTCGCCGAAGGCCCCCGCCCGACGTTGGCGGCGCCGCTCAAGGGCAAGGAAGAGATGCTGCGCAAGTTCTTCGCCGAGAACACTGCCGAAAATTTCTTTCCCAGAAAGACGCTCATCACGCTCCCCGAGGTTCTCGAGTACTACGGCAAGGCCAACCGCAAGCTGATGCGGCTGCTCGCCGATTCGGAGGGCCTCGACGAAGCCGTTCACGAGCACCCCAGCAGAGAGATCGGCTACTTGACCGGCCTGCAATGGTTCTACTACATCGCTTACCACCGCCGGCTGCACAGCGACCGGATCGAAGCGATCATGGGGCACGAGGACTTCCCGCGCCGCGCCCTGCGGAACGATCCGGCCGGCCTGACGCCCCGCGCCGCCGGATAGTCCGCGGCCTCTCGCCAGGCGCTTGCGGCTTCGCCTATAATGAAGGCTTCCCTGGAGACTCCATGCCCTACATTCAAAATCAGTTCGAGCGCAACTTCATGACGACCTCGGTGGACTATGTTTTCAACTGGGCCCGCAAATCGGCGATCTGGCCGCTGACCTTCGGTCTGGCCTGTTGCGCCATCGAGATGATCGCGTCCTCGACCTCGCGCTTCGACATCGCCCGTTTCGGCGCGGAGGTCTTCCGCCCCAGCCCGCGGCAGTCCGATCTGATGATCGTCGCCGGGACGGTGACGCTAAAAATGTCCCCGGTGCTCAAGCGCATCTGGGATCAGATGCCCGAGCCCAAGTGGTGCATCTCGATGGGCGCCTGCTCGTCGGTCGGCGGCCCGTTCAACACCTACGGCGTGCTGCAGGGGGTCGACAAGATCGTGCCCGTCGACGTTTACGTCACCGGCTGTCCGCCTCGCCCGGAAAATCTTTTTTATGCGCTGTTGAAGCTGCAAGACAAGATCGACCGCATGACGACGCTGGAACGGCGTCCGACGCAGGTTCGTCTGGACGAGAGCATGTTGGCCGATTTTCAGCAGCGCGTGATGGTCGCCCAGACACAGCAGCCGGCATAACGCGCCAATCCGCCAACGCGGTTTCCTGTGGTAGCTTAACCTTGAAAGCGCGTCATGAAATACCGGCTGATCGTTGTTTTGTTCTGCCTGCCGCTCATCGCCGCCGCCGAGCAGCCCAAGCTGGAGCCGCTCTTCGGGGCGCCTCCGCATCCTGCCGACAATCCGCCGTCGCAGGCGAAGGTCGAGCTTGGCGAAGAGTTGTTCTTCGAGCAGGCGCTTTCGGGCAACAACCGGCGCAGTTGCGGCACTTGTCACAAAGCGGAGCTCTATTTCACCGACGGCTTGTCGCGGGCCTGGGGGCTGAACGAGAGCGAGTTGAGCCGCAAGACGCCCGGCCTGCTGAACGTCGGCTGGCAGCGGAGCATGTTCTTCGACGGCCGGGTAAAGACTCTTGAGGAACAGGTCGCCAAGCCGCTCGAGAACCATCAGGAAATGGCCCTCGACCCCGCAGAGGCCGTTGTGCGCATCAAGGCCGACCCGTACTACGTGCGCGCGTTCGCCGAAGCGTTTCCGGGCGAAGAGATTTCGTTCGGCTTGATCGCCAAGGCCATCGCCGGGTACGAGCGGACCCTCGTCTCTTACGACAGCAACCTCGACCGATACTTGCTGGGCGACGAGGAAGCCTTGCAGCCGGCCGCGAAGCGCGGGATGGAGCTGTTCACCGGCAAGGCCGAGTGCATCCGCTGCCACCACGGCCCGCTGTTGACCGATCACGGCTTTCACTACAACGGCGTTCCCGAGAGAGACGGCCACGGCGCGCCCGGAACCAAATACAAGACGCAAAGCCTGCGCGACGCGGTGCGCCGCTATTCGTTCATGCACAACGGTTTGTTGATGAACGTGCGCCAGGTGATCGACCATTACGACCGCGGCGGCTCGGCGCCGCCCGGCTTCCAGGCCGAAATCCGGCCCCTGGGCCTCTCGGATGAAGAAAAAAACGACCTGATCGCGTTCTTGCGGGCGTTGAACGGGCGCGTGAACCGCTTGTTGGATCACGCCCCTTCGTCTCCCGACGCGTTCGACATCCGCAGCTCCGAAAAGCGCAAGCTCGACAAGAGCAAGGCCGCCGCCCCGCCGGCCGACGGCGGGGGCGCCGCGCAGGATCCCAGCTATCTCAACCGTTAGCAGGCCGTGCGCTTGATTCTCGCCTCGGCGTCTCCGCGCAGGAGCGAACTGCTGCGCGCGGCCGGCATCGCCTTCGAGCAGCGTCCCGCGCAGATCGACGAGAGGGCGCTCCCCGGTGAGGCCGCGCGGGACTATGTGCTGCGTTTGGCCGAGGCGAAGGCGCGCGCGGCATGGCGGGAAGGAGAGACCGCGCTCGGCGCCGACACGGTCGTTGCGCTCGACGGCGGCATGCTGGGCAAGCCCGCCGATGCCGCTGACGCGAAGCGCATGTTGAAGCTGCTTTCCGGGCGCGCGCATTCCGTGCTCACCGGTTTCGCGGTTTTCGACGGAAACAGCGCGAAGCGCGGGGTCGAGGAAACCCGCGTGTTCTTCCGTCCGTTGTCGGCCGTCGAGGTCGAAGAGTACGCGGCGAGCGGCGAGCCCGCCGACAAGGCCGGCGCATACGGCATCCAGGGGGGCGCGTCGAAGTTCGTCGAGCGCATCGAGGGCTGCTACTTTAATGTGGTGGGCTTGCCGATCTCCAGAGTCTGCGCCATGCTGCGCTGAAGCTCCGATGCCGCCTCCCGAAGTATCGGTTGTCATTCCGGTCCACAACGAGGAAGGCAATCTATTGCCGTTGTACGACCGGCTCGTCGCAACGTTGGAGAAAATAGGAGCCGCATTCGAGATCGTCGCCGTCGACGACTCGTCCAGCGACGGCAGCGCCGGGCTGCTGAAAAACCTGGCGCACAACGACGGCCGCTTGAAGGTCGTCCGCCTGCGCCGGAATTTCGGGCAAACGGCCGCCCTTGCCGCGGGGTTCGAGCACGCCCAAGGCGCCGTCATCGTCGCCATGGACGGCGACGTGCAGCACGCGCCCGAGGACATCCCTGCGCTGTTGGCGAAGCTCGACGAAGGTTACGACATCGCCAACGGCCGGCGCGAGCGGCGCATCGACAATCTGCTCACGCGGCGCATCCCGTCGCGGATCGCCAACGCCTGCATCCGTTGGATTTCGGGCGTCGACCTGCATGACTTCGGCGGAACTTTCAAGGCGTACCGCAGCGAGGCGGTGAAAAACCTGAGGCTCTACGGCGAGTTGCACCGGTTCATTCCGGTGCTCGCGGCGATGCACGGCGCGCGCATCGCCGAAGTTCCGATTCAAAATTGCAAGCGCGGCAGCGGCCGCTCGCACTACGGCCTTGGACGCGCCGTCCGCGTGTTGTTCGACTTGCTGACGGTGGGTTTCCTGGCGCGCTATCTGACGCGGCCGATGCACTTTTTCGGCTCCCTCGGTTTGCTCTGCGCCGGGGGCGGGGCGGCCGTCTTCGTTTACTTGCTGGCGCAGAAGATGCGCGGCGTCCACATCATGGTCGAGCACGGCCCCCTGCTCATTGCCGGAGCGGTGCTGGCGCTCACGGGGATGCAGATGGTTTGCACCGGGCTGATCGGCGAGATGTTGATGCGCACGTATTTCGAGAGCCGCAACCGCGCGGCCTACGATGTCCGCGAGGTGATTTCGAAGGCGGAGCCGGGCGCGCCGTCTCTGATAAAGTAGCTTGAAGCCCTCCCCAGGGCGTCGAACTGGAGGAACCAAATGAAGGGATGGATTTTGCCGGCCGCTCTTGCGCTCGCCTTGACGGGGGTCGGGTCGGCCGACAATCACGAAGAATTCAAGTACAAGAAGGTCGCCACGCCGCACGACATCATGGAAATGGTCGTGAAGCCGTCGATGGGCAAGATCAACGCGATGAAGAAGGCCGGCGGTCCTGCGAACAAGGAGGAATGGAAGACGGCCAACGCCGCCGCCTCGATCATCGGCGAAGCGAGTCAGCTCATGCTGTTGGGCGGGCGCGTCAAAGACGACGCTTGGCGCAACGGCGCCAACGAAGTGATCGCGGCCGCCGCCAAGACCATGCTGGGCGCCTACCGCATGGACATGGAAAGCTACGCCGCCGGCCTCGAGGCCATGAGCGCCGGCTGCAAGACCTGCCACGAAGTCCACAAGAAAGACAAGAACAAGATCTGACTTCTCGGGGCGCCCCGCGGCAAAGGCAAAAAGGGATCCCGCTCCCCTTCGGGATCCCTTTTCTGAAAAGCGAAGCTCCGGCGGTTACCCGCCGTAGTAGGCGGCGTTACGCTCGGTGTAGGAGGCCCACTCATCCGGCAGGTCTTCTTCGGCAAAGATCGCCGAAACCGGGCAAACGGGTACGCAGGCGCCGCAGTCGATGCATTCATCGGGGTCGATGTAGAGCATCTCTTCGGTCTCGAAATCTTCCTCGTCGGCTTTGGGGTGGATGCAATCCACGGGGCAAGCGTCCACACAGGCGGTGTCTTTGGTTCCCACGCACGGTTCCGCGATGATGTAGGTCATAGTCTCTCTTCCCTCGTTTGTCGTGATCGAACGTTTGTCGTGATCGAACCGGCGGCCGGCCGAGCCGTCGCTTCCCGATTCAAAAGGCGGATTCTAGCATACTTGGCAAGAGCCTGCGCAGACCGTTCCGCCTCACTTTTTTTTGAGCTTATCATGAAGCGGAGGCTTTGGATATGAAGCTCCGCCGCGAAATTGTTTTTCTGATCGCTTTTCTCCTTGCGCCTCTCCTTGCGCCTCTCCTTGCGCCTCTCCTTGCGCCTCTCCTTGCGCCTCTCCTTGCGCCGCCGCTCGCCGCGCAGCAGAAGGAACCCGAGCCGAGAATGCCCGACGGCAGCTCGCGCAGGCTGACGATCCTCAAAAGCGACGCGAAAAAGTCGAAGGAAGACATCGAGAAGCTGATCGCGCTCGCCCAGGAGTTGCGCGAGAACCTCGACCGCAACGAATACCACGTAGTGGACTTGGGCGCCATCAGGAAAACCGAGGAGATCGAGAAACTCGTAAAACGCATCCGCGGGCGCATGAAGCGCGTGCAATGACGGCCTCGAACGCCCCTTGCGCAGGGGGAAATTGGTATTCTCTCTGTGAGATGCGCAGGTTGCTTCTTCTCGGTTTTCTGACCGTTGCGGCGCTGGTTCCCGTCTTCGCCGACGGCGCGCCCGAATGGTCGCAGACGCTCCGCTTCGACGGCTCGTTTCAGCGCGAGTGGGCATTGGACGAGGGGTCGGCCTTCGAGTTGAGCGTCCGCATCGACGAGCCTTCGGCGCTGCCGCCGAACGCGCGCATCGGCGTCGCCTGGACGGGGCCGGCGATTCCGCAGCCCGAGTTCGAAGGCGAGCGCAGCGACCCGGGCGTAGCGGCCGCCGCCGATTGGCAAAAGACGCTGCACGCCCTCGACCCGGATGTCTATCTGGTTTACCGGACGCCGCTTTCGGGCGAGTATTCGCTGCGGCTCGAAACCGTTACCGATCGGCCGCAGCTGCTGGGAGACATCCCGCACGACACCGGCCTGGCGCCTCTGACCACGCCTCTGCCGACCCGCACGCCGCCGGTGCGAGACGTTGCCCTGACGATCGAGATGCGGCCGTTGGAGCGCCTGAGCGCCGGCGGTACGGTCATCGAAGCCGAGCCGAACAATGCGCCGGAGCAAGCCGTCGATCTGCCCTTCCGCTCCGGCGACGAAGATCAGATCGTCTACGTCACCGGCGGCGCGGACGACATCGAGTACTACAACAACACGCGCAGCGGGCAAACGCCCGACGATTGGTACCGCATTGCCTACAAGGGTTCGAAGCCGAAGTTCGTCAGCGCGAACCTGCAGATCGCCGAGCCCGTCGTCAGCGCCCGCATCCGTTTCTACAGGCAAGGGCGTCCCAGCGAAGAAGAGCTGCGCGACCGCGACGTTCCCAATCCTTACGACTTCGCCAACCGCAACCCCGTCCCTTACGTCCACCCGCCGGCGGTCGTGATTCCGGGGCCGCTGCCGGTCTACACCTACGAGGAAGGCCGGGCGATCAACGAGCGGGCGCACCAGCAGGACCGCTCGTTCCGCACGTTCATTACCCGCAAGGCGATGCCCGGCGAAACCTACTATCTGCGCGTCGAGGCCAACCATCCGGCTTACGAAATCGAGGTGCGCCTGTTCGATCCGGCGCCGTACGACGATCCTGCGGCGGCGGTGCGCCAGGGGGTTCGCTATCACGCGGCCGAGATCGACGCCTGGCTGATTCACCGGCCGCGCAACATCGCGCTCCACCGGCGCGTCCGCGACGCCACGGCGCTGTTCGGCGAGAACTGCATGAGCTGCCACACGCAGAGCGGCGTCTGGGGTTTGGCGGATGCGTTTCGCAACGGCTACGGCCCGGCGGGCGTCGAGCAGAGCTTCCGCCGCTTGGCCAACACCATGTACGAATCGCTCCGCTTGACCAACGAGCTCGAGGACGCGGCGGTCAACACCAGCGTCGCGCCCAACGATTTGGGCGACGGCCCGGCGGGCACGCGCGTTGCGGGACGCAATATCGTTCTCCATGAGCGCACCCATCGGCCCAAGAAGCTGCACCGCCATTGGCAGCAGCGCACGGCGAACTACGTGCTGCAGACCGCCGATCCCAAGGGCATCAACGCCGCCGGCCGCGGCTCGAACTTCGGTCCCAACGTCGTGTTCAAGTTCGGCGCCGAAGTTCTGGAGCGCGCTTGGCGCGACACCGGCGATCCGCGCTACTTCTTCGGGCTGGAAGAGAAAGCGAGGAAGGTCGTCGCTACCGGCGATGAAGACATCCGGGTCACGGACGACCTCGGCCACCGCATCGAGTTTTTCTACCGGCTTTGGCCGGACGACTATCTCGAAACAGTGCGCAAGCTGACGCATTCCCCCGAGCGCATCGAAGCTGCGCGGAAGTTCCAGCAGGAGTTCGAGGCGCAAGTCGCGGTCGATATGCAGCGCTTGCTCGCGCTGCAGCGCGAAGACGGCGGCTGGGGATTCGATCCCGGCAGCCGCGAGAACGGATCGGACGGCTGGCGCCGCCCCGAGGACTACAGTTATCCCGCGCCGACGGCGGTGTCGCTGATCGCCTTGCAGTCCGCCGGACGCACGGCGCAAGACCCGGTTGTCCGCCGCGGCGTGCGCTGGCTGCTGCGCAACCAGTATCCGTACGGGCTCTGGAACGCTGCGGCGGCGACCGGGTTCGTCACCTCGGCGTACGCCATCCGGGCGCTGAGCATGTTGCATCCGAACGATGTCCCCGAGGCCGAGCCGCCGGCTTTCGACGGCGGCGCCGACCTTCCCGATGCGGTTGCGGCAATCCGCCGCATCCAGGTCAAGGGCGACCGCAAATATGCCGCCCAACTGTTTGCAGCCGTGAAGAGCCGCGCGCCGCAAGTGCGCTACCACGGGCTGGTCGGCCTCGGCGCCGCGCTCATTCCCGAAGCCGCGCCCGTGCTGGCCGCGCATCTGAACGATCCCGTCAAGAGTTGCCGCGAGGCGGCGTTTTGGTCGCTGCGCCAACTCCTGCTCGACGATATCGGTTGGCAAGAGATCTTCCGGTCGTTCGCGGAAGGCGACGACCGCACCCGCCAATCGGTGATGCATGCGCTGGTGACCCGCGCTTATCTCAAGGGTGCGGACAGCACGGCGGATCTCGGCGAACTCGTCGCCACGCTGACCGCGGGGATGGTCGATCCGCATCCGGGCGTGCGGGCGTATGCTTTCAAGGCGGCTTGGCACTGGTGGGTATGGAACCCGGAGATACGCGAGCCGCTCAACCGCGCCTGGCTCGACGCTCTGACCCGCGCGGAGCCCGAGGCGCAGATCGATATGGCGCTGCGCTATTCGACGATCTCGCTTTTCGTGGTCAACGGGCAGGTCAACAACATCACCAGCGACAAGTTTCTCAAGCAGCAGTATGGAGAGCTGGCCGATTTCTACGCCGCGCTTGCCGCTTGGCGGGAAGACGCTCCGCCCGAAAAGCGCCGGCTCGTCGACCGCCGCCTCACGGCGATGGCCGCCTCGCATTACATGGAACGGGCCAACCAGCAGAGCCCCGGCCAGTTCGCCTACAGCACCCCCGGAGCGTCGGATCTGTTCGGCAAGGCGGTGCTCGCCGTGTACGAAGACCAGGCCGTGTACGAAGACGAGACGGAGACCGCGATTCCTTGGCGGTCCATTGCCGTCGAAGGCGCCCGCAATATCGCCCACGAGCCCTTGCAGGCGATTCTGCTCGATCTGCTGTTCAGCGGCGAAAGAGAGGTCGTTGCGGCTGCCGCCCGCGGTCTTTCGAATGCCCGGGAACTGTTGCTTCCGGCCGTGCCCGCGAGACTGAACCCGATGCTGCAGGCGATGCGCGAGTATCTGGCCTCCGGCAGAGACGAGGACGCCGAGGCCGTCGCAAACTTTTTGGCCGTCGTGCGCTGGGACTTCCAAGGTCTCAGCGACGAGGAAGAAGCCGCGTTTTTCGATTTGCTGCTGGACGCCGCCGGCAGGCCGGCGGCCGCGGCGGCGCCGAATCCGCCGCCCGCGCTGCTGGGCAGGCCCGCGCCGGCATCGGCGCCGGCGGCCGGGACCGAGGTCTCCGAGCGGCAGGCGGTCCTGATTGCCCGCGTTCTAGGCCGAAACCAGGCGCTGCACCGCCGCGAGGCGTTCGAGCACCTTTCGGCGAACCCGCGGCTCTGGCTCGATTCCGCCGCCTGGATGACGGCCTACCGCGAAGACGGGCCGACCTTGGAGGAAGCGCTCGAAGGGGCGACCGAGGCCGAGGATCTGGAAATCGCGCAAATGACCTACGGGCGCACCACCGAGCAGGAGATCTCCGGCGGCATCGCCGGCAAAAACAGCGCGCTGATCTGGGAAGACAGCAAGCTCGATGCACAGCTTGTCTTCGCGCTCGATGTTGCACAGGATGGAAACTACGAGTTGACGGCCGCGTTTTTGTACGGCCCGGCCCACGGAATCGTCGAAGTTGCGTTCAACGATGAGCCGATTTTGAGCGAGTTCGACGGCTACCGCAAGGACTACTTCTCGACCGGGCCGCAGTCGCTGGGCGTGTTTCCCCTCTCCGCCGGCGAGAACCGGTTGTCAGTGCGCATCCTCGGGTCGAATCCGGAAACCGAGCCCGAGTTCAAATTCGGCATCGACTACGTAAAGCTGACGCCCCGCGAGAAGGGGGCGGGCCGCTTTGTCAAGGATGAAAGCGGCGCCGACGTGATCGACCCGATCGTGGAGGCCAAAAACGAAGTCATCGCCATGTTCGTGCGTTGGTTCGATGCCGCGGCGCCGCGCGAGGCGCGCGACGTCGCCTCGCGGCTGGCGGGATCGCAGACCCTGAGAAGGAACCCGGAAGTTCTGCGGGCGATCGCCGCATTTGTTGACAAGGAGACGGTCGCGGCCTACCGCACCCGCCTGGAAAACATCCTGGACAACGACGACGAAACGTATCGCAGAGCGCTGTCCAAGTTGATCCGCAAGCAAAGCGAAACCGATGCGGCGTCCGCGGCGCGGCATCTGACGGCGTCCGACGAGTTTCTCGACGACCTGTTCCATTTCCGGGATTACGTTTTCGTCGAGATGAACAAGCTCGACAAGCGGGACAACCGCGCCTGCATCTCGTGCCACGGCGTGCCGGGGCGGGTGCCCACGTTGTATCTCCACCCGCCCGATGCGGCCGGCTATATCGCCCCGGCGGAGTTGCTGGAGAATTACCGCCGGATGCAGGAGCGCGTCGATCTCGACGACCCCGAGCGCAGCCTTTTCTTGCGCAAGCCGCTCAACATCCAGACCGGGCAGGAAGAGGGCCACCAGGGCGGCCTGCGCTATCGGCAGAACGATCCCGGGTTTCAGGTGATCCGGGCCTGGGTTGCGCGTCAGGCGGAATTGCAGCAGTCCGGCGCGGCGCTACTCGCCGGGCAGTGAATCAATCGCGTTTTTTGCTCAGCCAGCCGAGCGAGACGAAGAACTCGTCCATGCGGCGAACGGTGTCGGCATAGGCCGACCCGTCGCCCCGCCCGTAGTTGAAAAAGCCGTGAGTCCGGTCGTCGTAACCCGCTAACTCGCAGCGGTTGCCGGCGGCCTTGGCCTTTTCCGCGTAGATCTCGACCGTCTTGTAGGGAACGGTCGTATCGGCCTTGCCGTGGAAGATGATCGTCGGCGGCAGTCCCGCCCGGACGTGGTGGTAGGGAGACATCGATTCCGGCTCCGTTCCCATCCGTTCGCGCCTGTCGTCGGCCCGCTGCGGATCGATCTCGTATTTACCCGGAACGGAGGCCAATATGACCGCCGGGTTGAACAACGCCAAGGCGTTGGGGATCGGGCTGATCGCAGCGTCGCCCGCCGGATCGTCGTGACCCGGTAAAGTAGCCGTTGCCGCCGCGAGGTGCCCCCCGGCCGATCCGCCGCCGGCGGCGATGCGCTCGGGGTCGATGCCCAGCCGTCCGGCGTTTTTCCGCGCCCAGCGGATAGCCGCCTTGGCGTCTTCGACGCAGCGGTAAGCCTTGACCCCCTGGCGGTTCAAAACTCTGTAGTCGGCGTTCATCGCCACCATGCCGCGAGAAGCAAGATGCATCGCCTGCCGGTGAAACTGCGCCGGCGTTCCGTTTCTCCAGCCTCCGCCGAAGAAGAAAACGATGGCCGGACGCTTGTCCGAGGCTCGATGCCCCTCCGGCTCGAAAATCCAGATCTTGAGATCCGTTCCTTCCACCGATTTGTAGGTTTCCACCCTCGCCTCGGGCATGTTCGGCGGATAATTCGCCTGCTGTGCGGCCAGGACTGCGGGCAGCAACAGGGCGATAGCGTAACGAGCGGGCATGAGAACCTCCTTGGCTGCGGGCGCCATTGGCATTGTACTCGGTTCGGCGTCCCTGCGGGCGGCGGCGTCCGAGCCGGGACGGCGCCGAAGGGCCGGTAAGATGAAAGATTGCCCATGACCGGCAACGAGATCCGCGAAAAATTCTTGCAGTTCTTCGAATCGAAGGGGCACCGCCGCGTTGCCGGCTCCTCGCTCGTTCCGGCAAACGATCCGACGCTGCTGTTCGCCAACGCGGGGATGAACCAGTTCAAGGAAGTTTTTCTCGGCGAAGAAGTCCGCGGCTACTCGCGCGCGGTTACGGCGCAGAAGTGCGTCCGGGCGGGCGGCAAGCACAACGATCTCGAAAATGTCGGGCGCACGCGGCGGCATCACACGTTCTTCGAGATGTTGGGCAATTTTTCCTTCGGCGACTACTTCAAGGAAGATGCGATTCGCTTCGCCTGGGAGCTGGTGACCGAGGTCTACGGGCTGCCCAAAGACCGCCTCTTCGTCACCGTGTTCCGCGACGACGACGAGGCTGCGGAACTGTGGCGCAAGGGTACCGATATCGGCGGCGGGCGCATATTCCGCTGCGGCGAGAAAGACAACTTCTGGCAGATGGGCGAGACGGGCCCCTGCGGTCCGTGTTCCGAAATTTATTACGACCTCGGGCCGCAGGGGCTGGAGCCGGGCGAGCCCGACGAACCGTTTCCGGCGGAGGTTTCCCGCTACGTCGAAATCTGGAATCTGGTCTTCATGCAGTTCGACCGCGGCGCCGACGGCAGTTTCAGCCCGCTGCCCAGGCCGTCGATCGATACCGGCATGGGGCTGGAGCGGGTCGCCGCGGTTTTGCAGGGGAAGCTTTCGAATTTCGAGACCGATCTGATCCGGCCGATCATCGACTGCGCCGGCGATTTGCTCGGCTTGCGCTACGGCGCCGGCGGCGATACGGATACGATGCTGCGCATCGTGGCCGATCACAGCCGGGCGGCGGCCTTCCTCGTGCACGACAACGTCATGCCTGCCAACGAAGGCCGCGGCTACGTGCTCAGAAAAATCATCCGCCGCGCCTTGCGCCACGCCCGGCTCGCCGGCAGCGAGGACCCCTTCCTGCACAAGCTGACCGGCTTCGTGGCCGATCTGATGGAGCCGGGGCATCCCGAATTGCAGGAATCGGCGGAGCGCGTTGCCCGCGTCGTCAACGACGAAGAGATGCGCTACCGCAGAAGCTTCGCTACGGCGGAACGGGAGTTCGAAGCGGCGCTCCAGAATCTCGACGATGCGGCGATCCCCGGGGCGGCGGCTTTCAAGCTGTACGATACCTACGGCCTCTCCATCGACGAGCAGGAGGAACTGGCCCGCGAGCGCAATCTGACCCTGGACCGCGCCGGTTTCGAGGCCGAGATGGAACGGCAGCGCATCCGCGCGCGCGCCAGTTGGAAAGGCGCCGCGGCGGAAAGCGCCGCGCCCGTTTACCGCAAGCTGCTAGACCGGGGCCGGACGGAATTCCTGGGATACGAGCGAACGCGGGTCGAAGGCTTGACGGTCGTCGGGTTGATTGTCGACGGCGAGATCGCCGCATCGGCGGTCCCGGGCAGCGAAGCGGAGATCGTGCTGGAGCGCACGCCGTTTTATGCCGAGGCGGGCGGCCAGGTAGGCGATCGCGGCGTTCTCTCGCGGGAGGGCCGAGCGGTTGCGCGCGTAGTCGACGCGCAGACGCCGCTCAAGGGACTGAGCGTACACCGCTGCCGGGTCTTGGCCCCCATCGAGCCGGGCGATGTCGTTTGCGGCGCGGTCGATGCGGCGCTGCGCGATGCGACCAGGCGGAACCACACGGCGACGCACTTGATGCACGCCGCGCTGCGCAAGGTGCTCGGCGTGCACGTGAAGCAGGCCGGCAGCGTCGTCGATCCCCAGCGGCTGCGCTTCGATCTTGCGCATTTCGCCCCGATCGACCCCGGCGAGCTTGCCGAGGTCGAGCGGCTGGTCAACCGCGAGATTCTCGGCAACACCGAGGTGACGACCGAGATCGAAGACCTCAACCAAGCGGTGCGCAGCGGGGCGATGGCGCTTTTCGGCGAAAAGTACGCCGAAAAGGTGCGCGTCGTCTCGGTCGGAAGCTTCAGCAAGGAACTGTGCGGCGGCACGCATGTCTCGCGCACCGGCGACATCGGAGTTTTCAAGTTGATCGCCGAATCCGGCATCTCGGCCGGGGTGCGCCGCCTCGAGGCGGTTACCGGCATGGGCGCATTCGCGCGGTTCAAGGACTCGTCCGAGACGGTCGGCCGCGTGGCTGCGATGCTGCGCGTGAGCGAGTCGAATTTGGCGGATGCGGTCGAAAAGCTGCTGGCCGAGAGCCGCGATCGGGAAAGGCAAATCGAGCGCCTGAAAACCAGGCTGGCGCAGTCGGGGGCGGACGCCCTGGCCGCCGCCGCGCGCGAGATCGACGGCATGAAGGTGGTTGCCGCCAAGCTCGACGGCGTGGGCCGCGGGCAACTGCGCTCTCTGGCCGATTCGGTGCGCAGCAAGATCGGTTCCGGATTGGTGGTGTTGGGAACTGCGCAAGACGGCAAAGTCGCGCTGATAGCGGCCGCCACCAAAGACGTGGCCGGCAGCAAAGTTCACGCCGGCAAGGTTGCCGGGGCCGTGGCCAAGCTGGTCGGCGGCGGCGGCGGCGGCCGCCCGGATATGGCCGAAGCCGGCGGCAGGAATTCAGGCGCTCTGGCCGGCGCCCTGGAAAAGGTTTACGAAATCGTCGCCCGCTGACGCGCGGCGGCAAGTTGCGATCGGCGGCTATGGCGCGCACGGTGAGCGCCCGGGCGGTGCGGAGAGCTCGATTCCGCCGGCGGTGAAGCGGCCCATGGAAACGAGTTGCGAGTTACTGGCCGCGGGACTTTGCAACGCGCGGCCTTCGGCGGCCGGCAGGGCGCCGCGGTCGGCGGGAATGCGGGAGTCATGGTTGGCGGACGGCAAGGAGTCGAGAGTCTTTTTCGACGCGTGACTTTGCCGCGTAACTCATGACTACTGTTGCGGCAGGCGGCGGCGGTTTTGCCAAGGCCGAAGGGCTTCAGCAGGCGCGCCCGCCCGCGGCGGGCTTCGTCGCGGACGGCCGCGAGTTGCTGCAAACCGCCTCTGTGCCGGGGATAGAGGGCGCCGCGCAGGGAGATTTCTTCGCTTCCGGGTCCCCAAGTATTGTTGGGCGGGGGGCGCGGACGTCCCGATGCGCTGCCGGGCCCGCCGGTCGAGAGTGAAGAGCAAGATCGCTGCGCGGGGCGGCAAGACCAGCGGACTGCGGCTCGTGACCTTGGCCCCGGGCCGCCTGCCTGACTTTTGCTACCCTTGGCGCTTCTTCGCGTCCCGGCGTCTTTCCTCGCGCTGCCTGCGCTTCCATTCCTTTTTGTCGATAATCTTGAGGTTGAAGATAACCTCGATATTGGTGATGACTTCGACTATTTGGCCGTTCAGGCGCGTGGGCGTGTAGCGCCACTGCTTCACCGCTTCGATTGCCGCGGGCGCGAGCAGCGGGTGGCCGCTGACGAGCGTGAGGCCGCGGATCGTCCCGTCGAAAGTCACGACCGCCTCGAGCTCGACCGTGCCGCTGATTTGCTCTTCGATCGCATCGGGCGGGTATTGCGGCTGGACGCGGTGAATCAGGCGCGCGTTCTGCACCCGGCCGCCGACGCGTATCGGCAACGGCGGCGGGAGCGCGAAGGTATCCGGCAACACGCTGTGCAGCACCCCGTCCGGAACTCCCCCCGGCAGGCCGCCCGGTATCCCTGCGCCCGCAGCAGCGGCCGCAAAGGAAATAGACGCGGCGCCCTTGTCGTCGATGAGCGCGACTTTATCGGGGATGGCGCTCGGCTGCCTGATGACTTCACTGTATCGGTCGGGCGCGGCAGGCGCGGCCGCCTTCATTCGAGGAGGCGGCGCCGGCGGAGGCGGAGCGGGCGGCGCCAGCAGGAACCTTGCCGCCGCCCAAGTGTCCAACGGAAGCTCATAGGTGAAGACCAAGGGAATCGACAGAATCAGGCCGAGCAACAGCGCTTGCGCTGCGAGCGACACCGCAAAGCTCCAGCCGCGGCCCCGCCCGGCGCCGTCGACGATTGCCTGTTCGAACACCTGCGAACCTACTGCTTTAGGCTGCGGACGGCACAGTGAGGTTACTTCCGAACGGGCGGGCGGCTGGGTCTCATTTCGATCCGGCTCGCCAGATTGCGTTCGGGCATCTTGATCAGATGCACGGCCATAGCGGCGATTGCGGCCGGATCCAGCTTCCAGTCGGCGCCTTCCGTCGTTGCCGAAAACTCGGTTTGCACGCTGCCGGGCATGATCTGGCCGACGCGGATGTTGTCGTGCCGCAGGTCCATCATCGCAGCCTCGGTAAGACCCCTGAGTCCGAATTTGGAAGCATTGTAGGCCGCGCCCGAAGCGAAAGGGTGTTTGCCGGCAAGACTGCCGATGTTCAGAATGAACCCGCCGCCGCGCCGCTTCATGCGCGGCGCGGCGAGTCGCGTGAAGTAGAACGGTCCGCTGAGGTTGGTGTCGATGACGTTGCGCCAGTCGGCGGGGTCCAACTCATCGACCGCAGCGAACGCGCCGACGCCGGCGTTGTTCACCAGGACCGCCAACTCGCCCAGTTTTTCGTCGAAATACTGAAAAAAGTCCTCGACCTCTTCCCAGCGGCCTACGTTGCAAACCCGTCCGACCGCTTCGCCTTGGCCGCCCAGGGGTTGCAGCGCCCTTGCCAGACTCTCCTGGGAACGCGCGCAAATGGCCACCCGGGCGCCTTCCCGCAGCAGCGCCTCGGCGATCGCGTAGCCGATGCCCCGCGCGCCGCCCGTGACAATCGCCGAGCGACCGTGTAAATCCATGTGCAGACCCCTCCTTCGCGGCCTTCCGGCAGCGACCCTGCGCACGGGTCTTTTCCGGGCAAGAAACCGCGGCCGTCAAGCTAAAATAGCATTCCTGCCAAGCTAGAATATTTGTTACAGGTGTCTGCAACAGAACTCACCTCCGCCCCTCCGAAAAAGACTCCCCCGACAGCCGAGCCGCCCCCCGGACCTATTGCGGCGGAAGTTCAAGAGGAGATCGACAAGCTTTGCGCCGGCGTTGCCGGCGGGTTGCGCGGCGGTTTGGAGCAGTTTGCGCAGGCAAGCCGCCGCTGCGCGGACCGAGCGGCCGCCAAAGCGAGAACGGACAGCTTGGAATTGCTGGCTGAGGCGGTTCGACGCATTCGCGCAGAGGAGTCCGTCACGGCGGTCGCCGGGGCGTTGATCGACGCTTGCGCGCTGTTCTGCGGCCGCGCGGCGCTGCTGATCCGCAAAGGAGAAAAGATGTTGGGTTTCCGCGCCGCGGGCGGAGGCGCGCAGCCGGCGGGCGATGCCTTGCAGCAACTGACCTTCAGCGTTTCGGCGGCGCCTGCGCTGGAGCACGCGGTCGATACCTGCGACATCGTGGAGACTACGGGCGCCCCGGCGAATCTTTCCGCCGAGCTGGCCGCCGCCTTCCAGTACGGCGAGAGCGAGCGGGTGTACGCGTACCCCTTGCGGCTGCGCGATAAGGTGCTGGGCGTGGTGCTGATCGACGAGGCCGGCAAGACTCCGGTCGAGCCCGCGGCGGTGGAAGTCCTGGTTGCCGCGGCGGAAGCGTGGATCGAAGCCGCCTTCGCCCGCCGGAAAACCGCGGCCGCCGCTTGACGATCATGGGCTTCGACAACCGGATTCGAGCGTTTCCCCTCTATTTGCTGCTGCTGGCGGGCATGGCCGGCAACGTTCGGTCGAGCCCGCTCTCCGCGCAGTTCCAGGGGCTGGGCCGCAAGCTCGCCGCGTCGAATACGGAGCGGAATCGAAGCGAGCTCGCCGCGTTCGCCGAGCGGGCGGGCGGCGCCGAGAAAGGTTTGGCGTTGCTCGCGCTCGGCATGGCCGAGTACGCAAGCAAGGACTACAGCGCAGCCGCGGGCGCCTTCGCGCGCGCGATGGGCCATGCCGGCCCGCTCGACGATTACGCGGCCTATTACCGCGCACGGAGTCTGGCGCTCGCGGAAGAGTTCGAAGCTTCGCTGGAGCCGTTGCGCTCCTTCATCGCCGCCTATCCCGACAGCCGCTTCCGCAAGCCGGCGGGGCGTCTGATTGTCGAGAGCCTGATTCGGTTGCGCCGTTTCGACGAGGCCCGCGCCGCGCTTTCGGGAGAGTTGCTGCTCGAGCCCGAGGGCAAAGGCTATCTGACGGCGCGCATCGAGCACATCGAGGGGAATCTGCTGCAAGCCGTGCCGCTTTACCGCGCGGTTTACTACAACTTTCCCACCGGCGATGCGGCGGAAGCCTCCGAAAAGCAACTGGACGAGATCAGGCGGATTCTCGGCGCCCGCTACCCGCAGGCTCCCGCGAAGCAGCGCCTGCGCCGCGCGGACCTGCTCTATGCGGCTCGCGAGTACGCCAAGGCGTCGGCGGAATACGCGCGGGCCGTATGGGCCGGGCTGAGCGGCGCCGCGCGCGAACGCGCGCTGGTGCGCAAGGCGGCGGCCGACTATCATCGCCGTCAAGCCTCCGCCGCCTACAATGCGCTGGTCAAGCTGAAGGCGTCCGACCCCGAGCTCGACGCCGAGCGCCGCTACTACATTGCCGCCGCAGCCCGCCGCAGGGGAGCGATTTCCCGGTTTCTTGCCGCAGTCGATGAGCTTGGCAAGAAACATCCCGCGTCCCCGTGGTACGAGGAAGCGCTCTTCGCCGCGGGCAACCACTATTTGTTGCGCAACGAGCCGGGGAAATACCGCGAGTACTACGGCCGCTTGGTCCGCGCGTTTCCGCAGGGCAAGCATGCCGCGGCCGCGCACTGGAAAATCGCCTGGCGGGCCTGTCTCGATGACGACCCCCGCCGCCGGCAGTTGCTGGAGGAGCACGTCGACCGTTACCCCGCCGCGGCGACCGTCGCGGGCGCGATGTATTGGCTCGGACGCATCGCCGAGCGGAAGGGCGAAGCCGGCTATGCCCGCGGGCTTTACGATCTCATCGATAGGCGCTATCCCCACTACTACTACGCCGTGATGGCTCGCCGCCGGATTGCCGGCATGGGAAATGTCCCGCCGGCGCGGACGCCCCAGCGCGAAAGCCGCCTCGCCGAGATCGCCAAGCGGCTGCCCGCGGTCAGACGGCTCGCCGCCGGGCCTTCCGCCGCAACCGAGTTGTTGATCGAGCGCGGTGCCCTGCTGTACGCGGCGGGCATCGACGACCTGGCTGCGCAAGAGCTGTTCACGGCCGATTATCGGACGCGGGATGCGCATCTCGTCGGTCTGGAGATCGGCCGCCAGAGCACCGAGCAGGGAGACCACTTCCGCGCGATGCGGGCGATGAAGCGTTACGGCTATGGATACCTGCGCTTTCCGCTGGAAGCGGTCGACCGCAAATTCTGGGAATACCTCTTTCCGTTGGGCTGGGAAAAGCCGCTGCGCGCGCGCGCCGCCCGCCACAAGCTCGACCCGTATCTTGTCGCCGCCCTCATTCGGCAGGAGTCCGAGTTCAATCCGTCGGCGCGCTCTCGTGCCGGCGCGCTGGGACTGATGCAGATCATGCCCGCGACGGGCGGACAGCTTTTCCGGCGCTTGGGCATCCCCAACTATTCCAGCCGCAAGCTGACCCAGCCCGATATCAGCTTGCGGCTCGGCACGTTCCACCTGAAGAACGTCCTCGACGCCTTCGAGTGGAACCTGGAATACGCCTTGGCCGGCTACAACGCCGGCGAGCGCCGCATCGATCAATGGCTGCCTTTCGGCAAGTTCGACGAACCCGGCGAGTTCGCCGAGACGATTCCCTTCAGCGAGACGCGGGGATACGTGCAATCCGTAATGCGCAATCGGGATGTGTACCGGCGGTTGTACGGCGCGGAACCGTAGCCTTTTGTCTGCCGTGTCCGGCGGGCCGCGGCTGAAATAGTGAAGAATAAAGTATCGGAGGCCCCTCATGACGCGGCTTGTCGTTCCTCTCGTCTGCTTTGCTGCTCTTGCCCTTCCCGCGCTCTGCGCCGCGCCGCTGAACGTCATCGTCGTGCTCGTTGACGATCTCGGCTGGAAGGGTCTGGGCTGCCAGGGATCGGATTTCTATCGCACGCCCAACATCGACAGGCTCGCCGCCGCCGGCATGCGCTTCACCGACGGGTACGCTTCCTGCGCCGTTTGCTCGCCCACCCGCGCCGCCCTGATGACGGGGCGCTCGCCCGCCCGCCTGGGCATAACGGACTGGATTCGGGCGGAATTTCAACTTCAGGGCCGCCAATGGCCCAACGTGCGCGAGCGCAACGGCTATCACCGGCCGGCGGATTCGCTGCGCAAGCTGCTCACGCCGGTCAACGAGCAGGCGCTGCCTCACTCGGAAATCACGCTCGCCGAAATGCTCAAGCCGCTCGGCTACCGCAGCGCCTATATCGGCAAGTGGCACCTCGGCGGCGAAGGTTGGCTGCCGACCGATCAGGGCTTCGACGAAAACTACGGCGGCTGGGATTACGGCCAGCCGCCTTCGTATTTCGACCCCTATGTCATTCCGCAATGGCTGCCGATGGGCATTCCGACCCTGCCGCCGCGCGCGGCGGGAGAATACCTCACCGACCGCGAGGCCGACGAGGCCGTCGGCTTCATCGAGCGCAACCGGGCCGCGCCCTTTCTGCTCTATGTCGCGCACTACGCGGTTCATACGCCGATTCAGGCGAAGAAAAACCTCACGGCAAGGTACGAGAAGCTCCGCGACGGCAAGGGGCAGGACGACGCCGTCTACGCGGCGATGGTGCAAAGCGTGGACGAGGCCATGGGCAAGATGCTCGACGCTCTGGAGCGCAACGACCTGCAAGACCGCACCGTAATTTTCTTCACCGGCGACAACGGCGGCCTCGACCGCGGCGGGCGGCCTACCGAGAACGCCCCTCTGCGCAGCGGCAAGGGTTACGCCTACGAGGGCGGCTTGCGCACGCCGTGGATCGTCCGCTGGCCCGGCGTGACCCCGCCGGGAGCGGTCTCCGCCGAGCCGGTCGTCAGCGTGGATTTGATGCCGACGATCGCCGCCGCGCTGGGCACAAGCCCGCCGGTCGACCGCGCGGTCGACGGCATCGACCTGACGCCGGCGTTGCAGGGCGGCGAACTGCCCGAGCGGTCTCTCTATTGGCACTTCCCGCACTACCGCCACGGGCCGGGCCACGACCCCTATTCGGTCGTCCGCAAGGGGAATTGGAAGCTGATCGAGTTTTACGATCCGCCCAGGACGGAGTTGTACGACCTCGCCGCCGACCTGTCGGAGACGACAGATCTCGCCGCGCGGGAGCCGCAAAAGCTGCGCGAACTGCAGCAAGACTTGCGGCGGCGTCTGCAGGCCGTCGGCGCGAAATTGCCGCTCGCGCGCAGGGCGGAATCGAACTGAGCAGCCGGCGGCGCTCACCGGTCTTGCTATCCACTATCCACTGGCCGCGCAGCGGCCTCACCGCCCCAGGTAACGCACGGTCACGTTCCCTTCGCGGCTGTTGTCGGTCGTCAGCATGCGCGGCTTGCCCTTGGCCTGCACCCAGACATCGATCCGCGCCGGGCCCGCAGGCAACTCGAACTCGGCCTGCGCCGCGCCCGGGCGCAACGGCTGCGCCGATTCATTGCCGTCGATGTTCAGGCGCATTTCTTCGGCCGGAGTGCGCTCGGCGCGGACCGCGAAGCGGTACTTTCCGGCGCGTTCGATGAAGACCGACCAGGTTGTCGGCTTGCCCTCAACGTAAGTCGAGTCCTGGTAACGGCTCAACAGGACGGGGTTTTCTTTTTCCGAGCCGAGATGAATGACCCCGGGCGCGAACTCCCTGGAGGCGCGCACGTCCGCGAACCACGCCTCGTAGGCGGACTTGAGCTCGGCGAGCATCTCCGGCTGCGCGGCGGCGATGTCCCGCTGCTCGCCCGGGTCTTCCGCTAGGTCGTAGAGCGCCGGTGAGGGCTGCGCCTCCGCGGCCCATGCTTCGGCGCTGAAAGCCTCCGGGCTCATGACCAGCTTGTAGCGCTGCGTTACGACCGCGGCGTTGCGATAGAGCGTCGGCGCCAGCCCCCTGTGGCATTGAAAAAACAATCTGCGCTCGGGCGGGCCGGCGCCGCCGTCGAGCAGCGGCAGCAGGTTCGCGCCGTCGAACGCCGGCCCCTGCGGCTGCGCCCCGGCCGCGGCAAGCAGCGTCGGAGCGACGTCGATGTGCGCCGCGGGCGCCGCTATCCGTTCGGGGTCCTGCCAGCGGTCGGGCCACTGCCAGAAGCTGAGCGCGCGGATGCCGCCCTCGTAAACCATGGACTTGCGCCCGCGCAGCCCGGCCGTGTAGCGCATCTGCTGCGGTCCGTTGTCGCTCAGGAAAACGATCAGCGTGTTGCCGCGCCGGTCGCCGTTTTCGAGCGCCGCCAGCAGGCGGCCCAGGTTGTCGTCGATGTTCTCGACCATGCCGTAAACCTTGGCCGTCGTTTCGTCGAGACCTTGCTCGACGTAGGGCCGCCAGTACTCTTCGGCGACGAGCAGCGGGGTGTGCGGGGCGTTCGTCGGCAGATAGATGAAGAACGGCCGCGGGTCCGCCGACTCGGCGAAGGCGCCGGCCGCGGCGAAGAATGCGTCGGTGCAGTAGCCTTGCGTCTCGACCGGCTCGCCGTTGCGCAGAACCACGTCGTCGAAGTAATCGTTGGTCTCGGGGTTCGGGTTCTGGTCGATGCCGCCGGCCTTGTGAACCAGCGATTCTTCGAAGCCCTGGTCCATCGGGCGCAGGGGATAGTTGTCGCCGAGATGCCACTTGCCGAAAATCGCCGTGCGGTATCCCGCGGCCTGGAGGCGCTCGGCGACGGTCGCCTCGCCGCCGTGCATTTTCGCCCCGCCGCGAGAGGTATGGATCACGCCGCTGCGGTAGTAGTAGCGTCCGGTCATCAGGCTCGCGCGCGTCGGGGCGCAGACGGGGCTGACGTAAAAGCGGGTCATCTCGATCCCTTCGCGGGCGAACCGGTCGAGATGCGGCGTGCGGATCGCGTCGTTGCCGTGGATGCCGGCGTCGCCGTAGCCCTGATCGTCGGTCAGGATCACTATGATGTTCGGCCGGCCGCTCGGCGCGCCGCCGCCGCAGGCCGCCAGAACCGCCGCCGCCAGCGCCGCCGCAGCGGCCCAAGGGCGGATACCGGGCAATCTTCGAACGGCGGCGGTCACGACTCGCTCTCCGCGGGCAGCAGCGGTTTGGTCGGGTCGATCTTGAGCCAGAACAGCGCCGAAACGAACGACAGCGAGGCAATGAGCGCCAGAGGCAGGTTCCAGCCGTAGGTTGCGACCAGGGAGCCGTAGCCGATGCTCATGACCACGCCGCCGATTTGCCCCGCCGTGTTCATCGCGCCGCTGACCGCGCCGGACGCCTCGCGGCCCACGTCGACGCAAACCGCCCAGCTTGCCGGCAGCATGAAGTCCGACGCGGCGAATCCCAAGGCCAGCAGCAAGCTCGCCGCCACGCGGTCGTCGATGGCCAGCGATAGCAGGATCAGCGCCCCGGCGGTCCCGACGCCGGCCATGCCGACGATGCGCCGCCCCCACTTGAGGCCGATCTTGTCCACGAGCCTGTCGCTCAACGAGCCGCCCGCCCAATCGGCGCAGGCGGCCAGGAGAAAGGGCAGTCCGGTATAGGCGGCCAGCTCCGATTTCTCCCAACCCTTTTCGGAGGCGAGGTAGCTGGCCGTCCAGAACAGGTACCAGTTCGAGGCGTAGGCGAAGAAGTGGTACGCCCCCAGGATCGCCCAGAAGTTGCCGCTCCTGAGCAAGGCGCCGAGCGGCAGGCGGCGCCTGCGGGTGGGCGGCGGGCCGATCGCATGGCGCTCGGCGGCGCTGACGCGGGGATGTTCCTGCGGGTAGTCGCGAAAGCTCTTCCACCACCAGACCGCCCAGACGATGCCGGGCAGGCTGAACGCATAGAATACGCTGCGCCAGCCCCACCGTTCGATCAGGGGAAAGACCAGGAAGGGCGTGAGCGCCCCGCCGAGCCGGCTGGCCATCCAGACGACGCCCTGCGCCCGGGCGCGTTCCCGCGGCGGAAACCAGCGCGAGATGGCGCAAGAGGCGTTGGGATAGGCGCCCGCTTCGCCCGCGCCGAACAGAAAGCGCACGATCAGCAGCGAGACGTAGCTGCGGACCACGCCGGTCAACGCCGTGAAGGCCGACCACCAGACCACGATGCGGGTCAGGATCAGGCGCGGTCCG
Source organism: Bryobacterales bacterium (assembly GCA_965214655.1). Taxonomy (GTDB): domain Bacteria; phylum Acidobacteriota; class Terriglobia; order Bryobacterales; family UBA6623; genus CATQHP01. Next base: position 755,201 of record OZ243965.1, on the reverse strand, counting down.
AAGCGGTCGCCCAGCCAGCCGCCGGGAACTTCGAACACGCCGTAGGCCAACAGAAAGGCGCCGATCACGTAGCCCCATTGGGTCGTCGAAAGCCCCAGATCCTGCTGCATCTCCGGTCCGGCGGAATTGATGCAGACCCTGTCCAGGTAGGTAACGATGGAGAGCAGAAACAGCCCGCCGAGCACCTCTCGTCGAACGTTGCCGGCGCGCATGGCGATCCATTATGGCACGGGGAGCAGGGCCTCCGTCCATCTGCTCCGGTTTGCGCCGCAGAAGCCGCAGCCGCGGCGCGGCCGGAATCTTTCCACTGCGGCGGCGTGCTGCTGTGCTTTTTATAAATTTTATTTTTTTACAAATTGTTGACAAAAAGGTTTAGCGGCGGCACCCTTGAGATTGGCGGCGCATCGAGCTTTGCGCGAACGCGGCGCCGGGGAGGTCGAATATGCGCTTTATCGTGGCGGCCGGCGCCGTTTTCCTTTGCCTCGCGCAAGCGTCTTCGGCTCAGGATACCGTTGAACCGCTGACCATTCAACCGCAGACGACCGAGAGGTGGTATGCAGTGTGTGAAGACGGAAAAGGCAACGTATTGCCGAATCGTACGGTAACTCTATCCAACGACTACCATCCTATGACCGGCGGTCACAAACATGACGAAGGGACCAGGCCCGCATCGGCGTACGGCAGCCTTTCGTCAAGCGGCGGAACCTACCTCGGGTATGGCGGTTATCCCTTCACCTTTACCGCCTCGCGCGTGGGACAGAAGGAGTTGATTGAGGTATGTTGCGAAGAAGACGACGAGGATATCTGCGGGGAATTCGACGTGCATGTCCGGTACTCTGACATCTCTTCCTACTCCGGGCACTCGACCAATGTCTTCATTAGGAAGACCAAGACTCACCCCTTGAACCATCACGGCACTGCTCTGCTCAAGAATGCGATTTCAGAAGTAACTCAGCAATACGACGAAGAATTCAGTTGTTATGACGAATAACAACGCGTAGGGGTCAACGATATGGCTCTGGAGTTCGGCAGCGTATTCGATGTATACTTACGCCCGGGTGACATTCAATGGGAGCCCGGACATAAGACTCATGACCGCGGAAAGTCCGTCGATTTCAGATGCAAACCACCACACAAGATCAACAGTAACAATAGCGTCATCTACGACAAGGAGATAATTGAGCGCTTTCTGCAAATCTGTAGACTTCACGGATTGCGCTATGCCGATCATGAGGAGAAAGGAACGGATAATGAGCATATTCACTGCGGTACGAATCGCAGCGGCACGTAACCGGGCTGACGGTGTTGCAGATATTCCGCCGATGCCGGCCCGGGACGTAAAGGAGGGTTTTCAGCCATGAAGCAAGCTCGCCGGTTTCGCTTCTCCGCCTTGGGGCTTCTGTTGCCCTTGAGCATGCCCGCGAGTCTCGCGGGTCAAGTCGTAAGACCCGGTCTTCTCCAGGTGGGGGAGGTGGCGCATTTTTATCCGCCGGACGGCGACGTCGACCGGCGCTTTCCCGATCGATCCGTTTTCTACGACCCGCGGACACAGGACGTGATTCTCGCTTACCGTACCGCTCCCGGTCTCCCCCGCGCGGTGCATCGCATCGAGTTGCCCATTCACGTCGCTCCGGTCGTCGTCGCCACGGTAGCGCAGACGCCCAAGGGCGGTTACCGCTACCGTTATCTGGTGGCTAACGGTCCGGCCGCCAGGCAAGCGATTCACCGCTGGTTCCTGTCCGTCCCGCGGCCGAAACCTCCCGATCCGACGAAGCCGGTTCCGCCGGCGCCCAAGGGGACTTGGCAGCGGATGTTCCATGCGCAGCGTCTCAACGAATGGACCCTTCTCTTCGACAGCCGCACGGGAACGCCGCTGGCGGCGAATCGGACGGCTCTTTTCATCGTGGAGGACGAGGATCGGCCGGGGTTCGTCTATGCCGGCTTCCAGGGCGACGCGGCGGCGCTCCATGCGCTGCCGAGCGACGCGCCGCAAGCGGTCGGAGAACACTTGCACGAACTGCTGCGGATGAACCGCCGCCTGGAACAGCGGACGGTCTGGACGATCGGCCCCAAATACGGCAAGACGGTCTCCGCTCTGGAGATTGCGTCGGATTTCCTGACGCAGTTGCGCATATTCGTAGATCGCGGCGTTCTGGAGGCCAACTCTCCGTTTGTCAAGGCGGCGGCGGCTCGTCTGGAGGAATTCGTGGAGCGTCCGCGCCCGTGGTTCGAGGAAGCGCGGGCCTTGGCGGTCAACGAGCCTTTCCCGCCCATCGGGCAATCTGCAAACCCCCTGTCGAGCGCCGAGCGGCAGTTCGAGACGGCGCTGGATCTCGCTTTGGTCCAGCCGCGGGCGTTCTCCGTGGAGCGCTGATCGTGACCTCTCTCGTCCCCTTGTTGTTTTCGTTTCTGCCCTGCGCCGCGGCCGGCGAGGCCGAGGCGGCCCGCTTGCGGCTGAGGGTCGAGTTGCCGCCCGTGCCGGCGTATCCCGCAAGCGGCGTCATCCCCGCGGAACTGCGGGAGCGGTTCGTCTTTCTGGACGAGCAGGCGGGCGAGCTCGTCCTGTCGTTCCTCCCGGATCCCGATTCCGAGGCTCCGGTCCCGGGACAGGAGAGACACGGGCCGAGGGTCATGGAAAGAGCGCCGCTGGCGATCGGGACCTGCCCCTCCCTGAGCGCCGCGGTCAGAGCAGCGGAAGACGGCCAAGGCCGCGGCTACATCTATCGCTACCGCTTGGGCAACCGCCGCGAAGCGAGGCAGCCCATCAGCAAATGGGTCATGCCCGTCGCCGGCGGAGAAGCCCTGGCAAGCGTGGTCAGTCCGCCCTACTGGTTAGCGGAGGACTGGGAAGGGCCCCAAGAAGGGCAGCACATGCAGAATTACATAGACGGGCTGAGCTACACCTGGGGGGATGACTACCGCCGGGAGATGCGGCAGTCCATGCTGCGCAGAAGAATTCACTGGTACATCCACTTCTCCCGACACAGACTGCAGCCCGGAGACGCCTTGCCGCCGTTCGGCTTCGCGACCGCAACGCGCCCCGGAATCGTTCGCGCCTATGTTCAAGGACCGCCGCGTAGCATTTCAACTCGCTCAAGCTGGCCCTGGGCTGTTAAAGAGCAATTGTGGGCGTTCCAATTCGTAGAGAACAACAGTCTGTCGATCGCTACGATCGGGCCGAAATTCCCGCCGGACGCCGACCGGACGGCCATGGCCTCCGACTTCCGGGCCGGCATCGAGGCTCTGGTCGAGAGCGGAGAGTTGGCGGGCGCATCGCAGTTTGTCCGCGAGGCGCTGCGTCTGCTGGAGGCCGTTGCCGCCGGCGATTTCGACGCAGCGGACCTCGCCGCGTGGCCGGCGGCGGAGCCGGCAAGCGATTTCGAGGCCGAAATCCTGGCGGCGATACGTTTGAGTCTCGGAGATTGAAGGAACGTTGAGAAAACAGGGGAGGCTGCCATGTCGAAAGCGATTGCATTTTTGACGTTTTGCCTTATGGGGTTGCTTTTGGGGACGCCGCAACTCCGGGCGCAAACGGGTTCGTTAAGCGCTTCGCCGAATCCGTGTACGATCTATTACACGCAGACGCTCTGCACAGCGGCCCTCTCGTGGACGTCGCAAGGAACGACGGCGGTTCAGGTCTGGGTTGCAGGCGACGACGGCGTCGAAGTTTTATTCGCCGCTGGCGGCAGCGGCGAGGGTTCCATGAATGCGGAGTGGATTCAAGCGATACAGAGTTACGTCTTCAAGCTCTACGATTATTCGAGCGGAAGCCGCGGCGCTCTGTTGGCCGGCGCGACCGTGACCGCCGTAACGTCGATCCGCTGCCCTCCGTAGGCCCGCTCGCGCCGCGCAGGCAAGCGGGCGCAGAATCGCGCCTATGGCGCCGGGACGCTCCGATTTTCGTCGAAGAAGCCGGCGCCGCGCCACGCGGCCGGGGAGGGCAGGCGGCTGCTATCGCCTACAGCTTGCCCCGCTCCTGCCCATCCCCCTCCGCTCTCTTCAGGTTCATCTTGTGTTGGAAAGAACGCCGTCGGCCGGGAGGATGCGAAACGGGCGTCCGCCGCCCGCCGGCAGAATGCGGAAATGGCGCTCATCGAGCGTGAGCAGCTCGCGGGCCGCGTAGCGGCGGGCGAGCACGACAATCGACGCGTCGGCTAGGCCGATGCCGAGATCCGCATACTTCGCGATCACGCCGCGAGCTTCATCCACGTCGCCGGCATCGAACGATGCGAGCTCGTAGGCGCCGGTCGCCACCTCGCTGAGCAGTCGCAACTCGATGTCGACGCCCGCCAGCCTGGAGACCAGATAGTCGAGCTCGGTGAGTACGAACGGCGACAACACGAACGGGCCTTTCGCCTCGGTCAGGATGGATGCGCAGTCACGGTGGCGCCGCTGATCCGGGAAGAATGCCGCCAGAAGACCGCTGGTATCGACCAGGATCATTGTCGCCCGAGTCCGTCGAGCAGCTCGTCCGCCCGCTCGGCGAAGGAGGCATCGCCCAGGCCGCTGTCGCTGAGTGGAATCCGCGGCCGGGGACGGGGGCGGCGGGCCACCATCTCACCGACGGCCCGGCGGATCAGCTCGGCTTCGGAGATACGGATCTCGCGAGCCATTTTCCGCAAGGATTCCTTGAGCTCCGCCGGGAAATAGACCGTGGTCTTGTCCATGCCATATATGCTACCACACGTGGCCCCGGGCACGGATGCCGCGCGTTGAACGTCCGTGCGTCCGAGCGCCAAGCGGCCGACCCCTGACTTTCAGCGGGGTCACGGTTTCAGCTCGAGCTTTCCGAAATGGATGTGCGTGCGCGGCCTGACAGCGGTTCCGCTGTCCCACACCGCCCGGAAGCTGCCGGGCGCAACCTCGATCAGCGTCGGGTACGAGTTCTTGATGCCCGCGTCATAGAAGGTCTTCTGTTCGCTCCAGGCGCCGCCGGGAGCTTTGGTCTTGTAGCGCAGCGCCATTCGTCCGCCTTCGCTTTGGGCCGGACCGTCGTTGTAAACGTAGATGTGCGTGCCGTCGGTTGCCTGACCGAAGTAGGCCTTCGACTTGGCGTTGTGCAAGTCCGGCTCCTCCTTGGCGGCGCTCCAGGTATGGCCGCCGTCGGCGCTGACGCTCGAATAGGCGCGTGGAGGATTGGTGGTCAGGGCGGAGTTGTCGTAGTCCGCGGTGCGCATCACGATCTTGAGTTCGCCGGGGTTGTCGCCCGGGGCCATGTTGCCCTCATGGAGAAACACGCGGGCCAGGGTCGGCTGGGGGATATACGCTTCGAGCTTCCACTCGAGCAGGCTCGTGCTCGACAGGATAAAGTGGTCGCGCGACCCCCGCGGGTCGTTTTGCAGCGTGTTGCGATGAGCCGGCAGCAGGAACGCTTTCCGTCCGTCGATCTCGGTCTGGACCGGAGCCGCGTTGGTAATGAGCGGGCCGGTGTATTGCATGTTCAGCTCGAGCTGCGTCCAGCTCCAGCCGCCGTCGGCGGTAAAGGCGCCGGCGAGTTGCGATTCCTCGCTGTTCTCGAAGGAAATGGGGCAGCGCATCGCAAAACACCAGACGACGTCCTGCCCGGGCGCGCGGTAGAGCACCGGATTGGCGTACGCGAATTGCACGGCGCCCTGTCGCTCGCGGTGATTGAATATCGGAACCGGCTCCGACCAGGTGTCGCCGTCGTCCCGCGAGACGGCGGCCAGAATGTCGCCCATGTCTTTCTTGCCGTTGACCATCGCGCCGTAAGCGACGATGAGATCGCGCTCACGCTCCCCCTGGACGATGAAGGGCTGCCAGACGCGCCAGGCGTAGGGGTGTTGCTCGACGCGCCGCACGACGCGGACGTCCGAGACGTCGCCCTTGTGGCTCGGGGTCTCGGCGAGGATGTCCGCGCCGCCGAGCAGGATGCATAGCTGCGCTGCGGCGGCCGTCCAAGCTGAGTTGCGAATGCTGTTTCCAAGCGCCATCGCCACAAAATAGCGCAACGGCAGTGGCCGTGTCAGCCGTGAATCTTGCTCTTGGCCCGCGATGGATTCTTTTGGCGGTACCGGGAGTCGGCTTGGCGGAAAGGCGATAGCTTGGGGGTAGGGGCAAGCTCGCCGGGACTGCACTGCTCCCAGCGTGCGCGGCGGCTGCGTGACTTTTGCCGGGGGCGGCTATGGCGCGGAGTCCGCGGCAATGCTCCAGTTTTCGTCGAAAAAGCCGGCGGCCGCGACGCGGCCGTCGAGAGTGAGCGCCGCGTAATCGCCCAAGCGAGGGAACAACAGGGCGTTCGTGCCTCGAAATTCCGCCTCGCCGAACGTGTGCCCGCTATTCAAGACCACGTAACGGTCGGGGTTGAGCGGATTCGGCGCGATCATCACGAGGATGTGCCGCGCCGCGTCGAAGCTTCTTGCGCCGATGCGGATCGCTGCGGAATCCCAGCGGATCGGCAGGTCTGCGGCGATCTTCGCCAGTATCCGATTGCTGTGCGGATCGCCGAACAGGACGAGGTGCTTCTCGCGGATGTCCGCCTCCGTTACGTCGGTGTCGGCAACCGTCGGCGCGTCGCCGCGCAGCCATTTGGGAAACTCTCGTTGCAACGCCGCCAGCCTTTTGCCGGCCGCGGCGGCAACGCCGGGGTTGAGGGGTTCGGCGCTCGGCGCGACGGCGACGAATGCCGACCCGAACGCGTCGTCGATCGGGCCTTGCAGTCCGGGCCGCTTGACGGGAGCGGGGCCCCGCCAGTCGGCGACCGACGGCGCGGCCGTCCAGTTCCCCTCGACGCGCTTCAACAGCAGGGACTCGTCCGCCTCGGCCGCGATCTCCTGCCCGTCCACCTCGATGCGGGATGCGGGCGGGAGGTCGTCGAGCCGCAACCGCGAAACATTGTCCGTGGCGACCGCAACGCGGCCGTTTTCTCGCAGCATCCTGACTTCCGCGCGCGCGTAGTGCTGCTCGAGGCCGTCGATCTCAGCGGCGAAGCAGCGGGCGTAGCGCGTGGTGTAAGTCACGCAGCGGAAGCTTTGGGGAGTTTCCCGCTCGCCGGCGAGCGCCTCCCGAATGAACCGCTCCGCGCGCAGCTTGCTCTCGGGGTGGAAGCGGTGTCCAGTTGCGGGGCCGACCAGGAAAACGGCGTTGAGCGATTGCGTGGTCCAATCGAGGCCCTGCCGCGAGAACTGCGCGCCGTCGAAGGCGAGCGCGTCGAGAATGTTGATCGACGCCTGGAGTTGCGGGTCGTCTTCTCCGCCGTATCCCACGACCGCCAGGTTGCGCGCGTTGACGGCGTAATCGACGGCGTCGTAAATGTGCAGCGCCGGACGTTGGTACGCGGCGACGCCGCCGCTCAGGCTTGCCTGCGCATAGTCGAGCGTGTCGGTGAAGCCGGCGCCGGCTTCGACCGCCGCCCATCGGTCGGGATGGTGCAGGCCGAGGTGCCAGGCTCCGGCGCCGCCCATCGAGAACCCGCGCAGGACGATTTTCTCGGCATCGACGCTGTAGTTCGCGCGGACGGCCGCGAGCGCTTCGAAAACGTCGGTTTCGCCGGCCCAGCGGTAGGCGTTGTTGGTGCGCCCGAAGACTTCGAGGATCAGGCGGTCTTGATCGAGCGGAACCCGCCGGTCGGGCGCATGGGCGGCGATGAAGCTGACTTCGCTGAGACGGCTGTTGCGCCCGTGGAGAACGACGTCCAGCCGCATCGGTTTCTCCGGATCGTAGCTCCTGGGGACGCTGACCGCATACGGCTGCGCGCTGCCGTCCACGCGCGACCTGTAGGCGCGCAGCGCCCAGCCCCTTGCCGCAGCAAGCGCCGCCGCCCGCTTGATCCCGGTCGCCGCCGCGTTCAGCGCGTCGTGGAGATAGCGCCTGCGGTAGATCTCTTCGGGGTAACGCAACTGCCAGGCGAGCGCTTTGTGGAAGATCTCGACTTCCGCGACTGCCGCGTCGTCGATTTGCCGCTCGCGCAGTTGGGCGATGCCGCGCTCGAGCTCCCGCGCGCGGTCCTCGACGAGTTGCAGCTCGACGGCCGTCGGTCGATACGCCGCGCCCGGCCGCTGCGCAGGCGCGAGGGCCGCGGCGGCGCAGACGAGGGGGACGAGGAAGCGCTTCATGGCCGGCGCAGCGTCTTGCCCAAGCCCGTGTTCCCGGCCCGGTCGCGGACGCGGAACACGATCAGATGCTCGCCCGGGCCAAGTCCGTTCAAGGCGATCGTGAACGATTCTTCTTTGGAGTCGATCACGCCGTCGTCGGCGTTCAGCGGCCGCCACTCGCCCGCGTCGATGGCGTAGTCGGCGCTGCGCAGGCCGGAGGTTGCGTCGGTTGCCTCGAAGCGGACAGCGGCGTCCGTCTCGTCCGACGCCGGGCGAACGCGCGGCGGCGTATGGTCGATGACCACCGGGCCGCTGATCTTCTCGTCTGTCAGCGCGCGGTCGGCCGGGTTGACGCCGCCGTCGCCGACCGTCACGCGGAAGCGGTAGCGCCCGTCGGCCAGGGCGTCGCTGTCGATGGTCAGTTTGGCTGCGTCGATGTCGCGCTCGATCGTCTTCCAGGCGGTCTCGCCCTCACCGCGGAAGGCGACCGCCGCGCGCAGCGCGTCGCCGTCGGGGTCTTCCGCCTTCCAGCTCACCGCCAACTTCCGCCGCGCGCCCGCCCCCAGTTCCAGCGCTTTCGTGCTCGTCACCGGCGCCGAAACCTCTCCGGAGGCCGAAACGGTGATGCTGTAGCTGCTGGTCGTGTCGGACGCGGCGGACTTCGCGCCGCCCGCGGCGTCCGTCTCGGCGGCCTCCGGCAAGACGCTGATCGACTTCACCACCGGACGGGAATTTTGCGGCAGGTAGGTCAGCCGCACGGAGTCCAGCACGGCGCCGCCGGTCAGCGTCGCTTGCCATTGGATGAAGCGCGCGTCCGGCGAAGCGACAGCGCCGCCCGCGGCCTCGCCGGCGGCCGCGGACCACGGGCTCCATGTCGCGTCGGGCCGGTAGGAGTTTCCGCTGCGGGTGCGCAGGACGATCGACGCCCCCTCGGGCGCCGACCCTTGCCAACTCAGCCGCCCCCAATGCGACACGCCGCCGCTGTCGTGGACCGCCGTCTCGAAGACCCCGCTTCGCGCCGGCTCGGCGGCAAGCCGCAGCAAGTCTCCGCCGTGCGCGGAGCCGAGCAGCACGCCCCGCGCGGTGCGCAGCATCGCGGTGATTTGCGGCCGACCCGTTTGGGCGACGACGTTGAGCCGCCGCCGCGGGTCGATTGCGTAGATCCGCCCGTCGCGGTCGCCGGCGAAAATCGCCTGCGAGCCGTGCGGGTCTTTCAGCAGGAGTCCCAAGACGTTCTCTTCCGTCGAGGACCAGAGTTTTTCGATCGCCCTGCCCGGCTGGAGGCGCAGCACCGCGGCGCGCTCGAGGCCGTAACTGACCGTCGGCTGCGCGTAACTGACGGTCGAGGATGTCTGCGCCGCGACTGCCGGGGCCGGAGCGGCTCCGATTTTGACAGCCGCCTGGGACTGTCCGGCGGCTTGCTGCGCCGCCGCTTGTACCTGGATGCTCTGCAGCACGCGCTCCATGCCGCCGCCCATGGCCGCGAAATAGATCGCCCCGTCCCCGGCGGCCGCGACGGAGCGGATTTCCGGCAAATCCGAGTCATAGAGGGCGAAAGCGCGCTGCGGGCCTTCGACGCGGTAGAGGATGCCCGCCGGGTCGGTTCCCGCCAACAGCCGGCCCTCTGCATCCAGCGCCAGACTCATCGCATGGCGCTGCCCGGAGTCGAACCACACCTCTCCCTTCCCGCTGCGGTCGACGCGGTAGATTTTCCCTTTATCGCCGGTGCCGACCAGCAGCCCGCCGTCCCGGTCGAATACGAGCGACCAGATGTACGTTTCCCCGGGATCGAAAAACGGCTCGGCCTCGCCGGATTTCTCGAGGCGGTACACCTTTCCGTTGGGCGACGCGCCGGCGTACAGGCGGCCGTCCGGCCCCAAGGCCAGCGCAAATACCTCGATCTCCGGCGCTTTCCAAAGCTGTTTCCCCTTGCCTTGCTTGGAAACCGAGAAAACGGCGCCTTGATGCCCCGTGCCGAAATAAACGACGCCGTCGGAGTCTTCGACAATCGTCCAGACGACCGACTGGTCCGTTTTGTAAACCGTGGACAACGCGGGGGAGACGCGCAAGCGGCCTTCGCGCTCGAGCGCAATGCGCTCGAGCTTGCCCGTCAGGAAGTCGGCATACTGCGCAAGCTCCCAAATTTGGGTCGACGAAGCCCGCAGCGGGCCGCCGAAAACCGCTAGGCCCGCGAAAACGAGCCGGATCGCAAACAACGGCCGCAGCTTCAATTTTGAGTCACCGTGAATTGCAGATCGACGCGGCCGCGGACAACGCTGTCGAACTCGCCGAGAACCGCTTCGGCCAATGTCGAGGAAAGGTCTTGCGCCGCGCCCGCGCCGCGCCCCTCCGCCGTGGCCATGACCGCCCGCAGCGACGCCGGCGGCGACGGCAGGCGCTCCGACTGGAGCCACAGCGACTGCTTTTGCCGCCAGACGCGGACGTAGGCCCGGTCGCTCCGGCGCAGCCGGTTCACCAGCCGGATCATCTCGGCCGCGCCGCGCGATCTGCGCCCGGCGAGCAGGCCCCGCCATTCGAGCGCGTTCAGCGACATGGCGTCCGCTACGGTCGCCTTGACCGCGCCCGGCGGCATCGAAAGCGGAACGGGGTAGCGGAAGCTGCGCTGCGTTTCATTGCCGCCGGGGTCTTTCAAGACGACCGCGATTTCGACGGTCTCGCCCGGCCGCGCCTGCGGGGGCGCCGCCCAGGCGCGAACGATCTCGCTGTACTTGTCTTGCGCAGCCGCCTCGACGGCGACGTCGATGGACGCGGCCCGCAGGTCGGCGAAGCCGCTCTGCAGCAGGAAGGCCAGAGGAACGGCGGTCGCCAGGGCCGCATCGGCGCCCACGTTGGCGGCGCCCGCGTAAATATCGTCGAGAACCAGGTCGGGTTCGCCGCCCGCGAAGCGGACGGTTCCCTTGACCTTGACGGTCAGCGGCCCCAGCGCTCTCTCCGTCGCGTCGATCGCCGAGAATACCGCGAGCTGCAAGAGAAAGGGCGTAAGCTGCGCGTCGCGCGCCAGCTCCAGGTCGTAGGCGTGGGTTGCGCCGTCCGCGGAGCGCAAGCGGATCGTGCAGGGAACGAGGTCCGGCGCGGCGCCCAGCTCGCCGGCGATGCCCGTCTCGCGGTCGAGAAAAATCTTGCCGACCGGGCCGCCCGCGCCCGTGATCTTGAACGAATTGTTGAGGTTCGGGACCAGGGCGAGAACCGAGGCGCGCATCATCGGCAACTCGGCGCCGCCGCTCGACAGGAAGCGGTGCCCGAAGGCGAACACGCGGGCGCCGTCGACATGCGTCACTGTCCCCGAGGCGTTGACCTGCAGGTCGCCGCGGATGAGTCCCACGGCGATCATCGCTCCCGGCTCGAGCGGCCCGCCGGGGTCGGCGCGCAGCCCGCCGCCCGCGCCCTGGACGGGCCGCAGCCCCAGGTCGCGCAGTTGACGGCCGAAAACTTCGGCGGTGCGCGCGCTGAAGCCGGCCAGCGACACCGGCGTGGCGATCGGCAGGAAGCCCGTTTCAGCGGCGCCGCGGCCGGCGGCCGGCCGCTGGAGTCCGACCGCCTGGCGCAACTCCGCGAGCGTGTCCGGCGGCGCGGCTCGCGCGCTGCGCTGCGGCCCTTCGAAGCCGGCGACCATTTGCGCGATCGGCCGGATGCCGGCGACCGGCTCCGTGGCGAAGGGGAAGGTGAAGGCCACCGCGCCCGCGAGCTTGCCGTCAATGTATACCGGGCTGCCGCTCATCCCCGCCGGCACGCCGGTCTTTTCCAGGGGGCCGCCGGCGAGCCGCCCGACGATCAGCGACTGTTGCGGGCCGACGTTTTCCAGCACGCCGAGAATCTCGACGTCGAATTCTTCGATTGCGGTCCCGGCGAAGACTGTGCGCCCGGTCGCCCTCATGCCGGCTTCGACGGCATCGAGCGGAAAGAACTGCTGGGCCGGCGAAAGAACCGCCGCCGCCAACGCCGCAACCGCCGCGCGAAGCACGCCTTATTCTAGCGGAATCCCGGCAGAAACCGGCGAATTGGCCCCCGCCGCCCGTTCGTGCTCCAGCAGGAAGCGCTTGCGCTCGAGACCGCCCGCGTATCCGCTCAGCTTGCCCGCCGCGCCGACGACGCGGTGGCAGGGCAGGAATATCGAAAGGGGGTTGCGGCCGACCGCCGCGCCCACGGCGCGGCCGGCCCCGGAGCGGCCGAGCGCCGCGGCCATGTCGCCGTAAGTGCGCGTCTCTCCGCTGGGGATGGCCTCCAGCAAGCGCCAAACCCGCTGCTGAAAGGGCGTTCCGCTTGGCGCCAGCGCAATTTCGGGAAGCGCGGAGCCCCCCTCGAAATAGCGGGCCAGAAACTCCTCCGCCCGGCGCAGCCAGGGGTTGCCGTTTCCCGGCCGGCGCGTTGCCTGGGGAAACCGCCGCTCCATGTCGGCGGCCTGCGCATCGAAAAACGCCGCAACCAACCCCTCGGGGCCGGCCAACAGATGAATCGGGCCGAGCGGACTCTGAAACCGACCGTATTGGACTTGCATACGCCTTATCTTCTCACAACGCAGTCCTGTCCAAGAGAGACAAACCTGGAGGAATGGGCGATTTCAACTACAAAAATGACGCCGGCGCTTGACATTCGTTAAAATGATTGCCGTCCGGCCGGATGCGGCGGGACATTGGGAGGAGCGCCATGAAGCGAACGATCGTCGGGTCCGTGGTTGCCGGGCTCGCGCTTTTCATCTGGGGATTTCTCTATTGGGGGCTGAACCCGCTGCCTTACGCCGCTTGGGGGCAGCCCACCGACGACGCCGCTCTGGGCGAATCCCTGAAACGGTTCTTGCCCGAGTCCGGCACGTATTACGTGCCCGGCCCGCACCTGGACGACGACGAGGCGGCGCGGCTGCACAAGGCCGGCCCGGTCGCCTTCATCTTCTTCACCCGCGAGGGCGCGGACATGATGGACCCCGGCGTCATGGGGCTCGGGCTTGTTCACGGCATGGCCTTCGCCTTCCTGCTGGCGCTGGCGCTGGACAAGGCCGCGCCCGCCCTCGGCTCGTACGCGCAAGGCGTCGGGTTCTGTACGCTGCTCGGTGTCGTGGCGGGGTTCTTCATCCATTTCGGCGACGCCGTCTGGTGGAGGATGGCCTGGGACTGGAAGCTGCACGCCTTCGTTTACACGATCACGGCGTTCGCTGTCACCGGCGCAGCGCTGCTCAAGATCGGGCCGCTTGCGCGGCCGGCGGACAGCGAGTAGTAAATAGCGAATAGCAGGATTGCGGCGGTAACCGCAACGCGCGCAGGCGTGCCTTTGGTATTTTGGAGCTTGTCATGCGCGCCGCCGCTCTCATACTTCCGGCCCTGCTTTTCGGCGGGCAGGCGTTCGGCCAACAACTCGACACGCAGCTTCTGGGGACGGTCGCCGACCCCGACGGCCGTCCTGTCGGCGGCGCGGCGGTAACCGCCGTCCACGTGGAAACCGGCGCGGCGCGCGAGACGGAGACGGGCGCCGGCGGACTGTTCGCGTTTGCCGCCCTGACGCCGGGAACCTACTCGGTCGGGGTCGATGCCGATGGTTTCAAGCGCGCCGTTCGCGACGGCGTTGCGCTGGAAATCGGCGCGCGGCTTCGCCTGGATCTCGCGCTGGAGCTCGGCAGCCGGAACGAGGAGATCACAATCCACGCGGCGGCGCCGCCGCTCGACGCGGAGTCCGCCGCAGTCGGCAACGTCATTCCCAACAACTACATCGTCAATCTGCCGCTCAACGGCCGGAATTTCCTGCAGCTTGCGCTGCTGGTTCCCGGAACGGTTCCCGCCGCGGTCGGCTCGCCGGGCACGGAGCGCGGCCGTTTCGCTTTTCAAGCGAACGGGGCGCGGGAGTCGACGAATGCCTTTCTCTACGACGGCGTTTACGTCATCGACCCGATCCTCAACAGCTTCAGCTTCACGCCGCCCGTCGATGCGGTGCGCGAATTTCGCATTCAGACCTCGAATTCCGAGGCCGGGTTGGGGCGCAACAGCGGCGGCCAGATCGCCGTCGGCATCAAGCAGGGAACGAACGCCCTGCACGGCACGGTCTATGAGTTCATCCGCAACGACCGATTGGACGCGCGCAATTTTTTCAGCCGTCCGGACGATCCCGCGCCGGCGCTGCGGCGCAATCAGTTCGGTTTCTCGCTGGGCGGGCCGATCGCCCGCGATTCCACGTTTTTCTTCGTCGATTACGAAGGCTTGCGCGAAGACCGCGCCGTCACGCGGACAACCAACGTGCTCACGCCGGCCGAGCGCGCGGGAGATTTCTCCAACAGCCTCGTCCCGGCGCCGATCGACTTTTTTAGCGGGCAGCCGTTTCCCAACGGCAAATTGCCTTTCCTGCATCCGGTCGGGCAGGCGGTCGCGGGCCTGTATCCGGTTCCGAACCGCAGCGCCCCGGGGCAAAACTTCGTTGCCGCTCCGCTGGGAGACGACGGCACGAACAAGTTCGACGTCCGCCTGGATCGACAGTTGGGCGCCCGCGGCCAATTGGCGGGGCGCTACAGCTTTTCCGACCGCGTTCGTTTCGAGCCCTACGCGGCGCAGCAGTTCGCCGCCGTGCCCGGCTACGGCAACGACGTCTTCGAGCGCGGTCAGAATCTGATGCTCTCGGAAACCCATGCATTCGGCTCGAACCGGGTGAACGAGATCCGCTTCGGCTTCAACCGCATCGGCAACCGCACGCTGCACCAGAACCGCGGAATCAGCATCAACCGCCAGGTCGGGCTGCCCGACTTCGCCACCCGCGAGCGCGATCTGGGCCTGAGTCTCATCCAGGTCACCGGATTTTCGCCTTTGGGCGGCGAGCGCAATAACCCGCAGGAAAGCAGCGTGTCCGCGTATCAGGTCGCCGACACCCTGAGCTATTCCCAAGGCCGCCATCTCGCCCACGTCGGTTTCGAGGCCCGCTGGATCGCGCAAGACGCCTTCCGCGACGTGCTCTCGCGCGGCGAGATGAGCTTCACCGACCGGGCGTTCACCCGGAATGCGCCGGCCGACCTGTTGCTCGGACTGCCCACGTTTACGCTGGCGGCGCGCAGCGATACGGTGCAAGCGGCGCGCACGGGGGCGCTGAACCTTTTCGCCGGGGACTCCTGGCGGCTCTCCCGCGCGCTGACGCTGTCGCTGGGGCTGCGTTACGAATACAACCGCCCGGCCTTCGACGCCAACGACGCGGCGTCGGTATACGACCCGGTGACTTTTTCGATTGCGCGGCTCGGCGCGAACGGGATCTCGCGCAGCGGGTACGCGCCGGACAGGAACAACTTCGCGCCGCGGGTCGGCCTCGCCTGGCGTCCCGGCGGGGCCGAGAAGTTCGTGATCCGCAGCGGCTGGGGCCTGTATTACAACTTCTCCGATCTTGCCGCCGGGCAGGGCGTCTATTTCAATCCGCCGTTTTTCAACTCGCTGCTGTTTTTCCCCTCGCAGCAAGCGCCGCTGACGATCGACAACCCCTGGCCCGAGGGGCAGGCCGCGCCGCTGCCGCCGAGCTTGTCCACCTATGACCCGAATTTGCGCACCAGCTACGCCCAGCAATGGAACTTCACGGTCCAGACCGAGATTTTGCCGGAAACCGTGTTGACCGCGGGCTACAGCGGCTCGCGCGGAACCAAGCTGCTCGGAGCGCGCGACATCAACCAGCCCGCGCCCAGCCCGGCGCAGCCGAACCTGCGTCCGCTGCCGCAGTTTTCCGATATCAACCTGATCGCCTCGGCGTTCGACTCGACTTACCACAGCTTGCAGGCACAGTTCCGCTGCCGTTTCCGCAGCGGGCTGACCGGCCTGTTCGCTTACACCTGGTCGAAGTCGATCGACAACGCCTCGAACTTCTTCGCCTCTTCCGGGGACGCCAACTTTCCGCAGGACAGCAACAACGCCGCCGCCGAGCGCGGCCGTTCGAGCTTCGATACGCCCCATCGTTTTGTCGGCAGCTTCGCCTACCGGCTGCCGTTCGGTGCCGGCAAACGCTGGCTGTCGGGCGTGGCCGGGGCCGCGGCGAAGCTCGTCAACGACTGGCAGATCAACGGCATCGTGTCGATGCAATCCGGCCAGCCCTATACCGCGTATCTGCCGGGCGAGTTCGACAATTCCAACACCGGCCGGTCGCTTTTCGGTTTCGGCGCGGGCGACCGGCCGCACGCCGTCGGCGATCCCAATCTGGCCGACCCCGATCCGCAGCAGTGGTTCGACGCCGGGGCGTTCGCTCTGCCTCCCTACGGCTCGTTCGGCAACGCCGGGCGCAACATCATCGCCGGTCCGGGTCTGGCCAACGTCGATTTTTCGCTGCTCAAGGATACGCGCCTCGGCGAGAGCGCCAAGCTGCAGTTCCGCGCCGAGTTCTTCAATCTGCTCAATACGCCGAATTTCCTGAACCCCAACATCTTCTTCGCCACGCCGGGTTTCGGGCGCGTGCTCGCCGCCCGCGACGGCCGCGAAGTTCAGCTCGGCATCAAGCTCATCTTCTGAACGCTGCCGGTGTTATCCTGCGCAACATGCGGCCCTGCGCAACCTATGACGACGTCACTCTGATCTTGCGCCTTTACGAGTTGCGCCGCGAGCCGCGCATGCGGGAAGCGCGCGCCTGGTTCGCCTCGTCTTACCGCGCCGCGAGCCTCAAGCAGTTCCATTCCCTCTGCCCGCGGGGATCCAAGAAAAACGCGAGCTTCCGCCAAGTTACGACCTATTGGGAAATGGTCGCCTCGTTCATCACTTCGGGAGTGCTGCAGAAAGAGCTGTTCTTCGAGAGCGGACGGGAGTTGCTGGTTGTCTGGGTGCGCCTCGAGCCCGTGCTCGCGGAGATGCGCGAGGCGTTCCGAGACCCTGCTCAGTACGGCAATCTGGAAGCCGTCGCCAAGGATTTCATCGCCTGGTGGGAGCAGCGCTCGCCCGGGGCTTACGAAGCGTTCCGCGCCCGCATCGGCTGACTACCCTTGCCCGCCCAAGGCAAGGATGACGTGGTATTCGTCCTCGGTTACCGCCGATACCGAAAGGCGCATCTGGCGGATCAAATTCATCTGCCGCAGCCGCGGGTCTTGTTTGATCTGCTTCAAGGAGACCGGCTTTTCGAGAGGCTGCACGGGCTTGAGGTCGACGACGCACCAACGCTCGTCATCCGTCGTCGGGTCTTGGTAATGCTCGCGGATCACCTCGGCGACGCCGACGATTTCCAAGCCCTCGTTCGAGTGATAGAAAAACGCCCGGTCGCCCTTCTGCATTTGCCGCAGATTGTTGCGCGCCTGGTAGTTGCGGACGCCGTCCCAGTAAGTCCACCCGTCTCGCACGAACTGGTCCCACGAGTACTTGAACGGCTCGGATTTCACCAGCCAGTAGTTCCTCGCGCGCGCCATCGAACGGGTAGGATACCAGATTTCCCTCGGGCGCGCCTTCAGCCGCCCAGCAGATCGGCGAGGTTCGATTTGTGGCGCCAGATCAGGAATACCGTCATCAGCAAGGCGTAACGCCCGTGGGCCGGGCCGAACTGCGCGAACAGCGCGGCGGTGAAGAACGCCCAGGTCGCCAGCGAAGCCAGCGCGCCTCTCTGGCGACATTGCCTGCGGCTTCCCAGCGAGCGGAAGACCACGAAAAAGGCCAGCGCCGTCAAGGCCCACAACGGATAAAGCCGCAGCATCACTCCGCCCGAAGCGGCGACGCCTTTGCCCCCGTTGAACTTCAGCAGCGGCGAGTAGCAGTGTCCGAAGACCGCGCACAGCCCGTAGAGCCAGCCGCTGTTGATCGGGTCGCCGTCGGCGTAGAACAACATGACCGGGACGAAGCCTTTGGCCATGTCGCCGATAAGGGTGATCGCCGCGCGCGGCTTGGAGAAGCGCAGGACGTTGTTGAAGCCGGGATTCCCGGAGCCGACGTTGCGGATGCTCGTGCCCGACCCCCACATGGCGATCACCGCGAAGGGGATCGACCCGAGCGCGAACGAGGCCAGCATCTTGAGCAGCGTCGGAGTGTCGAGCATGGCGGTTCCTCTGGTTTTACAGCGGCGTTGCGACCAACAGGCCGGCAATCGCGGCGGTGAGAAAGTTGGTCAACGTACCTGCTATCATCGCGCGAAATCCGAGCAATGCCAACTCCCCGCGGCGGTCGGGGATCAACGAGCCGATGCCGCCGACCTGAACCCCGATCGAGCCGAAATTGGCGAAGCCGCACAGGGCGTAGCCGGCGATCAGGAACGATTTGGCGTCGAGCGCGGCCTTCATCTCGCGCAGCGCCGCGTAGCCGATGAACTCGTTGAGCGCCATGCGCGTGCCGAGCAGATCGCCGACGGCCGCGGCATCCGTCCAGGGCACGCCCAGCAGCCAGGCGACGGGCGTGAAGAGCGGCCCCAACACGTCTTGAATCCTGGCCGGGAACCAAGCCCATCCCGTCCAGCCCTGGATGCCGCCCAGGATGCCGTTCAGCACCGCGACGAGCCCCACGAAGGCGACCAGCACGGCGCCCACGTGGAGCGCGAGCATCAGTCCCTCCGACGAGCCGCGGGCCGCGGCGTCGATCAAGTTGCGGTCTCTCGCCGTCGTCTGCTTGGGGATGCCGCCCATCGTTTCGGGGCGGCCGCTTTCCGGCTCGATCATCTTGGCGAGCATGATGCACGCCGGCGCAGTCATGACCACCGCCGTCAGCAGATGTTCGGCGGGAACGCCGCCCACTTGCACGTAAGCGACGAGCAAGGCGCCGGAGATCGTGCCCATGCCCCCGGTCATCACGGTCATCAACTCCGAGCGCGTGAGGTTCTGGAGATAAGGCCGAATCGTCAGCGGCGCTTCGGACTGCCCCAGAAACACGTTGGCCGCGACGTTCAGCGATTCGGCGCCGCTGGCCTGCATTCCCCGCTGCATCGCCATGGCGATGCCTTTCACGACCCATTGCATGACGCCGAGGTGATAGAGCACGGCGAAAAGCGCCGATACGAAAACGATCAGAGGCAGAATCTGGAAGGCCAGAATCACGCCGTTCTCGGATTTGCCGAATTCGCCGAAGACGAACCCGCTGCCCTCCTCGCCGAATTTCATGAGGTTGTTGAACCCCTCGCCGACGACTTCGAAAATCCGGCCGAACGGCGTCTTGAGCACGAGCACGGCGAGCGCCGATTGCAAGCCGAGGCCCCACAGAATCAGGCGGGGCCGCACGGCCTTGCGGTTCGACGACAAACCGTAGGCCGCGGCCAGAACGGCGGCGATTCCCAGAAGCCCCATGCGAACCGGAAGCTCCCATTATAAGAAGCGCAGCGGCTGCCGCTGCGCTGGCCGCTACACTGGATGGAGATGAGGCCCCGCCCGCAGCCCGTCGATCCCGCCGGGTTGGTCGATTTGGCGCAAGCGGCGATGGCCCGCGCGCCTTTCCCGATGTTGGCCAGCGCGGACGGCGGCCAACCCAGACTGCGGCCGATCTCCCCCCTGCGCACCGAAGGGTTCCACGTCTATTTCGCCTCTTTGCGCAGCTCGAACAAGACCGCGGAGTTGGCCTCGAACCGGCGCGTCGAGCTTTGCTACCTGGACCAAGGCCACGATCAGGTGCGCATCACCGGCGTTGTCCATCCCGTGGAGGAGGCCGCCGTGAGGCAAGCTCTCTGGGACGCGAACCCGCTGCTGCGCAGCTTCCTGGGCTCGATCGACAACCCGCAATTCATGCTCTACCGCGTCGATCCTTCGCGGGTGCGCTTCATGCGCGAATGGGCTCTCGAGTATCACGAGGTGCCCCTCGAATGATCCGTTTCGGGCGAACGCTTGCCCTCTTGTGCGTCGTTGCGGGCGCGCTGCGCGCCGACGGAGAGTTGCAGTTCGCCAAGCTCGGCGATTTCGAACTCGCGGGCGGCCGCGTCATCGAAGACTGCATCGTCGGTTACCGCACCTTCGGCGCGCTCAACGCCGACCGCTCGAACGCGGTTCTCTTCCCGACCTGGTTCTCGGGGCAGTCGCAAGACCTCGAGGCATTCATCTCGCCCCAAGGGATGGTCGACAGCGCGCAATTCTTCGTCATTGCCGTCGACGCGCTCGGCAATGCCGTTTCGTCGTCGCCTTCGAACAGCCGCGCGCAAGGCGGCCGCGCTTTTCCGGCGATCTCCGTGGCCGATATGGTGCGCTCGCAGCGGCGCCTTCTGCGCCTGGAATTCGGCATCGAGCGCCTGCACGCCGTGGTGGGAATCTCGATGGGCGGCATGCAGGCCTTCGAGTGGATCACGGCATACCCCGAAGCCGTGCGGCTTGCGGTGCCGATCGTCGGCTCGCCGCGTCTGGGGGCATACGATCGGCTGCTCTGGCGCACGCAGCTTCTGGCTATCGAGCAGGCGTTCGCCGACTACGCCGACCCGGCACAGGCGCGCCGCGCGGCGATGCGCGTCGTTGCCGGCATCCATGAGTTGGCGCTGCGCACGCCCCGGGGATTCAACCGCTTGACGCCGCGGGACGCGCTCGACGGCTACCTCGCCCGGCAGCAAGCCGCCAGGGTCGGCGGCCTCGATGCTCTGGACTGGGCCGCGCAACTGCGCGCGATGATCGGCCACGACGTTACCCGCGCCTTCGGCGGCTCGCTGGAAAGAGCGATGCGGGCGGCGCAGGCCGATACGCTCGTCATCGTAGCCGCAAGCGACCAGATGGTGACTCCCGGGCCGGCGCTCGAGGCTGCCGAATTGCTGGGAGCGCAGAAGCTTGTCATCGAAAGCGACTGCGGCCATCTGGCTTTCCAGTGCGAGAGCGAGACCGTTGCCGCCGCCGTGCGCGAGTTCCTCGGCGGCAATCGGCCGGCGCGGTAGCCTCAGCCGGTCGGACCGTTTCGATACGATAGTGGTCACATGCGCAACGCCGTCCTGTTGCTCGCGGCCCTGCTTGTCTTGTGGGCTTGCCCCGTCAATGCGCCCGACCTGACGCCCATTCGGGAAGAAGCGGGCGGCGCCGAGACAGTCTTGCTCTCCTCGGTCAACGTCGCCGACCCCAAGGCCGAGGAGCAGTTGATCGACGGTTTCCACGGGCTGGAAAACGGAGCTTGGCGCTGGACCGCGCAGCGCTTTGCGGTCGCCTTGCAGCCTCCCGGAAATCATGCCGGCTCGTCGTTTCTCGAAATGCGCTTCACCGTTCCGGAAGTGATCGCCCAACGCTTCGGCGGGGCGAAAATTCTGGCCAGGGTCAACGGCAGCGAACTGGCCCCGGAGAGCTTCGCAGGCCAAGGCGAATTCGTGTATTCCAAGGAAGTCTCGGCGGACGTTCTGGGCGATGAGCCGGCGCGGGTCGAATTCGAGATTGAAAACGCCGTTCCCGCCGGCGAGATCGACCTGCGCGAGTTGGGCGTCATCGTGACCTCCATCGCATTGAAGTGAGCGGCGCGCCCGACAACCAGCCGGACGGGAAAAGAACCTTTCCGCGCTTTTTGGCATGGTCGATCGCTCCGGCGGTCTGCTTGGGCGTTTATTGGATCGGCCTGTGGTGCTGGTTCCATGCCGACGATTTTTCTCTGCTTTTCCTGGTACGCCTTCCCCCTGAGGAGTTCTGGCCCGGCATGTTGGAGCCGCGGGCTCAGGGAACTTTCCGCCCGCTCTCGGAACGGCTGTTCTTCTACCTGTTTCACCGCTGGTTCGGCTTCGATGCGTTTCCCTTCCGCGCCGCCGCGTTCGCAACGCATTTGGCCAACTTGACGCTCTCGGCGCTGCTGGCGCGGCAACTTACCGGAAAGCTCGGCCTCGGAGTCCTTGCCGCTTCTCTGTGGACGGTCCATCACGGCTTGGCCTACCCGCTCACCTGGTCGTCGGCCTTCAACCAGATCTTGTGCGCGTTTTTCCTGCTGGGCGGACTGCTGATGTTCTCGCGCTTTGCCTCGGGGGGCGGCCGGGGTTGGTATTGGGCGCAGCTTGCGGCATTCCTGGGTGGATTGGGCTCGCTGGAAACGGCGGCTGTCTATCCGGCGCTGTGTCTGGCTTTGGGGCTCGTCCAGCGGCGGAAACGCGCGCTTTGGGCGCTTCCGTTGCTGTCGGTTTCCGCATTGTTCGGGTGGTTGCAGATCGCCGGATCCAGCGGAATGAGCGGGTCGATCTATGCCCTCTCGTTCCATACGGAGACGATCTTGACAAACCTGGCCTGGTATGCGCGGGAAGCGATCGCCCCCGCGCAAGGCGCGCCTTACCTGCTGCCCTGCGGACTTGCCTTGACCGCTCTTGCGGCGCTCCAGTTGTGGGCGCGCAACCGCGCCGCGCAATTCGGGCTTTGCTGGTTCCTCATTACGCTCGCGCCGTATCTCGTCTTCGAGGGGCGCCAAGCGCACTACTATCTGGCGATCCCGGCTGCCGGCATGGCCGTGTTTCTCGCAGGATCGCTCGATTGGAGAAAGGGCTTGCGTCAGCTTGTGACCGCCGCGGCGCTGTTCTCGTGCAGCGTAATCGTTTGGCAATCCCTCGAGCTCGGCCGAACCGTCGCGGCAAACAACTATCGTTCCGGGGCGTCGGCCCGCGATCTGCTCAGCGGCGTCGCCCACGTCAGCCGCTTGCATCCCAACAAGACGATTCTGCTCACGGACGTCGATCAGTCCGCGTTTTACGGCTCCATTTATCACAATATCTTCAGGCTCGCGGGAATCTACGACGTCTATCTCACGCCCGACGGAAACACCATTGCCCAATTGCCGGGCTACCGGCCGATCGAAGCGCACTTCGCGACCGCCCGCGCCACGCGGCTGATGGTGACCCGGGGCACTGCGGTGGTTTACAGCGCCGCGCAAACCCGCCTGCGCGAGATCACGGCGCAGTACCGCGCGACGCTGAACGTCCGCCTGGGTCCGCCCGGGGAATGACCGCATGGGCCGAACGCATACGCCCGCGCTAACCTAATCGTTTGCCGCCCGCATCCAAGATCGGCAAGGTTTCCCTGGTCGGCTCGGGCCCCGGCGACCCGCAGTTGCTGACCCTGCGCGGCCGCGCGCTTCTGGAACGCGCCGACGTCATTTTCTACGACAATCTGGCCGCCCCGGCGGTATTGGGCTACGCGTCGAGCGGGGCGCAACGCGTCTATGTCGGCAAGAAGCGCGCCGAGCGGGCGCATTCCCAGGAACAAATCAACGAACTTTTGATCGTCGAGGCGCGGAAGGGCCGCAATGTCGTGCGCTTGAAAGGCGGCGATCCTTATATTTTCGGCAGGGGCGGCGAGGAGGCCCTGGCGCTGGCCGCCGCCGGAATCCCCTTCGACGTCGTTCCGGGCGTGACGTCGGCGGTCGGGGTTGCCGCATACGCGGGCATTCCCCTCACCCACCGTGACCACACTCAGGCGGTGACCTTCGTCACGGGCCACTGCGTCGACGCCCTCGATTGGGCCTCTCTGGCCTCCCGGCAGACCCTGGTCGTTTTCATGGGGCTGACCGCCATCGCCGATATTTCCTCCCGGCTGCGGGAGGCCGGCCGGGCCGCCGAAACGCCGGCGGCGGCTGTCCGTTGGGGCACGCGCGGCGACCAGGAGACGGTTGCAGGCACGCTCGGAGACCTGCCCGAAAAGGTTGCCCGGCGCATGCTGAAGCCTCCCGCGCTGGTGATCGTCGGCGAGGTCGTCGGACTGCGGCAGAACGTGAACTGGTTCGAAAGTCTCCCGCTCTTCGGGCAGGCGGTCGTCGTCACGCGCGCCGCTGCGCAGGCCGGCGCGCTTGCCGGCAAGCTGCGCGAATTGGGCGCTCATGCGATCGAGATTCCGGCGATCGCCTTCGAGCCTCCCGGCAGTTTCGACCCGGTGGATCGGGCCGTGGAGAAGCTCGACTCCTACGACTGGCTGGCGTTCACGAGCGCAAACGGCGTGCGCTGCTTCATCGAGCGCCTCGATGCGAGTTCCCGCGATCTGCGCTCGGTTCGGGCCAGGCTTTGCGCGATCGGCCCGGCTACGGCAGAGGCGCTCGCCGAGCTTCATCTCAAGGTCGATCTGCTGCCCGACGAATTCGTTGCCGAGTCCGTCGCCGACGCTTTCCGCGGTTGCCGCCTCGAAGGCAAGCGCGTCCTGCTTCCCCGCGCGGAGACGGCCCGAGAATTCCTGCCCGAGGCGCTGCGCAGCTTCGGCGCGGCCGTCGATGTCGTTCCGGTCTACCGCTCGGTTCTTCCCGAAGCATCGCGGCGGGCCGCCGAACGCGCCTGGGGCGGCGCGAAGGCCCCCGACTGGGTCACGATTACGAGCCCCTCCACGGTGACCAATTTGACCGAGATCGTGCCCCTCGACCGCCTGCGGGAGAGCCGCATCGCGTCGATCGGGCCGATCACCTCCCGCGCCGCGCGCGACCTCGGACTCACTGTCTCGGTCGAGGCTTCCCCCTACACTGCGGACGGCCTCGTCGATGCCCTCGTCTCCCATCTTTCCGCCGCGTAATACCATGCAAGGTAGCCATGCGTTTTCTTCAAGCAGGAGAACAGCAACTGATTGTGCTGGAGCCCGACCGGCAGATCCTGCGGCAAATCGTCCAGCAAGCCGGCTTTACCTGCAAGATCGCGCAGCAAGAGCGCCGCGTCGTGCTGGAGGTGCGCATGCAGGACTCCAGCGAACCGTTGCTGCTCTTCGACGCGCTCGATCCTGCCAATCTGGGGTGGTTCTCGCGCTGCCAATTCTACGTCGATGCGAATTCCGGCGTCGTGCTGCAAACGCCTCTTTTGTTGGCGAATTATTACGACGGCGGCAAGCCGGCCCGCGATTGCGTGCTCATCTCGCTTTCCACTGAATTGCCGGCCGGGTTCCGGCTGCCCGGCAAGCAGAACGTTAGCGAACAGGTGGTTTACACGCTGTTCTTCAATCTGCTGAACGCTTTGCGCGACACCGGCGTCGCCGTCTGCGGCCGCCAAGGCATTCGGCCTCTCGCCGGAGCGAACGTCCGTTCCTGAGCGGGCTGCGGTCCTCGGCGGTTACCACCGCCACCACTTCTCGAGCCGGCTTTCGAGCCGTTTGCGCACTGCGGCGCTCTCGCTCGCGGCGGCGACGTTGGCCCGCTCGCGGGGTTTTCCCCCGATGCGGTACAGTTCCGGCGCTTCGGTCTCGTTGAGGATCAATTTCCATTCCCGGGTGCGCGCCATCTTGGTGCGGTGCATGGGCCGCATCGTCGGCCCGAGCACGCGCGTGTGCCGCGGCTTTGCGGCGATGTCGTCGGGCGCCATGTCCGCGGGAAGGACTCCTGCGGCCAAATCGCCGTAGGCTGCCGAGGTGAAGATCGCGCGCTCGGGGCCGTCTGCGGCATCGCCGCGCAAATGCGCCGCGATGCTGCGCCCCGACAGGCCCTCGGGAACGTCGCCGCCGGTCAACTCCGCCAATGTCGGGAAGAGATCGACGGACTGCGTTAGCGATGCCGGGCGCAGCCCCTGCGCGATGCGGCCCGGCGCCCGCCAGATCATCGGCACGCGCAACAGCGAATCGTATAGAAACATGCCCTTGCGCACCATGCCGTAGTCGCCCATGAAATCGCCGTGGTCGGCGGTCAGGACGACGACCGTGCTTTCGTCCATGCCGTTCGCTTCGAGGGCGCGCAGCAGGCGCCCCAGGGGCCGATCGACTCCCCACTCGATCTGTGCGTAGTAGTAGCGCATCGTTTCGGTCAGGTCTTCGCGGTCCAGGCGGTCGAAGCCCATCGCGCGGGAGAAGCGGTCGAGTCTCGCGCTCAAGGCGATCGGGGCCGTCGCATCCGGCAGCGCCATGTCGGCCGACGCGTAACGCGAGGTGTACCGCGCCGGGGCCATATACGGAGGGTGCGGGTCGAAATAGCTGACGTGCAGAAAAAACGGATCCTTGCCGGCGCCTTGCTCCAGAAAGGCAATGGCGGACTCCGTATTGACGTGCGGAAAGCAGTCTTCCTCCGGCCAGTAGACATCGCTGTGCCAGTGGGGCGGCACGTAGCCGTTGTAAGCCCGAAACGGCTCGCGGCTGCGGATGTCGGCCTTGTCCAGTTTGCCCAGCGCGCCGTTGGCATAGGTGTGGTTCTTGCCGACCCAGCCGGTGCGGTAGCCGCGCCGGGCGAAATAGTCGAGCAGCGTCCCCTCGAAATCGAGCTTTTCTCCGTCGTTGTTGGTCAGCGAGCCGTGCTCGTGCGGGTGCAGTCCCGAAAAGCAGGACTTCCGCGTCGGGACGCAAACCGGATTGGCGGCGAACCCGTTGGCGCACAGCACGCCCTCGCGCGCCATGCGGTCGAGGTGCGGCGTCCGCACGTTCGGATGCCCCAGCGCCGCCATGCAGTCGCCGCGCATCTGATCGACGGTCACGAACAGGATGTTGGGCGGCGCGTCGGCGGCGCGTCCGGGGACCATCGCCGGCGCGGCTGCCGCCGGCGCTGCGGATTGCACGAAACGTCTTCGGGTGATGTTTGCCATGCGCACGGTTCAGTATCGCAGAGCCGGGTTTTCAGGCGGGACGGTTGAGAAGCGGGGCCTTTACAACCGATTTGCAACCTTCTTACCGATCCTTTACGCGGCATTTCCTAACCCCTTGCGAGCAACCTGCGTCACTTCTTATGAAGGGCGGCCGGCAGCCCTCGAAAGCCGGCAGATCGAAGGCTCAAAGGAGGAATTGAATCATGCGCAAATGGATTGTTTTTACGGCGGTCGGCATTCTCGCCTCGAGTACGCTGCTCGCCCAGCGCGGCCCGCGGGACGACCGCCGGCGCGGAGAGCGCGGAGAGCGGCAGCAAACGCTGCAGGAAGCGATCGGCCTCAGCGAGGAGCAGCGCTCCGCGATCGACGACATCCGCCGCGCCGCCCGCGATGAGGCGCGCGAGATTTTCCAGGCGGCGGGCGAGAACAGAAACAAGTTGCGCGAGGAAATGCGCAAGGAGAGCCCCGACTCGGCTGTCGTCGGCCGTCTGATGGTCGAAATGCAATCCGCCGGCAAGCGAGCCCAGGCCAAAAGGGATGAGGCGCAGGAGAAGGCGCAAGGGGTTTTGACCGACGAGCAGTCGTCGAAGCTGGCGGAGATGGAGGGCGATCCGGCGTCCGCCAGGGCGCTTCAGCAGGCCCGGGCGCTGGGTCTGGCCGCCCAGCCGGACCGCGGCGGGCGCCGCGGCCCGCCGCGCGGGTTCGACCGGCGCGGCTCGGGCGGGCGCGGCTCCGGCGGTTTCGACCGCTTCCGGGGACGGCGCGGCTTCGGCCGCGCAAGGCAGGGCTTTCGCGGCGGGCGCGGTTTCGCCGCTCGGAATTTCGGCCGGCAGGGCAATCCGCGCTGGTTTCAGCGCGGCCGCGGCGGTCCCCGGGCTTTCCGGGGGCCGGCCGGCCCTGCGCAGAGCCGCGGACGACGGCGTTAGCGCGGCGGGTCGTTAGACGCCCAGGGCTTGCCGCAGGGCCTGTTTCATTGCTGTTTCGTCCGGGTCTCGACCGGTCCACATCTTGAAGGCGATGACTCCCTGGCAGACCAGCATCGACAGGCCGTCGAGAGTTGGCAGCCCCCGCTCTTTCGCGGCGGCCAGCAGACGGGTTTGCGGCGGATTGAACACGGCGTCGACAACCAGCATGTCGGGCTTGGCTCGGCTCAAATCGACGTCGGGCATCGCCTCGACGTCGGGGTAAAGCCCGATCGACGTGCAATTCACCAACAAGTCGGCCCAATCGGGCGCGACATAGGTTCCTCGCCAGGGTTCGAAGCGGATCGGGCTGCGGCCGCTCGTCTCAAGCGCTTTGAGGTCGTTGACCGTTTTTTCGCCGCGTCCGATCGAGCGGTTGACCACCAGCAGGTCGGAAACTCCCGCCAGGATCAACTCCGTCGCCACCGCGCGGGCCGCGCCTCCTGCGCCGAGCATGACGACGCGCTTGCCGGTCGGATCGACCCCGCTGTCCAGGCGCATGCCGCGCACGAACCCTTTGCCGTCGGTGTTTTCGCCGATGAGCTTGCCGTTCTCGATGCGCACGGTGTTGACCGCGCCGATCGCGCGGGCTTCGAGCGAGAGCTCGTCAAGGTGGTCGATCACCGCCACCTTGTGCGGAATCGTGAGGTTGATTCCCCTCATGCCGAGCGTGCGCAGCGCTTGCACGGCGTCGCCCAGTTTCTCGGGCGGAATCTCGAAGTTGAGGTAGCGCCAGTTCAATCCGGCGGCGGCAAAGCCCGCTTCCTGCATCACGCCGGTAGGGTTCTCCGCTACGGGCTGTCCGAATACGCCGACCAATTCGTGCCGGTAGTTCGCTGGCATAACCCCGGTATTTTAGCGATTCGGGGCGCCCGCCGCCCGAGGGGATAGCATGGGAGTTGGCCGGCAGCCCATGGAAACCGACTTTCTGATTATCGGGGCGGGCGTCGCCGGTCTGAGCGCGGCGATCGAGGTCGCCGAAGCCGGGCGGGTGCTGATCCTGACCAAGGATCGGCTGACCGAGTCGGCATCGGAGTACGCGCAAGGCGGCATCGCCGTGGCGCTGAGCGACGATGACCGGGTCAGCCTGCACGAGAAAGACACGCTTCAGGCCGGGGCCGGCCTTTGCGACACGCAAGCGGTGCGCACGCTCGTCGAGGAGGGGCCCGAGCGGATTCAACGACTGATCGATTGGGGCGCCGAGTTCGACACCGACGGCGGCAAGCTGTCGTTTACGCGCGAGGGGGCGCACAGCGTCAATCGGGTGCTGCACGCCGGGGGCGACTCGACGGGCCGTGAGATTGCGCGCACGCTGTTCAAAAAGGCCCGCTCGATCGCCAACATTTCCTCGCAGAGCTTCTCGGCCGTGGTCGATCTGCTCGTCGAACGCGGCGAGGCATGCGGGGCGGTAGCCTGGCGCGAGGAGTCGCGCGAGCTGGTCCCCGTCCATGCCCGCGCGGTGTTGTTGGCCACCGGGGGGCTCGGCCGCGTCTACCGCGAGACCACGAACCCGGACGTGGCCACGGGCGACGGGGTGGCCATGGCTTACCGCGCCGGCGCCGTCGTCTCCGATATCGAGATGGTGCAGTTCCATCCGACGGCGCTTTACCTCGAAGGCGCGCCGCGGTTCCTGTTGTCGGAAGCGTTGCGCGGCGAAGGGGCGGTGCTGCGCAACGCCGATATGGAGCGCTTCCTGTCGCGCTATCACGACCGGGAAGAATTGGCTCCGCGCGACGTGGTTTCGCGGGCGATCGTCAGCGAGCTCCACCGCGTGCGCAAGGGTCCCGTGTATTTGGATATGACTCACCTCGAACCGGGCTTCGTGGCCAAGCGCTTCCCGCGCATCTACGCGACTTGCCGGCATTACGGGGTCGATCTTGAAGTGCATCCGGCGCCCGTGCATCCAGCGGCGCATTACGCCATGGGCGGGGTCAGGACGGACAGCGGCGGCGCCACCACGGTTCCTCGGCTTTACGCGGCGGGAGAGGCGGCCTGCGCCGGCGTGCACGGAGCGAACCGGCTGGCCAGCAACTCGTTGCTCGAAGGGCTGGTGTTCGGGGCGCGGGCGGGCGAGACGATGCGCCGCCACGCCGCCGACCCGCTGCGCCGCGTCGGCCTCGGCGCGCGGTTTCCGACCAGCCCGCTGCCGGCGAACGCGGTCTCCGACCTGCGCCGCCTGGCTTGGCGCCACGCCGGCATCAGGCGCTCCGGCGACGGACTGCGCGCGGGACTGGACGAGCTCAACCGCATCTCCCCCGCATTCGAGAAGAGGCTCGCGCGCAACAGCCGCAGCGGATTCGAAACCGACAACCTGTACCAGGTCATCCGCCTGATCGCCCGCTGCGCGCTGGCCCGCGAGGAAAGCCGGGGCGGCCATTTCCGCTCCGATTTCCCCGAGCCCCGCCCGGAGTTTCAAAAGCACTCGCTGATCCAGCGGGGCCGCGAGATCGAATTTATGGACGTGGAATAGACGCGCCGTTTGCGCGGCCGGCGAACAGTGGATAGTGAATGGTGGATAGTGGATAGCAAGACCGCTGCGCGGGCCGGCAAGCCGTTATGGCTCCTTGGCCTTGGCGAATCCCTTGAACAAGCCTTCGAGCCGCTCCATTCTCTCGCGCAATTCTCCAATGGCCGCTTCGAGCCTGTCCATGCGCGCCCCGGTCGCCCGCTGTCCGTGTTGGATCGGCGCCCCCAATGCTGCTGCTACGGCGAAAATCGAGATCATTTCCGGGGTCATGGATATTGATTGTATTGTTTTGCACCTCCCGTTCTTGGCCCTCCGGCGCGGTCCAGTAAACTGAAACGCGAACTGCAGCGGGCGCGAAGCCGCTCCCTCATTTCCCGGCAGGAAAACCCATGATTCCCGGCACGATGATGCACGATTATCCGTTGACGCTGACGGCGCTGTTCGAGCGCGCGGGGAAGTTTTTTTCACGCAACGATATCGTCACGCGGCGGCTCGACGGATCGGTTCACCGCTATGCGTACGGCGATTATCACCGCCGCGTCCGGCGGCTGGCGAACGCTCTCGTGCGGCTCGGCGTCAAGCCCGGCGACCGCGTGGCTACGCTCTGCTGGAATCATTACCGGCACTTCGAAGCGTACGCCGCCGTTCCCGCCGCGGGAGGGATCCTGCACACTTTGAATCTGCGCCTGCATCCGACGGATTTGGGCTACATCGCCGCTCACGCGGGCGACAGCGTGCTGATCGTCGATAGCAGCCTGCTGCCGCTGTTCGACCGATTCAAAGACGAGGCGGGCGGCATTCGCGAGGTCATCGTCATTGCCGACGGCGAGCCCGCTCCGCAGGGATACCGCGATTACGAAACGCTGCTGGAAGCCGAAGCAGATGTTTTCGACGGCCCGCAAATCGACGAAGGCCAAGGGGCGGCGATGTGCTACACGTCGGGCACGACCGGGCGTCCCAAGGGCGTCGTCTACAGCCACCGCTCGACCGTGCTGCACACGCTGGCGGCGTGCATGACGGACGCGCTCGGCATTTGCGAGAACGACCGCATCCTGGTTGTCGTGCCGATGTTTCACGCCAACGCCTGGGGCATCCCCTTCTGCGCGGCGATGACCGGCGCCTCGCTGATTTTCCCCGAGCGCGATCTGCGGCCCGAGCCGCTGCTCGACTTGATGGCCGCCGAACGCCTCACGGTCGCCGCTGGGGCGCCGACGATCTGGGGCGGCATCCTGGCCGCCCTCGACGCGCATCCCGGCAGGTGGGACCTTGCAGCGTTGCGCATGACGATCGTGGGCGGCTCGGCCGTGCCCCAGGCGATGATCGACGGGTTCGAGACGCGCCACGGCGTCCGCGTGGTGCAGGCCTGGGGCATGACCGAGACGAACCCGCTGGGCACGCTGTCCCGCGTCAAGCGTCATATGCGGGACTGGAGCCGCGAACGGCGGCTCGCGGTGCGCGCGACGCAGGGCTACGCGGTTCCGTTGGTCGACATCCGCCACGTGGACGACGCGGAGCGGGTTCTCGCCTGGGACGGCAACAGCCTGGGCGAGCTCGAGGTGCGCGGCCCCTGGGTCGCCGGACGCTACTACAACAACGAAGAGCAGAAAAACCGCTTCACGCCCGACGGCTGGTTCAAGACCGGCGACATCGTATCCATCGACGCGGAGGGCTGCATCCGCATCACCGACCGCTCCAAGGACGTGATCAAGTCCGGCGGCGAGTGGATCAGCAGCGTGGAGTTGGAAAACGCGCTTATGGCGCATCCGCTTGTCCTCGAGGCGGCGGTCTTCGCGGGCCGCCATCCGAAATGGGACGAGCGGCCGCTGGCGGCGGTTGTCCTCAAAACGGGCGCAATGCTTGCGAAAGAAGAATTGCAGCGCTACCTGGAGCCGAAGTTCGCCAAGTTCTGGCTGCCGGACGAGTACCTCTTCCTGGACGAGTTGCCGAAAACCTCCGTGGGCAAGTTCAAGAAGTCGGCGCTGCGCGATCGGTACGGCGACCTGCTGCTGCGCCGGCCCGGCGCCGCGCAGGGCGCGGCCGGTCAGCGGTAGGGCGAGGGGACGGGCGTCGTGCGCGGGCCTTCGATGCGGCGGTGCATCTCTTCGTAGGAAGCGCCGCCTTCGACCATCGCCGCGAGGTCGTCCGGGTTGACGTCGATGCCGATGAAGTTGCGGGCGAAATCCGGGCCCTCGATGTAGTCCATGCACTCCTGCTTCGTGCGGAAATTGTCCACTTGCAGTTCGATGCGGTTGAGGTCGGGGTCGGCGTAGTAGAACGACGTGGTCATGCCGTGATTGGTTGTCCAATACGGTAGAATCCCGTGCTCTTTGAGCCTGGCGTAGACATTGATGGCCAAGTCGCGCATGGAGGCGTACTCGAAGGCGTAGTGGTCGAAGCCGTAGGTCGGGCCGGGGGCGGTCGTTTTCGCTTGGCGCACGACGGCCAGCAGCTTGCGCTCCGCCGTGCAGGAAAGGAAGCAGACGCGGTCGTTGCGGAACTGGATGCGGGCAGGAAAGACCTTGCGGTACCAAGCGATCATCTCTTCGAACCGCTCGGTCTTCAGCACGGTGTGCGCGGGCGCAGACGGCTTGCGCGCCGGCGCATCCGCGGAGACCTTGAAATCCCGCCGGGCCAGACGCTGCGGGTCGATGGCGCGGGCGCCGTCGATGACGCAGCCGTCGGCGCAGTATTCGCCCAGTTCTGCGGACGTGATCGGAGCGGAGACGGACAGTTCGACGTTCAGTCCGCTCGGGTCGCGGTAATAGAGCGCCGTAATCGGGCCGTATGCGGCGGCGGAGCGGGGAAGGATGCCGTTGGCTTGCAGGCGCCGGTAGGCGTAGAGCAGGTCTTCGAGCGAGTCGTAGCCGAAGGCCATGCGCTCGAACCCTCCGAGGTCGGCCGGCAGAGCGCCCATGCGCGGGCGGGAGAAGAACGAGATGCGGTGGTGCTCCTCGTCATAGGTGGCGAAGGCGCCTCTGCCGGTGCGCAGCGATACGCGGGCGCCCAGGACTTTGGCGTACCAGTCGAGCGTCTTTTCGAGATCGCGGGCGCGCACGGCGACGTGGGCAAAGGCGATGGGCGCGACGCTCGTTCCCTTTGCCGCCGCAGGCGGACTAGCGACTGCGGCCGTTCCCAGCAAAGAAGCGCCCCGGCCCAGAAAGCCGCGGCGCGAGATGGTCCGGTCTTTCAAAATCTTTCAGTCCTTCCTTTGCGCCGTGCGCAGTTTAGCACGCGGCCGGCGGCCGGCGGTTCTGATAAACTCGCTGCGGGCAGGCGGAGCCTCGGGCTTCGCGATGGATCGAGCGCAAGTCATGGGTGTTTCGCTTTTTCGGACGGCGGTCTGCTTTGCGGCCTGCCTTGCGGCGTTCGCGCAGGGCGGCGTGGAACGCAGCGATGCATTCGTCGCTATGGACGACGGCGTTCGTCTGAACGCCTCCGTCTTCGTTCCCGAGGGGGCGGCTGCGGATGCCGGTTGGCCGGCGATCGTATTCGTTCACGGCCTGGGCGGCAGCAAGCCCGCAGCCGCGGCGCGGCGCGCCGCCGGCCGGGGGTACGTCGGGCTGGCCTACACGGTTCGCGGGCAAGGCCGGCGCGAGGGCGGAGCGCCTTCGGAAGGCTTTTCTACGCCTGTCGGCAAACGGGAAGCCGACGATCTGCGGGCGATGCTTGCCTGGCTCCACGAAAATTACCCGGTCGATCCGCGGCGGATCGGCATTACCGGCTCGTCGCAAGGCGGCCTGCACTCCTGGATGGCCGTCGCCTACGAGATGGGCGTAGCCGCCGCAGTTCCGCAAAACTTCACGGCCGAGTTGTCGCGTGCGGTCATCGTCAACGGCGGCATTCACAGCCGCGCGATCGTCCCGGAGAACCCTCCGCTGGCATACAGCGCCGAGACGATCGAGTTGCGCCGCAAGGCGGTTGTCGCGTACGACGCCGAGGCGTTACGAAAATCCGCCGCCGCGCGCGACCTGCGTGCGCGTCTGCGCGGCGCGGCGGTTCCCGTGATGGCGCAGTTCGCCTTCGAGGACGGCTGGGGGCCGGCGAACAACGTCATCGACGACTTTCGGCAACTCAAGGGGCCGCGCAAGCTCTATCTGGGTACGGGCGGCCACGGCTCGCCAGCCGTCCAGGCGGAACAGCGCTTTCGCCAACGGTGGACCGACCGTTGGTTCGACCGCTGGCTGCGGGGCGAGAGGAACGGCATCGACGACGAGCCTCCGATCGAGGTCGCCGTCATGGGCTCGTGGCGCCATCTGAGCCTGCCGTCGTTTCCGCCGCCCGAAACGCAAATGACCAACTACTATCTGGAGGGAACGGGCGAGAAAGGCGGCCGGCTGGCCCGCGAAGACCGTGCGGACCGCCGCGAGCACGAAAAGCGCAACAGCGGCCTGCAATCCGCCGCGCCGGCCGGGGCGCTGACCCGGCAGACGCTGCGGCACAGGGGCGCCGCGTCGTTCGGGCCGGCCGAGTTTTACGCCGCCGGCGGGCCTCTGCGCGGCCCCAAAGGCGCGTTGAGCCGATTTCGACTCGATTCCCTGCGCTATACGGCGGCCCCACTGGAGCAGGAGTTGATGCTGCTGGGCATCCCCGAGGCGCAGCTTGCGCTTGGCGGCTCGGCCTCGCGGCGGCAGATCGCCTTGCGTCTCTGGGATGCAGGCCCCGAATCGGGGCGGCGGCGGCTGATCTCCCGCGCGTCGATGACTACCGGCCGAAAGAGCGCGAGCGACGGCCACGCCGTCAGGATTGCGATGAGCGCGGCGGCTTACCGGATTCCGGCGGGGCATGCGATCGAGCTGGAGCTTTCCAATCTCGATCTTGCCTGGGACAACGCCGAGCAGGACTGGCGCCGCTTGTGGGCGATTCCGCTCTTCGATCCCGGGGGCCTGACGGTTCATACGGGCGAGCGGCCTTTTTCCCTGCTGCGCTTGCCGGAGTACACGGAGTAGACGGTTCGCCGTATGCCGGTCGCAAATATGGAGAGCGGCTTCTCGCGGAGGGAATTTCTGCGAACGGCCGCCGCGGCGCTGCCGGGCGCAAGCGAGACGCCCGCGCGCCCGAGCAGTTTCACGATCCCGGCAAGGCGGGGCGGGGATGACGACGATTGACCGCAAGCGGCCCTGGGGGGTCGTGCTGCTGCTGTTTCTGGCGATGGTCATCGGCTACGTGCATCGCGTGAATCTTTCCTCCGCGCTGCCGTTGATGGCCGAGGAATTCGACTGGAGCGCGACCCAACTGGGACAGGCAAGCGCCGCGTTTTTCTGGATTTACTTCATCCTGCAAGTCCCGGCCGGCTATGCGGCCGACCGTTGGGGCGTGCGTTTCGTCTTCACGGCGGGGTTCGCGGTCTGGTGCGCGGCCACCGCCTTGACGGCGCTGGCGTCGGGGTTCGCGATGCTGGTCGGGCTGCGGCTGCTGCTCGGGCTGGGGCAGTCGATTCTGACTCCGGCGGGGTTGCGTTACATCCGGCTGAGCTTCCCGGAGGAGCAGCGGGGAACGGCGGTGGGCGCCTACATGGCGGGCACCAAGGTCGGCCCGGCGGTCGGGTTCGTGATTGCGGCCTATTTGTTGGAAGCGTTCGGCTGGCGCGGCATGTTCGCCGTGCTGGGACTCGGGGCGCTGCCCTGGCTTGTTCCGTTTCTGGTCCGGGTCAAGCGCGATGACCCGGCCGCTCGGCCTGGCGGCGGCGCTCGGGCCGGCGCCGAGGGAAGGGCGGTTCCGACGGGCGAGCTTTTGCGCAGCCCGGTCATCTGGGGCACGGTGCTGGGCACGTTCTGCTACATGTACTTCGTTTACTACTGCATGACCTGGATGCCGACTTACTTCAAGCAGCAGCACGGCATGTCGATCAAGGAGCAGGGCTGGTACAGCGCGGTCGCTTTCGGCGGCATGGCCGTCGTCATCGTGGCCGCTGGGCGGGCGGCGGATATGCTCATCCGCCGCGGATTCGACGCGGTCGCCGTGCGCAAGGGCTTTACCATCGCCGGTTTCGTGCTGGCCGCCACGCAGACCGTCGCGGCTTATACGGATTCCGTGTCGGCGATGCTGTTCTTCGCCGTGTTCTCGCTATGCGGACTGGGGCTGATGACGGCGAACTACTGGGCTTTGACGCAGACGCTGATTCCCGGCGGGAGGATCGCCGTCGTGGTGGGCATTCAGAACACGGCGTCGAATTTCGCGGGCGCGGTTTCTCCCTGGATCACCGGCTGGCTGGTGGAGCGCACGGGCAGCTTCGATGCGCCGATTCAGGTGGCGGCGTTCTGGCTGGCGCTCGGCTTGGCGAGCTACATCTTTTTGGTGCGCAAGAAGTACGCCCCTCCGCCGGGCCGCTGACGCCGCAGGCTGTGCGGCGGACGCTATCGCACGCTGCCGTCGACGACGACTTCGACGAGATTCGGGCCGCCGCTCGCAAATGCCTCTTCCAGCGCCGGGCCGATCCGCTCGGGTTCGACAACTTTCGTCGCGGCGACTCCCAGCGAAGAGGCCAGCGCGGGGAAGTCGATCGCCGGATCGTCGAGGTTCATGGCAATGAAGCGGTCGTTCCCGTGGAAGGCCAGCAGCCTTTGCTTGAGGATGCGGTAGCCGCCGTTGTTGGGGATCACGTAGGTCACGGGCAGCTTCAGGTGGGCCGCGGTCCACAGCGCCTGAATGGTGTACAGCGCGCTGCCGTCGCCGATCAGAGCGCAGACCGGGCGGTCGGGTTGGGCGAGTTGGACGCCGACGGCGGCGGCCATCCCCCAACCGATGCCGCCGCTGGCCAGTCCGTGGTAGCCGTAGCGGTCGCGGTAGGGAAACAGGTCGGTAAGCCGCACGGCCGACGTCAGGCCCTCGTTGATCAGGATCGCCTCGGCGGGAAGCGTCTCGGCGAGCCGCAACATCAGCAAGTCCGGATCGATCGGCTTGGCGGCTTGCTTTTCGGCGCGCAGCCTCGCGGCCAAAGCGGCCCGCTTGGCGGACCAGTTTGCGGCCTTCAGGCGGTTGACCGCCGCCGCCGCGCGTTCGGCAAGAGCTCGACCGCCTTTTTCCCGCAGCGCCGGGAGCAGCGCGCGCAGCGTTTCCCTGACATCCGCGCGCACGGCAAGCTCGCAGGGGTAGTTTTTGCCCATTTCCCAGTCGAGTTGGCCGACCTGCACGACCGGCATGCCCGCGGGCAACGGCTCGACCGGCGACCAGACGCCCATGCGCAGCGCATCCGCGCCGAGAACGATCAGCAAATCGTACGCCGCCAGCGTTTCGCGGACCTGGCGCTGCCTGCGGGTGAGAGAGCCCATGTAGCAGGGATGTTCCGAGAGAAAGTGCGCGCCGTAGGGGACGCTCTGTTGATAGGCTGCGGCGCCCAGAGTTTCGGCAAACTCGGCAGCTTCGGCCAGGGCGTCGGACTTGACCGCCTCGTCGCCGCAGACGACGACCGGGGATTTCGCCGCGAGCAAGCGGTCGGTCAGGGCCGCGAGCGTCTCGTCGGACGGCCGGACGCGGGTGTCCACGCGCGTCGGCGCGCCGAGATCGAGCGGGGCCTCGGCGTTGAGAATATTTCCCGGAAGCGAAAGAAATACCGGCCCCGTCGGCGGCGCCGCGGCAACCTTGGCGGCGCGGCGCACGATGCGCGGCAGATCATCCAGGCGCTGGACTTCCACAGCCCATTTGACCAGCGGCTCGGCGATGGGCACGAGCGGATCGTAGAGCATCGGCTCGGTGAGGCCGTGGCCGAGTTCCTGTTGGCCGGCCGTCAAAATCATGGGCGTGCCGGTGAACCGCGCGTTGTAAAGCGAGCCCATGGCGTTGCCCAGACCCGGCGCGACGTGTACGTTGCAGGCGACGAGCTTGCCGCTCGCCCGCGAAAAGCCGTCGGCCATGGCCACGACCACGGATTCCTGCAAGCCGAGGACGTAGGTCAGGTTCGGGTGGTCTTTGAGCGCATGCATGATCGGCAACTCGGTCGTGCCGGGATTGCCGAACAGGTGCGTGATCCCCTCGCTTTCGAGGAGGGAGAGAAACGCCGATCGGCCGGAGACGGAATGTCCTTGCGCGGAGCCGCTGGAATCGACGCTCATGCCCCCCAAGGGTAACGCAGGGCTGCGCCGCCGCGCGGGCGCGGAAACCGTTCGGGTGTGCTATCTTCGTGCCGTGGCCAAGTTGGAGGCGTATCTCATCATGCGACATGCGATGACCGGACACAGAGCTTTGACGGCGGCCGCCGTTGCCGCGGCGTTCCTGGCCGCCTGCGGCGGGCGTCCGGCGGAGCGGCCGCCGAACATCGTCCTGGTGATGACCGACGATCAGGGCTACGGCGAGATCGGAGCGCACGGCAACCCCGTCATCCAGACGCCGAACCTCGACCGCCTGCATGCCGAAAGCGTGCGCCTGACGGACTTTCACGTGGACCCGACGTGCTCGCCCACGCGCTCCGCGCTGCTTACCGGGCGTTATTCGTCCAGAACGGGAGTCTGGCACACCATCATGGGCCGCTCCATCGTACACCGCGACGAGGTCATGGTCAGCGAGGTGCTGGCCGATGCGGGGTATGCGACCGGCTTCTTCGGCAAGTGGCATTTGGGCGACAACTACCCGTACCGGCCCATGGACCGCGGGTTCCAGGAAGCGGTCAATCACGGCGGCGGCGGCGTGACGCAGACGCCCGACTACTGGGGCAACGATTACTTCGACGATACCTATTGGCGCAACGGGGTTCCCACGCCGTACCAGGGCTACTGCACAGATGTTTTCTTCGATCAGGCGCTGCGCTTCATCGAAGAGAAACAGCGCGGCCCTTTCTTCGTTTACCTGGCGACCAACGCTCCGCACGGGCCGTTTCTTGTCGACGAAAAGTATTCCAGGCCGTATGCCGAGAAGAACGTTCCCGAACCGATGGACCGGTTTTACGGCATGATCGAGAACATCGACGAGAACATGGGCCGCCTGACGGCGAAACTCGACGATCTGGACATCGCCGAGAACACTCTGCTGATCTTCATGACGGACAACGGCTCGGCGGCCGGGGTAACCAATACGCATCCGACGCAGCGCGTGGGCGTCGAAAACCCCGAGCTGCTCGCCCGTGCGGCGAAAGAAGTCGAGGACGGCGTCTGGCAGGGTTTCAACGCCGGGATGCGGGCACGCAAGGGATCGGAATACGACGGCGGCCACCGCGTGCCGTTTTTGGTGCGCTGGCCGAACGGCGGCATCGGCGCGCCGCGCGACGTGGACGCGCTGGCCGCTCATATCGACGTGCTGCCGACCTTGGCCGACGCCGCCGGCGCCGCGCCGCGCCCCGAGCTCGACTGGGACGGCAAAAGCCTGCTTCCGTTGCTGCGCGGCAGGGATTGGCCCCAGCGCATCCTCACGGTCCACTCCCAGCGGATTCTGTTCCCCGAAAAATGGCGCAAGAGCGCCGTGATGAGCGAGCAGTACAGATTGATCAACGGCGTCGAGCTCTACGACATCCAGGCCGACCCCGGCCAGATCACCGATATCGCCGGCGAGCGCCCGG
Organism: Bryobacterales bacterium; assembly: GCA_965214655.1. Classification (GTDB taxonomy): domain Bacteria; phylum Acidobacteriota; class Terriglobia; order Bryobacterales; family UBA6623; genus CATQHP01. The sequence continues at coordinate 715,925 of OZ243965.1, read as the reverse complement.
AGATCGTGGCGCAACTCAAGTCCGAGTACGAGTTGTGGTGGGAGCGCATCGACGAACGCTTCGAAGACGACGTTTATCTGGACATCGGCAACGACGCGGAGAACCCGGCGCGGATTACGGCTCACGACTGGCTGCCGCCGCTCGATCAGCAGAACAGGGTTCCCTGGAACCAGGGCCATGTGCGCGCCGCGCCGAACGTCAACGGAACCTGGAACATCAACGTCACCCAGGCCGGCAAGTACGAGTTCAGTCTTTATCAGCGGGACATGCCCGCGGAGCATCCGATCGAGGCGGTCGAAGCTTATTTGCGCGTGGGAGACGCGGAAGCGAGCGGGCCGGCGCCGGCGGGGGCGTCGAGCGTAAGTTTCCAATTGGAGTTGCCGGCCGGTAAAACGAAGATGCACAGCCGCTTCACGACAAAAGACGGCGGCTCGCGCGGCGCATTCTTCATCTACGCCAAGCGGCTGTGAACGCCGCTCCGGGCGGCAACCCCGTGCGCCCGTTGCGCGTCTTTTGCGGTATCTTCCGAAGATGGCTTTCCCGGAAGGAGCTTTGCTCGCCTTGGTTGTCTTGGTCCTGGCGGTTCTTGTCCTGCAGATCGTAGCCGCGTCCGGCGCGCGGAGCAGCCGCAGGCAATCCGAACGGGCGCTGGCCAGGATCGACGCCCGGCTCGACGAGCAAGGCAAGCGCAGCGACGGGCTGATCGAGCAGGTTGCTGCGGCGCAAGGCAAGCAACTGGAAAAAATCCAGGAGCTTCGCGTCGGCGTCGAGCAGCGGCAAGCCGAGATTTCCGAGCGGGTGCAAAGACAAGTAGCGGACCAGTTGAAACGCTCGACGGAGAGTCTCGCGCAGAACATGCAATCTCTCTCCGAGACGACCGACAAGCGGCTGTTGGCGATCACCGGGCAGGTAGAGAAGCGCCTCTCCGAGGGATTCGACAAGACCAATGCGACGTTCACCGACGTCGTGAAACGGCTGACTCTGATCGACCGGGCGCAGCAGAAGATCACCGAGCTGTCGTCCAATGTCGTAAACCTGCAGGAAGTGCTGGCCGATCGGACTTCGCGCGGAACTTTCGGCGAAGCGCAGCTCGAAGCGCTGGTAGCCAACGTGCTGCCGCCGGCGGATTTCCAGATGCAGTTCGGCCTCTCCAACGGCAAGCGCGTCGACTGTATGCTGTTTCTCCCCCAGCCTACGGGCAACGTGCCGATCGACTCGAAGTTTCCGCTCGAGAACTACCGCCGCAAGGTGGATCCGGCGCTGCCGGAAGAAGCCCGCAGGCAAGCGGGCCGGGATTTCGCCCGGGATGTGCAGACGCACATCGAAGACGTGGCCGAAAAGTACATCTTGCCGGGCGAGACCGCCGACGGCGCGATGTTGTTTATTCCGGCGGAAGCGGTTTTTGCCGAAATCCACGCCGCCCATCCCGAATTGATTGAGCGCGCGCAGCGGCTGCGCGTCTGGCTGGCGTCGCCGACGACTTTGATGGCCGTGCTGACAACGGCCCGCGCGGTGATGAAGGATGCGGCCACGCGCAAGGAGGTCGTGAAGATTCAGGAACACTTGCGCCTGCTGGCCAAGGACTTCGCGCGTTTCGACAAACGCATGGGCGGCCTTTCGACCCACATCCGGCAGGCGGGCAAGGATGTCGAAGAGGCGCAAACGTCGGCGCGCAAGATTTCGAGCCGTTTCGAGAAGATCGAAAAGCTGGAGTTGGACGAAGATGAGTCGTACGGGAACAGCGTTTCCAGAGCGCAGCTCGACTCGCCGGGTGAGCGTCAACTCCCCACGTAACGCGCGTGGAGGCTGCGGGCGACGGCCGGGTCCCGGGCGCCTTTGACGATGGCGCGCCCGTCGGGGAAGATCGTCAACGCATGCGGCGGACAGGAGAAGCGCAACGCGTAGGGGTTGGCCTGGACTTCGCCCAATGAGGCGAGCGCTGCGGCCTACGGCGGCATCGATATCGCCTTTCTGAACGCCGGGGGCAGCATCGAGCGCGCGCGCATCGACGAAGGCACGGTCGAAGGCTGGCGGGCGACCGTCAAGTTGAACTTGATCGGCGCTTAGCTATCGCGCGCGCGAAGCCATTCCATACCTGAAGGCCCGCGGCGCGAAGGGGAACTCCGCCTACGCGGTCGCCAAGGCCGGCGTGTGGATGCTGACGCGCGTTCTGGCGCAGGAATTGGTCGCGTGCAACATCAGCGTCAACGAGTTCATACCCGGCCCGGCGCGCACGCGGGCCACGCGGGATGTCGAAAGTGGCGCCGAGGAATCCGGCCGCGGCACGCCGTTCCTGACTCAGGGGGAATGGATCAAGCAGCCCGAAGACGTAACCGGGTTGGCCGTCTTCATGGCCGCGCAGCCCGACGTCGGACCCACGGCCCAGAGCTACAGCCTGATGCGGCGGGACGGCTGATGTTAAGGGAAAGTCGAAGACCGCTGCTTCGCTGTACCGTCTTGCGCTGTGGGGAGTAGCGGCCGGCGCCGCGTTGTCTTGCTATCCCCTATCCGCTATTCCCTATCCACTGTCGCGCGGAGCGCGCCTCACTCCACGGCGATGGTGACGCCGGGCTGACTCGTTCTGCCGCCGACGGCGATGACCGCCTCCGCCGCGTCCGACGGCTCGAGACCTGCCGGAACCTCCACCACCACCAGATTCACCGCCGCCAGCGCCGGGGCCAGTCCCGAGAACAGCACCGCTTCCTCGGCCAACTCCACGCCGCCGATGCTCACCCGCGGCCGCTCCGCCGTGCGCCGCAGCGCCATGTTCGAGCCGTCCGCCAGGCAGACTCCCTCCGGCCCGCACGAGTTCTCCCCGTCCGCTATCGGCGGATAGACCGGCCCCAGTCCCGTGGCGTAGATCTCCACCACGTCCCCAGCCCGCGCCGGCCGGCTCCCCGCAGCGTGTCCCCGCGGCGCGGCCAACGCCCCCGACCCGGCCAACAGCGCCGCCGCCTGGCCCGTTCCCGCGCCCGAGACCGTGAACACCCCCGGCCCATGCGCGGCCGTCAGGAAAGTTCGCGGATAGCTGCCGCCCTCGGCTGTCTCCACCACCACCGACACCGCGGCCACTCCCCCCTCCTTCAGGGCCTGCGCTTGCGCGGGCGGCAAAGACTGCGCCAGCAGCGACGGCAACTGCGCCTCGATGCGCTGCGGCCCCACCGCGAACAGCGGCGCCTCCAGACCCTCGAAACGCACCGTCGCCCCGCCCAGACTCGCCGGCAGCGGGAAGCCCTCGGCCGCGGCGCTCTCCCCGTCGGAGGTGAAGTTCTCGCCCAGCACCGCGACCAGCGATCCCGGGGCCAGCGGCAGCGCCTGCGGGCCGAACGGCCGCGGCGCGCCGAAGGCGCTCATCACGGCTGCGTTGACCACGCCGTTTTCGGCTACCGCCGGCCCCTCGGGCGGCAGCACTTGCAGCACGACCCGCACGCGGTCGCTGACGCGCCCCTCGGAGCGGATGTACAGCCGCCCTTGGCGCGTCCCTACGCGCAGCCCGGCCGGATCGACCGTGACCGTAATCGTCGTCTCCTCGTCTTCGGCCAGGCTGCCGCTCGCCGGTTCCGCGGCGATCCATCGGTGCGCCGGCTGCAGGCGAAAGTCCGCGCCGCCGTCCTCGGCGTAGAGCGCGACCTCTTGCGCCGCCGGCGCGGCGTCCTGGGGCAGCACGAACAACAACTCGAACGTCCGCGCGCGCACCGCCGACTCGGCAGGCACGGGCGGCGCGAGCAGGGCTTCCGCCTTGCGGATACGATGGTTTGCGGCATCGGCGATGTAGAGATTGCCCGCCGCGTCCGCCGCTAAGCGGTAGGGGAAGTCCAGTTGCGCCGCGTCCGCCGCGGCGCCGTCCCCGCCGTACCCGGACTGCCCGGTTCCCGCAACCGTGGTAATCGTTCCCGATGGGTCCACCTTGCGGATGCGGTGGTTGTAGGTATCGGCGATGTAGAGATTGCTCGACCCGTCCGCCGTCAGGCCAAAGGGATTGTTCAATTGCGCCTCGGTTGCCGGCTTGTTGTCCCCGTCGTACCCTTGGCCACTGCTCCCCGCGACCGTGCTGATGTTGCCGTCGCCGTCCACTTTGCGAACAGCGTCGGGCCAGGTCTGAGAGATGTAGAGGTTGCCCGACCCGTCCAGCGCCAGGCCCCTGGGGCTGTACACCTGCGCCGCGGTCGCCGGGCCGCCGTCCTGGCTCGCGTCGTAGCCGCCCGCCCCGGTTCCCGCAACCGTGGTAATCGTTCCCGATGGGTCCACCTTGCGGATGCGGTGGTTGTCCCTATCGGCGATGTAGAGGTTGCCCGCCGCGTCCACCGCCACGTCATCGGGGAAATTGAGCTGCGCCGCGGTTGCCGCGCCGTTGTCCCCGCTGTACCCGGCCGCCCCTGTTCCGGCGACCGTGCTGATGTTCCCCGTGTCCGCGTCGACCTTGCGGATGCGGTGGTTGTCGGTATCGGCGATGTAGAGGTTGCCCGACCCGTCCACTACTATGCCGGAAGGGTGCTGCAGTTGCGCCGCGGTTGCCGCGCCGCCGTCCCCGCTGAACGCTTCCGTCCCGTCCCCCGCGATCGTGCTGATGTTGCCCGTGCCCGCGTCGACCTTGCGGATGCGGTGGTTGTCGGTATCGGCGATGTAGAGATTGCCCGACCCGTCCGCCGCTACGTCAAAAGGTTGCCTCAATTTCGCCGCGGTTGCCGGTCCGCCGTCCCCTTCGAACCCGCTCGACCCGGTTCCCGCGACCGTGGTAATCGTTCCCGATGTGTCCACCTTGCGGATGCGGCGCCGTCCCCCATCGGCGATGTACACGTTGCCTGACCCGTCCACCGCCACGCCATAGGGGTCTCGCAGCCGCGCCTGAACCGCCGGGATGCCCGTGCCTGTCGAATTCGTCCCGCCCCCGGCGATCGTGCTGATGTTCCCCGTGCTCGCGTCGACCTTGCGGATGCGGTCGTTGTCCCTATCGGCGATGTAGAGGTTGCCCGACCCGTCCACCACTACGTCGAAGGGTTCCTCGAGCTGCGCCGCGGTTGCCGCGCCGCCGTCCCCGCCGAAATCTCCCGTCCCGTCCCCCGCGACCGTGCTGATGTTGCCCGTGCCCGCGTCGACCTTGCGGATGCGGTCGTTGTCCCTATCGGCGATGTAGAGGTTGCCCGACCCGTCCACCACTACGTCGAAGGGTTCCTCGAGCTGCGCCGCGGTTGCCGCGCCGCCGTCCCCGCCGAAATCTCCCGTCCCGTCCCCCGCGACCGTGCTGATGTTGCCCGTGCCCGCGTCGACCTTGCGGATGCGGTGGTTGTCGGTATCGGCGATGTAGAGGTTGCCCGACCCGTCCACCGCCACGCCGTAGGGGTCTCGCAGCCGCGCTTGAATCGCCGCGCCGCCATCCCCGCTCGCTCCCCCCGCGACCGTGGTCATCAGCCGTTCGTCGACGGGCTGCGCCCAAGCTGCGGCGGCCGGCAGCAGGGCGATGGCCGCTAGGGCCGCTGCGCGGCCGGCGGAGAGCGAAGAGCGGAAAATGGAGAGTGGCCGCTGCGCCGCGAAGCGGAAGAACATGTCAATAATGTAAAGAAAAAGCTGCAAAAAAGGGATTATCTTGAGGCCACTACTCCTTAAGGAAGGTCTGAATAAGTAGTGGCAAGCAGGGGGGGGGGATGTATCCTAGTTCTCTGACCGTGTAAAAAGGTTTGTTTGATAATGGAAGGTGGAGCGGGCGGCCTGACGAGTGAATTGCCAGTTGATCTTGACGCGGTCACGATTGACGCGGCGATTCCAGGCCTTGGCCTCGGCACGTAAGGTACGGAGATTGGCGATACGGCGCGTACCCAGGCATTGCCGCGAGAATAAACTGACCTCAATTTCGGCTTGGTTGAGCCAACTGCCGTGTTTGGGCGTGTAGTGCAGGCTGAATCGCTCCCACAAGCGGGCCGCGTGCTCTTCGCCGAAGCGTTCGACCAGCGGCTTGCGGCGGTGGATATTGAGATTGTCGACAACCAGGTGAATCGTGCGCGCGCGAGGATAGCTGCTGGCCAGCTTGTCGATAACTTGGGCGAATTCCTCCCCGCGGCGCGTTGGCGTGGGATAGGTGAAATGGCGGCCCGCCTTGGGTTCGACGGCACAAAACACATTGGCGGTTCCACAACGTTTGTATTCGCTGTCGCGCTTGGCCACCCGGCCCGGCCCGGCCGGGTGGCGAGGGCGTACTTCAGCGTGCAGCGAAACCGCCTTTTCGTCCAGGCAAACCACCGGTTGGTGCGGATCATAGGGCGTTTCGTAGAGCGCCAAAACATCTTCCATTTTTTCGATATAGGCGTCGTTGAGTTCAGGCAGACACCACATTTTTTTCCCGCCACGGCTTGAGCTCGTGGCGCTGCAACAGAACACGGACGGTTTCCCGTCCCACGCGCGGTACAAGCTTTCGTTTGACGGCTTCGGCAGCGATGAGACGCACACTCCAACGCGCCGCCCCTCTCGGCGGCTTGCCGCACGCCATCGCCACGATGCGCTGCCGCGAAGACGCGTCGAGCAACGGTTCCCTGCCAGGCCGGGCTTTTTCGTAGAGCGCACGGTCGAGACCTCCCTGGCGGTAGCGGCGCGCGATGGCGCGCACCGTCTTGGGCGTCAGACGCACCCTCTCGGCGGCTTCGGCGGCGCTGACGCCTGTAGCGAGATGGCGCAGGGCGAGCGCACGCAAAACGACGCGCACTTGCTGCACCCCGCAGGCGAGCACGGCGTCCAAAGCCTCTTGATCGGCGACGGATACACGGAGACGTTGAGCAGTTCTGGGCATGTACAAGCATACCATGCCCTCCTCCTATATTTCAAACCTTTCTATACGGTCGAAATACTAGTGGAGTTGTAGGGTAGATGTTGTCGTTAGAGGGAGGAAGGATGCATCAGCGGAGCTTTGCGGATATGGAGTACGAGGGCAAGAAACACCGCACGAGGCGGGAGAAGTTTCTGGGGCGGATGGAGGAATTGATTCCGTGGGAGCGTTTGGAGGAGCGCATCCGCCCGTACTACCCCAAAGCGGGGCGGGGGCGGGGGCCGTACGAGTTGGCGGTGATGCTGCGCGTGCACTGCGTGCAGTTGTTTTACAACGTGAGCGATCCGGGGATGGAGGACATGCTGTACGAGATCGAGTCGGTGCGGCGCTTTGTGGGTTTGCGTTTGGGAGATGCGTTGCCGGACGAGACGACGATTTTGCACTTTCGGCATCTGTTGGAGAAGCACGAGTTGGGCGGGGTTGTGCTGGCGGAGAGCAACGCGCACTTGGCGGGGCAGGGGTTGCGGTTGCGGGAAGGGACGATCCTGGACGCGACGATCATCGCCGCGCCGAGTTCGACGAAGAACAAGGAGCGGAGTCGCGACCCGGAGATGCATCAGAGGAAGAAGGGGAAGCAATGGCATTTCGGGATGAAGGCGCACATCGGGGTGGACGCCGAGACGGGGCTGGCGCATAGCGTGGCGGCGACAGCGGCGAATGTGGCGGATGTGACCCAAGCGCATAAGTTGCTGCACGGCGGGGAGAAGGTAGTGTGCGGGGATGCGGGCTATCAGGGGGATGCGGGCTATCAGGGGGTGGAGAAGCGCCCGGAGCATCGCCGGCGTAGGGTGGAGTGGCAAGTGGCGCTGAAGGCTGGGCAGCGGCGGCGCTTGGCGGCGGACAGTGCGGAGGCGCGGGCGGAGCGGCGCAAGGCGGAGGTGCGGGCCAAGGTGGAGCATCCGTTTCTGTATGGGAAGCGGCACTTTGGTTACGCCAAGGCGCCTATCGCGGCTTGGCCAAGAACAGGGAGCGGATCAGTCTGCTGTTGGGCTTCGCCAATGTGCTGCTCGCCGGGCGCTACGCGACGGCCTGAGCGCCACAATACAGGAGTCGTGCGCCCACAGTGGCGCAAAGCCGCAGAAGCGGAGTTGAAACCGTCGCTGCGGGGTCAAAATTGGCGTTGCACAGTCAAAAAGAGCAGGATTTAGCCCGGATTTCTCACCAGGCATGGCTGGGCGGGCAGGAAGCGGTTTGCGGAACGAATTTGAGGGGCAGTTGATGCGGATCGCCCAGTACAGTGGCCGTTGCGCACGCTGGGTGTAGCGTCCGGCGCTACAGGCGGGGGCGTCAGGAGGGTTTGGGGCCGATTTTGCGCACACTCCGGCCAAGCCCCCGCCGGGGCTGCTGCGCTTGCTGTGACCTTCGAACCCGCAGGCGCCAGGCGCCCCTTCAGCAGCCCTGCGGCGGCGGCCTTCCCAGATTGGCGTAAACCGCAGCAAACAGCGCCTGCGCCGGATGGCCCGTAGCCATCGAGACCCACACCTTGCGCGCCGTCACCCGCACCCGCGCCCCGATCTTGAGCAGCCGTACGCGGATCGTCGCGCATTGCGCCCGCGCCATCTGCGTGCCCGCCAAGCCCAACTCGCGCAACGCTTGCAGCAGACAGTAAGCGATCGCAGAAAAATACAAACGAATCTGGTTCGAGCGCAGCAGCGCCGTCGAAGTGCGGTCGGCGAACAAAGCCAACTGTTGCTCTTTGATGCGCTTCTCCATCTCGCCCCGCGCGCAGTAGAGATCCTCGTACAAGCTCTGCGCGGCGTACTGTGCGGTGCTGAGCGAGGTCACCACGAAGCGTAGATTGGGAAGCGCGGATTGGCGCCCTTGGCCAGCCGCTCGGCCTTGCCCACCACACGCCGTTTGCGCCGCCAACTGTGGCGCGTGCGATAACGGAACTCGGCGAACGCCCGCGCCGGCTTGCCGCTGGCAGCGTAGCGCCGCTGCGCCTTCTGCAACGGCTTGTGCAGGCGGCGCAACAAACGCTGGTTCTTGGCCAGTCCGAACACGTAGTCCACCCCCTGTTGCTCACACCAACTCATCAACTCCTCGCGGCAAAAGCCTGCATCGGCGCGCAGCAGAATCTCCACCCCAGGCCATCTCCGGCGCAACTGCCCCACGATCCGCACGACCTCTTCCAGCGCCCCCGCCGCAGCGTCTCGGTTCGCTGTCCGCAACCGCGCGCAGACCAACTGCTCGTCAATGAAGATGTACAACGGCAAGTAGCAGTAGGCGCCGTAGTAGCCGTGAAAAAAACGCCCTTCCTGCTGCCCGTGCAGACGGTCGTCGGTGGCGTCGAGATCCAGCACGATGCGCTGCGGGCGGCAACTCTGCCGCTGGATGTAGAGTTCAACCAACAGCGCATCGACCGCTGCGCTGTCCAGGGCGATCTTCTTGTAGCGCGCGCTCGCTTCGACCTGCGCAGGGGTCAACTCCAGCCGGTTCAGCGTGCTCTTGCCCGCCCCGGCCCGGCCCCGATCCCGCCGCCGCCGACGCTTGCCGCCCGCCACATCGGCCTTGCCCGACAACAACGCCAGCAGCGGGTCGCTGCGCAGTCGATCGTGATCGTTGAGGTCTTCGTAACCCAAGGCCAGCCCATAGACCCGTTGGCTCACCAACTCCGCCACGCTGTGCTCGATCCGCTCCGCTTGGCGGGAGTCGCGAAAGCAGCCCGCGAACTGGCGCAGAATGCCGGTCTGCCGCTCGGTGCGCTGCAACAGCAGGGCCCCGGCCTCGCTGGTGATCGTCCCGCCATCGAAACGGGCTACCGCCTCCCGGCGGAATCCAGTAGCAAAATGAAAACTCGTTTGGTTACACTGTGTCCTAGTATTTCGACCGTATAGAAAGGTTTGAAATATAGGAGGAGGGCATGGTATGCTTGTACATGCCCAGAACTGCTCAACGTCTCCGTGTATCCGTCGCCGATCAAGAGGCTTTGGACGCCGTGCTCGCCTGCGGGGTGCAGCAAGTGCGCGTCGTTTTGCGTGCGCTCGCCCTGCGCCATCTCGCTACAGGCGTCAGCGCCACCGAAGCCGCCGAGAGGGTGCGTCTGACGCCCAAGACGGTGCGCGCCATCGCGCGCCGCTACCGCCAGGGAGGTCTCGACCGTGCGCTCTACGAAAAAGCCCGGCCTGGCAGGGAACCGTTGCTCGACGCGTCTTCGCGGCAGCGCATCGTGGCGATGGCGTGCGGCAAGCCGCCGAGAGGGGCGGCGCGTTGGAGTGTGCGTCTCATCGCTGCCGAAGCCGTCAAACGAAAGCTTGTACCGCGCGTGGGACGGGAAACCGTCCGTGTTCTGTTGCAGCGCCACGAGCTCAAGCCGTGGCGGGAAAAAAATGTGGTGTCTGCCTGAACTCAACGACGCCTATATCGAAAAAATGGAAGATGTTTTGGCGCTCTACGAAACGCCCTATGATCCGCACCAACCGGTGGTTTGCCTGGACGAAAAGGCGGTTTCGCTGCACGCTGAAGTACGCCCTCGCCACCCGGCCGGGCCGGGCCGGGTGGCCAAGCGCGACAGCGAATACAAACGTTGTGGAACCGCCAATGTGTTTTGTGCCGTCGAACCCAAGGCGGGCCGCCATTTCACCTATCCCACGCCAACGCGCCGCGGGGAGGAATTCGCCCAAGTTATCGACAAGCTGGCCAGCAGCTATCCTCGCGCGCGCACGATTCACCTGGTTGTCGACAATCTCAATATCCACCGCCGCAAGCCGCTGGTCGAACGCTTCGGCGAAGAGCACGCGGCCCGCTTGTGGGAGCGATTCAGCCTGCACTACACGCCCAAACACGGCAGTTGGCTCAACCAAGCCGAAATTGAGGTCAGTTTATTCTCGCGGCAATGCCTGGGTACGCGCCGTATCGCCAATCTGCGTACCTTACGTGCCGAGGCCAAGGCCTGGAATCGCCGCGTCAATCGTGACCGCGTCAAGATCAACTGGCAATTCACTCGTCAGGCCGCCCGCTCCACCTTCCATTATCAAACAAACCTTTTTACACGGTCAGAGAACTAGCGAAAAAATCCGGGTTAAACGTATGGATAAACAGAGGCGGAAATTTTTGTTTATTGCCTGCCGTCCGCTGCAAAGACGCGCCGCGTTCTTTGCGGCATGCCTGCTTGCGTTGTCGGCGCCTGCGCTTTGGGCGCAGTCCGGGGCGAGCAACCTGAGTGGGGTGGTCACCGACGCCACCGGCGGCGTCGTGCCCGGCGCCGAGATCGTCGTCTCGAACATCGAGAACGGCTTGGAGAGGACCGCCGAGTCGGATTCCGCGGGGCGCTACCATTTCGCCCTGCTCCCGCCCGGCATCTACATTCTGCTGGCGCAGAGCGAGGGCTTCGCCGATGTCGTCGCCGAGGGTCTGGAGGTGCGCGTCAACACGAACACGACTTTTCCGGTCGTTTTCGAGAGCGTGGCGGCCGTCACGGAAACGGTCACCATCGCCGCCGACGCCGCGCAATTGAACACCACCGACGCTTCGGTGGGCAACTCCTTCGGCACGAAGCCGATCCGGCAGTTGCCGCTCAACGCGCGCAATCCGGCCGGTCTGCTCTCGCTGCAGGCGGGGGTCACCTTTCTGAGCGCCGACCCGCTGGACGCCAGGCGCGGAAACGATATCCGCAACGGCTCGGTGAACGGCGCCCAGAGCAACCAGTCGAACGTGACCCTCGACGGCGTCGACGTCAACGACCAGAACGCGCTCCGGCCGTTCACCAGCGTTCTTCGCAACACCTTGGATTCGATCCAGGAGTTCCGCGTGGTGACGACGACGGCGAACGCCGATCTGGGGCGCACGTCCGGCGGGCAGGTCTCGCTGGTGACCAAGAGCGGCTCGAACGAGATCCACGGCTCGCTGTACGAATTCCACCGCAACACGGTCACCGCCGCCAACGATTTCTTCAACAACAGCGCGGGGGTGGAGCGCGCGAAGCTCATCCGCAACGTCTTCGGCGGCTCCGTCGGCGGCCCCGTCAAGCGCGACCGCGCGTTCTATTTCTTCAACTACGAAGGCCGCCGGGACGCGAGCGAGGGCGGCGCCGTGCGCACCGTGCCGGGAGAGCCGATGAGAAACGGCTCCCTGCGCTACCTGACCGCAGACGGAAACGTTCAGCAACTCGACGCGGATTTCATTCGCTCCATCGATCCGCTGAACGTCGGCTCCAATGCAGCCACGCTCGACTATTTCCGTTCCTTCCCGTCTCCGAACGATTCCACCGTGGGAGACGGCTTGAACACGGCCGGCTACCGCTTCACGGCCTCGACCCCGCTGACCTGGAACACCTACATCACGAAAGTGGATTGGAACGCGGACCGCAACGGCGCGCACCGCATGTTTGTCCGCACCAACTTCCAGAACGACAGCATCCTGGGATTGCCGCAATTCCCGGGGCTTCCTGCGAACAGGGAAACGAAAGACACCAGCCGCGGGGTGGCGTTCGGCTACACCGCCCTGTTGGGCAGCCGCGTCGTGAGCACCTTCCGCTACGGCTTTACCGGGCAAAATATCGATCAAACGGGGGTGCAGACGGCTTCGAGAGTGAGCCTCGGCGACAGCCTCTTCGACAATCCCATGGGCACGACAACCTCCTTGGACACCTATCTGCCGGTGCAGACCGCGGCGGAAGACGTTTCCGTGATGCGCGGTTCGCACACGATGCAATTCGGCGGGGTGTTCCGTTCGATTCGAAACCGCCGCCAAGCCTTCGGAACCGGCTATCATTTCGCCAAGCAGGCGGGCTGGGGCATTCAGGACTGGGAAACGCTTGAGGCGCGGCTCCCCGCGGCGCCCGCCAACAGCGGAACCTTCCGGGAGTATATGGCGACTACGCTCGGCGTCGTCAATTTCATTCAAGCGAACTACAACTTCGATCTCGACGGAAACCCGTTGCCGGTGGAAGACCCGACGCGGCGAACGTACGGCAAGGAGGAGCTGGAGCTCTACTTCCAGGACACCTGGCGCGTCAAGCCGGGACTGACCTTCACCGGCGGCCTGCGCTGGTCGCTGATTCCGCCGGTCAGGGAAGTGAACGGACAACAGGTCAGCATCACCCCCCGGATCGGAGACTACATCGCGCTCCGTCAGGAGCTTGCCGAGGCCGGCCGGCCCACTCGCGAAGCGGGCCCGATCGGCTACGTCGCGGCTGACAGCGGGCAAGGGGGAGGGCTCTGGGAGACGAGTTATACGAATTTCTCGCCGCGCCTCGCCGTGGCTTTCTCGCCGCAGGTCCGGGACGGTTTTTGGGGCAAATTGTTCGGCGGGCCCGGCAAGACTGCGATCCGCGCCGGCGCGGGACTCTTCTACAACATCTTCGGCATGGGCATGATCCAGATGCTCGACCGCAACGCGTTCGGCCTCTCCACCAGCTTGACGCAGAGCACTTTCCGGCTCACTACGGCGCCGCGCTTCTCGGGACTCTCGGATATACCCGCCGCGGGGCTGCTGCCGCCGCCGGGCGGGGGGCCGAGCACGCCGCCGAACAGCGGGAGTTGGAGCCAGGGAATCGACGCAAGCGTGCAGGCGCCGTACAGCATCAATCCGACGATTTTCGTCTCTCGCGAGCTCGGCGGCGGATTCATCGCCGAAGTCGGCTATGTGGGCAGGCTCGGACGCAGGCTGCTCACCAACGATAGCGCCGCGGCGCAGTACGCCAACTTCAAGGACCCCGCTTCGGGGCAGTACTTCATGGATGCGCTCGGCGATTTCGAGAGGCAAATCCGCGACGGGCGTCCGGTTTCCGCTATTGGGCCGGTCGCGTTCTGGGAGAATTTGTATTCGAATGCCGCCACGCCGCAACTGACGGCGACGCAGCGCGTTTACGAGGCTATCAGCAGCACGTCCCCCGACACGGGCACTGCGATCGCGAACATCGACGGTCTGTGGGGCTGCAACCCGTTCTGCAGCAACTTCGGGCCGGGGGCGTTCATGAACCCTCAATTCTGGGCCTTCGATGCATTGCGTTCGTTCGGGACATCGACTTACCACTCCATGCAAGCGTCGTTGCGCAAGTCCTTCTCACGCGGGTTCCAGTTCGATCTCAACTACACGCTTTCCGAATCCAGGGACTTGGTGTCCGTTGGCGAGCGCCCCAGCGTGGGCGTAAGATTCGGCCAGCAGCCAGCCGACACCTACTGGTCGACGCATACCGTGATCAACTCCTGGGATCGGGAGGGGCAGCGGGCGGCCTCCGATTTCGACATGCGCCATCAAGCGAACGCCAATTGGGTCGTGGAGCTGCCGTTCGGGAAGGACAAGCCGTTCCTGAACGGCGCCGGCCCGGCGGGGCAGGCCGTGCTGGGCGGCTGGCAGGTAAGCGGCCTCTTCCGCTATACATCCGGCCTTCCGCTCAGCGTGACCAACGGTCTGGCTTGGCCGACGTGCTATTGCTACAGGCATTTTGCCGAAGCTGACGGAGCGATTCCGGAGCAGACGAATACCCAAAACGCGAGACTGATCGGCGGCGGAACGGGGCCGAATGTGTTCAGCAATCCGGAAGCCGCTCTGGCCTCGTTCAGGCAGGTGTTTCCGGGGGAGATCGGGCAGCGCAACAACCTGCGGGGCCACGGCGTCTTCTCCATCGACATGGCGCTCGGCAAGCGCTTTCAGATGCCTTTCGAGGGGCACAGCCTGCAATTTCGAGCGGAGGCGTTCAACCTGACCAACAGCGTCCGCTTCAATACCGCCGTGCTCGATACGCTGGATCTGTCAACCGGGTCCGCATCGTTCGGCAACTACAGCCTGCTGATGATCCCGCCGCGGGTCATACAGTTCGGCATGCGCTACGAATTCTAGTCGATCTTCTGCCGCGCCCCGTTCCGCCGCCGGCGTCTTGAACCGCCCGCCGCGGCTGCGCGACAATCGACCGTGGCCGAAAATTACGTTGCGATCGACCTGGGCGCGGGCAGCGGGCGCGTCGTCCTCGGCAGCTTCGACGGCGAACGGGTTGCGCTGGAAGAGTCGCACCGTTTTCCGAACCCCGCGATCGAGGCGCTGGGGCATTTGCACTGGGACGCGCTGCGCCTTTTCAGCGAGATGAAAGAGGGGCTGCGCAAAGCCGCGCAGCGCAAGCCCGTCTCGCTCGGCGTGGACACTTGGGGCGTTGACTTCGCACTGCTCGACCGCGACGGAGCGTTGATCGGCAACCCCTTTCACTACCGCGACAGCCGCACGAACGGCTTGATGGCGCGGGCGTTCGAAGTCGTCTCGCGCGAAGAAATCTTCGCGCATACCGGATTGCAGTTCATGGAGTTCAACAGTCTCTACCAACTGCTGGCGATGAAGGGCTCGGCTGCGCTGGACGCGGCGCAGACACTGCTGATGATGCCCGATCTGTTTCACTACTGGTTTACCGGCGTCCCCGCGTGCGAGTATTCCGACGCGACGACAACGCAGTTCTTCGACCCGCGGAAACGGGCGTGGGCGACGCCGCTGCTGGAGAAGTTGGGGTTGCCGGCGCGGATCTGCGCCGAGATCGTCGAGCCGGGAACGCGGATCGGGGAACTGCGCGGCGCAGTCGCCGCGGAGTGCGGCGCCGGCCCGATGCAGGTTGTCGCCCCGGCCTCCCACGACACGGGATCGGCGGTCGCCGCCGTGCCGGCGGAAGCGGGCGACTGGGCCTATCTCAGTTCCGGGACGTGGTCGCTGCTCGGGGTCGAAACTCCCGAGCCTTACGTGACTCCGGCGGTTCTCGAAAAGAATTTCACCAACGAGGGGGGCGTTTTCGGAACCACGCGCCTGCTGAAGAACATCTGCGGCATGTGGCTGCTCGAAGAATGCCGCCGCGAGTGGTCGCGGCAGGGGATCGCCACCGACTATGCGCAGCTTTGCCGGGACGCCGAGGCGTGCCCGGCGTTCCGCTCGCTGATCGACGTGGACGATCCGGTCTTCATCGCGCCGGGGGACATGCCGGGGCGCATCCGCGGGTGGTGCGTGCAGAGCGGACAACCGGCGCCCGAGACGCCGGGCCAGTTCGCCCGGGCGATTTTCGAGAGCCTGGCGCTGAAATACCGTTCGGTGCTGAACGACCTGGCCGCGATCACCGGCAGGGCGCCGCAGACGCTGCATATCGTCGGCGGCGGCGCGCAAAACGCGCTTTTGTGCCAATACGCCGCGGACGCCGCGGGCATACCGGCAGTCGCCGGCCCGGTGGAAGCGACGGCGGCGGGGAACGTGTTGCTGCAGGCCATCGCCGCAGGACGGATAGCCGGCCATGCCGAGGCGCGCGAAGCGGCGCGGCGCTCGTTCGCGCCGGTCCGCTACGAGCCGTCGCCGAGCGCCCCCGACTGGGCCGCAGCCGCCGCCCGGCTCTGAATCGGGGCCGAGCAACGTCGAGATCGTAGATTATCGCCCATAAAATGGAAGGAGGGCTGCTCATGCTGCGACGAACCATTCATCCCGGTTGGATTTTGAAGGACGAATTGGAGGAGTTGGGCGTAACGCCCACGGAATTTGCGCGCCGGATCAACGTGCCGGCCAATCGCGTAAGCCGGATCATCAACGGCAAGCGCGCTATCACGGGCGACACGGCTCTGCGTTTGGGGCACTGGTTCGGCGTCGAACCGCAATTCTGGCTCAATCTGCAAGCTCATTTCGATCTTGTCTCGGCGGATGAGGAAAAGGGCGCTGCGATCCGCCTTCTGCCGACAAGGGCCGATATGCCGCTTCCGAGCGTCCGATTGAATGCTTGACAAGGAATCCGCACGGGACAAGCGTTTCAGGAGCGCCCGCCGCGCCCGATCGTCAGCCGGTCGATTGCTTGGAACCCGCCAAGTGCTACCCTGCATTTCATGTCGGCATGGAACGTTGCCCTGATCGGCCAGGGCTTTATGGGCAAGGCGCATAGCAACGCTTACGCTCAGGTCGGCCACTTCTTTCCCGAATTGCGCAAGGTGCGCAGGAAAATCGTCTGCGGGCGCAACCGCGAGAGGCTCGCCGCATTCGCCAGGACCTGGGAATGGGAGCAGGTCGAGACCGATTGGCGGCGCGTCGTCGAACGGGACGACATCGATATCGTCGATATTTGCACGCCGAACGCTCTTCACGCCGAGATGGCCATAGCGGCGGCGCAGGCGGGCAAGATGGTGCTCTGCGAGAAGCCGCCGGCGAACAATGCCGCCGAGGCGGCGGCGATGGCGGAGGCGGCGAAGGGCGTCCCCAACATGGTCTGGTTCAACTACCGCCGCGTGCCCGCCGTCGAGTTGGCGCGGCAACTCGTTCACGAGGGCAAGCTGGGCCGTATCTTCCAGTACCGCGCGGCGTACTTGCAGGAATGGGGCAACGATTTCACGCGGCCCGCGGCCTGGCGGCTCTCGAAAGCCGCGGCCGGCTCGGGGGCCAACGGCGATCTCAACTCGCACTTGATCGATACGGCGATGATGCTGCTGGGGCCGATCCGCGAAGTCTCGGCGACGATGGAGACCTTCTTCGACGAGAAGCCCGACCCGAACAGGCCGGGGGAAACGTATCCGGTCGACGTGGACGACGTCGTGCTGGCGCAGGCGCGCTTCGCCAACGGGACGCTGGCTACTTTCGAGGCGACGCGTTTCGCGGTGGGCGTGCGCAACGCGAACCGCTTCGAGATACACGGCGAAAAAGGCATGTTGCGTTTCGACCTCGAAGAGCTCAACCGTTTGCACTATGTCGATGCGTCCGGCGAAAAACGCTTGCAGGGCACGAATACGATCCTGGTCACCGGTCCGGAGCATCCTTACGCGGGGAAGATCTGGCGTCCGGGGCATTTGCTTGGGTACGAGCACACGTTTATCGCCGCGCTGGCTGACTTTCTGGCCGGACTCGAAAGCGGCGAGCCGGCGCAGCCGACCTTGGACGATGGGCTGCAAGTGCAGCGCGTGCTCGACGCGGTCGAAACTTCCGCGCGCGAGCGCCGCTGGGTCGAGACAGGGCTTCAGCGGCCCTTATCGCCGAAGGTGCGCAGAAAAACATCGGCGTAAGCGCGGCCGGCTCGGAGCATGCCTTCGGTGTTGGCGTGAATGTTGCCGGGATGTCTCGGCAGGTCGCGCAAGATGACGAAATTCGAGTCGGGGATGTAGCGGGGCGCGTCGGTTTGCGCTTTGAGGACGGTGAGAGCGCCCGGGCGGGACCTGTCGCCGGCGAACGTGAAGCTGCTGAGATCGAGGCCGTCGAGGGAGTCGGGTATGGCGCCCTGGCGGTAGGTTCCGACCAGCACGGGCAGGCGGGGGGCGCCGAGGTCGCGGCGGACGGCGGCGACGAGGGCTTTGAGGTTCTCGGCGTAACGCTCGGCGGTCTCCATGGCGATCATGTCCTTGCCGCCTTGCAGCCAGAGGAAGCCGCGCAGCTCGACGTCGCCCGCTTGTTTCGCGGCGAGCGCCTTGCCGATCAGCTCCTTGTAGAAAGGGCCTTTGCGCGCGTCGCTGGTCAGGTCGGCGTCGGCTGCGTTCCATTCGGGCGCCCAGGCCATGATGCCCGTGCCGCCGACGGCTTGCTTGACGATGCCGATCCGTTTCTCGGGCCAGGCTTCGGCAAGAGCGCGGGCAAAGCCTATCTCGGGGCCGAAGGTGCGCTCGGCGATGTTCCAGCCTTCGCGCTGTCTTTGAGACGGTTTCTTGAAGGGTTTGAGATTGCGCCATTCGCCGCCCTCGAACATGACGAGGCGGTTGTCGTGGCCGAAGCGGGCGACGCTGTCGAGCTCGAGGCTGTTGCCCCAACCGACCATGTTCGACTGCCCGGAGAGCCCGGAGAGGAGGAACAGTTGAATCGGGCCTGCGACGACCCGCTGGCCGTAAACTTCGATCCAATCGAGGCGCGAGCAGGCGGCGCTGCGTCCACCGGGCATCAGGTCGGTGAAGCCGACCGCGCGCACGCGGCTCAAATCGGCGTTCTCTACCCAGTTGGATTCCGTGACGGCCTCGATGTCGAGCCGGCGCCAGCGCAGCCCCGAGAGGGCGAACTCGTGAACGCGCCAGTCGGCGGCGGCGGGGTCGCTCTCTTCGCTGACCAGCCACGCGCCGCCGGCCAGGCCGACGACCAGACGGAGGGCGCGGAAGCCCGCCTGCTTGCTGCGCCAGCGCACGGTCGCGGGGGCGGAAAGATCCATCAGGCCGCCGGATTTGAGCGACAAGGTGACTGCCCAAGTTCCCTGAGTGAGACCCGACCAGACGTAATGGGCGTCCCACTCGCGGGCGTCGTGGAAGCTTTTTTTGACGAGTCCGGCGCCCGGGCCGTGGACCGCCAGGGAGAGTTCGGGGTTGGCCAGGTCGCGCTGCGTGAGGGGCAGCGCCGGAGGCGTCGCGGTCCAGTCCTCGCGGAAGATCAGCGGCGCCTGGCCGATGTCGCCGGCCGGCGCCGCCGAGGCGATCAGGAGAAGTCCCGCGAGACGGCGTTTCATGGGGAACAGCATAGCGGAAGCTTGTCAAGCCGGCGACGTCCGCCGCGCGTCCGCGCGGCCCTCGTTCCGGGTGCGTTACAATCGCGCTGCCATGCGCAAACATTCGTTTCCCCTGCTGCTGCTCGGCTGCGCGGCGATCGCGGTCGTTTTCGCGAATCGTCCGGCGGAGAAAGCGGGCGCGGAGTTCGACCCTTCCTCGATGCGCATCGACTACCGGCCCGGCGGGTACATGCCGCCCGGATTTCCGACTCAGGGTGCGGTGAAGCTGCTGACCTCCCCGGTGGTCGCGGCGGGCGAGCGCCGGCGCGTGCGCTTCGAGTACACGGTCGGCGAGGCGGGCGTCGCGCAGGGCGAGGCGCTCGAAATCTGGAAGCACTTCACCAGCGACGTCGAGGAGTTTCAGATCGACGACCCCGACGGCCCGGCCTACTTCGATCTCGAAACCACCGCCGCGGGCGTCGAGTTCGCCAAGCGCATCTACACCAATTACGTGCAGCGCAACAAGGTCAATGTTTTCCCCTACCGCAAGACCTTGGGCGCCGCTCTGACCTCGGGATCGCTGCAAGAGGGGGACAAGGTCTATTTCGACCTCGGCGGGCGGCGGGGAGTGCGCATGCAGCACTACGCGGAAAATCTGTTCAATTTCCGCGTGCTCATCGTCGGCGCCGACGAGCGGCCGCGCGATTACGGCGGCGACGCGTTCCTGAAAGTCACCGGCGGCCCGGCCAAGATGCTGCGGGTCTACGCGCCGGCTTTCGTGGGCGTGCGCGAGCCGTTCTCGGTCGAGGCCGTTCCGTCGGACGCATGGCAGTCGTTGGCCGGCAACTACCAGGGACACGAGCTCGAGTTCGTCGACGCCGAGTTGGGGGCGAGCGCGTTCGAATACGATCCGGCCCTGCTGCACTACGTCGCCCGCAACGTGGTGGCCAACAACGAGGGCGTCTATCGCTTGGAGGTGCGCAGCAAAGACGGCGGGCTGCGCGGGGTCAGCAACCCGATCCGCGTCGAGGAGCACCCCAAACGCAGGGTTTATTACGGCGATCTCCACCAGCACACCTATCTGCACGACGGGCGCGGGGTTTACGAGGAGCTTTATCTTCACGCCAGACGCAACGGCCTGCTCGATTTCGGCGCCCTGACGCCGCACCACATGCCCTTGGGCGTCACCGGGCCGAGTTACCACTTCGACAAGTTCAGAGACCCGCGCGACAACTGGCCGGACATGATGCGCGCCAACAAGCTGCTCAACGGCTGGAAAGATTTCGTCACCATCCTGGCCTACGAGTACAGCGTCGGGACGGCGGCCGGCGGGCACCACAACGTTTTCTACAAGGGGGACGAGGCGCGGACGACGATGCAGATCGATCCCAACCGCAACCGGGCGGACATCGGCGAGATGATGGACATCCTCGAGCGCGCGCGCACCCCGGCGATGGTGATCCCGCACGTGGGCGGCGGGCCGCCGAACTGGAAGCACAAGACGAATCCGCGCATCGAGCGGGGTTTCGAGATCGCCTCCGTTCACGGGGTATTCGAGGAGTCCTGGCAGAAACATCTCGAAGCCGGGCTGCGGCTGAGCGCGACCGCGTCGAGCGACAACCATACGGTCGGTTTCGGCAACTCGTATCCGGGATTGATCTACACCATGACCAATGCGCTCACCGGCGTTTACGCCTATGGGCGGTCCCGCGGCGACATTTGGGACGGCTTGCAGGAACGGATGACCTTCGGGGTAACCGGGAACCAGCGGATATTGATGGACTTCCACGTCAACGGCGAGCCGATGGGCGGCGAGTTGCCGAGCAGCCACTTCGAGACGGCCAGGATCCACGCTCATGTTTCCGGCACGGAACCGCTGACCCGCGTCGAGCTGCTGAAGAATTCGAAGGTCATCCACGCGGTCTATCCGTCGCGGAACCGCGGCTCGCTGGCGCGCATCCAGTGGGGCGACAACATTTACCAGCGGCGGGCCAACATCGGCTTGGGAGACGGCAAGCTTTCCGCCGACTCGGGGACGCTGCGGCTGCGGCACGATCTGCACCGCGATCAGCAGTTCGAGTCGATGCGGCAGAACGGCCGCAGCATTACCTGGCGCACGGCGGCCACGTCGAACGACCGCGACGGCATGCTGGTCGATATTTCCGGCGCGTCGGGGGCGCTGCATTTCGAGCTGGAAGACCCGCATCTGGGGACGATCGCGGGCGACGTCCCGCTCGACGCGCTCAAGCGGGACGGCTATTACCGCCGGACGCTCGCGGGAACCAAGCCGTTCGAGCACAGCTATCTGAAGATGATGGGCATCGACGTCGCCTTCGTGCTGGAGTGCGAGCTGGTGAACGCCGAGGGGCCGCTGGATATCGATTTGGATTACGAAGACCGCGAGGCCCCTCAGCCGGGGGATTACTACTATCTGCGCATGGAGCAGCTCGACACGAACAAGGGTTGGGCGAGCCCGGTCTGGGTGAATTAACGGCCTGCGGGAAAGAAGCTCAGATGCCCAGGCCGTGGGCCAAGCGGTCGAGATGCCAGTCGGTGTCGCCGAAGGCGTACTCGCAAGACTTCGCCCGCTTGAGATAGAGGTGCAGGTCCTGCTCCCAGGTGAAGCCGATGCCGCCGTGGAGTTGAATGGCCTTCTTGGCGGCTTCCACGTAGGCCGCATTGGCCGCGGCCTTGGCCATTGACGCGGCGCGCCCCAGGTTTTCCGGCTGCTCGTCGGCAACGGCGGCGGCGTAATAGACCGCGGTGCGCGCTTTTTCGAGGTCGATGAACATATCGGCGGCCTTGTGCTGGACGGCCTGAAAAGTGGCGACGGAGCGTCCGAACTGCTTGCGCTGCTTGATGTAGGCCACGGTCTGGTCGAGCAGGTCCGCGGCCCCGCCGACCATTTCCGCGGCAAGCGCGATCGTCGCCTGGTCGATTACGGCTTGCAGATCGCCGATCGTTCCTTCGCCGATTTTTTCCCCGCCGCCCGCGCGGCAGCAGACTTCGAAAAGCGGCCGCGTGACGTCCATCGATCCGAGATTCGCGACCGCGGCGTCCGTTGCGGCCGTCAACTCGACCGCGTTGCCGCCGGTACGGTTGGCGCAGAGAATCAAGTCGGCGCCCGCGGCGTCGGGAACGTAACGCTTGGCGACGGCGCCGTTGGCGGGCGGCGCGAGCAGCATGAGCGTCCAGCCGGAACCCTGTTGGTAGATTCCCAGGGTGGCGCGAATTTCTCCCTCGGCGATCTTGGGCAGATACTCCCGCTTCGCTGCGGCGCCGCCGAGGCGTTGCAGCGCCAAGGCGGCCAGCACGCCGCTGGAGAGCAGGCCGCCGGGGATGAGCCGCCGCCCGGCTTCCTCCATCAGCACCGCGAGATCGAAGTTGCCCAGGCCCAGGCCCTCGTACTCTTCGGCCACCAACAGCCCCGGCCAGCCGAGATCGACGATTTTCGACCAGAAGGCGCCCGCCGCGGCGGCGCCGTCCTGGGCATCGAGCATGCGGCGCAACTCGGCCGTCGGCCATTCCCGGTTCAGAAAGTCGCGCGCGGAATTGCGCAGCAGCGTTTGTTCGTCGGTGAGGCGGAAATCCATTTCGGCGCTTCCTTTACTTGCGCGGCAGCCCCAAGATGCGTTCGGCTACGATGCCGCGCAAAATCTCGGAGGTGCCCCCCTCGATCGTGTTGCCGCGCGAGCGCAGAAAGCCGAATTGCCAGGTTTTCTCGAAATCGCCGTCCGCAATCAGCGGGGCGTCGGGGCCGAGCGCGCTCAAGCCGAGTTCCTGCAGGCGCTGGTTGACTTCCGAGCCGACGATCTTGACCAGCGAAGACTCGAAGCCGAAAAGCTGCTCCGAGAGCCGCTCGCAGGTGAGATGGAGGCATTCGCTGTCGAGATACGCCCGCGCGGCCTCGCGCCGGAATTGCGGATCGACAGGGGTATCGCGGCCCCTGACGGCGGCGAGCAGGTTGCCGCATTGCTGCTGGAGTCGGACGCTGGTGGAGACGGAGATGTTGGCGCGTTCGCGCGTGAAGGTCTTCATGGCCACGATCCAGCCGGCGTTTTCCTCCCCGATCCGATTGGCTTTGGGAACCCTTGCCTCATCGAAGAAAACCTCGCCGAACTCGGCGTCGCCGGTGATTTGCCGCAGCGGCTTGACGCTGACGCTAGGCGATCGCATGTCGACGATCAGGGCGGTAATGCCCTTGTGGCGGGGCGCATCGGGAGCGGTGCGCACGAGCAGAAAGATGAAGTCGGCGATGCGCGAGTTCGAGGTCCAGATTTTCTGTCCGGTGACGACATAGTCGTCTCCGTCGGCGACGGCGCGCGTTTGCAGGCCCGCCAGATCGGAACCGGCGTTGGGTTCGGAGAAACCCTGACACCAGATTTCCTCGGCGGAGAGAATGGGGGCAAGGTAGCGTTGCTTTTGCTCTTCGCTGCCGACGGCGATGAGCGTCGGGCCGACGATCATCAGGCCGATGCCGTTGATCGGCGCCGGCGTTTGGGCGCGGATGACTTCTTCGTTGTAGACGACCTGCTCGCGGAATGAGGCGCCTTGCCCGCCGTATTCCCGCGGCCAGTTCAGGCCGAGCCAGCCGGCATCGTAGAGTTTCTTCTGCCAGGCTTTGAGCGCGTCGACGCCGCGGCCTTCGATATGCGGGGCGTTCGCGGAGAGCCAGGCGCGCAGCCGTGCGCGGAACGCAGCTTCTGCGGGGGTGTCTTGCAAGCGAGGCATGGCGATCCGTCATTGTACACGCCGCCGCCGGCCGGCGGCGAATTCCGCTCCGCGATTGCCGGCGGCTCAGGGCTCCGCTTCCACGATCATCGTCTTCGACATGTTGTCGTGGAAGGTGAGCTTGCGTTCATCGACCAAGGCCCAGGCGAAACCGATGCCGAACGAGGCCGTGCTGACAATCGTTCCCAAGATCCGCATCAGGCGTTGGGAATCCGTCGGCGCCGACCCGTCGAAGGCGGCGATTTCGAGCCGGGCGTATTGCATCCCCGGGGTCTGCCCGGTGAAGTAAAGGAAGATCGACCAGTAAACGCAGAGCAGCATGAAAAACGCCAAGGCGGCGATTTCGAGCGCGGGTTCCGCGGCGGAATCGGGGCGCCAATAGGCTTCGAGGCCGGTGACGCCGGCGACGAAGATTCCGGCGGCGGCGGCGATGAGCATCCCATCGAACAGGCAGGCCAAGGCGCGCCGTCCGAGCGGCGCTGCCTGAGCGTTGCTGGAAGCTTCGGCGGACTTGGGCCGCAGGGGAAGCAGCGGAGCGGTCTGAGCCGCCGCGGCGTCCGCGGTCTTCGCCCTTCGCCGCGGCGGCGGCAGCGGCTTCGGAGACGCAACCGCGGGAGCCTCGCTCTTGGACGGCAGTCGGGCGCGCCGCTCGCGTTCGGCTTGCCCAACGGGCAACGGGCGAAGCCTATCCGGTCTTTCAGCGCCGTCCGGGATGCGCCGCCCGGGAAACGTGGAAACGCCGCCGAAAAGCTCGAACCGCCGGCCGCAATGCGCGCAGCGATGATTGTCTTCCGAATTCCGGTAGCCGCAGTGGGAACAACGCATGCGCGAGAGCCGGATTTTATTCTGAAGCAACGCTCTGTGAGAAAGCAATTCGTTCTGTCACGCGCAAGGCTGTGAGACAAGACTCCGGGTTGACCAGCCGGGGCGGGCTGTGTTAGTTTGAGGGGTTCAGGGCCTTCCGGCGGTTCGCGCTTTCGGCAGCGCGAATCGGCCTTGCCGGCCCCCTCGTTCACCCGCGGATCGCGACTCTTTTCCAATGCGTGCATCGAAGCGGGAACCCCGGCGCGAAACCCATGGCTCTCGCAATCGCTAACCGTTACGCCTCGGCCTTGGCCGACGTCGTTTCCGAGCCGGATTCCGAGTTGAGTCCGGAGCAGGCTCTGCAGCAGCTTGAGGATTTCGGGGCGGCCTTGGAAAAATCGGCCGAATTGCGCGGCGTCCTTCTTTCGCCGGCGGTTCGGCCTGCGCAAAAGCGGGCCTTGACGGCGCAGCTTTGCAGGCGGCTGGGATGCTCGCAGACGGTGCGCAATTTCGTCCGCGTGGTTATCGATCACAGGCGCACGGCGTCGTTCGGCGAGATTGTGAACGCTTACCGCTCATGGCTCGACCGGCGGCGCGGCGTGGCGCGGGTCGAAGTGCGCACGGCGCGCGCAATGGACGCCGGCCAGCAGGCTTCTCTGGAGAAGAGGTTTGCCGCGCTGACCGGCAAGTCGATCGCGGCGGAGTATAGCGTTGACGCGGACGTGCTCGGGGGAAGCGTCGTGCGCATCGGCTCCACCGTTTACGACGGCTCGCTGCGCGCCAAGCTGCAATTGCTCGGCCGCGCGATGCGCGCTGCCGGTTAGAGCATCGAGAGAGTACAGGGGACAGTTTTCATGGCACAGATCAGCGCCGGTGAAATCTCGAAATTGATCCGAGACCAGATCCGGAACTACGAAGGCATTGTCGAAGTCGCCGAGGTCGGCTGGGTCATTTCGCTCGGCGACGGCATCGCCCGCTTGCACGGTCTCGAAAGAGTCATGGCCGGCGAGTTGCTTGCCTTTCCCGGCGGCGTTTCGGGCATCGCCATGAACCTGGAGGAAGATCAGGTCGGCGCGGTGCTGCTCGGCGATTTTTCCAACCTGAAGGAAGGCGACGAGGTCAAGCGGACGGGACGCATCATTTCGATTCCGGTCGGCGAGGCGATGATCGGCCGGGTGGTCGATGCGTTGGGCCGGCCCATCGACGGCAAGGGTCCGATCGAGACGGCGCAGTACAACCCGGTCGAGCGCATCGCTCCCGGCGTCATCGACCGCCGTCCGGTCAGCGAGCCGATGCAGACGGGGTTGAAGGCGATCGACTCGATGATTCCGATCGGCCGCGGGCAGCGCGAGTTGATTATCGGCGACCGGCAAACGGGCAAGACCGCCGTCGCGGTGGACGCGATCCTCAACCAAAAGGGCGGGGACATGATCTGCGTCTATACCGCCATCGGGCAGAAGCGCTCGACGGTGGCGCAGGTTGTCAAGACGCTCGAAGAAAACGGCGCGATGGACTACACGATCGTGGTCGCGGCGTCGGCGTCCGATCCGGCTCCGATGCAGTTCCTGGCGCCTTTTTCGGGCACGGCGATCGGCGAATATTTCCGCGATTCGAGCCGCCACGCGCTGTGCATCTTCGACGACCTGTCGAAACATGCCGCGGCCTACCGCGAGATTTCTCTGCTCTTGCGCCGGCCGCCGGGGCGCGAGGCGTTTCCGGGGGATGTTTTCTATCTGCATTCGCGCCTGCTCGAGCGCGCCGCCAAGCTGAACGACGCCTTGGGCGGCGGGTCGCTGACGGCGCTGCCCTTCATCGAGACGCAGGCGGGCGACGTTTCGGCGTACATCCCGACCAACGTAATCTCGATCACCGACGGTCAGATCTATCTGCAGGCCGACTTGTTCAACGCCAACGTGAGGCCGGCGGTCGATGTCGGCATCTCGGTCAGCCGCGTCGGCGGCAACGCGCAGATCAAGGCGATGAAGTCGGTCGCCGGCACGCTGCGCCTGGAGCTGGCCCAGTATCGCGCGCTGGCCGCGTTCGCGCAGTTCGGCTCCGATCTCGACAAGGCTTCGCAACAGCAGCTTCACCGCGGCGACCGCCTGGTGGAGATGCTGAAGCAAAAGCAGTATGCGCCGCTGCCGGTCGAGAAGCAGGTCGCCATCATCTACGCGGGCACGAAAGGCTACTTCGACGACCTCGAAGTTGCGCAGATCGCCGCATTCGAAGCAGGGCTTTACGATTACCTCGACCGCGAGGGCCCCGGCGGGGCGCTTGATCGGATCCGCGCCAATAAGAAGCTGGACGACGAGGCAACGGAGGCCTTGAAAAAGGCGATCGCGGCCTTCAAGGAGCGCTTCATGGCGAGGAACGCCCCCGTGGAGGCGGCGGCCGCCTAGCGCCGCACGTTGGCCATGCCTTCACTGATCGATCTGCGCCGGCGCATCCGCTCGGTCAACAACACGCAGCAGATCACCAAGGCCATGAAGATGGTCTCGGCGGCGAAGTTGCGGCGCGCGCAACAGGCCGCGGTCAACGCGCGTCCTTATGCGGCGCTGCTCGGCGGCATATTGGGCGACGTCTTGAGCCGGGCGGGCGAGGACTCGGCCGCGGCCGCGCACCCGCTGCTTGCCCGGCGCGAGGTCAAGCGCATCCTGCTTCTGTTTCTCGCCGGCGACAAGGGGCTCTGCGGCGCGTTCAACAGCAACGTTGCCAAGGCGTCGCGGAAGTTTCTGGAGGAGAACGGAGACAAGCAGGTCGAGCTCGGCTTGCTCGGGCGCAAGGCCGTCGACTACTATTCGCGCCGATCTTACCCGATCGCCGGCAAATGGGATTCGATTTTCAGGAAGGTCGAGCGCTCAGCGGCCCGGGAGATCGCCGAGAAGGCGATGCAGCGCTTCATCGACGGCGAGGCCGATGAAGTTTACGTTCTCTACAACAGCTTCAAGAACGTTCTGACCCAGGAAATCGTCTTGTTGCCGCTGCTGCCGATTCTTCCCGCCCAAGAAAACGACGGCGCCGCGGCGGCGGATTACGAATACGAGCAGCCGCCCGAGGAGTTGTTCGCCTCTTTGCTGCCCCAGCATGTCGTCACCCAGGTGCATCGAGCCATGCTCGACTCGGCGGCGGCCGAGCACGCCGCGCGCATGACGGCGATGGATTCGGCGACGCGGAACGCCGGCGAAGTGCTCGAAAAACTTACCTTGCGCCTGAACCGCGTCCGCCAGGCGAGCATCACCACGGAGATCATCGAGATCGTCTCGGGCGCGGCGGCTTTGGAATAGGAATCGCACAAGATGTCAGCTATCGGAAAAGTCATTCAGGTTGCCGGTCCGGCCGTCGACGTTCAATTCTCGGACGGTCATCTGCCGAAAATCTACAACGCTCTGCGCATCACCAGCGAGGGCTACGACGTGCCCGACCCGGTAGATGTCGTGTGCGAGGTGCAGCAGCATCTCGGCGAAGGCCGCGTGCGCACCGTCGCCATGGAGCCGACCGACGGCATGGTGCGCGGCATGAAGGCCGAGGATACGGGCGAGTCGATTTCAGTGCCGGTGGGACCCCAAGTGCTGGGGCGCGTGCTGAACGTGCTGGGGCAGCCCGTGGACGAGAAAGGCCCGGTTGTCACCGAGCAGAGATTTCCGATTCACCGCCCTGCGCCTTCTCTCGCCGACCAGTCGACCGAAGCCGAGATGCTCGAGACGGGCATCAAGGTCATCGATCTGATCGAGCCCTATCTCAAGGGCGGCAAGATCGGCTTGTTCGGCGGCGCCGGCGTCGGCAAGACCGTCATCATCATGGAGCTGATCAACAACATCGCGCTCCAGCACGGCGGCGTTTCGGTGTTCGCGGGAGTGGGCGAGCGCACCCGCGAGGGCAACGATCTCTGGCTCGAGATGCAGGAGTCCGGCGTGGTCAACCCGGACGACTACGCCAAATCGAAGGCCGCGCTGATCTACGGGCAGATGACCGAGCCTCCCGGCGCGCGCCTGCGGGTCGGCTTGACCGGGTTGACCGTCGCCGAATATTTCCGTGACGTCGAGGGGCAGGACACGCTGCTGTTCATCGACAACATTTTCCGCTTTACCCAAGCCGGTTCGGAAGTTTCGGCGCTGCTGGGCCGCATGCCCTCGGCGGTCGGCTACCAGCCGAATCTGGCTTCGGAGATGGGCGCGCTCGAAGAACGCATCACGTCGACGAAAAGCGGCTCGATCACCTCGGTGCAGGCCATCTACGTCCCGGCGGACGACTACACCGACCCGGCACCCGCAACCACGTTCACGCACCTGGACGCGACGACGAACCTGTCGCGCGAAATCGCCTCGCTGGGCATTTATCCGGCGGTCGACCCGCTGGCCTCGACCTCGCGCATTCTGGATCCCCACGTCGTCGGCGAAGAGCACTACAGCGTCGCGCAGGCGGTGAAGGGCGTCTTGCAGCGCAACAAGGAGTTGCAGGACATCATCGCCATCCTGGGCGTGGAAGAGTTGTCGGAGGAAGACAAGCTGATCGTCGCCCGGGCGCGCAAGATTCAGCGGTTCCTTTCGCAGCCGTTCCACGTCGCCGAGCAGTTTACCGGCTTGCCGGGGCGCTACGTGAAGCTGGCCGATACGATCCGCGGGTTCAAGGGCATCGTCGAAGGCAAGCACGACGCTATGCCTGAGCAAGCTTTCTACCTCGTCGGAACCATCGAAGAGGCGCAAGAAAAAGCCGCCCGGCTGCAGCGGGAAGCGGCTTAGCGGATGGGCGCAATGAATCGGCAGCTCACACTCGAAGTCGCCGTTCCCGAGCGGCGGGTCGTCCATGAGAAGACGAGCGCGGTGCAACTGCCGCTTGCCAGCGGCTACAAGGGCGTGCTGCCGGGCCACGCGCCGATGATGGCGGAAATCGGCGCCGGAGTCCTGACCTTCGAAACCGGCAAAGGCCCCCGCCGGCTGGCCCTGAACGGGGGAGTCGTCGAAATTCTCCCCGAGAGCGTTCGGGTTTTGGCGGCGACGGCCGAGTCTGCGTCCGAGATCGACCGCGAGCGCGCGCTGCGGGCGTTGGAGCGCGCCGACAAGCGCCTGCAGCTCGAGGGTCTGGAAATCGACGCCGAGCGCGCCCAGCGGGCGATCGCCCGCGCGCGGTCCCGCTTGGCCGCCGCCGCCGGCTCGAAGTAGCCTGCGAATTGGCGGCGCACTCCGGCAGGGTCTCGAGGCGGCGCAAGAACAACCCGCTCAAGACGTCGGCGGCGATGCCGTCGAGCAGGTTGCGGGTCTGGTTGCCGCAAGGGGATGCGCTTGACGCCGAAGAGCGTCCGGCAGGTCCCCCAAACCGCGCGGCATGCCCCAGGGTTCGCACAATACAAGCCGCTGAGTAACGCAGGATCAGATCGAAAGCGGCCGCCCGCCACTCCCTGGAATCTTCCCTGCCGGCCTACTGAATCCCCAAATGAGAATTGCTGCTTGTCGGTTGCGTAACCCCATACGACTGCGCTCGCCAATACAGATGGCAGCGAACGGTTTCCGGGGGGTTCGAGTCGAGTCGCTTCGATTTCGATCGCCGGCTCCGTCCGCAATCCGGTCAGCGCCGCGCGGTCTGTACTCCTGAGTTGCCGAAGGAGGTTTTGACCCATGCGCCGGACTACGCTCTCGGCCGGAGTCCTACTGTTTGCAGCCCCGGCTCTGCTTTACGGGCAGGCGACGGGCTTGATCCACGGAACCGCGCAAGATGTCTCAGGCGCGGTGATCCCGGGCGCGGATGTTCGTTCGATCAACGAGCTGACCGGCATCGAGCAGTCAACCACAACCGACTCCCAAGGCCGGTTCAGCTTTCCGCGTACGCCGGTAGGCGAGTACCGCGTCGAAGTGAAGAGTGACGGATTCCGGACATTCTCGTCCGGGAGGTTCCGCCTCGATGCCGATCAGAGCCGGCAGGTTACGGCGAGGCTTGAGATCGGACAGGTAACCGAGGTGGTGACGGTCGAAGGATCGGTCGCCCAGGTCGAAACATCCAATGCCACGCTAACGGAGATCATCGACGAGCGGCGCATTACGGAGCTTCCGTTGAACGGCCGCAACCCGATTCAGTTGATCATGCTGGCGCCAGGCGTGAATACGGGCCCCGGCGGCGTGATTTCGCAGTTCGGAGGATTCAGCGTCAATGGCGCCCGTGCGCAGTCGAACAACTACATGCTCGACGGCGGGGACAACAACGACCACCAAGGCGGGGCCCCGATGATTGTTCCCAATCCCGACTCGCTCGAAGAGTTCAGCATTCAGACGCAGAATTTCTCTGCCGAGCACGGCGGCGCGATGGGCGGGGTGATCAATGCGGTCACGAAGTCGGGCACCAATGATCTCCACGGCAGCGCATTCGACTTCCTGCGCAACGACGTGCTCGACGCGAGCAGCTTCGACGCGAATCGGACCGGCGTGCAGAAAGGCAAGCTGCGGCGCAATCAGTTCGGCGCGACCGTCGGCGGCCCCATCAAAAAGAACAGGATGTTCTTCTTCTACGCATTCGAGGGGACGCGAACGCGTCAAGCGCAGGCATTTCTCCACAATGTCGCGACGGACCTGGAACTCCAAGCGGATTTCTCGAAGTCTCGCAACCAGCCGAACGACCCGGACACGGACGCCGGCTTCCCCAACATGACGATCCCGCGAGCGCGCTGGAATCCTGTCTCGCCGAACTACCTGGAAGCGCTCATCCCGCCGGCCAACGTGCTGACGACGCGCGGCGACGGCACGCTCCTGGGCCGAATCGGCTTCAACCGCCCGGACAATCCGGACCGGGATCAGCATATCGCCCGCGTTGACCACCAGATCACCGACAAGCAACGCGGGACGTTTCGTTTGTTCCGCAACGTGGACGATCGATTCCGGGCGGCCAACGTGCCCACGTTGACGCAGAACGAAGGCTTCAAGAACTGGAACCTGCAGGGCTCCCATACCTGGACGATCAGCCCGCGCCTGCTTGGAGTGGGCCGTTTCACCTGGAACCAGGTCGATCAGTTGCGGGGAGGCAACCCGGTCATGTTCAACGGCCAAGTCGCCACGTACGAGACTCTGGGCGTCAATGCCGTGCGCGCGACGCCGTTCGCTCCGGAAGAGCAAGCGGTCACCTGGCGCGGCTCGGTCGGGGGATACTGGAACCTCGGCCAGGTCAACGTCCTCGACACAGACCGGCAAACTTATCAAGCCGTTTACGACGTTTCCTGGACGGTAGGCGGGCACATGATCAAATTCGGGGGCGACTACCGTTGGTCCAAGAGCGACCGCTTGACCAATAACCGCGTGGACCCGCAGTTTACGTTCAACGGAAACCGTACGAACAACAGCCTCGGGGATTTCTTCCTCGGGTTCCCGTCGCGGTTTGTCATGGGTTCGTTACGGATCAACCGCATCCGCAACATCGGGTCGAACCTCTACTTCCAGGATGACTGGAAAGTGCTGCCGAACCTCACGGTGAGCATGGGCCTGCGCTGGGAGCCGTACCACCAGTTCTACTCGGCCGACGACGAGCTGTCAGTGTTCCAGCCGGGCCGGCAGTCCTCTTCGTACCCCCAAGCGCCTCCGGGAATCCTGTATGCGAGCGATGCGGAAGTTGCCCGCGGCGGCGCCCCGCGCGACCTGAACAATTTCGCGCCCCGGATCGGCGTTGCCTGGCAGCCGACCGCGGACGCCAAGACGTCCGTGCGGGCGGGCTACGGACTCTTCTACGACATGCCGGTATTCCATTCGCTCAGCCAGTTCGTGAACAACCCCCCGTTCTCCATGCAGTTCGACCGGCGGCAAGCCGACCTCAACGCGACAGGGGCGACGTTCGACGAGCCTTTCCGAGGGCGCGTCAACCCCTTCCCGTTCAGTCCCCCGCGCAGCGACGAGGAGCGCCGCGCGTTCCGGTTCGTAACGCCGATTCTATTTGGCAGGAGCGTCAGCCCGGAATTGGTAGCCGGGTACAGCCAGCAATGGAACTTCAACATTCAACGGGAACTGCCGCAAAGGATCCTGGTAACGGCGGCTTACATCGGATCGAAGGCGACCAATCTCCCGCTCGTCTTGGACGTGAACGTCAGGCCGGCGAGGAGCAGCGGGCAACCCAACGTGCGGCCGCACTCCGATTTCACGGCGATCCGCGAATATCAGTCGGTCGCCTATAGCAACTACAACGCCTTGCAACTCACGCTGAACAAGCGCATGAGCCGAGGGTTCACGGTGCTGACGCACTACACCTGGTCCAGGACGACCGACCTGTACGCGACGAACGACCAGTTCAATCCCCAGAATCTGGAGGATCTCGACGCGGAGAAAGCCCTCGCGAACTTCCACCACGCGCACCGCATGGTGGCCTCCTTCGTCTGGGACATCCCCTCGCCGGTATCGAGCGGGCTGGGACGCCGGCTGCTCGGCGGCTGGCAAGTGAACGGCATTCTCTCGATCCAGTCCGGGGCCCCCGTGAACATCTATCACGGCAGGGACATCGCGGGCACGACCATCGGCGGCGGGCAGCGGCCCAACCTCGTTGGGGATCCATTGGCCGGGATCGACCGCAGCCGGGATAGGATCGTCAACGGCGGACCCTGGTACAACGTCGATGCCTACGCCCTCCCGCAAAGCGGATATTTCGGCAATCTGGGACGCAATACGATGATCAGTCCGGGCGACTGGAATCTGGATATGGGCATCTTCAAGAACTTCGACCTGTCCGAAAAGTTCAAGCTGCAGTACCGGTGGGAGATGTTCAACGCGCTGAACCATGCGAATCTCACGAATCCCGTCGGACGGGTCATCAGCGGCACAGCCGGGGAGATCAATACGCTGACAGGACCACGGATTATGCAGATGGGGCTGCGGATCGAGTTCTAGCCCGCCGGCGCCTGTGGAGGCGCGGCAGCAATCGGCCGCGGTCAGCGCGCGCCCGTAGGCGGCGCTGCTCGGCGAGACGTTGGGCGACGTTTTCAGCCGGGAGGACGAAGATTCGGCCGCGGCTGAGCGCCCGTTGCCGGTCCGGCCCGCGTACGAGAAAGGCCCGGTCAAGACGGAGTTCGGGGCCGGAGTTTTGACCTTCGAGACCGGCGCAGGCAGCCGCCGTCCGGCCCTCAACGGGGGAGTCGTCGAAATCCTCCCCGAAAGCGTTCGGGCGCCGGCAACGACGGCCGCGGCGCCGGGCGGCAAGGTTACATTTCTTTCAAGCGAACGGCAAAAAACGGGCGGGCGCTGCGGTTGACATTGCTCTGCGCGACGCACTACAATGCACAGCGTCACTGGGGCGGCATCGCCGTCCGGGCGACATGTTTTGGGTTGCCGGCGCGGCGAAGTTTCCGCGGCGCCGGTCGAAAGAGGTTACGGGGTCAAAAATTTGCACTTTCACCCTGCGGACAAACAGACATTCCATTGAAATTGAGACGAGGTGAATCGATGAGATTGAACAATCATGCGCCGAGCCGCCCGTTCGGGGTCTTGGCGCTCGTTTTCCTGCTGCCCGCGATCGTGTTCGGGCAGGGCTCCAACGGCATCATCAACGGCACGGTCAGCGACGGCACGGGCGCGGTCATTCCGGGCGCGCAGGTGACCATCGCCAACGCCGAGACCGGCGTGGCCAACACGGTCGAGAGCGGCATCAACGGCTCCTATACGCTGCCCTTGCCCGCGGGCCTGTACAACATCACCGTCGAGGCCGACGGCTTCAAGCAGGCCACCGTCAACGGGCTGCGCCTGAACGTGGCTTCGGAAGTTTCGTATAACTTCGCTCTGGAAATCGGAGCGCTGACCGAGGTCGTCGAGGTCACCGCCGAGCAGTTGCAGGTGCAGACGACATCCGGCTCGGTGGGCGCGACCGTTCAGGTCGAGCAGATTCAGGAACTGCCGCTGCCCAACCGCGACATCTTCAATCTGGTGAACCTGGTTCCCGGCGCGTTCCGCTCGGAAGCGAACGGCTACATGTCGATCAGCGGCGGGCGCACGCGCTCGACCGGCTCGTATATCGACGGCATCAACAACACGCGCGGCGGCTTGGGCGTGCAGAACGTGGAAATGTCGCCGCCGGTGGACTCCATGCAGGAGTTCAAGGTCGAGGTCAACTCGATGGGCGCGAAATACGGCCGCAGCTCTGCGGGCGTCGTCACGGCGATTACCCGCAGCGGAACGAACAACTGGCACGGCAGCCTTTACCACTTCATGCGCAACGACGCGTTCGACGCGGCCGGCTGGCAGAACGACTCCAAGCCGAAACTGCGCCGCAACAACGGCGGCGGCGCGATCGGCGGCCCGATCGCCAGGAACAAGACGTTCATCTTCTACAACCTCGATGTTTTCCGCCAGGCGCAGGGCGCGATCCGCACGCGCAGCGTCGGCCTGCCGGAGTGGCGCAACGGCGACTTCTCGACGGCGACTCAGAACCAGGGCGGCCAAGCCGTGCTGGTGCCGATTCACGATCCGGAAACGCGCGCCTCCGGGCCGCGGCACAATGCCCGCGATTCGGAGCAGTTCCCGAACAATACGATCCCTTCGTCGCGCTTCGACCCGGTGGCGGTCAAGGCCCTGGGCTTCCTGCCCAACCCCAACCGCATCCCGAACAATCTGAACAACAACTCGGGCAACTGGCGCGAGCAGACCTCGAACGACCGCAACCGTGACTACCATACGTTCAAGCTGGATCACACCTTCAGCAGCAAATACAGCAGTTTCCTGCGCATGATCCTGACTTCGCCCGACGACACGCTGACGGGCTATTCGCAGGGTTACGGGGTCGCCGACCAGAACGGCCTCGACATCCTCAACGTCCGCCAGAACTGGGGCTGGAGCCAGACCTACACCTTCTCGCCGACGTTCTTCGTGACGGGGCTGATCGGCTTCAACCGGGTCACGGTCGACCGCAAGTCGGGCGACTGCTGCGAGACGAACTACGCCCAACAATTCGGCATTCCGGGTCTCGAGCAGGGCGGCGAGGTCTTCCCCCGCTTCAACATCCAGGGCGGCCGCGTGCCGGTGAATCAAATCGGCGCCGCAGGCAACGCCAACCGTTTCGCCGCCTTCACCAATTTCGACTTCGAGGCCAACTTCACCAAGGTCTCGGGCGACCACACGCTGACCTTCGGCGCCAAGTACACGTCCTTCCAGGGCAATGAGGTCAGCCGCCCGCAGCCCAGCGGCGCCTGGCGGACCACCGGCAACTTCACGCGTTTCCGCCCGTCGGACGGCGGGCGCAACCAGAACACCGGCATCAACGTCGCCGACTTTCTGCTGGGGCACATCTGGAATCTCGACACCCGCGTGGCGCCGGGCATCGGCAAGCGCATCAAGTACTATTCTGGCTACGTGCAGGACGACTGGAAGGTCAACCCGCGCCTGACCCTGAACCTTGGCCTGCGCTACGAGATCGAGACGCCGATCACCGAGGTCGGCGACCGGCATAACGGCTTCTGCCAGTTCTGCCCGCATCCGTTGGCGGGGCAGAACGGCATCCGCGAGAACGCCATCGGCAAGTTGCTCTTTCCCAACCGTGACGGCACGGGCAAGTACCTGTGGAACATGGACAAGAACAATCTCGCGCCTCGCTTCGGCTTCGCCCTGCGCCTGCGCGAAGACGATTCGCTGGTGCTGCGCGGCGGCTTCGGCATCTTTTTCGGCAACCCCTACGACCGCAACTCGATCCAGCCCGGCCGCGCCGGATTCGACAACATCTACCGTTTCCGCGGCGGGATGCCAACGTTCCTGCGCGACGGCGTTCCGGCCGGCGCGCTGGACGACATTCCGGAATCGGAACTCAACGGCGGGTTCGGCTCGATCGGCACCCGCTTCCCGACCTCGACGGTCCAATTTTGGGATCAGGCGCGCGAAATGCCCTACTCGCAGAACTTCAACCTGACCTTGCAGACCCGCTGGAAGGGCATTTTGTGGGACTTCGGCATGATCGGCAGCCTGGCGCGCCACCAGTCGATCAACAACATCAACATCAACCATATCCGCCCCGAGGATCTTGCGGCGGCCAACGCCCCGGGCGCCGACGAAGAGGACTACCGGCTGTGGACCGGCTTCACCGGCAGTCAGGACCAGATTCAGTTGATGTCGCCGAACTGGGGCGTCTCGAACTACTACGCGCTGACCTTCAAGTCGGAGAAGCGTTATCAGAACGGCCTCGGCTGGACGATCGCCTACACGCACACGCAATGGATCGACAACATCCGCTTCATCGGCGACGCCGACACGTTCGGCGACAACGACAACCCGCAGAACATCTTCGACTTCGCCAACGAGCGCTCGAGCTCGGTCAACCGCCTGCCGCACCGCATCGTGATGGCGCCGATCTTCGAGTTGCCCTTCGGCCGCGGCCGGAAGTGGGGCAGAAGCTGGAACAAGGTCACGGACGCCGTGCTGGGCGGCTGGCAATTCGCCACGGTGGGCACGCTGCGCAGCGGCGGATACATGGGCGTCACGGTTGACGGCGGCCCGAACCTGCGCGGCGACATATCGGCCGGCATCACGCTGCGGCCGAATCTCACCGGTCAGTCCTTCGTGGCGGCCAACCAGGGCCAGGCGGCGGAAAGCGTCATCGGCCTGAACTGGCTCAGCGAGGCCGCTTTCGAGGCCCCGGACCAATACACTCTGGGCAACGCGTCGCGCACGCTGCCGGGAATCCGCGGCCCCTGGCGCGGCAACTTCGACCTGATGCTGGCCAAGAACTTCTACTGGGGCGAGAACTGGCGCGCGCAGTTCCGTTGGGAGGCGTTCGATTTCACCAATACGCCGGCGTTCCAGATTCCCAACGGCTCGCTCGGCTCGGGCAACTTCGGACTCGTCACCTCGACGCTGCCCAACAGCCGCCGCATCATGCAGTTGGGCCTGAGGATCACCTTCTAGGCGCAACGGCGATAACCAACAACCAAGCTCAACTGCGGGCCCCGAGAAATCGGGGCCCGCTTTTTGTTCCGAATCGACTCGGTTGCCGGCGGCGCTTTGGATTCGGCGGCTAGCGGGCGGCCCCTGTTGCCTGAGTACACTGGGTCAGGTGGCGATTCGGGGATTCAAGAGCCGCGCGCTCAAGCGGTTTTACGCCGATGACGATGCACGGGGGCTGCCGCAAGGGCGCTTGAAGCGGATTGCCCATATTTTGGATGTGCTGAACAGATAGCCCTTTGAATTCTTGGCATCGCCGACTTATCGTATACATCGGTTGAAGGGGAACCGCAAGAATGAATGGAGCGTGAGGGTGTCGGGGAACCTGCGTATCACTTTTCGTGTCGAGAACGGCGACGCCTACGATGTCGATTTGGAAGACTATCATTAGAAAGGAGCCATGCGATGAACGACGAGGAAAGAGAAAATGCGTGGTTGGCGTTGAATCCTCCGCATCCGGGCGGCATGATCAAGACCGGCTGGCTGGACGCCCTCGAAGAGTATCCGGGCATGAGCGTGAGCGCAGCGGCTGAGAAGCTGGGCGTGAGCCGCAGCACTCTTTCTCGCGTGGTGAACGAACGCGCCCCGATCACGCTGGACTTGGCGATGAAGATGGAAGCAGCGGGATGGGCTACCGCCGATGCGTGGATGGATCTGCAGACCAAGTACGACGTCGCTCAGGCGCGCAAGCGGCTGAATCAGCCTCGTGCGGCGGCCCCTGCTCTCCAGCATATCAAGCGATTGAAGGCGGAAGCGGCGGCGGAAACGGAAGTGGCGGAAGCGGCCTGAGAGGCTGAACGAAGCCGCTTCTATTCCGAGCCGGAAACGGCCTCCGCAGAGCAGGAGCAAGCCGCGGGCAAAACGCTACAATCGGCAGAGCTATGCCTCGCCTCGTTCCGATCGTTCTCGCGCCGTTTCTCGCGGGCTGCGGCACGCAGTGGGACCCCGTCCTCGAAGGTCCGTTCCAGGTCCCGCCGGGGTTCGTCGTGGAGCGGGTCGCCGGCGACGATGCGGTCGGCTCGCTGATTCAACTCACCTTCGACGCCGAGGGCCGGCTCGTCGTCTCCAAAGAGCGCGGCTACCCGACGCGGCTGCTCGATAACGACGGCGACGGCCTCTACGAGACGCAGCAGACGATCAGCGAAGAGGTGGAGAACTGCCAGGGAATCTGGTTCGACGGCCCCGTGCTCTACGCCGATTGCACGCATCCCGGCGACGGCGAAGCCTATCTCTTCAAGCTGACCGACCGGGACGGCGACGGCGCCGCCGAAGAGCGCGAAGCGGTCGTGCGCTATCTGGGGCGCATCGGCGAGCACGGCCCGCACGACATCCGCCGCGGGCCGGACGGCGCCCCCACCGTGATGCTGGGCAACCACACCTTCATTCCCGCCGAGCGCATCGCCGCCGACTCGCCGCTGAAGAACTACGGCGAAGCGCAGTTGCTCGAGCGTTACATGGACGCCCGCGGCCATGCCGTGGGCCGCATGGCGCCGGGCGGCGCGCTGTTCCGCATCGAAAACGGAGGCGAAAGCTTTTCCCTGCTCTTCGGCGGGTTCCGCAACCCCTACAACCATGCCTACAACTACGAGGGCGAGGTCTTTACCTTCGACTCCGACATGGAGTGGGACATCGACCTGCCCTGGTACCGCGAGGTGCGCTCGGTCCACGGCGTGCCCGCCGCGGACTACGGCTGGCGCACCGGCTCGGGCAAATTCCCGCCCTACTACCCGGACTCGCTGCCTCCCGTGGACGACCTCGGCCGCGGCTCGCCGGTGGGCGTCGATTTCTACCACAGCTACGCCTACCCGGCCGCCTACTTCGACGGATTCCTGCAGGGCGACTGGTCGCGGGGCCGCGTGGTGCTGTCGAAGTTCCGCCGCGCGGGGGCGACCTACGAGTTGGCCGAGCCGGCAACGGATTTCATCTACGGCGAACCGCTCAACGTCACCGACCTGGAAGTCGGGCCCGACGGCCTGGTCTATTTCACGATGGGCGGGCGCGGCACGCAGGGCGGCGTCTTCCGGGTAGCCTACAAGGGCTACGGGGCGAACCGCGCGCGGCTGCCCGACAGCGGCATCCTGGCGGTCGCGCGCCGGCCGCAGCCGCTGTCGGCGTTCAGCCACGCTTGGTTCCTCGAGACGCAGGCCGCGATGGGCGGCGCTTGGGGCGCGGAGCTGACAGCGCTGGTCCGCGACGAGCGGGCGGAAGCAGCCGACCGCGTGCAGGCGTTGCACCTGTTGCAGCGCTACGGGCCGAAGCCGAACGCGGAATTGCTCCGCGCCGCCTACGCCTCGCCGGACGCCGCGCTGCGCGCCGCCGCGATCTACGTCGTCGGACAGCACGGCAGCGACCGCGCCAAGGCGATCGCCGCCGGAGGATTGCAAGACGCGGACCCGTTCGTGCGGCGGCGCGCGGCCGAGGCGTTGGCGCGCATGGGCGGCGCGGACTTCGCCCCCACGGCCGACCTCTACCGCCTGTTGGCCGACGGAGACCGCTTCGTCCGCTGGGCCGGCCGCGCGGCGCTGGAGGAAACCGACCGCACCGAGTGGAAAGACCTGGTCATCGAGGAGCAAAACGCCGCGGCGGCCGCAACGGGGATGCTCGGCCTGGTGCGCACCGCCTCGCAGCCCATCGAACTCGAAGCGGTGTTCGAGAAATCGCTGTCGATGCTCAAGCGTCCCGGCCTGTCCGCCGAAGACGAGCTGGCCTTGCTGCGGGTCTTTCACCTCGCCTGCATCGCAATCGAGGACGGCTGCCGCCAAAGCCTGCGCGACCAAATCTACGAGACGGTCGCCGCGCGCTTCCCGGCGGACGACGAGCGCCTGAACCGCGAGTACGCGCGGACGATGGCCTACAGCGGCCGGCCCGAGGCGATCGAGAAAATCCTCAGCCAAATCCCCGCCGGCGAGCAGAATCGGCAACTGCAGATCCACTACGTTTACTGCCTGCGGGAGATCGACCGCGGCTGGAGCGCCGAGCAGAAAAAGACGCTCGTCGCCTGGTTCCGGAAAGCGCGCAACTGGCGCGGCGGGGCGAGCTTCCCCGGCTTCGTCAACCGCATGTTCGAGTCGTCTCTGGCGTTCTTCAGTGAAGAAGAGAAGCAGGCCGCCTATGCGGCGATCCCCGAGTACGCGCCGGTGGACGACGAAAAGTTGCTCGCGCAGTTGCGCCGCCGGCAGAACCACGTGCAACCGAACGTGTATGCGCGCAAGCGCGGCATCCAGGGCTACAGCAAGCAGGAGATCTTCGAGTACATGATGTACGACCCGATGACGACGATCGCCAAGGCCGAAACCGGCGTGAAGATTTTCAACGACGCCTGCGCCAAGTGCCACAAGTACGGCGACCTGGGCAAGGACTACGGCCCGGATCTGACGACTATCGCCAACCGCTTCACCCGCCGCGACATGCTCGAAGCGGTGCTCTACCCCTCGAAGACGATTTCCGACCAGTACGGCTCCTGGCGGATCGAAACGGCCGACGACGTCTATTCGGCCATGATCCTGGAAGAAGACGAGGAAAAGATCACGGTGCTGATTCCCGATCTCGACCGCCCGGTGGAGATCGCCCGCGCAAAGATCGTGGATTTGCGCGAATCGGACGTGTCGATCATGCCCGAGGATCTGCTTGACGCCTACGACATGCGCTCGGCGGCCGGGCTGTTTCGCCTGCTCGAAGACGGCGGGGCCGCTGCGCAGCCGGCGGATAGCGAATAGCGGATAGCAAGACCGCTGCATGAGGCGGCGGTCTCCCCGATCGCCTCTCTCCCTGTCGAACCGCCGGTGCGGACCGGCAAGCGTCCCTCCTTCACGATTTCTCTCCCAGTTCGGACAGCAAACGGCGCCATGCTTCACGGTGCCGGTGCTCTCCGCGCGTATCGAGTTCTTCGCCTATTTCCTTCAGGAACTTCGTTCTCCATTCCTCGTCGAGCAAGACGAACGTCGTTCCGGCGAGCGTTTCGATAGCGACTCGATAGACATTGAGGCCCGATGCCCACGTGCTCCGAATCCGAGTTTCTATTTCGTTTCGGTCCTGCTCCTTGATGCCCGGAACAGCAAATAAGAGGTTTGACAACCGATCCTCGGCCTCGTGCGCCTTCCTGACGGAAGCCCGCAAATCCGCCACCGTGAGTTCGTAATCTTTGACTTCGACCACAAGCGCGACTTTTTTGTCTCTGCCGTAACACACGATGTCTCCAGGCATGCCGCCTGCCGCATCGGCTTCGTTCAATCCTTGAGATTTCACGCTGGAAAACAGTGAAAAGGCATCTCCCAACGTACGCATCAACGCGACGGAAACCGCAAGCGGACGCAGCCCCCGGCTTGCCGTACCGAGAAACGATTGCAGCAAGCCGTCCAAGTCGTTCATGCCGACCCGCTTCGGAATCGGATACTTGAATTTCTGCTGTGCGAGCCTGCGCGCCAAACTCCGCAGGCAACGCCTGAATACCTCTTTGATAGCTTCAGGTTGTTCGTGCTCCAACGGAACGAAGAAGTCCACCAGAGCTTGCCACTGCGCCTTGTTCCTGAGATGAGACATGCCGCTGTCGAGGCGGTCTCGGCGCAAAGGCTTACTCACATAAGGCTCGGCACTGGTTCCCAAGACGTTATGGTTATCGGCAACCCAGGGAACGATTACCGCCGTAGAAAAACTCCGCGCATCCCACGCTCCCTTTTCGGATGAACTGCGTTGCAGGCACATCAGGCTGCGGGCGGGGTTCGCGGCCTTGCCGAGCAATTGAGTCACGAACGCATAGCGCAAAGAAACGATATTCGAGTTCACGAACCGGTCGATCTCCGGGTCAGGCTCCCCCTCTGCTTCTTCCAGGACGCGCCGCCACTCCGTATCCATCCACGCACGGACTTGTTCGGGACTCAACGAGCGGCGCTCCTAAAAGTTCAACCACAAGGACTCTTGACGCGGCTTGCGCACCGAGTTGCAGAGACGCTCCGGGGCGTCTACGCGCCTCCAGTCTGCAAACAAGTCGTCATAAAGATCGGTTCGGTAGCCGGAAAGCACGGCCCGACCGCGAATCCCCCCCAGCACCGCGGCGAGTTCCCGATGTTGGTAGTCCGTCATCTCATAGCCGTAAGCGGCTGCATCGCCGCGCACGGAGTGCACGTAGGGCGGATCGAGGTAGAACACGGTTTGCTCCGTGTCGTACCGCCGGATCACGTCAAGCGCGGGAGCGTTTTCGATTTGCACCCTCTGCAGGCGTTGGGCGATCTCGGAAAGACCCTCTACGGAGCCGAGCCAGCGGGAAACCGCTCCCGCCATCCCGGCTCGCGAAGTCAGCACGCAATGCGCCCAACGCCCTTCGCTGCTTGTTTGCGCCAATCCGGTACGCGTCTGCCGGGCGCGAACGTAAAACCGTCTCGCGCGTTCAAGCCGCGAGAGGTTGCTTGCGGGTTCGCAGGCCCGGATCAATTCCTCGCGGGAAAAGGGAGTCAGCCCGATCGCCTTGATGAGCTCCGCTCCGTGATTGCGGAGCGTCGCGAAGAAATTGACCAACTCGGAATCGATGTCATTGTAGGTCTCTACCGGGTAGGGATGGAGGTTGATGAGGATGGCTGCCGATCCCCCGAAGACATCGCAGAAGTGCTTCGCATCAAGCGGAATGCGGGGAAGAATGAAGTCCAGGTGACTGAATTTTCCCCCGTACCAGCCGAAGGCAATCAGCCGCTTGGAACGGCGGAACGAACTGTGGGGAGCCACGCGGCGGCCTGTTCCGCTCGCGTTGACTGCGGGAGGCTCCTCGATCATCGACGAAGCGCCCCGACCGCCAAGTCCCGGTATCGGAACCGCTTCCCAACCATTCCCTGCGTAATAGCGGTCATTCCCGATATGCAGCGCTCAACCCCGCACGGTCCGTGCGCCTTGGGCCATGTTTGGTCATGTTCGCCAACCTGCCGTCAGCTTGTCAAGCATCGTTGTTTTCCTTTTTCGAGCGCAGTTATCGAGACAAACGCAGGAAGAGAGCCTCACTTTCCGTCATGGGGGGCGGCGCGCTCAGAAGACGTATTTCTCTGCTTCCAGCACGCGGGCCGCGATGCGGTCGCCGGCCGCCGGAAGGTTCGCGGGCGTGAAGCGCGTCAGCTTGGCCTGCGTCTTGGAGTATTGCTCGAGTTCGCCGCCCTCGGCGCAGGCGCCCGCGATCAGCGCCGCGCGTTCGCCGACGGCGCCCATCGTCGCTTGCGCCAGCACGGTTACGATGTCGGCGGTCGTTTCGCCGCGTCCGGCGGCGGCCAGCTTTTCGGCGCGGAGCAGAGCGGACTCGGCCGCGTACGCCTCGATCGCCATGTCGGCAACAGCGGCGGCGACCTCCTGCTGCTCTTCCAGCCCGGCTCCGAACCGCCGATAGGCCAGGCCCGCCATCGCCAGCGTCGCTTTTTTGGCGCGTCCGATCATGTCGCGCTGTGCGGGGAAGGGGCCGCCGGACGGGCGGGCGCCGCGCCCGCCCGCAAGCTCGAGCATGAGGTTCCCGACCGCAGCCTGCAGCTCCAGGCGGCCCTGACTCGCCCGTTTGAGCAGCATGCCGGTGATGAGCAGACGGTTGATCTCGTTGGTCCCTTCGAATATGCGGTTGATGCGCGAGTCGCGGTAAGAGCGCTCGACCGCATAGTCTTGATGAAAACCGTAACCGCCGTGAATCTGCACGGCTTCGTCGACGGCGAAATCGAGAATCTCCGAGAGATACACCTTGGCGATCGAGCATTCGACCGCGTATTCCTCGATCGCCTTGAGCGCCGTCTTCGCGGCGCCGGGGGCGTTCCAGGAAAAACCCTCCAGCCGGGCGTCGATCATCCCGGAGGTGCGGTAAACGAGCGACTCGCCGGCGAACGTCTTGGCCGTCATGTCGGCCAGCTTTTGCCGGATGGCGCCGAAATGAGCGATCGGCCGTCCGAACGCCTTGCGCTGATTGGCGTAGCGCGCCGCGTCGGCGATGACGTCTTTCGCGCCGCCCGAGCAGGAAGCGCCGAGCTTCAAGCGGCCGAGGTTCAAGACGTTGAAGGCGATGACGTGGCCGCGTCCGACCTCGCCGAGCAGATTTTCGACGGGAACCTTGACGTTGTCGAGATACAGCGCCGTCGTCGAGCTGCCGTGGATGC
Organism: Bryobacterales bacterium; assembly: GCA_965214655.1. Classification (GTDB taxonomy): domain Bacteria; phylum Acidobacteriota; class Terriglobia; order Bryobacterales; family UBA6623; genus CATQHP01. The sequence continues at coordinate 671,255 of OZ243965.1, read as the reverse complement.
CCATTTTGTGCTCCTCGGCGCCCGGGCGGACGCCTTCATAAGAGCGTTCGACCAGAAAAGCGCTGAACTTCTCGCCGTCCACTTTGGCGAACACCGTAAAAAGGTCCGCCCAGCCGCCGTTCGAGATCCACATCTTTTGCCCGTTGAGCAGGTAATGCCGGCCGTCGGGGGTAAGCTCCGCGCGCGTCAGGGAGGCGAGCGCGTCGCTGCCGGCATGAGGCTCGCTGAGGCAGTACGCCCCCAGCAACTCGGCGGTCACGAGCTTGGGCAGGTACTTCCGCTTCTGCTCTTCCGTGCCGAAAAACACCAGCGGGAGCGTGCCAATGCCGGCGTGCGCGCCGTAGGTGGTCGAAAACGATGCGTAGCGCCCGACGCTCTCGTTGACCGCCATCTGGGTGGTGACGTCCATTTCGAGGCCGTCGTATCTTTCGGGGACGAGCACCGCCGGCAGCCCGAGCTCGCCGGCCTTCTCGATCAGACCCCGCGCCAGGCCCGGCTTTTTTTGCTCGTAATCGGGGATCGCCGGGATGACCTCTTCGCTCATGAAGCGGTCCGCCGTGGTGCCGGCCTGACGCTGCTCTTCGCTGAAATCCTCGGGCGTGAACGTTTGCTCCGGCGCCGCGTCGTCGATCAGAAAACTGCCGCCGGGAGGCGCCGCAATGGAGGTTTCGAGGGGGGCGGCGGTTATCGACATGCTGCAATCCTTCCTCTTCAAGAATTCTAGCAACTGCGCAAGCGGCCGCCCCTGGGCTACACTCTTGTACGCATCGTGCGGCACAAATCGTTTCTACCGGCGTTGGCGCTTGCGCTCTTGCCTGCGTCCGCATCCGCGCAGACGCCGCCGCCTCCGAACATCGTCGTGGTTCTCGCCGACGACCTCGGCTACGGCGATCTGGGCTCTTACGGCCATCCGCTGATGCGCACGCCGCACCTCGACCGCATGGCCGCGCAGGGCCAGCGCTGGACTTCGTTTTACGCCTCTTCGAGCGTCTGCAACCCCAGCCGCGCGGCGCTGATGACCGGGCGCATGCCGATCCGCATTCACGGCGGCGGGTTGAACCGCTGGGCGAACCTTCCGGCAAGCGAGACGACGCTCGCCGAGATGCTGCGCGCAAGAGGCTACGCCACCGCCATGATCGGCAAGTGGCATCTGGGCATGGACGAGGGAATGCATCCCAACGATCAGGGCTTCGACTATTTTTACGGCACGCCGGGCAGCAACGACGCGCCGCTCAAGCCGGGCATCGCGCGCACTTATCGAACCACCCGCGACGCCAAGAACGAAGATTACGACATTCCGCTTTTGCGGCAACGGGAGACGCTGGAAAATCCGATCGATCAGCCGCTGCTGACCAAGCGCTACGGCAACGAGGCCGCGCAATGGATTCGCCAACACAAGGACGAGCGGTTTTTCCTCTACCTTGCGCACAACATGCCGCACGTGCCGATTTTCCGTTTGCCCGCCTTTGAAGGACACAGCGAAGCGGGCCTCTACGGCGACGTGATCGAGGAAATCGACTGGTCGCTGGGGCGCATCCTCGAGGCCGTCGAAGAAGCGGGCATCTGCGGGCGGACGTTAATCTTTTTTTCGAGCGACAACGGGCCGTGGCGCACCTATTACGACCTCGGCGGGTCGGCGGGGCCTTTGCGGGACGGGAAAATGACGGCCTGGGAGGGCGGGTTCCGCGTGCCCGGCATTTTCTACTGGCCGGGGACGATCGAGCCCGCCGTGATTACGGGCATCGGCGCGAACGTCGATCTGCCGGCGACTTTCGCGGCGCTGACGGGCGCGCGGCTCGCGGCCGACCGCAAGTACGATTCGGTCGATCTGTCGCCGACCTTGCTGCGCGGCGAAGCGAGTCCGCGGGACCGCTGGTTTTACTTCGGCCACCCGTCGGGCGAGCTTTGGGCGGCCCGAGTCGGGCCGTACAAGATGCATATGGAAAGCTGGGAGACGATCGGAACCGAGCTTGTCGGCAAGCGCGGTTACGGCAACGAACGCAAGCACGATCCACCGCTGCTTTTCGACCTGCGCGCCGACCTCGGCGAGCAGTTCGATATTGCCGCGCGGCGGCCCGAACAGGTGAAGGAAATCCGACAGGCGATTCGCGCCTTCGAAGCCTCGCTTCGTTAAACGCCTTTTGAAACGTAGTCGAAACCCTTTTCAGTGCCTGTACGCAGGTCAAGCGCCAGGGCTTCCAGCGCCATCTGCTTCTGGATATTCCGACGCTGCAGCTTCTCCAGTTCTGCGGTCTGCGCCCGGGCGCGCTCGACCCACTCGAACGTCGCGCGTTCGGCGAGCGGCGCCAGGTCGGCGCGAATGTCCGCGTGCGTCAAGCCGCCGCCGGCGCCGAGCTTGATGCGCAGCAAGTCGCGCAGCAGCGAATAGAGCATCTCGGCCGACAGATCGAGGCTTGCGCCGCCTGACCGGGCAAAAGATTGCATTTCCCCGGCCAGACGGGCGAACTCGACCGCGCCGAGCGCAGTTTGCAGCAGCGTGAGCATGGCCTCGCGGCGGCGGACAAACTCCTCGAGATCGAGCGCCGCCGCCCGGCCCGGACTGCCGCCCGACCAGGCCGCGGCCCGCCCGCGCTCCTCGGGCGGGATTTCTTCGCGCGTTGCCAGAAAGCGTTCGATCTCGTCGGAGGCGAGCGGAGCGAAGTAGAAGGGGATCGCCCGCGAGCGGATCGTCGGCAGCAACTCGTAAGGGTTCTCGGCAATGAGCACGATGGTCAGCGCGGGCGCGGGCTCCTCGAGGGTTTTGAGCAGGGCGTTGGCGGCCTCGGGGTTCGCGCGGTCGGCGCCGTCGATGACGAAAACGCGGCGGCGGCCTTCCGACGGGTTGTAGCGCGCGGCCTGGCGCAGGCGCCGCGCCTGCTCGATCTGGATCATGCGCAGCGGTCCGTCGGGCGGAAAGATCAGGAAATCCGGGTGCGTCGAAACGATCAGAGGGCTTTCGGAGCGCTTGGCCGCGGGGAGCTTGGCGCGTTCTTCGAGTTGCTTGCGGTATTCGCCGCGGAACAGGTCGGCGGCAAGGATGCGCAGGCAGGCCGAGCACTCGCCGCAGGGCAGGGCAGGGCCGCGGTCGCAATTGATGCCCGCGGCGAGCAAGCGGGCCAGCGTCGCTTTGCCGATCCCCGCCGGCCCGGCGAACAGCAGCGTCTGCGGCAGCCGGTTTGCGGCGGCCATGCGAAAGAGCGAGTCCGCGCTGCCGCGGTTGCCGAAGAAGCGCGGAGCGGGCATCGGAACTAGGCGCGCGCGAGGGCGCGCAAGGCCGGCGCGGAGGAGGAGGCCGCGTCGATGCGGCGGGCGACATCCTCGACCGACCCCGCGGCGTCGATGCGGCGCAGGCGGCGCGGCTCCGCCCGGTGGATTGCAGCGTAGCCCTGTCGGACTTTTTCGTAAAACTCGATATCCTCCTGCTCCATGCGGTTCTCGTCGGCGCTGCGGGCGCCGTTGCGGCGGCGGGCGCGGGCCACCCCGACTGCGGGGTCGATGTCGAGCCAGAGCGTCAGATCGGGCTTGAGGTCCCGGCAGGCAACCTCTTCGACTTGGCGGACGGCCTCCAGGCCGAGGCCGCGGCCGTAACCCTGGTAGGCCGCGGTGGCGTCGGTGAAGCGGTCGCAAAGGACGATGCGGCCGGCCGCCAGCGCGGGTTCGATCACTTCGGCGATGTTTTGCGCGCGGGAGGCGAAGTAGAGCAGAAGCTCGGGAATCGGCCGCAGATCGGCGTTGGCCGAATCGAGCAGCAGCGCCCGGATTTCACGGCCCAGGCGCGTGCCTCCAGGTTCCTGCGCGATCACCGGCTCGACCCCCGCCGCGCGCAAGCGGGAGGCCATGCCCTCGAGTTGCGTCGTCTTGCCGCAACCGTCGATGCCCTCGAAGCTCAGAAAAATGCCGGGCGCGGCCAAACGTCGATTATAGCCTCCCCTTCCCGCTTCTCCAAGCCGTGCAAGATCATCGGCTTACCCCCGGATTTTCCGTATCGGGGGGAAGGATCTGCGCAGCGGTCTTGCTCCCCACTCTCCACTATTCACTCTCCGCCGGCCGCGTCAGCGGCCAAGACGGCCCGCTCGACCGCGACCGCTCCTTCTTCGTTCGGGCGGAACAGCGTGAAGTCCGCGGCTTGGCCCGGCTCCAGGTATCCCCGGCGGTTCTCGAGTCCGACGGCGGCGGCCGGGTTGACGGTCGCCAATCTGGTGGCGTCGAACAGAGAGATGCCGGCGAACCGCATCGCGTTGCCTACCCCGCAGTCCATGCTGAGCGCCGAGCCCGCCAGCCGGCGCGTGTCGGTAAGCTCGACGCGCCGGTCGGGCAAAAGCTCGACTTCCAGGCAGCCGAGGCGGTAGACGCCCGGCGGACAACGCGCGGGCGCGACCGCATCGGTGACCAGAATCGCTTTTTCGATTCCCTTGGCGCGCAGAGCGATCTTGACCCAGGCGGGCGGCAAATGGACGCCGTCCACGATCAGGCTGGCGTAGAGCTCGTCGCAGGCGAGCTGGTGGGTGATGTAATTGTCGTGGCGCGCCACCTGCGCGTGCGCGCCGTTGCCCAGGTGCGTACTGATCGTTGCGCCCGCCCGGACGGCGTCGGCGATCGCCTCCGCGCCGGCGTTGGTGTGCCCGATGGCGGCCGCAACGCCGTCTTCGACCATGCGCTCGATGACTTGGCAGGCCCCCTCGTGCTCGGGGCTCAGGGTGACCAGGCGAACGCGCCCCTCCGCTGCATCTTGAAAACGCCGATACTCGTCGATGCCGGGGGCGCGGACGTGCTCCCTGGGGTGCGCGCCGCGCGGGCCGTCGAGCGGCGAAATCCACGGCCCCTCGACGTGAAAGCCCGGCATGGCGCGGCCGTCGTCGAGGGTCCGCTTCGCCTTGGCAAGGTTGCGCAGCGACCCGAGCATGTTCTCCCGCGAGCCGGTAATGACGGTCGGGTAGAAGCGCGTGACCCCGGTTTCGCGCTGCGCCTCGACCGAGCGGGCGATCTCGTCGAGCGGCGTGTCGACCCGGTTGTAGTCCACGCCGGCGAAGCCGTTGACTTGAATGTCGATCCACCCGGGCGAGATGTAACGGTCCGCCTCCTCAGCCGCCGGTTCGACCCTCTCGATCGAACCGGCGGCTGCATGTATCGTCACCGACTCGCCGGTTTCGGGATGCTTGCCGCTGACTATCATCCGAGCAGGCCCTTATTATCGCTCAGCCCGAAAATTCGAGCATTCGTTACAATCAGGTGAGGCGTAGGGTTTCATGGGCCATTTGCTCGGATATCTTGGTATCGTCGTCCATCTTGCGTTGGGGCTGTTTTGTCTGGGATTAGGTCTCGTCGGCCTGCTCGACGGCGGAGACATGGATATCGACCTCTTGCCTTTCGCGCCGGAAAGCACGTCGAAAGTTTTGGTCGGCTCCGGGCTGTTTGCGCTCATTGCGGTTTTCACTGCGTTCGGCAAAAGCCGCTTTGCCCGATCGCTGCTTGCGGTCTGGTCTCTGGCGGTTGCGGGAATTTTGATCGCGGCATTCTTCCGCGGCTCCTACCGCTTCGACGGCGTGGAGGGGTTCTGGATGCACGCGGCGTATTTGGGGGTATCGCTGCTGGCGTTGCTGGGGAGCTGGTTGCGCCGGCGGCCGCCGCGGCGCGGCCGCGGCTATTCCGCCGTATCCGCTAAAGCCGGCCGGCGACTTTAGCGTAAGGCGCCAGGCCGTCGGTGTTGCCCACGACCTGGATGCAATCCGCGGCCACTGCGTTCGCCAGCCGCGCTGCGTCTTCCAGTCCCGCGCCCCGCGCCAGACCGGCCAGGAATCCGCCGCAAAAGCAGTCCCCGGCGCCGGTTGTGTCGACGACGGGCGCATCGAACGCGGGCGAGCGGAAGCAGCCCCGATCGTGAAAGACGGCGCAGCCGCGGCTGCCGGTCTTGACAATGACGACGCCGGCGCCGCGGCCGCGCAAGTGCTCCGCGATGACCTGCGGGTCGCTTGAGCCGGTCAAATGCCGGCCTTCCAGAGTGTTGACGAAGAAGTAATCGATCAAGCCGCAGAGCGGGTCGATGAGCTCGGCCCACTGCCCTGCGGTGTCCCAATCGGTGTCGAGGCTGGTGATCAGACCGGCCTCGCGCGCGCGCCGGAGGAGATCGGCGGCGTGCTTGCGCATGGCCGGCAGGCAAAAGACTGAGCCGTAATGGAAGAATGCGCAGCCCGCGACCGCCTCCCGCTCGAACGAGATGTCGGCAGGCGAAAAGACGCCGCAGGCGCCGGCAACGTGGAAAAACAGCCGCTCGCCGCCGGAGTGGATCAGGCCGACGGTCGCGGCGGTCGGCTGCTGCGAATGGACCGCCAGCCGCGTCGTGTCCACCCCGCACTCCTCGAGCCGGGCGCGGGCGTATCTGCCCTGAGCGTCATCGCCCACCATGCCCGCGATGCGCGCGGGGACGCCCATCATCGCGGCGGCGCAGGCCGCGCCCGAGGCGTTGCCGCCCAGCCGCATGGCGATCGAATCGACACAGGTCGTGCCGCCCCATTCCGGCAGGCGGTCGACCGGCCGCGCCAACGTATCCACCACGACGTTGCCGGTGACGTAAACTCCGGGGAAACCCACCGTAGTATCGTAAGACTTACCGGCATGGAAGTGTTCGAGCAAGTTCAAAACGCCTTGCAGTCGGGAGACGCCGATGCGGGATTCGACCTGCTCATCGAGCGGTTTCGAAAAGAGAAAACGTATCCGTTGATTTTCGAAGCCCGGCTGATGAAGAAGCGCAACGAGTTGGGGCTGCCGTTGATCCAGACCGAACCCGTGCGCAGTTTCGACGAAAGCATCCAAGCCGACTACGAGCAGGCCACGATCGAAGCTGCACGGGAAGTGGGCGGGCTGTTCCTCGCCGCCGGCGACGTGCAGCGGGCTTGGCCGTATTTCCGCGCAGTCGGCGAGAAGGAAGCGGTGCGCGCGGCGATCGACAGCTTTGCGGCGGACGAGGGGAGCGAAACGCTCGATGGCGTGGTCGAAGTTGCCTATCACGAACAGGTGCATCCCCGAAAAGGCTTCGAGTTGATCCTCAAGCACTACGGCATCTGTCGCGCGATCACGAATTTTTCGCAGTATCCGGCCGACGAGGGGCGTGCGGACTGCGCGCACCTGCTGGCCGAAACGTTGTCTTCCGAGTTGGCGGCCAATCTCCGATACGCGATCGAGCGGCAGGAGGGCGCCGCGCCGGCGAGCAACGATCCGGCCGAGCTCGTGCGCGGCCGCGAATGGCTGTTCGAGGGCAACGCTTACTACCTCGATACCTCGCACGTGTCCTCGCTGGTGCAGATGGCGCACTCCATCGAGCGGCCCGCGACCCTCGAGTTGCTGCTCGGCCTCACCGAATACGGCAAGCGCTTGAGCGCGATGTATCAGTTCCCGGGCAATCCTCCGTTCGAAAACGTTTTCGAGGATTTCGGCATTTACATCCGCGCGGTGCTGGGGCGGGACGTCGAGGCCGGCATCGACCACTTCCGGCGCAAGATCGAGACCTGCGACCCGCAAGCGGCCGGCACGGCGCCGGCGCAGGCTCTGGTCAATCTTTTGTTGAGAATCGGCAGGCCGGACGCGGCGGTCGACGTTGCGGTCGAGCACCTGCAGGAGGCCGACCCGCAGTTTCTGGCTTGCCCCAACGTCTTGCAGTTGTGCTGGATCGCGGGCGATTACCCGCGGCTGGCGGCCTTGGCGCGGGAACGCAACGATTTGCTGAGCTTCGCGGCGGCGACCCTGCAACCGGCCTGACCAGCCGCGGCGCAAGCGCTGCGGCAGGCGCGCCGGTCTTGCTCTCCACTCTCCGCCACTCACTATCCGCCGGCCGGGCAAGCCGGCCCTGCTTGCCCGGCGTAACGAGAATCGCCGAAGATGGGACGTAGATGCCCGGTTCCATCCTTGCTCTCGACGAGGGCACGACCAGCGCCCGCGCGATCGTCTTCGACCGCGAAGCCCGCGAGACGGCCGTCGATCAACGCCCTTTCGCCAGCCGCTTTCCGCGCGGCGGCTGGGTCGAGCAAGACCCCGAGGAAATCTGGCTGAAGCAACTCGCGGCGGCGAGAAACGCGGTCGAAAAGGCGGGCGTCGGTTGGGACGGGATCGCCGCGATCGGCATCGCCAACCAGCGCGAGACCACCATCGTCTGGGACCGCGCGACCGGCGAGCCCATAGCGCCCGCGATCGTCTGGCAATGCCGCCGCACGGCCGGCGCCTGCCGCGCAATGACGCGCGCCGGACACGCAGCGCTGATTGCCGAGCGCACCGGGTTGGTGCTCGACGCCTACTTTTCCGGCAGCAAGATCGCCTGGATCCTGGAAAACGTCCCCGACGCCCGCGCCCGCGCCGAAGCGGGCGAGTTGGCTTTCGGCACGGTCGATACCTGGCTGATCTACCGCTTGACCGGCGGGCGGGTCTTCGCGATCGATCGCACGAACGCCTCGCGCACCCTGTTGATGAACCTTCGCGCGGGGGAATGGGACGACGACATGCTCTCGCTTTTCGGCGTGCCGCGGGCCATGCTGCCCGAGATCGTCCCTTCGAGCGGCGCGGCGGCGGTCACCGATGCGCAGGTTCTCGGCGCGGAGATTCCCGTGGCGGGCATTGCCGGCGATCAGCAGGCCGCCTTGTTCGGTCAGGCGTGCTTCCGTCCCGGTCTGGTGAAAAATACATACGGCACGGGCTGTTTCGCCTTGATGCACACCGGCGGCCAAGCCGCGGTTTCGCGCAACCGCCTGCTGGCGACGACCGCGGCGGCGGAATCGGCGGCGCCGCAGTTCGCTGTAGAAGGCGCCGTTTTCGTTGCCGGCGCGGTCGTGCAATGGCTGCGCGACGAGATGGGGCTGATCGCCACCGCCGCCGAGTCGCGGCAAGCCGCGGAATCCGTGGAAGATACGGCGGGGGTTTATTTCGTTCCGGCATTCGTCGGCCTCGGAGCGCCGCACTGGAACGCCGACGCCCGGGGGATACTCAGCGGACTGACCCGCGGCGCGAACCGCGCGCACGTCGTCAGGGCCGCCCTGGAATCCATCGCCTACCAGACCCGGGAATTGACGGAGGCGATGGAAGCCGACTCGGGAGACGCTCTCAGCGAGCTGCGCGTGGACGGCGGCGCCGCGGCGAACGATTTTCTGATGCAGTTCCAGGCGGATATTCTGGGCGCGCCCGTCGCGCGGCCCGCTTACCTCGAGACCACGGCCCTGGGCGCGGCCTACTTGGCGGGGCTTGCCGCGGGCGTTTGGAGCGGCACGGACGAGCTCGAGCGGTTCCGGCAAGTCGATCGGATTTTCGAGCCGCAAATGGACGCTGCGCGCAGGGAGGAACTCTACGCCGGCTGGAAAGCGGCCGTCGCCAGAGCGCTTTGATGCAGCCCTCCGGCGCGCGCGGGGGTCAGCTTGCGACGAGATAGCGCTCGAAAAGCTCCGGACGTGGGGTTACGCCTAGTCCGGGCGTCTCCGGCAGCCGCCAGCGGCCGTGCTCGAAGCGGATCGGCTTGTCCGCGATCTCGGTCCGAAACGGGTTTTCGGTGCGGTCGCATTCGATCAGCTTGCGTTCCGGAGTGAGCGTGAACGGCTGCCGCGGCCGGGCCGCGTAAAAGTGCAGGGCGGCCGCTTGGCCGACCGCCGAGCCCCAGGCGTGCGGCGTGACGTGGATGCCCGTCAACGACGCCAACGCCGCGATCTTCATCGCTTCGGTGATCCCCCCGCAGGAGCAGATGTCCGGCTGCGCGTAGTCCAAGGCCCGCTTGCGGAACCATTTTTCGAATCCGAACCGCGTGTATTCGCACTCGCCGCCCGCAATCGGGATCGCCGCGCCCCGCTTGACTTCCAGATAGGCGTCCGGGTCGAGCGGCGACACGGGCTCCTCGAACCAGTGGATGTCGTACGGCTCGACCTTGCGCGCCAGCCTGACCGCCTCGACCGGCGTATAGGCGTGGTTGGCGTCGATGGCCAGCTTGACGTCGGGGCCGATGACGCCGCGCAGGGCTGCCGTCAGCTCGGCGTCGCGCTCGATTCCCTGGCCGACCTTCATTTTCATCGCGCGGAATCCGGCTTGCAGATAGCCGCGGGCTTCGCGTTCCCAGCGTTGCTCCAGCGGCTCGCCGCCGCCGAAATAAAAGCCGGTGGCGTAGCATTCGATCGACTCGACCGCCGCGCCGCCGAGCAGCCGGTAGAGCGGCGTGCCGGCCGCTTGCGCCTTGATGTCCCACAGCGCGGTGTCGAGCGCCGAAAGCGCGGCAATCACCGTGCCTTTGCGCCCGTAGTCGATCGAGCGCGCATAAAGCAGCTCCCACAGCGCCTCGGTATCGCGCGGGTCGCGTCCGATCAGCAGCGGCCCAAAAAAATCTCTTGCGGCCGCGAGCGTGAGCGCCGCCGGGCCGTACGCCTCTCCCCAGCCCGCAAGGCCCGCGTCGGCGGAGATGCGCACGAGCATGGCTTCGCGTCGACTGTAGTCGAACTGCGAGAAACCGAACGGCTGCTGGAGCGGCGCGCGCAAGTGGAAAGCGTCGATCGCGGAAATGCGCATGGTTTGAAAAAAGACTAATGCCGATATGTTACGATTCAGTTGGGTAGGAAGGCAGTGCGGTGGAACTCAAGCCTTCGTTTCCGTCTCCAGGTAATTTCTGCGCTAGGGAGTTGCCTTCGCGATTCTGGGGATTTTTTTCGGATCGAGAGACAATGGCTTAAGACGGGTCTGGGAACGGCTTGCTGCTGCAAGCAACCGCCGGAAAGAGGAGACGGAGCGCAATGAATCCCTCACCCGAGAAAGCGCAAGCGGCGGCAACACCAAATCAAAAGGCTGCGATCGCATCCGATGTTATCGGTAATGTCGTGAGCGTGATCGTGCGGAACTGCGACCCTGAAAGGATTATCCTGTTCGGTTCGACGGCCGCGGGGCGGACCCATCGAGGGAGCGATCTCGATCTGCTCGTGGTCATGGATTCCACCCTGCCGCGTCACAAGCGGGCCGCCCCAATTCGCCTGTTGTTTTCTCCGTACCCTTGTCCCATGGACATCCTGGTGTATACGCCAACCGAAGTCGGGAAGTGGCGGGGCACAACAAACCATATCGTAACGGAGGCTCTCGATCGAGGAAAAGTCGTGTATGAGCGAGCTGGATAAAGAGCTCGCGTCACAATGGCTGGAGAAAGCCCGCCACGACCTTTTTACGGCGCGGCATGTTCTCGATGCTGAGGACGGCCCCACCGATACACCGTGCTTCCACGCACAACAGACGGTGGAAAAGACCCTGAAAGCAATCCTCACGGCTGCGGGCGTACGATACGAGCGCGTCCACGATCTGATGCCGCTCCTTGAGAAGTCAGCGGGCCTGGTTCCCGAACTCAATCGATTTCGAGAGGCGTGCGCACAGCTTTCTGAGTATGCCGTACAAGTGCGCTACCCGAGTGAGGCTGCCGATCCCGACCGGACGGAGGCCGGCAACGCGGTCCGGGCAGCGCGCGAGATTTTTAAGCTTGGGGCGCGTTACCTCGAGAAGTCCGAAGGATGATACGGCGGCGCGCGCAGCACTGACGGATGCCTGCCGCAAGCTTGTCGGCCATGGGGCAGGAAAACATGGCCTCTTCCAACGAAAAACGAGACCGAGGAGGCTGTAGCGAAAGTGCTTCCTCCGCGCTTGGCGAATGAGCAATCCCAACAATCGGAATGATTTTGTCGAGCGCCTTTCCGCTTGCCCCGTCGAAGAGCGCGGCGCACGGAAATACCGCTTGTAGAATGGTAGGGCGTCATGAAAGCTATTCGCATCCACGAACACGGCGGGCCGGAAGTCCTGCAATACGTCGATATTCCCGATCCGACCCCGCAAGCGAATGAAGCGGTGGTCAAGATCGACGCCGCCGGGGTCAACTTCATCGACATCTATTTCCGCACGGGGCTGTACCCGACCGCGCTGCCCTTTACCAACGGCCAGGAGGGCGCGGGCACGGTTGCCGCCGTCGGCGCGGAGGTAAGCGCCGTCAAGGCCGGCGACCGCGTGGCCTACACCGGCGTCCAGGGCTCTTACGCCGAGTATGCCGCCGTTCCCGCCGAGCGCCTGGTTCAACTCCCCGAGGGACTCGATACGAAAACGGCGGCGGCCGTCATGCTGCAAGGGATGACCGTCCATTACCTGACGCATTCGACGTTCAAGCTGGAGCCGGGACATACCCTCTTGACCCATGCCGCCGCCGGGGGCGTGGGGCTTTTTCTGGTGCAGGTCGCGAAAATGCTGGGGGCGCGCGTGATCGGCACGTGCTCGACCGCGGAAAAAGCGGCGCGGGCGCGCGCCGCCGGCGCCGACGAGGTGATTCTCTATACCGAGCAGGACTTCGAGGCCGAAACGAAGCGGCTGACCGGCGGCAAGGGCGTCGACGTGGTCTACGACTCGGTAGGCAAGGCCACTTGGGAAGGCAGCCTCAACTCGCTCAAGCCGCTGGGAACGATGGTTTCCTTCGGCAACGCCAGCGGTCCCGTAGCGCCGTTCTCTCCGCTCGAGTTGACCAAACGCGGATCGCTTTTCGTGACCCGGCCCTCGCTTTTCCACTACATAGCGAGCCGCGAAGAGCTCGCGCGCCGCGCCGGAGACGTGCTGGAGTGGGTGCAATCCGGCAAGGTCAAGGCGCATATCGGCGGGGAATTCGCTCTTGCGCAAGCGGCCGAGGCGCAGGCCAAGCTGGCCGCGCGGCAAACCACGGGCAAGCTGCTGTTGATTCCCTGAGCCGCCAGCTTGCTCAAGGCTTCAGGATGACCTTGGTCAAGTTGGGCTCGCGGTTATAGAGCCGGTCGAACATCTCGGGGCCGCGTTCGAGCGGCGCCGACGCGCTCAGCATGGGCGCCACGCGAATGCTTCCCCGCGCCATCAATTCCAGGCACGCGGGGTAGTCGTTGGCAGACGCGCACGAGCCGAGCACGGCGATCTCGCGCGTGACCACGCTTTGCAGTCCGAAGCGTACGCTCGGAGCGACGTTGCCGATCAAGGTCACCGTGCCGCCCTTGCGCACGCTCTCGACCGCCGTCGTCACGGTCGCCTCGACGCCCACGGCTTCCAGGACGATATCGGCGCCGAGGCCGCTCGTCTTTTCGCGGATCAGCGCGGGAACGTCGGTATCCGCCGCCGCTGCGATGGTTTCGTCCGCGCCGAGCCCGGCGGCCAGCGCGAGCCTGTCAGCGGCCAGATCAACGGCGATGATTCTGCCGCAGCCGGCCGCGCGCAGCGCCTGAATCGCCAGCAATCCGATCATGCCGGCGCCGACGACAGCGGCCGTATCGCCCAGCTTGACGGCGGTGCGGTTCACCGCATGCACGGCGACGGAAACGGGTTCGACCATGGCCGCTTCGTCGTAGGGCAGCGCGTCCGGCACGGGGAAAACGATGGATTCCGGAACCGCTGCGTATTCGGCGAACGCGCCGTGGCGGCGGTAGTCGGCGCAGGAGACGCCCAGCACGCGGCGGTCTGCGCACAAGTTGGGGCGGCCGCGGCGGCAAAACAGGCATCTCCGGCACGAAATCATCGAATCGAAAGTAACCCGCTGGCCGGGCCGGAAGCGGCGGACGCGGTTGCCGGCCGCGGCGATATCGCCCGCGGCTTCGTGCCCCATGATGAGCGGCGGGATGCGCCGGCCCGAGCTTCCGTCGAACCCGTGGACGTCGCTGCCGCAAATGCCGCAGGAACGGACCCTGACCAGAACTTCGTCCGCGGCGATTTCCGGCTGCGGAACGTCGTCGATCACGAGCTTCCTGTAATCTTCGAGGACAAGGGCTTTCATGACGTTTGCGATATTGCCACTATAGCGAGACCGCGGGCGGCGGAAGAGCCGCTTATGACAGAGCCCAACGGATCATGCGCAGGCTGTCGCCCAGACGGGCGTTGACGCCCAGCGCCGCTGACGGTTCGTAGCCGCAGTGGACCATGCAGTGCTCGCAGCGCTTGTCGTTTCCGCGGCCGTATTGCCGCCAGGGGGTTTGGCTCATGAGATCTTCGAAACGCTCCCAATGCGCGTCGGTGATCAGATAGCAAGGGCCTTTCCAGCCGCGCACGTTATAGGTCGGGTTGCCCCAGGCCGTGCAGGGCAGATCGCGGTTCCCTTTGAGAAATTCGACGTAGGCCGGGGTCGCGTTCAATTTGAAGCGGCGGAAGAGCTTGTCGACGCCGCGGAATTTCTCGTGGATTTCCTCGCGGGTCAAAAAGATTTCGCGGTCGTCCACGGCCGAATAGCCGTAGGCCGGCGAAAGCATGTGGCCGTCGACGTCGAACTGCTGCAGATAGGCGAACAGCTCTTCGATCTCGCGCATATCCGTTTCGCGGTAGACGGTGGTGTTGGTGCATACCATGTGGCCCGCGGCTTTGGCCGCGCGGATGCCTTCCACGGCTTCTTCGAAAACCCCCTCCCGCTCGACCGCCATGTCGTGCGTTTCCTTCATGCCGTCGAGATGCACGTTGAAGAAAAAGTGCGCATCGGGTTCGAACTCGTGCAGCCGGTTGGGGAGGAACATCCCGTTCGTGCACAGGTAGACGTGGCGTTTGCGGGCGAGCGCTGCCGCGGCCAGATCGGCGATCTCGGGATACATCAGCGGCTCGCCGCCGCAGATCGAGACCACCGGCGCGCCGCATTCGTCGACCGCAGCCAGGCATTTTTCCAGCGGCAGGCGCTCGGTTACGGTGTCTTCGTATTCGCGAATGCGGCCGCAGCCGGTGCAGGTCAGGTTGCAGGCATGAAGCGGCTCGAGCATCAGCACCAGGGGGAAACGCCGCTTGAGCATGGGGTGGGGCGGCCCGCTTGCCGCAGCCGGTTCCGCCGCCGCCCCGTTCCAGATCGGGAAGGGCGCGCCGCCGGGGAGGGCCGTCTGCGGGTCCCGCTGCCATTCCGGCCGGGGAAAGAGCTTGTTCTTGGCGATATAGGCGCCCATGCGCAGGGCGCTGTCGAGCGGAAACCGCATCACGCCCCCCGCAGACCGCGGCGACGGTATTCGCCGAGCGCCATCAAGGGAAAATACTGCGGGTACAGGTGATAGCGCAGGTAAAACACGCGGGGGAAGCCGGCGCCGGTGAAGAACGGCTCATGCCACGAGCCGTTTTCGTTCTGCGTCTCGAGCAGATAGCGAATGCCGGATCTGACGGAATCCGTCTCGTAGTCGTCCGTTGCAAAAAGCGCCATCAGCGCCCAAGCCGTTTGCGAGGCCGTCGAGACGCCTTCGGTTTTTCGCGCCGGGTCGTCGTAGCTTGCCGCGGTCTCCCCCCAGCCGCCGTCGCTCTTTTGCACCGAACGAACCCACTCTCCGGCGCGGATCATGTGCGCTTCGCGCGGGTCTTCGCCTGCCGCGCGCAATCCGCGCAAGGCGAAGCAGGAGCCGTAGAGATAGTTCACGCCCCAACGCCCGTACCAGCTCCCGTCCTCTTCCTGATTCCGGATCAGGTAATCGACGCCGCGGCGGGTCGCCGCGCGGCAGCGGTCGGGCGCGCGCCGGGAAAGCGCCTCGATCACCCGCCCGGTGATGTCGGCGCAGGTCGGGTCGAGCATCGCGTTGTGATCGGCGAAAGGCACATGAGTCAGAATCTCGGCGTTGTTGTCCGCGTCGAAAGCCGCCCAACCCCCATCGGCGGACTGCATGGCGGCCAGCCAATCGACGGCGCGCCGCTCCGCGCTGCGCTGCCGTTCGATATCGTTGCTCTCGACGAGAGCGAGCGCCAGCAGCACCTTGGCCGTATCGTCGGTGTCGGGGTAGAACTCGTTGGCGTGCTCGAAATACCAGCCTGCGGGTTCCGCACGCGGTCTTTTCACCGACCAGTCGCCCTTTTTGCGGACCTGCTTGCTCAGCAGCCAGTCCGCCGCGCGGGCAAGCGCCCAGCGGGCAGGCTCTTCGAGATCGTCCTTGGCCGAGCCGATGGCGAAAACCGTCATCGCCGTATCCCATACGGGCGAGTGGCACGGCTGCACTCGGAATCCCTCTTCGTCTTCGACGATCAGCGCGTCGAACCGCTCGATTTCTCGTTGCAGCCTGGGGTCGCCGCGCTTGAGACCAAGCTCGGTCATGGCCATGATCGAATTCATCATGGCCGGGTAGATGGCGCCCAGGCCGTCGGAATCCTCGAGACGCGCGAACATCCACTGCGCCGCCGCTTCAACCGCTTTGCGGCGGTCCGTGCGAATGCCGGAAGCCTCCCAGAGCTTCAGCCCTTTGTCGACCAGCAGGAAAAACTGCTTCCAGCTCAGCCGTTCCGCAAGTTCGGGCTCGACGCCGGAAAAAAGCTCCTCGAGGTGCAAGCCGCGCGGCGCGGCGCGGCGCGCTTTCTTCGCGCTGAGGATCGACAGCGGCGCGAGGATGGCGCGGCTCCAAGAGGACATCCCGTAAACGCTGAACCGATTGTTTTCCGGGAGCAGAAAAATTTCGGGAGGGATCGAAGGTATCTTCGAGCGCGGATACAACCCGAAGTAGCTCAGGTAAATTTTCGTGTAGCTGTTGGTCGCCTCGACGCCGCCGAGAGCGCGGATTTCGGCCCGCGCGCGGAGCATTCTCTCGTCGCTTGCGCCGAGACCGGCAAGCTTCAGCGCGAAATACGCCTTGACCGAAGCGCTGACGTTGGCCGGGCCGCCCGCATAAATGTTCCAGCCGCCGTCAGGGAGTTGGCGTTCGAGGATGCGGCAGCAAGCGGCGTCCACGCGCCTGCGGGTCGGCGGGTTCCAGGAGCCGTCCGCCGCGGGCGGATAGAGCCACAGTTGCAGCGCGACGTAGTCGGACTCGAGCGTGGTGTCGGCCTCGAGCTCGCCGACCCAGTAACCCGCCACGTGCTGGCGGTTGAAAAGATAGCGGCAGACGCGGTCGACCGCCTGCTCGACATCGGCTGCAAGATCGGTCGTTCGGACGCGGGCAACGGCGGGGCGCCCGCTCCATCGTGGGGCCCTGTTCATGAAACCGTGGAAATCTGCGTCAATCGCCGATGAGCCCCCAATTGGGGCGGGAGCGGAAACTTTACGTTTTCTTCGATGACTTCAACCTCGCGGACGTCTTCGAACTTGAAATCCCGCAAGCGCTCGATCACGCGCCGAACCAGAACTTCCGGCGCAGAGGCGCCGGCGGTGACCGCGACGCTGCGGGCCCTCGCAAGCCAGGTTTCTTCGATGTCGCGCTCGTCGTCGATCAGGTAGCCCGCAACGCCGCCGTTGCGGCCGACCTCGACCAATCGTTTCGAATTCGAGCTGTTCTGCGAGCCCACGACCAACAACAAATCCGCCCGCGCCGCCGTGCGTTTGACCGCCTGCTGGCGGTTCTCGGTCGCATAGCAGATGTCCTGCGCCGGAGGCGCCTGGATATTCGGGAAACGCCGGCGAAGAATGGCAATGATCGCCTCGGCCTCGTCGAGGCTCAGCGTAGTCTGGGTCAGGTAAGCCACGTTATCGGCATCGGGGACTTGCACCGTCTCCGCTTCTTGGGGGGAGGCCACAACGATCGTCCGCTCGGGCGCCTCGCCCAAGGTGCCGATGACTTCATCGTGGTCGCGGTGCCCGATCAGCAAGATCGTGTTGCGGGTCCGCGCGAACTTGACCGCTTCGAGGTGGACCTTGGTTACCAGCGGACATGTCGCGTCGATCACGCTCAGACCCCGATGAGCGGCGTCTTCACGCACCGAGGGAGCGACTCCGTGGGCGCTGTAAACCACGCGGCCGTTCGGCGGAACCTCGTCGAGCTCCTCTACGAAGACCGCGCCGCGGCTTGCCAAGTCCTTGACGACATGGCGGTTATGGACGATTTCCTTGCGCACGTAGATCGGCGGCCCATAAGCGTCCAAAGCTAATTCCACGATGTCGATCGCACGGACGACCCCGGCGCAAAATCCTCGAGGTTTGAGCAGCAGAACCGACTTTCGCTTGCCGTCGGGCATCGGTAACTCTCAAGTATAGCCAATTGCCCGGGCGCCGAATCGGGACGCCGCGGCCTCGGCGGCGGACAGGAAACGGACGCCGGTGCCGGTCAAGACACGATTCGCCCTTTCGCTCCGAGCCGGAATTGCCGGCCCGACCAAGTGACTTTTCGGCTCGAAAAGCTGCCGAGCCATACCAGAAAAGCACAGAAATCGACGACCGGAAGCAGCAGGAGATTGCCGGCGGAGAGCCGCCGGCTCGCTGTGCGGGCCGCGCAGCTTGCAGCGCCTGCCCGCAGGATAAACGCGGTCAGGGCAGCGGGCCAAAACGCCTCCGGATCCAAGGCCAGAGCGGCGCAAGACCATACGGCGCCGAAGGTGAGTCCCAATCCGAGATGGCCTGCCGGACGCTGCGCTCGAATCGTGCGCGCCCAGCGCAGTCGATGCGCCCATGCCGCGGCGATGCCGTAACGGGGAAGATGCGTCGTCACCGCGCTGCGGCTCAGCGACACCCGCAGGCCGGCTTGCGAGAATTTTTCTCCCAGGATGTAGTCGTCGCCGATGAATTGCCTGAGCGCGCCGCACCCGCCGATCTTGGCGAAGTCGTCCCGGCGGAAAGCCATTGCCGCGCCCAACGCGAAGCGCAGTCCTTGAGCGGCTCGGGCAAGCAAGACTTGACCTGTAAATTCGGCGTTGATCCACAGGGCTTCGAGCAGCGAGGCCGGCCCCGGCCCCCGCTCCGCGCCGTAAAGGCACGTCGCCAGTCCGACCCCGGGGCGGGAGAGCTCTGCCGTCAGGACGTCGAGCCAGCCCGGCGGCGTCTCGACGTCGGCGTCGCTGACGACCCAGATCGGATGGGCTGCGCGCTTGCCCAACTCTTCCAGCACGGCTATCTTGGGATTGACGCCGCTATCGGGCTCGGCGCAGACGACGGCTTCGATGCGGCGGCCGGGGAACTCGCGCTGCACGCGGAGAACCGCGTTCCGCGCCGGCGCATCCTGCGCATCGACCCCGACCAGAATCTCGAACTCGGGGTAATCCTGAGCGGCGTGGCTGCGCAGATTCTCGGCGAAGCCCGCTCCGGCTCCGGCCGCGGGCTTCAGGATCGAAACAGCCGCGCGCGCGCCTGACGCGACCGCGCCGCCGCCGACCGCCCGTGCCCGGCGGTAACGCCGGCAAACCACGATTACCGCAAGGAAATAGCAGCAGGAAGCGGTGAGAAGCGCGGCCGGCACGATCACCGGGATATGCTATTCGACTCTGGCGGCGTCGCGCTGCGCGATCAGGCACAATTCGGCCGCTTTGAAGACGTGTTCCTGCGTCATTGCGTTTTCGGCGCCGTTCAGACAGTCGAGAATCAATTGCCCGAAGTAAGGGAAGCCCACCGTGCCGCGCGTGCGGATGTGCCGCTCGCCCTTGCCGTTGACCAGGTAGAGCTGATCCGATTCGTTTTCGCGGCCGATGTCGAGGTACTTGCGCAGCTCCATGTAACCGTCCGTGCCCAGAATGAAGGCCCGCCCGTCTCCCCAAGCGCCCAAGCCGTCGGGCGTGAGCCAGTCGACGCGGAAATAGTTGGTTGCTCCGTTGTCCGCCGTGAGCGAGGCGTCGCCGAAATCTTCGAGCTCGGGAAATTCCTTGTTGTTGTAGTTGGCCACCCGGCTGGCGGTCACCCTGGCGTCCTTCGCCCCCGCATAGAACAGAAACTGCTCGATCTGATGGCAGCCGATGTCGCAGAGAATTCCCCCGTACTGCTCGAACTTGAAAAACCAGTCGGGGCGCGCCGCAGCGTTGAGGCGGTGCGGCCCCGTGCCGATGACCTGGATGACGCGGCCGACCGCCCCCTCGGCGATGAGATTGCCGGCATAGACGGAGCATTCGCTGTGCAGGCGCTCGCTGTAATACACCGCGTACTTCTTGCCCGTTTCCGCAGCCGTTTTCTTTGCCTGGGCGAGTTGGTCGAGAGTGGTCAGGGGCGTTTTGTCGGTGAAGTAGTGCTTGCCGTGCCGCATTGCCTCGCAGCCGAGGCCGCAGCGCAGATTCGGCGCTGCGGCGGCGGCGATCAGTTGCACCTCGGGGTCGTCGAGCGCTTCCTGCTTGCTGCGGGCCACTTTTGTCTGGGGATAGGCGGCAACGAACTTCTTCACCTTCTCCGCGTCGGGATCGTACACCCACTTGAGCGTTGCGCCGGCTTCCACGAGGCCGTTCGACATGCCGTATATGTGCCCGTGATCCAGAGCGACCGCCGCGAACCCGAACTCGCCGGGCCCGACCACCGGTTTCGATTTGCCCGTTGGCGCATAGTTCATGCCGTCGGCTTTCTGCATTGCTACCAATTGTCGCAAACCGGGCGCGTATACTATGGGGTTACTTACCAACCGCGTTTTCGCGCGTCGATCCGATTATGGAAGAACCCGTTTCGCGAGACCCCGCCTGGAAGTCGTGGATCGGCTGGGCGGCGGCTGCCGCGATGGCCTTTCTCTGGTTCGCCGCCGGCCTCTGGAAGCTGAGCGACATCTCGGGCTGGCAACTCAAGCTGACCCAGTTGCTCGTGCCGGTCAAGTGGAGCCTGGCCGGCACGATGGCCGTCGCGGTTGCGGAGGTCGCCGCCGGCGTGCTGCTGCTGCGGCCCGCGTGGCGGCGTTGGGGCGGGTATCTCTCGGCCGCCCTGCTGGTTGCCTTCATGGCTTATATGGCCGTCAACTACCAGGCGCTGCAGGGCGAGGACTGTTCCTGTTTTCCCTGGCTGGAGCGCGCGGTCGGCCCGGCGTTTTTCTGGAGCGACGCCGCCATGCTGGCGCTTGCGGCTTTGGCGGCCCGGTTCGCTCCGAAGCCGTCTGCCGCGAAAAGCGCGGCCGGCGCCATGTTGGGCGTCGTTCTTTTTGCCGGCGCCATGCTGGCGGTCGACCGCCTCGGGCCGCAGCCGGGCGGAGACGTTCCGGCCGCCATTACGGCCGACGGCGAGAGCTATGGTCTGCGCGAAGGAAAGATATTCCTGTATTTTTTCAACCCCAGTTGCCTGCACTGCCTCGATGCCGGGCAAACCATGTCGAAGTACGCCTGGAACTCCGCGTTCGTCGGCATCCCCACGCAAGACTTCGACTGGGGCCCCGGCTTCGTCGAGGACGCCGGCCTCAAGAACGTGAAGCTGTCGCCGGACTTGACGATGTTGAAGCAAACGTTCCCTTTCGAGGACGTGCCCTACGGCGCGGTTCTCGAAGACGGGAAGATCCTCGAGCGGATTGTCTTCTGGGAAGAACCCGAGTTGAGCGAAACTCTGCGGGGCTACGGCTTTATCGATTGATTTTCGTCTGCGGCGGCAGCGGGGCGGCCATCCGCTAACATTGCGGCGTGGCCCTTCCGGACGTCATTCCCTGCAAGGTCAGCGATGAGGCCGCGGGCTACCTCAGTACGGCGCCCGTGAACCGGGTCGATCTGACGGCCGCCGAGTTAGTCGGCAAGATCCTGGGCGTATGCGGCAAAAATCCCCAGCGGATCGCCCGCATCCTGGCTCGCGGATCGCTGGTCAGCGGGGATTTGCGCTTCCGCTGGTCCGGCGTGGAAACTGCGGCCGAAGAGATCGCGGAATTTCTGCAAGGATTTCCCGAAGACGATCCGAGCCGGACGTTCGACCCGCAGCAATGCCTGCGGATCGTCTTTCGCGGGCCGCGCGGCCGGGTCGAGCTGACCCGCGATGCCGGCAGACGAACCCGCGTGCTGAGACGCAGGAATTTCTGGGATGAAGCGCTGCCTCTGCTTGCTCGATTGCAGCCGCGCTACCAACGCTATTCCTATTCCGACGACTGCGATATCTTTACCGCAGACCTCTCCCGCGAGGCGGCCGCCGGCCTGCGCGCCTGCGCCCGCCTGCTCCCCTATACGACTCTTGAAAAGCAGATCGAAAACCTCGACGCCGCGAGCGTCTCTTTCCATCAGCCCCGCTGAAGCCCCGCGAGCGGACGAATTGCCCGGCGCCGGCGTTTTTTCCTGCGCGGAGCTGTCCACCGCCGTGCGGTATCGGCTAAGATAAGCAGCGGGAGGATCTCATCCATGAAACGCAGAACGTTTATGCAGAGCACGGCCGCGGCAGCCGCCGCTCCGGCGGCCGCATTTGCCGCCGGCGGCGTGCTCGGCGCCAACGACCGCATCCGCGCCGCCGTGCTGGGCGTGAACGGCCGCGGCCAGAGCCACATGTACGGCCTGCAGCCGCTCAAGAATGTGGAGGTCACGACTTTCGTCGACCCCGATCTCACCATCGCCGCGAAACGCGCGGGCGAGTTCGAGGCCAAGCACGGCCACAGGCCGAAACTCGTGCAGGACTTGCGCCAGGTTCTCGACGACAAGGACATCGACGTCGTCACCATCGCCACGCCGAATCACTGGCACACGTTGGCCGCCGTCTGGGCCTGCCGGGCGGGCAAGGACGTATACGTCGAAAAGCCGGCGACGCACGTCTACAACGAGGGCCTCAGCCTCATCGCCGCGGCGCGCAAATATAACCGCATCGTCCAGCACGGCGTGCAACTGCGCAGCTCGGAGGCGGTCCGCGAGGCCGTCCAAAAACTTCGCGACGGCGCGATCGGCGACGTTTACATGGGCCGCGTGAACATTTTCAAGTGGCGGCCGCCGCTCGAAGCCGCGCCCGACGAGAACCCGCCCAGGGAACTCGATTACAACCTGTGGGTCGGCCCCGGAAAGTGGCGTCCGTATTCACGCCGCCACGTGCATTACAACTGGCACTGGACCTGGGATTTCGGCAACGGCGAAATCGGCAACCAGGGCATCCATGAGACCGACATGCTGCAGTGGGGCTTGGGCGTGACGTTTCCGACGCAGATCGCCTCCATGGGCGGCAAGTACCTGTGGGACGATCACCGCGAGACGCCCGAGGCGCTCAGCACCACGATGAAATTCGGCAACGAGAACAAGCTCGCCGAAATTTCCGTGCGCTTCTGGCACTCGAACCACGAGACCCGCTCGGCTAACGGCAACCTGTTCTACGGTTCGGACGGCTACCTGGCGATTTCCGGCTACACCAAATGGGAAATCTTCCGCGGCCGCAAGCCCGAGTTGGTCGAAAGCGGAGAAGCTCCGACGAAGCACTACGAAAACTTCATCAAGGCGGTGCGCAGCCGCAAGACCGAAGATCAGAACGGTCCGGTCGAGACAGCGCACTACGCGGCGGGTCTCGCCCATTTGGGCAACATCGCTTTCCAGCGCGGCAAGACGCTCGACTTCGACCCGCGCGCGCAACAGTTCACGAACGACGACCCGGCCAACAAAATGCTCGGCAAAACCTACCGCGAGGGCTTTGCGGTTCCCCCTCCCGATAAGGTTTAACAGTCCGTGGGGAAAGTCCCGTGGGCGGCGCGGCAGGCTCCTGCGGCGCCTTTTCGGCCCGCGCAAGCGGTTCGGCGAGAAGTGAGGAGGGAGGCGATCCGGGAGATCGTCTCCGACTGTCTTTCCGGCCCGCGCAAGCGGCGACGAAGCCGACGGCCGTAAATGCGTCTTTCCGGCCCGCGCAAGCGGCCGCCCAAAGGGTTGCGCGCCCTTGCTTGCCTTTCGGACAGAGTGCGCGGCGCCGAGTTCCGGGGGAGCCTGCATAGCGCTTCATCGCTTCCCGGGCGCGTAACGCTGCCTGCGTGACTTTTGCCGCGGGCTGATAAGCGCCGCCGCGCAACCTCCGGCATCGTTCGCAAACGGAAACGGGCCGCCCCGAAGGGCGGCCCGTTCGTTGCTTGCAGACGATTGCGCGGGCTCGTTCGTCAAGAAGCCTTTCTCGCGCGCGCGGGCGTAGCCGTCTTCGTCTCGCGCTTGACTTGCTTGCGCAGCCCGATGCGTGAGTTCAGTCGGGCGATCTGATCCGTGATGCAGACAGCGGTGATCGGCTGATTCGATTCCTTCACGATGTTGACGATGCCGCGGTCGGAATCTTCCAGGAAAACGTTGGCGCCGTCGGTCAGCAAGTACAGATCCAGACCGTCCTTGCGCGGCGCGTAGAACGAGTCCCCGTGCATCTTTTGCAGGCGTGAAAGGACTTTGCGGGTTTTCTGCAGCGAAATCCCTTTGCGGCGCAACTCCGTAATCAGAGCGACTTCGACCACCTCGCGCATACGGTAGAGGCGCCGGTGCCCTTTTTGCATCGGCGTGACAATGCCTTGCTCATCCCACCACTGCAATTGCCGCAAGCTGACGCCCGTAATGACGGCAACTTCCAGACTGCTGAACACTTCAGGAGGGTTCGGAGACTTCAGGCGGCTGTTTGTTCTGGGCATCGGCATTCCGAGCGCTTCGTCAAAACAAACCTGCAGAGATGAATTCAGAGATCATATACGATATCCTCGCGAACGAAGGGGAAAGCAGAAGTCAAGATTGTTAGCCCCCGCCAACGAAATGGACAATTTCAATTGTATCGCCGTTTTCGAGAACGCTGCCGCCCCAGTCGCTCCGCCGGACGATTGCCCGGTTGCGTTCGACGGCGACCGCCTCGGCGTCAAGCCCAAGCTCGAGCAGCAGGGTCTGAATCGTCGCGCCGCCGGACGCGGAGCGCGCCGCGCCGTTGACGACAATCGTAACGGCGGCTGGAATCGACGGGCGTCCGCTCGCGGCAGGCACAAGTTGAATTATACAAGAAAACGAAGCCCGCGGTCTGCGTTCGCCCCAAACGCTCCCTCGGGGCGGGTGAGTTTTCGAACATAGCGGCCAAGGGGGCGGATGGGTTTTCGAACATAGCGGCCAAGGTTGCGAGCGGCTACAATGAAAAGTCGGGGCAGGGCGGCTCGAGACTCACGCATGGCGCCTTGTTCGGTTGCCGCCGCGCCGGTTTTCGAAGAGCCTTTATCCCGTCGCATCCCCGATGGAGCCTTTCTTCTGCACTACAGCTTGGACCGTCGGAGGCAGGCGCCGACGCGCCGTTCCCCAGGAATCGACCGCAATCTGAGAGGCATACGGATTCATGGGGCTGCACAGAATCGACAAGGGGCTTGACCTGCCGATCGCGGGTGAGCCGCAACAGACCATCGACTCGGGCGGCGCTCCCAGCCACGCGGCATTGTTGGCCGCGGACTATGTGGGCATGAAGCCGACCATGCTTGTCGCCGTCGGCGACGACGTTCGCCGGGGCCAAGCGGTATTCGAAGACAAAAAAACGCCGGGCGTGGTCTACGCCGCTCCCGCCGGCGGCAGGGTCGCCGCAATCAACCGCGGCGCCCGCAGGGCGTTTCAATCGCTGGTGATTCAACTCAGCCGGAGCGAGCTCGCCGGGGAGCGCGAGAGCGTCGCGTTCAACGCCTACAGCGGCAAGCATCCGGCGGAGCTTTCGGGCGGCGAAGTCCGCGCGCTGCTGGTGGAGTCGGGTCTTTGGACGGCGTTCCGCACCCGGCCTTTCGGCAAGGTTCCGGCGGTCGACGCCAAGCCCCATTCGATCTTTGTCACGGCGGTCGACACCAATCCGCTGGCGCCCTCCGTTGACGTGGCCTTGAGCGGTCGCGAGGAATATTTCGCCCTGGGGTTGAAGGCCGTCGGCAAGGTTGCCGAGACTGCCGTGGTCTACGTCTGCAAAGCTCCCGGCAGTAAAGCCGCCGCGCCCGCGGACGGCAACTTCAGCGAAGAAACATTCAGCGGACCGCACCCCAGCGGAACCCCGGGCGTCCACATTCATCTGCTGGACCCGGTGGACCTCAACAAACAGGTCTGGCATCTCGACTATCAAGACGTCATTGCGATCGGCAAGCTGTTCGATTCCGGCGCGCTCGACGTGGAGCGCATCGTGTCGCTGGCCGGCCCCGCCGTCGAGCGGCCGCGGTTGTTGCGGACGCGTCTCGGCGCCTCGACCGCTTCGCTGACGAACCGCGAGATCAAGAGCGGAGCAACGCGGATCGTCTCCGGTTCGGTGCTCTCCGGCCGGACGGCGGCGGGCGATATCTTCGGCTACCTGGGGCGTTACCACTCGCAGATCTCGGTGCTCCCCGAGGCCGTCGGGCGGGACTTCCTGGGCTGGCTCTCGCCCGGCGCCGGCATGTATTCGGCCGCCAACGTATTTCTCTCGAAACTGCTGCCCGGCAGGAAGTTCGGCTTCACGACTTCGACGCACGGCTCCCGCCGGGCAATGGTGCCCATCGGCATGTACGAAAAGGTCGTGCCGATGGACATCCTGCCCACGCCTTTGCTGCGGGCGTTGCTTGTTTCCGACGAGGAGCGGGCGCAGGAACTCGGCGCATTGGAACTCTGCGAAGAAGATGTGGCGCTGTGCTCATTCGTCTCGCTAGGCAAGGCCGACTACGGTCCGTTGCTGCGGCAGGTCTTGACCAAAATCGAGAAGGAAGGCTGACCCGGCAATCCGCCGCAATCCAGAAACCGCATGCGCGCATTTCTCGATTCCCTTGGCAAAAAATTCGAAGCGGGCGGCCCCTTCGAAAAACTTTACCCGCTGTACGAGGCGCTGGACACGTTCCTCTATACGCCCGGCGCGCCTACGAGCGGCGCTGCGCACGTCCGCGACGGCCTCGACCTCAAGCGGATCATGATTACGGTCGTCTTCGCCCTGTTGCCGTGCGCGCTCATGGCTATGTACAACACCGGCTATCAGGCGCACTTGGCGATCGCGGGCGGCGCCCTTCCGCTCGACGCCTGGCAGACCGGCGCGATGCAAGCGCTCGGGCTCGGAGCATTCGACCCGGGCAGCCTGCTCGCCTGCACGATTCACGGGGCGCTCTACTACCTGCCCGTGCTGTTCGTGACGTTCGCCGTAGGCGGCAATTGCGAGGCGCTGTTCGCAGTCGTCCGCAGGCACGAAATCAGCGAGGGCTTCCTGGTGACCGGGATGCTGTTTCCGCTGGTGCTGCCGCCCACGATTCCGCTCTGGCAGGCGGCGCTCGGCATCGCCTTCGGCGTCATCATCGGCAAGGAGATTTTCGGCGGCGCCGGAATGAATATCCTCAACCCGGCGCTGACGTCGCGGGCGTTCCTTTTCTTCGGTTATCCGGCTTACATCTCGGGTGACCGCGTCTGGATCGCGGCGGACACTTCCGTCGACGGCGCGAGCGGCGCGACCTGGCTGGCCCAAGCCGCTGTCTCGGGCCCTGAAGCGCTGGCCTCCGCGGCAATTACCTGGCGGGACGCCTTTCTCGGGCTCATCCCCGGGTCGATGGGCGAAACTTCGACGCTCGCCTGCCTGATCGGTGCAGCGATCCTGATCGTTACGGGCATCGGCTCCTGGCGCATCATGCTCAGCGTCGTCGTCGGGTCGTTTCTGATGGTGCAGGTCTTGAACGCCGTCGGCTCGACGACGAACCCGTTGATGAACGTGTCCTTCGCCTGGCACGTCGTCTTGGGCGGCTGGGCGTTCGGACTGGCGTTCATGGCGACCGATCCGGTTTCGGCGGCGCACACCGACGCCGGACGCTATATCTACGGCTTTTCGATCGGCCTCCTGGCGATCCTGATCCGCGTGATCAACCCGGCGTACCCTGAAGGAATGATGCTCGCCATTCTGTTCATGAATCTTTTCGCGGCGTTCATCGATCATCTCGTCGTGCGGGCCAATATCAAGCGCAGGAAGGCGCGGTATGCGGCATAGCGCTGTCTACACCATCCTCTTCGCCGGCGCTGTGTGCGTGGTTTGCGCGGTGCTGGTCTCCAGCTCGGCGGTCTCGTTGAACGAACGCCAACAACTCAACGCTTTGCTCGACAAGCAGAAAAACGTCCTTTACGCAGCCGGCTTGGCTGCCCCGGACGAACCGCTCGGCCGCGAGGAAATTTTGAAGCGCTTCGAGAACGTCCGGGCGATCGTGATCGATCTCGCGACGGGCGAAGAAACGAACATCGATCCGACGACCTTCGATCAAGCGAAAGCGGCCGCCGATCCGGCGTCGAGCCGCGAAGCTCCCGCGAACCGCGCGGCAATCCAGCGGGTTCCGCACCGCGCCTTGGTCTACCACGTGATGGAGAACGGCGAAGCGGTCATGTGCGTCATACCGATCGAAGGATACGGCTTGTGGTCGACTCTCTACGGCTTTCTGGCGGTCGGACCCGACGGAAATACGATTCGCGGCTTGACTTTCTATCAGCACGGCGAAACGCCCGGTCTCGGCGGCGAGGTCGACAATCCCAGATGGAAAGCCCTGTGGCCCGGCCGCATGGTCTACGACGACGCGGGCAACCCGGCGATCCGAGTCATCAAGGGCGTCGCCGGAAGTCCGCAAGAGGCGCCGCACCAAGTGGACGGGTTGACCGGCGCGACGATTACCGGCAACGGCGTCAGCACGATGTTGCAGTTTTGGCTCGGCGACGCCGGCTTCCGTAAATATCTGCGGAGATTTCGAGAGGGGCAAGCCTGATGGCGTCCGCGGTAAAAACCACGTTCCTCGATCCGCTCTTCGAGAACAACCCGATCGCGCTGCAAGTGCTGGGCGTCTGCTCGGCGCTGGCGGTAACCACCAAGCTCGAAACCGCCGCCGTGATGTGCCTGGCGGTGATCAGCGTTCTGGCGCTGTCGAATCTGTCGATCAGCTTGCTGCGGAATTTCATTCCCGGCAACATCCGCATCATCGTGCAGTTGACGATCATCGCCTCGCTGGTGATCGTCACCGACCAGATATTGAAGGCGTACCTGTTCGAGATCAGCAAGCAGCTTTCGGTGTTTGTCGGGCTGATCATCACCAATTGCATCATCATGGGCCGGGCGGAAGCCTTCGCCATGCAGAACGGGCCGATCCTGAGCCTGCTCGACGGCCTCGGCAACGGGCTCGGATACAGCGTCATCCTGATGGCGACGGCGTTTCTCCGCGAGCTGCTGGCCCAAGGCAAGCTTTTCGGAACGACTGTTTTGACAACGGTCAGCGACGGCGGCGGGTACGTCCCCAACGGCTTGCTTGGCGCATCCGCCGGAGCGTTCTTCATCATCGGGCTGTTCATCTGGGCGCTGCGCGCCTGGAAGTCCGATCAGGTCGAGGAAGAGGGCTAGCGCGATGGAGCACTACCTGAACCTCGCGGTCAGGGCCGTTTTCGTCGAAAACATGGCGCTGACGTTCTTTCTCGGCATGTGTTCGTTCCTGGCGTGCTCGAAGAAGGTCGCGACGGGCATCGGCCTCGGCGCCGCGGTTATTTTCGTGCAGACCGTGACCGTGCCGATGAACAACCTGATCTACAACTACCTGCTGAGCGACGGCGCGCTGGCCTGGATCGACCCCGATCTGGCGCAATACGACCTGTCGTTCCTCGGGTTCCTGTGCTACATCGGGACAATCGCCGCGATGGTGCAGATCGTCGAGATGACGCTCGACCGCTACTTTCCCGCGCTGTACGCGGCGCTGGGCGTGTTCCTGCCGCTCATCGCGGTCAACTGCGCCATTCTGGGCGGTTCGCTGTTCATGGTCCAGCGCGATTACACCCTGGCCGAGAGCGCAGTGTTCGGGTTCGGCTCGGGCCTCGGGTGGGCGCTGGCGGTCATCGCCCTGGCTTCGATCCGCGAGCGGATGCGCTACAGCAACGTTCCCCGGGGCCTGCGGGGGCTGGGCATGACCTTTATCCTGACCGGCCTGATGGCGATCGGCTTCATGGCCTTCGGCGGAATTCAGCTATAGAACGAAGCGCCGGATCAAGAGCCATGGACACCATTTTTCTCGGAGTCTCCATGTTCACGGCGGTCATCTTGACGCTCGTGGCCGTCTTGATGGTCGCCAAAAATAAGCTTGTCGCCGGCGGCGCGGTCAACATCGCCATCAACGACGACCCGGCCCATGCGCTGACCGTGCCTTCCGGCGGCACGCTGCTGGCCACTTTGGCCAACAACAAAGTCTTTATCCCGTCGGCCTGCGGCGGCAAGGGGAGCTGCGGGGTCTGCAAGCTGGACGTGCTTTCCGGCGGCGGAGCGATGCTGCCCACCGAGACGAGTCACATCACGCGCGGCGAGGCGCGCCGCGGCTGCCGCCTGTCCTGCCAGGTGAAAGTCAAGGGGGACATGGAAATCCGCGTCCCCGCCGAGGTGTTCTCCGTCAAACGCTGGGCGTGCGTCGTCAGGTCCAACGAGAACGTCGCCACGTTCATCAAGGAATTGATCCTCGAGTTGCCCGCGGGCGAAGCGGTTCCCTTCCGCGCGGGCGGCTACATTCAGATCGCCTGCCCGCCGCACGTCGTCGCCTACAAGGACATGGACATCGGCGAGGAATACCGCAGCGACTGGGACAAGTTCAATCTATGGCAGTACGTCTCGAAGGTCGATCAACCCGTGGAGCGGGCCTATTCGATGGCCAACTACCCCGAAGAGCGCGGCGTCATCATGTTGAACGTCCGGGTAGCCTCGCCGCCGCCGCGGGCGCCCAAGGGAACGCCTCCGGGCAAGATGTCGTCGTTCATCTTCAACTTGAAGCCCGGCGACAAGGTCGAGATTTCCGGCCCGTTCGGCGAATTCTTCGCCCGCGACACCGCTGCCGAAATGGTTTTCATCGGCGGCGGCGCGGGCATGGCGCCGATGCGCTCGCACATCTTCGATCAGTTCAAGCGGCTGAGCACGAAGCGCAAGGTGACCTTCTGGTACGGCGCGCGCAGCCTGCGCGAGGCATTCTACATCGATCATTTCGACGCCCTGGCGGCGGAAAACGAGAACTTCGAATGGCATCTGGCGCTGTCGGACCCGCTGCCCGAGGACAACTGGGAGGGCTACACCGGCTTCATCCACCAGGTTCTGCTCGACAACTATCTGAAAGATCACCCCGCGCCGGAAGACTGCGAGTATTACATCTGCGGGCCGCCGCCGATGATGACGGCCTGCTTCAACATGCTCGACAGTTTGGGCGTCGAACCCGAAAACATCCTCTTCGACGACTTCGGCGGGTAAGCGCCGCGGAGCGAAGCAGCGCCCGCATCGCGGCCTGCTGCAGCGGCATTGTCGGCGGCGCGTCCCGTTTCGGTGCTTGCAGGTTGGCCGCCGGCGATGCACTGAAGCCAACCGGCCTGCCAAAAGGCCCGCAGCAAGCGCTCGTCTGCCTGGCGCAGGTCGGTTGCGCCTGGCGAGTTGCTGAAGCAACACAGCTTGCGTAACACAACGCATGGCCGCGGCGCTCCGGCAGCGCCGCGGAAAGGGCGCGATACACTGAGTCTGGTGGCGGTTCGGGGATTCAAGAGCGCCGCGCTCAAGAGATTTTCCGAAAAGAACGACGGGCGAAAACTGCCTCAAAAGTATTTGAATCGGATCGAAGATATCCTGTCAGCGCTTACCAGCAGCAACCCGACAGGCGCACTGGCTGGATATCGCCTGCATCCGCTAAAGGGCGACCGCAAGGGGCAATGGAGCGTGAGGGTGTCGGCGAACCGGCGGATAACCTTCCGGTTCGAGAACGGTAACGCCTACGATGTTGACTTGGAAGACTACCACTAGAAGTAACTATATCTTGTAGTCTTGCCGCTTGATCCATGATACGCGCCATGACCGCAATTCTCCAGGTTCAGAAGTAAATGCCGGGCAGCCGGGAGGCTGCCTTGAGAACTGACAATGAGGCGAAAAGCGCCGCACAGATTGCGTATTTGCGGGCAAGAGAGAACTTGGTTGCCCAGGGGCTTGCGGAAAAGGAACGGCAATATCTCCGCAAGCAGCGGCCTGTCGGGATAGACTCCCGAGGCCGTATTGTCATCGAGCAGGAAAGCGCGGCGGCGCCGGCGGCCGCCAAGCACGGCAAGACGCTGCAACGGCTCTCGCGCGAGCTCGTGCAGCACGGCTGGGCTAACGGCCTGACGCTCAAGCCCCAGGCCGGGGCCGCCGCAGCGCCCCAGCCGCGGCGAAAGTCCCCCGCAGTGGTGTTTCTACCGCGCTTCCTGGCCTGCACGACGTTGCCGCACAGCGCCGTGCAGGGCAACGAGTACAGCCGTCGGAACGGAACCTTGCAGTTGAGCATGCTGGCGCCCCGCGCCGTGGGCCTGCCCTACGGCGTCTATCCCCGGCTTATTCTGATGTACCTTACCACCGGCGTGGTACGGAACAAGGCGCGGCGCTTCTACCTCGGCGCAAGCTGGCGCGACTTCAGCGACCGCATGGAGATCGACTGCAGCGGGGGCTGTCGAGGGGAAATGAAGGCGGCCCGGGCTCAGATGAACCGGATATGCTCGACGACGTTCCTGTACCACGACGTGCGCCAAGACGCCGGGCGCAACATCGCGGTGATCGAGCACTGGGTGCGCTCCGAGGGTTCCCTGACCGTCGCGCTCAGCGAATCGTTCTTCAACCTCTGCCGCCAGTCGGTCGTGCCCCTCGATACGGCCATCGTGCGCAGCCTGCGCCGCTCCACGCTCGCGCTGGACCTCTACGCCTAGCTGACCTACCGGGTGTCGACGCTGGAGCGCGAGACGCTGATTCCCTGGGAAGCGCTCGCCGCCCAGTTCGGCGCGGACTACAAGCGCCCGCGGGACTTCCGCGCGAAGTTCCGCAAGAGCCTCGCAGCGGTGTTGAGCGCATGGCCGGACGCGCGCGCCGAGGCGCACGAGCGCGGCCTGCTGCTGCGGCCCTGCGCCCCGTCCATCGCCGCGTGGATGGAACGGCGGATCGCCCCGGGAGGGCAACCCCGATGAACGCCGCGCTGAAGGAGTTGAGTTGGCCCGTGAGCTTGGCCCTCAAACCGCTGCCCACGACCCGCTGCAAACAGCCCTGGGGCATCCACGCCCGGCGCATCCTGGCCGTGCTCAGCGGCGCGGCGCAGGCCGGCCAGAGAGTCATCGACGTGTTCGATCTCGCCGCTTGCCTGCGGGAGGTGAGCGACGGTTTTCGACCCGCCCGAGTGAGAAGCGATCTGCAGAACTTCTGCGAGACGCGCTTGGCGGTGGAGCGCTTGGACGCGCTGGAGTTGCAGCTACGCAACGATTTCATCCAAGCGCCCAAGCTGCCGCTGGAGCGCCGGATACTGACTTACCGGCGCTGCTGCATGGTTTGGGATATCTACGCCTGGTTGACGCTGCACAGCACCACGCCGGCGGACGCGCTGGCTTCCTGGGAGCTGTTGAAGAAGACCTTCGGCGGCGGCTACTCGAAGATGACTACGTTTCGGCATGTGTTCAAGGCGAACCTTCAGGCGGTGCTGGACATCTTGCCGGCGAACGTCGAGCTGCGGCCTGCCGGTTTGCTGCTGCGGCCAGCTCCGGGTTCGATCCAAGAGTGGGTAGAGAGTAACCGGCGGCGGTAATCGCCTGCGACTGCTTCCGACTGTCATGTCGACGAAGGACAAGGTTCATTTCCTGCTCGGGGCCGGGGTCGTGGTCGTGCTGTGGCTCGCCGCGCTCAGCGGAGTTGTGCTCCAGCACGTTCTCAGCGGCTCTTGTTGAGGCCCGTGCGCAGCATCGAGGAGGGTTCCAGTTGGCCACTTTTTGGACAACTGCCGAAAATCGCCCGAAACCCGAAATTTGGGCGCGGCGACGGAAATTTTCTGCGCACAGATGCGCTGTACGGGCTTATCTGCGGTCAAGAGGGCCTGGAGCACTTGGGAATTTCGGGCTGCCCCGGCGTTTTCGGGTTCGGCCACTTTTGCTCGAAAACGGGGGTCTATTGGCCACTTTTGGGAATTCGTTCGCCGGCAAACGCGCCGATCGGCGCTGCGCAGGTCGGCGGCCGAATTCGGGACGGCGGGACGGGCAAGCTGCCCGGCGCCGGCAATGACGCCAAACCGATACCACGCGGCCGCAACGCCCGGGTTCGAAGCGAGGACAAGATGAAACACGACCCTACGACCACAAGCGCCGCGCCAGACGGCGCTGAGAGAAGCGAACCGCCGCGCTGCGGGATATGCGGGGACGCCTTCGCGCCGCACGGGCCGGCCTTGCGGCAACCGCGCGAAGAATGCGGCCTCCCCGGCCGGCGCAACGATGTCGGCGAGACCGCGGCAAGGAGGCAAGGGCCGTGATCTATCGCCGGCGCAAGAGGCGCTTGCGGCTGCGCCGCGCAAGGGACGCTACGGCGGCGGTTGTCGTGTTGCTGTTGGCGATGCTGTTGCTGTTGGCGGTGGTGGTGTTGTCCGCAATCGTCGCGGACGCGGCGGGCGCCGTTGCCCTGATCCTGGCGTGGATGGTGTTGCTGCTCTGCTACTTGGCGGTGGGAGAAGTGCTTTAATGATGGCTGGAGCGACCTCATGGCTACCCTTGCCCCCAGCCCCGCCAGCCGGCCCGCCCCCGAGCCGGGCAGTCTCTACGAGCGTGACTTCTACTCCTGGGCGGTGCAGCAGGGCGCGCTTATGCGCCGCCGCGACTTCAGCGCCATCGATTGGGACAACGTCATCGAGGAGATCGAAGCTTTGGCACGAGCGGAGAGAAGAAGCTGCAGGGCGTATTGCGCCCGCACCATCGAGCACCTGTTGAAAGCCGAGTACTGGGACCGCTCCACCGAATGGGTGTTGCGGCATTGGGCGCACGAGATAAGAGATTTCCGCAAGCAGATGGCTAGACTCATCAAGGAAAGCCCCGGGCTGAAGGGTCAGTATGCTGAGATGTTCGCCGAAGCTTGGGAGGATGGCCGCGCCTATGCGGTTGACAGGCTGGCCGGATACGACGAGCGGCGCAAAGTCGAGCGCAAAGAACCGGTTTCATTCAAACAGGAACGCCGCAAGTGGGATAGCATCCTGCCCAAGAAGTGCCCCTACCTGTTTGAGCATGTCACTGCCTTCGACGCTAAAACCGACCGACAGCCGCAAGAGGATGTATGGCCGCCCAACGTGGCGAGGATTTTCAACGCCCGGCTAAACGAGGACTACCCGATTCTCCCCGACTACAAGACCGAGCGCGGTCCTTCCCGCGGCTTCGGCTGGGGGCGCTAAAGCAGCCTTCTTCTCCCAGCGCCGTCCGGCGGCGGCCCCGCCGCCGAGCGCGGCGCAGGCGCCATATGTTGGGGTTTTGGAAGCTCCGCGGCGTCAACATCTTGTGATCAGAGACGCCGCCAAACGGACGGCCCCGGTTCTTGTCTCAGCGGTGCCCCCCCGTGGACCGCTGAGATACGGATTATCGTGGCAGAAACGCGCCGTACGGCGTCTGAAGCGTCCCGGATGGGGTTTCGGCGGTTGGGGCGCAAAAACGGCTTACAGGGCAAAACCGGCGATTTCGCGCGGATCGGCGCGAAAACTTTGCGCAGAGAAGCTCTGTACGGGCTTATCTCCGGTTGAGTGGGGCCGCAGTACCCCCGGAATTCGACCAGGCGCGCATTTCCGCTTGCGCCGCTCTGTGTTGCTCTCTCAGCGCCGTCAGGCGCGCCCGTTTGGCTCCGGCCCCTACATCTTGGGTTCGATCGCGGGCGGCAGCGTCAACATCTTGTGCCGGTGGGATGTTTCGTGTCAGCGCGCGATTTCGAATTCGGCTTGCGGCGCCCGGGTGGGCCGCGCCAAGCTCGCCGCCTGCTGCCCGCGCTCGACTGCGGCGGGTTGCCGCTCGCGGCCGCGCTCGAGCAGGTAGTCGCTCATGCGCTGCGCGTCGCGAGCGGCACGGTAGATTTCCGTAGGGTCTTTCTTCAGCGCCCGAATCCAGTCGCCGACGTAGGCGGCATGGCGTTCGGGGTTGTGCCCGATGCCCAGGCGCTGCCCGCTCATCAACGAGCCGATCTCCGCGCGCAACTCTTCCCGCGCGTACTCCGGGGATTCGAACCCGGCCTGGCTGCCGGCGATCAGCGTCTCGCGGTTCAGCCGGGTCGGATGCCCCGTCCAGTGCCCGAGCTCGTGCAGCGCCGTCTGGTAGTAGGCTGCGGCGTCCTTGAAGCGGTCCTCGAAGGGCAGCACGATGCGGTCGTTGCGCAGTTCGTAGTAGGCGCGGTTTTCGCTGGTGTATTGGATTTTGGCTTCGGTTTGGCGGATGGCGCGCTCGGCCTCCTCGTGCCGCTGCCAAGTCGCCGGCGCCGGCAGCGGCCGTTGCGGCAAGCGGTCGGCTTGCTCGGCGTTGAAAACGACGAACGATCTTGACTGCGGCCGCTGAAGCGGTCGGGTCTCATAGAGCGGGTTGCCTTCGCGGTCTCGGAGCGGCTTGCCGTTCTCGTCCCTGCGAACCCGTTTGACCGCGGTTCGGACATGAATCAGTCGGACGCCGCGTTCGCCTTTGCGCACCTGCCCGCCGGCTTCCTGGATTTGCTTGTAGGTCGCCCAGCGTTCATCGGCGTAGCCGCGCCGCGCGGCCAGGGCGGTCAGCACGATCGAGTTGCCGCCGCGGTAGCTCTCGCCCGTACTCAGGTTGTAGGGCAGGACCAGTTCGCCGGGTTTCCAGGGTTTGGTCCAGGGCGCGGCGCCGCGTTCGAGTTGCTCGATCAGGGCATCGGCAATCTGCCGATGGTAGGTCTCAAGCCATTCCGGGCGCCTGCCCGACCCGGTTTTAGCGCCGGCCATGAGCGGCTATTCGTCCATGTCCTCGGGCGCTTCGCCGTCGCCGTAGGGCCGCACCGAGGCTTCGTAGATATCTTCTTCGCTGAGGGCGGTTTCTTCGATGAATCCGCACTGCTCGATGATTTCGGGCGTGGTGGTGACGCTGTAGCCTTGGGCCAGGGCGCGGCCGACCTCCTCGACGGTGGTCGCTTCGACGAACGTGTTGGCTTTGCTCATGCGCTCCAGTATACCCGCCTGCTGTAGGCCTGCGGACGGTGCCGCAGGCGCTCCGGGCGTGGTCTTGGCCTTCCCGCAGGGAAAATTCCATGTGAGCGCCCCCCCGAAACGGCGCAAGCCGCTTTTTCGGGGGGGCGCTCACGTCCGGACCCGCCTTCCTGACACGCCCGGAAACGGACCCGCTCACGGACTCGACATGTTGATACACAAGGGTTTGCGCCCGCGCCGAACGTACGGAAACGGACCCGCTTTTTCCGGATCCATGGACCCGCATGCGGCTTAGGGGCGGGTCCAACAAATTCGCCTTTTGTTCGCCCTTGCAGGGGCCGCTGAGAGCGTTTCTCATAGGGTTTCCGGCCGGTCGTATAGGCGGGCGGACATCCACACCTCGACGACGATGCTGCGCCCGTCACAGGCCGGCCGCGCGGCGCGGCGCGCCTCGATCTCACGCCATCTGCGCAGCGCCTCCTGCCTCCCGCCGATTGCCTCCCAGGCCTCCGGCGTAGCTGCGCTCCGCGCCGCCTCGAACCGCTCCAGCTCCGCCTCGTCCCGCTCATACTGCTCCCGGTCCGCCGCCTGCTGCCCCGCGGCGCGGCGGGCCTCGATCTCAAGCCTTACGCGCCGCGCCCCCTGCATCCCGCCGATAGAGGCGAGAGCCTCCGGCGTAGCCGCGCGGATCGCCGCCTTGATGCGCTCCAACTCCGCCTCGTCGCGCTTGTACTGCTCTTCCGCCGTCCGCCTGCCGCCGGCGAAGCGCTGCAGGGTTTGCCGCGCCTCATCGACCGTCCGCGCGTTCTCGACGACGTGGACAAGCCGCAAGGCGAAGCCGCGGGCGGCAAGCTGATCGATCAGCGGCCCGTAGCTGCGCAGCCAGCTTTCGAGGCCCGTGCATGTTCGCTCTGCGGCCGACACGCAACACAGCACGGCGCGTTTGCCTGCCGGGTCTATCGCCAGCGGGTGCTTCTCGACGAACCAGCGCGTGACGCCCAGGCCCGGAGCGGTCGGCCCTTGCGGTTCGTAGCGCTTGGCGGGCAGGCGCCGCCGCTCGATGCCCAGCGCGTCGCAGGCTTCGAGCTTGGCCCGCTCGGTGGGCAGCCAAGCCTCATCGGGCCGGTCCAGGACGTAATCGAGTCCGAGCAGCCGGGCCAAGGTGAGCGGCCGCTCGGCGCTGCGCCGGTTGCGGTTGTCGGTCTCGCCCAATACCCGGTAAACTTCCTTGCCGTGAATGTGAACAACCGGCCCGATGCCGGCCAACTCGTTCTCGTCGGCCACGCCCAACCGCCTGAGCGCAGCGACGATCTTACTGGCGCCGCTGCGGGTGTTCTCCTCGTCGCCCGGCAGCCAGGCCCGCAGTTGCTGCCGCGTAAACACGCCGGAGTGCAAGGCGGCGAAGGCGGTCCACTCGGCGGCGCGGGGCGTCAGGTTCAGCGCCTTGCGCAGGGCTTCGGCCTGGGGAGTCATAACTTCCTCCTCACAAGCTCGTTATAAGCCCGCAGGCGTCCGCCCGGGCAAGTTTTTTCTCAGCGCCGTCAGGCGC
Source organism: Bryobacterales bacterium (assembly GCA_965214655.1). Classification (GTDB taxonomy): domain Bacteria; phylum Acidobacteriota; class Terriglobia; order Bryobacterales; family UBA6623; genus CATQHP01. The sequence goes on along the minus strand of OZ243965.1, from coordinate 633,323 downwards.
GCTCGTTGTGGGCCGTGCCGCTTTGCCGCGGATTTTAGCCCTTGTAGGGATCCCTACGGACCTCTTCAGTACGGACTACGCGCGTGCGGTCCTACAGGATTAACTACAGGATAAGGAACTAAGAAGGTCCTCTGAGGTCCGTAGTCTTAGGGATCCTACAGGAGATCTAAGAACTAGGGAAAGTCTGAATAAGGCAGTTTTTGGTGCGCTGGATGGTTGATGCTGTCCGTAAGGAGCGGTTGCAGTTGGGCTGCCAGCGAATTTTGCGGCTAAATCCTGCTCTTTTTGACTGTGCAACGCCAATTTTGACCCCGCAGCGACGGTTTCAACTCCGCTTCTGCGGCTTTGCGCCACTGTGGGCGCACGACTCCTGTATTGTGGCGCTCAGGCCGTCGCGTAGCGCCCGGCGAGCAGCACATTGGCGAAGCCCAACAGCAGACTGATCCGCTCCCTGTTCTTGGCCAAGCCGCGATAGGCGCCTTGGCGTAACCAAAGTGCCGCTTCCCATACAGAAACGGATGCTCCACCTTGGCCCGCACCTCCGCCTTGCGCCGCTCCGCCCGCGCCTCCGCACTGTCCGCCGCCAAGCGCCGCCGCTGCCCAGCCTTCAGCGCCACTTGCCACTCCACCCTACGCCGGCGATGCTCCGGGCGCTTCTCCACCCCCTGATAGCCCGCATCCCCCTGATAGCCCGCATCCCCGCACACTACCTTCTCCCCGCCGTGCAGCAACTTATGCGCTTGGGTCACATCCGCCACATTCGCCGCTGTCGCCGCCACGCTATGCGCCAGCCCCGTCTCGGCGTCCACCCCGATGTGCGCCTTCATCCCGAAATGCCATTGCTTCCCCTTCTTCCTCTGATGCATCTCCGGGTCGCGACTCCGCTCCTTGTTCTTCGTCGAACTCGGCGCGGCGATGATCGTCGCGTCCAGGATCGTCCCTTCCCGCAACCGCAACCCCTGCCCCGCCAAGTGCGCGTTGCTCTCCGCCAGCACAACCCCGCCCAACTCGTGCTTCTCCAACAGATGCCGAAAGTGCAAAATCGTCGTCTCGTCCGGCAACGCATCTCCCAAACGCAAACCCACAAAGCGCCGCACCGACTCGATCTCGTACAGCATGTCCTCCATCCCCGGATCGCTCACGTTGTAAAACAACTGCACGCAGTGCACGCGCAGCATCACCGCCAACTCGTACGGCCCCCGCCCCCGCCCCGCTTTGGGGTAGTACGGGCGGATGCGCTCCTCCAAACGCTCCCACGGAATCAATTCCTCCATCCGCCCCAGAAACTTCTCCCGCCTCGTGCGGTGTTTCTTGCCCTCGTACTCCATATCCGCAAAGCTCCGCTGATGCATCCTTCCTCCCTCTAACGACAACATCTACCCTATAACTCCACTAGGACACATCCCCCCTGCTTGCCACTACTTATTCAGACCTTCCCTAAGGGCCGGCGCAAAAATAGTTTCCGTTTTTGTTACATGGGTTCGATGGTGTAGTTCCATTTGGGCATTGAGCTGTCGGGTGTGATGCGTAGCTCCTGCATTTCCTCATCGGTGACCTTGACGCCGGTCTTGTAGGTCTTTCGCACCAGGTGTGCACGCACGCGCAGTCCGGTGGCGGTGCGTGTGGTGCGCAGGTATTTCAGGATGGTCTCGTAGCTGTCCAGCGGGCGGCCCGCCCAGTTCTTGGTGACCTCGCAGAACATGCGGTGTTCGATGGGATTCCACTTCGAGGTGGCCGGCGGGTAGTGGGCCACGGTCACGCGCAAGCCGTGCCGGTTGCAGAGGCGGTGTTGCAGGTTGAATTTCCAGGCGCGCGCCGTGCAACTGTTGCTGCCGCCGCCGTCGGCCAGGATCTGCAGCGCGTTGGCCTCGGGATAGTGCTTGCAGCCTTGGGTGCGCCACCATTTCTCGATGCAGTCGACGGCGAACGCCGGGGTGTCGGCGGTCTGGCCGACGAAGACGGTGCCGGCGTTGGCCCGCGGGTCGTAGATGCCGTAGGGGACGGCGAGGCCCTCGGCATCGGAGCGGAAGTCGTGGTCCTTGACCTGTTCGGGACTGCGGTCCCACTTGGCGCCGGGATTTCGGAACGCGCCGACGAGTTCCTTCTTCTTGGTATCGACGCTGATGACCGGGACGTTGTCGGCGGCGCAACGCTCGCGCAGGTCGGCGATGTGCCGGAACTGATCGTCGCGCCTCGGATGGGAAGCGCCGGCGAGCTTCTTGTGGTTGACGCGCAGCGAATAGCCCATCGCTTTGAGCAGTCGAGCGACCGTCCGGGGGCAGACGTCGATGCCGAGCGCGCCCAGTTGGTCGGCGACCTTGGCGGTCGTTCGGCGTGTCCACTTCAGGCCGCTGACCGGGTCGCCGGCCGTCTCGTGGTCCATCAAGGTTTTGATGCAGGCGATGACTTCCGGCGTTTTTTTTCCGTCGGTGTGCGTCCGCCGCCGGCGCGCCGCACCCGGTCGACCTCGACGTCACGCTCGACCAGTTGCCGCCGGCCGGCGGCGACCGTCGACGGGTCGATGCCGAGCAGTCGGGCGATGCGCCGGTCGCCGCCCCACCCGCACTTGAGGGCTTCGAGGCCGGCGAACAGCCGCCGCTGCCGCTCGTCGAGCAGGCTGGCGAACAACACAATGGCGGCGCGCAACTCCTCGGGCATCAGGTCGGCGTCGGGCAGGGGTTGCCCGAGTCCGGGCGTGGCCAGCAGCAGACGTCTGGCGCGCACCTGGTGCGTCTGTTGCGCGCGGTCGGCGGCGCAGTAGAGGAACTGTCCGGCGAGCTTGTGCCGTGTCAGCCGCCGGTCATCGACGAGCTTGCGCAGCGCGTCCTGGGTGCCGACACCGAGCAGGTTGTCCAACTCGTCGGCGAAGTGTCCGGCCTCGGCGTGGTTGATGAACGACTCGGCGGTTGCGATCAAGGTGCCGGCGCGGGAGAAGCGGACGCCGGCGAACGACCACAGGCCGCGCTCGTCGAAGTGGGCGAGTTGGTCGAGGGTGTAGTAGCCGCCGCGATGCGAGTAGCTGGTGCGGGCGTCGATGTCCTTGAGCTTGCGGAACGCGGTGCGCCTGCTGGCGCGGGCGCCGAGCGCGGCCATGACCTCGGCCAGCGAGGCGATGGTCTGGTTGCGGAGCAGGGCGATGATCGTGTCGGCGGAGAATTGGGTTGGTCTCATTATGGCGCCATTGCGGGTTCGCATTTCCGCAATGATGCCACAACTCGGACGGGCTGCGCCCCTCAGATGACGGGACTTGATTGCTGATCACGAGAGTCGCGGCGCCGGTGGGTTCTACTGCGAGACTACGGGCGCTTCTAGGAAGTTATTCTTGCGCGAACCCTTAGGACAAGCGCGACCGTTTCACCGCAGGAGGCGCGACCGTTTCACCGCAGAGACGTCAGCGTTGAAACAATGAGACTTGCATATGTTTGGCGCCGGCTTTAAGCTGTTCTACTTAGCCGATGACTCTTCAAGCCGCCTGCGAAGCGTACCTCAGAGACCTGGAAGCGCGCAAGCTCAGCCGCTCCACGCGGAACAACTACCGCTCGCTGTTCCGCGCTTGGCAGGCCTGGGCCGCCGAGCGCTGCCTCTCCGCGTTGCGCGATTTCAATCAGGCGGAAATGCGCGCTTGGCGCGAATCCTGGGACTGTTCGCCCGGCACGCATGCGCTGCATTTGCGGCTCTTGCGCGCCTTTTTCAACTTCACCGTGCGCGCCGGCTGGCTCTCCGCATCGCCAGCAGCCAACCTGCGAGCTCCGAAGCAGAACGCGACGCCGAACATGCCGCTCGCGCAAGGCGAAGTGCAAGCCCTCTTGACCGCTGCGGAAGAAACGCCCAAAGAGCGGGCGCTGATCCTGCTCATGCGCTACTCCGGGCTGGCTATTCGCGACGCCGTCACTCTCAGCCGCGAGGCTATCGACAGGGCCGGCCATTTGACCCTGCGACGCGCCAAGAGCGGGGAACTGGTCATGGTGCGTCTGCCTGTCCCCGTGCTCGAAGCGCTGGGGCGGTTCTCTCCGGTCAGCGAGCGGCATTACTTCTGGCGCGGCGCGGGCTTGCCCGAAACCGCTACAAAGTACTGGCGCCGCCGCCTGTACCGCGTCGCCGACCGCGCCGGCGTCGAGGGCTTCCGGCCCCACCGCCTGCGCGACACCTTCGCCGTCGAGTTACTTGCCGCCGGCGTGGTGATAGACGATGTCAAAACCCTTCTCGGTCACAGCAGCGTGAAGACCACCGAAAAGTTTTACGCTCAGTGGAATCTGCCGCAACGGGACCGTCTCGTTGCGATCACACAGAAAGCTCATAAACGCGACCCCGTGCTGCAGGCACTGGGCCGCACGCGCAAGAACGTCGCGGGGACCGAAACCACCGGCCCCCGCAACAACAGCCCGGCAAGAACCGACAATGAGAAAAGCACCGGGCGCGTAAGGGAAGCATACCATAAGTTGTAGTTACTACCACTAGAAGGGAGTGGAGCGATGATTGTTGGATTGAAGGACGATGCTTGGCTGCGGATGAACCCGCCGCATCCCGGTCGGGCGATTCGGACGCTGCACATGGAGAGTATCGAAGATGACGCGGCGGATATGACCGTTGGCGAAGCGGCCGCGAAGCTGGGAGTTTCTCGGGTGTCATTGTCTCGTGTTATCAACGGACACGCGGGAATCTCTCTTGATATGGCGTTGAAGCTGGAAACTGCCGGATGGGGAATCGCCGATAGTTGGATGGAGCTTCAAACCAGGTACGACGTCGCTCAAGCCCGCAAGAGACGGAATCAACCCCGCGAGTCGGCGCCGGCCATTCGGCACATTGAGCGATTGAAGACGGAAGCAGCGGCTAGTCCCTGAGATGCGGGTTTTCGGCGCAGAGAAGCGCCGTGCGGCGTCGATAGCGTATTATTGTTTGCCGATTCCCCGACGGCATCGCGCGGCGCTTGCTTTGGGGGCGGTCGTATGCGCGGCCTGCGCCCAAGCGCCGCCGGCCTCGCTGCATAAGTTTCAAGGCGGCGCGATGGGGACGCGCTACAACGTTTCCGTCGTTGCCGCCGAGCCGCTCGACAGAGAACGCCTGCGGGCCGCCGTCGAAGACCCGCTCAACCGCGTCGACCGCGCGATGTCCACTTACCGCGACGACTCGGAGCTGTCCCGCTTCAACCGGCATGCATCGACCGAGCCGTTTCTGCTGAGCGCCGAGACTTTCGCCGTATTCGAGGCCGCGCAGGCCGTCAGCGAGGCTTCCGCCGGCGCATTCGATATCACCGTCGGGCCGCTGGTCGAAGCGTGGGGCTTCGGCCCCGCGAAGCCGGGAGCGCCGCCCGCCGCGGAAACGATCGCGGCGCTGCGCGAGCGCATCGGCTGGAGAAATCTCGTTCTGGACCCCGAACGGCAGTCCGTGCGCAAGAAGCTGCCCGGCATCGCCTGCGATCTGTCGGCAATCGCCAAAGGTCGCGCGGTGGACCTCGTATCGCAAGCCCTGGCGCGTCTCGGCCACGAAAACCACATGGTCGAAGTCGGCGGGGAAGTCCGCGCGAGCGGGCTGAACAGCGAGGGAAAGCCCTGGCGCATCGGCATCGAAAGGCCGGACGCCAAGGGCCGCGGCGTGCAGCGCATCCTGCCGCTCAGCGGCAAAGCGATGGCCACTTCCGGCGACTACCGCAACTTCCGCGAGATCGACGGCAAGCGCTACGCGCACGCAATCGACCCGCGCAGCGGACTGCCGGCAACGCACCGCGCGGCTTCGGTCACGGTGCTCCATCGCAGCGCCATGTGGGCGGACGCCTACGCCACCGCCCTGCTGGTGCTTGGGGAAACGGCCGGTCTCGCGTTCGCCGAGCGCGAAGGGCTGGCTGCGCTCTTTCTGCTGCGCCGCGAAGACGGAGGCTTCGACGAGCTTGCTTCTGCGGCCTTCGATGCGACAATAAGAGCAGAGCGGCCGTGATGCTGTTAGTCGTCCTCAGCACCGCGTTCATTGCCGGCGCAATGGCCGTCATGGCCGTGGGCCTGATCTTCAAGAACCGCTGCCTGCGCGGTTCCTGCGGCGGCAGCGAAGTCTTCGACGCCGACGGCGAGCCGCTGACCTGCAGCGCCTGCCCCAAACGCAAGGAACGCGAACGCCTCCCCGCGTAAAAAATACCCGGCCTCCGGCCGCGCTTGACGCAGCCGAAGACCGGGTTTCTCCAAGCAGGCGCTCGGTTCCAAACTCGAATCAGCCGTTGGAACCGGTATATGTGCCGCCCGATACGACGAAGTCGGGATACGCGCTCGAGCCGTGCTCGCTGTAGTCGAGACCCGCGCGCTCCTCTTCTTCGCTGACCCGCAGGCCGACCGTCGCCTTCAAAATCTTGAACAGAATGAAAGCCGTGCCGAACGTCCAGACGAAGCAGGCGACGATGCCGGTCAACTGAATCCCGAGTTGGCCGATCAAGCTGTACTCGGGATCGCCGGTGAACAACGCCTCGTTCAAGAGGGCGCAGGCCAATGTTCCCCACACCCCGCAAAGGCCGTGGACGGAGATGGCGCCGACCGGATCGTCAACCTTCATTCGGTCGAAGAACAGCACCCCGCAGACCACTATGCATCCTGCGACCAAGCCGACGACGATCGCGCCCAGAGGCGTCACGATGTCGCAGGGAGCGGTGATGCCGACCAACCCGGCCAGCACGCCGTTGAGCGTCATGCCGATATCGGGTTTTTCGAACTTTCTCCAGGAAACGATCATCGCGGCCACGGCGCCGGAGCAGGCGGCGAGGAAGGTGTTGACGGCGATGCGCGCGATGGCGCCGTCCGCGGTCGTCGTCGAGCCGGCGTTGAAGCCGAACCAGCCGAGAAACAGGATGAAGACGCCCAAAGCGGCCATCGTCATGCTATGGCCGGGGATCGGACGCGGCCGGCCTTTCGAATCGAATTTACCGATCCGCGGGCCGACCACGATGGCCCCTGCCAGCGCCGCCCAAGCGCCCACCGAGTGCACGACCGTCGAGCCGGCGAAGTCGAGGAAGCCCATGTTCGCCAGCCAGGCGCCCGACTGATCGCTGAGCAGCAGCGTGCCCCAAGCCCAGTGGCCGAAAACGGGATAAATGAGCGCCGAGATCACGACCGAATAGATCAAATAGCCTCTGAATTTGGTGCGCTCGGCCATTGCGCCCGAGACGATCGTCGCCGCTGTTGCGGCGAAGACCACCTGGAACATCCAGAACGTGTATTCCCACTGCCCGTCGGCGGTTCCGTTGTCGGGCGAGAGAAAGAAGTGGTCGCCGCCGACGTAGATCGCCGTGCTGGCGCCGAACATCAGCCCGAACCCGAGCGCCCAGTAGCCCAAAGCGCCCAGCGACATGTCGAGCATGTTCTTCATCATGATGTGCGCGGCGCTTTTCGCCCGCGTGAATCCCGATTCGACAAAGGCAAAGCCGGCCTGCATCCAAAACACCAGGCAAGCGGCCAGCAGCGTCCACAAAATGTTGGCGTTCGTTTGCACCATCTCGATCGCGGCCTGCAAATCCTCGGCCGAGGGCGCGTCCTGCGCGCGCAGGACCGGCGCGGCCAAAACCGCCAGCGCGGCCGCTTGCGCCGCTTTTCCCAATGCCGCCTGCTTCATCCATCCCTTTACCATGCTTAGACTCCTAACCCTTCGCGTGAATGCGGCAACGCCGCCTCTCCGCCTTGTCCCGTGAGGGCCTGTCCCGCGAGGGGCCGGCGGAGACGCACGGATGCGCAATCGAATTTCCTGTGAGAACCCGACATCCCGGTCGGGAACGGAACGGGAGCCGTCGACTGCGGCGACGACCGAATTCCTTGCGAGAATCCGACAACCCGGTCGGGGAGCAAGGCAACGAAGAGCGGCGGCGCGCAAAGCCCGTTCGAGCTTCAGTGCGCGAGGCCGGCCGCTCCGCCCGTTATCGAGAACCAATATATCGAAGGCGCGGCGCGGCGCGGAAGCAAATTGTTTCTATTGGGCCTATAAACAGATGGAGGGCGAGGCGCCGGGCGGCGCGCTAGGCTAAACGGAGAGGGGAAAATGTCCGGGACGCTCATCGCCGCGGCCATGAGCGGGGGAGTCGATTCCTCCGTTGCCGCCGGACTGCTCCGGCGGCAGGGCGCCGCCGTGGTCGGGATGACGATGCAGTTGTGGAACCGGCAGCGCATGCCGGACCTGATTCCCGAAGGCGGGGGCTCGGGGCGTTGCTGCTCGCTCGACGACGTTTACGACGCCCGCTGGGCCGCGCAGCACATCGGCATCCCCTACTACGTGGTCGATTTCGAAGACCGCTTCGAGCAAGAGGTCGTCAAGCCGTTCGTAGACGATTACGTTTCCGGCCGCACGCCCATCCCCTGCACCCTGTGCAACAACTTCATCAAGTTCGACCGCTTCCTGGAGACGGCCGAGCGGATCGGCGCGGAGACGATCGCCACGGGCCACTACGCGCGCAGCGCATACGACGAGGACTCCGGCCGTTATCTGCTGCTGCGCGGGGTCGACCGCTCGCGCGATCAGTCGTATTTTCTATTCGGGCTGACCCAGGAGCAGTTGGCGCGGTCGCTGTTTCCGCTCGGAGGAATGCACAAGAGCGAAGTGCGCAAGCTGGCCGCGGAGTTGGGGCTGGGCATGGCCGACAAGCCGGAAAGCCGCGAGATCTGCTTTGTTCCGAACGGCGACTACGCCGCGTTCATCGACCGCTATCTCGAAGAGCGGGGCGCCGCGCGGGCGGACGTCGGGGGCGAAATCGTGACGACCGACGGCAAGGTCGTAGGCGAGCACAACGGCATCCACCATTACACCGTCGGCCAGCGCCGCGGTTTGGGGATCGCCGCGGGCAAGCCGGTTTACGTGACCGAAATCCTGCCCGCGGAGCGCCGCGTGGTCGTCGGCGCGGACAGCGAGTTGCTGCGCAAGGAATTCGCCGTCCGCGACGCCAACTGGATTGCCTTCGACGACCTCCGCGAACCGCTCCGCGCCCAGGTCAAGATCCGCCACCAGTTCGCCCCCGCTTGGGGCGAGGCGCGCCCCGGCAGCGCCCCCGGCGAGGCCGTGATCGTGTTCGACGAGCCGCAGCGAGCGGTCACGCCCGGCCAGGCCGCCGTCCTCTACCGCGGCGAGCAAGCGCTCGGCGGCGGCTGGATCGTTTGAGCCGCAAACACGACGCGCAGCCAGGAGATCCGTCCGCCTGCGCCTACCCCGCAGCGGATTCCAGCTCGGAGGGCGGACGCCCCTCCCCCGCGGTCTTGCGGGGCAAGAAGGACGCCGCCCGGTTGCTCGTCATGACCGCCCCTGGACGCTCATCGCTCTCCCCGCGGCGCCGTGACGCCGCCGGCTCCGGCCCTTGAGCGTGCGGGCCACGCGGAAGCCGTTGTTGTTGTTGCGGTTTCCGGTGTTGTTCCTGTTGCGGTTCGCCGAGCGGAGGTTCCTCGAGTTGTTGTTCCAGGAACCGCCGCGCAAAACACGGTCGGGGGACGGTCAGGCCCCCGGGCCGGAGCGAACCACCCGGCCCGAAAGATCGCCTGGCGCAAGCGCCAGGTGTGCGCGTGACTCGCGTGGGCGATCCAGGCGTGTAAGCGCTGTTGAATCTCTTCTTCTTCCACGCGGCCCCGCCGCCAGCGGTCGCGCAGGCCGCGCAGCCGGTTGCGGAAGCGCCGCACGTTCCTCTCCGGCAGCCGCCGCCGGCCGCCCGGCAGCAGCACGTAGCCCAGGAACTCGGCCGGCGCCCGCGTCTCCAAGACCGCCGTCTTGCGCGGATGCAGCCGCAAACGGCGGCCTTCGAGGAAGCGCGCGATGCGCCGCCGCCATTCCTCCAGCCGCTCCCGCTCGTCGTGAAACAGCGCGAAGTCGTCCACGTAGCGCAGGTAGCCCTTGGCCCGCAGAACCTCCTTGCAGAAACGGTCCAGGCCGTCGAGATAGACGTTGGCGAAGAACTGGCTGGTCAGGTTGCCGATGGGCAGTCCCCGCCGCCGCTCGAACGGCGCGAACAGATCGTCTCCGGCGAAATAGAGATGGACCGCTTCCTGCGGGTTCGAGCCGTCCACGATGCGGTCGGCCAACTCCAGCGTCCGCGGGCAGGCGATGCGCCGCCGCAGATCGCGTTTGAGGATCGCGTGATCGATCGCCGGGAAGTAACGGTAAACGTCGCAACGCAAGACGTAGCGGAAGCGGTTGCGGAAGCGCTCGTAGCGGGCTGTCGCCCGGTGCGTCCCCTTGCCTCTCCGGTTGGCGTAGCTATCGTGGATGAAGCCCCGCTCGAAGAGCGGCTCGCAGACCGCGCAGAAGGCGTGATGCACGACCCGGTCGCGGAACGGCGCGGCGGAGACGATGCGGTGCTTGGGATCGAAGACCTCGATCTGCGTATAGCGGCCCGGCCGGTAGGCGCCGCCGCGCAACTCCCGCTCCAGACGCAGAACCTCTTTTTCGAGGTTGGCCAGGAAGACGGCGACTCCCGGCTTCGCCCGCTTGCCCCGCGCCGCGCGCAGGCTCGCCTCGTGCAACGCCTGGAAGGAGGCGATGTTGTCGAACAAGTCACGCTCCTTCGCGGGCACGATGCGCCTTCCTCCACGCTCCGGCGCGGCGGCCGGTCTCGTCCAGGCTGCGCGCCGCATGTTCGTAGCGGCGTTGGTCCAGGTAGCGCAGCCCGTGCGCCAGACGGCAGAAACAGCGCAGCTTCTCGAGGCCCAGGTTGGCCCGCTGCAACGGCTCCTCGCGGCGCTTGCTGTAGGTCGCCTCGATCAGCCGCTCGAGCACGTCGAGCGCCGCGCCCTGGATGCGGTCGCCGAGCAGAAACTTCTGGTCGCGGGGAAAACGGCTCAAGGTCGGAATCAACCACAACAGAAAACGGTAGTGCGCCTCCAGCGCCGTCTCCGACTCGCGCGCCTTCGGCCCGCCCGCCGCGTTCCCCTGCTCGTCTTTTCCCGTCCCGCTCATCGCGCGCTAGCTCCTTCCTCTATCCCCCTACCACCGCAAAAAAATTTCCCTGGGGGGCCTAGCCCCCCAGTCCCCCCGCTCTTTGCTCTGCTCTCCATCGCAACCTCCTTGCTCCTGCCTACACACGAAGTAAAGAAGTAAGGATTCATGGCGTGAGCGTCCGGGCCACGCGGAAGCCGTGGAGGTCGTTGCGGAGCCCGGAGCTGCCCCAGCCGCGGTACGCCGAGCGGAGGTGACTCGAGTAGTAGCACCAGGAGCCGCCGCGCAAAACACGGCGGCTGCAATCTCCGCTCTGCCAGGCTTGCCCCCCGGTCGGCGCCCCTCTATAACCGTCGTTCCAACAATCCTGCACCCACTCCCGCACGTTCCCGTGCATGTCGTACAAGCCAAAGCCGTTCGGTCTATACGACCCCACAGATACTGTCTTCCCATGGCCCGAATCCGGATAATTCGCCTGACTCGGACTTATATCGTTCCCAAAACTGTACCGCGTCCGACTCCCCGCCCGCGCCGCGTACTCCCACTCCGCCTCGCTCAATAACCGATACTCCTCCCCCGTCACCACGCTCAACCACCTCACATAGTGCTGGGCATCCTCCCAACTCACATTAATTACCGGCCGATCCCCCCGCCCCCAGCCCGCATCGTCCGGTCGGTAGCCGCCGCAGCCCCCTTCCGCCACACATGCATCCCATTCCGCAAACGTCACCTCATATACCCCCACCGCAAACGCCTGCCCAATCTCTACCCTGTGCTGCGGTCCCTCGTCGCCATCCCGCCCCTCCTCGCTCGCCGGCGAACCCATCTCAAAACTCCCCGCCGGAATCACCACCATCTGCGGACAAACAGCGCAGTCCCGATCCCCCTCGCCCGCCCCGGCTAACCACGCCAAGCCCGCCGCCAGAAACCCCCGCCGCCGCCAGAAACCCCCGCCGCCTTTCCGACTCTCTGCTCGCAGCCGCAGACGCCGGCGGCGGCGGAGCGGCGGCCGTTGCAGCTATCGCCCGCTCCGCCCCCGGCTGCGGAACCGCTGACACAGCCGCCTCAGCAGCCCCTGCCTTTTCTTCCTCCCGACCCGCTCCCCGCAGCAGCCCCAGCAACTCCCCGCAGTCCTGCACCCGCTCTCCCTCGTTCAACTGCAAACAACGGTCGAACCGCCTCTACAAGAGTTGATAAGGAAGGGAAACCGACATGGCAAAGAAACGAGGCCCGGACGGCATGCCCATCGATATCCCGAGCATCTCTCCACTCGATACCCCGAGCGCCTCTGCAACAACCTCTGCAACACGGGGAGGGAAGACTCGCTTTGGCAAGAACATGGACAAGGGACGTCCGGCGGGCGCCGCTTTCTCCGGCAACGATCCGACTGCGCCTCCGGAACGGCAGTCCTTGTTCGTTGACGCCGAAAAGCCGACCAAACTGATGGCGCCGACCAAACCGCCGACCAAGCGCGAGCGCGGCGGTTCGGGCGCCGGACCTGCTGCGGCCGGCGAACCGCACACGGTGATAGCCGGCCGAGTGCGGCCTGAGTCCGGGGCCGATGAAGCAGAGTCGGCCGATCCCGTTGTCGGTTGGCTGGCCGTGGTGGACGGCCCCGGCAAAGGCGCTTCGATATGCCTGGGCAACGGGCAGAACAGCATTGGCCGAGGCGAAGGCTCCCGCGTGCGTCTGGACTTCGGCGATCGACAAATTTCGCGGAACGGGCATGCCGTGCTCACATACGATCCCAAGGGCAATTGTTTCTTCATCCAACCCGGGCACGGCGTTAACCTGGTGTATCTTGACGAGAAACTCGTGCTCTCGCCGACGCCTCTACCGCACGGAAGTCGGATTACCCTTGGCGAGACCACTTTGCGCTTCGTGGCGCTCTGCGACGACAAGTTTACGTGGCAGGGCGGTGCGTAATCGGTGAGTGACCGTGGCGGTTGACATCGCCTGGGGGCAGATAACGGGACAGCGTAAGTCCCAGCAAGACCGGGCGGCATGCATGTCTTGGAACGACGACTACCACCTCCTGCTGCTGGGAGACGGAATCGGCGGGCATGCCGCAGGCGACGTGGCGAGCGAAGCCGTGGTGGAAAGTTTTCGCGATGCATTCATAAACTCAGGCGGCATGGGCTCTCGGCGGCGCTTGCTCCATTCGCTCCATGCGGCGAACTCGTCCCTGGCCGAACGAGTCCGGGCCGAGCCGCGGTTGAAGGGCATGGGCACTACGTTGACGGCGGCTGTGGTCGATGGCGACTCTCTGCAGTGGGTAAGCGTGGGCGACAGCCCGCTTTGGCTGTTGCGGGACGGCGGGATGCGCCGATTGAACGAGAATCATTCGATGGCCGCCGTTCTTGACAGACGCGCCGCGAAGGGAGAGATACCGGCTGAAGACGCCGCTCGGTCCCCCGAGCGGTCCAAGTTGCTGGAGGCTGTGCTCGGCGAAGAATTCGAGCTTATCGATGCGCCGGCGGAAGCCATCCCGCTTCAACCTGCGGACATCGTCGTGTTGGCTAGCGACGGGGTCGAAACATGTTCATGCGGCGAATTGTGCGATATTGCTGCAAGCAGAGCGTTATCGTCGGCCGATTCGATCGTCAACGCAATTCTGCAAACCGTAGAAACACACGCCCGGCCGGCACAGGACAACGCCACTGTGATCGTGCTGAAGATGGCCGGCCGCGACATTGACGGGCATGACAGCGAGCAAGAGAAACTATAGATCGGGGGGAACTGTGAGAAGATTTGCGCAGATCCGATTTTTCGTCTTGGCGATGGCGCTAGTCACGCCCGCGGCCGCCGAAAGCGTGTTCCCGATCGTCGTCCAGAAGGACGGCGCCGAAACGGCGCGCGGGCTGGGCGTGCTCGTCGCCGACGAACGGCTTTTGACCAGCGCCGCCTTGATAGCGCAAGGTGACCGGCACATTGTGGACGGTTCCGCCGGCGGGGATCCCTTGGAGGCTGAAGCGGCGGAGAGCAACGCAAGCGCCGATCTGGCGCTCGTCTCCGTCCCCGGGCTCAGCGGCGACCGGGTGACGCTGGCCAAGCAAGCGTCGGGAGCGGCCCGTCAAGTGTACCTCATGCTCCCCGAAGGAAAGCAACGCGATGGAGTGATGCACTCCCTTGGCGATGTCTATCGCTTCAGCGCGGCGCCGGGAGAGCACGAGTCAGCGGCGCCGCTGATGAACAACTGCGACGAGCTATTGGCGATCGGCAGGATGAAGGATCCGGCTGATAAACAGGACGAAACCATGGGAGTCAGCGGCATCTTGCCGGAGGTCAGATCATTCCTGCAGGCACATAAGGTCGAGATCGAAGACGCCCCCGAAGCATGCCTTTCTCGGAAGCAACAGATCGAAGAGCGGAAGGAAGCGGAGAAGAAGCTGAAAGATAAGATAGCCGAGAAAGAAAAGCAACTCAAGTCACAGCCTTTTCCAATGAGAGATGAGCCTGAAGAGGGGGGCGGTTTCCAACGAGAGATGAGCCTGAAGGGGCGAGAGAGCGGGATGTGGGAATCATCGGAGGGTGATCTTGCATTTGGAGTTGGAGACGCACAGGACGTTGGAGCAGGTGCGGTTGTTTGTGGAGGGCAGCGCGGGGACAGCGGCGCTGGCGCCACAGCGGGAAGCGGCCTACAGGCACATCGGGAGCGTGTTGGCGCGTTTTGGCTACTGGCGGCTGGGCAAGGCGGAGCGGGGTCTGCTGCGCCGCTACTTGCAGCGCACGACGGGCCTGAGCCGGGCGCAGTTGGCGCGGCTGATCGCGCGCTACCTGGCGCAGGGGGAGTTGCGCGATCGACGGCAGAGGCCGGCCAAGCCCTTCGTGCGACGCTATACACGGGAGGATATCGTGCTGCTGGCGGAAACGGACGAAGTGCATGGCAGGTTATCCGGGCCGGCCACGCGCAAGCTCTGCGAGCGCGCCTGGAAAGTGTTCGGCGACGTTCGTTTCGAGCGCCTGGCAGGCATCTCCAACGGGCACTTGTACAACCTGCGGCAGACGTGCATCTACACCCGCAAGTATGTCGCGCCGCAGCGCACGCGGCCCGTCGCGGTGGCCCTCGGCGAGCGCCGCCGCCCGCGCCCGCAAGGCCGGCCGGGCTTCCTGCGGGTCGACTCGGTGCATCAGGGAGATCGCGATAAAGTCAAAGGGGTCTATCACCTGAACCTGGTTGATGAAGTAACTCAGTACCAGTACATCGGCAGTTGCCAGAAGATCAGCGAGCGCTACCTGCTGCCGCTGCTGGAGGCGCTGTTGCAGAGCTTCCCTTTCTCCGTGCGCGGCTTCCACTCTGACAACGGTTCGGAATACGTCAACCACACAGTGGCCGCGCTACTGCAAAAACTGCACGTCGGAGAGTTCACCAAATCGCGCCCGCGGCGCAGCAACGACAATGCCCTGGTGGAGGCGAAGAACGGCGCAGTGGTGCGCAAACATCTGGGCTACGGGCACATCCCCGCCCGCCATGGCGGGCGCTTGGATAGCTTCAACCGCACCGTCTTGTCCCCCTACCTGAATTATCACCGGCCCTGCTTGTTCCCCAGCGAAACAGTCGATGCCAAGGGGCGGGTGCGCAAGCGCTACCGCCAACAGGACGTGATGACGCCTTATGAAAAACTCAAG
Source organism: Bryobacterales bacterium (assembly GCA_965214655.1). Classification (GTDB taxonomy): domain Bacteria; phylum Acidobacteriota; class Terriglobia; order Bryobacterales; family UBA6623; genus CATQHP01. The sequence continues at coordinate 617,816 of OZ243965.1, read as the reverse complement.
TCGCTGCCCCAAGCGGAAAGCTACCTGCGCCCTGGGATAAGCTTCGTCATGCTCGATGCCGAGGCCAACGCGCTCAGCGACATGGCAGCTGCGCGCCGGCTCAACGAGGCGCGGGACGCGCTCTTCCGGCAGATCCGCGCCGCCGCTTGAGCATGCCCGCCCTCAGGCTCATCTCTCATTGGAAAGTGTTGCCGCCCCCCCACCGCGTTGACCCACAAGTGCGCGCTGCGCGCTGAGAAAAACGCTATACTCCAGTAGTTCCCACTCCTCCTCTCACTCTCCAGCTTCAGGCTCATCTTTATATTGGAAACAACTCTCAGCGCCGCTCTGCCGCCAACTGCTCGAGATAGAGCTTCTCGTAATGCTCCACCGCCGCCCGGAAGCCTTGCTGGTCCACGAATGTTGCGGGGTCGTAAGCCTGCCCCGGCTTGTATTTTTCGTGCAGCCCGTACTGCCCGCCGTGGGCCGCCACCCATACGTCAACCGGCATTGCCTTCTGCTTGCGGAACGTTTCCGCGAAATCCTCGGCCACGCCGGGGTAGGTCGGATTGACGGCCAACCGCTTGCCGCGGTTGATCGTAGCCATGTTGGCCACGGCAACGTCGTACTCGCGGCCGCCTTCGCTCACCTTCATCGTGTAACTCGAACTGCCTTCGGTGTGTCCCGGCGTTTCCACTACGGTCAGCCGCGTGCCGCCCAACTCGATGACTTCGCCGTCCTCGACGATGCGGTCCACCTTGACCGGCTTGAACGACTGTTTGCCGCCGAAATGCGGATCGCTGAAGCCGCCGTCTTCCAGCACGCGCGCGTCGTCCGCGGTCGCCCACATCTCCGCGCCGGTAATTTCCTTGATTTCGGCAAGCGCGGCCGTGTGATCCCAATGCGACTGCATCGTCAGCAGGATCTTGACGTCTTCCAGGCGGAATCCCACCGACTCGATATTCTTGCGGATCAGCGGCGTGGAACTCTCGAGCCCCGTGTTGATCAGGATGTGCCCCTGCGAGGACGTAATCAGAAAAACGCCGAGATCATAGGAGCCGACGGCGTAGAGATTGCCGATCACGCGATGCCCCGGAAAAGGCCGCGTCCATCCTTCCGGTTGAGCGGCGAGCGGGACGGCGGCGGCGAGCAGCAGCCACGGTAAAGCGAGAGCCGAACGCATGCCGAACATTATGCCGGGTCGGCCGCTGCGGCACCGCCGCCTTTGAAACGAGAAGGCTTTGAAACGAGAAGGCCCGGCGCGCGATTCGGCGGCCGGGCCTTGCCCAAGTTCAATCGGGCAGCGTCCTACTCTCCCACGCAGTCGCCCGCGCAGTACCATCGGGGCTGAGGAGCTTAACTGCCGTGTTCGGGATGGGAACGGGTGTGGCCTCCTCGCTAGAGCCACCCGAAACTTTGGCCGCACGTTTCCGGCCCTGCCGCGGGCGGGAACGTGCGGCTATCGAAGGCGTGAGCAATCGCTTTTTGCAAGAAGCGCCCGAGCGGATTTAGCTCGGGGTAAATTTCGTGGTCAAGCCGAACGGGCGATTAGTAACGGTTAGCTTCACGCGTCGCCGCGCTTTCACATCCGTCCTATCAAACTTGTCGTCTGCAAGTGCCCTTCAGGGAAATCTAATCTTGGGACGGGTTTCGCGCTTATATGCTTTCAGCGCTTATCCCTGCTGAACTTCGCTACCCTGCTATGCCGCTGGCGCGACAACAGGCTCACAAGAGGTTCATCCGCTTCGGTCCTCTCGTACTAAAAGCAGTCTCCCTCAAATTTCCTACGCCCACCAAGGATAGGGACCGAACTGTCTCGCGACGTTCTGAACCCAGCTCGCGTACCGCTTTAATAGGCGAACAGCCTAACCCTTGGGAGCTTCTTCACCCCCAGGATGCGATGAGCCGACATCGAGGTGCCAAACCCGGGCGTCGATATGAACTCTTGGCCCGGATCAGCCTGTTATCCCCGGCGTACCTTTTATCCGTTGAGCGACGGCCCTTCCATGCGGGACCGCCGGATCACTATGACCTGCTTTCGCACCTGCTCGACTTGTAGGTCTCGCAGTTAACCCGGCTTATACCATTGCGCTCTGCGGCTGATTTCCAAACAGCCTGAGCCGAGCTTCGTGCGCCTCCGTTACATTTTGGGAGGCGACCGCCCCAGTCAAACTACCCGCCAAACAGTGTCCCTGGGCCGGATTCACGGCCCTAGGTTAGACTCACAGCATAACCAGGGTGGTATCTCAAGGATGGCTCCACCGAGCCCAAAAGCCCGGTTTCCAAGCCTCCCACCTATCCTGCGCAAGCTATGCCATGAATCACTGTTAAGCTGTAGTAAAGGTGCACGGGGTCTTTCCGTCCTTTGGCGGGTAACCGGCGTCTTCACCGGTACCACAACTTCGCCGGGCGGGTTGTTAAGACAGTGCTCAGATCGTTACGCCATTCGTGCAGGTCGGAACTTACCCGACAAGGAATTTCGCTACCTTAGGACCGTTATAGTTACGGCCGCCGTTCACCGGGGCTTCGATTCAAAGCTTCGCCGAAGCTAACCTCTCCTCTTAACCTTCCGGCACCGGGCAGGCGTCAGCCCCTATACGTCGTTTTCGACTTTGCAGAGACCTGTGTTTTTGTTAAACAGTCGCCTGAGCCATTTCACTGCGGCCCCTCTTGCAAGGGGCACTCCTTCTCCCGAAGTTACGGAGCCATTTTGCCGAGTTCCTGAACAACCCATCACCCGAGCGCCTGAGAATACTCTTCCCGTCTACGTGTGTCCGTTTGCGGTACGGGCGCCTTGAATCTCCTTAGAGGTTTTTCCTGGCAGTGTAGCTACGCAGCTTTGTACCCTTGCGGGTTCGCGTTCGCCCTCAGCGTATTCCTGGGCGGATTTGCCTGCCCAGGCGCCTTGAGACGACCAAATGGGATATCCATCACCCATCCTGCTTGACTTCCTGCGTCACCCCATCGTCAAACGATTCAAGGCGGTCGCGGAATATTAACCGCGCATCCATCGGCTACGCCTTTCGGCCTCGCCTTAGGACCCGACTAACCCCGGGCGGATTAACCTTCCCCGGGAAACCTTAGACTTTCGGCGGCCAGGATTCTCACCTGGCTTCTCGCTACTAATGCTGGCAGAGTCACTTCCTGCCGCTCCACCGGTCCTCACGGTCCGACTTCGATGCTGCAGGAACGCTCTCCTACCATCCCTGCCCCCGAGGGGGCGAGGAATCCGCGGCTTCGGTACAACACTTGAGCCCCGATACATTTTCGGCGCCAAGGCGCTTGACCAGTGAGCTATTACGCTTTCTTTAAAGGATGGCTGCTTCTAAGCCAACCTCCTGGCTGTCTGAGCGACTTGACTTCCTTACCCACTTAGTGTTGTTTGGGGACCTTAGCCGGCGGTCCGGACTGTTTTCCTCTCGACTACGAAGCTTAGCCCCCGCAGTCTGACTCCCGTGCTCCTTCGTCAGCGGCATTCGTACTTTAGTTGGATTCGGTAAGTTGTGAAACCCCCTAGTCCATCCAGAGGCCTACCACCGCCGCGCATACACGAGGCTAGCCCTAAAGCTATTTCGGAGAGAACGAGCCATCACGGAATTTGATTAGCCTTTCACCCCTACCCTCAGTTCATCCAAGCCGTTTTCAACCGACACAGGTTCGGGCCTCCATTTGCTGTTACACAAACTTCACCCTGACCAAGGGTAGATCATCCCGTTTCGCGTCTAATCCCAGCGACTGAACGCCCTATTCAGACTCGCTTTCGCTACGGCTCGATTTCTCTTAACCTTGCCACTGAGATTAACTAGCCAGCTCATTAAGCAAAAGGCACGCGGTCAGGCTTGACCGGCCGAAGCAGGCCATAGCCCTCCCACTGCTTGTAGGCAATACGGTTTCAGGTACTTTTAACTCCCCTAGCAGGGGTGCTTTTCACCTTTCCCTCACGGTACTAGTTCACTATCGGTCGAGAGCGAGTATTTAGCCTTACCGGATGGTCCCGGCAGATTCCCACAGGATTCCACGTGTCCCGCGGTACTCAGGATACCTCTGAGCCGTTTCACCTTTCGCTTACAAGACTGTCACTTTCTTCGGTCAGATTTTCCAAACCGTTCGGCTAGGATTCACGGTCTCGTGATGAGGTCCTACAACCCCGGGCTTCCCGTAAAGGTCGCCCGGTTTGGGCTGTTCCGCGTTCGCTCGCCGCTACTAACGGAATCATTGTTATTTTCTCTTCCTCTGGGTACTGAGATGGTTCACTTCCCCAGGTTCGCCCCAACAACCTATGGATTCAGTTGAAGGTGACGGGAGTTCACTCCCGCCGGGTTTCCCCATTCGGAAATCCCCGGATAAGCTTGCTTACAACTACCCGAGGCTTATCGCAGTTAGCCACGTCCTTCATCGCCTGCTCTCGCCAAGGCATCCCCCGTACGCCCTTAGTAGCTTGACCACAAAATTTACCCGGAACCAAATCCCTCTCCAAAAGAAGACGGTCAAGTCCTGGCTCCAGGCGGCGCTCTTGGAGTGCTTCTGCGCTTTCATGCCCGCCTTCACCGCTAACGATCCGGCAAGCGCGCAAAAACAACCCAGCGATTACTACATCGAGTCGATTTGCCAACAAATCGACTCTCCTTCGATATTCGGTTTTCAAAGAACAGGTTGGAGCCCGAAGTCTCCGCCCGCAAACCTCGACCGAGGCCTGCGGGCGAACACCTGACGGCGTCAAAAGCTGGTGGGCGTGGCTGGATTTGAACCAGCGACCTCATCCTTATCAGGGATGCGCTCTAACCAACTGAGCTACACGCCCTTGCCGGCGGAAGGCGCCCTCTGTCAAAGGCCCCCTCAAGAGAAATGGTGGAGCTGATCGGACTTGAACCGACGACCTCCTGAATGCAAGTCAGGCGCTCTCCCATTTGAGCTACAGCCCCGGGATGGGTTCAACTTCTGGAAACGGCCGCAACGAGGCCGATTGGACGCGGGGAAACCGAACTGCGCCCGGTTTCCCAATCAGTCGTTTTCCGATTCCGATCAAGAGAGCGTCGGAACCGATGGAATCCACTGCCGTTTACAGGGCTCGAAAGCCCGAAGACATTGAATTCGCAGTCTCTCTTAGAAAGGAGGTGATCCAGCCACAGGTTCTCCTACGGCTACCTTGTTACGACTTCACCCCAATCGTGAATCATACCGTAAGCCGCTGCCCCCCGAAGGTTAGCCCACGGATTTCTAGTACAATCCACTTTCGTGATGTGACGGGCGGTGTGTACAAGGCCCGGGAACGTATTCACGGCACCATTCTGATGCGCCATTACTAGCGATTCCAGCTTCATGCAGGCGAGTTGCAGCCTGCAATCCGAACTGAGGCCGGCTTTGAAGGATTAGCTCCGCCTTGCGACTTCGCAACCCGTTGTACCGGCCATTGTAGCACGTGTGTAGCCCTGGACATAAAGGCCATGATGACTTGACGTCGTCCCCACCTTCCTCCAGCTTGTCGCTGGCGGTCTCCTGCGAGTACCCGGCCGAACCGATGGCAACACAGAACGAGGGTTGCGCTCGTTGCGGGACTTAACCCAACATCTCACGACACGAGCTGACGACAGCCATGCAGCACCTCTATAGCAGTCTCCGAAGAGAAAACTCTGTTTCTAGAGCGGTCCACTACGGTTTAAGCCCAGGTAAGGTTCCTCGCGTTGCGTCGAATTAAACCACATGCTCCACCGCTTGTGCGGGCCCCCGTCAATTCCTTTGAGTTTCAGCCTTGCGACCGTACTCCCCAGGCGGCATACTTAATGCGTTAGCTCCGGCACGGACCCAGTGAAGGGCCCACACCAAGTATGCATCGTTTAGGGCGTGGACTACCAGGGTATCTAATCCTGTTTGCTCCCCACGCTTTCGAGTCTCAGCGTCAGTAACGGCCCAGAAAGCCGTCTTCACCACCGGTATTCCTCCTGATATCTACGCATTTCACCGCTACACCAGGAATTCTACTTTCCCCTTCCGTACTCTAGCCCGCTGGTTTCGACTGCGCCCTCCCAGTTGAGCCGGGAGATTTCACAATCGACCTAACGAACCGCCTACACTCGCTTTACGCCCAGTAATTCCGAACAACGCTTGGAGCCTACGTATTACCGCGGCTGCTGGCACGTAGTTAGCCGCTCCTGCTTCTGCGGGTACCTTCATCATAGTCCCCGCTGAAAGATCTTTACGACCCGAAGGCCTTCATCGATCACGCGGCGTCGCTGGATCAGGGTTCCCCCCATTGTCCAAGATTCCCCACTGCTGCCTCCCGTAGGAGTCTGGCCCGTGTCTCAGTGCCAGTGTGGCCGTGTGCCCTCTCAGGCCGGCTATCGATCGTCGCCTTGGTAGGCCGTTACCCCACCAACAAACTAATCGACCGCGGGCCCATCCTCGAGCGCATAAAGCTTTCACCCCGAAGGGTCGTATGCGGTATTAGCTCCGGTTTCCCAGAGTTATTCCCCACTCAAGGGCAGGTAACCCACGTGTTACTCACCCGTTCGCCACTGTACTCGCCCTCCGAAGAGGACTTTCTCGTTCGACTTGCATGTGTTAAGCGCGCCGCCAGCGTTGATTCTGAGCCGGGATCAAACTCTCGAGAAAAATTGTTCAGCCTCGTTTGCCCCCAAGGCGGTCGGCCCCAAGGACGATCAAGGCAAACGGGTAGAGTTTGTTCGGTCCGACTTCAAACTCGAAATCTGACGAAATCAACTGCACGTCCAATCAATCTGTCAAAGATCGACGCCCCCGAGGATCGCCTCGCTACTCGCTCTCCGGAGCTTTCGCAATCCCCTCGGCGGCCCGGCCTCGTCGATTTGGCGTCAGGGAATCCCGAGCCGCCATCGGCAACCCCAAAACCCACCGGACGCCAAAAACCGAAGTTCAGCCACTCGGGCCGATTTTCTCAAGCGACTCCGCTCGCATCGACCCGCCCCTCAAGGTGTTTTCGAGTCACAAAGACCCTTTCGCCTCAAGGACACTCTTACCAAACTAGCAGTCCCGTTCCGCTAAAGCAACCACAAAACGGTGGTTGAGCGTTTTTTTTGCCGCGACCGCCGAATTCTCAGTGGATATCCGCACAGGTTCAGCCGACCTTATCGCCGGCGTAGCAGAGATCGTTCAACCTGCACTCTCCGCACTTGGGCTTGCGGGCGGCGCAGACCCGGCGGCCGTGATGAATGATCTGATGGGAATAGAGGATCCAGCGTTTCCGCGGCAGCACGGTCATGAGGTCGCGCTCGATTTTCTTGGGATCGGTCTGCCGGGTCAGGTCCAGGCGCTGCGAAATCCTTTGCACATGCGTATCGACGACGACGCCGGTCGCCTTGTTGAACCAACTTCCCAAGACCACATTGGCTGTCTTGCGCGCCACTCCGGGCAGCGTCAGCAACTCGTCGAGCGCGGCCGGCACCGCGCCGCCGAACTCGGAAACGATCTTTTGCGCCGCTCCTTTCAGCGATTTGGCCTTGTTGCGGAAGAAGCCGGTGGTTTTGACCATCTCTTCGATTTCCTCCAAGGGCGCCGCGGCCATCTCTTCAATCGTCGGATAACGCGCGAACAACGCGGGCGTCACCTTGTTGACCTGAACATCGGTGCACTGCGCCGAGAGAATGGTGGCCGCGAGCAACTCCCAGGCGCTGTTGTGGCGCAGAGCGCAGCGGGCGTCGGGGTAGTCGATGTTGAGCCGGCGCAGAATTTTGCTCAGGCGCCGTTTCCGTTCCTCTTCGTTTCTCGGCGCGGCAATCTTCTTCGCCATCCAGCCATACTAGCGCGCCCGCGGCTGTATCCGCGTGTCAGCGGCGGACGTCGGGGGACCGCGGATCGTCGTACGGAGCGCCGGTTCCCGAGGAGCCGGCGAACAGGCGGGCGCCGTCCGGCAGAGTTACGTCGCGGCCGTTGGCTTTGTTGCTGCCGTCGATCGCCTGATAGCCTTCGACCAGAACCTCGACGCCGGGTTTCACCGAGTCCTTCCGCCAGCCGCGCCGCACCAAGGCGCCCGGCGGTCCGGCCTCGATCATCCAAGTCACGGCGACGCCGTCCTTCTCGACCTCGATGTGCATCCAGGAATGAGGATTGAGCCACTCCATGCGGGTGATCTTCCCGCGCAGGCGCACCGGCTTGGTGGCGTCGAATTCGGACGAGAACGCGTGGTGCGCCGCGATGGGAACGGACGCGGCCAGCGCCGCCAGGCCAAGCGCTGCGCAAGCGAAGATTGTTTTCTTCCGCATGAGATTCATCTTCTTATCGTCCTCCGGCCTCAGCGGCTTCTTTGTCTCTTGCTCTTGCGCCGCTGAGAATGTTGAACATGCCGTAATTGCCCTCGTGGCAGGCGTACTCGACCAGCTCGTACTGTTCGTTGTCGAGGTCGAAGACGAATTCGGCGGTCCAAGGACGGGTCCAAACGGCAGGATCGTCGACGGTGAACCGGTATTCGAGTTGCGTCGGGCCGATGCGCGTAAAGCGTTCGGTCAGCTTCATCCCCGCGGTCGAGCCGCGGAACGAGCTTTTGCCGTTGAAACGTCTCGTCTCGATCACCAGCGCGTCGTCCTCCCAGCGCCCTTGCGGGTCGCCCAGCCACGTCATCAGCTTCGGGCCGACCGGCTGCCGCTGCTCGGTGGGAATGACGCGGGTTTCGTGAATCATTTCCTTCTGGACGGCAACATAACCCGGCCCCTGAACGATTTGGAGTCCGTTGTTGTAAATCGACGGCATCATCATGCCGGGCAGCCCGCGGGTGATGCAGCGGACGTAGGGAGTCATGTCCTCCGGTCCGGCCGGGGGCGTCTTCGTATACCGCTCCCGCGCCTCGCGCGCTTCTGCGGCCATGCGCTTGCCGTCGGGAGTCATTTCCGGCAGGCGGCCGTCGGGCGGATCGACGATCATCGCCACCTGCCGGGAAGGAGTCATCTTGTCGTAGCCCAGGGTAGTGTCGCGCCACTCGCGCTCGTATCCCCAGATGCTGCCCAGCGTGCCGCGCTCGCGGCGGGCCGCCGCTTGCTCGGCGGTCAACGCCTGGACATCGGCGAGATTCAAGGGCCTTTCCAACGGAATGCCGTGGGCGGCGTTGCCGGTCCACACGCCTTGCAGATCGGGTTCGCCCCAAGGCGTTCGCGGAACGTCGTACGGCTCGCGCTCTTCGCGCGCCGCCGCCGCTTCCAGCGCAGTCTCAACCCCGGCGAATCCCGGTTCGACGAGTGCGATGCGGACGCTGTCCGGCCCGATCAGGTAGGCGCGCTTGGCCGCCGAACGGGCGTTTTCCGGCACGGAAGGCTCTTCCTGAAATCCGATGCCGCGCTTGCGCATCCGCGAAGCGGCCTTGCCCAGATTCGGCAGCATGAAACCGATGTGATCGACCGCTCGGCCGCGGGTCGGCGCCGGAGCGCCCTCGGGATGCTGCGCCGCGAACAGCCAGACATCTCCCAGCAGAAGCCCGTCGAGCTTGCCTCGCAGCTTGGCGGCCTTGCCGCCGAACGTCTCGCGGTACCAAGCCAGCGCGGCCTCGGGATCGGCGGCGCTCAAATGGACGTGATGGAAGCCCGGACGGCCGCCGTCTTCGAGCAATTCGATGCGCGTCCCCCACGGATCGAAGATGAAGCCGTGCTTGTAAAGGCCGGGAATGTCGCGCAATGTCGCCCCGTCGTCGAAGCGCTGCAGCCTCACCCCCGAGCCGCGCACGCCGACGGCTTCGAGCGCGGCCATCTTGGCGGTGAGGTCGGGGTACGCAAAGCCGATATGGTTCACGCCGGTGCCTTGGGTGCCGCCCATCGTGGCCTGCGCGACGAAAACCAGCTCGACGCCGCCGCAGTCCGCGGCGTCGTTGCGGCCGGAGACCGGCGCGCAGTCGAGGTATTTCGCGTACCATGCGACCGCTTCGGACGGACTCGCGGTCGTGACCTGGACGTGGTGATATTTCGCCTCCGCCCCGCGCGCCGGGCCTTGCGCGGCGGCAAATGCGACGGAAACGATCAGGATCGCAGCAACATATCGAACTGTCATCGGGTCGGCTCCCTGCGTAGATGGCCATAGACGAGATCTTCCGCATATTCGACGCATTTGAACTCCAGCACCCTCACGTTTTCTTCGAGGCGCCGGTAAAGCGGCATGCGGATGGTCCAGGGACGGGTGAAAACCGCGGGGTCTTCGAGAGTCGCTTCGTACAGCAGCGCGTTCTTGCCCAGGGGCGTATAGCGCTCGCGGACTTTCAATCCCGAACCGGCGAAGTTGCCGGCGCGGTCGAACCATGCTTCGCCGTTGAATCCTTCCACGTCCACAACCAGCGTTTCGCCTTCCCAACGGCCGTGGGAGCGGCCCATCCAGGAGTCTAACGGCGGCGGCTCGCGATTCTCCTTGTCCATATGGACCGTGCGGTTGGCCTCGGCGAAGCCATAGACGAACATGATCTTCTTGTCGCCCTGGACGATTTGGAACGGGTAGGGCAAGTACGTGGCGCGCGGCACTCCGGGCAGAAAACACCTAGCTTCGGGATCGTCGCTTGCGCGCCTCTCGAAGTTGCGTTGCTTTTGCGCCCGCCCCGCCTCGTTGTAGGGAATCTCGCCCCCGACGACGACGCCCTGGCCGGGCGGGACCGCGCCGATCGCGCCCAGGTCCGGGTGGCCCGGCGCCGACGGGTGATCCTCGAGATCCCAATGCGCGGTGCCGATCGCCTGCCAGATGCCGTTGAGATCGGGGCGGCCGTCCCAAGCGCGGGGGATGCCGCCGTCTTCGGCCAAGGCAGGTTGAAGGGCAAAAGTCAGGCCCAGCGCGCACGCGGCGGCGACAAGGAATATCACCGTGTTCGGTTCGGGAAACCAAGATCTCGATCGGGCCGCCATAAGAATCCCCAAAGATCATAGCAGCGAAGGCAGCGTCCGCGCGGCACGGCGAACCAAGCTATGCTGATACGGATATGGAGCTTGGCGGAGCGAAGCTTTCCGTGCCGCCCGCAACCGTCTCACCCCATCCGAAGCCGGGCTCACGCCAATGAAAAACGTCCTCTGCGCATTGCCCCTGCTCTTGCTGCCCGCCGCCGTGCCGGCGGCCGACCGCCCGAATTTCGTGCTGATCTTCGTCGACGATCTGGGCTATGCGGACATCGGCCCCTTCGGGTCGAAACTCCACCGGACGCCGCATCTCGACCGCATGGCCGCCGAAGGCCGCAAGCTGACCGACTTTTACGTGACCGCCAACGTTTGCACGCCCTCGCGCAGCTCGCTGATGACCGGCAGCTATCCCCGCCGCGTCGGCCTGGACGAAAACGAGCAGGGCCGCTGGGTGCTCTTTCCCGGCAACCAGGAAGGGTTGCATCCGAATGAGATCACCATCGCGGAAGTCCTTCGGGAAGCGGGCTACAAGACGGGCGCCGTCGGCAAATGGCATCTCGGCGACCAGCCGGAGTTCCTGCCCACGCGGCAGGGGTTCGACTCGTATTTCGGCATTCCCTATTCCAATGACATGGGGCACGACTCCAGACGGCGGCCGTACGTTTATCCGCCGCTTCCCCTGCTGCGCAGGGAAGAGGTCATCGAGCGGGAGCCCGACCAGAGGCTGATTACGCGGCGCTACACCGAAGAAGCGCTGCGCTTCATCGAAACCAACAGGGAAGAGCCGTTTTTCCTGTATCTGGCGCACACGATGCCGCACTGGCCGCAGTATTCTTCGGCGCGGTTCGCCGGCAAATCGAGAAACGGCAAGTGGGGCGACGCCGTCGAGGAAATCGACTGGTCGACCGGCGAGATACTGGGCAAGCTCAAGGAGTTGGACATAGACGAGAAGACCCTGACGATCTTCACTTCCGACAACGGCGGGGCAACCCGCCACGGCGCCGACAACGCGCCGCTCCGCGGAGGCAAGGGAACGACCTGGGAAGGCGGCCACCGCGTCTGTTTTGTCGCCCGCCAACCCGGCCGCGTGCCCGCGGGCACGGTCAGCGGCGAGCTGGCCATCTCGGTCGATATCCTGCCGACGTTCGCCGCGCTGGCCGGAACGCAGGCGCCCGCGGACCGCGTGATCGACGGTAAGGACATTCGGCCGCTTCTCTTCAGCGCCGAGCCCGAACCGACGCCCCACTTGGCCTACTACTACTATTTCATGAGCCATTTCAACGCCGTGCGCAGCGGCCGTTGGAAGCTGCACGTTGCGCGCATGGGCGGCCGCTATCCGGACTATGAGCCGAACCCGGTCACCGAGCTCTACGATCTTCACGCCGATATCGGCGAGACCGAAAACGTGGCCGATCGCTATCCGCAGGTCGTCGAGCGCCTGCGGTCGCTGGCCGCATGGGCGCGCGCGGACCTGGGCGACGGCAAGAAGCGGGGCAAAAACGTTCGGCCTGCGGGGTTCGTGAAGAACGCCGTCACGCTGACATCGAACTGACGCCCGCGCCGCTGCCTCGCGGCGAAATTTCCGGTTTTTGCGCGTCCGATCGGCGTTATCATGTTTTTGCGCCTTTCCAGGCGGGAGGAATTTCGATATGCGGCAATGGATCCAACGATTTCTCGAACAGGGCATCACGCGGCGTGAGTTGGCGCACAAGCTGAGCGCAATCGGCTTGAGCGCCGCTGCGGCGCAGTCGCTCGTGGAAACGCTCGATGCCTCGGAGAAAGCCGGCCGGGGCTTGTCCGTCCCCGGCACGAAGCAGCTTACCGGCTCCGGCGGCGAGTTGGTCATGGCGCAGGCCAAGGCCGCCGGCTCGGAGTATCTGTTCACCAACCCCGGCTCGTTCGAGGTCGGGCTGTTCGACGCGCAAATCGATTCGGGCGTGCCGCTGATCATGGGCCTGCACGAGGGCATCGTCGTCGCCATGGCCGACGGCTATCACCGCGTGAGTCTGAAGCCGGGGTTCGTCAACGTCCACGTCATCGCGGGGACGGCCCAAATGGGCGGGCAACTCTACAACGCCGCCCGCGACGGGTCTGCGCTGGTTGTCACGGCGGGGATGCTGGACAACGAGCTTTGGAGCGACGAGGGCATCCTGGCGCCGCGGCCCGGCTACGATCAGAAGGACGTTCCGCGGCAGTTCACCAAATTCTGCTGGGAGACGCGCGACGCCCGCAGCCTCACCCTGATGCTCCGCCGCGCTTACAAAGTGGCGGCGACCGCGCCGGGCGGCCCGGTCTACCTGGCCATGACCAACGGCGCGCTCGAGACGAAAAACGTCGCGTCGCAAATCATGCCGGCCGAGCGTTTCCTGATGTCGGCGCGCCCGCGGCCGGAGGCCGCCGCCGTCGAGCAGGCCGCCGCTTGGCTCATCGAGTCGAAACGGCCGATGATCGTCGTCGGCGACGAAGTCTGGAAGTCCGGCGCTGTTGGCGATCTGGTCCGCTTCGCCGAGAAATACCGCCTGCCCGTCTCCTCCGGCACGGGAGGCTATTTCAACTTCCCGGCGCGCCATCCGCTGCATCTCGGGCGCTTCAGCATGCGCTCGCCCTACGCGGCGGCCGGCGTCGATCTGGCGCTGATGGTCGGCGCGCGGGATTTCGGCATCTGGCGCGTGCCGTCCGGCCCGGAAGCGCCGCTGGACGCGCGGATCGTGCGCATGGGTCTCGACACCGGCAACATGGGCCGCAACTACCCCACCGACTTGGCAATGGTAGCGGACGTGAAAGAGTCGCTCGCCGATCTCGACGCGGCGCTTGCGTCGCGGTTGGCGAAGCGGCGCTTGCGCGAGTTCGGCAAGGAGCGCGGCGAAGAGGCGCGCGGAATCACCGCGAAAATGTGGAGCGATTTCGACACCCGCGTGCGCGGCAACTTCGGGCTCGACCCGATGCATCCTGACGAGATGACGCATATCGTGGCGAGGACGATCGACAAGAACGCAATCGTCGTGGGCGAAGTGCATTCCGGGTACAACCAGCACAACAACTTCCAATGGGGCTACGGCGAGGACGAGCAGATCTGGATCGGCTACACCGGCAACTCTCTGGGCTGGGGACTCGGCGCGGCGACGGGCGCCAAGCTCGCGGCGCCCGACCGTCCGGTGGTCTGCTCGATCGGCGACGGCGCGGTCATGTACCAGTCCAGCGCTTTCTGGTCGCAGGCGCGTTACGGAGTTCCTGTGCTGACCGTAATTTGGAACAACCGCAACTATCAGACGGTTCGCGGCGGATTCCACCGCTACGACGGCCGCATGGCCGAGACGGGCCGTTACGCCGGCATGTACCTGGGCGACCCGGATATCGACTTCGTCCAGTTGGCCGCGAGCCAGGGCGTCAAGGGCGAGAGGGCGGCCTCGCCGTCAGAGCTGGAAGCAGCGGTCAAGCGCGGCGTGCAAGCCGTCAGGGACGGCAATCCATACGTGGTCGAGGCGGTCATCCGCCGCATCGGCCCCGGCGCGGATTCCACTTGGCACGAGGGGTTCAAATTGAGCCAACGTATGAAAAAGGGGCGCAACGCCTGAGCGCCGCGCCCCTTGGATGTTCCCCCGGCAGTCCCGGCTTCAGAAGCGCAATTTAAGCGCGTACTGGAAGATGCGCGGCCCGCCTTGGCGGCCGATGTTGCCGACGCGGGTGAAGAAGCCGCCGCCGGGGCCGTTGAACTGGCGGAAGGCGTTGGTCTCGACGAAGTTCGTCCGGTTGAGCATGTTGAAGCTCTCCAGCCGAACCTGGAGGCGCATGCCTTCCCGCAACTGGAAGTTCTTCGACAGCGCCGAGTTCAGTGAGAACAGGCCCGGACCGTCGATGATGTTGCGCCCGGAGTCGCCCAGCGCAAACGCCCCGGGCGGACACATGCGCTCCGCCTGAACCCGGCTGTCCACGCACTCCGGCACCGCCTGGAACGCCGACGTATCGAAGAATGGGAAGTCGCTGCCGGCGACGCCCTGCCGCGAATGCTTGTCTTCGATCGTGCCGTCCGCCAGGCGGTTCGGCCGCTGCGATTCGCCGAGGTTCTGTTGCACGAACGCCGACGTGACGGTGACCGGGCCGCCCGAATAGGCCGTGCCCGTCCCGGAAAGCTGCCAGCCGCCCAGCAGGGCGTTGACCGCCCCACTCCAACTCCTGCCGAACTTGCGGCCGCGGCCGAAGGGCAACTCCCAAGAGCCGACATAGGTAAAGACGTGCTTGCGGTCCCAAGCCGAGCGCCCGCGCTCCAGGCGCAGGTTTCGCGAATCGAGAGCATTGTTGAAATCGGTGGCGCCGCCGCCTTGCGTGCGCGAGGCGTCGTCGATCGATTTCGACCAGGAGTAATTCAAGCGCCAGAAAATCCCCCTGCGGCTGCGCTTGCGCCAGGAGAGATTGAACGCGTTGTAGATCGAGTTCGACCCCGTGTTGTAGAAATTGATCGTGTTGAAGCCGTCGATGGGGCGCGTATTATTGAGCGCGCTCGCCCCGGTTACGCCTTCGGGCGCATTCAGGAAGACGTCCACGCTGCGGTAGAGCTGGTTGTGATCGTAGCGGCGGATCAGGTGCGTGCCTTTCGAGCCGCGGTAATCGATCTCAACCGCCGTACCGATGAAGAGCTCGCGCTCGATGGTGAAGTTCCACGATTGCAGGTACGACTGGCTCGGCTCGCGGGTGATGCCGCGGGCCTGCGTCAGGGCGCCTGCGTTCGACACGGCGTTGGCTCTCCTGCGGTTGTCCGGCAGCGCATTGCCAAGCAAGAGGAGTTCCGGATCGGGGTTCGTTCCCGTAAAGACCTGATCGATCACGAACGGGAACTGATTCGACAGGCTGTTGCGGAACGGATTCAAGATCGTCCCGGCCATGAAAATTCCGTATCCGGTGCGCACGACCGTCTTGTTCGTCAGGCGGTAGGCCAAGCCGACGCGGGGCGCGAAGTTGTTCCAGTCGGTCTTGATCACCGAGCGGCTGAAGCCGTGTTCGGCGGCGGTCGATATCCGGCCCCCGAGGTCGAAGTTTTCGGTCAAATCGGCGAAGTCCGGAGGCAGATTGCGGTCGCTGGCCAGAACCAGTTGATTCAATCCGGGCACGTAGCTGCCCAGGCGGTCGTTGATATCCCAGGGCATGCGGTTGACTTCCCAGCGCACGCCGAGGTTCAGCGTCAGCTTGCGCGCGACTTTCCAGTCGTCGTTGAAGAAAGCGCCCATCGCCTGCTGGCGCCACTCGGGGCGGTTGATGCCGGAACGGCGGTTGACGTTGTGCAGCCAGCCCAGATGCAGATCCGCGACCGGGTGGTTGGTGCGCAGCCCGCGGAAATTGTAGCTGCCGCGGGCGTTGTTCAGGCCGGGCTGCTGGAAGAGCACGTAGTTGTAGTTGAACCCGTACTTGATGTTGTGGCTGCCGCGGATGTTGGTCATCTTGAAGCTGGTCTGGAAGTCCGTCGTATCGAACTGCACGGGCTGATTGTTCGCCGAGCCGAGCGGAGCGTGGGCAGCTACTGTGAACCGCGGCCAGTCGTCCAATTCCGGCGTCTTGGCCAACTCTTCCGGCGGAACCAGATTTTCCAGGCCGAGCTCGGAGGGGATATCCGTCCCGGCGAAAGCGCTGCGCTGCCGGGTCTTGTTGCCGGTGAAGCCGAAGCGCAACTCCATCAAATCGGTCGGCGAGAACATGTGCGTATAATCCGCGCCCAGCAGGTAGCGGTCGTTGTCGGCCGTGTTGCCGAATCGGGGCATGGGGCTGCCGCCGAAGGGAGCCTGGTTATTCGCCCAGCGCATCTGCGCGCGGACGGCCAGGGTGTTCTCGCCCAGCTTGTGATCGATCTTGCCGATATAGCTGTCGAAGTTGTCGATATCCGCCTCGATGGCGCGGTAGTTGAAGAGGAAGCGCCGCGTGCCCAATTCCATCCCGGGAGTGACCGGCTCGTACACGTCCAACAGCCGTTGAGCAATCGGGTTGAAGCGCGACATGGGCACGACGTCGTTCGGGAAGCAAGAGTTCCTCCGCCCGCGGTTGACGAGGTTGATGTTGCAGCCGCCGGCAGCCAGCCGGTCGCGGATGACGAAGTTGTCCTGCAAGCGTTGCAACTCTGTTGGGTCGGTCACGTCAATGGCGTTATCGAGGTTGATCATGTTGATCGACTTGCTGAAATCCCCCAGCTTCTCCAACTCCGTGGGAACGTTGGCGAATTGCAAAGTCTCCCGGTTGCGGCGCTGCAGCTCGTAGCTGAACATGAAAAAGGTCTTGTTCTTCTTGAGAGGGCCGGTGACGGTCGCCGAAAACTGATTCTGGCGCAGGTTGGTTTTCTCTTCCGGCTCGAAGAACCCGCGCGCGTCGAACACGTCGTCGCGCAGGAAGTAGCTCAGGTTGCCGTGAATGTCGTTCGTGCCCGAACGCAAGGTCATGTTCAAAATGCCCCCGGCCATGCGCCCGTATTCGGCCGAGTAGCCCGAGGTCTCCATCTTGAACTCCTGCAGCGCGTCGATGTTGGGCCGCACCTGCGCCGCCCCGCCCCGCGGATTGCGGTTGTCGAAGCCGTCCACGTAAAAGTTCGTGTTCGTCGGACGCGCCCCGTTGACGGAGGCGAACGAGCCCTGCGTGCTGCGCCCCGGCACGACTCCCGGCGTGAAAAACGCCAGGTCCGTAAAGTCGCGGCCGTTCAGCGGCAACTCCTGAATCTCTTCCATCACGATCACGTCGCCCTTGATCGTGCCGTTCTCGGTGTTGAGCGTGATCAACTGCGCATCGACCGTGACCGACTCGGTGAGCTGGCCGATCTGCAGCGCGACGTCGATGCGCCGGTTGTCGCCGGTCTGCAAGGCGATGCCCTTCTGGACGTGCGTCGTGAAGCCGTCCGACTGCACCGTAAGCTCGTAGTCGCCCGGATTCAGGTTCGTAATCGTGTAGTTGCCGACCTCGTTGGTCGAAAGCTCGCGCTCGACATTGGTGCCCGTGTTGCGGATGCTGACCATCGCCCCCGGGATCACCGCGTCGGCGGAATCGGTAACGACTCCGGTGACGGTCGCCAGGTTGGACTGGCCCGCCGCCCCTGCCACAAAAAGAAGCGCCGCCGGCGCGGCGGCAAGAATACCCCCGTGGAATGACATGAGACTCCCCTCTCTCCTGTTTTGCCCTTGCAGGCGAAAGCAGTCGAGCAAGCCCGGCTACCCCACCCCGGACACTGCTTACAGTAACCGCCGAGCGGGCGGCTGTCAACGCAAACTGTGTACTGTCCCTAACAACCGCCCTACATTTACAAAGGATTTACAAGGACGCGCCCATGCGGAAGGAACGGCGGAGAACGGCCTCGGCGCGGATGCTGTTTGCCGGAAGGTTCCAGGCGAGCCCAAAAATGAAGGGGGCGCAACGCATAAGCGCGCGCCCCCGGTTATGTTTTCCGGCAGTCTGCGCCGGATCGACTGCCGCCGCTAGAAGCGCAGCTTCAGCGCGTACTGGAAGATGCGCGGCCCGCCGCCGCGGCCGATGTTGCCGACTTGGGTGAAGTAGCCGCCGCCGAGACCGTTGAACTGACGGAAAGCGTTGGTTTCCTGGAAGTTCGTGCGGTTGAGCATGTTGAAGCTTTCCAGCCGCACCTGGAGGCGCATGCCTTCGCGCAACTGGAAGTTCTTCGACAGCGCCGCATTCAGCGAGAACAGGCCCGGACCATCGATGATGTTGCGCCCTGAACTGCCGAGGGCAAACGCGCCGGGCGGACACATGCGCTCCGCCGGAACTGTGCTGTCGACGCACTCCGGCACCAATGCGAACGCGGCCGTATCGAAGAACGCAAAATCGCTGCCGGCGACGCCATCGCGAGAATGCTTGTCTTCGATCGTACCGTTGCGCAGGCGGTTCGGCCGCTGCGATTCCCCGAGGTTGAGATCGACGTTGGCCGTGGTGACCGTGATCGGGCCGCCCGAATAGGCCGTGCCCGTCCCGGAAAGCTGCCAGCCGCCCAACACGCCGTGGGTCACGCCGCGCCAATTTCTGCCGTAGCGCTTGCCGCGGCCGAAGGGCAGTTGCCAGGAACCGACATAGGTAAAGACATGCTGGCGGTCCCAGGCCGAGCGGCCGCGTTCGAGGCGCAGGTTTCTCGAATCGAGGGCGTTGGCGAAATCGGTCGCGCCCGATCCGTTGGTGCGCGAAGCGTCGTCGATCGACTTCGACCAGGAGTAGTTCACGCGCCAGAAAAGACCCTGGCGGCTGCGTTTGCGCCAGGAAATGTTGAACGCGTTGTAGATCGAGTTCGACCCCGTGTTGTAGAAATGGATCGCGTTGAATTCGGGGATGGGCCGGGTATTGGCGAATGCGGCCCTGCCGTTTGTGCCTTCGGGCGCCGTCAGGAAGGGTTCCACGCTGCGATATTGCTGGTTGAGGTCAAAGCGGCGGATCAGGTGCGTGCCCTTCGAGCCGCGGTAATCGACCTCGACCGCAGTGCCCATGAAGAGCTCGCGTTCGATGGTGAAGTTCCACGATTGCAGGTATGCCTGGCTCGGCTCGCGGGTGATGCCGCGCGCCTGCGCCGCGGTGTTGATGCGCAGCCGGTTACCCGGAGTCGGGTTCTTCAGGGAGACGAGGTCCGGGTTGTTGTTCTGCCCTGTGAAGACCTGATCGATCGAGAACGGGAACTGGTTCGACAAATTGTTGCGGAACGGATTCAAAATCGTCCCGGCCATGAAAATCCCGTATCCGGTGCGCACGACCGTCTTGTTCGTCAGGCGGTAGGCAAAGCCGACGCGGGGCGCGAAGTTGTTCCAGTCGGTCTTGATCACCGAGCGGCTGAAGCCATGTTCGGCGGCGGTGGAAACGCGGCCCGTCAGGTCGAACTCGTTGGTCAACTCGTCGTAGTTGTCGGGCAGATTGCGGTCGCTGGCCAAAACCAGTTGATTCAACGCCGGTACGTAGCTGGCCAAGCGGTCGTGGATGTCCCAAGGCATGCGGTTCACTTCCCAGCGCACGCCGAGGTTTACGGTCAGCTTGCGCGTCGCTTTCCAGTCGTCGTTGAAGAAAGCGCCCATCGCCTGCTGGCGCCACTCGGGGCGGTTGATGCCGGCGCGGCGGGAAATGTTATGCAGCCAGCCCAATTGCATATCGGCGATCTGGTGATTGGTGCGCCGCCCGCGGAAACGGTAGGTGCCGCGGCCGTTGTTGAGGCCGGGCTGCTGGAAGAGCACGTAGTTGTAGTTGAAGCCGTACTTGATGTTGTGGTTGCCGCGGATGTTGGTCATCTTGAAGCTGGTCTGGAAGTCCGTCGTATCGAACTGCACGGGCTGGTTGTTGGCAGCGCCGATCGTGCCGTAGTTATCGACCAGGAATCGCGGCCAGTCGTTCAACTCCGGCGTCATTTCCAGGTCTTGCTGCGGAATCAGGTTCGGCAAGCCCAGCTCGGACACGATGTCCTGACCGGCGAAAGCGCTGCGTTGCCGGGTTTTATTGCCGGTGAAGCCGAAGCGCAATTCCATCAGGTCGGTCGGCGAAAACATGTGCGTATAGTCCGCGCCGAGCAGATAGCGGTCGTTGTCGATCGTGTTGCCGAACTGCGGCAGATTGCTGCCGCCGAAGGGATTTTCGGTGTTCGCCCAGCGCATCTGCGCGCGCAGGGCCAGCGTGTTCTCGCCCAGCTTGTGATCGATCTTGCCCAGGTAGCTGTCGAAGTTGTCGTTGTCCGTATCGACGACGCGGTAATTGAAAAGATCGCGGCGCAAGTTGAGATTGACCCCCGGATACTCCCGCAGCAGCCGCTGGGCGATCGGGTCAATCCGCGACGCCGGCAGCATATCGTTGGGGAAGCAGGAGTTGGCCCGCCCGCGGTTGACGAGATTGATGTTGCAGCCGCCTCTGGCCAGCCGGTCGCGGATGACGAAGCGGTCCTGCTGGCGCTGCAGCACGGCCGGATCGGTCAGGTCGAGCGAGTTGTCGATGTTGATCAGGTTGAACGACTTGCTGAAGTCCCCCTGCAACTCCAGATCCGTGGGCACGCGGTCGAAGCGCAGGACTTCCTGATTGCGGCGCTGCAACTCGTAGCTGAACATGAAAAAGGTCTTGTTCTCCCTGACCGGGCCGGTGACGGTCGCTGAAAACTGATTCTGGCGCAATTCCGTCTTGTCCGCCTCGAAGAATCCGCGCGCGTCGAACACGTCGTCGCGCAGGAAGTAGCTCAGGTTGCCGTGAATGTCGTTCGTGCCCGAACGCAAGGTCATGTTCAAAATGCCCCCGGCCATGCGCCCGTATTCGGCCGAGTAGCCCGAGGTCTCCATCTTGAACTCCTGCAGCGCGTCGATGTTGGGCCGCACCTGCGCCGCCCCGCCCCGCGGATTGCGGTTGTCGAAGCCGTCCACGTAAAAGTTCGTGTTCGTCGGACGCGCCCCGTTGACGGAGGCGAACGAGCCTTGCGCGCTGCCCCGCGGCACGACTCCCGGCGTGAAAAACGCCAGGTCCGTAAAGTCGCGGCCGTTCAGCGGCAACTCCTGAATCTCTTCCATCACGATCACGTCGCCCTTGATCGTGCCGTTCTCGGTGTTGAGCGTAATCAACTGCGCATCGACCGTGACCGACTCGGTAAGCTGGCCGATCTGCAGCGCGACGTCGATGCGCCGGTTGTCGCCGGTCTGCAGGATGATGCCCTTCTCGACGTGCGTCGTGAAGCCGTCCGACTGCACCGTAAGCTCGTAGTCGCCCGGATTCAGGTTCGTAATGGTGTAGTTGCCGACCTCGTTGGTCGAAAGCTCGCGTTCGATATTGGTGCCCGTGTTGCGGATGCTGACCATCGCCCCCGGGATCACCGCGTCCGCGGAGTCGGTAACGACTCCCGTGACGGTCGCCAGGTTGGACTGGCCCGCCGCCCCTGCCACAAAAAGAAGCGCCGCCGGAGCGGCGGCAAAAACACCCCTGCCAAATGACATAAGACCCCCTCTGTCGAAATCCTGTTTTGCTTTCGCGGGGGAAAGCAGTCGAGCAAGCCCGGCTACCCCACCCAGGACACAGCCCCATAGTAACCGACAAGCGGCATATATATCAACGCGAACCGCAAAAGCCCCACCTTTTACAACTGTTTTACACGCTGATCCAGTGCGGGCGGAACGCGCATGCCGGTGTGCCGATTCAGATAGATGTGAGACGCTGCGAGCCCGCTCGGTTTTGCTATCCTGTAAGGTGTCGAGCCGACCGTTCGCGAGTCGGTTCGCCGCTCGATCCTGATTTATTGGCCTGACTTATTGGAGGCGCTCCGGGAATTCCCGCGGGGCGTGGAGAACGCGAGCATATGAAGAACTTTCTGCTTTGGGGCGCAGTTGCCGTTTCGTTTACGATTTTCATGTTCGGTTGCAGGTCGTCCGAGCCGGAAGGTCCGGCGATGCCGATCGGCGAAACGATAGAGATCGAGCCGCCGCTGGGACTGCCTCCGGTGCCGATTAACGCCGACAACCCACCGACCGCCGAGACCATCGCGCTCGGCAGAAAGCTCTATTACGACAAGGCGTTGTCGGTGGACAACACGATAGCTTGCGCAAGCTGCCATAAACCGGACGCAGGCTTTGCCGATCCCAACCAATTCTCGATCGGCGTGAACGACGGCGTCGGCGACCGCCAATCCCCTCCGGTGATGAACGCGGCCTACTTCAACGAACAGTTCTGGGACGGGCGGGCGGCGAGCCTCGAAGAACAGGCGGGCGGCCCGGTCGAGAACCCGGTCGAGATGGCCTTCACCCACGAGGGAGTCGAAGAGCGGCTGTCGCAAGACCCGGAATATGTCGCCGAATTCGAAGCGGCCTGGGGCCCCGGGCCGATCACCTATGAAAAGGTGGCCAAGTCGATCGCCAGCTTCGAGCGCACCGTTCTGGTCGGGAACTCGCCGTTCGACCGCTACCTGTTCGGCGGCGAGAAAGACGCCATGAGCGAGGAAGCGATTCGCGGGCTCGAGGTGTTCCGCGATCCGGAGAGAGGCAACTGCGAAGTCTGCCACACGATCAACGAAGAAGAAGGCTACGCGCTGTTTACCGACAACAAGTACCACAACCTGGGCGTCGGCGCCGACATCGACGGCAGTCTGGCGGACGAAGGCCGCGCCAAAGTCACCGGGCAAGAGGCCGACAGGGGCGCTTTCAAGACGCCGCACCTGCGCAACGTCGCCGACTCGGCGCCCTACATGCACGACGGCCACTTGAAGACGCTGAAGGAAGTGCTCGACTTTTATATCGGGGCGGGCAACTCCAACGACTTCCGCGACGAGGAGATTCACGAGCTCGATCACCTGACGGCCCAGGAACGCACGGATCTGATCGCCTTCATGGAGGCGCTGTCGGGCGAGTACCCGGAAAATGTCGGGGACCCCGGCGAATAGAGCCGGCCGCTTTCCCCTGCCGCAGGGCTTCGGCGGCGGCCCGCTGCGCCGGCGAAGCTGTGCGTTCCGACCTGTCTTTTCGCGGCTGCAAGGTTGGCCTGAGGGCTTTTCCCCGTGAACTCGACGTTCTTTGTGCTGGCCGGGATTCTCGGTCTCGGAGCCGTCGGATTCTCGATGCACGGCCAAGGCGGCGGCGTGCTCTACACGCCGCTGCAGGTGCTTCTCGGAGTCGAATTTCACGAAGCCGTCGCGCGCAGCCAGTGGTTCACCATCGTGACCTCGCTCTCGGCGGTGCTGGTTTTCCGCAAGGCGCGCAAGGTGGATTGGCGGCTGGCGCTCGTCCTTGAGTCGGCCGGCTTCGCCGGCGCGTTCGTCAGCGGATATTTCGCCAGGCTCTTTTCTGCGCTCGCGCTCACGCTTCTGCTGGCGGCGCTGGTTACTTGCGCAGGATTCGTGATGCTGCGCGATGTCCGGCCGCCCGTCGCCTTGGCCAAGGAAAAATCTTGGCGCTGGACGCGCCGTTTCGGGGCGGTCGAGTACCGCGTCAACCTCGCCTGGGGTCTGCCGCTCGCGTTCCTTATCGGCGTCACCGGCGGGTTGACCGGGGCGGCCGGCGGTTTCCTGAAGATTCCGATGATGGTGCGCCTGTTCGGCATGCCTATCGACATGGCGTTCGGCACATCGGCGTTCATGGTCAGCTTGACCGCGGCCGGCGGGCTGACGGGGCATGCCGCCGCGTGGTCGATCGACTGGCTGGAGATGTTCGCCCTGAGCGTGTTCGTGGCCATCGGCGCCCAAATCGGCCCGCATCTGTCGTTCCGCCGGACGCAGCGCGAAATGAGCCGCCGTTTCGCGTATTACCTGTTCCTGATCGCAGCGGCCGTTCTCATCACGCTCTGGGTCGAGCCGCCGCTTTGAGACTCAGGGCGGCGAAGAGCCGGACGGAAGCTTCTCGGGCGTGACCTCCCGCACCCACGCTTCGTGGGCCGCGGTCAGCCGCTTGACCAGGTCCGGGCGCTCGGAGGCGTAGTTCTTGCGCTCGGGAAGCTCGTCGCTCAGGTTCGACAAATAGACCTCCGCCGGGTCGCCGCCGGCCAGATTCCTAACGCCCTGAAACATGAGCTTCCAGTCGCCGTCGCGCACCATCCAGCGCTTCTGCCATTGCCAATGCATGACGCCGTAGGCCGTGTCGGCCCGGGCGTCGGCGATAACCGGAAGCGCGCTGTGGCCGTCCAGCTTAACGCCTTCGGGAGGGGCCGCGCCGACCAATTCGAGGATGGTGGGAAACCAGTCCATCGCCGTGACGATCTGATCGCGAACCTCGCCCTGGGGAACGACCGGCGGGTAGCGGACGATGGCCGGCACGCGGATGCCGCCTTCGAGAAAGCTGCCCTTCGCCCCCAGCCACTTGCCGGTGTTGCCGCCGCCTTTGTTGGCGCCGTAGTTCCAGCCTTTCGGGAAACCGCTGAGGTGACCGTCAACGGTGATGCGGTAGTCCTCTTCGGAGTGCCCGTTGTCGCTTTGAAAGACGACGATCGTGTTGTCGCGCAGATCCAGCCGGTCGAGTTGCAGCAGAATGCGGCGGATGTAGTCGTCGGTCGTGGTCACGGTTGCGGCATAGGTGCGCCGCGGCTCGGCCATCCCCTCGTAGCGCTCGCGGAAACGCTTCAGCGATTGTTCCGGATAGTGCGGAATGTTGAACGGGATATAAACGAAAAACGGGCGGTCCTGATTGCGCTCGATGAACGAAAGGGCGCGGTCGACCATCAGGTCGGGAAAGTACCGGCCGCGGTGGAAGACTTCGCGCACGCCCTCGTAAAGATCGTGGTAGCCCTCGCGGTGAAGATAGTAGTGCGTATAGTTTTCGATGAAGCCGTCGCGGATGCCGAAGAACTCGTCGAAACCCTGCTTGGTCGGCCCATGATCGCGGTGGCCGCCGAGATGCCACTTGCCGAAAAGTCCGGTGCGGTAGCCCGCTTCTTTCAGCGCCTCGGCCAGCGTGACCTCGCCGGCGAGCATGTTGCGGCCCTTGGGGTCGTTGAGCGGCCCCTGCATCCAGTCGTTGACGTTGCCGCGCTGCGGCTGGCGGCCGGTCAAAAGCATGGCCCGGGTCGGACAGCAGACGGTGTGGGAGTATGCCTGCGTGAAGCGCACGCCGTCAGCGGCCAGCGAGTCGATGGCGGGAGTGTGCAGATCGCTGGAGCCGTAGCAGTTGGCGTCGAGCGTCCCCTGATCGTCGGTGAGAATGATGACTACATTGGGTTTCCGCTGCTGGGAAACGGCGGGAGCGGCGGCCCAGAGCAAAGCTGCGGCGGCGAGCGGTGCGGCGAGGTTCTGCATATCAGCAAGATCGTACAACACGCGCCGCCGGCGGCGGCGCGCTTGCCGTCAGAAAACGACGACGGGGTGGTAAAGCCTGGGCATGACCGCCTCGCCGATGCAGACGAGGCGTCCGCCGGGGTCCACGGCCTTGATGCGGCGCGCTTCCTTGACGTTGCCGAAAGGGCTGATGCGGAAGTCGCGGCCGTGGCTGATCCGGTTCGCGGTGACGGCGTCGACCCGATGAAGGGGAAACTCGGGGAGCAGCTTTTCCAACGGCAGGAAGGCTTCGTCGAAACGGTCCTGCTCGCGCAACTCTTCCAATTCTTCGAAAGTGTGCGCTTCCTCGATGGCGAAGTCGCCCACCAGCGTTCGGCGCAGAGCATCGACGTGCGCTCCGCAGCCGAGACGCTGCCCCAGGTCGTGCGCAAGCGAGCGGATATAGGTTCCGGCGGAACAGCGGCAGCGGATGACCGCCGTCGCGCCCGCCGCTTCCAGAAGCTCGAGCTCATGGATTTCGACCTCGACGGGTTCGAGAGCGACGGCCTGGTTCCGGCGGGCGAGCTTGTAAGCCGGCACGCCGCTGATTTTCTTTGCCGAAATAGGGGGAGGCGTTTGCTCCTGTACGCCGCGGAACTCTGCGAGCAGCTCTTCGAGTTGCTCGCGGTCGATTGCGGCTTCTCGCTTTTCGCCGACCACGCGGCCGTCGCGATCGTAGCTGTCGGTGGCCCATCCGAAGCGCAGCCTCGCCTCGTATTCGCGGTCGTGGTCGAGGAAGAACCGCGCCAGACGGGTGGCCTTGTTGACGACCAGCGGAAGGACGCCGGCGCCAAGCGGATCCAACGTGCCGAGGTGGCCGATTTTCCTGGTGTTCGCCAGCCAACGGACCTTGCGCACGGCATCGTGCGACGAGATGCCGGTCGGCTTGTCCAGAACGATCGCCCCGTCCATCGAATCCATTCTATCGGGACGCCGAAAAATCTCAGGCAAAGAGCAGGGAGCGGGCGGCGGCGATGACCCGGTCGGCTTCCACGCCCCTCATGCAAGGGTGGGCAACCGGCTCGACGACCGGGCATTCCCGCAGGAAACAGGGCGCGCAGGCGACGGGTTCGCGAATGACTTTCGCCCAGGAAGCCGCCGGGCCGGTGGCGATGGGATCGGTAGCCCCGAACACCGCAACCGTAGGCACGCCGAGCGCCGCCGCAACGTGCATGGGGCCGGAGTCGTTGGCCAAGTAGAGGCTGCACGCCGCAGCGAGCTCGATAAACTCGGCGAGCGAGGTCTCTCCGGCCAGACAGTGGCCTCGTTCGCCGATTTCTCTTGCAACCGCGCGGGCCGCTTCGGTTTCCGCCGGCGAGCCGAAAACCGCTACCCGGGCGTCGATCTCGGCGGCAAGCTCGCGGGCGGCGGCGGCAAAACGCTCGGGCAGCCAACGCTTGGCGCCGCCGTAGGCCGCGCCGGGCGAGACGCCGATCCAGGGAGCAGCGGGCAGGCCGCGGCGGCGCCAGCGCTCGCGGCCCGCTTCGGCGGCGGCGGCGGCGCCGTCCAAGCGGATGTCGCCGCACGCGGAAACCGCGCCCGGCAGCCCCGCGCGGCGGACAAGCTCGAGATAGTAGAAGCGCTGGTGAGCCGGCGCGCCGCCTCGGTCGGGAACGGAGATGCCGTTCGTGAGCAGGAAGCCGCGGCCGTCGCGGGCGTAGCCGATGCGCTCCGGAATCCGCGCC
The DNA here is from genome assembly GCA_965214655.1 of Bryobacterales bacterium. GTDB lineage: Bacteria > Acidobacteriota > Terriglobia > Bryobacterales > UBA6623 > CATQHP01. Next base: position 590,616 of record OZ243965.1, on the reverse strand, counting down.
GCCCAGGCCAGCAGAGCTGCATCGAAGGCGTTTTGCAGCAGGATGGCGCGGTCGAATTTCTCTGCGCGAAGCTCCTTCGCCAAGCGGCGCTTGCCGCTCAGACCCTTGTGCCCGCCCCGGTTTTCATAGACCATGATGCGGTCGCAAACGTCTTCGCGGGCATACAGATCGGCGATCCAGGGGCGCGCCAGGACGGCGATGCTCCACCCTTCGTGCGCGCGGCGGATCGCGCGCAGCGCCGGCAGCGACATGACGGCGTCGCCCAGCCAGTTCGTCGCGCGCACAAGCAGTTTCTTCACGCTTGCCTTTAGCGTAGCGGTAGGAGAGCGGGGCCGCGGGCCCGGGCGACCCGTCCGCTAGAATCGAAGCCATGAGGCGCCCGCTGAAACTGGTGCTGTTCCCCGCGGTGGAGCCCGACAGGCTGGAGAAAATCGAGCGGGCCGCGGCGCCCATGCGCGTGGCCAACTGCGCCGACGAAGAGCAGGCCGCCGCCGAGACCGCGGACGCCGATGCGTTCTTCGGCAAGATGACGCCGAAGCTCCTGGCGCGGGCGCGCAAGCTGCGCTGGGCGCAGTCGCCCACCGCCAGCCTGGAGCATTACCTGTTCCCGGAGTTGATCGAACATCCCTTGCAACTCACGAACATGCGCGGGTTGTTCCCCGACAACATCGCCGATCAGACGTTCGGCTATATGCTCTGCTTCGCGCGGAACCTGCACCGCTACATCCGCCAACAGGAACGCCGCGAATGGCGCCCGTACGGCGGGGAGAAAAAAGGGCAGCAGTTCCGCTCGGGGCCGGCCGTGACCACTCCCGTCGATCTGGCGCATACCACGCTCGCCGGCGCGGCGCTGGGCGTCGTCGGGCTCGGCTCGATCGGCGCCGAGATCGCCCGCCGCGGGGTTTGCTTCGGCATGAAGACGGCCGCGGTCGATCCCTTGCGGCGCGATGCTCCGCCGGGAGTCGAACAGGTATGGCCAACCGACCGCCTGAACGATTTGCTGGAGCAGAGCGATTATGTCGTGATCGCCGCTCCGCACACGCCGCAGACCGAGGGGCTTTTCCGCAAGCCGCTGTTCGCGCGCATGAAGCCGAACGCGGTGCTCATCAACATCGGCCGCGGCGCGATCGTCAACCTGGACGACCTGACGGCGGCGCTTCGAGCGGGAGAAATCGCCGGGGCGGCGCTGGACGTCTTCGAGGTCGAACCGCTGCCGGCGGATCATCCGCTCTGGGGTTTCGAGAACGTGATCCTGACGCCGCACGTCGCAGGGCATTCGCCGCATATCGCCGAGCGGCACCTGAGCGTGATCCTCGACAACGTCGGCCGCTTTGTCCGGGGCGAGCCGCTGCGCAACGTCGTCGACAAGCGCCGCTGGTTTTAGGGCGCGCCTGCGGCGCGCCCAGCGGAGAGTGGAGAGTCGCTGCCAAAATCCCGTAACGATCGAATCAGGAACGGGTTACAGCTCAGGTCCATCGATGCCGGCCGATTTCATCAAGTGCCTCTGAAGTCCGCGTTTCAGGGTAGCGCCCGTATGAGCCGGGACAGAGATACGCACAGGAACTCCCGCTCTGACATGGATGGGATGGCTCCCATTGATTCGTTTCAAACGCCGCCCCCCGCGACTCAAGCAGCTTACAGAAATCCTTGCCGCTGACGGCTTTAAACCCAAGTCGGCCTAACGCGGAAGAATCAGGCCGCCGAGGCGCTCCTCCGGCCGCGGCTCGGGAGGAAACAGCGTTGACCACGCTTCGAGATACTTCAGACCGGTTCCGGTGCTGTAGATCACGACCTCGTCGTTTTTGCCCAGAAATCCGCGGGCGATCAGTTGCCGGGCGGCGGCGATGCAGGCCGCGGCTTCGGGCGCGACGAAAAGTCCCTCGGTTTCGGCGAGGAGCCGGCCGGCTTCGAGCAATTCCCCGTCGCCGACCGCGACGGCGGTTCCGCCGCTCTCGCGCACGGCCTCGAGCACGAGAAAATCGCCCAGCGCCTTGGGCACGCGCAGTCCGCTTGCAACGGTTGCGGCGTCCTGCCAGAACTGCGACGCTTCCGCGCCCTCTTCATATGCCTTGACGATCGGAGCGCATCCTGCGGCCTGCACCGCGATCATCTTCGGTCGTTTCGACGAAATCCAGCCGAGGCGCTCCAATTCGTCGAAGGCCTTCCACATGCCGATGATGCCCACGCCGCCGCCGGTGGGATAAAAGACCGCATCGGGCAGCCGCCAGCCGAGTTGCTCGGCGAGCTCGAGGCCCATCGTCTTTTTGCCTTCGATGCGGTAGGGTTCCTTGAGCGTCGAAACGTCGAACCAACCCTCGGCATCCTTGCGCTCGGCGACGATGCGGCCGCAGTCGCTGATCAGGCCGTCCACAAGGGTCACCTGGGCGCCGAACATCTTGCATTCGATATAGTTGGCCTGAGGCGCGTCGCGCGGCATGAAGATGTGCGCTTCGAGCCCGGCCCGCGCAGCATAGGCCGCCAACGCGCTTGCGGCGTTCCCCGCGGACGGCGCCGCGAATTTGGAGAGGCCAAGCTCTTTGCCCAGCGATACCGCCGCGGCCATTCCGCGCGCCTTGAACGTTCCGGTAGGGTTCGCGCCTTCGTCCTTGATCGCAAGATTCGGGCAGCCGACCGCCTCGCCGAGGCGGGGCGCGGCCAGGAGCGGAGTCCATCCTTCGCCCAGGCTGACCGCGTTGCGCAAGTCGCGCAGCGGGAGAAGCGGAGCATAACGCCACATCGAGCGCGGCCCCGCTTCGATGCGTTCTTGAGTCAGTTCCTCCCGAGCGCGTTCGAGATCGTAATGGACGAGCAACGGAGCGCCCGCCGGCGACAGGTTGTGAATTTCTCCGGCCGCGAAGCGCTGCCCCGTCCTGCTGCACGAAAGATGGGAGATGTACGTCATAAATTCGTATAGGAACGCAATATGCAATACGCGAAACGGTTGCGGCTCCCGGCAGCCATGATGCTTGCCCTGTGCGCGGCGCCGGGCGGCGAATTCGCCGTCCTCAAGACAGGATATCGCCTGCACGTCTCGCGCCACGAAGCGCAGGGTTCGCGCCTGCGGTTGTTTACGCCCGGCGGGGGGCAACTGAATCTGCCTGCCTCCGCTGTCGTTCGCTTCGAGCCGGACGGCACCGCGCCGCAGCGGCCCGCGGCGCCGACGGCGGCCGCGGCGGAAAAAACTCCCGCCCGCAAGCCGCTGTCGGTCGCTGCCGCCGTCGAGCGTTTCGCCGCTGAAGCCGGGCTGCCGGCGGAATTGATTCACGCCGTGGTCGCGGCGGAGTCCGCTTACCGCGCGGACGCCGTTTCCACAAAGGGAGCGGTCGGCCCGATGCAGTTGATGCCGCAAACCGCGGCGGGGCTGGGAATCGATCCCCACAATCCGACGGAGAACGTCCGCGGCGGCATCCGCTATTTGAAGCAACTCCTGGGGCGGTACGCGGGGCGGGACGACCAGATCGTCCGCGCGCTCGCCGCCTACAACGCCGGACCGGGCCGCGTGGAGCAGTACGACGGCGTTCCGCCTTACGGCGAAACCCGGGCGTACGTCAGCCGCGTGATCGAACGCTACCTGCAACTCACCGATTAGGCGCCGAACGACTCGACCGCCGCAATCCATCTCCCGTGAGCGACGGCAATTCCGCATTGGCCGGGAAGAATGCCCGACACGGAAAGCCAGACACGGAAAGCCAGACACGGAAAAAAGGAGCGCGGCGGCGGGCGGCCCGCATCGCTGTGGATTGCCGCCGCGAGCGAGTCCCAACTCAACCCGCCGATTTCAAGACGGCGCATAGCCCGCAAGGCCCCGCCGGACTGAAGCCCGGACAGCGGCCCCGCCGGCCGGCAAAAATCGCCGCGGTTCTCCGCTGCCTTGCGGCGGCGGGCCGCTAAATGTCGCTCAGGCGTTCCAACTTCCCGGTGGCGTCGCCCAGCGTTTCCGGATGCACGCCCATGCGCTCCAGCAATGAAAGATACAGATTGTTCATCGGCGTCTCCGCGGGGAAGCGCATGTGGCGGCCGGGCCTGAGCGTTCCGCCGCCCGCTCCGGCGAGCAGCACCGGCAGGTCGTGATGGGTGTGGCGGTTGCCGTCCCCGATGCCCGAGCCGTAAACGACCATCATGTTGTCGAGCAAGCGCCCGCCGCCTTCCTCGATCGCCGCCAGTTTGCCGATGAAGTAGGCGAACTGCTCGACGTGATGGCGGTTGATCCTGGCGATGTCCTCGATTTTCTCGGGGTCGCCGCGATGATGGGTCATGCCGTGGTGAGCGCGGTTGACCTCGATTTCCGGGTAGGTCAGATTGCTGCCCTCGCGGCCCATCATGAAGGTCGATACGCGGGTCATGTCCGTCTGGAAGGCGATTGCCGTCAGGTCGAACATCAGACGGGCGTGATCGCTGTACGCGGCGGGGATGCCGTGCGGCTTGGGAATCGGCGGCGCCGCGTCGAGATCGGCGGCGGCGTCGAGCCGTTTTTCGACTTCGCGGACGCTGCCGAGGTACTCGTCGATTTTGCGCCGGTCGGTCGGACCGAGACTTTTTTGCAGCCGGCCCGCGTCTTCGGCGACAAAATCGAGGACGCTCTTGCGCCGCGCGATCCGTTGCGCCCGGGCAGCGGCGTCAAGCGCTTCGCCGCCGCCTCCGAACATGCGCTCGAAGACCAGCCGGGGGTTGATCTCGGGCGGATTGGGCGTTTGCTCGCCGCGCCAGGAAACGCTGTTGGAATAGGCGCAGCTATATCCCGAGTCGCAATTGCCCGCGAGACGGCCGGGCTCGATGCCGAGCTCCAGCGAGGCAAAGCGCGTCTGTCCGCCCACGGCGTTCGCCGCGACCTGATCGACCGAAACGCCCAGCTTGATGTCGGCGCCGGCGGTCTTGCGGGGATGGATTCCGGTGAGGAACGAAGCCGCCGCCCGCGCGTGGTCGCCCGGGCCGTCGCCGAGCGCCCGTCCGGTGTTGTGCGTCAGGCCGGAAAAAACCAGCAGGTCTTGCCGATAGGGCTCGAGCGGCTTCAAGGTCGGCGTGAACTCGAACGCGGAGCCTGCGGCCGCGGGCGTCCACGCCTCTTGGATGACGCCGTTGGGAATATAGACGAAGGCCAACCGCTTGGGCGCCCGGTTCGCCGAGCGGCCCGGCGCGGCAAACGCCGGCGTCATCGCCTCGAGGAACGGCAAGGCGACCGCGGCGCCCGCCCCCCTCAGAAAAGAGCGTCTCGCGAGATGTTTGCGCGTCAACACTGCAATCTCCATTTTGTTATGCATGATAATTCATAGCCGAACGAACTTGGCGCTCCGAGAGCGATTTTTCGGTAAAAATTCCCCGCGAGTCCCCCATGACCTTCTTCAAGCGTTTTCACCCGCGCCTCTGCGAATCCGTTTTGACGGTTTATTTCGCCTACACCTCGGCGTTGGCGCTGCTGCTGCCGGTCGCCGCCCCGATCAAGCTGCGGGCGCTTGCCGCCAACATCCTGGCGGCGGCCGTGCTGGCCTGGCTTTCCACGCGGCCCGAAAGGCCGCGGGGACTCTCGATACGCAACCTTTTTCCGTTGGCGGCGGTGATGCTGGCCTATCAGCAAATGGGTTGGTTCGCCTTGCCGCATGAAGGCCGCGAGTTGGAACAGGCCTGGGTGCGCTGGGACAAGCTGCTGCTCAACGACGCGGGGCTGCAGGCGGCCATCGAAATTGCCGGGCCGCTGATCCCCGGGTTGCTGGAAATCCTCTACCTCTCGACCTACATTCTCGGCCCGCTCGGACTCGCCGCGCTCGCCTTCACGGGCAACGCGGGACGCGCGGACCGTTTCCTGTCGCTTTACGTGACGTCGGCGATCTTCGCCTACGCTCTGTTTCCGTATTTTCCTTCGGAGCCGCCGCGGACCGTATTTCCGGGGGAAGACTTTCCGAATTTCGACACGGCGTTCCGGCGTTTGAACTGGCGGCTGCTGGCCGAAGGCGGCATTCACACGAGCGTCTTTCCGAGCGGTCACGTCTCTTCGGCTTTCGGGGCGGCCTTCGGCCTGCTTTACGCGCTGCCGCGCCGCCGCGCGTTCGGACTCGCGATGGTTGCGGTCGCCTGCGGGATCGCAATCTCGACCGTTTACGGGCGGTATCACTACGCCGTGGACGCGCTCGCCGGGCTCGCGGCGAGCCTTGCCGCCGCCGCCGTTTGCGTCCGGCTGTTCAGGCGGCGGGAGGAGCTTCGATAGAGCATGCCTGCAAAATCGACAACGGCGGGTTGCCGGCCATGGTTTGCGCGTTTCGCCCATTGAAAACGCCCGGCCGCAGCCGTTCGCTGCGGGCCCGCCGGTTCCGGGGCCGGCCGCGTCACGCCGCGCAATCCCCGGCATAGGCGGCGCGCGCTGCAGTTTTCGCTTTGCCGGCGGTCGAACGGCGCAAGAGGTTTGTTCTTTTTATAACAGTTTCGGTTTGCCACGGCTTGGCAAAGATTGTTGGGACTTGTGGCGGGACATGCGGCGGCGGTGAACCGGTTTCTACATGACGCTCTCCGAACGGCGGCGGCTGTGGGCGCGCTGTTGGCGGCGGGGAGCGTTTGCGCCCAGAATCTTGCCCGGGAGCATATCCATACCGGCGGGCGCTTGCTGACGGTCGAGGCCGCAGAGCCGATCGAGGTGGCGATCAGTCCGCAGGACGCGACCCTGGCGAGCAGCGGGGCGCAGTTCTTTACGGCAACGGTGACGGGAGCTTCGAACTCCGCGGTGACCTGGGAGATCGTCGGAGGGGGCTCGCTGACCCCCGATGCGTCACCCAACACGGTCCTCTTCCAGGCCCCGCAGGTAAGCGCAAAGCAAACGATCACGCTGCGCGCCAGGAGCGTTGCGGATACGAGCAAGTTCGCCGAGGCGTCGATTGTCGTGACGCCGGATACGCCGACGGGCGGCCCGACGGCGGGCGATCCGACGGCGACGCTCAGCGCGTCGAGCAAGGCGATCGCGGTGGGCGAGTCGGTTACGTTGCTGTGGAGCACGACCCATGCGCTCAGCGTAACGATCGATCAGGGGATCGGCGCGGTTGGGACTTCGGGTTCGCGTCAGGTGACGCCGGCAACGACGACGACCTACACCCTGACGGCGACCGGCGCCGAAGGCACGACCCCGGCCGAGGCCGTGGTCACGATTACCGTCTCTGAGCCGCCGCCGACGGCGCAACTGACGGTTTCGCCGTCAACGATTGTGCAAGGGCGGGAATCGGCGACCCTGACCTGGAGCACGACCCGTGCGCTCAGCGTGAGCATCGATAACGGCGTGGGAGCGGTTACCGCGAGCGGCAGCCGCGCAGTGACGCCGACGGAGACGACGACCTACACCCTGACGGCGACCGGCGCGGAAGGCACGACCCCGGCCGAGGCGCGCGCTACCGTTACGGTTGTCGAGCCGCCGCCGGGCGAACCGGTCATCAAGTGGCTCGAAGCGAGCTCGTTTGGGGGTGGGTACATACTCTATTGGTCTGTGGAGAATGCCGAACGGCTTGTCCTCGATCCCGACGATTCCGATGTCACCGGGAGAACGTTCGATCTCGTCGCTGAGCCCTCGGTCGAGACCATTTACACGCTGACGGCCTACGGCGGCGAGGGCACGACGCCGGCGACGGCAAGCGTTACGATTGCGCCGCACCCTTCGATTGAGTCGTTCGCGGCCTCGGCGGCCTGGTCCGTCAGCGGCGGCGCGGTCACGTTGTCCTGGGAGACGAGCGACGCGGTGAGCTTGAGCATCGACAACGGGATCGGCGCGGTGACTCCGGTCGCCGCCGGCAGCATGACGGTGCGGCCGACGGAGACGACGACCTATACGCTGACGGCGACCGGCGCGCCGCGATCGCTCACGACGGCGGCCGCGGTTACGATCGCCTTGCTGCCTGCGCTGACCGGCCAACTGGCGTGGATGGAAGTCCGCAACGTCAAGACAAGCGCGGCCAAGCCCTTCATCTTTTTCCAAACCGGCTACGACGGCGCCATTCCCACCGATTTGCTTTGGTCCGACGCGAGTGAAGTCGGCGTTTTGCAATCCGGCAGCGACGCGCTGGCTCAGGGAACCAACCCGGCCGACCGCATTTTCCTCATTGAGTACGGCCGGCACGGCGCTGCCGACAACACGCTCGAAGTCCGCCATCTGGCGGCTTCGGGAACCAACGCCGCGTTTTGGGCCGCCGGCGGCGCCGGCTACAACAAGTCGCTGTATTTCTGCCGCCTGCCGGAAGGATCGGATTTCGCCGGCGCATCGTGCATCGAGGTTCCCTACTCGACGTTCACCGCAGCAGGCCACCCCCGGACGCAATGGGATTTCCAGAGCGGCGACTCCCGCGACGCGTTCATGGAGTCGATTGCCGGCGGCGATACGATCTTGCTCGTGATTGCCGACTCCGGGCAGACGTTCGTCTCCGCGCCGGCGGCGCGCTTGTCGGCGTCGCCGGCAACGATTGTGCGCGGGCGGTCGGCGACGTTGAGCTGGAGCACGATTTATGCCGAAAGCGCAACGATCGACCAGGGAATCGGCGCGGTGACTCCGGTTGCTTCCGGCAGCACGACGGTGAGCCCGACGGAGACGACGACCTATACGCTGAAGGCGGTGGGCGCCGCGGGCACGACCCCGGCGACGGCCGCGGTCACGATTATCGTCAACGAGCCGCCGACGACGGCGCGATTGTCGGCGGCGCCGTCAAGGATCGAGCGCAGGCGGCGGTCGGCGACGTTGAGTTGGAGCACGACCAACGCGGTAAGCGTGAGCATCGACAACGGAGTCGGCGCGGTTGCGGCGAGCGGGAGCTGGGCGGTGACGCCGAGAAGGACGACGACCTACACGCTGACCGCGGTGGGCGCCGCGGGCACGACCCCGGCAGAGGCGAGCGCTACCGTCAGGGTTGTAAAAGAGCCGCCGAACCAACCGACCATCCGTTCGTTCACGGCGGCAAAATACGTGCTTTTGTGGCTCTCTTGGAGCGTGTCCGACGCCGAAGAACTGGTCATCGACCCCGGCGATATCGAAGTCAGCGGGGATTCGGGATTCGATCTCATTGAGATTCCCTCAGAGGAGACGACGTACACGCTGACGGCCTCCGGCGCCAAGGGCACGACGCCGGCGACAGCGAGCGTTACGGTAGCGCCGGATGTTTCGATTCAGTCGTTCACGGCTTCGCCGGCCGCGTCGGTCAGCGGCGGCGCGGTGACGCTTTCGTGGGAGACGAGCAACGCCGTCAGCTTGAGCATCGACAACGGAGTCGGCGCGGTCGCTCCGCTTGCCGCCGGCAGCGTGACGGTGAGACCGACAGCGACAACGACCTATACGCTGACGGCGAGAGGGGCGGGGCATTCCCTGGAGACGGCCGCTGTCACGGTCACCGTCAACAACCCGCCCACGGCGATGCTCACCGCCGACGACACGTCGATCACCCGCGGTCAGTCGACCACCCTGCGGGCTGCCTCCTCCAACGCCCGCAGCGCGCTCATCCAGCCCGGCAACCTCTCCGTCTCACTCGACAACTCCGGCGCCGGCTCGGTCTCCGTCTCGCCCACCGCCGACACCACCTACACCCTCACCGTCACCGGCCCCAACAACGTCACCGCCGCCGATTCGCTCACCGTCACCGTCAGCGACCTGCCCACGGCGATGCTCACCGCCGACGACACGTCGATCGCCCGCGGCCAATCGACCACCCTGCGGGCTGCCTCCTCCAACGCCCGCAGCGCGCTCATCCAGCCCGGCAACCTCTCCGTCTCACTCGACAACTCCGGCGCCGGCGCGGTCTCCGTCTCGCCCTCCGCCGACACCACTTACACCCTCACCGTCACCGACTCGAACGGCGTCACCGCCACCGATTCGGTCACGGTGAACGTCACCGCCAACACGCAGTCGGTCTTCGACGCGCCGGTCGGCGCGGCGACCGGCGTGCTCTGGCGCTACTCGGGGTCGTCGCTGGAGGTGAAGATCGACGGCCAACTCGACTTTATTTCCGGGGCGGCGGACAACACGGCGCTGCCGGCGACGCTGCTCGACGACAGCGCCGCCCGCTATCTGACGCGAATCCTGGTCCGAGATTCGTCCCGGCGAATCATCGTGTACATCACCGCGCAAGCGGGCAAAGTGGGCTACGACGGCGCCCACGATCTGAGCGCGGCCTGGGAGCGCGATATGCGCATCGGCCTCAAGGTCGGCTCGGCGCAGATGGTGTTCTCGCTGCTGAACTCTTCGGGGTCGGTCGCGGACAGCAGCGAACCCTACCATCTGCAAGACTCCCAAGCGCCGACCGATCACAATCACGCCTTGCTGACAGGGCCGCCCAACCTGCTGGCGAACTTCGTCGCGGCCGCCGCCGCCGGCGCCGCCTATCAGGTCGTGCTGCTCGACGGCAGCGCGAGCAGTCCGCTCGATTGGACCGACCCGCAGAATCCGCGGGCTCCGCGGACGCCCGAGGCCTCCGCGACCATTTCCACGCTCGCCGGAACCGGCACGGCCGGCTACAGCGGCGACGGCGGAGCCGCGACATCCGCACAGATCAGGGAACCGCGCAGCGTGGAGGTGGACGCCGCCGGCAACGTCTACATCGCTGACCACGGCGATCACCGCATCCGCAAGGTCGATACGAACGGCAATATCTCCACGGTTGCCGGAACCGGCGCGGCCGGGTTCAGCGGCGACGGCGGAGCCGCGATATCCGCCCAGCTCAACAACCCGGACTCCGTGGCGGTGGACGCCTCCGGCAACCTCTTCATCGCTGATTGGAGAAACCACCGCATCCGCAAGGTCGATACGAACGGCCGCATCTCCACGATTGCCGGAACCGGCGCGGCCGGGTTCAGCGGCGACGGCGGAGCCGCGATATCCGCCCAACTCAGCTACCCGCACGGCGTGGCGGTGGACGCCTCCGGCAACCTCTTCATCGCCGACAGCAACAACTACCGCATCCGCAAGATCGATACGAACGGCCGCATCTCCACGATTGCCGGAACCGGCGAGATCGGGTTCAGCGGCGACGGCGGAGCCGCGATATCCGCCCAATTCGACTACCCGCACAGCGTGGCGGTGGACGCCTCCGGCAACCTCTTCATCGTGGATTGGGGTAACCACCGCATCCGCAAGGTCGATACGAACGGCAATATCTCCACGGTTGCCGGAACCGGCGCGGCCGGGTTCAGCGGCGACGGCGGAGCCGCGACCTCAGCCCAGCTCAACTACCCAACGGGCGTTGCGGTGGACGGCGCAGGCAATGTCTACATCGCCGACCGGGATAACCACCGCATCCGCAAGGTCGATGCGAGCGGCGACATCTCCACGGTTGCCGGAACCGGCGCGGCCGGGTTCAGCGGCGACGGCGGAGCCGCGATATCCGCCCAAATCAACGAGCCGCGCGGCGTCGACGTAGACGCCGCCGGCAATATCTACATCGCCGACTGGAACAACCACCGCATCCGCAAAGTGGAGAAATAATGCCCGCGACGAACAATCTCCGACTGACCTCCGCCGGGCGCGCGGCTGTCGCCGACGGATCCCATAGCGGCGCGTCGGCGGTGACTTTCCCCGCCCCGGCCCTCGGCGCGGGCGCTTCGTCCGGAGGCGCGGGCAACGATGCGCGCACGCCGCTGACCGCCGAGCGCGACCGGGCGGCGGTCAGCGGGGCGACCGGCGTGGCCGGACAGATCGCCTTCCGCGCCGACTTCTCGCCGGCGGCGAGGCCCCAGCGACGGCAAGCGCGCGCATGGAAGCGGAACGAGGCAAGGGAACGAGGCAAGGGATAGGAGGAGCGGCATGACGGCAGTTTGGACCAGGAGAAAGTGGCTGTGGAGCGTCGGGGCGGTCGTTGGGGCGGCGGGCGCGGTGCCGCTGCGGATGCCGGCGCAGGGGTGGCGGACGCTGCGCGTGCCGCCGAACCTGCGCGCGGAACTCCAGGCCCAGGGAGACCGCTTCGCGCGCAAGGGCAAGGAGCGGGTGACCATCGTCGGACGGTTGACCGACGCCGACGAGAGGTCCCGGTCGGTGAGTCTGATTCGCGACATCCGGGGGCGCTTCCGGGTAGCCTTTGCAGGGCGGGTTCTGGCCTTCGACGGGGCGCGGGAGAGCAGCGCGGGAGGCGCGCTGAGCGCGCAGCAAGCGGCGGCGGCGGAATCGCTGCTCGACGATTCGATGGAGGCGTTTTTCGCTGCCGTGGATCGCGGCGACGTGCTGCGGCTGCTCGGCAGGCGCTTCCGCGCCGACGACGGGGCGGGGCCGGACTATGCGGGGCCTTGGCGCGATATTTACGAGTTGCGCTGGCGCGGGCGGCTGGGGGCCGCGGATCGCGTCAAGCTGTTTTATTTCGATTCGGCGACGGGACTGCCGGCGCGGGTGCGCTACCGGGGCCGGGACGGGGAGGTGGAGACGCTGATGGGGCAGTGGCGGGAGTTCGCCGGAGAGTATCTGCCGCTGGCCATCGTGCGCACGGTGAAGGGGCGCGCGCTGCTTTCGTTTTTTGTCGATTCGGTGATGTTGACTGCTGACAAGGACGACGGCGTGTTCCGCGCGGGGGACTGAAGGCATGACTTGGCGGATGGCTTGGCGAAGAGTAATGTTTGGGCGCCGTGCGGCGTTGGCGGCGGGCTGCGCGCTGATCGCGGCGGCGGGCTTGTGGGCGCAGCCTACGCCGCCGGCGGGCGAACGGGGCAAAGGCGGCCGCGGCTGGCGTCCCGGGGGCGGGTTCCTGGTCAGCGATGTGGAGACGATCAACACGGTCAACGGCAACGTGCTGCTGCGCATCCCCTTGGCCTCGCTGCCGCCCGGGCGGGGCGGTTCGGCGTTCACCCTCGAGTTGCTGTACAACTCGCAGATCTGGGACGTGGACTCGGAATTGGTGGACGCGGGTCAGTATCCCGACACCGAAACCGTCTACGAGTTGCGGCATACGCTGCGGAATTCCGCCCAGGGCGGCTGGCGCTATGGGTTCCAATACGGGCTCGAGTTCGAAGAGCGGATGGAGGTTCCCAGCCCTGATGGCGATTGCCGCTCGGTTTTCGACAAATACACCACCAAGATGCGGGTGCATTTCCCGGACGGGAGCGCGCATCTGCTGCGGCTGGTCAACGCAGAGGACACCGTAGGGGACGACAACGGCGACGGTTTCTACGCCTACCATCCGGACGGCAGGCGAGACTTCTGCTACGCGGGGGGCAGCGACATCAGCGGCGACATGCGCTACGTGACCACCGACGGCGCGTACGCGCACGTGACGATCCACCGCGGGACGGAGCAGTACTGGGGGCAGCGGCGCTGGACGATCCATTTCAACGACGGGCGGCGGGTGGAGGGCCGGCGCGATCAGACGGAACGGATCGTGGACCGCAACGGCAACACGGTCACGGTGGCGCGCGAGAACTGTACGCACGAGGGGAGCAGCCGCCCCTGCACCATATTGCGGGACGACCTGGGCCGCGAGATCCAGATTATTCGCTTGAGCAACGGCGACGAGATCGTCACGGCGCCGGGCTACAGGGGCGAGTTGGAGTGGGAGATCGAGCGCGGCACGGTGGACATGAGCGGGGGCACGTACTCCTGCGTCGGCGATGAATCCCTAGCCGAAGGGGTCTACGACTGTGTCGCGCCCCGAACGGGGACGATCGACAAGATCAAGCTGCCGCAACTCGAGGGGCGGCAGCAGTTGGAATACGTTTTCGAGTATCACCGCCCGGCGACCGCCTTCGGGGAGTTGCAGAAGATCGCCTTTCCGGGCGGGGGCAGCGTGAGCTACAGCTACAAACACAAGCAGCACAAGTATACTTCCATACTGCTGGAGAACCCGGTTACGCAGAAGGTCGTGACCTACACCGAGCCGCTGACGGGAACGGAGTTGAGCGAGACCTGGACGTATGCGATCGACGTCAACAACGTGACCACGGTGACGGCGCCGGACGGCGGAGCGGCCAAGACCTGGTTTTACGAGAACAAGTACGTGGCGGCGAGCAGCCCCGATGCCTGGAAGGCGGGGCTGGTGTGGAAGACGGTGCGGCCGAACGGGGACAAGACGGAGCGCTACTGGCGCAAGAACCAGGCCTACAACTCGCCGGCGATCCATGCCAGCGACCCGGGCAACCCGTACGTGCGCGCCGAGTACCGCACGCAGGGCGCGCAAACTGCGGCGCGGGCGATGACCAGGGACAAGAACGGCAACCTGCTGACGGCAGCCGAGTACGACTTCGGGGTGACGGTTGGGCGCGACAGCGGGGGCATTCCCAACGCGGCGCCGACGGGGACGCCCGTGCGCACGGCGGTCCACGTCTATACGCGGGCGACGTCGAACGCCGACACGCTGCTCGACGATACGGACGCCTACTGGCGGGCGCCTGCGGCGGCGGCGGTGACGGGCGCGGTGACGGGCGCCGTGCCGCCGCCGCGGCTGCTGGCGCCGGCGGACTACAGCGAGGTGCGCGCGGGCTGGTCGAACGGGGCGCTGCAGGCCAAGACCGACTTTACCTACGACGCGCGGGGGAACGTGACGGCGGCAACGCGGGGCGTGGGCGGCGCGACCGCAACGACGCGGCATGCATACGACACGCACGGCAACCTGACGCAAACGACGGATGCGCGGGGCAACCGGGTCAAGCTGACCTACGACGCGATCGCCGGCTGCCCCGACGGCTCGGCATCGAGTCTTTACCCGACGAAGCGGGAAGAAGCCTACAACGAGACCGAAGAGCGCACGACGAGCTATGCCTACGACTGCGCATCGGGGCTGCTGACCAGCCGCAAGGATGATGACAACAAGGTCACGACGAGCTACGACTACGACGACCTGGGGCGGCCGACGGAGGTCGGCGAGAAGGCGCTGCAAGAAGACGAGGATGAGAATGTCGAAGAAGTGAACCTGCGCAAGACGCAGACCGCGTACGACGATCGAGAGCGGCGGGTGTACGAGCAGCGCGACCGGGCAACGTACAATGACGCCGCGCTGGCTGTGGCGAGCCGCTACGATCCCCTGGGGCGGCTGTGGCTGGAGCAGACCAACGGCGCGGGGAAGGTAAGCGCGGGCAGCGAGACGAGCGGGATTCAGGTGAGGCGGGCGTACCGCTACAGCGGGTCGAACCGCTATGAGTTGGCGTCGAATCCGCACGAGAGCGCAAGCGGGTCAGAAGAGACGATGGGCTGGCGGCGCGTCAAGTACGACCGCAACGGGCGGGTCGTGGAAGTGGCCGCGTTCGCCGGCGACGGCCGGCCGGCGCCGTGGGGGACGAACGCGAGCGGCAGGGGCAAGGTGACGACCGCCTACAGCGACAACACGGTGACGGTGACCGACGAGGCGGGAGTGGCGCGGACGAGTGCGTACGACGGCTTGGGGCGGCTGGCGCGGGTTGAGGAGAATGGTGTCCACACCTGCTACGAGTACGACGTGCTGGACAATCTGACCAAAGTGCGGCAGAACGCTGCGGTGAGCGGCAGCGGGGTCTGCACGGGCGGGCAGACGCGCACGTTCGCCTAAGGGCCGGCGCAAAAATAGTTTCCGTTTTTGTTACATGGGTTCGATGGTGTAGTTCCATTTGGGCATTGAGCTGTCGGGTGTGATGCGTAGCTCCTGCATTTCCTCATCGGTGACCTTGACGCCGGTCTTGTAGGTCTTTCGCACCAGGTGTGCACGCACGCGCAGTCCGGTGGCGGTGCGTGTGGTGCGCAGGTATTTCAGGATGGTCTCGTAGCTGTCCAGCGGGCGGCCCGCCCAGTTCTTGGTGACCTCGCAGAACATGCGGTGTTCGATGGGATTCCACTTCGAGGTGGCCGGCGGGTAGTGGGCCACGGTCACGCGCAAGCCGTGCCGGTTGCAGAGGCGGTGTTGCAGGTTGAATTTCCAGGCGCGCGCCGTGCAACTGTTGCTGCCGCCGCCGTCGGCCAGGATCTGCAGCGCGTTGGCCTCGGGATAGTGCTTGCAGCCTTGGGTGCGCCACCATTTCTCGATGCAGTCGACGGCGAACGCCGGGGTGTCGGCGGTCTGGCCGACGAAGACGGTGCCGGCGTTGGCCCGCGGGTCGTAGATGCCGTAGGGGACGGCGAGGCCCTCGGCATCGGAGCGGAAGTCGTGGTCCTTGACCTGTTCGGGACTGCGGTCCCACTTGGCGCCGGGATTTCGGAACGCGCCGACGAGTTCCTTCTTCTTGGTATCGACGCTGATGACCGGGACGTTGTCGGCGGCGCAACGCTCGCGCAGGTCGGCGATGTGCCGGAACTGATCGTCGCGCCTCGGATGGGAAGCGCCGGCGAGCTTCTTGTGGTTGACGCGCAGCGAATAGCCCATCGCTTTGAGCAGTCGAGCGACCGTCCGGGGGCAGACGTCGATGCCGAGCGCGCCCAGTTGGTCGGCGACCTTGGCGGTCGTTCGGCGTGTCCACTTCAGGCCGCTGACCGGGTCGCCGGCCGTCTCGTGGTCCATCAAGGTTTTGATGCAGGCGATGACTTCCGGCGTTTTTTTTCCGTCGGTGTGCGTCCGCCGCCGGCGCGCCGCACCCGGTCGACCTCGACGTCACGCTCGACCAGTTGCCGCCGGCCGGCGGCGACCGTCGACGGGTCGATGCCGAGCAGTCGGGCGATGCGCCGGTCGCCGCCCCACCCGCACTTGAGGGCTTCGAGGCCGGCGAACAGCCGCCGCTGCCGCTCGTCGAGCAGGCTGGCGAACAACACGATGGCGGCGCGCAACTCCTCGGGCATCAGGTCGGCGTCGGGCAGGGGTTGCCCGAGTCCGGGCGTGGCCAGCAGCAGACGTCTGGCGCGCACCTGGTGCGTCTGTTGCGCGCGGTCGGCGGCGCAGTAGAGGAACTGTCCGGCGAGCTTGTGCCGTGTCAGCCGCCGGTCATCGACGAGCTTGCGCAGCGCGTCCTGGGTGCCGACACCGAGCAGGTTGTCCAACTCGTCGGCGAAGTGTCCGGCCTCGGCGTGGTTGATGAACGACTCGGCGGTTGCGATCAAGGTGCCGGCGCGGGAGAAGCGGACGCCGGCGAACGACCACAGGCCGCGCTCGTCGAAGTGGGCGAGTTGGTCGAGGGTGTAGTAGCCGCCGCGATGCGAGTAGCTGGTGCGGGCGTCGATGTCCTTGAGCTTGCGGAACGCGGTGCGCCTGCTGGCGCGGGCGCCGAGCGCGGCCATGACCTCGGCCAGCGAGGCGATGGTCTGGTTGCGGAGCAGGGCGATGATCGTGTCGGCGGAGAATTGGGTTGGTCTCATTATGGCGCCATTGCGGGTTCGCATTTCCGCAATGATGCCACAACTCGGACGGGCTGCGCCCCTCAGATGACGGGACTTGATTGCTGATCACGAGAGTCGCGGCGCCGGTGGGTTCTACTGCGAGACTACGGGCGCTTCTAGGAAGTTATTCTTGCGCGAACCCTAAGACGCGCTGAGCCGCCTGACCTCGGCGACCAACCCCGAAAGCGGGACGGTGCGCTATACCTACGACGGCGCCGGCAACGTGCTGACCGAGACGGACGGCCGCGGGGGGACGGCGACGCATACCTACGATGCGCTGAACCGCATCACGAAGACGGTTTACTCCGGCGGGGGGACGGGATTCAATGCGACGCCGGACGTGACCTACGCCTACGACCGCGGGAGCGGCGACGAATTGCAAGAACAAGGGGCGCTTGACCTCGGTGCGCACGAGCGTGTCGACGACGAGCTACGGCTGTTACGACGCCTTTGGGCGGGTGACGGCGAGCACGCAGACGACCTCCGGGGATGCGGCGCGGACGTTCGCCTATACTTACAATGCGGACGGGACGCTCGAGACGCAGACGTATCCGTCGGGGCTGGTAGTGGCCTACGATTACGATGCGGCGGGGCGGTTCAAGGCCGTGGGCAAGAACACGCCTGGGGCGACGGACTATGCCGGAGAGATGAGCTACGCGGCGCACGACGGGATGAAGGCGCTGAAGCTGGGCAACGGGCTGTACGAGAGTTGGGGGTACAACGCGCGCTTGCAGCCGACGGCGATCCGGCTGGGGACGATGGCGAGCGGGACGCAGCGGGCGGACAAGCTGTCGCTGAGCTTCGACTACGGGACGACGAGCAACAACGGCAACGTGCTGAGTCAGACGATCGGCCGTGAGGGATTCACGGTGACGCAGCGCTACCGCTACGACGGGGCGAACCGCTTGGGTCTGGCCAGTGAAGGCGGCACGGCGCCGACGAGCGACTCCTGCCCGACGGACGCGGCATGGCGCCGGGGCTATATTACGATACATAACGGCAACCGGGCGGTGACGGGGACGCGGGGGCACACCTTGCCGACGGGGACGCCGACGGCGACGAGCGCTTTCAGCGCAACGACGAACCGCATCGCGGCGGGCAGCTACGACGGGGCGGGCAACCTGCTGTCGCTGGCGGGCGTGGGCGCGCTGAGCTACGACGGGGAGAATCGGCTGACGGCGTACGACAACAACGTGGCGTCGTTGCAGGAGCAGGGCGCGTACGCCTACGACGGGCTGGGGCAGCGTGTCAAGCGCACGACGACGATCCGCGGCGCGAGCGAGACGATGGTGGTGTACGTGTACGACGCCTTCGGGCGCTTGGCGGCCGAGTATTCGAGCGTGGCGCCTGAAGCGGGATCCGGCGGGACGTTCTACCGCACGGAGGATCACCTGGGCTCGACGCGGGCGGTGACCAAGCAAGACCAGACGGTCGCGGAGTGCCGCGACTTCTTCCCCTTCGGGGAGCGCATCGGTTCGGGGCTGAACGGCCGCAGCGCCGACTGCTACAGCGCGGCGGGCAGCGCCGTCAAGCAGCAGTTCACCGGTAAGGAACGGGATACCGAATCGAGCCTCGACTCCTTCGGCGCAAGGTACTACTCGGCGCGCCTGGGGCGGTTCGTGTCGCCCGATGAACCGTTCGCGAATCAGGTGCGGGGCGACAACAGCTTCATTGTCGCCGGCGGCGGTATTTATCTCCGGGACGAGGAGGGGACGCAAGGCCAACAAATTGGCAGCTTCGAGCATCTGGGTCCGGGCGAGAAACTCCAGGAAGAAGTTCATGACATGGCTTTGACAATCATCGCGAACACCGAGACGCCTGTGAATGCATTGGCTATTGGAGCAATGTCCATACCAGCGTTGCTGGGATTGGGATGACTTCTTATCGAGCACACTGGCAGATCCGGATCTTGACCGAGTGCGCATCATCTGTTTCAAGGCGCCCGATCGCTATCCGCCCGGGGAGGAAGGCGGCTCCTGTAGCGAAGAAGGCATCAAGGTCCTGCGAAATCTAGCGAAGGAACTGAAGCAGCGCGATTCCGATTTGTCTGTTTAATTTTTCGTGACCATCTACGATGGCGAGGACCGGCAGGTGCGGAAGATCACCGCAGGGTGATCAGGTTAAAATCCCAGCGCAGAATTGGCGGAAGCTAAGGCCGGCGGCCCAGGCCGAATTCGTTGCCCATGGCGACAACCTTGCCGTCGCGGAAGTGGACTTCGATGTATTTCGAGCCGCTGACCGGCTTCCCTTCCGCGTCCCTGAGCGTAGCGACGAGCTTTTTCGTCTTCACGTCGAAGACATCGGGCGTGTGCGACCAGGCGTAGCGCCCGTCGAGACTGAAGGCGACCCAGCCGTGGCCGCCGTCGGACAACTCGACGTGTCCCTTGGGCTCCGGCGGCATTTTCGTCGCGTCGAAAATGAACAGCCGCCGGCCCTTCTGATCGCTGATCCACAGTTCCGTTTCGTCGGGAGTCAGCGCCGCGCCGTGCGTGCGGTTGGGGATCTTTTCCCCGCCCAAAAACGCGAACACGCGGTGCAATTTCTCTCCCGTCTGCAAATCGACGACATCGAAACCGGCGTGATTGCCCAGGCAGATGTATGCGTGCTTTTCCTTGCTGTCCATCGTGTAGGGGAAGACGCCGCGCTCACCCACGTCCTTGAACTGGCGGATCAGGCGGTCGTCGGCGGTGTCGAAAACCGAAAGCATGGTGCGCGTGCCGAGGTAGAGGCGCTCGCCGCTGAGGCTGACGATGCTGTTGTGCGCCTGAGGGCCGACGGGTATCTTCTTGATAAGCTCGCCGTTCTCGGCGTTGACCACCAACAGGCCGCTGTCCTCGCCGGAATACCACCAGCCGGTCGGAACGTAGAGCTTCTTGCCGTCCATCGTGATGGACGAACGGTCGCAGCCCTGCTCGTAGGTCTTCTCCCAAACCACCTTTTCCGTTTCGAGGTCGAACGCGCCGAGGCGGCGGTTCGTCGAGGAATAGTAGACGCTGTGGGTTTTCAGGTTGCCGGCGAAACCGCGCAGCCCTTCCTTGAAGATCGGGACGTCGATGCGGCGAACGAATTTGTGGCCGTTGTCGATATCGAAGATCAGAATCCCGGGTTCGGAGGCGCCCTGCTTCTGCGCCCCGTCGGGGGTGCTCAGGTACAGGTAGCGCCTGGTCTCGGATTCGGCCGCTCCCAGACAAACCGAGAGGAGCAAGGCCGCGGTCAACGCTGTCAGTCTGCGCATGGCTTGCATTGTAGCCGCCACTGCCGCGCCAGTCAAGAATCAGCTCTTTCCAACGAGAGACAAGCCGAAAACTGTCCGCCCGCCGTCACCTCCGGCCGGACGCCCGAAAATTCCAGCCCGCAGAATTTTTTTTCAAGTAATCGGGAGCACTCAAATTTTCCGTTAAGTCATTGATATAAAATAACTTGGAATCGAATCCAGAATACCGATCGTGATAAAAAATACTATTTTTTGGATTTTTACTTGCCACGGGCTATGAACTTTGGTATTCTGAGTTTGATGCCGGGGGGGTAACCCCACCAAAGCGAGACTAACCTCAACCCAAAAGACCCCTGAAACACGCCCCTCCGGCACCCCTTCACGGAAGCCATCCTCATCAAGCATTTTTTTCGCCTCCTTCACACGAGATGGGACTGGACTTCACTTGTCGCGCAGTCTATAGTTGAAGGAGACTTGGGCAATGGATCCATGAGCACGCCGGGCAAACCCAACAGCATGGAAGAGCCGGTCATCGATCCACGCTTGCGCGATTCGGCCCGTCGAAATATCTTCGAGCCAAAACCGATCGAGACCTTTCCGTGCCGCATCTGCTCCGAACCCGGGGCCAGCGAGCAGTCGGAGGGGTTGTGCTGGGTATGCCGGCGGTTGAAAATCAGCGCTTGGCGAGACAGCGAAGTCCAGACGCCGATGTCCAAGTAGCCGGCGCCGGGCACGAGCCGGTTTCTCCGGCGAGCGAGGCGTTCGAGCGTTCGCTGTCAGGCTTATGATTATCGAGTCCCCCTCGGCGCGCCGGAGCGTCGTTCGATAATGGCGTGGCTGCACAAAAACGACGAAACCAAGAAGGTCCGAACCGAGGGTCTCTGGATCAAATGCGACTCTTGCGGCGCAACGATTTGGAAGAAAGATCTCGAAGCCGCCCAAATGGTCTGCGCAAAGTGCGGATTTCATTTCAAGATCGACGCCCGCGAGCGGCTCAGGCTGCTTTTCGACAACGCGCAGTGGGATGAGTTCGGCTGGAGCCTGCGCTCGACGAACGCTTTGCAATTCATCGACCGCAAGCCTTACGAAGAACGTCTCGACGACGCCAAGCGAAAAACCGGTCTCAACGACGCCGTCATTTGCGCCGGAGGCAGGCTGGCCGGGCGCGACGTGATCGTTTGCGCCATGGAGTACCGCTTTATCGGCGGCAGCATGGGCGCCGTCGTGGGTGAGAAATTGACGCGGGCCGCCGAGTCGGCGCGGGAACGCAAGGCGCCGCTGATCATCATTTCCGCATCGGGCGGGGCGCGTATGATGGAAGGCATGATCAGCTTGGTGCAGATGGCGAAAATTTCGGCGGCGCTGAAAAAGCTCGACCGCGCCAAGATACCCTACATCAGCGTATTGACCGATCCCACGACCGGCGGCGTCACCGCCAGCTTCGCCATGCTCGGCGACTTGAACGTCGCCGAGCCCGGAGCGCTGATCGGCTTCGCCGGGCCGCGCGTGATCGAGCAGACCATCCGCCAAAAGCTGCCCAAGGGCTTCCAGCGCTCGGAGTTCCTGGAGAAGCACGGCATGCTGGATGCGGTCGTTCCCCGAGGCGAGTTGAAGGGCTACATCGCAGACGCGCTGGCGTTTTTCTGCGCGGCGCCGGCGTAGCCCGGCCGTCGTCTGCCGCCGCGGCGATGGAATACCAACAATCCGTCCGCTATCTTTTTTCCCTGCTCGGCTCGATCCGCAAGGAAAACTTCGGCCTGGAGCGCATGCGGCGCTTGGCGGCGGCCTTGGACAGTCCCCAGCGCGGCGCGGGCATCATCCATATCGCGGGCACGAACGGCAAGGGTTCGACCGCTGCGATGATCGAAGCCGGCTTGATCGCCGCCGGACACACGACCGGCCTCTACAGCTCGCCGCACCTCACGCGGATCAACGAGCGCTTCCGCATCAACGGGCGCGCGGCGGGCGACGCCGCGGTCGGCAGGGCGATCGAGCAGGTGCGCCGGGCGAACGAGTCCCTTGCCGCCCGCTGCGGACGCTCGGCGCATCCGACTTTTTTCGAATCGACCACCGCCGCCGGTTTTTGTCTGTTCCGAGACGCAGGCGTCGCCTATCGCATCGTCGAAGCAGGGCTGGGCGGGCGCCTGGACGCCAGCAACATCGTCGAGCCCGAAATTGCAGCGCTCACGCGCATCGCCTTCGACCACGAAGCATTCCTGGGCGGCAGCCTTGCGCGCATTGCCGGCGAAAAAGCCGCCATCATCAAGGCGGGCTGCCTGGCCGTGATCGGAGCGCAGGAGCCAAGCGCAAAGCAGGTCTTGCTGCAACGCGCAGCCAAGTGCGGAGCGGCGGCAATCGATGCGAGCGCATCCTGGAGCGCCGAGAAGGTGCGCGACTGCGGCGGGTTCCCGCGGTTCGAAGCCGTCGGCGGCGGCAAGAGCATTCCCATCCGACTGTCCCTCGCCGGAGCGCATCAGGTCGAGAACGCCCTGACCGCCATCGCGGTTCTCGACGCGCTCGGAATCGAGGCCGCTGCAATCGCCGCGGGTCTGGGCAAAGTCAAGTGGCCGGGACGCCTGGAGCGGATCGAGCACAGCAGACCAAGAGTCCTGTTGGATGCGGCTCACAATCCGAGCGGCGCGCGCTGCCTCGCCGATTTTCTCGCGCAACATGCGCAAGGCCGCCGCGTCGCACTGATCTACGGCTCCTCCCGCGAGAAAGCGGTAGACGAGATCGCGGGCCTGCTGTTTCCCCAAGCCGACCGGGTCATCCTGACCCGCTCCAAGCTTCCTCGGGCGCTGCGTCCGCAGACCGTACTGGCGGTCGCAGGCCATCACCATGCGCGAATCGAGACCGCGCCGACGCTGCAAGCCGCGCTTGACGCCGCGCGGCGCGGGGCGGGCCGCGAAGATTGGATCGTCATCGCCGGCTCGATTTTCCTGGTAGGCGAAGCCCGCGAGTTGCTGGGCTGCGAGTAGAATCGTGTGTTGAGTCGGCTTCGGGAAACGCTCAGCCATGTCCGTTCGGTCTGCTGGATGATCCCTGCCCTGGCGGTCTCGACGACCGTCATGGGCATACTCTCCCTGCTCTCGTCGTTCTTGGACAGCAGCGGAGTTCTGCAGCACAAGATCGCCGGCGCCTGGGGACGGCAGTTGCTGGCCGCGTTCCGCATCGACATGCGGGTCGTCGGCGCGGAGAACCTCGATCCCCACCGCCATTACGTTTTCGTCTCGAACCACTTCAGTCTGATCGACACGCCGGTGATGTTCGGCGCGATGCCCCGGCCGTTCCGCATTCTCGCGCGGCACGGGCTGTGGAAGATACCCTTTATCGGCTGGCATCTGAACCGCGCGGGCCACCTGCCCGTCAACCGCGAAGACAAACGCGAGGCGGTCAAGAACATTGCCGCCGCGGCGGAGAAGATCAAGTCCGGCTACTCGATCCTTCTTTTCCCCGAAGGCGGCCGAACCCGCGGAGAAACCATGCGCCCTTTCAAGCCGGGAGCCGCGCACATCGCGATTCAGGCAGGCGTGCCGATCGTGCCCATGGCGCTGGTCGGCACCCGAAAAATTCTCGCGCCCGGGTCCACGCACTTGCGGCCCGGCCCCGTCGAGCTGCGCATCGGCAAACCGGAGTCTACCGCGGGGCTGCGCCGCGGCGAGGGCAAGACGTTGATCCGCAACATCCAGGAGAGGATTGGGCAAATGGCCGCCGCGCCCATAGAACCGCGCTCCGGGCGGGCGGGCGGGCCTCCGCGTACAATGCAAAGAT
This sequence comes from Bryobacterales bacterium, assembly GCA_965214655.1. GTDB lineage: Bacteria > Acidobacteriota > Terriglobia > Bryobacterales > UBA6623 > CATQHP01. The sequence continues at coordinate 566,434 of OZ243965.1, read as the reverse complement.
CGCAATGACGTACTGGTTGGGCATCGACATCGGCACGGGCGGCTCGCGCGCGCTCCTGGTTCAGGCCGACGGCCGGGTCGCGGCGGGCGTCACCGCCGCGCACGAGGCCATCGTCATGCAGCGGCCGCTGTGGGCCGAACAGCGCCCGCAGGACTGGTGGGACGCAGCGCAAAAGGCGATTCGCGGAGTTCTGGCCAAGGCCGGAGCAAGCGGCGCGGACATTGCCGGCATCGGTCTGTCGGGCCAAATGCACGGCCTGACGCTGCTCGACGCGGACGACAACGTAATCCGCCCGGCGCTGATCTGGTGCGACCAGCGCAGTCAGAAGCAGGTCGACTGGATCAATGCGGCCGCCGGCGCGAACATGGTGCTGGAGCAAACCGCCAATCCCGTGCTCACGGGATTCACGGCGCCCAAGCTGCTCTGGGTGCGCGATCACGACCCCCTCTCTTACGAGCGCGTCCGGCGCATCCTGCTGCCGAAGGACTATATACGTTTCCGCCTGACGGGAGAATACGCAAGCGACGTTTCGGACGCATCCGGCGCCGCGCTGTTCGACGTCGTGAACCGCCGCTGGGCGGCGCCTCTGATCGAGAAGCTGGGGATCGACGCCGCGGCGCTCCCCGCCGTCGTGGAATCGAACGAACGCACCGGCGCGGTCGGCGCAGCCGCGGCGCAGGCCGCCGGACTGCGAGCGGGGACGCCGGTCGTCGGCGGCGCGGGCGATCAGGCGGCGAGCGCGGTCGGCAACGGCATCGTCGAAACGGGCATGGTTTCCTGCACGATCGGCACGTCCGGGGTCGTCTTTTCTCATCTGGACGCGCCCGCGTACGATCCCGCAGGAAGAGTGCACACCTTTTGCCATGCCGTGCCCGGCAAGTGGCACATCATGGGCGTCACCCAAGGAGCGGGCCTGAGTCTGCAATGGTTCCGCGACAATCTGGGCGCGGATTTCAGCGCCCGCGCCGAGGCCCTGGGCAGCGACCCCTACAATCTGATGACGGCCGAAGCCGCAGGCGCGCCTGCCGGCTGCGAGGGCTTGCAATGGCTTCCCTATCTGATGGGGGAACGCACCCCGCATCTCGACGCTTGGGCGCGGGGCGGCTGGATTGGATTGACGGCCAAGCACACGCGGGCGCATTTGATCCGCTCGATCCTCGAAGGCGTCGCCTTCAGCCTCAAGGATTGCCTCGGCATCATCGAGTCCTTGGGCGCCGAGGTATCCGTTGTCCGCGCATCGGGCGGCGGCGCCAAGTCGAACTTCTGGCGCGGCATTCTCGCGGCAGCGTTCGACAAGCCCATCGCAACACTGCAAACCCAAGAGGGATCGGCTTACGGGGCCGCGCTGTTGGCTATGGTCGGAACCGGCGAGTACGCTTCCGTGGAGGAAGTCTGCCAAGCCGTCATCCGCGAGCGGGATCGACTGACGCCCGACGCCGATACAGCAGCCGTTTACGCCCGGACTTACCCTGTTTACCGCGGACTCTACCCCGCGCTAAGGGAATCGTTTCGGCCGACGGAGCGGGCTCAGAACGAGTAGAGCAGCGTGCCCTCGGCCACGGCTACGCCCCCTTCGGCGCCGGCGTTTTCTTCGATCGCTTCCTCTTCGGGGCGCTTGATCGGGCGGTAGTAGATGCCGTCCAGGCCGCGGTAGATCTCGAGCTCCGCCGGCCGCGGCAGTTGACCCTGGATCAGCGACTCCGACAGCGGATCCTCGATGAAGCGCTGCAACGCCCGCCGCAGCGGCCTCGCGCCGTAGCTGCGGTCCCCCAGCGTTTCTTCCAGGATGTACCGCGCAGCATCGTCGTTCAGCCTGATCTGGATTTCCTTGCGAATCAGATTCTGGTTGATCTGACCGACCAGCATTTGCACGATCTGGCGCAGGTCGTCGTCGGTCAGGGAACGGAAGATGATCGTCTCGTCAATGCGGTTGAGGAATTCGGGATTGAAGGTGCGCTTGACCTCGTTCCGCACCTCCTGCTCGGCCTTGGTTTGGCTGAGTTCTTTCGAGGCGCCCTGAAAGCCCATCGGCGTCTTGGTCTGCAGATGCCGCGCGCCAATGTTGGAGGTCATGATGACGGTCGTATTCTTGAAATCGATCGTGTTGCCGAGCCCGTCCGTGAGCCGGCCGTCTTCGAAGACTTGCAGGAGAATGCCGAACAGGTCGGGGTGGGCCTTCTCGATCTCGTCGAGCAGAATGATCGAATAAGGGTTGCGTTTCACCCGCTCGGTGAGTTGGCCGCCCTCTTCGTAGCCGACGTAGCCTGGAGGCGAGCCGATCAGCTTCGATACGGAGTGCTTTTCCATAAACTCCGACATGTCGAAGCGGATCAGCGACTTTTCGCTGCCGAACAGACATTCGGCCAGCGCCCGGGCGACTTCGGTTTTGCCGACGCCCGTCGGGCCGAGAAACAAGAACGACCCCGCCGGGCGGTTGACCGCCTTGAGACCCGCTCGCGAACGGCGGATCGCCCGGGCCAATGCGGAAATCGCGCTTTCCTGACTGACCACGCGCTTGTGCAACTCCTTCTCGATGCGCAGCAGCTTGGCCATCTCCTCTTCTTTGATGGCGGTCATCGGAACGCCGGTCCAACGCGCCACAACGTCTTCGATATCGTCCTTCGTCACCGCCGCGGCGGCTGTTTCGTCTACGTTGTATTTCTCGCGGAGCCGGCGCAGATTCTCGCGTTCCTTGCGCTCTTCGTCCGAATAGAAACGCGCTTTCTCGAATTCGTGATTGGCGATCGCGTTCTCCATGCGGTGCACGATGAACTTGATCCGCTTGTGCACGTCGGCGATCTCTTCGGGCATGGTCGTCTGCCGCAGCTTGACGAGCGCGCCGGCTTCGTCGACAAGATCGATGGCCTTATCCGGCAGAAAGCGGTCGGGAATGTAGCGGTTCGAGGCGTAGACCGCCGCCTCGACGGCTTCGTCGCTGTAGACGACTGCGTGGAATTTTTCGTAGCGTTCCTTCACGCCGAGCAAGACCTGCACCGCTTCCTCCTCGGTCGGCGGATGCACCTTCACGGCTTGAAAGCGCCGTTCGAGCGAGCGGTCTTTCTCGATGGACTTGCGGAATTCGCCCGGCGTCGTGGCGCCAATGCACTGGATCTCCCCGCGCGACAAGGCGGGCTTCATGATGTTTGCCGCATCGAGCGAGCCTTCGGCCGAACCCGCGCCGACCAGAGTGTGCAGCTCGTCGATGAAAATGATGGCGTTGCGGCTCTCCATCAACTCTTTCATGATGGTTTTCAGGCGCTCTTCGAACTGGCCGCGGTATTTGGTTCCGGCGACGATCAAGGAGAGATCGAGCGCCATGATCCGTTTATCGGCAAGGAACGAGGGGACGTCTCCATCGGCGATACGCTGCGCGAGACCCTCGACAAGAGCGGTTTTCCCGACTCCGGGCTCGCCGATCAGCACGGGGTTGTTCTTGGTGCGGCGGCAGAGAATGCGGGCGATGCGCTCCAACTCCTTACCGCGTCCGATCAGCGGGTCGAGATTGCCGTCGAGCGCCTCTTGCGTCAGATTGCGGCTGAACTCCGCCAGCATCGAGCTTTCTTTCGGGCGGCTCGACAGCAGCTTCTCCGAATGCGAGCGGGACAACTCTTCGCGGATCGTCGACAGCCTCAGACCGCGCTCGTGCAGGATTTCCGCCGCAAAGCATTTTTCTTCCCGCAACAGACCGAGCAGCAGATGCTCCGTGCCGATGTATTTGTGCGACAGCCGCTCGGCCTCTTCGGCGGCATATGCGAGCACGCGCTTGCATTCGTGACTCAAAGGCAAATCGACCGAAGTCGAAACTTTTTCGCGGATCGTGGTATGCGCTTCGATCTGCTTGCGGATCGACTCCACGGCGGCATGCGAGCGCAGAAAGCGGTTGGCCAGCGCCTTGTCCTCGCGGATCAAGCCGAGCAGCAGGTGTTCTGTCTCGATGTACGGGCTGCCGAACTGACTGGCCTCATAGCGGGCGAAAAAGATCACCCGCCGGGCCTTCTCGGTGTAGCGTTCGAACATGGCGTCCGGAAGAGCGGGAGAAAAGCGCCCGCGCCGGTTCTCGCTACTCCATGATATCAGGCCGCGCACCCGGCTGGAAAAGCCAAACTGCCCGAAGTCTGCGCGCTCCCCGGACGCGCGGCCGAATTTCTCATGAAAATTTCGAGGGCGTGCGCTCCGGCGCCTGGTTGCGCAGCTGCAAGCCCGAGTCGCTACTGCGCAGACCCGGCCCGGGCGGACAGGCGGGATTCCAGCAACTCGGCCATTGTGTAGAGGGCGGCGAAGCCGCAGCCCACAGCCTCGACAGCCTGCCTGCCGCCTTGTTCGCGGTCGACGACGCAGGCGGCGCCCAGCACGTTCATCCCCGCGTCCCTTGCCCGCTCGATCGCCGTGACGGTGGAGCCGCCCGTGGTGCAAACGTCGTCGAGAATCACGCAATCGACGCCCGCCGTTTCCGCCAAGCCCTCAAGATAGCGTTCGCGCCCGTGTCTTTTCGCCTCCTTGCGGATGAGGAAACCGTTGATTTCGCAGTCGGATTCCAGGGATTCCCGCGCCACGGCGCAGACCGCCGGATCGGCCCCCATCGTGAGGCCGCCCACGGCTTGCGGACGCCAGCCCTTCTTGTCGATCGCAGCGAGCAGCAAGCGGCCGATGAGCGGCATGGCTTCCGCGCGCAGCGTCGTGAGACGGCAGTCCACGTAGAGATTGCTTCTCTTCCCCGAAGCGAGAGTGAACTCTCCGCGCATCACGGATCGCGCGCGCAGGATTTCCTTGAGACGGCGGCGGTCGTCCAGACAATCCATCTTGACACAAGCTTGCCAAACTCAAGGCAGCCGCGTCTTGTAAAGGAAATCCGAGCCGACCAGACCGTTTTCGTCGCGCGTCACGATAAACGACCAGCGGCGGTCAGGAGCCCACTCGACGCGGACCACCTGCTGTTGCGCCGAGGACAGGTCGTAGCTGTAAGTCAGCGTCAAGTCGTCGGCGATCTGCTGCTCGGTCGAAATGCGCGCGCTCGGATTGGCTTCGGGGCCGCCGATCTGCGGGTCTACCTTGAGCCGGCTGACGCCGAAAAACCGCTGCAGCCGCTGCGAAACCGGGCGGGCCAGCGTGGACGCCAATAAATTGTTCGCTCCGGTCTGAATCAGCGATTGCTGCTCGACGCGCTGTTGCGACGCAAGCACGGGATCGACCAGCGGCGCGCGGCCGACGGCCACAAGATTGACCAGGTCGTTGAACGGCAGCGGCGGGTCGGAGCGGTAATTCAGGTTGAGTCTGCGCAGCGGGCCGGAAAGCACCAGCGCCAGATCGACGCCGCGAATGCGCGCTTCCATATCGACATTCAGCACCGGCTCGAGGCGGAACGGATTCACGAAGCTGACATCGCCGCGGTTGACGTGATACCGCGTGCCGAGCATCTCGATCGTCCCTTGAGTGACGCCGACGCTACCGAGCAGAGACGGGCTTGCGCCGGTGCCCACGAGCTTCAAATCGATCTCCGCCTCGACATTTCTGACCAGCGAAGTTTCGACCGTCAGATTCGGAACCGAGACCACCCGCACGTCGAGCTGAACGTCTTGCAGCGCCGACCCGGCGGCTTGCGTCCGCGCCGGCCGCCGAAACGATGCGAAAAGATCGCCGAAGGCGATGCCCTTCGTTGTCGTCAGGCGAGACACCAGGACTTCGCCGTTGAGGACCGCATGGTCTCCCGTGCCGGCGAGCGTCAACTGTCCGTCGAAGACGCTGCCGATATTGGCCGGATAGCGCAAGCGCACGCGGTTGGCGACAGCCTGCAAGCGGTATTCCAGCCCGTCGCCGAAGGCTGCGCCGCCGGACAGGCGTAGGGCGCCGCCGCCCGAAGCCGCCGTCAGCTCGTCGATTTTCATCTGCCGGCCGGCGAAGTCGATCTTGCCGTTGATCTCGCTCAGACCGTTCGAGAACTCCGCCAGCCGCAGCGACCCGTCGGCAACCGTCATCGACCCCTCGACCGCGACATCGTTGACCGTGCCGCCGATTGCGATGTTCAGATTCGAGGTGCCGGACGCCTCGATATCCGCATCGAAGCTTTCCAACAAAACCAGATTGAAGCGCCCGTCGACGGCGACATCTACGGCGCGCTCGCCGTCGAGAGCGATTGTGCCGTCGATCTCGATATCCGTGCCGCTTCCGTTGAGGGCCATCGAATCGAGCCGGACGATGCCGCCGCCATAGCTCCAGCGCATGGGAAAGAGGTTCGAGAGGCGGTAGCCGGCCGCTGTTGAGCCGATACCCGAAACGCCCGCCTCGAAGCGGTCAATCGTGCCGCCAAGGCGAAATTTCTCCGGCGCGCCGATCTCTCCGGCGTATTCCGCCTGTCCGTCGATGCGGCCTTCTATTTTGCCCAGTTGCAGGCCGAGCAGATCGCTTACCGCTTGCGGCTCGAAATTCGCGAAGCGGAACGACCCGTTGTAACCGGCTTCCTCGGCCGGCGTCAAAACGCTTTCGCCGCTCGCTTCGCCGCCCAACATTTTCGCCAGCCACTCAACGTGGATCGCGTCCTGTTCCGTGCGGATGCCGCCCGTCCACGAACCCAGCTCCCGGCCGGCATGACGCAGATCGCGAATCTCCCAGCTTCCGTTCAACGTCAGCGAGCGCAGCAATTCGCGGTACGGCCCTTGCCTGCCTCCGCCTTTCATGTCGAATCTTGCCGTGCCCGTCAGCGGAGTTTGCCGCCCGCGCAGAAAGGCGAACTCTTCGAGCGGCCAGTCCGCGCCGTCGAGCGCGAACTCGAACTCCTTGCTGTCTGCAGCGAAAACCGCGCCGGCGCGCAATGCGGCGCCCCCGCGGACCAGCAGCGCATCGCGCAGGACGAAGCCGTTCTCGCCGTAGGCGACGGCAGCCGTCAAACGGTCGAACCGCTCTCCGGCAACCGAGGCGTTCGTCAAGGCGAACCTGCCTGCAAGTTGCGGCGCCGCCAGGACGCCCGCCGCGCTTCCATCCCCCTCCAGGGTTCCTGCGACGGGAAGCTCTAGGCCTGCAGCGGCAACCGCCCTGCGAATATCCAATCCCCTCACGGAAACGGACGCTTGCAAAGCGCCCGCGCCGCTAAAGGGCACGTTGCCCTTCAACTCAACCGTTCCCTCGCCGGCCGACAGCTTGGCCGAGCGGACGGTTGCGCCTGCCGGCGCTACGCGGGCGTCGGCGGAGGCGCTTGCCCAGCGCTGCCCGCCGATCGAAAAATCCTCGGCCTGCAGCTTGCCGTCGAAAACCCAGGAAGAAGAGTCTGCCGGCGCGCCGGTCAGACGCCCGTCGAGGCGAATTGCGCCGCCGTCTTCCAATCTCGGAGTCTCGATCTCGACTGCCAACGCCTGCAAGATCGGGGCGACCTCGTCGAAAGAGGCGATCCGCGCCCGAACCGCAAGCGCGGCCCCGGCCGCGGCCTCCAACGAACCCGACAAGTCGGCGGAGACATGAGGAGACTGCAAGCGCACCGAGGTAATTTCGAGCCGCGGCGAAGCGCCGTCGTAGCGTATCTCGCCCTGCCCCCGGAGCGGGAACGGTCCGCTGTCCGGCGGCGGTTCGACGGCGAAGCGCATGCGCGCCGCAAGGTCGGCGGCGGACGTGCCGTCGGCCTCGATCTCGCCGCGGACCGACCCGCTCCAGGGCAGATAGTCCGCGCCTGCGATCTCGGCCAGCCGGGAAAGCGAAAAGCCCGCGGCGGCGCCCGTAAACGCAAACCGCGGCGCCGTCGCAAGCTCGGAGATCCGGGCTTCGCCGGAAATCTCCCCGCCGAGAGCCGCAAGTCGGATGTCCGGCATCGCGACACTGCCGCCGTCGCCGGCATAGCTCAAGCGGCCCTCCAAAATTTCCCCCGTCCCGCCGAGGCCGCCCTCGCTGAGCACGATATCTCCGGAGTACGAAACGCCGTCGGCCTCGGCTTGCCAGGCGACCGCGCCGTCTATCTTCAAGCGGCCGTCGAACGGAGGATCGGCAATGCCGCGCGCGCGCAACAACTCGCCGAGAAGCGCCGTCGCCCGGTAGTCGGCCGAAAGTCGGGGCCGATCGAGAGCGGAAAGCGCTCCGGCCGCTTCGATCGTAACGACGTCGTTCGCCGCCTCGAAGCGCGTCAACTCGATGCCCGAGCCGCCAAGGACCGCTTCGACCGCAAGCGATGTCGTCATGCCCCCCAGCAGCGGAGCATTCCAGGCGAGCGCGCCGACTTCCAGGCGGATTTCGTATTCGGGAGCATTCGCCCGCAATGCCGTCTCAAGAGTCAAGTCGGACGCCTGCACGGCGGCTCGGTACGGCCTCCCGTTCCAGGCGAGCGTTCCGCCGTCGACCCGCAGCTCTTTGACGGCCAAATCGAGCAACGGCTGCGTAAAGGGCCGGCCGGGGGATCGCCGCGGAGAGGGAACATTCGTCGAACCGTCGTCGAAAACGAAAATCGAAAGGCGCGGCTCGACCGCATGCAGGCGTTCGAGCGATATCCACCGGCCGAAGAGCGACTCGACCCGGATTTGCGATTCGACGCGTCGGACCGACAGCAGCGGAGGGCCTTCGTCCGCCTCGCTGCCGCGCAACTCGATCCCTTCGGCAACGAACGCCCAACGGCCGCGGTCGAAGCGGAACCGTTCGATCGCCGCCGCGCCGCCGGTTGCCGCTTCGAGTTCCGCTTCCAAGCGCGTCCGCACGGCCTCGGCAAACCAGTCGCTGCGCAACGTCAACTCGAACGCCGCGGCCGACAGCAGGAGAGTCCCGGCGGCAACGGCGCCGCGGCGCGCCCAACGATTCGCTAAAATCGCCCGGAATTTGTTCACAGCGGCTCCCTTAGATCAGACGCAAGAATCTCTACCCGCGTTAACGCGCGCAACTCTTTGATCCGTTCTTCGATCAAGCGGTCGGTTTTCCCCTCGATCAAGATCTGCTCGATGCGCGCGGAAACCGCGGCCAACGGCTCGGGGGTTGCTCCAAGCTGCCGCTGCCGCGGGGCGTAGACGGTCTCGTAGTAGTCTTCGATTTCTTCGCCGGAGGCATTGAGTCCGGTCTTGAAACGAAGCGCCGTATAGCGCTCGAAAGCAATCTGTTCGGAAAGAAAATCGCGGCATTCCCGCGCGGTCAGGCCGTAGCGCCGCAGGGCAGCCGGGAAGTCTCGCCCCGCAGCGAAGCGCAACCCATACAACTCCCGCATGCGCTCTTCGACTTCCTCCGGTTCGGCGTTGAGAAAGTTCGCCTGCCCGATATCCTGCTGGATCAGCCGCCGCTCGATCAGACGCCACAAGGCCGCCCGGCGGCCGGCGGCGGACATATCCGCCTCGGCGGCATTGAACAAGCCCACCAGCCGGAGATCGCGGTCGATCTCCGAAAGCGTCACGGCCTTCGCGCCGACGACCGCCGCCACTCCGTCGATAATTTCGGCGCGCGCGCTCATGACGGCGAGCAACATCGCTCCGGCCGCGGCCGCCCGCCCGTATCGCCGCAATCGGCTGTCGCAACCGCGCCGCATGTCAGAAAGTCTGCCCCAACGAAAAATGAAACTGCAGCGAGCCGATGCGCTGCTCGCGGAACGCGCCGGCGCCGCTCAGCAAGGCGGCGCGCGTTCCCTCGAATCCCACGAAGCGAGGCGGATTCACGCTGTAGGCCAAGTCCATGCGCACCGGCCCGATAGGGGTACGATAGCGAATCCCGAAACCTACCGCGTGAACCATGTAGTCGAAATCGAATTCCTTATGGTCGTCTTCGACGGCGCGCACGCCTTGCCCGCCGCGGAAGCTGATGCGGGCGGGACGGGAGTAAACATTTCCCGCGTCATGAAACAATACGCCGCCGATATTGACCCCGACCAAAGGAAACCGCAACTCCAAGCTGTTGAGAAACTGCGCTCCGCCGCCGATGGGAAATCCCGTTGCCGGGTCTCGCGGGCCTGCCTGGTTGAACGGAAAACCGCGGTGCGAGTTCGCGCCGCCGGCAAAGTAGCGCTCGGAAATCGGGATGCGGGGATCGGGCCTGACGGCAAACGTCCGGGCGGACGCGCCGCCGACTCCCGTATCGGCCCAAGGCAAATTCATGCCGAGCTGGACCGTGCGGGCCACGACGGCGCGGCGGCCGATGCGGTGATAAGTGCTGTTCTGCACAAGGGCGCGGAAGAAGTCCGGCTGCGAGCCCCACAGGCCGGAGGCCAAGCTCAGGTCGAGCGTGTTGTACGTCCCCTTGGTTGAATCGGTGGGATTGTCGCGGCGGTCCTCGATATAGGTCGCCGACAGCAGTCCGACGCGGACGGGCTGCGAGATCAGCGGCACCAGCAACGGCTCGATGTGCAGCGTATTCTCGTCGATCGCCGTTCGCCGGTAAGCGTAACGGTAGAGCACGGTCCTCGCGCGGTTGAGATTCTGGGTAAACTGCAGCGCCCCTTCGAGCCGCCTGCCGGTAAACGTGTTGACGTTGCGGGAGGTGTCGAGCAGGCCGCTGAGCGTGAGCGCCCAGCGGTCGGAATCGAACCAGCGCGGCGCCTGGTAGGTGAACAGGCCGCGTTGCTGCAATACCGAAACCCGCGTGCGGAAACTCATCGTGTGGGCTTTCCCCAACATGTTGAGCCGGGTGAGCTCCAGCGTCGCGCGCGGGCTGAAGGCATTGTTGCCGACCGGGTTCGTAAGCTCGGCGGTGTTGCGCCCGATGCGCGCGAACTCCGCTCCGCCGCCGAAGCCCACCGCCCAGCGCCGCGCCTCCTCTACCTGCAGCAAAACGTTCTTGGCGTCTTCGCGGCCGCCGGGGTTCTGCAGCGCGACATCGACCTTCGAAAAAATCCCCAAATTGTAGAGATCCCGCTGCGTCTCGAATATCTCCGTTTGCGACAGCGGAGCGTCCGGGACGAGCACGATGCGCCGCCCGACGACTTCCGGCCGCGTGCGCTGCACTCCCGTAACGATGGATTTACGCAAGCGTACCGGCTCGCCCTCGTCGACCTCGTAGTAAACCATCACTCGATACGGATCGCCGGCGGGCTCGACGCGCCAATCGAAGGAAGCGTTCTGGTACCCGGCGTTGTAGTACTCGGCCAGGATCAGATCGCGGTCGGTAGCGATGTTGGCCGCGCTGTACGCCTGTCCCGGCGCCGAAGCGAATTCGTACAGCAACTCGTTTCCGGGGAAGTTTTCCAGTCCGGCGGTGACCAGACCGTCCACGATGACGGGGAACCCCTCGTCAATATGGATGAAAACGGTCAGGCGGCCGGTTTCGCCTGCGCCGCGTTCCGCAATCCGGCTGGTCACTTCGACGTTGTGAAAACCGCTCGCAACATACAGGTTTTCAATGGCGGCCAAGTCGTTTGCCAGCAACGACTGATTGAATCGCCCGCGCCGCAGTTGGAAACCGGCTTCCTCGATCCCCATGCGCTCGCGAACGGTTTCCGTATCGAAAAAGAAATTGCCGCTGATTTCGATCCGCTCCAGGCTTTGCCGTCTCCCTCGGCGGATCCTGTAGACGACAACGGATTCGTCCTCCGTCGAACGTTCCACCTCAAAATCCACTTCGGCGTTGAAATAGCCCTTGGACTGGAAAAAGTCGACGAGGTTGGTCCGCCCTTCGGCGAGCAGGTCGTCATCGATCGCTCCCTCCTCGAAAACCGGCAGATAACGGCGCATCTTGTCCGCCGAAAGCTTGGCGCCCTCGGTGCGAACCACAAACCGGGGTCCCGGATCGATGCGCACCACCATGGTCAACCGGTTTTCTTCGCGGTCGTACTCCGGCGTCTGCACGTACACGTCGACCCGCCAGCGGTTTTGTTTGCGAAAGTGCTCCTTGATCCGCGCGATACCGTTGGGGATACGGTCGCTGCGGTAAACCGCGCCCCGCCTCCACCCGCTGATCGAGCGAATCTGCTCTTCGTTCAACGGCCGGTTCTCGCCGGCTACGAGCAAAGCGCCGATCCGGGCGCGCAAACCGGGATTCACGGTGAATACGATGTCGACTTGCTGCGTGCTTGCAGCCTTCGCCGCGGCGGCCTCGACGGTTGCCTGCCGAAATCCGGATTCGGCGAGCAGCCGCCGGAGCGCTTGTTCCGCCAAGCCGAGCTTCTCGGGCGTGAACGGTTCTCCGAGCTTCAGATCGGTTGCGTTGACGAGCCGGCTTTCCGACGGGGGCCGCGGCGTTCCGACGACGCGCACATCGCCGATAAACCACGCAGGCTTGGTGAGAAACGTAAGCCTGACGCCCTCGTCTTCCCGCTGCGCATCGACTTGAATATCGGCGTAGCGGCCGGTTTCGAAAAGCGCTTCGATCGAGGCGCGCAACTCGGCGGCGTCGAGCGCTTCGCCGACTTCGACGCGGATCATCTCATTCAGCGGCTCCGCGGCAAACGGCTGCTCCGCAGGAACGTATTCGATCGCGGCAACCGTTAGGCCGAAGTAATCGGAACCGAAAACGGACGTGCCGGACAGCGCGGCGAGCGTCAGACAAAGCCAAAGTCTCTCACGCACTGCTTACCCGAAATTATAAGATGCGGCGCTGCCCCGCTTGCGTTACCGGAAAAGGATCGGCGCGCCGCTGGTAGGATCCAATCGTACGCTCCCGCAACTCATGGACAACGCACAGCGCGAACGTTATTCCCGCCAGTCGATCCTGCCCGAGATCGGCGCCGAGGGCCAGCGCCGGCTGCTCGCCTCGCGGGCGGTCGTAGTCGGCTGCGGCGCGCTGGGCACAGTGCATGCAACGCTGCTCGTCCGCGCCGGCGTCGGCGAAATTGTTCTCATCGACCGCGATTACGTGGAAACGAGCAACCTGCAGCGCCAATGGCTGTTCGAGGAAGCGGACGCCGAGCGGGCCATGCCCAAGGCCGCGGCCGCGGCCGAGCGCCTGCGCAAGGCAAACTCATCGTGCCGGATTCAGGCGCAAGTCAAGGATTTGACGCCGCAAAACGCCGAAGCCCTGCTGACCCCGGCCGACGTCATCCTCGACGGAACCGATAATTTCGCCGCCCGCTATCTGCTCAACGACGTGGCTGTCAAGACAAAAACGCCCTGGATTTACGGAGCCGCCGTCGGCACGCGCGGCTCACTGATGCCGGTCGTGCCGGGGCAAACGGCCTGCCTGTCGTGCATTTTCCCGCAAGCCCCGCGCTCGCGCCAGCCGACGTGCGAAACGTCCGGAGCGCTCAACGCCGCAACGGCGGCGGTCGCTGCGCTGCAGGTTTGCGAGGCGTTGAAAATCCTTTGCGGACGCCCCGAGGCGCTGCGCCGCCGGCTGGTTACGACTGACGTCTGGAGCGGCGAGTCCGGCTCTATCGACGCCGGACGGCCCGACCCCGATTGCCCGACGTGCGGCCGCGGCGATTTCCGATGCCTGAACGACCTCAGCCGCGGCTCGGCGAGCCTCTGCGGGCAAGACGGCGTCCAGATCGCCGCCAACGGCCGCGCGCTCGACCTGCCCGGATTGGCTGCGGCGCTCGCCTCATTGGGCGAAGTCCAGACCAACCCCTACGCGTTGCGCTTCTCCTGTCCGCCGCACGCGTTGACGATCTTCCCCGACGGCCGCGCAATCGTCAAAGGCACGCGGGATCCGGCCGTCGCCCGCAGCCTCTATGCGCGTTACGTGGGCAGTTGAGTCTCGCCCGGCGAGTCGAGCTGCGCTCTGAAAACGCTGTTCCCGTACGATTCATCCTCGCCCAACTCCAGCTTTTCAATCTTCTCCAAACGGCTCGAAATTTTGCGCGCCGACGTTTGCGCCTCTTCGACATCCTTGCCCGCCTGCCGGATGTGGGTCGAAAAACCGTCCATGCGCCTGTCGAAACGCGCGAAGTCCTTGGCTGGCAGGCGCAAGCGTTCCTGAATCTTCACGGCCTCCTTGCGCGTGGCCGCATCCTCGATCACCGCGCGGGCAGTTGTCAGCACGGCCATCGAAATCGTCGGCGACGCCGGCCGGACGCGCAGCCGCGGCAAGCAACGCTCCCTCCAGGAAAGCCATCTTCGGAAGATGCCGCAAAAGACGAGGAACGGGCCACCAGGGCCGCCGATTCGCCTGCCTGATCCTGTAGGGTATTGACACATAAATATTTATGGAATTTTCTGGCGTTTCCAACTATACCGCAAAGCACGGCCTTGCGCCCTACCCTTGGCGCAATATCCGGGATAATGGCGTGCAGGCGATAATGGCGCGCAGGCAATCGGTCAGCACATTGCGATGGCGAAATGGAATGAGGTTTTTTGCGCAAATATTAAATTCTTGCTGTAGAATAGAAATTTCTATTTGGGTGCTACAATGAGGAAAAGTCAGCCCGTCAGCATTAGGGAAGGTCTGAATAAGGCAGTTTTTGGTGCGCTGGATGGTTGATGCTGTCCGTAAGGAGCGGTTGCAGTTGGGCTGCCAGCGAATTTTGCGGCTAAATCCTGCTCTTTTTGACTGTGCAACGCCAATTTTGACCCCGCAGCGACGGTTTCAACTCCGCTTCTGCGGCTTTGCGCCACTGTGGGCGCACGACTCCTGTATTGTGGCGCTCAGGCCGTCGCGTAGCGCCCGGCGAGCAGCACATTGGCGAAGCCCAACAGCAGACTGATCCGCTCCCTGTTCTTGGCCAAGCCGCGATAGGCGCCTTGGCGTAACCAAAGTGCCGCTTCCCATACAGAAACGGATGCTCCACCTTGGCCCGCACCTCCGCCTTGCGCCGCTCCGCCCGCGCCTCCGCACTGTCCGCCGCCAAGCGCCGCCGCTGCCCAGCCTTCAGCGCCACTTGCCACTCCACCCTACGCCGGCGATGCTCCGGGCGCTTCTCCACCCCCTGATAGCCCGCATCCCCCTGATAGCCCGCATCCCCGCACACTACCTTCTCCCCGCCGTGCAGCAACTTATGCGCTTGGGTCACATCCGCCACATTCGCCGCTGTCGCCGCCACGCTATGCGCCAGCCCCGTCTCGGCGTCCACCCCGATGTGCGCCTTCATCCCGAAATGCCATTGCTTCCCCTTCTTCCTCTGATGCATCTCCGGGTCGCGACTCCGCTCCTTGTTCTTCGTCGAACTCGGCGCGGCGATGATCGTCGCGTCCAGGATCGTCCCTTCCCGCAACCGCAACCCCTGCCCCGCCAAGTGCGCGTTGCTCTCCGCCAGCACAACCCCGCCCAACTCGTGCTTCTCCAACAGATGCCGAAAGTGCAAAATCGTCGTCTCGTCCGGCAACGCATCTCCCAAACGCAAACCCACAAAGCGCCGCACCGACTCGATCTCGTACAGCATGTCCTCCATCCCCGGATCGCTCACGTTGTAAAACAACTGCACGCAGTGCACGCGCAGCATCACCGCCAACTCGTACGGCCCCCGCCCCCGCCCCGCTTTGGGGTAGTACGGGCGGATGCGCTCCTCCAAACGCTCCCACGGAATCAATTCCTCCATCCGCCCCAGAAACTTCTCCCGCCTCGTGCGGTGTTTCTTGCCCTCGTACTCCATATCCGCAAAGCTCCGCTGATGCATCCTTCCTCCCTCTAACGACAACATCTACCCTACAACTCCACTAGGATACATCCCCCCTGCTTGCCACTACTTATTCAGACCTTCCTTAGGGTTCGCGCAAGAATAACTTCCTAGAAGCGCCCGTAGTCTCGCAGTAGAACCCACCGGCGCCGCGACTCTCGTGATCAGCAATCAAGTCCCGTCATCTGAGGGGCGCAGCCCGTCCGAGTTGTGGCATCATTGCGGAAATGCGAACCCGCAATGGCGCCATAATGAGACCAACCCAATTCTCCGCCGACACGATCATCGCCCTGCTCCGCAACCAGACCATCGCCTCGCTGGCCGAGGTCATGGCCGCGCTCGGCGCCCGCGCCAGCAGGCGCACCGCGTTCCGCAAGCTCAAGGACATCGACGCCCGCACCAGCTACTCGCATCGCGGCGGCTACTACACCCTCGACCAACTCGCCCACTTCGACGAGCGCGGCCTGTGGTCGTTCGCCGGCGTCCGCTTCTCCCGCGCCGGCACCTTGATCGCAACCGCCGAGTCGTTCATCAACCACGCCGAGGCCGGACACTTCGCCGACGAGTTGGACAACCTGCTCGGTGTCGGCACCCAGGACGCGCTGCGCAAGCTCGTCGATGACCGGCGGCTGACACGGCACAAGCTCGCCGGACAGTTCCTCTACTGCGCCGCCGACCGCGCGCAACAGACGCACCAGGTGCGCGCCAGACGTCTGCTGCTGGCCACGCCCGGACTCGGGCAACCCCTGCCCGACGCCGACCTGATGCCCGAGGAGTTGCGCGCCGCCATCGTGTTGTTCGCCAGCCTGCTCGACGAGCGGCAGCGGCGGCTGTTCGCCGGCCTCGAAGCCCTCAAGTGCGGGTGGGGCGGCGACCGGCGCATCGCCCGACTGCTCGGCATCGACCCGTCGACGGTCGCCGCCGGCCGGCGGCAACTGGTCGAGCGTGACGTCGAGGTCGACCGGGTGCGGCGCGCCGGCGGCGGACGCACACCGACGGAAAAAAAACGCTGGAAGTCATCGCCTGCATCAAAACCTTGATGGACCACGAGACGGCCGGCGACCCGGTCAGCGGCCTGAAGTGGACACGCCGAACGACCGCCAAGGTCGCCGACCAACTGGGCGCGCTCGGCATCGACGTCTGCCCCCGGACGGTCGCTCGACTGCTCAAAGCGATGGGCTATTCGCTGCGCGTCAACCACAAGAAGCTCGCCGGCGCTTCCCATCCGAGGCGCGACGATCAGTTCCGGCACATCGCCGACCTGCGCGAGCGTTGCGCCGCCGACAACGTCCCGGTCATCAGCGTCGATACCAAGAAGAAGGAACTCGTCGGCGCGTTCCGAAATCCCGGCGCCAAGTGGGACCGCAGTCCCGAACAGGTCAAGGACCACGACTTCCGCTCCGATGCCGAGGGCCTCGCCGTCCCCTACGGCATCTACGACCCGCGGGCCAACGCCGGCACCGTCTTCGTCGGCCAGACCGCCGACACCCCGGCGTTCGCCGTCGACTGCATCGAGAAATGGTGGCGCACCCAAGGCTGCAAGCACTATCCCGAGGCCAACGCGCTGCAGATCCTGGCCGACGGCGGCGGCAGCAACAGTTGCACGGCGCGCGCCTGGAAATTCAACCTGCAACACCGCCTCTGCAACCGGCACGGCTTGCGCGTGACCGTGGCCCACTACCCGCCGGCCACCTCGAAGTGGAATCCCATCGAACACCGCATGTTCTGCGAGGTCACCAAGAACTGGGCGGGCCGCCCGCTGGACAGCTACGAGACCATCCTGAAATACCTGCGCACCACACGCACCGCCACCGGACTGCGCGTGCGTGCACACCTGGTGCGAAAGACCTACAAGACCGGCGTCAAGGTCACCGATGAGGAAATGCAGGAGCTACGCATCACACCCGACAGCTCAATGCCCAAATGGAACTACACCATCGAACCCATGTAACAAAAACGGAAACTATTTTTGCGCCGGCCCTTAGGAAAGGGGCGGGAGAGGGCAGGGAACGGACTGCGCCGTGAAAAACCGTCGCAAAAAAGTTGTGCAAAGCGTTGCAGGGCGGTGTCGGTAATCCATATGAAGGTTCCCGTGCCGAGGTGGAGTTGCCGCCTGCCGCTTGTCGCGTTCGCCCTGACCGCCTCCGCTCTTTGCGGAGCGACGAGCGGCATGGAAATGTTTGCAGGTCGGGCGGAGATCGTCGCCGTGGGCGCGATCGTCGAAGGGACTCAGAACGGGCAGCAGGTGTATCTGTCGCTGCGCCCCGACCGCGTGCTCAAGGGGACTTTGCCGCTCGGCGTGCCGGTTCCCATCTCCTGGCAGTCGCCCGTACGGCATAGAGGGCCGACTGCCAACTTCCCGGAGATATACGGTCTGTGGTTTCTGGGCCCGATGGAGGACGCCTTTCGGCGTTTGCTGCCCGGGACGGCCATAATCCCTTTTACCTACTATCCCGCCCTGCGCGAGCCGCCCTCCGGCGCGTTCGCTTACCGGGCCGACAGCCCGACGGCCGAGAAAGTCGCCCTGGAGTTGTGCGCCGCGGCGAGCCGCTTCTCCGGCGACGCCAAGGTCGCCTCGATCATGCCGCGAGCCTTCCTCGGTCTGCACGTTTTGGATTCCCCGACCCTGCGCGGAGCCTACCGCGCGCTGGCCGCTTCGCGGAACGCCGATACCGCGGCGCTGGGCTTGGGTTCGTTGATCCGCCTCGGCGAAGTCTCGGCGATGAAACAAACGTTGGATCGGGCGGCGGAACTCCAGGGCTCGAAGAGCTTTTCGTTCGTGGTCAAAGCGGTCAGGTTTGCCGTTCCGACGGATCCGGCGGCGGCGCGCGCCATCGGCCGTATGGCGCTGGCCGAGACTGCCGAGCCGCAGTTGCGCAGAGCGGCTGCGTACTCTCTGCGGGCGGCGCACACCGCCGCCGCCATGCCTTATCTGGGGCGGTTATTGGGTCATGCCGACGCAGAAGTCCGGCACATGGCCGTGGCCGGCGTCAGCGCCTATATGCACAATCTCCCGTCGATTACTGTCCACAATACCCGCTCCATGGCCTGGATGAGGCCCGCGGGCCCCAAGCGTTACGAAGACAGCGAAATCGAAGAGCACCTGCAGTTCGGTTCACAGTTGAAAGATGTCGTCCACCGCAACCGCATCGTCTCGTTTTGGCAGAATTGGTGGGGCCGGAACGCGCATCGATTTCCGGAGGAATGAAAAGCCGCCGGCCTCGATAAGCCGGGCGGTCCGACGGCTCTGCATCCCGACGGCCTGCCGGGGCGTCCGCGCAGCGGCCCCGCCCCGCCGTTATGCTGAAAGCGTCGGGATGCATACTCCCAGTCATTGGGACAAGCTTCGCGAGGAGGCCGCGGCCCTGCCCGCCGCGCCGGGCGTCTATCAGTACCGCGACGGCCGCGGCCGCGTGATCTATGTGGGCAAGGCCAAAAGCCTGCGCGACCGCGTCCGCGCCTATTTCTCGGTCGAGAAGACGGCCGACGCCAAGACCGGCGGCCTCCTGTCCGAGGCGCGCGGCGTTGCCTGCATCGTCGTCCACAACGAAAAGGAGGCGCTGGCGCTCGAAAACAACCTGATCAAGCGGCACAAGCCCAGGTTCAACGTCCTGCTGCGCGACGACAAGACGTATCCCTACATCAAGCTGACGGGCGAGAAATACCCCCGCGTCTATGTCACGAGGCGGCTCAAGAAAGACGGCTCATCCTATTTCGGGCCTTACTTTCCCGGCAATCTGGCGCACCGGCTGGTTCGCTTCGTGCATCGTTATTTCAAGATTCCGTCCTGCCGCATCGATCTGACGCGCTATCATCCCCGCGCCTGCCTGGAGTACCACATCCACCGCTGCCTGGGGCCTTGCGTGAAAGGTCTGGTCGCGGACGTGGCCTACGAACGCGCCGTTGAGGACGTCAAAGCCTTTCTCGGCGGACGCCAAGCCGAGTTGGTCAAAGACCTCAAGCGGCGCATGGCGCAGGCCGCCGAGGATCTCGAATTCGAAAAAGCGGCGGGCCTGCGGGACCTGATCGCGACCGTCGAAGAGATGGCCGAGCGCCAGCGCATGGCCGCTGTCGAGGGCCGGGACATCGACATCGTCGGCTTCTACGCCGAGCCGCCGCTCGTCGCGGCCAATCTCTTCCACGTGCGCAACGGCCGCGTCGTCGACCGCCGGGAGTTTTTTTGGGAAGACGCCTACGAGTTCGAGCGCCTCGAATTCCTGAGCGCGCTGCTCACGCAGATTTACCTCGATCAGCAGTACGTGCCCTCGCTCGTTCACGTTCCGGAGGACTTCGACGACAGGAGCGTTCTCGAAGAATTGCTCAGCGAGAAGCGCGGGCGGAAGGTGGAGATCAACGTCCCGCTGCGCGGCTCCAAGAAGGCGATGCTCGATCTTGTCGCCGCCAACGCGCGGCAGGGCTTCGAGCAGCGCTTCCGCATTCGCAAGCCCGACGCGAAGCAGCTTATCGCCGCTTGGCGCGACGCGTTGAACCTGCCCCAGCCGGAAAAGGGCGAGGAATCCTCCGACCGCATCGAATGCTTCGATATCTCGCACATGCAAGGCGCCGACGTAGTGGCCTCGATGGTGGTCTGGGAGGGCGGCCGCATGAAGAAAGCCGACTACCGTCGGTTCATCGTGAAACGCCAGACGAACGACGACTTCGCCGCGATGCGCGAGGTGGTCCGCCGCCGCTACAGGCGTCTCAAGGACGAGCGCAAGCCGTTCCCCGTGCTGGCGCTCGTGGACGGCGGGTTGGGCCAGTTGCACGCCGCGGCCGAGGCGCTCGAAGAGCTCGGGGCCGTTACCCAGCCGCTGGCCGCCGTCGCCAAACGCGAGGAGACAATCTACGTTTTCGGCCAGGAAGACGATCCGCTCCGCTTGGACCGCTTCAATCCGATTCTGCGCATGATCCAGCAGATCCGCGACGAAGCCCACCGCTTTGCGGTCGAGTTCCACCGCCGGCGCCGGGGCAAGCGCGCGGTGACTTCCGAATTGCTGGAAATCCAGGGCGTCGGCGAGATCACGGTTCAGAAACTCCTGCGCGAGTTCGGCAGCCTCGACAAGATACGGCGGTCTTCCCCCGAGCGGCTGGCCGCGGTGGTCAACAAGGCGCAGGCGGAAAACATCCGCGCGTATTTCAACGGCCCGCGGCCGGGCTCGGCGTGAGCGGGCCGCGCAGCGGCCTCGTCTCATTCGACGACATAGGCGCTCATGAGCTTGTCGCGCCGGCCTTGATTGTTGAAACAGGGAAGACGATAGGGGAAGTCGCGATAGGCGCCCCGCGTCTCTTTACTATTCGCCATCCACTATCCACTATGCGCTGGCCTGGCCGCGCGGCGGCCGGGCGCTATCATAGAGATGAATGAGTTCGTTAGGGAGGATTGCATCCGCCGCCCGGCGGAGCATGGCTTGGGTTTCGCTGCTCGCTTTCGCCGCGGCGGGCGCCGCGGCGAACGGCGCCGAGGGTCTGGAGTACTTCGAAAAGCAGGTTCGGCCGCTGCTGGCGGCCAAATGCCAAATGTGCCACAACGCCCAACTCAAGAGCGGCGGGATCGACTTCTCTTCGGTCGAAGGGTTCCTCAAGGCGCGCGACGAAGCGGCGCTCATCTCGCTCGACCGGCCCGAGGACAGCCGCCTGCTGGCGATCGTCGGCTACGCCGCCGCCAAGAAGATGCCGCCGGACGGAAAGCTTCCCCAGCACGAATTGGAAATTTTCGAGAACTGGATTCGCATGGGCGCTCCTTGGCCGGGAGCCGAGCGGAAGGAAAAGATGATCCCGGCCGGTCAACAGGGCGTCTTCACAGCGGAGCAGCGGAACTATTGGGCGTTCCAGCCGGTTTCCCGCCCGGACGATCCCCAAGTCGCCCGCGCGGACTGGGTTTCCAACCCCGTCGATCTCTTTATTCTGAGCAAACTCGAAGAAAAGGGACTCGGTCCGGCCCCGCCCGCCGGCAAGGCCGTCCTGCTGCGCCGCGCCGCGTTCGACTTGACCGGCCTGCCGCCGACCGCGCAAGAGCTCGAAGACTTCTTGGCCGACGACGCGCCCGACGCTTTCGAGAAGGTCGTCGACCGGTTGTTGGCGTCGCCGCGCTACGGCGAGCGCTGGGGCCGTCATTGGCTGGACGTCGCGCGCTATGCCGATTCGACCGGCAACGACGAAGACCACCGCTACCCTTACGCCTGGCGTTACCGCGACTACGTGATCGAGGCGTTCAACGCCGACATGCCCTACGACCGATTCGTTCGCGAGCAGATCGCCGGCGACCTGCTGCCGGCCGAGGACGGCGGAGCGATCAACACCCGCGGCATCGTGGCCACCGGGTTTCTGGCGCTTGGCCCCAAGGCGGTCGCGCAGCAGGACAAGAAACGGATGCTCTACGACGTCTATGACGAGCAGATCGAAGTCGTCTCGAAAGCGATGCTCGGCCTGACCGTTGCCTGCGCGCGTTGCCACGACCACAAGTTTGACCCGATCCTGACCCGGGACTACTATTCCCTGGCCGGCATCTTCGCTTCGACCCGCAGCTTTCGCGACCCGTCGGCGCATGTTTCCAAGCTGCTGCACAGGCCGCTCGTGCCGCAGGCCGAATACGAAGCCTACGAAGCCGAGCAGACCGAAATCCGCAACAAGCAGATCGAGCTCGACAATGCGGCCGATATCGAAATCGAGTTCTATGTGGACTCGCTGGCCCCGCAAGTCGCCGCTTACATGACGGCCGCCCGCGAAGTTTACGAAGACGGCGCCGAGTTGAGGGCCGCCGCGGAAAAACACGGCTTGCGGCCGGGACTGCTCGAAACGTGGGCCGCCTACCTCAAGCCGACCCCGGCGCCGCGCGCGCAGCTTGCCGAGTGGCGCGAAGCCTCGATGCAGAAGCGCGAAGCAGTCGCAGCCCGCTATCAAGAGCGTTTCGAGAAAACGCTCAAGGAGTGGCATCACACCATCCGCCGCTGGCGCGAGGACGCTATCGAGTTGCTCAAAGACGGCTCGATGCCGCCGCCGCCCAAGCCGCGCTTCCAGCCGGGCAATGATCGTTTCTTCTACGACGTGTACCAAGCGCGGCAGTCGCCGTTTCAGTTCGACGAAGAAGAACGGAAGGCGATCCTCAAGCCCGAAACGCAGGAACTCATCGCCGCCTTGCAGAAAGACCTGAAGAGGCTGAAGGCCGCCGCCAAGCCGGAGCCGCCCATGGCCGACGCGGTCGAAGAGGGCGAAGTCGTCGAGCAAAAAGTGTTCGTGCGCGGCGATTACAATTCCGCGGGCGCCGACGCCCCCAAGGTTTTCCCGGCTATCCTGGCGGGCTTCGAGCAAACGCCCGCGAAGAACGGCAGCGGCCGCCTGGAGCTTGCCGACTGGATCGCCTCCGCGGAGAACCCGCTGACCGCGCGGGTGATGGTCAACCGCATCTGGCAGAAGCATTTTGTCGAAGGCCTCGTGCGCACGCCCAACAATTTCGGCAAGCTGGGCGGCAAGCCCACGCATCCCGAGTTGCTCGATTATCTGGCGGCCGAGTTCGTCGCCAACGGATGGTCCGTCAAGCAGATGCACAAGCTCATCATGCTTTCGAGCGCCTACCGCATGAGCAGTGCGGCGGACGAGGAAAGCGTGCGCAAAGACCCGGCGAACCTGTGGCTGTCGCATTTCAATCGGCGCAGGCTGGACGTCGAGGAAATCCGCGACGGGATGCTCGCCGCCGCCGGCAAGATCGACTACGCAATGGGCGGCACGATGCAGTCGGGTTTCGGCACCGACCGCGAGAACTCGAACGACCGGCTGAGCATCGATCCGGCCTCTTCGCTGCGCCGCATGGTTTATCTGCCGCTGCGGCGCGCCAATCTGCCGGCTCTGCTCAATCTTTTCGACTTCGGCGACGCCGTGACCTCGCTGGGCAAGCGTGCGAACACCAACGTGGCCCCGCAGGCGCTTTTCATGATGAACAGCGGGTTCGTGACCGACCGCGCGCGCGACTTGGCGGAAGACCTGGTTGACGAAAAAGAGTGGTCCGACGCCGAGCGCATGAAGCACGCGCTGATTCGCACATTGACGCGGATGCCCTCGGCGGAGGAGATCGACAGCGGGCTGACTTACGTGGCCGATGTCCGCAAAAAGTTCGATGGCGTCTCGGAGCTCGACGCCTGGGAGAGCTTCTGCCGCATCTTGCTGGCCTCGAATGCGTACATCTACGTCGATTAGACTGAGCCGGCAAGGGGGCTGCGGAAGCGACAAAATGAATTACCGAAAGACGATCGACCACATGAACGCCGTCAAGCCGATCACGCGCCGCGGCATGTTGCGCGACGCGGCCTGCGGTTTCGGACTGCTGGGCTTGGGCGGCCTGTTCGAGGGCAATCGGGCGGCGGCGAAGGACGTCGCGTTCGACCCGGCGAACCCGCTCGCCGTCCGCCCCCCGCATTTCGCTCCGCGCGCCAAAAAGGTCATTTTCCTGTTCATGCACGGCGGGCCGTCGTCGGTCGATACCTTCGAGCACAAACCCTACCTCGAAAAGCATGACGGCGAGCCGCTGCCCATCGAGCGCCCGTTGGCCTTCGACGACGAAAACGAAGCGGGGCCGTTGATGCGTCCGCTGTGGAAGTTCCGCCCCGGCGGCGAAAGCGGCATTGCGGTCAGCGACTTGTTCCCTCATGTCCGTACTTGCGTGGACGACATGTGCTTCGTTCACTCGATGGTCGGCGAGGGCGTCGATCACGGGG
This sequence comes from Bryobacterales bacterium, assembly GCA_965214655.1. Lineage (GTDB taxonomy): Bacteria > Acidobacteriota > Terriglobia > Bryobacterales > UBA6623 > CATQHP01. The sequence continues at coordinate 542,299 of OZ243965.1, read as the reverse complement.
CGGCGCTGCTGCAAACTTTTACCGGCAGCAGCACGTTCACGCGGCCGAGCATGGGTTCGTGGACCGTCTACGGCCTGGGTACCGAGAACCAGGACTTGCCCGGTTACATCACCATCAAGCCGGCCCTGTCGCACGGCGGGTCGAAGAATTGGTCGTCGGCTTTTCTGCCCGGATCGTTCCAGGGGACGCCCATCGGCCACGCCGGTCTGAAAGTGGACGATATCCAGGGCGAGCCGATCGAGTACCTGATGAACAAGGGCCTCTCCAAAGAACGCCAGCGCTACGAGCTCGACATGCTGCAGAACCTCAATCGGCGTCATGCCGAAATGCGCAGGCGCGACCCGCGGCTCGAAGCGCGCATTCAGTCGTTCGAGTTGGCTTTTCGCATGCAGATGCAGGCTCCCGAGGCGTTCGAGGTCGAGAAGGAATCGCCGGCGACCCAAAAGCTCTACGGCCTGGGCGAGCCGACCACGGCGGACTTCGGCTGGCAATGCCTGCTGGCGCGCCGGCTGAGCGAGCGCGGGGTGCGCTTCGTGCAATGCACCCATTCCTACAAATGGGATCAGCACGCGGAGCTTTACAACAAGCACGCCGCGAACGCCGCCGAGGTGGACAAGCCGATCGCGGGACTGCTGAAAGACCTCAAGTCGCGCGGCATGCTCGACGATACGCTGGTGATATGGTCCGGCGAGTTCGGCCGCACGCCGGTCAGCCAGGGCGGCGACGGACGCGACCACAACCCCTACGGCTACACGCTGTGGATGGCCGGCGCGGGCGTCAAAAAGGGATTCCGCTACGGCGCCACCGACGCGATCGGCTACCACGCCGAGCGCAACCGCATGCACATCCACGACTTCCACGCCACGGTGCTGCACATCCTCGGCATGGACCACGAGAAACTGACCTACCGCGATTCCGGCCGCGACTTCCGCCTGACGGACGTTGCCGGAGTGGTGCATGAAGACATCCTGGCGTAGCATGCGCATACCCCGCTTCCCGTGACCCTGCCCGTTCTCGACAAGCCGCAGCCCGCAGATCTGAAGAAGTGCGTGCACTGCGGGCTGTGCCTCAACGCCTGCCCCACGTACCGCGAGCTCGGCGTCGAGATGGACTCCCCGCGCGGCCGCATCTATCAGATGGCGCAGGTCGCCGCGGGCAAGATGCCCGTCAACGACGACTACGTCGAGCACATGGGGCTTTGTCTGGCTTGCCGCGCCTGCGAGACGGCGTGCCCTTCCGGGGTGCAATACGGGCGGTTGATCGAGGGAGCGCTGGCGCAGATCGAGCGCGAGGCGCCACGCCCGCTTGCGTCCCGCTTCATCCGCTGGCTGGCGTTCGCCAAGATATTGCGCAGCCGTTTTCTGCTCGCCGCCGGCGGATACAAGCTGCTCTTCTACCGCAGGAGCGGCTTGCAGCGAATGATGCGCGAGACGGGTTTTTTCGACGGGATCGGGCGGCTCGGCGAGTTGGAGCAGCTCGCGCCCGAGGCGCAGGCGCCGTTTTTCTTCAACCGCATCGGCGAAACCTTTCCCGCCGAGGGCGAAACCAGGCATCGCGTAGCCTTCCTGGCCGGGTGCATGCAAAACGTCTTTTTCAGCCGCTTGAACGAGGCGACGGTGCGGGTGCTGCAAAAGAACGGCTGCGAGGTCGCGATTCCCGGCGAACAGGGTTGCTGCGGCGCGCTGCACGTTCACGCCGGGCTGCGCGGCTTGGGCCGCGAGCAGGCGCGGCAAAACATCGCCGCCCTGGAAAATGGCGGCTACGACGCGATTATCACCAACACCGCCGGCTGCGGCTCCGTGCTCAAGGAATACCCCGACCTGTTTGAGCCCGGCTCGGCATGGCGCCGGCGCGCCGCGGAGTTTTCCGCCAAGGTGCAAGACGTCAGCGAATTTCTGGCGTCCGTCGAATTGAACCGCGACTTCGGCGAAGTGCGCCGCACCGTCACCTATCAGGACTCCTGTCACCTGCTGCACGGCCAGAAAATCCGCGCGCAGCCGCGGCGGATCATCGGCGCCATTCCCGGCGTCGTCTTCCGCGAGCTTCCTCTGACCGAGATTTGCTGTGGGTCGGCCGGCGTCTACAACGTCGAGCATACCGACATTTCGATGTCCCTGCTTGAAGACAAGATGCGCATGGTCGAGTCCACCGGCGCGGACACCATCGTTACGGCCAATCCCGGCTGTATGCTGCAACTCCAGGCCGGCGCCCGCAAGTTCTCCAAGCGGCAGCCCGTGATGCACGTGGTGGAACTGCTCGACGAAGCCTACGCGGCGCGCGTCTGACGACGGCGCCGCGGCGCGCGTCCGCCGTCAGGTTGTGGAACTCCCGCGGGCCGCTGTCGTGGTTGTAGATCTCTTCGCCCCCGCTGCCGGTTCGGCCATCCCGAAAGGAATAGCCCGGAGCGGCGGAGAGCAAAGCGCCGGGCTAGCGCTCAAGACCGGCTGCGGCCTTCACCGCGCGCATGAGCTCGGGGTCGAGATCGGCGATCGCTTCGAGCACGCGCTCGAGCTCGCGGCGCGCGGTTTCGAGCTCGCCGCTGACCCGCCTGCGCAACTCGAGGATCAGGTTGCGGCCCATGCCGCGGGCCGTTTCCGCCTGGCGCTTGATTTCGGCCAGGGACGAAGCATGCAACTCGCCGATTGCGGCGTGCATTTCGCGGATGCGATAGCGCGTCCAGGCGATTTGCCGGTCGACGCCGGCGAGCAGCGCATGGGGGTCGGCGCCGCAGGTCGGGCTGCTCTGCGCTTGCCAGTGCTCGAGCAGCCATTGCAGCCGCCGCGCATCGTTCGCGCGGTAGGCCAGCGTGGCTTCGGCCATGAACTCGTGGCGCCGCCCGCGGTCTTCGCCGTCGACGGCCAGGTCGGGGTGAACGCGGCGCGCGAGGGCGCGGAACAGACGGCGCAACTCGTCGCCGGGTTGAAAGATTTCCGCTTCCGTTTCTTCGGGCGGAGTTTTCTCCGGCTGCGGGGCTTGTGCGCTGCGCAGCGCGTCCCAGGCGCGGTCGATCTTGCCGCGGAGCCGTTCCAGCTCGTCGTAGCGTGCGCCGACGGCCGGCTTGTAGCGGCGCTCGAACTGCCGCAGCGCGGCGGCTTCGGCGTTGTACTCGTCTTCGAGAGCGCGCAGCTTGCGGCGCAGATCGAGCAGCAGGCCGCGGCGCGCGAAGAGAGTCTCGCCGAGCGGAGGCTCGTAGCGAACCAGGGCGGTTGTCACGCCGCTTCTCCCGCGAGCGCTTTGCGCACGGAATCGCGGATGGCGGCCGGCACGGCGCCCCACTCGCGCCGCTCGCGCACGGCGGTTGCCGATACGGCGTCGTAGTCCGGCGCAATGGCGAAAGGATGAATCCGCCCGGCATGGCGCGGCGCCGGCGCGTAGCTTCCTTCGCGCGAGCCGACCAGAAGCTGAAAATGCCGCAACTGCTCGTCGAACGAGGGCGCGCCGCCGTAGTCCCAGGAGACGAAACGCTCGGCTGCATCGCGGCCGCCGATGACGTATATTGCGACGGATTGGCGGACCTGCCCGCGGAATTCCTGCACGATCTCGCCGATCAGACCGCGTTCGGAGACGGCGGCGAGCCGGGCGCCGTCGCCTTCGGCCAGCAGCCTGATCCATTCGAGGCGCCGCTCGAAACCGCAGCGGTCGAGCGTCTTGTGGGGCAGGGTTCGCGGCAGCACGAAGGCCACCTGCTCCAGCGCAAACCGTTCCTGCGCGGCGTCGGCCAAGGCGACGTGAGCGACAGTGGGAGGATTGAACGCCGCGGGCAGAATGCCCAGGCGCTCTTGCGCCGCCAGTTTCCCCTCGACGAAACAGATCACTACTGCAAATGCGGGCCGAGGACGCGGTCGATTTCGGCGTCGCTCCATTCGCTGACGGCAATGCCCTTGCGCAGCGACCAGACCTCGAGATGGTCGGCGAACTCGCCGGGCTGCAGCGTGCGCAGCGGCCCGAGCGTCTCGAGCTCCAGGAACCGTTCGTTCGTGAAGGTCTCGTACGACGCGCCCATGTCGGGGTACTCCAGGCCGGCCTGCGCCCGATATTTCTTGACGAACAGGTTGCCGTCGAGCAGGTAGGCCCCCCGCGTCTCGGGGTTGAACAGGCCGATCTTTTCGGGATCGGGGTTGTCCGGGTCCTGCCGCAGCACGATGTATTTTTCAAGCCAACTCCAGCGCGGATCGCTCATGTCGGTGAAGGCGAAAACGATCAGCGGGTTGGTCGGCGGCAGGACTTCGGGATGCGTGCCGCGCGGCGGCAGCGTAGTCACCGCGACCCCGCCCGGCGCCATCATCGAGAGCACCCAAGGGGCGATGCGCAGGGGCCAGATCGTCTTGTTCGCGAGGCGGTGGCGCACTTGAACTTCGCTGCCCGTTTCCGCCAGCTCGACCTCGATCTGCTTTTGAACTCCGGTATGCTCGACGGGGGCGCGCGCCGTCAGCACGTTCCCCGCGATGCGGATATCCACCGGCTCGTTGTCGGCGCCGTAGCTGTAGACCGGGTCTTCGGGGCCGACCCAGAGCCTGCTCCCGCCGAACAGGCGCCACTGCTCGCCGCCGGTCTTGCCGAGGTCTTCCTCGAGCTCGACGAACATGTTGCGGCCGCCGACGAAGCCGTAACGGATGATCCGCGGGCCGACGTCGGCGGTTACAATCAACTCGACCTCGCCGTTGGCGATGCGGTAGCAGTTCGGCCAACCTCGGTATGCGGTTTTTTCGATGGTCACGGCGGCAGTGAGCGGCGCGGGCGCCAGCGTTGCCAGCAGGATGAAAAGAAGCCTTCTCACTCTCACGGCGAATCGGTCAATACGTGGCTCGCCCGCCGCTGACATCGTAGCACTGGCCCGTTACGAAAGAGCAGTCGGGGCTGGCGAGAAAATGCGCGACCGCGGCGACTTCTTCGATCGTGCCCGTGCGGCCTCTGGGTATCTTGGAGGTCATGTACCGGACCTGCTCCGGGGTGAGCTGGTCGAGGATCGGCGTACGGATCACCGTCGGACTGATTGCGTTGACGCAGATGTTGTAGCCGGCGGTTTCTTTTCCCAGCGATTTCGAGAGCGCGATGACCCCGGACTTGGACGCCGAATAGGCCGTCATGTTGGGGTTGCCTTCCTTGCCGGCCAGCGAGGCGATGTTGACGATCCGCCCGTAGTTGCCGGCGATCATGTGCGCGGTTACGGCGCGGCAGCAGTAGAAGACGCCGTTGAGGTTGATGTCGATGACGGAATGCCAGTCCGCGTCGCTCTGTTCCTGGATGGGGGCTGCTTTTCCGGCGATGCCGGCGCAATTGACGAGGACGTGGATTCGCCCGTGCGACGCGATCAAGCTTGCGAACACGCCCGCCACGGCCGAGCCGTCGGCGACGTCGAGTTCGACCGCCTCGGCCTGCAAGCCTTGGGAACGCAACTCTTCGGCGGTCGATTCCGCGCCGGAAAGGTTGCGGTCCGCGGCGATTGCTTGCGCCCCGGCCCGCGCCAACCGGCGGGCGATGCCGGCCCCGATGCCCCGCGCGGCGCCGGTGACCACGGCCGTCTGGCCGGACAGGTCGAAGAAGCCGCCGCGCACGCCTAGCCCTCCGCGGCTGCGCCGCCGCCTGCGGCGGCCTGTGGGGCTGCGGCTTGCTCCGCGCCGCCGGCCGGCTCTTGCTCGGTCTCTTGCGCGGTCTCTTCTTCAGCGGGCGTCAACGGTTCGTCTTCGCGGCCTTCGGCGCGGACCTCGACTTTGATCGTCGTCTCCACGTCCTTGTAGAAGCGAACGGCGACCTCGTAATCGCCAATGACGCGCAAGGGGGTTTTCATGTCGATCCGGTGGCGGTCGATTTCGATTCCCTGCTCGGCGAGCGCGGCGGCGATTTGACGGTTCGTGACCGAGCCGAAGAGCTGGTCGTTCTGGCCGGCGCGGGCAACCACGCGCACCACCACGCCCGCGAGCGCCGCAACCTGCTTTTCGGCGTCGCCGCGCAGGCGCACCGTCTCGCGATAGGCCGCCGCCCGCATCTCTTCGAGCTGCTTGAGGCTGCCCTTGGCAGCCGGAATGGCCAGCTTCTGCGGGTAGAGAAAGTTCCGTGCGTAGCCGTCGGCGACCTTGACCACCTGGCCGCGGTCGCCCAGCTTGTAGATGTCTTTCTTGAGAATGACTTCGAGCATCGCGGCCTCCTTCACTTGCTCTTCTTGATCTCGCCGGCGAAAGGCAGCAGGGCGATATTGCGCGCGCGTTTGATCGCTTGCCGCAACTGACGCTGATGATGCGAGCTCAAGCCCGTGTGGCGGCGGGGCAGGATCTTGCCGCGGTCGCCCAGAAATTGCTTCAGCTTGTCGACGTCCTTGTAATTGATGTCGTCGATTTTGTTGACGCTGAAGAAGTCGACCTTGCGCCGCCGGAAGAACCGTTTTCCGCCGGAGCTTCCTTGCCGCGGACGGCGGTCGCCGCCGGGCTTCGTTGCGCGGGCGCCGCCGCCGGAGCTTTCGCCGGATGCGCGCTCCGCACGGGGCGCATCGGCAGCGGGCCGCTCCCCGCTTGGGACCGCGCTTGCCGGCGATTTTTCGGGGGCCGGCGCTGGGGTGGATTGATTTTCAGCCATTTCGTTTCTCCTGATTTCCGCTCCTCGATCCTTGCTTACGACGCTGCCGGGCGGTCGGGCGCTCTGCCCGGCGGCGCCGGAACGGGCGCGCTCGGGGCTGCCGCGGCGGCCGGGCGCGGGGCATCGGGACGCGGCGGGCTCTGCGGGGCTTTGGCCGCTCTTTTCTCTCTCTTCTTTCTCAGTTTTTCGAGCCGCTGCAGGTCTTTGTCTATGCGCACGGTCATGAATTTGATGACGCTGTCGGAGACCCGCAAGCGGCGCTCGATTTCGCGTGGCAGCAAAGACTTGTCTTCTGCCGAATACTGCATGAAAACGTAATGCCCGTCGGCGAAGCCGCGGACGTGGTAGGCCAAGCGGCGCTTGCCCCATTCCTCCGTCTTGTCGATTGCGGCGCCGCCGTCGGTCAGCGCCGTTTTGACTTGCTCGACCGCGGCCCGGGTCTCTTCCTCGGGAAGATCGGGCTTGACGATAAACACCAATTCGTAAACTCTCATTGTTCCTCTATGCGTTGCCCGCGGGCGCGGCGGTTGCACTCCGCCATGGCCTTTTCGGCGCCCTCGGCAAGTAACCGGCGAACGAAGCCCGCCGCTTGGTTGACGATCGCATCCGCCTCGTCGAGTTGCTCTCGACGGAACGGGCGCAAGATATAATCGGCTCCGCCGGCGAGGCGGCGCTCGGGGCGGATGCCGATGCGCAAGCGCGCGAACTGCAGCGACCCCAGCGAGCCGATGATGGATTTCATGCCGTTATGCCCCGCGGAAGACCCTTTGAGCTTGATCCGCAAGGTCTTCCACGGCAGGTCCAGATCATCGTAGACGATCAGGAGTCGGTCGAGCGTCAGGTCGTAACGCCGCAACAGTCCCTTGACCGGTCCGCCGCTCAAGTTCATGAACGAGAGCGGTTTGGCCAGAACGACGGATTTGCCGCCGACCGAGCCGAGTCCGACGAGGGCATTCTCTTCGGGGCGGGTCACCCGAATGCCTTCGTCCTTCGCCAGGCGATCGATTGTCATATATCCCAGATTGTGGGGCGTTTGTCGATATTCCTCGCCCGGATTCCCCAGACCGACAACAAGAAATTGCGCGTCGGTCTTTGTCTTGGACCGCCAAAACATGGGCGTCTCCGGCTGTGCAAGCCGGCTCGGGGACTATTGCCCACCTTTCGCGGCCTTTGTTTTCTCGTCGTCCGCGGCAGCCGCTTCCTGCTCCTCGCTTTCCGCTGCGTCGGACGCGGGGGCGCTTGTCTTTGCGGCCAGAATGTGCAGCATCAACTTGTCTTCGGCGTCGGCCAGCGCGTACTTGCCGCCGGTCGGGATATCGCCGGCGCGAATTGCCTGGCCGACGTGCAGATGGGCGATGTCCACCTCGATTTTCTCGGGGATGTCGAGCGGCAGGCACTCGATCATGATTTCGCGGTTGACCATCTCTTCGAAGCCGCCCTGATTCTTGACGCCGAAGGCCACGCCCACAGAGACGACGGGGACCGCCGCCTTGACGGGTTTTTGCAGATCGATCCGCAGCAGATCGACATGCAGCAGCGTGTTCTTCACGGGGTCGACCTGGTAGTCGACGGCCATCGCAGGCTCGTTGCCGCCGCCGCTCTGCAGATTCAGAATCTTGTTTCGGCCGGCGGAGTCTTGCAAAAGCCGGGTCATGCGCTTCGTATCGATGGCGACTGCGTGCGGCTCTTTGCCCAAACCGTAGACGACGCCGGGCGTGCGCCCCGCAGAGCGCAGGCGCCGCGCTGCGTTCTTGCCGCGCGCACTGCGCTCCGAAACTTCGAAATCGACTTGTTGTTGCATCTCAACCGCCTTCTCTTGCCGGGCGCGCCGCCCCCCGGAATCGGAGCGCCCCTGAAACTTCTATTCAAACAATGCGCTGATGGAGGTCTCGTCGTAAATCGACTCGATCGCTTTCGCCAGCAGCGGAGCTACGCTCAACTGGCGGATCTTCCCGCATTCCCCGGACTGCTCCGAGAGTGGAATCGAGTCGGTAACCACGAGTTCGGTCAGCCCCGATTCTTTAATTCTAGCGACTGCGGAGCCGGAAAGCACGGCATGCGTGCAACTGGCGTAAACCGCCGCCGCCCCTTTTTCGAGCAGCGCCTCGACGCCCTTCACCAGCGTTCCAGCGGTATCCACCAAGTCATCCACGATCAGGCATGTGCGGCCTTTGACCCGACCGATGACGTGCATGACGTCGGCGACGTTCGCTTTCTGGCGGCGCTTGTCGATGATCGCCAGCGGCGCCTTGAGACGCGCCGCAAGCGAGCGGGCGCGCTGGACGCCTCCGGCGTCGGGCGAAACCACCGTCAGATGCGGCAGGCTGAGACGCGACAGATACTCCACCATAACCGGGCGTGCGTAAAGGTGATCCACCGGGATGTCGAAGAAACCCTGGATCTGCGCCGCGTGCAGGTCGAGCGTCAAGACCCGGTCCGCGCCGGCAGTCACCAGCAGATCCGCAACCAGCTTCGCCGAAATCGGGACGCGCGGCTTGTCTTTGCGGTCTTGCCGCGAATATCCGTAGTAAGGCAGCACCGCCGTGATGCGTTTGGCCGAGGCTCGGCGCAGGGCGTCCAGCATGAGCAGCAGCTCCATCAGGTGCGTATCCACGGGCGTGCAGGTGGGTTGGACGACGAAAACGTCCCGGCCGCGGACGTTTTCCTTGATCTGCAGATAGATCTCGCCGTCGGAAAACGTTTGCAGCAGATGCTTGCCCTGCTCGACCTGCAGGCAATTGCAGATGCTCGCGGTCAACGCCGGATTGGCGGAGCCGCTAAAGACGGTCAGACGACTACGATCAGCCACTGTGCGGAACTCCTTGTTCAGTCTTCACGAAATCGGCGCTTGTCGGGCGCGGTATTGGGCGCGGTATTGGGCGCGCGGCAGGAACCGGCACGCTACGGCGTCGAGGCCCTCGGCCGCGAACGATCGAGCGGCGGCGTCCGCTTCCCGCCCGGACTCGAAAACCGCGAATAACGCCGAACCGCTGCCGGACAGCAGCGCCAATCGCGCCCCGGCGGCAAGCAGTTTTCGCTTGATGGTTTCAAGTTGCGGGAACTGATGGAAGACAACCTGCTCGAAGTCGTTGGCGATTGCCCCTGCGAGGTTCATGACGCCCCGGGCATCGGATGCGCGAATCGCTGAACAGAAACCCTCTATGGTACGGCGTTGCGCTTCGGCTGTCAATTTTCGGGCGGCTTGCCGCGCGAACTGCCGGTAGGCCCACCGGGTCGAGATCGCGATGCCGGGAGCGGCAACGACGAGCGGATGGGCCGGTTGGTCTTCGAGCGGGTAGATCTCTTCTCCCCGGCCGATTCCGAGCGCCGTGCCGCCGACAAGGAAAAACGGGACGTCGCTGCCCAACTCGGACGCCGTCTCATAGAGGGTTGTGTCGTCCGGGGGAGTGGGGAGTTGCCCGCCGAGCGCCATCAGCACGGCCGCCGCGTCGCTCGACCCGCCGCCCAAGCCGGCGCCTGCCGGGATATTTTTCTGCAGCCGGATGCCGACGCGGGCGGTCAGGCCCAGACGCTCCAACAAAGCCCGCGCCGCGCGGGCGGCGAGATTGTCGTCGTTCTGCAGGTCGGAACGGTTGCAGCGCAATTCGATGCGGGTTGCGGCGGCCGGTTCGCAGGAGACTTCCACCCGGTCGGCGAGCGAAATCGTCTGCAAGACCGTGCGCAATTCGTGATAGCCGTCGGGGCGCCTGCCCAGTATGCGCAGACCCAAGTTGATTTTAGCCGGGGCCTGTCGGATGACCGTCGGCATGAGGGTCCGCCAAGGTTTCCGCCTACGAGTCGTAGTTCAACAACGCAGCGACATCGTAGCTCATCAGTTTGCTGCGGCCGTGCAAGAAACCGAGCTCGATCACGAAAGACAGCCCGGCGACGGTCCCGCCCAGGTCTTCGATCAATCGGACGCAGGCGGCGGCGGTTCCCCCGGTCGCCAGCAAGTCGTCCACGATGAGCACCCGCTGTCCGGGTTGCACGGCGTCGGTATGAATCTCGAGCGTATCGCTGCCGTACTCGAGATCGTAGCTGACCTGGGTCGTCTCCGCCGGGAGCTTGCCGGACTTGCGCACCGGCACGAACCCCACGCCGAGCTCGGACGCCAGCGGCGGGCCGAACAGAAAGCCGCGGGATTCGATCCCTGCGACCACGTCGACATGCCGTCCGTCCGCTTGCTCGGCCAGCGAATTCGTGATGAGCTTGAGTCCTCGCGCGTTTTTCAGAGCGGTGGTGATGTCGTAGAACAAGATGCCCGGCTTGGGGAAGTCCGGCACCTCGCGAATCAGAGATTTCAGTTCGTCCATATCGCTTCGACCCGAAGCATCCATGATAACCGAGCCGGGGGAAACCGAAAGCCGCGCCCGCTCAGCGCCGCGACGCGCTGTCGATGTAGCGTTCGACCTGCGCTTCCAGCAAGTCGAGGGGCAGCGCTCCGTTGCGCAAAACGGCGTCGTGGAACTCGCGGACGTCGAACCTGCCGCCGAGCCGTTCGCGGGCTTTCGCTTTCAGTTCGAGTATCTTGAGCTGCCCCATCTTGTAGGCCAATGCCTGGCCCGGCCAGGCGATGTAGCGCTCCACTTCGCTGACATCGCCCAAATACTCGATCGCTTGCTCGCGGGTCCAGCCGAAGGCATGGATGCCGGTGTCGACGACCAGCCGCCGCGCGCGGAACCGCTCGCTGTCGAGCGCGCCGAACCGGCTGTACGGATCGTCGTAGACGCCGAGCTCGCCGCCCAGCGATTCCGCGTACAGCGCCCAACCTTCGGCGTAGGCGGTCGAATGGTAGATTTTGCGGAACTCGGGCAAGGCGTCGAGTTCAAGCTGAAGGGCGATCTGCAAGTGGTGGCCCGGGTTGGTTTCGTGCAGCACCAGCGCCGCTTTGTCGTATTTCGGCTCCGTCTCCGGCCGGTAGGTCTTCAAGTTGAACCATCCCGGTCTGGAGCCGTCGGCGGCGGGGCTGTTGTAGTTCGACGCCGACTCGGCTTCGCGGTCGGCGGGTATCGGCCGGATGCCTACCGGCATGCGCGGCAGCTTGCGGAACAGCCGGGGCAGCTCGGGCTGAACGCGCATGGCGAGATCCCGGTGGTAGACCAGCATCTCTTCCTTGCTTGCGAACATGTGCTCGGGCGAGGAGCGCAAGCTCTCCTCGAACTCCGCAACCGTGCCTTCGAATCCGGTCTCGCGGGCGATCGCGGCCATTTCCTTTTCGATGCGCTCGACCTCGCGCTTGCCGATCTCGTGGATTTGACCGGCGGTCAGGTCGGTAGTCGTGTGGTATTCGATGAAAAACTTGTAGCTGCCCTCCCCGCCGGGCAGCGCGGAAGCGGCGATTTCGGCGCGCGCTTGCGGAGCATACTCCGCGGCGAGGAACTCTTGCAGCTTTCTCCAGGCAGGCAGAAATTCCTGCGCATAGATGCGTGCGGCCTCATTGCCGAGCCGGCGGCGGTCCGCGGCGCCGATCGTCTCGGGAAATTGGCGGAAGGCGGCGAGCAGGCTCGATTCGCCGGGCGGCTGTCCGGCCTGCGCCCGCAGTTGCTTCACGATGCGGTCGACGACGAGCGCCGGCTGGACGATCCCCTCGCGCATGCCCTCCTGCAACACGCCGATATTCTGCTCGACATAAGCGGGAACCGCCCGCAGGCGCGCCAGAATGTTCTCGTAGTCCGCCGCAGTCCGCGCGGGCATTTCTCTGACCGTCAGATAAACGAGCGTGTGCATTCCGAACAATTGGTTCACGCGGGTCAGGTAGGTTGCGTAAGGCAGGCCGGCGATATCGCGCTGCAGTTGACCTTCGAGCAGTTGCAGGCCGATGCGGTCTTGCTCGTTCAGATCGTCCGGCCGAAACTCCTCGAGCCGCGACAGAAAACCGCGCATTGCGGCAAGCCAACGGTCGCGTCCGGACGGCGACCAGTCCCGCCAGCGGTCGTTGTACTCGTTGCGGCCGAGAGAGGTCGCTTCTTCCGGATTCTGGCGAAGGTAGGCCTCGTGATACTCGTCGAACAGGGCGTGAAGCTTTTGATTGGCGGGCTGAGCGTACATGGTTGCGGTCAAGCAGAAGGCGGCTGCAAACAGGCGCATAGTCATGTTGTAACAAGAACTACTCCCCGATTAGATGCAGAAAGACGCGGCGGCGGTGTGCGGCCCGCCGGTGCTCGAAAATATAGATGCCCTGCCAGACGCCGAGCACGGGCCTGCCGCCGGCGACGGGGATCGTCAACTGCGTCTGCGTCAGCGCCGCGCGCACGTGGGCCGGCATGTCGTCGGGGCCTTCGAGCGTGTGGCGGTAGTGCGGGTCGTCTTCCGGGGCGATGCGGCTGAAATATCCTTCGAGGTCATGGCGGACATCGGGGTCGGCGTTCTCCTGGATGGTCAGCGAGGCGGAAGTGTGCCGGATGAAGACCGTCAGCAGTCCCTCGCGAAGACCGCACGCGGACACCCAGCCGGCTACCGGCGCGGTAATTTCATAAAGGCCCTTGCCGCGCGTGGAAACTTGAATCTCGTGGCTTTTCTGTTGCATGACCCTTGCTGTCTATCTTCCCCCAGGCGCCGCCCGGAGTCTCGGGATTCCTGCGCGCCGGCCGAATCCACTAACATGGGCTGACCGGACGAACGGATACCCTGGAAGATGGGCAGGCTGGAGCGAAAAACGGCAATCGTCAGCGGAGGCGCAAAGGGGCTCGGCGCGGTTTATTGCCGCGCTCTGGCGGCCGAGGGGGCGCATGTCGCCATCGCCGACATCGCCGACGGCGTCGCGCTTGCCGGCGAGATTCGGCAGTCCGGCGGCCAAGCGCAATATTATTCCGCCGACGTCAGCGACGAAAGCTCGGTCCGCTCGCTCATATCCGCCGCGGTCGACCGCTTCGGGCGGATCGATATCCTGGTCAACAACGCGGCGCTTTACTCCACCCTCCCGCCGGTCAGGTTCCAGGACATCGATGTCGGCCTGTGGGACAGGGTCATGGCCGTCAACGTTCGCGGCAGCTTCCTGATGGCCAAGCACGCGGCGCCGCGGATGATCGCCCAGGGTTCGGGCAAGATTATCAATGTCTCTTCCGGTTCGGCGTACAAGGGGCAGCCGCCGCTGATGCTGCACTACGTCGCCTCGAAGGGCGCGGTCGTTTCTCTTACGCGGGCGTTGTCGCGCGAGCTCGGCGAGCACGGCATTTGCGTCAACACGCTGGCGCCGGGACTGATTCTCAGCGACAGCATCGTGCAAAACCGCGCTCACGTCGAGCAAGCGCAGGAAAAGGTTTTGGCGAGCCGCGCGCTCAAGCGCCACGGATACCCCGCCGATCTGATCGGAGCGCTGCTCTTTCTCGCCTCGTCCGACAGCGATTTCGTCACGGGACAGACTCTCGCCGTCGACGGCGGCTCGATCAACACCTGACGCGGGCCAAGGCGGCCTGACGACGGCAATCACCGCTTGACGATATCGACGAACCAAACGCCGCGGGCCTCTCCGTCGACGACCAGCCGAGCTTCGAACGTTCCCTCTCCCGGCGTCAGCTTCACGCCTGCGAAGCGGACTTGCTCGGCGCCCGCCGCCACCGGCTCAGCGGCATCGAAATCGCCGAAAGCGATCTCCGCGCGGCCCGCTTTCGCCGGCGGTTCCGCGAACGTAAGCGTGACGTCGTAAGGCCCGGCGGACTCGCAATTCACTTCCCAGACGCCGACGACCTTCGCCTTACGGCCCCAGCCGTCGGGAGTCTTCATCCGCCAATCCTGCCGCGTCAACGTGACGGCCGGCTGTTGCTCGCTGCCGATCGAAAATCTGACGGCGCGGTAGCCGCGCGGCGGGGCGACAGCGGCAAACCAGGTTTCGTAACCGGCCTTCATGCGCGCGACGATCTCGGGATTTTCGGCGGCGAGATTGGTTTCCTCCCCCGGATCGGCGATCAAATCGTAGAGTTCCATTGCGGCGTCCGCGGGCGGGGGCGAGGCAAAGCTCAACGGCTGCGTCAGCTTGTAGCGCTGCGTGACCGCGGCGAAGGCCCGGTAGAGTTGCGGCTCGTCGCCGCGGTGGGCCTGCACGTAATAGGCGCGCTGCGGATCGCTTGCGGCCTTGCCCTCGAGTTGCGGCATGATGTCAGCGCCGTCGAAACGCAGGCCCTCGGGCGCGTCAACCCCTGCCGCGGCCAGCAGCGTAGGCGCAATGTCGATGTGGGCCGCGAGGCTGTCGACCCGGCGCGGCGTCAAGCGGGCGGGCCAGCGCAAGAAAAACGGCGCGCGGATTCCGTTTTCGTAAACGCTGCCCTTTTGCGCCCGCAGCCCGGCATGATGCCGCCGCGTCGTCGGACCGTTGTCGGTCATGAAAATGAAGATCGTGTTTTCGGCCTGCCCCGTTCGCTCCAGGTGGGCGAGCAGCTTGCCGACGTTGTCGTCGATGTTCTCGATCATTCCGTAGATGCGCGCATCCTTGTCGCTCAAGCCCTGCGCGGCGTAGGGCTCGCGGTAGGAATCGGGCACAAGATACGGCGAGTGCGGCGCATTGGTCGGGATATAGGCGAAAAACGGCTGCCCGCCGCCGCTGCCGATCCAGCGGATCGCCTCCTCGAAATACACGTCGGTGCAGTAGCCCGCGTACTGTTTCTGCGCGCCGTTGTGGAACAGGATCGGGTCGAAGTAATCCGAGCCGGGCGGGTCCGACGGCTGCCCGATGCCGCCGCCCTTGTGCACCACGGATTCCTGAAAGCCCTGGTCGCCCGCGCGCTGCGGGTAGTTGTCGCCGAGGTGCCATTTGCCGAAGATGCCCGTCCGGTAGCCTGCCGCGCCCAACATCTCGGCAATGGTGATTTCGGCCGGATCCATCATCGCCCGCCCGAGATAGGTGTCGACGACGCCGGTGCGGTAGTTGTAGCGGCCGGTCATCAGCGCCGCCCGCGTGGGAGCGCAAACCGGCGACACGTAGAAGCGGGTCATCTCCACGCTCTCGCCGGCCAATCGATCGAGGTGCGGTGTGCGCAGAACCTCGTCTCCATGGACGCCGAGCTGCGCCCAACCCTGATCGTCGGTCATGATCAGGACGACATTGGGGGGGCGGTCTTCAGTTGTGGAAGGAGCGCCTCCGCACGATGCGAGCAGGACGGCGGCGGCGAAAACGGATTGCGGGATGCGGCGGTTCACGGTTTCCCCAGACTGACGGACCGCCGCGGCCGCAGTCAAGCCGATATGCGAAAAGGCCGATATGCGAAAAGGAAAGAGCGGCCGCGCCTGCGCTTCGGCTCCTGACGCCTGAGAGGCTCTACGCCCCGGCCCGCGCGATTGCGGAAACTTCGGCTTGGCGTCAGTCAACGAAGAATCGCTTGGGAATCTCCGTTGCGCTTCGGCTTTCTGCGCGACCGCCCATTCGCGATCGGTGGTTCTATGATTAACCTCCTTGAGAAAGTTTCCGCCCCGAAGGGCGATTTCTTTATACCCCGGCAGAGGGGGGCTGTCAAGGCTTTGCGCCCGACAAAAGCATCGCTGCTGTTTTTTGTGGCGCCTGTTCGGCGATGCCGTGCAGCCACGCGGCCGTTTCGGCGGCGCCCGCCGGGCAATTCCGCGCCGCTTCTGCATGGCTCCGGCCCGCCGCCCGCGCCTCGCCGTAGCCGTCGAGGAACGCCCTGGGAGGCTCCGGAGCATCCGGTTTCGCCGACAGCAACTCCGCCAGAGCCGGCCAGCGGTCGATCAGCATGCGCTGTTCGGGCAGGCACGCCTTGAGCTTGGCGTCGCCGCCGGCAACCAGTTTCTCGATCGACCGCGGAAGCTTTTCGACGATCTTTCCCAGACGCGCGATGCGTTCCTTGCGGTGCACTGCGGCTTGCGCGCGGGCGGCCTCGTAAAACGGCTTCTCGTGCTCGGCGGCGTGCGGCAGGCGGACGGTTTCGTACCAGCGGTCGAAGGCCCACAGATTGCCGATCAGCTTCGCCGCGGCCAGGAACTTGCGCTTCAGTCCGGCATAGACCTCGCGGTCGAATCCGGGTATCTCGGCGTTGCCTACGTTTTTGAAGTAGACAAGGTCCGCGCCTACGTCTTTGCGGACGATGGAGCCCGCGGCCGTCACCGTGCCGAAGTCGATATGGACCGGCCCGACGAGCCCGCATTGCCCGCCGACGAACACCGGGGCGGAGCGCAGCAGCAACCCCCGCGCATCGCCGATCAGACTGCCCCATTTGTCGCCGCGCGGGTCGAAATTGAAATGAACCGCCCCGGAACCGATTTCCGAGTGGTCGGCGCGCGACGTTCCGCCGCTCATGAAAATGTCGCAGAAGTTGATCAGCGAGCCCGCAACGCAGCCGGCCGTCAGGATCGTGTTCTTGAAAGCGACCGAATGCGCCGCGTCGACCTCTTCTTCGAGCAGCGTGCCCGGACGCAATTCGGCAAATCCGCGTATGCGCGCGCCCTCGAGCAGCGTTGCGCCCTGGTAACTGCCCGCGCCCAGCGTTGCGCCGCGCCCGATCTGGCAATCTTCGACCAGCGCGTGGCCGGACGTTCCGATCCGCGCTCCCCGCGCGATGCGCAGTGAGTTGCCGGCGAGCGTCGCCTGGCGGATTTCAGCGCCGGGCTCGATCCGGTCGAGGTTGACGTCGGCGCCGACGCACACGCGCTCCGGCCCCCAGACATCCACGCCTTTGGCGCACAGCTTGGCGATGCGCCCGCAGTTGCCGGCCTCGTCGTAAGGCATAGGGTCCTAGTTTCGCACCCGGCGGAGTTCAGGATGCCTCGCTGCACGTTGCGTTTCTCAGCGTGCGCGAGACCCTGATCTATCCGCCGCCGCGCTGAAAGGGAACTTCTAACACGGACTGCCGGGGGGCGGCTCAGTCGCCGTGCTCGGCGGATTCGACCAGTGGCGGGCGGTTGAAGAGGGCTGTCGAAACTACCCCTTCCAGACGCGACAGGCGGGCATCCAACCTGCTCACTTCGCGGCGCAGATCAGTGAACTCGGTCCGCATCTGACGCTGGCCGTTCAAGATCAGGCTGGCGAGTGCAATACCGACCGTCAGAATGCTGATGATCTCAGGCGTCATATCTCAATTGTAAACACCTCCCGATTCGCGGGAGGCGCCCGCGCGGCAAGCAGGCGCCTTGATCGCCGTGCTCGGCGGACTCGACCAGCGGCGGGCGACTGAAGAGGGCTGTCAAAACTACCCCTTCCAGACGCGACAGGCGGGCTTCAACGGCCTTGCAGCCAATCGACGATCCGCCGCGGCTCGGCCGCGCCGCTCGTCAGCGCGAGCCCGTCGGCGTTGTCCGCGGCGGCGAACGCCGCCTCGCACCAGCTTGACGGGAATGCGTCGTGGACATTGTGCAGGAACGCCCGCTGTCGGGAAAGCAGAACGGCCGCCGCGCGGAAGTCGCCGGCTCGCCGCAATCCCGGAATGAAGAGGCTTTCGAGATACGCCGCGTCGTCGGCAGCGTCGAACCCGTCGAGATCGGCGGCGATGCGCAGCGGCCCCTCGTCCAGCGCCGCGGCCAAAACGGCCCACAAGCCGGCCCGGCCGGAGCCGACTACGTTGACGGTTTCCGCGCCCGTTTTCTTGCGCAAAAAGGCGAGGGCGGTGAGAATGTCCTGAACGCGGTTGGCGTCGTCGGTGCGGTTGAAGACGCGGAAGTATTTCTCGGCGTCGTCGCCCGCTCCGGCGATATCGCGCGGGGCAGCGGCCGCGCCGGTCTGGAACGCGTTGACCGCCAACAGCGGCCCGCCCGCCGCGAGCAACGCCCGACCCAGCTCGGAACTCTCCGCCTCGGCATGACCGCCGGGAAAGACCGCCAGAGTCGGCGCCCCGCCGCCGCCTTCGTTCCACAGCTTTGCGGGAATGCGGTCGCCGGCGCTCTTGCGGCCGATCGCCAGCAGGCCGTCCGCCGCGGTTGCTGAAACCAGATCGTTTTCTACGGGGATTTCAACCGCCAGCGCCTGCCCAAGGCGCCGGCGAAACTCCCGTTCCGCCCGCTCGAGCGCTTGCTTGCCGCCGGGGAAAAGGACGGCGGTAGCGGCCTCGGCGGCCGCGATTCTCTGCCGCACGAACGCATCGAGGCCGACCGCGTTCTCCGGCAGCGTTCGGTTGAACAGGCTGAGCAGCGCCGTCACTCCGTCGGGCCGCACGGGGCTTTCCTGGAAGCGGGAAGCGTCGGCTTCCGCCAGAACGTGCTTGCCGAAGAAGCGGTACACGGCCTCGCGGCTGTCCCGGTGATAGTTGTGCGGCGAATCGAACTGCTCCGACTCGACGTTCGCCGCGGCGTCGAACAGACGGTAGATCGCCTGCACCGCCGGAAATTCCTCCCGCGGGGTGTTTACCGTCCAATCTCCGGTCGCCGCCACCAGCATCATCGGCTTCGGCGCGAACAACGCCGCGAATTCCACGTTGTGCGTATCGATCCGCAGCAGCGGCGCGTTCTCGCAACGCGAGCCGCCCTGCATGAGGAACGACACCATGTTGACCGGCGCGGCGTAGCGGATGCGCTCGTCGACCGCCGCCAACAGAAACGTCTGTGTTCCGCCGCCGGAGGCGCCGGTGGCGGCGATGCGGCTTGCGTCCACTGCGGCCAACGATTCCAGGTAATCGACGACGCGGATGCTGTTCCAAAGCTGCACTCCCAGAGTCCCGATCAGCCACAACTCCTCCCGCGGCCCGGCGAACCCGTGCGGCAGTTGCATCGTATCGTTCCAGCCCACCATGTCGTAGGTGAAGACGACGTAGCCCTGCCGGGCCAGGTTGACGGCGCGCGCCGGAACCGAGCCGATTTCGGAGTTCTCGAAACGCCCGTAACGCCAGTGCCCGTGCGGCGATACGACCGCCGGAAACGGCCCCGTCTTTCCCGCCGGGCGGTAAAGATTTCCGCCGAGGTAATAGCCCGGATACGTTTCCAGCAAGACGTTTTCGACGGAGTAGTCCGCGTGGACGGTCTTGCCGCCGGAGCGCGGATTCAGCGGCGTCTTCTCGGGCGCCGGCAGGAGTCCCGCCGAGAAAAGAATCCGCTTGCGCAGAAACGCCGCGCGCGCTTCCCACGCGGCGCGGTCGTAATCGCGCATGGCGTAGTGCGTGTCCGTGTGGCGGATATTCGTGTTGCGGCTGTCGCGCTCGGGTATTTGCCCCGAAAGCAAAAGCGGCGCACACAGCAAAGAGAAGAGCAGGCGCATGATGCAATCAGACTACGCCCATCGGCGCCGCCGAAGCAATCGCCGCCGCGGCGAGCCGCTTCGCCGGGGGCGCGGGAAGCGGATTGGGCAACTGCCGCCCGGTTTTGCTAAAGTCTTTTCGCCATGCAAAAAACCGACCTGAACCGCCGTTCTTTCCTGCGCGCCGCCGCCGGCGCAGCCGCCGCCCCGCTTGCCGCCCGGGCGCAGCGCGACTGGACCAACGTGACCCCGACCCGTTATCCGGACCCCGACATCGTCTCGCTCGACAAGCGCTTCGACAAATACAAGCTCGGCAATACGCCGATTCAGCGCCTGCACGTCGGCACGCTGTGGGCCGAGGGGCCGGCCTGGAACGCCGTCGGCCGTTACCTGGTCTATTCCGACATCCCCAACAACGTGCAGCTTCGCTGGCTCGAGGAAGACGGCCACGTCAGCACGTTCCGCCGGCCTTCGGGCAACTCCAACGGCAACACGTTCGATTGGCGGGGCCGCCAACTCTCCTGCGAGCACGGCAACCGCCGCCTGGTGCGCTACGAGCACAGCGGCGCCGTTACCGTTCTGGCCGACGAGTGGCGGGGCAAGCGCCTCAACGCCCCCAACGACGTCGTCGTCGATCCCGACGGCAACATCTGGTTCACCGATCCCGGCTACGGCTCGTTGATGAACTACGAGGGCAACAAAGGCCCGCTCGAGATCAAGGAAGCCGTTTACCGCATCGACGGCCAAAGCGGCAAGATGGTTCTGGTCACCGACGAGATATACAAGCCCAACGGCCTTTGTTTTTCGCCCGACTACAAAAAGCTGTACATTGCCGACACCGGCGCCTCCCACTACCCCGAAGCGGAGCGCGAAATCAAGGTCTGGAACGTGGCCGGCGGGCGCAGGCTGACCGGCGGCAAGCGCTTCGTCTCGATGAAGATGGAGGGCTTCGACCAGGCCGGCAACGCCGACGGCATCCGCTGCGACATCGACGGCAACGTCTGGTCGTCGGCCGGCTGGGTGGGCGACGGCTACGACGGCGTACACGTCTTTGCGCCGGACGGCGCCCGCATCGGACTGATCAAGCTGCCCGAAATCTGCTCCAATGTCTGTTTCGGCGGCGCCAAGCGCAACCGCCTCTTCATGACGGCAAGCCAAAGCCTCTACTCGGTTTACGTGGAGACGCAGGGCGCCCACGTCGCTTAGGCAAACCGGCGCGTGAGCAGTGGAAATATCTTTCGGGGCAGCCTGTTTGCCGCCGATTTCCTGCGGGAAACCATCGTTGAATCGACGGATTGGCGGAATCTCGACGGTGCGGCCCTCGACGTTCTGGAAAGCGGCCTGCGGGCCGTCTTCGCACGGTTCCCGCTCGCGCAGTCGCCGAACGAGAGCCAGACCGAAGACGATCTGATCCGGCCTGTCCTCGAGCTCCTCGGGTGGACGGCGAGCCTGCGGCAACAGAACCTCAGCGCCCGCGGCCGGGAAGATGTGCCCGACGGTCTTTTATTCGCGGACGATGGGGCGAAAGACCGCGCCAACCGGCTCGTCAAGGAATCGGAACGCTACGCTCTCGGCAAGGCGATCTTCGAGTCCAAGCGCTGGCTGCGCCCGCTCGACCGCCGTTCCGGGCGGCGCGGCGAGGAAACCGCGCCTTCGACGCAGATGCTCCGTTATCTGCGGCGCGCGGACGATCTGACGGCGGGCAAGCTGCGCTGGGGCATCCTCACCAACGGCGTGCGCTGGCGGCTCTATTTCTCCGGCGCCCGCTCGGTTTCGCAACAGTTCTTCGAGATCGATCTCGCGGCCGTGCTCGACCTTCCCGGGCGCAACGACGGCCTGTTCGCTCTCGAAGAGCGCGCTCGCCGCCATTGGCTGGCGGTGTTCGCGTTGATCTTCCGGCGCGAGGCGTTCCTTCCCGGTACGGTCGATCCGCGCACGTTCCATCGCCGCGCCATGGAAGAAAGCCGGCTTTACGAACAGCGCGTCGCCGCCGACCTTTCCGATCTGGTTTTCGATGAAGTTTTCCCGGATCTTGCCGCAGCCATCGCCGCCGCAGCGCCGGATGCGCCGTTGCCCGAGGTGCGCGAGGCCGCTCTGATCCTGCTCTACCGTCTGCTGTTCATCCTCTATGCCGAGGACCGCGGGCTGCTGCCGGTACGCGACGCGCGCTACGACGATTACGCTCTGCGCGAGAAGGTGCGCGGCGACGTCATGCGGCGCAAGAACCGCAACGACGTATTTTCCGAGACCGCCGCACGCTATTGGTCCGCTGTCGACGACCTTTGCCGGGCCATCGACGAGGGCGACGCCTCGATCGGCCTGCCACCGTACAACGGCGGGCTTTTCGACCGCGCGCGGACGCCGCTTCTCGCCGCTATCCGGCTCGGCGACCGGATCATGGCCGATGTCATCGACGCGCTCTCTTTCGAGCGGACGCCCGACGGCCGCCGCTACATCAACTACCGCGATCTCGGCGTGCAGCAACTCGGATCGATCTACGAGCGCCTTCTCGAACACGAAATCGTCCGCAGCGGCGGCAAGATCGCAGTGCGCCCGAACGCCTTCGCCCGCAAGAGCTCGGGCAGCTACTACACGCCCGACGATCTGGTCGGCCTGATTCTCGAGGAAACGATCGGGCCCCTGGCCCGGGCGCGCAAGGACGCTTTCGACTCCAAGATTGCGGAGTTTGAGGCGGGCCGCCTGCCCGCGGAAAGCGGGATAGGCCGGTTGCGTCGGCTCGACCCGGCCGAGAAGCTGCTGGAATTGAAAATCTGCGACCCGGCCATGGGTTCCGGGCACTTCCTGGTCAACCTTGTGGACCATCTCGCCGACCGCGCGCTCGCGGCCGTGGCGGAGGCGGAGGCCGCATGGGACGGCTACGTGTCCCCCTTGACCGAACGGATCGACGTCATCCGCAATACGATTGCGGCCAACGCCGAGGAACGCGGCTGGACCGTCGACGACGAGCAACTCGACGACCGCCATATCGTCCGGCGCATGGCGCTCAAGCGCTGCGTTTACGGCGTGGACAAGAACCCCATGGCAGTGGAATTGGCCAAGGTCGCGCTCTGGCTGCACACCTTCACGGTCGGCGCGCCTTTGAGCTTTCTCGATCACCACCTCCGTTGCGGCGACAGCCTGTTCGGCTCCTGGGTGCGCAGCGGCATCGACAAGGCGGAAAACCGCGGGGGGGCGCTTTTCCTGCGCGGGCCGCTGAACCGGGCCGCTCGTTCGGCGGCGCCCATGCAGATCGTCGAGGGGCTGACCGACGCCGAGATTGCCGAGGCGCACCGCTCCGCCGACGTCTTCGCCGAGGTCGAGGAAATGACGGCGCCGTTGAATGCCTTTCTCTCCCTGATCCACGCCTTCGACTGGCTGAACGTCCGCGAGCGGGAAGACAAGGAGGCGCTCGGTTCCTATTTGATGGGCGCGTTCGGCGACCCCATCGACGTTGCCCTGGGAAAAATCGAGGTCTCGCAGGAAGGGCCGGAGGGCGAGCGATTCGCCGAATTGTTGGCGAGAGCGCGGACTCTCGTCGCCGAGGAGCGCTTTCTCCACTGGCAGGCGGCGTTTCCCGGGGTGTGGTCGGAGTGGGAAAGCGCTCGATTGCGCGGCGGCTTCGACGCCGTGATCGGCAATCCGCCCTGGGACCGGATGAAGCTGCAGCAGGTCGAATGGTTCGCGGCGCGGCGGCGTGAGATCGCCATGGCCCGGCGCGCCTCCGACCGCAAGCGCATGATTGCCGATCTGACGAGGGCGGCCGACCCGCTCGCGGACGATTTCGCAGCCGCCAACGAACGGGCGGCGGCCGCCGTCCGCATGGCGCGGACGTGCGGCGACTATCCCTTGCTGTCCGGCGGCGACGTGAACCTTTATTCGCTATTCGTCGAGCGCGCCCTGGCGCTGGTCAAACCCGACGGCATGGTCGGGCTGCTCACGCCGTCCGGCATCGCCTCCGACAAGATGGCGGCGCGGTTCTTCAAGGGCGTGGCGACGCAAGGACGGCTGCGCGCGCTCTACGATTTCGAGAACCGCCGCACGCGCTACGACGCGCCGCCCTTTTTCCCGGACGTGGACAGCCGCTTCAAGTTCTGCGTCTTCGTGGCAAGCCCGTCCCCAATGCCCGACGCGGCGCAATGCGCCTTCTTCCTTCAGGACGTGTCCGAGCTCAACGACCCCCAGCGCCGCTTCCCGCTGACGGCGGCGGACTTTGCCCGCGTCAACCCGAACACCGGCACGGCGCCGATCTTCCGCACGCGCCGCGACGCCGAGCTGACCACGGCGATCTACGGCCGCCTGCCGGCGCTGGTCGACCGTTCGTCGGGCAAGGAGGAAAAAACATGGCCGGTGAAGTACTCAACCATGTTTCACATGACCAACGATTCCGGCCTCTTCCGCACGCGCGAGGAACTCGAGGAAAAGGAGGGCGCCTGGCCCGTCGGCGGCAACCGCTACAACAGTCCGGCGGGCGAGTGGGTCCCGCTCTACGAGGGCAAGATGGTGCAGGCGTTCAACCACCGCGCCGCGAAAGTCGTCGTCAACCCCGAGAATGTGCATCGGCCCGCGCAGCCCGAGCCGGCTACCCTGGCGCAACTCCGCAACCCGGACTGGATGCCCGACCCGCAGTTTTGGGTGTTGAAAAACGAAACGTCGTTCCCGGAAGCGCCGTACCTGCTTGCATTCAAGCATGTGACTGCACCGACCAATATCCGCTCAATGATCGCGGCGTTAATTCCCGGTGTTGGAGCCGGCAATTCTCTTCCGCTCCTCATTGAAAATGGAAGTCACGGACCAACCGCTACCGTCGTCGCGGTTATGGTCGCCAATCTCAACGCTCTTCCGCTCGATTATGTTGTGCGCCAGAAAGTTCAAGGACAGAACCTTAACTGGTTCATTATCGAGCAGTTGCCCGTCGTCCCGCCGGAGCGTTACGAGGCCGTCCGTTTCGGCCCGAAAACAGCCGGCGAGATCGTCCGCGAAGCCGTGCTGGAATTGACCTACACCGCCCGCGACATGGCCCCTTTCGCCCGTGATATGGGTTACGTGGACGAATACGGAGTCGTGAAGCCGCCCTTCCGCTGGAACGAGGACCGCCGCTTGCGCCTGCGCGCCAAGCTCGACGCCGTCTTCTTCCACCTCTACGGCGTTACCGGCCGCGACGACGTGCGCCGCGTTTTCTCGACTTTCCCCATCGTCGAGCGTCAGGAAATCCAGGCGTACCGCCGCTACCGCTCCCGCGACCTCTGCCTCGCCTGGATGAACGCCCTGGCCGCAGGCGACCCGGACGCAGAGATCGCCCTGTGAACAGGCCGCCCGTCCGGAGCAACCACCACCGGCTGCAGCAGACCCACCGAGCGGACCGACTCGGCAAGCCCGGCGAGATCGCCCATCTTGCAGCGGTAGCACCTGCCGACGCAGATGGATTTGATAGGCATCGCATTGGTCATGCGATTGTTTTTGCTACACTTTCTCGGCGGTCATGGAAATGGGGAGTTTCGAACTCGCAGAAGCGTTCTTTCGCTGTTGTCTCGGCGACGGATGGAAAGAATCGCCGCCAGTGCGGATTAGTGGCCGGCGGGCCATCGAGTTGCTGTGGCCGCTGAACGACGTATTCCGCCAGCGCCTGCACAAGATCCAAGATCTGGAATACGATCCGCTGCTCGAACCCGCAGCCGATGGCGCAATCGACGATCTCGCGGCGACGCTCGACTCTGACGTGATCGGCGCAGCGCCGGCGGGCGTGTTGCGCGTGCTGCAGGAGCGCCACCTGCAACTGCTCGTGGTTGCGGTAGCAAACCAGAAGGCTGGCAACACAGTCACTCAGTTGCCCTCTGGTCTTTCCGAAGATCAACAACGAGCCGGTCTAGCGCTTCTTTTGCTGCGGGGTATGAGGCTTCTCTGGCCGCCCGGCAAAGCGCCTGTGAGAGACGATCCCGGTCAGCCCGTGGAACCTGCCTAACTGTTCGGTCCCGGCAAGAGATGAGGAGTAAGTCTGAATCTATGCGATTCTGAAGACCAGATATTACAGATGTATGGGGGGAGAGTCAAGCCGTTGAGGGATTTGAAGTGGCCGCGCCATGACCGACCTCCTTCTGTCTAATGACGACCTCGAAGGTCTGCGTTCGGCACCGAAACGGGTTACGAATCCTGGGGTCCGCTGGCACGACAAACACGGCCGCCACAAGCAGCGGAATTATACTGCCGTATCCGAAGACGGCGCGCAGTACCGTATCTATCTGCGGCAGAATCTGGACGACGAGATGGATTTTTCCTGCGGTCTCGCATTGGTCCAAAAGGGAGGGAAACATCTCAGCCTTATTCGCTACAACGGGTCGAGCCATCGCCACGGCTCCATCTTCTACCGCTGCCATATTCATCGCGCCACGGCCGAGGCGCTTGCCGCAGGCAGGAAAATCGACAGCTATGCCGAGGAAACGGAACGGTACAAGACCCTGGAAGGCGCGCTCGCCTGCCTCGTCGAAGACTGCGGCGTCCAGGGACTGACTACCAAGCACGATGAACGGAGTTTGTTCGATGCCCCTTGACCGAGAGCGTCTGGAAAAGGCATTGTGTGAGAAGCTGTGCGCGAACGTCCGCATCCACAGACGCGATGACGGCGTGCTCATGCTCGATACGCCTTTCACCTTCCCGGACGGCGACCATTACCCCATCTATCTTTCTGAAACTTCGACCGGCGGCGTCATATTGAGCGATCGCGGGCATACGCTGATGCACATCAGCTATGAACATGACGTGGACGCCTATTTCGACGGCACGCGCGCCATGTTACGCGAGCAGATCGTCCGCGAAGCCGGGATCGAGGAAAACGAGGGCGTCTTCTCTGTCGAGTCTCCGCCGGACCGAATCGCCGATTCTCTTTTCCGGTTCGGTCAGGCGATAACGAAAATCTACGATCTGACCTTTCTCAGCCGCGGACGGGTAGCCTCGACGTTTTACGAAGACCTGAAGGCCTTGCTGTTCTCGATGGTTGACGAGGAAAAGATCGAGTCGGACTACATACCGCCGGATGTTCCGAACGGAAACAACTACCCGGTCGATTACCGGATTGAAGGCCGGGAAGGAACGCCGGTGCTCCTCTACGGCGTTCCCAACCGCGACAAGGCGCGCCTGACCACAATCATGCTGTCGCATTTCCTGCTGCACAACTTTTCTTTCGAATCCGTCATCGTGTTCGACAACCAGCAGGAGATTCCCCGTCTCGATCTCGCCCGGCTGACCAACGTAGCCGGAACGGCGGTAGCTTCGCTCGAAGCGGAGAGCGACCTTCGCCGGAAGCTCGAACGGCTCGCGGCGTGATGCCTGCGCGCGGCTTCTCGGCCGCGCGGCTCCGGCTGGTAGAATCGTTGGCGCGGAAGCTAATCTCGGCCGGTGTCGGGCGCGGTCTTCAAAACCGTTGTTTGGCGTTATGCGTCAAGGGTGGGTTCGACTCCCACTAGCTTCCGCCAGCGCCGTCCCCGGCGGCCGGGGTTTCCCCTTGTGACAATGGAACGATGCCCCGACAACCGAATGTCCTGTTGATTACGACCGACCATTGGCCCGCCGCGCTGCTGGGCGCGGCCGGGCATCCGTCGATCCTGACGCCGACCCTCGACGAGTTCGCCCGCAGCGGCGTGCGCTTCACGAACTGCTACAGCGAATGCCCGGTCTGCATTCCCGCGCGCCGCACGCTGATGACCGGCGTCAGCCCGCGCAGGCACGGCGACCGCGATTTCGGCGAGACCAAGCCGATGCCCGACTTGCCGACCCTGGCGCAAACGTTCCGCGACGCAGGCTACCAGGCGTACGCCGTCGGCAAGCTGCACGTCTATCCGCAGCGCAGCCGCATCGGCTTCGACGACGTGATCCTCGATGAGGAAGGCCGCACGCAATACGGCGTCATCGACGACTACGAGATGTTCCTGAGCGACCGCGGCTTTCCCGGAAGGCAGTTCGACCACGGCATGAGCAACAACGACTACAACACCCGCCCGTGGCATCTGCCCGAGGATACGCACGCTACGAATTGGGCGACTCAGCAGATGGTGCGCACGATCAAGCGCCGCGAGCGCGGCAAGCCGGCGTTCTGGTTTCTCTCCTACCGCCACCCGCACCCGCCGCTGGTTCCGCTGCGGACCTATCTCGACATGTACGCCGACAGCGACGCCGGCGAGCCGCTCTGCGCCGAATGGGCGTCCGGCGACTTGCCCTACTCGCTGCAGGCGGTCCGCGCCCGCGCCGCGCACATGACGCCGCGCCATATCCGCGCCGCGCGCAAGGCGTTCTATGCGTTGTGCACCCATATCGACCACCAGCTCCGCGTCGTCGCCGGCACGCTGCGCGAAGAAGACCTGCTCGACAACACGGTCATCTGCTTCACCTCCGATCACGGCGACATGCTGGGCAACCACGGCATGTGGGCCAAGAAGCTGTTTTACGAACCGTCGGCGAACGTGCCGCTGATCCTGATCGGCGCAGCGGGCTGCAAGCGGACGGGCTCGGGCCGCACCGACGAGCGAATCGCCGGCTGGCAGGACATCATGCCCACTCTGCTCGATCTGGCGGGAATCGACGTCCCCGCTTCGGTCGAGGGCCTGTCGCTGGTCGGCGAAGAGCGGCGCGATCTGCTCTACGGGGAGGTCGGCGAGGGCGACCACGCCACTCGCATGATCCGCCGCGGGCGCTACAAGATCATCTACTACGCGGCCGGCAATCGGCGGCAACTGTTCGACGTCGAGGCCGACCCGCACGAGTTGCGCGATCTGGCCGGCAACGCGGCCCATGCCGCGGTTCTCGAAGAGCTTACCGCCGCTCTGATCGCCCGACTTTACGGAGGCGACGAAGCCTGGGCGGCGGACGGGCGTCTGCAAGGCCGCCCCAACCGCCGCTTCCGCTTGGGCGCGAACCGCGGCCTGTCGAGCCAGCGTGGGCATCATTGGCCGCCGCCGCCGAAAACCGATATGCAGCAGATCGTCTGGCACGTCGAGGCGGAAGAAGACGCGCAGCCCTGAAAATGCGGGTTCCGGCGGAGCGGGGCCGCGGAGTCTGCTCGACCCGCGCGGCGCGGGCGCCCGCCGGGCAGCAATCCTGCGCCCAAGCGCCCCCGCTGCCGTAGAATGAACCCATGAAAGCTCTGCGCGCTCTCGCCGCCGGCGGTCTTTTCCTTGTGTCCTGCGGCGGTCCGTCTCCCCGGCAGCAGGCCGATGAGTTCCTGCATATCTACGAGACCGTCCTCGCCCCGCTCTACGCCATCACTTCCGAAGCCTATTGGAAGTCGATGACCGACGTGAACGACGCCCACGTCGGCGAGCGCATCGGCGCGGAGCGTTCCATGGCGGCGTTCGACGGCAACGTATGGGTGATCGAAACCGCCAGGGCGCTGCTGGCGCAGCAAGACCGGCTTGACCCCGTTACCGTCCGGCAGATCGAAAAGATACTGCTGGCTGCGGCGCAATACCCGGGAACCATCCCCGAAATCGTCGATGCCCGCGTCGCCGCCGAGGCCCGCCAGGGAGCGGTTCTGGACTCGTTCGAGTTCTGCGCCGACCGCGCGGGCGAGCGTTGCCGCAAGACGGTCACCGCCAACGAGATCGACAACATTCTGGTCAACTCGCGGGACGAAGCCGAGCGCCGGCATATTTGGGAAGTTTCCAAGCAGACCGGCCCCGCGCTCAAAGAGAGCCTTGCCGAATTGCGCGACCTGCGCAACCGACTCGCCCAAGAGATGGGCTACGACTCGTTTTTCGCCTTGCAAGTCGCCGATTACGGCATGACCGTCGAAGAAATGATGGCCATGATGGAGCGCTTCAACGAAGATTTGAGGCCGCTTTACAGGCAGGTTCACACTTGGGCGAAGCATCGGCTCGCCGAGCGCTACGGCCGTCAGCCTCCGCAAAAGATCCCCGCCCATTGGATCGGCAACCGCTGGGCGCAGGCTTGGCCCGGCCTTTCCGCAGGCGTGGACCTCGACGAGCTGGTCAAGGACAAAACTCCCGAGTGGATCGTCAAGCAGGCCGAGGCGTTCTACACCTCGATGGGCATGCCGCCGCTGCCCGAATCCTTCTATGCGAAATCGGACCTTTATCCCGTCGCCGCCGATTCCGAGCGCAAGAAAAACACGCACGCGTCGGCTTGGCACATGGACCTCGGCATGGACGTTCGCTCGCTGATGAGCGTCGAGAGCAACTGGCGCTGGTTCGAGACCTCGCACCACGAGCTGGGCCACATCTACTACTACCTTGCCTATACCGGGGCCGATGTCCCGCTGACGCTGCGCGGCGGGGCGAACCGGGCTTTCCACGAGGCCGTCGGCGATCTGATCGGCATCGCCGCGCGCCGCCCCGCCTACCTCGAGGAAATCGGCCTGCTCGCCGACGATGCGCAGATCGACGAGATCGCCTGGCTGCTCGACGAGGCTCTCGATCAGGCCGTCGTCTTCATTCCTTTCTCAGCCGGAACGATGTCATTCTTCGAGCACGACCTCTACGAGAAGAGCATCCCCATCGACGCGTTCAACAAGACCTGGTGGGAGTACGCCGGCCGCTATCAGGGGATCGAGCCGCCGGCCGCGCGCGGCGAGAAATTCTGCGACGCCTGCACGAAGACGCACATTTCGGACGACCCGGCGCAGTACTACGATTACGCGATGGCGTTCGTCATCAAGTACCAGCTGCACACCTACATCGCCAGGAACATCCTCAAGCAGGATCCGCGCGACTGCAACTATTACGGAAACAAAGAAGTCGGCGATTTCTTATGGGATCTGCTCAGTCTGGGAGCGACCCGCGATTGGCGCGAGGTCATCGAAGAGAAGACCGGCGAAGAAATTTCGACCCGGGCGATGCTCGACTACTTCGAGCCCTTGATCGAGCATCTCGAAAAAGAGAACGCAGGGCGCGAAGCCGGTTGGTGATTGCCGAATCCGCAAGCCCGCCGGCGCAGCGCTGCGGTCATTCCCTTTGAAGAAGGAAAGGGAACTCCTGAATCCTGCGGTAAACCGCCCCGTCCGGAGTCAACGCGCTGCCGAAGAGCACGAACCGGTCCGGCGCGATAGTGCCGAAATCGCGGCTGGGCAACTCTTCAATCGCCTCGTGCATCTCGGTCAAGTCATGCCCCGCTTTCATGCGGCCGAGAGTCAGGTGAGGGGCGTAGGGCCGGACTTCCGGCGTGACGCCCAACGGTGACAGCGCCGCATCTACGCTGCTTGCCAGTTGGCGCAAAGGCGGCGTATTCTCGGCTCCTACCCAGAAGACGCGCGGGTTGCGCACGGAGGGAAAGTAGCCCAATCCGGCCAGCGGCACGCTGACCGTAACCTTGATCTTGACTTCCTCCAGCGCTTGAACGATGTCGTCCAGCCGCTCCTCGTCCCACTCGCCGATATATTTCAGCGTGACGTGCATGTTGTGCGGATTCACCCACCTGACCGGTGAAATCGGTTGCAGGCGGCGCACCAGCTCGGTGAGGTTCGCGATTACCTTCGAGTTCAATTCAAGTGCTGCAAAAAGACGCATGGGACTGGCGTTTCACGATTGCCGCGGCAACCGCGCCGGACGGCCGCGCGGCGGCAGGGGCTTCATTTCTTGTGGATCGAGTGCTGCGCTTGCGGAGGTTCGAGCTTGATCGTGAGGGTCTGTTCCAGTTCGGAGAGATCGATCCGCTCTCCGTGGGTCTTGAACCCCGGGCAGATGACTTGCACCATGACGGGGCCGCGCGGCAACGGGGGAACCGGCGCGCTTCCTTCCATGCTCGTCTTGAGCTCGATGACGGCGCCGATCTTTCTGAGCTTTTTGCCTTTCAACTCGCGAACGATCACCGAGGCCCGAGGCACGGGGCGGCCCTTTTCGTCCTGCACCAAGACCCGCAAAGCCGTCCATTCCTTCTTTGCTTGCAAGACGGCGGGAAACGCCAGAACGGCCGCGCTCAGAGCGCGCGCAAACTCACGACGACTTTTCATGGCTTCCCCCGGGTCTGGATGTGAAAAGCGCTTCGATCAATAGATGAAGCTCAGCGCCGCGCGGTAGCTGCGGATGGCTTGCAGCAAATAGAGCATGCGGCCGTCGACCGCCTGGATCGGGATGTAGCCCGACCGGAGCAGGTTGCGGAAGTCCGCGCTGGCTTCGAATTTGCCCGGCAGTCCGCCGCCAAAGGGCAACGGCTGGCGAATACGCACGTTCAACCCCGGGTCCGACTGCGCCGCAAAATCATTGTAGAGATCGCCCGGAATCACCGACTGTCTGCTGACCCAGCGGTGCGCTCCGGTTATTTGGGTGTTCGCCCGCGGCAGATCGACCGACAACGAAGCGACCACCATGTGCGCGCCCCTGGAATCCAACAGCTCGCGCAACTCCTCCGCCGAGGGCGTCTGCATCCGGTCGCTTGTCGGCGTCAGGACGCCGGTCAAGCCGTAGCCGAGCGCGGCCTGCAAGCGGTCGCGGAGCTTCCGCGCGTACGAGACGCGCACTCCGGGCGACCGGTAGGCTCCGCCGTTCAGGGTCGCGGTGCGTGAGAAAAGGTCCGGAACGATGTTGCCGTCGGCGAACATGCCGTCCGGCGTCTTTGCGGCCACGGCGGCGTCGGCGATCGAATCCTGGAAAACCGCGGCTTCGATCATGTTCTTGCCGAACCGCTCACGGTAGGCGATCTCGATATGCTGGGCGCGCTGCACCGTCGCCCGCCCGCTGCGCATGGCGACCCGCGGGAACATGCCCAAGCTGTCCACCTGGCCGCGCAGCGCCTCGCCGCCCGCCGGCGAGGAGACCGCAGCGGGCGGAACTCCCGACATGTAGCTCAAGGCAACCTCGCGGTTCGGCGAGATCTCGTGAACCACCTTTCCATATGGGCTGAGGAACTCCAGGCGGTCGACGAAATTGACCGCCTCGTAGAGCACTCCGTACTCGATCCGGGTCGCTTCGCCAATGGCGACGCTGTCTCCGAACTCAAGCGAGATCGTTTCCAGGCGAGGCGTCGATTGCGGGCTCTGCCCGAACCCGAAGATGCCGTTCGCCGCCGCGGAAGACGCTTGCAACTGCCGGACGGTCAGGGCCACTTCCGGCGTCGCTGCGCCGAGCTCGCGGGTGTAAGTGGTGCGGAACGCCGTGCTCGGCCTCGCTGCGGCTGCGCCGGCCGCGCCCATGTTGCCGCTGACCGTCAGGTCGTGGTTGCCGAACAGGGAAGTGGCTACGGCGAATGCGCTTCCCAGGTCGGATTGATTGGCCAAGCCCGAAGGCCGCATGCCCAATCCCGTGCTCAATTGCGCGTAGGCGTGGGTGTCGGCGAAGGCGCCGTTCAAACGCCGCAACACGCGGCTGCGCTCGTCGAAACCGTCGTCGGACGGCGCAAAGCGCAGCACGTTGCGGCGCGAATAGCTCGCCCGCAAGATCCACTTCCAGCGGTCGGTCATGTCGCGGATCTCGCTGCCCGCGGCATAGTTGAGTTGCAGACTGGCGAACAGCCGGCGAAGACTCACGTCGAGGTAGATCTTGCCGCCGGCCTTGACGATCAGGCCGGCGCGCTCCGCCGGCGAAAACTGCGCCAAGGCCACTCGAATTCCGTAGGCGCCGGGAAGCAGATGCGCAAACTCGAACGATCCGTCGTGGCCGCTGTAGATTTTGCGCGCCTCGCTCCCGTCAGCAGTCAGCAGCGTGACCAGCGCCCCCATTTGCGGAATGCCCGCGTTGTTGCTGACCAGCCCGCCGAGGCTGCCGTGCAACTGAGCGCGCGCCGGCGCGGCAAGGAAAGCAACGGCCAGGCCGGCGGACAAAAACTGTAGCAATCCGTTGTTGAAAGCCGCCTTGCCGCGTCGCATGGGATGCCGCATCTATCTGAATTCTCGCTAAAGCACCTTGAACGTTGCAGTCGGGCTGAGCGATTCGTTTTTGACGCCGTCGCTCACCTGCAGGTTCAGGCGGTACTCGCCCGGCTCCAGGCTGCTGAGGGGCAGCAGTTTTTCGATCACGACCTGCCGCACCGAAGCGCCGCGAATCTCGTTCACGTCTTCGCTGAAGTCGAGCAGCAACTCGTCCGGGTTGTCCAAGCGCGCGATCTGATAGGTGATCTGCCCCTGCGGCTTTTGCGTTTCTTCATGCTGTCCGAAGTTGTAGACCTGCATGTAGATACCCATTTTTTCGTTGCGCTTGAACTCGTCGTTGAGCCGCGGGCGGACTTTCGAGCTGCCGATCACGAACTGCCCCGCGCCCAGCGAGCGCACCGGAACGCGCTCGATCTTGTCGGCCAGGATCAGCGAGCTCGCCGCCAGCGCCTCGTCGTCGTATTCGGGCACGCGCACCGCCGTGCGGTACGTTCCCATCGTCTCGCCGACCAGGTCTTTGACCACCAACTCCAGCCGGTACATGCCCGGCGCCAGCGGCTCGGATTTGTTGTAGATCGAAGCGCGGTCGCCCTCTTGCGGCAAACGCTCGGCGGTGGTTTGCACGCTCACCGTATCCTCGAACGTCGTGTGTACGCGCCGCGTCATGGTCGTCAGCCGCCCGAAGATATTGGCCACCGCCTTGTGCAGGCCGTCCTCTTCCTTGAACACCAGGTCCTTGTTTTTGAGCATCACGGTGATGCCCGTCAGCACCGCGCTGTTGGTCACGCGGACGAAGTGGATGTCCACGTCGAACGGGAGGGTGTTGTATTCGATCGTCGAGTTGATGACCGCTTCCAGGTCTTTGAATTTGACGGCCGGCGGCTTGAAGATATTGGCGTAAAGCTGCAACCGCTCGAACTGGTTGTAGCGAATCGACTGCGCCCCGCCGATCGGCGTGCCCATGCGGGTTCCGTCGGTGCGCCGGAAGCGGTCGGCTTTCGTCGAAAGCCCCATCTGCTCGGCCAACGTCAGGCCGGCGCCCGGCACGAAGAGCAGAGCGTCTTTTTCCGAGGGGTCCATCGTCAGGCGGTATTCGCCGGTCATCGTGGGGTCGACAAACTCCAGCAGGATGTCGCTGCCGATGCCTTCGAGCCAACGGTAGCGCCAAATCTCGAACGGATAAGTCGAGGTGAACCCGCCGCCCTCGTCGTAAGGCCGCTGATACTGCCCGCCCGACGGATGGGACTCGATCTCGTCCGGGGGGCCGTAGGCAATGTAAATGCGGCCGCGGTCGGTTCTCCAGCCGGGGATGCCGGAAGCGTACCGTTCGTTGGCGTAGGCGATCCGCCGGTAGTGCTCTTCCTTGTACTCGTTTTCCATCGAGTCGGGCGTCGGGTCGCGGCGCAGCCAGAACTGCTCGATGAAGCTCTCGCGCTCGTCGTCGGTGCTCATTTGAATGAACGCCTTGCGCTCCTCGCCGGTGATGATGTACTTGACGTCTTCGTCGAGCCAGCGCTTGAACGGCCCGCGCAACTCCTTGCGCAACTGGTTCAGCCGGCGCTTCTCCTCCTTGGCCGAGAGCTTCTTCGGCGGCTGTTGCGCGCCCAACGGCGCGAGCAGCGACAGCAGGGTAAAAGCAGCAAGACAACGCATGATTCGATGGAGCATGGGATTCCGACCTGGGCGACCCTTTCGATCCTGATTCCGCAATTCCGAACCTCTGAACTTCTCAGCGGACGCACAATGCAGGACAAAGGACGCCCGCTTCTGAGTATCCAGTTTCGATTCTAGGGGTTCCAGCGCAATCGGTCAAGTCGAATCGGGAGATTTTATGCATCCGGGGACGCGCGCCCGCGGCGGGCTCCCCGCAAGCGCCCGCTGAGCTACAATCGGGCTGAATCGCCATGACTACCGAAACCAGCCGTCGAGACTTCCTCCAGCAATTTTCCGCCGCAGCCGCCGGCCTTGCCGCTTACGGCTGCGGCGCGACTCCTCCCGAGTCCGCCGCTCTCGAAAAACCCAACATTATCTTTCTCATGGCCGACGACATGGGCTATGGCGATCTGGGCTGCTACAACGGCGCGTCCAGGATTCCGACGCCCAACATGGACCGCCTCGCCGCCGAGGGCATGCGTTTCACCGATGCGCACTCGGGTTCCGCCGTGTGCACGCCGACGCGATACGGCGTGATCACCGGACGCTACGCCTGGCGCTCGCCGCTGAAACAGGGCGTGCTCTCCGGCTATTCCAAAGCCTTGATCGAGCC
Source organism: Bryobacterales bacterium (assembly GCA_965214655.1). Taxonomy (GTDB): domain Bacteria; phylum Acidobacteriota; class Terriglobia; order Bryobacterales; family UBA6623; genus CATQHP01. The sequence goes on along the minus strand of OZ243965.1, from coordinate 506,554 downwards.
CGAGCGCCTGACCATCGCGGAAATGCTCCGCGAAAACGGCTATCACACCGGCGTGGTGGGCAAGTGGCATCTCGGTCTCGACTGGGCGACTCTCGCCGAGCCGGAAACCTGGGTCGAGGCCAACACCGCCAATGCCTTTCAGGGCGCGAGCGACTTCGCCAAGCCCGACGGACTCGAGATCGACTACGCCAAACCGGTTACGAACGGGCCGGCGACGCAGGGCTTCGCCTATTCCTACATCATTCCGGCGTCGCTCGATATGGCGCCGTACGTCTATCTGGAAAACAACCGCTGCGTGAAGCCGGCCACCGAGCACGAACCGGGACGCAGCGACGGCCCCGTGTTCTGGCGTCCGGGAGAGGCCGCGGAGGGATTCGACTTTTTCGACGTGTTGCCGAATCTCACCGAGCACGCCGTGCAATACATCGAAGACCGCGCCGTCAACGCGCCCGACCGGCCGTTTTTCCTCTATTACCCGTTGCCCGCCCCGCACTGGCCGTGGGTGCCGACCGAAGAGTTCATCGGCAAGAGCCAAGCGGGCAAATACGGCGATTTCGTCGTGCAGGTCGACGCCCAGGTGGGCAAGATCATGGACGCGCTCGAGCGCAAGGGCATCGCCGAGAACACGCTTTTCATCGTTTCGAGCGACAATGGCGCCGAATGGGACCCCGACCACATCGCCGCGTTCGATCATCACGCCAACCACCCCAGTCAGCGGGGCAAGAAGCGCGACGCCTGGGAAGGCGGCCACCGCGAGCCTTTCCTCGCGCGTTGGCCCGCACGGGTAGCGGCCGGCTCGACGAGCGATCAGACTCTCTGCCTGACCGACTTGATGGCCACCGCCGCCGACATCCTGGGCGTCGAATTGCCGGCAAACGCCGCCGAAGACAGCGTCAGCATGCTCCCGGCCCTGCTCGGCGAAGACGACGGCCCGCTCCGCGAAGCCACCGTGCATCACTCGGTCAACGGAACCTTCGCCATCCGCCAGGGCAAATGGAAGCTCATCGACGGCCAGGGCCCCGGCGCCTCGGGGGCCGGCGCCACGCAATGGGACGGCCCCAAGCCAGGCGATCCGCCGGGCCAGCTTTACGACATCGAAGCCGACCGCCACGAAGACAACAATCTCTACAACGAGCATCCCGACATCGTCGAGAAGCTGAAAGCCCTGCTGGAGCAATACAAGCGGCAAGGCTACAGCAGGACAGCGGCCGGCGGATAGCGGAGAGTGAAAAACGGCAGCGGACGCTGCGGGGCCGAGCGGCGCCGGGCGCTCCCTGCGCGCCGCCGCCGCGGACCGCTAAGCCAGCATTTTTTCGATTACCCGCCCGCCCACGTCGGTCAGGCGGAAGTCGCGGCCCATGTGACGATAGGTCAGCCTCGTGTGATCGAGGCCGAGGCAGTGCAGCAGCGTTGCCTGCAGGTCGTGGATATGCACCGGGTCTTCGGCGACCGTGACACCCAACTCGTCGGTCTTGCCGATGACTTGGCCGCCCTTGACGCCGCCGCCCGCAACCCACAGGCTGAAGCCGTCGGCGTGATGATCGCGGCCGATGTTGGCCGGGTCGGAGGGATTGCGCCATTCCGACAGCGACGTGCGCCCGAACTCGCCGCCCCAGACGACCAGGGTTTCGTCGAGCAGCCCGCGCTGCTTGAGGTCTTTGACCAGAGCGGCGGCGGCCTTGTCGGTTGTGCGGCATTTCTGGCTGAGGCCCTTGTCGAGATTCGAATGGTGGTCCCACTGTGCATGCTGGTTGAGCACGAAGCGCACGCCCCGCTCGACCAGGCGGCGCGCCAGCAGACACGAGGCGCCGTACTCTTGCGCGGCCTTGTCGCCCGCGTTCAGGCCGTACATCTCGCGGACGCGCTCCGGTTCGTCGGAGATGTCGATCAGCCCGGGCGCCGCCCCCTGCATGCGATAAGCCAACTCGTAAGCGGCGATGCGCGAGGCGATTTCGCGGTCGCCGGTGCGTTCGAGATGCGCCTGGTTAAGATCGCGGATGGCGTCGAGATCGTGCCGCTGCATCGCCCCGCTGACGCCCTGCGGATTCGACAGGTGCAAGATGGCGTCGCCTTGACTGCGGAACATCACCCCCTGATAGGAAGACGGCAGGAAGCCGTTCGACCAGTTGCCCGTGCTGCCCTGCGTCGAGCTGCCCGTCTTGAGCACGACGAACCCGGGAAGCTCCCGGGATTCGCTGCCCAGCCCGTAGGTCGCCCAGGCGCCGACGGTCGGGCGCCCCAGCAGCGGACTGCCGGTCATCAGCAGCGACTGCCCCGGATGATGGTTGACCGACTCGCCGCGCATCGAGCGGATCAGGCAGATGTCGTCGGCGATTGCGGCCGTATGCGGGAGCCATTCGGAAAGCTCCATGCCGCAGCGGCCGGCGGGTTGAAAGCGGCGGCGGCTGGCGAGCACTTTCGCGGTCGGCTTGATGAAGGCCAGGCGGAGGCTCTTGGCTATGGAATCGGGCAGCGGCTTGCCGTTCCATTTCTGCAACTCGGGCTTGGGGTCGAAAAGGTCGATCTGACTCGGCGCCCCTCCCATGAACAAAAAAATGACGTTTTTCGCGCGCGGAGCGAAGTGCGGAGCGCGGGGCGCCATCGGGTTCGCGCTGCGCGGTTCCGGGCCGGCCGCGGCCGAGCGGCCTTCGACGGCGAGCAGGTGGGCCAGCGCGGCCGAGCCCAGCCCGCCGAGGACGTTGTCCAGGAAACGGCGGCGCGTCTGGATATGCAGGAAATCGCGGAAGTTCATGGCCGGGTCACAAATTCGTCCAGGTTGATCAGAATGCGCGCGATGCCGCTCCAGGCGAGGATCTCGCCCGGCGCGGCGCCTTCCACCCAAGGAAGCGCCGGGCCGGTTCCAATCTGTTTGCGGCCCTGTTTGCGGCGCTCGGTCAGATAGGCGAGGAAACGCTCTTGTTCGTCGGCATGGGGCTCGCGGGCCAGGGCGAGCGTGTAGCCGTACCGCAGCCGCTCGGCGAACGTTTCGCCCGGCGCCTCGGTCAGGATGCGCACGGCCAGCGCGCGGGCGGCTTCGGCGAATGTCGGGTCGTTCAACAGATTGAGCGCTTGCAGCGGCGTATTCGAGCGCTCGCGGCGGCAGACGGCGGCGCGGAATTCCGGCGAGTCGAAGTTCATCAGGAACGGATACGGCTTGTTGCGTTGAAATTGAATGTACATGCCGCGCTTGAAACGCTCTTCTCCCTTGGAAGGCCGCCATTGCGCGGCGCCGAAGCCGTCGGCGCCCGCGGGCATTCTCGGCCGGAAGCTGCGCCCGCCGACATCGTGGCGGATCAGGCCCGATACCGCCAGCGCCTGATCCCAGATGAGCTCGGCCGGCAGGCGCAGGCGGGCCTGCCGCGCCAGCAGCGCGTTGGCGGGGTCGCGCCGGGCAAGCTCTCCGCTCGCGCCGGAAGACCGGCGATAGACGGAGGAGCTTACGATCAGGCGGTGCATGCGTTTGACGTCCCAGCCGGAATCGCGGAACTCGGCGGCGAGCCAGTCGAGCAACTCGGGGTGGCTGGGCGGTTCGCCTTGCGAGCCGAAGTCGTCGGAAGTCGCCGCCAGACCGCGGCCGAAATACTCCTGCCAGATGCGGTTGACCGCGACGCGGGCGGTCAACGGGTTGTCCGCGGAGAACAGCCAGCGGGCGAGATCGAGACGGGTCGGCCTCTGCGCGCTCTCGAGCGCGGGCAAGACCGACGGAGGCGCCGGCCGCACCTCGACGCCGCGGCGGTCCCAACTTCCGCGCACCCGCAGGAACGTCGGCGCCGGCTCGGAGCGCTCGGCAACGACGCGCGCCTCGCTCAGCAGCGGATACGACTCGTTCAGTTCCGCAAGCTCGGCGCGCGCCTCGCCGAATTGCAATTCCTTGTATTTCTCGTTGCCGGCGACCAAACCGTAGGCGCGGAGAAAGTAATTGGCGACCATGTTGGCCTGACGCCAAGTGCGCCGCTCGGGCGGGATGCGAACGATCTGCTGGCCGCCGTCGGTGTTGAGGCCCAACTCCTGCCAGGCGAGATCGTAGTCGAGATAAACGCCGGGGTCGGCGCCGGCTTTGAGGCAGTTCTTTTCCCACTCGGCCTGCAGCGCGGGAACGCCGTAGCGGTCGAGAATCTCCTGGCGCCTGGCGCGGTACTCGTTGACTTGCGCCAGATGCGGGCCGATCTCGCCGGGAATCGGCGCGTAGATATGCTTTTCCTGAATGTTGTCGAAAAAGGCGAACAACCTGTAGAAATCCTTTTGCGAGACGGGGTCGTATTTGTGGTCGTGGCATTGCGCGCAACCGACGGTCAGGCCCAGCCAGACCGTTCCCAGCGTGCTCGCGCGGTCGACCGTTTCCTCGAACAGATACTGCTCGGGGTTGACGCCGCCCTCGCGGTTCTTGAGCGTGTTGCGGTGGAAGCCGGTGGCCACCCGCTGCTCGACGGTGGCGTTCGGCAGCAGATCGCCGGCGATTTGCTCGAGCGAGAAGCGGTCGAACGGCATATTGCGGTTGAAGGCGTCGATGACCCAGCGGCGGTAGCGCCAGGCGTGCGGGCGGAAGTAGTCTTTCGCATAGCCGTCCGAGTCCGCGTAGCGCGCCTGGTCGAGCCAGTGCAGCGCCTGCTTCTCGCCGAAGTGCGGCGAGGCGAGCAGGCGCTCGACAAGCCGCTCGTAGGCCCCGGGGCGCTCGTTGTCAAGGAACGCAAGCCGCTCGTCGAGCGTCGGCGGCAGGCCGGTCAGATCGAGCGAAAGCCGGCGGATCAGCGCGGCGCGGCCGGCCGGCGGCGCGGGTGAGAGTCCTTCGGCGGCGAGCCGCCTGTCCACGAAAAAGTCGATTGCGTTGACGCCCGGCGGAACCTCGGGGCGGACGATCGGCTGAAACGACCAGTGGTCTTGCCGCGCGGCCGGCGCCTCCTGCCGAACGCGCTGTTCCGGCCAGTCCGCGCCCCGATCGATCCAGCCGCGCAGCAGCCCGATTTCGCCGTCCGTGAGCGGCTCGCCGACCGGCGGCATTCTGGTTTTGGTCAAATGCCCCGCGACCATGCGGATCAGGCGGCTGCCGGCTGAGTCGCCGGGCAGGATCGCCGGCCCGGAGTGGCCGCCGCGCAGCGCGTCCGCCTTGCGGTCGAGCCGCAGGCCGTTCATTTGGTTGCCTTCGCCGTGGCAGGCGTAGCAGCGCTGCGCGAACAGCGGTTGGACCTGCCGCTCGAAATCGACTGCTTCGTTCGCGGCCGGCGGCAGTTGGGCCGCCGCGGGGGCGCAGAGGCCACACGCAGCCGCAACCGCCACTGCCCGAAGCGTTCGCATCGAAAGTTTTCAACCGCCTCCCGCCGGGTTAGAAGATGAACTTCAGGCCGAGTTGGATCAGGCGCGGCAAACGGGCGCCGCCGACCAGCCCGAAATTGCGGTTCGCCACCGCGCCGTTGGGCTGGCGGAACTGCGCGTGGTTGAAAGCGTTGAACATCTCCGCGCGGAACTGCACCCGCCGCGTTTCGTCGATGTTGAAATGTTTCTGGATGCCGATGTCGAAATTGTTCAGGCCGGGGCCGTGGATCGGCACGCGGGCGGAATTGCCGAAGAAGCCTTGCTGCGTGTCTTCGAAACAGTCCCGATCGATGAACAGGCGGTCGCGGCGGATGTCCGCGCCGCTCAGGTCGCCGGCGCACAGGCGGTTCGGGCGGTGGCCGACAAAGGGGCTGCCCGTGCGGTTGGGAACGGTGATGAAGACCGGCAAGCCGTTGGAGAACGTGGCGATGGTGGTGACCGTCCAACCGCTGGCGACAGCGTCCAGCGCCTTCGACATGTCCGCGCCCAAACTGCGGCCGCGGCCGAAGGGCAACTCCCAGATGAAGCTGGCCACCGCGCGGTTGCGCACGTCGAACGACGTGGGCCCCTTGTCGGCGGCGCGGTTGGTGGCGATCTGGTTGCTGGTCGCCCCGCCCAGCTCCCAGCCGTCGTAGAGGCCCTTGGAGAAGGTGTACTCGAAGCGGAAGTCGAGGCCGCGCGCCGCGCGGTGGTGGTATTTGGCGATCAGCGCGTTGTAGTTGGAGTTCCCATTGAAATCCGACTGCAGGATCGCTCTGTAGCGCGGATACGGGCGGGTCGAGCGGTCGCAGCGCAAGTCGGAGCCGACGATGCACTGATTGTTGTCGTAGCGGTTCTGTTGGCGGTGCGCGCTGTTGCCCATATAGGTCAACTCGAACAAATCGTTCTCGCCGACCGAGCGCTGGACCGAGAAGTTCCACTGCTGCACGTAGGGCGTCCGCCCTTCTTCGTTCAGCGTGAAGGGCGTGATCCCGCTGGGCAGATCGCGCGCGAAGTTTTCGTCGATCGGCGGCAGCGGGGTCACTGGAAAAACGTTGACTCCGGGAACGAACTCGGGCAGCAGCTTGCCCCGGTTGATCACATCGACGCTGTTGGTGAAGGGCGGACCGACGGCGGCGAACTGCAATTCGATCAACTGCATGTCGGAGAAGTACACGCCGGCGCCGGCGCGCACCACCGTCTTGTCGTCGAGTTGCCAGGCCAGCCCCAGCCGGGGCGCGATATTGTCGCTGTCGGGCTCGACGACCCGCGGATCGACCTGGCCGAGCACGGCGAACTCCAGCAAGCCGTTCGCCGGGTCGAAGCCGTGGGGAAAGTCGGCGGCGCGGCCGCGCGGATTCGGAATCGTGTCCTTGAACCAGGAAACGCCCCAGTTCATCGTCAGATTGCGCCGTATTTTCCAGGTGTCCTGCACATAGGGCATATATTGCGTATGGCGGTACTGCAGCATCGGCAGGCCGCGCGTGCTGCCCTGCACCGGGGCGCCGAGCAGATAGTCGGCAAAGGCGTTGCCCGACCCCGCGGCGGGAACCAGGACGCCGGCGGCGTTGCGCGTCAACTGCGCGCTGTAATAGCGCTGATACTGCAGGTTGCCGTGAGCGCCCGCGTTGGCGTTCTGCTGCCAGGTGCGGCGGTAGCGGATGCTCGTGCCGAAGCGGTACTGATGATTGCCCTTGATGTAGCTCATGCCGTAATCGAGCTGGTAGTTGTTGTCGATGTTGCCCAGGTCGCCGTTCGAGCGGCCGAAGCCGGTGAAGCCCTGGATCCTCTGCGCGAACACGCCGCGCGTGTCGAACGTGCCGGTGATGCCCAGCGGCGTCAGGATGTCGCCGACCTCGCGCGCCTCGTTGCTGAACAGCGCCTGGTTCCGCGAAACGCCGAGGCGGAAGGTCGAAACCAGGCTGGGCGAGAGGGTATAGGTGTGCTGCGCCATCCACATCGCGAACTGGTTCGGATAAAACGCGCCGCTCAGTGGAAAGGCGCCCGGGCGAACCGCCGACGAGTCGTTCCAGATGTACTGCGTGAAAAGATTCTGCTTGGGGGTAAGCTGCGTATCGACGCGCACGTTGAACTGGTCGTCGTCGATCGTGTTGCGCGGATTGACGAAGAGGTTGTTCGGCCGCACATTGAAGCTCGACCCGGGCAGGTAGTACTGCAGCAGGTTCTCCGACACCGAATTGAAGCGGTTGCGGGGAACGGTTTGATTGGGGAACGGTTCGCGCGTCCCGGCCTCCTCGTCGAGCGTCAGCGGGTCATGGATGATGTCGGGGACCTCGCTGAAGTCGCCGCCGAACATGGCCTGGGTCGGCGTGAACACGCCGCGGGCGAAGCCGGCGCGCTCGCGCTGGCCTTCGTAACCGCCGCGGAACCACATCTTGTCGCGCACGATGGGGCCGCCGAGGGCGAAGCCGAACTGATTGCGCTTGAGCTCTTCCGGCCCGGGCGCAAAGAAATTCCGCGCGTCGAGCTCGGTGTTGCGCAGGAATTCGAAAGCTTGGCCGTGGAACTCGTTCGTGCCGCCGTTGGTGGTCACGTTGACCATTGAGGGGTTCGGCCCCTGGTCGGGCATGAAGAAGCTCGACTGCACCTTGAACTGGTCGATGTTGGCGACCGAAAGGTTGACCGCCAACTCGCCGCCGCGCGCGCCGCGCACCTGAATGCCGTTGATCGTGTAGCTGTTGTTCGCGGCCTTGACGCCGCCGACCACGACGAAGCGGCCGGCATGACCGATCTGGCCCTGAAACGAGGCGCGGCCCTCCGCCGGCGCGGCGCCGCCGGCCAGCAAGGCGAGCTGCAGGAAGTTGCGGCCGTTGAGCGGCAACTCGTTGACCCGCTCGCGGTTGACCACGGTACCGATCGCGTTCGACTCGGTTTCGAGCAAGACGGCCGCGGCTTCGACGGTGACGACGTTGGTCACCTGTCCAACCGCCAACTCGACGTTGACCGCGGCGCGCTGGCCTACGGCCACTTGCAGATCGGTAATCTCCCGCGTCTCGAAGCCCTCGCTCGAAACGCGAATCGTGTAAACGCCGGGCGTGATGTCCGGGTAGGCGTAGTTGCCGGCCTCGTTGGTGGCGACCTCCTGCTCCGATCCCCTCTCGACGTTGAGCAGCGTGACCGCGGCGCCGGGGATGACGGCGCCGGTCGCGTCGGTAACCGTGCCGGCAACGGATGCGCTGCCGGAGACCCCCTGCCCGTAAACGGCCGGGAGCAAACAAACAGCCGGTACAAGAAAACGCGCCAAGCTGCGCATGGGATTCCTCCTCGGGTTCGGGAGGTGCGCACACGCCCCCTTGACCCGATTAGAATGTACACCTTGCGCCTGCCGCTTGGCAAGACGGAAAACGAGCGGAGCGGTTGCGGGACTTCATTCGCCGCCGGGGGGCGCCGGCGGCGGCGAACGCACCCGATTCCAGAGCTTGGTCGCCGCTGCTTCGGGCGTTTGGCCCTCGATCTCCACCGCAAGATTCGCCGCGCGTATGAACGTCTCGTCGATCCGATTGACCAGGTTCGACAAGACATCGATCAGCGCTGGATTTTGCGCCGCCCGAGGCGAAACCAACAGGATGGAGTCGTAAGGCGGAAACACCTGCTTGGGGTCGTCGAGCAGCGCAAGGTTGTATAAAGCGATGCGTCCGTCGGTCGAGTAGGCGATGATCACATCGAGTTGGCCGTTCATCACGGCGTCGAACATGTAAATTTTCTGCATGCCGACGGTCGTCAGCGATTCCAGACCGTACGTATCGCGGACGCGTCTCCACTCGGGGCGGCCGAAAACCTCGGGGTCGCCGCCGACTTTCAAGTTGCGGCCCGCCAGGTCGGCGATCGAGCGAATGCCCAGCGACTCGGCGCGGTCGGGGCGCATGGAAAAGCTGTAATCGCTTTCGTAGCCCAGCGGTCCGACCGTCACCACGCCGTATTCGCGGAGCAGGTAGCCGGAAACCTCGATCAGCGTCTCGAAGCGCGGAGCGGATTCGTCGCGTTTCATGATCGTTGCCCAGATCGTGCCGCTGTAATCGATGTAGCAATCGACGGTGTTCCGGCTGAGGGCGTCGAAGAGGATCGTCGAGCCCATATTGGGGCGGTTGTCGACGCTTGCGCCGGCATTTTCGAGCTCCAGCGCGAGCAACTCCGCATGAATGTAGCTTTCGATGAACGGCTTGGAGCCGGTGGTGACCGCCACCCCTTCCAGCGGCCGCCGCGGCGGCGCGAGTTTCTCCGCTTCTTTTTTCGACTCGGCCGCGGGCGCGGCGGCTTTTTCCCCCTCCGACCCGGGCGTGGGCGCCCATGCCGTAAGCACCGAGAGCAGCGCGGCGGCGGCGAGAGCGCCCGCAATCGACCGCGCCGCGCCGCGGCGGCGGGAGCGCAAGGCGCGCTCCAGCAGGCTGAGCGCCTGGTCGAGCACGACCGCCAGGGCGGCCGCAAAGAAACAGCCGAAGAGCATCGTTCCGTGATCGCGCGTCTGCAGGCCGGTGAAAATGTACGTTCCCAGACCGGCGGCGCCGACCGCCGTCGCCAGCGTGGTCATGCCGACCACCCAGATCGTGGCCGTGCGCAGGCCGGCGACGATGACCGGGAAAGCGAGCGGAAAACGCACGCGCCGCAGGATTTGCCGCTCGCTCATGCCCAACCCGCGCGCGGCTTCGATCAAGCTCCCGTCGATTGAGCCGAGACCGGCAATCGTGTTTTGCAGCATCGGCAGCACCCCGTAAAGCGTCAGCGCCGCGTAGGCCGGGGCAAAGCCGATCGTCCCGCCGAGCAGCGGGACCATCATCGCCAGCAGCGCCAGGCTGGGAATGGTCTGCACCGTTCCGGCCAGGTTCAGGCTGATGCGCTTGACTTTTTCGCTGCGGTCGGCCGCGACCGCGAGGATCAGCGTCAGCGCCGCGGCGGTCGCCAGAGCGCAGAGCGAAAGCAGCAGATGCCAGGAAAGCAGCTCCGGCAGGTCGCGCAAGTTCTCGGCCAGACCGCTCATGAAACGAACAACTCTTTCAATTCGGCGGCTTGGCGGCGGGGCGTCGTCAGCAGCTCTTCGATGTAGGGGCTGGCCGGGCGGCTGAGAATTTCCGCCGGAGTTCCGATTTGCGCCACGCCGCCGGAGGCAAGAATGGCGATCCGGTCCGCGAGCAGCAGCGCTTCGGTCATGTCGTGCGTAACCAGAACGACGGTCAGCGACAGCGACCGCTGGAGCTTCTTGAAATCGTCTTGAAACTGCACGCGCGTCACCGGGTCGAGCGCGCCGCAAGGCTCGTCCATGAGCATCAGACGCGGTTCGGCGGCAAGCGCGCGGGCGACGCCGACGCGCTGCGCCTGTCCCCCGGAAAGCTCGGCGGGCATGCGGCTGCGGTAGTCAGCCGGCTCAAGCTGCACGAGCCGCAGCAACTCGTCGACGCGCGCGGCGGTTCGCTCGGGCGGCCAGGCGAGCAGGTTGGGGACAATGCCGACGTTTTCCTCGACCGTCATGTGCGGAAACAGATACGCCCCCTGGATGACGTAACCGATGGAGCGCCGGAGCGCCGTCGCATCGAGCGTGGCGATGTCGTCGCCGCCCACCGTGACGCGCCCGGCATCGGGTTGGATGAGGCCGTTGATCGCCCGCAGCAGCGTGGTCTTGCCCGAGCCGGAGCCGCCCAGCAAAACGAGGATTTCCCCTTCGTTTACGCCCAGGTCGATTCCCTGCAAGACGAAGCTCTCGCCGCCGTCGAAGCTCTTGGCGAAGCCGGTGATGGCGACTGCGCTCATGCGCGGGGTTCCTTCATCGCGGCGGCGTCCGTTCTCCAGTTAAGCAAAGTAGATCAGCATGGCCAGCGTCAACGCGCCGAGAGCCCAGGCCCAGGGGCGCTCGCTGCGCCAAAACGGCCGCTCCGCGGCGGACGCCGCCGCCTCGCCCAGGCCCGCCCGCGTGTAGGCGTCGCCGCCGTCCGCGCGGCGCGGGCCGAAACGGCTCAGCGCGAGCAACAAGGCCAGCGCGAACACGGCGGTGAACGCCGTGCGGTGCAGGAAATTCAATTCGGGACCCAGCGCCGCGGACACCGCCCGCGCCAGAGGATAGCCGGCGGCAACCCAGGCGCCGTAGCCCCATTGAATCGCGAACGAAAACAGCGGCGACAGCAACATCGCCCAGAACGCCCCCGACGCGCCCGCGCCGCGCCACAAGACGCCGGCCAGAAACGCCGCGGCGACGCCGGGCACGACGTGGCCGATCTGCGAGGGCACTTTCAGGAAAAAGTTGTCGGCGGCGTCTTCGGTGTAAATCCCGGCGGCGATCGCGGCGGCGACCGCGACAAAGACAAGGATGGTCAGGCGTCCGACCAGGACCAGCCTTTTTTCGCTTGCGGCGGGGTTTCCGTAGCGCTTGTAGAAGTCGAAGGTGAACAACGTCGCGCCGGAGTTCATCATCGAATCGATGCTCGACAGAATGGCGCCGATCAGCCCCGCGGTAATGATCCCCGCCAAGCCGTATCCGGCCGGCACGACCAGCTTCACCAGCAGCGGAAAGGCATCGTCGGGCAGCGGCAGCGCGCCAATCTCGCCGGTCTCCAGGCGGGCTTGAAAAAGACGTCCGGCAGCGATTCCGGCGGCGACCGATACGAAGGGCACGAGCAGCTTCAGATAGCCCGCGGCGACGATGCCCATCTTGGCGTCGAAATCGCTGCGCGCGGCCAAGGCGCGCTGGGCGATGAACTGATTCGTGGCCCAGTAAAAGATATGGATGATGAGCAGCCCTGAGAACACGCCCGTCCAGGGCAGTTGCGGGTGATCGGTGGGCAGGTACAGATGGAACTTCTGCTCGGCCGCGGGCAGCGCGGCGTCGGCGGCGAGCAGGCCGCCGAGCCCGCCGACCTCGGGCTGCGCGAAGACGAGCGCAGCGACCACGATGCCCGCCGCCAGGAGCATGACGGATTGGATGACGTCGGTCCAGATGACGGCTTTCAAGCCGCCCAGGATGGTGTAGGCGCCGGTGACGGCGGCGAACACGAGAATGCCCGCGGCGTAGCTGATTTCGAAGTCCGTGCCGCTCAACAGATAGCTCAAGGCGCGCGAGCCGATGTAGAAGCCCAAGGCCATGCGCACGATCACGATGGTGACGATGGTGAAGGCCGAATAGAGGAAGCCGCTGCGCTCGTCGTAGCGCTTGGTCAGGTATTCCGACAGGGTGTAGAGCCCCATCTTGCGGTAGAGCGGCAGGAACACGAAGGCGAGAATCAGCAACCCGGCGATCGCGCCGTACTCGAAGTGCGACTGGGCGAAGCCGATCGAGTAGCCGATGCCGAGCATGCCGACGAGATGCTCGGCGCTGACGTTGGTGCCGAAGATCGAGCCGGCCACGCCCCACCAGGGGACGCTCTTGCCGGCCAGGAAGAAATCCTCCGTGCTCTCTTCCTTGCGCCCCGTCCACAGCCCGACCGCCATGACCACGATCACGCTGATCAGGAAAATCGCAAAATCGAAGGAGCCGAGCGCGACGGGCACCGCTCACAGGGTAGCGCATCGGGGCCGCTGGCCGAGAGGCGGCGCCTGTGTCTGCACGAAGAAGCGGAAATGGCCGGGGTTACGGGGATTGGAGTTTGCCCGGCCTGCCCCGCCGGCATGCCGGGCGAGAACCTACCGCCGGATATCTCACCCATTCCCCTTGACATCTCTGCTATCATTCTTGCGGGTCAGGAGGAGGAAACATGATTCCGAAGGAGTCCTCGAAAACGGGCGAAGCCCTGGAGAAGCGGCTGCGGAAAGCGGCCTCCAAGCCAATGACGAAAGACGAGGTGCGCGAGCAACGTATCTCGTTCGTTTACGGCAACTTGCCGCACAACAGCACGCTAACGCGCGAGGAGGTAGCCCGGATACTCGCTTCGCGCGAAGGAGTCTGATTTTTGTACGAATTCTTCGAAGACGAGCAGCATCCCGCATATCGCCAACTCTCGGCCGACAATCTTGCCAGGCAGTACGATTTTTTGAAGTCAATCGTAATTGCGGCGATAAGAACCGATCGACCGATGATTTCAACGGCGCTCATCAAGGCGTTGAACTACCACGCGATTTCGTGTCTGCACCTGAACGCCGGTGAATACCGCCCTTGCCCGGTGACGGTGGGCGCGCACCATCCCCCGGAGCACTACCATGTCCCAGGATTGATGAACGGGTTCATCAACGAGGTCAACCGGTATTGGGAGACCACAGACACCTTGTCGTTAGCCACGTATTGTCTATGGCGTCTGAATTACATCCATCCGTTCATCAACGGGAATGGCCGAACTGCACGCGTTCTTTGCTATTTCGTCGTGTGCGTCAAGTCCGGCGGTTGGCTCAGAGGCGCGCCGATATTGCCGGAGTTGATTCGACAAGAACGTAACGAATACGTGGAACTGCTCCAGGCTACCGACGCTGCCCGGAGGGAAGGAACGGACTTTTTGAACAACCTACGCGCGTTCGTCTCGCGTTTGCTGGAACAGCAGATTCGGTCGGCCCAGAACGATGCGTAGGGGCGGGCGCCAAGCAATGCGACACTCAAGCATTGACACGACCCGAAGAGTGGCCCCAGCCCTCCGGATCAAGGCCATTTCCGAATCAGAGAGGCCGAATGGGTGGTGGATGATCGAAGAACGCCTGCGACGGGGGTTTCTGCTATTCTGATACCCGTCAACGAAGTCGAGATGGTGGAGTTTTTGAAACCCCGGAAAGAACTCGAGGAGTAACTCATGTCCAAGAAACGCATACAGCGGCAACTATATGCGAACACCATCCTACCGCCGCCGGTGGAACGGCAAGTGGTTCCTCCCGGCGGGAAGCCCAAACCGGCGAGTGCGTTCAAACCGGATCCGGCGCCGGCCCCGCCGCCGAAAAAACGAGATTAACGGTCGGTCTGCGCAGCAGCGGCAGAATAGCGGCCCTACAGACCAACGGGGCGGTCACAAAGCGCGTCTCATGAGGAATGTGCGGAGACCACCGCACTATCGTCGCGATGGGGGAGTATTGGCTTCTTCAGGCTTCAGCGGGCGTCCGACCGTTGAAAAGGCAGAGAGGGTTTGGAGTGATCCTTGCAACACAATCGATACCAGCATAGATGAGATACAGTTTAAAACCCTCGGCGATTCAACGAAGTCTCTTTAATTGCCAATACCGAACATGGACTTGACTATCTCTAACCAACTCATACGATCAAGAATCGCAAGAAGCGAAGCTATCACAGGGATCACCATGAAAATAACCTTCGTGAGGCGTCCCAATATACTACCCTCTGCCTTAGCCGCGTCAAAACCAGCAGCACTCACGAGACTGAATGGCATGTGAGCAAACCACTTAAGAGCCCGACCTACCCACCAAAATGGATTTAATGTCCGCAGAATGGAATTTCTTTGATCAGTCTCATACACACCGATACTGCGTTCAAGGAAGTCAGTTACTTGATTAAAATAAATCGAGAATTGAAAAAGAATAAATAGGTTATCGAAGACATCGACGTTTTCAATATAACCTCCGCGTTCTGTCCAAGTAACTTTTGTAGATATAAAAGATGCATCAGCTATTTTGCGAATTTTAGAATTCATGAGATTGATTTCTCTGCGGTATTTCTTTGGCATATCATTCTCTATACAGGTGTAATTCATCTTTAAAATATTGGAATTTTTGGAGTAGTCCACGACATAGTTTTGAAATTCTCTCAACTTTGACAATCGTCGTTTGTTTTCCTAATAAGTAATATCTCTATAGTTATTCATTTAGATTATGTCCTTCTGCTTGATACAAATTACATACAAGACCGCCGCGATGCGCCGGGCGGTTTCGGTGAAGTGCTGGACTTCATCGGGGCGTAGGGGGCGGTTGAGGATGGCTCGCTCGCGGTAGGAGAGCCATTTCTTGAGGACCTGGTAGCCGCCGAGCTTGTAGCGCCAGACGGCGGCGGGGACATTGCGCCAGTAGGCGTTGCCGTTCAGGTACACATCGAACGTGGTCTCGCCAAGCATGGGCAGGGCCTCGTCGCCCAAGGCGGCGCGCTCTCCCGGCGCGTAGCTGCGTTCGACAACGCGGCCCTGACCGGGCATGACCGCTTCGCCCGATCCGTAATGTCCCCAGCCGGCGGTCAGCGCGAAGTCGGCGCCGGTCATGTTACGCCCGTCCCGTGTGGCAGGCACGGCGACGGCGGCGATTTCCGGGCGTAAGTTTCCCTGCGTGACACCCACCACGGGCGTGTCGGGGTCGAGCAGGGCGGCAAGTTCGCGGCCCCGCGCCGCCGATTGAGCGAGCGTCTCCGCTGCGCCTTCGGCCTTGCCGTCGGGCCAGCCGGGAAGCGGAATGCGCGGCCAGCCCATGCGCAGCGCCCCGGCGTTGGCCTCGCGGTAGGCGGGATCGTGCAGCACGGCAAGGACATGGTGGAACAGGTCTTCTACGCCCATGCCGAGGCGGTCGAGATAGTATTGCGCGGCAGGCGACAGGTTGGGTTGGCGCGGCGCTCCGAGGCCGTCGTTGCAGAGCCATGCCGGGAAGAAACTGGACAGCCCGTTGCCGAAATTGTCCGCAAGGTGACGAACCACGGTTCCGCGTGAAAAGTCCTCTTTGGCTTCTCGTTCACGTGCTTCAACCCACAAATTCCCGTCAAACGCATGCAGCCTGTAGTTGGGGCGCTTTTCGTCCAGAAGTTTGGTTTCCCTCTCCCAATAGAGCCGGCGGTTATCGAACGGCCGATAGGTAAAGCGGACAAAGCCGCCCTCGTTCGGGCCGCCGAGCGCGAATAGCTTCTCGCGGACCACGCGGGCGTCGAACCGCGCCGTAGTCTTCATGACGGACGGATAGCGCCGCGCGATCTCCTCATGGCTTAAATCGGCATCGAAGTAATCGCCGATCCTCGTTTTGAGCCGGTCGAGATCGATATCGACGAGAAACCCGTCGCGGCTGGTCTTGACGCCGGGAAACGATTTGGGGAACAGATCGGGCAGCGCCGGCCAGTCGAACCAGCCCGCGCTGACCGCCGTGCGCACGAACGGCAGACCGAGCGGCAGCGCAGGCTCGATGCCGTCGTAAAGCGCGTCCGGTTGCGCTTCCGCCGTCTCCAACAGTTCCTCCCGCTTGGCCTGCCCCCACAGATGGCGGAAGCCGACCGTTTCGGCGGGCGCGTGATCGGCCTTGCGCACCAGCGTCGCAATGGCGGTTCCGACTTGAATGCCGACCGGATCGCCCTCCGTCGAAAAGATGCTCGGGTCCGGCGCGCCGTCGGGCGCGACCTTGCCGGTCTTGTACTTGTCGCCGTTCAGGCAATCGATGCGCACCGCGTCGAACGCTTGCAGATAGCGCTCCCGCATGCCCGTGAACGACAGCCCGTCCAGCCAGGAGTAGTTGGAGATGAAGCAGACCACGCCCCGGCCCGTCTTGTCGGCGATGCGCCGCTCGGCCATGCGGAAGAAGCGGACGTAGAGATCGTTCAACCCCTGACCCTCGGGCCTCCGCACGCGCTCGGTCCTGCGGTAGGCTTCCGAAAGCTCTCGTTCTTCCTCGACCGCGACGCCGGCGAAGCCGTTGTAGGGCGGATTGCCGAGGATGACCAGAATGGGCTTCTCCCGTTTCACTTGCTCGGCGCGGTCGCGCTCCTCCTCCAACTCGGGGAACGGCAGCGGCTTCTGGATCTTCGGCTCCCAACCGGTCAGCGCGTTGGTGAGGAAGACCTGCGCCCGCTCTGCTCCGTTGTGGGCGAGCGGCGCGTCGAGCTCCTGCATGGTCAGCCCGACCTGCAAGTGGGCGACGACGAAAGGCGCAGGCATGATCTCGAAACCGAACACACGCCCCAAGGCCGCCTGCTTCACCCGCGCGCCGGTCAGCGCGCCCAGGCCGCGGCCGCCGAGATTGGCGGCGATGCGGCGCAGAACCTCGGCCAGATAGGCCCCGGTGCCGCAGCAGGGGTCGAGCACATAGACGTTTTCCGCCGCCAGCCCGTCCGCTATGCCCAGATCGTCCTTCAGCGCGCGGTCCACGCGGGCGACCATGTAGCGCACGACTTCCGCCGGCGTGTACCAGACGCCCAACTGCTTGCGCAGGTCGGGGTCGAAGGCTTCCAGGAACGGCTCATAGAAATAAGGCACGGCCTCGCCTTCGTGGAAGCGCTCGAAGAAGGCGGCGCGGTCCACGCGGTCGAGCGCGGCGGCCGTCCAGTCCAGAACCTCGACAAGGCCCAGCGGCTGCAGGCGGCCGGGGTCGGAAAGCTGCTGGAACAACGCCCGCAGCACGGGCGCGCGCAGATGCCAGACCGCCGTGCGCCAGTCGAACCTGCCCGCCGGCGGCGGCATTTGCCGCGCCCACAGCACCCAAGCGGAAAAGACGCCGTAGAACAGCGTCTGCACCAGCGTCGAACGGAAGAAGCGCGCGCCCTTTTCGCCCTCGAAACGCACGCCAAGCGCTTCCTCCAGCGCCGCGCGCACCGCCGCGAGTTGCGGCGCATCGCCCGCCGCCTCGACCCGCGCGAGGCCGTCCCGCGCGTAGGAGGCGAGCAGCCAGGCCAGGTCCTTCGGCTCGGCAAGCGCCGCGCGGTACAGCAGCGCCCGACAGAGATATTCGCCCAGACCTGCGCCCACGTCGCGGGCGAAGGCGCGCGGCTTCTCCAACATGCGCTCGAACGCCTCGGCGCTGTCGGCCAAGCGGAAGGTCTCCAGCTTCGCCGGGCGGCCCGCAGCGTCCTCGCCGACGAGCACGAAGTCGCGCGTGTCGGTCACCAACACCTGACGGTAACGGTTCCAGTAACGGCTCACTTGGCCGCTCTCCGCCGTCAGCCAAGCGTCGTCTCCGGCGGCCTTCACCTCGACCACGCCGCGCTCCGGGACCTGCCCTTGCTTGGGTCGGCCTCTTTGGACCTGCTTCGCCGCGTAGAGGCCGAAATCGGGATGCCCCGCGCCCTGGTCGGCAAGCTCGCTGACGCAGAACACCCTCGGCTTGACCGCCGCGCCCACGGCGTTGAGCAGATTGGCCAGCGCCGGATAGCTCGACCGCTCGCCCGTAGCGCCGCCCGACGCGCGAACCCGCCGCAACTCGGCGAAGTATGCCTCGACCGCTGCGGTCAGCCTCATGCTCGTTCCCGTCATCAGCGCGGCCCGGCGGACTCCTCTCCGAGTTTTTCAAGCCGCTCGACCCACGCCTTAAAGTGGGGACATTGGGAGCGAATGGTCCCCAGGCCAATCCGTTCGGCCATCTGCGGGCCTACCGTCGTCTTCAAGTCTTCGTATTCGGGGAATTGGGCGATGATTCTCTTCGATGGCGCGGTATGACGCCCGTCATCGATGCGTTCCGGGGATCGCGCATCATCGACAACTTTCTGCAAGGCGGAGGTTCGGGAATCCACATTGTCGAAGAAAAAGGAGAATTGAGATACATCGGCAAACAGATAACTCTCGAACTCGTGCAACTGAATGAACGGGATGAAGCGTTTGTCGCCGGTCTTGTCGAACCATGCCCTTTCGAGGGCGCCCACCCGCGCATATGGGTCATGACGTAATTTTTTAGCCTCTTCACTACCGGGAAAACCCTTGTGCAAGGCGTAGAGGTCGATCATCGTGGTAAAAAACACGTCCCTGCCGGATTCCTGCTTGAGGCGACGCTCGATGTCGTTCTGCATCGCCGTGAAATTTCTTCCGCCCCCTCGATGAACCTTTCCTTTTTTTCGGGCATGCGCAATCAGAGTCGGTCTCTGCAAATAGACGCCTGACTTCGCCAGATGCAGATTCAGTACCGTATCGGCAAATGTCCGCTCTGTTTCACCTTCGGCGAAGAGATAGAGGCGCGCCATCAGTGCGGCCCCCCGCCGATGACGTTTTTCTCCCAGACTTCCCCAAGCGAATAGTCCTCCAGCCATGCGTAGAGCTTTTCGGCGTCCGGCCTGTGGAACTCCGTAGCTTCGCCGTTGCGCTCGACAACCACGATGTCCTCCGGTTCGAAAGCATCGAGAAACGTGCTGGACTGCGTACCGACAAGAACTTGCGTATGGCGGCTTGCCGCGCGAAACAGCGAAGCAATCACATGCAGTGCATAGGGATGCAGGCCGAGTTCCGGCTCGTCCACCACGATGAGATACGGCAGATTTTCCTTGGGCTGCAATAGCAGCGAAATCAGGCAGACGGCGCGCAGCGTGCCGTCGGAGAGTTGATGGGGGCCGAAAACCAGATCGGACTGGCGATGCCGCCAGTTGAGAACGATGTCGTTGTTGCCGCGGCCGGCCGGCTCGAGATCGAAGTCCTCAAAGAACGGGGCGACTTGTCGAATCGTCGCCACGATCCGGCGATAGGCCGTTTCCTTGCTGAATTTCAACTCATACAACACCGCAGCCAGATTCGCGGCGTCGGGCATGAGCCATCGATTGTCGCCGATATAGCAGTACTGCCGAATTCCCGCAGTCGGCGATGTGTCGTGAAAGTGATAGACGCGGCAACGATTCATCAAATGTCTCAGTGCTTTTGCCGTGTGTTCGCCTTCCGCCGCCTTGTCTCCAATTCGCGCTTCCTGATGCCCAGCCCCCAGGGAAACGATCTTCGGCTGCGGATATCCCGTTCCATGGAAGGAGAGCTCCTCTTCGTTAAAAATCAACGAATCGCCGGCGGCATGGGACAGGCGCATCCGATAGGAGTCTGTTCCATTCTCTACCTCGAAATTCAGTTTCGCTTCCAATTGAGACGTCACTTTGGGGCCGAAGTGCAGATTGGACGCTGCTCGGCCTGTCGATCCGATATGCTGCTGAAGCCGTTCGCCCATCAATTCGTTAATCAATTTGAAGAAGGCGATGAGATTGCTCTTGCCCGCTCCGTTGGCGCCGATCAGAACGTTGATGGGATCGATCCTCAGCTTCATCTTTTTGATGGAGCGAAAGCCCTTGATCTCGATGCTCTTCAGCTTTGGCAAGTTATTTCTCCCTTACCCATCTTAAGAAAGGCGCGCCGCCGCGCAAGCTACCAGACGCCGATGAGCTTCCACCAGGCTGGGCCGACCGTACACCAGACGAGCAGGTTCCAGAGCGAGACCAGGAAGCCCACGCGCCACCAGTCGGCGAAGCCGACGTAGCCCTGCGAAAAGAAGATCGGCGAGGGTACGGTGCCGTAGTGCGTGAGCCCGGCGGAGAGATTCGCCAGGCAGGCGAACAGGAATACGGCCAGCCCCAGCGGGGCGTCGTGGGCCAGCAGCAAAAGCAGAAACGGCGGCAGCATGGTCAGCATATGCATGGTGATGCTGGCCAAACCGTAGTGCGCGTAGAAATAGACCAGCAGCACGGCGGCCAGCAGCGGCAGCCAGTGCAACTCGCCCAGCGCCCCGCTGACGATCTCGGCGAAGGCGGCCGGAACTCCCGCATCGGTCAGCGCGTTGCCCAGAGTGATGACGCCGCCGTACCAGACGAAGATGTCCCAGGTGGAGGAATCCCCGACGACCTCGTCCCAGCTCAGCACGCCGCTGACGAGCAGCACCGCCGCGCCCGCGAGCGAAGCCGCCGCGACCGGAATCGAGTGCAGGGTCGAGGTCATCCACAGGCTGCAAACGCCGATGAAAACGCCGACGGTGATCCACTGGTCGGCGCCCATGGCTCCGAGTTTGTCGATCTCTTCCCTGGCGAACTCCGTCGCGCGGGGCGTGTGCCGAATTTCCGGGGGCAGCAGGAGCGAGACGATCCAGACGAGTCCGGCGATGCTCAGCAGTCCGGGAACGATGCCGGCCAGCGCCCAAAGCCCCCACGACAACTCGTAGCCGGCGAGGGATTTGACGATGTCGGCGGCGATGAAGTTGCTCGCCTGCCCGGTGAGAAACATCGCGCTGGCGACGACTTCGCCCTGATAGACCGCGGCCATGAGAAAGGTTCCCAGCAGTCCGGCGGTCTTCGCCGGCAGCGAGCCGTAAAGCTCGGCAAGGCTGCGCGTGATGGGCATGATGACGCCGCCCGCGCGGGACGTGTTCGAGGGGATCATGGTCGCCAGGGTCACGTCGCTGAAGATCAGCGCGTAGGCGATGCCGTTCGAGCGCGAGCCGAAATGCCGCACGAACCAGAGGGCGATGCGCTTGGCCAGGCCGGTGCGGATCAGAGCGCGGGCGATCAGCAGGGCGCCGGCGACGAGCCAGACGGCGGGAGCGCCGTAGCCCGAAACCGCTTGCTCGATCTCCAGCGCGCCCGACAACGTCGCGGCGACCAGACTCGCCAGAATGACCGCGCCGCCGGGCAAGGGCCGCAGCGCCAACCCGGCGATCGCCGAAGAAAAAACCGCCAGCAGCCGCCACCCTTCGGGCGTAACGCTTGCGGGGCGCGGAAGCAGCCAATAGACGGCGACTCCGAAGAGAACAACAGCGCCCAGGCGCTTGAGATCGGGGCGCTCGGCCGCGCCCGCCGACTTCGACATGAAACGGGTATTGTAGCCGCTTCGCGGCGCGCGGCGCGCAGCCCTTTACAGCGCAACCCTTTACAATGGTCGGGACATGCGCCGGACACTTCTGCTCGCACTCGCCGCCACCGTTTTGTACGCCGAGGACTGGCCGCAATGGCGCGGCAAAGACCGGCTGGGGGTATGGAACGAGACCGGCATCCTGAGCGAATTCCCGGAAGGCGGCCCGCGGCGCGTTTGGAGCGCGCCGATCGCCAACGGCTACGCCGGGCCGTCCGTCGCCGATTCGCGCGTCTTCGTGACCGACTACCGCAGGGGAGAGGGCCGCGGCGGAACCGAGCGGGTTCTATGCCTCGACGAGCGGACGGGCAAGCCGTTGTGGCAGAAGGAGTGGGCGGTCGACTACGCCGGCCTGCAGTACAACCTCGGCCCGCGGGCCACGCCGACCGTGGACGGCGACAGGGTTTACGTCCTGGGCGCGATGGGGGATCTGTTCTGCCTGCGGGTCGAAGACGGCGCGGAGATCTGGCGCCGCGATTACCGCAAGGATTTCGACGCCGAGTTGCCCACCTGGGGGTTCGTCGCCGCTCCGCTGGTGGACGGGCCGCGGCTGATCGCGCTGGTCGGGGGCGCGCCGGACGCCAAAGTCGTAGCGTTCGACAAGATGACCGGCAAGGAAATCTGGCGCGCGCTCGACGCCTCGGCGGAGCCGGGCTACGATCCCCCGATTATTTTCCGGGCGGGCGGAGTCAGGCAGTTGATTGTCTGGCATCCGACCGACGTGGCCTCGCTGAACCCCGAAACAGGAGATGTTTACTGGCGGCAGCCGTTCAAGATACAGGCCGGCCTGACCGTGGCTACCCCGGTATTGAGCAAGCACGGCCTGCTGGTTTCGGCCTTCTACAACGGCTCGCGGATGTACCGGCTGCTCGACGACCGTCCGGCGGCCGAGTTGATCTGGAAGGGCGGCAGCGACAGCGAAATCGACACCGACGGCCTGCACTCGCTGGTGACGACGCCGGTGGTGGACGGCGACTACATCTACGGGATCGGCAGTTACGGGCATCTGCGCTGCCTCGACGCGCGCACCGGCAAGCGCGTCTGGGAGAGCCTCGCGCTCACCAACGAAAACGCCCGCTGGGCTTCGGGCCAAATCGTGCGCAACGGCGACCGCTATTTCATCAACAACGACCGCGGCGATCTGATCATCGCCCGCTTCAGCCCGCAGGGCTACGAGGAGATCGACCGCGCGCGGGTGATGGAAGCGACGAACCCCTTGAGGCGCCGCCGGGAGCTGGGCGCCGTGCATTGGACGCACCCGGCCTACGCCAACCGGCACATGATCATCCGCAACGACCAGGAGATCGTGCGCTTCTCGCTCGAAGAATAGCTTATGCCGCGAAACGGCGCTTGCGGGCTTCGTCGAGGGCGACGGCCATGATGATGATGGCGCCGATGATCGCCTGCTGCCAGTAGGGGTTGACGCCGAGCAGGTCGCTGCCGTTCGACAACAGGCCCATGATGAACGCGCCGATCAGCGTGCCGATGACCGTGCCCTCGCCTCCGGTCAGGCTGCCGCCGCCGATGACCACGGCCGCGATGACCTGCAGCTCGTAGGCGACGCCGGCCGTCGGCTGTCCGGTCATCAGCCGCGACGTCTCGATCATGGCCGCCAAGCCGGTCAACATGCCGCTGATGGCGTAGATCGCGATCTTGTAGCGGGCGACCGGGATGCCGGCGTAAACCGCGGCCTCCTCGTTGCTGCCGATGGCGTAGGTATAGCGCCCGAGCTTCGTGGAGTGCAGGGCGACGTGTACGATTGCGGCGCAGACGACCAGCACGATCAGCACGAACGGCGCCGGGCCGACGGTTCCCTCGCCCAGGAAGCTGTGTTCTTTCGGCAAACCGACCACGGGCAGCCCGTCGGTCACGACGAGCGTCAGGCCGCGAACGATGCCCAACGTGCCCAAGGTCACGATGAACGGCGGGATTCTCAGGCTGGTGATCATGAAGCCGTTGGCGAACCCCCAAACGAAGCCGGCGGCCACCCCTGCGGCGATGCCGAGCAGCACGGACCCGCTGCCGACCATCGTCATCGTGCCCATGACGCCGGCGAAGGCCAGGATCGAGCCGACCGACAGGTCGATGCCGCCGGAAACGATGACCAGGGTCATGCCCAGCGCCATGATGTTGATCACCGCCGTCTGGCGCACGACGCTCGACAGGTTGGTCGCCGTCAGGAAATACGGCGACGCGATCGACAGGATAAGGAAAAGCGCGATAAGGCTGAAAAAGGGCAGCAGCCGTTGCAACATTCCGCTTTGAAACTTCATTTCGTACTCGATTTCTTATCCGCCGACGTCGCCGCCTACCGCGGCATGGTGCATGATTTCCTGCTGCGTCGTCTCGCGGGGAAGCTCGGCGACGATTGCCCCGTTGCGCATGACGAGGATGCGGTCCGCCACTTGCAGCAGCTCGGGCAGCTCCGAGCTGACCAT
This sequence comes from Bryobacterales bacterium, assembly GCA_965214655.1. GTDB lineage: Bacteria > Acidobacteriota > Terriglobia > Bryobacterales > UBA6623 > CATQHP01. The sequence goes on along the minus strand of OZ243965.1, from coordinate 482,418 downwards.
CAACAGCGCTTTGCCTTCCGCGGCCATTTCTTCCATCAGCGAAAAGACCTCCGCTTTGGCGCCGACGTCGATGCCGCGGGTAGGCTCGTCGAACAGAACCACGCCGGTATCGCGGAACAGCCACTTGGCGATCACCACCTTCTGCTGGTTGCCGCCGCTGAGCTGGCGGGCCCGCTGGCGGATCGATTCCGCGCGTATCCGCAGCCGCTCGCGGTAACTTTCGGCAACCTCTTCCTCGGCGCCGGCCTGAACCAGCCCGCCGGAGCACACGGCATCGAGATTGGCCATGGTGACGTTGGCGCGTATGGGCAGATCGAGCGCCAAGCCGGTCTGCTGGCGGTCTTCCGTAACCAGCGCGATGCCGGCGGCCACCGCGCCGCGCGGCGAGCCGATGGCTCGTTTTTCGCCATCGACCTCGATCGAACCCTCATGCGCCGGAGTAACGCCGAAGAGCGTCTGGCACAACTCGGTGCGGCCGGCGCCCATCAGACCGGCGATGCCGACGATCTCGCCGGCGCGGATCTCGAACTCGGCGCCGGGCAGGTCCGCCTTGAGTCTGACGGCGCCCGGCGCAAGCTTGCCGCGCTCGTAGATTGCCGAGACTTCGCGGCCCACCATGTGATGCACGATCTGCCGCGTCGTGATCTCCGCGTGCGCGCACGTATGCACGGTCTTGCCGTCGCGCAGTATGGTGACGCGATCGGCGATTTCGTCCAACTCGACCAGGCGGTGCGTGATGTAGATAATGCCCTTGCCGCGGTCGCGCAATTGGCGGACGATCTTGAACACCTCGACGGTTTCCGACTCGGAAAGCGAAGATGTGGGTTCGTCGAAAATCAACAGCGAGGCGTCGCTTTGCAGGGCGCGGACAATCTCGACGAGCTGCTTTTGCGCGGGGCTCAGCGTTTCGACGCGCCGGCCGGCGTCGAGCGGGAAGCGGTGCTCGGCGATCAGCCGCGCGGTTTTCTCCTCCATCGCCCTGCGGTCCGCCAGCGGCCCGCGCAGCAGCTCGTGCCCGAGAAATACGTTTTCGGCCACGGTCAGATGCGGCGCCAGCAGCGATTCCTGATGCACCATCGCAATGCCGCTGCGATGCGCCTCGGCGGGCTTGGCGAAATCGACCGTCGCGCCCTTCAAGCGCATCTCCCCCCCGTCGCGCCGGTGCATGCCGGCGACGATTTTCATCAGCGTCGACTTTCCCGCTCCGTTCTCGCCGATCAGCGCGTGGACCTGCCCCGAGTCGACGCGCATATCCCCTCTGCTCAGCGCGTGAACGCCGCCGAACGATTTGCGAATGCCGTCCAGTTCCAGCAGCACAGGGAGATATCGAGATTCGGGCCGAAGAACGGCAGCGTAGCACAAAACCGACTAACGGCGGGGCACGGCGGGACCGTGCCGCACGCGCAAGTTCCGCCCTTGTACTTTGACAACCAGGCGGTCGGGCATTGCCCCCGCGGGAACTTTGGAGTTGTAGGTCACGGCGTACAGCGTGGCGACATCGGCGATCAGGCGGTCGGCGGCAGCCTCCGCTTCGCCCAGCTTGAGATTGAGGGAACGCCCGCCCGAGAGTTTGGCCAGACGGTCGAGATCCTTGCAGTCGTTCCCCACCGAATAAAACAGCGCGCCCGTCCGCGCCAAGACCTCGACCGCGCCGGCGATCTCTTCGTCGGGGAGGCGGGTCATGCAGTTGTAAGCGCCGGCTGCATTGACCACCACGACGACATTTTTTTTGTCGAGGCCGCCAAGCTCGAATGCCTTGTGCGCCAGCACGGTTGCCGCCAGCAACTCGCCGGCGCCATCCACCCGGGCGGCGCCCCCATATATCTCGAGGACCCGGCCGTGTTCCGTCGTCGCCTCGGAGAGCACGCGCAGGAAGCCTCCCTCGGCCTGCGCCAGCGCAAGGCGATCGAAATCGCGGACGCGGGTAATCAGCCGCCGCAGAAACACCCGGTCGCGCCGCGCCTCCGGACCCGCAAAAATCTGCTCGCTGATGTTCTGGAAGATCAGGACGACGTTGACGCCGACTCCGCCCGGCTGCACCTCGATCACTGGGCGGGGTTCGCCGTTCTCGATGACCGCGATGTCGCCGGGCTTGGGGACGGCGGCGTCGGAATTCGCGCGAATCGAAACCATGACGCGTCGCTCGCCGGCGGGACCCGCGCGATTCTGCTCCGCCCGCAGCGAGCGCAAAAGCGGCCGCGCAACCTCCAGCGGCATCGGCTCGTCCGAGTCGAAATCGTGGACGGGCAGATAATCCCGCACCACAAGCCGGCTGGGCGAGAACGCTTGAATTTCGATCGTCCCGGCGCGGTCTTCCTCGGTCTCGATACGAAACCTCTTCCTGGAATCGTTTCCCTGCCGATAGCCGCTGCCGGCAGGAAGCGATAACGCGCCGGGCCGTTCCTCGCTCTTCGCGAACAGCGCCGTCGTCTTTACCGGAACCGTCAGGTTGACCGCGCCCGTGCCCGTTTCGATCGAGGCGGAGGCAACGTTTCCGCCGATCGTGACATTCCCCGAAATCGTCTTGATCGCAAGCGGCCAAGCGTAAGGGACGCGAACGAACAGATGGATCGGCTCAAAATCCGGGGGGAATACATCGATGAAGTACGTCTCGTCGATCTTCTCGATGCGAACGTCTTCTTGCGCAATCTTTCTTTCGCCGATCTGGGCATCCACCTTGACTTGCCGGCCGGGAACGACGACGACATGAACGTCGCCTTCCGGATTCTCGATCGCCAGCGTCTCGCCCCCAGCGGAATCGACGCCGGCGGCGGTCAGCACGGCGAGCGCGATGGCGGCAATGCGCATTCCCTTCTCCGGGATTTTCTCAGCAGGGCGCATACGACTCAACTCTCCCGCACGGTCAGGGCAGCAACTCCAGCAGGCGGTCGACCTCTCCGTTCGTGTTGTACACATGGGGCGCCACGCGGATCCGGCCCATGCGCAGGGCGGCCGAAATACGGTTTTCGTAGAGCATTTTCACGGTTTGGCCCGAGTCGACGCCGGCTTTGCGCAGCGACACGATCCCCGAACCCGTGGCTCGGCTGCGCTCGGCGGCCGGGGCGTAGCCCTTGTGCGCGGCGCCCGCAAGCAGCTGCTCGACGAGCGCGTGGATATGGGCCGCCGCCGCGGCGGAGCCGATCGCGTTCAAAAATTCGAGGGAAGCCCTCATGCCGGCGCAGCCTGCCGAATTCAGAGTGCCGCATTCGTAGCGGCCCGCGTCGCTGCGCAAACCGCCGTCCAGGCGGTAGTCCTCGAAACCCTGCGTATTGGTCCAGCCGAACTCCATCGGCTCCACGTCGTCCATGAAATCCCTGTCGATGTAGAAAACCGCGCAGCCCTCCGGCCCGAGCAGCCACTTGTGCGCGGAAGCCGACAGCGCATGAATCCCCGCCTGCTTGACGTCGATGGGGAAAGCGCCCATGCCCTGGACGGCGTCGACAACGAAAAGGCAGCGCCGCCGGCGGCATATCTCGCCGGCCGCCTGCAAATCGAGACGGAAACCGGTGAGAAAGTGCACGTAGCTCAGCGCCAGCAAGCGCGCTCCCGCGCAAGCCTCGTCGATGCGGTCGAGATCGAGCGCGCCGTCTGCAAGCTCCAGCTTGCGCAAGCGAACGCCGCGCCGCGTTTGCAGTTCCCGCCAAGGCAGAAAATTCGCCGGGAAGTCTTCCTCCAGGCAAACCACGACGTCGCCCGGCTTCCAGTCCAGGCCGTTGGCCACGGCGGACAGCCCTTCGGACGTGTTCTTGGTAATGGCGATCTCGTCCGGCGCGCAACGGATCATTGCCGCGGCCGCCGCGCGGAGCCCCCGGTAGTCGCCGCTCCAGCGCGGGAACTCGTGAACGCCGTTCGCGGCAACGCCGGCAACTTGCGCCTGCATCGCCTGCGCCGCAAGCTTGGGCAGCGGAGAGACGGCGGCATGATTGAAATAGACATAATTTTCCGTAACCGGAAACTGTTCCCTGACCGTCGAAAGATTCGTCATAAGTATGGGGCAACGCCGCGCGCCCCCAGCCGGGCGCAAGGACTGTCCAGCGGAGCTATACTAATCATGCGGGACCAGAACCGCGAAATTCACTGGAGGGTTCAACAGCCATGATTCGCCGCAACCGAGCACTGGCCGTCCTGTTGGCGCTCGCGCTTATCCTCCCGGCCGGAGTCCTGGCCAAGGAAGAACGGGAGACCAAGAAGCGGGACCCGAAAAACAAAAAGGAAGACGTAGAGGCCATCGGCGAGCGCAACGTCGGCAAGGGCATGAACTTCTACTCGCTCGAGAAGGAGATCGCTCTCGGCAAAAGACTGGCGAACGACATCGAACGCCACGCCAAGATCGTCGACGACCCGGTGATCGCCGAATACGTCAACCGCGTCGGTCAGAACCTGGTGCGCAACTCGGACGCCAGGGTCCCGTTTACGATCAAGCTGATCGACAGCGAGGTGGTCAACGCTTTCGCGCTGCCCGGCGGGTTCTTCTACGTGCACAGCGGCTTGATGCTGCGCGCCGACAGCGAATCGGAGCTGGCCAGCGTGATGGCGCATGAAATCGCGCACGTCGCCGCGCGCCACGGAACGCGCCAGGCGACCAAAGGACAACTGGTCAACTTCGCCACGATTCCGCTTCTTTTTCTCGGCGGCTGGACCGGGTTCGGCATTCGCCAGGCGGCGGGGTTCGCCATCCCCATCGGCTTCCTGAAATTCTCGCGGGGCATGGAATCCGAAGCCGATTTCCTGGGCATACAGTATCTGTACAAGTCCGGTTACGACCCGACCTCGGGCATCGACTTCTTCGAGAAGATGATGGCCGACGAAAAGCGCAGGCCGGGCACGATGTCGAAGCTTTTTTCCAGCCACCCGCCGCACGGCTCGCGCATCAAGAAGAGCCAAAAGACGATCGACCAGTTGCTGCCCAGCAAGCCGGAATACGTGGTGAGCACGTCGGAATTCCTTCAGGTCAAGGATCGCTTGCAGCAATTGGTGCTGCACCGGAAAAGCGCCAAGGAAGACCCGAACCGGCCGCGCCTGCGGCGGACCAGCTCGGACGGCACGATTTCCACCGACGACATCGACGTCGAAGCCGAGGAAGAAGAGGACGAGCGGCCGACGCTGAAGCGGCGCTGAGCGCCCGCGCCGCTGCGGCCGCGGACTGCGCGGCGGCGAACGTTTGCGGACGGCCGCTACTCGCGAATCTCGATATCGAACTCTTCGATAACCGGGTTCGCCAGCACGTCGGAGGCGATCTTCTCGACCTGTGCGCGGGCTGCGCCGCGGTCGACGCCCCCGGCAAGGTCGATCTCGAAGTATTTGCCTTGGCGCACGTCGCGCACGGCATCGTAACCCTGGCTGTTGAGCGCCGCGGAAATGGTGCGGCCTTGCGGGTCGAGCACGGTCTTCTTGAGCGCAACGCGGACAATCGCCTTCATGCCCCTATTTTATGCGGCCGGGGCTTCGCGCCCGGCGCAGCGCTTTCCCTTTTACTTTCCCCTTTTACTTTCCAATGCAGAAGGTCGAGAAGATGTTGTTCAAGATATCGTCGAGCGTGGTCGCTCCGGTGATCCGGTCGAGCGCTTGCAGCGCCTCGTAGAGGTCGAGCAGCAGCATCTCGTGCGGCACGCCGCCGCGCGCCGCCGCTTCGCTTTTTTGCAACGACTGCAGGGCCGCGCGGAGCAATGCTTCATGGCGGATATTGGTGACGAACGTTCCCTCATCGGCGGCTTCGAAGCCGGGCAGAGCATGCCGGCGAACGGCCCGGCGCAAGGCGTCGAGCCCCTGGCCGGTTTTCGCCGAAACTCTGAGCAGCGGCGCCTCTGTTTCGAGCTTCGGCGTTTCGAGCCTTGGCGGCAGATCCGCTTTGTTGCCGACTCGCAGCGCCGCGCACGATTGCCTGGCGCGGCGCCACAGATCGTTGTCCGACGGGCGGAGCGGCTGCGACAGATCGAAGACAACCAAAGCGAGATCCGCTTCGCGCAGGGCTCGCCGCGAGCGCTCGACGCCCTCGGCCTCGACGGCGTCGGCGGCGGCGTGAATGCCGGCCGTGTCCACCAGATCGACCGGAATGCCGTCGAACGACGCCGTTTCGTGGATCGCGTCGCGGGTCGTGCCCGCCGTCGGGGAGACGATGGCGCGCTCGCTGTTCAGCAAGCGGTTGAACAAGCTAGACTTGCCGACATTGGGCCGGCCCACGATGGCCAGCTTGATCCCGGAACGCACGACCTTGCCGAACCGGAAGCCGTCGACGAACCGGGCGATGCCCGCTTGGACGGGGGCCAGCCGCTGCAGAATATGCTCGTCCGGGGCGACCTCGACATCGTCCTCGGCGAAATCGATGCCGGCCTCGAGCAGGGCGATGCAGTCGACGAGCTGCTTCTTGAGCGGACGGAGATCTTGCGACAGCGCTCCCTCGACCTGGCGGACGGCGACGCGCGCCTGATAGAGCGTTGCCGCGTCGATCAAGTCGCGGACGGCCTCCGCCTGCACGAGGTCCATGCGGCTGTTGAGGTACGCCCGGCGGGTGAACTCGCCGGGCTCGGCGAGTCTGGCGCCCAACTCCACGGCCCGCTCGATGACGAAGCGGACAACCGGCAGCGAGCCGTGGCTGGAGATTTCGACGACGTCTTCGCCGGTATAGCTGTTGGGTTTCGGAAAAAACGTGAGCAGAGCGCGGTCGACCGCGTTGCCGGCGGCGTCGGCGATCTTGCCGAGCGCGGCCGTCCGCGCGGCAAGCCGTATCCCCGGCGCAAGCAGCGCCGCGATTGCGGCCGCCTGCGGCCCGGAAATGCGCACGACGGCAATGCCGCTCCGGCCCGGAGGCGTCGACAACGCGGCAATGGTGTCGTCGTTGCCGGCGGCGTCCAGATTGGGGTCGATCGGGGGCAAGGCTGACGGCCCGGCGCAGCGGGGCCTGCGGCGGTCTATTGCGACTCCGAACCCTTGGCGTAAACGACGGCGCGGCGCATGGGCGGCGTCCCCTCCGACCGCGTCGTCACGGCCTCGTGGTTGCGCAGCGCAATGTGAATGATCCGCCGCTCTCGCGAGGTCATCGGCCCGAACTCGAACGGCCGTCCGGTCGCCAGCACTTGTTCCGCCGCGGCTTCCGCGCTGAGCCGCAACTCGTCGATGCGCAGTTGACGGTAGTCGTTCGCGTCGAAGATGATGCGGTAGCGGTCTTCGTGCGGTATGCGCAGCGCTTCGAGCGTCAGTTGCTCCAGAGCGAGCAGCAACTCGCCCCGCTGGTGGAGCAGCAGATCGACATCGCCGCCTTCGAAGTCGACAGCGATGTCCGGGCTGATGAACTCCGACTTCTCCTGCACCGCATAGACGTCGTACTCGAGGTCGAAGTCCGCGGCGTCCAGAACGGGTTCGAGAAAATCCTCGATCTTCGGCGCCAGAGCATCAACGGTCCATTTCATGGAAGACATAATCGGCCGGGGACGTCTCCAAGCCTCCCGAATCGGGCTTGGTCCATTGTGCATTATTTTTTCTTCTTTTTCCCGCGGCGGGCCGGTTGCTCGATCTTGATGTCGTCCGCGGGCAGCCTGTTCAGAAAATACTGCTGTCCTACGCCGACAACGTTGCTGGTCAGCCAGTACAAGACCAGACCCGCCTGGAACTGGTAAAAAATAAAGCCGAACATGATCGGCATCAGCTTCATCACCTTGGCCTGAGTCGGATCGGCGGTCGGCGTCGGCGTCAGAGACTGTGACCAGAACTGAGTCGCAACCATAGCAAGGGGCAGAATCCGGATCGCCAGAGTCTCCGGCGCGGCCAGATCCGTAACCCAGAGCCAATCGGCGTGGCGCATTTCAATGGCCACCGTCAACAGCTTGTAGAAAGCAAAGAAAAACGGCATCTGCAGCAACATCGGCAGGCAGCCGCCCATCGGGTTGACGCCGTATTTCTTGTAGATGGCCTGCAACTCCTCGCTCTGCTTGGCCTTCTTGGGGTCGCGCATCGACAAGCCTTTGTACTTGTCGTTGATCTGCTTGATGAGCGGCTGCACCTTCTGCATGCGTTTCATCGACTTGCTGCTCTTGTACTTCAGGGGGAACAGCAGGAAGTTGATGAACACGGTGACGGCGACAATGCTCCAACCCCAGTTGGCGACGATGTTGGCGTAAACCCAGCGCAGCATGGCGAAGATCGGTTCGGCGAGGAAGGCGAAGAATCCAAAATCGACCACCCTGCGCAGCGCGGGTCCGACGCGCTCGACGGAGGCGAGCGCCTCCAGGCTCTTCGGCCCCACATAGAAATCGAACCGGTTGCGGTCCGCGCCGCCGAATGCGGCGGAGACGAACAACTGTTCGTCGTTGGTTTCGCTGCCTGCCGGAACGATCTCGACGGCGCTCGTTTCGAGATCGATCTCGGCGTCCGGCGGGGGGATTGCGGCGGCGGCGAAGAACAAGTCGGCGATGCCGACGAATGCGTAGCGGCCGGAGTTGGCCAGCCGCTCGTCCTCGGCGTCGCTTGCCTCGTTGCGGATGAGCTCTCCCTTGTCGAAATAGAACGTCTGGCTGTGCGCATAGTCCTGCACTTGGGCGGTGTCGCCGAAACCGCCGCCCCATTCGACCAGATGGCGCCGCGGGCGTCCGTTTTCGAGCACCTCGGTCTCGACGCCGACGATGTAGCCCTCCTTGCGAAACTCGAACGTCTTGCGAACGGCAAGCCGGCTGTCGGAAAATTCGAACTCCAGCGTAGTCGGCGCTTTCCTGACATCCGGGCCGTCATTGACCGCAAACAGAGCGTCGTCCGCCCCGGCGACCGCCTTGCCTCCGGGCTCGACGAGGCGGAACGGTCTGCCGAAGCGCTCGGCGCCTTGTTGGTGGACGAGGTCAAGGGGCATGTTCAGGGAATCGTCGTATTCGACGAGCGTCCAACCGAGGGCCGCGGCGCCTCGGTTGGTGAAGGTGACCGTGAAAGTGTCGGTCTCGACCGTGACTTGCCGTTCGCGCTCCGCTTGGACGGCAGGCGCGGCCGCAGGCTGCTCTCTCGCCGGCGGGTCGGCGGCAGGCTGCGCTTCCCGCCCGGGCTGCGCGGCCGGGTCGGCCTCGCCGGCAACGCCCTCGGCCTGCGCCCGCGGCGTTTCCGCCGGCGGCTCGGAGGGAGTCGGGCGGGGAGCGAAATAGACGTAGACGCCCATGACCACAGCCGAAAGCACAGCGGCCTTGAGCATCTGGCGCTGAATGAACTGTTCTTCGGATTTCGGTTCAGGCATCGTGGAAGGGGCGGTCGGGGACCAAGTCGACTCCGCCGGGAGCAAACGGGCGGCAGCGCAGCAAACGCCGCGCCGCGAGCAGCAGGCCGCGGCGCGCCCCGTGGCGCTCTACCGCTTCGCGGGCGTACGCCGAGCAGGTTGGGTAGAACTTGCACGCGGAGCCCAGAACCGGCGACAGCGCGGTCTTGTAGATCAGCAGCAGCGTCACCACCGCGCGCTGCCCGAAGCCGCGCCCCCGGCCTTCTCGATTTTCGACCGGCGGCGGCTCACTTGCGCAACGCGCGGCGAATGGCTTGCGGCAACAAACGGACAAATTCAGCCTCTACTTCCGCGCTGCTGCAGCGAACAACCGCCCGCCGCGCATGCAGCACGATCTCCAAGCCCGCGGGCAGAAGCTCCCAGTGCTTGCGCACCGCCTCGCGGAACAGCCGCTTCGCGCGGTTACGCACGACCGCGTTGCCGATCTTGCGCGTGACCGTAATGCCCACTCGGGCAGGCGCATTTTCATTTGCCGCGCGGATGAAAACCGTAAACAGGCGGCGCCCGGACCTGGAACCTTCATGATAGACCGTTTGGAAGCGGGCGCGGCGAAGAATGCGTCTCGATGCGGGAAATCGGTTCGCGCCGCGCTCGACAATCCTCCGCTCGGCGCTATTCGTCGCTGACCGTGAGCCGTTTGCGTCCTTTTGCACGACGGGCCGCAAGAATCCGGCGGCCTCCGGGAGTCCTCATGCGTTCGCGAAAGCCGTGTTTCTTCACGCGCTTGCGCCGGTTCGGCTGAAACGTTCTCTTGGGCATACAAACCCCTTGGCCCGAGGCTGCGGCGCCCGCGGCCCTGGAAGCGAAGCTTCAGCTTAGCACAATCAGCTCTTTTTCTTTTGCCGGATCAAGCTTTCCAGTTCTTTCAAGAATTCCCCCTCGTCCTGGAAGTCGCGGTACACCGAAGCAAAACGCACGTAGGCCACCTTGTCGATCGCTTGCAGCTTCTCCATGAGCAACTCGCCGATTTTCGCGGTGGGGCATTCGCGGTCGGGCGACTCCATGACCATCGTCTCGGCGACGTTTACGATGTGCTGCAAATCGCCCATCGAAATCGAGCGTTTCTCGGCGGCCCGCAAAAGACCGTTGAGGACGTTTTGTCTGTCGAACTTCTCGCGGCGGCCGTCTTTTTTGATCACCATATAAGGGATCTCGTCGGTCCGCTCATACGTTGTGAACCGCCGATTGCAGCTTACGCAGTGGCGTCTTCGGCGAATCGCATTGCCCTCCCTGCTTTCGCGGGAGTCGACGACTTTATGGTCCGGGCGGCCGCAGAACGGACAGGTCACGATGGATGCAGGGCGGGACTAGCCCTCCGATTTTAGTTGACGCAGGGCCTGGAACGAAAGTCCTTGGCGCGCAAGAAGCAGCAGCGCCAAGGGAACCGCGAGCATAAATGTAGTCAGCCAGATGACGATGGCGGCAACCGAGGCCGGCTCTTCATCGACTCCGAACACACGGGTCAGCGCCGCTACGGCCGCGATTTGCACCCCGCCGCCGATGCCGGGGGCTTGCACGATCGAGCCGGCCATCAGCAAGCCCATGAACACCGAGATTTGCCGGGCGTCGAAAGAGCGGTCCGGCAAGCAGGCGCGCAGCATGAAATCGAACGCCAGCCAGAGCACAAGCCACAGCGCGGCGCTTGTGCCGAATACATGCGCGGCGCTCGGCAAGCCGCGCAGCCCCTGGAATCCTTCATTGAATCGAGCGAGCGCCGCGCCCAATCTGCCCCGCAGCCGCAGCGGCAGCGGAGAGGCCAAACGCAGAGCCGGCTTGCGCAACCGCTCGAAGAACGGCGGGAGCGCCAAAAGGGCGGCGAACGCCGCCGCCGCGGCGCCGAGCATCGCCCGCCCCGCGCCCCGCGCCCATGCGGCAAACTCCGACTCGGCGCCCCAGTTCATCGAACCGAACGCGCTGCCGGCCAAGCCGAGAATCATCGCCAGATCCAGGAAGCGCTCCAGAAACCAGATCGAGAGCTGACCCGTGACCGGGACGCCGGTCCGCCGGGCGACGAGATACGGCCGAACGAACTCGCCCGCCCGGCCAAGCAACGCAACGGCGCCGAATCCGATCACGGTTGCGGAAAAGATATCCATGAACCGCGCGTTCCTTTCGATCGGACGCATCAGACGCATCCAGCGGATGACACGCAGCGCATGCGCAAAAAACACGCAGCAAGCCGCGGCAAGCAACCAGTCCCAGCGAAGCTGCCGGAAGCTTGCGGCGAAGGCGCTCCACTCGAAGTCCCGCCATTGGGCGCCGCGCATCAGCGCATAGGCGGCCGCGGCGATCAGAACCGCGGCAACGGCAGGGCCGCGCCAGGAATTTTTCGGGGATTGTCCCAAGCTCAAGCATAGCGTCTATGCGCCGGCGGCTTTTACCCGCCACTGCCCACAATGGAGGAACTTTTCCATGCCTGCTCCGTTTCTATTTCATGAAAAGTGGTAGGACGATGACTGTTGACGCAATGGCGGAAGCGTTGGGGAGATTCTGGAGCGGCGCGTCGAAGGCCGAGGATTCGCAAGACGCGGGAAAGCAACGGATGCAGCGCGACGCCCAATGTGTGGCCGAATGCCTCGCCGGAGACGACCGCGCTTGGGAACACCTCGTCCAAGAGCATTCCCGCTTGGTCTACGCGTTGTGCTACCGCTTCACCGGCCAAGCCGAGACCGCCCGCGACCTGACGCAGGACGTCTTCATCAGAGTTTTTCGCAGCCTGCACGCCTTCGATCCGCAGGCCGGCGGGTTTCGCACATGGCTGATGCGCCTGACGCGCAATTTGCTGATCGACGACTATCGCAAGAACAAAAAACATCGGGTCGTCGATCCGCTCGAAGACAAGATCGCCGTGCTGGAGCAGCGTTCAGGAATCGACAGCCAAGCCGACCGCACTCTGCGGGCGCGCGAAGCCGCGGATCTGCTGCAAGCCGCTTTGTCCCGGCTGCCCCCCGATCAGCGCGAGGCGGTCATACTGCGCGATGTGCAGGGAATGGAATACCGCGAAATCGCGGGCACGCTGGAAATCGCGGAAGGAACCGTCAAGTCGCGCATCAACAGAGGACGGCGCGAGTTCGCCAGGCAACTCCGCGCGCTGGGGTACGAAGGATGACGGAGCCGATCGTGAAGTGCCGCGACTGCGAAGCGCAACTGTGCGCGTACATCGACGATGCGCTGACTTTCGACGAGCGCCGCGCCGTCGAAGAGCATCTGCTGGGCTGCGCCGCTTGCGCCGGCCTGCACGCCGATGCGGAATTCGCCAGCCGGATGCTGCGCAGCGCCCCTGCGGTCGAAGCGCCGGTCGATCTTGTGGCCGATATTATCCACGGCACCATCGGCTACGCCGGACGCGCTCCGACAGCGGCGTCCGCCGCCGGTCCGGCGCATGACGGATTGCTGCCGCGGTTTTTCAGACCGCTCTTCAACCCCATCCTGCAGCCGCGCTTTGCGATGAGCATGGCGGTCTCGGTGCTGTCGTTTTCGATGCTGACGTTCCAGGCGCAGAACTTGTGGCGGGGCTGGCAAGAAAGCGAGTTTTCGGCGGCTGCGCTTGTCGAAGGCGTCGCATCGAGAATCGATGCCGTTCGGGAAAGCGCCGTCGAATTTTATGACGCCGTGATGACGGTATACGAATTGCAAACCGGCTTCGACGGGCAGCCCGCTCAAGCGCCGCAACAAGAAGAGGGCTCCGAATGAGCGCCGACGTTACGCCGCAGTTGCCGCAGTCCGGTTTCTGCCGGAGTTGCGGCGCCGTTCTGACCGCGGAGACCCGCCAAATATGGCAGGGGATCCCGTACTGCCCCGACTGTGTTGAAAAGTTGGCCGGCGCAGCCCCCGCAGGTCATGCGCCCGCGCCTCGGGCCGTCGCCGCGGCCGAGCCGCCGTCCGGCGCAGCGAGACGGCAGGCCGAGCCGCCGTCCGCCCCGGACGAAGCGCCTTCGGCCTTTCTGGCGTTTCTCCTGGGCTGCATACCGGGACTTGGCGCGGTCTACAACGGCCAGTACGCCAAGGGCCTCATCCACATCCTGCTGTTCGGGAGCCTGTTGACGGTAATCGTCGAGGGTCAAGTCCCGGAACTGCACGGCTTGTTCGGTCCGCTGCTGGCGTTCTTGATCCTGTATCAGCCGTTCGAGTCCATGCGCACCGCCCGGGCGATGCAGCGCGGCGAGGAGGTCGATGAATTTTCCGGCATCCCCGGCCTGGTGTTCGGCGGCGCTCCGAGCATCGCCGGCAGCGTCTGCTGGATCGCCTTCGGCGTCGTGTTCTTTCTGCACACGCTCGACGTTTGGCAGATCGACGACGTGCTGCCGTTCTGGCCGCTGCTGGTGATTGCCTTCGGCGTCTATCGGCTGTTCCGCGCCGTGATGCCGAAGCAACGCACGGAAGAGCGGGCCGAAGACGAACCCGCGCCCGAATTCTCCCGCGGCGAAGCCGGCGAATAGCAGCCCGCGGCTAAAGCCCATTGGCACGACACGCGCACTGCCCGGCAATTATGCCGACGAGCGCACCGCGAGGGAATCGACGGCCCCTGGAGCGCGCTACAGGGCGCCCACGAGCTCGACAACAACGGCCACGCCGCCCGCAGCGAGGCCGCGAGAAGGGAGTCGGTTGAGAGTGCGGAGGGGGAGTCGAAGTCCGGCAGCGGTCTTGCGATCCGCTATCCATCGGCCGCGTGCGCGCGCGCTACCTTCTCGTTGAGCTTCAGTCCCAACCCCGGACGCTCCGAGACGCGCAGGCGGCCGCCGCGCAGAGATTCGGCCGGCTCGACAAGCTCGGCGCGCCAGTCGGTCTCGCCGTAGGCAAACTCCAGGATGTCGAAATTCGGCAGCCCCAGGCATACGTGGGCCGCGGCCATGTTGCCGACCGGACCGGCCGGGCCGTGCGGGGCGACCGCCAGACCGGCGGCCTCGGCTATTACCGCCGCCTTCTTGAGCTCGAGCATCCCGCCGACGGTCTTCACGTCGGGCATGAGAATATCCACGGCGCCCGCGTCGATGTATGCGAGATGCCGGTCAAGGCCGACCAGCGACTCGCCGCCGGCAAAGGGCATCTTGGCCGCCCGCTTCAGCTTCGCGAGGTCGCCGAAAGGCCGCGTGACCTCTTCCAGCCAATAGAGGTTGAGCGGCTCCAGGCGCTGCAACAGATCGTAGCCGCGGGCCAGATCGAAGTTGCTGTGCGCGTCCACCAGCAAGTCCCGGTCGGGGCCGACCGCGTCCCGCACGGCCCGGATGCAATCGATCCCCAGCCGCGTATGCGCCTCGACCTCGGCCGCCGACCCGCGCAGGGGCATGCCGTCGAACGAAGCCATCTTGACGGCATCGAAGCCCGCATCGACAGCGCGGCGCGCCAGGGCGGCGAAACCTTCGGGGGTGCGGATTTCGGTCGCGCGGTTGATGTTGGCGTAATGGCGCGCTTCCTGACGCAGCTTGCCCCCGAAAAGCCGATAGGTCGGGACGCCGGCGGCCTGCCCTTGCAGATCGTAGAGCGCCTGCTCGATTCCGCTCAGCGCGCGCGGGGCCGCGCGGCGGTGTTTGGCGAACTGCGGGCGCGCCATCGCCCGCAGCGCCTCGACATCGTAGATGCTCCGCCCCGTCATCCACGCGCCGAACTCTTCGATCTTGGCCGTCTGCGGATCGCCGCGGCCGGCGTGCGAGGCCTCGCCCAGCCCGACCAGTCCTTCGTTGGTGCGGACCTTGACGAACACCCAGTTGCCGCGGCGGTTGACGCGGACACGGACGCTCTCGACCGCCCGCACGGCAATCCCCGCGGCGTAGCGGTCGGGCGCGCCGGCGCAAGACGCCGCGGCCGCCAAGGGGCCGGCGGCCAAGCTGCGCAGCATGACGCGGCGGCTCGCCACGGCTTCATTCTAATTCACGCCGGCTGCACGGGCTTTACGCCGCGTTTGCCGAGGGATCGAACAGCGTTGCAGAGGCGTTTCCGGCAATGTCGCGGCCGGCGCGCCGGGTGGTGTGAGCGGCCCGCGAGATAGGTAACGATTCGTACCGGACACATGGGTAACGCTTCTTGCCATCCGGCAGGAGGTGACGATGCCGTGGAAGGAGAGTTCGGTAAGGGAAGAACGCTTGCGATTGGTTGCCCGTCTGCTGGATAGCGAGGGCATGAGCGAGGTGTGCCGGTCGTTCGGGATTTCCCGCAAGACCGGATACAAGATTTTCCAGCGCTACAAGCAGCAGGGCGTGGAAGCGCTGTGCGAGAGCTCACGGCGGCCGGTGCGCTATGCCAACCAGTTGCCCGCGCCAGTGGAGCAATGGATCGTGCGGCTCAAGAAGGAGAAGCCGCACTGGGGCGCGCGCAAGATCCGCGAACTGCTCGTGCGGCCTGCCTGAAGTGGCCCCCCCTGCCAGGACAAGGAGCTTCTCGTGACCGCCTGCGGGCGCGTCTGCATGCACCGCAAGAAAATCAACATCTCAACCGTGATGGCCGGCCAACGGCTCGGCATCAAGCAGGTAGACGACGCCATCCGGCTCGTCAGCTTCATGCACTACGATCCGGGTTCTATTGACCTGGAACAGAGAACACTGCAAACCATCCGCAACCCGTTCGGCGCGAGGTTGTAACCCATCTCTCCGCTACGTTCTGTTACCTGTGTCTCCGGTCCGGACACAGGGGCGAATTGGCGGAGGAAGAGGGATTCGAACCCCCGGGACTCTCGCAAGCCCAACGGTTTTCAAGACCGCCGCCTTCGACCGCTCGGCCATTCCTCCGCTGTTTTAGTGTAACTTCAGAGCCATGAGCGGAAGACTCGCGGGCAAGGTCGCCCTGATCACCGGCGCCGGCGGCGGGATAGGCTCGCGCACGGCGCGGCGCTTTGCCGCCGAGGGGGCCTCCGTCGTCGTCAACGATGTCTCCGCGCCCAAGGCCGAGGCTGCGGCGCGCGCGATCCGCGAGCAGGGCGGCGCGGCGGCCGCGCACGTTGCGGATGTCTGCTCGTCCGCCGAGACGGCGGCGATGATCGCCTGCGCCGTCGAGACCTTCGGCGGCCTCGACATCCTGGTGAACAACGCCTTCGCCAAATTCGACGACACGACGATTACGGCGCTCGAAGAGGACTCGTGGGAGCGCACGATCAACGTCTGCCTCAAGGGGCCGTTCCTTTGTACGAAGCACGCGATCCCTGCGATGCAGAAGCGGGGTGGAGGCAGCATCGTTTCGATTTCCAGCGTCAACGCGCTGCGAACCGTCGGCGATACCGCTTATACGGCGGCCAAGGGGGGCTTGATCGCCATGATGCGCCTGGTCGCCGGCGAGTACGGTGGGGCGAATATCCGCTCGAACGTCATTTGCCCCGGAACGATCGCCACCGAAGCTTCGCTGAGCCACTGGAGAAAGTTTCCCTCCGGGTTTGCGCAGCTCAAGAAAATGTACCCGTTGGGGCGCATCGGCGACCCGGACGACGTGGCCGACTGCGCGCTCTTTCTGGCTGCGGACGAGTCCCGCTGGATCACCGGCACGGTACAAGTGGTGGACGGCGGGCTGACGGCCGGGAACAAGCTCGAATTCGAGTAGGCCGCGGTCTGCGGGCAGTCCGTGGTGAAAGTCCCGTAGGAGGCGCGGCGGGATCCTGCGGTCGCTCGGCGAGGAGTAAGGAGGACGGCGATCCGGGAGATCATCTCCGACGAACGACGAAGCCGACGGCCGCAAATGCCCGCCGCCCGAAGGGTTACGCGCCCTTGCCTGCCTGCTGAGAAAGAACAGGCCGTCGATTTCTGTGGGCGCTTGCGCTATACTGCATTGGCTCCCGGGCGCGTAACGCCGCCTGCGTGACTTTTGCCGCGGGCGGCCACACTCGCGGGAGCGTGCCGATGCTGCGTCTCTGCGTTGTTCTCTTGCCGGCGCTCTGGGCGTCCTGCTCGAGCGATTCCTCCGAGGTCGGCGCGGGCCGCGGGGCGGGGGCTTCCGCGCGGGCGAACGCCGCCCTGATCGAAGCCGCGTTCCGCGGGGACGCCGACAGCGTTGAGGCGCTGCTGGCCGAGGCCGAGATCGACGCGGTGGACGAAGGCGGGCGGACGGCGCTGATGATGGCGGCCTACGACGGCCACGCGAACGTTGTCCGGCTGCTGTGCGAGAAGAAGGCCGACCCCAACGTACAGGACATCAATCGGCGGACGGCGCTGATGTACGCCGCTTCGGGGCCGAATCCGGCCGCCGTGGAAATCCTGCTGGCGCACGGCGCCGAGGTCAACGTCGCCGACGGCGACGAAGGTTGGACCGCGCTGATGTTCGCGGCCGCCGAGGGCCACGTCGATATCGTCCTGCTGCTGCTCGACAGCGGGGCGTCGCCGCAGATCAGCGATATCGACGGCGAGACTGCGCTGACCTTCGCCGCGCAGAACGGGCACGCGGCCGTCGTCGAGTTGCTGCAACGCCGCTCGGGCGGATAGCGGCGGCGCCCCCCGGTCAGCAGCAGCGGCGGAGCGCCATGATCGTCATGTCGTCGGCTTGCGGCGCTCCCGCGCAGAAGCGGTTCACCTGCTCGGCGATGGTTTCGAGCAGCTTCTCCGGCGGCAGGTCCTGGTGCGCGGCGGCAAGCCCGCGCAAGCGATCCTCGCCGAATTCCTCGAATTGGCGGTTCATCGCTTCGCTGTAGCCGTCGCTGTAAACCAGCATAATGTCGCCGGGCCGCATCTCCACTTGCGCGCGCCGGTAGGGGAACTGGGGCATGATGCTGAGCACGGGGCCGCCGACCTCGAGCAGCGCCGGCGCGCGTTCGGCGGAAATCAGGATCGGCGGGTTGTGCCCGGCGTTGCTGTAGTCCAGAGTGTGGCTTTCGGCGTCGAGCACGGCGTAGAACATGGTGACGAATTTGTCCGCGTCGGTGCTCTCGTAGAGCATCCGGTTCGAGCGCTCCACGCATTTGCCCGCATCCGGCGCCAAGCGGCTCTGCCCGCGGATGGTCGCCTGCACGTTGGCCATCAGCAGAGAGGCCGTGATGCCTTTTCCGGAAACGTCGGCCAGACAGAATCCCCAACGCCCGTCGTCGAGCTCCAGAAAATCGAAGTAGTCGCCGCCCACGCGCAGCGCGGGCTGCGATTGCCCGGCGACCTCGTAGCCTTCGATCGCAGGAGGTTCCTTGGGCAGCAGCCGCATCTGAATGTCCCGCGCCAGTTGCAGCTCTTTGTGGAGGTTCGCCAGGGCCTTCTCCTCTTCGGCCAGCCGCGCGTTTTCGACGACCTGCGCCGATTGCGCCGCGATGATGCTCAGCAGCCGCCGATCGCTTGCGTTGAAGACCTCGCCGTCTTTCTTGTTGAACACGTTGAGCACGCCGATCATGCGCCCTTTCAAGCGCAGCGGGACGCAGAGCAGCGAGCGGATGCTGCGCGCTTCCTCGGGCACTTGAAAGCGCCCGTCGACGGCAAAGTCGTTGACGATCAGAGGCTCCTGGTTCTTGAGCATCCAGCCGGTGATTTGATCGCCGAGCCGGTAGGGGATGACCTCGTCGTCGGTATGCGCCTTGCGCACCATCGTCTTCAGCGCGGCGCCTTCGGCCTGGTTGTGGAAAAGCAGCACCGCGCCCTGCTCGACCTTGAGGTGCTTGACGCACTTCTGGACGATCAAGTTGACGATGCGGTCGAGCGAGGAAGTCGACGAGACCGCCGAGGCGACCTCGTTGAGAATCGAGAGCTCTTCGACGGCGCTCTTGAGCCGCGCGTTCTCCGCTTCGAGGCGCTTGATGCGAAATTCAGCGTCCATTGCCGGCGACCGGGTTCCGGCGGGCCGCGTGGGAACCCGATACAACCATGCTAGTCGTTTCGCTGCTCCGCCGGTACGTCATAGATCGGTTTTCTGGTCATGCCGAAATGAACGGCGGCCCAAACGGGAACCGTGGTGAGAAGGCTCAGAATACCCAGGGTGGCGGCCGCGTCTTCCGAATCGACTCCTCTGATGAGGGCGATATTAATCGCCGCCATTCCGCCGGCGGCGACCCCTGCCGGCCAGCGTTGGCGTGCCGGACGACGGACGGACACTCTGCGCACGACGCGTTTCTCAAAGGTGACGCTGTTGCCGTCGGACAAGACAATGGCGACGCTGGCGGCGCCGGCCGAGGCGAAACGGCCGGGAACCACCCGGGCCGTCCCCCTCGGAACTTCGTTCTTGTAAAGCCGTACCCAGACCTTTGTTCCGGGTTCGACCTCCCGGACCCGCGACCAGTCGGACTTGATCCCGGCCGTAGCCGGCAAAACGGCTGCCAACAGCAGAACCGCAAGCCGGCGCAGGCATTCGTTCCTCGTCATCGTGCGTCTCCGCCGGTTGCTTGCTTGTCCACGCGAAGCTTCTCCCTATGCTTGGGCGGCACGTTGTAAATGCCTTTCATCTGCGAACCGAAGAAAGCCACAACCGTGGGCGGAATAATGAACGATCCCGTTAGAGCTACCGCTCCCGGTTTCATATCTTGCATCAAGATCACCAGGGTTTGCCACAACCCGGCGGAGATGCCCAAGGCGGCCCATCCGGGCCAGCGCTTCGCGAGCGGACGGCGAACCAGGACCTTGCGCACGGCCCGCTTTTCGATGGTGCGCGTTAGACCGTCCGGCAACGCCAGGGTGATGGATTCGGCCGCGGCGGATTCGAAGCGGCCTTGGAGCTTTCCGGCTCCTGCAGGGGCTTCGTCGGCGTAGAGCAGTACCGTGGTCAGTCTTCCGGCTTCTACCGCTCGCACTCTCGACCAGTCGGACTTAACCCCAGCCGTAGCCGGCAAAACGGCCGCCAACAGCAGAACCGCAAGCCGGCGCAGACATCCGTTCCTCGTCATCGTGAGCCTCCTTCCGCTACTTGCCGCAGCATTCATTGCAGCGCCCTCAACGTCAGGCGCAATTCCTGGTTGGTCACGGCGACCGCGCGTTGCTCAATCGATTCCTCGGGAGTCTTGGCGCGCACGATGATGCGCCCTGGAGGCACTCCGGGAAACCGAACGTTGCCGAGGGCTGACGTCACGGCCCGTTGGCGAAATGACTTGTGGTGCAGCCAGGAACCCTTCGCCGCGGCATATTCTTCGGGCCGCTCCGGACCGGGAGGGTTTTGGGGTTGCAGACGGGCGTCGATGCGTTTCTTGAGCATGTCCACGGCGCGGCGCAAACGGACGGAGACATCGGATCGGGAGATATGGAGCCGCTCGGCGGTCTGCTCGATGGAAAGCTCTCCGTAGAGACGCAACTCCATGACCTGGCGGTAGATTTCGGGCAGCACGGCGATCGTTTCTCGGAGCAGGCGCAGCATCTGTTGCTGCTCGACCGGCGCTTCGAGGTCTTGCGCGGGGTCCGTAACGTCGAAGAGGGGGACTTCCTTTGCACGGCGGAACGCGCGGCGGGCGTCCTTGGCAGTGTTGGCCACGACGGCGCGCACCCAGGGACAGGCCGGGGGGCCGCCGACGTAGGAATTGATGTTTTGCAGGATCTTGATCCAGCTCTCCTGCAGGGCGTCCTCGGCGAGAGCGTTGTCGCGGGCGATGAGCTTGGCCAAGGGGAAAAAGCGCAGGGAGCAGCAGGCGATCCACTCTTCCGTGTCCTTGCCGTCGAGCAGGGGGCACGATCTGGCGGCGCGCTCGAGCCCGGCAGAGGGAAGCATGAGGAACGGTTCGGATTGCGGCATGGGTTCAAGGAAGCGGTTCGATCAGCTCCAGCAAGACGCCGCCGGCGTCCTTGGGGTGGACGAAGACATAGCGGTAGTTTTCGGCGCCGATGCGGATTTCGTCGCTGACCAGGCGGCGGCCCGAGCGGCGCACCGCGGCGGCCGCGGCGTCGAGGTCGTCCACTTCCACGGCGATATGGTGGATGCCCTCGCCGCGCTTTTCGAGGAAGCGGGCGAGCGGCGAATCCGCTGCGGCGGGCTGCAGCAACTCGATACGCGGCCCGCCGGCCGGCAGCATGGCGACCTCGACTCCCTCGCGCTCGACTACGACCCGGCGGCTCGGCGCCGCGCCCAGAACCTCGCGGTAGAGCTCCAACGCGCGCTCGATGGAGCGCACGGCGATGCCGATGTGATCGATCTTCATTTCCCGCCTCCAGCGGTTGCTTGCGCGACGACCCGCCGGACGAACTCGTAAGGGTTGAGCTTCCCGGCGGCGACGTCCGCGGCGGCCCGGTCGAGCCGCTCGCCGCCGAGGGAGTCCAGCAGACCCTCGGAAATGCGCTCGCGCAGCCGCCGGCGCCAATACGCCTTCGCCGCGTCGGGCCCGCGGGGCGCGCGCAGCAGCGCCTCCACGAGTTCCGCGGCGCCGGCGCCCTCGGTGGCGACCGTGCGCACGATGGGCGGATGCGGCCGCCCTGCGGGCAGCAGCGACAGCATCGCGCGGAGCTGCTGTTCCAGCCGCTCCGCGCCGGGCAGGTCGGCCTTGTTGACGGCGAATACGCCGGCGATCTCCATGATGCCCGCCTTCGCCGCCTGGATATCGTCGCCCAGCGCAGGCGTCAGGACAACGCAAACGACGTCGGCAAGCTGCACGATATCGACCTCGGCCTGGCCGACTCCGACCGTCTCGACGATGACCACGCCGTACCCTGCGGCTTCGAGCACGCCGATTGCATTGCCGACCGCCGGCGCCAAGCCGCCCAGCGCGCCGCGGGTCGCCATGGAACGGATGAATACCCCCGGGTCGTCGTGGATCCCCTGCATGCGCACGCGGTCGCCGAGCACCGCCCCGCCGCTGAAAGGGCTGGTCGGATCGACCGCCAGCACCGCTACGCTACGGCCGCCGGCGCGCAGATGCCGCGCCATGCGATCGACAAGGGCGCTCTTGCCCACTCCCGGCGCGCCGGTGACGCCGATCCGCCGCGCCGGCTTGGAGCCCGCGAACAGCTCGGCGAGCAGGGCGTCGGCCCGCGGCCCGCGGTTCTCGACCTCGCTGAGGACTCGCGCGAGCGCGCGGGGGGAACCCGCCCGCACCTGCTGCGCGATCCCCTGGATTTGCCCGCTCACCCGATATTTCCGCAGCTCGGGCAGCGCGCCGCCCGCGAACCCACGATTGTAGCCGAGCGGCGCCCGCGCCGAGAGGCCGCGGCGCAAAGGCTAAAATCGGTGCAGCGCCCGATGCGCCTGCTGCGCCCGATTCGCTCGATGATCCTGGCCGGATTGCCGCTCGCGCTGGCCTGCGACGGCAAAGGCCCGTACGACACCGACCCGACGGAACCGGCCGCCGCAGCCGCCAAGCTCGTTCTGGCGGACGGGTTCCGCGCGGAGCTCTTCGCCGCCGAGCCGCACGTCGTCGATCCCGTCGAAATCTGCTTTGACGAAGCCGGCGGCGTCTACGTTGCCGAAATGCTGGACTACCCCTTCGATCCCGAAGAGGGCGAGCCGCCGCGCAGCCGCATTCGTTTCCTCGAAGACGCCGACGGCGACGGCAAGATCGACAAGGCGACCGTCTTCGCCGACCGCCTGCTGCAAGTCACCAGCGTTCTGCCCTGGAAAGGAGGGGTCTTCGCCGCCTCCGCCCCCGACATCCTCTATTTGCAAGACACCGACGGCGACCGCATCGCCGATACGAAGGAAGTCTTTTATACCGGGTTCCAGTCGCACGAGGTTTCTTCGGAGAGCCGTGTGACGAACCTGCGTTACGGGATCGACAACTGGATCTACGCGGCGAACAACGGCCGCCCCGGAGAGATCCGCTCGCCCCGGTTCCCCGGCAAGCCGAGCGTCTCGGTGCGCGGTTACGATTTTCGCTTCAACCCCGTCACGGGCGATTTCGCCCCGGCCGCGGGGCCGACGCAGTTCGGCATGAGCTTCGACGAATGGGGCAACCGTTTCGTCACGCAGAACACCGTGCATTTGCGCCACGCCGTTCTGCCGGCCCGCTACATTCTGCGCAACCCGGCGTACGCGCCCGGCTCGATGCTGCACTACGCGCCCGGCGACGACCCGCGCAACAGCCGCCTCTTTCCGTTGACCCGGCCGCAGCAATGGCGCGTCGAGCGCACTGCCGCCCGCCAGGAACGCTACGACGCAACGCGGCCGGGGCGCAGGGAACTGGTCGGCGGACATTTCACCGCTGCTACCGGCACGACCGTCTATATCGGCGACGCCTTCGGCGAGGAATACCGCGGCAACGTTTTCATCGCCGATGCGAACGCCGGAATCGTCCGCCGCGAATTGCTGTTCGACGACGGCCCCACCTTCCGCTCCGAGCCGCGCCCGGCGGACCGCGAGTTCCTGGCCGCCCGGGATTCCTGGTTCCGCCCGGTCAACTTGGCCAACGCTCCCGACGGCAACCTCTACGCGCTCGATTTCTACCGCGAATACATCGAGGAGCCGGCTTCGATCCCGCAAGCCATTCAGGAGCGCCTGCAGCTCGATTTTTACCGCGGCAACGACCGCGGCAGGATCTACCGCATCGTCAAGACGGCGCCGGCCGCGCGCCGCGGCCTGAACTCCGGCCTGAACCGCGCCGCGCAGGCCGAGTTGGTCGCCGCGCTCGAGCACGAAAACGGCTGGCGCCGCTTGACGGCGCAAAGACTGCTCGTCGAGCGGGGGGAGCGGGCTGCCGCCGCGGCGCTCGCGGCGCTGGTCCGCGAAGGCGCATCGCCGCAGGCCCGGCTGCACGCGCTGTGGACGCTGCGCGGCATCGGCGCGCTCGCCGCCGGCGACGTCCGCCGCGCGCTGCGCGACGAGCACCCGGCGGTCCGCGCTCATGGGGTCCGGCTCGCCGAGGGGTTCCTGCCGGAATTCGCGGGCGCGATCGCCGCGCTGCGCTCCGACCCCGACGCCAAGGTTCGTTTCCAGGTTGCGCTCAGTATCGGAGAGGTCGCAGGGTCCGCTGCGGTCATCGCCGAGATGGCCGCGGACCATGCGGCGGATCCGTGGTTCCGCGAAGCGTTGTTGACTTCGCTGCACGGGAACGGCGCAGACGTGCTGGCGGCGCCGGCGGCGCGGCGCCGCTCGTTTTTCAGCGGCGTCGATGAAGGGGCGGGGTTCCTAGAAGGGCTGGCCGCCCAGGTCGGACGCGGGCAAGACCCGGAGAAGATCGCCCGCTTGGCGGCAATCCTGGCGACAAGCCCGCACTTCCGGCAGACTCGCCCGTTGACCGCCGGGCTGCGTGGTCTTGCGCGCGGGTTGTCCGTCGAGGGCAAGCGCGCCGCTCTGGAGTTCGACAACGCCGACCGCGTTTTCCGGCGCTGGCTGAGCCACGGCGACGAGACCGTACGCGAGACGGCGGCCGAGCTCGCGCAGTACTTTCATTTGCCGCAGCGCATCGAGACATCGCTTGCCGCGGCGGGCGACCCGGAACTGGTCACGGTGTGGCGGGCCGCGGCGGTCCGCCTGCTGCGCGGCGCGGCTTTCGACGCGGCCGCTCCCGTGCTCTCGCGCATCCTGTCCGCTCCCGAAGCCCCCGAATTGCACCGGGAGGCCATCGCGACGCTGGCCGTGTTCGATTCGCCTCGAGTTGCGGACATCGTCATCGACGGCTGGCAAGGCTACGGTCCGCTTGCCCGCGAATCGGCGGTCCGCGTCCTTCTCGAGCGCCGGGAACGCGCGGCGAAATTGATCGCGGCCGTCGAAAGAGGCGCCATTCCGCCGAGCGCCATCGACCCTATCCACAAGATTCGGCTGCGGGAGTACCCCGACGAAGAAACGCAAGCGCGGGCGCGGGCCGTTTTCGCGGCCGGCGCGAGCGATCGGGCAGCCTTGGTGGGACGCTTCGTTGGAGCTTTGCGCAGGCGCGGCGACGCGGTCCGCGGCAACGATGTTTTCGAGCGGCACTGCGCGAAATGCCACGTGCCGCAAGGCAGCCGCGGGCGCATCGGCCCCGACTTGGCCGGAATCAGCAACAAGACACGCGAGGAATTGCTGACGCACATCCTCGATCCGAGCTTCGAAATCCAACCGAGCTATACGAACTATGTCGTCGTCGAGCGCGGCGGGCGCATTTACGACGGCTTGCTGGCGGGCGAATCCGCAACCGCCGTGACGCTGCGGGGCGAACGCGGCAACGTCACCATCCTCCGAGCGCGCATCGCGGAAATGCGGGCCTCTGCCGTCTCGCTCATGCCCGAGGGCTTGGAAAACGATCTCTCGCGTCAGGACCTGGCGGATGTCATCGCTTACCTCCGCGCGGGTTTGTAACGCTCTTCGCTCATGGGACGCCTTTCAGGGAGTATAGGCTTGGATCGTTCTCTGCAATCTTGCGCGGCGCTGCTGCTCCTGGGGGCCGCCGGCCCCCAGACCCCGCCCGCGGACAGCATCGTCGCGGCGTTCGACGATTCGCCGCCGCCGGCCGTCGCTTTCATCGTCGATACGCCCGAGCCTTTTCTTTACAAAGGGCTGGTGTGGCGCGGATTCAGCGTGATCCAAAGCGATCACGACTCGCTGGCGAAATTCCCGCGGAGCGGGTACGCGCGCGGCGCCGTCTCGGGAACGTTTGCAGCCGTAGCCGCCGGACGGGCGTTCGCCCAAAGCACGATCGAGAAATACGGGGGAGGCGTCTTCGTCTTTTATGGCATGCATCTGACGGCCGCTTGGCGGACCGGCCTCGTGGCGACCCTGGAAGGTTTGCGCGGCGGCGAGGTCGTGTTCGTCAAGCAACTGCCCGTAAACCCGACGGAAACCGTTGCGCTGAGCGGCGCATGGGAGATCGACATGCTGCGCATCCGCGCTTCCGGAGGGAATAACGAAGGCGCTTGCCCGCCGGGCTCTTGCCACCCCGGCCCCGAGTTGGTCATCGACGACTTTATGTTCTCCCCGGACGCCGCGGGGCCGGCGCGGGAAATGATCGCCTCCGGCGGCGCGTCCCTCGAGCCTGAGATTGCCCCCGATGTTGCTGTTGCCGAGGCCAGAGCCTCGCATCCGCAAGCGCCCGACGCCCTCGAGCCGCAAGCCGAACCCGAGGCGGAGCGGCAGACTCCGGCCCCGCCTGTGACCGAGACCGCGCTTGTAGCCGAGGAGGCGAAACCGCCCGAACCCTCAGCCAAGGGCGCGGACCCGCTGCCGCTGCCGGCCCGCATGGCCGGCGCTTGTGACCCCGCTCCGTACTTCGGCGTACAGGTCGGAGCCTTCGCTAGAGAGCGTAATGCCCGCCGTCTGCGCAGCGCGCTCGAGCAAACTTACACCGTCGTTCGAATCTATCGGCGGCTGCGCGGGCAGGGCGCGCTCCACCATCTTATCGTCGGCTGCGCAGCAGAGCGGAGCGAGGCCGCAGCGCTGCGCAGAACGCTTGCGGCCGAGGGAACGAACGGATTTGTGGTGAAGATCGATGAGGAATTCGCGCTTTCCGCGGACACTGCGGGTTCTCGGGGCGCCGCGGAGCCGCCGCGGGCAAGGGCTGTCTCCGAAGGCGAATCTATCGAGCCGTTGATCGCCCCTGCGGCAATCGCCGAGGCCAAAACCGCGTCTCCGCAAGCGCCTGCCGTCCCCGAGCCGCAAGTGGAGCCGGAGGCGGAGCGGCAGCCGCCGGTTCCGCCGGCAGTTGAAGCAACGCCTGTGACCGAAGCAACGCCTGGAACCGAAGCAAGGCCCGCGCCGCCTCCCGCAGTCGAGGAGGCGAAACCGCCGGAACCCTCGCCCGAAATCGCGGGGCCGCCGCTGCCTGCCCGCTCGGGCGGCGCCTGCAACCTCGATCCGTACTTCGGCGTACAGGTCGGAGCCTTCGCTAGAGAGCGCAATGCCCGCCGTCTGCAAAACGCGCTCGAACGGACGTACGGCGTCGTCCGCATCTACCGGCGGCAACACGAGCAGGGCCTGCTCCACCACCTCATCGTCGGCTGCAGCGAAGAGCGAAGCGAGGCCGCCGCGCTGCGCGCAACGCTCGCGGCCGAGGAAACGAAAGGACTTGTAGTCAAGGTCGGCAGCGAAGCGTTCGGCGAGCCGCTGTAGTCCGCGCGGCCGCCGCTACACGTCCGCGAACAGTTTGGCAAGTCTGGCGGCCTCGCCCGGCTTGCCGTCTGCAATGTTCTCCGTTTCCAACGGGTCGGCTTCGCGGTCGAAAAGCGCGGTGCGCTCGAAAAATCCCTCGACCAGCTTGTAGCGGCGGTCTTGCACCATGCGGAACCGCCCGGTCCGGGCGTAGTTGGTTTTCAAAGCCGAGCGCGCGTAATCCCGATGCTCCCCGCGGCCGGCCTCGAGCAGCGGACGCAGCGAGCGGCTCTCCATTTCCTGCGGAACCGCCAAGCCGGCGTAGTCGAGGAACGTGGCCGCAAGATCCATCAGGCTGACCAGGGCATCGCTCCGCGCCCCCTGCGCGATCCCCGGCCCGGCTGCTACCAGCGGCACGCCCGCGGACGCCCGGTGCGGAACGGACTTGCCCCAGCGGTCGTGATCGCCCAGCATCTCGCCGTGATCGCTCGAATAGACCACAATCGTGTTGTCGAGATCGTCGCGCCCGCGCAGACGGTCTTGGTAGATTCCCAGCCAGCGGTCGATGTTCTCGATCATCGCCGAGTAGTTCTGCCGGATGCGAATGTGCTGCTCGGGCGGAAAGGGTCCCGAGTAAGGGTGCGGCTGCGGAAAACCGTCGATCACGCGGTCCGGGCCGCGGTACTGCCGTTCCATCCGCTCGGTGATGTCCATCGGCGGATGCGGGCCGTTGAAATTGACGATCAGGAACCAGGGTGTGTCCTCGGGCGCCCGGTCGAGCAGCTCCAACCCGCTGCGCGCGGTGTAGTTGTCGAGGTAGTGCTCGTCGTCGAGTGGGCACGGTTCGGTCATGCCCCACCAATTTTTCTCCCGAGGCTCGGCGCGCCGGGCGATATCTTCGGCGCAGATGCGGTCGAGGGGAGGATCCAGAGAGGCGAGGTAGGCATAATAAGGTTCTTTCGGACCCGGATTGCCGCCGAAATATCCGCCGCCCTTGCCGGCAGTGATGCGCATGTCCGAGAAACCCCACTCCTCCATGTTCTTGCGGCCGTCGAGGGTGCGGCCGGCGGAGCCTTTATGCAGATCGATCTTGCCGCAGGCCATCGTGTGGTAGCCGCTTTCCCGCAAGTGCTTGTAGCAGGTCGTCTTCTCCGGCGGATACGGATCGCGGTTGGCCTCGACGCCGCAATTCTCGTACTCCATGCCGGACGCAAGGCAGGAACGCGAGGGGCCGCAAACCGGCGAAGCCACGATCGTCTGAGTGAAATCGACGCCGCGGGCGGCCAAGCGGTCGATGTTCGGCGTCGGGATCGGAATTTCAGGATTGCGGCCGAGCCAGTCCGCGCGGTGCTGATCGGAGAGCAGGAAGAGCATGTTCGGGCGCTTTGCGGCGCGCGGCCCCGGCATTGGGGAACCGCCGCAGGCGGCGAGCGCCGCGGCCGCCGCCCCGGCGAGAACGTCTCGTCGAGAGAGCGGATGGTTCGGATCGTTTGCGGTTCGCATGAAGTTCTCCCGCCGCGGCCGGCAACGCCAGTATACTGGGTGCGTCAGTCCGGCGGGCGGCGCGTCCGCTGGACGATCGGGGGAGGCAGATGAGAAGCGTGCGGCGTTCGCGGCAAGGGCTCGTTGTTTTGTGGGTTGTAGTGACGGCATTGACGAATAGCGGGACGGCTTCCGCGGGAAGCGACGCCATCCGCATCGAGCGGCTTCTGGATGCGCCCATCATCACGCCCGAGACCCACCCCACCATCGGACCCAACGTCCAGGGGCCTTCGCTGATTCGCGTCCCCGGCTGGGTCGAGGACCCGCTCGGCAAATACTACCTCTATTTCGCCGACCACAAGGGAAGCTACATCCGCTTGGCCTATGCCGACGACCTGCTCGGCCCATGGAAGGTGCATGCGCCCGGCAGCCTGCAGATCGCCGATACGCATTTCCCGGCGGAACCGCCGTCGATTCCGCCGGGCGCTCTGGAAGCCGCCGCGGCCGCAAGGGCCGGCGCCGCGGGCGGCGGCGCCAAGCTGCCGCATTCCCTCGCCAAGGAGCTTACCGCCCCGCATATCGCCTCGCCGGATGTCCATGTTGACGAACAAGAGCGGCGCATTGTCATGTACTTCCACGGGCTGGACGGCTTCGCCAGCCAACTCTCGCGCGTCGCGCTTTCAGAAGACGGCATCCGTTTCCAGGGCCTTCCGGAGAAAATCGGACGCACTTACTTTCGCGTCTTCCATCACAAGGGGATGACCTACGCGCTGGCGATGCCCGGCCAACTCTACCGCTCGCAAGACGGTCTGACGGGCTTCGAGCAGGGGCCATTGCTGTTCAACCCCCGCATGCGGCACTCGGCGCTGCTCAAGCGCGGAGATCTGCTTTACGTCTTTTGGACCCAGGTCGGCGACGCGCCCGAGAGCATCCTGCTCAGCACAATCGACATTTCCCCTATATGGACGGAATGGAGCGCGTCCGAGCCGCGCGTCGTGCTCCGCCCCGAGCGCGGTTGGGAAGGCGCCGGCCGGCCCGTCGAACCCTCGTTGCGCAGCGTGGCTTACGGCAAGGTGAACCAGTTGCGCGACCCGGCGATCTTCGAAGAAGACGGCCGAGTCTATCTGCTCTACTCGGTCGCCGGCGAGAGCGGGATCGCCATCGCCGAAGTCCACTTGGGCGGCTGAGCGTCCCGCCGAGCCGAATCTCTCTTGCCCTCCAAGGCGGCGATATGTCAGACTGCGGGCATGGCAATCGAGGTCGGCGGATTCCTGAGCATTGCTGCTTTGCTGCTCGGCTTGTTCGCTTGGCTGCACAGGGATATCTCCAGGTTGGACGGAGAGATGTCCATGTTGCGCCGGGATATGGCCAAGCAGAGCGAGCGGTTGCAGGATCTAGCCAAGCAAGTTGAGCGGTTGGGCTTGCAGGACGAGCGGTTGGGTCAGGAGATTGCCGCGCAGGGCGAGCGGTTGGACGCGCAGGGCGAGCGGTTGCAGGATATAGCCAAGCAAGTTGAGCGGTTGGGCTTGCAGGGCGAGCGGTTGGGTCAGGAGATTGCCGCGCAGGGCGAGCGGTTGGGCGCGCAGGGCGAGCGTTTGAGTCAGGATATTGTTGCGCAGAGCAAGCGATTGGACGCGCAGGGCGAGCGGTTGCAGGATATAGCCAAGCAAGTTGAGCGGTTGGGCTTGCAGGGCGAGCGTTTGAGTCGGGAGATTGCCGCGCAAGGCGAGCGGTTGGACGCGCAGGGCAAGCGATTGGACGCGCGGGGCGAGCGGTTGAGTCAGGAGATTGTCGCGCAGGGCGAGCGATTGAGTCAGGAGATTGTCGCGCAGGGCGAGCGATTGAGTCAGGATATTGTTGCGCAGGGCGAGCGTTTGCGTTGGGATATTGCCAAGCAGAGCGAACGGCTCACTGCCTTGGAGCGCGGGCAAGCCGATTCCCGCGAGCGCATGGCCAAACTCGAAGGACTGCTCGAAGGGTTGCGCGAGGCGGTCACGGGCCGCCGCAACGCCGCCTGAGCCGCTTCGTTCTTTGCGGCCCGCGCAACCGGCAACCGCGGCCGCCGCACTCACGGCCAAGGCTGTCTTGGCAGCAGGTCCGCCAGATCGGCCAACGCCACGCGATCCTCTTCGTCCGCGGACGCTTCGAGGAACAGCGGCTCCCAGCGAAGCGCGGCTTCGCGAGACCTCTCTTGCAACGAAATCCAGCCGTCGCCATCGGTATCGAGCGCGGCCAGCCGCCACCGATC
The DNA here is from genome assembly GCA_965214655.1 of Bryobacterales bacterium. Lineage (GTDB taxonomy): Bacteria > Acidobacteriota > Terriglobia > Bryobacterales > UBA6623 > CATQHP01. Next base: position 451,645 of record OZ243965.1, on the reverse strand, counting down.
GAAATCGAAATTCTCGGGCGGAAGTTCGCGGTACGTGAATATCGTTGGAATACGCAGTGTTCCGGGGTAGCCGCCATGCGCGATGACCGCGGAAAAAATCGGCCCCAACAGCAGCACGGCCGCAAGCAGCCCGTTCGTGAATCGCGCCGAGCCGAACGACGAATCGTCGAGCAGGCGAAAGGCAGGCGCGCCCTCCGACTCGGCCATGAGCAGGGCTGGGTTCGGACGAACCGCCCATTGTCTGATCAACGATCGAACAACATCCCAGAAAAGTCTGTACGGCATAGGGGACTTCACCTCCCGATCGAAAATCCACAACATCTCGCCGCAGTACTCTTCGCGAAACCTGCGCGGGTGGAGACGCAGCAAAGCGCGGTAAATCGCCCGCCGGATCATGCTCTGCTCTCCGCTGCGCGCCGCCGCCGCAACCTGGCTTCCCGAACGATTCCTTCCAGCCGTTTGACCTCTTCCGCCAAAACCCTGTTGCCCGCCGCGGTCAGACGGTAGTATTTCCTTCGCGGATCCGCGCCTTTCGGCTTTGGCGCAGGCTCCTGCACGAGCCCTTGCCCCGCCAGCCGCTGCAGGTTGTCGTACAACGTGCCGGGACCCAGGTCGTACCGGCCGGCGGTCTGACGGCGAACCTCTTGCATAATCCCGTACCCGTGAAGATCTTCTCCGGAAAGCGCCAGCAGAATCTGCAAGGCCGCCGGCGCAAGCGGCAGGAACGAACTCGGTTCAGGCGGCATCGGTCTCTGTCAATTATATCGGAATCCGACTGAGTTGCCAAAAAAATTCCGCCTGTCGACTTTCAGGGCGGGGTCCGGAGCGGGGGAGCGGCGGGGCCGGCTACCGTTTTTCGCGCGGGTCGCGGATGAATCCGTCGCGGTTGGGCATTTTCACCCGGGGCAGCGTTTCCGCATTCATCGTCTCGTCTTCACCGACGATGCCGTTCAAATACAGGATGTATGCGGTCACGGCGTAGATCTGGTCGTCGGTCAACGTGCCCGGCCTTTCGAACGGCATCGCCCGGCGGGTGTAGTCGAACAACGTCGTGGCGTAGGGCCAGAAGCTGCCGACGTTGCGCACCGTTTTCTCGCCGACCAGTTGCTCCGGCTTGCCGACGAAGCCGACCTGGTCGCCGCCGGCGCCGGCTTCGCCGTGGCATTCCTTGCAGCGGACTTCGTAAACTTGCGCGCCCTCGCGGGCGGCGCCGGCGCCGGGCGGCAGTTCCTTGCCATCGGGACCGATGGTGATGTCCCAGGCCGCGGTCTCGCTATGGCCGGCGCTGCGCCCCAGACCGTACTGCTGCGCCGAAAGAGCCCCCGTCGCGAGCGCCAGGGCCGCTGCCCATAGAGCTGCGCGCCGCCGGCGCGCCTCAAGCTTGCGCATTGCTCACGCTCCCGTCGGCGGCGACTTTCCAGCCCTTGATGCGGTTGCAATGATAGGCGGACTTGCGCCCTCTTTCGGCGATCAGTTCCGCGAGCGTCGGCTGGACATAGCCCGTTTCGTCGCGGCAGCGGGAGAGCAGCACCGCTTCCCCTCCCGTCCATTGCCAGTCGAGCGTGAAACGGGTAAAAGCCTTCGTGCGCACCGGCTCCTGGAGCTTGGCTTCCGTCCAGGAGCCGCCGCCGTCGGTCGCGACCTCGACCCGATCGATCTTTCCCCGACCGGACCAGGCAAGCCCGCTGATCTCGCGATATCCTTGCGCGCCGAGCGTTTGCCCGCCAGACGGCGAGGTGATCACCGATTTGGCGTCCATCTCCAGGGTGAATATCCAGGCTTTGCCGTCTTCCATCAACTCGGTGTACTTGGACGTTTCGTCCTTGACGTACTGCGGCCCCTCGGTGAGCTTGATGCGGCGCAGCCATTTGACGTTGGCGTTGCCTTCCCAGCCGGGCAGCACCAGCCGCAGCGGGTAGCCCTGCTCGGGGCGCAGCGCTTCGCCGTTCTGCCCGTAGGCGACCAGCGCATCGTCGAGCGCTTTCTCCAGCGTCACGCTGCGCTGCATCTTGCAGGCGTCGGCCCCCTCGGCGAGCAGCCATTTCGCGCCGGCTTGGACTCCGGCTTCGGCCAGCAGGATTTTGAGCGGAACGCCGGTCCATTCGCTGCAACTGGCCAAACCGTGGCTGAGCTGCACGGTAGGCGCTCCGGCCGGCGACCACTCGCCGCCGCTGTTGCCCGAGCATTCGATGAAATACGGCTGCGAGACGGAAGGGAGCCGCTCGATGTCCTCCACGGAGAAAACGAGCGGCCGCTCGACCAGCCCGTGAATCAACAGTTTGTGCTCGGCGGGGTCGACCGCCGGGACGCCCGCATGATGGCGCTCGAAGTGCAACGCGGAAGGCGTGATCGTGCCGTACGAGTCGGCGAGCGGCGTCCTCGAAGACGACGCTTCGGGCGTCTGCGTCTCGCGGATGGCGCGGGCCGCGGTCTCATGCGGGCTTCTGGAACCGTAGCGGCGGACCGGCTCGCCCAGCAGGCTGGGCAACTGCTGCTCGACCTGCGGCGCGGACTCTTGCCTCCGGCAGGCGCCGAGCGCCGTTCCGAGCAAGGCGCCGGCTCCGAGAAAAGCGCGTCGGCTGGAAGCATCTTTCGGCACGGTAACCCAATTTTACTCTTTTGGCGATGCAAGATGCGCGGCGGGCGGTTCCTGGAAAATTTTTCATTCGACGCGCTGCCGGCTCCAGCCCCTGTCGCGAATCCTTCCCAGCAGCGCCGTGAGCTTGGCGGCGATATCCGGACGCTCGTCGTAGAGGTTCGTTCGCTCTTCGAGATCCGCGGCGAGGTTGTAGAGTTGCGCCGGCGGCCGGCCTGGGTCGAACTCGCGGTCGTCCGAGCCGATGCCGCCCCCGCCTTGCGTCAGCAACAGCTTCCAGTCGCCCTCCCGGACGGCAAACTTGCCGCGGTTGCTGTCATGCACGATCGTGTCGCGGGCCGCGCTTTGGATCGCTCCCCCCGTCAGCGCGGGGAGATAGCTGAAGCTGTCTTCGGCGGCCTGCAGCGGCAACGGCTTTTCGATCAGTTCGGAAATCGTGGCGATGGTGTCCGTCAGGGCGACCAGCCGGTCGGAAACCGCCCCCGGCTTGACGGTTCCCGGCAGGCGGACCAACAGCGGGACCCGGTGGCCGCCTTCGTAAACCTCGGTTTTCTGCCCACGCAGCGGACCGTTGGCCTTATGGCCCTCGTAATCGACGATGTCGGCCGGCCGGTGCCCCATTTGCACGCCGCCGTTGTCGCTGGAGAAGAACACGAGCGTGTCGCCGGTTAGCCCCAGTTCGTCCAACGTGTCCAGGATGCGGCCGACCGACCAATCGATCTCCAGGATGAAGTCGCCGTAAACGCCGATCTCGCTTTTGCCCGCGAAACGCGCGTTGGGCTTGAGCGGCGAATGAACGTTGCGCTGCGCGAAATACAGAAAAAATCGTTCCTCTCGATTGGCCCGCAGCCATTCGACCGCTTTTTCGGTGAGGTGAACAGCCAGGTCTTCGTGCCGGTAGAGGGCGTCTTCGCCGCCGCTGAACAGGTGCCGGGGAGTGAGGTTGAAACGTTCGAGGAACGAGCTGCGCCCGGCCAGCCGCGCGTCGCGGACGATGCGCATCGGCGAGTCCTCGCGCAGCCCGACGACGTGGTGGTTCTTGATGTAAACGTGCGGGAACTGACCGACATGGGGGATGCCGTAGAAAAAATCGAAACCCGTTTCGAGCGGGCCGGGCTTGAGCGGGGCGTTGTAGTCCGGGCCGAGGTTGCCGAGCCATCCCGACCGCCCCGGAGCGCCGAAACCGAGATGCCACTTGCCCACGCAGCCCGTGGCGTAGCCGGCGGAGCGCAGCAGCTTCGGCAGCGTCATGCGCTCGGTGTCGATCAACAGCGGATCGTCCGACCAGACGCAGCGGCTCTTCGCCCATGTCCGCCAGGCGTAGCGGCCGGTCAGCAGGCCGTACCGCGTGGGCGTGCAGACCGAATGCGGCGAATGCGCGTCGATGAAGCGCATGCCCTCCTTGGCCAGCCGGTCGATGTTGGGGGTGCGCACCTTCGTCGCGCCGTAGCAACTCAGGTCGCCGTAGCCCAGATCGTCGGCCAGGATGAAAACGATGTTGGGCGGAGCGCCGCGGGCCACCCCGAACGGCAGGCCGAGCAGAAACAGGCAACAGGCGATGCGGAGCGGCATGCCGACAAGATAGCAGAGGCCGGATTACGGCTGCTCTCCGCAGCGAATCCTTGAAACGGTCTTTGAAGAGCGTCCAATGCAGGCGCCCGACGGTCGTGAATCGAGCGCCGGCTTACGCCGCCCGTCGTGCTACAACGATAAATCGCATGTCCGATGCTTCTCTGTTCGCTGTCTGCGACGCCATTTCCTTTTCTTTTCGCGGTCAAACGATTGACGGCCATATTGCCGGCAAGCAGCGCCGGGTCGCTATTGTTGTCGGCGCGGACGAACGCGAGTATCGTGTCCCTTGGCCTCTGCTATCCCCGCGGGACGGCGCCGAGCCGCGGCGCGTGACCACGCAGAACGACAAGCTCAAGTCGGATTTTCGGCCCGAGGACAGGGTCGTCTTCAAGCACGGGCAGCAGGTTCTCCACGGCGTCATCGCCCGGTTGGGACCCAAGCGCGCTCTGGTCGTGTGCGACGACGGCCAGGAATTCCGGGTCCCCTTCGGGATGCTGGAAGCGGTTTCGCCGCAGGCCGGACGCGATGACGAACGGCGGCTCGCCGCCGTCGCCAAGGAAGCGGAACGCCTCATCGCCCTTCACGGCCTCGCCGGATGGAGCCTGCAATTCGACGACGCATCCCGGCGGGCGGGCAGTTGCAACTATACGGCCAAGACCATCGGCCTGACCCGCCTCTATTGCCTGACGGTCTCGGAGGAACAGATTCGGGATACGATCCTGCACGAAATCGCCCATGCCCTTGTCGGGCCCGAGCACAACCACGACGGCGTCTGGAAAGCGCAGGCGCGGGCGATCGGCTGCACGGGCGACCGCTGCCACACTCTGGAATTCGCTCCGTCGCGCTACATCGTTTCGTGCGCTCGATGCGGCTGGTCTCAAAAGGCGAACTCGCAGCGCAGCGGGGCGGTGTGCAAGACCTGTCGCCGACCGGTTTCGTACAGCACTTTCACACGGGAAGCATGGAGCCGCGTTGCCGCTGAGAACCGGCGCTGACCGCAGCGCCGCGCCGGGCTATCCTGGAATTCGATGTCCACGTTAGCCGAGTACGTACAAGCGAACGGCGGGCGGTTCGAAAACGAGCTGTTCGAATTTCTGCGCATTCCGAGCGTCAGCACCCTGCCCGAGCATCGGCCGGACATGGCTCGCGCCGCTGCGTTCGTCGCCGGCCTCGAAAACGTGGAGGTCATCGAGAACGCCGCCGGCCGGCCGTTGGCGTACGGCGGTCTGCTACGCGCTTGGGGCAAGCCGGCGATCCCCGCAACCGCCGCGGCGAAGGTCAGCGCGCGGCTTGCGCCCAATCAGGATCCCGGCAAAATCCTCGCGACGGCCAGGTTTCTGGAGCTTCTACGGGCGTGAGCGCCGTCAAGCGCAATCGGCTGGCGGCCGCCTTGGCCTACGTGGTCGCTCTGGGGCCTTTCTCGATCGACACCTATCTGCCGGCGATCCCGCGCATCGCGCGGGACTTCTCGTCGGATATCCAACTCGTCGAAGCGTCGATCAGCACGTTTCTCATCGGGCTGGCGATCGGGCAGCTCATCGGCGCGCCGATGTCCGACCGCATCGGCCGCCGCCCGACCGCTTTTCGCGGCCTGGCCGTCTTCGTGCTCGCCGGAGCGGGGATTTTCATCTGCCGCTCGACCGAGCAACTGCTTGCGCTGCGGCTGGTGCAAGCGGTCGGCGCGGGCTTGACGATCGTCAACTCGGCCGCCGTCGTCAGCGACCTGTTCAAGCCGCAGGATGTCGCCCGGATGTTCAATACCATCGCCTTGATTCTGATGGCGGCGCCGCTGGCCGCGCCCGCGGTCGGGGCGGTTCTGCTCGAGTCGCTCGGTTGGCGGTCGGTGTTCGCGTTTCTGGTTCTTTACGGCGTCGGCGCGGCGGTCATCTTTGCGCGGCTGATTCCGGAAACCGTAAAGGTTGAGAAAAACTCAGACGGTTTCGCTGCAATCGCGGGCGCCGCCGTCCGCTCGTTCGGATTGGCGCTCTCTCGCGGCCGGGCGATGGGTTTTACGCTTTGCGGCGGCTTTGCAGCCGGCTGCATGTTCGTCTATTTGCAGGATTCGGCATTCGTTTACATGGACACTTTGGGCGTCTCCGCTGCGCTGTTCCCAGTGGTTTTCGGCGCCAACATCGCGACGATGATCGCCTTCAACCGGCTGAACCGGCTGCTGCTGCGGACCCGCGAGCCGCAGCGGATTGCCCTCTGCGGCTGCATCGTTCAGGTTTCGATGTGCGCGCTGTTCCTGGCGGCCGCGCTGCTGACCGAGCCCACGCTTGCCGTCGTCATGCCGCCGATCATGTTCGGCGTCGGCTGCATAACGCTCGTCATCGGCAACTGCATGGCCTGCTTTCTGGCGCATTTCCCCGAGAATCGAGGCGTCGCTTCCGGCATTGCCGGCAGCATCCAGTTCGCGCTGGGCGGGCTGCTCGGATCGACGGTCGGCGCCGTGCATGACGGGACGCTGGTCACGACTGCCGTCGGGATGCTGCTGAGCGCTTGCACGGCGCTGGCCTTCCTGGTCGGACTGGCAAGGAAGCCAAGCGCCGCGAATCCCGCACGCCGGGGGATGATGCCGGCCGCCTCCTAAGCCAGAATCGCCTGCACCACCTTGGCCGGATCGACGCCCGTCAATTTGGCGTCGAGACCTTGATGCCGGTAAGTAAAGCGTTCGTGGTCGATGCCGAACAGGCGCAGAATCGTCGCCTGATAGTCGCGGATATGCACCGGGTCTTTGACGATGTTGTACGAAAACTCGTCGGTTTCGCCGTAGACCGTGCCGCCTTTTACGCCGCCGCCGGCCATCCACAGGCTGTAGCAGCGCGGGTGGTGGTCGCGCCCGTAGTTGGTCGGCGTGAGCTCGCCCTGCGAGTAGATCGTGCGCCCGAATTCGCCTCCCCAGATGACCAGCGTGTCCTCGAACAGGCCGCGTTCCTTGAGATCTTGCACCAGCGCCCAGGCGGCGTTGTCGACGTCGCGCGCCTGATGGGGCAGCACCAGCGGAGCGTTGTTGTGAACGTCCCAGCCGCGGTGATAAATCTGCACGAACCGCGTGCCGCGTTCGATCAGCCGCCGCGCCATCAAGGCGGCGTTTTGGAACTTGCCGGGCTTGCGCGCCTCGTCGCCCCAGCGTTTCCAGGTGCTTGCCGGCTCGTTGGAGAGGTCGCTCATTTCCGGCACGGAGGTTTGCATGCGGAAGGCCATCTCGTATTGCTCGATGCGCGCCAGCGTCGAGGGGTCGCCGATGCGCTCGTGCTGCATCCGGTTGAGATCCGCGAGGCCGTTGAGCATTTCCCGGCGCACGCTTTGCGGCACGCCCTCGGGGTTGTTCACGTAGAGCACCGGGTTCGCGCCGGCGCGCAGGGCCACTCCGGCGTATTCGGGCGACAGGAAGCCGGCGCTCCAGAGCTTGGCGGAAATGGCTTGCTGCCCCGATTTCGGATGGCTCTTGACCGCGTTCATCACGACGAACGTCGGCAGGTCGCGGTTCATCGTGCCCAGGCCGTAGGCAATCCAGGAGCCGATGCACGGGCGGCCCGGAATCTCGCGGCCGGTCTGGATGAAGGTGATGGCCGGCTCGTGGTTGATGGCGTCGGTGTTCATCGAGCGGATGATGGCCAGATCGTCCACCATCTCCGCCGTTTTCGGCAGCAACTCGGAGATCCACGCCCCGCTTTGGCCGTGTTGCTTGAACTGGAACACCGACGGCGCAATCGGAAAGCGCGACTGCCCCGAAGTCATCGTGGTCAGGCGCTGCCCCTGACGGATCGAGTCGGGCAGGTCTTTGTCGTACCAGTCTTTCATCACCGGCTTGTAGTCGAGCAGGTCCATTTGCGGCGGCGCGCCCATCATGTGCAGGTAGATGCAGCGCTTGGCCTTCGGCGCAAAATGCGGCAGATGGGGCAGCCCGCCGGCAACGCGCTCGGAAGGCGTTTTGCCCGCGGCCTCCTCGCCGAGCATGGAGGCCAGCACGAGCCCGCCGATGCCGTTGGCGCCGCGGTGGAAAAACTGCCGGCGCGTTTCGATGCGAATCGCTTCTTGCAAGGGATGCATGGCTATTTGTTCAAGACCTCGTCCAGGTTCATCATCTGGTTCGCCAACATGGCGTAAGCGGCGGATTCGACCGCAGGAAGCTCCGGGTCCGCTTTGGACTCGCCCGTCGCCAGCAGATCGCGGGCGTCGCTCTTGTTTGCGCTGTAGTAGGCGAACAGTTTTTCGAAGCTGCGTTTCGCGGCGCCGGCCTCGCCGGCGGTGAAATCGCGCGACAGCAGGCGGACGGTCATGAAGCTGAGCCGGGAATCGAAGTCGCCGCCCGCCTGCTTCATTGCCGCTTGCGCCAGATGCCGCGCCGCTTCGACGAACTGCACGTCGTTCATCGTGACCAACGCTTGCAGCGGCGTGTTGGTGCGCTCGCGGCGCACGATCGAGTGCTCGCGCGTCGGGGCGTTGAAGACCTGCATCGACGCCGGCGGAGCGGCCCGTTTCCAGAAGGTGTAGAGGCTGCGGCGGTAGAGCTTTTCGCCGCTGTCGCGTTCGTACTTCTTGGTGTTGCTCGAGGGCATGGCCACCGAAGACCAGACGCCGTCGGGCTGATAGGGCTTCACGCTCGGGCCGCCGATCTTGCGCACCAGCAGACCGCTTGCCGCAAGCGCGATGTCGCGCAGCGTCTCGCCGTCCATGCGGAAGCGGGGGCCGCGCGCGAGCAGGCGGTTTTCCGGGTCTTTCTCCAGCTTCTCGGGAGTTGCCTGAGCCGACTGCCGGTAGGTCGATGAGAGCAGCATCGTCTTCAGCAGGCGCTTGACGTCCCACCCGGATTCTCTGAAGTCGACCGCCAGCCAATCGAGCAACTCGGGATGCGACGGCGGCTCGCCCTGCGCGCCGAAGTCGTCGCTGGTGCGCACCAGTCCGCTTCCGAAGATCTCCTGCCAGTAGCGGTTGACGGCGACGCGGGCGGTCAGCGGGTTGGCGTCGTCGACGAGCCACTTGGCCAAGCCGAGCCGGTTTTTGGGCAACGCAGCCGGCATCGCGGGCAGGAAACCCGGCGTATCGGCGCTGACCCGCTCCCGCCGCTGATCGTACATGCCGCGGAACAAAACATGCGCTTCGGCAGCCTTGCCGGGCGCCTCCTGCATGACGTGGGTCACCGCGCCGCGCCGGCGGATTTCGCGGATTTCATGCTCCATCCCGGCCCGCTGCGAAGCGAGGCGTCTGTATTGCGCATCGTTCAGAGTCAGATAGCGCAGCCGCAGGATTTCCTTTTGCTCGGCGGTCAACTCGTCGGGCGGCGCGCTTCGGGCGTCGTCGAGAAGCGCCCAATTGGCGATGACTTTGGCTTCTTCTACGGAAAGCACGCGGTTGAAAATACGGAAATCGGCAATCGCGCCGCCGCTGAAGTAGCGAAACTTGTACGAGTCTTCCTCGTCGCCGCCGATATAACCCCGGCCGAGGGAGATCGGCCGGTCGTTGGCGATCTCGCCCTTGAGCTTGGTGAAGTACTCGCCGCCCTGAACCGGCAATTCGGCGCCGTTGACGTAAAAGCTCAATCCCGCGCGCTCGGCCGAGCCGTCGTAAGTCACCGCGACGTGCGTCCAGGCCCCGGTTTCGAGGCGCCGCTGATTGTTCGGCCCCAGCGAAATCGTCGAAGCCTTGCCCTCTGCTATCCCCTTCATGCGGAAGTTGATCTGGCGGTCGTTGAGGGTGATCGACCAGCCCCGCAGCTTGTCTTCGGGGTCGCTCTGGCCGGCGACGATGAAGTCGCCGTCGCGCTCGTCGGGGTGATAAACCCACAGAGTCATCGAAAACGGCTTGCCGCTCCGGATGCCCGACGAGGGCAATTCCACGACGCCTTCTTCTCCGAAGTGGAAAGCCGCCATGTTCGCCGCCGGCCCCTCGCCGGATTCGACTCCCGCCGGCAGGGTCAACGGCGTGCTTCTGCCTGCCCGCGTCACTTGCCCCGGGTCGGCGGCCAGAGTCTCCGCCCGGGCCTCGAGCGGCGCCCTCAGCGCACGGTAGCGGCGCTTGGCGATCCATGCGTCGAACTTCCTGTTCGGAGCGTTCAGGGCGCCGGCGAGCGCGCTCTCGGCGGCCCGAATCCTGTCCGTCAGCTTCCGGTAGTAGCGGCGTTCTTCCTGGCGCGGGACGATGATGATCGGCGGCGTATCGGAGACGTTCCCGTCCATCACGTACTGCGTGGTATTGCGAAAGAACGCCGTCATGCGGTAGAAGTCCTTTTGCGTGATGGGATCGAATTTGTGGTCGTGGCAAGTGGCGCAGCCCACCGTCAGCCCCAGGAATACGGCCCCGGTGGTGTCGGCGCGGTCTTTGGCGTAAATGACTTCGAATTCTTCGGGAATCACGCCCCCTTCGTTCGTCGTGGCGTTGCAGCGGTGGAACCCGGAAGCAACAAGCTGATCGAGCGAAGGATCGGGCAGCAGGTCGCCGGCGATCTGCTCGACGGTGAATCGGTCGAAGGGAAGATTGCGGTTGTAGGCGTCGATCACCCAATCGCGGTAGGGCCACATCTCGCGGTAGTTGTCGATATGGATGCCGTGGGTATCGGCGTACCGCGCCGCGTCCAGCCAATAACGCGCGCGGTGCTCGCCGTAGCCGGGCAAGGCGAACAGGCGGTCGAGATAGCGCTCGTAGGCGCCGGGGGCCTTGTCGTCGAGAAACGCCTGCAGATGGCTCGGCTCGGGCGGCAGTCCGCTGATGTCGAGCGCGGCGCGGCGGGCCAGCGCGCGGCACTCGGCCTCGGCGGCCGGCGCCAGCCCTTCGGCTTGCAGTCGGGCGAGGATGAAGTTGTCGATCGGGTTGGCCGCCCACGCCCCGTCGCCGACTTGGGGAACCTCGGGCCGAACCAGGGGCTCGAACGACCAGTGCCCCGTCCATTCGGCGCCCTGTTCGATCCAGGCGCGCAGCTTGTCGACCTGTTCGGGCTCGAGCTTCTTGTGCGAATACTCGGGCGGCATCCGGCGCGCCGCGTCGCGATGCGTGATGCGCTGGTAAAGCAGGCTCGCCTCGGCGTCGCCGGGCACGACCGGCCTGCCGTTTTCACGCTCGGCGAAAGCGCCGTCCTTGAGGTCGAGGCGCAGGTCGGCGAGCCGCGTCGCAGGGTCGGGGCCGTGGCACTGAAAGCACGTATCGGAGAGCAGCGGTCGGACTTCAGTCTGGAAATCGACCCGCGCGGCGGGAGGCTCGGCAAGCGCCGGCGCCATCGGAAGAGACGCAGCAAAAGCGGCAAGGCGGAACCCGGACCAATTCATCCCACCGCGATTATACTGCACGGCCTCCCGCATTGTGGGCGATCGAGCGGCCGCTGCGGGAATATATCGCGCGGGAGTTCGAACTAGCAGTCTGTGGTGAAAGTCCCGTGGGCGGCGCGGCAGACTGCTAGGCCCGTTTTTTCAGGCGCCGGGCTCTGCGGCGCATATCTCGGCGCTCGTCCTCGATTTCCTTGGCAAACTCTTCCGCCCGCTTCTTCAACTCCGCGTTCTCGGATTCGAGGTAAGGCTCGGTCCATTGCTCGGCCCGCTCGATCAGCGCAAGGCGGATCTTCGGATCGTCGACTCTCTTCCGGCTGAAAACGAGCGACATGTCGAGCAGAATTTTCGCCGTGGCGAACCGCGCGTCATCGTTGGAGATCGTAACCGGACCGGCTGCGAATGCCGCTTTTGCCTCCTCGGCAAACTCCGCGCCTGCGCCAAAGCCGCAGAATTCCGTGGCGGCAAGCACGACGCCGCGTTGAACGGTGCGCTCGGAGGCGCTTTCGACTTGCTCCATGGCGACATTCTGGCCTTCGCGGATGCCTTCGATGACCGGGGGCACGGTCGCCGCGCCCGGCGGAAACGGGAACTGGCAGATCACCTCGTTCGTTCCCCACGCCTGGTCGAGGTCGCCGAGCGATTCCGTCAACTCGATTGCGAACTGGCGCGCCTCGCGGTTGATCTGCTGCAGCAGAGGCTCATAGCTCGGGCGCAGCTTGGGACTCTCTTCGATCGCCGCGCGGTAAGCGTCGCCGACTTCCATGTAGCCGCGCGCGAGCCCCATCATAAGCACTGTGCGCCAGACGCGCGCGCGTTCTTTGAGAGGGGTCTCGCGGGAGGCCACGTTGTCGAGCTCGGCCGACATTTTCGAAAACTCCCCGCGGTCGTAGTAGAAACTGGCGTTGTCCCAGTGCCACTCGGGCGAGCCGCCTTTCGGCGCGGCAGGCCCGCCGTTGCAGCCCGGCAGCCCCGCCAGGGCGGCCGCGGACGCCAAAGAGAAAATCATTCGGGAAATGGACACTTTCAGAACCTCATGCCTATCGCGGCGGGCAACGCCGCGCAGATTCGCGCTCGCAACTCGAACAGACCGTCCGGCGGGGCGTTTTCGCGCCGGCGGACCCTCCTCCATCTTAGCGGATTCTCCACCGCTGAAAATTCGGCGGCTAAAATCGTAGGAGCCATGCTCTTGCGCTCGCTGTCGATTCTGCTTGTCCTCTCGGGGACGGCCTGCATCCGTTGGAATCCGGTTCCGGCGGAGGGCTTCGAGGTTGCCGAGGGTTTGCAAATGACCCTCTGGGCCGCGGAGCCGCTGCTGGTCAACCCGACCAACTTCGACATCGACGAGCGCGGGCGCGTCTGGTTTATCGAATCCGTCAACTACCGCAGCGATCTCAGGCGCAAGCCGAAGAACGACCCGGCGGGCGACCGCATCGTGATCCTCGAAGATACCGACGGAGACGGCCGCGCGGATTCGCGCAAGATTTTCGATCAGCGGCCGGAGATGCTGGCGCCGCTGGGGATAGCGGTGTTCGGCAACAAGGTGCTGGTCTCGCAATCGCCCGACCTGATCGTTTATACCAAGGACGAAGAAGACAACGTCGTCGGCAAGGAAACGCTGCTCACCGGCTGGGGCGGCGTCGATCACGATCACGGCCTGCACGCGCTCCTGTTCGGACACGACGGACGCTACTACTTCAACTCGGGCGACCAGGGCTTTGCCACCACGGACAAGTCGGGGAAGCAGTTCCGCAGCAGCCGCGAAGGCCCGTATTACGCCGCGACCGTGCAGCGCATGAACCCCGACGGCGGCGAGTTCACGGTGCTGGCGCACAATGCGCGCAATCCCTACGAGATCGCCATCGACTCGTTCGGCTCGATCTGGCAAACCGACAACGACGACGACGGGAACAAGTGGACGCGCTTGCTCTATGTCGTCGAGGGTGCCAATTACGGCTACTGGGGCCCGGGCGGCCGGCGCTGGCGCGAGGACAAGGGAACGCATTTCCATATGGAGCGCCCCGGGACGATGCCGTTCGTGGCGCGGACGGGGCCGGGCTCGCCGGCCGGTCTGACGTTTTACGAGGGCGGTCTGCTGCCCGAAAAATACCGCGGGCAGTTGCTCCATGCCGAACCGGGCAAGCGGCTGATTCAGACCTTTTTTGTCGAGCCGTCCGGCGCCGGATACGCGATGCGGCACGAGAACACGGTGGCGACTACGAACCCCGACTTCCGGCCCAGCGACGTCGCCGTCGCCCCCGACGGCTCCGTCTTTATCGCCGACTGGAACGATCCCGCGGTCGGCGGCCACAACATGCAGGACATCGAGAAAGGGCGCATCTATCGCTTGGCTCCCGCCGGGCATGTCTGGTCGGTTCCGCAACTCGACATCGAGACGGATGCAGGGCTTGCGGCGGCGTTCGGCTCGCCGAACCAGGCAACGCGGGTGCGCGCTTATCAAGAGTTGCAACTGCGCGGCGAGGACGCCAAGGAGATGCTGCTGGCGATCTGGCGCAGCCCCTATGCGACGATACGGGCGCGCGCGCTGTGGCTTGCGGCCGCGATGGGAGCGGAAGGCGAGGCCGCGCTCGACGAAGCGCTCGACGATGCGGACCCCAAATTTCGCGTCCTCGGGCTGCGCGTGGCGCAATTTCACCGCCTGGACGCCGCCCGCCGCGCCAAGGCGCTGACGCGCGATCCTTCGCCGCAAGTGCGCCGCGAAGTTGCCCTCCTGCTGCGCGCTCTCGACCCCGCCGACAGAGTCGAACCCTGGATGGAATTGGCCGCGGCGTACGACGGGCAAGACCGCTGGTATCTCGAGACGCTGCGCATCGCCGCGGCCGGGGCCGAAGACCGCATGTTCGCCGCGCTGCGGGCGAAGCATCCCGACTGGAACGCCGCGGTCGCCGATCTCTACTGGGTGCTCCAGGCGCCGAGCTCGATACCGTATCTGAGGCAAGTCCTGCGCAACCGCTCTCTTCCCCTCGAGCAGCGGGCCGCAGCGCTGGAGGCGTTGGGTTGGCAGCCGGCGGACGAGGCGGCGATGACCGTTGCCGTGCTGGCCGGCAATCCGTCCGTCGAGCCGGCGCTGCGCAAGCGCGCGCTCTACTTCCTGGGCAAGCAGCTTTACAGCCAATGGAGCGGCCACCGCCGCAACGCCGCAGTGCTCGCCGCGGTCAACCGCGCGCTCGAAGACCCCGGCTCGCGGCAGCAAGCGCTCGAGCTGGCGGCCGTCCTGGCCGATCCGGCGTTCGGCCCGCGCCTGCTGCGGCTCGCCCGCGATGACAAGCTGGACGAGGACTCCCGCAGAGCGGCGTTGGAGGCTCTCGGCGCGGTCGGCGGCGATGCCTATCTCCCCGTGCTGCGCGAGGCGGCGTTTGCCGGGCCGGACGCCGTCCGCATCGCAGCCATCAACGGCCTGGGCGCGGCGCGCCCCGCGGATCTGGACCAAACGCTGCAACGGGTCGTTCTGTCCGCGGCGGTCAACGAAGTCCGCAGCGTGGCCCTGCGGGTCTTGGGACGCCGCTCGTCGGGCCTGCATGCGATCCTCGATATGGAAGAGTCGCTGGAACTGCCCGCCGAGTTGAAGACGGTGGCGGCGGGCATCGTGCATGCCGGCCGCGACGCGCAGGTTCGCGAACGCGCCGCCGCGGTTCTGCCCGCGCCCGCGAGCAAGAACAACCGCTCGCTCGCTCGCGCGCGGACCATCGTCGAAGCGGTCGGCGACGCCGCGCGCGGCCGCGCGGTTTTCAACCGCAAAGACGGCGCCGACTGCGCCAAGTGCCACTCGCTCGAGCCCGGCGAGGAACTGATCGGGCCGAGCCTTGCGGCCATCGGCTCCAAATACGCCAAGGAGGGCCTGTTCGATTCGATCCTCAACCCCAGCGCCGGCATCGCCCCCGAATATTATTCGTGGGTGCTCGACACGACAACCTACGGGCTGGTGACCGGCGTGTTGGCCGAAGACTCCGCCGAAAGGGTCGTTGTCCGCACGGAAACCGGCGATGAGATTCGCCTGGATCCTGCCGAAATCCTGGAGCGCCGCCAAAGCAGGCTGTCGATCATGCCCGAGGATCTGGTCAACGCCATGACCGAGCAGGAACTGATCGACCTGCTCGAATTCCTGACCACTCTGCGCGAAGAGACGGCCGCCGCCCGCTGACGGCCGGCGGCGCCCTACGGCAACACTTGGCGCTCTTTGACCCACTCCAGGAACAAGCCGCGCAAAGTCTTTCCCGTCGGCTTGAAGTCGAGATTGCGGCCGGCCCATTGGCCGGCGACGAAGTCGTTGGTGACCAGCCGATACAGCTTGTTCGGCGCCAGACCCTCGGCGACTTCCTCGGGCACGTCGGAACCCGTTACGACCGCCTCGACAACCTCGTTGTCGAAGGGCAGGATATTCCAGACGTGACGCTCGAGCATCGGCCCGGCGGGCATCGAATCGCGGATGCCTCCGGAGTTCATGTAGGCCAGATCCGCGCCCGTCTTTTCGCGCAGCGCCTGTTCGATCGCGCGTTTCAGGCCGGGTTTGCGCAAGGTCTCGCGGCACTCGCCAATAGGCGTGTCGACGATTGCCGAGACGCGCGATTCCCAATCGTCGACGGCCAGCGCGGTCTCCGGGGCGGCTGCGAGGGCGTTCGCCTCGACCGGGATGCGCTTCCAGGAGTAGCTTGCGACCCGCTTGGCCTGCGGGTCGAAGGCGACGTCGAGGCGGCCGAGCTCGCGGCCGTACGAGCGCATCTTGACGCAGATGCGTCCATCGACTACGAGAGGCTCCTCGCGGCCGCCGTGGTTGTGGCCGCTGATGAGAATGTCGACGTCGGGCAGCTCGCGCAAAACGCGCTCGTCCTCGTCGTCGAACAGGTGGCCGAGCACGATCACCAGATCGGCCTTGGCGTGCGCCTCGGCGACCGCCGGACGCAGCGCCGGGATCAACGGGGCGGCCCGCCACGGGCCGGTAAGTCCGGGTTTCAGCAGCCGCTCGAGACGGTCGGTCAGGGCGCCGACAACGGCAATCTCGATGCCCCCGACCCGGCGCAGCACGTAGGGTTCGACGAGGCTCCGGCCGGAGTCGTCGACGACGTTCGCGCTGACGATCGGCGCCGTCGAGACGGCTGCGAATTCGCGGATTTTCTCCCAGCCGTAGTCGAACTCATGATTTCCCAGACAGTGCGCATCGATGCCCAGAAGGTTGCCCACCTCGAACGCGGGGACTCCCTCGAAAAGAGTCGATACCGGAGTGCCTTGCACCATGTCGCCGGCATGCAGCACCAGCGCGTTCGCCGCTTCGGCCCGTTCTTTCGCGATTGCGGCGGCGACGTAGGCGAAGCCGCCGCGCCCGTTCGCGTCCGGCAGCAGGCGCGCGTGGAGATCGTTGAGATGGAGGATCGTTACCGGCTGCGCAGCGGCGCAGGACGCGGAAAAAACCGCGCAAAAGACCGCTATGCCACTCAGCAGCCGCCGGCGCGAGAGGCGGACGCGGGAACGGGATCGAACGATGCCGGCCATGCCCACTATAATCGCGGATATCGGCATGTTGAAACCGGTTTATGAGTTTTTGCTCTCGCTCGGATTGAGCGAAGGGCAAGCGTTGTTCGGCCTGGAAGCCCTTGAAATCGTCCTCGTGGCCGGGGCGGCCTACATCACGACCCCCCTTGCCAGGCGCGCCTTGCTGGCCGCCGCCCACGCTTTCTCGAGGAACACGAAGACCGACTGGGACGACATTCTCGTCTCCTGCCGCGTCTTTCACCGTTTGTCGTATCTGGCGCCGGCGGTGACCGTTCACGTTCTCGCGCCGGCGGCGTTCGAGACGCCCGCAACGGCCATGTGGGCGCGGCGCATCGTCGAAATCTACGCCCTGGTCGTTCTGCTGATCACGGTCGACGCCCTCTTGAATGCGGCGAACCGGATTTACCAGCGGTTCGAGATTGCCCAGCGGATTCCCATCCTGGGCTATCTGCAGGTGGTCAAGATCGTGCTTTCGGTCGGGACCGCGATCGTCGCGGTTTCGATTCTGATCGACCAATCGCCGCTGATCCTGCTGACCGGACTGGGCGCGATGACCGCCGTGCTGCTGTTGATCTTCAAGGACACGATTCTCGGTCTCGTGGCGGGCATTCAGTTGATCGGCAACGACATGGTGCGTCCGGGGGATTGGATCGAGATGCCCAAGTTCGGCGCGGACGGCGACGTTCTGGAGATCACCTTGAATACCGTCAAGGTGCGAAACTTCGACATGACGATCACGACGATCCCCACCTATGCGTTGATTGCGGACAGCTTCAAGAATTGGCGGGGGATGTCGGAGTCGGCCGGGCGGCGCATCAAGCGCTCGGTGTCGATCGACGTTTCCAGCGTGAAGTTCTGTACGCCGGAAATGATCGCGGAGTTCGAGAAGTACACGGTGCTGCGCGACTACGTTCGCCGCAAGGAAAACGAGTTGGCGGAGCACAACAGGGCGCGCGGACTGGACGATTCGGTTTTGGTCAACGGCCGGCGGATGACCAACCTGGGGGTTTTCCGGCGCTACGTGGAGGGCTACCTGCGCGCGCACCCGATGATCAACATGGACATGACGTTTCTGGTCCGGCAGTTGCAGCCGACCGAGCTGGGGCTGCCGCTGGAGATTTACGTTTTCAGCGCGGACAAGGACTGGGTGCGCTACGAGGCGATCCAGGCCGATATCTTCGATCATATTTTCGCGGTGCTGCCGTATTTCGAACTGCGCGCTTTCCAGCGGCCCGCGGGGCACGATCTGGGCTCGCTTTCGCGAGCGGTTTCCTGAAGCCGGCCGGTTACTGGAAGTCGGCGGGTTTTACCGCGCGGTCGATCCAGTATTCGGGGGGATGGTTGTTGTAGCGGGTGGTGTTGTATTCGCCCACGATGGCGGCGTCGGCGCCGTTTTCCGGGATGCCGCCCTCCATGCCGAGCGCCCAATAGACGCCGTTGACGATCATCCGCCGGACGCCGTCGGAGACGATGTCGGTGGAGGCGCCCATGGTCGTGGCGAAGACGCGCCCCTGCTCGCCCCCCGGGATGCGGTAGGACTTGGTCCAGGCCACCGGCATCATGGGATTGTTTTTCTCGGCGACCGGAGGGCCGTCGTCGGGACGCATGCCGTACATCGTGTCGCTTTCGTCGTATTCGCCCTTGCGGGCGACCACCTGACCGTAAACCAGCGGAGTCGAATCGCCCGGCAGCGGCAGGCGGACGGTGTAAACGTCGCTGGGTCCCCAGATGTCGCCTTCGCCGACGCCGCGCAGGATGGGGTGCTCGGCCGCTTCGGGGGCGATCACCCCCTTGGTGGCTTCGTGCTTGTGGCGGCCGTGGTGGGCGTACCAGCGCTCGCCGATCACCAGACGGCCGAAGCCGTCCCGCCATTCGGCTTGCGGCCCGGTGTAGCCGTCGCCGTAGTGCCCGTAGGCGCCCCAGTCCGTTTCGGGGATTTCGGGCAGAGGCACGGAGTCGGGATCTTCGGCCCTGTGGTATTGGCGCAGATAGGCCCTGACCAAGGGATGGACTTCTTTCGGAGGCGCAAAGGCGTGGGTTGCCGTGCGCAGTCCGACGACGGGCTTGCCGGCTTTGAGAAAGCGGTCGATGGGCGCCATCTGGTCGTCGGGCAGAACGCGCCAGCGGGTGAGGATGATCATCAGATCGGCGTCGTCAAGCGCCTCGGTTCCCGGGATGTTGGTGTTGACGTGGGGATTGACGATTCCCGTTTCGGGATCGACCGCGAACAGGACGGTGCAGCGAAAGCCGTGACGGGAGGCGAGAATTTTGGCCAGTTGCGGCAGCGCTTCTTCCGAGCGGTACTCCTCGTCGCCGGAGACGAGAACGACGTGCTTGCCCGCGCCCGGCCCGGCGGAGCCTGCGTAGGTCAGCACGTGCGGCGAAGAGAGCGTTTCGGCCTCCGGCGGCGGCTCGGCCGGCGAGCAAAATAGAGAGAACGCGGCGGCAACGGCGAGCAGGCGTTTCATGGCTGACTGTCAGTGTAGCGGAACCGCAACCGCTCTTCTGTATGCTGGAAGACTGCGGTTGCGAGCAGGAGGAACGTTCGATGAGCACACAAGCTGCCCCTTATACGCGGCTGGGCCGGATTCTGGCGCTGCTGGATTTTTCGTGGGGGCGCACCCAACGCATGCTCGACCGGGTCGGCGAGCTCGATGCCTGGATGAATCGGTTTCGCCCCGGAGGGCCTCATGCGCTCTGGATCGCCGGCCATCTGGCCTATGTGGAAGCCGGGTCCCTGTCTCGCTACACGGGCGCCGAGCACGCGTTCGCTTCCTGGAAGGACTTGTTCGGCAACGGCAGCGAGACCGTCGACGACGCCGCGCATTACCCCGCCGTTTCCGAGGTGTTGGGCAGCCTGCGGGACGTGCGCGCGCGGTACCGGGACTACGCGGCCGGACTTGCGGACGCGGACCTGGACCGAGCGGACGTCGCCAGCAATCGTTTGCCGGTTCGGGATTTGCACTCGCACATCGGCTTCATGATCTGGCACGACGGCCATCACGGGGCGCAGTTGCAGGGCATCGTGAAGACGGCGGAAGAGGCCGCCGGCGTGTAAGGCCGCCGGGGCCGCGCGCCTCTTCGCCGGTTTTCGCGGCGCGGTGCGGTTATTCAGGTCATAAAAACTTCCAATTGGACTCGGTTCGGCCCGGCTTCATACCGTAGAGGGAGGGGAGCGCCCCAGGAAAGTGTCTGTGTCTGTTTCAGATCCTGCTGCAATCGAGAGCCGCGCGAACGTGCCGGGAGAACCGGTCCAACCCGAGGACGATGTTGAATTTCTTCATGAGGTCGGCAGTCTGCTGGCGGCGGCCGAGCCGTTCGGGGTCGTGCTCGACCGCGTGGTGACCTTCATGAACGAGGCGATCGGCGCAGACTCGGTTTTCGTTTACGTTCTGGAAAAAGACGAGTTGGTGCTGCGCGCCTCGAAGAACCCCAGGCCGCAGGTGATCGACCGGCTGAAGTTGAAGGTCGGCGAGGGCATCACCGGCTGGGTGGCGCAGCGCCGCAAGCCTGTCGCGGTTCCGCGCGAGGCTTCGTCGGATCCGCGGTTTCAGGCTTTCAGCGAGTTGCCCGAAGACACGTTCGAAGCGTTTCTGTCGGTTCCGGTCGTAGCGCGGGGCAAGCTCGTCGGCGTCATCAACCTCCAGCACCGCATGCCGCACATGCACACGCGGCGTGAGATACAGATCGTTTCGATGGCGGGGTTTCTGGTCGGATCGGAGATCGAGCGGGCGCGGCTCGACTCGACGGTCTCGCATCTTGCCGATCAGTTGCAGACGCGCAAGCTGGTCGAGCGCGCCAAGGGCGTGCTGCAGCGGGACCTCGGCTTTGGCGAAGAAGAAGCGTATCTGACCTTGCAACGGCAGAGCCGGCAGCGGCGTTTGACGATGAAGGAAGTAGCCGAGGCGATCGTGCTTTCGGACGAGGTGCGGCGCGGGCGCAAGACCGCAGGCGACGGCGACGGCGGATAAAAGCTGCGCGGGCGGCGGCGGAGCTACCAGAATTTGTTACGCCGGGGGTCTTGCTCCGGGTTTTCCTTGCGGAAGGTGTTCAGAAGCGAGCGATGGAACGCGCAGAGCTTGCCGTCGGGAGCGGGGTGCCCGCATTTGATGCAGACTCCCGTTTCGCCGCTGTTGCCGTTACGGTAGTCGTTGCCGCCGTTCGCGCGATTGTCGTTGGGTCCGCCGGCGTACCGGTTCCTTCGTCCGCCTTTGCGTTTTCCTGTCTTGCTGAATTTGCCGGGCCGTCTGCTTGATTGTTCTCGCATACCTAGATTCTCAGTCGAGCCGCAGGGTTGCCTGACGACGCCGCGGTCTCGTCGCTTCCTCGATTCTGCGGCCCCCGGGCTTCTTGTCCCGTCTCTTTGCGTTGGGGAAAGACGCTTTCGAGAGCCGTGAAAATTACCGTGCGGTCAGCCGCTTCTCGAATCTGCTCGAGGCCGCAGACTGCGTTCGTCCGGCGGCTGAAGTCTCAGCATATACCACTCCACGCGCGCACTTCAACTCCTGCAAGCTATCTTGCCCGGCGCCGTCACTCCGCCGGGCCGGCGGCGTCCGCCGCGTGTTCGGCATCGTACAGCTCGACGATGGCGTTGGTGATGTTCGCCTCGTTGACGGCGTAGAGCACGGAGGTTTGCGGGTTCGAGATGTCCAGAACCACGGACAGGCCGTTGTCTTGGGAGTACTTGATGATGATGGCCATCAACTTCGTTCCGACGGCATTGAACAAGTCGTTTTGCTCCTGGTTGAACTCGCCGCGCGCGTCTTCCATATCGCGCTGCAGGTTGCGCTCCTTGGTCTGGATATCGCGCGCCAGATTGCGGCGCGCCTCGTCGCTCATCGTGTTGGCGCCTTTTTGCAGCCGGTCGCGCATCTCGGCGATGTTTCTGTTCTCCGCCTCCATCGTGTCGCGGGTCGGCTTGTACTTTTCCTCGAGTTTCTTGATCAGCTCCTGGCCCTCTTGCGTGCTGGCGATCGCTTGTTGCACGTTGATGACGCCGATCTTCGCCTGTGCGGCGGCGGGCAGCGCGGCGGCAAGGACGCAGAGGACGGCAAGGACTTTGGACAGAGCGGCGGATCGCATGGTTCGAAACCTTCTTTCACGTTGAATTTTTTACGCTTCCAGATTAACATGCGGCCCTGTTGTCGTCCCGGCCGCGGGGATCGAAATCAAAACGTGCGGCTGATGGTGAAACGGAACGTGGACGCCTTCTCGAAGTACGGATTCGCCCTGCCGAACCGCGATACGGCTTCGATGAATGAGTTGCGGTTGGGAAACAGCGAGCGGTCGGCGACGATCGGGGGCTGCAGGAACTGCTCGACGCGCAGGGGATTGTACGCCCAGTAAAAACGGAACGGAGCGTTGACCACCGGCATCATGACTTGCAATTCGAGGCCGGTGGAGCTGCGAATCTTTTCCGTGGCCGGAATGATATCGAGGACGTCGGAGAACCCGGCCTGCGGGAACTTGGTGTTCAGCTCGAGCGTGCGCGCGGGATTCAGGCGGACCTGATTCTTGAGCAGAATCTTGTTGAAGCCGATATCGAAGAACGGCGCCAGAACGACCGGGCCGAAGAGTTTGATGCGGTATTCGAAGTTGTAGACGAAGCGGGAGTCGCCGCCGGGAAAGTTCAGACGGAAAACGGGGATTTCGGTGCTTGCCGGAATGCGCTGCTCGACGCCGTCCACTTCTCTGACTTGGGTGCGCGCGATGCCGTTGTCGTTCACGATGGGCACGGTGACGATGTCCGGGATCCAGACCATGGGGATAATCGACCAGATCTGAAATCCCCGAATGTCGTTTTCTCCGCCCATGTACGATCGGTTGAAGGGCGGCGGGACCTTGCCGCCGTATCCGCTCAAAAACGAGAACAGGCCGCGCATGGCGATCGTGCGCCGCCCGCCGTGCGGCCTGAAGTACTTGGCTTCCACCGTGGGCTGAATGAAACGGGTGTTGCCGCCGAACCCGGCGATCGCCACCGAGGCGAACAGGCTTTTGCCCTTGGAAGGCGAGATCGGGTGATCGACGGTGTTGTAGAAATATCCGGGAGTGATCTGGCTGGTGGTGATGCCTTCGAGCGAGTTCGGGCCGGAGACGTTTTCGAAAGCATAGTAGCGAAACAGGTTGTCCGCCGATTGGCTGAAGGTGATGACGCTCGATTTGCGGAAGCTGTAGTTGAGGCTCAGGCGGGCGAAGCTCTTGCGCAGCGGGTAGCTGACGAAGGTGGTGAAGCCGACGCTGTTCTGCCGGTAATCGAGGATGTTGTCTCTGCCGAGCTGCTCGAAAAGCGGGATGAAATTCTGGCCGGAAAAGATGGAGACTTCGCGGGCCTGGTTGTAATTGAACCGGCTGGTAAAGACCGTGAAGCCGGCTTGAATCGGCTTGTCGAACAGATACGGCTCGGTGAACCCGAACTGGATCACGCGCTCGCGGCTGCCGAGCTGCGTGTCGAAAGAGAGCGTTTCGCCCAGTCCGAGGAAGTTGTTGGTCGCGTACCCGAAGCCGATGAAGCTGCCGGCGAAGCCGGAAACGCCGCCGTTGAGGTTGATGGTGTTGCGGCCGCGCTCCTTGACCTTGAGGGTAAGATCGACCAGACCCTCGCGGGTGTTGCGGCGGATATCCGTGTCGGTTTCCGGCCCCTCGGTCTTGATCGGATCGAAGTAGCCGAGCTGGTTCAGCCGCAGCATGCTCACGTCCCACAGGCGGGTATTGAACATGTCGCCCTCGTCGAGCATCAACTCGCGGCGGATGACCTTGTCGCGCGTGGTGTCGTTGCCCTCGAAATCGATGCGGCGCACGAAAAACTGCTTGCCTTCGTCTACGGCCAGATTGAGGTCGATCAGCGGCGTGTCGTCCTCCTCGCGGAACTCGAAGCTCGGCTCGGCCACGAAGTCGATGTAGCCGAACTCGCCGTAGAGCTTCTTGAGGTTCTCCATGCCCTTGCGCAGCTTCTCCACGTCGAAGATGGCCCCCTCGTTCATGGCGAAAACGGGACCCAGCACCTGATCGGGCACGCGGAAGAGCTCGACGTCGGTGAAGCTGAGCTTGCCGCGGCGGTATTGCTCGCCTTCGTCCAGAGTGACGTGGATGTCCGCCAGCTTGGCCTTCTTCTTTTTGAGCAGTGGAATCGGAAAGAGACTGCGGCCTTTTTGATCGCGGGTTTCCAGATCGTGCTTGAGAACGGTCGCCCGGAAGTAGCCCTTGATCTGGTAGGCGTTGCGCAGGCGCTCCTTGTCTTCTTCCAGCTTGCGCACGTCAAAGGTCTTTTTGAAAAGATTCTCGAGCACGATGCTCTTGGGAATGCCGATCGGCTTGGTGTTTTTCATCGCCCCCCGCGCTTGCTTGGCGGACATCACCTGATTGCCGTCGAAGGTGACTTTGCCTACCTTGACCTTGGGGCCTTCATTGATGTTGAAAACGACCTCCACCGATGACGGCGGAATCTGCCGCACCTCGGGCGTCACCTCGGCGTATTGGCGCCCCCGTTCGCCGAGCAACTCCTTGAGCACGAAAGCGGCGATGTTGACTTTTGTGGGGTCGTAGCGCGACTCGACGCTGAGGCCCACCTTCCGTTCCTTGAACCGTTCGAGTATGTCCGAGATCGTCGCCGACTTGTTGCCCTCGTAGCGGATCGTTCTCACGATGCGCCGCTCGACTACCACGAAGCGGACGATTTTGCCGATTTCGCCGTCTTCGACTTCCAGGCGGAGATCGTCGAAGTAGCCGGTATTCCACAGGATCATGAAGTCGCGGCGCAAGGTCTGCGGATCGTAAAGGTCGCCGCGTTTGGTGAAGATGCGCGCGGCCAGGCCGTCGCGGGGGATGCGGCGGGTGCCGCGGAACGTGACCGCTTCGATAATGGCTTCGTCGGGGCGCCGTTGGACCTGCTCCGTGCTTTCGGTCTCGACTTCTTCGAAAGGCGACGCCGGACGCTGCGGACTCGCCTCTTCGGGAACCTCTTCGAACGGCGACGGCCTTTGCTGCGCTTGCGCCAAAAGGAACGTTCGCGGCACCGGCCGCGTTTCGTCCGCCGGACGCCGCGCCTCCTGCGGCGCGCTCGTTTCCGCGCCGGTTTGCTGCGCGAGGCACGGGCCGGCGAACCGGCAAAGCAGCGTCAGCGCGAAAAAAATGGAGGGAGAAAACAATCGCCGGACGAAATGCCGCATGTGGGGTTGCAACGCCGCCCGCCGCCGCGGGCCGGTTTGTCGAGGTTCAAGGTTTAGATACGCACGGTTTTCGCCGCTGGTTTCAGGCTTGCTGCGCTCCAACCGGAGGGATTCGCCCGCGCTGCAATGCCGGCGAAGCCCCGGCCCGTTCATTGCTCTGCAACCGTTCATTCTAGCGAATGCGCTGAATCGACGCGCAACCGTCGAGCGCCGGCTGCTTGTAACAACCCCGCGGATGCGCTTTACCTCCGGTCGGATTGCGCTGGATTCGGTTGAAGCCGCCGATGATTCGCCGGCGGCTTCATTCCGGCTTTTTGAACGCGATCAGGAATTCCCCGAACTCTCCAGCGTAGCTCAGTTCCAGATGCTTGCGCTTGACTTTCGCCGGTATCTGGAAATAAAGGTATCCGCCGGCGTCGTCAGCGGTTTCCAGCGGGAGCTCGAGGCGCGCGAGCCGCCCGGCGAGCGTTGCGCCGCCGCCGCGCCGCTGCGCGATCTCGACCGTCGTTTCGCCCGAGCGCACGCCGCCGATGCCGCTCGCTTCGTTTTCCAGACGCCGCGGCCGCGAATTCGTTCCCGGAGCGCCCCCGTAAATCGGCGCATTGACGGCATCGCGGAAAACGTTTCCGCCGCCCCTTTCCGAAACGCCCAGCGCCAACACTGCGTCGCCCGCGATACGCTCGGGAGATTGCGCTTCGGAACTGTCGTTGTCGCGCCGGCTGCGCAGCAGAAAATCGTTGCGCTGGAGGACCACGCGGGCGCCGTAAAGCGGCCGGACTTTCATCTCCACGAGAATGTAGTCGCCGTCCAGCGAATCGCCCGCGATGCTTTCGATCCGCTGCGTGTCCTGGACGATGCGCGCCTCGAATTCAACGTCGTCCAGCTTGCGGACATACCACTCCGGCAGATTGGCCGCCAAGGCGCAAGCGGCTGCCGCGGCAAGGAACAAAACGATGCGCAGGGCCGGCGGATTCATCTACAGGAATTATGGCACGGTCCGCTCGACTGCCGCCGCGGGTCGCTAAACGCCGAGCGGCTCCTCGATCTCGTCGGCCTCTTGTCTGCCGGGCTTCACTTTGCCGATCGCTTCTTTGCCGCGCTCAATGGCTTCGCGCCCCGATGCGGCGGCTTCGCCGGCGAAACGCCGGCCGTGCTCGTAAAACTCGCGGCCGGTTTTTTCCAATCTTTCGCGGCTTCTGCGGGTTGTTTCGCCCAGCGCCTCTCTGGTTTCCCGGCCCGACCGGGGAGCGTAAAGGATGGCGCCCGCGACTCCTACGGTCACGCCCGCGAGGAACCAGGCGAGGCTGCTGCTGTCATGCTTGGCCATTATCGATCTCCTTGACTACTTATTTAGTATATACATGCGCGAGGCCGAGCTCGGCCGCGCCCGTCACGCCGGCGGCTTCGCCGAGTTGTGATCGGCTCAGGCGGAATTGCGCCGCGGCCGGCGGAGCCAATATCTTGCGGGCCGCGCTTTCCAATTCGGCCTGGAACAGGTCCGCTCTGCGCGCGACGGAGCCTCCGATGACGACCAGCGACGGGTCGAGCACAGCCGCTATGGTCCCCGCCGCGGCGCCGACGGTTGCGCCGTACGCTTTCCAGGCGGCTTTGGCTTTTTCGTCGCCCTGCTCCGCCATGTCGCCGATCTGGGCGGCGTCGAGCCGCCGCGCGGAACCGGCAAGGCTCTCGTACTGCAGGACGACCCCGCCGCCCGAACACGCCGTGTCGTAATCCGAGCCGTTCAGCGGACAGTAGGCGACTTCGCCGGCGTTGCCGCTCGCCCCCGAGAACGCCTGTCCGTCGATGGCGACGCCGCAGCCGAAACCGGTGCCCAGCGTGAGGCCCACAACGACCGCTGCGCCGCGGCCGGCGCCCTGCCGCGCTTCTCCCAACGCGAAGCACGCGGCGTCGTTCTCCAGAGACAAAGGCGCGCCGAGCTCCTCCTCCACGAATTTCCCGATCGGAAAGCCGACCAGGCGCGGCAGCGAGTCCTTGTCGAGCAAAACTTGCTTGCGCAGGTCGAGCGGCCCCGTGCTGCCCATGCCCACGGCGGCCGGCGGACCGTTGCGCCCCGCCTCCGCCGCGGCCTGCTTGGCGGCGCGCTTCAGGTTCGTGAGCGTGACGGCGGGCTTCATCGCCGCCATGGTCGGCAGGCGGACGATTTTGCCCAGTCGATTGCCTTCCGCGTCGAAAGCGGCGGCGGCGATCTTGGTGCCGCCAAGATCGATGCCGAGAATGTAGGAGCTTGCCATTGCAGCCCTCAGTCTATCGCCGCCGAAGATACGGACCTGCTTCGACCCTTCGTACGGACCGAGGTTGCGCTTGACCCTGCCGCAAGCCCAATCGATCACCCTCGAGAAAGACAGTTCTTGTCCATTCGAGAAGTTTTTACACGGTTTGCCCAATTCCAAAGAAAGATGTTGAATAAAAAATACAGATTCTTTTACCGGTAGATTTCTTTGACGGCTAGGCCGAACGATTCCCAGACCATACCATCAAGTTCTTTTTGGATATGGACGGATTCGGGAGATGGGATGCGCTTGTATAGCTGTTTGGTCTTGTCAACGATTGCTCTGCCAAGGGGAGTTCGTGGATCGGGAAGCGGAAATTTTTCGACGTACTGGGTAATGAATCGGCGACGGCCCGAATAAAGTTTGTTATGAAAGCGATGATCGTAGAACTGTTCGATGAAGGTCGAGTTACCGATCGCTGCTGCAAGCCATAGAAAGTCAGTATGCACAGAATTTTGACAGATGATCCAGTAGCATTCGCCGTTGACTACGGATCCTTCCAGATCGATCCAGAACGTGGATTCTTCGGTAATATCGCGAAAGATGAGCTTGGGATGAGGCCAGGAATCCGGATCCTGAGGCACCCATATTTCGTACCATTCGCGGCTTGATTCGATAACGTACCGGCGGCTTTCGAGAGTAGCTCGATGCGTGTTGAGATAGGCTTTGCTACGCGGATACTGCGCAAGATCGACGGCGTGACGGCGGCCGTGTGAAACCTTGTGCGGGTAAAGTATCTGGGTCGGCCTCTGTTCGGCGAGAGGCTTGAAACGGCGGGCGATGCGGTGAGTCGTAAGCGGTTTGAGGAGTTCGGGGCGTTCGCTCTCGGGCATGTTTTGCCAATCGTTGCGGATGAATGCCTTGTCGGCGCAGGTCTTGACGCCGACACGGATTTTGCCGATGTCGCGGAATGTGCCCCAACTATGGGTTTCTACTCTCGCCAACCACGCGTCGACAGCTTCCGTGGCAATGCGCCAGACGCCGTCGGACGCGCCGCTTGTATCCAACTTGCCCTGTCGGACCTTGAAATTCCGCCCATCGTCCACTCCGATGACGCCCTCCTCAGCCAGAGCGCCGATCGGGTTGTTCGCGCGTTGGCGCGGCGCTTCCGCGGTCTGGTAGATCGATGTGAATGCCGGGGTTTTCCCCTTGCTCCCGTTCTTTCCTTCGACGAGTAGCACGGCGGGTAAAACCGCAGCGTCGAAGAGTTTGGTGTCGCCTAAATCCCAGACGTGCCTGACGTTGAAATTTCGCAGCAGGGCTTGCCTCACGGAAGCCCCGGATCGGGTAGTCATGAAGCGGTTGGAGACTATGATTCCGGCAATGCCCTCATGCTTGAGCACATGGGATATGCCCAAAATGAACGCGTGGTATAGGTCGACGCGGCCGGACAAACCGAACTGCTCAGCCAGAAACCGCGACTGCTCGGCCCCCATGATTTGGGTGCGGACATAGGGGGGATTGGCAATGATCAGGTCGTAAGTCTGGGGAACGGCGGAGTGAAACAGACTGCCGCGGCCCCTGCGTCCAAAGTTTTCAAGCACGAATTCAAGAAAGTTGTCCGGTTCGAAGTGAAGCAAAGCGCTTGGGAATTGTTGTTCGATCCGGTTTGCCGCGATACCGAGCGCCTTGCGGTCGGTATCGAAACCGCAGACTTCAATGGGCATGCTCGACCGGCCTGCCAGGCGCTTGAGCAGGCTGATGAGCAATTCTCCATGGCCTATGGCGGGGTCAAGGATGCGGAGCGGGCGGGCAGGTGGAAATTCTCCGGCAATCCGTATAATTTTTTGGGCGACGAAATCGGCAAGGATTTCAGGCGTGTAGGTGGCTCCGCCGGCTTTTTCCTCGGTTACGATGCGAGAGCGTTTTGTAAATTGAGGCTGGCGGAGCGCTGCCATTGGATAGTTCCCTTCAAAGTTCTGAACACAGGGACATCTTGCTACTTATGGTCATCTTTTCAGGAGAAGGTGTCGATCTTTTGAGCGGGCGCCCTGCCATGCGAACACAATACAAAAGTCGCGGGGATGTAGATCGCCCCGCGCGGCTTGAGTTCCGCTCGAGCATGGCGCCGAATCCGCGGCGTAGCTTTGGCGGCGGGCGCCTGCTTGGTTTCGGGGAACCAAACGAGGTCTGCCGGTGTCTGTAAAATCGAGTGTTGTTCGCAAGCCGTCCGGCTGCTACGCTGAGGCTGAACGCAAGAAAGTGCAAAGAGGCCAGGAGGAACGAGTGCCGGAACTGAAACTCGACGCGGCCCGCCCGGATCCCGACGCCGCTCTCGTACGCGGCCTCAAGCGCGGTTCGGCGCAGAGCTTCGAGCAACTGCTCGAACGCTATCAGGACTCGATTTATTCCTTCGTCTACCGTTTGCTCGACGACCCCAGCGAAGCGCCTGACGTAACGCAAGAAGTTTTTCTCAAGGTGTTCCGCAAGATCGGGGAGTTCCGCCAGGATTCGAGCCTGAAGACTTGGCTGTACCGCATTGCGGTCCACGAAGCTTCGAACCGGCGGCGCTGGTTTGCCCGCCGCCGCCGCGAGGTCGCCAACGGAACCCTCGCCGCCAACGGCGGCTGGGATTGGGAATCGGCGGCCGACACGGCCGAAACGCCGTTCGATTCGGTGCAGCGCCGGGAAGTGCGCATGGCCTTGGAATGCGGATTGCGCGAGCTCGATGAGCGCCTGCGGCAGGCCGTCGTTCTACGCGATATCGAAGGCCTCGGCTACAACGAAATTGCCGAGACTTTGGGCATTGCCCCGGGCACGGTGAAATCCCGCATCTTGCGCGGACGCGAAGCCCTGAAAAAGAGATTGCAGCACCAACTGCCTGCTCTCGCGCCGAAGAGTTGGTCGCTGCAGACGGAATAGCGCCATGATTTGCCACTGGACACAAAATCGAATCCCGAAGTATCTGGAAGGCGGGCTGAGCCGTCCGGAGACGCTCCTTCTGCGGACGCACCTTGCCGAGTGCCCGCAGTGCCTGGCGGCTTACGAGCGCCTGGAGCCGATCGGCTCCATGGTCCGCAGCGTTGCGGTTCCGCCGCCGCCGTTGCATCTGGGAGTGCAAATTCGATCGGCCGTCTCCATCGAATTGGCGCGGCGGGCGGATCCCAACCGGCGCTGGACCCTGCTCGGAATGCGCATCGGCGACCTGATGCGGCCGCTGGCCGTGCCGGCGATCGGCGGCGTGCTGTCGGCCTTGCTGCTGGTGACCGCGCTGCTCTCGGGTCTGTGGATGACGCCGAGCGTGTATGCGGACGATATCCCGGTCAAATTCCTGAGCAACGCCTTCCTGTCCGAGCCGGTGATGAAGATGCGTTCGCCCTATCCGGTGGATCGGGACTTTACGGTTCTGGCCTACATCAATGCCCAGGGCGAGGTCTACGATTTCGAGGTGGCCGAGGCCGAGTTGCTGGACGCGCGCTCCCGCGGGCAAATCGGCAATGCTCTGCTCATGAGCCAGTTTCAGCCGGCCATGAACTTCGGGCAGCCGATGCCCGGCAGAGTCGTCATTCTGTTTCAACGCATCGAGAACGAGCCGGTCGCTTAGCGGCCTGCGCCGGCCGCGATGAGGATCAACTCGTCCTGACGCGGATGCAGGCGCTCGGCGCCGTCCGCGGTAATCACTACGTCCTCTTCCAGGCCGATATGGATTTCGCCGCCGGACGGTTCGTGCCGCGCGTAGAGGATCGGCTCGACGGCGAAGGTCTGGCCGGCCTCCATTTTGAGAAAGACCGTCGATCCGTAGCGTTCCGGCCAATCGGGTCCGAGCAGCGGACCCACGTCGTGCACGGCGAAGCCGATCGCGTGGCCGGTGCCGTGCGGGGGTTCGTCGTAACCGGCCGCGGTCAACACGCCGCGGCCGATGGCGTCGATTGCGTTTCCCGAGACGCCGGATTTCATCGCCGCGATCTGGCGGTCGGCGGCGAGGCGGGCGGTGTCCCACATCTTTTGCACCGCGGCGGGCGGCCGTTGCTCGTTGGAGCGCAGGACGTAAGCCGTGCGCTGAATGTCGGTCGAATAGCCTTTGTAGGTAATGCCGAAGTCGATGCGCACGAGATCGCCTGCGCGGATCACGCGGGCGCTGGGGTCGGCGTGGCCGCGGGCGGGTCCGGCGACGACGCTGATGAAGGGAACCGAAGCGTCGATCGCCGCGGTCTTCTGCTTGAGGTAGTCTGCGATGTCGTTCTCGGTCGTTTGACCGGGCCGGATTGTTTGCGGCGAGAGCGCTTCGCGGACAATCTTGTCGGTGTACAGCGCGGCTTCGCGCAGGATGGCGACTTCGCCCGGCAGCCGCCGCCCGCGGAACGACGCCACCAGCGGCTCGGAGGAGACGAATCTTGCGGCGTACCGCGGCCCCAACGTTTCCACCAGGTAGGCCCTCATGCCGGCGGTCAAGCCGTCGGCGATGGGCATGTCGCGGGAGATGTTGACGGCGATCCGCGCGGGATTCAACTCTTCGAGCGCGCGTTTCAAATGCGGTTTGACGCCTTCGCTTTTGTAGCCGACGACTGCGTCGTAGATGCCGCTTTCCCGCAGCGGCGTGACATCGTAACTGGCGGCGACGGCGGTTTTGCGCAGGCCGCCGCCGGTTCGCGCGAAGAGCAAGGCCATGCGCGCCACCGCCGAGCCGCCGGCGAGATCGGCGGCCAGGGGGTCTTTGGCTTCCTCGCGGGTGAAGACCAGCCAGAGATCGACGTTGTGGGTTTCCATCGCCGCGGGGAGCAGCTCGTCGATGCGCTGCCGCAGCATGGCCGGATCGGCAGCGGGCAGCGCGCAACAGGCCGCTGCGGCAAGAATCACGGTGCGCAACATAGGCATTTGTGTTTCAGAGTAGCGCGTCGGTTAACCTGAAGGCCGATGGCCACCCTAGTCGAGCGCGACCGCGCGCATGTTTGGCACCCGTTCACGCAGATGAAGACCGCGCCCGATCCGCTGCCGATCGTGCGCGCCGACGGGGTTTATCTGATTACCGAGGACGGCCGCCGACTGCTGGACGGCATCTCCTCGTGGTGGGTGAACGTTCACGGCCACAGCAACCCGCGGATCAATCGGGCGCTGCAACTGCAGGCCGAGAAGCTCGAGCACGTGATCTTCGCCGGGTTTACGCATCCGCCGGCGGTCGAGTTGGCGGAGCGGCTGTGCGCGCTTCTGCCCGAGCGGCTGAATCGGGTGTTTTATTCCGACAACGGCTCGACGGCGGTCGAGGTGGCGCTGAAGATGGCATACCAGTATTGGACCAATCGCGGCGAAGACCGCCGGCGGACCTTCATCGCTCTGGAGAACGCCTATCACGGCGACACCGTCGGTGCGATGTCGGTGAGCCACGACTCGATTTTTACTGCGCCGTATGCGCCGCTGCTGTTCCGGGTCGAGCGGGTAAGCGTGCCGGAGGATTACCGCGCGTCGCTGGATCCGGCGAACGACGGCTCGGCGAGCGCTCCTCTTGCCGAGCTGGAAGCGCTGCTCGAAGAACGGGGCAGGGAAATCGCCGGCGTGATCGTGGAGCCCATGCTTCAGGCGGCGGGGGGCATGATCGTGTGGAAATCGGAATTTCTGCGCAAGCTGCGCGCGCTTTGCGACCGCCAGGACCTGCTGCTGATTGCCGACGAAGTGTTGACCGGATTCGGGCGCACGGGCCGCATGTTCGCCTGCGAGCACGGCCCCGTCGAACCGGATATCGCCTGTTTCTCCAAAGGGCTCTCGGCCGGCTACCTGCCGCTCTCCGTCACCGTCGCCGCCGAGGACGTATACCAGGCGTTCTGGAGCGGCGACCGGCGCAAGACGTTTTTTCACGGCCACTCGTTCACGGCCAACCCGCTCGGCTGCGCGGTGGCGCTCGAGGGTCTCGACATCTTCGCCGAAGAAAAAGTCCTCGAGCGTATCGGTCGGCTCGAGGCGCAAGTGCGCAAGACGTTGCTGCAATACGTCGGACGGCCCTACGTGCAAGACGTGCGCCAGATTGGCGGCGTCGGCATTCTGCAGTTGGCGGAGAGCGAATCGGGATATCTGGCCGACGTCGGCCCCCGGCTGGCGCGGGCCTTTCTCGATAGAAATCTGTTGCTGCGGCCGCTGGGCAGCGTGCTCTACTTCATGCCGCCCTATGCGATCGCCGACGATGAGGCGGCCTGGGCGCTCAACCAGATCGACGAAGTCCTCGAAGAGACGTTTCGTTAAGCCCGGCCGTCGCGGTGGTACAGCGACAGGCGGTTCGAGCCGACGTCGATCGTGCGAAACCTGCGCATGGCACCGTAGGCTGCGGCCAACTCCAGCGCACGGGCGTGCTGGACGGCGACCGTCTCGTGCTCTTTTTCGGCCAGACCGGCCAGCGTGTCTGCGTAGGCCCGGATGTTGGCGTAAGGCGGCGTGACGAAATAGATGTCCGCCGCGATTGCCGGCAGGACGCGCTCGACCGGCGCCGCCAGCACCTCCGCCTCCGCCTCCAGGCTCGCCAGGTTCTTGCGAATGACCGCCGCGGCCTTGGGGTTGCTCTCGACGAAGACGGCTCGGGCGGCGCCCCGGCTCAGCGCTTCGATGCCGACCGCGCCCGTGCCGGCGAACAAGTCGGCGACGGCCCGGCCGGCGATGCGGCCTTGCAGGATATTGAAGAGGGTCTCGCGCATGCGCTCGGGCATGGGCCGGGTCGCGCTTCCCTCGAGAGAGGCCAGCTTGCGGCGGCGGTATTTTCCGGCGATGACGCGCATGAGAAGACTGCCGATTCCCAACTTAGCAGTGGATAGCAAACCCGCCGCGCCCTCCACGGGGCCGGCATCGCGGGCTGCCGGGGCGCTCCGGTTTGCGCCGCAGAAGCCGCAGCCGCGGCGCGGCCGGAATCTTTCCACTGCGGCGGCGTGCTGCTGTGCTTTTTATAAATTTTATTTTTTTACAAATTGTTGACAAAAAGGTTTAGCGGCGGCACCCTTGAGATTGGCGGCGCATCGAGCTTTGCGCGAACGCGGCGCCGGGGAGGTCGAATATGCGCTTTATCGTGGCGGCCGGCGCCGTTTTCCTTTGCCTCGCGCAAGCGTCTTCGGCTCAGGATACCGTTGAACCGCTGACCATTCAACCGCAGACGACCGAGAGGTGGTATGCAGTGTGTGAAGACGGAAAAGGCAACGTATTGCCGAATCGTACGGTAACTCTATCCAACGACTACCATCCTATGACCGGCGGTCACAAACATGACGAAGGGACCAGGCCCGCATCGGCGTACGGCAGCCTTTCGTCAAGCGGCGGAACCTACCTCGGGTATGGCGGTTATCCCTTCACCTTTACCGCCTCGCGCGTGGGACAGAAGGAGTTGATTGAGGTATGTTGCGAAGAAGACGACGAGGATATCTGCGGGGAATTCGACGTGCATGTCCGGTACTCTGACATCTCTTCCTACTCCGGGCACTCGACCAATGTCTTCATTAGGAAGACCAAGACTCACCCCTTGAACCATCACGGCACTGCTCTGCTCAAGAATGCGATTTCAGAAGTAACTCAGCAATACGACGAAGAATTCAGTTGTTATGACGAATAACAACGCGTAGGGGTCAACGATATGGCTCTGGAGTTCGGCAGCGTATTCGATGTATACTTACGCCCGGGTGACATTCAATGGGAGCCCGGACATAAGACTCATGACCGCGGAAAGTCCGTCGATTTCAGATGCAAACCACCACACAAGATCAACAGTAACAATAGCGTCATCTACGACAAGGAGATAATTGAGCGCTTTCTGCAAATCTGTAGACTTCACGGATTGCGCTATGCCGATCATGAGGAGAAAGGAACGGATAATGAGCATATTCACTGCGGTACGAATCGCAGCGGCACGTAACCGGGCTGACGGTGTTGCAGATATTCCGCCGATGCCGGCCCGGGACGTAAAGGAGGGTTTTCAGCCATGAAGCAAGCTCGCCGGTTTCGCTTCTCCGCCTTGGGGCTTCTGTTGCCCTTGAGCATGCCCGCGAGTCTCGCGGGTCAAGTCGTAAGACCCGGTCTTCTCCAGGTGGGGGAGGTGGCGCATTTTTATCCGCCGGACGGCGACGTCGACCGGCGCTTTCCCGATCGATCCGTTTTCTACGACCCGCGGACACAGGACGTGATTCTCGCTTACCGTACCGCTCCCGGTCTCCCCCGCGCGGTGCATCGCATCGAGTTGCCCATTCACGTCGCTCCGGTCGTCGTCGCCACGGTAGCGCAGACGCCCAAGGGCGGTTACCGCTACCGTTATCTGGTGGCTAACGGTCCGGCCGCCAGGCAAGCGATTCACCGCTGGTTCCTGTCCGTCCCGCGGCCGAAACCTCCCGATCCGACGAAGCCGGTTCCGCCGGCGCCCAAGGGGACTTGGCAGCGGATGTTCCATGCGCAGCGTCTCAACGAATGGACCCTTCTCTTCGACAGCCGCACGGGAACGCCGCTGGCGGCGAATCGGACGGCTCTTTTCATCGTGGAGGACGAGGATCGGCCGGGGTTCGTCTATGCCGGCTTCCAGGGCGACGCGGCGGCGCTCCATGCGCTGCCGAGCGACGCGCCGCAAGCGGTCGGAGAACACTTGCACGAACTGCTGCGGATGAACCGCCGCCTGGAACAGCGGACGGTCTGGACGATCGGCCCCAAATACGGCAAGACGGTCTCCGCTCTGGAGATTGCGTCGGATTTCCTGACGCAGTTGCGCATATTCGTAGATCGCGGCGTTCTGGAGGCCAACTCTCCGTTTGTCAAGGCGGCGGCGGCTCGTCTGGAGGAATTCGTGGAGCGTCCGCGCCCGTGGTTCGAGGAAGCGCGGGCCTTGGC
This sequence comes from Bryobacterales bacterium, assembly GCA_965214655.1. Lineage (GTDB taxonomy): Bacteria > Acidobacteriota > Terriglobia > Bryobacterales > UBA6623 > CATQHP01. The sequence continues at coordinate 415,476 of OZ243965.1, read as the reverse complement.
GGTCAACGAGCCTTTCCCGCCCATCGGGCAATCTGCAAACCCCCTGTCGAGCGCCGAGCGGCAGTTCGAGACGGCGCTGGATCTCGCTTTGGTCCAGCCGCGGGCGTTCTCCGTGGAGCGCTGATCGTGACCTCTCTCGTCCCCTTGTTGTTTTCGTTTCTGCCCTGCGCCGCGGCCGGCGAGGCCGAGGCGGCCCGCTTGCGGCTGAGGGTCGAGTTGCCGCCCGTGCCGGCGTATCCCGCAAGCGGCGTCATCCCCGCGGAACTGCGGGAGCGGTTCGTCTTTCTGGACGAGCAGGCGGGCGAGCTCGTCCTGTCGTTCCTCCCGGATCCCGATTCCGAGGCTCCGGTCCCGGGACAGGAGAGACACGGGCCGAGGGTCATGGAAAGAGCGCCGCTGGCGATCGGGACCTGCCCCTCCCTGAGCGCCGCGGTCAGAGCAGCGGAAGACGGCCAAGGCCGCGGCTACATCTATCGCTACCGCTTGGGCAACCGCCGCGAAGCGAGGCAGCCCATCAGCAAATGGGTCATGCCCGTCGCCGGCGGAGAAGCCCTGGCAAGCGTGGTCAGTCCGCCCTACTGGTTAGCGGAGGACTGGGAAGGGCCCCAAGAAGGGCAGCACATGCAGAATTACATAGACGGGCTGAGCTACACTTGGGGGGATGACTACCGCCGGGAGATGCGGCAGTCCATGCTGCGCAGAAGAATTCACTGGTACATCCACTTCTCCCGACACAGACTGCAGCCCGGAGACGCCTTGCCGCCGTTCGGCTTCGCGACCGCAACGCGCCCCGGAATCGTTCGCGCCTATGTTCAAGGACCGCCGCGTAGCATTTCAACTCGCTCAAGCTGGCCCTGGGCTGTTAAAGAGCAATTGTGGGCGTTCCAATTCGTAGAGAACAACAGTCTGTCGATCGCTACGATCGGGCCGAAATTCCCGCCGGACGCCGACCGGACGGCCATGGCCTCCGACTTCCGGGCCGGCATCGAGGCTCTGGTCGAGAGCGGAGAGTTGGCGGGCGCATCGCAGTTTGTCCGCGAGGCGCTGCGTCTGCTGGAGGCCGTTGCCGCCGGCGATTTCGACGCAGCGGACCTCGCCGCGTGGCCGGCGGCGGAGCCGGCAAGCGATTTCGAGGCCGAAATCCTGGCGGCGATACGTTTGAGTCTCGGAGATTGAAGGAACGTTGAGAAAACAGGGGAGGCTGCCATGTCGAAAGCGATTGCATTTTTGACGTTTTGCCTTATGGGGTTGCTTTTGGGGACGCCGCAACTCCGGGCGCAAACGGGTTCGTTAAGCGCTTCGCCGAATCCGTGTACGATCTATTACACGCAGACGCTCTGCACAGCGGCCCTCTCGTGGACGTCGCAAGGAACGACGGCGGTTCAGGTCTGGGTTGCAGGCGACGACGGCGTCGAAGTTTTATTCGCCGCTGGCGGCAGCGGCGAGGGTTCCATGAATGCGGAGTGGATTCAAGCGATACAGAGTTACGTCTTCAAGCTCTACGATTATTCGAGCGGAAGCCGCGGCGCTCTGTTGGCCGGCGCGACCGTGACCGCCGTAACGTCGATCCGCTGCCCCCCGTAAACCGGCCCGCCGCATATCCGGCTATGCCGGCCGAGGATGTGCTTGTGAGTCGGGGTTAAGCAGCGGATACAACCATGCAAGATCGCTGCGCGGGCCGGCGAAGCGCCGCAAGATCCCGCCGCCGCGCCTTTCACGGCGCTTTCGCTGCTAAGATAGAGGTTCGGTTCCACGAGGTTGGGGGCGCAAGCGAAGCCCCGTCCGGCCCAAGCGCTCCGGTTCAAAGATTCGTCTCGAATGTTTGCCGCGGCCCGCGCCGTATTCGGCGCAGGTTGCGCGGGCGGCGCCCCAAGCCTCGATCGCGGAACGATCACCAGACAAGAGGGATAAGCAAGCGGAATGGCAAAACAGGTTTACTCGTTCGGCGGTTCGAAAACCGAAGGCGATCGGAGCATGCGCGACACGCTCGGCGGCAAGGGCGCGAACCTTGCCGAGATGGCGCTGGCCGGGGCGCCCGTGCCGCCGGGATTCACGGTTTCGACGCAGGTCTGCAACATGTACCTCGCAGGCGGAAACAAGGTTCCCGAAGACGTCGAGGAGCAGATGGCCGAAGCGCTGGCGCGGCTCGAGAAGGACATGGGCAAGAAGCTCGGCGACGCCAAGAACCCGCTGCTGCTCTCGGTCCGCTCGGGCGCGAAGTTTTCGATGCCCGGGATGATGGATACGATCCTCAACCTGGGCCTCAACGACGAGGCGGTCGAGGGCCTTGCCGCGCTCAGCGGCAAAAGGGAGTTCGCCCTGGACTGCTACCGCCGCTTCATCATGATGTTCGCCGACGTGGTGATGGAAGTCTCGAAAAGCGAATTCGAGGAAATCCTCGAAGCGATCAAGCACGAGCACGGCGCCGAGAACGACATGGATCTCACCGCCGATCAGCTTGCCGAAGTGGTCGAAGCGTTCCAGGCGCACTACAGGAAGCGCCTCGGCAGCGACTTTCCGCAGGATGCCCACGAGCAGCTCAAGGCGGCGCGCGACGCGGTCTTCCGCTCCTGGGACAACCCGCGCGCGAACCACTACCGCAAGATGAACGACATTCCGCACGACCTCGGCACCGCGGTCAACGTGCAGGCGATGGTTTTCGGCAACCTGGGCGAAACGTCGGCCACGGGCGTCGGCTTCACGCGCGATCCGGCGACCGGCGCGAAGGTTTTTTACGGCGAATTTCTGATCAATGCGCAGGGCGAGGACGTGGTCGCGGGCATTCGCACGCCGCGCCCGATCGCCGAGCTGGAGAGCGTTCTGCCGGCGGCGTACAACGAACTGCGGGAGATCACCGAGCGGCTCGAGCGGCACTACCGCGACGTGCAGGATTTCGAGTTCACCGTCGAAGAGAGCAAGCTCTACATGCTGCAGACGCGCAACGGGAAACGGACAGGCGCAGCGGCGGTCAAGTTTGCCGCGGACATGGTCGACGAAGGACTGATTTCCCCGCAAGAAGCCGTAATGCGCGTCGAGCCGCAGCACCTGGACCAGCTTTTGCATCCGGTGATCGAACCCGGCTCGAAGAAAACGCTGAAGACGCTCACCGTGGGCCTGCCGGCGTCGCCCGGCGCCGCCGTGGGCCGCATCGTTTTCAGCGCGGACCACGCCGTGAGCGAAGCCGAAAAAGGCAACCCCGTCGTTTTGGTCCGCGCCGAGACGACGCCCGAGGACATCCACGGCATGGAGGCCGCCAAAGGCATCCTCACCTCGCGCGGCGGCATGACTTCTCACGCGGCCGTGGTGGCCCGCGGCATGGGCGCTCCGTGCGTGGCCGGCGCCGGCGAGTTGAACGTCAACCACAAGAACGGCACGGTCGGCTGCAAGGGCGCCGTGCTCGAGGAAGGCGACTGGATTTCGATCGACGGCTCGACCGGCGAAGTGTTTGCCGGGCAGGCCGTGACGATCGACCCCGATCCGAGTTCCGGCGAGTTCGCGCAGTTCATGGAGTACGTCAACCGCTACCGCACGGTCGGCGTGCGCACCAACGCCGAGACGCCGCGCGACGCCGCCGCGGCGCGCAAGTTCGGCGCGGAAGGAATCGGGCTGTGCCGCACCGAGCACATGTTCTTCGAGGACGAGCGCATCGACCACGTGCGGCGGATGATCCTGGCCCAGGACGAGGCGTCCCGCAAGGCCGCGCTGCAACAACTGTTGCCGATGCAGCGCGCGGACTTCGCGGCGCTGTTCGAGACGATGGACGGCTATCCGGTGATCGTGCGCACTCTCGATCCGCCGCTGCACGAGTTTCTGCCCAAGCGCGAGGAGCTCATGGTGCAGCTTGCCGAGTTGCGCGCCGCGGGTAAAGACAACGGAAAGCGGCAGGAGATCGCCGATCTGCTGGAGCGCGTGGAAGAGTTGCACGAGTTCAATCCGATGCTCGGCCACCGCGGCTGCCGGCTGGGCATCACCTTCCCCGAGATCACGCAGATGCAGGCGCAGGCGATCTTCGAGGCCGCCGTGGAATGCGCGAAGAAGGGCGTCGAAGTCATTCCCGAAGTCATGATTCCCCTGGTCGGCAATCACAAGGAGATCGAAAACCAGAAGAAGATCGTGACGGACACTGCCGAGGTGGTATTCGCGGCGCAGGGCAAGCGCGTGAAGTACATGGTCGGCACGATGATCGAGGTGCCGCGCGGGGCGCTGACGGCCGACGAGGTCGCCCGGCACGCCGAGTTCTTCAGCTTCGGAACGAACGATTTGACGCAGACGACGTTCGGTTTCAGCCGCGACGATTCCGGGGCGTTCATCGGCGATTACATGGACAAAGGCATCCTCCAGGAAGATCCGTTTCAGGTGCTGGACGCTTCCGGCGTCGGCGAGTTGATCAAGATCGCGCTGGAGAAGGGCCGCAAGACGCGGCCCGATATCGAGGTCGGCATCTGCGGCGAGCACGGCGGCGATCCGAAATCGGTGGCGTTTTGCGTCAACGCGGGGTTGAACTACGTCAGTTGCTCGCCCTATCGCGTGCCCATCGCCAAGCTGGCGGCCGCGCAGACGGCGATCGCGGCCGAGGCGTCTGGATAGCGCGCGCCGCGATCGCGCGTCGGCCGGCAGCGGAGACCGCCTGAAAGGAGCGTTCATCTTGACTGGAGCCCAGGCCATCGCCCGCATTCTGAAGCTCGAAGGAGTCGAGCAGGTGTTCTGCTTCCCGTTGACTCCTTTGCTGGAAGCGCTTGCCGACGAGGACATCCGCCCGATCGTGGCTCGCCAGGAGCGCGTCGCCGAGAACATGGCCGACGGGTTTTCCAGGGCGTCGTGCGGCAAGAGAATCGGCGTCGTTTCCGTTCAGGACAGCGCCGGGGCGGAAAACGGGTTCGCCGGCATCGCCCAAGCCAAGACCGATTCGAGCCCGATCCTTTTCCTGCCGGGACACCCCGGCCGGGACCGCGCCGGCATCCACCCCACGTTCGACGCGGTGGAGAATTTCCGCGGCGTAACCAAATATGCGTCGCGGATTTCGACCGTGCGGGCCGTGCCCGAGCACATGCGGCGGGCCTATACGGCGTTGCGCAGCGGCCGTCCGGGGCCGGCGTTGGTGGAGATTCCGCGCGATATTGCGGTAGGCGAGTTTTCGGGCGCCCTTGACTATCGGCCTCCGGCGCCGCTGCGCGCTGCCGCCGACCCCGGCGTGGTGCGCGAGGCGGTCAAGCTGTTGCTCGCCGCCGAGCGTCCGATGATCCGCTGCGGGCAAGGCGTTCTTTATGCGGGGGCGAGCGCCGAGTTGACCGCGGTCGCCGAGTTGCTGGCGGCGCCGGTAATGACCACTTTGTTGGGCAAGAGCGCTTTCGACGAGTCGCACCCTTTGGCGTTGGGCGCGGGGTCGCTCTCCGAAGCCGCTATGGTTCCCGACTACCTGGGCCGCTGCGACGCGCTCTTCGGCGTCGGCACGAGCTTGACGAAAACGATTTTCGGCTCGGCGATTCCCAGGCAGCCGAAGATCGTTCATGCGACGAACGATCCGGCGGACATCAACAAAGACTGCGCGGCGCACGTGGGGCTGGTCGGCGACGCCAAGCTCGTGCTGGCGCAGGTCGCCGAGGAAATCCGCGCGCAGACCGCCGGCAAAGGCCGCGCCGGGTTGGCCGAGGTGCAGGCGTACGTCGCCGCGGTCAAGAAACCCTGGCTGCAGCGCTGGGTTGCGAAACAGAATTCCGATGAGACGCCGCTGAATCCGTACCGCGTGATGAAGGAGTTCATGGACGCGACGAACGCGGCCGAAACGATTGTCACCCATGAATCGGGCGGGTCCCGCGATCAGTTGGTCCCCCTGTACGAGGCGACCGTCCCGCGCGGTTACATCGGCTGGGGGCACTCGACGCAGCTCGGGTTTTCGCTCGGCGCGGCGATGGGCGCGAAGCTGGCCTGCCCCGAGAAGCTCGTTGTGAACTTCAGCGGCGATACGGCGTTCGGGATGGTCGGCATGGACCTGGAGACGGCCGTCCGCGAAGAGATTCCGATCCTCACCGTGCTGCTGAACAACGCGGCGATGGGCAACTACGACCGCCACATTCCGAAAGCGTCGGCGAAGTACGGCACGCGCTTCACCAGCGGCAATTACAGCGAGGTCGCCAAGGGGCTGGGCGCCTACAGCGAGCAGGTCGAGCGGCCGGGGGACATCCGCCCGGCGCTTGAGCGCGGCATCCGCTCCACAAGGGAGGGGCGGCCCGCGCTGATCGAGTTCATGACCAAAGAAGAGCCGGATATTCCGTATCGCAAGCGGTAGGGGCAGCGGCTTTTCGCCTCACATCGTTCCAGAGGGGCGCCTGAGGCCTATTTGTGGTTTGCCTTCGGACGCGCCTTGTTTTTCCGCGCCGTACAGTTCCCATCCGTCGAGAACAAGAGTAACCCCATCGAATACAGCGCCCTCGCCGGTATTGACAGAACTCAACGCGGTTACGACGTCTCGTTTCCATAGGTCTTTCAAGAGTTGCGCAGCAAATTCCCTACCAGGAGAACCAATAGATGCCCGGAGCGCGCCATCGACATGGAGTCGATCGATTGGTTTGGCGGATGAGAAGACTTCATCGCCTTTTGTCCGCCAAATTGAGCGCCGGAAATTTAGCGGGCGCTTCGTTTTCGGAGATGTCACGGGACGGCTGCAGGCGGCGGCTACAGAAGCGTCGAGGGCGACGTCGGCGGGTCATTGCGGGCGGCCGTTGTAGAAGTTGGCGCGTATGCGTCTCCTGAGTTGCTGCGCAGCATTTTCGCTATGGGGAGCCGGCGCTTGGGGTAACCGAGCGCCCGTGCGGCGGTCAACATGCTTTCCCGCGGCGGCTCCCCGCCGGCGTGTTAAGCTGCGGGGTATCCGAGGGGCATGTTCGCCGCCGCAGTGTTGTCAGGTATATGATCCCGCCGCCGCCCGCGTTCTATGAATTTTTCGCCGGCGCCGGGATGGCGCGGGCCGGTCTCGGCAAGTATTGGCGGTGTCTGTTCGCAAACGACATAGACCGCAAGAAGGCCGCGGCGTACTGTTTGAACTGGGGAACGGACGGGTATCTGCGCGGCGACGTCAGAGACGTGACCGCCGAAGATTTGCCGGGCCGCGCCGATCTTGTCTGGGCCTCCTTTCCTTGCCAAGACTTGTCGCTTGCCGGCTGCGGCGCCGGTTTGCAAGGCGAGCGGTCCGGCACGTTCTGGCCGTTTCAGCGCCTTATGCTGGAGTTGGGCCGGCAGCGCAGAGCGCCGACGCTGCTCGTTCTCGAAAACGTATGCGGAACCTTGGTTTCTCACGGAGGCAAGGATTTTACGGCGATTTGCCGAGCCCTTCAGGAAGGCGGATACCGCTACGGCGCCTTGGTCGTGGACGCGGCGCTGTTCGTTCCGCAGTCCAGGCCGAGACTCTTCGTGATCGCCGTTCGCCAAGACGCTGCGATACCAGGGAAACTTGTCGGCGCCGGTCCGCTTGGAGGGTTCCATTCGCGGATGCTGGAGACCGCTTGGCGCAAGCTTCCCGATGCAGTCAAGGAAAACTGGATATGGTGGGCTGTATCCGCTCCGCTGTCCGGGAGAATCGGTTTTTCTGAACTGATCGAAGACGATCCAGCCGACGTTTCCTGGCATGCGCCGGCCGAAACCGCAAGACTGCTCGCCATGATGAGCGCGGTCAATCTGGAGAAAGTGCGCAAGGCCAAGTCGATGGGGCGCCGCATTGCGGGCACGGCGTACAAGCGTACGCGGCGCGACGCGGCGGGGCGCAAGACGCAGCGCGCCGAAGTCCGCTTCGACGACGTTGCGGGCTGCCTGCGGACGCCGGCCGGCGGCTCCAGCCGGCAGATCGTCGTCGTCGTCGAAGACGGCGAGGTACGCTCGCGCCTGATGTCGAGCCGCGAAACGGCGCGCCTGATGGGCTTGCCGGACGACTATATCCTGCCCGACAACTACAACGAAGCCTACCATTTGACGGGCGACGGGGTCGCGGTGCCGGTGGTGCGCTTCCTGGCGCGCGAGATTTTCGAGCCGGCGCTTGCTCCGGCGCTGCAGACCAGAGCGGCCGCATGAGCGTTATTCCTTGCAAGCGTAACGAGCAACTCCGCAAGAAAATCGAGGATCTGGCCGAAACTCTGAAAACCGAAGCGCATACCCTCGGAAACCACGGCCTGAGCAAGGAAGAATTTTATCGCAGCGGCCTGTTTCGAGGAGCGATTGAGCGCATCCGCGGTCAATTTTCCGCAACCATGCGGGAGAAACGAGACTTCGTTCAACATGTTCTCAACTACATGCGGAGCAAAGATTGGATTGGCGCATGGGAATCCGCCGGAGAATCCAATCGGCACGACTACGCCGTGCAATTGCGTTCAGGCCGAACGGCCGTTATCGAATTGAAAGGATGCCTCGACGGCAACAACACCAACATCTTCGAGCGGCCCCCCCACGCCCACGAGTTCATCGTTTGGAGCCTGTGTACGAACCCGGGCGCCGACCCGCGGCACAATGCGTGGTCCGGAATCCATACTCGGCTGAGCGCGGAAATCGTCTCGCGCGAGCAACGGGTGGACGGCATTGTCATCTGGGATATGGTCTGCGGGACGGTCGGGCGGCCGTGTCCGAAACTCGCCGCCAACCCCAATCGCAGAACGGATGTCGGTCCATTCTCTTTGCCGCCGCCGTGTTTGTACCTGCTGCCGGCGACGATTCCAAGCCCGCGCAACAATCCCCGCCCGCCGGCGCAAACGCTTGAAGGCGTTGAGATCATGAAAGCGTTTCACGACTGCTTCGGCTGCCTGCCGGAGGAAACCCATTGGGTCGATTTCGAGGTTGCATATCACGGAACGGACATCGTCCGGACCACTCGGGTCGAGCGCGCCGGTGCCGTTCAACGCAAGTCCGGGCCAACGGCTATTCGTCGGTCATGATCGAATCCGCCGAGCAGCGGAGCAGAATCATGCGGACGGTCAAGGGCCGTCACACCAAGCCGGAAATGGCGGTGCGCCGGCTTCTGCACCGGATGGGATTCCGCTATCGGCTGCACCGCGAAGACCTGCCCGGAAAGCCGGACATCGTTTTCGGACCGCGCCGCAAAGTCATTTTCGTACACGGATGCTTCTGGCACGGCCACGACTGCAAGCGGGGCAAGCGGATGCCGGCCACGAACGTCGAGTATTGGCGAGCCAAGATCGCCCGCAACGTCGAGCGTCACGGCAGGCAACTCGCCGCGCTCGAGGCCGCCGGCTGGTCGGCGTTGACGCTATGGGAGTGCGAATTGAAGGATCAAAGCGCGCTTGCCCGTCGGCTGCGGGCGTTTCTTGAAGACTGAGCGCCGCCCGATCCAGCGGTCGCCCGCAACTCGTTGTCCGGCACTTCAGAGATCGTGCGCCGGCGCGTCCGCCGCGGCCGGCCGGAGGATGCTCCGCTATAACGAGATGCGCGCTCCGAGTTGGATTTGCCGGGCGGGGAACGATGCGGCCGAGCGGCCGAACGTCGCGCCGGCCGGGTTGCCGTCGGCGCCCGGCTGAAAACGTTGAACGGAGGGCCGCTCTGCAGGATGGCGATCGTTCCGAATTCCCGGCCGCCGAGCACGCGCTTGCCGCAAGCGCCCGCGCCTTGAGGCGAGGGAATCCGGCAGAGTCCCGACAACGAAATCTATTGCGGAAGTCCCGGTCCGCCGGCCCCTGGAAACGATCGAGGCCGTGCTGCGAAGGCGTTGCCGCTCCCGGGCCGCGGTTCACGCGCGAGCCGGCGGGCCGATATGCGGAATCCGCCGGCATCTCCCGGAAACGCTACAATCGGTCGGCAATGAGGCGAGCGATTCCGGCCCTTGTCTTCGCGCTCTGCGTATGCTCTTTCCCGCTGGGCGGGCAGTCTTCTTACGGGAGTCCGGCGAAATATGCGGACGAGAAGGCAGCCGCTGCTCACGCCGCGGAGCTCGGTCTCGGCGCCGCCGAGTTCGTCGGCATTACGGAAGCCGTCGCCGGTCGATACGCGGAAATCAGGCTGCGCTTCACCGCGGGCAAGGCGGGCATGGCCGCCGGCGGCGGACTGCGGCTCTCGACCCAACACGATTTCCAGTGGGACATGTGGGGCGGAACGATGCTGCAAACCCGCGCCCCGCGCGCCCCGAACTTTCTCACCTATCGGACTTCCACCGGCGCGCTGCTGAAGTGGGAGTACATCGGCGGCGCGGAGGCTTACTTTCCCTGGCAGCGCCTCAATCAATTCACCCTGACCGGCGGAAGCCTTGCCGAGGGAGATTTCATCGAGCTGGTTTTCGGAGATCGTTCCGGGGGTTCGCCCGGCGTTCTGATACAGCCGATGGACGAGTCCGCCTTCGAGCAGAAGGTGTGGGTCGACGCCTTCGGGAAAGGAGAATTCCTGCCGCTCGAGCACAGCCCGAAGCTGGCGGTTCGGGCGGGGGAGGCGCGGGAGCTGATCGCGGCCGCGCCCACCGACTGGGAAGTCGGCAAAGCCCGTTGGGTCAACGTTTGGGCGGAGGACGGCTTGGGCAATCCGGCGGCGGGTTACCGCGGCACAGTCGCTCTCGCAGATCCCGCGGGGCGGGCGAAGATGCCGCCGCCCTATGCATACACCGAACGGGACCGCGGCGCCCGCCGCTTTCCCGTCAGCTTCGACCGGCCCGGCGTCTACCGCATCGCGGCGCGGGACCGCGAAGGGCGCGAGGCAACGAGCAACCCGATCGTGGTCCACGAGCGGCTTCCCGAGCGGACGATCGTCTGGGGCGACCTGCACACGCACACCAAGTACTCGGACGGACGCGGCACGCCCGCCGAGTTGTACGACTTCGGCAAGCGCTACGCCGCGCTCGATTTCTGCGCGGTCAGCGATCACGCCTTCATCACGGCGGCGGAAATGTGGGAGGACATCAAACGCGCAACCGAGCAGTTCAACGAACCCGGCGAGTACGTGACTTTTCTGGGCTACGAGTGGAGCGGCCCCAGCGAAGTGGGCGGCGATCACAACGTCTACACCACCGCCGGCGATATGCCGCTGATCCGCAGCTACTTGCGCTACCGCTACGGGAACGTCCGCAACTATCACGGCCCGCGGCGGCAAGCGGGCCACGTCGAAGACCTGTTCCGCATGCTTGCGGAAAATTTCCGCAACGAGAATCTGTTGACGATCCCCCACTTCGGCGGACGGCCGGGTAACCCGACCTGGCACAACGACAAACTGCAGCGGGGGATTGAAATCTTCTCCGATCATCGGCGCTCGGAAGATTGGGTGGCGACGTTCCTGGAAAAAGGCCGCCGCGTCGGCGTGGTCGCCTCCACCGACAATCACTCCGGCAACGCGGGTTACGGCATCCGCCGCGAAGCCGTCGCCCGCGGCGCCGACGGCCCGTTGTATTCCCGCTACAGCCCGGCCGAGCGGGGCACGGCTCTGATGGCCGTGTTCGCCGACGAGCTCGACCGCGAGGGCGTCTTCCAGGGCATTTACCACCGCCGCACTTACGCTACGACGGGCGAGCGCATCGTCCTTCGGTTCGCAGTCGACGGCGAACCGATGGGCAGCGAGATCCGCGCCGGCGGCGACATCTCGCTGCGCGTGTCCGCCGTGGGCGCCGCCGGCCTGAAGATGGTTCGCGTGGTCAAGAACGGCGGCATCGTCTATGCCGTCGACCCGCCGGCGGAACGGACGGAGTTCGAGTTCGTCGACCGCGTAGCGGACGGCGGCGCCGCCTATTACTACGTCGATCTCGTTCAAGACGACGGCGAGAAAGCGGTCTCCAGCCCGGTCTGGGTCGACTGACGGCGCGCCGCGGCGCTGTGCGATTCTGATTAAGAGGAGGCAGCCCCTTCAGATGTCGGACTCCGAGCGGCAATCGACCCTTGCGCTGGCCATCGAAGTGCGCAACGAAAACGGGTCGCTGCGCGAAATCGCCGGCGCCGTCGCCGACCGGGGCGCTCAGATCGTCTGGATTTCCATCCTCGACGCGGATAAGCCGGCAGGCGCCGTTTTCCTCGAGGTGACCGGAGTGGAGTCCGCGCCTGCGCTGCTCGACGCGCTGCGCTCCCTCGCGGATGTGGTTTCCGTCTCTCAAAAGCACACGCTGGGCCATATCTTCGGCAACCGCATCGTCATTATCGGCGGCGGCTCCCAAGTGGGGCAGGTCGCCATCGGCGCGATCTCCGAAGCCGACCGGCACAATCTGCGGGGCGAGCGCATCTCGGTCGACACGATTCCGCTGGTGGGCGAAGAGCAATTGGCCGAAGCTGTTCGCGCAACGGCCCGCTTGCCGCGCGTCCGGGCGCTGGTGCTCGCCGGGGCGATGATGGGCGGCGACATCGAAACGGCGGTGCGTGAAGTCCGGGCCAAGGGGCTGCTCGTCATTTCGCTGAACATGGCCGGCTCGGCGCCCGGCGCGGCGGACCTCGTCGTGACCGATCCCGTGCAGGCCGGCGTGATGGCGGTGATGGGTGTGGCGCATACGGCGTCGTTCGACATCGCGCGTCTCCGCGGGAAACGGTTCTAGCCCGATTTCCCCCTCTTCCTCCGCGAACGTGATAAGTTTCGGGGAATGGCCGGCAACCCAAGGGTCCGCACATGGGTCGAGACGTTGCTCGCGCGGCCCCTGCTCTGGTTGTTGCCGGCGCAATGCGGCCTGCTCTTTTACAACTTGGATCTGCTGCCCATCTGGGGCGACGAGCAGTTCACGCTGAACGTCATCGCCACGCCGTGGGCGGCAATCCCGGCTGTTCTCCACTCCGACATCCACCCGCCGGCCTACTACTTTCTCGCCCGTCTGTGGGCGCAATTGCCTTGGCCGGGCAGCGAGATTGCGGCGCTGCGCGCGCTGTCGGCCGTGATCTGCCTGACCGCGACCGTCGTCGTCGACAAGCTTTGGCTGCGCGGCGCCGCCGGGGCCGCCGGGGCCGCGCGCTTGTGGTTCCTGGCATTGTGGTGTCTGTCGCCTGCGTTGCTGATGTACTCGCGGATGGGGCGCTCCTATAGCTTGCAGTTGCTCCTGGCGACCCTGGCGATGCATTGCGCGCTGCGGCTTATAGCCGATCCATCCTCGCGCGGGCGCTTGCTGGCCTATTCGGCGGCCGCCGCCGGCTTGCTCTATACGCACTACTTGCCGGCGGTCTCCGTCGTCGGGGCGACCGTCCTGATCCTCGCCTGGCGGTGGGTTCGCCGCAAAAGAAACGAGTTTCTGCGCGCGCTGCTGGTCTCCCACGCGCTTGCGGCCTTGCTCTATCTCCCTTGGGCGGCTATGTTCGCTTATGCCCTGACCCACGTGTCTCAGGCCGAGCCCTATTGGCTCATGCCGAACTTTGCGCTCGAAACCGCAGTCAAGCTCGCTTACTGGTTCACGTCGGTCACTTTCGGCGAGGCGTTCCCGCTGTGGGCAATTTTTCTGGGGCTGGCGCTCGGTCCTGCCGTTCTGTGGCTGCTCCGGCAGGGGGTCAAGGTTCCGGCCCCCTGGCTGCCGTTGGCGGCCTTGGCGGCTGCGATCGGTTATCTCGGCGCCGCCGCCTGGGTGTCCTTCCCCTTTATGGGCGCCCGGCTGTTGTTCGTGCTCCCGTTTTACCTGCTGGCGCTTCTTGCCGGCCGGGAACGCAGGCCCCTGGCCGGCAACGCGGTCTGCGCCGGCATATTGCTCGCCTCTCTCGGCTCGCTGAGCGCGTATTTTGGAAAAGAGGGATTTCTCAACCAGGGTTATCTCGTGCCCTTCGGAGAAATGGCCCGCCGCATACAGGAGAAATCGACGCGTTCCGATGCGCTGCTGTTGGCGGATGGATACAACACCGACCCTTTACCTCTATTGGCCGCGCTGGGGCAAAAAGTATTTACTCTACATCCCGCGATACGAGACAACACCGACTCGTCTCCTCTGTTGGTTGCGCTGGAAGGGCGGCTGAAGTGCGTCATACTTCGCGACGAACAGGCGGAGGAATTGGCGGCAAAATACATCCGCGAAGAACGGTTCGACACGATTTGGCATCTTCGCAACACGAACGACATCTCGCCCGGAAGCATCGTTACAAGGCTCGAATCGGAGGCCGCGGAGCGTTATTCGGGAACGGAACGTCTGTTTGTGCCGTATTCCACGGCTGATCGTTGGGCGGCCCGGCTGCTCGGCCGGGCGCCGCAGACGCATCATTACCGGCTCACCGAGTTTCGCAAAACCGAGCAAGGGCCTTGACCGACCCGATGCCGCCGCCCCGTCTTATCCGGCGTTCAGTTCCGTAATCAGAGCGGGCCGGGGCCGCAGAAACACCAGCGCGATCAACAGACCGATCGCCAACTGGAAGGCCAAAGCGGCGAGAACCACCAGATTGCGCTGGTTGACGAATTGGTCGCGCCCGGCGCGGAAAGCCGCGCGCAGGCTTTGCAGCTTGGCTGCGTCGCCGAACTCGCCCAGGTTCCCGGCGGTCAGCACGCGGTCCGGAGCAATGCGCCCCTTGCGCACCCGCTCGAGCTGCTCGTTGCGGAAATCGAAGACGCCCTTGGCGATGCCCCGGATTTCCAGCAATCCCTTGCGTTGGCCGAATGGCGGTTTGTTCGCTCTGGCCAGCCGCCAGTAAAGCTCGGCCGCCGTGCCCAGTTGCAGATAAGTCACGATCGCCGGCAGGTTGCGCTCCATCTCGGCGGCCGATTGCCCTTCGACGGCTTCGAAAACCCATTCGTGATCGGTGCGGTCCAGGTACCGGCGCGCGCCCCCGCCGATTTGTTCGAGGATAAAGCCGACCTTGCCGAGATCCATCAGCGTCGAATCGGCGTGCACTACTCCCAGAAAGTTCGCTTCCGTATCGGCCAGCCACTCTTGGCGGCTTCGCCAGCGTTGGATCAGCTTGCGCGAGTCCTCATCCGCCGGCAGCGGAGGCAGGGGCCGGTCCGCCGCCGCTGGAGACGCGAGGACCGCGAGCATGACAACCGTGAAAGAGAAGCGAGGCATGGCAGGGCAGAGCGTTTTTCAGTTTAGCCGCCGGCCGCGGGCGCCGCACGGGCGATCATTCCTTGACCTCGCCCGCTCCGGCCGCCGCACGGCAGAGATGCACGCGGGGCGCCTTGCCAAAGGCATGCGCGTACCGCGCGGCGATTTCATCGCAAAAAGACGCGACGGCTTCCCGGCGAACCAGATTGATCGTGCATCCGCCGAATCCGGCGCCGGTCATGCGCGCTCCGACGGCGCCGTCGATGCGCAAGGCGGCGTCGACCAGAAAATCCAATTCCGGGCAACTGACTTCGTAGTCCGCGGCCAAGCTGCGATGAGCCGCGAGCATGATCTCCCGCAGCGCCCCGGCATCCTCTTCTTCGCAGGCTGCGACAAAGGCGAGCGCCCGCTGGTTCTCATGGACGATATGCCGCGCGCGTTTGCGCAGGATATCCGGCAGCCTCGATTCCACGGCGGGCCAGTCGTCGACGGACAGATCGCGCAGCGAGGCGACGCCCAGGCAGTGCGCCGCCTCGGCGCATTCGCTGACGCGCCGGTTGTAGGCGCTCACCGCCAGCGCATGCTTCACGCCTGAGTCCACGACGACAATGCGCAGCCCCTCCGGCAGTGCGACCGGGCGGTGCTCCAGGCTGCGGCAGTCGAGCAGGATCGCTTGATTCTCCGCTCCGTGCAGGGAGGCGAATTGATCCATGATTCCGCATTGTACGCCGACGAATTCGCGTTCGGCGGCTTGGCAGAGCCGGGCCGTCTCCAGGCGCGGCAATTCCCGTCCGGCGAGTTGCGTCAGCGCCAGCGCGACGGCGACTTCGAGCGCCGCCGACGAGCCCAGCCCGGCGCCGAGGGGCAGTGTGCTCTCAACCGTGATCGCCGCCGGCGGAATCTCGATTCCTGTCAGGGCCAACTGCCGGGCTACTCCGAACGGGTAGTCGCTCCAGTCCCCGCGGGGCGCGATCGACGTCAACTCATCCACTCTGTAGCTGCCCCCGGGGCCCAGCAGTGCGCTGTCGATCGTCAGCCGTCCGTCGGCGGCAGGCGCGGCGGACGCGCCGCACTCCATATCCAGGGCGACGGGAAGGACGTAGCCCTGGTTGTAATCCGTGTGTTCGCCGCACAGGTTTACGCGGCCGGGCGCCCGGAACGTTCGCATCGGCGGGGAGACCTTCCCGACAGTTTACAGACCGGCGCCCGCTGCTTTCCGGCGCATGGGCGCGGCGCAGCATGCGGCGGGGCAGACGTCGGGGCAAGGGGGGAGCCGCCCCACCGCCGCGCGCCGCGGACTGCCGCCGGCGCGTTCGGCAATCAAATCGCGGATCCCCGCTACGAAAGCCGGATGCGTTCCCACTGTGCCGGCCCGCGCCATTTTCATGCCCAACTCGGCGGCCAGCCCCGCCGCCTCGGTGTCGAGATCGAAGAGGACTTCCATATGGTCGGAAACGAACCCAAGCGGCGCCACGCACACGCAGCGGCGGCCTTCGTCGCGCAGTTCCCGCAACCGGTCGCATATGTCCGGTTCCAGCCAGGGTTGGCTCGGCGGGCCGCTGCGGCTCTGGTACGCGAGTTCCCAATCGTCGGCGCCGACGCCCTCGCCCACCAACCGCGAAGCCTCTCGAAGCTGCGCGACGTAATCGCTTCCCGCAGCCATCCACAGCGGCGCGCTGTGCGCCGTGTAGAGCAGCTTGGCTTCCTGCCGTTCGGCGCCGGAAAACTCGCCGAGCGCCTCGTTCACCCGATCGATCGCCGCTTCGATGAACCCCGGATGGTTGAAAAACACTCTGATCTTGTCGACGGCCGGCGCGCCCGCTCCGATGGCCGCGCGCGCCCGCTCGATGTCTTCGCGGTATTGACGGCACCCGGAATAGGAGCCGAAGGCCGAGGTGACGAAGGCGAGAGCCCGGGAGACTCCGTCGGCCTGCATCTGCCGCAAGGTATCCGCCAGAAACGGGCGCCAATTGCGATTGCCCCAATAGATCGGAAGATCGGGCCCCTTGGCTGCGAGTTCCGCCGCCAGCGCCCGGATTAGCTCCCGATTGCAGTCGTTGATCGGGCTGCGCCCGTCGAAACGATAATAGTGCTCGGCGACCGCCTGCAGCCGCTCCCGGGGCACGGGTTTTCCGCGCAGCACGTTCTCCAGAAAGGGGATCACATCCTCGCGTTTCTCCGGCCCGCCGAAGGAAAGCACGAGCACCGCGTCGTACGCGCCCTGCATGGTCCGAGTATTGCAGATCGGGCAGACATTCCCGGTGACGAGCGGCATTGGTTCGGTTGTAAAATCGTCAGGGGAAAGCTGCGTGGAGGCCGGTTGGCGAGTGCGCCTCAGTTGGCGACGTCCGCATCCTTTGTCAGTGCTGCTTGTGGCGCTTGCGGCAAGTCTGGCAGCGGGCTGCACGGGCGGCGCCTCTTCAGCGCCGCCTCTTCCGGAGGTGAACTGGGCAGGCGATTCCGCTGAAGCGAGGCAGCAGCTTGCCCAAGCCCTTGCGCTTGCGGAGTCGCAGCCGCGGAGCGCGGAAGCCGCCGGCCGGTTAGGCATGTTGTTGCACGCCTACTCCCAATACGACATCGCGCTCCGGTGCTACGAGCGAGCGTCGGCGCTCGACCCCGGCGCGGCCCGTTGGATCTACTACAGGGGTATCGTCCAGGCGGCGCTCGGCAAATCCGTCGAGGCGGCGCAATCGTTTCGCCGGGCGCTGGAGCTTGGGCTGCAAGATACGGCTGCCCGGCTTCGACTGGCCGAAGCGTTGCTTGCCGGCGGCGAGACGGAGCGGAGCCTCGGCGCGTTCGAGGAAATCGCCCGCGATCGTCCCGCGAGCGCGGCGGCGCACTACGGACTTGGGCGCGCGCGCCGCGCTGGGCGAAACCGACCGGGCCATTCAAGCCCACGAGAAGGCCGCGGCGCTGTCGCCGGAGTCGGGAGCGGTGAGCTACGCGCTGGCCATGGCCTATCGCGACGCGGGCCAAACGGGCAAAGCGTCCGAGCTGCTCGCGGGCGTCCGGGCCGGCAATCGTTCCCTGCCGGGTTATGACGATCCGCTCATGGCCGAGGTTCAAGCGCTGCGCCGCGACCACCGCTGGCGGCTCAGCGAAGGCCTCCGGCTGGAGGGCGGCGGCCGCCTGGAGCAGGCGCGCGAGCAGTACGACCTGGCGCTGCGCATGAAGCCCGACTATGGACAGGCGCACGTCAATCTGATCGCCGTGCACGGCCGTCTGCAGCAATTCGACGAGGCCGAGAAACATTATCGCGCGGCGCTCGCGATCGTCCCCAACAGCGAGGAACTGCATACCAACTGGGGCGCTCTCGAAGCGTCTCGCGGACATTGGAATCGAGCTGCCGCGAGTTACGAACGGGCGCTCGCAATCAACCCGAACGCCGCTGCGGCCCACGTCGACCTCGGCATGATTCGTTTGCAGCAGGGCCGGGGAGCGTCGGCGGAGGCGCACTTCGAGGCGGCCTTGAGGAGTGAGCCCGCCAACCGTCTCGCGCTCTTCCATCTGGGATGCCGCCTCGTCGAGCGGGGTCGAGTGAGGGAAGGGATCGGGCGCCTCGAGCAGTCCCTGGAACCGGTCGATGACCGCACGCCGACGTTCCTCTACGGCTTGGCGGATGCGCATCTCCGCGCAGGGGACGTCTCGCAGGCCATGGAACGCGGCAAGCAGGCTCTGGAGTTGGCGCGGCGTTTTGACCAGCGGGAACTGGCCGCGGCGATCTCCCAGGGTCTCCGCGCGGTCGAGGGCGCAAAATAGAAGGCGCCTCGCCGCGCAACCGGCCGCGCCGCGGCCAAGCGGGCGCTCAACCGCGGCTCAGAAGAGCAGCTTCATGCCGAACTGAATCTGTCGTCCGGGATCGCTTACCAGCGTCGATCCGATGGTGCCTCCGTTAGCCCGATTGACGGTCCCATTCGGGAAATTGAAGTGCGGCGTATTCGTCAAGTTGAAGAACTCGGTGCGGAAATCCAACGAAACCCGCTCGTTGAACCGGAAGGTTCGCGAAACCATCAGGTTGAGGTTGTTGAACCCGGGACCTTCCAACACATTCGCCGCCGAGTTGCCGAACGTGAAGCGCTGCGGCACTGCGAAAGCGTCCACGTCGAACCAGCGGTCCACGGTTCTCTCGCCGCTGGGCAGGTTGCCGTCGCGCAACCGGTCCGGCCGCTGACCGCCTGTCGTATTGGCCGGGTTGCCGGCCACCGACGGAGAGAACGGGAGTCCGCTCTGAAAGGTGACGATCGGCGAAATCTGCCAGCCGCCGAGGATGTGGTTCCAGGTGCCGCCGGTAACCCATCGGCGTCCCGCGCCGAACGGCAAGTCCCAAACCACGGCGGCAAAAAAGCGCTGCGGCATGTGTTGCAAGGAGATGGTTTTCTCCGGCGCCAACACGGTTGTGCGCAGGACCTGCTGCCGCACCAGCGTCTTCGAGAAGGTGTAGCCGCTGAGGATGGAGAAACCGCCGTCGAAGCGGCGTTCGAACTTCATCTCCAGCCCCTGATAGTTGGCGCCGTAATTGGGCGTGCGCGTAATGACGTTGTTGAACTGCGGGAACCAGCGCCGGGACGCGACCGACCCCGGCCCGGGCTCCGGCTGATTCAAATTGGCGTTGCCCTGCGTATGCACGGTGTTCGAGCCGACATAAGCTACCGACAGCATCGAGTTCCAAACCAACTGGCGCTGAACGTTGATGTTCCATTGGTAGGTTTCGCCGATGGGGAAATCGTCGGGAAAGTGCGCGGCGAAAAGATTCCGGCCGCGGATCGTGTCCGGGTTGAGGACGTCACCCGGAAACCCGTTCTCGACGACGATGTTGGATGTCGCAGCGCTGCTCGACGTGGGGATGCTCGATTCGAGATACCAGGGCGCGTTCGCGTACACCGATTGGGTCGCGCTCAGCACGAAGTCGGCGATGTAGAAGATGCCGAAGCCCCCGCGGATCACTGTCTTCGGGGTGACGTTGTAAGCGAAGCCGAGACGCGGCGAGAAGTTGTTGGTGTCTTTCCTTTTGAAGCTGCGGCCCTCGGTGCTGCCGTCGCGGGGGCCCACGATGAATTGGGGATTCCCGATGGTGGGCACGAGGTTCGATACGCGGTCGAACTGCTCGACGTACGGCGACTGATATTCCCAGCGGATGCCGAGGTTCAAAGTGAGTTGCGGGGAGACCTTGAAGTTGTCCTGGAAGTAGTACTCGTGGGCCCAGCCGTGGCGGCGCGTATCGACCGGAGTGCTGATACGGCTGTTGCTGGTCAGGCCGAGCAAGGCGTCGGCGATAGCGTCGCCGCCGCCGCTGCGGCCTGCAACGGGCCGGGTGAACTGATTGTTGAAATCGAAACGGCCGCGCGCGAAATTGGTGATGCCGCTCCAGCGTATGAAGTTGCGGATGTTGCCGCCCATCTTCATGGCGTGCTTGCCCTTGGACCACGAAAACGCCTCGACCAGTTGACGCACGTCTTGCTTGCGGGGGTCGGGCGCGAAGTTGCGGTCGCCGATGTTCTGATAGCCGGACGGCCGAAACACCGGCAGCCCCTTGATGTCCTCGCGGTCGAACAGGCCCTGGAAGCCGAAGTCCTTCCACAGTTGCTCCCGCGTCGGAGTGTCGATGCCGCCGCTGATGCGGTTGTAGCCGACGCGCAATTCGTTGACCATCGAGCCGCCGGGGATGACGGCGGTCCAGTTGACGACGCCGGTGTGAGCGCGGGAAAAGCGTACGGCGGTGTTGCCGCCGCTGGCCGGCAGGGGCAGGTTGCCGGGCTCCAGGCGGTCGAAGTTCAGGTAGCTGTAGCGGCCGAAGACGCTGTGGTTGTCCGTGACGCGCCCATCGACGCGCAGGTCGATCTTGTCGTCGTCGCGATTGCTCGGCGAATTGAACGAGAAATTGCGGCGTCCGCCCTTGTTCGGCGCCGGGTAAAGGGCGATCTGCTGCGACGCCACCGAATCGAGGCGGTCTTGCGGAATGATGTTGTTCGGGAAAGCTTGACGCTCGCCGGTGTCCGCGTTCTGCGTCGCCGGATCGAAAATTGTCGTTGCCAGCCCGCTGAAGTCGCCGCCGGTCATCGCCGGAGTCGGGATGGTGCTTTCGCGCGTGATGCTTTCCCGCCTGCGAGTGCCCTCGTAGCTGCCGAAAAAGAACAGCTTGTCTTGCACGACCGGGCCGCCGAACGTGCCCCCGAACTGATTTTGTCGGAAGGGCGTCCTGGGCGTGCCGGAGCGGTTGCGGAAGAAATTGTTGGCGTCGAGCTTGTTGTTGCGCAAGAACTCGAACAGCGTGCCGTGGAACTCGTTCGTGCCGGATCGTGTGGTGACCTGCACCACGGCGCCTCCGCCGCGGCCGAACTCGGCGCCGTAGTTGTGGGTTTCCACCTTGAACTCCTGAATGGCGTCGATCGACGGCTTCACGGCTTGATTCGAAGCGACGACAACGCCGCTGAAGTAGTTGTTGTTGTCTCCCCCGTCGAGCACGAACACGTTCTGATCGAACCCGGCGCCATTGGCGCTGAAGGCGTCATCGACAAAGTTCTGCCGGCGGGAAGGCAAGACTCCGGCCGTGAGCACCGCCAGTTCCTGGTAGTTGCGGCCGTTCAACGGCATTTGCGTGATCGTGGTGTTTTCGACTACTCCGCCCAGAGACGACGTTTCGGATTCGAGCAGAGGCACGTCCGCCGTCACCTCGACGACTTCGGTGACCTGCCCGACCATCATCTGCATGTCCACCTTGGCGCGCGCCCCTGCGTTCAAGACCACGCCGGGGCGCCGCAGCCGCTGGAAGCCCGGGCTGGTCACCTCGACGTCGTATGGTTCCGATGGGCAGGGCGGTGAGTACGTAGACTCCGGATTCGTTGCTCGAAGCCGGATAGTCAAGGCCGGTAGCCCGGTTTACAGCCACAATCTCGGCGGCTACGATCGAGGCGCCTGACGGGTCGGTTACTACGCCGGTGATCGTCGCCGTATCGACCTGAGCCGATAGCGATGGAACTCCCAAGCAGACGAGCGCCCACAACAGGAGAGCTTTCGACCCATTCGGGCGCATGCGCAGAGTGCGTCTCATGGCGAATCTGACAACCTCCTCAGAAGATCTTTCGAGAGAATTCGAGCGGCGCGGCAAAAATACTCGTCTTCAGTATGCGGCGGACTTTTCGCCGTAAATGTAAAATCTGCCGTAAACGCAAAAGATCGAACGGGCGCGGGCAGTTGGATTGCGATGTTGGGCCGCTGGGTTGCGATAGCCGCCGCCGACTCGGCGCCCGTTTCTCGTGGAGATAGCGGGCTACGAGGTTTCTTCCGGCGCTTCTCGTTGCAGAGCGCCGCACGCCGTCCTCATCCCGGAACAGCGGAGAAAAGCATCGCGCCGAAAAGCGGCCGCTCGATGGAATACTGCAGCAGAACCTCGGCGCGCTCGGCCATCCAGTGCCAGCCGACATGGGCGACCAGGGCCGAGAGGATGACGATGCCCATTCTTTCGGCTACGGCGAAGCGAAAAAGCGCATGCAGCAGGGGAACGAGGAAGAGCAGCACGAAAAGCTGCCCGAGCTCCACGCCGACGTTGAAGGCGAGCAGCGACGTGACCAGATGCGCCCCGGCGAACTGGAGCGTTTCCCGCAAAGCGAATGAAAAGCCGAAGCCGTGCACCAGACCGAAGCCCAGCGCGAACATCCAACGGCGCCGCCCGGCAACGGCGCCGACGATGTTCTCGAGCGCCATGTAGAAGATCGAGACCGCGATCAGCGTTTCAACCAAGGGCGGAAACCACAGCGCGTTCGGAGCGAGACCGAAAGCGGCCGCAGCCAGGGTCAGCGAGTGGGCGGCGGTAAACGCCGTGACGATCAGCGCCAGCGGGCGCAGCCGGCGGAAGGGGATGACCAGGCAGAGCAGGAACAGGAGATGGTCGATGCCTTCGAGAATGTGAAAGAAGCCCAACTCGACGAAGCGCAGGGCGGCCTGCAGCCAACGCGGATCGAGCGGCGTGACGCCCGGGTCGCCGGCGAATTCGTAGGCGCGGACGGCGCCGCCCGGAGGCAGAAAGCGCAGTACGGTTACGACGCGCGCCGCCAGCCTCTGCAGCCCGGGGCGCATGGCGAACTCCGAGCGGTCCGATTGGATGGAATATTCGAGCAAAACGTCGAACCAGACCTGATCCCAGACCAGGTTGGCGCTGTTGGCGGGCAGCGGGCCGGTTACATGAGCGAGCGCCCGCTCGAAGGAGGCGAAGGACTTGTCGGACGGGATCGAGATCTGCGCGGCGGCGATTTTCGATACGGGAAGCCGTTCGCCGTTCTCATAAATTTCGACGGGGGCGCCTATCCACAGGGTCGCCAGGTCCTCCAACCGGGGGGCGAGCCGCTCGATGTCCAGATACCCCGGCCCGAACTGCGGGAACTCCACGTCGCGCACGGCCCGCAACGGTATGCGCACGAGCGCCTGCAGGCGGTTCCCCGCCGGCTTGACCAGGGCATGGACGCGGACATCGACCGGAATTTCATGCGCCCCGGCGCCGCCGGAGGCCGCCAGGCACAGCGCCGCCCGAAGCAAAAATCGACGAAATCGGGCCAATACGCCGTTCCTTCCCGTTGTTCCTTTCCGGCGAACGGAGTATGATACCCTATGCCCGATCAATGAGGTGATTATGAACCGCACATTCGCCATTGGCATGACAGTATTATTGGCGGCCGCGCTCGCCGGATGCGAACCGAGCGGAGGCGGCGATCAGGCCGCTGCCGGGTCCGCCGGCCCGCTGGCGCCGCGTTTCGAGGTCGACCCGTTGTGGCCGAAACCGTTGCCCAACCACTGGCTGCTCGGCACCGTCATCGGCGTCGACGTGGACGCCGGCGACAACGTCTGGATCATCCACCGCGGCAGCTCGCTGGAAGCGAAAGAGCTGTACGCGACTTGGGATCCGCCCGCTTCCGAGTGCTGCTACGCGGCCCCGGCGATCTTGCAATTCAACGCGGAAGGCGATCTGCTCGGCCATTGGGGAGGTCCGGGCGAAGGATACGACTGGCCGGCTTCGAACCACGGCATCGACGTTGACCACAAAGGGAACATCTGGATCGGCGGCAACGGACGCGGCCGCTCCAGGGCCGCGGCGGCGTTGCCCCACGACGAGAGCGCCATGGGCAAAGGCCAGGTCCACGACAGCATGGTTTTGAAATTTTCGCAGAGCGGCAAGTTTTTGATGCAGATCGGCAAGCCGTTCACCGGCACGGGCAGCAACGACCCCGGCAATTTCAAGCTGCCGGCCAAGACCCTGGTCGATCCGAAGACCAACGAGCTTTACGTTGCGGACGGCTACGGCAACCGCCGCGTCATCGTGCTCGACGCCGACAGCGGCGAGTACAAGCGTCACTGGGGGGCGTACGGCAACGATCCCGACGACACGCAGCTCGGGCCGTACAATCCGAACGATCCGCCGTCGCAGCAGTTCCGCACGCCGGTGCACGGCATAGCGCTGGCCGACGACGGCCTGCTCTACGTCTGCGACCGCACCAACGACCGCATCCAGGTTTTCAAGACCGACGGGACGTACGTGGACGAAGTTTTCGTGGCGAAGAACACGCTGGGGGACGGGTCCACCTTCGACGTGGCGCTCTCGCGCGATCCCGAGCAGAAGTACCTGTACGTGGCCGACGGCGCGAACATGAAGATTCACGTGTTGAACCGCAAGACGCTGGAAGTCCTGACGACGTTCGGCGACGGCGGCCGCCAGCCGGGGCAGTTCTACGCGGTGCACAGCATCGCCACCGATTCGAAGGGCAATCTGTATACGACCGAGACCTACCGCGGCCAGCGCGTGCAGAAGTTCATCTACAAGGGCGAAGCGCCCGTGATGGAGAAAGACCAGGGAACCGTCTGGCCGTCGGATTAAGACCGCCGGCCGAGGCGGGGACCCTTTGCGTCCCTTGATCTTTTGGCGAGGGACGCATCTACGGCAATGGCAGGGATGTTCGCCATAGTCAGCGCCGTTTCGAAGCGGCCGTGCGCGGCCCGGAACGCGGCCGCGGTTGCGTTGTTCTTCTCGCTGCCCTTGTTCGCCGCCGGGAGTCCGGTCAGCTTCAGCGCGCAAATCCAGCCGATCCTGGCCGAGCGCTGCGGCATGTGCCATAAGCCCGATGGCGGGCAGGCGCAACTGTCGCTCGTCGACTGGGCCGGCATTGCCAAGGGGGGCGAAAGCGGCCCGGCAATCGTGCCCGGCCGGCCGGACGAGAGTCTGCTGATGCGCAAGATCGGCGGGGCGCAGCCGGCCATGCCGGCGGTCGGCGCGCCGCTGGACGCCGCCCGGGTCGAGTTGATCCGCCGCTGGATTGCCGAGGGCGCCGCGAACGACGGCGGCGGCCGCCCGGCGGAGCCGCAAACGTGGTGGTCGTTCCGTCCGCTGCAGACGCCCGCGGTTCCCGCCGCGGGCGGCGCTTGGGCGCGCGCCGAGATCGACCGCTTCGTTGCCGCGAAGCTGGCCGAGCGCGGCCTCGATCCGTCGCCCGAGGCGGACCGCCGGACGCTCATCAGGCGCCTCAGCTTCGATCTTCACGGGCTGCCGCCTGCGCCTGAGGATATCGATGCCTTCCTGGCGGACCCTTCCCCGCGGGCCTACGAAAATCTGGTCGACCGTCTGCTCGCCTCGCCCCGCTACGGCGAGCGTTGGGGGCGTCATTGGCTCGATGTCGTTCACTACGGCGAATCGCACGGCTACGACAAAGACAAGGCGCGGCGCCATGCGTGGCCGTACCGCGATTACGTCATCCGCAGCTTCAACGACGACAAGCCGTATGCCCGCTTCGTCAAGGAGCAGCTTGCGGGCGATGTTTTTTGGCCGGACGACCCCCAAGGTCTGATCGCCACGGGGTTCATCGCGGCCGGCCCGTGGGATTACGTGGGCCACGCCGAGTTGCGCGAAGGCACGAAGGACAAGAAGCTGGCGCGGTTGCTCGACCGCGACGACATGCTGGCCGCGGCCATGTCCTCCTTCAGCAGCCTGACCGTCCATTGCGCCCGTTGCCACGACCACAAGTTCGACCCGATTCTGCAGGAGGACTACTACGCGCTGCAGGCGGTCTTCGCCGGCGTCGACCGCGCCGAGCAGCCCTACGACCGCGACAGGGAGACGTTTCGAAAAAGGCGCGCCCTGTGGTTCGCGTTGCGCGAGACGGACGCCGCCTTGCAGCCGTTGCAACACGACCTGGCTGCTCTGACCGGCAGCGAGATCGAGCGCATCGACGCGCAACAGACGAAGCTGCGGCAGGAACGCGCCCTGCTGCTGCCGAAAGTCGGCGAAGTCGATACGCCGCAGGCCGTCGCCCGGCGCAACGCGATCGCCAAGGAAACCGCAGCGCTCGACCGCCGCCGCAACAAGCTCGCGCGCGAGTCGATGGACGCCGAGCCGCGGGCGCGTCTCGAAGAACTGGAAGCGCAAAGGGAGCGGATCGAGTCCGCATTGGCGGTCCTGCCGGAACCCGAATACGTCTACAGCGCCGCAAGCTACTTCAAAACGTACGGACGATTCACCCCGGCGTGGACGCCGCGGCCGGTGCGTCTGCCGGCGCGGGGCGGCGTCGAATCTGCGGGCAGGCTCGTTGGTCCCGGCGCGGTGACGGCGGCGCCCGGTCTGCCGGCCCGTTTCGAGCTGAAGCCCGAAGACGGAGAAGGCGCCCGTCGGGCGGCGCTCGCCGAGTGGATCGTCGCCCGCGGCAACCCGCTGACCTGGCGTTCGATCGCCAACCGCGTCTGGCATTATCATTTCGGCCGCGGGCTGGTCGATTCGCCGAACGATTTCGGACGCATGGGCGGCAAGCCCACGCATCCGCAATTGCTGGACTGGCTGGCCCTGCAATTCCGCGGTGAAGGCGGCTCGATCAAGGCTCTCCATCGCTTGATTCTGAACAGCGCGGTTTACCGCCAATCCTCGGCCCATAACGAGGCGAACGCCGAGATCGACGCCGGCAACCGCTACCTGTGGCGCATGAACCGCATGCGCCTCGACGCCGAAGCCGTCCGCGATGCGGTGCTCGCGGTCAGCGGTCGCCTCGATCTCACTATGGGCGGCCCCTCGGCGGAGCACTTCCTTTTCAAGGACGATCATTCTCCGGTTTACGACTACGCCCGCTTTGATTTCGCCAGTCCGGCGGCCCGTCGCCGCAGCGTGTACCGTTTTCTCGTGCGCAGCGTGCAAGACCCGTTCATGGAAAGCCTCGATTGCGCCGACCCGTCGCTGCTGACGCCCAAGCGCAGCAGCACGCTCACGGCCGTTCAGGCGTTGGCGCTGCTCAACGATCCGCTGATGGTGCAGGAGTCGCGGCACTTCGCCGCGCGGCTCCGCCGGGAAAGCGGCAGCCCCGCCGGCCGGATCGAAGCGGCGCACCGCCTGGCCTTCGGCAGGAGCGCAACCGCTGAGGAGACGGCGGCCCTGTCGGCGCACGCCACGCGGCACGGGCTGGAGAATGCCGCGCGTATCCTCTTCAACAGCAACGAGTTTATCTTTGTGGATTAGAACATGAAGCCCGACCGCAACTCGCGGCCAATGAACCGCAGGTCTTTTTTGCAAGAGTCGGGCGGCGGCCTCGGCGGGATCGCCCTGGCTTATCTTCTGGGCCGCGAGTCGGTTGCCGCGAATCCCCAGATCAACGGCGCCCGGCGCCACCCGGCGAAAGCGAAAAGGGTCGTCCAGCTTTTCATGTCGGGAGCGGCGAGCCAATGCGACACGTTCGACTACAAGCCGCTGCTGCTCGAGCACAACGGGCGGAAATTCGATCCGGGCGGCAAGGTCGAGCTTTTCCAGAGCGACCCCGGCCCGGTCATGCAGAGCCCCTGGACGTGGAAGCAATACGGCGAGTGTGGCAAGTGGATGAGCAGCCTCGTTCCGCATCTCGGCGGGTGTGTCGACCGCATGGCGTTCTTTCCCTCGATGGTCGCCAAATCGAACGTCCACGGCCCGGCGACGTTCATGCAGAACAGCGGCTTCATCCTGCCGGGCTTTCCGAGCATGGGGGCCTGGATTTCGTACGGCTTGGGCAGCATGACCGACGAGTTGCCGACCTTCGTCGTGCTTCCCGACCCGCGCGGTTTCGCTCCCAACGGGCCGGCCAATCACTCCGCCGGTTTCCTGCCGGCGCAGCATCAGGGCACGATGATCCGCGCCGGCCGCCCGAACCCGATCCACGATCTCTTTCCGCCCGAGTCGGCGGACTACATCGACGAGACGAGCGAAGCCGCGGGGCTCGCGCTTCTGGAACGGCTGAACCGCGCCCACATGGCGCAGCGCGAGGGCGACTCCCGCCTGGAGGCCCGCATCGGCGCCTACGAAATGGCGGCGCGCCTGCAACTGTCCGCCCCGCAAGCGCTGGACATTTCGGGCGAAACGACGGCGACGAAAAAGCTCTACGGACTCGACGAAGCGATCACCGAGGACTTCGGCCTGCGCTGCCTCATCGGACGCCGCCTGCTCGAGCGCGGCGTGCGTTTCGTCCAGATTTGGAGCGGCGCCGACAACGGTTTCCCGAGGCGCAACTGGGACAGCCACGAGGATATCGCCAAAGACCACGGGGCGATGGGCAAGTCCATGGACAAGCCCGCCGCGGCGTTGATCGAGGATTTGGCCGCGCGCGGGCTGCTCGAAGACACCATCGTCTATTGGACGACCGAATTCGGGCGCATGCCCTGCAGCCAGGGCAGCAAGGGCCGCGACCACAATCCGTTCACTTTCACGTCGTGGCTGGCCGGCGGCGGCGTCAAAGGCGGCGTAACCTACGGCGCCAGCGACGAGTGGTCGTACCGCGCCGAGCGGCATCCGATCCATTCCTATGAGCTGCACGCCACGGTGCTGCGTCTGCTGGGCATCGACCACACGAAGCTCACCTACCGCCACAACGGGATCGACCGCCGCCTGACCGACGTTCACGGAAAAGTGATCCATGAAGTCCTGGCCTGAGCGCGGTCAGTCGGGGCCGGGGATGAACTGCAAGGCCGCCGAATTGATGCAGTAGCGCCGCCGCGCCGGCGGCGGTCCGTCGTTGAAGACATGACCGAGGCGCGCATCGCAGCGGTTGCACAAGACCGCGCGCCGGTTCATGCCCCAACTGCGGTCCCACTCGAAGCGGATATTTTCGCCGGCGATGGGCGCCGTAAAGGCGGGCCAGCCGGTCTGCGAGTCGAATTTGGTTGCGGACGAGAATACGGCGGTTGCGCATGCGGCGCAGCGGTACACGCCCGGCTCGAAATGAGCGTCGTATGCGCCGCTGTAGGCGAGCTCGGTTGCTCCCCTGCGCGCTACGTTGAACGCCGCCGGCGAAAGCGTCTGCCTCCAGGCGGTCTCATTGCGCACGATCTTTGGCGCAAGGCGCGTCCCCAGCCGCCTGCCGGCATCGTCGAACTCGGCGATGACGACGGGCGGTCCCGCCGACTCGCGGGGCGGTTCCTCTTGGATCGTGACGACGGGTATGTTGCAGGCCGCCGCAAGCAATCCCGCGGCGGTTGCGCCGATCGGGATCCTGCGAAGCCGCACGGGAAATCGCGCGAAAACCCGCTCCATTTCACTTTTATCTCAGATGCGGCGGCCCCGCACTGCGATTTGTTTCGATTTTTCTTTCGGTTGAGACAAGTGTGCGTTCCCGAGTTCTCCGCAGCGGCAAAGCGCCGGGCTTCGCGATGCCCTTGCGCGCAAGCGTACGCGGTCGCCGCGTGTTTGTAGCGCCGCTTGCGCCGTTCCGTCGGCGTAAGCGGCTGATTCCAAACGCCTCGCCTGTGCCGTTGGTAAACTTGGGCCAAACGATCCTGATGACCAGTCCGTGACGGTCCGACCACCGGCGCCCCGCCGGACGCCGGGAGGCGAGCCTGATCCCGAAGCCCACGAGAGCAGTTTCAACAGACAAGTCCGTGGGGAAAGCGGCGTGGGCGTCTTTCCGGCCCGCACAAGCGTCTTTCCGGCCCGCTCAAGCGGCCGCCCAAAGGGTTACATCCACTCTCCACTCTCCACTGGGGCCGCGCAGCGGCCCCCCAGTCGTCACCGCCGGAACGCGAACTCCTCCTGCCAGATCTGTATATACTCTTCGCCCTCCTCTTCGCTCTCTTCGCTCTCTTCGCTCTCTTCGCCGAGAACGAACTGACCGGCGCGGATGCCGGCGATGTCGTACTGCGGCAGCCGGACGGCGGCCGAGCACGTCTCCTCGAATCGCCTGCCGGGATAGTTGTCGAAAGAAAAGTCCAAGTTGTCGAAACCGTGCTGCCGGCGCGCGCCGGGCAGGTCGTCAACGTTCGCCGGAATGACGTGCAGGAAAAACGTCGCCTCGGTGTCGGCTGCGGCGCAGGGCTCCTTGAAATAGATCAGTCGATCTTCGCCGAGGTACAGATCCCAGGTGGAGCGTGCAACCAGCGACACGTCGGAACGGAGCGCAGGGTTCAGCAAGTCGTATTCGTACCCCAAGTACTTGTCCCGGATGGCGGCCGACTCCTGCGGATCAACCCCTGTCGGCTTCCTCCACTCGCCGGGAGGCATCCACCCCGCAAAGGCGGAGTAGTATCCGTACAACTCCTCGAGGATCCCGTCGGCGGAGAGCGGCTGCAGCTTCATTTCCCGTTCGAGAAACCGCTGCAAGCAAACGGCGGAGAGCATGTTTCCCTGTTCGGCCCAGTGGTAGTCGTTGGAAAAATTCCAAGGCGGCGCGTACTCGTATTCGGCGACGTGTTCGTTGAAGCACTCGAACAGATTCACCACCTCGAGCTCCTGAGGAATCAGCGCGGACATTCGATTTTCCCCGGCGATCGGCAAGACGACGACCACGAATCGCGCTCCGCGCTCCTCGACAGCCTCGCGCCAGGCGCGCAGCAAGGATTGAAAAATGGCGGCGAACTCTTGCGCATGTTCGCCGTCCACCGTCCCGTCCGCAATGTCGGCCAAAATGGACATGGCCCGGTCGTCCTTAAATCGGCCCTTGTGTTCTTCCTGCTGCAACGTGCCCAGGGGAGCTGGGGCGGCGTATTCACTTCCCTGCTCGATCAAAAGCGACAAGCGCCTCGCACCGTCGATGACCAGGTACGTCATATGAAATCCACGTAACCACGAAACCCATCCGGCGGGCTCGAAGGCGGAGTTTCGCGCCAAGGCGCCGCTTGCGTCCAGATGAAAGAGCCCATTCTCGTAGATGTTCCTCACGTCGTTGTTGCAGAACAGGTAGAACACGACGTCCAGATCCGCTGCGTGCGGGAAGTCCTCGTAGTAGAGAAACGCCTGGTCGGGCCCGTAGCCGGACACGCCGAGATTCAGCACGTTGAATCTATCTCCTGCCCCCCCCCCCCCCCGAATTCAGCAGATAGTCCAGCACTTCGCTGAATGAATACTGGGACGGCAAACGAACGTTTTCGGTATAGGAATCACCGAAAACGCCGATGTTGACGGCGGCCGCGATGTCGCCGTCGCTGAAGTTCCGATGCTGCCGCAGGGCCAGGTTGTTGTGGATGATCGGGTGACGCAGGCCGGTGTCGGGGTGTCCCCCGGAACCAACCGTGTGGGCGCTTCGCGCCCAAATCCGCTTGGCGGAGGGTTCGTATTGAAATTCCGCGGCGTACTCGTACACCGGATAAAAAAACCGCAGAAATCCTTCGCCGGCGGCGAGACAAACAGCCAGCGACGCTGCTGTCAGCAAGAGATTGACGCTTGCCGTCCGCACGGACGCCCCCGCGCCTCGCGCCGTGAGCCGCCCGTCGGAAGCGGGGACGTCGACGCGCCGGGCGGATTTACGCGGACTCACTACGGTACAATTCCTTGGCTACTGGCCGCTGTCCGGAGGCGGTCAACCGCGGTCTCGACTGAACCCGCCCCGCCGCCAAAACTATGACCCGGTAGGAGAACGATAGCCCTCTGACGCCGGCTCGCTGCGTCTCACATCTATCTTAACCGGCACATTCCTTCCTGCGCCGCAAGATTTTACCGCCGCGAGGAACTCGCCCGTTGCGCCTGCGCCATCCGTGCGGAAATAGACTGGCAGGGAAGCCACCGCTTCACGGACTCTCGCGTACAGGTCCCGATGTTCCCGGTTCTCAGGCGGCAGATTCCGCTGCGGCGCGGGCGGAACGCCGGGGTCTCGTTCGCCGTTCACGCTGCGGCCGGCCTCTCCGTCGCGGCGGCGTAGAACTCCGGCGCCGTCTCTGCGGCGTAGTATTCGCGACCACTGAGGAAAGACACGACAGCGCCCGGACACAACCCACCGAACGGTTCCCAGATGACATCGCTCTTGTCGGTCGATGCTCGGACGATCAGGTCGATGAACCGCAACGGCTTCTGGCTGCCGTGCAGGCTGCGGAACTTGTACTTCATCCCGTTGCGCGATCCCTGAATCCGCTCCCGAGAGGACTCGACCAGCCGGCTGTCAACTCGGCGAGAGCTTGAGCGCCGTCGCAAGCGGCGCGTTGCGCACGATCGAATTCCTATTCAATCGATAGTGCGGGCGGCTGCCTGCACGGATGTGGACTCCTGCGGAACGCCATTGGGCATCAAGGCAGCGCGAACGCCACGTATTTTCCGCCCGACTCCGCGCCGCTCTTGCCCCCGCCGGCGGCGATGGCGATGAACTGGCGCCCGTCCGCCTCGTACATTGCGGGCGTCGCATTGTCCCCGTCACACTTACCGCCGTCAACTGTGGCATCAGCCCGGAAGGCAGAAGGTGTTCGATAGGCGACCTGACTCGAGGGCGTCAGCCAACCGATACAAGTCGCGCGCATGCATTCCCAGGCTGTCGTGGCGCCAGATCCTGCAATTGACTCCGTCGATGCTCATCGCCGAATCGGGTGGGGTGCTTTTGTCGGCGCGATAGAAGAGCAGTTCGCTTCCGCCATACTTCCACGACGTAAAAAATCCTGGCGGTCGAGATTCTTTCCAACGCTGGAAACCCGGCAACTCGTTGTGCTGCGTGTCCATCTGGGCGTCTTGCCGAACCTGTACGACGACCAACTCCAGCGAGGCGGGGACAAGCCCCCAGTCGCCGTGGTTGTTGTCAACAGTTGCCCGCGCGCCGAACGCCACTTTTCCCCCGAGACGTTCCAACCTCGCGGCGCCATCGAAGAACCGGAAGGTCTCGATGAGGGCCTCGACCGCATGCGGAAGAAAGATCGGATACGGCGTGTTGCTCTTGAGTAAGCTCCCCCCATGCAGCCCACTCGATCTCTCGAGCTTCGTCGTGGGCTCCGCATAGTACCGTGTGTCCATGTACACCTTGCTGGCGCCGCCGTACGACCGGTCGTACACGGTGAGCACATCCAAGAGGCTCAACGCCGCCCCGCCGACCGACTTCAAGCGCGCGTTCGGCTCGCAGCGGACGAATCTGCCTTCGGCCTCCCGCCGATGGGGGGCATCAAGGGTCTTGTACAGGCGTTCGAGCGAGTGCTTCTGGTCGAGGTCCTTCTCCGACCGCATCAAGTCCGCCTTCATCACAAGTTCAACGGCCACGACCAGCAGATGCAGCGCGGGCATCATCTCCATGACCGATGTCGGCGGTCGTCCACTGGGCATCACCGCTCGGTAGGCCAAGAGGTACTGCTCCGCGAAACTTGCCACCAGTTCCGGATCCCCATACTGGTCCACCACAGTACCGTCCTGGATCGTACCTTCCTGGCTTGGTAAGACTTCCCGCGTGTCGGTTATGCACACAGCCGGATACTGCACGAGGGCTAACCGACCGGCGCGGTCGCCCATGTCGATCATCGCTTGCATGCGTTCGAGCTTGTGTTGACCCGCATTGCCGGATTCTTGACTGCCTGACGCTCGACTGGCTCGATTCGCGCGGTACCACATCTTTTCCCGGATTTCCCGGCCACAATTCGCGCAGGAGTACGGCCGTACTACCTGCACGGGCCGTCCCAGCGCGGCCACGGTGTGGCAATAGACGCGAATAGGCCTCGGCAGGAGTTCCTGCCGAGGCCCATTGATGACACTGGCCTTCCATACAAGCTCTCTCAATGCCAAGGATATCGCGCCGGCCGAGATCCACCGCGCCGACACGAATAAGAGTCGCCTCGACACACAGCCGCTCCAGATCTATCGCATCGATGGATGAGCCCATTCAAAGAGCCTGCCGGAACGAGTTTGCTGTTCAGAAACAGCGTCTCGGCCAAGCGCCCGTCCTCTTTTCGCTTGCGCCGCGAGTTGCTTCAGCGCCGCCGCTGGCAACGAAACACGGACCGGAGCAACCGGCGCGATCTTCCGTGGGCGGCACGGGTCAATCGCCCAAGTCAAGAAGCCTCTCAAGTTCACCGACAATGGCGAGCGCCGATTGCGCTGTCGGCCGGGGGAGTTCGGCTGCGCCTGCAACCCTTTGCCGCAACCGCTCCAGTGCCGCGCGCGCCTTCCGGTCCGTTGTGCCTTCCTGAAACGTCTTGAGAAACTCTCGCCAGTACTTTGAGTTGATGCCGCAGAGTTGCACGTCGCCCAGCTTGTGCATGTACGCGTCCATCATCCCGGTACGCGCCAATCGTCCAAAGTTCCCGCCTCCATCCGCCCGCGGTCTGTCGAGGATCCGATCGGTTTTCCGAGGATAGGGCTGTATTCCTTCTGGCGCCTCGATCCCGGTTTCTAACTTCGTCTGCCGTACGTATTGCCAGTGGTGATTCCTATGTGCGGCTGCGAACCTTGCGGACTCGATAAATGGCTCGAACAGGATCGGCGAGCCGCTGATGACGTTCGTCAGAACCCATGGAACCACGACGATTAGATCTTGTGGGGAACAGGCGTCCTCAGTGACCTGAAATCTCAGACTCGGTTCCGCCTCCTTCGCGAGCAGGTACCATCCCTTCAGTTCAATGCCCATCAGGATGTCGTCGCCGGCCGTCCGACGCAGCAAGACATCCGGGAAGGTCTGAGCTTGTCGGACGAAGCTGTAGAGTGCGTACCGGCCATTCGGGTCCCAAGTGTTCCGCGTCAGGTTCAACGTGCGAACGACCTGCTCTTCGATTGTGGCGCCGAGCACAGTGTTCAATGTGTGGAGATCGGTCGCCATGATTCCCGAAATGTGCGTTTCTGTCCGGAAATAGACTGGTAGGGAAGCCACCGCTTCACGGACTCTCGTGTACAGGTCCCGATGTTCCCAGTCCTCAGGCGGCAGATTCCGCTGCGGCGCGGGCGGAACGCCGGGGTCTCGTTCGCCGTTCACGTTGCGGCCAGCCTCTCCGTCGCGGCGGCGTAGAACTCCGGCGCCGTCTCTGCGGCGTAGTATTCGCGACCACTGAGGAAAGACACGACAGCGCCCGGACACAACCCACCGAACGGTTCCCAGATGACATCGCTCTTGTCGGTCGATGCTCGGACGATCAGGTCGATGAACCGCAACGGCTTCTGACTGCCATGTAGGCTACGGAACTTGTACTTCATCCCGTTGCGCGATCCCTGAATCCGCTCCGCTCCGCTCACCTGTGGTTCCCGCCAGACGTTCGTTACGCCAACGGCGCACGAGAACTTCGCTCGTAACGCCGACCATTCGCGGCCGGACAACGGACGCCGGCCATCCGCAGTGAAGAAAGGTCGCCCAGTTGGATCACCATGGCGGTTTGCGTACTCCACTAGCTTCACGAATGCCTCGACCGGCGGGTAGTACCACAGGTGGTCACTAGTCAAGTACTTCCGTGTCGCGGCGTTCAGTACGCCGCACGCCTCATTGGCGGCGCGCCAGGGCAGACCAGTCCGACGCCATTCCCTCCGCAGCCATTCCTGCATGGTCAAGGCACGATTGCCCACAGTGAACGTGGCTGCCTTGACGTAGTGGACGCACACCTCGGTCACGATCGGGAACTTCCTCAGGGTCTGAGTGTTGGCGTTCCCGGCGATGTGCCCGATACCCTTGTCCCAGACGTTGCAGCAGCGATACTCCCAGCCGTGTGCCGCCAGTATCGGATGGACATTGGCCCAGCCGATCTCTGTGTTCCAGAACCACAAGGTCGTGGCCGGCGTCGAACGTGCGCTCCACGCACGGATATGCGGCTCGTACCAGTCGGCCAGGGAGTCCGCGGTGCGGCGGTCCCCAGGAAAGCCGTCGACGCCGTAGGGGCCGTCCGAGATCAGGCAAGTCGGAGTCGGCCATTCCTCGTAATAATCCTCGGCGGGGCCGAAGTGGAGAAAGGCGCGCCCACGGGAGAAGCGTTCGCCGGGCACGGGTTCAGCTTTGCATCCACGCCGTCGCGGGAACAAGGCGCCCTGTGCTGGGGCCGGAGAATCGCTCATGGCCTCGCTTCAGCATAGCAGTCGCAACCTCAGGGCCGACAGGCCGCTCCCGAGAGGACTCGACTGGCCGGCTGTCGACTCGGCGAGAGCTTGAGCGCCGTCGCAAGCGGCGCGCTGCGTACTATCGAATTCCTATTCAATCGATAGTGCAGGCGGCTGCCTGCACGGATGTGGACTCCTGCGGAACGCCATTGGGCGTCAAGGCAGCGCGAACGCCACGTATTTTCCGCCCGACTCCGCGCCGCTCTTGCCCCCGCCGGCGGCGATGGCGATGAACTGGCGCCCGTCCGCCTCGTACATTGCGGGCGTCGCATTGCCGCTCGCCGGCAGCGTTGTTTCCCAGAGCATCTCGCCGGTGGCCTTGTCGAAGGCGCGGAACTTCTTGTCGTGGTTCGTCGCGCCGATGAACAACAGTCCGCCGGCGGTGACGATCGGCCCGCCGTAATTCTCGGTTCCCGTCGGCGCCATCCCTTGCGCAACCAGTTCCGGGTGCTCGCCGAAGGGAATCTGCCAGGCGATGGCGCCCGAATCGAGGTTCACTGCCGTGAGCGTTCCCCAGGGAGGCTTGATCGGCGGGTAGCCGTCGGGATCGAGGAACTTGTTATAGCCGTCGTGAGTCCACGGCAGATTGTACGCCGACGCCGCGCGGTGGTCCACGCCGGCCGCGACGTCTTCGCCGGCCAGGATAAAACGGGCGATAGCCGCCGCAGCCTTGTCGCCGAGGTGGCCGAAAGCCGGCATGCGTCCGGCGCCTTTCTCGATGACGCCTACGATTTCCTCGATCGATTGGTCGAGTCCGGAGAGCGCGGGGAATTCCGGGGGCGTGCCGCTCAAGTCGTCGAGGTGGCAGGCGGCGCAGTTGCGTTGATAGAGGCGTTTGCCGGTCACGACCCCGCCGAACTTCTTCTGCTCGATCAGCCGAAGGATGAACACGGCCACGTTGGAATTGCCGTAGTAAAGCCCCGTCTCGGGATCGAACGCCTGGCCGCCCCACTCGAGGCCGCCGTCGAAGCCGGGGAAGACGATCGTTCCCTCGCGGCTCGGCGGAGTGAACTGCGGCCCGTTGCGCAGCTTGCGGAAGCGCTCGACAACCACCCTGCGCGCCTCCGGCGTGCGCTCGGTCAAGTCGGCTTCGCCGATCTGCTGCCTGCCCAGAGCGGGCGGCGCAAGCGGAAGGATCTGCGTCGGCGCGGTCTCTTCGCCGTCGATGTCCGACGCGGCGGCCTGAACTTCCTGGAGAGGAAACAGCGACTCGCCGGTCTCGCGGTCGAAAACGAAGACGTGGTTCGACTTGGTGGCCTGCGCCACCGCGTCGATCAGCTTGCCGTTGCGTTCGACGGTGACGAGCGACGGAGGCGCAGGCAGATCGCGGTCCCAGATATCGTGCTTGACGAATTGGAAATGCCAGACCAACTCGCCGGTTTCCGCCTTGAGGCAAAGCAGGGAGTTGGCGTAGAGGTTGTCGCCCAGCCGGTTGCCCGCCCAGAAATCGAACGCCGCCGAGCCGGTGCCGGCGTAAACCAGGCCGCGCTCTTCGTCGAGCGCCATGCCCGACCAGTTGTTCGCGCCGCCGACGGTCTTCCAGGAATCGGGCGACCAGGTCTCGTAGCCCGGCTCGCCCGGATGCGGAATGGTGTGAAAGCTCCAGCGCAGCTCGCCCGTACGCGCGTCGTAGGCGCGGATGTCTCCGGGCGCGCTGGGCAGCCCCTCGCTGACGGCGCTGCCGACGATGAGCAGATCGCGGAAGATCGCGCCCGGCGTGTTCATCCCGACCTGAAGCTCATGAGCCGGCCTGCCCAGGTTTTCCCGCAGGTCGATGAAGCCCTTCCCCCCGAACTCCTCGACGGGCGTTCCCGTCTTGGCGTCGAGCGCGTAGAGTTGGTGCTTGACCGCGAAATAGAGCCGCCGGTCGTCTCCTTCGCGCCGGAGCATGAAGCCCCGGTTGCGCGATCTGCCCGAGACGGGGACGCCGTCGATCGTGGGAGTGAACGTCCACAACTCTTTCCCGGTAGCCGCGTCGAGCGCGAAGACGCGCAGCTTGGGGCTCGACCCGTAGAGAACGCCGTCGACGACCAGGGGGTTGCACTGCAGCTCCGAGCCGCGAAAGGCGTCCCCGGTATCGTAAACCCAGACCCGCCGCAGTTGCGCGACGTTTTCGCGGTTGATCTGCTTCAGCCGCGAGTAGCGGATCTGATCGTTGCCGCCGCCGTAAGCGCTCCAGTCCGTATATCCCGATTCCGGCGCCGAGCGGAGCGGAGCGGGCCGCGGCGCGCAAGCCGCGAGGATGAGGCCGGGCAGCAGCAGGCCGAGAAGCCGCATGACCAGCAATTGTAGCCCGCCGCAGCGCGGCCGGCCGCCGGCTTCGAACGCCGATCGACAACGGAAAGGCGCCCGAGGACCCTTTCCATCCGGAGTTTTTGTTGCATTAAGCCGCAAATCGTTCATTTTGGAATGTTTTTTGCGAAACCGCCTTGTTATTAGCGGTACAATGCTCCCGGTCTCGTCACTCCGTTCGTGACAGTCACGGCCGGATGCGTACGCAGGCCGTGACTCGGAACTAGTGTAGGAGGAGACACAAATGGCAATCCGAATCATCGTTGGTTTGGTCCTTCTTCTGGCGATCGTGCAGGGCCTTGCGCCCGACATGATCCCTGGGGGGATCGTGCCGATCCTGATCGTTGTTTTGGGCTTCGCTTATGCGGCGATGGCGATCGACGCCGAAGACGCGACAGCCTTCCTGGTGGTCGCTCTGGCGACCGGCGGCGCCGCAGGCGCTGACGCGCTGAGCGTGGTCCCCGCGATCGGCGCTCCGTTGGACGCTATCGTCGACCAGGTCAGCATGGCCCTCTATTCCGGCGCCGTAGCCATCCTGGCAATGAGGACGATGAATCGCCTCAAAGGTTGAAGATGGAACCGGGAGGATGAGCGGCTCGATGCCGCCGACCCATCCGGCGCAGTAGAGACGACGCACGCCGCGACCGAGGCCGCAGCGGCGGGCTTTCCGCGGGACGAACCGCTTGCAGCGGCCCGCGGCAACGGGTGTCGTGCAAGCGCGCTGTCGGGGCCGCGGCCGGGCAAGAGACGGTCTGATATCGTATGTCTCTGATGCGCGACCCCAAAACTTTCCGCAGCCGCGCCTGGTTCCACGGCGATCAATACGAGCATCTCGCGCGCCGCGCCTGGCTCCGCTCGGAAGGCTTCGGCAAAGACACTTTCGACGGCAGACCGGTCATCGGCATCTGCAACTCCTGGTCTGAGCTGACCAACTGCAACGCGCATCTGCGGCAGGTTGCCGAGGCCGTCAAGCGCGGCGTCTGGACGGCCGGGGGAATTCCTCTGGAGTTCCCGACGATTTCACTGGGCGAGATGTTCATGAAGCCCACGACGATGATGTTCCGCAACCTGATGGCGATGGACGTCGAGGAATCGATCACGGCCAACCCGATCGACGGCGTCGTCTTGCTTTGCGGCTGCGACAAGACCACTCCGGCGCAGTTGATGGGCGCCGCGTCGGCGGATATCCCGGCCGTCATGGTCACTGGCGGGCCGATGCTTTCCGGCCGCTGGAACGGCGAGCCGCTGGGCTCGGGCACGGACGGGCGCCGCTTGTTCGAGCAAGTTCGCGCCGGCCGCATCGGCGAGGAACAGTGGGCCGAAGTCGAAGGCTGCATCTCGCGCAGCGCCGGCCATTGCACGGTGATGGGCACCGCGTCGACGATGGCCTCGATGGCCGAGGCGCTGGGCATGATGCTGCCCGGCGGCGCCGCCATCCCCGCAGTCGATTCACGGCGCTATCAACTCGCCGAAGCAAGCGGGCGGCGGATCGTCGAAATGGTTGCGGAAGATCTGAAGCCGTCGGCGATCATGACCCGCGAGGCTTTGGAGAACGCGGTCCGCACGGACATGGCGATCGGCGGATCGACCAACGCGGTCGTGCACCTGCTCGCGCTTGCCGGACGGTTGGGCATCGCTCTCAAGCTCAAGGACTTCGACCGAATTTCAAAAGAGACCCCCTGCATTGCGAACGTCAAGCCGTCGGGCGAATTCCTGATGGAGGATTTTTACTACGCGGGCGGGCTGCCCTGCGTGATGAAGGAGATCTTGCCGCTGCTGCACGGCGGGGCGCGGACCGTCAGCGGCAAGACCCTGGCCGACGATCTGGCGGGAGTCGAGATTCGCAACCGCGACATCGTCAAGTCCGTCAAGCGGCCGCTCAACGCCGAGGGCGGAACGGCGATTCTCTACGGCAATCTGGCGCCGGACGGCGCGGTCATCAAGCAGACGGCGGCGTCGCCGCACTTGTTGCGGCACCGCGGCAAGGCCGTGGTCTTCGAACGTTACGAGGAACTGCGGGCGCATGTCGACGACCCCGATCTGGAAATCGACGAGAACTCCGTGCTGGTGCTCAAGAACGCCGGGCCGCGGGGGGGGCCGGGGTTCCCCGAGTGGGGCCATCTGCCGATCCCGGCGAAGCTGCTGAAGGCGGGGGTTCAGGACATCGTCCGCGTTTCCGACGCGCGCATGAGCGGGACGAGCTTCGGAACCGACGTGCTGCACATTTCGCCCGAGTCCGCGGCCGGCGGGCCGTTGGCGGCGGTCCGCTCCGGCGACGCGATCGAGTTGAACGTGCCCGAGCGCCGCATCGATTTGCTGGTCGAGGAGAATGAGGTCAAGCGGCGGATCGAATCTGCGCCGCCCCAGCCGCCCCGCTACCGTCGCGGTTACGGCAAGCTGTTCCTCGATCAGGTGACGCAAGCGCACGAGGGCTGCGATTTCCGCTTTCTGCGCAAAGACGCCGGCTGAAAAAGTCTGCGCCAAAGGCGGAAGATGCATGTATAATACCGGCAGCTTAAGGAGGGCTGCTCCATGCTCACGATTCCGACTCGTTATTCCGCCCATTTCTGCGACGGTTCCGCGCGCAGGGAGTTTTTGAAAGTAGGCTCGCTCGGCCTGTTCGGCTTGAGCCTGCAGAACGTCTTGAAATTGCAGGATCGAGCGAAGGCCGCGCCGGTTCCGGCCCGCTTGCAGGGCGCGACCGGTTTCGGCTCCGCGAAGTCGGTCATCGTGCTTTTTTTGCAGGGCGGCCCCTCGCACATCGATATTTGGGACCCGAAGCCCGAGGCGCCGGCGAACGTGCGCGGCGACTTCAAGCCGATCAAGACGAAAGTCCCCGGCATCCGGCTCAGCGAGACCATGCCGATGCTGGCCGACGCCGTCGACAAATGTACGTTGATCCGCTCGATGAGCTACACGCCGGCCGGTTTGTTCAACCATACGGCGGCGATTTACCAGATGCTGACCGGCTACGAGCCGACCGAGGTTTCGCCTTCGGGTCAGCTTGAGCCGCCTTCGCCGAACGACTATCCGACGGCGGGTTCGTGGATTACCAAATTCCGGCCCCCGAACGATCCGGTATTGCCGTTCGTCGAGCTGCCCCGGCCGTTGCAGGAATCGAGCGTCATCGGCAAGGGCGGGGCCGCGGGCTTCATCGGCAAGGCGTACGACCCCTACCGGCTGTATCAGGACCCCAACAAGCAGATTACCCTCGACGATCTCGAGTTGCGCAAGGAAACGCCGGTTTCGCGGCTCGAAAATCGGTTCGAGCTGCTCAAGGGCATCAACGGCTCGATGCCGGAGCTCGAGAAGGCGGTCAGCAAGAACGCGCTCGACGAATATTATCAGGATGCGTTCGACCTGGTGCTTTCGGGCAAGGCGCGCAATGCGTTCGACCTTTCTCAGGAAACCGCCGCGATGCGCGACCGCTACGGACGCTTCACCTTCGGGC
Source organism: Bryobacterales bacterium (assembly GCA_965214655.1). Taxonomy (GTDB): domain Bacteria; phylum Acidobacteriota; class Terriglobia; order Bryobacterales; family UBA6623; genus CATQHP01. The sequence goes on along the minus strand of OZ243965.1, from coordinate 373,608 downwards.
AGGGCGCGTTGATGGCGCGACGTCTGGTCGAAGCCGGCACGCGCATGGTGCAACTCAACTGGCCTGCGGTCGCCAACGGCAACCCGGAGACCACGGCGTTCGATACCCATGCCGCGAACTTCGGCCCCTTGCGTGATCTGCACTGCCCCAAGCTCGACCGCACGCTGTCGGTTCTGTTGACCGACATGCGCGAGCGCGGAACGCTGGACGAGACGCTGGTCGTCGCCGTCGGCGAGTTCGGGCGTTCGCCGCGTCTGGGCGTTTCGACCTCGGGCAATTCCAATTCCCCGGACGGACGCGATCACTGGCCGTATTGCTACACCGCAATGATCGCCGGCGCGGGCATTCCGGGCGGCCGTCTCTACGGCGAGTCGGACGCAACGGCTTCGTCGCCGAAGGAAAAGCCGGTGCATCCGAACGACCTGTTGGCGACGATCTACTACGCGCTCGGCATCAACCCCAACCAGGAGATCCACAACCACTTGAATCAGCCGCGCGATCTGGTCAAGGGCAAGCCGCTGATGGACCTCTGGATCGGCTGACGGGCCGGGGCCGCTGCGCGGCCGGGCCGGCGGATAGTGAATGGCAAGACCGCCGAGCGGGGCAGGGAAGTCTTTCGTGCGGCGGAAACGGCAGGGCGCTCCCGCCTGCTACAATCCTCTACCGTTATGCCTCCGGAGCCGCTTGACCGCCGCCAATTTCTGGGCGCTTCCGCCGCCGCGCCCGCGCTGCTCAACGCGCAGACGGGACGCCCCTTTCGCAGCGTGATGTGTCTGATCGCCGACGACCAGTCGGCGATCGCCGGATGCTACGGCAACGCCGTGATCCGCACGCCCAATATGGACCGCCTGGCCCGCGACGGCGTCCGTTTTACGCATGCCTACGCCACCACCCCCTCTTGCAGCGCCAGTCGATCGGTCATCCTCTCGGGACTGCATAACCACAGGAACGGGCAGTTCGGCCATGCGCACCTGCCGGCGAATTTTCATACCCACCTCCAGGTTCAATCGATTCCGCGCATCCTCAAAGATCAGGGCTTCCGCACGGGCGTGGTCGGCAAGCTGCACGTTCAGCCGGCGGACGTATATCCCTGGGATTACGAGCGGACCGCCAACTTCGGCAACCGCGACGTCTGGGACATGGGGCGGAAGGTCCGCGAGTTTCTCCAACAAGCGGACGGGCGGCCCTTCTATCTCCACGTAGGCTTCTCGGACCCGCACCGCGCCGGCGGACCGGGCGGATTCGCCAACCACCGCGACTATCCCAACGTTCAAGCGCGGGAATATTCGCCGGCCGACGTAACAGTGCCGGACTTTCTGCCGGACCGGCCCGAGGTGCGCGCCGAGTTGGCGCAGTACTACCAGTCGATCGACCGGCTCGACCAGGGTTACGGCTTCTGCCTCGACGCCCTGGAGGAGGCCGGACGGCTCGAAGATACCCTCGTGCTCTGCTTCAGCGACCACGGCATGCCGTTTCCCGGGGCCAAGGCGTCGCCCTACGACAGCGGATTGCACGTGCCGTTTCTGGCTATGGCTCCCGGGCAGCGCCGCAAAGGGCATACCAACGACGCGATGATCGGCTTGGCCGACGTCGCGCCCACCGTGATCGACTGGTGCGGCGCGCAAGTCCCTGAAAACTACGCATTCCACGGCCGCTCGATCGTGCCGCTTCTCGAACGGGAAGGCGCCGCGGACCGCGATGAGCACTTCTATTCGCACACCTTTCACGAGATCGTCAATTTCTTTCCTTGGCGCGGCGTGCGGACGCGCAAATACAAGTACACGAAGTTTCTCTACTCGGAGTTGGAAATGCCCCTGCCGAGCGACCTGTGGGGCTCGCCTACCTGGCAGGGGGTTCGTTCCCGGCAATCGAAGACGGTCGGGCTGCGGCGGACGCAGAACATGCTGCGCCATGCGCCGGAAGAGCTCTACGACATCGAGGCCGATCCGCTGGAGACGACGAATCTTGCCGGGTCGAGCCGGCATCAGGGGGCGCTGGCCGAATTGCGCGGGAAGGTAGTGGAGTTTCGCGAGCGGACGGGCGATCCTTGGCTGCGCTACTTCAAGCGCATCGAGTCGCCGCCGGAACCGTTATAAAACCACGTGCGGACCGCTCTGGGCGGTTATATAATCCGGGCATGACGCACAAAGTTCGGATCGCGGCCTGCTCGCTTTTGCTGTTGTTGGCTTGGGTTGCCGTCCGGCCTGCGGCGTCGCCGCCGACAGCGGCGGCCGATGCGGATGCGACGGCGTGGGGCGCGACCGACCCCGCCTGGTCGCCCGACGGCAATCGCCTCGCCTTTTCGCTGTTCGGCAGCATCTGGACCGTTGCCGCCGGCGGCGGCGACGCCGAGCGCTTGACCGCCTCGGCGGGTTTCCACGATCACCCGGCATGGTCGCCCGACGGCGCTTCGATCGCCTATGTAATCGGTGAGAATCCGCGCGGACGCTTCGCCAAGATTTCGGGGAAGCTCGCGGTCGTTGACGCGGCGAGCGGCCGCGAGCGCATCGTGCCTCTCCCCTACCCGACCGGCGGAGCGCCCGATTGGTCGGCTGACGGGAAGAGCATTCTGTGTCCGCTGCTGGTCGGCGGAGCAGGCGCCCTTTTACATGTGGTCGATCCCGCCTCGGGCCGCGCCGAGCCGTTGCAGTCGCGCCCGCAGCGCAACCCGGCCGGAGCGTGGCTGGAGGTTTCGAGCGGCCCTGAAGAGATATTTTTCGCCGCGCGGCGGGTCGGCTCCCCGCAAGTCTGGTCGTTGCCCGCCGGCAGAGACGGGCTGACGATTCAGATGCCGTTGACGCGCTACCTGCCGGAACACATCGTCATGCTGGACGGCGTCAGCGCGCTGCCCGGCGGTGGCGCGGTCTTCTCGGCCGACGTGATCAACGGCGCCGGCAATTTCGAGTTGTACCGCGTATCGAGTCAAGGCGGCGAGCCCGAAGCGCTGACCGACACGCCGCGCCACGAGCTTGCCCCCGAAGTTTCGCCCGACGGCTCGCGGATCGCCTTCGCCTCGAACCGGCTGGGCAATATCGATCTGTTCACCATGCCCGCCGCTGGAGGCGAAGCGGCGCATTTGCGCATCGATGCGCTCGAGTTTCGAAAGCCGGCCGGCAGGGTGCGGGTCAAGATTGTCGACGAGCTGGGCAAGCCGACGGCGGCGCGGCTGTACGTCACGGCGTCCGACGGCAAAGGCTACGCGCCCCGGGGCGAACCGATTTTCTACTACCCGCTTGAGCCCGGAGGCGCCCGCGACGCCTTTTTCGTCGCCGTGGGCGAAGCGGAATTCGACGTTCCCGCCGGCGGACTGAAACTTGCCGCGGTGCGCGGCTACGAATACCGCCTCGCCTCCGGAAACGTCGATATCGTTCCCGGCGAAACAACGGAGACGACCTTTCGACTCGAGCGCTGGACGAATTGGAATCAGCGCGGCTGGTATTCGGGAGAGAATCATTTTCACGCCAACTACCTCGGCAGCTACTACCAGCGGCCGGCGCAGTCGCTCGCCTGGCTGAAGGCGATGGACCTCAACGCCGCCAACATGATCGTCGCCAACGCGCAAGGCGCCTTCGTCCACGACAAGGAATTTTTTACCGGCGCGCTCAGTCCGCTCTCGACCGACCGCCGGTTCCTCTACTGGGGCCAGGAGTACCGCAACAGCGACCCGCTGGGGCACATGGGTTTTCTGAACATCAAAAAGCTCGTGCCGCCCTCGTACACGAGCGTTCCCGGCAGCGATTCGCCGTACGATTTTCCGTTGAACACCACGGCCGCCCTGGAGGCCCGCGGCCAAGGCGGTCTGGTCACCTACATGCATCCCATCGGCGGCTCGATGCGCGACGTATTCGACACCAATCTCGGCGCCAAGGAGAGCGTCGTGACGGCGGCGCTCGGCGGTCTCGACACGATCGACCTGATCCCTTACGGCGACGGCGCCTACCGGCTCTGGTACACCCTGTTGAACTGTGGCCTGCGCATCGCCGCCGGCGCGGGCACCGACGCCTTTACGAACTGGCGCGGGATCAACCGTATCCCGGGCGGCAGCCGCCAATATGTGCACGTTGGCGGCAAGATGAGCTGGGAGCGTTGGATCGACCGTTACCGCGAGGGGCGCTCGTTCGCCACCAGCGGACCGTTGCTGACGTTCGCGGTCAACGGCCGCGGCGTGGGCGAGGAGATACGCTTCAACCCCGGCGCTGCTTACCGCGCGACGCTGCGCGCCGACGTTATGTCGCTGTCGCGCACGCCCATCGAGCGCGTGGAGTTCGTGCGGAACGGCCGCGTGATCGCCTCCGCCGACGCCGCCGGCGCGCGCAGATTCCGTCTCGAAAAAGAGGTCAAGGTCACGGAATCGAGTTGGTTCGCCGCGCGCGTTTCCGGCCCGGGCGCGCCCGGCTTGACCACGAGCGCGATGGCCCACTCCAGCGCCGTTTACGTCACCGCCGGCGGCCGCCCGACGCTCGTCCGCGAAGATTTGGAAACGGCGGTCCGCTGGGTGGACCGCTTGTGGGCCTATCTCGTCGAGCGGGATAACTTCGGCTCGCGGGAGAACCGCCAAAAAGCCCAAGAAACGATCGACCGCGCGCGGCGGCGCTATCGGGACAAGCTGGCTTCGCTGTAAGCGCGGGCCGCGCCGCCGTCTTTCCTTGCGGCAAGCGCGTTCCCTTCATCGGCCGTCGAACGGTTACCGGACGGACAGAGCGGCATCTCCGAGGCTTGCGAGCCGGCGGAACAGGTCGTTGAAGACCGCATCGCGGTTGACATGGTTCGCCACCCGGATATTGTGGCGGCCGGCTGCGCTTTCCCAACGCATGTCGCGAGTCAACACGGGGCTCGGCACGATCTCCGAGGGCGCCCACTCGGGGTTGTTCAGCCAGGCAATCGCCGAGATGTCCCAGATGACTTTGGAATACGGGAATCCTCTGTTGCGCCCTTTCGTGCGTACGGCGGAATACTCCAGGAATTGGCCGTACAGATAGTCCCCTATCCGCGAGCGCCCGCGCATGTTTCGCTCCAACTCCGGGACCGTCGTCCTCAAGTGCTCGGCGACGTTCTTGGTCGGGATTTGGACCAGGGCAACCCCGCTGTCGAACAGCGCTTGCGAGGCGATCACATCCTGGCGCAGGTTGAACTCACTCGCCGAAGGCCAGTAGTGCGTGGTCCCTCCGAGCCAGACGACAACGATCTTCTCCTTGATCTTGGGTTCCATCAGGATGGCCGACGAGACGTTCACGGGGCAACCGATGGTCAACACGTAGAGCGGCTCGTCGCCGGGTTGCAGCGCCTTGTCGATCAGATCTCGCGCGGCGGGGCTCTCGACCGGCCTGTCCTTTCGCTCGAAGAACCGGTTCGAGCCGCGGAACGCCATGCTCTTGTGCGCATCGGGGAAGAAATCCAGCAGTCGCAGGATCTCCTCGTAGCTCTTCTCCATTCCGCCGGCGGCGGTTGCCGCGCGATCGTTGACGAATGGCGCGGCATAGATCGCCTCCACCGACATTCGCTCCGGGGACAGCAGGCTGTAGGCGACCGCATATTGGTCATCGATCTCGTTGTAGGCGTCCGTGTCGAGCACGGCCCTCAGGCGACCCGGCCCGGGAATGGCGAGAAGGCGGTCGATGTCGACCGTTTGAGCCTGTGCGGAAGCGGCGAGCCCGCCTGCGGCGGCTTGTAGGAACTTGCGGCGCGAAGTCACTGCGGTCGGTGCGATGGTATCACACAAGAATTGAGCGCGTGGAACGTCCGCAGCCGGCAATCCGGCCGGCAGCAAAGCGCGTCTTTCCTTCCGCAAAGCGGTTGCGCTACCCTTCGAGTGGACATCCTGAAGAGGGGGCAGCGCGTGTTTTCAATCCACGGCCTTTGTTTGAATTTTCCGATTCGCCGCGCGGCCCTTGCGGCCTGCGCCGGTCTCGTTTGCGGCTTGTTGCCGGCGCAGCAACTCGAGCCGCCGCAAACGGGAGCCACGGCAGCGGCGACGTCCGACTTCATGGACAATTTCACTTGGCATCCCGGCGGAACCCGCGAGGCCGACATGTGGCAGACGCTGATCCTGTTCGGCGTCGGCGATCCCGCCGGGGAATCGTGGGACGGCAGTCTGTCCATTCGCGGCGGCGAGATCCTCGGCATCGACGCGCATCGGCAGGAACCGCCCGACCGCATCCTGCCGCAGGGAGGTTGGAAGCTGCGCACGCAAGCGGTCAGGGTCATGCTGCGCTCGACGGTCGTGCCGCAGCCGGTCCCCGGTTTCCGCGAGACGGTGTTGGCGAAAGGCTTGTGGGTGCGCGGCAGCGGCAACGGCGCAACCGAGGTCTCGGTGAGCACCGACCAGGGCGATTTCAAGTTCAAGCCGATGGCGTTGGCGTTCGGCGCATGGGCCCGCTTTCTCGACGGGCGCGTTGCGCTGCAGCGCACGCCGCCGGCGACCGATCTCTCGGGAACCGAGCTCCGCCAACACGACTCGCCGGCCATCGCGGCCGATGCCGACGGCAACCTGTTCGCCACGTGGTACAGCTACCACGACCGCCGCGAGGAACTGAACTTCCGCCGCTATCACGAGGGCCGTTGGTCGCGCCTGATCCCCGTCGGGCGCGCCGCCGAAGACCTCTGGCGGCCGCAGATCGCGGTCGACGCCGAAGACAAGCCCTGGCTGATTTATGCGCAGCGCCCGCCCGCCGGCGGCCCCGGCAATTGGGACATTTACGCGATGGCCTGGGAAGACGACGAGTGGGGCCGCCAACACCGTCTCAGTAGCAACCCGCTGCCCGACATCGAGCCGCACGTTGCGCGCGCCGGCGACGGAACCCTCTACGTCGTTTGGCAGTCGATGGTCGGACGCCATTCGCAAATCCGGCTCAAGCACCTGCGCAGCGGGCGCTGGTCGGAAACGGTCTCGGTGACCAACACGACCGCCAACAACTGGGCGCCGGCGGTTGCCGCCGGAGCGGACGGCGCGGCTTGGATCGCTTGGGATCGCTACACTGCCGCCGGCGGCTACGACGTGCTCGCCCGGCGCTATTCGCCGGAGGGCGGCCTGGGCGCCGAAATGCCGATCGCGTCGACGGCGCGGTTCGAAGCGCATGCCAGCGTTGGCGTCGACAACGAGGGCCGTCCCTGGGTTGCCTGGGAGACCTCCGGCGTCAACTGGGGCAAAGACCTCGGACGCGGTCTCGGCGACCGCCAGCCGGGCACGCCGCTGGGCGCGGCCCGGCGCATCGAAATCGTCTGTTACGACGGCGGCCGATGGAAAGCGCCCGCGCCCGTCGCGTTCGACGATCCGTTGGCCCCCGGCTCCACGGGAGAAAGCCGGCCGCAGCTTTTCTTCGACCCCGACGGCAATCTGTGGATGTCGTTCAAACGCCGCTACAGCCGCCGCTCGTACCGCCCCACGAGCTACTGGGAATCCTTCCTGACCCGCCTCGACGGCCGCCGTTGGACCGATCCGCTGACACTCCCCCTGAGTTGGGCGCGCAAGAGCACGCGCATGGGCATGACCGCCGCCGACGGCCGCCTGTGGGCCTTCTGGCCGAACGAAAGCCGGCAATGGGCCTTCGCCAGCCGGCCGCGGCTGAACCGCGTGGTGGCGGGCTCGTTGGAGTTGCCCGGGCCGGGCGCGCCCCCGCGCCTGACTCCTTACCGCCCCGCGCCGGGAGAGCCGCGTCCGAACACGCACCCCAACGAGGCCGCGGACGTGCGTTTCATCCGCAATTACCGCGCAGAGCACGCCGGCGCAACGCTGCGCATCGTGCGCGGCGATTTGCACCGCCACACGGAACTTTCCCAGGACGTGGGCGGCATCGACGACGGCTCGCTGCCGGAGTTTTACCGCTACATGATCGACGCCGCCGAGATGGACTTCGGCGCATCGACCGACCACCAGGCCGGCGGCACGGACTTCTGGAATGCCATGACCCAGAAGATGGCCGACATGTATCACTTCCCTGACCGCTTCTCGACGCTCTACGCGTACGAGCGCAACCCGGGCAACCCGTTCGGCCACCGCAACATGATCTATACGCACCGCAACTACCCGATCGTGCCCTTCTTCATTCCCGCGCACCCCAGGTTTCTATTGCCCGACAGCCCCGACGGGGAACTGTTGACCTTCAGCTCGATGGGCTTCGGCAGCGGCGTGCGCAACGAGACCAGGCTGCTCTACGACGTGGCCAAGAAAACAGGGGGACTGGCGATTCCGCATACTTCCGGCACGAGCTCGATGGGCACCGATTGGCGCGACAACGACCCGGACGTCGATACGGTCGCCGAAATCTACCAGGGAGCGCGCCAGAACTACGAGCACAAGAACGCGCCGCGCGGCATCCGCGACGGAGAGGAAGCCGACGTCGCAGGAGGATTTCAAGAACCCGGCATGCTCTGGAACGCCTGGAGCAAGGGTTACAAGATCGGCGTCATCGCCAGTTCCGACCACTATTCGACGCACATCTCCTATGCGCTGGTTTATACGCCGGACACGGGCCGCGAGTCGATCCATGACGCGCTCCGCAAGCGCCGCGCCTACGGCGCGACCGACAATATCGTGCTCGACTTCCGCATGGGCGGCGCCTTCATGGGCGAAGAGATTGCCGCCGGCGGGCCGCAGCGCATTCGCGTGTACGTCCGGGGAACGGACAAGATCGCGGCTGTCCATCTGATCCGCGACGCCGCCTACGTTTACAAGGTCGAGCCGCAGCGGACCGAAGCCGAGTTCGAGTACCTCGACGCCGAGGCCGGCGCGGGGGATCACTGGTATTACGTGCGCGTCGAGCAAGCCGACGGCGAATTGGCCTGGGCGAGCCCGATATGGATCGCGCAGGGGGAGTAGGCGCGGCGCGCCTGCATCCTCAGGAACCCGGACGCCCTCGGCCGGCGCCGCTTGTGCGGAGAAGAAGCTGAGTTCGTCCGCCCGCGAAGGCAGGATGTGGTATATAAGTAGGAGGCGTACAATGCGGGGCGCGCCCCGCGAGGCGAAAAACAGAGACTACTAACCCCAAGGCCTTGCGCGGCCGCCCGCCGCCGTGTCCGGGGAAGGAGCGTTTTATGGCTACTTCGGTTGGAACCGTCACTCCTTTTTATGTGGGGAAAGAAGATGCGCACCCGCCGGAGTTTCCCTACCCGGGCATCGCCACGACGTCCGACGGCGCCGGGGCGGTCGTCTGGGTTGAGACGCGCATCTGTCAGGGCGCCTGCGCTTACCCCATCACCTCCTCCACCACGATGGGCGGCGGTTTCGAGGCCGCCGTGGCCAACGGGCAAAAGAACCTTTGGGGGGAGAAGCTCGTTTTCATCGAGCCCGAATCCGAGCACAGCGCGGCGACGACGTGCGAGGGCTTCGCAGTCGCCGGCGGCCGCGCGACGAACTTCACCTCCGGCCAGGGTCTCGTGCTGATGAAGGAGGTGCTGTTCACCATTTCCGGCAAGCGCCTGCCGATCGTCTTTCACATCGGCGCCCGCGCGCTGACGTCGCATTCGCTGAACGTTCACGCCGGCCACGACGACGTGTACTCCGTATCGGACTGCGGTTGGGGCATCCTGTACGGCCGCAACGCCCAGGAGGCCGGCGACCTGGCGCTGATCTGCCGCCGCGCCGCCGAGGATTCCGAAACGCCGTTTCTCAACGTGCAGGACGGCTTCCTGACGACGCACACGATCGAGAACGTGCGCCTGCCCGAGCCGGAGATGATGAAGCTTTTCATCGGCGACCCCAATCAACGGCTGCGCAACCTGATGAATCCGGCGATGCCGGTGATGTCCGGCGTGGTGCAGAACCAGGATTCGTACATGAAGGGCAAGATCGCCCAGCGCCACTACTACGACAAGGTCATGCCGGCCATCGAAAACGCGATGGAGGAGTTTTACGCGCTCACCGGCCGGCGCTACGGCGCGGTGATGCCCTATCGGCTGGAAGACGCCGAGTACGCCATCGTCGGCTCCGGCGGCATGATGGAGACCGGCGAGGCAGCCGTGGACTGGGTGCGCGACAACATGGGCATCCGCGTCGGCCTGCTGCACGTCACCGCTTTCCGCCCCTGGCCGGGCCGCCATATCGTCGAAGCGCTCAAGCACTTGAAGGCGGTCACCGTCATCGAGCGGCTCGACATTCCGATGCAGCAGTCCAACCCACAGCTTTGCGAGTTGAAAGCATCGTTTGCGGACGCATGCAACGAGGCGCCCGGTTATCCGCAAATCGACAGGATGCCGAAGTTCTACGGCGGCTCGGCGGGGCTGGGCAGCCGCGACGTGCGCGCCGGCGATTTCATCGCCATCGTCGAGAACATGGTCAGCCGGAAGCCGCGCCACTACTTCAGCATCGGCATCAAGCACCATACTGCGCTTGAGCCGCCGACAGACCCCGATGTGCGCACCCCGGGCTCGTTCTCGATGCGCGGCCATTCGATCGGCGGGTACGGCTCGGTCACGACCAACAAGGTCATTGCCACGATCGCCGGCGAAGCCTTCGGCATGGACGTGCAGGCGTATCCCAAATACGGCTCCGAGAAAAAGGGCTTGCCGACCACCTACTACCTGACCATCGCCAAGGAACACATCCGCACGCATTCCGAGCTCAATCACGTCGAATTCATCCCGATGAACGACGTCAATGCATTCAACAACGGCAACCCGTTGGCGGGCCTCGCCGACAACGGCAAGGTCTTCGTGCAGAGCCCCGACAGCGCCCCGGTCAAGATTTGGGCGTCCATCCCCGCTTGGGCGCGCAACCGCATCCGTGAGCACAACGCCCGGCTGTTCGCCCTCGATACGGTCGCCATCGCCCGCGACGTAGCCAGCGAAGCCGATCTGCAGCAGCGCATGCAGGGCATCGTTCTGTTGGGAGTCTTTTTGAAAGTGACGCCGTTCAAGGAGGCATCGCAGATCAGCGACGAAGATCTGTTCAAAAGCGTCGAGAATTCCCTGCGCAAATATTTTGGAAAGCGCGGCGAACGCGTCGTGCAAGACAATTTGAAGGCGGTGCACCGCGGCTATTCGGAGGTCATCGAGATTCCGCGCCGGGTGATGGACGCCACCGAAGCCCAAGACCAGATAGACGGAGCAATGAGGATCATCCAATGAGCACACACGTAAACGGCGCGCCCGATCAGGCGCTGATCAACGATTTCCGCGAGAACGTCGTCGATATCGCCGACTTCAACGAAAGGGTCGTCGGCGCCTACAACAACGGCACTGCCGAGATCGGCCTCGAGGCCGACGTCCAGGTCTCGCGCAGCGTGATTCCGGCCGGAACCGGCGCGCTCCGCGATTTCAGCTATATCGCGCCGGAGATACCCGAGTTCCTTTCCGACAAATGCGTCGGCTGCATGGACTGCGTGACGCAGTGCCCGGACACGGCTATCCTGGCCAAGGTCATCGAGCCCGAGACGCTCGAGGACCAGCTCGCCGGCATCGAAAACGAAGCCGAGCGCGAAAAAATGAGCGAGCAGTGGACCCAGACCAATAAATACTGGAAGGTCCGCGAGCGGAAGGGCCTCGGCGGCGGCAAGTTCGGCATCTTCATCGACCCCACCAAATGCAAGGGCTGCGCCGAATGCGTCGACGCCTGCGGCGACCACGACGCGCTGAAGATGATCGTCAAGAACAGCGAAAACATGGAGTGGTATCAGGGCGCCTTCCACTTCTTCCGCCAAGCGCCGAACACGCCCAAAAAGTTTATCAACGAAAGAGCGTTGGCCGACATGATGTTGTCCGACGACTCCCTGCTTTACGTCGGCGGCGCGGGTTCGTGCATGGGCTGCGGCGAAGCGACGGCGCTGCGCATGATGCTGGCCGCGACCGGCTTCGTTTACGGCAAGGAAAACGTCGGCATCGTTGCCGCTACGGGCTGCAACACGGTCTACACCTCGACCTATCCTTACAACCCGTACCTCGTCCCCTGGACGAACTCGCTCTTCGAGAACGCGCCGGCGGACGCCATGGGCGTGCGCGCCAAGTGGGATCAGAACGGTTGGAGCGACAAGCGCCTGTGGGTGATCGGCGGCGACGGCGCGATGCTCGACATCGGCTTCCAGTCGCTCTCGCGGATGTTGGCTTCGGGCATGGATATCAAGGTTCTCGTGCTCGACACGCAGGTTTACTCCAATACCGGCGGCCAGGCGTCGACCGGTTCCTATATGGGCCAGAACGCCAAGATGGCCACGCACGGCAAAGACATCCACGGCAAGACCGAGAACCGCAAGGAGATCGCCAATATCTGCATGATGCACAAGGACGTCTATGTCGCCCAGACGACCTGCGCGCACACCAACCACTTCTACAAGGCGATCATGGAGGCGAACGAGTACCCCGGTCCGGCGATCGTCAACGTCTTCACGACGTGCCAGCCCGAGCACGGCGTGGCCGACGACATGGCCTACCATCAGGCCAAGCTCGCCGCCGACTCGCGCACCTTCCCGGTGTTCATCTACGATCCGCGCAAGGGCGAGCGCTTCCGCGAACGCCTCAGCCTGATCGGCAACCCGAACGTCAAAGCCGATTGGTACGTCCATCCGAAAACGAAGGAAGAGATCAACTTCTGCTACTTCGCCAAGACCGAAGGACGCTTCGCCAAGCACTTCGACCGGGAAGGCAAGCCGTCGTCCGACATGCTGGCCGCGCAGCAGGACCGCCTGGAGAACTGGCGTTTGCTGCAAGACTTGGCGGGCATTCGGCAGTAGCGGGGGCGCATCTCTTTTCCAAGGGTTCGTCTCCGGGGCGCCTCGTTGAGCATTGCGCCGGCCTCTTTCGGCCGCTTGGGGAGCGATTGCGGATGCGCATTCGAGCACTCTTTTTCGGACAGCTCAAAGATGTCGTCGGATGCTCCGAAGAGACGATCGAGTTGCCCGCCGGCTCGCGCGTTGAAACGGTGTTCCGGCATTATGCGTCTCAGTTTCCGAGACTGGGCGCAATGGCCGACAGCATCGCGATGGCGCGGAATGGGGAATTCTCGGCGCCGGACGCCGGCCTCGAGGACGGCGACGAGGTTGCGCTGATGCCGCCCGTAAGCGGGGGGGCGGCGCTGCCGCTCGTCCGCGAGTCCGCCGGGGACTACTTCGCCGTCACCGCCGATCCGATCGACAGTTCCGCGTTGCGCCGCCGCATTCAGAGCGATGAGGACGGCGCATTGGTCACCTTCGAGGGCGTGGTCCGCGACAATTCGCAGGGCCGCAAGACCCGCTATCTCGATTACGAATGCTACGCGCCCCTTGCGCTGAACGCGATCGAGCAGATTGGGCGCGCCGTGCTGGAGCGGTTCGACGCGCGGCGTATCGCGATTGTCCATCGCGTGGGGCGGCTGGCCATCCGCGAGGTCAGCGTCGCGGTCGTTGTCGCGGCGGCGCATCGGCGGGCCGCTTATGCGGCAAGCCGCGAAGCGATCGACACGATCAAGAAACGGGTCCCCGTTTGGAAGAAAGAGTATTTCGAGGACGGCGAGGTCTGGGTCGAAGGCCGCTGGGACGACGATATTCCGCGGTCGACCGGAGCCGCCGCGGCGTCGTGAGCGGCTTGTTGATCCTGGCGGCGTTCTTGCCGGCGGCCGCGGCCGCCTTCGGCCAGGAGCCGCAGGAGGCTGTATTCACCGCCGATGTCCGCTTGGTGAATCTGCTGGTCACGGTGAAAGACGAGCGCGGCGCGCCGCTTGCGGATTTGACGAAGGAAGACTTCCGCGTTACGGACGGCGGCGAGCCCCGCGAGATCGCCGTGTTCGAAAAACGCACGAACCGCCCGCTGTCCGTCGCCTTGATGGTGGACGCGAGCCTGAGCACGGCGGTCGAGCTCAAGTTCGAGCGCGAGGCCGCGGCGCGGTTTCTGAGAAACCTGTTGGGCGCCGGGTCGCACCCCGACGATCGAGCCGCGGTCTACAAGTTTTCCGACTACGTTGAGGCGCTTTCTGCTTATACGCGCAAGCAGGGGCAATTGACCAAGGCCCTCAGCGGCGTGCAGCCGGAGACCGGCACGTCGGTATACGACGGGATACTGCTGCTCTCCGAGGATCTGGCGCGCCGCGGCGGGCGGCGCGTCATCATCGTCATCACGGACGGCGGCGACACCACCAGCCGTATTTCCTTCGCCGACGGGCTCAGAGCCGCCCACGATGCCGACGCCGTGATCTATCCGATTATCGTGGTTCCGATTCGCAGCGACGCGGGGCGCAACACCGGCGGCGAGAACGTGCTCAAGACCTTCGCGCGGAACACCGGGGGCCAGGCGTTCATCCAGTACGGCGCAGAAAACCTCGACGAAGCGTTCGACGAAATCCTGCGCAATCTGCGCACGCAGTACCTGATCGGCTATTACCCGCCCGAGGACGAGGAAGCTCCGCGCGACGGCTTCCGGCGCGTCCGCGTGGAGGCGGCGCCGGCGGGAGCCGCGGTGTTGTCGCGGTCGGGCTATTTCGTTCCGCCGGCGCCGGAGAAAAAGCGCTATCGGCCCGCGGCGGAAAGCGCTGAAAAAGTGAGCCTGCAGCCGCCGGCCAAGGGCGGCCCCAAGCGCGGCGGCCGGGCCGAAGAACAAGAGTCGGAAAACGAGGGGAAGAAAAAATCGCGCGGCGTCGAACGCCGCACGCAAATCGTGAAACCGGCGCCTTGAATGCGCCCGCGGCCCGGCAGCGGGTTGATGCGATGATAGTGCGGGGAGGGCTGCAATCCGTGGGTTTCGAAGAGATCCGATCCGCCGTTGGGGAGTTGGAGGATTTAATCGCAAGCCTGCCGGCCGAGTGGAACGCGATCTCGGACGAGCAGGCGGCGCGGCCGCGGGCCGACGGCGGCTGGTCGCGCAAGCAGATCGTCGGGCACATGATCGATTCCGCCTCAGTGAATCATCAGCGGTTCATTCGCGCCTTGGCGGGCGAGACGGACTTCAATCTTTTGTACGCGCAGGAGGAATGGGTCGATTTGAACGGCTATCAATTGCGCGATTGGCAAGGAATTATCCGCTTCTGGGAGGGAATCAACCTGCATCTGCTGGCCGTTTGCCTGCAGATTCGCGCAGACCAAGCCGATCTTGTCTGCGGGCAACGCGGCGACCCGGGCCCGTGGACGCTGGCCTACCGCGTGCCGGATTACGTCGCGCATCTCAAGATGCACGTAGAGCAAATGCGCCGGGGGCCGTGGCGTCGCTATCAAGTGTAGTCTCCGCCGCGGACTGCTATGCTTCGCCAAGCTTCGATCCGAGCTCGCGGCGGATATCGGACAGGTCGAAGGATGCGAGAACGCCCGGCACGAAACTCGACAGCGGCCAATTGTAGAGTTTCGTTGCGCCGATTTGCCGGTAAGAATCCGGCGCTCCTTTCAGCGTCAGCTGGTGAACCGCCGGGGAAAGAACGCCGGCGAACAGCGCGGGAAGCGTTCCCCATCCGGCGGCGGCGAGATGAATTTCCCCGTGGCCGTATTTCTCGAGCCAGTCGATGACCGCCAGCGCGTCATGGGTTTTTCCCCCGACGTAGGGTCGATCGAGCATGAGCGAGTGAACGGCATAGAAGTAGTCGCTGCCGTATGGCGTCAAGAAACTGTCGGGCCTCGTCGTGTCGGGCCGGGATTCGCCTACGCCCCGCACGTCGCAGGCAAAAAACGCCGCTGCGGGCTCGGCGTCGAGCAACTCGCGGACCAGCGGCTCAGCGCGCATTTCCCGGTCGGCCGAATGGTGCGAGAGATAGAGCACGGCGCGTCTTTTTCCACGCGGAGGCCGAGACAAGAGCCGCTCGCCGGAAAGTCTGTAAACCAGCGCTTGCATGCCCGGCTCGGTTTCCACGGCGTAGCAGGCGGCGTACGCTTTGGGATAGCCGCGCTTGTCCCGCGGACGAAGGGTCCGCGCGTAGGGAGCGCCGCTGCGTTCCGGAAGACGAAGCTTTTGACGGATGGATGCGCGCAGGCGCCGGCCGGAAATCTCGGGCCGAGCGGAAGCGAGAGTTGCGGCTTTCTCGGCGGTGAACTCGAAAATGGGTTTGGATCCCAGCGAGGCGACCTGGCCGTGCGGCGCGCAGAACAGAGTTTCGTCGGCTTCGATCGTCAACTCCGGCTCTCGGGAATTTGCGGAAAGCCCCGTTGCTCCGTTGAACCAGCCGTACATCGCTTCGCGGTTTTCTTGCGAGAAGCCGTGATACGTCGGGCCGATGAACAGCGCCAGATTCTCTTCGGCGCCGAGCAGCCGCCAGAGGCGCTTGAGCCTGCCGTATGCTTCCTCCGTGCCGCGGACGTCGAAATAGTCCTTTTCCTTGGCCAAAATCATTACCGGCTTCGGCGCCATCGCGGCGATGAAGTCTTCGTGATCGAGTCCGTTGGCGATGGCTCGCGGAGGGCACTGTTCGGTATCGACCGGGAGCTCGTTTTCCAGGTTTCTGCGGAAAGTCGTTACGAAGCACGACGGCGCGGCCATGCTCCAACGTTGGTCCAGAGCGCACAGCCAAGTGGTCATTGTGCCGCCGCCCGAGTTCCCGGTGACGCCGATGCGGGTCGGGTCGACCTCGCCGCGGGCGAGCAGATAGTCGAGCGCGCGGATGCCGTCCCAGGCGCGCCACGATCCAATGAATTCGTCAACCAGAAACTGTTGATTGCCGGCTTGCAGATGCTCTCGCGTGCCCGCTCCGAGCAGTCCCTTGAATTGCGCATCGACATACTGCAGGCGCTCGCCCTGGCCGATGGGGTCGTAGAGAAGAACGACGTAGCCCTGACGCGCGAGCCCTTGCGCGAAGGACTGGTAGGGTTCCGCGGCTTTGCCGTTTGCGGAGTGACCGCAGGTTCCCACGACTCCGGGAGCGGCGCGGTCGAGGCCCTTGGGCAGGTAGAGGTTGGCGGAGACCAGGAAATCGGGACGGCTTTCGAAAACGACGTTCTCGACGCGGTAGGCGCCGCGCTCGAAACCGCCCGTGATCCTGGCATTGAGCGGCGTTTTCGCGGGGAACGGCCCGAAACACGCGACGATGCGCCGGCGCACGGAGCGAACGTGGGCCTCGGCTTCCGCTGCGGTTCCGATCGCGTCGAAGGCGGCAAGGCGCCGGCGCTCGGCTTCGCGGAGCCGCGCGACGAACCACTCCTGGACCATCCGCGGGAAGCGGTTGAGCGGTTCGAAAGACTGCTTCTCGGCTTGGGCGCAGCCGTAGAGCGCCGCGCCCAGGCTCCAGAACTGCCGCCTTGTGCGCAGCCTGCTCCGCTGCGTTTGCATCTCAGGCGTCGAGTCGATCGCGCGAAGCCCGCTATTCGCCGCCCGTCCCCGAACGGCGCACGGTCTGCTTGCGGTTTTTGGACTGCTCGGCCGCTTGCGCAACATGTCTGCGCTGCAGCTTCCTGAATTCCGTGCGGATTGCCCGGGTGTCTTCCTCGCGCACGGGCAGGCCGGTGAAGATGAGCGATCCCATCTCGTCGAACGACGAGAGGCCCCAAGTTACCCGCTGCGGCGGGTTGCGGGGGTTGTGCGGGTTTTCGGCCGAATTGTCGTAAACGATTTCGGCATGCATCGTCGTTCCGGCCGGAAGCCTGACGGGCTCGGCGTAAGTGTAGCTGTCCTGCCAAGCGAAGTCCCAATCGGGGACGTGGATGAGCGGAACCTCTTCGCCGTCGGGCAGCACGGCCCAACCCTTGAACGATTTGCCGATGTAGTGGGCATGCGGGGTGACCGTATAGATCTCGATGGCGGCGGGCAGCGTAAACTGCTCGCGGATCGTAAAGTTCGACTCGCCGGCCGGGATATCGATGTTTGCGCCCTTGCCGTAAATCGGCGGTATTTGAAAACCGATGCTCGTGCGGGTCGCCGGCTTGTCGGCGAAGTACAGACCCGCGGCCGAGACCTCGGTTTCGACTTTGCCGGAGGGGTGGAAATGGGACTGAAAGATGAAGTCCGCGTTGGGCGGCAACCGCTTCGGCGATTCCGCCGGAAAGATCCGCGCATTGCCGCCTACGGCCCATCCGCCGAGATTGACAAGGCCCCGGATGCCCGCGTCCATGCCGCTGTAGCCGGGTTCTTCGTCGCGGGCGTCGATCTTGCGGGCTTTTCCGCTGGTGTCGGCCTTGAACAGGCTGTGGTGCATGACGCTGCGGGCTCCCGGCCGGAACTCGATGGCCCGCACCCATTTCTGTTCCTTGGCGTCGATCGCGGCGACGAAGTTGCGGTAGATGTCGGCGCCGTCGGCGGGAACGCGGTAGGGCTGTTCCATTGCAACGACCAGGTCGGGTTCGCCGAGTTGCCAGCCTTCGGGAAACTCGGGCAGCGCGGGCAGCTTTGCGGCGTCCCCTTGCGGCATGCCCTCATCGACCCATTTGCCGATCAGCGCGATTTCGTCGTCGGTCAGGCGTCTCTCGTCGGCGAAATTGCCGTAATTCGGCGCGGCGTGCCAAGGCGGCATGTAGCGCGAGCGGGTCACGGCGCGGATCAACTGCGCGCGTTTGGCCACGTCGCCGTAGCTCAACAACGAAAAGGGCCCCGCCTGTCCGGGGCGGTGACAGGACGCGCAATTGTTGAAGACGATCGGCGCGATGTGCTCGTTGAACGTCACCTCCCCCTCCGCGATCGTTTTGGGAGCGGCGGCGGAAAATACGGGCAGCGCTGCGAGCGCAAAAATCAAGGCGAAACGAATCATGGAGCGGCCTCCTTAGCCTACTTGCCTATTCTAGGGGAAGTCTGAACAATGGGCAAGCCGTAGACCGTTCGGGTCGAGGAGGCCAATCTTTACACATGAGGCAAGCAGAAAGGCCGCTTCCAGCCTCGGCAACAGGCCGTTTTCAGGCTGCGCAGGGCTTATCGGGGGCGCTCTTCTCCTTCGGGACGCACTACGCCCCGGCCACCCCAACAAATACTTCCTGCCAGGAATAGATTCACCAAAGCGCAGCTCACATGCGCCCGGTGAGTGTTCTTGGCCAAGCCCCGATAGCGCGCCTTGCTGAAGCCGAAGACCCGCTTCATCACCTGAAAGGGGCGCTCGACTTTGCAGCGCACCTTCGCTTGGACTCGGTTGCGCTTGCGTTGCGCGGCGCTCAACGGGGCCTGCCGCCTCCCTCTTTGCTGCGTGCAGCCGCGAGCCTGTGGCGCCTTCCGGCGGATCGTCTTGCCCTGTCCCTGGTAGGCCGAGTCACCCCATACCTGCCTTTTGTTGCCGTGCAACAACTCGCCCAGCACCCGCGAATCATGCACGTTCGCCGCCGTCGCCGCCGGCGAGTGGATCCGTTTCGTCTCGGCGTTCACCCCAATGGGCGCTTTCATGCCGAAGCGCCACTGCTTGCCCACCGCCCGGAAAATCGCTGCCCCCAAGCGATGCTTCTCCAGCAGAGGACGAAACTTGCACACCGCGGTCTTGTCCGGGGCCCGCTCCCGCCCCAAGTCGATGCCCACAAAACCGGCGTATGGCGCGAGAATAGTACAGAGCTTCCTTCACCCCAAGGTCGGAGAGGTTGGACTAAGGCTGCAGAAAGTGAATGCGCAGCATGCGCTCCACTCCCACGGCCGGTCGCCCCGCCCCTCGGCGCTGCGGGTAAAAGGCTCGATCAGGGCGCAAAGTCGCTGCCAGGGCACGAGTTGATCCATCTGTTGCCGAAAGCGCTCGCGGCGGGTCGCTTTGCGGCGGGGCTCGAACCCCGCTTCGGCCAAAGCGCTTTGGCGTATCCTGGAATTACTCATGCTCTCCTCCCCGAGCTGTTGCCCGGACTGCCCAATTATAGGATAAAGCCCCATATATCAGTGGCTTATCAGAGGTTCCCCAGCTTGTCAGAAACGGAGGCTGCAAGGGCGCCATGCAAAACAGCCCCGGAGCTGTTGCTGAAGGCCGTTGTTTGAGCCGGACGGAAAGCTAAGAGAACCTCAGCCACCAGACAGCAAGCAGGGTCAACGCGAAAACGGCAAAATAAATTGCTCTGTATACCAAATGTTCAAGGAGTGTCAAACGCACTGGTTCCTTATGTTCAAAGATACTGATTGGCTGGTCGTGCAGGAACCCGCCCCGCAGGATCATGCGCCAGCGAATTGTTTTTGTCAGCATTACCCCTCGTTCTCATCACAGTCGGTGTAACAATCGTCCTGATTGGAGCAGTCAAAGAAGTATATCGAATTGGCGTCAAGTAACTCTTGGGGAATTATGTAATTTTCATCACAAAACACGATTGAAAGCCATGTCCTGACCGCCATATCAGGGAAAGTCTGAATAAGTAGCGGAGGGCAGGGGGCTTGAACTTTCGTCACTTGTTGGCGAAGCACGAGTTGGGCGGGGGGCTGATGGCGGGGACCAGCGCGCACTTGGCGGAGCAGGGGTTGCGGGAAGGGACGATTCTGGATGCGACGATCATCGCGGCGCCGAGTTCGACGAAGAACAAGAGGCGGAGTCGAGACCGGCAGATGCAGCAGATGAAGAAGGGGAACCAATGGCCTTTCGGCCTGAAGGCGCACATCGGGGTGGATGCGGAGACGGGGCCGGCGCATAGCGTGGCGGCGACGGCGGCGAACGTGGCGGATGTGACCCAAGCGCATGAATTGCTGCACGGCGGGGAGAAGATGGTGTGCGGGGATGCGGGCTATCAGGGGGTGGCGAAGCGCGCGGAGCAGCGGGGGCGTAAGGCGGGCGCAGTGGCAAGTGGCGCTGAAGTCTGGGCAGCGGCGGCGCTTGACGGCAGACAGCGCGGAGGCGCGGGCGGAGCGGCGCAAGGCGGCGCTACGCGACGGCTTGAGCGCCACAACACAGCAGCAGTGCGTCCCCAGGGGCGCCAAGCCGCAGCAGCGGGGTCGCCACCGCCGCCATGGGGTCAACAAGCGGTGCTGTGCGGTCAAAATCGGTGGAACTCGCCGCCAAATTCGCTGGAAACCAAGCAATATCCGCTCTTCACGGGCAGCATCAACCAGCCAACACGCCAAAAACTGCCTTGTTCAGACTTTCCCTAAGCCGAGACACTCCGCGTGTCCAACGAAACCTTTTCCCCGCAGCGATTGGAAAGAACCGCCCATCGTGATACGCTGCATCGAGACATTGCCGGCAACGTGACCGAACTGCAAAGACGGCTGGGGCTGCTGAACGCCACGACCATCAACATGTCGAACATGGTCGGGATCGGCCCTTTCATCGCCATCGCGCTGATCTTGAAGACCTTGGCCGGCCCGCAAGCCTATCTGGCCTGGATCGTCGGCACGGTCATCGCGCTTGCCGACGGCATGGTCGTGGCCGAGCTCGGCGCGGCGCGGCCCGCCGCCGGCGGCACCTACGTCTTTCTGCGCGAGGGATTCGGGCCGCGGACCTGGGGGCGCATGCTCGCCTTTCTCTTTGTTTGGCAAATCCTCTTCGCCGGCCCTCTGGAAATCGCCAGCGGAACCATCGGTCTGGTGCAGTACCTGCGGGTTTTTCTTCCGCAGATGACCGATTTCGCAAGCAAGCTGACCGCCGCGGGCATCGGCGCAGCGCTCATCTTCGCCCTCTACCGCCGCATCGACGACATCGCGCGGCTGATGTTCTGGTTGTGGTGCGTCATGCTGCTCACCACCGGCTGGGTGATCGTAAGCGGCATCCTGCACTTCGACCCCGCGCGGGCTTTCGACTTTCCGCCGGGCGCGTTCCGCTTCGACCTGCAGTTCCTGCAGGGGCTGGGCGAGGGTTCGGCCGAGGTGCTCTACCTTTTTCTCGGCTATTACCAGGTCTGCTATCTGGGCGGGGAAGTGCGCGACCCCGGCCGCACGATCCCGCGCGCCGTGATCTACTCGGTTCTCGCCGTGGCGGCGATCGACATCGCCATCTCGCTCAGCTTCATCGGCGTCGTGCCCTGGCGCGAGGCGATGGAGTCGCAGTTTCTCGGGGCCGCGTTCATCGAGCGCATCTACGGCCCCGGGGCAGCCAAGCTGTTGGCCGGCCTCATCGTGGTCACCGCCTTCGCCTCGATTTTCGCGCTGTTGCTGGGGTACTCCCGCGTACCCTACGCCGCCGCCCGCGACGGCGTCTTCTTCCGTCAGCTCGGCGTGCTGCATCCCGCCAAAGAGTTCCCCCACCGCTCGCTGCTGCTGATCGGAACGGGCGCCGTCATCGCCGGCTTCTTCAGCCTCGACAACGTGATCAAGGCGCTCATGGCCGCCCGCATCCTCATCCAGTTCCTGGGGCACACGGTCGCGCTGTTCCTGATCCGCGCGCGCCGCGCGGACATCCGCCGCCCTTACGGCATGTGGGCCTACCCCTTGCCCGCCGTCGTTTCGCTGGTCGGCTATAGTTATGTATTCCTCTCGCTCGGCGTCTGGTTCATCCTGTTCGGCGTAGGGACCTTGTTGCTCGGCGTCCTCGTCTATCTGGTTGCCGCCAGGCGGCAGCGGGAATGGCCGTTCTTCAGCGGCGCGTCTTGACCGAATCAGGAGATGCACATGCGCTTCACACAAATCCCGGTAATCCTCGCCATGACATTTGCTGCGACACTCCCATCCGCCGCCGAAATCCGCGTGATCGCACTCGGCGCGCACCCCGACGACTGCGACATCAAGGCGGGCGGCCTCGCCGCCAAGTACGCCGAGGCCGGCCATAAGGTCAAATTCGTCTCCGTCACCAACGGCGACGCGGGCCATCAATCCGAAGGCGGGGGCGTTCTCGCCGCGCGCCGGCGGGCCGAGGCCGAGGAGTCGGGCCGCCGGCTCGGCATCGACTACGAGGTGCTTGACAACCACGACGGCGAGCTCGTGCCCAGCCTGGACGTGCGGGTTCAGATCATCCGCAAGATCCGCGAGTGGCAAGCCGACGTCGTGATCTCGCCCCGTCCGAACGACTACCATCCCGACCACCGCTATACCGGCGTGCTGGTGCAGGACGCGGCCTACATGGTCACGGTGCCGAACCTCGTCTCGGATACCCCGGCGCTGCGCAAGAACCCGCTGTTCCTCTATTTCTCCGACCGCTTCACGCAGCCGCAGGCATTCCGCCCCGACATCGTCGTCTCCATCGACGACGTGATCGAGAAGAAATACCGCGCGCTCGACTCCCATGTCTCGCAGTTTTACGAATGGCTGCCCTGGCACGCCGGCATTCTCGACCAGATACCCAAAAGCCCCAGCGAGCGGCTCGCCTGGTTGAAATCCCGGCGCAGCTTCGCCATCGCGGACGCCTGGCGTGAGGCGGCGCGCAAGCGCTACGGCGCCGCCGCCGACTCGATCAAGAACGCGGAGGCATTCGAGATCACGGAGTACGGCGTTCAGCCCGGCGAGGAGGAGATCCGGCGGCTGATTCCCTTCTTCCCGGAATAATCGCGGGTTACTCCCACTCGATGGTCGACGGCGGTTTGTGCGAAACGTCGTAAACGACCGCGTCGATGCCGTCGACCGCGCACAGGCGCCGCGCCAGCGCGAGCAGCGCCTCGGGCGGAAGCTTGGCCACGGCGGCGGTCATGCCGTCGACGGAGGTTATCGGACGCAGCGCGATCGTTTCGCCGCCGTTGCAGGTGAACGGCAGCAGCACCACCGGACATTGCCAGACCTCGGAGTACAGCCCTTCGCGGTAGAGGAACTCGGTGACCATGCGGTCGGCCGTTTGCAGCAGGCGGACGCGCCCGGCGTTCAGCGCCGCCCGCTCGATTCTCCAATCCTCGATGGCCAGGCGTTCCGGCGCCAAGGCCGCGACGATGCGGTTGGTGCGGCGGAATGCGTTGGTGATCGCGGTTGCGGCCGGCAGCAGCTTGGCGTAATCGAGCGGCCCGCCGTGGAGCACCGTCAACTTGGCGTAGCTGCGGCTGTCGCCTTGCACGCCCACGCTGCGCAGCGGCAACAGGAACGAACGGTAACCCCTCCGCTCGGCAACAGCGGCGATCTCGGCGTCCGCTTCGGGCCGCGCCGCGGCGTCGTTGCAGATGCAGCGGATGGCCAAACCCGGTCCGGGGAAAGGATGGCGCTCGAGAAGCCGGGGCGCGAGGCCCAGGGCGCGGCCCAATTCGCGGACTTCGTCCTTGTAGAACTCGGCCAACGGTTCGAGCACCCGTCCTTCGTCGATGAGTTCCTGGATGCGTTCGACGCGGTTGTGGTGCGTTTTGATGACCGCCGCGGATTGCGTCCCGCCGGATTCGATCGTGTCGGGATAAATCGTGCCTTGACCGAGCATCCAATCGTGGCCGCGGAAGCGCCCGCCGGAGAGGATTTCGTCTTGCAAGTCGACGAACGCCTTGCCGATGATCGCTCGTTTTTCTTCCGGGTCGATGACGCCTTGCAGCCTGTCGAGAAACATTTTCGACGCTTCGACGACCTGCAATTTGCCCAGATTCATGGAGTGGAACGCCGCTTCGATTTCTTCGGTCTCGCCGGAACGCATGAAGCCGGTATCGACGTAGACGGCCTCCGCCTGCTCCGGCCCGACGGCCTGCACGGTCAAGGTGTAGGCGACCATGGAATCGACGCCGCCGCTCAGGAAAAACAGCACCCGCCGGCCGTTGGCTTGTTCGCGGGTCGAGCGCTTGAGTTGCTCGACGCGGTCGCGCGGCCGCCAGTCCATGCGGCAGCCGCAGACTTTTTCGAGGAAATTGCGCAGCATGCGCGAGCCGTTCGGCGTATGCGCGACTTCGGGATGGAATTGGATGCCGTAGAGGCGGCGCTCGAGATGGGCCATCGCCGCGATGCCGCATTGGCGCGTATCGGCGAGCGCGGCGAAGCCCGGAGGGAGTTCCGAGACGTGGTCGCCGTGGCTCATCCAGACGCGTTGCCGGTCGGCCAGACCGGCGAACAGGCCGGCCTGCTTGCGAATGCGCAAATCGGCGCTGCCGAACTCATGGGCCGCGCCTCTCTCGACCGTCCCGCCGAGGTAGCGCGCCATCAGTTGGTGTCCGTAGCAGATGCCCAGCATCGGCTTGTCGAGTTGGAAAAGCCCGCCGACGGGCTGCGGGCTCTCGGCCGCGAACACGCTCGCCGGCCCGCCGGAAAGAACGACGCCTTTGCATTGTTCCAGCGTGGAAAGGGCTGCGCCTACGGGCAGAATCTCCGCGTAAACGCCGAGCTCGCGGACCTTGCGCGCGATCAGGTGGCAGTATTGCCCTCCGGAATCGAGAACGGCGATTTTTTCCATGGAAACACGGGTTTCAGCCCGGGAAACAGGGCGCGCTGGGTAGAATGCGAACCCCAGTCTTCCGGTCCGCGGCCGAAAGCTCTATTCAACCGAGTTGCGAATGCGACTCTCTCATTCTAACGCAGCGCCGCTTGTTTCAGGCGTACAGCCAATCGGGGTAGCGCTGCGTCACGGGCCCGGTTTTCTTGCCGACGGCGTGGATGCAGGCATCGCGGAGTTGCGTCGAGAAGCCTTCCCGAAGCAAGAGCTCTCGGGCCGCGCCGTGGTCTTCGCCGATCTCGAAGCCGTAGGGGCCGGTTTCCAGCCGCTCGACAACGAACCCCGCAGCCTCGAACAGCTTGCGCACTTCCTCGGGCGCGTATTCGCGGGCCTGCCGCGGCTCTACCGTATTGCCGCCCTTGCGGGCCGTGTATTGAGAATACAATCCCGGATGGCCGCCGCGCAGGACTGCCGCGACGGAGCGCAGGGCGCAGATGTTCGGCGTGCTCAGCACCAGGCGGCCGCCCGGCCGCAGGATGCGGTTGATTTCCGCCGCCATGTGCATGGGGTCTTCCGCGAGATGCTCCAGCAACTCGCAGCAAACGACGGCGGCAAAGCGGCCGTCGGCATAGGGGTAGCGGTCGCGCTCGGCGTTGAAGAGGTCGACGAAACAGGAAAACGATTCCCCCGCCGTCGAGTTCACGGTCTTGGCGTCGGTCTCGCCGAGCGGCCCGAGATAGCAGCCGCGAACTTCGTTGTAGCCGAGGACGTTCTTCAGAGCCGGGGTGATTTGCATGTAGGCGCCCATTTCGAGCACGCTGTCCGTTTCACTGCCCGTCGGGGTGATTTCAAGGGTGCGCGCCAAGCGCTCGATATGCGCCTTCGCACATTCGAGGCCAGCGGAAGCCTCCGCGCAAAAGCTGAGAATGTATTCGGCAAGTGCGGAAGTCGGAGCATGCGACAGTCGGGTTTGGTAGCGAAAGCCTCTAAGAAGTCGCCTCAAACTTACCATGACACCGTCCTCAAGACTGACAAAAAAGCGAACGATCAAGCAATCCACAAATTATCTTACTGCTAAATGACACACTTGGCACTACTATTGGTTTTTTTCATCAAGTTTGTTGTTGGCTGGAGATCAGTCTTCTTAATCCTTTTCATATAAATTTTTTCTTGCCCATACATAGCAATGATTTCCCATTTTTTAGCCTTCTTTTCTTGTAATGGAAAATGGTCTAGATATCGTAGTGGAAACAAAATCCACCCACAGATTCCATATGCCAGACGTTTCATAAAAGCGCTGGAAAACCAGAGTTTGACGTATTCTAAAAAGAAAGCTAATAAGGTAGCTGTAGGGCCAGTGCGCCAGCCCAAGGAAACCACATCAAGTGGCCGCATGGGTTCTCGAATACCGTCCAAACTAAAGCGATAATAGTCGTGAGGATATTCGTGGAATGGATGACAAAAATGGATGACAAAAAGGAACTACACTGTGGACATATCCACCAGGCTTCAGACAACGGCGGATTTCCACGATGACCTGATGTGGATTACTCGTATGTTCCAGAACGGCATCACATTCGACTCGTTGGAAGATGTCGCTTCGGAAAGGAAGTGCTTCGGCATTGCAGACGATACTTACGCCCTGCAGTGGAAAAAGGTCAACATTGATGTGCCCGTCAACATTGTTTCCACCACCACCAATATAAAGATTCCAACGCCCTAGTGGCGGTTGAAACCGTAACTCTTCGGGATTTTGATATAGAGGCAGGGGAGGTTTTAATAACTGGTACCAGCGCCGAGATCGCTTGTCGATAAGAGTTTCAACTGGATTTGATGGCATTGAATCCTAACAGGCTTCTGAAATTCGCGGTGGCATATTCCGATCCAGGTCCTAATCAGAGCGGGAAAGTCGGTTTTCACAGTTAGCGGTGATTTCTCGCCTGTACCTCCATTTTCACTCCCAAACATAGATAGGATAATCAAGCTGCGGCTGGCGATGCAACGTTTTTCAGACTGCAATCATATGTGACCTTACCTTATGGCAACGATTTAGGTGTTGAGTCCTTGACTGCACCAGAAGGTTTTCACCTCAGGGCGGCGGTAAGCCGGAGAGCCGACGATAAACGGTTCTATAGCTCTCCGCCAAGACGAACTCCGCCGGCGGGAGAGAGACGGATGCAAGAAATTCGCCGGTTGCCGCGGAACGTTTCGTCTGCTGCAGCCAAGTCTTGCCGATTTCGTCTCGGACCGCGAGGACGCATATCTCGAAAGGGAAGCCCGCGTCGCAGTCCTCTCCATAACGGACGTTGACCACGCCCCCCCCGTTCTCGATCGCAAGCGGCCCTCCGCCCTGAGGCCACCAGCCCGGCATATCCTTGCGGCGGACGAACACCCAGACCTGCCCGCCTTCGGGGAGTTTGGCAACCACGCTTACCGCTCCGCTCGGGCCGACGCGTTGCCCGCGCGGCGGCGAACCGATGGATACCTTCGCGCGCCGGCCGTTGCGGAAACGACGGCGCACGCGGCGCAAGCCCGACTCGACTTCCCGCGGCAGGAGTTGCTTGAGCCTTTGCCGCCAAGCGTAGCGCAGCAGGACGCGGCGGTTGAACCGCTGCAGCCACCAACCATCGCCGTAGGGGTCAAAAAGCGGACTGTCCGTGCGGCGGAAAATCGCCGTCGAGCCGGCCGTGTCCTCCAAATCGAACATGGCGTCCGCCGTCAGAAACCTGAACAGATTGTGCACCGTCGGGATATGGATGTCATCGACTATCAGCAGCGCGCCCGCGGATAAATGGGGATAGAAGAAGTAATACTCCAAGTCCGGAAACGGGTAGCCGTGCGGGCCGTCCAGCAGCACGCAATCGAGAGGATGCTTGAAGCTGTGCCTCGGCAGCGTCGCTTGGGTAGGGCCTTCAATGAAAGTGACGACCCCGGGACGCAGAAGAGACGAACCCTTGACGTTAGCCAAGCTGTCGTTGTCTTCGGCGGCGGCGAATACGGTGTGGTCCTCGCTGAGCTGCGAGAAGAGCAGCGTGCTCGCGCCGCATCCCGTCTCCGCGGTGTGACGGAGTTCCATCTTCCGGCAATGCCGAACAATGGCTTTCGGCGCGCGGCCCGCAAGCGGCCCTGCGCCGTGCACGCTCGGCGCCGCCTCGATGACCCGTTCGATGTCCGCTTGCGGGGTCATGACTGAATGGGCGGAGCTATCCGGAAGCAAGCGCCGGCGCGCAAGCCTCGACCCGGCAGGGCACAGCCTTGTGGTGCGGGCAGCCGCTGATCGGATCGCGGTCGAAGGCGTCGGTGATCTCGTTGAGGTTGACGCCTTGCATCGCGAGCTCGCCGGTCTTGGCGTCGGGATAGACCGCGCCGAAACCGTTCGGCGCCCAGACGTGGCCAGGCAGCGTCCTGCGGTCGATTGCCGCGGGCAACTCCAGCGCGCCGCGCCTGGTGCGCAGGGCCACGCGGCCGCCGTCGGCGACCCCGATGGCCTTGGCGTCGTCGGGGTGCAGGTGCAGCGCACAATGCGGCCCCTTGCCCTTGCGCCATGCCGGATCGCGGTGAATGGCGTTGGCCGTCCAATGCGTGCGCAGGCCGGCGGCGAGGAGCAAGGGAAATTCCTCCGTCAACGGGGCTTTGAAAGCGAGCGCCCGCTCGATTTCGGCGATCATCGGCGCGGGCAGCAGGCGCACGCGCTTGTCCTCCCAGCCGACGTTCGACTCGTAGTTCTTGGCGCGGTCGGCGACGGCGATGACGACGCCTTCGGGATGGGCGAGCATGCGCCGGAACATCTCCAGCCCGAGGCGCGCGGCGCCGGCGTCTTTCCATTCGTCGCCCAGCGCGCGGACGACGGCTGCGGGGCGCCGCCGTCCGTTGTCGATGCAGCGCAGCAGCAGAGCGGCGGGGCCGGGGCCGGGCAATTGCGGCCCCAAGGTGCGGTAGGCCCAGAAGATGGAGCACGGGCCGGCGGCGCGTCCGGCGCGCTCTTTGGCCGCCCGGCCCAGGCGCTCAGTATAGGGGGCGATGCCGTCGGGTTCGAGGGCGGTCTGCGCCAGAGCGTACAGATCGGCCGGCGGTTCGCCGAAAAGATCGAGGGCTTCGGCCAGCCTGGCGTAAATTTCAGGTTCGGGAAGGGCTTCGCCCGGCGGCGGCGCGACGGGCGGGCGAAGCTGCGTGCCGATCTTGGGGAAGCCGCCCTTGGCGAATCCGGCCCACTCCCACTTTTCGTAGCCCACCGGCGCGGGGAGCGCGTAGTCGGCTACGGCCGCAGTCTCGGTCATGGCCACTTCGACGACGACCATCAGCTCGAGCTTCCGGCGCGCTTCCCGCCAGCGCGACGTATCGGCATAGGCCAGCCAGGGATTGGAGTTGTCCACCAGGACGGCGCGCAGCCGCCGCGGATCGCCGGTGAGGATTTCTTCCGGGACGACGCTCGGCGAGGTCATGGCGAAGTTGCCCAGCGCGCGGATCGCAGGCACGCCGGCAACGACCGAGCGCTCGGGCTCGGCGAATCTGTTCCTCGACCGCGCCGGCGGACTGAACCCTTCGCGGAAAAAGTTGGCGCCGGGCCGGCAGACGTTGCCCGTCAGCGCAAGAATGAGCCGGATCAGGTACGAATTCAACGTCGAGAACCAGGTCTGCTCAACGGCCAGGTCGTACATGATGGAAGCGGCTTCCGCGCCGGCGATCTCGCGGGCCGCGCCGCGGATTTCGTCCTCGCGCAAGCCGCAGCGGCCGGCCATCTCGCCGACGTCGACCGCTTCCAGCGCGTCTTGCAGCCGGTCGAAGCCGACCGTTCTTTCGGCGATAAAGGCCCGGTCGAAGCGGTTTTCTTCGAGCAAGGTCTTGGCCATCGCCAGCAGCAGAAAAACGTCGGTTGCGGGCTTCAGGCGCAGATGGACGTCGGCGCCCGCCGTCGTCTCCGTGATGCGCGGGTCGATGGCGATGAGCTTGCGGTTGCGGTCGCGGCGCAAGTCGTTGAAGACGATATTGGGCTTGGAGCCGCGGTTCGAAACGCGCGGGTTGACGCCGATCGTGACCAGCAGGGGGGCGTTTTCCTCGTCGGGCTGAAAGCTCACGGCAGGCGGCGCGTCGAACATCCACTGATCGAGGAGGTGGTGTTGGGATTTCTCCTGGGCGTAGGAGCTGTACCAGCGCCTGGAGCCCAGAGCGGCGGTGAGCGAGAGGCCGTAGACGCCGCCGAGGTGATTGCCCTGGCCTCCTCCTCCGATCAGGCCGATTGCGTTGCCGCCGTGCTCGGCGCGGATGCGCCGGAACTGGGCGGCGATCTCGGCGATCGCCGTTTCCCACGAGACGCGCTCGAACGAGCCGTCGACGCGGCGGCGGAGAGGATGTTCGAGGCGCTGCGCGTGCTCGATCGTGAGCGGAATGCTTGCGCCCTTGTTGCAGATATAGCCTTCGGTCAGGCTCGATTCGTCGGGCCTGACGGCGGTAATCCGGCCGCCGGTCACGTCAACGCGCACGCCGCAGTTGTGGCTGCAGAGCACGCAGACGTTGGCCAGGTCCCGCGCGTCGAGCGGGATGGGGTCGCGGGAGACCGACGGGTCGACGGACGCTGCGCTGTTCCTTGCCGTTTTCCTTGCCGTTGCCATGTTCAGGAACAATTTTAACCGCAACGGCCTGGCGCTCCCCCCGCGTTGTAAACTGACCGCAGACGGGTTCCCGGGATATGAGCATGCTTTGTCCGCGATTGATGGTTCTGCCGGCGGTTCTGGCGTTTTGCGCGGGAGCGCAGCCGGTCATCGAAACCATGAGCCCGCGCGGAGCGCAGCGCGGAACCGCCGCGCGGCTGACCTTGACGGGCGAGCGGTTGGGCGCGGAAGCGCGGCTGCTCAGCGCTATTCCGGGCGGGGCCGCTCCGCTGAGCGCGGCGGCTGCGGCGGACGGCGGGCCGGGCGAGAGCATTGCCTATCTGGTCGAGATTGCCGCGGACGCGCCGCTCGGCGCCTATCCGGTGAGAGTCGAGATGCCCGACGGGATTTCGAACGTGGCGCTCTTTACCGTAGGGGAGTTTCCGCATGCCGAGGAAGCCGAGTCCGCGGCGGGCGAAGAGGAGCAGGCGCCCTCGAACGACTTCCCCGAGACGGCGCAAGCGGTCGAGACGCCGGTGACGATCGACGGCCGACTGCGCGGCGCCGAGCGCGACCTGTTCCGCTTCCACGCGGAGCAGGGCGAGAAGCTGGTTCTCGAAGTGGAGGCGCACAGGATCGGCTCGGCTATCGACCCCCGTCTGGAATTGCTCGATTCGAGCGGACGCGCCTTGGCGCGCAGCGCCGACGCGCGCGGGCTGGGCGTCGATTCGCGGTTGGAGTTCGAGTTTCCGGCGGACGGGGATTACTTCGCCGTGGTTCACGACGAGAGATTCAGCGAGCAGCAGGCGGACTTTTACCGTTTGACGATTGCGCGGTACTCCTATGCGGACGGCGTCTTTCCCCTGGGCTGGCGGCGCGGCGAAAGCGTCCGCGCCGAATTCTACGGCGGCAATCTGGCGGGGCCGGCCGCGGCCGAGATCGATCTGGCGAACGTCAAGGCTGCGGAGACCTGGATCCCTGTTCCGCATTCGCCGGCAAGGCTGCGCTTTTTGGTGGGCGATTCCCCCGAGACGTTCGAGGATGACGCCGCCAAGTCGGCGCTGCCCGAGGCGACCGTCGTCAACGGACGCATTCTTCAGGCCGGCGAGGTCGACCATTACCGGTTGCCGGTCGAGCCCGGCGAGAATTGGTCTCTGGAATTGCGTTCGGGCGAGTTGCCGGGGTCGGAACTGTACGGAGTGCTCACGGTAGCGCATGGCGGCGAGGTTCTGGCCGCGGCCGGACGGTATGCGGGCGACCCGAGCCCGTACGTGATCAGCACCACGGGGCAGACCGCGAGCTATCCCTTCATCAATCTTGAGGTTCCGCCCGGCGTCGACGAGTTGACCGTCGCGGTCGAAGACCTGCTGCAGCGCGGCGGGCCGGCGCACGGCTACCGGCTGACCGCCCGCCGCCAAGGGGCGGACTTCCTGGCTTCGCTCGACGCTCCGTTCGTGAATATCCCGGCGCGCGGGTCGGCGCTGGTCAACGTGACGGTAGAGCGGCGGGGCTACAACGGCGCCATCGATCTGTTCCTGGAGAATCCGCCCGCGGACATCGCCGTCGAGGGCGGGCATATCCCGCCTGTGTCGGGGTTGGGCAGCGCCCGCCCGCGTTTCGCCAGAGGGACGCTGACCTTGAGCGCGAAACCCGGGGCGCGGCTCGGCGCGATGAACCTCGTTGTCCGCGCGCGAGGCGTCCGCGGGGACGGCAGCGCGATCGAGCGCCGCGCCAAGGGGCCGGGCCTGCGGGTCGCCGCGGCAGGCAAGGGCCGGGACCCGCTCACGGCGGCCTGGCTGGGGTACGACCTGCCGGCCAAGCTCGTTCCGGAACAGCCGGCGGCGGTCGAGTTTTTGATACCGCGCGCGATCCGCGTGGTGCGCGGCGGCAGGCAGCACGTCGCGCGCTGGGCCGTCCACCTGCGCGGCGATGCGAACTTGGCCAAGCCCGTCGAGGTTCCCCGCAACGCCGGGTCGCTGCGGCTGCGCGTGGACAAGGACAAGAGCAAGGCGGCGAAAGGCGAATTTCTGATCTTCCCGCACGAGCGCACCGGACTGGGCAAGATGGATTTCAATCTGGCGGCTCAGGTGCGCGCCGGCGGCAGAACCCGCACGGTGTACTCGGCGCCGCTGGAGCTCGAAGTCGTAGACGGCTATGGATTGAAGCCGGCGCCCGCGCTGAAGATCGCGCCCGGCGGGTCGGAGGCGTGGAGCGGCTCGATATGGCGCGATCCGGAATTCCGGCAGACGGTCAGAGTGCGCGCCGAGAACCTGCCCGTCGGCGTGGAATGCGAGCCGGCCGAGCTGGTTGCGGATGCCGCCGACTACAAGCTGCGCTGCGCCGCCTCCGCCGGCGTTGCCGCCGGCGAGTACGAGGTCGCGATTCAGGCCGAGTCGATTCTTTCCGACGAAGCGACCACGCCCTACACGGCCGACCCGGCGCAGACGACGTTGACCGTCACCCGCTGACGGGCCGCCCATACCCAAGCGCCTTATGCCGCGCCGATTCGTCGATCTCTCCGTTTCGCTGCAAGCCGGCATCCGCTCCGACCCCGACCCCATGCTGCCGCAAATCGTTTGCCGCAGCGACCGGGAAACGGCGCGGGAGGTCTGTTCGCTGTTCCCGGGACTCGCGCCCGAGCAGTTGCCCGAGGGCATGGGCTGGGCGGTTGAAAACGTGCGCATCTCCACGCACAACGGCACGCACATGGATGCGCCGCGGCGCTATCGTCCGACGATGGACGGCGGAGAGCGGGCGGCTGCGAGCGACGAGATCCCGCTCGAATGGCGCCGCCGGCCGGGAGTCAGGCTCGATTTCCGACATTTCGAGGACGGCTACGTGGTGACGCCCGCCGACATCGAGCAAGAGCTCGAGCGCATCGGCCATGCGCTGCAGCCGCTGAACATCGTCGTGGCGAACACCGCCGCCGCCGAGCGTTACGGGCATGACGACTATCTGTTCAAGGGCTGCGGCTTCGGACGCGAGGCGACGCTGTGGCTCACCGCGCGGGGCGTGCGCGTCGTCGTCGCCGACGCTTGATCGTTGGACGCGCCGTTTCCGCACACGATCCAGCGCCGGCTGCAGACGAAAGACCCCTCCATCGTGTGGGAAGGCCACAAGGCCGGCATGGAGCGGGCCTATTGTCAGCTCGAGAAGCTGGGCAATCTGGCCGCCCTGCCGCCGGCGGGATTCGAGGTGATCTGCTTCCCGACCAAAATCAAGGGCGCATCGGCCGGCTGGACTCGCGCGGTGGCGGTCATCGACGAATAGAAGCGTGCGCCGCTCCGGCAGGCGCATCGTATATACTCTGTAGCAGCCGCGGTCGCGCGCGGGCTTCATCCATGCCGAACAGGATCGTGACAGCAGCCGCACTCGCCGCCGCGCTGCTCGCGGCGGGCGCCGCGGCGCAGTCCGCGGAACCTTACGCGGCGCCGCGCACGCCGGACGGCAATCCCGATCTCAACGGCATCTGGCAGGCGCTCGGCTCGGCGCATTGGGATCTCGAGAATCACGCGGCGCGGCGCGGCCCTGTGGACGCGCTCGGGGCGCTCGGGGCCATCCCCGCCGGCCTGAGCGTGGTCGAGGGCGGGAAAATTCCGTACCTGCCCTGGGCCCGGAAGAAGCGCGCGGAAAACCGGGAAAACTGGCTGAAGCTCGACCCCGCGGTCAAGTGCTACATACCCGGCATCCCGCGCGCTACTTACATGCCTTTCCCGTTCCAGATCGTTCAAACCCCCAAGAAGATACTCATGGCCTACGAGTTCGCCAGCACGAGCCGAGTCATCCGCCTGGACCGCCCCGGGTCCCAGGCGCCGGCGACTTCCTGGATGGGCTACTCCCTGGGCCGCTGGGAGGGCGAGACGCTGATCGTCGCCGTCAGCGATCAGATGGCGGACACCTGGTTCGACAGCTCGGGCAATTTTCACAGCGAGGAGTTGCGGGTCGAAGAGCGCTACACGGCGACCGGCCCCAACTCGCTGCTCTACGAGGCCCTCATCACCGACCCGAAGGTGTTTTCCCGTCCGTGGAAGATCGTCATGCCGCTCTACCGCCGCCTGGAGCCGAACGCGCAGATCCTGGAGTTCAAGTGCGTGCCGTTCGCCGAAGGCGCCGTGTACGGCCATCTGCGCAGGGGCTACAAGCCGCCTGAGCAGCCGCAGCCCAAACCGGAGTCGAGCCAACAAGGAGCGAGGCCATGAATCATCGAATCGTGTTTGCGGCCGTTCTCGCCGCCGCAGGAGCGGCCGCCGCTTTTGCCGAGGAGGCGCCGAGGACGTCCTGGGGCGCGCCCGACTTGCAGGGAACCTGGGATTTCCGCTCGATCACGCCGTTCGAGCGGCCGGCGGAATTCAAGGACAAAGCGTTCCTTACGCCGGAGGAAGCGGAGGCTTGGGAGCGCAAGACGCGCGCAGCGAGCGCGGCGCGCAGGGCGCAGAGGAACCGCGAGGCGGCCCAGAATCAGGGCGACGTCGACGTCGGCTACAACGCGTTTTTCCTGGACCGGGGAGAAAAGATGACCGGCACGCTGCGCACGTCGCTCGTCGTCGATCCACCGGACGGCCGCGTTCCCGCGTTGACCGCGGACGCCGAGCGCCGCTCGGCCGAGCGTTTCGAGCGCTGGGGCCGGCTGCCCGCCGGGCCGGAGGACCGCAACCCGCTGGAGCGCTGCATCATGGGCTTCAACTCCGGGCCGCCGATGAATCCCGGCGCCTACAACAATTTCATGGAAATCTTCCAGACCCAGGATCACGTCGCCATCCTCAACGAGATGATTAACGACCACCGCATCATTCCTCTGGACGGCCGCGAGCACGCGCCGCAGGACATCCGCCTGTGGAAGGGAGATTCCCGCGGCTTCTGGGACGGGGATACGCTGGTCGTGACGACCAAAAACTTCACCGAGCACACGAACTTCCGCGGCTCGGGTCCGAATATGGTCCTCGAGGAGCGCTTCACCCGGACCGGCGCGGACACGCTGCTCTACGAGTACACGGTGAACGACCCGGAATCGTTCGAGAGGCCGTGGTCGGTCGCCGTCGAGATGAAGGCCACCGACGACCCGCTGCTCGAATACGCCTGCCACGAGGGGAACCGCGCCATGACGCTGATGCTGCGCGGCGCGCGGGTGCGGGAAGCGAAAGGCGGGGCGGGAGAGCAAGACTGGCTGGCCAGTTGGTACGGCGGTGCGAAGGCGGTCAAGGCCGCGCAGGAGTTGCTGCAAGAAGAGGAAGAGCAGGAGAAGGGGCCGCAATAGGATGCCGCAATAGGATGCCGCAATAGGATGCGGAGCGGCCGCGGAAGCCGGCGGCGCCTCTATCGTGGACTGCTACGGGCGCCCGCGGCGTTCCCGCGGGTCGGCGCCGTCCGGCGGCGCGCCGGTTCCGGAGGAGCCCATGAACAGGCTGCGTCCGTCGGGAAAGGTGATGTCGCGCCCGCTGCCCTTGCAACTCGGGTCGCAAAGCCGGTCTTTGCTCTGGTAGCCGCGCACCGTCACTTCGGCGCCTGGCAGCAGCAGCGTTTTGGTCAGGCCCCTGCGGATCAGGGTGTTGGGAGTGCCCGCCTCGAGTTCCCAAACCAGGGTCTTTCCGTCCTCCTGCTCGATTTCGACGTGCACCCAGGCATGGGGGTTGATCCAATCGACCTTGACCACCTTGCCCTCTACCCGAATCGGCGCGTTGGCGTCGAACTCGGCGGAGAAGGCGTGGTGAGCATAGGCCAAGGGCGCGGCCGCCAGGAATGCGGCCGGCAGCGCGAAAGCGGCGAAGCAGCGGATCATGACGGCCTCTATCTTAACAGTGGAAATAACAGTGGAAAACGGATAACGAGATTCGGCGCGCT
The DNA here is from genome assembly GCA_965214655.1 of Bryobacterales bacterium. Lineage (GTDB taxonomy): Bacteria > Acidobacteriota > Terriglobia > Bryobacterales > UBA6623 > CATQHP01. Next base: position 337,239 of record OZ243965.1, on the reverse strand, counting down.
TACTCCGCGGCCGCCGCTCTGTCGATGTTCGCCCGCGAAACGATGTACTGGCGGATAAGCTCGGTTTCCTCTTCGTCGATTTGATCGGTGAAGTCGTCCATGCCGAGTTCTTTCAGCAGGCCGCCGCGCACGATGTCCTGGAAGGCGTCGTGGATCGCAGGGGCCATCGTGCGCAGGTCGGCATTGCGGTAGCCCCGCGCCTGATAGCCGTGGCACGAGCTGCAGAAGCGGTGGTAGAGCTCGCCGCCGCGGGCGATCTGCTGCGGCGATGCCGTCAACGGCGGCTGCTCGGGGATGTCGAGATTCCGCTTGGGGGGCTCCGGCATCTCCGTCTCGCCGCCGAGGGCGAAGGCCATGATCTTGCCGTAGTTCTCGTAGTTGAAATGGGCCGAAGCGACCAGCGCGACGTACTGCTTGCCGTCGATCTCGTAGGTCATCGGCGGGGCCTGAATCGAGCCGTAGGAGTCGAATCGCCACAGCCGCTCGCCGGTGTCGCTGTCGTACGCCGAGACGGCCCCGGTCCCGTCGCCCTGGAAGACCACGCCGCCCGCCGTGGCCAGTACGCCGCCGACGCGCGAGGTCGCATTCTCCGCCGCCCAGAGCGTCTCTCCCGTCAACGGGTCGAACGCCTTGAGGATGCCCTTCGCCTCGGGCGGTTCTCCCGCTTTGGCGGCCAGCTCGAGGCGGTACTTCCCTCTGGCCACTCCGAGATTCATCGAAAACTTGCGGGGCGTGTAGCGGCCGGTCTTGACGAACTCTTCGGGCAGGGCGAAAAAGTAGGGGATGTCGTGGGTCGGGATGTACATCACGCCCTTGCTCCGGTCGAACGACATCGCTTCCCAGTTGTGCGCTCCGGTGTTGCCGGGCAGAATCCACTGCGGTTTCTTCTCCCAAACGACTTGCGGGTTCTCGACCGGCCGGCCCGTCTTCATATCGACGTGCGTGGCCCAGGTCATGGCGCCGTAGGGATGGGCGCGGAGCAACTCGCCCGCAGCGCGGTCGATCACGTAGAAAAAACCGTTCTTGGGCGCCTGCAGCAAGACCTTGCGCTCGCGGCCTTCGACGACCATATCGGCCAATACGATGTCCTGCGTGGCGGTGTAGTCCCAGTTGTCGCCCGGCGTCGTCTGGTAGTGCCATTTCATCTTGCCCGTGTCCGCGTCGACGGCGACGATCGAGGCGAGAAAGAGATTGTCGCCGCCGCCCGGCGAGCGGATCTCCCGCGACCAGGGGGAGCCGTTGCCCACGCCCATGTACACCGTATGGAAGTCGGGGTCGTAGACGATGCTGTTCCAAACCGTGCCGCCGCCGCCGAGCTTCCACCATTCGCCGTTCCAGGTCTTGGCGGCGAGCTCCATCTCGGGATGCTCGAAGGGCTGCGAGGGGTCGCCCGGCACCGTGAAAAAGCGCCATACTTTCTCTCCGGTCTCGGCGTCGTAGGCCGTGAGATAGCCGCGGTGATCGTACTCGGAACCGCTGTTGCCGATGTATATCTTGCCTGCAGCGGCCCGCGGCGCGCCCGAAATCGTGTAGGGGAGGCGCGACGGGTAGTCGGCGGTATCAACGTCCCAGACCTTGCGGCCGGTTGCCGCGTCGACCGCCACCAGACGGGCGTCGAAGGTCGCCGCATAGACGCGGCCCCTGTAGACCGCGACGCCCCGATTCATGGGGCCGGCGCAGCACGACCAGCGGGCGTATTCGCGGCGCGTCTGCGGATCGAAGGTCCAGATCTCCTCGCCGGTGGCGGCGTCTACGGCGTAAACGACGCTCCAACTGTCGGTGTAGTACATCGTCCCATCGACGACCAGCGGCGTGGATTGCAGGCGATGGCGCATCGGAATGGGATTCGTCCAGGCGAGGCCCAAATCGCGCAACGTCTCGCGGTCGATTTGGGTCAGAGGAGAGAAGCGCTGCTCGGAATAGGTGCGCCCGTAGGCGATCCATGCGCCCGGCTCGTCTTCCTCGACGCGCACGATGCGCTCATCGTCGACGAAAGCCGCGCCGCCGGCCGTGGACTCCCCAGAGGAGCAGCCGACCGCCGCGGCTAAAATCAAGCCCGCCATCCATGCCGCAGCCGACTCCGTCCATGCCCTGCTCACATGCTCCCCCGCGGCCGCTCGAGCGCGCCGAATGCAAGCAGGAGTATATCGTATTCCCGGTCGGCCGAGATGTCGGCTGAGATGTCGGCTAAGATAAGGAACAGGCGGTTGCGCGCGATGCTGAAACTCATCTCCCTCACCCTGAAAAATCTGACTCGCAACCGCCGCCGAACCCTGCTCACAGTGCTCAGCGCGGCGGTCTCGCTCTTCCTCTTGGGAGTGCTGTTGTCGCTTTACACGGCCTTCTATCACCGCCAGGCGACCGATGCGCAAGCCCTGCGTCTGGTCACGCGCCACAAAGTCTCGCTGACCCAGCAGATGCCGCTCTATTACGGCCGCCGCATCGCCGATATCGACGGCGTCGAAGACGTCATTGTCTTGAATTGGTTCGGCGGGACGTACAAGGACAACCGCCCCGAAAACATGTTCCCGCGTTTCGCCACGGAGCCGGAGAAAGTTTTCGACATTTACAGGGAATTCAAGGTCCCGCCCGAACAGCTCGAAGCCTTCAAGCGGGACCGGCAGGGCATCGCCATCGGCAGCATGGTTGCCGAGCGGGTCGGTCTCGAGCTCGGCGATCGGATCACGATCAAGGGCGACATTTACCCGTTCGACCCGGAGTTCACCGTCCGCGCGATTTTCGAAGGTCCCGACGACTTCAACAGCTTCTTCCACCTGGATTATCTCGAGGAAGCGTTAGCCGAAGGGGAACACGGCCACGCCGGCACGTTTACGATTCGGCTGCGCAGCACGGACGACGCGGCGCGGGTGGGGCGGGAAGTCGATGAGATGTTTCGCAACGCGCCCTCGCCCACCAAGACGGAAACCGAAGCGGCGTTCGCGCTCTCTTTCGTAGAGCAGCTCGGCAACATCAAGCTCTTCCTGATGAGCATCGCCGGGGCGGTCGTATTCACGATCATGCTGGTCTCGGCGAATACCGTGGCCATGACCGTCCGCGAGCGCATCGGCGAGATCGGCGTTTTGAAGACGCTGGGCTTTCGCGCCGGGGCGCTGCTGGCGATGATTCTCGGCGAGGCCGTGCTGATAGCGCTGGCCGGAGGGATTCTCGGCGCCGCCCTTGCCTTCGGCGTGACGCAGGCGATGGCCAACGTGATGGTGTCGTTCTTCTCCGGCTTCACGATGCCTCTTTGGGGCGTGCCCGTCTGTCTGGCGGCGGCCTTGGCGATCGGGCTCGGCAGCGCTCTCGTCCCGGCGGTTCTGGCCGTGCGGATCGGCATCACGGACGCCCTGCGGCACACCGGGTGAACAAGCGATGGCAAGCATCCCGCTGACTTACAACCTGCGCAACCTGATGGTGCGCAAAGCGACCACGGTCATGACCGCGCTGGGCATCGGCCTGACCGTTGCCGTGCTGATGGGCATCGGCGCTTTGGTGGACGGGGTGACCGGTGCGCTGGCGGCCACCGGCCATCCGCGGAATTTGATTCTCATGCGCCAGGGGTCGACGGCCGAGTTGGTCAGCATGGCGCCGAAGGAAAAGTTCGACGTGGTGAAATTTCTCCCGGGGATCGAAAAGCTCGACGGCGAGCCGATGATCTCGCACGAGGTCGTTTCGGTAACCAACCTGGCCTTGCGAGGCGACCCGCAGTCGGTGAGCAACGTCACCGTGCGCGGCCTGTCGCCGATAGGAATCGAGTTGCGCGACGATGTCCGTCTGGTCAGCGGCCGCTGGTTCGAACCCGGCAAGCGCGAGGTGGTCGTCGGCTCGGGAGCGCACGCCGTCCGCGCGGGAACCTCGATCGGCGACGCGATTCCCTACGGCCGCGGCGATTGGCAGGTCGTCGGCGTCTTCGATGCGGGCCGCTCGGCCTTCAACAGTGAAATTTGGGCCGACGGCAACTTCGCCACGTCGGACTTGGGCCGCGGCAGCAGCCGCAGCGTCATTCTCCTGCGGGCTGCAGACGACGCTGCCGCGCAGGCGTTGACCAACCGTGTCGCCGACGATCAGCGGCTGGCCCTCGAAGCCAAGACCGAACGCGCTTATTACGAGGAGCAGATGGTCTCCGCGGCGCCGGTGCGGGCGTTGGGAATATTCGTTGCGGCGATCATGGCTATCGGCAGTTGCTTTGCGGCGATGAACACGATGTACACCGCCGTCGCCCGCCGGGCGCGGGAGATCGGCATCTTGCAGATGCTCGGGTTTTCCCGCGGCGGCATCCTGATCTCGTTTCTGCTCGAGTCGCTGATGCTCTCGTTGTGCGGGGCCGTGCTGGGCTTGCTGCTGGTGCTGCCGCTCAACGGACTCGAAAGCCGGATCGGCAATTTCATAACGTTCAGCGAGACGACATTCCAGTTTGCCGTTACGCCGTTGAACGTTGCCGTCGGGTTTGCCTTCGCCGCCGTCATGGGCGTGTTGGGAGGGCTGTTGCCGGCGCGTCAGGCGGCTTCCCGAGAGGTTCTGACCTCCATGCGCGACTTGTGATGACTGGAAATACGAAAGTCAACGAGAGCCTGGAGTCCTTGAAGATCGACCGCGCGAAGGGCCGCCCGCGCGAGCGCCGTTGGACCAAATGGTGGATTCTTGCCGGCGTTGTCCTGCTGGTTCTCCTCGGTATCTGGAACGCGTTTTTGTCGGGCACGGCGGTCTATGCGGTGGAAACCTACCGCGTCCGCATCGAGACCGCGGGGGAGTCGGGCGCCGCCGTCGTGCTGGATGCGGCCGGTTACATCGTCCCCCACCACAAGATCGAGGTCGCTTCGAAAGTCGTCGGCCGAGTTGCCTGGATCGGCGTCGAAAAGGGCGATGAGGTGCGCAAGGGGCAGGTGCTCGTGCGGCTTGAGGATGCCGAATACCGCGCCCGCAGCGCCCAGGCGGAAGGCCGTCTGACCGCGCTCCGCGCCCGCCTGCAGGAGTTGGAGGCCGGCTCGCGCCCCGAAGAGATCGCCTTGGCGAAAGCCAATCTCGAGGAAGCCAGGGCGGAGTTCGAGAACAGCCGCATCGAGTTGCGCCGCGCCAAGGAGCTCTTCGACGCCGGAGTCATCTCCCGGCAGGAATACGACAACGCGCAAACCGTCTCCGAGGCCCGGCAAGCCCGCGTCGCCTCCCTCGACCGGGCTTACGAGCTGCGCCGCATCGGCCCCCGCGAGGAGGAGATCGCCGCCGCCCGCGGGGAGGTGAGCCAGGTCTCGGGCGAGGTCGCTTACTCCAAGACCATGCTCGACGCCACGCTTATCCGCGCGCCCAGCAACGGCACGATCCTCGAGCGCAACGTCGAGATCGGCGAGTTCGTCACCACCGGCTTCGTCGGCGAGCGCGGCGCCAAGGGCTACGTCGTTTCTCTTGCCGATCTGAACGATATCCAAGTGGAGCTCGATATCAGCCAGGACGATTTCTCGCGGCTGTACATGGGTCAGAAGTGCATCGTGACCACCGACGCCTACCGCGATCGGGAGTACGCAGGCGAAGTGGTCGAAATTTCGCCCGAGGCCGACCGCCAGAAAGCCACCGTCCAGGTCAAGGTGCAGATTCTGAAGCCGGATTCCTACCTGCGCCCGGAAATGAACGCCAACGTCGCTTTCCAGGCGGCTGACGACCATGCGGACGGGGCGCGGGCGGCTGCGCCCGCCGTCACGGTTCCCTTGTCGGCGGTGCGCGACGGCAACGCGGTCTTTCTGCTCGTCGGCGGCCGCGCCGTGCGCCGCGCCGTCCGTGTCCGCGGCTCCACGGCCGGCGGAGTCGAGATCGCCGAAGGACTCACCGGCGGCGAAGACGTCATTCTCAATCCGCCGGCCGACCTCAAAGACGGCGACTCCGCGCGAAGGAAAGAATCATGAACCGAAACGACAGCGCGCCGGCCGTGCAGGCCCGCGGCCTCACCAAGGAGTACCGCCGCGACGACTTCGTGGTCACCGCGCTGGACAAAGTCGATCTCGACATCCCCGACAAGGCGTTTTTCTGCCTGATGGGCCCCTCGGGCTCGGGCAAATCGACGCTGCTGCACCTGATCGCCGGCATCGACAAGCCGACTTCCGGCGAAATTCGCGTGCTGGGAGAGGACATCGCCTCGCTCGCGGAGAAAACGATGGCCAATTGGCGCAGTGAAAAAGTCGGCTATGTCTTCCAGACGTTCAATTTGATCCCCGTTCTGAATGCTTTGGAAAACGTCGAGTTGCCGCTGCTGCTCACCGGTTTGAGCAAGAGCGAGCGCCGGCGCAACGCCCGCACGGCGCTTGAGATCGTAGGCCTCGGCGATCGGCTCGACCACTACCCCCGCCAGCTCTCCGGAGGGCAGGAGCAGCGCGTCGCGATCGCGCGGGCGTTCGTGACCGACCCCCGGATCATTCTTGCGGACGAGCCTACGGGAGACCTTGACGCCGACTCGGCGAGGGACGTCCTCGAAATACTCGCCGCCCTCAACAGCAACCACGGCAAAACCATCGTCATGGTCACCCACGACCCCAGAGCGGCCGAGTACGCCAACGTGCGCCGCTATCTGGAGAAGGGGACGCTGCAGGCGGCGGAAGCGGCCGGCGGCCGGTGATCGGCGGCTCCGGGCGCCCCCAGGAACCGTCTCCCCTCGGGGGATCGAGCCGTCAGAGGATTCCCGCCGCCAGCAGCGCCGCGATCAGAAACAGCATCGCGCCGACCAACGACTGCACCGCTGCCGACGTGACCTTGTGCAGATGCTTCTTCGCCAGAATGACGCCGCAAAGGGCGCCGGCGATGCCGACGCCTACCAGAGGCCGCTGTTCTGCTCCGATCGGAACCGCCGCCCGTCCGGAAAACGGCAGACCCGTGTAGACGGCGATGCGCACGCAATCGACCAACAGCCCGATGACGGCGTTGGAGCCGACGAATGCCTCGGCGCCGATCCCGACCTTGACCAGAAATGCCGAGCGCAATGCGCCTTGGTGCCCCGACAGGCCGCCGAAAAACCCCGAGAGCAGTCCTCCGACGGGCAGGTATTTCCTGTCGAAACGGATCTCCTTGAAGGTCGGCGCGAGCTCGAAGACGGCAAAGCACAGCATCAACGCGCCCAGCGCCAGCTTGACCGGCGTGACCGACGCGCGCAGGGGGCCGAACGTATATCCGGCTAGTTCCTCGAACCGCGACAGGCGTCCCAGCGCCAGCGCGCCCGCAAATGCGGCGCAGACCGCGGGGACGCCGAAGCGGAGCGCCACCGCCCGGTCGGCCAGCCTGCCGACGGCGGCGACCTTGAAAACGTTATTCGCCGCATGCACAACCGCTGTTGCGGCGACGGCTGTCTCTACGGGAAAGAACAGGGCGAAAACCGGCATGAGCAGGGTTCCCAGGCCGAAGCCGGAGTACAGCGTCAGCCCCGACGCAGCGGCGGCGGCGAGCGCGACGACGATTGCTGCCAGCATTTTCCCCGGGCCTCCCGCCCTGGACTCACCAAGCCCTCGGAGGGCGGTTGAAATACCGCGCCGTCCTCGGCCGCCGGCGCTTCGGGAGGAGCAGAATCAACGCGATTCCGGCGGCGAATCCTCCGATGTGCGCCCACCAGGCTATGCCGCCGGCGGCGCCCGAGTCCGCCGCGCTCCCGGCGAACTGGATCAGGAACCAGTACGCCAGCATCAGCAACGCAGGGACCCGGATCGTCGTAAAGAAAACGAACAGAGGCACGAGCACGGTGATGCGCGCCCAGGGGAAGCGCACCATGTAGGCGCCCATCACGCCCGCGACCGCGCCGCTGGCGCCGACGACCGGCGCGTGCGACGTCGGATCGGAAAGGACGTGCGCGGTCGAGGCCAAGACGCCGCAGGCCGTGTAGAACGCCGCAAAAGCCGCATGGCCGAGCTCGCTTTCGACGTTGTCCCCGAAAATCCACAGGAACCACATGTTGCCGATCAGGTGCAGCCAGCCGCCGTGCAGAAAGATCGACGTAACCGCGGGCAGCAGCCCGGGCAAAAGCGGATAGCGGCCGGCCAGCGCTTCGGTTGCGCGGGCGGGAACCGCGCCGAACGTCTCGACGAACGCCTGCTGCGCCCGGACGGATTCGAGATACAGCGAGGTCTGGAACAGGAAGACCGCGGCGTTGACGGCGATCAGGGCGATGGTCACGAACGGCGTTCCCCGGCGCGGGGCGTCGTCTCGAAGAGGAAACATTGGCGAAGTCCCTGCGGCCTCGGTCAGGTTCGCGCGATGCGCTCGACGAAGTCGGCGTTCGAGCGGCGCTCGCCGTTTTCGATCAGGCGCCGGGCGGCGCTCATGGAAGCGATGCCTCCCTGAGCGCCGAGCGCTTTGCAGTTGAGCGCGGCCATGGCGTTGGCGAACTCCATCGCCTCGGCGATCGAGTAGCGCTGAATCATGGCGTAGCAGAATGCCCCGTGAAAGACGTCGCCCGCGCCGGTAGTGTCCTTGCAGTTGACCACGAACGCCGGGGAGTAGTGGAACTTCCCTGCGGTCAGAGCCAGCGCGCCGTGGGAGCCGAGAGTCATCGCCGCCACCTTCATTCCGTATTCTTTCTGGATCAGCTCAAGAGCGCGAAAGGGGTCCGTCAGGCTGGTCCACTGCACGGGGAAATTGGTGCTGGCGATCAGGTAGTCGACATAGGGCAGAACGCGGTCGAAGCCGCGGTAGATCGTGTCCACGTCGACGGTGACCGGGATGCCGTTTTCGCGGGCGATGCGCGCCGCGTGCTCTACCGCCGGCGTATCGTGGCCGTCGATGTGCAGCAGCTTGGCGCAGGTAATCTGCTCGGGGGCGATCTGCTCGGGAGAGATGCGCAGGCAGTCGGGGCGCTGCCAAAGGATCGTGCGCTCGCCGGTGGTCTGGTCGATGACGATGTACGCCGACTGATTGGGGCAGTTCTTGCGCTGCTGCACGTGAGCGGTGTCGATGCGCGCCCGGCGCAGGCTTTGCAGTTGGATGCGGCCCCTTTCGTCGTCGCCGACGGCGCCGATGTATTTCACGGCGAGCCCCAGGCGGCTGCATGTGACCATCGCGCTGGCGACCTGGCCTCCCGGCGAAAGAATCTCTCTGACGAACGGCGCCTTGCCTCCGTAGGCGGGGAATTGCGGCACGATCAGGAGCGAGTCGGTCGCATTCAGCCCCACTCCGACAACGTCGAATTGTTTCGGCATCTTTAGACACTCTATCCCAGTCCGGCGCGGCCTTCGGCGCGCTCCCGGGTTTTCGCTCTGCGACCGGGTTTCAGTAGACTAAATCCTTATGCTGGTGCTGAGGATTCTGCTCTCGGCCGCGTTTGCCGCGGCGGCGTTGGCCCAAACGGACGGGCGTCTGCGCGGCCGCAGCGCGGCGGAGCTTTACGACGGCATCGTCGAGCTGATGGAGGCCAACCGGATCGTGATCCCCGAGTTGGCCCGCGCCGGAGCTCCGCTGGTGGAGAATTTTCGACAGGGCGCCGTGACTCTGGCGGCCGGCCGCCGCAGCGACCACGCCGGCGTGCTCTACCGCATGTTGACGAATGCGCGGATCTATCTCCAGATGCTCGATGCCTTGCCCACGCCCGAGGAATTTTCCGCGGACGTCGCCGATCAGATCAATCGCTTGCGCGAAAAGGTCGCCAAGCTCGACCGCCATTTTCGGGCGACGCTCGAGTTTCGCGAGCAGCAACTGCTCGGCGCGGACCGCGACAACCTTCGCCGCCATGCGGAAGCGAACCGCACCGTCGGCCCGCCCCGCAACGGCGAGCAACGCGTCGTGTTCTTGGGCGATTCCATCACCGACGGCTGGAAGCTCAACCAGTATTTCACGGCCAAGCCGTACATCAATCGCGGCATCGGCGGGCAGATCAGCGGACAAATGCTGGGGCGCATGAAGGCCGACGTGCTCGATCTGCAGCCGCGCGCGGCGGTCGTCCTCGCCGGCACGAACGATTTGGCGCGGGGAGTCCCCGACCGCGCGATTCAGAACAACCTCGAGATGATCGGCGCGCTGGCCGAAGCGGCGGGCGTCGCGCCCGTGCTCGCCTCGATTCTGCCCGTGAGCGATTATCACGAAAACAAGGACCCGCGCTATAAGCGAACGCTGCTGCGCGAGCCCGAACGCATCCTGGCGCTCAACCGCTGGATCGCGCAAATCTGCCGGGCGCGCGGCTGGCGCTATCTCGACTACTTCGGCGCGCTTGTCGATGAAGCCGGCAGGCTGCGCAAGGAAATGTCCGACGACGGCTTGCACCCCAACGCCGAAGGCTACAAGGTCATGGCGCCGCTGGCGCAGCAGGCCATCGAAGCCGCTTTGACTGCCGCGAGACGCGGAGCGCAACGCCGAGCGCGCTAGGATAGGGTAAAGAACAATGAAGTTGCGGGAACTCTTCGGACTTGCAGCGCGCGAACCGGAAGCGGAGCCGAGCGCTTCGGAAACGATTCACAAGATCAGCCAGGCAATCGATGCGCTGCCTCCCGAACAGGCAAAGCACATCGCTTCGTTTGCCTATATTCTCGGGCGCGTGGCCAATGCCGATCTGCACATCAGCCCCGAAGAAATCGCCGAGATGGAACGGATTGTAGAGCGCGTGGGCGGATTGCCGGAAGAGCAGGCGGCGCTGGTGGTTCAGATCGCCAAGGCGCAGCACGCCCTCTTCGGCGCGACGGAAAATTTCGTCGTCACGCAGCAGTTCAACCGGATCGCCAGCCGCAGCCAGAAACTGGCGCTGCTGCATTGCCTCTTTGCCGTGTCGTCGTCGGACCGTTCCATCAGCGTGAAAGAGGACAACGAGATTCGCGGCATCTGCAGCGAGCTGCGTCTCGATCATTCCGATTTCATCGCCGCGCGCTCGACCTACAAGGAACATCTGGCCGTGCTCAAGGATTAGCTTCCGACCAGATGCCGGCGCCGGGCGAATAAAAACTTGTCCGTCATCCCGGCGATGTAATCGCAGACCGCTCGATGCAGCGGTTCGCCTTCGGTCTGTTGCCGGTAGGATGGCGGCAGGTCTTGGGGGCGCTCCATGAAATGCCGGAAGAGATCGCTCAACTTGCCGGCCGCGGCTTCCGATTGCGCATGGACCGTGGCCGCGCCGTAAAATTTTTCGCGCAGCAGCGAGCGCAGTTGCCGCGATGTTGCGGCGCCGTCCGGCGCGAGCAGGGCAACCCGACTGTCAAGCCGGCGGACGGCGTCGGGGCTGTCGGCGCCGGCGGCCGCGACAGCCGCTCTGGAGCCGTCGATCAAGTGCTGAACCAGCCGGCCGAGCAAGCGCCGCAGCGCTTCGTTGATTTTCTGGCGCGCGGTGGCGGAAGGATGCTCGCAGTCGGCGTCCGCGTAGAACTCGTCGAACCAGTCGACGCGCCGGCGGGCGTCTTCCACGCAGATCAGACCGGAGTCGATCGCATCGTCGAGGTCGGCGCATTGATAGGCGATTTCGTCGGCAGGGTCGATCAGTTGGGCTTCGAACAGGGGCCGCAGCTCGGGAAGATATTCGCGGGTCGAGTCGTCATCGGGGTCCAGCTCGCTCGAATGCTTGATCAGACCCTCGCGAACCTCGAACGTAAGATTCAAGCCGCGGAACGCCGCGTATCTTTGCTCGAAGCGCTCGACGATGCGCAGCGCGTGTCGGTTGTGGTCGAAGCTCTCTCCGTAGCGGCGCATTTCCCGATTCAGGGCTTTCTCGCCGGCATGGCCGAACGCCGGATGCCCCAGATCGTGGGCCAGCGCCAGGCATTCCACCAAATCTTCGTTCAACTTGAGTGCGGCGGCGACCGTGCGCGCCACCTGCGAAACCTCCAGGGTGTGAGTCAGACGGTTGCGGAAATGGTCGGAGTGCGGAGAAGTGAAGACCTGGGTTTTGTGTTCCAGCCGCCGGAACGCGCGCGAATGAATCACGCGGTCGCGGTCGCGCTGAAACGGGCCGCGGTAGGGGTGCCCGGCTTCGGGGTAGCGGCGGCCACGGGAGCGTTCCGGTGGGAACCGCAGTTCGGCCGGCATCGAGCGAGACTTGTGCTTAGCCGCCTTCGCCCAGTTCCTCAAGCTCGCTTGCGGCCAAGACGCTTGCCGGGTCGTTCGCCTGTTGGATTTCGGTCAGGATTTCGCGCGCTTTCGCCGGATCGCTCTCGGCGTAAGTCTGCGCCAAGGCAATTTGCGCGCGGGCCTTGGAGACGACGCGGCTGGGTTGCGCAACGAGTTGCTCGCAGTGGCGCCGCGCTTCGTCGAGCTTGCCGTTCTGGCGCAGCATTGCGGCGAAGGCCAGCCGGGCCAGGGCGGCGTATTCCCGGTCGGGGCCGTCGATTGCCGCCTCGAACCGGGCCCGGGCTTCTTCCGTTTTCTTCTGCTCGGCGCTCAACAAGCCGAGATAGTATTCGGCTGCGGCGGCCGGCGCGCCCCCGGAATAGTCGTCGATGACGCCTTCCATCGCTTCGGTCGTCCGCCGGATACGCTCCAGGCTTGTCGCAAACGTGATGGTTCCCGGCTGATTCTCCAACGATACCGCGCCGTGGAACAGGTCGAGCGCCTTGTGCAGCGCGGCGCGGCCGTTTGCGGCCTTCGTCCGTTTGTAGGTCCACAACGAGCCTCCGCCGACGATGAGCGCCAAGGCAACGGCCCCCGAAACGATCGCCTTGTTGCGGTGCTCGGATAGATACTCGACCCGATGGCCGACTTCTTCTACGAATCGGTCGCGCTTGAGATACTTTCGATTCAGTTTTGCCATGCGCCCGTTCCTTGATCCTAGCGCTTTTTTCCCGGCGGCGCAAACTGCGGCGGCCCCGCCCTCGCACACGGCGGTTGACCGCTCTCGACGGTCTTCCCTATAATGAAAAGTCAGCGCATTCGGGGGCGCGGAAGCGCTCGGTTCCTGGAGAGTTCAGTGTCATGTATGCGGTCATAGAAACCGGAGGGAAGCAGTACGCCGTCTCCCCGGGTGACGAGATTCGTGTTGAGAAATTGCCCGGCGAGGTCGGCGATGCGGTGCGCTTCGACAGAGTGCTTGCCGTATCCGACGATGACGGCGCTTTGACTGCGGGGGGCGATTCCGGCGCAGCGGTCGGTGGCACGATCTCCGTTCAGGGGCGCGCGAGAAAGATCAACGTCTTCAAATTCAAGCGGCGTAAAATGTACCGCCGCCGCATCGGCCACCGCCAGCAGTTCACGCAGGTGAAGATCGAGTCGATCGACGTTGCCTCGGCCGACGCTGCGGAGCTTTAGTCATGGCGCACAAAAAAGGTCAGGGAACATCCAGGAACGGCCGCGAGTCGGAAGCGAAACGGCTCGGCGTGAAACGCTTCGCCGGCCAGGTCGTTACCGGCGGCAGCATTCTGGTCCGCCAGCGCGGAACCCGCTTTCAGCCGGGCCTCAATGTCGGCCGCGGCAAGGACGACACCTTGTTCGCCAAGATCGACGGCGTCGTGGAATTCCGCAACCGCGGCCGCAAGGGCCGCGTCATCCACGTCAACCCGATTCCGGCCGCATGACGCGCCGGCGGCGCCCTCCGCTGCGCGGCAGCCGGGCCTCGCCTACAATGGTTTTGCCGCCCGGCGGGGAGGGGCAAGGTGAAGACGTTTTCGATTCCGGCTTTGGCCGCTGCGCTTGCCTGCGCGCCGGCTTGCGCCGCTGATGGGGCCAACCGGCTCAGCGCGCAAGAGCGGCGCGAGGGCTACGCGCTCCTCTTCAATGGAAAGAACCTCGACGGCTGGGACGGCGATCCCGATCTGTGGTCGGTTCGCGACGGAGCGATTGTCGGTTCGAGCGATGGGCGAACGGTCGAGACCAATACGTTTCTGATCTACGAGCGGCCGTTTGCGGACTTCATTCTCAAAGTCGATGTGCGGCTGCGCAACGGCAACAGCGGGATTCAGTTCCGCAGCCGGCGCGCGCCGGGTCCAGGGTGGGCGGCGCACGGCTACCAGGCCGATTTTTCTCATGCCGGCGAGCGCTCGGCGTGGGGCAATTTCTATGAAGAAAAGGGCCGCGGCCGGGCGGTCATGAAAACCGACGACGAGGGCTGGCGTCGAGCCCGTGAGGTCGTGCGCGTCGACGACTGGAACGAGTACGAGATTTTGGCTCAAGGGAACCGCGTGCGGCTGACGCTCAACGGAAAGGTGACGATCGACGCCGAAGACGCCGCCGCCGGCCGGGGAATCGTCGCCATTCAACTCCATTCCGGGCCGGCCATGCAGGTCGAGTGCCGCAATATCCGCATTAAAGAATTGAGCCGGGAGTAGCTGCGCGCTCCGCGAGCAGCTTCTCGACCTCGGCCCGGCTGGGGGCGGAGGTTTGCGCGCCTTGGCGCGTGACGGAAACGGCGGCCGCGGCGTTGGCCCAGCGCGCGGCGGCGTCGATGTCGTCGCCGGCGTCGAGCCGCGCGGCCAGAGCGGCGTTGAAGGTGTCTCCGGCCGCCGTGGTATCGACGGCCTCGACGCGGAAAGGCTCGATGACGCGCGGGGCGCGTTCGTCGGCAATGAGGCAGCCGCGTTCGCCGAGCTTGAGAATGACCGCCGCGGGCCCCAGCGCGCGCAGCCCGGTGGCCGCCGCGGCGGCCTGCGCGGCGTCTGCCGGCGGGGGCGCGCCGAGCAGCACGGCGCATTCGGTCTCGTTCGGGGTGAGGATGTCGACGCCGCGCAGGATGTCCGCCGCAAGCGCGCGGGCTGGCGCCGGGTCGAGAATCGTCTTCGCGCCCGCGTCCCGGGCGGCGCGCAGCGCCGCGGCCGCCGTTTCCAGCGGCGTTTCCAACTGACAGAGGACGAAATCGCCGCGGCGCAGCTCCGCCAGGCGTTCGCGCACGGCGCGCGGCGTCAGGCGCGCGTTCGCCGCGGCGGAGACGACGATGGAATTCCTGCCGTCCGGGAGCACGCAAATCAAGGCGCAGCCGCTTGCCCCGGGACTTTCCCCAATGCCGGATACATCGACCCCCGCTGCTGTCTGGCTGTCCAGCAGGAAGCGTCCCGAAGCATCGTCGCCGATCTGGCCGATCATCCTGACCGCGGCGCCCAAACGCGCTGCGGCGGCGGCCTGATTGGCGCCCTTTCCGCCCGGATAGACGGCCAAATCGCCCCCGGAAAGCGTTTCGCCCACCCGCGGAACGCGCTCGACGGCAATCACATAATCTGCGTTGAGGCTGCCGACGACATATATCCGACTCATTGCGACTCCCTAGCCCAACTCAAGGGGGCGGTAGCGGAACCAGAGCGCGTCGTGGGTTCGGCCGGCCCATGCGTCGATACGCACGAGCAACTCGCGCTCGATCTCTCGATGCGCGGGATTGCCGGCGAGATTTTCGGCTTCGTGGGGGTCTCGGGCCAAGTCGTAGAGCTCGCGTCCGCCGCGTAGATACTCCACGAGCTTCCATCTCTCCGTACGGACGGCCCGCGCGGGATTCACCCAGCGTTGCTTGGAGTAATACTCGGCGAAAACGGCGCTGCGTTCCCAGCCGCCGCCGCCTTCGAGCAGCGGCCGCAGCGATAGGCCGTCGAGGTCGGGCGGAGCGGGGATGCCGGCGAGATCGCAGAGCGTCGGCAGCACGTCGGCGTGCGTGGTCGGCGCGCCGACGGCGGCGCCCGGCTGCAGCCGGCCCGGCCAGCAAACCGCCAAGGGAACGTTGAGCAGCTCTTCGTAAAGAAACGGCCCTTTGAAAGCCAAGCCGTGCGCGCCGATTCCGTCGCCGTGATCGGAGGTGTGGAGCACGATGGAGTCCGTGCCTTCGATGGCGTCCAGCAGCTTGCCGAGATTGCGGTCGGCGTCTTCGATCAGCTCGTAATAGAAGCTGCGGTAGCGCCGCCAGTCCTCTGAGGTGTAGTCGGTAGTGACTTGACCCTGGTCGTCTTCGTTGTATTGGCGCTGGGCGCGCGGGCGGTCGTTCAGATCCGCCGCGGGAGTCGCCGGGGCGGGCATGCCCTCTCGAATCGGCATCGTGCGGCCCTCCAGCGCTGCCAGCCCGGCGCGGCGCGGATATTCGTAGATGTCGTGCGGCTGGATCAGCGAGACGACGCAGAGCCAGGGTTGACCGCCGGTTCGGGCGATCCAGCGGGCCGCGGATGCGGCAACGGCCGCGTCGCCGCCGCCGGCGGGTTCCGTCGGTTCGAACCCGTGGTCTTCCCAGCCCGCGCGCGAGCCCTGCGAGAGATGCCACTTGCCGAAGTAGCCGGTGCGGTAGCCGGCCTTCTGGAAAACGTTGCCCAGCGACGCATCGGAGGCGCGCAGCGGAGCGCCGCCGGCCGCGCCGACGTTGCCCAGCACGCCGGTGCGGTGCGGATACCGTCCGGTAAGCAAGGTCGAGCGGGCCGGCGAACATTGCGGCGTGGCGCACCAGTTGCGCTCGAAGCGCGTCCCGCGCCGCTCCAGGCGCTCGCGGTTGGGCAGCTTCAGCAGGTCGCGCCGTACGCGTTGGGTTTCTTGATCGGTAAGAAAGAGCAGGACATTCGGCCGGCGGGATGGGGCGGCCGCCATTGCCGGAACGGAACCGGCGGCTGTGTGCGAGCGAAGTGCCATTCGCGGATTCTATGATAAGCGCCCGGCGCGAGCCCGCGTCCGGCGCGCGGCGATCGCCCAAAACCTAGAATTTCCGCGACCACTCCTTGGGCCAGCGTTCGACAATCACCTTTTTGTCCGTGTAGAACTCGACGGCGTCGCGGCCCTGGCCGTGCATTACGCCCAGGAAACTGTCTTTCCAGCCGCTGAACGGGAAGTAGGCCATCGGCGCGGCTACCCCGATGTTGACGCCCACGTTGCCGGTCGTCGTTTCGTTGCGGAATTTGCGCGCCGCGGCGCCGCCGGCAGTGAAGATCGACGATGCGTTGCCATACGGGTTGCGGGCGATGATGGCCAAGGCTTCGTCGAGCGTCGCGGCGGGAGTCAAGCTCAGCACCGGCCCGAAGATTTCCGTCGCCGCCAACGCGCTCGCGGGACTGACCCCGTCGAGAATTGTCGGCCCGACGAAATTGCCCGAATCGTAACCGGCGACCTTCGCGCCGCGCCCGTCGAGCACCGGCTGCGCCCCTTCGCCGGCGCCTCTGGCGATCGCTCCTTCGATGCGCGTCCGGCTTTGCGGGGTGATGACCGGCCCCATCTGCACGCCGTCGTCGAGTCCGCAGCCTACCTTGAGCGATCCGGCGGTATCGACAATGGCGTCGCGGAAGGTATCGTGCGCCTCGCCGACGGTCACCGCCGCGGCGACGGCCAGGCAGCGCTGACCCGCGCAGCCGAAGGCGCTGTCGCTGACGATGCGCACCGTCGTCTCGAAATCGGCGTCGGGCATGATGACAACGTGGTTCTTCGCGCCGCCCTGGCACTGCACGCGTTTGCCGTGCCGCGCCCCCTCGGCGTAAATGTACTTGGCGACCGGAGTCGAGCCGACAAAGCTGACCGCGCGCACCGCAGGATGTGCGAGCAGCGTATCGACCGCCCCCTTGCCGCCGTTCACCAGATTGACGACGCCCTCGGGCAGATCGAGTTGCTCGATCAACTCGAACATGGCGCGCATCGCCAGCGGAACTTTTTCCGAGGGCTTGAGCACGAGGGTATTGCCGCAAGCGATGGCGTAGGGCAGGAACCACAGCGGGATCATGACCGGAAAGTTGAAGGGCGTGATAACCCCGACGACGCCGAGCGGCTGGCGGACCATCGTCTCGTCGATGCCGCGGGCGATGTCTTCGAGGTTGTAGCCCTGCATCATCGTCGGAATGCCGCAGGCCACCTCCACGTTTTCGATGCCGCGGCGCAGTTCGCCTTGGGACTCGGCGAGCGTCTTGCCGTTCTCGGTAGTGACGATGCGCGCGATGGCGTCGAAATTGTCTTCGAGCAGCGTCTTGAGCTTGAAAAGGTGCTGGATGCGCTCTCCCGGCGGCACGGCGCGCCATGCGGGAAACGCGGCCGCTGCGGCTTCGACGGCCGCCGCGGCCTCCGCCGCTCCGTCGCTCGCCACGACGCCGAGCACTTCCGCCGTGGCCGGATTCACCACCGGCGAAACCTCGCCGGCGTCGAAGCCGGTCCAACGGCCGCCGATGTAGTTGGGCACCTGGTTCATGGCCATGATTCTCCGTTGTTCGGGCGCTGCCGGGTTTGGTGCGAACGGAGAGACTCGAACTCTCACGGGTTGCCCCACTAGAACCTAAATCTAGCGCGTCTGCCGATTCCGCCACGTTCGCGCATCGCAGAGCGGCGACTTTGGGCGCCGCCTGGCGGACCCCACGCTTTCTCAGACTATCAGAAATAAAACTTCAAGCCCAATTGCATCTCGCGGTGCGAGTTGCCCGCGTTGACGACGCCGAAGCCCGATTGCCCGACTTGGTCGCGCGGATTGTTGAACTCCGGGGTGTTGAAGCTGTTGAACGTCTCCCAGCGGATCTGCATCTGAACCTTCTCGCTCAACTGCGTGTTTTTGGCCAGGTTGATGTTGAAAATGTGCGGCGTGCCCGGCCCGAGGATGCCGGGTACCTTGCGGCCGGCGTTGCCCAGCGTGAACGGATCGGGCGACTCGAACCCCGCTTCGTTGGTCCACAGTATGCCGCGGCGCCCGCCGAGCGCCGGGTCGCCCTGGTTGGGGTGCTTCGGGTCTCCCACTAGGTTGGCGTAGAGCGTCGCATCGGCGGCGTTGTCGCCCTTGACGTCGCGGGCGCCGTTGAGCACGGTGACCCCGAAAGGCGAGCCGCTCTGGAACGTGTAGATGCCCGAGATTTGCCATCCGCCCAGGATTTTGTCGGCGACCCCTCCCATGTTTCCGCCGAAACGCTTGCCCTTGCCGAAAGGCAGCTCGTAGACCGGGCTGAAGACCACGCGATGCGGCGAGTGGTTGCCCGAGAGCGCCCACTCCGAGGCGAAGTCGTAGATGTTCTGGAACCAGTCGTGATCGCCGAGAGTGGCGGCGTCTTCCCCTACGAACGGCGCGTTGTCGTACCAGCGCGAGAACGTATAGAGGAAGATGTAGCCGATCCCTTGGTTGAAGCGTTTCTCCGTCTTGAAGCTGATGCCCTGATAATCCGATTTGAAGAAATTCGGGTTGTTCATGCGGATCTGGCCGGTGCCGCCGTACTGGGTGAACGGTTTGAGCAGGCGCTGCGCCTGGTTGCCGAACTCGTTCGTGCCCACGCGGGGCAGGTTGAGCGGGTGAATCTGGTTGAGGTTCATTCGGCGCAGGTTGACCTTCTTGGCGAATTTGGCGAAGTAGCGCACCTCGAAGAGCTGCTCGCCGATCTGGTGCTGCCAGGTGAGGTTCCAGTCGAACGAATACGGCGTGCGGTGGTTGATGTCCACGTAGTCCACGCGGCCCTGCACGAACTTCGTGCCGCGCGTGCCGAAGTTGGCGGTGAGCTCCGACGGATCCGGAATGGTGAGGAAGGTGTCCGGCATGCCGTCCTGCAGCAGCGGAACCTGCCCGCCGCCGATGTTGCCCGATCCGCCGAAGCCCTGGCTGCCGGTCTGCAGGACGTTCCCGTCGTAGTTGCCGCCGTACATCAAGGCGAACCCGCCGCGGATGACCGACCTGTTGTTGCCGCCGGGCCTGTAGGCGAAACCGAAGCGCGGGCTGACGTTGTTCTTGTCAGGCCGAATCGGATTCCGCGGAAAGCCGTCGCGGCCGGCGAAGTAATAGGTGCCCACTTGGTCCGGCGCGATTCCGTTCGTTCCGGCGGCAGGCAGCGGCAAGCCGGGGTCCCAGCCCGCGACGCGGTCGGCGACCTCCGTAAACGGCGCCTCGTATTCGTAGCGCAATCCCAGGTTCACCGTGAAGTTGGCGTTGACCCGCCAATCGTCCTGGAAGAACCCGGCGGTGTACCAGGAACGGCGGCCGAAGGTCGGGTTGGCCTGGACGCGGGCGCGGTCGGCCTGGCCGATCAGGAACGACGCCAGGTCGGCCCCCGTGCCGCTGATGACGCTGCCGTCGGGGTTCAGCCCGCGCGTATCCGTGTTGGCGAAGTCGAATACCCCGGAACCCTGCTGGCGGCCGATCTCGCTGCCCTGATAGCGGCGGTAGTCCCAGCCGAACTTGTACGTATGCGCGCCCGAGACCTTGGTGAAGTGCGCGGTGTACTCGAAATTGGTAAAGGCGAACAGCCGGTTATGGTTGCCGGTGCCGAAGTTGGTGAAGCCCGGGTTGCCGCCGATGTTGAAGCGCGGGAAGGCATCCGGGCCGACTCCCCTCAGCCCCAGGATTTGCCCGGCCACGTCGTCGTTCAGGCTGAATCCCTGATTGTGTTGGCGGAAGCGGAAGAACCCGCCGGTCGCCGTCATGAAAAACGTCGGCGAAAAGAGCTTCGTATACGACAGCAGGATGTTCTGCTGCCGCACCGGCGCCCGAGTCGCATTCGGATCGGAGATGCCGAAGTCGTCGGCCGGCACATTGTCTACCCTGACGGGCATGAACAGGTTGTAACGGAACATCAATTTGTTGGCGGCGTTCAATTGATGGTCCACGCGGCCCGTGTGGCTCGTGCGGCGCAGCTCGAAGGGCAGGTTGCGCTGCCAGTTGCCTTCGTTCGAGACATCGACCTGCGCGAAATTCGCGTTCGGCAGAAAGCCCAGAACACTCTGCGCAACCGAGTCCAGACGGCTGCCGGGAATCGTGTTGTTGGGGAACTGCATTTCCCCGCCGCGCCCTTGGGAAGTCAGCGGATCGTAAACTCTGCGCAGCCGGCCGTTGGATTGCAGCATGGTCGAGAGATCCCCGTTCTTCCACTCGGGCAGCCCGACGCTGCGCACCCGCAGGTTGTCGCGGTTTTCGATCGTGTGGTCGTAGTTGTAGAAGAAAAAGGTGCGGTTCCTGGCGATCGGTCCGCCGATCGTGCCGCCCAGTACGTTGCGCCGGAGCTTGGTTTTGCTTCTGGCGTCCCAACCGCGGGCGTTGAGCGCGTCGTTGCGCAGGAACCAGTAGCCGGAGCCGTGAATCTCGTTCGTGCCCGCCTTGGTGGTGGCGTTGATGAAGCCGGCTGCCGAACGGCCCAGCTCCGCCGTCGCCGCGTTGGCCTCGACGCGCACCTCCTGGATGGCGTCGATGGGCGTGCTCAGCTCGGTGATCGTCGCGCCGATGCCGGTGCGGCTGTTGACCACGCCGTCGATGAAGACGCCGGCGGAGCGCGTGCGGCCCCCGGCGATGGTCACGTCTCCTCCGCCGGCCCGGTTGCTGTTGCGCATGCGCTGCGCGCCCGGCGTCAGGTCGATCAAATCGAAAACTTCGCGGGTCTGCAAGGGCAACTCCAGCACGCGCTTGTTTTCGACGACCGCGCCGAGCGAGCCGCGCGACGTCTCGACCAAAGGCGTCGCCGCTTCGACGGTGACCGTCTCGGTAACGGCGCCGACCTCCAGCACCGCGTCGTAGGTGAGAATGCTGCCGACCTCGACGCGCAGGTTCTGCACCAGGTGGCTGCGGAAGCCGTCGGCTTCGATGCGGATCGAATACGAGCCGGGCTGCACGCTCGGCAGGCGGTACGAACCGTCGCTCTGCGTCGAAACCACGCTGGAGGTGCCCTGCTCCTCGTTGGTGATTTCGACGTCCACCCCGGGAATGACGGCTCCGGTGTCATCCGTGACGGCGCCGATGATGGCGCCAAGGGTCTGGGCGCGCGCCGCGCCCGAAGAAAGCGTCAGCAGCATGGACGCGGCGAGCAGCCGCGCCGGCAAACGGAGAGACATCGGAGATTCCTCCTGCGTTGTTTGACGAATGTTTTACCCGGACCTACAAACCTCGCTGTTTTTGCATCCGCCGGCGGTCGTAAATGGCGGACCCAAGGGTAGGGTAAACGCTGCCCGCTGCCGGCGCAAGGGGCCTGCCTGTAAAAACAATGAAAATTGGCCCGGCGGCAGCGAAAAAGACGCGCTTCGGCGGAGCGTGGGCGCCGTACCGGGAAGCGGGGCCGCGGCCTCGCGCCCTCACTCCACGGCGGCCCTCACTCCAGCGCAATGGTGACGCCGGGCCGGCTCGTTCTGCCGCCGACGGCCAGGACGACCTCCGCCGCGTCCGACGGCTCGAGCCCTGCGGGAACTTCCACCATCACCACGTTCACGCCGACCAGCGCCGGCGCCAGTCCCGAGAACAGCACCGCTTCCTCGGCCAACTCCACGCCGCCGATGCTCACCCGCGGCCGCTCCATCGTGCGCCGCAGCGCCATGTTCGAGCCGTCCGCCAGGCAGACTCCCTCAGGCCCGCACGAGTTCTCCCCGTCCGCTATCGGCGGATAGACCGGCCCCAGTCCCGTGGCGTAGATCTCCACCACGTCCCCGGCCCGCGCCGGGCGGCTCCCCGCAGCGTGTCCGCGCGGCGCGGCCAACGCCCCCGACCCCGCCAACAGCGCCGCCGCCTGGCCCGTTCCCTTCCCCGAGACCGTGAACGCCCCTGGCGCATGCGCAGCCGTCAGGAATCGCCGCTCATGGCTGCTGCCCTCGGCCGTCTCCACGACCACCGACGCCGCGACGACCCCGCCCGCCTCCAGAGCCTCCGCTTGCGCCGGCGGCAAAGACTGCGCCAACAGCGACGGCAACTGCGCCTCGATGCGCTGCGGCCCCACTGCGAACAGCGGCGCCTCCAGACCCTCGAAGCGCACCGTCGCCCCGCCCAGACTCGCCGGCAGCGGGAAGCCCTCGGCCGCGGCGCTCTCCCCGTCGGAGGTGAAATTCTCGCCCAGCACCGCGACCAGCGAGCCCGGGGCCAGCGGCAGCGCCTGCGGGCCGAACGGCCCCGGCGCGCCGAAAGCGCTCAGCGACGCCGCGTTGACCACGCCGTTTTCGGACACGGCCGGCCCCTCGGGCGGCAGCACTTGCAAGACCACCCGCACCCGCCCGGTGAGACGCCCCCCGGAGCGCACGTACAGCCGCCCCTCGTGCGTCCCTACGCGCAGCCCGGCCGGATCGACCGTGACCGTAATCGTCGTCTCCTCGTCCTTGGCCAGGCTGCCGCTCGCCGGCTCGACGGCGACCCAGCTCTGCCCGGGCTGCAGGCGAAAGTCCGCGCCGCCGTCCTCGGCGTACAGGACGACTGTCTGCGCCGCCGGGGCGGCGTCCTGGGGCAGTACGAACGACAACTCAAGAGTCCGCGCGCGCACGGCGGGTTCTTGGCGCGGCGGCTCGGTCTCGACGGGAGGCGGGCCGACCTTGCGGATGCGGTGGTTGTCGCGATCGGCGATGAAGAGGTTGCCCGCGGCGTCCAGGGCCACGCCTGTGGGGGAGTCCAGCTGCGCGGCGACGGCCGCGCCGCCGTCCCCGCTGAACCCGGCGGTTCCGGTTCCGGCGACGGTGGAGATGTCGCCGTTGGCATCGACCCTGCGGATGCGGTGGTTGTTCTGGTCGGCGATGAAGAGGTTGCCGTCCGCGTCCGGGGCCGCGTCTGTGGGTCGGTTGAGTTGCGCGGCGGTGGCCGCTTTATTGTCGCCGTCGAATCCGGCGGTTCCGGTTCCGGCGACGGTGGAGATGCCGCCGTTGGTATCGATCTTGCGGATGCGGTGGTTGTTCTGATCGGCGATGAAAAGGTTGCCGTTCGCGTCCGGCGCTACGTCTTGGGCCTGGTTTAGCCGTGCCGCGGCGGCCGCGCCGCCGTCGCCGCCGTCCCCGGTTCCGGCGAAGGTGGAGATGTCGCCGTTGGTATCGACCTTGCGGATGCGCCGGTTGGAAGTATCGGCGATGAAGAGGTTGCCGTTCGCGTCCAGGGCCACGCCTGCGGGCCGGTATAGCAGCGCATCGACGGCCGCGCCGCCGTCCCCGTTGAACCCGCGCCTGCCTGCTCCGGCGAAGGTGGAGATGTCGCCGTTGATATCGACCCTGCGGATGCGGTGGTTGTCGCGGTCGGCGATGAAGAGGTTGCCGTTCGCGTCCAGGGCCACGCTTCGGGGGGTGCGTAGCCGCGCGGCGGTAGCCGCGCCGCCGTCGCCGCTGAACCCGGCGGTCCCGGTTCCGGCGAAGGTGGAGATGTCGCCGTTGATATCGACCCTGCGGATGCGGTGGTTGTTGCGGTCGGCGATGAAGAGGTTGCCGGCCGTGTCCAGGGCCAGGCCTGTGGGGGAGTTCAACTGCGCGGCGGTAGCGGCGGCGCCGTCGCCGCTGAAGCCGGCGGTTCCGGTTCCGGCGAAGGTGGAGATGTCGCCGTTGGTATCGACCCTGCGGATGCGGTGGTTGTCGCGGTCGGCGATGAAGAGGTTGCCGGCCGTGTCCAGGATCATGCTTCGGGGGTTGTTCAGTTGCGCGGCGGCAGCCGCGATGCCGTCGCCGTTGAAGCCGGCGGTTCCGGTTCCGGCGACGGTGGAGATGTCGCCGTTCGTATCGATCTTGCGGATGCGGTGGTTGAAGATATCGGCGATGAAAAGGTTGCCGTCCGCGTCCAGGGCCAAACCTGCGGGGGAGTTCAACTGCGCGGCGGCAGCGGCGATGCCGTCGCCGTTGAAGCCGGCGGTTCCGGTTCCGGCGACGGTGGAGATGTCGCCGTTGGCATCGACCCTGCGGATGCGGTGGTTGTCGCGGTCGGCGATGAAGAGGTTGCCGTCCGCGTCCAGGACCAAGCCTACGGGGGCGTCCAGCCAAGCGGCGGTAGCCGCGCCGCCGTCCTCGACATGCGCGGTTCCCGCGATGGTGACGATGATCCAGTCGTCCGCGGGCTGCGCCCCGGCGGCCGCCGGCAGCAGCGCGGCGCAGAAGGCAAGCCGGATTAGCGGGTAGCGGCCGGCGGATAGTGGATCGCAAGACGACGCGGCGCGGGCCGCGCTGCGCATTATTGTTCTCATACGGCGTATGAAAAGCCCGCAACCGTGCCCCGATTCGGCTGAGGAGCCGGTTCGATTTCCAAACATGGTGCCCCAGCATAACAAATGCTAAGGGATAAATGTAAAAATCGTAATCCGCAATGGGGCCGCCTGGCAGTCCGTGGGGAAAGTCCCGTGGGCGGCGCGACAGGCTTCTGCGACGTCTTTCCGGCCCGCGCAAGCGGTTTTTCCGGCCCGCGCAAGCGGTTTCCTCGACGCCTGCAACTGCGCCCCCGCCGCCTCAAATCCCTCGACGGCTTGACTCCCCTCCGGCGCATCTGTAATCTCCGGCCTTCAGAAGCACCCCCTTCAGAAGCACGCGATTCCAGACTTGATTCATCCCTTCTCTTGCCCCTCTCTTGCCGAAACCGTCCAGGAGCCTTGCCCTCGCCTGTGATAAGCTTGCCTGTGATAGGCTGGATTGTGCGTAGGGCGGCGTGGGTCCGCGGCGTGCTCGAAGGCCGGCGCCGGCTCGGCGAAAACAGGGTTTTGAGGTTTACCCGCGGTGTACGGATGGCTGTGACGTTACGCGCGCGGTGCCCCTTTCCTCCATCCCGCCGCTGCGCAAGCCGCGAAGCAGGTTTTTCGAATCCCCTCGGAACGCTTTCTTGATGTCGAAGCCGAAGTATATTTTCGTCACCGGCGGAGTCGTATCTTCCCTGGGCAAGGGAATCGCGGCGGCCTCGATCGCCAATCTTCTCGAAAGCCGCGGCCTGCGCGTCACGCTGCAAAAGCTCGACCCCTATCTCAACGTGGATCCGGGGACGATGAGTCCCTTCCAGCACGGCGAGGTTTTCGTCACCGACGACGGCGCCGAAACCGATCTCGATTTGGGCCACTACGAGCGCTTCACCCATGCCGCGCTCAGCAAAGACAACAACGCCACCAGCGGCCGCATCTACGAGCGCATCCTGGCCAAGGAACGCCGCGGCGACTATCTGGGCAAGACCGTGCAGGTCATCCCCCACGTCACCAATGAGATTCGGGCGCAGATCGACAAGGTTTCGACCGGCGGCGTCGACGTCGTGCTGGTCGAGATCGGCGGAACGGTCGGCGACATCGAGTCGCTGCCGTTCATCGAGGCGATCCGCCAAGTGCGCCACGACGTGGGCCGCGCCGGCTGCGTATTCGTTCACGTCACGCTGGTGCCCTATATCGCCGCGGCGGGCGAGCTCAAGACCAAGCCGACCCAGCACAGCGTCAAGGAACTGCGCGCGCTGGGCATCCAGCCCGATATTCTGTTGTGCCGCACCGAAACCGATCTCTCGCGCGAGCTGCGCGAGAAAATCGCCCTTTTTTGCGACGTTGACAAGCGCGCCGTGATCGCCGCCCGCGATGTCGATACGGTCTATCAGGTGCCCGTCGACTTCGCCGAACAGGGCGTCGACGACATGGCGCTCGAGTTGCTCCGCCTGCCGGCCGGGCCGAGGAATCTCGAACCGTGGAAAAAGATGGTCGAGGGGCTGCGCAACCCCCACGATCGGATCGCCATCGGAATCGTCGGCAAGTACGTCGACTACGAGGACTCCTACAAAAGCCTCAAGGAAGCCTTGCTGCACGGCGGGCTGGCCCACGGCCTCAGGGTCGGGATCGAATGGATCGAGGCCGAAAGCATCACCCGGGAAACCGCCCCGCGCCAGCTTGGCGCATGCGACGGCATCCTGGTGCCGGGCGGCTTCGGCATCCGCGGCATCGACGGCATGACCGAGGCCATCCGCTATGCGCGCGAGAACAAGGTTCCCTACTTCGGGATTTGCCTCGGCATGCAGACGATGGTCATCGAGTTCATGCGCAATGTCTGCGGCATGGCCGAGGCGCATTCGACCGAATTCGATCCGGCGGCGAAACACCGCGTGTTCTTCAAGCTGCGCGAGCTCAAGGGCGTGGAAGACCTGGGCGGCACGATGCGCCTGGGCGCCTGGCCCTGTCGGCTCGAAACGGACAGCTTCGCCCGCCGCGCCTACGGCGCGCCGGAGATCAGCGAGCGCCACCGCCACCGCTACGAGTTCAATCGGCCCGAATACGAGCGGACGCTGACCGACGCCGGCATGCGCGTTACCGGCGATACGCCCGACGGCGCCTACGTGGAAATCTGCGAGTTGCCCGATCATCCCTGGTATCTTGGCTGTCAGTTCCATCCCGAGTTCAAGTCGAAGCCCCTGGAGCCGCACCCCTTGTTCGCGGCCTTCATCGGTGCGGGCTACGAGTATCACAAGCGGCATTTCCGCGCCGCTGCCGAGCAGGAACAGAGACAGTTCCTGCGCATGCGCTAGAGGCGCGTCAGGTTTTCAAGGGAGACCCATGCTCAATTTCGGACTGTTCGGGGCCGGCCGCATCGGCCGCATGCACGCGCGCAATCTCGCCGCCAATCCGCGGGTCCGGCTGGTTTCGATCTACGATGTCGCCGCCGCCGCCGCGAGCGCCGCGGCGGCCGAGTCGGGAGCGTCGGCAGTGGACTCCGCGCAGGCGATCCTCGGCGACTCGTCCATCGACGCGGTGCTCATCGCTTCCGCCACCGACACCCACTGCGATTTGATCGAACAGTCGGTCCGCGCCGGCAAGGCGGTGCTCTGCGAAAAGCCGATCCACCTCGATCTCAACCGCGTCAACGCCTGCCGCGAGGCGATCGCCGGCAGCGGCGTCCCGATTCAGATCGGGTTCAACCGCCGCTTCGATGCCGGCCACCTCGCCCTGCAGCGGGCGGTGCGCTGCGGGGAAATCGGGACGCTGGAAAAGCTGATTCTCACCAGCCGCGACCCGGCCCCGCCGGGACTCGACTACATCACGGTGTCGGGCGGCTTGTTCCGCGACATGATGATCCACGATTTCGATCTCGCGCGCTTCATCCTCGGCGGCGAGTTCGTCGAAGTCGCCGCTATGGGCAGCGTGCTGGTCGATGCGCGCATCGGCGCGGCGGGCGACGTCGATACGGCCATGGTCGCCATGAAGGCCGCGTCCGGCGCGCTGTGCCACATCAACTGCTCGCGCCGCTGCGCCTACGGTTACGACCAGCGCGTCGAGGCGTTCGGCGCGAAGGGAATGCTCGTCTCGGCAAATCCCACGCCGACCCATGTCGAACGCTGGAGCGGGTCGACGACCGCGGCAAGGCCGCCGCTGCACCACTTCTTCATCGAGCGCTATGCCGGCGCATACGCCGCCGAGGTCAACGCCTTCGTCGAAGCCGTAGAGCAAGGCCGGCAGCCCTCGCCGACCTTCGAGGACGGTCGCCGCGCGCTCATCCTGGCCGAAGCCGCCGGCGAATCGGCGCGGACCGGCCGCGTCGTTTCGGTCGATTGTTGAGCATCCCGCCGCTAGTCCGCGCGCACCGGCGTCAGCGTTCGGATGTCCAACTCCGTTTTCGAGTCGGCGGCGGGGATGGGCAGCTCCAATTCGGTTTCGACCGCCCGGCAGCTCACGCTGTCGCAGATTTGCGCGTCGATCGTCACCGTCGCCGGCCCCGCTCCGGTGCGCTTGACCTTGGCGGCCAGCAGGGCCGGGCCGTCGAAGCCCCATGTGAACCAGCGCAGCTTCGGCTGCGAAAAGTCCTTGGGTTCCGACTGATGCCACCGCCCGGTCACTTCCAGACCTCCCGAGACGGTCACTTGCGTATTCTCTTCGACCCCCAGCGACATCTTGCCCGCGAGAGCCTCTTGGGCGCGTTGCTTGTTGTCCATCGCATAGGTATGCCAGCCGGCGGCGGTCTTGACCTCAACGATCAGGTAATCTCCATCGAGCTTCGCCCGGTACGAGGCCAGAGGGACGCCGTTCCGCGAGGCGTGAACCTCCGGCGTCCATTGACCGCACAAAACCGAACCGGCGAGCAGCGCCGCCGCCGCCTGGATGCGCAGGAGAAGCGTCATTTTCTGAAACTCATTCTATCGGTCTTGAGCGTGGTCTCCATGCGCTCGCCGCCGCGGACGATCCGCAGGGCATAGCGGCCGCCGGCCTGCTTGCGCAGCTTCAGGAAAAGATCCGCCGTGTTGGCGATTTCGTCCCGCGTCTCGCCGTCCACTGCGTACACGATGTCGCCGACAACGAGCTCGTGATTGCCGAGCAGCTCCGCCACCCGGTCGATGTAGCTCACGCGGCTGGCGAATCCTTCGGGGTCGAGGCCGAGGCGGCGTTTCTCTGAGGCGGTCAACGGCTCCGAGTTGAAATAAACGCGCGGATCGACGCTCCAGTTGCGGTAGCCGATATCGGTCAGCCACCAGAGATCGGGCAGAGCGACTTCGAGGTCCGCGCTCTTCTCCCCGCGGTCCACCGTGAGCCGAATTTTCTCCGCGCGGCGGTCGACGCGGTCGTACTCCCATTGCAGGTCGCCGAACGTCCATATGCGCGCGCCGTTGCAGTGGGTGATCGTATCGCCGGCCCGCATTCCGGCCGCGGCCGCCGCCTTCGTCGCTTCCGCCACGCGAAGCCCCTTGGGGATATCGAGGTCGATTCCGATCGTGCGAATGTCGGGCGAGCGGAACATCTGCGAAAGCTTGTCGAGATTGCCGTCCATCTCGCGCTGTACGTTCTCGAGGTCGCCGATCAGATGGCACTCGACGCAGCGCCCCGCGCCGATCGTCCGTTTGTAGAGCTCCGGTATGTCCCGCGGGTATTGCGCCGCCGGCCGACTTTTTCGGGCAATCTTTCCGGCTTGGTGCAAACGGTGCTGCTCGAGCCCTTGCTCCAGGGCCAGCTCGAGGCTTTCCAGATTCAGGTACGTCGTCGGCGAGCGCTGGTCCCGGCCCCCGTAGCGCATGTAGATGTGCTCATCCGCGTTGAGCAGGAAGAAATACAACGTGTTGTAGCGGTCGTAATCGAACAGACCGATGTCGATCCCGTCCATGCGCACGATGCGGGCGGTGACGTATTGCTTGAGCAAATCGCCGCGTTTCGTTCCTGCCTGGGTCAGCACAACCTGTGCGTCGAATTCACGTCCGGCGCGTCAAGGAGCGCAGCGGAACTCGAGAAAGATGGGCTTTCCGGTCCGCCGGGCCTCTTCCAGGGCTTCTTCGTACGAGGCGATCCAACCGACCGCCTCTTCAGCCGCCGACGGCGTTGACGGCGGCAAGATTGCGAGCGAGACTAGCAGCGCAAGGGTTCCGATTCTCATGGATAACAGTCCGTGGTGAAAGTCCCGTGGGCGGCGCGGTAGGCTCCTGCGGTCGTTCGGCGAGAAGAGAGGAGGGAGGCGATCCGGGAGATCGCCCCCGACGAACGACGAAGCCGACGGCCGTAAATGCCTGCCGCCCAAAGGGTTACGCGCTCTTCCTGCTTGTGGCGGAGAGCAAACGCCAAAAGTTCTTTGATCTCCTGCACGATACTCCATCGGTGCTAAGGCGCGTAACGACGCTTGCGTGACTTTTGCCACGGGCTGTTAAGAGCGGTAACCTGTTTTGGCGTGTTTACCGGTTTGAAGGTAACTTCGTTCGCCCGCCGCTGTTGGCGCTCAGGGCGGCTTGCAGCGCCTGCAGCAGATCGTCTTCCTCGGATTCGGCGACAGTGCGCAGGTCGATCGTCAGGCGGCCCCGCTCGATCCTGGCTATTACCGGCGGGTCGTTGGCCCGCAGCCGCCGCTCGATCCGCTGGGCCGATTCGCCGGCGCCCGGCTCGACTGCGATCACCGGCGAAGGCAAAGGCCGGGCCGGGGTCGATCCGCCGCCGAGCAGCGACTCGCCGCCGCGGACGGCGATCCCGGGCCGATTCAGCCTTTCCACGAAAAAAGCGGCCCGCTCGCGCAGTTCGGCGGCCGGAGTTCGCATCATCCTCAAAGCAGGGATGTTTTCCCGGTTGCCGCAAATATACTCGCGCAGGGTGGCGCCCAGCGCGGCGTAGGTCAATTTATCGGCGCGCAGCGCGCGGAACAGAGGGTTCCGTCGAATGCGTCGGATGATCTCCGGTTTGCCGGCGACGATGCCGGCTTGCGGTCCGCCCAGCAGCTTGTCGCCCGAAAACGTCACCGCGTCCACGCCCGCTTCGAGCGAGGCGGTGACCGGCGCCTCGTCGTCGATGCCGATCTCGCGCAGGTCGTGGAGGCAGCCGCTGCCCAGATCTTCGACGAGGGGCAGCGAGCATTCGCCCGCCAGCGCAACCAACTCGGCCAGGCTCGGGCGGCCGGCAAACCCGATCTGCCGGAAATTGCTGGGGTGAACCCGCATCAAAACGCGGGTCCGTTCGCCGACCGCGTTGCGGTAATCGTCGATCCGCGTCCGATTCGTGGTTCCGACTTCGCGCAATGTTGCGCCCGAGCGTTCGAGGATTTGGGGGATGCGGAATCCGTCGCCGATCTCGATCAGCTCGCCGCGGGAGACGATCGTCTCGCCGTCCCGCGACAGTTCGTTCAGCGCCAGGAAAATCGCCGCCGCATTGTTGTTGACGACGATGGCCGGCGCGCCCAGCAGCCGTTCGAGCAGTTCGCCTGCATGGACGTCGCGCCTGTCGCGCCGGCCCGCGTCCAGATCGTATTCCAGGTTGGAATATCCGCCCGCCGTCTCGCGGATCGCCTCGACAGCCGACGCGGCAAGCGGCGCGCGCCCCAGATTGGTATGCAGAATCACGCCGGAAGCGTTGATCACCCGGCGCAGCGAGGGCTGCGTCAGCCGGGCCAGCTTCGCCGCGGCGCGGGCCTTGGCCTCGGCGGGGGCGTCGAACCCGTTGCGCGCCGCGCCGGCGAGAATTTCGGCGCGCATTTCCGCCAGCGCATCCCGCGCGAGCGCCGCGGCGCGTTCCCGCGGCAGGGCGCGCAACCACTCCGCGCCGGCGTCGGATTGCAGCAATTCCTCCACCGACGGCAGGCTGCGCAGCAGTAGTTTTCGCTCGCTCACGGGTTCCACGCCGTTCCTTGTTCGACGCCGGTAAAGGGCGCGGCCAGACCGCCCTCGGCGAATTTCCTGGTGATCGGGGAGGTGTCCCCCGCGGCCAGCGCGCTGTTGTAGTGCTCGACAGCCAACTCGCGGTTGCCGAGCAGGTCCTCGATCCGGCCCATGTAGATGTGCGACATGGCCGTCAGCCGCGCGCCGCCGCCCGCCGCCGCGGCCGCGGCGAAATGTTCCAGCGCCAGGTCCGGATCCGCTTCGTCCAGCGCCACCCGGCCCAGTCCGTAGCTGGCTTGCGCGTTGGCGCCGCCCGCTTTCTCAAGGGCCTCTTCGAAAGTTTTGCGCGCGTTGTCGAGCTCTTCGAGCTGCAACAACCCCTCCGCCCGCGCCAGCAGCTTTTCCACTTCCGAAACCTCCGGCTTGGCCGCCGGCCGCGGCCGCGCCGCCGGCCGGCTGGGGCGCTCGGCGAAGCGCACGTCTTGCAGCCTGGCCCCCTCGCGCTTGAGGTCGATGTCTTTGAGCATCGAGTCGTAGTAGCGGCGCATCGACTCCGGCTGCTTTTCGTATTCGGCCAGTTTCTCGTAGAAATAGGGCGTCAGGATGAACCCCTCGCGCAGGCGCGCATCGACTTGGGCGAGCTTTTTCTCTTCCGCTTCGTAGCGCATGCGCGTCTCGACCGCGTGAGCCAGCGATTTCGTTACCAGCAACTGAAAATTTGTCTTGTACGCCTCTTCGAGCGCCGGAGCGAACAGCGCGAACCGCGCCAGCACGTTCTTCTTGGCCACAACGTCGGCATGGCGGATCGACAAGCGGTCCAGCAGATGCAGCAGGTATGCCGAGCGCAGCTCCTCGATGCGAATCTCCGCCGAGGGATGCACGACGACCTTCACGTCGCCGCCGTAAGCGCGCGTGTTGACACTGCCGGGCGCGGCCAGCAGGTCGAAATAAACCTGAAACCCGCGGGCTTCCCGGCTCGTGGGCGAAAGCCGCAGATAGCCGTTCGTCTCGAAGACCATCTGCACCAGGGCGTCCTGGTAGCGCAGCATCTCGGCTTCGTACGCGGGCAGGTATTTCCGCCACAGGCTTGCGATGTCCGCCTTTTCGTAAAATTCGCGCAACAGTCCCGACAGTCCGCGGATCGCCCGCACGTCCGCCGGCAGGTCCGTCGGCACCTCCGCCTTGAGATCGAAAAACGGCGGCTCCCCGCACATCAGCGCGAACGAGATGTACTGCGACAAGTTGAGATCGGGGTTTTCCAGGCGGTTCTGCTCGAAAAACGTCTTGAGGCGCGTGACGACCGCCGCGTCGACCGCGCGCAGGTCTGCGCGCAGCGCCTTGCGCGCCGGGCTGTCGGACGCCGCGTTGAGCCCGTCGTCATAACCCGCGGCGTTGATCGCCGCCATGACGGTGAACATGCGCGCGTCGGCGTTCAACTGCTCGACTTCCTGCGCCGGCGCCTGCAATGCTGCGGCTGCCGGCAAGGCGGCGGCTAAAATCCACTGCGCAGCGGACATCGAATTTCAGTGTAGGCGAGCCGGGAAACGGGAGTCTACGGATAGCGGATACGCCCCTCCCCGGTCGATGGTTGCAACCGCGCCGGTTCTTTACCGAGTCGGAGCGCGCAGGTGCGGCAGGCCCCCGCCGAATCCGCCCGAGCCCCTCCTTCCTCCGCCGCGGCGGCGGCCGGCCCCGTTGCCGAACTCCGGCAGCGGCCGCTTGCGTTTGGCGCCGGTTCGCGCCATGCGCGCCGTGACCCGGCTGCGGTAGGCGTTCCACTTGTCCAGCTCGTCCTGGAAATCGGGGTCGAAGCGCTTGGGTTGAGCGAGCGGGCCGCCGCCGAGTTCGAGCGCTTTTGTCTTGGTTACCGTCCGGCTCCCATGCCCCGAACGCACCACTGCGCGGCCCTTGTAGACGCGCAAGCGGGGCGGCCGGCCGGGAGCCGCGTCCAAGCGGTAGAGGCCCTTGCGCGCAAGCTCCATCGCGGCGTCGCCGTAGGCCAACGTCATCCCCTCCTTGTTCGAGGAAGCCCGGCGGAAGTCGATGACCACGGAGCCGTCGATCAGCCGCAGCTTGGCGTCGGCGATGTCGTCGGAGAGGAGCCGCACCTCGGTCCGCCTGCCGCTGCGCGCGAATCCTTGAAGCGTCAGCAGCAGTTCGGCGCGCCCGTCCTCCGTGCGCAAGCTCTGCCCCGCGGCAAGCTGCGTGAATTCGGCGGCCTTCGGCGCGAACGCTTCGCCGTCGATTCGGATTTCGCCTTCG
Organism: Bryobacterales bacterium; assembly: GCA_965214655.1. Classification (GTDB taxonomy): domain Bacteria; phylum Acidobacteriota; class Terriglobia; order Bryobacterales; family UBA6623; genus CATQHP01. The sequence continues at coordinate 303,491 of OZ243965.1, read as the reverse complement.
GCGTGGTGAATGAGCCCCGCCCGCGCCGATACCGCCATCTGCGGCGGCGCCGGCAGGCAGCCGGCAACGGCAAGCGCCGGAATCCTCAAGAATCGCAAGTGCATTGCGGCTATCGTATTCTGACGCAAAGACGCAGGGCCGGGTAACGGCGCCGAACTTTGGGCGGCAATCGCTTCCGCGCCTGCAATCGTGGCAAAATCAGAATTCCGCCGCCGGCATCGGAATGATCGCGCAATCCACGCCTGTCGTTCAAGATCTGGCGCTCCTCGGCGGCGGGCACTCGCACGTCATCGTGCTCAAGCGCTTGGGCATGAAGCCGATCCCCGGAGTGCGCGTCACCGTCGTCTGCCGTGACGTGCATACGCCCTACTCGGGCATGCTTCCCGGACTGATCGCCGGCCATTACGCTTACGACGAGGCGCACATCGATCTGCGGCCCTTGGCGAACTTCGCCGGCGCTCGATTGTTTCACGCCGACGCCTTGGCGCTCGATCCCGAGAAACGCCTCGTCCATTTCGAAGACCGCCCCCCGCTGCGCTACGATCTGCTGTCGATCAATATCGGTTCGACGCCGGGGTTCGACAATGTTCCCGGCGCGCGGGAGTTCACCGTTCCGGTGAAACCCATCAGCAATTTTTTGCCGCGCTGGGAAGCATGCGTCGAGCGCGTCTCGAGCGCCGGCGAACGCCCGCGCATCGCCGTGGTCGGAGCGGGTGCCGGCGGAGTCGAGTTGACGCTGGCCATCCAGCACCGCCTGCGCCGCCTGCTCGCCTCTGCCGGACGCTCGTTCCGCGAACCCGAGATGCATCTGTTCAGCCGCACCGCCGACATCCTGCCCACCCACAACGCCCGCGTCCGCCGCAAGCTGCATCGGCTGCTGCTCGAGCGCGGCGTCAACGTTCATTGCGGCGCCCGCGTGTCCGAGGTGTCGCGGAACGGCCTGCGCACGGATTCCGGCTTGCAGGAAAGCTTTGACGAGATTGTTTGGGTCACCGGCGCGGCGGCCCCGTCGTGGCTGGCCGCGTCTGGCCTGGCGACGAACGCCGACGGCTTCGCCGCGGTCGACGATTGCTTGCGCTCGCTCTCCCACGGCGATACCGTCTTCGCCGCCGGAGACGTCGCCGCCGTTGTCAACCACGCGCGCGAAAAGGCCGGAGTTTTCGCGGTGCGCCAAGGGCCGCCGCTGGAACGGAATCTGCGCCGCGTCCTCAAGGGCGCGCCGCCGCGGCCGTTCCGCCCACAGAAAAAGTTCCTCAGCTTGATCGGCGCCGGAGACCGCTACGCCTTCAGCTCGCGGGGCGCCTGGTCGGTCGAGGGCAAATGGGTTTGGACCTGGAAAGACCGCATCGACCGCCGCTTCATGGCCGGGTTCAGCGACCTGCCGGCAATGGATGAAGCCGCCGCCGCGCTTCCGGCCCAGGCCGCGGGGGGCGGGGAAGAGCCGCAGGCGCCTGCGCTCTCGCCGATGCGCTGCAAGGGTTGCGGGTCGAAGCTCGGCGCGAGCGTGCTCGACCGCGTGCTTGCCGATATCGACCCGCTGCCGCGCTCCGACGTTCCGGCCGGAATGTGCTCGCGGGACGACGCCGCGCTGGTGGAAGTTCCGCCCGGCAAGGTGCAGGTGCAGTCCGTCGATTTTTTCCCCGCTATCGTCGACGACCCGTTCGTCTTCGGACGCATTGCCGCCAACCACGCGCTCGGCGACATTTTCGCCATGGGCGCCGAGCCGCAATCCGCGCTGGCGCTGGCCGCAGTGCCCTTCGGCCCGCCGGAGAAGACCGAAGACTTGCTCCGCCAGCTCCTGCTGGGGGCGAATCGAACCTTGCGCGAAGCCGGCGCGGCGCTGGCCGGCGGGCATTCCAGCGAGGCCCCCGAGCTCGCGTTGGGCTTTTCGGTTTGCGGATTGGCCGAGCGCGGGCGAATTCTGTCGAAAGGCGGCTTGCGCGCGGGCGATGCGCTGATCCTCACCAAGCCCATCGGAACGGGAACTCTGTTTGCCGCCGACGCCCGCCGGCGGGCGAAAGGCCGCTGGATCGAGGCCGCTCTGGCGGCCATGCTGCAATCGCCCGCCGCCGCCGCCGAAGAATTCCGCCGCCGCCGGGCGAGCGCGTGCACGGATGTCACCGGCTTCGGACTCCTCGGCCATCTGATGGAAATGCTGCGCGCGTCGCAGAAATCCGCCGATCTCGTTTTGCCCGACGTACCGCTCCTCGACGGCGCGGCCGCATGCGCCGCAGAGGGGATTTTCAGCTCGCTCCACCCGGAGAACCTCAAATTCGGGCGAGAGATAACGAACGCGGCGCGATTCGCGGGCGATCCGGGATATTTGCTGCTGTTCGACCCCCAGACGGCGGGCGGCCTGCTGGCCGGCGTGCCGCAAGACGAGGCTCGGGAGTGCGTTGAAGAGTTGCGGCGCCGGGGGTATGCCCAAGCGGCCGTCGTCGGCCGCGTGACGGACGGCGGGTCCGAGGACGGCCTCGTAACCTTGCGCTGAGCATCCGCCTGCGGGCGGAAGCCCGTCTATTGAAAAAAGAGAGTCTGCGCGACGACTGCCAGGGTGTGGGCGATCATCGCCGGGGCGATGCTGCCCGACTGGGCGTAAGCCCGCCCGCAGAACCAGCCCATCGTGACGGTCGTAACGAAATACGGCAGGTTCGGGAAGCCGCCGCGCCCGAGGTGCGCCGCTCCGAACAAGACCGCCGCCGCCGCCTGCGACAGCAGCGGCCGGCCGCTGCGCCGCGCCAACAGATTCTGAACGACGCCGCGGAACAGGAATTCCTCGGCCAGCGCCGTCGTCATGTAGATGCCCAGCAATTTCCCGGCGGCGTCCAGGATCAGGCGCTCGGGATCGTCGAACCGCGGATTCCAGCGGACGTAGCCCGTCCCCAGAGCCGCGGCGGCGAGGAAGGGCAGTCCCAGCAGAAAATTCTCGAGCGCCGGCCGCCAGTCCCGCCGTTGCGGGACAAGACGGAATCCCGCGCCGGGCAGCTTGCGCAACTCCAGAAACGTGAACAGGCCCAGCGGAATCAGCATCAGCTTGCCCAGCGATTCCAGGCGGTGCAGCGGATCGTCGAAGCCTTGGTAAACGTTCTCGAAGAGCGGGCTCAGCCCGCTGATCATGGGGAAGGCGATGATCGCCGCGGCGGCCGCGTCCTGCCGGACGAGCTTGTCTTCCCGGGGCGGAAACACGACGTAGAGGAACGCGACGGCAGCGCACAGCGCCGCGAGCTTCGCGGCCGAGCCGAGCGAAAAAACGCCGGTGGGCGCCGCATAAATGCAATAGGGAGCGACCGAGACAACGCACAAGGCCGCGGCCAGCCGCGCCCCCGGCAGCCGCGCCGCGATCTTCCTCCGGGTCCGCTCGAAGACCGCCGTCCAATAGAATGAAATCTGCCAGAGGAACGCGGCGACTACCGGCGCGCCCACCGCGGCGGGGATGTCATGCTCCTGGGCGAGAATGATGCCGGCGATGACCGACGCCAGATTCAGCGCGGCCAAGCTGAGCCAAAACGGCTTCAGGCCGACATCGGTTGTGCCGCCGGCGGTCAAGCTTCTCATCGTAGCTTTGCTTGCCGCCGCCGCGGTCGGGGCCGCCGATCGGCCCCCTCCGGAACTGATTGCCGGAATCGCCGAACAGGGCAGCCTCTTCGCGGCCGAACGCGCCAAATATACCTACCGGCAATCGTTCAAGCTGTGGGAATACCACAAGGGAACGCCCGCCGGGTCCTATCGCGAGGTCCGCGACATTCTCTTCACTGCGGACGGAGAGCGCTCCGAAAAGTTTGTCGAGGGGCCCAGGAACAACCTCAAGCGCCTGCGTCTCACCGCGGAGGATTTCCAGGATCTGCGCGAGGTCAACCCCTTTGTCTTGACCGCGGACAATCTCTGGCGCTACGCCGTCAGATACAAGGGCGTGGAGCCGCTCGACGGCGTGGAATGCTACGTGTACCGCGTGGCGCCGCGCCAGATACTCGACGGGCAGCGCTTCTTCGAAGGCGTCATCTGGGTCAGCGTCGAGCACGCCCAGGTGATTCGCGTTTCCGGGCGGCCCGTCCCCCAGCTTCACCGCATCGAAGACAGCAACCTGTTCCCCGGCTTCACGACCTTCTACGAGCCGATCGACGGCAAGTTCTGGTTTCCGGTGAAGACTCTGGCCGACGATGTCCTGCCGTTCCCCTCCGGAGGCATCCGCGTCCGACACGAGATCGAATACACCGACTACAAGCGCTTCAGCGTAGAATCGACCGTCGCATTCGAAGAGATAGCGAGATAAGAGCGGAAGGGCTGCTTGCCCTTGCCCTGTGCCTGCTGCAACGATAGCGGTATGCCGCTCAACCGCCGCTGCTTTCTCCGCTCGCTTTGCGGGTCGGCCGCGGCCTCTCTCTGGAACTGCTCGCAGCCCGGGCCTTCCCCCCAACCGCCGGCCGCTCACGCATTCGTTCCCTGGGTCGTGGGCGCCAACACCGCCATCTCCGGTTGGGGGTTCTTCGAGGTTGTCGAGTTGCTCGCTGAGATCGGCTACCGTTCGATCGAAGTTCAGAACCTGATCGGCCGGCTCGACCCCGTCGAGGGCGAATTCCCGGGCTTCACGTTCGACAAAATCTCTGAACAGGACAAGGAACGCATTCTCGCCGCCCTCGAGCCTTTCGACCACGTCACGGTTCATCTGCCTTACGCGGCGGACATGAACTACATCGCGCCCGACGCCGGCGATGCCGTCGACCGGCTCGAAACCGCGCTGGACGCCGCCGCATTCCTGGGCGCCAAGCTCGCCGTTCTGCACCCCCAACCCAGCGGCGCCGATCTCTACGCCAATTGGGACCTCGCCGTCAGCCGCATCCGGGAATGGGGCTCGGTTGCAGCCGACAAGGGCTTCCGCATCGCCTGCGAGACGGCCATGCCGAACTCCGTCCCCGACCTGGTGCGCTTTCAGGAAGAGATCGGGCACGACAACGTCGGCGTCACCCTGGACGTCGGCCACCAGGCCCGCTTCGAGGAACTCGCGCATGTCGAGCCCGAGGAACGCGGCTCGCCGCAAGCCGTCCAGGCCTACAACGACCTCAACGTGCGCATCGTCGAAACGCTCGGCGGCAAGCTGCTCCACGTCCATACCCACGACATCGATCCCGCCACCTGGGCCGAGCACAAGCCGCTCATCCACGGTTTCATCGACTATCCGCGCCTCATCGCCAAGCTGCGCGAGGAGCGTTACGGCGGGGTGCTCATGTTCGAGATCGGCGACGACGCCGAAAAGATGCCGGGCCGGCTGCGCGAGGGCAAGAGCAAGATGGACGCTTTCGTTGCCGCCGCCGGGTAGCCGGCCGCCGCTTCCTCACTCAAGACGCAAGCGGCCGGCCCGCCGCGCTGCGGCCGGCGCGGACGAATGCCTCTTGCAGCGCCCGCGGAAATTGTCAATCGGCGCCCGATGCGCCTGAACCGCACGAGCGCCCTGCCGCACGACGGCGGGATCCCCGAGCCGGAGTGCGTCAACCCCTTCCGCCATCCCGAGAACACGAGCCGGGGCGCATGCAAGCTCAGTGATGTTCGTGACGGTGGTCGTGGCGGCTCTGGTGAAACACCACATGCAGCAGAGACCCGCCTACCAACGCCTGATAGAGTTCCATCCCACCGCCGTGGGCAGCGATTAGCGCCGAGCCCGCCGCATAACCGACCACCGTGGCGGCGGCGACCGCGCCGATGCCGAGCGCGCCCCCGCCGAACCCGTAACGAGGCTCCAGCATCCACCAGATGGCCAATCCGAGCGGAATCCGGTGCAGGATGACGGCGAGGGCGACGTCCGCCTCTTCCGGGGCGATCGCCGCGCCCTCCAGGAAGGCATGCAGGGCAAGACCCGACAGCCCGGCGAGCAGCGCCAGGCCATCGGCATGCGGCGCGATCGCCTGCGAGACCCGTTCCATTACGGTCGGCGCGCCTATGCCTACGGCGAAGGCCAGGATTGCCGTCACGCCATGCGCGGCCCAGGCGTGCGGCAGCGCCTGCCACAGTACGAGCGCCGGCACGGCAACGCACATGAACCCGTCGAACAGCCGGACGGCGCCGGAGCGGTCGTGCAGCCATCGGTACAGCAATGCGCCGACAACGAGCGCCGCGAGTGAGCCGGCAAGCTGGAGCATCGCGATCTACCTGACTCTCACTGAGCATGGCGCCGATGCGATCGACATTGTTGGCGGACGCCGCCCTGTACGCTGAGTCAACGGCGTCAATCGGCGCGGAGCTGTTTCGTCGTCAGCTTGCCGTGATCGTCGCAATGATCGCCCTGCGGATGGTGCGAATGGCCCCGACGAGATAATCAACGTGGGCGCCCTGGCGGTCCGTGGCAAAAATCACGCAGGCGGCGTTACGCGCCTTGAGGGCTAATCCAGTATCGCACGGATGCTCGAGCAACCCGGCGCCGCAGTTCCTCTCGACGGGCGGACAAAGCGCGTAACCCTTTGGGCGGCGGCCAGTTACGGTCATCGGCTTCGTCCTTCGCCGGGGACGATCTCCCGCATCGTCTCCCTCCTCGCTTCTCGCCGAACGACCGCAGGAGCCCGCCGCGCCGCTTCCGCCGCGGACTGCTGGGGATGAGCACGGCCGGAGAGGCCTGCGAAAAGAGCGGCGCAGGGGGGAAACGCACGGGAGAAAAGGCGCGGGAGAAAGGCGCGGTACGGCCATTGCAAACCTGCCCGGCAACGACAACCCGCCGCAGTTTGGTAGAACTGGTAATTGTCCTCGCCCGCTCTCGAAACCCTCAACCCCGAGGCGCACGCCGCCGCCGCGCGCGTTGCCGTCTTCGATTTCGACGGCACCGTCTCGCTGATCCGCACCGGCTGGTTCGACGTCATGGTGGCGATGATGGTGGAGCAATTGTCGGCTCTCGACAGCGGCGAGTCCGAGGCCGAGTTGACCGCCGTTGTCGAAGAGTACGTAGGCCGTCTGACCGGCCGGCAGACGATCTATCAGATGATCGAGTTCGCCGAAAATATCGCCGCGCGCGGCGGAGACCCCAAAGACCCTCTGGAGTACAAGCACATCTACCTCGGCCTGCTCCTGGAGAAAATCAGGCACCGCCGCGAAGACCTGCGGGAAGGCCGCGCCGCTCCCGACGAGATGATGGTGCCGGGCGCGCGGCGGCTGCTTGAAGAGTTGCGCGGGCGCGGCCTGACGATGTTTCTGGCCAGCGGCACCGATCAGCCTTTCATGCGCGAAGAAGCGAAGCTGCTCGACGTGGACCGCTACTTCGACGGCGGCATGTTCGGCGCGCTCGACGACTACAAGAATTTTTCCAAGAAAATACTGGTCGACAAGATCATCCGCGAGAGCAATTTCAAGGGCGAGGAGTTTCTCGGTTTCGGCGACGGCTTCGTCGAAATCGAAGCGGTCAAGCGGGTCGGCGGAGTCGCCGTCGGCGTCGCCAGCGACGAGCCCGACTGCGTCGAAGTCGAGCCGGTCAAGCGCAAACGGCTGATCGGCGTCGGCGCCGACTGGATTGTTCCCAACTTCAACGCGCACAATGAATTGGTGGGCGCGTTGTTCCCGCAGTAAGCGCCGCGCTCTCCCGCAAGGGGGCCGCGGCCGACAAGAAAACCGGATGCCATCGAAATACCCCGTCTTCGACCGTTCCAGGCTGCAAATCCGCCCGCTTGTCGAGCGCAACCACGACATGAGCCTGGAGCATCTGCTCCAGCTCGACGACAACCCCGGCGAAATCGACGAGGCGTATCGAAACGCCCTGGAAACGGCTGCATCGCGTCTGGCGGCGCGCGGGGATTCTGCGAGCATCCTCATGATGGGCGCGCACGTCGTCAAGTGCGGCGTCTCGCGCCATCTGATCGATCTGCTCCGGCGCGGCGTCTTTAGCCACGTGGCGATGAACGGCGCGGGAGCCATCCATGACTTCGAGCTGGCCTCGATCGGGGCCACCACCGAGAGCGTCGCCCGCTATATCCGCACGGGCGAGTTCGGCCTCTGGGATCGAACCGGCATCCTCAACGACTGGGCCGTCTACGCCGCCGAGAACGGCCTGGGTCTCGGCGAAGGCTTCGGGCGCAAGATACTCGAAGACAACCTTCCGCACCGCGGCGTCAGCATCCTGGCCGCCGCCTACGCGCTCGGCATCCCCGTAACGGTCCACGTCGGCCTGGGCTACGACATCACGCACGAGCACCCCAACTGCGACGGCGGCGCTTACGGGCAGGCAAGCTACCGCGATTTTCTGATCTTCGCCAGAGCCGTCGAAAACCTGGAAGGCGGCGTTATGGTCAGCTTCGGCTCCGCCGTCATGGCCCCCGAGGTTTACCTCAAGGCGCTGTCGATGGCCCGCAACGTCGCGCGGCGGGAAGGCCGCCGCATCGCCGACTTCACCACCGCGGTTTTCGACCTGGTGCCGATTCAAGGCGATATCCACAGCGAGCTGCCCAAGAGCGACCCGGGCTATTACTTCCGCCCGCACAAGACGATCCTCGTGCGCACCGTCGCCGACGGGGGGCAAAGCGTCTATATCCGCGGGGACCACCGCATCGCCTTCCCGGCGCTGCACCGCGCGGTGCTCGCGCGCGGACCGCGCAACGGATGACCCATGGATTGGGCTGCCTTGATCGACGGCTTCAAGGCGGCGCGCGTCCTCGTGTTCGGGGACATCTGCCTCGACCGTTGGCATCGTTACGATCCGGCGTTGGCGGAGCCGTCTCTCGAGACCGGCATTCCCCGCCTGGGCGTCGTGCATGCCGAGGCGACTCCCGGCGCGGGAGGCACGGTCGCCAACAACCTGGCGGCGCTCGGCGCAGGCCGCGTTGCGGTCCTGGGCGCCGTCGGCCGCGACGGCTTCGGCTTCGAGTTGAAGCGCGCCCTCGCCGCCCGCAAGATCGACTGCAGTCTGCTGGTCGAATGCGGGGACATGCAAACGTTCACCTACACCAAGCCGATCAACGCCGCAACCGGAGTCGAGGACAGGCCGCGGACGGACTTCGTCAACACGAAGCCGTTGCCGCGGGAAATCGAACGGCGGCTGATCGCCAATCTCTGCGCCGTCCGCGGCGACTACGATGCGATTCTTGTTGCCGATCAGGCCGAGACCCGGCACGGGGGCGTGGTCACGCCGGCTGCCCGCGCGGCGGTCGGCGCCGTCGCCGCGCAGGAACCCGGCAAGCCGATCGTCGCCGACTCGCGCAATCGCATTCATGAGTTCCGCAACGTCATCGTCAAGCCCAACGAATCCGAAGCCGAGCGAGCTTGCCTGCGGCTGTTCGGCACAGTCGATTACCCGCGCCTGCGGCGGGTCGTCGGCGCTCGGCCGCTGATCGTAACCCAGGGAGGGCAGGGAATCCGGCTGATCGACGACCGCGGCGAGCGGGTCATTCCGGCCTTCGCGGCCGGCCCGGCGGTCGATCCCTGCGGGGCGGGCGACGGCTTCGCCGCCGGGCTCGCTCTGGCCTTGTGCGCCGGCGCCGGCATGGAGACCGCGGCGCGCTTCGGCGCGATGGTCGCCGGCGTCACGGTGACCAAGCCCGGCACGGGCGCCGCCTCGCCGGAGGAAGTCCTCGCCGCCGCGGATTCCGCCGCCGTGGGAGAATAGGGGCAAAGTGTTTCCCAAGCAGTACAAGTCAGACCTGCTGCGCGCGCTCGACACCCTCGATCTGGCCCGCGTCGAAGAGCTCATCGGCGTGTTCGCCAAAGCCCGCGACGAGGGTCGCCAGATCTTCGTCTTCGGCAACGGCGGCAGCGCGGCCAGCGCCAATCACTTCGCCTGCGACATCGTGAAAGGCGCCAGCTACGGGCGGGACAAGCGCTTCAAGATCATGGCGTTGAGCGAGCAGGTTCCGACCTTGACCGCTTATTCCAACGACGTGGGCTACGACGTTGTATTCGAGGAGCCGCTGAAAAACTTCGCCAACCCCGGCGACGTCGTCATGGCCATCAGCGCCAGTGGAAACTCCGAAAACGTGATCCGCGCCATCGACTACGCCAATTCGGCCGGCTGCTACACCGTCGGGCTCAGCGGCAAGGACGGCGGCCGCCTGCGCCCCGCCGTCGATTTGAGCATCCACGTCGATGCAGACCACATGGGCCGCATCGAAGACGCCCACATGATCGTCTGCCACATGGTTTGCTACCGTTTCATGGACAACGCAGCATAATCTACGCCATGAAGCTCACCGCCTTCGAAACCCGAGCAATCGATCTCACAACGGCTCCGGCGCCCATCGCCAACAGCCCCGGAGAAATCGTAGCCAACTTCGTTACGCTGCAACTGCGCACCGATGCAGGGGTCGAGGGCGTCGGCTACGCGGGGTTTGTCCCGGCCGTGATGCTGCCCGCGCTCAAAGCCGCTCTCGACGGCCTCGCCGGTCTCGCCGTCGGCCGCGACCCGCTGGCCCGCGAGGCCGTCTGCGGAGACTTGCTGCGGCAGGGCGGGTTCGGTTCTCCGGCCGGCCTCGTGACCCGCGCGGTTGCGGCCGTCGATATCGCCCTGTGGGACATCGCGGGCAAAGTCCATGCGCAGCCGCTATGGAAGCTGCTCGGCGGATTGCGCAGCCGCGTTCCCTGTTACGCCAGCGGCTGGCTTTGGCGCAACCACGGCCTCGCCGAGCTTGCCGTGACCGCGCCCCGCCTGGTCGAGCAGGGCTTCCGCGCGATGAAATTCCGCATCGGCGCCCAGAAATCGGTGGCCGCCGAGGTCGAGCGCCTGAAGGTGCTGCGCCAAGCCGTCGGCCCCGAGATCGAGCTCATGGTCGATATCAATCTCGGCTGGGACGTCAACCGCGCGATCCGCGTCGGGCGCATGATGGAAGCCTACGACCTCTACTGGCTGGAAGACCCGATTCATTTCGAAGACTACGACGGCATGGCGCGCGTCGCCGCCGCGCTCGATACGCCGATCGCTTCCGGCGAGTATCACTACGGCATGGCGCCCTTCGCCCACATGCTCAAGCGCGGCTCGGTCGATATCGCGATGGTCGACGTGTTCCGCGCCGCCGGCGTCACGGATTGGATGAAGATCGCCCACATGGCCGAGGCGATGAACGTCCCCGTGGTGAGCCATCTCGCGCCCGAGGTTCAGGCGCACGCGGTCGCCGCCGCGCCCAACGGGCTGACCGTCGAGCACATGCCCTGGACGTTCGCCCTGTTCGAGCAGGAGCCGGTCATCGAAGACGGGGAGATCGTTTTGTCGGATGCGCCCGGGCTGGGTCTCTCTTTCGACGCCAAAGCGCTCGACCGCTACGCCGCATAGCGGTCCGGGGCGGAAGCGAACCCCCGTTCGCGGCGCTTGCATGGCGGAGCGCATTTTGCACATTTTTAACAGATGCCCCTTTGCAGGAAGGTAGTTGTTTCCAATATAAAGATGAGCCTGAAGCTGGAGAGTGAGAGGAGGAGTGGGAACTACTGGAGTATAGCGTTTTTCTCAGCGCGCAGCGCGCACTTGTGGGTCAACGCGGTGGGGGGGCGGCAACACTTTCCAATGAGAGATGAGCCTGAGGGCGGGCATGCTCAAGCGGCGGCGCGGATCTGCCGGAAGAGCGCGTCCCGCGCCTCGTTGAGCCGGCGCGCAGCTGCCATGTCGCTGAGCGCGTTGGCCTCGGCATCGAGCATGACGAAGCTTATCCCAGGGCGCAGGTAGCTTTCCGCTTGGGGCAGCGACTTGAGTTTTTCATAAGGCGTCATCACGTCCTGTTGGCGGTAGCGCTTGCGCACCCGCCCCTTGGCATCGACTGTTTCGCTGGGGAACAAGCAGGGCCGGTGATAATTCAGGTAGGGGGACAAGACGGTGCGGTTGAAGCTATCCAAGCGCCCGCCATGGCGGGCGGGGATGTGCCCGTAGCCCAGATGTTTGCGCACCACTGCGCCGTTCTTCGCCTCCACCAGGGCATTGTCGTTGCTGCGCCGCGGGCGCGATTTGGTGAACTCTCCGACGTGCAGTTTTTGCAGTAGCGCGGCCACTGTGTGGTTGACGTATTCCGAACCGTTGTCAGAGTGGAAGCCGCGCACGGAGAAAGGGAAGCTCTGCAACAGCGCCTCCAGCAGCGGCAGCAGGTAGCGCTCGCTGATCTTCTGGCAACTGCCGATGTACTGGTACTGAGTTACTTCATCAACCAGGTTCAGGTGATAGACCCCTTTGACTTTATCGCGATCTCCCTGATGCACCGAGTCGACCCGCAGGAAGCCCGGCCGGCCTTGCGGGCGCGGGCGGCGGCGCTCGCCGAGGGCCACCGCGACGGGCCGCGTGCGCTGCGGCGCGACATACTTGCGGGTGTAGATGCACGTCTGCCGCAGGTTGTACAAGTGCCCGTTGGAGATGCCTGCCAGGCGCTCGAAACGAACGTCGCCGAACACTTTCCAGGCGCGCTCGCAGAGCTTGCGCGTGGCCGGCCCGGATAACCTGCCATGCACTTCGTCCGTTTCCGCCAGCAGCACGATATCCTCCCGTGTATAGCGTCGTACGAAGGGCTTGGCCGGCCTCTGCCGTCGATCGCGCAACTCCCCCTGCGCCAGGTAGCGCGCGATCAGCCGCGCCAACTGCGCCCGGCTCAGGCCCGTCGTGCGCTGCAAGTAGCGGCGCAGCAGACCCCGCTCTGCCTTGCCCAGCCGCCAGTAGCCAAAACGCGCCAACACGCTCCCGATGTGCCTGTAGGCCGCTTCCCGCTGTGGCGCCAGCGCCGCTGTCCCCGCGCTGCCCTCCACAAACAACCGCACCTGCTCCAACGTCCTGTGCGTCTCCAACTCCAAATGCAAGATCACCCTCCGATGATTCCCACATCCCGCTCTCTCGCCCCTTCAGGCTCATCTCTCGTTGGAAACCGCCCCCCTCTTCAGGCTCATCTCTCATTGGAAAAGGCTAAGGGCGGGGGGGGAGTACGATTGAGTGTAGGGTGCCGCGCGGCTTGCCGGCCGAGCGCCGCTACTTGATCCGTTCCGTCAGGGGGGTACGTATCATGCAGATTACCGGTTCCGTCATTCGTTTTGTGGCCGCGTCCGCGTTCGTGTGCGCGCTCGCGGCTTCCGCTCTCGCCCAAACCCAGACCGCGACCGTGCGCGGCACGGTGACCGACGCTTCCGGGGCCGTGATTCCGGGCGCCGCGTTGACGTTGACCAACGTGGACCAGAACCGGCCTTGGGCTGCCGAATCCAACGCCGCGGGCGCGTATGTTTTCCAGCAGATTCCGCCGGGCAACTACAGCCTCGCCGTGGAGGCCGCAGGCTTCAAGCGCTACGAGCGGCAGCAATTCATTCTGCAGGTCGCTCAGGTCGCGGAGATCGATGTCCCGCTGGAGGTTGGCGACGTTACCGAGGTCGTGGAAATCTCGGCGGAAGCCCCTTTGCTCGAGACGGCGACATCCGATCTGGGCGAGGTGGTCAACTCGCGCACCGCCGAGTCCCTGCCGCTGAACGGGCGCAACGTTCTGCAATTGATCGGCCTCACGCCGGGCGTCAACACCACGCGCAATTTCCGCAACTCGACCAACGGCAACGGCTCGATTTCCGCGATCGCGTTTTCGGCCAACGGCGGCCGCAACGTCGCCAACTCGATCATGCTCGACGGATCGTCGCAGGAGGTGATGGGCTACAACCAGCCCTCGTACATTCCGTCGCCCGACACGCTGCAAGAGTTCAAAGTGCAGACGAACGCCTTTTCCGCTCAGTACGGGCGCACCGCCGGCGCGGTCGTCAATATGGTCACGCGCTCGGGCGGGAGCGAGTTTCACGGCGTGCTCTACGAGTTCCTGCGCAACGACAAGCTGCAGGCCAACAACTGGTTCGCGAACGCCAACGGCCGCGACCGCGCGCCGTTCCGCTTCAACCAATTCGGCGGCACCCTCGGCGGGCCGCTGTCGCCTTCGCGCAGCAAGCTCTTTTTCTTCCAGAGCGTGGAATTCCGCCGGCAGGTCAACCCGGCGTCGGTCACCCAATCGGTGCCCACGCCGTTGATGAAACAGGGCGACTTCAGCGAAGACAACCGCCGCATCTACGATCCGCTCACGCTCAAGGAGAACGGCACGCGGGATCCGTTTCCCAACGGCATCGTGCCCGCCGACCGGCGCAGCCCGCAGGCGCAAAAGCTGCTGTCGTTTTACCCCGAGCCGACCGCCTCGGGCATCCGCAACAACTTCTTCTCGCAGCTTGGCTCGCGCCCGAACACGTGGGACACGTCCACCAAGATCGATTACCGCGTGAACGACAGGAATACGCTGTTCGCCCGCGTATCCCTGAATAAAACGATCAATACGCTGCCGAGCCGCTGGAACAACATCGCCTCGCCCGGCTCGGGTTGGAACGGCAGCATCAACCGCTCAGCCACGTTCGACGATACGCATCTGGCGGGCGAATGGGTGCTGCACGGCAACTACGGTTACTCGTATCACGCCAATCCGCGCCGGTATATCGAAGAGGACGTCTCCCAGGCGTCGCTCGGTTTTCCGTCCGAGATCGACGGCCAGGCGCAGTTCCCCGCCTTTCCGCGGGTTCAGGTCGCGGACTTCCAACAGATGGGCAACAACGCCTTCTGGTACATCGGCAACAAGTTCGAATCGCACACCTGGGTCGGGGACATGTCGCGTCTGTTCGGCAGCCACACCATCAAGTTCGGCGGCGTGTTCCGGCTGAACCGCGTCTCGAATCACCGTCCGGCCGACCCCGCGGGTTTCTACCAATTCAACCGCAACTGGACCCGCGAGCGGTTCAACCGCGGTTCGCAGGGCAATTCCGTGGCCAGCATGCTGCTGGGCTTCATGAACGGCGGCCACATCCGTTTCGAGCCGGCTCTTTCGCAGCAGACCCCGTACTGGGGCTTCTACATTCAGGACGACTGGCGCGTTACGGACAAGCTGACGCTCAATATCGGCTTCCGCTGGGATCAGGACCGTCCGATCACCGAGCGGTTCAACCGGGCCGGCTGGTTCGACTTCGAAGCGGCGCAGCCCGCGCTCGCGCTGGACACTCCCGGCATCGAGCGCCCGGTCGTCGGCGGCCTGCAGTTCGCCGGCGCCGGCGGCAATCCCCGTCACATCAAGGATTACGACAACAACAACTTCGCGCCGCGGCTCGGCTTGGCCTACAAGCTCACCGACCGGCTGGTCATTCGTACCGGCGCCGGCATCTTTTTCAACCCGACGACCGGCTTCGGCCCCGGCACGGCGACGGCCGGGGCAGTCAGCTTCAACGCCATCTCGCCCGTCATCGGCAGCCAGGACGGCGGGCGCACGCCCTTCACCGATGTTTCCGATCCGTTTCCTCTGGGCTTCAATGCGCCCTCCAACGGGGCCGAGGGTCTGGCGACGTTCCTGGGGCAGGGACCGGCAGCCATCGTGCGCAGGGACCGCACTCCGTATTCGATGCAGTGGAACTTCAACGTTCAGTACGAGTTGCCCGACTCCTGGCTGATCGATGCCGCCTACGCGGGCAACGGGGGCGTCAAGCTGCTCGGGACGGGCGTGCAGTTCAACCAATTGCCCAATGTCTATCAGTCGCTGGGAGACCGCTTGAACGAGCAGGTGGAGAACCCCTTCTTCGGCGTCATCCCCAGCAACCTGGGACTCGGCCGCCGGATGGTCTCGCTGGGGCAGTTGCTGCGCCCCTACCCCCATTTCTCGGGCGTGAATACGCCGCGGGGCTATGAGTTCCATTCGACCTATCACGCCCTGCAGATGAAGGTGCGCAAGCGCTACACGAGCGGGCTGCAACTGCTGGGCGCTTACACCTGGTCGAAGATGATCGACGACGTCAGCTCGGTCGCCGGATTCGTGGGCGCTCAGAACCCCGGCTACACCAACCACTACGACAAACGCCTGGACAAGTCCCTGTCGGGCCTCGACATCGCGCACCGGCTGGTCGTCAACTATCAGTACGAGTTGCCGTTCGGCAAAGGCAAGGCCCTGCTCAACCGGGGCGGTTGGGTGAACCAGGTGATGGGCGGCTGGAATCTGAACGGCGTCACGACCGTCCAGAGCGGCCTGCCCGTAGGGATCACCTCGCGGTTCAACAATCTCAATGCCTTCGGCGGGCGCCAGACGCCGAACCGGGTCGTCGGCCAGGACCCCGAGACGTCGGGACCGGTCAGCAGCCGCCTGGGCGGCCGGTTTGCCGCGCAGCGGTACTTCAACATGAGCGCGTTCGAACAGCCGGAGCCCTTCACCTTCGGCAACATGGGCAACATCCTGCCGGACGCCCGCGAACCCGCCTACGTGAACTGGGACCTGTCGATCCTGAAGGACTTTCCCTTCAACGAAAGGGTCCGTCTGCAATTCCGCGCGGAGTTCTTCAATTTCTTCAACAACACGGTGTTCCGGCGTCCGAATACGAGTTTCGGCAACAACAACTTCGGCAACATCACCGCTGCCGAATCCGCCCGCGTCGGGCAACTGGGCCTCAAGTTGTATTTCTGAACTCGGCGCGGCGGCAACCTGCGAGCGGGCCGCTAAAGCTCCTTGATGCGCATGTTGCGGAAGCGGACCTCGATCGGCGGGCCGGAATGCACCTGCACGGCAATGACGCCCGTTTGCGGGATGCTCTCGTCTTCCTCGGTGTAATCCGCCGTCACGATGCCGTTGAGCTTGAGCACGATGCGCTTGCCCTCGGCGTGAATTTCGTAGTCGTTCCAGTCGTTGATTTTGACCGCGCGGGCGATCAGCGCCTCCGACGGCTGCGCCAGCATGACCCGCCGCCGGTGCTCGTCGTACAGCGCGCCCCAGAAAACATCGCTGATATCGGCTTGGTAGCCGATCATGGCCATCGAACCGCTTTCGCGACGGCTGCGGAACTGGACGCCGCTGTTGCCGGCGTTGTCCGCCAGCAGAACCTGAAAACGCAAAATGAAGTCCGCGTATTCCTGCTCGGTGGCCAGAAAGTCGTTGTAGGCGATGCCCGGCGTCTTGCCGACCAGCGCGCCGTCCGCGACCTTCCAGAAAAACGGGTCTCCCTCCCAGCCGCTCAGATCGTTACCGTTGAAAAGCGGTGTAAAGCCCGGTTCGGCGGCGTGAGCGGCGCCCTGAAAAACGACGGCCGCCGCGCTCGAAGCCAGAAACTCGCGGCGAGTCCCCTGGTTTTTCCAATGTTTCATCGGCATCAATGATAACCCGGCGCTATGGCGAGCGCAACGGCCAGAACTCCGATTCGCTGCGCGCCTCGGCCAGGTACGATTCGATGGCGGCGACGATCTCGGGATGGTCCGCGGCGACGTCGGCGGTCTCGCCTATATCCGCCGACAGGTCGTAGAGCTCGAGCGGACCTTGGGGGTCCAGGCGGACGCCCTTCCACTTGCCCAGGCGGACGGCCTGTTTCGAGGATCGCCCTTCATGAAACTCCCAGTAGAGCCGCTCGTGCCGCTGCTGCCCGTCCTGCGCAAAAAGCGTCGGCGCCATCGAAATGCCGTCGAGGCCGGCCGGGGTTTCCGCGCCCGCGAGGCCGGCCAGCGTGGGCAGGAAATCCCAGAATGCCGAAACGTGATCGGTCGTTCGCCCGGCCTCGATTTTCCCCGGCCAGCGGGCGATCAGCGGCACGCGGATGCCCCCCTCGTACAGGTCGCGCTTGATGCCGCGCAGCGGGCCGTTGCTGTCGTTGAAGTCGGGGTCGTTGCCGCCTTCGCGGTGCGGGCCGTTATCGCTGGTAAAGAACACGAGCGTCCGCTCGTCGAGCCCCAACTCGCGGATTTTGGCCAGCAACCGGCCGATATCGGCGTCCATGCGGCTGATCATCGCGGCGTGGCCCTTTTGCGGTTCGGGCCAGTCCTTCTCGGCGTAGGCGCCGAAATCGGGCGCCTCCATGCCTTTTTCCCGCGCTTCGTTGTTGGCGTGAGGGATCGTGAGCGCCAGATACAGGAAAAACGGCCGTTCCCGATGGCGCTCGACGAAGGCCGGCGCCTCGGCCGCCAGCAGGTCGTGCGAGTACTCGCTCTTCTCCACGGCCACCCCGGCGCCGTCCGCGCGGACCGGCTCGGGCAGCTTGTTCCGCAGCGGTATCCTCTCTTCGTTGCGGAACAGAAACTCCGGGTAGTAGTTGTGCGCGTGCCGCTGGCAGAGATACCCGAAGAAGTAATCGAAGCCCTGCCGGTTGGGGGCGCCGCTCGAGCCGGGGCCGCCCAGCCCCCACTTGCCGATCAGACCGGTCGCATAGCCGGCGGTCTTCAGCACTTCAGCAACCGTCACGACTTCGTCGGCGATGGGGTGCTGGCCCATCGGACGCACTTCCTTGTTGCCTCGAATCGGCGTGTGGCCCGTATGCAGTCCGGTCATCAGCGAGCTTCGAGAGGGCGCGCAGACCGTGCTGCCGGCGTAGTGGTCGGTGAAGCGCAAACCTTCCGCTGCCATGCGGTCGAGGTTGGGCGTTTGAATTGCAGTCTGCCCGTAGACCCCCAAATCGCCGTAGCCGAGATCGTCGGCCACTATCAGCACGATGTTGGGTTTCGCAATCGTGGATTCCGGCTCGGGGGAGGCGCCGCACGACAAGAGCAGCGGGAGCAGGCAAAAGAAGATGCGCATTCCGAACAAGATACATCATCGGTGCATGGCAAGACCGCTGCGCGGGGCGCGTCCAAAGACTTATGGGCGGTATGCGGGCAGCGTCGGCGCGCCTTGCAGCACGCGCGCTTCCCAGTCGGCCCAGGTTTTCTTCATCCGCGCGAAGCGCTCCGCTTCCACTTCTTTCAGATCGTGCTCTTCGCCGGCGTCCTCGGCCAGATGAAACAGGCGCTCTTCGCCCGTTTCGTCGCTCAGATACTTCCAGCCGCCCTGCACCATCGCCTTCTGCAGGACGCCCCTGGGGTTTCGATAGCGGAAATAAAGCGTGTCGCGGTCGATGCCGCCGCTTCCGTCGAGCAACGGCAGCAGATTCACCCCGTCGGGGACGCGGTCCGGGGGCAACGGGGCGCCGGCGATGGCCAGCGTCGTCGGGAACAGGTCCATGCTGATCGCCATCGCGTCCTCGATTTTACGGCCCGCCGGGAACCGCCCGCTCCAGCGGGCGTAAAACGGGCTGCGGATGCCGCCTTCCCACAGCGTCGTCTTGTAGCCGCGGAAGGGGGTATTGGTCGAAACGACCGGCACGCCTCCGTTGTCGCTCATGAAGAAGATCGCGGTTTCTTCCGCCAATCCTTCTGCGTCGATGCAGTCGAGAATCCGCCCGATGTTGGCGTCCATGGACTCCACCATGCTTTTCAGCACCGCGCGCTTGCGGTTGACGACGCGCGTAACGCGCTGATCGCCGGCTGTGGCGCGGTGCTCGGGCCCCTGGAACGGATCGTGCGGGGCATTGAACGGCAGGTACAGGAAGAAGGGTTCCCGGGCGTGGCGGCGGATGAAATCGACGGCCTCGTCGCCGATCAGGTCAGTGAAGTATCGATCCGAGAAGATCTCCTCCTCGCCGCGCCAGAGGTCGTGATTTTCCAGGCGGTCGGTGTGCGCGAAGTAGTCGATGTTGCCGGAGACGAAGCCGACGAATTCGTCGAAGCCCTTGCGGGTGGGATAACCCTCCTTGGGAAAGCCGAGGTGCCACTTGCCGAAGACGCCCGTCGCGTAGCCGGCTTCTTTCAGGAATTTCGGCAGCAGCTCGATGGACGGGTCCATGCCGACTTCTCTTTCGCTGACATAGATCACCCGGTCGGCGCCCGTGCGCTGCTGATACCAACCGCTCAGCAACGCGGCGCGAGTCGGCGTGCAGACCGGGCCGTTGGCGTAGGCGTGCGCGATCTGCACGCCCTCGGCGGCAAGCCGATCGATATGCGGCGTGGCGATATCGGTTACGCCGGTATGGCCGGTATCGCCGTGGCCGAGGTCGTCCGCAACGATCAGAACGATATTGGGTTTTCGGCTTTCCGGTTCCGGCTGGGGGGAGGCGCCGCACGAGAAAAGCAGCGGGAGCAGGCAGGAGACGAGTAGTGGAGAGTGGAGAGTGGAGAGTGGAGAGCAAGACCGCTGCGCGGCGCAGTCGGATTCGATGCGCATCCTGAAGAAGATACAACATTAGTGGAGAGTGGCCGGCGGATAGCAAGACCCGCGACTCTTACGGCAATCGAGGGATTCAAGAGCAAGGCGCTTAAGCGGTTCTTCAACGACGACCCGCGGAGAATCCCTGAAGCTCATGCGAAACGGGTTCAAGATATACTCAAGCGCCTGAACGGGGATACGCCATTACGGGCGCTTTCGTTGCCTACCTGCGACCTGCGCCCATAGACGGGCGACCGTAAGGGGCAATGGGCCGTGAAGGTTTCCGGCAACTGGAGAATTACTTTTCGAGTAGAGGGCAGGACCGTTTACGAGTCGATTATGAGGACTGCCATCAGAGGGGAGCAGGAAAACGATAGTAGGAGTTTCGGACGACGCGCGGCTTGGGCGCCGCACCCGGGAGAGTTCATCAAAAGGGAAATTTTGGACGCTTTCGAGGATTACCCCGGCATGAGCGTAAGCGAAGCGGCGGCGCGGGCGGGAATCGGTCCGGAACATCTATCGAAAATCGTTAACGGACGGCAACCCGTTACCGTTGACGTTGCAATGAAGCTCGAAGCGGCGGGATGGGCAACCGCCGATAGCTGGATCGGACTACAAACCCGCTACAATATTGCAGAAGCTCGCAAGCGGCTGAATCGACCCTTGGCAGTCCGTGGCAAAGTCATGCAAGCGTCGTTACGCGCCTTGGCGCCGATGCAGTATCGTGCAGGAGATCAGGGAACTCTTGGCGTTTGCTCTTCGCCACAGGCAGTCAGGGCGCGTAACCCTTTGGGCGGCGCCGCCGGCGCGGGCCGGAAAGACGCTGGCGCGGGCCGACAAAACCGCCGCGCGGCGCTTTCTTCAACTATCCACTATTCACTATCCACTAACCACTGGCGCGCGAAGCGCGCCTCACTCCTTTGTAAAGAAGTTGGCGCTGCGATACATCCCTCTCGTGTCGTCGATGGTGGCCTCGCCGACTCCTCGGTACTGGCCCGGCTGCTCCGCCGTGTAGGCGCATATCGCCCCCTCGCGTTCGGTGCCCGCAACGTCGGCCCAAGCGCCGTTCTCGTCGTCCCTGCGCTGCCATTTCGAGGTGTGCACGGTATAGACGGAGCCGACCAGCGGCGGGAACTGCAAGTTCTCCATCGGCAGGCATTCCGTTACGGTCAGCAAGCCGGCGAGGTTGATCGAGCCGTCGGCGACCATCTAGAAATCCAGCGGGGTATAGCCGTCGGACGGCGGCGCCGGCGCTTGCACCGCGACGAACGGGCCTTGCGGCGAGGAAACGCCGTCGATGGTGAGCGTCACCGGCAACTCGCCGTCGGGCGCGGCGTCGGGAACTTTGACTACAAGCTGGTACAGCCCGGCGCCGTCGGGCGTGCCGCCGATATAGAGAATGTCCTCCGGCGCAACCTCCATGCCGCCGAACGACACGCGCACGTCCGTCGTGGCCAGCGGCGTCGAGGGGTTGTCGGCATAGACGGTTCGCGGAATCTCGCCGGCGGCCAGCGGCGGATCGGTCGCCCCGAAGCCCGTTCCGTAGAGGATGATGAACTCGCCCGGCTCGGCCGGAGTGAACGGCAGCCAGAGAATCAGTCCGGGCGCCCCGACCAACCCTCCGCCGTCGTGCAGCGCCACGATCGGGTTGCGGCCGTTGGAGTTATTCAAGAAGTTGAAGAACGCCGGCGAGACTGCGGCCGTGTCGACGAATGCTCCGCCGCGTTGCTCTTCCGGCGTGTCGCAGCCGCGGACGACTTCGACCCGCACCCGCCCCGACGCCAAGCCGTGCGGAGCCTGGGCGTTGATCTGCGAGGGGGAGACCGCGAACAGAGGCGCGCGTTGACCGGCGATCTCCAAACAGGTATCGGCGAGCTTGGCGGCAACGCTGCCCGCGGAATCCAGCACGGGGCTCGATGCCAGCGTCCCTTCCGGCGTGAACTCTTTTCCGAAAACGGAGATGAGAGCGTTCGCGGAGATACGGTTGACGACAGGGGTGCTGGTAGCGAGCATGATGCCGTCCGAAAATATCTGGGGAGCGATCCCGGGCGGCGGCGCTGTCGAAAACGTCACCTTGCGGATGCGGTGGTTGCCGAGATCGGCGATGTAGAGGTTGCCCGCCTCGTCCAGCGCTACGCCTTCGGGGAAGTCCAACTGCGCCTGGGTCGCCGGGCCGCCGTCCCCGCTGTAGCCTTGCTCCCCGGTTCCGGCCACGGTGGCAATCGTTCCCGCGGCGTCGACCCGGCGGATGCGGTGGTTGCCGAGATCGGCGATGTAGAGGTTGCCCGCCTCGTCCAGCGCTACGCCAAAGGGCTGGGACAACTGCGCCTGGGTCGCCGGGCCGCCGTCCCCGCTGTAGCCGTACTCCCCGGTTCCGGCCACGGTGGCAATCGTTCCCGCGGCGTCGACCCGGCGGATGCGGTGGTTGCCGAGATCGGCAATGTAGAGGTTGCCCGCCGCGTCCACCGCCACGCCGATGGGTTCGTTGAGTTGCGCCTGGGCCGCCGGGCCGCCGTCCCCGCTGTAGCCGTACTCCCCGGTTCCGGCCACGGTGGCAATCGTTCCCGCAGCGTCGACCCGGCGGATGCGGTTGTTGTGGTCGGCAATGTAGAGGTTGCCCGCCCCGTCCACCGCCACGCCAAAGGGCGAGTGCAACTGTGCCTGGGTCGCCGGGCCGCCGTCCCCGCTGTAGCCGTACTCCCCGGTTCCGGCCACGGTGGCAATCGTTCCCGCAGCGTCGACCCGGCGGATGCGGTTGTTGTGGTCGGCAATGTAGAGGTTGCCCGCCCCGTCCACCGCCACGCCGATGGGTTCGTTGAGTTGCGCCTGGGCCGCCGGGCCGCCGTCCCCGCCGTAGCCGCGCGTCCCGTTGCCCGCCACGGTGGTGATGACACCGCTGGCCGCGTCCACCTTGCGGATGCGGTGGTTGTTCCCATCGGCGATGTAGAGGTTGCCCGCCGCGTCAGCCGCAACTTCTTGGGGGTAATCAAGCCGCGCCTGAAGCGCCGGGCCGCTGTCTCCGAGATCCCCGGTTCCGGCCACGGTGGCAATCGTTCCCGCAGCGTCGACCCGGCGGATGCGGTGGTTGCCGAGATCGGCAATGTAGAGGTTGCCCGCCGCGTCCAGCGCTACGTCATCGGGCTGGGACAACTGCGCCTGGGTCGCCGGGCCGCCGTCCCCGCTGTAGCCTGGCTCCCCGGTTCCGGCCACGGTGGCAATCGTTCCAGCGGCGTCGACCCGGCGGATGCGGTTGTATTGGGTATCGGCAATGTAGAGGTTGCCCGCCGCGTCCAGCGCCACGCCAAAGGGCGAGTGCAACTGCGCCTGGGTCGCCGGGCCGCCGTCCCCGCTGTAGCCTGGCTCCCCGGTTCCGGCCACGGTGGCAATCGTTCCAGCGGCGTCGACCCGGCGGATGCGGTGGTTGCCGAGATCGGCGATGTAGAGGTTGCCCGCCTCGTCCAGCGCTACGCCTTCGGGGGAGGCCAACCGCGCCTGGGTCGCCGGGCCGCCGTCCCCGAGACTGGCAGCGGGGCGCCCGCCCCCGGCGACGGTGGTAATCGTTCCCGCGGCGTCGACCCGGCGGATGCGGTTGTTGCCGTGATCGGTAATGTAGAGGTTGCCCGCCTCGTCCAGCGCTACGTCATCGGGCTGGGACAACTGCGCCTGGGTCGCCGGGCCGCCGTCCCCGCCGTAGCCGAACGTCCCGTCGCCCGCCACCGTGGTGATCACCCCGGCCGCGTCCACCTTGCGGATGCGGTGGTTCCAGGTATCGGCGATGTAGAGGTTGCCCGCCTCGTCCAGCGCTACGCCTTCGGGGAAGTCCAACTGCGCCTGGGTCGCCGGGCCGCCGTCCCCGCTGTAGCCTTGCTCCCCGGTTCCGGCCACGGTGGCAATCGTTCCCGCGGCGTCGACCCGGCGGATGCGGTGGTTGCCGAGATCGGCGATGTAGAGGTTGCCCGCCTCGTCCAGCGCTACGCTTCGGGGGCCTCTTAACAGCGCCGCAGCCGCCGGGCCCCCGTCACCGAAGTCTCCAGGTCCCGCGACGGTGGTAATGATCCCCCTGCCGGCGGGCGTCGGCGGGGGAGCGGTGACGGTCACTGTTGCCGAGTCCGTGGCCGTGCGTCCGTCCGCGCTCGTTACGGTGATGCGGTAGGTGGTGGTGGCGGTCGGGGACACGGTTCGCGAGCCCGAGGTGGCCACTGCGCCGATGTTCTGATCGATCTCGGCGCTCGCCGCATTGGTGGACGACCAGCGCAAGGTCGCGCTCCCGCCGCTCGCAATCGAACTTGGCGACGCCGTCAGACTCACCGTCGGCGGGGGAGCGGTGACGGTCACTGTTGCCGAGTCCGTGGCCGTGCGTCCGTCCGCGCTCGTTACGGTGATGCGGTAGGTGGTGGTGGCGGTCGGGGACACGGTTCGCGAGCCCGAGGTGGCCACTGCGCCGATGTTCTGATCGATCTCGGCGCTCGCCGCATTGGTGGACGACCAGCGCAAGGTCGCGCTCCCGCCGCTCGCAATCGAACTTGGCGACGCCGTCAGACTCACCGTCGGCGGGGGAGCGGTGACGGTCACTGTTGCCGAGTCCGTGGCCGTGCGTCCGTCCGCGCTCGTTACGGTGATGCGGTAGGTGGTGGTGGCGGTCGGGGACACGGTTCGCGAGCCCGAGGTGGCCACTGCGCCGATGTTCTGATCGATCTCGGCGCTCGCCGCATTGGTGGACGACCAGCGCAAGGTCGCGCTCCCGCCGCTCGCAATCGAACTTGGCGACGCCGTCAGACTCACCGTCGGCGGGGGAGCGCTTGCGCCGCCCACTCGACGGATGCGGTGGTTGCCCCAATCGGCGATGTAGAGGTTGCCCGACCCGTCCACCGCCACGCTGGTGGGGTACCGCAACTGCGCCTGCGCCGCCGGACCCCCGTCCCCGCCGTAGCCTCGCGTCCCGTCGCCCGCCACCGTGGTGATGATCCCGGCCGCGTCCACCTTGCGGATGCGGTGGTTGCCCCAATCGGCGATGTAGAGGTTGCCCGACCCGTCCACCGCCACGCCCCAGGGGGTATCCAACTGCGCCTGCGCCGCAGGGACCCCGTCCCCGAAGTAGCCGCGCCTCCTGTCGCCCGCCACCGTGGTAATCGTCCCCGCGGCGTCGACCCGGCGGATGCGGTTGTTGCCCGAATCGGCGATGTACAGGTTGCCCAAACCGTCCACCGCCACGCTGCGGGGGCCCCACAACTGCGCCTCGACCGCCGGGCCGCCGTCCCCGCCGTAGCCGCGCCTCCTGTCGCCCGCCACCGTGGTAATCGTCCCCGCGGCGTCGACCCGGCGGATGCGGTTGTTGGCCGAATCGGCGATGTACAGGTTGCCCAAACCGTCCACCGCCACGCTGCGGGGGCCCCACAACTGCGCCTCGACCGCCGGGCCGCCGTCCCCGCCGTAGCCGCGCCTCCTGTCGCCCGCCACCGTGGTAATCGTCCCCGCGGCGTCGACCCGGCGGATGCGGTTGTTGGAAGTATCGGCGATGTACAGGTTGCCCAAACCGTCCACCGCCATGTCTTGGGGGCCCCACAACTGTGCCTCGACCGCCGGGCCCCCGTCCCCGCGGTAGCGGGGCCACCCGGTGCCCGCCACCGTGGTGATCACCCCGGCCGCGTCCACCTTGCGGATGCGGTGGTTTTCCACATCGGCGATGTACAGGTTGCCCAAACCGTCCACCGCCACGCTGTTGGGGTACCGCAACTGCGCCTGCGCCGCCGGACCCCCGTCCCCGCCGTAGCCTCGCGTCCCGTCGCCCGCCACCGTGGTGATGATCGGCCCGGACGCGGGCGTCGGCGGGGGAGCGGTGACGGTCACTGTTGCCGAGTCCGTGGCCGTGCGTCCGTCCGCGCTCGTTACGGTGATGCGGTAGGTGGTGGTGGCGGTCGGGGACACGGTTCGCGAGCCCGAGGTGGCCACTGCGCCGATGTTCTGATCGATCTCGGCGCTCGCCGCATTGGTGGACGACCAGCGCAAGGTCGCGCTCCCGCCGCTCGCAATCGAACTTGGCGACGCCGTCAGACTCACCGTCGGCGGGGGAGCGGTGACGGTCACTGTTGCCGAGTCCGTGGCCGTGCGTCCGTCCGCGCTCGTTACGGTGATGCGGTAGGTGGTGGTGGCGGTCGGGGACACGGTTCGCGAGCCCGAGGTGGCCACTGCGCCGATGTTCTGATCGATCTCGGCGCTCGCCGCATTGGTGGACGACCAGCGCAAGGTCGCGCTCCCGCCGCTCGCAATCGAACTTGGCGACGCCGTCAGACTCACCGTCGGCGGGGGAGCGGTGACGGTCACTGTTGCCGAGTCCGTGGCCGTGCGTCCGTCCGCGCTCGTTACGGTGATGCGGTAGGTGGTGGTGGCGGTCGGGGACACGGTTCGCGAGCCCGAGGTGGCCACTGCGCCGATGTTCTGATCGATCTCGGCGCTCGCCGCATTGGTGGACGACCAGCGCAAGGTCGCGCTCCCGCCGCTCGCAATCGAACTTGGCGACGCCGTCAGACTCACCGTCGGCGGGGGAGCGGTGACGGTCACTGTTGCCGAGTCCGTGGCCGTGCGTCCGTCCGCGCTCGTTACGGTGATGCGGTAGGTGGTGGTGGCGGTCGGGGACACGGTTCGCGAGCCCGAGGTGGCCACTGCGCCGATGTTCTGATCGATCTCGGCGCTCGCCGCATTGGTGGACGACCAGCGCAAGGTCGCGCTCCCGCCGCTCGCAATCGAACTTGGCGACGCCGTCAGACTCACCGTCGGCGGGGGAGCGGTGACGGTCACTGTTGCCGAGTCCGTGGCCGTGCGTCCGTCCGCGCTCGTTACGGTGATGCGGTAGGTGGTGGTGGCGGTCGGGGACACGGTTCGCGAGCCCGAGGTGGCCACTGCGCCGATGTTCTGATCGATCTCGGCGCTCGCCGCATTGGTGGACGACCAGCGCAAGGTCGCGCTCCCGCCGCTCGCAATCGAACTTGGCGACGCCGTCAGACTCACCGTCGGCGGGGGAGCGGTGACGGTCACTGTTGCCGAGTCCGTGGCCGTGCGTCCGTCCGCGCTCGTTACGGTGATGCGGTAGGTGGTGGTGGCGGTCGGGGACACGGTTCGCGAGCCCGAGGTGGCCACTGCGCCGATGTTCTGATCGATCTCGGCGCTCGCCGCATTGGTGGACGACCAGCGCAAGGTCGCGCTCCCGCCGCTCGCAATCGAACTTGGCGACGCCGTCAGACTCACCGTCGGCGGGGGAGCGGTGACGGTCACTGTTGCCGAGTCCGTGGCCGTGCGTCCGTCCGCGCTCGTTACGGTGATGCGGTAGGTGGTGGTGGCGGTCGGGGACACGGTTCGCGAGCCCGAGGTGGCCACTGCGCCGATGTTCTGATCGATCTCGGCGCTCGCCGCATTGGTGGACGACCAGCGCAAGGTCGCGCTCCCGCCGCTCGCAATCGAACTTGGCGACGCCGTCAGACTCACCGTCGGCGGGGGAGCGCTTGCGCCGCCCACTCGACGGATGCGGTGGTTGCCCCAATCGGCGATGTAGAGGTTGCCCGACCCGTCCACCGCCACGCTGGTGGGGTGCCACAACTGCGCCTGCGCCGCCGGACCCCCGTCCCCGCCGTAGCCTCGCGTCCCGTCGCCCGCCACCGTGGTGATGATCCCGGCCGCGTCCACCTTGCGGATGCGGTGGTTGCCCCAATCGGCGATGTAGAGGTTGCCCGACCCGTCCACCGCCACGCTGTTGGGGGCCCGCAACTGCGCCTCGACCGCCGGGCCGCCGTCCCCGCCGTAGCCGGACTCCCCGGTTCCGGCCACGGTGGCAATCGTTCCCGCGGCGTCGACCCGGCGGATGCGGTTGTTGGCCGAATCGGCGATGTACAGGTTGCCCAAACCGTCCACCGCCACGCTTCTGGGGCCCCACAACTGCGCCTCGACCGCCGGGCCGCCGTCCCCGCCGTAGCGGGTCGTCCCGTCGCCCGCCACCGTGGTGATGATCCCGGCCGCGTCCACCTTGCGGATGCGGTGGTTGGCAGTATCGGCGATGTACAGGTTGCCCAAACCGTCCACCGCCATGTCTTGGGGGTACCACAACTGTGCCTCGACCGCCGGGCCCCCGTCCCCGCCGTAGCGGGGCCACCCGGTGCCCGCCACCGTGGTGATCACCCCGGCCGCGTCCACCTTGCGGATGCGGTGGTTTTCCAAATCGGCGATGTAGAGGTTGCCCGACCCGTCCACCGCCACGCTGGTGGGGTACCACAACTGCGCCTCGACCGCCGGGCCCCCGTCCCCGCCGTAGCCTCGCGTCCCGTCGCCCGCCACCGTGGTGATCACCCCGGCCGCGTCCACCTTGCGGATGCGGTTGTTTTCCAAATCGGCGATGTACAGGTTGCCCAAACCGTCCACCGCCACGCTGTTGGGGTACCGCAACTGCGCCTGCGCCGCCGGACCCCCGTCCCCGCCGTAGCGGGGCGTCCCGTCGCCCGCCACCGTGGTGATGATCGGCCCGGACGCGGGCGGCGGCGTCCCGCCCCCGGTAACGCTCACGTGCAGGGTGTAGCTTCCCGTGCCGGACTCGTAGCTGCTTACTGCGATGTAATACACGCCGGCGGCAAGCCGCCTCGCAATGCGGAAATTCGTACCCGTCCCGCCATCGTCGTTCTCGGCGATTCCGGCGTTCGAAGAATCGCGCAGCGAGCCCACCGTATCGAGGGAGCCGGTGGTATAGATCTCGACGTCGCTCTGCGCGGGGATCTGCAGCCGAAAGTAGTCCACGTCGTCGCCGGTTTCGATACGTCCCTGCACGGAGCTTCCCGCAGACAGGGCGGTCGCCTCGGCGGGCGTGTCGCCGTGATCGTCCGTCGACTGTCCCGCCAGGATGCAGGCAAGAAGGAAAAAAGCGCCCAATCGAGGCCGCGCCCCCCTGCCTCCGTTGTTTGCTCCTACTCGCATGGCGTTTGCTCCGATTCACATCGTCCGGCGGCTCATGCCGCGCGGCCCTCCGGCAGAGGGCGCGATACGGTCGCTTCGAGACAGACCCTTCCCTTGGCGTCCCGGCTGAACTCGATTTCCTCCAACTCGAAAT
Organism: Bryobacterales bacterium; assembly: GCA_965214655.1. Lineage (GTDB taxonomy): Bacteria > Acidobacteriota > Terriglobia > Bryobacterales > UBA6623 > CATQHP01. The sequence continues at coordinate 274,499 of OZ243965.1, read as the reverse complement.
CGCTGCGCGCTTCTTCGGGCCGCAGGGGCACAGGGATGCGAAACTCTGCTGCTACGCGCAGGCCGAGCATCCTTGCCAAGTGCGGAGAAAGATTGCGAACGTGCGAACGTTCGTTACCCGCGCGACGATACGCAATTCTCTTCCGTAATCGATTACGGCCAACTCCCATTCGACCGTCTTCGTGTCGCGGAACAGTCTTGTTTTTACTCCGACGGCGCAGAGCCACTGCTCGTAGCGCAATCTCGAAGAAAGCGGCAGCGTTTCCCCGGCCGCCTCTCGGATTGCCGTTCCGCCGACCCAAATACAGGCGCCGCGAGCAGTGCGGCAACAGATTGCCTTGCGCCTGGAGGCGCCCGTCAATCGCCTCCGGCAGCGAAGCGAAACAAACCGTAAGCGTTCGCTCTCCGCTTTCCGGGTCTTTCGCTTGGCTTGCAACGCGTCCGATATCTTTCAAGTCCATGAAGTTTCTTCTTTTTCAGAAGCGCGCGCTTCTGTGCGCGAGTTGCGCGCAGCGAACCGCAAAAATCGTCATTCCACCTTCACCTTGCGGCTTTCGGATAGCCCTTGAGTTCGGCAAGGCCTGAATAAATTTTGAATTTCGTGCGCTCGAGTTCAAAAATTGGCAGGAGAGTTCTCCTTGGGAAGCGCGCCTTCGGCGCGGAGGGTTGGCGATTCGCCGGGGCCCGGTTGCCGGCGGCGGACCTTGCCGCCGTGAAGCGCCCCGTGAAGCAGCGCGGCGGCGGACGGCGGGGCCGCTTTGCGGCCGCTGAAGAGCGCAGAGCAAGGCCGCCGGCGCGGGCTGAAAAGGCGCTTGCGAGGGCGAGGAACCGGATGCGTTCTTTGCGGGGCGGACGCCGTCACGCTGCAACGCGGCGCTTGGCGTGGAGTGCCCGGCCCACGGGAAACGGAAGGCGGGAAGAAGAGAAGAAGATAGGGAAGGAAAAGACCGCTGGACCGGCGGCGCGCCGAGCGCGCTACTCCTTGTATGCGGGCTGGCGGGCTGGCGGGCTGGCGGGCTGGCGGGCTGGCGGGCTGGCGGGCTGGCGGGCTGGCGGGCTGGCGGGCTGGCGGGCTGGCGGGCTGGCGGGCTGGCGGGCTCTCAGTATAACAGGCGTGTCAAGCGCCAAGCCCGCCGTCCGAGCTTGCGCAAAGAAAAAATTTCGCGCCGACCAATTCACGAACCAATAACCTTATTACAAGAACGCGCCGATAAACAACCGGCTAATTCTGTATTTACAATAAATTTATAAACCTGTATTTTTTTTACAATTAACTTGTCTCTGTCCAATGCAAAAGAAACATTGCGTTCAAAGCGGGTCGAGGCGTTCCCGGCCGGCAGTGAGAGCACCGCCTTCGGACGTGTCCGGCGGGGATGGGGACAACGGTAACCATGGTGTTTCTCCAACCATCATCGAAACAGCTCTTTTCTCTCAGCGCCGCCCGGCGGCGCCCGTTGCGCCGGCCGGGAAGCGACGGCTCAGCCGCGGGCCGGCTTGAGTAGTTGCAGCGCCGTATTCCAGCCGCGGATCGCGCTGACGGTCTCCAACTGCGCATCGAACCAGGCGTTGGTCAGCTTCGTGCGCGCGAGGCCGTTGGGGCGGCGCAGGCAGATCTCGCGGCCGGATACAACGAATTCGTCCGGCGGCGAGCGGTCCGCGGCGAGCGCGGCGGCGCGGGCGGGGGCCGGGGCCGCCGCGAGGAAGACGACGCGCGGCGCCTTCGGATTCGCGCCCTTGCGGGGAAAGGGATTCGCCTTGACAGCAGCCTCAAGCTCCGCCGCCGTGCGCAAAATCAGGGGCGTCCGATAGCCGTACCGAGCCGCGATCTCCGCAGGAACGATCTCGGGAATCCGGCGGGCCGTCCGCTCGCGAGCGTCGAAAATCACGTTTCCGCTCTGGATGCGCGTTTGGACGCGGCCCCATCCCGCGTCCCGGAAGATTGCCGCCAAGTCCTTCATCGGCAGCTTGTTCCGCCCGCCGACGTTGATCCCCCGGAGCATGGCCACGTACGGGCCGCTTGCCTACGGCCCGGCGCTTCCGGTTGCGCCCGAAAACGTCCTATCGTCCTCTGACCTCTTCCTTCTCATCGCGGGGCATGGCCATTACGCACTTGTTCAGTTGCTCCCTGGCAGCGGCGCCGGCAACCAAACGAATCGAGGCGCTTGAAGCGCAAGCGGCGGCAATAGCGACTCGTGACCGCCGCCGCCAAGCGGCGCGGGAGCTTACTGCTCCGCCTCGCGGGCGCGCTGTTCGAAGACCGCGCGGGCTTGGCTGAACTGCCCGAGGACGTGCTCGCGCTCACGGTCGGAGCGCCATCCGGGATGTTCCCGGGCTTGCCTTGCGATGTCGTCGATCCAGCGGATGAAGTACCGCGCGTCCTCCGCCGAGCGGATCGCCTGCTCGCCGCAGTAGACGTAGACCGGGCCCGTCTCGGCGTGCAGGCGGCTGTCGTCGATCGGGAAAACCGGCTCCTCCGTCGTGGCGCGCAGGGTATACCAGCCGCTGCGCTCCACCGGGATCCGCTTGCGCAATCCCCCGGAACGTCCTCCCTCGCGGAGCGGGATCTCCTCCAGCGTCTCGCCGTTGCGGATCAATTCGAGCTTCTCGACCGGAAACGCCGTTTCCATCCGCGCCTCCACTTCGACGGTTCCGCCCTCGGCCGGCAAGCGAATCTCGCCGCCGGCGATCGCGCCGTTGACGCTCAGTTGCACCAGCGGCCCGTTGGTGAAAAACGTGCGGCCGCGGCGAACCGCTTCGACCCATCGGTCCCAGACGAGGCGGTCGCCGAGATAGGCGTACATGCGCGCCGCGCCGATCGCCGGCGTGCGGTGGAGATTGCTGATCGAGTCCTCCCCTCCCGAAGCCGTGACCCTGAACCCGCAGTTCAAGGCGCGATGCCAGACGCGCGCGGTGTGCAGGGAGTGCCTGGCGCTGGTCATCACCTCCAGGTACGTGATGCCGCCCAAGGCGAGGTCGACGGGAAAACCGCGTGCGCCTGCGTATCCGGCCGAAGGCGGATCGCTTCCGTAAGGGTGGACGTAGCCCCCCAAGGCCCCCTGATCGCGCGCCATGCGGAAGATGTCGGTGTTGCTCGGATAGAGGCTCTCGATGGCGGTGCCCTCGTAGCCCGTGGTGTACGGCGAGAGCAGGCGCTCGGTAAGGTTGATGAAGTTGATGTGCCCGTAGAACGGAGGCCGGTACTCCTGGCCCCAGGCCAGAATCCGCTCCGGGGTCGACCGCGCCCGGTCGAAGGCGCCGTTGAAGTATTGATGGTCGAAGATGCGGTTGTCCTTGTTGGCGATCTTCTCGCCGACCACGTCCAGATCCTCGGCGGCCGCCATGAACAGCAAGTTCTCGGGCGTGTTGCGCAGGTTGCCGCCGTAGTTCATGTGCACGTGGTCGCTGCCGCTGTACCAGCCCCGAGCCTTGTAGTCGGTAAAGCGTTCGAGGGACAGGCGGAGCGAGGCTACAGCTCCGGCTTCGACCTCGACGGCGGCGGCGACAGGCTCGCGCTCGAATCCTTTGGTCGCCAGGATCGAGACCTGCCCGGCCGGCAAGTCAAGCGAGAACTCCCCCTTGGTGTGGAAGAAGTCCAGATGCAGGGCGCGCGGGGCGACGCGCTGGTACGCTCCGGGCGGAGCGTAGGCCTTGCCGTCCGCGGCCCGCAGCAGAATCCGCGCTTCCGTGGGCCGCCCGGTGTCCGCATCCGTAACGACGACCTTGAGCGTCCCATGCGGCCGGCGGTACACGCGGCGGCGAATCGTGATCGCCCGCTCTTCGCCGCCGAAGGTCTTCAGCAGCCGCAGGTCCGTCACTCCGCGCCGGTTGGAGACATAGACGATCCACTCTCCGTCCGGCGACCAGCGGGGCTCGAAGCGATCCCACTCTCCGAACGTGAGTTGATAGGGCTCGCCGCCCTTGACCGGGAGCACGTACAGGTTGTTGTATTGGCTGCCGCGGTGCGAGCTGTAGACGATGCGCGCGCCGTCGGGAGACCACTGCGGCCGCGTGCGGTAGAGCGTTTCCTCGCGCAGGATCCGCTCAGCCCGCGACATCGCGTCGGGAACGATCGGCGCCCGCCAGAGGGCGCCCGACCCGAGTGGGATTCCTCGATTCGAAACCAGGATCATCTCCTTGCCGTCGGGAGACAGAGTCGGCTGGATGTGCAGGTCCTGGGCGCCGAAATAGAGTCTCGAGTTGGCGTAGGCGTTGTCTGCGGTCAAGCGCACCGGCTCGCCGGGCGTCCCGTTCTGCAGCGGCAGCGCGTGGATGTTGTACCAACCGTCGGGGTCGGTCGAGACGTACAGGATGCGGGACCCGTCGGGCGACCATACGGGATCCAGGTGGACGTGCTCGTTGCGGGTGAGCGCGGCGCTCTCGCCGGTTGTGGTGTCGAACAGCATCAGGTTGATGCTGCGGTAGCGGTCATCGGCGGTGTAGACGATCCAACGGCCGTCCGGGGACCAAACGGGAGACGAATCGTAGGTGGCGTTGGCGGTCAATTGGTAGGCAACGTCTTCGCCGATGCGGATCTTCCAGATCGATCCCGCCATGCTGAAGGCGATCCACTCGCCGTCGGGCGAGAAACAGGGGCGCCAAGGCGTGCCGGCGACCGGCGGCAAGTAATAGTTGTGCATGTAGTTGCCGCCCGTGCGGGCCTGCGGATAGGCCGTGAACTGCAGCGCCTCGCCGCGGGCGCCGAGAAGCGCCTCGCGGATGGCGCGCTCGACGGTCGACTGAGCGCCAAGAGGCGCAGCGGCCGCCAAAGCGGCCGCCAACAAGACCGTCGTGCCGGAACTCCCGCTTCGCCGCAGCCGATTCATTTGGAAACCCTCCCGCCGTTCAGTTTCGCGCAACTTCGACGCGAGCGCCAGCGGGGCGCATCCGAGCGGCCCGGTCCGCGCCCCGGCAGAGCCTCCGCGCCGCGTGGCGCTGCGGTCCGGCGCGGGCGCGCCCTCGGCGGCAAGCCGGGCGTTACCTGCCGAAGCGCCGGCGGAAGAATGCCGGGCGATGGATGTCCTCCTCCTCGACCGGCGGCGTTTCCGTCTCGCCGACGCGGCTGAAGAGTTCCTCCGCGGGGCGGGGGGCCGGCTGCTCGTCCGCTTGTCCCGGCTCGGCCGCGTCCGCCGGAGGCGCGGGCTCCGGCGTGTTGAAGCGATGGCGGAAGAATGCCGGGCGGTGGATATCTTCATCCGCGGCCCGCGCCGGTTCCGTTTCGCCGGCGGGGCTGAAGAGTTCCTCCGCGGGGCGGGGGGGCGGCTGCTCGTCCGGCCGTTCCGCATCCGCTGCATCGGTGGGCAGAAGCGCGGGAGCGGGCGTTTCGGGTTGCGCGGCCGAATCGGGCGGCGCATCCGCCGCATCCGCGCGCAGCGCGTCGGCCGGGGCCTGCCAAGCCGCGGCGCGGATATCCCGCTCCGTCTCTGCCGAATGGTCGGCGGCCGACTCCTCGGTTTCGGTGCGGGAGTCCGGCTTGCAATTGCGAAAGCCCGTTGCGATCACGGTAACCTTCACGTTCTCGCCCATCGAGTCGTCCGCTACCGCGCCGAAGATGATGTTCGCGTTTTCATTCGCGTTTTTTTGCACGATCATCGCTGCTTCGTGCACTTCGTGCAGCCCCAGGTGCGCGGAGCCGGTAACGTTGATCAAGATGCCTTGCGCCCCGTCGATATCGGCATTTTCGAGCAAAGGACTCGAAACGGCGGCGCGGGCCGCCTCGAGTGCGGCGTTTTCGCCGCTGCGCACCGCCGTCCCCATCACTGCATGCCCCATCCCGCACATGACGGCGCGGATGTCGGCGAAGTCGCAGTTGATCGTTCCCGGGATGGTAATGATGTCGCTGATTCCCTGCACGGCCCGGAGGAGGATGTCGTCGGCAATGCGGAACGATTCGAAGAAGCTCGCGCCGCGGTCGACATGCGCGAGCAAATGTTCGTTGGGGACCGTGACGACCGTGTCGACCGTCTCGGCCAATTCGTCCAGGCCCCGCTGAGCGATTTTCATGCGCCGCGCGCCTTCGAAGGAGAACGGCTTGGTGGCGGCGGCAATGGTCAGCGCGCCCATTTCTTTCGCCAGCGCGGCGATGACCGGGGCCGCGCCCGTGCCTGTTCCCCCACCGAGCCCGACGGTTACGAACACCATATCGGCGCCGTCGAGCAACTCGACGAGGCGCTCGGTATCCTCAAGCGCCGCGTTGCGTCCGATTTCGCGGTCGGATCCCGCGCCGTACCCCTGAGTCAGCTTCGCGCCCAGTTGAAGCTTCGCCGGGGTGCGGGAAAGGCGCAGAGCTTGCGCATCGGTGTTTACGGCGATGAACTGCACGCCCGCGATCTTCGCGTCGATCATGCGGTTGACGGCGTTGCAGCCGCCGCCGCCGATGCCGACGACCTTGATGCAGGCGCCGGGCGGGGGGTCTTCGTCGAAAGTGAACTTCATCGAGTCTCTTTCGGCGTCGCTTGCCGCGCCGCGCGGCGTATGGGAGGGGAGGGGAGCTTCTTCGATCATGACAATCCTTTTCTCGAATCCATAGGGGTTTCTTCAATCCATCAGAGCTTTGAGCCAATCGGAGATACGGTCGCGGCGCCGGGAGCGGTGCAACTGCAGCCGCTGGGCGTAAAGCGTCAGCCCGACCATGCAGGCCCACCCGGGATGATCCAACTCATCGGGGAGGTCCTTGAGCTTGGGCGGCAGGCCGATGCGCGCCGCGACGTTGAGCACGCGTTCGCTCAGATCGCACAGGCCGGCCAAAGCCGAGACGCCGCCCGTAATCACCAGGCCGCCGATCATGCCGCCGCCGATCCCTTGGCGCACCAACTCGTCACCGACCAACACGAACAGTTCTTCCGCGCGCGCCTCGATAATCGTATTGAGCAGACGCCGCGGTTGGCAAGCCGAGGCATCGCCCGCTCGATTGGGAATTTCAACATGGACGTTGTCCGGCGTTCCTTCCGCCAGCGCGCAGCCGTATTGCTCGATCAGCAGCTTCGCGGCTTCCATGTTGGTCTCGAGCACTTCCGCTACGTCGCAGGCGAGTACGTCGCCGCCGATTTCGATGCTGCCCGCCGCGCGCAGCTCGTCGTCGATGTAGGCGATGAATTCGCTCGAGCCGGCGCCGATATCGATGAGCAAAACTCCCTTGTCGCGCTCTTGTTCTTCAAGCGAAGCATAGGCGGCGGCGAAGCCTTCGAAGACGGTCTCTTCGACGACGATCCCCGCCCGGTTCACGACCGCGTGAATCCGGCCATGCGCTTGCGCCGACGCGGAAAGCACCTGGATGCGGGCATCGAGGCGCTCCGCGGGGCGTCCCAGCGGGTTTTTGACCTGCGCGTCCTCTCCGACCGAGAATTCGAGGGGCACGATCTGCAAGATCGTCCGGTCGCTGCTCAGCGGGATTTGCGACGCTTTTTTCACGGCGTTGTCGATGTCGCTTTGCGTGACCTCGACCTGTCCCTTCTTCAGGGCGGCATAGGTGTGCGTGACGTTGCTGCGTACGTGCGGGCCGCCGACGCCGACGACCGCGGCTTCCACCGACATGCCGCCGTTCCGCTCGGCTTCCGTGACGGCCGTCCGCACGGATTCGAGCGCCAGATCGGGATCTTCCATGACGCCGCCCGCGGTTCCATACGAAGGCGCCGCTCCGCAACCGATGAAACGCAGCCGGGAATTCTCCTCCAGCGCTACCATGCAGCGGGTTTCGTGGCTGCCCAAATCGAGAGCGGCGAGATACGGCTGCTTGTTCAGCATCGCTTTTCCCTAACGGCTTTTCAGCCGAGTGACGATCACCTGACCTTCGAAGCGCAGGTCGGCCGAGGCGATGGGGCCGAACTCCGCCTTCCAGGAATCGATGTATTTCAGGAAGACTTCGAAACGGTGTCGGAGATGCTCGTTGCCCATTTGCAGATCGATGACTTCGTCCTTGTAGAACGCACTGACCACCGCGTTTTCAGGATTGCCGATGTCGATTTCGGAGACGAATTCGCTTAACCGAGGCTTGCGCGCATCCAACTGGTCCATCAGACGGACGAACAGGTTCATGCGCAGTTTGCGGGCGCCGGCGTCCATCGAGGGATCGATTCCCTTCACGACGTGCAGGTTGAACCGTTTGCCCGCGAGCGGCGTCAAAATCACGCCGTCGGCATCGATCAGGCGGGTTCCGCCTTTCTCCGGCAGCCGCAGAAAAGCAACCGGGTCGCGCTCTTCGACGTAGACGGCGATCGTGTTCGGCCAGATGCGGCCGACGGAAGCTCGCTTCACCCAGGGCAGTTGCTCGACTTGCCGCCTGCGCTGGGCGAGATCCACCGCGTGGATGTTCAAGCCGAGATCGCCGGCGAAAATGCCGCGAATCTTCTCGCCGTCCAGCAAATTCAATCCTTCGATCCGCGGGTTGCCGGCTTGCGGGTCGGCTTGGAATCGCGGGCTCGAGTGGATATAGCGGTTGAGCGCGTAGGCGCTGGAAACAGCGGCCGCCGTCCCCAGCAAAATGGAAAGGACGCGGCGGCGCGCCCAATTCAGCCGCGCGATGCCGCGCGTTGCCCGCAGCGGTTTTTCGCTGCGCAGATACGAAGCCGAGTCATCGACCTCTTGCGTGCGTTTTTCTCTGCCCATGTCTTTTGCGGCCCCTTACTCTTTCACGCGAACGCCGAGCGCGGCCGTTTGTTCGGCGGCGCTTTTCCCGGCCTGCTCCCGGGTCTTGAGCCCTTCCAGGATTTTTTTGGCGCAGCGCCAGACGCTCCCCGCGCCAAGCGTGAGCACGGCCTCGCCGGCGCGCGACTGGGTTACCGCGCGGCCGACGGCCTCGTCGATGGAGGCGCAGTATTCGACCGCCGGATGCCCCGCCGCAGCGATTTTCCGCACGAGCCGCGCGCTGTCCACGCCGGGCAAGGGCTTTTCCCCGGCGGAATAGATATCGACCACCCAGAGGCGGCTGCAGTCGGCGAAACAGTCGGCGAACTCGTCGAGCATCAGGTGGGTGCGGCTGTAGCGGTGCGGTTGAAAGATGACGTTGACTCCCTCGAACGCACAGTTCCGCGCGGCCTTCAGAGTCGCCCGGATCTCCGTCGGGTGGTGGCCGTAGTCGTCGATTACCGTAACCCCGGCTTCCTCGCCTCGTTTCTGGAAGCGGCGGTCCACGCCGCTGAACGCCGCCAGCCCGGCGCGGATTTTCTCTATCGGGATATCGACTTCGAGGCCGACCAGCACCGCCGCCATCGCGTTGCGGACCGTGTGCAGGCCGACGCCGCGGATCTCGAACCGCCCCAATCCCTCGCCGCGGTAGTTGAGACGAAAGGAGCTTTGGAAACGCCCCAGCTCGATGGCGTCCGCCGTCAGGTCGGCTTCCGGCGAGATCTCTTCGATTCCGTAGGTGCGGTAGCGCCGCTCGATCATCGGCGTGATCAGTTTCGTATGCGGGTCGTCGATGCAGACGATTGCCGCGCCGTAAAAAGGCGCCTTGTTGACGAACTCCACGAAAGCCCTGGTGAGGGCTTCGACGCTGTGGTAGTAATCGAGATGTTCGCGGTCGATGTTGGTCACCACGGCGATGATCGGGTCGAGGTGCAGGAACGAGCCGTCCGACTCGTCGGCCTCGACGAGCAAATAATCGCTGTTGCCGAGGCGGGCGTTGGAGCCAATGGCGTCCACGCGCCCGCCGACCACGATGGTGGGGTCTTTCCCGCCCGAGCTCAGCACCGAAGCCGTAATCGATGAGGTCGTGGTTTTTCCGTGGCTGCCGCCGATAGCGATGCCGTACTTGAGCCGCATCAGCTCGGCGAGCAGCTCGCCGCGGAAAATTACCGGAATTTTCTTCCGGCGCGCGGCCATCAATTCGACGTTGTAGTCGCTGATTGCCGAGCTGGCGACGACTGCGTCGGCTCCGCTCACGTTGGCGGCGTCGTGCCCGATCGAGACTGCCGCGCCCAGTCCGCTCAGCCGTTGCGTAACGGCCGATTCCTGGAGATCGGATCCCGATATGGAGTAGCCCAGGTTCAGCAGGATTTCGGCAATCCCGCTCATGCCGATTCCGCCTATGCCGATGAAATGAATCCGCCTTTCGCGGATGCCGACTTCCTTGAACAACATTTTGCTACTGTCTGCCTCCTGTGGTTGCGGCGATGCTTTCGAGCGCGCCGGCGGCGCGCTCGGCGGCCCAGGGCGCGGCCAGAGCCGCGGCGGCCGACGCCATCCTTTCGAGGGCGTCCGGGCTTGACCGCAAGCGCTCTACCAACTGCGCCATTTTCGCCCCCGTCCACTCGCCGTCCGCGACCGAGAGGGCGGCGCCGGCTTGCGCCGGCAAGCGGGCGTTGAGCGCTTGGTGATTGTCGGCTGCGTGCGGGAGGGGAATCAGGACCGCCGCTTTTCCCGCCGCGCAAAGCTCGGCGACGGCCGAAGCTCCGGCGCGGCAGATGACCAGATCCGCGCGGGCGTAGAGGGCCGGCGCGTCGTCGTAGAAGGGCGCCGTCTCGGCATCGAAACCGAGCTCGCGGTAGGCGCCGCGCACCCAGTCGAAATCTTTGCTTCCGGTTTGATGGACGATGCGCGGCGCGGCGGCGCCGGAGGCCCGCCAACGGCGGGCGGCGCCCACCGCGGCTTCGTTCAGCTTCCGCGACCCCTGACTGCCTCCCGTGATCAAGACGGTGAAAGCCCGATTGGCGGGCCGCGGCGCCCGCTCGAAAAATTCCGTCCGCACCGGCACGCCTGTCTGCCGGGCGATTCCGCCGGGGAAATACCGCGCCGCTTCCGCGAAGCCGAGCAGCGCGCGCGCGGCGAACATGCCGGCAATGCGGTTGGCCATGCCGGGCCTGGCGTTGGGCTCGAGGATGGCCAGCGGCGTCTCACGCAGCGCGCAGGACAGGGCCAGCGGCCCCGAGGCGTAACCGCCCAGGCTCAACACCGCGGCGGGCTCGAATTCGTCCAGAAGCCGCCAAGCCGCGCGCAGCGCCCGCGGGCTCTCCAGCAGCGTGCGCAAGCGGCGGCGCCAGGAAACTCGATTCAGCGGCCCGATGGGCACGCGCCGCAAGGCGAATCCCGCAGCCGGAACCAGCCGGTTTTCCAGCCCGCGGGCCGTGCCTACGAAGATGCACTCATGGCCCCGGCCGCGCAGGGCCGCCGCGACCTGCAGGGCGGGCATCACGTGCCCGCCCGTTCCTCCGGCGGCGATCAGAAATCGTGCGCCGGCGCTTGCCGGAGCCGGCGTCTCCGCCGCGGCAGCCGCCTCGTTGCGCGCCGCGAACGCCGCTTCGGCGCGCGGGTCAACGTCTGTGCAGATCGGCATAGCGGCTGACATTCAGCAGCACCCCCGCGGACGCAAGCATCGTAATCATCGCCGAGCCGCCGTAGCTGATAAACGGCAGCGGCATTCCTTTCGTCGGCAACAGCGCCAGGACGACGCCCATGTTGAACATCGCCTGGAAGAGAATCATGGCCGTTACGCCGAGAGCCAGGTAGCAGCCGAATGGATTCGGGGCCCCGATTGCCGCTCTCAGGCCGCGCCACAACAAGACGCCGAAGGCCGCAACGACCAGGACGGTCCCGATCAAACCCAGTTCTTCGCCGATCAAGGCGAAGATGAAATCGGTGTGCGCCTCCGGCAGAAAGCGCATTTTCTGTTTGCCGGCCATCCAACCCTGACCGAACCAGCCTCCCGATCCGAAGGCGATTTCCGCTTGGAGAATTTGAAAGCCGCCTCCTTGCGGGTCGGCTTCCGGATTGAGAAACGCGATCAGGCGCTGGCGCCGATAGGGCTCGAGCCAAACGAAGAAGAACATCAGCGGGGCGGTGATCGCGCCGGCCAGCGCGATGAGGCGCAGAGGCAGGCCGGCCACGAAAAGCATCGATCCCGCCAGGGCGATCAGCGAGGCCATCGTGCCGAAGTCCCGCCCGTAGTAAATCAGCCCGGCCAGCACGGTGATGATGAAGCCCAGACCGGCGACCGTTCGCCAGTCGCCGAGGCGCTCGCGGCGCTGCTCCAGATAAAAGGCCAGAAACAGGATGAGCGCCAGCTTTGCGAATTCCGAAGGCTGCAGCGAGAAGTGCCCCAGGCGCAGGAAACGACGGGTATTGGCGCCCGTGCCGAGCAACGCGGCCAAGACCAGCAACACCACGGAAACGCCCAGCACGGCGAAAACGACTTTTTCCTGCCGCAGACGCCGGTAATCGAAAAACATCAGATAGCGCATCGCTCCCAGACCGATGGCCGCCGCGATGGATTGCTTGATGACGTAGGTCCAAGTAGTTTGCGGTCTGCCCGTGGTGGCGCTGAACACCATCACCAGGCCGAAAAAGGTCAGCGCGAGGATCGTTGCGCAGAGCAACCGATCGTAGCGTAGGGCGCTCGGCATCTCAGCTCTCCAGCCCCTTGACAAGGCGCTTGAATTCGCGGCCGCGTTCGATGTAATCGGCGAATTGGTCGAAGCTGGCGCAGGCCGGCGCGAGCACGACGGAATCTCCCGGCTGCGCGTAATTGCGGGCGAAGGCCACCGCGCGCTCCATCGTGGCTACGTCTTCCATCGGCGCCGCGCCGTCGAGATGGCCGCGGATGATCGAGGCCGCCTCGCCGATCAACAGAACGCCCCGCGCGCGGCCCGCCAGCGCATTGCCGAGCGGGCGGTAGTCCGATCCCTTGTCGCGGCCGCCCAAAATGATCCACAGCCCTCTGTCGAACGACCGGCAGGCATGCAGAGCCGCATCGACGTTGGTCGCCTTGGAATCGTTGTAGTAGGAGACGCCCTGCACGTTGCGGACGAACTCGAGGCGGTGCTCGACCGGCTGAAAAGACCGCAGGGCGGCGCCGATAACGTCCGCCGGCGCCCCCGCGGCGGAGGCCGCCGTCACTGCGGCGAGCGCGTTTTCCAGATTGTGCGGGCCTTTGATGGGCAGGTCGAGACCGCAGACGAATTTTCCGTCGGAGACGATTCCCCGCGAATCGACGCAGGCGCCCGGGGCGGTCCGCCGCTCGCGGCTGAACCACAGCAACCGGGAATTCGCGGCCTCCGCAAGCTTGCGGCAGCAGGCGTCGTCGGCGTTCAGAACGGCGAAGTCCGCGGGCTTCTGGTTGGCCAGGATGCGGCTCTTGGCGCCGGCATAGGCGTCGAACGTGCGGTGGCGGTCCAGATGATCGGGCGTGATGTTGAGCACGACCGCGATATGGCAGCGGAACGCGGTCGAGGCTTCGAGCTGGAAGCTGGACAGCTCCAGGACATGCCAGCGGTCGGGGCGCGGGTCGCCGAGCGTAGCCAACAAGGGCGTCCCGATGTTGCCGGCCAGGTTGACCGGGCGGCCGGCTTGCGTCAGGATATGTCCGATTAACGCGGTCGTCGTCGTTTTTCCGTTGGTTCCGGTGATGCCGATCGCGCGGCCCTCGAGATGGGCGGCGGCGATATCCAATTCGCCTACGGTGAGGACTCCGCGCTCCCGCGCCGCGATCAGCCAGGGATGATCCCAAGCCACCCCGGGCGACGGCACGATCGCCTCTTGCTCCAGAAAAAGCTCTGCGGTCTGTTTGCCCAGCCGGCGCTCGACCCGCAGCCCTTCGAGAGCGGCCGCGGCGGCGCCGAGCTCGTCTTCCGACCGCGTGTCCGTGACCGTTACCCGCGCCCCCCGGTCGAGCAAAAAGCGCGCCGCCGCCAAGCCGGACTTGCCCAGCCCGACGACCAGCACCCGTTTTCCTCGCCACGTCATCGTAATTTCAGCGTACTCAAAGCCAACAGGGCCCAAACGAACCCGGCGATCCAAAAGCGCGCGATCACTTTCGACTCCGGCCAGCCCAATTGCTCGAAGTGATGGTGCAGCGGCGCCATGCGAAAAACGCGCTTCCCGGTGGCCTTGAAGCTCGTTACCTGCAAGATCACCGACAGCGTTTCCGCGGCGAAGACCCCGCCGATAAACAGCAGGACGATCTCCTGCTTCACCAGCACGGCGACCGTGCCGATAGCGCCGCCCAGCCCGAGCGAGCCCACGTCGCCCATGAAAACCTCCGCAGGGTGGGCGTTATACCAGAGGAAAGCCAGACTCGCGCCGACGACGGCCCCGCAAAAAACGGTCAGCTCGCCCGCCGCGGGCACGCTGGGCACGTCGAGATACTGCGAAATCTCGCGGTGTCCGGCGATGTACACCAGCAGCGTCAGCGCGCCGACGCAAATGATCGTCAGTCCGATGGCGAGTCCGTCGAGTCCGTCGGTAAGATTGACGGCGTTGCTGGCGCCGACAAGCACGAAAAACAAAAATCCGAAAAACAGAATGAAAGCGAAAGGAAAGGTGAAGCCGTCGGCCGTCAACGATTCGATCACCGGATTCGGACGAACGTTCTTCAAGAACGGCAAGGTGATCGTCATGTCGTACAGGCCGCTTTGGTGCAGCCGGATCAGGATGCCGCCGATGGCCAAGGTCATCAACGCCTGCAGGCTCATCTTGGCGCGCGAAGAGAGGCCGAGGTTCTGCCGCTTGCTGACCTTCAGATAATCGTCCGCCAGTCCGATCGCGGCGAAGCCGACCAGCGCGAACAAGGCGATCCAGATGTATGTATTGCTCAAATCCGCCCAGAGGATCGTGGGCAGGACGATCGACACGTTGAGCAGCAGCCCGCCCATCGTGGGCGTGCCTGCTTTCTGCAGGTGCGATTCGGGACCCTCGCCGCGAATGTATTGGCCGACCTGCGCTTGCCGCAGCCGGCGGATGAACCACGGCCCTATGGCCAGACCCAGGCCGAGCGCCATGAAGCTGGCCAGCGCGGTGCGCACGGTTATGTAGCCGAACACCCGCATCGGGCTGAAGTACTCGAACAACTGTTCGTACAGGAGGTGGTAGAGCATGGCCGCTAGCCGCCTCCTTCGACGCATGCGTCCGCGGCGCCAACCGCCCCGATAATCGCGTTTCTGGCGCGTTCGAGAGCAATCCCGCGGGAACCTTTCAAGAGGACCGCGTCGCCGGGAGCGAGGTCTTGCGCCAAAGCCGCTGCGGCCGACTCGGGCGTCTCGTGGAATTCGGCCGGCAAATCGGCGGCCGCAACGATTTGGGATGCGTCGCCGCCGACCGCGAGCAAGCGGTCGATTCCGGCCGCCGCGGCCGCCTTGCCCAGGCGGCGGTGCAGCATCTTGGACTGTGCGCCCAACTCGCGCATCTCGCCCAGAATGGCGATGCGCCGGCGCGCCGGAGTGTTTCGGAGCACTTCGAGCATCGCCCGCATGGCCGCCGGGTTGGCGTTGTAGCAGTCGTCGATGATGGTCACTCCGCCGATGCGCCGGATCGCGCCGCGCATGCCGACGGGGCGCAGCCGGCGGACGGCCTCGGCGAGCGCAGGCAACTCGAGTCCGAACGCCCGCGCTGCGGCCAGCGCCGCGAGGATGTTGTAGACGTTGTGGCGTCCGGCGAGCGAGCTCTCGAACAGACATCCTTCTACGCGGAAGCGAACCCCGCCGGCGCCCAGATCGACGATATCGCCGGCGCGGACGTCCGCCGCCTGCTCGATGCCGAACGTGATCGTGCGGCCCGCATGCGCCGCGCGGAAGGCTGCGACGCGCGCGTCGTCCGCGTTGAGCGCCGCCGTGCCGCCCGCATCGAGCGCTTCGATCAGCTCCCGCTTCGCCGCGGCCACGCCGTCGACCGAATCGAAGTGGCCCACGTGGGCTGCGCTGACGTTGGTCACGACGCCCACGTCTGGCCGGGCGATCTCGGCCAGACGGCGAATTTCTCCGGAGTGGTTCATGCCCAACTCCAGCACGGCTATCCGCGAGCTGTCCTCAATCCTCAGGATCGAGAGCGGCAGACCCAGCTCGTTGTTCAGATTGCCGGCCGTCTTCGAGACGGGGAATGCTTCGCCCAGCAGAGCCGCAATCGTTTCCTTGGTTGTCGTCTTGCCGTTGCTGCCGGTGACGGCAACCACCGATTCGCCCCACCCGCGCCGCGCCGCGCCCGCCAGCCGGCGCAGCGCCTCGGCCGGATCGGCAACGCGCAGCAGGCCGCCGCTCCGCCCCGGCCTGTAGCCCGCTGCGACAACCGCGGCGGCCGCTCCCGCGGCAAGGGCCTGTTCGACGTAGTCGTGGCCGTCGCGCCGCGCCCCGCGGATGGCGAAAAACAGATCGCCCGGCCGCACCGTCCGCGAATCGATCGAGTAGCCGGTCGCCTCCGCCGCCGCGGCAGCTCCCGCCTCGGCATTCAGCCACTTCGCGATTCGAGCCAAGGATAACTTCACTGCCGGCCGTACCCCAACTTAGCCAATGCTTCGCGCGCCGCCTGCCGATCGTCGAACGGCAGGTTCACGCCGCCGACGGCTTGATAGGTCTCATGGCCCTTGCCGGCAAGAAGCACGACGTCTCCCGCGCGCGCTTGCCGCAAAGCCATGGCGATCGCCGCCGCTCGGTCCGGTTCGACGGCATATGCCGCCGCTGCTTGCCGCAGCCCTGCTTCCGCGTCCCCAATGATCCGCGCCGGGTCTTCGTTGCGCGGATTATCGGAGGTAAGAACCGCCCAGTCGCTCAGCGCCCCGGCGGCGCGGCCCATAGCGGGGCGCTTCGCGCGGTCGCGGTCGCCGCCGCAGCCGAACAAGGTCAGGATTCTCCCCGGCGTTCCTGAGCGGTTCGACAGCAGAATCCGCGCCGATGTGATCAGCCTTCGCAGCGCGTCGGCGGTGTGCGCATAGTCGACGACCACGAGAAACGGCTGGCCGCGGTCGACGATCTCGAAGCGCCCGGGCACGGCCGGCGCCGCGCGCAGTCCGCGCTCGATTTGTTGTGGAGAAACATCGTGCGTCAGGGCCGCCGCGATCGCCGCCAAAATGTTGCCGACGTTGAATTCGCCGCGCAGCCGCGACTCGACGCGGATCTTGCCGGCCGGCGTTTCGGCGCTGAACTTGACGCCGTCGAAACCGGCCTCGACGGCGGTCGCCGCTACGTCCGCGGCGGGCGTCCGTCCGTACGACAGCGTTGCGGATTCGCTGCCGTCGAGCAGCCCGCGGCCCAACTCGTCATCCAGATTGATCGCCGCGAATCGCGGAACCGCCCCGCCGGCCCCCTCGAACAGCCTCCTCTTGGCCGCTGCATAGCTGCGCATGTCGCCGTGGAAATCCAGATGGTCCTGCGACAAGTTGGTAAAGACCGCCGTATGGAAATCCATGCCGAACACGCGGCCGATCTCGAGGCCGTGCGAAGAGACTTCCAGCGTTGCGTGCGAGCCGTCGATGCCGCGCAATTCGGCCAGGAAACGGACGATGTCCAGCGATTCGGGCGTTGTGTTGACCGCCGGCACGGCTCGCTCTCCAATACGGTGCTCGATCGTTCCAAGCCGCGCCGTGATCTTTCCCGCCGCGCGCAAGATCGAGTCGATCAGATAGACGGTTGTGGTCTTGCCGTTGGTTCCAGTGACCCCGGTCAATTTCAGGCTGCGGTCGGGGCGCCGGTAAAAACGCAGCGCGGACAGCGCCAACGCCCGGCGTCCATGCGCCGCCCTCGCCCAGCGGTCTGCGAACTTTTTCTCGGCGGCCCGCTCGCTCACGACCGCTGCGGCGCCCGCTTCGACCGCCTGGGCAATGAAGCGGTGTCCGTCGACGCGCTCGCCGGGGAAGGGGAAGAAAGCGTCGCCCGGACGCACCTTGCGCGAGTCGTATTGCAGCCCGGTCACGCGCAGGGGCGGAACTGCGCCCACCGATACGCCTGCGAGCATTGCGTCCAACCTCATCCTCCGCCGCTTGTCTGCGCATTGCGCGCCGCCGCGGACTGTCCGCCTCGCGCCGGGAGCGACCGCGCCAAAAGAACCTTGACGACCGATCCGCGCGTCAAGGGCGTGTCCGGGCCGGGCGATTGATGCAACACGAGCCCATGTCCGTTGACATCGAGGGCAATGTCCATCTTCGCGGCCAGATTGAAGGCTTCGCGCAGCGGCATGCCGCGGAAATCCGGAGCGGCCAGATCGGTAACCCGCAGCGAAACCTTCGACGCCCCCGGCGCATCGCCGGCATCCGCGGCCGCCGCCGCGCGGCCGCCGCCGGCCGTTTTCCTCGACGCCACCAAGATATGGCCATCCGCTTCCGTCGCCGGCCCTTCGGCGTCTTCGGCAATGAAGTCCGCCAGCAAATGGTCGGGGACTTTCGGCAGCCGATCGATCTTGCGGTCCTGGGAACGCCCCGGCGCGATATCCAGGTAGCGCAATGCCTGCCGCACCACTCTGGGGAATACGGGAGCGGAGATTCTGCCGCCGTAGTACTCTCTGCCCTGCGGCGCATCGAGCACGATCACCCCCACCAGGGCGGGATCGTTGACCGGCGCAAACCCGCAAAAACTGGCGACATAGGTGCCGTCTCTATAGGAGCGCGTTTCGGGATTGATCATCTGCGCGGTGCCGGTCTTGCCGGCGACGCGGTAACCGGGGATTTGCGCCAAGCGGCCTGTCCCGGAGGCCACGACGCGTTCCAGCATGGCGCGCATCGTGGTCGCGGTGTCCGAGCTGAGCACGCGTTTCTTCGACTCCTGCTCGAAAGGAGCCGCTACCCCGCGGTGGTCGCGCACCGCTTCCACGATGCGCGGCTGAACCAGATAGCCGTCGTTGGCGACGATCGAGAACAAACGCGCCATCTGCAGCGCCGTTACGCCGACCTCCTGCCCCATCGAAACCGACGCGAGGGAATCCGAATGCCAGCGGTTGAGCGGACGGACAAGCCCGCTGGTTTCTCCCGGCAGGGAGACGTTGGTGAACCGGCCGAATCCGAATCGAGTGAGATAGCGGTGCATCGTATCGTCTCCCAAACGCATGCCCACCTTGATAATGCCGACATTGCTCGATTTGGCGAGCACGTCGGCCAGCGTCAGCAAGCCGAAGGGTTTGTGATCGCGAATCCGGCGCCAGCCGATATTGATTCCGCCCATCTCGCAGTCGAACACGTCGTTGGGACTCGCCACGCCTTCTTCGATCGCCGCTGCGGCGGTCACGATCTTGAAAGTCGAGCCGGGCTCGATCATGTGGCTGACGGCGAAATTCTTGCGGTTCTCGAGATCCTGCCGGGTTCGGGCGCTTTGATTCGGATCGAACGGCGGCCAGCTCGCCATGGCCAGGATCTTGCCCGACTTCGGCTGCATCAGCACGATCGTTCCCGCGCGCGACAGCGAGCCGACGACGGCGCGCTTCAACTCGAGCTCGGCGAGACTCTGGATGCGCAGATCGAGCGTCAGCAGCAGGTCGTCGCCGGAAATCGGCGCGCGCAGTTCCTGACGCTTGTAATACTGCCGCCGCGCATCGAATTGCAGCAGCCCGACGCCGTCTTTGCCGCGCAGTTGCCTGTCGAAATAGAACTCGAGCCCGGATTGGCCGTCGTGATCCAGACCAACCGTGCCGATGACCTGGGCGGCCACCGAACCCTTCGGATAGTAGCGCTTGCCTTCCTCTTCGAAGTGCAGCGCGTTCATGCCCAGTTGCCGCACCCGTTCGACCTCGGCGGGGTTCGCCAGCCGCTTGACCCACTGGAAGCGTTCGCTCGCGAATTTCCGGCGAAGCTTCGCCTCGTCGATTTGCAGAATCTCGGCCAGCATGCCCGCGGCAACTTCGGGCTCATCGATTTTTTTGGGGAAAACGCCGATCGATTGCACCGGAGTGCTCAGCGCCAGCTCGGCTCCGGTGCGGTCGTAGATCGCGCCTCGCTCGGCGCGAATCTCCACTGTGCCCTCTTGCTGGTTCGCTGCTTTCTCGGTCAGACGGTCGGCTTGGCGGACTTGAACGTCCCAAAGGCGCGCAACCAGCAGGCCGCACCAGAGCGCCGCGGCCAAGCCGAAACAGTAGATGCGAATCAACCTGCGGCGATTCGCGGCCGTGAAGGGATCGGAGTACGGCTGCGGTTCGTCTTCCGCCGCCGCGCCGTCCGTTCTCTGCCTGAATCTGAACATCGCCTCGCTTCAATCAATGCGCCCAATGCTTCCCGGGGATGGGGTCGGCCGCGCGGATTGCCGCATCAATCGCCGCCCACCAGCAACTGGGCCAGCGCGTTGTCCGTATTCTCCGGCGGAACCGTCCGATCCTGCCAGGTGTAATCCTCGGGCTTGGGCTCGACAAATCCCTCTCGCGCCGCCAATTCCGCCACCCGCCGCAGGTCGCCCAACTGACCTTGCCGCACGGTAAGCTGGCCCTGCACCATCTTCAATTCTTCGATCTGCCGGCTGAGCTCGGCCGCGCGGTATCCGGACTGCCGAGTCCAGGCGCGCGGCCCGTAGCCGATCAGTAAAGTCAACGCCGCCGCCACGCCCAGGCACAGGCAACTCCGCAACGAGCGTTTATCGACCGGATCGTAACGGTATTGCACCTTGTCGTTGTCGATCCGCTTGACAAAGAAAGCGACCTCCTCAAGCGGCAGGGGCCGCGTAAACGCCGCCCGCCGGGAGAGTCCGGCGCGGATTTTCCGTCCGGCCCGGACGCCGTCGTAGGTAAACCCATCGACCTGCTTTTTCAACGGCGCCTCGGGCGCAGGCTTTCTCCTCAGCATTTGCTCCTCCATTGCGTCACCGAATCCGTGTTTGCGCGATCGCCCATTGCGCGGTCCGTTCTGCGAACCGCCCGCAGCCTGGCGCTGCGGCTGGGCGGATTTTTCTCGATCTCGCCCGCCGAGGGGCGAATCGCGCCCTTCGTCAAAACTTCATAAATCCCGGCGGACGCTCCGCCGCGGAACGATTGCTTCACCAGTCTGTCTTCGCCGCTGTGGAAGCTCACCGCAACGAAACGGCCGTTCGGGGCGAGCAGCGCGGGCGCCGCGCGCAACAGCTTTTTCAATTCGCCGAGCTCGTCGTTCACCGCCATGCGCAAGGCTTGAAACGTCTTGGTCGCCGGATGCAGACGCCGCCCTCTCGGGCGCGGCGCCGCGCGCGCGACGATCTCCGCCAAATGCCGCGTGTTCTTGACCGGCCGCCTGCGGACGATGGCGCCGGCGATTCTTCTGCTGCGGCGCTCGTCGCCCAGGTGATAGAGCAGGTCGGCGAGCCGGTTCTCGTCGTAATGGTTGACGATCCCCTCGGCTTGCAACTCCCGTTCGCGGTCCATGCGCATGTCCAAAGGACCCTCGGAGCGAAAGCTGAAACCCCGCTGCGGGTCGTCGAGCTGCAGGCTCGAAAGGCCCAGGTCCGCGACGATTCCGTCCAGCGGCGCGCAGCCCTTGACCGCCTCCGCTATCTCGCCGTAGCTGCCGTGATAAAACGCCACGTTCTCCTCGAACTCTTCAAACCGTTTGCGGCAAGCGGCGATCGCTTCCCGGTCGCGGTCGATCAACACCAGCCGCCCCTTTTCGAGACGGCGCAAGATCATGCCGGCGTATCCGCCGGCCCCTGCCGTACAGTCGCAGTACGTTCCGTGCGGAACGATGCGCAAATATTCCTCCGCTTCCTGCAGCATGACGGGGTAGTGGCCCAAGCTCCCACCCCGCTAAAATCCGTAATCCGCCGCACGTCCCATCTCGTCCGCGGAAAGCTTGTTGACTGCCGCCGCGGCTTCGTAGTTCGCCGCGCTCAGCACAACCATGTGGTTCGATTGCCACTGGATCTTCACCTCGCCCCTCATGCCTGCCGAGTCCCGCAACACGGCAGGCACGAGGAAGCGTCCCTGGTTGTCCAAGGTATTCTCCGCTCCGTAGCGGTTTGCCTGAAACAGAATCTTGTTCTTGGCCGCGCCGTCCGCCGCCTGGTTGTCCGCGGTCGATTTATCCGCTAACCTGGCTTCTACGGCCTCCCATTCCCTGATGGGAAAGATGTTGACGGTCACGCCGTCCAGGCTGGTGATGAAGACTTCTCCGCTCTCGTACCGCTCCCTCAACCGGCGCCGCACCAATGCCGGCGTCTTCAGACGACCCTTGGCGTCTACGCTGCCCGACTGTGCTCCCCGAAACATGCCCATCCAAGAAAAATCGATGCCTAGAATCCGTCAGAACGTTCGTGCTGCGGCAATTTGCCACTTTCAAACTACTCTCGACCACTTTCAACCACTCGTGACCACCTATTCTGAATATCTGCCGCAGGGTTGTCAAGCGTCTGCATCGGTTTTTTTGGGGCTTTTCGCAATTTCCTGAATGTTGCGGTCATTCATCTTGGGACCACAATATGTAGTATTTTGTTGCCTTTGGAAAAGGGTTGCGGACAAGGCAAAACCGGACTATTCGGCACCGCCGAAGCGTGCGCGGCGGGCTATGCGCTCTTGCCGGTTCCTTCGGGCGGCGCGAAAAAGACGAGCGCATGCAGTTCGTCTTCGATGGCATGGAAATCGTGTGGGGCGCCGGCCGGCACGAACAGGATGGAACCGCCCGCGACGGCGCAATCTTCTCCGTCCGACCGGAACCGGGCGCGCCCGAGGACGATGTAGTAGACCTCGTCCTCGTCGTGGGGCTGTTGCCGGTCGCGCTCGCCGGCGCGCAGCACGTAGAGCCCGGCGCTGAGCGTTCGCTCGCGCAGAAACTCCAGATAGCTTTTCCGCTGCCCGCTCCGGCGGGAGTTCAAATCGTCAATGCCGAAGCGCTTCATGGCAAGCGGGATTTGCGCCGCCACGTATAGCTTTGGGGGTCGAACGCGAAGGCTCTTTTGGGCAGCGCCGCCGGCGCGTCGCGGGCGGGCAGCCGCCGCGCGTGCCGCTCGACGATCTCGGCGTATGCGGGGTCGGCGGCGAGATTCGTCCACTCATGGGGGTCGCGCGCGTGGTCGTACAGTTCTTCGCCGCCGCCGGCGTAGCGGATATAGCGGTAGCGCTCCGAGCGCACGGCATGGTTGCCGCGGCCGAAGGTCATGACGGCCGGACGCTCCCATTTCCGGTTGGGGTCTTCGAGCAGCGGCCGCAGGCTGACGCCCTCGAGCGCCGCTCGGGGCGGCAGGCCGCACAGGTCGAGCAGCGTCGGATACAGATCGAGCAGGCTGACGGGCCGCGTGGAGACGGTCTTCGGCCGGGTCGCTCCCGGCGCAACGATCGCCAGGGGCACGCGCGACGACCGTTCCCAAAGCGTATTTTTGGCGAAGTGATGCTTTTCGCCGAAGTGATAGCCGTGGTCGGACCAGAACACGACGATCGTGTTCCGGGCGTAGGCGCCGGCGTCGAGCGCGTCGAGCAGGCGGCCGACGAGCGCGTCCGCGTGGCGGATGCACGCGGTGTAGGCGCGGACCACGTCGTCGAGGTCGCCGTGCTCGAGGATCAATTCCAGGTCGT
Source organism: Bryobacterales bacterium (assembly GCA_965214655.1). Classification (GTDB taxonomy): domain Bacteria; phylum Acidobacteriota; class Terriglobia; order Bryobacterales; family UBA6623; genus CATQHP01. The sequence goes on along the minus strand of OZ243965.1, from coordinate 251,361 downwards.
TCGTGCGGTAGGCGGCCATCTTGCGGCCCGCTTGCGGCACGTCGTCGAGGTCGCCGGGCTTGTCCGGCGGGACCGGCGCTTCTCCCGGCCCGACCGCGTCGTACCGCGCCCGCGGCGCATAGAACGGCAGGTGCGGCTGGAACAGCCCCACGGCGAGGAAAAACGGACGCTCGTGCTTGCGCGCCAGGAACTCCTCGGCCCAACGCACCGTCGCTCCGTCGCCCATCTCCATGTCCGCGCGGTCGAGCGGCCCCCAATCGAAGCTCGTCAGATGATCGGGCCGGCGGTAGGGAACCAGAAAGCCTGCGGACTTCAGATCGTCCCTCAGATCGAAGTACTCGTCCCACGAATCGGGCGGATTGAAGCCCGGCGTGTGATGAAAAACCTTGCCGCCGCCCGCTGCATAGTAGCCGTTGTCCTTGAAGTAGCGCGGCAGCATCACGACTTCGGGGAGGTTCGGCTTCCACCACTCGCCGTTGCCGTAGATTCCGGTGGTGGACGGCCGCAGCCCGGAGAGAATCGCGGTGCGCGAAGGGTTGCACTTGGGCGACGGCGCGTGGGCGTTGGCGAACAGCGTTCCCCGCGCGGCGAGGCGGTCGATGTGGGGCGTCCGCGCCGGCTCGTAGCCCAGAGCGCCGACCCAGTCGTTCATGTCGTCGACGCTGAGAAAGAGCACGTTCGGCCGGGGCGCCGGGGCCTGAGCGGCCGCCGCCGCGGCCGCCAGCAGCAGCGCCGCCGCAACTCGCCGGCTCATGCCTCGCCCTCCTCCAGCCGCTCGAGCGGGAAGCGCGCCAGGCGGATGCTCTCATAAGCGTGCCGTTCTCCGGCTTCGTACAGCAGCCCTGCCCGGCCGTCGGGCAGCCGCGCCAGGCTCGAATAGGCCGCCGGGCCTTCGTGGACGAGCAGCTTCGCCGGCCACGTCCGGCCGTCGTCGCGGCTCAGGCGCACCGTCATGCGGATGCGCCGGCCCCGCTCGGGCGAGACCGGCGGGCTGGGATTGGCGAACAGCAGCGCCTCGCCGCCCTCGTCATCGGGCCAGGCATAACGGATCAGGCTCGCCTGTACTTGCGGATCGCCCAGATGCGCGTCGAATTGCGGTTGTGTCCACGTTTCCCCGTCGTCGGAGCTGAAAGCGACCGAGCGGTATCCCGTGCGCTCTTCGCCGGTGAACGATTGGCTGCGCATGTTCATCATCAGGCGCCCGCCGCTCAACTCGACGACCTGGCTCTCGTTGCAGGCCGGGGCAATGACCGAGCTGCGCCGCCACGAGCCGCCGCCGTCATCGGAGAAAATGACGTGGGCGGCGAACCCGTTCCGTTGCGAGGTGTGATTCGCCGGCACGACGATGCGCCCGGCGCGGCGGCCGTTGCGAATCTGAATCGCCGTCCCCGGCCCGGTGGCGTACCACCACCAGTCGCCGCCTTTGGCCTGCGCGGTGATCTCCCGCGCAGGCGCCCAGCTCTTGCCGTCGTCGTCGGAATGCGTCAGGTAGACCTTGCGCGCGCCCTGCGCGGTTCCGTTGTGCAATTCGCGGCCGCCGTCTTCGCCGCGGTTCCAGGTCATCGGCAGCAGGATGCGCCCCGTGCGGGCGTCGACAACCGGACACGGGTTGCCGCAGGTGTTGCCCTCGTCGCTCCAAACGACCCGCGGGGGCGACCAGGCGGCGCCCCCGTCGTCCGAACGCTTTACGACAAGGTCGATGGCGCCGCTGTCGCCGCGGCCGTCCCGGCGGCCCTCGCAAAACGCCAGGAGCGTCCCTTGCGGCGTGGGCAGCAGCGCGGGAATGCGGTACGTGTGGTAGCCGTCTTCGCCCGCGGCGAACACGACCCTTTGGTCGATGCCCCGTTTTTGCGCAAAGGCGATGCCCGGGCAGCAGGCGGCGGCGAATGTCCGCCGGGTGATGGTCATGGCTGAGCGGCATCTTAGCAAGATTCCGCCCTCAACCGCGCGGCGCCGCTTCGATAATCGTGACCGCTTGCGGCGCCGCCTCGGTCGACGACAGGCAATCGAAGCCGGCTTGGCGCAGCAGTCTCTTCCACTCCGCCGCGGTGCGTTCTCTTCCCCCGGTCACGACCAGCATGTTGAGGTCGCTCATCAGCCGCTGCTCGAGACCCTCGTCGGGCCGGTCGACGACTTCCGGCAAAACGAATTCGATCAGCAGCAGGCGGCCGTCGGCAGGAAGGGCGTCCCGGCAGCGGCGCAGAATCTTGACGGCCTGCTCGTCCGTATAGCCGTGCAGCACGCTTTTCAAAACGTGAACGTCCGCGCCGGGCGGGACATGCTCCAGCAAATCGGCCGCCGTGAAATCGCAGCGCGGGCCGAGACCCTCGGCCCGCAGCCGGGCGGCCGCCTTGGCGACGGCTTCGGGCCGGTCGACGAGCATGCCGCGCACGTTGGGGCAGGCGCCGAGAATGGCCGCGGTCAGAGCTCCTCCGCCGCAGCCGAGGTCGGCGACGACGCGGTATTGGGAGAAGTCCCACGCCCGGGCGATCGGCATATAGTCTTCCGCGGGCGCCGTGCCCATCACGGCGCGGAAGATTTGCGGCGCTTGGGGGTCTTCTTCCCAGAGCCGCGCGGCGCCCGCGGGCTGCGCGTCCGCCGCCGGTTTTCCTTCCCGGACGCACTCGGCAAGCCAGCGCCAGTCGTCGGCGAGCAGGTCGGCCCAGAAGACGACCGCGGCCCATTCCGAATGCGGGGCGTCCTTGCGCAGCGGCAGGCCGCGTTCGGTCAGGCGAAAAAAGCCGGGACGGGTCTCGACCGCGATGCCGAAACTCGCCAGGGCGCGCAGCAGCCGGCGCAGGGCGTCCGGATCGGCGCGGCAGGCGGCGGCCAGCCGCTCCACCGAACGCTCGTCCCGGCCGAGAGCGTCGGCGACGCCCAGCCGCGCCGCGGCGCAGAGCGCGCGGCCGCGGAAATAGCTCATCGCCATCGCCGTCAAGGCCATGCTTTGTCGTTGCCCGATAAGGAAAGCATAGCTCTACACTATCGGTATGAGCTCGCTGCGCATCGAGGATATAGAGCCGCGCACGCTCCATGCGCTGAAACGTCTGGCGCGCAGCCATGGCCGGTCGCTGCAAGACGAGTTGCGTATTATCCTCGAGCGCGCCGCCGAAATGGCGCCGCCTGTGGCGGAAGCGCCGGCGCTCGATCTGGTGACGGTCAAGACCGGCCGCGCGGCATCGTGGAGCAGAGACGCGATCTACGGCGACGACGGCCGGTGACATCCAGTTCGCCGCCGCCGATGTGTTCTTGACAACGACGTCCGGAACCGTATGAAATCGAATGAAGGGGGGCGTATGCGCCGAATAACCGCACGTCTGTCCGATGAACTCGTCGAAGCGCTGATGCAGCCGCCGCGGAACTAAAGCGGAGCCGCGCCGACATCGTGCGCCAAGCCTTGGAGCGGTATCTGGAAGACTTCGACGACATCGCCGTAGCTCTGGAGCGGCTTCGCGATCCCGCCGACCCGGTCCTGGACTGGAATCGGGTCAGGCATGAGTTGCTCGCTGCGGATTAAATGCAGCGCGCGCATACTTCAAAAAAACCATGAAGCTGCGCTACTATCCCGAAACCGACAGTCTGTATGTCGAGTTCAAGGCCGGGCCGGGCGTCGAGACGCGCGAAGTTGCGGATGGGCTCAATGTCGATCTTGACGCCACCGGGGATGTCATGGGTTTTGACATCGATCGCGCCTCCAAGCTCCTCGATCTTTCCACGTTGGAAACGGAAGCGCTGCCCGTGCGCGCGTACAAGGCGGTCTGATCCATCGAACTGAGGAGGCCGCGTGAAAAAGCTCTCCACAGACGACCCGGAGACGCGCTCGACGGACATCGTTGCCGGGAACGTGGAGCGCCTGAGGGCTCTGTTTCCCGAGGCGTGTGCCGAGGGGAAGATCGACTTCGAAACGCTCAAGCAGCTTCTCGGCGGCGAAGTTGAAGAGCGCGAGGAGAAGTACGGCCTGAATTGGCACGGCAAGCGCCGCGCCCGGCAACTCGCGCTGACGCCTTCGACCGGCACGCTGCGCCCCTGCCCGGAGGAAAGCGTCGATTGGGACACCACGCAAAACCTGATGATCGAGGGCGACAATCTGGAAGTGCTCAAGCTGCTGCAGAAAAGCTACGCCGGGAAAGTCAAGCTGATCTATATCGACCCGCCGTATAACACGGGGAAAGACTTTGTGTATCCCGACGACTACCGCGACAACATCAAAAACTACCTGGAACTGACCGGCCAGATCGACGGCGAGAACCGCAAGCTGTCGTCCAATACGGAAGCCTCGGGACGGTTCCATACCGACTGGTTGAACATGATGTATCCGCGGTTAAAATTGGCGAGAAACCTGCTTGCCGGTGACGGATTCATTGCTGTTTCGGTTGACGACACGGAAGCAGGAAACCTCCGCCGCATCATGGATGAAGTTTTCGGCGAAGAGCAGTTTCAAGCGCAAGTCATTGTTCAATCCAACAAACGAGGCCAGACATATAAACAAATCGCCAAGACTCACGAATTCCTTGTTCTCTACTCGAAAGGAGATTCCGCGGTGTTGAATGAGTTAGAAAAACCGGACGGCGCTCTTCCGTTCAGCGACTCGTTTGGACCTTTCGATCTTTGGGAGTTACGTAATCGAAATCCGAAGTTTAGTCGTTTCAACAGACCTAATCTGTTTTTTCCTCTTTACGTTCTCCCCGATACCCTGGACGAATGTGGTTATGCACGGGTATCCCTAACTCCAGTCGGTGATGCTTGTATTGAGGTGCTCCCCCGTAACAGCAGGGGCGAGGAAGGATGTTGGCGATGGAGTCGCGACAAGATATCGGGTTACGATTTGAACATAGCCTCCCCCGTACTGGTCGCGCGAAAACGTCGTGACGGCGAGTGGAACGTATACGAGAAATCGCGGAAGAGCACAACCAAACCGAAATCCATCTGGCTGGAAACTGGGTTCATCAATGAGCAAGGAACCATTGAGTTGGGGCGCATGGACATGGGCGATGCGTTCGATCACCCGAAACCGGTCGCGATGCTGCAGCGCTGTGTGTTCATGGCTACGCAACCGAACGATATTATCCTTGATTTCTTTGCCGGTTCGGGAACAACTGCGCATGCCGTCATGGCTCAAAATGCCTCCGATAGCAGCGGGAGAAAGTATATTCTCGTTCAGTTGCCCCAATATCTCGATCCGAGCGACAAGGATCAGAAAACCGCTGCCAACTTTTGTGACAAACTCGGCAAACCATGCAACATCGCCGAACTCACAAAAGAACGTATCCGTCGTGCTGGAAACAATATCCGCGATGAAAACCCGCTGTTCGCCGGCGATCTCGGTTTTCGCGTTTTCAAGCTCGACAAGTCCAACGTTCGTGCCTGGGAACCCGACTGCAACGACCTGGAAGAAACCTTACTCGACAGCATCGACCACATTAAGAGTGACCGGGGCGAGTTGGACATCCTTTACGAACTGTCGCTCAAGTTCGGGTTCGATCTCTGTACACCCATCCAGAAGCGGGCCATCGCGGGCAAGTCCGTATTCTGCATCGGCAAAGGCCAGTTGGTCGCCTGCCTCGACGTGAACATCGCTCGGGATGAGGCCGAGCCGCTGGCCCTGGGCATCGTCGCATGGCATGAGCAGTTGGCGTCCACCGACGACAGCACCATTGTCTTCCGCGACAGCGCCTTTGCCGACGACGTAGCCAAGACCAATCTTGCCGCCATCCTGGAGCAGCACGGGCTGGAAAACGTGCGGAGTCTGTAGGAAAGGAGTCACCATGCCCCTCAATACTTCCAATTCTCTCGTAAGTTTGGGTGACCTGTCGAAGCCTGCCGATACCCTGATAAAGAAGGTATCGAACGCAGTGGGCGGTTTCTTTGCGCCCTATCAGATCAAGAGAGTCGCAAAGGCTGAGGCAGAAGCAGCGTTGATAAAGGCGCAATCTGAAATTGCGGTAACCGACTTACATCGATGAGCCGCGCATCGATTTATTGAGGAGGAAGCGCAACGCCAGAAGAACATGGAAGATATTACCGCTAAAGCTTTTCCGGGATTGAATGAAGACGCGAAACCGGATTCCATCGAAGACGATTGGCTTGTCAACTTTTTCGATAAATGTAGAATCGTGTCTGATAATGAGATGCAGGATCTATGGTCGCGGGTTCTGGCTGGTGAAGCGAACGAGCCGGGAACTTATTCGAAGAGGACCGTCAATTCTCTTTCATATCTCGATAAAACTGACGCCGATCTGTTCACAAAACTCTGCGGGTTTGTCTGGAATTTTGAAAGTTTGGTGCCACTGGTGTTTGATGCGAAGGCTGAAATCTATAACAGACACGGTATTAATCACGGTACTTTAAATCACCTCGACAGTATTGGTTTTATTAAATTCGATGGGTTGGCTCGCTTCAAAAGAATTAACCTTCCCAAGAGATTCTCCGTGCATTACTACGGCAGGCCGTTGGCTCTTGAGATGCTCCAAGATGCCAACAACGAACTTGTCACTGGAAATGCGCTTCTTACACGCATCGGCCAGGATCTTGCACCGATATGCGGAAGCAAGTCCGTAGAAGGATTCTGGGAGTATGTTAATGACCGATGGAAGCAGTATTTACCGAAGTCGGAGACGGAATGATGAAGCTCCATCTCGAATCTAGCCGTGACTTCTAACTCCGGGAGTTTGAAGTCACGTACGAAAGAGGCATCGATGGCCAGAGATAAAGCGCTGGCGCTGTTACGAGCGCATAAATCTGTGTTGGCGCAACGGTTCGGCGTCGTCGATATCGCGCTTTTCGGATCGACTGCCCGCGGCCAGACGACAGAAGGCAGCGATATCGATATCCTGGTCAGTTTTAACGGGCCTACTACATCCAAGCGCTACTTCGGCGCTCAATTCTATCTGGAGGATCTGCTCGGCTGTCCCGTCGATCTGGTCACGGATAGGGCGCTGCGCCCGGAGTTGCGCCCTTATGTCGAGAAGGATGCGGTCCATGTGTAGTAGAGAGCAGGAACAACGACAATGGCGTCTCTACGTGACAGACATGATCGAATTCGCCGAGAAAGTTCAATCCTACACAGCCGGAATGGACCAAACCGCTTTCGTCGCCGACTCCCGTACTTACGATGCGGCTCTACGGAACCTCGAGTTGATTGGCGAAGCGGCTACCCACCTCCCGAACGCAGTCCGCGAGACTTACCCGGAAGTCCCCTGGCGAACGATAGTAGGCGCGCGCAATCGCATCGTTCACGGGTACCTGGGGATAGACGCCGATCTGATCTGGGACATCGTTCAGAGAGATATTCCGGAATTGTTGCCGGCTTTGAAGAAGATAGCGGAAACAACGAAGTAGCTCATGGTTGTCGAATCCGAATTGTTCCGGACCGAAGCGGGTGATGCTGCTGTGGCGCGGGAACGGATACAACTCGCGGGCAAACTGCATGCGGCCTTCGAAGCCGCCCCCCTTGAGGACGGCATGAATCATCCCACCGAGGAGATTCTTGCGGAGGCTTTGCGGTCCGCCGGGGACCGGCCTGTTTTCGCGTGGTTGCGGAGTTTCTCCCTGGACGCTGCGCAGCCGAGCTTTGCGGCATCGGTTCTGCGTTGCTTGGGGCGTCAAACGTCTCCAGGGACGGGTTCATGGCGCGCCGAACTCGTGCGCGGCGGATTGGCTATGGCCGACGTGGAGATTCGAGACGCCGCGGTGCAAGCGGCGGAATCGTGGGGCGGCCCGGACATGCGGAACGTCCTCGAGTCGCATTCCGAACCGGAGCTGTGGCTTCGAGACTATATTCGGGATGTCATCGACGACCTTGGGGAGTAGACGATGTTCCCGGCCTGCATCTTCCGGCGGCGCGGCTTTGGGCACGGTACAAGGGTGGGTTGACTGCCCAGCCCGTACCGTATTGCAATCTGTATTACGAAAGCGAGGAGCGTAGATGAGCATCAGGACAGTTCGACTCGATGACGATGACGAAGCGGCGTTGGCCGCTCTGCGGCAACGGACCGGCCTGTCGATCTCGGAGGTGCTAAAACGCGGCCTGCATGCTTACGCGGCGACCGTGCGCGAAACAACGGCCGAGTACCCTTACGATATCTACCGCCGTCTTGACCTGGGGCCCGGCGGCAGCGCCATTGGGCCGGCTTCCCAGGCCAAGGCCGCAGTCGCCGAAGCGATTCGAAAGAAGCACGGGCGGTGATTCCGGTTGACGCCGGACCGCTCGGGGGGCGGCGATGAAACTCCATTTCGAGCCCAATCTCGACTTTCAGCTTGAGGCGGTCGAGGCCGTCTGCGGTCTGTTCCGCGGGCAGGAGGTCTGCCGCACCGAGTTCACCGTCATGCGTGACCCGGCGGAGCGCCAGGAACGCTTCGGCTTTGCCGAAAACGATCTTGGCATCGGCAACCGGCTGACTCTGCCTGACGGGGATCTCCTCGAAAACCTGAAAGGTATCCAGCTTCGCAACGGCCTGCCGCCGTCCGCTTCTCTGGATTCCGGCGACTTCACCGTAGAGATGGAGACCGGTACCGGCAAGACCTACGTCTACCTGCGCACGATTTTCGAGTTGAACAAGCGTTACGGCTTCAGCAAGTTCGTCATCGTCGTGCCCTCGGTGGCGATCAAGGAGGGCGTTTACAAATCGCTGCAGATTACCGAGGAGCACTTCCGGGCGCTCTATTCGGGGACGCCCTTCGAGTATTTCCTCTACGATTCGGCGAAGCTGGGGCAGGTGCGCAACTTCGCCGCCGGTGCACAGATTCAGATCATGATCGTGACGGTCGGGGCCATCAACAAGAAGGATGTGAACAACCTCTACAAAGACAGCGAGAAGACCGGCGGCGAGAAGCCGGTCGACCTCATCCGGGCGACGCGGCCCATCCTGATCGTGGACGAGCCGCAGAGCGTGGACGGCGGCTTGCAGGGCCGCGGCAGGGAGGCGCTTGCGGCCATGAATCCGCTCTGCACTCTGCGTTACTCGGCGACGCACGCGGACGAGCATCATATGGTCTATCGGCTGGACGCCATCGACGCCTACGAGCGCAAGCTGGTGAAGCGGATCGAAGTGTCGGCGGCCACGGTCGAGGACGCGCACAACAAGCCCTATGTGCGCCCGATTGCGGTGAGCAACCGGCGAGGAGTCATCGGAGCCAGGGTCGATCTCGATGTCGAGCGGTTCGGGAAGGTGCGACGCCGAGAAGTCAACGTTCAGGACGGCGACGATCTCGAGCGGATTACCAAACGCGCCGTTTACCGCGATTGCCGCATCGGCGAGATCCGCGTCGAGAAAGGCAGAGAATTTGTCGAACTCCGTGTGCCCGGCGGCGAGAAATACCTGTGCTTGGGCGATGCCTGGGGCGACGTGGACTCTCTCGCTGTGCATCGCGAGATGATCCGCCGCACCATACGGCAGCATTTCGACAAGGAGAAACGCCTGCGCCCGCAGGGGATCAAAGTGCTCAGCCTCTTCTTCATCGACGCCGTGAAGCGGTACCGGCAGTACGACGAAGAGGGCAACGCCGTCAAGGGCATCTACGCCCGTATGTTCGAAGAAGAGTACCGGCGTCTGGCCGGCCACCCGGACTACCGCGGGCTCTTTGCGGGCGTGGATCTCGCCGCGGCCGCGGCCGAAGTCCACAACGGCTACTTTTCCATCGACAAGAGAGGCGGCTGGACGGACACCGCCGAAAACAACCAAACTAACCGCGACAACGCGGAACGCGCCTACAACCTGATTATGAAAGACAAGGAGAGGCTCTTGACCCTGGAGACGCCGCTCAAGTTCATTTTCTCCCATTCGGCGCTGCGCGAGGGCTGGGACAACCCCAACGTCTTCCAGATTTGCACGCTCCGCGACATGCGCAGCGAGCGCGAGCGGCGGCAGACCATCGGGCGCGGCCTGCGCCTGTGCGTCAACCAGCAGGGCGCGCGACTGCGCGGCTTCGATGTAAACACGCTCACGATCGTTGCGATGGAGAGTTACGAAGAGTTCGCCGAGAACTTGCAGCGGGAGATCGAAGCCGACACTGGGATGCGCTTCGGCATCGTGGAGCCGCACCGGTTCGCGGCGATTCCGGCTGTAGGCAAGGACGGACAGGTTGCGCCTCTCGGCTTCGAGGCGTCGCAGAAGATCTGGGACGGGCTGAAGACGCAAAGCTACATCGACGCGCAGGGGCGGATACAGGATTCCCTGCGCAAGGCGCTTCAGGACAAGACCTTCCGTGCGCCCGAAGAATTTGCCGCGCAGCAGGCGGAGATCGTCAAGGCGCTGCGCAAGCTCGCTGGAGGACTGGAGGTCAAAAACGCCGACGAGCGGCGCACAGTGCGCCCGCGCCAAGCCGTGCTGTGCAGCGAGGAGTTCAAGGCGCTCTGGGAGCGCATCAAGCACAAGACCACATACCGCGTGGCGTTCGATAACGAGGCGCTGCTCACGCAATGCACGCAGGCGCTGCGGGAGGCGCCGGCGATTCCCAGAACTCGGCTCCAGTGGCGCAAGGCCGGCATCGCCATTGGCCGAGCCGGCGTGGAAGCGGCCGAGACGACCGGAGCGGCGACGGTAGTGTTGGACGAGGCCGACATCGAGTTGCCCGACGTGTTGACGGAGCTTCAGGACCGCACGCAACTCACGCGGCGCAGCATCTATCGCATATTGACGGACAGCGGCCGCCTGGACGACTTCATACGCAATCCGCAGCAATTCATCGAGCTTGCCGCGCAAACGATCGACCGCTGCAAGCGCCAAGCGTTGGTGGACGGCATCAAGTACCAGCGCCTTGGAGACGAAAGCTATTACGCGCAGGAACTCTTCGAGGCGGAGGAGCTTTCCGGCTATCTGAAGAATATGCTCGACGCGGAGAAGTCGGTTTACGAGCAGGTCGTTTACGAGTCCGCGATCGAAGCGGACTTTGCGCGAGACCTGGAGAAGAACGCCGCAGTCAAGGTGTACGCCAAGCTGCCCGGATGGTTCACCGTGCCGACGCCGCTCGGCGGCTACAACCCGGACTGGGCCGTGCTGATCGAAGACGATGAAGGCGAGCGGCTGTATTTCGTGGTCGAGACGAAAGGCAGTCTGCTTGCCGGCGATCTTCGCGGCGTCGAAAGCGCCAAGATCGCATGCGGGAAAGCGCATTTCGAAGCGCTCAAAACGGGGCGGTCGCCGGCTGAGTACAGGGCGGCCCGCTCCTTGGCCGACGTGTTGGCGGCCGGCAAGAGCGGGGCCGCCGCCGCGGATTCCGGGCCGGGCGCGTAGCGTATACTCTTGGGCAGTCCGCGGCCTTTCGCGGGCGCAGGATTCCCAAAATGAAACGTCCAACCGCTCTCGGTCTGCTCTTGCTCGGCGCGCTGCTGCTGGCGGCGGCCGCCGCCCAATACCGAAACGCCGCGGATAGCGGCGATTACCTGAGCCCCGACCTGCGCGCCCGCGTCGAGCGGCTCAAGGTCGAGGCGCAAGACGGCGCCGCGGACATCGAGACGCTGGCCGCGCGGCTCGATACGCTGTGGCAATGGGCCAACGCCTACTCGTTGACCGGCGGCCCCTTCCCCGACGCTTTTCCGCAGCTTACGGCCAACGCCAACCGGGCGCTGCGGCGCTTGCCGCAGGGCGGCGCGCAGATCCCTGTCGCCATGGTCCCGGAGTTCATCCGGCGTTACACGCGCGAGTTTCAGATCAAGGACGAGCAGCCGGACGCGGTCGGCTCGCTGACCTTGACGCCGCCCGGCCCCTTCCGCGCCGGGCAGTTCGTCACGCTGACCCAAATCTACACGGTCGGCGCGATGCCGATGGCCGCGGGCGGGGGAATCGTATTGCGCAAAAGCGGCCGCAGGAGCGCAAACCTTCAGGCGGACGATCTCACCAAGGCGAACTACGTCACCGTGCGCAGCTCCAATCCCCAGGCCCGCTTCACGCCGGCCGAGCCGTGGGGCGACTGGCTGAGCTTCCTGATTCGCACGTCGAATCTCTCCTTCCGGCTGAGCGGGGCGGACCTTGCCGAGGGCGACACCATTACGATCACATACGGCGATACGTCCGGCGGCGGACCGGGCCTGAAGCTGCAGGAGTCCTCGAACGACCAAGTGATCCTGCACGTCCTGGTCGATCTCGAGGGGCAGGGGGATCTGCTGACGCCGAAGTGGCCTTCGTTCGAGGTCGTCGGCCGCGACGAGGTGCGCTACGTCAACGCGGTCGCGCCGTCGATTGTCGAGCCCGACGAGGCGTTCACTCTGGCGGTGCGCGCCGAGGATCGCAGCAAGAACCTGTCGTCGGGAGTCATGCCCGCGCTCGAAGTGTCGGTCAACGGCAAGCCGTTGCGCAAGATTGCGGCGGGCAGCCCCGCCCTGGTCGAGCTCGACAACGTGCGCCTCGGCGAGCCGGGCGTCTACCGCTTCAGCGTGAGGAACGCCGACGGCTCGCTGCAGGCGGCGAGCAACCCGGTGCGCGTCGAAGCCGATCCGGCCTACCGCGTCTTCTGGGGCGAAACCCACGGGCATACCGCGTTTGCGGAAGGGCAGGGGTCTCCCGACGGCTATTACAAGTTCGGGCGCGACGTGGCCCGGCTCGACTTTCTCAGTCTTTCCGAGCACGACATCTGGATGGACGACCGCGAATGGAAGACGCTGCAGAACATGGTGGAGAAGCACCGCGTTCCGGGACGGTTCACGATCATTCTCGGTTTCGAGTGGACCTCCCGGCTGCTCTACGGCGGGCACCACAACGTCTTCTTCCGCAACGCGCCCGGACGCCGCCGTGTGCCCAATCAGAAAGCGCCCCTGCTCGACGAGCTTTACGCCGGCCTGCGCAGGCAGAACGGCACGGACGACGTGCTGATCATTCCGCACGCCCATCAGGCCGGCGATTGGAGCAAGAACGACGGCGACATGGAGCGGCTGGTCGAGATCCAATCGGGCCACGGCACATTCGACTGGTTCGGCGACAAGTATCTGCTGAACGGATTCGAGGTCGGCTTTGTCGGCGCCTCCGACAACCACAACGGCCACCCGGGTTATTCGGGCATCGGGAACCGCCAGATGGGCGGACTGGCGGCGGCGGTCGCTCGGGAAAATACCCCCGACGAGATTTTCAGCGCGCTACGCGACCGCGCCGTATACGCCACGACCGGCGAGCGGATCGTTCTCGACGTCACGCTCAACGGGAGCCGCATGGGGCGGCGGCAGCCGAACGCCGCCGCGCGCGAGATCGCTTGCCGCGTCAACGGGACCGCACCGATCGATGCGATCGACGTCATCAAGAACGGGAAGGTGGTTTACAGCAAGCGGTATCTCGAAAGCGAGGTTACGGAGGAAACCTGGCTGCAGATCGTCTTCGAGTCTTCGACGGAAGTTATCGGACGCCGCCAGGTTCCCCGCGGCGGGAGGCCTTGGCGCGGGGCGGTTGTCGTCAAGGGCGCGCGGCTGATCGACTACAAGGATCCCTGGTTCACGCAGCCGGCGACTTATGGCGCCGCGCGCAACAGTCAAGACCGCAACCGGATCGATTTCGAGATGAACACCCGCGGGCGGGGCAAGGCGCTGCTGCTGAAGCTCGCCGGCGCCGGCCCCGATACGACGGTGACCGTGGATATGGAAACGACGCGCGAGTCGCTGGGGTCGGGCGGCTACGAGCGCCGTCCGCAGCGCTTGCCGGCGAACAAGGTCGATTTCCGCCTTGGCGACTTCAACGGCCAGGTCGTCCGCAAGGAGTACGGCGTGCTTGAGCACACCGACGCGCTTTCCGCTCAAATCGTGACGCGCGGGCAAGCGCTCGACCAGGAGTTCCGCTACACCGACCGCGGTGCCGCCGAGCCGGGCGACTACTACTACGTGCGCGTGCGCCAGATCGACGGCGGCATGGCCTGGTCCAGCCCGTTCTGGGTAGGCAAAGCCGGGGACTGACTCGTTACTTGCCGGAATCCGCTTCGCTGCCGAGACGCGCCGCCCATTCGATGGCGCCTTCCAGAACGCCTTGGTAGGGGGCGCCGCGGTAGGCTTCGGCGGAGTGGCCCAGAGCCGAGAAGAAGGCGCGGCCCCGGCCCAAGGCGCGGGTCCAGATGACCGGGTGGTCGCCCATCGACAGATCGCGGTCGGTCCAGAGCAGCTTCAGGCGGGGGCTGTAGGTGGTTTCGTCGACGGTGGCCAGGACGCGCGCTCCCGGCTGTCCGCGGACGCTGCGGTCGTAAGAGTACCACTCTTCGGTATGCTCCCAGGTCGGACCGAGGCGCCGCATGGCTCGATGCGCGGCGTCCTCGACACGGATGACGGCCGGCTGGAATTGCGGCCCCAGGGTGTGCCCGATGAAGCGCGCGCCGACCAGTTGCCGCTGATACCACGGCCAGCCGGAGTGCGAGTCGTCGGTCGCGGCGTGGATGCCGATGAAGCCGCCGCCGCTTTCGATCCAGTTTTTGAGCGCGGACCGCTGCTCTTCGTTGACCGGCGCGCCGCTGGCGTTGTGCCAGATTACCGTCTGGAAACGCGGCAGCGTCTCGGAGTTGTGGATTGCGCCGTTTTCGGTATGGAAGAGCGACCAGCCGCGGCGCGCGGCCATTTCCGCGAAGACGGCGAGCCCCGCGTCGATCGCTTCGCGGTGGCGGTACCCGTTCGTCTTGGTGAACACCAGAATCGCCGGGTCGGCGAGATCGTCGGGCAGCGCGGGAGGCTGCGTGTCGTATTCCTCGCTCGGGTTGAGCGCGCGGTAGACGTTGCCCGCTTCGGGATGGAAACTCGCCGCAACGGCCAGCACGGCCAGCAGGCCGGCCAGGGCCGCAACTGCTTTGAGCAAAAGTTTCATGGCGGATTCGCGATGTGCGTATACTGGAATCGAGAGGTATTGGTGCGGCCGGCGATCCTTGCCGTCATTGTAGCGTTTGCAGGCATTGCCGCGGCTTCCTCCGCTCAGGCGCCCGCGGCGGCGGGGAGCCCGGCGGCGGTTGAGTCCGGCCGGCCCGACGAACGGGCTCCGCGACGCGAAGACAAGCCGGAGCTCGCACAGATCCAACGGGCGATCCAGACCTTTCGGCAGGTCACGGCCGCGGCTGGCGTGCGTCCGGGTCAGACGGGCCCGGGACAGAGCGTCAAGTATGCCGGCGGGCGAGCCGGCTCGTGGCATGGCCGCCTCTTCGAGTACTTCCGCAACGACGTGCTCGACGCGACGCCCCACGAGGTGGCGCAGCGGGGCGGGGAGCGCAATCTGCGCCGTCGCAATCAGTTCGGGCTGACCGTCAACGGCCCGGTCGTGATTCCGAAGATCTACGATGGCAGAAGGGCGTCGTTCTTCACGTTTTCGTACGAGGGGACCCGCGAGCGGGTGGGCCGGTCGTATCTGCTCACGCTGCCGACAGTCCAACAGCGCCTCGCCGACCTGTCGGATCTCGTCAACCGCGCCGGCCGGCCGCTGACCATCTACGATCCGGCATCGACGCGCCGCAACCCGAGGTACGACCCGGCCCTGCCGGTCAAGCGGTCGAACCTGGAGTACGAGCGGGACGCCTTCCCCAACAACCGAATTCCCGATTCGCGCATTGACAGCGTGGCGCGGGAGGCGATCCGATCGTATCCGCAACCCAATACCAACGTCGGGCCGTTTTTGCGGAACAATTACTGGGCGAACCCCTCGGAGCGCAACACGCCGGACGGCTTCATCGCGCGCGTCGACCACAATCTCGGCGCGATGCAAAAGCTCACGGTCAACATCAACTCCTCGGACGGTTTCCAGGACACGCCGAACATTTTTCCGAACGCAGCGAACCCGGGACGGCCGGACCGGAATTTCAAGAATCGCGGCATCAAATTGTCCGATACGGTCAACTTCACGCCGAATCTCACGTATCACGGCTCGTTCCGAGCGGAGTTGGAGGTCATCGACACGATCTCTCTCGCGGGCGGTCGCGACCTGCCCGCCGAACTCGGGCTGCGCGGCGTGAGCGGCGCGGTCTTTCCCTCGCTGCGCATCCGGCGGTACATCGGACTGGGGCCGTCGCAGCGGTCGTATTTGCGGAACGCCCTGGCCAAATACAACCTGGATAACGAGTTGATTCTCCGCAAGGCGAGTCATACCTGGACGATCGTCAGCGAATCCAGAGCGCTCGCGTGGAACACACTCGATCTGGACGCTCCCTCGGGCGCCTTTTCGTTCGATGACCGCATCACAGGCTTGCCCGGGATCACTGACACGGGAGACGGCTTCGCGACCTTCCTGCTCGGCCATGCCTGGCGCGCCCAGGCGACCGACCAGCCGCACCCCGCCTACATTCGGCGGCGGTCGTTCGAGAACTCGGTCGCCGATCAGTGGCAGGTCAGCCCGAACCTGACGCTGACTTTGCGGCTCAACGTCAACGCTTCCAGCCCCCGCACGGAGAAATACAACCGGCAGTCCTCTTTCGACCCGGCGGCGATGAATCCGGCGACCGGCACGGCGGGCGCGCTGGCGTTCGCGGGCCTGGACGGCGAGGGCCGGGCGTTCCAGCCGTTTCGTATCCGCGCGGAGCCGCGTTTGGGCGTCTCCTGGAGTCCGACGGACGACCGCAGGACTGTCGTGCGAGGCTCCCTGCTGCGGGCGTACAGCCCCGTGACGCTGCGGGCCGGCCCCTTCGCTACGCAAGGCTTCTCGGCGCGGCGCTTTCCGGTGTCGCCGAACCGGCAGTTGACGCCCGCGGTGAGGCTAGCCCAAGGCTTCCCGGAACTCGCCCGCCCGTTGCCCGACCTGCGGGGCGACTTCGCCAACAACACCGACGTGGACATGATTCCGCGCACGGACGCCCAGCCGACCCACAATCAAGCCGGCCTGGAAGTCGAGCACAAGCTCGCCGGCGGTCTGACCGTTCGGGCGCGAGGCCGGACGATGCGCGGCAGGGACATGCTGATCGGGGGCCAGATCGCCGCCATGAACAGCGTGCCTGTCGAGGCGCTTGCGTACCGCGACCGCCTTTACGAAGAAGGGTTCCGGCGGTCTTTGCGCCCGTTCCCGCATGTGCAACAGATCCGCATGAACTACCAATACCCCGGCGGCAAGTATCGCTACGACGAGAGCGTCGTGAACCTGCAGAAGCGAAACGGGAACGGTCTGAGTCTTGATCTCGAGTACGCCTACCGCAAGCGCTGGGACGACTACTCCGGCCCCGGCATCCAGGATCCGAGCGACCGCTCCAGCGCGTGGGCGCTGACACGAGGGATGCGACCGCAACGGTTCTCGCTCAACTACACGTACGAGTTGCCCTTCGGGCCCGGCAAGGCCGTGCTGGCCCGGCCCGGACATCTGGGCAAGCTCGTCTCGGACTGGTCGGTCAGCGGGTTCACCACGTGGTTGAGCGGCGATCCGATCACGCTCGAGCCGTTATTCAACAATACCGGCGGCGTCGTCCCGTATCTCAGAGTCGACGCGGTTTCGGGCGTTGACCCGCATGTCGACAAGCCCGGCCCGGAGGCTTGGTTCAATCCGTCCGCGTTTGCGGACCCGGCCGATTTCACGCTCGGCAACGTGCCGCGCACGCACTCGACGCTGCGCAATCCGAGCTATCGCAACCACGACATTTCGCTCAGCAAGCGGGTGGCGCTGCCGCAGGAACAAAGCATCGAGGTCGTTGTCCAGAGCTTCAATTTCATGAACCAGGGGAACTGGAACGACCCGGACAGCGAGATCGGTCCCGCTCACGCGCGGAACGCCAATGCAGGCAGGATTATCGGTTCGCGGGGCGGGCGGGTGCTGCAGATCGGACTTCGCTACCACTTCTGACTCATGCGGTGCGGTCGGATTCTTGCCTGCTGCCTGCTACTTGCTGCGCGCGCTCCGGCCGAAGCCCTCAAGACGCCCGTTTGGACCGACGCGCGGGCCGAGCAGCTCGAGGTCACTCTCGATGGCGAGCGCGTGGCTGTCCGATCGGTACAGACGCAGGACGACCATTTGATCGTCCTGCTGGTGATGGACACGGTGAAGTTCCCGGATCGCGCCGACGCCGCCCGGGAAGCGATAGTCGCCAAGCTGCGCCGCCTCGGCCCGAAATACTTTGCCGGGGTGCTCACCGCTCAGGACGGGCTGGCGGTCCGACAGGATCCGGTTCGCGGACGTCAGAAGCTCAGGGCGGAATTGGAGTCGCTGGACGTGCGGGGCGCGCCCGGCCTGCTCGATGTCATCGAACAGGCTTCGCGGATCGCCGACCGCACCCTGGGGGCCGCGGCGGTGCGCGTGGCGGTCCTGTTCCTGACGGACGGCGCGGTCGAGGACTATCGAGGCGATTACACGATCCCGGTCGTGAACCCCAGCGACCGGCGCGACCTCAGCAGGCGCTTTCGCAGCGAGTTGATCCTCGAGCGGATTCGCTCCATCGTTGACGCCCTGGAGCGGGGACAGGCCCCGCTGTTTTTCCTGCACTTGGCGCGCAAGTACGACGATCTCAACGAGGCCTACCAGAACGGCATCAGCGAGTTCGCCAGGGTCACCGGCGGGAACGCTCTGTTCGCGCGGGGTTTGCAGGAAGTTCCGGCCATGGTCGAACGGCTCCTGGACGAGATCGCGGCCCACACCGTGCTGACTCTTGAAGGCGAGTGCAGCGGCCTGCGCCGGTTGGAGGTGCGCGCTCCCGGTCCGCCGCCGAGACACCGGGACACCGTGGGTTGTAGCGAGCCCGGTTCGTGATTTCAGTCGCCGCGGGCCAAACTTGTTGCTCCGGCGCGGCCTTGGTCGCCGCCTTCGGTCAGGGGCGCGACCGGGAGCGCCCGCTTGCGGACGGCATCGTCAAATATGCTGACCAGCCATACGCAGCAGTTGGCGCCCGCGCCGTCTTCGTGAGCGCCCACTCGTAGCGCGCACCGTTGTTGCTGAACAGCATGACCGGCGTCATGTGGGATTGGGCCGGCCGGGGGGGCTTTCACTCCAATGCCGACAGCACGGCGCCGGCGACTTCCCGGGTTCCGGCGCTTCCGCCGAGGTCGCGCGGCAGGACTCCGCCGCCGGCCAATACTTTCGCGACAGCGGCCTCGACGTCGTTTGCGGCGCCGGCGAGGCCGAGGCGGTCGAGCATCATGCCGGCGCTGAGAATCATCGCCAACGGGTTCGCCAGGCCCTTGCCGGCGATATCGGGAGCGGAGCCGTGTACGGGTTCGAACATCGAGGGGCAGCGGCGCGTCGGGTCGATGTTGGAGCTTGGCGCCAAGCCCATGCTGCCGGTGACCATGGCCGCCAGATCGCTCAGGATGTCGCCGAACAGGTTGGAGGCGACAACCACGTCGAAACTGTCCGGGCGGCGCACGAAATTCATCGCCGCGGCGTCGACGAGCAGCGATTCGGTCTCGATGTCGGGGAAGCGCTCGGCTACTTCGGCGAAGACGCGGTCCCACAAGACCATCGAATAGCCTTGGGCGTTCGATTTGGTGATCGAGGCGACGCGCTTCTTTCCGCCGCGTTTGCGGGCCAGCTCGAAGGCGTGGCGGATAATGCGCTCGCAGCCGCGCCGGGTGAAGATAGAAGTCTGGACGGCCGTTTCGGCCGGCAGCCCGGGGTAGAGAAAACCGCCGATCTGGGCGTATTCGCCTTCGGTGTTTTCGCGCACGACCACGAGGTCGATCGAGCCGGCGCCGTAGCCCTTCAACGGCGACTCGACGCCGGCGTAGAGCTTCGCCGGGCGCTCGCAAACGAATTGGTCGAAACCGCGGCGGATCGGCAGCAGCAGGCCGTTGAGCGTCAGGTTGTCTTGCACCTGCGGATGGCCGACCGCGCCCAGCAGGATGGCGTCGTGCGGGCGCAATTGCTCCAGGCCGTCCTCGGGCATCATGCGTCCGTTGGCGAAGTAATAATCCGTGCCCCAGTCGAACCGCGAGCAGCGGAACTGCGCGCCGTATTTTCGGGCGATGCATTGCAGCGCCGCTTCGGCGGCGGGCATGACCTCGCGGCCGATGCCGTCGCCCGGGATCAAGGCGATGTCGAACTCGCGCACGGCTCAGCGCTCCAATATCCAGATATTGCGGAACATCACGACGCTGTGCTGATCGTGGAGTTGCAGTCCGATGGGCCCTTTGGTCGGGCGCTTGGGGTCGCCGGGATGCTCGGCGGCGAGAACGCCGTTGACGTAAACGCGGATGGCGTCTTGGCGCGATTCGATGTTGATGCCGTTCCACTCGCCGACGCGATGCAGTCCTTCCTTGGCTCGCGCCAGGCCGTAGATCGAGCCGGTGACCCATCTGTCCGACCACTCGCTGTTGATCTGGATTTCGTAACCCAGCTTCGACGGGGTTTTGGTGAAATCGGGCGGATCGGAGATGCCCCACTTGGCTTGCGAGGGGTCGCGGATCGAGATGCCGCTGTTGCCGGGGCTGCGCACCCAGTATTCGAGGCGCAGGTCGAACTCTTCGAATGCGCGCTTGGTGTAGAGCCAGGATTGGCGGATGTCCCAGAGTTTGTAGTCTTCGGCGGTAATGGTCTCGCGTCCGGCGAACAGCTTTTTGTCGGGCGCGCGGTAAGCGGTGAGGACGCCGTCGGAGCGCAGGCGCCAGATGCCCTCGCCGAGGACGATCCAATCGTCGAGCCCGTTGCGCAGCAGGTTTGACCAGTCCGCGGCGGGTGCGGCGGCGGGCGCGAACAGCGCGCTTGCGAGCAGGGCGGTTGCGGCGCGCGGCATGGTTCTCCGGAGCATGGTTCGATCCTCCTTGCGTTCAGCCGATGTACTGGACTTCTTCCTCGACGTCGAAGCCGTAGCGTTGGCGAATGCGGCCCTTGAGCTCGTCCGCCAAGGCGCGGACCTCGGCCGCCGTGCCGCCACCGCGATTGTAGAGCAGATTGGCGTGATAGGAGGCGATGGCGATGCCGCCGTTGCGCATGCCCTTCGCGCCGACTTTCTCCAGAAAGTACGCCGAGGCGACTTTGCCCGCGCGCACGGCGTGCCGGGGGACCTCGGCCGCGGCTGCGGCCGGCAGCTCGCGGAGATGCAGGTTTTTGAAAATGCTCCCGGCGCAAAGCATGCTCGGCGGGAATTTTTCGTCGCGGATTGCGCGGATCTCGCGGGCGCGCTCGCTCAGCGCCCGGCGGTCTCCGGCGGGCAGGCGCAGAGCGCAGCCCAGGATGACCCAATTCTTGTGGCGCTTGAAGACGGATTCGCGGTATTCGAACTCGCAGGCGGCGTTGTCTTTGGAGCGGAGCGCCGCGCCGTCGAAGTAATCGACGCGTTCGATGAACCGGTCGATCGAGTTTCCGTAAGCGCCGGCGTTGCCGTAAACTGCGCCGCCGACCGAGCCGGGGATGCCGGTAAGCGTATGCATGCCTTCGAGGCCGCGCTCGATGGTGAAGTCGACCAGGGTTTGCAGCTTGGCGCCGGCGTCGGCTGCGATGATCCCGCCGTCGATCTTGACGTCCTCGGCGGTGAAGCGCAGCACGAGTCCGCGGAAGCCCGCATCGGAGGCGACTACGTTGCTGCCGTCGCCCATCACGTAACAGGCGGCGCCGGCCTCGCGGCATGCTCGGACGGCGCTTGCCAGGGCCTGCGGGTCGGCTGTCCAACCAAAAAAGTCGGCGGGGCCGCCGATGCCGAAGCGGGTGTGCGCGGCCAGCGGGACGTTGGTTTCCAGGCGCAGCGGCGCGATGGCCCGCAAGGCGCCGGCGAGTCGTTCGAAGTCCGGCAAACCTTCAATTGTAGGCAAAGCGCCGGCGCGCTATGCTTTTCGGGTCCGTGCCGCATTCGTATCCCGAAGCTTCCACCCCAGTCCTGATCGGCGCCGGTCAGTTCATGGAAAAAGGCGTTCCGCCCGAACGGGCGCAGCCGCCGATGGGCATGGCCGCCGAAGCGGCGAAGGCCGCGCTGCGGGATACAGGGCTCGGCGCGAGCCTGGCGCCGCATATCGACGCCGTGGCCGTGGTGCGGACTTTTCACGATTCGAGCAACCGCCCCCGCTTCCGCTATCCGTTCGGGCGCGCCGCAAACCCGCCGCGCGCAGTGGCCCGCCGCATCGGCGCCGATCCGCGCAACGCGATCTACGGCAACGTGGGCGGAGAGACGCCGCAGAAACTGGTCAATGAAATGTGCGAGCGCATCGCCGCGGGCGAGTGCGAGACGGTTTTGCTCGCCGGCGGAGAAGCGATTCATACGAGCAAAACGGCGTTTCGCCGGGGCATTGCGCTCGATTGGAACGAACCCGACGACGCGCCGTTCGAAGACCGGGGCATCGGCGCGCAACTGGCCTCCCGGCATGAACTCGATCATGGCGTGGGCATACCGGTGCAGACGTATCCGCTGTTCGAGAACGCGCTGCGCGGCCGCGCGGGGCGCAGCGTCGCAGAGCACCGCTTGGCTCTGGGGCGCCTGTTCGCGCCGTTCACGAAGGTCGCGGCGGCGAACCCTTATGCGTTCTACGGCGTGAAGCGCTCGGCCGAAGAGTTGGCGGCGGTTACGCCCGAGAACCGCTTGATCTCCGATGTCTATCCGAAATGGATGAACGCGATGGACGGCGTCAACCAGGGAGCGGCGCTGATTCTCGCGTCCGCCGGCAAGGCGCGGGCGCTGGGCGTCGATCCGGCCAAGTGGGTGTTCGTTCACGGCTGCGCCGAGGCGAACGAGAAGCTGTTGGTCAGCGACCGCGTGGACTACGCATCGTCTCCGGCGCTGCGGATGAACGCGCGCAAAGCGTTGGCGATGGCCGGCATCGCCCTCGACGCCATCGACTTTATCGATCTCTACAGTTGTTTTCCGTCCGCCGTCGAGACGGCCTGCGCTGCGCTGGGGCTGGCTTGCGGCGACCCGCGCGGGTTGACGGTCACCGGCGGGCTTCCCTTTTTCGGCGGGCCGGGCAACAACTATTCGATGCATGCGATTGCAACCATGGCCGGCAAGTTGCGCAAGAAGCCCGGAAGCTACGGCCTGGTGACCGCCAACGGCGGTTATCTGTCGAAACACGCAACGGGCGTCTACTCGACAATCCCGACCCGCGGCGCTTGGCGCCGGGAGTCTCCGGCGTCGTATCAAGCGGAGATCGACGCGATGGAAAGCCCCGAGTTCACGCAGTGGCCCGCGGGCGCAGCGGCGGTCGAGACCTATACGATCTGTTACGGACGAAACGGCCCCGAGCGGGGAATCGTGATCGGCCGTCTGGCCGGCAGCGGCAAGCGGTTCCTCGCCAACACGCCGAACGACGCCGCGGCGCTCGAAGATTTCGGCAGTCGGGAAGCGCTGGGCCGGCGCGGCGCGGTTTCTACGCGGGACGGGAGGAGCCTGTTCGTTCCGTACTGATCCGCCTTGCGGCTTGATACCCTATCGCTATGCAGCGCAGCCTTCCGATTGCGATTGTCCTGGCCGCCGCTTGGCTGGTTGCGCCGGCCGAGGCGGCAGTGCAATTCCGCCATCAGGAGATCGAATCGGATTTCGGCATCGGCTATGCCGTGTTGACCGCCGATGTTGACGGCGACGGCAAGCCCGACGTCGTCGGACTCAACGAGACGCAAGTCGTTTGGTGGCGGAATCCCGATTGGCGCAAGAACGTCATCCTCGACGGCAAGACCGAAGCGGACAATGTCGCCATTGCGCCGGCCGATATCGACGGCGACGGCAAGGTCGATTTTGCCATCGGGGCGGCTTGGCGTCCGAGCGATACGCAAGGCGGCGGCACGCTGCAATGGATCGCCCGCCGCGGCGCCGCCGGCGGGCAGTGGGCGCTGCACCCGCTGGGTTCCGAGCCGACGACGCACCGCATGCGCTGGGCCGACACCGACGGCGACGGCAAGCGGGAGTTGATCGTCGCGCCGCTGCACGGGCGCGGCATTTCCGGGCCGCGCCATTGGGTCGGCAACGGCGCGCGTCTGTTGGCGCTTGCCCCTTCGGCCCGGCCCTCCGCGCAGGAGTGGGGCCGCGAAGTCATCGACGACACGTTCCATATCGTGCATAACTTCTGGGCGCTCGATTTCGACGGCGATCCGGCGGACGAATTGTTGACGGCTTCCTACGAGGGGGTCCATCTGCTCGACCGCGGGCCGGCGGGCAAATGGCTCCGCATCCGGCTCGGCGAGGGGCATATCGGCGCCGACATCCGCGGCGCGGGCGAGGTCAAGCTCGGCCGCCTCGAGAACGGAAAGCGTTATATCGCCACGGTCGAGCCTTGGCACGCCAACCATCTCGTGCTCTACCGCGAGCCCGCGAATCCCCGCGGGCCGTGGCGGCGCGAAGTGGCCGCAAGCCGTCTGAACGGAGGGCACGCGCTGTGGGCCGGCGATCTCGACGGCGACGGCGACCAGGAATTAGCCTTCGGTTGGAGGCTGAAAGGCAGCATGCCCTACGACCGTCCGGGCGTCGGCGTGTACGATCCGAGCGACGGGAAAATCCAGATCGTCGATTGGGGCGGCATGGCCACCGAAGACCTGACGCTGGAGGATCTCAATGGCGACGGGCGTCTCGAAATCATTGCCGCCGGCCGCGCCACGCACAACGTCAAGATCTATTGGAACGACGGGCCGGCGCCCGAGCCCAAGTAGGGCGAAGCTCTGATTTTTACACAATGCCTGCCGCCGCTCAAAGCATCAACTGATAGTCGCAGAAGGCGGCGTTGCGTTTCCAACCGCAGTTTTCGTACAGAGACTGCGCGGCGGTGTTGGTGAGCTCGGTCGACAATTCGAGCCGTGTGGCTGCGATGCTTCGTCCGTAGTGCGCAGCCGCATCGAGCAGCGCGGCCCCCGCCCCTCTTCTCCGTGCGCTCGGAGCAACAAAGAGATCGTTCAAGATCAGGATCCTCGCCATCGCTGCGGACGAAAAGCTCGGATACAGTTGGCTGAACCCGATGGCGGCGGCGCCATCGCAGGCAAGAAAAATGACGGACTGATTGTGTTCGAAACGCTTCAGCAGGAATCGTCGCGCTCCGTCAAGGTCGGTCGGTTGGCGGTAAAACCGCCGATACGCATCGAACAGCGGCGCGATGCGCTCCAGATCCTCGACCGTGGCCTGCCTCACCGTCACTGCGCTTTCGGTCATGACCCTGTGTCTTCTCCTGCGGCACGATTCGATTCTCCCTGCGGAACGCTTCGTTGCCTTATCCAAAGACTATTGTCCATCCTACCGCTTGTTCCCGCTCGAAGCAAGTGTTCCATTTTGCCCCGGATCCGCGATTCCCGCCATTGAGGCGTCTCGAATCGTCATCGAGCAAAGCTTCTGCAATGAGTCTCTCCACCCGCCGCGTCGTTTCGTCGATGCAGTCCTCGCAGAGGCGAACGGAGCTTCCCGTCTCGGCCGTGCGTATCTTCTCGGGGCGTCTGCGACAATGAAAGAGGCATGTTCGAGGGGCGTCTGGCCGAGCGCATTGCGCTTTATGTCTGTTTGCCGCTGCTGCTCGCGGTTTGCTTTGTGACTTGGCGGTTGTGGCGGCACAGCGAGCTGCTGGATGTCGAATTGACCGCTTCGCAGCAGCGCGAGGCGAGCTTGCAGGCGCGGGTGCGCGACGAAGAGGGCCGCGCTGCGCTGGCCGCCGCCGCCGCCAGGCAGGCCGAGCTCGAACGCGAGATGGCCCGTTCCGAGGCCGAGCAGTCGCGCCGCGAGACTTCGCTGGCGATCCGGGAAGCCGAGCGCCAGCGGATCATAGCCGAAGAAATGCGCAAGCGCCGCGAGGCCGAGCTCGACGCCCTGCACGACGCCCTGGGGCGCATCGCCGAGACCGAGCGCACGCCGATGGGCGTGGTGATCAACCTGGGCGAGGATTCTTTTCTGTTCGACTTCGACAAGGCCGACCTGCGGCCGGAGAACCGTGAGATTCTGAGCCGCATCGCCGGCGTGCTGCTGGTCTCTTACGGCTACAAGCTGTACGTCTACGGTCACACCGACGATCAGGGAACCGCTGCCTACAACCAGCGGCTTTCCGAACGGCGGGCGAACGCGGTGAAGAACTACTTGGTTGGGGCCGGGATTCCGGGTGAGATCATCGACGCCAAGGGGTTCGGGCAGTTGAGTCCGCGGGAGAAAGGAACTTCGCAGGAGGCGCGCAGGAGTAACCGCCGCGTCGAGATCGGCGTGGTCGATACGGTGGTGGAATATCAAGGCGCGGTGGCCGGAGCGAACGGCCGCACGGCGGGCGGGCAGTGAGATAACATGCGGGGGTATTGGCTTCGCTTCGCTGCAGCTTGGCGTCTGTAATCCTGCCGGCGGCTTTCGGCTTCTTGCCGGGAGCCGCCCGGGCCGATGCGCTTGCCCAATGGCAGGCGCTCGTCGAACGGGCGGCGGAGGCGGAGGACGGCGCGGACTACAAGAGCGCCAAGGCGCTGTTCCGACAAGCATACGCCGCCGCGGTTTCCGGCGGCTTGGGTGTGGCCAGAATCTGGAGGGCGTGCGAGCGCCTCACCGCGGCGCAGGCGGTTGCGGGCGATCTCGGCGGGGCGCAGAAGAGCGCCGGCGAGTGCGCCGCGCGGTTCGCTCGAGACCGCGCGTCCGCGGCGCTCCAGGAAGCAGCGGCGCTGCTGTTGCTGGCGGATATTCAGGCGGCGCGGGCGCGGCTCGACGACGCCATGGAAACGCTCGACGCGATTCAAAAAAGACTGGCCGGCCTGGCGCCGGCGGAGCGCGGCGACGTCTTGGTCAAAATGGGCGAATTCCACCTTGCCGTGGATATGCAGGCAAGCGGCGCGGCGCTGCTCGAAGCGGCCCGGGAGGCGCTGGCCGAGTCCGGTGACCTGGAGGACGCGCGGTACGTGGATGCAGCCTGCAATCTGGCTGAAAGCTACCGCGTTTACCACCGCCGCCGGCGCAGCAAGGCGGTCTTGCAGCCGATTGTGCGTCATGCTCGGGAACGCATGCAGTGGGGCGGAACGCCTCCCGGCGGAGAGACGGCCGCCGCTTGGCGCAGAGCCGGTTTCTTGTATGCGGACATGCTGCGCGCGGAGGGCGGCGACACGGAAGCGCGCCTGTTGCGCGCCGAGTTGAGGGCCTGGCGGCTGCCCGCCGGCACGTCCGGTTCGAAAGGGCGTCTCAGGCGGCGTTTGCGCAACTATGTGTCGCCGCGGTTGGTCAAGAAAACGGAACCCAAATACACTCCCGGCGCAATTGCGGCGAAAGTGCAGGGGGAAGTCGTGCTGTCGATCGAAGTTCGGCCCGACGGGCGGGCGCACGACGTCAAAGTGATTCAGCCTCTGCCCTACGGCCTTTCCTGGAACGCCGTGCGCGCCATCCGCAAATGGCGGTTCGAATCGGCCGCCGCGGATGGAGAGCCGGTGAACGTTGCCGCCCAAGTGAAGGTCAGCTTCCGCTTTCGATAGCATGCGCCGCATCTCGGACGATTCGCATGATCCGGGCCGTAAATCGGCGCACCGCCAAGCGCAGGCAGCCCCGGCGGCTGCCGACCGAAATCTCGACCCGATGGCAGCCTTGCCGGCATCTTCGTCCCGTGCAGGGAAAGCGGAAACTCTCGACGTCGACGCGGCGGTGGGCTTCGCCGATGCTTTCCTGGCGTCGCTGGCGCTTTTCCTCAGGCGGAGCCGGACCGGGCTGATCGCCTGCGCCGTTGTTTGTGCGTTGGCTGCAGCGGCGATTGGGCTGACGGGGGCGTACCGCCTGGCGTGGATTTTCGTTGCTCCGGCTGTCGCCGCCTTGCTCGCGGTCGGGTTCGTTGCGCGTCTGACGCAGATGGACTTCCGGGCGAGGGGCGGCGGCCCGCTGCGGCTGCATTACCATGTTTGTCCAAGCGGGATGGAAGCGACCGCAGGCCGGCGCAGCGGTTGGCTGGCCTGGGGCGACCTGTGGGACGCCGTGGAGACGAGGCGGAGCTTTCTGATTTGTCCGTCGCCTCAGGAGCAGTACGTCTTGCCGAAGCGCTGCTTCGACGAACGGGGCATCGAGCTTCTGCGCGGGATTTTAGCCGAGAGGCGTTCCGGGCAAGCCGTAGACTGAAGCCGTCAGGACGGCAGGAGACCGAGAACCCGGCGGCGGATGAGCTCGATGCCGGTATGTACGGCCAGCAGGCGGACGCGGTCCCGGCCTCCGCCGAGTTGTCTGCGTTTGACGGCGACGCCGTTGTCGTCGGCGACGCCGAAATAGACCGTGCCGACCGGGTTTTCTTCCGTGCCGCCGCCGGGGCCGGCGATTCCCGTGGTCGAGACGCCGATAGCGGGGCCGCCCAGGGCCTTCGCGGCGCGGTCGCGGGCGGCTTGCGCCATGGCCGCGGCCGCCGGCGCGCTGACCGCCCCGTGCGTTTCGAGGATCGCGGCGTCGATGCCCAGCCAGTCGATTTTGGCGTTCTCGCTGTAGCTGACCAGGCTGCCGGCAAAAAATGCGGAGCTGCCGGGAACAGCGGTGATTTTCCCGGCGAGCAGCCCGCCCGTACAGCTCTCCGCGGCAGCGAGCTTCAGCCCCTTTTCGCGCAGAAGCCCGGCGACTACCGCCTCCAGCGGTTCATCGACCAGGGTATAGACGGCATGGCCCAGCTCGTCTTGAATCTTCGCTCCCAGTCTCTCGGCAATGACGCGCGCCTCGGTTTCGGTGCGCGCGCGGGCGCGCAGGTGGATTTGAATGTCGCCCGGGGCGGAGAGGATGGTCGTGGCCACGCGGGTCTCGCCGGAGTAAATGGGGCCGATGCGTTGGTCGACGTCGGACTCGCCAATGCCCGCGACCCGCATCGAGTGCGTGAAGTAGCGGAAAGGCGATTCGCGGCGGTCGAAGCGCGGCAAGCAGAATTTCTCGAAGAGCGGCTTGAGCTCGCGCGGAGGCCCCGGCAGCAGGATGAGAATGCCGCTCTCGTCTTCGAACCATTGGCCCGGCGCGGTTCCGTTGGGGTTTTCCAGAATTTCGGCGCCGGCCAGGACATAGGCTTGACGCTTGTTGACCTCGGCCGGCACGCGGTTGAAGCGGCGGAAGCGTTCGGCGATGGCGGCGGCGATCGAATCGTGGAATTCCAGCGCGCGTCCAAGCGCCGCCGCGGCCGCATCGCGGGTCAGGTCATCGAGGGTGGGGCCGAGACCGCCGCTCAAGACGACCACTTCGACGGCTTCGCGCGCGCGCCGGATTTCAGAGGTCAGCCGTTCCTGGTCGTCGCCGACGACCGACTTGCGCACGACCTCTATGCCCCGCTCGCCGAGTTTCCGGGTGAGATACAGCGAGTTGGTGTCGAGGCGCTGCGGCGTAAGCAACTCGGAGCCTACGGCGATGATTTCGGCGTTCATGAGTCGTTACCCCGGATTTCTCACCAGGGGGTAGCGAAAAGCCGCTGATTGTGGCATAAACGTATGTAGATGAATATGTTGCAGCCAGCAACGAACGACTTTTCGCTAGGACACAGTGTAACCAAACGAGTTTTCATTTTGCTACTGGATTCCGCCGGGAGGCGGTAGCCCGTTTCGATGGCGGGACGATCACCAGCGAGGCCGGGGCCCTGCTGTTGCAGCGCACCGAGCGGCAGACCGGCATTCTGCGCCAGTTCGCGGGCTGCTTTCGCGACTCCCGCCAAGCGGAGCGGATCGAGCACAGCGTGGCGGAGTTGGTGAGCCAACGGGTCTATGGGCTGGCCTTGGGTTACGAAGACCTCAACGATCACGATCGACTGCGCAGCGACCCGCTGCTGGCGTTGTTGTCGGGCAAGGCCGATGTGGCGGGCGGCAAGCGTCGGCGGCGGCGGGATCGGGGCCGGGCCGGGGCGGGCAAGAGCACGCTGAACCGGCTGGAGTTGACCCCTGCGCAGGTCGAAGCGAGCGCGCGCTACAAGAAGATCGCCCTGGACAGCGCAGCGGTCGATGCGCTGTTGGTTGAACTCTACATCCAGCGGCAGAGTTGCCGCCCGCAGCGCATCGTGCTGGATCTCGACGCCACCGACGACCGTCTGCACGGGCAGCAGGAAGGGCGTTTTTTTCACGGCTACTACGGCGCCTACTGCTACTTGCCGTTGTACATCTTCATTGACGAGCAGTTGGTCTGCGCGCGGTTGCGGACAGCGAACCGAGACGCTGCGGCGGGGGCGCTGGAAGAGGTCGTGCGGATCGTGGGGCAGTTGCGCCGGAGATGGCCTGGGGTGGAGATTCTGCTGCGCGCCGATGCAGGCTTTTGCCGCGAGGAGTTGATGAGTTGGTGTGAGCAACAGGGGGTGGACTACGTGTTCGGACTGGCCAAGAACCAGCGTTTGTTGCGCCGCCTGCACAAGCCGTTGCAGAAGGCGCAGCGGCGCTACGCTGCCAGCGGCAAGCCGGCGCGGGCGTTCGCCGAGTTCCGTTATCGCACGCGCCACAGTTGGCGGCGCAAACGGCGTGTGGTGGGCAAGGCCGAGCGGCTGGCCAAGGGCGCCAATCCGCGCTTCCCAATCTACGCTTCGTGGTGACCTCGCTCAGCACCGCACAGTACGCCGCGCAGAGCTTGTACGAGGATCTCTACTGCGCGCGGGGCGAGATGGAGAAGCGCATCAAAGAGCAACAGTTGGCTTTGTTCGCCGACCGCACTTCGACGGCGCTGCTGCGCTCGAACCAGATTCGTTTGTATTTTTCTGCGATCGCTTACTGTCTGCTGCAAGCGTTGCGCGAGTTGGGCTTGGCGGGCACGCAGATGGCGCGGGCGCAATGCGCGACGATCCGCGTACGGCTGCTCAAGATCGGGGCGCGGGTGCGGGTGACGGCGCGCAAGGTGTGGGTCTCGATGGCTACGGGCCATCCGGCGCAGGCGCTGTTTGCTGCGGTTTACGCCAATCTGGGAAGGCCGCCGCCGCAGGGCTGCTGAAGGGGCGCCTGGCGCCTGCGGGTTCGAAGGTCACAGCAAGCGCAGCAGCCCCGGCGGGGGCTTGGCCGGAGTGTGCGCAAAATCGGCCCCAAACCCTCCTGACGCCCCCGCCTGTAGCGCCGGACGCTACACCCAGCGTGCGCAACGGCCACTGTACTGGGCGATCCGCATCAACTGCCCCTCAAATTCGTTCCGCAAACCGCTTCCTGCCCGCCCAGCCATGCCTGGTGAGAAATCCGGGATAATCGTCTGTAGTAAATCTTTGGAGCCGACGATGCTTGGCTATCGAATCCGGGCTGGTTCTGCCTACGACCAAGAGCACGAGCAAGTTTGCATCGATATACACTCCGGCAGTTCGCATTGGTTTATTCCGGAGTGGTTAGGGAAGGTCTGAATAAGTAGTGGCAAGCAGGGGGGATGTATCCTAGTGGAGTTGTAGGGTAGATGTTGTCGTTAGAGGGAGGAAGGATGCATCAGCGGAGCTTTGCGGATATGGAGTACGAGGGCAAGAAACACCGCACGAGGCGGGAGAAGTTTCTGGGGCGGATGGAGGAATTGATTCCGTGGGAGCGTTTGGAGGAGCGCATCCGCCCGTACTACCCCAAAGCGGGGCGGGGGCGGGGGCCGTACGAGTTGGCGGTGATGCTGCGCGTGCACTGCGTGCAGTTGTTTTACAACGTGAGCGATCCGGGGATGGAGGACATGCTGTACGAGATCGAGTCGGTGCGGCGCTTTGTGGGTTTGCGTTTGGGAGATGCGTTGCCGGACGAGACGACGATTTTGCACTTTCGGCATCTGTTGGAGAAGCACGAGTTGGGCGGGGTTGTGCTGGCGGAGAGCAACGCGCACTTGGCGGGGCAGGGGTTGCGGTTGCGGGAAGGGACGATCCTGGACGCGACGATCATCGCCGCGCCGAGTTCGACGAAGAACAAGGAGCGGAGTCGCGACCCGGAGATGCATCAGAGGAAGAAGGGGAAGCAATGGCATTTCGGGATGAAGGCGCACATCGGGGTGGACGCCGAGACGGGGCTGGCGCATAGCGTGGCGGCGACAGCGGCGAATGTGGCGGATGTGACCCAAGCGCATAAGTTGCTGCACGGCGGGGAGAAGGTAGTGTGCGGGGATGCGGGCTATCAGGGGGATGCGGGCTATCAGGGGGTGGAGAAGCGCCCGGAGCATCGCCGGCGTAGGGTGGAGTGGCAAGTGGCGCTGAAGGCTGGGCAGCGGCGGCGCTTGGCGGCGGACAGTGCGGAGGCGCGGGCGGAGCGGCGCAAGGCGGAGGTGCGGGCCAAGGTGGAGCATCCGTTTCTGTATGGGAAGCGGCACTTTGGTTACGCCAAGGCGCCTATCGCGGCTTGGCCAAGAACAGGGAGCGGATCAGTCTGCTGTTGGGCTTCGCCAATGTGCTGCTCGCCGGGCGCTACGCGACGGCCTGAGCGCCACAATACAGGAGTCGTGCGCCCACAGTGGCGCAAAGCCGCAGAAGCGGAGTTGAAACCGTCGCTGCGGGGTCAAAATTGGCGTTGCACAGTCAAAAAGAGCAGGATTTAGCCGCAAAATTCGCTGGCAGCCCAACTGCAACCGCTCCTTACGGACAGCATCAACCATCCAGCGCACCAAAAACTGCCTTATTCAGACTTTCCTTAATAAACGATGCGTCATAGAGCGCACACTGCCGTCACGATCATTGATTTGAACGGTCTTATAGGAGCGTCCTGGATTTTGCCCGAGTGCGGCTTCCAAGGCGCTCATCTGCCGGTTCCATGTGCGGGTGAAACCGATCGTCACCTTCCAGACTCGCTTGGCGTCGTCGAAGTCGACCTCTTCGAGCCCGAGATTGCCGATCTGTTCGTCAGCGAAAATATCCTCGATATAGCTCTTCGCGGTTTTGACGGCCTCCCTGACGTCCATGCGGGCCTCCAAGGCGAAGTTTACCAGAAGCGGCCGCCCGAAACGCTTGCTATCCCGCGGACGACAGCCGCTGCGGCAGCCTTGCAGAGTAAACTGAGGCGGGGTTCTTGCAGATGATTGCGCTGCCGAACCGCGCCTGCGCTGCCGCTCCGCTTCTGGCTGCGGGGCTTTGCCTGCCGGGCGGATCCGCGGGCGCGCCGGCGCAGGTTTCCCCGGACGCCGCCGCCTCCGAGCATATCGAGCGGCTGATCGACCGCGGGGCTGTGCAGGAAGCGGCGGCCCATGTCGACCGTTTGCTCGCTGCGCAGGGGGAGACGGCGCGCGGCCTTTTCTACAAAGGCGCGATCCTGTACCGCCAAGGCCGCTACGAGAAGGCACTGAAACATCTGCAGAGGAGTTTTTCGCTGAACGAGAGAGATCCGGACACCAGCAAGGCATTGGGCCTGTGTCTCGTGAAGCTGGGCAAAGCGGATCTCGCCGAGACATTCTTCGTGATCGCCGTCACGCTGGCGCCCGGCGATTTCATGGCCCGCTACTACCTGGGCTTGCGCTACTACCTCTCGCGGCGGTTCGATCTTGCCGCGACCGAGTTCGGCAAGACGGTCGAGATCGAGCCGGGATACCTGGACGGCCATGCTTTTCTGGGGCGCGCGCAGGAAGCGCTCGGCGACTACGAAAGCGCGGCCCTGCATTATGGCAAAGCCAACGAGTTGAACCGGGAACGGCCCCCCAGCTCGTCCGTGCCGCCGCTGCTGCTCGGGTCGTTTCTGTTCCGGCAAGGCCGCATGGAAGAAGCCGAGAGCCTGCTTCTGGAGTCCGTCCGATACGATGCGGACAACGCGGACGCCCGCTACGAATTGGGCTTGTTGCTGGAGAGGCGGTCCGCTTTCCCGCGCGCCGTCGAGCAGTTGCAGCGGGCGGCCGCTCTGGCGCCCGCCGATCACAGGCCGCACTATGCGCTTTCCCGAATCTACCGCCGACTCGGCGATGCCGGCAAAGCCCGCGACGCGGTGAAGCGGTTCCGGGAGCGCAGAGTCCGCTCAGTGACGCAGTTGTATTGAAGGGACGTTACCGCACGATCCCCGTGCCTTCCTTCACTGCGATATAGGCGTCGGCAGCGACGTCCGCGAGGCGGTCCGCGGTTCCGCTCGGCCAGCGGATCTCGATCTCGTCGGCCTTGGCGGCCGCTCCAAGCCCCAGAATTTCGCGCGGGTCGTGGGAGGATAGAAAGCTGCCGCCGCCGGTGCGCAATCTCCGTCTGACCTGGTCCCCGGCTTTCCAGACGATCATGGCGCCGACGGCTTCCGGATTGCTTGTGGTCGGGATCAGACGCAGGCCGACCCACCGCTTGCGGTTGCCGCCCCGGTTGTTCAGCAGCAAGGGCGGCCCGCCGTTGTTCGACACGAGGATGTCGAGATCGCCGTCGTTGTCGTAGTCGCCCGCGGCCAAGCCGCGCGCGGCGTGCTTTTCCCGGAAAACGGCCCCGGAGCGACTGCTGACGTTTTTGTATCGGCCTCCGCTGTTCTCGAAAAGCAGCAGCTCTTCCTTGTAGCCGACCTGCACCTTGAACAGACCGATCATGTCGTCCGGGTGGCCGTTGGCCAGGATCAGGTCGGGGTCGCCGTCGTTGTCGTAGTCGAAGAATTTCAGCCCCCAGCCGCTGAACAAGCGCGTTTCGCGGCGTATTTCGAGCGAGGCGTCGAGAAAGTCGATGCCCTCCAGGTTGCGGTAGAGGCTGAACATTTCTTGGTCGATGTTGGCGACGAACAGATCTTGCCAGCCGTCGCCGTCGTAGTCGGCCGCATCCACTCCCATGCCCGATCGCGCCGTGCCGGACTCGCTGTAGGCGACGCCCATCAGCAGACCTTCCTCGGTAAATGAGCCGTCTCCCCGATTGACGAACAGGAAATTCTGGACGGTGTCGTTGGCCACGAACAGATCCATCCAGCCGTCGTTGTCGATATCGGTGGCCACGGCGCCGAACGCCTTGCTGCCGAAATCGGCGATGCCGGACTCCTCGCTCACGTCCTGGAATGAGCCGTCCCCCTTGTTGCGGTACAGGTAGCAGCGGGAAGGCCGGAAGGAGCGGGGGACGCAGTAGTGCCTCCTGCCGATCTCGTTGTCGCCGCAGAACTTGGCGTCGTTCAGGCTGTACGACACGAACCCCGAGACGAAAAGATCGAGGCGCGCGTCGTTGTCGTAATCGAACCAGACCGCATGAGTGAACCATCCGGAAGCAGCGAGGCCCGCTTCCCGCGCGGTCTCCTCGAACGTGCCGTCGCCGCGGTTGCGGTACAGCAGGTTGCGTCCGTAATTCGTGACGAACAGGTCCGTGTCGCCGTCCGCGTCGTAATCCGCTGCGGCAGCGCCCATGCCGAACCCGCCGCCGCGCACGCCTGCAGCTTCCGTCACGTCCTCGAACGTGCCGTCGCGGTTGTTGCGGTACAGCACGTTGGCAAGCTCGGCATCCGGGCTGTAGAAGTCCGACGGCCCGCTGTTGACGAAATAGACGTCCATCCAGCCGTCGTTGTCGTAATCGAAGAAAGCGCAGCCGGCCCCGACGGTTTCCGGCAGGTGGCGTTGCTCGGACATTCCGTTTTCGTGCGTCCAGCGGATGCCCGACTCCTGGGGAGAAACTTTGACGAACTCGATGCTTTGGGCGGCGGCCGCGTCTCCGGCTTGCGCTTGCAGTCCGCCTTCCTGGAGACCCCAGCAGACCGGCAACAGCAACGCCGCGCGTAACGGCAACGATAGAAAGATGCGTGGCATTACGTGCTGCTCGGATGGCAATCGCCGGCGCGGGGTCAGCGGCCCGGCATGGACAGCACGGCGCCGTCGTAGAAACCGTCGACCCCGCGCAGGTCTTTCTCCTGTTGTTCCGCGTTCAACTTGGCGATGATCTTTCGTTCTTCGCGGAACTCTTCGACGCGGCGCAGTTTCGCATACACGCGGGCCAGCATCACGTGGGCGGGGATGAAGTCCGGGTACCGTTCCACCACCTTTTCGAGCAGGGGCTCCGATTCCTTCCAGTTTCCCAACGAATGGTGCGTTTGCGCCAGCAGATAACGGACTCCGGCGCCGGACCGATCCAGATTGTAGGCAGTCTGCAGCAATTGCAATGCCCGCTCGGAGTCGCCTTCCTGCTGATAGAGCCATCCCAGAAAGGCGTTGGCGTTGAAGTCGTCGGCGTTGATCGCGAGCTCGGCCAGAAAGGCGTTGCGGGCGCGGTCTCTGTCGCCCTCATAGAGCATGGCCACCCCGATTTGCGAGTGCAGCAAAGGGATATGCGGCGCGGCCTCGCGGGCTTTATCGAGCAGCTTCAGCGCCTCCCGATATTTCCGCTTCGCCAAGTAAGCGGACCCGCGGATCAGCAGCGCCTCGGGAGATTCGTCGTTTTTCAGGCGCTTGGCCGCCAAGTCGTCGGCTTCCTGGAGCCGTCCGGCCTTGATGTAAACGGAACCCAGCGTATAAGCCGCCTGTCGATTGCCGGGTTCGGCCTCCAGTACTTTTTCCAGGGCCGCGGCGCCCCGCTCGATCTCGTTCAGCTTCAGCAGGCACAGGGCATGCAGATGCAGCGCCTTGGCGTTGGCCGGCTGCCGCGCGACAACCCTGGCGAGCTCCTGCTCCGCGGCCTCGTGGCGTCCGGTCTGGAAATAAGCCAAGCCCAGGGAATAGGCCACTCCGAGGTGCTGCGGAGCCGCCTCGCGGGCGCGTTGCAGACCGGGCAGCGCATCCTCCGGACGGCCTAGGTGGAGATAGACTACGCTCAAGTTCGAGAGGGCGTCGAGGCGGCCGGGCGCAAGCTTCAAGGCCTGTTCGTAGGCAGCCATGGCGCCGCGTAAATCGCCTTGCCGCTGCAGCCGCACCCCGCGGGCGACGGCGTCTCCGGCCGTTTGCGCCGCCGTTGGAAACGCTGCGGCCCAGAAACAAAACAGTGACGCGAGAAGGAGTCCGGGCTTGAAAAAACGCATCCGTTTTGCCGCCCCGCGCAAGCGGTCTTGCTCTCCACTCTCCACTCTTTACTCTCCACTGGCCGCGCAAGCGGCGCGGCCTCACTCTTCCGGCAAGCCAAAGCAGTACAGCGTGGATGAGAAATCGACCGCGTACACCTGCCCGTCCGCGACGGCGATGCCGGTGAAATGGCTCCAGGTTTCGAAGGCGTCCGGGCCGGAATCGTAGAGCACTTTCCCGGTTTGGGCATCGAGCGCGCGCAGCCGGGCGTTGTCTTCGTGCTCGATACGCTGCGTATCCTTCAACAACTCCTCGGAATTGAATTCTCCGAAAGGCATGATTCCCGCGTTGATCGACTGCCTGGCGTTC
This sequence comes from Bryobacterales bacterium, assembly GCA_965214655.1. Classification (GTDB taxonomy): domain Bacteria; phylum Acidobacteriota; class Terriglobia; order Bryobacterales; family UBA6623; genus CATQHP01. The sequence goes on along the minus strand of OZ243965.1, from coordinate 214,521 downwards.
TCGCCGTTCGACAGAACGAATGCTACGTCGTTGGCGATGGCCACGGGTTCGGGTACGGCGGAGTCGCCGCTGACCCACTCGGGTTTAAGGTAAGGCTTGCCGGATTCGGGATGGTCCGCCACGGTGAAAGCCATCACCGAGCCGTTCGGATTGGGGCCGTTCGTAATCGGGAAATCCGGCGCTTTTACGGACATCGGCCCCCAGGTCGGCGCATAGACCCAGACCTTGCCCCGGTCGTCCACATAGCTCGAAAAGCCGCCCCACAGACCCTTTGCCTCAAACCATTCGTCGTCGTTCGACAGCAACGGCGTGGTGTACAGGTTGTCGTGGTGGGTCAGGCCGCCCATGTTTTCGGCATCCATCAGGTACAGCACGCCCTCCTTGCCGCCGATGACGACGAGCTCGCGGCCCTTGTACTCCAGCACGACGGCGGAGGCGGTGATGTCGAAATCGCGTTTCCAGACGTATTCCCAATTCGCGGGCGTGAAGTAATCTTCCAACTCGAGGGTGTCGGGGTTGAGTCGAAACATGGTGTTGCCGAAGATGCGCAGGCCCGGATTGTAGGGGGCGTCGCCGGTGCCGGCGTAAATGCCGCCGTCCTTGCCGATGGCCGCGCCGCCGCGCCCCCACACGCCGGCGCCGTATTCGGGCGTCGCGCGCCAGACGCGGATCACGATGTTTTCCGGATTGGAAACGTCGATCGACGACACGCCCGAGACCGTATCGCCGCAGTTCTGCGACAAGGTCGTGTAGAGCACGTCCCCGATGCGGTTCAAGCTCCACGCCTTGGCGAAGGCCGGAACCCACTGCTGGGAACGGTACTTTTCCTTTCCCGTGGCCAAGTCGAGGGCATACAGGCGCCCGTCGGTCGAGACGGCGTATACGGTGTTCTTGGAGACGTCGACGGTCGGCGTAGCGTTGAGCCCTTTGGGACACAGCCACATGCCGGGGACCTTGTTCTTCACGTCGGTTCGGAACTCTTTTTTCCAGAAGATCTCGCCGTTCGCCGCGTCGATGGCGTAGAAAACGTCTCCCGTGCCGGCTATGTAGACCAGGTCCTTGCGCGCGCGCCGCTCGTCGCCGGTGCGCACGTCGGTGACGACGATGGGCGCGGTCAGCGCAGCCAGAGACTTCGGCTCATTCTCGACCGTCGTCTTCCACTTGAGCGTCAGGCTGCCGACGTTTTCCCTGTTCAGGATGACCTCGGAGCGGGCCCATCCGCTGCGCCGGGCGTCGTAGCCGAAAGTCGGCCAGTCGCCCGCAGGACACGGCGGCGCGGCAACGAGCAGCAGGAGAGGCGCGAGCCTGTGTATTTTCATCAGTAGCGATCCTTTCATGGGGCGCCGGCGGAGCGGTTGTCCGCGGACTGCGGGCGTCCGGGCACCGTTCCGAGCAGCAGCCGTTGGTCGAGCTGCCTGCGGTCCGCCTGCAATCGGCGGTATGCGTTCAGTTGCTCGCGCTGAGCTGCGGCTTTGCCGGCCTCGCGGTAGGCCCGAGCAAGCTGATAGCGCGGCAGCGGATCCGCCGGGTTCAACTCGACGGCCTTTTCCAGGTGGCCCGTCGCTTCTTCGACACGCTTCAGATCGAGCAGCACTCGTCCCAGAGCCAGGCGCGCTTCTCCGAATTCGGGCCGCAGCCGGACGGCCTGTTCATAGTAGCGCAGCGCGCGCTCGGGCTGCGACCTGCTATAGTAGATTTCGCCGATCCGCCAAGCGGCGGAGGCATGGTTGGGGTTGGCGGACAACTCCATCTCGAACTGTTCGAGCGCCTCGCCGGCCTGGACCGGGTCTCCGGCCAGGGACAGCAGGGCTTCGCCTAGGCGGTAGCGCAGGCCGGGGCGGTCGGGCTCCTTGTCCAGGGCCTTGCGGTATTCCATGACGGCCAGATCGTAGAATCGGCGGCTCTCGTAGGCTTCGCCCATGGCCTGATGGGCCCATACCGAATCGGGCGCCGCCCGCGCGATCTCCAGAGAAGCCTGCACGGCGGCTTCACGGTACGTGCGGTTGGCGTGGAACAGAACTTCCGGATCGTCCGGGTGCGCGGCGTGCAACTCCGCGGTCACCTTGGCGGCCTGGGCGTGCTTGCGCAGGCCGAGGTAGCTTCTCACCAACTCCAGGCCGGCCAGACGTTTCACTCCGGGGTAGTTCGGCGGATGCGCATAGCCTTCCTCCAGACCCGGCAGAGCCTCGCTGTAGCGCCCCAATTCCGAAAGGCAGATCGCCAGCAGCACCCGCGCGGCTTTCAGGTCGGGCCGCAACTCCAACGCCCGCTCGAAGGCGGGCGCGGAACGGTCGCAGCGCCGGTTGAAGAAGAGGCTGAGGCCCAGTTTGGCATGGATTTCGGCGGAATCCGGCAACGACCCCGCCAGCGCGGCGTAGCCGTCCGCGGCGTCGGCGTAACGCTGCGCGGAGAAGGCGCTCTCGGCCGCCTGGAATTGCTCGAGTTGCGCTTCGCTCAAACCGGGCTGCTGCCCCGCAAGCAGCCCGGTTAGCAACGCCGAGACGCCCAGGACTCCCCAAGGGAGACCCGGGCGCCGGCGCCAAGTTGCGGTTCGGCCGCCGCCCGTCAAAACTCGAACCGTATCGAGGCTTGCATGATACGCGGCCCGCGAGCGGATGTCACGCGGCCGAAGTTATTGTTGATCTGCGCGCCCGAGGGGTCGAAACGGGCGCCGGAGTCTACGCCGTCGAACTGCGTGTGGTTGAACATGTTGTAGAGTTCCCAACGGAATTGAATCCTCGAGTTTTCCGTGACCGGGAAGTTCTTGTAGACGGTGAAATCCCAACTGTTGATGCCGGGGCCGCGGAAAACGTCCCGGGGAGCGTTGCCGAAGTCTCCGAATCCCGGCGCCGCCGCGGAGTTGGGATTGAACCAGCGGTCAAAGCTCTTGTTGGAGACGATCGGGTTTTCCACCATGTTCACTCTTGGCGCATCGCCTCCGCCCCAGCGGTCCACGCCGTCAGTGTAGCTGAACGAGAAGCCGCGGGGAAAGCCGCTGGCCATGGTTATGATGCCGGCGACCTCCCAATTATGGAAGACGGCCCTGGCCGCGGGGTTGTTGGCGAAGATACGGGCGTTGGGCAGGCTCCACAGGTAATTCGCCACGAACATGTGGGTCTGGTCGAATTCCGTCTTGCCGTAGAGATACCCTCTCACGTCGCGGTACACGGGCAAGTTGTCGCGGTCGTGGTCCCCCAGTCCCATGGATTTCGACCACGTGTAGGCGATGCCGTATTGGAATTTTGAGGTGTACCGCCGGTTCAAGCTCACCTGCAAGGCGTGGTAATTGGAATAACCGGTGTTTTCCTGCCAGTTGATGCCCTGGTACCCGATGTAGGGGCGCAGAAACACGTCGGGAAGCGGCCGGCCGGTCGTCGCGTCCTGGCTCGCTTCCTCGAAGCGGGTTCCGGGCGGCAGCAGGTTGATGTTCTTGTCCTGATAGAGGCGCGTTCCCTCGTTGCCCACGTAGCTGACGTCCAGCACCGTTCCCGAACCGATATCCTGCTGGATGCCGAAGTTCCACTGGTAGATAAGCGGGGGCTTGAATTCGGGATCGAAGGACTGAACGCTGGGCGGGAACAGGACTTGCCCCGCGTCCAAAAAGGTGCGCATATCGCCGAAGTAGATCGTCGGCGACTCGAGAATCGGCGGCGAGGTCGTCACCGTCCACATCGAACCCTGTGCGCCGAAGATCGCTTGCGACTGCACGGCGAAGGAACCGCGGATCGCGGTCTTGCCCTTGCCGAACGGGTCGTAGGCGAAGCCGAGGCGCGGTTGCGGCTGGATCGCCGGACGGTTGCGGTAGCCATGGATATAACCCTGCGAGCCGTCGCCGATGATCAATCCGTTGAGCCGTTCGCCTTGCCCGGGGATCGTCGCCCCGATCTGCGGCGTCGGAAAGAGATTCCCCGTGTGTGGGTCGATCGCCACGCGATTCCCGTTTGCGTCTCTGTGCGGGCGGTAGAGCGACACCGCGGAGCCGGGATCGAAACGGCTGAGGGCGAACGCGGAGCCCTCGTTCTCGCGGAGCCTCCACGGCGTGAAGGACGAGAAGCGTATGCCGATGTCCAAGGTGAGCTTGGGAGTGACTTTCCAGGTATCTTGAGCGAACCACTCGACCGTGTACGAACTGGCCAACCCCTCGGTCTGCCCGCTCGATTCCGAATAGGAATAGAAATTGCCCAATATCGCATTGGCGAAGGGGTGGTTCGAGTCGAATGGGTTGAGATTGCTGCGCCTGAAGTCGTAGGTACCCATGTGACCGGGATCGCTGGAGCGCGGCCCCTCGCTGGCGTAGTTCAACTCCCAGTAGAAGCCGACTTTGACCGTGTGATCTCCCTTGAACCAACTGACGTTGTTCGACAGAACGACCCGTTCGTCATGGGCGGCGATGGGCGTGCGCCGGTCGTAGTCCACGCGCGGGCCGTTCGGAACCCCGCCGAAGGTCATGCGCGGAACCAGATTCAACGGATTCGCCGACGGAAACACTTGGCCCAGATCGCTCAGGCCCGGATAGTTGTCCTTGCGCAGGTTGTCCAGTTGAAAGTTGTCGTTCAGAGCGCCCGATTCGCGGCTCAAGCCCAACCCCAGGCGGAACTCGTTCACCATGGTCGGCGACAAGGTCTTGTTGTAGATGCCCTGCAGGTTTTTGTTGAGGTAGTTGTAGTGGTGCCGCTGCTTGAAGATACTGTCGTTAAAGGCGTTGAACGCGACCGATTCCCGCTGCGCCTGAATGTCCGCGCTCCAGAACCGCGGCCGGAACGTGATGCGGTCATTGGGAGTCGGCACGTAATCGAACTTGAACTGCCATTGGCCCTTCGGATGCTCGGAAGGAGAAAGCTCGGTGTAGTTGATGCCTTGCGAGGAGAAGAGGCCCTGATCGGTCGGGTCGGGCATGAAGTTGAGAATCCCTTGCCCGGCCGGATGAATGCGGGTCTGCGGAATCATGTTATTCGAAAACTGCTCTCCGGTCATGTGGTCCATGACGGGAATCAACGTCCCGTTCTGCTCGACGGATTGCGAAAAGTCGCCCCGCCTTTCGAGCGCGGTGGGGACCGTCGCGCGGTGCCGCCGGCTCGGCTTCATGATTCTCCAGTCCTCGCGGCTGACAAAGAAAAACGCCTTGTCTTTCTTGATCGGGCCGCCCAGCACGCCGCCGAAGGTGTCGAAGCGGTAGGGCGGCTTGGCGCTGCCGAAGCGGTTGTTGTCGAACGAGTTGGCGTTCAGCGCCTCGTTGCGCTTGAACCAGTACGCCGAGCCGTGAAACTCGTTCGTTCCCGACTTGGAGATGATGTTCACTTGGCCTCCGGGCGTGCGGCCGTACTCGGCTTGATACGCGGTCGATTTGACGCTCACTTCCTGAATGGCGTCCATGCTGACCGAGACGTGAAACGTGGTCGTATCGTCGATGTCGTTGCCCGGCATGCCGTCGAGCATGAAGTTGTTCCAACCATTTCTCGCTCCGGAGAAGTTGGGCGTGCGCGAGCCCCAGTTGCCGCCCAAGGCGTCGCTGTTGGCGACCTGCGCGACGCCGGGAAGCACCGTCAACAGCGCCACGATGTCCCGCCCGCGTTGCATCAGGCCGTCCATTTGATTGCTGGTGAGCAGAGCGTTGACGCCGCTGGTGTCCGTTTCGACGGCGGCGCCCTCCGCTTCGACGGTGACGGTCTCGGTGACCGCCCCGATGGATAGAGCAATGCCGCCCAGAGCCAGCGCCTGATCTGCGCTGATGATGATGCCGGTTTGCTCGTAGGCCGAAAATCCTTCCGAGCGGATGCTGAGCGAGTACGTGCTCGGGGGCAGCGCCGCAAAAACGAAGTTCCCGGCTTCGTTCGACTGGACCATCCGCTGTTCGGATGTTCCGGTATTGGTCACGGTGATCTCGGCGGCCACGATGACTTGTCCGCTTTGGTCGGTGACCGTGCCGGACAGGCGTCCGGAAACCTGCGCCCAGCCGACGTTTGCGCAAACGAGCAACGCCGCGAGGGTAACCGCGAAAGAGATGTAGCGTAATTTCATGGTTTTCTCCAGGCAGACTCTGCTGCCGAGGGTTGCGGGGCCGACAGCCCCCTTCCCGTACGCGCCGGGACTCTTCGGCGAGATCCGTGGAATCGCCGTTGGCGCGGCAGAACTGCGCGTATCGTTGCCGAATTGCGGCTGCCGCTTGTGAAACCGCCCGGGCCCGGTAAAGCCCCGGGGCGCTTCGCCAAACCAAGCACGGCTTTATCGTATATGTTCCGACTCTCCGAAAATCAAGTAGCGCGGATCGATTTTCGATTATTTTGCAACTTTTCGAACGAAAGGAGGGATGCATTGCCGGCGCCCGGCGTGCCGGCTGCGGCGTCCTGCGGCGCTCGCGGAGACGCCCGTTGCTACATTGGGTTCATGCGGAGGCCGATGTCGCGGCGGCGGCTGTTGAGCATGCTTGCCCTGTCGGCCGCCGACCTCCCGGCGCAGGGGGTCGCCTCCAGAGGCGTCTCGGCGCAATCCCGGGCAAAGCCGTCGGGCATTCCGTTCCATGCTCGTTTTACCGATGTCGCGGCCGCGGCCGGCCTCACCGCGCCCGTCGTTTACGGCTCGCCCGACAACCCGCTGTACATTCTGGAGACCATCGGCTGCGGCGCCGCGTTCCTCGATTACGACAACGACGGCTGGCTGGACATCTTCGTGCTCAACGGCCGTACGCTTGAGAGCGCCCCCCCGTCGGCGACGAACCGGCTGTACAAGAACAACCGCGATGGGACTTTTACCGATGTCACCGCGCAAGCCGGGCTGGTCCGTAGCGGCTGGGCGTCGGCGGTTTGCGCCGGCGACTACAACAACAGCGGGTACGAAGACCTTTTCCTTACGTATTGGGGCCGCAACGTCCTGTATCGCAACAACGGCGACGGAACCTTCACCGATGTCACCGAGCAAGCCGGCCTCGCCGGACAGGGAACGCGCTGGGGATCGGGATGCACCTTCCTCGATTACGACCGGGACGGCCATCTCGATCTGTTCGTCGCGAATTATCTGCAATTCGATTTCGACTCCGTGCCCAAGCCGGGCGAATCGTCCGTCTGCGTCTGGCAGGGCGTTCCGGTGGTTTGCGGCCCGCGCGGGCTGCGTCGCGGCCGGCATTTGCTGTACCGCAACAACGGCGACGGGACTTTCACCGACGTGAGCCGCGAGGCCGGCATTGCCGCCGCCGCGGACAGTTACGCGTTGACGGCGGTCGCCGCCGATTTCGACGGCGACGGCTGGCAGGACATCTACGTCGCCTGCGATTCGAGCCCCAGCCTGCTGTACCGCAACAACGGTAACGGCAAGTTCACGGAGGAAGCCCTGGAGCGCGGCTGCGCGGTGAACGAAGACGGCTCCGAGCAAGCCGGCATGGGTCTGGGAGTAGGGGATTACAACCTCGACGGCAGCCTCGACCTGTTCAAAACGCACTTTTTCGAGGACACCAACATTCTGTACGCCAACGACGGATCGGGATACTTCGAGGACGCGACGCTGCGCTCGGGCCTTGCGGTCGAGACCCGCTACGTCGGTTGGGGCGCCGGAATCGTCGATCTGGACAACGACGGACTCCCCGACATCTTTTTCGTGACCGGAAGCGTGTACCCGCAGCTTGCCAAAGAGTTCGAGCGCTACCCCGCAGCCACGCCGCGGGTCGTGTTCCGCAATCTCGGCAAGGGCAGGTTCGAGCAACTCTTCGAGCAGGCGGGCCCCGCCGTCGGCGATCTCAAGTCCAGCAGGGGCTGTGCGTTCGGCGACTTCGACAACGACGGCGACATCGATATCCTGATCGTCAATCTCAACGCGCCCCCTTCACTGTTGAGAAACGATTTGCAGGACGGTCCGGAGGGCAAGGCCAACTGGATCAAGGTCAAGCTCACGGGCAGCGAGTCGAATCGCAGCGCGGTCGGGGCCACCGTACTCGCCAAGTACGGAAACCACAGGCAGGCGCAAGCGGTGCTCAGCCAGTCGAGCTTCCACTCGGTGAACGACAATCGCCTCCATTTCGGCTTGGGGGAAGCGGAAGAGGCGGCGTTGGAGGTTCGCTGGCCGAGCGGACGTGTCGAGAAATTCACTGCCGTTCCCGCCAATGCGCTGGTTCGCATCGAGGAAGGGAAGGGGATCACGGCGCGGGAACCCTGGCCCCGCCGGGGCTGATGCGGTCGGGCCGGCGGGCCCCGGCGCGGCGCGCATGGCGATGCGCACGGCGGGGAGGTGATTTTCCGAGCGGATGACCGCAGCGGTCATCCAGCAGCCGCTGCACGGCGGGCCGTCTTGCCGCGCCAGGATGAACACATAGGTCGCCGGCGCCCCGTTGCGGGACGTCAGGGTCACCTTCTGCCGCGCCGCGCCGCCGGCGACCGTCATCTCGCCGAACCGCGCCGCCCGGTGGTTGAGCATCGGGGCATAGATCGGATTCTTGACGAGCGCGATGAAACGCTCGATGGGGCCGGTGATCCGCCGGTTGCCGGGCGAAGCGAAGCGGAAAGCGATGCGGATGCCGTCGTCACGGTTCGCGGGGTCGTTGTTCTTCAGCGCATGGAGCTGCGCGGCCACGACTTCCGCCGGCGCGAGGGCCGCTCTCGGCTCGCCGGGATGCTCGGCCTCCGGCGGCAGCGCCGCGGCGGCCGCGGCAGGCCACACGCAACATACCAGTAAGAAAAGACCGATCTGCTTGTTCACGTTCTCACGCCTTCGTGCGCCCCTCGTGCCGAACCGGATTTCAGTAGACCACAGGAACCGTTCGTGGAAGAACCCGTTGCCCGAAGACTCGTGGGGGGCTGTGCCGAAATTACTCCAATGCGATAAGCTGACCTTGTAGTGGGGATATTGGCCCAACTCCTGGACGGAGTGAACGCTGCCGACGTTGGCGTATTGTTGGCCCTTGTATGGCTGGTTGTCCGGCTGGAGTGGACTCGATCGGAGAACGCCGCGGCCCACGACGCCATTGCCAAGAACATCGACGGCGTCAAGCAGGACCTCAACAGGAAGATCGACGGCGTGAAACAGGATCTCACCCACGACATCGACGGCGTCAAGCAGGACCTCAACAGGAACATCGACGACGTCAAGCAGGACGTCAAGAAACTGCTCACGGGCGACGTTGCCTGGATGCAAGCCGTTTTGCAGGATCGTCAACGCCGCGAGTAGCCGGTGCTCGCTCCCTACCGCCGGCGGCAGCAGCGGACAGCGCGCATCGTCTTCCGTTCACGTCTGCTTCTCGACTAGGGCTGGCGCCGTTGCTTGCAACGAGTCGGGTTTGGGGATCGTCTGCTCGATAAAGCGGCGGGCCGAGTCGGCCGCGCGTTCGGCATCCGCCGGTTCCGGCGTCAATTCCGCGAACTTCACCATATCGGCATGGTGGAGAAAGTCCTTCAGCAGATCTTTGTGCGCCCGCTCGATGGCATGAGAGCCGCGCATCGCTTCGAGAAATTCCTCAGTTGTTTGTTCCGGGGCGCGCAAGCCGAAACGGTCTTCCATGTAGCGTCGTAAAAGCCCGGAAAGCCGCCTGTAAAACGGCTTGTAAACGCCTTTCGCAGGCAATTCTTCGGCCAGCAGGACGCGCAGAGCCGCAAGCGCGGTTTCATGCGGCAGAGGAGGCGGAGGCGCCGCTGCTTCGCGCTTGCGTTTGCGCCACAGGATGTATCCCGCAACGGCTGCGGCCGCCGCCAGTCCGCCCAGGGCCCACAGCCACCAAGGCGCCGGAATGTTCACGGGACCGCCGATATCGCGCAACTCGGCGTTCTCGGGGTCGTCGAGCACGCTGGTCACCGTGATCTTCACCGGGTCCGTCTCGATTTCCGTCGAGCCGTTCAGCACGACGGTAAGAACCGGGATATCGAATTCCCCCGGCAGGAACGGCTCGAGTTCGTAGCGGTGGCTGCGGGTCACGCGGCCGTCCGCGCCCAACCGGGCCGGCGCGGGCGCGTCGCTCGCCGACTCGAATTCGCCGAAGCCCGCCGCCGGATTCGGGAAGGCGACCCGGTCGGACTCCGCAGCCTCGACTTCCAGCGTCAAAAGCAGGCTTTCGGAGATCGAAAGCGAGCGGCGGTCGAGCTTCAGCGTCAGCGTTGCGCCGTTCGCTTCATGAACCTGCTCGATTCCTTCGACGGGCTCTCGCTCCGCGCTCGAGCAATGCAGCAGGCAGCCCGCCAGCGCTGCCGCAGCATAGAGCCGCCATGCCCTCCAGCGGGCTGAGGCGCTCATCGCCGCCGCTCCCGTTTGCGGAACAGCAGCATCAGATCGCGGACATAATCCTCTCCGGTTTCCACGGCGACCTGATCGATGCTCATCGAGCGGAAAAGCTCGCGCAGGTCGTTTTGCCGCCGCTCGGCGCTTGTCGCGTATTGGCTGCGCACTTGCCGGCTGGAGGTGTCCACCAGCACGCGCTTGCCCGTCTCGGCGTCTTCCAACTCGATCAGGCCCACGTCGGGCAACTCCGCCTCGCGCGGGTCGGCGATCGAAACCGCGATCAGATCGTGGCGCCGGGCAACGATGCCCAAGGGTTTGCGGTAGTCCGGCGCAAGAAAGTCGGAGACGAGAAAGACGACGCCCTTCTTGTGCGTAATCCGGCCCAGGTAGTCCAGCGCCTCGGCGATATCCGTGCCGCGGCCTTGCGGGCGAAAGTTCAGCAGGTCGCGAATCAGCCGCAGAACGTGCGAACGTCCTTTATTGGGGGCAACGAACAACTCGACGCGGTCGGTAAAGACGACCAGGCCGACCTTGTCGTTGTTCTTGATCGCCGAGAAGGCCAGCAGGGCGCATAATTCGGCGGCGACTTCGTTCTTGAGTTGGACGCGGCTGCCGAACGAGCCCGATGCCGAGAGATCGACCATCAGCCAGACCGTCAACTCGCGCTCCTCCACGTAGCGCTTCACGAACGGGCGTCCCATGCGGGCGGTGACGTTCCAGTCGATCGTGCGGATTTCGTCTCCGGGCGTGTATTCGCGGACCTCGTCGAATTCCATCCCGCGGCCCTTGAAGACCGAGTGGTATTCGCCGGCCAGCACGTCGTTGACGGCCTTGCCGGTCTGAATTTCGATCAGACGGATTTTCTTCGCGAGATCTTTCGAAATCATGGGCAGCGGAGCGGCGCGTCCGGCGCTCAGGGGACATCGACTGTGTCCAGCACTCTCTTGATGAGGTCCTCCGATGTCAGTTCCTCCGCCTCGGCCTCGTAGGTAACGATCACCCTGTGCCGCAGCACGTCGTAAGCCACGGATTTGACATCCTGAGGCGTCGCGTATCCGCGCCCTTGCAGCAGCGCCCGGGCCCGCGAGGCCATGGCCAGGAAAATCGTCGCGCGCGGCGATGCGCCGTGGCGGATCAACTCGGCGATGTCGAGACCGTACTCGGCGGGGTTGCGGGTGGCTTCGACGAGAGAGACGATGTACTCCTCGATCTTGGCGTCCATGTAGATAGCGTCCGCCAGCCCGCGCAGCCGTACGATATCCCCCGGCTCGATGATCGGCGCGGTCTCGTGAGCGGCGTTGGAACGCGCCATGCGCCGCAGAATTTTCAGTTCCTGGTCTTTCGACGGATAGCCGATGCGCAGCTTGAGCATGAAGCGGTCGACCTGGGCTTCAGGCAGAGGATAGGTCCCTTCCTGCTCGATCGGGTTTTGAGTCGCCAGTACGAGGAAGGGCTGCGGCAGGGCGAAGGTCTCGTCGCCGATCGTCACCTGACGCTCCTGCATCGCCTCCAGCAAAGCGCTCTGGACTTTCGCCGGCGCCCGGTTGATCTCGTCCGCGAGGACGATGTTGGCGAACAGCGGACCCTTCTTGACGGTGAATTCGCCGTTCTTCGGACTGTAGATCAGAGTGCCGATCAGATCCGCCGGCAACAGATCGGGAGTGAACTGCAGGCGTTGAAACGATGCCTGGACGGTCTGCGCCAAGGTCGTGATCGAGAGCGTCTTGGCCAGCCCCGGAACGCCTTCGATCAGAACATGGTTGTTGCAGAGCAGGGCCAACAGCAGACCGTCGATCAGCTCTGCCTGTCCGACGATGACCTTGCCGATTTCTTCCCGTATGCGCGACAGCAGGGGAGCCTCGGACTCCACGCTCTCGTGAATCGCCTTGACGTCAACGGACAACGCGCCTTACCTCCAAACCCGGCGGATATTTTTCTATGCTATCCCACCAGGGCGAAGGCTTTTTTCATGGCGCGGGCGGTGGTTGCGGCGGCCTGCTCGTCGTCCATTGCATTCAACGTTTTATTGAACGGTTCGGCGCGGATCGGGCCGTCGTAGCCGACTGCCGCCAGAGCGCCGAGGAACGCTTTGGCATCGATCACGCCGGTCGCCAGGGGCAGCTCGCGCTGGTTGTCCCGCTGCAGGTCGCGTTCGATGCCGCGCGGGGCGTCGTTGAGGTCGGCGGAGACGATATCGCCGTTGGCAAGGGCCAGGATGTTGTCCGCAGTTTCGTACGCCGTCCACCAATGCCAACTGTCGATGACCAGGCCGATGTTGGTTTTGCCGGTTTCCGCGATGAGCGCCCGGCATTCGGCCATCGAATGCACGAAGGAGTGGCGGCGCCTGGTCCAAAGGTGCTTGGTGCCGAGATACTCCAGGCCCAGGCGGAGGCCGTGATCTTCGAGCACGGAACCGACCTCGCGCAGCCGCCTGGAAGTGCGCTTGAAGTTTTCAAGGTAATTGAGCGTGTCGCTGCTCGATGTAATCGCGGTGCTCACCCGTGCGGCTCCGGCTCGATGCAACGCTTGAGCTTCTTGCGGCAAATTCTTCAAACCATTGGAGAATGTGCTCTCATCGCTGCGCAAGTTCACCGGCAGGCCGGCGGCGGCCCATTGCAATTCGCTCGCCTCCAGGGCTTCGACGTAGCGGGAAACGCCGTCTCGCAGCAATTGTGCGCTGAACGGTTGCACGGATTCGAAGCCGTGCTTCGCGGCCAATTCGATCGAGCGCCCCTGGTCGGCCTTGATGCCGATGCTGCCCGGAATGAAGGCGATGGTGAACTTCCGGCCGGCTGCCGCCGCGCCTGAAGCCGCAGCCGCAGCGAGACCCCGGTAAAGAAACCGCCGTCGAGTGCTTTCCGCCATAGCGTTGCTACTTTAGCAAACTGCCCGCGGACTGTCAGGGCACGTCGGCGAGCGGAACGCGAACGTACTTGATCCGTTCGCGTTTCCAGGTGTAGGTCATGTGCAAATCGCCGCCGCTGCCCTGGATGAGCGCCGGATAGGAATACTCCCCCGGCTCCGTCTCGAGTTCGAGAAACGGTTTCCAGGAGTCGCCGTCATCGGTCGAAACGGCGATATTCAAGGGAGTGCGGCCCTTTGTCGTGTGGTTGTAGATCATCACCGCGCGGCCGTCGCGGAGCTTGACCGCATCGACGCCCGCGTTGGGATTCGGCAACTCGGTTTCGCGGGCCGGAGTCCAGCTTCGGCCGCCGTCGAAAGAATCGGCGTAGCAGATCGCGCCGATATTGCGCGCCCGCGTGAACATGCGCACGCCTCCGCCGGACAACGGAATCAAGGCGGGCTGAATGATGCCGTAGGGTTCGCGGGGGTGGCTCACGGGGCCGTGCTTCGTCCAGGATCGTCCGTGGTCGGTGGAGCGCTCGACCCAGGCCGACCAGGAGCGATAGCTTTCGACCGAAGTTCCGGCCAGGACGTCGCCGTTGGGCAGAATCAGCGGCTTGGCCCGAATCGGTCCCAGCAATCCGGCGGGAAGAGGCTGCGCAGCGGACCAGCTTCGGCCGTCGTCGTCCGAGCGCCGATAAGCGCCGGTCCACTGGCGGGGGTCCGTGCCGAATTTGTAGAACAGCCAGGTCGCGCCGTCCAGCGTACGGAACAGCACGGGGTTCCACGTCGGCGTGTTTTCGTGGCGCGCCATCTCTGCGGGCGCCGACCAGCCGCCGGCGCCGCGCCGCGCCAACCAGATGGCTACGTCGGGATGCTTTTCGCGCGTGCCGCCGAACCATGCCGCGAGGATCTCCCCGTCTTTGGTTTCCATGACGGTCGAAGCGTGGCATTGCGCGAAGGGGGCGGTAGTGAAAACGAATTCTTGGCGCGGCGCGGCGTCGGCAAAACCTGAAACGAGAGAAAAAACCAGCAATTTTCGAATCTGCGTCATCGTGGTATCGGGCTGCCCCATTATGTTACCCGGTTCCCGACGGCAGGGGCGCGCGGCTTGTCTGCTAAGATTCCGGACATGCGCGGCAGCGTTGGCAAGGCGTTTGCACGGCTTGCTTTGACCGCCGTTTTGGCGTTGAGCCTATACGCCCAGGAAGCCGTTCTGCGCGTAACCGCATTCGATGAAAAGACGGGCGAGACGGCCGGCGGGCTTTCGCCCGAGCATTTTGCCGTTATCGACGACAAGAGAGCGCTGCGCGTGGAATCGGTCAAGCCGGCGGAGGGCCCGCTCGATGTCCTGCTGCTGGTCGACGCCAGCTTTCTGGGCGAGATGGTGCGGCCGCTTGTTCCGGCATTCATCGACGGCCTCGGCGACGGCGAGCAGATGGCGCTGGTTGCTTACCACGATTCCGCGGACTTGGCGCAGGACTTCACTGCCGGCAAGCAACTGCTGCATCGGGCGGCGGCCCAAGTTCGTTACGGCAATGCGCCGCGCGTTCTGGATGCGTTGTTTGCGGCGATCGACGGCGGATTCGAGAGCGGCGCCGGGCGCAGGGTCATCGTCCTGCTGTCGGCCGGAGTCGAGGGCCGCAGCCGCAGCTCGCAATCCGAAGTATTGTCGCTGGCAAGAGCGAAGGGCGTTTCCATCTATGCGGTGTTCGTCGAGGCAACGGACCGCGGCTTGTTCAAAGCGGTCGCGATGCGTTCCGGCGGCGCCTATTTTCACGCCAAGCGGTTCAAGAGCGGCGCGCAGGAACTCAGCGGCTTGGTCTTCGCCGCGGCGCGCGGCCAATACGAGCTGACCGTCAGCGGAGCCCGCCTGATCGGCAACCGCGTCACGGTCAGGGTTACGGGCCGGACGCCATCGAAACGGAAGATCGCCGCCTCGGCTCTGGTGCTGGAGTAGCGGGCCGGGCGGCGCTACTCGCTCACTCAGCCGCCGGCGCCGCGCGGGCCGTCCTTCGGCGTCGCCAGGTAGCCGGCGATATTGTCCTTGTCGATTTTGTTGACGACCAACTCGTAGGGGACGCGCGATCCGATGACGTAGAACTGCACCGGCTCCAGCAGGGTCTTGCGGCGTTTTTCGATCTTTTTGTCGTCGGCCCAGAGATCGATCGAGTAGCGGTTCCTCTTGCGGTCCGCTCCGGTCAGCTTGATGCGGATCGGCCCCACCTTCTGAGGCTGCCTGCTTTTGCCCATGTTGAACTCATAGTAATTCCGCTCGCCCAATCTCTTCAGCGCCGCCAACTCTTCGCCGTTGGTCGCGATCAGGCCGCTTTGCACCCCGAGATCGCCGCGCACCCGCGACAGGTCGGCGATGGTTTTCTCCAGCTCGGCTTTGGTCTGGTCGACTTCTTCCTTGACCGTGGTCACGCGGCCGTCGAGCGAGCCGACCTTGCTGGTCGTATCCTCTTCGAACTGCTCCAGCCTGCCGCCGACGGCGCTAATCTTCGCCTGCTGGACGGCGGCGGTCTCCTCGAGTTTCTTCTCGATGTCGCCGGCTCGGCCCAGCACTCGCTTTCGACTTGGCGGGTGCGCTGGCTCAACTCTTTTTCCGCCGAGGCGACCAGTTCCTTGACCTCGCCGACTCTCGAATCGATCCGGGTGGAGGTGCGCTCGACGCTGCCGTCGAGCAAGGCCAGCCGTTCGTCGACGACCGTAAATTGCGCGGCTACTTCGTCCCGCAGGGAGCGTATCTCAAGAAAGGAATAGACGTTGGCGCCGACGAGCAAGGCGATGGCCGCCAGTAAAACGATTGCGATCGGAGGCACGGAACCTTCTCCGGCGTTTGCGGGCGACCGGCGGCCCGAACGAATGATTTTATGCGACACGACTGTGATGCCCCCTTCGATTGATATGACGGTATAGCTCCACCTTATCAGTATGGACGAACGGACTGCCCCGGCAGGTTTCACCCGGAGCCGCAAAAACCGCTCCGGCCGCTGCCCTGCGGTGTTACGCTGGGCTTTCATGCCTCGCCCTACGATCGTGATTCCCGACGACTACCCCCCGGTGATGGGGCCGAGCGCGGCGTATCGGTCGCTGACGAGCCGGGCGGAGGTCAGCTACCACGACAATCTGCCAATCTCGGCCGATGTTTTGCTCGAGCGCATCCGCGATGCCGAATACGTCATCAACATACGCTCTTCGGTTTCCTTCAGGGAGGAGGTCCTGGCGGCCTGCCCGCAACTCAAGGCGCTTTCGCTCTGGGGAACGGGGACCGACCATGTCGATCTCGCCGCCGCGGCCCGTTTGGGAGTCGTTGTCACCAACACGCCCGCGGTATCGGCAATCGCCATGGCCGAGCACGCCCTGACGTTGATGTTGTCCGTAGCGCGGGAGATTCCGCGCATCGACGCCAAGACAAAAAAGGGGGCCTGGCCGCGCGGCTTCGTGACGCAGCTTCACGGCAAGACGCTCGGCGTTGTCGGACTGGGCGCGATCGGCCTGCAAACCGCGCGCATTGCCCGCGGCATCGGCATGAAGGTCATCGCCTGGACGATGAACCCGGCCGGCAAGCCGTTCGACGAGATCGGCGTTCGGCCGGTCGCCCTGGACGATCTCTACCGGGAGAGCGACGTGGTCAGCCTGCACCTGCGGCAGTCGCCCGACACGATCGGCTTCATCGGCAAGCGCGAATTCGGGCTGATGAAGCCGTCGGCGATTTTCATCAACACCGCCCGCGGGCCGATCGTCGACGAAGCGGCGCTGATCGACGCCTTGCGTGCGAAAGCGATCCGCGGCGCCGGTCTGGACGTTTACGACAGCGAGCCCTTGCCCGAGAATCATCCGCTGGCGGCTCTGCCGAGCGTCGTGATGACGCCGCACTCGGGAGGCGTGACGCCCGAGGCGCTCGAAGCCGGGCTGCAACTTGCGGTTGACAACGTCTTCGACGCCATTGCCGGCAACGCGCGGCATCGGGTCGCTTGAGGAGAGGGGAAAGTGGAGAGTAAAAAGCAAAACCGCTGGACGGGCCGGCGTTTTCTGCCGGTCGTCCTGATCGCTTTCGGTTTTGCGGGCGCAGCCGGGGCGCAGACTGTCGGGCCGGCGAACGGCTCGTTGGTGATCGTCGGCGGGGCCATGCAAGACCCGGCGATTTTCGAACGTTTTCTCGACTTGGCCGGCGGCGCGGACGCGCCCATCGTGGTGATCCCGACGGCCGGCGGCGCGGAATCCTACGGCCCCCACTGGCCCGGCTTGGCGCGCTACCGCAAGCTGGGCGCGCGCAATTTGACGCCGGCGCATACCTACGACCGCGGGGAAGCCGACAGCGACGCGTTCGTCGAGCCGATCCGCCGGGCGCGCGGCGTCTGGTTTCCGGGAGGCAGGCAGTGGCGTCTGGCCGATGCCTATCTGCACACCAAGGTCTACGAGGAATTGCGTAATCTGCTGGCCCGCGGCGGCGTGATCGGCGGAAGTTCGGCGGGCGCGACGATTCAAGGATCGTATCTGGCGCGCGGCGACACCAAGACGAACACGATCATGATGGGCGACCACGAAGAGGGCTTCGGATTTCTCAGAAACGTCGCCATTGACCAGCATCTGCTGCGGCGCAACCGGCAATTCGATCTGCTCGAAGTGATTCGCGCGCGCCCCGCACTGCTTGGTATCGGCATTGACGAAAACACCGCCGTGGTGGTCACCGGCGACCGTTTCGAGGTGATCGGGCAGGGTTATGCCGCCATCTACGACGCCAAGCGAAAAATCGATACGGGCGGCGATTTCTATTTTCTGGCTCCGGGCGACCGCTACGACCTTGCGGCGCGGCAAGCGTCCCGCCGGCGCGAGAGCTTCGCGCCTCTCGAGCGGGTCGCCGCGCGGCCATGACGGTCGGCATCGCCGGCGCGTCGGGCGCGGGCAAGACGACGTTCGCCGGGGCGCTCATGGCTCGCCTGCCCGATGCGGCGCTGCTGTCGTTGGATGCGTATTACCGCGACCTTGCGCATCTGCCGCCGGACGAGCGCGACGCAGTGAATTTCGACCTCCCGCAGGCGATTGACTGGGAAACGCTGCTGGAGCATCTGAACGCGCGCCGGGCCGGGCGCTCCGTGCCCGTCCCCCGCTACGATTTCCAGACGCACACGCGGTTGCTCGAGGCGCACGTCGTCGGCCCGTCGGCGGCAACCCTGCTCGAAGGTCTTTTTGCGCTCTGGCATCCGCGGGTGCGCGCCATGCTCGATTGCGCCGTTTTCGTCGATGCGCCCGACGATGTTTGCCGCGAGCGGCGCATCGCCCGGGATACAGCGGAGCGCGGCCGCACGCCGGAGTCCGTGAGGCTGCAGTGGGAGCGCCAGGCGCTGCCGATGTTTCGCCGGCATACGTCCCCGACGCGCCGCTTCGCCGATTTCATCGCCGACGGCGAGGCCCCGCCCGAGGATGAGGTCCGCCGCCTGCTCGCTTTCCTGCACAGATTCGATTCGCGCCGCGCCGCGCCGTCGAACGCCGCCTGACCGCGCCCCGGATAAACTGGGAGGAGTGATTCAACTCACCGCGGCCAAGATGCGCTACGGCGACCGGGTGCTGTTCAGCGGTCTCGACTGGCTGATCGCTCCCGGCGACCGGGTGGGCGTGGTCGGCGCCAACGGCGCGGGCAAATCGACCCTGCTCAAGATTCTGAACGGCATGGAGCGCCTCGATTCCGGCTCCCTCGCGATGCAGAAGGGCATGCGCATCGGTTATCTCCCGCAAGACGGCCTGTCACTCGCGGGACGCACCGTCTTTGCGGAATGCCTGAGCGTATTCGACGAGGCCGTCGCCCTCGAGGACGAATTGGAGGAGCTGGCGAACAAGATGTCGGTTCTCGACCCCTGCGGAAGCGAGTATCAAACCGTCATCGACCGCTACGAATGGTGCTCCAACCGCTACCAGGCGCTTGACGGCTACACCAAGGAAGCCCAGGTCGGAACGGTGCTTGGGGGCTTGGCCTTCCCCAAACAAGACTGGGGCCGCCCCTGCGAAGAATTCTCCGGCGGCTGGCAGATGCGCGTCGCGCTGGCCAAGCTGCTGCTCGAAAAACCCAACCTTCTGCTGCTCGACGAGCCGACCAATCATCTCGACCTGGAGGCCCGCAACTGGCTCGAGGATTACCTCAAAGACTACCCCTACGCCTTCCTGGTCATTTCGCACGACCGTTTTTTCATGGATACGACGGTCAACAAAATCGTCCATCTCTGGAACGAGCGGGCGCACTTTTACGCGGCGAATTATTCGCAGTTCGAGAAGTTGAAGCAAGAGCGCCTGGCGCGGCTGCGGGCGGCGCACAAAAACCAGCAGAACCGCATCGAGCAACTCGAAGCGTTCATCAACCGTTTCCGTTATCAGGCAACCAAGGCGAAGCAGGTGCAAAGCCGCATCAAGGAGCTCGAAAAAATCGAGCGCATCGCATTGCCTCCCGAAGAAAAGACAATCCGTTTCCGGTTTCCCCAGCCGCCGGCCTCGGGCCGCGTCGTCGCCGCGCTCAAGGACGCGGCCAAAAGCTACGGCGAGACGCGCGTCTTCTCCAACGTCTCGCTGCACGTGGAGAAGGGCGACCGCATCGCGCTGGTGGGCGCGAACGGGGCGGGGAAGTCCACCTTGATCCGTCTGCTCGCCGGCATCGACCCGCCGACCTGCGGCCTGCGCAAGGCCGGGCACAAGGTCGAGGTCGATTATTTCGCTCAGGACCAGTACAAGGAACTCGACCCCGAAGCCGTGCTTTTCGACGATCTGGCCGCGCGGGTTCCCCAAGCGAACGATTCGCAGATACGCGGGCTGCTGGGCTGCTTTCTGTTTTCCGGGGACGACGTTTTCAAAAAGGTCAAGGTTCTCTCCGGCGGCGAGCGCAACCGTTATGCGCTTGCCCGGATGCTGGTCAGGCCCAGCAATTTTCTGTTGATGGACGAGCCTACCAACCACCTCGATCTGCGCGCCAAAGACGTGTTGCTGCAAGCGCTGCTCGACTTCGAGGGCACGCTCGTTTTCGTTTCGCACGACCGCTACTTCATCGATCGTCTGGCGACGAAGGTCTTCGCCGTCGGCGGCGGCAAAGTGGACGTTTACCCCGGCAACTACGAGGACTATCTGTGGGCGCTGGAGCGCAAGGGCGGCGCGGAGGAAGCCGCCCCCGCGGCAATCAGCCCTGAGTTGCAGTCCGCTCTCGAGGCGGCCGGCCCCGTGTCCAACGGAGTTTCTCCCGGCGGCGGTTCCGGCAAGGGATCCGCAAAGCAGGGGAAGCGCCTGAACCCGCTCAAGGCGGAGAAGCTGCGCAAACGGGCCGCGGCGCTCGAAAACGAAATCGCGGCGCTCGAGAGCGAGAGCGACGGACTGCAGGCCGAGCTGGGGGAAAGCGGGCGCGATCATCGGCGGAACCGGCGCATTCTCGCCGACCTGGAGGACCGCCGGCGGTTGATCCAGGAGCGGGAAAGCGAATGGACGGAGCTGGCCGAGCAATTGATCGGCGGAGAGTAGAGCGGAACCGGCAGCGGGATCGCCGCGCGGGCCGCTTTCCGCTTTGCAAGCGGCGCAGCCTGCGGCGCCGTTGGATGCGGCGGCGGCGAACTTTCTTCCGTCAAGCGGCGAAGGGTCTTTATTGCCGGCGGCGGACGGTCAAGAACGGCCCTTGGGGAGTCGAGACGCCCTGCACGGTTGCGCTGACCGGGGCGTCGCCGTCGGGGATATCGGCCGGCAGGCGCAGCGTGAATTGGTAGAGGCCGGCGCAGCAGGGCGACGCGCCGGCATAAAGCACGTCTTGCGGGGGAACCGCGATGCCGCCGAAGGCAAACGCGACCGCGTTGACGAGGTTGGCCGCCGCCCCCGGGATTCGGCCGGTTTCCAAGGGCGGCTCGACGACTCCGAAGCCGGTTCCGAACAGGGTGACGATCCCGCCGGGCTCGGCGGGCGTGAACTCCGCTGCGGGCAGCAGGCCCGGCGCTCCGGCCAAGGCGGGGCCGCCGCCGTGCAAGGCTATGACCGGGTTGCGCCCGTCGGGGCTGCTCAGCACGTTGAAGAAGGCCGGCGAGACCGCGCCGACGGCGACCGGCGCTTCTGCGCCGCGGCGCAATTGCGGACGACCGCCGCCTGCGTCTGTCCCGGCGTCAGATCGTGCGGCGCCTGGGCGTTGATCTGGTTCGGGGTGACCGCGAACAGCGCGGCGCGCTTGCCGCCGATCTCCAGGCAGGCGCCGGCCAGGTTGGCGGCAACTCTGCCTGAGGCGTCCAACTGCGGGCTCAGCGTTTGCGTCTCTTGCGGGGCGAACGCCTGCCCGAAAACAGAGATGAGCGCGTTGGGCGAGACGCGGTTCACGAGCGGGGTTCCGGTAGCCGTCACGATGCCGCCCGCGGAGATGCGGGGCGCGGCTGTGGCCGCCGGCGTCAAGCGGCGGATGCGGTGATTGAACGTATCGGCAATGTACACGTTGCCCGCGCTGTCCGCCGTTACGCTCTGGGGGGCGTTCAGTTGGGCTGCGGTCGCCGGGCCGCCGTCCCCGCTGAAGCCGCTCGCTCCTGTCCCCGCGATGGTGGAGATGTTGCCGTCGGCGTCCACCCTGCGGATACGGTAGTTGAAAGCATCGGCAATGTACACGTTGCCTGCGCCATCCACCGCTACGTCGTAAGGGGAACTCAGTTGGGCTGCGGTCGCCGGGCCGCCGTCCCCGCCGGAGCCTCTCGTCCCCGTTCCGGCGAGGGTGGAGATATTGCCGTCGGCATCCACCCGGCGGACGCGGTTGTTGCCCCAATCGGCAATGTACACGTTGCCTGCGCCGTCCGCCGCCACGCCGCGGGGGAGCCACAGTCGGGCTGCGGTCGCCGGGCCGCCGTCCCCGCTGAAGCCGTACGCCTCTGTCCCCGCGACGGTGAAGATGTTGCCGTCGGCGCCCACCCTGCGAATGAGGTTGTTGCGAGTATCGGCAATGTACACGTTGCCTGCGTCGTCCGCCGCCACGCCGCGGGGGAAATACAGCCGCACCGCGGTCGCCGGGAAGCCATCCCCTCGGAAGCCGGATAGCCTCGTCCCCGCAAAGATAGAGATGTTGCCGCCGGCATCCACTCTGTGGATGAAGTTGTTCAGGGTATCGGCAATGTAGAGGTTGCCTGCGCTGTCTACCGCTACGCCATGGGGGCTGATCAGTCGGGCTTCGCCTGCGAAATCGGCGATGTTGCCGTCTGCGCCTATCTTGCGGATGCGGTGGTTTTCAGTATCGGCGACATAGAGATTGCCCGCGCCGTCCACTGCTGCGCCGCGGGGGAAATACAGCCGCGCCGCGGTCGCCGGAACGTCTTCACCGTCAGAGCCGTGCGTCCCCGTTCCCGCGACGGTAGCGATGTTGCCGTCTGTGCCTATCTTGCGGATGCGGTGGTTTGCAGTATCGGCGACGTAGAGGTTGCCCGCGGCGTTGGCCGTCACGCCGAGAGGGCGCCACAGTTGGGCTGCGGTCGCGGGGCCGCCGTCCCCGCTGAAGCCGTCTGCCCCCGTCCCCGCGACAGTAGCGATATTGCCGGTGGTGTCCACCCTGCGGATGCGGTGGCTGCCCTGATCGGCAATGTAGAAGTTGCCCGCGCCATCTACCGCCACGTCACGGGGAGCGTACAGTTGGGCTGCGGCCGCCGGGCCGCCGTCTCCGCTGAAGCCGTCCGCCCCCGTTCCGGCGACGGTAGCGATGTTGCCGGCGGCGTCCACCCTGCGGATACGATGATTTTCGCTATCGGCAATGTAGAGGTTGCCCGCGGCGTCGATCGCCACGTCCGTGGGAGAGCGCAGTTGGGCTGCGGTCGCCGGGCCGCCGTCGCCGCTAAAGCCGTATGTTCCCGTTCCCGCGACTGTGGCGATGTTGCCGGCGGCGTCCACCCTGCGGATGCGGTGGTTGCCGCTATCGGCAATGTAGAGGTTGCCGGCGGCGTCCGCCGCTGCGGCCGTGGGGGAGCGCAGCCACGCCGCGGTCGCCGGGCCGC
Organism: Bryobacterales bacterium; assembly: GCA_965214655.1. Classification (GTDB taxonomy): domain Bacteria; phylum Acidobacteriota; class Terriglobia; order Bryobacterales; family UBA6623; genus CATQHP01. The sequence goes on along the minus strand of OZ243965.1, from coordinate 191,506 downwards.
CGTCCCTGACCTCTGCCGTCCCGGCGATCGTGTCGATCGTATAGGAGGCAGCGGTCTGCGCCGCAGCGGGCGCCGCCGCCAACGAAGCGCAGACGGCGAGCAGAGACCGCACGGACGTTTTGCCGCATAGAGATCGCAGGAGCGGAGAGAAGCGCAGATGCATGACGAACCTTTACAGACAAGCCAAACCGCAAGAACTGCGCGCCGAGATGTCGCAAGCGGCGGCAGGCAGCGCGGACTTTCCGTGTCCAACCTGTCCGCCAATTGTAACAATTGTAATCTGAAACGATGCGCTTATCGAGTTGTCGACGGGGATGAACAACCGCTTCCGCCCCTCCTCCTGGCCAACGCCCCTCTTCCAGTCTCTTCTACCTGTAACCACTATATGTTGTGGTTCTGAGGCTACATCCACGATGCGCGCAAGCAGAGCGGTTTTCCAAGTTCGAGTGTCTCCGCGCCAAGACGCGGCGCTTTCACCTTGGCGCAAGCCGGCGCGACTTCTCTCAAACGCATGGAGATTGGTTGCAGCGCGGGGCCGCGCGGCGGTCTTACCACAGTCCGCGCGCAGATGAGCAGGATGTGCGCAACAACGTTTTCTTACCGCGACATGAGCCGGCAGGCGGCGGGAATATCGCCGTGATCGAGCAATGGCTGCGGGCTGAGGATTCTCTGAAGGTCACCCTTGGCGGCGGGTTCTTCGAGTTGTGCCGGTAAGCCGTCGTGCCCCTCGATACGGCCATCGTGCGCCGCCTGCACCTGCTCCAGGGCCTTGTCCAGCGCCTGCGGCAGCGTCTTCGTGTCTCCCGCACCGGCCGCTTGCACCGTCACCGCGACCACCGCCCCCGTTTCCATGTCCAGCGCCTGCTCGACCTTTCTCGTTCGCCACCGCCGGCGTGTCGAAGCAGTTCGGATCGTTTGCGCATTCATCTGTCCATGTAACCGATCCGCCGCCACTCCTGATCCAGGACAACCCGGTAGGGTCGATGAACGCCAACGGATTGTTGACCGCGTAGGCATAGCCGTTCCAACTTTGGGGAACCAACGGATCCGCCCCGGCGTTGGCCGGATCCACACCGATGAACCGGCCCAGGCGCGCCGAGTAGTACCTTGCGCCGAAGGAGTCGAGGCTCGATTCGGCGTCCCGTTCCTTGCCCGTGAACTGCTGCTTGACGGCGCCGCCCGTCCCGCCGTAGCAGTCGGCGCTGCGGCCGTTCAGCCCCGAACCGATGCGCTCCCCGAAGGGGAAGAAGTCGCGGCACTCCGCGACTGTCTGGTCTTGCTTCGTCACCAAGCGCGTCGAGCCCAGGTGGTCTTCCGTGCGGTAGAACGTCCCGCCGGATCCCGCTTCAGGCGCCACGCTCGAATACTCGGCCGCCAAGCGCCCGAAGGCGTCATCATCCTGCGGTGATCTTCCGCACCTGCTGGTCCTCGCCATCGTAGATGGTCACGAAAAATTAAACAGACAAATCGGAATCGCTCTGCTTCAGTTCCTTCGCTAGATTTCGCAAAAACTTGATGCCTTCCTCACTACAGTAACCGCCTTCCTCCCCAGGCGGATAGCGATCACGCACATCGAAACAGATGATGCGCACTCGGTCAAGATCCGGATCTGCCAGTGTGCTCGATAAGAAGTCATCCCAATCCCAGGGTCCTTGCGCGTTGTCGTCACCAAGGAAACCTTCAATCATCGCCGCTACCTCCGCCCTGGACATCTCCACCGTTTCGATCTTCGTAAGCCACTCCTGTATCTTCCGGCAGATCCAGGTAGCCTTGAGTAGTATCTTTGCCATAGCGACCTTCCTTAGCGTTTCCATAAGTCCCAATGCTTATGGAACGGCTTACCCTTAATCTTCAGCTTCCGATTCCCAATTGCGATGCGGAACACCTCGTTCCTTTTGTGTTTATTCCAGCTGTATCCAAGTCGAAAATAACCTCCGATCCGTGGGATCTGGCCGTTCAGAAGTCCTCGACTGCCTTTCAAGCGACTGCGGCCGAACAGATAATCGCCGGTTCGCAGCGCTAATTGGGAAATGTGCTGACTAGCTGCCGATCCTGCAACGGCCGCAGTCTCCATCGCCGGACGCATGGCGGCTGCGGCGGACGGAACCTCCGCCGCTCCGGTCACCAACGCCGGTATGGCCATTGCTCCAATAGCCAATGCATTCACAGGCGTCTCAGTGTTCGCGACGATTGCGGAAGCCAGGTCACGAACTTCTTCCCGGAGATCCCCGTCCGGCCCCAGATACTCAACGCTGCCAATCCGTTGGCCTTGCGCCCCATCCTCGTCCCGGAGATAAATATCGCCGCCGGCGATAATGAAGCTCTTGTCGTCTCGCACCCGATCCGCTATATTCTCCCGCACTACTTCACATGTCTGCTCGCCGGTTCCTAGCCCACAGATTCGTGTCTCACGGCCGTTCGGATCAATGGCAACCAAAGGACTGTTTCGAACATAGCCGTACAGGTTCCAACTCTGCGGAGTTGACGCGAACTGATCCGCGAACGGCGCATCGGGTCCGATGAACCGCCCTAGGCGCGCCGAGTAGTACCTTGCTCCGAAGTAATCGAGGCTCGATTCGGCGTCGCGTTCCTTGCCGGTGAACTGCTGCTTGACGGCGTTGCTTGTCCCACCGTAGCAGTCGGCGCTGCGGCCGTTCAGCCCCGAACCGATGCGCTCCCCGAAGGGGAAGAAGTCCGCGCACTCCGCGACCGTCTGGTTCTGCTTCATCACCAAGCGCGTCGAGCCCAAGTGATCCTCCGTGCGGTAGAACGTCTCCCTCGACCCCGCTTCAGGCGCCACGCTCGAATACTCGGCCGCCAAGCGTCCGAAGGCGTCGTACACGTACACCATCGTCTCGCTCGTCCCGCGAATCTGCGTCGTGCGCTTGACACGCTGCCCCAGCCCGTCGTAGGCGTACGCGCCCTGCTCCTGGAGCGACGCCACGTTGTTGTCGTACGCCGTCAGCCGGTTCTCCCCGTCGTAACTCAGCGCGCCCACGCCCGTCAGAGACAGCAGGTTGCCCGCCCCGTCGTAACTCCCCGCTGTTATGCGGTTCGTCGTTGCGCTGAAAGCGCTTGTTGCGGTCGGCGTCCCCGTCGCCAGGGTGTGCCCCCGGGTCCCGGTCACCGCGCGGTTGCCGTAGGCGTCGTAGCTGTAGTCTCGACACCATGCCGCGTCCGTCGGGCAGGAGTCGCTCGTCGGCGCCGTCCCGCCTTCACTGGCCAAGCCCAGCCGGTTCGCCCCGTCGTAGCGGTAGCGCTGCGTCACCGTGAATCCCGGACGGCCGATCGTCTGACTCAGCACGTTGCCGTTGTTCGCCGTCGTCCCGTAGTCGAAGCTCAGCGACAGCTTGTCCGCCCGCTGCGTCCCGCTCGCCATCGTCCCCAGCCGGATCGCCGTCGGCTGCAGGCGCGCGTTGTACCCCCAGCTCTCGTACAGCCCGTTGCCCAGCTTCAGCGCCTTGATCCCGCCGTGCGCCGCGTAGCTCATCTCTCCGGCGTAGTCCGTTGCTCCAGGCGTGTTCTTGCCCACGGCCTTGAACCGCCCCGCCGCGTCGTAATCGTAGGCCACTACCAGCCCCGACGGATACGTCTGCGTCTTGAGCGTCCCGTCCGCATTGTAAGTATAGGCGAATGTTCGCGCCGCATCCCCGGAGGTCGTCTGCGTGCTCGCCGTCACCCGCCCCAAGGCGTCGTAACAGCCGTAGCCGGTCGTCGACACGCTCGTGCGCACCGAGGTCAAGCGCCCCTTGTTCTTGCAGTTCGTCGTCGCTCCCGCGTCGTAGGCGTAGGTCACGTCCGGCGTGGCATTGAATCCCGTCCCGCCGCCGGAGTAAGTCGTCTTCGTGATGCGGTTCAGCGCATCGTAGGTATGCGTCGCCGTCCCCCCGCGGCCGTCCGTCTCGGTCAGCACGTTGCCGGCGCCGTCGTAGGTATAGCGCACCGTCCCGCTTTCAGGGTTGGTCGCTGAGGTCAGGCGGCTCAACGCGTCGTAGGCGAACGTGCGCGTCTGCCCGCCCGTGCAGACCCCGCTGCCGCTCACCGCGGCGCCCTGCCGCACTTGGGTCAGATTGTCCAGCACGTCGTACGCGTAGCAGGTGTTCACGCTGTTCTCTTGCAGCCGAATCAGCCGCCCCAAGCCGTTGTACGCACTCGTCCGCGCCACTCCCGCCTCATCGGTCACCGTCACCGTGTTGTTGCTGTAGGCGGTCGTCACCACCCCCCTGCCGCTTGCGTTCGTCCCCCACGGCGCCGGCCGGCCGTCGCCGGCGAATGCCGCCACTTCCACGACCCGCCCGTTGCGGTCGTACTTGGTGCGCCGCCAGCCCATCGTCTCCTCTGACCCGCCGAGCGACCGCGCCGCGCTGGCGCGGGCATTCGTGGCCAAGGCGGTCTACGACATGCCGACCACGCGCGCGCTGCTGGACCGCCTGGACACCGACGTGGCGCTCCGGCGCCTCTGCGGCTGGGAACGGCGGAGCCAGGTGCCGAGCGAGTCGGTCTTCTCGCGCGCCTTCGCCGAATTCGCCCGCTCGCAGTTGCCCCAACGCGTGCACGAAACGCTGGTCCGCAAGACCCACGGCGACCAGTTGGTGGGCCATCTCTCCCGCGACTCGACGGCCATCGAGGCCCGCGAGAAGCCTGCCGTCAAGGAGAAGGCGCCGACGCCTCGCAAGCGCAAGCGGGGACGGCCGAAGAAGGGCGAAGAACGACCGAAGCGGCGCACACGGCTCGAACGCCAGTCCACCATGACCCTGCCGGAGATGCTCGACGACCTGCCGACCGACTGCGATGTCGGCACGAAGAAGAACAGCAAGGGATACCGCGACACCTGGGTCAGCTACAAGCTGCACATCGACGTGGCCGACGGCCAAGTCCCCATCAGTTGCCTGTTGACCTCGGCCTCGACGCACGACAGCCAGGCTGCCATTCCCCTGGCGACGATGTCGGCCGAGCGGACGACCAACTGCTATGACCTGATGGATTCGGCCTACGATGCCGAAGCGGTCCACGAACACAGCCGCTCACTCGGCCACGTCCCGTTGATTGACATCAACCCCCGCCGCGACAAGGCGCTGGCCGAGGAGCTGAAAGCTGAAGCCCGGCGCCTGCGGCGCATCGGCTTTCAGCTTCCTGAACAGGTCCGGTACAACGAACGCACCGCGGGTGAGCGCGTCAATGGCCGACTGAAGGACGAGTTCGGCGCCCGCCAGGTACGAGTCCGTGGCGCCTCGAAGGTGATGTGCCATTGCATGTTTGGCATCCTCGCTCTCACTGCCGACCAGCTCATGCGCCTTGTGACATGAACCATATCCCGGACGTCCCGGCCACCGGCCCCCTCTCACCGCATCGCCTGACCGGCGTCAGGCAGCCGCCGATGTCCTCGACGCGCGGTCGAGAACACGTTACAGCCGCCTGTTCCAGGCTCTCGCTTGACGCCGGTTCTTGTAAGACCAGACGCCGATTTGGGCAACCCAGGCAACATTACTCTCCAGAGCCGCCGGACCGTATCGAATCGCAATCCCTACGAGTTTCACAAGTGGCTCAATAGGGAACGATCACGCTGGCGGGGAGGGCAGGCGCGAACGCCTCGGGCGCCGGCGCCTCGACTTCGAGACGGTCCGCGCGATGCAGCTCTACCGCGCCTCCGACGCTCTGGTGAGGCATCGCGCGGCGACCGAGGCGCAACTGTTCGACCGTGCGCTGGGACTGTTCGACCTGCAGCCAACAGTGACCCTCTACGACCTGACCAACACCTACTTCGAAGGCGCGGCGCGCGCGCAGCCGCAGGCCCAACGCGGGCACTCGAAGGAGAGGCGCAGCGACTGTCCGCTGCTGACCTTGGGGCTGATGCTCGACGCCAGCGGCTTCGTGCGTCGCTCCCAGGTTTTCGCCGGCAACGTCAGAGAACAGCGCACGCTGGCCGGCATGCTCGAGGCGCTGGATGCGCCGGCCGGCGCCCTCGTGGTCATGGATCGCGGCGTGGCCAGCGCAGCCTGCCTGCTGTGGTTGCGCGCCCACGACTACCGCTATCTGCTCGTCAGCCGCGAACGGCAGCGCCGCTTCGACGCTGCGGCCGCCGTATCGCTTCAGACCAAGTCCAAGCAGACCGTGCAGTTGCACAAGGTGGTCTCGACCGACCCCGACGAGGTGCGTCTGTACTGCTATTCCGAAGAGCGCGCCCACAAGGAGCGGGCCATCGTCGAGCGTTTCGCCACCCGCTACGAGGCCGCCCTGACCCAATTCCACGAGGGGCTGGCGCGCCCCCGCGCCCACAAGCGACTGGACCAAGTCTGGCAGCGCATCGGGCGCTTGCAGACGAAGCATTCCCGCGTCGCCGCGCACTACCAGATTGCCGTCGCCACCGACGAGAGCGGCAAAAAGGCCGTCGCCGTCACCTGGTCCCGCCGTCCCCAGGACGGCTCGATGGCGACCCATCCCGGCGTCTACTGCCTGCGCAGCAACGAGCTGGCCTGGGACGCAGACGCCCTGTGGCGCACCTACACCACCCTCACGGACGTGGAGGCCGTCTTCCGCTCGCTGAAGTCCGAACTCGGCCTGCGCCCCATCTATCACCACAAGCCGCAGCGAACCGACGGTCACCTGTTCCTCACCGTCATCGCCTACCAACTCGTGCAGGTCATCCGCACTCGCCTGCGCGGGCACGGCAACCAGGCCAGTTGGACCACCTTGCGCCGCATCCTCGACGGCCAGCAGCGCGTCACCGCCACCTTCCGCCGCCCCGACGGACGCACGCTGCATGTGCGCACGGCCACGCAAGCCGAACCCAAACAGTTGAACATCTACAACGCGCTCGGTGTCGACCCCCACCCCGGAGGCGTTTGCAAGACGCTCGTCTGACCAACCGATCTCACCGCTTGACCCCCGCTTGTAGTGCCACTCGAGTCTTCCCATCGGCGTAAATCATTGATTCATAATGACTTGAATTTCACGCTGTTAAACTTCGGCTAGTGATTCATCGCCGACGCAGGAGTAGGTGCCCCCGCTCATGTCCACCGTGCCGCGCTCGATCTCCCACTCCAACTCGCCCCTGTAGCCCGGCGCCGTGACGATCTCGTCGCCGTCGCTCAAGCGAATAATCTTGATCTCGCGCCCCAGATCGTCCCTCAATTTCGTACAGGGGCGCTCCTCCTGCAGGTCTGACCCTTCTCCATACGTGCAGTCGGTGCTGCGCAGCACGCGGATCGTGTTGCCGTTGCGGTCGACAAGCCGCTCCGTCTGGCCGGATCGGCCCTCCACCCGCCGCCCGTCGTTGAAATGGATCGTCCAGCGCCGTTGTCCCTAGTAGTCCTCCGTACCGCGGTGGATCGTCACGTGCGCGTACGTGCCGTCGGTCGTCACGTAACGCATGTCGCCGCTGATGTCGCTGCCCCCCGCGTAGCAGAAGTCTCGCCTGCCGTCCGGATGGTAGGCGTAGAAACCGTCGCCGTTGTCGTCCCCTACGGTGTCCTCCGCGTTGACCAGCCGCAGCAGGTGCGCGCTCCCGTCCGGGAAATGCACCCGCATCTTGGTGGTGTACTTGTCGAAAACTGAGCGGCAATCGCCGTAAGGGCTGGGAACCTCCATCCGCTCTTCGAACTCGAGCCCGTATTGGAACCCATAGCGCCAGCCGCCTTGGGCGGAATCCTGCAGTGTGTGCCGCAACTCGTAGACGGTTTCGGTGTCGGGATACTGACCCGCGTCCACCAATTCCGAGTCCACGTCCCAGATCTGCGAGTTGTACAGCAACTCGAGGGTGAACGCCGAACCGCCCCGCCCGGGCGGCAGCGAGGCCAAGGGGATGCGCAGCAGCACGTTGCCGTTGACCGTGTTGATCGTCTCGATCTCGCTGACCAGGAACCCGCCGCCCGGCCGCCACCCCCGGCCGCCCTTGCCGCGCTGCCCCGCCGGCGGCGTCGGCTGCGCCCACAAGCCCGCCGCCGCGACCAGCGCGCAGCCCGCCGCCAACGCCGCACGGCGCCCAAACATTACTCTTCGCCAAGCCATCCGCCAACCCATGCCTTCAGTCCCCCGCGCTCAGCGCGCCTCCCCGGCTGCTCTCCCGCGCCCCGTCGAAGGCCGGCCGGAAGCGCCCCCGGATGTCGCGAATCAGACTCACCGACCGCGATCTGCCGCGCGCGTCGGTCAACCTCCCGACGAGCGTCACCCGCTCCTTGCCCTTGTGCAGGAAGCGGCCTCCCCGGGCCTGGAATTCCGCGCGCAGGTTCAGCGGCGCGCGCATCGTCCGCCACCCCTGCGCCGGCATCCGCAGCGGCGCCGCGCCCGCCGCCCAAACGACCGCCCCGACGACCGCCCCAACCTTGCTCAGCCACTTTCTCCTTTTTCTCCCCTTTCTTCTGGTCGTAACTGCCGTCATGCCGCTGCTCTATGCCTTCTTTCTATGCCTTGCCCCGCTCCGTCTCGATTCGCCGCCGCCGCATGCCCCGCCACAAGTCCTTACAATCTTTGCACAGTCGCGGCAAACCGCAACTGTGCTATAGAGAACAAGGCCCCGGTTCTTGTCTCAGCGGCGCCCCCCTGTGGTTGCTGCGCTGAAACGGTCGTGGTTGTCCTGTTTTCGTAGATCTCCTGCAGGAGGTCCAAAAGACCTTAAAGTACGTGTTTTTTTCAAGGTCCTTATCCTGCAGTTACTCCTACCCGCAGCGCCCGCGGCCCTCCTTCAGGCTTGTCTTGCGATTGCAACAGAGGTCCGCGCGGGCTCTGCGTCGGGAAAGCTTTGCTTGCGCCGATGATTGCGGCGCGTCGTCCGCCCGCCGATAATGGAGCGTACCGCAACGGTTTGTGAAAAAACTCCTGAGAAACATCGAGAAAACAAGCTGCGGGCCACGAGCCGCGCAGCGAACGGGTTCAACGAGGAAAACGCGGCGGCGCGCGCCGCGATTGCTTTCCGCTTTTTTCCCGCGAATCGTCCTGCGCGGCGCTTTCGTTTGCGCGGCTGCCGCTCTCGCCGCCGGCCTGCAAGCCCAGACGGCCGGCAAGGGCGAGGCGGACGAAGCCCCGCCCGGCGCGTCTGAATCCGCAGCGGCCGAATCCGCAGTGTCTGAATCCGCGCCGGGCGGCCTCGAGCGGGACGACAGCAGAACCGCCCTCAATCTGCTCGGAGAGACCGACGCCGACTCGGGCGAAAGCCGCCGCAACGAGAACGTCCAGTTCAACCTGGTCGACAACAACGCCCTCAAGGAGCTCAACGTGCGGCTGGGCGCTACGGCGACCATCGTCGAGGAGTTCCGCGTCGAGCGCGGCTATTTCGGCGCCGAGTTCGGCGCCGCGCCGACTCCGGCCGTGCATGCTTCGGCGGGCGCCCGCGCCGCTGCGCACGGCAATGTCTTCTGGAGCCACAACAACAGCGTCTTCAGCGCCCGCTCGTTTTTCCAGGTCGGGGACGTGCAGCCGGCCCGCGAGAACCACTATGGAGGATTGCTGGGGACATCCCTGTGGGAAGGCGGCTACCTCACCGCGCAAGGCTCGCAAAACAAGATTCGCGGCAACGTCAACGGCAATATCCTGATCCCTTTGCCCGAGGAACGCGCGCCTCTGGCGGCCGCCCCGGAGTTGCGCGCCATCGTGCAACGCTTCATCGACGCCTACCCGAGCGGGCCGCCGAACCGCCCCGATATCGCCGCCCGCGCGCATAATGCCAACAGCTTGCAGAGCATCGACACCGACAGCGGGCGAACGCAACTGGATCAGAGCCTCGGCGGGCGCGACGCCGTTACCGCCCGCTACGCGTTTACCGCGCAAAACGTCGACGCCTTCCAGCTTGTCAAGGGCCAGAATCCTGACACCGACACGAAGTCGCATAGCGCCCGGCTGACCTGGAACCGCGTCTGGAATCCTCGCACGATCACCGATTTTTCCATCGGTTTCGACCGCCTCGGATCGCTGCTCGTCGCCGCGCAAGGGGCGGTAGGCCCGGTCTCGGTCGGCCGCGCCTTGACCAGCCTCGGCCCGCGCCCGTTCATTCCCATCGACCGCGCGCAGAACCGCTTCCGCTACGCCGGAACGCTGCGCCACGCCGCCGGACGCCGCCGCCTGACCGCCGGGTTCGCGCTTGCCCGACTGCAATACAACGGCGAGGAAACCGAGGGCCACCGCGGCATCTTGTCGTTCCGCAACGATCTTGGACGCGACGCCATCACCAACATGCGCCTGGGAACCCCCAGCTTCCTCATCCAGTCGATAGGCACGACCTACCGCGGGTTCCGCAATTGGGACATGCGCTTTTTCATCGGCGGAGGATGGCGGGCGGCGCCCGCTCTTTCGCTGGATTTCGGCCTTCGCTGGGAGCCGATTTTCAAGCCTGTCGACGTCACCGGCCGCAGCGATCTGCCCTACTCTTCCGATCTGAACAATTGGAGCCCCTCCTTCGGCTTCGCTTATCGGCCGGGTGGGGGCCGGGGCGTGCTGCGCGGCGCCTATGCGCTGCTCTACGGGCAGATCTTTCCGGTGACTTACGGGCAGCACCGTCTGAACCGGCCGCACACGCTGCGTGTCAACATCCGCACGCCGAACCTGGACGATCCTCTGGCCGGCCTGCGCTTCGAAGACCTCGACCCCAACAGCCGCTCCACGCTCATCGAGCTCGGCGGCGATCTGGCGGCGCCGTACTCCCATCAATACAATTTCAGTTGGGAGATGCGGTCGCGTTCGGATTGGAGACTGCAGCTCGGTTACGTCGGCAGCCGCTCGCACAAGCTTTTCCTGACGTACTTTCTCAACCGCGGCAGGGTCGTCGCAGGCGTTCCGCTGACCAGCGCCACTGTGAATCGCCGCCGGGCGAACCAAGACGTCTACGAGCACCTGTTCGGACACAACGGCTCGCGCGCTTTCTACGACGCCGCCCGCGTTTCTCTGCTTGCCCCGCAGTGGCGCGGCCTGACGCTGAACGCCGCGTACTGGTTCGGCAAGGCGATCGACTTGGGCGGCTCTTTCAGCAACACCGCCTCTCCGCAGGACGCCCGCGACGCCGTCGCCCAGACGGAAGCTCTGTCGCAGCCGGACATCCGCGGCCTCAGCAACTTCGACCAGCCCCACGCTTTTCTGCTCCAGGCCGGTTACCGCATGCCCGATCTGCGGCGCGGTTGGCTGCGGAAAACGTTCGGCAGGTGGAGCTTGTCGACGGTCACGCTGCTCAGGTCCGGCACTCCGTTTACCGTCGATTCCGGCTCCGACGGCCCGGGGCGGGGCAATGTCGACGGGCGCAGCGGCGACCGGCCGATGCTGCTCGACCCTTCGATCCTGGGGCGGACGATCGGCGACCCGGACACCTCCGCGGCGCTGCTGCCGCGTTCCGTTTTCCGCTTCATTCGGGCGCCCGCCGAGCTTGCCGGCAATCTTGGCCGCAACACGTTCCGCAAGGGGAAGATCGCCAACGTCAACGCCGCCCTGGAGCGCACGTGGCCCATCGTCGGCGACGCCTCGGCAACCTTCCGCGTCGAGGCGATCAACCTGTTCAACACGCCACAATTCGCGGAGCCCGGAAAATCGCTGACCGCCCCGAATTTCGGGCAGATCAACAACACGCTCAACGACGGCAGAACGTTCCGCTTTACCCTGAGGCTGAGGTTTTAGCCCGCCGCGGGCGCTCGCGCTTGCGCAACTCCATGTATTCGGCGAGGCAGTCGGCCAAGCCGGGCATGGGCAAGATGCCCGCCGACTCGATCTTGGCGTTGGCCAGCGCCGCATAGCGGGGCCTCTTGGCGGCCGTCGGGTACTCGCGGCGCGTAACGGCGGAGATGTCGGCTTCCTTTCCTGCCGCCGCGGCGATTTTCAGTGCGAAGCCGTACCATGAAATCTCTTCGCCGCCGCCCAGGTGGTAGAGGCCGTAGGGAATCTTTTTCTCCAAAAGATCGACCGAGCGGGCAGCCAGCGCCGGGCCGTACGTCGGCGTGGCGATAAAGTCCCGCACCACCCGTAGGGGCGTCCCTTCCGCCGCCTTGCGCAGGATCAGCTCCGGGAAATTGCCGTGGTTCGTATAGCGACCCGCCGGTCCGAAGACCCCGGCAACGCGAACGACGTACCGCCTTTCGCAGTACGCCCCGACGAAAAGCTCGCCGGCGAGCTTGGAAATCGCGTAGGTCGAGGGCGGCTGCGGCCGGTCTTGCTCGGTGTAGGGCGCGCTCTTGTCCCCGCGGAAAACGTGGTCGGTGGAGTAGTGGAGCAGAGTCGCCCCCGTTTCCGCGCAAGCCGCGGCGATGCCTTGCACGGCGACCGCGTTGACGCGCATCGCCGCCTCGGGCTCGGTTTCGGCGAGATCGACTTTGTTATAGGCCGCGGCGTTGATCACCCAATGCGGCCGATAGCGCTCGATGGTATCGAGCACGGCCGCCGCGTCGGCGACGTCGAGCTTCTCGCGCCGCAGCGCCAGGATGTTGTGGCCGCGCTTGCGGCATTCCCGGATCAGAGCCGTGCCGAGTTGCCCGCCCGCGCCGAAAACGATGACCCGCAAACCGGGATTTTAGCAACCCCGGCAGTCCGCGGCAAAAGTCACGCAAGCGCCGTTATGCGCCCGGGGCCGATGAAGTATCGTGTGGGCGATCGAGCGACTCGACAGGGCGTATGCTACCGGGCCGGCAGTTCAGGGCGCGTAAACCTTTGGGCGACAGGCATTTGCGGCCGTCGGCCTCGTCGTTCGTCGGGGGTGATCTCCCGGATCGCCTCCCTCCTCATCTCCTCGCCGAGCGACCGCAGGAGCCCGTCGCGCCGCCCACGCTGCTTTCCCCGCGGACTGCTAGCGCACGATCGCGCGCATCGCTTGCGTCAGTTCGAGACGGGCTTCGTGGGCCTCCGCGCTCGACCGGCCGAGCGGAACGGGGTTTTCTTCCTGCCGTCCCGGCGACATGTCGAACAGCCGTCCGTCATCGTACAGTTTCCAGCGCTGCGTGCGAATCGTTCGCGTCTCGTTGCGTTCGGCGAAAGCGTAACGCCGCGCGCCCGGCCCCTCGCCGCGCAGCCGCGGCGCCAGACTCTTGCCGTCGAGTCCGGCGGGCGGGGCTCCGCCGGCCAATTCGACGAACGTGGGCAGCCAATCGCTGAAATCCACGAGGTCGTCGACCACCGAGCCGGCATCGAGCACGCCCGGCCAATTGGCGATCAGCGGGACGCGCGTCCCCGCATCGGTGAATTCGCCCTTGCCGCCCTTGATCGTTTGCCCCTTCCACACAAACTCGATCGGCTGCTTCAGCATCTGCTGATCCTGCGCCGTGTAGTAAGAGCTTTTCGGCGTCCCGTTATCGGCCGTAAAGATCACCAGCGTGCGCTTGCGGACGCCCGCTTCGTCCAGGGCGTCCACGATCCGCCCTACGCGTTCGTCCATGTTCTCGACCATGACCTTGTAACTGTCGTAGTGGCCCTGCGGGCCCAGCGGCGGCGGCGAGCCGATGTCGTCGGTCACGTCGTGGGCCAGCGCCATCGGGTAGTAGGCAAAGAACGGACGGTCTTTGTGGCGCGCGATGAAGTCCGCGAGAAACTCGACGTAAACGTCGGGGCCGTAGCGGTCGCTCACGTCGGAGCGCACGCGGCCGTTGTGGTAGATCATCGGCCGGTAATAGCGCGGCCCTTCATGCCAGCCGAAAAGCGCGTAGGCGTCGAAGCCCAGCCGGTGCGGGTGATCGGGCTCGTCGCGCAGCATGGTCAGTTGCCATTTGCCGGCGACCGCCGTCGCGTAGCCCGACTTTTTCAGCGCGTTGCCGATCGCGCCCGCCTCTTCGGCCCGCGGGAAGGCGCCCCAGCGCGGGCTGCCGACCCGGAACGGGTACTTGCCGGTCATGATGGCGATGCGCGACGGATGGCATACCGGCATCGAGTAGCAATGCCGGAAGCGCATGCCGCCGGCGGCCAAGGCGTCCACCCGCGGGGTTGCATACGATTGGCCTCCGTAGCAGCCGACGGCCTGGTCGCCGACGTCGTCGGCCATGATGAAGACGATGTTGGGCTTTTCCGGCGCGGCGGCAAGCGCCGAGCCTACGACCGCGAGCAAAAGCAGCAGCATGCGCATGGGCTTCAATTATAAGGCCCGCGGCGTTCGCCCTCCGGCGCTTAAGCGAACAGATCTTCGACGACCCGATTGGCCAGCAACTGCGTGGGCGAGAAAATCTCGATGTAGTAGTAGGCCCGCCCCGAGGGGGTCTCTTCGATTTTCTTGGTCCAGTCGATGCCCATCGCGGAATAGATCGTCGTGGCCAAATCTTCGGGGTAAACGCCGCGGCCTCCGCTCCAGCCGGGATCGACGATCTTCGCCCCGTGCTCGTCGGTGCCGCCGATCGCCTGTCCGGGCCGGATGCCGCCGCCCGCGAACAACGCGGTAAACGCATACTGGTAATGGTCGCGGCCGGCGATGTTGGTCAACGCTCCCGGCGTGCGCCCGAACTCGCCCACGCAGACGATCAACGTCTCGTCCAGAACCGAGGCGCCGTCTGGGCGTTTGGCCGCCTCCAGATCGTCGAGCAGTTGGCTCAGCGCCGTGTCGAGCTCGTAGGAGCGTTTGTAGAAATTCTGCCGATCGTAAATTTTGCCGTGGTGGTCCCAGTCTTCATGGGTCAGAAAAACGAAATGCGTTCCGGCGTCGGCGGTCACCAGGTTGCGCGCCAGGATGAAGGCGTCGCCGGTCAGGTTGCCGCCGTAGCGCTTGCGCTCGTCCGCTCGAATCGAAAAAACGTCGGCGCTGCGCGGGTCGGCCATCATCTCGACCGCGCCCTCGTAGTGGTTGTGGAAGTCGCGGTAAACCTTTTTCTCGAGCGCCGGATCGGTGCGGATGCGGCTGTCGAACCGTTTGAGCAGTTCCCAGCGGCGTTGAAACTCCGGCAGGTCTTCTTTCGCCGGGGCCAGCGCCGAGATGTCCGAGGCCGTATTCACGTGAAACGGCGTGTACCGCGCGGGCAGGAACCCCGAGCCGAGCAGGCCGACTTGGGGAAACGTGTTGAAGCCTACGAACGGGGGCAGGGAATCGGTTTCCCGCCGGCGCGAGGCGTATTCGTAGGCGATCACCGAGCCGATCGACGGCAACTCGGGCGCCAGCGCCGGGTTGTGCTGGTGCCCCGTCTGCATGTAGTACTGCCCGCGGCCGTGTTGGCTCTCCCAGGCTTCCATCGCGCGCAGCAGTGTGTATTTGCCGCGCCGTTCGGCCAGTTCGGGATAAAGTCCCAGCGGCCACTTGCCCAAGCCCGGCAGGGAGCGGACGTCGAAGTCTTGCGGCGTCCAGGGGCCTTCCTTCAAATCCCAGGAATCCACGTGCGACTGGCCGCCTTCGAGCATGACGAAGATGCAGAAGCGCGCGCTGCCCCGCGGCTCCGCGCGCCCGCCAGCCCTGGCCTTGGGCTGAACCAGCGGCAGAAAGTGATAGCCGGTCATGGCGACGCCGCCAATGCGCAGCATCTGCCGGCGTGTCAGGAAATGGTCTTCGAAGCGTCTCATCGCGGGCGCCGCCTTGTGTCAGCGGTGGAAGAAGAACTCCACCTTGTTCATCAAAAGCCATTGCAGATCTTCGCCGCCGGCTTCGCGGCCGCGGTCGGCAAACAAGGTCAACGCGGAATCTTTCTCGCCGGCGTCGGGCCCGCGGGTGAGAAAGCGCCAGAACAGCGCGTCGACGATCTCTTCGATCTCCATGCTGCGGGCGAGCAATGCGGCAAGATAGCTTCCCGGGCGGGGCTTGGCCTTTTCCTTGACCAGGCTGCTGTTCATCATCAGCGCCGCCTGGACGATCGAGCCCTCGCGTTTCGGTTCGTTGAACTCGCGGTTCGCCTGGCCGAACGATTCGGCGAAAAACTGCAAGTCCAACTGCGTTTTCGGGTCGAGGTTCGGCGCGCGCTTGAGATCCGCGGGGCCGCGCATCTGCACCATGTACCGGACCGTTTTGTCCGTCAAGGGGATGCGGATCGGGATGTGCAGGTTCGTCGCCTTGACCACGGCGTCGTAAACCTGCTCCGCAGACATGCGGCGCACGAATTTGCGCGCGAAATACCTGGCGTAGCCGGGTTTCCACTCGGCCGGAAAGCTCGATGCAAGCTGATACGCCGACGACTTGACGATGGTCTTGTGCAGATGCTGCAAGTCGTAGCCGCTGTCGATGAAGTCTTGGGCCAGCCGGTCGAGCAGCTTGGGATGCGTCGGCTGCAGGTCCCATCCCGGCGGGAGGTTTGCGGCATCCATCCGCGCCAGATCGAAACCGTCCACGGGATCGACGATGCCGACGCCCATGAACTCCGCCCAGAAGCGGTTGACCACGCCGCGGGCGAATTGCGGGTGGGCGGTAAAGATGCGCGCCAACTCCTGCCGCAAAGGCTTGCCGGCCGCGGGCGCCTCGCCGCCGAGGATGAATTGCGGCGGAACCATTCCCTCGCCCAAGCGCGCTACGCGCACCGTGCTCGGCGCGGCGCGGGAATAACCGGCGCGCGTCTTGTCTTTGTCGTCGATGCGGTACTCGTCTTGCGTGTTGCGCAGCTCGACGCGGCGCAGCACCCGCGTGTTGCCGAAGAACGCCGCCTGCGCCCATAGCTCCTCGCGCTTGCGCTCGGTCAGCCAGGCGTTGACCTGCTCCAGATGGTTCGCCCCGTCGTGGCAGGAGACGCATTGCAGGTTAATGCCCATGAAGTGCTTGAAGATCATCACGGTCATCTCGTCGGCCGTGTCTTCGTGCATGATTTCCGTGCAGTTGTCGGCGAACTGCGCCCAGCGCACGAGGTAGTTGGCCGGCCCGACGTACCAGTTGCTGCGCGCCTCGGCGGTCAGCAACTCCCGCGCCAGCTCGTCGTAGGGCTGGTTGAGCAGCAGAGCGTCGGCGATGTAGTCGTGAAACAGATTGCGCCCCGCCCAGCCGATGCGGTTCTGGCTCGTGCGCCACAAGTCGAGGTGCCAATGCGTCCAGCGGTCGCGCCAGTCGATGCCGCCCACCAGCTTGTCGATCAGCTTGTCCCGCTTGGCCGGGTCGCCGTCCGCCGCGAATTCGCGGGCTTCCTTGCCGCTGGGAATCCGTCCGGTAAGGTCGATGTAGAGCCGCCGTATGAAAGTCTCGTCGTTTGCCAATGGAGCGTGCGGGACCGCGTCGCGCTCGAGTTTGCCGAAGATGAAATCGTCGATGAAATTCTTGCGGGCGACCGGCCCGGCGGCGGCCGCCTTGCCCGCGCTCAGTCTCGCGGTCAACGCCGACAATTCCGCCCGGCGGTCATTCGAGCGGATTTCCGGGTGGCCGTCCGGCGGCCGCGGCTTTTGCGCCTGCTGCCCGAAAGACGCGGCCGGCAGGATTGCGGCCAGGAGCATGACCGATAGCTTCATGACGTCTCAGCAGCCGTGGCAAAAGTCACGCAGGCGCCGTTACGCGCCTGGGGCCAATGCAGTATCGTGCGGACGATCAAGCGACTCGACATGGCGTATACTGCCGGATCGGCATTCAGAGCGCATAACCCTTTGGGCGGCAGGCGTTTACGGTCGTCGACTTCGTCGTTCGTCGGGGACGATCTCCCGGATCGCCTCCCTCCTCACTTCTCGCCGAACGACCGCAGGAGACTGCCGCGCCGCCCACGGGACTTTCACCACGACTGCTAAGCATAGTTTAGACAATTCCGGCGTGGCCCGCGGACACGTTTAGAAAACATAGCCGAGGGAGACCGTTGAACGCAAAAAGGGAATCAAGCCGATACGCAGTTCCGGAGCCGCAAAAAATCGTTCCGTCATGAATAGCCGAATCCCCGCTCCGCCGGCGAGATTGAAGCCCCCCTCGTTGCGCCACTCGGACTCTGGAAGCGAAGGATCGAAGAAGTGAAGCGGATTGGGCTCAAGGGCGCGATACCGGGTATATCCGACTCCGATTGCCAGGTAAGGGTTGAAACGCCGACCCGGCGAAAACTCGAACTCCATCAGCGGAGTGACGAGCGTGGCGCGTTCCTTGAAGTCGCTGTATTTACCGAACATGTTGGCCTGCAGCGCCTCCACGCCGAGCCGCAGGCGGGGGCCGACGGCGGCCGTCACGGCTCCGCCGCCCACCCAGGCATGAGGAGGCGTGTCTTCCAATCCCGCGGCATAACCCCAAAGCGCCCGCACGTCGACCTTGCGCTTCTGCCCGCAGACAGGCTGCAAGAACAGAAACAAGCCGGCGACCAGGACAAGCGTGGAAATCCGTGCGTGCGGCATGACGATACTTTCCGGTTGAACGCTGACGCCGGCGCGCAAATGCAAAGTCGATTGACCGTTTGAACGGTTCGTCAACGCGAAACCAGGGTTCTCATTGTTTCAGACATCGAACGGAACTTCGTCGTCTTCTTCTCCGGCCGGCTCGCCGCCGCCGCCCTCCTTGCCGACGTCTTCGGCCAGATTCTCGAACTTGGCGAACTTGTTCAGGAAAGCCAGCTTGATCTTGCCGGTGGGGCCGTTGCGCTGTTTGGAGATGAGCAACTCCGCGACCCCGTGCAGGTCGTCGCGGTCCGGCTTGTAAACCTCTTCGCGGAAGATGAAGCAGACCATATCCGCGTCCTGCTCGATCGATCCCGAGTCGCGCAGATCGCTCAGTTGCGGGCGGTGGTCGCCCTGCCGCGTCTCCGGGGCGCGGTTCAACTGCGAGAGCGCGAGGATGGGCACGTCCAAGTCCTTCGCCAACAGCTTCAGGCCGCGGGAAAAGGCCGAAATCTCCTGCACCCGGTTTTCGACCCTGCCTTTCGATCCCAGCAGTTGCAGATAATCCACCACCACCAGCGCCAATCCGTGCTCGGCGCGCAGCCGCCGGCACTTCGCGCTGATCTCCATGATGTTGGTGTCCGCGGAATCGTCGAGAAACAACTTGCTCTGCACCAGCCGCTGGAGCGAGCGGGCCAAGCGCCCCCGCTCGTCGCGGTTGAGGTACCCGCCGCGGAAGCGGTGCTGATCGACCTGCGCTTCCGAGCAGAGCAGGCGGGTCAGCAGAGACTCCTTCGACATCTCCAACGAAAACACCGCCACGGGCTTGCCTGCGTAGCCCGGGCGCTCCATCGCCACGTGGGCGGCGACATTCAGCGCGAGAGCGGTTTTGCCCATCGCAGGACGCGCGGCGACCACGATCAGTTGCCCGCCGTGCATGCCCGTGGTCATTTCCTCGAACTTGTGAAACGGCCCGGCCAGGCCTTTGGGACGCCTGCTCGGGTCCAAAAACGTCTGCAGCCCGCCCGGATAGTTCTCGATCGTCCGCTGCGGGTTTTCCAGGCCCGTCTGCAACTGCCGGTCGCCGACCTTCATGACCGCCGATTCGGCCTCGGCCAGAACTTCGTCCACGCCGCGGGTTTCGTCGATGCACGACGCAATGATCCCCTGCGAGGTGAAAATCAACTGGCGCAGCAGCGACTTGTCCTTGACGATCTTGATGTAGCTGTCGATGCTCGTCAACCGCGGCATGCCTTCGTTCAATGAGGCGATGTAGGCGATGCCGTCCACCGACTGCAACTGACCGTGCTTCTCCAGTTCGTCGATCAAGGTCAGGTATTCGATGCGCTCCCCGCGCTCGCTCAGGTCGGCCATGCGGGCGAACATTCTGCGGTGCTTCTCCAGCGCGAAGTCCTCCGCGTCCAGCAGCCCGGCCACCTGGGCGAACAGCGTGTCGTCGAGCAGGATGGAGCCGAGGACGAATTTTTCGGCCTCTACGTTGGTCGGGAGCCCTTTTTCCAGGGCGAGAGCGTCGGGGGAGGAGGGCGTCAACATGGCGCGTTTCTTGTGCTCCGCAAGGGGCGCGGCGAAAAGGCTTCCAGAATACCCGTTGGCCGCCGCGCCGAAAAGCTATTTTTTCGACCGCGCATTCTCAATGCCTTAGCCTCTGAAGAACTCTGTGGAAAGCGCTGTGGAAAACGATCGGGGCGTTGCGAGCGCCGCGCGGCGCGTCCGCGCGGACTGAATCGCCTTCCGTGATCCGAAACAACTCCATTCACAAATGTTCCGATTCGATTCTCGCACGGCGCGCCGTCCGAGTAAAGGAAATCCCGCCCGGGTCGCGCTGTGACTGAAAGGCTTCAGGCGCTGCTACGCTGAAAGCCGGTGCCGGCCGATTCCTCCCGCTTCAGCAAATTCGCCTGGGGCTTCCTCGCTTATCTGATCGCCGTGATCCTTTTCGGGGCGTGGGTGCGCATCAGTCATTCCGGCGCGGGCTGCGGCAGCCATTGGCCGACCTGTAACGGCGAGATCGTTCCTGCGGAGCCGTCGGCCGCCGCCCTCATCGAGTACACGCACCGTCTGACCAGCGCCTTGTGCGGCGTTTTGGGGATCGTTCTGCTGGTTTGGGCCTGGAAAGCCTTCGGCAGGGGGCCGGTTGCCGCCGCGGCCGGGTTCACGCTATTGTTCATCGTCTTCGAGGGAGCGATCGGGGCGGGCCTCGTGCTCGGCGGCCTCGTGGAAGACGACGACTCGGCCGCGCGGGCGGTGGTCATCGCGCTGCACTTGACGAACACCCTTTTCCTGACGGCATCCGCGGCGCTCTGCGCGCGTTGGGCGCAGGCGCGCGAGGCCGACCGCCGCATCTTCGCCGGCCGCGCGCCGGCGTTCGCCGTGGGCATGGCCGTTTTCGTTCTGACCGCGGCCAGCGGAGCGGTGACGGCGCTGGGCGACACCCTTTTTACCGCCCCCGAGGCGATCGACGCCGGACACTTTCTCGTCCGCCTGAGGATCGTGCATCCGCTCGTCGCCATAGCCGCCGCCGGGTACCTGCTGTGGCTGCTGGCGCCGCAAGCCCCCGCCGACCCTTGGGCCAAGGCGGCGATGCACGCGGCCGCGGCGCAAGTCGCTCTCGGCTTCCTCAATATCGCGTTGTCGGCGCCGGCATGGCTGCAACTCGTTCATCTGCTGGCCGCGAATGTCTTGTGGATCTGTCTGGTTATCGCCGCCGGCAGCTTCGCGCGGTCGTTGCCTGCGGGGTCTCCCGCCGTTACAATGGTTTCCGCTGGAAAAAGGAGATTCCGATGAGATCGAATCGGCGCGCGTTCGCGCAAGCGCTGGCCTGCGGCGGCTTGGGTCTGGCTTCCGCCGGCGCCGGCGCGGCGGACTCCAAAGGGCGGCGCATCCGCAAGGTTGAGGTTCTTCCCGTAGGCATTCCGTTCCAATCGGAATTCAAGATCGGGGTCGGCTCCGTCGGCGGCAAGGGCAAGCCCGGCAAGTACGTGCTCGTACGGCTGGAAACCGAGGACGGGCATGTCGGCTGGGGCATGACCAACACGGTGCCCAACTGGGCCTACGAGACGATCGAGGCGGTTGTCGGCACGCTGCGGAACTATCTGGCCCCGCTTGCGGTAGGCAAGACTCCGTTCGAGTGGAACGCGCTGAAGAAGGAGATGGACGCAACGATCCGGCCTGCGGTGAGCAACGGCGCGCCGTTCGCCAAGAGCGCGCTGGAGATCGCCTTTCTCGATCTTGCCGGAAAGGTCGCCGGCCTGCCGATTCACCGCATGCTCGGCGGCAAAGTTCACGACACGATCGACCTCTGTTACGCCGTAAGCATCGACGCGCCGGCGGCGATGGCCGCGGAGGTCAGGAAGTGGCCCGCCTGCAAGTGCTTCAAGGTCAAGGTCGCGGGCGACCCCGACGAGGACGTGAAGCGTCTCGAAGCGATTACCGCCGCCCGACCCGACATCGTGGTCTGGCTGGACGCCAACCAGTCCTATCAGCCGATCCGCCTGGAGCGTTTTCTGGAAGCGCTCAAGGACTTCGACAACATCCGCTGCTTCGAGCAGCCGGTGCGCAGCGAGGATTGGATGGGGCTGCGCCGCGCGCGGGAGAAAAGCCCCTATCCGATAGCGATCGACGAAGGCTGCTTTTCGTCTTTCGACGTGGCCCGGATGGCGGAGATGCAGGCCGCCGATCTGGTCGTTCTCAAGGTTCCCAAAAGCGGCGGCGTCACCAACTGCAACAAGAGCGCGGTCGTCTCCGAGGCGCACGGGCTGGGTCTGCTGGGCAGCGGGCTGACCGATGCCGGGGTCAGCCTGATGGCGGCGATTCACCTTTATTCGACTCTCGATTTGCTGTTGCCGCCCGAGCTGAACGGGCCGCAGTTCCTGGCCGATCTGATGGTCGAGGACATGCCGCTGGAGGGCGTGACGGTCACCGTCCCGGACGGCCCCGGCCTCGGCGTCACCGTGCCCGAGGCCCGCGTCCGCGAGAGCCTGCTAAAGCTGGGGTAACCGCATTCGATGGACTTGGCGGAAATCCGGGAACAATTGCGCCTGCAGCGGCTCGACGGCTGGCTGCTGTTCGACCACCACCTGCGCGACCCGATCGCCTACCGCGTTTTGGGCCTGCCCGCCGCAGGGCACGTTTCGCGGCGCTGGTACTACTGGATTCCCGCCGCCGGCGAGCCGGTCAAGCTGGTTCACCGCATCGAGGATCGGCGGCTCGACGGCGCGCCGGGGGCGAAGCGCGTTTACGCCAGTTGGCAGTCGCAGCACGATGCGCTGCGGGACATGCTGCAGGGCGCGTCGCGCATCGCCATGCAGTACTCCCCCGGCTGCATGATTCCCTATGTGTCCCTGGTGGACGGCGGAACCGTCGATCTGGTGCGTTCCTTGGGCAAGGAAGTGGTGACCTCGGCGGCGCTCGTACAGTATTTCGAGGCGCGCTGGTCGGACGAGCAGCGCGAGACACACTTCGAGGCGGGCCGCCGCGTGGACGCGGTCTTGCGCGAGGCGTTCCGGCGCATTCGCACGGAAATCGACTCCCGCGGCGAGGCGCAGGAGTTCGCCATCGCGCAATTCATCCGCAGCCGGTTCGCAGAGAGCGGCCTGCTGGCCGATGACGGGCCGATCGTCGGCGTGAACGCCAATAGCGGCAACCCGCACTACGCCCCGTCGGCCGAGTCCTCGCAACCCATCCGCGGCGGGGACTTCGTGTTGATCGATCTGTGGGCCAAACTCGACAAGCCTCATGCGGTTTACTACGACATCACCTGGGCCGGCTGGTGCGGCCCCGCCCCGCCCGAGCGGATCCAGGCGGCGTTCGACGTGGTGACGGGCGCGCGGGACAAGACGCTCGACTTTATCGACAAGGCTGTGCGCGAGGGCAGGGAAATCGCAGGATGGCAAGCGGACGACGTGGCCCGCGGCCACATCGCGGAGGCGGGTTTCGGCGAGCGCTTCGTCCACCGCACCGGCCACTCGATCGGAGAAGAGGTGCACGGCAACGGCGCCAACCTCGACAATCTGGAGACGCGCGACGACCGCCCGATCGTCCTCCGCACCTGCTTCTCGATCGAGCCGGGCGTCTATCTGCCGGAATTCGGGGTGCGCAGCGAAATCGACTGCTACGTCGACGTCTCCGGCGCCAGGGCCACCGGCGCGGTGCAGCGCGAGATCGTCAGGATCTGACCGCGGCGGCTTACAGCTTGCGGATCAGGGTGACGCCGTCCGCGACGTGGAGCATCGCTGTTTGCACGCGGGGGTCGCCCAGGATGTGGTCGTTGAACTCGCGCACGCCTACGGTTTCGGGGTCTTGATCCGCGGCGTCCATCAGCCAGTTGTGCCACAGCACGTTGTCCACGGCGATCAGGCCGTTTTGGCGCGTGCGCTTGAGGATTTCCTCGTAGTAAGCGATGTAGTTGGCCTTGTCGGCGTCGATGAAGGCGAAGTCGACGGCCTCCGCCTCGGACAGCCCGCGCAGCGTCTCCAGCGCCGGGGCGATGCGCAGGTCGATTTTATCGGCGACGCCGGCCCGTCGCCAGTACGGCTTGCCAATGCGCGTCCACTCCTCGTTGACGTCGCAGCACAGCAGCTTGCCGCCGGGCGGCAGCGCTCTCGCGATGAAGAGCGAGCTGTAGCCGGTGAACGTGCCGATTTCGACCGCGAGTTTCGGCGCCAGCGTCCCGACCAGCACGCTCAGCAGGCTGCCTTCGTCTTCGGAGATCATCATCACGCCCAATGCGCCGAACCGCCGCAGGGTTTCCTCGCGCAATTCCGCCGCGACCGCGTCATCCGCCGTCCTGTGGTTGAGCAGATAGCGGCACAGATCGTCGGTGAGCGCGGTGACCTTGGGCATCGAGGCTACTCTAGCAGGGCCGCTTGCGCGGCCGGTGGCCAGTGTGGGCGCCTGACGGCGCCCAGTGGAGAGTGTGGGCGGCCGGCGCCGCCCAGTGGAGAGTGGAGAGTGAAGAGTGGAGAGCAAGACTGCCGGCGCCGGACGGCAAGACGAGAGAATCCCGGCGTCCGCAACATCGTCCGCCGCTACAATGGGCGAATGGCGGACATCTCGCTGGGCATTATCGGCGTCGGCAATCTAGGGGGCGCGTTGGCCGAGGGGGCGCTGAAAGCCGGCGCGGCGGCCCGCGTGCTCGCTTGCGATGTATCGTCCGAGCGCTTGGCGGAGTTGTCGCATGCGCTGGGAGAACGCTTCGCGGCCTGCTCCGCGGAAGACGCAGCCGCCGGCGCCGACCTGGTGGTCATTGCCGTCAAGCCGCACATCGTGTCTGATGCGGTTGCGCGCATCGCTGCCGCTTTGCCGCCGGGCGCCGTTGTGGTCTCGGTCGCCGCGGGCGTGCCCATCGCGCGCCTCGAAGCCGCGCTCGGCGCCGGCCGCCCCATTGTCCGCGCCATGCCCAATCTGGCGATGGTCGTCGGCGAAAGCGCGACGGCGCTGTGCGCCAACGCGCACGTCAGCGAAGAGCAAATGGGGCTGGCCGAGTCGATATTTGCCGCGGTCGGCTCCGTCGCGCGCGTCGAAGAGCCGCAGATGCATGCCGTTACCGCGCTGTCGGGGAGCGGCCCCGCGTACGTATGCCTGCTCATCGAGGCGCTTGCCGCCGGGGGCGTCAACGGCGGACTCCAGCCCGCCGCCGCGCAGGCGCTGGCCTGCCAGACGCTGCTGGGCGCCGCCAAGCTGGTGCGCGACAAGGGGCTGCATCCGGCCGCGCTGCGAGATCGGGTCACCACCCCGGCGGGCACGACGATCGCCGGGGTGCATCAACTGGAATTGCACGGGGTCCGCGCGGCCCTGATGGACGCTGTCGAAGCGGCGGCGCAGCGCTCCCGCGAGCTTGCGGACGCGGCCTGCGGGCCGGCGGCGAGGTAGCTGCCCGCGGCGCCCCTAATCCTTCAGCCGTTGCTGCCACTCGTGCAGCAAGGTCAGCGATTCGATCGGCCGCAAGTCGTCGATGTTGAGGTTGCGCAGTTCCTCGCCGATTCCCTGCAAGGAAGAAGAGTCGAAGATGCTTTGCTGCCGGTTTTCGCTTTGCGGCGGCGGCGACAACTCGTCGCTGAAGGCGGTCTCGCGGCGTTCGTGCAGTCCCAGCACCTCGTTGGCGCGGGCGATGACCGACTGCGGCAGGCCGGCCAGCCGGGCTACCTCGATGCCGTAGCTTCTGTCCGCGTTGCCCGCCTCGACGCGGCGCAAGAAAATCAGCTTTTCGCCGGACTGCCGCACGGAAACGCGCAGGTTGAACACGCCGTCGAGCGATTCCGCCAAATCCGTCAACTCGTGGTAATGGGTGGCGAATAGCGTCTTGGCGCCCACTTTCGAATGGATGTGCTCGACTACGGCCCAGGCGATCGCCAACCCGTCGTAAGTGGATGTGCCGCGGCCGATCTCGTCCAGCAGGATCAGGCTGTTGGGGGTCGCCGTGTTGAGGATTTGGGAAGTTTCGGTCATCTCCACCATGAAGGTCGAGCGGCCCGAGGCCAGATTGTCGCTGGCGCCGATGCGCGTGAAAATACGGTCGATCACCGGCAACAGCGCTTTCCTGGCCGGAACGAAAGAGCCCATCTGGGCCATGATTGCAATCAGGGCGGTTTGCCGCAGGTAGGTCGACTTGCCGCCCATGTTCGGGCCGGTGATCAGCGCCAGCAGATGGTCGGTCTCGTTCAGAAAAACGTCGTTGGGAATGAATGATTCTCCGCTTTCCTGCGCGGCGAGGCGCTCGACGACGGGATGGCGTCCGGCGGCGATCTGTATCTCTCCCGAAGAGTCGAACCGCGGGCGGACGTAATCGTGCTCGGCGGCGATGCGCGCGAGACCGCACAGCAGGTCGAGTTGGCCAACCGCTCCGGCCGCGGCGCGGATGCGTCCGGCCTGTGCCGCCGTTGCTGCGCAGATCTCGCGGAAAATCCGCCGCTCGATTTCGAGAATCCGCTCCTCCGCTTCCAGAACCTTCGTTTCCCACTTCTTGAGCTCGGGCGTGGCGAAGCGTTCCGCGTTGACCAGGGTCTGCTTGCGCTCGTAGTGCTCGGGAACCTTGGCGGCGTTCGCTTTGGAAACCTCGATATAGAACCCGAAAACGTTATTGAAACGGACTTTCAGCGAGTCGATCCCGGTCTGTTGGCGCTCGCGCTGCTCCATGCGGGCGATGAAACCGCGGCTGTTGCCGCGAATTTCGCGCAACTCGTCGAGTTCGCCGTCGAAGCCAGCCGCGACGACTTCCCCATCGCCGATGTGCAGCGGCGGCGTCTCGGAGATGGCTTTGGAGATGCGCTCGCGGACGTCGGCGAGCTCGTCCATGCGCTCGCGCAGCTCGCGCAGGCGCGCGCAACGGAAGCGGCCGGTCAGGCTGCGCAGCGCGGGCAGGCATTTGAGGGAATTGCCGAGTCCGAGCAGGTCGCGCGGCGATGCCGAACCGGTGGTCACTCGGGCGAGGAGCCGTTCGACGTCGAGCATCCGCTCGAGCTCGCGGCCCAACTCGCCGCGGGCGATCGTGGCCCCGTGCAACTCTGCGACGGCCTCGTGCCGCTGCTCGATCTCCCGGCGCTCGATCGACGGCTGCAAGACCCATTTCCTGAGCAGACGCGCGCCCATCGGAGTCGCCGTGCGGTCGAGGACATTGAGCAGCGTCGCTTTCTTCGAGCCGTCGAACAGCGGCTCGACGAGCTCGAGATGCCGGATCGTTACCGAGTCCAGCGCCATCCAGTCTTTTTGCTCGAAATACCCCGGCCGGTCGAGATGCTGGAGGGCGGAGCGCTGCGTATCCTTCAGGTAATGAATGAGCGCCCCCGCGGCGGACACGGCGTTGCGCCGGCCTGCGGCGCCCAGTCCGTCCAGCGCATGGAGGCCGTAAAACTCCTTGAGCACGCGCTCGGCGTAATCGAAGTCGAAGATCCAGCCATCGATTTCCGTGCGGACGCATCCGGGTTTGTTTTCCGCGCTTCGGGCCGACGGCTCGAACAGCGGGCCGGAGGACGGAATCAGCACCTCTTTGGCGCCCAGAGTCCGCAGCGTTTCCTCGACCTGATCGGACTCCATCTCCGTCATGCGGAACTCGCCCGTGGAAACGTCGAGGTAGGCCAGGCCGCTGCGGCCGTTGCGGTTGCAGACGGCGGCAAGATAGTTGTTCTCGCCCGCTTTGAGCAGGCTGGGGTCGCTCGTCGTGCCGGGCGAGAGAACGCGCACGATCGCCCGCTTGACCAGTCCTTTCGCTTTCCTGGCGTCTTCGACCTGATCGCAGATGGCGACGCGGCGGCCTTTTTCGAGCAGCTTGGCCAGGTAGCTGTCGACCGTGCGCGCCGGAACGCCGCACATGGGCACCGGTTCGCCTTTCTCCTTGCTGCGCGAGGTCAGGGCGATCTGCAGGTCGCGCGAGGCAATGACCGCGTCCTCGTAAAAGAGCTCGAAAAAATCGCCCAGACGAAAGAGCAGCAGGCACTCGGGGTACTCTTGCTTCGCGGCGTGGTATTGCTGCATCAAAGGCGTTTTGGAGGAACGGGAAGCCATGCGCGAAGGGCGGGGAAGGACCTGATTATAGCCGCCGTCTGCAATACCGGATTGGCGGACCGCCTGGCCGGCGTAGTATCTTGGTAGCGCAGTATCTCAGGAAGGGAAACGATGCGAGTTTTTGCGCTTTGTCTGAACGCAGTTGTTTTTTTGTCCGCCTGCGCTTCCGCGCCGCGGGCCGAAACCGCTGACGAGCCGCCTTCGCTGCACGAGCAAATGCTCGGCCTGTGGCAGGTCACGGATATCCAAAACCTGACCAAGGGCGAGGATCAGCCCCACCAGCGCGAGTATCACATGTACACCGCCGGCCATGAAATGATCGTTCTCGCCGGGCCGGACCGGCCCAAGCTGAGCAAGTCGATGAGCGACATGACCGCCGAGGAGGTGATGAGCCAGCAGCCCGTCGGCGCAGGATTCTACAGCTACACGATCGAGGGCGCCAAGGTTGCCCGCACGAACGTTGTCGCCCTGTCGGCTTTCTACGAAGGCCGCACCACCGTCGGGGAAATTGAAATCGAAGGCGATACGCTCATCTACCGCGACGACCATTCTGCGGACGGCAACCTGCGGCAATGGACCATGAAGCGGGTCGAATGAACCCCGTCGGCGGAGCGCAACTCGGCCGCGGCGCAGACGGGAAAATATCGCGCCTTGCGCGGCGAACCGCTGCGCCGGCGGCCTACGATAGAAAGGAAGCGCCGTTTCCCCGGAAGCGCTTTGCTGCGCAATGACAAGCCGTTTGTTTCTCTTTCTGTCGGTGTTTGTCTGCCGCATGGCGGCGCAATCGAGCGCGACCGTCGAAGGCACGGTCAGCGACGCGCAGCAAAAACCGATTCCGGGCGTCGAAGTCCGGCTGGAGCAACTCGAAACGGGCGCCGTGCGGACTACGCGCACGGCCGAGGACGGGCGCTTCGTGGCCGCCGCGTTGACGCCGGGGCCGTACCGCGTCACCGCTCGGCATTCCGGTTTTCAAGCGCTTGAGCGGCGCGGGGTGCGCCTGGTCAGCGGCCGCGTGGCCCGTCTCGATCTCGCCTTGCAGATCGGCGTCCCCAGCGAATCCATTACGGTTACGGCCGAACTGCCCCTGGTTTCACCGAACGCCGCGGACTGGGGCGGGCTCGTCCCCGAAAGGAGCCTGCGCGAGCTTCCCCTGAACGGACGAGACCTTTTCGAGCTTTCCGCTCTGGAGCCCGGAGCGACCCTTCCGGCCTCCGCCCGCAACGGCCTGGCGCAGGGCCTCGGCGGCCAGATCTCCGTGAAGGGCGCCCGCCCCAATCAGAACAGCTTTCAGATCGACGGCGTCGCCGTCAACGACGCTACCGGAGCGGCTCCGGCGAGCGCCGCCGGGAATCTGCTCGGTCTCGAAGCCGTCCGCGAAGTCCACCTTGTCACGAACCCTTTCAGCGCCGAGTACGGGCGCACCGCCGGCGGGGTATTCACCGCCGTTTCGCGCTCCGGCGGGAACTTGCTTCACGGGAGCCTCTACGAGTATTTCCGCAACAGCGCGCTCGACGCCAAGAATTTTTTCGATGCGCCGGCAGCGGACATCCCGCCGCTGCGGCGCAACCATTTCGGCGGATTGCTCAGCGGGCCGATCGTCGAGAACAGAGCGTTTTTTCTGGTCAACTACGAAGGACTGCGCCGGCGGCTCGCGCGTACCGTCCGCCCCGCGACGCCGACCGCGGAAGCCCGGCTCGGACGCCTGCCCGGCCGCGATATCGACGTAGCCGAGTCGGTCAAGCCCTATCTGGCCCTGTATCCTCTGCCCAACGGCAGGGACTTCGGCGACGGCACGGGGGAGTTCGTCAACCAGGCGTCCGGCGCAACCGGCGAAGACTTCCTGGCCGGCAAGCTCGACTTCGTTTTGTCGGCCGCCACGCAGCTTTCCGCGCGCTATACGTTCGACGACGCAGAGAACCGCGCGCCCGACCCGCTGCGCCTGTGGACCTTCGGTCTGGACTCCCGCGACCACTTTCTGCACGGCGAGATGCGCCATGCGCACTCGCCCGAGACGATTTCCACGCTGCGGGCGGCGTTCAGCCGCGTCGATAACTTCGAGAACAGCACGACGGTCGTTCCTGCTCAGCTTTCGTTCGTTCAGGGTCTGCCCATGGGCACGATGACGGTCAACGGACTCAGCGATTTGGGCGGCTTCCAGGCGCGCGCCCGGCCGCGGCGCTTCATTCTCAACAGCTATCAATTCGGCGCAGAAACGGTGCATACCTCGGGCCGCAGCACTTGGCGCGCCGGCGGCGGTTTCGACCGCGTGCAGTTCAATCAGCGCTCCGACCTGAGCGCGGTCGGCGCGTACACCTTCGATTCGCCGGCGCTGCTGCTGCAGGCCGCGCCGCGGGTGGCCGAGGTCATGCAGCCGGGGTCGGACACGGTGCGCGGTTGGCGCTACAGCCAATTCCACGGCTACATCCAGAACGAGCTTCGCGTCAACGAGCGTCTCAGCATCAGCCTCGGCCTGCGCTACGAGGCCGCCTCGACGCCGTCCGAAGTGGATGGGAAGATCGCCGTTCTACGGGACTTCATCAACGATGCCGAAACCACCGTCGGGGGCCCCATATGGAACAATCCGTCGAAGGATAACTTCGCCCCGCGCGCCTCTCTCGCCTGGGATCCGCTGGGAGACGGAAAAACCGTCGTCCGCGCCGGCGGGGGCATTTTCTTCGACCTGCTGGGCAGCCGCGAGTTGACCATCGCCGGGGTGCGCACGCCGCCGTTTTTCAATCGCATCCTGGTTTTCGGCCGCCCGCGTTTCCCCGACATCCTCGACGCGGCGGCCGGGCGCAACCCGTCGAGTTCCATGGACGGACTCGACTTCGATCTCAATCAGCCCTACGTGGCCCGCTGGCAACTCAACCTCGAACGGCAGATCAGCCGCGAGACCCTGCTGCGCCTCGGCTACAGCGGCGCCCGCGGCATTCATTTGCTCGGCCAGTTGATCAACGCCAACACGCCCGTCCCCGAGCGGCTCGACGACGGCCGGCTTTTTTTTCCGGCGGGCAACCCGCGGGTGAACCCCGCCTTTTCGCGTATCGGTCTGCGCCGCTCGCAGTTCAATTCCTTCTATCAGGGCTTGACGCTCAGCCTGCAAACCCGGTTTGCAGACCGCCTCGACGTGCGCGGAAAATACACCTGGAGCCGTTCCATCGACGAAGCCTCGAACCATACCTTCAACGATTTCGTCGCCAGCGATCAGGTGCCCACCGTCTGGGACTACCGCGCCAACCGCGGCCTCTCGGACTTCGATCAAGAGCATGTTTTCGCAGCGAGCTTTTCCTACACCGTCAGCGAATGGAACGGGACGCGGCTGCCCGCGCTGCTGGGCGGCTGGGAGTTGCACGCCATCGCGCAGAGTCTTTCGGGCACGCCGTTCGCGCCGCGCGTCGGGTTCGACCGCGCCCGCCTGCGCCCGGCCTTCGGCGACGTGGGGCAGCGCCCCGATCTGGTCTCCGGCCGGTCTGCCGATGACATCGTGTTGGGCGATCCGGCGCGTTATTTCGACCCCCAGGCGTTCGCGCTGCCCGCCGCCGGATTTTTGGGAAATCTCGGCCGCGGCGCGCTGCGCTCTCCCGGCGTCTTTTTCATCGACCTGGCCGTGCACAAGACGCTCTGGGCGAACGAACGGCATGCGGTCAAGCTGCGCGGCGAAATGTTCAACGTGACCAATCACCCCAACTTTCAGGTTCCCTCGGGCCGCGCGCTGTTCACCAGCGGCGGCGGGCGCATCGGCAGCGCCGGCCGCATCACGCAAACCGCCGCCACGCCGCGCCAGATACAACTCGCCCTGCGCTGGCAGTTCTGAATAGAGGCGAACGGCGCGCCGGCGTGCGCCGCCGCGCCTGCTAGACTGATCGGGTGCTGCAAACCGTTGCCAGAGACAACGATCTTTACGACGTGGTCATCGTCGGTTCCGGCGCTACCGGCGGCGTGGCCGCCTGGCAGTTGACCGCCGCCGGCCTCAAGGTCTGCGTGCTCGAAGCCGGCCCCAAGATCACCGACGCCGACTTCACCGAGCACGTCCTGCCGTATCAACTCAAGTACAGGGGCAACTCCGCGAACTTCGTGGGCGGCATTCCCAAGTCGCCCGAGTTGATGCGCAACCGGCCGATTCAGGGGCTGGTTTACGCCTGCCGGGAGTCGAATTACAAGTGGTGGGCGGACGACATCAAGAACCCCTATCAGACTCCCGAGGGCAAACCCTTTTACTGGATCCGCCAGCGCGTCCTCGGCGGGCGTTCGCTGTCGTGGGGCCGGCAGTCGTACCGCATGGGTGACATCGACTTCAAGTGCGCCGACCGCGACGGCTACGGCGAAAACTGGGGGATCGAGTACAAGGAGCTCGTTCCCTATTATGAAAAGGTCGAGCGCTACATCGGCATCAGCGGTTTGCGCGAGGGTCTGCCGCAGTTGCCCGACAGTGAATTCCTGCCGGCCATGCCCTTCACCTGCGGCGAAACCCTCTTCCGTGAGCGGCTCAAGGCGCGCATGGGCCGCGTCGCCACGATCGGCCGCTCGGCGATCCTCACCAAGCCGCACAACGGCCGCCAGGCGTGCCATTACTGCGGCCCGTGCGAGCAAGGCTGCATCACGCACTCCTACTACAACAGCCCGACCACCACGCTGAAAGCCGCCGTCGACACGGGCAAGTGTAAGGTTCTCACCGACGCGGTCGCGGCCGGCCTGACCAAGGACGCGCGCACGGGAAGGGCGTCCGGCGTGGCTTACATCGACCGCACGAGCCGCGTTTCCCGCGAAGTCCGCGGGAAAGTCGTCATGCTCTGCGCGTCGACGCTGGAATCCACCCGCTTGCTGATGCTTTCCGCCGACGAGGGTCTCGATTTCAATACGAGCGGCGTGCTCGGACATTACCTGATGGACCATATCTACCGCGGCGGCGCGGCCGGCGAGATGCCCGAGCTCGAAGCCAAGCCCTGGGCCGGCATGCCGCTCCGGCCGAACGGCATGTACATTCCCCGATTCCGCAACATCGACCGCGCCGAAACGAACGGCATGATCCGCGGCTACGGCTACCAGGGCCGCAGCGGGCCCGGCTTCAACTTCGGCGCCAAGGGCTTCGGCGCAGACTTCAAGCGCGCCGTGCGCGAGGAGGGCCAATGGTGGGCGGGTTTCGGCGCCTGGTGCGAATGCCTGCCCCGCTACGAAAACCATGTCGCGCTCAACCGGGAGAAACGCGACGCCTGGGGCATTCCCACGCTCGACATTCATTTCGACTGGAGCGAAAACGACAAGGCGCTGTGGAACGACGCGCGCGTGCAGGCGGCCGAAATGCTGGAGGCGACGGGCCACAAGAACGTCCGCCTCACCGGCGAGTATTCGGTAGGCGGATTCTGCATCCACGAAGTCGGCGCCGCGCGCATGGGCAAAGACCCCAAGAAATCCGTGCTTAACACTCAGGCGCAGTCGCATGCGATCGACAACGTTTTCGTCGGCGACGGCGCGGCCTGGGCCTCGATCGGCTGCCAGAACCCGACCCTGACCATGATTGCGATCACCGCCCGCGCGGCGGACTACATCGCCGCGGAAGGGAAAAAGGGGCGCTGGGGCTGAATCGGCCGCTCGGTCTTTACGGCGTTTCTACCGCGCCGCCAGTCCGTGGTTCTCGATCTGGTAGCCAATTACTTGGCTGGAAACGTAGAACTCATAGCCAAGATCGTCGATCTTTTCCTCGCTGAGGAAAGCTCCGTCCAGCCTTGCGCGCAGCGACTCGGCCGGCGCCAGAAACTCCGCGGCGAACGCCCTGGACTGCGCCTGGCGGTCCGTTATCAGGGAACTGAGGATTCCGGCGCCGGGCTGAGAGCGGCCCATATAGTCGCCGAGCGCGCGCGCCAGCAAGAAACGTTTGCCGGGTTCGTTCTTCGGGGCCGTGACGCAGGCAGGAGCGTTTGCGGCTACAAGTCCCTGAAGCCGTCTGGCAGGCGGCTCTGCTTCGCGGTGAGGAATGGCCGGCAGTTTGCGCGATTCGAAATGGAACGGACCGCCGCCGATCTCCATATGCTTCCGGACTGCGTTCGCCAAGGCGTACCCGCGCTCCCACGGCGGAGCGGCCGAAGGCGGCGGCATCGCGCGGCGGATATCGTCCCAATCGGTTTCGTTTGCGGTTTTCTCGAGAGTTGCAAGAGAGTCGTCGAGCCACTCGCGTACGCGCGGCAGGGAATCTTCGCCGGCGCATGCCAGCGCTTCTTCTCGTATGGAAGGCGCGGTGTTTTCCCAGAACTCCGCGATGGCGTCGGCTGTGGAGTCCGCAACGTCGAAGGGGTCGATCCCCAGCAAGGCGGCGGCGCGGCAGAACTCCTCTTCATCCGCATCGAGGGACTCGATCTCCCGCCACGTGTTTGCAAGGGATTCCGCTGCCATGCCTCCATCGCCCAGAGTGCGCAGTCTTTCGAGCACGGATTCGATGAGGGTGCGCAATTCCTGCTCCAACTGCGCGCGGTCAACATGCATTTCCGCTTCGTCGATGAACTCGACCCGCGCGTGTTGCGGTTTCCACCGCTTCCACTGCAGATTGACCCGCTGTGCTGTCGAAGGAATCATCGAGAGACTCGGCAGAACGAACCCATTGCCGGCGAACGCCAGATTGTGCCTGGAGTCGAACCCGGGCCTTTGTTCGTTCGTATCCGCGACCTCGTGCCGGATGTGCCGCCAGTTGCCGGCCAGCCACTCCGCCACAGGGAGAAGAGGAACCACGACGTGGTCTCTATACTCTCGGCTCTGCCGGTCCAGCACGGATGTGACGGTTGCGCCGTCTGCCTCGATGGACAGCTTGGCCATCGTGTGCTGCGCCGCGCTGTCGGGCGGCGGCGCTGCATCCACCCACTCGAATCGAAAGCGGATATTCATGGAAGACCCCGGACCTTCTGTGTCGGCTCGAGCGGATACCCGTGGTATTCACCTGATCCTGGAGACCCTTGCCGAGCTTCGTAAACGGTCTTGCCTTCACGGTACCAGACGTAGTTTGGATATCCCCGTTCCCAAGTTTTTCCCACGTTACCCTTTTTTATAGCTTTCCTGAGCCACCCCTCGACGAGACCGTGGCGATGCGCCAGATATTGGGGGCATATGCTGGCATCCGGTCTCCGAACGGGGGATATCCCGGTGAAGTTCGGAGTGTCTTTGTGGTAGGGGCTTCCAACATAGCGGCTGGATTCCGCCACGCTCGCCAAGTCGATGTCTGGGGGAGGAGGTTGAACCCTGCGGACCTTCGGGTTGTTGCGACGGAATTTCGGCTTCTTCATGCCCTACGCTACTGAACCGTCGGTTTTTTGGGCGGCGGCTGCGGAATCTTGCGGAGAAGCTCATAAAGCCGTTCCCAGGTGTAGATGCCCGTCGAGTGGCCGTCGCTCCAGAAGATCTGAATCGCATAGCGCCCGACCGGCTCGATCGACTTGGGGTAAACCAGGATCGGCAGCAGGCTCTCGGTCACGATGCGCTTTCCGGTCAACTCGTCCACGCAGCTTGCGCAGGGGCATTCTCCGCGCAGGAAGCGGGCCGGATAGACGGCTTGCTCGCCCGTGTTCCAGCGGATGCGGACGTCGTGGTCGCCGTGCCGGTCGATCTCGACCGGGCGGGGAGAATCGGTCGCAGTCATTGCGCTGTTTTTATGGTAGCGCCCGCCGCGCCGCCGCTCTCCTGCTCGACCACGGCGCGCCGCGTCGCGCGCAGCGTGTTCTCCAACGATTCTCTCGGCAGCGACTGCACGATCGGACGAATCACCCAGCCCAGCCCGAAGGGCACGTCACGTGTCAGAGACACGGCGCGGCACTCGGCGACCGCGCCTCCGGAGACTTGCGCGAACCGCCAATAGACGTTCAGTTTCCAGAGGAACCCGTTATCCTGTCCGACCGGCTTGAGCGACTCCCGCGGGCTTCCCGCGCCGCGGACCTCTTGAATGCGAACGCTGCGCGAGATGCCGAACCAGCGCAAATCGTCGAGGGGTTTGTATTCGGCGCGGTGCTCGGTATCGAGCACGGCGGTGAGCACCTTCTTTTTTTTGAGCCGCAAGAACACGTGGTAATCCGCGCCGTCGCGTTGGAGCAGCTTGGAGTCCGTCACCTCCGGCTTGTAGGTTTCCACGTGATTGTCGTAGTCGGTCACCACCGCGACGACCCGGGTTACCGTAGCGTCCGGCAGGAACGCCGCGGCCGTCCAGTCGTGGATCAAGCCCTTGCGCACGCTCTTGCCCTTTTTGCCCGAAGACGGTTCGACGACGATCCCCTGTTGGCGGACCGCGGCTTCCCGCGCGTCGTTTTCGTCAACCCACAGGAACGGGCGGCGCCCGTCGATCCGGGCGGTGAAACCGGCCTCGACCTCTTCGATGTAGCGCCTGAAATCTTCTTCCGCCGCGGCCGTCAACTGCGCGCCCGGCGCAGCCGCGCAGCAGACCGCCGCCAACAAAACCGATTTTGCAGCCGGACGCATGTTTCCACAGGTTACGTCACGGAGCTGGGGGCGCGCCGGCGGTCATCGCTCGAGGGTTGCAAAATACCGCCGCGCCTCGGCCATGATCTTCGGAGACAGCAGCAGGCTGGAGGTCATCGTGGGGATGGCCATCAGCGCATACATGCCGTCGGTCAGGTTGATCACGGCGTCGATCGTCGTCACGGCGCCGAAGACGATCGCCGCGATGTAAAAGTACCGGTAGAGGTGCTTCCATTCGGCGCCGATCAGGAAACCCAGCGCCTTCTCCCCATAGTAGGTGAACGAAAACATAGTGCTCACGGCAAAGAACAAAACGCACAAGGCCAGGATGTACGGCCCGATCACGGGCAGGGTTTCGTCGAACGCCTGCGCCGTGAGGGTAACTCCGTTGGCGTCGGAGGTGCGCCAGGCGTCGGAGCTGAGGATAATCATCGCCGTCGCCGTGCAGACGATCAGGGTGTCGATCATCGGACCGAGCATCGCCACCAGCCCTTCGCGCACGGGCTCGTTCGTTTTCGCCGCCCCGTGAGCCAGCGCCTCGGTGCCGATGCCGGCCTCGTTGGAAAAGGCCGACCGGCGGATGCCCGTGACGATGACGCTGCCCACTGCTCCTCCGGCGACCGCTTCGCCGCGGAACGCATCGCTGACGATCAGGGCAAGGTACGACGGAATCTCCGCGAAGTGCGCCGCCAGAATATAGCCCGCCGCCGCGACGTACAGAACCACCATCACCGGCACGATGCGCGAGGCGACCATGCCGATGCGCCGAATGCCCCCGATCGTAACCGTCGCAACGACCGCGGCCACCGCAGCGCCGAGCGCGAAGTTCACCCGCCACGATGCGTCCGCTCCGCCCGCCCAGCCGTTGGGAATCAGCGCCACGTCGCGGACGATCTGCGCGAGCTGGTTCATCTGGAACAGCGGCAGCGGTCCGAACAGGGCGCAGAACGAGAACAGGACCGCCAAAGGCTTCCAGCGGGCGCCGAGGCCGTTCATTATGGTATACATCGGCCCGCCCTGCACTTCGCCGCGGCTGTCCGGCCCGCGGTACATCACGGCCGGCGTGCAGGTAAAGAACTTGGTGGCGATGCCCAGCGCGGCGCCGACCCACATCCAGAAAACCGCGCCCGGGCCGCCGGTATGGATCGCCACTGCGACCCCGCCGATGTTGCCCAGCCCGATCGTTCCCGCCAGCGCGCTCGAAAGCGCCTGGAAATGGGTGATCTCGCCGCGGTCGTCCGGGTTGTCGTATTTGCCCCTCAGGATGTCGAGCGCGTGGCTGAAATGCCGGAACGGCAGAAAACGCGAGTAAACGAAAAAGTACGCCCCTCCGCCGAGCAGCAGAACGAGCAGCCACGGCCCCCAGGCGAGATCGGCGAAGGCGACCATGATCCGCTCGAACTGCTGCATGACCCCTGAGCATAGAACATTGCTAGAATGGCGCCCCGCGGATGCAGCGCACGGACTTCAACTACCCGCTGTCGATCGTTGCCGAGAACGACCCATATCCGACCTACAAGTGGATGCGCGACAACGACCCGGCGCACTATTCCCATACGGAAGACGTGTGGGCGCTCACCCGTTACGGGGACGTCGCGGCGGCGTTCAAGGATTGGAAGACCTGGTCGTCGCAGCGGCGCGGCAATCTGTTGAACGACATCCCGGAGCGCATCGGGAAAACGCTGGGCACCAGCGATCCCCCCGCTCATGCCCGCGCCCGCGGTCTGGTCGACAAGGCGTTCACGCCGAAGACCGTCGAAAAGCTCAAGCCGAAGATTCGCGCGCTCGCCGGGACCCTTGCCGAAAATGCCCGCGAACGCGGCGGCGTCGAGTTCGTCGCCGACATCTCGGCGCCTTTCAACGCCGCGATCCTGGGCGCGATGTTCGGCGTGCCCGATGAGGACTTCATCCGCTTGCGCCGTTGGCTGGACGATTTCTTTTTGCGGGAGCCGGCCGGAGCCGGCCGGCCGTCCCGGCAGGTCGTCGCCATGCGCCGCCTGCAGGAATACCTGGGCGCATTGGCCGTCCGCCGCGTCGCCGACCCGGGCGACGATCTGATGACCGCCATGCTGCTTGCCGAAGAACGCGGGGAGCGCTTGTCGCGGGAGCAGGTCGTCGTGACGACGATGACCTTCCTGACCGCCGGATTCGAATCCACCAACAACCTCTTCACCAATCTCGCCCATGCGCTGGACAGGTTTCCCGCCGTGTTTCGGGAAGTCGGCGGCAACGCGGCGCTGATCCCGGCGTTCGTGGAGGAAGGCATGAGATGGGACGCCGCGGCGCAGGGGTTCGTCCGCTCCCCGACCCGCGACGTCGAGATGCACGGGAAGATCGTTCCGCCGGGAGCGCAAGTCCTGCTGCATATCGGCTCGGCGAATCGCGACGAGCGGCGTTTCGACCGTCCCGACGAGTTCGATATTCGCCGTCCCGCGCAGCGCCATCTGGGTCTGGGCCTGGGGATTCATTTCTGTGTCGGCGCCGCGCTGGGCCGGGCGATGGCGCAACTGCTCTTTGCCGAGCTGCTGTCCCGAGCCGAGTGCTGGGAAGTCGATACGGGCCGGGCCGAGCGCGTGCGCACTCCGAATTTCCGCGGGTTCGCGAAGATGCCCCTGTCCATCGGCTAAAGCGGATGCATTCCCCGGCCGCATCCGGCCCGCGCCGGCGAAAGGCTGTACGATAGCGTCAGGCGGGTTTCGAGCGCGTGACGATGCGGCGTCTGTTTGCTTTTCTGGGGATGCTCTTGTCTGTCGGGGCTTGCGCTCCGCGCGAAGCTTTGCGGCCGCCCGCCCGCAGCGGGGCGCGGCCAGACATTTTGCTGATCGTTTCCGACGACCAGGGCTACAACGACCTCGGCGTTCTCGGCAACGGCATTCTCACCCCCGCGCTCGACCGCCTTGCCAACGAAGGAACGAGGCTCACGGATTTTTACGTGTCCTGGCCGGCATGCACTCCCTCCCGGGCCGCATTGCTCACGGGCCGCTATCCGCAGCGGAACGGCGTCTACGACATGATCCGCAACGAGGCGCCGGATTACGGCTACGAATACCGCCCCGAAGAATACGCGGTTTCCTTCGAGCGCATCGGCGGAATGGACACGCGGGAAGTCATCATCCCCCAAATGCTGCGCTCGGCAGGTTACAAGAGCGGCATCTACGGCAAGTGGGATCTCGGCTCGTTGCGACGCTATCTCCCGACGGCGCGCGGTTTCGACGATTTCTACGGCTTCGTCAACACGGGCATCGACTACTACACGCACCGGCGCTACGGCGTGCCGAGCATGTACCGCAACCTTGAAAAAACCCAGGAAGACGAGGGCGTTTACTGCACGTACCTGTTCGAGCGGGAGGCGTTGCGGTTCCTCGAACGATATGCCGGCAAAGAGCCGTTTTTCCTTTACGTTCCGTTCAATGCGCCGCACGGTTCGTCGAGCCTCGATCCGCAAATCCGCTCGTCCGTGCAGGCGCCGGAGGAATTCAAGCGGATGTACCCGCCGGTCGAGCCGGAGTACCGGATTGTCGAGCGCTACCGCTACGCGGCGCCCGCCAAGGCGGCGACTCCGCAAGCGCGGCGGCGCGATTACCGCGCGGCGGTGACGGCGATGGACGCCTCCATCGGCAAAATGCTTGATCTGCTGGAAGGGAAGGGCATTCTCGATGACACGATGGTGATTTTTTTCGCGGATAACGGCGGCGGAGGCGGCGCGGCGAATGCCCCGCTGCGCGGCAGGAAGGGGGATACCTGGGAGGGCGGCATTCGCGTTCCCTTCCTGATCCGCTGGCCCAACGGAGGAGTGCCCGCGGGGGTCGTCAACGACGCATTCCTGACCAGTCTGGAAGTCTTTCCGAGTCTGGCCGCGGCGGCCGGCGCCGAGCTTCCCGCCGGCGTCGCGCTCGATGGATTCGACTGGTGGCCGGCGCTTCGCGGCGAAGCCGCGTCGCCGCGGCAGGAGATGTTCTGGCAGCGCAAGAACCGCATCGGCGCGCGGGTCGGCAAGTGGAAATGGGTGGCGATGGACGATGGCGCCGGAGGACTTTTCGATCTCGAAGCAGATATCGGCGAGAGCCGCGATCTCTCGCCGGAGCGCCCGGATGTTCTCGACAGGGTGCGCCGGCGCTACGGCAACTGGGTGCGGGAAATGGAAGCAGCGGAGCCGCGCGGACCCTTCCGGGATTTCTGACCGCCGCTGTTGCAGGGAAATGGTCGGGGCGCCGAGATTTGAACTCGGGACCTCTTGCTCCCGAAGCAAGCGCGCTACCAAGCTGCGCTACGCCCCGACTTCTTTGATCTTAGCAGCCCGCGGCAAAAGTCACGCAGGTGCCGTTACGCGCCCGGGGCCAATGCAGTATCGTGTGGGCGATCGAGCGACTTGACAGGGCGTATGCTACCGGGCCGGCAGTTCAGGGCGCGTAACCCTTTGGGCGACGGGCATTTGTGGCCGTCGGCTTCGTCCTTCGTCGGGGACGATCTCCCGGATCGCCTCCCTCCTCATCTCCTCGCCGAGCGACCGCAGGAGCCCGTCGCGCCGCCCACGCTACTTTCCCCGCGGACTGCTAGCGCACGCGGCGCGGGTGGTAGAAAGCCTTTTCCCGGATGCCGAAGTGAGGAACGAGTCCCTGCCCGCTTTGGCCGAATGCCAGGTCGATGCGGATCATCTGAATGAAGGGCACGATCAAGCGCAACCCGACGCCGACGCCGCCGATGAAATTTCTGCTGAATTGACTGCCTTCGTCCCAGGCGGCGCCGATATCTGCGAATGCCGCAAACTTCAGCCCGGCGTAGAGATTCGATCCGAATATCCGAAACGGCTTGGGTTTCACCAGGTCGTAGCGGTACTCGACCGTGTTGATGAGTTGGTTCTTGCCCACGCGCGCGCTCAGGTCTGACCAGCCGCGGATGCTGTTCGTGCCGCCCAGGTGAAAATCGCGGTAAATGGGAATATCGACGCCGACCTCGCCGCTCTGGAACGTCGAAAACGAAAATACGGCCAGCGTATGCTTCTTCGCCAGCGGCTGGTAGCGCCGGATGTCCGCCACCGTTTTGCTGAAGTTGCCGGGGCCGCCGAGAAAGCCGCCGTAGCGCGTGAACGTCAGGACGTTCTGCCAGCCGCGGTGCGTGTCCGACCAGAGATCGCGCGTGTCGTAGGCCGCGATCAAGCCGACGCCCGGCGTCGATTCGCTGCGTTTGTCGGAAAGCGTTGCCTCGGGGCCGTCCGCCCGAACCGTCAGAAACTCAAACCGCCCTCCCAGCCGCAAGCTGGGACCGAACTGGAAGCCGCCCCGCGCTTCGCCTTCCAGAGCGTCTTCCGGAAAGTGGTCCAATTCGTTCGTTCTACTGCGGGCATGAATCTCTCCGCCGAACCATGTTTTGTCGCGCAGCCCCCAAGGCGAGTCCAGGAGAAACTCGAGTTCCTGCTGGCCGCCGAAGCGCGCGTCGAAGGAAACGGAAATCGCGCGTCCGAGTATGCCGGCGGTTTTCATTCCGGCACCCGCCGAGACGCCGTTTTCCTCGACAACGGAAAACGCGGGGAAGGGCATCCAGCGGGCGGTTTCGGCGACGTGGATATGGATGACGACTGCGCCGCCGGCCGCCTCGGGCTGGATTGCGATGCTGCTGAACACCGCCAGCCGGTCGAGCCGTTCGCGGTCACGCGCGATCGCTTCCCTGCTGTAGGGCTCCCCGACTCGAGAAGTGAGCTGGTTGCGCACCAGCGCCTCGCGCGTGTAGCGCAGGCCGTGTATGCGGATTTCGCGGATGGCAAGGCCCTGCGCCGGTTCGGCCGCAAACGCTGGAACCGCCCGGAGGATCGCGAGCAACGCCGCCGCGGCGATGAAGTTGCGGGCCATCAACCAGTGTATCCGTGCGCGGCTTCCATCCCGACCGGCGAGAGCATGCAGCGGCCTTGTCATGCAATCGAAATGCTTTGAGCAGCCGCTTCCCGCGGCAGGACGCGGCGCAGGGTCTCGATGGCCCCGGCGGGCAGTTTGGAGAGCTTGGCGAGGGTGCGCTTTTTGACCGGCCCGGGCTCGCGGCAGGACTCGCGCAAGAGGATGGCGGGCGGCGAGTTGCGGTTGGGGACGCGCTCGATATCCGAAATTTCCAATCATCATTCATAGCACAAAACACAATTGATACAAGACGTTTTACGCCATGAACGCGGCCATATGCATGGCTGCAAATCGCTGTTTGCGTTCCACTTGAAACCGCCCTCCGTATGCCATGAGTCAGGGCAAAACAACCCGTGAAATTTCCGTTTGGGCCGCTGAAAGGAAACGGTCGGGGAGCCAAGATTTGAACTCGGGACCTCTTGCCCTCGAGGCAAGCGCGCTGCCATGCTGCGCTACGCCCCGCCGCCTTGATTTTTGCAGGTTGTGCGATTGCGCCGCGTTCGCGCTGCGCGCTGTTGCCGTATCGGCCGCGGCCTACCGCACCCGCCTCGGGTGATGAAACGCTTTTTCCCGGAGGCCGAAGTGAGGAATGAGCCCTTCTCCTCTTTCGCCAAATGCCAGATCGACGCGGATCATCTGAATGAAAGGCACGATCAGGCGTAGCCCGACGCCGACGCCGCCGATGAAATTCCGGCTGAATTGGGCGCTCTCGTTCCATACGGCGCCGATGTCGCCGAATACCGCGAGCTTCAGCCCGGTGTAGAGGTTCGCGCCGAATATCCGAAACGGCTTCGGTTTTACCAGGTCGTAACGGTACTCGACCGTATTGATGAGCTGGTTCTTGCCCGCGCGCGCGTTCAGATCCGACCAGCCGCGGATACTGTTCGTGCCGCCCAGGTGAAAATCGCGGTAAACAGGAATATCGACGCCGACTTCGCCGCTCTGGAACGTCGAAAACGAAAACACGGCCAACGTGTGCTTTTTCGCCAGCGGCTGGTAGCGCCGGATGTCCACCATCGTTTTGCTGAAGTCGCCGGGGCCGCCGAGAAAGCCGCCGTAGCGCGTGAACGTCAGAACGTTCTGCCAGCCGCGGTGCGTATCCGACCACAGATCGCGCGTGTCGTAGGCCGCGATCAACCCCAGGCCCGGCGTCGACTCGGTCCGCTTGCCGGAAAGCGTGGCCTCGGGGAGACCTGAGCGGACCGTCAGAAATTCGAACCTCCCTCCCAGTCGAAGGCTTGGGCCGAATTGGAACCCGCCCCGCGCTTCGCCTTCCAGGGCTTTTTCCGGGAAGCGGTCCAGCTCGTTTGTCCTGCTGAGGGCATTGATCTCTCCGCCGAACCAGGTTTTGTCGCGCAATCCCCAAGGCGAGTCCAGGAGAAACCCGAGTTTTTGCTGGCCGCCGAAGCGCGTGTTGAGGGAAGCGGAAATCGCGCGTCCGAGCGCGCCGGCCGTTTTTATGCCGGCCCCTATCGAGATGCCGTTTTCTCCGACAGCCGAAAGCGTGGGGACCAGCGCCCAGCGGGAGGTTTCCGTCACGCGGACGTGGACGACGACTGCGCCGCCGGCCGCCTCGGGTTCGATTGCGATGCTGCTGAATACCGCCAGCCGGTCGAGCCGCTCATGGTCGCGCGCGGCCGTTTCCCTGCTGTACGGCTCGCCGACTCGAGAAGTGGGTTGATTGCGCACGAGAGCCTCGCGCGTGTAGCGCAGGCCGTGTATGCGGATTTCGCGGATTGGAAGGCCCGCCGCCGGTTCGGCCGCGAACGCCGGAACCGCCCAGAGGATCGCCGGCAACGCCGCCGCGGCGATGAAGTTGCGGGCCATCATCCAGTGTATCCGCGCGCAGCTTCCATCCCGACCGGGCGGGGGCATGCCGCTGATCGTCACCAACGGCCAGCCGCGGAGATTGGACATCCACATCCGTGCAGCATCCCG
This sequence comes from Bryobacterales bacterium, assembly GCA_965214655.1. GTDB lineage: Bacteria > Acidobacteriota > Terriglobia > Bryobacterales > UBA6623 > CATQHP01. Next base: position 147,587 of record OZ243965.1, on the reverse strand, counting down.
GAGAGGGCGGGACCCGTCAGGAGCCGGTTTCCGCCTTTCCCGACGGCAGGGCGCCGAACCGGCCGGCGGTAGTCGCGGTGACCCGGACGAGGGCGCCTTTCCGCATCGGCGCGTAGCCGGCTTTTTCTTCCCGAAAACGGGCCGCCGCTTACCGGCGCGGCCCGTTTTTTTGAGGGATCGAGGGGAAAACGCAGGGGCTATTGCTTCATCCACTGTCGGCGGCGCGGCCATCTGGGGCCGTCTTCGAAGAAGCGCACCCCGCTGCCGATGCGGTCGTAGTCGCCGAGTTCCGCGCGGGCCTTGTCCGCCAGCGCGGTCAGTCGCTCCACAATTTCGGGATTCTGCGCCGCCGCGTTGTTCCGCTCGCCGATGTCCGTCTCGAGATTGTAGAGCTCGAGTTCCGTGACGGGTTCGAGCAACTCGCCCAGAAACGCGCCGCCGCGCGAGAGCAGCCATTCGGATTCGTTGCGTCCCGGACGCGGGAAAACGAGCTTCCAGGGGCCGCTGCGGACGGCGTCCAGATGAGTTTCCCGATAGTAATAGAACGCTTCGTGCGGACTCTTTGCGCCGGGCTTGCCCAACATGAGCGCGGAGATGTCGCGTCCGTCCAGAGTGCGGTCGGCGGGCGGCTCGGCGCCGGCCATGGCGAGGAACGTGGGCAAGAGATCCATCGTCGAAGCGATCTCCGCGGTGCGCGCGCCGGCGGGGATATGTCCGGGCCCCCACATCACGCAGGGGACGCGGATGCCGCCTTCCCACGTGGTTCCCTTCGCGCCGCGCAGCGGCCCCGCCGACCCCGCGTGCTCGGTGATCGCCGCGGTGTATTGGGGCAGCGAATGGTTGCTCCACGGCCCGTTGTCCGAGGTATACGCCACGATCGTGTTTCGGTCGATCTCCAGCTCGCGAAGAAGATCGACGATCTCCCCGGCGGAGGCGTCGAGCTCTTCGATCACGTCTCCGTAGAGGCCGCGTTCGGAGCGGCCCCGGAACGGCTCGGTGACGCCGAGAACGACGTGCGCCATGGTGTGCGCGACGTAGAGAAAGAAAGGCCGGTCTTTGTTGCGGCGGATGAAGGCGAGGGCTTCGTCCGTATAGCGCCTCGTCAGGTCGTCGACGCCCGCCGACTCTTCGATCTTTTCTTCGTTGCGGTGAACCCAGTGGACCTTGCCGTCGTCGTTGGCGCCGACCACGCCGAACCAGAAGTCGAAGCCGCGCCGCACCGGATTCAATTCCGGCCTGAAGCCGCGCCTGCGCTGCGTGATGTCCACTTTGCCGATCATGCCGGTGGCGTAGCCGGCCTGCTGCAGGACCTTGGGCAGCAGAATCTCCTGTTCATGAACATAGGGGAAACTGTTTTTTTCGTTGCCGTACTCGCCCACGCGAATGGGGTAGCTGCCGGTCAGGAGCGCGGTGCGGGAAGGCCCGCAGACGGGTTGGGCGTAGAAGTCAGTAAAAATCATGCCCTCACGGGCCATTCGATCGATGCGCGGCGTCTTGAAATCCATCGCGCCGAAAACGCCGAGGTCGCCGTAACCCTGATCGTCAGCGAAGATGATGATGAAATTCGGACGCCGGGACGCTTCTTCGACAGGCGGCGGCGAGCATGCGGTCGCGGCGCATAGCAAAGGCGGCAGGCAGAGGGCCGTTTGCAAGTTCATTGGGGGTTGGAATCTCCTCTCGGCTCTGTCCAAGTTACGCCATTCCCGGCCGGCGGGGCAACAGCGGAGCTTGACGCGATGCCGATCTTACTTGGGTTTTGCCGCGGCGAGAGCTTCCTTGATGTCCTTGGCGAGAAACCGTTCTCCCGGAAAACCCGAGAACCTTTTGCGAATCCGTCCGCTGCGGTCGACGATCAGGCTGGTGGGGATGGCGTCGATGGCGTACAGCCGGAATTCCTGCCCGTCCGCGCTATGCAGGTTGGGGAACGTGATTCCGGTTTCTTCAAGGAATTGCCGCGCTCGATCCGCAGTCTCGTCGTTGACGCCGAGCACGACCAGACCCTGTTCCGCAAACCTGCGGTGAAGATTCTCCAGGTGCGGCATTTCCTCCCGGCACGGCCCGCACCACGTCGCCCAAAAGTTCAGCAACACGACTTTGCCTTGCAACTCTGACAGTCTCCACGATGTCCCGTCCATGTCTTCGAGCATGAAGTCGGGGGCAAGGTCGCCTTCCGCCGGGACGTATCGACCCTGAGGGTTTGGCGCGGCGTCCGGCGGTCTCACGATCAATTCTTTCGGAATTCTCCGCGCGAGCTCTGCGGAGAGCGCTTGGCGGAGTTGCTGCTTGCGCGGGAGGCGTAGATATGCGCTCCGATTGGGTCGGTGCGTGTGCAGTTCCAACCAGTAGCCCCGATTGCGGTTGATCAGGCGAACGATCAACATCGTTCCGGTGGTTCCCGCGATTGCGCCGCCAACTGCGGCCACTGCCGCACCCGCGCTGCTCATGACAATCGACGGGCTGCCGAGGAGTATTTCCAGAATCAAGCGCGGCTCGAACAGAGGGCCGCCGCGGTAGTGCCGTCCGCGGCGCACCTGAAGGTCGCTGTATGCAAATCGCAGCGGTGGGATCGAGCCTTGCTCGACGGTCACGGCGCGGTCGGCGAAGACCAGCTTGGCCGGCCGCAGCTTCCCATTTTCGATACGCGCGCGAATGCCTTTGGAGAAAGTGACGGGGGCTGCGTTGCCGGCCTGCTTCGTGTCCGCGGCGGCATCGGAGGACGCTGCAATGAGCAGCGCCGCCAACGCTGGCGCGATGCGGACGCCGCCGGCCCGCTTCGACAGCGGGCGGGCGCCTGTGTCAGAGCTCTCATGAGCCGGCCGGGGCAGCCGGTTGCAGGACGCCGAAAATCGTTCCCAACGGGTCCGCACAGTAAGCATGCAGGCCGACGCCCGGAATCTGCGTCGGCCCGTGAATTTTCTTGCCGCCGCCGGCCTCGACTTTCGCCAGGGCATCCTCGAGCGAGTCCGCCTGGATGGTATGGACGACCCTCTGGTCGAAATGGTTGCCCATGACGGCGCCGTTTATGCCGGGGCGGTCGGCGGGGCCGGTTTCGGCCGGCCAGTAGGCTTGCGGGCCTTGTTCGTTGAACCGCCAACCGAAGACGCTCTTGTAGAAGGCGATCGTCTTCTCCGGCTCGGCGGACAGAATCTCGAAATAAAACGGCCGGGACATGGATGCCGGAGTATAGCATCGGGGCAAGCTAAAACTCGGTGAAGCGGCGGAATTCCTCGAAGCGCTCATCGATTTGCCCGCGCGTCAACGTGCGCAGGCGGCCGATGCCGAACTGCTCGCAGCAGAAGCTGCCCATGACCGAGCCGTAGATCATCGCCCGGCGCAGATGCGCTTCAATGTCCGCGCCGCCGGCTATGACGCCTTGCTCGGCGAGGTAGCCCATGAATCCTCCGGCGAACGAATCGCCCGCTCCGGTGGGGTCGAAGACTTCTTCGAGCAAGTAGCCCGGAGCGATGAAGCGCCGGCCGTCGTGGAACAGCGCCGCGCCGTACTCGCCGCGCTTGATCACCACGGTTTGCGGGCCCATTTCGCGGATTGTCCGCGCGGCGGCGCGCAAATTGTAATGGCCGGAAAGCTGGCGGGCTTCCATGTCGTTGATCAGGATGAAGTTCCAGCCGCGAATTGCTTTGGCGAGCTCCCGCGGCTCGCCTGCGATCCAGAAATTCATCGTGTCGCCGCCTACGAAACGCGGAGCAGCGGCTTGGCTCCGCACCCGGGCCTGCAAAGAAGGGTGGATGTTGCCCAGCATGATGTACGGCGTTTCGCGGTAGGAGTCCGGCAATTGCGGGTTGAAGTCCGCGAAAACGTTCAGTTCCGTAGCGATCGTTTCGCGGACGTTCATGTCGTTGGAGTAGACCCCTCGCCAAAAAAAGGTTTTGCCTGCGGCTTTTTCGAGACCATCGAGATCGACGCCGTGATCGTGGAGCACGGCCTCGTCTTCGGCGGCGAAGTCGCTGCCGACAATGCCGACCAGCTTCACCGGCGAAAAATAGCCGGCGGACAAGGCGATGTAGGTTGCGGCGCCGCCGAGCATGCGCTCCACCTTGCCGTGCGGGGTTTCGATGCCGTCGTAGGCGACGGAGCCCACTACCAGAAGAGACATGGATTTTCTCGGATGGAAAGCCTCAAAGATACTTGCCGATCAGCAAGTCGTACTTCCGTTTGGCCGCGTCGGAAATTTTCGCGTGGTCGGTCAGGATCGCATGACGCAGCGCCGAGGCGTACGGGCTCGGGGCATCGGGAATGCGCTTGACCGCTTCGACCGCGACTTTTTGCGCGTTCTCGGAGTTTTTAGCCAGATATTCGAGAACGGCGCCTGCCGTTACAGCGTCGTGCTCTGGATGCCAGCAGTCGTAGTCGGTCACCATGGCGATCGTCGCGTACGACATTTCGGCTTCGCGGGCGAGCTTGGCTTCTTGCAGGTTGGTCATGCCGATGACGTCGAAGCCCCAACTGCGGTAGAGGCGCGACTCGGCTTTGGTGGAAAACGCCGGGCCTTCCATGCAACAGTACGTGCCCCCGCGGTGCACGGTCACTCCGGCCGCCGCGCAGGCGTTTTCAGCGACTGCGGACAAGATCGGGCAAAGCGGATCGGCGAAAGCGACGTGGGCGACGACGTCTTCGTCGAAGAACGTCGAGGCGCGCCCGCGCGTGCGGTCGAAAAACTGATCGGGGATGACGAAGTGAATCGGCTCCAGGCGTTCCTGGAGAGAGCCGACCGCGCTGAACGACAGGATGTATTCGACGCCCAGCTTTTTCATCCCGTAGATGTTCGCGCGGAAGTTCAGATTCGACGGCATGATGCGGTGGCCGCGCCCGTGCCTTGCCAGAAAGGCGACTTCGCGCCCGGCGATCCTGCCCGTGATGTAGGCGTCGGAGGGGGCGCCCCAAGGCGTTTCGACCGTGATTTCGCGCCGGTCTTCGAGAGCGTCCATCTTGTAGAGGCCGCTGCCTCCGACGATGCCGATGCGTATGCTCATGGAACGCACCATTGTAGCGTTCCGGTTTGCTGAAGCTGATAGCTTAAGCGGTAGGGGATGGAGCGCAGTTGGTTGTTTGTCGGGGCGGTCGCCGTGTTCGCGGCGCGCGACGCGTGGATAGTCGGAGCGCGGCCGCCGCGGCTGGGGTATGCGTTCGCTGCCGTCACGCTGCTTGCGGGCCTCGCCGCCGGCGGCTTGGGCGCGGCCTTGTCCGCCGCCGAGGTCGAGGCGTGGCTGGCGCACCCGGCGTTTTGGGCGGGCGGTCTCGCGCTCCATGCGGCATTGGCCTTTCGGAGCTTGCGGCGGGCGGGGAAGGCGGCGGCCGGCGGCTTGGCGGAGATGTTGCCTTCGCCGGTCTTCGCGGTCGGTCTTGTCCTGCTCGCTCGGGCAGTGCTGGAGCGGACGAATGCGCTGGGAGGACTTGAAGCGGGCTGCGCCGTCGCCGCCGGCTATCTGTTGCTCACCGCGGCGCTCAGCGCCGGATTCGGAAAAATTCGACGCGACGGCGCAGTGTCTCGCTTGGCCGCCTGGAGCCACCTGACGGCGGTTTTGCTCGTGCCCTTGAGCGCTGCCGCGAACGGCGCGGGGACGGTTCAGGGAAAGGGCGCCGCGCCCGCATGGGGCTCCGGCGCGGACTGGGCCGCGGCGCTCGGCGTTGCTTCAGTGACGGCTCTATCTTTCTGCTGGCGCCGCTACCGCTCCGGAGACACGCGGCGCCGGCCGCTCAGCGCTCGATCCAGGTCACGCTGACGGGCGGGGTATTGCCGCACTGGATGCTCTCGGTCATGCCGGCCGAAATCGTGGCGCAGGCCGTGTCCGTAGCGGTGCGTACGGCCTCGTCCTTCGTCGTCCCGGAGGCCGTGGCGCAGTTCGTCCGCCCGTTGTATTCCATGCAGACCTCGCAGGTGAACTGCGCCAGTCCGAGAGACAGGTAAACCAGCAGGCACGCCACGCCCAGAACGAACACGATCGCCAATCCCACGGTCTTGGACATGGAACTCTCAGTTTAGGAGAATTCCCGACCCGCAGGGTTTATCATGGGAGAGATGGCTGCTTTACCCGAAAACTCTCAGGCTCCCGATTTTACGCTTCCCGCGGCGGACGGCAAGCGGGTGCGTCTAGCCGATGAATTGAAAGACGGACAGGTGCTGCTGACTTTCTTCAAGATTTCCTGTCCGACGTGCCAATACGCCATGCCCTTTCTGGACCGGCTGGCCCGGCAACTCGAGGGTTCGTCCGCCAAGATGTTCGCGATTTCGCAGGACACGCCCGCGGACACCGAGCGGTTCAATGCGGAGTTCCGCTTCGAAGCGCCCGAATTGTTCGACGCGGAGGATGAGCAATATCCGGTATCGAACGCCTACGGGATCACGCATGTGCCGACGGCGTTTCTGATCGAGTCGGACGGCCGCATCGCCTACAAGATGGAGAGTTGGTCGAAGAGCGACGTCGAACAGATCGCCAAGAAGCTCGCCGCGGCCCCGCCGTTCCGTCCGGGCGAGGACGTGCTCCCCTTCCGGCCTGGTTGAGGGGCCAAGAACTAGCTCCGGTTCGGAGTTGTTGCGGATTCTTCGAGGTCTTTCTTGCCCGCCAAGCCGGCGGGGTTTTCGTGGACTCTTTCGCGCCGGCCGTGGCGCAGCGCCGCGGCCAGGCCGACCGCGGACTCGCCGAAGCGGTCGCGGAGCGCGTCGGCCGCCTGGAGAGCGCGGCTCCATTTCTGCCGTTGCTCCTTGTCGAGCAGCGAAAGCTGGCCTTCGATCTCCGCCAGCGATCCGATTTGCACGCCGAGCAGGCGGATGGGCCGTCCACGCTGCCGGTTTTTGCGGAACAACTCCCGGATTGCCTGCAGGATGATCGAATCCAGACTGGTGGGCGCGTCGAGGGTGCGCGCTCTGGTGATGGTGGTGAAGTCGCCGTAGCGAATCTTGAGTTGCACCGTGCGTCCGAAGAGCCGGTGCTCGCGCAGGCGCCGCGCGGTGAGTTGAACCAGCTTGGCGAGGGTGGCGTCGAGGAGCGCGCTGTCGACCGTGTCTTCGCCGAATGTCGTTTCGTGGCTGACGGATTTGGGCGCCTCGCGGCCGACGAACGGCGCGCTGAACCAAGCGCCCGAGTCTTCTCCGCGGGCCTTGCCGGCAAGCGCCGCTCCGGCCTTGCCGAAACGGTCTTCGAGAAAACCGTCGTCCTGCCGGGCGATCTGTCCGATTTTGCGGATGCCCAGCCGGCGCAGGTGGCGCTGCATCGTCTTGCCGACGCCGGGAATCGCTGCGATGTCGAGAGGGGCGAGAAATGCCTGTTCCGCGCCGGGCACGATGCGCAGGATGCCGTTGGGCTTGGCCAGGCCGGAGCCGATTTTCGCGGCCAGCCTGGAGGCGCCGATGCCGAGAGAACAGGGCAGGCCGGTTGCGGCGCGGACGGCTTCGTGCAGATCGTGGGCGGCTTTGAGCGGCGGCCCGAGAAGGCGCTCGGCGCCGGTGAGATCGAGGTAAGCCTCGTCTATGGAAGCCATCTCGACAGCCGGCGAAAATTGCCGCAGGATTTTTCGCACGCGAGCGGAGTACTCGCGGTATTTCCCCGGGCTGCCTTCAATGAAAATCGCCTGGGGGCAGAGGCGGTATGCCTCGCGCAGGGGCATTGCCGAGTGAACCCCGAACTTGCGCACGGCGTACGAGGCCGCCGAGACCACGCCCCGCTCGTGCGCTTTGCCGCCGACCACGACGGGCTTTCCTTTCAGCGCAGGATCGGCGAGCTCTTCGACGGACACGAAGAAAGCATCCATGTCCAGATGGAAGATGGTGCGCGCGGCCAAACCTCCGTTCAGCTTCTGCTGACGGCTTTATTATCGGCGATCAGGAAGCGAAGAGGAAGGTCTTTCGACTTGGCGATGCCGACGCGCGGCGTGACCCGGATTTGCGGCGGCGGCGCCGCGGGGGCTGCATGGACGGTGAGCGGCCCCGAGGTCAGGTCGGCGCCGTAGTGGCGCTTGTCGATTCCCAAGGCCAGCGTCAACTTTCCCGGGCCGTTGGCGAGATCGCAGTCGCGACGAACGTTCGGACGGCGCGCGCGCATGGCCGCGACGCCCCGCAGCGGCTCGAGCGCCCGAATGAGCACGCAGCCGGGAACGCCGTCGCGTTCGGCGACGAAGTTGAGGCAGTGATGCATGCCGTAGACCAGGTACACGTAGGCGCGGCCCGGCGGGCCGAAGAGAATGCGCGTGCGGTCGGTGAGTCCGGCGAAGCTGTGCGCCGCCCGGTCGCCGCTGCCGAGGTAGGCTTCCGTTTCGACGATGCGCCCCGCCAGTCTTTCTCCGCCGAGGCGGTGGACAACGATTTTTCCCAGCAGAGCGCGGGCGACAGCGGACGTGTCTCGAGCGTAAAACGACCGCGGCAAGACTCCCGATGCCGCCGGTTCGACCGCAAGTCTCTGCTTCATGGCGGCTTGGGACGCCGGCGATTTTTGCCGCGGCTGTCAGCGGCCCGACATGCCGAGCTTGCGTTCGAGGTCGATCTTGTCGCGCAGCAGGGCGAGAGCGGCGGTGCGGTCGCCCGACTGTTCCGCTTCGGAGATTGCGCTGCGCACGGAGCGGTAGCGCCGCTCCCAGCATTGACGCCGCAACGCTTCGAGCGCGCCCCTGCCTTCGTCGAGCGAGGCGGGGCCGCGGTCTTTGTCGAACAAGAGTTGGGCAAGACGGTCGCGTTCGCGTTCGCTGAGCCGTCCTTCCACTGCCGAGTAGTGGAACTCCTCTCCGTCTTGATGAACGGCGGACATTGCCGTCAATGCTTCCCGGCTGGGCATTCCGTTCTCTGAGGCGACCGCCAGCGCGTCGGCGAGCAGAGCGCTGCGCGCCTCGGCCGAGCCGGCGAACAGATGCAGCAGCAGGCGCTCGGCGGCCGAGAGGCCGTCGGCGTTTTCGACTGCGGAAGGCGTGCGGCCGCCGTCGCTGCCCGCCCGCCGGTCTCTGGAGCGCCGCAGGCGTTCGAGAACCAGGCTGCGCTCGATGCCGAGCCGGTCGGCCAACTCGGACGCGGTGGCCGCCCTGCGGATATCGTCCGGCAGCAGATTGATCGTGGGCAGCATATGCTCGAAAGCGGCGACGCGCCCTTCGGATGTGCCGGTGTCGAACTGCCGCCGCGCCCGATCGGTCAACCAGATGAAGTGGCGCGGCGCGCACGCGAGCAGATTTTTGTACGCCTCGCCGCCGTGGGCCGCGCAGAAATCGTCGGGGTCTTTGCCGTCGGGCAATTCGAGCACGAGCACGTTGACGCCCTCGCGCAGCAACGGCTCAATCGACCGCTCGGCTGCGTTTTGACCGGCTTGATCGGAGTCGAAATTCACCGCTACGGTATCGACGTGCCGGCGCAGCGCGCGCACCTGTTGTTGCGTCAAGGCGGCGCCGCAGGTTGCTACGGCGTTTTCCACGCCCGCCTTGCAAACGCCGATTACATCCATGTAGCCTTCGACGAGCACGGCGCGGTCTTCCCGGCGCATGGCGGCGCGGGCCCGGCCGAGGTTGTAGAGCACGGTGTTTTTTTTGTAGATCGCGGTTTCGGGCGAGTTCAGATACTTCGGCCGGCGTTCGGCCTGCAGCGCGCGGCCGCCGAAGCCGATGATGCGGCCGGTTTCGTTGTGAATGGGGAAAATCAGGCGCTCGCGGAAGCGGTCGTAACGTTCGGGGCGGTCTTCGGCCTTGCCGATCAGGCCCGAGGCCTCCAGGTTTTCCGGCGCGAAACCCCGTTTTTGCAGCAGACCGAGCAGTGCGTTGCCGGCGGGCGCGTAGCCGATGCCGAACTGCTCGGCCGTTTCTTTCGAAAGTCCGCGCGACCGCAGGTATTCCCGGGCGCGGGCGCCGGCGTTCGAGAACAGGCGCTCGCGAAAGAAGGACTGCGCGGTTTCGTGCATGCGCAGCAGCGTATCGCGGAGCATGGAGTCGTCGTCGGATCCGGCGTTGCTTTGGGGCATGGCAATGCCCTGCCGGTCGGCCAGTGTTTTCAGCGCTTCGAAAAAGGTCAGCCCCTGCAGCTCCATCAGGAAGCTGAAAGCGTCGCCGCTCTGCCCGCAGCCGAAGCATTTATAGAACTGCAGGCCGGCATGGACGGAAAAAGACGGCGTCTTTTCCGTGTGGAACGGGCACAGCCCGACGAAACGCTGCGAACCCTGCTTCTTCAGGCGCACGAAATCGCCGATCACGTCGACGATGTCGACCGCATTCTTGACTTGCCGGGCGAAGTCCATCCGACTGCGTTAGTTTACTGCCGGCCGTGTCCGCGGTCGAAGCGTTCGCCGGGGCCGGGCGCCCGACGGCTCAGGCGTACAGTCCCGGAAAATGGCGGCCACATATTTTCTGGGGAATGGCAGCAGGCATTATGGCACAAGTTTTCCATGGAAGCGCTGCGGCGGCGCACGCTGTCCGAACTGCGATACAGCGATCGCAGATCTCGCTCCGCGGTTTGAGCCGCTGTAGCCGCACTTCGTTCTTTGCTGTCCGCAATAGAAATCGAGCGCGGCCGAATCCTGCCGCTGAATCAGACCTTGCCCGGAGGTTGGCCGGCGGTTTCGATTGGGTCCGCCCTGCCGTCTGGAACAACAGCGGACAAGCGCAGCCGGCATATTGATTCCTTTTCTCTCGACTTCCCGGAGACGCCAAGGTAGCGGCTCTTCGCGGGCGGCCGCTTCCGTCGTTTCTATAATCCCAAGATAAGGCAAGCGAGCGATGCCGCGGATTTTCGACAACATCGAGCAGTCTCTCCTTCCCGCGTTGGCCGAGACCCTGGCGGTTGCCGAGCGCGCGGACTTCTGCGTGGGCTACTTCAGCCTGCGCGGCTGGCGGTCGCTCGACGAGCATGTCGAGAAGTGGGCGGGCGGCGGCGGGCGTTGCTGCCGCCTGCTGGTCGGCATGCAGCGGCTGCCCCACGAGGAACTGCGCATCGCGAGAAGCCTTTCCGCCGATGCAGGGCAGTTGGACAACCGGACGGCGCTGCGCTTGAAAAACAGGCTGGCCCAGGAATTCCGCGACCAATTGACAATCGGCGCGCCGACCAACGAGGACGAGGCGGGCTTGCGCAGGCTGGCGCGGCAGATCGAAAGCAAAAAGGTCGTCGTCAAGCTCTTTCTCAGGCATCCGCTGCATACCAAGCTGTACCTGCTGTTCCGCCCCGACCCGGTCAATCCCTGCATTGCCTATCTGGGCAGCAGCAACCTCACTCTGTCCGGGCTGTCCCAGCAAGGGGAATTGAACGTCGATGTGCTGGATCACGACGCCTGCCGGAAACTCGCGGCGTGGTTCGAGGATCGTTGGAACGACCGCTGGTGCATCGATATTTCCGAAGAGTTGGCCCGCATCGTCAGGGAAAGCTGGGCGCGGGAGGAGTTGATTCCTCCGTACCGAATCTATATCAAGATCGCCTACCATCTGTCGCAGGAAGCGCGGGCCGGCTTGACCGAATTCCGCATTCCGAAGGACTTCGGCGACAAGCTGCTCGATTTCCAGACAGCCGCCGTCAAGATCGCGGCCCATCACCTGAACCGGCGGGGCGGCGTCATCATCGGCGACGTGGTCGGTTTGGGCAAGACGCTCATGGCTACGGCGCTGGCGCGCGTGTTCGAGGATGACCACGGCCTGGAAACGTTGATCGTCTGCCCGAAAAATCTCGTCTCCATGTGGGAGGACTATCGGGAGCAGTACCGCCTGCGCGCGCGGGTGCTGTCGATCAGCCGCGTCATCGGGGAACTGCCCGACATGCGCCGCTATCGGCTCGTCATCATCGACGAAAGTCATAACCTGAGGAACCGCGAGGGGAAACGCTACCACGCCATCCGGGAATATATCCAGGAAAACGACAGCAAATGCATCCTGCTGTCGGCGACGCCTTACAACAAGACGTATGCGGACCTTTCCAGTCAACTCCGGCTGTTCGTGCCCGAGGACGAAGATCTGGGGATTCGGCCCGAGCGGCTGTTGCGCGAAATCGGCGAGACCGAGTTCATTCGCCGTCATCAGGCCCCGCTCCGCTCGCTGGCGGCGTTCGAAGAATCCAATCATGCCGACGATTGGCGCGAGCTCATGCGCCTTTACCTCGTGCGCCGCACGCGCAGCTTCATCCAGAGCAACTACGCCGTCACGGACCCCGAAAACGGGCGCAAATATCTGACCTTCGCAGACGGGCGCAGGTCGTACTTTCCGGCGCGCATTCCCAAAACGGTACGCTTCGACGTGGACAAGCAGTATTCCCGGCTTTTCTCCGACGAGGTCGTCAACGCCGTCAACGGACTGGGGCTTCCACGTTACGGCTTGGGCAACTATGCCGCGCTGTCTCCGCGCACGCCGCCGACGCCGGAGGAGGCGAAAATCCTGGACGATTTATCGCGCGCCGGCAAGCGGCTGATGGGCTTCTGCCGCACCAATCTGTTCAAGCGTCTGGAAAGCAGCGGCGATGCGTTTCTCCTGTCGGTGGAGCGGCACGTTCTCAGGAACTTTGTTTTTCTCCACGCCATCGAGCACGGTCTGCCGCTGCCGATCGGAACGCTCGACGCGGATCTGCTGGATGCAGGTTCCTCCGACGAGGACGCGGAAAGCGCCGCCGCCGGTATGTTCGACGACGAAGACGCGGAAAGCGCCGAACGGCCGGCCGCTCCTGCATCTGCGCCGCTGCGCACGGAGGAAGATTTTCGCGGACGGGCCGCCGCGGTCTACAAGCTGTACGCCGGGCAGTACAAGAGGCGGTTCCGCTGGCTGCGCGCGCGTCTTTTCGTTGCGCAACTGCGCAAGGCTCTGCAGGCGGACGCCGCGTCCCTGCGCAAGCTGCTGGTTCGGTTCGGCGGCTGGGACGCCGCTGCCGACGCCAAGCTCGATGCGCTGCAGCGGATGCTCACGCACGAACACCCCGACCGGAAAGTGCTTGTCTTCACGCAATTCGCGGATACGGTGCGTTACCTCAGCGAGCAGTTGGCTGCCCGCGGCGTGACGAGCATGGCCGCCGTCACGGGGGATTCCGCCGATCCTACCGCCATAGCACGGCGGTTCAGTCCGAAGAGCAACGACAGAGAGGGGCGTATCTCCCCGGGCGAAGAACTGCGGGTGCTGATCGCCACCGACGTGCTGAGCGAAGGGCAGAACCTGCAGGACTGCGCCGTCGTGGTGAATTACGATTTGCCCTGGGCGATTATCCGCCTGATCCAGAGGGCCGGCCGCGTGGACCGCATCGGCCAGCAGGCGCGGGATATCCTCTGCTATTCTTTTCTTCCCGCCGACGGGATCGAGCGGCTGATCCGGCTGAGGGACCGCGTCCGCCGGCGCCTCCATGAAAACGCCGAGGTCGTCGGCGCCGACGAAGCCTTTTTCGAGGACGAGGACCAACGGGCCGTTCTCGATCTCTATAACGAACGGGCCGGCATCCTCGACGGGGACGACGACGCGGAGGTCGATCTCTCGTCGTATGCCTATCAAATCTGGAAAAACGCCGTGACGGCGGACCCCTCGCTGAGCAAGAAGATCGAAGACATGCCTTCCGTCGTTTACTCGGCGAAAGCCTTCGAGCCGAGGCCGAATCGGCCCGAGGGAGTTCTGGTTTACATGCGCGCGGCGCAGGGGCACGACGCTCTGGCCTGGATGGACGGCAACGGCGGCAGCGTGACGGAAAGCCAGTTCGAGATTCTACGCGCCGCGGAATGCGCGCCCGACACGCGGGCCCTGCCGCGCGGCGAAACGCACCACGAGCTCGTGCGCAAGGCGGCGGAACACATCGCCCGTGAGGAACAACGGGTCGGCGGCCAACTCGGACGCCCCTCGGGCGCGCGCTTCCGCGCCTACGAACGGCTCAAGAACTACGCCCAGGAAATCAAAGGCACATTGTTCGATACCAGGCTGCTGCGAAGCGCGATTGACGAAATATACCGCCATCCCCTGCGTCAAACGGCGGTGGACACGCTGAACCGTCAGTTGCGCAGCGGAGTCTCCGACGAGACCCTTGCCGAGTTGGTCGTCGCGCTCAGGGACGAAGACCGCCTCTGCGTGGTTCATGAGGAGGACGAGCGTCAGGAGCCGCAAATCATCTGCTCTCTGGGGTTGATCGACGGGGAAGGGAACTGAGTCATGCCGAAGCTGGACAGGGAAAGAGTTCGCGGTTTTCTGGAGAGCTTCGACCTGCGGACGCTGTTCCTCGAAGAACTCGGCTGGGACAGCGGCGGCGCGGACGTGCAAGTCGAGGCCGCAGGCGCCGCGTTCGTCCTCGAAGCCGTGGCCCACAAGCGGGGCATGGTCGCCTACCGCTGCGTTGCCGCGACGGAGGAGACTTTTCCCGACCGTCCGACGCGGCTGAAGATCGAAAAAGCCCTCGCCAAGACCGTCCGCGAACACATCGTCGTTTACGGCTCCCCCAACCTGAGGGAGCATTACTGGCAATGGGTCAAGCGCGAGCCCGGCAAGCCCGACAGGGCGCGCTCGCACGGCTTCCGGCGGGGGCAGTCTGGAGAGGCGCTGATTCAAAAGCTGGAGTCCATCGCCTTCACGCTGGACGAAGAAGAAGACCTGAGCATCGTCGATGTGACGGGCCGGGCGCGCGCGGCCTTCGACGTGGAGAAGGTCACCAAGCGGTTCTACGAGCGTTTCCGCAAGGAGCACCGAGATTTTCTGAGGTTCATCGAGGGTTTCCAAGACACAGCCGACCGCGAATGGTACGCCTCGCTGATGTTGAACCGGATGATGTTCATCTACTTCATCCAGAAACGCGGCTTCCTCGACGGCGATGTCGACTATCTGCGCAACCGCCTGGAGCGCGTGCGCAAGGAACGCGGCAAAGGCAGTTTCCACACCTTTTATCGGCTGTTCCTGCGGCGGCTGTTCCACGAGGGGCTGGGTCTGCCCGAAGTCGACCGAGCGCCCGATTTGGCGAAGCTGCTGGGGCGCGTCCCCTATCTCAACGGCGGCTTGTTCGAAGAACACGGCCTGGAGCGGGACAATCCGCAGGTCGAGATTCCCGACGAGGCGTTCGCCAAGGTTTTCGATTTTTTCGACGCCTACCAGTGGCATCTCGACGACCGGCCGCTGCGCAACGACAACGAGATCAATCCCGACGTGCTGGGCTACATCTTCGAGAAGTACATCAACCAGAAGCAGATGGGGGCCTACTACACCAAGGAGGACATCACCGGTTACATCGGCCGCAATGCCGTCGTTCCCTTTCTGTTCGACCGGGCGCGCAAGGCGTGCCCCATCGCCTTCAAACCCGGCGGCGGTGTGTGGCGGCTGTTGGCGGACGATCCGGACCGCTATATCTACGCGGCGATGCGCCACGGCATTACCTATGACGTTCACAAAAACGAAGGGCTTGCGCAAAAGCGAGAGTTGCCTCCGGAAATCGCCGCCGGCCTGAACGACGTATCCCGGCGCGGCGGCTGGAACAGACCGGCGCTGGCCGAATACGCCCTGCCGACCGAAACCTGGCGCGAGCATGTCGCCCGCCGCCGCTGTTACGAGGAAGTCCGCGCCAAGCTCGCGGGGGGAGAAGTCGCGTCGACCGACGACCTGATCACCTTCAATCTGGACATCGAGAAATTTGCCCGGGACGCAATCGCCGAGAGCGAGGGACCGGAGTTGGTCCGCGCCTTTTGGCAGGCGCTCGGCAAGATATCCATCCTCGATCCGACGTGCGGTTCCGGCGCTTTCCTGTTCGCCGCGCTCAACATCCTGGAGCCGCTCTACCTTGCCTGCCTGGAGGCCATGCGCGGGTTCCTCGACGACCTGGACCGCTCGCAACGCCGCCGGCGCCCGGAGTATCTGCGCGACTTCCGCAGGGCGCTGGAGAACGTGGACGCGCACGCAAGCGAGCGCTACTTCATCCTCAAATCCATCGTCGTCGACAACCTCTACGGCGTGGACATCATGGAAGAGGCCGTGGAGATCTGCAAGCTGCGGCTGTTCCTGAAGCTGGTCGCCCAGTTGGAGCGCCCGGAACAGGTCGAGCCGCTGCCCGACATCGACTTCAACGTCCGTGCCGGCAACACACTTGTGGGCTTCGCCTCGTTGGACGAGGTGCGGGAAGCCTTCATGACGGACGGCGACGGGCAGCACAGGATGCTGTATCCGCAGGAAAAGGAACAGTTGAAGCGCATTGAAGAGGAGGCGAAGGATGCCGACGACATCTTCAGCCTGTTCCGCGAAATGCAGACCGAGCAGGGCATGGACGCGGGCGCATTCGCCGGCGCGAAGGCGGAGTTGCGCAAGCGGCTGGACGGCTTGCGGACGGAGTTGGACCAACACCTGGCCGGCGAATACGGCGTCGAGACCGGCAACAAGAAGGCGTATGCGCAATGGCGCGCCGACCACCAACCCTTTCACTGGTTCGTCGAGTTCTACGGCATTGTGCGCGGCGGCGGCTTCGATGTGATTATCGGCAATCCGCCGTATGTGGAAATACCAAAAATAACCGGTCAATACTCTCTGCGAAACTACAAAGTTACCAAGACGGGAAACCTTTACGCAGTCTGTCTTGAGCGGTTCCTTCAGCTTCTCGGTTCAAACCGGAGATATGGAGTGATCGTTCCAATCAGCGCGGTTTCAACACCGCGCATGCTGCCGCTGATGCGTCTGCTCGTTGGCAGCTCTTCACTCCATATCAGTAATTTTGCCGTTCGCCCTGCCAAACTTTTTTCCGGGGTGGATATGAACTTGTCTATTTTGGTAGGCATGCCAATTGCAAAGAAAGATCAGGGAAGAATTCTCACGACTTCATATACACGATGGAATGAAGCCTATCGAGAGAATTTATTCGATACAGTCTCATATATTGAGTCTGCATTCTATGAGCCTTTTTCGGCAATTACAAAGATCAACTCAGAGACCGATCAGGCTATTCTCAGTAAACTCCTGAAATACCGTCCGCTAACTCGTCTTCGAGTAAAAAAATCTAAAAATCCTATTTACTATCATAGCGGAGGAAGGTATTTTCGAAAGTGTATTCGAAGAAAACTATCCAATGAATACAAGGAATTGTTTTTACTTGAAAAGGCTGCGAACTCAGTTTTGTGCTTACTGTCTTCATCTCTATACTATTGGCTATGGTTAGTTTTTTCTGATTGCTATCATGTAACACGAACGGATATCGATATGGTGCCTGTTCCCGATTCGATGCTGTCGGACAAAAGGCTTCACGGGTTATCCGACACGCTTGTCAATGACCTTGAACGCAACGCCGAAGTACGGATCAGGAGGAGGGCGGACGGCAGCGAACAGGCAGAAGTAAATTATTCTGTTGGGAAGTCAAAATATGTAATGGATGAAATCGACCGGATACTTGCCGGACACTACGGCCTATCAGAAGAGGAAGTCTCTTACTTGGTAAACTACGATGCGAAATATCGAATCAACGACATTGGCCACAATTAGGGCCAGAACTCCGGAGGTAACAATGCCCGTAACTTTGACAGAACCGGACGACATCATCAAGGATAATCGAGGGGGAGAAACTCCCGCGTGGAAGTGCCCTCATTGTGAACGCTTGCTCAAGATCGACGATTTTGGATGGCGCAAGCGGGATGACATATATCCCGGACAGCATGTTTGGCACAAGCAGTCCTGGTGTAAAGACTGTCGTGGGAGCTGACAGAAGGTATTCTATAGACTGTCGTTTCCGTTCGCATCAATGCGACGACGCTCAACAGCTAGCTGTTATATTGGTAGTTTTTGGTCCCGCTCGATTGTTGCACTTGAACCGGCGGGAGATCAAGAGCTTTCCCTGGGTGTCGACCGGGTGTAGAGGGAGACAAAGGAACGGTTGGGGGAATGCGCCGGCTGGCTCACGGAAAGCTTCAAGCGCCACACGAAGCGCAAGCGAACCGCGTATAAGACGACGGGAAAGGTCACCTATGACGAGTTCGAGCAGAAGCCGGCGAAGCCAGCCCATCGTCGACGAGATCGACTGCCTGCTGGCGTAACACTACGGTTTCACGGACGAGGAATTGGGCTTTATCGTCAACTATGACATCAAGTGCCGCATGGGCCTGGAAGGGCAGGAATGCACTTGACAATGCTGTGCAGACTGTGTTAGAAGGAGTACTGGGAGGTGCAGGTATGAAAACCCACAATTTGTTTATTAGCCATTCCTGGTCATATTCGGATAGTTATGATCGGCTAGAAAACTTACTGAGAAGTAGAAAATACTTTCGTTTCAGAAACTATTCAGCACCAAAAGATAACCCTATACATACAGGAGGAACAGATAGGGAGCTATATAGAGTCATTTGCAACAAAATAAGACTTTGTCATGTAGTTCTCGTACAGGCAGGGGTTTATGCAACTTATAGTAAATGGATCAATAAAGAAATAGATATCGCAAAAAAGGAATTTATTACTCCGACACCAATCATAGCTGTAAGGCCGTTAGGGAGCCGCAGAATATCCGCTGTTGTGGAGAAACACGCAAATCTAGTTGTGAGCTGGAATACCGAAAGTGTCGTCTCGGCAATCAGAGAGTTAACACCGAATATAATTTAGCATAGGAGCACAGCCATGGATGACGACAAACAAGAGGAACTGTTGGAAATCTACAAGCTACACGCCGATCTTGTGGACCGGGTGAGCCAGAGACGAGAAGGGGCGAACAGGCTTTACATCAGCCTGCTGACGGCGGTTCTGGTTCTGCTTGCCGCTTTTCTGCGATACGGGACGGGAGCGATCCCCGTCCAAGGGATTTTGGCGGTCGGCGGCGTTTTGGGAACTTTGCTCTCGGCACCTTGGTATATTGTCATCCGTTCCTACCGCCAACTGAACGCGGGGAAATTCGCCGTGTTGCACGAGTTGGAAGCAAAGCTGGCCTATCCTTTTTTCAAGCGCGAATGGGAACTGCTGGAAGAAGGCAAGAACAGGAGCCGCTATTGGAAGTTGTCCGTTGTCGAAACGGGGCTTCCGTTCGGTTTCTTTATTCTTTCCGTAATTTCGATTGTCGCTGCCTTGGCGGTATCTTGAACAACAGTGGACAAGCGCAGCCGGCTTACTGATCCCGGCGCCGGCCGGCCGGCTATCTTGCGGTTTGGCCGCGGTGGGAGGTTGCGTTGACTTTCACCGTGTACTTGCCGGGCTTGCGCACTTTCGGCGTGAATCGCGATCCCCGGATGCGCACTGTGTAAACGACCTCGTTGTTGCTTTCGTCGATGACCTGAACGACCGGGTCCGGCGCATCGCCGGCGATTTCCGGGAGCGCGTAGGCGCTGGGCAATCCGTTGTCGAGCTGGTCGATTTCGAGCGGCCAGCCGGGGTAGGGCTGCGCGCCGGGCTCGCTTGCATCCACCCAACGGGGCCAGTTGGCGAAGCGAATCTTTCGGGTTTCGCGGTCGAACTTAATAATGCCGTAGCCGGGGGCGCGTTCGTGGAGCACGGCGGGCTCGATGCCGTTCCGCTCAGGGTTCGAGACGGCGTGAACCGTGATCTTGTTGCCGAAGCCGTCGAGATATTCGCCTGTGTAGCGCGGCGCTCCTTCTTTCCGGTTGCGGCCCGGCATGGGCGGGAACCAGCGCCGCGGCCAGATATTGGCCACCGACGGCACGCAGATCGCCCAGCTTGCGTCGTTCCAACCTTCCACGCCGTATTGCAGCGAGCTGCCCAGGTGCTGATCGCCGGCAATGTGGAAGGCGAACGCCTTGCGCAACAGGCGCACGGCGCGGTTGCGTCCGGACTGCGGCCAGCCGTTCGAGTCGTGGTCTTGCACCGGCCATTCGTTCTCCGGGTACTCGCCGGGGGCGTTGACCCGCAGCCTGGGCGTGACCGCGTCGGTCGTCGTGCCTTTGGGCAGGGTGCAGACGTCGGCCAGAATGGTTTGCGAGATGGCCGCTTTCATCCATGCGCCCTCCCAATCCTGAGCCCATTCCTCCAGAAAGCGTTCCTGGCGCTCTCCGAGCAGGGGAAAGTCGGGGTTGTCGGAGCGCTTGGCGGCGTCGTAGCGGGGGTCTTGCGCCCAGCCGTTGACGATGCCGGCGTCGGGCAGCAGCACGCTTGCCGAATCTTTCCACTTGCGGTCTTCGACGATGGCGAAGCTGACTCCGCCGATGAGCAGGTCGGCGTAGTAGACGGCGATGCCCTGATCGACCGGCGCGGGATCGAAGGGGTCCGGCATGTTGGCCGTTTGCGTTTTTTGGACGACCTGGACGAAACGCGGGTCCATGGTGTAGCCGCCCTGGTCTTGCCCCGGCTTGCCGTAACCGACGGCCTTGCGCCCGCCGGCGCC
Organism: Bryobacterales bacterium; assembly: GCA_965214655.1. Lineage (GTDB taxonomy): Bacteria > Acidobacteriota > Terriglobia > Bryobacterales > UBA6623 > CATQHP01. The sequence continues at coordinate 127,387 of OZ243965.1, read as the reverse complement.
CCAGATGTTGCCTTGGTAAACGTCGTGGTCGTCGGGCAGGGCGATGGTGGGAACGTCTCTGAGCAGCTCGCCGTACTCCCAGCCGAAGATGTGCCACTTGCGCAAGTAGTCGAGGATGGCGGCGTCGGTCGGCTCGCGGACGATGCCGTATTCGCCGACGCGCTCGTAGATGTTGTCGCCGGTGAAGGCCAGCAGGTCGGGGTCGTGATGCCTGACGTTGCGCACGATGTCGTTGTGCGGAAAGCCGAGGTCGTTGTTGCCGGTGAAGGCGGCGACGGTGATCTCGGGCTTGTCCGCGGGGTCTTTGCGCACGGTTCCTCCCCAGGCATGGCCCTCGTAAACGACGCGGTAAGGGGTGTCCGCGCTGTCGTCCCAGTCGGCGACGCGGAAGGTCGCGGTGCGGGCTTCGGGGTCGATCGTCGTCTCGGCGGTGCGCTCCCAGGAGCCGTTTTTGCGGATTTCGAGAGCAGCCTCGCGCGGCCCGTTGCCGACGGGCGCGATCATGGCGTTGAGCTTGAGCACGCCCCGGCTGAGGGTATGCATGGCGAAGAAGATGGGGCCGTAGGCGCGGCTATCGTCGGCATCCACCTTGCTGCCGGAAACGGTCCAGTCCCTGAACCAGAAGCGGAGATTGCCGCTGCGCTCGGCGCCTGGCTTGAGCGCCCAGCCGGTCTCGCTGATTTGCCGGTTCGCGGGGGGCGAGTCGGGCACGGGGCCGGAGCTGGAGACCAGGGCGAGGCCGCCGATCAGCAGGCGCGGGTCGACGTCTTCCTCTACGTGCTCGACGGAGCGATTCTTGTCCGCTACCCGCAAGGTCAAGCGGTACGTTGCGCCGTTCGGCTCGGCGTCGAGAGTCATCTCGAGGTCGGAAAAGTCGATGCCGTCCAGGCGCTGCTCGACGCCTTCGAGCGAGCCGATGAAGACCCGGCCGTCGGAGGTGACGCCGCAATTCAAGCCGACGCCCCGAACCGCGCTGTCGCGGTAGTCGTCGAACGACCCGCGGATGCCGATGCGGAAGCCGACCCAGCCGTCTTCGAGCGGTTCGGCATCTTCTTCCAGGCGGCCCAGACGGACGCTCAGCGACAAATCGCCGGACCGCTCGGAGACCTCGCGCGTCAGCAGGAAAACGTTGCGGTCGCCGCCGGCGACGATGTTTTCGATGCGGCCGTTGCGCAGGCGCCACTCCTGCAAGGGGTTGGCCCAGTATTCGGGGCCGATCCAGGGCCGTTCGATGGCGCGGTCCCATTCGCTTTCGAAGGCGATCGAAGAAGAACAGCCAAGGGGTAGAAGAACGGAAAAGGCGATTATGCCGAGTGTCGTGGGGCGCATTGCGGTTTCTAAAGTATCAATGCCGTATGCCGGACGGCAAACCGGGCGCGCCGGCGGATAGGGAATAGTAGTTGGCGGATAGTTGAAAAAACGCCCCGCGCGGCGGCCGGTCAATGGTTTTGCGACAGGCGAGGCGCTTTTCCGCCTGCCGGCGGTCGATGGAGTATGCTGACTGTATGCGGCGGGTGGGCATTCGAGAGTTGCGCCGGAACTTGAGCGTTTACATTGCCAAGGTCAAAGAGGGCGAAGCTTTTTCGATTACCGACAGAGGCAAGCCCGTTGCCGTGCTCAAGCCGGTTCTGAGTCAGGAAGAGGCTTGGCGGCGGTTGATCGATGAAGGCCGCGTGACCCCGGCCAAGGCTTCTTTCCGCGATTTTTTGCGCGATTACAAACCGCCGAAAGGAGAGGTTGACCACGACGGCGCCGTTTCCCGATATCTGCAAGAGATGCGGGAAGACCGCATATGACGGCGGCGTTTTGCGATTCGTCGGCTTTGGTGAAGCTTGTAGTCGACGAATCCGAATCGGCTGCGTTGAGGGGCAGCTTGCAAGCCTGTTCCAGACTGACAACCAGCACTCTTTCAATCGTTGAAGTTTCGCGCGCGGCGCGCCGCCGCGGGCCGGGTCTCGATGCTGGGGTGCATGGGCTGTTTCAATCCATCGAAACAATCGAGTTGGACGACAGCATTTTGAGGCTCGCGGCCTTGCTGGATCCTCCGGAGTTGCGCAGTTTGGACGCCATTCAGGTTGCAACCGCGCTGAGCATCTCCGAGATCGATTTCGATTTCATCGCTTACGACAAACGCATCCTGAGAGCGGCTGCGCAGGCCGGTTTGCGCACGCTGTCGCCTGCCTGATCCGCCGCCCCTGAGCGGGCCGCCCCGCTGAGGCGTTCCGCTTTGCTATCTTGATCTACTGGTGCATGTAGTCTCCGAAGATCATGCGATCAACCGCGACCGCCGCGAGCGGGTGAAGTACGTCGGCTTCACGCTGGCGGTCGGCGTGCTGCTGCTGCTCAATTTTCTGGGCATCTTCGACAGTATCCTCGGCTACGACACGGCCATTTTCCTGGCCGTTCTTGCCGGTTACAAGACGTTCTACCGGGCCATCGCTGAGTTGTTCGAGCGCAAGATTTCCGCCGATCTGGCTATTGTTATCGCGGCCTTCGCGGCGATGATGATCGGCGAGTATCTGGCCGCCGCCGAGGCCATGTTCATCATGCTGCTCGGCGAAGGCCTCGAGGCCTGGGCCGCCGGGCGCACCGAACGGGCGATCCACCGCTTCGTCGACCAACTGCCGCACCATGCCCGCGTGCTGCGCGACGGCAGCGAGATCGAGGTTCCCGTCGAAGACTTGGCGCCGGGGGACATCATCGTCGTGCGCGCGGGCGAGCGCATCTCCGCCGACGGCATTGTCGAGACGGGCGAGTCGTCGGTCGATGAAAGCCCGATTACCGGCGAGTCCGTGCCGCGAGACAAAGCCGCCGCCGACGAAGTTTTTTCCGGCACGGTCAACGGACACGGACTGATCCACGTGCGCGTCACGCGCGCGGCGGAAGAGTCGACGCTGGCCCGCCTGATTCATCTGGTCGAAGAGGCCCGCGACCACCGTACCGCTCCGGTCGTGCGCACCGCCGACAAGTACGCCCGTTTTTTCCTGCCGGCGATCCTGGCCGCGGCCGGCGCCGTTTACTTTTTGTCCTCCGACTTCGACAACGCCGAGCGCGTACGCCGCGCCGTCGCGGTGCTCATCGTCGGCTGTCCGTGCGCGTTGATTCTGGCCACCCCGGCGGCGATGGTTGCGGCGATCGGCGGATTAGCCCGCCGCGGCTTGCTGGTGCGCGGCGGCCAGATCGTGCAGACGGCGTCGGAAATCGATACGGTGGTCTTCGACAAGACCGGCACGCTGACGACGGGCGAGTTCACGATTCTCGAGATCGTCCCGGCCGAAGGCCGCACGGAAACCGAAGTGCTCGCTCTGGGCGCCGCCGCCGAGGCCGGCTCCGATCATCCGTTGGCCAAGGTGATCGTCGAGGCCGCCGCGGGCCGCGGTCTCGACTCCGCTGCGCCGCTCGAGGCAAAGATCATTCCCGGCAGGGGGGCGCAGTGCGTGCGGGACGGGCGTACGATTCGCGCCGGCAACGAGGCTTTTTTGGCGGAACAGGGCATCGAGGGACTGCAAGCCTATCTCGATGCCGCCGACCGCGCCGGCGCAACGGCCGTTCTGGTTTCTTCCGATGCGGAATTCGTCGGCGCGATTCTACTCCGCGATACGCCCCGCCAAGGCGCGCACGAAGCGATTCACGCCATCGAAGACCTGGGCGTGGCCAACGTCGTCCTGCTGACGGGCGACCGGCGCAAGGCCGCCGACGCGATCGCCCGCGAAGTGGGCATCGCTCATGTCGAGGCCGAGTTGCTGCCCGAGCAGAAGCTCGACCGCATCCGGCAGTTGCAAATCCAGGGGCGCAAGGTGGCCATGATCGGCGACGGCGTCAACGACGCCCCGGCTCTGGCGGCGGCGGACGTCGGCGTGGCCGTCGCCGGTTCCGGCGCCGACATCGCCGCCGAGGCGGCCGACGCCGTCGACCTCAACCATGAGATAGCCAAGCTGCCCAAGCTGTTCGACGTTTCCAAAAACGCCGTTGCTACGGTCTGGCAGAACATTATCCTGTTTGCCGGCGTGGTCAACGTCGTCGCCGTCTACGTCGCCGGCAAGGGTTGGATGGGGCCGGCGCTGGCGGCGGGCGTACACCAGATCTCTTCCATTTTTGTCATGCTCAACTCGGTGCGACTGCTGCGGGTCGAACGGCCCGCCGGGTCCGTTTCCCGCTGGGAGAGGTACGGGCGGCGGATCGGCATCGAGCGTTTCTGGCAGACCGTTTTGCACGGTCTGCGGAGCGTCGATCCGGCCGCGGGATTCGCTTGGCTCGTTGAAAATCGCCGGCGCTTGGTCAAGCCCCTTGGCTATGTTTGTCTGGCCTTGTGGGTTTCGACTGCGGCGTTCGTTTTGCAGACCGACGAGCAGGGCGTGATCGAGCGCTTCGGCCGCAGAGTGCTTCCGTATCGCGAGCCGGGCGTCAATCTCAAATGGCCTTGGCCGATCGACCGGCTGACGCGGATCAAGGCGCGTCAGGTGCGGATCGTCGAAATCGGCTTCCGCACGACCGCGGCCGCGTCGTTCAACGAGCCGCCCGCATACGAATGGGACGTGCAGCACCGCGACGGCCGCATTCAACTCATGGAAGAAGAAACCTTGATGCTGACCGGCGACCAGAACATGATCGAGATGAGCGCCGTAGTGCATTACGACCTGGAAAAGCCCGATGACTTTTTGTTCCGCCAACGCGATGCAGAGGCGACGATCCGCGCGGCGGCGGAATCGTCTCTGTGCGCCGTCGTGAATGCCATGCCGCTCGATGCGTTGATCACGAGCGGACGGCGCGATGCCGAGAAAGCCGCCGCCGAAGATTTGCAAATGCGGCTCGAGCGCTATCGGGCCGGCGCCCGAATCCGCCGGGTGGCGATTCAGGACGTTCATCCCTCGGTCGAGGTCGTCGACGCCTTCCGCGACGTGGCCGGGGCGCTGGAGGAAAAAAGCCGCATGATCAACGAGGCGGAGGGCTATGCCAACGAGCAGGTCGCCTTGGCCCGCGGTCAGGCCGAGGCCGGCTTGCGCGAAGCCGCCGGCTACAAGGTCAGCCGCTCCGACCGAGCGCAGGGCGACGCGGCGCGGTTCGTTCAGTTGGAAAACGAGTACCGCCGCGCGCCGGGGCCGACGGCCACCCGCCTGTATCTGGAAACGATGGATGAGGTGCTGCCCAACCGGTCCAAGCTGATCATCGATTCGCGCGGCGGGAAACGCAATCTTTGGACTGTCGAAGACAGCGTAATGCTCGCTCCGCCCGGCGCCGGGATGCAGCAACCGCCGCCGCCGTTCGAGATGCCCGAGGGGGAAGAATAGTTCATGCACGAACACAGCCATCATCATGCGCACGAGCACGGTCATCGTCATGACCACGGTCACGCTCACCATCATGAGCATGACCGCGGCCCGCGCGAATCCTTCGATTTCGCCCGGTTCGTCCACGGAAATAGAAGCATCCTCGCGGCGTTGGGGGCGCTGTTGTTTTTGTGGTCGACATTTTTCACCGTCCGCGAAACCGAGTTCGCTCTGGTCACGCAGTTCGGGCGGCCGGTGCGCACGGTCGGCGAAGCCGGCCTCTCCTACAAGTGGCCGTTGATCCACCAAGTGCAGTTTTTCGACCGCAGGCTGCGCGTTTACAACCCGCCGCGCTCGGAGTTCCTCACCCGCGACAAGAAAAACCTCAGCATCGACAGCTACGCCTTGTGGCAGATTGCCGACCCCGAAACGTTTCTGCAGACGGTGGGCAACGAGGCGTCCGCCGAGATGCGCCTGCACGACCTGGTATGGGCGGGATTGGCCGCTTCCATCGCGGGCCACGATCTGGAGGAAATCATTTCCCCCGTGGCCGAAGACGTGCAGGCGCGCAAGATGCTCGATGAGCTGACTGCAAGCAGCGGCGCGGCGGCGTTGGAGCAATACGGCATCTGCGTCGTAGACGTGCGGCTCAAGCGGCTCAATCTGCCCGAGCAAAACAAGCAAAGCGTTTATGCCAGAATGCGCGCGGAACGCGAGCGCATCGCACGGCAGTATCGGGCGGAAGGAGAAGAGCAGGCGCTGCGCATCCGCGCCGAGGCCGACAGGCAGAAAGAGGAAATCCTGGCCAAGGCGTACAAGAAGGCCGAGACCACCAAGGGCGAAGGCGACGCCGAAGCGGCCCGCATCTACGGGCAGGCTTATTCCCGGAATCCGTCGTTCTACAAGTTGACCCGGACGCTTGAAACCTACAAGCAGACCTTGGATGACCGCACCACCGTCATCCTGAGCTCCGATTCGGAGTTTCTGCGCTTGCTGACGCGGGGGCAATAAACGGCAGCGATGGACTCCTTTGGACAATCGCCGGCGGCTCGGCCGGCCGACGCTTTCCGCCGCGGCAGAAAAAGGCTCGCCGCAAGCCTGCTGGCGCTGTGGGCTTTGTTGGGAATTTTTGTCGTGCCGACGGAAGAGCAGGCGGTTTTGACGCTGTTCGGAGCGGTCTCAGGCGACCGCGCGACCCCGGGCGTAGGCTGGCATTGGCCCTGGCCCATCGGGCAGGTGCATAAGCTCAAGGTCCGCGAACTCAAACGCGCGTTCATCGGAGGCGAGGTCGCCGATGAAGCCAACGCGATTCCGGCCGAGCCGACTTTGTCGCAGTTTCTGACCGGCGATCAAAACATCATCAACGTGCGCGCGGTCGTTCAATACAGCATTGCCGATCCAGCGGATTATCTATTTCGGGCGAGCGACGTCGAGGGCGTCGTGGCGACCGCCGTCGAAGCGGAGCTGGGACGCCAGATCGCTTCCCGCACCGTCGACGAGGTGCTGACCACCGAGAAGATCGCAATTCAAGAGACCGTGCGCCACCGGTCGCAGCAGATCATCGACAGCTATGGGCTGGGGGCGGTCGTCTCGACGGTGAACATCCGCTCGGCGGCGCCCCCGCCCGAGGCGGCGGACGCCTTTCGCGACGTCGCTTCGGCGCGCGCCGATTCCGTGCGCATCGTCAACGAAGCCGAAGGCTACGCGAACGACGTCGTGCCCCGCGCCCGCGGCGAGGCCCAGCAAATGCTGCTTTCGGCCCACGGTTACAAGGAGCGGGTCGTCAACGAAGCCCAAGGCGACGCGGCGCGCTTTCTCGGCCTGGCCGCCGAATACTCGCGGAATCCGCAGGTCACCCGCGACCGCCTGTTTCTCGAAACCATGGAAGAGGTGCTGCCCCGCTTTCACAAGACCATCGTTGACGAGGACGGCAATCTCGATCTGACCGTCGTCCGCCGCAATGGCGCGCAGTAATTGCACGGCGATGAGCAAAGACGCCAAAGCGCAGGCCGTAACGGTAGCATTGATTGCCGCAGCGCTGGGCGTGATCGGTTGGAAGCAGGGTCTGTTCGATCTGCCCGACCAGGTCCCGAGCGCGGCGGCGTTTCTGGGGGCGGGCCGCGCGCAGCCCGAAAAGCCGCGAGACGTGATTTACGCCATGCTCGACGCCGCGCGCGACGGCGTCAGCGAAGACTATCTGGACTGCTACACCGGACAGATGGAAAAGACCTTGCGACAAAGCCGCGAGGAGATGGGCGAGCGCAAATTCTCCGAGTTCCTCAAAGAGCGGAACCGCGAGATCAAGGGCATCGCCATGAACGAACCCGAGCTCTCGACCGAGGGCGAGGCGCGGGTGCGCGTCGAATACGTCTACGCGGAACGCAATGAGGTCCAACAGTTTTATCTGAGCAAGCAGAGCGGGAATTGGAAGATCGCCCGCGTCAGCGCGCCGCAGAGAATCCCGACGCCGATTCCTTACGGGACGCCGGTCTATTGATCTGCGTCCGAGCCGTCTCGTTCCGTTTTTTCCGAGGCGTCCTGAGGAGACGAATCCGCGGCGGGCTCTTGGTCGCCGCTCTTGGCGCGCCGGCGCAATTCCTGCAGCATCTTCAACGGCCTCCCCGGTCCGGTGCGGCCGTGCTGCAGCTTGTCCAACGCCAGGATCAATCGGTCGAGGCGGTCACGCTCTTTTCTCAGTTCCCCGATGACAGCGATGATATCCATGTCCGGGACAGGCTCCTTTTACCTCCGGCGAAACTCGCGTTGCAAGCAGATGCCCTAAGCTTTTCGGAAAATTGCGACTTCTGTAAGTTAGAATACAGCATTCCCGGCTAAAATACTGCATACATGGATCGACGAGACTTTCTGCGCGCGGCCGGCGGCGCAGCCTTCGCTGCGGCTGCGGCGCAAGCGGACACGGTCAAACCCAACATCGTGCTGTGCATGGCCGACGATCAAGGGTGGGGCGATACCGGCTATAATGGCCATCCGTTTCTCAAGACGCCCAACCTCGACGCGATGGCCGCGTCGGGCCTGCGTTTCGACCGATTCTACGCGGGAGCTCCGGTCTGCTCGCCGACGCGAGGGAGCGCGCTTACCGGCAGGCATCCCTACCGCTACGGCATTTACACCGCGAACGCGGGCCACCTGCGCAGCGCAGAGACGACTCTGGCCGAAGTGTTGAAGACCCAGGGCTATACGACCGGCCATTTCGGCAAATGGCACCTCGGAACCCTGACCAAGGAGACGCTCGACGGGCGCCGCGGCGGCCGCGAACGGACAAAGCGCCATTACTCCCCGCCGTGGGAATGCGGTTTCGACGAGGCGTTCTCGGCCGAAGTGCAGATGCCCACCTGGAATCCGATGGTCGACCAGGCGTTTCCCTCGAAGTATTGGACCGGAGAAGAACAGTACGCGACGGAGAACCTCGACGGCGACGACTCGCGGGTCATCATGGACCGCGCCATTCCCTTTATCGAGCGGGCGGCCCGCAGCGGGCAGCCGTTTTTCGCGGTCGTCTGGTTCCATGCGTCGCATGAACCGGTCGTTGCCGGGCCGCAATACCGCGAGATGTACAAAGAGCGCAGCGCAGGCGAGCAGCACTTCTACGGCTGCATCACCGCGCTCGACGAGCAGGTGGGCCGCTTGCGCCAAACGCTTCGCGATCTGGGCATAGCCGGCGACACGATGCTGTGGTACTGCAGCGACAACGGGCCGGAGGGCCGCGACACGACCACCGGCCGGCGTCGAGGCTCGGCGGGGCCGTTCCGCGGGCGCAAGCGCAGTTTGTTCGAGGGCGGCATCCGCGTTCCGGGGATTCTGGAATGGCCGGCGAAGATTGGCAAGCCCGCGAGCACGCGCGTTCCTTGCTCGACCCTGGACTATTTCCCCACGGTGCTCGGCGCTCTGGGCTTCGCCTCGCAGGGAACGCCCGAGCCGCGCGACGGCGTGAACCTGATGCCGTTGATCGCGGGAGAAATGGCCGAGAGGCCGCGCCCGATCGGATTCCAGACGACGGGTGGGGCCGGCAGCGAAGCGGCGCGTCTGGGTTCGCCCGACCACGCCCTGATCGACAACCGCTACAAGTTGCTTTCCTATCTCGACGGCCAGCGCCAGGACATGCTTTACGACCTCACCGTCGATCCCGGCGAGCGCTACAACCTGGTCGAGAAGCTGCCCGAAATTGCCAAGTCCATGCGCGGCGAGCTGACCGCCTGGGACGCTTCGTGCGCGCGAAGCGACGCGGGCGCGGATTACGCCCGGTAAGCATTACTTTTGTGGTATACTGTTCTTGCGCGGCCGAGTAGCTTTTCGATCAGCGTGTCGGGCCGTGTTGACGGGGACTGGGGGTGGAGACCCGGTCCCCGTTTTTTGTTGATTCGTGAGCTCGCACAGCAGCGGGTCTCGTTGGTTGACTTCCTCCACGACCGTGATCAGGCGGTCTCTGCGAGAGCGGTTCCACGGCGCGTAGTATTTCTCGGTGATTTTCACCGAGCTGTGTCCGACCAGGGCGCTGACGTCTTCCATGGAGACGTAGGCGGCGAGCAGTTCGACGACAAAGGTGTCGCGCAAGCGGTGGGGATGGAAGCCGTCGACGCCGGCCAGGTCGGCGATTTTCTTGAGGCGCTTGCGCCAGTAGCCGGTTACGGATTGGGGTTTGGAGCGTCCGGTCCAGAAGTAGTAGGGGCTGCGCGGCCGCGCGATCCGCGACAGCGCGGCGAGCATCGGCTCGGGCACGGCGACGCAGACCAACTCGCCGGTTTTGGCGCGTCTGAGGGATAGGGAGCGGTTGCGGATGGCGTCCTTGCGCAGCATGACGGCGTCGCCGATGGCCAAGCCGGTCCAGCGCAGGGTAATGAGCAGCGCCGATTCCTTGGGGTAGTCGCGGGCGGCGCGGAGCATGGCTTGCACTTCGGCCTGTTCGAGCGGCAAGGTCGGGAGCGCATCCTCCTTGGGAGGGCGCAGGCCGGCGGCCGGCGACTCGGGGAGCCAAGCGGAGCGCACGGCGAAGTTGAAGAAGGCCCGCAGCAAGCGCAGGCGCAGCCGGTGGGTGCCGGTGGAACAGTCCTAGGTCTCGCGCCAGGAGCGCAGCAGGGCCGTGTCCACTTGGCCCAGGTCGGTCGCGCCTCGCTCGGCGCAGAAGGCGCACAACTTGCCCAGCACGAAGGCGTAGCCGCGGCGCGAAGAGTAGCTGAGCTTGCGCGCTTCGATGTCGCGTTGAAACGATTCGCAGGCTGCGGAGAGCGTCATGTCGTGCTTACAATTTTAACTTTGACCGTAGCAGATTTCGCGTTTTGTTAAGTTGCAATAGCATCAACAACTTCATGGAAACCAGAGGGAGCCGCCTAGATACGGATTTTCGGCACGGAAACGCGCCGTGCTGTGTCTGAAGCGTCTCGGACGGGGTTTGGGCGGTCGGGGCGCGAAAACGGCTTATAGGGCGAAAAACGGCGCTTTCGCGCGGATCGGCTCGAAAACGGCTTGCAGAGAAGCGCTGTACGGGCTTATCTCGGGTTGGGCGGGGCTAAAGTACCCGCGCAATCGAACCAGGGGACGCCGCAGAGTAACGTGACCGCCTTAGCCGCGTCGCCGGATGTCTTGTCCATACGCGCCAACTCGTCGCGCTCGGCCTCGCCGTACCGCCGCACGCGCCTGCGGATCCGGTTGTCTCTGCGGCACTTCGCCGCGCGCCCGTCCACGTACAAATCGCAATTGCGCAGAATGTCGGCAATCATGTTTTACTCGACGAAGGCTCGCTTAGGGAAGGTCTGAATAAGTAGCGGCAAGCAGGGGGGGGGATGGGGGGGATGTATCCTAGTGGAGTTGTAGGGTAGATGTTGTCGTTAGAGGGAGGAAGGATGCATCAGCGGAGCTTTGCGGATATGGAGTACGAGGGCAAGAAACACCGCACGAGGCGGGAGAAGTTTCTGGGGCGGATGGAGGAATTGATTCCGTGGGAGCGTTTGGAGGAGCGCATCCGCCCGTACTACCCCAAAGCGGGGCGGGGGCGGGGGCCGTACGAGTTGGCGGTGATGCTGCGCGTGCACTGCGTGCAGTTGTTTTACAACGTGAGCGATCCGGGGATGGAGGACATGCTGTACGAGATCGAGTCGGTGCGGCGCTTTGTGGGTTTGCGTTTGGGAGATGCGTTGCCGGACGAGACGACGATTTTGCACTTTCGGCATCTGTTGGAGAAGCACGAGTTGGGCGGGGTTGTGCTGGCGGAGAGCAACGCGCACTTGGCGGGGCAGGGGTTGCGGTTGCGGGAAGGGACGATCCTGGACGCGACGATCATCGCCGCGCCGAGTTCGACGAAGAACAAGGAGCGGAGTCGCGACCCGGAGATGCATCAGAGGAAGAAGGGGAAGCAATGGCATTTCGGGATGAAGGCGCACATCGGGGTGGACGCCGAGACGGGGCTGGCGCATAGCGTGGCGGCGACAGCGGCGAATGTGGCGGATGTGACCCAAGCGCATAAGTTGCTGCACGGCGGGGAGAAGGTAGTGTGCGGGGATGCGGGCTATCAGGGGGATGCGGGCTATCAGGGGGTGGAGAAGCGCCCGGAGCATCGCCGGCGTAGGGTGGAGTGGCAAGTGGCGCTGAAGGCTGGGCAGCGGCGGCGCTTGGCGGCGGACAGTGCGGAGGCGCGGGCGGAGCGGCGCAAGGCGGAGGTGCGGGCCAAGGTGGAGCATCCGTTTCTGTATGGGAAGCGGCACTTTGGTTACGCCAAGGCGCCTATCGCGGCTTGGCCAAGAACAGGGAGCGGATCAGTCTGCTGTTGGGCTTCGCCAATGTGCTGCTCGCCGGGCGCTACGCGACGGCCTGAGCGCCACAATACAGGAGTCGTGCGCCCACAGTGGCGCAAAGCCGCAGAAGCGGAGTTGAAACCGTCGCTGCGGGGTCAAAATTGGCGTTGCACAGTCAAAAAGAGCAGGATTTAGCCGCAAAATTCGCTGGCAGCCCAACTGCAACCGCTCCTTACGGACAGCATCAACCATCCAGCGCACCAAAAACTGCCTTATTCAGACTTTCCTTAGGTTCTTGCGGGAGAGGGCGTAGGTGAAAGCCGGGCCGTTCCCTCAGCCGGCTCCCCGGGAGATCACGATCTGAGCTAAGGCGAGGATCAGCGCGCCGGCGGCGATACCCAAGCCGATGGTGCGGTAGATGTTGCGAATCTCCGCCTTGAGTTCCGCTACCTGCGCCTCCATCTTGGCGTTCTGGGCCTCGATTTTGGCGATGATGATGTTGCCTGCCATTTCCTGGACCGACTCAGTCGCAGTATAGGCCAGGTCCTCGTCGACATTGGCGGCGCGGAAGGCTTTGTAGATTGGCTTGCCGGATGGGTTGGTGAGTTCAGGCATGGGGGTTTGTCGTTGCGCTCGACGCCAGGATACACCGGACGGGGTTTGGGCGGTCGGAGCGCAAAACGGCTTGTAGGGCGAAAACCGGCGCTTTCGCGCGGAGCGGCGCGAAAACGGCTTGCAGAGAAGCGCTGTAAGCGCCATCGCCGGCGCAACATCTTGTGTTCGATCGTGCGCCGTGGCGTCAATATCTTGTGCTTGCGGGCTCTCAGCCGGCAGTCGTTTTTAGGGTCGCTCAATCCCGCCGTTCCCATCCTCTCTTCCAAAGCCACAAGAGCACGGGGATGCGCACGCAGTCGGCCCAAGGCTGGGGCAGGCCCGAGAGTTCGAGCGCCGCCCACATGATGGCCAGAACCAGAGTGCATTCGCCTATGTAGCGCCAATCGACAGGCGTTCTCATAATGCCGCGGTTGTAGGGGCGCGCTGAGCGGGGATAGGGGGGCCGGTAGCGAGAACGGGGCCAGCCGCCCGCTCTTCGAGCGCGAAGCGCCGGAAGACGCGAAGGCGCAAGGCCGTCTGCGGCCTGAAGACCGGAGCGGCTCGGGGAATAGCGGCTTGTCCCGCTCGCAGCAGCGGCCCCCCCTCTTCCGCTCCCCGCTCAGCGCGCCCCGGCGGCATGGGCAGCGGGCGCCGGCTCAACCGCCTGGTTTGTCCGCGCTTGTTGTTTTTCCTGGCGTTGCAGCTCGAAAATTTTCGTATGCGCCCTGTCGGCAACCTTGGCGACTGTCAGCAAGTCGTCGCGACTGAAGCTGGAAGTGGATTTCCAGTCGCCTTCGCTGTCGCGGTAGATGCGGGAGAAAGTGGCGTTGAAACGCGGGCCATTGTCGGTAGCGTTGCGCCAGACGGAGGCCTTGACGGCTCCGATGCGGATTTCGGTAACGGGTTTTGGATTCGCCATGATGTGTTTTCCTCCTGTTGGGTTCAAGGGTTTGGAGCTTTCCGCTTGCCCCGATCGGCGGGGACGCCGGCTAAGCCGCCGCCCCCCCTGCCGTCGTAGCGGTAAGTTCTCGTCACCTCCACGATGGTGACGTGGCCGTGAGTGCGGGCATGGATTGCCGCCACCGCGTGGCTATTCGCGCTTCCCCACGTCTTCCCGCAGGACAGGCATTGCGCATAGACCGCGACGAATCCCACTTACCGCGCCCCCCGCGCCGCCGACGTCTCCACTTCCTCGGAGTCGACGACGGCGCGATCGGCTCTGAGGTAGGAGATGGAGAGGCCGATGGGATTGACCAGGACGTACTCTTGGGGCACGCGGTCGAGGAAGTGGAAGCGGAGCTCGGCGCTCCAGAGTTCGCGGTGGAACTCGCGGCCGCGGCGGCGGTAGATGAGGGTGTAGGCGGCGGAGGCGGTATGGGGCGGCTGTTGGGAAGGGGCGACGCGGAGGCTGAGGTCGGCGAGTTCGACCTCGGGGGCCCGGCCGGCGATGACGGCGGCGACGTTGGCGGCGTCGGCGTCGCTGGAGGCTTGGGCGAGATCGCGGGAGAGGAAGTAGAGGCTGCGGGTCCAGGCTTGGCGGACGCCGCCGGGCCGCCGCTCGAAGTGGTCGCGGAGGAATCTGGCGAGGAAGAACTTGGAGACGGGGGAGAGTGGGTCTTGGTCGAACTGGAGGGCCTGGTAGTCGGTGACTTCGGCGCGTCCGAGTTCATCGACGCGCACGAAGAGCGGTTGGGGTTGGCGGGCGGCGCTGCGCAGCCAGCCGAGGGAGGTTACGAGCAGCAGGGCGATCAGTCCGGCGACGATGCGGCGCAGAGTGCGAGCGGCGGCGGCGTGGGCGCCCCAGGCTTCGACGTATTCCTTGACGACTTTTTCGTTCATCTGCGGTCAGCCTCCCGCGGCTTTGCCGGCGGTGCGGGCCGCGGCGGGACCCGCCTTCGCGGCGGCGGCCGTGACGCCGGCTCCGGCGACGCCGCCGCCGGGAGCGGCGCCGCTGACCAGGCCGCCCGCGATTTCAGGGATTTTGAGGGTCGCCAGCAGCGCGGTCAGCAGCGCCAGCACGTAGCTGATGAACCAGACGAGAGCTTGCCCGACGCCGCTTACTCCGGTGGAGGCCGGGTCGCCGAGCGCGGCGAGGATGGCTTCCGGGTCGGCGTTCTGTTGGTAGGCGTCGCCCACGGTCATGATGAGGCCCATCGTGACGCGGAAGACGGCGGCGGCGACGGCGGCGTACAGGCTGTACGTGATCAACAGGCGAAACCAGATCCAGAACAAGAAGCTCAGCGGCCCGAAGACGAGCCAGGGGATGAACAGCGGTCCGAACAGGGTGAGGATGGAGATGGCGATCTGGGCGAAGAGGATGTAGGAATAGCCCACGAGGACGGCGATCAACGTAAGCAGCGACGAGACGGCCAGCAAAGCGAAGACGATCAATTGCCCGCCGCCGCTGAGAATGCTGAGAAACAGTCCGGCCTCGCCGCCGTCTTCGCCGACGACGGCGCCGGCCGCGCCGCCGAGATAGTTCTGCAGCCAAGTCCAGACGCTGCTGCCGGTGTCGCCGACGATGACGCCGTTGAGCCAACTGCCCTGCTCGACGACGATCTGCGGGAAGGTGAGGCCTAGGCCGGGGAACGGCGCGGCGTAGAACTCGAGCATGCCCCGCGGGATGGAGAGGGCGAGAATGAGCTTGACGATTTCCCAGGCGTTGAAGGCGTCGCCGGCGAAGGCCGTGCGCAGGCCGTGGAAGACGACGACGATCGCCGCGAGGCCGAGCCAGAGGTTGTTGCCAGCGGCGAGCAGCGGCCCGTCGGCGACGTCCATCAGGCCGCTGGTGAGGTCGTCGAGGACAAACTTGAACTGGTCCGGGTTATTGGCGGGGGCGATTTGCATGACTGAGAATCAAGGCGTTGCGCCGTAAGACGGCAGAACGGGGGCATACAGAGTGCGGTCGAAGGCGGCGGCGTCGAAGTCCGTCTGCCGCTCGACGAGGACATCCTGGATTTCGGCCCGGATTTCGAGAGCCCGCCGCCGCCGGTCAGCCTGCTCGACGGCCTGTAGGTGTTCGAGCCGGGCGGCGCGGCGCGCGCCGGCGACGGCGACTTCCAATGTTTTTGCGGCGATATCGCGGGCGGAAGAAGAGACGGCGATTTGACGGTCGAGCTGGGCGCTCAGTCCTTGATCGGTCGTGCCGTTCTGCGCGGCCGCGGCGGTTTCGACGGCTGCGAGGAACTGTCCTGCCGAAGCGATCGAGACTTGGGCGTCGCTCCAGGCGCCGCGCTCGGCTTGCCAACTCCGGGTTGCGGCGCGGTGGGCTTCGAGGACCTGTTGGACAACCTCGGAGTCCTGGTCGGCGTAGGCGCCGCGGATAGCATCTTCGGTGGGCCAGGCTTGATCCAGTTCCTGGCTCCACGCGGCGATTTCCGCGGCGGCGCCGCCGACGTCTTGACCGAGTTCGAAGGGCGCTCCGACGAGGTCGTTCCATTGGGCGGTCAAGGCGGCGACCTCGCCGAGCAGGGCTTGTTTGGCGATGGTCGCTTGCTCGAGTTGGTTCTGCGCCAGTTGGACGGCTTCGATCAACTGAGCGACGGCGGAGACGTCGATGACCGGCCAGGCGGCGCGTCCGAGGCCGGCGATCAGCAGCACGAATGCCGCGAGCTGCGCCCAACGTCTTTTGCGCCGGCTGCGCGGCGGAAGCGGGGAAACAGTGGATTCGGGGTTGGTCATGCGGGCCTCCTGGGAACGAGCAGATCGGAAGTGAAGTAGACGCGGACGCGGTGGCCGGCGCGGATGGTGATGGTGGGCAGGCGGTTGAGGTAGCGGCTCATGATGGCGGAGGCGGCTTCGCCGAGGGCGCGTCCGGTTTCGAGCCGCGCGGCTTGTCCGGCCGGTTGATTGAAGCTGAAGTTTCTGGCGCCGCGGAGGGTCAAGCCGCTGAGGACGCCGACCGCGCCGGCGGCGCCGAAGGTGGCGAGGTAGTGGCGGTTCACCCGATCTTGCAGCCCGGCTTCGCCGGCCTGGCTGAGAGCGGCGAAGGAGAGCCGCAGGTTGTAGTCGTCGAAGACGAGCCGGTCGAAGGTGACGGTCAGGCGCGCCTGGCCCCAAGCGTTGACGGCTTGGGCGCGGCCGACGAAGCGGGCGCCGCGGGGGATAAGCACGCGCTGGCGGTCTCTCGACCAGAAGGGGGAGGAGACCAGGGCGATGGCGGGGCCGGGCGCGTCGCCGCGGATTTGGGTAACGAGCACGGCCTCGATCCACTGGCCGCCGTCGATGCGTTCCCAGCCGCGGGGATCGCGGGGGCGGGCTTGAGCTGCAGCGAGACCGCCTTCGACGAGCGCTTGCCACGCGGCCGCGGTGGGGGGCTGCGGCGCAACCGCGGGCGCCGCGGGCGGCGGCGTTTGTTCGGTTGGCGGTTCGGTCAGCGGTTCGGTTGGCGGTTCGGTCGGCGGTAGGGTCCGCGCCTGAGCCGTCGAGCGGAAACTCAGCGCGACGGGGGCGGCGCGCAGGCTGTTGTGCCGGCGTTGAATGCGTTCGAGCCGGATGCTTTGGTAGAGTTCCTGCTCGGGGGTCGTCTCTCGCTCGCCTGCGGCGGTTCGTCCGCCGCCTTGCGCGGCTTCGGCCGCGGCCGCCTCTTGCCGCTGTTGCCGGCGCCATTCTTCCTCGAGCTGCCGGGCGCGCTCTTGGGCGTCGCGCTGCGCTTGCCTGGAAGCCTCGACCCTGCGCCGTTCCTCGGCGTCCTGGATGTTTTGCCGTCCCTTGGCGACGGCGTCCGCGCCCGCGGGCGGCGGCAAAGACGGCGCGGCGGGCTGCCGGGCGTCGCCGTCTTCCCGATCGGGCGCGAGCAGGATAACGACGGCCATCAGCACGGCTCCCAGCCCGACCCCGATTTTGGTGATCAGCCCTTTGGGCGCGGAGCCTTCGGGCTCCGCAGCCTTATTGTCGATCCACTTGGGAAGCAGGTTGGGGAGTTGCATCCGCCACCTTGGGTTCCTGGAGGCTGATCCGCCCGCGTTCGAGTTGCGGGTCGGGCTGTTTGGGCGGCAGGACGCGCCGCCACTTGGCCCGTTTCTTGCCGATCTGGAAGTGTCCGTGCTGGAGCACTCTCTTGACGATGTAGAGGCCGTCGGGCGTGAGCTCGTAGGCCACCAGGGAGGGCTTGCCGTCGCGGGACTCGTAGAGCGCGGGCGACTCCGCGGCGTTGCTGCGGATATAGGTGAAGCGGCCGTCGTGCCACATGCCGGCGATCGCGAAGGGCGCTCTTTCGGCGTTTTTTTCGAGGTTGTATTCGAAGCGGATCAGGGTGGGGTAGCCGGCCCGGAACTGATCGATGGCGGCCTGCAAGCGCCGCTCGGCCTGCTCCCAGGCCTGCTGCGCGTTCTTCTCCGCCTGCTGGGCGGCTTCCCGGTAGACGGCCACGTCCATGCTGGAGATGAACTTCGGCTCATGCGGAGTGGGCCGCCGGCCGCGCGCCTCGCCGCCGCGCATCAACGGTTCGTACTCGACGTAGACGATGAGGTCGGTCTCGGCCCGCTTATCCTCGTAGATTCTGAAGCTGTAGATGTTGCCCGAGGCGCAGACGAGGGCGAGGTTGGTGCGCGCGTTCTCCTCGCCGGGCTTGACGTAGGCGACGTTGGCGGCGCCGGAAACGGCCCAGGTGTCGGAGTCGCCGGCGACGAAGTCGAGGATTTGCTCCTGATCGGGCAGGACGATGACGGAGGTGTGCCTGACGCGGGCCTGAACGACGATATCCCGATCGAGGTCCTCGAGGTAGACCCGCTTGGCGGCCTGCGCGGAGGCCGCCAGGAAGAGCAGAGACAAGGCGATGCGGCGCGGTTTGACGTGCGTATGCATACTTTTCACCGATAACCGCCGGCGCCTTTGTCATAGTCGGCCGGCCTGTAATCCGGATCGTCTTCGCAGCCGAAGTGGTCATCGACGTCCAGCTCGCATTCGGCAGTCGGCTCCGGTTCGGGTTCGGTCTCGGGCGGAGGCGGCGGCGTGCAATCCACCGCGTCGGCGTCGGCCTGCGAATCATGCAGGCTGCCGTCGCAGGCAATGTGCGGCTCTGGCGGATTCGTAATCACCGGCGGTTTGGGCGGCTTCGGCGGCTTGGGGGCCGTCGCCGGCGGTTTTGGCGTCGCGCTGGTTGGCGGCGGCTCCGGTTCGGGTTCTTCGCAGGAACCGCCAAACAGCGCCCGCCAGCAGTTCGGCGTTGGATCGGGCGTCGGATCGGGTTCAGGCGGTGTGCTGGTTGGCGGCGGCTCCGGTTCGGGTTCCGGCTCCGGTTCGGGTTCGGGATCAGGTTCGGGCTCGGGCGGCTGCGGAGTGGGCGGCGCGCTGATTGGCGGCGGTGGTCCGGGGTCGACTACGCAGTTGGCGGGCATCTCGAAGCTCACGGCCTGCGCGGGGAGTCCGCCCCAGCCCCGAACGTAGTTTTCCAATACGCCCATCTCGGCCCGGAGGCTCGCCTCTCTGCAAGCCAGGACCGTCTTGCGGGTCGCCTGCGCAATTGCGCCGGGGGGCGGCGGGTCCGGACGATGCTGCCGCCTCAGGCGGTTCGACTCGGCGCGGTAGACGTGATCGAGGGTTTCGGCGGTCAAGTGATCGCCCCAGCGGTCGCCATAGGTCACGACGTCGTCGCCGTTGCCCCACCGTGAGTCGATCGTTGCGGGATCCACGGCCGCGGCGGGGATGCGCGGCCGTTTGCCGGCTTGCTCGAGCGCGGCCCGCTGCGTCAAGCCGTCTTGCTCCCAACGAAAAGCTCTTGGCGCCTCGCCGCGGCGGATCATCGCGCCGTGGGCCCAGAAGTTGGCTTGCGGCGCGTCCCCGCCCCAGTGCCTCGCCAGCTCTTGGGTCAAGCGCTGCGCTTCGCCGGCTTCGGCCGCGGGATGCTCGACCGGTCTCCAGTCGGTTGCGACATATCGAACGTGGCTTGCGTCGCCCGCCGCGATCTTGGCGAGTTCCTCGTCGCTCCACCATGCCGCCAGCCCGTCCGCGGGCGCCTTGACAAGAATCCAGCGGCCTTTCTCCTCGCCCGCGGCGGGCGGGGCATAGCGCAGGGCGATCCAGCCGGCGGGAAACACCGCGCTCGCGGCAGCCGCCGCCAACAGGAACGCAAGGGCAACAGGAGTGAAAATTTTCAAGCGTGTCATAGAGGCATATCTAGGGAAAGTCTGAACAATGGGTGAATCATGGACCGTTCTGATCTATAGGGCCAATTTTTACAGATGGGGGAAGCAGAAAGGCCGTTTGCAGCCTGGGAGACAGGTCGTTTTCAGGCTGCGCGGGGCTGATGAGGGCACTTTTCCCCCTCTGGGCGCACTACGCCCCGGTCGGCCCCAACAAATGCTTTCTGCTCAGGAAAAGATTCGCCAAGGCGCAACTGACATGCACCCGATGCGTGTTTTTGGCTAAGCCCCGATAGCGCACCTTGCTGAAGCCGAAGAGCCGCTTCATCACCTGAAAGGGGTGCTCGACTTTGCAGCGCACCTTCGCTTGAACCCGGTTGCGCTCGCGTTGCGCGGCGCTCAACGGGGCCTGCCGCGTCCTTCTTTGCTGCGTGCAGTCGCGAGCCTGCGGCGCCTTCTCGCGGATTGTCTTGCCCTGTCCCTGGTAGGCCGAGTCGCCCCACACCTGCTTTTCGTTGCCGTGCAGCAACGCGCCCAGCACCCGCGAGTCATGCACGTTCGCCGCCGTCGTCGCCACCGAGTGGATCAGTTTCGTCTCGGCATCCACGCCAATATGTGCTTTCATGCCGAAGTACCACTGTTTGCCCTTGCGCGTCTGATGCATCTCCGGGTCGCGCTGCTTTTCCTTGTTCTTGGTCGAACTCGGGGCGTGAAGGATCGTCGCATCGACGATCGTCCCGCCACTGACTCGCAGCCCTTGCGCCTGCAAATGCTCGCCCACCGCTTGGAAGAGCCTCTCCCCCAACTGATGCTTCTCCAACAGATGACGAAACTTGCACACCGTGGTCTCGTCCGGGGCCGGCTCCCGCCCCAAGTCGATGCCCACGAAACGGCGCATCGCGCGGGAATCGTACAGCGCTTCCTCCACCCCAGGGTCGGAGAGGTTGAACCAGTGCTGTAGAAAATGAATGCGCAGCATGCGCTCCACTCCCACCGCCGGTCGCCCTGCCCCTCGGCGCTGCGGATAGAACGGCTCGATCAGGGCGCACAGTTGCGGCCACGGCACGACCCGCTCCATCTGCTGCAAAAAGCGCTCGCGACGGGTTGCTTTGCGGTAGGGTTCGAACCCCGCTTCGGCGAACGTACTTTGGCGCATCCTGGAACCGCTCATGCTGTCCTCCCGGGGCTGTTGCCCGTACTGCTCTATTATAGCATAAATCCCTATATATCAAAGGCTTCCAGAACAAAAAGCCTCAAGACCTGCCCTCCCGCCCCTTTAGGCACGGCAACCGCTCTGTCCGCCTCAACAAAAACCTTTTGAAACAATCCTATTGATCAGAGGTTCCTTAAACCTTTTGTTCGTACTTGTCAAGAGAAGTCCACCGAAATAGACAAAAATCCGCGCCGGATTCGTTACGCCTTTATTCCTTCGTCAGAGCGCCCACTTTTTCACCCAGAAGATACAGAAACATTTACCACCTTGTATAAATCGACTGAAGCCTATTCTAAACCACTCCTGCCCGCACAACCGACAGCCTCAAAAAAATTATATTTTTAACATATTTAGGGAATTATCCGGAAAACCGGGCGGGCGGGGGCCGCTGCGCGGCCGGTGGAAAGTGGGGAGTGGATAGTGGAGAGAGAAGGGTGGAAGGAAAACGCCGCCGCCGGCGCCAACAGGCTCATTGGCCGCAGCGACGCGCGCTTACTCGATGCGATTCCCGTCTTCGTTTTTCGCGCGGCGGAGAGCTTTCATTGCCGGCGGCGGACGGCGAGGTACAGCCCGGCGCAGCAGGGCGCCGCGCCCGCGTAAAGCACGTCTTCCGCGGGAACCGCGATGCCGCCGACGGTAAACGCAACCGGGTTCGCCAGATGGGCCGCGGCCCCCGGGATGCGGCCCGCCTCCAGCGGCGGCTCGGTCGCCCCGAAGCCGGTTCCGTACAGGGTGACGATCTCGCCCGGCTCGGCGGGCGTGAACTGCGCTCCGGGAAGCAGGCCGGGCGCTCCGACCGGGGCGGGGCCGCCGCCGTGCTGCGCGGCGAGCGGATTGCGCCCGTCGGCGTTGTTCACGAAGTTGAAAAAGGCCGGCGAGACGGTGGCGGCCTCTACCGCCGCCGCGCCGCGCTGCTCCTGCTGCGCGCCGCAGTTGCGCACGACCGTGACCGGAGCCCGCCCCGGGGTCAACTCGTGCGGGGCCTGAGCGTTGATCTGCTGCGGCGTCACCAGGAACAGCGGCGCGCGCTTGCCGTCGATCTCCAGGCAGGTAGCGGCGAGTTGAGTGGCGATATTGCCCGCGGCGTCCAGCGCAGGGTTTGCCGTCTGTGTCCCCTGCGCTACGAACTCCTGCCCATAGACGGAGACGAGGGCGTTGGGGGAGATGCGGTTCACCACGGGCGTGCCGGTAGCCGGCACGATGCCGCCGGATGAGATGCGGGGAGTGGGCGAGGGATCCCGGCGTCCCGTCACCTTGCGGATGCGGTGGTTGCCCCTATCGGCGATGTACAGGTTGCCCGCACCGTCCGCCGCCACGCCGCTGGGGCCGTTCAGCAGCGCCTGCGTCGCCGGGCCGCCGTCCCCGATGTTGCTGCCGTCCCCGTCGTTGCGGAAGCGGTATCCCGCCGCGGTGGAGATATTGCCGGCGGCGTCCACCTTGCGGATGCGGTGGTTGCTCCTGTCGGCGATGTACAGGTTGCCCGCACCGTCCGCCGCCACGCCTCCGGGGGAGCTTAGCTGCGCCAGCGCCGCTGGGCCGCCGTCCCCGCTGTAACCGCGCGTCCCGTCGCCCGCCGCGGTGGAGATATTGCCGGTCGCGTCCACTTTGCGGATGCGGTGGTTGCTCCTGTCGGCGATGTACAGGTTGCCCGTACCGTCCACCGCCACGCTGACGGGGGTATCAAACCGCGCCAGCGCCGCCGGGCCCCCGTCCCCCTCGTCGCCGCGCGTCCCGTCGCCCGCCGCGGTGGAGATATTGCCGGCCGTGTCCACCTTGCGGATGCGGCGGTTGTTGCTATCGGCGATGTACAGGTTGCCCGTACCGTCCACCGCCACGTCGGTGGGGCCGTTCAGCAGCGCCAGCGCCGCCGGGCCCCCGTCCCCCTCGTCGCCGCGCGTCCCGTCGCCCGCCGCGGTGGAGATATTGCCGGCGGCGTCCACCTTGCGGATGCGGTTGTTGTTCCAATCGGCGATGTACAGATTGCCCGCGCCGTCCACCGCCGCGCCGTTGGGCAAGGACAACCGCGCCAGCGCCGCCGGGCCGCCGTCCCCGCCGTAGCCGCGCGTCCCGTCGCCCGCGACTGTAGAGATGGCGCCGGTCGCGTCCACTTTGCGGATGCGGCTGTTGATATTGGCGATGTACAGGTTGCCCGCACCGTCCGCCGCCACGCCGCTGGGAAAAAACAACTGCGCCTGCGTTGCCGGGCCGTCGTCCCCGCTGTAGCCGCGCGTCCCGTCGCCCACCACGGTGGAGATATTGCCGGCGGCGTCCACCTTGCGGATGCGGTGGTTGTCCGTATCGGCGATGTACAGGTTGCCCGCACTGTCCACCGCCACGCCGGAGCAGGTGCGCATCCACGCCGCGGTCGCCGGGCCGCCGTCCCCGCTGAAACTGCCGGGACCGGCGACCGTCTCGATCGTCCCCGGGGCGGCGGTCTGCCCCAGGGCCACTGACGCCGGCAGCGCGGCGCAGCAAGCCGCGGCAAGAAGGAAAAGAAGAGAGCACGGGGCTGAGGGGTTGCCTTGTTTCATTTCGAACCTTTCGTTCTCATTAACTTTTGTAAAAACCTATTCTATACCGAGCCGCAGACTCAAGGCCGTGAGGCGCGTTCGAGTAGGCCCCCAGTGTCCTCGTCTGCCGGCCCATCGTACGCGGCCACTTGAATTGCGACGTTTTGCCGCATGGTTTGCGACGCCGCGCCGGCGTCCGCGTACAGTGGAGAGTGGGGCCGCTGCGCGGCCGGCGGAGAGTGGAGAATGGAGAGTGAAGAGTGGAAGAAAAACGCCGGCGCCGGCCGCAACGTGATTCCCACGCTCAACCCGCAAGCCGCGGCGCTGCCGCCTTCGTTTCGAGACGCCGTTGCGAAATGCATCGAGGAATGGACGCGCGGCGCGAAGATACGGCGGCTGTGGGCCGGGGACGAGACGCTGTGGACGGCTTCGGGCGAATCCGCCTGGCTCGGCTGGCTGACCGTCGTCGAGGAGCAGCTTGCGGATCCATCGCATTTGACGGCGTTCGCCGCCGACGTCCGCGGGCGCTTCAGCGACGCGCTGCTGCTGGGGATGGGCGGCTCGAGCCTGTGCCCGGAAGTGCTGCGCATGACCTTCGGCACGGTGGCGGACTTCCCCGAGCTGCATGTGCTCGATTCGACCGATCCGGCGCAGGCGAAGGCGCTGGAAGACGCCGTCGATATCGAGAGGACGCTGTTTCTCGTCGCCAGCAAGTCGGGCTCGACGCTCGAACCCTCGATCTTCATGAGCTACTATTTCGACCGACTGGCCGCGCGGGTAGGCAAGCGCGAGGCGGCCAAGCGGTTCGTAGCGATTACCGACCCCGGCTCGAAGCTCGAAGCCGAGGCGAAGCGGCTGGGGTTCCGCAAGATTCTTCACGGCGTTCCGTCGATCGGCGGGCGCTATTCGGCGCTGTCGAATTTCGGCATGGCGGCGGCGGCGGCGATGGGCGTCGACGTCGTCGATTTTCTGCGGCGCGCGAGGCGAATGGCTCGGGCTTGCTCGCCGCACGTGCGCGGCGCCGCCAACCCCGGCCTGGAGTTGGGGGCGGTTTTGGGCGTCGGGGCCTCATGCGGGCGGGATAAGATCACGTTTCTCGCTTCCCCCGGCGTTTGCGGCCTCGGCGCGTGGCTGGAGCAGTTGCTTGCCGAATCGACCGGCAAGCAGGGCAAGGGCCTGATTCCGGTCGACCGCGAGCCGCCGGGCGAGCCCGAGGCTTACGGAGCGGACCGCATTTTCGTTTCCCTGCGCTTGGCAAGCGATCCCGACGCCGGGCAGGACGCGGCGGTTGCGCGCTTGGAAGCAGCCGGCCACCCGGTCGTGCGCATCGGCCTGCGCAGCCGCATGGACCTCGGCCAGGAATTTTTCCGCTGGGAGCTGGCGACGGCCGTGGCGGGCGCGGTGATCGGCGTCAATCCCTTCGACCAGCCCGACGTGGAAGCGAGCAAGACCGCGACCCGGGCGCTGACCGACGCCTACGAGGCGCAGGGCTCGCTGCCCGCGGAATCGCCGCTTGCGGCGGGATCGGGACTCGCGCTGTTCGCCGCCGCGGACTATGCCGCCTTGCTCGCGGCAATGGCCGGCGGAACGGCCCCGGAAGACTTGATCCGGGCGCACCTCGACACCTTGGGCGAAGGCGATTATGCCGCGTTTCTGGCCTACGTTCCGATGACCGCGGCCCATGAGAAAATTTTGAGCGAGATGCGCCGCCTCGTCCGCGACGCCAAGCGCGCGGCGACTTGCTTGGGCTTCGGGCCGCGCTTTCTGCATTCCACGGGGCAGGCGTACAAGGGCGGCCCCGACAGCGGCGTTTTCCTACAGATTACCTGCGACGACGCCGTGGATCTGGACGTTCCGGGACGCAAATTCACTTTCGGAACGGTCAAGGCGGCGCAGGCGCGCGGCGATTTCAAGGTTCTGACCGACCGCCGCCGCCGCGCGTTGCGCGTGCACTTAGGCGCGGACGTCGCCGCCGGACTCGGGATGCTGCAAAAGATCGTCGCCGGCGCGCTGCAAGCCCCGCTTACTTCGAGCGGACCCAGATAGGCGACGACCAGGCGGCCTCGCCGTCTTTTTCCGGCTCGGCTTCGCTGTATGACTGGACGACCCGCACGTAGTAGTAGTTGCCGGCGTCGGCGGGGCGCGGCCGAATCCCCGTTTCGGGCCGCGACCAATCCGCGATGGTCGCCGTCGGCCCGACCGAGTCGTTGCCGGACGCTTCCAGGTCGCGGTAAACGAAGGAAAGCTCGCTTGCGCCGGCGCCTTCGCGGGTAAGAACGACGCGGTTGTTCTTGACGATCTCGACGCTGCGGAGCGGCGCCGTGCCCTCGACGCGGATGCGGAACTCGGGGCTTTGCGCGGCTGCGAGCTCGCCGCCCTGATGGGTCGTCCCGGCGCTGAACTCGAGCACGATGTTGTCGGTCGAGGCATAGGTGCGCCGCCGGCGGAAGGCGTCCAGCAGATGCTCGCGGGTGGTCGTCTCGGCGGGAACGATCAGATTCGTATAGGAGATGTGCGTCGAATAGTGGTCGCTGGAGGCAATGAACCCCATGCGGTAGCCGACGCCGAGCGCGTTTTGCACGAGTCCTTGCTGGTAGGGCATGAGGCCGGCCGAGCCGAGGCCGGGGGCGTCGGGCAAGGCGGCGCGCGGCCCGCCTTGCGTCTCGTAAGAGTTGCGGTCGCCTTGATAGATTTCGGTGACCGGGACGACCTCGCCGTCGCGGCGTTTCCAGTCGGTGCCCATAGTGGTCGCGGGCGTGTGCGGAATGCCGATTCCCCCGGTTGCCCGCAGGTACGCCCAGAGATTTTGCGGGTCGCGGTCGAGCAGCTCGGGCCGCTCCCAGACGTGCAGCTTGGGCACGCGCAGGCTGAAGACGCCGCGTTTGGCGTGAAAGATGTTGCGGTGACCCAGCGGGAAATTCGGGGTCCGCTCATAGCCGTAGAGCGGCGTGAATCTTCCCGGAACGTAGAACAGGTCCGCTGCTTTCTGGCTTCGCCACCATTGGAATTCGCTGTCGCTCTGAGGGTCTTCCGGCTCGTCGGTGTCGAGCGATTGCCCGTAGTTGTGATCGCTGACGCCGAGGAAATCGAGTCCGGCGGCGTTCAGGGCGTAGCGGTAAGCGTCGAAGAGGGCGCCGTCGGTGGCGCCGTCCATCGAGATCTCCGTGTGGCGGTGCAGGTCGCCGCGAACGATCTTCCAATCGCGTCCGCCGATGCGGATGCGGCGCCGGCGGATGCGTTCGAGGTCGTCTTTCTCGCGCGGGTGAGTCGGGCGGTAGTTTGGCGGCGCATTCGAGGCGAAGGGAACCCAGTCGGGTTCGCGTCCGCCGCCCGCGGAGGGCGACAGGCGCTTGGGGTCGATGGTCAGAACGGAAATATTGTGATGCCTGGGCAGTCCGGCGGGCATCCTTCTGCCGTCGCCCACCACGGCGGCGAGGAGGCCGCCGGCGCCGTGCGGAGCGAAGGAAGCGACGGTGTCCTGGCGGCCGGTGCTGCCCGTCAGGAGAATCGGCGGAATCCAGGCGTCATCGACCCAGGCCGTGGCGTAGAGGTCGAAAAAGTGTCCGCCGTAGCGCCCCGACGCGCGCCACTGATGACGCAGAACGACCCAGGCGTTCCCGCCGGCGTCGATGGCGATTTGGGGCGACTGGAAGAGTCCGGCGTCCAGAAAGTCGGGGGCGGCTTGCTCGGGCGAGCGGGCAGGCTGCAGCAGCTTGCCGTTTTGCAGGGTTGCGATTCGCGGGCGCCGCGGCGTCTTTCCGCCGCGCCGGTCGTAGAGACGGCTGCCGTTTTTCTTGAGATGGATGCGGTGACGGGGGTTTTCGTAGCCGGTGTCCTTGCCCCAGTTGGCGGGGCCTTCTTCCCAGGCCAGCCACGGCTTGCCGCCGGCGTCGATGGCGATGCGGGCGCGCATTTCGGCCAACGGCGTCGCCGCTACGGTTATGGGCGCGGGTTGGTCGTCCCGCCGGGCGAACACGTCGTAGCCGTCCTCGCCGTAGGAGTCCCAGGCGACCCAGGCGTTTCCCGCCGAGTCGACGGCGACCGACGGCTCCCAGTCGTCATCGGGCGATGCGCTGAGGTTGACCGCGCCGCCCCATGCGCCGTCCTCGAGTCTGCGCAGGAAGATGTCGCTTTGCGGCAGACCCCCGGAAGGGTGCTCGCGCCAGCCCATCCAGACCAGGGCAAGCGCGCCTTGGGCGTTTGCGGCCAGCCGGTGGAACGCGTCGGGACGCGGATCGTCCGTGAGCCGCACGGCGTCCGACCACTTGCCTCCCGCGAGCGCTTTGGCGTAAAGATCGAAGTTGCCGGAGCCGAGTTCGCTTTGCAGCCCGTAGACGCACCAGATGCGGCCTTGCGCGTCTTCGCCCAGAGCAACGCGGAAATGATCGCCCGGCGGCGTGATGGATTGCGCTCTGGACCAGCGCCGGCCGTCCGGGCTGTGCGCGATGCGGACTTCATCGGCGCCTGCGTAGAAAAACCCGTCGCGCCGGCGGGTTTTGTAGGCGATCCAGGCCAGCCAGTATTCTCCCGCGCGGGTGCGCATCAGCGCAGGCTCGGAATCTTCGAATTCGGCCGTGGTGACGGTATGGGGCAGGGGAACCCGCTCGATGCGGACGTCGCCGCCGAAACTCTGCGGGGCGGCGATTTTCCCGTAAGGAATCTCCGCGGGCCGGAAAACAATGTCTCCGCGCCGAGTGCGCACGTTGATCTCTGCCGTTTCCGGGCCGGCGAGATCGAGGACGATTCCGGGCGCGGCAACGTCGCCTCCGACGTTTCGCATGACGATCTCCCAGCGCGAGGGAGGCAGCAGGCGGTCGTCGTCGTGCAGGTGCCAGCCCAGCATGCGCCGTACGCGCGAGGCGTCGTCCACGCCTCCGTTCCACACCGCGCCGTGGCGGCGGGTTTGGGTTCCGTAGGTGATCTTGAAGCCGCTGGTTTGCTGGGCGCACAGAGATGCGGCGACTCCCCAAAGCACGATGAGACCACGGCAATGCATGACGGTTCGGGACTACTGTAGCGCAAGCGGTTTTTGCGGCCCGCGCAAGCGGTTTTTGCAGTCTGCGCAAGCGGTTTTTGTGGCCCGCGCAAGCGGTTTGCGCTATTGCCAGGCGCGGAGACTTTCTTCGATTTCCGCTTTTTTGTACCTGCCCCACGGCAGGTAGTCCTGGCCGGCTTGCAGATCTTCCAGCGAGTAGGGGCCCGATTCGATTCCCTCGTTCGGAACTTCCGCGCCGGCAAGCCAGGCGGCGGCGTTGAGCGCCAGCTTGCGGAAGTCCGGGTTCCCCCAGTTCCAATGGTTATGCCCGCCCGTGAACCCGAAGCCCCTGTTGCCGCCCGGGATTTCCGACGCCCAGGCCAAAGTCTGCCGCTCGCCGCGCCTGGTCATGGCGCGCACGTACGGGTTCCCCGAGTGCGGCCCGTCGGGGCGCGACATCGTGGACATCGGCGGCACTGCGGTCAGAATCGGCGAGACGCCGCGCATGTTCGGGCGGAAGCGGATGTTGAAATACCACTCGTCGTTGACGGCGAAGGGCTTGACTCCGTTCGCGATCGGATGCCCCGCGGCAAGCTCCGTTTGTTCGAGGGTCCAATGCGGGTTCACCGACCACCACCGCTCGTAGTAGCCGCCGATCCACTCGAGAAATTTCTGCCCGGGCTCGCCGGCGGGAACCTCCACGCCGAAATGGAGCGCCCCGATGCCCACTCCGCGCCGGGCGGCCTGGTCGATGTTGCGCATGTAGGTGAGCCAGGGGTGGCGCAACCCGCCGTCGGCATAAACGATCACGGCATCGGCGTTGTCCAACGCGGTCGGATCGTCGGGATTGCCGTCGTGGTAGGCGACGGCGTGGATTCCCGGGTGATTCTCGTTGAGCGCCCTTGCCAACAGATCGACGCCGGCGTTGTGCTCGTGGGCGCCGTATCCGTGGCTTTTTCTGCCGGCGATCAGCACCACCTTCTTTTTGCCCGGCATGGAGAGCCGCTTGAGCATGATGTTGCGGAACTCGACCTTCATGGCCGGACCGCGGTGGACCTGCAAGCCGATCAGGCCCGAGCGCGGCGCCGACGGGTCGTTGTCGGTAACGTCGACCATCGCATGGCCGTTGATCTTGTGAATGTAGCGGTTGCCGCGGGCGATGACGTGGAAGCTGTTCCAGTCTTCCATTTCGATGTGGGACTGCAGTTCGGCCGGATCGCCCAGCTTGCCGGTCACGGTCGGTTTGTGATCGCCGCCGATCTCGACTTTCTGCCCGCGCCGCGCGAGAATCTTTCGCGACCGCTCGCCGTAGAGGCCGCCGGTGTGGCGTTCGCCGGCCTCGAAATCCGCTTGCAATCCGCCCATGACGAACGCGCCCCACTCTTGCGGTTTTTCGAACGCCCGGTACTGGACGCCCGAGTTGCCGCCGGTGATTCGGTACTCGAACTTGAGCTCGAAATCGTCGACGACGCCTTGCCGCCAGATCAGAAAGGAGTTCCTGTCGATCGGGTCGGCGTCGCTGGTCTGTCCGACGATCGCGCCGTTCTGGACGCTCCACAGACGAGGGTCGCCCTTCCATCCTTTCAGCGACGTTCCATCGAAGATCGCCCGGAACTGCTTGGCCGCGGGGGCGCCGAGAAGGCATGTTGCCGAAAGACAAAGCAGGGCGAGCGGGCGCAAGGAAGAAATCTGCATCACGCAGATAGGGTAACTCAGAAGAGCGCCGCCTGGCGTGAATCGAGGCTGTCCGCCGAGGCAAGCTGCGGCTCGTAGGGCAGCGAGAACCAGAACGTCGAACCCACGCCGGGCTCGCTCTCGACCCATACCGCGCCGTGATGCGCCAACACCAGATGCTTGACGATGGCCAGCCCCAGTCCCGTTCCGCCGAGCTTGCGCGAGCGCGCCTTGTCGACGCGGTAAAAACGCTCGAAAAGCCGGGGGACGTGCTCCGCGGAAATGCCGATCCCGGTGTCGCGAATATAGAACTCGATCTTCATTTTCCGCTCGCGGATGCCGATCGTAATCCTGCCGCCGGCCGGCGTGTGCTTGACGGCGTTGTCCAGCAGGTTGGCGAATATCTGATGGATCGCGCCGGCATCGCACTTGAGGCGGACGTTTTCGTTCATGGGCGCAACTTCGAAAGCGATCGACTTTTGCTCCGTCAACGGGCGGAAGCTGTCGGCCGCCTGGTTCAAAAGTTCCGCGGCCGTGTGGCTCGTAAACTCGAATTCGCGGGTCTTGCCCTCGATCTGCGAAAGAGCCATCAAGTCCGAGGTGAGCCGGGTCAGGCGCTGCGAGTTCTGCAGCAGAATTTTCACGAAGCGGCGGTTGTTGTCGGGATCGTCCAAAGCGCCGTCGAGCAGGGTCTCGGCATAGCCGCTGATGACCGAGAGCGGCGTGCGCAACTCGTGCGACACGTTAATCACGAAGTCCCGGCGCATGCGGTCGATGCGCTCGAGTTCCGTCACGTCGTGAAACACGGCGGCGACCGCCTGCACTTTGCCTTTGCGGTTGACGATCGGAGCGCAGGAGACGCGCCAAGAGCGTTCGCTCGGCTCTTCGACGGTGAGATCGGCCGCCGTCGGCTTGCCGCTCTCGATGGATAGCGTGAAGAGGCGGGAGATCTGCGGGTTCGACCATTCGTCCACCGCCGCATTCGGCGTCAGATTCTCATCGGGGAACATCTGCTCGATGGACGGGTTGAAAAGGACGATGCGGCGCTTGCGGTCGACTACGAGAATGCCCTCGCCGATTCCGTTTACGGCCGCCGCGAAGCGGGAGCGTTCGTCCTGCAATTGATTGAACATCGAGCGCAGCTTGCCGGCGGTTGTTTGCAGGCTCACGCCGAGCTTGTTGAGTTCCGCAAGATTCCCGCGGGCGGATTGGGCCCTGGGCGCATCGAAATTTCCCTTTGCCAACTCGTTCGAGAAAGCGACGATGTCCGACAGTTGCCCGGAGATTCGGCGGGCGAACAGCGCCGTCAACAAGATCAACGGCAGCACGACATAAAGCGTGACGGCGGTAATGCGCGAACGGTTCTCGGTGACGATTGCCGCTATTTCTGACAAGGGCAGCGCCAGGCGAACCGCGCGGCCGTCTTGCATGGGTACGGCCACGTACAGAAAATCGATGCCGACCGTGGTGCTGAAACGGCGGCTGACCGCCGGCTCTCCCTGCAATGCCCGCGCGAATTCCGGCCTCTCGGCATGATTTTCCATGTTGGCCGGCTCTGCTTCGGAATCCGCCAGGACAATCCCCGTGGGGGCGATGACCGTGACGCGGGCCTGCGACCGCGCGGCGATGTCTGCGATCACGGATTGGTATTCCGCCGGCGTCAGCCCGGCCAGCGCGGCTTCGGCAAGCCGGGCTTTGTCTCTGAGGCTTTGCTCCAGATTCGCTTCCAGATTCGCGGTCGTGATGCGGGCGACCAGAAACTGCACCGCAAACGCGGCAACGGCCAGCGGAAAAATGGCCAACAAGGTCAGCTTGAAGAAGATTCTTGCGGTCATGAAGGGACTTCGAAGCGATAGCCGTGTCCACGCAAGGTTTGGATCCACTTGGGACTGCTCGGTTCCACTTCCAGGTGCTTGCGCAGGCGGCGAATGTGAACGTCAACGTTTCTTGGCGTCACATGATAGTTGTCGCCCCATATGTGTCTGAGCAATTGCTCGCGCGTGTACGCCCGGTCGGGATGGGAGCAGAAGAACAGAAGGATGGAAAATTCCGTTTCCGTCAGATCCAGAGGCCTGCCGTCGAGGCTGGCCCGGCGGGAGCTCGGATCGATTTTCAAGCCGCCGGCTTCGAGGGGCTTTTCCGTCGGCTCGTCCGACCGGCGCAGGCGGGCCTTCACCCGCGCGATCAACTCGCGCGGGCTGAACGGCTTTGTAATGTAATCGTCGCCGCCTATTTCCAGCCCCAGAACACGGTCGATTTCCTGTGTCCGCGCAGTAAGGAAAAAAATCGGCAGGCCGGCAAGCCGCGGGTCCCGCTGCAGCTTGCGGCAGAAGTCGAAGCCGTCGCCGTCCGGCAGCATCACGTCCAGAATGATCAGGCTTGGCGTCGAAGCCCGAATGGCTTCCAGGGCGCCCTTCAAACGATGCTGGATGCGTACGTTGTAACCCGCGCGGCTCAGATTGTATTCAAGCAGCGTACACAGGTCCTGATCGTCTTCGATGACGACGACGGTCTGCTTCATGGAAGTCCCGAAATGGTTATTATAAACGGCGCTGCGCAGCCGGCGGATAGGGGATAGTAGAGAGTAAGCTTCCGGGCGGGGCGGCGCCGCGTTCGGGCATGCAGGAGGTTCAACGGATGAAGCTGCAGGGGAAAGGCGCGATCGTGACCGGCGCCGGAAGCGGCATCGGCGAGGCCGTGGCGCGCTGTTTCGCCGAGGAGGGCGCCGCGGTCGTAACCGTCGGCCGGACGCCGGCCAAGCTGGAACGGGCTAAGGCCGCAGCAGGCCCCGCGGGCGAACGCCTCTATCCCTATGCGTTGGACGTCTCCGACCGCGAAGCGGTCAAGGCCATGGTTGCCTGCGCGGCCGACACTCTGCCGCAGATCGACATTCTCGTAAACAACGCCGGCACGAACGTTCCCGAGCGCGCTCTGGACAAATTGTCGCCCGAGGATTTCGAGCGCATGATGGCGGTCAATCTGAACGGTCCCTTCTATCTGATGCACGCGGTTTTGCCGTTGATGCGGGAGCGGCGGGACGGCGTGCTGATTACGATTTCGTCGATTGCCGGCGTGCGCACGTCCACGCTTGCCGGCGCCGGTTACAGCGCCGGCAAGCACGGCGTGCGTTCGTTGGGTTTGGCGGCGCATCTCGAAGAGGGCGGCCGCGGCATCCGCTCCTGCGTGATCAGTCCGGGCGAGGTGAATACCCCGATTCTGGATAACCGTCCGGTCGTTCCCGACGCCGCTCGACGAGCGGCGATGCTGCAGCCGGAAGATCTGGCTCAAGCCGCGTTGTTGGCGGCGACTCTGCACCCGCGGGCCTGCATCCCGGAGATGGTGATCGCGCCCACGATTCAGAAATATGCGTAACGCCGCCTGCGTCACTTTTGCCGCAGGCGGCTACAGCGACTGCAGGTCTTTGCCCGGCTTGAAGCGCACCGCCTTGCCCGGCGGGATGATCACTTCTTCTCCGGTGCGCGGGTTGCGGCCGATGCCCGTCTTGCGCGGGCGGACATTGAATACCCCGAACCCGCGCAACTCGATGCGCTCGCCTTGTTCCATCGCTCGCTTCATGGAATCGAAGACGGTCTCGATGGCCATCTCGGCTTTGGTTTTGCTGAGCCCCGTTCGGTTGACTACCTGATTGACGATATCGTACTTGATCATCCGACTGCGGTCGGGCGCGGCGCACCCGTAATCCTATGCTAGCAAACCGCGGCAAAAATCGCGCAAGCGGCGTTACGCGCTCTCGGGCCGATGCAGGAACCCGCCGCCCCGCCTCGACGGAAACTTTCGGCGCGCCGGAGCTTGACAATTTGGCTTTCGTGCTAACATGGCAACGCCGGCAAGAATTCGAGTGCCGCTTGAAAGCGCCCGGCTTTGGTTTCTGCGCATGTTGCTGACGGCACGATGAATCGATGGGGGCTGTGGTTGCCGCCCGGATGCGAGGACCGCTTCGCAGCGCCCGGGATGAACCTTCGACGCAGATTCAACCTTCGACGCAGATTCAACCTTCGACGCAGATTCAACCTTCGAAGCAGATTCAACCTTCGAAGCAGATTCAACCTTCGAAGCAGATTCAAGGAGATGACTCATTTTTCGTAGACGCTTCCGCTCTTTCCGTAGAGTTCGACGACAGAATGTAAACGAGACGATTCGCGCCCGCGAGGTGCGCGTCGTTTTCCCGGATGGAGAAACGGCGGTCATGCCGACTCAGGAAGGCATCCGCCGCGCGAAAGATCTCGGGCTCGATCTCGTCGTCATTTCTCCCAATACGACGCCGCCCGTGGCCAAGGTGATCGACTATGGCGAGTACACGTACCTGGAGAAGAAAAAGAAAAACGAAGCCAAGAAGAAGCAGCAGCGTATCGAAGTCAAAGAGGTGAAGTTCCGCCCCAACACCGACCAGCACGACTATGAGTTCAAGAAAAATCACGCCCTGAGGTTTCTCAAGGAAGGCAAGAAGGTCAAGGCGACGATTTTCTTTCGGGGCAGGGAAATCACTCACGCCGATATCGGTGAGCGGATTCTCCACGACTTGGCGAAAGACGTCGAAGAATTCGGGAACACCGAGACGACGCCGCGCATCGAGGGCCGCTCGATGAGCATGATGATCGGCCCGAAGAAAAGTCAGAAGAAACCGGCGAGGGCGAAGAAGAACGTTGCCCAGGCCCCGCCGGCGGCGGGTGCGCCTCCTCCGGGGCAACCGGGCGCCGCCGCCTCCTGACGGCTCGGACGCCGCGCCGCACGGTTCCTGAAACAGCATGGAGACACATTTCAAAGGATTTTCGCCTGACGCCAGGAAGTTTTTACGCGAGCTTGCCGAAAACAACAACCGCGATTGGTTTTTGCGCAACAAGGCGAGATACGAAGAAAGCGTTCGAGCGCCGCTGATCGAGCTGGTGCGCGATCTGGGCGCCGATCTCGAGAGCTATTCGCCCGGCTATGTGACCGATCCGAAGAAGGCGGTGTACCGCATCTATCGGGACGTTCGCTTCTCCAAGGACAAGAGGCCCTACAAGACCCATGCCGCCGCCGTCTTCGCGTTCCGCGGCCCCGAGAAACACGCCGGCGCCGGATATTATTTTCATTTTTCCGCCGAAGAGTTGCTGGTCGGAGGTGGCGTCTATGCGCCCGGCTCTGCGGAGTTGCTGAAGATCCGGCAGCGGATTGCCGCACATCCCGATGATCTCAGAGCGATCGTCGCGAAGCGTACTTTCCGAAAACTCTTCACGGGCATCGAGGGCGAGAAGCTCAAGCGCATCCCCAAAGGATTCGCGCGCGATCATCCGGCCGCCGATCTGCTGGCGTACAAGCAGTTTCTGGCTGGCGCCGCGCTGCCCGCAAGCGAAGTTGAGTCGCCCGGCGTCTCCAATACGATCGCCAGGCATTTCCGGGCGATCGCGCCGTTCATTCAGTATCTGAACCGGGCGGCCGTCGAGGCTTAGACGCGGCGGCGTCTCAATGATTGGAGCGAGGGCGATTGGAGCGAGGGCATGGCTTACCGCGATCTTCGAAGCTTCATTGAGACGCTGGAGAATCACGGCGAGCTCAAGCGCGTCTCCGCCGAGGTCGATCCCGTCCTCGAGATCACCGAGCTGGCCGACCGCGCGGTGAAAAGCGGCGGCCCGGCGCTGCTTTTCGAGAATCCCCGCGGCCATACGGCGCCGGTGCTGATTAACGCCTTCGCCTCGATGCGCAAGATGGAATTGGCGCTGGAAGTCGACGACGTGCAGTCCCTGGCGGAGCGCATCGCCGAGTACCTGGAGATGAAGACCCCGCAAGGTCTTGTGGGCAAGCTCAAGATGCTGCCGAAGCTGGCCGAGGTGGGCAGCTTTTTCCCACGCGAAGTTCGCTCGGGCGCCTGCCAGGAAGTCGTGAAGACCGAAGGTTTTTCGCTCTACGACTACCCCGTGCTGACCTGCTGGCCTCAAGACGCGGGGCCGTTCGTCACTCTGCCTATGGTCTTCTCGCGCAATCCGATTAGCGGAAAGCGCAATTGCGGCATGTACCGCCTGCAGGTCTTCGACGAGCGCACGACCGGGATGCATTGGCAAACGCACAAGCAGGGCGCCGAGCACTATCGGCGGCTGGCGGCCGAGGGGCGCGAGACGCACATGGATGTCGCCGTCGCGATCGGCGCGGATCCGGCGACCATGTTTTCCGCGATTCTGCCGTTGCCTCCCGACCTCGACGAGATGCTGTTCGCCGGTTTCCTGCGCAACAAGCCCGTCGAGATGGTCAAGTGCAAGACCGTCGATCTCGAAGTTCCGGCGAACGCCGAGATCGTCCTCGAAGGCCGCGTAACGCTCGGCGAACTGCGCACCGAGGGGCCGTTCGGAGATCACACCGGGTATTATTCGTTGGCCGACGAGTACCCCGTTTTTCACGTGGAGTGCATTACCCAGCGGGAAAATCCGATCTACGCGACGACCATTGTCGGCAAGCCGCCGATGGAAGACTACTATATGGGCAAGACGATCGAGAGGGTCTTCCTGCCCTTGCTTCGCCTGCAGCTTCCCGAGGTGGTCGATATGGCCATGCCGGCGGAGGGTGTCTTTCACAATTTGATGCTGGTGTCGATCCGCAAATCCTATCCCGGTCACGCGCGCAAGGTGATGAGCGCGATCTGGGGTCTGGGGCAGGCGATGTTCACCAAATGCATCGTTGTGGTCGATCACGATGTCGACGTCCAGAATTACAGCGAGACGGCGTTTCGCGCGCTGAACAACATCGATCCCGAGCGCGATCTGCAGTTTACGTTCGGCCCGATCGACTCGCTCGATCACTCGAGCCGGCTCGCCGATTACGGCTCGA
This sequence comes from Bryobacterales bacterium, assembly GCA_965214655.1. GTDB lineage: Bacteria > Acidobacteriota > Terriglobia > Bryobacterales > UBA6623 > CATQHP01. The sequence continues at coordinate 90,507 of OZ243965.1, read as the reverse complement.
AGGTCGGCATCGACGCCACGAAGAAGTGGCCGCAGGAAGGATTCCGGCGGCTCTGGCCCGATCTCATCGAGATGGACGAGGCCGTCAAGGCGCGGGTCGATCCGATTTGGAAGCAACTGGGCATTGAAAAATCGGAATGAGCAAGCCGGCGTGCCCGACCCCCTGCCGCAGCGGGATCCCCGGCCGGCGATAGCGGGAATGTACGGGTCGGCCGTCTTCAAGACGGAGAGATCGGAGCAGGGAACAGACGGTTGGGCGCGGTCATCGCCAATCTGATGCTTGCCGCACTGGCGCTTGCCGTGCTGTCGGCTCCGTCCGTTCGCTCTCCTTCCGGGAGGCGGGCCGCGCCGCCGTCCATGCAAACGCCGCCCGCGGAGTCTGTCCGGCTGCCCGCGCGTTTCGTTCCCCGCGGTCGGGCCGCCATCCGCACCTCGCGTCTGGCGCATGTTCGCGAAGTGTCCGTTGCCGTTGGCGATCGAGTCGCCGCGGGGCAGCCTCTGCTGCTGTTGCGCGATTTGGCCGTTGTCGCCAAACGCGTTGCCGCCAATGAGGAATTGCAGCGGCTGGAAGCAGGCGTCCGCGAGGCGGAGGCGCGGTCTGCGGCGGTACGGCAAGCCGAACTGCGGGTTCGGTCGGAGACCGTTCGCCGGCTGGAGGCGGACTATCGAGCCGCATTGCAAGATTTCGAGCGCCGGCAACAACTGTTCGACGAGGGATTGCTGGCGCGGATCGAATACGAGCGGCGCAGGCAAGATCTGGAGTCCCGCCGGCTGGAGGCAGAGGCCGCTCGGGAATCGATCGAGCGTTCTCCCGTTCCCGAAGTGCGCGGCGAGGCCCAAAGCTTGCGCAAAGCCCGGCGTGCGCTCGAACGCTTCGAGGCGCTCTCGGATGCGTTCGTTCTGCGCGCGCCCTGGGATGCCGTCGTCGAGGAAATCGCAGCCCAACGGGGAGATGCGCCCGCCCGCGGCGCCGTCCTGATGCGGCTGGTGGAAGACGGGCCCCGGCGTCTCGCCGCCGTTCTGCCCGCCGGTTTCCGTCCTGCCGGCGTTCTTGAGCTATGCGGCGCGAGCGGCCGCTTCGATTTCGAGATCGACGGCCGGACGCTGATCGCCGGTCCGCTTCCCGCCGATGCAGGGTTCGACCGGCCTTGCGACATACTCGTGGAGCGCAAAAAGTAACTGCGCTGCGCCGGCGCTCGCCCATACGAGAGAATAGGGGGTTTATGGCGCCGGCAATAGCAGTGGAGCGGGAAGAACTGGGCAGGCAACTGAAAGCGGAGGGTGTTGTCATCCAGACTTACGGATTGCGCAAGACCTACGTGATGGGGGATCAGGAGATCCATGCCGTGGACGGCATCGACATGCGTATCGAGTACGGCGAATACGTCGCCTTGATGGGCCCGTCCGGATCCGGGAAATCGACTTTCATGAATTTGATCGGCGCTCTCGATACGCCGTCCGCGGGAGACTACTTCATCGCCGGGCAACTCATCAGCACGATGAGCGACGATGAGTTGGCGCGCATCCGCAACAAGGAAATCGGCTTCGTTTTTCAAACGTTCAACCTGTTGCCGCGGCTGACGGCCTTGCAGAACGTCGAGCTTCCCCTCATCTACGCCGGATTGCCCCCGGAGCAGCGCCTCGAAAAGGCCCGGCATGCCCTGCGGCAAGTGGATCTGACCCCGCGCATGTATCACAAGCCGAGCGAGCTTTCGGGCGGCCAGCGCCAGAGGGTCGCGATCGCGCGGGCGCTGGCCGGCGATCCGTCGATCATCCTCGCCGACGAACCCACCGGCAATCTCGATTCCGCGACCTCGAATGAAATCATGGGCGTCTTCGATATCTTGCACAGACAAGGCAACACGATCATTCTCGTGACCCACGAGCCCGATATTGCGGTGTACGCGCACCGCGTCGTCCACCTTCGCGACGGCAAGGTCGAGAAGGACGAGAGCATCAAGTAGATCTCTTGACTGCGGCCTTCCTTGCCGCCGGCATTGTCCTCGGCGGCTGCATCGTTTGTCTGCTCATGGCTTTCGCGGCCGTTCGCTTTCGTTTGCGAAGACCGCCGCCGGAGGTCGCGGCCCCGTCCCGTCCCGGCATCAGCGTGCTCAAGCCCCTTGCCGGAGACGAACCCGAACTCGAGCGGAATCTGCGCTCGTTCTTCGAGATCGACTACCCGAACTACGAGCTTTTGTTCGCGGCGCGCGAGGACGACGACCCCGCCCTGGAGACCGCGCGCAAGCTGAGTCGGCGGTATCCGCGCGTCCCCGTCGAAATTCTGGCGGTCGGCGATCCCCCGTGTCCGAATGAAAAGGTTTTTTCCCTTCAGGCGATGGCGGCCGAGGCGCGGCACGACCTGCTGGTCATCAGCGACAGCGACATCCGGGCGGACGCGGACTGCCTCCGCGGCGTCGCATCCGAATTTTCCGATGCGCAGACGGGCGTGGCGACCTGCCCCTACCGGGCTGCGCCGGGTTCGAGCTTTTGGTCGCTGCTGGAGGCGCTGGGCATGAACAGTGAGTTTTGGGGCGGCGTTTTGTTGGCGGAAATGCTGGCCCCGATGGATTTTGCCGTTGGCCCCACGATGGCGATTTCGCGCCGTTGCCTCGCTGCCGTCGGCGGGTTCGAATCCGTTCAGGAATATCTGGCCGAGGATTTCGTGCTCGGCCGCAGGGCGCGCGCGGCGGGCTTCGAGGTTCGCTTGGCGCGGAACGTGGTGGAGCACCGCATCGGCGCCGCCCGCTTCGCGGCGAGCTTCCGCCACCGCCTGCGCTGGAACCGCTCGACCCGCCGCTCGCGGCCGCGGGGCTATGTCGGGCAGGTTTTCATCAATCCGCTGCCTTGGGCGCTGCTTGCCGTCCCGCTCTCCGGCGCCGCCGAATGGAGCGTATGGCTGTTGGCTCTCTGCGCTCTCTGCCGTATGGCCGCGCTCGCCGCGGTGGGCTTCCTGGCGCTCGGCGACCGTCTGACGCTGCGCTACTGCTGGCTGGTCCCGTTGCAGGATGTCATCGCGCTCACCGCCTGGGCCGGGGCGTTCTTGGGAAACTCCATCGCCTGGCGCGGCCGTCGATTCCGTCTGACCGCCGACGGCAAGCTGCGCTGACGCGCCTTGCGCATGCGCGGCGGCCGGGGAACTTCGGCCGCGATTCGACTATCCTGTTAAGACTATGCAGCTTCTTACGCCCGCAACCGCGTTCTTGCTGTTTTTCGCCTGCGGCCCGTCCGAGCCGGAACGCGAGCAGCTCTTCAACGGAACCGATATGTCCGGCTGGAGGCATACGGGACCCGGCGAGTTCGTCATCGAGGACGGCGCTCTCAAGACAGTGGGCGGTATGGGGCTGCTTGCCTACGACGGCAAGAAAATCGGCAACGCGGTCTTGAGGATCGTGTACAAACCCGAAAGTCCGCAGGCCAATGCCGGGGTCTTCATCCGCATTCCCGAAAAGCCGAACGATCCCTGGTTTGCCGTGCACCGCGGATACGAAGTGCAGATTCAGGACTCCGGCGACGAATTTCATCGCACGGGGTCGATCTATTCCCTTTCCCCGGCCGGGGAATTTCCTGCCGGCGCCGGCGGCTGGAACACGATGGAAATCGTCTTGGACGGGCAGCTCACGCGCGTGAAAGTCAATGGAGTGCAGGTGAACGAATTCCACGGTGGAAGGGAAGCGCCCGCGAGAACCAGGTGGTTCGAGCCCCGGCGCGGCCCGCGGCCCGACGAAGGCTACATCGGCCTGCAGAATCACGACGGGAATTCCACCGTCTGGTTCAAGGAGGTCAGCGTCCGCCCCCTGGACGGGTAGCCGCCGCCGGGGCGGCCCGAGACCGCGCTCAGGCTGCTTTGCGCAGACGGACGTCCGCGCCGTCCGCTGCCCAGAAGGCTTTCTTGCGGCGGCTTACGGACGCCTGCAGCCGCCCTACGCCTTCCACGCGGGCTTCCACGGTATCCCCGGGCTGGATTCTCGCGCCCTTCGGGCAGCCGGTGGAGAGGATGTCCCCCGGCTCGAAGGTCATCACCTCGGAGTGAAAGGCGACCAGCTTGGCCGGACTGTGCCGCATGTTGCGCACGAAATCCCTCGAAAACTCTTCGCCGTTGTGCATTGTGGCCACTTCCAGCGAGGCAACGTCTTCGATTTCGTCCGCAGTGACGATGACCGGGCCGAAGGTGAAGAACGTGTCGAAGCTTTTCGCGCGCTGGAGGTAGCGCGTATTCTTGGCGAGGACGTCGAGAGCGGTCATGTCGAGGGCGGTCGTGTAGCCGAACAGAACGTCAGCGGCATGTTCGATGGGGACATCCCGGCAACGCTTGCCGAACACCAGAGCCAGCTCGCCTTCGGCGTCGACTTCTTGAGCAAGCCCCTCGGGCGGCAGCTCGATGGTTCCGCCCGGCTCGAAAAAACACGATCTCGGTTTCATGAAGCTGCCCGGCTCCTCCGGCTGTCTTTCGTTCAGATCTTCGGCATGGGAGCGGTAGTTGAGCCCGATGCACCATACTTTGCCGGGGTTGCCGTAGGGAATGCGCAGGCGCGCCTCGGCGATCGGGATCTCGGCGGCGATGCCGGCTAAAAGTTGTTGCAACGCCTCGACCTGCCCCGATTCGATCAGAGCAAGCATCTCCGTAGGGAAATTCGCGCCGCGTTTCCTGTTGACGGAACTGAGCGGCAGAATGCGCTCCTCGATGACGATTCCAACTTCGCCAGCGCCGGCGTGCTCGAACGTGCAGAGTTTCATCTGGAACCCGCCATTTTACCCTGCCGGCGGGGCGCTTGGCGGGGCGTCTATAATCGGTTCCGGGTGGCGCGTGCAGGTTTTGGTGATTCATTTCGGGGAGATTTGGCTGAAGGGTTGCAATCGCAACTTTTTTGTCCGCAATTTGCGCGATGCCGTCAAGCGCGCGCTGCAAGGGATCGAAAAGGAGCCGATCGTTCGCGAGGATCAGCGGATTCTGATCTTTCTCCCGAACGCCGCCGCCGAAGAAGCGCTGCGGCGGCTGACCCTGGTTCCCGGAATCGCCAATATCGGCCTGGGCCGCGCCGTCGATTTGTCGCTGGAGGCAATCGAGGCGGCGGCCCTCGAGCTGATGGCCGACGGCGGGTTCCGCTCGTTTGCGGTTCGCGCCAAACGAGCGAACAAGCATTTCCCGCTGCGCTCCCTTGAGATCGAGCGCCGCATCGGCGCGGCGATTGCCCGGCAGGCGCGGCGGCTGGGCCAAGATGTCCGCGTCAACCTGAGCAACCCCGACCGGACGTGTTTCATCGAAGTCACGCGCTATCGGGCGGTTCTCTACGCCCGCAAGGTTCGCGGCGTCGGCGGCCTGCCGCCGAACTCCAGCGGACGCCTGCTGTGTCTGCTTTCCGGGGGCATCGACTCGCCCGTCGCCGCGTACAAAATCATTCGGCGCGGCGTCCGGCTGGGGTTCGTTCACTTCCACGACAGCGCCGCCGCGCCCGGCGAGGAAAGCGAATCCGTCGCCCGGGCGCTGGTGCGCCGGCTCACGGTTTATCAAGGAGCGTCGAAGCTCTATCTGGTCCCATTCGACCGCATTCAGCGAGAAATCGTGGCCAAGGCGCCGCAGAGTTTCCGCATCTTGATTTACCGGCGGATGATGATCCGCATCGCCGAGAAGCTCGCTCTGCGGCATAAGGCGCGCGGGCTTGTCACGGGCGACAGCATCGCTCAGGTCGCCTCCCAGACTCTCGCCAATATGAACGCCGTCGGCGCCGTTGCCGCCCTGCCGCTCTATCGACCGCTCTGCGGAGCCGACAAGGAAGAAATCATGACCTTGGCGCGGCAGATCGGCACCTACGACATCTCGATCGAACCGTTCAGGGACTGCTGCCCGATGTATCTGCCGAGAAGCCCGGAAATCTTTGCCTCGGTCGAGAAACTCGACGCCGCTGAGGCGCATCTCGATATCGAGGGCCTTGTTAAGCTGGGGACGGATGCGACTGTCCGCGAAATCTACCGATATGAGAACGGCGAGGCAGCGCTCAAGGAAGCCGGCGAACGCAGGCAAGCGGCTTAGCCGTTGGGCGGCGGCCGTGTTGGCGGCGGCGGCGTTCCTGCCCTGCCTCCGCGCCGACGAGACCGCAAGCGAGGCCGCGGCCGGCCTCGAGCTGGTGAACCTCGACTTGCTCGACAGTCGAGACGGGTACGCCATACCTGCCGACAGCCGCTACTTTCCGGGCGAGACGATCCATCTCTATTTCCGGATCAAGGGCTACCGAGTCAGCAGCGATTACCGCGTCGATCTGGAGTATCGGCTGGCGGCCCTAGACCCCGCAGGCAGGCGCATCTACGGCGCGGAAGGCGGCAGGTTCGACACCGAGCTCGCTCCGCAAGACGACGATTGGATGCCGGTTGTCCGCTATTCGCCCGAAATTCCCGATCATGCCGGCGGCGGAACGTACAAGATCGAGATCGAGGTCAAGGACCGGCTCGCGGGGGCGGAGATTCGCGCGGCCGTGCCGGTCTTCGTCGACGGCAGCCGCGTGGAAGCGTCCGACCGGCTCACGATCCGCAATTTCGGCTTTGCCAAATTGGCCGGGGGAGCCAGGCTTGAGGAACCGCTTTACCGCGCAGGCGAGGAAATCTGGGCGGAGTTCTACATCACCGGCTACGAGACCCGCGAAGACAACACCTTCGACGTCGAGTCCGACATGCGCGTGATCGATGACGAGGGCAAGACCCTGTTCGAGTTCGACTCCCGCGGCGAGACGGGCAGCCCGTTTTACCCGCGCCTGTGGCTGCCGGCGAAGTTCCGCCTCGATCTCGAGAAAACGATACCGCGCGGGCGCTACACGGTCGTTTTGAATGTCCGCGACAACATCGGACAAGCCGCGTTTACCGAGCGCCGTTCCTTCGAAGTGCGCTGAAGCGAGCCACGGATCGCGAATCGGGCGGCTTGAGACAGCCTCCAGCGAAGATCGTATATACTGTGCGTCGGCGAATAGTCATGGAAAACCTCATGACCGAAATTATCTTTGAAGTCAGCGAAGACGAGATAGACGGCGGATACTCTGCCAGTGCGCTGGGCTACGGCATCCACACCCAAGGCAACTCGCTCGAAGCAATCCGCCGCAACGTCAAGGAAGCCGTTGACTGCTATTTCGACGACGCCATGCCGCGTCCCAGGCTGATCCGTCTGCATTTCGTGCGCGACGAGGTCCTGGCGGCGTGAAATTGCCGCGCAATGTGAACGGCGTGGCATTGCAAGCATCGCTTCGGCGCTTGGGCTATGAGACCGTGCGTCAGCGGCCTTGTTTCAGTCACGGATCGCGAGTCGGGCGGCTTCGCTGCGGTATGGAGAACGGCGCGGGGTAAAACCACTCCTGCGGATGCTGTTGGCGGCTTTTCCTGCCGTCGGCTTGTCTTTCGTTGGAAAAGACTGCGGCCGCCCCGCCCGCTACAATAGGCGCCATGCATCGACGCGATTTCCTGCGCGCCTCGGGCGCCGCCGCCGGCTTGGCCGCAGCCGGCTGCAACGGCCCGGAGACCAAGCCCAATATCCTCTGGATATTCGCCGAAGACTTTTCGCCCGACCTCGGCTGCTACGGCAATAAGCTCGTCAAGACGCCGAACCTCGACCGCTTGGCGCAAGAGGGCGTCCGCTACACGAACTGCATCTGCACCGCGCCCGTTTGCTCGGCGGCGCGCTCGGCGCTGATGGTCGGCATGTTCCAAACTTCCGTCGGCGGACACAACCACCGCAGCCATCGCGGCGACGGCTACAAGCTGCCCGAGGGCGTGCATACCCATACGCATTACTTCCGCCAAGCCGGTTACCATACGTCGAACTCCAAAACGCCCGCGCCGGGTCTCACGGCCGGCGGCAAGACCGATTTCAACTACAGCTTCGACTACCCGGCGTTCGACGGCGAAGATTGGAGCGAGCGCGCCGGCGGGCAGCCCTTTTACGCGCAGGTCAATTTTTCGGAAACGCACCGCGCCTTCAAGCGGTTCGAGGAATCGCCCGTCAACCCCGGCGATATCGAGCTTGCCCCGTACTATCCCGACCACCCGGTCGTGCGCGACGACATCGCGCTCTATCTCGATACCGCCCGGCATCTCGATGGCAAGGTCGGCAAGGTCATCCAGCGGCTGAAGGACGAGGGCGTTTACGAAGACACGATCGTTTTCTTTTTCGGCGATCACGGCCAGGCGCTGCACCGCGGCAAGCAATGGCTCTACGAGCAGGGCATTCTGATTCCGCTGATCGTGCGCATTCCCGAAAAATTCCGGCCCGCCGATTTCCGGCCGGGCTCGGTGGACGAGCGGTTGATGCAGCATATCGACATCGCCGCGACGTCGCTGAAGCTGGCCGGCGTCGATCCTCCGGCGAACATGCAGGGCAGGGTATTTATCGGCCCGGACGCCGCGCCCGAGCCGCGCTACGCCTTTTCCGCGCGCGACCGCTGCGACGAGACGGTCGACCGCATCCGCTCGGTGCGTACGAAACGCTGGAAGCTGATCCGCAATTTCATGCCGGAGCGTCCCTACAGCCAGAGAAACCACTACAAGGACACCAGCTACCCCGCGCTGCAAGTGATGCGCCAGTTGCACGCGCAAAACAAGCTCACCGGAGCGCCCGCGCAGTGGATGGCCGAGCGGCGGCCGGAATTCGAACTGTTCGATCTGGAAAACGACCCCCATGAAATCGACAACCTCGCGGAGCATCCGCAACACGCGCAGAAACTCGCCGAATTGACGGCCGCTCTCGACGAATGGATCGAGACAAGCAACGACCGCGGCAGAACCCCGGAAGACCCGCTGCCGGCCGAGTACGCCTACCGCACGATGGTCGACGGCTGGTACGCGAACAACGGTCTGCTGGCCAAAGAGGGCGGAGCGCTCAAGATGGAATGGAGCGGCCGCGGGCGCCGGCCGCAGGAAGTCGTCGTCCCCTATGTCGTCGAGGGAGGGCAAATGACGCTGGAGCTGGAGTTGCGCTCGACGGACGGCTCGCCGGCGGAGGCGCGCTGGGGAACGGCGGAAAAAATGCGCGGCGCCGGCAAGAAGGAAATCGCCATTCCCGCCGACGGCAAGTGGCGCCGCGTCGAGGTCTCGTTTTCAAGCCGGCAGTGGCTCACCTATTTCGCCGTGGGCTTCGGCAAACTTTCCGGCCGAGTCGATTGCCGCAGGGCGGCCTTGCGCCGCGCCGGCGCCGCCAAGCCGCTGGTCGAGTGGAAATTCGCCTGACAGCCGCCCGCGCGGGGTGCTAAAATCGCGGTGGACGCCCGCGCCGCGCCGGCGTCCGGGGAGGTTAACGCCATGAGCGCCGTTACAAGCCGCCGTTCTTTTTTAAGCAGAGCCGCCGCTGCCGCAGCCGCGCCCGCCGCGGCCTCGGCCGCCGCCGCGCCCACGATGGAGACGCATCACTGGGGCGACGTCAAGCTGGCCGTCGCCACCTATTCGCTGCGCAAATTCAGCCGCTCCCAGGCGATCGAGATCGTCAAGAGCCTGGGCATCCGATACGTCAACGTCAAGTCGTTTCATATGCCCTACTACCTCTCCGAAGACGAGTTGAAAGCGGCTCGAGCGGAATTCGAGAAGGCCGGGCTGCAAATCGTCGCGGGCGGCAACATCAGCTTGAGGAGCGACGACAAAGACGAGTTGGAGCCCTACTTCAAATACGCCAAGGCGGCCGGAATGCCCGTCATGGTTTGCGCGCCGAAGCACTCCAATCTGCCGCTGATCGAAAAGCTGGCGATCCGCTACGACATCAAGATGGCGATCCACAATCACGGCCCCGAAGACAGCTATTACCCGGCGGCGATCGACGTGATGAAACGGGTCAAGGACATGGACCCGCGCATGGGCCTGTGCGTCGATGTCGGCCACACCGTGCGCACCGGCGCGGACATCCTCGAAGAGATCGACGGCGCATGGTCGCGTATTTACGACTTCCATATCAAAGACCTCGCGGATTTCTCCGATAAGCGCAGTCAGGTTCCCGTGGGCGAGGGCAAAATGCCGGTCGCGGCGATCTTCAGCATGCTCAAGAAGCGCAAATACGCCGGCGTGGTCGGTCTCGAATTCGAAATCGACGCCGACGCGCCGCAGGTCGGCATGGCCAAATCGTTCGCCTATATGCGCGGCGTGCTCGACGGGCAGCGCGGGGCATGACCGAGATCGGCCGTCGCTCTTTTCTCGCCCTCGCGGCGGGCGCCGCGGCCTGCTCGCAACCGCAGCGGCAGGCGCCGGCGCCCGTCATCGACTTTCACCAGCACACGAATTACCGCGGGCGTTCCGACGACGCTCTGGTCGCTCACCAGCGGGCGATGGGGGTTTCGCGCACGGTCTTGCTGCCCGCGGGATCGCGCTACGGCTTGGCCGCGGATGCTTTGGGCAACGATTCCGTCGCCGCGCTGGGCGCGCGCTATCCGCAGGAGTTCGTTTTTTTCGCCAACGAGCTGCCCGATATTCCGCAAACGCGGCCCGTTCTCGAAAAAAACCTCAAGTCCGGGGCGCGCGGGATCGGCGAGCAGAAATTCCCGGTGGCCTGCGATTCCGAGGCGATGCAGTTGGTGTACTCGATCGCCCGCGATTTCGATGTTCCGGTGCTGCTGCATTTTCAACATGAGGCTTACAACTTCGGCATCGAGCGGTTTCACAGGATGCTCGAAAAATTCCCCGGCGTAACCTTTATCGGTCATGCGCAGACCTGGTGGGGCAATATCGACGCCGCCCACGACCAGACCGTCATGTATCCGAAAACCCCCGTGACGCCGGGCGGCATTACGGACCGTCTTTTGTCCGATTACCCCAACGTTTACGGCGATCTCTCGGCCGGGTCGGGCCTCAACTCGATGCTGCGCGACGAAGAGCACGCGCGGGGGTTTCTCGCCAGACACCAGGACCGTCTCGTCTGGGCGAGCGACTGCAACGACTCGGCAGCCAACGGCCCGGATTGCATCGGCGGGAAAAGCCAGGCCGCGGTGCGGCGCTTGGCGCCCGACGAGGCCGCCGCACGCAAGATTCTCCACGCTAACGCCGCGCGGCTGCTGAAACTCGGGGGCGCGCAGCGCCCCAGTGCATAGTGGAGAGCAAGACAAGCGCAACGATATCCTGCCCGCCCCCCCAAGCCGCGCGCAGCGCTCTTCCACTCTCCACTCTCCACTGGGCGCCGCCAGGCGCCCCCACTCTCCACTGGCGCGCGAAGCGCGCCTCACTGCGCCGCGGCTTCCCCGCCGAAGTCGATTTTGGATTCGGTCTGGTAGATCGTCGACTCGGCGCTGAACCGGCGGTAGTCGGCAAACGCGATGTCGTTCCGTTTGCAGCGCGCGGAGTGGCGGCGGCAGCTCTTTGCAACGGCGCTCACGGGCAGCCAATACCGTTGTCCGTCGACCGTAACCGGGCCGTAATCGACGCTGCTGACGACGGTGCGCAGAGGGTAGTCGGCGGGCAGGCCGGTTGCCGTCATCTCGATTCTTGTGACCTTGCCGGATTCCGGGTTCACCCAAAAACGTCCGTCGTATGCGCTGGCGTAGACGTCGTTCTCGAAGTGAAGCGTCCAATCGGATTGCTTGCGTTCGATCCGATATTCGTAGAGGATGCCGAGTGCGTCGGATCCGCCGCCGGCTCTTTCGGCTTGCCCTGCTTGGCCGTACAAGAACAGATTGTGCAGCATCGCGCCGTACTCGCCGATCGACCATGTGCCGCCTTGATCTTGCATCGTTCCGCCGGTGCGCACTCCGTTCTTCATGAGTTCCTGATAGTGCGCTTCGTTTTGGACGATGAGCACTTCCGCTTCGATCGAGTCGAGCTTTTTCCATTTCTTTCCGAGATTGCGGCTCTCGAAACGTTTCACGGTCTGGCGGCAGATGAAGTTTTCTTGCAGCCTTGAAATGGCGGCATTGACCTCGGTTGCCTTGGCCAGCAGGAGGTCGTCGTATTGCTCTTCCCGAGGCGTAAAATCGAAATCGGGAGGCGGTTGCTCCGCTGCGGCCGGCTCGCGCCGTTCGAGAGGAGAGCGGTCGCCGGGCTTCCTGCGCCGCAGGACCGGGGGGCCGGGGTTGTCGAGATCGTCCGCGGCCGGCCTCGACTGCTCGCCGCGGTTGTTTTCGGCGGCGGGAACCTGTTCTGCGCTGCGCGCCCGGCGGCGGCTGGCGCGTTCGGCTGCCGCGGGGTCCGCGTCCGCGCTCCAGATCGTCAAGGCCGTCAACGGCCCGCCGGGGCCGCGCACCGCGCGGACGCGGATGTACATGCCCGGCTCCGGATTCTCTGCGCCGGGCGCGTAGTCGGTCGAGCCGGTGATCCGCAGCGTTTCCAGCGCTCCCCCGATCTTGCGGATGCGGATTGCCGAGGCGCCGGCGGAGACGATCTCGCCGGCGACGAAAACCTCCGCCGCGCGCGCCTTCGCGGGGCGCTGCAGCGGGCCGACGGCTTGGGGCAGCAACGCCGCGGGAACCGCCCCGAGCAGCAACGCCGCCGCGGCTGCCGGACAAGCCGCTCTCAATGCATGGAAGCGCATACGCCTGTGTCAATCTGACGAATTCCGCAGCGGCCCCGTTACCTTCCGGCGCAACTCCGCCGGGAGCGGCCGCGCGGCCGGGCGATTCACGGTAAAATTCAATCATGAACCGCGTGCAATTTCTACGCCTCATGCTGGCGGGTGTCGGCGGCGCCGCCGCCGCTCCGGCGGACGCGGAGAAAAAACGCTCCCGCAAGATCGTCCTGATTGCCGGCGCGCCGAGCCACCCGCCGGGGATGCACGAGTTTCGGGCCGGCTCGATCATCCTGGAAAAGCGCCTGAAAAAAGTTCCCGGCCTCATCGTCGAGCGACACGATATGGGCTGGGTGAAAGACGAAGCATCCTTCGACGACGCCCACGCGGTCGTCATCTATGCCGATGGCGGACGGAAACACCCCGCCGTCCGGGGCAACCGTCTGGCGGCGCTGGGGAAAATGGTTGCGCGCGGAGTCGGGCTGGGCTGCATGCACTACGGAGTCGAAGTCCTGAAAGACGATGCCGGCGCGGAATTCAGCGCTTGGCTCGGCGGCTACTACGAGCACGAATGGTCGTGCAATCCAATTTGGACGCCGCAATACGAGAGCTTTCCCGATCACCCCGTCGCCCGCGGCGTCAAGCCGTTTTCCGCCAAGGACGAATGGTATTTCAACATCCGTTTCCAACAGGGTTTCGACGCCGAGGGGCCGCAAGAGGCGAACGGCGTGAAGTTCACGCCGATTCTGGCGGCTAAGCCGAGCGATGCGACGCGCGACGGCCCCTATGTCTACCCCAAGGGGCCCTATGCGCACATTCAAGCCGCCAAGGGGCGCAAGGAAGCGATGATGTGGACGATTGAGCGCGCCGGCTCCGATGCGATGCAGGCCGGCCGCGGTTTCGGCTTCACCGGAGGGCACTTCCACGAAAACTGGCGCAACGACGAATACCGCAAGGCGGTCCTGAACGCGATTTGCTGGCTGGCCGGGCTGGAGATTCCCGACGGAGGCATCGCTTCGGAGGCAGTCGGCGCCGACGAGATCAAAAGCAATCTCGATCCCAAGGAATGACCGGCGGCGGGTCCCCGCCGCCCGAGACTCAGTAGCCCTTTTGCTTGTCCACGACGTTGCGCAACTGCTCGCCGGCGGCGAAGCGGGCGATGTTGTCTTTATACAACTCGATGCGCAGCGGCGTGCCCAGGTTGCCCTGGGTTGCGACGTGCGGCGTGATCACGATGTTGTCGAACTTCCACAAGGGGTTGCCCTTGGGCAGCGGTTCCGGGTCGGTCACGTCGACTCCGGCGCCGGCCAGGCGTTTGCTGTCGAGCGCCTTGATCAATCCCGCCTGGCTGTAAATCTTGCCCCGCGAAAGGGCGATGAAATAGCTGCCGCGTTTCAGCTTCTCGAACTGGCCGGCGCCGAACATCCCTTCGCTTTCCTTCGTGTGCGGCACGCAAAGGAAAACCACGTCGGCTTCGGGAACGACCGCGTCGAGCCGGTCGGGGTAAACCATGCGGTCGAAGCTCTGCCGCGGCGGGAACTCTTTGGGGTCGACGCCGATGGTGCGCATGCCGAAGGCCTTGGCCCGGCGCGCGACGTGCGAGCCGATGCCGCCCGTGCCGATAATCAGCGCCGTCTTGCCCTCGAGCTCTTCCAGGTTGAAGTTCGCCCGCTCCCACTCTTCCTTGGGGCGGACGGCGATGAAATGGTTGAGCTTGCGGGTGAGCGCCAGCAACATGCCGAAGCCGTGGTCGGCGATCGCCGCCGAAGACAGCGTTTTGGCGTTGGTCATCACGATGTCGCCGGCGACGATCTCGGGGTGCAGGTAAGGGAAGACCCCGGCGCTCGTGATTTGCAGCCATTTGAGGTTTTTGGCCGCCGCCAGCACTTCGCGCGACGGCGCGCCGATGATGGCGTCCGCAGCGGCTACTTCTTGCATCAGCTTCGAAGCCCGCGAGGAGCCGTCCGGCGAATCCGCAACGATGGCGACCACGTCCGCGCTGGTTCGGGGATTCTCGATTCTGACGATTTCGACGTTCGCCGGCTTGTCCTTGCGCAACTCTTCGACTTGGGCTTCGCTCATGCCCATCACGACGACCTTTTTCGTCTGTGCCGCGAGGGTTGCCGCGGCGAGCAGGATCAAAAACAAAAGCGTTCTCATGGGGCCTCCCTTGCCACATGGCAGGATCGTAGATAGCATACACGAAAGGAAGGTCGCCTGCGCGGCCGCTGCGGAATGAAGAGCAAGACACGACGGCGCGGCGGCGCGCCCAAAAACCACCGGCGCGCGGCGGCGCGCCCAAACATGACCCGAAACGATGAGGAATTTCCATGTGGAGGACATTGCTATGCGAAACGATGGGAAATCAGGCAAGGGAAGACGCTTCCGTACGAATTGCAGATGGATTTCGGTCTTGATTGCGGCCCTTGCTTTTCGTCTGGCGGCGCAGCAAAACCCGATCCAACCGACAGAGACATACCCTTTCATCCCATACATTTTCGGTGGCGCCCTCGACGCCGATAACCGGCGTTGCGACCCCGAAAACCCCAACAGCAGTTCCAGGGGTTGTCCCGCTGTCGTGTATTCGACCGAAATGGAGGTTTATAACACGGACCCGGAGGGAAATCCCGCAAGATATCAAATCCGGTTCCAAGATCCGCTGAGCGTTTCGCGGGGGCGGGGTAGGAGAGTAGGAGTGCGCGCGACCAGGAATGGCCTCAGAGTGCGCGTAGACAACTGGGTCGAAGGCGTTGTTTCTCCCGGAGAGGTTCATTTCTACAAAATCCGGTTCACCTCTTCTGAATCGTCGGCGAGTTTGGTCCAGGGAGAAGGATTGGTTGAAGTCAATACAACCATACGCATCCAGTACGGGGAGGGTATGGAGACGCTGGCCAAAATCCCTCTTGTCTCCCAACGTTCCATGGTAACTCGGATGCCTTTCAAAAACGGAGATCTGGAAAAAACCGCTTTGCTTCTTTCAACTGCCCCGGACTACTTGTTTAGCAATGTGACTTCCAGAGGGTATTCCGACGATCTTTGGCTCCGGCCGGTCAGGATTGCGGCCTACGACAAGGGGGGCAACATCCTGTGTGACCATTGGACAATAGAAAATTTGCACTTGCCGAAACCGCAATTGTTTTTTATTGACGATGACCGCAGGCTGGCCTGCCTTGCCGGAAAAGAAACGGAAGGGCTGCTCGAAATTTCGGGGAGTACGCCCTATATGACGGTGGTCGGTCGACGAGTTCGTTTGCTGGACCTCTCGTCTGCCGGCGTCGATGCGAAACTGCCTCTATCGTTCCTCAATATGGATGGATATCGGAAGAAATTCGAATCGACAGACCCAAAAGAACCGCAGACTATTCCAACCCCCACAGGCCTGATGGTGGAGCAATCGGAGTATAGCCGCGGCGGTTTGGGACGCCCGATAATAATCAGATGGAATCGCTGGTCCAGCACCCCATTGTTCAGTTGGGCGCAGGTTCGCGATCGAATCGATGGAGGGGCATGGCAAGCAATTAGGTTGTCCAGTGATCAAACCACTCTTTACCCGCGCCAGTCGTCGGCCGCATACGAATATCAAGTGCGCTATCTGGATTGTCAAAACCGCTTCGGCGATTGGTCGCAGTTGCTTATGTTTTCCGTCAGAAACGGCGTGCTCGATCGAAATACCATCGTTCTACGATGATGTCGAAGCGCGGGCTATGGACCGCCGCCGCCCCCGAAGCGTATGCGGCTGCCGTCGAGCGCGCCCGCATCGCCCCTGGGTCGCGGGTAAAAGCGTTCTCATGGGGACTCTCTTCTCCACCGGGGTCCGATCGGGGATATATACGCCATGCCCGCCCGCCGGTCGCTCCGCGTTTTTCACGCTAAAATCGACGGTTTGCCCCCGATGCAGCGCGCGCTCGCCATTTCCACCGTAGCCCTGTGTGCGTTCATGCTGTTCTGGCGGCTGGACGGCGTGCCGATTTGGCGCGACGAAGCGACCACCGCGGTGTGGGGCCGCCTCATGGCGGAGAGCGGCAGTTGGCTTCCTTACGTCCATGACCGCGAGAAAGAGCAACTCCTCGTGCAGGACGACGACGGCCACGACGTCAATTCCGACTTGCTGCCCGCCATGCAGAGCTATTTGCAGTTCTACGTCTCGGCGCTGGGGTTCAAGCTCCTGGGCGTGAGCACGCTCACCGCGCGGCTGCCCTTTGCAGTCATCGGGGCGCTCACGCTTTTTTTGCTGTATCGGCTGGGTCTGGAACTGTTCGGTCCGGGACTATGGCCGCTGAGCCTGCCCCTGTCGGGCGCCTTGTCGATCTATTTTCTGCATGCGGCGCGGCAAGGCCGCTACTACATTCTGGTGGCGCTTGCGACCGTCCTGCTGTTGCTGCTGGCGGCCCGCTATCTGAAGAATCCCGAGCTCGGGCGGCGCCCGGCGTTCTACGCGCAGCTTGGGGCGGTCGGCTGCCTGCTCTACCTGTCGAACTACGTCAGCTTCGCCGCAACGTGGCTGGCGCTCGGCCTGTTTTTTTTGCTGATCGACCGGCAGGCGTTTCTGCGGCTTTGCGCCTTGTCGGCGCTGCTGGCGGTCGTTCTCGGCGTCGAGTTCTGGTTGCTCCATTCCGAGATGCTGAGCGGCTGGAGCCCCAACAAGAGCGATTCGTTCTGGGGGGATTACCGCTACGCCGCCGTCTCGCGCGGGCGCGAGCTGTGGCGCTGGGTTCCCTTCGTGTTCCTGATTCCCGCGGCCGCGTTCCTCAGCCGCGGATGCGTCCGGCTGCAATCAAAAACGAGCGCCGCCCTGGGCCTTCTCGCCTGCGCGATCCCTTTCCTTGGGTTCGCGGTCGACTATCGCGGCCTGCGGGCTGCTTCCGATCCGGCGTTCGTCCTGTTCGGGCTGCTTTGCCTGTCCGCTCCCGCTGCGCTGCTCTATTTTTGGACGCGGCTGGACAAGCCCGGCATCCGGGCGAACATGGCGCTGCTGGCCGCGCTGATCGTGGTCGTTTCGCCGCTGTTCACGCTCGCCGTCATGCAGCGCACGACCTCGACGCGCCACTATTACCAGGTGTGTCCCGCGGCGATCGTCCTGGTCGGTTTGTCGGCAGCCGGATTGGCGCGGGCCAAAAGGCGCGGTTGGGCCGCCGCTTGCCTCGCCGCCGCCGGTTTGTGGCCGAATCTCGATTGGGCCGGAGGCGGCACGGAGGAAGTCGTTCCCAGGCAATTCCTCAAGAACGCCGATAACGTTGCGCCCATGCTGGACTTTCTGGCCGCGCACACCGCGCCGGGCGAGCGCATTGCCTATTACCGCAACGTCAAGGGCATGACCGCCAACTTCTATTTCCCCGATCGCCGCTGGGTGAATCTGCTGGATGTCGCCGTCCCCCACAACGCCAAGTTCCGCGGTCTCGTTCCCGACGATCAGTTCGACGATTGGCGCAGTCCCGATGTCTTCATCGTCTGGGACCCTCACGAAGCCCCGGCGAAAACCCTCGATGCAAGCTACGAGCAGGTTTGGGACTATGCCTACACCCGCAGGCAGAGCTTCTGGGACCGCAACTCCAAGCCGCGCGAGCGGAAGTATTCCGCTTTCAGAAAAATGCGCAATCGCGATTAATCCGCCGCCGTTCCGTTTCCGGCGAGACCGCCCGCCAAGTCGCGCCGGACGATCCCCAGCTTCCTTTCCAGGCACGCCCGCACCTGCTCGGTGAACGCATTCACCTCGTCGTCCGTCAAGCTTTCGTCGAGTTTTTGCCACGAAATTCTCAGCAGCAGGCTGTATTTCCCGGGAGGGACGTTCTTGCCGCGGAAAATTTCAACCGGCTGAAGCTGCGTGAGGTAGGGCATCGGCCCCACGGCCCGGCCGATTTCGCTGAAAAGCACGCTTTCGGGCGCCAGCAACGAAAGGTCGCGGGACACGGCGGGAACCTTCGGCAGAGCGCTGCGCCGCGGCGCGCGCAACCCCAGCTTGTAAAGCAGGTCGAGAAAAATCTCCGCCAGGAACACGCGCCGCTTGATCTTTCGCCCGGCGGCGGCCGCCGGGTCCAATTCGCCCAGGAAGGCCAACGCAACCCCGTCGCTGAGCGCAGCGGCGGCATGGCCTTTGCGGTAGTAGGCGGGCAGTCCTTTGGTTTCGAACTCGAGCCGGGCCGCGTCGAAGGAATGCAGCACGGTTTCCACGTCGGCTTTGAAATCGAAAAAACTGTAGTCGCGCCCCGGCTCGTCCAGCGCATCCGGCCTGACTTGTCCGGCGGCCCCCAGCGTAAGAATTCGCGGCTCGCGGTAACCGCTGTCGATTTTTTCGTACAGCCGTCCGAATTCCGCCAGCTTCACCGAGGTCTCGCCGCGGTTGAAGTTCCGCTCCAGAGCGCGCAGCATCGTGGGCGCGGCGCTGTTGCGCATCACGTCCCACGATTCGGACAAAGGATTGCGCAGCGTAACGGCGCCGCCGCCGCCGAACCGCGCCGCTTCGTCCGAAGAAATGAAGGAATAGCCGATCGTTTCGTCGTACCCAAGCGACTGCGCTACCGAACGCGCGCGCGCTTCTTCCTTCTCGTACGGCGGCGGCGCCGCGGCGGCACCGATCGGCGGCAGGGTCGACGGGAAACGCTCGAAACCGTGGATCCGCGCGATTTCTTCGATGAGATCGATTTCACGCTCGACGTCCAGACGCCGGCTGGGGGCGTCGCTCGCCCAGCCCTCTTCGGTGGGCCGAGGAGCGAACCCCAGCGCGTCGAGAATGGCGGTTACCTCTGCGTCGTCGATGGCGATGCCGAGATGCTTCTCGATGCTCGCCCGCCGCAACCGGATCGTCGGTCGCAGCGCAGGGGCGGGGAAGCAGTCGATCCGCCCGCGCAGGACCTCTCCGCTTCCTGCCTGGCAAAGCAGGCCGGCGATGCGGTCCGCCGCCCAAGGCGCGGCGCTCCAGTCCGCGCCGCGCTCGAAGCGGTGCGACGCTTCGGTGCGCATCTTGAATTTGCGCGAGGTGTTGCGGATCGACCCGGGTTGGAACCAAGCCGCTTCGATCAGCACGTTCCTGGTGTCCGCGCCGATTTCCGAATCCGCGCCGCCCATGATGCCCGCCAGCGCGACGGGAACGGAGGCGTCGCAGATCGCCAGGCAGTCGGGCGAAAGCTCGCGTTTCTCGCCGTCCAGCGTGACCAGCGTCTCGCCTTCCAGGGCGCGGCGCACGATGATCTTGCTCTCCCTCAGCTTGTCCAGATCGAAGGCGTGAGTCGGCTGCCCGATTTCCAGCAGAACGTAGTTCGTCAGGTCGGCGATGTTGTTGATCGAGCGAACCCCGCACAACTCCAGCCGGCGGCGCATCCAGTCGGGCGAGGGCGCGATGACGACGTTTTTCAGAACGCGCCCCACGTACCGCGGGCAAAGATCGCTGTCGACGATTTCCACCGATGCCGCCGCATCGGCCGGCGCGGCGCTTTCCGTCAATTCGATCTTGGGCGCTCTCAGCGCGTGGCCGTATATGGCGGCAATCTCGCGGGCGATGCCCAGATGATTCATCGCATCCGGACGGTTGCTCGTGATGTCCAGATCGAACACCGTCTCGCCGCCATGCTCTTCGACGGCATCGACGGCCATTCCGGCCATTGTCAGCGCGTGCGCCAGGTCCTTGGGAGATTCTTCGATCTCCACGTATTCCCGCAGCCAGCTCAGAACGACCCGCATCTATCGAAACTGCCTCAGAAAGCGCACGTCGCCCTGGAACATGAGCGGGATGTCGTCGATGTCGTATTTCAGCATTGCGAAGCGGTCGAGTCCGAAGCCCGCGGCGAAGCCTTGGTGTTTCTCGGGATCCAGTTTCGCCGCCTCGAGCACGTTGGGGTCGATCATGCCGCATCCCAGCACTTCGATGAAACCGGTCTGCTTGCAGATGCGGCAGCCCGGGCCGCCGCAGAACGGGCAGGTGATATCGACTTCGGCGCTAGGCTCGGTGAAGGGGAAATAGCTCGGTCTGAAACGCGTTCGCGTCTGCTCCCCGAAAAACCGCTTGAGGAAATATTCGAGAGTGCCCTTGAGGTCGCAGAACGTAATGTTCGCGTCAACCGCGAACAACTCGAGTTGATGGAACATCGGGCTGTGGGTCGCATCCGGAGTGTCGTTGCGGTAGACCTTGCCGTGGACGACATACCGCAGCGGCGGAGTCCGCGACTCCATGATGCGGATTTGATTGGGCGAGGTGTGCGTTCGCAGCAGCACGCGGTCTTCGAGGAACAGGGTGTCCATCTCGTCGACTGCGGGGTGATCGGGGGGAAAGTTCAAAGCCTCGAAATTGTAGAAAAACGTCTCGATCTCCGGCCCTTCGGCGCCGGAATAGCCGAGCCCCTTGAAAATATCGAGGATTTCCTCCAGCGCCAGGCGCACCGGATGGCGCGCGCCGATCGACCGCGCCGGACCGGGCAGCGTCACGTCCAGCGCATCTTTCTTCGCCGCGCCGTCCCGCGCGCCTACGCCCGCGGCAGCGGCTTTGACGGCCGCCTCGATGGCTTTCTTCGTCTGATTTTGCAGCTTGCCCACGGCCGGCTTGTATTCCCGCGGGACGGTCTTCAGCCAGTTTTCGTTGAGCGCGGCCAGCAGGCCGTTCTTGCGGCCCAGCCAGCGGTCGCGCAGCGCGCGGACCCGCTCCGCCGAAGCGGCCGCGCCGAGCTCGGCCGCAAACGCCGCGCGCACCTCTGCGTAGAGCCCCTCGACGGAGTCGCCGGCTTGCAGCAGAGCGCCCAAGGGGCGGGCGGCCTTTTCCTCGATCGCCATCACGGCCGTTGCAGGACGGGCTCAGGCTGCCGCGGTCGATTCTTGCTCAAGCGCCGCTTTGGCCGTTTCAGCAAGCTGTTGAAAGCCTTTCGGGTCATGAACCGCCATTTCCGACAGCATTTTGCGATTCAGATCGATGCCGGCGCGATGCAAGCCGTTGATGAATCGGCTGTAGTTGAGGCCGTTGCTGCGCGCGCCCGCGCTGATTCTGGCGATCCACAAGGAGCGAAAGTCGCGCTTCTTCAGCTTGCGGCCGATATAGGCGAATTTCTTGGCGCGGTCCACCGCCTCTTTGGCATAGCGGTAAAGCGTGCTCTTGCCCTGGTAGTAGCCTTTGGCTTTCTGAAGGATGCGTTTCCTCTTTTTGCGGCGATGGTTGCCGCGCTTGACTCTGGGCACGTTTTCCTCCTTTTCGGTACGGGCTTTTCGGTACGGGTCGGCGGATTGCGGCGGCGGCTCCGGCACGCGCCTTCGGCTCGGGCCGCTCGCCGGTCGGTCGGCGGCGCTTCAGGAGGCGATCATCCGGCGGATGCTCGCTTCCATCGAAGCGCTGACCAACGTACTCTTGCGCAGGCGGCGCTTGCGCTTGGACGTCTTCTTCGTCAGGATGTGGTTCTTCAGCGAGTGGTTCCGCTTGATCTTTTTCGATCCCGTAAGCTTGAAGCGCTTGGCCGCGCCTCGATGCGATTTCAATTTCGGCACAATCCTGACCTCGACCGGGCAACGCCGCGGCCCTTTGCAAAAAATGTTGGGGAGCGGCGCCCGCGCGGCACGCCGGGAAAACCCCTCCGCTTTATTCTACACGAACCTTGTCGAATGAGTGGCGGCTACTCTTCCGACAGCCGGCCTTTGGCCTCGGTAATCGCATACGAAAACTCGACCGGGGGCATCGAACCGGTGCGCAAGCCTCTGCCGTGGAACGACGACGGGCTGAAGTCCTGGGTCGTTTCCTGGTAATGCTGGCGGATGCGTTGCCAGTTCTGCCAGCCGACGAATATGATCGACGCGGAGGTCGGGTTGATCTGGATCGAGCGGATCAGAGCGCGCGCGGCGCTCGATTCCATGTAGGCTTGCCGCACCAGATAGCGCACGGCGTCATCGGGAGACAGGCCGCCGGTATGCATTTTGATATCGGCGATCGCGGCCGCGATGGTCTGCACCCGGTATTTCCTCCAGATGAAATCGACGTCGCCGCTGTAGGCCGCGCCGACCATGGATTCGGTAATGTAGATCGGCCAGCCGTGAACGTATGCCGGCAGCGGATTGACGTAGTGCACGAGCTTCTTCTGAGCGGATTCCATCTCCGACGCCAGCGCGCCGAGCAGCGCATAGCCGGGAATGCCGTAGCGCAGCGCCAGCAGCTTGAGTTGGAATTTGTTGTTTGTCGTCAGCCGGTCGCGCAACTCGGCGCGCGAGGCGTCGGCCGGCGCGGGAGTCAGCCAGACGGTTGCGTTGTTGTCGCCCGGCGCCGCCGAAGGGCCGAAACCGCCCGCCAGAGGAACCGACGGACGCATGAACTCGGGAGTTTCGACGACGATGAGCTTCAGGCTGTCGGGCACGGGCGCGAGTTCCTGCTCGTTGCAGATCTTGCGCGCCTCCTCGGCGTCTTTCTTCATCTGATCCATCATGCCCTGGTTGTTGTACGCCCTGTTTTCGTTCTCGAGCACTTCCAGCACGTCGTTCATCAAGCGAAAATCGTCGCGGGGCCGGCTTCCGCCGTAAATCCGCGTATTGATCGGCTCGGCGGCGCGGATCAAGTCGGCGTGCGCGGCTTCGTAGGTGTCCTCCGCCCTGTCGAGCAGGTTCGCGGCCGTCACCAGGGAGCGTCCCGAATCCAGTTGCAGCTTCCTGTCGTAGAGAGACTCCCCCAAGCGCCAATCGTCGCCGGCCTGCATGCCGTCGACGAACGCGATGTAACCCTCGATCGCTGCAACCGCAGCGGCCGCCGCCGCCTGGTAGCCGCTCTTCATCTCGTCGGGCATGGCGCCGCGGATGTCTTTCTGAATGAGCTCGATGACGCCCGCAGCCGATTCCTTTGCCGCCTCTGCCCGTTCCTCCGAGGAGGACTTCAAGTTGCCCTGCGCCGTAGCGATGAATTCCGGCGCGGCCTGCAGGCGTTCGACGATCGCCGCAAAGCGTTCGCCGGCGGGCGCGTATTCCAGAACCAACGGCGCATAGAGCGCGCCGCCCAGTTCCTCCATGTACATCAGGGGGTTGTTTTCGTGAGCTTTCTCCGTCTGGAAACGGAACAGGGTGCGCTCGGCGCGGTTCAGCACCGTTCCGAATTCGGTCCACAACTCCGGCGGCAGCTTGTCGTGCTCGAACCCTTCCTCGGATTCCGGCGGCGCCGTGAACTTGTCGGCCACCGCCTGCGCGCGCTGTGTTTTCCCTGCGATTGCGGCAGACGAAAAATCGGGAAGCGCGCCTGCGAGGGCGACCTCCGTGCCGCCTTGCAGCGTCTCGTCCGCCCACTCCTGGCCGACTTTTACTTTCGAAGCTCCCGCCAGTACGGCTTCCACCGGAGTGTCGGCGGCGGCGTCCTGGATATAGGGCTTGGCCACCTGATTGTGCATCAAGGGGGGGTAGTCTCCAACCGGTCCGCAAGCGCTGCTCAAGACCGCCGCGGCCGCAACCGCCGCCAACGCCAAGACAGACGAATTGTTTCGTGCAAGTTTCATGTCAGGTCCCCGCAAGAATGGTTATGGGTATGCGCACTCGCTTTTCTCATGGCCGGCAAGTCCGCTCGGTTCGGCGACTCTTCACCATCTTATCCGTGTCGCTTTCTGCTGGCAAGCCGTCCCCCAAAGCCGCGCGGCCTGTTGCGCCGGCGGCCCGCTCACTCCACATAGTCGAGCAATGCCCAGATGTCGGTGCGGGTCAGCGTCCGCGCCTCGTTCGTCTGCCTGGATATTTCCGTGTCGTAGTCGGCGCCGTGAACCTCTTGGAACAAATCGGGGTAGTGCGTGTTCTCCATCGCCTGGAACGTCGGAAACTGTGTGACGGTGACGTATTGGTAAGCTGCTTCGCCGCCGCCGCCGCCGGGGAAGTGGTGGCCGTACAGCCGCCACGAATCGATATAGCTCCTATCGACGCGCAACTGATGAACGGGTTTCCAGAGCTGCTCCAGATCGCGGTACTTGAGCGCTTGCCCGGGCGGGATTTGCATGTAGTCGATGCGAAGATAATGGTTCTTTACGGTATGGGTCGATGCCGTCGGCACGAAAGTGCCCGCCAGAAAAGCGAGCGCCAGAGCCAACGAGAATCCGAATGCGCGAATCATGTCGTAAACTCACCTCCGCTTCCTAGGATATCTCAACAAGCGGCGTTCTGAAACATTCGGCGAGGAGCGATTGCAGTCCTGAAAACTTTCGCTGACTTGCGTCACCCGCGCCCGCCGATCCCTATCATGAAGACATGACCATGCAGCGACGCGCATTTCTTTCCCTCGCCTCTCTACCGGCTGTTGCGCTGCGGGCCTATCCGCAGGTTCGCCGCAATCCGCGGTTGGGCGGCGACCCGTTCCAGCTCGGCGTCGCCTCGGGCGATCCCGCGCCCGACGGTTTCGTTCTGTGGACGCGCTTGGCGCTCGATCCGCTCAACGGCGGCGGAATGCCCAACGAGCCGATCGACGTGCGCTGGCGGATTGCCTCCGACGAGAACATGCGCCGGCCGGTTCGCCAAGGCGTGGCCGTTGCGGATCCGCGCTTGGGCCATTCCGTACATGTCGAAGTCGACGGCCTCGACCCCGACCGCTGGTATTGGTACCGCTTCGCGGCAGGCGGCGAGGAAAGCGCGGTCGGACGCGCCCGCACCGCTCCGGCGCCGAACGCGCAGCCCGACCGCCTGCGCTTTGCTTTCGCCTCTTGCCAGCACTACGAAACGGGTTACTACACCGCTTATGAGCATATGGCCGACGAGAACCCCGACCTGATCCTGCACCTCGGCGACTACATCTACGAAGGCCCGGCGAACCCCCGCGTCCGCGCGCACCGCGGCGCAGAAATCCGGTCGCTCGCCGATTACCGCAACCGCTATGCTCTCTACCGCACCGACGCCGACCTCCAGCGCGCCCATGCCGCATGCCCTTGGCTGGTGACCTGGGACGACCACGAAGTCGACAACAATTACGCGGCGGAGATCTCGGAAGAGGCCGGC
Organism: Bryobacterales bacterium; assembly: GCA_965214655.1. Classification (GTDB taxonomy): domain Bacteria; phylum Acidobacteriota; class Terriglobia; order Bryobacterales; family UBA6623; genus CATQHP01. The sequence continues at coordinate 65,148 of OZ243965.1, read as the reverse complement.
GTCGATGTCGATGCTTTTTTGACGCGGCGCGCCCATGCCTACCAGGCTTACTACGAGCACATGCCGCTGCGGGCGGCGCAGGTTCCAAAAGGCGCGGACATGCTCTTGTACCGGCGCTCTGCATACGGCCGACTGGTGAATTTCGCCATCCTCGACACCCGCCAATATCGTACCGACCAGCCTTGCGGAGACCGCACCAAGCCTTTCTGCGAGGGCGTTCTCGATCCCGCCGCGACCCTCCTCGGCGAGCGGCAGGAGAAATGGCTGTTCGACATGCTCGAGCGGTCTCCAGCGGCCTGGAACGTTCTCGCGCAGCAAGTGATGATGGCCCGCGCCGACCGCGAGCCGGGGGACGAAGTCAAGATCAGCATGGACCAGTGGTCCGGCTACGACGCCAACCGCAAGCGCGTCCTGCGCTTTTTCGAGGAAAGCGAAGTATCCAACCCGGTCGTGCTCACCGGAGACATCCACGCGCACTGGGTCAACGATCTGCAAGTGGATTTCGACGACGAAAGCTCGCCGGTCGTCGCCAGTGAATTCGTGGGCACTTCGATCAGCTCGAGCGGCGACGGCGGACCCCGCGAGGACTACGCCGAGAGCATGCTCCGCGAAAACCCTTTCGTCAAGCTCTACAACGCGCAGCGCGGCTACGTGAGCTGCGAGGTCACCCCGGAACGCTGGACGTCCGCTTACCGCGTGCTTGACTACGTTACGCGGCCGGGCGCTCCGCGCAAGACACTGGCGGAGTTTGTCGTCGAAAGCGGCCGCCCCGGTCCGGCGCCGGCGTGACGGGCGGAATCAGCTTGCGTTGCGCAGCCTGAGCGGCGCCGCGCCGATTCCCGGCCAGACGCGGAGGACGCCGAGCGCCGCGCGCGCGCCGATCCATGCCGCCGCGGCCAACCATGTCCCGTTCAGCGCCTGCGGCGACTCGATATCGACGAGCATCAGCGCGGCCGCCCCCACTGCTCCCGCCGCGAAAACCGCGTTGCGCAGATAGCGGAAGTCGCCGGCGCCCCAATGAATGCCGTCCGTGCCGAACGACAGCCCGTTGAGCGGCTGACTCAGCGCGCAAATCCACCAGGGAACGGGAAACAGCGCAAGCGCTTCGACGGGGATGTACGCCCGTTCCATCGCCGATTGCGCCGCCAGCATGCTCAAACCGAGCGCGGCGCCCGTGCCGAACGACCACCAGCAAACGACCTTCGCCACCCGCCGCGCTGCGGCAATGTCGCCCGAACCCATGAAATAGGCGACCAGGCTCTGCCCTGCAAGCGCGAAAGCGTCGAGAAAGAGGGCGGTGAACGTCCACGTGCTGCGAATCGCTTGATGCACGGCCCCCGCCTCGGCCCCGATGCGCGTCGCCGTGCGCGTCGCGAGCACGAGGAACGCATTCAGCAGCGCAGCCCGCAGAAACAGATCCCGGCCCTCGGAGAAAAGCCGCGGCGTATGCGACCAATCCATCGCCGCCGGCAGGCCGAGCGCGCGCAATGCGGCGCCCGCCGCCCACACGGCGCCGATCCATTGGCTGATCGAGCTGGCCAGCGCCGCTCCGCCGACGCCCATCGCGTCCAACGGGCCGAAGCCGAAAATCAAAAAATAGTCGAGGACAATGTTGAGCGCATTCACCGCCGCTGCGATCCACAGCGGCGCGCGCATCTGCTGCATGCCGCGCAAGGCTCCGAACGCGGCGAAAGTAATCAGCACCGCAGGAGCGCCGAAAAGTCGGATTCTGGCGTATGTGACCGCCAAATCGGCAACTCGCCCTTCCGCGCCCATTGCTTGAACGCCGCCGGGAATCAGAGGCCACCCGAGCAGAATCAGTCCCATGCCGATGCCGGCCGCGAGCACGATGACAGCGGCGCTCCGGCGGGCGGCTTCTGCGACCGCGTCCGCGCGCCGCCCGCGGCTGCCCCACAGAACGCCGACCTCGGTCTGCGTGGCGATTCCCAGAAAGCCGAATACCCAGAAGAGAGTGGACAGCATCAGCGCGCCGACGCCCAGGGCGGCCAAGGCATCCGCTCCCAGCCTGGCGACGAATCCGGTATCGACCATGCCCGTCAGCGGCTCCGCGATCAACGAGCCCAAAACGGGAACGGCAAGCGCGAGCAGCGTCCGATGGGGCCTGTGTCTAAAGGAATCCGACACGCCGGGCTTTCCATTCTCGCAGCCGCCGTTGCGCCGGCCGCAGCCTCCCGCGAGGCGGGCCATGTCCGGCGTGGAAGAATGAAGCTCGCATGCCGAACATCGTTTACCTGCACGGCTTCGCCTCCAGCCCGCTCTCGGCGAAGGCCCGTTTCTTTCAACGGCGATTCGCGGAGATCGGCGCCGTCCTCCATCGGCCCCGGCTCGACGAAGGCCGCTTCGGCTCGTTGACCATCGGCAGCCAACTGCGAGTGGCCGCGGACGCGGTCGGCGCGCTCGAGCCGGTTCTGCTTATGGGCTCCAGCATGGGCGCTTATCTGGCTGCCCTGCTTGCCGCCCGCGAGCCCGAGCAATGCCCCCCGCTCGTGCTCATGGCCCCGGCGTTCGATTTCGCCCGCCGCTGGGCACAGCGCCTCACCCCGCAGGAAATGGAAAACTGGAAGAAATCCGACAGCCTGGAGGTGTATCACTACGGCGCGCAGCGCCGGGAGAAAGTCGGCTACCGACTCTACGCCGACGCGCTGGCGTACGAAGCGTTCCCCGCGGTCTCGCAAAAAACGCTCATCTTCCACGGCCGCCGCGACGAGGACGTCGACCCGCAGGTATCAGTCGAATTTTCCAGGGGCAAGCCCAATGTCGAGTTGGAACTGCTCGATTCCGATCATCAGTTGCTCGACGCTACGGATATCCTCTGGCGCCGCGTTGCGGCGTTTTATCATGGATTGTGAACCCTTTTGCGCCGCTCGGTCGTAACAGGCGTCAAGGAATGCGAAGTACGGCTTCGGACGGCGGCGGGAGCGGTCTTTAGAGTCCATGCAACCGGTGTCCAGGGAATTGGTCGACGCGGCGCTTGCGGACAAGGAAGCGTTTGCCGCCATCGTCGAAAAGCACGAATCGATGGTCTACAGCCTGGCCTACAATTTTTTCCGGGATCGGACGCTGTCCCAGGACATCGCGCAGGATGCCTATCTTGAGCTCTACCGTAATTTGGCCAGGATCGAGTCCGACGTTCACCTCAGCAACTGGCTGCGGCAGACAGTGACCCGCAAGTGCATCGATTACCAGCGGCGCCAAAAGCACCGCTGCTGCCGGCCGTTGGAAGAGGTCCGCGAGCCGAGTTGCAACGAAATCAGACGCGACCCGATCCTGGCCGACGCGCTGGGGCAAAAGGTTGCCGCATTGCCGGAAAAGATGCGCATGGTGCTGATCCTGCGTTTCCAGGAGGATTTGAAACTGCATGAAATCGCCGAAGTCACGGGAATCCCGCTGAACACGGTGAAGACGATACTCCACAGGTCGCTGAAAAAACTGAGGTCGAAGGTCGCCCGCTTCGAAACGGAGGTTTGTTATGAGCCGCTGGGAAGATAACAGCCGCCTGGAAGCGGAACTGACGGAGCGGCTGGCGCGAAGGCCGGCGCCGGCGGATTTCAGCGCAAACGTCATGGCTGCGGTGCGGCGCGGAGAGTTCGTCCGTCCTCCCGTCGAAAACGTCCGTCCTCCCGTCGAAAAGAAGTTCCTGCCGCGTCCCCGGCTCAATGCGTGGGCTGCGGCGGCGCTGGCCGCGGCTTCGTTGGTTGTCGGTTTCGGCATCCACCGCCGCCTGGGAGCGAATGAAGCGGCTCGGCTGGCGGAGGCCAGGGAAGCCGAAGCGCATTTGGTCGAATCGCTGTATCTTGCCGGGATAACGTTCAATCTGGCGCGAGACGCCGCATTCGGCGAGGAAGGGGTTGAAGGAAAATAGGGGGTAACGATGATACGGGGGCGTAGCAGACTTGGCAGGAGTTCGTGGGCGGCGGCCGCGTTGTGGCTGATTTTCGGACCGGCGCAATTGCCCGCGCAATATGAAACCGCTGCAGCCGAACGGATCGAAATGCAGCTTGAAGGACTCGAAGAAAAGGCCGACGAGGTGGTCAAGGTCAATCTCTGGGGAAAATCGCTGGAACAGGGCAAGAAACTGCTGGGTCTGCGCAAGAACGTCACAACCCCCGTCAACCGCTTCCTGGCCGGACTGAAGGGCGTCTACCGCCGCACCTATCGTTTCGCAGGCGTGAAACCGGAGCGGGAAGACGTCGAGCCGATCTACAGGCAACTCGCCGACGACGGCTGGGCGCCGCTCATCGAAACCGCGAACCGCAAGGAAGAGAGCGCCGTTTCAGTCTATTCGTACTATGAAAACGAGGAAGTGGCCGGGGTCACGGTGGTCTCGACCGACCCCGAGGAAGTGACCGTGGTCAGAATCATGGGCGCCGTCGATCTCGAGGTCCTTTCTCATATCGGCAAAGGCATGGGACTGCCGGTCATGAACATTGCCTCCACCGCCTTGAGCGGAAAGAGCTTGAGCGGAAAGAAAATCGATCTGTCCAAGCCGAAGTAGCCCTTGCCGGCCGGTTCGACGGCCGATTCAGATCGCGGAGACCTCCGCGCCGGCGCGCACTCCGGCAAGTTCCGCAGCCGACCCGCGGTTCACCGAAACCTCGACGTATCCGCAACTGCCGACGATGAGAAACGGCGCTCCGCCCGAAGCGGCTGCATAGGAATCGGCCCATTCGCCGACCGCCAGGTTGCCCAGACGGACCCCGCCGCCTTCCGGCAGATCGCCGCGGCGGAAGCTGGTGACGACGTTGCCGAATCCGTCGACGTGCAGCACCCGGCCCACGCCGTCTTTCGGCCTCGTCGGCGGCAACGTCGCTGCTGCGCCGCACGGCGCCCCGATCCGGGCGAATTCCATACCCGCGGCGAGCCGGGCCGCAGCCGGGGCGAAAAGATCGCGTCCGTGAAACGTGCGGCTGACGGCCGCCAAGCCGTGCCGGAGATTGATCTCGCGGATCTCGCGGTTCGGGTTTTCCTCGAAAACCTGCGAAAGCGCTCCGTTGTCCGGCGCCACGAACATATGCCCCCCCGCAGCAGCCGCGATCGCCCGGCGCGAAGAGCCGACGCCGGGATCGACCACGACAACGTGGACGCTGCCCGGCGGGAAATACCGCCAGGCTTGGGCGATGGCGAAAGCCCCTTCGGCAACGTCGTGCGCCGGGATGCCGTGCGAGACGTCGATGACGCGAATGCCGGGAGCGATCCCGGCGATCACCCCCTTCATCGCGCCGACGTAGTGGTCCCGCAAGCCGAAATCCGTGGTCAGCGTGACGATTCCCGACGGGTCGAAGGCTTGGCGCACGCTCTATGTGTAGCAGCCTTCCGCGCCCGGGCGCCACGATCCGGGGGCGCGCCTTCCGCATCCAGCCGCCCGGAAAGCGGCGCCGCCCGCCCGCGGCGCGCCCGGATCGTTCTATACTGAAGGTGCTTCTTTCTCTCGAACGGCCCCTCTTCCGGCGGCCGGGGTTGCAGCCCGATCATGATTCACGTACCGCTTCTCCGCTGGGGAACACCGCACTTCAGCCTGGACAAAGACGAAGTCGTCCACTTCGATACCGGCGAGCCGATCGCCGAGGTGAGCCGCGCGCTGCCCGGCGTGGTGCGCCGCGATATGCGCAAAGCCCGCCGCGCCCGCGAAGTCTTGCGCGAAATCCCCTGCCGGGAACTCGTCAAGATGGTCCGGAACGCCGCCAGTCTTTTCATGAACGAAACCCTGCCGCTGGGCGAGAGCGCGCAGACGCCCGCCGATTTCGTGCGCCAACAGTCCGCCACCACCGGACTGCCCGAGCACATGTGCCGCAAGAACATGGAGAAGATCAGCTTCGTGCTGACGCAGATGGACCGCATCCTCGACTCCCTCACCCGCGGCCTCGACCTCGATATCCTCACCGCCGGCTACGGCACGGACGGCGCCGGCCGGCTGCTCAGCTATCAGGCGCAGACCGACGTGCTCGGCATGGTGCTGCCCAGCAACTCGCCCGGCGTGCATACGTTGTGGATGCCGGTGATTCCGATGCAGATCGGGCTCGTCCTCAAGCCGGGACCCCAAGAACCCTGGACGCCCTACCGCATGGCCCAGGCTATGTTCCAATCGGGAGTCCCGCAAGAAGCCGTTTCCCTTTATCCCGGCGGCGCCGACGTGGGCGCGGTCGTGCTCGAAAGCTGCGGCCTGACCATGCTGTTCGGCAGTCAGGCCACGGCCGACGCGCACGCCGGCAACCCCAAGGTGCAGGTCCACGGCCCCGGCTACAGCAAAATCCTCATCGGCGACGACCGGGTCGACAATTGGCGCGACTATCTCGATCTGATGGAAACCAGCGTGCTGCTCAACAGCGGACGAAGCTGCATCAATTGCTCGGCGATCTGGGTGTCCCGCCACGGGCGGGCAATCGCCGAAGCCTTGGCCGAACGCCTGGCTCGAGTGAAGCCCTTGGCGCCGCAAGACCCCGAAGCGCCGCTGGCCGCCTTCACCGTTCCCGGCGTGGCCGAGGCCGTTTCCGCCGCCATCGACCGCGACCTCGAATCGCCCGGCGCCGAGGACTGCACGGCCGGCAAGCGTTCCGCTGGCCGCGCCATCTCCCGCGAGCACTGCTCCTACCTGCTGCCGACCGTCGTCTACTGCAGTTCGCATGAGCATCCCATCGCCAAAAAGGAGTTCATGTTCCCCTTCGTCAACGTGGTCGAATGCTCCCAGGACGAGATGCCGGCCAACATCGGTCCGACGCTGGTGGGCACTGGGATCACCGAAGACCCGCGTTTCCGCCGGGCGCTGCTCGACTGCCCGTCCATCGACCGCTTGAACCTGGGCGCGGTGCCGACCACGCAACTCGACTGGCTGCAGCCGCACGAGGGCAACATCGTCGAGTACCTCTATCACGCCCGCGCCTTTCAGAGCGCGGCGGCTTAGATCGGAACCGCAATGCCTGATTCATTGGACGCCAAAATCTCCGCCGCCAAGGCTGCGCTCGACGCGCATGTTCGCGCAATTGTCGCCTGGCACTTCGACCCTGCTACCGGCTGCTCCTTCTGGCTCGACTACGCTCGGGAAAAGCTGGGTTGGGACCCCCGCGACGCCGTCGGCGGCTTCGACGACCTGAAAAAATTCCCGCGCTTCGAGGACGAATGGCTGCGCGGCGGCCCGGTCCGCCGCTGGGTTCCGCAGGGCCTCGCGGACAAGCCCGTTTACGTGTTCGAGACCGGCGGCACCACCGGAACGCCGAAGTCGCGCATCAGCATCGACGATTTTCGCATCGATTACTCGGAGTTCAGCAAGACGCTCTCGGACGAGCACTTTCCTCCCGGAGCGGATTGGCTGCAATTGGGGCCGAGCGGCCCGCGGCGCCTGCGGCTGGCCGTGGAGCACCTGGCGCAAGTCCGCGGCGGCATCTGCTTCACGGTCGACCTCGACCCGCGCTGGGTGGTCAAGCTGCTCAAGCGCGGCGACGTGCAAGAGGCCGAGCGCTACCGGCAGCACTGCATCGACCAGGCGGTCACGATCCTCGAAGCCCATCCGAATATCCGCTGCCTGTTCGCGACGCCGAAGCTGCTGGAAGGCCTTTGCGACCGCGTTTCGCTCAGGAAATACGGGATTACGGGCGTTTTCTGCGGCGGCACCGAGATGACCCCCGAATTTCACCGCATGGCCCGGGAAGAGCTGCTCGAGGGCGCGTACTTCGCCGCCACCTACGGCAACACGTTGATGGGGCTGGCCTGCCACAAGCCGTTCGACCCGGCGGACAATTACGCGATCATCTACTATCCGCCCCAACCGCGCGCCGTGCTCGAAGTCTGCGACCCGGACGATCTGAACCGGCCCGTGCCCTACGGCGCGACCGGCCGCACGGTGCTCACGACGCTGACCCGGGAGTTCTTTATGCCGCGTTTTCCCGAGCGCGACATGTGCGAGCGCGAGGCGCCGATCGACCTCTATCCCTGGGACGGCGTCAGGAACGTCCGCCCCTTCCAGGACAAGAAAACGGGCCCGGTGACGGTAGGCGTTTATTGAGCGGCGAGTGAAGAAGCGAGACCGCTGCGCGGGGCGGCCCGGCGCGGTTAAAATCTCCAGTTCTCGTTTTCCATGAAATTTTCAAGCGTGAAGCATTGAATTCCAAAGTGGCCGCAGATATTCGGAATCTTGGCTGCGTTCGGCTTCCAACTCTCTTCCGTGACGACCGCTCCGCCTGAAACCGCAGCCTTCGCGATGACGAAAGCATCGGCGCTTTTGCCGCCCTTCAAGAGTTTCTGCCGTTCGATGTTCCGCTGAAAATTCGGGACTTCATAGATTCGAGCCACGAAGGCGCCTTCTTCCGCTGTCGGTATTATGAAAAGCGCTCGATGATCGCTTGCCCACTTGCGCAGGTTTTCCAATGGGCTGTCCTGAATTTCTCGCGCTACCTCGCGGGTTGAGAGAATCCGAGCGTCTTCAACGAGGGCGTCGAAACGCTTCCACAGAGATGGAAAGCGCCCGCGATAAAAGTGCTTGAACAAGACGGAAAAGGAACTTGAACAAGACGGAAAAGGAAGAAGTGTCGAAGACATAGGTCATACGCCGCTTGCTGCAAACCTCTCTGCAAGCTTGCTCAGGTTTTTCGGGGCGATGTTCAGGTAGTCGGCTAGCTGCGCATCGTCGATTCGATTCTCGTTGTAGCGGCGTAGCGCCAAGTCGATATATCGGGAGCCGAGATAGCTGATCTGCGAGTTATAGTAGTCGCCGCCCGATTGTCCCTTGGGGCGGTCTTTCCGCGTGGTCCGACCCCATTTTTCGACGAAAGCGGCATATGTGTCTTCCTGGATCAGACCACGCTTCAAGAACCGGAGCGAAATAAGCGAGCGGCTGACGTGAAATCGGTTTGCCAAGTCTCCGGCGGTTTCTTCGGTAGGCTCTTTCCGACCTAACACTGCTTGCAATTCGTCTTCCGGAACAAGGAATTGCCCGGCGAAGCGATTGCAGGCCGTTTCGATTCCGCGCGCCGACACAGACAGCGAATGCGTGAACTCGGCGCGGTAGCGGTTATCGAGAGCGTCGATTCCGCTCGTACGGAAGAGAAGATGCGCCAACTCATGGAAAAGCGTAAAGATCTGACGCGCTTTCGATTCGCTGTTGTTGACGTATAGCACAGGGAAGTCTTTGTCGTACAGGCAGAACCCGGAATATCCTTCAGCACGGAATGCGTCCTTGAAGACAAAAACGCCGGCGTTCTCGAGAGCCCGCCTCCAGTTCTTCAGGGCCGTGTCGTCGTCTTTCCAAGACCGTTGCGCGTCCATCGACACGCCGAGGTACTTGCGTACGCGCCGCACTACGGCCTTCGTGGAAACGTTCCTGTCGAAATGAAAATCGCGGACGATCAATTTCTCCGCGGGATTCCCGCCGTCGTTGAGCTCGGCCAGGTTCAACTGCATCGCCTTGGCCTTACGCAGCAGGTACAGGATGCGCGGGGGGATTCGTTTGAACGCTGCGCCGCTGAGCGTGCGGAACGATTCGCGGATCGGAGGCAGGTCGGGCGGTTTCGGGAAAAAGAAAACGGCAACGGGCGTTTTGAGCTTGTCCGCGAGCCGCTCGAGCTGGGGGTAGGTCGGGGAAGACTCCCCGGCTTCCCAGCGGTCGATGTTTTTGAACTGAGGATGCAACTCCGCGATTGAGAAGCCCGAGCGTTCGCGCGCCCACGTGAGGACGGCGGGCGTCACCCGGATTTGCTCTCTGGGCATAGTTCCATTCGCCGTTTACTCCCGGCGCTGCAAATGCCGTCCGGGATGGTAAGCATACTGTATCGTCCGCGGCCGGGGCAACATATTTTCTTCACTGCGCCCTCGATAAGGGGCGTGCGCTGCCGTGCGCCGGCTCAGTCGCGGGCCGGCTTGAGCAGTTGCAGCGCCGTATGCCGCCTGCGGACCGCGCCGGCGGCCGTCTCTCTATCCCCGGCATGGAAACCGGTCTTGCGGCTCAGCTCAATAACGCACCGCAATGCCTTGGCCGAAGACGCCGAGGCACTGACACGGGTATCCCTGGGGGACGAGAAGAACCTCGGCAATTTGGCAAACCACCGTTCCGTAATATCGATTGACGCACACATTCGCCGGAAGAGTTTCCCAATTGCCCCCACCCCCGGGACCGCCCCCGTCATCGTCATCGCCCTCGTCCCAACCCGCGCCTGCGGCCTCCACCCGCCTACGGGCCGGGGGGTGACTGTCCCCGCCGGGACCCAATTGGGCGAACACGGCCGTCGCCTCGTTCCTGCTCGCGCCGAGCCCGCGCAACCTGTGGCCCGCCCAGCGGTCGGCGTACAGTTCCTGCTGCTTGATCTTTTCGCTTCCGAGGTTGACTTCCTGCGCGGTATCCGAATTGGCATGGTGTGCAATCTCGTGCGCTAAAATCGCCACGGACGCCCAAGATGTGCCGGCCTCGTTTTCGAGTTGGTTCATAAACTGCGGCCCCCAAGCGATTCCTTTGGCGATCTCCCCGCTCGGACGCCGGCACTCGAAAGCAACGGCGTTGTTCAAGGTCGGAATCTCGACGGCAACGAATCGGTCCGCCCGCATCCCGGTGCTTTTAATGAGTCGGGACAGCCTGGATTTGAAGCTGCCGGTCAACCGGTTGCTCGTCAGATAGCCGCCTTCCCTGGGGCACGGCTGCTTGCCGCCAAATCGATGAGAGGCGCTCTGCCATTCATCCGTATTGAAGCTGCACGCAAAACCGTCGGCGTTTGCCGGGTACGCCGCCCCGAGCGCGCCAAACAAAATTCCCGCGGCCTTCACTGCCGACCGGCGCAAGACAATCTTCAGCGGATATTGCATGGTTCGATTCCTCCTCGAACATCGTTTGCAATGAAACGGAAACTCGATTGCGGCCTTCTCCTGCACGAATGCCGTTTATCCGTTGTCGCTCTACCGCCTCCTTACCGTGAGGAACGGCCCTGCGGGGGTCCAGACGCCCTGCACGGTGGCGATGACGGATGCGTCGCCGTCGGGCAGGCCGTGCGGCACGCGCACCGTGAATTGATACAGGCCGGCGCAGCAGGGGGCCGCGCCCGCATAGAAAACATCTCCCGGCGGAACCGCGATGCCGCCGAATGTGAAAGAGACTGCATTCGCGAGAGGGGCGGGGCCTCCCGGGATTTGGCCCGCTGCCAGCGGCGGCTGGGTGGTCCCGAAGCCGGTTCCGAACAGAGTGACGTACTCTCCCGGCTCGGCCGGGGTGAGGGCCACCCCGGGAATCAGTCCGGGCGTCCCGGCCAAGTCGGGCCCTCCGCCGTGCAACGCCACGATCGGGTTGCGGCCGTTGGAGTTATTCAAGAAGTTGAAGAACGCCGGCGAGACTGCGGCCGTGTCGACGAGTGCTCCGCCCCGTTGCTCTTCCGGCGTGCCGCAGCCGCGGACGACTTCGACCGGGACCCGCCCCGACGTCAAGCCGTGCGGAGCCTGGGCGTTGATCTGCGAGGAGAAGACCGCGAACAGAGGCGCGCGTTGACCGGCGATCTCCAAACAGGTATCGGCGAGTTTGGCGGCAATTCTGCCCGCGGAGTCCAGCGCCGGGCTCGATGCCTGCGTCCCTTGCGGCGCGAAATCTTCTCCGAAAACGGAGATGAGAGCGTTCGGGGAGATGGAGCTTACGACCGGAGTTCCCGTGGCGACTGCGACGCCGCTCGAAGAGATACGGGGGGGGCGGTCCCGCCCCCGGCAACGCTCATGTGCAGGGTGTAGCTTCCCGTGCCGGAGCCGAAGCTGCTTACTGCGATGTAATACACGCCGGCGGCAAGCCGCCTCGCAATGCGGAAATTCGTACCCGTCCCGCCATCGTCGTTCCCGTCGATTCCGGCGTTCGAAGAATCGCGCAGCGAGCCCACCGTATCGAGGGAGCCGGTGGTATAGATCTCGACGTCGCTCTGCGCGGGGATCTGCAGCCGAAAGTAGTCCACGTCGTCACCGGTTTCGATACGTCCCTGCACGGAGCTTCCCGCAGACAGAGCGGTCGCCTCGGCGGGCGTGTCGCCGTGATCGTCCGTCGGCGCCTCGATTTCCAAGCGACGAATGACTTGGTTCCCCATATCGGAAATGTATAAGTAATTCCCGGAAACCTCTACTGCTTGGGGGGATCTCAAACGCGCTGCGGCTCCTACGCCGGTGCTGTAGCCGGCCGTCCCGGTTCCCGCCACCGTAGTAATAATTCCGCTAACTCCGGGTGTGTCCACTTTGCGGATGCGGTGGTTTTCCGTGTCGGCAATGTAAATATTGCTCGCCCCGTCCACAGCTACGCCCGTGGGGCGGTTCAGATGCGCTTCGGTCGCCTGGCCGCCGTCCCCGCCGTAGCTTCTGCTACCGGTTCCCGCGACCGTAGTGATCCTGTTTGTATTCAGGTTGACCCGGCGGATACGGTTGTTGTACCTGTCGGCAATGTATAGGTAGTTTCCTGCCACGTCCACGCCCCAGGGGTGATACAGGCGAGCCTGGGTCGCCCGACCGCCGTCCCCGCTGTAGCCGGCCGTCCCGGTTCCGGCAACCGTAGTTATCGTGCCTGTACTCAAGTTGACCCGGCGAATACGGTGGTGGTAAGCTTGGGCAATGTAGAGGTAACCGTCGCCTACCGCCACGTCTTGAGGACGGGATATATGCGCTTGGGTCGCCTGCCCGCCGTCCCCGCTGTAGCCATACGTTCCGGTTCCCGCGACCGTGGTGATCGTGTTTGTACTCAGGTCGACCCGGCGAACGCGCTGGTGGTCCCTGTCGGCAATGTATAGGTAGTTTCCCGCCACGTCCACGCCCCAGGGAGAATAGAGGTTCGCTCGGGTCGCCGTACCGTCCCCGTTGAATCCAACGCTGCCGGTTCCCGCGACCGTAGTGATTCTATTGGTGCGCAGGTCGACCCGGCGAATACGGTTGTTGTCGTCGTCGGCAATGAAGAGAGAGTTGCCGGCTACCGCCAATCCTCTGGGGTTGTCCAAGCGCGCCCGTGTGGCCTGCCCGCCGTCGCCGCTGTAGCCTTGCGTCCTGGTTCCGGCGACGGTGGTAATGATCCCCGTCGCGTCGGGCGGCGGAGGCGGGGGAGTCGCGGTGACGGTGACGGTTGCCGAGTCCGCGGCGGTCCGTCCGTCGGCGCTGGTTACGGTGATGCGGTAGGTGGTGGTGGCGGTCGGAGAGACGGTTCGCGAACCCGAAGTCGCCACGTTGCCGATGCCCTGATCGATCCTGGCGCTTGCCGCGTTCGTGGACGACCAGCGCAAGGTCGCGCTCCCGCCTCTCTGGATCGAACCGGGCGACGCCGTCAGACTCACAGTCGGCGGGGGCGTCCCGCCCCCGGCAACGCTCGCGTGCAGGGTGTAGCTTCCCGTGCCGGAGCCGAAGCTGCTTACTGCGATGTAATACACGCCGGCGGCAAGCCGCCTCGCAATGCGGAAATTCGTACCCGTCCCGCCATCGTCGTTCTCGGCGATTCCGGCGTTCGAAGAATCGCGCAGCGAGCCCACCGTGTCGAGGGAGCCGGTGGTATAGATCTCGACGTCGCTCTGCGCGGGGATCTGCAGCCGAAAGTAGTCCACGTCGTCGCCGGTTTCGATACGTCCCTGCACGGAGCTTCCCGCAGACAGAGCGGTCGCCTCGGCGGGCGTGTCGCCGTGATCGTCCGTCGGCGTCGGCGGTGACGCGGTGACGGTGACGGTTGCCGAGTCCGCGGCGGTCCGTCCGTCGGCGCTGGTTACGGTGATGCGGTAGGTGGTGGTGGCGGTCGGAGAGACGGTTCGCGAACCCGAAGTCGCCACGTTGCCGATGCCCTGATCGATCCTGGCGCTTGCCGCGTTCGTGGACGACCAGCGCAAGGTCGCGCTCCCGCCTCTCTGGATCGAACCGGGCGACGCCGTCAGACTCACAGTCGGCGGGGGCGTCCCGCCCCCGGCAACGCTCGCGTGCAGGGTGTAGCTTCCCGTGTCGGAGCCGAAGCTGCTTACTGCGATGTAATACACGCCGGCGGCAAGCCGCCTCGCAATGCGGAAATTCGTACCCGTCCCGCCATCGTCGTTCCCGTCGATTCCGGCGTTCGAAGAATCGCGCAGCGAGCCCACCGTATCGAGGGAGCCGGTGGTATAGATCTCGACGTCGCTCTGCGCGGGGATCTGCAGCCGAAAGTAGTCCACGTCGTCACCGGTTTCGATACGTCCCTGCACGGAGCTTCCCGCAGACAGAGCGGTCGCCTCGGCGGGCGTGTCGCCGTGATCGTCCGTCGGCGCCTCGATTTCCAAGCGACGAATGACTTGGTTCCCCATATCGGAAATGTATAAGTAATTCCCGGAAACCTCTACTGCTTGGGGGGATCTCAAACGCGCTGCGGCTCCTACGCCGGTGCTGTAGCCGGCCGTCCCGGTTCCCGCCACCGTAGTAATAATTCCGCTAACTCCGGGTGTGTCCACTTTGCGGATGCGGTGGTTTTCCGTGTCGGCAATGTAAATATTGCTCGCCCCGTCCACAGCTACGCCCGTGGGGCGGTTCAGATGCGCTTCGGTCGCCTGGCCGCCGTCCCCGCCGTAGCTTCTGCTACCGGTTCCCGCGACCGTAGTGATCCTGTTTGTATTCAGGTTGACCCGGCGGATACGGTTGTTGTACCTGTCGGCAATGTATAGGTAGTTTCCTGCCACGTCCACGCCCCAGGGGTGATACAGGCGAGCCTGGGTCGCCCGACCGCCGTCCCCGCTGTAGCCGGCCGTCCCGGTTCCGGCAACCGTAGTTATCGTGCCTGTACTCAAGTTGACCCGGCGAATACGGTGGTGGTAAGCTTGGGCAATGTAGAGGTAACCGTCGCCTACCGCCACGTCTTGAGGACGGGATATATGCGCTTGGGTCGCCTGCCCGCCGTCCCCGCTGTAGCCATACGTTCCGGTTCCCGCGACCGTGGTGATCGTGTTTGTACTCAGGTCGACCCGGCGAACGCGCTGGTGGTCCCTGTCGGCAATGTATAGGTAGTTTCCCGCCACGTCCACGCCCCAGGGAGAATAGAGGTTCGCTCGGGTCGCCGTACCGTCCCCGTTGAATCCAACGCTGCCGGTTCCCGCGACCGTAGTGATTCTATTGGTGCGCAGGTCGACCCGGCGAATACGGTTGTTGTCGTCGTCGGCAATGAAGAGAGAGTTGCCGGCTACCGCCAATCCTCTGGGGTTGTCCAAGCGCGCCCGTGTGGCCTGCCCGCCGTCGCCGCTGTAGCCTTGCGTCCTGGTTCCGGCGACGGTGGTAATGATCCCCGTCGCGTCGGGCGGCGGAGGCGGGGGAGTCGCGGTGACGGTGACGGTTGCCGAGTCCGCGGCGGTCCGTCCGTCGGCGCTGGTTACGGTGATGCGGTAGGTGGTGGTGGCGGTCGGAGAGACGGTTCGCGAACCCGAAGTCGCCACGTTGCCGATGCCCTGATCGATCCTGGCGCTTGCCGCGTTCGTGGACGACCAGCGCAAGGTCGCGCTCCCGCCTCTCTGGATCGAACCGGGCGACGCCGTCAGACTCACAGTCGGCGGGGGCGTCCCGCCCCCGGCAACGCTCGCGTGCAGGGTGTAGCTTCCCGTGTCGGAGCCGAAGCTTCTTACTGCGATGTAATACACGCCGGCGGCAAGCCGCCTCGCAATGCGGAAATTCCTAACCGCCCCGCCATTGTCGTTCCCGGCGATTTCGGCGTTCGAAGAATCGCGCAGCGAGCCCACCGTATCGAGGGAGCCGGTGGTATAGATCTCGACGTCGCTCTGCGCGGGGATCTGCAGCCAAAAGTAGTCCACGTCGCGGCTGGTTTCGATACGTCCCTGCACGGAGCTTCCCGCAGACAGGGCGGTCGCCTCGGCGGGCGTGTCGCCGTGATCGTCCGTCGGCGCCTCGATTTCCAAGCGACGAATGACTTGGTTCCCCATATCGGAAATGTATAAGTAATTCCCGGAAACCTCTACTGCTTGGGGGGATCTCAAACGCACTGCGACTCCTACGCCGGTGCTGTTGCCGGCCGTCCCGGTTCCCGCCACCGTAGTAATAATTCCGCTAACTCCGGGTGTGTCCACTTTGCGGATGCGGTGGTTTTCCGTGTCGGCAATGTAAATATTGCTCGCCCCGTCCACAGCTACGCCCGTGGGGCGGTTCAGATGCGCTTCGGTCGCCTGGCCGCCGTCCCCGCCGTAGCTTCTGCTACCGGTTCCCGCGACCGTAGTGATCCTGTTTGTATTCAGGTTGACCCGGCGGATACGGTTGTTGTACCTGTCGGCAATGTATAGGTAGTTTCCTGCCACGTCCACGCCCCAGGGGTGATACAGGCGAGCCTGGGTCGCCCGACCGCCGTCCCCGCTGTAGCCGGCCGTCCCGGTTCCGGCAACCGTAGTTATCGTGCCTGTACTCAAGTTGACCCGGCGAATACGGTGGTGGTAAGCTTGGGCAATGTAGAGGTAACCGTCGCCTACCGCCACGTCTTGAGGACGGGATATATGCGCTTGGGTCGCCTGCCCGCCGTCCCCGCTGTAGCCATACGTTCCGGTTCCCGCGACCGTGGTGATCGTGTTTGTACTCAGGTCGACCCGGCGAACGCGCTGGTGGTCCCTGTCGGCAATGTATAGGTAGTTTCCCGCCACGTCCACGCCCCAGGGAGAATAGAGGTTCGCTCGGGTCGCCGTACCGTCCCCGTTGAATCCAACGCTGCCGGTTCCCGCGACCGTAGTGATTCTATTGGTGCGCAGGTCGACCCGGCGAATACGGTTGTTGTCGTCGTCGGCAATGAAGAGAGAGTTGCCGGCTACCGCCAATCCTTTGGGGTTGTACAAGCGCGCCCGGGTCGCTTGGTCGCCGTCCCCGCTGTAGCCGTGCTCGCCGAAGGTTCCGGCGACCTTAGTGACAATAGAAAGATTGATCGGGTATGTTTCCCCGAGGAACATTCGGACTCGGGGAAAGAACTTCGAAAAGGGCGAGAAGCCGGGCAATTGCAATGAACTTCTTGATGCACAGGGACCTCGGGTTGGATTGTAGCTGAATATCCCTACCAGTTTTTCTTTGAACTCTCCGGCGGAATCGCTGAGCAATCCAGATCCGGAAGAACCACCCTCCGCTGTGCCTCGCGTATATCTGACATACATGTAGTCGTTGTCCCGAAAAGGCGTTATCCAGCTCTTATCAGGTCTTATATTACCGAAAGAAATCCGCTTGTAAGACGTCGCGGGATGATGAATTTGAACGGCCGGGCCCGAGTTAATAAAGTCGGCATGCCATCCCTGGAAAAAAAGATCGCGACCGCTTGGCAACTCTTTCAGCAACAGCAGAGCCGCGTCTCCATCTAAATGTTTAGGGAGGTCTTTATCGATAAATTCGAGTAAGAAGTCGTACCAATTGCCGCTTGTGTCGGGAGTCCTGCGAAGCAAGTGCGCGCCACGGGTTTGGGGCACGCTGTCCTTGGAAGGCGCGGTTCCGTTGCAGGTTCGCGTCTGATAGTTCCAGAATGCGGTCACGGTTCGCGCCACCTCCTCAGATTCCACGCAATGGGCTGCGGTGAGGAGATAAGGCATGTAACCGGGCCGCCGATCGTTCATCAGCGTGGCCGAGCATCCGATAGGCATTCCATTCTTCTCGAAATGAATGAGCGCAACGCCCCTCGCTGCAGTCGACCATTCCGGATAGCAGGTCGGGTCGAGGTGGGAACAACTGGTGGGCACAACGTTCGCCCTGCCCGGCTCCATGTAAGCCGTGATCGTGCCCTCGGCGGCGGCGCCCGCGGCGTAGAGACGCAACGCGGCGAACCAGGTTCCGGCGCGCAGCGGGCCGCCCCGGGGCGGCGCAACGACGATCCGCTCGTTGCCGGAAAACCCCTCGGAGGAATAGTCCGCGACCACCTTGCCCTCGCGCAGCTCGACGTCCTGGCCGTAGCGGACGTAGAGATCCACGTCCACGCCGGGGTCGACGGAGCTCAGGTCGAAGGTCAGGCCGGAGACGGCGCCGCCGACCTCGAGCCGGAACGAGCGGTCGCCGTTGAAGAGCGTCGGGCGTTCGACCGGCGCCAGGCGGAAACCGGCCGGACGGCCGGCCGCGAGCGCTCCGGCCTGCGGGTTTTCGGCAGCGGCGGCCGCAGCGCTCGTTGAGGAAGGCGCCGCCGCGGACAAGCCGCGCCCGGCGGTGACGGCGAACTTCTTCGCGGCGGGGGTTTGCGTGTTGGCGGACTTCGCCGCAGCGGCCGGCGGCTCTTGGTCCCCGGCGAATCCGAAGCCGCCCCAGATATGGCTTACGGCGGCGATGCGGAAGGGCGCGGCTTCCTCCCCAAACGCCGCCTCCGCCGGACCGGGCCGGTACTCGATCGTCGCGCTGTCGCCGAAAACGACGCCGCTCCAGAAATCTCCATCGCCGTACATGCCCCTGCCGCCGTGCGGGCCGTCCATCTGCCCGTCCGCCGCGTGAACCCAGACGCTGCCCTTGCCCGCGTCGAAGTCCTGAAAGTGAATGCGCAGCGCGCGGGCGCCGGGCGAGGTGATCCGCAAGCGCCAGAGCCTGCCGATGGCGGTCGTTTGCCACGCTCCCTCGACAGTCGTCCCGGCGGCTTCGCCGGCAGATTTCGGTTGAACCGCCCCTGCCGGCAGCGTGCGGTGGACGCCTATGGCGTTCGGCCTCGCTTGCGGCTGCAAGCGCTCCAGATCGTCGGGGCCCAACGGCGGCAGCACCGCCGCGGCGGGCGCGGGCAGACGCAACTCCAGGCTGGGCGGCCGGGCCGCCGCAGCTTTCGCCTGCTCCGGGCTCGCGTAAACCTGCGAATCGACCGCCTGCCCCCATGCCGGCGCCGCCAGGACGAACGCCAAAAAGAAAAAAGCTCCCGATCCACGCATCTCCCGCCTCCTTCCGTTGTTTGCTCCAACTCGCATCGTCCGGCGGCTCATGCCGCGCTGACCTCCGGCAGAGGGCACGATACGGTCGCTTCGAGACATACCCTCCTATTGGCGTCCCGGCTGAACTCGATTTCCTCCAACTCGAAATCGCCGCACGCTTCTTCGGGCGGCATGGGCACGGGGATGCGAATCTTTCGTTCTACTCGCAGGCCGAGCATCCTTTCCAAGTGGGGAGAAAGATTGCGAATGTTCGTGACCCGCGCGACGATGCGCAATTCTCTTCCGTAATCGATTACGGTCAACTCCCATTCGACCGTCTTGCCGTTTCGGAACAGTCGTGTTTTTACTCCGATGGCGCAGAACCACTGCTCGTAGCGCAATCTCGAAGTAAGTTTCAGCGTAGGCCCCGCCGCCTCGCGGATTACGGTTGCGCCGACCCAATACAGGCGCCGCGAGCCGTGCTGCAACAGATTGCCTTGCTCCTTGAGAAACCTGTCGATCGCCTCCGGGAGCGAAACGAAACAAACGGTAAGCGTAAGCTCTCCGCTTTCCGGGTCTTTCGTTTGGCCTGCAATGCGTCCCATGTCTTGCAGTACCATGGTGATGTTTCTCCTTGTTTCGAATCGTTATTCCACCTTCACCTTGCGGATGCGATGGTTGTCCGTATCGGCGAAGTAGAGGTTGCCCAACCCGTCCAGCGCTACGCCAGTGGGGATGCTCAGGCGCGCCCGTGTGGCCTGCCCGCCGTCCCCGCTGTAGCCTTGCGTCCCGGTTCCGGCGACGGTGGTAATCCAGCCGTCGGTGTTGACCTTGCGGATGCGATGGTTCCCGGAATCGGCAAAGTAGAGGTTGCCCGCCGTGTCCAGCGCTACGCCACGGGGGCCAGACAGGCGCGCCCGTGTGGCCTGCCCGCCGTCCCCGCTGTAGCCTTGCGTCCCGGTTCCGGCGACGGTGGTAATCCAGCCGTCGGTGTCGACCTTGCGGATGCGATGGTTGTTCTGCTCGGTAAAGTAGAGGTTGCCCAACCCGTCCAGCGCTACGCCCCAAGGGATGTTCAGGCGCGCCTGTGTGGCCTGCCCGCCGTCCCCGCTGTAGCCTTGCGTCCCGGTTCCGGCGACGGTGGTGATCCAGCCGTCGGTGTCGACCTTGCGGATGCGATGGTTGTGCACATCGGCGAAGTAGAGGTTGCCCAACCCGTCCAGCGCTACGCCAAGGGGGAAGTTCAGGCGTGCCCGTGTGGCCTGCCCGCCGTCGCCGCTGTAGCCTCGCGTCCCGGTTCCGGCGACGGTGGTGATCCAGCCGTCGGTGTTGACCTTGCGGATGCGATGGTTGTGCACATCGGCGTGCACATCGGCGAAGTAGAGGTTGCCCAACCCGTCCAGCGCTACGCCAAGGGGGGTGTTCAGGCGCGCCTGTGTGGCCTGCCCGCCGTCCCCGCTGTAGCCTTGCGTCCCGGTTCCGGCGACGGTGGTGATCCAGCCGTCGGTGTCGACCTTGCGGATGCGATGGTTGTGCACATCGGCGAAGTAGAGGTTGCCCAACCCGTCCAGCGCTACGCCAAGGGGGAAGTTCAGGCGTGCCCGTGTGGCCTGCCCGCCGTCGCCGCTGTAGCCTGGCTCCCCGGTTCCGGCGACGGTGGTAATGATCCCCGTCGCGGCGGGCGGCGGAGGCGGGGGAGTCGCGGTGACGGTGACGGTTGCCGAGTCCGCGGCGGTCCGTCCGTCGGCGCTGGTTACGGTGATGCGGTAGGTGGTGGTGGCGGTCGGAGAGACGGTTCGCGAACCCGAAGTCGCCACGTTGCCGATGCCCTGATCGATCCTGGCGCTTGCCGCGTTCGTGGACGACCAGCGCAAGGTCGCGCTCCCGCCTCTCTGGATCGAACCGGGCGACGCCGTCAGACTCACAGTCGGCGGGGGCGTCCCGCCCCCGGCAACGCTCGCGTGCAGGGTGTAGCTTCCCGTGCCGGAGCCGGAGCTGCCTACTGCAATGTAATACACGCCGGCGGCAAGCCGCCTCGCAATGCGGAAATTCGTACCCGTCCCGCCATCGTCGTCGTCGGCGATTACGGCGTTCGAAGAATCGCGCAGCGAGCCCACCGTATCGAGGGAGCCGGTGGTATAGATCTCGACGTCGCTCTGCGCGGGGATCTGCAGCCGAAAGTAGTCCACGTCGCCGCTGGTTTCGATACGTCCCTGCACGGAGCTTCCCGCAGACAGGGCGGTCGCCTCGGCGGGCGTGTCGCCGTGATCGTCCGTCGACGTCGGCGCGCTTGCGCCGCCCACTCGACGGATGCGGTGGTTGGACGTATCGGCGATGAAGAGGTTGCCCGCCCCGTCCACAGCCACGCCGCTGGGGCTGGATAGCCGTGCTGCAGTGGCCGGCCCGCCGTCGCCGATGGAATCTCCCCTGCTGCCCCCCGCCACCGTGGAGATGACGCCCGCAGCGTCGACCTTGCGGATGCGGTCGTAGTTGTTCTCGGCGAAGTAGAGGTTGCCCAACCCGTCCAGCGCTACGCCACGGGGGCGCCACAGGCGCGCCCGTGTGGCCTGCCCGCCGTCCCCGCTGTAGCCTGGCTCCCCGGTTCCGGCGACGGTGGTAATCCAGCCGTCGGTGTTGACCTTGCGGATGCAGTGGCTGCCAGGATCGGTGAAGTAGAGGTTGCCCAACCCGTCCAGCGCTACGCCCCAAGGGATGTTCAGGCGCGCCCGTGTGGCCTGCCCGCCGTCCCCGCTGTAGCCTGGCGTCCCGGTTCCGGCGACGGTGGTAATCCAGCCGTCGGTGTTGACCTTGCGGATGCGATGGTTGCCCCCATCGGCGAAGTAGAGGTTGCCCAACCCGTCCAGCGCTACGCCAGTGGGGATGCTCAGGCGCGCCCGTGTGGCCTGCCCGCCGTCGCCGCTGTAGCCGTGCGTCCCGGTTCCGGCGACGGTGGTAATCCAGCCGTCGGTGTTGACCTTGCGGATGCGATGGGTCCCGGAATCGGCAAAGTAGAGGTTGCCCGCCGTGTCCAGCGCTACGCCAAGGGGGAAGTTCAGGCGTGCCCGTGTGGCCTGCCCGCCGTCGCTGTAGCCGTCCCCGCTGTGGCCTTGCGTCCCGGTTCCGGCGACGGTGGTAATCCAGCCGTCGGTGTTGACCTTGCGGATGCGCTGGTTGTTCTGCTCGGTAAAGTAGAGGTTGCCCAACCCGTCCAGCGCTACGCCAAGGGGGCCCCACAACTGCGCCTGCGCCGCCTGCCCGCCGTCGCCGCTGTAGCCTGGCGTCCCGGTTCCGGCGACGGTGGTAATGATCCCCGTCGCGTCGGGCGGCGGAGGCGGGGGAGTCGCGGTGACGGTGACGGTTGCCGAGTCCGCGGCGGTCCGTCCGTCGGCGCTGGTTACGGTGATGCGGTAGGTGGTGGTGGCGGTCGGAGAGACGGTTCGCGAACCCGAAGTCGCCACGTTGCCGATGCCCTGATCGATCCTGGCGCTTGCCGCGTTCGTGGACGACCAGCGCAAGGTCGCGCTCCCGCCTCTCTGGATCGAACCGGGCGACGCCGTCAGACTCACAGTCGGCGGGGGCGTCCCGCCCCCGGCAACGCTCGCGTGCAGGGTGTAGCTTCCCGTGCCGGAGCCGAAGCTGCTTACTGCGATGTAATACACGCCGGCGGCAAGCCGCCTCGCAATGCGGAAATTCGTACCCGTCCCGCCATCGTCGTTCCCGTCGATTACGGCGTTCGAAGAATCGCGCAGCGAGCCTACCGTATCGAGAGAGCCGCTGGTATAGATCTCGACGTCGCTCTGCGCGGGGATCTGCAGCCGAAAGTAGTCCACGTCGTCGCCGGTTTCGATACGTCCCTGCACGGAGCTTCCCGCAGACAGGGCGGTCGCCTCGGCGGGCGTGTCGCCGTGATCGTCCGTCGGCGGTGACGCGGTGACGGTAACGGTTGCCGAGTCCGAGGCCGTGCGTCCGTCGGCGCTGGTTACGGTGATGCGGTAGGTGGTGGTGGCGGTCGGAGAGACGGTTCGCGAACCCGAAGTCGCCACCGCGCCGATACCCGGATCGATCCTGGCGCTTGCCGCATTCGTGGACGACCAGCGCAAGGTCGCGCTCCCGCCTCTCTGGATCGAACCGGGCGACGCCGTCAGGCTCGCTGTCGGCGGCGGAGAAGTTTCGTCTTCCCCCTCGAGAAACCGGCGGATACGGGGATAGAAATCGCTGAATTTCATGTACCCGGCGCGCGGATTTGTCAGGCAGATGTCTTCGTGCTCGTCTTGTTGCTCGCCGAAACTCAATATGCCAATCACTATTCCGGCCCCTTCGAAACCCTTACCCTTGAGAAGCGGGGAGCCGGAAGAGCCGGGCTCGACGCGGCCTTGCGACCAGGAGACCCTGTGGTAGGAACCCACTTGCGATGCGATCCGGCCGAAAGAAATCCGCTTGTGGGAGCCGGCGGGATGATGAATGCCGGTGACTGACGTGCCGACAGATTGAGGATTCGGATCCCATCCCATAAAAAACCTGCGGCCCGGCGGATTTTCTTCAAGCCGCAGCAGCGTCGCATCGCCGCCTCTGTCGGTGCAAATTTTTTCTTCCCCGTCTTCGTCGGTGCAGAGGCCGCCGTCCATGGTTGCGAGCAGGTGCGCGCCATTGGTTCTCGGCACGCTGCTTCGACTGGGCGGAGTGCCGTTGCAAGTCTGCGTTCGATAACTCCAGTACGCGATCAGGGACCGCGCCTCCGCGTCGGTATTGATGCAATGGGCGGCGGTCAGGAAATAGGGGATAAAGGTGCGATGACTGTCTATCAGCAACGCGCCCGAGCAAACCATAGAACCGTTTTCATTCTCGAACTGAATGTGCGCAACCCCCGTCGCTTCCCGCGAAAAATCGGAATGGCAGCTTACGTCTTGGTGGCAAGGCGCCGGCTTCGTGTGGCTGGCCGGGGAAGGCGGACCGCTCGATAAACTCTGCGCTTCCGCCGCAACAAGTCTTTCGCTGGGGTTTCCTGTGGGAGACTTTGCCTCGGCGGCCCTCGCCGGTGAGTCGTCTCCACCTATAAGTCCGGGAACGTTCCGGATATGACTGACCGCGGCGATGCGGAACGGCGCGGCCTGCGCCGGCGGCTCCTCCGAGTCGGGCCGGTACTCGATCGTCGCGCTGTCGCCGAAAACGATGTCGCTCCAGAAATCTCCGTCGCCCCACATGCCCCTGCCGCTGTGCGGCCCGTCGACCTGCCCGTCCGCCGCATGGACCCAGACGCTGCCTTTGCCGGCGTCGAAGTCCTGGAAATGGATGCGCAGCGCGCGGGCGCCGGGAGAGGTTACCTGCAAGCGCCAGAGCCTGCCGACCACGGTCGCCTGCCACGCTTCCGCGACGGTCGTCTTGGCGGCCCCGCCGGAGAAGCTCAACTCCGCCGTTCCTGCGGGCAGCGCGCGATGGACGCCGATGGGGGCCAAGCCGCCGTGCGGCCGCAAGCGCTCCAACTCGCCGGGACTTAACGGCGGCAGCGCCGCCGCCGCGGGCGGCGTAAGACTCAGCACCAGGCTGGGCGGCCGGGCCGCAGCCACGCGCTTGGCCGGCCCCTTCGACCGTTGCCCGCCGTCGAACCACGCCCCCTCGACCGCCTCCAATTCCGGCTCGACCGCCTGCCCCCAAGCCGGCTGCGTCGCCAGAGCGAGCGCCAGAAAAACGCCCCAGCGGAGCGGCGCCCGCAGCACCGCGCAACTGTGGGGAAACATTGGCTGCAAAGCGGTTTTCATCGCTAACTTTATAGTTTTCGTCATATTGTTTTGAAAATCTTGCTTCCGCAAATCCACGCGTCCGGTCCCACGCGTCCGGTCCCACGCGTCGAGCTTATTACAGTCGAGTTCGGGGAGTTGACTCCCGTTGCTCTCCTTACGACATAGTTCGGAGCGTTCCGCCGGTCGGCGCTGCACTCCCAGAATGTATCCAGTCCCGGCATTACGGCATGTTCCGTTGAGAACCGGTCCTCGTTATCGATGAATCTCAGGTCGACAACGAACCGGAAGTTGGCTTTTTGGTTCGGCAAGTCCTGGGGAAATTCGAATTTTGTGAGCTCGAGTTCAAACATCTGCACGAAAGTTCTCCTTGGGAAGCGCGCTTTTGGCGCGGAGGGCCGGCGATTCGTCGGCCGGTTGTCTCCGGCGGACCTTGCCGCCGTGACTCGGCGCGCCGGCGGACGGTAGGGCCTCTCCATGACCGGTGAAAAGCGAAGAGCAAAACCGCTTGCGCGGGCGGGGAAACGGATGCGTTCTTTCCACGGCGGACACCGTCACGCAGCAACGCTGCGCTTAGCGCGGACTTCCCGGTCCACAGGAAACGGAATGCGGGAAGAAGAGGGGAAGGAAGAGGCCGAAGGGCCGGGAGCGCGCCGAGCGCGCTACTCCAATTGCTGGCGTGCTGGCGTGCTGGCGTGCTGGCGTGCTGGCGTGCTGGCGTGCTGGCGTGCTGGCGTGCTGGCGTGCTGGCGTGCTGGCGTGCTGGCGTGCTGGCGTGCTGGCGTGCTGGCGTGCTGGCGTGCTGGCGTGCTGGCGTGCTGGCGTGCTGGCGTGCTGGCGTGCTGGCGTGCTGGCGTGCTGGCGTGCTGGCGTGCTGGCGTGCTGGCGTGCTGGCGTGCTGGCGTGCTGGCGTGCTGGCGTGCTGGCGTGCTGGCGTGCTGGCGTGCTGGCGTGCTGGCGTGCTGGCGTGCTGGCGTGCTGGCGTGCTGGCGTGCTGGCGTTTTTTCAGTGTAAAGGAACGGCGCGCGCGATTGCAATCCACTCCAGCTTTGCTTCAAAGCCATTGGGTTCAAATTATGAGCCACGCCGCGCCGCAAAACAACCGGTTCCAAAAAAAATTACATACATTAATTATTTCAAGTTGTAGATGTTGTATTTGTAAAAAGTTACCCAACCGGCAGGCTTTTGGACTTGGGGCGGGCATGACAGGGAGAGGAGCGAGAATCGACTCCTTTGGCCGTCTCGATGGATATTCCCGGCTTTTCCGGCTTTTCGCGCGGCGTGAACGGGGACCGAACCGCATGCGCTCGAGCCTGCAGATCGTGGTGAAAGCGGCCCGGCGCGGCTTGAAAATCTCCAAGGCGTTTGCAGTTATCGGCAGTCTTGCTCTGCCAGCTTGAGCAGTTGCAGCACCGTGTTCCAGCCGCGGATCGTGCTGACGGTCTTCAACTGCGCATCGAACCAGGCGTTGGTCAGCTTCGTGCGCGCGAGCCCGTTGGGGCAATGCAGGTAGATCTCGCGGCCGGAGACGAAGAATTCGTCCGGCGGCGAGCGGTCGGGGTCGAGAGCGGCGGCGCGGGCGGGCTGCGGGGCCGCCGCGAGGAAAACCGCGTGCAGCGCCTTCGGGTCCGCGGCCTTGCGGGGAAAGGGGTTCGCCTCGACCGCGCCCGCGAGTTCCGCCGCCGTGCGCAGGATCAGGGGCGTCCGATAGCCGTACCGCGCCGCGATTGCCGCGGGAACGGTCTCGGGAATCCGGCGGGCCGTCCGCTGGGGGGCGTCGAAAACCACGTTTCCGCTCTGGATGTACGTCCTGACGCGGCTGCAGCCCGCGTCCCGGAAGATCGCCGCCAGGTCCTTCATCGGCAGCCTGTTCCGCCCGCCGACGTTGATCCCCCTGAGCATGGCGACATACATGCCGATTCGGCCCGACCCAAGCGGGAAAAACCACCCGAATTCGGTTCAGCAAGCCTTTCTCAGACTATAGCTTACGGGTTAAAACTTGAATCCGGGCTGTTGCCTGAGCTGCGGCCCCCAAGCAATTCCTTTGGCGATCTCCCCGCTCGGACGCCGCTCCCATACCGCCAAAAACTTCCTTGAGGGCAAAGCCCCCCAGCCCCTCCCGCTTTTTTTCTCCACCGAATTTCTCTAGCGATGCCTCCCGGCCCATTCCCCGCATGGGGTAAAGAAGCAAGGACTCAAGGCGTGAGCGTCCGGGCCACACGGAAGCCGGTGTCATCGTAACGAAGTCCGGCATCGTTCCACCGGCGGCTCGCCGAACGGAGGAGCGCCCAGTAGTGTTTCCAGGAGCCGCCGCGCGCACTGCGGTGGGAGCAATCCCCGCCCTCCCACACCCTCCCGTCTTTCGGCGCTCCGTGATAACTCCAGTGCCCACAGTCCTGCACCCACTCACACACGTTCCCGTGCATGTTGTACAAGCCAAAGCCGTTCGGGCCATACGACTCCACCAATACCGTCTTCCCATGACCCGAACCTTTGTAGTTGTGACCCGGCCCTATGTCGTCCCCATAGCTATACCGCGTCCAACTCCCCGCACGCGCCGCGTACTCCCACTCCGCTTCGCTCAATAACCGATACTTCCTGCCCGTCTTGCCGCTCAACCACCGCACGTACTCCTGCGCATCGTCCCAATTCACATTGATTACCGGACGACGACCCCGCCCCCAGCCATTATCATGCGGACGGTAGCCGCCGCAGCCTCCCTCTGCCGCACATGCGTCCCATTCCGCGAACGTCACCTCGTATGCGCCCACCGCAAACGCTTCCTCAATCGTCACCTCATGCATCGGACCCTCGTTTTCATACCGCCCCTCCTCGCTCGGCAGCGATCCCATCAGGAAACTCCCCGCCGGCAACACCACCATCTGCGGACAGACATTGCAGTCGCGAAACTTCTCTCCGGGCCTTTGCGCACAACCCGCCCCCACCAAAACCGCCAACACGAACACTGCCTCCATACCGGCTTTCATCTCATTTCCCGCCATATCTTTCTCAGCTCCCCCGTTTCCCCAAAGCGGGTTATCGTCCTCCAGCCTTTTCCTTCTCATCGCGGGTCTGATATCCCGGGCCGCGGCCGTTACGCACTTGTTCAGTTGCTGCATTTGCATATTCAGGTCGTCCAATCCATACCGTTCAGGGCATTTTGCGCTCGTTGCCGGAGCTTCCGCATTGCGGTTCGATTGCTCTGCTTTTCCGTGCATGCGGCCGCCGAAGCTTTCCAGGGCAAGCGCGATACGCTCCCTCTTGTCAACAAGACAAAGCATAATAAAGAGATCGGACCGATGTGCGCCGGGGGTGGAACTGCGCGCCATTGCCGGCGCCGATCTGCGCTACGAAATCAGCAGTCGGCGAAATTTTTTCGCAGATTTTCGAGCGGCGTGAACGGGGGCCGAACCCCATGCGTTCGCGGGTTAAAATTTGAAGTGCAAGCCGAGTTGAATGATGCGCGAGCCGAGTCCGGGGGCCGTGGAGCGGACCAGGCCCGCGCCGCCGACGTTGCGGCGCTGCTCCGGCAGATTGAAGTTCGTGTGGTTGATGAAGTTCAGCATCTCGACGCGGAACTGCAGGCGCTTGTGCTCGTCGAAGTTGAAGTCCTTGAGGATCGACAGGTCGGCGCTGACCGCGCCCGGCCCGATGCCCACCGTGCGGCCGGTGTTGCCGAATTGCCCTTCGGCCGGCGCGGCGAATGCGCCCGTCAGGAAGTAAGGCTCGTCGAGCACGTTGTCCCGCCAAGCCGGATTCTTCTGGAACGATCCGACCGCGTCGGAACGCAGAGTCGGCGCGAAGCAGCGGCAACTCGCCGCATTGCGCTCGATCACGCCGAACGGAGAGCCTGAGCGGAACTCGGAAATGAGGCCGAAGCTCCAGCCGCCGGCGATCTGTCGGAGCGCCCCGTCCGCGCTTTTGGCGAAGGGCAGCTCATAGACCGACGACCAGATGAAGCGGTGGGCGATGTGGTTGCCGCCCAGGCCGCGGTCGCCGGCGCGGTCGTAGAAATTCGACCAGGCGTTGTTGCCGGCGTTGCCGCCCAATTCGCCGCGGGCCTCGACGTCGTCGATCAGCTTCGACCAGGTGTAGTTCGCGCTGAAGTGCAAGCCGGCCGAGTAGCGTTTCTCGATCTTGAAATTGAGGCCGTGGTAGTTGGAGTTGCCGATCGCCGCCGAGACGACGCGCACGTTCGAAAACTGCGGGAACGGGCGATGAACCTGCGTCGGACGAACGCCCTGCTCCAGCAGCGAATCGACAATCCAGGGCGGGGTCTGATTGATGTGCCGGAAGCCCGGCGCAGCCAGCTTCTTGCCGATCGTCGCCAGATAGCCG
The DNA here is from genome assembly GCA_965214655.1 of Bryobacterales bacterium. Lineage (GTDB taxonomy): Bacteria > Acidobacteriota > Terriglobia > Bryobacterales > UBA6623 > CATQHP01. Next base: position 36,284 of record OZ243965.1, on the reverse strand, counting down.
ACCTCGAACAGCATGTTGGAGGGCAACTGCCGCTGGATGTTGAAGTTCCAGGTCACCATGTAGGGGTTGCGGCGGTCGCTGTACTCGAAGAAGTCCACTTGGGTCGTGGTGCGCTCGCCGATCGGCACGGCGCCGAAACCGAAATTCAGGTCCGCGTCCGTGGGCTCGGGAATGAAGGGCAGCCCGTCCTGGAACTGGAAGACGGCGGTGCGGCCGTTGTCCGGCGAAACGAAGTCGCCCTGGATGGAGAAGCCCAGATTGGCCGTAACCGGCGTAGCCTGATCGTAGGCGCCCGAAGAGACGACGGAGCCGCCGGCGCGGATCACGGTTTTATCGTTCAGGCGGTAGGCCAAGCCGACCCGCGGGTAGATGTTGTTCTTGTCGAACCCGTGCGCCCACTTGGGGATGCCGTCGCGGCCGGAAAACGCGGCCACGCCGGGAACGCCGGCTATGGGGTTGATCGGTTCGCGCCGGAACTGGTTCTGGCGGTTGTCGAACTCTTCCCAGCGCGGCTGATCCATGTCCCAGCGGACACCCAGGTTCAGCGTCAGCCTGGAGGTGACTTTCCAGTCGTCCTGCAGAAAGGCGGCGTAGGCGTTGGCGCGGCTCTTGATGAAGAAGCTCTCCAGCCGTCCGGCGCCGGCCACGTGGCCCAGCAGCAGCGAGGCCAGCGTGTCGCGGGTGGCCTGGTTGTTGAAGTTGAAGTTGCCGCCGGCGCGGCCGTTGAACTTGTCTTTGTTCGCCGCGTAGCGCCATTCGTAACCGAACTTGATCGTGTGGTTGCCTTTGATGCTGGTGAACGACTGCACCAGCATGTCGGTGCGGATCGGCGTCTGGATGCGCTCGTGGTTGCCGCGGCCGAAGGGCGTCAGGCCCGGCAGATTGACCCGGGGAAAGAAGCGTTCGTTGGCGCCGGTCAGCCCCAGCTTCTCCGGCCAGCCCTTATCCGCGCCGCCCGAGGTGTTGATGTGCTTGCGCTGCACCCAAGTGTAGCGCGTCTCCATGATGAAGGTGGGCGAGAAGTTATGGAACCAGGTCGGCGACCAGTTGATGTACTGGTTGTCGCGGATGAAGTGCCAGGGGTCCACGCCGGGCGTGGGGTAAACGTTGTAATTAGGGGCCGTATTGCCGGAGCCGAGGAAGCGGAAAAACACCCGGTCGTTCTCGTTGAATACGTGGTCGAGCCGGAACACGCCGACATGGGCGTCGTTCGCGAGCGGCTGGTTGATCGAGTAATTGTTGTTGCGCGTCGGGCGGTTGGGCTGGTTGGGCGCCGGGAAGAGGTTGGCGATGGCGCTGCCCACCGAATCCAGGCGGTTCTGCGGGATGACGGCGTTGGGGAAGTCTTCTCCCGAAAGGGGATCGCGCACGTTGCTGCGCACGCCGGAAAGATCGCCGGCGAGTTCGGCGGGGAGGGGAACGCGCGCGAAACGGGTCGCCTGGTTGCGTTGAATCGTGCCCTCGTAGTTCAGAAAGAAATGGGTCTTGTCCTTGGCGATCGGGCCGCCGAACGAGGCGCCGAACTGGTTGCGCCGCAGCTTGGCCCTGTCGGCGGCGAAGAAGTTACGCGCGTCCATGGCGTCGTTGCGCAGGAAGTTGTACGCCGAGCCGTGGTATTCGTTCGTTCCCGAGCGGGTGGTCATGCGCACCATGCCGCCGCCGGTGCGGCCCATGTCCGCCGAGTAGTTCGAAATGTTGACGTTGAACTCTTGCAGCGCCTCCACCGGCGGATTGAAGGTCAACGTCGAGACGCCGAGCGTCAGGTTCTGCACGATGCCCCCGTCGAGCGTCCACATGGCGTTGTTGCCGCGGCCTCCGGCCATCGTGAAGTTCGAGCCGCGGCCGCGCTGCACGATAAACCCGTTGAGGCGCGCCAACTGCGCTGCGCGGCGGTTGATCAGCGGCATGTTCTCGATCGTCTCGCGGCGCACGACGGCGCCCACCGCGGACTGCTCGGTCTGGAGTTGAGGGATGTCCGCCTCGACGGTGACGACTTCGGTGACGACGCCGACTTCGAGCGCGACGTCGGCGCGGGCCGTGACGCCGGTTTCCATCTGGATGCCGGGCTGGCTGTATGCCTTGAACCCCTGCTGCTCAACGGTCAGGTCGTACATGCCCGGAGGCAGCAACGGAAAGATGTAGTTGCCGCTCTCGTTGCTTTCGGCGAAGAACTGCTCGCCGGTGGCGAGATTGACAAGCTGCACGGACGCGCCGGGAATCACCGCCCCGGAAGCGTCGCTCACGGCGCCCGTCAACGAGGCGCTGCGCTGCGCCCAGGCGGGAACGGTCGCCAGCGCCGCCAGCAGACCAATCGACGCCAAGCGCCGCAATAGAGATGGATTCATTTTTTACCCCCCCCCGATGCGCAACGAATCTATCACAATTGCGCCGTCGAAAGCAACAAGCGAACGGACGGCGGCTTACTCCTCCGTGAAAAACACGGCGTCCATCGGGCGCGGCGCGCGCGGCATGAGCGGCGTGAACCCCATGCGCTCGAGCACGTCGGTTTGCAGATCGATTCCGGGCGCGATTTCGTCGAGCGCCACGCCGTCCGGCGTCAGGCGGAAGACCGCGCGCTCGGTGACGTACACGACCTCTTGCCCGGCGCGGACCGCCTCCGCGCCGCTGAAGGTGATCTGCGCCGCCCGCTCCACGAGTTTGCGCACCTTTCCGTGCCGCTCGATGCGCAGCCGTCCGCCGCCGCAGCGCAGCTTGGCGCCCTTGGCCTCGAACGTGCCGCAGAACACCACCGTGCGCGCATTTTGGGCGATGTCGATAAACCCGCCCGGGCCGACGGTCACTCCGCCGAGCTTCGACACGTTGACGTTGCCGGCGGCGTCGGTCTCGCCCATGCCCAGGAAGGCGATGTCGAGTCCGCCGCCGCTGTAGAAATCGAACTGCGCGGTCGAGGGAATCACGGCGTCGGGGTTGCGCGCGAAGCCGAAAAGATCCCCACCGAGCAGCGCGCCTCCGTGCGATCCCTGTTCGATGGTCTGGTAATAGCGCCCGGTCTCGCCCTTGGCGGCCACGATCCTGGCTACGGCGTCGGGAATGCCGAAGCCGTAATTGACCACCGCGTTCTCGCGCAACTCGCGTTCGGCGCGGCGGGCGATGACCAGCCGTTCGTTCAACGGGCCGGGCGCCGGGGCGCTTGCGGCGATGCGCCGCTGTCCCGAAAGCGATGGATCGCAGCCTCCGGCGTAGCTTTGCTGCTGGTCGGGATCGACGACGACCGCATCGACGATTGCGGCGGGCAGTTGCACCGCGCGCGGCTCCAGCGAGCCGTAAGCGACCGCTTGGCGAACCTGGGCCAGCACCTTGCCGCCGCAATTATGGGCCGCCAGCGCCAGCGCATAAGCGTCGAGGACGGCGCCTTCCTCCTCGAAGCTGACGTTGCCCTCGGGGTCGGCGGAACTGCCGCGCAGACATGCCGTTCCGATCGGGAACGGCTGGTAGTGCAGGACGTCGCGCCCGCCGATGCGCGTCAGCCGCACCAGGTCTTCGGCAGCGCTTGCGTTCAGCTTGCCGCCTTCGAGGCGCGGGTCGACGAACGTGCCCAGCCCGACGTGGGTGAACAGGCCCGGCCGGCGCGCGCCGATTTCGCGCATCAACTGGGTAATGACGCCCGCCGGGAAAACGTAAGCTTCGATCTTTTCGTCGCGGGCCAACTGCTGCATGCGCGGCGACCAGAGCCAATGGCCGCCGATCACGCGCTTGACCATGCCTTCGTGGGCGAAGCGGTTTGTCCCCCGCCGTTCGCGGTCGCCCAGCCCCAGGGCGTGGACCAGCGTTAAATTGCGGGGCGACCCGGTTTCGAGGAATCGTTTTTCGATGGCGGCGAGCAGCGTGTCCGGCTCGACCAGACCGCCGCCGCCTCCGGTGACGGCAACCGCCGTATCGTCGGCGACGAGCGCCGCCGCCCGGTCGGCGGTCATGAATTTGTCGCGGGGCAAGCGAACAGTTTACAGGGCCGGGCCGCCGGCGCGGCCGGCGCATAACGGATGGTGGATAGCGGCTGGCAAGACCGCTGCGGATTGCTATACTGCGGCGCATGTCCAGAGTCGCCGTGGTTTCGGGCGGCAGCCGCGGCATCGGTTACGCCATTGCCCGCGAGTTGGCGCTGCAAGGCTGCGATTGCCTGATCGCCGCGCGAAACGCCGAGAATCTCGCCGCAGCGCAGCGCAAGCTGGCCGCGGAATCAAAGCGGACGATCGAGACGTGCGCCGCCGATCTGCGCGCCCTGCAGGGCTGCGAGGCCGTTTTCGCCGCCGTGCGCGAGAAGTTCGGCCGCGCGGATATCCTCATCAACAACGCGGGCGCGACTCGCGGGGGCGACTTTCTCCGGCAGCCCGATGCGGAATGGGAAGACGGCTTCGCGCTCAAGTTCTACGCCGCCGTGCGGCTCTCGCGTCTTTTCTGGCCGCTGCTTACGGAGTCCCGCGGCTATGTCGTCAGCATCGTCGGCGGTTTCGCCAGAACGCCCGACCCGGATTTCATGGTGGGCGGGGCGGTCAACGCGGCGATGGCCAACTTCACCAAGGCGTTGGCCGGCCGCGGCTTGCGCGACGACGTCAACGTGAATGTGGTCCATCCGGGCCTGACGGTAACCGAGCGCATGGCGCGAGCCTTCGAGCAAAGCGCCGCGAGACGGGGGATCGACGCCGAAGAGGCGCGGCGGCGGACGATCTCGCGGCAGGGCGTCCGGCGCATCGGCGAGCCGGAAGACGTGGCCAAGCTGACCGCGTTCCTGTGCTCGCCCGCAGCGCGGCATATCCACGGCACGGCCGTCGCCGTGGACGGCGGCGCCACCGAAGGGCTGTACTGAGGAAAAGTTGCGCCGCGGGTTGCTAAGCGTCCTGAACCAGGTCGATCGCCGCGGGGACGACCTGCGCCTCCAGGGGCAGCTTGCCCAGCGCTTCGCCGTCTACTTCCGCGCGCACGGTCTCGGCGGACTCCGCGGCGATCCGGCGGGCGCGGAAATGGCGGGCCTTGGGATGCCGGTAAACGTCGTCGGAATAGAGCACGCGGATATCCCGAATGAACTCGTACATCGTCAGCCGGTCGATGACCGTGACCTCGAGCGCGCCGGAGTCGAGGCGCGCCAGCGGGCAGGGATGCATCCCGCCGCCGTGGTACTCGCCGTTGCCGATGGCGACGTTGGTTACCGTGAAATCTTCGTCCAGACGCTTGCCGTCCAGGGTCAGCCGCACGGTTTTGCCGTCGTAGCGAAGGAACGCGGCGAAGGTCGCCCAGAGAAAGGCGGCGGCGCCGGAGATGTTGGTCAGGAAGTTGTTCTTGGCGTGGATTGAAACGTCGCCGCCCATGCCGAAGCTTGCCAGATTCGCAAAGTAGCGCTCGACGGGCCGACCGTCGTGTCCGCTCAGGCGCAGTCTGCCCACGTCGATCGGCCGCCGCCCTCCGGCGGCGATCAGCGAGACGGCCTCGCGGATATCCGTCGGGAGCCGCGCCGTGCGCTGAAAATCCCCGCCGGTTCCGATGGGCACGAGGGCCAACGCCGCCGCCGGGGCGACCGCCCGCCCGCCGTCGAAAAATCCGTTGACGACCTCGTTCACGGTGCCGTCTCCGCCGACCGCGATGACCAGATCGGCGCCCGCGGCCAGCGCCTTGCGCGTCAGTTCCGTAGCGTGGTTCGGGCGTTCGGTGAACAGTATTTCGGCCCGCCCTAGCTTCTCGGCGAGCAACCGCTCCAACTCCGCCCGCTTGCGGCGCGCGCGCCCTCCGCCCGCTTGCGGGTTGAGCACGGCGACCGGCTTGCGGAAGGCGTCCGGCAAGGAACTCTAGTCCTTCGCGGGAGTCCAGCCGGGGCGGCGGCCGCAGCGCAGGCAGCGCGTCTTGCCGAAGATTACGTCCCAATCCCCTTCGGTCGCCACGTAGTCGAGGACGACCCGCAGCGCCTTGTCCCGGCCGGGCAGATTGTATTTCTCCGCCGCGGCGTTGAGCATATCGAGAACGTCCGATTGAACGTCGAAAGAGACTGTTTGCTTAAGACCTGCCATTGCTTGAAGGAGCCGCCTTTCGCTTGCGAATATCGTCGATCGTGTCGCGCAGAGTTGCTTCCGTCGGGCGTGCGGCGAATCCCAACTCCTTGCGCGCCTTGCTCGAATCACAGTACCAGAACAGGGACGACATCTTGATCGACTCGTCGTCCATTTCGAATTTTTTCCCGAACAGCGGATACGCCGCCCGCAGCAAGGCGGCGCCCGCGCGGGACGGCGTCAGGGGCAGCATGAATTTCGGGGCGGCGACGCCGGACAGCTTCGCGGTCAGGCGGATCCATTCGTGGAAGGTCAGGTTCTCGCCGCCCAGCAAATAGCGCTCTCCCGGCCGGCCTTTTTCCATTGCGGCGATCAGCCCCGCCGCGGCGTCGCGCACGTCCACCAGATTCAGCCCGCCCGCGGGCAACGCCTTGATCTGACCTTCGAGAAACAACCGCACGTCGTTGGTGGACGACCCGCGCTCGTCGCCCGGCCCGAGCAGCAGGCTGGGATTGACGATCACCACCGGAATTCGGTACCGGCGGTAGTGCCGGAGCGCCTCCTTTTCCTGATAGATCTTGCTCAGATAATACGGCCAGTCTTTGACGATTTCGTGCGTGTAGGGCGAGTTTTCGTTCGCCGCTGCGGGCTCTCGGCCGACCGCGATCGTGCCGGACGACGAGACGACAACGCAGCGTTCCGCGCCGTGCCTGCGCATCGCTTCGCAGATGTTGCGGGTTCCGTCCACGTGCGTGCGGTAGGCCGTCCACGGATTGCGCGGCGAGCGCTCCACGATGCCGGCGAGATGGTAGATGCGGCTGCAGCCCCGAACGGCCTCGTCCGCGGCGGCCGCGTCGGCGATGTCGCCCTGGACCGTCTCTATGCGCTCCTGGCCGGCGTTGGGGAAGGCGCTGCGGCTGAAGACGCGCACCCGCGCTTGCGGGTCGCAGGCCGACAGTTGGCGCACCAGATGTTTGCCCAGGAAGCCCGTGGCTCCCGTGACCAGGACGGTTTGCATGGTTCGGGCGGCCCGAAGCCGCCGCAACAACCAGGATACACGGAGAGTCAGGCGCGGTTTGAGGCTACTCCGCCAGCAGCAGGGCGTTGTCGACGATCGACCGCGCGATTCTATCGGCCTGCGCCGCCTCGCTCATCGCTGCGAAGTCGATGCCGTCGAACATCGAATCGAGCTCGCGCCGCACATCGATGCGAATTCCGCCGACGATGCTTTGCCGTTCCGCCGGTCCGCCGCCGGAGCCGACGAGATCCTTGAGCCGGCCGTAGGCCGTCGCGCCGCGGATGGAGAACGGCCTCGGCGCGCTGCCGCCGCGCCGTTGCGCGCCGCTGATTTCGAGGCTTGCCGCGGACGGCGGCGTGCCCGAGGGTCGCGCGATCAGAAGATGGCCTTGGCAATAGTCGGGATCGCGCACTCTGCGCGCTTCGATCTCGCGGCCGGCCGGTCTGGAGAGGTCTTCCTCGAACGATCGGGAGATGCGCGAGGCGTTCGGCAGCACGCTGCCGTGGCCGGCATGGGCGGCGGGCGGGCCGAATCCCCTGAAAAGCCGGGCAAGCGGCTGCTGCTGCGGCGGCGCGTGGCACGGGACGAGCTCGAGATTGCGCGTCGTCAGCTTTCCCGCGCGGACTTCGATCTCGTAGCCGAGATCGTTGGTGACCGTCCAGCCGTCATTGCCGGCCAGCGGTTGCGCCTCGCCCCATTCCCAACTTACGCGGTAAGCGACGTCTCCGTAAACGATCGGGCTGCCTTCCGTCGTCTGCGCGTAAACGAGAACCTCGTCGCCGATGGGCTCTCCCCCCAGGCCCCAGGTCGTGTGATCGTTGGCGTTCAGCACCACTTCGAGCCGGTTGACGCCTTGCTGGAACAAGATGCCGGCAAGATGCCGCCAAGGCGAATACAGGCGCGCCGTCTTCTTGCCGTTGAGATAAAGATGCGCATGCCCTTCGTTGGGAACGGGATCGCCGTTCACAGCCTCCGGGGTGAAGGTGAAGTTGGCGACGTCCAGAAACAGGTTGAAGCCGTCGACCGGGTCGGCTTCAAGTTCGACCGCCGCCGAGGGAATCGGCGCTCCGTCCGGAACGTCGACGATCTCATGATCCGGGTGCGCCCGGCGCACGTCGGACGCCTGCGGCCAAGCCGCCGCCGCGGCCAGCGCGACAACCGCAAGCCATGCCGAGCGGAAAGACATCGGAGCGCGAACCTTAGTCTAGCTTCCGCCGGCTTCCCACGCGGAATCGAACACCCTCACCCGCGCCCAGTTGGACTTGAATTCAGCGATGAATTGCTTATGCGGCGCGGACTCCTGGTAGGCGTCGTGCGCCGCCTTGTCGGCGAACACGATGTGCAGGCCGACGGCGAACTCCAGGTCGTTGACCTCGCGCCGATGCGCGGCGACCCGCCGGCCGCAGGCGAAAAATACGACGCCCTCGTGCGGCTTGAGCAGGCGTTCGCAGCCGGCCAGCAAAGCGGCGGCGGCCTCGTCCGAGCCATCCTTCAAATCGAAAAATACGTTGTGCGCCAACACGGCGGTTTCCATCCTTCCTTTTGCGTTTTTCCGATCGCGAGGGCCTGCCGTCCTGTAAGCCGGTTTCTGTTCCCGTCCGCAGACGGGCGGCAGTCATTCATCTAGGACGCCCGTTGCCGGACGCCTCGAGCGACCTACCCGGGACTCCAAGCGCGGCGGGCCGCCGCATCGCCCCCTATTTGGTCTTGCTCCGCGTGGGGTTTGCCCTGCCGCCCCGGTTGCCCGCGGCGCGGTGCGCTCTTACCGCACCATTTCACCCTTACCGCGGCCCGTAGGCCGCGGCGGTATAGTTTCTGCGGCACTTTCCGTAGACGCTCCTTCGCAAGAGCGCCCCCCGGCCGTTAACCGGCACGCTGCCCTGTGGAGACCGGACTTTCCTCCCCGCCCGAAAGCGCGGCGACTGCCCGGACGACAAGCCCTCCCTGTCATTGTAAGCCGTGGATTCGCCATCGCGAACCTTGGCGTGGTTCTGTTTGCCGGGAGGTTCGCTGATTTCCTGCGGTTGCGGCGCAAAACCGTGCAGGCCATGGAACGCCCCGTGCGCCGCCTCATTCGACCTTATCTGCGACCGGACGGCGACGGGCCGCGACCCCATGCCCGCCGCCCCGCAGTCAGTTCTTGAGGATCTTGATGGAGCCGTTTACGGTCGAGAACGAGTAGCGTGCGTCGCCGGCGCCGAGTTGCGCGTCGATGGATTTCTTGCCCCAGTGCTTGGCCTTGCGGACTTCCAGCGGGAAGTCGGTTTCGATGGCGCCGTGGAGGGTTTTTGCCTGGAATTTTCCGCTGACGTCGGCGGGCAGCGCAACTTGCAGCGAGCCGTTGACCGCCTGGAACGAATAGCTGCTGCCCGCCGGCGTGTCGGCGATGCCGGCCTGCACCGCGCCGTTGACCGTCTTGGCCTCGACCGCGCCCCCCGCGCCGTTGATCTTCACCGCGCCGTTGACCGTCTTGGCCTCGACTGCGCCTCCAGCGCCGTTGATCTTCACCGCGCCGTTGACCGTTTCCGCGGCAATGCCGCCTTGCACGCCTTCGACCGTGACGGCGCCGTTGACCGACGTTGCCTCGACAGCCGCGCCGCGCGGAACGGTCAGCTCGTAAGCGACCTGGGGATTGTTTCCCCAGCGCAGCCAGCTCGCTTTGCTGTGTTTCGTTTCGATCCACAGGCGTTCGATCTTACCGTCCTGCGCAGAGGGCGAGGAGTCGATGTCGATCGTCACGGATTGCAGGCCGCGGTCGTTGTCGGCGGTTTTGACGGCGTGCAGGACGACCCGGTCGCCGTCCGACGCCTTGATGTCGATCGAGCCGTTGACATTGGCGACGGCGACGCTGCCGCCCGCGGCGAGTTCGAAGGTGCGGTCGAAGTTCTCGGTGACCTTGGCCGCGAGCGGAGCGGCCGCCAAGCAGAGGGCGGCGGCGAGAACGAGCGTGGTTCGGCGGACGCGAGGCATGGTGAATCTCCTTTTCGGACGAGGCGGTCTGCTGCACGGAACTACGAGGGATGAGCCCTCTTTGTTCCCGTTTCGTTGCGATAGACGCGCCGAACTGCAATCGGTTGGTGAAAAAATAGTTCTTTCCGTGCCGTCCCGCGAAAGCGAAGCCCTGATTCTGCGCAGCTATCCGTTCCGCGAAGCCGACCTTGTCGTCAGCTTCTTCTCGCGCGACCGGGGCAAGCTGCGGGGCGTCGCCCGCGGAGTCCGCCGACCCAAGAGCCGTTTCGGCTCGTCGCTCGAACGCCTGGCGCACTCCCGGCTTTTCTATGCGCAGAAGGAAACGCTGGAGCTCGTGCGCCTGGAACGGGCGGAACTGCTGGGGCCTCCGGCATTGTTGCGGGCGGACTATCCTACCAGCGTCGCCCTCGACTTGATCGCCGAGACAGCCGAGCGGCTGTTGCCCGAGCACGAGCCGAGCGATGCGCATTTTCGGCTGCTGAGGGTCGTGGTCGAGGAGTTCCGACGGGGCATCCGCGAGCAAATCCGGGCGGGCGGCGCGGCGGACGGCACGATCGCGGATTGGGCGCGGCGCGCGCTGCTCTACTATCTGCTGTGGGCGGTGCGCCTCGGCGGCTGGCTGCCCGCGCTCGACCGCTGCATTGTCAGCGGCGAGCCCTTGCCGCCCGACGGCACGGTTTACTTCAACCGCTCGCGGCCGGGCCTGTTCGGCGCGCGCTACAAAGACCGCGACGCTTGGCCCCTGGCGCCGGAATCCCGCCGTCTCGCCGCGCGGATGCTGCGCGCCAAGCCGGCCGAAATCGCCGTCGAGGAACGCAGTCGCGCCGCGGATTTGCAGCGCTTCCTGGTGCAGCGCGTCGAAGAGCAATGCGAGGGCCGTTTGTACAGCGCAGCCGCTCTGGACGCGCTCGGGTAAACTGAGAATCATGCAGGCCCTGCGCGTTGCCCGCCGCTTGGCGGCCGCTTGCCTGGCGGCCGCGCTCGTTCTGGCCGCGCAAGCCGCTCTTGACTACGACCGCCTGCGGGACTTTCTCAAGTCTTCCCTCGAGCAGGGATTCAAGGACAAGCAGATCGCCAACTACCTGAAAACCCAAAAGCTGAAGTTCGCCTTGAGCGACAAGCTGATCGAAGAGTTCGTAGGTTGGGGCATCGGCCCCAGGACGCTGCAGGCGCTCGAGGCGCTGCAGCCGTCGACGGCCGGCCTGCCCGCGCCGCGCCTCGTTGCCGAAACCGGCCGGCGCACCCAGCAGCCGCCCCCGCCGTCCCTCGAAGAGCAGCGGCGCATCATCGCCGAGGCCCGCGCCAACGCCAAGGCGTATACCGCCGACCTGCCCGATTACATGTGCCTGCAGCTCACTCGGCGCTACATCGATCCCAGCGGCCTGGAGATGGATTGGCTCAAGTACGACGAGATCAAGACGCGCGTGGGCTACGTCGAGGGCAGGGAAAGTTACGAGCTGCTCAGCGTCAACGACCGCGCCTCGGGCAAGTCGTTCGAGCAACTCGACGGGGCCACCAGCAGCGGCGAATTCGGCTCGACCCTGGCCGGCCTCTTTTCGCGGCAAACCGACGCGGCGTTTACCTGGGCGCGCCACTCGCTTTTGCGCGGGCATCCGGTTTACGTCTTCAACGTGCAAGTGCCGCGCAGCCGCTCGAGTTGGTCGCTGACCTCGCACGGGGCCGCCGAGGGCCTCCCGGAACGCACCATCCGCACGGCCTACGAGGGCCTCGTCTATATCGACAAGGAATCCGAAAGAGTGCTGCGCATCGTGATGGAGGCGCGCGAAATCCCCCGCGATTTTCCCATGCAGGAGGCCCGCTCGCGCCTCGACTACGACTTCATCGCCATCAGCGGCCGGGACTTCCTGCTGCCGCTCAAGGCGCAGGCTTTCATGCGCAGCGGGAAAATGCTCAACCGCAACGAAGTCGAGTTCCGGCTTTACCGCAAGTTCACGGTCGAGGCGACGATCTCGTTCGAAGAGATCGAAGACATCGAGCCCTTGCCGGAAGAAGAGCCCGAAGTCCCCCGTTGATTCCCCCGCGCGCGGCGGACGCAGTGGCAGGCGCGCCAGGACTCGAACCTGGGACCCTCTGCTTAGAAGGCAGATGCTCTATCCAACTGAGCTACGCGCCCGTCCGCGGGGGCGATGCGTCGCCGCCGCGGACGGGCGCAACGCCTTGCTCAGTTTAACAGGCGCCATGTCCGATGCAGGATGAGACTGGGAGGCCGGCATGAAGCGCGGCCGCGGAGCAGGCCGGAGCAGATCTGACGGCAACCGCCTGCAGGCAATGCGTTAAGATCGCGTAAAGCCGGAACCGTCTGAGAGGCGCAGCCATGGGCCGTTCGTGGGAACCTATACGCGACTATGACGTTGAGCCGAAAGAGCTTGCGCAAAGTGAACTGCGGATGCTGGAAAGCGTATGGAAAGAACAGCGCGGCCGGCTTGCAGGGCGGGGCGAGTTCCAGCGGTTCAACGAACGGTTGAAGCGCGAGTGGGCCATCGAAACCGGCCTGATCGAGCGTTTGTACGTTCTCGATCGAGGCATTACGCAACTGTTGATTGAACGCGGCATCGACGCTTCCTTGATCCCGCGCGGCCCGGAGAGCGATCCTGAGGCTGTAGTTTCCATGATCGGCGACCACCAAGCGGCGGTGGACGCCATCTTCGATTTCGTGAAGGGCCGCCGTGTCCTGTCCACCGGCTATATCAAGGAAATGCATGCCCTCATTACCCGCCACCAGGACACGGTGGAAGGCAGGGATCGAGACGGAAAGAGAACCAGAGTTCCCTTGATTCACGGCGGCTACAAACTGCTGCCCAACAACCCTCAACGACCGAGCGGCGAACCTCACGAATATTGTCCGCCGGAACACGTCGCCGCGGAGATGGACCGTTTGATCGCCATGCATCGCAAGCATGCAGGCGTCCCGCCGGAAGTAGAGGCCGCATGGCTGCATCACCGGTTTGCGCAAATCCACCCGTTTCAGGATGGCAACGGGCGTGTTGCACGAGCGCTCGCCACGTTGGTCCTGGTCAAGAGCGGCTGGTTTCCGCTGGTCGTGCGGGATCGGGAGCGCAGCGCATACCTCGATGCCTTGGAGGCCGCGGACGGCGGCAACCTTGAAAATCTGGTCCGGTATTTTGCGGACATCCAGAAAGACGAGTTCATCCAAGCGCTGAGCATCGCGCGGGACGTGCTGAAGTCCGCCCGGGCGGAAGATGCCATCCGCGCCATCAGGCGGGAGCTGCAGCGCAGAAGAGACGCCTTGGTAGAAGAGTGGCAGGCCGCGCGCGATACGGCGGACGCGCTCTGCGCAAGGGCCGCGCGGCGATTGCAGGAAGTTGCGGACGCCATGCAGCGGGAGATGGAAGGACTGCTCGAGAATGCGGCGTTCTTTGCGGACAGCGCCGGAAGCGGAGATCCCGGAAGCCGCTATCAGCGCTTCCAGATCGCAGAAACCGCGAGGAAGCTTCATTACTTCGCCAACACTCAGACCTACAGTTCCTGGGCGCGTCTGGTCATGAAGAACGCCGACCGGAGCGAGCTGCTGATCGCCTTCCATGGAATCGGGCATGAGTTCCAAGGTGTGCTCGTCTGCTCGGCATGTTGGTTCCAGCGGGTCGAAACCGAGGAAGGAGGACGAGGGATCGGCAACATCGAGCCGATGGTCGACCGAGTGTTCCAGATCAACTACGAAGAACCCCTCGAACAGGCCGAAGAGCGCTTTCTGCCTTGGCTGGAGCAAAGCATCGTGCGGGCAATCGAGCTCTGGCGGACGGCGTCCCTTTGATTCCCTGTGTGCGCCGGGCCACATTGCCGATTCGGCCGGCGGACTGCGCGCTCGCCCGGAAATTTACAGTTGTGATACGGTAGACAGGTATTCTCGAACGCGCAAAGGCAACGATGCGGGTGCGGTTTTTTCAGTCCTCCGGTTCGAGGGCAGTGGTGAGGGTTTGTATCATGCAGTGGATCACGAAAGAACGTTTCTTGGCTTGCTCGGCCGCGTTGGCCGTGTTGTTTGTCTGCGCGCCCGCGCTGCGCGCCCACGAAGTCCCCATCGCCATCACCTCGGCAGCCAGCTTTGCCGCCGGGCAGCCGATAGCGCCGAACTCGATTGCCGCCGTCTTCGGGGCAGGTTTCGCGGAGCGAACGACGGCCGCGCCCGAGGGCGAGTTGCCGGAGGAACTCGATTCGGTCTCGGTTACGATCGAGGACAGCGCCGAAGTCGAGCACAAGGCAAAACTCTTCGCCGTTACGCCGGGGCAGATCAACATTCTGATTCCCGACCTGCCCGCGGGCGCGGCGCACATGCAGGTGACGCGCGGCGCAGAGACTGTGTCCGACGGGGAGTTCGCTGTCCGCTCCGTGAGTCCGGGGCTGTTTTCCGCGGCGAATAGCGGCGCCGGCCTTGCGGCCGCGGTCGCCGTGCGCGCGAACATGGACGGAACCCAAAGCCGTGAGAACGTAGCGGTTTACAATGCCGAGCGCGGAGCATGGGAGCCGATGCCGGTCAACCTCGCCGCCGGCCAAGTCTATTTGAGCTTGTTCGGCACGGGCGTGCGCGGCGGCTCGGAGCTTGCGGCGGCGATCGGCGGAGTTCCGGTCGGCGTGGCGTATCACGGCGCGCATGCGCAGTATCCGGGTCTCGATCAGGTCAATATCGGTCCTCTGCCGCTCGAGTTGAGCGGCCGGCCGGTCGTCGACATCGTGCTGACCGTCGACGGGATCGAAGCCAACAAGGTGCAGGTCGCGTTCTCTCTCGGCGGCGGCGGGGCGGTCACGTTCAACAATCAGATCGTCCGCCTGTTCCAGGCGCATTGTCAGGTCTGCCACCGTCCGGGCCAGGTCGCTCCGTTCTCGCTCCTGGACTACGAATCCACCGAGCCTTGGGCGCAGGCGATCAAGCTTTCGACGCAGGAGCGCCGCATGCCGCCCTGGAAACCGGTTCCGGGTCACGGCGAATTCATCGGCGAGCGCCGCCTGGACGACGCCGAGATCGAGATGATCGCGCGCTGGGTGGACGACGGCGCCCCGGAAGGCGATCCGGCCGACCTGCCGGAGCCGCTGGTCTTCAATGACGACTGGGTGCTCGGCGAGCCGGATATGATCCTGGATGTTCCTGAATACACGCCCGACCCAAACGGGGGGGACGACTACCGCTGCTTCAACGTTCCCGTTCCGACGGACGAGACCAAGAGCATCGCCAAGGTCGAGGTGCTGCCGGGAAACCGTAAAATCGTCCATCACGTGATTTTGTTCGGCGATCCGACCGGCATGTCGGTGTCTCTGGAAGCCGCGGAAACCGGCGAGCGGCCGGGATATACGTGCTTCGGCGGGCCGGGATTCGAGGATGACGGCGCGATTACCGGGGTGGAATCGTATATTCAGGGCGGCTGGGTGCCCGGTTACAGCCCGCAGGTCCTGCCCGAAGGCTCCGGATATTTCCTGCGGCCGGGAGCGCACATGGCGGTGCAGGTCCACTATTTCCCCGACGGCACGCAGCAGACCGATCGGACCCGCATCGGCTTGCACTTCGCCGAAGAGCGGACCGCGGAAAACGTACTGATTCTGCCGGTGATCAACCGCGATTTCGTAATCCCGGCAGGGGCGGACAACTACGAGGTGACCGCCGAATTCCCCGATGCAGCGACCCGCGCGCTGTTTTCGGCGCTCAACGCCGGTCTGGGCGGCAGTCTCTTTCCGGTGGAGGTCATCTCCGTGCTGCCGCACATGCACTTGCTCGGCAAACAGATTCGCCTGGACAGGATAGCGGCCGACGGCGCGGAGACGCCGATGGTCTATATCGACGACTGGGATTTCAACTGGCAGGACCTGTACACCTATAAGGATCCCATCCTGCTGGAGCTCACCGACACGCTCAGAGCGCGGGCCTGGTACGACAACTCCGCGTCCAACCCGCGGAATCCCAACAATCCGCCGCAGCCGGTCGGTTGGGGCGACAGGACCACCGACGAAATGTGCCTCGTCTTCTTCCTTGTAAAAATCCCGGATCTTTGCAGGATCCCGGATCTTTGCCAGGATCCCGGATCTTTGCAGGGTGGGTCTTTGCTGAGGGCTGTGATCGGCCCGCGCCGTATGCGCAGAGGGGCGCCGCAAACGGCGGAGGTTCGGTTGAGCGGGGGTGAATTGGTTGCGGGGGAGGGATTTGAACCCTCGACCTTTGGGTTATGAGCCCAACGAGCTACCAGACTGCTCCACCCCGCACTCTCAGCTTAGCACAGCCGCCAAGTCTTTTTCGAGGGTAACGGCGTCCTGTGCGCCGCTCGTCCCAGGCATCGCCTAAACTAAAAGGGTCATGTCTGATTCGATCACCCGCCGCACGTTCGTTTCTTCGTCCGCAATCGCCGCGCCCGCTCTGCTTTCCGCCCAATCTTCCGGCTCCAAGGTCAATGTCGGTTGGGTCGGACTCGGCAACCGCGGCGGCAAACACATCCGCACCCTGATGAAGGTGTCCAAGGACGATGCCCAGGTCAAGGCCATCTGCGACACCTTCAGTCCGCGCTTGGCGAAAACGAAGGACGACGTCATCACCGATCAGGGATCCGCGCCGGATACCTACAACGACTACTACAAGATGCTCGAAGACAAGTCCATCGACGCCGTCTTCATCATGACCCCGGAGCATCTCCACCACGAAATGGCGCTGGCCGCGCTCGACGCGGGCAAGCACGTGTATTGCGAAAAGCCTTTGGCGCACACCATCGAAGAGGGCGTCGATATCGTCAACGCCGTCAAGAAGACCGGCAAGAAATTCCAGGTCGGCACGCAGCGCCGCAGTTCCCGCGTCTACGCCAAGGCGCGCGAAATCTACGAGTCCGGCGTGCTGGGCAACGTCGTCTATGCGAAAGCCTTCTGGTACCGCAACAGCCCGCTGACCAACCCGGCTTGGCGCTATGCGATTCCCGGCGACGCGACGCCGTCGAATACCGATTACAAGCGTTTTCTGGGGCCGGCCCGCAACACGTCGTTCAACAAGCAGCGCTACTTCCAATGGCGCCTCTACTGGGATTATTCCGGCGGCATCTCCACCGATCTGCTCGTCCACCAGACCGACGCGCTGCACATGATTACCGGAAGGCATTATTGCGAGTCGGTCGTCTGCAACGGAGGCATCCACCACTGGATTCAGGACGACCGCGAGGTCCCCGACACCGTTACGGCCGCCTACGAGTACGACGACCATTTCCACATTTCCTATTCGGCGGCCTTCAGCACCTCGCACTACGGCTACGGCGAGCAACTCTGCGGCAGCGAAGGCACGATGGAAATCATGAACATGCGCTACCTCAACGTGTATCCCGAAAAGGCCCGCGGCCTGCCCGAAAAGGTCACTTCGCGGCCGGAGATGCACTTCGACGCGCGCAAGGATTTCAACGAAACCAACTCGACCAACGACCACATCAAGAACTTCATCGACGCCGTC
This sequence comes from Bryobacterales bacterium, assembly GCA_965214655.1. Classification (GTDB taxonomy): domain Bacteria; phylum Acidobacteriota; class Terriglobia; order Bryobacterales; family UBA6623; genus CATQHP01. The sequence continues at coordinate 18,853 of OZ243965.1, read as the reverse complement.
GCCCACGGCGCGAAGCTGAACTGTCCCGTGGAATTAGGCCACGAAGCGGCGATTACCGGCCACTTGGCCACCATGGCGCTGCGCAAGGAAAAGAAGGTCTTCTGGAACCAAGGCGAGGGGACGTATCATTTTGGCTGACGGGGCGGCATTCCGGGTCCTGCGCAACCGCCGCCTGCGCGTTGCTTGCTGCGCGGCGGCGCTGCTGCTCTCCGCGCGGGACACGGGCGCCCAGGACCGTGCTCCCCAGACGCCTGCGGGCGGCTCTTGGGGAACTTCCGCCCCGCCGCGCTATCATTCCGGGGAATTCAACTCCAAAGAATTTTCGGCGAGTCTCCGAAGCGAACTCAGATGGCGGCCTCAGCGCAGAGCCTTCGCCTTCGACAACCTGACCGTCCCGCGGGGCTTCTCTTGGGGGCGTTGCTCCATTCCGCTGCTGCAAGGCGCAAGCAAGGCTAAGACAAGGGGCCGCGCGGTTGCGCCGCAAGAGACTGAGCGCTACGCCGGCCGTTTCGCGAATCCGCCGGCCCCGCCGTGCGGCGGCCGGTAGGGCGCGTCACTCGGGGTAGTCGCCCGGGATGCGCCATTCCGGGGGGGCTTGGAACGAAGGGCTGTCCCGCCCCTGGTTGTAGGGCGGCACCGCGTCCGCCGGCTGCAGCGCCCGGAACTCCTTGATCTTGGCGTACATCTCGGCGACTTTCTGCGGATGCTCGGCGGCGACGTCGCGTTCCTCGGCCATGTCTTCGTCGATGCGGAACAGCATCCGCCGCCGCTGCGCATCGTCCGCCGACTCGTCGGTGACGGTCGGCCCCAGCACGATGAGCTTCCACTCGTTGGTCATGTAGGAGATTTGCTCCGCGTCCGGCCCGGCCTGCCCGATGTAGTTGAAGATCTCGCGGTCGAGGCTTTGGCGCTCGCCGGTCAGGACGTCGAGGACATCCACGCCGTCGAGCGGTTTTCCGCCGCTGCTTGAGACGCCGGCCATGCGCATCGCGGTGGGCAGGATGTCGATGTTGGCCAAGGGGACGTCGATTACGCTTCCGGGGGCAATCTTGCCCGGCCAGCGCGCCGCGGCCGCCACGCGGACGCCGCCCTCGAACACCGAAGCCTTGGCCCCGCGCAACGGAGCGTTTTCCCCGACCCCGCCCACGCCGCCGTTGTCGGAGGAGAACAGCACGAAGGTGGAATCGGCGATTCCCGCCTCGTCGAGTGCGTCCAGAATGCGCCCGACGGCCCGGTCGAGCGCATGGGTCATCGCTCCCAGGATGCGCCGGTTCTCCAGCCGGCGCTCGGCCCCGTCCGGAGGATTGATCAGGGTCGCGCCCGCCCAATCGCCTTTCGCCGCGGCGAGATCGGCGTACGGCGGCAGGTCTTCCTGCTTCGCCTGGAACGGGCTGTGTACGGCATTGAAGGGCACGTAGCACAGGAACGGCGCATCGCCCGCCGCGTGCGTTTCGATGAAGCGGACGGCCGCAGCGGCGATCAGGTCGGTCGAATAGCCTTCGTCGTAGCTCGACTCATACCCGGCGTGCCAATCCAGCTCGCCTTCGCGCTCGTGGGTAAAGTAGTCGATCGCCCCGTTGTAGTGGCCGTAAAATTCGGTGAACCCGCGCCGCAGCGGATGATACTGCAGCCCGCCGTGCCCCAGGTGCCACTTGCCGAAGACGCCGCGGCGCTCGTATCCGGCGGTGGCCAGCACATCCGCCAGCGTGACTTCGGAAGTATCCATTCCACCCTCGCGCCACGGCGGATAGACCGCGCGCATGGCGCCGAAGCGGATCGGATAGCGGCCGGTCATCAGCCCCGCCCGCGTCGGCGAGCAGACCGGTGCGACGTAATAGCGGTCGAGTTGCGCGCCTTCTGCGGCGATGCGGTCGATGTTGGGCGTGGCAATGCCGCCGCCGTGAAAGCCGACGTCCGTCCAACCGAGGTCGTCGGCGAGCAGGATCACGATGTTGGGCTTGGCCGCCTGCGGTTGCGGATCGCCGCCGCCGGAGCAGGCGGCCGTGAGAATCGAAGCGAAGAGCAGAGCTTGGCGCATGACTCCCATGATAATGCCGCGGAGAGGCCGGGAGTATGCTTTTGTAGGAGAACGGCCCGTCGTCTACGGCGCGCCGGAGCGCGATGGAAAAGCGTCGGTTGGCCGGGTGGAGCGCGTTGGCCGCGTTGTTGGCGGCGTTCCTTCTCGCGCCGTTCGCGCTTTACGAGCAGGAGGTCGAGGAAGCGGTCGAGGGCTACGTCGGCGCCGAACGGGGTTCGCCGCGGCCGCGGGCGGCGGCGGCGCTCGTTCTCGCCGCGCTGCTGGGGTCCGACGTTTTGCTGCCGGTTCCGTCGAGCCTGGTCGCCACCGCCGCGGGCTTTCTGTTGGGTTGGCCGCTCGGCGCGGCGGTGAACTGGCTGGGCATGAATGCCGGCGCCGCGCTGGGCTATTGGATCGGCGCGGCCGCCGGGCGCGCGGCGGCGCGGCGGTTCGTCGGAGACCGCGGCCTCGAGCGCGCCGCCGTTGCGCATCGACGCTGGGGAGACTGGTCGCTGATCGCCTCCCGCGCCGTACCTGTCTTGGCGGAGGCTTCGGTCGTCTTCGCGGGCGCGGCGCGCATGCCGCGGGCGCGGTTCGCCGTGTTGGTCGGGCTATCCAATGCCGCGATTGCCCTGGTCTATGCTTTCGTGGGCGCGTTTGCGCTCGAAACGCAGACGTTTCTCCCGGCTTTCCTCGGCTCCATCGCGCTGCCGGGCCTGGCCATGCTGCTCACCCGCCGAAAGCGCGCAAAGAAGGGCGCCTGATACGATGGTTTCCTTTACGGGAAACCACTTGCCGGCGGCCTTTTCTCCTGTCCTTCACAGAGCTGTCCTTCACAGAGCGAAGCCGCTGCGCCCCCGAAAGAATGACCCGCCTCGACTGGATCGCCAACTTCATCTGGAGCATCGCCGACGACGTGCTGCGCGATCTCTACGTGCGCGGCAAGTACCGCGACGTGATCCTGCCCATGATCGTCCTCCGCCGCTTGGACGCAGTGCTGGAAGACACCAAAGAAGCTGTCCTCGACATGCGGGCCAAGCTCGACGCGGCCGGCTTGGTCAATCAGGACGGCCCTTTGCGCGCCGCCGCGGGACATGCTTTCTATAACGTTTCCAGGTTCACGATGCGCGACCTGAAAGCCCGCGCCAGCGCGCAGCAACTGCGCGTCGATTTCGAGGCGTATCTCGACGGTTTCTCGCCGAACGTGCAAGACATCCTCGACAACTTCGAGTTCCGCAACCAGATTGAGCGTCTTTCCGCCGCCGACGCGCTGGGGACGCTGATCGAGAAGCTGACTGCGCCCGATATCAACCTGAGCCCGAAACCGGTCAAGAATGCCGATGGCTCGGTCAAGCTTCCCGGTCTCGACAACCACGGCATGGGCACGATCTTCGAGGAGTTGGTGCGGCGCTTCAACGAGGAGAACAACGAAGAGGCGGGCGAGCACTGGACGCCGCGCGACGCCGTCAAGCTGATGGCGAATCTCGTTTTCCTGCCCGTCGCCGGCAAAATCGAGTCGAGCACCTACCTGCTCTACGACGGCGCCTGCGGCACCGGCGGCATGTTGACCGTCGCCGAAGAAACGCTGCAAACGCTCGCAGCGGAGCGGGGCAAGCAGGTCGAGGCGCATCTCTACGGACAGGAGATCAACGCGGAGACCTACGCCATCTGCAAGGCCGACCTGCTGCTCAAGGGCGAAGGAGACGCGGCGGACAACATCCGCGGCGGGCCGCAGCACTCGACGCTGGCCAACGACGCCTTCCCATCCAGCGGGTTCGACTTCATGCTTTCCAATCCGCCCTACGGCAAAAGCTGGAAGAGCGACCTCGAGCGCATGGGCGGCAAAGACGGCGTGTGCGATCGGCGTTTCGTCGTCGAGCACGCCGGCGACCCCGAATACTCGCTGCTGACCCGCACCAGCGACGGCCAGATGCTGTTCCTGGCCAACATGCTGAGCAAGATGAAGCGGGGCGGCAAGCTCGGCAGCCGCGTCGCCGAGGTGCATAACGGCAGTTCGCTGTTCACCGGCGACGCCGGCCAGGGCGAGAGCAACATCCGCCGCTGGATTCTCGAGAACGACTGGCTCGAAGCCGTCGTCGCCCTGCCGCTCAACATGTTCTACAACACCGGCATCGCCACCTATATCTGGGTGCTCGCCAACCGCAAGCCGGAGCGCCGCCGCGGCAAGGTGCAGCTTATCGACGCTACCGAGTGGTTCAAGCCGCTGCGCAAAAACCTCGGCAAAAAGAACTGCGAGCTCGCGGACGACGACATCCGGCGCATCTGCGCTGTCTTCCTCGCCTTCGAGGAAACCCCCCAGTCGAAGATCTTCCCCAGTGAGGCGTTCGGCTATTGGAAAGTCACGGTCGAGCGGCCTTTGCGGCTCGCCGTCGATTTGTCGCCGGAGCGCCGCGCGCGGTTCCGGGACGCCTGCCGCCAAGCCGGAGAAGAGCCGCTGGCCGATGTCGTCGATTGGCTGGCCGTACACGATGCCGTCGCCGGCGGGCCTCACCGCGATTTCGGCCGGTTCATGAAAATTGTCGCCCCGATCGCCTCCATGCACAAGGTCAGGCTGACGGCCAAGCGGAAGAAGCTGCTGCAAACCGCGTTGGCCTCGCGCGACGCAGCCGCCGAGCCGGTCGTCAGGAAAATTCACAAAAAAGGCGTTGCGCCGGACCCGCTGCGCGGCCTGTTCGCGGCGGCGGTCGACGGCAAGCCTGCGGTCGTCGAGTACGAGCCCAACGCTGACTTGCGCGACACCGAGCAGGTGCCGTTGCTCGAAGACGGCGGCATCGAAGGCTTCCTGCGCCGCGAAGCGCTGCCCTACGCGCCCGACGCCTGGTACGATCCCGACAGCGTCAAGCTCGGCTACGAAATCAGCTTCGCCCGCCACTTCTACAAGCCGCAGCCAATGCGCCCGCTGGAGGAGATTCGGGCCGATATCCTGGCGCTGGAGCGAGAGACGGAAGGGCTGCTGGAGGAGCAGCGCCGCGCCGTCGTCCACCGCGCCGTGACCCGTGGCCTCGACCCCAACGTCCGCCTCAAACCCTCCGGCGTCGAGTGGCTCGGCGACGTGCCCGCTCATTGGGAAGTCGCTGCTCTAAAGTACCGATACTTGCAATGCCTTGGCAAAATGCTGGACTCCAAGCGAATCACGGGTAAGTACTCGATTCCTTATCTTCGAAATGTCGATGTTCAGTGGAATCGAATCAACATCGAAGACCTGCCGGAGATGGACATTCCGCCAAACGAATACAATCGCTATACGGTTCAGCATGGCGACTTATTGGTATGCGAGGGTGGGGAGGTTGGTCGATGTGCGCTTTGGTCGGGGGAACTGGCCGTGTGCGGATTTCAAAAGGCGCTGCATAGACTCCGGCCTCAGAATGTGGATCGGGACCTGCCGCGCTTTATGTATTACGTCCTTCGCGCGGCAGTGAACGGCAACGCTTTCAGCGATGGGCGCGTGAGTACCATTGAACACTTGACAGGCGACCAGTTTAGAGCATACCGTTTTCCATTCCCGCCTCATACCGAGCAAGCCGCCATCGCCGCCCATCTCGACAAAACAACCGCCGCCATCGATGCCGCAGTTGCCCGCGCCCGCCGCCAAGTCGAGTTGCTGCGCGAATACCGCGCCCGCCTGATCGCCGATGGGGTCACCGGCAAGCTCGACGTGCGCGAAGCAGCGGCCGACCTGCTGGACGAAGGCGGCGCCGGCAAGGCGGACAAAAGCAGCAAGGATACGTTATGCCGCTGACCAACGCTGAATTCGCCGTCATCCTGGGGGACGCTTCGAAACGCATCGAAGGGGATATTGTCTGGAGCGAGGACGAAGACCGCTCTCCGGCTCAGGTTTTTCGGGCTGAAGTCGAGTCCACGGCCGGCTGGCCGCTCTTTGTCCAGGGCAGATACAATCGGCCGGCGGGCAGTCTGACCGGCCGGCGGGCAGTCTGACCTACACGCTCATTCTGCGGACGGATGGGCGTATCTACGGGTTGGATATGGGTAAGGATCACCATAACCCGCAGTGCGGTCAGGTAGGCGAAAAGCATAAACATCGGTGGTCCGAACGGCACAGGGACAAGGAAGCCTATGTTCCGGATGACATCACCGCGCCGGTTGACGATCCTGTAGGGGTATGGCGACAGTTTTGCACGGAAGCGCATATTCAGCACAGCGGCACAATGCATCGGCCGGCGATGCAAGGGGAGATGTTTTTATGAACAATAGTGACATCTGCAAGGTGATACAGAGCGAGGTTGGAGAGATGTTCGCCTGCACGGAGCACGGCGACTACCAGCGCATCCGCACGCCTTATCTGTACCCGGACGGCGACAATATCGACCTGTTCTGCAAGACCGAAGGCGATGGTGTCACGGTGACCGATCTTGCGGAAACCACGGGTTGGCTGCGGATGCAGTCGGTGGCGTCCCGCCGCTCGCCGAAACAGAATCGGCTCATCGACGATATCTGCGGAACGCATGGAGTCGAATTCTACAGGGGAATGCTGCAGGCCCGTTGCCGTCCCGGCGACGAACTGGCCGCGACCGTCACGCGCGTGGCGCAAGCGGCGTTGCGGGTGTCCGACCTGTGGTTTACCTTTCGAACCCGCGCGGTCGAGTCGGTCACGGATGAAGTCGCCGATTACCTGACCGGGCGCGAATTGGAATATGAACGTTCCAAAAAGCTGATCGGACGCTCAACACGTAGTTGGACGGTGGACTTCCATGTTCGCGCGCGCGGGCGCAGTTCCCTGGTCTATGTGCTGAGCACCGGGAACCGTTCCGCTGCGCATGGCGTCACCGACCATGCGGTGGCCGCTTGGTACGATCTGCATCATCTCACCGCGGGGCCGGAATCATTGCATTTCGTTTCTCTTTTCGATGACACCGCCGATGTCTGGGCGGAGGCGGACTTCCGGCGGGTGGAACCGCTGTCCACGGTAACGCGCTGGTCGCGGCCGGACGAGTTCGCCAGCGTTTTGACCGAGGCGGCCTGAGGCTCCTGGGGTTATCGAAAGAACATTCAGGGACTGAGCCGGTGAGATATTTTAGCGAAAGAGAAATGGGGGAAGTTCCTCGAGAAAACGAGGAAATCAATGAAGTCGTGTGGGGCGGCATCCAGGCGCTCATCAATGCTCGGATCGAAGACGGTTCATTCGGCGCAAGGTATCCGGAAACCTGCGATGACGGGCGCGGTCCTACAGGCAGCGATGAGGACGCCGTCTGGAAGGGTATGCGAGCCGAGATTCCGGTTCTGCAGGAACGTTCGGCTTATGTGTGGCGCAGCAGCCGTGAAGGTCTACTGCGAACCTTGGATATTCTCGATACAATTGAATTCTGCCGGCAATCCATCGGCAAGCCCATTCAAAAGAACTACCACAGTTTTTTCGGACACTATCACCTGTCGTTCGACATTAAGACCGGCCGGAGTGAATTTCGAGATAACATCAACCGGATTTTTCGTCGTAACGGTCTCGCTTACGATCTCACAAAACACGGTCGTGTCGAACGACTTGCGGCGCCCGTGCTACGCGAGGAACTTGCGGCGGCTCAGTTCCATACAGGCGATGCCGATCTCGATCGTATGCTGGAGACAGCACGGAGCAATTTTCTCAACCCCGACGAGGTTGTGCGGCGGGAGTCTCTGGAAGCTCTATGGGATGCTTGGGAACGGTTGAAAACGCTGCGCAGCGGATCCGGTAAGAAGATGCAGATTAAAGTACTTCTTGACAGCGCGGCGGGATCGTCTTCTCCCAAGTTCCGAGAATCTCTGGAGCGAGAGGCGAAGGAATTGACGTGGGTCGGCAATAACCTCCAGATACGCCATTCCGAGACGTATCAGGAACGGCTTGCCAGGAGTGAACATATCGACTATCTTTTTCACCGACTTTTTTGTTTGATGCAAACGATTCTTTGAATGAGCGCACACGTTCTATAGAGCGAACCGTTCGCTAACCCCTTTATATGAATGGGAGTGAAATCGGTGAGTTGCTCGATGAGCCGAAACATCACACAATTTACTGAGAACAAGTACGTTGCTTGCTTGACTACTGCTTGACTGGAGCCGTTCCCCATGCCCACCGACACCAGCGAACGCGGCCTCGAACGGCTGATCTGCACGGCCTTGACCGGCTGGCCCTGCGATCCGGGCGCCGCGCCGGGCGCCGGCGGCGCCGGTTGGCTCTGCGGCGACCCCGGCGACTACGACCGCGAATACTGCGTGGACCTGGCGCAGCTTGCCGCCTTTTTGCAGGCGACGCAGCCCGAGGCCGCCGCTGTCCTGGCGCCGGACGACGACAATCCGACGCGGCGCAAGTTCCTGGCGCGCTTGCAGCGGGAAATTGACAAGCGCGGAACCGTGGACGTGCTGCGCAAGGGCGTCAAGCACGGGCCGCGCCGCATCGACCTTTTCTTTGGCGCGCCTTCGCCCGGCAACGAGTGGGCGAAAGCGCGCTACGACGCGAACCGCTTTTCGGTCACGCGGCAGTTGCGCTACAGCAGCGAGGAGACGCGGCTGGCGCTCGACCTTGCTCTGTTCGTCAACGGCCTGCCCGTCGCCACCTTCGAGCTCAAGAACAGCCTGACCAAGCAGACGGCGGCGGATGCGGTCGAGCAGTACAAGCGCGACCGCGACCCGCGCGAGAAGTTGTTCGCCTTGGGCCGCTGCCTTGTCCATTTCGCGGTGGACGAGGGCGAGGCGCGTTTCTGCACGCATTTGAAGGGCAAGGCGTCCTGGTTCCTGCCCTTCAACCGCGGCCGGCACGACGGCGCGGGCAACCCGCCGAATCCCGGCGGCCTCAAGACCGATTATCTTTGGCGGCGGACGCTGACCCGCGAAAGCCTGACCGACATCCTGGAGAACTACGCCCAGCTTCTCGTCGAAAAAGACGAAAGAACCGGCCGCAAGACCCGGAAGCAGATCTGGCCTCGCTACCATCAACTCGACGTTGTCCGCAGGCTGCTGGCCGACGCCGGAAAGCATGGCGCCGGAAGGCGGTATCTGATCCAGCACTCGGCCGGCAGCGGCAAGTCCAACTCCATCGCCTGGCTCGCGCATCAGGCGGTCGGCTTGGCGAAAGACGGCAAACCGGTCTTCGATTCGGTCGTCGTCGTCACCGACAGGCGCATTCTCGACCGGCAGATCCGCGACACGATTCGGCAGTTCGCCCAGGTCGGGGCGACGGTCGGCCACGCCGAGCGTTCGGGCGATCTGCGCCGGTTCATCGAGAGCGGCAAGAAGATCGTCATTTCCACCGTGCAGAAGTTCCCGTTTATCCTCGACGAGATCGGCGCCGAACAGCGCGGGCGGACGTTTGCGGTCATCATCGACGAGGCGCACTCGAGCCAGGGCGGCAAGACATCCGCGGCGATGTCCCGGGCGCTTTCGGAAGCCGGGGGCGAAACGGAAGACGAAACCTTCGAGGACAAGATCAACTTCCTTATGGAATCGCGCAGGCTGTTGCCCAACGCCTCGTATTTCGCCTTCACCGCTACGCCCAAGAACAAGACGCTGGAACTCTTCGGCGCGCCGGCGCCCCAGGCGGACGGCGCGGTAAAACATCTTCCCTTCCACGCCTACACGATGAAGCAGGCGGTCCAGGAGGGTTTCATCCTCGACGTGCTGGCCGCCTATACGCCGGTTCAGAGTTATTACCGTCTGGCCAAGACGGTAGCGAACGACCCCAGGTTCGATACGAATAAAGCGCAAAAGAAGCTGCGCCGCTACGTCGAGGAGCACGCCCATGCGATCCGGCTCAAGGCCGAGATCATGGTGGATCACTTCCACGAGCAGGTGGCGGCGTTCGGCAAGATCGGCGGACAGGCGCGGGCGATGGTGGTAGCCGGCAGCGTGAACCGCGCGATCGAGTATTACCGCGCAATCGGCGATTATCTGGCGGAGCGCAAGAGTCCGTACCGCGCTATCGTCGCTTTCTCCGGCGAGCGCGAGTACGGCGGCGCAAAGGTGAGCGAAGCGTTGCTGAACGGCTTTCCGTCATCGCTCATCGCCGGCAAGATTCGAGAGGACCCTTACCGTTTCCTGATCTGCGCCGAGAAGTTCCAGACCGGCTACGACGAGCCGCTGCTGCACACGATGTACGTGGACAAGATACTCTCCGGCATCAAGACGGTGCAGACGCTGTCACGCCTCAACCGGGCGCATCCGAAGAAGCACGATGTCTTCGTGCTCGACTTCATGAACGACGCCGACGCCGTCCGCGAGGCGTTCGAGCCCTACTACCGCGCGACGATCCTGGCGGACGAAACCGACCCCGACAAGCTGCACGACCTGCAAGCGGACCTGGAAGGCCGCCAAGTTTACTCGCAGGCGCAGGTGGACGACTTGGCGAGGCGCTACCTCGAAGGCGAGCCGCGCGAACGCCTCGACCCGATCCTCGATGCTTGCGTCGCAGCGTACCGAACCGAGCTGGACGAGGACGGGCAGATCGATTTCAAGAGCAAGGCCAAAGCCTTCGTCCGCGCCTACGGATTCCTTTCGATGGTGCTGCCGTACACGAACAAGGAATGGGAGAAGCTCTCGATCTTTCTCGATTTTCTGACGCCGAAGCTGCCGGCGCCGCAGGAAGAGGACCTTTCCAAGGGCATCCTCGAAGCCATCGACATGGACAGCTACCGCGTCGAAAAACGGTTGGCGATGCGCATCCGACTGCCTGATGAGGACGGCGAGATCGAACCCGTGCCCGTTTCCGGGGGCGGCGGCAAGCCCGAGCCGGAGTTGGACCGGCTTTCCAACATTATCCAATCGTTCAACGAAAGATTCGGCAACATCGCCTGGGCGGACGCCGACCGCGTGCGGCGGCTCATTGCCGAAGAAATTCCGGCCCGCGTGGCGGCGGATTCGGCCTACCGCAACGCACAGCGGAATTCCGACAGGCAGAACGCGCGCATCGAACACGACAAGGCGCTGTCGCGGGTGATGAACGCCATCGTAAGCGACGACACTCAGTTGTACAAGCACTTCGCGGACGACGCGGGCTTCAAGCGGTGGTTGACGGATGCCGTATTCCAGTTGACCTATGCGTCGCCGCGGGCGGAGACCGGGGCGGCGGCCGCGGATTAACGGCGCCGGCGAATGGAACCCCGCCGGGTGGGCATTGACAGAAGATGCGCCGGTTGCGTAATCTGAAATTTAGGCATGCCTAAAAATGGCGACTGAGGCGGTTGACGATTATCTGAAAGCGATCTTTCAGATCGCCGGCGATGGCGGGAGGGCGTCGACCGCTTCGATCGCGGAAAAGCTGCTGGTCGCTCCGGCGTCGGTGACCGGCATGCTGAAAAAGCTTTCGCAGACCGATCCCCCTTGGATCAAGTACGAGAAGCGCCGCGGCGCGCGCTTGACCGAGCACGGACGCCACCGCGCGCTCGAAATTATCCGCCACCACCGTTTGATCGAGCTTTTTCTGCACCACTCGCTCGGCTATAACTGGGACGAGGTTCACGACGAGGCCGAAAAGCTTGAGCACGCCATCTCGGAAACGTTCGAAGACCGCATCGCCAAAGCGCTCGGCAACCCGGAAATCGACCCGCACGGCCATCCGATTCCGCGCAAGGACGGCTCGATGCCCGAGCGCAGCGACTACTGCCTGCTCGAGGTGAAAATCGGCTCGAAGGTGCGCGTGTCCAAGGTGTCGGACCGCAATCCGGAGATGCTGCGCTATCTCTCCGCGATCGGCATCAAGCCGGGCGTTCCCCTGGAATTGGTCGAGCGGGGGCCGTTCGACGGCCCGCTCATGCTGCGGGTCGGCGGCGGGCAGCAGATCCGCGCCTTGGGCACGCGCGTGGCGGCGGAAATCCATGTGTCCGCGGCTGCGCCCAAAGGAGCGTAAATGAGCCCCGGCGCCGTTTTTCTGCTTGTGCTGTTCCTGGCGGCGGCCGTTTTTCGCCCCGACCGAAGGTTGCGGCGGCTCTGGCGGCGGCGCGGGGAATACCGCGGGCGGGCGCAGTTCGAAGACGCCTTGAAGCATATCCTCGCCTGGCAGCACCGCGCGAAGGCGGCGACTCCCGAATCGCTGGCCGGAGCGCTCGGGCTTTCGCCGCAGGCCGTTCTGGAGTTGTTGACCCGCATGGAGGCCGCCGAGACGATCGAGAGCGTAACCGGCGGAGTCCGCCTGACCCCCAAGGGCGAGAAGCGGGCGCTGCAGGTGGTGCGCGCCCACCGCCTGTGGGAGAGCCATCTTTCCGACGAAGCCAACATGCCCATGGGGCGTATCCATCGGGCCGCCGAGCGCGCCGAGCATCGTCTCAGCGGCGAGGAGTTGGCCGCGCTGGACGCCCATTTGGGCCACCCGCGGCACGATCCGCACGGCGATCCGATCCCGACCGCCGAGGGCTTCATGGTTCCGCTCAACGCCGTCGGCTTGAGCGAATTGCCGGCCGGCGACTGCGCGCGCATCGTTCACATCGAAGACGAGCCCGACGTGATTTTCCGCCAGATCGCGGCCTGCGGCCTGCGGCCGGGCCAGATCGTCAGGGTTCTGAAGAGCGGCGGGCGGGGAATAGTCGTCAGCGACGGAGAAAGCGAGCATCGGCTGGCGCCGGCGGTCGCCGCCAACATCCAGGTCGCCGCCGCGCCCGCCCGCGCGATGCGGCCGGCGGAGTCGATTCGGCTCAGCCGCTTGCCGCAAGGCGCCAGAGCGGAGGTGATCGAGCTGGACGAAGCGTGCCGCGGCTTTTCCCGCCGCCGCTTGCTGGACTTGGGCCTCACCCCGAAGACCACGGTGGAAGCCGTGTTGGAAAACACTTTCGGCGACCCGCGCGCCTTTCGCATCCGCGGAACCGTCATCGCGCTGCGCGGCGAGCAGGCCGACCACATCCGGGTCCGCCCGCTGCCGCCGCAGCGGCCGCAGGAGGCGGCTGCGTCATGAGCGTCTCTCACGAGTCTTGCGAAGCCTGCCCGGCCCACGCCCGGCCGGCGCGGATGGGCGTCGAGATCGGCAACCACGATTACGTCGTCGCTCTGGCCGGCAATCCCAACACCGGCAAGTCCTCCGTCTTCAACGCGCTGACCGGCCTGCGCCAACACGTCGGCAACTGGACCGGCAAGACGGTCACCCGCGCCGAGGGCGGCTTCAAGTTTCAGGGCAAGCGCTACAAGCTGGTCGATTTGCCCGGCTCCTACTCGCTCCTGTCCGCCTCGCAGGACGAAGAGATCGCCCGCAACTTTCTGTTGTTCGGGCAGCCCGACTGCACGATCGCGGTCGTCGACGCGACCGCCCTCGAACGCAACCTCAACCTGGCGCTTCAGATTCTCGAAATCACCGACCGCGTGGTGGTCTGCGTGAACCTGATGGACGAGGCCGAGCGCAAGGGCCTGCGGGTCGACGTGCGCAGCCTCGCGCGCGACCTGGGCGTGCCGGCCGTGCCGACGGTCGCCCGCACGAAGCAGGGCTTGGCCGAATTGGTTGCAACGGTCGCCGCCGTCATCGCCGGCGAAATTGCCACGGCGCCGGCGCGGGCCGAGACGCCGCCGGAACTCAGCCGCGCCATCGACGAACTGGCGCCCATGATCGAAGCGGCGGCTCCCGGCCTGCCCAGCGCCCGCTGGGTGGCGCTGCGTTTGCTGGACGGCGACCACAAGGTGCGGCAAGCGCTGCTCTCGGGCGAGTTGACCCGGCTCGTTGCCGAACAAGCGGCGGCAGCGGAGCAGGGAAGCAGTCTCATGGCGGTCGAGGGGGCGCAGTAAATCTCGGATGGCGCCGACTCCGCAAGCCGTCCTCGACCGCAGCGACCAACTCCGCGGGGAGCTCGGCGAGAACTTCCGCGACCGCATGGTCACCGCGCTTTATGCGAGCGCCCAAGCCATCGCCGACCGCTCGGTGCGCGCCGGCGCCGGCGGCAAATGGGACCTCGATCAACGCATCGACCGCATCGTGACCTCGCGCGCCTTGGGGCTTCCGCTGATGCTCGCTCTTCTGGGCGTCGTCTTCTGGCTGACGATTCTGGGGGCGAACGCGCCCTCGCGGATGCTGGCGCAACTTTTTTTCTGGATCGAGGGGATCGGCGCCGGCTGGTTCGAGCGCATCGGCAGCCCCGAGTGGCTCACGGGCCTGCTTTGGCACGGCGTCTACCGCGGCTTGGCCTGGGTGGTCAGCGTCATGCTGCCGCCGATGGCTATTTTCTTTCCGGTGTTCACCATTCTCGAAGACCTCGGCTATCTGCCGCGGGTGGCGTTCAACATGGATTGGCTTTTCCGCAAGGCCGGCGCCCACGGCAAGCAGGCGCTGACCATGGCCATGGGCTTCGGCTGCAACGCCGCCGGAGTGATCTCGACGCGCATCATCGACTCCCCGCGCGAACGCCTGATCGCCATCCTGACCAACAACTTCGTGCCCTGCAACGGGCGCTTTCCGACGCTCATCATGCTGGCCGTGATTTTCGTCGCCGCGGCTTTTCCTCCGGCGTTCGCGTCGGCGGCGGCCGCCGGCGCCGTCGTCGCCGTGGTGCTTTTGGGCATCGGCTTTACGCTGCTGGTTTCGCGGCTGCTCTCGCAAAGCGTGCTGGCGGGAGAGGCGTCCGCCTTTACCCTCGAGCTGCCCCCCTACCGCCGCCCGAGCGTGCTGCGCATTCTGCATACCTCGCTGATCGACCGCACGATTTTCGTGTTGCGGCGGGCGATGCTGACGGCCGCCCCGGCCGGGGCCGTAATCTGGCTGCTGGCCAACATCGACGCCTCGGGAGCGAGCCTCGCCGATCACTGCATCCGCTTGCTGAACCCGCTCGGCCAGGCTATCGGCCTGGACGGCGTCATCCTGCTGGCCTACGTCATCGCCATTCCGGCGAACGAAATCGTGGTCCCGACCATGCTGATGTGCTATCTCGGCGCAGGCGTGATGTCGGAGATCGAAGCCTACGAGGCCATCCGCGCCATTCTGGTCGACCGGCACGGCTGGACGCTGCTCACGGCCGTCAACCTGATGCTCTTTTCTCTGCTGCACAACCCTTGCGCGACCACGATCATCACCATATGGAAGGAAACCCGCAGCCGCAAATGGACGGCGGTCGGCGCCGTCATGCCGCTGGCTATCGCCTTTGCCGTCTGTTTCATGGTCGCTCAGGTTTGGCGGCTGCTCGGGTAGGCTCGCTTGGCGCTTCTCGAAATAACCCTCGACCGCTACGACCGACTCGACCGGCTGCGGCGGATGCTGGCGGAAGTGTCGGCGTCCAATCGGTTTCAGCGGGCCAAGCTGGGGACGGCGCCGCGTCTTGCTTCGGTGGAAGACTTCCGCCGCCTGCCGCTCTGTACGAAGGCGGAGCTTGCGCGAGACGCCGAGAGAAATCCGCCGTTCGGCTCCAACCTCACCTATCCGTTGGAGCGCTACGAACGCTACCACCAGACTTCCGGCACAACGGGCTCGCCGCTGCGCATCCTGGACACGGCCGCAAGCTGGGAATGGTGGCTCCGCTGCTGGGCGAAGGTGCTGGACGCCTGCGGCGTGACCGACGCCGACCGCGCTTTTTTCGCCTTTTCGTTCGCGCCGTTCATCGGTTTCTGGTCGGCGTTCGACGCCGTTTCGCAGCGCGGCGCGCTGACCGTTCCCGGCGGCGGCTCCGACTCTTCGCGCCGGCTGCGCATCCTGCTCGACACCGGCTGCACGGCTCTTTTCTGCACCCCGACCTACGCCTTGCGCTTGGCGGAGACGGCGCGGCGCGAGGGCATCGACCTGGCCGCTTCGCAAGTCCGTTGCGCGGTGCTCGCCGGCGAGCCCGGCGGCAGCATCCCGGCGGTGCGCAAGCGCATCGAGGAAGCCTGGAACGCCGTCCCCTACGATCACGCCGGCGCCAGCGAAATCGGCGCCTACGGCATACCCTGTCCGCGGGGCCGCGGCGTGTTCGTCAACGAGGAGGAGTTCATCGCCGAAGTCCTCGACCCGGCGACCCTGGAGCCCGTGGAGGAAGGCGAAACCGGAGAGCTGGTGTTGACCGGCCTCGGCCGCTGGGGCTGCCCGGCGATCCGCTATCGAACGGGCGATACCGTCCGCCCGCGCAGAGTCGCCGAAGGGCTGCTGCTGGAGGGAGGGATTATCGGGCGATGCGACGAGATGATCCTGGTGCGCAGCGTCAATCTCTACCCGGCGGCGATCGAAGAGGTGATCCGCCGCACGGCCGGAACCGCGGAATTCCGCATCACCGCGCGGCGCGAGAGACAAATGGACGAAGTGCAGATCGAGCTTGAAGCTGCAGCGGCGGTCTGCGCGGAAGTCGAGCGGGAGATGCGCAACGCATTCGGCATCCGCGCGCCGGTTCGCTCGCTTGACGCGGGCGCGCTGCCGCGTTGGGAAGGCAAGGCGAGGCGCTTCCGCGATCTGCGCGCGGTCGGCCGCCCGCTGCGGAAGTAGCCGCCTTTTCCTATTCGGGCAACTCGTTTTCGCCCGGCTCCGGCAGCCAGAAGCTGGCGATGAAGCCGAGCACATAGACGCCGGTGCCGACGATGCCGGCGGCAAAGGCCAGCTTGACCGCGGGCGCCGCGCCCGGCGTGTAGTTGGCGAGCGTAGTCGTCAGCAGCGCCGCAAAGGTGCCCAGCATGCGCCCACCGATGTTGGCGGCGAAGCCTTCGCCCGTACCGCGCAGCCGCGTCGGATAGACCCGCGGCAGATAATTCCCCCAGAAGCTGAACTGCGCCACGGTGACGAATCCCGCCAGGAAAATGCCCCAGCGCAGCAGGCCCAGGTCGGCGGTCGCCGCGTAGAAAAACACCAGCGGGAAAATGACCAGGCCCGCAAGCTGAAACGTCTGCAGCAGTTTGCGGCGGCGCAGGAAGGCCACGACCAGCAGGGCCAGCGCCACCCGGCCGAGCACGCCGCCGACTTCCTGAAACCCCTGCACGACGCTTACCGTCTGTTCCTGCGCGGTGCGGTCGAGATCGCTGACCAGCGCGGGCACCATGCGCGGCACGTGTTGGATGGCGCCGAAGGCCGCGCCGTAGCTGCAGGCGAAGATGATCGTCGTCACCACGGTCGTGCGCCGCAGCCCCGGCTGGAAAAGCTCCCTGACGCTCGGACGCTGCAGCGCGCCGGCGGCTTTCTTCTGCGCCCACATCGGCGATTCCGGCAGGAACGGCCGAATGATGAGCAGCGGAATCGCCGGAATCAAGCCCGAAATCAACGTGTAGCGCCATGCCTCGTGCCCGCCGGCGATCGCCGGGAACGACTCGCTGTAGGTCACGGCGAGGTAGTAGGCGCCGGTGACCATCAAGCCGCCGACCGAGCTGAACGCCTGAGTCCAGCCCAGCACCGCCTCGCGCATCTTCGCTTCGGGGAACAGTTCCGCCAGCCAGGCGACGGCGGCGACGAACTCGACCGAGACCCCGACGAAAGTCGTGCAGCGGAAGAACAGCAGCCATTCGGGACTCGTGGCGAACCCGGCTGCGGCGGCGGAAAAAGCGTAGAGAAAGATGCTCCACACCAGCACCGCCCGGCGGCCGAAACGGTCGGTCAGCCAGCCGCCGAGCAGCCCGAACACGCCGCCGAAAACCGCGGGCATGTAGAAAAGCAGCCCGACCCAGCGGTTGAACTCGGCGCTGCCGGGCGCGGCGTTGGCCAACTCGAGCAGCGCCGGCCGCACGATCAGCGGCAGCATCAGCAACTCGTAGATGTCGAAAGCGAAGCCGAGCGCAGCGACGAAACAAATCAGCCACTGCGTACGGGTGAGTTTGGGGAGAGGCATGGCGGGAGACTCGGTGGGCCGAAGCTGCCATTATAATGCGCCGGCGGGGCGGCTGGTGAATGGTGGATGGCGGATAGCAAGACCCGCCGCGCAAGGCGGGCCGGGCCGTGCGGGGCTTATTGGCGCTTCGGCGGCCATTCCTCCGCCAAGCCGTTGGGCTTCGGCGATTTGCGAAGGGTCATCATATACGCCACCAGGTTTCTCAGTTCCGTCAGTTCCTCTTTCATGGTTCCCGAGGCTTGCGCGGCCGCCAAACTGAACCACTTGTGAGCTTGATCGTAATCTTTGGGCACGCCTCGGCCGTCGGCGTACATCATGCCGAGGTCGATCTGGGCCTGGATGTCTCCCTGTTGCGCGACGGCGTGCAATTCGTTTAGAAAGGGCGATTCGTATCTCATCGCGGATTCCATTGTAGCCCCGCCGCGGGCGGAACGCCCGAGCTTCCGGCGGGCTTACTTGCCCTTCAGTTGCTCCCAGGTTTTCGGGCGCCATTCCCGCGTCAACCGCCGGGCTTCGGCGATTTGCGCGGCGGTCATGCGCGCCGCCAGCGCATCGCGCGCCGCGCAGGCGTCTTTCGCTTGTCCGACAGCTTGCGCTGCCGCCAAGTCGAGCCACAGGTGGGCTTGCACGGAGTCTTGCGCAACGCCTTGGCCGTAGGCGTGCATCAGGCCGAGGTTGAATTGAGCGTAGGAGTGCCCCTGTTCGGCGGCCCGGCGATACCACTTCGCCGCCTCCCCGTAGTCCTGGGAAACGCCGCGGCCGTCGGCATGCAGCACTGCAAGGTTGAATTGGGCCTCGGCGTCTCCCCGCTCCGCCGCCGCGTTTGGAAAAGGCGCTTCGTCCTGCATTCCGGATTTCATTGTAGTCGCGGCGCGGTCATGCGGACCATCGAGGGGACGCCGCCCGAGCTTCCGGCGGGCCTACTTGCCCTTCAGTTGCTCCCAGGTTTTTGAGCGCCATTTCCGCGCCAACCGCTGGGCTTTGTCGATTTGCGAAGAGGTCATCTCCTTTGCCGCCAAGTCTCTCGCCGAGCGATAGTCCTTCGCTTTTTCTCCGGCAGCTTGCGCGGTCGCCAGGTTGAGCCACTTGTGGGCTTGCACATAGTTCTGGGGAACACCTCGACCGTTGGCATACATCACCCCAAGGTTGA